>NZ_CP166849.1 GCF_041346955.1 Amycolatopsis sp. cg5
AAAGTTCTCCAAGTCGCCAGGGAAACCGGGTGGCCGACCGGGAGAGATAGAGTCCCGAAAACTTGCTAGAAAACAATTCGCTCTGGATAAGGTCAGGGAAACCTGATGCGATCCTCGGTGTGTTGCTTGAGAACTCAACAGTGTGCTAGTGAACTAAGCCAGTAGAGCTTATTTATTGAACCTCGTTTGAGGTTCCTTTGAGAGCAAGTATTTTGCCTCGATTAAACTGTTCATTGTTGGAGAGTTTGATCCTGGCTCAGGACGAACGCTGGCGGCGTGCTTAACACATGCAAGTCGAACGATGAAGCCTTCGGGTGGATTAGTGGCGAACGGGTGAGTAACACGTGGGCAATCTGCCCTGTACTTTGGGATAAGCCTTGGAAACGAGGTCTAATACCGGATATGACTAGCCTTCGCATGGAGGCTGGTGGAAAGCTCCGGCGGTACAGGATGAGCCCGCGGCCTATCAGCTTGTTGGTGGGGTAATGGCCTACCAAGGCGACGACGGGTAGCCGGCCTGAGAGGGTGACCGGCCACACTGGGACTGAGACACGGCCCAGACTCCTACGGGAGGCAGCAGTGGGGAATATTGCACAATGGGCGCAAGCCTGATGCAGCGACGCCGCGTGAGGGATGACGGCCTTCGGGTTGTAAACCTCTTTCGCCAGGGACGAAGCGTAAGTGACGGTACCTGGATAAGAAGCACCGGCTAACTACGTGCCAGCAGCCGCGGTAATACGTAGGGTGCGAGCGTTGTCCGGAATTATTGGGCGTAAAGAGCTCGTAGGCGGTTTGTCGCGTCGGTTGTGAAAACTGGAGGCTTAACCTTCAGCGTGCAATCGATACGGGCAGACTTGAGTTCGGTAGGGGAGTCTGGAATTCCTGGTGTAGCGGTGAAATGCGCAGATATCAGGAGGAACACCGGTGGCGAAGGCGGGACTCTGGGCCGATACTGACGCTGAGGAGCGAAAGCGTGGGGAGCGAACAGGATTAGATACCCTGGTAGTCCACGCTGTAAACGGTGGGTGCTAGGTGTGGGCGACATTCCACGTTGTCCGTGCCGTAGCTAACGCATTAAGCACCCCGCCTGGGGAGTACGGCCGCAAGGCTAAAACTCAAAGGAATTGACGGGGGCCCGCACAAGCGGCGGAGCATGTGGATTAATTCGATGCAACGCGAAGAACCTTACCTGGGCTTGACATGGACAGGAAACATCCAGAGATGGGTGCCCCCTTGTGGTCTGTTCACAGGTGGTGCATGGCTGTCGTCAGCTCGTGTCGTGAGATGTTGGGTTAAGTCCCGCAACGAGCGCAACCCTTATCCTACGTTGCCAGCGCGTTATGGCGGGGACTCGTGGGAGACTGCCGGGGTCAACTCGGAGGAAGGTGGGGATGACGTCAAGTCATCATGCCCCTTATGTCCAGGGCTTCACACATGCTACAATGGCTGGTACAGAGGGCTGCGATACCGCGAGGTGGAGCGAATCCCTTAAAGCCGGTCTCAGTTCGGATCGCAGTCTGCAACTCGACTGCGTGAAGTCGGAGTCGCTAGTAATCGCAGATCAGCAACGCTGCGGTGAATACGTTCCCGGGCCTTGTACACACCGCCCGTCACGTCATGAAAGTCGGTAACACCCGAAGCCCATGGCCCAACCCGCAAGGGGGAGTGGTCGAAGGTGGGACTGGCGATTGGGACGAAGTCGTAACAAGGTAGCCGTACCGGAAGGTGCGGCTGGATCACCTCCTTTCTAAGGAGCACAACACATCCACGAATCCCGGGATACCCGGTACCAGATCGTGGGGTGGCCACCACTTGGAGATCAAATGTATCTCCGCGGTGGTTGCTCAAGGAATTGTGGAACTACTGGTTATGGTTTTCCTCTGCGAGCAGAGCTGAGCAAGTACTGCGGGTTTTCCCGCGTGGAACGTGACTGCCGAGGTCGAGAGTTGAATTGTTCGCTGGCACGCTGTTGGGTCCTGAGGCAGCACGCTGGTGTTGTTTCTGGTGTGGTGTTTGAGAACTGTAGAGTGGATGCGAGCATCTTTGTGGTCAAGTTTTTAAGGGCACATGGTGGATGTCTAGGCTTCAGGAGCCGATGAAGGACGTGGGAGGCTGCGATATGCCTCGGGGAGCTGTCAACCGAGCTGAGATCCGAGGATTTCCGAATGGGGAAACCCAGCACCAGTTATGTGGTGTTACCCGCATCTGAATATATAGGGTGTGTGGAGGGAACGCGGGGAAGTGAAACATCTCAGTACCCGTAGGAAGAGAAAACAACCGTGATTCCGTGAGTAGTGGCGAGCGAAAGCGGATGAGGCTAAACCGTGCACATGTCAAGCTGTCAGGCGTTGTGTGTGCGGTGTTGTGGGACCCGCCTTGAAGATTCTGACAAGTCTTCGGAGGCACGTTGCAGTTAGTGGAACTGTTTGGGAAAGCAGACCGGAGTGGGTGAGAGTCCCGTACGCGAAAACTGTGATTGTGTTTCTTGGTGGTGTTCCCGAGTAGCAGCGAGCTCGTGGAATTTGCTGTGAATCTGCCGGGACCACCCGGTAAGCCTAAATACTTCCTGAAGACCGATAGCGGACTAGTACCGTGAGGGAAAGATGAAAAGTACCCCGGGAGGGGAGTGAAAGAGTACCTGAAACCGTGTGCCTACAAGCCGTCAGAGCCTTCGGGTGATGGCGTGCCTTTTGAAGAATGAGCCTGCGAGTTAGTGCTGCGTGGCGAGGTTAACCCGTGTGGGGTAGCCGTAGCGAAAGCGAGTCTGAATAGGGCGATTTTAGTCGCGTGGTCTAGACCCGAAGCGGAGTGATCTACCCATGGCCAGGGTGAAGCGACGGTAAGACGTCGTGGAGGCCCGAACCCACTTAGGTTGAAAACTGAGGGGATGAGCTGTGGGTAGGGGTGAAAGGCCAATCAAACTCCGTGATAGCTGGTTCTCCCCGAAATGCATTTAGGTGCAGCGTCACATGTTTCTCCACGGGGGTAGAGCTACTGGATGGTCTAGGGGCCTTACCGGGTTACCGAAATCAACCAAACTCCGAATACCGTGGTGTGAGAGTGTGGCAGTGAGACGGCGGGGGATAAGCTTCGTCGTCGAGAGGGAAACAGCCCAGAACACCAGCTAAGGCCCCTAAGTGTGTGCTCAGTGGGAAAGGATGTGGGATTGCCCAGACAACCAGGAGGTTGGCTTAGAAGCAGCCACCCTTGAAAGAGTGCGTAATAGCTCACTGGTCAAGTGGTCCTGCGCCGACAATGTAGCGGGGCTTAAGCACACCGCCGAAGCTGTGTCATTCGTGCAATAGATCGGCTTGATCCTTCGGGGTCTTGTCTAGTCGCACGGATGGGTAGGGGAGCGTCCTGCATCCAGGGAAGCGGCGGCGGAAGCCAGTCGTGGAGGGTGTGGGAGTGAGAATGCAGGCATGAGTAGCGAATGCAGAGTGAGAAACTCTGCCGCCGGATGACCAAGGGTTCCTGGGCCAGGCTAATCCGCCCAGGGTAAGTCGGGACCTAAGGCGAGGCCGACAGGCGTAGTCGATGGACAACGGGTTGATATTCCCGTACCCGAGCATGTGCGTCCCTGATGAGGCGGTTGATACTAACCACCCAAAGCGCAAGCTGAAGCCTTCGGGTGAATGTTTGTTGTGGAGCGTGGGATCTGATTCCGTAGTAGTCAAGTGATGGGGTGACGCAGGAAGGTAGCTCCGCCAGTGAATGGTAGTACTGGTGTAAGCGTGTAGGCCGAGTGGTAGGCAAATCCGCCATTCATATAAGGCTGAGACGTGATGCGTAGCCGATTGAGGTGAAGTAGAGTGATCCTATGCTGCCGAGAAAAGCCTCTAGCGAGTGCATGCACGGCCCGTACCCCAAACCAACACAGGTGGTCAGGTAGAGAATACTAAGGCGATCGGGTGAACTGTGGTTAAGGAACTCGGCAAAATGCCCCCGTAACTTCGGGAGAAGGGGGGCCAAACACCTTGAAGTCCCTTGCGGACTAGGGGTGGGTGGCCGCAGAGACCAGCGGAAAGCGACTGTTTACTAAAAACACAGGTCCATGCGAAGTCGCAAGACGATGTATATGGACTGACGCCTGCCCGGTGCTGGAACGTTAAGAGGACCGGTTAACTCCCTTTGGGGGGTGAAGCTGAGAATTTAAGCGCCAGTAAACGGCGGTGGTAACTATAACCATCCTAAGGTAGCGAAATTCCTTGTCGGGTAAGTTCCGACCTGCACGAATGGCGTAACGACTTTCCGGCTGTCTCAACCACAGGCCCGGCGAAATTGCACTACGAGTAAAGATGCTCGTTACGCGCGGCAGGACGGAAAGACCCCGGGACCTTTACTATAGTTTGGTATTGGTTTTCGGTTCGGCTTGTGTAGGATAGGTGGGAGACTGTGAAGCGATCACGCTAGTGGTTGTGGAGTCGTTGTTGAAATACCACTCTGGTCGAATTGGGAATCTCAACCTCGGACCATGATCTGGTTCAGGGACAGTGCCTGATGGGTAGTTTAACTGGGGCGGTTGCCTCCCAAAGAGTAACGGAGGCGCCCAAAGGTTCCCTCAGCCTGGTTGGCAATCAGGTGTTGAGTGCAAGTGCACAAGGGAGCTTGACTGTGAGACAGACATGTCGAGCAGGGACGAAAGTCGGGACTAGTGATCCGGCACCACCTGGTGGAAGGGGTGTCGCTCAACGGATAAAAGGTACCCCGGGGATAACAGGCTGATCTTGCCCAAGAGTCCATATCGACGGCATGGTTTGGCACCTCGATGTCGGCTCGTCGCATCCTGGGGCCGGAGTAGGTCCCAAGGGTTGGGCTGTTCGCCCATTAAAGCGGCACGCGAGCTGGGTTTAGAACGTCGTGAGACAGTTCGGTCCCTATCCGCCGCGCGCGTAGGATACTTGAGGAAGGCTGTCCCTAGTACGAGAGGACCGGGACGGACGAACCTCTGGTGTGCCAGTTGTCACGCCAGTGGCATGGCTGGTTGGCCACGTTCGGAAGGGATAACCGCTGAAGGCATCTAAGCGGGAAGCCTGTTCCAAGATGAGGTATCCCACCCCCTTTGAGGGGTTAAGGCCCCCAACAGACCATTGGGTTGATAGGCCAGAAATGGACGCACAGTAATGTGTTATCGAGTTGACTGGTACTAATAGGCCGAGGGCTTGCCCACAAAAATGCTTCGCATCCACTCTACAGCTCTGAAACCCCACACCCGGGCCAGCTAGATCGGCTCAGTGAGTGTGTTGTTTCGTAGTGTTTCGGTGGTTATAGCGCCAGGGAAACGCCCGGTCCCATTCCGAACCCGGAAGCTAAGCCTGGTAGCGCCGATGGTACTGCAACCGAAGGGTTGTGGGAGAGTAGGACGCCGCCGAACTCAACATAAAGGCCCGGCCCCGGTCGAGAACCCCAGGTTCTCCCGGGGCCGGGCCCTTTTTTATGCCCGAAACCCGCCGCGGTCGCGTGCCTGGACGGACGGCGCGTGTGCCTGGAGAGTCGCCGCGCGTACCTGAGGAGTCGGCACGCCGTATCCCACGCCCAGGCACCTCGTGTCGGCCATCCAGAGACGGTCCCGACTCCCCAGGCACGCGTCCCGACCCTTCGGGTACGCGAGCCGACTTGCTGAGCACGCGTGCCGACTCTCTGGGTACGCCAGCCCGGAGCCGGTGTTTGCTGCTCGCGTACGCATCTTTGCCGGTCCCGTACGGGAGTTTGCGCTTCGCGGTGGGCGACACGCTGGGGCTGGCTTATGAGATTGGGACCGCATTTGCGGTAGGGTTGTCATAACCGTTGAGGAGGGGGAAGCGATGTCTGCGTTGCCTGGCGAGCTGCTGCCCGACTTCGTCTCTGACGCCTATCACGGGGCCGCTGCCGTTGATGCCGGGCTGGCGAGGCTCGGGCTCAGGCGGGAGGACCTCTACATCGCCGTGCGCAAAGGCGTTGAGGAACGTGGGTTGGTCACGGAGTTCGACCCCAGCACCGCGGACGGGCTGCGGGACTGGATGGCGAGGGTTCGCGAGCTGCGCCGGCGTTATCACCGCCAGGGGTGGACGCCGGAGAACCGGGCCAACGCCCCGTTCATGGTGAGCCCGAACGGGGACATCTACGTCGGGGTCATGCAGGGCAACGAGCACACCGGCAATCCCGACGGCAGGCTTGAGAGCTACCACGAGATCGGGGCGGTCAACGCGAACCTGACCGCGCACAACGACCTCGTCGGCATGGCGATCCCGGGGATCGACGAGTACCTCGGGCTGGACAAGGCCGAGGTCGCCAAGACCTGGTTCGTCGTCACGCGGTACGAGGAAGACAAGACCGGCGAACGGCGGGTGCACATCGAGGTCTCGCAGCCCGCGCCGACGAGTCAGGGGCAGAAGATCACGTCGTGGGCGAAGCGGCTTTGCTTGGCGCCGAAAAGCTTCCCGCCGGTGGTGCGGGTGGATTCCCCGGCGGGTGAAGGATCGCTCGTCACCGTTGAGATGCGCTGACCCCGACGCGCGGCGGCGGAGCAGGCGAACAACAATGGCGGGATCATGGTTACCCCCGAGCGGATCACGCTGGCGCGTAAACGGCGCAGCCTCACCGTTGCCGAGCTGGCACGGCGGTTGGACGTCAGCGCGCAGAGCGTGACCAACTACGAGCGTGGCAGGCAGCAGCCCAGTGCCGGGACGCTGCGAAGGCTGGCTTTGGTGCTGGGCTTTCCCGAGGCGTTCTTCATGGCGCCTCCCGGCGAAGAGGTGCCTGAGACGGCCGTCGCCTTCCGGGCGCGGAGCAAGCTGAGCCTGGGGAAGCGGGCGTCCGCGGTCAGTGCCGGGGTGCTGGCGGTCGAGTTCAACGCTTGGCTCGAAGAGACTTTCCGGTTGCCTGAACCGGATCTGCCCACACTCGACCATCCGGATCCCGAGACCGCCGCCGAGATGACGCGGGCGCGGTGGGGGCTGGGGAACGAACCGATCCCGAACGTCATTCATCTGCTCGAGGCGCACGGGGTGCGGGTGTTCTCGCTGGCCACCGAGCATTCGGAGGTCGACGCGTTCTCGTTCTGGCAGGCGAGCACGCCTTTTGTCTTCCTGAACACCGGCAAGACGCCGGAACGCAGCCGGTTCGACGCCGCGCACGAACTCGGGCACCTTGTCATGCACGCCGGGGCGAGGGAGTCGCGTGGCCCCGAGGCGGAGCAGCAAGCCAACGCGTTCGCCGGCGCGTTCCTGATGCCGAACGAAAGTGTTCGCGCGCTGATGCCGCAGGCTCCGTTGATCGACCAGATCCTGGAGGGCAAACAGATCTGGCGGGTCTCCGCGCTCGCGCTCACCTACCGGCTGCACGAGCTCGACATGCTCAGCGACTGGCAATATCGGTCGGCGTGCGTCGAGCTGAGCAGGCTCGGCTATCGCAAGGGCGAGCCGGACGGGATTCCCGGTGAGACCTCGCAACTGCTGACCAAGGTCTTCGCCGCGCTGCGGGAGAACGGCAAGAGCGTGCACGACGTCGCCGCGGAACTGCGGCTCGGGTCCGACGACCTCTCCGGGATGATGTTCGGGCTCGTCGTCGCGGCCGTCTCGACGCGACACCGGCCGCGGCCGGTGTCGCCGGGACGGCCGCGGCTGACCGTCGTTTAGCGCTCCAGGGCGGGGAAACGCAGTTCGTTGCGGTCGATCTTGGCGTTGGCGGCGGCGAACAGGTCGAGGCCGAGTACGTCGGCGAGGCGTACCAAGTAGAGGGTCACGTCGGCGATCTCGTCGAGGACGTTCGCCTCCAGCGCGGGGTCGTCGCGCCAGGCCTTCGCCTCGTCGGGCGTGAGCCATTGGAACAGCGAAGTCAGCTCGCCGACTTCGCCGGACAAGGCCATGACCAGGTTTTTCGGGGTGTGGTACGGCTCCCAGTCACGGGCGGCGGCGAAGTCGCGCAGGCGCTGGATGAGGTCTTCGAGGGTCACCCGGCCAGTATGGCGAACCCGGTCCGTGACGGTCACGCAGTGCAAACGGCCGTATGGCGGACACGCGTTGACGTGCAAATTGCAGACTGCATAGCTTGTTGGTGGCTCGGGGCCGCTCAGGGAAGGAGCTGGGCCCACTTGAGGTATACCGAGACGCTGCGTAGCCGGATCACGGTTTTGGTGCCGACCGTCGCCTTGGTGCTGGTCGCCGTCGTGGTCGCGGGATTGCTCATCCGGCAGGCCGCGCAGGTGCGGAACTTCGCGGAACAAGGTGTTCAGGCGGCCAGCGAGGCGTCGCGATTCATTACGGCGCAACAGGATTCGCGGACTGTCGCGGTACAGGCCGGACGGTCGGCTGCCGAGTTCAATCAGGCCATCGACGGAGCGATCACGAAGCTCGAAGGGTTCGCACGGGACGCGCCGAACGCGCGGCTGGCCGTCGAACAAGAGACGGCCGTGCAGTTGCTGCGGGCCACCGAAGGGATGTTCCGGACCGATGTGCTGGCCGCCGCGGGCTCGGTGCCCGCGCGGGAAAGCCGGGAGTATGCCGCGCAAATCGGTGTCTACCATGCGAATCTCGACGCGGCGGGCGGGAAGCTCAGTGCCTATGGGACGGAGCTGTACACCGCGCTGATCAGCAGCGAGAGCTGGAGCCGGGTGACCGCCGTCGAGTACGCGCTGGTCACCGGGGGCTCGCCGCCGATCGCCGACGCCGACTGGCGGGCGGCCGCGCGGGATGTCGGAGAGCAGCTGTCCGCCTTGTACACCCGGCAAAGTACCTATGCGACTCAGCTCGCTGTCGACAGTGGACGGCGGACGCTGACCGGGGCGCTCGCCGCCGGCGCGGCGATTTTGATCTTGGCCGGGCTGGTTTTCTGTCTTGCGACGCGGTTGACCGGACGGATTCGGGGGCCGGTGTTGCGGGCGCCCGCGGAACCGCTTTCGTTACAGGCCGTGCGGTCGTCGACGGCGGCTCCGCCAGACGTTCGCACAGTGCAAGCCGTGTTGGAAGGGCTTCGACAGCGGTGACTTTCCGTAGCATATTAGGCCGAAAAGACTACGCGGTTGGCCCACACGCTCGGTTGCGGCGGTGCGGCAAAATGGCCGAGATGAGTTCGACGACGGATCTGCGCGGGTATTTGCGCACCTTGGACGCGGAAACGCTGATCGAGCTCCTCCATGCCCAAGCCGGCCGCGACCCCGAGTTGCGGCGCGCGCTCGAGCTGAAGGCGGGTACGCAGGGTGGCGACGTCGCCGAGGCGCATCGGCTGCTCGACACCGCGGCCGTCGGCGGCAGCTTCGAGTACGCGACCAAGGTCGGGTCCGTATTGGACACCTTGCAGCGCCTGCTCGACGCGGGCAGCCGCGCGGACCTGGCGCCGCTGGCCCGGCGCACGGTCGACGACATCAGCCGGGTGCTGGAACAGATCGACGACTACTCCGGCGTGGTCTACGACGAGCTCGAACGGGCCGTCGAGCTCTACGCGCGTGCCTGCGTGGCGCATCCGCCGGACGTGAACGGGCTCGCCGACTGGATTCTGCGGATCGAGTTCGGCGAGCGGGACTGGCCGGAGATCGAACTGGCCGACTTCGCGCAGGCGCTGGGTGACAAGGGCATCGCCCGTATCAAGTCCACTGTGGACAAGATGATCGCCGATGGCGTCGACGGTCATCAGCTGGCGACGGCCGAGCGGCTCAGGGAGGACATCGCCGAAATCTCCGGCGATGTCGACGCGCTCGTCGCCATCCTCTCGGCGAAACCGCCTCGGCTGGACATCAGCCTCAAGATCGTCAGGGTGCTGCGCGGCGCCGGGCGGCACGCCGAGGCCATCGCGCACGCGGCCAAGGCGCTCGCGCACGACAAGGGCCCGTCGCGGGCGCCGGTGGTCGACGAGCTGGCCGGCGCGTACCAGGAGGCCGGACAGGCCGACGAGGCGCTTACCTTGCGCCGCACCGAGTTCGACCGCAAACCGTCGCATGCCGCCTACTTGGCGTTGCGTGAGGTCGCCACCGAACATGGCCAGTGGCCGGCGCAGAAGCGGGCCGCGCTGTCGTTGCTGCGGGAACGCGCCGACGAGGACGCGGCGGTCGCCGACGAGCTCGTCCGCGTACTGCTGACCGAGGAACGGCCGGACGAGGCCTGGCGGGTGTCCACTCGCTACGGTGGCTCGCTCGAACTGCGACTCGAACTCGCCGAACTGCGTGAACAAGATCATCCGGTCGAAGTGATCCCGGTTTACAAGATTCATGTCGATGAATTGATCGCGCACAAAGATCCTTCTTACTACCGGGAAGCGGCCAAACAGCTGCGCAAACTCCGGACTTTGCACAAACGGGCGGACAGCGCTGAGGAATTCAGCTCGTACCTGGCCGATCTGGTGGAAACTCACAAACGCAAGACCCGTTTGCTGGCCGAGGTCCGCAACGCGAGAATCGCGCTGCCCAAGGTGGTTCGGGCGTAACTTCCGGCGGGGTCCCGTCGTTATCCCCATCGAGCTCGTCCCGCGATCAAGCCGGGGCGACGGCCGATTCGGGATCCCTGCTCGAATCCAGGCGACCGCGCCCGCCTGAAAACCGTCGCCCCGGCGTTCGTGTTTTACGGCGAGTCCTCCCGGAAATGCCGATCGGATACGGCAAGCTGTCACGTGCTTTCGCTACGTGACACCGTGGAGGACTCAGTATGGCGGGATACGCCGTCGTCGACCTCGAAACGACCGGGCTGGATTCCACCCGCCGGGATCGCGTCGTCGAATTGTCCGTGGTGCACGTTTCACCGATCGGGGAAATCACCGGCCAGTGGGAAACGCTCGTCAATCCGCGCCGGGATCTCGGGCCGCAGCGGATCCATCGCGTGACGGCGGCGCAGATCCTGCGCGCGCCGACGTTCGACCAGGTCGCGGGTGAGCTCGCCCGGCTGCTGGCCGGCCGGGTCATGGTCGCGCACAACCTCCGCTTCGACGGCGGCTTCCTCGCTTCCGAGTACGCGCGCCACGGCTACCGCGTCCCGCTCGGGCCGCACGTCGGCATGTGCACGATGCAGCTGGGCCAGCGTTATCTGCCCGGCGCGGGCCGGAGTCTCGCCGACTGCTGTGCCGCGTTCGGCATCACCATCGAAGACGCGCACCGCGCCAGCGCCGACGCGTTCGCCACCGCGCGGTTGCTCGGCGGTTACCTGCGCATGGACCCGGAAGGTCCGCGCTGGCGCCAAGAACTCGAACTCGCGGGTGAGCACCCGTGGCCGTCGTTCTTCGGTGACGAGGCGCCGTGGATGGCCAGGGAGCACGCCGAAGCCAGGGACGAGCACTTCCTCGCCAGGCTCGTCGAGAACCTCCCGACCACGCACGCAGACGGCGAGCAGACGGCTTACCTCGCTTCACTCGATCAGGCACTTCTGGATCGGCACATCTCGGTCGCCGAGGCCGACGCGCTGGTCACCATCGCCGCCGAACTCGGCATCGACCGGATCACCGCGACCGGCCTGCACCGCGCCTACCTCGGCCAGCTGGCCACCGCCGCGCTCGTCGACGGCCGAGTCACCGCCGCCGAGCTCGCCGATCTCCGCCAGGTCGGTGACCTGCTCGGACTCACCGTCTACGACGTCGACCACGCGCTGCGGGACGCGCCGCGCGGCCGTCCGCCGGTGATCGACCGGTTCGTGCTCGAACGCGGCGACCGGGTCGTCTTCACCGGCGAGATGAGCCAGCCGCGTCCCGACTGGGAGCAGCGCGCGCTCGACGCGGGCCTCAACGTCCATCCCGCCGTCACGAAGAAGGTGAAACTGCTGGTCGCGGCCGATCCCGACACGCTGTCCGGCAAGGGCCGGAAGGCCAGGGACTACGGCATTCCGGTGATCACCGAGGACGCGTTCGCCGGCATGCTCGATCGGGGTCTTTGACGATGGCGAAATCCGCGATGGAAGCATGTGCGACATGAGCCCGGTGAGTCGTGTGCGCAAGAGGGTTTCCGAGCCCGAGCCGCAGAGTGTGAACGGTCTTTTCAAGGACATCCTCAAGGACTTCGCGTCCGTCGGCACCGAGCCGGACCCGCTGGAAGTCGAGCTGCTGACCTCCGAGGTGACCGGGCAGTGGTGGGACTTCCCGCTCGAAGAGGACGAGTCGCCGCTCGGCCTGGAGCTGATCGGCTTCGCGAGCCGCAAGATCACCCCCGGCGCCGCCGCGCTGCTGGCCGCGCTCAAGGTGCTCGGCGAGACCGAGGAGGAGCGCGAGGAGGCCGCGGCCGCGCTGGAGACCGTGCTGGGCCGCGGTATCCCGGCGCCAGACTGGGCCGACACGCTCGGCCAGGTCACCCTCGGCGAGTGCATCGCCAGCCGTGACGTCTACGGCGACGAGACGTCGCTGCTGTGCACCTTCAGCTACGGCGAGGCCAAGCACGGCGTGCTCGCGCTGCTCGACTTCACCGACGGCGGCCGCGTGCGCGACGTCGTCGTGGTCGACGCGCCGGACGAGGTGCTCGCCGACATGCGCAAGCAGGCGGCCGAGGACAGCGACCTGGTCACGATCGTCGACGTCGAGCCGGCGCGGGCGCACCAGCTGCTCGCCGACGGGTTCGCGACCACGGACGCGATCGAAGAGCCCGACGTCAGCGAGGACTTCGCCCGGTTCCGCTCGCTCGCGCTGGTGCGGCTGCGCGCCTTCCCCCAGGCCGCCGAGTCGCCCGAGCTGCTCGAGCTGACCGACGAGGCGCGCGACGAGGTCGTCGCCGAGTTCCTCGCGGCGGAGCACGAGGTCGAGGACAACGAGGCGACCCGCGCGGTGGCGCGGCTGCTCGTCGACTACGGCTGCGAGTACGAGCCGGTCAACCCGCTGCGGGTCGGCCCGGAGAAGCTCGCGCGGTTCCTTGAGTCACTGCTGGACGGCGAGTTCGAGCTCGACGAGGAGTACGAGCCGGTGCTCGGCGACGTGCTGCTCGCCTGGGCCGGCTGGGGCGCGGACCGGGCTGGTGTGCCGGACGCCGCCAAGCTGGCGCTGCTCAGCGCGGTCGCGGACTACCTGGAGGAGTTCGGGCAGGACGAGGACTCGGCCGCCGACGTCTACCTCGACGGCACCGAGGAGTTCGACAGCGCCGAGGAGATCGCCGAGACGATCGAGCGCCGCATGTTCGCCATCCCCTCGGTCTACACCGAGATCGGCGACGAGGAGCTCGAGCTGGAGCCCACCGACCCCGAGCAGCGCAGGCTGCTGGTGATCGGTGAGCACCCGGAGTATCACGAGGCGCTGGCGGCCGAGGAGTTCGACGGCGAGCCGCGGATGCAGCTCGCGCTCAAGACGGCCGTGGTGGATCAGCTCTGGGACAACGAGCCTGCCGAGGTCTGGGAAGCGGCGTCGAGGCTCTCCGAAAGCGGGGCGGAGCGCGACGACGTGCTCGAGCGGCTGACCGAGGTGCTGGCGAAGCAGCTTCAGCCCGCTGGGACCGACGAGCTGGCCTTCGACCTCGACGAGTACCGCAAGGCACTCTCCCAGATGTGACGGCTAACCGACCGGCGGACTGGCCTCCCTGACATCGGCGGCCTTCCGCCGTCGGTCCCCGAACGCGTCGTCCAGATCGACCACGAAGGTGCCCACCGCCATGGCGACCAACAGCGCCATGCCGAGCAGCGCACCGATCCAAGTCATGATGAGTGAAAACATTTCTGGCCTCCCCGCAGGTCAGGAGTGGTTTGAACTGCCTTAAGCGTGGCTCCCGTCAACCCCTACTGGTATCGGCCAAGCGGTTACAGCTGCGCTGCGTTGCTCGGCCGATCGGCCGACACTTCCGGCACCGAGTGGTCGCGGCCAGCGACGAGTGCCCGCCGGAACCGGCCCCGATCACCGGTACGGCGTAGTTCGATGCTCGAAGGCTGTCACGAACGCCCCTGGTGGAACCTCTGACGTTCCGCGAGGGGCGTTCGTTACGAGTGGTCCGGCCTGGCGTCGAAAGCGGCCCGCGAACTGAGGATCTCGGAGACGTTCCGCTCCGACCATTCGCCGATCGCGTTGAGTAGTTTTCCGGCGTCCACGCCGAGCGGGGTGAGCAGGTATTCGACCCGCGGCGGGACCGTCGGATAGACCTTCCTGGTGGCGAGACCGTCGCGCTCCAGCCCGCGCAGCGTCTGCGTGAGCATCTTCTGGGTGATCCCGGTCAGCCTGCGGCGGAGCTCGTTGAACCGCATCGGGCCGTCGTGCTGGCGCAGCGCCGAGACCACCAGCAGCGTCCACTTGTTGGCGAGTGCGTCGAGCACGGTCCTGGCTGGGCAGTCCTCAAGGTAGGAATCGACCCAGCTCTTGTCTGGATGCAGGTGGCGGACGGTATCCATAAGGTACCTGGATATCAAAAAGGTGCCTTCTTCACAAGAGTGACCATCGCATCGAGGATTGTTCCCATGAAGATGCGAGCGGTCAGTCAGTCGGTTTTCGGTGGTCCCGAGGTGCTGGAGATGGTCGAGGTCGACCGTCCGGTGCCCGGCGACGGCGAGGTCTTGGTCAAGGTGCGCGCGGTCGGGGTCAACCCGGCGGATTGGCGGCTGCGGTCCGGTCAAATCCGGTACTTCGGGGAGCCGCCGTTCAGGCTCGGCTGCGACGTCTCCGGCGTCGTCGAGGCGACCGGGCCGGGCGCGGGGAAGTTCGAGGTGGGCGACGAGGTCTTCGGGATGCTGCTGTCGCCGGCCGGTGCGTACGCCGAGTACGTCGTCGTCGCGCAGGACTCGCTGGCGCGCAAGCCGAACGGCATCGATCACGTGCACGCCGCCGCGTTGCCGGTGGCCGCGCTGACCGCCTGGCAGGGGCTCGCGAAGCTGCGGTCGGGTGATCGTGTGCTGATCCACGCGGCGGCGGGCGGGGTCGGCCACCTGGCCGTGCAGTTCGCGCGCGAACGCGGCGCCACGGTCATCGGCACCGCGCGGGCCGCGAAGCACGGGTTCCTGCGTGACCTCGGCGCCGACGAGCTGATCGACTACACGGCCGAGGACTTCACCAAGCTCGAGCCGGTGGACCTCGTGTTCGATCTCGTCGGCGGGGAAGCTGCGCAGCCTTCACTCGAACTAGTGAAATCGGGCGGCGTTTTCGTCGACGCGCTCGGCTCCGATCAGCTCGCGGGCGAGCCGGGTTACTTCCGGCTGTACTGCGAGGCGAACGGCGATGAGCTGGCGAAGATCGCCGAGCTCGTCGAGTCGGGCGTGGTCAAGATCCACGTCGAGCGCGTGTTGCCGCTCGACGAGGTCGCCGAGGCGCACCGCCTGGTCGAGACCGGCCGCACCACCGGAAAGATCGTTTTGACGCCTTAGAGCTTGCGCAGGCGGACCCGGTTGATCGAGTGGTCGCAGTCCTTGCGGAGCACCAACGTCGCGCGCGGCCTGGTGGGCTTGATGTTGTCCACCAGGTTGGGCTCGTTGATGGTGCGCCAGAGGTGCCGCGCTTCGGCGCGGGCCTCGTCGTCCGGCAGGCCCGCGAAGTGGTGGAAGTGCGAGGCCGGGTCCGCGAACGCGGTGTGCCGCAGCTTGAGGAACCGCTCGATGTACCAGCGCTCGATGTCGGCGCTGTTCGCGTCGACGTAGATCGAGAAGTCGAACAGGTCGGAGACGGTCAGTCTCGGGCCGGGCTGCAGCACGTTCAAGCCCTCGATGATGAGGATGTCCGGCCGCTGCACGACCTGCTCCTCACCAGGGAGGATGTCGTACGCCAGGTGCGAGTAGACCGGCGCGCTGACCCGCTCGGCGCCCGACTTCACGTCGGTCACGAAGCGCAGCAGCGCGCGGCGGTCGTAGCTCTCGGGGAAACCCTTGCGGTGCATGATCCCGCGGCGCATCAGCTCGGCGCGCGGGTACAGGAACCCGTCGGTGGTGACCAGGTCGACGCGGGGATGGTCCGGCCAGCGGGCCAGCAGCGTGCGCAGGATGCGGGCGGTGGTCGACTTGCCGACCGCGACGCTGCCCGCGATGCCGATGACGTAGGGGACCTTGGTGTCCTTGCTGTCCTCGCCGAGGAACGTCGTCGTCGCCTCGTACAGGCGCTGCCTGGCGGCGACCTGCAGATTGATCAGCCGGGAAAGGGGGAGGTAGACCTCGGCCACCTCGGCCAGGTCCACCTGTTCGCCGAGGCCGCGCAGGCGCAGCAGCTCATCGGCGGTCAGCGGCAGCGGGGTCGAGCTACGCAGCTCGCGCCACTGTTCACGGTGAAGCTCCACGTACGGGCTGAGCTCACGTACCCGCGGCATGCGCATCTCCTGCCGTTTGCGTACAACTGCGTAACGCCATACCAACGGTAGGCCAGACGACGCGCAAACGCGCTGTGATGTAGTCCACCCCTTATACGGGTGGCGTCAGCGACCGGAAAAGACCTCTTCCCAGGCGGCCGCTACCTGGCGTGCGCAGGTCTGGGGTGCGACGCCCCCGACGCCGGTACCCAAACCGGGCATCGCGATGGTATCGACGGCCTGGCGTACATCAAGTCCCTGCTCCAGCTTGCCGTCGCGCCATTTCAGGAAGACCGCGCGCGCCGCGAGATAGGGGTGCACGGTGTCGTCCGGCAGCCGCTCACCGGGACGGCGCATGGTCGGCGCGCTGATGAGCCACGCGGGCGCCGTCTCGCCTGTGGGAACGACCACAGCCTCGCCGACCGGCAGCTCGCCACCATGGAAGTGCAGCACCGCGCTGCGGACATTCTGCTCGACGCCCGGGTAGGCACGCGCGTAGACCGCGTCGATGCCGCCACGCATCCAGCCGAGCGAGTTGGCCGGGCTGACCACGGCCTGTGCGACGACGTCGAGCACCGACCCGCGGTGTACCCGGACAGATCCGTCCACTGTGGCCGGTACGGACTCCCAGGCGCGGGCTAACGGTTCATCGACGGCGCACAGCACCAGCTCCGGAGACCGGGAGAAGAGCCGCTGCTCCCGGCCGGTGTGTGTGCCCGATTCGGCGGTCACGGTCCCAGCATGTCAAAAAACGCCACCGCTGGTAACCGTTTGGGCTACCGGCTGTCCGAGTGAAAGTGCCCACTACGTAGGTGACTAGGGCGCGTCTCAAAGTCATGGCCGCGGTCTCCGCGCCCAGGCGGCCCCTGGCGGCACCGCGCAATCACCCGAGTACAACCCGGTACGAGGATGATTGCGCGGCACCGCCAGGAACCACCTGGATCACGGAGCCCATCGGCCATGACTTTGAGACACGCCCTAGCCTGGCGAGGTGTCACGGATCGCATACTTCGGCCCACAAGGAACCTTCACCGAGCAGGCCGCGCGCGCACTGGCCGCACCCGGCGACGAACTCGTGCCCGCGGTGACCATTCGCGCCGCGCTCGCCATGGTCCGCGAAGGCGCGGCCGACGGCGCCTGCGTGCCGGTGGAGAACTCGGTCGAGGGCGCGATCACGCCGACGCTCGACGGGCTCAACGAGGGCTCGCCGCTGGTCGCCGTCGCCGAGTGGCTGCTCCCGGTGCACTTCAGCATCCTGGTGCGCCCCGGCACGACCGAGGTCAAGACCGTCGCCAGCTACCCGCCCGCGCTCTCACAGGTGCGGCTCTGGCTGGAGGAGAACCTGCCCGACGCGCGCCAGATCGCCACCTCGTCGACCGCGGCGGCCGCCGTCGCCGTCGACGCGGGCGAGGTCGACGCCGCGGTCTGCGCGCCGGTCGCCATCGAGCACTATCCGCTCGAGGTGCTGGCCACCGGGGTCGCCGACCTGCGTGACGCGCAGACCCGGTTCCTGCTGTTCAAGCTGCCCGGTGAGATCCCCGCCGCGACCGGCGCCGACCGGACCTCGATCATCGCGTCCACCCCGAACCGCACCGGCACGCTCGCCGAACTGCTCACCGAGCTGGCCTTCCGCGGCATCAACCTGACCAAACTGGACGCCAGGCCGACGCGGAACAACTTCGGCGAGTACCACTTCTTCATCGACTTCGAGGGCCACATCGCGGAGCCGCGCATCGGCGACGCGCTGGCCGCGCTGCGGCGGCGCTGCACCAACGTCCGCTTCCTCGGCTCGCACCCGCGTGCCGACGGCGTCGCGGCCACCGTCCAGCCGGACGCAGGCAACGAGGACTTCGACCAGGCGGCGTCCTGGCTCGAGGCCGTCCGCAAGGGAGATCTGGCGTGAGGCTGTTCCTGATCAGGCACGGGCAGACCATCGGCAACGTGCGCGGCGCGCTCGACACGCAGCTGCCCGGCCCGCCGCTCACCGACCTCGGCCAGGAGCAGGCCAACGCGCTGGTCGACACGCTGAGCGGCGAGCCGATCGTCGCGATCTACGCGTCGCAGGCCGTCCGCGCGCAGCAGACGGCCGCGCCGCTGGCCGCCGCGCTCGGGCACGAGGTGCAGGTGATCGACGGGGTCAAGGAGGTCGCGGCCGGTGACCTCGAAGGCGCGACCGACGCCGAGTCGACGCACCTGTACCTGCAGGTCGCCCGCAGCTGGCTGCAGGGCGACCTCGGCGTGCGGATGCCGGGTGGCGAGAGCGGCGAAGAGGTGCAGGCCCGCATGTTGACGGCCATCGGCGACCTGCGCGCGAAGCACGAGGAAACCGACCCCGCGGGCATCATCGTGCTGGTCAGCCATGGTGGCGCGATGCGGCTGACCGGCGAATGGCTGGCGGACAATGTCGGGCCGGAGACCGCGGACCAGGGCTTCATCCCGAACACCGGCATCGTCGTGTTCGAGACGGTCGCCGGCGGCGGCTGGCACTGCCACAGCTGGGCAGGCCTCCCGCTCGACTAGCACGCACGCGCACGGACGATTACTTTTTGTGCCGTGGGGAATTCACCAGGTAGAGGGAACAGGTGCAACCCGGACACGGGCTGGACGTCTACCCAGTAGTTCCTCACCAGCACAGGGAGGCGAAAGACCATGGTGCGAAACAAAGTCACGCGCGTCGGGGTGGTCGCAGGTTCGGTGGCGATGGCCGCCGCGCTCGCCGCATGCGGGAACAGCCCATCGGGCAACCCGGCCGCGCCGCCATCGCCCAGCTCGGCACCGTCCTCGTCGTCGTCATCGGAGACGCCGCCGAGCCCCGCCGAGCCGACGTCGACCGTGCAGCAGGCCGCGCCCAAACCCGACGACGGGCTCTGCAAGTCCAAGGACGTGCAGCTCAGCCTCGGCACCGGAGACGCCGCCGCCGGCACGGTGTACCGGCCGCTGCTGATCAAGAACGTCAGCGGGAAGCCGTGCACGATCCAGGGCTTCCCCGGCATCTCCTACGTCGCGGGCGAGGACGGCCACCAGGTCGGCAAGGACGCGTTCCGCGACGGCACCAAGGGCGACGCCATCCAGCTGGCGAACGGCCAGTCCGCCGCCGCCGACATCGGCTTCGTCCAGGTGCGCAACTTCGACTCGGCGGCCTGCCGTCCGACCGAGGTCAAGGGACTGCGCGTCTACCTGCCGCAGGAAACCGCGTCGAACTTCGTCGCGGCACCCGGAACCGGTTGCGCTGGCAAGGAAATCCCCGGTAACCAGCTGACCGTGAAAACCGTGCACAAGGCCTAGGGCGTGTCTCCTGATTCTGATCGCGGTCTTCGCGCCCAGGCGGCCCCTGACGGCACGGGCGATCCATCCGAGTACAACCCGGTACGAGGACGAATCACCCGCACCGTCAGGAACCACCTGGATCACGAAGCCCATCGACCAGAATCAGGAGACACGCCCTAGATGCGGGCGCAGATCTGCTTGGCCTGCTCCAGGTGCTTGTGCCCGGAGGTCTCGTTGAAATGCAGGCTGATCACCATGCGACTCACCGCGTCGACATGGTTGGACAGCTCCTGGTAGTTCTTGTTCCCCTCGGCCGCGGCGGCCGCGAGTTCGCGAGCCGCCGTGACCTGGTGGATGAGACCCGGCGCCAGCAAACCCGTCTCCGTGCGGCTGATCGTCACCGGCAGCTCGCCCATCCGGTCCAGGGTTTCGCAGGCGGCTCTGGCGTCATCGACGGCGCCCGCGCTCGACGCGGAGGCTCCCCACAACACGGCCAGCAACCCGCCGCCGATCACGAAACCGATTACCCCGGCCAAAACCAGTGGTCTTCGGGAAGCCGGGACCTCATCCGGAGCCATGTCGGTCTCCGGAGCGGCGGCAACGTCCATGGTGCGCCTCCCTGGTGCAGGGTCGGCTGTCATTTCAGCACCAAAACGCCCGCAATTCATCGGGCCGATCGCACTAATTCACGGTTGTGCGCAGGCTGTTACCGGACGGACGTCCAGCGAAAACGTACGTAACGCCGTCACGGAGAACGCGCCGATCCCGAGCAGCAGCACACCGGAGACGAGGAACGTCGCGCTCGACGTGCCGAGCGCGCGGGTCAGCAGGCCACCGAGCAGCGCGCCGACCGGCACCGCGCCCCAGACGACAGTCCGCCAGACACCGAGCACCCGGCCGAGGAACTCGCTGGGCACCACGGAATGCCGGACCGTGCCGAGCACGACGTTGACCGCCACGATCGCCGCCGCGAACAGGCCGAACAACGTCGCCGACACCGCAGGCTGGGTGATCAGCCCCATCCCGCCGATGCCGAGTCCACAGCAGACGATCCCGCTGGAGAGCACCGATCCGCGACTGGTCCGCTTGATCAGTTTCGGTGCCACCGCGGCGCCCGCCAGCCCGCCGACACCGCCGATGAGCGCGAACACGCCGAACGTCGCCGCGCTCAGCTTCGCGTCCTGGAGCGCGTAAAGCACCAGTTGTGCTTGTGCCAGCTCGGAAGTGAGGCTGACCAGCCCGGCGATGACCACCAGCCGCAGCATCAGCCGATGCCGGACGAGCCAGCCGATGCCCTCGGCGAGCTCCGTGCGCAGCCGGGTCGGCTCGGCGCTCGGCGTGCTCGGCTTGGCGCGGAACGAGCCGGCGAGCGCGACCAGAAGCCCGGCCGCCAACGCGAAACCGGCCGAGTTGAGCAGGAACGGGAAGACCGCGAACAACGCGAACGTCGCGCTGCCGAGCGGTCCGCCGAGAAAGGTCTGCCCGACGATCTCGCAGGCCTGGAGCTTGCTGTTGGCGCTCTCCAGCCGGTCGTGGTCGACGACGGCCGGGATGAGCACGTTGGCCGCGCTGTCGGCGATCGTCTCGGCGGTGCCGATCAGCAACGCGGCCACGTAGACGACCGCGATCGTCACGCCGCCGGTGTAGACCAGCAGCGCCATCGCGCCGACGATCAGCGCACGCGCGAGGTTGGCGTAGATCATCGCCTTGCGGCGGTCGATCCGGTCGATCAGCGCGCCCGCCACCAGCGCGAACAGCAGCCACGGCAGGAACTGGGTCGCCGACAGCCCGGCGATGAGCACGGGGTCGCGGGTCAGCGTGGCCGCGAGCAAGGGGAACGCCACTTTGCCGATGCCATCGCCGAGATTGGAGACCGCGCTCGACGACAGCAACCAAAGCAGTCTTCGGTCTGCCCCTGAGCTCACGGCTTCGCTCATTGTGCCTCCCCAGCACGAGTCGGAGTCGTTCACTGACTGTGCGTTAGAGGCTACCGCAGAATATCTCTCAGCGTGGTTGAGTCTTCACTACGAGTTTACGATCATGCTCCGGCGGTGGTTTCCTCGCAGAAAGCCCACAATCTCGCCCGCTGCGCTGCGGATTCCTTGGTCCACGGGAAATAGTGCTCCGGGCGGGGTGCCCGATCGTGCCAGAACAGGCCCGTTTCCCGTGCGGCTTCCGGTGCGGATGCCAGCCACACCACGGTGTCGGCGCCCTCGTCCGCGTTCCTGAGCAAAGGTCCCATGACCGTCGCGAACCCGGGCAGCGAGTCACTGACCCCCGGCGTCGCGGCCCACCCCGGATGCATGCTGTGGACGGTGATCCCGTCACCCTTGAGCCGTTCGGCCCAGAGCCCCGAGAGCACGACCTGCATCCGCTTCGTCCTGGAGTACGCGGTCGCGCCGCGATATTTCCCTTGGCGGAACTGAGGATCTTGATCATTGAGCTGCTGGCTGTACATCCCGCCGGAGCTGACGAAGATGACCCGGCCCTTGGCCCTGATCAACGCGGGCACCAGCATTCCGGTCAGCAGAAACGGGCCGAGCACATGCGTGGCGAGCGTGACCTCGTTGCCCTCGCTCGTCTCCTGCCGGTCCGCCGGCAGCACCCCGGCGTTGTGCACGAGCACGTCGAGCGTGTCGTGCCTGGCCACGAACTCGGCGGCGAACTCCCTGACAGTGTCCACAAGGGACATGTCGCAGAGTTCGACGTGGACCTCGGCGTCGGGGAACCTGGCCGCCAGCTCCTCCTTGGCCTGTTGCCCTTTGGCGAGGTCACGCACTCCCAAGTGAACGGTCGCCCCGAGCTCCGCGAACTTCGTCGCGGCCGCGCGCCCCAGTCCGCTGTTCGCCCCGGTGACCAGCACCCGCTTGCCCCGCATGCTGTCGAGGGGCGCCCAGCCCCTGCTGCGCAGGCGATAGCCGAGCTTGGTGTAACCCGGGACGAGTGTCCGGTCGGCCAGGGTGTCCAGAAGCTTGAGCATCGCCCCACCCTGTCATCGGACGCCCCGATAAGCGAGGTTTGCGGCTAGCCCCAGCCGAGTTCGTGCAGGCGGGCGTCGTCGATGCCGAAGTGGTGCCCGATCTCGTGCAGGACGGTGATCAAGATTTCCTCGACGACCTCGTCCTCGGTGTCGCACATGCCGAGGATGGGCTCGCGGTAGATGGAGATGCGGTCCGGCAGCACGCCGCCGTAGTCGGTGCGGCGCTCGGTCAGCGCGATTCCGTGGTACAGCCCCAAGATCGACGGTTCTTCGTCGTTGAACTCCTCGACCAGCACGACGACGTTGTCCATCGCGCGCGCGAAGTCGGGCGGGAGCTCGTCGAGTGCCTCCGACACCAGTTCCTCGAACCGTTGCCGTGTCATCTCCACGGGCATGGGTCAGCCGCCGCTGGTCGGCGTCGGGGAGGCGGCGGAGGACTCCGGCGGCGCGTCGCCTTGCGGGCCACCCTTGACGCTGCCGGTGACCGCGGCGAGGCCGCTGCCGTCTTCGAGCTTCGCGGCGACCTTGCAGTTGACGAGCGTCGAGCCGGCGTCCCAGCTTTCGGTCTCGCGGGTGTCCCAGGTGAGGATGAGCTTCTTGTCGCCGAGGTCGGCGCCGCCGGTGTAGTCGGCGGCCGCCTTGGTGCACTCGGTGTCCAGCCAGGTCTTCTGGTCGTCCTGCGACGGGTAGCTGTCCGGGAACTTCGTCTTCAGGTCGAGCTTCGCGATGATCTCGTACGAGTGCTCGCGCGCGCAGTCGATCGGGTCGCCGAAGGTCTTGCCAGCCAGCGCCAGGCAGGTTCCGGGCTCCCAGACCAGCGACTGCTGCTGCTCCTTCGCCGAGCCGGTCAGCGTCTGCAGCGCGCCGCCCGGTCCCGTCCACTGCAGACCGCAGCGGAGCTGACGGTCGCCGGCCGACCACTGCGCCGCCGTCGGGCGCAGGATGTTGACCGTGAACTTGCCGTACGGGTCGAGCGGCTTGCCGAGGTAGGTCTTGGCGTTGGCCGGGCAGTGCTCCTGCGCGATGCGCTCCCACGCCGGGATGTCCGGGGTCGGCGCGCCCTTCGGGAACTGGCCGCCGATGTCCTCGACGCTGGTCACCTCGAACAGGTGCGCCTCGCCGCACGGCACGATGTGGACGTCGGCGGCGTCCTTCTGCTTCCAGTTGAGGCAACTGCCCGCCGGAGACTTGAACGCCTCCTCCGCGGCGGGCGACAGCTTGCCGCCGCCAGGTCCTGTCCCGCTGCCGCCACTGGCGTCATCGGTCCACGAGAACGCGACACTGAGCCCGAGTGCGATCAGCGCACCGACGAACGCACCCGCCATGACCAGGCGAGTACGCACCGCTTCCAGCGCGATCCTCGGGGAACGAAACCGTCCAGGCTCTTGAGACATCTACTCCATGATGCCCGCGTTGCTCGCACATCGCGCGGGCCGGGTGACTAGTGTTGATGTGACTTCATGCGATTTGGGAGCGTTCGATGACGGATGACCAGAGCTACGGGGGACAGCAACCGCCCGAACCACCTCGGCGGGGGTCCATGCGTTTTCAGGACGAGAACACTCAGGTGCGGCCGCCGACGCTGGCTGAACAGCGCGCCCGCCAGCAGGCGCTCGCCCAGGAACAGCAGAACGAGCAGGAGGTTCAGGTCGCCGAGGGCAAGGCGGCGACCAAGCGGAAGATCCTGATCGGCAGTGGTGTGACGGTCGGCCTGGTCGGGCTGATCGCGACCTTCTACACGGTCGCGGCGCCGCAGGGCAGCACCACCGCGGTCTGCACCGACAACAGCGGCATCGTCCGCGATGACAACGACTGTGACGAGACGTACGTGTCGAGTCACGGCGGCTACCACTCCGGTGGTTTCTTTTTCATTCCGATCCCCGGCGGCGGTGGTTACAACCAGTACCGCTACAACTACGGCGGGCAGGGCCTGGTCGGGCAGCCGGTGCGCGGCGGTTCGTACGACGCGCCGTCCGGCCGGACGACCGTGAACACCAAGTCCGGCAAGACCGTCCAGCGCGGCGGGTTCGGCATCAGCGGCAAGAGCAGCGGCAGCGGCGGGACCAGCGGCACCAGTGGCAAGAGCGGAGGCTCGTAAGTGCGCAGGGATTCCAGTACCCCTCGGCGGGACTGGCAGCGGATCGTCGAAGAGCAGGGCCTGATTTTCGGCACTCCCGCGCGCTACGGCACCGGGCAGGCTCGGCCCTACTGGGACGAGTCCGTCCACTACGTCTTCGAGATGGACGAGATCCTCTCGGTCGAGGCTGACGTCGAGGTGCTGCACTCGATGTGCCTCGACGCGGTCGAGCACGTCGTGCTGACCGAGCGCTACCGCGACTTCGGCATCCCCGAGTGGGTCTGGCCGCACATCGCGGAGTCGTGGCGCCGCCAGGACCCGCACACGTACGGCCGTTTCGACCTGCGCTACGACGGCAAGAGCCCGGCGAAGCTGCTGGAGTACAACGCGGACACGCCGACGTCGCTGCTCGAGGCTGCCGTCGTGCAGTGGCACTGGAAGACCGACGTCTTCCCCGACGACGACCAGTGGAACTCCATCCACGAGAAGCTGGTCGAGCGCTGGGGCGAGGTCGGCGAGCGGCTGCCGTCGAAGGAGCTGCACTTCACCTGGTCCACCGCCGACCCGACCGGCGAGGACCACGTCACCACGGCGTACCTGCAGGAGACCGCGGCCGAGGCAGGCCTCGACACGGTCGGCCTCGCCATCGAGGAGCTCGGCTGGGACCCGGTGCTGCGCCGGTTCGTCGACCTCGAAGAGGCGCCGATCAACACGGTCGTGAAGCTCTACCCGTGGGAGTGGCTGGTCGAGGAGGAGTTCGGCAAGTTCGCCGTCGAGTCACTGCCCGCGACGCTCTGGGTCGAGCCGCTGTGGAAGATGCTGCTCTCCAACAAGGCGCTGCTGGCGATCCTCTGGGAGAACTACCCGGGCCACCCGAACCTGCTGCCCGCGTTCCTCGACGACCCCGGTCTGCTCACCGAGTACGTCCGCAAGCCGAAGCTCGGGCGTGAAGGCGCCAACGTCTCGATCGTGGCGCCCGGCTACGAGACGCAGACGGGTGGCGTCTACGGCGCGGAAGGCTTCGTCTACCAGGCGTTCGACCCGCTGCCGGAGTTCAACGGCTTCCGTCCGGCGCTGGGCGCCTGGGTGGTCGGTGACAACGCGGCCGGGCTGGGCATCAGGGAAACAGCAGGTCTCGTTACCGACGACGGTGCCGCATTTGTCCCACATAGGATCCCCGAGTCGTGATACAAGCATCACCGTCCACTTGAGACCTGAATGACCGGGAGATCCCAGTGCACACCACCACCCTCGCGTTGTCCGAGAACTTCGGTGGCAACCTCGTCCGGGGCATCGGCGCGATCCTGCTGTACGGCGTGGTCGGGCTGATCCTGATGTTCGCCGGGTTCTGGGCGATCGACTGGACCACTCCCGGCAAGCTCGCGAAGCTGATCACCCGCGGCCTGCCGAACGCGGTCATCGTGACCGCGTCCGGGATGCTGTCGATGGCGTTCATCATCGTCGTCGCCATCGCGAACTCGGCCAGCGACCTGACCGAGGGCCTGATCACCTCGCTGGTCTACGGCCTGATCGGCATCGTCGTGCAGGTGCTCGCGGTGCGGCTGCTCGAGTGGGCGACCCGCATCGACGTCGGCTCGACGATCGAGAGCGAGCAGTTCGCGCCAGCCAGCATCGTGGTGGCCGCCGTGCACATCGCGCTCGGTCTCGTGGTGGCCGTCGCCATCTCCTGACCACTACCGTCGGGTAGGTGAAACTTCTCCGCACGCCGGACGACCGGTTCACCGATCTGACCGACTTTCCCTACGACCCGCACTACGTCGATCTCTCCGACGGAGTGCGGGTCGCTTACGTTGAGGCCGGTGAGGGACCACCGGTGCTGCTCCTGCACGGCGAGCCCAGCTGGTCTTACCTCTACCGCACGATGATCCCGGTGCTCGCCGACGCTGGGTTCCGCGCGATCGCGCCGGACCTCGTCGGCTTCGGCCGATCCGACAAGCCGGTGTCGAAAGACGACCACAGCTACGCGCGGCACGTCGGCTGGATGCGTGAGCTGGCCTTCGACGTGCTCGATCTGCGCGACGTGACGCTGGTCGGCCAGGACTGGGGCGGGCTGATCGGGCTGCGCCTGGTCGCCGAGAACGCCGACCGGTTCGCCGCGGTCGTCGCCGCGAACACCGGGCTGCCGACCGGCGACACGCGGATGCCGGACGTCTGGTGGGCGTTCCGCGAAGCCGTCGAAAAGGCGCCGGTGCTCGACATCGGCCGGTTCGTGCAGTCCGGCTGCCGGACGAAGCTGGCACCCGAGGTGCTGGCCGCCTACAACGCGCCGTTCCCGAACGAGACGTACAAATCCGGCCCGCGCGCGATGCCCGGCCTGGTCCCGAACAGCCCAGACGACCCGGCGACCGAGGCGAACCGCGCCGCGTGGGCCACGCTGACGAAGCTGGACCTGCCGTTCCTGTGCGCGTTTTCCGACAGCGACCCGATCACCGGGCCGATGTCGCCGATCCTGCAGCGGACCATGGCGGGCGCCGCCGGGCTCGAGCATCCGGTCATCGCGAACGCCGGGCATTTCCTCCAGGAAGACGCTGGTGTCGCCCTTGCCGAGGCCGTCGTGCGGTTCCGAGTAACCTAGCCCGCGTGATTGACCCCAGGACTCTGCGCGAAGACCCGGATGCCGTGCGCGCCTCGCAGCGCGCGCGTGGTGAGGACGAGGGAGTGGTCGACAAGCTGCTCTCCCTCGACACCAAGCGGCGGTCCGCGATCGCCAGTGCGGACAAGCTGCGCGCTGAGCAGAAGTCGCTGGGCAGGCTCGTCGGCAAGGCCGAGGGTGAGGAGCGCGAAGAGCTGCTCGCCAAGGGCAAGGAGCTGGCCGCGCAGGTCAAGGCGGCCGAAGCCGAGCAGACGCAGGCGTCGGAGGAGTTCGAGGCTCTGCACCGGCTGGTGCCGAACCTCGTTCACCTCGACGTGCCCGAAGGCGGCGAGGACGACTACGTGGTCCTCAAGACCGTCGGCGAGCCGAGGAAGTTCGACTTCACCCCGCGCGACCACCTCGAGCTCATGGAGGGCCTCAAGGCGGTCGACATGGAGCGCGGCGCCAAGGTGTCGGGCTCGCGGTTCTACTTCCTCACCGGCATCGGCGCCCAGCTGCAGCTCGGGCTGCTGAACATGGCCGTCGCGCAGGCCGTCGAGAACGGGTTCGTCCCGATGATCACCCCATCGCTGGTGCGGCCGGAGATCATGGCGGGCACCGGTTTCCTCGGCGCGCACGCGTCGGAGGTCTACAGCCTGCGCGACGACGACCTGTACCTCGTCGGCACCTCGGAGGTGCCGCTCGCCGGCTTCCACGCCGACGAGATCCTCGACCTCAAGGACGGCCCGATGCGGTACGCGGGCTGGTCGTCCTGCTACCGCCGCGAGGCCGGTTCGTACGGCAAGGACACCCGCGGCATCATCCGCGTGCACCAGTTCGACAAGGTCGAGATGTTCGTCTACGCCAAGCCGGAAGAGGCCGAGGCGGAGCACGCGCGGCTACTCGACTGGGAAGAGCAGATGCTCGCCAAGATCGAGGTGCCGTACCGGATCATCGACACCGCCGCCGGCGACCTCGGCACCTCGGCCTCGCGCAAGTACGACAGCGAGGCCTGGATCCCGACGCAGGACGCGTACCGCGAGCTGACCTCGACCTCGAACTGCACCACGTTCCAGGCACGCAGGCTCGGCATCCGCTACCGCGACGACAACGGCAAGCCGCAGACCGTCGCGACGCTCAACGGCACGCTGGCGACCACCCGCTGGATCGTCGCGATCCTCGAGAACCACCAGCTGGAGGACGGTTCCGTGCGCGTGCCCGAGGCGCTGCGCCCGTTCATCGGCGGCAAAGAAATCCTTTCGCCAGTGCGCTAAGCGTTACTGCGTTAGGGTGCATCGCGTGAAGATCAAGCTGGCAGCGGCACTCGCGGGACTGACGCTCTTGGCGGCCTGCACCACCACGGTCGCCGGTTCCGCGAAGCCGAAGCCGGGCCAGGGCCCGATCGAACAGGCCACGGACCCGTGCTCGCTGCTGCCCGCTGATCAGGCGAAGGCGATCGGCCTCGGCCCCCAGGGCAAGTTCACGAAGGCCGACAAGGCACGCAAGCTGCCGCCCAGCTGTGACTTCAAGGGCGCCAACGGCGCGTCCGACGGGGTGACCGTGACCTGGAGCGCGGACATCACCGTCGACCAGTACTACAACGGTGCCCAGGTCGCCGAGGAGCTCCAGCTCGGCGGCCTGAAGTGGACGCACTACAAGAACCCGTTCGGTGACTCGTTCTGCTCGCTGATGACCAGGCTCGACGGCAACGGCTTCGTCGAACTGCTCGGCACCAACCTCACGGCGCCCGAGAAGTCCTGCGACGTCGCCAAGGCCGCCGCGCCGCTGGTCTCGTCGCACCTGCCGGGCGGCGCGCCGGTCACGGCACTGCCGAGCCCGTCGACCTCGGCCTCCGCGCCGCCGAGCCCGCTCGCCGGCGTCAAGGCGTGCGACATGCTCAAGCCGGACCAGGTCACGGCGCTCGCGCTCACCGCCGCGGGCATGGAGGAACTCGGCAAGACCAAGCCCGAGCAGCCGGGCTGCGAATGGCCGGACACCGACGGCGCGCGTGGTCAGAAGCCGCTCGACGTCTGGTTCGGCCTGACCAAGCCCGCCAAGGAATGGCCCTACCTCGACAAGGGCGGCGAGCCGGTCGACGCGGGCGGCAAGAAGTGGACCCTGTTCTCCAACCCCAGCGAGGACGACGTCAGCTGCTACGCGTCACTCGAGGTCAGCCCGACCTCGTCGGTGATGATCACCAGCGGCTACCTCGACGACAAGACCAAGATCTGCGACCTCGTCAAGGCCGCGATCCCGGCCGTCTCCCCGAATCTGCCGAGCTAAGCGACCTGATCGGCGACGTGCTTCGCGATCTCCAGCGCACTCGTCGCCGCCGGTGACGGCGCGTTGAGCACGTGCACCTGGTGCGGTGCCGTCTCGATCAGGAAGTCGTCCACGAGCGCGCCACTCGGCAGCAGCGCCTGCGCACGCACCCCCGAGCCATGGCGCACGATGTCCTCCGGCTGCACGGCGGGCACGAGCCGCGCCAGGCTCTTCGCGAAGCGCTTCTTCGAGAACGAGCGGCGCACCTCGTCGAGCCCGGTCGGGTAGGCGTACTTGCGTGCCAGCCGCCAAAGTCCGGGGAACCGGGCGACCTCGGCGAGGTCCTTCGCGGAGACGTCACCCCAGCCGTAGCCCTCACGGCTCAGCGCGAGCACCGCGTTCGGGCCGGCGTGCACACTGCCGTCGAGCATGCGGGTGAGGTGGACGCCGAGGAACGGCAGCGACGCGTCGGGCACCGGATAGATGAGGCCGCGCACCAGGTCCCGGCGCTCCGGCTTCAGCTCGTAGTACTCGCCGCGGAACGGCACGATCCGCGCGGACGGGTTCAGCCCGGCGAGCCTGGCGACCCGGTCCGACTGCAGGCCGGCGCAGTTCACCAGCGCGTCGGCGCGGATGATGTCGTCGCCGGTGGCCACCTCGACCCCGCGCCCGGTCGACCGGATGGCCAGCGCCGGGGTGTTGAGGCGAAGGTCGGCGCCGGTCTCGTCGAGCAGCCGGACCAGCGCCGCGCACACGGCGGGGAAGTCGATGATGCCGGTGGACTCCACCCGCAGCGCCCCGACACAGGAGACCTCGGGTTCGTACGCGCGAGCCTCGCTCGGCGAGATCAGCTTCGCGGGCACGCCGTTCGCCTCGGCACGGTCCGCCAGCACCTGCAACGCAGGAAGCTCGTCGTCGCTGGTCGCGACGACGAGCTTTCCGCACACCTCGACCGGCACCCCGTAGTGCCGCGCGAAGTCCACTATGGACCGGTTGCCCGCTGTCGACATCCTGGCCTTGAAGGAGCCGGGCTTGTAGTACAGCCCGGCGTGGACCACATTCGAGTTGTGCCCGGTCTGGTGGGCCGCCCAGCGGTCTTCCTTCTCGAGCACGGTCACGTCCGTGCCGCGCCTGGTCAGCTCCCAGGCCACGGCCAGTCCGAGAATCCCGCCGCCGATCACCACGACATCACTAGCGCTACGCACGATCGATCAGATTAGTTCATGCGCACACCGGGTCGTCCCGGTGTGCGCATGAACCTCAGACGGCGACCGGCTCCAGCACCGCGTCCTCGTCGGTCTCGATGACCTTCGGGACACCGCGCATGGTGAACCAGACGCTGACCGCGAGTGCCGCCATCAGCCCGGCGCAGACGTAGAAGGTGATGCCGAGGCTGTCGACGTAGGCGTGGCGAGCGGTGTTGACGATCAGCGAGCCGAGGTCACCGGGCAGCTGCGAAGCGGTGGCGACGGCGGCGCCGATGTTCTCCTTGATCGGGCCGGTGACGTCCGCCCCGAGCCCCGCCGGGAGCTGCAGGTTCGTCCGGTACAGCGCACCGAGGACACTGCCGAGGATCGCGATGCCCAGCGCGCCACCGAGCTCGTTGGCCGTCTCCGAGATGGCCGAAGCCGCACCGGCACGCTCCTTCGGGACGACGCCGAGCACGGTGTCCGTCGCGACGGTCAGCATCATCGCGACACCGAAGCCGCAGAGGATCACGCACAGCACCAGCAGCGGGTAGTTGACGTCGACCGGGGTCTGGGCCAGCAGCACGAAGCCGGTCGAGGACAGCGCGCAGCCGAGCATGACCGTCGCCCGCCTGCCGAACTTGCTGACGAACACCCCGGCGAGCGTGCCGCCGATCAGCGCGCCGACCATGCCGGGCAGACCGGCCAGGCCCGACTTCAGCGGCGACCAGCCGACCACCAGCTGGAAGTACTGCGCCAGCGCCAGCGAAAGCGCCAGCTGCACGAACATCGCGACCACGGTGGTGCCGATGGTGGCCGAGAAGGCCCGCTGCGCGAACAGCTTCACATCGATCAGCGGCTCGGCCAGCTTGCCCTGCCGGTGCACGAAGACGCCGAGCGAGAGCACCCCGATCACGGCCGCCGCGATCACATCGGTGTGCTTGAAGCCGCTCGCCGCGACCTCCTTGATCGTGTAGACCACGCCGAGCATGCCGGCGACCGACAGCAGCACGCTGAGCGCGTCCAGCTTGCCCGGGTTCGGGTTACGCGACTCCGGCAGCACGAAGAAACCGGCGACCAGCAGCACGACCACGACGGGAACGTTGATCAGGAAGACCGAGCCCCACCAGAAGTTCGCCAGCAGCGTCCCTGCGATGACCGGCCCGAAGCCGATCCCCAGCACGGCCACACCACTCCACGCGCCGATCGCGCCGGTGCGCTCCTTCGGGTCGGTGAAGACGTTGCGGATGAGCGACAGCGTCGACGGCATCAGCGTCGCACCGGCGACCCCGAGCAGCGCACGAGCGCCGATCAGCATTTCCGGCCCGTTGGCGTACGCGGTCAGCACCGAAGCGACGCCGAACACGGCCGAGCCGATGAGCAGCAGCTTCTTACGGCCGATCCGGTCACCGATGTTCCCCATGGTGACCAGGAAGCCGGCGAGCGCGAAGCCGTACATGTCAGCGATCCAGAGGATCTGGGTGGAAGACGGTTTGAGCGAGCCCGAGATGGCGGGGATGGCCAAGTGCAGGACCGTCATGTCCAGCGCGATGAGCAGCTGGGCGAGGCAGCAGATGACCAGGGTGCCCCACTTGCGGGCGCTGCTGAGCGTTGGATTCGTCATGGTGAGCAGTGTTGCCCGTCACGCTGACCGTCCACGCACCAAATGCTGACAACTGTCTAAGACAACAGTTTAAGGCCGTCAGTGGGCCACTCGGCCGGGTGGCGACCCTGGCCACAATTGGCCTAGGCCGGTATATTTTTTGGTATGTTTTCATATCCAGCGGCAGACGATGTTCTTCAGGACCTGGGCGACAAGGTCGTGACCGCGTTGGTGGACGCGACCAAGGCAACCCGGTCCGACTTGGCCGAGTATCGCGATGTCTTTCCGGCATGGGTCGCGGACAGCAGTGATCGAGGTTTGTCGAACTGGATCCACGACCGGCTGTGGGCTCATCTGAGGAGGGCGCTCACCGACATCGACTCGGTCGAACTCGCCGACCAAGGAGTCACCCGCGAGGTCGCCGTGGGTCTGCGGTACCGCGCCAGGGTGAAACGGCACACCATGAGGGATCGGGTCCGCTCCTACGCCACGAAGGCCGCGCTGGCCTTTTGGGCTCAGTCGGACACTTTGGAGGGTATGGAGGAAGTTCGGTTGGGGTTCGGCTATCGCTGGAACCCTGAGGACCGTCAGATCGGCAGTACGATCATCTCGTTGCGCGATGGACTGGATTCCGACGCGATTTGGGCGGTCGAGGTCGACGCGGCGCCCGGTGCGGCGGCCACTGTCATAACGTGGACGCCGGTCGACCCGTCACTACCGCAGATCGACCTGTACGAGGCGGTGGCACAGGACGAAGAGGAAGCTACATGACAGGTATGGGCGATGTGCTGGAAACACTCCGCCGCGCTCGTGGTCTGACCCAGGCTGACCTGTGCGTTCAAGCTGACGTGACGCAGGCTGCGTTGTCTCGATACGAGAACGACCTACGCATGCCGGACGATGATGTGCTTGAGCGGTTCGCCACGGCACTGGGAGTCTCGAAGGGGTTCCTTCGCCGAGATCACGTTGTCCGCGGTGCGCTCGCAGTGGACGCGCACATGAGGCGGCAGCGAACGACCAAGGCGTCCGCGTGGCGGCGGCTGGAAGCGAAGCTCAACGTCCATCGGCTGCATCTGTCCGTGCTGTTCGAGGAAGTCTCGATGCGTGCCGAACAAACGGTTCCCACGTTCGATCCCATCGACACGACGCCAGGTCAAGCCGCCCTGATGGTGCGTGCGCAATGGCGCCTGCCGATCGGACCGGTCCGGCAGTTGACCCGCTGGCTCGAATCGGCGGGCTGCGTCGTCCTGGAAGAAGATTTCGGGACTTCGCGCATCGATGGACTGTCGCAGTGGATCGGTGACCACCCGGTGCTTTTGATCAACAGTGGCGCGCCGGTCGATCGCAAGAGGATGACCTTGGCCCACGAACTCGGCCACTTGGTGCTGCACAACGGCGTGGCGACGGAGGACCCGGAGCGTGAAGCCGCCGAGTTCGCCGCCGAGTTCCTGATGCCCGCTCATGTCATCAAGCCCGACCTTCATCCGGCGACGCTGGGCAGGCTGCGTGATCTGAAGCGGGTTTGGGGGGTTTCGATGCAGGCGCTGTTCGAGCGCGCCTACACGCTGGATCGAGTGCCGACAGCCGAACGAACCAGCTTCTACAAGGCCATGAACGCCAGAGGCTGGAAAATCACGGAGCCGGACAGTGAGCATCTCGCACCGGAGACACCGCAGCTCATCGCCGCGATCGGTGAGGCTCTGCGTGCCAAGGGGCTCACCGATCGCGAGATCGCGGAAATGGCCGGCTTCGCCGACGACTCGGCGGACAACCTGTTCACCCAGTCTGAGCGGCGACTTCAGGTTGTTTAGTCGGTGAGCCCGGCGATCGTCAGCGCCTTGGTCGTCGGCAGACCATGCCCGACCTCATAGGACCGCTCAAAATCCTCAACCCCGAGCTGAGCGACCGCACCGGCCCGAACCCGAGCCACGTCCGGGTCACCCGCCACGCTCGCCCCGCGCAGGCTGACGGCCGCGCCCAGCAGCACCGCCGCGTGCTCCGCGTTGCCGTCCAGCAGCATCGCGCCGGCGACCGCCTCGACCGCGTTCGCCGCGACCATCCGGTTCCGCCGGGTGTACGGCGACTCCAACGCCTGACGCTCCCGGGCCGTCGCCTCGAGGAAGTTGCCTTCAGCCTCGGCGACGCGGCCCAGGGATATATAGGTACGCGAGCGCACGTCGTCGGCCGTGAAGCCGCCGGTCGGGCATTCGGCCAGCACCTGCTCGCCGAGTGTGCGGGCCGCGGGCAGGTCGCCGGACAGCCGGGCCAGCTCGGCGAGGCCGAGGCGGCCCGCGGCGCGGGTCTCGGGGAGACCGGTGCGGCGGGCCAAATCGATGGCCAGTGTGAAGTCGGCTCGGGCGCCGTCGACGTCTTCGAAGCGGGAACGGACTTCGCCGCGGCGGACGAGGAGCTCGGCCGTGTCGTCGGTGGCGCCGATCTCGCGGAGCAGGTCGAGTGCCTCGTTCATCAAGGTCAGGGCGCGGTCGGAGTCGCCGCGCCAGGCGACGATCTCGGCGAGATGATCGAGTGACATCGACATGCCCCAGCGGTCGCCGACCGCGCGGAACTTGACGAGGCCCTCGGCGAGGCAGCGCTCGGCCTTGGCGATCTCGCCCGCCATCTGGGCGCGCAGGCCGGTGCCCATCGACACCAGCGCGCGGCTCCAGTCGTCGGAGCCGAGGATGAGCTCGATCTCCCACTCGTGGAGCGGGCTGCCCTCCTCGGGCGGGCCGACGACGACGGCCTGCAGCATGGTGAGCATCGGCTGCTTCGGGATCCACGGTGGCTCTTGGCCGTATGCCTCGACGATCGCGATGTGTTCGCGCAGCGGCTCGTAGTCGTGCATGCCGGTCATCGCGCTGAGCACGCAGAGCAGGAACTCTTCGCGCAGGTCGGCGGGTGGCACCGGGCCGAGGCGCTTGGCGAGTTCGATCGACAGCATCGCGCCTTCGAACCGCCTGCCGCGCATCCACCAGTAGCGGCAGAGTGAGCTGACCAGGCGCAGCGCGATGTCCGTCCGGGACTCGGTCGACCAGCGCAGCGCGGCGAGGATGTTCTCGTAGTCGGCGTCGAGCCTGGTCAGCCACTTCAGCTGTTCGCCGGTGCGCAGATGCGGGTCGGCGGTCTGCGCGAGCTTGAGGAAGTACTCGGCGTGCGCGCCGCGCAGGTCTTCGGCCTCGCCGAGCTCGACGAGCTTCTCGGTGCAGAACGCGCGGATCGTCTCGAGCATGCGGTAGCGGTCGCCGTGCACTTCGACGAGCGACTTGTCGACGAGGCCCGTGAGCACGTCGACCGTGTCGGGCACGCCGACGATCTCCTCGGCGGCTTCGAGTGTCGCGCCGCCGGAGAACACGGTGAGCCTGCGGGCGAGCTGCTGCTCCTCGGCGTCGAGCAGCTCCCAGCTCCACTCGACGGCCGCGCGCAGCGTCCGGTGCCGGGGCACGGCCGTGCGGCTGCCGCGGGAAAGCAGCTGGAAGCGGTCGTCGAGGCGGACGGCGATCTCGCCGAGCGGCAGTGACCGCACGCGCGCGGCCGCGAGTTCGATCGCCAGCGGCAGGCCGTCGAGTGCCGCGCAGATGCGCTGGACGTCGCCGATCGTCTCGTCGGTGACGGCGAAATCGGCGCGGCCCGCGGACGCGCGGTCGGCGAACAGCCGGACCGCGGGGTAGTCGAGTGCGGCCTCGGCCGGGGTGCCCGGCGGGGAAACGGCCAGCCGGGGGACCGGGGCGATCAGCTCGCCGGTGATGTCGAGCGGCTCGCGGCTGGTGGCGAGGATGCGCAGGCCGGGGCAGGCGGCCAGCAGCTTCGCGGCGAGCTGGGCGATGGTGTCGATGAGGTGCTCGCAGTTGTCGAACACGAGCAGCATCGAGCGCTCGGCGAGCGCGGCGACCAGGCGTTCCGTCGGTTGATGGGGTGCGTTGCCGCCCTGCGGCGGGATCGCGAACGCGGCTTCGCGCAGGCCGAGCGTCGCGAGCACGGCCTGCGGGACGTCGGCGGCGCTCGCGAGTGGCGCGAGTTCGACGAAACCGACCGAGCGCGCCTTGCTCGCGGCCTCGATCGCCAACCTGGTCTTGCCGGTGCCGCCAGGGCCGGTCAGCGTGACGAGACGGCCGCGCTCCAGCAGCTCGCCGACGCGGCGCAACTCCTCGTCGCGGCCGACGAAGCTGGTGAACTGCGCTGGGAGGACGTTCTCGACGGCGGGCTGTGCTTCCGGCTCGCCGCGCAATACCAGCAGATGCGCCTCGGCGAGTTCGGGACCGGGGTCGGCGCCGAGTTCGTCGGCGAGCGTGCGGCGGGCGTCGTCGTACGCGGCGAGCGCGTCGGCCTGCCGTCCGCTGCCGTGCAGTGCCCGCATGAGCTGGGCGCGCGGCCGTTCGCGCAACGGGTTGGCCGCGACGATCTCCTGGAGTTCCGCGATCAGGTCCCGATGCTGCCCGAGTGCGAGTTCGGCCTCGATCCGATCCTCGGTCGCGGTCAGCTTCAGCTCGGTCAGCCTGGCGATCTGCGGCTCGACGAACGGGGCGTCCGCGATGTCGGCGAACGGCTGACCCCGCCACAGCGCCAGCGCCTCGCGCAACGTCTCCGCAGCCTTCGCGTGATCGGCGGCCTTGAGAGCCCGGCGGCCCTCCTCGGCGAGCCGCTCGAACCGGTGCGCGTCGACGTTGTCGCGGTCGGCCGCGAGCCGGTACCCGGCCGCGCTGAACTCGACGACGTTGCCCGCCGCCTTGAGGGCTTGCCGCAGGCGGGAGACCTGGGACTGCAGCGCGTTCGCGACGCCGTCCGGTGGGTACTCCCCATACATGCCGTCGATGAGCCGTTCCGGGGAAACGACCCGCCCGGCGTCCAGCACGAGCAGGGCGAGCAAGGTCCGCACCCGAGGCCCACCGACGGCGATTCGGTCGCCCGATGGGGTGAGTACCTCGGTCGGGCCGAGCACACCGAATCGCATGCCGAGAGTCTAAAGCTCAGCGTGGAAAACGCTGCCAGGTCGTGGCTGATCAGCGGCCCGCCCCAGATCACACGAGATCGGCTCTATACACTTCGCGGCGTCCCTACGCAACGGGAGAGGTATGTCTGACTCGATCGTCCTAGGCCAGCCGACCGTCGGAGACGAGGAGCTCGCCGCAGTGGCCGAGGTCTTCCGTTCCGGGTGGCTCGCCGGTGCGGGCCCTGCTTGCCGCAAGTTCGAAGAACGCTTCGCGAAGACGGCGGGCGTCGCGCACGCGCTGACCACGAGCAACTGCGGGTCCGCGTTGTTCCTCGGCCTCAAGGTCCTCGGCGTCAAGCCGGGCGACGAGGTCATCGTCGGTGACTACACCTTCCCGGCCACCGGGCACTCCGTGCTCCAGGCCGGTGCGACGCCGGTGTTCGCCGACATCCGCCCGGACATCTGGAGCGCCGACCCGGCGTCGATCGAAGCGCTGATCACCCCGCGCACGGTCGGCATCCTCGCTGTGGACGTAGCCGGTCAGCCCGGTGACTTCGACGAATACCGCGCCATCGCCGACAAGCACGGCCTTTGGCTGTTCGAGGACGCCGCCTGCGCCGCGGGCGCGACGTACAAGACACGCCCCGCCGGCAGCCTCGCCGACCTGGCCGCCTTCTCGTTCCACGGCCGCAAGGGCATCACCGCGGGCGAAGGCGGCGCGCTGGTCTCCGACCGCGGCGACCTCATCGAGCATGCGCGCAAGCTGCACACCTACGGCATCGAGCCCGCGATCACCCGCGAGGGCTCCGGCGAGCTGCCGATCCCGAGCTTCCACGAACTCGGCTACAACTTCCGGCTCTCGGACGTGCAGGCCGCGATCATGAACGTCCAGCTCGACCGCCTGCCGGACCTGCTGGCCGCGCGCCGCTCGGTCGCCAAGCGCTACCACGAGGCGTTCGACGGGCTCGAGGGGTTGACCGTGCCGGTCGAGCTGCCGGACCGCGAACACCCTTGGCAGGCCTACATCCTGACCGTCGACCCGGCGATCAGCCGCGACGCGCTCGCGTTGCGCATCCGCGAGCAGGGCGTCCAGTGCAACTTCGGCACCTACGCCTCGCACGTCCAGCCGCTGTACGGGAAGAGCGAGCACCTGCCCGTCTCCGCCGATGTCTTCGGCCGCCACCTGGCGATCCCGATGCACGCCAACCTCACAGATCCCCAGGTCGAACGGGTCGCTGAAACCGTCCGTGAAGCCGTGACCGCACTGTCCTAATCCCGCAAGAACAGCGCGAGACCGACTAGGAGAAAGCGCGAAATGTCCGACAAGAAGGTCTTCTTCACCGGTGGCGGTGGGTTCATCGCCGCGCACACCATCCCGCTGCTGATCGAAAACGGCTACACCGTCCGGATCTTCGACAACATGACCCGCGGCGACCGCGCCAGGGTCAACGAGTTCGTCGCCACCGGCAAGGTCGAGCTGGTCGAGAAGGACGTGCGCTACGGCGGTGCGGTGCGCGAGGCCATGCGCGGCTGCTCGCACGTGATCCACTTCGCCACGGTCTCGATCAACAAGTCGATCGCCGACCCGCACGAGTCGATCGACATCAACATGATCGGCAACCACAACGTCTTCGCCGCCGCGGCGGACGAGGGCGTCGAGCGCGTAGTGTTCGCGTCGACCGCCTCGGTCTACGGCGACCCGAAGCGCCTGCCGATGCACGAGGACGACGAGCTGCGCCCGCTCACCCCGTACTGCATCTCGAAGCGCGCCGGCGAGGACATGCTGGGCTTCTACGAGCGCCAGAAGGGCCTGTCCTGGAACGCGCTGCGCTTCTTCAACGTCTACGGCCCCGGCCAGAAGATCGAGGCGTACTACACCTCGGTCATCAACCACTTCATCAAGCGCCTGCGCGCGGGCCAGCCGCCGATCATCGACGGCCGCGGCGACCAGTCGATGGACTTCGTGCACGTCACCGACCTGGCGCACGCCGTCGTCGCCGCGATGACGTCCGAGCAGGCCAACGTGCCGATCAACATCGGCACCGGCATCGACACCTCGATCGCCGCGCTGGCCAAGATCCTGATCGACGCCGTCGGTGTCGACGTCGAGCCGCAGTTCAACGAGCGTGACGTGCTGGTTTCGCGGCGCGCCGCCGACATCACGCGTGCGCGCGAGGTGCTGGGCTGGGAGCCGAAGATCACGGTCGAAGAGGGCATGCGCGAGCTGGTCCGGGAATCGGCCGAAGACAAGTGACCGACGGGTTCCCGCCGAACGACTACAACGCTCACGCCTGGATCAGCGGCGATCCGGAAATCGGCGAGGGAACCTGGATCGGTGCGTTCACCATCGTGGACGGGTCGGGCGGGCTGAAGATCGGCCGCGGCTGCGACGTGTCCTCCGGGGTGCACATCTACACGCACAGCAGCATGCGCCGGTGCGTGACCGGCCGTGAATATTCCACTGTGGACCGTGCGCCGGTGAGCATCGGGGACAACGTGTTCCTCGGTGCGAACGCGGTGGTGCTGATGGGTGTCACGATCGGCGACCGCGCCGTGGTCGGCGCGGGCGCGGTCGTGGCCAAGGACGTGCCGGCTGGCGCGGTAGTGACCGGAGTGCCTGCCAAGCGGGTCGGCACCGTGCTTCCCGACGGGAGCATCAAGTACGGGGAGCACGAGTGAAGATCGCGGTAGTCAACAACTTCTACCCGCCTCGCGTGGGTGGCAGCGCGCACCTGTCCGAGTCGCTGGCCAAGGGCTACGCGGCGGCCGGGCACGAGGTGCTGGTCATCACGGCCGCGCACGCCGAAGCACCGTCCGACCACGAGGTCGACGGTGTGCGCATCGTCCGCTTCCCGGCGTTCCGCATGCCGGAGACCCGCCTCGCGGTGAACTTCGACATCGCCTTCACCTCGCGGCCGTCGCTGCCGCGCCGGATGAAGAAGGTGCTCGACGAGTTCAAGCCGGACGTCATCCACCAGCACGGCCAGTTCTTCGACCTCACCTGGGCGAGCGGACTGTGGGCACGCAAGAACAACGTGCCGACCCTGCTGAGTGTCCACACGCGACTGCAGAGCCCTTCTCGGCTGTACCAGGCGGTTTTCAACCTCCTGGACCGGTTCATGGTGGCGCCGTTCATGCGCCGATACAAGCCGACGTATGTGGTCATGGACGTCCACATGCGGGAGTACATCGAGAAGAAGTACAAGCGCAGCATCACCGGCATGGTCCCGATCCCGGTCGGCGTCGACCCCGAGTGGGTCCGCGGCGGCGACCCGGTGCTCATGCGTGACAAGCACGAACTCGGCGACGCCCCGATCATCCTGTCGACCGGCCACGTCATCCCGCTGCGCGACCGGCTCGGCCTGGTCGAGGCGCTCCCCGCGGTACTGCGCGAGGTCCCCGACGCGAAACTCGTCGTGGTGGGCGGCATCTACTTCGACGCCTTCCTCCACCGCGCCCGCGAACTCGGCGTCGAGAAAGCCGTCGTCACGACCGGCGCGGTCCCCAAGGCGGACATCCCGCACTACCTCGCGGCGGCCAACGTCGAGTGCCACGAGCTCCAGGGCTACGGCTTCGGCACGGCTTCGCTGGAGAGCATGGCGGCAGGCGTCCCGGTGGTCGCGGCGGTGCGCGAGGACAACTTCCTCGACATCAAGCTGGTCGACCGCGGCAACGTCCACCTGGTCGACACGCACGCCCCCGACCAGCTGGCCGAGCGCCTCATCGAGACCATCAAGGACCCGGCCGAGTCCCACGAGATCGCCGAGGCCGCGGTCAAGCTGGTGAACGAGAACTTCGCCATGAGCGCGGTCATCGCCAAGCACATCGAGACCCTCGAAGGCCTCACGAACGCCGGACGTAGCGCTTGACCAGCCGCGTCTTGTCCGGGTCGAGCGGCTGGTAGCCGTAGTCGGCCGCCATCTTGTCGAGCAGGGCGGGTGACTGGCCGTTGAGCCAGACCCGGACCTTCGGCTTGCCGGTGAACTCACGCGCGGCCCAGCCGCGCCGCTTGGCCTCCGGGAGCAGGTTCGGCAGCCACATGGCGATTCCGAACATGGCCAAGCCGCTGATGAGCGTCGTCATCGCCAGCGGTGTGGGGACATGAAGGAAAACCAGAACCGCGCTGCCGAACGCCAACGCCACTCCCAGCCGGGAAAGCCACAGCAGTAAGCCCCAGAGGCGGAAACCCGACGGGGCGGCCTGCTCGCCATTCGGGAGCCGGCGGGAACGCGTCTGGTCGTCTTCCATACCTTTAGAAACGCGTAGCGGGGCGCCGAGGTTGCCCTCATACCGCGGTCGTGGTGTTGCTCAGCGCCTGACGAACCAGAGCGTCTGCTTCCCGGCAGAGTTCATGTTCGTCCCCGTGCAGGCGTACCCATAGGTGGCTCCCAGTTGGGTGACCAGCTCAAACGAGACGTCGGCGAGCGTGATCCGGACCGCTTGCCTGCCGTCGAACTCGCGCGCCAGCTGCCCCACCTTCGCGGACCTGGGCACCATTCGCTGCAGGCAGATGATCAGCAGCGCCAGCACGACACCGACGACGCCCGTGGTCAAGGGGTACGTCTCGAACTCGGTCATGGCGAAGACGCCGACTCCCGCGCCTGCTACCGGGCCGACCACCGCGGGCAGCTTGGAGAGCTTGACCTTGCGGTTGTGGCGCAACGGCAGCATGCCGGGTTCGGCGCCCTGTCTTCGCGAAACCCGAGTTTGGGCCATTGGGTGGCCTAAACTCGGGTTTCGCGTGCTCACGCGTCGCTTGACAGCGCAGGCCTAACGCGAGAAACGGGCGAACAGGAGTGACGGGGTCAGGGAGCCGGGCGTGAGGCCTATGACGTGGTTGTAGCCGAGGCTCGCGGGCAGGTAGCCCGTGTAGTAGTAGCCGTAGGTCGCCGCCAGGTAACCGATCAGCATGGGTGACACGGCGTAGTGAGCCGGCTTGATCCGGACCGAGATCGAGCCGTTGAATTCACGAGCCAGCAGCATGATCTGCACGGGCCGGGGCAGCAGCCGGGGCAAGATCAGGGCGATTACGGTCATGAGCAAACCGACGATGGCGGCCAGCGTCGCATGCACGTCGTTGCCCAGCTGGCCATTGACGATGATGCCCGCGGCCGCCACCCCGCTGATCACCCAAGGCAGCGCCGCCATGACCGTTCGCGGCGCGAACGGGCCCCGTGCGCGCAACGGCAGCAGGCCGGGCTCGGCGATCAGGAGCAGTTGGTCGGTGTGGTCGACGCACTGCCAGACGATCTTCTTGCCGTACCTGGCCGCGATCTCCTTGACCTGCTCGCGTGACAAGCCGTAGTCGCGTGGGTCGATCCACGCCCGCTCTTCGCTCGTGATCCGGTTGACCAGCCGCTGTTCGCTCACGTCCGATGCACGCCGAATCGGGCGAAACGGTTGCCCGGACATGACGAAGGCCGCGTCCCGGACGGGGACGCGGCCTTCGTCACGAGACGAGCGTCAGGCGGTGGCCTGGGTGAGAACCTGCGCGACCACGCGGTGCGAAGGCAGGATCGAGTCGCGCTCGACGTTGATGTCGACCTTGCCCTCGATCAGGTCGATGAACCGGTCCAGCTGGGTCGCCAGCGGCTCGCGGGCCGTGACGAGTTCCGGGATCTCCATGACGGTCTGCTGGCGGTAGCCGAGGCCGTCCGGGGTGACCGAGTCGTGCGAGACGTGGCGGTAGATCGTCACGTCGCGGCGCAGGAGGTCGATCTCGATGAGCCGGTCCAGCTCGGAGATGATCAGCGAACGCTCCTTGCGCTGACCGAGGCGCGAGGCGGACACCGTCGCGAGGCCGGTCGGGAAGGTCAGGATCGTCTCGATCGTGTCCTCGGCGGTCGGGACCGACGACGGGTGGAAGAAGCCGGCGCCCGAGGCGACGCGGGAAGGCGTTGCGCCACCGAAGAACTGGACCGCGACGTCGACGTCGTGGACCAGAAGGTCCCACGCCACACCGGTCTTGATGCGCGGGGCGTACGGGCCGTGGCGGCGGGCCATCAGGTGGACGGGCTCGTTGACCAGCGCGCGGGCCGTCATGACCGCGGGGTTGTAGCGCTCGAGGAGGCCGCACATGAGCGGGACTTCCTTCTTCGCCGACAAGGAGACGATCTCTTCGGACAGCTCGAGGCTGTTGCAGACCGGCTTCTCGACGAGCAAAGCCTTGCCCTGGCCCAGAACTTCCTGCGCCAGCTCGTGGTGGACCTCGGTGGCCGACGCGAGCACCACGGCGTCCACATCGGACAGTGAGCCGATTTCGGGTGTCCACTTGGTGTCGAAGCGCTCGGCGCAGGCCTTGCCAGCCTCCTCGCGCGGGTCGATCACGCGGACGAGCTCGACGCGCTCGTTCTGGGAGAGCACACGGGCGTGGAGCGAGCCCATGTTGCCGGTGCCGATGAGTGCGATGCGGTGCGTCATGCGCCAAGTACCTCGCGAACGGTTTCGATGATCTTGTCGAGATCGGACTCGGTGAGCTTGGGGTGCACGGGCAGCGAAAGTGCCTGCGACGCAACGGAAGCGGCGACCGGGAAGTCGGCGACCGAGGCGCCCGGGATGAGCGGGTGGTTCGCGTAGCACTCGTAGTCGAACACGATCTTCGGGTAGTAGATCCCGTTGCCGATGCCGTGTTCGGTCAGCGCGGCGGCGAACTCGTCACGCGAAAGCATCGCGTGCGGGCCGACCAGGACCGTGTACTGGTGCCAAACGTGCTCGCGGCCCGGCAGCACGGCGGGGATGTCGAGGCCGGGAGTGCCTGCGAGGCCTTCGGAAAGACGCTTCGCGTTGGCCTGGCGGGCCGCGGTGAGCTGGTCGAGCTTCTCCAGCTGCGGGATGCCGACCGCGGCGTGCAGGTCGGTCATCCGGTAGTTGTGACCGGCCATTTCGTACTGGTACCTGGCGCGCATGCCCTGGTTGCGCGAGACGCGCAGCTTGTCGGCCAGCGCGTCGTCGTCGGTGGTGATGACGCCACCTTCGGCGGTGGTGATGTTCTTGGTCGCGTAGAGCGAGAAGCAGCCGATGCCGAACGAACCGGCCGGCTTGCCGTCGAAGGACGCGCCGACGGCCTGCGCCGAGTCCTCGATGACGTGCAGGCCGTGCTCGGCGGCCAGCGGCGCGAGCTTGCCCATGTCGGCGGTCTGCCCGTACAGGTGCACCGGCATCAGGACCTTGGTGCGCGGGGTGATCGCGGCGGCCACGGCGTCCGGGTCGATCGCGAAGTCGTCGCGCCGGATGTCGGCGAAGCGCACGGTCGCGCCCGCCTCGAGGATCGCGTTCAGCGTCGCGACGAAGGTGAACGGCGAGGTGATGACCTCGTCGCCGGGCTGCAGGTCCAGCGCTTGGATGGACGCCACCAGCGCGGTGGTGCCGTTGTTCACGGCGATGGCGTGCTTGGTGCCCGAGACGCTCGCGAAGGCGTCTTCGAAGCGCTTGACCATCGGTCCCTGTGCGATGGCGCCGGATCGCAGCACCTCGACCACAAGGTCCTCCGCGTCGCGGACATCTACCACGGTGATGGGGATCATCAGCAACTCTCTCGACTGGCGGTTTCGGTGCGTCCGGTACAGTGAACCGCCGGTTCTGCGCCCGGCTAAGTCCCTTCAACGCGGGCCACACGTTACCGGGCGCACGAGCACGCCCCCGACCCCAGGTTGTTAACCCAGCCGCCGACGAACGGACCCCACGTGGCAAACCGCATCCACCCGACCGCTGTCATCGGCGCAGGTGTCGAGCTCGGCGACGACAACGTCATCGGCCCGTACACGGTGATCGCGGGTCCGGCGCGCATCGGTGACGGGAACTGGATCGGCCCCCACGTGACCATCGGCACGCCAGGTGAGGACCGTACCCGCGAGCACCCCGCCGCGTGGGACGCCGCGCCGACAGGTGACCCGGATCACGACGGACACGGCGTCGTCATCGGCAGCCGCAACAAGATCCGCGAATATGTGAGCGTCCACCAGGGAACCTGGCGCACGACGACGATCGGCAGCGACAGCTACTACCTGCGTGGCAGCCACATCGCGCACGACTGCATCGTCGAGGACGGCTGCACCATCGCGTCCAACGTGATCACCGGCGGTCACTGCCACATCTGGTCCGGCGCGAACCTCGGCATGAGCACCGTGCTGCACCAGCGCGTCACCGTCGGCCCCGGCGCGATGGTCGGGATGAGCTCGGCCGTGCGCAAGGAAGTGGGCGCGTTCACCATCGCCGTCGGCAACCCGGCCCGCACCACGGGCGTCAATGTGGTGGGACTGTCCCGCCGCGGCCTGGACGAGGCCACGATCGAGGCACTCGGGCCGTGGCTCAAGGGCAAGTCGGAGCTGCCGGGCGACGGGCTGGTCGATCGGCTGCCCGCCGACCTCTCTACCTTGATTAAGGCGTGGGACGCTCGCCCGCGCGACGAGCACTAGGAGTCATCTGTGTCTGAAGTCGCCACCAAGCTGCGTGAGGTCTTCGTCGAGGCCCTCGAACTCGACGACGACGTCAACGTCGAGACCCTGAAGTACCGCGACATCGACGCGTGGGACTCGGTCGGCCACATGGCGCTGGTCGCCGCGATCGAGGACGAGTTCGATGTGCAGTTCGACACCGACCAGGTGATCGACATGTCCAGCTTCAAGGTCGCCGTCGACATGGTGACCCAGCTCCAGGCAGCCAATGCCTGATCTGGACGGCAAGGTCGCGCTCGTCACGGGTGGCACGCGGGGGATCGGTCTGGCGACCGCCCGCACGCTGGCCGAGGCGGGCGCCACCGTCGTGCTGACCGGCCGTGACGAGGCGAAGGCCAAGGAAGCCGCCCAGGCGGCAGGCGCCGCGAGCGGCCTCGCCTTGGACGTCACCGACGCCAAGGCCGTCGCCGCGCTGGTCCGCGGCGTCGCCAAGGAGCACGGCAAGCTCGACATCGTGGTCGCCAACGCCGGGATCATGGAAGACGCGCTGCTCGGCATGATCCGCGAAGAGCTGGTCGACACCACGCTGAGCACCAACGTCGCGGGCACGATCCACACCGTGCAGGCCGCGGCGCGCGCCATGATGCGCAAGAAGACCGGCGCCATCGTGGTGCTCGCGTCGATCGTCGGCGAGTACGGCAGCGCCGGCCAGACCGTCTATGCGGCTTCGAAGGCCGCTGTGGCGAACATCGCACGGTCCGCCGCGAAGGAGCTCGGCCGCTCCGGCATCCGCGTCAACGCGGTCGCGCCCGGCGTCATCGAGACCGAGCTGACCGCCGGACTCAGCGAAGACGCGCGCACGTCGAACATCGGGAGCACCCCGCTCGGCCGCCTCGGCAAGCCGGAAGACGTGGCCAACGCGATCAAGTTCCTGGTCAGCGACGACGCGGCGTTCATCACCGGGCAGGTGCTCGGTATCGACGGAGGCTTGGTTCTGTGAGTTTGGTCGGTGCGGGCGCACGGCTCATCGATGTCGCCAGTGGACGGACGCTGACCGGTGACGAACTCGTCGCCGCGATCACCGCGCAGGCCACCGCGCTCGGCGACCTGCCGAGCGGCGTGCTGTTCGCGCGCACGGCGATCGACCTCGACAGCGTGCTGCGGTATCTCGGCGCGTTCGAGTCCGGCCGCGCGATAGCGCTGATCGACCCGGCGCTGGACGCGGATGTCCTCATCGGACTGATCGCGCGGTTCAACCCGGCCGCGGTGCTCGCCGCGCCGGAGGCCGAGCCGCCCGCCGGGTACGGCCTTCGTGACGGGCACTGGGTCCGTGACGCGCAGATCGGCATCCACCCGCATCCCGACCTCGCGGTGCTGCTGCCGACCAGCGGTTCGACCGGAAACCCCAAGCTCGTCAAGCTTTCCCGCGACGCGGTGCTGTCCAACGCCGCCGCGATCGCCGAGGTGCTCGGCATCGACGCCGACGAGATCGCGCCGACCAGCCTCCCGCTGCACTACAGCTACGGGCTTTCGGTGCTGAACTCGCACCTGGTCAAGGGCGCGACCGTGGTCATCGAGCCGTCCGGGGTGCTCGGCCGCGGCTTCTGGGACGCGGTCACCGAGCACAAGGTGACCTCGCTCGCGGGTGTCCCGTATCACTACGAGATGTTGCGGCGCCTCAAGTTCGACCCCGAGAAGTACCCGAGCCTGCGCACGCTGACCCAGGCGGGCGGCAAGCTCCGCACCGAGCTGGTCACCGAGTTCAACGACAAGATCCGCGCCGCGGGCGGCAAGATGTTCGTGATGTACGGCCAGACCGAGGCCGCGCCGCGGATGACCACCGTGCCGGCCGATCGGCTCGCCGAGAAGCTCGGCACCGCGGGTCCGGCGCTGCCTGGCGGCAAGTTCGCCATCCGGCGCGACGACGGCTCCGAGACCACGCACCCGAAGATCTCCGGCGAGGTCGTCTACCGCGGACCCAATGTGATGATGGGCTACGCGGAGAGCGAGTCCGAGCTGGCCGCGGCCGACCAGATGGGCGGCGTGCTGGCCACCGGCGACCTCGGCTACCTCGACGAAGACGGCTTCCTGTTCATCACCGGGCGGCTCAAGCGGATCGGCAAGGTCTTCGGAAACCGGGTCAGCCTGGATGATCTCGAGGGCGCCGTGCGTTCGGCATCGGTAGGGATCGACGTCGTCGCGGCCGTGCCCGCGGGCGACAAGGTCGTGTTGTTCGCCGAATTGCCCGAAGGGGAGGACGGCGCCAAGGCGATCTGCAAGGACGCCGCCAAGGCGCTGTCCGAGCGGCTGCACCTGCACACGAGCGGGTTCGACGTCAGGCCCATCGACACCGTGCCGCTGCTCGCCAGCGGCAAGATCGACTACCGGTCGCTGGAGGCCCGAGTATGAGCATGTTCAGCCTGTCGCAGGCAGAACGAGAGGCGCAGCTGCTGCCGCAGCTCGCGGACCTCACCGCGCACCACCGCGAGAATTCCGTCGGCTACGACCGGATCCTGGCTTCGCTGGGCGTCGAGCGGGACGCGAAGTTCGAGTCCATCGCCGACCTGCCGTGGCTGCCGGTCCGGATGTTCAAGACGCACGACCTCAAGAGCGTGCCGGACTCCGAGGTCTTCAAGACGCTGACCTCGTCCGGCACCACCGGCGCTGGCGCGTCGCGGATCTACCTGGACAAGGCCGCGGCGGGCGCGCAGACCAAGCAGCTCGGCGCGACGCTGCAGGAGGTGCTCGGCAACGAGCGCCTGCCGATGCTGATGGTCGACACGATCGGCATCATCAAGAACCGCCGCTCGTTCTCCGCGCGCGGCGCCGGCGTGCTGGGCATGGCCAACTTCGGCCGCAAGCACGTCTACGTGCTCGACGAGAACGACCAGCCGGACGTCGAAGCGGTCAAGCAATTCCTTGCCACGTACGGCGACAAGCCGTTCTTGATCTTCGGCTTCACGTTCATGGTCTGGCAGTACCTGTACGAGGTCGCACGTGAGCACAAGCTCGATCTTTCGAACGGGATCCTGATTCACTCCGGTGGCTGGAAAAAGCTCATCGACCGCGCGGTGGACAACACCGAATTCCGCCGCCGGTTCAAGGAAGACACCGGACTGCACCAGATTCACAATTACTACGGGATGATCGAGCAGATCGGCACCGTTTTCCTCGAAGGCCCGTCCGGCAATTCCTTGTACTGCCCCGATTTCGCGGACGTCGTGATCCGCAACCCGGACACCTGGGAAGAGCAGCCGGTCGGCGAGCCGGGTGTGATCGAGGTCGTCAGCACGCTGCCGCACTCGTACCCTGGCCATGTGCTGCTGACCGAGGATTTGGGCGTGTACAACGGAATCGACGACGGTGACTGGCCCGGCAAGCACTTTTCGGTGCTCGGCCGCCTACCCAAGGCCGAAGCCCGTGGCTGCTCCGACACCTTCTCCGGAGCTGCGGCATGAGCCTGACGCAACGTTTCCCCGAAGGCCCCGCGGTCGACGTCGACGCGCTCGTCGACGAGCTGCGTGCCGAGCCGGAAGGCGGCCGTCTCAAGGTCGGCGACCCGCGTGTCGTCGAGTTCCTGACGAAGTTCGCGCGCAAGCTGCTCGCGCCCGCGACCGCGCGCCGGTTCCCGGAGCTGGCTTCGCTGGGTTTCTTCCTGCGCAAGGGAGAAATCGCCAAGGCACTGTCCAAGTTGGACACTGACGATGGCTCGTACCGGTTCCCGCGCGGACTCGTTTTCCACGTTCCGCCCGCCAACGTCGACACGATCTTCGTCTACTCGTGGGCGCTGTCGGCGCTCGCCGGTAACCACAACGTCGTGCGGGTTTCGTCGCGGTCCGCGGGTGCGGCCGAGACCGTGCTCGAGGCGCTGAACGCCGCCCTGTCCGATGTGGACCCGGCGACCGCGAAGGCCATCACCGCGACCCAGCGCATGGTCACCTACGACCGCAGCGACGCGATCAGCGGCGCCCTGTCCAAGGCCGCTGACCTGCGCGTCATCTGGGGCGGCGACGCCTCGGTCAACGCGCTGCGCAAATACCCGCTGGCCGCGCACGCCCGCGACCTCACGTTCCCGGACCGCTCCTCGTTCGCCATCGCGTCGGTCGCGGGCTGGCAGAACGCGTCCGAGGCCGAGCGCAAGGCCGCCGCCGAGGGCTTCTACAACGACTCGTACTGGTTCGACCAGGCCGCCTGCTCGTCGCCGCGCGCGATCTTCTGGGTCGGCGACGCCGACGCCGCGAACCGCGCCGGCGAGGAGTTCCGGCACCTGCTCGCGGGCGTGCTGGCGACGAAACAGCACGTCACCGAGCCTGCGATGGCCGTGCAGAAGCGGGTCTCGGCGTACGGCGCGGCCGCCGACGGCGTGGTCACCAAGATCTCGTTCGACGGCAACGACCTCGCCACGCTCGAACTCACCGAAGCCGCCGCGCTGCCGCGTGAATGGCTCGGCGCGGGCACCTTCGGCCACGCGAGCGTGAAATCACTCGCTGACCTGGTGTCCATTGTCGTCCGTAAAGATCAAACCGTCGGTCAATTCGGCTTCAGTCAGTCCGAATTGGTCGAATTCGCGACCGCGCTCGCCGGTCGCGGCGTGGACCGAATAGTGCCGTTCGGATCGGCCCTGACGTTCTCCGCGATTTGGGACGGTTACGATCTGCTGGCTGAATTCAGCCGCCTAGTGACCGTCCAGGCGTAAGGGAGACGAATGACGACGCTCGAAACGCCGGAGTGGGATGCCCCGGTCGCCGTCAAGGCGCCGAAAACCACCAAAGCGAAGATCATCGACGTCGTCAGATGGCTCGCCATCATCGCCGTGGTCGCCTTCGCGGCCAAGTCGCTCGCCTCGAACTGGGACGAGTTCTGGCGGACGCTGAAGGACATCGCCTGGCAGTCGTCGGCGCTCAGCCTGGTCGCGCTGATCGCCAGCATGGCGGCGGCGACGTACGCCTGGCAGATCATGGTCGACGACCTCGGCGAGCCGATCGGCTACCGCCGCGGCGCGCAGATCTTCCTCGTCGGCCAGCTCGGCAAGTACGTGCCCGGCTCGGTGTGGGCGTACCTGCTGCAGATGGAGCTCGGCCGCAAGGCGGGACTGGCCAGGGCGCGCATCTTCACCGGCTCGCTGATCCAGTTCGGCGTCGGCATCGTCGCCGCGCTGGTGCTCTCGATCCTCGCCATGCCCGCGGTGTTCAGCAACAGCCCCAACGCGCTGTGGCTGTTCATCCTGCTGCCCGCCGGGCTCGCCGCGCTGCACCCGAAGGTGCTGACCTGGGGCACCTCGCTGGTGCTCAAGATCCTGCGCCGCCCGCCGCTCGACCACCAGCTCAGCTACCAGACGATCGGCAAGGTCTTCGGGTTTTCGGTGGTCGCGTACGCGTTCCAGGGCGTGCACCTGTGGCTGCTGGCCAACTCGGTCGGCGCGCCGGGCTTCACCGGCCTGGTGATGTGCGTCGGCGCGATGGCGATCGCGATGACCTCGGGCACCTTCGCGTTCATCCTGCCCAGCGGGGCCGGTGTGCGTGAGGTCGTGATGGTCGCGGTGCTGACCGCCAGCGGGCTGAGCGTCGGCCAGGCGACGGCGTTCGCGGTGGCCTCGCGGGTGATGTTCACCGTCGCGGACCTGCTCACGGCAGGCGGAGCGGCGATCGCGGCGCGCTTACGCACCGCATAACCTACTTCGGTCAACGATCACTCACCTGGCCTAGATGTTGTGATCCATTCCCCGAATGGAAACACGCACAGCACTTGCTCGATACTCTTCACAACTCGGCATCACTGTCCGGAGGGTGAGGATCTGTTGGTCTTCGTGATGATCGGCGGGTGGGCTCTGCTCGCCGTGTTCGTCCTCGCCTCGTGGACCCGGATCACCACCGACAAGACCTGGCGCGGCTGGGCTTTGCTGCTGACGCTCGGCTTCTCGCTGCTGCACCAGCTGCTCTACTCGACGGTCGCCGACGACGCGTTCATCACCTTCCGCTACGCCCGCAACATCGCCGAAGGCTACGGCCCGGTGTTCAACCCCGGCGACCACGTCGAGGGCTATCCGGCCTTCCTGTGGCTCGTCATCGTGAGCCTGCCGAAAGTCCTGTTCGGCTGGGACATCGTTGTCACGGCCGTGGTGTTCGGCATCATCGCGGCGCTGGGTTCGGTGCTGCTGACCTACTTCGTGGTGAGCCGGATCGTCGGCGACGCGCGCCAGTCCGACGACGACAGCCCCCAAGCGCTGGGCGTGCTCGCCGCGGTGCTCACGGCCGCCGCGGGCGGGCTCGCCGCGTACGGCGGTTCCGGGCTGGAGACGTCGTTGTACGTGTTCATCCTGATCGCGGTGGTCTACGCGCTCGCCGCGCATCGCCCGGTGATCGCCGGCGTGCTGGCCACGCTGGCGACGATGACCAGGCCGGAAGGCGTTTTCGTCGTCTTCGTCGCCGGGCTGTGGCTGCTCTACTCGGCGGTGCGCAAACGCACGAGCTGGTGGGCGCCCGCCGGTTATCTGCTGGGCGCGCTGGTGTTCGCGGTGCCGCGCGCGGCCTGGCGGGAGACGTTCTACGGGCACCTGCTGCCGAACGTCGTCGTCGCGAAGATCGGCGGCCCGCTCGGCTGGCTGCTCGAAGCCGGCTTCCGCTACCTGTCCGGATTCAGCCTGGCGCACCTGGGTTTCCTGCTGCTCGGCGTCGCGACGGTCGGCATGCTGCTGCGCAACCGCGCGGCGAACCCGCACGAGGCGCGCGGCCGTTCACTGGTCTGGTTCGCGCTGGCACTGGTCGCCGCGCAACTCGTGCTCGTGGTCCTCACCGCAGGCACGGACAGCTCGCCCGCCTGGCGGCTCTTCGCGCCGATCCCGCCACTGCTGGCGGTCGCTGCGTGCGCCGCGTTCGGCGTCGTGACGTCCGCTCGCCCGATCCGAGCCGTCCCTGCCGTGGCGGTGGTGCTGGCGGGCGCGGCGGTGGTCGCGTCGGCACTGAGCCCGCACATGCTCACCGCGATGCACGACTGGCGCACGCAGACCGCCGAACGCGAGCAGCTCGGCGACTGGCTGCGCGACCGTCTCGCACCCGGCACGGTGATCGCCGTGTACTCCAGCGGCGCCGTCGCCTACCACGTCGGCATGTCGATACTGGTCATCGACGTACTCGGCGTGACGGACGACCACATCGCGCACCAGGGCACCCGCACCGAGGCGTCGAACTACCTGCCGACCGACTTCGAGTACGTGGTGAACCGCAGGCCCGCGCTGGCGCTCGCGACGACCGAGGCGTACACGCCCTCGCAGCACTGCGCGATCGACCCGTCCTACGCGCCGCAGTACGGCGTCGCGACCTACAAACGCCTGGACACGGGCAAGTGGGTCACGCTGTATCTGCGCGGCGACCAGTACCAGACGTTGAACGCGCAACTGAGTGCCGATGACCGGTACCAGTTCGTTCCGTGTCCCTGATCAGTGGCGCTCAGCACGGTTACGAGAAACCTACGGTGCCGTAACCTGGCTGGATGGCTGAGTTCGTGTACCCGCCCGTCATCCTGGCGGCCAAGACCATGTTCCGCGTGCTCGACAACCGGATACGCGTGGAGGGCGCCGAGCACATCCCGGCCACCGGCGGCGCGGTGATCGCCTGCAACCACGTCAGCTACCTCGACTTCATCTTCTGCGGCCTCGGCGCCCAGCCAGCCAAACGGCTGGTCCGCTTCATGGCCAAGAAGGAGATCTTCGACAACCGCGTCGCCGGGCCACTCATGCGCGGCATGCACCACATCTCCGTCGACCGCAAAGCCGGCCTCGCCTCCTACCGCGAGGCACTCGAAAAGCTCAAGGCCGGCGAGATCGTCGGCGTCTTCCCCGAGGCGACGATCAGCCAGTCGTTCACGGTGAAGGAGATCAAGTCCGGCACGGTCCGGATGGCCTCGGCAGCCGGCGTCCCGATCATCCCGATGGCGCTCTGGGGCACCCAGCGCCTCTGGACCAAGGGCCACCCCAAGACGCTGACCAAGCGCCACGTCCCCATCTCGATCCTCATCGGCGAGCCCATGCACGCGGCAGGCGAGGACGCCGAGGTCCTCAGCAAGGAACTCCGCCGCCGCATGTCCGCACTCGTCGACAAGGCCCAGGCCGAGTACCCCGACAAGCCCGCCTCCGAAGCCGACCGCTTCTGGCTGCCCGCCCACCTGGGCGGCACCGCCCCCACCCCCGAAGAAGCCAAGAACCTCTAGAACCAGCGTTCGAGGACCTGGGCGACCCCGTCTTCGGAGTTGGGCGCGGTGACCTCGTCGGCCGCGGCGATGGCCGACGGGTGGGCGTTGGCCATGGCGACGCCGTGGCCTGCCCAGCGGAGCATCTCGATGTCGTTGGGCATGTCGCCGAACGCGATGACCCGGTCGACGCCGACGTCGAAGCGGGCGGCGACCTCGGCGAGGCCGGTGGCCTTGGTGATGCCGTGCGCGGACAGCTCGATCAGGCCGCCGTCGGTCGAGTAGGTGACGTCGACGGCGTCGTCGAGCACCGCCGAGACCGCCTCGGCCATCTCGCCGGAGGTCATGCCGCGGGCGCTGACCAGCACCTTGATGGCGGGCTGGCCGAGGATTTCGGCCCGCGGGGTGGTCGCGCCTTCGCCGTCGCCCCACGGATTGTGGTAGTCGGGCTCGATGACGAAGTTGCGGACGTCGGGGTCGAACGCGCTGGTCCCGACGCGTTCGGCGGCGAGGCGGCTGCCAGGGAGCGCCTTGTCGAGAGTGGACGCGATGTCGTGCAGCAGCATCGGCTCGAGCGTGCCGTGCACGGCGACGATGCGGTCGGCGCCGATGTCGTAGAGGACCGCGCCGTTCGCGCAGACCGCGTAGCCGGTCAGGCCGGCTTCCTCGGCGACACGGGGGATCCAGCGGGGCGGGCGGCCGGTGGCCAGTACGAACGGGACACCGTCGTCGAGCACCCGTGCGATCACGTCGATGGTGCGCTTGGTCAGCGTCTCGGTCGGCGCGAGCAGGGTGCCGTCCACGTCGGATGCGATCAACTGAGGTTTCTCCACTTGGTCATTCTCCCCGACCGGCGCGGTGTCGTACCCAGCCGCTAGCTTGACGAACGTGCGCGTTGGAATCGTGATCCTTCCGGAAGACCGTTGGTGGGCCGCCGAGCCCAAGTGGAAAGCAGCCGAGGAATACGGCTTCGACCACGCCTGGACCTATGACCATCTGGCCTGGCGAGATCTCGCCGACGGGCCATGGTTCTCAGCCATGCCAACGTTGACAGCCGCCGCGATGGTCACTTCGCGGATCAAGCTCGGCACCTTCGTGGCGACGCCGAACTTCCGGCACCCGATCCCGTTCATGCGCGAGCTGACCACGCTCGACGACATCTCCGACGGCCGGTTCATCCTCGGCGTCGGCGCCGGAGGTGGCAAAGCTCACTACGACACCGAGGTGTTCGGCGAGCCGCTCGGCACGGTCAAGGAGCGGACCGACAAGTTCTTCGAGTTCGTCGCCGCGCTCGACGGACTACTGGTCAACGACAAGTTCGACTTCGAGGGCGAGCACTACCAGGGCGTCGGCGTGCGCAACCTGCCCGGCTGCGTGCAGCGTCCCCGGCTGCCGTTCCTGATCGCCGCCAACGGCCCGCGCACCATGGGACTGGCCGCGCGCTTCGGCAGCGGCTGGGTGACCACCGGCAAGATCAAGCCGGACACGCCGGAGGAGTGGTGGCGCGACATCGCCGAGCTCGCCGCGCGGTTCGACGAGAAACTCGACGCGGAAGGCCGCGACAAGACCAAGATCGCCAAGTACCTGAGCCTCGACGCGTCGCCGCTGTACTCGCTGTCGAGCGTCGGCGCGTTCACGGACGCGGCCGGCCGCGCGGCGGAACTCGGCTTCACCGACATCGTCACCCACTGGCCGCGCTCGGACGGCTGGTACGAAGGCCGCGAGCTGGTCTTGGAGCAAGTTGCAAGTGACGTCTTGCCCACCCTGCAGGCCCAGCGCTAGTCCAATCGGGTGACAGTGTCAGTCAGAGGAAACCGATTTCCGGTCACAGACGTCAACTGGTAGAACACAACAGGGGGATAGCGGGAGAGATCCCGCATCCGAGTTCACCCCGGGGGTGAATGGGGGACGGTGGCCCTCGTGGTCACGGCAGGGGCAGCCGTGACCACGAGGGCCACTACCTTTTCCGGGCACCGAGCAGATCCGCGCCGAGCGGGGTCAGCACGTGCTGCACGGTGGCCACCCCGGCGACCGGGATAAAGCCCGCTTTACTCCCGGGGATAAAGCGGGCTTTATCCCCGGGAGTAAAGCCCGCTAAATCCCGGGTTTACTTGATGATCGTGTAGATGACCGCGTTCGGGTTCGCGTAGTCGCGGCGCAGGAAGTCCAGGCCGTCGAGGTCACGGATGCCCGGCGCGCGGTGCATGTACGGCTTGATCGAGCCGTGGCCGAGGAACACCCGGTGGATGTTCAGCCGCTTCACCGCCGCGCGCACCTCGGGATCGGTGTCGAACTCGCGGAAGTGGTTGGCCAGGTATTCCGCGTCCTTCGGGGGGACGCCGGTGTCGTAGTGGCCGGCGGTCGGCTTGATGCCGGTGATCGCGTACACCCACGCCGAGCCGTCGACACGGTCGTTGAGCACGCGCTCGTCCGGCCCGACGCCCAGCTTCTTCAGCACGGCCATGGCTTCCAGCTCGTACGCGCTGATCGGCTGTTCGCGGTCCTTCGACTCGGGCCCGTTGTGGTACAGGAACGCGACCGCGGTCGCGTTGGCCTGGGTGTAGAAGCCCTGGGTCACCACGCCCATCGTGATCAGCACGAGCACGGCCGACGCCAGCCCGAGCCGCGCGGGCACGCGCGGGTTGTCGCGGACCCAGCTCCAGTGCGAGACGGCTTTCGACAGCCACCGCTGGATCTCGGCGAGCCCGTGCCCGGCGAGCAGGCACAGCGGGATCGCGGCGAGCGCCATCAGGCGGTAGCGGTCGTTCCACCACGGACGGGACAGCGTGATCACCCACGACACCCCGCCGTAGCAGGCGACCAGCACGAACATGGCCGACAGGATCACCGCCGACGCCGCGATCCAGCGCATCCGGCCGAGCGTCACGAAGCTCAGGATCCCGATGACCAGCAGCCCGGCGAGCCACAGCTGCGGCTGGTTCAGGATCTGGCGGAACTTCAGCAGCTGGTTCAGCGCCTCGGCGACCTCGATGTTCGACGCCCACGGGGTGTACGGATACGCGCTGGAGGTGAACCCGACCGCGCCCAGCACCTGCAACGCGGCCAGCACGCCGCTCGCGGCCATCACCGGCAGCATCCGCAGCACGTCCTGGCCGACCTTGCCCTCGCGCCGGATCCAGCGCTGGACCACCATCGGGAACGCGAACAGCATCGCGCCGAACAACGCGCTCGAGTGCGCGCACAGCAGGCCGACGGCCGACAGCGCCAGCACCATGCCGGTGTCGACGGCCGGCCGGACCAGGTAGCGCTGCAACGCGACCGCGGCCAGCGGGGTCAGCACGATGCCGAGCGCGAACGGCAGCAGGCCGCTCGACACCGACTCGTACGCGCCGGTCGTCGCCGCGCCCGCCACGATCGCGACCGAGCCCGCGAACACCGCGCGGCCGCCGAACTGGCGGATCATGGCCACCATCGAGAGCGCGAAGATGCCGGCGACCGGCACCGTGATCGCGTTCAGCGTGGCCGGGATCGTCGCGCCCGACAGGTTGTAGACCAGCGCGCCGACCAGGTGATACGCGTTCGGGTAGAACGAGCCGTCCGGGTACCAGTTGATGGTGCCCATGCCGGTCAGCGAGCCGTCGCCGGTGTCGGCGATGTAGCGGATGCCGTTCGCGTGGAACACGGTGTCCCAGCGCTGGAAGACGGCGTTCGGCCCGCCGGAGGCGGACAGCACCACGATGATCGACAGCACGGTCGCCAGCACCACGCAGGCCGCGACGGCCACGTGCGCGCGCTTGGTCCAGGGCAGCGGCGGCCGGTCGGCGAGCGCCTCGGTCGGCACCCAGCCCCGGCGCAGGCCGAACGCGCGGACCCCGTACGCGGCACCCGCCAGCAGCACGGTGAAGGCGGCGGCCGTTCCGACGTTGTAGGGCAGCCCGACCAGCGCGAGCCACGGGCCGGCGAGCCCGGTCGCGGTGTAGGTCAGCAGCGGTGTCAGCCCGGCGAGCGCCCAGCCACGGAGCCCGGCCGCCCAGCCGATCAAGCCGCCAGGGACCGCCAGCACGACCAGATACACGCTGATCGCGCTCGAATAGGTCCAGAACGTGTCCGGTGTTGGCACTGCAGGTCCCGCTTATCTAGTTACTGTGCGTCGTGATGTCAAGGGCTGTGCGGATGACGGTGCGCACTTGCGTACCCTGACAGCCCGTGAGCGCGCACACGAACCCCGCCCAGATTACTGAAGACGATTTCACCGGCTACGACCTGATCGTAGTTGGCTCCGGTTTCTTCGGCCTGACCGTGGCCGAACGGGCTGCCACGCAGCTCGGCAAGAAGGTCCTCGTGCTGGAGCGGCGCCACCACATCGGTGGCAACGCCTACTCCGAGGCGGAGCCCGAGACCGGCATCGAGGTGCACCGCTACGGCGCGCACCTGTTCCACACCTCCAACAAGCGGGTTTGGGACTACGTCACCCAGTTCACCGAGTTCACCGGCTACCAGCACCGTGTCTTCGCGCGCGTCAAGGACCAGGTCTACTCGTTCCCGATGAACCTGGCGCTGATCAACCAGTTCTTCGGCAAGTCCCACACGCCTGACGAGGCCCGCGAGCTCATCGCGAAGCAGGCGTCGGAGTTCCAGACCGACGCGGCGGAGAACCTCGAGGAGAAGGCGATCTCGCTGGTCGGCCGTCCTCTCTACGAGGCCTTCATCCGCGGCTACACCGCGAAGCAGTGGGAGAACGACCCCAAGAACCTGGGCGCGAACATCATCACGCGCCTGCCGGTCCGCTACAACTTCGACAACCGGTACTTCAACGACACCTACGAGGGCCTGCCCGTCAACGGGTACACCGCGTGGCTCGAGAAGATGGCCGAGCACGAGAACATCGAGGTCCGGCTGAACGTCGACTACTTCGACGTGCGCGAGCACATCCCGGCAGGCACCCCGACCGTCTACACCGGACCGCTGGACCGCTACTTCGGCTACTCGGAGGGCAAGTTCACCTGGCGCACGGTCGACTTCGAGTCCGAGGTCGCCGAGACCGGTGACTTCCAGGGCACCTCGGTCGTCAACTACAACGACGAAGAGGTCCCCTACACCCGCATCATCGAGTTCCGGCACTTCCACCCGGAGCGGGACTACCCCAAGGACAAGACGGTCATCTTCCGCGAGTTCTCCCGTTTCGCGAAGGAAGAGGACGAGCCGTACTACCCGATCAACACGCCGGAGAACCGCGAGAAGCTCGAGGCCTACCGCGAGCTGGCCAAGGTCGAGGCGCGCGAGCGCAACGTCCTGTTCGGCGGCCGTCTCGGTACCTACAAGTACCTCGACATGCACATGGCGATCGGTTCGGCGCTGTCGGCGTTCGACAACAAGATCGCGCCGCACCTGACCGATGGCGCGCCGCTGGACGGTTCGCTCGATGGCTGAGATCGCCCTGCTGGCGAAGGTGCAGGGCGTGCTCGCACGCCCTGCCACCATCAAGGCCGCCCGCGGCATGTCGCACTTCGGTGAGCACAGCGCGGGCTGGTTCGCGGCCGGACTGATCGGCGCCGCCGTCGACAAGGAGCGGCGCCGCGAGTGGCTCATCGCCTCCGCCGGTGTGGTCGGCGCGCACGCCGCGTCGATCGCCATCAAGCGGGTGGTGCGGCGGCCGCGTCCCGACGACCCGTCGGTCGAGATCCACGTCGGAACGCCCAGCAAGCTGAGCTTCCCGTCCTCGCACGCGACGTCGACCACGGCGGCGGCGGTGCTCTACTCCGGATTGACCGGGCGTAACCTGGTGCCCGCCCTGGTCCCACCGATGCTGGCCTCGCGGCTGGTACTCGGCGTGCACTACCCGACCGACGTGCTGGCGGGCGCTGTGCTCGGCGGGGCGCTCGGGGGCATCCTGCGCAAGAGATTCCGGCTTGAGGGAAAGCGCTAGTGAGCGAATCACCGAAGACAGCGACGAGCGATGACGTCGAGGAAACGCCTGCCGTCACCGAGCCACCCTCTGGTGGGCCGGTGAAGCTGGTGCGCGGCGTCATCAAGACGGCACGACCCAAGCAGTGGGTGAAGAACGTGCTCGTCTTCGCGGCGCCGTTCTTCGCGTTCGCGACGGCGACGAACCGCAAGGAGATGCTGTTCGCGGCGATCATCGCGTTCATCGCCTTCTCGCTCGTCGCGTCTTCGGTGTACCTCATCAACGACGCGGTCGACGTCGAAGCCGACCGGCAGCACCCGACCAAGCGGAACCGGCCGATCGCGGCCGGGATCGTGCCGGTGCCGGTCGCGTACGGCGCCGCGGTCGTGTTCTTCGGCGTCGGGCTGGGCATCTCGTTCCTGGCCAGCTGGCAGCTGGCCGTGGTGCTCGGCGTTTACGAAGCCGTGCAGCTCGGCTACTGCTTCGGCCTCAAGCACCAGCCGGTGGTCGACCTGGCCATCGTCGGCTCCGGCTTCCTGATGCGCTCGGTCGCCGGTGGTGTCGCCGCGGGCATCGCGATGTCGCAGTGGTTCCTGCTGGTCACCGCGTTCGGCTCGCTGTTCATGGTCGCGGGCAAGCGGTACGCCGAGATCATGCTGTTCGAGCGGACGGGTGCGAAGATCCGCTCGTCGCTGAAGAAGTATTCGGCGAGCTACCTGCGGTTCGTCTGGGCGACCTCGGCAGCGATCCTGATCATGTCGTACTGCCTGTGGGCGTTCGAGCTGCGGGAGAAGGCCGACAACTCGGTATGGGCCGTCGTCTCGATGGTGCCGTTCGTGGTCGCCGTGCTGCGCTACGCCGTCGACGTCGACAGCGGGAACGCGGGCGAGCCCGAGGAGATCGCGCTGCGTGACCGGGTGCTGCAGGTGCTCGGCGCCACCTGGGTGGTCACTTTGTTCCTTTCGTTCTATCTGTAATCGACAGGTTCAGCACAGCCGAGGCACAGGAAACCGAGTCACCCTGGGTCATGGGAGCGCACGAGCTCCCCGCGAGACCCAGGAGTGCACGATGACCGAACCGCAGGACAAGCCGCAGAACAAGGCGGGGGAGCAGGCTGCGTCCGAGTCGCCGACGGTGGAGACACCGGCGGCCCAGCCGGAGCAGCCGGTGACCGAGACCGCCGAGACCAAGGCGGAGGCGCCTGCCGGTCCGCCGCCCGCGGCCGGGTCGCCACCTGTCGCCGGGCCGCCGCCCGGATACCAGGCCGCTTACCCGCAGCAACCAGCTCAGCCTGGCAAGTTCAAGCGTTTTGTCGGCCATCGCGCGACCCAGCTTGTCGCTGTCGGCGTGCTCGGACTCGTGATCGGCGGCGGGATCGTGGGCGCCGCGACCGGGTTCGGTCACGGCCACGGACCCCGTGACGGACGGCCCGGCGTGCACCGCCAGTACGACGGACTCCCTGGTGGACCCGGGTTCCGCGGCCCCGGTCGCGGCGCCGACGCGCGGCCGGGCGGGGAGTATCACCGCTGACCGGGGTGGCCGAGGTCACGGCGAGTAGGTAACGAAAACATCACGGTAACCGTGTACGGTGACCGGGATGCGTTCCGCTGCCGCTATCGCCGAAACCGTGGGCACCCGGCCCGTGGTGACCGCCCGATCACTGCTGCCCGCCGGCGTGGCCGCCGTGTCCGCGGCGCTGTTCACGCTGGCGCAGCCGCACCTCATCGACGACGCCTACATCACCCTTTCCTACGCGAAGAACCTCGCGTTCCACGGCCACTGGGGCCTGATCGAACACGGCACGGCCAACACCGCCACCTCGCCGCTGAACGTGCTCGCCGTCGCGGCGCTGACCTTCGTGTTCCGCGACGCGGTGTTCGCCGCGGGCGTGCTGTTCGTGCTGGCCCAGGTGGCCACCTACTTCGGCCTGCGCCGGATCGGCGAGCACACCGGCCTGCCGCGCTGGTTCGCGCCGCTCGCGACCATGCTCCTGCTGGCCAACCCGCTGCTGGTGTCCTCGATCGGACTGGAACTCCCGCTCGGCATCGCCGGGCTGAGCTGGCTCATGGTCGCCTTCGCTGAACGCCGCCCCGTCGCGTTCGGCCTGGCCGCCGGTTTCCTCGCGCTGGTCAGGCTCGACCTGCTCGTGGTCGTCGCGGTGCTGTTCTTCGCGCGCCGGAAGTTCTGGGAAGGCATCTGGCAGACGTTCTTCTCGGCGCTCGCGGTGACGTTGCCGTGGTTCCTGTTCAGCTGGCTGAGCCTGGGCTCCGCGGTGCCGGACACGCTGATCATCAAGACGCTGCAACGGTCTTGGGGACCGTGGAGCGTGACGAACGGCCCGCTCGTCTACTTCCGGCATTTTCCGCTGAGCACCACGCTTTCGTTCCTGCCACTGCTGGCCGGTGGCGCTGTCGGTCTACTGTGGACGGTCGTCGCGTTGCGCGGCTCGAAGCCCGCCCGACGGCTGCTTCCCTTCGCCGCCTTGGCTTTCGGGGGAGCACTGCACTATCTCGTGTACTCGTTGCTCGAAGTGCCGCCGTATCACTGGTACTACGGCCCGAGCATCGCCTGCGCCACGATCTTCCTCGCCGCCATGGTGGCCGCCGTGCCACGTCATCGCATGCCCGCCGCGATCGGGGTGGTGGTGATGGCCGCCGCGAGCGTCGCCGTCTACCTTTCGCCGGGACTGCCGCGCGACTTCGCGCCGATCACCAGCAACCATGCCACTTCCGAGCAGTACCGCGCGATCGGCGCGGAACTCGGCCGGATCGCGAACGGCCGCGTGGTGCACAGCGCCGGTGAGATCGGCGCGCTCGCGTACTCGTGTGACTGCACGATCGTCGATCTGTTCTCCGACCGCGGCGCGGTCGGCCCGGAGATCAACGAGAGCAAGAACCGCAGCGGCCCGCTCGGCCGCGCGCTGATCGACGCGAACTTCCGCTTCCTCGACCAGAGCGTCCCGCCGACCACGCCGGATCTGTTGCTGGTCGAGTCGACGGACAACCCTCCGGCGGGCACGATCGCGGGCTGGAAGATCTCGTCGCCGTGGACGGGCGAGCAGCACCTCTACCTGACGACGGCGCCCGAAGACGGCGTGATCGGCTAGCCGGTCGCGACCGCGGTCACGTCGACGATCAGCTTCAACTCGCGGCCGCCGAGGCTCGCCATCGTGTCGATCCCGTACTCGGTCCGGTCGACGGTCGTGGTCGCGCGTGCGGCGAACACACCGTCCGCGTAGGTGGCGCGCTCCGGGACGATGGTGATCTTGCCGGTGGCCTGCTGGACGTGCAGCACGCCTTCGAGCAGCCAGCCGTCGCCGTGCGGGCGCACCCGGCCGGAGCGGAAACCGATCACCGGGTATTGCGCGGTGTCGAGGTAGCGCCGCGACCGGATTTCGACGTCACGCTGGCGATTCCCGGTGTCGAAACTGCCCGCGTCGACGTCCGCGTCCACCATGGATTGTTCGAGCGGGTCACCGACGATGATCCGGCCACTCAGGAGCGCGAAGCCACCACGCACGGTCAAACCGAACAGATGCTTGCCGGAAAAAGTCACCCGGGAGCGAGCCGGGTCGATCGCGTACACGCCTGGCGGCGGGATTTCTACGGCCGCGCTCACCGCGCCAGACTACGTCACGAGTGGGTATTTCGACCGTGTGGAAGTCGCTCGAAACGGTGAAATTCTTCGAGGCGCATCGCTGGGTCGAAAGGAGTTGTCGTGTCCGCTGGAAGCTACAGCGTCCTGCCTGCCGAGGTTCGCATGATCACCAGCACGGTGGAGAGCCTGAGCTCGTCGGCACTGTCCACCGTCCGTGATCTGGAGACGCTCGTGATCGACGTGCTGTCGTTCGCGGGGATCGGCGCCAGTGTCGCGTCGGCGAACACGGCACTGCAGTCGCAACTCGTCGGTGGCTTGAGCAAGTTCATCCACCTGATCAACGACATCAACACGGGCGTCCGCGCCGTCGTCGACGGCTACACGGCCGCCGACGAGGCCACCGCCCGTGCTTACGGCGGTCAGCAGGGCCAGCAGGGCACTCAGACCGCGCAGGCACAGGCTCCGGCCGGTGGCGGCGCCGCGGCGCCGGCTCAGGTCGCCCCACAGCAGCTCGACCCGCGCGTGGTCGACTCGATCATGCGTTCCGAGGGCACCGGCGGCGAGCAGGGCGGCGTGCGCGAGGCCTACGGCTTCCGCGAGAGCATGCACAACGGCTACGACCAGATCATGGCCGCCCGCAACCAGTACGGCGTCGGCAGCGCCGAAGAACGCGCCGTGGTCAGCGACCTGATGACCGCCAACGCCCGCCGCGCGGGCGCCCTGAACTTCACCGACGCGGGCACACAGGCCGCGATCATGTCCGGCGCGCACATGCGCGGCGCGGGTGGCGTCCAGGCGATCATGAACCACATGGCGGGCGCGGACATCGTCCAGAGCGGCCGCCTGTCCCAGGACGCCATCACGCACATCCAAGGCCTCACGCCGGAGCAGTTCCAGCAGGAGTTCCGCGACGCCCGCCTCGCCTACGACCGTGAGATCTACGGCGACACCACCACCCGCCAGGGCGGCCACACCGCCAACTGGTGGGACCGCTACGGCAACGGCCTCACCAACCGCTACGACCGCGAGCAGCAGGAGTTCCTCAACCTGGGCCGCCAACCCCAGCGCTGACGGTTAAAACCCGAAAGACGCATTGGGGACCCGCTAGATCCCCAATGCGTCTTTCGGTACCTGCCACGTCCCCAATGCGTCGTTCGGCACCTGGCAGGTGCCGAACGACGCATTGGGATTTTTTTAGAACGGGAGCTTGCGGAAGATCGGGCGCGGCACGTGCCGCAGCACCGACATGACCAGCCGGAAAGCGCCGGGAGCCCAGACGAGCTCCTTGCCCGCGCGGGTGGCCGAGACGGCGATCTCCGCGACCTGCTCGGCGGTCTGCGCGAGCGGGGCCTCCTTGAGCCCCTCGGTCATCTTGGTCTTCACGTGACCGGGCCGCACCACCGTGACCTGCACGCCCGACGGCGCCAGCGCCTCGCCGAGGCCCAGGTAGAAGCCGTCGAAGCCGGCCTTGGTCGAGCCGTAGACGAAGTTCGACCGCCGCACCCGCTCGCCGGCGACCGACGACAGCGCGATCACCTTGCCGTGGCCCTGCGTCTTCAGCTTGGCCGCCAGCGCCACACCGACCGAGACGGCCGCGGTGTAGTTCACGGTCGCCAGCTCGACGGCCTTCGCGTGGTCCTGCCAGACCTCTTCGGGGTCACCGAGCAGGCCGAACGCGACGACCGTGATGTCGATGTCGCCACCGCCGAAAGCCTTGTCCAGCACGGCGGGGTGCGAAGCGGTGTCCGTGGCGTCGAAGTCCACAGTGGACACTTCGGCGCCCTTGTCCTTCAGCCGCTGGGCGGCCGCTTCGAGCCTGGCCGACGGGCGCGCGGCCAGCACGACCCGCAGCGGGCGCTCGGCGAGGTACTTCTCGGCGATCGCCAGCGCGATGTCCGAGGTGCCGCCGAGCAGCAGCAGCGACTGGGGGTTACCGACAGCGTCAATCACAGTTCGAGCCTCCGGCTCATGTCCGAGGCGAACACGCCATCGGGGTCGACGGAATTGCGGATCTTGCGCCACTCTTCGAGGCGCGGGTACATCTTGTGGAAGGTCTCGGCCGAAGTGCGCGAGTCCTTGGCGGTGTACAGCCTGCCGCCGATCGCCAGCACGTCTTCGTCCAGCTCGGCGCAGAACCGGCTGAGCCCGGCCTTGATCGGGAAGTCGACGCAGACCATCCAGCCGGGGTGCGGGAACGACAGCTGCGCCGCGTTGCCCTCGCCCATCCGCTTGAACACGTTGAGGAACGACACGTGCCCGGACTCGGCGATCTTCTTCACGATGCGCCGCAGCGGCTCGTGCGCGTTCAGCGGCGTGCTGAACTGGTACTGCAGGAAACCCTTCGAGCCGTACGCCCTGTTCCACTCGCCGAACAGGTCCAGCGGGTGATAGAAGGCCGTCAGGTTCTGGATGACACCGCGCGCCTCTTTCGGCGTCTTGCGGTAGTACAGCTCACCGATCGAGCCGAACGTGAGCTTGTTCGCCAGCCCGTTCGGGAACACGTCCGGCAGCGTCGCGAGCTGCGGCGCGTCGAACTTCAGCGGGTCGGACCGCAGCTTCGGCGGCAGCTCGTCCAGCTTCGCCAGCGACCCGCGGCCGAACGCGGCGCGGCCCAGCTTCGAGCCGGTCGAGATCGTGTCGAACCAGGCCGACGAGTAGGTGTACTTGTCGTCGGAGCCGTCGCTGACCAGCTCAAGCGTCTCGTCGAGGTTCGCGGTGCGCTCGTTGTCGGCCTTGAAGTAGGCCGTCTCGGTCTTGGTCATCCGGATGACGGCCCTGGTGATGATCCCGGTCAGGCCGATGCCCGCCACGGTCGCCCAGAACAGGTCCGACTCGGGACCTTCCGGCGTGAGCGTGCGCACGGAGCCGTCGGCGGTGATGAGGTCCATCGACACCACGTGGTTGCCGAAGCTGCCCGCGCTGTGGTGGTTCTTGCCGTGGATGTCGTTGGCGATCGCGCCGCCGATGGTCACCTGGCGCGTGCCGGGCAGGACCGGGACCCACAGCCCGAACGGCAGCGCCTCGCGCATCAGCTGGTCGAGGCTGACCCCGGCGTCGACGTCGACGAGCGCGGTGTCCGGGTCGATCGAGTGAATTCTGGACAGCGGGGTCATGTCGACCACCAGGCCGCCCGCGTTCTGCGCCGGGTCGCCGTATGACCGGCCGAGGCCGCGCGCGATGACGCCCCGCGGACCGGCCTGGGCCACCGCGCGGGCGATGATCTCCACATCGGGCGTGCTCAGCACGTCCGCTGTCGTGGGAGCGGTGCGTGCCCAACCTGTCAGTGTGCGCCGTTCGATATGAGGTCCATCGGTCACTCGACCAGGGTAACCACGCCCGGAATGTTCCTCTTAGGTGACCGCTTCTACACTTCCACTATCAATCAACCCCGGTAATGAGGTAGTGCAGTGGTGGCGACCGACCCCCATGCGAACACGACGGCCGCCAAGCCGTCGGGTCCTGGGCTGCTCGGGCAGCTCATCCGCTTCGGCCTCATCGGTGGTTTCTGCGCGCTCGTCGACTTCGGTGTTTACCAAGGTCTGCGTGCGCTGGGGATGGACGCGACGCCGTGGGTGGACGTCGCGCGGGCGATCAGTTTCATCGCCGGCACCACGACCGCGTTCTTCCTGAACCGCAAGTTCACCTTCGCCGGCGGCCGCCAGAGCGGCGCCGGTCAGATCGGTGGCTTCATCGCGCTCTACACGGTGACTTTCTTCGTCGCGGTGGGCATGAACCGCTGGATGCTGCACCTGCTGCCCGAGTCCGGCTGGAAGGCCACACTGGGCTGGGTGGTGTCGCAGGCAACCGCGACCGTGATCAATTTCGTCATGCTCAAGTGGGTCGTCTTTCGTGAAAAAACAGAGGAGAACTGAGGATCTATGCCCGGTAAAGCAGCAGCCGCAACCGGACAGGCCGCGGTGAAACCGGCCCCGAACGGTCACGCGGAAACGACCTTCGCCGAGCACGTCGCGACGGGGCGGCTCACCGCCCAGCGCGGTCTCTACGCCGGCCCGGCTCCCATCGTGAGCAAGGACCTGTACTCCGAGCTGGAGTTCGGTTCGGTCGCGCGAGAGCGGGGCGAGATCACCCTCGAACCGGGGACCAAGGTCACCGGCAACACCTACTTCGGGCGCTTCCCCGCCAGCTACTGGCAGCGCTGGACGCACGTGAAGGAGGTCACCGTCGAGGCAGTCGTCACCGGTGACGGCACCCTCACGATCGGCGCGTCCGACGTCGAAGGCGACGCCCGCGTCGTCGCGGCCGAGATCGTCAAGGGCGCCTCGGCGACCGCGTTCACCCTGACCGCCAAGCTGGACAAGTTCTACGACGGCGGCGCGCTCTGGCTCGACCTCGAGACCGAGGCAGCGCAGACGCTGAAGGTCGAGCAGGTCCGCTGGACCGTCGAGTCGCCGGAGAAGATCCGCCCGACCGCGGTCACCATCTGCACGATGAACCGCGCCGACGACTGCCTCAAGAACCTGCAGGCGCTCGCCGGTGACATCTCCTCGCTCGACACCCTCGACGCGATCTACGTCGCCGACCAGGGCACCGACCGCGTCGACTCGCGTGACGGCTTCGAGCAGGTCGCCAAGGACCTCGGCGCCAAGCTGCACTACATCACCCAGCCCAACCTGGGTGGCGCAGGCGGCTTCACCCGCGGCCTCTACGAGGTCGCCGGGCACACCGCCACCGAGCACGCGAACGTCCTGTTCATGGACGACGACGTGCTGCTGGAGCCGGACCTGGTGATCCGGATGACCGCGTTCTCCAACCGCACGGTCGACCCGGTCATCGTCGGCGGCCAGATGCTCAACCTGCTGCACCCGAACCAGCTGCACGTCGGCGCCGAGTACGCCAACCTGAACACGCTGGAGCCCGGCAAGCCGGTCGAGCACAGCCTGTCGACCGCCGACCTGCTCGGCATCGACGAGGAGACCCTCAAGCCGAACCGCCAGGAGCGTCGCCTCGACGCCGGCTACAACGGCTGGTGGAGCTGCCTGATCCCGTACGAGATCGTCAAGGCCATCGGCTACCCGATGCCGTTCTTCTTCCAGTGGGACGACGCCGAGTACAGCTACCGCGCCCGCGGCGCCGGCTTCCCGACGGTCACCCTTCCCGGCGCCGGCGTCTGGCACGCCGACTTCCACTGGAAGGACTGGGACGAGTGGCACCGGTACTTCAACCTGCGCAACTCGATCATCACCGCGGCGCTGCACAGCCCGTTCAACACGAACCTGGTCGCCCGCGTGCTCGCCGCGCAGGTCGTCCGCTACCTACTGGGCATGCAGTACGGCCTCACCGCCACGCTGATCAAGGCCGTCGAGGACTTCCTCGAGGGCCCCGAGATCCTGCGTGACGGCGGCGTCGCCGCGATGAAGGAGATCCGCCGGATCCGCGACGACTACCCGGAGACCAAGCGCCACAACGCGACCGACGTCCCCGGCATCGCCTCGAACGACATCGGCATCCTCAACAGCGCGCCGCGGCCCTCGCTGCAGCGCGTGATCCTGCTCAAGCGTGTCCTCGACCGCATCCTCGGCCGTCACCGCCACTCGCTCGGCGCCGTCCCGACCGACGAGGCCAACTGGTGGCACATCTCGCTGTTCGAGACCGTGGTCGTCACCGACGCCTCGCAGGAAGGCGTCCGCGTCCGCAAGTACGACCGCGACAAGATGTTCACACTGGCCAAGCGCGCCGCCAGGGTCATCAACCGCCTCCGCAAGGAAGGCGGCGCGGTCAAGGAGCAGTACAAGCGCGCGACGCCGGAACTGACGTCGCGTGAGAACTGGAAGCGGCTCTACGAGCTCTGACCGGTCTTGCCTGAGGGCCCCCTTCGCCACGTGCGGAGGGGGCCTTCGCGTTAGTTGAGCCCGAAAACCTTCTTTCGGTTCAGGTCGTCGACATAAGCGACGGCCACATGGGCGAAATTGATGGTGACGGTCGACTTGTCCTTGGTCACCAAGGTTTCGACGCCACCGGTCTTCACGAGCTCGCCCAGCTTTTCGCCGAGCTTTTCGGAAGAATCGGCGGGCAGCGCGAACATCAACGGTTCCCCGCCGGTGGCGAGGTGCAGCACGAGAGCGGGTTTTTGATCAGCCATAGGTCCATCGGACCAGCGTGGGCCGGGTGGCGGCAACTCGGTTCGCTACCGGCTGAGCGGATCCGATGGCAGCCTGCGGTCGTCACGGCCCGTGGACTACCGTGTTTTTCGAGCTGCTGAAACCCCAGGGGGCCCGGTCGATGTCGTACACGTTCTCGCTGTCATTGGCAGCCGTGGACATTCTGCTCGAGTACACCAAATACGGGCGAGCGCCCGTCCCGTTCCAGCTGCCGCACATCGGCACCACGTTCACCCAGCGCGGCCAGGTCCGCGGCGCCGTCTTCCGCGACCTCGAAGGCCGCGGCCTGATGCGGGGCGGCAGGCTCGACGCCGACATCGAGATCGCACTGTCCACCTTCGTGAACTCCCCGATTTCGATCTCCGCCGCAGCCAAACTCGACGGCGAAAAGGCCCTGTTCGCCCGCGTCGCCTCCAATGGCCAGTACGCGGTGGTCGTCCGCCAGGACGAGAACCTGCTCGTCTTCGAAGAGACCCGCCCGACGGCCATCGTCCCCTCGATCGTCGACCTCCTCCCGCTGACCCCCGCGGCGGCAGGCCAATCGGTCACCATCGCCCGCCCGGCCCCCCGCCCCCGCCGCGACGACGGCTACGACGCCTTCGCGGGCGTCACAGGCCCCCGCTCCCAGTCGACCAGCCAGGTCCGCATGGTCGAGCGCATCTTCGAGAAACCCAAACTTCGAGTCGGCCAGTTCACCGTGGCAGTCCGCGGCCGCGACAACCGCCCGGTCGACCTCAGCCCCCTGGTCTGGTTCGACACCGAGGCAGGCCGCTACATGATGACCTCCCGCGACGCCGCCGACGGCCAGCGCTGGCTGACCTACGCACCGGCCGACAACGCCCGGGTCGCGCAACAGCTGTATTCGCAGCTCGAGGGCTATTTGTAGGCCGTTTGGAACCGGTGTGTCTTCGGGTACGTCTGATCAAACGGTGATCGCGCGCGGTGCCGGGCTAGTAGACTTCCCGGCAACCGTGCACAGGGCAATGACGTGGGGTGACGATGAGTTTCGTACCTGATCCAGGGTTCGGCGGCATCACGAACATGGTCGAGACGCTCGGCACCGCCGGCGTCAGCGCCAAGGCCGTCGAGTCGGCGAAGGCCGAAGCCGCGAAGCTCGTCAGCGCGGCGAAGTCGGGCGGCTTCAAGATCAGCGAGAAGGGCGTCGAGCCCCTTCACAAGGCCTTAACTGAGATGCGCGAGAGGGTGAGCAAACTCTCGTTTAATACGACGGCGCTGACCCAGGCGCCGAAGCTGGGCAGTCACCCTTATGGCCATGCTGTCGCCGAGCATGATCAAAAAGGTGCTGCCACCGAAGCCAACTCGGCGAAGGCCGTCCTTGATCAACTCCTGATCGTCCTCCAGCAAGCAGACGAAGCAGTGCTTCGAGCCGCAGGACTGTATAAGGAAAATGAGCAAGGCGTCACTGACGCGATGAAGGCGATGTAGGGCTGAGGCATTGTGAAGCTGGTTACCCGATCTATCCTGCTGACCGCAGCATTGGCCCTGAGCCTCGCAAGTTGCTCAAGTAAAGAGCCAGGAAACGCTTCGCCGTCCACTGCAGCTAAGAGCAGTCCTTCCGAGACGAATTCGAGCGCTCCGGGAACCAGCGGTTCACCGACGTCGTCGCTCGACTCTTGCTCCTTGCTCAGTGCTGCGGATTTGAGCACGTTCGGGTCGTTTGGAGAGCCTGAACGCTCGACTGAAGGCGGGGCGCGCACCTGCGCCTACTCTTTCAAGTCGACGTCGGCCAGCGATGGTGCCTTCACCATTGGTGTGGGCATCCGCGATCAGCAGGGGCTCGCTGACGCGAATGACGCGGGTGGCGGAATAACGCCAGGTCAGGTAAATGGGCGGAAAGCCGCGCAGATACCGATTCCTCCGTATGCCTGCATTCTCGCTTTGGAGCTCGGTGACCATGCACGAGCGGATGTAACCGTCAACCACGTCACCACCAAGCAGACTCAGCCGTCTTGTGAGGTCGCTTCCAAGGTTGCGGACATAGTCGAGCCGAAGCTTCCGAAGGGGTAGGGGACTCCAGATGAGCGGACGACACACGCCGATCTACACGCAGCAGGAAGTCGCCGATATGGCGCCTGCCGAGCGTGATGCCTACTTGCAGCAAAAGGCTGCGGAAGGTGTCCCCGAAGACAGCTGGCTTTTCGGCTTCATCGAGCAGATGAAGGCCAGCGCCGAGGCGAAGAAGCAGTCGCAGGCGATCGGCGACCAGAACCAAATGGCCGCCACGACTGGCCATGACGTCCAGTACGTCCAAGGCCTCCAGCCGTCGGACGCCAACTACCGAGGAAACGACCACACGCAGCTGAAGGCGTTCCTCGACAGCAACCTCGACGTCGAGCAGGTCTCGCAGGTCTCGACCGCCTACCACGAGGTCCACAAGGCCTTCGAGGACTTTTCGAAGACGATGACCCAAGCGGTCAACGCTTCCAAGGGTGAGTGGGAGGGCGGGTCCGCCGACGCCGCCCACGGCTATTTCCAAAGCCTTGCCAAGTGGTCCGACGCGAACTCCCAGAACGCGAAGCTGGCCTCCGAGACCGTCTTCGACCAGGGCACTGCGGCGTCCAACGCCAAGAACCAGATGCCCACGCCGATTCCCTTCAGCTGGAACGACGAGTTCAAGGACTGGGTGACCTCGAACCCGTTCAACATGGGCGAGAACATCGACAAGTCCATCCAGAAGCAGAAGGACAGCCAGGCCGCCCACGACGAGGCCGCCGGCGTCATGTCGAAGTACGACAACGAGCTGTACCAGTCCGCGTCGAAGCAGCCCGCGTTCGCGGAGCCGCCGAAGTTCGGCGAGGGGACTGGCACCAGCGGGGACACTGGCAAGGACACCGGGCGGTCGAGCGACAGCTCCCACTCGAGCTTCAACACCGGTAACTCGGGTAACACCGGAAACAGCTACACGCCCGGTCCGACGCCGAGCGCGCCGCCGCCTCCGGTGCACGGGCCTGGTGCGACGACCGGGGCGGGGCAGCCGGGTGGTGGGACGTCGGCGTCGTCGTTCGTGCCGCCGACGCAGAATCCGAATCCGGGGCCCAATCCGAACCAGAATCAGAACATGATGCCGATGGCTCCGCCCATGATGGGTGGTGGCAGCTTCGGGCCCGGTGGGGACAACGAGTACAACTCGAAGACCGGCCGGGGTGGCGGTGGCTTCGGGCCGGGCAGTGGTGGCTCGTCGTCCGGTGCCGGCGCGCAGGGTGCCGGCAACAGCTCGGGTGCGGCCAGGCCTGGTGGGGTCGGTGCGGCCGAGTCCGCTGCCGGTCGCGGGCTTGGTGGGCCGGGTGCCGCGGGCCGGGGTGGGCCTGCCGGGATGGGCGGCATGGGCCGCGGCCAGGGTGGCAAGGGCGAAGAGGACCAGGAGCACCAGCGGCCGACCTACCTGGTCGAGGGCGACCCCGATGAGGTGTTCGGCAGCAACGCGCGCACGGCGCCGCCGGTGATCGGCGAATAAATTCGACGGCCATGCCCCCGCCTTCACCCGAGGCGGGGGCATTTTCGTTCGTAAAGGATCCTGACGCCGGGGAACCGGTAGCTTGTTCCTGCGCTCTGAGGGTGAGAGCTGGGGTGATGGAACGAGAGGGTGGGCGATGACGCCGGAAGAATGGCTGGCGAATTTCGACGCGAAAATCGCCGACGTGCAGGCGAAGGCCGCCGAATTCCAGGAGAACCTGGAGGCGTCGAGCGCTTCCGAAGCCAACAAGGACGGCTCGATCCGCGTCACCGTCGCGCCGAACGGCTCGCTGACCGATCTGCACCTCGCCGACTCCGCAGTGCAGGGAAAGTCCGGCTCGAAGATCGCCGAGGAGATCCTCAAGCTCGCTCGTAAGGCACAGCGCTCGGCCGCGGTGAACGTCGCCGAGGCGTTCAAGCCGATGGGCGCCGACTCGGAGGCCATGCACATGGTCACCGGCTACATCCCGCCGGAGGAGCCCGAGGAGCCGGAACCCGCAGGTCAGCCGCCCGAGCGGCAGCTGTTCGCGCATGAGGAGCCGGAGCAGCCGCGCCAGGCGCCACCCACCCCGCCACCACCGCCTGCCCGCCAGCGCCGTCCCCGTCCCGACGACGAGGACGACGATTTCGGTGGCGGCTCGATCCTGCGTCGCGACTGAGGGAGCTGAGACATGACCACCGCGACTTCCGGAGCGGGCATCTTCGACACCTACTCGGGGCTGGTCGACTCGATCACCGCCGAGTCGGAAAACGAAGGCATGCAGGTGTGCAACGTGGCGATCAGCGCCGCGAGCGCGGTCGTCGACACCGTCGGCGCCGCCATGGACCCGCTGGGCGCCGTGCTCAACGCCGGCGTCGGCTGGATGCTCGAGCACATCAGCTTCCTGCGTGAGCCGCTCGACGCGCTGCTCGGCAACCCCGACGAGATCAACGCCAACGTCGACCAGCTCAAGTCGGCAGCCGCCGAGATGAAGACGATCGCCCAAGAGCACCGCGAGGACCTCAAGGCCGTCGCCGAGTGGGAGGGCGACGCCGCCGACAAGTACCGCGACAGCCTGACCCAGATGGCCGAGGAACTCGAGTCGCTCGGCAAGACGCTCGACGGCACCGCGGCCATCGCGGGCATCTCCGGCATGCTGGTCACCACGCTGCGCGGCATCGTCTTCGGCCTCATCTCCAACGTCATCGCCGAGCTCATCCGCGACGCACTCATCGCCGCCGCCTCGGCCGTGGTCACCTTCGGCAGCTCGGTCGCCGCCTTCCTCGGCGTCGCCTCGGCCCGCGCGGCCGCCACCGCGGCGAAGATCTCGGGCAAGATCACGAAGCTCCTGTCCGGCTTCGCCCGCCAGGGCACCCGGCTCGCCAAGCTGATCCAGGCCATGGAGAAGATCACCCAGGGCCTCGACCGTTTCGCGACCGTCGGCGGCCTGGCCATGGGCGCCTACGACGCGGTCAAGCCGTACGACATCGCTCCGGCGGGTGAGTAGCGATGTCCAAGCACGGCAGCACCGGTGGCAGTCACCACACGTCGACCGGCTCGCACCACACGTCCACGTCGGGCTCGCACAGCCCCAGCCCGGCGCACCACACGTCGGACGGGTCGTCGTCGCACCACGAGTCGAAGCCGAACACCGGGCACGGTGACGGGCAGCACTTCACCGGCACCAGCGCGGGCGGCAAAGGGCACCGGCTCAACACCGAGTCGCTGGGCACGATGGAAGGCCACATCGGCCGCACCCGAGACAAGGTCGACGGTGTCGGACGGAAGGTCGGCGCCGCGAACTTCGGGCACGAGTCCATGGGCGTCATCGGCACGGGGATGACCGGTTCGCTGAACAGCACGGTCGATGCCGCCAAGGCGCAGGTCGCGAAGACGAGCAAGTCCGTCGACGCCGCGGCGTTGAAGACGAAGGCCGCCAAGCAGCACTACGAGACCAACGAGCTCAACACGGTCGACGCGCTGAACAAGACGGGCAAATCGGTCAAGGCGCCGCCGGTCAAGGAAGGCTCAACAACCCCGTCGAGTGCGGGAAGCACCGCGCCGCCTGCTCCCAAGAGCGCGGGCGGCTCACCGCCTGACAACCCACCGCCCGGCGGACCACCGCCGCCCGGCGGCGGTGATTCCGGCGGTCACCGTCCTCCGGGCGGCGATGGAGCTGGACCCCAAGGCCCGCCTCCAGGGCCGAAGTCGTGGCGGCAGTCCATGGAGGAGCACTTCACTCCCCATGAGATGAAGGAGCTGGATCGCGCGTTCGAGAAGGGGACCGCCGACCCGACGAAGGGGCAGGTTCCCGGTTCCGGCCAGCTGACCCCACGAGAACGTGACCTGGTGGCTCGTGCACAGGCCTTGGTTGACATCCACCCGGACACGACGATGCAAAAGGTGATCCCGCCTGGCGCGTTGGACCGTTACCTGGACAATGAGGTCACGCCGAGTGGTGACCGCAGGTTCAATTCAAACCAGGTCGGTGGGTTCGTGGCCAGGGCGCAAGACGCGACGCACATGCGGACGCCTGAGGAGATCATCCAAGGCAACCGGCTGGACTACCAGAATACGCCATTCAAACCCGACAAGCTGGACGTCGTGCACGTGATGGAATTCCCAGCGGGAGATTCGACCTACAAGACCCCTTTCGGCGCGCCCTATGCAGGCGGCAGCGGTACTCATGCCAACTGGGAATCAGTGCGCGAAGCACGTGCCGGGATGGTCGACGCAGCCGATTCGGCCGGGTTCACCCCCAAGAACTCCGAGTCGATGGTGTCGAAATGGCCGTTCAGTGGATTCGGGATGACCGCCGATGCGCATAACGGTGTGCCGGAGCGCATTCGGCCGTATGCGGACATCGAGCCCGGAAGCACCATTTACGAGTACGACCGAGCAGGTAACAAGCGTCCGGTGGCCCGTTACTGGGGCCAGGATCTGGGCTGGGAGGATCTCCGATGATTCGACGGTATCCCGGTGCCGGCACCGTGGTGGAGTTTCGCGGAACCGTGTATCCGAAGGCCTCGGTATTGCACACCGGCGAGGCGTTGCTGACTTACCGAGGGGAAGATCCGCCTGACCCTCGGTTTCGCTACTTGGAGAAGTGGAAGGCGTGGCAGGCGAACATTCCGCTGGCTGAGTGTGACTCCGCGTATTCGATCAGCAGCAAGGGCACATATCATGGGCTCAATGTGCAGGTGATTTCGGTAACGGATGACGGAAAAGCTTTGCTTTATTATCTCGGCGGCGAGACCGCGGACGCCGAAGCGGAAGGGTTCGAGCAGAGCGATCCCGGAACTTTTTCCATTCTCGTGCCGCTCCGTGAGGTGCATCGCTACCGCGAGGAGTGGCGAGACCTGCTTTTCCCGATCTGGCGTGAGCGGGACTACGCCAAGCCGGAAAGTGGCGGTGGCGCATGACCTCCTCGATTCCGGGTGCGGGGCAGCTGTCGCACGAGCAGCGAGTGTTGGTCGCGCGCTCATTGCGGCTGGCGCCGATCGAGGCGGACACACTCATGGTCAAGGTCCTGCGCCCCGGCGCTGCGGGACGCTACCTCGGTCGTGAGGTTTCCGCAGGCATGCCCGGCGTGAAGCCGCCTTTTCATCACAAACTCGTCGGCGGCTCGGTTTCCCGGCAACAGGACACTACGCACCTCAGTACTCCGGCCGAGTTCATCGCGTCGTTTCGACTTGATTTTCCTGCCAATTCCTTCGGTGCGCAGCCGAGCAATGTTCAAGTCATGGAGTTCCTGGCGGTCGACCCTGATCGCTTCGTGCTGCCGCTGGGTGCGCCTGCGCTGCCTTACCCGCGTACTGGCTACCCGGAAAACCATGCCCGCGTCGAAGTGGCCGCGATGGACATGGTGGCGGCCGCGCGAGAGGCTGGGCTTGACCCGGATACCTTCCGGCAGGAATTAAATCCGTGGCCGTACACCGGGACTGGTATCACGGCGAATTCCGAGCTGGGATTCCCCGAGTACTGGATGCGTTTCGGTGTGGTGCCGGGCGGCGCCATGATATTCGACTACAACTACCAAGGGCAAAAAGTGCCGGTGGCGATGTACAGAGGGGCAGCCCTCGGGTGGGTGCGTGTGTGATGACCTCAATGCGTCCGCGAGTTGGTATCTACGCTTCGGTGCATGGGCGTGAATACGAGGTCGAGTCCCATCCGGTCGGGGACACTGTGATCTTGCTGTACCCCGGAGAGACCAACCCTGATGTCAGGGTCTTCTTCTGGTCGGCGGAGCGTGCCGCTTGGGCGGCGCAAGTCTCGGTTTCCGACTGTGAGCGTCTCGATGAGATCACCGTCGAGACGGACTACGAGGGGCTTCCGTGTGAGATCGTCGCCATTGAACCGGACGGTAGGGTCGGCCTCTGCTACATCGGAGCCGAGAAGGCTCTCGCCCAGAAATACGGCTTCACCCAGACCGATGCGGGAAGCTGGGCGAAAACCGTGAGCATCTATGACCTGGACACGTACCGAGAGGCCAGGTATGACCTGCTGTTCCAACAGAATGTTAGGTCGCTGTACGACGTCGCGACGCCTCAGTAGCGGAAGAACTTCTCCTTGCGGCCCTGGCGGACGAGCTTCAGCCACTGCAGGAAGGCCTTCGGGTCGCGCTTGACGCCGACGAAGTACAGCCCGAACCGGATGTACTCCAGCGCGCCGATCTTGCGCATGCCCGGCTGCGCCATCAGGAACCCGCGGTTGCGGTAGGTGTAGTACCGCTTGACCTCGTTCTCCGGGTCCTGCGCGTGGAACTTCCCGCCCAGCATCGGCTTGAACTCGTCCGAGCCGTCCGGGTGCAGGTACGTGGTCTTCAACGACGTGCCGAACGGCAGGCCGGAGCGGACGAGGCGGCGGTGCAGCTCGACCTCGTCGCCGCGGAAGAACAGGCGCAGGTCCGGCACGCCGACGACGTCCAAAGTGGACGCTCGGAACAGCGCGCCGTTCATCAGGGAGGCGATGCCGGGGAGGAAGTCCTCGCCGAGCTCCTCGGACGAGCGCTTCCAGGTGAGACCGCGGCGCAGCGGGAAGGCCAGCTTGGCCGGTGCGTTGATGTTGGCCACGACCGGGGAGATCTCGGCCAGGTTCCGCTTTTCGGCCTCGTCGAGCAGGATCTGGAGCACGTTCTCGTCGGCTGGGCGGCCGTCGTCGTCGGCGAGCCAGAGCCAGGAGGCGCCCATCGACAGTGCGTGGAGCATGCCGAGCGCGAAGCCGCCGGCGCCGCCGAGGTTGTGGTGCGAGGGCAGGTACGTGAAGGGGAGCGGGTAGCTCTCGACGACGTCGCGGGCGGACTGGTCGGGGCCGTTGTCGACCACGATGAGGTGATCGACGGGGTGGGTCTGGGCCGCGATGATCTTCAGTGAGTCGGCCAGCAGGTCACGGCGATGGCGGGTGACGACCACGCCGACGACCGCGCCGGGTGGCAACGGCTGGTCGCTCATGGTCATTCGCCGCCGTTCGTGGCCACCGCGAAGCGCTCCCGGTTCTCCGGGCTCATGTGCTCGAACGGGTCACGGCCCTTGTACTGGGTCAGCACCTCGCGCAGCGTGCCGCGCTGCTTCAGGTGGCCCTCGTCCATCCAGATGGCCGAATCGCAGAGCTCGAAGAGGAACTCGTCGGAATGGCTGGCGAAGACCAGGATGCCGGAGCGCTTCACCAGGTCCTTGAGCCGGTCCTTGGCCTTGGCCAGGAACGCCGCGTCGACGGCGCCGATGCCCTCGTCGAGGATGAGGATCTCGGGGTCGATCGAGGTGACGACACCCAGCGCCAGGCGGACGCGCATACCCGTGGAATACGTGCGCAGCGGCATCTGGAGGTAGTCGCCGAGCTCGGTGAACTCGGCGATGTCGTCGACGCGCTTTTCCATCTGCTTCGCGGTCATGCCGAGGAACAGGCCGCGGATGATGATGTTCTCGAGCCCGGAGATCTCCGGGTCCATGCCGATGCCGAGGTCGAAGACCGGCGCGATCTTGCCGACGATCCTGGCCGAACCCCTGGTGGGCTCGTAGATGCCGGACAGCAGCCGCAGCAGCGTGGACTTGCCGGCGCCGTTGTGGCCGACGAGGCCGACGCGGTCGCCTTCCTGCAGCGAGACGGTGATGTCGTGCAGCGCCTCGATGATGGGGACCTTGGTGTCGGAGCCGATCTTGCCGCCGACCTTGCCCAGCACCTGCTTTTTCATCGACCGCGTCTTGGCGTCGAAGATCGGGAAGTCGACCGATGCGTTCCGGACGTCAATGCTGACCACTAGCTGTCACACCCAATACGAGACGCGGGAACGGTAGTTTTTCATCGCCAGCAGCGCGATGGCCCAGCCGATCGCGGTGAGCCCGATGACGATCACCCAGCTCCACCAGTCGACCTGCTGGCCGAGCAGCGGGCCGCGGACGACCTGCACGTAGTGGTACAGCGGGTTGAACTGGACCGCCGTGTGGCCGATGCTGCGGCCGCGCTCGCCGAGCACGTCGGGCGACCAGACGATCGGGGTCATGTAGAAGACCAGCTGCACCAGGCTGTTGATCACCTGGGGGATGTCGCGGAAGCGGGTGGAGATGATGCCGAACAGCAGCGAGACCCAGACACCGCTGACCACCAGCAGGATGAAACCGGGGATCACCATGAACATCCCGAAGCCGAGGCCGGGGTGCAACGGGCCGGAGTTGTCCTCGCTCATGTGGTACGGGCCGCTCAGCGTGCCGATCGAGACCAGCAGCACGATCACGTAGATGATCAGGTTGTGCGCCAGCATCAGCACCTGGCGCCACACCGTCCGCAGCACGTACACCGTCAGCGGCGCGGGCATCTGCTTGATCATGCCCTCGTTCGCGATGAACGTTTCGGAACCCTCGGTGATGCAGGCGAGGATGAAGTTCCAGACGATGAAGCCCGTCGTGATGTACGGCAGGAACGTCTCGATCTTCATGTGGAACAGCGCCGAGTACAGGATGCCGAGCCCGAGCGCCATCACACCGGTCGCGATGGTGATCCAGAACGGGCCGATCACCGAGCGGCGGTACCGCTGCTTGATGTCCTGCCAGCCGAGGTGCGCCCATAACTCGTGATTGGCGAACCCGGTCTTGAGGTCGGCGAACGTCCGCGCGAACGATCGGCGGTCGGACTCGATCGGCGCCGAAGTCACGGCTGTCTCCGTGTGGTCACTGGTGTCGTGAACCGTGCTGGTGGCGTGCACGAGATACGAGGGTACCTACGTGACTCGGTGTGCTTGCCCGGCCCCATGGGAGCGCGGTCGGCCGCAAGCCCTAATCTGCTTCGCCGATTCGCACGACGACCTGCTCGTCGACGTAGGAATAACCCACGTATTCGAACGAAATGCCGGTTTTCTCGACGTACTCGGTCCAGGCCCGGTATTCCCCGTCCTTCCAGGCCGGATAGTTGAAGAACTCGTCGAATACGACGATCGAACCCGGCCGCAGGCGCGGGCCGACCAGCTCCAGCACGGTCTTGGTGGAGCTGTAGAGGTCGCAGTCGACGTGCAGCAGGCCGACGTGACCCTGGCGCTCGTCCAGGAATCCCGGCAGCGTCTCGTCGAACCAGCCGACCACGAGCTCGGCGCCGGGCACGTCCGGCAGTTCGTCGACGGCGAAGTGGCCAGGCGCGAAGTCGACGCCCCACTGCTCTGGCAGGCCTTTGAACGAGTCGAAACCGTAGACACCGCCGGTCTGGCGGGTTTCGGCGATCAGCTTGAGGCTCGTTCCCTGGAAAACGCCGAATTCGAGCGCCATGCCGTCCGCGGGCGCCAGCTTCAGCCCGTGCTCGAGCACCCCGAGGCGCTCACCGAAGCGCGGCGCGCTCGGCATGTGCTCGATGACGAACTCCGCGGCTTCACGCGCGGCGCGCTGGTCGGCGGCGTAGACGAGGTCGCGGCGCGAGCGGATCTCGAACTCGATGACCCGGTCGTAGGCGCGCTGCGCTTCCGCGCGCGCCTCGGCCACCTGTCGCTCCAGCCGCTCGGTCTGCTCGGCCAGCAGCGGTTTCACCGCGTCCGCCACGGCCCTCTTCAGCTTGTCGGCGAGCGCGCGGCGGATACGGGAGTCGAGTGGCAGCTGTCGCACGGTGTGGGGTCCTCTCGCAGGGGATTCCGGCGAGTTTAAAGCCCCACGTAACCGCTAAAGGTATTGACCGCTTCCCGAGAGGCCTTGTTCGGCGCCTGCGCCCGCCGACGCGCCGGGCGGAAGACCGCGGCGCATCTGCTCCAGCTGCACGCGGGCCGCCATCTGCTGGGCGAACAACGCGGTCTGGATGCCGTGCACCAGGCCTTCGAGCCAGCCGACGAGCTGGGCCTGCGCGATCCGGAGCTCGGCGTCCGACGGGGTCGAGTCGTCGGTGAACGGCGAGACGAGCCGCTCCAGCTCGTCCTGCAGCTCCGGGGCCAGCGCCTTCTCCAGCTCGCGGATGGACGTCTGGTGGATCTCGCGGACCCGGTTGCGGCTGGCGTCGTCGAGCGGAGCCGCCCTGACCTCTTCGAGCAGCTGCTTGATCATCGTGCCGATCCGCATCACCTTCGCGGGCTCTTCGATGAGCTCGCCGACGGCCTCGGCGTCGCGCTGCTCGTGCTCGGGCATGTCGAGCGGAGTGCCGTCCGGGCCGACGACCACCACGTGCGGTGCGGATTCGGGGTGCTGGGAATTCGGCGCGGTCATGTGCCCGAGAGTAGCGGTCAGCGGCGCATCCGGTGTCTGCCAGGCCAACCCCGAACACATCGCACTTGCAAGCATCCGTACGGTGTCCACCATGGCGTTCGACGTCGCTCGTATCCGTGGGTTGTTTCCCGCGCTGGGTGACGGCTGGATTCACTTCGACGGCGCTGCTGGAATGCTGGTACCAGAACAGGTCGCATCGGCCGTCTCGACGGCGATGCGCGCACCGGTGTCCGGCCCTGGCGGGGCGTTTCCAGCCTCTCAGCGCGCCGAGAGCATCGTCACGGCGGCTCGCCGGGCGGTCGCCGACCTGGTCGGGGCCGATCCGGCCGGAGTCGTGCTCGGATCCAGCGCGCCCGTGATGCTGCGCCGCCTGGTCGAGGCCATGGCCGAGCGCTGGACCATCGGTGACGAGGTGGTCGTCTCCCGGCTCGACGAGGAGGCCAACCTAGCGCCGTGGCAGCGTGCCGCGAAGCGGGTCGGCGCCGTCGTGCGCTGGGGCGAGATCGACATCGAGACCTGTGAGCTGCCAGCCTGGCAGTACGAAAGCCTTGTTTCGGCCCGTACGAAGGCCGTCGCCGTGACGCTCGCGTCCGGCTCGGTCGGCACCAGGCCGGACGTACCGACGGTCATCGAGTTCGCCAAGCGCGTCGGCGCGCTGGTGGTCGTCGACGCGACCTACGCCGCCCCGTTCGTGCCGCTGGACCTGCAGGCGCTCGGCGCCGACGTGATGGTCGTCTCGGCGCAGGCCTGGGGTGGCCCGTCGGTCGGCGCGCTCGTCTTCCGCGACCCTGAGCTGCTGGAACGCCTGCCTTCGGTCTCGCTCGACGCCAACGCGCGTGGGCCTGCGAGGCTCGAACTCGGGCCGCACGCGTACCCGCTGCTGGCCGGGCTGGTCGCCTCCGTCGACTACCTCGCCGGGCTCGACGACGCCGCGGCCGGGTCACGCCGCGAGCGGCTCGTGACCTCGCTCGGCTCGGCCAAGTCGTACCACGCCGGCCTCGCCGCGCAGCTGTCCACGGAACTGCGGGCGTTACGCCACGTGATGGTCATCGGTGACGCGATGCGACGGATCCCGGCGCTGGCGTTCACGGTGGCGAACAAGAAGGCCCCGGAAGTCGCCGAGTACCTGGCGAAGCAGGGGCTGTGCGCGTTCGCCGACGAAGGCACGAACGGCGTGTTCGCCTCGCTCGGCGTCGGTGAGGTGGGTGGCGCGGTGCGGATCGGGCTGGCCCACTACTCGAACACCTTCGAGGTGAACCAGCTCGTCCGCGTGCTCGAAGAGCTGCGCTAGCTCTTCGCCGCCAAGATCACCTTCCCGAACACCGAGCCCTCCGTCAGCGCCTCGTGCGCCTTCGACGCCTCCGCCAGCGGGACCACCTGCCCGACGATCGGCTTGACCGAGCCGTTCTCCAGCAGCGGCCACAGGTGCGCGCGCACGTCGGAGACGATGGCGGCCTTCTCGTCGAGCGGACGGCCGCGCAGCCCGGCGGCGAACACGCTCCCGCGCTTGCCGAGCAGCTTGCCGATGTTGAGCTCGGCTTTGACGCCGCCCTGGAAGCCGATGACGACCAAACGGCCGTTCATCGCCAGCGCGTCGATGTTGCGATCCAGATACGACGCGCCCATGTTGTCGAGGATGACGTCGGCACCATCGGTCACCTTCTTGAGCTCGGCGACGAAGTCCTGCTCGCGGTAGTTGATCGTGATGTCGGCGCCGAGCTGACGGCAGCTTTCGAGGCGTTCGGGTGAACCGGCGGTCACCGCGACCGTCGCGCCAAGGGCCTTGCCGACCTGGATCGCGTGCGTGCCGATGCCGCCCGCGCCGCCGTGCACGAGCAGCACGTCGCCCTTGCCGAGCTTGCCGTGCATGACGACGTTCGCCCAGACCGTGCAGGCCACCTCGGGCAGCCCGCCTGCGGTGAGCAGCTCGACCTCGGCGGGCACCGGAAGCAGCTGACCTGCGGGAACGGCGACCTTCTCGGCGTATCCGCCGCCGGCGAGCAGCGCGCAGACCTCGTCGCCGACCTGCCAGCCCTCGACGCCTTCGCCGAGTTCGGCGATCGTGCCGGAGCATTCGAGGCCGAGCGTTCCGGTCACGCCCGGCGGCGGGGGATAGAGGCCTTGGCGCTGCAACAGGTCGGCGCGGTTGACCGCGGTCGCGGCTACGTCGACGAGCACCTCGCCGGGGCCGGGAACCGGATCTTCGATCTCGGTCCACTCGAGTACTTCAGGGCCACCGGGTTCACGGATGGTGATCGCGTACATGATCCGAGGGTATCTCCCGTGGAGTGGGCTACCTCCGAATGCAGCATTGACGTATCAGTCAGTACGCATAAAAGTCTCCGCCATGCATAAAGCTCGCAAAAGATACGTGCCCGCGGTCGTGCTGACCGCCTGCGCCGCGCTGGCATTGGGCACCGCGCCCGCCGCCACCGCGGCGAAGGCCGAAGACCCCACCGCGCTGGCCAAGAAACTGGTCCAGAAGGTCGATGTCAACGGCGTGAACCGCCACCTCATCGCACTGCAGCGCATCGCGGACACCAACGGCAAGACCCGTGCCGCGAGCACCGAAGGCCACAAGAAGTCCGCCGAGTACGTCGCGACCAAGCTCGAGGCCGCGGGCTTCGACGTGACGCGCCAGGAGTTCCCGTTCACCTTCAGCCAGACACTGGCCGAGAAGCTGACGGTCGGCGGCGCCGCGACGCCCGTCATCGCCATGACCTACACCAAGTCGACCCCCGTCGGCGGCATCACCGCGCCGCTCGCGCTGGCAACCGTCGACGACACCTCAGGCTGTGAAGCGGGCGACTACACCGGCGTGACCGGCAAGATCGTGCTGATCAAGCGCGGTGGCTGCACCTTCGCGCAGAAGCAGGCGACCGCCGCTGACGCCGGCGCCATCGGCGCGATCATCTACAACAACACCGACGGCACGCTCAACGGCACGCTGGGCGACCCGGCCGCCGTGAAGATCCCGACCGGCGGCATCACCGCGGCCGACGGCGCCGCGCTCGCCGGCAAGGCGGGCCAGTCCGTCACGCTGGAGCTGCGCACCGTGCTCGAGCCGCGCACCAGCTACAACGTCATCGCGGAGACCAAGACGGGCCGCAAGGACAACGTGGTGATGCTCGGCTCCCACCTCGACAGCGTCCCCGAGGGCCCCGGCATCAACGACAACGGCACCGGCTCCGCCGCGCTGCTCGAGACCGCGCTGCAGCTGGGCGCCAAGCCCAAGGTCAACAACGCGGTCCGCTTCGGCTGGTGGAGCGCCGAGGAGTTCGGCCTCGTCGGTTCGACGTACTACGTCAACCAGCTGAGCTTCGAAGAGCAGCTGAACATCGCGCTGTACCTGAACTTCGACATGATCGGCTCGCCGAACGCGGCCTACTTCGCCTACGACGGTGACGACTCCGACGCGACCGGCGCGGGCCCCGGCCCGTACGGCTCGGCGCAGATCGAGAAGAACTTCACCGACTACTTCGCGTCGCGCAACCTGCCGATCGAGGGCACGGACTTCACCGGCCGCTCCGACTACGGCCAGTTCATCGCCGTCGGCATCCCGGCCGGTGGCCTGTTCACCGGCGCCGAGGGCAAGAAGACCGCGGCGCAGGCCGCGAAGTTCGGCGGCACCGCCGACGTCGCCTACGACAAGTGCTACCACCAGGCTTGCGACAACCTGGGCAACGTCGACCGGGTGGCGCTGGACCGCAACTCCGACGCCGTCGCGTGGGCGCTCGGCAGCTTCGCGTACAGCACCGCTGACGTGAACGGCGTGACGCCGGCGGGCAGCACCGCCAAGGCGAAGGCGAAGCGGGCCAACTCGCTCCGTCTGCAGGCGTTCGGTGACCGCGAAGCGGGCATCGGCTCCGACCACGCCGCTGCGTGATTTAGCACGAAGAAGGCCCGCCATCTCGGTTGAGATGGCGGGCCTTCTTCGTTGTGGTCAGCCGAGGTCGCGGGCGGCGAAGGTGTCGCACTTGGCGGGCTGGCCGGTTTCCCAGCCGGTGGTGAACCACTTCTCGCGCTGGGCCGAGGAGCCGTGCGAGAACTTCGACTGGTCGACGCGGCCGCCGCCGAGCTTGGTCTGGATGTAGTCGTCGCCGATGCGGGACGCGGTGTCCAGCGCGCGGTTGATGTCGTCCTGGGTGACGTCGGTGATCAGCGGCCTGCCGCTCTCGGCCGGTGTCGTCGTGGCGTGCTTCGCCCAGACGCCCGCGTAGCAGTCGGCCTGCAGTTCGAGGCGGACCGAGCCGGAGGTCGGGCCGGTGCCGGTGCCCTTCTTGGACACCCCGGTCAGGTTCTGCACGTGGTGGCCGTACTCGTGGGCGAGCACGTAGGCCTCGGTGAACAGGCCGCCCTGCGCGCCGAACTTGGTGCGCAGCTCCTCGAAGAACGACAGGTCGATGTAGACCTTGGAGTCGGCGGGGCAGTAGAACGGCCCGACGTCGGAGCTCGCGCTGCCGCAGCCGGTGTTCACCCCGCCGGTGAAGAACTTGGTCGGTGACTTGCGGTAGGTCGAGCCGGATCGCGAAAACTCCTGCGTCCAGTAGTCCTGGATCGAGTTCACGATCGCGACGATCGCGCAGTCGTGTTTGGTGTTGGCGTCCTTGCCGGTCTTGCACTCGTTCGCCAGCGAGGTGTTGTTCCCGGTCGAGCCGCCGCTCTCCAGCCCAGGCAGCCCGCCCGCCTGCTGGCTCAGCCCGCCGCCGAACTGCGAGAACAGGAAGTAGATGACGAGCCCGACGATGCCGAGCCCACCGCCGCCGAGCGCCACCCGGCTCCCGATCCCACCGCCGCCACCTTCACCACGCGAGTCCTGGATCTCGGAGATGTCCAGCCCGGAGTCATCGTCGAATCGCACGGCGACAGCGTAGCCCGCGCGCAGGCCAAGGGCGCGACACTGAAGCTCCAGTGCCGCGCCCCTGGTCAATCGAGGTCGAAAAATCCGAATCGGCGGTTGGCCGCTGCCGGGCCGGCGTTCAGCGCTGCCGGCACGGTCGAAGAGGCCGTGACCGAAACAGGCTCGAACTACGCCGAATGCGCGAGAATCTTGCCGAGCGCACTTACGAAGAACCCATGCGTGCTGTTCACAATCGCGCGCGGGTCGGGATCAGTCCGCACCGCTCGCGGGGACACAGCCGGCAGTCAACCGCGGGAAATCAGCGATCACGCAACCACCTGTCCTTCCCGGCTGGAAGGTCACGCACCGGCGCCGTCTGGTGACTCGCCTTGTACGGGCCCGTCCACCCTCTGACAAGTAAGGATGCGCCTTTTACCGCCGACTCTCAACCGTTTCGTAATCCCCCTTCGGGCGATCTTTGGCAGAGTCTTACAACCCAGCGGGCGGCGCGCGGGTGGCCGAGATCAACGTTCTACTCTGCCAGGCATGAGCGAGGAGCGTGCGGACGTGCGATGGCTGTCTGAGTCGGAGGGACTCGCCTGGCGCGCCTACATCGTCGCGACCTTGCGCCTGCGCCAGCGGCTCCATCGCGAGCTGGCCGACCAGCACGACGTCTCCCTCACCGACTACGAGGTCCTCGTCTGCGTCGACATGCAGGACGGCAAGCGCATGCGGATGAGCGACCTCGCCGAGATGCTCGGCTCAACCAAGAGCAGGCTCTCCCATCAGGTCGGCCGCATGGAGGCCGCCGGCGTGCTCCGCCGTGACCGCGACCCGGACGACAAGCGCGGCGTCATCGCCGAACTCACCGAAGCGGGCTGCGACCTGCTGCGGAAGGCCGCACCGACGCATGTGCACGGCGTCCGCGAGCACCTGATCGACCTGTTGTCCCCGGCCGAGCAGGCGACCATCGGCGCGGCCTTCGACCGAGTGCTCGAACACCTCACCGAGCTGGAGTCGTGACCCGTTAGGCTTGGGGCAGGGAAGCGTGGCAGAGCGGCCGAATGCACTCGCCTTGAAAGCGAGCGTTGGGAAACCAACCGGGGGTTCAAATCCCTCCGCTTCCGCAATCTGGCTCTGACCAGCACTGATCCGAAGTTGTCCACAGGTGGGGACAACCGTGGGGACAACTTCGAACACGCGTTCGGAACGTTGATCAAGGCCTGGCAAGACGAAAGTCCCCGGCGCTCGGCCGCGTGGCTGGCCGGGCGCCGGGGACGGGCCGCGTTTCAAGGGGGTTAAACGCGGAATCCAGTCTTCCGTGCGGATGACTGATACAGCCATGATCGTTCGGCCAGGCGCCGATTACCAGGAAGAATCGTCGGCACAAATGTTCTGCCGAAGTAAATTCCGGTGGACTACTTGCCCTGAGCGCGCGCGGCGATCCTGGCCTGGACCTCGGGGCGGCGCAGCGGCGGGATGGTCGCGGGCGGCTGACGGCGCGGCGGCAGCTCGGTCAGCAGGCGGGTGCTGATCGCGGTGATCTCCGCGACCGCCGCCTCGAACGCCTCGCGGGTGGTGTCGGTGACGGTCTGCACGCCACTGATCTTGCGGACGTACTGGCGCGCCGCCGCCTCGATCTCCTCGGCGGTCGCGGACGGTTCCAGGCCACGCAGGGTGGTGATGTTCCGGCACATGGGTCCGAGGATAGGCGCGAAATCAGGTCAGGGTGACTCGGCATTGCTGCGAACCGACGCCGACGACGTCGCCGTTCACCAGCTGGCGGCCGCGCCGGATCTCGGTCTCGCCGTTGACGGTGACCTCGTCGGCGTCGAGCAGGTCCTTGGCGTGGGTGCCGTCCTCGGCGATGCCCGCGAGCTTGAGGAACTGGCCGAGACGGATGGGTTCGCCGGTGATCGGCACGTCCACGATGGGCTTCATGGACGCATCATCTCAGCCGAGCGCGGTGCCCTGCGCGTACAGGCTCTGGACGTCGGTGTCGAAGTAGCTGCTGTACGAGGTGTCGGCCTCGTCGCCGCCGAACTGGTAGCCGCCGATCACGCCGATGACCGTGCCGAGCTTGGTGGCCGGATCGGTGCCGGTGACCCACGGGCCGCCGCTCGTGCCGTCCGGGAAGCCCGCGCAGTCGACGCGCATCTGGAACTCCGACTCGCGCGCGGTCGTGTTCGTGCAGACCACGGGCGCTTCGGCGTCGTCGGGGTAGCCGGTCAGGGTGATCTGGTTGTCGAAGCCGCGGGCGATGCCGAGTTCGTTCGCGCCGGTGACGCTTTCGATGGGGTGCGGGTTGCCGTTCTGGCGGACGGTGATGAAACCGACGTCGAGATCGGGGTCGGACGACTCGATCCAGCCGGGCGCGACCAGCGTCTTCACGGCCGTCCACATGCCGTACGGCGCGATGCCGTCGTGGTAGCCGGGTGCGAACGAGATGTCGTCGATGTAGTCGCCGCCCTCGCCTTCGTGCAGGCAGTGCGCGGCGGTCAGCACCAGGTCGCCCGCGTTGCTGTGGACGACGCTGGCGGTGCAGTAGTGGCCGTCGCCGGAGAACAGCGCGCCGATCGGCGCCATGCCCGCCGGCACCACCGGAGCCGCGTCGGGTGTGGCTTCAGGTGCTGCCTCGGCGGTGCTCTCGGGCGCGGCTTCGACGGTCGCGCGTGGCGCGATCTCGGGTGACGGCGTTTCGAGGACCGGTGCTTCGGCGACCGCCGTGTCGTCGGGCTGGAGGATGACCGCGGAGCCCGCGATCGGCAGCGCGACCAAGCCACAGACGAGCACGAGGAGAACCGGCCGCGGTACGCGCATGGTCACTCCTTCCCCGTCCGGCAGGTCGTTGAAACCAGATCACCATAGGGCGGGCGCGGAAAACACCTACGCCCGGCTGATGCACAGCAACCTCACAGCTCGACGGCACGGTCCGGATCGAGGCTGATGCCCTGCTCGCGCAGCACCGCGTCGAGCGCGCCCCAGGTCATGGTGGCCAGGTGCGTGACGAACTTGTCCTTGGGCATCGTGCGGGTGCGCATCCACCATTCGGTCGCGGCGCCGACCGCGCCGACCACGGCATACGCGCTCGGATCGGCCAGCTCGGCGTCGAGATCGGTGGCGCTGAGGAACTCCTTGAGCACGTTCGCGATGACGCCAGCGATCTCCTTGCCGCTCTCCATCAGCGGCTCGGAGTCGGTGCGCATGAGGAACTTGAAGACATTCGGGTACTCGTCGACGACGTTGACGTACGCCTCGAGGCCGCGTCGGATCGTCACGCGTGGTGCGTCGCGCAGGTTCATGTTGGGCAGCAGCCGCTGCCACAGGATTTCGCCCATCCGCTCGGACACGGCGCCCGCCAGGTCCGATTTGGCCGCGAAATGCCGATACAGCTTGGGTTTGACGGTGCCAGCTTCGGCGGCGATCTCGTCCATGCTGACTTCGGGGCCGTGTTGCGCGAGCGCGCGGAAGGCCGCGTCGACGAACTCGCGGCGCAGCGCCAGCTTGTGCTCGCGCCAGCGTTCGGTGCGGGCGTCCGTCCGGTGACGGTTGACACTCCCGGGCATGCGTTGGATAGTACCGGAAGTACCGCGTACTGCTGGTACTGGTTACTTCAGGTAACAGTGCAGGGGGTTCAACGATGACCGCTCCTGACAAGGAGAAAGTCGCCCGGCGCCTGCTCACCTCGTCGGCCGACCGCTACTACGACCCTGAAGTCGACATCGACTGGGACGCGCCATGGCAGGACGGCGTCGCGTTCATGCCCGACCACCGGGTGACCCTCTACGGCACCGAGCTGTGGCAGGAGATGACCCAGGAACAACGCCTCGAACTGGGCAAACACGAGGCCGTCAGCATGGTCAGCTACGGCATCTACGCCGAGGCCGCGCTCATGCACATCCTGTTGCGCCTGGTCACCGAAGGCGATCCGGCGACGCCACGCGTGCGCTACACACTGACCGAGATCGGCGACGAATGCCGCCACTCGACGATGTTCGCCAGGTTCATCGAGAAGTCCGGCATCCGCGCGTACCGCCAGCCGCGTGCCGCCGCGCGGGCGATGAAGTTCATCTCGCTGCTGCCGGTCGGGCCTGCCAGCTACGGGCTCGCGCTGCTGATCGAGGAGATACTCGACCGCGGTCAGCGCGAGACCATGAACGACGAGAACGTCCAGCCGCACATGCGCATGCTGAACCGCATCCACGTGCTGGAAGAGGCGCGCCACATCAGCTTCGCGCGTACCGAACTGGTCCGCAGCGCCGCCCGGCTGAACCGCTTCGAGCTGTTCGTCAACCGGATGGTCATCGCGATCGCGGCCAATCTCGTCGCGTTCATGCTGATCCACCCTCGCGTGTACAAGGCGGTCGGCATCCGGCCGCGCGACGGCCGCCGCGCCGCGCTGGAAAACCCGCATTACCGGCAGACGCTGGCGTTCATGGCCGAGAAGCTCGTCGCGTTCTTCGAGGAGTCCGGGATGCTCAAGGGCAGGCTCGTCCGCGCGCTCTGGCGTCGGTCGCAACTGCTGCCGAGGACGGCTCGGTGACCGCACTGCCGGCGGAAACGGCCACGGCCCGGATCTGGAGGATCGCGCATGCCTGAGGTGATCATCGTCGGCACCGGCTTTTCGGGGCTGGGTATGGCCATTCAGCTCAAGCGGCAGGGGCGGAACGACTTCGTACTGCTCGAAAAGGCCGACGACATCGGCGGCACCTGGCGCGACAACAGCTATCCCGGCTGTGCCTGTGACGTGCCGTCGCACATGTACTCGTACTCGTTCGAGCCCAAGGCCGACTGGTCGCGCGCGTACTCACGCCAACCCGAGATTTGGGACTATCTCAAGGAGTTGACCGAGAAGTACGGCCTGCGCGAGCACATCCGGTTCGGCGAGGAGGTCACCTCCGCGAAGTGGGGCGACAACGAATGGGTCGTCGGCACCTCGAAAGGCGAGTATCGCGGGCAGTTCCTGGTCGCGGGCGTCGGCGCGCTGCACATCCCGAACATCCCCGCGCTGCCCGGGATCGAGCGGTTCAAGGGGCACTCGTTCCACTCGGCGACCTGGGACCACGGATACGACCTGCACGGCAAGCGGGTCGCGGTCGTCGGCACGGGCGCGTCGGCGATCCAGTTCGTGCCGGAGATCGTCGGCGACGTGTCCGAGCTGCACCTCTACCAGCGGACGCCGCCATGGGTGCTGCCGCGCGGCAACGGCCGGATCAAGGAGTCGACGCAGCGGCTCTTCGAGCGCGTTCCGTTGGTACGCAAGGCTTATCGCAACGCGGTGTACTGGACGGCCGAGTCGTTGGCGGTCGGCTTCAACGGCCACCCCGGCATCCTCAAGGTGGGGGAGTACTTCGGCAAGCGGCACATCGCGAAGCAGATCGCCGATCCGGAGCTGCGGCGCAAGGTCACGCCGAACTACACGCTCGGCTGCAAGCGGGTGCTGGGCTCGAACAAGTACTACCGCGCGCTGACCAGCGATCACGTCGACGTGATCACCGACGGCATCCACGAGGTCCGCGAGCACTCGATCGTCACGGCCGACGGCGTCGAGCGCGAGGTCGACGCGATCATCTACGCGACCGGGTTCCACGTCACCGACTCGTTCGACTACCTCGACATCAAGGGCCGCGGCGGTGTCGACTTGGCGACACACTGGCGTGACGAGGGCATCCAGACGCATCTCGGGATCACGGTCAACGGGTTCCCGAACGCGTTCTTCCTGCTCGGCCCGAACACCGGGCTCGGGCACAACTCGGTCGTGTTCATGATCGAATCGCAGATCCGGTACGCGCTCGACGCCATGAAGATGGTGCGGCGCAGCCGCGCGGAGGCGTTCGAAGTGCGGCCGAGCGTGCAGGCCGCGTTCAACGCCGAGATCCAGCGCAAACTCGCGAGCGGGGTGTGGAGCACCGGCGGCTGCACGAGCTGGTACCTCGACTCGAAAGGCGTGAACCGGACCATCTGGCCCGGTTTCACCTGGCAGTACTGGCTGCGCACACGCAAGGTGGACACCGGTGACTTCGAGCTCACCGGCTCACGGACACGCAAACTGACGGGAGTGGCTTGATGAAACGGTTGGCCGGCAAGGTCGCGGCGATCACCGGCGCGGGTTCGGGGATCGGCCGGGCACTCGCGCTGGCGCTCGCCGAGCGCGGGATGCGGCTGGCGCTGTCCGACGTCAGCCTGACGCGCGTCGCGGAAACGGCCGCGCTGTGCGAAAAAGCCGGCGCCGAGGCGAAGGCGTACGAGCTGAACGTCGCCGATCGGCAAGCCGTGCTCGACCACGCCGACGAGGTCGTCGCCGACTTCGGCGCGATCAACCTGGTGGTCAACAACGCGGGCGTGGCGCTGCAGGCGACGGTCGAGCAGATGCGCTGGGAAGACCTCGACTGGGTGATGAACATCGACTTCTGGGGCGTCGTGCACGGCTCGAAGGCGTTCCTCCCGCACCTCATCGCCTCCGGTGACGGGCACCTGGTCAACGTGTCGAGCGTCTTCGGTTTCGTCGGCGTGCCAACGCAAAGCGCGTACAACGCGGCGAAGTTCGCGGTGCGCGGCTTCACCGAGTCGCTGCGCCAGGAGATGCTGATCGGCAAGCGCCCCGTCAAGGTCAGCTGCGTCCACCCCGGAGGCATCCGCACCAACATCGCCCGCGACGCCCGCGGCACCGAGTCCGGCGACGCGGAGAAGTTCGCCCAGATCGCCCGCACCAGCCCCGAAGGAGCGGCCCGCGCGATCATCCGCGGCGTCGAGCGCAACCGCCCGCGCATCCTGATCGGCGCCGACGCCTACGTCTTCGACGCGATCCCCCGCCTGCTCGGCCCCTACTACCAACGCCCGCTGGCCCTGTTGGCCCGGCTCGGCGTCCGCGTCTGACTAGAGGAGCTGGAGCGAGGAGACCAGCCAGCGGGAGTCGTGGTGTTCGAGGGTCATCAGGACCCGGTTGCGGTCGACGCGGGGATCCTTGGTGGCCGCGTTGGTGACCGATTGGTCGACGAACAGCAGCACCTCGGCCCGGTCGGCGGTCGCCGACTTCAGGCCGGATTCGACGACCGTGCCGCGTGCGGTCGCCTTGGCCTCTTGGATGAGCTGGCGGAGTGAGCCGGAGGCGCCGGTGTACTGGTCTTTGAACTCGCCGGTCGCGCCGTCGAGTACGTCGGCGAAGTTGCGGTCCAGGTTCTGGAAGTCGTACGTGGTCACCGTGACCGCGTAGGAGCGGGCGGTCGCCAGCGCGGCGTCGCCTGCCGCGCGGATGTCCGACTTCGTCTTGTACTGCCAGGCGAAGAAGGCGCCGGCGACGAGCACGGCCAGCGCCAGCAGCGCGAGGCCGAGCTTGCGTACCGGGAACGGGCGCTTTTCCTTTGCCTCGACGGTTTCTTCCTCTTCGAGTACGTCCACGCTGATTCTCCTTACTGGCCCAGCAGCTGCGGATAGCGGGTGAACCACGTCGGCACCTCCGGAGCGGCGGCGGGAACAGGTACGGGCATCGGCACAGGTCCCCCAGGTCGCGGCGCGTTCTGGGAGCCGCGTTGCTGCACGGTGACGCGGGTGTCGGTGCAGTGCACGTCGAGCGGGGGAGGCGGGCTGCCGCCGATGGTCGGCGGGCGGCGCGGGGTGTGGTAATCGCAACCGGCGCGCGGATAGGCGTCGACCAGTGTCTGGATCGCGCCGCCACGGACGATCGCGGCGAGCGCGTTGCCGCCGTTGGCCAGCTCTGGCAGGAAGGCGCTGATCGCGGGCAGCCGCATGCTGACCACCTCGCTGACCGTCGACAGGTCGCCGAGCAGCGCCGCCATGGTCGGCTTGTTCTCCTTGATCAGACCGTCGACGAGGTCGAACGCCGCCGGGCTGTGGTCGAGCAGCGTGCGGATCTCGGGGTCGGACTTGCGCAGCTGGTCGCCGAGCCGCACGCCTGCCGTGCCGAGCCGCGACAGCTCGTCGGTCAACCCGTTCGCCGTGTCCAGCACGACCGACGAGTTGTTCAGGATGCTGACCGTCTCCGGCAGCACGCCTTCCAACCCGGCGAGCAGGAAGTCGCCGCCGTCCAGCAGCTTCTTCAGGTCAGGGCCCGTGCCGTCGAACGCCTTCGCGAGTTCGTCGATCACCAGCGTGAGCTTGCGCGGGTCGACCTGCCCGGCAAGGCCGTTCACGTGGCCGAGCAGCTGCGCGAACGGCGTCGGCGTGCTCGTGTTCTTCTCCTCGATCACCGCGCCGTTCGCCAGGAACGGCCCGGCGTCCGTGCGCGGCCGGAAGTCCAGGTACTGCTCGCCCGCCGCGGAAAGACTCGCGACGACCGCCTCGGTGTCGGCGGGGATCTTCGCGCCGGAGTCGACCTCGATGTCGACGGCCACTCCGCCCGGCACCAGCTGGATCTGCTTGACGTTGCCGACGCGATACCCCCGGAACGTCACGTCCGAGCGCCCCAGCAGGCCGCCGGACTGCGCGAGGTTCACCCGCATGGTCATGACTTCCGCGGTCGGGTCTATCCGGACCACGCCGAGCAGCAGATACGCGAGCCCGACCGCGAACACGGTCACCAGGCCGATGGTCGAGAGCCAGATTCTCATCGCGGCGCACCCAGCTTCCTGATCAGGTCGCTGATGTTGTCCGAGATGGTGCCCAGCGCGCCGTTGAGGTCGCCGAGCCCCAGCACGGGCAGATTGGTGATCCCGGCGAACCGCGCGATGCCGACGCCCGATTCGCCCTTCGTCGCGCCTTCGACGAGCTTGCCGAGTGTGACCAGGCTGCGCAGCGTCGGCCCGAGATTGTCGTGCAGCGCGCCGAAACCGTCGAGTACGGGACCGAGGTCACGCAGCATCGCCTTGAGGTCTGCGCTGGTCTGCCCGAGCACGCGAGCGCCGGTGTCACCCGCGTCCGCGACCTTCGTGAGCACCTCGGTGAACCGCCCGGTCTGGTCGGACAGCACCTGCAACGCGGGCGCGATGTCCGACAAAGCCGCGTCGATCGTGCCCTGCCGCTGACCGGCCAGTCCGCTCAAAGCCTTGGTGGAAGCCAAGATCCGGTCGATATCGGCGGTACGGGCGTTCAACGTCTTGAGCGTCGTGTCCAGCTCGCCGATCAGGTGCCGCGTCTGGTCGGCCTTGCCGTCGAGCGCGGCGTTGACCTCGTGCGTGATGGTCTTGAGCTGACCCAGCCCGCCGCCATTGATCAAAGTGGACAGTGCGGCCAGCGTGTCTTCGACGGTCGCCGCCGACGAGGTCGACTCGACGCCCAGCGTCGCACCCGGCGCCAGCACGGGGCCTTTGCCGCGGTGCAGCGCGACGAAGACGTCGCCGAGCGGGGTCGCCTGGCGTAGCTCGGCGGTGGTGCCTTCCGGCAGTGAAACGGCCTTCTGCACCACCATCCGCACCCGCGCGGTGAAGTCCTTGGCGCTGATGCTCTCGACCGTTCCGATCACGACACCGTCGAGCTTCACCCGTGCCTTGTCCGGCAGGTTCAACGCATCCGTGAACACCGCGTTCAGCTCGTAGGTCTCACCGTCGACATCGCCGCCGGGCAGCGGTAGATCGGCCGCGGTGACACTGCACCCGGCCAGCAGGAGCACGGACGCGAAAGCGAGGAGGACTCTCATTTCCTGGTCGCCCCCAGCAGCAGTTCGGTCATCCCGAGATCCGGCCCGAAGTCGCCGAGCTTGCCGGAGCCGCAGCCGGGCAGCCGCACGCCGACGTGTCCACAAAGGATGTTGATCAGCTGCCCGTCGAGCAGCATCTCGGCCGGGTCGATGTGCACCCGCAGCTGCCCGGTCGTGGGGTCGGCGGCGTTGGCGAGATTCTGGAACAGCAGCGGCAGCACGTCCGCCGACTCGGCGAGCTGACGTGTGTGGTCGCTCAGCGTGCCGGTCGTGATCTTCAAGCTGCGCAAGGTGTTCTGCGCGGTGTCGCGGTTCTCGCCGATGAGCGAGACGGCTTCGTCGAGCAGCCCGTTGAGCCTGGTCAGCGCCTCGCCGAGCGACGGAGCGTCCTTCGCGAACAGCTCGCTCGCCTGCGTCAGGTTCTGGGTGAACGAGGTGATCACGGCCTGGTTGTCGGCGGCCGCCTTGGTCAGCGTGTCGACGTTCTTGATCAACCCGGTCAACGCGTCACGCTTGCCGGTCATCGTGTCGACCGCGCCGGACAACGCCTCGACGGTCGCCCGGATCTTGTCGCCGCTGCCTGCGAGATTGTCGGCGGCGACGTCGGTCGCGTCCTTCAGCACCCCGGTCTTCGTCAGCTCACCGGCGAGTGTGTCGACGGCCTTGAGCACGCGATCGATCTCGACCGGCGTCCGCGTGCGCTCCAGCGGGATGAGGTCGCCGTCGCGCAGCGTCGGCCCGCCGCGATACGCGGGCGTCAGCTCGACGTGCCGGTCGGTGACCACGGACGGCGAGACGGTCACCGCGCCCGCGCCCGCCGGGACCTTCGCGTCGGCGTCCAGCTCCAGTTCGACCTGCACGGACATGCCGCGTGGTTCGATCTTGGTGACCTTGCCGATCGGGATGCCGAGCATCGCCACGTCGTTGCCGACGTACAGCCCGACGGCGTCCCTGAACTGCGCTTTCACCGTGATGTGCGGTGCCTCCACGGCCGCGCAGGAGCTGGTCGCCACCGCCGCGACGGCGCCGAGCACGAGGACGAGTGCCTTCATTTGCACCCCTTCACCGCGCCGGTGAGGCACAACAGGTTGTCGGGGAAGATCGCGTACGGCAGGTTGATCGTGAGGTAGTCGCCGTCGCCGACGGAGTTGGTGAGATACCGCGCGGCGGGCGCGAGCAGCTTCAACGCCTCGCCGACCGCCGCGTTGTTGCGCTCCAGGATGTCCGTGACCCCGCCGAGGTTCGCCAGCAACGGCTGCAGCTGCGGCCGATTGTCGTTCAGCAGCCCTTGCAGCTGGGTGGTGAGCTGCTGGAAGTCCGTGAGGATGTTCGTGATCAGCTGTTTACGGGCGACGAGCTTCTTGAGCAGCACGTCCGCCTGGCCCATCAGCGCGAACACCTGGGTCCGGTTTTCGTTGAGCAGCTTGGTGATCCCGTCGGCACTCGAAATCAGCTGGCTGATCTGACCCTGCCGCTTACTGACCACTTCGGACACTTGCGACAGCCCGTCGAGCGCTTTGCGGCCAACCTCCGGGGTGCCGCGGAACGTGTCCGTCAGCACCTGCAACGACTCTCGCAGCTTCACGGCGTCGATCTGCTCGACGGCCGGAGTGCCCGTCTGCACCACGTTCTGCAGGTCGAACGGCACCGAAGTCCGTGCCAGCGTGATGCGATCCGACAGGTCACCCTCGCCGAGTGGCGAGAGTTCCAAGTACCGCCCGCCGAGCAGCGTCGCGAGCTTGATCGACGCACGGGTGGCCGTGCCCAGGTGCACGCCGCGACGGGTACGGAACGACACCAGCACCTTGTCGCCGTCGAGCCTGGTCGAGGTGACCTCGCCGACGCCCATGCCCGCGACCCGCACCTCGTCGCCGGCGCGAATGCCGCCGGAGTGCGCGAATTCGGCTTCGTGCCTGGCATCCCCGATGCCGAGTTCACCGAACGCGACCGACCCGGCGACCAGCACCGCGATGACCGCGGCTCCGATCACCCCTACCCACAAGGGATTCCGTGACTTCAGCCAAGCCATCATCGGCACACCTCCGTGTGCTTGTCCCCGCCCAGCTTCGGCAGGATTCCCGACGGCAGCGGCGCGAGGTTGATGTCGATCGCGCAGGCGTACAGGTTCCACCACGAGCCGTAGTGACTGATCCGCGCGAGCCCGCCCAGGAAACCCGGCAGGCCTTGCAGCGTCGCCTCGACGGTCGGGCCCTCCTTGAGGAACAGGGACGCGACCTGGTTGAACTTGCCGATGTCGTCCTTCAGCGCCGGCCGGATGTCGCCGATCAACCCGGTGATCGCGCCGCTGACCTTGTCGATCCGCTCGACCGCGCCGAAGATCGGGTCGGCGTTGGCGGCGAGCCCGTCGACGAGCTTCTTCGTCTGACCGACGAGTTGCTGGAGCTGATCGCCTTTGCCGGACAGGTGATCGAGCACGCCGGTCAGGTTCGTGATCACCTGGCCGATCACGTCGTCGCGCGACGCGATCGCGCCGGTCAGTTGCGAACTCTGGGTGAGCAGGCTGGTCAACGCAGGGCCTTCGCCCTGCAGCACGCGCACGATGTTCTCGGACAGCCGGTTGACGTCGGCCGGTTCGAGCATCGAGAACAGCGGCTCGAAGCCGTTGAGCAGCGCGGTCAGGTCGAGCGACGGCTCGGTGCGCTCCGGCGGGATGCGGGCGCCGTCGGTGAGCGGTTTCGCTTGCCCCGCACCGGGAAGCAGCGCGAGATACCGCTGGCCGACCAGGTTCTGATACCGGATCAGCGCACGCGTGTTCTCGAAGATCGGCTGGTCACGCTGCACCGAGAAGCTGATCTCGGCGCGCGTGTCGACGAGTTCCATGTCCTCGATGCGGCCGACCTTCACCCCGGCGATGCGCACGTCGTCGCCGACCTTCAGCCCCGAAACATCGGTGAATTCCGCGCTGTAGCCGTAAGTCTCGCCACTGACGGTGTTCTGCAGTGTCGTCCAGATCAACGTCGTCGCCATGATCGCGACGACCGCGAACACGACGAGCTTGATCAGCGGACCTCGGACGCTCATCGGGGGACCACCACCGTCAAGCCGCGCAGGATCGGCCCGAGCAGCAGGTCGCCGAGCGAGCCGCTGCCGCCGATCAGGTTGTTGAGCTGCTCGATCTCCTGTGGGCTGCCGACCGGCCCGACCGTGCCACCCTGCGGCATGACGTCGGGCGCTTCGACGGGGACCGGAGCCGGTGGCGGCAGCGGATTCTCGAACCGGCGGCCACAGTTCGGGCCGTTCATGCCGGGATACCGCGGGCAGTCGGCCGGCGTGTAGAGGTGGAACGGCGACAGCGAGATGACCAGGTCGATCGTGAGCTTGCCGCCGGGAAAGGCGCTGGACACGGCCGTCGCGCCCCGGCCGAGCGCGTCGAACGACACCGGGATCGCGCCGCTCTGCTTGGCGATCGTGCCGACGATCGGACGGCTCTGCTTGATCACGGTGATCACGCGGTTGGCGTTGTCGTTCATGAACCCGCGCACGGTGTCGACGGCCACCGCGCCACCGGCCAGCGAAGCCGCGAGCTGCTGCTGTTTGTCCACAATGGTCTTCGTGGTGACCAGCGCACTGTCCACTGTGTCCAGAAGGGCCGGCGCGGTGCGTTGCAGGCCTTCGAGCGCGGACGCCAGCGCGGTGATGTCGTGGCTGAACGCCGGAGTCTGCGCGTTCAGCGCGGTCAGGTAGTCATCGAGCCTGCCGACCATGTTCCCGAGTTGCTCGCCGCGACCGGCCAGCGCCTGCGAGATCCCGGTCAGCGCGGCGTTGACCTTCGACGGCTGTACCGCCGTGAGGATGTCCTTGAGCTTGGTCATCGCGGTCTGCAGCTGGACCGTCTCCTGCGAATCGTCGCTGGTGATGACGGTTTCGGCGGTCAACGGCGCGGTGTCGCCCGGCGCGGGCACCAGCTCGACCGAAGGCGACCCGAAGATGTTCGTCGGCACGATCCGCGCCTTCACCGAAGCCGGGATCCCGCTGACCTGCTCCGGCCGCAGCTTCAGGCGCACCACATGGCGCGCGGCCCCCGCCTGCGATTCGACGGCCGCGACCGTGCCGACCAGCACCCCGCGCACCTTGACGTCCGACCCGACCGGCAGCCCGTCGCCGACGTCCGAAACCACCGCGGTGGCGGCGAAGTCGTCGCGGAACGCGCCACGCGACTGCAGCAGCAGGAACGTCCCGATCAGCAGAAGCACGGCCAGATAGACGACACCGCGCACGGCCAGCGTCGCGGCGCGCGGTCCTCGTCCGGAGGGGTCGATGTAGGTCATCCCGAGATCCGCACTCCCGGGTCGAAGCCCCAGAACGCCAGCGTCATCAGCATGTCCAGCACGACGATCACGATGATGCTCGCGCGGATCGCACGCCCGGACGCGACGCCGACACCCTGCGGGCCGCCGGACGCGTAATAGCCGAAATAGCAGTGAATCAACGTCGCGACCACGACGAACGTGACCGCCTTCACCACCGACAGGAACACGTCCATCGGCACCAGGAAGGCCTGGAAGTAATGCAGATACGTGCCGGACGACTGGCCGTAGAGCCCGCTGAGGATCAGCTGCGTTGCCAGGTAGTTCCCGGCGAGCCCGACCGAGTACAGCGGGATGATCGCGAGGAACCCGGCCAGCATCCGGGTGGTCACCAGGTACGGCAGCGGCCGGATCGACATCGACTCCAGCGCGTCGACCTCCTCCGAGATCCGCATCGAGCCGAGCTGCGCGGTGTATCGGCAGCCCGCCTGCGCGGCGAACGCGACCGCGGCGATCAGCGGCGCGATCTCGCGAGTGTTCCCGTACGCCGAAACGAACCCGGTGAGCGGCGCCATGCCGAGGATGTCGAGCGCGTTGTAGCCCTCGATCCCGACGGACGCGCCGGTGAACACGGCGAGCAACGCCATCACCCCGATCGTCCCGCCGCCGACGATGATCGCGCCGCTGCCCCAGCTGATGTCCGCGAGCAGCCGGAACACCTCGGCGCGATAGTTCTTGAGCGTCAACGGAATCGCGGCGAACGCCTTGACGAAAAAGGTGATCTGGTGGCCCATGCCGACGAGCGCGTCGTACGGCTTCCCGGCGACGGCCGTGATCGGCCGGGGGATGACGGGGTGTTTCGAGCCGACGGCCATCACGCGATCCTTTGCGGGAACAGCACGGCGTAGAGCTGCGTGATGATCACGTTGACGGCGAAGAGCAGCACGACCGAGAGCACGACGGCCGCGTTGACCGCGTTGGCGACGCCTTTCGGCCCGCCACTGGCCGCGAGTCCCTTGTACGAGGCGACGACCGCGACGATCCCGCCGAAGATGACCGACTTGAGCTCGGCGAGTATCAGGTCGGCAGGCTGCGCGAAGGCGGCGAAGGTCGCGACGTAGCTGCCCGGCGTGCCGCTCTGCACGAGGACGTTGAACACGTAGCCGGTGACGACGCCGGTGAACGAGACCATGCCGCAGAGCAGCACCGCGACCAGCAGCGTCGCGGCGAGCCGGGGCGCGACCAGGCGTTGCACCGCGGACAGTCCCATGGTCTCGAGCGCGTCGATCTCGTCGCGGATCTTGCGGGCGCCGAGGTCGGCGCAGATCGCGGAACCGACCGCGCCGGCGAGCAGCAACGCGACGACGATCGGCGCGCCCTGGCGGATCACGCCGAGCCCGTTGGCCGCGCCCATGAACGAGGTCGCGCCGACCTGCTGCGAAATGCTGCCGACCTGAACGGACACGATCACGCCGAACGGAACGGCGACGAGCAACGTCGGCACCATGGAAACGCTGGTGATGAACCAGGCCTGCCGGACGAATTCCTTCCAGGGGAAGCGTTTGTGCGGGATGTGGCGCAGCGCGTCGACCGCGAGCACGAGGACCCTGCCGAAGGTGACGAACGACCGCGGTACCCGTTCCAGGATCTGCATGCTCACCTCCGGGTCAGTGATATTGACACAGTGTCAACTACGAGGCAACCTCAAGGAGTCCGTGCTCGAAATGTGTCCTGGGTCATGGTGGCAGATTAGAGACTGACACGTCATTCTGTACAGAGCAAACGCCCCCAATGGCGGAGGTGGCAGCGATGAGTGTTCCCTTTCCCGAGGTCAACGACGGTGTGGGTGCCGAGGAAACGCGGGCTCGCGTAGTTCACGTAGACGGAGTAAGCGCCGGAGCGCGGGTACTGGCGCTGGCGCTGCGCACCTTCATCCGGCCGGTGCTCATCGCGGGCGTCCGGTACCCCTCGTTCTCGTGGCCGTGGGGGCTCGTCGACTACGCGGGACTGCTGCTGCCCGCGCGCAAGGGCACCGACCGGCGACCGGTCCGGCTGCCGAACTGCCGCGCCGAATGGGTCGAGGCGCTCGGCGTGAGCCAGGACCGCGTGGTGCTGTATCTGCACGGCGGCGGCTTTGTCTGTTGTGGACTGCGCACGCATCGGCGGCTGGTCTCCCGTATCTCCGCGGCGGCGGACGCGCCAGTGTTGAACGTCGACTACCGGATGCTGCCGAACAACCCGATCTCGTCCGCGGTCTCCGACGGGGTCGACGGGTACAAGTGGTTGCTGGCCAACGGTTTCCGGCCGGAACAGATCGTCGTCGCCGGTGACTCCGCTGGCGGGTATCTGGCGTTCATGGTCGCGCTGGCCGTCGCCGAACTGGACCTGCCACGCCCGGCCGGTGTCGCGGCGCTTTCGCCGTTGACCGAGATGGATCCGGCTCGCAAGATCGCGCATCCCAACGCCCGTACGGACGCGTACCTGGTTCCGCAGTCGCTGAAGCTGATCGTCGAGCTGAACGAACGCATTGTGGTGGAAGGACAACTCGGCCCGCACGTGTGCCCTGTGGACAGTGAGCTCGCCGATATGCCGCCGACGTTGATCCAGGTCGGATCGACGGAAATGCTGCTCGCCGACGCCGAGCTGATGGCCGAACGGCTCGCCGCCGCCGGTTCGGAGTGCGAACTCCAGGTATGGGAGAAGCAGGTCCACGTCTTCCAGGCCGGCGCGGACATCCTGCCGGAGGCGCGGCGCGCGATCCGCCGAATAGGGGACTTCGTCAAGGCTGTGACACCGTGAGGCCCGACTACGTCAACTCGCGGGGCGACACGCCTCGTGTCGAAACCTTACGATGACCGGGTGAGTGCGGGATGACAGCCACGGAGCAGCGCGCCGAGCAGCGGCGGCGGGACATCGTCGACGCCGCCTTCAAGGTGTTCAGCCAGCGCGGCTACCACGCGGCGGGCATCGCCGACATCGCCGCGGAACTCCAGATCGGGCATGGCACGTTCTATCGGTACTTCGAGAACAAACGCGACATCCTGGTGCATGTGGTCAACGAAGCCGCCGCTCGGTTGATGAGCGTCATGGTCGAGGACGATCCACAAAGGACCAGTACGCTCGCCGACTACCGCGCGCAGACCGAACACATCTGCATGCGGCTGTTCACCCTGTTCGCCGAGGACCGGGCGCTGACCAGGCTGCTGTTCGTCGAGGCGCTGGGCGCCGACCCCGAGATGACCTCGATGATCCAGCAGATCTACCGCGGGATGGCCGCGGGCACCGAGCATTACCTGCGCAACGGCGTCGAAAAAGGCTTCCTGCGCCAGGGGATGGATACCGAAATAACCGCGCAGGCGCTCAACGGGATGATGATCGCCTGCGGCATGTCGCTGCTGTCGGCGGCGGACCCCGCCACGGAGCGGGATCGCTGGATCCGAGCGGGTATGCAGATCATGTTCGATGGGATTGTCGCGTGAACCTTCTGCACGAGCTGGTCAATGTCGGCATCCTCGCGCGCGGCGGCATCGCCAGGCCGATGCGCCCCGACAAGGCATTGCGCATCGGCGTCGCGGCACTGCGCTGGGGCATGTCACCCGCGACGCTGGTCGCGGCGGCCGCCATCCAGCACGGCGAGCGCGCCGCCTTGATTGACGAGCGCGGCACACTGTCCTTTGTAGACCTGGACAAGCGCTCTTCGGCATTGGCGGCGGCACTGTCCGCACACGACATCCGCGCGGGCAGCCGCGTCGCGGTGATGTGCCGCAACCACCGCGGTTTCGTCGACGCGCTCGCCGCACTCGGCAAACTCGGCGCCGACGCCCTCCTGCTCAACACCGCCTTCGCCGGCCCACAGCTGGCCGACGTACTGGACCGCGAGCACGCCGACGCGGTCATCTACGACCACGAGTTCGAGGCACTCATCGGTGACGGCGACCGCCCGCGTTTTGTCGCCTGGCACGACGAGCGCGTCCCAGAGCCAACACTCGACGAGCTGATCCAGGACAACCTGGACGGCTACGTCCCCATGCCCTCGCGCGCCGGCCAGGTGGTCATCCTGACCTCGGGCACCACTGGCGCCCCCAAGGGCGTTGCCAGGAAAGCCGACTCGCTGGACCCGGTAGCCGGCCTGATCGAGCGAATCCCCTTGCGCCGCAAGACTTCCTACGTCGTCGCCGCGCCGATGTTCCACACCTGGGGCCTGGCCTTCCTTTTGCTGGGCCTCCAACTCGGCGCGACCCAGATCGTCCGCCGCAAGTTCGACCCCGAGACGGCATTGGCCGACCTCGCGTCCCACCGCGCCTCGGTGCTGGTCCCGGTCCCCGTGATGCTGCGGCGGATATTGGACCTGCCCCGCACGGTCCTCCGCGCCTACGACCTGTCCGGCCTGGAGGTCGTGGCAGCGGCGGGCTCCGCGCTACCGGGGGATTTGGCGTTGGAGTGGATGACCCAGTTCGGCCACACGCTCTACAACATCTACGGTTCGACCGAGGTCGCACTGGTCTCCATCGCGACCCCCGCCGACCTCCGCGTCGCCCCCGACACCGCGGGCCGCCCCGCGCGAGGGACAGTGGTGAAGCTGCTCGACGACGACGGCCACGAAGTCTCGCAAGGCGTGACCGGCCGGATCTTCGTCGCGAGCGGAGCCCTGTTCGAGGGCTACACCAGCGGCGAGACCAAACTGTCCCTGTCCGGCCTGATGTCAACGGGCGACGTCGGCTACTTCGACCCCGAGGGCAGGCTTTACCTTCAGGGCCGCGACGACGACATGATCGTCTCCGGCGGCGAGAACGTCTTCCCCCAGGAAGTCGAGGACCTCCTCGACCGCCACCCTGCGGTGATGGAGGCTGCCGCCATCGGCGTCCCCGACGAGAAGTTCGGCCAACGCCTGCGCGCTTACGTCGTACTCGCCGACAACTCCCCGCTCACCGAGTCCGACCTCCGCCAGTACGTCAAGGAAAACCTGGCAGGCTACAAGGTCCCGCGCGAAATCCTCTTCCGCTCGGAGCTTCCCCGCAACGCCACCGGCAAAATCGTCAAACGCCTCCTCCAAGACTCGTAACTCCTCTCCAGCGGCGGATGCCGTGTCGTCCGTCTAGGTACGCGTGTCGTCCGGGGGCGTCGCTGCCCGCCTGAGGTTCTGGGTCGGCCAGCCTGGGCTTGGGGGTCGTGAGTGGTGCGGCCGGTTCTAACCGGCGAAAACACTCACGACCCCTTCTCGGCTGCCCCGTCTGCGGCAGGGTCTTGGTCGGGCGTGAGTGAGGGCCTACTTCGCTCGGATCCGTGGGGTGAGGGCCTCCCTCGCCCGAACCCAGCGTGGATGAAGGCTCCCCTCATACCTGGACTCACCCTGCCCTAAACGACCCTCGGGCACTGGACAAGCAGGTTGACCGTGCGGGTTTTGCGTCGTTCAACGACGCATCTCCCACACAGCCACCCCGGCCGCAGCCGAGCAACCACACACGCCACCTTTGACCTTCCGCTCAATAACCGCTGGGAACGCTCACGACTACCGCCCGCTCAGGGCTTGCAGGTTGGCCCCCCGGGGGTGATGGTCGCGGCCGCGTTCATGGGTGGGGCAGGGTTTCGGGTTCGAGTGCGCGGCTGGGCTTTGAGCGCGGCCGAGGCTCTATTCAGGTGCGGGCGTGCATGGTGTTTCGTCGGGGCGCTCGGGTGGGGTCGATGAACGCTGGTGGGATGAACTCCGGGTGGTTGTCGGTGGCGATCCGGACTTCCCACTCGCTGTGGTGGATCAAGCGGTGGTGGCGGCTGCAGAGCAGCACCAGGTTGTCGATCTTCGTTTCCCCGTGGTGGGCCCAGAAAATGATGTGATGGGCGGTGCATTGCTGCGGCGGCGCATCACAGCCGGGGAAGGCACAGCCCCGGTCGCGGATGGTCAATGCTCGCCGTTGTGCCGGGGTGGCGAGACGTTGAGTACGCCCGACATCCAAGGGCTGGCCGTCCGCTCCGAGAGTGACCGGGATGACCTTGCAGTCACACGCCATCCGGCGGGTCTCAGCGGCGCTGATGTCGCCGACCAGGTCGAGTCGGCCTTGCCCGATCCCGGATCGGAGTTCGTCGAGGCTGATGGTGACCACGACATGCACACTGTCCCCGGCTTGGGTGGGGATTTCCGGGTTGGGCATGCCCATCTGCACGAATTCGGTGAACGCGTCGCCCCAGCGTTGCCACTGCGAGCGGGTATCCCGGCCTTCCTCTTCGATGCGGGGCGGGGTTTGGCGAGGGGGTCGAGCAGCGCTTTCAATCGGGCGATGGTGTCGGCGTCGGTTTTGACTTTGAGGCCGTGGGTGCCGTCTCGGTGGGTCACGAACTCCAGCTCCCGCCGAGGAGCCACCGGATCGGGATCTTTCGGCTCCCGCCCATCAGGATCGAGCCGATCTCGCAGATTCGCCGCGGCTTTGGTGATCTCCCGCGGACCAGCCGTACGAGCCAGATCAACGAGGATGTGTTCCCCGGTCTCCCGGTCCTCCGCCGAGATCGACGCGGGTAGTCCGGCCAACGCGGTGATGATCGGATCCAGCTGCGCCGGACCCAGATCACCCCTCAGTGCTGCCGCAGCGGCATAGGGCGCCAACGCAGGAATCCGCGTGCCACCGTCCTGGCGGGGGTTCAGAGCGCGGGCTCGTTCCACGCGGGCTTTCGCCTCGGACGGTTTGATCTGGACCCAGTCGACGAGCATCTGCGCCACGGTGGCGTACCCGGACACGTCCCGCACACCACGCGATTCGACCTCAGCCAGGATCTGACCCTGCTCGGCGTCTAGACGGCGTTTCTCCCTCTCCCGCGCTACGTACGCCATCAGCAGCGCGTCGTTCTCCCAGCGCCACCACTCGGGTAGTGCTTGGAGGTCAGGGGTTTGTGTGCTGATCACATACTCCACCTTACTCGCGTTAAGGAGACTATGCCACTAGACACTCTGAACTTTCATGCCTTCCAGCCGATAGAGGCCCGAACGCCAGGCGGTTTCAGCTGGTTTGTTGCAAGTAGTGCTTGTGCTGGTGTGACCAGACCGAGTGGAGGGTGCGAGCAACGCGAATCGGGAGTGGTGTTCGACCGGGGTGATGCCCACGGCCTGGCCTCGGCGGGGCGTTCGCTGATCGGGGTCATCCCGGCAACGGCGAGGCTGGCCAATGCCCTGCTGCCGGGCCAGGAACAGATGCCATCTGACGAAAGCCACTTTCGGGCTTTTGCTCAGTACCGGACTTAGACGGCGGCCATCCCGTGATAAGCGAACTCGACCAAGGCCTCGATCTGAGCATCGCGCTCAGCCGGCCGCAGGGACCCGCCCATGGTCGAGACCACAGCCGAGATCATCAGCGCCAGCAGGCTTTCCCCAGCGATCCTGGTATCCAGCTCAGGATCAAGAAAACCCCGCCGAACCCCATTCTCCAGATACCCGGTGGCCAAAGCGCTGAACGACGAGGTCAGCTCGAGCAGCCGGGTGATCATCTCGTCGTCGATCGCGGGCGCGTCGAGCATCAGGAACTCGATCAGGCCCGGTTGCGCTTCGATCACCGAGAACAGCCGCGTGAGGATCGCGCGGAACTGGTCGGCGAGTTCGGTCAAGGACGTCGCCTCCGCGGGGGCGTCCGAGCCGATGACGCCGATGACGATCTCGCCGACCGCGTGGTCGAGGACCGCGTCGAGGATGTGGCGTTTGCTGTCGTAGTAGTTGTAGAACGTTCCGTGGCTGACGCCTGCCTCGCGGACGATGTCGGCGACGCCGGTCGTGCGGTAGCCCTGGGTGGAGAAGACCTTGTACGCGGCCGCGACGAGTTCCTCGCTGCGGGCCGCCGCTCTGTCGGTCATCGGGGGCCGCGCATTCCGTACACGATGAAGGAGACGAGCGCGTCGACGTATCTGGCGCGTCTGTCTGGGGTGGCTTCGCCGCGTAGTGCCAGCAGGAAGCCCGGTACCAGCAAGGAGTTCATCGCGTGCGCGGCCCAGCGGCTGTCGAGTCCCTTGCGCAGCCAGCCTTCGCGCACGCCATGGTCCAAATAGGACGCCATCATCATGGTGAGCGTGTTCTCCAAGCCGACGAGCCTGGCTTTGAGCTCGTCGTCGATCGCGGTGGCCTCGACGACCACCAGCTTGATCAAGTCCGGTTCCGCTTCGATCAGCTCGAATAGTCGTTCGGCGATCGAACGAACCTGCGCGGTGAACTCTTCCAGTGAATGTGGACGTTCACGGGTCGCGCCGGTTCGGACGGCGTCCAGCATGCGCTCGACACTGTGGTCCAGAACATGGTCCAGGAGCGTGCGTTTGCTGTCGAAGTACCGGTATACGGTGCCTTGGCCGACGCCGGCGTGTTTCGCGACGTCCGAGATACTCGCGGCTTCGTAGCCACGCGAGGCGAACACCGCGCAGGCGGATTCGACGAGCTGGCGGCGTCTGCGCTCCGCGAGTCCTTGCTCAGGTGGACGCCCGCGGCGTGCCTTTGGCTTCGCCGTACCGGATTCGTGCGGGGATTCCATCGGGGAGGGAGCCTACGGGATATCTCCTATTACGGAACGCTTATCTAGTGTTACTGTTGAGTAACTGGAGGTCGTCGATGCCGAGTGAGATCCCGACGTCCCGTTTTGCCCGCACGGGCAGGCTCGGGGTGTTCGCCGCGGGCCAGGCCGCGCGCCAGATGGGCACGAAAGCGAGCACGCTAGGCCGTTCAGAGCCGGAGCGCACACGCATTCTCGAGCGCCGCGCGCTCGAAGCCGCAGATCAGATCGTCAACGTGCTCGGCAGCATGAAAGGCGCGGCGATGAAGCTGGGCCAAATGCTCTCCGTGATCGACATCGGGATCGTGCCGGAGGACGCGCGTGCCGATTTCCAGCGAAAACTGGCCGCATTGCGTGATCAAGCACCGCCTGTGCCGTTCAGCGGGATGCGCACGGTCATCGAGCGTGACCTCGGAAAGCCGCTCGGCGAAGCCTTCGCGAAGTTCGACGAGACCCCGATCGCCGCCGCCTCGATCGGCCAGGTGTACCGCGCGGAATTAGCGGACGGCCGTGTCGTCGCGGTGAAGGTGCAATACCCGGGAATCGCCACCGCGGTCCGCGCGGATCTGAAGAATCTGGCGTTGTTCCTCAGATTTTCGAAGAAACTGCTGCCAGGTCTCGAAGCCGGGCCGATGACCGACGAGATCAGCCTGCGCATCATCGAAGAGCTCGACTACCGCCGTGAGGCGGAAACGCAGGCCGAGGTGGCCGCCGCGTTCCGCGGGCACCCGTTCGTCGTCGTGCCGGACAGCGTGCCCGAGCTCTGCGGGGAACACGTGCTGGTCACGGAATTCGTCGAGGGCGCGGGATTCGCCGAGATCCAGCGCGAGCCGCAGCACGTGCGCGACCGCGTCGCCGAGATCGCCTACCGCTTCTATTGTGGCTCGCTGTACCGGAAGCACCGCTTTCCCGGCGACCCGCATCCGGGGAACCTGCTGCTCTGCCCGGACGGCCGCGTCGCGTTCCTCGACTTCGGACTGTTCAAGACGATGCCCGAAGCGGACGTCCAAGTTGAACTCGACGTGCTGCGCGCCGCGAGCGAAGGCCGCGCGCGGGATGTGCACTCGCTGCTCGAAGGCATCGGCGTCTTCCCCGATCCGGACCTGATCGCGCCGGACGTCATGCTCGACTACATCCGCGACGCGGTCGGCTGGTATCTCGACGACGAGGAGATCGCCGTCACACCCGAGCTGGCGACCGACGCGTTCATCTCGTCGATCGACCCGCGCTCGCCCCATTTCCGCAAACTGCGCTGGCAGCACCTGCCGCCGGCGCACCTTTTCGCGCGCCGCGTCGAGCTGTACACCTTCGGTCTGCTCGGCCAGTTGTACGCCTGCGGGAACTGGCACCGCATCGCCCGCGAATGGCTGTACGGTGAGGCGCCGGTGACGGCGCTGGGCAAACTCGAAGCGAACTGGCAGTCACCCGATTGAGTCAACTTTCCCCGAACTGGTGGAAAACCCACCAGAATGCAGACGTCTGCGACAAAAGCCGGAGGTTCTTCGTATGGTGCGCACCGCTGGGCGCGGCACGGCGACCGTGCCCGAGGTCGAATTACTCGACCGCACGGGGATCGTCGCGGCGAGCCTGCCGCAGCGCCGCCGCACCGTGCCGGGACGGTCTCCGCTGGACGGCGTCGAGCAGCACGGCAAGGAGTGGGATCTACGGCCGAAGTCGGTCGTGATCCAGCGTCGCATCAAGACCTGGCTCGGCACCTGCAGCGCGGTCGCGCTGGTGATGACCGGCTGGATCACCGGTGGCGCGTTCGACGGTCCCGAGACGCAGACCGCCGCGCCCGTGCCGGTCGAGATCCAGGAGCGCGCCGCCGAGCAGCCGCCCGCGCCCGCCCCGATCCAGATCGAGCAGCCGCCGAACCCCGGCCCCGCGCCGGTGCCGGTGACGAAGAAGCCCGTGGCGCAGAAGGTGGTTCGCACGCCCGCGGCCACGAAGAAGCCGCCGAAGTCGACCCCGCCCGCGCCGTCGCCGCGCGTCGACCTCCCGAAGCCGACCAAGGCGAAGGACCCGGTCGAGGTGTTCATGCAGCAGTACGTCGACCAGTTCGTCAAGGTCACGATCACGCGCGGCTAAGCGTCTTTCCAGCTGTACTCGTGCTCCGGCCTGCCGGTGGCGCCGTAGCGCAGCCGCATCTCGACCGACCCTGATTCCGCCAACGCGGTCAGATAGCGCTGAGCCGTCGCGCGTGCCATGCCGAGTTCGTTCGCGACTTCGGCCGCCGACAACGGCTCCGCGGCGTTGCGGAGTTGATCGGAGACCAGCCGCGAAGTCGCGGTCGACTGACCTTTCGGCGTGATTGCGCGATCCTGCTCGTGCAGTGCGCGAAACGCGCGGTCGACGTCATCCTGGTTCAGCACCCGATCGTCGGTGAGCAGCCCGCGATAGCGCGCGTAGCTGCGCAGTCGCTCCGAAAGCTGACGCGTGGTGAACGGCTTGATCAAGTAGTTCAACGCGCCCGCGCCGATCGCGCGCCGGATCGACTTACCGTCCGTGGCCGCCGAGAGCACGATCGTGTCAGTCTGTAACTCGGGCAGCAGCACCAGACCGGACTCGTCCGGCAGGTAGACGTCGAGCAGGATCAGGTCCGGCGCCAGCTCGCGGACGCGGGCTCTGGCCTCGGCGGCGGTGTGCGCGGTGCCGACGACGGCGAACCCGGCCACCTCTTCGACGAACCCGGCGTGCACGCCGGCGACCCGGAAATCGTCGTCCACGATCAAAGTTCGGATCATCCTTCTACCCTCCCCGCGCTCAGCATGCCCGGCAAAGCCGCGACGAACAACGCCCCGTTCTCCTCGTCACCCGGATTCGCGAGCCAGACGTCACCGCCGCGCGCCCGCGCGGCCTGTCTCGCGAGCGCCAGGCCGAGCCCGTGCCCGGGGCTGAGTTTCGTCGAGACGCCCTCGTCGAACAGCCGGTCACGCAGCTCGGGCGCGACACCGGGCCCACTGTCCACAACGGACACATGCAGGGTGTCGCCGTCCGCGAGCAGCGCGACTTCGACGGTGGCAGGCCGTCGCGGGCCCATCCGCGCGGCGTGCAGCGCGTTGTCGACGAGGTTGCCGACGACCGTGTTGACCGCGATCGGATCGGTCACCGAGGAGGGCACCCACGAGTCGTCCGACACTCGCAAGGTCATGCCTTTTTCTTGCGCCTGCTCGGTTTTCGCGACCAGCAGTGCCTGGAGATAAGGGTCGGAGACCGCCTCGCTGGCCTCGGTGGAGATGTTCCCTGTCGACTCGGTGATCGTCTGCAGGTACTCGACGGCTTCGCCGGTGTGCCCGAGCTGCAGCAGGCCGGACAGCGTGTGCAGCCGGTTGGAGAACTCGTGCCGCTGCGCGCGCAGCCCGTCGGACAGCGCGCGGATGCCGTCGAGCTCGCGGCTGAGCGTGTCGAGGTCGGTGCGGTCGCGGAAGGTGAGCACAGTGCCGATCACGTGATCGTCCCTGACGACCGCGCGTGAGTTGATGACCAGCACCCGGTTTCCCGCGACGGCAAGGAGATTGTCGACCGGCAGGCCTTCGTCGAGCGCCTTGCGTAGTCGGGGCGACAGGTCCAAAGAGGACAGATCGGCATTCAGAGGGAGTGAAATGCCCAGCAGGCGCTCGGCTTCTTCGTTGCGCACGGACACGCGGTTCGCGGCGTCGACGGCGAGCACGCCCTCGCCGATCCCGTGCAGCACAGCCTCGCGTTCGTAGAGAAGTTCCGAGAGTTCGTGCGGCTCAAGGCCATGCGTGACCCGTCGCAACCGGCGGTTCAGCAACGCCGACGCCCCAACGCCCAGCAGCAAAGCCCCGCCCGCGTACAGCAGCGTCGGCGGCAGCAGACGGTTGAATTCGTCGATCGGATCGTCGAACTCGAACCCGACGCTGACTTCGCCGATCACGCGTTCCTGCGCTGTTTTGATGGGTGTCTTGCTGCGCACCGACAGCCCTCGGGTGCCTTCCTCCACCGCGCTGACCACCTCGTTGCCCTTGATCACGTCTGCGAAGGGGGTGCTCACCTTCTGGCCGATCAGATGCGAATCGGGGTGCGCCAGCCGGATGCCGTCAACGTTGGTGATTACCACGAACAGCGACTTGGTTCTCTTCGTGACCTCCAGCGAACGCACTTCCAGCTCGCCGCCCGCTCGATTCGCCGCGACCTCGCTGACGACCACCGGGTCGACCGCCACGGACCGCGCGATGGCCAGTGCTCGCTCGCCGTATTGCTCGTTGAGCGTCTCACGTAGCTGCCAAGAGGTCAGCGCGAGACCGAGGCCGAGCATCAGCACGACCACGCCGACCTGCAGCAACAGGATCTGGCGGCTGAACCGCATCTTCATGCTCAAGCACGGTACCTGCAGGTCACAGCTTTGCGCAGAATGAGCAAAACGCTCAATATGAGCGAACCCCGCGCAGAAAGTGGCCAAGCTTCACGGCCTCTTGATCCACTCTTAACGTCTGTGTGACCCCCAGCACGTGACGAAGGAGTCACCGACGATGGCCCCACCACTGATCGAGCTCATCGGAGCCACCAAGCGCTTCCCGAGCGGGTCCGGCTCCGTGCACACGGCGGTCCGAGACCTCACCATGACCGTGAACCCCGGCGAGTTCGTCGCGGTCGTCGGCCCGACGGGCTGCGGCAAGTCGACCACGCTCTCGCTGGTCTCCGGCCTGCAGCCGCCGTCGGCTGGCCAGGTCAAGGTCAACGGCGCCGACGTGAAGTCGATCCCCGACGGCGTCGGCTACATGTTCCAGACCGACGCGGTGATGCCGTGGCGTTCCGTGCTCGACAACGTGGCGTCCGGCCCCCGCTACCGCGGTGTCGAGAAGGCCGAAGCCCGTGCGCAGGCGATCGAGTGGATCGAGCGCGTCGGCCTCGCCGGTTTCGAGAAGTACTACCCGCACCAGCTTTCCGGCGGTATGCGCAAGCGGGTCGCGCTCGCGCAGACCCTGGTCACCAGCCCGAAGATCCTGCTGATGGACGAGCCGTTCTCCGCGCTCGACGTGCAGACCCGCGCGCTCATGCAGGACGAGCTGCTGCGGCTGTGGTCCGGCACCGGCGCGGCGGTCATCTTCGTGACGCACGATCTCGACGAGGCCATCGCGCTCGCCGACAAGGTGGTCGTGCTGACCACCAGCCCGGCGACCGTCAAGGACGTCTTCGAGATCCCGCTGGAGCGCCCCCGCCACGTCGAAGATCTTCGGCTGACCGAGGAGTTCCGCCTGATCTACCGCGAAATCTGGGAATCACTGCGTGGCGAGGTCGACAAGGCTCGCGAGAAGGGTGCCAACCGTGTCGCATGAAACGCTGACCGCGCCTGTGGTCCCCGTGATGGAAACCGAAGCTGACATCCTGAACAAGCAGCGCCGGGCCAACGCCAAGCGCAAGCGCAACATCTGGGCACTGCGTGCCGCGATCCTCGTGGTCTGGCTGGGGAGCTGGGAACTGACCGCGACGCTCTGGATCGACCCGTTCTTCTACTCGAAGCCGTCGGCCATCTGGCTGCGGCTGGTCGAATGGTTCACCCAGGGCACCGACTTCGGCTCGATCTGGTACCAGCTGCTGGTGACCGTGGAAGAGGCGGTGATCGGCTTCGCGATCGGCGCGGTCGCGGGCGTCCTGTTCGGCGTGGTGCTCGGCCGCAGCCAGTACCTCGCCGACGTGCTCGCCCCGTTCATCAAGGCGGCCAACGCTTTGCCGCGCATCGTGCTGGCGGCGTTGTTCTTCATCTGGTTCGGTCTCGGCCTGTCCTCGAAGGTCGCGACGGTCGTCGTGCTCGTGTTCTTCGCGGTGTTCTTCAACGCCTTCACCGGCGCCCGTGAGGTCGACCGCAACCTGATCGACAACGCCCGCATCCTCGGCGCGAGCCGCTGGCAGGTGCTGACCACGATCGTGCTGCCGAGCGCGACGTCGTGGATCCTGTCGTCGCTGCACGTCGCGTTCGGCTTCGCGCTGATCGGCGCGGTCGTCGGCGAGTACACCGGCGCCAAGGCCGGGCTCGGCTTCCTCATCGCCAACGCGCAGGGCACGTTCGACTCGGCAGGCATCTATGCGGGCATGTTGATCATCACCGTGGTCGCGTTGTTCGCCGAGTGGGGGATCGGGCGGCTGGAGCACAAGCTGCTGCGCTGGCGTCCCAACATGTCCGCGTCGTCGGCCCAGATCTGAGGTGGCGGCCATGCGTCTCAAAAGGACAGTCGCGGTCGCCGCGGCGCTGGTGCTCACGCTGACCGCGTGCCGCGACTCGCGCGAAGTGAGCCTCGGCGACAACGGCAAACCGCACATCAAGATCATGATCGGCGGCCTGTCGAAGGTCATCTACCTGCCAGGTCAGCTCGCGCAGCAGCTCGGCGAGTACGAGAAGCAGGGCTTGGACGTCGAGCTGTTCGACCAGCCGTCCGGCGCCAACGCGGAGACCGCGCTGCTCACCGGCGAGGTCCAGGGCGTGGTCGGCTTCTACGACCACACGGTCGACCTGCAGGCCAAGGAGCAGTGCATCACCAGCGTCGTGCAGTTCGCGAACGTGCCGGGTGAGGCCGAGGTCGTCGCCACCGACAAGGCCGACAAGATCCGCAGCTCGGCCGACTTCAAGGGCAAGAACCTCGGCGTGACCTCGCTCGGCTCGTCGACGGACTTCCTGACCAAGGCGCTGGCGACGAAGGCAGGCGTCGGCACCGACCAGTACACGCCGGTGAAGGTCGGCGCCGGGCAGACGTTCATCTCGGCGATCAACCAGGGCTCGATCGACGCCGGGATGACCACCGACCCGACGATCGCGCAGCTCACGAACACCGGCAAGGCCAAGGTGCTCTACGACATGCGCACCGAGGAAGGCACCCGCGCCGCGCTCGGCGGGCTATACCCGGCCAGCTCGCTCTACATGGGCTGCGAGCTCGTCAAGAAGCACCCGGACGTCGTGCAGAAGCTGGCCAACGCGTTCGTGAACTCGTTGCGGTGGCTGAAGAAGCACACGCCGGAGGAGGTGGCCGCGATCATGCCGCCGTCGTTCGCCGGTGGCGACAAGGCGCTGTACGTCAAGTCGCTCAAGGACAGCCTGCCGATGTTCACCGCCGACGGCCGCATGGACGCCGACGGCGCGAAGAACGTGCTCAAGGTCCTCGGTGAGTCTTCGAGCAACGTCAAGCCCAAGAAGGACAGGATCGACCTGAGCAAGACGTACACGACCCAGTTCGTGGACGCCGCCAAGACCCAGGCCGACTGAGACCCGGGATAAAGCGGGCTTTACTCCCCGATGTTTAGCGGGCTTTATCCCGGGGAGTAAAGCCCGCTTTATCCCGGCCTGGCTGGGCTACTTGGTCCAGCGGTAGGTGCGCTCCACCTTGGCGACGTGCACTTCGAAGTCCTCGTACCAGTTCGCGCGGCCGTGGTCGCGGGTCGGCGCGTGCTCGACGTGGTTGCGCCAGCCGGCGATCGACTCCTCGTCCTTCCAGTACGAGACGGTGATGCCCAGCTCGGGGCTGGTGCGCGCGGAGTCCCAGCCGAGGAAACCCGGCTGTTGCGCGGCCAGTTCGCCCATGCGCTTCGCGGCATCCGCGTAGCCGTTGTCGCCGTCGGTGCGTCGCGACGTGAAGATCACCGCGTAGTACGGCGGTTCCGCCTGGATATGCATACGCGATGTATAGGTCGGTCCCGCCCAAGGGGCAACCGGATTTACGGGAGCGCGTAGGTCGACAGATGACGGGCGACGTCAGCGCGTGACCGCGCCCCGAGTTTCCGCAGTACCTTGGCGACGTGTTGCTCGACCGTGCGTGGTGACAGGAACAGCCCGTCCGCGATCTCGCGGTTGGTCCGCCCGTCGGCCAGCATCCGCGCGACCTCGCGTTCGCGCGGGGACAGCTCGCGGCCGTAGCCGCGGCGGCCGCGTTGCGACGGCGCCCAAGCCCCGTTCTCCCTGAGCTGGTGACGGCAGCGCCCGGCATCGCGGGTCGCGCCGAGGCGCTCGTACGACTCCGCCGCGCAGGCGAGCTCCTCGATCGCGGACCGGTCGCCCGCCGCGAGCCTGGCCAGCGCCGCGCGTTCCTGCGCGCCCGTCGCCGGGTACGGCATCGGCAACTCCGCGTAGCGCTCCTTGGCCTGCTCGAAGACGGTGGTCGCCGCCTGATGCTTGCCGCGTGCGGCGAGCAAAGCCCCACGTCCGGCCAGCAAAGCGGCTTCGGCGGCAGGCGCGTCACGGCCTTCGATGCCGCGCGCGAACTCTTCGACGACGCCGTCCGCCTCGTCCCACCGGCCGTCCTGCGCGTAGGCCTCGGCGGCCGCCGGCACCAGGTCGGCTGCCCACACCCAGACGCCCTTGCGCCGCGCGACGTTCATGCCCTCGTCGGCCGCGGCGACGGCGCCCGCCAGATCACCGGTGGCCAGTTTGACGCGCACGAGCGCGCCGGCGGCCGACAGCACGACCGGGATCGCGCCGTGCTCCGGCGCGGGCACGCCGGTTTCGGCCAGGTGCCGGTGCGCGGCCGCGAACTCACCGCGCACCGCGGCCAGCGCGCCGAGCACGAGCGAGGTCTCCTGCACGATCGGGCCGAGGTCGGAGTACTTGTCCCGCAACGCTTCCGCGCGCTCGGCGAGCCCGTCCCAGCGCCCGGTGACCCAGTCGAGCCTGATCCTGGTGCCCTGCACCAGCCCGGCCGCGTACAGCGCGCCCGCGTCGATGGCGCGCCGCGTGCCCTCGGTGACCAGGCGATCGGCGCGGCCGAGATGACCGAGCCAGGATTGGCCGTCGGCGAGGTTGCACCACAGCCTCGCGAGCTGGACGCGTTCGGCGACGCTGCTCGTTTCCTCCGGCAGCGCCTCGAATTCCGCCCAGGCGTCGCCGTCGCCGGTGTGCGCGCGGCTGGCGATGCGGTCGACGGTCAGCGCGAGCCGGAGTTCGGGGTCGGTGAGCTGGTCGAAGACGTCCTCGACCCGGCGCATCCAGCGTTGATGCCAAGCCAGCGAGGTGAGCCCGTCGATGGGCTGGGCCAGCAGGTTGATGCCGCGCGCGGCGAGTTCGGGCCGGTCGACCAGCTCGGTGATGGCCTTCTCGACCTCCACCCGGCCGCGGCCGAGCTGCCCGACCGTGCGGACCAGCAGGCTGCCGAGGCTGAGCCGGATCGTGCCGCGGGTGGCCGGATCGTGCGGCGGGTCCTCCAGCACGTGCTCGAGCGTGGCGATGACGTCGCGCCGGAATCCGCGCAGCGCGATCTGGCTGAGTTTCGTGGCGAGCCGCGCGACGTCGGCCTCTGCGAGTTTCCCGGCCGAGAGCAGTGATTGCAGCACGTCGATGGCCAGCGAGGTGTCGCCGCGCGCGGTCGCCTGGTCGGCGGCGGCCTCGGCGTAGTGCTGCCATTGGTCGAGCCGCCCCGCGGATCTCGCGTGTCTGGCCAGCTGCAACATCGGTGGCAGCGGCGAACCGGCCAGCGCGGACAGTGCCTCGGCGTGCAGCATCGTGCGCTCGGGTCCGCTGATGGTGTCGTAGACGGCTTTGCGCGCGAGCGGATGCCGGAAGCCGTACCGGTCCTCGTCGACTTCGCCGAGCACGCCGCCGTCCATCGCGGTCAGCAGCGCGGAGCGCAGGCCGTCCCCGCTCAGTCCGGCGAGCCTGCCGATCACCTGCGCCTCGATCGGCACACCCAGCACGGCCGCGGCTCTGGCCAGCCTGACCGCGGGCTCGGGCAGCGTCTCCAGGCGTTCGGTCATGGCTTCGCGCAGCAGTATCGGGACTTCGAGGCTCTCCAGCAGCCGGTCGGTCAGCGTCTCGCCGAGCGGCTGCGCACCGGCCGACTCCTTGAGCGCGCGCAGGGTTTCCTCTGCCACGAAAGGGATCCCGGCGGTGCTCTCGTGCAGCTTCGCCGCGAACTCGTCGGAAACCCTTGGCAGGTCGAGTATCCCGGTGGCGAGCCGCCGGACGGCCGACACGTCGAGCGGGCCGAGCGTGACGCGGGCGTGTTCGGCCGAGCGGAACGAGGAACCGAGCGAGCCGCGATAGGCGGCGACGACGGCCAGGTCCGGCGGCATCATCGAGACGATGAAGCGCAGCAGGTCACGCGAATCCTCGTCGGCCCAGTGCAGATCGTCGAGCACCAGCAGGGTGGGGCCGCAGGCGCCGAGCAGTTCTCGTATCGCGCGAAACCGCAGGTGCCGCTCGGCGGCCGGGTCGGTCAGCGGTTCCGGTTGCGGTGGAAGGATTTCCGCGAGCTCGGGCAGCAACGGCCGCAGTACTCCCGCGACCGGGCTCAGCGGGCCGAGTGGTTCAGACAACGAGCGCAGCGCTTCGAGGATCGGGCCGTAGGGGAACGGGTCGCGCAGCGGCTGGCAGGTGCCGGTGAGCACGCGGACGCCGCGCAGTTCGGGGCGACCGGCCAGTTCCGTCATCAGCCGGGACTTGCCCATGCCCGCTTCGCCCTCGATGAGCACGACGGCGGGACGCTCGGCGACCACCTCGACGATGGTGCCGAGTTCTTTCTCTCTCCCGACGAGCTTCGGCGAGCGGGTTCGCACCGACACCGAGGTCGGGCGCTGGCTGGCCATCCACACCATGGCGCTCCTCGACGGCTGAGCACGTCGTCCTCTTTGCCCGGAGCTTAAGCAGTAGCTAACCGGGAGTAAACCGGTCGGTAGATCCGAGTGACGACTGCGCGCTCACACTTCTGCGGGCTGGAACTCGTCGGTGACCGATGGTTTGTTCGGGAAAAAATCACGAAGCGTACGAAACTTCGGCTGTTCCCACGTTTCGGCGGCGAATCGCTCGATCAGGTGGGGGAGTAAGTGGCGGAAAGTAGTTGTCCGAAACCCTACTTAAGGACCTACGGCAGCTGGGGGTTGCAACGGTCGAAGTCCGGCTGGGGCAGCGGGTCTACCCCAAAAAGATTGCGTATACCTATCTCTTCGCCGCCGGATTGTGTCCCCGGAAGGCCTGCCGCAGGGTCACCCATGGGTGTGACCAACCGGAGTCGCACCGTAATCGGTAGTCGAGGGAGAACCATGAAGAAGGTGCTCGGAGCAGCAGCGGCCGCCGCACTGGCGGTCAGCGCGATCGCCGCGTCGCCCGCCGCCGCGTTCACCCCGTTGAACCCGGACATGATGCCCGCGATGCAGCAGGACCTCGGACTCACCTACGACCAGGCGGTCGCCGCGCTGGCGACGGAGAACGCCGCGTCCACGCTCTCGGAGTCACTCACGGCCGCGCTCGGCGACACCTTCGCCGGCTCGTACTACGACGCCACCACCAAGCGGCTGCACGTCGACGTCACCGACGCGGCGAAGCTGGCTCAGGTCAAGGCCGCGGGCGCGGACGCCGGGGTGGCCCGGTTCAGCGCCACCCAGCTCAACTCGACGGTCGACAAGCTGAACTCGGCCGAGCGCACCGCGCCGAAGTCGGTCACCACCTGGGGCGTCGACTCGAAGACGAACCGGGTCACGGTGACCGTCGAGCCCGGCAAGACCGGTGACGTGGACTCCTACCTGGCCAAGACCGGCGTCGACAAGGGCGCGGTGACCGTGGTCGAGTCGGCCGACCGGCCCTCGCTGCAGTACGACGTCCGCGGCGGCGACGCCTACTACATCGCCAACCAGGCCCGCTGCTCGATCGGCTTCTCGGTGAACGGTGGCTTCGTCTCCGCCGGGCACTGCGCGGCCATCGGCAGCTCGCTGACCGGCTACAACCAGGTCGCGATGGGCTCGTTCAGCCGGTACAGCTTCCCGACGAACGACTACTCGCTGGCCCGCACGAACTCGAACTGGACCCCGCGCGGCGTGATCAACAACGGCACCCGGGTGACCGGGAAGACCGAGGCCGCCACCGGCGCGTCGGCCTGCAAGAGCGGTTCGACCACCGGCTGGACCTGCGGCACGATCGGCGCGAAGAACCAGACGGTCCGCTACGCCGAGGGCACCGTCTACGGCATGACCGCGACCAACATCCGCTCGGCGGGCGGTGACTCCGGCGGCTCGATCATCGCGGGCAACCAGGGCCAGGGCCTGCTCTCGGGTGGCAACTCGACCACCATGTACTTCTTCCCGCTGAACAAGGCGCTCTCCGCGCTGGGCGCCACGCTGGTGCTCGGCTGATCCTGAAAACGACAAAGGGCGGTTTGAGTGCCTCCAGAGCACTCAAACCGCCCTTTGCCTGTTTCCGCGGGAGTTAGTTAGACATTGGTGATCTCATCGATCAGGGTGTCGACGTCGAAGTAGTCGACTTCGGCGCCGAGCGGCACCAGTTCGTAGGAAGCGGCGAGGAAGCGCTCGATGTCGGCGCGCTCGAGTTCGAACGACGCGTAGCCGTCCGGCGACTCGATTTCCAGGATGACGAGCGCCTCGTCCTCGACCAGGTCGGGGCGGATGCGGACGTCGCCCAGCCCGGCCTGCTCGACCAGGCCGTCGACCAGGAGGTCACGGGCGAAGGTCCACTCGACCCAGCGGCCGCGCTCGGTGCGGAAGGCGACGGTGACCGCGAACGGCTCGTCGGCGTGGTAGGACAAGCGCGAAAGGACCGGCGTGGTGCTGTCGTTCAGCAACACGAACTGGCTCTGGTGAACTGCGTCGGTCTGCACGGCCACTCCCTCGATCTGTCCCTCGCTCGCTTGTCTGCGAACTCGTTCGTCGGTCGAGGGTGAGATGTGCGGGCCTGACGGTCATGACGACAAAACATTCACGTTCACGCTATCGGTGGAAGCGGTCCAGAATGGTGTAACGCGGCCCACAAACCTCTTGTGCCCACAGTGGACAGTCAGCGTTGTTGATCAAGCGGCAGCGTGAGGCCCACTTTGACTCGTTCCATGGCAACGCTCGTGGTGAAGTGCCGTACCTCTCCGTTGTTGAAGAACATACGGTGCGTGAATGCTTCGAACTCCGACATGTCCCGGCAAGTGACGACGAGCACGAAATCGGCGGAGCCGGTGACGTAATAACACTGCTGGACGTGTTCTTCGGCCTGCACCTGTTTGCGGAACGCGTCGAGCACCTCGAGCCGCTCGCGTTCCATTTCGACGGTGACGATGAACGTCATCGGCATGCCGAGCGCGGCCGGGTCGAGCACGGCGACCTCCCGCTCGATGACGCCCGACTCCCGCAGCCGCTTGATCCGGCGCTGCACGGCCGCCGCGGAGAGCCCGACCTTCGCGCCGATCGTCTCGGCGATGATCCGGGCGTCGGTCTGCAGCAGGCTCAGGATGGCGCGGTCGAGGCGGTCGAGATCGGGGTGCACCCTGCCAGGTTATCCGCCTGGCGTTCAGCCGTTCGGGTTTTAACGGGTGGTGAATCCGGACGCCGGTTGACGCTGATGGATCATGAAAGGTATTCACGCTCCATGCGCATTCGGCGACCCTTCGTGACCATGGCCGTGCTCGGGCTGACCGCCGCAGGCCTGCCGCCGCTCGCCGAAGCCGCCGATCCGGTATGCCCCTGGGTCGGTTCGGCCACCCCGATCCCGGACCGCGTCGCCCAAGTGCTCGGCGAGATGACCCCCGCGGAGAAGCTGTCCATGGTGCACGGTTCGGCCGGGCCGTTCGATCTGGCGGGGCCTGTCTACGCGGGACTCGTGCAGCCGATCCCGCGCCTGTGCGTGCCGTCACTCGGGCTTTCCGATGGCTCGGCCGGGATCGGCAACAGCCAGACCGGCGTCACGCAGCTGCCGTCGCCGACCGCGCTGGCGGCGGGCTGGGACCCGTCGCTCGCGGCCGCGTACGGCGATGTGCTCGGTGCCGAGATACGAGGCAAAGGCGCCAACGTCGCGCTGGCGCCCGCGATCGACATCGCGCGCGACCCGCGTGCCGGCCGGTCGTACGAAACCCTCGGCGAGGATCCGGCGCTGACCGGCGAGCTGGCCGTCGCCGAGATCCGGGCCATCCAGCGGCACGGCGTGCTCGCGCAGGCCAAGCATCTCGCGGCGTACAGCCAGGAAACACTGCGGAACACGGCGCTGGGCAACGTGACCGTCGACGAACGGACGTTGCAGGAGATCTACCTGCCCGCGGTCGAGCGCGCCGTGCGCGACGGCGGCGTCGCGTCGGTGATGTGCGGGTACAACCACCTCAACGGTGTGCACGCCTGCAACAACACGTATCTGCTCTCTCAAGTCCTCAAAGGACAGTTCGGCTTCGACGGCTTCGTGACGTCGGACTGGTACGGCATGACCGCGAGCGTCGCCGCCGCCAACGCGGGCCTGGACATGCAGATGCCGGACGGCTGCTACTTCGGCAAGCGGCTGGGCCAGGGCGCCCGTCTTGACGACATGGTCCGTCGCGTCCTCGGCCAGATGTTCCGCTTCGGCCTCTTCGACCGCCCGGCTTCGGGTTCCCCTTCCGCGGTGGTGACTTCTCCGCGCCACGCCGCCATCGCCCGCGATGTCGCGGAACAGGGGACCGTGCTGCTGAAGAACGCCGACTCCATTTTGCCGCTGCGCCGTTCGGATTCGGTCGCGGTGATCGGCTCAGCCGCAGGCGCGGACGTGCTCGGCTCGGGCGGCGGCAGCGCCCACGTCATCGCCCAAGCCGTCAAAACCCCGTACGACGCCATTTCCGGCTACGGCAACGCTTCCTTCGACGACGGCTCGGACCCCGCCCGAGCCGCCCGCGTCGCCGCCGCCTCGGACGTCGCCGTCGTCTTCGCCGCCAAGTGGTCGACGGAGTCCAAGGACGCGCCGGACATCACGTTGCCGGACAACGCGTTGATCGACCGCGTCGCCGCCGCCAACCCGAACACCATCGTGGTCTTGAACACCGGCGGCCCGGTCGCCATGCCCTGGCTCGCTCGTGTCAAAGGCGTGCTCGCCGCCTGGTATCCCGGCCAGGAGTACGGCGCCGCACTGGCCGCGCTGCTCTACGGCGACGTGAACCCGTCCGGCAAACTCCCGATCACCTTCCCGGCGTCACTCGACCAGGTCCCCGCCCGTGCCTTCCCGGACGGCCGCTTCACCGAACGCCTCGCGGTCGGCTACCGCTGGTACGACCAGCAAGGCCTGAACCCGTTGTTCCCCTTCGGTTTCGGCCTCTCCTACACGCGTTTCGAGCTGTCGGACCTGAACGTCTCGGGCGACGTCGTCGAAGCCTCGGTCACGAACACGGGCTCTCGGCCGGGCGCCGAAGTCGTCCAGCTCTACGTGACCCATCCGGCGGCCGACGGCGAACCACCCCGCCTGCTGAAGGGTTTCGAGAAGGTCTCCCTGGCGCCCGGCGCGACGCAACGGGTCCGGTTTTCGCTGACCCCGCGCGATCTTTCGCACTGGGATTCGACCGCGCACCAATGGATCCGGACCGTGGGCGACTACGGAATCTCGGTCGGCACGTCCTCACGCGACCTGCCACTGACCGGCGTCGTCTCGGTACCCCGCGCCGTCACCAGCGCCCCGACGCCGCCTCCGCCGCCGGGCGCACCCTCGGGCGGTGACACCGCCGGCGACGCCTTGGCCAACATCCTGACCTGCCCGAACGCGACGGCCTTCAGCACTTTGCTCGGCGCTGTCTCGTTGGTCGGTCTGCCCAAGGCGCCGCAAGCGGTGGTCCCACCCGCGAACCCGTCTTAGAGGGTCCCGAAGCGACGATCGATCCGCGCCGAAGCCTCGGCCGCGATGGTCGCGGCGGCCGCCCTCGGCGTCACCCCACCCATCTCCGCCCGGTCCAACGTCGAGGTCACGAGCTTCTCCATGGCCTCACCGATCTTCGCGAACGCCCCGTCCGCGTCGGCTTCGACGTCACCGAAGAGCGTCCACCACCACCAGGCGTTGGTCGCCGAGTTCGCCACGACGTCGGGCAGGATCAGCACGCCGCGTTCGGTCAGCGGGGCCTCCGCGTCCGCGGTCACCGGCATGTTCGCGGCCTCCACGATCAGCCGCGCGCGGACCGAGGCGTGGTTCTCCGCGTTGATCGTGTACGACACGGCGGCGGGCACGAGCACCTCGGCCTCGATGTCGAGCCACTGGCGCAACGGCAGCTGCTGGTCGGCCCTGCGCAGCTCGGCGCGGTCGATCTCGCCGTAGGAATTCCTTGTCAGCAACAGGGTTTCCACATCGAGGCCGTCCGGGTTGTGGATGACCCCGACCGCGTCCGCGATGCCGACCACCACGAGGCCTGCACGTGCCAGGTACCGCGCGGTGGCGCCGCCCATCGAACCGAAGCCCTGGATGAACACCCGGGTCCCGGCGCGCGGCAGCCCCAGCCGGTCGACCCCGGTCAACGCCGCTTCGGCCACGCCGTAGCCCCCGACCAGCTCGTCGAGGCCGATGCCGTCGACGGTGATCGCGAAGGCGTCCGCGAGTCGTTTCCTGGCCTTGGTCTCGTCGTCGAGCAGCGGATAGACGGCCGGGATCGACGAGTCCATGCCGAGTTCGGCGAGCACCTCGTCGATGGTGTCCTGCCGCAGGCCGAGATCCTCGCCCATGGTCCAGAACCGCTCGATGTACGGCCGCATCGCCTGCAGATACCGCCGCAGCACATCAACGGCGCGCGGATCGTGCGGGTCGAAATCAATGCCGCCTTTTGCTCCGCCCAGTGGAACATATCGTCCATTCGGGTCGTAATTCAAAGCTTCTTTGGCGGACATTCCGGCAGCGAGCCCGCGTACTTCGTCGAGTGTGCAGCCGGCGCGCATGCGCAGGCCACCACTCGCGACGCCGCGGACGAGTCGGTCGATCACCAGGTAGCCGCGGCTTCCGGTCTCGCGGTCATGCCAGCTGATCTGCAGATAAGGCTCGTCGCCCACGGTGCTCCTGTCGAGTTCGCGCAAATAGACGATTCAGTCAATAGCCGGGCGCGGGCCCGCCTGTCAAGCATCCTGACAACGCTTGTCCGCGCCTTGACAAGCCCTGTGTGCGGCGTCACGGTAAGCGCTCTCACCGGGCGAGCGGGGGTACACCAGTGGTGGACATTGTGGACGGTCTGGGTGGCGGGTTCGAACAGCAGCGCTCGCGATTGCAGAAATCCTTACGCCGCAAGGATGTCGTCTTCTTCCTCTTGTGCACGCTGGTCGGCCTCGACACCATCGGAAGCGTCGCGGCACAGGGGCCGCAGGGACTGACCTGGATGGTCATCCTCGCGGTGCTCTTCTTTCTCCCGTACGGCCTGCTGGTCGCCGAACTCGGCACCGCGTTCCCGGTCGAGGGCGGTCCTTACATCTGGACGAAACTGGCGTTCGGCAAGACTGTCGCGGGTATCAACCAGGTCCTTTACTGGCTCACCAACCCGATCTGGATGGGCGGCAGCCTCACCATCATCGCCGTGGCAACTACCGAGAAATTCTTCATTCCACTCGGCACCGCCGGTAAGTACATCGCGGGCGTCATCTTCATCTGGTTCGGCGTGCTCTGCGTGGCCGCTTCGCTCAAAGTCGGCAAATGGGTTCCGACGGCCGGAGCGCTCGCCCGAATCGTGCTACTCGGCTTCTTCACCGTTTCAGTAGTGGTCTACGCGATCAAAAACGGCGTGCAGCCGCTCACGGCCTCCAGTTTCGCGCCGACCTACGCCGGTTTCCTCGCGCTCGTACCGTTCGTGATCTACAACTACGTCGGCTTCGAACTCCCCAGCACCGCGACCGACGAGATGACCGACCCGCAGCGCACGGTCCCGTTCGCCATCCTCCGCTCCGGCATCGGCGCGTTCCTGCTCTACGGCGGCCCGATCCTCGGCATCCTGCTGGTCGTGCCCGCCGACCGGATCAAAAGCCTCGGCGGCTTCATCGACGCCTGCAAGAGCGTGCTCACCGTCTACGGCGGCTCGATCGCCGAAGACGGCACGGTCACGCTGACCGGCGCCGGCAACGTGTTCGGCATGATCTGCGCGGCCGGGCTCATCGTCGGCGTGCTCACCAGCGGCGTCGGCTGGGCGATCGGCGCGCACCGGGCGCAGGCCGTCGCCTGCGCGGACGGCGCGGGCCCGCGCTACTTCGGCGAGATCTCCGTCAAGCACGGCACCCCGATCCGGATCAACGTGCTCTCCGGCGTGCTCGCCACGGTGGTCATGGTCGCCGCGCTCGCGATCACCGGCGGCGACGCCGAGAAGTACTTCAGCGCCGGCCTCGCGTTGACTATCTCGACGACCTTCATCTCCTACGTCGTGACGTTCCCCTCACTGCTCGTGCTGCGCCGCAAGCAGCCGGACGTGCCGCGCCCGTTCCGCGTCGGCGGCGGCACCTGGGGTGTCGCGATCGTCACGCTGGTGCCGACGGCGTTCGTCGCGTTCACCGTCGCGACGCTGATCTGGCCGGGCATCGGCGTCGGCTGGTTCGGCACCGCGGGCAGTCCTGACGACTCGCTGCCGTCCTCGTTCGCGGGTCAGCGCTGGCCGTACTTCTGGAGCCAGCTGATCCCGTTGGCGCTGGTCATCGGCATCGGCGTGGTGTTCCAGCTGCTCGGGCGCCGCCGCAGCGTGCGGGATCCGCTACCCGAAATGGTGTAGCCACCCCCACCGCGCCGCCGATCGGCGCAGTGAACAATCGAGGACATGATCCAGCGAACGGGACGCGCGCTCCTGTACTCCGTGCAGAGCTTCGTCGTGGGCGTCGTGTGCATGTTCGCATTGCCGGCGCTCATGCTCGCCGGGGTGCTGACGCTGTTCACCGCGGGCGTCTTCGTCATGCCCCAGGCACTGCGGCTACTCGGCATGCTCACGGACTTCGAGCGCCGCCGCGCCGGCAGGCTGCTCGGCCGTGAGATCCCGCCGCACGGGCCGAGGGCGAAGCGGCTCGGCGAGCTGCTCGCTCAGCCAGGCACCCGGCGAGACCTGCGCTGGGTGCCGATCGAAATGATCTTCGGCACGGTGCTCGGACTCGTCGGCGTGACGCTCGCCCTGCTCCCGCTCGCGACCATCTCCTCGACCTTCTTCTGGTGGGCCTTCCCCGCGAACGAGCCCCCGACCATGCTCCTCGTCCCCGTCCAGACCTGGGACACGGCGCTCGCCACCGGGGTGCCGATGCTCGCGATCTCGGCGCTGGCGGCGTGGCGAGGTGCGCCCGCGCTGGCCAGGGCCGGCGCGAAGCTCAGCGCCAGGGTGCTCGCGCCGTCGAACAAGGATCAGCTGGTCGAGACGCTGCGTGAGAGCCGGGCGGGCGCCGTCGACGCGCACGGCGCCGAGCTGCGGCGCATCGAGCGTGACCTGCACGACGGCACCCAGGCACGGCTCGTCTCGCTCGCGATGATGGTCGGCATGGCCGAGCGGGAGAAGGATCCCGAGAAGGTCGCGAAGCTGCTCGCCGGCGCGCGGGAAGGCGCCGAAGACGCGATGACCGAGCTGCGCGGCGTGCTGCGGACCATGTATCCGCCGATCCTCGCCGACCGCGGCCTCGACGGCGCGCTCGCCGCGGTCGCCGCGCGCTGCCCGGTTCCGGTGGAACTCACCGTCGGCGAGCTGGAGAAGGTCGCCGCGCCCGTCGAGTCGGCCGTCTACTTCGTGATCACCGAGGCGCTCACCAACGTCGCAAAGCACAGCGGCGCGACCGGTGCGCAGGTCACCGTCACCAGGCACGTGGACGTGCTGCTCGCCGAGGTCGTCGATGACGGCAAGGGTGGTGTCGACGAGAAGCTCGGCACCGGGATCGGCGGCATGCGGCGCAGGCTGGCCGCGCTGGATGGCACGCTCAAGGTGGAAAGTCCCGCAGGGGGACCGACCCGTATTTCACTGGAGGTCCCGTGCGGGTCGTGATGGTCGAGGACAACGTGCTGCTCGCCGAGGGCATGCGGCACCTGCTGCAGAGCGCGGGGCACGAGCTGCTCGCGCGCGTCGAGGACGCGGACTCGTTCGTCGAGGCCGTCCGCGAGCACCGGCCCGATGTGTCCATTGTGGATGTCCGGCTGCCGCCGACGTTCTCGGACGAGGGCATCCACGCGGCGCTGCGCGCGCGGCGCGAGGTCGCGGGCACGCCGGTGCTGGTGCTCTCGCAGTACGTCGAGGAGACCTACGCCGGTGAGCTGCTTTCCGACGGCCACGGCGGCGTCGGCTATCTGCTGAAGGACCGCGTCGCGCGGATCGAGGAGTTCCTCGAGGCGCTCGAACGGGTGGCTTCGGGCGGCACCGCGATGGACCCGGAGGTGATCGCCCAGCTGCTCACCCGTAAGCATGATCCGCTCGCCGCGCTGACCGCGCGCGAGCGTGAGGTGCTGCACCTGATGGCCCAGGGTTTCGCGAACGGCGAGATCGCGACGAAGCTCGTCGTCACCGAGCGGGCCGTGCAGAAACACGTTGGGAACATCTTCTCGAAGCTGGATCTCCCAGCCAGTGAGAGCGGTCACCGGCGCGTGCTCGCCGTGCTGGCCTACCTGGAGTGACCGCAATACGTGAGAATTCCTCACAATGTGACCTGGAACACAACTGACGGGTCTACCGGAGGGTAGGACCTACAAGGGAGAGGACGGGGTCTCAGGTCGGTCGGGAGGAAATTCCAGGTGCCCACGCAAGAAGCGCGCGGTACGGCGGTAATCAGTGGGCTCGGTTCCTGGCTGCCTTCACGTGTCGTCGACAATCACGAGTTGTCCCAACGACTTGATACTTCGGACGAGTGGATCCGCACTCGCACGGGCATCGCGCAACGTCACGTCGTCGCACCCGGCGAGTCCACAGTGGACTTGGCGGTCGAAGCGGGAAAGCGGGCGCTGGCGTCCGCCGGAGTTGACAGAGTCGACCTCGTACTCCTCGCGACGGCCACGCCCGACCAGCAATGTCCCGGCAGCGCGCCGCAGGTCGCCGCCCGCCTCGGCCTGAACGGCGTCGGCGCGCTCGACGTCAACGCGGTCTGCAGTGGCTTCGTCTACGCGCTCGCCACCGGCGCCGGCCTCATCTCGGCAGGCGTCGCGGCCTCGGTGCTGGTGATCGGCGCCGACACCTTCACCACGATGATCGACCCCGAAGACCGCGGCACCGTCCCGATCTTCGGCGACGGCGCGGGCGCCGTCGTGCTCCGCTCCGGCACCGCCGACGAGCCGGGCGCACTCGGCCCGTTCGACCTGCACAGCGACGGCGAACTCGCCGAGCTCCTCTGGATCACCGCGGGCGGCTCCAAGAAGCGCCAGTCCGACGACCCCAGCGAGTTCTTCCTGACAATGCAAGGCCAAGCGGTCTTCCGCCACGCCTGCGCCCGCATGGCCGAGTCGTCCCGCGCCGTACTCGAGCGCGCCGGCCTCACCGTGTCCGATGTGGACAGATTCGTCGGCCACCAGGCCAACATCCGCATCCTCCAGGGCTGCGCCAAACAACTCGGCCTCGCCGCCGACGCGGTCGTCGCCAACATCGAGCACACCGGCAACACCAGCGCCGCCTCGATCCCACTCGCACTCGCCGACGCCGTCCGCGACGGCGAGCTCATCCCCGGCCACCGCGTACTCCTCAGCGCCTTCGGCGCAGGCCTGACCTGGGGATCCACAGTCTTCACCTGGCCATCCGTCACCCCCGGCTGACCCCTCCCGCCGCCGATAGCCCGAAAGCGTCGTTCGGTCCCTGGTGGGTCCCGAATGCGTCGTTCGGTCCCTGGTGGGTCCCGAATGCGTCGTTCAGTCCGTCCCAGACCCCGAATGCGTCTTTCGGTCCTTAGCAGGGACCGAAAGACGCATTGGGATTTTTACGGGGTGGTCGTCCAGGTCGGGGTCGGGACCTGGCGGCCTCGGAGTTCCAGGTCGCCGTCGGGCGTCCACAGGGCGCGCTCGCTGGTAGTCGAGGCTTTGAGGACGGCTTCGCTGGCGAGGATGCGGCCGGGGACCGTCTTGGCGTGCTCGGTCAGCCGGGCCGCTTCGTTCACCGCGTCGCCGATGACCGTGTACTCAAGCCGGCTGCTCGTGCCCAACTGGCCCGCGAAGACCGGGCCGGACGCGACGCCGACGCCGAGGTCCAGCTCGCCCCAGGCCAAGACGGCGTCCCGGATCGCGCGGGCGGCGGACAGGGCTGAAGTCGCCGGGTCGGCCAGGCGGGTGGGCGCGCCGAAGATGCACAGCGCCGCGTCGCCCGCGAACTTGTTCAGGAGCCCGCCGCGGGCGTTGACCTCGTCGAACACGCTCGTGAACAGCCGGTTCAGCTTGGTGACCAGCTCCTCGGGCGGCGTGCGGTAAGCCAGCGCCGTCGAGTCGACGACGTCGACGAACAGCGCGACCACCTCGCGCACGTCCCCGGACAGCGAGGCGCCGAACTCCAGCGCGTGCCGGGCCACGTCGGCACCGACGTGGCGGCCGAAGAGGTCGCGCATGCGGTCCTGCTCGCGCAGGCCGGCGACGAGGTCGTTGACCGAGGTCTGGAGCATGCCGATCTCGGACGAGTCGTCGACGGGGACCGAGACGTCCGTGCTGCCGCGCGCGACCTGGTTCAGCGCGATCCGCAGCCGGTGCAGCGGGGCCGCGACCGCGCGGGCGAGCAGTGCGGTGCCGAGCGCGCCGACGACCAGACCGATCACCGACAGCATGATCAGCGACGCCGTGTGGTTGCCCTCGCCGATCAGCTCGGGCGGCGCACTCACCAGCAGGATGCCGAGCAGCGGCACGCCGCTGGCCAGCGCCCAGGTGAGGATCAGCCTGGTGAGCACGGTCACCGGCAGGGAGTCCTTGGGCGGCAACACTTTCAGCGCGATCGTCATCACCGGCCGGGCGACCCACTCCGCGGCGAGATACGTCAGCCCGACCGTGGTCAGCCCGCCGAGCAGGATGGTCAACGCCACCGCGAAGGCCTCTTCGCCCGCGCCGAGCACGGCCGAGAGCGTGCCGAGCACGATCGTCCCGATCAGCCAGAGCGTGCCGCTGACGATCGCCATGTCGACCGGCAGCCGCAGCGCGCGCCGTGCCTCGCTTTCGCCCGGCGGCCTGCCGAGCACGAACCAGATCGCGGTGCGGCGCTGCAGCCAGGCCGTCCACAGTGAACCGACCACGAGTGACGCGGCGACCAGCCCGGCCGCGGTCGCGCCGAGCACCCAGGACCGGTCGCCGAGCTGACTCGGGGAGCCCTCGAAGAACAACAGGAGCGCGACGACCCCGGATCCGCACACACTGGAACCCAGCCCCAGCGCGGCGAAGCCGAGGCTGGTGCGGAGTACGAGCCGGAACCTCCCGAGATGAGCGGGTTTGCGCACGCCGTGATCGTATTCGCTAGTACCTGTAGCGCAGCAGATGCGCGAAGTTCCGAAACGCCGGGACGCGCGTCGCGACCTTGAACTGCAGCCGGTACTTGGCGCTGAAGTACGCGACCAGCTCCGGCTCGGCGAAGTGGCTCACGTCCCACGAAGTCCGCAGGTCGAGGCCGAGTTTCTCCAGCTCGCGCGGGTCTTCGAGACCCCAGCGCAGCGTCGCGCCCGCCCGCCGGACCACCGGGTTGAGCTTCTGTAGCTTGATCGCGAGCTTGCTCATGACGTCGAACACCATCTCGCCGCGCGGGAACCGGTCGACCAACCGCTGCAGTAGCGCCTCGCCGTCGGCCGGGTCGAGGTACATTCAGCAGGCCCTCGGCGACGACCAGCGTCGGCCGGTCCGCCGGGATCTCGTCCAGCCAGCCGGGGTCGGTGACTGAAGACGCGATCGTCCGATAACCAGGGCGCGACGGGTAGATCCGCTCGCGCAGCGCGATGACGTCGGGGAAGTCGACGTCGAACCAGCGCACCGTCGGCGGCGGGTCGATCCGGAACACCCTGCTGTCCATGCCCGCGCCGAGGTGCAGCACGGTCGCGTCCGGGTGCGCGGCGAGGAATTCCCTGGTCCAGTCGTCGAACGGCTTCGCGCGCATCGCGACGGAGGAACGGGTCCGGCAGCTCCTACGAGTCGGTGGCGGCGAAGTCGTGCATTGAGAGCTTCGCCTCAACCAGATGGCGCAGCGTCGCCTCGCGCGCCGCGGCCGCGTCCGACCTGGTGATCGCCTCAAGGATCTCCCGGTGCTCGCAGACGGCCTTGCGGATCTGACCCGGCAGCCGCAGCGCCGCGCGCCGCTCCTCGCCGACCAGTGAGAGCACCGAGCGCAGCAGGTCGGCGACGTCGTCGTCGCCCGCGTTGACCGCGATCACCCGGTGGAACTCGGCGTCGGTGGCGATGACACGCAGCATGTCGCCGTCAGCCGCGGCCTGTTCCATCTCGGCGACATTGGCTTCGAGCTTCGCCACCACGCGAGGGGAGTGGTGCTCGGCGAGCCGCTCCGCGAGCGTCGGTTCGACGGTCGTGCGCAGGTCGAAGAGCTTTTCGACGAGCTGCTCGTGCTCGGCGAACCAGGTGCGCAAAGGTTTGCGCTCCGCCTCGCGGACGTACGTGCCCGAGCCCGCGCGGATCTGCACGTAGCCGATCGAGTCGAGCACGCGCAGCGCCTGCCGCAGCGAACCCCGGCTGATGCCCAGCTGATCGCACAGCGCCCGTTCGGCAGGCAGGCGTGATCCCGGCGGCAGCTCGCCGGAGTCGATCAGCGCGCGGAGCCGGTCGACGGTCGCGCTCCATACCTGTTCGGTCACGCGCGAAATCTTGCCAGGTGTTACTTTCCGAGGCATGCGGCCGAGCCTCGACCCGATCGCCAGAAGCGCGTTGGGCAAGGCGACACGGCGCCTCGTGCCGCTGATGGCCGTCTGCTACTTCTTCGCCTACCTCGACCGGACCAACCTCAGCGTCGCCGCGCTGACCATGAACGCCGAGCTCGGACTCTCCTCACAGGTCTACGGGTTCGGCGCCGGCCTGCTGTTCGTCGGCTACGTGCTGCTCGACGCGCCGAGCAACCTGATCATGCACCGCGTCGGCGCGAGCCGGTGGATGGCCAGGATCATGATCGTCTGGGGCCTGGTCGCGGCCGCCTGCGCGCTGATACAGGGCGAGACCAGCTTCTACCTGCTGCGCTTCCTGCTCGGTGTCGCCGAAGCCGGGTTCTTCCCCGGGATGATCCTGTACCTGACGTATTGGTTCCCGGCTTCGCATCGCGGCACGGTCACCGGCCTGTTCATGGTCGCGGTCCCGCTGTCGACCGCGCTGGGCGCGCCGATCGGCGGGCTGCTGCTCAAGCTGGACGGCATCTGGGGCCTCAGCGGCTGGCGCTGGCTGTTCCTCACCGAAGGCCTGCCGTCGGTGTTGCTCGGCCTGCTGCTGTTCTGGCTGCTGCCGGACCGGCCCGCGCACGCGACCTGGCTCACCAACGAGGAACGCTTGTGGCTCAAGGAGGAACTGGCCGCGGAGAACGCCTCGATCGCGCCGATGCCGGTGCGGCGCGCGCTGCTGCATCCCCGGGTGCTCGGCCTCGGGATGGTGTACTTCGCGATCGTCTTCGGCTTGTACGGCCTGGGTTTCTGGATGCCGACCATCCTCAAGGCCAGCCTGAAGATCGAGGACAACTTCGTGGTCACGCTGCTCACCGCGGTGCCGTACGCGATCGGCGCGGTCGCGATGGTCTGGTGGGGACGGCACGGCGATCGCGACGGCCGGACCGTGCGCTACACCGCGTTCCCGATGGTCGTCGGCGGTGTCGCGCTGACCGGCTCCGCGTTCCTCTCGCCGTGGCTCGGCTACGTCGGGCTGTGCCTGTGCGCGATCGGCGTGATGGCGGCGTTTCCGTCGTTCTGGAAGCTGCTGCCCGCGTTCCTGTCCGGCGCCGCGGTCGCGGGCGGGATCGGCGTGGTCAACTCGGTCGGCAACCTGTCCGGCTTCCTCGGGCCGTACTGGCTCGGCTGGATGACCGACCTGTTCGGCTCGAGCAAATGGGGCCTGGTGACCATCGGGCTCGTCATGATCGCCGGCGCGGTGCTGGCAGGCGTGCTGGGTGAAACGTCGCGTCCGAAAGCCGCCAGCAAGCCCGTCGGCTGATCACGAGTATTGAGGCATGAACGTTGTGCCGATTGAAGAACCCGTCGCCAAGGAAGTCCGCGCCACGCTGCTCGCACCCGACTACGGGCACCCCGCTTCGGCGGAGGACGTCGACGGCACGTCGCCGTGCCGGCTGTGCCTCACCATGATCGAAGACCGCCGGATCCTGTTCACCTACGACGCTTTTCGCGGCCAGGAGGACATCCCGCTCCCCGGACCGGTCTTCGTGCACGAAGGGGACTGCACGCCCTACGCGGCGCATGAGACGTTCCCGCCCGAATTCCGACGCCATTCCCTGGTACTCGACGCTTACCGGGCCGGGCGCGAGCAGGTGGCCGAGCGGCGGATCGAGGGCGTGGACGCCGACGCGGCGCTCGCGGAGCTACTGGCGGACGCCGACTACGTCCACGTCCGCAGTGCCAAGGCGGGGTGCTATCTCTTCACGGTGAGGTGAGTGACTCGCCACACTCGCTGTCTGACTAACCACACTCGCTAAGCGCCAAGGGATCATCCCACCTAGCCTGCGAGCTATGACGTGGTGGCACGCGGTGATCATCGGAGTCGCCGGCATCTGGGCGGGCACCATCAACACGGTCGTGGGCTCCGGCACCCTGGTGACCTTCCCGGTGCTGGTCGCGCTCGGGTATCCGCCGCTGACCGCGACGACGTCGAACGCGATCGGCCTGGCCCCGGGCACGATCAGCGGCGCGATCGGGTACCGCCAGGAACTCGCGGGTTATTGGCCCGAAGTGATCCGAATGTCCATTGCGTCTTTTTTCGGCGCGATCGGCGGCGCGATCTTGCTGCTCTCGCTGCCGAAGGACGCGTTCGAAACCGTCGTCCCGATCCTGGTCGGACTGGCCGTCGTGCTGGTGATCGTGCAGCCGAAGGTGTCGAAGTGGATCACCAAGCGCCGGGAGGTGAACGGCGGCGAGCACAAGATCGGCCCGCTGCTGCTGTTCTTCGTCTTCCTGATCGGCATCTACGGCGGATACTTCACCGCCGCGCAGGGCGTGATGCTCGTCGCCGTGATGGGGATGCTGCTTTCGGAGTCACTGCAACGCCTGAACGGCGTCAAGAACGTCCTGTCGGCCGTGGTCAACACCATCGCCGGGCTGATCTACGCCTTCGTCGCGCCGATCAGCTGGCCGGTGGTCGCGATTCTCGCGGTCAGCTCGGCCATCGGCGGCCAGCTCGGCGCGAAGATCGGCCGCAAGCTCCCGCCGACCGTGCTGCGCGGCGTGATCGTCGTGGTCGGCCTCGCCGCCATGGTCCAGCTCATCCTGAAGTAGAAACCGGGATAAAGCGGGCTTTACTCCCCGGAGTAAAGCCCGCTTTATCGCGCTAGGCCTTGTACGCGCGGGCCGCCGCGAGGAAGAGATCGTTCTCCTCGGGCGTGCTGATGGTCACGCGCACGCCGTCCGTCGCGTACGGCCGCAGCACCAGCTTGTGGTCCAGCGCGAACTCCGCGAACTTCGGCGTCTCCTCGCCCAGCGGCAGCCAGACGAAGTTCGCCTGCGTGTCCGGCACGTCGTAGCCGGCTTCGATCAGCTCCTTGCGGACCCGCTCGCGCTCGCCGACGATCTCCTTCACGCGCGCCATCAGCTCGTCGGACGCGTCCAGCGAAGCGATCGCCGCCGCCTGCGCGATCATGTTCACGCTGAACGCGACGAACACCTGACGCAGCGCCTTCGCGATGTTCTCCGGCGCGATCGCGTAACCCACGCGCAGCCCGGCGAGCCCGTACGCCTTCGAGAAGGTCCGCAGCACGGCGACGTTTCCGTGCGGCGTCACGTATTCGAGGCCGTTCGGCACATCGGGATCGGTGACGAACTCGCGGTACGCCTCGTCGAGCACGACGAGCACGGTCGACGGCACCGCGGCCAGGAACCGTTCCAGCGCCTCACGCCGCACGGCCGTCCCGGTCGGGTTGTTCGGGTTGCAGACGTAGAGCATCTTGGTGCGCGGTGTGATCGCGGCGAGCATCGCGTCGAGGTCGTGCACGTCACCCTCGGCCAGCGGCACCTTGATGCTGCGCGCGTTCGCCACCTGGGTGACGGTGGGGTAGGCCTCGAAGGAGCGCCACGCGTAGAGAACCTCGTCGCCGGGTTCGCAAACGGCCTGCGCGAGCTGCTGGCACAGCGAAACCGAACCGCAGCCGATCGCGACCTGCGCGACCGGGAAGTCCACCGCGGTGGCGATCCGGGCGCTCAGCGCGTTGCAGCCGGAGTCGGGGTAGCGGTTCACGTTGGCCGCCGCTTCGACGATCGCCTTCGCCACACTCGGCAGCGGACCGCCTGGCACCTCGTTGCTGGCGAGCTTGATCGCACCTTCGACGGTGCGGCCCGGGACGTACACCGGCAACGAGCCGAGATCCGAGCGGGTGGGGACGGCGGACATAGCGCGAGCTCCTCTTCGTCTCAGGGAGATTGCGGTCACCCTATCCGCAATCTCTCAACCCTTCTCCTGTTTACCTCGCGGTGGTTGAGTAAGTGAATGACCCTCACCCACACCGATGTTTACGAACGTGTGCAGCTGACCTTCGCTGAGCCTGAGGGAGCGGTGCGAGGCGGGCTGGTCGTGCTACCCGAGGCTGAGGGCATAACGGACGGGGTGCGCCTGCTCATCGCCGGATTGGCCGGTGAAGGCTGGCTGGCCGTCGCACCCCACATCGACGGCGAGAACCTCACCCGTGAGGACGTGCTCGACGCGACGGACAGCACACTCGATTGGCTGGTCGAACGCGGTATCGACGCCGAACAGCTCGGCGTCGTCGGCTTCGACCTCGGCGGCACGGCCGCGCTCGTGGTCGCCTCGCACCGCAAACTCGGCGCGGCGGTCAGCGTCGGCGGCGAGCTGCCCGGCCTGGTCGAGATCGCGGGCAAGCTGACCAGCCCGTGGCTCGGCATGTACGGCGATTCCGGCACCGAGGAGGGCCGCGTCGAGCTGGAACACCTGCGTGACGCGGCCGCGTCGGCCGACGTCGTGACCAACGTCGTCCGCTATCCGGGCGCCGACCACCGCTTCGATTCAGATCCGGGAGCCGGCGCGGAAGCCTGGCAGCGGACCCTCAATTGGTTTGATGCGCATCTACGTTAGCGAGGGTTAACATCGGCGGGTGACCAACGCCGATGCCCCCGAAGTGCTCTGGCGCCCTGAGCCGAGCCGCCAGTCCGAGACGAAGATCGAGGCCTTCCGCGAGTGGCTGCGGGCCGAGCGCGGCGTCGAGGTCGACGACTACCAGTCGCTATGGGAGTTCTCCGTCCAGCGCGTGCCCGAGTTCTGGGCCGCGGTGGCGGAGTTCCTCGGCATGCGCTGGCACAACGCGCCCGGCGAGGTGCTCACAGGTGAGATGCCGCAGGCGAAGTGGTTCGAAGGCGGCACGCTGAACTACGCCGAGCACGCGCTGACACCAGGCGTCGCTGGCGCGTCGAAGGCCGACGACGAACTCGCGGTGATCTTCCACCGCGAAGACGGTCTGACCAGGCAACTGACCTACGGCAAACTGCGCACGCAGGTCGCGGCTTTCCGCGCCGCTTTGGTCGCGTCGGGCGTAGGAAAAGGCGACCGGGTGGTCGCGCTGGCCCCGAACTGCCCACAGACGCTCGTCGCGTTCCTCGCCACCGCCAGCCTCGGCGCGGTGTGGTCGTCGTGCTCGCCGGACTTCGGCGTCCGCGCGATCTCCGACCGCTTCACCCAGATCGAGCCGAAGGTGCTCATCGCCGTCAACGGCTACGTCTACAATGGACGCTCCTTCGACACCCGTTCGACGATTTCCCAACTGCGCGAGCAAATTCCGTCACTCGAAGCGACCGTCCTGATCGACTACGTCTGCGGCGGCACCCTCGACGGCACACTGGACTTCGACGACCTGCTCGCCGCGCACGACGGCGCCGAGCTGGCGTTCGAGCCGGTCGACTTCGCGCACCCGCTGTGGGTCCTGTACTCGTCGGGCACGACCGGATTGCCCAAGGGCATCGTCCACGGCCACGGCGGCATCACCATCGAACTGCTGAAAGCCCTTGCGCTGCAAAGCGATCTGGGCCCAGGTGACCGATTCTTCTGGTTCACCACGACCGGCTGGATGATGTGGAACTTCCTCATCTCCGGACTGCTCGTCGGCACCACGATCGTGCTGTTCGACGGCAGCCCCGGCCATCCGGACCTGAACGTGCTCTGGCATTTGGCCGAACAGCACCGCGTCACGTTCTTCGGCACGTCGGCGCCGTTCATCCAGAGCTGCCTGAAAGAGGGCATCAAGCCGTCGTCGAAGTACGACCTCACCGCGCTGCGCGCGATCGGGTCGACCGGCTCACCACTCTCGGTCGAGGGCTTCCGCTGGCTCGTCAACGAGTTCGGCAAGGGCGTCCAGATCTGCTCGGTCTCCGGCGGAACCGACCTGTGCGCGGCCTTCGTGGCCGCGTCCCCGGATCTGCCGGTCTGGCTGGGCGAGCTGTCCTGCCGCGCGCTGGGCGCGGCCGTCGAGTCCTTCGACGAGGCGGGCAACTCGGTCGTCGAGGAGGTCGGCGAGCTGGTCGTCACGAAGCCGATGCCCTCGATGCCGGTCTACTTCTGGAACGACCCCGACGGCTCCCGCCTGCGCGAGGCCTACTTCGAGATGTACCCGGGCATCTGGCGCCACGGCGACTGGATCCGCATCACCAAGCGCGGCTCGGCCGTCATCTACGGCCGCAGCGACTCGACGTTGAACCGCGGCGGCGTCCGCATGGGCACCGCCGAGTTCTACCGCGTGGTCGAAGGCTTCGCCTCGGTCGCCGACTCACTGGTCATCGACACCTCGGCGGCCGGGAATGAAGACGGCAGGCTCCTGTGTTTCCTCGTGCTGAAGGACGGGGCCCAGTTGCCGGACGTCGAGCCGTCGCTGCGCAAGGAGCTCAGGGGAGCGCTGTCGCCACGACATGTACCTGATCGGTTCGTCGTGGTGACCGAGATCCCCCGCACCTTGAACGGTAAGAAGTGCGAGGTACCCGTGAAGAAGATCTTGTCCGGGGTCGCCCCGGAACGAGCGGTGAGCAGGGACGCACTCGTCAACCCCGACGCCCTGCGCCCGTTCGTGGAGCTCGCCAGGGAGTAAGCAGTGGTGATGGGGACACGCGCGCGGGTGGCGGGGGAGACATCGGTCGTCGCCGTCACCTGGGTCACCCGCCTGGTCGGACTGGGCGCGCTGATCTCCGTGCTGGTGCCCGCGGGACGCAGGACGTTGCGCGGGCACCTGGCCGAGTGGCTCGAACTACCCCAGGACGCCACCACGGCCGCAGCCGCCATCGTCCTCGTCACCGGCGTCCTGCTCGTGTTGCTCGCCACCGGCCTCCGCCGCCGCAAACGCCGCGCCTGGCAGCTGGCGGTCTGCGCGACCGTGCTGTTGACGGTCTCCCACCTCGGCCTGCGCCACGTCTTCGGCCCCGGTCTCGTTTCCGGAGCGCTGTTGGTCACCTTGCTCGCGACCCGCAAGTACTTCATCGCACTCCCCGACCCGGTCACCGGCCGATGGCGCGCGCTGGCCGCCTTCCTCCAGCTCACCGGCGCCGGCTTCCTGATCAACTTCGCCCTGCTCTCGGTCGCCTCCCGAGCCGTACTCGAGCCACTGAGCTTCGTCGGCAGGCTGACCCAGTCCGCACTGGCGTTGGTCGGCGTCACCGGCCCCGCGGTCTTCCACGCGATGTGGATGGAGGACCTCAGCGCCGCGGTCGGCTTGTTGTTCGGCATCGCCGCGGTCCTGCTGGCAGCGTATTTCCTCCTGAGGTCCGCCGAGCCGTCCCCAGCACTGTCCGCAGAGGAGATAGCCCGCCTGCGCGTCTTGCTGGACGAGCACGGCGACAGGGACTCACTGGGCTACTTCGCACTCCGCAGCGACAAGTTCGCGGTCTTCTCGAAGTCCGGGAAAGCGGCGTTGACCTATCGCGTGATCGCCGGCGTCGCCATGTGCTCCGGAGACCCCCTCGGCGACCACGAGGCATGGCCAGGCGCCATCGAGGAGTACCTCGACGTCTGCCGCCGCCACGGCTGGATCCCGGCCGTACTCGGCTGCTCAGAGCTCGGAGCCACCGTCTGGGCCCGCTTCGACCTCGAAGTCCTCGAGATCGGCGACGAGGCCGTCGTCGACGCTCCCGGCTTCAGCCTGGACGGCCGAGCCATGCGAGGCGTCCGCCAGGCCGTCTCCCGCTGCCGCCGAGCCGGCTACACGGTGCGTGTGAGGCGCGCCGAGGAGATCTCCGGTCCGGACCTGGCCGAGCTCGTGGCCTTGGCCGCCAACTGGCGCGGAACGGCCACAGAGCGCGGCTTCTCGATGGCGCTGGGCCGCATGGGCGACCCCGGCTCGGTCCTCGTGACAGCCCACCAGAGCGGTCGCATCAGAGGCATCCTCCAGTTCGTCCCCTGGGGCACCCACGGCCTGTCCATGGACGTCATGCGCAGGGACAGAACGGCCGACAACGGCGTCAACGAGCTCATGATCACCGAGCTCATACTCGACTGTCAGAAGCGTGACATTCACCACGTCTCCCTCAACTTCGCCGCCTTCCGAGCGGTCATGGAGCAAGGCCACCGCATCGGAGCAGGCCCGTTCGCCCGGATTTCGGCCCGCGCCATCCGCCTGATGTCCCGCTGGGTCCAGATCGAGTCCCTCTACCGCTTCAACGCCAAGTTCCAACCCCGCTGGGTCCCGCGATATTTGATCTACCCCGCGGTCCGTGACCTACCGCGAGTCGGCATCGCCGCCTTCGAGGCCGAGGGCCTCGGCGGCCGCCCATCGCGCCTGCTCAGGATGCTGCAGCGCTAGACACGGGGGGTGATGTTCAGGGCCGTTCGGGGGGTGTGTAACCTATCTTCGCAGTGAGTCGTTGGGCCTGGGAGGCTTCGCCTAGTCTGGTCTATGGCGCCGCACTGCTAATGCGGTTGGGGGTAACCCCCCCTCCCGGGTTCAAATCCCGGAGCCTCCGCTGGTGCCTGTTCCGGCAGGTGCTAGATTGAAAACTGAACAAGCGCCCGTAGCTCAGCTGGATAGAGCATCTGACTACGGATCAGAAGGTCAGGGGTTCGAATCCCTTCGGGCGCACGTCTGGTTGAGACAGCAGTACCAAGAAACCCGCCGGTTCTCCGGCGGGTTTCTTGCTGTCTCTCACTTTTTCTTTTCTGCTGGCCGAGCAGGCAGATGCGAGTCCGTCACCAGCAAGCTTCGCTGCCATTAAGTGGTGCTAGGCGCGCGAGGCGAGTAGCGGCACTCGAATGGTCCGTCGTCCTCCTCCGTCGGGGTGCCAGAACTTGAATGACTTTCGCAGCGTCACTGATCGACTTCAGGTAGGTGTGCCCTCTGCGATGGCGACATGCCACGTTTGGTGACTAGTCGAGCACGTGTCAGCGTGGCTACATGTCGAAAGTAGGCAGCTGCGCCGTGATGCCACACGGTCTGGTGCGAAGACTTGCTTACGGCGGTTGCCGCTACTTGCCGCAGCAGGCTCCGGCAAGGTACTGTCACGTGACACTTTCGGATCTGCTAGCGGTTAGGACTCACTGTGAACGCCACCGATGCTAAGTCCCTGCCGGACTGGAGAAACTCCAACCTGGGTACGCGAATCCGGGTGGCAGTGTGGCTCGCCGTCGAGGTTGGAGAGGGTGGGCATTTTACCAAGCAGCAGCTTAGGGATGCGATGCCCGGTGTCGAGCAGATCGACAGGCGGATGCGCGACCTTCGTCCTGCGGGGTGGTCAATTCTGACGTATCGCGATATTGCGGGGTTGGCGCCAGGCGAGTTGCAACTCGATAAGATTGGCAAGCCGGTATGGGAGAAAGAGTACCGAGCTGCCGGTCTGCGGGTTATCACAGCCACTATGCGTCGTAACCTATTTGAGCGTGACGGTCATCGGTGCGTAAGGTGTGGAATACTTGCTGGGGAAATCTACCCTGATGATACTGCTGTGACTGCGCGACTTACTGTAGGGCATGTTATTCCGTATAAGTACGGTTCAGGTTCAACGATGGCTGACCTGGTAACTGAATGTGCTCGATGCAATGAGACTGCAAAGCATCTAACGTCGCCACGTTTGAATGAGCAGCAGGTCTGGGATGAACTTGTGGAGTTGCCCAGGAAAGATAAATTCGCTGTTCTTGCATGGCTGGCGGCTGGTCGACGTGAGCAAAGCCGTGTTGAGCGCGTAGTGTCGCACATATGGCAACTGCCGGGCGTGCACCGTGAGGCTATTCAGGAGCGGCTAGCTAGGACGCTTTCATGATAGCAATATGATGGCTCACGCGGGCGTACGCCTTTCCTTAAGTGGCCTCGATATGCCACTACTCGACCATGGAGTTTCGCTTGGATATTGAAATGCCAGCTTTTTCGAAGGCCGATCCTGAAATCCAAGAAGTTATCGAGGAGCTGTATCGCCGTGATCCCGAAGGGAACCGCGTCGCGGCTGTGCTTAGAGACACTCTCGATCAGCTCTATGATGGGCAGCGCACGGGCAGGTGGTGTTATGAGCAGTTGCACAAGACTGAAAAAACACATATGGGAACTCTGGTTGAAATAAACTTGCATCGCGAATTCGCTTTTGAAGATGGCGATAGCATGGACTATAAGATTGCGGGTCATGAGGTTGATTGCAAGTATTCAATGTCTAAAGTATGGATGCTGCCGCCCGAGGCGATTGGGCACATATGCCTGCTACTTTGGGCTGATGATCGCAAACAAGCTTGGTCGGCGGGATTGATACGAGTTCGTCGGGATTACCTCAATCTGGGTGCTAACCGCGATCGCAAGAATACCCTAAATAAAGAAGCGCGCTCCGCGATAATTCCTCTTTGGTCGCAGCATCAAAAATTAGCTCCCAACTTGTTTCTCGAACTTTCAGACGAACATAGGGAGCGAATCTTTGGAGCACGAGGTAAGCGCGGCGTTAGCGGGCAGGCCAGAGTCAATGAGCTCTTCCGGCTTGTGCAAGGCCGCATCGTCCGTCGTGCAGAAATTGCCACGGTGGCGCAGCAGGATGATTCGATGAAACGTGCTCGTGATTCAGGCGGTGCTCGCGACTACCTGAGAGGCGAGGGTGTCCTTGTCCTGGGGCACCAAGATAAAGACCCTCTTGTTGCTAGGTCCCTTGGCTTGTCCTGCCCAAAAAAAGGCGAAGTTATTGCGGCTAGGGTTGTTCCGGTTGGGCTCGGCAGTGGTCGTCAGGTTGCTGAGATTGGTGGCGAATTATGGGCTATAGCAAGAGAAGATGAGCCTGTAGTTCCGGCACCAATTGTACCGCGCAAGCGAGTTTCTTCACCGGAAAGCTAGCCTTAGATGCGGTGGCAGGAAGGGCTTTTGGAAAGTATGATTAACTTATCCGGGCGCGATTCTTTAGAAAGGTAGCATGGCGGTCATGATCGTCTTGTCCAGTGAAAGCTTTAAATTCACCAAGTTTGTATCGAGTTACGCCATTCTTTGTAGTAATGTCAATTTCGAAATCCCGGCCTAGCTGACTCAGTCGAAGTTCGACATCGGCGATCTCGAGTACCTGATCGCCGATGTTCTGAAGATCCTCGGCTTTAACAAAGCCATTGGCGTCTTTGAGTGCTTTGTAGACTGGCTCGTGCTCAATCTGCTTGCGTGCGGCCGGAGTTCCTTTGTGTTCTAGAGCGTTGAGAATGGAGCGGCCGACGGCCTCTGCGACCGGCGGCGGGAAGGCATTGCCGATCTGCCGGTACATTGCGGTCTTCTTGCCAGTAAAGCGCCATTCGTTCTGGCTGGGAAATCCTTGGAGCCGCGCAACCATTTCACAGGTTAGTTTGGGGCCGACTTCAAAGGTGTCGAGACGTCCTGGGGCTTCATTGCCTACGCCGAGGCCGTCCACGCCAAGCTCTGCCCAGGCTCGTTTTGCTCGAGTAGGTCCAAGATCGGCTCCCCCATGCTTCTTGGAGCCTCCGACGATTGTCGGAGCGATCTTGTTTGCCTTCGCGACCCAATCCTCGAGTCCTGCCCAGCTGTTGACTCCCATTAAGCTCTTAAGTGCTTCTCCTACGGTCGGCGCGTTTCCTGTCGGTTCTGGCCAGTTGAAGTAGGGAGCATCTTCTGGCTGCAGGGCAACTAAGACGAAACGAGGTCGCAGTTGAGGTACACCGAAGTCTGAAGCTTGCAGAAGCCGCCACTCGGCGACATACCCGAATGAGGTCAAGCGATCCAGTACGTGCTGACGGTAGCCAGCGAACCGCGGCATGCTCAGGCCTCGGACATTCTCAAGTAGCAGAGCTCTGGGCCTAACGACACCAACTTGCTCCACAGCCCAGGCAAAAAGATCCCGTTCGTCGTTAGCCCCGAGCTGCTTGCCAGCGATTGTGAACGGGGGGCAAGGCACGCCACCTGCGAGGAGGGCTACCTTCTCGCGGTAGTGAGCAGGGTTCCACACGGCCGGATCGGCTACGTCTCCCCGGGCAACCTTCCAGTCCGAGTAGTTGGCTTCAAGCGTATTGCACGCGTTGTCGTCTAGCTCGATGGCGAGACTGTGCTGGAAGCCAGCTTTGTGCAGGCCATGAGCCTGGCCGCCCGCGCCGGCGCAGATCTCAACGACGTTGAACTCCATGATCGGTTACCTTCCAGAGTGAGAGCGCTCGCGGGTGTCCACGAAGGGTATCTTTCCTTATGGACCGCGAGCCGTGGCGATAGGTGGGTTCTGTGAGCGTGTCTCGAAGTGATCGCGATGCGACCCGTGAGCGGGCACACGCGAAGGGTCTCTACCCAGCGGCAGCGAGTGAAGGCCGTTCGCGCAACATGCGGGCGAACAAACGGGTTGACACCAAGCCGGAAGTCGCTCTGCGTAAGGAGCTGCACAGACTTGGCTACCGGTACCGTAAAGACCTTCGTTTGGTTCTTGATGACGGCGTCCGAGTGCGTCCCGACATCGTCTTCACTGCGCGGAAGGTGGCCGTGTTCGTTGACGGGTGCTTCTGGCACGTGTGCCCGGAGCACGGCCGTGAACCTACGTCCAACGAGTGGTATTGGACTCCAAAGCTTCGGCGGAACGTTGAACGTGATCACTTGGTCACAAGTGCCCTGCAGCAAGCTGGCTGGCGAGTTGTGCGCGTCTGGGAGCATGAACCTCTCATGGCTGCAGTGGCTGCAGTGACGGAGACTTTCGAACACGGGTTCGATGCTAGTTGCTAGTACTGGCTGGAGCCCTGATTGACTCGCTACTTTGGCGACGCGTCGACCTTCAGCGAGTGGAGGCGGTCGACGCTCCTGCTGGACCCGGCTTCTCTGAAGTTATGTGCTATAGCAAACTGGTTGAGATCGGTGACGACCTGCTTCCTGTCAGGTGAGCTTCTCGCGGGATCGGCTCGAGGAGTTGAATAGCTGGCGTGACCTGGTTCTCTGACAAGGATCTTCGCGAGCTCGCAGGCACTGCGTCGTACTCGCGCGGCGCTGGCTATCTTCACGCCGTCGAGGGCGTAGATCCGCTGGTCGACGGCGTGAAAGCCGTAGTTCAGGGCACCGAGAGCTACACGGTCAGGCTCAAAGAAGTCCGCGGTCAGCTGGTCGGCGAGTGCACGTGTCCGCACGCGGCGACCGGTGTCTTCTGCAAGCACTGTGTGGCGGTCGGACTGGCCGTGCTCCGGAAGCCGCCCAGGTCGAAGCTTGACCTGCGTGGGTACCTCGAGTCGCTCGACAAGGAGCGTCTCGTCGAGCTGTTGCTCAACCAGGCCGGAGAGGACGAAGCGCTGTTTCGGCGGCTCGTGCTGGGTGCCGCCGGGAGCGACATCGGTGAGCAGGTCGAAGGCTTGCTCAGCTCCTATGCGGGCGACTACGTCAAGAAGGCCAGCGACGTGCTCGACGCGCTCGACGCGATTTCTGACGATGAACGGGTGATTCCGGCGGCGCGTCAGGTGGTCGACCTGTTGGCTGAGGCGTCGGAGGTCGTCGAGGACCCGTATGGCCTGGTCGATGAGCAAATACAGCGGGCGGTCGGGCTGTACGCCGAGCTTTGTGCCGTGCATCCGGTTGATCCGGTGGAACTGGCCGGGTGGTTGCTGCGGCTGGACTTGGCCGTGGACGTCAACCTGCTCGACTTCGCTGAGGGACTCGGGGACGCGGGGGTCGCCGAACTGAGGTGGAGGATCGAGGAGGAGTGGCGGCGCGGGGATCAGAACCGGCGCAGGTTGGCGCAGTTGCGTGAAGGCCTTGCGATGCTGGCCGACGACCACGACGAGTTCGTGGACGCGGTGCAGCTTGGGGTGGATGGGCCGCAGGACTACCTGCGGGTCGCGCGAGCGCTGCGGAGCGCGGGGAGGGTCAGTGAGGCTGTTGAGTGGGCGGCGAAGGGAATTCCTGACGTTGCCGCGTATCAGCGGCTTGAAATGGTGAGTTTTCTGGTTGAGGTCGGGGAAGCTGATCGTGCGTTGGATCTCCAGAAGCAGGTGCTGGGCCAAGAGCTGACCCAAGACAACTACCGCGCGTTCAAGGATCTCGCCGGGCGGTTGGGTAGGTGGGATGACCATTGTGAGTGGGCGTTGAGCTTGTTGCCGGGTGGTGACTGGCTCGTTCGGGCGCTTCTCGATGAGAACCTGGTTGACCGAGCTTGGCTCGCTTTTGGTGAGTTTGGTTGTGGGGAAACGACTATGGTGGCGCTCGCTGACGCTCGGGTGGTGACGGCGCCGGCTGATGCGGTACCGATCTATCGCGCGCTGGTCGAGGACACGATCGGGCGGGGTAGCTGGGATAAGTACAGGGCAGTTGTCGGATTGCTCGTGAAGCTCAGGCGGGCTGATCCGGACTTCGACGGCTACGTGGCAAGACTTCGGGTGAAGCACCGGCGAAAGCCGTCGCTCATGCGGGCGATGGACAAGGCGAAAATGCATTGACGGTCCACACGGCCTGCGTCAGGGTGGAGGCATGACACAGCAGCCGGACGTCTATACCGCGCAGGGGCACTGCGCGGGACTTGTGCTGCTCTGCGGAGGTTCCCTGACATGATCTGAAGCGATCACATCAGGGAGCCGTCCACCGAGGTGGGCGGCTTTTTTCGTGCCAGAACCAGTGTCAGTGTCCAAGGGTGGGGATGGGCCATGGCGGCCCAGCTGGCTGTAACCCAGTCGTACGCGAGTACACAGGCGGTTCGATTCCGTCCCTCACCACCGCCGGGCGGCGAAGCTGATGCATCGTCGCCGTCCGGGCCAAACTTAGGAGGAAGAGATGCTGCGCGAAGTCGATCTCGAGGTGCTCAACTCGGTCACGAAGTATCCGTCGATCCCGACGTACCACGCGTTGGATCCCAAGAACGGCAACCTGACCGAGGATCCGGTGCGGTTCGATGGTCCGGTGCTGGGTACCGAGAAGATCGACGGTACGAACGCGCGCATCATCTCCTTGCCGGACGGTAACTATCTGCTCGGTAGCCGTGAGGAACTGTTGTATGCCAAGGGTGACCTGATCGGTAACCCGTCGCAGGGCATCGTGAAGGCGCTCAAGGCGGTGGCCGAGCGACTGGAGCCGGAGACCGACAAGATCCGAGTGCGGTTCCTTGAGGTTTACGGTGGCAAGGTCGGTCAGGCCGCGAAGCAGTACAGCGGTGAGCTGAATGTCGGCTTCAGGATGTTCGACTCGATCGTCGTCGAGGACGAGATGCTGGGTAAGCCGCGGCAGGAGATCTCGGCTTGGCGGGAGGCGAATGGTCAGTCGTTTCTCGATGAAGCCGATCTTCGAAGGCGGGCCGAAATGGACGAGATCGAACTCGCGCCCCGGCTGTTCGAAATTGACAGTTTGCCGGTTGAGATTGACAAGATGCGGGACTTTCTCGCTCGGGAGTTGCCCGAAACTTTGAGTGCTCTCGACGCGAACGCGGGTGGTAAGCCGGAAGGCATTGTCTTGCGTACCAAGGATCGGAAGACCATCGCCAAGGCGCGGTTCCAGGACTACGACCGAACTTTGAAGCGTCGGAAATGACAACGCGGCGGACTCCCTGGAGAGTCCGCCGCGACTTAAAGCCCTTGTAGCCCAACTGGTAGAGGCACCGGATTCAGGATCCGGCCAGTCCAGGTTCGACTCCTGGCAAGGGCACTTGCTATGGCACGCGGATGGCCGCGGCGCCGGCGAGTACGAAGAACACCAGCAGTACCAACGTTCCCGTGTGGCCGCCGGAGCTGCTGGTGACGACCTGCTCGACCGCGCCCGTGAGCTTGATTCCGCAGTCGGCTGTGACCGTGTGGGTGCCCGCCTCGATCCTGGTGAACTCGACCGGGGACTTGAAGTGGCCGGTCGCGTCGGCGGTCGTGGAACCGACCTTGTCGCCGTTCGATGTCAACGTGACCGCGTGGCCCGGCTCGCAGCCGTTGCCGGTCGCGGAGAGGGTGTCACCTGGCTGAATGGTGGGATGATCGAGGACCAGCGTGCCGTCGGCGGGAGTGCTGGTGGTGGACGTGGGGGTTTCGACCGTGGTCGTCGGGGTTTCCGAGGTTGGGGTCGTTGACGTCGGTGTGGTCGAAGTCGGCGTCGTCGATGTCACCGGGGGCTTGGTCGGGGTGGTCTTCGGCGGGGCCGTGGTGACCGGGGGCTGGGTGGTGACCGGCGGACGGGGCGTCGTCGGGGTGACGATCGGGGGCACGGTGAAAGTGCCGCTCGCTGTCGTTCCCTGGCCCGTGCAAGTTGCGGTCACCGTGTAACTGCCCGGCTTCGCACTGGTAGGGACCTGGACGCCGATCGAGCCGCTATCCGGCGGGGAGGCCTTTGTGGAACCCAGCTGGGTGGCACCTGCCCAGGTAAAGGTAATAATTCGGCATTTATAGAGGCCGCCGTAGGTGATTGTGAACGCGCTGCCTGCTGGGCCACTCGATGGTTTCAAACTAACCGAGGGGCGCTGCTGTGCGTTGCCGAGATCCGAAAGTGCCAGTAAAAGACACATCCCGGCCACGAGACCGAAAGCCAACCGAACCATCATCCGCATCGGAACGTCCCTCAATCGCTCAGTACTCGCTGTAGCATTCCTGACCAGTCCGACAACGCAAGCAGGAGTACCCAATGAGACGTGTCATGGCGGCGGCGGTTGCGTTGGGAATCGTCTTACTCGGGGCGTCGCCCGCGTCGGCTGATCAACTGAGCCTCTCGGTCACGATCAACGGGAAGGCGACGGCCGACAACACCGTTCCGATCGACCCGGCTAGCCAGGTGAACCTGGTCGTGACCGCTGTGAATGACACGAACGCACCCGTGAAAGTACGGAGCGTGCGGCTTTCCGGGGTGGCGCTGGCGCTCACCTTCTTCGCCTATGACACGACCGCGCCGTTCGAAGTGCCCGCGCATGGGAAAGCGACGCGGACTTTCGTTCTCGATCTTGGCGATCTGAGTGGGCAAGCGATCGGACTGCTCCCATCATCGGTTGAATTGCTGGACGCGCAGCGGCAATCGCTCGGTGAAGCGACCACTGTGGCCGATGTGCAGGGTTCTTTCTGGTCCGTCTACGGGGTGTTCGGGCTCGCGATGCTCGTGCTCACGATCATCGCGTGGGTGACCGCGTTGCTCGCGCTCGCACGGCACAAGCTGGCGCCGAACCGGTGGCGGCGGGCGCTGCGGTTCCTGCCCGCCGGCTTTGGGACCGGGCTGGTGGCCGTCGTGACGCTGTCCGTGCTGCGGCTGGTGCCGCCGGAACCCGCGATCGAGATCCCGGTGGTGCTCGGCGCGGCCGCGATCGCGTTGCTGCTCGGGTATCTCACGCCGCACCCGGCGCCTCCTAAGACCGACGCGCCCGTAGAAGATGTCACCGTCAACTTCAACGCCACCACCGAGGGATTCCCGCAATGAGCGCTCCGGCCGAGCTGGTCGCCGCACTACCGCAGTACGCAATCGGGGATGAGATCGGCGTCGGGGGGATGGGGGTCGTCTTCGCGGGCGTCCACCGCTCGCTGAACCGGCAGGTGGCGATCAAGCAGCTGCCGTGGGACATGGTCGACCACAAGATGAGCGCCGAGCTCTTCGACCGCGAGGCGCGGGTGCTGGCCAGCCTCGACCACCCGCACATCGTGCCGGTCTACGACTACGTGCGGTCCGGGCGCGAGAACCTGCTGGTCATGGAACGGCTCGACGGTGGCACCGTCTACGACCGGTTCCACGGCGCCGGGGTGAGCGGGGAACAGGCCTGCGCGATCGGGCTCGCGATGCTGGCCGGGCTGCACGCCGCGCACAACGCCGGCGTGCTGCACCTCGACGTCAAGCCGAAGAACCTGCTGTTCACCACGCAGGGCGTGATGAAGGTCGCCGACTTCGGCATCGCGCAGGTGATCAGCGAGGGCGCCACGCTCGTCACGCACGGCGGCGACGTGCTGGGCACGCCCGCCTACATCGCGCCGGAGCAGGCGATGGGCAACGCGCTGAGTCCCGCTGCCGATGTCTACTCCGCGGGCACTGTCCTTTATGAACTGCTCTCCGGTGAGTTGCCGTTCGACAACACGCGTGGCGCCATCGCGATGATGCGCCAGCACATGTTCACCGACCCGAAGCCGATCGCGAACGTGCCGGCGCCGATCGCCGCCGTCGTCATGCGCGCTCTCGGGCGCGAGCTGGACGGCCGGTACCGGGAGGCCGAGTCGTTCGCCGCAGACCTGGCCGCCGCGGCCACCAAGGTCTACGGCCAAGGCTGGCTCGAACGCTCACGCGTGCCGGTGCTGCACCTGACGCCCCGCGTGATGGCGGGGCTCGCGACCGGCGCGACGACCCAGCCGGTCGCCGACTCCCGGACCATGCCGGTGCAGCGGCCGCAGCCGCCCGCCGACCACACGCTGAACGCGACCCGCGCGGATCTCGCGCCCAGCACGCCGGAGCCCGCGCAGTCGGTGCTCTGGCTGCGGCTCGGCGCCGTGCTCGCGTTCGTGGCGTTGTTCGTGCTCGCTTTCGTTACGCCGCAAGAAATTCCGCACGACGCTTCCTATGACCCGTTGCGCGCCGCCTCGGCCGACTTGAGCAAGCCGTTCGATCTTTACGGCTCCGGTAACCCGGAAGAGGTCAAGCTGGAGCTGTCGGCGGCCGGGATCCCACTCGGCTCGACGACCGCCACCGCCGAGGCGGACAAGCCAGGGACCTTCAAGGCCAAGACCGAGATGCCGGCGATCACGCGCTGGATCGTCGGCGGGACGGTCACCGCGACGTTGTCCGCCAAGGAGATCGTCACGCAGACGTTCACCTTCCGCACCACCCAGCATCCGCTGGCGAGCGCGCTGGGCGCCGGCAGCCTGATCCTCGGCCTGTTCGCGCTGGCTTACCTGGAATCCGGCTTGCGGACCGTGCGCAACGGGCACCGCTGGCGCGGCTCCTCGGTCGGCGGGCCGGTGCTCGGCTTCCTGTTCGGGGCGGCGGTGTGGATGGTCGTGTCGACCATGACCGGCCACGAGCCCTCGGTCATGTACGGCGTCGGCTGCGGAGTCGCGGGCGCGGTGGGCGCGATCCTGCTGGTGCTCGCGACCCGTCGGCGTCACTCGGCGTGATCAAGTTCTTCGTGGAGGATCGTCTCGACGTCGCCGTGCGCCAGCCGCAGTGAGACCACGACGACGGTGACGAGGAACAGCGCGAGCGCGGTGTAGGCCGATACCGTGATCGACAGCTCGAAGGCCAGCGTCACCAGCAATCCCGTCGCGAGCACCGCACCCGTGACGCCGAGCGCCTTCGGGTGGAGCAGTGGTTTCGACGCCGATGCGATGCTCATGTGGTGGCCTCCCGCTGGTCTTGTTGGACGCAGTTCTAGAGGTCGCCGCCACCGGAAAGACCGTTACGGAACGTCAGTTGAAAATTGAACCTCTCACTCTAAGGGTGGAACGCGCGGCCGAGTTCCGCCCGGCCGCGGACGCCGAACTTCGCGTACGCCCTGCCCAGGTAGTTGTCGACCGTGCGCACCGAGAGCCCCAGTCGCTCGGCGATGCGACGGCTGGACAGCCCGGCGACCGCGAGCGCCGCGACCTCGTGCTCGCGCCGGGTGAGCACCGCGCGCAGGCCGCTCGCGTCGAGCAGCGGGGTGCGCGCGCCGCTGCAGCGCTGCGCCAAGACGGCGGCCCGTTCCAGCACGACGTTGGCGAGCGTGCGTTTGCCGTCGGAGCGGTACAGCGCGCCCGCGGTGGCCGCGGCTTCGGCGGCGTGGAGCAGCAGGCCGCGGTCGGCGAAGATCCAGGCCGCCTGCTCCAGCGGCTCGGGATCCTTGGCGGCGAGGCCCCTGGCGGCGGGCGCGAACAGCGAGCCGAGCGCGGTCAGCCTGGCGTGCACCGACGGCGCGTCGCCCAGCCCTCGACGGTCGGCTGGCCGAAGTCGCGCGCGAGATCGGCGGCGGCGCGCGCGGTGGCCGCGCCGGCTGACCGGTCGCCGAGCGCGGCGTGTGTCCACGCCTTGTCGAGCTCCATCCACGGCTGGAACAGCCTGCTGGCCTGACGTCGCGGGCTGCGCGCGCGGTCGAGCAGCCGCGACGCGAGCCGCCCGTCGCCTGCCAGTGCGAGCGCTCCCGCCAGTGAAGCCAGGCACGGCGCGGCGAGCCGGAACGTGTCGTACTCCTTGAGCAGGCTCAACGACTCTCGCAGCGACGCCGCCGCCACGCGCACGTCCCCCTGCGCCTTCGCCGTGGCGCCGAGGAACCCGGCCCACGCGCCGACGACGTTCTCGGCCTCGTCGCGAAGCGCGGCCTTGTATTCGCGATCGGCCAGCTCACGCGCCTCGCTCAGCCGGGCGTTGGCGAGCAGGCCCATCAGCATCCCGCAGCCGACCTGCGTCGCGCCCCAGGGAACTTCGGCCTGATGCACGGTCGCGACGTCCAGGCCGAGCCGGTAGATCGCGCTCGCCCGCGCGGTGTCGCCGAGCAGACCGGCCGCCGCGCCCGCTCCGGTCGCCGCCCACACCACGGCCTGCGGTTCCGCGTCGGGCGCGGCGAGCACGGCCTCGCCGACCTTCAGCGCGTCGGCGCAGCGGCTGTCGAACATCAGGATGAAACTGCGGTTGCCGTCGGCGGCACGTCGCCCCGGCGCGCTGCCGACGTCTTCCAGCGCTTGTTCGGCCTCGGCTACTTTCCCTTCGCCCCAATAGAGAATGTCCGAACGGACGGTCGCCCAGGTGACCCGGTCGACGCCGTCCCGCGGCGAGCCGGGCAGTGCGGCGACCGACGCTTCGTAATGCCCGGCATGGCTCAGGATCTGGGCGAGGACGTTCTCCGCGCGCCAGCCGCCACCGGAGTCGCGTGACGCGCGCGCGAGGCGTTCCGCGAGGTCGAGATCGAACCGGTCCATGGCCTGTTTCGCCGCGGTCAGCAGGATTTCCGCGTCGCCGGCGTGCCCGGCCATCAGCTGCCAGACTCCGACGCGCAACGCGTCGTCGCGTCTTCGCATCGGCGACGAGATGGTCGCCGCCGCGAGTCTGGCCGCGAGGTGACGCGTGCGCGACCTCGTCATGGTCGAGCGGATGACCTCGCCGTGCAGCGGGTGGGAAAGCCTTGCCAGCACTCGGTTTCCGCTGTGATCGATGACCGCGAGGCCTTGCCGTTCGGCCGCCGTGATGGCCTCGGTGGAGGCGAGCCCTTCGAGCACGGTCATCGCCAGCGGCTCACCGCAGGCGATCACCTCCAGTACGCCCGAGATGGCGTCGCCAGCTGCGCTGAGCCGGTCCGCGACGACCTCGCCGAGCCGGGCGGTGGCAGGCACCGCGCCGGTCCAATGCCAGCGGCCGCGACGTCTGCGCAGCGTGCCGCTGTCGAAGCCGGCTTGCAGGATTTCCCTGAGCAGCAACGGGTTTCCCGCGCTGACGCGGGACAGCCGCTGTCTGCTCACCGCGTCGAGCTGCTGCTCGAACGTCTCGCCGAGCAGGCTGTCGATCGCGCCGGCCGTCAGCTTCGGCACCGTGACGCGGGTGGCCCTGCCTTCCTTCCAGAGCGCGGTGATCGCGTCGGGGCAGCGCTCGCCGTCCCGGATGGTGAGCAGGCCGAACACCGACGACCGGGTGGTCAGATGATGGATGACCGTGGCGGACGCGTCGTCGAGCAGATGCGCGTCGTCGACGACGATCGCGGGCCGTTCCGCGCGCTCGAAGCGGGCGGCGACCTGGCGGAGCAGCGCGAGGCGATCGGCGTGGACGCCATCGGGGAGCAGATGGGACACGGCGCCGAACGGGATCGCCGAGCCCGCCCTGGTCGCCGCCACCCATTCGGCCGCACGCAGCCGCGTCCACACTTCCCTGGCGAGGCGGGTCTTCCCGATCCCGGCGGCACCGGAGAGCACCACGCTTTCGCCGCGCGCCGCGGCGGCGAGGACGGCCTGCAGCTGCCCGCCCCTGCCCGCGAGCGTCCATTCCTGTCCCAGCACCGGTCGGGTCACATGTGCTTTTCGGACGGGGCACGCGATTCGGTACGGGAAACACCCACAGTTGCGACATTTGGCCGAGCGGGGAGGACTGACGGGCTGAGGTAGTCGCCTTCCGCGCACGTACGGGGACACTGGGTTGCGGCCTGGTCCACTAGCCAGTACAGTGATCGATGTCAGCCGCAGTGGGCCGACAGCACAAAGTGAAAGGGGCGGCGACCGTGTTGCACGGTCGCCGCCCCTGAAAAAGCTTCGTTCTAGCCAGAGAGGGAGGGGTGATCGGATTCGGGATACCAGAGGTCCGGCGGGCAGACGATCTCGTCGAAACGAAGCACGGCGCCGTCCGCGCCGAACACGGTCACGCGATGCTCGAGCACTGCGGACGGGTTGGCGAGGTCGAGTTGACGACGTTCGGCGGCGGTGGCCAAACGAGCCGAATTCTCGCGAAGCGTGCGCGTCGGGTGGTGGCCGGCGGTCGCGGCGAGATAGGCCTCGACGCCTTCCGGTGGCTGGGCGCGCTCGAGCAGGAGCGGCGCCTCGTCGGCGAGCGCTGACGCGAACCACGAAGTCTGGATTCGCGCGGGCGCGTCTTCGCTGTTGTGGATGAGCAGCTGCCGGCGGAGAAGCTCGGTCTCCTCGGGTTCGCCGAGTGCGTGCGTGGCCTGAGCAGGGCCGGGCGCGAGCTCGACCGCGAGGAACTCGGTGCGGAAGCTGACGTCGACGGTCAGCATGGCCGACGGATCGCCGGGCAGCGCCTCGCGGACGTAACTGCCCGAACCTTGACGAGCTTCGATGTAGCCCTGGTGCTTCAGCAAGTCGAGCGCCGCGTCGGCGGTCGGCCGCGAGACCTTCCAGAGCTTCATCAGAAAGCGGCCGGATGGGACTTTGTCGCCGGGCTTGAGCTCGCCCGCGATGATCTGGTCCCGGATCGGCGACGCGATCTGCTCGTACTTCGGCGGGACCTTCTGGATTTCAGGCATGTCCGTCCTGCGGTCGACGAAGTGGCGTAGGTGTCTCGCCACTGTACCAGTCACGCGCTACTTTTGGTGGGAATTCGTCACCGAGAGTTCGTGTTGTCGGGAAATCACAGCTCGAACTCGGCGCGCCGGCCCTCGGGCACCAGGTCGACGTACTCGGCGTTCTTCTTGACGAAGCCGCAGACGAACGGGCAATACGGCAACACGCCGACGCCTTGCGTGCGCGCGTCGTCCAACGCCGCCCTGATGAGCTTGCTCGCCAAACCCTGACCGCCGAACTCTTCCTTGATCTCGGTGTGCGTGAACGCCAGCTCCGCGCCCTGCCGCTCGTACTCGGCGAAACCGGCGAGCACGCCGTCCGCGAGCACCTCGTAGCGACTCCGCTCGGAACTCTTCTCGACCTTGACGTCCACGCTGCCTCCCTTGCCTTTCCGCATCTTAATGACCATGACCGAACTCACGTCCGACGCGCCGCTCTGCCTGCCGGGTGAACCTCGCCCGCGCCGCCATAATCAGCCGGATTTCCCTGGCCAGGAGAGGAATCCGCGATGCGCCGGAATATTCAGTTCGTACTGGCCGGGGTGGCTGCGATACTCGCGGTCGCGCTGGTGTTCTGGCTGGTCACGGCCAACCAGGGCACCGCGGCGGACCCGGCGGCGAACGCGGGTGACGCCCGCGCCCAGCTTGAGCAGCTCAAGATCGCGCCGCGCGGCACCCTCGACGGCTACGACCGCAAGAAGTACCCGCACTGGTCCAATCAGGGACAGAACTGCAACACCCGCGAGTTCGTGCTCAAGCGCGACGGCAAGGACGTCAAGGCAGGCGCCGACTGCAACCCGACTTCGGGCTCGTGGACCAGCCCGTACGACGGCGACACCTGGACCAAGCCGTCCGACGTCGACATCGACCACATGGTCCCGCTCGCGCAGAGCTGGGTCAGCGGCGCCAAGGACTGGACGAACGAGAAGCGCGAGCAGTTCGCGAACGACCTCACCCGGCCGCAGCTGTTCACCGTGACCGACCGCGTCAACCAGCAGAAGAGCGACAAGGCACCCGACCAGTGGAAGCCGCCGCTCGTCTCGTTCTGGTGCACCTACGCGACCGACTGGATCACCGTCAAGAGCTACTACGCCTTGACGATCACCTCCGCCGAGAAGAGCGCGCTGACGCTCATGCTTGACAAGTGCTGAGTGTCGGACAAAAAGGTCTAGACCTATTGACTGAGGTGACCCAGGCCACCTAACGTCGAAAGACCGCGCGGCTCCCTCCATCCGGTCCCTGCCAGGAGGTCTCGTCGTCATGTCCACACGTCTGGGTAAAGCCTTCGGATTCGTCGTCCTCAGTCTCGGCGCGCTGCTCGCCGCGCCCGCCACCGCCAACGCCGCCTTACCGACCTGCCAGCACTTCTACACCGGCACCATCCCCGACCGCCCGGTCAGCGGCGGCCAGGCGCCAGGCGGCACGGTCGGCGCCGTCAACGTCAGCAACCGCCTGGCAGCGCCGACCGGCATCGCCGGCGGTCTCGGCGCCGACGGCAAGGTCACCTTCACCTTCAACCGTGTGCCCGGCGCGGTCGCCTACCGGGCGTTCCGCAACGGGCAGGCGTTGCAGTGGGTCAGCGACTGGGGCCAGCCGAGTTTCCTGGTCACCGACGTGAGCCCGTGCAACGGCGCGCACTACCAGGTCTACGCGATGAGCAAGGAAGACAACTCGCCCGCGTCGCTGGGGCAGATCTCCTCTTCGTTCCGGCTGAACGCTTCGAACAAGCTCGCGGCTTACTCGATTCCCAAGGGAACGCAGTATTCGTACCGGGTCAGCGCTTACAACGACGCCGGGCAGACCGCGCTGGGATACCTGGCCGGGCCTGGGTTCTGCGCGGTGGACGCGCGGAACATCCCTTGGGGGACAAGGTTTTACGTGCCGGGGTACGGGCACTGCTACGCGGCCGACATCGGGAGCTGGATCAAGGACGACATCGTCGACGTCTGGCTGCCGGGAACGCAGGCGGACAACTGGGGGATCCAGCGCCTGAACCTGGTCGTGGAGTAAAAGGGCTCGTGAGCGTTGCGGGCGGTTCTAACCGCCCGCAACGCTCACGACCTCAGTCGGCCCGAGCCAGCTTTCGGAGCGTCTTGGGAACGTCGGCGATCACCAGCGGTCGATGTGCAGTACCTCGTCCAACGGCTGGCGTGGCGCGGGCTTGAACGTGTGTCCCGTGTAGAACGCGGTCGGGATCATCGCGGCCTGGTGCACACCGGCGGGCAGGTCGAGGATCTCCGCCGCTTCCTTCTCGTACTTCAGGTGCAGCGTCGTGTACGCGGTGCCGAGCGTGAAAGCGCGGCACGCCAGCATATAGCTCCAGACCGCGGGCAGCAGCGAAGCCCACATGCCCGCCTGGTTTCCGGCGGGCAGCTCGGCCGATCCGGTCTGCAGGCAGGGGATGACCAGTACCGGCACGTCGCCCATCTTGTCGGCGAGGTACTCGACGCTGGATCCGACGCGCTGCTGGACCTTCGAGCGCTCGGGGTCGTCGGCGAAGAGTTTGCCGGCGGCGTTGGAGGAGTCGAGGTACTCGCGGCAGGAGCGCTGGTAGACCTTGCCGAGCGCGGCGCGCTGGTCGGCGTCGGTGATCACCAGCCATTGCCACTTCTGCGTGTTCGAGCCGCTCGGTGCCTGCAGCGCGATGTCGAGCGCGGTCCGGATGAGCTCCAGCGGGACCGGGCGGTCGAGGTCGAGGCGTTTGCGGACGGTACGGGTGGTGGTCAGCAGTTCTTCTGGGGTCACCATCGCTCCTGGATCAGGGGGCGGACGAGCTCGTCGTACACCTCGCGGACGGTTGCTGCCGCCTTCGCGTCGAGCGGCGGCAGTGCGGCGGCGACGGTGTTGGCGCGCGCCTGCTCTGGGTTGCGGGCACCGGGGATCACGGTGCTGACGCCCTGCTGGTCGAGGATCCAGCGCAACGCGAACTGCGCGAGCGTCTGGTCGGCCGTCAAGACCCCGCGCAGCCGCTCGACGGCTTCCAGGCCGACCTCGTAGGGGACGCCGGAGAAGGTCTCGCCGACGTCGAAGGCCTCGCCGTTGCGGTTGAAGTTGCGGTGGTCGTCCGCGGCGAACGTGGTCGACGCCGTGTACTTGCCCGAAAGCAGCCCGGACGCCAGCGGCACGCGGGCGATGATCGCGGCGCCGGCCGAGACGGCGGCGGGCAGCACGCGGTCCAACGGCTTGAGGCGCAAGCAGTTCAGGATGATCTGGACCGAGGCGACACCGGGGCGGGCCAACGCGGTCAGCGCCTCTTCGCACGTCTCGACGCTCACGCCGTACGCTGCGATGCGGCCGCGGTCGACGAGCGAATCGAGCGCGTCGAAGACCTCGTCGGACGAGTAAACGGCCGTCGGCGGGCAGTGGAGCTGGACCAGGTCCAGGGTGTCCATGTCCAGGTTCTTGCGCGAACGGTCGTTCCACGCCTCGAAGTTCGCGGCGACGTAGCCCTCGGGGACCTGCTCGGGGAGCCTGCGGCCCATTTTCGTGGCCACGAAGACGTTTTCGGCGCCACGCTCGCGGCGGAACCGGCCGACCAGGCGTTCGCTGCGGCCGTCGCCGTAGACGTCGGCCGAGTCGAAGAACGTCACGCCCTCGTCGGCGGCCGCGTGCAGGACGGCCAGCGCGTCCGACTCGTCGACATTGCCCCAGTCCGCGCCCAGCTGCCAGCAGCCGAGCCCCACCGCGCTGACCTCCCGGCCGAGCCGCGTCACTTCCCGCTTCTCCATGATCTCCAGATACTAGGGCGAGACACGCCCTAGGTCTCAACCCTGCTTCGCAAGGCGAACCGCGCCCAGACACCTTTGCCTCGCCCATCCGGATCACTGCCCCACTGCGTCGCGACCGCCTGCACCAGCAGCAGCCCGCGGCTGCGCGCGGCGGTGGGTTCCGGCGTCCGCTGCTCCGGGGGCGCTGTGCTGCGGTCGAACACGCTCAGGGTGAATTGCTCGCTGTCGTGGTCCAGCTCGAGCCGGTCGGGGCCGCCGCCGTGCTCGACGGCGTTGGTGACCAGCTCGGAGACGGCGAGCACGGCGTCGTCGACGAGATCGGCGGTGATGCCGAGTTCGGCCAGTGCCTGCCGGACGACGCGGCGGGCCATGGCTGGTGCCGTCTGGTCGTCGGGCAGTGCGAACGAGATCTTCATCGCGTCACGTGTCCGGCATGTCAGCTGTGCCCAGGCCGTCCCTGAGCTTCTTCAACGTAGCCGTCAGCAGCCGCGACACCTGCATCTGCGACACACCGACACGGCGTGCGATGTCCGACTGGCTGAGGCCGTAGCCGAAGCGCAGCGCGACGATCTTGCGCTCGCGTTCCGGCAGCGTCTCCAGCAGCGGCCGCAGCGCCTCGCGCAGCTCGGCCTGGTCCAGGTTCTCGTCGGGACCGCCGAACGCGGCGTTCGGCTGGCTCTCCAGCAAGTTGTCGAGCGAGGTCCCGTATCGGCCCTGACCTGCGCGAAGGCCTTCGTAAACCTCCTCGGTGCCGATGCCGAGGTGATGCGCGATCTCACTCGGCCGCGGCGCGCGCGAAAGCCGGATGGTCAGCTCCTCGCGGGCCGCCGCGATGCTCGCGTTCAGCTCCTTGAGCCGCCGGGGTACCCGCACCGACCAGCTGTTGTCCCGGAAGTGATGCCGCAGCTCACCCGAGATGGTCGGCACGGCGAACGCGAGGAAGTCGCTGCCGTGTGCGGGGTCGAAGCGGTCGACCGCGTTGATCAACCCGATCGTGGCGATCTGGACGAGGTCGTCGAGCGGTTCCTCGCGGTTGGAGAACTTGCGGGCCAGGTTCTTGGCCAAGGACAGATGGGTACGGACGAGTTCGTCGCGGATGGGCTCACGGCGAGGATCCTCGGCGGGGAGCTCGGCCAGTTCCGCGAAGAGCCGGTCCGCGGCCGTGGTGTCGGCCGACGGGTCGCTGGTCACCGCTCGGCCGTCGCGCACTCGCGGACGAGGTCGATGCGGGCCACGAACCCGCCGTCCTCCGGCGTGACCGTGCGCTTGGCCGACGTCGCGAGCGCGGTCAGCAACTGCCAGGTCAGCGACGTCTGCTCGGCCAGCTCAGCCGAGCGGACCGGCACCGTGACGGCCACCTCGACCCGACCGGGTTCGGCGGTGAACACGCAGGTCATCGTGCCCTCGATGGCCGAGCCCAACAGCAGCGAGCACGCCTCGTCGACCGCCATCCGGAGGTCTTCGATGGCGTCCAGGTCGAAGTCCTGGCGCATGGCGATGTCCGCGGCGAGCGTGCGCAGCGTGGGTACCACGTCCGGCACCGCGGCCGTGCGTACCTCGATCACTCCCACGGGGGCTCCTTTCGACTCGAACGCCCTGATCGGGTTGCTGCCCAGCGTAGAAGCAAACCAAACCCGACGTTTGATCCGAACCCCGGCCGGGAAACAGAGAGGCAGTTCGTGGGGATACGCAGGAAGGGCGGGAACGAAATGGCTGACGTGAGCCGGCTACCGAGTGTGGTGGCGGAGGAGTGGGACTGGCAGCTCAAAGGCTCATGCCGGGGAGCCGACAGCAGCCTGTTCTTCCACACCGACAACGAGCGCGGATCCGCCCGTGAGCGCCGCGAGGCGCGCGCGAAGGAGATCTGCCACGGCTGCCCGGTGCTGCAGCAATGCCGCAGGCACGCGCTCACCGTCCAGGAGCCCTACGGCATTTGGGGTGGTCTAGGGGAAATCGAGCGGCGTCAGCTGTTCCTCCGCCAGCGACGCGCCAGTAAGAAGTCGGTCCCCACTGGCTGACGGGATGGGCGCTCTGGGCTAGGGTCGGGCGGACCCTGAGGAGAATGTGCATGCCCTCCCCCGAGCCAGACGCAACCACGCCGGGCTTCACCATCAAGGCCGACGCGGAACCGCGCGTCGTCGTGACCGGCGAACTGGACCTGCTGACCAGCCCGCAGCTGCAAGAGCGGCTGGACGCGCTGATCGACGACAAAGGCACCGAACGGCTGGTCATCGACCTGACCGGGGTGACCTTCTTCGACTCGTCGGCACTGAACGTCCTGCTACAGGCACAAGGCCGCGCCGGCGAGCGGAAAGTCAGCCTCGCGATCGTGCCCAGCGACGCCGTGAGCCGTGTCATCGACCTGACCGGTGTCGGTGAGCATTTGACCGTTGTGCAACCGCCTGCTTCGTAACCGCACAACGGACTGGGGATCCAAATTCAATGATGGGGCGTACCCACGCCCTCACCGGCTGGTGTGCTGGCTTGGCGCTGGCACCGGCGGTGGGGGCGGGATCAGTGCACCAAGCGGTCGTTTTCGGCGCCACCACGGCGGGTTTCGCGCTGTTGCCCGATCTCGACCATCCCGGCGCGAGCGCGTCGCGGCTGTTCGGCTGGCTGACCGGGATCCTGTCCTGGGTGCTGCGCCGGGTCTCGGCGGCGCTCTACGCGCTGACCAAGGGACCGCGTGACGAGAAGGTCACCGGCACCCACCGGCACATGTCCCACACCGTGCTGTTCGCGGCCGGGCTCGGCGCGCTGACCGCGTGGGGCACCGCCAAGGGCGGGCCGTGGGCGGTGTTCGGCGTCGTCGTGTTCGGCCTGCTGCTGGCCGAAGGCGCGCTGGGTGACTGGCTGCTGCCGGTCAGCGCCGCCGCCATCGGCTGGTGGTGGTACACCGCGCCGCCCGATCACGCCGCGCAGCTCGAACAGATCACCGGCTGGCTCGGGTTCGCCGTCGCCGCGGGCTGCATCGCGCATTGCCTCGGTGACGCGCTCACCGAGTCCGGCTGCCCGTTCCTGTTCCCGCTGCCGATCGCGGGCGAGACCTGGTACGAGCTGCGGCCGCCGAAGTTCCTGCGCTTCCGCACCGGCAAGAAGGTCGAGAACCGGCTGATCTTCCCGGTCTTCGTCGTCGCGGGGATCCTGCTGGTTCCCGGTGTTTGGCAAGCGGGCGAGGCGACCTTCCAGCGGTTGTTCGTCCCGCCCGCTTCGCAGACCGCTAACCCTTGACGACGCGAAGCCAGAGGTGCCACGGATACGGGCTGACCGATCCGTCACTGTGCACGGCTTTCGGCTCGCGGACTGCCTCGATGAGCAGGCCCGACGCCTCGAACGCGTCGGTGTACCTGGTCAGCGGGTGCGTGTAGCCGGCGAAGACCATCGGGACGCCGTCGCGCTCGACCTCTTCGCGCTGGTAGGTGCCCTCGAAGTAGGTGTCGCCGACGACGAACGCGCCGTCCTCGGTCTTGCGGCCGGTGTTCGCCGGGTGCACGACCGAGATCACGAACTTGCCGTCCGGGGTCAGCACGCGGGCGGCTTCGCGGACCGCGCCCGCCATGTCGTCGATGTCCATCAACGCGTTGTAGGCGATGACGACGTCGAAACTCTCGTCCTCGAACGGAAGGTCGCACGCGTCGGCGAGCAGGTATTCGCCTTCCGGGTGCGCTTCACGGGCCGCGTCGATCAACGTCGTCGAGACGTCGATCCCGGTGACCTGATGGCCGTGCTCGGTGAGATCCCTGCTGAGCCTGCCCTCGCCGCACCCCAGGTCCAAAGTGGACTTACCGGGCGCCGGGACGAGTTTCAGGAAGTCGTCGATGTAGCGCCAATACGAGTCGAGGCCAGGTGTCCTGGTCCAGGTGATCCATTTGCGGGCGTGTTCTTCCCAGTCTTCGGCAGCGTTCCCCATGACCTGGACCATAGTGGGGAATGTGCTGGTCAGCGATCGAGTTGATGCTCTACGAGAGCCCCGCCTGACTTGGAGGACCTGGTGACCGTCGCGAAACCGGCGTTGCGTGCCGACGCGCGCCGCAACCGGGCACGCGTGCTCGAAGCGGCCGAAGAGGTCTTCGCGGCCGAGGGACTCGGCGTGCCGCTCGACGAGATCGCGCGCCGCGCCGGGGTCGGCGCGGGCACCGTCTACCGGCATTTTCCCAGCAAGGAAGCGCTGTTCCAAGCCGTCATCCTGGAGCGGATCGAGCAGTTCGCGCAGGAAGCGCGTGACCTGCTCGGGTCACCTGATCCCGGCGCCGCCTTCTTCGGGTACCTCCAGCGGGTGATCGACCAGTGCGCCCGCAACAAGGCGCTGTGCGACGCGCTCGCCGAGTCGACCGGGCTCGGTTTCAAGTCCGAAGCGGACAGCGACCTCCAAGGCGGACTCGCCGACCTGCTCGCGCTCGCGCAGTCGGCGGGCGCGGTGCGCGCCGACATCGACGTCGCCGACCTGCGCGCGCTGATCGTCGGCTGCCTCGCGATGGACCGCTACGCCGGTGGCGCCGGGCCGTCCAAGGTCGTGTTCGACGGGCTCAAGGCGTGATGGCGCAGTGAAACCAAGTACCAGACCCCGTTTGCGAAAAGACCCGCGGCGGCCACAGACAAAGCCACCCGAGTACCGAATCCGCTGGCGATGATCCCGCCGAGCAGGCTCCCGATCGGCGCGGTGCCGAACAGCAGGAACTTGATCGTCGCGTTGACGCGGCCACGCAGCCGCTCCGGCGTGATCGACTGCTGAAGGCTGACGGCCACGACGTTCGTCACGATCACGAGGTAGCTGCCGCCGAAACCGGCGATCACATAGCTGACGAGTCCCCAGCCGGGCATGGTCAGCGGGAAGAACGCCGACACCAGCCCGAAGACGAAATAGCCGAGCCTGAGCGTCTCGATTTCGCTGAACTTCGCGCTGACTCGACGCGCGGTCAGCGCGCCCGCGAGCGCGCCGAGCAGCGTGGTCGTGCTCAGCAGGCCGATCGCGGCGGGGGACAGGCCGATCTCGCGGCGCAGGAACACGACCACCAGCGCGAGGTGGATGGACTGGAACAGGCTGATCACCGCGCTGCTGACGCCCATCGCGCGCAGCAGGCGGTCGGCGAAGACCAGTTTCAGGCCTTCCGCGATCTCGCTGCGCAGACTTCGCTTGGCCGCTTCCGGGCGTGGCTCGGGTCGGTGGATACGGCGTATCCACGCCGCGGACCAGAGGAACCCGAACGCGGTGACGAGCAGCGAACCCGGACCGCCGGTCAGCTGGAACAGGAACCCGCCCGAACTCGGCCCGGCGACAGCGGCGACCGAGAGGTTCGTCTGCAGGCGGGCGTTGCCTTCGAGCAGTTCGTCGCGGGACACCAGCCGCGGCAGGTAGGTCTGATGGGCGATGTCGAAGACGACCGTCAGCATGCCGACCGCGAACACCGCCATGAGCAGGTGCCCCAGCGTCAGCACGCCGAACGCCGCGGCGAGCGGGATCGAAAGCAGGATCAGCGCACGGCCGACGTCCGCCGCGATGAGCAGCGGCCGAGTGCGCGCCCGGTCGCACCAGGCGCCGACCTGCAGGCCGAGCAGCAGGTACGCGAGCGTGTCCAGCATGCGCAGCAGCGAGACCTCGAACGCGGTCGCGTGCAACGTCTCGATGGCCAGCAACGGCACCACGAGCACGCCGACCCGGCTCCCGAACTGACTGAGCGCGTCACCGATCCACAGTCTGCGAAAGTCGATGTTCCGCAGCAGACCCCCAGCGATCATGGCATCCACGATGCCAGAGTTGAGTCGGCAAGGCTCAACTTTCGCCGGAAAGCTTAATCGAATGAGGCCGCGCGCCCGGTTGCACGCTCTGTAACAGAACTTAAGATCAAGGCGAGTAGCCGGTAGAGATCCCCAGAGGCTGAGCGAAGTTGGTCAAGCGAAGGACATAACACTCGGTAACCTCGCCTGGAGGAGGGACACCATGGCATCGAACGTGGGTTCCGTGGCCGTCGTGTGCCTCGCCGGCTTCTCCGCCGGACTCCTCGTCGCCGCCATCCTGGTCGCGAACCGGGAAAACGGCAGGCCACCGGCCCCCGTCGGCGCGGTCGTCGCGCCAACGGAGACCTCGACGCCCGCCCAGCCCGTCACGATCACCGTCACCGGCCGTCCGCCTGCCCGCCCGACGGTCACCGAAATCGTCCCCGTGCCGACGCGCTCGACGGTAACCGAGACCGTGGTCGTCACTCCGAGTGAGTCGACGACCACGACCTCGTCCTCCCCGTCGTCCTCGACGAGCGCGACCGGGCTCAACTGAGCGCGGCGAGCACCTGCGCGGCCTGGTTCCGCGCGCCGGCGGCATTCGGGTGAACCGGCGCGGCCGGGTTCGACGGCACGATCCCCTCGACCCACCGCACGCTCGCGGGCTTGCACATGTCGTGCCCGACGCTCGACTCGTAGGTGTCGACATAGACCGCGCCGACCGCCGCGGCCTGCTCGGCGAGCACGTCGTTGAGCAGCTTGGTGATGTCACGCAGATAAGGCGCGTCGCCGTCGGAGATCGGCAGGAACGGCCAGCAGTTGGTCCCGTCGTCCGGCATCAGCGTCGGATAGCCGACGAGCACGACCTTCGCCTGCGGCGACCGCGCCTTGACGCCCAGCAGCACGTTCTTCACCTTGGGCCCGACCGCGCGGACCTTGTCCCCGAGCCGGTCGTGCCCGTTGCTCGAGTAGTAGTCCTGGCACGGCGAGCCGTGCGGCTTGAACGCGCCCAGTCCCGCGCAGGTCACGACGACCTCGGCGAACGGCACATCGTTCCCGCCGATCCCGACGGTCACCAGCGACGTGTCCGCCTTGAGCCGGTCGAACTGCGGAGTGTTGAGCGGGATCTGCGCACCGGTCATGTGCTCGGTCGTCGCGCCGCCGCAGCTGGCGTCGGTGAACTTGGCGGGCTTGATGCCCTGCGCGACCAGCGACGGGTAGTTCCGGTCGGAACGGGTGCACGGCAGGTTGACCTGGTTCGGGATGAGCGAGCCGGAGGTGTACGAGTCGCCGATCGACACGTAACTGACGCCGGCGGCTTCGGCGGGAGCGGCGACGACCGCCGCCGTGATGAGCAGAGCAGGGATCACGGACAGTCGACGCACGGTGGTCTCCTCGTTGATACACCAGTCCGATAATTAACCTACTTTCTAGTAGCTGTTGCCTACCGCGGGGTAGGTCCGATCGGTGGGTCTTGGAACTCGGCCGGCGCGGCGATGCAACCGGATCGCGGGTTCGGGTCGTCCTTGCCGCATGGGGAAAACATGGGGTGTACCAGCCGTCGCGCTGGTTTTGGTGACCGTCACGGCGTGCGGCGCGGTCGGCTCGGGCGGTGGCCCTGAATGCACGGCCATCGGCGCGTCGACCGGGATCGGTGTCGACTTGGCGCCCGAGGTGGCCGCGGCGATCACCGGTGGCCAGATGGAGGTCTGCTGGAACGGTGACTGTCACACCAAGGAGCTCACGCTCAGCCCGTCGACCAAGGCGGGGCCGACGACCTGCACGAACGCGGACGTCTGCTCGGCGCAGGCCGTGCCGACCGGCGGGAAGCACGGGTTCGCGGACCTGCCCGGCCTGCCTGCCGCCGAGGTCAAGGTGACCGTCGGGTTCGACGGCGGGCCGACGCGTACGGTGCACCTCATCCCGAAGATGCTGTTCCCCAACGGGCCGGACTGCGGCGGGCAGGGGCCCCAAGGTCAACTTGAGCTGGTCGCGGACGGGAGTGTTCGCGTGAAGTAACCCGGCGTCGACCTGGGGAACGTTTCACTACACCCATTCGGGGGAACCCCGGCACGCATGTCATCGAATGCGGCGGACACGGTCCGCGAGGCACCGCCTGAAGAAATTCGTAAGGCTGTGGCCGGAGCGGCCATGGGTAACTGCATCGAATGGTACGACTTCGGGGTCTTCGGGTTCATGCCCGCGATCCTCGGCCAGGTGTTCTTCAACGCCTCCAGTACTTCGGAGGGCGCGCTGGCGACCTTCGCGGTGCTGGCGATCACGTTCATCGTGCGGCCGTTCGGCAGCTTCGTGTTCGGGCCGCTCGGGGACAAGATCGGGCGGCAGAAGGTGCTGGCGCTGACGATCATCCTGATGTCCGGGTCGACGTTCGTGATCGGGCTGCTGCCGTCGTACGCGACCATCGGGCCGGGCGCGGCGGTCATCCTGATCCTGCTGCGCACCATCCAGGGTTTCTCCGCCGGCGGGGAGTACGGCGGGGCGGCGACGTTCATCGCCGAGTACGCGCCCGCGCGCAAACGTGGGTTCTGGGGTAGCTGGCTCGAATTCGGGACGCTGGTCGGGTTCGCCATGGGCGCCGGGTTCGTCACCCTGTTCACCATCGCGCTGGGCGACGACGCCATGCGCGAGTGGGGCTGGCGCCTGCCGTTCCTGATCGCCGGTCCGCTCGGCCTGATCGGTCTGTACCTGCGGAACAAGCTGGAGGACACCCCGCTGTTCCAGGAGCTGGAGCAGAAGAAGCAGGTCGAGAAGTCGCCGTTGAAGACACTGCTGAAGAAGCACTGGTCGTCGATCCTGCACCTGATCGGCATCGTCGTGATGCTGAACGTCGCCGACTACATCGTCATCACCTACCTGGAGACCTACCTCAAGGACGTGGTCGGGTTCTCCGGGAACGCGCCATTGCTGATCATTCTGGGCACGATCCTGTTCATGCTGATCGTGATCGTCCCGGTCGGCTCGTTCAGCGACAAGATAGGCCGGAAACCGATCCTGATCGCGTCGTGTGCGGGATTCCTCGTGCTGCCGATTCCCGCGTTCTCGATCATGGAAGCGTCCAAGGACGACCGGAACGTGCTGCAGCTCGCGCTGGGTGTAGCGATGATCGCGATCCCGCTGGTGCTGATTCTCGCCGTGCTCGCCGCGACGCTGCCCGCGATGTTCCCGACGCCGGAACGGTACGGCGGCTTCTCCATTGGTTACAGCGTTTCGACCGCGTTGTTCGGTGGCACCGCTTCGTACATCGTCAGCAGCCTGGTCGACAGCACCGGCAACAACCTGTGGCCCGCGTACTACCTGATGGGCGCGGCCGCGATCGCGGCGATCCCGATTTTGCTGCTTCCTGAAACATCGGGCATTTCACTGCGCCGGGTGGTCAGTTCACGCGTGATCCGGCGGCGGCAGGGGTTAACGTCTGCGCATGAGTCGTAACGTCCCCGACTGGCCGCCGGTCGATGTAGAGCCGGTACCCGTCCACCCCAAGGCGCCATCGGCGGGTACCAAGCTCGGCCCGCACTACAGCGAATGTTTCGGCTGTGGTGACGAGGTGCCGACCGGGCTGCGGCTGCAGTCCACAATGGGCGATGAGCACACGGTGCACTCGCAGTTCACCGTCACCGCCGCGCACCAGGGCGCGCCGGGGCTCGCGCACGGTGGGCTGCTGGCCGCCGCGTTCGACGAGGCGCTCGGCGCGACCGTCGGCTATCAGCTGCGCAAGCCCGCCGTCACCGGACGGCTGGAGACCGACTTCCTCCGCCCGGTGCCGGTGGGCTCGACGTTGTTCATCGTCGGCAAGCTCGACGGGATGGCCGGGCGCAAGGTGTACGTCAGCGCGAACGGCCACCTCGACGCCGAGGACGGGCCGATCGCGTTGCGCGCGCGTGCGTTGTTCGTGATCGTCGCCGTCGAGCACTTCACCACGCACGGCGACAAGGACGCGATCGCCAAGCTCTCGGAGTCGAGCCAGCGACGGCCCGACCTCAATCCCTAGGTCAGCGTGCGCGGCCGGACCGCGTTGGCCTTGTCGACCAGCGCGATCCGTTGCTCCGCCGTGTTCGCGAGCCTGGCCAGCGCGCGGTAGCACCGCTCGAGTCCAAAGCGGACTTCACGGTCCTCCAGCGCGCAGCCGACGACGCGCATTCCTGGCTGGGCTTGTCCCGTCCGCAGCCAGTCGTGCGCGGATTCGAGCACGTCGGCGGCGAGCCGGGTGCGGCGCTCGGCGTCGAGCGTGAGCCGCTCCAGGCGGTGTGACGCGTCGAGCAGGTCGCGCTCGGTCACCGCCTTGCCGTCGCCGCCGACCCTGGTCTTGATCTTGATGGCGGCCACTTGCGCGGCCGTGTGGTGCGTCGACGACAGCGGCACCGCTTCGAGCACCTCGATCGCGCCCGCCCGCGCGCCCTGCGCGAGGTAGACCCGCGCGAGGCCGAAGGCGGCGCTGACGTAAGACCGGTCCGTGCGCCACACCAGCTCGTAGAACCGCGCGGCGCCGAAGTAGTCGCCGACGCCTTCCGCGCTGATCCCGAGCGCCAGCTTCGGCGCGATCTCACCGGGCAGCTCGTCGTACACCGAGTCGAACGCGACATGCGCGACGCGTGGCCGTCCACCGGCCAGCTCGATCAGGCCGCGGTACCAGTCGATCCGCCAGTCGTGCGGGAAACCGGCCTTGATGGCCAGGTACTGCGCGGCCTGCAGCTGCCGCTGCGCCTCGGCCAGCTCGCCGAGTTCGATACGGGCACGCACGATCCGCAGCCGCACCTCGATCGACTCGCGTGGCGCGCCCGCCAGCGACTCGATGGCCTCGCGCGGATCCGCGACCGTGTTCGTCGCGAGCACGCCGGCGCCGGGGTCGTCGGTGTCGACCTGGGGGACCGGCAGCCCGGTGACGACCTCGCGGGCATCCGGCAACGGCACGTTCTGGCCGGGTTCCGGCACGACCAGGTCCACACCGAACGCGCGGCTCTCGGGTCCGAAGACCGTCGAGACGCCGGGCCTCGGCTCGTTGGTGCCGAGCGCCATGATCTCGCGCAGCACCCCGGTCAGCTGGTCGCCCATGTCCTCGGCGGCGATGAACCGCCGGTCCGGGTCGGCGTGCGTCGCACGCTTCAGGAACCGGTAGTACGAACCGAAAAGCGAGAACAAAGGCACTTCGCTCGGCGGCGGCAGCGTGGTCTTGTACTTGCTCGTGTAGCCGGCGAACTCGAAGCTCAGCACGGCCAGCGTCCGGCCGACCGTGTAGAGGTCCGACGCGACCGAAGCGCCTTGCTTCGCGAGTTCCGGCGCGCTGTACCCGGTCGTGAAGAACAGCGGGCTCTCGTAGTCGTCCATCCGGCGGACCGCGCCGAGGTCGATCAGCTTGAGCTGCTCGTGCGTCTGGATCACGTTGTCCGGCTTGAGGTCGCAGTACAGCAGGCTCTGCGAGTGGAGATAACCCATGGCGGGCAAGATCTCCAGGCCGTACGCGATGACCTGGCCGATCGGCAGCGGCTCCGGCCGCTTCGTCTCGCGGTGGTGCGCGAGCGCGAGCTGACGCAGCGACTGGCCGCCGACGTACTCCATCACGATGTAGCCGACAGAGTTCCCGGTCTTCGGGTCCGCGTGCTGGACGAAGTTGTGGATCTTGACGATGTTCGGGTGCTCGACCTCGGCGAGGAAGCGGACCTCGTTCGCCGCGGCCAGCATCGCGGTCGCGTCGCCGGTGTTGATCAGGCCCTTGAGCACCACCCAGCGGTCGCTGACGTTGTGGTCCTGCGCGAGGTAGATCCAGCCGAGCCCGCCGTACGCGAGCGCGCCGAGCACCTCGTACTGGCCGCCGACGATCTCGTTCGGCGCCAGCTTCGGCACGAACGAGAACGGCTCGCCACAGTTGGCGCATTCGCCGTCCGGCGCACCGGGTTTCCCGTTCTCACCACGGCCGACCTTCGACCCGCACGCCCCGCAGAAGCGCTTCTCCTCGGAGACCATCGGATTGTCGAGCACCGCGGACTCGGGATCGCGGTACGGCACGCGCGGGACGTCGACCAGCCCGGCACCCAGCCTGCCGCGCCGTGACGTCCGCGAAGACGTCCGCCGCGAGGTGCCGGGGAACGCGCCCGAGCCGGTGCCGCCACCGGTGCCCGCGCCCGTCCCGTGCCCGGTGCCGGTGCTGCGCTCGGGCAGCACGCTCTCGGTGCCGGGATCCGGCAGCGGGACGCCGGGACCGGTCGCCGGTGGCGTCGGCGGCATGATGCTCTGGGTTTCCGGCGTCGGCGCGGACAGCACACTCGTCGGCTGGGGGTCGTTGTTCGGCTCCCAGTACGGCCGGACGGCCTGCGTCTGCGGTTGCGCCTGCACTGGCGGCAGGTTCTCCCTGGTCGGCGCGTCCGGCGAGGCCGCGGGCCGTACCGGCGCGTGGAAGATCGTGCGCTCGGCCGCCGACTCTTCGAGCCTGCCGGAAACGGGCGCCTCCGGCTCCTGGGCGTCAGGTGCTGCGTGCCGAGGACGGCGCGGCTCCTCCGACACTGCTACCTCCCGATCCGAAAAAGCGTCATTTGTACGTGGGCTGCGGCGGGTCGGCGGGTGGCAGCCGTCCCCCGAGCCAGCGGTCGTAGCTCTGCTTCCAGGTGCCGTTGCCCCGCACGTCTTCGAGCACCGCGTTCACGAAGCGGACCATGTCGTCGTTGTCCTTCGGGATGCCGATCCCGTAGTTCTCCGTGGTGAACGGCTCGCCGATGACCTGCACGGTCGGGTCCTGCGCCGCCATGCCCGCGAGGATCACGTCGTCGGTGGACACCGCGTCGACCTGGCCCTGCTGCAACATCACCAGGCAGTCCGACCAGTTGTCCACCGAGACCGGGATCGGCTTCGCCGGGTCGGTGGCGATCTTCGTCAGCGAGGTCGACGTCTTGGTCGCGCACACCTTCTTGTTCGCCAGATCCGGCAGGCTCTTCACCCGGGAACTCTTGTCCACCAGTATCTTCTGGCCCGCCTTGTAGTACACCGACGAGAACGCGATGTCCTTGAGCCTGCTGCAGTTGATGCTGTAAGTGCGGACGACGATGTCGACCTGGTTGTCCTTCAACACGTTCTCGCGCTGCGACGACGGGATCGCGCGGAAGCGGATCTTGCTGTCGTCACCGAAGATCGCCTTGGCCACCTGCTTGGCCATGTCGATGTCGAAACCTTCGAGCGCCCCGGTGGTCGGGTTGCGGAAACCGAAGAGGAACGTCGTCTGGTCGACACCCGCGATCAGGTGCCCGCGCTCCTTGATCTTCGCCATCGTGCCGGTGATGGATTTTCCTTGCGGCGCAAGGGAGGCGAGCGGGTCGCCGCATTCGGTCTTCGCCGCGTCGGGTTTCAGGTCGGCGCCGCCGACATGCGCCGGCTGCGGCCGGATCGCCTCGGTGACCGGCGCGGGGTCGACCGGTGTCCCGGCACTGCCGCAGGCGGTGGCCAGCAGCGCGACGCCGAGAATTCCGAAAAGCCGCTTCACCGGTACTCCCTCAGCCGTTCACGGATGCCGATGGCCACCCCGCCCGCGGCGACGACCGCGAGCACGCCGAGTCCCGGCGCGAGCAAGGTCAGCCAGCGGTCGCCTGATCGGGTGTCGTCCAGGAAGTTCTGCCTGCCGACGTTGATGGCCTTGACCAGATTTTCGTCAAGGCGAAGGAAAGCGGCGGCCGAACCGTCCTCTTTGGACACATCGATGGCCGCCTTCACGGCGTCGTCGTACTGGCCGCTGGTGTCGGTCTTGCGGATCTCGGCGTACGCCTTGAACCAGGCGAGCGCGCTCTGGTTCGCCGCTTCGACCTCGGTCTTGGCGGCGGTGAGTCCCTTGGCCTCGCCGAGCAGCCCGCTCTTCTGGTCGGCGCCGATCAGCTGCGCCTGCAGCGAGGCGAAATCCTTTTCGTAGGAAGCGCCGTCGCCGCGGGCGACCAGCGTGAGCGTCTCGTCGGCGCGAGCCTGCAGCGCGGCGATCCGCGCGCGGACCAGGACGTCCACCTGGTGACTGCCGTCGGCCTCGCCGCCGCGGACCTGCGTGCTCTGCACGATCATCGCGACCGAGCCCCACAGCAGGCCGACCACGACCGCGCCGGTCGCGACCAGCAGCCCGACGTTGATCACCCGGTTCGTCTTGCGGGTGAGGTGGATCTGGGTGGCGGCCAGCGCGGCGAGCAGCCCGAGCGTGAGCAGCGTGCTCAGCCAGGGGAACGCGTTCGCGTCGTCCTGCGAGTTCGCGAGCCGGTCGGTGTCGATCTGGTAGAGCTCCTGCGCGGCGGGCAGCACCTTGGAGCGCATGAGTTCCGAAGCTTCGCGCAGGTAGGAGGCGCCGGCGGGGTAACCCTGCTTGTTGTTCGCGCGCGCGGTCTCGACCAGGCCGGTGTAGACCGGCAGCAGCTGGCCGACCAGGTTGACCTGCTGCGCGGCGCCGTCACCGGCGTCGGAGGCGGCCTTCGCGAGCGCGGCGCCTGCCTGCGCGATGTCCAGCTCGTACCGGGCACGCAGCGCGGGCGGCTCACTGCCGACCGAAAGGAACGCGCTCGCCGCGGTCGCGTCGGCGTCCGAGAGCGACCGGTAGACCTGCTGCGACGCCACGGCCAGCGGCTCGCGGTGATCGATCAGGTCGTTGATCGTGTCCTTCTTCGTCTGCACACCGACGGTCGCGATGATGCCGGTCAGCAGCACGAGCAGGCCGAGCCCGACCCCGATCACCGAAAGCCGTCCCGGCGTCGCGCGCGTCGACCGGATGATCCCGCGTACCGCCATCCCGGGAAGAGCCAGCAGGCTCGCGAGCCCGGACTTCGGCTCACGCGGCGGTGCTGGTCGCGCACCCGGCCGCGCTTCAGTGGTGGTCATGGCCCTCCCCAATACATACGGGGATGAAGGTAGCCGAGACGACTAGTCGACAGCCACCTAGCCACGCCCGAACTCGGTCACAGCCCGAGGTCGTTGGCGAGCGCGTACCGGACCGCTTCCGCCCGGTTACGCACGCCGATCTTCGCGAACGTGTTGTTGATGTGGGTCTTCACCGTCGCCTCGCCGATGAACAGCTCGGCGGCGATCTCACCGTTGCTCAGGCCACCCGCGACCAGCCCGAGCACCTCGGCCTCACGGCTGGTCAGCCCGTCCGGCAGCTCGACACGCTTGCGCGCTGGTTTCGAACTCAACGCCTCGATCAGGCGCTGGGCGACCGCGGCGTCGAACGTCGACTGCCCGGCCGCGGCCGAACGCAGCGCCGCGCCGATCTCCGCGCGGCCCGCGTCCTTGGTCAGATAACCCTTCGCGCCCGCCTTGAGCGCACCGACGATCGACTCGTCGTCGGCGTACGTGGTCAGCACCAGCACCGCCGTGCCCGGATACTCGCTGGTAATGCGCCGGGTCGCGGCGACACCGTCCAGCACCGGCATCCGCAGGTCCATCAGCACGACATCGGGGCAGGCCGTGGCGGTCAGCGCGAGCGCCTCCGCGCCGTTGGCCGCCGAGCCGACGACCTCGATGCCGTCGACCATGCCGAGCAGCGCGACCAATCCCTCGCGCATGACCTGCTGATCGTCGGCCACGAGCACCTTGATCACGCGCGCACCTCCGCCGAAACCACCCAGTACTTCCCTTCGAAACCCGAGGTCAGCGTCCCATCAGCGAGCGCGAGCCGCTCACCCATCCCGGTCAGCCCGAACCCGGACCCCGCCACCCCCGAAGCCTCGTTCCGCACGACCAGCCGCACGACACCCTCGCCGAACTCCAGCGTCATCGCGACCGGAACCCCCGGCGCGTGCTTGCCCGCGTTGGTCAGCGCCTCCCGCGCCGTTCCGACCAAGGACACGGTCGCCGCCGTCGGCAACGGCCGCGCCGCACCGGTCGCCTCGAACTCCACGACCCCGTGATGCGCGTCGACCAGCGCCTCCAACGCCTCTATCAGCGACGGAACATCCCGCCGCAACGCGGAGACGGCATTGCGCGCCTCGGCGAGCCCGTCCGCCGCGAGCCTGCGCGACCGCCTGATCGTGGCCAGCGCGTTGTCCACATCGGACTTCTCAGCCAGCAGCGCCTCGGCCAGTTCGAGCTGAACCCCCAGCGCGCCAAGGGAATGCGCGAGCACATCATGGATCTCCCGCGCGATCCGCGTCCGCTCGTCGAGCGCGGCGGCCCGCGCGTGTTCGGCCTGCGCGAGCTTGGTCTGCTCCAGCAGCGCGTGCGCTTGCTCGGCCTGGACCTCGTACTGCCGCCTGTTGAGACCGAGCAGTAGTAAGAGGAGCATCACGCCGGCGTCGACGAGGCCGTCTTTGTCCAGCGCCAGCGCGAGCACGATGTCCGCGGAGCCGACCAGCACGATCGACAGCACACTCAGCCTGGCCATCGTCGCCAGCCTGCCGAGCGTGATGACGCACAGGACGATCGCCGACGAGTCTTCGGCGAGCCCCAACGTCATCGCGGGAATCAGCGTCGACGCCGCGAGCAGGCCCTGCGCCAGCCATGGCCACCGGTGATCGGTGCCGACGAACCCGAGCCACGCCAGCGTGCTCACGCCGTAGAGCACCCACACCAGCGGCTGATGTTCCCGCGCGGTGGCCAGCGTCGCGGCGATGAGCAGCGTGCCCAGCAGCTGCACCACCAGCCAGCCTGGCGCGAGCGTGTCCGGGAGAACGGGTCGGCGCATGGTGTTCCTAGTCGCGCAAGTGGGTGATGAGCTCGATCAGGATGAGCCGGTAGGCGAGAAAGCCCATGAGTACCACCAGACCTATCAGCAGCAGTCCGATCCAAGCCTTGCCCGTCATCGCGCCCCCTTTGATCTTCTCCTGTGCCTTGTCCGTTGCCAACTTGAGCAGGTCGTTCTTGTCCATGGCGTGAACGTTAGGGACGGAGCGGGGTGGAGCGGGACCATCAAGGGGTGGACCCCCGGGTGGAGGTCGCTCACCCTGACCTGCCCCTGTATGAAGGGAGCCTTCATACGGCGCGGTCGCGGGGCCCGGCAACGTCGACGCTCCCGGGCGGGCGGGATGCGCGAACGCCACGTTCACAACGATGAGCGTTGTGAACGCCTCGTTCACTCCTTCAGTACCGCTCGAAAAGTTGGACAAAAGCGACATTATAGGACAAAGGGCGAGAGTTTTGGTCCTTTGTGGACATTTGTTCGGGTGCGTGCCGCTCAAGTCTTGGCGCGAGTGGAAGGTTTGCTCCGTTGGGTGCAGAAATTCTTCCACTCGCTCGCGCTCGTCCACCTTGGCGCGTGACAAGGGGCGCCCTTGCGAAGCTCTGGGTGACAAGGGCCGCCCTTGTCACCCGGGTCAGGCGAGTTTGTAGCCGGCTTTCTCAATGGCGGCGCGGATGTCCGACTCGGCGATGGGGTCGGCGCTGTCCACTGTGACCTGTCCGGTCTTGAGGTCGATCTTGACGTTCGAGACGCCGTCGAGTGCGTTCAGTGCGCGGCTGACGGAGCCTGCGCAGCCGCCGCAGGACATGCCGGTGACGGTGTAAGAGCTGGTCATGTGGTCGAGCATAAGGAAAAGGCCGCCACCCGCGAACGGGTGACGGCCTTTTCGGCAAGAAGTGGATCAGACCAGCGTGACCGAGGTGGCCTGCGGCCCCTTGGCGCCCTGGCCGATCTCGAACTCCACGCGGGCGTTCTCTTCGAGGCTACGGAACCCGTTGCCCTGGATCTCCGAGTAGTGCACGAAGACGTCGCCGCCGCCGTTGTCGGGAGTGATGAAGCCGAACCCCTTCTCGGAGTTGAACCACTTCACGGTGCCCTGAGTCATAAAAAGTCTCCATAGGTAAAACAAAAACAAACAAGGAAGCCACAGCGGCGACCAAGGGTCAATACCCGAACGGTTTGCTTCCTCGAAATGAGGAGACACTACGCCCGCGAAGTCTTGCGAGCGTGAACTACCACGAACACAAAAACCGAGACCATGAAAAGTAAACCACAGGTCGCCTGGTGGGGACAACCCGAGTCACCCGAGCGGTGCGGGTCAGTCGCGGGTGGACGCGACGCCGTCGGTGGCGAACGGCGAACGCGATACGGCGTCGCGGTTCGTGGCCTTGACGGCGATGTCGTGCGTCTCAGCGCTGGCGCTGAACTGCACCGGAGCCACTCCGGACGTGGAGTGGGCCTTGTCATACCGAGATGTGTCTTCGGCCATATGAGCCCCTAAAGTTCGTGATGATCTTGCCCCCGAGGCCACCCGATCAGCTTCGGTCGGGGTGTCTTCGATTGTGCCACGTTCCACCGACGAAAATGGTCGTTCGTGGCCGTAGCGTGTCGATTTCGTCTTCGATACTCGTCGGTACCTGTGCGAATATCAAGAAAATCGTTTACTACTCCGTTTGCGGTGCCGGCCTGCTCGCGCCGAGCAGGCCGCTGAGCCGGACGTCCGGGGTGACCACGTCGGGGTCGGTGCGGACGTCGATGACGCACGGCCGCTGCCGCACCAGCGCGCTCGCGATGATGGGGCCGAGCTCGTCCCTGTCGTCCACAGTATAGCCAGCCGCGCCGAGACCGCGTGCCCACGAAGCGAAATCGACCAGCCCGATCGACACGCCGGACAGCCGCCCGTGCGCCCGAGCCTGGTGCATCGCGTACGTGCCGTGCAAGCCGTTTTGGAACACCACCACGATGATCGGCGCGCGGTAGCGGACCGCGGTGTCGATCTCCTGGCCGGTCATCAGGGTGCCGCCGTCGCCGACCATCGCGACGACTGTGCGCCGCGGCTCGGCCAGTTTCGCCGCGACCGCGGCGGGCACCGCGTAGCCCATCGCCGCGTTGCTCGGGCCGAGCTGGCTGCGCGGCGCGGTGAACATCCAGTATCGGTGCATGAACTGGGCGAAGTTGCCGGCGTCGCTGGTGACGATCGTGTCTTCGGGCGCGAGCTTGCGCAGCACGCGGATCACGTCGACCGGGTGCACGCGCGCGTTCTGGCTGGTGTCGGGCGGGGTCATGAAGGTGTGCACGGCCGCGTTGGCGGCCGACGCGCGGCGGGCGCGCGGCTTCGCGACGACGCGTAGTTCCTTGATGAACGGCTCGACCTCGCTGTCGATGCGGAAGGTCAGGCCGCGGCGGCGGGTCTCGGCCATCCCGGTGCCGACCATGACCAGGGTCTGCGACGGCGTCGGGTAGCGGTAGCCCTGGGTGGTGACCTCGTCGAGCGAGGCGCCGAGCGCGAGCACGAGGTCCGCGCGCTCGAGCGCGTCGAGCTGCCTGGCCGGGATGCCGAGGCCGAGGTGGCCCGCGTAGCGCGCGTGGTTCTCGGGGAAGGCGTCCTGGCGGCGGAAGGCGTTGTAGACGGAGAAGCCGAGCTCGTCGGCGGCTGCCATCAGCTCCTCGCGGGCGGACCGCGCGCGGCCGCCGACGATGACCACCGGATAGCGCGCGTCGTCGACGAGCTGGGCGACGGCTTCGGCCGAACGGCCGAGCGCGCCGGTCTGGCGCTGCTTGATGGCGGCGACCGGCTTGGCCGAGTCGAACGGCACCCCCCACGCGTCGCTCGGCACGGCGAGCACCGCGGGGCCTGGCCGTCCCATGCGCGCGTTGTTGATCGCTTCGACGAGCAGGCCCGGCACTTCGCTGGGATCGTCGGTACGGCCGGACCACTTCGCGATCGGCTCGAACATCGCGGTCAGGTCGGCGGTCGGCAGGCTGACGGTGGACTGGGGGGTGGTGGCCGGTGTTTCCAGCAGGACGATCATGGGCGTTTCGTCCTGAAAAGCCGTTTGTACGCCAATTGCGAGATTCGCCGCGCTCGGTCCTCGGCTGGCGAGCAGCAGCGCCGGCTGATCGGTCAGCTTGCCGTCCGCTTCCGCCATGAACGCCGCGCCGGTGTCATGACGTGCGGATACGACATTGATGGAGCGCTCGGCCTGCAGGTTGTCGAGCAGTTCGAGGAAGGATTCGCCCATGACCGCGTAGACGCGACGGATACCCGCCTCGGTGAGGATGCGTACAGCCGTCTGGGCGACGGACGGTCCGAGTTGATATCTAATAAGCCAAAGCTAAGCGGGAAACGATTACTCCAGTCAAGTGATGTTCTGCTACATCACGCCCGAAGCGACGAAAGTCGCGAAACCACCGGAGGGGAGCCCGAAGCCGTGACCTCAGCGAATGAACGCGAAACCGTTTTCACGTACGGCGCACCGGCGTTGAAGTACGGCGCCGGGTCGAGTGACGAGATCGGTTACGACCTGACGCAGTACGGTGCGAAACGGGTGCTCGTCATCACCGATCCCGGCGTCGCGGCGACCGGCTGGCCGCAGCGGATCGCCGACGGGATCGCGGGCTACGGCCTGGAAGTCGAGGTATTCGACCAGGTTCACGTCGAACCGACCGACATCAGCATGCGCAAGGCGGTCGACTTCGCGCGGGGTACCGGCCCGTGGGACGCCTTCGTCGCGGTCGGCGGCGGGTCCAGTATCGACACCGCCAAGGCCGCGAACCTGTTGACCAGCAACGACGGCGACCTGATGGACTACGTCAACAAGCCGGTCGGCGGTGGCCGCGCGCCTGCCGCGCCGCTGAAGCCGCTGGTCGCCGTGCCGACGACGACCGGCACCGGCGCGGAGAGCACCACGGTCTGCGTGCTGGACGTGCTCGCGTTGCGTGTCAAGAGCGGGATCAGCCATCTCCGGCTGCGCCCGACGCTGGCCGTCGTCGATCCCCGCTTGACCGTCAGCCAGCCGCCGGAGGTCACCGCGGCGGCGGGCATGGACATCCTGTGTCACGCGGCGGAGAGCTACACGGCCAAGCCCTACACCGAGTTCGACCGTAAACGGCCAGAAGAGCGAGTCCCTTACTGTGGCTCGAACCCGCTCGCCGACATGTTCGCCGAGCAGGCGCTGCGGCTGCTGTCCTGGGCGCTGCCCGCCGCCGTCCGCGACGGCTCCGACATGAAGGCCCGCCAGGACATGGCGCTCGCCGCGACCTTCGCCGGACTCGGCTTCGGCAACGCCGGCGTGCACATCCCGCACGCCAACGCGTACCCGATCGCCGGTCAGGTAAAGGATTTCCGGCCGTCCGGCTATCCGGCCGACGAGGCGATGGTCCCGCACGGCATGGCCGTCTCACTGACCGCGCCCGCCGCCTTCCGCTTCACCTACGACGCCGCGCCGGAACGCCACATCCGCGTCGCGCGACTGCTGGCGCCCGACCTGGAGTGGCCCGGCGACCGGTCCGAATACCTGCCGGCGGTGCTGATCAACCTCATGCGCGAGATCGGCATCCCGAACGGCATCGGCGGTGTCGGCTACACGGAGTCCGATGTGGACGAGCTGGTCGAAGGAACCTTGAAGCAGCAGCGGTTGCTGGCCACCGCGCCCCGCTCGCCGGGCCGCGACGACCTGGCCGCCATCCTGCGCGACTCGGTGGTGCTCTGGTGAGCTACGCGTATTGGCAGACGGTTCCGTTGCGCTGGAAGGACAACGACGTCTACGGGCACGTCAACAACGTCGTGCACTACTCGATGATGGACACCGTGATCAACACCTGGCTGATCGAGCAGGGCGGCCTGGACATCGAGGCCGGCGAGGTCATCGGCCTCTGCGTCGAGTCGCATTGCAACTACAAAGGCTCGGTGTCGTTCCCGGACAGCCTCCACATCGGCCTGCGTGTCGGCCATCTCGGCCGGTCCAGCGTCCGCTACGAGATCGGCATGTACCGGGCCGACCGGGCGGAGGTCATCGCCGAGGGCCATTTCGTCCACGTCTTCGTCGACCGGGCCGCGCGCCGCCCGGTCGAGGTCACCGGCAAGCTGCGCGAGTCGTTGCAGGCGTTGGTCGTCGAATGAACGATTTCGTGTAATGGTCGGTGAATAATTGCCCGATTGCGATGTATCTGCTTAACCTGTGGCGGGGTCGGCTCGACCAGGAGGTAATAATGCGCAAGGTCTTCAAGTCTGTCGGTTTCATCGCGGCCCGTGTTCTCGGCCGTTCGCAGATGGCGGGCTCTTACGTCTGGTTGTAAGCCACAATTCGGCCCCGGCGTCCTGGTGACGCCGGGGCCTTTTCGCGGAGGCCTTCATGAATCGTCCACCCGGTCCCCGCGGCAGCCGATTGACCGGCAATCTCGCGGCCTATGAGCAGGACAGACTCGGTTTCGTACTCGAACAGACCAACGCGTACGGGCCGGTATGGAGTTTCGATTCCCATACCGTTGTCGCGGCGGGCGCCGACGAAGCGGGCGAGGTGCTCACCCGTCCCGAGTTCGTCGTCGCCAGCGATCATCTGCACCGGGAATTGAGCGCGAGCAAAGCGCTGCGTTCACATACCCGATCCGCCCGAATGCGCGGCCTGCGTCCCAGCGCGGTGACCGGTTGGACGGCACGGATCACCGAAACGATCGAGGGCTCGCTTGCACGCTGGCCTGCCGAGATCGATGTCGTCGCGGAGTTGCGGCGGCTCACGTCCGGCCTCGGCGCGGCGCTGTGTTTCGGCGAAGACGCCGCCACGATGGTCGAACGCGAACAGGAGCTCTTCGCCGCGCTGACCCCGATCGCCGGTTCCGCCTTCCGCATGCCGCGCTGGGTGCCGGGCTCGGCGCACGCCAAGACGGCCCGCGCGAACCGGGAGCTGGAGTCCCGCATCCAGACCTTGATCGACCGCCGCCGGGCCGATCGGGCGGCGGGTTCGGACGACATCCTCACCCTGCTCATGACGCCGACCGGGCGGCACGGCGACCTCGACGACCAGCCGCTGCGCTCGGCGCTGGTGTCGACCTGGCTGGCGGCGCAGTCGTCCCCGACGGCGGGCATGGCCTGGGTGCTGCTCGACCTGGCCCGCCACCCGGAAGCGCGGGAGGCGGCCGCCCGGGATCTCGAAAGCACCCGCGCGGTCGTCCAGGAGTCGATGCGCATCCACCCGCCGACCTGGCTGCTGGAGCGCACGGTCGGCCAGGACACCGAACTCGGCGGCTACCACCTACCCGCGGGCACGATGGTCAAGTGCTCGCCGTACCTGGTCCACCGCGACCAGCGCTACTTCACCGACCCTGAGCGGTTCCGGCTCGACCGCTGGGGCCCCGACGGCGAAGGCACCCGCGCGCCGCGGTTCGCCTACCTCCCGTTCGGGGTCGGGGCCCGCGTGTGCATGGGCATGGCTTGGAGCATGGCGCTGATGACCAACCTGACCCATCTCATCGCGCGCCGCTTCCACCTGCGCGAACTTCCGGGCGCGAGCTACTTCGCCGACCCGGGGCGCGAACTCATCCCACGCGGTCTCCGGCTGGGGGTCGGCTAGCGCTGCGAACGCGCTCAGGTGAGGTCGTGAGTGGTATGGCCGGTTCTAACCGGCCATACCACTCACGAGTTCTTCGACCCTGGCGTGCAGGTGCGGCACGTAGGCCTCGTGCTCGGGTTTCATGAGGACGCTGCGCAGGATCCGCGTCCCGTCGGCGTCGGCCGCGATGTCCGGATGGCGCGCGGACATCGCGGCCGCCGTCACGCGCAGCGTGCTCAGGAAGACCGGGTCGTCGCCGGTCATGCCGTCGTGCATGACCCGGTCCGAGATCGGGTCGATCGCGGACAGGCTCGCACCGGTGGGGAAGTAGCTCACGATGTCGAGCGACGGCCGCTGGTACAGGGTCAACTCCGACGACGACTCGATCAGGTCCGCCCAGCCGCGAGCCGCCCGGATCCCGGCCGCCAGCGAGCGTCCGAGACCGTCGGCGGTCGGTGGCAGCAAACGGAAAGTCAGCCACAGTGCGGCGGCCGCGGCGCCGGCGCGGGAGCACTCCAGGCTGATCTCACCGAGGTGCAGCTCGTCCGAGGTGAAGTAGGTGTACGGCGAGTCGTGCAGGTAGAAGCGGCCGACCGCGGGGTCGCCGAACAGCACCGCGCCGCATCCGTACGGTTGGAGGCCGTGCTTGTGCGGGTCGACGACCACCGAGTCGCACGAGGCGATCGCCTGCCATGGTTCGGCGGGCAGCTCGGCGCCGGCCAGCAAGGTGAAGAACCCGCCGTAGGCCGCGTCGACGTGGATGCGGACGCCATAGCGTTCGCGTAAGGCCAAGGCTTCGTGGATCGGGTCGATGGCGCCGAGGCCGGTGGTGCCCGTCGTCAGCACGACCGTCCCGACTTTTCCTTTACGCAGCAAAGCTTCCAGTGCGTCGAGGTCCATCCGGCCTTGCCCGTCGACGGGGACCTCGTAGCCCTCGACGCCGAGCACCCGCAGCATCCGCAGATGCGTGTAGTGCGCCTCGGCGCTGTACGCGACGCCTTTCGACGGGTGCAGCTCGCGCGCGATGAACAGCGCCTCGAGGTTCGCGATCGTGCCGCTCGTGGTCAGATGCCCGAGATGCTCGCCGAAGCCGAACATCGTGGCCAGTGCGGCGACGACCTCCTTCTCCATCGCGGAGGTCGCGGGCCCGCCGTCCAGCGCGTGGTTGTTCGGGTTGATCTGCATGGCCGCCAGATAGCCGACGACCGCGGCCGGGTGCGGCGGCTTCAGCATCTGCCCGGCATAGCGTGGATGGCCGTACGGGTAGTTGTCGCCGAGCCGGGTGATCAGCTCGCCGAACGCCTTCCCGAAATCGGCGTCGTCGACCGAGAGCGCCGGATGTCCTTCGAAGGAGCCAAAAGAGCCGGACCAGTCCTGAATGGACGAAACGGCCTGCTCGACCCAGTGACGCAGATCCACTTAAGACCTCCTCGGTGCGCGGATGCCGCGGAACTCCCAGTCGCCGCCGAGCGCGGTCGACAGTACTTCCTCCGACGCGGTCAGCTGCGCGCCGACGTCGGATCGGATACCCAGCGGGCCGTCGACGATGTGGTTGGTGAGCGTGCCGAGCCCTTCGACCTCGACCTCCACCACATCGCCAGGCTGCACGGGCCGTGAGTTGGCGGGCGTGCCGGACAGCAGCACGTCGCCGGGGTTGAGCGTGATCGTCCGCGCGATGTCCGCGACCAGATAATGCATGTCCCACGCCATTTCGTCGGTGGAACCGTCCTGCACGACCGTGCCGTTGACGTAGGTACGCAGCCGCTTGCCGTGGAAGTCCCAGTCGGTGACCAGGCCGGGCCCGAGTGGGCACAACGTGTCGGAACCCTTGACACGCAACATCGAACCGGCGTCGGTGTCGCGGAAATCGTGCAGGCCGTAGTCGTTCGCGATGGTGTACCCGGCGATGTGGTCGCCCGCTTCCGCAACGGAGATGCCCCGGCAGGTCCTGCCGATCACGATCGCGACTTCGCCCTCGTAGTTGAGGTACCGGCAGCCCACCGGGCGGACGATCGCGCCGCCATGGGAGTTCAACGCCGACGTCGGCTTCTGGAAGTACGTCGGCGCCGCGGCCAGCTTGGTCTGGAACTCCTCGACCCGGCTGCGGTGGTTGAGGTGCACCGCGATCACCTTGCCCGGCTCGCACGGCGGCAGGTGCACGGCGTCGGCGATCTTCACCCGGTGCCCGTCGGCGCACACCAGCTCGCCACCGTCCACAGTGCACTCGAACACCGCGCCGTCGAGCAGGATCCTGCGGTACTCAGGCATGCCAGCCACCCTCCGGCCGATCGAACCACAGGTGCACCTGGCCGGTGCCGATCGAATTCTCGTATTCGCCGTACCGGCGGCCCGGCGCCGCGCAGCGCTGCTCGCCCAGCGCGCCGACCATCATGAGGTAGTGCCCGAACCCGGCCTCCGGCTTGAACCGGCGGAACTCCGGCATCGTCCGCAGCACCTCGTCGTGCCTACCCTGTTCGAACCACTCGATGCGTCGAAGATCGGCTTCGCGCGCTTCCGGCGTCCGCACATGGACCGGGTCGCTCGCTTCGTGGTCGCGTAGCTCGCGCAGCGGCCAGAACCGGTGCGACAGCGCGCCCGAGGCGATCAGCAGCACCTTCCGGTCGACTCGCGCGATGCCGTCCGCGAGCGCACGCCCAAGCCGCAGGTGGTCCTCCTCGTCGCCGGTCTGGCAGACGCCGATCGACACCCAGCGCTTGCCCTCGGCGCCGAGGTACTTCCACAGGTTGACCGTGGCGTAGTAGATCGGCAGGTACGGGTCGTCGATCGCGGTGATCCAGGTGCCGCGCTTCTCGGCGTGCGCGGCGACGGCCTCGGCGAGCTCGGGGTCGCCGGGGAAGTCGTACGGGATCCGCTTCATCCCGCGCGGCAGTTCCTCCGAGGTGTACAGCCCGGCGCGCTGCGGCTGCGCGGTCACCACGAACTCGACCGTGGTCGCCCAGTGCGAGTCGAGCACGACGACCGTGTCGTAATCCAGCCGGTCGAAGACCTCCGCCCGCAGCTGCCGCAGGCCGCGCACGAGAGTGGTGTCCTGGCCGTTGTTCAGGTCTCGCCGGGTCTCCTCCGGCAGCACGATCGTGGGAACGTGGGAAAGGAGCCCGGCACCGACGATTTCACCCATGTATGAAGCCTCCCGGTGCGGTAACGGTGTTTTTCACGTCGCAGTAGAAATCGAAGCTCCAGGTACCGCCTTCCCGGCCGATGCCGGACTGACGGGACCCGCCGAACGGTGCGCGCAGGTCTCGGACGAAGAAGCAGTTCACCCAGACTGTCCCCGCGACCAGTTTCCCACTCACCCGGGCCGCGCGCTCTTCATCGGACGTCACGATCACGGCCGCCAGCCCGAATTTCGTCGAGTTGGCGAGCGTGACAGCCTCCTCCTCCGAGCCGAAGGTCTGCACCGTCAGCACCGGGCCGAACACCTCCTCGGTGACGATTTCGGCGTCCGGCGCGACATCCGTGAGCAGTGTCGGCCGGTAATAGAGCCCGCCGAGGTCGGTGTTCGGGCCACCGCCGAGCAGCACCCGCGCGCCACCGTCCACCGCGCGCCGCACGAAACCGTCGACGCGAGCGAAGTGGTCTGGGTGGATCTGCGGCCCGATGTCCGTTTCGGCGTCCCGTGGGTCGCCTTGCCTGAGCCGGGAAGCCTTGTCCAGAAAGCGTTTCTGGAACTCGCCGACAACGTTGGCATGAACCAGCAACCGCGTTCCCGCGAGACAGACCTGCCCCGCGTTGTCGTACTGTTCGACGGCCAAATCGGTCGCCAGGTCGAGGTCGGCGTCCTCGAACACGACCAACGGCGACTTGCCGCCGAGTTCGAGACTGAGCGGTGTCAGGTTGGCCGCGGCGGCGGCCGCGATGCGGCGCGCGGTCGGCACCGAGCCGGTGAAACTGATCCGCCGCACGCCGGGATGCGCCACCAGCGCGGCGCCCGCCTCATGGCCCAAACCCTGCACCACGTTGAAAACCCCGGGCGGCAGACCGGCGTGCGCGGTGATGTCGGCGAACAGCGACGCGGTCAGCGGTGTCCACTCCGCGGGCTTGAGCACCACGGTGTTCCCAGCGGCCAGCGCCGGCGCGATCTTCCACGTCGCCAGCATCAGCGGCGCGTTCCACGGCGTGATCAACGCGCACACCCCGGCCGGGTCCCAGCTGACCCGGTTGCGGTGGCCGCGGGTTTCGAAGTCGGGATGGCCGAGTTCGTCAAGCAGCCAGTCGGCGAAAAACCGGAAGTTATGGGCCACCCGGGGGATCACGCCGCGACGGTGTGAACGGATCAGCGCGCCGTTGTCGGCGGTTTCGAGCTGCGCCAGCTCCTCCAACCGCGCCTCGACACCGTCCGCGATGGCGTGCAGCAGCTCGGCCCGTTCCTTGCGCGAGGTCGCCGCCCAGCCAGGAAACGCTTGCTGTGCTGCGGAAACAGCGGCGTCGATTTCGGCGGCGCCACCCTGGGAAATCTCGGCCAGCGGCACACCGTCGAGCGGGCCGCGGTCGACGAAGGTGGTGGCGGAGCCGACGCGCTCGCCGCCGATCCAATGACGGGTGTCCACCTCGGGCAGGTTCGGCACGGGGCTGGCCTCCAAGTCGTTTGGCTCCAAATAATCTATCAGATGAATAGGCGCAAGCTATTACCGAAAAGCTCGCTTCGGGAGTACCGTTTGCCTCCAAACAAACGCTCCGGAGGGGAACGATGACAACGCGTACCCATGCCGATTGGCTGGCGGCGGCCGAACGCGTCGTTCCTGTCGTGGAGCACCACATTCGTGGCGCCGCCGAGCCGGGCGGCGGCGCCACCTTCACCGTGCGGTCGCCACGTGACGGCCGCACGCTCGCCGAGGTCGCCGACGCGGGCGTGAAGGAGGTCGACCTCGCCGTCGAAGCCGCGCGCCACGCGTTCGACCGCGGCCCGTGGCCACGCCTCGCGCCGATCGAGCGCGGCCGGGCGCTGCTGCGCGCCGCCGACCTCATCGAGCGGCACCGCGAAGAACTGGCGTTGCTCATCAGCCTGGAGATGGGCAAACCGGTCGCCGAGGCCGACGCCATCGAACTGCGCGCGGTGATCAACACCTTCCGCTGGTACGGCGAACTCGCGGGCAAGCTCGCGGACGAGGTGCCGCACACCGCGCCGGACTCGCTCGCGCTCGTCACCCGCGAACCGGTCGGCGTGGTCGCGGCCGTGGTGCCGTGGAACTTCCCGCTGACCATGGCCGCGTGGAAGCTCGCGCCGGCGCTGGCGGCAGGCTGCACGGTGGTGCTCAAGCCGTCCGAGCGCTCGCCGCTTTCCGCGCTGCGCCTGGCCGAAGTGCTCGCCGAGGCCGACTTCCCGCCCGGTGTGCTCAACGTCGTCGCGGGAAACGGCCCGGCTGCCGGTCGCGCGCTGGGCAGGCACCACGAGGTCGACGCGCTCGCGTTCACCGGCTCGACCGCGGTCGGCAGGCACTATCTGCGCTACGCCGCCGATTCCAACCTCAAGCGGGTCTGGCTGGAGCTCGGCGGCAAGTCCCCGAACCTCGTCTTCCCCGACGCGCCGGACCTCGAAGCGGCCGCCGCCACCGCGGCGTGGGGCATCTTCTTCAACCAGGGCGCCATGTGCACGGCGCCGTCGCGGCTGCTGGTCCACCGGTCCATCTCGGACGAGTTCACCGAAGCCGTCGTCCGCCGCGCGGGCGCACTGCGCGTCGGCGACCCGCTCGACCCGGCCACCCAGATGGGCCCGCTGGTCACCCTCGAACATCTCGCGATGGTCCGCGCGCACATCGCGTCCGGGCTCGCCGACGGCGCCAGGCTGCGCGCCGGCGGCGAGCCACTGCACCACGAGCTGGGCGGCTGGTTCCTCGAACCGTCCGTCTTCGACCAGGTCAGGCCGGACATGCGCATCGCGCGCGACGAGATATTCGGCCCGGTCCTGTCGGTACTCACCTTCGGCACCGAGGAGGAGGCGATCGAGTTGGCCAACGCGAGCGAATACGGGCTGGCCGCGGCGGTGTGGACGGCGAACCTGAGCACCGCGCATCGGGTCAGCCGCGCGCTGCGGGCGGGCACGGTCTGGGTGAACTGCTACGAGGAGGGCGACCTGACCGTCCCGTTCGGCGGAGTCAAGCAGTCCGGCAACGGCCGCGACAAATCGGTGCACGCCTTGGACAAGTACACCGAACTCAAGACGACGTGGGTCCAATTATGAGACCGCTCGTCGCGGTGCCCGCCCGGTTCTCGGCCTCGGCTTCGGCGTTGCGGTTCCGTGCCGAGGTCGTCGCCCGCTCGCTGGCCGAAGCCGTTTTCGAAGCGGGCGGCGAGCCGGTCATGCTCCATCCACACGCGCCACGCGGCGTCGCGGACTCCATTGAGATCGCCGAGCGCCTGGCGCGCTGCGACGCGTTGCTCCTGCCGGGTGGCGGCGACCTCGCGCCGTACCGCTACGGCGCGGCCGTCACGCACGACGCGGTGTACGACGTGGACGCCGAGCAGGACGCGTTCGACCTCGCGCTCGCCGCGCACGCGCTGACCGTCGGCCTGCCGACGCTGGCGATCTGCCGTGGCATGCAGGTGGTCAACGTGGTGCTCGGTGGCACGCTGCGCCAGGACATCCGCGGGCACAAGCACGTCGTGCAGCTGGCCGCGGTCAAGACCGGCACGCTGCTCGCGGCGACCGTCGGCGCCGACTCGATCAGGGTGTCCTGTTTCCACCACCAATGCCTCGAACGGCTCGGCGACGGCCTCGTCGCGGGCGCGCGCACCTGCGACGGGACGATCGAGTCGGTCGAGCGACCGGACGGGCCGGGCTGGTTCCTCGGTGTGCAATGGCATCCCGAAGACACCGCGCAGTTCGACCAGGCGAGCAAGTCGCTGTTCCGCGCGCTGGTCGTCGCCGCCGCGATCAAACCAGCCGTTTCACGGGCCTAAGCGGGTTTGCGACGGCCACCACGACGCGGGGGAATGCCTTCGGCGTGCAGCTCCGTCCGGCGCTGCTCGCCCTCTTCCTCGACCTGCGAGACGATCTTGCGCAGCCCGCCTGCGAGGCGTTTGCACTCGGCCGTCGACAGGCGCGAGGTGACGAAGACTTCTTCGAGATTGAACGCCGGGAACAGCGTCTCCATCAGCTCTTCGCCCTCTTCGGTGAGCGAAAGCAGCACGAGGCGGCCGTCGGTGGCGTGGCGCGTGCGCACCACGAGCCCGCGCGACTCGAGCGTCTTCACGACACCGGTGAGCGTGCCCTTGGTGATGCCCGCTTCCTCGGCGACGTGCCTGGTTTCCATCTCGCCCCAGATCCAGGAGACCCAGAGCACCACGAACCCGGTCCAGGTGAGATCGGACGAGCGCAGCACCGAGTTCTCGAAGTGCAGGCGCACCGCGGCGGCCGCGCGGTGCAGGTTCGCCGCCGCCTGCATCTGCTCCCAGAACAGCGGGATGTCCCCGAGCTTGGCCTGGACGGCGCGCTCGGTCTCGGAGAGCTTGTGGTGCCCGGTCACCAGCAGACCCTAACCCGTGAGGCGCGTGCCGCCATCCCAAGTCACGCCGACTTGCCGGTAGTAGGCGGCGATCGGTTCCCTGATGACGAGCCCGGCGAGCTCCTCCGTCGGCGATTCGAAGAGCGTGAGGTCGGCGTCCGCGGCCCACGGCGTGCCGCCTTCGAAGCTCGCGGCGCCGCTCTCGATGAGTTCGTCGAGCGCCAGGCCACCGTCCTTTTCGATCGACGGCAGCCAGCGGTGGTGCGCCATCGGATGACCGTTGACGAAACCATTGGTCTCGGCGGGTTCGCGCAGCGTGACGACGGCTTCGGCGAGCCTGCGGTCGCCAGCGGCGAGCGTCGCGCCGAACCGGGCGCCCGGTTCGATCCGGGGCGCCGGGCCGTACGGATGCGGGCGCGTCACATGGATCGAGCCGAGCTTCTTGGGGTAGCCCTGGTGCAGGCCGCGCGCGATGGCGAAGTCCTTGTCGACCCAGATGTAGACGCACCGGGAGTACGTCCGGCCCTGGTAGGAGCACCGGACGACGGCGAAGCACTCCTTGTACTGCGCGCGGACGGGGTCGAGCAGCTCCTCGCGCGAGTCGCCGCAGGACTGCCAGTCGGCCCAGATCAGCGCGACGGCGCCGGGATCTTCGGCGGCCGGTTCGAGTGGCGCGGGCAGCAGTTCGGCCACCCGTTCCGGGTCGGTCCGGTATTCGATGGTGAGCAGATCGCCCGAGTAGTGCCAAGGTGGGGCCGGCACCAGCGAGGCGCGGCCGGTGGCCGTCTTCGGGGTGAAGAAACCACGAACCTCGGTCATCTCGCCTCCATGCTTGTCCAGGCACTCGGTGAGAGCATATCGTTTGGGACCAAACATTTGGGAGGGCTCGGGTGGATCTCGGCGGAGCGGACCTGGTCAGAGTGCTCTGGAGCGACCTGCACGGCGTCGCGCGCGGCAAGGAGGTCACGGTCGAGGAGTTCCATCGGGTGGTGACACACGGCGTCGGCTTCTGCCAGGCTCTCCTGCTGACCGACCTGGCCGCGAACCCGCTCGAAGCGACGGAGACCTCCGGGAGCGGCTGGCCGGACGCCGTCGCCCACCCCGACGTGACGACGTTGATCGGCTCCCCGGACGTCGCGCTGTGCCTCGCCGACATCTCCGACACCCACGGCGAGCCGCTCGCGTTCTCCCCGCGTGACATCCTGCGCGCCCAGATCGCCCGGTTCACCGAGTGCGGCCTGTCACCCGTGCTCGGCCCCGAGCTGGAGTTCTACCTCTGCCGCCGCGATTCCGGCGGCTGGGCGCCCTACGGCGAACGCGACACGGCCGGCTACATGGTCGGCACCGCGCTCGACCCTGAAGGCATGATCTCGCAGCTGCTGCGCCGCTGCCGGGACATGGGCCTGGACGCCACCGCGGGCAACCACGAGTTCAGCGGCGGTCAGTTTGAGCTGAACCTCCACCACTCCTCGGCTTTGAACGCGGCCGACCGGGCGTTCCTCAGCAGATACGTGGTCAAGGAGGTCGCGTCCGCGCACGGCCTGCTGGCGACCTTCATGGGCAAACCCTTCAACGAGCGAGCAGGCAACGGCTGCCACCTGCACGTGTCCCTTGTGGACTCTTCGGGAACCCCGCCGTTGATGGCCTTCCTCGCCGGAGTCCTGGCGCACGCCCCGGCGCTGACCGCACTGCTCAACCCGACGATCACCGCCTACAAGCGCCTCGGCGAGGGCCTCACCCCGGTCACCGCGAACTGGGGCCACGACGACCGCACGGCCTACGTCCGCATCCCACCCGAAGGCGCCCGCGTCGAAGTCCGCGGCGGCGACGGCTCGGCCAACCTCTACCTCGCGACAGCCGCGATCCTCGCCGCCGGCTTCGACGGCATCCAGCACGACCTCACACCCCCACCCCCCGGCGAAGGCGCCCCCTTGCCCCGCTCCCTCCCCGAGGCCCTCTACGCCCTGGAAGACGACAAAACCCTGGCCTCAGCCCTCGGCCCCCGCTTCGTCGAACTCTTCGCCGCCCTCAAACGCGCCGAGCTCTCCCGCTTCGCCCGCACAGTCACCGACTGGGAGTTCCGCGAGTACTCCTGGCTCCTCTAACCCCGAAAAAAATCCCAATGCGTCTTTCGGTCCCTTCTACGGACCGAAAGACGCATTGGGGACTTCCTACGGACCGAAAGACGCATTGGGGACCTCCTACGGACCGAAGGACGCATTCGGGACATTGCACGGACCGAAGGACGCATTGGGATTTTACCTGGCTAGACCGAGACCAGGTCCGGGTCGGAGCGTCGGGAGCCCAGGTGGTTGAAGAGCAGGTTCAGCGTGAACGCCATGATCGCCGTGATCGTGATCGGGCTCCCGCAGATCGTCTGCAGCCAGGCGGGAAAGTTCTTGAAGAAGATCGAGTTGCCGAAGCGGTCGAGCGCGACCGCGGGCAGCATGCCGACGCCGATCGACACCGCGACGACGAAAGTGTTGTGGTTGCCCGAAAATTCGACTTTGCGCAGGTTCTGCAGGCCGACGGCCGCGACCATCGCGAACATCACCACGGCCACCGCGCCGATCACCGGTTCCGGGACCGCCGCGATGAACGCGCCGATCTTCGGGATCAGGCCCATCAGCAGCAGCACGCCGCCGGTCACCGCGACGACCCAGCGTGAACGCACGCGGGTCATCTGGACCAGGCCGACGTTCTGCGCGAAAGCCGTGTCGGGGAACGAGTTCATCACGCCGCCGAGCACCGCGGACAGGCCGTCGGTCGCGAGCCCGCGCGCCAGGTCGGCGTCGGTGACGGGCTTGCCGGTGATCTCGCCGATCGCCAGCAGGTCGGCCGTCGACTCGGTGTACGTCACGAGCATGACCACGCACATCGAGAGCACAGCAGCGATCGGGAACGCCGGCGGTCCGAAGTGGAACGGCGACGCGAGCCCGAACCACGAGGCCGACGAGACGCCGTCGAGGTGCACGAGTCCCATCGGGATCGCCACGACGAGGCCGAGTGCCAGTGCGACCAGCGGGCCGATCTGGTTCGCGAAGCCGCGCAGGAACCGGGTGAACAGCACCACCAGCGCGATCACGCCGAGCGCGAGCAGGATGTGCGACGGCCGCGCGTAGTCCGGTGACTGGGTGTCGTGCCCGGCGATCATCGCCGCGCCAGGCCCGATCAGCGAAACGCCGATCACCACCAGCAGCGTCCCGGACACCAGCGGCGGGAAGAACCGGACGAGTTTCGCGAACGGCCGCGCGATCAGCAGGCCGAACACGCCGGACGCGAGCATCGCGCCGTACACCGCGGGCATGCCGTACTGGGCGCCGATCAGGATCATCGGGTTCACCACGCTGAACGTGGCGCCCGCGACCACCGGCAGCCGGATACCGAAGATCTTCCAGACACCGATCGCCTGAATCAGCGTCGCGATGCCCGCGACCAGCAGATCCGCGTTGACGAGCAGCGCGATCGTCGCCTGGTCCAGCTTCAGCGCGCTGCCCACGATCAACGGCACGGCCACCGAACCGGCGTACATGATCGACATGTGCTGCAGGCCCAGCAGCGTCAGCCGCCCGAACGGCAGAACCTCGTCGACGGGGTGTTTCTCGATCACCACGACGCCTCCTCCAGTCAAGAGCCTCGCGCGTGACGGTAGCGGAGCCGACCGGGTTCCGGAGCTGTCCACCCGGGCGGGATCATTCGCCCGTTCGGACGGCTAACCTGGCTCTATGCGGCACAACGCAGCCCGCCCGCCCTCGGTGGCGGAGCGTGTCCTCGATCTTCTCGGCGCCTTCACTTCGGATCGCCCGAAGCTGACGCTGTCCGATTTGTCCCGCCGGGCGGGCTTGCCACTGTCCACCGCCCACCGCATCGTCGCCGAACTTGTCCGCCGCGGCGCGCTCGAACGCGAGGAGGACGGCCGCTACCGCGTCGGCCTCTGGCTGTGGGAGGTCGCCTCGCTCTCGCCGCACGGCATGAGCCTGCGCGAGAGCGCGATGCCGTTCCTCGAGGACCTTTACGAGGCGACCCACCAGAACGTCCAGCTCGCCGTGCTGGACGTCCCCGATGTCGTCTACCTGGAGCGGATCTCCGCACGCGGCGCGGTCAACGTCGTGTCGCGCCCCGGTGGGCGGCTCGCGGCGCACGCGACCGGCGTCGGACTGGTGCTGCTCGCGAACGCGCCCGCCGAGGTCCAGGAGTCGGTTTTGGCGGCGCCTCTCAAGCGCTACACCGCCAAGACCATCTCGTCGCCCGCGAAACTGCGGCGCGTACTCGCGGACGTCCGGCGAGACGGTTACGCGATCAGCGACCGCCAGATCGAGCTGGTCTCGGTGTCGGTCGCCGCGCCCGTCTACGGCACAGATGACACAGTCGTGGCCGCGATTTCGCTGGTCGTCCCCGCCGAGGACACCGACGCGCGCAGCCTGGTCCCGGCCGTGCGCGCGGCCGCGCGCGGGATTTCCCGGTCACTCGGCGCGCCACGCGCCGCCCGGATGCCGGCTTCCGCTGAGCGGAAGTCGAGGCCCGCCGAACGCAGCCCCTGAGCATGCTGTGAGCAACCCCTAGACCACTCGCACGGGCTAGCGGAGATGTGCTCAGATGAGGGCTAAGAACCGAAAGGGGCAACAATGACAACGGTCCTCGTCGCCGGTGCGGGACAGAGTGGGTTCCAAACCGCCGCTTCGTTGCGGGACAAGGGTTTCGCCGGGCGGGTCGTGCTGATCGGCGACGAACCGGGTGTGCCGTACCAGCGTCCGCCGCTGTCGAAGCAGTACCTGCAGGGGACCGCCGGGGTCGACGCGCTGCACCTGCGTCCCCAGGATTTCTTCAACGACAAGGACATCGAGCTCGTCGACGGCCGCATCGCCGCGATCGACCGCGCCGAGTCGACCGTCACGCTCGAAGACGGGACCTCGCTCGAGTACGACCACCTCGTGCTCGCGACCGGTGCCCGCAACCGCCCGCTCCCGGTGCCCGGCGCCGACCTCGAAGGCGTGTTCGGCCTGCGCACCCGCGACGACGCCGACTCGCTGCGCACCGCGCTGGAGCAGGCGAAGGACGTCGTCGTGATCGGCGGCGGCTTCATCGGACTGGAGTTCGCCGCGCACGCGGGCCGCCCGGTCACGGTCGTCGAAGCGCAGGACCGGCTGCTCGCGCGCGTCGCGACCCCGGAGATCTCCGCGCACTTCGCCGCGCTCCACGAGCAGGCGGGCGCGACGCTGGTACTCGGCCACGGCGTCACCGCGCTGCACGGCGACGGCAAGGTCGAGTCGGTCGAGCTCACCGACGGCCGCCATCTGCCCGCCGACCTCGTCGTGATCGGCGTCGGCGTGCTGCCCGAAACCACGCTCGCCGAAGAGGCCGGGCTCAAGGTCGACAACGGCATCGTCGTCGACGAGCACCTCACCACCAGCGACCCCAAGATCTTCGCGGTCGGCGACTGCGCCAACTTCCCGTGCGTGCACGCGGGCAGGCCGACCCGTCTCGAGTCCGTGCAGAACGCCGTCGACCAGGCGCGGTGGGTCGCCGCGACCATCACCGGCGCGCCGGCGCCGTACGACAGCGTCCCGTGGTTCTGGACCGACCAGCTCGGCAACAAGCTGCAGATCGCCGGTATCGGGACCGGCGCCGACAACCTGCTGGTCACCGGCGACAAGGACGCGGGCAAGTTCTCCATCCTGGCGTTCCGCGACGACGTGCTGATCGCCGTCGAGTCGGTCAACCGCCCCAGCGACCACGTTTCCGCCCGTCGTCTCCTCGCCGCCACCAGGCCGGTGACGCTCGACGAACTGCGGGCAGCCGAGTTCGATCTCAAGGGATTGGCCAAATCTAGGAGTTAGTTTGCGTACACAGGTCGGCATCGTCGGAGCGGGCCCCGCTGGGCTCGTGCTCGCTCACCTCCTCCATCTGGAGGGCATCGAGTCGGTGATTCTCGAAGCCCGCGACCGCGAGTACATCCGGCGGCGCGTGCGTGCGGGGGTCTGCGAGCAGCCGACGGTCGACCTGTTCCGCCAACTCGGTCTCGCGACCCGTATGGACGCGGAAGGCCTTGTGCACGAAGGCCTTTCGCTCCGCTTCGACGGCGAGGACCACCGCATCCCGCTCACGGAGCTGACCAGCAAGTCCATTGTGGTCTACGGCCAGCAGGAAATCGTCAAGGACCTGATCGACGCCCACGAGGCACGCGGTCAGCAGATCCACTACGAAGTCTCGGATGTTTCACTGTCCGAAATAGACACTGAGCGGCCACGTATTTCCTACCGTGACAGCGATGGTGTCTCACAGGTGCTGGAGTGCGACGTCATCGCGGGCTGCGACGGCTTCCACGGCATCAGCCGCCCCTCGATCCCGTCGCAAGAGCCTTTCGACCGCGAGTACCCGTTCTCGTGGCTGGGCGTTCTCGCGCAGACGCGGCCGTCCGACGACGAGCTGATCTACGCACACCACGAGCGCGGCTTCGCGTTGCACAGCATGCGGTCGCCCGAGATCACTCGGCTCTACCTCCAGGTCCCCAACGGCGACCGCATCGAATCCTGGTCCGACGACCGTATTTGGTCCGAATTGGACACTCGGCTGGCCGCGGACGGCTTTTCCCTGATCGAGGGCCCGATCCTCGACAAGAACATCGCGCCGATGCGCAGCTTCGTCGTCGAGCCGATGCAGTACGGCAGGCTGTTCCTGGCGGGCGACTCGGCCCACATCGTCCCCGCGACGGGCGCCAAAGGCATGAATCTCGCCATCGCCGACGTCCTGGTCCTGTCCCGCGCGGTGAAGGAATTGTTGCTGCACAAGAATCCTGAGCCCGCGTCGGCCTATTCGGACACCTGCCTGCGCCGGGTATGGCGAGCCGAGCACTTCTCCTGGTTCATGACGACCATGCTCCACATCAACCCCGCCGCCGACCGGTTCCAGCGCCGTCTCCAGGTCTCCCAGCTCCGGTACACGGTCAGCTCCCGAGCCGCCGCGACCAGCCTGGCCGAGAACTACGTCGGCCTGCCCTTCGGCTGACCTGGTCAACCCAGGGTTGACGCGCGGCCGATCGTCAACCTACAGTTGACGCATGAACTCACCGGTCCGCTTGGACGAACTCATCACCTACATCAAGACACAGCACTCCGACGGCGACGCCCTCGCCCAGCTTTCCGACGCGGTGCTGGTCGCCGACAACCTCGGCGAGGTCGCGGATCACCTGATCGGCCACTTCGTCGACCAAGCCAGGCGGTCCGGAGCCTCCTGGACCGACATCGGCCGCAGCATGGGCGTCTCCAAGCAGGCCGCCCAGAAACGCTTCGTCCCCAAGGAACCCAGCCTCGAAGAGCTGGCCAACACCTTCGGCCGCTTCACCGACCGCGCCCGCAAGGTCGTGATCGGCGCACAGGCCGCGGCCCGCAACGCCGCCAACAACCACATCGGCTCCGAACACCTCCTCTTCGGCCTCCTCGGCGAGACCGAAGGCCTGGCCGCCAAGGCGATCGCCGAGTTCGGCCTCCCCATCCAGGAGGCGATGCCGAAGGTCATGGACTCCTTCGACCCACCATCGGACACGATCGCCGACCAGCTCCCGTTCGACGCGCACGGCAAGAAGGTCATGGAGCTGACCCTGCGCGAGGGCCTGCGTCTCGGCCACAATTACATTGGCACGGAACACATCCTGTTCGCGATCCTGGAACTCGGCGAGGGCCGCGCGTACGACCTGCTGACCGCATGGGGTGTGACCAAGGAGGCGGTCGAGCCATGGACCTTGCAACTGCTGGCGGCGATCGTCGAAGGCCGCAAGCTGAACTGAAGTTGTCCACACCTGGATACCCCTGTGGATAACTAGGCTTTGCCGCCCGGTTTCGCCGGACCCGGGTGCCACGATCGACGCATGAAACGTGGCGAGTGGGGAGAAGACCTCGGGCTTCTCCTGGCAGAGAGCGAAGACGGCGTAATCCGGACTCGTGACTTGAAGGACCTGGGCGTTCCTTCGAGCACGATCACCCGGCAATGCGAGGCAGGCGGGTCGTGGCGGTGGCTCTTACCCAAGATCGTGAGCCTGTACAGAGCGCCGCCTACCCGTCGGCAGCAGCTCGTGGCGGCCAAGCTCTACGGCGGCGAACGAGCTGTCGTGACCGGATACGAGGCCTGCCGGGCATTCAGTATGAGAAATGTGCCGGATGGCCGGGATATTCACCTACTGATACCGCAGGAGCGACGCCTCAACGGGTGTGACTTCGTGGTGATCGAGCGAACCCAGCGAATGCCGAAAGTCGTTGTTCGAGAGGGGATTCCGCTGGCGCCGCCGACGAGGGCGGTGTTGGATTCCGCTCGCCGGGTGCGAAAGCTGGTACCCGTTCGTGCGCTGCTGACCGAGGCCGTGCAGCGTGGTCTCACGACAGTGGCTCGGCTTTCCGAGGAGCTGGCCACAGGTTCGCAGCGGGGGAGCGCAATTCCTCGCCGGGTGCTCAACGAGATGCGCCCCGGCGCACATTCGGTCGCGGAGATCGCCGCGGAACACGTGTGGCGACGGAGCGGCTTGCCGCAGCCGTTGTGGAACCGGCGGCTGGTCAACGCCGCCGGGGACTACATCGCCACGCCCGATGCGTGGTTCGACCAAGTCGGGCTTGCCTGGGAAATCGATTCGGTCGAGTTCCATGCGGGCTCCGAGGGGTACGCCCGAACCCTGCAACGCAACTGTCGCTATGCGGCAGCGGGGATTCTCGTCGTCCAAACGTTGCCGGCCAAACTGCGGGAAGCGCCTGACGAGGTGGTCGCGGAACTCCGGGCGGCCTACGCGGCCGCCGCCTCATCCGCGCGCCCGCTGGTCACACTGGTCTGAGCGAGTGGAACCTTTGCTGCATCCAACGCAGCAAAGGTTCCACTCGCCCAACCAAACCTAAGAAGAAACCTCAGGCCGGCCAGACTCGGCCCAAGCAGTGTGGAACGAACCCTCCCGGTCAACCCGCCGATAGGTGTGCGCCCCGAAGAAGTCCCGCTGCCCCTGAACCAGAGCCGCGGGCAGCCGCTCAGCCCGCAGCCCGTCGTAGTAGGCCAGAGCCGTCGAGAACCCAGGCGTCGGAATACCCAGAGCCACAGCCGTGGAGATCACCGAGCGCCAAGCATCCTGAGCCTCTTCGACAGCCTTCCGGAAGCCACCCGAAGTCAGCAGCGTCGGCAGGCCGGGCTCGGCCTCGTAAGCCGACGTGATGTCGTTCAGGAACTTCGCCCGGATGATGCAGCCGCCGCGCCAGATCGCCGCGACGCGGCCGAGGTCGATGTCCCAGCCGTACTCGGCGCCACCGGCCTGGATCTGGTTGAAGCCCTGCGCGTACGCCACGACCTTCGACGCGTACAGCGCCTGCTCGACCTTGTCCGCGAACCCGGAGATGTCCGACAGCGGTGCGCGCCGGGGGCCGCCGAGCTCGCGGGACGCGGCCCGCAGCTCCGAGGACCCGGACAGGGACCGGGCGAACACGGCCTCGGCGATGCCCGAGATCGGGACGCCGAGGTCGAGTCCGATTTGGACGGTCCAGCGGCCGGTGCCCTTCTGCTCGGCCTGGTCGGCGACGATGTCGACGAACGGCTTGCCGGTCGACGCGTCGACGTGCGCGAGTACGTCGGCGGTGATCTCGATCAGGTAGGAGTCGAGGCGGCCGGTGTTCCAGGTGCGGAAGACCTCGGCGATCTCGGCGGGGGAGTAGCCTGCCGCGCCGCGGAGGAGGTCGAAGGACTCCGCGATGAGCTGCATGTCGGCGTACTCGATGCCGTTGTGCACCATTTTCACGAAATGTCCGGCACCGTCGGCGCCGACGTGGGTGCAGCAGGGGGAGCCGTCGACCTTGGCCGAGATGTCCTCGAACAGCGGGCCGAGTGACTGGTACGACTCGACCGAGCCGCCTGGCATGATTGACGGGCCGTGGAGCGCGCCCTCCTCGCCGCCGGAGACGCCGGTGCCGACGAAGTGCAGGCCCTGCTCGCGCAGCGCGGCCTCGCGGCGGCGGGTGTCGGCGAAGTGGGCGTTGCCCGCGTCGACGATGACGTCGCCCGGCTCCAGCAGTGGCGCGAACTCGTCGATGACCGCGTCGGTGGGTGCGCCCGCCTTGACCATGATGACGACCTGGCGGGGCCGCTCCAAGGCGTCGACGAACTCCTGCGCCGAGTAGGCCGGGATGAAGTCGCCCTCGTCGCCGAACTGGTCGACCAGCGCGCGCGTCCGCTCCTCCGAGCGGTTGTGCAGTGCGACGGTGTGCCCGTGCCGCGCCAGGTTGCGGGCCAGGTTGCGGCCCATGACCGCCAGCCCTGTGACCCCGATGCTCGCCTTCTTGCTCATCTAAGCCCTTCCGGTCGCGTCGTTCTGAATCGAAGCGTAGTGCTCACGAGAAGCAGCGGATCTCTCCGCCGTGGTACTTCACCATGTCGACGACCGCCTCGCGCAGGTCGATCTCGCCGCCCCACTCGAGCCCGTCCAGCTCGGCGTACGCGCGGTGCAGGTTCGCGGGCAGCCGCTCGGTCTCCGAAAGCGCCGCGAACTCGCCGAGGTCGGTCCGCGTCGCCGTCTCGAACGGCGTCAGGCCTGCCGACTTCCCGAACTCGGCCCGCTCCTGGACGAACGCCAGGTAGGCGTCGAGCCGGTCGAGCGCCGCCAGGTCGCAGACGGGCCCGTGGCCAGGGACGATCGTCAACGGTTCGAGGGAGCGCACCACGTCCAGCACGGCACGTGAGCCCGCGACCGAGCCCATCACCGCGAACGGGCTGCCGCCGTTGAAGACGGTGTCACCCGCGAACAGCACGCGCTGTTCCGGCAGCCACACGAGCACGTCGTTCGTGGTGTGCGCGGCATACCCGGGGTGGATCAGGTCGATCCGGACATCTCCGGCGTGAATGGTCAGCCGGTCGTCGAACACGACCTCGGGCGGGCGCAGCTCCAGATGGCCCCAGTCGTTGCCGGTGAACACGCCCTCGTACTTGTTCAGACCAGTCGTGAGGATCGCCTCGCGGGTCTTGCGGTGCCCGACGACCGTGGCGCCGGAGACCAGGAAGTTGCCGTTGGTGTGGTCGCCGTGGTGATGCGTGTTCACCAGCGTGCGTATCGCGGACCCGGTGGTCGAGGTGACGGAGTCGACCAGCGCGAGCGTGCGCCGCTCAGTGGCACACGTGTCGATGAGCACGCTGTGATCGCCTGCGTCGATGAACCCACAGTTGTTGATCCACCAGGAGCCATCCGGTTGGACGTACCCGAATACGCCATTGGCGACTTGCTGGACGGAGGCGGCTGACGGTGAGAGATCCTGCACGCGTCTACTATGCCCGCCAAGCCGGTAAACTGGGCCGGATGGCGTCCGGAGATCTTTCCTTCGAGCGCGACGCGGTGTCATCATCGACCTGGCGCGGAGTGCGAGTAGAGGAGTTCTGGACCGGATGAGTGTTCTGGGAGAGCACGGCTGATGGCCAGCACCGTCACTTCGCGGCGTAAGCAGCTCGGTAACGAGCTCCGTCATGCCCGAAATGCGGCGAAGCTGACTCAGCAGCAGGTTGCCGAGTTCCTGGGCTGTACCCAGGGCAAGGTCAACAAGATCGAGTCGGGCGCCGTCGGGGTGAAGCTCGGGGACGTGCGATCGATGCTCAACGCGTTCGGCATCAACGGCGACGAAGCCGAAACCCTGATGAACCTCGCGCGCGCGGCCGCGGGCCAGCGCGGGCACTGGTCCGGCTACCGCTCCGTGGTGCCGCACTGGTTTCGCACATTCACCGACCTCGAACCGGCCGCCGCGGAGATCCTCACCTGGCACGGTGAGCGCATCCCCGGTCCGCTGCAGTCAGAGCACTACATGCTCAAGCAGTTCACCGAAGCCGGCGCGACGGACGTGACGTCCTTGGTTCGCAACAGGTTGGACCGCAAGGCGGTGTTCGACCAGCAGCAGCCGCCGTATTACCGCTTCATCATCAGCGAGGCCGCGCTGCGCCGGGCGCCCGGCGGAATGGCGCCGGCGGTCATGCTCGACCAGGTCGAGCACCTGCTGCTGCTGGACCGGCGGCCGCGCGTGTACGTGCACGTGCTGCCGTTCGACGCGAAACTCGCTTCGGTGCCGAACGACTTCACCATCATGCGGTTCCCTGACCGCACGCGGGACTTCGTCTACATCGAGCACTCCGCGGGCGGCCTCTACCTCGACGACTCCAAGGACTTCCAGATCTTCGTGGACTCGTGGGACCGCCTGCGGGGTGCCGCGATGGAACGCGGGGAGACCCGCCAGTTCCTGGCTGAGCTCGCGGAGCACTACCGAGCCCAGATGAACGCCTAAGCGCGATGTAGTTCCAGCTGCTCGACGATCGGCCGCGAGTTCCACTCGGGCGCGGGGCCGTTTCCGGCCGCCACCAGTTCACGACGCGGGCCGGGCAGCTCGGGCTCTTCGGCCCAAGGCGTTACATGTTGGCGTAGTGGCGCCTGGATCAAGCTGAAACCGAAGCGATCGCGCAGCGCGCGGCCGATCGTCCTTCGTCCCCCGGATGTGGTCTCGCTCACGGACGGCACCTCGCGGCGCGGCGTCTGTGTGAGTCGGACTGCCATTGCTTTCACGCCCCCAGTTCACGGCGCAGCAGCGCCTGGTCAGTTGCGACGCCGACTCCCAGGCAGCGTTCGCAGGGCATCCCCATGCCCAGCTTCAGCCATTCGATATCCGGGAGCGGCAGCTCGGATCCGCAGCGTGCGAGCACGAAACCGTTCGCGCCCGCGTCTTCGCCAAGATCAAAAAGGTGTGCTGACCTGCGGCTCTCCCCAGTGAGCCCCGCAGTAAGCCTACCGACGGCCAGCACGGCCGTCCGGTCGTTCGCCTTGATCACCAGATGGTCCTCCCCCAAGAGGCCTGCGAGGTGGTGGTCACGGCCTGCCGGGAAAAGTCGAACATGTTGAACAGTGTGGTTGCGAATTTCAAACTACTTCACCCTGGCCGCTGAGATTAATCCTACTCCTGGAATAATCTGAGTGTCGAGGGCATGCTGAGTTGATCACCCGCTTGGCCCTGCGACTGTGCTCTTCACTGGAAGCCCGGAGGTACGACCCATGACGGATTATCCGTCTGTACCGGATTACGATCCGAACACGGCCGTGCGCTTCTTCGACGACGACGGCTGGGCCAAGTCGTTCGCTAGCGAGCCGAACGGCGGCAACTGTGTCGAGGTCAACGTGGGTGGCGACGGCGTCGTCGGCCTGCGTGACACCAAGCTGACCTCGAGCCCGGTCTTCATGTTCGACGCAGGCGAGTGGAACGCGTTCCTCATCGCCGTCAAAGCAGGCCAGTTCGACCTACCCGGATAAGGGAAGGGCGCCTCCCGCACCGTGGTGCGGAAGACGCCCTCCATTCGCCCCGCTCAGGACGTCTTGGCCGACGGCGCGCGTGTCCGTCGCCAGGCGACGACGATCAGCGCGATCAAAGCGAACAGCGGAACCGTGCTGATCGCCCAGCTCAGGCCCATCGGCGGCCCAGGCTGTTCCATCACCGGCAGTGGCTTCAGCGTGCCCTTGCCCTGGCCTTGCGGCCCGTCGACGACGAACTGGAACGTCCAGTCGCCTGGCAGGTTGAGGCTTTCCACGTCGAGGCCCCACACGTCGCGTTTGCGCGGGTGCCTGGACAGCGGCGAAGGCCTGCCCGCCTTCTCCGCGCCCGGCTTGATCACGGACAACGTGCCTGACTTGCCCTCGATCCCGCCGTCGGGGATGAAGGTGAAGTCGAGCGACTGCATCGCCCGCAGCGGCCAGGTGCTGAACCCGATGGTCAGCGCGTACGGCCCGGCCTGGACCTGCTCGGTGTGGACGATGTTCACCGGCTCGTAGGCCGCCGCAGGCAGCGCGGTGCCGAGCAGCAACCCGATGACGCCGACGAGCGCCATGACTGTCTTACGCATCGCTGTTCTCCTTCGCGGGCGCGAGCTGCCGCAGCATCACGCCGAACCGCCAGCCCAGGAATCCGCTGAGCGCGCCGAAAACCCCGCCGGCGACGATCGTCGCGATCATCGACGAGGCGGGCGGCAGGCCCGCGCCGTACACCCAAGCCCGCTGCAACGGCTGCACGCCGGTCACGATCAGGCCGCCGATCGCGCCGCCGAGCGCGGCCATCGCGCGGCCGGTGCCGAAGCGGCGCACCAGCTCGACCGCGGCCGCCACGACGATCAGGCTCATCGGCATCATCGCCGGCATGTCGGGCACGTTGTCGATGTTGTCGCGCAGCGGCAGGCCGACCATGCCCGCGTAGGTTTCCGCCGCCCACGGCGAGAACCACCAGAACGCGGCCTGGATCGCGGCCAGCGCCAGCGCGACGCCGAACGCGCCACCCGGCCTGCCGATCACCTCGGCGCCCATGATGACGGTCAGCACCGAGAAGAACGCGGTGCCGACGACGACCGTGTTGACGATGCCAGCGTCGATCTCGGACAGGCCGATCACGGTCACCATGCTGAACCCGGTCAGCACGGCCAGGCTGCCGAGCAAGCCGATCTTGCCCCAGCGCTCACCTCGCGCCACCGCGAACACCATCACCGCGCCGACCATGGTCACCGTGACCGAGAGCAGCAGCCCGATGTGCGGCGGCGACGAGATGACCGCGTCGAAGCCGTACAGGCTGTGCCACCACTGGTCCCACAGGCCGTAGAGCAGGAACATCGCCGCGCCGGAGCCGGAGATCAGATAGCCGACCGGTGCCGAGAAGGTCCGGCCGAACACGCCGACGGCACGGCCGCCGACCATCGGGTCGACGGGCTGGCCCTTGCGCGTCGCCGCCGTCGTCCTGAGCACCACGATCAGGCTCGCGATGCCCGCCACCGCGCTGCCCGAGTACAGGAACAGGTGCGGCAGGGTGAAGAACGTGTCGGGCCCGACGTCGTCGTGCCACTGGATGTCCCAGGTCAGACCTGTCAGCGAGAGCAAAGTCCCGGCGAGCACGAAACTCGCCGCGGCCAACCCCCTCGAGCCGCTCGTGGTTGCGGGGACCGCCCTTGCCCCCGACGCCGTGAGATCCACTACCCCTCCTTTATTTGACCAGCAAAGGAAAAACCGCCTGCTCGGTGCCGGCCGGACCGTGCAGTGAGATGGTGATCTCCCACTGCCCGGTCATCGGCAGCACCGTTTCCGCCGCCCGGTACCGGCCAGGTCCCTCCTGACCGGCGGTGACCGGGGACAGCGCGTGGCCCATCTGCGGCATCACCGGTTCGACCGTGACGCTGTCGAGCCTGGCCGGTTTCCCCGACTGGTCGGTGACTTCCACGCCGAACGAATTGGTGCCCAGCTTCGGCGCGTCGACCGAAAGCTGGATCGTGTGACTGCCGGTCGCCGACTTCAGCACGGTCGGGCCGCTGCTCGTGGACGGCCACACCAGCCAGGCGAGCACGCCCAAGATGAGCACGGCGACCGCCGCGATCAGCAGTCTCGGTTTCTGTCTCGTCATCCCTGCGGCCCCCTGGTCTGCGGAACGTCGATGACCGCCGGAACGGTCAGCACGGAGTACCCGCGCTCGGCTTGGATCCAGACGAAGTACTTGCCCGGCAACGGAAACGTGTAGGTGAACGGCACGTCGGGGCCGAACGCCGCGACCGTCTCATCAGGACGGTCGGGCAACCCCGGTGTCGCCGGGGTCATGGCGTGGACGTGCGCCCAGATCGGCGCCTTGGTGAAGTCGCCGTCGACCGGCCCGGCGACGATCATGTGCCCGAGCATGCCCAGCCACGGCTGCAGATCCTTCTTCGGGAACTGCGCGGTGATCGTGCTGGGCGTGCCTGCCGGGCTGATCGCCTGCCGCAGCGTCGCCTCCGCCGATGGCGGCGCCGGATCGGTGCCGTCCTGGGTGAGCGCGATCGCCGAACGGATGAGCTGCACGCCGCCGCCGCGTCGCGCGATCTCCGCCGACAAGGCGTAGTTCCCGGTCTCGGGTGCCTTGAGGCGCGCGCGATATTCGCCAGGCGCGACGCGGACGGGATGCAGATGCCAGAGCCGTCCCGACGGCGAGACGACCACGAAGTGGACGAGCGCGTTGTCGTGCACCAGCAGATCGTCAGCGGGGCGGCCGGTGGAGCCATCGGTGAACCGCAGGCGCAGGTCGCGCTCCTGCCGGTCCGCCACCAGGTTCACCGGCGGCCTCGAATAGTCCACTGAGGACACTTGGGGATCCGGCCCGAAGGTCGGATCGAACTTGGTGCCGGGCGCGGGCGGCGGCGGGATGGTCGACGACAGCAGCGCCGAGGTCACCGCGACCGTCAGCGCGACGAGCATGCCCGCCGCGGGCACCATCCCCGACCGGCCTCTGACGGCCAAGAGCAGCGCGACGAACAGCAGGAATCCGGCGACGACGAACCCGCCGTACGCCGCCATTTCCCAGGCGGGGGCGACCTTGGCGGGCACCACGAACGGGATCTTGGCGACCTGCGTGCCGTCGCCGACCTGCAGTTCCCACGGCCCCGCCCGGTCGACCCGCAAGGTCCCACCGTGATAACCCGGCTTGGCGTCGAGGGCTACGGTGGTCTCGCTGAAGACCGAGCCTTCGACGGCCGCCTTGACGGTGAGCGTGCCTGGCGGGGTCCCCTGGTGCGTGACGATGTCGACGCGCAACGGCGCCGGTGGCGTGTCCACGCGGCGGATCACCACCGTGAGCTCACGCTCGCCGAGTGTCTGCGCGATCTGGATGTCGGCGCCGTTCTGCACCCCGTCGGCGTATGCCGTTCCGGTCAGCAGGATCGCCGGCAGCAGCACCAGCGCCGGAATCCTCTTGGCCCCCATGGCGATGAACTTAGCGAGAACAGGGCGATCAAATCGTCACGGCGCAGGGTGAGCCCGTCTCCCCTGTGCGGGGGACATAAAACCCTTAGGCACCAGGGGAGAGGAACTTATGGAGGTAAGGGAGAACGCGCTCGGGTGCCTCTTCGGGCAGGAAGTGTCCGCACTCTTCGATGGCCGCGCCCTGCACGTCATCAGCGTATTTCCGCCAGATCTCCACCGTTGGCAGTTTGCCAAGTAACCCTTTGCCGCCCCAAAGGGCAAGCACCGGCATGCGAAGTCGCTTGCCTGCCTCGAAATCCGCGTCATCGGCGGCCGCGTCATCCGGAAACGACGCCCTATAGTCGTCGAATCCAGCCCGAAGGGCACCGGGCCGCTCGAAAGCCTTGACATAGACCTCGGTGTCGATCGCGTGCCGCTGGAAGGTCCATTTCTCGAAGAAGTAGCCGAGATACGCGGCGACATCCTTGCCCGCCAGCAGTTCGGGGAGATCGGGCTGAAGGTGGAACAGCCAGTGCCAATATCCGCTGGCGATCTCGGTGTCGAGCAGCCGCCACATCTCCCGCGTCGGCGCGATGTCGAGCACGGCGAGCCGTTCGACCTGCTCGGGCCGGTCGAGCGCCCAGCGATGTCCGACGCGTCCGCCGCGGTCATGGCCGATCACGCTGGTCGTCTCGAAGCCGAGCTTGGTCACGAGTTCGGAGACGTCCTGGGCCATCGTGCGCTTGTCGAAGCCGTGCTTCGGCTTGTCGGTGAGGCCGTAACCGCGCAGGTCAGGCGTGATGACCGTGTGGGTCCGCGCGAGCGGCTCGGTGACCTTGTGCCAGCAGTGGCCGGTCTGCGGCCAGCCGTGCAGCAGCACGACGGCGGGTCCGTCACCCGCGATTCGGTAGTGCATCCGGATGCCGTTGACGTTCATCATCTCTAACCGGTTCATGCGGTTAGTATAACCACCTCCATAGGTTAGAATGGAAGACATGGATTGGGTCTTCGACGGCGGCCGTGTCTCGCTCGACTTCGTCAACACGCTCCGCGACCGCTGGGCCGACGGCCGTGAGCTGCTGGTTTCCCCGGCGGCGCTCTCGGAATGGCTCGGCCTGACCGGCCTCGCCTCGGTGCCGGCGACGAGCGACGACCTGTCGTTCGCGCTGATCCTGCGGGAGTCGATAGACCGCGTGACGCGTGCGGAAGGGGACGCCGCCGACGTCCACCTGCTCAACGAGACGGCCGCCGCCGTGCCGCTCCCGGTTCCCCAGCTGGGTCACTCGGGTCGCTACCTGCTGGAGGTCCCCGACCCGGTCCCGGCGGCCTTCGCAGCGCTGGCCGTCGACGCGATCGAGCTGGTCGCGGCGGACCCGCTCATCCGCGTCTGCGCGGCCGACGACTGCGGCGTCCGCTTCCTCGACGCCTCCCCGAAACGCAACCGCCAATGGTGTTCCATGGCCAAGTGCGGCAACCGAGCCAAAGCCCGCGCCCACTACGCCCGCACCAAAGCGTGATTTAGCGGGCTTTACTCCCGGGAGTAAAGCCCGCTAAATCCCGGCCTCGGCCCAAGATCTTGGAGCGCGCCCTCCCCGGCCCCGCGAGCCTGGCCGCTCGGCCCTGGGCCCGGGTCCGAGGCTGGCTCCCTCGTTGCCCCAGCCTGTATGAAGGCTCCCCTCATACAAGTCGAGCTGTATGAGGGGAGCCTTCATCGCGTATAGCCGTATGAAGGGAGCCTTCATACGGCCAGATCTGTATGAGGGGAGCCTTCATACGGGGCGACGCGCTATCCCGACCACGAAGCTGTAGCGGGAGTAAAGCCCAATGCCGGGTAGTTGAGGATCGGGCGGGTTGGTCAAGTCCGTTGCTCGGCGGGTGTTGTGTAGGTCGGTTGAGTGTTGTGAACGGGGCGTTCGCAACGCTGAGCGTCACATAAGTCCCGTTCGTTCCGTGCGAACCCGTCCAGAAAGCGGGTAAATGGTATATCGAGGGCATAATTCAGCGATTTGAGTCCTTTGTGGACGTTAGCTAGGTTGCGATCGGTTTCGCGTGCTCACGTGTCGCTTGACAGCGCAGGCCGAGCCTTAGCTGCCCGGCATCGGGAGTAAAGCCCGCTAAATCCCGGCCTTGAGCAAGCGCTCGCGAAGCCTGGGGTGCGCGCGTAGCCAGACGTTCAGCCGCCCGATCCACCGCATGTGCACCGTCCGCACCGGAGCCGGAACAACCCCGAAAACCCGCATGACCTGGCAGAACCGAGCGAACCGCAAAGCGTCCCGAGCTGTCCACTGTAGACCGAGACGGTTCCGGAACTCGGCAGGCAAAGCGCCACGTATCACGAACATCTGAGCCGTGTGCTGCCACCGCAGCAGGTACTTCCAGGCGAAGTCCGGAATCCGCCGCGGCTTCTTGACCGTGCGAATGGTCTCCAGCAGCGTCTCGATCGTGCCGTTCGACTCGAACCCGGCGACCATCGAGTCGTAGTACCGCTCGAACGCGGCCCAATCCGGCGGCAGATCCCGCTCCTGGACCCCGAGCATCCGCCCGACATCGCACATCTGCGCGTAGTACTCGTCAAGCTCCGCCCCGCTCAACCCGCGGCCGAAAAACCGTTGCGCGTCAACAGGAACCTTGACCAGCGTCGCGTGCACCCAGGCATAGGCCTCCGGGTTCAGCGCCGAGTACCGGCGCCCCGAAGCGTCCACGCCCGCGAACTTCTTGTGCAGCTCCCGAAGCCGTAAAGCCTCGTAGCGCGCTCCGGCCGGGCCGCCGTAGATGTACACCGAGAGCGAGGCGCCGGTCTGCATCAGGCGCGTCCACGGATCCTCGGTGTAGTCCGAATGATCGCGCACGCCCGCGGCCACCACCGGATGCGCGACCTGCAGCAACAGCACCTGCCCGGCGAGCAGCGCCGCGCGGAAGTCGCCGAAGTACTTCCACGCTGCCGTGCCACGCGAGATCGGCGGTGCCATGATCCCGAGGTTAGCCGCCCGAGCCGCGGATGAGCATCATCAGTGACTCACCCGGCGGAGTTCCCGGCGCGCCGGTCGCCAGCCTGCGCAGTTGCAGGCCCGCGATCAGCGCGACCACCGGACCGGCGAGCCGTTCGGGATCGGGGACGCCCAGCGCGCCCAAGATCGTCGCGGCCAGCGCGTCGTACGCGGTGAAGCAGCGTTCGGACGCGTCGCGCAGCGACGGATCGCGGGCGGCCTGCAGGTAGAGCTCGTGCGGGGCGATCTCGTCGGTGCCGAACGGCAGTTGCTCGATGACCTGCTCGACCAGTGCCGCCGCCTGCTCCAGCGTCAGGTTCTCGGCGCGGTGCGCGTCGACGACCGCGGCGAGCTTGGCCGTCTCCTCCTCGGCGAACAGCAGCATCGCCTGTCGCAGCAGCTCGGTCTGGCTGGGGAAGTGATACGTCAGCGTGCCCAGCGAGACGCCGGCGTCGGCGACGATGCGGCGGTTGCTCAGGCCCGCGACACCGCGCTCGCCGATCACCTTCAACGCCGCGCGCAGGATGGTTTCACGGGTGCTCACGGCCTGTGGTCCTGCCAGCGCTCGACGGATTCCAGTTGCGCGGCAAGGGAAATCAGCCGCTCCTCGGAGTGGGACGGGCCGAGCAGCTGCGCGCCGAGCGGCAGGCCGTCCGTCAATCCCGCCGGGACGTTGACACCCGGCCAGCCCAGCACGTTCCACGGCCAGCAATACGGGCAGGCCGCGATCATCGTCTGGTCGGTCTGCCAGCCGCTGAGCCCGTCGAAGGTGCCGATCTTGGGCGGGGGAGTCGCGGTCGTCGGCGTGAGCACGACGTCGACGTCGCCGAAGACCGAGCCGATTCGCCTGCGCAGCAACGGTTCCGCCGCGCGGGCGAGCCGCAACGCCGGGCCGGCCAGCTTCGCGCCGTGTCGCGCGTTGGACCGGGTTCGCGGGTCGAGCAGGTCCGGCGACGGCACGCGCAGGCCCCAGTCGCGCACGCCGACCAGCGATCGCGGCAGGAACGTCACGCCGATCATCCCGTACGACGGCTCGACCTCGACGATCTCGTGGCCGAGCCCGTCGAACACCCCGGCCAGCCGTTCGACGGCCGCGCGAACCGCCGGATCGAGCCGGGTTTTCGTTGCGGTGAAAGGAATCCGTGTCGACAGGCCGATGCGCAGCTTGCCGGGTTCGCGAGCGGCGGCCGCCTGGAAGGTCCGGCCGGTGCCCGCCGCGACGTCCAGCAGCAACGCGGCGTCGGCGACCGTCCTGGCCAGCGGCCCGATCACGGTCAGGCCGTGGAACAGCTCGCTGTCCGTCGCGATCCGCCCGCGCTGGGTCTTGATGCCGACCAGGTTGTTCCACGCGGCCGGGATGCGCACCGAGCCCGCGCCGTCGGACCCGAGCGCCGCCGCGACCAGGCCGGACGCGACCGCAGCCGCCGAACCACCCGACGAGCCGCCGGGGGTGTGCTCCGGGTTCCACGGGTTGCGCGTGGCGCCGAACGCGGGTCCCTCGGTGAACGGCCACTGCCCGAACTCCGGGGTGTTGGTCTTGCCGACGATCACCGCCCCGGCCTCCTTCAACCGGCGCACCACCAGCGAGTCCGTTGTGGCGCAAGGGAAATCGCCCTCGCAGCCGAACGCGGTCGGCAGGCCTTCGATGTCGACGTCGTCCTTGATCGCGATCGGCACCCCGAGCAGCGGCGCGCGCTCCCCGGCGGCGAGCCTGCGGTCGGCCTCGGCTGCCTCGCGCCCGGCCGCCGCTGGCCGCAGCGCGCGGAACGCGTTGAGCTCGCTGCCCTTGATGCGGTCGAAGGCCGCGTCGGTCAGCGCCGCCGACGTCGTCACGCCGTCTGCCAGCAGCTTCGCCTGCCCCGCGAGGCCGGCGAAGGCCAGGTCGGTCTCGGTGCCCATCGGACCCTCCGTCTCGTTCGTTCGAACGAACAGTGGTTTTCACGGTACCCGATGGGCAGACTCGCTGGCATGTCCTTCGAACTCGAGCGGTTCCCGCGTGTGTCACTCGGCAGCTGGCCCACCCCGCTGGAAGAGGCGCCAAGGCTGGCCGAAGCGCTGGGAATCAAGCGCCTGCTCATCAAGCGCGACGACGTCAACCCGCTCGGCGTCGGCGGCAACAAGCTGCGCAAACTCGAATTCCTGCTGGGCCAGGCGCTGGCCGACGGGGTCGACACGGTGATCACGTTCGGCGCCCTGCAGACCAACCACGGCAGGCTGACGGCCGCCGCCTGCGCCAAGCTCGGGCTGCGCTGCGAACTCGTGCTCACCGCGAAGGTGCCGATCGACGGTGACGCCTACGAGCGCTCCGGCAACCTCATCCTGGACCGCCTGTTCGGCGCGAACGTGCACGTCTGCGCGGATATCGAGGAGTCCGGCAAGGTCTACGACCGGCTTGTCGCCGAGGCGACCGGCAAGGTGGCGACCTTCCCGGTCGGCGGTTCGAACCCGGTCGGCGCGCTAGGTTACGTCGCCGCGGCAGAGGAGATCCGCGCGCAGCTCGCGGAACGGGGGATCGAGCGTGCTCGGATCGTGGTCCCGCAGGGCAGCGCGGGCACCGCGGCCGGGATCGTGCTCGGCTGGCCATGGGATGTCGACGTCGCCTGCGTCGGGCACCCGGCCGAGGAGTCCCGCGAGACCTTGGACCAGCTGGTCGGCGAAACCGCGGCGCTGCTCGGCGTGCCGAAACCTTCGCTGGACCGGGTCCGGATCGCCGACCAGGCGCTCGGCCCCGGCTACGGCGTGCCGACCGAGCAGGTGTGGCAGGCGCTAGGGCTGTTCGGCCGGACCGAAGGCGTGGTGCTTGATCCCGTCTACACCGGCAAGGCGGCCGCGATGCTGGTCGAATGGGCCGCCGCCGACGAGTCCGACGAGCCGGTCGTCTTCCTGCACACCGGCGGGCTGCCCGGTCTCTTCGGCTACGCGCCCCAGGCTGGCGCGGCTTTCGGCTGACGCGATCCGCAGCAGCCCGAACATCAGCACGACGTCCGAGATGAGCGCGAGGCGCTGCACGATGCCGACCGGCAACGGGTCAGGGAGACCGAACAGCGTGAGGAAGTAGGACACCGCGAACAACACGAGCGTGCCGACGCAAATACCGGTCAGCCGCTTGGCCAGCGGGTGGACCGCGCGCAGCGTGTAGCCGATGGCGGGCACGCTCAGAAACGCGACCATGCAGGCGTAAAGATGGATCTGACCGCTGACCGGCCGTGGTGATTCCGGATAGCTCGCCGGGAACACCGCGGCCGTCGCCAGGCCCAGCGACCAGGTCAGGAACAGGATCTTGGTGGTGCGGCTCAGCGGGATCCGCGCGGCGTGCAACGCGCCCAGCACGGCCATCGACCCGACCGAGAGCGCGAGCACGCTGGCGCCGAGCATGCCTTGGCCGCGGTCGGTGTTGATGTAGCTGGACAACGTGTCGAGCAGCGGATCATGCGAGCTGATCAGGTGCAGCACGGTGATCGTGAACAACGCCCAGCCGATCGCGACAGCGGCCGTGATCAGCCACGGCCGGGTAGCCGGGTCCCCCAGTGGTCTCGCCATGACCCCAGCCTGCCGCCGATCGGCCGAGCCGGGATCGGGGACATCCCTGGCTTCACCCCTGGAATCGCACGACCGCCAACGCCTGGTCGTCGTGGATCTTCGACCGGGGCCAGCGCTTCCCGTCGGGGTCCTCACGCTCGGCGGCCCGGACCGTTTCGAGCACTTCGTGCGGTTTCATCGAGGCGACGTCGAGCCAGCTGAACAGCCCATACTCGTCGACACCGGCGGAAACGCCGTCGCTCGCGAGCATGACCACGTCGATCTCCTCGCGTCGCCAGCTGCGTCTAAGCGCTTGATAAGCGGCTTTTGGGTCCGCCTCGGCGACCCAGAAGCCGCCTTCGGTGTTGCGAAGCTGGTAAACGTCCTTGCCGGTGCGCAGCTTTTTGTTGCTACGCAAGGAGGAAAGTCGGTCATCGAAGACGACTTCGACCCCGTTCCGTCCACAAACGACGATCGGACTGTCGGCCAGCACCAGCGTGTCGACCCGGTCCTCGGTCCACCTGGCGATGGCGACCGTGCTGGACGGCGAATTCCGCGGCTCGAGCCCGTTGTCCCGCGCGACGTTTTCGATGGCCAGCGCCAGCGCGTCGGCGAGGTCACTGTCCACTGTGACCGTTCGGCTCAGCTCTTCGATCAGCAGTCCCGCGTACCAGCCGCCGGTGGGCAGCTCCGGCCGCGGCTGGGTGGCGCCGTCGAGCAGCACGACAGCGTGCGGCAGCACCAGCACGTGGTCCTCGGTCGGCCTGACCTTGCCGTCCAAGCCGACGCCGGGATGTTCGGCGACCTCTACTTCAGGCATCCGCCGATGCTAGCTTTCGTCAACCTGGGTTGACATCGGCATCATGTCAACCTACATTGACAGTATGACTGAAGCAACGGACCTGGCCGCGCGGGCAGGTGACCGCGACCCACGAGTGGGACTGCGCGCGGTCGCCGCGCTGCGCAGGCTGTTGGAGCAACTGGAGGCCGTGCAGGTCCGCAGCGCGCGGGTGCACGGCTGGTCGTGGCAGGAGATCGCCGCCGAGCTGGGGGTCAGCAGGCAGGCCGTGCACAAGAAGTACGGGAGGCACTGATGTTCGAGCGATTCACCACCGGCGCCCGTGAGGCCGTGATCGACGCCCAGCGCATCGCCGTCGAAGGCGGAGCCAAACAGATCGACCCCATGCATCTGCTCGCCGCGGTCGCCCTCACGGCGTCCGGCCGGACCTTGCTCGGCGACCTGGGCGTCGCCCCCGAGGACCTCGCGGGCGAAGTGCTGCGCATCCGCAGGCGCGGCGGTCTCAGCGACGCCGACGCCGAGGCGCTGAGCGAGTTCGGCATCGACGTCGAGCAGATCATCGACAAGGTCGAGCAGATGCACGGCCCCGGCGCGCTGTCACCGCCGCCTGGCCGTCTCGGCCGCAACGACCGGAAGTCTCGGCTGCCCTTCGCGCGCGAGTCCAAGAAGGCGCTGGAAAAAACGCTGCGCGAGGCGTTGTCCTTGGGAGACAAGCACATCGGCGAGGAAAACATGCTGCTCGCACTGGCTTCTCTCCCCGGGCCCGCCTCGGACGTGCTGGCCCAGAAGGACATCAACTACCTAGCCCTACGCCAAGCCCTCAACAAGGCTTCCTAGCCCAGACCCGCGATAAAGCGGGCTTTACTCCCGGGGATAAAGCCCGCTTTATCCCCGGGAGTAAAGCGGGCTAAATCACGAGTCCTTGTACGCGACGTAAGGCAGCATCGCCTGGGTGAGCGGTCCGATGCTCAGCGCGTACAAGACCGTTCCGACGCCCACGGTGCCGCCGAGCAGCCATCCCGTCGCGAGCACGATCACCTCGATCCCGGTGCGCACCAGCCGCACCGACCACCCGGTCCGCGCGTGCAGCCCGGTCATCAGGCCATCACGGGGTCCTGGCCCCAGCCGTGCGCCGACGTAGACTGCGGTCGCGACGGCGTTGAACAGGACACCGCCGACGAGCAGCAGCACCTGCCAGCCGAAGACGTGCTGGTCCGGCAGGAACGCGCGCACCAGGTCGACGGTCACCGAGATGATCACGATGTTCGAGATCGTGCCGATGCCCGGCTTCTGCCGCAGCGGGATCCACAGCAGCAGCACGACGATCGACGCCAGGCCCGCGATGGTGCCGAAGCTCAGGCCGGTCAGCTTGGTCAGGCCCTCGTGCAGCACGTCCCACGGGTCGAGCCCGAGGCCGGCGCGGGTGAGCATCGCCATGCTGGTGCCGTACAGCGCGAGCCCGCCCACCAGCTGCGCCGAACGGCGGAACGGGGAGGCGGTGATGGACACGGGACGGAGATCTAACTGAGCCACGCTGTCCACTATCAGGGGTAACTGGCCTTGCACACCATAGCCAATCGGTAATAATTGGCCTTATGAACCCGCTGATCCCGCCAGGTGGTCGTATATCGGCCCCCAGATTGGCCGTGATGCTCGGCACCTGGCGCCAAGGCGGCTCACGCCAAGGCGCCGCCGACCTCGCCGCCGCCATCGAGATGCAGGTACTCGACGGCCAGCTCCCGCTCGGCACCCGCCTGCCCGCCGAGCGCGAACTGGCCGACGCACTGGGCTCCAGCCGCACGCTCATCGGCGCCGCCCTCGACCGCCTGCGCGAAGACGGCCTGGTCGCCAGCCGCCGGGGCGCGGGTTCATGGATCACCTCACCTCGTCAGCAGGGCGTCACCCCGGCCCTGCCTGATTCAGACACGCTCATCGACCTCGCCCGCGCGGCCCCGCCCGCGGCGGCGGGCATCGTGCCCGCCGTCGACGCGGCCAGGGTGGCGTTGATCGACCACCTCGGCGAGCACGGCTACAGCGACGGCCTGCCCGTGCTCCGCGAGCGCATCGCCGAGCGCTACACCGCCCGCGGCCTGCCGACGTCACCGTCCCAGATCATGATCACCAACGGCGCCCACCACGGTTTCGTGCTCGCCCTGCGCATGCTGGCAGGCCCCGGCGACCGCATCCTCGTCGAGCAGCCCACCTACCCGAACGCACTCGACGCCATCCGTTCCGCGCACGCCATCGCCGTCCCCGTCGCACTCGACGCGGGCGGCGCGCAAGGCTGGGACATCGCGGGCATCGAAGCCGCCCTCCGCCAGGCCGCACCCCGCTTCGCCTACGTCATCGCCGACTTCCAGAACCCGACCGGCCTCCGCCTCGACTCCGAGGGCCGCGAACGCCTGGCCGCCGCGCTGATCAGGACCAGAACCCCGGTCGTGGTCGACGAGACCCTCGTCGAGCTCGACCTCGACGGCGACCCACTCGACGGCCCACCCCCGCTCGCCGCCTTCGCGGGCGACCTGGCCATCAGCATCGGCTCGGCCTCGAAGTCCCATTGGGGCGGCCTACGTCTCGGCTGGATCCGCGCGTCGGAAGACCTTCTCGGCCGACTGGTAGCCTCCCGTTATTCGGTCGACCTCGGGTCCCCGATCTTCGAGCAGCTCATCCTCGCCGAACTCCTCACCGACCCCGAGCCCTCCCTGCGCAAACGCCGCGAAGACGTCCGCGCCCTGCGCGAGGCCCTGATCGGCGCGGTCCGTTGGTACTGCCCGGATTGGACGTTCACCGAACCTCCGGGCGGCCTTTCCCTGTGGTGTCACCTGCCGGAGCCGGTGAGCACTCGCCTCGCGGTCGCCGCGGTCAACCACGGCGTCCAAATCGCGCCCGCGTCCCGCTTCGGTGTCCACGGTGGACTGGAACGCTGGCTTCGGCTGCCTTTCGCGCAACCGGCCGACGTTCTTTTCGAGGCCGTGCGCCGCTTGAGCGCGGCCGCGGTTTCCGTTGGCGGCTCAGCGAAATCCGGCTTGGACATGCCCATTACTTAGGCCCTCGACCTAGGGCACTTAAAGTGTTCGTGTAGTCGCGCAAAGTAGCGATATGGTGGTAAAAAATAGGGAGGGGTAGCGGCCCGTAGGCGGCTCCCCTCCCCAAGACTTCGCGACTAGCGCACTAAGAGGATAGCAGCCCGTGCCGGAAACTTCATCTCCGTTGTCGGCGACCCTGGCCACCGACCCGTATGCGGGACATGTGCTGGCCAGATTGCTCGATTTCTTTCAGAGCACCACTCCGTGGCCACGCGGGCTTTGGGAAGTCGGCAGTGTGCTCGCGCTCGAAGAAGCAGCCGAGTGCGGTGATTGGCTTCGGATGAAGGTGCTTTCGCAGGCATCGGTGTCTTGGTACCTCCACGATCTGGAGCGGCGGCTTGGTCCCGACCGTGGACTCGGCGATACCAAGCTGCGTAAGGAACTCACTGGCCTGTTGCGGTCGAAGCTGCCGCCGGATGGGCGCGACCGGCGCCGTCTGGTCCAGCTGCTGCCCGCGATCAGACGGGGTTATCTGTCGAGATGGGCGTCGAGTGTCGATTCCGCTTGCCCGCCCTCACCAGAGCGCCTTGCCAGAGCTGTGGCGACTTATCTGCTCGACAGCGGGCACAGTCCGGGACGGCTCAACAGATGGGCCCGCGAACTGGGTACGTGTTCCGGCACGACCTTGGGCGATCTGCTGGAGGCAGCCTGTGGATTCGCCGAGCAGCAGGACAAGACCTTCGAGGTTCTCGTGCCGTTCCTCGCTTTGCCCGGTTATCAAGGCCTGGCCTCGCATTTGCCTGAATGGCTCTCGCCCCAACGCGCCGCATGCTGGTTCACCGAGCGCGGAATCCCTGATCCGCCAAGGCACAACGGTGCCTTCGTCTATCAGTTCACGGTCAAGGACGCACCGGCGGCGGCCAGGGCGGCAGGCGCACTGGTTCGTCGTTTGGACGGCAGGCGCTCGTACGCGCGCAGCGGCCGGAAGCGTCTGACACCGGTCGGTCGCGTTTGGATCGACGGACATCAGGGTTCGCTGCCACTCGGCTCGGTGGATCGCGGCGTCAGCGTGCTGTCGCTCGTCAACGAGAAGAGCATGTATTCCATCAGGCAAAGCGATCGGCTCGACGAAGCGTTGGAACTGGCGGCGCCGCTCAACACCGGCTCGGCGGCCACCGCGGCCGCAGGCGGGTGGGCCGCGATCGAATCACTGCTGTTCCATCCGGGAGACCAATCGGACGTCGAGGAAGGGCGAGCGGTCGTCGCCGATCGGCTGGCGGCCATCGTCGCCTGCTCGTGGCCACGAGCCGAACTCACCACGCTCTCGCATCGCCACAAACCCACTGAGCCGGACGAGCTCACGGATCGGCTCGGGGAGTGCGCCTGCCAAGCCGACCGGGTCAAGGTGATCGCCGAGGCGCTGCTCGCCGACATTCCCTTGGCACTGAATTCGCCGAATGAAGTGGCCGCGGCGAAGCGGATGCGCGAGGTGCTTCGTGATCCGCATCGGCAGCTCGGCGAGGTTCGCACCACCCTTCGTGGTGTCTTCCGGCGGCTGTACCGGCAGCGCAACATCGTCGTGCACGGCGGCAGCACCGCCGCGATCGCACTCGAACCCACGTTGCGGACGTCGGCGCCGCTGATCGGCGCCGGACTGGACCGGCTGGTGCATTCTCAGTTGATTGACGGCTTGGCGCCGCTGGATCTGGCCGCCCGCGCCGAAAACTCGCTCGCGCTCGTCGGAGATCCGCTCGGGCCCGAACCGACCAGCCTGCTCACGTGAGTCCTTCGACCAGGATCAGCACGCCGATCGCGATCAACACCACCGGCAGCACGACATGCCCCCACCGCGACAGCCCACGCGCGACCGCCGGCCGGGTCGCGAAGAACCGGCCGAGCGCGCACCAAACGCCCACCAGCACCAGGAAAACGACCGAAAACACCACCAGCCCGGCGCGCCCGGCCGTGGCGAACACCGGCACGTAGACCCCGATGTTGTCCCCGCCGTTCGCGAAGGTCACCGCGGCGACCGTGAGCAGAGACGGCCCGCTGACAGACGCCTCAGGTTCGTCGCGGTCACGCCAGGCCTTCCAGCCCGCGCGCAAGCCGAGCAGCAGCGGCAACAAGCCCAGATACGGCAGCACGGCCGGGGGCAGAAGTCCCGCGCCGAGCGCGCCGATGATCGACAGGGCGAGGATGCCGGCGAAACCGAGGTATTGGCCGACGACCACGGGCCAAGGCCGGGAGGCGCCGCTGAAGAAGAGGGCCAGCAGGACGATGTCGTCGATGTTGGTCACCGCGAACATGCCGACGGCCTGCGCGATCAACCCCAGGTTCACGGGCGCGACTTTACGGGGCAAGAAAAAACGGCCGGTGCGCCGGATGAAGGTCCGCAGCTCCAGGGAGGTACTACGGCGTCGAATCATCCAGCGCACCGGCCGCGCGACGGCGGTCTGCCAGGCAAAGCCCCTCGATATGCCCGGCAGCTGCCGACGCTCAGGTGCGGATCGGGGTGGAGTTCGTGCTCGGCGCGGTGAGTACGAACATCCGAAGCGCACCCGATGGTGGTCCTGGCACCGCGGGGGCATCGCGGTGCCAGGACCAGTGCCCGAAGCGGCCAGGCGCGGTCGGCCGATCGGGAAGTCTGGTGTGTGCACGCATGGAGAAGCCCCTGTCAAACGCATGGGAAACGTTCAGACATACGGGAAAGCGGCGAAGTTGATCTTGTTTTGGACGCGGCTCTCCCTGGAAAGGGGGCTGGCGTCAGTCAGGTGACGTGGTCGGCAGAGCTGCGTCTCTGCCCGCACCGTCGACCTCGTGGTCGAGGCTGGTGCCGATCAGCCGAAGCTGAGTGGTGTTCGTGTCGGAGGTCAGCACGGCCAGCTGGTGGCGGGCGCCGCCACCGGAGTCATGGCCCGCGGTGACGGTTCCGGTCGGGGTCAGCGGAGCGCTGGGCGCGGTCGGGAGCTGGCCGCCGCCGCTCGAACCGCCCGCTTTGACGCCTGCCTGCTGGTCGCTCTTGGCCGTCTTCTCGGCAGGCTGACGCGTTTGGGCGAGGTGCGCCGTCTGGTTGACCACTGTGGACACCCGGGCCGCGGTGGGCGTTTCCGGGGCGGCAGGCGGGTTTTCCGGCGCGGTCGCGGCCGTGGCCGCCTGGTCGGCCGCCGGGCGGGTGGCGGTGACCGAGGCGGTCGCGCTGCTGCCGCTGTGCGTCGGCTGGTCGTTGCCGAAGATCGGGAGGATGGCCTTGCCGACGCCGTTCAGCGGCAGCGGCTCCGGGCAGTCCGGGTCGACCTGCGGGCCGGGGGTCAGCACGTCGTCGACGACGTTGGTCACCGTGCTGACGGTGTTGGTGACGACGTTGAGCACGGTGCCCAGCAGGCCGCCGAGCAAGCCGCCGCCACCGCTGTGCTGAGCGGCGGGCGACTTCTTGCGCGGAGTCGGCTCGGGAGTCTTGCTCTGCACCGAGAACGTCTCGGCGGGAGCCGGTTCTTCTTTGGACAGTGCCGCCGGCTTGGCCGTCGGGACCTTGGCCACCTCGGCGTGCGGGGTGGTGGACTCGACCGTCGCCGAGGCCGAGCTGGTGGTGTCGGGCGCTTCTTCGGCGGAGGCCGAGGTGCTGAGCACCGCGCCGAGCAGCCAGGCGGCGGCGGTCAAGCCGCCTGCCATCAGGATCGAGGGCAGCATGCGGCCGGAGCGGTACACGGATTTCGTGTCACTCACCGCCACCACCACCGTCCGGGCCTGGGGACTCAGGCTGGTCGCCTGAGTCGATCTTGCTGGGGTCTCATCTGGCCAGGTCGCAGTTCCCCCGGGGCTGCACTCTTTCTAGCATCGCAGGCGAGTGTTTCACCTCGATCGCGTTCGATCCACCCCGTAAGGCGGAACGGACGTACCGGCTCCGGTGGCGCAGGGCGAGAAGTTGATCACTCTGGGTTGGCCCCGGTGGTCGGGACTGCGGCCATTCGTGCCTGAGGGTAATTACTCAAATGCCACCTGACCTGAGTTTTCGCGGATCTTCGCGCCCGTGCGTGCCGTCTCAGTCGCGGAAAGTGGCCAGAGCGGCTGGTCCTTCCGGACGGCGGAGGGCGGTTTTCGCATGCTGAATCGAGATCTTGGCCGGTTGGTCCGTTTGGCGTCGGCTGGAGACCAAACGGCGTGGGACGCGTTGGTCCGAAGTCTCTCCGTAGTCGTTCGTAACGCCGCGCACGCGTCCACTTTGTGTGACGCCGACGTGCGGGATGTCTGTCAGGACGCGTGGCTGTCGCTCGTCGGTAAACAGTGTTCGCTCGACCATCCCGAGCGGCTGCCGGGATGGCTGGCGACGGCCGCCAGGCGGTGCGCCCACCGTCGGGTGATGAAGCGCCGGTCGGACGTCCCACTGGCGTGTCGGGCCGAGCACGCGGCCGCGTCCGCCGAGCAGCTGGTTCTGCTCACTGAGCGTGACAAAATGCTGTGGAAAGCCGTCGCCAGCCTGCCGCGCCGCTCGCGGGCACTGATGTGGCTGCTGGCCCACTATCCCGAGCTCACCCAGCATGAAATAGCCGCCGAGCTGGGAATACGTCCAGGCAGCGTCGGCCCGCTCCGACGCCGATGCCTGGATCGTCTCCGTCACCTCTTAGTCACGGAAGGTTTCGATTAGTCGAGTTTGTGCAGCCGCTCGATCGCTTCGTCGAGCACCGAGTCCTCTTTGCAGAAGGCGAAACGCAACAGGTGTTTCCACTCGTCCGGGTGATCCGTGAACACCTTTACGGGGACCGCCGCGACCCCGACGCGCTCGGGCAGCTGGTACGCCAGCTCCGCCGCGTCGGTGAAACCGAGCGGCCGGACGTCCGCGCAGACGAAGTACGTGCCTTCGGTCTTCCGCACCGCGAAACCGGCCTCGGCGAGCCCGGCGGAAAGCCGGTCGCGCTTGGCCATCAGGCTGCCGCGCAGGATCTCGACCCAGTCCAGCTCCTCGCCGAGCGCGTACGCCACGGCCGGCTGCAGCGGGCCGCCGGAAACGAAGGTGATGAACTGCTTCGCCGCCTTGACCGCCGCGACCAGCTCCGGCGATGAGCAGAGCCAGCCGATCTTCCAGCCGGTGCAGTTGAACGACTTGCCGGCGCTGGAGATCGAGACCGTGCGGTCGCGCATCCCGGGGAACCCGGCGAGCGGGAAGTGCTCGGCCTCGTCGAAGGTCAGGTGCTCGTAGACCTCGTCGGTGATGGCGATCAGATCGTGCTCGACGCAGAGCTTCGCGAGACCTTCCAGCTCCTGCTTCGTGAACACGGTGCCGGTCGGGTTGTGCGGCGAGTTGACGAGTATCGCGCGCGTCGACGGCGTGATGGCCGCGCGGACGGCGTCGAGGTCCAGCGCGAAGCGGCCGTCGGCGCTCTCCGCGAGCGAGACCACGCGACGCGTCGCGCCCGCCATGGCGACCGCGGCGGTGTACGAGTCGTAGTACGGCTCGATGACGATGACCTCGTCGCCGGTCTCGGTCAGCGCGATCAGCGTCGCCGCGATCGCCTCGGTGGCGCCCGCGGTGACGAGGATCTCGCCGTTGGGGTCGTACTCGATCCCGTATCGGCCGGCGCGGTGCTGGGCGATGGCCTCGCGCAGCTCCTGGCGGCCGGGGCCGGGCGGGTACTGGTTCGCGCCGCCGAACAGCGCCTTTTGGGCTGCCTTGAGCATCTTTTCCGGGCCGTCGGTGTCCGGGAAGCCCTGGCCGAGGTTGACGGCGTCGTGCTGGACGGCCAGCGCGGTCATCTCCGCGAAGATCGTCGAAGTGAACGGCTGGAGACGGGGTACTAGAGCAGGTTCGCGCACGATCGGCAATCCTCACGGACAATGGCGGCGTGGAGCAACTGACCAACGGTAAGGCCGAGCCCGCGCAGCTCACGGGCGGCACCACGCGCTTGGCTGATCCTCCCGGCGGGAGTGCCGCCGAAGAGGAGAAACGGCGCGCGCTGCGCAAGATGAAACTCGTCGCGCTGTCGTTCCTCGTCGGCGCGTCGGTGATCTTCCTGGTGACCAGCTGGGGGCTTGCCCAAGGCTGGCCGAACTGGGTCGAGTACGTGCGCGCGGCCGCCGAAGCGGGCATGGTCGGCGCGCTGGCCGACTGGTTCGCCGTGACGGCGTTGTTCCGCCACCCGCTCGGCATCAAGATCCCGCACACCGCGATCATCCCGCACAAGAAAGACGTGCTGGGGAACAGTCTCGGCGACTTCGTCGGCGCGAACTTCCTGTCCGAGTCCGTGGTGCGCGACAAGCTGCGCCGGATCGGCATCTCGCGGCGGCTCGGCGAATGGCTCGCGCAGCCGGACAACGCCGAGCGCGCGTCGCACGAGATCGCGAACGCCATGCGCGCGGCCGTGAAGGTGCTGCGCGACGAGGACGTCCAGGCGATCTTGGAGCAGACGATCGTGCGCCGCGTCGTCGGGCCGCCGTGGGGCCCGCCGCTGGGCAAGGTGCTCGCCGGGATCTTCGAGGACGGTTCCCACCACAAGCTCGTCGACCTGATGTGCGACCGCGCCTACGAATGGGTCCGCGACAACCACTCGACGATGCTGCGGGTCGTCTCCGACCGCGCGCCGACGTGGTCGCCCAAGTTCGTCGACGAGATGCTCGCCGACAAGGTCTACGGCGAGGTCCTGTCGTTCGCCTGGGCGGTGAAGACCGACGTCAACCACCCGATGCGGCTCACGCTGGACAAGTTCCTCTTCGAGTTCGCGCAGGACCTGCAGACCGACCCGGACGTGATGGCGCGCGCCGAGCAGGTGAAGTCGCAGGTCATCCAGCACGGCGAGGTGCAGAAGCTGATCGGCACCGCGTGGGCGTCGATGAAGGAGATGCTGCTGGCCGCGGCCGAGGACCCGTCGAGCGAGCTGCGCAAACGCATGCGCGAGGGCCTGCGCTCGGTCGGGCAGCGGCTCATCGACGACGACGCCATGCGGACCAAGGTGGACGGCTGGCTGGAAGGCGCGGCGGCCTATCTGGTCACGCACTACTCGCGTGAGATCACGACGATCATCACCGACACCGTGGAGCGCTGGGACGCCGAAGAGACGTCGCGGAAGATCGAACTTCAGGTCGGCCGCGACCTCCAGTTCATCCGGATCAACGGCACGGTGGTCGGCGCGCTGGCCGGGTTGGCCATCTATTCGGTGGCCCACCTGCTGTTCTGAGCCCTATAGCACACGGTTTGGCCGCGCTGCGGAGTTGTCCACAGGAAGTTGAGTTATCCCTAGGGTTGTCCACAGCATTTGACCGTGATGGCCTAGTGACTGTCCACAGGTTGTGGTTCGCCGCCTCGGGCACGCCAGGCGCGCGCCTTCTCACGGTTGCCGCAGACGCGCATCGAGCACCAGGTGCGCGAGCGATTGCGTGAGTTGTCGAAGAAGGCCCAGAGGCAGTCGTCGGCCGGGCAGATCTTGACGCGTTCCCACTCGCCGAGCACGGCCAGCCGGGTGGCTGCGGCGAGCACGGCGGCGACGACGTCCTCGGCCGTGAGGCGCGGGCCCGCCGGACCGAGTTCGGCATGCAGCGGCACGCGGAGTTCACGCGGGCTCAGTCGCGGATCGCCCACGGCCGCGCGCAGCGCATGGCGGGCTTCGCGTGCCTCGGCGAGCGGCCCGGGGTGCAGTTCGCGCTTGGCCGCCCAGGCGTGCCAGGTGGCCGCCGTGGCCAGCTCGTCGGTGTTCTCCTCGACGTTCACCGTGTTGAGGAACTCGACCACGAGTGAAGCGTCGTCGTTCATGGAAACCAGTGTAAGCCGGACACCGGTTGCGTCCCGTCGAGCTAACTCCCATACTGAGTTGACCGGTTACGAGGAGGAGATTTCGATGTCCGCGGTCCCCACATTCGGCGGCTACGTCTACGACTGTCCCGACCCGGCGGCGCTCGCCGAGTTCTACCGAGAACTGCTCGACTGGCCATCGCCCAAGGCCGCCGCGGACGGTCACTGGGTGACACTGGCCAACCCGGCAGGCGGCATGCGGCTGGAGTTCCAGCGGGTCGACGACTACCGCGCCCCCGAGTGGCCGTCGCAGGACAAACCGCAGCAAGCGCACCTCGACCTCGACGTCACGGACATGGAGGCCGCGCACGAGCGCGTGCTCACGCTCGGCGCCAAGCTGCTCGACGACAAGCCGAAGACGTTCCGCGTCTACGCCGATCCCGCGGGACATCCCTTCTGTCTCTGCGCATGCGGCGTCGAATATGCGTAGCCTGTGATGTGTGATTTGTCCGAAGTGTCAAAACGTCATGCGCACCGTGTCCAAGAACGGTGTCGCCATCGAGCAGTGCGAAGGATGCCGCGGCATCTTCCTCGACCGCGGTGAGCTTGAGCAGATCGCCGGCGCGGAGGCCTCGTACTACGGCAACCAGGTCCCGCCGCCCCCGGCGTATCAGCCGCCGCCCACCCAGCACTACCAGCAGCAGCCGGGCGGCTACTACTCGGATTCGCCCAAGGGTTACCGCGGCGGGCACGGCTACCCGGACTCGCCGAAGGGCTACCGAGGCGGCCATGGCTACCCCGACTCGCCCAAGGGTTACCGGGGCGGGCACGGCGCACCCAAGCGCCGCAAGAGCTTCCTCGAGGATCTGTTCGACTAGACACGTGCTCGATCTCAAAATCTGTCCCGCCTGCGGCGACCGGGCCGAGTACCCGGTCGCCGATGGCGCGGAACTGCTCTGCGCGGTCTGCGATCACCGCTGGCCGTTCCGGCGGCTGCCGCTGTTCGCACTCACCGGCCCGAGCGGCGCGGGCAAGTCCACCGTCGGCCCCCGGCTGGCGGCTCGTCTGTCCGACGAGGTCGTCCTGCTCGAACAGGACGTGCTGTGGGTCGGCGGGCTCCGCAACGACGTCGACGGCCACCCCCGCTTCCGCTCGGTCTGGCTCCGGATGGCCGCGATGATCCACCAGAGCGGCCGCCCCGTCGTCCTGTGCGGAACCGTCCTGCCCGCCGAACTCGAGTCACGGCCCGAGCGGGTGTTCTTCTCCGACATCCACTACCTGGCCCTGATCAGCGACCCCGACGCCCTGCGCACCCGCCTGCGCTCGCGTCCGGCTTGGCGCGGCTGGAACGACGAAGTCCGCATCGACGAGATGCTCGAGTTCAACGACTGGATCCACCGCGAAGGCGCCCGCGCCACCCCGCCGATGGACCTCTTCAACACCACCAACGCCAGCCTCGACGACTCGGTCGACCACGCCGAGGCCTGGATCCGCAAGCGCCTCCCCTGACCTGCGCTCTGAGTAGCCCGAAAGCCACTTCCGGCAGGTCGCATCTGACGAAAGTGGCTTTCGGGCTAGCCCCACCTCCCCAATGCGTCGCTCGGTCCCTCCCACCTCCCGAATGCGTCGCTCGGTCCCTCCCACCTCCCGAATGCGTCGTTCGGGTCGCGCCAGGTCCCGAAAGCGTCCTTTGGTCCGCGCCAGGTCCCCAATGCGTCCTTCGGTCCGTGGCAGGTCCCCAATGCGTCTTTCGGCACCTACCAGGGACCGAAGGACGCATTGGGATTTTTTTAGCTGGGGCCGAGCGGCCAGTGGTGGGGGCTGTCGGGTGAGTCGAGCCAGAAGTCTTGGGTGTCGGCGGTGACGGTCAGGCCGAAGCGGGAGCGGCGGGGTTCGCCGAGGTCGGTCCAGGCCGCGTGGGCGGTGAGGACCTCGTCCCAGAGACGGCGTGGGCCCGCCTGCTCGACGGTGTCGCCGTGGTGGCGCGCCCAGGAGCCGTCCGGGTGGAGCAGGAAGTCCGCGTAGGGCAGGACGCCGGGTAAGGCCAGGCCCGCGAAGAACTCGAACGGACTCGATGGCCGCGTCACCGCAAAAAGCGGCAGCGAGGTCGGAGAGAAGACACCGGGCTCGGAGATGGCGTCCAACAGCAGCGAGGGCCGGGCGCCGCGGTGGGCGCGCAGTGGCATGAAGCGGCCGTCGCGGGCGAGGACGCGGCCTTCGCCCGTCGCGCCCGGGCCCGCGACGATGCGGACGAGACCGGCGCCCAGTGGGCGGTGCAGTGTCGTCACGATCAGGCCGCCCGGGACCGTCTGTTCCAGCCACGCCGGCGGGATCGACGAGACCGCGCAGGTGCACAGCACGCGGTCGAACGGTGCGCGCGCAGGGAATCCTTGCCATCCGTCGCCGCGGGCGCAGGCGGGTTGGTAGCCGGCGGCGGTCAAGTGTTCCGAAGCCGAGGAGACCAGGCCCTCGTCGACGTCCATTGTGGACACTGAGGCCGAGCCGAGCACGTGGCTCAGCAAAGCCGCGTTGTAGCCGGTGCCGGTGCCGACTTCGAGCACGCGGTCTCCGTACGAGGCTTGTAGCGCCTCGAGCATGATCGCCATGATGCCGGGCATGCTGGACGAGCAGGTCGGCACGCCGGGCACCGGTCCGGACTCGCGGGCCTTGTGCCACAAGGAAGAGTCGTCGTCGAGCTGGGTGACGAGCACTTCGTCGGCGTAGCAGCGGGTGAGCCAGCCGGGGTCGTCCGAGGCCATCGCGTCCCAGGTTTCCCCTTGCAGCACAAAGAAACGGGGGAGGAAGAGGTGCCGGGGCACGGTGCGGAAGGCGGCCGTCCAGCGCGGGTCGGTGAGCGCGCCGTCCTCGCGGAGCCGCCGTACGAGCTTGCGCCTCAGTCTTGCGGCATCGGACATAAGCCCAGGTTACGGCGTGGCGCAAGACACAGCGGTTGTGCAAGCAGCCTGCTTGCAATAGCTAGCACTCGGGCGTAGCGTTGTTCTTGTCGCGAGGAGATGAGGCGAAGATGGCGGAACAGAATGAGGCTCACGGGCCCATGGAGAAGGTCGCCGACATCGGTCGTGACATCGGCGAGTACATCAAGCAACAGCGCAGCAACGCGAAGATTTCGTTGCGGCAGCTGTCAAAACTCGCCGGCGTGTCCAACCCGTACTTGAGTCAGATCGAGCGCGGTGTACGCAAGCCCAGCGCCGAGATCTTGCAGCAGATCGCCAAGGGCCTGCGGATTTCAGCCGAAGCACTCTATGTGCAGGCCGGGATCTTGGATCTGCCCACCGGTGGCCCCGTCGGTGACGCGATCCGCGCCGCCGAGGAGCTTTCCGAGCGGCAGAAGCAGGTTCTGCTTGACATCTACGAGTCGTTCCGCCGTGAAAACGCAGCATCCAAAGACCCGCAAACGAGGAGTGAAAACCATGACCACCCCCAAGACTGAAGACGTTCGCAAGGCCGTCAACACCGCCGTCGACCAGTTCCGCACCTCGCTGCTGGCCGCGCTCGGCGCAGGCAACCTCGCCAGCAAGGCCGTCGTCGACGCCGTCGGCAAGGCCAAGGAGAAGGCCGCCGAGAACCGCGAGACCGTCAAGAAGAACATCGAAGAGCTGCCCACCGACGTTCAGCAGCTGCGCGAGAAGGTCAGCCCGGCCGAGCTCCGCAAGGTCATCGACGAGTACACCGAGGCCGCGCTGAAGCTGTACAACAAGCTGGCCGAGTCCGGTGAGCAGGCGTGGGACAAGCTCGTCGAGCAGCCCCAGGTCAAGAAGGCCATCGAGCAGCTCGAGGAGGCCCTCCAGACCGCGCAGGGTCGCGTCGAGGACGTCACCTCCGAGGCCCGTGAGCGCGTCGAGGACGTCATCGCCAAGGTGACCGGCCGCCCCCGTGACGAGAAGACCGTCGAGGCGGCCCCGGCCACCGAGACCAAGACCGAAGAGGCCGCCACCACCGGCCCGGCGAAGTCGACCGCGAAGACCGCTCCGCGTTCGGCCAGCACCACCCGCCGCACCACCACCCCCGCGACCGCCGCCAAGAAGCCGGCCGTCGCGAAGGACGAGAAGTAAATCTCCGGTTGATCGCCCCGGCGCCCTCCCAGGCGCCGGGGCGTTCGTCGTCTCCGGTCCCGGTGCGCGGTCCGGTTCGCGGCAATCACGTACTCTGAAGTCGTGCTTGTCGCCTTTTGGATCACGGACGTCATCTCGTGGGCCGGTGCAGCCGCCGGCCTGTTCGCGTTCGTGCACGCCCTTTTGCAGCGTGCGGACGCTTATTCGGCCGCGGATCGCAAGACGAAGCCGGTCTGGATGGGGATCACCGGCGCCGGCACCGCCGCGATGGCGCTGTTCCGCTTCTTCGGCCCCGGCATGATGTTCTGGCTGGCCGGCCTGGTCGCGGTGCTCGTCTACCTGGTGGACGTCCGGCCGAAGCTGATCGAGGTGCAGCGCGGCGGTCGTAACTGGTGAGCACCTGGACCATCGCGGGCACGCTGACCGTCGAGCCCGCCTCGAAGCGCACTGAACTCTTGGCCGACCCGGTCGCGAAGGCACTCGCCGCGCTGCCGGACCCCGACGCGCTCGGCGTCGCGGAAATCGATCCCGAGCTGGCCGACACCGCCGCGTTCTGCGAGGCGTACTCGACGCCGTTGTCGGCGTCGGCGAACTGCGTCGTCATCGCGGGCAAGCGCGCCGGCGAGGTGCGTTTCGCGGCCGCGCTGGTTCTGGCGACTACCCGCGCCGACGTCAACGGCGTCATCAAGCGCCGTCTCGACGTGCGCAAGGCCTCGTTCGCTCCGATGGCCGAAGCCGTCGAGCTCACCGGCATGGCCTACGGCGGCATCACGCCGGTCGGGCTGCCCGAAGCCTGGCCGATCCTGATCGACAAGGCCGTCGCCGACGCGCCCGAGCTGGTCATCGGCAGCGGGATCCGCGGCAGCAAGCTGCTCGTGCCAGGCCACGTGCTGGCCGCGCTGCCCGGCGCCGAGGTCATCGAGGGCCTGGCTTTGTGACGCAGGTCTGGCTGCGCTATCTCTCCGGCGCCGACATCGACGCACTCGGCGTGACCGGCGCCGACATCGTCGACGCGGTCGAGGACGTGCTCGCCGACCACGGCAACGACCGGGTCGTCTTCGAGCCGCGCACCCACCTCGTGCCGGACAACGGCGGCAAGGGGCACTTCAACATCCTGCGCGGGCATCTGTCGGCGAAGCAGGTCAGCGGGGTCAAGGTGGTCGGCGACTTCGTCACCAACTTCGAGCGCGGGCTGCCCAGCGAGATGGCGTTGATCCTGCTGTTCGACCCGGAGACGGGCATGCCGCGCGCGATCGTCGACGGCACGATGATCACCGACGCGCGCACCGGCGCGATGACGGCTGTCGGCGCGAAGCACCTGGCGCGCCCGGATTCCCGGGTGCTCGGGCACATCGGCGCGCGCGGTACGGCCTGGTGGAACGTGGTGCTGCTCGACTCGATCTTCGGGTTCGACGAGATCAGGGTGACCAGCAAGCGGCCGGAGTCGCGTGAGGCGTTCGGCGCGAAGCTGACCGAGTACCTCGGCAAGCCCGTGCGCGTCTGCGCGACCGCGGCGGAAACGCTGGACGGCGCGGACATCATGGTCGAGGCGTCCCGCCTGATCGAGCCAGAACCGTTGGTGCGCAAGGAATTCCTACGACCCGGGACCTTCTTGGTGCCGTACGGCACGATCAGCGCGCTGGAGCTCGACCTGCTCGACGCCGTGGACAAGGTCGTCGTCGACAACTGGCGCGAGTCGCGGTCGGGCGACCCGCGGTTCGGGGCGCTGCGGCCCCAGCTCAACGCGGGTTTGCTCACCGAACAGCGGGTGCACGCGGAGATCGGGGACATCGTCGCGGGACACAAGCTCGGCCGGGAGAACGACACCGAGCGGATCCTGTTCTGGCATCGTGGACTGTCCACAACAGACTTGGCGGTGGCGCACATGATCCTCGCGCGCGCCGAGGCCGCCGACGCCGGAACCATGTTGCCATACCGATGACCCCGGACGTGATTCTGTCGATCGCGGACGGTGCACCCCTCGTACTGGGCGACCTCAGCGAGGTCAGGGCCAACCGCGAGCGAGTGCTCGAGGCGTTGGACGGCGATCGGCCGGTCTACGGCGTCAACACCGGCATGGGACGGCTCGCCGGCGTGCGCCTGACCGCCGCGCAACAGGCCGTCCACCAGCGGAATCTGCTACTCGGCCGCGCCGTCGGCGGTCCGCCGTGGCTGCCGGAACGTGACGTCCGCGCGCTGCTCGCGGTGCGCGTGCGCGACCTGCTCGCCCCGTCCGCCGGGGTCAGCGCCGAGCTGATCCAAGCGCTCGCGGGCCACCTCAACAGCGGCTATTCGCCGGACGTGCCGCGCTTCGGGCTCGGCAGCGCGGGGGAGATCATCCCGCTCGCGCACGCTTTCGCCGAGCTGGACTTCGAGCTGGGACCGAAGGAAGGCATCAGTCTTCTGCAGGGGTCGCCGCTGGCCGTCACGCACGCGATCCTGCGCGGCGACGAGGCGGCCAGGATCGTCGACCTGCAGCTCACGGCCGCGGCGGTCGCCGTCGACGTGCTCGGCGCGCCGCGCGGCATTTACGCGCCCGAGCTGGCAGGCGATGACGGGTTCCTCCGCGAACGCCTCGCCGCGCTGACGGCGCTGGCCGACGGCGGCGAGGTGCGTGACCTGGTGCAGGCGCCGATTTCCGTGCGCGTCGGGCCGCGTGCGCTCGCGCACGCCGATCGAGTGCTCGACGACCTCCGCGAAGCCGTGTCGCTGGACCGGCCGTCCGACTCACCCGTGTTCCTCGACGGCGAGTTCGTGTCGACGACCGGCTTTCACGCCGTCGACCTCGGCCTGCGAATGGACGCGGTCACGGCCGCGCTCGTGCACCTCGGCGAGATCAGCGTCCAGCGCATGCACCGGCTGCTCGATCCGGCGTTCAGCGGGCTGTCTCCCCAGCTCGCCGTCGATCCCGGGCCGCAGGCCGGGCTCACGCCGTTGCACAAACGGGCCGTCGGTGAGCTGCACGCGTTGCGCAGGCTGGCCACTCCGGCGACCTTGGGGTCGATCGACACATCCGCAGGTCAAGAGGATGTGCAAGCGTTTGCGTGGGCGGCCGGCGAGCAGCTTCGCGCGGCCGTCGAGCACCTCACGGCCATCACGGCCTGCGAGCTGATCGCGGGTTCGCAGGCGCATTACCTGCGCGGCCAAAGCGCGCCCGGTCTGCGCGAGCACTACGACTGGGTCGCCGAGATCGTGCCGCCGGTCAGCGAGGACCGGCCGCTGGGCGTCGACGTCTCACGACTGAGCGTGCGGATTGCGCGGCATGGACAGGCCGCGCGGCACGAGCCACCGGGTGAGCAGTGAGAACGCGCCTTCGCACAGCAACGCGAGGATGACCACCGCGATACCGCCCGCGAGGATCTCGCCGCGCCCGGACGCGCCGAGCGCGAAACCGTCCACAATGTACCGGCCGAGCCCGCCGCCGTCGTTGACGATCGCGCCGATCGCCACGGTCGCCACCACTTGCAGGAACGCGACGCGCGCGCCCGCCAGAATCACCGGCGAGGCGAGTGGGAGTTCGACGCGCGACATCAGCTGCCATTCACGGAAACCGGTGCCGCGCGCGGCGTCGACGGTTTCCGGCTCGACCTGGACCACGCCCGCGTAGGTGTTGCTGAACAGCGGCGGCAGCGCCAGCACGAGCAGCGCGACCAGCAGCGGCAGGACGCTCGTGTCGACGTCCCACCGGCTCGCGAGGAACCAGAACAGCACCACCAGGCCGAAGCTCGGGATCGCGCGGCCGATGTTGACCGCGGTGGCCGCGAGGAACGCGCCGCGCCGGTAGTGCGCGAGGAAGAGCGCCGAGGGGATCGCCAGCAACGCGGCCAAAAGCAGGGACAGCACCGAAAGTTCGAGGTGCTCGACCGTCCGGTACGGAATGCCCGCCTTGTCCGTCCAGCTCCAGCGGTTCGGTTCGCCGAGCCATTTCACGGTCTCGTCGATGATGTTCATCGGGTGTTCGCCTTCCTGGCCCACGGCGCCAGCGCGCGTTCGCTCAGCCACAGCAGCAGGTCGACGCCCACCGCGAGCAGGATGGACAGCCCGATGCCGACGATGATCGGCGTCGGGTTCGGCGTGGTCGTCTGGATGCCGGCGCGGATGAAGAAGCCGAGGCCGCCCTTGCCGAGCATCGAGGTGACCGTCACCAGGCCGATCGTGGTCACCGCCGCCACCCGCAGCCCGGCGATGATCACCGGGAGCGCGAGCGGGAACTCGACCTGCCACAGCAGCCTCGCCCGGGTGAAACCCATGCCCAGCGCGGCTTCGCGGACCTCGTTCGGCACCTGGTCGATGCCGGTGACGATGTTGCGCAGCAAGATCAGCAGCGTGTACGTGACGAGCGGGATCACCGCGGTGGTGAAGGTGAAGCCGAAGAACGGCACCAGCACGGCGAACGCGCCGAGGCTGGGGATGACGTACAGCGAGCCCGCCGCGCCGAGCGCGAAGGTGTAGAACCAGCGGTACCGCAGCGAGATCACGGCGAGGCCGATCGAGATCAGCAGCCCGATGCCGAGCGCGGCCGCGGTGAGCGTGACGTGCTCGGTGAACCGCTGCACGATGGCATCGGCGTTGCGGTCGACCCACCGCCATTCGAAGATCGGCCGCTCGCCACTCTGGGCCACGAAGAACTCGTGCACCGGCCGACCTTACCCCGTTCGAGTACCGGAATTCCGCTCAATGAGACCTGTACGCCTATCGGTCCCAATATGTGGATTCTGTCGCTACGCAGGGCTAATGTCCGGGGGCCTCTAAACAAGTCATGGGAGAGTCAACGTGCGTTGGACACGAACGATCAACGTCGCTGCGGTGTTCGCCGCGGCGGTACTCGGCTTGACGGCCTGCGGTGGCGGTGACAGCAACCCGGCCCCCGCGGCGCAGAGCAAGGGTGGCGCCCCCATCGTGGTGGCGTCGTTCAACTTCACCGACAGCCAGATCCTCGCGGAGCTGTACGCGAACGCGCTGGAGTCGAAGGGCTACCCGGTGGAGCGCAAGCTCAACCTCGGCTCGCGCGAGCTGATCTACCCCGAGCTCAAGAAGGGCTCGCTGCAGTTCATCCCGGAGTACCAGGGCGCGGCCATCCAGACCGGTTTCGCCGGTGTGCCCGAGAAGACCCCGGAAGCCGAGCACGAGCAGCTCAAGAAGCTGCTCGAGCCGTCTGGCGTGGGACTGCTGAACTTCGCGCCCGCGCAGAACAAGAACGCCTTCATCGTCAAGGCCGACTTGGCCAAGGAGAAGGGCCTTAAGACGCTCAGCGACCTTAAGAAGCTCGACAAGGTCGTCATGGGCGGCGGACCGGAGTGCGCCCAGCGCATCCCGTGCTTCAAGGGCTTGCAGGACGTCTACAAGCTCACCAACGCGACCTTCCAGGCCGTGCAGGAAGCGGGCCCGCGCGTCGAGGGGCTCAAGTCCGGCTCGATCACCGTGATCACGGTCGACTCGGTCAACCCGCTCGTCGGTGACCCGGCGTACGCCGAGCTGCAGGACGACCTGGGCATCGTGCCGACCGAGAACATCGTGCCCGCGGTGGCCAAGAAGGTCATCGACGAGCGCGGCGCCGACTTCGCGACGGTCGTCAACGCGGTCAGCGCGAAGCTCACCACCGAGGAGCTGCGCACGCTCAACAAGCGCGTCGACTCGGACGGCGAGCAGGCCGCCGACGTCGCCAAGGACTGGCTCAAGTCCAAGGCCCTGATCTAGGTGGTCACGCGGGCTTTATCCCTGAGGACCGGGATAAAGCCCGCTTTACTCCCGGGGATTTAGCGGGCTTTATCCCCGGGAGTAAAGCCCGCTTTATCCCAGTGCGAGGCGGGCGTAGGCGCGGACGTCGGCGTCGGAGTCGGTGTCCAATGTGCTCAGGTGCGCCGCGATCTCCGGGGTCGTGGCGAACGGGGTCAGTGCTTGGACCGCGGCGCGGCGGACGTTGGCGTGGTCGTCGGCGAGTGCGGCGAGCAGAGCGGGCGATGGGGTGGGGAGCCCGCCGAGAGCGGGCACCGGGCCAGCCGTGCGCACCTCGTTGGTCACCTCGCCGTGCTCACGCAGGATTTCGGCGAGCCCGCCCAGCCGGTTCAGGCCGTGCGGGACCTTGTGGCCCACCACGACCGTGCCGATCCCCGGCTGGCGCGTGATCAGGCCGTCCGCGCGCAGCAGGTCGAGCGCCTCGCGGACGGTGTTGCGGGTGGCGGCGTACTCGGCGCAGAGATCCTGCTCGCACGGCAACGGCTCGTCGGCGAGTATCTGGCGCCGCAGCACGTCGGCGAGTTGCCGCGCGCTGTCCGATCGGGTGCGTTTCATGGCCGGTCTCCGTGGTGGGTGGGAGTCCAGCGAGGATCGTGGGCGCTTGTTAACGGCGGGTTACGCCACTTCTGAGCCATTTGATGATGCTCTGACCTGCGAAAACGAGCGTCAACAGCGGACTTTCGCCGCTCAGGATGTGAGATGTGCCTACCGCCGGTTCGAGGTGCGCCCCGCGGTGCCAGGGTGGACGCTAACTGGCACACCATTGAAAGGAACGTTCATGGGTAAGGTCACGGCCGTCGCCGAGCGGACGATCAACGCGCCGGTCGAGCAGGTGCGGGCGCTGGTGGCGGACTACGCCGAAGCGCGCCCCAAGATCCTCACCGAGCAGTACCTCGACTACGCGGTCACCGAAGGCGGCCACGGCGCGGGCACCAAGGCGAGCTGGAAACTGCAGGCCACCTCGAAGCGGGTGCGCTCGGTCGACGCGACGGTGTCCGAGCCGTCGCCGGGCACGATCGTCGAGACCGACGCGAACTCGTCGATGGTCACCACCTGGTCGGTGCGCGAGGCGGGCGCGAACAGCGTGGTCCGGATCGAGACCACCTGGGACGGCGCTGGCGGCATCGGCGGCTTCTTCGAGAAGACGTTCGCACCGGGTGGACTGAAGCGGATTTACGACAGCGTGCTGGGAAAACTCGCCGAGATTGTGTAGCCGATCACAAACGGAATGATCGCCCCGGTTAGCGCGTTGGCACCTTCCAGAGACACCTACTCAGACTGGAGTTCACCGGTGAACGCACCCACTCAGGCCACGGAAGTTCAGCTCGCCTCGCGTCCCCACGGCGCGCCGACGCTGGAGAATTTCACCGTCGCGGACACGGCGATCCCGTCGCCGGGCGAAGGCCAGCTGCTGGTGCGCAACTCGGTGATCAGCGTCGACCCGTACATGCGCGGCCGGATGAGCGACCGCAAGTCGTACTCCGCGCCGTACGAGCTCGGCCGCGCCATGCAGGGCGGCGCCGTCGGCGAGGTCGTCGAGTCCACTGTGGATGGTTTCAAGGCAGGCGACCACGTGCTGCACTTCGAAGGCTGGCGCACCCACGCCGTCATCGACGCGAAGACCGCGGTCAAGGTCGACGGCGCGGTCTCCCCGCTGTCCAACTACCTGGGCGTGCTGGGCATGACCGGCCTGACCGCGTACGCGGGCCTGTTCCGGGTCGCCGGCTTCAAGGCCGGTGACACCGTCTTCGTGTCCGGCGCGGCAGGCGCGGTCGGTTCCATCGTCGGCCAGCTCGCGAAGCTGAACGGCGCCAAGCGGGTCATCGGCTCCGCGGGCTCGGCCGAGAAGGTCAAGTGGCTGGTGGAGGAGCTCGGCTTCGACGCCGCGTTCAACTACAAGGACGGCCCCGTCGCCGAGCAGCTGCGCGAGGCGGCCCCCGAGGGCATCGACGTCTACTTCGACAACGTCGGCGGCGAGCACCTCGAAGCCGCGATCGACTCGATGAACCTCAACGGCCGGATCGCCGTCTGCGGGATGATCTCGCAGTACAACGCCACCGACCCGACCCCGGCGCCGCGCAACCTGGCGTCGATCATCGCCAAGCGGTTCACCATGACCGGGTTCCTCGTCGGCGACCACTACGACCTGCAGTCGAAGTTCGTCGCCGAGGTCGCGCCGCTGGTCGCGAGCGGTCAGCTCAAGCACTCGGAGACGTTCGTCGACGGCATCGAGAACGCGCCGCAGGCGTTCATCGACATGCTCGAAGGCGCTAACACCGGCAAGATGCTCGTCCGCGTCTGAGGACTCGTGCGCGTGGGGTCGTGAGTGATACGGCCGGTTCTAACCGGTCAAAACACTCACGACCCACGCGCACGACTCAGTACTGGCCCGCGATCGAGCGGGCGGTCAGGTCGGCGTCGACCGCGTCGGCGTCCGCCGCGATGTTGAGCTGATCCTTGAAGATGCGGCCCGCGCTGGGCAGCGACTTGCGGTCGGGCCAGGTCTCCGGCTTCCAGAGACTCGACCGCATGAAAGCCTTGGCACAGTGCAGGTACAGCTCGTTCACCGTGACGACCACGGCGAGCTGAGGCCGCTTGTTCTTGACGATCAGGTCGTCGAAGAACGGCCCGTCCGACACCAGCTGGGCGCTGCCGTTGACGCGCAGGGTCTCGTTCATCCCCGGCACCAGGAACAGCAGCCCGACGTGCGGGTTGTCGACGATGTTGCGGAAGCTGTCGACCCGGTGGTTGCCCGGCCGGTCCGCGATCACCAGCGTCTTCTCGTCCAGCACGAGCACGGACCCGGCGGGGTCGCCACGCGGCGAGACGTCGCAGGTGCCGTCCGGGGCGGACGTCGCGAGCAAGACGAACGGCGAATTCTCGATCAACGTCCGCGCGTGCGGGTCGATGCGGCCGATGTCCTTGCGGATCGCACCATCGCCGACCTCGCCGATGATGCCGGTCAACGCCTCGTGCGTGTCTACAACGGTCACATTCCCCATACCGCCACGGTACCTAGAAAACGACCGTTCGATTCCCGTGAACTAGGACACGCGACTCGAGGTGCCAGCGCAAACCCCGCGACAGGGTCACCTTCTCGATGTCCCTGCCCTTGCGGACCATGTCCGCGATGGAGTCGCCGTGGTCGACCCGGATGACGTCCTGCTCGATGATCGGACCGGCGTCGAGGTCGGCGGTGACGTAGTGGCAGGTCGCGCCGACCAGCTTCACGCCGCGCGCGTACGCCTGGTGATACGGCCGCGCGCCGATGAACGACGGCAGGAAGCTGTGGTGGATGTTGAGCACCCGCCCGCTCCACTCCGCGCACAGCTCCGCGGGCAGGATCTGCATGAATCGCGCCAGCACGACCGCGTGCGGGTCGTGCTGGCCGACGAGCTTGCGCACCTCTTCGAACGCCTCGGCCTTGCGGTCGGCGAACGCGACGTGATGGAACGGGATGCCGTGCGCCCGCGTGATGTCGCCGAGGTCGGGGTGATTGGCGATCACCGCGCTGATCTCGACGTCCAGCTCACCCGCGGCGACCCGGCCCAGCAGGTCGTAGAGGCAATGGCCCTCTTTCGACACCAGGATGACGACTCGCTTGCGCTCGCCGGTGTCGCTCACCTGCCAGCTCGACTCCGCGGAAAGCGACGCCGCGACCGCCCCGAACTTCTCGCGCAGCACCTCGACCTCGAACGGCAGCGAATCCGCGCGCACGACCTGGCGCGTGAAGAACCAGCCGGTGTCCGGGTCGGTGTGATAGGCCGCCTCGACGATCCAGCCGCCGTGCTCGGCGAGGAACCCGGAGATCCGGGCGATGATGCCGGTGCGGTCGGGGCAGCCGAAGGTGATGACGTAGCGACGCTCAGGGGCAGACACGCCCCTCATCATTCCTCGTGCAGCTCAGACCCGGTCGCCGGGCCAGCCTCCGCCCCGACTCGACGGCCGCCACGAGCCCCAGCCCCAGCCCGAACGACAGCAGCAGGCCCTTCGCGGGCTCATCCGCGAACGCCGCCCCGCCCACCAGCCCGATCAGCACGCTGTAGACCGCCCACAGCCCGGCGCCGAGCGCGTCGTACGCGACGAACCTGCGGAACGGATACCCGAGACTCCCGGTCGCCAGCGCACTCGCGACCCGCCCGCCAGGGAGGTACCGGGCCGCGACGATGAGCATGGTGGCGTGCCGGTCCACTTTGGCCTTGGCCCACTCGTAACGGTCTTCTCGCAGCCAGGAGATCGCCTTCGGGCCGACCTCGCGTCCGACGACATAGCCGAGACAGTCACCAGCCCAAGCCCCGACGGTCGCCGTGGCCGCCAGCGCGAGCAGCTTCCCCGGATCCGGCCCGAACAACACGGCCACGGTCACCACGGTCGTCTCACTCGGCATGAACGGCAGCAGCGCGTCGAGACCGGCGACCCCGAACACGATCACCCACAGCCACGGCGAGCCGACGCTCTCCCGCAACAGCCCCGTGACCTGCTCCAACACCTCCACACCTCGAAGCCTGATCACCCAAAGCCACCCCCGGGTAACAGCCCGGGGCGACCCAGGTAAAGCCCACGTGAGCTTTCCCCACCCAACCCCGAAAGTGGCTTTCGTCAGGTCCTATAGCCCGAAAGTGGCTTTCGTCAGATGCGATCTGACGAAAGTGGCTTTCGGGCTTTCACACCTGACGAAAGCCACTTTCGGGGTCTGGTCAGGGGAGGGGAGCGACGCTGGACCAGGGCAGGGTCAACTCGCCCAGGCGCCACCGCGAGGGTCGGCCCTGGACCGGCCACCCGCGCTGGGTGAGCAGGTGCACGGTGTGGACCCAGCGCGCGCGGGCGCCGAAGGCCTGGTGTGGCGCGGCGGTGGCCCAGCAGGTGTCCAAGGTGGACATGAGGTCGTGGACGCGCTCGCCGGGCACGTTCCGGTGGATCAGGATCTTGGGCAGGCGTTCGGCCACTGTGGACGGTCGGTCGAGCGTGGAAACCTTGCAGGACAACGTCAACGTCAGCGGACCCGAAGCGGAAACCGTGACCCAGGTGCAGAGGCGGCCGATCTCGTCGCAGGTGCCTTCGACCAGCAACCCGCCGGGCGCGAGGCGGTCCAGCATCAGCTGCCACGCCTGCGCGACCTCGGTTTCGTCGTACTGACGCAGCACGTTGAACGCGCGCACCACCGCCGGTCGTGTCCCGGCCAGCTCGAAGCCGCCGCGCTGGAACTCCAGGAGTGGACCGGCCGCGGCTTGGGCGACGGCGACCCGTTCGGCGTCCAGTTCGAGGCCGAGTACGCGGATGTCGGGGCGGACCGTGCGCAGGCGGCGGGCCATTTCGACGGTCGTGACCGGGGAGGCGCCGTAGCCGAGGTCGACGACCAGCGGTGGGGCCGTCGCGCGCAGCAGGGCGACGACGGCGGGGTCCGCCGTCAGCCAGCGGTCGACGCGGCGGAGGCGGTTCGGGTTGGTCGTGCCGCGGGTCGGCGCCCCGATCAGGCGTTCTCGGCCAGCCACTTCGCGGTGAACTCCGCTTCGCGGTGCAGCAGCTTGGTGACCTGCTCGGCGATGACGCCTTCGAGCTTCGAGCCGATCAGCGGGATGCGGACGACGACCTCGCCGAGGCTCGTCAGCGCGGTCTTGTCGCCCTCGCGCTTCAACGACGTGCGCGCGGTGATCTCGCCGGGCACGCCGCTGACGACGGCCGTGGCGGTGCCGGTGTAGCCGTCGCCGTCGCGGGTCCAGGTCTGGGTGCGCTCGACCATCAGGTCACCCTTGTGGATCACCCGTACCGCCTGCGGCAGCCGCTCGGCGGAGATGCCCTGCCGCAGCTTGAAGCTGACGCCGTCGCCGGACGGCGTGAAGCTGAGCAGCTCGGCGTGCTCCCCGCCGATTTCCGCGAGGCGCGCGCGGATGGCGTCCTCAGTGGACGTGGCGGCCAGCACCGCTTCGACGTCCGGTGAGAACAAAGCGCGGTGCTCGATACGGGATCCCATGCCCCGGACAGTACCGTTTCCTGCCGTGACCCCTACCCAGACGACGCTGACCGACCACACCACGCTCCGGCTCGGCGGCCCGGCGCGCGCCTTCGCCGAGGCGACGTCGGCCGACGTGCTGGTGAAACTCGTCGCGCAGGCCGACGAGGCCGGTGAGCAGGTGCTCCTGCTTGGCGGCGGCTCCAACTTGGTCGTCGGTGACGCCGGTTTCGACGGTACGGTGATCAAGATCTCGACCAGCGGCTGGCAGCGCGACGGCGACTTCGTCGACGTCGCCGCCGGCCAGAACTGGGACGAGTTCGTCGAGTCCATGGTCACCGAGGGCCTCGGCGGGGTCGAATGCCTCTCCGGCATCCCCGGCTCGGTCGGCGCGACGCCGATCCAGAACGTCGGCGCGTACGGCTGCGAGATCAGCGAGACGCTGGTGTCGATCGAGTTCTACGACCGCGCCGCGCGCGAGGTCCGCACGATGTCCGCCGCCGACCTCGGCTTCGCCTACCGCGCGAGCGTGCTCAAGGGCACCGATGCCGGTGTCGTGCTCAGTGTCCGGTTCGCGCTCACGCCGGACGGCCTCTCGGTGCCCATCCGCTACGCCGAACTGGCCCGCACGCTGGGTGTCGAGATCGGCGAGCGGGTCCCGGTCGCGCAGGCCCGCGAGGCCGTGCTCGGCCTGCGCCGCGGCAAGGGCATGGTCCTCGAAGCGGCCGACCACGACACCTGGAGCGCGGGCTCCTTCTTCACCAACCCGATCATCCCGGCCGAGCGCGCCGACGTCGTTCGGGCCCACATCACGAGCGTCGTCGGCGACGACGTCCGCGTCCCCGAGTACCCGGCCGACAACGGGGTGAAGCTGTCCGCGGCCTGGCTCATCGAGCGTGCCGGGTTCGCCAAGGGCCACCAGGGGCCCGGCGGCCGCGTGTCCCTGTCGACCAAGCACACGCTCGCGCTCACCAACCGCGGCGACGCGTCTACGAAAGACCTGCTCACGCTGGCCGCCGAGGTTCGCGACGGCGTCCGAGAGCGCTTCGGAGTCGAGCTCCACCCTGAGCCGCTCCTCATCAACTGCCACCTTTAGGGGCAACCCACGCGGGGTAAACACGTCCTAAAGCACAGTGGGGGAGAAGTAACGTCGAACCGCTGTAGAGCGCTGTTAGGCGTTGACGGGGTGGCAATGGGAGGTTGACGGTGTTGGAACGGCGCACGGTGTTCAAGGCTGCCTTGGCCGCGGGGGCTTCCATGCTGCTCGCCGCCTGCTCCAGCACTGAGAGCGGCAACGCCACCTCGGTCGACGGCAAGCCCGCCGAAGAGGCGCCGAAGGCCAAGATCACCGCCGAACCGGCCGTCGACGCCAAGGACGCTCCGGTCGCCAAGCCGATCGTGGTCAAGGTCACCGAGGGCAAACTGACCGACGTCAAGGTCACCGGTGAAGGAGACAAGGCGGTCAAGGGCGAGCTGGCCGCCGACGGCCTGAGCTGGACCAGCTCCGAGCCGCTCGGCTACGGCAAGACGTACACCTACGCCGCCAAGGCCATGGGCACCGACAACAAGCCCGCCGAGCTCAAGGGCACCTTCACCACGCTCAAGCCCGCCAAAGAGGTCCGCGCCACGCTGAACCCGGCCGACAACGTCACCGTCGGTGTCGCGATGCCGATCAGCGTGAAGTTCGCGTCCGCGGTGAAGAACAAGGCCGAGGTCGAGAAGGCGCTCAAGGTCAAGACCGACAAGGACGTCGAGGGCTCGTGGGGCTGGCTGTCCGAGACCCAGGTGGACTTCCGGCCCAAGGAGTACTGGCCAGCCAACATCGAGGTCAACGTGGAGGCGAAGCTGCTCGGCGTCGACCTCGGCGGCGGCGCGTACGGCAAGGCCGACGTCACCACCAAGTTCAAGATCGGCCGCAACCAGGTCGTCAAGATCAACACTCCTGACCACCGGATGCACGTCTACCGCGGCGGCGCGGAGCACAAGAGCTACCCGTGCGCCAACGGCCTGGACGCCGAGGTCGACCGCAACACCCCCAACGGCACCTTCATCGTGATGGAGAAGAAGCCGCAGGCCGTGTTCGACAACGCGCGCTACGGCTACACGAACGTCAACAAGAAGTGGGCCTGCCGGATCTCCAACAACGGCGAGTTCATCCACGAGAACCAGGACAACGCGGCCGCGATCGGCAAGACCAACAACTCGCACGGCTGCGTCAACCTGCTCGAAGCCGACGCCAAGGACTACTTCGACTCGGCGCTCGTGGGTGACCCGGTGGAGATCAAGGGCTCGCGACTGCCCGGCCCGACCAAGTCGGACGTCAAGGACTGGCTCTACGACTGGGCTACCTGGAAGTCCTTCTCCGCGGTCAAGTGAACACCGAGGTCAGCGCTGACGGGGTACGCCTCGCGGTCCGCGTCGAAGGCGCCGAGAACGCGCCCGCGATCGTCTTCGTGCACGGCTGGGCCCAGTCGTCGGCTGCCTGGCTGCCGCAGCTCACCGACGAGTCGCTGCGGAAGTATCGCTTGGTCGCGGTCGATCTCCGCGGCCATGGCGCTTCGGACGTCCCGGCTGACGGCTACGGCGATTCGCAGGTCTGGGCCGACGAGCTCGCCGCCGTGCTCGACTTCGCCGCCGCGCCCGCGATCGTGGTCGGCTGGTCCTACGGCGGGCTGGTGATCGCGGACTACCTGCGCGCGCACGGAACCGCACGGTTGAGCGGGATCGTGCTCGTCGGCGCGATCACCGAGATCGGCCGCGGACGGCCCGGCGGGAGCATCGGCCCGGCCATGGCGGCCGCGCTGCCCGCCGCGTTATCGGACGATCCGGACATCGCGGTCCCGGCGCTGGTCGAATTTTCCCGCGCGCAGGCGACGAAAGTAGTACCGGGCGCACTCGGGCAGGCCATGCTCGGCGCGAGCCTCTCGACGCCGCCGTTCGTCAGGAAAGCCCTGTTCAAGCGGGATGTAGGCAGCGAGGACGTGCTCGCCGCCATCGACGTGCCGACCCTGATCGTGCACGGCACGGACGATCGGGTCGTCAACTTCTCGGCGGCGGAATACGCGGCCGGGAAGATTCCGGGTGCTGTTACGCGTTGGTTATCGGATGTGGGGCATCTGCCGTTCGCCGAAGTCGCGCCGGAGTTCACCGGCGTACTGCGGCAGTTCGCCGACGACGTGACCGCTTAAGCACTCAGGAGTACTTGGTGAGCTTCTCCCTGCATGGGATTCGTCGTGCGCCGCGCCGGGTGGCCGTGATGTCAGTGCACACATCGCCGCTCGAGCAGCCGGGCACCGGTGACGCGGGCGGCATGAACGTGTACGTCGCCGAAACGGCGCAGGAGATGGCCGCGCGAGGCGTCGGGGTCGAGGTGTTCACCAGAGCGACCTCGTCCGAGCAGCCGCCGGTGGCCGAACTCGCGCCAGGCGTGCTCGTCCGGCACATCCCGGCCGGGCCGTTCGAGCCGCTCGGCCGTGACGAGCTACCCGCGCAGCTGTGCGCGTTCACCTCGGGCGTGCTGCGGACCGAGGCGTTCCACGAGCCTGGCTACTACGACCTGATCCACTCGCACTATTGGCTCTCCGGCCAGGTCGGCTGGCTCGCGCGCGACCGCTGGGGTGTGCCGCTGGTGCACACCGCGCACACTCTCGCGAAGGTCAAGAACGCCGCGCTCGCCGAGGGCGACACCCCCGAGCCGCGCACCCGCGTGATCGGCGAGGAGCAGGTGGTCGAGGAGGCCGACAGCCTCATCGCGAACACCGCCGTCGAGGCGCGTCAGCTCATCGAGCTCTACGACGCCGACCCGCGCGAGGTGCACACCGTCGCGCCCGGCGTCGACCTGAAGCGGTTCACCCCCGGTTCCAAGACCGACGCCCGCGCCGCGCTCGGCCTGCCGCCGGACGCGGTGATCATGGCCTTCGCGGGCCGGATCCAGCCGCTGAAGGCGCCGGACGTGCTGCTCTACGCCGCCGCCGAGCTGCTGCGACAACGCCCGGAGCTGGCGTCGCGGCTGATCGTGCTGATCGTCGGCGGACCGTCGGGCACCGGGCTGGAGCAGCCGCAAGCGCTGCGTGAGCTGGCGGTCTCGCTGGGTATCGAGCGGCAGACCTGGTTCATGCCGCCGCAGCCGGGCAAGTCGCTGGTCAACGTCTACCGCGCCGCGGACGTGGTCGCGGTGCCGAGCTACAACGAGTCGTTCGGCCTGGTCGCGCTCGAAGCGCAGGCCTGCGGGACGCCGGTGGTCGCCGCCGAGGTCGGCGGGCTGCCGGTCGCGGTCGTGCACGGCGTGTCCGGCTTGCTCGTGCCGTCGCACGCCGGTCCGGACTGGGCGTCCGCGCTGGCGAACGTGGCCTTGCAGCCCGCGCGGCACGCGGAACTGGCCACCAACGCGGTGACGCACGCGCGTCGTTTTTCGTGGGCGCGCACCACGGATGCTTTGCTGGACACCTACACGCAGGCGACGAGCGCGTTCCAGCGCGCTCTGGAGGTGGCGGTGTGAGTGTCGGCTCGATCATCGAGTCCGCTTTGGACAATGCGGAGCTGAAGTACGAAAAACGGGGCGACAGCGGGTTTTTCGTCACCCTGCCCGGTACGAAGAAGCTGCAGACCAACGCCTGGCTGATCGTCGGCGACCACGCGTTCGCGGTGGAGGCGTTCGTCTGCCGCCGCCCGGACGAGGCGCACGAAGAGGTCTACCGGTTTCTGTTGCGGCGTAACGCGAAACTGTACGGAGTTCACTACACATTGGACTCCAGTGGCGACATCTATCTGGTCGGCCGGTTCGGTTTGGACACCGTCACCGAGGCCGAGCTGGACAAGATCCTCGGGCAGGTGCTGGAGGCTGCCGACGGCGACTTCAACACGTTGCTGGAGATCGGCTTCGCGACGTCGATCAAGCGAGAGTGGGACTGGCGCGTCTCGCGTGGTGAATCCCTGGCGAACCTGCAGGCGTTCAAACACCTCGTCGAGCCCGCGTCGCACGAGCCCGGTTCCTTGACCAACTCGTGATTTCGCATATGCAACGCAGCTGAGCACTTCGACCGTCTCACCGGCCATGACTGGAGGGAGACAGGCGATGAAGTTCTCGGCTAGACGGTGGTTGGTGCTGGTCGCGGCCGGTTTGGCGCTGGCGGGCTGCGGGTCGAACGACTCCGCGAAGAGCTCGACGAGCTTTTCCGGCGAGGCCGCGCCAGCGCAGCCGCAGCAGGGCTCAGGTTCGGCCAAGGACAGCGCGGGCTCGTCACAGGGCCAGCCTGGTCAGCAGGGCAAGGCCGCCGGTGTGCCGGTGGGGCAGGCGGGTGTCCAGGACCGCAAGCTCGTGAAGACCGCGAAGCTCTCGCTGGCCGCGAGCGACGTGCCCGCGATCGTCGACTCGGTGCGCCAGGTCGCGGTCGGCGCCGGCGGCTACACCGGCCAAGAGCGCAGTGACAAGCACTCGGCGACGGTCAGTCTCGCCGTGCCCAGCGACAAGCTCGACACGACGCTCGCCGACCTGTCCAAGCTCGGCGAGGTCACCAGCCGCGAGCAGAGCACCCAGGACGTGACCGAGCAGGTCGTCGACGTCGAGTCCCGCATCGCGACCCAGAAGGCCAGCGTCGAGCGCGTCCGCGCGCTGCTGGGGAAGGCGAACTCGGTCGGCGAGATCACCTCGGTCGAAGCCGAGCTGACCACCCGCGAGGCCGAGCTGGAGTCGATGCAGCGCAGGCAGCAGGCGCTCGCGGGCAGTGTCGCCATGTCGACGATCTCGGTGAGCGTCTCGCAGAAGGGCACGCCACCGGCCAAGCCGGAGGAGCGCTCGGGGTTCTTCGGCGGCCTCGCGAACGGCTGGGACGCGTTCCTGACCTTCGGCGGCGGCGTGCTCACCGTGCTCGGCGCACTCGGCCCGTTCCTGCTGTTCCTCGGCGTCCCGGCGTTCGCGCTGGTCTGGTGGCTGCGCAAGCGCCGCCCCGCCCGCGTCCCGGCGACCCCCGAGCCACTGCCCGCCGAGTGAGTCTCGGGTCGTGAGTGTTTAGGCCGGTTAGAACCGGCCGCATCACTCACGACCCCCTCTGAACTGGGCAAATGCTTTGGGTCTTGTTGGAGTGCCTCAAGGGTCGGCACGCGCACCTGGAGGGTCGTCAGCGTGCCGACCCGCCAGGCACGCGTGCCGACTCTCGGGGTACGCGAGATGGCCGGCTGGGTACAGGGGTCGTGAGTGATGGCGACGGTTCTAACCGTCGGGAACGCTCACGAGGTCCTTGGGGAAAGGCGGAGCGGCTTGAGGGAGGGGGAGTCGCGATCTCAAGCCGCCCCGCTGAAGTTCCCGCCACTTGTGGACCCGGTGACGAGGGGGGTGCCAACGGGGCCGGCGGGGCCGCGACTCGGCAGGGGGGAGACGAGTCGCGGTCACGGTCCGCGGCCGGTCGGGGAGTGCGTGGAATCCGACCGAGCGGGACGGTAGTCAACCTGTCAGATGTCCACCTGTAATCACAAGACTACTGGTTACTCCATTCGAGTGAAATTCCCCGGATGGGCTAACGCAATGCAGTCCAAATGGGCGGTATTCATGCTTGTTGACGAGTATTCTGTTCTGTGGGTGACGTGTTACCGTTGAGTAACACACTCTGGGTAGGACTTATCGGGGTAACTGGTCCGCCCGTCCCACGTCAGCGCATCTCTGGCAGGCTTGCGGCCATGGTCGAACTTGGGACGTTGGTGCTGCTGCGTCACGGGCAGAGCACGTGGAACGCGGAGAATCTGTTCACCGGCTGGGTCGACGTGCCGCTCTCGGAGCAGGGCGAGGCCGAGGCACGTCGCGGCGGTGCGCTGCTGAAGGACTCGGGCCTGCTGCCCGACGTCGTGCACACCTCGCTGATGCGCCGCGCGATCTCGACGGCGAACCTCGCGCTCGACGGCGCCGAGCGGCACTGGATCCCGGTCAAGCGCGACTGGCGGCTCAACGAGCGCCACTACGGCGCGCTCCAGGGCAAGAACAAGAAGGAGACCCTGGACCAGTACGGCGAGGAGCAGTTCATGCTCTGGCGCCGCTCGTACGACACCCCGCCGCCGCCGATCGACCCCGACGACGAGTTCAGCCAGGCGCACGACGCGCGCTACGCCGACCTCGGCGACAAGGCGCCGCTGACCGAGTGCCTCAAGGACGTCGTCGAGCGGCTGCTGCCGTACTGGGAGTCCGAGATCGTGCCGGACCTCCGCGCGGGCAAGACCGTGCTCGTCGCCGCGCACGGCAACTCGCTGCGCGCGCTCGTCAAGCACCTCGACGGGATCTCGGACGCCGACATCGCCGGCCTGAACATCCCGACCGGCATCCCGCTGCGCTACGACCTGACCGACGACCTCAAGCCGGTCACCCCCGGTGGTCTCTACCTCGACCCGGAGGCGGCCAAGGAGGCCGCGGCCGCGGTCGCGAACCAGGGCCGCTAGTACCCGAAATCCGCGATAAAGCCCGCTTTACTCCCCGGAGTAAAGCGGGCTTTATCCACGGGAGTAAAGCCCGCTTTATCCCGGGTTGCTAGAGGATGCCGACCTCGCGGGCACGGGCGCCCGCTTGGAAGCGGGAGGTCGCGCCGAGCGCGTCCATGAGCTCGGCGACGCGGCGGCGGTACGTGCGCAGGCCGAGGCCGAGTGTGCGCGCGGCCGTCTCGTCCTTGCAGCCAGAGGAAAGCAGGTCCAAGATCTGCGGGGCCTGCCTGCGCAGTTCGGCGAAATCGGCGTCATAGACGGAAAGTTCGGTCGCGCCGCGCCAGGCCGCTTCGAACAGTGACACGATCCCCTGCACCAGTTCCGGCTTGGAAACCACGCTATAGGCCCGAGAACCGGCTTCCTTGTCGCCCGCGAGTATCGCGATGCGAGAGTCCAAAATGATCGTCTCGTTCACCTCGGAAGTGGTGATCCGGATCTGCACGCCGAGTCGTTCCGCGTGCCGGAGTTCGCGTGCCGAGTCGAGCAGCACGCCGGGCCGGTAGACCTTCCTGATCCGCTTGCCGCCGGTCGACTGGCTCTCGCCGGACCGCGACGCCGCCCAGGTGTGCAGATCGTTCGCCGCGCACGACACCTCGTCGGCGCGCGCGAAAAGATGCGCCGTCCTGGCGAACAGCTCCTGCTCGCCGCGTACCACCACTACGTCGTCCACGCCGTAAGTGTCCGCAAGTCGGCAGCATGTTGCCAAACCCTGCGCCGAAAAAAGACCGAAGCGAAGCTGAATCCATGACCAACGCAGCAGCAGCCGGCACCTGGAAGCTCGGCCAGTTCACCGTCAACCGCCTCGGCTTCGGCGCGATGCGCCTGATGTTCCGCGACCGGGACTCCGCGATCGCCGTGCTCCGGCGCGCCGTCGAACTCGGCGTCAACCACATCGACACGGCCGCCTTCTACTTCCAGGGCCACCTTTCCGCCAACGAACTCATCAACACCGCGCTCCGGCCGTACCGGGACGACCTCGTCGTCACCACCAAGGTCGGGCCCGGCCGCGACCCGTCGGGCGTCTTCCTGCCGTCCGCGACGCCGGAGCAGCTCAAGGGACAGGTCGAAGAGAACCTCCGCCAGCTCGGCCTCGACCACCTCGACGTCGTCAACCTGCGCATCGGTGAGGCACTCGACCGCGGCACGGGCTCGCTCGCGGACCGGTTCGGCGCGCTGGCGGAACTCCGCGAAGCGGGAATGATCCGGGAACTCGGCATCTCCAACGTCGGGCCGGAACACCTCGACGAGGCGCGGGAAATCGCGCCGGTCGTGTGCGTGCAGAACCAGTACGGCTTCGCCACGCGACGCGAGGACGACGCGCTCATCGAAACCTGCGCGGAGCACGACATCGCGTTCGTGCCGTTCTTCGCGGTCGCCAACAGCGCCGAAAACGCGGGCATCGACGAACTCGCCGCCAAGTACGGCGTGACGCCCGCGCAGATCCGGCTCGCGTGGACGCTCCACAAGGGACCGAACGTCCTCGCCATCCCCGGAACGGGTGACCTGGGGCACCTGGAGCAGAACATCGCGGCGGCTTCGCTCCGCCTCACCGACGAAGACCTCGGTAGCCTCTGAACTGCGTGAAGAAGCCACTAAGCGGCAACAAAATGAACGGCGTCTGAACCAGCGCCGAACATGTTCCCCGCAGGTGTCACGGCCGTCACGAGAACGCATCCAGTACTAGGCCAATGGGCTACCTCCGCGCTTACCATCCTCTCGTGACCGTGCCCGTCTCATTCGCACTGGCCATCGGTGCTTTGGTGGTCGGAGTCGCCATCGGCTTCCTCATCGCCCGCACCCGGACCCAGCGGGCCGAGCGGAAGCCCGAGGGCCCGACCGTCGCCGAGCTGCTGATGCGGCTCGTGCGCTCCTCCAACAACGGTGTCGTCGTGCTCAACAGGTTCGGCGACATGGTGCTGCACAACCCGCGTGCCTACGAGCTCGGCCTGGTCAGGGTCAGCCAGGCCGACCCGAGGGCGCGCCAAGCGGCCGAGCAGGTCGTCGAGACCGACGAGCCGATGGAGATCGACCTTTCGCCGCTCGAAGCGCGTGGCCGCCAGCCGGAGGCCGTGCTCGGCATCGTGCGCCCGCTCGGCGACGGCTTCACCATCGTCGAGGCGGTCGACCACTCCGAGGCGGTCCGGCTGGAGGCCACCCGCCGCGACTTCGTCGCCAACGTCTCGCACGAGCTCAAGACGCCGGTCGGCGCGATCGCGCTGCTCACCGAGGCCGTGCTCGACGCGGCCGAGGACGTCGAAGAGGTGCGCCGCTTCGGCTCCAAGATCCTGCGCGAGTCGACCAGGCTCGGCCAGCTGGTGACCGAGCTGATCGCGCTGTCGCGGCTGCAGGGCGCCGAGCGGCTGCCCGACCTCAATGTGGTCGAGGTCGACGCCGTCGTGCGCGAGGCGCTCGGGCGGACATCGTTGTCGGCCGAGTCCGCCGAGATCACGGTGACCACCGACGCGGCCAGCGGACTGCTCGTCGAGGGCGACCGGACGCTGCTGGTCACCGCCTTGTCGAACCTGCTGGAGAACGCCATCGCGTACTCGACCTCCGGCAGCCCGGTGTCGATCAGCAGGCGGCTGGCCGACGGCAACATCGAGATCGCCGTCACCGACCGCGGCATCGGCATCGCCGAGGACGAGCAGCAACGGGTCTTCGAGCGCTTCTACCGCGCTGACAAGGCCCGCTCGCGCGCCACCGGCGGCACCGGGCTCGGCCTCGCGATCGTCAAGCACGTGGCGGCCAACCACGGCGGATCGGTGGGACTCTGGAGCAGTCCGGGCACCGGATCGACGTTCACCCTGCGGATACCCGCCCATCTCTCGCCGGAACCGGCAACCGGCAAGCAGGTCCCGCCCGCACCGCGGCAGGAGAACACGCCCGAGCGGACATCCCGGCTCGTGGTGACCGGGCAAGAAGCCCCCGACCATGGAGGAAAGCTGTGACGAGGGTACTCATCGTCGAGGACGAGGAGTCGTTCGCCGACCCGCTCGCCTTCTTGCTGCGCAAGGAGGGCTTCACCGCCGCCGTCGCCGTCACGGGACAGCAGGCGCTGGAGGAGTTCGACCGCAACGGCGCGGACATCGTGCTGCTGGACCTCATGCTGCCCGGGATGAGCGGCACCGACGTGTGCAAGCAGCTGCGCCAGCGTTCGGCCGTGCCAGTGATTATGGTCACTGCCCGCGACAGCGAGATCGACAAGGTGGTCGGCCTCGAACTGGGCGCCGACGACTACGTCACCAAGCCCTACTCGGCTCGTGAGCTCATCGCCCGCGTCCGCGCGGTGCTGCGCCGCGGCGGCGAGCCCGGCGCGGACGGCGAACTGGCCCCGCTGGTGCTGTCGGCCGGACCGGTCCGGATGGACGTCGAACGGCACGTCGTCACTGTTGACGGGGCTGAAGTCTCGCTGCCGCTCAAGGAGTTCGACCTCCTCGAGTACCTGCTCCGCAACGTCGGCCGGGTGCTCACTCGCGGGCAGCTCATCGACCGGGTCTGGGGCGCCGACTACGTGGGCGACACCAAGACCCTCGACGTGCACGTCAAGCGGCTGCGGTCCAAGATCGAACCCGACCCCGGCTCGCCCCGTCACCTCGTCACCGTCCGCGGACTTGGTTACAAGTTCGAGACCTGAGATGAAGAACGGGTACCGTAGCCCCCTGTGCGCCTAGGGGTTCTCGACGTCGGATCGAACACCGTCCACCTGTTGGTGGTCGATGCGCATCGTGGTGCGCACCCGACACCGATGCACTCGGAGAAGGCGGTGCTGCGCCTGGCGGAGCAGATCACCAAGACCGGTGAGCTGAGCCGCAAGGGCGCGGACGACCTGGTCGCCGCGGTCGAATCGGCCAAGGCGGCGGCCGTGCGGCTGGGGTGCGAGGACGTCATGGCGTTCGCCACCTCGGCCGTGCGTGAGGCCAAGAACTCGGCGAAGGTGCTGGCCAAGGTGGCCGACGAGACCGGGGTCGAGCTCAAGGTGCTCTCGGGCGCCGACGAGTCGCGGCTGACGTTCCTCGCGGTACGCCGGTGGTTCGGCTGGTCGGCGGGCAAGCTGCTGGTGCTCGACATCGGCGGCGGCTCGCTGGAAGTCGCGATGGGCATGGACGAGGAGCCGCAGCTCGCGGTCTCGCTCCCGCTCGGCGCCGGGCGCACCACGCGCACCCGGTTCCGTCATGACCCACCGTCACGGTCCGAGCTGATCGACACCACGGCGTGGCTCGACGATCAGCTCGGTGACCTGGCGAACCGGGTCACCAGGTTGGGTACACCCGATCGGGTGGTCGCGACGTCGAAGACGTTCCGGTCGCTCGCCAGGCTCACCGGCGCCGCGCCGTCCGCGGCGGGGCCGAGGGCGAAGCGGGTGCTGACCGACACCGCGTTACGCCAGCTCATCGCCTTCATCTCGCGGATGTCGGCGCATGACCTGGCCTATCTCGAAGGGGTCAGCGCCAGCCGATCCCACCAGCTGGTCGCCGGTGCGCTGGTCGCACAGGCGACGATGAAGGCGTTGTCACTCTCCGAACTCGAAATCTGTCCTTGGGCGCTGCGGGAGGGTGTCATCCTTCGACGACTGGATCTCGCGAACGGCGCGGACGAAACTTCGAACACGGATCGTGGCGGTTCGTCGCGTAAATGGACCGGTGGCAGCAGCGCACTGGACTTGGACAGTCAGACACGGGCACGGTGAAGGGGATGGCAGAGGACAGCGGGAGCGAGCAGCCACAGAAGACGGTGGCCGAACTGCTCGCCCAACACGGAGCGAAGCCCGAAGGCGGGCGCCGTCGTCGACGGCGCGCCGCTGACGACGACGTGGTCGAGACGCCGGAGCCGGGTGGCTCACGGCGCAAGCCGACCGCGGGCGACACCGGGCCGCAGGCGATCATCGACCGGGTCGCCGGTGGCGCCACGCCTCCTCCACCGGCCCCCGCACCACCGGCCCCACCGGCACCCGCGCCGCCGGTCCGTCGCGCGCAGCCGCAGCCGGAGCAACCCGCCCCGCCGCGTCAGCGGCAGGACTCCGGGGCGTTCCGGGTCAAGCCGCCGGTGCACCAGGACTCCGGGCAGCTGCCCCGTCCGCAGGACTCGGCCCAGTTGCCGCGCCCGCAGGACTCCGCGCAACTGCCGCGGCCCCAGGACTCGGCCCAGCTCCCGCGCCCGCAGGACTCCGCTCAGCTCCCGCGTCCGCAGATGCCGCCGCCAGGTGTGCCGCCGCATCCGCAGGACTCCGGGCAGCTCCCGGTGCCGCCGCGTGGCCGTGGGCCGCGCCAGCAGCAGCCACCACCACCCGTCTCCCAGGAGGAGACCCGGCGCCGGATCACCCCGGCCCGCCCGCGTGGCGCCCAGCCGCCCGCCGACACCGGCGCGCTCTCGTCGCGGCTGGACGGCCTCGACACCGAGCCCGAAGTCGCGCCCCCGCCGCCCCCGCCCGCACCCGGCGGGATGGGCAGCGGCACGTTCCAGTCGCCGCAGGCGCCACCTCGGCGCCCGCGGCGTCAGCCGGCCAGGCAGCAGCCGAAGCCGGAGGACTACACCGAGCAGATCCCGACGATCATCGACGACATCCCACCCGCCGCACCGCCGGTGCCGCCCGCGGCCGCGGCACCGCCGCCGCCCGCGCCGGTCGTTGACGAGCCGCCCGCCGGACTGGCGGGCTGGCGCAAGAAGCGCAAAGCGGTCGCGATGGACGACACCGAGGTCGGCGTCATGCCCGCGGTGCCGGTCGACCAGGAGCCGCAGCTCGACACCGCGCTGCTCGACGGTGGCCCGCCGACCCAGTACTCGACGCCGCCGTCGTTCGCGCCGCAGCGCGCGATGCCGCGTGAAGACCCGTTCGACGACGAGCCGCTCGACCTGAACGCGCCGCCCGGCCGTCTCGACGACCAGTACGACTACGACGACGACCCGCTCGTCGACGACTACGAAGACGAGTACGACGCCGAACCCGTCGCCGAGGAGGAAGAGCCGCCGCCCGCCGAGGAGGAAGGCTCACCTGGCAAGCAATGGCTCGCGCTGGCTTGGCAGCTCGCGGCCGGTGTCGTCGGTGGCGCCGCCGTGTGGCTCGGCTTCAACTGGCTGTGGGTGAAGCTGCCCGCCGCCGCGTTGATCGCCGCGCTGCTCGTGGTCGTCGGCCTGGTCTGGATCGTCAGGAAGATCCGCCGCGCCGAGGACCTGCAGACCACGGTGCTCGCCGTGCTGGTCGGCCTGGTCGTGACGGTCTCGCCTGCGGCATTGCTCCTGCTGTCCAGATAGGACCATTGCCGAGTGACTGAACCATCTCGGGTGCCGGTCGGGCTGTCGACGGCTTCGGTGTGGCCCGTGCGCGCCGGCACGGCGTTCGAGCTCGCCGCCGACCTCGGCTACGACGGGGTCGAGGTGATGGTCTGGGCCGACCCGGTCAGCCAGGACGTCTCCGCGCTGCGCCGCTGGTCGCGGCGCACGGGCGTGCCGGTGCTGTCGGTGCACTCGCCGTCGCTGCTGATCACCCAGCGGATCTGGTCGCCGGACCCGGTGATCCGGCTGCGCCGCACCGTCGACGCCGCGGGCGACCTCGGCGCGCGCACGGTCGTCGTGCACCCGCCGTTCCGCTGGCAGCGCCGCTACGGCGACGCGTTCGGCGACCTGGTCGACGAGCTCGAAGACGCCAGCGGCATCGAGATCGCCGTCGAAAACATGTTCAAGGTCCGCCCGCCGGGCGGCTCGCGCACCTCGCGGGTGTCGGCGTTCCGGCCGTCGATCGACCCGACCGACGTCGGCTTCCGGCACTACACGCTCGACCTGTCGCACACGGCGGCAGCGGGCATGGACGCGCTGGCGCTGGCCGAGCGAATGGGCGAGGGCCTCACGCACGTCCACCTCGCCGACGGCACCGGCATTCCCAAGGACGAGCACCTGGTGCCCGGCCGCGGTGATCAGCCGTGCGCGGAATTGCTGGAGAAGCTGGTCAGCAATGGTTTCAGCGGGCAGATCGTGCTGGAGATCAACACCAGGCACGCCACCGGGCAGGCACAGCGCGCGGCCGAACTCGCCGAGTCGCTGCTGTTCGCGCGGCTCCACCTGGGACAGTGAGAAGTTCACGCGTTTCATGACACTGTCGTAGGTCTCTCCAATTCAGGTAGCCGAACACGTAAAGTCCCGTGCGTGAGTTCGCCGCGATCGTCGCTATCCGAAACCCGAATGAAACGATTCGTAGCCGGGCGGAGAGCGCCGGGTAGCCGGGTGGATATCCTCAGCGAGCGCGCGAGCACCCCCGCGCGCAACCTGGTGGAGGGGGGCGCGACCGTGCGTCTGCACGTGCCTTGCGTAGATCGTCTTCGGTGCTCGTCCGCGCTGGTCAGCGTTAGGTGAGCCCGCTCGACGACACCGCCACGTCCTTCGACGTGGCGAATACGGTGCGGTCGATGGGTGACGGGACGTTCACCGCCGACCTCAAGCTCGAATGGTCCATCGGCGGCCACCCGCACGGCGGCTTCCTCATGGCGCTGCTCGCCAAGGCCGCACTCGCGGTGCTCCAAGAGCGCGGCGAGCCGCCCGCCGACCCGCTCGCGGTCAGCGCCGAGTTCCTGCGCCCGCCCGCGATCGGCCCGGTACTGCTGCGCACGGACGTCCGCAAGGTCGGCAGGCGCGCGACCGTGGTCGCGGTCGGCCTGGAGCAACGCGGCCGCAGCTGCGTCGAAGCCAGGGTTACCGCAGGCCGCTTGCCGATGCGCCGTCCCGAGTGGACCGAACTGCCCGCGATGCCCGTCGAGCCGCCCGCCAGCGCGATCGCGATCGCGGGCGACACCGCCGAAGGCACGTTCAACCTGGCCAAGGGCTGCGACGTCCGCCTCGACCCCGCCACCGTTGGCTACCTGGCAGGCCGCACCGGCGACCCGCCCAGGATCAAGCTGTGGGTCCGCCCGAGGCATGGCCTCGCCGACCCGTACTTCGCGCTCGTCGCCGGCGACGTGAACCCGCCGGTCGTGTTCAACCTCGGCCGCTTCGGCTGGGCGCCGAGCGTGCAGCTGACCGCGCTGCTGCGCACTCGCCCGGCACCCGGCTGGCTGCGGGTGATCGTCGACTGCCGCTCGGTGCACGAGTCCTGGTTCGACTCGGACGCCATGGTGATCGACTCGCAGGGCCGCCTCGTCTGCCAGGCCCGTCAGCTCGGCCTCGCCCCGGCTCCCGGAGCCTGATCGCCAGGGCTGGGCAAGGCTGACGGCGCGAACACGCGAAACCCGAGTTTGGGCCACCCACTGGCCCAAACTCGGGTTTCGCGAAGATCAACTTGCCCGCAGGGCTTTGCCGGGACCCTGCAGCTGGAGCGTATGAAGGCTCCCCTCATACAGCCGGGCTTGGATGAGGGGAGCCTTCATCGCGTATAGCTGTATGAAGGGAGCCTTCATACAGGCCGGGTGGTCGGAGCGTGTTGCGGGCCACCCTTGTGGCGTGGTGGCGCTTGGGTGTTTGGATGGGTGACATGAGCGTTATCGCGTTGCTGGGTGCCGGAAAAATCGGAGAGGCGCTGCTCTCGGGGCTGCTGCAGGGCGGCACGAGCGCCGACGACCTGCTGTTCACCGAGCGATATCCGGCCCGTGCCGCCGAGCTGACCGAGCAGTACGGCGTGCACGGCGTCACCGTGCCGGAGGCGGCGAAGCGCGCCGACGTGCTGGTCGTCGCCGTGAAGCCGCAGGACATCGACCCCGTGCTCGACGAACTCGCGCCGCTGCTCGGGCCCGATTCGCTGGTCGTCTCCCTGTGCGCGGGCCTGCCGACCGCGCTGTACGAGCGCAGGCTGGCCGACGGTGTGCCGGTCGTCCGCGTGATGCCGAACACGCCGATGCTGGTCGGCGAGGCGATGAGCGCGATGTCACCGGGCAAGCACGCGACGGCCGCACATCTGACCGTCGTCCGCGAGCTGCTGGAGCACGTCGGCAAGGTCGTCGAGGTGCCGGAGTCGCAGCAGGACGCGGTGACCGCGCTCTCGGGTTCCGGGCCCGCGTACTTCTTCTTCCTGGTCGAGGCCATGATCGACGCCGGGATCCTGCTCGGCCTGCCGCGTGCGCTGTCCGAGAGCCTGATCGTCCAGTCGGCCGTCGGCGCGGGCAAGATGCTCGCCGAGTCAGGCGAACATCCGGTCATCCTGCGCGAGGCGGTCACGTCACCGGCGGGCACGACCATCAACGCCATCCGTGAGCTGGAGAAACACGGCGTCCGCGCGGCCTTGCTGGCCGCCATCGAAGCCGCGCGCGACCGCTCGGTCGAGCTCGGCAAGGCCCACGAGACCCCCTGACCAGCCGGCTTTAACCCGAAAGCCACTTTCGTCAGATGAGACCTGCCGGAAGTGGCTTTCGGGCTTTCGCGACCTGCCAGAAGTGGCATTCGGGGTACGACGGAGATATTGGCTAGTGCAAATGGGGCAGGTCAGGGGCCCATACCGGTGACTGGCGTCGCATTAGTCCCACGAGTCCCGCTACTCTCACGAGAGCACGTGCGTGTCGGTACCGCCGGTGGGGAAGCCGCGCGGCGCGACACGTGTCGAAGGATCGGTGAATCATGCCGCCGAACAAGAAGGAGGACGTGCCCGCGGTCGGGCAGGTCCAGTTTTTGACGGTCGCCGAGGTGGCCACGCTGATGCGGGTCTCCAAGATGACCGTTTACCGCCTCGTGCACTCGGGCGAACTGCCGGCCGTTCGCGTCGGCAAGTCGTTCAGAGTGCCTGAGAAAGCAGTGCACACTTACCTCGAAGGGGCATACTTCGACGTAGGTTGAGTGAGCGGCGGGCCCGAACCCGGGCCCGCCGACTCAGTGCTGGACGGACGCGGGTAACCTGGCAGACCGCTCGTGCCTGTGCGCTCCAACCGTTGGACGCTGCGCCGGGCAGCGTGACCGACGACGACCTAAGGAGCGCCCGTGGGCTCTGTGATCAAGAAGCGCCGCAAGCGCATGTCGAAGAAGAAGCACCGCAAGTTGCTTCGCCGCACTCGGGTTCAGCGCAGGAAGGCCGGTAAGTAGCCTTCGGCTGCGAGACAGCTCGGGTATGGCCCGTCCAGCACTTGGACGGGCCATTCTCTGTTTGTGGACGCTCCTGCCCCCATTCGAGTGACGTCACGAAACGTTTGCCAGGTGGGCGAGTTAATAGCATGTAAGACCCCTCTGGGCCATGCCTAATGAGCGGTAACATCCTGAGGGCGTCGGCGCGATGCTTCCAGTGAGTGCAGGTTCGCGCACCTCGGGTGACTGAAGCCCGTTTGAAGATCAAAAAGCCCTAATCGCCGTAGGGAGACTCATGCCGTCCAACATCGTGCTCGTGACCGGGGTCGGTGGGGAGCTGGGCGGAAAACTGCTGGCCAGGCTCGGCAACAACCCCGACTTCGAGCGCGTGATCGGCGTGGACACCACGCCGCCGGCGAAATCCGTGCTGCAGCGGATGGGGCACGCCGAATTCGTGCGTGCGGACATTCGTAATCCGCTGATCGCGAAGGTGATCAGCAGCGCCAAGGTCGACACGGTGGTGCACGCGTCGACGACCGCGCATCCGGCGGGTCCCAGCCGCCGGATGGCGATCAAGGAAGTCAACGTCATCGGCACCATGCGCCTGCTGGCCGCGTGCCAGCGCTCGCCGCTGGTGCGCAAGCTGGTGGTCAAGTCCACCGCGGCCGTGTACGGCGCGAGCTCGCGTTCGCAGGCCGTGTTCACCGAGGATTCAGAGCTCATCCCGGCGGACTCCAGCGGCTACGCCAAGGACGCCGTGGAGATGGAAGGCTACGTACGAGGTTTAACTCGGCGCAGGCCGGATATCACTGTCACCATGGCCCGTTTCATCAACCTCATCGGGCCCGAGGTCGACACCGTGCTCGCGAGGTACTTCGCCTTGCCGGTGGTCCCGACGGTGTTCGGGTTCGACGCCCGCATCCAGCTCCTGCACTCGGCGGACGCGCTGTCCGTGCTCGAGCTGGCGACCGTGCACGACAAGCCGGGCGTGTTCAACGTCGGCTCCGACGGCGTGATGACGCTGTCGCAGATGATCCGCCGCGCGGGCAGGCTCGAACTGCCGATGCCGCGCGGTGTGCTCCCGTCGGTGGGGAAGGTGCTGCGCGGCGCTCGCGTCGTCGACTTCTCGGCCGACCAGGTACGACTGCTGAACTTCGGGCGAGTGGTGGACACCACACGGCTCAAGAAGGAGTTCGGCTACACCCCGCGCTGGACGACGCGCGAGGCGTTCGACGACTACATCCAGGGCCGGGGCATCAGGCCCGTCCTGGACGGGGGCCTGCTGGCGGGACTGGCGGGCAAAGTGATGACCGCGGCGGCGACCGGTCAGTCGGCCACGCGGTGAAACCCGAGCGAGACCCGCACAAGGAAAGCGAGGCGGACAACGTGAGCAGTGCCGAAGCACAGGTCATCCCGCTGCACGGACCGGGGAGAGAGAAGCCGAGGGACACCGTCGAGGTGCCCGCGGAGAAGCTCGCCGAAGCGGATGAGGCTGAACGGCTGCTCCAAGCCCCGGTCGTCAACTTCCCGACCCCGGCGGCCGCGCCGGTGCGGCAGCCGGAGGTCTCCGAGCTGCCCGAGGCGCTGGCGGAGGCGATCGCGTTCGTGCGCAGCAGGCTGACGGGCGCCTACACCGTCGACGAGTTCGGCTTCGACGCCGAGCTCACCGAGACGCTGATGCTCCCGCCACTGCGCGCGCTGTACCAAAAATGGTTCCGCGTAACGACTTACGGCGTGCACAACCTGCCGGTCGACGGCGGCGCGCTGCTCGTGTCCAACCACTCGGGCACCTTGCCGATCGACGCGCTGATGACCGCCGTCGCCGTCCACGACGAACACCCGAAGCACCGCCACATGCGTGGCCTCGGCGCCGATCTGGTCTTCAAAGTGCCGTTCATCGGATCGTTCGCCCGCCGCATCGGCCAGACACTCGCCTGCAACGCCGACGCCGAACGCCTGCTCTCCAAGGGCGAACTGGTCGGCGTGTGGCCGGAAGGCTTCAAGGGCATCGGCAAGCCGTTCTCGGCCCGCTACAAGCTCCAGCGCTTCGGACGCGGCGGCTTCGTCTCGGCCGCGCTGCGCACCGGCGTGCCGATCATCCCGGTGTCGGTCGTCGGCGCCGAGGAGATCTACCCGAAGATCGGGGACGTGAAGGTGCTCGCGCGCATGCTCGGGCTGCCGTACTTCCCGATCACCCCGCTGTTCCCGCTCTTCGGCCCGCTCGGCGCGATCCCGCTGCCGACGAAGTGGACCATCGAGTTCGGCGAACCCATCCAGACCGACTCGTACTACCCGGGCGCCGAAGAGGACCCGATGCTGGTCTTCAACCTGACCGACCAGGTGCGCGAGTCGATCCAGCAGACGCTCTACCGGCGCCTTTCCCAGCGCCAGGGCATTTTCCGCGGCTGACCCCCTAGCGAGAAAAGCCCGAAAGCCACTTTCGGCAGATGTGATCTGACGAAAGTGGCTTTCGGGCTTTTACCAGGTCCGGGTCAGCGGCGACGGTAGGCGAGGCCGGCGGCGACCGCGCCCGCGACGGCTCCGGCGCCGAGTACGGAGGGCACGCCGATCTTCGCTGCCTTGCGGCCGGTGCGGAAGTCGCGGATCTCCCAGCCGCGGGCGCGGGCGACGTCGCGCAGGCCCGCGTCGGGGTTGACGGCGACCGCCGTGCCGACCGCCGAGAGCATCGGGACGTCGTTCTGGGAGTCGGAGTAGGCCGTGCAGCGGCGCAGGTTCAGGCCCTCGCGGGAGGCGAGCGCGCGGACGGCGTGCGCCTTGGCGCGGCCGTGGAGCAGGTCGCCGACGAGGCGTCCCGTGTAGACACCGTTCTCGGTCTCGGCGACCGTGCCGAGCGCGCCGGTGAGGCCGAGGCGGCGGGAGATGATGGCCGCGAGTTCGATCGGGGTCGCGGTGACGAGCCACACACGCTGGCCCGCGTCGAGGTGCATCTGGGCGAGCGCGCGGGTGCCGGACCAGATCTTGTCGGCCATCAGCTCGTCGTAGATCTCTTCGCTGATCTCGGTCAGCTCGGCGACCGTACGACCGGCCACAAAGGACAGTGCCTGCTCGCGGTGGGTCTTGATGTCTTCCTTGTTCTCGCGGCCGCCGACGCGGAATTTCACCTGCTGCCACATGAAACCGGCGAGATCGGCGGTGGTGAAGAACTTGCGCGCGGCGAGGCCGCGCGCGAAGTAGAAGATCGACGCGCCCATCATCATGGTGTTGTCGACGTCGAAGAAGGCGGCGGCCGTCAGGTCCGGCGGCGCCGGCGGGGTGGGGGGCAGCGCCAGCTCGGCGGCTTCCATCGCGACGGCAGCTTCAGCCGACGCCTCGCCCGCGAGAGTGGCGAGCCGTTCGAGTTCCTGACTCTTGTCCTTGCCACGCCAAGATGACACGCACACCGCCTCAGGTCGGAAGAACCGGTCCTGTGCACAGAGTAGCGACCACGGAACCGGCCTCGCGTCAAGCCTAGGGAATGATGATAGGAGGCAAGCCCGGCAACAAGGGTGGCAGCGAGATCAACGGTGGCTGACTTGTCGTCGGTATCGGCAGCGGCGGGAACTGGGTCGGCAGGATCGGCGGCGGGACGACCGGTGGCGGCTTCACCGCGGTGCCGGACGGGGGCGCGCTCGCGCTCGTCGGGCGTGCCACGCCGGACGACGGCGAACTGGTGGACGTCAGCACCGAGGTCGGCACGGTCGGCGTCTGCTCGGGCTGGCCGGGGTCTGGTGGTGGCTTCGACGGTGCCGGTTCGCAGACGCCGGTCGCGGGCAGCATGCCGAGTTCGTCGGCCAGCCCGGTGGTGATCTGATAGCAGTTCAGCCGCCCCGACAGGTCCGTCGCCCGCTGCTCGACCTTCATCAGCGTCGGATCGGCCGCGGCGAGCCTGCCCGTGTGCTGCCGTGCCCAGTCCCGCAGCTGCGTCAGCAGCACCTGGCCGCCGTTGGCCGTCGCGAACGCGGTCAGCTGCGTGACGCCTTGGCGTGCTTCGCTCTCGAAGTCGGCGAGGCCCTCTTGGAAGGCGGGGGTGGCGGGAGTGAGCCTGGACAGCTCGTTGAGGCGGTTGGTGGCGAACTCGAGGTGCTTCTCGGCCTTCTCCTGCTCGCCGAAGGTGAGCCCGAGCTCGGCCTGCTCACCCGCGAGCTTCATGGTGTAGAGCGCGTCGCCAGGCAGAGCGTCCTTCGACATGACCATGCTCAGCCCGCCGAGCGCGATGCCGACCGTCGCCGCGGCCACGAGCACGCGGGTCATCATCCGCGGCGCGTGTTCCGGCTCCGGCTCCTCGTCGGGTGGCGCGAGGCGGCCGACGATCTCCGCGCGGATGCGGCGCTTGGTCTCCGCGTCGGGCGCGCCTGCCGCGCCGAGCGAGCGGAGGCCGCCGATCACCGCGAGTTCGGCGCCGAAGTCACCGGCTTCGGCGGGGTCGTCGAGGGCGCGAGCGAACCTTTCGCTCTCTTCGCGCTCACGTCTCAAGTCCCGCACTCCGACTCCATCACCGGCACAGTCGGAATGAGAACGATCCGGAACACCCCGGAGTTACGGCTACTGGAAAGTAGATAAAGGGAGTTAACGAATGCCGTTGGGCAGCAGCTGGGCGAGCCTGCGGACGGCACGGTGCTGCAACGCCTTGATGGCGCCTTCGTTGCGGCGCATGATCTGCGCGGTCTCGGCGACCGACAGGCCCTGCATGAACCGCAGGATGATGCATTCGCGCTGGTCATCGCCCAGTTCGGCAACGCATTTGAGCAGCTCGGTCCTGGTCGCGCGGGTGATCGCTTCCTGCTCCGGGCCCGGCTGGCCCTGCACTGTCGGCTCGGTGACCTCGTCGGTCACCACCTCCAGCCGGAACCGGCTGGACTTCACGTGGTCGAGGATCAGGTTGCGCGCGATGGTGACGAACCACGCGCCGACGTCACGGCCCTGGTAGCTGACCGAGGTGATGCGCCGCAGCGCGCGCAGGAACGTCTCGCTGGTGACGTCCTCGGCCAGGTCGCGGTCACCGAGCCGGAACAGCACGTAGCGGTAGACCACGTCGACGTAGCGGTCGTAGAGCAGGCCGAACGCGCCGGAGTCGCCCTTCTGGGCGGCCGTGACGAGTTCCCACGCTTCCGTTTTCGCGAGTTCCGGATCCTTCTTCGGGGTGGCCTTGGCAGCAGAACGCCTGATGATGTGCCCGGCCACCAGTGCGGCGGGTCCACGCATCGCGGCGACTTGCAGGCTCATCTCGAGGCACCTCCGGCGGGCTCGCCACAGTAGTCAACGCCCCCGAATCCCCGCAGGGAGTCTTGACCTGTGCGGACTGCTTCGTCAACAGCGGTCACGGTGACTCCCTTCTTGACCCTGCGTGACGAATGACACGCGGGTCCGTTTCGGCAGCATACGTGTTGTTACCGGGAAGTAGGTAGTGCTGTCCAGCTTGCGGAGGTGCGACGAAGCGCGTGTATCCCCATGACGGGGGAGGAGATGACAAACTGGCAACGGTCCCTCACGCCGAACCACGGGAGTCGATTTGAGCGTCTCGCAGCTGCTTGCCCACGCCGGGGACAACTGGCCGGACGATGTCGCGCTCATCGAGACGGGTACCGGCGGCACGCTCACCTGGGCACAGTTCGACGCCGCCGCGAACGGGCTGGCCGCGCGGCTGATCGCGGCCGGTGTCGAGCCGGGCGACCGGGTCGCGCTGCGGCTGCCGACCTCACCGGACTTCGCGGTCTCGTTCTTCGCCGCGCTGCGTGCGGGCGCGATCGTCGTCCCGATCTCGCCGCAGGCGCCCGGCCCGGAGCTGCTCCAGCTGCTCGAACACAGCGGCGCGAAGCTCGTCGTCGAGCGTGAGCCAGTTGACGGACTGCCCGACGAAGTTTCCTCCGTCGCTCCCGGTGTCGAGCCTGGTGAGCCGGTCGACGTCGGCCGCACCGGCGAGGACATCGCGGTCATCTCGTACACCTCCGGCACCACCGGCCCGCCACGCGGCGTGATGCTGTCGCACCGCGCGCTGCGCGCGAACGTCGACCAGGTGCTGCAGGCCGGGCCCGGCACGCTGGAGTGGGCCGACCGGATCCTGATCACCATCCCGCTGTTCCACGTCTACGGGCTCGGCCCCGGCCTGCTGACCGCCATCTCGGTCGGCGCGACCGTGGTGTTCGCCGAGCGCTTCGAGGCGCAGCGCACGCTCGCGGACTGCGCGACGCACCGGGTGACCGCGATCGCGGGCGTCCCGACCATGTACAGCGAGTTCGCCGCGCTGCCTGCCGAGGACCTCGCCACCGGCCTGGCGACCGTGCGCAGGCTCACTTCGGGCGCCGCGCCGCTGCACCCCAAGGTGCTCGCCGCGATCCGCCAGGCGACCGGGCTCGGCGTGTTCGAGGGCTACGGCCTCACCGAATGCGCGCCGGTCGTCACGTCCACGCTGGTCACCGGCTACCCGAAGCCCGGCTCGGTCGGCAGGCCGCTGCCCGGCATCGAGCTGCGGCTGGTCGACAGCGACGGCAAGCCGGAGCTGCCCGAAGACGAGGACGACCCGTTCGAAGACGGCTCCGGCACCGGCCTGGTGTCGATCCGCGGCGCGAACCTGTTCTCCGGGTACTGGCCCGACGGCGACCACGGGCCGGACGACGAGGGCTGGTTCCGCACCGGCGACGTCGGCTATCTCGACACCGACGGCGACCTGCACCTGGTCGACCGGGCGAACGACCTGATCATCGTCAACGGCTTCAACGTCTACCCGACCGAGGTCGAGAACATCATCAACGAGCTGCCGGAGGTCACCGAGGCCGCCGTGGTCGGTGTCGTCGACGAGCGCACCGGCGAGGCGGTCAAGGCCGTCGTCGTGCCCGCGGCGGGCGTCGCGCTGTCCGAGCAGCAGGTGATCGACCACTGCGCGGCCAAGGTCGCCGGGTACAAGGTGCCGAGGATCGTCGAATTCGTCGACGAACTGCCGCACTCGTCGACCGGGAAGCTGCGCCGGATCAAGCTACGCTGAAACCATGTCGCACCAGGTGACGGTGATGAGCCGGGAAGGCTGTTCCGCCTGCGTCAAGGCGGAGGAGGACGTCGCGCGGATCTGCGCCGAGCTCGGCGTCGAGTGGACGACGGCCGACGTCGACAGCGACCCGGAATGGCGTGCCGAGTACGGCGACCGGGTCCCGGTGATCCTGGTCGACGGTGACGAGCACAGCTACTGGTCCGTCGATGAGCCCAGGCTTCGAAAGAGTCTCGTAAGCGAGCCGTAAGGCGCTTCGGCCAACCGGGACGGCGCTCCGCTCCGAAGATGGGAGTGTGAGTGATCTGAAGACCAAGACCCGGCTCTTGCCGATCCCGCTCGGCGCGCTGGCCGGTGTGCTGGCCGCGGTCTCGGCGTTGGCCGCCGGGCATCTTGTCGCGGCTTTCGTCGGGTTGAACGCGTCGCCGTACCTCGCGGTCGGCAACGCGGCTATCGACCTGACTCCGCTGCCGGTGAAGACCTGGGCCGTCGACACGTTCGGCACGGCGGACAAGGCCGTGCTGCTGACCGGCATGGCGCTGGTGATGCTGCTGGCGGCGTGCCTGGCGGGCGTACTCTCCCGGCGCAAGCCGCTGGCCGGGCAGATCATCGTCGGGCTGTTCGGCGTCGCGGGCATCGCGGCCGTGCTGAGCAGGCCCGATCTGGGGCAGCTGGCGATCCTTGCGCCGTTCGTGAGCGTTCTTGTCGGTGTCGGGGTGTTCACTTGGCTGCATCGGATCTTGCTGCCGCAGACCTACGCCGAGCCTGCGGAAGGCACGACCCGGCGGAAGTTCCTGATCACCGGCGCCGGAGTCGCGGTCGGCGCCGGCGTGGCGGGGCTGGCCGGTCAGTCGATCGGCGCCGCCAAGGACGCCGAGGGTTCGCGCGCGACCGTCGGCAAGCTCGTCGCCGCGCGCACCGCGCCGCCGATCCCGGCCGACGCGGACTTCGCCAAGTTCGGCACGCCGCGGTTCCTGACCATGGCGCCCGAGCAGTTCTACAAGATCGACACCGCGCTCGTGGTGCCGCAGGTACGCATCGAGGATTGGAGCCTGAAGATCCACGGGATGGTGGATAGGGAGATCACCTTCTCCTACGCGGACATCCGCAACCGGCCGCTCGTGGAGCGGGTGGTGACGCTGACCTGCGTGTCGAACGAGGTCGGCGGAAACCTGATCTCCACCGGCAAGTTCATCGGCGTCGACCTGGCCGACCTGCTCAACGAGGCAGGCGTGAAGCCGGGAGCCGAGCAGCTGTTCTCGACCAGTGTCGACGGCTGGACCGCGGGCACACCGGTGCCGATCGTGCTGGACCCGAATCGCGGCGCGATGCTCGCCATCGGCATGAACGACGAGCCGCTGGCCGTCGAGCACGGCTTCCCGGCGCGGCTCGTGGTGCCGGGGCTGTACGGGTACGTGTCGGCCACGAAGTGGGTCACCGACCTGGAGCTGACTACCTGGTCCGAGCGTCAGGCGTACTGGCTAAAGCGCGGCTGGGGCCAGTTCGGGCCGATCAAGACGGAGTCGCGCATCGACCGCCCGAGCGGGTTCGCGCAGGTGGGCACCGGCCGGCTGCGCGTGTCCGGCATCGCGTGGGCGCAGCACACCGGCATCGAGCGCGTCGAGGTCAGGCTGAACCAGGGCGCCTGGCAGCAGGCCATGCTCTCAGGCGAGGTCACCAAGGACGCCTGGCGCATGTGGTGGCTCGACGTGGACGTGCCGAAGGGGACGCATCAGCTGTTCGTCCGGGCGACCGACCAGACCGGCTACACCCAGACCGAAGCCCGCGCCGACGTCGTCCCCGACGGCGCCACCGGCTGGCATTCCGTCTCGCTCGACGCCCGCTGAGCCGCGGCACGTCGCGCCTGTCGGCGTTCTTTCGCGCGTGACCTCGCTTTCGGGTGGCTGACAATTAATTCAACAAAGAGCTGACGCCCAGGCTCACGACCCCTGCGTGGCGTTCGTCATGCCGCCGACCTGTGACTTTGTGCCTGCGTTCACAAGTGGCTACCGTAGACGCGTCGGCCCCGTGCGGCGCCCGGATCGAACCGGAAGACGCTCGCCGGGTCAAGAGTCAGTTTTTGCGTTTTCGGTGAGGAGAACCGCGTGGTGTCACAGCGAGGCCGGCGCAACGGGGCCGCGGTGGCCGCCGGCACGCCGGACGCGGACAACGCGCCGACCGCCGAGATGCCCGCGGTGACCGTCGACGCCGACCCGGTGCGCGCCCGCTCGATCCCCGAGGCCGCCGTCGCCAGGCTGGCCGTCTACCTGCGGGTCCTCTCCGGGATGTCGGACCAGGGCGCGACCACGGTCGCCAGCGAGGAGCTGTCCCAAGCTGCTGGAGTCAACTCCGCCAAGCTGCGCAAAGACCTCTCGTACCTCGGTTCCTACGGCACGCGTGGCGTCGGCTACGAGGTCAGCGTGCTCATCGAGGAGATCGAACGGATACTCGGGCTGACCCGCAAGCACAAGGTCGCCGTCGTCGGGATCGGTAACCTCGGCCACGCGCTGGCCAACTACGGCGGGTTCCCCGGCCGCGGCTTCCCGGTCGAGGCGCTGTTCGACCTCGACCCCGACCTGATCGGCATCCCGGTCGGCGGCATCCCGGTCTCGCACCTCGAGGACATCGCCGCGGTGTGCGCGGAGCGGGAGATCTCCATCGGCGTCATCGCCACCCCACCGACCGCCGCGCAGTCCGTCTGCGACCGCTTGGTCGCGGGCGGCGTGCAGTGCATCCTCAACTTCGCCCCAGTCGTGCTTCAAGTGCCGTCGCATATAGAGGTACGCAAGGTCGACCTGGCCGTCGAGTTGCAGATCCTGTCCTTCCACGTGGCACGGCGGGCCGACGCGGAACTCGGAGCGAACGGAACCGGGAACGGGTACGTGATCCAGACATGAGCATTCTTGCTGTCGGCCTGTCCCACCGCAGCGCCGAACTGACCACACTCGAACGCGCGGCCATCGCGTCGCACAACCAGGGCAAGGTGCTGCACCAGCTGCAGCAGGCGCCGCACGTCAGCGAGGTCATGCTCGTCTCGACCTGCAACCGCACCGAGGTCTACGCGGTCGTCGAAACCTTCCACGGCGGACTCAACGACGTCACGGACGTGCTGGCCGCGCAGGCCGGGATGGACCAGGCCGAGCTTTACGACAGCCTGTACGTGCACTACGCGGGCGCCGCCGTCGAGCACATCTTCAACGTCGCGTCCGGACTGGACTCGATGGTCGTCGGCGAGACCCAGATCCTCGGCCAGGTGCGTTCGTCCTACGCGGAGGCTCGCGAGGCGGGCACCGTCGGCCGGACGCTGCACGAGCTGATCCAGACCACGCTGCGCGTCGGCAAGCGCGTCCACACCGAGACCGGACTTGACGCACTAGGTGCCTCAGTCGTCTCGGAATCCTTGGCCGCGGCCGGTGACCTGACCGGCGCGCACGCGCTGATCGTCGGCGCCGGTTCGATGGGCGCGCTGTCCGGTTCGCACCTGCGCAAGGCGGGCGTCGGCGGGATCACCGTCGTCAACCGCACCCAGGTCAACGCCGAGCGCCTCGCCGCGTCGATCACCGAGAACGGCGTGCCGGCGACCGCGATGCCGATGAGCGAGCTCGCCGCTGCCGTCGCGATGGCCGACGTCGTCGTCGCGTGCACCGGCTCGCAGGACGCGGTCGTGACCGTCCGGCACCTCGCCGCGCGCACCAAGCCGGTCGTCATCTGCGACCTCGGGCTGCCGCGCGACGTGGATCCGGCCGTGACGACCGTCGCCGGTGTGACGCTGGTCGACCTCGAGACCGTCCAGCGCCGCATGCGCGAGGCAGGCACCCCGACCACGGAGAAGCAGAAGGCGCGCGCCGCCGGGATCGTGCTCGACGAGGTGCGCGAGTACCTCGCCGGTCAGCGCAGCGCCGAGGTCACCCCGACGGTCACCGCGCTGCGGCGCCGTGCGGCCGAGGTGGTCGACGCCGAGCTGCTCCGCCTGGACAACCGCCTGCCCGACATGGACGTCGCGGTACGCGAAGAAGTGGGCCGCACGGTGCGCCGCGTGGTCGACAAGCTGCTCCACGCGCCGACCGTGCGGGTCAAGCAGCTGGCCGCCGAGACGGCCGACACCGATTACGCCAACGCGCTGCGTGAGCTGTTCTGTCTCGATCCGCAGGCCCCGGCCGCGGTCGCCAGCCCCACAGCAATCCCGGAAGAAGACAAGTGAGCCGAGTAATCAAGATCGGGACGCGCGGGAGCAAGCTCGCACTCGCGCAGACCGGAACGGTCGCGGACGCACTGCGCGCGACCGGCGCCGAAGTCGAACTCGTCACCGTGACCACGCCCGGTGATGTTTCGAGCGCGCCGATTCCCACGATCGGGGTCGGGGTGTTCACCTCCGCGCTGCGCGACGCGCTGCTGGCTGGCGACGTCGACGTGATCGTCCACTCCTACAAGGACTTGCCGACCGCGCCGCACGAGGGCATTTCGCTCGCCGCCGTGCCGCCGCGCGAGGACCCGCGCGACGCGCTGATCGCCCGTGACGGTCTCACTCTCGGTGAGCTGCCGCCGGGGTCCACAGTGGGCACCGGGTCCCCCCGGCGCACCGCGCAGCTGCAGGCGCTGGGCCTCGGTTTGGAAATCGTGCCGATTCGCGGCAACATTGACACCCGCATGGGCAAGGTCACGAGCGGCGAGCTGGATGCCGTGGTCCTCGCCCGTGCCGGACTGGTGCGGATCGGCCGCGGCGACGCGATCACCGAGACGCTCGACCCGATCCAGATGCTTCCCGCGCCGGCGCAGGGTGCGCTGGCGGTCGAATGCCGGTCGGCCGATGTGGACACCGAGCACCTGCTTCGGTCCACATTGGACGATGAAACGACCAGGGTGGCCGTTGCCGCCGAGCGTTCGCTGCTGGCGGCGCTCGAGGCGGGCTGCAGTGCCCCGGTCGGGGCTTTGGCGGAAGTCGTCGAGGACCTGGACGCCGAGGGCGCGGTCATCGAACGGATTTCGCTGCGCGGCACCGCTGCCGCCGAGTTCGAGGGTGGAGCGGTGGACATGCTGCGAGCCTCCGCGCTCGCGGAAAAGACTGAAGCGGTAGAGCTCGGCCGGACGCTGGCCGCCGAGCTGCTGGACCTGGGAGCCGGAGCGCTCTCCGGACCCGGTCGCACCACCCAGTAAGACGCTGAAAGATCCGGCCGGGATGGACTACGGCCGCTTACGAGGAGAAACGCAAACGATGACCCCCGCGCGTAAGACCACAGGGCGTGTCGCCTTCGTGGGCTCGGGCCCTGGTGACGCCGGTCTGCTGACCGTCCGCGCCCAGGAGCTGCTCGCCAAGGCCGAGGTCGTGGTGACCGACCCGGACGTACCCGCCGGTGTGCTGGCCTTCGCCAGCGCCGAGGCCGAGGTCCGCCCGGCCGTCGGTGAGCCGACCGAGGTTGCGAAGGACCTGACCAACGAGGCCAAGGCAGGCCGCCTGGTGCTCCGGCTCATCGCCGGTGACCCGCTGACCCAGCCCGCCGTGGTCGCCGAGGTGCAGGCCGTGTCCCGCACCAGCGCGGTCTTCGACATCATCCCGGGCGTCTCGCCCGGCGCGGCCGTCCCGGCCTACGCCGGTGTCGCGCTCGGCGGCACCCACGTCGAGGTCGATGTGCGCGAGGAGATCGACTGGGCCGCGCTGGCCAAGTCGGCCGGTCCGATCGTGCTGAACGCCACCTCGAGCCACCTGGCCGAGGCCGCGTCGCAGCTGGTCGAGCACGGCCTGCCGTCGTCGACCCCGGTCGCGGTGACCTCCAACGGCACCATCAACACCCAGCGCACCCTCGACACCACGCTGCAGTCGGTGTCGCAGGACGCCGGTGAGCTCGTCGGCCCGCTGATCGTCACCATCGGCCAGGCGGCCGGGCAGCGCTCCAAGCTGTCGTGGTGGGAGTCGCGCGCGCTGTACGGCTGGAAGGTGCTGGTGCCGCGCACCAAGGAGCAGGCAGGCGAGATGGCGGAGCGGCTTCGCGGCCACGGCGCCACGTCGCACGAGGTGCCGACCATCTCGGTCGAGCCGCCCCGCAGCCCGGCCCAGATGGAGCGCTCGGTCAAGGGCCTCGTCGACGGCCGCTACCAGTGGATCGTCTTCACCTCCACCAACGCGGTCCGCGCGGTGTGGGAGAAGTTCGAGGAGTTCGGCCTCGACGCGCGCGCGTTCTCCGGCGTGAAGATCGCCTGCGTCGGCGAGTCGACCGCGGCCAAGGTGCGCTCGTTCGGCATCATCCCCGAGCTGGTGCCGACCGGCGAGCAGTCGTCGGAGGGCCTGCTGGCCGAGTTCCCGCCGTACGACGACGTGCTGGACCCGGTCGACCGCGTGCTGCTGCCGCGCGCCGACATCGCCACCGAGACCCTGTCGGCCGGTCTGCGCGACCGTGGCTGGGAGATCGACGACGTGACGGCGTACCGGACCGTCCGTGCCGCCCCGCCGCCAGCCGAGACCCGCGAGATGATCAAGACCGGCGGTTTCGACGCGGTCTGCTTCACCTCGTCGTCGACCGTGCGGAACCTCGTCGGCATCGCAGGCAAGCCGCACACCCGCACGCTGGTCGCGTGCATCGGCCCGAAGACCGCGGAGACCGCGGTCGAGTTCGGGCTCCGCGTGGACGTCCAGCCGGAGAAGGCCGACATCCCGCACCTGGTCGACGCGCTGGCCGAGCACGCCGCTCGCCTGCGCGCCGAGGGTGCGCTGCCGCCGCCTCGCAAGGCGAAGCGCGCACGCCGTAGCTGAATGTGATTCGCAAAAAGGCCGCCTTTTCGAAGGCGGCCTTTTTGCGTTTCAGCGCTGGCTGAAAGCTGTTCCTGAGCCGTCGGATATGGCGCTAACCTGGCTCTCTTCCTGGTGAAACACACCAGGAATCGTCACTGGGGAGTGATTGTGAAACCCATTTCTCGTGCTGCCCGTATCACCGCGGCGACCGGTGCCGCGGCATTCGGATTACTCGGTTTCGCGGGCACCGCGTCGGCGGCGCAGGAGGCGGTGACCCCGTTCTCTGTCTGCAGCCCGCTCGGGTGCGACGCGCAGCGCGTCGACGGCACCGTCGAGTACCTCTCCGGCCAGAACCGGGCGCGGATCGTGGTCCGGCTGACCGACACCACGCCGCCGGAACAGTTTCTGGTCGGCAAGCTGGAGCTGGGTGGCTGGCTGGGCAACCAGAACTGGACGCTGCAGTCCAACGGCCAGTCCAAGCAGTTCGTGCTCACATCCGAGGAGATCGGACCCGCTTCGCTGGCCGTTTCCGCGTGCACCAATCCGCCATCCTCGTGCAACAAGGTGAGCGTGCCGGTTCGCTGAGTCACGGCCCCTTCCGCCTAGTCCGGCTTGGTGGAAGGGGCCCGTCAGGGCAGGCGTAACCTTGGGGGAGTGTTCCCAGAACATCGTCCCCGCAGACTCCGTGTAACCCCGGCCATGCGCAGGCTGGTGGGGGAAACCACGTTGAGGCCCCGTCAGCTGATCCTGCCGATGTTCGTGGCCGAGGGCGCGACCGAACCGCGCCCCATCGCGAGCATGCCGGGTGTCGTCCAGCACACCCGTGACTCACTCCGCAAGTCCGCCGTGGCCGCCGTCCGTGGCGGTGTCGGCGGACTGATGATCTTCGGTGTCCCCGAAAAGCACGACGCCACCGGCTCCGGCGGCATCGACGAGAACGGCATCCTCAACGTCGCGCTGCGCGACCTGCGAGCCGAACTCGGCGACGAGACCGTGCTGATGGCCGACACCTGTCTCGACGAGTTCACCGACCACGGCCACTGCGGTGTGCTCGACGTGGACGGCAACGTCGACAACGACGCCACCCTGCGCGTGTACGCCGAGATGGCCGTCGCGCAGGCGGAAGCAGGCGCGCACATGGTCGGCCCCAGCGGCATGATGGACGGCCAGGTCGGCGTCATCCGCCGCGCGCTCGACCAGACCGGGCACACCGACGTCGGCATCCTCGCCTACTCGGCGAAGTACGCGAGCGCGTTCTTCGGCCCGTTCCGCGAGGCGGTGAACTCGCAGCTCAAGGGCGACCGCAAGACGTACCAGCAGGACAGCGGCAACGCGCGCGAAGCGCTGCGCGAGATCGAGCTGGACATCGCCGAGGGCGCCGACATGGTCATGGTCAAGCCCGCACTGTCCTATTTGGACGTTGTGCGCGCCGCTGCCGAGATCTCGTCGGTTCCCGTGGCGGCGTACAACATCTCGGGCGAGTACGCGATGGTCGAGGCCGCCGCGGCCAACGGCTGGCTCGACCGCGAGCGCACGATCCTCGAGGTGCTCACCTCGATCCGCCGTGCGGGCGCCGACGTCATCCTGTCCTACTGGGCCGCCGAAGCCACCGCCTGGCTGAACGACTGAGATAAACAGCCCGGACCCGCTGAGGTAACAAGGGTCGCCTTTGTCACCTCTAGCGTGTCAAGGGCCGCCCTTGTTGAGCAGTACGCGTCTGGGGCGGCGCGAGTGGAAGATTTGCTCCGTTAGGAGCCTGTTGCTTTTTGAACTGGCTCGACATGGCTTGATGATCTTGTTGCACGTGTGGCAACTTGGGATAATTGTTGTGTGGCAAGGGATTATCGGCCGGTTGATCGTGAGCAGGAGTTTCTGTTGCCGCCGTCGATGGCGGACTGGTTGCCGGATGATCATCTGGTGTGGTTCGTGATCGCGGTGGTGGGGCGGCTGGACACGTCGGCGTTTCACGCGACGGCGAAGCGTGGTGGGGTCGGGCGGCGTGGGTATGACCCGGAGATGCTGCTGACGTTGTTCGTGTATGCGATGGCGCATGGGGTGTCCTCGTCGCGGCGGATCGAGCGGTTGTGCCTGACCGATGTGGCGTTCCGGATCATCTGCGCGCAGGACATCCCGGATCACACGGTGCTGGCCCGGTTCCGCCAGCGTCACGAGGCGGCGCTGACGGATCTGCTGACCGAGTCGCTGGTGCTGGCCGCCGAACTGGGGATGGTGTCGCTGGGGGTGGTCGCGTTCGACGGCACCAAGATCGCCGCCAACGCGAGTAAGGACGCCAACCGCACCGAGGCTCACCTGCGGAAACTGGCCGAGAAGTTCGTTGAGGAGACCGCGCAGACCGACGCGGCCGACGACGCCCGCTTCGGCGCCGACCGGCGCGGCGACGAACCACCACCGGACCTGCGTGACCGCACCCGTCGCGGTGAACGGATCACGGCCGCGCTGGAGCAGATCCAGTCCCGTCGCGACGCGGCCGAGCAGGCCGGCGAGGGGCGGGCTGAGATCGCGCGGGCCTATGACGCCGCGGTCGCCGCCGGCCTCACCCGTGGCGGGGCCCCGCCGCGAGGCGCGGACCGGGTCGCGGTGGCCCGAGCACGCCTGGACCGGGAGCGAGCCACAGCGGTGTCCCGCTGGGAGGCCTGGCACGCCCAGATGCGATCCGGCGGCGGGCGCCGCCCGTCGGGGAAAGCAGCGGTGCCGCCGGAGGATCACAGCAGGGTCCGGCGGGCCCGCGCCGCCTATGAGGCCGCGCTCTCCCGCGCTGAACAGGCCGCCGCCACCGCGAAATCCCAGACGCAGACCGACAAGTTCGTGGCGAACACGACCGACCCGCAATCACGGCTGCTCAAGACCCGCAACGGCTGGGTCCAGGGCTACAACTGCCAGACCGCGGTCAGCGACGACGAATTCCTCGTGTCCGCCCGCGCCACCCAGGACACCAACGACCTCGACCAGTTCGTGCCCACCGCCGATGATGTCCTCGCCACCGCCGGGAAGCTGGCCCGGCGCACCGGCCGCGGTGACCTCACCGTCGGCGTGATGATCGGCGACGCCGGCTACGACTCGACCGCCAACCTTGAGACCGCGGGCCCGGACCGTCTCATCGCCGATGCCAAAGGCCGCACCGTGAACACTCGAGCCGCCACCGACCCGGCCACCGGCGACCCACCCAAGAACGCCACCGCGCGGGAGAAGATGAACCACCGGCTACGCACCGCAGAAGGCGTGACCCTCTACCGACGACGCGGCGCGATGATCGAAGCACCCAACGCCTGGCTCAAAGACCGCCGCGGGCTCACCCGCTTCGCCCGCCGAGGACTCACCGCCGCCCAAGCCGAACTCTCCCTCGCCGCCGCAGTCACCAACCTGCTCAAACTCTGGACCAAGGGCATCACCACCGCCCAGATCCGCACCACCTGAACCCCACCCCGGCCCGGCCCGGTGGCCAAGCCAGAGACCGGACGATGCCGAAGACACCACAACAGCAAAAAGCAACAGGCTCTTAGATGCAGAAATCCTTCCACTCGCTCGACCCGCCCGTGGCGGTTCCGAGTACGCGGGGACGCTTGAAGCGCTCTCTATGGCACGGCCGCCCTCGCGCGGTTCCAGCCACCACACATAAGCCACGTTCATTCCGCTGAGCGTGACAAGAGCCCCGTTTGTTCCGCATCCGCCGAAGCCGCGTCACTTGCGAGTCCTTAAACCGTTGGCGTACATGCGTTTTCGGGGTTCGTTACCGCCGGATGGGGGAATCACCTCTTCCGGTGGGACGTCGCCGGGTTCGTTGACAGCAACGACAACGATCATCACTCTCGGTTAAGTGCCTCTCAGACCTCGAACCAAACCGCAGAGCTTCGAAATTCCCGAGCAGGCGCGCACGCGAGTCGATGTCGACTCGCTGATCGGCTTCGCGGCGGAGGTCTTCGCCGCGTACGGCGTCGGGCCGCTGCAGGCCAGGTGTGCCGCCGAGGCGCTGTGTTACGGCGACCTCGTCGGCCAGCCGGAGCACGGGATCGTGAACCTCACCCGCACCTACCTGCCGATGTTCGAGCAGGGCCTCATCGCGCCGGACCCGGAACCGCTGGTCATCGCCGACCGGGGCGCCGCCGCGCTGATCGACTACCGGCACGGGCTCGGCCTGTGGGCCGTCAGCCACGCCATGGACCGGGCCGTCGCCAGGGCTTCGCGCAACGGGGTCGGGCTCGTCTCGCTGCGCGGGGTGAGCCCGTTCGGCCGGGCCGGTTTCCATGCCGCCCGCGCGCTTTCGCAGGGCATGATCGGCATGGTCATGGCCACCGGGAGCGCCCGCGAGTGCGTCAATCCGCTCGGGGTCGCGGCGCCTGCCGGCGCGTATCCGTCGTTCGTGTTCGACCTGGACTCGACCGCGCAGGCAGGCGGGCTGACGTTGATGGTGGAGGTGTTCGCCGGTCTGTTGTCGGGGGTCGACGACCACGACCACGACACCGGGCTGATGGCGCTGGCCATCGCGCCGACGGCGTTGCGCAGCGCGGACGGGTTCTACCGGGCCGCGAGCGCGTTGTTCGGCAGCGTGCTGGGCTGGGAAAGCGATGTGCCGATCCGGTATCCGGGCTGGCCGGAGGCCGAGCACGCCGAGCAGTGCCGGGCGCTCGGGGTGCCGCTCGACGGGCGGACGCAGCGCGACCTCGCCACGCTGGCCGGTCGGCTCGGGCTCCGGCCGCCGCCGACCAATTAAGCTGCCCGGGTGACTGAAGAGACCGAGCAGGCCACGCCGACCGAGGTGAAGGTTTCGTTCTGGCTGTGGGTCGTCGCGGCGGTGTTCACGGTCGCGGCGTTCGTGAGCCTGTTCGTGCTCCGGCAGCACTTCATCGACGAGCAGGTGAAGAACAACGCCGACCCCAAGGCCACGGTCGACAAGATCGCCAATGGGGCCACGTACTTCCTGCTGGCGATGCTGATCGGGGCGGTCGTCATGGGTTGCCTGTTCGTGCTGTTCGCCTACAAGGCACGCGAGGGCACCCGCTCGGCGCGCACGGTGCTGACCGGGCTGCTGATAGCGGAAGCGCTCTTCCTGATCCTGTTCAAGCGCACCGGGGCCGCGTTCCTGTTCGGGCCGCTGTTCGGGCTGATCGCGCTGCTGCTGATGTACCTGCCGAAGGTGCAGCCGTACTTCCCGAAGGTCGGCCGTCAGCTGCCATGAGCGACGGAGACCGCTACAGCGAGCAGGGCGTGAGCTGGCTCGCGCTCATCTGGGGACCGGTCTTCGCGATCGTCGGCTATCTGACCGAGCTGATCGGGGGCGGGCCGAGGCACGGCCTGACCTGGATCGGCGTCGGGCTCGGCCTGGCGCTCATCACGCTGCCGTGGGCGTACGCGCGGCGGCGCTATCTGACCGTGCGCGTCACCAGGCTGGAGCTGTGGCAAGGCCGCGAGTCGTTGCCGATCGGCCAGATCAAGGAACTCGACGACGTCGGCACACCGGTCGGCGCTCGGGTGCTCGGCGGCGGCTGGACGGTGCCGCGCAAGTACGACGAGTTGCCGATCCGGCTCGACGACGGCACCGTGGTGCTGGCATGGGCCAAGGACGTCGAAGCACTGCGTGACGCGCTCAACGAAGTGAGGGGCTCCTCGTGATCGACCTTCCCCAGCCGACCGGCTCCGACCTCTGGCAGCAGCCGGACGAGCTGGCGCCGCTGCACCGGCCGGTGCGCGCGCTCGTCGCGCTCGGCGAAGTCGTCATCGCCGCGGTGCTCATCTGGCTCGGGTTCGTGTGCTGGGGCCACGCGCACACCGACCTGACGGTGATCAGCACCGACGGCGCCCGCCTGGTGTCCACCCGCTGGTTCGGCAACTGGCTCGCCGGCGCGCTCGGGCTCGGCATTTTGTCCGTGTTGTTGCTGGTTGACGCCGTTCGCCAGCTCTCGCTGTCCATCCGCGCGCGGCACCGCAAGGCCCGCCCGTCTCCCACCACCACCCTCAACGGAGGCGCTTCGCGCCGCTGACCTATTCAACAACGATCTCACAGCTGACTCACAGGGAACCCCTAGCAAACCGACAGCGGGCGGGTCGACTGTTGCGCCCGTGAAACGTCGGACTTTGGTCGTCAACGGGGTACTCGTCGTCCTGCTCGGGGCGGCGGCTTTCGGGATATATCAGGCATTCACCCCGGCCACGAATACCGCGCAGGCTCAGACCCGCAGCTCGCCGGTCCAGCGCGGGACGGTCACCGAGACCGTCTCCGCGGCGGGCACGATCGCGAGCGGGTACAGCGGTTCGGCGAACTTCGGCACCTCCGGCAAGGTCACCTCGATCAGCGTCTCGGTCGGCGATCTGGTCAGCACGGGCCAGAAGCTCGCGACCGTCGACAGCGCGACCGCGAGCAAGCAGCTGCAGGTCGCGAAGGCCAACCTCGCGGTGGCGAACGAGAACCTGGCCGACGCGGACACGTCCAACGGCCAGAGCACGACCGCGTTGCAGGCCAAGGTCGACCAGGCCCAGCTGGACGTCGAGACCGCGCAGAACGCCGTCAACGCCACCGTGCTGACCTCGCCGGGCTCCGGCACGGTCACCGCGATCAACGGGACCGTGGGGCAGCAGGTCGGATCGTCCGGCAGCCAGCAGCAGGCGACCTCGGGCGCGGGCTCCGGCTCGGGCAACAACGGCCAGTCGTCGAGCAACTCCTCGTCGAGCAGCAGCAGTAGCAGCGCGTTCATCACGATCACCGACATGTCGAACCTGGTGGTCAACACCTCCGTCGCCGAAATCGACGCCTCGAAGGTCAAGGCGGGCCAGAAGGCGACCGTGACCATCAACGCGCTGCCGAACGCGCCCGTCCAGGCCACCGTCAGCAAGATCGACCTGACCCCGACGGCCAGCGGAAACGTTGTGGCGTATGGCACTCAGCTCGCCCTCACCAGCCCGCCCGAAGGCTTGCGGCCGGGACAGTCCGCGAGCGTCGTGATCACCGTCGCCGAGGCCGACGACGTGCTGAGTGTGCCGGCGGCTGCCGTGACGACGGCCGGGAACGTGAGCACGGTCGTGGTCGAGGACGCCGCGGGGCAGACGTCGACCAAGACCATTCAGCTCGGCGTGCGCGGCGAGTCCACTGTGGAGGTCAAGTCCGGGCTGACCGAGGGCGATCGCGTGGTCGTCACCGCGGCGTCGCCCGGCGCGACGAACAACGGGCGCACCGGCGGATTCGGTGGCACGGGTGGCTTCGGCGGCAACGGCGGCCAGCGCCCGGCAGGCGGCGTGCCAGGCGGAACCGGTGGCCGAGGATGAGGCCGGTCATCGCGGTTTCGGGACTGCGTAAGACATACGGCGCGGGCGACACGGCCGTGCACGCGCTGCGGGGCGTCGATCTCGCGGTGATGCCAGGCGAATACGTCGCGATCATGGGTGCGTCCGGCTCCGGAAAGTCGACGCTGCTGAACATGCTCGGCTGCCTCGACGTGCCGACTTCGGGGGAGTACGAACTCGACGGCTTCCCGGTCAGTGAACTCAACGAGCGTCAGCTTTCCTTGCTGCGCAACAGGAAGATCGGCTTCATCTTCCAGTCGTTCAACCTCGTGCCGCGCACCTCCGCACTGTCCAATGTGGAACTTCCACTGGTGTACGCGGGGCTCCGGCGTGCCGCCCGGCGGGAACGTGCCTTGGCCGCGTTGGAGATGGTCGGCCTGTCTGATCGCGCGAAACACCTGCCCAGTGAGCTTTCCGGCGGTCAGCAGCAACGCGTCGCGGTCGCCCGCGCGCTCGTCACCGGGCCCGCGATGCTGCTCGCCGACGAGCCGACCGGCAACCTCGACCGGGCCAGCACCGCCGAGGTGCTCGGCGTGTTCGACCGGCTCAACGCGCTGGGCCGCACGGTCGTGGTGATCACGCACGAGGACGAGGTCGCCGAGCACGCGCACCGGGTGATCCGGGTCAGCGACGGCGTGATCGTCTCGGATCTGCTGGCAGGCGTCGCGTGAACTTCCTGGAGATCATGCGCTTCGCGGTCCGCGGGCTGACCGCGAACAAGCTGCGCTCGGCGCTGACCACGCTCGGCATCACCATCGGCGTCGCCGCGGTGATCCTGCTGGTCGCGGTCGGCAACGGCGCCTCGGCGTCGATCACGGCCAGCATCCAAGGGCTCGGCACCAACGTGCTCAACGTCGCGCCGGCGCGCGGGCAGGGTTCGGCGGCGCGGCCGCTGACGACGCAGGACGCGCACGCGCTGGTCGACCCGATCGGCGCGCCGGACGTCAAAGCCGCTTCGCCGGTCGTGAGTACCTCCGCGACCGCGACCTTCGGGCAGACGACCTACGACCTGTCGTCGGTCACCGGCACCGAGCCCGCGTACTTCACCACGACGAACCGGGCCGTCGCGAGCGGCGCGCTGTTCACCGCCGAGGACGTGACGGCCGCGCGCAAGGTGGTCGTGCTCGGGCCGACCGCGGCCCAGTCGATCTTCGGCACCACCGACCCGGTGGGACAGCGCGTGCTGCTCAACAGCATCCAGTTCACCGTGATCGGCGTGCTGCAGGCGAAGGGCGCGACCGGGCTGCAGAACGCGGACGACGTCGCCATCGCGCCGCTCACGGCCGTGCAGAACTCGCTGACCGGCTACGGGAACCTCAACCAGATCGCGGTGCAGGCGACCACGGCCGACTCGGTCTCGCTCGCGCAGGCCGAGGTGACGGCGATCCTCAACGCGCGCCACGGCGTCGTCGCCGGGCGCAACCCGGACTTCCAGATCCAGAACTCCGAGCAGCTGCTGGCGACACGTACTTCGGCGACGGAGACGTTCACGGTGCTGCTGGCCGCGGTGGCCGCGATCTCGCTGCTGGTAGGCGGGATCGGGGTCACCAACATCATGCTGGTCACGGTCACCGAGCGGATCAGGGAGATCGGCATCCGCAAGGCGATCGGGGCGCCGAAGTCGGCGATCCTCGGCCAGTTCCTCGCCGAGGCGACCATGCTCAGCCTCTTCGGCGGGCTGCTCGGCGTCGCGATCGGCGTGCTCGGCAGCCGGTTCACCATCGCCGGGATCACCCCGGTCGTGGTGCCGTCGTCGATCGTGCTCGCCTTCGCGGTTTCCGCGCTCATCGGGCTGTTCTTCGGTAGTTACCCCGCGAATCGGGCCGCTTCGCTGCGGCCGATCGACGCTCTCAGGCACGAGTAGGAGCCATGACCCAACCCACTCCGGAAGAAATCGTCGCCAGCCCGGCCGTCACCGGTGACCTGGACCAGGAGATGAAGGCGGTGGCCAAGCCGTTCGGCAAGGCCACGCTCATCCTCGGCGGGATACTCGTGATCGCGGTCGCGTTCGGCGGCGGCGCCTGGACGCACTCCGCGCTGGCGGGGTCCTCGACGCCGGCGCGGGGCGGTGGCGGGCAGGCGCGGCCGACCGGTCAAGCCCAGACGCCCGGTGGCCAAGGGCGTCAGGGCGGCTTCGGCCGCGGCGGCACGGCGGGCACCGTCGAACGCGTCGACGGCACGACCGTCTACGTGAAGACCATGCAGGGCGCGGAGGTCGCGGTGTCCACTTCGGACTCCACGACGGTGAACGTGACCCAGCCCGGCAAGCTGACCGACCTGAAGACCGGCGCGACCGTGCTCGTCCAGGGGCAGGCCGGCGCGGACGGCAAGGTCCAGGCGCAGTCCATCACCCAGCAGCCCGCCCGCTCCGGAGGCTGACCGGGTTTGCGAGACTGGCCGGGTGACTTCTGAAGTCGATCAGTCCAAGGCATGGTTCGAGCGGGCGAAGGCTGCCACGCCTGGCGGGGTCAACTCCCCGGTCAGGGCGTTCAACTCGGTCGGCGGCACGCCCCGGTTCATGGTGCGCGGCCAGGGCCCGTACCTGTGGGACGCCGACGGCAGCCGCTACGTCGACCTGGTGTCGTCGTGGGGCCCGATGATCCTCGGGCACGCGCACCCGGACGTCGTCGCGGCCACGCAGGGCGCGGCGAACTCGGGGCTGTCGTTCGGCACGCCGACCATCGGCGAGGTCGAGCTGGCCGAGGAGCTGATCTCGCGGGTGCGGCCCGTCGAGCGCGTCCGCCTGGTCAACTCCGGCACCGAGGCCACGATGAGCGCGATCCGGCTGGCCCGCGGGTTCACCGGCCGCTCGAAGATCATCAAGTTCGCCGGCTGTTACCACGGTCACGTCGACGCGCTGCTCGCCGAAGCCGGTTCCGGACTGGCCACGCTGGGCCTGCCGACCTCGCCGGGCGTCACCGGCGCGCAGGCGTCGGACACGATCGTGCTGCCGTACAACGACCTCGCCGCGGTGCGGAAGTCGTTCGAGGACAACAAGGGCGAGATCGCCGCGGTGATCACCGAAGCGGCCGCGGGCAACATGGGCGCCGTCGCGCCGATCGACGGCTTCAACGCGGGCCTGCGTGAGATCACGCGGGAGAACGACGCGCTGCTGATCATGGACGAGGTGATGACCGGCTTCCGCGTCTCGCGCGCCGGTTGGTTCGACATCGACGGCGTCGCGGGCGACCTCTACACGTTCGGCAAGGTCATGTCCGGCGGCCTGCCCGCCGCGGCGTTCGGCGGCCGCGCCGACGTCATGGCCAAGCTCGCGCCGTCCGGCCCCGTTTATCAAGCGGGCACGCTGTCAGGGAACCCTGTCGCCGTCGCTGCCGGGCTCGCGACTCTGCGCGCGGCCGGCCCCGAGGTCTACGCGAAGCTGAACGAGAACGCTTCGCGTCTCGGAAACCTCTTCGGCGCTGCTCTGACCGAGGCGGGTGTCACGCACCGAGTCCAGTTCGCTGGCAACCTGGTGAGCGTGTTCTTCACCGAGTCCGAGGTCATCGACTACGAAGGCGCGAAGGCTGCCGAGACCTGGCGCTTCCCGGCGTTCTTCCACGCGCTGCTCGACGCGGGCGTCTACGCGCCTCCTAGCGCTTACGAAGCATGGTTCGTCAACGCCGCACTGGACGACGAAGGGTTCGAAGTGATCGAGAACGCACTGCCCGCCGCCGCCCGCGCGGCCGCCGCGGCGGTGAAGCCATGACGACCGTCGTCCACATGCTTCGCCACGGCGAGGTCCACAACCCCGAGAAGATCCTCTACGGCCGTCTCCCCGGTTTCCGGCTGTCCGAGCGCGGCCAGCGGCAGGCGCTCACGGTCGCGGAGGCCGTCGCCGGCCACGACATCGTGCACGTCGTCGCGTCCCCGCTGCAGCGCGCGCAGGAGACCGCCGCGCCCATCGCCGGCGCGCACCGCCTCGACGTCGCGACCGACGAGCGCCTGATCGAGGCCGACAACCAGTTCGAGGGCAAGCGCGTCGCGGTCGGCGACGGCGCGCTCCGCCAGCCCCAGCACTGGAGCAAGCTCCGCGACCCGTTCACCCCGTCCTGGGGCGAGCCGTACGTCGAGATCGCGCACCGCATGCTCGGCGCCGTCTACCGTGCCCGCGCCGCCGCCGACGGCCACGAGGCGCTGTGCGTGTCACACCAGCTGCCGATCTGGACCTTGCGCCGGTTCCTGGAGGCCAAGCGCCTCTGGCACGACCCCCGCAAGCGCCAGTGCTCCCTGGCCTCGTTGACCTCGCTGGTCTTCGAGGGCGAAGAGCTGGTCCGCATCGTCTACAGCGAGCCCGCGGGTGCGACCGACCCCAAGGTGACCGGCGCATGAAACGCGTCCTGGTGCTCGCCCTGTTCCTGCTCGCCGGCTGCACCGGCGGCAAGGACGCGGTCTCCCAGGGCAGCAGCTTCTCGTTCGTCGCACCCGGCGGCAAGGTCGACATCACGTATCCGGTCGCCGAGCGCCAGAAAGCACCCGCGCTGTCGGCCGACGACCTGATGAACGAGGGCAAACAACTCTCGTCCGCCGACTTCCCCGGCAAAGTGGTCGTGCTCAACCTGTGGGGCCAGTGGTGCGGCCCTTGTCGCAGCGAAGCCCCTGAGCTTGAGAAGGCTTACCTGGAGACGAAGGACTCAGGCGTCCAGCTGCTGGGGATCGACGTGAAGGACCCGGACCGCTCGGCGGCCCAGGACTTCATGCGCGACCGCGGCCTGACGTACCCGTCCCTGTACGACCCGGCCGGGCGCTCCCTGCTCCAGCTCTCCGGCTACCCGCGCAACGTGATCCCGTCGACGATCGTGCTGGACAAACAGCACCGGGTCGCCGCCGTCTACCTGCGCGAACTCCTGGCCTCGGACATCACCCCCCTGCTGAAGTCCCTCGCCGCCGAGTAGCTCGTTTTTGCCCGAAAGTGGCTTTCGTCAGATCGCATCTGACGAAAGCCACTTTCGGGCTTTCACGACCAGCTGTGTCGGCGGCCACCCCGGATCGCGCGAAGGTGGCGCTCACAACCTCTAAAAGCCAGCCAGTAATCGGACAAAAGTGGCTTAATGGTGCAAATAATGAAGACTTGGGTCCTTTGTGGACGCGTGCACGGTGCCGCTGGCCTGTGGGCAAGTCGCTCCTCGTGAAACCCGAGTTTGGGCCATTGGATTGCTTGAAATCGGGTTTCGCATGTCCGCGATGCCGACTTGGTCGAGACCCTGACGCTCCACGTTGCGTGGCGCTCACGTGACTCCGGCTCGTGCTTCCGGTGGGAAGCTGGACGTGACGAACGGGGCTTATGTCACGTTGAGCGTTACACAAGTGGCTTTTGTGTGGATCAGCCGAAGCCGAAGCTGGTCAATGCCAGCTCTCCGACCGCCCGGAAGCCGGGGATCCGTACGTGGGACCCGGGCGGTTCACAGGAAGCTCACTCTTTAGGCTGGTCAGGTGAGCAACCTGACCGAGCTGGCGATGAGCGGGCCGTTGCTGCTCGCCGCCGGGGTGGCGCTGCTCGCCGGGATGGTTTCGTTCGCTTCGCCGTGTGTGGTTCCGCTGGTGCCGGGGTACCTCGCGTACCTGGCCGCGCTGGTCGGGGCTGACGCGCCCGCGGTGAGCGCGGACGAGGAGCGCAAGAAGGGCCGGTACGCGGTCGTCGGCGCGGCCGGGTTGTTCGTGCTCGGGTTCACCGTGGTGTTCGTGGGGACCATGGGGACGCTGGTCTGGCTCGCGGACGTCCTGCTGGTGAACGAGGACGTGCTGCAGCGGGTCGGCGGGGTGGTGACCATCGCGATGGCGCTGGTGTTCCTCGGCTGGATTCCGTGGCTGCAGAAGGAAGTCCGGTCGCACAAGGTGCCGCGCGGCGGGCTGTGGGGCGCGCCGGTGCTGGGTGCTGTTTTCGGGCTCGGGTGGACGCCTTGTCTCGGGCCGACGCTGTCCGGGGTGTTCTCGATCGCGACGGCGACCGGGGGCACGGCGGTGCGCGGGGTCGCGCTGGCGTTGATCTACTGCGTGGGGCTCGGGGTGCCGTTCCTGCTGATCGCGTTCGGGGCGCGGTGGGCCGTGCGGGCCACCGACTGGGTGCGGCGGCATGGGCGGCACGTGCAGATCTTCGGCGGGGTGCTGCTGCTGATCGTCGGGGTGCTGCTGGTGACCGGGCTGTGGGGCGAGCTGATCGGTGTACTGAGGAATTCCGTTGTCTCCAACACGAAGTTGCCACTGTGACCACGACTGAAGAGCGGCCTGCCTACTCGGCGCCGAAGCTCGCGTTCCTCCGCAACGCCTGGCGTGGGCTCACGTCGATGCGTACCGCGCTGGTGCTGCTGTTCCTGCTCGCGCTCGCGGCGCTGCCTGGCGCCTTGCTGCCGCAGCGCACGCTCAACGCGCCCAAGACCGAGGCGTACATCACCGCGCACGGCTGGTGGGGTGCGCTGCTCGACCGCGCGCAGTTCTTCGAGGTGTACGGCAGCGTCTGGTTTTCGGCGATCTACCTGCTGCTGATGATCTCGCTCGTCGGCTGCCTGACGCCGCGCAGCTTCGAGTACGTGAAGTCGATGCGGGCGAAGCCGGTGCTGACGCCGCGCAATCTCGCGCGGATGCCGCACTACACGCGGTTCGTCACCGAGCGGACGCCGGACGAGGTGTTCGCCGACAGCCGGAAACGGTTGGGGCGCTGGCGGATCGCCGAGCACGGCGACAGTCTCTCCGCCGAGAAGGGCTATCTGCGCGAGACCGGGAACCTGGTGTTCCACTTCGGGATGCTCGGGCTGATCGTGTTCTTCGCGCTGGGCAAGATGTTCGGCTACGAGGGCCAGGTCATCGTGCAGGCCAACGGGAAAGACCAGTTCTGCAACTCCGGCATCTACGCCTACGACGCCTTCAACGCCGGCCTGCGTGTCGACGGGACCGACCTGAATCCCTTCTGTGTCAAGGTGAACGACTTCACCGCGAAGTACACCGACATCGGCCAGCCGATCCAGTACTCGGCGGACGTCGAATACCAGACCGCGGGTGACCTGAGCACCTGGAAGCCTTACCGCCTCGAGGTCAACTCGCCGCTGCGCACCGGCGGCGAGCGGCTTTACCTGCTCGGGTACGGGTATTCGCCGACGTTCACCGTCACCTACCCCGACGGCACCAGCCGCACGCAGACCATCCAGTGGCGGCCGGTGAACGAGCAGACCAAGCTCTCCGAGGGCGCGACCAAGTTCGACCCGCCTGGCATCACCGACCCGGCCGTGCGGCGCACCAAGCAGCTCGCGATCACCGGGCTGCTCGCGCCGACCGCGTTCCTGCACGGCAACGTGCTCACCTCGGCGCGGCCGGAGCTGGACAAGCCCGCCGTCGCCATCGACGTGCTGCGCGGCGACATCGGCACCGACAACGGCAAGGGGCAGTCGATCTTCGAGGTCGACCAGTCGCTGATCAACGACGGCAGGCTGAAGAAGGTCGCGCGCAAGAACCTCGAAGTCGGCCAGGACGTGGCGCTCGACGACGGCACCAAGATCCGCTTCGACGGCGCCCGCCCGTGGGTCTCGCTGCAGGTCTCGCACGACCCGACGCAGGGCTACGTGCTCGTCTGCGCGATCGCCATGCTGCTCGGTCTCGGCGCGTCTTTGCTGGTCAAGCGGCGGCGGGTGTGGGTACGGGCGACACCGGGCGGCGAGGGCGAGGCAGGTACCGTGGTCGAGGTCGCCGGGCTCGCCCGCACCGACCAAGCGGGCTACGGCGAGGAGTTCACCCGGATCACCCGGGAGTTGGGTAAGGGGTCCTGAGCATGCCGATCAACGAGACGCTGTCGCAGTACAGCGACTGGTCGTACACCACGGCGGCGGCGATTTACGTGCTGGCGCTGGTGTTCTTCCTCATCGAGCAGTCGTTCGGCGCCAAGGGCCGTGCCGCCGCCGAGCGCGCGAAGCAGAAGGTGCTGGTCGGCGCCGGTGGCCCGTCGGTCACCGAGACCCCCGGTGTGATCTCCACCCCGCCGCAGACCGGCCGCGCGGAGCGGATCGGGCGGATGGGCGCCGCGCTCCTCGTGCTCGGCGCGCTGCTGCACCTGAGCGCGATCGTGCTGCGCGGGCTCGCGACGCACCGCGCGCCGTGGGGCAACATGTACGAGTACGGCATGGCGACCATGTTCGTCGCGGTCGTCACCTGGCTGGTGGTGATCAAGAAGTTCCCGGTGCGGCACCTGTCGGGGTTCATGCTGCTGCCGGTCGTGATCCTGATGTTCGTCAACGGCACGATGCTGTACACGATCGCCGCGCCGGTCCAGCCCGCGCTGCAGTCGTACTGGCTGATCATCCACGTCTCCGCGGCCATCCTGTCCTCCGGCGCGTTCCTGGTGCCCGGGGTGGCCAGCGTGCTCTACCTGTTCCGGACCGCGCACGACAGCAACCCGGCGAAGTTCCCCAAGTTCGGCCCGAAGCTGCCCGAGGCCGACGTGCTCGACCGGATCGCGTACCGGACGACGATCATCTGCTTCCCGATCTTCACCTTCGGCGTGCTCTGCGGCGCCGTCTGGGCCGAGGCCGCGTGGGGCCGGTTCTGGGGCTGGGACCCCAAGGAGACAGTCGCCTTCATCGCCTGGGTCATCTACGCCGCGTACCTGCACTCCCGCGCGACCGCCGGCTGGCGCGGCAAGCGCGCCGCGGTGATCAACGTGGTCGGCTTCTCGGCGACCGTCTTCAACCTGTTCTTCGTCAACCTGGTCACGGCGGGGCTGCACTCCTACGCCGGGGTCGGCTGATGATCCACCTCACGCCCGGCTACCGTGCGTGGGTAAGGCGTTCAAGGTAAGCGGGAGGAACACACCGGTGACCGGACCCAGCGAAGAGCCGACCCAGGGGCCCGCCGAACCGGCAGAGTCCACCTCGGCGGAACCGATGTTCTCCGAGGACCGGACCGACTCCACGCCGCACCCGAACTCCGGCGGTTACCAGGTCAACCCGGCCACCTCAGGCCCGCACCAGGTCAATCCCAGCAGCTCGGGACCGCACCAGGTCAACCCGAACATGTCCGGGCCCTACCAGGTGAACCCCAACGTCTCCGGCCCGTACCCGGTGCCGCAGTACGACCAGAACCTGCCGCCGTTGCACCCGCAGGCCCAGGCGCAGCAGTACCAGCAGCAGCCCGGTCAGCTGCCGCAGCCGCAGCACGGGCGGCACGCCATGAACGGCGGCGCCGACCTGTCCACCGCGCACCTGGTCAAGCAGGTCAAGCGCCGCCCGCAGTCGGGCTGGCGCAAGGCGGTCTACGTCGGCTCCGGCAAGCTGATCAACCCGGGTGAGAGCCCGGCGGACACGAAGCGTCGCGAGCTGATCGGCCGGGTCAACCAGCCGCTGCGTGGCTGCTACAAGATCGCGATGCTGAGCCTCAAGGGCGGCGTCGGCAAGACCACCACCACCACCACGCTCGGCTCGACGTTCGCCTCGCTGCGCGGTGACCGCGTGGTCGCCGTCGACGCGAACCCCGACCGCGGCACGCTGTCGCAGAAGATCCCGATCGAGACCACCGCGACCGTGCGGCACCTGCTGCGCGACGCGGACCGGATCACCCGCTACAGCGACGTCCGCTCGTACACCTCGCAGGGCTCCAGCAGGCTTGAGATCCTCGCCAGCGAGCAGGATCCGGCCGTGTCGGAGGCGTTCTCCGAGGAGGACTACCGGCGCACGGTCAACCTGCTTGAGCACTTCTACAACATCGTGCTCACCGACTGCGGCACCGGCTTGATGCACTCGGCGATGAAGGGCGTCCTCGACGTCGCGGACTCGCTGGTGATCGTCTCGTCCGGTTCGGTGGACGGCGCGCGCAGCGCTTCGGCGACGCTGGACTGGCTGGAGGCGCACGGCTACGGCGAGCTGGTCAAACGCTCGGTCGCGGTGATCAACTCGGTGCGTCCCAAGGGCGGCTCCGTCGACCTGGACAAGCTCTCCGCGCACTTCGGCGCGCGGGTGCGCGCGGTGTGCCGCATCCCGTTCGACCCGCACCTCGAAGAGGGCGCGGAGATCGAGCTGGACCGGCTGAACCCGGACACCAGGCTCGGGCTGCTCGAACTGGCCGCGACCGTCGCGGACGGCTTCGCGGGCCCCCAGCAGCAGTACCGCTGAGCCGGGATAAAGCCCGCTTTACTCCCGGGAGTAAAGCCCGCTTTATCCCGGGGTGATGCTCACCCTTCGTCGTCCCCGCGCTTGCGCTGCTGCTCACCGAGCTTGCGCAGGAAGTCGGGGTCGTCGTCGGGTGCGATCGTGCGGGGCCTGCTGGCCACGCCGACCCGCTCGGCGCCGAACGCTCGCCACAACAGGACGGCGACGGTGACAGCACCGATCAACGCGAGCAGGAAGAACACCATTTCGCCCGCTCCCTTCCGTATACCCCCGAGGGTAACCCAGGAAAGCCACAAAGGGCCGCGAGCGTGGCCGCCCAGACGGCCCCTGGCGGCACCGCGGGATTGCCCAAGTACAAACCCGGTACTAGGGCAATCCCGCGGCACCGCCAGGAACCGTCTGGGTATGCACTCACTCAAGAGCCGAACAGTGCGGCTCAGATCTTGCGGGTGGGCTCGCTCGCGTCGGTGGTGAGCTCGGCCAGTAGCTCGTTGACCTCGGACTCGCGGAACCTCCGGTGGCCCCCAGGGGTCCGGATGGAGCCGATGCGGCCGGCGGTCGCCCACCGGGTCACGGTCTTCGGGTCGACTCGGAACAACGCGGCGACTTCGCCCGGCGTGAGGAGTCGTCCTCCCATGGTCGCGGTCATTTTCCGCCTCCTTAACGACTTCGCTGCTATACCGGGGGCAGAACAGGCTGCTCGCCTGCCTTCGCCGGGTGCTAACACGGCAATCGTTGCATCTCACCCGTCAGGTACTCGAACGGTTGTCCAAGAGTAAAGAGCCCTTAAAGGATAAATCGGTCATGTCGTGAGCTTTGACATGGCCCATAGGGTGGGTCGGTGGATTCCCTGGATCGGAAGATCATCGCGGCGCTGCGGGTCAACGGACGAGCGACTTATGCCGACCTCGGCAGATCCGTGGGGCTGTCCGCGTCGTCGGTGCACGAGCGGGTCGGGAAGCTCGAAGCCGCCGGCGTCATCACCGGCTACCACGCCGTCGTGAACCCCAGCGCCGTCGGACTCGGCGTCACCGCGCTGGTCGGCATCCAGCCGACCGACACGGCGGAGGACGACGACGTCGCCGAGGCGCTCAGCCAGCTCGACGAGGTCGAAAGCTGCTACGCCGTGGCAGGCGACGAGGCCTTCGTGGTCAAGGTGCGGGTTTCGACCGTGGACGACCTGGAACGCGCGCTCAGCAGGCTGCGCCGGATCGCCGGGGTCGCACGCACGCGCACGACGGTCGTGCTGTCCACCCGGTTCGAGGGCAGGGCGAACAACGCCAGCCTCGACAGCCCGAGCGTGAACAGCGGCGCGTAACCTGCTGGTTCGTGAGCACAGATCACCTGTACCGCGACCTGACTCTGTACATGTTCGCCCGGTTCGCGCTGGTCGCCGTCATCGCCGCGCCGCTCGCGCTGGCGAACGTGCCGGTGCTGGTCGCGCTGGTGGTCGGCATCATCGCCGGGCTGCCGCTCGGGATGCTGCTGCTCCGCCCGCTCAACGCGCGGGTGACCGCCGGGCTGGCCAAGCGCAACGAGAAGCGCGCCACCGAGCGCGCGAAGCTACGCGCGCAGCTGCGGGGTGACTCGTGAGGCTCAACCGCCGCAGCTGGGTCCGCGAGGCCGTCCGGATCATCGAGGCCGACGCCAACCGCAGCGCCGACACGCACCTGCACGTCTTCCCGCTGCCGCCGGACTGGGGCATCGACCTGTACCTCAAGGACGAGTCCGTCCACCCGACCGGCTCGCTCAAGCACCGGCTCGCCCGCTCGCTGCTGCTCTACGGGCTCGTCAACGGCATGATCGGCCCGGAGACCGTGCTCATCGAGGCCTCCAGCGGCTCGACGGCGGTGTCCGAGGCCTACTTCGCGCGGATGCTCGGGCTGAAGTTCGTCACCGTGGTGCCGCGCAAGACCAGCCCGGAGAAGGTCGCGCTCATCGAGTTCTACGGCGGGCAGTGTCACTTCGTCGACACCCCGGCCGCGATGTACACCGAGGCCGAGCGCCTCGCGTCGGAGTGCAACGGGCACTACCTCGACCAGTTCACCTACGCCGAGCGCGCGACGGACTGGCGCGGCAACAACAACATCGCCGAGTCGGTCTACGCGCAGATGGTGTCCGAGCGGCACCCGATCCCGTCGTGGATCGTCGTCGGCGCCGGCACCGGCGGCACCAGCGCCACCTTCGGCCGGTACGTCCGCTATCGCAGGCACCCCACGAAGATCGCCGTCGTCGACCCGGAGAACTCGTCGTTCTACGGCGCGTGGGAGACCGGCGCGCTCGACTACGGCACCGGGATGCCGTCGCGCATCGAGGGCATCGGACGGCCGCGCTGTGAACCGTCGTTCGTCCCGACCGTGATCGACGAGATGATCCAGGTGCCCGACGCCGGGTCGCTGGCGGCCATTAGGCTGCTGCGCCAGCGCACGGGGCACTGGGCGGGCGGTTCGACGGGAACCAACCTCTACGGCGCCTTCCAGCTCATCTCGCGCATGCTCGACGAAGGCCAGGCGGGCAGCGTCGTGACGCTGCTGTGCGACGGCGGCGAGCGGTACGCCAACACGTACTACAACGACGAGTGGCTGACCGAGCAGAACCTCGACATCGCGCCCTACCAGGCGAAGTTCGAGAAGTTCCTGACCAGCGGGACGTTCTCAGCCGACGAATAGGCCGACGGTCGTCAGGACGGCCCAGGCGAGCATGGCGAGCCCGGTGTCACGCAGCGCCGGGATCAGCGCGCGGCCCTGCGCGTCCGTCCGGATCGCCTGTACGGACTTGATCAGCAGCGGCGCGCTGAGCAGCGCGAGCAGCGTCACCGGGTACGAGAACCACAGCGCGACGGTCATCACGTACGGGATGGCCACCAGCGTCAGGTAAAGACGGCGGGTGCCCTGGTCGCCGAGGCGGGTGGCCAGTGTCCGCTTGCCGGCCTCGATGTCGGTGGGGATGTCGCGCAGGTTGTTGGCGACCAGCACGCCGCTCGAGAAGCAGCCGACCGCGACCGCGCAGGCGAGCGCGGCCCAGCTGAGCCGCTCCGACTGGACGTAGACCGTGCCGAGCACGCCGGCGAGCCCGAAGAAGACGAACACGGCGATCTCGCCGAAGCCGTAGTAGCCGTACGGCTTCTTGCCGCCGGTGTAGAACCAGGCGCCGAGGATGCTCGCGCCGCCGATGACCAGCAGCAGCCAGCGGCCGGTCAGCACGACCGTGAGCAGGCCGAGCACGCCGGACAGCGCGAGCGAGCCGAGCGCGGCCGCCAGCACGGCTTTCGGCTTGGCCTTGCCGGAGCCGACCAGGCGCAGCGGCCCGACGCGGTTGTCGTCGGTGCCGCGGACGCCGTCGGAGTAGTCGTTGGCGTAGTTGACGCCGACGATCAGCGCCAGCGCGACGAAGAGCGCGAGCAGCGAGCGCCACCAGGAGAAGGCGTCCAGCGCGGCGGCGGCGCCGGCTCCGGCGACCACGGGGGCCACGGCGTTCGGCAACGTCCGCGGGCGTGCCCCTTCGATCCACTCACTCACTGTCGCCATGGCGACATTCTTGCAAGATCAGCCGAGAGGCTAGGCGGTGGTCTCCGAGTTCACGGACCAGGTGAGCGTGCCGCTGCTCGGCAACGCGGGCGGTGCGACTACGAGGAAGCTGAGCGCGGCTACGGCGGCGATGATTCGGGTGCGCATCACCCGAGTGCAGACCGATCTTGGTTAATTGTCAACCAAATGTCGTCATTTTCCCGACGATAGTAGTGACCTGAGCACGGCGGCGCGGTCGATCTTGCCCGGCCCACGCAGCGGCAGCGTGTCGACGAATTCGAAGCGCTTGGGTACGGCCGCCGGGCCCGCCGCCTTGCGCACCGCGGCACGCAGCCACTCGATCGACGGCTCGCCGTCGGCGACGATGACCGCGACCACGGTCTCGCCCCAGCGGTGATGCGGTACGCCGACCACGCAGGCGTCTTTCACGCCGAACTGGCTGATCAGGACCCGCTCGACGGCGGTGGCCGGCACCTTGACGCCGCCGGTGTTGATCATGTCGTCGACCCGGCCGAGCACTTCGAGCAGGCCGTTCTCGTCGAGGCGGCCTTGGTCGGAGGTCTCGAACCAGCCGTCGACGAAGCATTCGGCGGTCAGTTCGGGTTGCAGGCGGTAGCCGTGCGCGAGGGTGTCGCCCGAGATGCGGATGCGCTGGTTGTCGCCGAACTCGACGCTGACGCAGTCGAGTGGGCGACCGTCGTAGAAGCAGCCGCTCGCGGTCTCGCTCATGCCGTAGGCCGCGACGACGGCCAGCCCGGCGCGGTCCGCCCGTTTGCGCACCTCGGGATGCAGGGGAGCGCCGCCGATGATGATCGTCTCGAAGGTCTTGAGCGCGTCCAGCGCCGGACCGCCCTTGTCGAGCACGTCGACGAGCTGGGTGGGCACGAGCGCGGTGTAGAACTCGCGGCCGTCCGTCATCTCGTAGGCCTTGTCGGTGCCCGTCGTGAAGTCGCCGTCGTGCAGGATCGGCTCAAGACCCGCGACGATGGACCGGGTGATGACCTGGAGCCCGCCGATGTAGTGCGGCGGGGTGGCCAGCAGCCACGGGCCGTGCGGGCCGATCGCCTCGTAGGTCGCGTTGGCGGAGGCCAGGAGCGCCTCCGCCGAGAGCAGGACGCCTTTGGGCGTGCCGGTCGAGCCCGAGGTGGCGATGATCACGGCCGTGTCCGGCTCCACCGGCAGCTCGGGGGCCATCGCGTCGCGGACGGCCTTGGCGCCGGGGTCCTTGGCGTTGAGCGGGAGGATCGGCTGACCACCCGCCAGCGCGTCCTTGAGGGCGTCCGTGAGCTCACGGACGCCCTCGGGGCCGCCGTCCAGCCAGACTTCGCGGATCTTCTGTGGCACGTTCGGCTCGGATCAGTAGTAGTACGGGTAGCTGGACCAGTCGGGGTCGCGCTTCTGCAGGAAGGAGTCGCGGCCTTCGACGGCTTCGTCGGTCATGTACGCCAGACGGGTGGTCTCGCCCGCGAACAGCTGCTGGCCGACGAGACCGTCGTCGATCAGGTTGAAGGCGTACTTGAGCATGCGGTTCGCGGTCGGCGACTTGCCGTTGATCTCCCACGCCCACTCGAGCGCGGTGGCTTCCAGCTCGGCGTGCGTGACGGTGGCGTTCACCGCGCCCATGGTCTCCATCTGGGCCGCCGTGTAGGTGCGGCCGAGGAAGAAGATCTCGCGGGCGAACTTCTGGCCTACCTGGCGGGCCAGGTAGGCCGAGCCGTAGCCGCCGTCGAAGGAGCCGACGTCGGCGTCGGTCTGCTTGAAGCGGGCGTGCTCCTCGGAGGCGAGCGTGAGGTCGCACACCACGTGCAGCGAGTGCCCGCCGCCGGCGGCCCAGCCGGGAACGACCGCTATCACCACTTTCGGCATGAACCGGATGAGGCGCTGGACCTCGAGGATGTGCAGCCGGCCCGCCCGCGCGGGGTCCACCGTGTCGGAGGTCTCGCCGTCCGCGTACTGATAGCCGGACCTTCCGCGAATACGCTGGTCACCACCGGAGCAAAACGCCCAGCCGCCGTCCTTGGCGGACGGGCCGTTGCCGGTGAGCAGGACACACCCGACGTCCGAGCTCATCCGCGCGTGGTCGAGCGCGCGGTACAGCTCGTCCACGGTGTGCGGACGGAAGGCGTTGCGGACCTCCGGACGGTCGAACGCGATGCGCACGACCCGCTTGCCTGAGCGAACCTCAGCGGACCGGTGATACGTGATGTCGGTGAAGTCGAAACCCTCGATCGGGGTCCACAAGGCCGGGTCGAACAGCTCGGAAACCTGGGCGTCATCCACGTTTGGGAGAATAGGTGGCCATGAGTACTGACGAGACACCAGGAGACTGCCGGTGAATCCTTCCACCGCGCAGGCCAGGGTCATCGTCGATGAACTGGTCCGCAACACGGTGTCCCACGTGGTGCTCTGCCCGGGATCCCGTAACGCGCCACTCTCGATCGCGCTCTACGACGCGGCCGCCTCCGGCCGCGTGCAGGTCCACGTGCGGATCGACGAGCGCAGCGCCGGCTTCCTCGCGCTCGGCATCGCCGCCAGGACCGGCCGCCCCGTCGCGCTCCTGTGCACCTCCGGCACCGCCGCCGCCAACTTTCACCCGGCCGTGCTCGAAGCCGACCGCGCCGGTGTCCCGCTGATCGTGCTGACCGCCGACCGGCCGCCGGAGCTGCGCTCCGCCGGCGCCAGCCAGGTCATCAACCAGGCGCGCCTCTACGGCGACGCGATCAGGTACTTCGACGAGCTCGCCGTCGCCGAGCGGCGCGCCGGGCAGAACTCGTACTGGCGCAGTCAGATCTGCCGGGCCTGGAACGCCGCGTACGGCGAGTGGCGCAGCGGGCCCGTCCACCTGAACATCCCGTTCCGCGAACCGCTGGTCCCGGACTTCGACTCCGACGGCGCCGTCGCGCTCGAGTGGTACGAATCACTCGAAGGCCGTCCCGGCGGTGCCCGATGGACCGAGCTGCCCGACTTCGGCGCGCTGCCGTCCTTCGTGGTCCCGTCCGCCCGCTGCGGGCTGGTCATCGCGTGCGACACCGGCGTGCAGGCGGCCAGCGAGTGGGCCGAGCAGCACGGCTGGCCGGTGGTCTCCGAGACCGGCGGCATCGGGCTGGGCGGCGCGACCGCGATCTCGTCGGGCGCCTGGCTGCTGGGTGTCGAGGAGTTCATCCGCGAGCACAAGCCCGAGCAAGTGCTCTGCCTCGGCCGTCCGACCGTGTTCCGGCAGGTCCAGGCCGTGCTGTCCGATCCGGACGTCGAGGTGCTGCTCGTCCGTCCCGACTCCGACTGGCCCGCGCCGGCGCACAACGTCCGCCAGGTCGGGCAGTGGTTCGCCGAGCCGACCAAGCCCGCCGACCCGGAGTGGCTCGCGCACTGGCAGCGCGCCGACGCCGCCGCGCACGCCGCCGTCACCGAGGCGCTGGCAGGCGAGCCGTGGCCAAGCGGCCTGCGGCTCGCCTCCGAGCTCATCGACGCGCTGCCGCCGGACTCGCTGCTCGTGGTCGGCTCGTCCAACCCGACCCGCGACGTCGCGCTCGCCGGGCGGCTGCGCCCCGACGTGCTCGTGCACCGCAACCGCGGTGTCGCGGGCATCGACGGGACGGTGTCGACCGCGATCGGCGCCGCGACCGTGCACCGCGGCCACTCGTACGCGCTGATCGGCGACCTGACGTTCCTGCATGACACGAACGGCCTGCTCACCGGACCGGCCGAGCAGCGCCCCGATCTGACGATCGTGGTGCTCAACGACGACGGCGGCGGCATCTTCTCGCTGCTCGAACAGGGCGCGCCCGAGCACAGCGCCAGCTTCGAGCGGGTGTTCGGCACTCCGCACGGCGCCGACCTCGGCGCGCTGTGCGCCGGCTACCACGTGCCGCACATCGTCGCCGAGACGCTGACCGAGTTCCGCGCCGCGCTGCGCCCGGAGCCCGGCCTGCGCGTGGTCGAAGTGCGGGTCGACCGCACCAGGCACCGCGACCTGCACGCCCGCGTCCGCGCGGCGGTGAAGTCGGCCGTCGCCGGTTCCTGATACCCGTAGTTGAACCGCTGTCAAAAGTTTTTGCTCGCATTCCCACGTGGCAAGACCCGCCTTTTGGCTGTTTCTCGACCATGAATACCCCGATACGTTCAGCCCGTTCATCGGACTTCGGGAGGAATTGGTCATGCGGAACAGAACTCGTGCCGGGTGGGGTGCGGTGGCCGGTGGTATCGCGGTCGCCCTCTTCGCGTCGGCGGCCGGTGCGGCGCCAGGACCTGGTGCGCCGGGCGTCGGAGATCCCTACTATCCGGGCGCGGGCAATGGTGGCTATGACGTAGCGCATTACGACATCCGGCTCACTTATCAACCGTCGACCGACCTGCTCAACGGCACCACGACGATTATCGCGACGACCACGCAGGAATTGTCCAGTTTCAACCTCGATTTCGGACTCAAGGTCAAATCAGTCCGGGTGAACAATGTGCCTGCGCAGTTCACGAATGACACTGCCGACGGCGAACTGATCGTCAAGCCCGCGAAACCGCTTGCCAAGGGACTGCCCATCACGGTCGCCGTCGCCTACGCCGACACCCCGTCCAAGGTGGTCATCGACGGCATCGCCAACGGCTGGAAGAAGACGCCGACCGGCGCGCTCGCCGTCGACGAGCCGCAGAGCGCCGCCTGGTGGTACCCGTCGAACGACCACCCGACCGACAAGGCGACCTTCGACGTCTCGGTCGAGGTCCCGAACGACGTCGTGGCGCTGTCGAACGGCTCGCTCGTGCGCACCGAGCGCAACCGCGCGGGCTGGACCCGCTGGTACTGGCGCAGCACCCAGCCGCAGGCGACGTACCTGACCTCGCTCGAGGTCGGCAAGTACGACGTCAACCTGCAGACCACACCGGACGGCAAGCCGTTCATCACCGCATACGGCAACGACCTCGGCGACTCGCTCGACGCCGCCAAGGCCAGCGTGGAGCGCACCCCCGAGATCAACGAGTTCCTGGCCAGCAAGTTCGGGCCGTACCCGTTCGAAGCGCAGGGCGGGGTCGTGACCAGCGGGATCAACTTCTCGCTCGAGAACCAGACCCGCCCGGTCTACGGCGCGCGCAACTTCGCCAAGGGCGCGAACACCTCGCTCATCGCGCACGAGAACGCACACCAGTGGTTCGGTGACTCGGTCGCGCTCGGCAAGTGGAGTGACATCTGGCTGAACGAGGGCTTCGCCTCCTACGCCCAGTTCCTGTGGTCGGAGGAGCAGGGCGAAGGCACGGCCGACGAGCTGGCGCAGTTCACCTACGACTCGTCACCGGCCGACGCTCCGTTCTGGACGGTCCTGCCCGCCAACCCGGGCGCGGACAAGCAGTTCGACGACGCCGTCTACGACCGCGGCGCCCTCGCGCTGCACGCGCTGCGCAAGGCCGTCGGCGACGACTCCTTCTTCAGGATCCTCCAGACCTGGTCGAGCGTGAAGAAGGGCAAGACCGCGGTCATCCCGGAGTTCATCGCGCTGGCGGAGAAGGTGTCCGGCAAGCCGTTGTACGACCTGTTCCAGACCTGGCTGTACACCCCGGCCAAGCCCGCCGTCGGCCCGAACGGCCCGTCCGCGGCGTTCGCGGCCAGGGCCGCCGTGAGTGAGCCGAAGTCGTACCGGCAGATCCAGGAAACCCACCGCCTGCTGGCCGAGGGCCACCAGCACTGAGGTGCGCCCGTCCCGGCACGGTGCCTGCACCATGCCGGGACGGGCTCTGTGGGTACGCTCGCGGCGTGACTGCGAAAGGCGAGCGGGCTAGGCGCATCGGGTGGCGTGCCACCCTCGGTGTCGCCTCGCTGCTCACCCTGATGTGCCTGGCACTGCTGTTCGCCGCGATCCGCAACGACAACGCCATCGAAGGCCAGGTCGGCCAGGCCGACGCGACCGTCGAGTCCGTCGCCTTCGACCGCACGATCATCCGCTACTCGACGCCCGACGGCATCGTCCACAGCCCGGCCAACGGCGTGCTCTACCCGAGCGGCCTCGCCGCGGGCGCCCTCGTCCGCATCGAGTACGACGCGAGCGACCCCGAACTCACCCGGGTCGCGGGCCGCACGTTCACCACGACACTGGTGCCGCTCGGCATCACGATCTTGATCACCTGGCTGATCGCGACCCCGGTGCTCTGGTGGATCCGCCGCCAGAACAACCGCCAGGTCACAGCAGCGCAGCCGTCTCCTGCCACCAGCTGAGCACCTCGTCGGCCACACTCGGCGCGGCCACCAGCACCCCGTCCGCGGGCAACGCGGTGTCCTCGCCATGCCGGTCCAGCACCACGGCCCCGGCCTCGATCGCCAGCGCGACCGAACCGGCGACATCCCACTCGCTGTAGCTGTGCAGCACGGCGGCGGTCGCATGCCCCAGCGCCACCTGCGCGATCGACAGCGCGGCCGACCCCAGCACCCGCACCCCGACATGAGCGGCGGCCGCCCGCTCGATGAACTCGCCCATCCCCGGCCACGGCCCGGTCCTGGTCAGCTCGGTGCACACGATCGCGCCGGCCGGACTCGGCCGATCCATCAGCTTGATCGGCTTCCCGTTCGCACGCGCCCCACGCCCACGCGCCGCCGCGTAGATCTGCCCGCGGTAAGGATCGGCCACCACCCCGACCACCGGCCCCGAAGCATCGATCAACGCGAGGCTGTAAGCGCACCACGGAACCCCGGCCACGTAGTTCGCGGTCCCGTCGACCGGATCGACCACCCACCGGTAGTCGGCGACATCGGCGCCATGATCGGCCCCGAACTCCTCACCGACCACCGGAATCCCGGGAAATTCGGCGGCCAGCACCCGCCGCGTATGCCGTTCGAGAATGCGATCGGTATCGGTGACCCAGTCGAACGGTGAGTCCTTGGTGTCGGGGTGCGCGCCGCGCCCGGCGGTCGCCGTGATGACATCGGTGGCGTCGTTGGCCAGTCGTCCGGCGACCTCGAGCGCCCTCGACAGCAGCCCAGGTTCGACGGGCTGCGGGGGCCTGGAGGACAAGAGGGTCATGCTTCTTTAGTGTGGGCTGCCCTGGTTTCCGGGACACGACCTTGAGATGACAAGTGGTGGGCTGTCTGTGGTTTTCCACCCCGACCTCGGGGATTGACGCCCCCGGGTCCGCCGGGTTCCGGCCGGGTCGGCCCGCATACGGGACCGGCAAAGATACGTACGCGGGCGGCAAAGACACGTACGCGACGGGCAAACACGCGTGCGGGAGCAGCAAAGACGCGTGCGGGAGCGGCAAAGACTTGCCCGGGGAGCTTTCGCGTACCTAGGCGGTCGGCGCGCGTGCCTGGGGAGTCGGCACACGTACCCAGGCGGACGACGCGCGTACCCAGATGGTCGGCACACGTACCTGGGCGGTCGGCACACGTACCTGGGGGAGTCGGCCCCCCGTGCTCCGGGAGTCGGCATGCGTGCCTGGGTGGTCGGCGCGCGTGCCTCCGGGAGTCGGCACACGTGCCCAGGCGGACGACGCGTGTTCATGGATGGACGACACGCGTTCCCAGGTAGACGACACGCGTTTATGGATGGACGACACGTGTACCTGGGCGGACGACACACGTGCCTGGGCGGTCGGCACGCGTGCCCAAGCAGTCGGCATGCGTGCCCTGGGAGTCGGCGCGCGTACCCAGGTGGTCGGCGGGCGTGCCTGGGGAGTCGGCGGGCGGGATCCGGGAGTGGGCGTGCCTGCGCGGGTGGGTGGGGAGTGGGTGGGGGAGGTGTTCGGCGGGCGTTGGTTTGAGGGTTACGGGGGGTTTGGGGGCGGGTGGGAGGGTGGGGGTGTGCGAGTCGCCATAGTCACCGAAAGTTTTCTGCCGCAGGTGAACGGCGTGACCAACTCTGTTCTGCGGGTGGTTGAGCACCTGCGCGAGCGGGCGCATGATGTGCTGATCATCGCGCCGGGGCCGGGGCCGACCGAGTATCGGGGCGCGCCGGTGGTGCGAATTCCGGCGCTGGACTTCCCCGGGGTGCATTCGCTGCCGGTCGGGGTGCCGACCAGGACCGTGCTGACCGCGATGGCCGGGTTCCGGCCCGACGTGGTGCACCTGGCCTCGCCGTTCGTGGTGGGGGCGCGGGGGCTGGCGGCCGCGCGGCGGCTGCGGGTGCCGTCGATCGCGGTCTACCAGACGGACATCGCCGGGTTCGCGGCCGCTTACGGGTTCGGGATCGCGGCGCGGGCGGCTTGGCGGTGGGTGCGCAGGCTGCACAGCCGGGCCGATCGGACGCTGGCGCCGTCGAGTGACTCGGTGGAACAGCTCAGGTTGCACGGAGTGCCGCGAGTGCACCGGTGGGCGCGGGGCGTCGACATCGACAAGTTCTCGCCCTCGCACGCTTCGGCGGCGTTCCGGCGGGAGCTGGCCCCCAACGGCGAGTTGCTGGTCGGGTTCGTCGGGCGGCTCGCGCCTGAGAAAGAGGTCGACCGGCTGACCGCGCTGGCGGGGCTGGACGGGGTCCGGCTGGTCGTGGTCGGTGACGGGCCGGAGCTGCAGACGTTGCGGGAGCGGATCCCCGGCGCCGCCTTCCTCGGTGCCAGGTATGGGGATGAGCTCTCGGAGGCGTACGCCAGCCTGGACGTCTTCGTGCACACCGGTCCACATGAGACGTTCTGCCAGACGATCCAGGAGGCCATGGCCTCCGGACTGCCCGTGCTGGCGCCGAACGCGGGAGGTCCCAAGGATCTCGTGCTGCCCGGCCGCACCGGGTTCCTGTTGCCCGCCGACCGTCACGCCTTCGCCGGCGCGCTGGTCGAGAAGGTGAACGACCTCAGGGACGCGGCGTTGCGGGAGCGGCTCGGCGAGCGGGCGCGCAAGGTCGTGCTTTCCCGTACCTGGCCCGCCGTTTGCCACGAACTCGTCGGCCACTACGAAGCGGTGACTGGGCGTGCGGCCAAGGCGGCCTAGGTGCACATCGTCCAGCTCGCCAACTTCTACGGACCGCGGTCCGGCGGGCTGAAGACGGCACTGCACCACCTCGGCGCCGGATATGTCGCGAGTGGACACCAGGTGACGCTGGTCGTGCCTGGCCGCCGGTACGCCGACGAGCTGCTGTCGAGCGGGGTGCGCCGGTTTTCCTTGCCCGCCTTGCAGATTCCAGGAACCGGCGGGTACCGGGCCGTCGATCCACATCGGGTGCGGGCCATCCTGCGCAGGCTCGAACCGGACCGTCTCGAGGTTTCGGATCGGCTGACCCTGCGCGGAATGGGCGTCTGGGCCCGCGACCACGGGGTGCCCAGCGTGGTCATCTCGCACGAGCGCCTGGACCGGCTGCTCGAACAGTTCCTGCTGCCGGAGCAGCTGGCCCGCCGGGTCGCCGACGCCGCGAACCGGCGGATGGCAGGCAGCTACGACACGGTCGTCTGCACGACTTCCTTCGCCAGAGCCGAATTCGATCGGATCGCCGCGCCGAACGTCCAGCGCGTGCCGCTCGGCGTCGACCTCGCGACCTTCACACCCGCCAGGCGAGATGGCTCGTGGCGCCACGAGCTCGCGGGCACCGCCGACGCCCTTTTAGTCCATTGTGGACGGCTCTCGCCCGAGAAGCACGTGGAACGCAGCGTGGACACGGTCGCCGAGCTGACCGAGGCCGGTGCCAACGTGCGACTGGTCGTCGCGGGAGATGGGCCGCGAAGACGCGCGCTGGAACGCCGGGCGCGAGGCCTGCCCGTGACGTTCCTCGGGTTCCTCGACGGCCGCAACGAGGTTGCCCGATTGCTTGCCAGCGCGGATGTTTCGCTGGCGCCGGGTCCTCATGAGACCTTCGGGCTCGCCGCGCTCGAAGCGCTCGCTTCCGGGACGCCGGTGGTCGTTTCGGCGTCCTCCGCGCTGCGGGAGATCGTCCGGCCGGAATGCGGGGCCGCCGTCGACGACCACGCGCCCGCCTTCGCCGACGCGGTCACCGGGTTGCTCGACAGTCCCGAGGACTCGCGCCGCAAGGCGGCCAGGGCACGGGCCGAGCAGTTCGCCTGGCCGGTCGCCGTGCGCGGGATGCTCGCCGCGCTCGGCTGACGTACTGAGGCACTGACTGCTTGCACGCGCTCGGCAGCCGACGGGTTGCCTTCGTCGCCGGTGTCGTTGGTCGCGGACGTTTTTCCTGTTCAGAGGGCTTGCCGCAGTCCTATGCTCGGTTCATGGAACTGGGGGAATTCACCGGCAACGGTCCGCGTCCGAGAGGTCGACGCGGGCTGTGGATCACCGTCGGGGTAGTGGCCGCGTTGGTGTTCGTGGTGTTCGTCGCCGGTACGACGTGGTCGCTGCTGGCGCCCAGCTATGTGCTCGACGACGGCGAACTGGCGGCGGACTTCGGCGTGCTCGCTGTGTCCGTGTCGATCTGGGTGCTGAGCGTCAGGCGACTGCGGGTGGCGAAGCATCCGGACGACGTGGCGATCGACCGATGGCAGCCTGCGTCGAAGACGCGAGTCGTCGACGGCAGCGGGCACGATCTCGACGCCCATACCCGCCGCCTGCGGCTCATCGGCCTGCGTGCCTATGGCCTCATGGTGCTGTGGTTCGGCGTTTTCGTCGGTGGCATCGTCGGGTTGTCGGTCCTCGACTCGGCCGCGGAAACCTTGCTGGCCAACGGAACCCGTGTGCCCGGCCAGGTGGTGGGCGTGCACAACCCCACCAAGGGCTCACCGTCGATCGATGTGTCGTACTACGTCGGGCAGGTGTGGCACTGCGCCGAGATCGACCGGGACACCGACCTGACGTACTACCAGTCCCAGACCGTCACCGTGATCTACGAACCGGCCGATCCCGACCACGTACGGACCCTCGAAGAGAAGAACACCAGCGGCGTTCTCACCGGATTCTGCGTGGTGCCGATGCTGCTCGCACTGATCTTCATGCCCTGCAGCGTGTTCGCCGGGGTCGCCTGGCGACGGAGGTACCGGGCGGTGCTGAAGACCGGCTGGCGGTCGGCCAGGGTGACGGTGGTGCCCGACTACCCGATCCGCAAGAACCGGAACTCGCCTGACCTGCACGTGAGCTACGACGACGGGACGAACGCCAGGCTGCGTGCGGTCCTCTCGACACACGGGTCCACCAAGCTGAGGCATGAACCAGACCGGAAGGCCTGGGTCGGCGGCACCGGACGGACCATGGTCGTGCTCTTCGAGCGCGGCCGGTGGCGGAACGTGCCGTACGCGGTGCCCGCCAAGGCTCTCGGCCTGACCGATCACCGGTTCCTCGGCTGATTCGCTCTTCGGTTTTCAAACATCGCCTACACCTCCAAGCTACGCCCGGCCGCACAGGTGTTCGATCACTCGATGGGGTGGAGGCTGAGGGCGAGCGGGCTCTCAACCAGGCCGGTCTACGCTTCGGCTATGTCACGAGCGAGTCTGGACAAGGATCCGCACGAAGTCGCCGCCATGTTCGACGACGTCGCGTCCGGTTACGACCGGGCGAACTCGTTCATGACCTTCGGGTTCGACCGTCGCTGGCGCAACACCACCGCGCGCGTGCTCGACGCCAAGCGCGGTGAGAAGGTGCTGGACCTGGCCGCGGGCACCGGCGTGTCGACCGTCGAGTACACCCGCAACGGGGCGTGGTGCCTCGCGGCGGACTTCTCGTTCGGGATGCTCAAGGCGGGCAAGCACCGCAAGGTCCCGATGGTGGCCGCCGACGCGCTGAACCTCCCGTTCGCGAGCGGCAGCTTCGACGTCGCGACCATCACGCTCGGGATCCGCAACTTCGTCGACACCAAGGCCGCGCTCGCCGAGATCGCGCGCGTGGTCCGGCCGGGCGGCCGGCTGGTGATCTGCGAAGTGTCGACGCCCACATTCGCGCCGCTGCGGTTCGTCTACCGCAAGTTCATGCTGCGCGCGATGACCTGGGTCGGGCGCCGCTTCTCCAGCAACCCCGAGGCGTACGCCTACCTGGCCGAATCGATGCTGGAATGGCCGGCGCAGCGCCAGTTCGCGGAGATCATCGAGTCCGCGGGCTGGTCCGATGTGGAGTGGATGAATCTCACTTTCGGCGTCGTAGCCGTCCACCGCGCCAAGAAGCCCGACGTAGACTCCGAATCATGAGCAAGCGGAACCCCGACCACGACGCCGAAGTCATCGTCGTCGGCGCAGGCCCGGCCGGTTCGACCGCCGCGACGTACCTCGCGCGCGCCGGGGTGGACGTCTTGCTACTGGAGAAGACCAGCTTCCCGCGCGAGAAGGTCTGCGGCGACGGCCTCACCCCGCGTGGCGTGAAGCAGCTCATCGACCTCGGCATCGACACCAGCCAGGACGCGGGCTGGGTGCACAGCCGCGGCCTGCGGATCCTCACCGGTGACCAGACGCTCGAGTTCGACTGGCCGGACCTGACCAGCTACCCGCCGTACGGGGTTTCCCGCACCCGCCAGGACTTCGACGACCTGCTCGCGAAGACCGCGGTCAAGGCGGGCGCGCGGCTGTACGAGAAGACCACCGTCACCAGCGCGATCACCGACCACACCGGCCGGGTCGTCGGTGTCGAGGCGAAGGTCGGCCCCGAGAAGACGCCGGTCAGCTACCGGGCGCCGCTGGTGCTCGCCTGCGACGGCGTGTCCGCGCGGCTCGCGCTGTCCGTCGGCATCGAGAAGAACGACAAGCGCCCCATGGGTGTCGCGGTGCGCCGGTACTACAAGAGCCCGCGCCACGACGACCCGTTCATCGAGGGGCACCTCGAACTGTGGGACAAGTCCGACCCGCGCAACCCCAAGCTGCTGCCGGGCTACGGCTGGGCGTTCCCGCTCGGCGACGGCACCGTGAACGTCGGGCTCGGCATGCTGTCGACCTCGGCTTCGTTCCGCAGCACCGACTACCGCGCGCTGCTGCGGCAGTGGCTCGACGGGACCCCGGAGGAATGGGGCTACCGCGAGGAGAACGCGATCGGCAAGGTCGGCGGCGCCGGGCTGCCGATGGGCTTCAACCGCACTCCGCACTACCGGAACGGCCTGCTGCTGCTCGGCGACGCCGGCGGCATGGTCAGCCCGTTCAACGGCGAGGGCATCTCGGCGGCGATGGAGTCGGCGCAGCTGGCTTCGGAGTGCGTCGTGCAGGCGCTCGCCCGGCGCGAAGGCCCGTCGCGTGAACGTGCACTTGAGGGTTACCCCTTAGCTGTCGCGGAGCTGATGGGCGGCTACTACCGGCTCGGGAACGTCTTCGCGAAGCTGATCGGCAAGCCGAAGGTGATGCGGGCCGCGACCAAGTACGGGCTGCGGATCAACAGCATCCTTCCCCTGGTCTACAAGGGGCTTTCCGGTTGCTACGACGCCAAGGGCGGAGACGGTGTCGACCGGCTCATCGCCGCGCTCGCCAGGGTGACTCCCTCGCCTCGCTGAGGCGTGGGATAGATCACAGTACGCCCGTTATGTCGGGCTCCCGGAACGATCATCGCTGGTCCCGGCTTTTTCGCTCTGCGGAAGTTAGGTAACCCTTATACCACGGGGCCTAGGGACAAGACTGTGAGTCACGTCCTACACTCGGCCCCATGCTTTGTGAATCGCTTCACAACTTTGACGGGTCGCTTGTGAAGATTTTCACAAGCAAGCACGGCCCGTAAGGGTGCCCTAACCCTCAGACGTGTGATCCAGGTCCCTTAGGGTGCCGTCCGAGGGCTGTCTCAACCAAGCCCAACTCGATCCCGCAGCGGCGCGGAAAGGATGGCGAAACCCGTGCTGATGTTGGCCGCCACCGAACAGGTGGCACAGGCGCAGACGCCTGGCCTGAAGATGTACCTCCCGTTGGTCTTCCTCTTCGTGATGGCACTCGGCTTCGCCGTGCTGTCGGTGCTCCTGGGCCCGCTGGTCGGCCCGAGCCGCTACAACAAGGCCAAACTCTCGGCCTACGAATGCGGGATCGAACCCTCGCCGCAGCCCATCGCGGGTGGCGGCCGGATGCCCGTCGCGTACTACATCACCGCGATGCTGTTCATCCTGTTCGACATCGAAATGGTCTTCCTCTACCCGTTCGCGGTGAGCGCGGACGCTCTCGGCATGTTCGGCCTGGTGGAGATCGTGCTGTTCATCGTGACCGTCGGGTTCGCGTACGCCTATGTGTGGCGGCGCGGCGGGCTGGATTGGAACTAGAGCCATGGGTCTGGAAGAGAAACTCCCCAACGGAATCCTGCTGGCCAGCCTGGAAGGGCTGGTCAACTGGGCGCGCAAGAACTCGCTGTGGCCCGCGACCTTCGGCCTCGCCTGCTGCGCGATCGAGATGATGACGGTCGGTGGCTCGCGCTACGACATCGCCCGCTTCGGCATGGAGCGCTTCAGCGCGACGCCGCGCCAGGCGGACCTGATGATCGTCGCCGGTCGCGTGACCCAGAAGATGGCTCCCGTCCTGCGTCAGATCTACGACCAGATGGCCGAGCCGCGCTGGGTGCTCGCGATGGGTGTCTGCGCCTCGTCCGGCGGGATGTTCAACAACTACGCCGTGGTGCAGGGCGTCGACCACATCGTGCCGGTCGACATGTACCTCCCCGGCTGCCCGCCGCGCCCGGAAATGCTGCTCGACGCGATCCTCAAGCTGCACGCCAAGATCCAGGACGAGCCGATCAACGCCCGCCGGGCCGCGCTCCGCGAGGCCAGTGGCGCGCGCACCGAGCTGATCGCCTCGTCCATCAAGTACGCGAAGAAGTGAGCGACGTGCCTGAAACCCCTGAAGTCGGCGGGGAGCAGTCCAGCGCCGACCGTCCCGAAGGCGGCCTCGAGCCGACCGGCGCCCGCCCGGCCGAGCCGGTCGTCACCGGTAAAGAACGCTTCGGCATGTTCGGCGTCTCCGGCACCGGTGACACCTCCGGCTACGGCGGCGTCCGGCTCCCGGCGTACGCGCCCGCTCCGGCCGAGCGCCCGTACGGCGGCTGGTTCGACGAGTTCGCCGACGAGTTCTACGCGGCGCTGGCGGACAACAAGATCCCGGCCGAGGCCATCCAGCAGACCACGGTCGACCGCGGCGAGATCACCTTCTACGTCGCCCGCGAGCACCTGGTCGCGATCTGCCGCACGCTGCGCGACGACGGCGGCCTGCGCTTCGAGCTGTGCAGCTCGGTCTCCGGGGTCGACTACGGCGTCGACATCCCGCAGCGCCTGCACTCGGTGTACCACCTGACGTCGATGACCTACCGCCGTCGCATCCGGCTCGAGGTCACGATGGACGTCGAGGACCCGCACGTGCCGTCGATCGTCGAGGTCTACCCGACGGCCGACTGGCAGGAACGCGAGACCTGGGACATGTTCGGCATCGTCTACGACGGTCACCCGGCGCTGACCCGCATCCTCATGCCGGACGACTGGGACGGTCACCCCCAGCGCAAGGACTACCCGCTCGGCGGGATCCCGGTCGAATACAAGGGCGCGGAGATCCCGCCGCCGGACCAGCGGAGGTCGTACTCGTGAGCACGGAAAACCTCGAAACGACCGAAGAGGTCGAGTACGCCGACTCGCGCGACACGACCGAAGGCCGCGTCTACAGCGTCTCCGGTGGTGACTGGGACGACGTCGTCGCCGACGCGCAGCACGACGAGCGCATGGTCATCAACATGGGCCCGCAGCACCCGTCGACGCACGGCGTGCTCCGGCTGGTGCTGGAGATGGAGGGCGAGACCGTCACCCAGCTCCGCTCGGTCATCGGCTACCTGCACACCGGGATCGAGAAGAACTGCGAGTACCGCACCTGGACCCAGGGCGTCACCTTCGTGACGCGCATGGACTACCTGGCGCCGCTGTCGACGGAGATGGCGTACTGCCTCGCGGTCGAGAAGCTGCTCGGCATCCAGGCGCCGCCGCGCGCGGAGCTGCTGCGCGTGCTGCTGCTGGAGATCAACCGCATCGGCTCGCACCTGGTCTACATCGCCACCGGCGGTATGGAGCTCGGCGCGACCACCGCCATGACGCTCGGCTTCCGTGAGCGCGAAGAGGTGCTGCACCTGCTGGAGCACCTCACCGGCCTGCGCATGAACCACGCGTTCATCCGCCCCGGTGGCCTCGCGCAGGACATGCCAGCCGACTACCACGAGGCGGTCACGCAGTTCGTCAAGACGATGGAAGAGCGTCTTCCGTTGTACGACAAGCTGTTCACCGGCCAGCCGATCTGGCGCAACCGGCTCAAGGGCGTCGGCTACCTGCCCGTCGACGCCTGCCTCGCGCTCGGCGTCACCGGCCCGGTGCTGCGCAGCGCCGGTCTGCCGTGGGACCTGCGCAAGACGGAGCCGTACTCGCGCTACGACGAGTTCGAGTTCGACATCCCGACCTCGAACGACGCCGACTGCTGGGCGCGGTACCTGATCCGCGTCGAGGAGATGCACCAGAGCCTGCGGATCATCAAGCAGGCGCTGAAGATGCTCGAGCCGGGCCCGGTCATGGTCGAGGACAAGAAGATCGCTTGGCCTGCCCAGCTTTCGGTCGGCAGCGACGGCATGGGCAACTCGCTCGAGCACGTCCGCAAGATCATGGGCCAGTCCATGGAGTCGCTCATCCACCACTTCAAGCTGGTGACCGAGGGCTTCAAGGTGCCGCCGGGTCAGGTCTACGTGCCGGTCGAGTCGCCGCGCGGCGAGCTGGGCGCGCACCTGGTGTCCGACGGCGGCACGCGGCCGCTGCGGGTGCACGTGCGCGAACCGAGCTTCGTGAACCTGCAGTCGATGCCCGCGATGGCCGAAGGCGGGCTGGTGGCCGACGTGATCGCCGCCATCGCCTCGATTGACCCCGTCATGGGGGGAGTGGACCGCTGATGCCACAGTCCGAAGCGCCTGAAATTCTTTTCGACGAGGACATCGTCGCGAAGGCCGAGAACCTGATCGCGCGCTATCCGCAGTCGCGGTCGGCGCTGCTGCCGATGCTGCACCTGGTGCAGTCGGTGCAGGGTTACGTCAGCCAGGAGGGGATTTCCTTCTGTGCCACGCAACTCGGCCTCTCCGACGCCGAGGTCAGCGCGGTCGCGACGTTCTACACCATGTACAAGCGCCGTCCCTGCGGCGAGCACCTGGTGAGCGTCTGCACCAACACGCTGTGCGCGGCCATGGGCGGCGACGCGATCTACAAGAAGCTCCAAACGCACCTCGGTTCCGAGGAGAAGCCGTTGGGGCACAACGAGACCGCGGGTGAGCCGAACACGCCTGGCTCGATCACGCTGGAGCACGCCGAGTGCCTCGCGGCCTGCGACCTCGCTCCGGTGATCCAGGTCAACTACGAGTACTTCGACAACCAGACCGAGGACAAGGCCGTCGCGCTGGTCGACGCGCTGCAGGCTGGCAAGAAGCCGCAGCCGACGCGTGGCGCGCCGCTGACCGACTTCAAGGGTGCCGAACTGCAGCTCGCCGGGTTCTTCCCGGAGGACCCGGTCCAGTACCGCGCGGACATCGACGGCCCCTCGCAGGCCGTCGAAACGCTGCGTGGCGCGCAGGTCGCGCAGGAGCGCGGCTGGACCGCGCCGGTCATGGACGACGTTCCGCTGCCTGAGGTGGAGAAGAAGTAATGGCTGATCCCATCACGCCGGTGCTGACCAAGCGCTGGCTCTCTCCCAAGTCCTGGACGATCCAGTCCTACGAAGCGCTGGAGGGCTACACCGCCGTCCGCAAGGCGCTCAAGGGCACGCCCGAGCAGCTCGTGCAGCTGGTGAAGGACTCCGGCCTCCGCGGCCGTGGTGGCGCCGGCTTCCCGGCGGGCATCAAGTGGTCCTTCATGCCGCCGAACGAGGACAAGCCGCACTACCTGGTGATCAACGCCGACGAGGGCGAGCCGGGTACCTGCAAGGACATCCCGCTGATGATGGCGGATCCGCACTCGCTGATCGAGGGCTGCATCATCGCCTCGTACGCGATGCGCTCGCACCACTGCTTCATCTACGTCCGCGGCGAGGCGCTGCACTGCATTCGCCGTCTCAACGCGGCCGTGCGCGAGGCCTACGACGCCGGCTACCTCGGCATCGACATCCTCAAGTCCGGCTTCGACCTGGACATCACCGTCCACGCGGGCGCCGGCGCGTACATCTGCGGTGAAGAGACCGCGCTGCTCGACTCGCTGGAAGGCCGTCGCGGCCAGCCGCGGCTCAAGCCGCCGTTCCCCGCGGCCGCAGGCCTCTACGCCGCGCCGACCACGGTCAACAACGTCGAGACCATCGCCAGCGCGCCGTTCATCATCAACGGCGGCTCGGACTGGTTCCGCCAGATGGGCCGCGAGAAGTCGCCCGGTCCCAAGATCTACTCGATCTCGGGACACGTCGAGAACCCCGGCCAGTACGAGTGCCCGCTCGGCACCACGCTGCGCGAGCTGCTCGACATGGCCGGTGGCATGAAGGACGGCATCCCGCTGAAGTTCTGGACGCCGGGTGGCTCGTCGACGCCGATGTTCACCGCGGAGCACCTCGATGTCCCGCTGGACTTCGAAGGCGCGGCGGAGGCCGGTTCCATGCTCGGCACCACGGCCGTGCAGGTCTTCAACGAGACGGTTTCCGTGCCGTGGGCCGTGATGAAGTGGACGCAGTTCTACGAGCACGAGTCCTGCGGCAAGTGCACCCCGTGCCGTGAGGGCACGTACTGGCTGGCGCAGATCCTGGAGCGGATGGTCGACGGCAAGGGCACCGAGGAGGACATCGACACCCTCCTCGACGTCTGCGACAACATCCTCGGCCGCTCGTTCTGCGCGCTCGGTGACGGCGCCGTCTCGCCGATCACCAGTGGCATCAAGTACTTCCGCGACGAGTTCCTGGCGTTGTGCGAGACGAACAAGCGTGAACTGGTTGGGGCAGAAGCATGACCATGGCACCGGAAGAGCCGAAGACCGAGACGCCGGTCCCCGAGGGCCACGTCAAGCTGGTCATCGACGGCGAAGAGGTCATCGCGCCCAAGGGCGAGCTGCTGATCCGCACCGCCGAGCGACTCGGCACGGTCATCCCTCGCTTCTGCGACCACCCGCTGCTCGACCCGGCAGGCGCTTGCCGCCAGTGCCTGGTCGAGGTCGAGATGGGTGGCCGTCCGATGCCGAAGCCGCAGGCTTCGTGCACCATGACGGTCGCCGACGGCATGGTCGTGAAGACCCAGCTGACCTCGGGCGTGGCGGACAAGGCGCAGCAGGGCGTGATGGAGCTGCTGCTCATCAACCACCCGCTCGACTGCCCGATCTGCGACAAGGGCGGTGAGTGCCCGCTGCAGAACCAGGCGCTGGCGCACGGCCGCGCCGAGTCGCGGTTCGTCGACACCAAGCGGACCTTCCAGAAGCCACTGCCGATCTCGTCGCAGGTGCTGCTGGACCGGGAACGCTGCGTGCTCTGCCAGCGGTGCACCCGGTTCTCGCGGGAGATCGCCGGTGACCCGTTCATCGAGCTGCTCGAGCGCGGCGCGCACCAGCAGATCGGCACCGCCGAGACCGCGGACGTGCTGGACCTGGCCTCCCGCACGACGAGTGGCCAGCCGTTCCAGTCGTACTTCTCCGGCAACGTCATCCAGATCTGCCCGGTCGGCGCGCTGACCAGCGCGGCGTACCGGTTCCGCTCGCGGCCGTTCGACCTGGTCTCCTCGCCGAGCGTGTGTGAGCACTGCTCTTCGGGCTGCGCCGAGCGGACCGACTTCCGCCGCGGCAAGGTCACCCGCAAGCTCGCCGGTGACGACCCGCAGGTCAACGAGGAATGGCTGTGCGACAAGGGCCGCTTCGCGTTCCGCTACGCGCAGGCCGCCGACCGCATCCGCCGTCCGCAGGTCCGCAACCAGGAGACCGGGCAGCTCGAAGAGGCCTCGTGGACGGACGCGCTGCGTGCCGCCGCCTCCGGCCTGCTGAAGGCCCGTGACGGCAAGGGCGTCGGCGTGCTGCCCGGCGGCAGGTTGACCGTCGAGGACGCCTACGCGTACTCGAAGTTCGCGCGGATCGCCTTGCGTACCAACGACATCGACTACCGCGCGCGTGCGCACTCCGCGGAGGAGCTCGACTTCCTCGCCTCGCGGATCGTCGGCACCACACCGGCCGACGGCGTCACCTTCGCCGGGATCGAGAAGTCGCGCACCGTGCTGTGCGTGGCCTTCGAGCCCGAGGACGAGGCGCCGATCGTGTTCCTGCGGCTGCGCAAGGCGGCCCGCAAGAACCGCACCCGCGTCGTCCACTTGGGACAGTGGACGACCTCGTCGGTCGAGAAGACCTTCGGTGAGCTGCTGGCCTGTGTGCCCGGTGGCGAAGCCGCCGCGCTCGACGGGATCGCCCAGCACGCGCAGGACCTCGACCAGGCGCTGTCCTCGGACGGCTCGGTGATCCTGGTCGGCGAGCGTGCCGCCGAGGTGCCTGGCCTGTTCTCCGCGGTGCACCGGCTGGCCGAGCGCACCGGCGCCAAGGTCGCGTGGATCCCGCGTCGCGCCGGTGAGCGCGGTGCGCTCGAAGCGGGCGCCGTGCCGACGCCGCTCGGTGCCGACGTCGAAAAGGCTTGGGGCGCAACGCTTCCCTCCGAAGCGGGTCGTGACCTCAACGGCATCATCGCCGCCGCGGCCGACGGTCAGCTCGACGGCCTGCTCGTCGGCGGGGTCGACCCGTACGACCTGCCGGACCCCGAGCGGGCGCTGGTCGCGCTGGAAGCCGCGTTCGTCGTCAGCCTCGAACTCCGCCCGAGCGCGGTCACCGAGGTCGCCGACGTGATCCTCCCGATCGCGCCGTCGGTCGAGAAGCCGGGCACCTACCTGAACTGGGAAGGCCGCGAGCGTCCGTTCGACGTGACGCTCGAAGGCACCGGCGCGCTGTCGGACTGCCGAGTCCTCGACACCCTCGCGGTCGAGATGGACGCGGACATCTTCACCCAGACCCCCGCCGCCTCCCTCGCCGACTTCGGCAAGGTCAGTGCCGGGATAAAGCCCGCTTTACTCCGCGGAGTAAAGCCCGCTTTATCCCCGGAAGTTAAGCCCGCTTTATCCCCGGGGTCGGGGCAGGCGGTGCTGAGCACCTGGAAGCAGTTGCTGGGCAACGGTTCGCTGCAGGTGGACGAGCCGAACCTGAAGGGGACGCAGCGGCCTGCGGTCGCGCGCGTTTCCGAGGCGACGGCGAAGGGGCTTGGCGGGAGCGTCAAGGTTTCGACCGAGCGCGGCGCGATCACGCTGCCGCTGGTGGTCGCGGATCTGCCGGACGGCGTCGTCTGGCTCCCGTCCGATTCGGACGGTTCAGCGGTCCGCCGGACGCTCGGCGCCGGACACGGCTCCGTCGTGAGCATCACGGGAGGTGAAGCGTGACCGGAATGTTCCTCGCCCAGGCGCCGGATCACCTGACAAGGGCCCAGCTGCTGGCGAACGACCCGTGGTGGCTGACGCTGATCAAGGCCGTCGTCATCCTGCTGATCGGCCCGATCCTGACGATCCTGCTGATCGTCTGGGAGCGCAAGGCGGTCGGCCGGATGCAGAACCGGCCAGGCCCGAACCGCGTGGGTCCCAACGGTTACCTGCAATCACTGGCCGACGCGATCAAGCTCCCGTTCAAGGAGCAGATCATCCCGGACACGGCCGACCGCAAGGTGTACTTCCTCGCGCCGGTCATCTGCGTGGTGCCGTCGCTGATCGCGCTGTCGGCGATCCCGTTCGGCCCCGAGGTCTCCATCTTCGGCCACCGCACGGTGCTGCAGCTGATGGAACTCCCGGTCGGCGTGCTGGTGATCCTCGCCTGCTCCTCGATCGGCGTGTACGGGCTCGTGCTCGCCGGCTGGTCGTCCGGCTCGCCGTACCCGCTGCTCGGCGGTATCCGCTCGGCGGCGCAGGTCATCTCGTACGAGATCGCGATGGGTCTCTCGATCGTCGCGGTCATCCTGTACTCGGGCTCCATGGCCACCGGTGACATCGTCAACGCGCAGGCACACGGCTGGTACTTCTACATCCTGCCGGTGAGCTTCGTGATCTACGCGATCTCGATGGTCGGCGAGACCAACCGCGCGCCGTTCGACCTCCCCGAGGCCGAATCCGAGCTGGTCGGCGGTTTCCACACCGAGTACAGCTCGATGAAGTTCGCGATGTTCTTCCTCGCCGAGTACGTCAACATGGTGATCGTGTCGTCGTTCGCGGTGACGCTGTTCCTCGGCGGCTACCTGTTCCCGTTCGTCGGCGCGGACCACGCGCTCAACCAGGGCTGGCTGCCGCTGGTCTGGTTCGGGATCAAGCTGTTCACCCTCCTGTTCGGCTTCATCTGGCTGCGCGGCACGCTGCCGCGGCTGCGCTACGACCAGTTCATGCGGCTGGGCTGGAAGGTGCTCGTCCCGCTGAACCTGGTCTGGATCCTCGCGGTCACCGCGATCCGCGCGGTCAACCACTCCGGTGGCTGGTCGACCCCGTCGATCCTGATCGGCATCGGCACCGTGCTGGTGGTCGCCGTGCTGCTGACGCTGCTGCTGCCGGACAAGAAGATCCCGGACGACGACTACGTGCCGATCACCGGCGGCGGATTCCCGTTGCCACCACTGGATCTCGAGATCCCGGACGAGACACCGCGGCAGAAGGCCGCCGCCAAGGCGCTCAAGAAGGCTGCCAAGCGCAAGCCCGCCGAGGTCTCGGCAGTGAAGGAAGAGGCGGACAATGGGGTTTCTTGATCCCGTAAAGGGTTTCGGCGTCACCTTCGCCATGATGTTCAAGAAGGTGGCCACCGAGGAGTACCCGGAGGCAGGCGCACCGGCGGCACCGCGCTACCACGGACGGCACCAGCTGAACCGGCACCCGGACGGGCTGGAGAAGTGCGTCGGCTGCGAGCTGTGCGCGTGGGCCTGCCCGGCCGACGCGATCTTCGTCGAAGGTGGCGACAACACCGAAGAGGCGCGTTACTCGCCCGGTGAGCGGTACGGCGCGGACTACCAGATCAACTACCTGCGCTGCATCGGCTGCGGGTTGTGCGTCGAGGCCTGCCCGACCCGGTCACTGACGATGATCAACTTCTACGAGCTCGCCGACGACGACCGCCAGCGGCTCATCTACACCAAGGAAGACCTGCTCGCTCCGCTGCTTTCGGGCATGGAGCAGCCGCCGCACCCGATGCGGCTCGGCGAGAACGAGCAGGACTACTACGTGAACGGCCCCGAGCTGGCTCTCAAGCAGGAGGCTGGACAGTGATCGCCGCTTTCCTGGCACAGGCTCCCGCCGTCGATGCCACCGTCTCCGGCGCCGAGGCCGCCGCGTTCTGGGTGCTCGGCCCGCTCGCGCTGCTCGGCGCGCTGGGCATGATCTTCTCGCGCAACGCCGTGCACTCGGCGCTGTGGCTGGTGCTGACCATGCTCTCGCTCGGTCTGCTCTACATGATCCAGCAGGCGCCGTTCCTCGGCTTCACGCAGATCATCGTGTACACCGGCGCGATCATGATGCTGTTCCTGTTCGTGCTGATGCTGGTCGGCAAGGAAGCCTCCGACTCGGTCGTCGAAGTGCTCAGGGGACAGCGGCTCGCCGCCGCGGTGCTCGGCATCGGCCTGGCGGGTCTGATGGCCGCCGGCCTCACCCGCGCGCTGGCGAACGTCACCCCGGCGCCGCTGCTCGACCCGGCGACGCCGCAGGGCGGTGGCCCCGCCGGGCTCGGGAAGCTGATCTTCACCGACTACCTGTTCCCGTTCGAGCTGACCTCGGCGCTGCTGATCACCGCCGCGATCGGCGCGATGGTGCTGGCGTTCACCGACCGCCACGCCAAGGGCGGCAAGCTCAGCCAGAAGGAACTGGTGGTGCTGCGCTTCACCGGCGAGCACGACCGGCCGTCGCCGCTGCCCGGCCCCGGTGTCTTCGCCACGGCCAACTCGGTCGCCACCCCGGCGCTGCTGCCGGACGGCTCCGTCGCCCCGGAATCGCTTTCGGCGCTCATCGAGTCCACCGCGGCCACCCGGCTCGAGTCCGAGCGCAAGCAGGTCTCCGGCGACGAACCCAAGGCGGACGCGCACGCGCTCGTTGGCAAAGAAGGGGACGACAAGTGACCCCCACGTACTACCTGCTGCTTTCGGCGCTGCTGTTCTCGATCGGCTGTGTCGGCGTGCTCGTGCGGCGCAACGCGATCGTCGTGTTCATGTGCATCGAGCTCATGCTCAACGCGGTGAACCTCTCGCTGGTGACGTTCTCCCGGATCAACGGCGGGCTCGACGGCCAGATCATGGCGTTCTTCGTGATGGTCGTCGCGGCCGCCGAGGTCGTGGTCGGGCTGGCGATCATCATGTCGATCTTCCGCACCCGGCGCTCGGCCTCGGTCGACGACACCAACCTGCTGAAGTACTAGGGGCGTGTGTAAACAGTGACCGCATCATCGTGGCTGTTGGTGGCCTTCCCCGCCCTCGGCGCGCTCATCCTGCTGACAACTGGGCAAGCATCGCGCAGCGATTCCGTTGAGGGTGGTGGTGGGCGACGGGCGGGAGGTAAGCGGACCAACGCGTGGGGACACCTGCTCGGCACCGCCACCGTCTCGCTGTCCTTCCTGTACGGCGTCCTGCTGTACTTCTCGGCCGACACCGGGTCCACTGTGGACACGAAGCTGTTCTCGTGGATCCCGGTGACCCAGCTGCAGGTCGACTTCGGACTCCGCGTCGACGCGCTGTCGTTGACCTTCGTGCTGCTGATCACCGGCGTCGGCTCGCTCATTCACTTCTACTCGATCGGCTACATGGCCGAGGACGAGGGACGGCGCCGGTTCTTCGGCTACCTGAACCTCTTCGTCGCCTCGATGCTGATCCTGGTGCTGGGCAACAGCTTCGTGACGCTGTACCTCGGCTGGGAAGGCGTGGGTCTCGCGTCGTACCTGCTCATCGGCTGGTACCAGGACCGCCCGTCCGCCGCGACCGCGGCCAAGAAGGCGTTCCTGATGAACCGCGTCGGTGACGTCGGGCTCGCGCTGGCGATCTTCCTGATGTTCAAGTACGTCGGCAGCACGGGTTACGCCGAGGTCTTCGCCGCGGTGGACAAGATCCCGCCGGGCGCGGTGACCGCGATCGCGATCCTGCTCCTGCTGGGCGCCTGCGGTAAGTCCGGTCAGTTCCCGCTGCAGGCCTGGCTGCCGGACGCGATGGAAGGCCCGACCCCGGTGTCGGCGCTGATCCACGCGGCGACGATGGTCACCGCCGGCGTCTACCTGGTGGCCCGGTCCAACGAGATCTTCAACGCCACCGCGGACGGCCGCCTGGTCGTCACCCTGGTCGGCGCGGTCACGTTGCTCATCGGCGCGATCATCGGCTGCGCGTACGACGACATCAAGAAGGTGCTCGCGTACTCGACCGTCAGCCAGATCGGTTACATGATGCTGGCGGTCGGCCTCGGGCCGTTCGGCTACGCGCTGGGCATCATGCACCTGGTGGCACACGGCTTCTTCAAGGCGGGGCTGTTCCTCGGCGCCGGTTCGGTCATGCACGCCATGAACGACGAAGTCGACATGCGGAAGTTCGGCAACCTGCGCAAGCACATGCCGACCACCTTCTGGACGTTCATGTTCGGCTACCTCGCGCTGATCGGTTTCCCGCTGCTGTCGGGTTTCTGGACCAAGGACGCGATCATCGAGGCCGCGCTCGCCGGCGAAGGCTGGCGTGGCTGGGTCTTCGGTGGTGTCTCGATCGTCGCCGCCGGGCTGACCGCCTTCTACATGACACGCCTGATGCTCATGACCTTCTTCGGCAAGGAACGCTGGAAGGACATCAAGAGCACGGACGGCAGGGACTTCCACCCGCACGAGTCACCCAAGGTGATGGCCATCCCGATGATCATCCTGGCGGTCGGCTCGATCGGCGCCGGTGCGTTCTTCGCGCTGGGCGACCGGTTCGCGCACTGGCTCACCCCGGTCGTCGGCGAGCTGAAGGAAGAGCACGGCCCGCTGCCCGCACTGGCGGTCACCGCCGTCACGCTGCTGTTCGTCCTGATCGGTGCGGGGGCCGCGTACTCGCTCTTCGGGCCACGCAAGGACATTCCGCTCGAGCAGCCGGAGCGGGTCTCCTTCCCGGTCCGCGCGGCTCGTAAGGACCTGTACGGCAACGTGCTCAACGAGACGCTGGTCGCCCGCCCGAGCACCTGGCTCGCCAGGGCGATGGTCTTCGTGGACAACAAGGGCGTCGACGGCGCGGTCAACGGCCTCGCCGCGTCGCTCGGCGGCGGATCCGGCAGGCTGCGCAGGCTGCAGACCGGGTTCGTCCGCTCCTACGCGCTGTCCATGCTCGGCGGTGCGTTCGTGCTCGTCGCCGCTCTCCTGCTGGTGAGGTTCTCATGACTTGGCTCTTGGCACTCATCCTGCTGCCCCTGGTGGGCGCGCTCGTCGTGGCGGGGATGAAGAACAACGACAAGCTCGCGACCGTCACCGCGCTCGCACTGTCCATTGTGGAGCTGGCACTGATCGTGCCGCTGTGGGCTTCGTACACGCCGTCCGGCGCGCGGATCCAGCAGGCGACCACGATGGACTGGATCCCGAGCTTCGGCATCCACGTCTCGTTCGGCATGGACGGCATCGCGCTGGTGATGATCGCGGTCATCGCCTTCCTGGTGCCGATCGTGGTGGCCGGCCTCGGTTTCTTCGACAAGCTCCCGGCGGGCCGTTCCGCGGGCGGGTTCCTGTCGCTGATCCTGCTGCAGGAGGCGCTGACCATCGGCGTCTTCGCGGCGACCGACGTGTTCCTGTTCTACGTGCTTTTCGAGATCATGCTGATCCCGATGTACTTCCTCATCGGCGGCTACGGCGGCGCGAACCGCCAGTACGCGGCGGTGAAGTTCTTCCTCTACTCCTTCCTCGGCGGCCTGATCATGCTGGCCTCGGCGATCGGGGCGTACTCGCTCGCCGAAGACAAGCTCGGCACAGGCACCTTCGACTGGGCCACGCTGGTCACCGTCGTCCGTGACGCGCCGACCGGCACCCAGATCTGGCTGTTCCTCGGCTTCTTCCTCGCGTTCGCGATCAAGGCGCCGCTGGTCCCGTTCCACACCTGGCTGCCGGACGCGGCCGGGCAGGCGCCGATCGGCGTCGCCGTGCTGCTGGTCGGCGTGCTGGACAAGGTCGGCACGTTCGGGTTCCTGCGCTACTGCCTGCCGATGTTCCCGGAGGCGTCGAAACAGCTCGCGCCGCTGGTGCTGGTGCTGGCCGTGCTCGGTGTCGTCTACGGCTCGACACTGGCCGCCGGGCAATCCGACATGAAGCGGTTCATCGCCTACGTGTCGATCGCCCACTTCGGCTTCATCGCGATGGGCATCTTCAGCTTCAACGAGCAGGCCGTGGTCGGCTCGGTGTCGTACATGCTGAACCACAGCCTGGCGACCGGGATGCTCATCGTGGTCATCGGCATGATCATCGTGCGCGGCGGCTCGACCCGGATCTCCGACTACGGCGGCATGGCGAAGGTGACCCCGCTGCTCGGCGGCATGCTCCTGATCGCCGGTCTGTCCACGCTGTCGCTGCCCGGCACGAACTCGTTCATCAGCGAGTTCCTGGTGCTGCTTGGCTCGTTCATGACGCAGCCGGTGTACGCGATCATCGCGACCGTCGGCATGGTGCTCGCCGCCGCCTACGTCCTCTGGTTCTACCAGCGGATCATGCAGGGCCCGGTCCGCGGCGACGCGCTGATCGGCATCGGCGGCGGCCCCGGCACGGCCATCGCGCCGGAGCTGGGCGCCCGCAAGTCCATCAAGGATCTCGGCACCAGGGAGATCGCCATCCTGGTGCCCATGGTCGTGCTGATCATCGGCCTCGGCTTCTACCCGAAGCCGGTGCTGGACACGATCACCCCGTCGGTGCAGGCGACGTTGTCGTCCGTGCAGGGAGGCAAGTAAACCGTGTTCGACATTCTCCTCGCACAGGCGCCGGAGCAGATCCCGACGCCGCAGGTGAACTACGCGGCGGTCACGCCGATGTTGATCATCCTGGGCGCCGCGTGCGTCAGCGTGCTGTTCGAAGCCTTCGTGCCCAAGCACATGCGGTGGTCGTTCCAGCTGCTGATCAGTCTCGGCGGCATCGTCGCGGCTGGCGCGGCGCTGGCCATCTACGCGACCTCGGACGACCAGGTCAAGGCGGGCACCACCACGTTCGCCAGGGCCATCTCGGTCGACCGGCCGTCCCTGTTCCTCTGGGGCACGCTGCTCGCGCTCGGGTTCATGTCGGTGTTGCTGATCGCCGAGCGCGCGGTCGAGCCGGGCGGCGCGTTCGTCGCACAGGCCGCCATCCGGCCGGGCACGGTTCAGGACCGCGCCCAGGTCGGCTCGACCGGCATGCAGACCGAGGTCTTCCCGCTGACGCTCTTCGCGCTCGGCGGCATGATGGCCTTCTGCGCCGCGAACGACCTGCTGACCATGTTCATCGCGCTGGAAGTCCTGAGTCTCCCGCTGTACCTGATGTGCGGCCTCGCCCGCCGTCGCCGCCTCCTGTCCCAGGAAGCGGCGGTCAAGTACTTCCTGCTCGGCGCCTTCTCCTCGGCCTTCTTCCTCTACGGCCTGGCGCTCCTCTACGGCTACGCGGGCTCCATCAAGCTCTCGGACATCGCCGCCGCGGCCGCCGGTTCCGACCGCTCGGACACCCTGCTGTTCGCCGGTATGGGCCTGCTCGTGGTCGGCCTGCTCTTCAAGGGGTCGGTCGGCCCGTTCCACACCTGGACCCCCGACGTCTACCAGGGCTCGCCGACGCCGGTCACGGCGTTCATGGCCGCCTGCACCAAGGTGGCCGCGTTCGGCGGGATCTTGCGCGTGCTCACGGTCGGCTTCGAGTCGACCAGCTGGGAGTGGCGAGGCGTCCTCTGGGGCGTCGCGATCGTCTCGATGGCACTCGGCGCGATCTTGGGTCTCACCCAGACCGACGTGAAGCGCATGATCGCCTACTCGTCCATCGCGCACGCGGGTTTCCTGCTCATCGGCGCCATCGCGATGACCGAGAAGGGCCTTGAGGGCACCCTGTTCTACCTGCTCTCCTACGGCTTCACCACGGTCGCCGCCTTCGGCGTGATCTCACTGGTCCGCGACTCGTCCGGCGAGGCGACACACCTGTCCGCATGGGCAGGCCTCGCCAAACGTTCGCCACTGCTGGCCGCGGTGTTCACGTTCTTGCTGCTCGCACTGGCCGGCATCCCGCTGACCAGCGGCTTCGTCGGCAAGTTCGTGGTCTTCTCGGCCGCGCTGTCCGACGGCATGGCCCCGCTGGTCGTCATCGCCCTGATCGCCTCGGCGGTCGCGGCGTTCTTCTACCTGCGGGTCATCGTGCTCATGTACTTCTCGGAGCCCGCGGCCGACGGCCCGGCCGTGACCCTGCCGGGCACCTTCACCACGATCGCCATCACGGTCGGCGTCGTGGTCACGCTGGTCCTGGGCCTGGCACCGGCGTTCGCCCTCAACTGGGCGGGCTCAGGCGGCTTCGCCTTCTAGCCTGATCCACACAAGAGCCCCGTTTGTCCCGCTCACGGTGACAAACGGGGCTTTCGTGTGGTGGGGGTCGTGAGTGTTGCCGACGGTTCTAACCGTTCGGAACACTCACGACCGTTAGGCTCGGCGTATGTACGTCGAGCGGGTGCAGGTCGAGAACGTTCGCGGGTTTCATGGGGCCCGGAACGTGGATCTCACCCTGCCTGGGCCGGGGTGGACCGTCATCGCGGGCCGGAATGGCTCGGGTAAAACTTCGCTGCTCCGGGCCATCGCGCTAACGATCGCCGATACGGGTGCAGCTCACAAACTGGCACCCGATCCACGTGCATGGGTATCGACTGGGGAGTTACGCGCTCGAGCCGAGCTTTACTTGCCGGGCCAAGGCGTGCGCCGGATACTCTGGGACTTGGAAGTCGACGGCGATTTTGCCGGTTCCCGGCACGGAGTTTTCAGCGCCGCGTACGGTCCCTACCGTCGCCTGTCAGGTCGCGCGAGCGGGCGTGAACTCGGATCGGTTTCCCCGTACGTAACGCTTTTCGACGAAGATGCCGCACTCTCCGAAGGCGTGGTCTGGCTCGTCGAGCAACACCTGCGAGCTTTTGAGGGTAAGTCGGGTGCTGCGGAACTGAAGCGAGCTGCACTAAGAGTTCTCGCTGACGGGCTTCTGCCGGATGCCTATGAAGTTCAAGATGTCGATTCCGACGGTCTATGGGTCAGTTACCAGGGAAACCGATTCCCGCTTCGGGAAATGAGTGATGGCTACCGGACTGTCACGGCATTGGTCGTGGACCTCATCAGGAACATCCACGACTTCTACGGTTCCGTCGAGCTGGACCAAGCCGAAGGCGTGGTGCTCATCGACGAGGTCGATGCCCACCTTCACGTGTCGTGGCAGAAGCGCATCGGCCCGTGGTTCAAGGCCCACTTCCCGAAGATCCAGTTCATCGTCACCACGCACAGCCCGTACGTGTGCCAGGCGGCCGATCCCGGCGGCCTGATCAGGCTCCCCGGTCCCGACGAGCAACAGCCGCCAAGGGTGGTGTCAGAGGAACTCTACGAGCGAGTCGCGTACGGCAGCGGCGATGACGCCGTGCTTTCCGACCTGTTCGGTTTGGACACTCCGTACTCGCCGGAGGCCGTCGCTCTACGCGAGGAACTGGCCGAGTTGGAGTTCAAGGTGGCGTCCGGCCAGGCCGACGAGCGGATGACCGCGCGCTGGAAGGAACTTCGCGAGCTCCTGACCAGCTCGCCGGTCGCGCGGGTCGATGAGGTGGCGCAGCGCGGTGAGGTTGAAGATCGTTGATCCGCGTCCACCGACCTGATCTGCCAGAGCCGCTCGCCGCGAAACTCACTACGAAGTCCGCTGAAGTCCCCAAAGGCGATCACGAGTCAGCCAGAAAGGCGTGGAAGAGCGCGCGGGCAGTCCGGAAGTCGCTGACCGAAGTGCTGCGCGAGATGGCGGCAGGGTGCCGGTTCTGCATGTACTGCGGTGAGACGCTCGGTTCGGCCATCGACCATCATCAGCCGATCGCGATGAATCCGGCCCGCACCTTCGACTGGCTCAATCACCTGCTGGCCTGCGACTTCTGCAACAGCCACTACAAACGCGACCAGTATCCGGTCGACGCCGCAGGCCACTGCCTGCTCATTGATCCGACTGCCGAAGACCCGCTCGACCACCTCTTCCTCGTACTTTCGCTGGGCAAGTACCGCGCGCTGACCGACAAGGGTGCCGCGACGATCAAGGTCTGCGGGCTCGACCGGCCGTTGCTCGAACGAGGTCGGCAACGCGCATTTCAGCAGGTCAAGTATGCCGTTGCGGCCTGGGACAGGGGAGACGACCGGGCCAAGTCGCAGGCAGCCTGGACGTTGCGGGAGCAGCCGCACGCGGACGTCTTCCACGCGATGCTGCGCCAGGCCGATTCGCCGGGCGCTCGCGAGATTTTCGACGGCGATGACGTGTTGATCGCCAGGTTGCGCAGGTTCAAGGACTCGTGAGTGGTATGACCGGTTCTAACCGGCCATACCACTCACGAGCTTTATGGGGTGGGTGAGCAGGCGGTGCGGCCGATGATGACCTCGCCGTCGATGCCCGAGGCTGGTTTGAACCTGATGTGGATCATGTTCAACGCGATGCTTCCGTCACCGGGCAGGTTCTGCTCGTTGAAGGTGGCTTCGGCGAGCACCGTGCTGGTGCCGGACTTCTTGAGCGGTGCCACGTAGTTGGCGGGCAGCGGTGACGGCAGCGTCGGCAGGCCGGTGGCGCCGCTGTAGCTGAAGCCGGCGTTGGTGCCAGCCTGGGTGCCCTTGCAGGTCACCTTGTAGTTCTTGATGTTGATCCGCGGGCCCTTGAGCGAGACGAGCGCGGAGAGCTCGAAGTCCTTGCCGGTGGCCTGCGAGTTGGTCTCCGTGACCTCGTTGACCGGGTCGACGGTGGTGGTCGTGCACGTGGAGCTGCCAACACCGAACGTCACTCCGGTCTTGACCACTTTCGGCGAGCTGGCGGCGGACTGGCCGTCGACGCTGCACTTCGCCTGCGGGGCCACCGTGATGGTGGTGCCGCCCTTGGTGAACGCGGCCCGGCCGGTCGTCGCGATACCTTCCTCGGTTGCCAGCGCGGGGGTGGCGCCGACCAGCGTGATGGCCAGAATGACCACGCCGCCGAGTCCTAGCCTTCTCAAGCTGCTCATCTCGGTCCTCCTCGAGCGGGATACAGCTGGGTGAGGAAGATCGTTTAATTCTCAGATAACGACTGGTAGTGGCGTCACACCTTCGTGACTAGTGATCACCCGTCCGTGGAAATATCCGATCGCGTATCCAAATACAGGTCTGTATCTTGACGACATGCCGACTTACCGCGTCCTCGTGCAGGGCAAGTTCGACCACCCCGACGAAGCGACCAAGGCCCGCCTGCGCGCGGAGGTCGCCGGGTTCCAGAGCCTGGCGTTCAGCGAAGAGGGCACGTTCTACTTCACCGAGGCACTCGGCAGCTTCACGTTCCGCTGCTCGGTCGAGGTCGCCGCGGGTCCGTCCGCGGAGCGTGATGCGATCGCCGAAGCGGAGCTCAAGACGCTGGAGGTGCTGGAGCGGCAGGACTATCCGTTCCGGGACATCCAGTCCGCGGCCACCTGCATGGACGACATCAAGATCCGCCGAAGGTAGCGAATCGTGGCGCTCGCCGCATTCCTGTCGAAGTGCCGGTATCGCCCTGGTGTGTTCGTTACGATCCCTTCGGTTAGGGGGATCGATGGATCACGAGGCGAAGCTGGCGCAGGCTGCCAAGGAATTCGAGGAGCAGGCGGCCAAAGCGGGTGAGCTCAAAGACAAGATCGCGCAGCTCAAGGGGCATGCGCGAAATCCGGACGGCTCGATCACAGTCACGGTGGCGCCCTCCGGTGCGGTGCTGGGCCTGCAACTGACGCCGCTCGCGCTGCGCCGCAGTCACACGCAGCTGCAGCAGGAGTTGCTGGCGACGATCAGAGCGGCCACCCAGCAAGCAGCCGGGATGCTGGCCGAGACGGTCAATCCGTTGCTGGGAGCCAAGTCCGCGGAATTCCGCGAGGCGCTCAACGCGCACGCACCGCAGCTCGCGCTCGGCCCGACCCTGCCGCCACCGCCGAACACACTGCCGCCGCCCAACTCGCCGCAGCCCCAGCAGGCCCCGGTCCGCGGCCCGCGCCGAGGTCCGGCCGAGGAGGAACGCGAGGAGATGCCGTCGTCGTTCCTCGAATCGAATCCGCGCCCGCAGCGGAACCCAGCCCGCCCGGCGCCCGTCACACGCCAGGACGACGAGGACTTTTTCAGCGATCCACTCAGGGGGTAAGTGGTGGCCGACCAGCAGATCGCGGTCGAAATCCTGCAGGCGCACAGTCGTGGATCGGAGGACCTGGCCGGAAGTTTCGGCTCACTCGCCGGTTTGCTCGAACAGGCCAGGGTCAGCGACGACTGCTTCGGGCCGATCGGCGAAGTGCTGGCGTTCAAGTACTTCGAAGGTCTGCAGGAGTGTCAGGACCTGGCGACCCAAGCGAAGCACTTCCTGGAAGAGACCTCGCACAAGGTCACCACGGCCGCCAAGATGTACGGCGACACTGACGCCGTGGCCGAAACCACGATGAAGAAGACCGGGGAGGGCCTGGACAAGGTCGGCGCCGGTCCCGGATCCCTCAACGATCTCAACCACGCCGGCGACGCGAACCGAAAGGGTTACCTCAACCAATACGGGAGCTACGGCAGTTCGGCGTGGAGCACGGTCAGCGACGCGAAAGAGGCGGCCCGCACCCAGTCGCCGCCGGACTTGGCGATCTCCGCGGTCAACTCGCGGATCGAGGCGCTGCAGTCGGTGATGAACCCCGGCAAGGCCTTCATCGACAACGGCCTCGGCTTCCTGATCTCGATCGTGATCAGCCCGCTGGTCGAGTTCATCATCGAACCCGCGATCGGCGACCCGGCCCAGATGCGCAGCACGGCCGAGGGCTGGGACAAGGTCGCGGACTGGGTCGAAAAAGCGGGTCAGCGCGAACAAGAACGAGCCGACGGGACCAAGGACGGCTGGGCAGGCAACGCGGGCGACGCCTTCCGCGCGCAGATGACCGAGTTCGGCGAAGGCACGCAGGCCTTCGCGAACGACATTCGCGGCGTGAAGCAGATCCTGGAGATGGCAGCCGACCTCTTCGACATGTTCGTGGAGATCGTGGTCGACATCATCCAGGAACTCGTGATCAGCCTGATCATCGAATGGCTGGCCGCGCTGGCGATGTCCTGGTGCACCGCGGGCGCTTCGGTCATCGCGGCGGAGGCTATGACCGGTGCCACGGTCGCCAGGACCGGCGGCAAGCTGAGCTGGGAGGTCAAGAAGCTGCTGGGCAAGCTCAAGCCGATGATCGACAGGCTGGAAAAGTTGCTCAAGCAACTGCGCAACGGTCCGCTGAAGAAGGTCATGGAGCGCACGGAGAAGATGCGCGATGGCAGCTGGCTCGAGAAGAAGCTCGTGAAGCAGTTCGACAAGAGCCCGATCGGCCGGATCGCCACGAAAGGCCACACCGACGACGCCGCACGAAAGTCGGTCGACGCGTTGAACGACGCAGCCGCACGGCATGCCAGGGAAGGCACCAACGAGTCGGCCGAAGCGTTGCGCAAGGCGCGAGTCAGGCTGGCGGAAGCCGGCGACTCCAGGACGAGCAACCGGTTCGCCGACGGCCGCGATCTGAGTCCCGGATCGGATTCGCTCGGGGTCAGTCTCTTCGAGCAGGGGATCAAGACGGTCACCGGGGTGAGTGGCAGCCGTACCTTCGGCGATGCCGCGTTCAAGGCGACGATGGGCGTGGTGCCCGGCGAGGCAGTCGAGCAGGGCGTGAAGTACGGCTACAGCAAGGCGGAGGACCCGTCCACCGAGGACGAGCGACGGGAGGCGACCGACCGTGGCTTCACCTACGAGTGACACCGACGTATTCATCCAAGTCGGTGCGGCGTCGGTCGCCAAGGACCTGGTACCCGATCTGCGGTGGGCCGCGTACGGCGGTGGCACCGAATTCGACGTCAAAGGCCGCCAGAAGAACGGCAAGCCGAAGAACTCCTTGCTGCGCAAGGGAGTCAACGCTGCCGTCGGTACCGCGCTGTTCATGTCGACGGCGGACGACGCGGTCGACTCGGACGGTCGGTCCGGGCCGCCCAAGCTCGTCGTCTTCGGGAGGCAGGCAGACTGCCTCTCCTGTCGCCACGTCGAATGCCTGATCACCGAGACACTCGACAATCAGATCTGGGTGCTCGCCCCGCGGGGGCTCATCCTGGTCGCTTGGCGCCCCGACGAAGGTGAACACAGCCCGCCAAAGGGAAGTTCCTTACTGGGTAAGGCACTTTGGGTGGGGAAAGCGGTCGCTGAAGCGGGAGTCGACACCGTCAAGATTCTGAGCGGCCGCGAGATCGAGCAACGCGACAAGTGGGCGCACGGCAGGTTCGAGGTGAAGGCCGAGGTGCCGATCGCCGACATCGCCGGGATCGGCCGGGAGGTCAGGGACCGGAGGTCGTGTGTCAGGGTTTCCCTGCGTGACGGGTCCGGATTCGACTTCTTCTTCGCGCCGGAGCAACCACAGGTGCACGATTGGATGATCGCGTTGGCTCGGAGTGGCGCATGAAGCCCAAGGCGGAGTTCGTCGCCGCGCCGTTGCCCGCGCGCCCGTCGTTCGCGGCCGACCTCCAGCGGTTCTTGGTCCGGCCGGGTGAGCGGCTGTTGTTGTGCCACGACCCGATCTTCGGGCGATGTGGGACCACGATCGGCGCCGAAGTGCGGGTCCCGCACACTCCGTTGGGCTGGACCCCCGAACTGGTGCTGCGCGAATGTCCTTGGCCGGAACCGTCCGGCGTCCCCGATCCGGTGGGGGACTGGGCGGACGATCCCGGGTTGTCCTTCTGGGCGGACGCGGGGAGCCCGGAGCAGGACGCCGTGCGGATCGCTGACAACCTCGCGAGCGGCTGGGGTGCGGCGAGCATCGTGCTCACCAGCCAGCGGATCATGGTCGTCTATGCGACCGAGCACCTTGCCGAGCCACCCGCGCAGGTTCCGTTGACCTCGGCGTGGGAGACGAGCATCGACCGGCTCGCCCGCGCGGGGATGCCGTTCGTCGGACGGAGCGTCCCGCCGCCGCGAGTGGTCCAGTTCGACTTCCGGGACGGTTCGCGGTTGCTGATCCATGATCGCGAAGGTCGGATCAGGCCGGACCTGCTCGTGCCCTTCGGCTTCGACCACGGCAAGTAGAGGACATGTCGGGAACTCCAGGACCCGCGCTGCGGGCCGCTTCCGTGCTGCCGGAGCCGGTGCTCTGGGCGGGGTACTTCCTCCGCGTCTACTACGACATTCGCGGGCTCGGCCGGACTGGCGAGCCCAAGAAGTCGTTGCTGAGCCGGGGTACGGATGCCGCGCTCGACGTGGCGAGCTTCTTCACGGACGACGAGGATCCGCTCAAGGACCTGCCGCCCGAGGTGCTCGTGTTCGGTGCGGCGCTGGACTGTCTGGCGCATCGGCATGCCAAGGCGGGCAGTGCCTTGTGGGCGTTGACCGCGCAGCGTCTGGCTTTTGTGGACTCGCGGGAGACCACGACGGCGGAGCCGGAGCCGACGTCGTTCGTCGGCAAGGCGTGGAAGTTCGGCAAGGACGTGGTCAACATCGTCAGCGGCACCGAGCCGCCGCGTGAATGGTTCGTGAAATCGGAGGTTCCCGCCGCGATGATCGCCGGGTTCGCGAGGGGGCCGCGTGGCCCTCGAATGTCTCTTGTGGACGGCTCTGGGTTCGATTTCTGTTTGGCGGAGCCGGAAGCGGCCGAGTGGATGCTCGCGAAGACCATGGGCGGGAATTGAGCATGGGGCTGCTGGATTCGCTCGCGCCTGATCTCCTGTTGCGCAAGAAGCGTGACTCGGAGATGGAGGAGGACCTTCGTAAGCACTGGCTGCGGCCGGGTGAACGGCTTCTGCTGTGGCATGCGCCCGTTCCCGGCTACGCGGGCGGGCGACTCGGCGATGAGCTGCGGCTGCCACACGTTCCCACGAGACCCGCGCCTGAGCACCGGTTCGGGAAGTGCGACTGGCCGAAGCCGCATGAGCTGACGACCGGTCCGGGGTTCGACGGCGTGGACTGGGTTGACGATCAGGCTTTCTCGTACTGGTTCGAGGCTGGGCACGGTGTGCAGGACGCGGTGCGGTTCGCCGATCACTTCACCGATGGCTGGGGCGCGGCGAAGGTGGCGCTCAGCGATCAGCGCGTCGCCGTGGTCTACCACTCGGCGCAGCTTCGCGAGCCCGCGCGGTCGTTCCTCACCACGGCTTTGGAGTTGCCAGCCGGGCATGTCGTGAATGTGGGGATGCCGTTCGCCGGGCGGACGGTGCCGCCGCCTCGGGTGATCCGGCTCGACTTCGCCGATGGTTCGGCACTGTCCATTCGCGACGACCTCACCCGGTTGCGGGTGGAACGGGCTTGGCAGCGGTGAGCATGCACGACGAGCAGGTGCTGGACCACAGTCAAGAGCTCGGGCCCGCGTTGGCGGCGAGGACCGTGCTAGGCGACAACTTCCTGTGGGCGATCAAGGATGCTTGCGGCGGCGTCATCAGCTATGACGTGCGTGGGTTGAGCGACGAAGGTGTCGTGCTCGATCCGCTGCTGGCCAGGGGAGCCAAGGCCGTCGGACGAGGCGTCGCCGGATTCGCCGAAGGCGTGGTCGACGCCGCGCTCGGCCTGGAAGACGGCGGCGACGGCAAGCCGTTCAAGGTCCAGCCCGATTTCGTGGTCTTCGGCAAATCCCACGACTGTCTCGCGATCCGCTACCTCGATGTCTTCAAGAGTGGCACTTGGGCGCTTACCCCACGCGGGCTGGTTCAGCTCGGCTTCCGCATGCTGCCGGTCGAGCCGAAGCCAAAGCCTCCGCCGGAGGAACCTGAGAAGGAAGCGCCGAAGTCCTTGCTGGGCAAGGCGATCAAGTTCGGCAAGGCGGTGAAGGATCTCGTGGCGGTCGAACCCGGGCCGGAGTTCCACCCGCCCGATCCGGAGCCGATGGTCGGCGCCGGAGTGACCGCCGAGATCCCCGCCGCGCACATCGCGGGGTTCGAGGTCGCGTCCCGGCGGTGGAAGGTCAGCTGGAACTCGTGCTTCCGGCTGACCTTCGCCGATGGCTCGGGCTGGGACATGTTCAAGGGAACCCGCGAAGCGCATGAATGGATGGTGGCGATGACCACGACGGGCGTGCGCCGATGACCGTCAACGTCAAGCTGCTGCCGGGCGGGCTGCCGATGCCCAACGGGCTGCCGAAGCACTTCTCGGACAAGGAAGACAAAAGCACGCACAAGTTCGTCGAGCAGGAGCTGACCAAGGTTTGGGTGCGGCCCGGCGAAAAGCTGCTGTTCTGCCAGGTGCCCACGCTCGGCTTCCTCGGCGCGCGGATCGGACTGGACCGGCAGGTGCCGTACCGGGCCGCCAGGCCGGTGCCGGAGCTGAACCTGAAGCCGGTCCGGCTGCGGCCGCCGACCGAGTTCCCGTTCAGGGACACGGACTGGACCGACGAGCCGGTCCTTTCCTACTGGGTACATGCCGAGCATTCGGGTCAGATCGCGGTGCGGCTCGCCGACCATCTCTGCGACGGGAGCGGCGCGGGCAGGCTGGTCTGGACCGACCGGAGGCTGGCGGTGACCGTCTTCACGAAGTGGCTTGCCGAGCCGCCGGACAAGAAGGCGCTGCTCACCACGGTCTGTGATCTCGGTCCCGGTCTGGTCACCGGGATCTCCATGCCGTTCCTCGGCCAAAGCTTCCCCGCCGTGCGCGCGGTCCGGCTCGATTTCGCCGACCGGTCGACGCTGCTGATCAGGGACGACCATGCCAAGCACAAGGTGGAGACGGCCTGGCAGCGGCTCGGTCACTGAGAGTCACGTGGGGCACTGTCACGTTCATCACCGTTTCCGCTGGACAGCAGGTCAACAGGTGACCAGGGGTTGCCATTACGCTGGAGAAGACCCCGACCCGGAGTTTGAGAGAGCGGAGCCGACGTGTCCATTCAGGGCGGCACCATCGAGGACCTGCGCGCGACCGTCGGCCTGTCGATCGCCGACGAGCCGCTGCTGCGAGCCATCGCTGGCGGCCTTGGCGACGTCGAGGCCCTGCTGCGCGAGGTCGTGCGCAGTGAGGTCAAGGCCGTCAACGACGCGGCTACCCACCTGGTCGAGGCCGGTGGCAAACGTTTTCGTCCCATGTTCACGCTGCTCGCGTCGCAGTTCGGGGTGAAGCAGGACGACCACGTCGTGATCGCGGCTGCTGCCGTCGAGCTGGTGCACCTCGCGACGCTGTACCACGACGACGTGATGGACGAGGCGACCATGCGGCGCGGCGCGGTGAGCGTCAACGCGCGCTGGGACAACACCATCGCCATCCTGACCGGCGACTTCCTGTTCGCGCACGCCTCGCGGCTGGTCGCCGACCTGGGCACGGACGCGGCGCGGATCATCGCCGAGACGTTCGGTGAGCTGGTCACCGGGCAGATGCGGGAGACCGTCGGGCCCGCCGCCGGCGAGGACCCGGTCGAGCACTACCTGACCGTGATCGCGCAGAAGACCGGCTCGCTGATCGCCACCGCCGGCCGGTTCGGCGGCATGATGTCCGGCGCACCTGACGAATACGTCAACGCTTTGCGGCGCTTCGGCGACATCATCGGGACCGCGTTCCAGATCTCCGACGACATCATCGACATCGCCTCGCCGTCCGACGAGTCGGGCAAGGTGCAGGGCACCGACCTGCGCGAAGGCGTCCGCACGCTGCCGATGCTGTACGCGCTCGCCGACCCGTCGACCGACCCTCGGCTGCTGGAGCTGCTGCAGGGGCCGATCGAAGACGATGATCTCGTCGCCGAGGCACTCGAGCTGCTTCGCTCGTCCGCGGGACTGGAACAGGCAAGGGCCACTCTTTCCGACTACGCTCGTCGGGCGCGCGTCGAGGTGGCCGCGTTGCCCGCTTCGCCTGCCCGCGACGCGTGCGAGTCGGTCGCCGACTACCTGGTCGCGCGAACGCGGTAGGGAGGCCGGAGTGTCGATTTTCGGGCAGGTTTGGCTGTGGAGCCTGCTGGCCTTCGTCGTGGGGGCGCTGCTCACCTGGCTGGTCTTGGTGTTGCCCGCGCGCAAGCGCATCCACGAGCTGGAGGCCACGCTGACCGCGGTGCACGCCGAGCGTGCGGCGGCGCGTCCCGAGCCGGCGGCGGAGACGCCCGCGACGCTCGTGGAGACGCCCGCCGTCGAGCGGCAGCCGTGGGAGCAGCAGGCCGTCGCGAGCTCCGGGCAGTGGGAGCCCGAAGACGAGCCGGAGCTGACCCGTCAGCTCGACGCCCGGGAACTGGCCCGGCAGCCGGAGCCGGAACCCCGGCTCTGGGAGCCCGAGCCCGTCGTGCAGGAGCAGTGGGAGCCCGAGCCGGTCGCGCACCAGGCAGAGGCTTGGGAACCCGAGCCGGAGCCGGAACCCGAGCAGGAGACTTGGGAACCGGAAGAGCCCGAGGTCCGCTCGGTGCTCGAGGAGCAGCCGCCGACCGAGTACATGCACATCTCCGAGGCGGACGACGAGCCGGAGGGCTCGCTGTTCCAGAAGCCGTCGACGCCGGAGCCGGACTGGTTCGATCGCGAGCCACTGCCCGAGCGTTCCGCGTTCGAGGAGGCGCCGCGCTTCGGCGGCATCGAGCCCGCGGACGAGACGACCGCGTTCGACAGCGTGGAGAGCGGCGAACTGCCCGTCGAGCCGGAAGAGAACGCTATGGAGACGACCCAGTTGCTGCCGAAGCGCCAGCGCGGTGAGTCGATCAGGGGAGGCTTCGAGCCGCCCCGCCCGATTCAGCCGTCGATGCGCGCGGTCGAGCGGCGCGAGCCGTCCTCGTCGGAGACCACGGGCATCCACAGCGGCTCGCTGTTCGAGCCGACCGTCCAGCCCAACCATGTCGCGCCCGAGCCGCCGCCCGCGCGGCACCAGGCCGTCGACCAGTCGGTGCCGCCTGGCCCGTTCGGTCCCGGCTCGGCGATGCCGCGCCCGGGTGGCGCTCCGCCGTCGGAGGAGTTCGGGGTCAAGGCGAGCGTGACGGCGCTGCGGTACTGCACGGACGAGTCGCCGCAGTTCCCGCGCATGGTCGCCGAGGTCTGGTTCCGTTCTGCCGCGGACGCCGAGCGAGTGGGCTTCCGGCCGCTTACCTGAGCCGGGCGTTGAGCCGGGCGGCTTGCCGCGTCAAGTGAGCGCGTTCGGCGAGGTTGGCCGCCTGCTCGGCGGCTTCGGCGTAGAGCCGGGCCGCCGACTTCAGGTCACCGTCGCGCTCGTGGAGATACGCCGCGACCGCCGTGTGGCGGGGCAGTGAATCGTCGACGGCCGCCAACGCGGCCAGTCCCGCGCGCGGACCGTCCGCCTCGCCGACGGCGACCGCGCGGTTGAGCCGGACGACCGGGCTCTCGGTCAGGTTCGCCAGCTCGTCGTACCACTCGACGATCTGCACCCAGTCGGTCTCCTCGGCGGCCTGCGCGTCCGCGTGCAGCGCCGCGATGGCGGCCTGTGCCTGGAACTCGCCCAGCTGGTCACGCGCGAGCGCGGCTTGCAGGATCACGACGCCCTCGGCGATCGACTTCGTGTCCCACCGGCCGCGGTCCTGCTCGGCGAGTGGCACCAGGCTGCCGTCCGGCGCGGTCCTCGCGGCGCGCCTGGCGTGGTGGAGCAGCATGAGCGCGAGCAACCCGGCGACCTCGGGGTGATCGAACTCGGCCGCCAGGCGCCGGGTGAGCCGGATCGCCTCGGCGGCGAGGTCGACGTCGCCGGAATACCCCTCGTTGAACACGAGATAGAGGACGCGCAGCACGGTGGCGACGTCACCAGGCTGGTCGAACCGGACACCGGAGATGGTGCGCTTGGCGCGGCTGATGCGTTGCGCCATCGTCGATTCCGGCACCAGGTAGGCCTCGGCGATCTGACGCGTGGTCAGGCCGCCGACGGCGCGCAAAGTGAGCGCGACCGCCGACGACGACGTCAGTGACGGGTGTGCGCAAAGGAAATAGAGCTGCAGCGTGTCGTCGACCGCGGGCACGGGCGCCGGCGCGGGTTCCTCGTCGACCAGGTCTTCGCGACGGCGGCGCGCGACGTTGGCCTTTGTCGCGTCGAGGAACTTGCGCCAGGCGACCGTGATCAGCCAGCCCTTGGGGTCTCGCGGCGGCTCGGCCGGCCAGACGCGGACCGCCTCGAGCAACGCGTCCTGGACGGCGTCCTCGGCCGCCGCGAAGTCGGCGCCGCGGCGGACGAGGATGCCGAGCACGTTCGGCGTGAGTTCACGCAGCAGCAGCTCGTCCACCGGCGCTTACTCCGTGATCGTCGGCTGCTCGCCGTAGCACGGACGCAGTTCGAGCCACTCGTGGATCGGCTTCCCGTCCGCTCCCGGCGCCGCCGACAGCTCGCCCGCCAGTTCGAGCGCGCGCTCGTGGCTGTCGACGTCGATCATCATCCAGCCCGCGATGAGGTCCTTGGTCTCGGCGAACGGGCCGTCGGTGACCGGCGGGCGGCCTTCGCCGTCGTAGCGGACCCAGGTGCCCTCCGGCGCGAGCGCCTGCTCGCCGACGAACTCGCCGGTCTCCACGAGCCGGTCCGCGAAGTCGCGCATGTACTGGATGTGCGCCGAGATCTCCTCCGGCGTCCACTGGTCCATCAGCGTCGGGTTGACCGACTCCGGAGCGCCGCGGTAGTGCTTGAGCAGCAGGTACTTAGCCATTGTCGGTCTCCTCGGCGAGCGCGATGATGACGCCTTCGGGGCCGCGGAGGTAACCCATGCGGCAGACGCCGGGAATCTGCACGACCTCGCCCATCAGCTCGGCGCCGTGCTTCTCGGTGAGGCGGGACACCGCGGTGTCGATGTCGTCGACGGCGAACAGGAGGCGCCGCAAGCCGAGCGTGTTCATCGGAGCTTCCGGATCACTCGGGATCGGCTTCGGCGAGTGGTAGCTCATCAGCTCCAGCTTGCTGTGGCCGTCCGGGGTCCGGAACATCGCGATGTCGACCTTCATGTCCGTGAGGCCGACGATGCGTTCCGCCCATTCGGCTTCGACCGTCGTCCTGCCCTCGAGCTCCAGCCCGAGCTCGACGAAGAACGCGACCGCGGCGTCGAGGTCGTCGAAGACGATGCCGACGTTGTCCATGCGCTTGACCGTCACGCGGCCAGGGTAGTTGTTCTCGCTCATGTTCTCAGGCCTTCTTCGCACTCATGAGTTCTTCGATGGCGGTGGGGAGCGTGGTCTCGAAGTCGATCAGCTTCACCCAGGTCGGCTTGACGACCACGCGGACCATGCCGTCGTAGAGCGCCTGCACGCCCGCCTCCCACTCGGCGCGCTGCTCGGGGGACATCTCGTAGGTGCCGTTCCACTGCATGTACTCGTCGGGGATGCCGTCGACCTCGTCCAGCTCGGCCGTGCCGCGGATGAGCAGCACCTTGGGCGGGTGGGACTCGGTGTCGATGGTCAGCGCGACGGCCGGGTTCTTGCGGAGGGCGGGCAGTTTGCGGGCGTTCTTCGCGGTGCACATGACGATCTCGGTGCCGTTCCAGCAGATCCCGATCGGGATCGAGCGGGGAGTGCCGTCGAGTGCGACGAACGCCAGCCTGGCGAGGTCGCGGGAGAGCAGCTCCTTGCTGTAGGGCTTGCTCAGGATCTCGTCGATCGCGCTCTGCTCCATGGTGGGTCTCCTCGGTGCCTTTGGGGTTGGGCACTGCGGGGACGGAGCTGGGCTCTCGGTCTCGACATCGACTGGATGTGAGCTGGGTCACTGTCGAGTGTGGCCTCGTGGGCGGCTCAGGCCGGGCTGGGAGCCGACTTTGCCGAGCCACTGAGAGTGGGTGGCGAAGGTCCCTTGGGTTAGGGGACTGACCTGGGGATTTGCGGGTTGTCCACAGGATTGTGGCCATGTGGATAACCCCGCCTGACCGGGGTGGTCAGACGGGGTCGGCCGATAGACTGATGCAGGGCGGAGCCCCCAGGGACGGGCGGGGGGTGGGTAAGTAGGCGTGGGTGGTTTAGACCACTGTCCAGGTGTCCTTGCCCGTGAGGAGCTGCTGGAGGTTGGGGGTCTTGGCCTGGATGGCCGACTCGACCTGGGCGCGGGCCTGGTCGTCGTAGGTGGGGCGGTCGACCTGGCGGAGGATGCCGATCGGGGTGTGGTTCAGGTTCTGGTCCCCGATGCGCGAGAGCGCGAACGCGTAGGCCGGGTCGACGATCGTCGGGTCGTGCACGACGAGGTTCTCCTCGCCGATGTTGGCGACCTTGCCGACTTCGAGTCCGCCCCAGCCGCCGCGGGTGACGCCGTACTCCTGCTCCGGGCCGAAGCGGATCGGATCGCCCGCCTTGAGGGGGATGAGCCGCTGCGCGGCCTCGTCCTTGTCCTTGAGCACGTCGAACGCGCCGTCATTGAAGATCGGGCAGTTCTGGTAGATCTCGACCAGCGCCGAGCCGCGGTGCTGGGCCGCGGCTTGCAGCACCTCGGTGAGGCCCGCGCGGTCGGAGTCCAGCGCGCGGCCGACGAACGAGGCCTCGGCGCCGATGGCCAGCGACAGTGGGTTGAACGGGGTGTCGACCGAGCCGTACGGGGTCGACTTGGTGACCGTGCCCTGGTCGGACGTCGGCGAGTACTGGCCCTTGGTGAGCCCGTAGATCCGGTTGTTGAACAGCAGGATCTTCAGGTTCACGTTGCGGCGCAGCGCGTGGATCAGGTGGTTGCCGCCGATGGACAGCGCGTCGCCGTCACCGGTGACGACCCACACCGACAGGTCGGGGCGCGTGGTCGCGAGCCCGGTCGCGATCGACGGCGCGCGGCCGTGGATCGAGTGCATGCCGTAGGTGTTCAGGTAGTACGGGAACCGGGACGAGCAGCCGATGCCCGAGATGAACACGATGTTCTCGCGCTTGAGCCCGAGCGTCGGCAGGAACGACTGCACGGCGTTGAGCACGACGTAGTCGCCGCAGCCTGGGCACCAGCGGACCTCTTGGTCCGACTTGTAGTCCTTGGCCTTCTGCGGCTCTTCGGTGGTGGGGACTAGGTCCAGGCCGCCGAGCACGGGCAACCCCAGATCGATCGCGGTCACTTCGCAGCCTCCGTGATGATGTCGGTGAACACGCCCTGCAGCTCTTCGGCTTTGAAGGCCATGCCGGCGACTTTGGTGTGACTGTGGACGTCGACGAGGTACTTGGCCCTCAACAACATCGCCAGCTGACCCAGGTTCATTTCCGGGATCACGACAGTGTCGTAAGACCGCAACACATCACCGAGGTTCGCGGGGAACGGGTTGAGGTGACGCAGGTGCGCCTGGGCGATCGGCAGGCCGTTCTTGCGGACGCGGCGGCACGCGGCGCCGATCGGGCCGTACGAGGAGCCCCAGCCCAGCGCCAGCACCCTGGCCTTGCCGCCGGACGGGTCGTCGACCACCACGTTCGGCACGTCGATGCCGTCGATCTTGGCCTGGCGGATCCGGACCATCTTCTCGTGGTTGTCCGGGTCGTAGGAGATGTGCCCGGTCTTGTCGGCCTTCTCCAGGCCGCCGATCCGGTGCTGCAGCCCCGGCGTGCCCGGCACGGCCCACGCCCGCGCGAGCGTCTCGGGGTCACGCAGGTACGGCCAGAACTCGCCGGACCCGTCGGTGGCGTTGGGCTCCTGCGCGAACTCGACGCTCAGGTCGGGCAGCTCGTCGACGTTCGGCACCAGCCACGGCTCCGAGCCGTTGGCGATGGCGCCGTCGGACAGCAGCATCACCGGCGTCCGGTACTTCAGCGCGATCCGCGTCGCTTCGACGGCGGCGTCGAAGCAGTCAGCAGGGGAGAGCGGCGCGACGATCGGGACCGGCGACTCGCCGTTGCGGCCGAACATGGCCTGCAGCAGGTCGGCCTGCTCGGTCTTGGTCGGCAGGCCGGTCGACGGCCCGCCGCGCTGCACGTCGATCACGACCAGCGGCAGCTCGGTCATCACGCCGAGACCGACGGCCTCGGACTTCAGCGCGACACCGGGACCCGAGGTCGAGGTGATGCCCAGCGCGCCGCCGTAGGAGGCGCCGAGCGCGGCGCCGATGCCGGCGATCTCGTCCTCGGCCTGGAAGGTGAGGATGTTGAAGTTCTTGTGCTTGGACAGCTCGTGCAGGATGTCCGAAGCAGGGGTGATCGGGTAGGTGCCCAGGAAGATCTGCAGCCCCGACTTCTGCCCGGCGGCGATCAGGCCGTACGCGAGCGCGGTGTTGCCGGTGATCTGCCGGTAGGTGCCCTGGTTGAGCTTCGCGGGCGCGACCTGGAACGTGGTCGCGAACGACTCGGTCGTCTCGCCGTAGTTCCAGCCTGCGCGGAAGGCCAGGATGTTCGCCTCGGCGATGTCCGGCTTCTTCGCGAACTTCTCGCGCAGGAAACGCTCGGTGCCCTCGGTCGGCCGGTGGTACATCCAGGACAGCAGGCCCAGCGCGAACATGTTCTTCGCGCGCTCGGCGTCCTTCTTCGACAGCCCGGTCTCTTCGAGCGCGGCGCGGGTGATGGTCGCCATCGCGATCTTGTGCACCTGGAACGCCTCGAGCGAGTCGTCGGTCAGCGGGTCGACCTCGTAGCCGACCTTCACCAGGTTGCGCTTGTTGAACTCGTCGGTGTTCACAATGATCGTCCCACCGTGCGGGACGTCCTTGAGGTTCGCCTTGAGCGCGGCGGGGTTCATCGCGACGAGCACGTCGGGGCGGTCGCCAGGGGTCAAGATGTCGTAATCGGCGAAGTGCACCTGGAACGAGGAGACACCGGGGATGGTGCCCTGTGGTGCGCGGATCTCCGCCGGGAAGTTCGGCATGGTGGACAGGTCGTTGCCGAAGGCGGCCGCCTCCGAAGTGAACCTGTCACCCGTGAGCTGCATACCGTCACCGGAGTCACCCGCGAAGCGGATCACCACCCGATCCAGTTTGCTGATCTCCGTGTGCCGGGTGGGAGACAGTGACGCGGGTGATCCGTTGCCATTGCCGTTCGCAGTGGTGCTCATGGGTCAGGGAATCCCTCTCTCCCGACTGGCGCTTCCCGTCCGCGGCGATGTCGGCTGGATCACCACGTAACTACACCACGAGGTTAGCTCGTGATTTTCTCCGTGGCTGCCGGGTGTGCCCCCTAAGCCACTACGCGGTACCCCCTGACTGCTCACCGCTGAGCAAGAAACCGGGTATGTGTAACTCATGGTAACGGGTAAATGGTTCCGTAGAGCTGTGACCCCCGTCTCCGGCTGGTCCGTCAGTGTTCGCGGATCCTGGCCTTGACCGCGGCCAGTCGCTCCGCGAACGCGGCAGACTCCAACGACGCTATCTGTGGTGCGATTTCAGCGTCGACGGCGTCCGCATGCTGAGAAAGCCTACGGGTCACACCTAGAGTCTTCTTCGTGGCCAGCACGAGGTCGCGTGGAGCCTCGGTCGAGGGCCTGGCGAACGCGAGTGCGGCTTCCAGCAGGTCGGAGTGATCGCCGTCGACGAGTTTCAGCGCGAGCCCGGCCTCGACCGCCTCGGCGGCGGTCAGGCTCTGGCCGAACAAGGTCATCGCCGCGGTCCGTTGGTAGCCGACCAGATTCTGGGACATCCAGGTCATTCCGCCACCGGGGTGCAAGCCCAGTTCGAGGAACCGGGGGATGAACTTGGCGCGCGGCCCGGCGAGCCGCACGTCCGCGGCCAGCGCCAGGTTCAGCCCGGCGCCGACGGCGGCGCCGCCGACCGCCGCGATGGTCGGCAGCGTGCACCGGGCGACGGACAGGAAGCCGTCGTAGATGGCACGCAAGCCCGCCTCTTTGGCCGCGCCGAGCGCACTGAGATCGGCGCCCGCGCAGAACGCGGGCGGGGTGCCGGTGACGATCAGCGCGTGGACGTTCTCGTCGCGCTCGGCATCGGCGACGGCCTCGGCCAGCCGCGCGGACAGGTCCAGGGTGAGCGCGTTGCGGCTGTCCGGCGCGTCGATGGTGACGACGGCGACCTTGCCCTCGCGGGTGCTGCGGATCATTCCGGGTTCCTATCAGGAGTGGGCGGGCGTTCCAACAGCCGCGAGAGCACGACGGTCGACACCGTGCGGTCGATGATCTCCAGTCCGCGCAACCGTTCCAGCGCGGTCTCCAGATGGTGGATGTCGGCGGCACGCAGATGGACGATCGCGTCGGCCGCGCCGGAGACGGTGTACGCGGCGACCACCTCCGGCAGCGGTTCGAGCCTGGCCCTGATCCGGGCAGGCGCGATGTTGCCCTGGCAGTGCACCTCGACGAACGCCTCGGTGCCCCAGCCGAGCGCCTCGGGGTCGACGACCGCGGTGAAGCCGCGCAGCACGCCGGTTTCGAGCAGTCTGTCCACCCTCCGTTTCACCGCGGGCGCGGACAGGCCGACGACTTTCCCGATGTCGGCGTAGCTGGAACGCGCGTTGGCCACCAGGCACGAAATGATTCGCTGGTCGATGGTGTTCACACGCAATGTTTAGCAGGTATATGCGCAGCAAACAGCGATTGATTGCGGATTAGGGGAGCCTTACCCTTCAGTCATGCAGGTAGCCGTGCCGCAGGACCAGACGCGAGTGCCCACGACCCGTCGATACCTCATGTGCCCGCCCAGCTTCTTCGCTGTCGAGTACGTCATCAACCCCTGGATGGACCCATCGCAGCCGGTCAGCGCCGAGCTCGCGGTTCAGCAGTGGACCGAGCTGCGGGACACCTACCGCCGCCTCGGCCACACCGTCGAGGAGATCGCGGCCCAGCCAGGGCTGCCCGACATGGTTTTCGCCGCCAACTCCGGCACGGTCGTCGACGGCCGCGTGCTCGGCTCGCGCTTCCGCGCGCCGCAGCGTGCCGCCGAGGCCGAGCACTTCCGTCGCTGGTTCGTCGAACACGGCTACCGCGACATCACCATGCCCGAGAAGATCAACGAAGCCGAAGGCGACTTCGCCTGGACGGGCAAGATCCTGCTCGCCGGCACCGGCTTCCGCACGGACCCGGCCGCGCACGCCGAGGCGCAGGAAGCCCTCGGCGTGCCGGTCGTTTCACTGCGCCTGATCGACCCGAAGTTCTACCACCTCGACACGGCGCTGTTCGTGCTCTCGGAGGCCACGGACGCGGCGCCCGCGCAGGTCGTCTACTACCCGCAGGCGTTCTCGCCGGGTTCGCAGCGCGTGCTCACCAAGCTGTTCCCGGACGCCGTGCAGGCGACCGAGGCCGACGCGCTGTGCTTCGGGCTCAACGGGGTCTCCGACGGGCGCAACGTCGTGCTCCCGGTCGAGGCGACCGAGCTCGGCGCGCGGCTGGCCGAGCGCGGCTACGAGCCCGTCTACGTGGACATTTCCGAGCTTCGCAAGGCGGGCGGCGGCCCGAAGTGCTGCACCATGGAGATCCGCAAGTAGCTGGTCTTTGAAAGTTTTAGTAAGTGCCTGGCAAGGCACCGTAACTGTTCGGCGGCCGAACGCGATTAATCGTGAACTAGTCCGTTCGGCCGTTCGAGAGGTGCCGATGCCAGCCACCGTCGTAAACCTCACCGTGCACGGGATCGGCAAGCCACAGCGCCCGCTCGACCCCGGCGAGAACGAGAAGTGGGTGACCGTCGAGCAGTTCGAGCAGCTGCTCGACGCGGCGGTCGGGATCGACAACGTCCACCTGACCTTCGACGACGGCAACGCCTCCGACGTCGAGATCGCGCTGCCCAGGCTGCTGGAGCGCCGCCTCAAGGCCGAGTTCTTCCTCGTCGCCGGCGAAATCGGGGCGCGTGGCCGTCTCGACAGGGCCGGCGTACGCGAACTCGTCGCGGCGGGCATGTCGGTCGGCTCGCACGGCTGGTCACACCGCGACCTGCGCCGCCTCGACGACAAGCACCTTTCGCAGGAGCTGACGGACGCGTCGAAGTACCTCTCCGAGCTGACCCGCCGCCCGGTCAAGCGCGTCGCGCTGCCGTTCGGCTCGTACGACCGGCGCGTCCTCGACCGCCTCCGCAAGGCGGGCGCCACCCGCGTCTACACCGACGACGGCGGCTCGGCCCGCGCGTTCACCTGGCTCCAGCCGCGGACGAGCCTCCCGCACGACCTCGACCGGCCGTGGATCGACGACACCTTCGCGGGCACGCCCGGCCTGTACCGGCGAACCACCCGCGCGGCCGCCCGATTCGTCCGCCTCGCCCGCATCTGACCCCGACGTTGGCCCCAAAGTCACTTTCGTCAGATGCGACCTGACGAAAGTGGCTTTCGGGCTATGGGATCTGACGGAAGCCACTTTCGGGCTGGGGCTACCGGTGAGCGGGAGGTTACGGAGCGTGGGAAAAAAACAACCCCCATTCGTCGGTTGAGTTGACGGACGGTGTGGGTGCATTGTGTTCCGCATCACGAAGTAAGGAAACCTTCCTAACAAACCTTACTCAACAAAGGGGTGCTTGATGCGGAAGCTGATCCTGCTCGCGTCGATGGCGTTGGCCGCAGGGCTCGCTCCGGCCGCGATCGCGTCGGCCGCCACCACCGAAAGCGCTTCCCAGGCTCAGATCCAGGCGGGTCCCACCGCCCAGCAGCTGCTGGCGAAGGTGGCGAGCTGCAAGCAGATCTCGAACGGCAAGTACAAGACCGACGACGAGACCGGCAAGACGATCGCCGTCTGCGACGCGGGCCAGGCCGTGTTCTGGAAGGCCGACATGGACATCGACTGCGATGGCCAGGTCACCACGAAGTGCAACAAGAACACCGATCCCTGGTTCCAGGACGACACCGCGTTCTACCGCTCGGACGGCAAGCCGCTGATCGCCGACCAGACCCCGTACATCGTGGTGCCGAGTTCGAGCAGCACCTGGAACTACCAGTCGTCCGGCCTCAAGGGCGCGGGCTCGTGCGCGGTGATCTACAACAACAAGGTGCTGTACACGGTCATCGGTGACACCGGCCCGACCGGGATCATCGGTGAGGCCTCGTACGCCACCGCGGTCGGCCTCGGCATCAACCCGAACCCGGCCAACGGCGGCACCGACTCCGGCGTCACCTACATCTGCTTCAAGAACTCCAAGGTTTCCCCGATCGAGAGCAAGAGCGCGGCGACCTCCACCGGCGAGAACCTCGCCACGAAGTTCGTCAACAGCTGATCGGGGACGGCTCAGCGGGCTTTGCCCGGCGTGCGGCGCGCCGGGCAGGGCCCGCTTTGTCTTACGGGCCTTTGATTTTGTAGACGTGGTAGGTGTGCTCGGCCGCGAAGGCGTCGGTCAGCTTGCCCGCCTCGATGGGCACGGTCCGGTTCTCGAACAGGACCTCGGCCCGCGTGGCCTGCATGCCCGATGGCAGCACGAGCGTGTGCGGCCCCGGCACGGAACCACGCGCGTTCATCGCGAAGATGTAGTACGACCCGTCGTGCGACTTGAACATCGTGTCGAGATCGGGCGAGAACTGGTACTTGATCGACTGCGTGTTCAGCACCGGCGCCAGCGACTTCACCCGCCGGTTGATCTCGATGACCGCAGGCCGGATCTGCGCGCCGCACGCGTCGCGGAGCACGTGCTGGCTGATGCACGGGCCACCGAAGTTGTGGTTGAAGTAGATGACGCCACGCGCCTCGTGGATCAGCGAGTTCATCACCGCGCCCGACAGCTGGTCCGGGGCGATCGGGACGGAGAACTGGGCGAACGGAAGCCCGGTTTCGATGAACGCGTAGATCGGCTGGAGTTTGCCGTCCATCGCGTCGAGGCCGCGGATGCGGTCCATCGTGAAGCCGTACGACGCCGAGCGCTGGCAGACCTCCACCGGCGTGTGGGACTTTTCGCACATGCCGGGGTCGGTGTACCAATAAGTGTCCATTGAGGACACATCGGTGTAGTCGAGAAAGCGCGCGGCCAGCGGGTCCTTGATGAAGAACTCCATGCCGAAACCGAAGTTCGCGTAGCGCGCCCGGCCGTCGTTCTGGGGTAGCCGGTCGCGCAACGTCTTCAGGACCGTGTAGCCGCACAAGGCTTCTTCGGGCACGCAGATCGGGCCTTCGCTGGGGAAGTTGCCCGTCCAGGGCGCGTCGCCCTCGTGGCCCCAGAGGTCGACCTCGTCGGTCAGCAGCCAGCCGACCGTTTCCGGGCCGAAGCCTTTGAGCTGCGTGCTCGGCATCGCGAACATGCCGGCGTCGCGGACCAGCGAGATGTCACTCGACGCCGTGAGCTCGAAGTAGGTGTTGAGGCCCGCTTCCTTGTCGAGCGCGGTGTCGGCGGGGGAGGTGACCGCCTCGTACCAGACACCGATCGGGAAGAAGTTCGGGTCGGTCCAGCCCGCGCTGGTCATCGCGGAGAAGCTCTTGTAGAAGTCGGGTCCCGCCCACGGGATGCGCGGAAGCGAGGCGGGATCGACCACGGAACTGGTGGCCGGCGCCGCCGGTGTGGTCGCGGTGCCGGTGAGGCTGTCCGCGCGGTACATCACGAAGGTCGCGACGAGCACCGCGACGACCACGAGCACGGCCAGCACGTGGTGACGTTCCCACCCTCCCCCTGAAGCCCTCATTCGTGGTCGGTGGCCTCCGCCAAGTACATGAGCTCCGCCGCCTGGGACCGCCACGAGTAGCCGCGGACGGAATCCCGCAGCTGTTCCGGCGTCTTCAAGCCACCTTCGGTGAGGCTGGCGCGGATCGCCTCGACGAACGTCCCATGATCGGTCGCCACCCGCACTCTGTCCGTATAGGACTCGAGCTGCGCGAAGCCGGTGCTGACGACGGGAAGCCCGAGCGCCAGGTACTCCTTCAGCTTGATCGGGTTGGAGTGTTGTATCCATTCATTGTCCAACCAGGGCATGATCGCCACGTCGAAGCCAGAACCGTAGTCTGGAATCGTCGCGTAGGACCGGAACCCCAGCCAGTACACGTTCGGGTGTTTGTCGAACCGTTCCATCGCGTGCGTGGAGTCGCCGATCAACACCAACGAGGCGTCCGGCAGTTCCGCGGCGATGCGTTCCAGCAGGTCGAAGTCGACGAGGAAGTCGTCGAGCGCGCCGAAGAAACCGATCCGCGGACCGGGAATCTCGGCCAGATCAGCAGGCAATTCCGTGCGCGGACGGAAATGGTCGATGTCCACGCCGTGGTCGAGGAAATGCGCGCGGTCACCGGTCTGGTCGTGTTCGGAGTCGAGCAGCACGTCGCTGACGTAGGTGACGACGTCGGCGTTGCCCAGCAAGCCGCGTTCGAGCCCTTCGATGACCTCGCGGTCGGCTTCCGGGAAATCGGCGTGCCGGTCGGACCGGTTGAACACCAGCGAATGGCGTTTCATCGGGCGGACGACGTCCCACGCGGTCGGGATGGTCACCATGATCACCGGGTCCGACAGCCGCAGCGCGGCGGCGACCACGCGCACCTGCGCGCGGATCAGCACGGCGTTGACCTTGCGCAGGAACGGCGAGCCGTAGAACGGCAGCGGCAGCGGCGACATCACGTGGAAGTTCGGCAGCTCCGGCAGCGGCTTGCGCACGAGCATCGCCACACTGCGCAGCTTGCGCAGGATCCGCCGGGTCACCTGGGTGCTGCGACCCGGCGTCGGCATCCGCATGCCGATGCTGTTGATCACCAGCACGCGGCGCTTCTCGGCGATCGAGCGCATCAGCTGGAAGTCCGAGTGCGCCTGGTTGTGGTACCACCAGTCCTGCGCCGAAAAGCAGATGTACCCGCGCTCGGCGCTCTGCGACGGCCACCGCCGCATCGGCAGCAGCTCGCGCAGCGCGAGCCGGTGCTTGGCGCCGCCGTCACGGCCACGCGTGAGCGCGCGCAGCAGCTCGTTGGCGAACACGGCGAACCACATCGCGACCGCGGCGGGCAGCCCGTCGCGCTCGCGGCGCAGGCGCACGCGGTTGGTCGCCGACAGCGCCCACAGCGTCGGGGACGTCGACTGCTCGCCGCCGATGTGGACGGCGACGGCCGCGGGCTCGTTGCGCACGGCGAACCCGTGGTCGACCGCGCGCAGGTGATAGTCGGTCTCCTCGGAGTAGAGGAAGTAGCGCTCCTCCAGCATGCCGATGGCCGCGCGGCACTCGGCCGAGATGAGCCAGGCCGCGCCGGTCGCCCAGTCGACAGTGTCCGAGCGTTGGTAACGCTTTTTGTCGACGATCAGCTCGCCGAGCGCGGGGATCCGGCCGGACCGGGTGCCGCCGAGCAGCGTCTCGCCGAGCGCGCGCAGCGTCGTCGGCCGCCTGCGCAGCGACAGCTGGGTGTTGCCGTCCTCGTCGAGCAGCAGCGGGACCGTGATGCCGGTGCCCGGTGTCGCCAGCCGGTCGCGTAGTGCCTTGACCGTGCCGGGACGCAGCCGGACGTCGGGGTTGAGCACGAGGACGTCATGCCCCTCGGCCGCGGCGAAACCCGCGTTGACCCCGGCGCCGAAGCCGCCGTTCGTGCGCAGCGCGAGCACCTGCGCGCGCGGCGCGGTGGCGGCGACGAGTTCGAGCGTCCGGTCCGTGGAGGCGTTGTCCGCCACGATGATCCGAGCCGAGTCGTCGTCGCCGAGCTCGGTCAGCACCGACCGCAGGCAGTCCTCGATGATCGCTTCGCTGTGATACGTCACGATCACGACGGCGAGCGGAGTGGCCATGGTCGATCAAACCCCCGGTTTGGACGTGAACCGCCGCCGGAGCGCGCCGGCGAGCAGGCGCAGCGCGAACGGCGCGTCTTCGAGCAGGTATCGGCGCGCGAGCCGCTTGGGCTCCAGCGCGAGGCGGTGCAGCCACTCGGCGCCCATGCGCTGCATGGCCGTCGGCGCACGGGTGAACTCACCGGCCGCCATCGGGATGCCCGCGCCGCAGCCGATGTACCAGCTGTCGGGAAGCGCGGCGCGCAGCGCCTTGATGGTGTGCTCCTGCTTGGGGAAGCCCAAGCCGACGAGCACGAGGTCGGGCTTCGCTTCGACGACCAGCTGCGCGACGGCGTCGAGGCCGTCGGGGGTCTTCTCGAAGCCGAATTCCGGTGACTGGGTGCCAGCGACGAGCAAGCCTTCGTAGCGCTCGGTGAGCGCCTTGGCGGCGGCCTCGGGGACACCGGGCTGGCCGCCGAGCAGATAAATCGACCGGCCCTCGCGGGCAGCGGCCTCGGCGAGTGAGAACACCAGCGAAGCGCCGGTCACGCGCTCCGGCAGTGGTTCGCCCGCGATCCGGCCCGCCCACACGACGGGCATGCCGTCGGCGACCACGACGTCGGCCTCGGCGACGAGTTCGGCGAGACGTGCGTCACGGGTCGCGGCCCTGACAATGTCCACATTGGCCGTGACGATCCAGCCGCCTTTGCGAACCCGCCAGGCCTGTTCCACCATTCGGACCAATTCGGTCTCACGCAAGGAAAAAATGTCGACCGCACCGACACGCACGGTACGTCTGAGCGGGTCCAGTCGGGTGGCGGGCTCGGTACTCATCTGGCGATACCTCGGCAAGCGGGGAGGAGGAGCACCGGGTTCGCTGGGGTGCCAGCGCGGTGGCGAAACCACGGGTTTCGCGATCGAAGAGTCGGTAATGGGACGAGATTCGTTACAGGGCAACAATTTACATCCCATTAACGGAATCAGTGCAGAGGAACCGGCGAAGCCGCGTCCGTGACCATGAGTGCGGGCTGGCCGGAACCGTCGGCCGGCACCGCGTAGATGGACGGTTTGTGGCCCGGCTGTGAAGCTTTGCCGTACGCCAGCCTGCCGTTGTCGAGCCAGGCGGCCTGATCGTCGATACCGCTCGTCCCGGGTAAAGTTATTTCCTTGCCGCTGCCCAAATCCAGCACAGCCAATTCCCAAGGTCCGAGCCTGGTGTTGCGCTTTTTGTACGCGACCCGGGTGCCGTCGGGGGAAAGCGACGGGCATTCGGCCGTCTGGCGAACATCGGTCAACGTCTTGGCGACCAGATCACCCTTCATCAGCCAGGTGCGGTTCTGCGACGCCATGGTCGCGTAAAAGGTCCGGTCGTCCGACGCGACGGTGACGCCCCAGAAGTTGCGGTCGGCGATGGTGAATTGCTGACCCTGGACGGTCGCGGTGAACGACTCGAGGGTGTCGATCAGCTGGCCGGTGCGCAGGTCGAGGATGCCCGTCCTGGTGGAGAAGCCGCCGGGCACGGTGTAGGAGTCGCCGCTGACGAAGGTCGTCCACGAGACGATCTGGCCGGACGCCGAGACTCGGGCCCGGTTGGGGATGCCCGCCAGCCCGATGGTGCGCAGCTCCTTGCCGGACGCGTCCAGCACGGCCGCCTCGTAGGTCGGGCCGAGCCCGGCCAGCCGCAGGCAGATGGTGGTGCCGCCGGCCACGTAGATCCGCTGGCAGCGCAACGTGGTGGCGCCGCGCGGCCCGTCCGGCGCGTCCTGGCGCACCTTCTCGACGTGGTCCTGGCCGTCCTTCATGTCGACGAAGAGCAGGTCGCCGGTGACCGGCGCGGACGCGCCCGCCGTCTCGGCGCCACGGCTCGCCGCGGTCGCGGCCACGTAGACACCGCCGGCCGCCAGCACGACGACGATCGCCGCGACCCCCAGCAGCACACGGTGGGCCTGTACCCAGGTTTTCACGAGGTGACCTTTCGGCCGAGCAGCATGGCAGCCACGGCGAGTGCGAGCAGGAAGGCGCCGAACACGATCAGCAGCGCGGATTTCATGGTCAGCACGGTGAGCATGACACCGAAGAGCACCGACGAGACCAGGCGGGCCACGGCCTGGCCGGTCTGCACCACGGCGAGCCCGCTCGCGCGCAGCTCCGGCGGGACCAGCGGGCCCGCGTAGGCCATCAGCACGCCGTCGGTCGCCGCGTAGAAACACCCGTGCAGCAGCAAAGCGGCCACCAGCATCACCACACCGCCGCCGCCGGTGACCAACACCACATAAACACCGAGCAGCAGCACGTGACCGGCGTAGAACACCTGCCAGCGGCCGAACCTGTCCGCCAGCCAGCCCATCGGGACGGCCGCGCTCAGGAAGACCAGCGCCGTGCCGAGCGGCATCAGCGGGAGGTAGTCGAACGGCACGCCGGTCGACTTCTGCAGCACGACGAACACGAACGCGTCGCTGAGCGTCACCAGGCCGAGTGCCGCGGCGGCCAGCGTCATCCGCCGGACCTGACGGTCCTTGAGCAGGCGCACACAGGCCTTCAACGAGACCGGCGCCGCGCCGGGTACGGGCGCGGACTTCTTCGGCTCACGCACGAAGGTGACGAGCACGATCAGCCCGATCAGGCCGAACAGGAAGCTCACCATGAACACCGGCGTCGACTCGTTGCCGAGGTCACGCAGGATCCAGAAGGTCACCAGTGGCCCGATCAGCGCGCCGACCGTGTCCATCGACCGGTGCACGCCGAACGCGCGGCCCAGCCGTCCCGGCTTGGTGGCCTGGGTGATCAGCGCGTCACGCGGCGCCGTGCGCAGGCCCTTGCCCGCGCGGTCGGCCGCGAGCACGCCGCCGATGCCGAGTCCGGACGCGCCTGCCACGGGGAAGGCCAGTTTCGTCACCGTGGATGTGGCGTAGCCCACGAGCGCGACCAGCTTCGGGCGTTGCAGCTTGTCGGAGACGTACCCGCCGATGAGGCGCAGCAACGCGGTCGCGCCGTTGTAAAGCCCGTCTAACAGTCCAAATTGGACATAACCCAGCTGGAGGGTATAGAGCAGGTAGATCGGCAGGAACGCGGTGATCATCTCCGCCGAGATGTCCGTGAGCAGGCTGACCGTGCCCAGGGCGAAGACCACCGGCGGGATCTTGCCGCGATCGGTGGAGGAAAGCCCTGCTTCGGGCGCAGAGCGTGATGACAGGTACATCCACGGGGCCTCTCCGGCGTACTCTCTGCTGCGGAGAGCGCACCTGGCCGGTTAGTCGTGATGGACTCGCCGGGCGTTAACACCTGACCGGTCACCTGCTGTAACAGTTGAGTGCGGGCACCGATTGAATCGCTGACACAGACGTGCCTGCCTTCTGCTCGCACGCCATTGGATCGGGGACAGCTACATGGACTTCTGGATGACGATCCGCGTCCTCCTCAAGCGCTGGTACATCGCGCTTCCGGTGTTCGCGGTGTCGTTGGGCCTGGCGGTCGCCGTGTTCCTGAGTGTCTCGCCGCAGTACGAGTCGACCGGCACCATCGTGCTCACCGCGCCGTCGTCCGGCGCGAAGGTGGCCGTCGGCGAGTCGAAGCCGGCGGAGAAGATCAACCCGCTGCTCGCCTTCGACGGCAGTTTGACGACCAGTGCGCAAATCGTTATCGAGACGCTGAAGGACCCGGCGACGCAGAAGCAGTTCGAGACGATCGACGGCGCGCCCGCCGCGTACGAGGCGGGCAACGGGCAGCTCAACGGGCCGTTCATCGTCGTCGTGGCGACCGGGGCCAGCCCCGCGTCCGCGAAGAAGGCCGCCACCAGCGTGCTGGACCTGGCGCGCAAGGAACTCGCCGCGCGGCAGCAGGCGTTGCAGGCGCCCGAATCGACCTACATCCGCGCCGACTCCGTGGTGATGCCCGCCGACGGCAAGGCCAAGATCGGTGGCAAGGTGCGCTACGCGGCCGTCGCGCTGGTGCTCGGCCTGGTCGCGGGCCTGACCGCCGCGTACGGCTTCGAGAGCTACAAGAACTACAAGAAAACCCACCCTGGCAAGGAAAAAGCGGCAAAGGCCGAGCCAAAGCCCAAGCAGCCCGAAGTGGCCAAGCAGCCTGAAGCGCCCAAGCAGGCCGAAGCGCCGAAGCCGGTCAAACAACCCGAACCGGCCTGGCCGAAGGCGGCCGATCCCGCGCCGAAGTCCGAAGAGACCACTCGCATCCTGACGCCGGTCGCCAAGCCGACGCCCAGCCCGCGCTCCCGCGATCCACGCTAGGGCCGTTCCGAGATGACCGTCCGCGATGAGGACCTCGGATTCCTGCTGGCGACCGGGCCCCGTCGCCGCCGAGACGGCACGACGATGGTCTGCGTCTACTCCGTCGTCACGCTGATCGTGCCCGCCAGGCTGGTGGTCTCCGGGGTCTCGATGTCCATCACCCCGGCCACCCTGGTCGGGCTCTTCCTCGGCCTGGTGTGGTTCTGCTCGCAGCTGGTGACCACGCTCAACGCCGCCAAGGGCCGCAACGTGGCGCGGACGGCGCTGTTCGTGTTCATCGTGACCCAGCTCGCCACCTACGGTTACGCCACGCGCAACTACCTGCCGGAGGACGAGCTCAACTCGGCCGATCGCACACTCGTCACGATCCTGGGCGTCACGCTCGCCGGGCTCGCGGTGGTCGACGGCGTGCGCGGCGTCGCGCGGGTCGAACTGGTCGCGAAATGCGTGCTGGTGGCGACCACCGCGCTCGCGATGATCGGCATCCTGCAGTTCCTGCTCAACTTCGACCTGACCCAGTACATGGTGATTCCCGGGCTGCACCCGGTCACCTCCGACGGGTTCGTGCTCGAGCGGGCCGCGTTCCGAAGACCAGCGGGCACCACCGGTCATCCGATCGAATTCGGGGTGGTGTGCGCGGTCGCCCTGCCGATCGCCGCGCATTTCGCGTTCACCGCGCAGGACAAGGGCGAATCGGCCAGGCGCTGGTGGATCTGCCTCGGCATCGTCGCGACCGGCGCGATGGTCTCGCTCTCGCGGTCGGCGATCCTCGGCCTCGCGCTCGCCTCGGTGATCCTGCTGATCGGCTGGCCAGGCAAGCGCCGGATCAGGGCGTTCTTCGTGGGACTGGCGTTCCTGGTGCTGATGCGGTTCATGGTGCCGGGGCTGGTGGGCACGCTCTACGGCCTGTTCGCCGAGATCGGCACCGACACGTCCATCAGCGGCCGCACGGACGACTACGCGACGTCCAGTGTGTACATCGCGCAGCACCCGCTGCTCGGCAGGGGACTGGGCACGTATCTGCCGAACAAGTACGGCCCGCTCGACAACCAGTACCTGGGAACGTTGGTACAGAACGGTTTCATCGGCCTGTTCGCGCTGATCGCGATCTTCGTGCTCGGCGCCTACGCGGCATTGCGCGCGCGGACCATGACCCGCGATCCGCACCTGCGCGACCTCGGGCTGACGCTGGTGGCCTCGATCTCCGTGCTCGCGCTCGGCGCCGCCACCTTCGACCTGCTCGCCTTCTCGATGGCCACCGGGCTCGCCTTCCTGCTGTGCGGGCTGGCAGGCGCGTTGCTGCGCTCGACACGGGCCGAACAGGTCGCCGCCGGCATCGACCCGCCGACCGTGCGAGTCGTGCTCACCCGCGCCATGCGGCTGAAGATGGGGAGCCCGCAGAAATGACCACCGGAGTCAGACGCACCTTCCTCGACCGGCTCGACGAATCGGCGCCGCGGATAGCGGCCGTCGCGATCGTGGTGAGCCTGGTGGTCGCGGGCGGATACGCGATCTTCCTCGGCGACGCGCTGCGCTACCTCGACGAGCAGGTCTACGTCCGGCTCACCCAGTCCATGGCCGAAGGCGTCGGCTTCAGCGCCGACGGCGTCCAGGCGACCGCGTACCGGCCGCCGGGGTACTCGTTCCTGCTGCTGCCGGTGTACTGGCTGACCGGCGGAAGCGTGCTCGCGATGCGGCTGATCGGCGTGCTCGCGCTCGCCGGTTGCGTCTGGCTCGCGTACCGGATCGGCCGCCGCATCGGCTCGTCCGCGGTCGGCGCGATCGCTTCGGTGGTCATGGCCTGCTATCCGCTGGGGATCTACACGGCGACGGCGCTGTATCCGCAGATCCCGGCATTGTTCCTGCTGCTGGCTCACCTGGAGTTCGGCCTCCGCGCTTCCGAGAGCGCGGGCCGCGCGCGGCTCGGTTTTGTTGTCGTGTCTGGGATTTCGGGTGGTCTGCTGGCGGTGACCGTGCCGAACTTCGCGGTGTCGGTGTTCATTGTCGTGCTGTGGCTGGCTTGGCGTAACCGTCGCGCGGCTTGGAAGGTCGCCGCCGCGATCTTGGTCGTGGTGGCCGTGATCCCCGGGCTTTGGTGCGTGCGCAACGCGGTCCAGTTGCACGCTTTCGTGCCGGTGTCGACCAACGACGGCATCAACCTGCTGCTCGGCAACAGTGAGCACACGACGGCGGGCAGTGGCACCAGCGTCGACATCTCGCGGTACGACCAGGAAGCCAAGGACCGGCACCTGGACGAGGTCGGGATCAACAAGTTCTACAGCGACAGCGCGGTCGCGTGGATCAAGGCGCACCCCGGCGACGCGGCGGTCCTGTACGCGAAGAAGGTCGCGAACAACTTCGCCTACTCGAGCGAGATGGCGACGTCCGGCCAGGGCAACCGGACCTCCGACCTGTTGCTCGCGGTGACCTACTATCCGATCCTTCTGCTGGCCTTGTGGCGGGTCCTTTTTTGGCGAAGGCTTTCGCCGGAGGAGAAGCTCGCCGCCGGGCTGATCGTGGTGAACCTGTTGCTGCTGGCCGTTTTCTTCACCCGGCTACGGTTCCGGGTGCCGCTGGACGGGCTGACGATCCTGCTCGCTTCGGCCGCTTTCGTCCAGATTTTGCGCGCTCGGGTTAAGGAGCCTTCGTGACCACGAAAGAGTCTTCCAAGGTACGAAGAGCCTTGGGACTGAGCCTGCTCAACACGGTCGTCGGCAGGCTCGGCACCTTCCTGACCGGAATCGTGCTGGCGCGCCTGCTGGCACCGGAGGACTTCGGCGTCTACGCGGTCGCACTGGTCGCGTTGACCGCGATGCTGTCACTGAACGAGCTGGGCGTGAGCATCGCGATCGTCCGCTGGCCCGGCGACCCGAAGCGCATCGCACCGACGGTCACGACGATCTCGGTCTTGTCGAGCGCGCTGCTCTATGTGGTTTGTTTCCTTACCGCGCCGGTCTTTTCGGCCGCGATGGGCGCACCCGAGGCGACCGGAGTGGTCCGCCTGCTGTGTGTCACGGTGGTCATCGACGGCATCACGGCCGCCGCGGTCCAGCTCGCGAACCGCGAGTTCAAGCAGGGCTCCCGGCTCGTCGTCGACTCACTGAACCTGGTGCTCACAACCGCGGTGACGGTCGGCATGGCGGTCACCGGCCACGGCGCGTGGAGCCTGGCGGTCGGGCAGCTGACCGGCAACGTCCTGTCCGGCGTGATGCTCTGTTACCTGGTTCGCATGTGGCCCAAGCCCGGTTTCGACCGCGCGCTGGCCCGTGAACTGCTCGTCTTCGGCTTACCGCTGGCCGGCGGCAGCCTGCTCGTGTTCGCGATGCTGAACATCCACTACATCGTCACCGGCCGCATGCTCGGCGCGATCGCACTCGGTTTCTTTTTGCAGGCCTTCAACCTGTCGAGCTGGCCGGTGAACATGTTCTCGATGGTCGTCCGCCGGGTGTCATTGCCCGCTTTCGCCGCGCTGCAAGACGACCGCGAGGCCCGGGAGGCGACGTTCGCCCGGTTCACCTCCCTGCTGGCCGTGTTCACGCTGCCGGTGTGCGTGCTGCTCGGCTTGCTCGCGCTGCCGCTGGTGTCCACTTTGTACGGTCACAAGTGGGCGGCCTCGGCGGCGGCTCTGCAGTGGCTCGCGGTGCTTGCTCTGGTGCGGGTGGCTTGCGAGCTCGCTTACGACTACCTGGTCGCTCTGGGGCGCTCGCGTACGACGATGTGGCTTCAGGGGGGATGGCTGGCTGCGCTGGCCGTGGCCCTCCCGGTCGGTGCCTACTTCGGAGGGATCGAAGGGGTTGCCCTGGCGCATGCGGCCGTGGCCTTGCTGGTCGCGCTGCCCGCCTTCGCTTTGGCTGTCGGGCGGACTGGGGTGCACCTGGCTTCGCTGGTGCGGCCGTTGGTTCGGCCGGTGCTGGGGAGCTTGGCGATGGTCGGCGTGCTCTTGCTGCTGCGCTTGGCCTTCGCGCCGTCGGCCCTCCTGCTGGTCGTGGGCGGCCTGGCCTGCGCGCTGGTCTACGCCCCGTTCGTCTGGCCGCTGCGGCAGGAGCTTCGCCACCTGGGTTGAGGCTTGGGGTCGTGCGCGTTGCGGGCGGTTCTAACCGCCCGCAACGCGCACGACCCCCGTACCCGAAGAGCCACCTCGCGTACCCAGAAGGTCGGCACGCGTACCTGACGAGTCGGCACGCCCGCCGACCCCTCAGGTACGCCCGCCGACCCTCCAGGTACGCGTGCCGACCGCTCAGGTGCGTGGTGTCAGAAGTCGTCGAGCATCCGGGCGCCGTTGTTGGCGGTGAGCAGGTCCAGGGCGGGAGCCGGGGGACCCGTCATGAGACCGGCCGCGCGCAACGTCGTGGTGGGGACTCCGGCGTACCAGGGGCCGAGCGCGCGGGCGTGCATGACGACCGTGCCGGAGCCGCCGGGCTCGCAGCGGACTTGGTCTCCGTCGATGATCAGGCGGTGCGGGCCCGCGTTCCACGGGGCGTGCGGGTCGACGATGTCCAGTTCGGCCGCGACGCCGTCGGACAACGACGCCGCGGTGGGCCAGCCTCGGGAAGCCACCGCTGACGGGAAGTCGACCACGCGGAGGTACCAGGGCTCGGTCACCGTGCTGAACGCCGTGGGGAGTACCAGCGCGAGCATCGTGGGGTCGGTCAGGCGGAGGCGGACCGTCAGCATGAGGCCGGACCATGAGCCGAGCGACCGCAGGAGCGCGGTCGCGGTCGCCGGGTCGCGGGCGATGAACTCGCGGGCGTAGATGACGCGGTCGGGGAGGCGCTCGAGGTCGAGGTAGCCGGTGACCGTGTCTTCGACGTGGGCGAGGGTGGCGAAGTCGTTGTCGAGGAGGTCTTCGCGGGTGCGGTCGAGCAGGCCGTCGACGGCCGTTGCGCGGTAGCAGGCGGTGATGGCGTCGAAGGCCGTTTTGTCGATCGGGCCCAGTGAAACCGGGGACTCCGGCAGTGCGCGGAAGGCGTCGACCGGGATGTCGGCGTGCTCGACGACGCCGGACTGCTCCCAGCCGCGGCCGCGGTAGAGCGCCGGGACCGTGGTGAACAAAGTGGACAGTGGCTGGCCGTCTTCGCGCATCGTCGACAGTGCCGTGTCGAGTAGGCCGCTGGCGACGCCTTTGCCTCGGGCGTGGGGATCCACGGCGACCGTGGCGAGGCCGCCCATCGGGACCACGCGGCCGCCGAAGTACTGGCCGAAGCGGCGGATGCGCAGGTAGCCGTGGACGGCCCCCGCTTCGGCCACGAGACGGCGCTCGTCGGATACCGGCCAGGCCGTGGGGCGGGGGCCGGAGCTGCCGAAGGCGATCCGGCGGAGTCGCCAGACCGCGTCGAGGTCGTCGTCGCGGGCTTCGCGGATGATCACTTGTCGAGGTCCGGGTAGCTGTTGCCGCAGTCTTCGCACTTCAGGGAGTCGTTGAGGCGGAAGCCGCACGAGCACACCCAGCCCTTGTGGCGAGCCGGATTGCCCGCGACGAAGGAGTGCGCGGGTACGTCGCGGGTGATGACCGAGCCCGCGGCCGCGAAGGCGTACGAGCCGATCTCGGTGCCGCAGACGACCACGGTGCCCGCGCCGAGTGAGGCGCCGCGGCGGACCACAGTGGACACCAGCTCTTCGGGGCCCTTGCGGATGTGGGCGCGGGGGCGGAGGTCGTTGGTGAACAACACGTTCGGGCCGAGGAAGACCTCGTCCTCGCAGGTCACGCCGCTGAAGACCAGGGTGCCGTTCTTGACCGTCACGCGGTCGCCGAGCACCGCGCCGTCCTCGACGAACGCGCCGTCGCAGATGTTGCAATCCTTGCCGACCTTCGCGCCGGGCAGTACGTGCGCGAACGCCCACACGCGGGTGCCGTCGCCGACCTCGTCGCTTTCGCAGAGGCCGTTGGGGTGGACGCGGACTCCGGTCATCGGATCGCCTTCTTGAGTGTGTCGACCACGTACTCCTGCTGGGCCTGGGTGATCTCCGGGAACAGCGGCAGCGACAGTAACTCGCCTGCGACGCGCTCGGCGACCGGGAACGCGCCGACGCCCTGACCGAGTGAGCTGAACGCACCGTTCAAGTGAACCGGGGTCGGGTAGTGAATGCCCGCGCCGATGCCCGTCGCGTGCAGCTCGCCCAGCACGCGGTCGCGGTCCGCGACGCGCACGACGTACAGGTGCCAGACCGGCTCGTTGCCTTCCAGCACGACCGGCGTGCGCACCTCGGGCACCTCGCCGAGCAGCTCGGTGTATCGGTCAGCGGCGAGACGGCGCGCGGAGTTCCAGCCTTCGAGCCGACGCAGCTTCGCGGAGAGGACGACCGCCTGCAGCGTGTCCAGACGGCTGTTGAACCCGAGCACAGGGTGCTCGTACTTGCGCGGCGAACCGTGCGCGCCGAGCAGCCGGACAGCACTCGCCAGCTCCGCGGAGCCGGTCAGCACCGCGCCCGCATCCCCATACGCACCAAGGTTCTTGCCTGGGTAGAAGCTCGTCGCGGCGATGTCGCCGAGGCCGCCCGCGGTGACACCGTGCCGCCGCGCGCCCTGCGCCTGCGCGGCGTCTTCGAGCACCGGGACGCCCAGGTCGCGCAGCCGCTCGACCGGCGCCGTCTGGCCGTAGAGATGCACCGGGATGAGTGCCTTGGTCTTCGGTCCGACCTGAACCTGGTCGACGTCGATGAGCAGGGTGTCCTCGACGCAGTCGACGAGCACCGGGGTCGCGCCGGTGCGCGCCACTGCCTCGGCCGTCGCGATGAAGGTGTTGGCGGGCAACACACATTCGTCGCCGGGGCCGACGCCGAGTGCGCGCAGCGCGAGCTCGAGCGCGTCCGTGCCGTTGGCGACGCCGACACAGTGGTCGACCCCGGAGTAGGCGGCGAACTCGGCCTCGAACGCGCTGACCTGCGGGCCGCCGACGAACGCGGTGTTCTTCAGCACCTCGGCCCAGCCCACGGCCACCTCGTCGGCCACCTGCTCCTGCTGTGCCGCCAGATCGACCAGCGGTACTGAGGTCATCTCAACTCTCCTTCGAGGAACGCTGAGCCAGCACCGGGGTGGCGTTGGCGTCGTCGGTACGCGCGGTACCGCGGAACTGCTGGATCTTGCGCTGGACCTTGTAGCCGAACAGCCCGGCCGCGCTGCGTGCGCTGTCGGCGGCCAGCCTCGGCCGCGGCGTCGGCTGCGCGAGTGCCGCCGCGTACACGCGCTCGAGGAACAGCGCGGCGGAACGCAGGCTGAAGCGCTCGACGACCAGGTCGCGGGCGAATCCGCCGAGTTCGGCACGCCGCTGCGGCGAGTCGACGAGCGTGTCGAGCGCCTCGCGCAGCGCGATGACGCCCGAGCCGCGCGAACCCGGGCCCTGGCCGTACCAACCGGCCTGCAGGAAGGTGCTCGCCGTCTGCGGCGTCAGAAGCTCGCTGTAGCCCTGCTCACCGACCACGACGAGTGGTTTGCCGAACGACATGCCGCGCAGCGCCGAGCCGCCCATCCCGATGAGGATGTCCGCCGCCGCGTAGGCCGGCCGCGGGTCGGCGACTTCGCCGGTGAGCGTGACGACCTCGTACCCGGCCGCGTCGTTGGCGCGGGCCGCGCGCGCGGCGACCTCGTCGCGGCTGCGTCCGTCGCCGACGATCGCCAGCCGCAGCTTGCGGCCGGCGCTGGCCAGCTGACCGGCCGCGTCGCATGCCGCGAGCAGGCCTTCGAGCTTCAGCTCCGGCACGAGCCGGCAGACCATCGCGACCAGCGTGACGTCGTCGTCGAAGCCGTGCTCGGCGCGGAACGCCGAGCCGTCGACGCCGGGGTGGTCGCCTTCGGTGTCCACCGGCGGCTCCAGCAGCGAGACCCTGGTGTGCCCGGCGGCGACGGCCGCCTCGCGGATCTGCTCGGTGCCGACCAGCAGCGGCACGGTGCGCGGGAAGAACGGCACGACCGACATCGACAGCACCGTGCCGACCAGCGCGCCGTGCCCGAGCCCGGTCGCCGCGAGGCCTTCGAGCACGGGCGGCCACTCGTAGCCGTGCACCAGGTCGATGTCGCGGTCGGCGATGATGTCGGCGATCTGCCGCGACACGCCACGCGACGGGCGTCGCCGCTCGGCCGGGATCTCGTGGTGCTCGAGCCCGAGCTCGTGGACGTACTCGACCAGCGGGCCCGGCTCGGAGATCACGTCGACGGTGTGCCCGAGATCGCGGACGGCGCCTGCCAGCTGCAGCGCGTTGAGCTGCGAGCCGCCGATCTCCATCGCGTGCGGGTAAACCAGGATTCTCATCGGGGCTCCACCCTCAGCAGCAACGCTTCTTCGGCTTCGGTCACCGGACGGCCGCGGGTCAGCAGCTCGCCGACCTTCAGCCCGCCGGTCTGCAGCGCGACGATCGGGTCGGCGCCGACCGCGGACGGCAGGATCCCCATGTGCCCGGGATCCGGCGCCGACGGCGGCCAGCACGCCTGGTCGTCGCGCTCGATGTCACCCCAGAACTGGATCAGCACCGCGCCGGGGTGCTCGCCGCGAATTCGCTTGACCGCAACGGAATCGAGCACCGGCGCGGGGCCGGGGGAGAGCGCGACGATGACCGCGTCCAGCCGCCCGGAAGGCGCGCCGTCGAGGTTCGCGGCGGTCGTGACGTGCCCGCCCAGAGCCGTGATGCCCTGCTCGATGTCGGAGGCGAACACGTTGTCGCACAACAAAAGCACGCGACTGCCGAGCACGGGCACCCCGGCGTCGAGCAGCTGCTTCACGGCCATCACGCCGGAATACTCGAACACACCGATCGACGGGTGATGCTCGTTCGGGCCCGCGACGTGCACACCGCGCGCGTGGCACGCGTCGAGGTCGACCTCACCGGGCCGCAGCTCCCAGGGCTCGTACATCAGGCTGATCGCGGAACCCGGCCGCAGCCACGAGATCGTCTCGGCGTCGAGCGGCCGCAGATGCCCGCTGTTGGTCACCACGTCCGCGCCGTCGAACAGCGCGGCGTCCTTGACCCGGCTGAACTTCACGTCCGCGCCCAGCCGCCTGATCCCGTCTTCGGCGTCCCGCGCCGACCCGTACCGGCTGTCCTTCGACAGCGCGCGAACCTCGGCCGCGCCCGCCATCGCGGCCAGCACCGGCGTCACGGCGTACGCGCCGGTCGCCGCTTCGGTGACCACCACGCGGCCGCTGAGATCGAGCTTCATGCGCTCGACCGCTTCCGCGCACAAGGCCAGCAGGCGATCCGGATTTCCCCCCGCGCTCATCAGACCGTGGCCGGTTCGAGCGCCGCCGCGAGCACGTCCACGATCCGCACCTGGTCGGCGTCGGTCAGCTCGTGGTGCAGCGGCAGGATCAGCGACCGGTTCGTGAGCCGTTCGGTCGACGGCAGCGCCACGTGCGGGTGACCCGCGTATGCCGGTTCGAGGTGCGAGGCCATGATCCCGCGGCGCGCGGAAATGCCTTCGGCGGCCAGCCGGGCCAGCACGTCGTTGCGCTCGACGGGCACATCGTCGTCGAGCAGCACCCAGAACGCCTGGAAATTCGTTGTCCCGTAAGCGGGATCCTGCACGGCACGCACGCCGGGCACCTTCGCCAGCAGCTCGTGGTACCGCGCCGCGAACGCACGCCGCTGCTCGACGAGCGCGGGCAGCTTCCTCAGCTGGACCAGGCCGATCGCGGCCTGGATGTCGGTCATCCGGTAGTTGAACCCGGTTTCGAGGTACTGCTCGACGATCGCCTTGCCCGCCGCCGCGTGCCGGTCCGCCGCCGAGACGCTCATGCCGTGCTCACGCAGCCTGCGCATCCGCGCGGCGAGGTCGGCGTCGTCGGTGGTGATCATGCCGCCCTCACCCGTGGTGAGCAGCTTGCGCGGGTGGAACGACCAGGCGGCCAGCGCGCCGGCGCCGACCGGCCGGTCACGGTAGGTCGCACCGGCGGCACAGGCCGCGTCTTCGAGCACCGGGATGTCGCCGCAGGCCGCGCGGATCGCGTCGACGTCGGCGGGCAATCCGCCCTGGTGGACGGCCATGACGACCTTGGTGCGCTGGGTGAGCACCGCGGCGACCGTCTCGGCCGTCAGGTTGCCGGTGAGCACGTCGACATCGGCGAACACCGGCGTCGCGCCGCAGTAGCGAACGGCGTTCGCGCTGGCGATGAAGCTGAACGAGGGCACCACGACCTCGTCGCCAGGCCCGACGCCGAGCACGTACAGGCCCAGGTGCAGCGCGGTGGTGCAGGACGAGACGGCGACGCCGTGCGCGGAGCCGGTGTGCGCGGCGAACGCCTGCTCGAACTCGGCCACCCTGGGGCCCTGCGCCACCCAGCCGGAGCGGACCGCTTCCGCGACCGCCTCGGCCTCTTCCTCACCCAGGAACGGTCGCATAACCGGAATCAAGTCGGCTCCCCTTTTTGTCGTTTGCTCGAAGAGAGAATCGGTCGCCGAATGCCCGCTGTTACTGAGACATCAGCCGATCAGCCCGGCGAGCTTTTCCGCGCGCGCCGACCACGAGTGCGCACGCGCGACCCCGCGGCGCACCGACACCGCCGCGGGGTCACGCGCCTGGATGGCCGCCGCGAGCACCGCCTCGGCGAACGCCGCGGGACTGTCGGCCAATCGGATCTCGTCGGTTTCATCCGCGAGTCGCCTGCTCGCCGGCAGCTCGCTGCTGACCACCGGTTTCCCGGCGGCGAGGTACTCGAGCGTCTTCAGCGGGAAGGACGCGCGATTGAACGCCGAGTCCGCGTACGGGGTGAGCCCGACGTCGAACCTGGCGAGATACGGCAGCAGGTCGTCGAACGGCACAGGGCCGACGTAATGCACGTTTTCCCTGGCCAGCAAGGAATCCACGCGTGCCGGATACCAGCCGGGGTCACGCGGGCCGACCAGCAGCAAGCCGACCCCGGTGTCCGCGACGGCCTCCAGCAGCGCGAGGTCGATCCGGTCGGACAGCTGGCCGGACAGTCCCGCGACCGGGGTCGGGAAACCGTCCGGCAACGCGGCGGGCTCGACCTCGGCGAGGTAGGCGTCCGGCGCGCAGCCGTTGGGGAACAGCATCGGCTCCGGCCCGAGACCACGCCAGCGCGCGGCCAGCTCCGGGCCGACCGCGAGCACGAGATCCGCGCGCCGCAACGACTTCCGCTCCTCGCCTGCGACGCGGTCCCGGTCGAGCCGCATCAGCTCGGCGCCCGCGACCCAGTCGTCCGTGCCGTACAGGACGTCCACAGTGGACGATCCCCAGCGGCCGAGCACGTCGTGCGGCGAGCACGCCAGCACCGCACGCGGCCGCCTGCGCAGCCGCCGCAGTGCCCAGGCCAGCTGGGCACGCACCAGCGGCCAGGTCGTCGACCGGATGCCCGGCCTGGTCAGGCCGGGCAACGCGACCGGCGTGAGCCGCCCGATCGTGCTGGTGACCTCCCGCAGCACCGGCCGCCACTGGCGACCGGCCGAGGCCGCGACCCCGCGATAACGGTCGGGGGTCGCGGGGGAGACCGGCGGATCGACCCACAGGATGTCGAAATGCTCGGTCAGTGCCTCCGCCAGCTGGCGTTCGGAGCCCTTGACCCCGTCCCACGTCACCCCCGAGACGACGACCACCAGTCGCCGTCCCGGGGTACCGGCATCCGTCATGCGCTCGGCGAGAACACGACGTCGACCCAGTAGTTGCCGCCTCGGTAGGTCGAGTCCGGGAAGCCCGGTCCGACCTTGTACACGCCGTTCGGCGTGCCGCCTCCGGTCGCGGGCGCGGTCAGCGGTGCGCTGCTCACCCCGGTCTGCTCGAAGTAAAACGCGTTCGCCGAGTAGTGCCCGTTGGGCGCGGTGTACGAGGCGATGTAGCTCTGCCCCGCCGTGATGGCCACCGGTGCGTTGAACGTCAGCGTCTGCCAGCCCGACGCCGTCTCACCGGTGAACGTGCCGGTGGCCAGCTGCGTGCCGTCGGCCGTCCACAGTGAACCGGTGTGCGTGCCGGTGTTGCCCGTTCCCTTGTAGAACTTGACGCCGGTGACATTGCCGTCGACCGAAGAGCTGAACCGGACACCCAGTTCGAGCGAGGTGGCTTCGTCGGCCGACAGGATCGTCGGTGTCGTCGCCGCGCTGAACAGTGTGCAAGGACAGGTCTGCGTCGCCGCCGTGGTGAACGTCCACGTCGAGGCCGCCGGCATCGGGTTGCCGTTCGCGTCGGCGATCTTCATGCTCACCGCGTACGTCGTGCCCGCCACCAGCCTGGCCGCCGGCGTCCAGGTGACCGTCTTCTGGTCCGCGGACAGTGCGAGCGAGCCGGATAGCTTCGCCGAGCCGGGATCGGACAGCGAGAACTGCGCGCTGGTCAGGTCGACCGGTTCGCTGAACGTCGTGCTGACCGTGCCCGCCAACGGAGTTCCGGTGGCGCCCGGAGCCGGTGTGCGGTTCGTGATCGTCGGCGGCGTGGTGTCGCCGTTGAGCCCGTTCTGGAAGATCACGTCGACCCAGTAGTTGCTGGCGCGGTAGGTCGACGTCGGGAACCCGCCGCCACTGCCCGCCTTGTAGACGCCGTTTCCGCCGTCGACGCCGTCGGCCAGTCCGTGGATCGCCTGGTACGACTTCTCCGTGTCGAACCCGCCGTTGTCACCGGCCGGATGCCCGTTCGGCGCGTAGTACGAGACCACGTACGTCGTGTTCGCGCTGACGTTGACCGGCGAGCTGAAGTTCAGCGTCTGCCAGCCGATCGCGGACTCACCGCTGAACGTGCCCGTCGCGAGCCTCGTCCCGGTCGACGACCAGAGCGAGCCGGTGTGCGAGCCGGTGTTGCCCGCGCCCTTGTAGAAGCGGACGCCGAGCACCTGGCCCTTGGAGTCGAACCGGACCTTCGTGCCGACCTCGACCGGAGCCGTGTCGTACGGGTCGGCCGGGCTCGCCGGATGCGTGAAGTCGTCCCAGATCGTGCACGGACAGGCCGCCGGTCTCGGCGAACCGGTCTTGAACGTCCAGGTCACCGTGTTCGCCTGGTTACCCGAGGCGTCGGCGGCGTGCATCGTCGCGGTATAGGTCGTGCCCGGGTCCAAAGTGGAACTCGGGGTGAACGTCACCTTGCCGCCGTCGATCGAGATCGACCCGGCCTCCGAACCACCGGAGTAGGTCAGCGAGAACGTCACCGAACCCGGTGCGATGTTCTCGTCGTAGGTGACCGAGACCGGCGAGCTGAGCCCGATCGAGCTCTCGCCAGAGGCTGGCGAGGTCGACAGCATCACCGGCGCGCGGGTGTCCGGGCCGGGATCGAGCGCCCACACGACGTCCACCCAGTAGTTGGTGTCCCCATAGGACTGAGTGGGGAAGCCTGGTGAGCCGAAGCGGAACACGCCGTTCGGGCCGTCGATGCCGCTCTTGAGCGCGACGAGCGGATCCAGCGTCGCGCCCTTGTCCCTGAAGTAGGCGAGGTCGGACGCGTAATGGCCGGTCGGCGCGTAGTACGAGGCGACGTACGTGGTGCCCGCGGTGACCGGGACCGAGGTCGGCAGCGCGAGTGTCTGCCAGCCGTTCGTGGTCTCGCCGACGAAGGTGCCGGTGCCGAGCAGCTGACCGCCGGCCGTCCACAGTGAACCGGTGTGCGCGCCGGTGTTGTTCGCGCCCTTGTAGAACTTGATGCCCCGGACGTAGCCGTCGGAGCTGGCGCGGAACTTCACCCCGACCTCGACCGGGCCGTTGTCGGCCGTCGACGTGGTGCCCGGCACCGTCTGGTCGGTCCAGATGCTGCACGGGCAGCTGCGCGGGATGACCGTGATCTGCTTGGACACGGCGGCCGACAGGTTCGCCGAGTCGTCGACCGCGCGGACCTTGAGCACCGGGGTGCCCGCGGTCTCCGGCACGAAGGTGTAGTTCCAGTTCGTGGTGCCCGCCGTCCACGTCGCCGAGTGCCAGGTGGTGCCGTTGTCCGTCGACACCTCCACCCCCGCGACCTGGCCGCCGCCGTTGTCGGAGACGGTGCCGGAGAAGGTGTAGTTGCTGCCGACGGCGGTCGCCTGCGCGTTCGTGATGGCGACGGTGGGCGCGAGCGTGTCGAGGCTGGCGGTCGCGGGCACCAGCCCGGCCTGCAGCGTCGAAGCCTGCACACCCATGTCCGCCAGCAGGTTGATCGTCGCCTGCTTGATCCGGATGTCGGAGGTGGCTTCGACCTGCCAGTCGAACGCGTGCGCGTCGTCGAGACCCCAGGCCCACTGCACGGTGCCCGCGCCGAACACCAGCGCGCCGCTGGGCTGGTAGCGGTAGTAGGTCAGCGCGTGCGTCTTCGTGCCGGTGCCGTAGGTGTCGCCGTAGTCCTTCAGCACGTAGTTGCCGTCGTTGATGTTGACCGTGGTGCGGGAGAGCTGGGCGACACCGGCCGGCTGGAAGCCGTTGTCCTCCACCGTGTCCCACTCGTAGCCGAGCGTGCCCGGCTTGAACGTGTAGATGTTGCCCGGCGCCAGGTTCGCCAGCGACGTGCCGCGCCAGAGCCGCATCTTGCCGTACGCGGCAGGCACGCTCATCGAGTCGGTCCGGCGGCCGTTGACGGTGAAGATCTGGCCCAGCAGCGAGTTCTCCGGCCTGCCGCCGTCGGACGGCGGGCTGAAGCGGGGATCACGCCAGGTGCCCGTCCACTGCGCGTTCGGGTCGATCTTGGCGCTCGCCTTGGTCTCCTTGTAGCAGACCACCGTGCGCCAGTCGTTCGTCGACTGGCCGATGCTCGGCTCCCACCGGGTCTTCCAGAAGATCTCGTTGCCGGTGAAGAAGGCCATGTTGACGCCCGCGGCGCGGGCCGCCTCGACGTTGTTGCGCTGCTCGTTCGACCAGTACTCGTCGTGCCCGACGGCCATGAACACCTTGTGGTTGGTGATCAGGTTGCCGCGCCTGGCCGTGTCGGTGTCCGTGGTGTAGCTGAGGTCGTAGCCGTTGGCCTCGAGGAACTTCAGCATCGGGACTTCGGCGTTGAAGATGTAGTTGTCGTCGCCCTGGCCGTAGAGCGGCCGGTTGTAGCTCACCTTGTACGCGGCGCCCTGCGCGCCGGGACCGGTGCCGCCGTAGAGGCTGTTCCCGCCCTGTCCTGAGTAGACACCGCCGTTCGGCATCCGCCCGGTTTGCCCGCCGTAGGCGTTATAGGCCTGCCAGGTGGAATCCGAGGTCTGGAAGAGGATCTTCGAGGTGCTGGTGTCGTCACGGATGACGAAGGCGATCTCGTTCTCGCCGCCGGTGTCGTCACGGCGCAGAACGGCGTAGTACAGCCCGGAAACGGCCGTGGACGGCACGTTCCAGGTGACCGAGGGCGCCCAGTTGCCGCAGTCGACGAGGCCGGTGGCGGCCTCGGTCTGGCAGGCGGGCTGCACCTGCGCACCGTTACGCGCGAGCGTCTGCACGAGCCGCGCGCCGTCGTTGTTGTAGTACCCCAGGCGGAAGATGTCGATGTGGTAGTTCACGGCGTTGGTGTTCACCTTGAACGTGACGGTGCCACCCGGCGCCGAGCTGATGTCCGTGGTGAAGCCGTGGATGGTGTCGTCGAACGAGGCGACCTGCCAGTTCGGCGTGCCGGTCTGCGTGTTCTCGCAGGCGACCTTGTTGGTGACCGGCGCCGTGCAGGGCGCGGCGGCGGCAGGCGTCGCCAGCAGAGTCGAGGCCGGGATCGCCATCAGTAGGCCTGCCACCACACCCATGGTCGCGGAGAGTGCGGTCCCCCTTGCGGTCCGGCTGCGTCTGAATCCGGGCAGCCGGAATGGGAACGATAGCATCACAATTGCTCCAGTCACCGTATTCGGTTCCCGCATCTGGTCGGTTGCGAAATCGACGGTGACCGCACTCTCGTTACAGAATTCCAGCTCCAGCGGGTTTTTCAACTGCCACAGTTCGGTAACGCACTAATTCGCACATGCGCCTTCACGCATTGTTCTCGTTGCCGTCAACCTGTGAATTCCCACAGCCGGGTTGTTCCGCACCAGCCGCCGATCAGGTGACGTTCCGCGGCACCAGCACCGGCGAGTCCGGATCGAGCACCTCGACCCGCAGGTCGATCGACGCCTTGTCCACGCAGCTGCCCGTTCGGGCATCCCAAATCCAGTGGTGGCGGGGGCATTCGATCTTGCCGTCGCTGATCTCGGCGAACGTCAGGTCCTCGCCGGCGTGCGGGCAGAACCGCTGGATCCGCAGGCCGTCGCGCTCGATCGTTTCCGTGTTCTGCCGCTCACGGAGCATCTGCATGGTCTGCGCCGGGTGGTTTCCGTAACGGAGCAGTCCCATGAATGTGAGATCGAATACATCGGGCTCGCGGTGCAGGCCGAGTCGCATCGAAAGCAGCGCCTCTTCCCAACCGGTCTTACCGTCGACGATCAGCCTGAGCACCCTCGGTGACACCAAGAGTGTGTAAGCGGGGTCATAAGGCTCTTCGCCCTCGATGACGAAGTGCTCGGCGAGCTTGCCCAGACGGACGTCCCAATTGTCCGTGCCCGCGATGAGCCGGATGTCCTTGCTGTAGTCGCCGAGGAATCGCTTGTTCCACTGCTGCAGGGTGCCGAAGTACTTCTCGATCTCTTCCATCGTGACCTGCGGCTCTGCGCCGGCGTAGAACGCCTCCCACTCGTCGCGCCGCCGCTCGCGGTACGCGTCGAGGTCTTCGTCCAGTTTGGACTCCGGAGCGCGATCGGCAACCGCTTTGCCCGACTCGATCCGGATGTGGTCGCCGGGACCGATCCGGATGACCTCGGCCTCCGGGCACGCCGCGGTGAACCCGTCGGCCACCTGGTCCCACACGGGGAAGATGGTGGCGTCACGGTCGTTGTAGGCCGCCAGTTCCGGGTCGAGGAAGCAGGCCGGGCCCGCCGACGGCAGGAACGCCTTGGCGCCGGTCAGCTTCACCTTGCGGTACAGCGTGTCCATGAGGTCGTCGCGGACGCCCGCGACCTTCTCCGCCATCACCCGCGCGGGGTAGTCGTAGCAGTTCGGGTACCACATGGCGCCGGAGAACTGGGCCGCCAGCAGGTCGATCTCCGACGGCAGCTCGGACATCGGGGTGTTGCAGTCGTTGAGGTCGAGGAAGCGGTAGCCGCCGATGTCGACCAGCAGCCCGCTGTCCTCTTTGTGACTGGTGTCCAGGTAGATCGTCGCGGTGAAGCCTTCGGCGAGTTCGTAGGACTCCTTGTGGTCGAGCGCGACCACGTTCTCGAAGCCCAGCGCCTTGAACTGCTTCACCATGATCTTCGAGCGGTACTTCGCCACCAAGACAGTGATGTCGCGGGGGAGCTGCTCCAGCAGCTTCTCGTCGAAGTGGTCCTCGTGCGCGTGCGACACGTACAGATAGTCGAACCCGCCGCCGACCACGTCCGGCAGCAGCGCGCGGTTGTCCGGGTACGGGAACCACGACTGCAGGAACGCCGGGTAGAACCACGGGTCCATCAGCAGCCTGGTGCCCGCGTGCTCGACGACGAACCCGGCGTGACCGAGATAGCGGATGCTGGACATGCTCTGTGTTCCCCGATCACTCATGCGTTCGTGGTGCTCTTCGCCCACCACTCGACCAGACCGCGCAGGCCGTCGTCGAGCCCGATCTCCGGCTGCCAGCCGAGATCGCGGGCGGCGGCCGAGATGTCCGCGAGCCTGCGCGTCACCCCGCCCATCTTGCGCTCCGGGCCGTGCTCCGGCTCCAGGTCCGACCCCATCGCGGCGAGCAGCGCGAGCGCGAGCTCACGCAGGCTGGTTTCCTGGGCGCTGGCGATGTTGTACACCGTGTCGGTGACGTCGGCCCGCGCGGCGAGCAGGTTCGCCCGCGCGATGTCGTGCACGTGCACGAAGTCCATGGTCTGCGCGCCGTCGCCGAAGATCAGCGGGGCCTCGCCGCGCGCGACGCGCTCCATCCAGCGGATCAGCACCTCGGTGTACAGGCCGTGCACGTCCATCCGCGGTCCGTAGACGTTGAAGTACCGCAGCGCGACGTAGTCGAGGCCGTACATGGCGTGGAAGCTGCGCAGCATGCCCTCGTTGAACGCCTTGGCGGCGCCGTAGAAGGTGTCGTTGTTGTACGGGTGGTGGCGCTCGGTGGTCGGGAAGACCTCGGCCAGTCCGTAGATCGACGCGGTCGACGAGGTCACGACCTTCTTGACGCCCTTGGCCGCGGCGGCCTCGTAGACGGTGAACGAACCGTCCACCAAGGACTCGAGCGCCAGCCTCGGCTGCTCGGCGCACTGGGTGATCCGCAGCGCGGCGAGGTGGAAGACGACGTCCTTGCCGTCGGTCAGCTCGTGCACCAGGCCGGGGTCGTTGATGTCGCCCTCGACCAGCTGGACCTTGTCACCCGCCGCTTCGACGGCCTCGGCGAGGTTCTCGCGGCGGCCGCGCACCAGGTTGTCCAGCACCACGATCTCGGCCGCGCCCGCCGCGGCGAGCTGGTCGACCACCGCCGAGCCGATGGTCCCGGCACCGCCGGTGACCAGGAATCGCTGTCCTTCGATCGGCTGCGCCGCGGTCACACTCGCTCCTCTTGCTTGACGTTGATGAAGATTCCACCGCGGCGCAGGCTTTCCGACGCCGCTTCCAGCAGCGCGAGCACCCGCAGCCCGGAGTGGCCGTCGGTGAGCGGCCGCCGATCCTGGGTGATCGACTCCGCGAACTCGGCCATCACCGCGCGCAGTGCCTCGCGTTCACCGAGTGCGGGCGCGACCATGTCGCCGACCCGGTAGGACACGATCGTCCGCGCCCGCTTCTCCTCGGTGAGCTCACCGGCGGGCGACCTGTCGACGCCTCTGTCGTAAATGGACAGTCGCTGGCTCGGGTTGAGGTCGTCCCAAACGACTGTCTTGGCCGATCCGCCGATCACCATCGTCCGGATCTTCGTCGGCGAAAGCCAGTTCGCGTGCACGTGAGCCATGCCACCATGGCTCAACCGCAGCGTGAGGTGCGCCACACAGGCCTTTCCGGCGCCGATCGGGTCGGAGCCGTGCGCGGCCACCTCGGTGACGTGGACGTCCTTCGGCAGGATCGCGTCGAAGATCGACAGGTCGTGCGGCGCGAGGTCCCACAGCACGTCCACATCGGGCTGGACGAGCCCGAGGTTGATGCGCACCGAGTCCAGGTACTGGATGGTGCCGAGCTCGCCGTCGGCGATGATCTCGGCCAGGTGCCGCACGGCCGGGGTGTAACAGAAGGTGTGGTCCAGCATCAGCTTCAGGCCACGGGAATCCGCCGCCTCGACCAGTTTGCGGCCGTCCGCGTAGTTGGCGGCCAACGGCTTTTCGACGAGCACGTGCTTGCCCGCTTCGAGCGCGGCCATCGCCACCGGCAGGTGGGTGGCGGCGGGCGTCGCGATAGCGACCGCGTGCACCGCGGGATCGGCCAGCACTTCTTCGAGTGAGTCCGAGACCCGCACGGTCGAATAGTCACCGAGCACCCGGCGCGCGCGTTCCGCGTCGAGGTCACACAGATATTCGAGCTTGAGTCCGGAAGTTGCTTGCGCATTCCGGACGAGGTTGGGTCCCCAGTAACCGGCGCCGATTACGGCAAGCCCGATGGCGGCAGACAAGACGATCCCCGTTTTCCCGGGCACGAACGGCCACGACGATCGTTGATTCGCAGAGCCACTGCCCGCTGTTACAACTCACCCAACTGCGCGCGCCCTTGGTGGGTGTAACGACCCACACCGAATGGGCGAATCATGATTAGCCGCGGCCGCCCACGCCACGCCTGAAGCGAGGATCCGCAATGACGACGAAGCACCTCCTCCGGCGCACCAGCGCCATCGCCGGCTTGGCTCTCCTCACCGGGGCCGGGTCGGTGCTCACCGCAGTTCCCGCGCTGGCGGACCCGTTGCCCGAGGTCTCGCTCAGCGTTTCGCAGTCGACCGTTCACCCCGGCGACACCTTCACGGTCACCGAGACCATCAACAACATCAACGATTTCACCGTGCTGCACCCGGCGGCCGTGCTGGTGACGCTGCCGGACGCGCTGCAGACCTACGCCTCGCTGCAGGGCTGCTCGGGTTCGGTCGCCGGTTCCTGTGTCGCGACCAGCGGCGGGTACAAGTTCGTCCTCGCCGAGGCGATGGACCAGCACACCGGCGGCGTCACGTCGTTCACCTTCAAGGTCGCCGACAACGCGCCGGACCTCACCGAGACGCTGCGCGGCCAGCTGGTCGGCAGCAACTACGCCTCGGAACCGGTGAACGGCCCGACGATCACCATCGACGCGAGCGCCGACACGGCCGTCTCGGTCAACGTCACCCCGCGCCCCGGTCTGCTCAGCGGCCGCTTCGACTTCGCGGTCAAGGTCACCAACGGCGGCCCCGGCGTGATCCGTAACGCCAAGATCACGACCACGTTGCCGCTCGGCCTCTCCACCAACGCCAGCGGCGCCTGCGTTCCCAGCGCGGGCAAGGCCGTGTGCACGTTCAACGGCGTGGCCAACGGCGACAGCTCGACCGCGAACTTCTCGGTCCCCTTCGGACTGTTGACGGTCGGCCTGCCGTTCGAGTTCAAGACCTCGCGCACCTCATCGGACTCGCGTGACCCGAACGCGGCCAACGATTCGGTGACGACGACCTGCACGGTGGTCACCCCGCTGCTGGTGAACTGCTACCAGGGTGGTGGCGGCGGTGCCGCCAAGATGGCGGCTTCGGTCATGCAGAGCTTCGCCAACCTCAAGGTGGTCGCGAAGAACCTGAAGCCGGCGGTCCACCGCCGTTAAAGCACTTCGGTGAGGTCCTTGACCGCCGTCACCTCGGCGGCATGGATCTCCCGCAGCCGCGAACCGAGGTCGGTCAAGATCCCGTTCACCTGTTCATCGGTGAACGGGATCTCTGCGTCGTAGTGCGCACGCACCCGCCACAGCTCGGCACCGGCCTCGGCGGCCGCCTCGACGCCCTCGTCACCGCCGCGCACGCCGTTCGAGACGGTGGCGGTGAGGTCACGCATCCAGCCGAACTCGGTGACATGCTTGGGAAAAGCGGCTTCCGCCAGCTCGTCCCACTGCGTCGCGATGGCCCGCCACGGCTCGGCCTGCTCGGCGAGCGCCTCGTTGTCCAGCAGCGTTCCCGCCTCGGCGAGCGAGTCGGCGAAGAGGTCGCGTGAGTGCCCGCCGGACGTGCCCGCGGTGGTGACGCCTTCCCAGACCGTCAGCAGGGTGCCGACCAGTCCGCGCCGGGTGGCGAAGACCGTCGGCCAGCCCTTCGGCCCGCGTTCATCGGTCATCGACTTGGCCCAGCGATCCCAGGTGGGCAACGCGAACGAGTTCGAAGTGCCGGAAAGCCTTTGCGCGCAATCGGTCAAGCCCGCGTGCACGGCTTTCTCAAGATCCTCGATCGGCCCCGGCTCGATGCTGAACAGAAGGTTCTTGTACGACCCGACGCGTGCGCGCGCGGCGTCGAACTTGGCTCGGTCGACGGTCAACGGCTTGAGATTGCGGTCGTCGACGAGGACCTTGCCGTCCTCCTCGCCATACGCGACCACGAAGTGCCCGCCATGGCCGTTGAGCTTCTCCGGCAGGTGCCGGTACCCGAGACTCTGCTGATCGGGCAGCACGATGACCGGCTCGTTGTCCTTCAGCGCGGCCGAAAGCCGTTTCGCCGCACCACGTTTCCCGCCGGTCGTGTGGATCTCGGCCTTGAGCCCCAGCCTGTCCAAAGTAGACTCAAGCCAGGCACGTGGATACTGCCACTGGTTCCGGAACGCGACGACCAGCGTCGCGTCCACCTCCCGCGCGAACTCGAACAGGATGTACCCGGCCCCGATCCCGCCGGACGCCGCGAACACCAGCGCCTCGCTGACCTCGTCACCCCGCGCGGCCAGCACGTTCGCCACTGCGGCGACATCGGCCTGCCTGCCACCTCTGAGCCGGTACTCGCTCTCCATACCCAGACATTTTGCCACGCCGATGTCAGGGATTCGTGAGCGTTTTCGCCGATTGGTCCTCGGGTCAGAAATCCTTGATCAGCGAGACTCGGCCGTGCAGCGGATCGCTTACGTAGACCCACTTCGTCTTCTGGTCGACGGCGATGTCGCCCGGGTTGATGCCGAGCGGCAGTTCGCCCGCGAGCGCGCCGGACAGGCCGTCGAGCTTGACGATGCCGTTCGGGCCGCCGTTGGTGTAGATCGTGTTGGAGCCCTCGTGCACCGCGACCGAGGACGCCTCGCTGCGCAACAAGATCGTCTTGCGCTCGGACTTGCTGTTGCTGTCGACGAGCGACATGTGGTGGATGCCGGAGTTCGCGACGTAGATCGTCCCGCTCGCGCGGTGCACCGCGACCCCGACCGGTTTGCTGCCGACCGGCACGCTGGCGATGAACGTGTTGGTCACCGCGTCGAACACCTCGACGCCGTCGGTCGTCGGGCTGGCGAACGAGACGAGCTTGCGGCCGGAGTCGACGGCGATCCCGGCGAGTGACTTCACCCGGCCGGGCACCTGGGTGAGCTGGGTGGCGCTGACCCCGTCGATCACCGAGACCGCGCCGGTGGTCCTGCTGCCCGCGTACACCTTGTTCGCCGCCTCGTCGACGCCGACGGACGCCGCGCCGTCACCCGCGCTGATCGTGCTGACCACGACGTTGTTGCCGCCGTCGACCACGGCGACCGTCCCGTTGGCCGGGTTCGCGACGTAGACGCGGTTGGTCGTGCTGTCCACGGCGATGCCCGCCGGGGTGCCGCCGATCGGGATGATCGCCGAGACGGTCGCGCTGCGTGAGTCGATCACCGTGATCGCGCCGGTCGACGGATCGCTCACGTACGCGAGCCCGGTGGCCGGGTTGACCGCGATCGAAGTCGGCTCGCCACCCACGTCGATGCTGATGACCTGTGACGCCTGGGCAGGCGCGGCCAGTAGCGCGGTACTCGCGAGCACCGCGGCGAACATCCGGAGCATCGACGCCTCACCTGTGGTCGGTGGTTCACTGATTGCGGATCGTCACCGTTGGACCCTAACCCCGGACCTCGCGCGGCAGCAGGTGAAGGAACTTCAGATCCCCCGATCGCGTTGTTTCCGGTGGGTAACCCACGGATCGCGGGAGAGGAGCGGCCGAGAGTGCACAAGCATCAGAACGGACTCAAGACCGTGCTCCTGCTCGGCGTGCTGAGCGCGATGATCATCGGCGTCAGCTCGCTGTTCGGCCGTGGCGCGCTGGTCATCGGCCTGATCGTCGCGCTGGGCTTCAACGCCTTCGCGTACTTCAGCTCGGCCAAGCTGGCACTGCGCGCCATGCACGCCAGGCCGGTTTCCGAGGCCGAGCAGCCCGCGATGTACCGGATCGTCCGCGAGCTCGCGACCACGGCCCGCCAGCCCATGCCCCGCCTCTACATCAGCCCCACGCAGGCGCCGAACGCCTTCGCGACCGGCCGCGACCCTCGCCACGCCGCGGTCTGCTGCACCAGCGGGATACTCGACCTGCTCGACGAGCGCGAGCTGCGTGCCGTGCTCGGGCACGAGCTGTCCCACGTCTACAACCGCGACATCCTGATCTCCTGCATCGCCGGCGCGATGGCCAGCGTGATCAGTGTCATCGCCAACATCGCGATGTTCACCGGCCTGTTCAGTGGCAACCGCGACGGCGACAATCCGTTCGTCGCGATCCTGCTCGTGCTGGTCGGGCCGATCGCCGCCGGAATCATCAAAATGGGGGTCAGTCGTTCGCGTGAATATCAGGCCGACGCGTCCGGCGCCGAACTCACCGGCGATCCACTCGGCCTCGCGTCCGCGCTCCGTAAATTGGAGCTGGGCACCCGCGCGGCGCCTTTGGTCGCCGAGCCCGCGTTGATCTCGCAGTCGCATTTGATGATCGCGAACCCGTTCCGCCCCGGCGAGTCGCTTTCGCGGATGTTCGCCACCCATCCGCCGATGGCCGAGCGCATCCGCCGCCTCGAGGAAATGGCGCGCCGCCAGAGCTGACCCTTCTTTCACGGCTGCCGAAGCGGTTTGGTTCACCGCCACGAAGAAGGTCCCGACCAGCGAAAACACGGTCACGGATGGCGTAGCGGCCGCCGCTCGATCGGCGGTGTCCCGCGTACGACGCCGACCGGAACCTAGGTTTCATGGACTACAGTCTCATCCGGCGGATGGCCGCGGAACTGGCAGGCACGACCCTCTTGTGTGGCTTCGGTATCGGCGCGGCGGTGGCCGTCAGCGTGGCGAAGACCGGCGGCCCAGGACTATTGACAGTCGCGCTGGCGCACGGTTTGGCGCTGGCCGTCGCGATTTACGCCTTCGGTTCCGTTTCCGGCGCGCATTGCAATCCCACGGTCACCATCGCATTGGCATCCCGTGGCAGATTCCCTTGGCGTGAGGTGCCCGGTTATGTCGTCGCCCAAATAGCGGGTGGTGTGCTCGGCGCATCGCTTGTTTTCGCTTCTTATGGCGGCACCGCGATCGACGCAGGGCTCGGCGCGACCACCTACAGCGGCAACTTCGGGCACGCGCTCGTCGCTGAGGCGCTCGGCGCGGCGATCCTGGTCACCGCCGTCTTCGCGCTCGCCGTCGCGCCGACGGCGCCGAAAGGCCTGTTCGGACTCGGCATCGGCCTCGCGCTGGCCACCCAGATCATGGCGTTCGGCCCGGCCAGCGGCGCTTCGGTGAACTTCGCCCGCACCTTCGGCCCTGACGCGGTGCTCTCGCTCGCCGGCGGCTCGGTCGCCTGGGGTCAGCTGCTGGTTTACCTGATCGCCCCGATCGTCGGCGGGCTCGTCGCGGCGTTCGTCGCCGACCGTGTCGGCTCGGCGGCAACCGTCGAGGAACCCGAAGTATTCCCGGCTCCCATGGTCTGAGAACCAGGGCCCGCCCGCCGAAAACGGGAGTTCACTGGGGTCATGGCTTCCTCGGAACTCCATTTCGGTGTGGCGATCGACGGCGCCGGGTACCACCCGGCCGCCTGGCGGGCCTCCGGTGTCGAGCCCGCCGCGCTCTTCACCGTCGGCCCCTACTTAGCTGCCGCGGGGCTTGCCGAGTCCGCGAAGCTGGACTTCGTCACCCTGGACGACTCGCTCGGTGTTCAGCCGGGCGAGTCGTCCGTCGTCCGTGGCCGGTTGGACGCGCTGCTCACCCTCGCCGCGCTCGGCCCGGTCACGCACTCGATCGGCCTCGTGCCGACGGTCACGACCACGCACATCGAGCCGTTCCACGTCTCGACCGCGGTCGCCACGCTCGACCACGTCAGCCGTGGCCGCGCCGGCGTGCTCGCGGTTCCGTCTCGCACCGAGGCCGAGGTCAGGCACTTCGGCAGGCGCACGCTGCCGTCGGCGTCGGAAGCACGGGTCGAGAACACCGAGGTCATCGACGTCGTCACCCGGCTTTGGGACAGCTGGGAGGACGACGCGATCGTCCGCGACGAGCCGACCGGCCGGTTCATCGACCGCGACAAGCTGCACTACGTCGACTTCGAAGGCACCTTCTTCAGTGTGAAGGGCCCGTCGATCACGCCGCGCCCGCCACAGGGACACCCCGTGGTCGCGACCTACGGCGAAGACCACGACCTGCTCATCGAAGGAAAGACACTCGCGATCGTCTCCGTGCTGCTAGGGGAGACCGAACAGCACGCACTCGACCGTCGACGGCAGCTCGATTCCTTGTATGGCAACGAGTTTCGGCCACCTGGCCGTGACTTCGTCGGCACTCCAGCAGCTCTCGCGGCCGCGCTGCGTGTGTGGTCGACCGGCGTCGACGGCTTCCTGATCCGGCCCGCCGTGCTGCCGGACGACTTGGAGCTGTTCGCGAACGAGACCGTTCCCGAGCTGCGGCGCGCGGGTCTCATCCGTGAGGACTACACCGGCACCACGCTGCGCGAACACCTCGGCCTCGCCAAGCCCGCGAACCAGTACCAGGGAGTCTGAGATGCCCAAGCAGATCAAGCTCGCCGCGCACTTCCCCGGGGTCAACAACACCACCGTCTGGAGCGATCCACGCTCCGGCAGCCAGATCGACTTCGCGTCCTTCGAGCACATGGCCCGTACCGCCGAGCGTGGCAAGTTCGACTTCATCTTCCTCGCCGAGGGCCTGCGCCTGCGTGAACACGCGGGCAAGATCCTCGACTCCGACGTGGTCGGCAGGCCCAACACCACGACGGTGCTCGCCGCGCTGTCCGCGGTCACCAGCAGGCTCGGGCTCGCGGGCACGCTGTCGTCGACGTTCAACGAGCCGTACGAGGTCGCCCGCCAGGTGTCCACTTTGGACCACCTGTCCGGTGGTCGTGCCGCGTGGAACGTGGTGACCTCGCCGGACGCGTTCACCGGCCAGAACTTCCGCCGCGGCGGCTTTCTCAAGCGCGAGGACCGCTATCAGCGCGCGGAGGAGTTCCTGACCACCGTCCGTGAGCTGTGGGACAGCTGGGCGCCGGACGCGTTCGTCGGGGACAAGAAGCAGGGCGTCTTCGTGCGCGAGGTCGGCCGTTTTGTCCACAGTGGACCGCAATTCGACATCGAGGGCGAGTTCACGTTGCCGCGTACGCCGCAGGGGCAGCCGATCGTCATCCAGGCGGGCGATTCCGACGAGGGGCGTGAGTTCGCGGCCAAATCCGCCGACGTCATCTTCTCGCGACACGGCACGCTCGAAGACGGTCAGGCATTCTTCACCGACGTCAAGCGTCGCCTCGCCGCGTACGGACGCTCGTACGAAGACCTGCTGATCATGCCCGCCGCGACCTTCGTGCTCGGCGACACCGAGGAGGAGGCGCACGAGTACGCCCGCGAGATCCGCTACCAGCAGGTCCGCCCGGCGACCGCGATCCAGTTCCTCGAACAGGTCTGGCGCCGCGACCTCAGCGAATACGACGCCGACGGGCCGCTGCCCGAGGTCGACCCCGATCCCGACGCCGAGCCGCTGACCTGGGGCCGCGTCCAGCACGACAAGGACAACCTGGAGACCGCACGCAAGTGGCGTGCGCTCGCGGAGGAGAAGAAGCTCTCCATCCGCGAGCTCGTCATCGAGGCCACGACGCGCCAGCAGTTCATCGGCACGCCGCAGCAGGTCGCGCACACCGTCAACGACTACGTGCAGTCCGACGCGGCCGACGGCTTCGTGCTGGTCCCGCACCTGACACCGGGCGGGCTCGACGAGTTCGCCGACAAGGTCGTCCCGCACCTGCAGGAGCTAGGCGTCTTCCGGGCCGACTACACCGGGAACACCCTGCGCGAGCATCTGTTCAGCCAGTAGCTCCGGCGGTACGCGCGACGTTCATCAGGTATTCGCCATAGCCCGACTTCGCGAGCTTGCTGCCGAGCGCGAAGCACTGGTCGGCGTCGATGAAACCCATGCGCAGCGCGACTTCTTCAAGACACGCGATGCGCACGCCGGTGCGGTGTTCGAGCACCTGCACGAAGGTGCCCGCCTCCAGCAGCGAGTCGTGCGTGCCGGTGTCGAGCCAGGCGAAACCGCGGCCGAGGTCGACCAGCGCGGCGCGGCCTTCCTTCAGGTAGGTCATGTTGACGTCGGTGATCTCAAGCTCGCCACGGGGTGACGGCTTGAGGTCGCGCGCGATGTCGACGACCTGGTTGTCGTAGAAGTACAGGCCGGTGATCGCCTTGTTGGAGCGCGGCTTCGCGGGCTTCTCCTCGATGGAGAGCAGCTTGCCGTCCGCGTCGACCTCGCCGACGCCGTAGCGCTCGGGGTCCTTGACCGGGTAGCCGAACAGCACGCAGCCGTCCAAAGTGGACACGGCGTTCTGCAGCCTGCTCGAGAAACCCTGGCCGTAGAAGATGTTGTCGCCCAGCACGAGCGCGACCTCGTCGTCACCGATGAAGTCGGCGCCGATGATGAACGCCTCGGCCAGCCCGTTCGGCGCGGCCTGCTCGGCGTAGGAGAGTTCGAGGCCGAACTGGCTGCCGTCGCCGAGCAGCTTCTCGAAGTTCGGCAGGTCGGCCGGGGTCGAGATGATCAGGATCTCGCGGATGCCCGCGAACATCAGCACCGAGATCGGGTAATAGATCATCGGCTTGTCGTAGACCGGCAGCAGCTGCTTCGAGATCGCCTGGGTGATCGGATGAAGGCGCGTCCCGCTGCCCCCGGCCAGAACGATCCCCTTCATCGATGACTCCTTCGTTGCGACATCCCCTTGGCGCGTTCACCCTACCGGGTCTCATTTACATACATACTGTTTGTATGTAACCATGGCCGGTATGACGAACCAAGAGATCCGCCTGAGTCAGGGCTCCTTGCGCTATCGGGACGAGGGGGAGGGGCCGCCGGTCGTGTTCGTGCACGGCCTGCTGGTCGACTCCGGGCTGTGGCGCGCGGTGATCCCGGACGTCGTGGCCGCCGGTTTCCGGTGCCTGGCCCCGGATTGGCCGCTCGGCGCGCATCGGCTCCCGATGAACGCGGACGCCGACCTGACGCCGCCCGGCGTGGCGAAGCTGATCGCGGAATTCCTGACGGAGCTGGACCTGCGCGAGGTCACGGTCGTCGCGAACGACACCGGGGGAGCGATCACGCAGATCCTGATGGCGAACCATCCCGAGCGCGTCGGGCGCGTCGTGCTCACCCCGTCCGACACGTTCGAGGAGTTCTTCCCGCCGCTGTTCAGCGCGCTGCCCCGGCTCGCGAGGGTGCCGGGCAGCATGTGGCTGCTCACGCAGGCCGTGCGGTTCAAAGCGGTCCAACGGCTGCCGATCGCGTTCGGCTGGGTCGCGAAACGGCCGCTGCCCGCCGACGTCGTGGACGGCTTCCTCCGCCCATCCCGCGAAAACCGGCTGATCAGGCGTGACCTCGGCAAGCTGCTGCGCGGCGTGCACCGGCGGCACACGCTCGCGGCCGCACGCGAGTTCCCGCGGTTCCGCAAGCCGGTGCTGCTCGCGTGGGCGCGCGAGGACCGCGTCTTCAAGCTGGCGTCCGCGTACCGGCTCGCCGAGCTGCTGCCGGACGCGCGCGTCGTCGAGATCGAGGACTCGTGGACGTTCGTGCCGCAGGACCAGCCGGCGGCCTTGGTGAAGCACCTGGTCTCGTTCATGGCAGATTAGGAGCCGATGCGACGAACCCAGGAAGACCGGTCGAACAGCACCAAGGCGGCCTTGGTGTCCGCCGCGCGTGAGCTGTTCGCCGCGCGCGGCTACGCGGCCGTGCCCGCCGACGAGATCGTGCGCGCGGCAGGCGTGTCCCGCGGCGCGCTCTATCACCACTACGGCGACAAGCAGGGCCTGTTCCGCGCGGTCTTCGAGGAGGTCGAGCGCGAGGTCACGGCCGAGGTCGACGCGGCCATGGCAGGCGCGCCCGACCTCGCGAGCGGCATGGCGATCGCGCTCGGCGCCTTCCTGGACGCGTGCGGCCGCGAGGAGGTCCGCCGGATCTCGCTCACCGACGCGCCTGCCGTGCTCGGCTGGACCGAGTGGCGCGCGATCGAGGCCGAACACGGCCTGGGCCTGGTCACCGACGTCCTGTCCGGCGCGGTCGAGGCCGGGTCACTGCCCGCGCTCCCGGTCGACGTGCTCGCCCAGCTCGTGCTCAGCGCGGTGACCGAGGCCGCACTCCTCATCGCCAACTCGGAAGACCCCGCCGCCACCCGCGCGGCCTCGGAACTCGCACTCATGGCCTGGTTCCGCGGCCTGACCCCGGGATAAAGCGGGCTTTACTCCCCGGGATAAAGCCCGCTAAATCCCCGGGAGTAAAGCGGGCTTTATCCCGGCGAGCCCTAGGCGGGGCCCTTCGCGAAGTAGGCCGTGCAGGTGCCTTCGCTGTTGTACTCGCTGCCGATTTCGAGGATGTTCTTGCCGTTGTCCACGGGCAGCAGCGTCGAGCTGTAGTTGGGGCAGTAGTTGTTGTAGACCCCGCTGATCTTGAGCGGCGCGGCGATCTCGTACCACGGCCCGGCGCCGAAGTTGTCGTTCGCCAGCAGCGTCGCGCCGTTGCCGGGCAGCGGCTCACCGGCGGCGTTGACGTAGATCTGCCCGACCATCACGATGCGGGTGCCGTTCACCCCGCCGGGGAACAGGGTGATCGTCTGCGCGTGCTGGAAGTGGTTGCCGTCGGCGGTCTGCACCCTGGTGCCGGGATCGGCCGGGTCGCCCCAGTTGGCGCCGTCGGCCGAGATCTTGAAGTACGGATCGCAGTAGCGGTCGCCGTAATTGCAGATCTCGTAGGCGAAGTAGTAGCGGCCGTCCGGCAGTTTCCGGATGATCGGCATCCCCGGCCGCACGCGGTGCGGCAGTATCGCCATCGTCCGCTGCTTGGTTCCCCAGTTGAGCCCGTCGGTCGACGAGACCCGGTTCATCACCTGGCTGTACTGCGGCGCTTCGCTCTCGTCGGCGTAGTGCAGCCACAGCGTGCCGCCCGCGTCGACGGTGAACTCCGGCTCCCAGATGCCGTCGGTGTTGTGCGACCCGGCTGGCTCGGCCAGGAACGACCAGGTGCGGCCGGAATCCCGGCTGGCCCAGACCTTCAGCTTGACGCGGCGGTTGAACCCGCCGTTGTGCCCATAGCTCGCCGCCCACAGCAGCGTGCCGGCGCGGAGCCTGCCGACCATCTGCGGCAGTTCGTACAGCGTCCCGCAGCACATCCCGTCGACACCGTCGCGGTCGTGGATCTCGCTGATCTTGTGGAAGGACTCGCCCTCGTCGGTGCTCTCCATGATCGTCGTGTAGTTGTCGACGGTCGAGGTCGTGGTGAGCGACGCGACGATGCGGTTGCGCCCGGCCTGCGAGTGACTGAGCCGGATGAGCCTGGCGTAGGTGCCGAAGCCGGGAACGAGTTGCTTGCGTTCCTGCGCGTGCGCCACCGGCGTCAGCAATGAAGCGCCGACGATCAGCGAAACCAGCAGCGAGATGCCGCGTCTCATGGGGGACCTTCCTTCCGGGAGAAACGGCGCGATTACACCACTGCGGCAAGCCGGTTTTTCGCGTGCTCGCCCCACGGTGACCCGTGGTAACCGGATGCGGTCCCCGCACTGGTCAGCCGCTGTCGCCCGATCCGGTCGCCGCGCGGTCCGCGGGCGCCGGAACCGGAATCGAAGATCACTTCCAGGCCGCTTTCGGGTGCAATGCGCGCCCCGAAGCGGTGATCATCGAGTTGATCAAGAATCCCGGCGTGGCGTCCCCGGGCCGGGCAGCGGATCGACGTCGGTGGCGTGCATCGGCTTGCCGCAGACCGAACAGGTCGGCTCGACATGGCTGACCTCGCCGCACGCGTGGTGCCGGAAGAGCACGGGCGGCCCGGCCTCGCCCGCGGTCCACCGATCACCCCAGCGCGCCATCGTCAGCAGCAGGTCGCACAGCTCGGCGCCCTTGGTGGTGAGCACGTATTCGTGACGCGGCGGGCGGCTGGAGTACTCCCGCCGCTCGAGCACCTCGCACTCGACCAGCCATTTCAGTCGCTCGGTCAGCACCTTGCGCGAGATACCGAGGTCCTGCTGGATCTGCTCGAAGCGCGAGATGCCCACGAAGACGTCCCGCAGGATCAACGGCGACCAGGGTTCGCCGATCACGTCGAGCGTGCGTGCGATCGAGCAGGCCATCTCGCCGAACTGGGTGCGCTGCATGAGAGCAATGTTAGCCCAAGGGGTTCCCTTAAGGAACTGACGTCTGCTAGCTTTGGGTTCCCTCAAGGAACTGACTAAGGAGACCGAGATGCCCCGCACGCTCACCGCCACCGAACGCGAAGACTTCCTTGCCGAGCCCCGCATCGGCGTGCTGAGCGTCGAGGCCGACGGCGACCGCCCGCCGCTGACGGTGCCGGTTTGGTACAACTACGAACCCGGCGGCGAGCTCACCTTCTTCACCGGAACGCAGGGCCGGACCGCCCGCAAGACCCGGCTACTGGAAGACGCGCGCAAGCTGAGCTTCTGCGTCCAGCAGGCCGAATTCCCGTACAAGTACGTCACCGTCGAATGCTCGCTGGTCAATGCCGACCGCGAGCCGCGCGCCGAAGACGTCTTCGCGATCACGAGCCGCTACCTGCCCGAAGACCACGCCAAAGGCTTCGCCGACGGCGAGACCGCCGACCCCACCGGCACCTTCGTACTGTTCACCGCCCGTCCGGATCGCTGGCTGAGTGCCGACTTCGGCTCGGAGTGACCATGCCCGCGAGCAGCCAGTCGAGCGCGCGGTCGAAGTCCCGGTCGCGCTGCTCGGCGATGCTCTGGCGGTTTTTCTGGTCCACCACACCACTTTTCACGCTCACCCACGGAACCTCGGCGACACTCTTCGCCACGTCATCGACGAACTCGTCGACCGTCCGGCCCGTCTTCCGGCCGTACTCCAGCCACCGCGACTCGTTCATCGCGAATCCGTAGACGTACTGGAAGACGGCTGACAGCGCGGCGGCCTGGTCGGCCTGCGAAAGCGGCGACCGGCCGACGACAGCCTGCGCATGCCGGGTGAAGCGCATGCTCTTCGGCCCGATGTTCAGGTAGTCACCGTAGTGACGGATCGCCCACGGATGCCCGACCATGGTGCGCCGCCAAGCCTGCGCGAGCGCCCGCAACTCGACCTGCCAGTCGTCATCGGCCTCGGGCAGCTCGATCTCGCCTGCCACCGCGTCGAGCGCGAACTCCAGCAGGTCGCTCTTGTTGGCGACGTACCAGTACATCGACATCGGCGTGACATTCAGCTCGCCTGCCAGCGCTCGCATCGAGACATCGCCCTGCGCGTCGAGCAGGCGAACCGCCGCCGCGACGATCGTGTCCCGGTCGAGCCCGCTCTCCCGTGACTTGCGGCCCTTCCCCGAGGTGAGCCACACGCTGCCGACCATGCCATCCACCCTCTCCCGAAAATCTCTTCTACATCGTACAAGATTCCTATACAGTGTAGAAGAACAAGAGGGGGTCCCCATGTCCATGCCGAACATCTCCATCGTCTGCGCCGGCCTGTCCTTCGCCTGGCCGGACGGCACACCCGTGTTCGACGACCTGTCGCTGGCCATCGGCACCGGCCGCACGGGCTTGATCGGCGTCAACGGCTCGGGCAAATCCACCCTCCTGCGCCTGATCGCCGGACGGCTCACGCCGGGCACCGGCTCGATCAAGGTCTCCGGCGACCTGGGCTACCTGCCCCAGAACGTCGCGCTCGCCGCACACGTCCGCGTCGACCAGGCACTCGGGATCGCGCCGGTCAGGGCGGCATTGCGGGCGATCGAGTCCGGCGACGCGAGCGAGTCCAACTTCACCGCGATCGGCGAGGACTGGGACGTCGAAGAGCGCGCCCGCGTCACCCTTGACCGCCTCGGCCTCGACCACGTGACGCTCGACCGCCGCATCGGCGAGCTCTCCGGCGGCGAGTCCGTGTTGTTGTCCATGGCGGCGCAGTTCCTGCGCCACCCGGACGTCCTCCTGCTCGACGAGCCGACCAACAACCTCGACCTCCCGGCCCGCCGCAGGTTCTACGAGGCGGTCGCGTCGTGGAACGCGGCCATGGTCATCGTCAGCCACGACCGCGAGCTACTCGACCAGGTCGACCAGATCGGCGACCTCCGCGCGGGCGAAGTCCGTTGGTACGGCGGCAACCTCACCGAGTACCAAGAAGCATTGGCGGTGGAGCAGCAAGCGGCGGAGCGCATGGTCCGCGCGGCCGAGTCCGACGTCCGCCGCCAGCACCGCGAGCTGGCCGAAGCCAGGATCAAACTCGACAGAGGTGCCCGCTTCGGCCAGCACAAGTTCGACACCAAACGCGAACCCAAGGTCATCATGATGGCCCGCAAACGCCAAGCCCAGGTGTCGGCAGGCAAGTACCGGAACATGCACCAAGACAAGCTCGAGCAAGCCAAAGAACGCTTGGCCGAGGCCGAAGAAGCAGTCCGCGAAGACACCGAAATCCGCATCGAACTCCCCGAAACCACGGTCCCGCCGGGCCGCGGCGTCCTCAAGCTCTCCTCGGTCGAACTCCGCTACGGAGCTCACGCGACCTTCGAGATCCGCGGCCCCGAGCGCATCGCACTGACCGGCCGCAACGGAGCAGGCAAGAGCACCCTCCTCCGCACCATCGCAGGCGAACTGGCACCACTGTCCGGCGACCTGTCCGTTTCGGTGCCCCTGCGCTACCTCCCGCAGCGCTTGGACCTACTCGACAACGCGCTGACGGTCACCCAGAACATCGCCGCCTACGCCCCGAACGCGACCGACAACAAGATCCGAGCCCACCTGGCCCGCTTCCTCTTCCGCGGCCACCGCGCCGACCAACCGGCCTCGACCCTGTCCGGCGGCGAGCGTTTCCGAGCCACCCTCGCGGCCCTGCTCCTCGCCGAGCCCGCACCCCAGCTACTCCTGCTCGACGAGCCGACCAACAACCTCGACCTGGCCAGCGTCCGCCAGCTCACCCAAGCCCTCGCGTCCTACCGAGGCGCCTTGCTGGTGGTCAGCCACGACCAGGCCTTCCTGCGCGACTTAGGCCTGACCCGCCACCTCACCCTCGACGGCCACCTCAAGGAGTCCACCTCGCCCTGACAAAACCCCACACGCCGCGTCGTCCATCGGCGCACGCGCGTCGTCCGTCCATGCACGCGTGTCGTCCATTGGCGTGCGCCGGGTGCGCTTACTTGTCGGTGTATTTGACCGCGGTCAGCGTGATCACCGTGTCGGCGGCCACCTTGGTCCCGGCGGCAGGCGATTGCCCTGTCTGCACCCAGTTGTTGTCGACGACCAGCGCCCGCCCCAGGCCCTTCCCATCGACCTCACGCAGGTTGTAGAGCCCGGCCGCCTGCATGGTGTCCTGCGCCTGCTGGTGATTCATACCGGTCACATCAGGCACGGTGATCAGCGCCTTCTCCGAACTCGTCGGCTGCCCATCCGGCGCTTTCTCCGTCGTGCTCCCACCCGGCGGAGTCTGCGCACCGGTCGCACCGCACCCGGCGAGCAGCGCGCACCCGGCCATCGCCCCCGCGACCCAACGTCTTCTCGTCGCTGCCATGGCTACCCCGTCCTGAACCCCGGCGAAGTCTTCCGGAGGAAAACAGATACCCGCCCAGCGACGCGGCGAAACCACGCCATTACGTAGCGACACCATGGTGAAGCGGGGGCCGCCCGCGCACGGGCGGCCTTACCCGGTCAGCGGTAGTTCGTGAACTGCAGCGCGATCTCGAAGTCCTTGCCCTTGAGGAGCGCGATGACGTCCTGGAGCTGGTCCTTCTTCTTGCCGGAGACCCGCAGCTGGTCGCCCTGGATCTGCGCCTGGACACCCTTGGGGCCCTCGTCGCGGATGAACTTGGCGATCTGCTTCGCCTTGTCCGAGGCGATGCCCTGGATGATCTTGCCGCCGATCTTGTAGATCTTGCCGGACAGCGCGGGCTCGTCGGCCTCGAACGCCTTCAGCGAGATGCTGCGCTTGATCAGCTTCTCCTTGAAGACCTCGACGGCGGCCAGCGCCCGCTCCTCGGTCTCCGACTCGATCGCGATGGCCTCCTCGCCGGACCAGTCGATCTTGGTACCGGTCCCGCGGAAGTCGAACCGCGTCGTCAGCTCCTTGGCAGCCTGGTTCAGCGCGTTGTCCACCTCCTGGCGGTCGACCTTGCTCACCACGTCGAAAGAGGGATCCGCCACGTGTTCTCACACCTCGTGCTCGCAACTTGTCAGGGCTTTCCACCCTAGCCCCTCCCCGGTTGACGACCCCGCAACGCGGTTGGGTACTCTTCTTGACGGCTGGTCCGCCAGCCAACGGCGAGTTGCCCGAGCGGCCAAAGGGATCTGACTGTAAATCAGACGGCTCAGCCTTCGGGGGTTCGAATCCCTCACTCGCCACAGTACGACAACACCCCGTTGACCTGCGAAAGCAGGCGGCGGGGTGTTGTCGTTCCGGCCTAGGTGCCGGATGCGGCGGCGGTCGCTCGGGTGGGCCTGTCCGCGCCGGATCGGCGGTGGAGTGCCAGGTGAGTGGCGCGCGCCACACCACCGTGGTGAAGGGTCAGCGCTTCGTCGTGCGGCGCTGGGACAGTGCGGTCACCGCCGCCACCGCGCCCGCGAGCAGGCCGATGCCCACGATGTACGGGCCGAAGGTCAGTGCGATGCCCGCGCCGATGTTCGCGTCCGGTTCGTCGGCGGTCGCCTGATGGCTGATCGAGCCCCAGGAGAGCACGAGTGCGCCGAAGGTGATGGTCACGGCTGCCACGATCGTCCATGCCTTGACGGTGCTGTTCACCTCTGCCACCTCCACTTTCGAGGCTAAGGGATCAAGGCGTGACCGGCAGGCTGAGCGGGTCGGCGAAAAAACTTCCGAAAACCTTTGAACCGGTTTTCGAGGGGGTGCGTGTGGATGGTGTCGGTCGCCGCGGGGAGCGCGGGACCAGCCCACAGCCGAAGGAGAAAGTCCCATGTCCCGCAACCGAATCGCCGCCGCCGTCACCTTCAGCGCACTCGGGCTGACCGTGCTCAGCGCCTGCGCCGGTGGTCCGGCCGAGACCACGAACGCGGCGCCGGTCGCCGTGCAGCAGGTCGCCAAGGAGACCTCGGTGAAGCTGACGGCGACCGACGTCACCGGTGTCGGCAACGTGCTGACCGAACAAGGCGGATTCACCCTGTACCGCTTCGATAAGGACACCGCGAATCCCTCGAAGTCCAACTGCGAGAACGAATGCGCGAAGACCTGGCCGCCGCTGCTCGTCGGCGACGCGGCACCGGAACTGTCCGGTGTGGACGCCACCCTGGTCGGCAAGGTGAAGCGGTCCGACGGCTCCGAGCAGGTCACCGTCAAGGGCTGGGCCGTCTACCGGTTCGCCAAGGACACCAAGCCGGGCGAGGCCAAGGGCCAGGGCGTCGGCAACACCTGGTTCGCGGTGACCCCGCAGGGCGGCAAGGCCGGGCAGGCCGCCGCGCCGGCGCCCGCACCGGAGAAGGAGACCACCAAGCTCACGGCGTCCGAGATTTCGGGACTGGGCAAGGTGCTCACCGACCAGAACGGCATGACGCTCTACCTGTTCGAGAAGGACAGCAAGAAGCCTTCGAAGGCCACCTGCAACGGTGACTGCGCGAAGACCTGGCCGCCGCTGCTGGTCCAGGGCAAGGTCGAACTGCAGGGTGTCGACCCGAAGATCGTCGGTTCCGTGAAGCGTGCCGACGGCTCCGAGCAGGTCACCGTCGGCGGCTGGGCCGTCTACCGCTACTCGAAGGACACCAAGCCGGGCGAGGCCAACGGCAACGGTGTCGGTGGTACCTGGTTCGCGATCGAGCCCGCCGGCTGCAAGGTCGGCACCGCCCCGGCGGCTGCCCCGCAGCAGCCTGCCGCCGCTCCGGCGGACAACGGCGGCTACGGCTACTGATCGCGTAACCCGTCAAAAGGAAGCGCTCCGCTGAACTGTGCCAGCAGTTCGGCGGGGCGTTTCTCATGTGCCCAGATAACGCAGGACGGCCAGCACCCGGCGGCTGAAACCCGCGCTGTGCGAGAGTTCCAGCTTGTCGAAGATCGCGTTCACGTGCTTTTCCACCGCGCTCTGGGAGATGTGCAGCAGCGCCGCGATGCTCGAGTTCATGTGTCCCTCAGCCATTTTCTCCAGTACTTCACGCTCCCGTGCGGTCAGCTTGCCGAGCGGATCGGTCCGCGAGGTCCTCGCCAGCAGACGCCGGACGACCTCGGGGTCGAAGGCGGCACCACCCGCCCCGACCCGGTCCAGCGCGTCGAGGAACTCGCCGACCTGGGAGACGCGGTCCTTCAGCAGGTACCCGACGCGCTCGCTGTCCCCGGTCACCAACTCGGCGGCATAGCGCTTCTCGACGTACTGCGAAAGCACCAGCACTCCGGTCTCCGGCCACCGGCGCCGTATCTCCAAGGCGGCACGCAGACCTTCGTCGGTGTGGGTCGGCGGCATGCGGACATCGGTGATGACCACGTCCGGCTGGTACGCGGCCGCCGCTGAGACGAGCGCCTCCCCGTCGGCCACCGAGGCGACGACGTCGTGTCCTTCTTCGGCGAGCAGCCGCACCAGCCCTTCGCGCAGCAGCGTGGAATCTTCAGCGAGGATCAGCCGCACGGCAGCACCGCCTCGACGACGGTCGGGCCACCGGCCGGACTGTCCACAGTGAACTCGCCGTCGACGGCGCCGACCCGGCGAGCCAGCCCGTACAGCCCGCTTCCCGATGTCCTCGCGCCACCTTGGCCGTTATCGGTGACTCGGACATGCACTCGGTCACCCACCCGGCTCACGCCGATTTCGACCTTGGTCGCGGCCGCGTGCTTGACCGTGTTCGTGACCGCCTCCGACGCGACGAAGTAGGCGACTCTTTCGATGGCTTGCGTCACCTCCCCGGTGAGGTCGTAGTTCAGCCGGACGGGCATGCCGCAGCGCTCGGCGAGTGCTTCGAGCGCGGTGTGCAGGCCCCCTTCGTCGAGCGCGATCGGGTATACCCGCCACGCCACGTCACGCAGATCGGTCAGGCTTAGCTGGGACTCCACGTGTGCCTGGCGCAGCAGATCGGCCGCGTGCGCCGGGTCGGTGGCGCGCCGCGCCCTGCCGAGCAGCAGGCCCAGCGCGACCAGGCGTTGCTGAACCCCGTCGTGCAGGTCCCGCTCGATCCGGCGGCGTTCGTTGGTGAGCGCGTCGACGACGAGCATCCGGCTCATCCTCAGTTCCCTGATCCTGCGGTTCTGCAGCTCCGCTTCGGTCAGCGCGAAGAAGTACCTGGCCAGCTTGCGTTCCAGCACCACGACGCCGACCAGGCCTTGCACGGCCAGGAAGAACAGCAGGAGACCGAACGCCAGCACGGCGATCGGGTGTTCGTACCACTCGGCTGGCCTGCCGCCGTTGGGGTTGCTTCCGGTGAGGTACTGCCCGGCGAGGATGACCGCGGAGGCCGCTCCGTACAGAATGAGCGCGAAGACGCCGACACCGAGCAGACCGGCGCCGGACCGCGCGGCCAGGTACAGCATCGAGCGACTGTGGGTGGAGTCCGAATCGGGCTGTTCATTGAAAAAACGCGCGAGCCGCTTTTGTTCGAGCCTGGCCAGGTCGGCCGCGTTCGTCCGCAGCGACTCGCGCCCGTCATAGCTCAGCAGCATCGGCGAACCGAGCACGAGGAAGCACAACTCGAGGACGGCGGTGACCCCGCCGAGCGCGAGGCCGCCGGTCGCGAGCAGTGCGCGGCGGGGCATGGATTCCTTCATACCCGCAGGTTAGCCGGGTTGATCAGGAGGCGTATTGCGGTTTTCCACAGTCTTTTCTGCGGTGTTCCGCAGTGTGCGCGAACGGTCCGATTCGTAGCTTCGAATGCATGGAAAACATCGCATCGCCCGGCGGCCTCGCCGGCTGGGCCGTCGGTCTCATGGACTCGCTCGGCGGACCAGGCGCGGCACTGATCGTCGGGCTCGACAACCTCTTCCCGCCCATTCCCAGCGAACTCGTACTGCCACTGGCCGGCTTTGCCGCCGGCCAAGGCACTTTCACCTTGTTCAGCGCACTCGCGTGGACCACGGCCGGCTCCGTCGCGGGCGCGATCATCGTCTACACACTCGGTCTGCTGCTGGGCCGCGAGCGCACCCGCGCGTTGGTGGCCCGAATACCGTTGGTCAAGGCGGCCGACTTCGACCGTACCGAGGCCTGGTTCGCCAGGCATGGCACGAAAGCCGTGCTCTTGGGCAGAATGGTGCCGATCTTCCGCAGTCTCATCTCATTGCCCGCGGGCATACAACGCATGCGTTTCACGAAGTTCCTGGCACTCACCACGCTCGGAAGCCTGTGCTGGAACACGGTGTTCGTCGTCGCGGGCTATCTACTGGGCCAGAACTGGCGTCTGGTGAACGACTACGCCTCGATCTTCCAGTACCTCGTGATCGGCGCGGTCGTGCTTGCTGCCGCGCTCTTCGCGACCACGCGATTGCGGGCCCGTGCATGAGACAGCGGGCTTTACCCCGAGGGATAAAGCCCGCCGAATCAGACCGCTAGGCCGCGACAGGTACCGAAGCGGGCGCCAGCGCCAGCTCCAGCACGTCGCGCACGTTGGCGACGGCGTGCACGTCCAGCTGGGCCAGCACCTCGGCGGGGACGTCGTCGAGGTCGGGCTCGTTGCGCTGAGGGATGATCACCGTTTTCATCCCGGCCCGGTGCGCGGCGAGCAGCTTCTGCTTGACCCCGCCGATCGGCAGCACCCGCCCGGTCAGCGACACCTCACCGGTCATCGCGACGTCCGAGCGCACGACCCGGCCGGAGAGCAGCGAAGCCAGCGCCGTGACCATGGTGATGCCAGCCGAAGGACCGTCCTTCGGCACCGCGCCCGCCGGGACGTGCAGGTGGATGCCACGCTCCTTGAGGTCGGCGACCGGCAGTTCGAGCTCCGCGCCGTGCGAGCGAAGGTAGGACAGGGCGATCTGCGCCGACTCCTTCATCACGTCACCGAGCTGACCGGTCAGGGTGAGGCCGGTCGCGCCGGACTCCGGGTCCGCCAACGACGCCTCGATGTAGAGGACGTCGCCGCCGGCGCCGGTGACGGCCAGCCCCGTCGAGACCCCGGGAATCGCCGTCCGCTGGGTGGTGGCCGGCAACGAGGATTCCGGCAGGTGCCGGGGCCGTCCGAGGTAGCCGTCCAGATCGGGCGCGTCGACGGTGACCGGCAGTTCGGCCTCGTCCAGCGCGACCTTCGTGGCCACCTTGCGCAGGATCTTCGCGATGGTCCGGTTCGCGTCGCGGACGCCGGCCTCGCGGGTGTACTCGCCCGCGACCCGGCTCAGCGCCGCGTCCGTCACCACGACCTCGCCCGGGGCCAGCCCGGCTCGTTCCAGCTCGCGCGGGAGCAGGTGATCGCGGCCGATGGTGACCTTCTCGTGCTCGGTGTAGCCGTCGAGGGTGACCAGCTCCATCCGGTCGAGCAGCGGGCCGGGGATGGTCTCCAGCGCGTTGGCCGTCGCCAGGAACACGACGTCCGAAAGGTCGAGCTCGACCTCGAGGTAGTGGTCGCGGAAGGTGTGGTTCTGCTCGGGGTCCAGCACTTCGAGCAGCGCGGCCGTCGGGTCGCCCCGGTAGTCGGCGCCGACCTTGTCGACCTCGTCCAGCAGGATGACCGGGTTCATCGAACCGGCCTCCTTGAGCGCGCGGACGAGACGGCCGGGCAGCGCGCCGACGTAGGTGCGCCGGTGACCGCGGATCTCGGCCTCGTCGCGGACGCCGCCGAGCGCGACCCTGACGAACTCGCGGCCCATCGCCTTCGCGACGGACGCGCCGAGCGAGGTCTTGCCGACACCCGGCGGGCCGACGAGTGCCAGCACGGCGCCGTTACGCCTGCCGCCGACCTCGGACTCGGCGCGGCGCTTGCGCACCGCCAAGTACTCGATGATGCGTTCCTTGACGTCGTCGAGGCCGGCGTGGTCGGCGTCGAGCACCGCACGCGCGCCTGCGATGTCGTGCACGTCCGTGGTGCGGGTGTTCCACGGGACCTCCAGCACGGTGTCCAGCCAGGTCCGGATCCAGCCACCCTCCGGCGACTGGTCGGAGGTCCGCTCCAGTTTGTCCACTTCGGACAGTGCGGCCTTGCGGACGTGCTCCGGCAGGTCGGCGGCCTCGACGCGGGCGCGGTAGTCGGTGTCCTCGGCGGTGCCGTCGAGTTCGCCGAGCTCCTTGCGGATCGCTTCGAGCTGGCGCTTCAGCAGGAATTCCTTCTGCTGCTTCTCCATGCCCTCGGAGACGTCCTTGCGGATGGTCTCGGTCACTTCGAGCTCGGCCAGGTGCTCCCGGCTCCACTCCAGCGCCTTCTCCAGCCGGGTGGCGACGTCGAGGGTGGTGAGCAGTTCGAGCTTCTGCTCGGTGCTCAGGTACGGCGCGTTGCCGGACAGGTCCGCGATGGCGGACGGGTCCTCGACCTGCTGGACGGCGTCGATCAGCTGCCAGCCGCCGCGCTGCTGCAGGATCGAGATCACGACGGCCTTGTACTCGGCGGCCAGCTTCGCCGCGCGCTCGCCGCTCAGCTCGGTCGCGTCGTCGGCGTGCACCCAGCGGGCCGCGCCGGGCCCGTCGGCGATCCGGCCGACGGCCGCACGCTTGGTGGCGCGCAGCAGCACCGCGGTCTTGCCACCGGGGACCCGCCCGATCCGCTCGACCGTCGCGATCGCGCCGAACTCGGCGTACTCGCCGTGGAGGCGGGGAACCAGCAGCACTTCGCCCTTGGTGTTCGACCGGATGCCGGGGAACGAAGGGGTACCTGCCTGTGCGGACTCGACCGCGGCGCGCGTCTCGGAGTCCGAGAGGTCCAGCGGGATGATCATGCCGGGCAGCGCGACGTCGTCGTCGAGGGGTAGAACGGGCAGGAGGCGGTTTTCACTCATCAGGCACTCCTCAGTAGTTGAGTCTGACTAGCTCAACTTTCCGAAGGTGCTGTTTGTTTCCAAAAGAGTGTTCGCTGCTAGCGATCAGCTTTGGCGGGGTTTCTCGGCCACGGCGCACCAAGCGAAGTGCCTAGTCTGAGCCTCGATCGGGTTCGGGTCCGCGGTCGGGCGCCAGTCCGGGAGCGAGGTCATCCCCGGTTCCAGCAGTGGCCAGCCGCCGAACCAGGGGAGGATCTCCTCGTCGGTCCGCATCCACGCCGGGTTGCTCGTGTCCTTGTACGCGTCGATGAACCGGTGGACCTCCGCCGCGCGGTCGGGCGGGGCGCTGTCCTTACAGGCCGCGTGGGTCAGGCCGATCCAGCTGCCCGGCGCGAGCTTGGACCGGTACTGCGCGATCAGGCCCTCGGGGTCGTCGTCGGGGCCGACGAAATGCATCACCGTGATCATCAGTACGCAGACCGGCTCGTCCCAGTCGATCAGGCGGCTGACCGTCGGGTCGCGGAAGACCTCGTGCGGCTTGCGGATGTCCTGCTGCGCGATGCCCGCCCATTCGGTGGCTTCGTCCTGCTCCAGGATCAGCGTGGAATGCGCGACCGCGACCGGCTCGTAGTCGACGTACACCACCTTCGCGCCGCCGCCGGGGAGCCGGTCGCCGACGATCTCGTGCACGTTCCCGACCGTCGGCACCCCGGAGCCCAGGTCGACGAACTGGCGGATGCCCGCGTCCAGCGCCGCGCGCACCACGCGGCCCATGAACGCCCGGTTCTGCCGGGAGATCGGCTTGATCAGCGGCCACAGCTGCTCCACCCGGCGCCCGAACTCGCGGTCGACGGCCCAGTTCTGGGTCCCGCCCAGATACCAGTCGTAGACCCTGGCCGCGGACGGCTTCGTGGTGTCCACGCCGTCCGGCGTCTTCGGTGCGTTGTCGCGGTGGTCTGACATGGCGGCCAGCGTAGTAGTGGCGAACCCTGCCAAAACCTCTGCCAGGCAACGATTACCGAACAGCGGGCCGTCGCTGCCAGAAGGTCCAGAGCGGGCGATAACCCTGCGCGTACCAGAACGGCGTCGACTGCGGGCTGGCCAGCGCGTGGTGCAGCAGCGTGACCTCCGCGCCCGACTCCTCCAGCACCTGGTGCGCGTGGTTGGCCAGCGCGGTTCCGACACCGGACGACCGCGCGGGTTCCGCGACCGCCAAGGACGACAGATAACCGACGCGCGCCGCGTTGACGCACGAGGAGATCCAGAAGGACTGATCGGGCAGCTGCACCCGGACCATGCCGAGCGGCTGGCCGTACAACTCGGCGATCCACATCGTCGGCTCGTCGGAGAGCAGCCCGCGCAGTTCTTCGGTGACCATCTCTTCCGCGTTGGGGCGCATCGTGGTCATGCCGAACTGCGCGTCGTAGCGCTGCAGTTCGAGCTGCAGGTGCACCGCCGTGGGCAGGTCGCCGAGTTCGGCGGGCCGGATGCGGACACCGGGCGTGGTGACCGGGCCGGTCGTGGCGAGGCGTTCCGCCGGCCGGACGGCGATCCCGACCACCGGGGCGAAACCGTGCTGCAGCAGTTCCGCGGAACCGATCGTGTCGCGACTTGGCCTGGCGATCACCGCGGCGGTTTCGGTGTCACCCTTTCGAGCGACATTTGCGAGATGCAGTTCCCACTGATCAAGGAGCGCGGAGATGGCCGCCGCCGGTTCCGGGCCCGCCAGTTTGAGTTCCAGCCGGTGCTCGGTAAGCGCTTGCCAAGAGGAACGCGGAGAGTCTTCCGGCACGGAGCGACGCGTCGCGAGACCGGAGCCAGCGGAGTCGCCGACACTCACCGTGATCATCTCGGGATCGCCGACGAGCTGCACGTCATCGGCGTTGAGGACGGGGATTTCGGGGAGCAGGGAGTCCACCTTGGTGACCCTCGACGCGTGCTCCGCATCTATCACATCGGCTTTCATGGGGCAATTGAAGTCCGTGTGGAACCTGAAGCCAAGCCCCTAGAGAACACCCCTACGGATGATTCGCCGTCGCTACGGCGAGCCACCGTCGTAACGCGAATAACGCTCCAATTTCACTCCCTGGTCCACGCAGGTCAGCGCAGCTGGCCCATTGTTAACCCTGGGGTGATCTCATACTGTCTCGAAAGGGACTTGAGTACGCCCTCCGGGGTACAGTATTGCCCTCGTTAGGAGGTCGCATGCCGGACTTGAACGGCAGGCCTGATCCGACCGGCGTCACTTCGGTCGCTTCGGGCAGCAGGGGTGGCGCCGTCACATCAGGTTCCGGAGCTCCAGGACCGGCCGCGGCCGGTCCTGCGCCGATGTCGGAGGCGCGCACGGACGAACTGCGCTTTCGTGTCTACACCGCCGCGGTACTGACCTTCGGGATCGCCGCGGCCATCGCCGTCGGCACCTGGCTGCCCTTCACGGGCGACGCGAGCCTGCTGTGGATCGGCGCGGTGCTCGCGCTCGCGTTCCTGCTCGCCGAACAGCTCGGTATCAACGTCGACGTCCGCAGTGGCATTTCGTGGACCATCTCGTTCACCGAGATCCCGCTGGTCATCGGTTTCTTCATCGCGCCATTCGAAGTCGTGCTGGCCGCGCATGTCGTCGCGGGCATCGGCACACTGCTGGCGCGCAAGGTCGCGGGCCGCGTCCTCTACAACGCCGGCGCCTTCCTGCTGGAGATCACCGGCGCCTTCGCGGTCGCCGGGCTGGTCAAGCAGGCCATGGGCAATCCGGCGACCATGCCTTGGCCAGCCGCGCTCGCCGGCACGCTCACCGCGCCGCTGGTGAGCACGCTGCTCGCGCTCGCCGCCGTCCGCGTGCTGCGCCGCCGGATGCGGGTCAGCACCGCGCTGCGGCTCACCGGCCGGATCCTGGTCGTCGGTTTCGTGAACGCTTCGGTCGGTTTGTCCGGCTATTTGGTCATTTCCGGAACTCCGGAAGCCTGGCCGCTCGTGCTCGCCGTTTTCGTCGGCCTCACCGCTTTGTATTGGGCGTACTCGGATCTACTGCGTGAGCAGCGGGACATGGAAGCGCTCTCCGACGTCAGCCTGATGGTCGCGCGATCCGGCCAGCAGGCCGCCGCGCGCCCGGCGAGCCGGTCGGACGATCTCGTCGGCGGCGTCGACGTCCGTGAATGGGCGACGATCGCCGAGCGCATCAAGGATCAGCTCGCCGCGGGCCGGGTCGTGCTGCGCCTGCGGCTCGAACCGACCGACGCCATGCGCGTGGTCGTCGCGGGGGACGCGTTGCCGGTCAGCGAGGCCGCGAGCGACGATCCGCTGCTGCGCCTGCCCGGCGCGCATGTCCGGCATTTCCGGATCACCGAAGCGAATCCCGACGTCCGCGCGGCGCTGCTCGACCGCGGCGCGCAGGAGGCGCTCGTCGTGCCGCTGCGCAGCGCGAACCAGCTTCTCGGTGTCGTCGAGGCGCACGACCGGCTGTCTCGCTGGCGTGGTTTCGGCAAGTACGACGTCCAGCTGCTCGGCACGATGGCGAGTCACCTGGCCACTTCGCTCGACAACCGGCGCCTGCTGGCCACGTTGCGCCACGACGCCTATCACGATCCGCTGACCGGCCACCTCAACCGCCTCGGCTTCCGGCACGTCGCCCGCGAACCGTTGCGCGAGTTCCCGAACTCGGTCGTGCTGCGCATCGATCTCGACATCTTCTCCACGGTCAGCGACGCGCTCGGTTACACCTGGGCCGACCGCATGCTGGTCGCCGCCGGCCGACGGCTCAAGGACGCGCTCGGCCCCGACGTCCCGCTCGCGCGGCTCGAAGGCGCCTCGTTCGCGGCGCTGCTGGTCGACGTCGCGCCCGAGAACGCGCACCAGGCCGCCGAGCGGCTGCGCGACGACCTCTCCGCGCCGTATCCGGTGGACCGGCTGCTCGTCGAAGCCAACGCGATGGTCGGCTACGCGGCGCCGGAAGAGGCCGGCGAGCAGATCGACATCGACATCCTGCTGCAGCGCGCCGACGTCGCCGTCCGCGCCACGAAGGGCGGCGAGGAGGTCCGCGGCTACGCGCAGAGCATGGGCCAGATCTTCATGCGCCGCTTCCAGATGGTCACCCAGTTCCGCCAGTCACTGGAGGACGGCCAGGTCTCGGTGCACTACCAGCCGAAGATCTCGCTGCCGAACCGTCAGGTCGCGGGTGTCGAGGCGCTCGTGCGCTGGGTGCACCCGGAGTTCGGCAGGCTCGGCCCCGACGAATTCGTGCCCGCCATCGAGGCGGCAGGCCTGATCGGCGTGCTGACGGAGTTCGTGCTCGAAGAGTCGCTGAAGCGTGTGCGCAAGTGGCTCGACGAAGGCCTGCGCATCTCGGCCGCGGTCAACATCTCCGTGCGCAACCTGGCCGACGAGGAATTCCCGGCCAAGGTCGCCGCGGCGCTGGAACGCTTCGACGTGCCGCCGTCGCTGGTCACGTTCGAGCTGACCGAGTCCGGCGTCATGTCGGACCCGCAGAAGGCGCTGCCGATCCTGCGTGAGCTGTCGGCGCTCGGCGTCGAACTCGCCGTCGACGACTTCGGCACCGGCTACTCGTCGCTGGCTTACCTGCGCCAGCTCCCGGTCGACCAGGTGAAGATCGACAAGAGCTTCGTGCTCGGCATGGGCACCGACCTCGGCGACCTCGCCGTGGTGCGCTCGATCGTCGAGCTCGGTCACTCGCTCGGCCTGACGGTCGTTGCGGAAGGTGTCGAAGAGGACGTCGCGCGCGATCAGCTGGAGGCGATGGGCTGTGACGTGGCTCAGGGCTACCTGATCTCCCGTCCGCTGCCCGAGGACCGCCTGGAGGCTTGGTTGCAGGCGAGGACGGCTCGCTCGCTCGGAAGGCATCAGGAGACCGTGCTGACCCTTCTGACCTGAGGTTTCTCGAATGGGTACCCCCCTGCGCAAGGGTCCCGAGGGCCTGTGTAATCTTTACAGCGCAACAAGTCGAGAACAGGCCCCTTTAGCTCAGTCGGCAGAGCGTCTCCATGGTAAGGAGAAGGTCTACGGTTCGATTCCGTAAAGGGGCTCGGTGATCTGGCCGCGATACGCACGCGTGTCGCGGCTTGGGTCATGTACAGGGCGGTGTAGCTCAGTTGGCAGAGCAAACGACTCATAATCGTTGTGTCGCCGGTTCAAGTCCGGCCATCGCTACGCTGGGTAGGACCTTACGGCCCCGCCCTTCTCCACAGTGATCATCGGACCGCTGTGAACTGCTTTGATCTTTAGAGAAAAGGAAATGCTGTGGCTTCCACTGACGTGCGACCCAAGATCACGCTGGCGTGCGAAGAGTGCAAGCACCGCAACTACATCACCAAGAAGAACCGGCGCAACGACCCGGACCGCTTGGAGATGAAGAAGTTCTGCCCGAACTGCGGTACGCACCGGACTCACAAAGAGACCCGCTGACGTAAGCGGTTCTTCCACGCTTCGCATGAGCCGTCCCGGCCTGGCCGGGACGGCTTTTTGCTGTGAGGTGACTTACCGGCCCGGCTCGCGGCGGCCGGGTGAACACGGCGGCGGGTAGTCTCGCCGGGTGGCCCTCGATCAATCTTTTGTCGGGCGGAGTTACCCGCCGACCAGCACGTACGAAGTCAGCCGGGAGAAGATCAAGGAGTTCGCGGACGCCATCGGCGACGCCAACCCGATCTACCGTGACCCGGAAGTGGCCAAGGCGGCAGGCTATCCCGATGTGATCGCCCCGCCGACCTTCCTCACCACGATCAACCTCGCCGCGATCAACGTGGTCGTCTCCGACCCCGAGCTCGGACTCGACTACTCGCGGATGGTGCACGGCGACCAGTCGTTCAACCACGTGCGCCCGGTGCACGCCGGCGACGTGCTGTCGCTGACCGTCCACGTCGACGACATCATGGACCGCGCGGGCAACGACTTCATCACCCTGCGCGCCGACATCGCAGCCGACGGCGGCGACCTGGTCTGCACGACCCGTGCCCAGCTGGTGGTCAGGAGGGAAGAAGCGTGAGCGTCGAGGTCGGAACCCAGCTGCCGCCGGTCACCGTGCACGTCACCCGTGAGCAGCTCGTGCGCTACGCGGGCGCGTCAGGCGACTTCAACCCGATCCACTGGAACGAGCGGTTCGCCAAGGAGGTCGGCCTGCCGGACGTCATCTCGCACGGCATGCTCACCATGGCGCTCGCCGGCCGGATCGTCACCGACTGGCTGGGCGACCCCGGCAAGCTGCTGGAGTACTACGTCCGCTTCACCAGGCCGGTCGTCGTGCCCGACGACGCCGACGGCGCGCTCGTCGAGTTCACCGCGAAGGTCGCCGAGGTCCGCGACAACGGGACCGCGCGCGTCGATATCACCGCCAAGTTCGACGGGAAGACCGTGCTGGGCAAGGCCCAGACCGTGGTCAAGCTCTAGTCGAGCAACTTCAGCACCACGTCGGCCATTCCTTGCTCGCCCTTCGCGTTGGGGTGCAAGGAAATGGCCTTCGCCGCGGGCACGACCGGTTCGATCCAGCGCGTGCCCGCGGCCGTGCAGAGGTCGTGGCCCTTGCTGGGCGTCGCCGTGTCGGCGAAACCCGCGTCATGGGACTTCGCCTGGTCCGCGAGCATGTCGTTCAGCTTGCCGAGCGCCTCGCGGAAGTACGCCACGTCGCCTGAGCCGACCGGCAGCGTCGGCCAGCAGCCGTCCCCGTCCGGAAGCACCGTCGGGTAGCCCACGACGATCACGCGGGCCTGAGGGGCCTTTTCGTGGATCTTGTCGAGCACCTGCCCGATACGCGGCGCCGTCGCTTCGATGCCCTCGGCGAGCTGGTCGCGCCCGCCCGCGGTCAACCGGTCGCGGCAGGGCGACGCGTTCGCGTTCGTGGTGGCGCAGGTGCTGCCGATGCCGATGAAGCCGACGTCGTTGCCGCCGATACCGAGCGTCACCAACGTGGTTTCGGCGTTCAGCGCGCCGAGTTGCGGGGGATTGGTGCCGTTGCGGGTGGCCTGGGCGCCGGTCAGGTGGTCGGTGGTCGCGCCACTGCAGCTGACGTCGACGAACTCGGCCGGATTGATCTTCGCCGAGACCAGGTGCGGGTAGTTGTTGGTGGAGCGGTCGCAGCCCGCCGGCGTGCCCGCGGCGTTGCCGGTCTTCGGCGAGGACGTGTACGAGTCACCGAGCGCGACATACCGGCCGGTGCCGCCGCCGGTGGCCGGGCCGTCCGGCGGCGAGTCGGAGGACCCGTGCTTCGACTTGTAGTAGCCGAAGCCGAGCACGGCCGCGGCGATCACCACGACCAGCAGGCAGCCTCCGCCGCTCTTCTTCCCCACGCGTTCGTTTCTACGCGAACTCGGCGGCGCCCGCGTCGACGCACCGGGTGATGCCATGCTGTGATCGCAGTCACTTTTCGGTCGGCCCGGTGTCCTGTCGGCGCGACTGAAGGAGGGTGCGTGGAAAATCCCGCTTTCAGGCCGGTGAGCTGCTGGAAGACCGAGTAGTGGGGCGCGGTTGCGAAGGCCGGTTCGGGTTGCCGTAGACTTCTGGTCTTGGAACGCACTACGGTCATCCCCGCCAGGATGGTGGGGACGGTGAAATGCGTCCTCGGGACCGCTAGGGTGGGTCCCAAAGGGGTGTAGCTCAATTGGCAGAGCAGCGGTCTCCAAAACCGCAGGTTGCAGGTTCAAGTCCTGTCACCCCTGCGTCAACCACGTGGTGAAGCGGAGGAGTGGTCGTGAGCGACAGCGACACCAGCGGCGAGAAGGACACGGAGCAGGAGCCCAAGGCTTCGCGTCCGACCACCGCCGCTGAGCGGCGTGAGCGCCGCGCCTCCGCACGCCCGTCGGGCAAGTCCGGGGATGCCAAGGCACCCAAGGACAAGAGCGCCGACGCGAAGGACCGGCCCACTCCGAAGCGTGATCGCAAGGAGAAGAAGTCCTCCCCGCTGAGCCGCCTCATGCGGTTCGCCCGCGAGGTCTGGGCGGAGCTGCGCAAGGTCATCTGGCCGACGCGCAAGCAGATGGTCACCTACACGACCGTCGTGCTGGTCTTCGTCATCTTCATGGTGGCGCTGGTCAGTGGTTTGGACTTGTTGTTCGCTAAGGGCGTGTTCTGGCTGTTCGGCTGAGTGCGCCCGCGGCGTCGACGCGGGCCCCTGCCCGGGGCGAACACGGCACGTAGCGATCAAGGTTGAGAGGACGGAACGTGACCTCCGAGAACGGCACAGCAGCCGGTCAGGATCTGACCGAGCTTTCCGACGAGCAGGTGCACTCGGCCCTCGGCGACGAGGACTCCGTACACACTGAGCCCGTCGAGGTGGCCGCGGAGGACGCCGACGTCGCCGAAGAAGCTGCTGACGAAGAAGCAGCCGAGCCGGCTCCCGCCGCCGACGACCCGGTCGCGCAGTTGCGCGCCGAGCTCAACGCGGCGCCGGGCGAGTGGTACGTCGTGCACTCGTACGCCGGTTACGAGAACAAGGTCAAGACCAACCTCGAAACCCGTACGCAGACGCTGGACGTCGAGGACTACATCTTCCAGATCGAGGTGCCGACCGAAGAGGTCACCGAGATCAAGAACGGCCAGCGCAAGCAGGTGCAGCGCAAGGTGCTGCCCGGCTACATCCTGGTCCGGATGGACCTGAACGACGCCTCGTGGAGCGCGGTGCGCAACACCCCGGGTGTCACCGGGTTCGTCGGCGCCACCTCGCGGCCCTCGCCGCTCACCGTGGACGAGGTGCTGAAGTTCCTCGCCCCGCAGGTCGAGAAGACCGCGCCGGCCAAGCCCGGCAAGGGCGACACCGCCTCGGCGGAGGCGCAGCTCGGCGGCGGGACCGTCGAGGTCGACTTCGAGGTCGGCGAGTCGGTCACCGTCATGGACGGCCCGTTCGCCACGCTGCCCGCGACGATCTCCGAGGTCAACGCCGACGGGCAGAAGCTGAAGGTCCTGGTTTCGATCTTCGGCCGGGAGACGCCGGTCGAGCTGTCGTTCAACCAGGTCTCCAAGATCTGACGGCCGCGAGACGGCCGGCAGTCCCCGGGCACTGGCAGGTGTGCGGGGGACTCAAGTCAGTTAAGAAGGACACACAGAAATGCCACCCAAGAAGAAGAAGCTTGCGGCGATCATCAAGCTGCAGATCAAGGCGGGTGCGGCCAACCCCGCGCCGCCGGTCGGCCCCGCGCTGGGTCAGCACGGCGTCAACATCATGGAGTTCTGCAAGGCCTACAACGCCGCGACCGAGTCGCAGCGCGGGGACGTCGTCCCGGTCGAGATCTCCGTGTACGAAGACCGGTCGTTCGACTTCAAGCTGAAGACCCCGCCCGCCGCCAAGCTGCTGCTCAAGGCCGCCGGCGTCGAGAAGGGCTCCGGCGAGCCGCACAAGACCAAGGTCGCCAAGGTCACCTGGGACCAGGTCCGCGAGATCGCCACCACGAAGAAGACCGACCTGAACGCCAACGACATCGACCAGGCCGCGAAGATCATCGCCGGCACTGCTCGCTCGATGGGCATCACGGTCGTCGACTGACGTCTTTTCGTCACCAGCACCACGTGGGAGAGCCAAGTGCTGGCTCACACACCACACTGATCCAGTTTCGATAGTTAGGGACAGAAGCAATGCCTAAGCACAGCAAGGCCTACCGTACGGCCGCCGAGCTGGTCGACCGCGAGCGGCTGTACGCCCCGCTCGAGGCCGCCAAGCTGGCCAAGGAGACCTCCAAGACCAAGATGGACGCCACCGTTGAGGTCGCCATGCGCCTCGGTGTCGACCCTCGTAAGGCCGACCAGATGGTCCGCGGCACCGTGAACCTGCCGCACGGCACCGGTAAGACCGCTCGCGTCATCGTTTTCGCCGTTGGTGACAAGGCCGCCGAGGCCGAAGCCGCCGGCGCTGACGCGGTCGGCACCGACGAACTGATCGAGCGCATCCAGGGTGGCTGGCTCGACTTCGACGCCGCGATCGCGACGCCGGACCAGATGGCCAAGGTCGGTCGTATCGCCCGCATCCTCGGCCCGCGTGGCCTGATGCCGAACCCGAAGACCGGCACCGTGACCCCCGCGGTCGCGAAGGCCGTCTCGGACATCAAGGGCGGTAAGATCAACTTCCGCGTCGACAAGCAGGCCAACCTGCACCTCGTGATCGGCAAGGCCTCGTTCGACACCGAGAAGCTGGTGGAGAACTACGCGGCCGCGCTGGACGAGGTCCTGCGTGCCAAGCCGTCTTCCGCGAAGGGCAAGTACCTCAAGAAGGTCACCTTCGCCACGACGATGGGCCCGGGTATCCCGGTCGACCCGATGCGCACGCGCAACCTGCTCGTCGCCGACGAGGCGTGAGTTTGAGTTAGACATCACTGAAAAGGGCGGTCCCGCTTCCGGCGGGGCCGCCCTTTTTCGTGTGAGATAAGGGGATGCCGACTTTCGCCTCGTTCGACGGACTTCAGCTCAACTTCACCAAGTGGGACGGCGACGGCTCGCGCCGCCGCCCCGTGGTGCTGCAGCACGGTTTCGCCGCCGACACGAACGCGAACTGGATGGGACCGGGCGTCGTCGCCGCGCTGACCGCGGCCGGGTTCACGGTGATCTCGCTCGACGCCCGTGGCCACGGCCGTTCGGAGAAGCCGCACGAGGAGTCCCGCTACAGCGAAGACACGATGGCCCGTGACGTCTCCGCGCTGTTCGATTTCCTTGAGCTGGACGAGGTTTCGCTCGTCGGCTACTCGATGGGCGCGATCATCGCGCTGGGCGTCACCGCCGCCGACAAGCGAGTGCGGTGCCTGGCGACCGGTGGCGTCGGATCCGGGATCGTCGACTTCGGCGGGGTCGACACGCGCGTGGTCACGCCGGAGCAGATCAGTGCCGCCTTGCTGGCCGAGGAGACGCACTCACTGCCGCCCGCCAGCGCGGCTTTCCGAGTGCTGGCCGACATGCTGGGCGCCGATCGGCAGGCGCTGGCCGCCGTCGCGCGGGCGGCGCGGCCGACGCAGATGGACCTGACGGCGATCACCGTTCCGACACTCGTCGTCGCAGGCGACCAGGATCCGCTGGCCGCCGAGCCCGAGCGGCTGGCGGCGGCGATCGCGGGAGCCCGGCTGATCCGAGTGCCGGGTGATCACCTGGCGGCGATCATGTCGCCGGAGTTTTCGGGCGCCCTGGTCGATTTCCTGGTGGCCCAGGACGTTTAGCGGGTTGGGCCGGTCGTCGGGGACGGAGCCGGGCAGGGGTCCGGCTCCTCCAGGTGGTCGATGATGATCCACTGACCCTTGTTGACCTTCTGGACCACGAAGGCGCCCAGTGGCGGGCCGTCGTGCGCGCCGCCGAACTTGCACGAGCTGATCGTCAGGGTGTCGCTGGTGATCGGGTCGGAGACGCTCATCGGCATCGAGCGCGCGTAGTCGCTCTGGTTGGTGACCTTCGCGTGCAGCGCCTCGACGGCGGTCTTGCAGTCGGTGAAGCCCATGTGACCGGCGAACTTCTGGTCGGCGCCGTTCTTGAACCGCAGGCAGGCGTCCTTCGGGATGTTCTGCGCGACGTTGTTGTAGATGAACCAGACCGCCTCGTACGGGGTGGTCGAGTAGAGCAGGTTCGTCTTGTAGGTGCCGCCGCCTTCCTTCGCGAGCTGCTCCGAGGTCTTGCCTTCGTCGCTCGGGAAGAAGTGGTTGTACGCCCAGGTCGCGGCCAGGCCGAGCAGGACGATCGCGATCACCCAGGCCAGCACCTTCTTGCCAAGCCAGGTTGCCCACTTCGGCGCCTTCATCTTGCGCGGCGGCGCTGGCACGATTTCGCCGGGCGGGCCCTGCTGCCAGGAAGGTTGCGGCTGAGCGGGCACGACACCGCCGCCTTGGCGCTGGGCTTCGGTGAACTTCAGGTAGTCCTGGAACTGTTGGAACTGCTGGAATTGCCGCAGCTGCTCCTCGTCGAGTGGTTGCGGTGAGCTCGGGGTGCTCGGCTGGAGCTCCTTGCCCGGCTGGTCGTCTCCACGCTGTTCCGCCACCCGTACATGATGCCCGTTCCAGTGCCCTCTTACCCGCTAAAGGGGGGCCGAAACAAGGCTGATCTGCGGTGACGTATGCTGGTCAACGGTTCTACCGAAGACCGCTGGTTTTCTTCCGCGCCTCCTGGCGCGGAGAACGAAGGTCCCGTTGCCACGGGCGGCCCGCGCAGGAGGAACGAGGCTAGCACTTAACGGTGTATTTCGACGCCCCGCGCCTGTCTGCGCTGGGGCGTTTTCGTCGTTTCGGGGACTCCTTCAGGCCAGTGATCACTAGCCAAGAGAGGAGGCGACCATGGCGAAGCCCGACAAGGTGGCGGCCGTCGCCGAGATCGCGGAGAACTTCCGCACGAGCTCGGCAACCGTTGTCACGCAGTACTCCGGTCTTTCCGTGGCCCAGCTTTCCAAGCTGCGTCTTGCTCTCGGCACCAGCGCCAACTACCAGGTCGCGAAGAACACCCTCGTCAAGCGTGCCGCCACGGACGCCGGCGTCGAGGGCCTCGAGGACCTTTTCGTCGGCCCGACCGCCATCGCCTTCGTCACCGGCGAAGCGGTCGACGCCGCGAAGGCGCTTCGCGACTTCGCGAAGGACAACAACGCGCTTGTCATCAAGGGCGGCTACATGGACGGCCGCGCCCTCACCGTCGACGAGATCAGCCAGATCGCCGATCTCGACAGCCGTGAGGTCCTGCTGTCCAAGGCCGCCGGTGCGTTCAAGGCGAAGCTGTCCCAGGCCGCGGCGCTGTTCCAGGCTCCCGCTGCCCAGGTCGCCCGCCTGGCCGCCGCGCTGGAAGACAAGCGCAAGGACGAGTCTGGCGATGCACCCGCCGAAGCACCTGCCGAGAGCTGAACACCCCACCACCCCGAACTCTTTTAGTTCGTTTTCAGAGAGGAAGCCATCATGGCTAAGCTGAGCACCGCCGAGCTGATCGACGCCTTCAAGGAGCTGACGCTGCTTGAGCTGTCGGACTTCGTCAAGGAGTTCGAGACCACCTTCGACGTCACCGCCGCCGCCCCGGTCGCCATGGCCGTTGCCGGCCCCGCCGGTGCCGCCCCGGCCGCCGCCGAGGAGCAGGACGAGTTCGATGTCGTCCTCGAGTCCGCCGGTGACAAGAAGATCCAGGTCATCAAGGTCGTCCGTGAGGTCGTCTCCGGTCTGGGCCTGAAGGAGGCCAAGGACCTCGTCGAGGCCGCCCCCAAGGCTCTCCTCGAGAAGGTCGACAAGGAGGCCGCCGAGGCCGCCAAGGAGAAGCTCGAGGCCGCGGGCGCCAAGATCTCCATCAAGTGATTTCAGCCGCCTAGGCGGACTGGCTCCACTTCTGAAAAGGGTGGGCACTCTTCACGAGTGCTCACCCTTTTCTTTTGGGTCGTGAGTGTTTTGACCGGTTAGAACCGGCCGTACCACTCACGACTCTTTTTCTGCGGGAAAGTGCGATGTGCACTACGGTGCTGCGGGTGTCCGGTCACGGCCGGATGACGATCACCTCGGGGGTGGTCAGGGGACAAAACTGGTGAGTAACCTGTGCCCACTCCACTCGTTGAGCCTGGTTGACGCCACTGGCGCCAAACGCCAGGGCCCACGGTGCGAGAAGTGCGGCGGTTCGATGCGGAACAGCTCCGGGAGGTGCGATGGGTGCCGAGGTGGTCGTCGAAGGTCTGACCAAGTCCTTCGGTAAGCAGGCCATCTGGCGGGACGTCACACTGACGCTCCCCCCTGGTGAGGTGTCGGCGATGCTGGGGCCGTCGGGTACCGGCAAGTCGGTGTTCCTCAAGTCGATGATCGGGCTGCTGAAGCCCGACCGCGGGCGCTGCGTGATCAACGGCGTCGACATCGTCACCTGCTCCGAGCACAAGCTTTACGAGATCCGGAAGCTCTTCGGGGTGCTCTTCCAGGATGGTGCCCTTTTCGGGTCCATGAACCTGTACGACAACGTGGCCTTCCCGCTGCGGGAGCACACGAAGAAGTCCGAGACTGAGATCCGCAAGATCGTCCAGGACAAGCTGGAGATGACCGGCCTTGCCGGTGCGGACAAGAAACTTCCCGGCGAGATCTCCGGTGGTATGCGCAAGCGTGCCGGGCTGGCCCGTGCTCTCGTGCTGGACCCGCAGATCATCCTGGTCGACGAGCCGGACTCCGGGCTCGACCCCGTGCGCACCGCGTACATCTCGCAGCTGCTGATCGACCTGAACACGCAGATCGACGCGACGATCCTGATCGTTTCGCACAACATCAACCTGGCGCGGACCGTGCCGGACAACCTGGGCATGCTGTTCCGCAAGGAGCTGGTCATGTTCGGGCCGCGCGAGGTGCTGCTGACCAGCGACGAGCCGGTGGTCGAGCAGTTCCTGAACGGGCGCAAGCGTGGGCCGATCGGGATGTCCGAGGAAAAGGACACCGCGACCATGGCCCGTGAAGAGGCCGAGGCCGCCGCCGGGCATCACGACGGTTCGCCCGACGAGGACGTGCGGGGTGTCATCCCGCAGATGCAGCCGAGCCCCGGGTTGCCGGAGCGGACCGGTGAGCGTCGCCGGAAGGACCGGGTCATGCGGATCCTGCACACCCTGCCGCCCGCCGCGCAGGAAGGGATCATCGAATCCCTCAGCCCGGAGGACCAGCAGCGGTACGGCGTGCACCCGCACTCGCTCGTGCAGTCGACGCCGCGGCCCAGCCCCGGACCGGTGCCCAGCCAGCACCAGGGCCAGCTGCCCGCCGATCAGGTCGCCCAGTTCCCCGGGCAGCAAAGACCAGGTCAGCACCGCATGCGACCGGCTGATCCAGGGCAGGGACAAGGATGAGCTCATCGGCCACCAAGGCCAAGATCCCCGGTCTAGGCATGCTGAAAGAGACCGGGAATCTGTTCGCTCTCGGGCTCGACATCATTCGCGGGATCTTTCAGCGGCCGTTCCAGCTGCGTGAGTTCATCCAGCAGGCCTGGTTCATCGCCAGCGTGACGATCTTGCCGACCGCGCTGGTCGCGATTCCGTTCGGCGCGGTCATCTCGCTGCAGTTCGGCTCGCTCGCGCGGCAGCTCGGCGCGCAGTCGTACACCGGTGCCGGATCGGTGCTCGCCACCGTTCAGCAGGCGAGTCCGCTGGTCACGGCGTTGCTCGTGGCAGGCGCCGGTGGCTCCGCGATCTGCGCGGACATCGGCGCGCGGACCATTCGCGAAGAGATCGACGCGATGGAGGTGCTCGGGGTCTCGGCCGTGCAGCGGCTGATCGTGCCCAGGACGCTCGCGATGATGCTGGTCGCGTTGCTGCTCAACGGCATGGTCAGCGTCATCGGCGTGCTCGGCGGCTACTTCTTCAACGTGGTGCTGCAGGGCGGGACGCCCGGCGCCTACCTGGCGAGCTTCTCGGCGCTCGCGCAGCTGCCCGACCTCTGGGTCGGTGAGTTCAAGGCGCTGATCTTCGGTTTCATCGCCGCGGTCGTGGCCTCCTACCGGGGGTTGAACCCGTCCGGCGGGCCGAAGGGGGTGGGTGACGCGGTGAACCAGTCCGTGGTCATCACCTTCCTGATGCTGTTCGTGGTCAACTTCGTGATCACGCTGATCTACCTGCAGATCGTTCCTGGAAAGCTGGACTAGCCCCATGAGTTCCTTCACCCAGGGCGCGAAGCGGATCGCGAACCGCCCACTACAGACCCTCGACACGCTCGGCGACCAGATGTCGTTCTACGGGCGTGCGCTCGCGTGGACGCCCCGCGCCATCAAGCGGTACACCAAGGAGATCCTGCGGCTGCTGGCCGAGGTGAGCTTCGGGTCCGGCTCGCTGGCGGTCATCGGCGGCACGGTCGGTGTGATGGTCGGCCTGACGCTGTTCACCGGTGTGCTGGTCGGCCTGCAGGGCTACTCGGCGCTGAACTCGATCGGCACCTCGGCCTTCACCGGCTTCCTGACCGCCTTCTTCAACACCCGCGAGATCGCGCCGCTGGTCGCGGGTCTGGCGCTTTCGGCGACCGTCGGCGCCGGGTTCACCGCTCAGCTCGGCGCGATGCGGATCTCCGAAGAGATCGACGCGCTCGAGGTCATGGGCGTGCCGAGCCTGCCGTACCTGGTGACCACGCGGATCATCGCCGGGTTCGTCGCGGTCATCCCGCTGTACGTGATCGGCCTGCTGAGTTCGTATCTGGCGTCACGATTGGTCGTTATCTACATCTACAACCAGTCGGCCGGAACCTACGACCATTACTTCGACCTCTTCTTACCACCGCAAGACGTGCTCTATTCGTTCATAAAAGTGCTGATCTTCAGTGTGCTGATCATCTTGTCGCACTGTTACTTCGGCTACCGGGCCAGCGGTGGCCCGGCAGGTGTCGGCGTGGCGGTCGGCAAGGCCGTCCGGCTCAGCATTGTCACGGTCTCGATCGTGAACTTCTTCATCGGTTTCGCCATCTGGGGAACCGACGTGACGGTAAGGATCGCTGGATGAGCGGGATCGCCACGGTCAAGCGGCGCCTGTTGGGCCTCGCGCTGATCGTCGTGCTCGTCGGAGGCGTCGCGCTCAGCATCGCCCTGTACGACAAGGCGTTCACCAAGGTGGTGAGCGTGAAACTGCTGGCTGACCGGATCGGCAACCAGCTGCTCACCCAGTCCGATGTCAAGGTGCGCGGGCTGATCGTCGGCTCGGTCAAGAACATCGACGCCACCCCGGACGGCGCCGAGCTCACGCTCGCGCTCGACCCGGACCACGCCCAGCTCATCCCGGAGAACGTCTCCGCGCGGTTCCTGCCGAAGACGCTGTTCGGCGAGCGGTTCGTCTCGCTGGAGATCCCGGAGCAGCCGTCGGCGCGGGCGCTGCACGACGGCGACGTCATTCCGCAGGACCGCACCTCCAACGCGGTCGAGCTGGAACAGGCCTTCTCCCACCTACTACCCGTGCTGCAGGCCGTCCAGCCGCAGAAGCTCTCCGCGACGCTGACCGCGATCTCGACCGCGCTGCAGGACCGTGGCAAGCCGCTCGGCGAGACGCTCTCGCAGCTCGGGCAGTACATCGGTGACCTGAACCCGCATCTGCTGCCGGACCTGCAGCACGATCTCCAGGCGTTCACGAAGTTCACCGACAACGTCAACAAGGTGGCGCCGGACCTGGTGTCCAGCCTCGACAACCTGAGCACCACGACCAGGACGGTCGTGGACCAGCAGTCGAACCTGACGAACCTCTACGCGAGCATGACGAAGGCGTCGGTCGACCTGCAGGCGTTCCTCGAAGCCAACTCCGACAACATCATCCGGCTCGCCGACACGGCGCGGCCGACCGCGGAGCTGCTCGCCAAGTACGCGCCCGAGTACCCGTGCGTGATCGGGCAGATGGCCGACCTCGTGCCCAAGATCGACAAGGCGCTCGGCAAGGGCACCGATCACCCCGGCCTGCACGCGACCATCGAGATCACCACGACGCGCGGGCCGTACATCGCGGGCAGGGACGAGCCGGAGTTCCTCGACAAGCGCGGACCCCGTTGCTACGCCATGAAGAACCCGCCCGCGAACTTCCCGCAGCATCCGCCGGACGGTCCGATCAAGGACGGCAGCGTCTCGCCGCCCGCGGCGAAGACCATCGACGACGGGCTCAACCCGAGCAACTTCATCGCCGACGCCGGCGGCTACAACGGCAACGGCGCGGCCGGTGGCAACCCGGCGAACACCGCGGGTGAGCAGGGCTTCCTCGCCCAGCTGCTGGGTCCGCAGGTAGGTATGGACGCCGCCGCGGTGCCCGGCTGGGCCACGCTGCTCGTCGGCCCGCTCTACCGAGGCGCGGAGGTGACCGTCAAATGAGGGGACTGCTCGCACCGCTGATCAAGCTGAGCATCTTCATCCTGGTCACCGTGCTGTTCACCACCGTGCTGGGCATCAGCATCGCGAACATCAACACGACCAGCACCAACAGCTACAAGGCGCGGTTCTCCGACGCGACGCTGCTGCTGGCCAACGACGACGTCCGCATCGCGGGTGTCCGAGTCGGCCAGGTGAAGGACGTCAAGATCGTCGACAAGCGCCAGGCCGAGGTCGAGTTCGAGGTCGACGCCGGCCGCAGGCTGCCTGCCGGGGTCACCGCGCAGATCAAGTTCCGCAACCTGGTCGGCCAGCGCTACGTCTCGCTCGGCGAGGGCACCGACGACTCGGGCAAGATGCTCGAGCCGGGCGGCAGCATCCCGATCGACCGGACGACGCCCGCGCTCGACCTGACCGAGCTGTTCAACGGCTTCAAGCCGCTGTTCGTCGCGCTCAACCCGGAGGACGTCAACAAGCTGTCCTACGAGGTCATCCAGGTGCTGCAGGGCGAAGGCGGCACGATCGACAGCCTGCTGGCGCACACGGCGTCGCTGACCACCGCGATCGCCAACAAGGACCAGGTGATCGGCGAGGTCATCGACAACCTCAACAGCACGCTGGAGACGGTCAACGCGCACAGCCCGCAGCTGTCCGACCTGATCGTCAAGGTCCAGCAGCTGGTCTCGGGCCTGGCGCAGGACCGCAAGCCGATCGGCGACGCGATCGACTCGCTCGGCAAGCTCGCCGACACCACGGCCGGGCTGCTGGAGAAGGGGCGTCAGCCGCTCAAGGACGACCTCGCCGCGCTCGGCACGCTGACCAAGAACCTCAACGACAACGAGCCGGTCGTCGAACACTTCATCCAGTTCCTGCCCCAGAAGGTCGCCGCGCTGTCCCGCACGGCCGACTACGGCTCCTGGTTCAACTTCTACCTCTGTGAGGCGAAGGGCAGTGTGGCCTTGCCCCCGTTGATCAACGAGCCGATCGACCTGCCCATCCTGCCCGCGACCAGGGCCAGGTGTGGCGCATGAAGTCGTTCCAGAAGCGCAATCCGGTGCCGATCGCGCTGGTCGGCATCACGGTGCTGGTGCTCGGCCTGATCGCGGCGCTGAACTCCGAGGACCTCCCGGTGATCGGCGGCGGCACGACCTACAGCGCGGACTTCAGCGAGGCGTCCGGCATCCAGGCCGACAACGACGTGCGCGTCGCGGGCGTGAAGGTCGGCAAGGTCTCCGACGTCGAACTCGACGGCGACAAGGTCAAGATCTCGTTCAAGGTGTCCGGCGCCTGGATCGGCGACAAGACCAGCGCCGCCATCAAGATCAAGACGGTGCTCGGCCAGAAGTACCTGGCGCTCGACCCGCAGGGCACCAAGCCGATGGACCCCGGCGTGACCATCCCGCGCGACCGCACGATGGCGCCGTACGACGTGCTCGATGCGTTCCGCGATCTCTCGTCGACCGTCGACAACATCGACACCACGCAGCTCGCGAAGAGCTTCGACGTCATCTCGGACACCTTCAAGGACACACCGGACAACGTGAAGGGCGCGCTCAACGGCCTTTCGAAGCTGTCCGACACGATCGCCTCGCGTGACCAGAAACTGGCGAACCTGCTGGCCAACACCAGGCAGGTCAGCCAGACACTGGTCGACCGCGACGCCGAGGTCCAGAAGCTGCTCGACGACGGCAACCTGCTGCTGAACGAGGTCGCCAAGCGCAAGGAAGCGATCAGCAACCTGCTCCAGGGCACCAAGAACCTCGCCACGCAGCTGCAGGGCCTGGTCGACGACAACGACAAGCAGCTCGACCCGGTGCTCGCCCAGCTCGACCAGCTGACCTCGATGCTGCAGCGCAACCAGGACTCGCTGGCGCAGGGCATCGCGAAGTTCGCGCCGTTCATCCGGGTGTTCACCAACACCGTCGGCAACGGCCGCTGGTTCGACAACTACATCTGCGGCCTGCTGCTGCCGTCGATCGGCCCGATCAACGAAGAGGGGTGCTACGAGAAATGATGAGCACCCGACTGGGACAGACGCTCACCCGCGGCTTCACGCTCGCCGTGGTGCTGGCGCTGGTCGTCGCCACCGCGCTGTGGTGGACGCTCAAGGACGCCGGCCGCAACCACCTGACCGCCTACTTCGCCACCGCCGTCGGCCTCTACGAGGGCAACAGCGTGCGGATGCTCGGCGTCGACATGGGCAAGGTGACCAAGGTCGAGCCGATCGGCAACCAGGTCAAGGTCGAGCTGGAGTACGACAGCTCGGTCGCGGTGCCCGCCGACGCGCAGGCGCTGATCGTGGCTCCGTCGCTGGTCAGCGACCGGTACGTGCAGCTCGCGCCCGCGTACAAGGGCGGCGCGAAGATCGCCGACCGGGCGACCATCCCGCTCAACCGGACCTCGGTGCCGCTGGAGGTCGACGACCTCTACGCCAGCCTCGCGCGGGTGACCGAGTCGCTCGGTCCCAACGGCGCCAACAAGAACGGCTCGCTCTCGGACCTGCTCAAGACCGTCGCGAAGAACTTCGACGGCAACGGCGAGGCGCTCAACGAGACGATCACCAAGCTCGGGCAGGCGTCCGGGACGCTCGCGGGCAACAAGGACGACCTGTTCAAGACCATCCAGAACCTCGCGGGCTTCTCGCAGACGCTGGCCGACAGCGACGGCCAGGTCCGCAAGTTCGAGCAACAGCTCGCCGACGTCAGCGGATTCTTGGCCGGTGAGAAGGAAAACCTCGCCGAGACGGTCAAGCAGCTCGGCATCACGCTGGAGTCGGTCAGCGACTTCATCGAGCGCAACCGCGACCGGCTCAAGTCCAATGTGGACAAGCTGGCCAGCGTGACCAAGACGCTGGTCGACCAGCGCGGCGCGCTCGCGGAGATCCTCGACGTGGCGCCGGTCGGCCTCGGCAACGTGGTCAACAGCTACAACGCCGCGTCCGGCACGCTCGACGCGCGCGCCAACCTCAACGAGCTCACCCAGCCGCCGCTGGTGATGATCTGCAACCTGATCAAGCAGACGCCGAAGGCGCTCGACCTGATCGGTGACACCTGCAAGTCGCTGGCCGGGGTGCTCGACGGCGCGGTGCCGCTGCCGTCGATCGCGCAGGTGATCGCGGCGTCGAATAACGGGACCATCCCGGAGCTGCCGCTGCCGCTCACCGGCGCGCCGCGCACCACGGGAGGAAAGTGATGCGTACCAAGGCTTTCCTCGCCGTCTCGGCGGTGGCGCTGAGCGTCTCCGGCTGCGGCTTCAGCGGGATCTACGACATCCCGCTGCCCGGTGGCGCCGAGCTCGGCGATCACCCGTACACGGTCAAGGTCCAGTTCCGCGACGTGCTCGACCTCGTGCCGCAGGCGGGCGTCAAGGTCAACGAGGTGCCGGTCGGCCGGGTCGAAGCCGTCGGGCTGGCCAAGGACGGCTGGAACGCCGAGGTGACCGTGCGGGTCAACGGCGACGTGAAGCTGCCTGCCAACGCGCTGGCGAACATCCGGCAGTCGAGCCTGCTCGGCGAGAAGTTCGTCGAACTCGCCGCGCCGTCCGGCGGTCAGGGCACGCTCGCCGACGGCGCGACGATCCCGCTCGCGCGCACCAACCGCAACGTCGAGGTCGAGGAGATCCTGGGCTCGCTTTCCCTGCTGCTCAACGGTGGCGGGGTCGACCAGCTCAACACGATCACCAAGGAACTCAACAACGCGACCGAGGGCCGCGAGCCGGACATCCAGGCGCTGCTGAACAACGCGGACGAGCTGGTGTCCAGTTTGGACCAGCAGTCCGGCAACATCACCAAGGCGCTCGACGGACTGAACCGGCTTTCGGCGACGCTCAACGCGCAGAAGGACACCGCGGTCAAGGCGATCGACAACCTCGGCCCCGGGCTCGGCGTGCTCGAACAGCAGCGTGGCCAGCTGGTGACCATGCTCAGCGCGCTCAACAACCTCTCGGGTGTCGCGACCGAAACGATCAACAAGAGCAAGGAAGACCTCGTCGCCGACCTCAAGGCTCTGCTGCCGACGCTGCAGAAGCTCGGCGAGGCAGGCTCGAACCTTCCGAAGGCTTTGGAACTGCTCCTGACGTTCCCGTTCGCCGACAGCGCTTACGACGCGGTCAAGGGTGACTACTTCAACCTGTACGCGAAGGTCGACCTGAACCTGAACGAGATCCTGCAGAACCTGGGCCGCAGCAGGCAGAACCCGCTCGACGGCATCCTCCCGGTGCCGGGGCTGACCGGCGGCGTCCAGGGCGTGCCGGCGAACCAGCCGCCGCCGTTGCCGATACCCGGCCTGTTCGGCGGGAGCGCCCAGCAGGCGCCGGCCGGCGGCACGGGCGCGAGCCCGCAGCAGACCGGTCCCGGTGGGATCTTCAACCTTCTGTCCGGGGGGATCTGATGCTGCTGCGCAGGACGAAACTGCAGCTGGTCGCGTTCGCGATCATCTCCGTGGTGTTCATCGTGTACGCGCTGATCCGGTTCGCCGGCCTCGGCCAGGTCTTCGGCGACAGCGGCTACACGGTCAAGCTGCAGCTCAACGAATCCGGCGGCATCTTCCAGAACGCCGAAGTCACCTACCGCGGCTACAACGTCGGCCGGGTCGGCGAGATGCGGCTGACCAAGACGGGCCTCGAGGTCGACCTGAACATCGACCCGAGCGCGCCGCAGGTGCCGAGCGACCTCGAAGCCGTGATCGCGAACCGGTCCGCGGTCGGCGAGCAGTTCGTCGACCTGCGGCCCAAGAGCGACGCCGGGCCGTTCCTCAAGGGCGGCTCGGTGATCACCGCCGACCGCACCAAGACCCCGGTCAGCACCGAGCGCGTCATCGGCGACCTCGACTCACTGGCGGCGTCCGTGCCGACCGACGCGCTGCGCACGGTCGTCGACGAGTCGTACAACGCCTTCCAGGGCACCGGGCCCGCGTTGCAGCAACTGCTCGACGCGGCACGCAGCTTCACCGGCACCGCGCAGGACTACCTGCCGCAGACCGTGCAGCTGCTCGACGCCGGCAGCAAGGTGATCGACACGCAGAACGCCGAAGCGGGCAATCTCGCGTCGTTCAGCAAGAGCCTCAACGAGCTGACCGGCCAGCTGAAGTCGTCGGACGGCGACCTGCGCAAGCTGATCGGCATCACGCCGCGCGTCGCCGACCAGATCAGCGAGGTGCTCGCCGAATCCGGGCCAGGCCTCGGCGCGTTGACCGCGAACCTGCTCACCACGTCCAACCTCGTGGTCACCAGGCTCGACGGCATCGAGCAGGGCCTGGTCACCTATCCGCTGCTCGCCGGTGGCGCGCAGACGGTGGCGCCCGGCGACGGGACCGCGCACCTCGGCCTCGCGCTGAACCTGTTCAACCCGCCCTCGTGCACCAAGGGCTACCTGCCGTACAACCAGTTCCGCACGGCCACCGAGACCGCCCCGCGCGAGGCCAAGGCCGACGCGTACTGTGCCGAACCCAAGGGCAGCCCGATCGACGTGCGCGGCGCGCAGAACGCGCCGTTCAACGGGGTCCCGGTGATCCCGTCGCAGGCGGAGGTCAACGCCAACAAGGGCAGGAGCGCACAGGAGCTCGCGGACGCGCGCATGAAGGCGATACCCGGCATCGCGGGCAGCCCCGGCGTCACGCTGCTGAACCTGCCCCAGCTCATGGGGCTTTGACAGTGGTTACCTACTCTGGAGTGTTATGAGTTCGGACGAGTCGTCGGTGGACACCATCGAGCCGGTGGAGCCCGCCGAGACCGAGACCGAGTCGGCGCCTGCCCAGCCACGCTGGCTGCTACTGGGGTCGGCCGCCTTCGCCCTCGCCGCGCTGCTGGCCGCCGCGGTGTTCGGCGTGCTGTGGTGGGTCCACGCCAGCGGTGACGACGCCGACCTGGCGACCTCGCGCGAAGAGGTCGTCACGGCGGGCCGTGCCGCGATCAAGGCGTACACCGAGGTCGACTTCGAGAACCTGGACGCGTTCTTCGCCAAGCAGAAGGACCTTTCCGACCAGGGCATGAAGGAGCAGCTCGCGAAGAGCGAGCCGACCTACCGCAAGGCGCTCGCCGAAGCCAAGACGAAGGTCACCACCACCGTCCAGGACATCGGGGTCGAGGAGCTCGACGACCACCAGGGCAAGGCGAAGTTCCTCGCCGCCGTCACGCTGGAGGTCAAGCAGGGTGACAAGACCGTCCCCAAGGCCATCCGGATCGAGGTCCAGATGACCAGGGACCCCGCCGACAACGCCTGGAAGCTGTCCGGCATCGGCGACGTGCCGCTCGTCGCCGCCGGTCAGTAGCCACACCTCGGAACGGAGTTCGTGTTGCCCCCCTCTCGCCGTAAGCCGGCCGCGACCCCGCCGGTGCGCAAACCCCGCGTCGCCGGGCTGCGCAGGCCTGCCGCCGCGCCGGAGCCCGAGGCCACCGAGGTCTCTGAGGTCTCCGAGGTCTCTGGGGTCGAGTCGACCCAGGTGATGGAGCCGGTGAAGCCGAAGCCGTCGCCCCGCCCGTCGCCCGCGCCGCGGCCCTCGCCCAAGCCCGGGTACGAGCCGCCCGCGTATGCGGCGCCCGCCGTCACAGAGCCCGAGGCCGAGGAGCCTGAGGTCGCGGAAGAACCTGAGGCGGTCGAATCGCCTGAGGTCGCTGAGGTGCCTGAGGTCGTCGAAGCACCCGAGGTGGCCGAGCTTCCCGAGCTTTCCGAGGTCACGCCGAAGCCGAAGCCGAGCCCGCGCGCGAAGACCCGCGACGAAGGCACGCCCAAGCCGTCCAGCCTCGACGAGGCCGAGGCAGCCGAGGTCGCCGAGGAACCGGCGCCCGCCAAGCCGGGACCCAGCAAGGAACTGATGCTGTCGGTCGCGCTGATCGTGGTCGGCGTGCTGCTCGCGGGCGCGGCCGTGCTGTTCCGCATCCAGGACTCCGAGATCTCCTCGGCCACCGGCAACACCGCGCTGCTCGACGTCGCGCGCACCGCGCAGGTCAAGGACCAGGTGTCGAAGGCGGCGGAGGCGTTGTTCTCCTACGACTTCAACAACATCGCCAAGACCGAGAACGCCGCGAAGGACCTGCTGGTCACCGACGGCGTCCGCGACAAGTACACCAAGCTCATGGGCGAGGTGAAGCGCCTCGCGCCGCAGCAGAAGATGGTCGTCACCTGCACGGTCACCCGCTCGGCCGTGATCATGCTCAACGGCGACCTGGCGAAGGTGATGGTCTTCATCGACCAGTCCTCCACCCGCACCGACACCAAGGCGACCACCGCGGGCAGCGCCCAGCTCCACCTGAACGCCCAGCTCCAGGGCGACAAGTGGAAGATCACCGACATGGACACCTACGTCGCGCCGCAGGCACAGACCCCGCCCGCCGCGTCGCCGTCCGCGAGCCCGCCCCCGTCCAAGTAGCCTTCTGGCGCATGGAGGAACTCTTCTCGTCGGACGATCTCGACGCGTTCGGCGCGATCGTGCCGGGTGAGGATCCGCGCGCACTCGGCGTGGAACTCATCCGGATCGTCGACGAGAACCTGCTCGAAGATCCGGCGGACGCGCAGTACGCCTTGGCGCTCGCCGCGGAGAAGTTCGAGTCGGTCGGCGACCTCGAAGGCGCGCTGGCGCTGGCCAAACGTTCGGTGCGAGTCAGTTCACGGCCGGGCACGCTCGATCCGCATGGTCCACGGGTGATGGTGGGCGACTACCTGTGGAAACTGGGCCGCGCGGACGAGGCGATGGCCCAGTTCGAAGCGCTGCGGCCACTGCTGCGGGAAGACTCGTCCATCGCCCGGTCCTTGCCCGAGATCATGGAGCGGTGCGGGTACGCCGAGCTGGCCGTCGAGTGGATGACCGAGGCGTTGCCCGACGCGATCAGCCGTGATCCCGAGCTGGCCCGCAACCGGGCGGCAGGGACCATGCTCGTGGTTCGCTCCCGGATGCGTGCCGACCTCGGGCTTCCCGAGGACGAGTACGACGAACTCGCGGACGCGCTCCGCCAGAACCCGGAGGCGCCGCCGCGGTACAGCGGGTCCGCGCTCTTGTTCTGGCCGCGCGCCGAATTCGAACGCCTGGTGTTGCTCTGGCCCGCGCTCAGCAAGGAATTCGGCGTCGGCTGGGACGAACACCGAGCCATGGTCGAACGCGAGATGCAGCTCGCCGCGACCGAGGAGCCGGGGCCGTTCGGGGTGCTGCCCGGCGAGGTTCGCGAGCTCATCGACTTCGCAGGCCCCGACGAATACGCGCCCGACTTCATCGAGGCTTACGAAGCGGAGCTGGCCGACGCCGGCGTCGAAACCGCGTGGCCGCCAGGCCGCAACGACACGTGCTGGTGCCGCTCAGGCGCCAAGTACAAGAAGTGCTGCCTGCCCCGGTCCCGCTGACCGGGCATTATTGGGCGGAAGGTCAAAGGTGGCGCGTCTGGTTTGCTCGGCTGTGGCCGGGGTGGCTGTGTGGGAAATGCGTCGTTGAACGACTCAAAAACCACACGGTCAACCCGCCTATCCAGTAGCCGAGGGCGTTCGGGACCCAGGTTTGAAGGGGAGCTTTCATCCACGCTCGGCGTGGATGACGACCTCTCCCGCCTGAGCCGAGTGGGTCAGGGCCTCCCTCACCCGTATATACGGTCGAACTAGGCCCTCACCCCACGAATCCGAGCGAAGTAGGCCCTCACCCACGCCGGACCAAGACCAGACACGGGCGAGGCAGCCGGCGAGGAGGTCGCGAGGGTCTGTCAAACGAACGGTGTAACTCGGGTTGAAGGGGTTTACTTGCGTCCGGCGGCCAGGCGGCCGTCGAAGGCGATCTCGAAGGCGTTCAGCGCGGGTTTCCACCGCATCGTCCAGCGTTTGCGACCGGTGCCGGTCGGGTCGAGGCTCATGATGGCCATGTAGACGCATTTGAGTGCGGCCTGCTCGTTCGGGAAGTGTCCGCGGGCCTTCACCGCGCGGCGAATGCGGGCGTTGACGCTCTCGATGGCGTTGGTCGAGCAGATCACCCGCCGGATCTCCGGGTCGAACGCCAGGAACGGCACGAACTCGGCCCAGGCGTTGTCCCACAACCGTACGATCGCCGGATAGCGAGCGCCCCAGGCATCGGCGAACTCGCCGAAGCGCTCCCGGGCGGCGGCCTCGGTCGGGGCGGTGTAGACCGGTTTGAGCGCTTTGGCGATCGCGTCCCAGTGCTGGCGGCCGGCGTAGCGGAAACTGTTACGCAGCAGGTGAACCACGCAGGTCTGGGTGATCGTTTGCGGCCAGACCGTGGTGATCGCGTCCGGCAGTCCGGTCAGCCCGTCGCAGACGACCATGAGCACATCGGCCACGCCCCGGTTCTTGAGCTCGGTGAGCACATGCAGCCAGTACTTCGCGCCCTCACCACCGTCACCGGCCCAGAGCCCGAGTGTCCGGCGGCATTCAGGGTGAGGACGTCTGGGTGGGTTTGCGGCGGTGGGGGTGAGCATGGGTTGGTGCTCGGCGGGAAGTTGTTGCCGGTGATGGTGTTCGGCGGCAGTGTGAGCACGTCGGTGAGGATGGCGGCCCTCCCGCTGTCTCTGGCCGGAGTTCGGGAGGGCCGCGCGCAGGTGCGGAGGCACCCGAGTGGTCACGGTAGAGGTGGACGCCTGCGGCGTCGACCGGCGGCTTGCCGCCGGTGAGTTGAGCTGTCCGGAGTGCGCGGGGGTGCTGGTCGGCTGGGGGTATGGCCGGGAGCGGACGGTGCGCGGGCCGGATGAGGTGGTCCGGTTGCGTCCGCGCCGGTCACGGTGCGTGCGGTGCGGGGTGACGCATGTGTTGTTGCCGGTAGTGGCGTTGCTGCGGCGCGCGGATCTGGCGTCGGTGATCGGGGCCGCGTTGGTGGCGAAAGCCGCTGGTGCGGGGCATCGGCGGATCGCCGGGGTGCTCCGGCGGCCGACGGAGACGGTGCGTGGCTGGCTGCGGTGTTTCGCCGCGCGGGCCGAGGCGGTGCGGAGTGTGTTCACGCGCTGGGTGCGGTCGCTGTCCCCGGACCCGGTGATGCCCGCTCCGGTGGCGGGGAGGTGGCCGGGGGCGGATGCGGTGGCGGCGATCATCGCCGCGGCACGAGCGTTAGCGGACCGGTTCGGGATGCTTGAGCTGCCGCTCTGGGACGCGGCGGCAGGGGTGTCGGGTGGGCGGTTGCTGGCGCCGGGCTGGCCGGAGGTGTTGATCAACACGAGTTCACCCTGACGCCGCGGTGATCGCGCCGTGAGTCTTGCCCGTGTCCATTGTGGAGCGAGCAGGAAAGAGTTCACGGCGTGAGCGCGCAAGACGAACAGAAAACGCGGGCCGATCGTGCCCGGGCCATCGGGTTGTTCCGATATCAACTGATCCGCGAGGCCGCCGATCCGGCGCACTCGACCAAGGAACGGGGCCGGTTGGTGCGGGCGATCGCCGACGCCGAGCACATCGACCCGTTCGGCCGGCGCGTCCGGATCTCGCGGCAGACCGTGGACCGCTGGATCCGGGACTGGCGCGAGGGCGGGTTCGACGCGCTGGTCCCCAACCCGCGTCAGCCCAGCGCGCGGACCCCGGTCGAGGTGATGGAGCTGGCGGTCGCGTTGCGACGGGAGAACCCGGATCGGACCGCGGCCGGGATCCGCCGGATCCTGCGCGCCCAGCTGGGCTGGTCGCCCGACGAGCGGACCCTGCAACGCCACTTCACCCGCCTCGGCCTGAGCCGTTCGACGAGCACGGTGACGTCGGTGTTCGGCCGGTTCGAAGCCGAGCGCCCCAACGATCTCTGGACCGGCGACGCGCTGCACGGGCCTCACGTCAGCGGCCGCAAAACGTACTTGTTCGCGTTCATCGATGATCATTCCCGCGCGTTGGTCGGCTATCGGTTCGGGTTCGCCGAGGACACCGTCCGCCTGGCCGCCGCGCTGCGCCCGGCTTTGGCGTCGCGCGGGGTTCCCCAGGCCATCTACGTCGACAACGGCTCGGCGTTCGTGGACGCTTGGCTGCTGCGGGCCTGCGCGAGCCTGGGCATCAAACTCACCCATTCCACCCCCGGCCGGCCGCAGGGCAGGGGCAAGATCGAGCGGTTCTTCAAAACCGTTCGTGATCAGTTCCTCGTCGAGATCACCGGCGAGTCCGACGATGTCGCCGGGCGGCATGTCGTGTCTGATCTGCTGGAGCTGAACCGGTTGTTCGCGGCTTGGGTCGAAACCGGCTATCACCGCGCGGTGCACTCCGAGACCGGGGCGCCGCCGCTGGCCCGCTGGCAGGCCGGCGGTCCGTTCCCGCTGCCGAGACCGGCGGCGCTGACCGAGGCGTTTCTCTGGGAGGAACGCCGCACTGTCACCAAAACCGCCACGGTTTCCTTGCACGGCAACGCCTACCAGGTCGACGTCGCCTTGGTCGGGCGGAAGGTGGAGCTGGTGTTCGACCCGTTCGACCTCACCACCGTCGAAGTCCGCGTCGCCGGCGTCCCCGCGGGGACCGCGGTTCCGCATCACATCGGCCGCCACGCCCATCCCAAAGCCCGCCCCGAAACCCCGCCACCCACACCGGCGCCGACCGGGATCAACTACGCCCGCCTGCTCGACGACACCCATCAGGCCGAGCTCGCCCACCGCGTCAACTACGCCGCCCTGACCGGCGATTACCACCAGGCCCCAGGGCAGCTCGACCTGCCCACCGGCGACGAGGTGACCCGATGATCGACCGCCTGCAAGGATTCTTCGGGTTCACCCGTATGCCCTTCGGCCGCGATCTCGCCCCGGGGATGCTGCACCGCCACGCCGCCCACAGCGAAGCCGTCGCCCGCATCGGGTGGTGCGTCACCGAACGCCGCATCGGGGTGATCACCGGCGAGGTCGGCGCCGGCAAAACCGTCGCCATCCGCACCGCACTATCCACGCTGGACAGCAGCAGGCACACCATCATCTACCTGCCCAACCCGACCATCGGGGTCCGCGGCATCCACCACCAGATCGTCGCCGCCCTCGGCGGGCAACCCCTGGTCCACCACGCCACCCTCGTTCCCCAAACCGCCGACGCGCTGGCCACCGAGCAAGACGAACGCGGCCGCACACCCGTCCTGGTCCTCGACGAAGCGCACCTGCTCGACCACGCCCAACTGGAATCGATCAGGATGCTCACCAACCACGACATGGACTCCACCAGCCCGTTCGCCTGCCTGCTGGTCGGCCAGCCCACCCTGCGCCGGCGGATGAAAATGGGCGCACTCGCCGCGCTGGACCAACGCATCGGGCTGCGCTACGCCATGCCGCCCATGACATCTGAGGAAACCGGCGGCTACCTGCGCCACCACCTCGGTCTCGTCGGACGATCCGACACCCTGTTCTCCGACGACGCCACCGCGCTGATCCACCAAACCAGCCGCGGCTATCCCCGCGCGGTCAACAACCTCGCCCTGCAATCACTCGTCGCCGCCTACGCCGAAGACAAAACCATCGTCGACGAATCCTCCACCCGCACCGCCGTCGCCGAAGTCACGACAGAATGAGCACCACCGCGACACCCTGAACACCAAGACCCCGCCCGGCACCAGCCCGGCGGGGTCTTCTCACCCCAGCACATCCTCATCCACAACGCCGCCATCATGCTCACCACCGTCACCGGCCCAGAGCCCGAGAATGTCACGCCGTCCTTCGCAGGTCACCGCGAGCGCGACATAGATCGGCCGGTTACTGACCTGCCCGTCGCGGATCTTGACGTGGATCGCGTCGATGAAGATCACCGGGTAAACCGGGTCCAACGGCCGGTTCTGCCACTCGACCATGCCCTCGATGACCTTGTCGGTGATCGTGGAAATCGTCTGCCGCGACACCTCAGCGCCATAGACCTCGGCCAGATGCGCGGAAATCTCCCCGGTCGTGAGGCCCTTCGCGGCCAGCGAGATCACCATCTCATCCACACCGCCCAGGCGTTTCTGTCGCTTGGCCACGATCTTCGGCTCGAAGCTCGCGTCCCGATCCCGCGGCACGTCGATCTCGACCGGGCCCACGTCGGTGAGCACGGTCTTGGACCGGGTGCCGTTACGCGAGTTGCCGGTCCCACGACCGGCGGGGTCGTGTTTGTCATAACCGAGGTGATCGGTGATCTCGCCCTCGAGCGCGGACTCCAGCAGCCGCTTGGTCAGCTGCTGCAACACCCCACCCTCACCGGTCAGCTTCAGCCCACTGGCCTTAGCGCTGTTCAGCAGCTGCGCGACGAGCTGCTCATCCAGGCCACCCAAGCCTGCCTCGGGCTTCGAGTCCTCAGCGTTCTCCACGCCGGACATCATGTCGGTCATCAGGTGCACTTCCATGATCGGGAGTTACACCGAACGTTTTACAGTCCCGGTCGCGAGTGTTGTCGCCGGTTGTTGAGCGGTAGGTCCAAGGTGGCGTGGTCGAGGAGTCGGCGAGTCTGGGGTGACGGAGTTGGTTTTGGGCCGTCAGGTGTCCCAAAACCAACTCCGTCAGGCCCGCCACCTACCCGACGCTCGGCCCACCACGAAGCTTCTATGTCAAGCAGCTTGGTTTAGTTGATCTTGTTGGAGTGTGGCGTCGGTTGTCATGGCGCGGTAGATGGTGTTGGTGAGGTGTCGTTTGAGGGCGCGCAGGGCTGCTTTGGTGGTGGCGTGTGGGCGTGTGGTGGTCCAGCGGTCTCGGTAGTCGCGTGCGGGTGGGTGGTGTGCGAGCTGGGTGATGGCGATGCGGTGCAGGCAGGTGTTGAGTTGCCGGTTGCCGCCGCGGTTGAGCCGGAATTGTGTTTTGCCGCTGGACCAGACGGGAATGGGTGCGGTTCCGGCGTGCATGGCGAAGGCGGCGCTGGAGCGGAACCGGCTGATGCCGGCGGTCTCGCCGATGATTTTCGCGGCGGTGACGGTGCTGACCCCGACGATGGCGAGCAGGGTGGGCGCGATGGGGGTGATCAGGTCGGCGAGGTGGCGCTCGTAGCGGCCGATGTGCTTGTTCAAGGCGCTGATCTCCGCGACGAGGTCGAGGGCGAGGTGACGGCGGACGCTGTCCGGTAGTGCGTGCAGGGCGGTGGTGAGCGTGGCCAGGGTGCGTGGCCCGGTCAGTTTTGCGGTGCCGGTGTCGAGGGCGGGGTCGAGGTCGTGCAGGTGCCAGCGCAGCGCGTTGATGACCGCGGTGCGGCGGGTGACCAGGCTTTCCCGGCGATCGGTCAGCAGCCGCAGGTCCAGCGCGGTCTGGTCCAGATGTGCGGTGGGCAGGTCGGGTTCGCGTAGTGCGGCGCGGGCGACGGCGAGCGCGTCGATCGGGTCTGATTTGCCGCGGGTGCGGGCGCTGGCCCGGCACTGGGCCATGAGTTTCGGCGGCACCCACACCACTTCCGCGCCGTGGCCGATCAAGGTGCGCACCAGCCGTCCGGCCAGGCCACGGCCGTCCTCGACCGCCCACAGCACCTGCGCCGAAGCCAGGGCCGCGGCCCAGCGCCAGAGCGCGAGTATCCCGCCGGCGTCGGTTTTGACTGTTTTCTGGGCGAGTTTGCGCCCGTTGTGATCGACCGCGACCGCGGTGTGGCTGGACTTGTGCGGATCGATCCCGATGACCACCATGGACATCGCGCGTGTCCTTCCCTGAGACCGGAGACATGTGTGACCGGGCCGGGCTGGTCGGACACACCTCAGTCGAGGTGGGATGTCGTCTAGTCCACGCTTCTATCAAGTCAGGCCAGCCAGGCCCGGAACCCTGACCGCGCTGGACAATTCGTGCTCAAGTCAACCCGCACAGCAGGGGCGACAGCCACATTTTGAATCACCACGCGATCAAGGCCGGACCCTAACCGCCAACCAGGCGGCCACACCACCCTGACACTGAGCCACATTTGGGTGCCCGCTCAATAACACTTTCGGGGGAACCTTCGTGCGGCCTCGTACGTCTTTCGTGGAGGCGAGAGGAGCGCGATGGGGGACCCGTTCCAGGGAGCGGTCAGCTGGGACAAGCGCGGGGACGACTGGATCGGGGTCTTCCACCCCGGCTACGTCGACCTGCTGCGCACCCATGTCGATGGGCTGCGCAAGCTCGCGGTCAGACGGCTCGCGGAACACTCCGAAGGCGCGGACCTCGGCCCGATCGACAAGCGGCTCGACGCCGTGCTGTGGGGCAGGCGGATGGGGGAGAACGTGCTCGCCGCGTCCGAGCTGGAGATGCTGATCCCGGCCGCGAACCGGTGGGCGACGCTGCTGGCCAAGCTGCCGGAGAACGGCGGGGTGGTCGAACTCGACGGCTGGCACGACCGGTTCCTGTGGGGCACCGTCGCGCTGGACCTCTGCGTGGCGATCCAGGCGTGGCTGTTCAGCTGGTCGCTCGGCGAGCTGGTCGACGGGATGCCGTGCCCCGACGAGCCGACCAGGGACATGTGGCAGGCGCAGTACGACTGGCTTCGGCAGGAGATCGTCGTGCCGTTGCAGCCCGCGTGACCTGAACGTGGACATTCTGCGCGGTTTCGGAGGTCAGCGGCCGTCCTCTGTGGTGGACTTGCCGTCGTGAAGATCCGCCTTTTCGCGTTGCTGGCCGTCACGGTGGTGGCGGGATGTTCGTCGCCGCCGGGCCCGCCGCCGGGAAAGCCGGCGCCCAAGCTGCCCGCCGAGGCCATCGCCTACGACGACCTCAAGTCGACGAACCGCACATTCCCCTTCCACAACAACTGTGACGGGCTCACCCCGGAGCTGCTGGGCAGCGTCGGCCTCGGCGAGGCGCGCGTGGTGCCGCCCGGCCCGTCCGGGCCCGGCTTCTGCGCGATCAAGGGCAGCGACCGGATGCTCGAAGAGCTGTGGGTGCAGGAAAAGCCGACGCCCAACACCTCGGAGCCCCGGTACTTCCCGATCGTCTGGCGTGGCGCCGGGCAGGCCCAGTACCTCAAGCGGATGATCTTCGCGGACCGCTACTACGCGACCGAGACCATCGACTTCTACGGCGGCCAGCCGGGCTGCTACCTGACGGTCGACACCGGCTCGTCCAGCGCGCTGCAGTTCCGCGGCATCCTGCCCAAGGAGACCGCGGCGGGCTACCCGGAGCTCAACTACACGATGACCGGCTACAAGGTCGACCGCGAAGGCACCGACAAGTTCATGGCCGACGCCTGCCCGATCGTCGAAAAGGTCGCACTGGCCGCGCTCGGCGGCATCGACCCCGACGGCGGCTCACTCGCCAGCGCCTAAGGGCTCGTGAGCGTTGCCCGCTCCGCGGCGGTGTGGTGGCCATGATGGGCGTGGCTGAACCACACAAAAGCCACCCTTGTAACGCTGAGCGTGACACGGGCCCCCTTTGTCACGTCCAAGACTCCACCAAAACCGCGCGAATAAGACATAGCGGATCAAAGTTCACCCCTGGCGTCCTTTGTGGACACGAAATCAGGTGTGGTTCATCAGCGAGACGACGTGAACGCCCCGTTCACAACTTTCAACGTTGCGAACGGGGCGTTCACAACCTTCAGGGCGCTCGGAAACCCGGATCATCGGCTGGCTGCGACAAAGGTGGTGTGTCTGGTGTGCTCGGCTGCGGCCGGGGTGGCTGTGTGGGAAATGCGTCGTTGAACGACGCAAACGGCACTCGTCCAGGTGCGAGAGCCAGATATGAGGGGGCCGTCACTCACGCTACGGATCCGAGTGAAGTAGGCCCTTACCCAAGCCCGGCCACGCCCCTGACACGGCCTAAGCAGCAGAAAAGGGGTCGTGAGTGTTTAGACCGGTTAGAACCGGCCGCATCACTCACGACCCCCAAACGCGACCCCTTTAGGCGAGGTCGCGGCGCGAGACGCGGTAGCCGGCGAAGCCGAGTAGGCCGAGCCAGATCAGGAGCGAGACGATCGACGGGGCGGGGCCGTCGATGTCCGACAGCGTGGCCAGCGCCGCCGCGGGCGTCGACGGGTCGAACCAGGCGAAGACCTTCGGGGCGAGGCCGGAGATGGTCAGCATCGCGGGCACGGTCGCGAAGTAGATGGCGAGCGCGCCTGCCGCGTTCGGCACCAGCATGGCGACCGTCAGCGCCACCAGCATGGTCAGCAGCGAGCCGAGGAAGCACACCCCGATCGCCCAGCCGACGCGGTAACTCAGCAGGTAGACCACGCCCGAGTTGCCCGCCGCGACAGGGGAGAGGGTGAGCGTGAGCACCGTCTGCAGCGTCGCGCAGAACAACCAGAGCAGGAACACGACCGTGGCCTGCGCAAGGAAGTAGCGCGCCCGTGATGGCTGGGCGAGCAGGGTCGGCTGGGCCGCTCGGTGCTGCCATTCGCCCGCGATCAGCTTGATCAGCGCCGCGTGGATGATCACGTGGCCGATCCGGAGCAGGTAGAACGTCGGCGTGATCTGGTCCCTGGCCGACGCCATGTCCGACGCGCTGTCCAGGCTCAGGAACAGCAGGACGTTCGCGCCGATCAGCACCAGTGGGCCGACGATCAGCAGGATGCGGTCGGACAGGGTGCCGCTGAGCTTGCGGAACTCGACCAGCACGAGCTTCGGGAACGGCGTGCGCTGCATGGCGCGAGGGAAGCTCATCGGGGGCCGCTGAGGCGGCGCCATGGCGGCCGGGTGATAGCCGGGGGCGGTCATCGGTGGTTGCTCCCGGAAAGTCGGAAGAAGAGCTCTTCGAGGTTCTGCTGGTGGTCGGTGATGCCGTGCACCTGGACGTTGGCCTTGAACGCGATGTCCGACACGACCTGGCTCGGCGCGTCGGCCAGTATCTGGCCGTCCGGGCTCGGCTGGATGCGGATGCCCGCGCGCTGCAGCGCGCCGGCGAGTGCCGCCATGTCGGGGCCGCGCACCAGCGAACGGTGGGACGAGAGCAGCTCGCGGATCGGGCCGTCGGCGACGATCCGGCCGTTGCCGATCATCACGATGCGGTCGGCCGTCTGGTCCACTTCGGACAGCACGTGGCTGGACAGCAGCACGGTCCCGCCGCGCGCCGCGTGGCCGCGCAGCAGCTCGCGCACGGCCCTGATGCCGACCGGGTCGAGGCCGTTGATCGGCTCGTCGAGCATCAGCACCGGCGGGTTCGCCATCAGCGCGTGCGCCAGGCCGAGCCGCTGCCGCATGCCCAGGCTGTACTGGCCGATCTTCTTGCCGCCCGCGTCGCCGAGCCCGACCTGGCCGAGCACCTCGTCGACGCGGCCCTTCGGCACGCCCATCAGCAGCGCGGCGTTGCGCAGGTGGGCGCCGCCGGTCCGGCCGGGATGGACCGCGGTCGCGTCCAGCAGCACCCCGGCGATGTGCGCGGGGTTGGGCCAGTCGCGGAACGCCTTGCCCGCGATCTGACTGCCGCCGCGGGTCGGCGGGGTCAGCCCGGTGATCATCCGCAACGTGGTCGACTTACCGGCGCCGTTCGGGCCGAGGAAGGCCGTGACAGTGCCCGGCTGCAGGTCGAACGACACGTTGTCGACCACCGTCCGGCCCGAATAGACCTTCGTCAGGCCACGCACACTCAGCACAGGGCGGATCGTAACTACGATCGCTGTCCGGACGCTGCCGAAACGCGAAGATCCATACGACCGGGTCCCGGGGGCCGCGTTCTTCTCGTGAGCCGCGCAAGCGCCGCCTGCCGGGACCCGCCGAACGCCTGGTCACGGAGAGCGAACCCGGACTGAACGCTGAGCCAACTGGTCGGATGGAGGCGTGGCATCTTGACTGGAAGCCTCGCTGGGTTCACGCTTACTGACAACAGCGAGCCCTTGCGGGAGGGACAAGCTGAGCGAGGCATACCTGAAGACGACACGGACAAGGCTGGGCCCCATCGGGAGCGCCCCCTGGACAGAGTGCGTCTTACGGGCTAGACTGCTTCTTTGCGCTGCCCTCTTTCAGGCTGCCCGGAGCCGGTAGTTAGAGTAGTGGGCACACGGCACCCTTGACAGTCCGTAATAGCTGTTGCTATCGCGGCTGCTCACCGCACATTTGTCCCCGGAAGGACGCATCTTGGCAGTCTCTCCCGCGAACCAGGCCACTGCTGCGACCACCACGGCTACGGCGTCAACGGGAATTCCAGGAGCACCCAAGCGGGTCTCGTTCGCGAAGATCCGCGAGCCCCTGAGCACCCCCAACCTGCTTGACGTGCAGATCCGTTCGTTCGAATGGTTCACCGGCGACGAGGCGTGGTTCGAACGCCGCGTCGAAGAAGGTGAAGAGAACCCCGTCGGCGGTCTCGAGGAGGTCCTCAACGAGATCTCCCCGATCGAGGACTTCTCCGGTTCCATGTCCCTGTCCTTCTCCGACCCGCGCTTCGACGAGGTCAAGGCCTCCGTCGAGGAGTGCAAGGACAAGGACATGACGTACGCGGCACCGCTGTTCGTCACCGCCGAGTTCGTGAACAACAACACTGGCGAGATCAAGAGCCAGACGGTCTTCATGGGTGACTTCCCGGTGATGACCGACAAGGGCACCTTCGTGATCAACGGCACCGAGCGTGTCGTCGTTTCGCAGCTGGTTCGCTCGCCCGGTGTGTACTTCGACACCGCCGTCGACAAGACGACGGACAAGGACGTCTTCTCCGTCAAGGTGATCCCGAGCCGGGGTGCCTGGCTCGAGTTCGACGTCGACAAGCGCGACACCGTCGGTGTCCGTATCGACCGCAAGCGCCGCCAGCCGGTCACCGTGCTGCTGAAGGCGCTGGGCTGGACGACCGAGGCGATCCGTGAGCGCTTCTCCTTCTCGGAGACGCTGATGGCCACCCTCGAGAAGGACCACACCGCCGGCACCGACGAGGCGCTGCTCGACATCTACCGCAAGCTGCGTCCGGGCGAACCCCCCACCAAGGAGAGCGCGCAGACCCTCCTGGAGAACCTGTTCTTCAAGACCAAGCGCTACGACCTCGCGAAGGTCGGCCGCTACAAGGTCAACAAGAAGCTGGGCCAGGTCAGCCCGTACGACACGGGCACGCTGACCGAAGAAGACATCGTCACCACCATCGAGTACCTGGTCCGGCTGCACGCCGGCGAGGACAAGATGACGATCAACGGCCAGGAGATCCCGGTCGAGGTCGACGACATCGACCACTTCGGCAACCGTCGCCTGCGCACCGTCGGCGAGCTGATCCAGAACCAGATCCGGGTCGGCCTGTCCCGCATGGAGCGCGTCGTGCGTGAGCGCATGACGACCCAGGACGTCGAGGCGATCACGCCGCAGACGCTGATCAACATCCGTCCGGTCGTCGCCGCGATCAAGGAGTTCTTCGGAACCTCCCAGCTGTCGCAGTTCATGGACCAGAACAACCCGCTGTCGGGCCTGACCCACAAGCGCCGCCTGTCGGCGCTCGGCCCCGGTGGTCTGTCCCGTGAGCGCGCCGGCATGGAGGTCCGTGACGTCCACCCGTCGCACTACGGCCGCATGTGCCCGATCGAGACGCCGGAAGGCCCGAACATCGGCCTGATCGGCTCGCTCTGCTCCTACGCGCGGGTCAACCCGTTCGGCTTCATCGAGACGCCGTACCGCAAGGTCGTCGAGGGCCGGGTCACCGACCAGGTCGACTACCTCACCGCGGACGAGGAAGACCGCTTCGTGAAGGCGCAGGCCAACGCGCCGATCACCGACGACGGTCACTACGTCGAAGACCGCGTGCTCGTCCGTAAGAAGGGCGGCGAGGTCGAGCTGATCGACCCGATGGACGTGGACTACATGGACGTCTCGCCGCGCCAGATGGTGTCGGTCGCGACGGCGATGATCCCGTTCCTCGAGCACGACGACGCGAACCGCGCGCTGATGGGCGCGAACATGCAGCGCCAGGCCGTGCCCCTGCTGCGCAACCAGGCGCCGCTGGTCGGCACCGGCGTGGAACTCCGCGCCGCCGTCGACGCCGGTGACGTGCTGGTCGCCGAGCAGGCCGGTGTGGTCGAGGAGCTCTCCGCCGACCTCGTGACGATCATGCACGACGACGGCACCCGGAAGAGCTACGGACTGTACAAGTTCCGCCGCTCGAACCACGGCACCTGCTTCAACCACCGCCCGATCGTCAGCGAGGGCGACCGGGTCGAGCAGGGTCAGGTCATCGCCGACGGCCCGTCCACCGAGAACGGTGAGATGGCGCTCGGCAAGAACCTGCTCGTCGCGGTCATGCCGTGGGAGGGCCACAACTACGAGGACGCGATCATCCTCTCGGAGCGCCTGGTGCAGGACGACGTGCTCACGTCGATCCACATCGAGGAGCACGAGATCGACGCCCGCGACACCAAGCTGGGCGCCGAGGAGATCACCCGGGACATCCCGAACGTCTCCGAGGAGGTGCTCGCCGACCTCGACGAGCGCGGCATCATCCGCATCGGTGCCGAGGTCCGCGACGGCGACATCCTGGTCGGCAAGGTCACGCCCAAGGGCGAGACCGAGCTGACTCCGGAAGAGCGCCTGCTCCGCGCGATCTTCGGTGAGAAGGCCCGTGAGGTCCGCGACACCTCGCTGAAGGTGCCGCACGGCGAGACCGGCAAGGTCATCGGCATCCGGGTGTTCTCGCGCGAGGACGACGACGAGCTGCCCCCTGGCGTCAACGAGCTGGTCCGCGTCTACGTGGCCCAGAAGCGGAAGATCCAGCCGGGTGACAAGCTCGCAGGCCGTCACGGCAACAAGGGCGTCATCGGCAAGATCCTGCCCGCCGAGGACATGCCGTTCATGGAAGACGGCACCCCCGTCGACATCATCCTGAACACGCACGGTGTCCCGCGTCGTATGAACATCGGCCAGGTGCTGGAACTGCACCTCGGCTGGCTGGCGTCGCAGGGCTGGAAGATCGAGGGCGAGCCCGACTGGGCGAAGAACCTCAACCAGGAGCTCTACGACGTCGACCCCGGCACGAACACCGCCACCCCGGTGTTCGACGGTGCCAAGGAGACGGAACTCACCGGGCTGCTCGGCGTCACCAAGCCGAACCGCGACGGCGAGCGCATGGTCAAGGAGAACGGCAAGGCGACGCTGCTCGACGGGCGTTCCGGCGAGCCGTTCCCGTACCCGGTCTCGGTCGGCTACATGTACATCCTGAAGCTGCACCACCTGGTCGACGACAAGATCCACGCTCGCTCCACCGGCCCGTACTCGATGATCACCCAGCAGCCGCTCGGTGGTAAGGCGCAGTTCGGTGGCCAGCGCTTCGGTGAGATGGAGTGCTGGGCGATGCAGGCGTACGGCGCCGCATACACCCTGCAGGAGCTGCTCACGATCAAGTCGGACGACGTGGTCGGCCGCGTCAAGGTCTACGAAGCCATCGTCAAGGGCGAGAACATCCCCGAGCCGGGCATCCCCGAGTCGTTCAAGGTGCTCCTCAAGGAGCTCCAGTCGCTGTGCCTCAACGTCGAGGTGCTCTCCAGCGACGGCTCGTCGATCGAGATGCGTGACTCCGACGACGAAGACCTCGAGCGTGCCGCCGCGAACCTCGGCATCAACCTGTCCCGCAACGAGTCGCCCTCGGTGGACGACGTCGTGCACTGATCGGCGTCCGAGGTGGGAGCCCTGAACCGGGCTCCCGCCTCGACCGCCAACCCCTCTAGTCGAATCAACCCCAAGGGGATGCAAAGACGTGCTGGACGTCAATTTCTTCGATGAGCTCCGGATCGGTCTTGCCACCGCTGACGACATCCGCCAGTGGTCCTTCGGTGAGGTGAAGAAGCCGGAGACCATCAACTACCGCACGCTCAAGCCGGAGAAGGACGGGCTCTTCTGCGAGAAGATCTTCGGTCCGACCCGGGACTGGGAGTGCTACTGCGGTAAGTACAAGCGGGTCCGCTTCAAGGGCATCATCTGCGAGCGCTGTGGCGTCGAGGTCACCCGCGCCAAGGTGCGCCGTGAGCGGATGGGCCACATCGAGCTGGCCGCTCCCGTCACCCACATCTGGTACTTCAAGGGTGTTCCTTCGCGACTGGGCTACCTGCTCGACCTCGCGCCCAAGGACCTCGAGAAGATCATCTACTTCGCCGCTTACGTCATCACCGGCGTGAACGCCGAGCTGCGCCACAACGACCTGCCGACCCTCGAGAACGAGATCGGCGTCGAGCGCAAGAACCTCGAGACCAAGCGTGACGCGGACATCGAGGCCCGCGCGCAGAAGCTCGAAGCCGACCTCGCCGAGCTGGAGGCCGAGGGCGCCAAGTCCGACGTCCGCCGCAAGGTCAAGGAAGGCGGCGAGCGCGAGATGCGCCAGCTGCGTGACCGCGCCGGTCGCGAGCTGGACCGCCTCGAGGAGGTCTGGACGACCTTCACGAAGCTCGACACCCGTCAGCTGATCGCCGACGAGCTGCTCTACCGCGAGCTCATCGACCGGTACGGCGAGTACTTCACCGGCGGCATGGGCGCCGAGGCCATCCAGAAGCTGGCCGCGGAGTTCGACGTCGCGGCCGAGGCCGACAACCTGCGCGACACCATCCGCAACGGCAAGGGGCAGAAGAAGCTCCGCGCGCTGAAGCGGCTCAAGGTCGTCGCCGCGTTCCAGGCCACCGGCAACGACCCGCGCGGCATGGTGCTCGACGCCGTCCCGGTGATCCCGCCGGACCTGCGTCCGATGGTCCAGCTCGACGGTGGCCGGTTCGCCACCTCGGACCTGAACGACCTGTACCGCCGCGTGATCAACCGCAACAACCGCCTCAAGCGACTGATCGACCTCGGCGCGCCCGAGATCATCGTCAACAACGAGAAGCGGATGCTGCAGGAGGCCGTCGACGCGCTGTTCGACAACGGCCGCCGCGGCCGCCCGGTCACCGGTCCCGGTAACCGCCCGCTGAAGTCGCTGTCCGACCTGCTGAAGGGCAAGCAGGGCCGGTTCCGCCAGAACCTGCTCGGCAAGCGTGTCGACTACTCCGGCCGTTCGGTCATCATCGTCGGCCCGCAGCTCAAGCTGCACCAGTGCGGTCTGCCGAAGGACATGGCGCTCGAGCTGTTCAAGCCGTTCGTCATGAAGCGGCTGGTCGACCTGAACCACGCGCAGAACATCAAGTCCGCCAAGCGGATGGTGGAGCGCTCGCGCCCGCAGGTGTGGGACGTGCTCGAAGAGGTCATCACCGGCCACCCGGTGATGCTGAACCGCGCGCCGACCCTGCACCGCCTCGGTATCCAGGCCTTCGAGCCGCAGCTGGTCGAAGGCAAGGCCATCCAGCTGCACCCGCTGGTCTGTGAGGCGTTCAACGCGGACTTCGACGGTGACCAGATGGCCGTGCACCTCCCGCTGTCGGCGGAGGCGCAGTCCGAGGCCCGCATCCTGATGCTCTCGGCGAACAACATCCTCTCGCCCGCGTCGGGTCGCCCGCTCGCCATGCCGCGTCTGGACATGGTGACCGGTCTGTTCCACCTGACCCGGCTCGTCGAGGACGCCGAAGGCGCCGGCAGGGCGTTCTCTTCCCCTGCCGAAGCCATCATGGCGTTCGACCGCAAGGCGATCGGCCTCCACGCTCCGATCAAGATCCGGATCAAGGACCGTCAGCCCGCGAAGGCCGACGAGGCCAAGCTCGCCGAGGGCGGCTGGGCTCCCGGTCAGCCGTGGCTGGCCGAGACGACCCTGGGCCGTGTGCTGTTCAACGAGCTGCTCCCGGCGGACTACCCGTTCATCAACGAGCTGATGCCGAAGAAGCGTCAGGCCGTGATCGTGAACGACCTCGCCGAGCGCTACTCGATGACCCAGGTCGCGCACACCCTCGACCGCCTGAAGGACGCCGGTTTCTACTGGGCGACCCGCTCGGGTGTCACCGTCGCCATCTCCGACGTGCTCACCCCGGTCGGCAAGAAGGCCATCCTCGACGAGTACGAGGGCAAGGCCGACCAGGTCGAGAAGCGCTACCAGCGTGGTCAGCTGTCGCACACCGAGCGCAACAACGAGCTCGTCAAGGTGTGGACGCAGGCCACCGAAGAGGTCGCGGGCATCATGGAGACCGCGCTGCCCGAGGACAACCCGATTTCGATCATCGTGAAGTCGGGCGCCGCGGGCAACATGACGCAGATCCGGTCGCTGGCCGGTATGCGTGGCCTGGTGTCGAACCCGAAGGGTGAGTACATCCCGCGTCCGATCAAGGCCAACTTCCGTGAAGGCCTGTCGGTGGCGGAGTACTTCATCGCGACGCACGGTGCCCGTAAGGGTCTGGCCGACACGGCGCTCCGTACCGCCGACTCGGGTTACCTGACCCGTCGTCTGGTCGACGTCTCGCAGGACGTCATCGTCCGCGAGACCAACTGTGGCACCACGCGCGGTATCCAGATGAAGACCGGTGACCTGCAGTCCGACGGTCGCGTCCTGCGCGACCAGCACATCGAGACCAGCATCTACGCCAGGAACCTGGCGACGGACGCGGTCGACGCGAACGGCAACGTCGTCCTCAACGCGGGCGACGACGTCGGTGACCCGGCCATCGAGAAGCTGCTCTCCAGCGGCATCGCGAAGGTCAAGGTCCGCTCGGTGCTGACGTGTGAGTCGGTCGTCGGTATCTGCGCCACCTGCTACGGCCGCTCGATGGCGACCGGTCAGCTCGTCGACGTCGGCGAGGCCGTGGGTATCGTCGCGGCCCAGTCGATCGGTGAGCCCGGCACGCAGCTGACGATGCGTACGTTCCACCAGGGTGGTGTCGCCGGTGACGACATCACGACCGGTCTTCCCCGTGTCACCGAGCTTTTCGAGGCTCGCGTGCCGAAGGGCAAGGCGCCGATCGCCGACGTCGATGGCCGCGTGCGCATCGAAGAGAGCGAGCGGTTCTGGAAGATCACGCTGATCCCGGACGACGGCGGCGAAGAGATCATCTTCGACAAGCTGTCCAAGCGTCAGCGGCTCGCGAACACCCCGAACGGCCCGCTGGGCGACGGCGACCACGTCTCGGTCGGCCAGCAGCTGCTCGAAGGCACGCCCGACCCCCACGAGGTCCTGCGTGTCATGGGTCCCCGCGAGGCGCAGATGCACCTGGTGGACGAGGTCCAGAAGGTGTACCGGGCGCAGGGTGTGTCGATCCACGACAAGCACATCGAGGTCATCGTCCGGCAGATGCTCCGCCGCGTCACGATCATCGACTCCGGTGCCACGGACTTCCTCCCGGGCGAGCTGCCCGAGCGGACCAAGTTCGAGGCGACCAACCGCGCGTCGGTGGCCGAGGGCGGCGAGCCGGCGTCGGGTCGTCCGGTGCTGATGGGTATCACGAAGGCCTCGCTGACCACGGACTCGTGGCTGTCGGCGGCCTCGTTCCAGGAGACCACCCGAGTCCTGACCGACGCGGCCATCAACGGCCGCTCGGACAAGCTCGTGGGCCTCAAGGAGAACGTGATCATCGGTAAGCTGATCCCGGCCGGCACGGGCATCAACAAGTACCGCAACATCCAGGTCCAGCCGACCGAGGAGGCGCGGGTCGCCGCTTACGCGATCCCGTCCTACGACGACGGCTACTACACCCCGGACGTCTTCGGTACGGGTACCGGTGCCGCGGTGCCGCTCGACGACTACGACTTCGGCCGCGACTTCCGCTAAGCCGACTAGTCCCGCGAAAAGCCCCCGACCCCCGCGGTCGGGGGCTTTTCCTTTGGGGTCGGCCTTGTCCCGACTCCCCAGGCCCGCGTGCCGACTTCTTGGGTACGCGTGCCGTCCATCCAGGTACACGCGCTGCTTGGTTCGCCGGGCCAGACGACGCCCGGGTGGCAAGGCTCGTGAGCGGTTCCGGGCGGTTCTTGAGCGGAAGGTCGAAGGTGGCGTGTTCAGGGCGGAGTGAGTGCGGTTTGCGGCGTTGAGCGACGTAAGCCGCACTCGCCCAGCCACTAGGCCCAGGTATTGGGGGGCTGTCATCCACGGTCGGTGTGGGTGGGGGCCTCCCTCACCCGGGCTGAGTGGGTGGGGGCCTCCCTTACCCGTATATCCGGTCGAACTAGGCCCTCACGCCACGGATCCGAGTGAAGTAGGCCCTCACCCACGCCGACCACGACCCTGCCGCGGACGGGGCAGCCGAGAAGGGGTCGTGAGTGTTTAGACCGGTTAGAACCGGCCGTACCACTCACGACCCCCACGCCGAGCCGACGATAACGCCACCTTTGCGTTTCCCCTCAATAGAACCGCCCGCAACGCTCACGACCTAAGCCTGCCTATCCCGCCATGCCGCTCGGTCGGCCAGGCTCCACCGGCCGCCGCCTGTATGAAGGCTCCCTTCATCCACGGTCGGCTGTATGAAGGGAGCCTTCATCGCGTATAGCTGTATGAAGGGAGCCTTCATACAGCTTCGGGTGGATGAGGGGAGCCTTCATACAGGCCAGCCTGGTGAGGGAGGCCCGCACGACGGCGAGTCCTTCGGGGGTGTGGACACCCCGGGTCGGTTGCTTAGCATCGGTAACCATGGGGAACCCGGTGCGCACGCGGTCGATGGTCACCTTGTTCGCGTGTGTCGCGCTGATGAACACCGGCATGGCAGGCGCGACGACCACCGCGACCTTGATCGTCGCCAAGGCGAACGGGCCTGGGTGGAGTGGGGTGCCCAGTACCGCGAGCGTGCTCGGGACGGCGTTCGGGGCGTTCGCGTCCGGGTTCGTGCTCGCCAGGGTGGGGCGGCGGTTCGCGTTGTCGCTCGGGTACGCGCTGGCTACCGCTGGGGCTGCGGTGGCGTTCGGCGGGGCGGTCTGGGGTTCGCTCGTCATGCTGGTCGCGGGGATTCTGCTGCTGGGGGTCGGGCAGGGTGGTGCGCAGCTTTCCCGTTATCTGGCAGCGGATCTGTATCCGCCGGAGCGGCGGGGGTTCGCACTGTCCACTGTGGTCTGGGGTGGGACGGTGGGTGCGCTGGCCGGGCCGTCGTTGATCGCGCCTGCCGCGCACGCCGCCGGGTGGTCAGGACTACCGGAGTTGTCGGGGCCGCTCGTGGTGACCGGGCTGGCTGCCGGGGCTGCTTGGGTCGCGTCGGTGACGTTGCCGAGGTTCGACGGGGCCGAGGTCGCGACCGCGCATGTGGAGATCAGGGCCGTCTTGCGGCGGCCGGTCGTGCTGCGGCCGTTGGTGGCGATGATCGTGGCGCAGCTGGTGATGGTGGCCGTCATGGTGATGACGCCGCTGCAGATCCAGGATCACGATCATGGACTGGACGTGGTCGGCTGGGTGGTGAGCGCGCACATGATCGGGATGTTCGCGCTGGCACCGGTGTCCGGGAAGATCGCCGACCGGTTCGGCGGGCGGGTGGCGATCGCCGCCGGGCTGGGTGCGCTGGCGCTGGCCACGGCGACGGCCATCGCGGCGCCGACCGCGCATACGACCGGGTTGCCGTTCGCGCTGTTCCTGCTCGGGTATGGGTGGAACCTGTGCTTCGTCGGCGGGAGCAGTCTGCTGAGCCGGGATCTGCCCGTCGATGAGCGGGTGAAGGTGCAGGGATCGGTGGACGCTCTGGTGTGGGGTGCGTCGGCGATCGCGAGTCTTTCGGCCGGGCAGCTCTACGTCGGGGGCGGGTTCGTTCTGGTCTCCGTAGCCGGTGGGACACTCGCTGTCCTCGCGCTCGCGCTGCTCACCTGTGTTCCGGCGTTTCGCGAGGTGGAGCGGGTCGAATGTGGGTAGTTCTGCCGTGGCGACCCATGCGCGGGCGAACATAGCTTCGCGCCGTGACAGACGCGGTCCCGTTCACGGACAACTTCTCCGATCTCTCGAACTCCGAGGGATACCAGTTCGAATTCCGCTGCGAGCGGTGCGGCAACGGCTATCGGTCGGAGTTCCGGCGCGACGCGATCGAGACCGGGCGTGGCGTGCTGCGCAGCATCGGCTCGCTGTTCGGCGGCAAGGTCCAGGATCTCAGCTACGCGGCGGACCGCTGGCGCTACAACCAGGCGACCAACTCGACGGCCAAGGACAAGGCGTTGCGCGCCGCGGTCGAGGAGATCACGCCGAGCTTCCGGCAGTGCCGGGGTTGCAGTGACTGGATGTGCTCCACCCAGTGCTGGAACGACGAGATCGGCCAATGCCTGCGGTGCTCACCGAGCGTCGCGGAGGAGGTCTCGCGCGCGCAGGCGTCCGCGCAGCGCGATCAGATCTGGGAGAAGGCGCGCGAGAAGGACTGGACCTCGGGCATCGACCTCGACACCCGGGCGAAGGTCAGCTGCCCGTCGTGCGGGTCGAAGGCCGACGGCGGCAAGTTCTGCGCGTCGTGCGGTGGCTCGCTGGCGCCCATCGCGAAGTGCGGCGGCTGCGGCAACGAGGGCAACAAGCCAGGGGCGATCTTCTGCAACGAGTGCGGCTCGAAGCTCTGACGACCGGGATAAAGCGGGCTTTACTCCGCGGAGTAAAGCCCGCTTTATCGCGTTACTTCACGGGGAAGTTGAAGAACGTGGCCGGGTAGGGCTCGCCGACCAGTGTGTAGTGCCACCACTCTTCTGGCAGGTTCTTGAAGCCGACCAGTGCGTCGCGCAGGACGTCGCGGTTGATCCTGGCCTGGTCCGTGACGCGCGGGTCGTCGGTGTGCGCCAGCGTGTCGAAGCAGTCGAAGCCGGTGCCCATGTCGACCATGTTGTCGGGGAAGCGGTGCTCGGTGAAGCAGGACCGCAGTGGCTCGCCGGGGAAGTACGGGCGCTGCCAGCGCGGCGGGAGCTTCACGAGCGTGAGGTCGAGGGTGCTGCCGCGGGAATGGCCGGACTTCTCGGCGATGTAGCCGTCTTCGAAGAGCCGCGACTTCTCGACACGGGGGTAGAACTCGGGCTTCATCTTCTCGTCGGCCAGGTCCTTGGCCCAGCGGACGAAGTGGTCGACCGCGCGCTGCGGCCGGTAGCAGTCGTAGACCTTCAGCGTGTAACCCTGGCGCAGCACGCGCTTCTGCGCCTCGTGCAGCGCGAGCGCCGCGGGGCGGGTCAGGATGCAGGTCGGGCGGAGGTAGCCGTCGACGGGGCGGCCGACGAAGTTGTGCTGACCCGCGTAGCGCATCTCCTGGATGATCGTCGGATCTATGTCGCGCAGATGGACGAAACCGGTGGGCAACGGTGATGCCGATGCCGGCGCGGCTGTCAAGCCGAATCCCAAGGTCAGTACCAAGGCGCCGATTCGGCGGCCAAGTTCCCCAATTCTCATCACGAAAGCATAACGCCTCAGGTGGCCCAACGTCGCCTGGTTGACTCGATGTAACGGTCTAGACCAAGCGGATCGCACATACTGGGAAGTACTAACCCGTTCGGACTAGCGAATCGACGCAAACGCGTCCGAGGGGTGGGAAACTCACCGCACTGGGTGGCGTCTCATTCTTTGATCACAAGATTGACACTTTCATCCGACCACACGAGTATTTCGCACATGTCCGCTTTCGCCTCCCTGGTCTGGCGTCGCCACGTCGATCTGTGCCACCAGGCCAGCGCGCTCTGTATGACTTTCTGATTCGTCTCTTTTAACGCCCGCGCCCACGTCGGCCGCTGGGTTTCCTTTACGTGCCAACGGGTCCCCGTGGCATCTCGCGCTTTCCCCCGCGCCCGAAACGGGGGAGAGGTGTGCCTATTCCTGGCGCCTTTCGAAAGAAAACAGGGAGTACGAATGCTATCCAGCTCGCCCAAGTGGCGAAAAGTGGCGATAGGCGCCATGGCGGCGGCGCTCGCCGTCAGCGCTGTCACCTATACGGGCTCCAATACGAGTGCGTACGCCGACGTGCAGGTGCTGACCGACGCCAAGACGGCGTCGGACGGCAAGCAGTACTGGGTGCAGAACCACCTGGTGAAGAAGGACGTCGCCGCCGCGACGACCGCAGCGGGCGGCACCAAGAAGAAGTGGCTGCTCGTCTGGGCGGGCGACGAGAACATCGCCGACACGCTCGTCAAGGACATCAAGAACCTGCCGGGTTCGCTCGGCGGTGGCCTCAACAAGCTCAAGAACGCCTTGCCTGGCCCCGATTTCCTGGCGGTCATCGACGCGACGCAGGGTTCCCCGACGTACGGCAAGGTGGTCAACACCGCCACCGTCGGCCCGCTCGTCGAGAACGAGCCGCACCACATGCAGTACGTGTGGCACAAGGGCGACACGATCTACGCCGGCGCGCTGTTCGCCGCCGCGACGTACGCCTTCGACGTCTCCGCGCTGCCGCAGCTGCGGTTGAAGGGCGTCAGCCTGCCGACGTCGACGCTCGGCGGCTCGGTCCCCGACGCCTACTGGGTTCTCAAGGACGGCACCGCGTACGGCACCTACATGGGCGGCCCGGTCGTGCCCGGCCCGTACATCTACGAGAACGGCCAGCTCGTGCTCGGCAACGGCTTCGCGGGCAGCCCCGGCGAGGTCGTGCACTTCGACCAGAACGCGAACGTGCTCTCGCAGTCACCGGCGGCGACCCCGCAGGGCGACAACAAGAAGCTGTGCGACAACCTCCCGCAGCTGGGCGCCGCGACCTGCGCCAACCCGCACGGCATCCAGGCCCGCGAGGACCTCAACACGCTGGTGACCAGCGACTACGCCGAGCCGAGGAACATCATCCTCGACCCGATCAAGCAGCCGTCGCCGTACCTGCGCCGCCCGACCGTGCGGACCTGGGACATCTCCGACCGCAACCACCCGAAGCTCAAGGCGGTCTCGTACCTGCCGGACGGCCCCCGCGCCGACCCGGCCGACCCGCTGCACGCCGAGAGCCGCGCGGTCATGGAGACCACGGTGACCAACCTGCCCGGTCACAAGGGCGCGTTCGCCCAGACCATGCAGGGCGGCGCGGTGTTCTACACACCGGACATCACCGCGGCCGAGCCGCACTGGACCGAGGTGTTCGACGACGGCGCCGCGGGCAAGGCGATCTACCCGAACAACGACTCCAACGGTGGCAGCTCGAACGGTGGCTGGATCCAGACCAGCCCGGACGACAAGTACCTCTACCGGGCCATCCAGGGCCGCCAGAAGGGCGCGCTCGGCGCTGACGACCCCGGCACCACCGGTGGCGTCTACGTGCTGGACATCCAGAAGCTCGTCGCCGCGGGCACGAACTTCAAGGGCCGGATCGACACCAAGGAGAAGGCGCAGCAGGGCGGCGGGGACGACCTCCCGTTCGTCGTCGGCGCGGCGCCGATCAATCCGGGCACGCCGGGCGCGGGCCCGCACTGGGGCGCGTACGACAACTTCGTGCTCGGCGAGGACGGTTTCTACCACGAGACCGACAAGCCGCAGCACCTCGCGGTGTCGAACTACTTCGTCGCGCGGTCCGGTTTGGACGGTGACCACAAGGTCAACCTGCTGAACCTGGGCGAGGACGGGAAGATCGCGGTCGACCAGAACTTCCGTGACGAGTTCACCGGCCAGGTCGGGATCAACTTCAACCGCAAGTCCTGGCCGCATGGGGACTTCGGCAACGCGAAGCCGCACAGCGAACTGTTCGTCGTGGCGGACGCGGACCTCAAGTAGTGACCGGGATAAAGCGGGCTTTACTCCGCGGAGTAAAGCCCGCTTTATCCCCACGAACCCCAGGGAAAGGCTCCCCATGGATCACCATGACGTGGTGGCGACTGGTTCGTCCACTGTGGACATCACGGCGTTGCTGCTGCGGCTGGTCTTGTTGCTGGCCACCGCGTTCCTCGCGGGCACCGGGCTGTTGCGGCCGCTGGTCGGGGAGCTGAGCCGCAAGGTCTGGATCACCGTCGGCGCGCTCGGCGGGTTGTCCGCCGTGCTGGCCGTCGTCTCCGCGCTGAAGGTCGACGTCAACGTGCTCGCGCTCGTGGTGCACGTCGTGCTCGCGCTGGCCGTGCCGGTGCTGCTGCGCCGGCCGTCGGCCGGACGCTGGGCCTCCGTCGCGCTCATCGTCCTGGTCGTGCTCGAGACCTCGCTCGGCGGCTCGGGCATCGACTTCGCCGTCGACACCGTCTACGTCGCGGGCGCGGCGATCTGGTTCGGCGTCACCCTGCTTTCCGGCGCCGAGTGGCGCACCACCAACTTCCGCCGCGGCCCGCTCTCGCTGACCATCGGCGGACTTCTCGTGCTCGCGGGCGTCGTGCAGCTGGGCCTGTCCGGCATCGGATTCGACCGCAGGCTTTACGAAACGCTCTTCGGCGTCGCGCTCATCGTCATCATCGTGCTGCCGATCGCGGTCACCACGCTGGCCGGATTCCTGCTCAGGCAGGGAGAAAGCCGCGTCTACCGCTACGGCGTCGCGGGTGTCGCGCTCGGCTTCCTCGCGTGGAGCGCGCTCGCCGCGGTCCCGCAGCCGACGCCGCTCCCGATTCCCGGCGTCCCGCTGCTGGCGCACGCCGATGGCTCGCCCCTGCTGGTCAGCCCGCAACGGCCGGGCCGCAACGTCGTGCACCTCCCGGCGAGCGCCGGCGACGACGTGTCCGTCGGCGTCGAAGGCGGCCTGATCGGCAAGGCCTTCCCCCGGCCTGGCGCCGAAGGGATCTGGGCCGACGTCGACCTGCCGCCCGGCCGCTCCGACCTGGTCGTCCGCAAGGGCGGCCGCGAGACGACCGTCGAGGTCGACGCCGGCCAGGACGCGGGCCCGGTGATCAGCGACGCCGACGCTCCCGAGTGCGCGAGCGCGGCGGTCGGCGGGCTCCTCGCCAACCGCAGTGACGTGCTCAAGAGCTGCCCAGCCGACGCGCTGTCGGCCGGCGACAGCGACGCGCTCGTCAAGCTGGTCAACTTCCTGGCAGGCCGCAAGCCGTCCGGCATTACGCTGGTCGAGGACAAGTCGCCGCGCGGGATCGCCGCTGCCAAGGTCGTGCGTGACACCGCGGCGAAGTCCGGTCTTCCGGTGCAGGCCGACGCCGGCCCGAACACCGCACTCTTGGTCACCGCCGGCTGGGCGGACGGCTACGTCGCGATGACTCGGGCCGCCGAGTCCCAGCGGCTCAAGCCCACCCACCAGTTCGGCCTCTATCTCGCGCCGTGGCTGTTCAACGGGCCCATCGTGAACTCGGTCGCGAGCTCGTCGCTGCCGCTTCGCTTCGATCCCCGCGAACAGCTGGCGGTGACCTACGCCGTCGCCGTGCACAACGCGTTCGGCGGCGAGAGCCCGACACTCGCCGGATTCCACAACTGGCTCGGCGACCAGAACCAGACAGTGAACGGCGAAGTGCAGATGTTCGCCGCCGCGCAGGTCAACGCGATGCCCATGTATCCGAATGAGCCGCACGCTCCCGGAATGGTGATGAATCGCGACTACGCCGGTCAATGGGTGCCGAACGGAACCATTGTGCCGGTGAGCAACGTCCTCCGCTAACCCCACGAAAAGGAGAGAAAAGAAATGAAGCGAATCGCGGCCCGAGTGCTGCTTCCGCTCGCCATCGCGGCGGGACTGTCCGGCGTCGCCGGCGGTGTCGCCAGCGCCGCCGAAGTGACCGCGCAGGACGCGCCGTCGATCTGGCTGCTGCCGGGTGTCGACCTCGGGTCGCTGCTCGGCCCCACCGTCGGGCTGCCGACCGACCTGCTGCGCCCGATCTTCGGGATCATCACGCCGATCTCCTAGCGGGCAACAAAAAACCGCTCTCGCACGGGCCGGTGCGAGAGCGGTTTTCGTCTGTCCTACGGAGTCGGAAGCAGGCGCCCCGGGACGTTCCCGATCGCCTGGATCAGGCCGAGCACCGGAACGCCGAGCGGCGCGAACGTCCAGATGTTGTTGAGCTGGCTGGTGTCCGGCTCGTCGACGACGACGGGTCCGTCGGCGAACGCGGGCGCGCCCGCGCCGAGCAGCGCGACTCCGGTGAGCGCGCAGGCGGCGATCGAACGGGCGAGGGTCTTCTTCATGAATCGGCCCTTTCTGCAAAGGTGGGGAAACCTACCGGAAAGAGCATGGCAGAAAAGACAAGTACCGTATGGGTGATTCCAATGCTTGGGAATGGTCTTCCGCTAATGCTGGTCCGCCCGAAATAATTCGAGAATGGTGTTCGTCAGGCTGGGTATCGGTGTGGTCGTGCTGGGGTTGCTCGTCGGCGGTTTCCTGTTGCTGACCGGACGGGACGAGGCGCCACCGCAGCCCGCGGCCGTCCAGGTCGTCGGGGACCCGAATCCCGCGCCGGCGCCGCAGGTCGTCGAGGAACAGGTCCAGTCGACGCAGCCGAAACCCCAGCAGGCCAAGGGAAAGTACGCCGTCGTCTATGAGCTCGGGGGAGCGGGGACGGCCACCGTCGTCTACGACGAGAACGGCCGCGGCCTGGTGCACCAGGAACTCAACGTCGCGTTGCCGTGGCGCAAGGAGCTCAGCTGGGCCGACTCCGGGGTCGCGCCGACCGTGCAGGTGATGGGACAGGGGAGTGGCGAGGTCGAGTGCTCCGTGTCGGTCAACGGCGCGGTCGTGTTGCGGCACAAGGGCGAAGTCGCCTCGTGCGCGGGGAAGCTCACCCCCGCTTGAGGTGCTCATGGGTCGCGGCCGCGTGAGTGGAAGGTTTGCTCCGTTAGATGCAGAAAATCTTCCACTCGCTCGGCTCACCCGCAACGCTCACGACCCCCTCCGCCTGCCTCCTTGGGGCGGGCCTGAAGGTTGTGAACGAGGCGTTCGCGACCTTCGTCGTTGCGAAAGTGGCGTTCACGCAACCGATCCGGCGGCGAGCGTCGACCCAGCTGGGCTAGCTCAGCTGAGGGATTTACGGAACCAGTGGTGGGCGTACGGGTCCGCGTTGTGCGGCGGGCCTTCGACGTAGCCGTGGCGCGCGTACATCGCGCGGGCTTCGGTCAGGTCCGAGCGGGTGTCCAGGCGCATCATGGTCGCGCCGAGTGACCTGGCGGCGTCTTCGGCGGCCGCCAGCAGCCGGGAACCGCCGCCTTCGCGGCGTGAGTGGGGCTGGACGAACATCTTGGTCAGCTCGGCCAGTCCCGGCTTGACGACGCGGACGCCGACGCAGCCCGCGATCTTCCCGTCGGTCCTGGCCAGCAGGAACATCCCGGTGGGCGGTTCGAGACCGGTCAGCGGGGCGACGGCAAGCGAGGCTTGCAGCTCGTCCTCGGTCACCGGCCTGCCGTAGAAGCGGCTGACGATGTCGGCGAGGTAGTCCCGCATGACGAGCGTCACGTCGATGTCGTCGATCGGGGCCGGTGTGATGGTCCAAGCCGTCATACCTGCCATCGTCTTCGCGCTGTCCAGCTCTTTTCGGTGGCTGCGCGGTCCACAGGGGACCGTGAGTTCTTGGCCAACAGTCACTTACCCGAGTGAACGACCCGTTCGCGGGGATACCGTGAGTGTTCTCGCATGGGGTGACGGTGTCCTTCGGCGTTCGGAGTAGGTAGCGTGATCCGGCGCAAGGGGAATCGCGAGAGGCGAGGGAGGGCGTTATGAGTAGCGCCGAAGAACGGCAGGGCGAAGCCCCGGCCGAGGAGAAGCGTGGCTCACACGCCGCGCCGGACGGTGCCCCGCGGCACCCGTTGATCGACCTGTCCCGCGACCCCCACCCGGGCCGCGCGGACCACGCCAAGCCCGACGAGGACTGAGTCGTTCATGCGCGCTCCCGGATCAGCGCTGACAGGGCTCCGCCCTGGCATCGCCGATCCGGGCGGCCTGGCGGCCGCGAAAAGCGGCGCGCACCGTGAAGACTCTCAGGCCCCAGGGGGCCTTCGAGTCGGTTCTGGTCGGTTCGATACCGAGCCAGGACCGGTGGAATAACCACTCGTCCGTGGCTGTTGTCATGAGGGTCGCCCCGCACGCCGTCCACCGGCCCGCGGAGCGGCCCTCCTGGTGTTTCAGGCCGGCCGAGAAGGTGGAAACCACCCCCGATGGGGAGTGCCGAACCGCGGCGGGTATCTTTGGAGACCGTGCCCGGCAGGTGTCGGGCCGCTCTGCGTGCCTATCGGCATCGGCAGGCTGCTGAACGCATCCCGTCGAACGCCTTGGCGAAGCGGGGCTCGACGGAAAATCCCTTCGGGAAGTTACCGGTCGCGAGGCCGTGACGCGGGCCGACACGCCCGACCGCGGGGGCCGGTGAGACTACGAACAAAGCTAGATCTCGAACAGAAAGCTGGTCCATTGCCCACGATCCAGCAGCTGGTCCGTAAGGGCCGCCAGGACAAGGCTGCCAAGCAGAAGACCGCGGCCCTCAAGGGGAGCCCGCAGCGGCGTGGCGTGTGCACTCGCGTGTACACCACGACCCCCAAGAAGCCGAACTCGGCGCTTCGCAAGGTCGCTCGTGTGAAGCTGACCAGCGGCATCGAGGTCACCGCCTACATCCCCGGCGAGGGACACAACCTGCAGGAGCACTCGATGGTGCTCGTGCGTGGTGGTCGTGTGAAGGACCTTCCGGGTGTCCGTTACAAGATCATCCGCGGTTCTCTCGACACCCAGGGTGTTAAGAACCGTAAGCAGGCGCGCAGCCGGTACGGCGCGAAGAAGGAGAAGAGCTAATGCCCCGCAAGGGTCCGGCCCCGAAGCGGCCGCTGATCTCTGACCCCGTCTACGCATCCCCGCTGGTCACCCAGCTGGTGAACAAGGTGCTGAAGGACGGCAAGCGGTCCCTCGCCGAGCGCATCGTGTACGGCGCTCTCGAAGGCGCTCGCGAGAAGACCGGCACCGACCCGGTCGTCACGCTGAAGCGCGCTCTCGACAACGTGAAGCCCACCATCGAGGTGAAGAGCCGCCGTGTCGGTGGCGCCACCTACCAGGTGCCGATCGAGGTCAAGCCCGGCCGCTCGACCACCCTTGCGCTGCGCTGGCTGGTCTCCTTCTCGCAGGCTCGCCGCGAGAAGACCATGATCGAGCGTCTGCAGAACGAGCTGCTCGATGCGAGCAACGGCCTCGGGGCCAGCGTCAAGCGCCGCGAGGACACCCACAAGATGGCCGAGTCCAACAAGGCCTTCGCGCACTACCGCTGGTAACAACCGCCCGGGACATCGCCGGGCCCCAAGTTTGAGAACAGGGGAACACTCTCGTGGCACGTGACGTGCTGACCGACCTGAACAAGGTCCGCAACATCGGCATCATGGCGCACATCGACGCCGGTAAGACCACAACCACTGAGCGGATCCTGTTCTACACCGGGGTCAACTACAAGATCGGCGAAGTCCACGACGGCGCCGCGACGATGGACTGGATGGAGGAGGAGCAGAAGCGGGGTATCACCATCACCTCGGCTGCCACCACCACCTTCTGGGCCGACCACCAGATCAACATCATCGACACCCCCGGGCACGTCGACTTCACCGTCGAGGTGGAGCGGTCCCTGCGGGTGCTCGATGGCGCCGTCGCCGTCTTCGACGGCAAGGAGGGCGTCGAGCCGCAGTCGGAGCAGGTCTGGCGTCAGGCCGACAAGTACGAGGTTCCTCGTATCTGCTTCGTCAACAAGATGGACAAGCTCGGTGCGGACTTCTACTACACCGTGAAGACCATCGTCGAGCGTCTCGGTGCCAAGCCGCTGGTCATCCAGCTGCCGATCGGCTCCGAGAACGCCTTCGAGGGCGTCGTCGACCTGGTCCGCATGAAGGCGCTGACCTGGCGTGGCGAGGTCCAGAAGGGCGAGGACTACAGCATCGAGGAGATCCCCGCGGATCTCGCCGAGCTGGCCGCGGAGTACCGCGAGAAGCTGGTCGAGACGATCGCCGAGACCGACGACGACCTGATGGAGAAGTTCCTCGGTGGCGAGGAGCTGACGGAGGCCGAGATCAAGGTCGGCATCCGCAAGCTCACCATCGCCCGCGAGGCCTACCCGGTCCTCACCGGTTCCGCGTTCAAGAACAAGGGCGTCCAGCCCATGCTCGACGCGGTCATCGACTACCTGCCGTCGCCGCTCGACGTCCCCGCCGTGGAGGGCATCCTCCCCAACGGCGAGACCATGCTGCGCAAGCCGAACACCGAAGAGCCGTTCGCGGCACTGGCGTTCAAGATCGCGGCGCACCCGTTCTTCGGCAAGCTGACCTACATCCGGGTCTACTCGGGCAAGATCGCCAAGGGCTCCCAGGTCGTCAACGCGACCAAGGAGCGCAAGGAGCGCATCGGCGGCCTGTTCCAGATGCACTCCAACAAGGAGAACCCGGTCGAAGAGGGCCAGGCAGGGCACATCTACGCCGTGCAGGGCCTCAAGGACACCACGACCGGTGACACCTTGGCCGACCCGCAGAACCCGATCGTCCTCGAGTCGATGACGTTCCCGGCGCCGGTCATCCGCGTCGCGATCGAGCCGAAGACGAAGGCCGACCAGGAGAAGCTCTCCCTGGCGATCCAGAAGCTGGCGGAAGAGGACCCCACGTTCCAGGTCAACCTGGACGAGGAGACCGGCCAGACGATCATCGCCGGCATGGGCGAGCTGCACCTCGAGGTGCTGGTCAACCGGATGAAGTCCGACTACAAGGTCGAGGCGAACATCGGTAAGCCGCAGGTCGCCTACCGCGAGACGGTGCGCAAGACGGTCGAGAAGCTCGACTACGTGCACAAGAAGCAGACCGGTGGTTCGGGTCAGTTCGCGAAGGTCATCGTCAAGCTCGAGCCGCTCGAGACCACCGATGGCGCGCTGTACGAGTTCGAGAACAAGGTCACCGGTGGCCGCGTTCCGCGTGAGTACATCCCGTCGGTCGACGCGGGCGCCCAGGACGCCATGCAGTACGGCGTGCTGGCGGGCTACCCGCTGGTGGGGCTGAAGTTCACCCTGCTCGACGGTGCCTACCACGAGGTCGACTCCTCGGAAATGGCGTTCAAGGTCGCCGGCTCCATGGCGATGAAGGAAGCCGCCAAGAAGGCGGGCCCCGTCATCCTGGAGCCGCTCATGGCGGTCGAGGTCACCACGCCCGAGGACTACATGGGCGACGTGATCGGCGACCTCAACTCCCGCCGTGGCCAGATCCAGGCCATGGAGGAGCGCGCGGGCACCCGTGTCGTCAAGGCGCTGGTCCCGCTGTCGGAGATGTTCGGTTACGTAGGCGACCTGCGGTCCCGTACCCAGGGTCGTGCGAACTACTCCATGGTGTTCGACTCCTACGCCGAGGTTCCCGCGAACGTCGCGAAGGAAATCATCGCGAAGGCGACCGGGGAATAATTCCCGGCCGCACGCGGGCATTGAGGTACTACTCCTGAACGTCCGCAGCACCAGCTAGACAACAGTCTCCGTCCGACAGCCACGTTGGCCGGTGAATTAAGCAAAACAGTCCAGGAGGACATTCCAGTGGCGAAGGCGAAATTCGAGCGGACCAAGCCGCACGTCAACATCGGGACCATTGGTCACGTCGACCACGGTAAGACCACTCTGACCGCGGCGATCACCAAGGTTCTGCACGACAAGTACCCCGAGCTGAACACCGCTTCGGCGTTCGACCAGATCGACAACGCGCCGGAAGAGAAGCAGCGCGGCATCACGATCAACATCTCGCACGTCGAGTACCAGACCGAGAAGCGTCACTACGCCCACGTGGACGCCCCCGGTCACGCCGACTACATCAAGAACATGATCACCGGTGCCGCCCAGATGGACGGTGCGATCCTGGTCGTGGCCGCCACCGACGGCCCGATGCCGCAGACCCGTGAGCACGTGCTGCTCGCGAAGCAGGTCGGCGTGCCCTACATCGTCGTCGCGCTGAACAAGGCCGACATGGTCGACGACGACGAGATCCTGGAGCTCGTCGAGCTCGAGGTCCGCGAGCTGCTGTCCTCCCAGGACTTCCCTGGTGACGACGCTCCGGTCGTCAAGGTCTCGGGCCTCAAGGCTCTCGAGGGTGACGAGAAGTGGGGCCAGACGGTCCTCGAGCTGATGGAAGCCGTCGACGAGAACGTGCCGGACCCGGTGCGTGAGCTCGACAAGCCGTTCCTGATGCCGATCGAAGACGTGTTCACCATCACCGGTCGTGGCACCGTGGTGACCGGTCGCATCGAGCGCGGCCGCGTCAACGTCAACGAAGAGGTCGAGATCGTCGGCATCAAGGAGAAGTCGACGAAGACGACTGTCACCGGTGTCGAGATGTTCCGCAAGCTGCTCGACCAGGGTGAGGCCGGCGACAACGTCGGTCTGCTGGTCCGCGGTATCAAGCGTGAGGACGTCGAGCGCGGCCAGGTCGTCGTGAAGCCGGGTACCACCACCCCGCACACCGACTTCAAGGCCGGCGTTTACATCCTTTCGAAGGACGAAGGCGGCCGTCACACGCCGTTCTTCAACAACTACCGCCCGCAGTTCTACTTCCGCACGACGGACGTCACCGGTGTTGTGACGCTTCCCGAGGGCACCGAGATGGTCATGCCGGGTGACAACACCGACATCACCGTCGCGCTGATCCAGCCGGTCGCCATGGACGTGAACCTGCGCTTCGCCATCCGTGAGGGTGGCCGCACCGTGGGTGCGGGTCAGGTCACCGAAATCATCAAGTGATTTAACGCCAGGAGCCGGGGCAGGGCTTATACCCACCCCGGCTCTTGGCCGTCAAATCACATGTGCGACACTATTCGGGTTGCTCGTCGAGAGGGCGGCCGAACCTGTTTCAGGTTCCGGCCGCTCCTTCGCGAGGAGCCTTGGTCCGTTTGACTCCCTGAGTCGCGGGCAAGGGACGTTTATGGCGCAAGCCCAATGGACGGCCCCCTCACGTTGAGGAAGACCAGCAAGACAACGATCCCACGGGATCCGTCTGTGCGTCGGGCGCGACACGCCCGACCGCGTGGACCGGGGACAGGGCCGTTGAACTGCAGAAATCCCCTCTTCGACGGGGATTTTGATGAGATTAACGGCACGAGACGACAAGGAACGAGCAGCCACCATGGCGGGACAAAAGATCCGCATCCGGCTCAAGGCCTACGACCACGAGGCGATCGACACCTCGGCGCGCAAGATCGTTGAGACGGTCACCCGCACCGGCGCCCGTGTTGTCGGGCCGGTGCCGCTGCCCACCGAGAAGAACGTTTACTGCGTGATCCGCTCGCCGCACAAGTACAAGGACTCGCGCGAGCACTTCGAGATGCGCACGCACAAGCGTCTGATCGACATCCTCGACCCCACGCCGAAGACGGTTGACGCGCTCATGCGCATCGACCTCCCGGCGAGCGTCGACGTCAACATCCAGTAAGCGTTGGGCGAGCGGCGGAGATAAGAGACATCATGTCTGACAGGCAAGTGAAGGGCATCCTGGGCACCAAGCTCGGCATGACCCAGGTCTTCGACGAGAACAACCGGATCATCCCGGTGACCGTCGTACAGGCCGGACCGAACGTGGTCACCCAGGTTCGTACCAAGGAAACCGACGGCTACACCGCCGTCCAGCTGGCGTTCGGCGCCGTTGACCCGCGCAAGGTCAACAAGCCCGAGACGGGCCACTTCACCAAGGCTGGCGTGACGCCCCGGCGTTACCTCGCCGAGCTGCGCACGACCGACGCGGAGACCTACGAGATCGGCCAGGAGATCACCGCTGAGGTGTTCGCCGCTGGCGCCGAGGTCGACGTGACCGGCACCAGCAAGGGCAAGGGCTACGCCGGTGTCATGAAGCGCCACGGCTTCAAGGGCCAGGGCGCTTCCCACGGTGCGCAGGCCGTGCACCGTCGTCCCGGTTCCATCGGTGGCTGCGCCACCCCCGGCCGCGTCTTCAAGGGCGTTCGCATGGCCGGCCGCATGGGCCAGGACAAGGTCACCACGCAGGGCCTCACCGTGCACGCCGTGCGTGCCGAAGACGGCCTGCTCCTCATCAAGGGTGCCGTCCCCGGCCCCAAGGGCGGCGTCGTGTTCGTCCGTAACGCCGTGAAGGGTGGTGTCACCGAATGAGCACGCTCGAGCTGAAGACCCCGGCCGGCGCCGCGGAAGGTTCCGTGGAGCTGCCCGCCGAGATCTTCGACGTGCAGGCCAACGTGGCCCTCATGCACCAGGTGGTCATCGGTCAGCTGGCCGCTGCCCGCCAGGGCACGCACTCCACGAAGACCCGTGGCGAGGTCTCCGGTGGTGGCAAGAAGCCGTACCGCCAGAAGGGCACCGGCCGCGCCCGCCAGGGTTCGACCCGTGCGCCGCAGTTCGTCGGTGGTGGCGTCGTCCACGGCCCGCAGCCGCGCGACTACACCCAGCGGACCCCGAAGAAGATGAAGGCCGCCGCCCTGCGTGGCGCCCTCTCCGACCGGGTTCGCCACGGCCAGCTGCACATCGTGACCGAGCTGGTGACCGGCGAGAAGCCGTCCACCAAGTCGGCCAAGGCCGCCGTCCGCGCCATCACCCAGGCCAAGCGCGTTCTCGTGGTGCTGCACCGCGACGACGAGCTGAGCTGGCAGTCGGCGCAGAACCTGGCCGACCTTCACCTGATCACGCCGGACCAGCTCAACACCTATGACGTGCTGGTCAACGACGACGTGGTGTTCACCAAGGCCGCTTACGACGTCTTCGTCGCCGGTCCCGCCAGGGGCAAGGGCGCGACGGCCGTCGCACGGTCGAGCGAGCTCGAAGGGAGTGACGAGCAGTGAGTGCGATCGCCATTCCTGACTACCACGACATCTTGCTCGCGCCGGTGATCTCCGAGAAGTCCTACGGACTGCTCGAGGACCACAAGTACACGTTCGTCGTGCGCCCCGACGCCAACAAGACCCAGATCAAGATCGCGGTCGAGAAGGTGTTCGGCGTCAAGGTCGTCAGCGTGAACACGTTGAACCGCAACGGAAAGCGCAAGCGGACCCGCACCGGTTTCGGTAAGCGCAAGGACACCAAGCGCGCTGTCGTGACTCTTTCGGCTGAGAGCAAGCCGATCGAGATCTTCGGCGGACCCGCGGCGTAAAGGACTGAGCTGACATGGGTATCCGTAAGTACAAGCCGACTACGCCGGGCCGTCGTGGCTCCAGCGTCTCCGACTTCGCCGAGATCACTCGGTCGACCCCGGAGAAGTCGCTGCTGCGCCCGCTGAGCAAGACCGGCGGCCGTAACGCGTCCGGCAAGATCACCACCCGGCACAAGGGTGGCGGCCACAAGCGCGCGTACCGGCTGATCGACTTCCGCCGGAACGACAAGGACGGCGTTCCCGCCAAGGTCGCGCACATCGAGTACGACCCCAACCGGTCCGCTCGTATCGCGCTCCTGCACTACGCCGACGGCGAGAAGCGCTACATCATCGCGCCGGAGAAGCTGAAGCAGGGTGACACGGTCGAGAACGGCCCCCGCGCCGACATCAAGCCGGGCAACAACCTGCCGCTGCGCAACATCCCCGTCGGTACCGTGATCCACGCGATCGAGCTCCGCCCCGGTGGCGGCGCGAAGATCGCCCGGTCCGCCGGTGTGAAGGTGCAGCTCGTCGCCAAGGACGGTCCGTACGCCCAGCTGCGTCTCCCCTCGGGCGAGATCCGCAACGTGGACGTGCGCAACCGCGCCACCATCGGCGAGGTCGGCAACTCCGACCACTCGAACATCAACTGGGGCAAGGCGGGTCGTAACCGCTGGCGCGGCAAGCGCCCCACCGTCCGTGGTGTCGTCATGAACCCGGTCGACCACCCGCATGGTGGTGGTGAGGGTAAGACCTCCGGTGGTCGCCACCCGGTCAACCCGAACGGTAAGCCCGAGGGCCGCACCCGTCGCCGCAAGGCTTCGGACGCTCTCATCGTCCGCCGCCGTCGCACCGGCAAGAACAAGCGCTGAGCAGGGAGGTAGAAGCACATGCCACGTAGCCTGAAAAAGGGCCCCTTCGTGGACGACCACCTGCTCAAGAAGGTGGACGTTCTCAACGAGTCGGGCAAGAAGACCGTCATCAAGACCTGGTCGCGTCGTTCCACGATCATCCCGGATTTCCTGGGTCACACGATCGCGGTGCACGACGGCCGTAAGCACGTCCCGGTGTTCGTCACCGAGGCGATGGTGGGTCACAAGCTGGGCGAGTTCGCCCCGACCCGCACCTTCAAGGGTCACATCAAGGACGACCGGAAGTCGCGCCGCCGCTGAGCGGGCACGAGAGAACAAGGAACTAGCGATGAACGCCCAGAACGACGTGGCCGAGGCTCTGCCTGTGGCTTACGCGCGGGCTCGCTTTGTCCGCGACTCGCCTACCAAGGTGCGTCGGGTCATCGAGCTCATCAAGGGACGTAGCGCCGCCGACGCCTTGGCCGTGCTCCGTTTCGCCCCCCAGGCGGCGAGCGAGCCGGTCGCGAAGGTGCTCGCGAGCGCCGTGGCCAACGCCGAGAACAACCTCCAGCTGGACCCGGACACCCTCTGGGTCAAGAACGCGTACGCCGACGAGGGCCCGACCCTCAAGCGCATCCGCCCGCGGGCCCAGGGCCGCGCGTACCGGATCCGCAAGCGGACGAGCCACATCACCGTCGAGGTGGAGAGCCGTCCCAAGGCAGCGCCGAAGGCACAGCAGGGCAAGAAGAAGGCAGGTGGCCGGTAGTGGGCCAGAAGATCAACCCGCACGGCTTCCGGCTGGGTATCACCACGGACTGGAAGTCCCGCTGGTACGCCGACAAGCAGTACGCGGAGTACGTGGCCGAGGACGTCAAGATCCGCAAGCTGCTGTCCACGGGCATGGAGCGCGCCGGCATCTCCAAGGTCGAGATCGAGCGCACCCGTGACCGCGTTCGCGTCGACATCCACACCGCCCGTCCGGGCATCGTCATCGGCCGCCGCGGCGCCGAGGCCGACCGGATCCGTGGCGCGCTGGAGAAGCTGACCTCCAAGCAGGTTCAGCTGAACATCCTCGAGGTCAAGAACCCCGAGGCCGACGCGCAGCTGGTGGCTCAGGGTGTCGCGGAGCAGCTGTCGAACCGCGTGGCGTTCCGCCGCGCGATGCGCAAGGCGCTCCAGACCTCCATGCGCTCGCCGCAGGTCAAGGGCATCCGCGTGCAGTGCGGCGGTCGTCTCGGCGGTGCCGAGATGTCCCGCTCCGAGCACTACCGCGATGGCCGCGTCCCGCTGCACACGCTGCGCGCCGACATCGACTACGGCTTCTTCGAGGCCAAGACGACGTTCGGTCGCATCGGCGTGAAGGTGTGGATCTACAAGGGCGAGATCGTCGGCGGGCTCAAGGCGAAGGAAGCGCGTGACGCTGCCGCCGCCGCCGAGCGCGCCCCGCGCCGCGACCGCGGTGACCGTCCCGCCCGCCCGCGTCGTTCCGGCGCGTCGGGCACCACCCCCACCTCGACCGAGGCCGGCCGGGCCGCGGCGCAGGAAGCACAGGCCCCCGCGGCCGCCGCTCCCGCCGCCGAGTCGACTGAAAAGACGGAGGGCTGACGTGCTTATCCCACGCCGGGTCAAGCACCGGAAGCAGCACTCCCCGAAGCGCGCAGGCGCTGCCAAGGGCGGCACCCGCGTCAGCTTCGGCGAGTACGGCATCCAGGCGCTCGAGCACAGCTACGTGACCAACCGCCAGATCGAGTCCGCTCGTATCGCCATGACCCGCCACATCAAGCGTGGCGGCAAGGTGTGGACGACGATCTACCCGGACCGTCCCCTCACCAAGAAGCCCGCGGAAACCCGCATGGGTTCCGGTAAGGGTTCGCCCGAGTGGTGGATCGCCAACGTCAAGCCGGGCCGCGTCATGTTCGAGATCTCTTTCCCGAACGAGGAGACGGCTCGCGAGGCCCTGCGCCGCGCGATCCACAAACTGCCCATGAAGTGCCGAATCGTGACCCGTGAAGGTGGTGAGTTCTGATGGCTAGCAAGGCTGGTGCCGCTGTGGCGTCAGAGCTTCGTGAGCTCACCGCTGAAGAGCTCGTGCTGCGTCTGAAGGAATACAAGGAGGAGCTGTTCAACCTCCGCTTCCAGATGGCGACCGGGCAGCTGGACAACAACCGGCGCCTGCGCACGGTTCGTTCGGACATCGCGCGGATCTACACCGTCATGCGTGAGCGTGAACTCGGCTTGTCTGTTTCCCCCGATGCCGAGAGTGAAGGTGTGGCATGAGCGAGCAGCTCAACACCGAGGCTGGCGAGGGCCGCAACGACCGTAAGGTCCGCGAGGGCTACGTCGTCTCGGACAAGATGAACAAGACGATCGTGGTCGAGCTCGAGGACCGCAAGAAGCACCGCCGTTACTCCAAGGTTCTGCGCAGCACCAGCAAGGTCAAGGTGCACGACGAGAACAACGAAGCCGGCGTGGGCGACCGGGTCACCCTGATGGAGACCCGTCCGCTTTCGGCCAGCAAGCGTTGGCGTCTGGTGCAGATCGTGGAGAAGGCCAAGTAAGTAGGGCTCTTCCGAGAGTCCCTTAGTTCCGCAAGGCTCGCCCCCTCGGGGGCGAGAACCAGCGCGACATACAGGAGTAGACGTGATCCAGCAGGAGTCGCGGCTTCGGGTAGCCGATAACACGGGTGCGAAGGAAATCCTCTGCATCCGCGTTCTCGGTGGCTCTGGGCGGCGCTACGCGGGTATCGGCGACATCATCGTCGCCACCGTGAAGGACGCCATCCCGGCTGCCGGGGTGAAGAAGGGCGACGTCGTCAAGGCGGTCATCGTCCGCACGCGCAAGGAGCGTCGTCGTCCGGACGGTTCTTACATCCGCTTCGACGAGAACGCCGCCGTGCTCATCAAGAACGACAATGAGCCGCGTGGCACCCGCATCTTCGGCCCGGTTGGCCGCGAGCTGCGCGACCGAAAGTTCATGAAGATCATTTCGCTCGCGCCGGAGGTGTTGTAGAGCATGAAGGTGAAGAAGGGCGACACGGTCGTCATCATCGCCGGCAAGGACAAGGGCGCCAAGGGCAAGGTCATTCAGGCCTACCCCGAGCGCGACCGGGTGCTCGTCGAAGGCGTGAACCGGATCAAGAAGCACACCCGGATCACCCAGACCCAGCGTGGTGCGCAGTCCGGTGGCATCGTCACCCAGGAAGCCCCCATCCACGTGTCGAACGTGCAGGTCGTCGATTCCGACGGCAAGCCGACCCGGGTGGGCTACCGCATCGGCGAGGACGGCAAGAAGGTCCGTGTCTCGCGCAGGAACGGTAAGGACATCTGATGACCACCGCAGAGAAGACGCTGCCGCGCCTCAAGGTGCGGTACCGCGAAGAGATCAAGGGCCAGCTGCAGGCGGAGTTCGACTTCGCGAACGTGCACCAGATCCCCGGCGTGGTCAAGGTCGTCGTGAACATGGGTGTCGGCGACGCCGCCCGTGACAGCAAGCTGATCGACGGCGCGATCAAGGACCTGACCGCGATCACGGGCCAGAAGCCCGAGGTCCGCAAGGCCCGCAAGTCCATCGCGCAGTTCAAGCTGCGTGAGGGTCAGCCGATCGGCTGCCGCGTCACGCTGCGCGGCGACCGCATGTGGGAGTTCCTGGACCGGCTGCTGACCATCTCGCTGCCGCGTATCCGTGACTTCCGCGGTCTGTCGGCCAAGCAGTTCGACGGCAACGGCAACTACACCTTCGGTCTCAACGAGCAGACGATGTTCCACGAGATCAACCCGGACGCCGTCGACCGCCCGCGCGGTATGGACGTCACCGTTGTCACCACCGCCAACACCGACGACGAGGGCCGCGCGCTGCTTCGCAAGCTCGGCTTCCCGTTCAAGGAGAACTGAGCCGATGGCCAAGAAAGCACTGGTCCACAAGGCCTCCAAGAAGCCGAAGTTCGCCGTCCGTGCGTACACCCGCTGCCAGCGTTGCGGCAGGCCGCACTCGGTGTTCCGCAAGTTCGGGCTTTGCCGTATCTGCCTTCGCGAGATGGCACACGCGGGCGAACTCCCCGGCGTTCGCAAGTCCAGCTGGTAAGAGGCTTTTTCTAAACTCCCAATTCGCCACAGGCCCCGCCCGTTTCGACGGGCGGGGAACCAGGCGAGAAAGGTTGACAGGTCACCATGACGATGACCGACCCCATCGCAGACTTCTTGACTCGTCTGCGTAACGCGAACTCGGCGTACCACGACGAGGTCGTGCTTCCCCACTCCAAGCTCAAGGCGAACATCGCCGAGATCCTCAAGCGTGAGGGTTACATCGCGGGCTACCGCGACGAGCCGGGCGAGAAGCACAAGAACCTGATCGTCGAGCTCAAGTACGGCCCCAACCGTGAGCGCAGCATCGCCGGTCTCCGGCGCGTGTCCAAGCCCGGCCTGCGGGTCTACGCAAAATCGACCGAACTGCCGTCCGTTCTGGGTGGCCTCGGCGTCGCGATCATCTCGACGTCGAACGGCCTTCAGACCGACCGTCAGGCCAAGCGCAACAGCGTGGGCGGCGAAGTCCTCGCCTACGTCTGGTAAGGAAGGGGGCACAGACATGTCACGCATCGGAAAGCTGCCGGTCGCCGTCCCCTCCGGGGTCGAGGTGACCATCGATGGTCAGCACATCAAGGTCAAGGGGCCCAAGGGCACCCTGGAGCACACCATCGCCGAGCCCATCACCGTCGAGCGCGACGAAGATGGCGCGCTGCTGGTGAAGCGTCCGAACGACGAGCGCACGAGCAAGGCCCTCCACGGCCTTACGCGCACCCTGGTCGACAACCTGGTTGTCGGTGTCACCAAGGGTTACGAGAAGAAGCTTGAGATCCACGGCGTCGGTTACCGTGTCGCGGCCAAGGGCTCGGACCTCGAGTTCGCCCTGGGCTACAGCCACCCGGTCAAGATCGAGGCCCCGGAGGGCATCACCTTCAAGGTGGACACCCCCACCCGGTTCTCGGTCTCGGGCATCGACAAGCAGAAGGTCGGCCAGATCGCCGCGGTCATCCGCAAGCTGCGTCGCCCGGACCCGTACAAGGGCAAGGGCCTGCGCTACGAGGGTGAAAAGATCCGCCGCAAGGTCGGAAAGACGGGTAAGTGATCATGAGCGACACGACTACTACCAAGCGCAAGCCGGTCGGCAAGGACATCTCGACCCGGCGTCGCGTGGCGAAGGCCCGTCGGCACTTCCGTCTTCGCAAGAAGATCAGCGGCACGGACCAGCGTCCGCGGCTGTCGGTCAAGCGGTCCTCGCGCCACATCGCGGTTCAGCTGATCGACGACCTGACCGGTCACACCCTGGCGTCGGCGTCCACCCTCGAGGCGGACGTCCGTGCGCTGGACGGCGACAAGAAGGCCAAGTCCGCCAAGGTCGGCGAGCTGATCGCGGCTCGCGCCAAGAGCGCTGGCGTCTCCACTGTGGTGTTCGACCGTGGCGGCAACGCCTACCACGGCCGGATCGCCGCGCTGGCCGACGCCGCCCGCGAAGCGGGGTTGGAATTCTGATGCAGCAGCTTGTTAACGGAAGGAAAGCCTGATGCCGGGACGTACACGGCAATTCGGCGGCGGACAGGGCGGACCCGGCGGGCAGGGCGGCAACGACCGCAATGAACGCCGCGGTGGCGGCCGGGATCGTCGCGACAGCGGCCGTGGCGGGGCCGGCCAGGAGAAGACCCCGCACCTCGAGAAGGTCGTGGCGATCAACCGTGTCGCCAAGGTCGTCAAGGGTGGCCGCCGGTTCAGCTTCACCGCGCTCGTCGTCGTCGGTGACGGCGACGGCCAGGTCGGCGTCGGCTACGGCAAGGCCAAGGAAGTTCCCGCGGCCATCGCCAAGGGCGTCGAGGAGGCGAAGAAGAACTTCTTCCGCGTTCCTCGCGTCGCCGGCACCATTCCCCACCCCATCCAGGGTGAGGAAGCCGCCGGTGTGGTGCTCCTGCGTCCGGCCAGCGCCGGTACCGGCGTCATCGCCGGTGGCCCGGTCCGCGCGGTCCTGGAGTGCGCCGGTGTCCACGACGTGCTGTCGAAGTCGCTCGGCTCCGACAACGCGATCAACATCGTGCACGCCACCGTGGCGGCCCTGAAGGGTCTGCAGCGTCCCGAAGAGGTCGCGGCCCGCCGCGGTCTCCCGCTCGAGGACGTCGCTCCGGCCCGGATGCTGCGCCAGCGCGCAGGCCAGGGGGTCTGACATGGCACAGGTCAAGGTCACCCAGGTCAAGAGCACCATCGGCACGAAGCACGCTCACCGCGAGTCGATGCGCACCCTCGGGCTGCGCAAGATCCGCCAGAGCGTCGTGCGTGAAGACACCCCCGAGGTTCGCGGCCTGATTCACACGGTCCGCCACCTCGTGGAGGTCGAGGAGGTCAAGGCATGACGGCCATCAAGATCCACCACCTGCGTCCCGCTCCGGGCGCCAAGACCGAGAAGACTCGTGTCGGCCGTGGTGAAGGCTCGAAGGGCAAGACGGCCGGTCGCGGCACCAAGGGCACCAAGGCCCGCAAGAACGTGCCCGCCGGCTTCGAGGGTGGGCAGATGCCCATCCACATGCGGCTCCCGAAGCTTCGCGGCTTCAAGAACCGCTTCCGCACCGAGTACCAGCCGGTGAACGTGGGCGACATCGCCCGCGTCTTCCCGGACGGTGGCAAGGTCGGCACCGAGGAGCTCGTGGCGAACGGTCTCGTCCGCAAGGGCAAGCTCGTCAAGGTCCTCGGCAACGGTGAGGTCAACGGCGTCAAGCTCGACGTCACGGCCGACGGTTTCTCCGGCTCCGCCAAGGCGAAGCTCGAGGCCGCCGGTGGCTCCGCCACCGCCGTCTGAGTCGCTTAGCTCAGCCTGAAAGGCCCCGCACTCCCTCGGGAGTGCGGGGCCTTTCGCGTTGTCAGGGGTCGTGAGTGTTCCGGCCGGTTAGAACCGGCCGTACCGCTCACGACCCTGGGGCGTTGCAAGGGCGCCCCTTGTCACGTGCCAAGGATGAGCCCGAGCGAGTGGAAGAATTTCTGCATCTAACGGAGCAAACCTTCCACTCGCACCAAGATCCGCGCGGCAGGTAGCCAAGTATCGGTCCGCTAGAACCGCCCGCAACGCTCACGACCCCAACGCCCCGTCCGCCTAAGCCTGCCGAAAAGAGGTCGTGAGTGTTTTCGCCGGTTAGAACCGGCCGTACCACTCACGATCCCCGAGGGCGGCCGGATGGCAGGATCCGGCCGCATGGCGAAGAAGAAGCTCATCCTCGCGCTCGGAGTGGCGGCCGCCGCGGTGGCCGTGCTCGCGACGTTCCTGCCGCAGTTCGTCACCCACGTCGGCCTGAGCGGCCGTACGTCGCTCGACATGACCGCCACCGGCTGGTGGGTCGACGTGGTGGACCCGGAAGCGCCAGGGACGAAGAGACCCGGGCAGAGCACCTTGAACGGCGTCGCGCCCGTGCTGGCGGCGCTGCTGTTGTTCCTCGGTGGTCTCAGGGGCGCCAGGGGACCGGTGATCGCGGGAACCGCGTTCTTGGGCGGCCATCTGCTTACTCTCGGTTTACAGGCCTTCAATTCCGCCGGCAGCACACCCGGCCTCGGATACTGGTTGGCCGTCGGAGCTTTTCTGATCGGCTTCGCCGCCTGTCTGGTGAGTTACGCCGGGAGCGAACAGGCCCAGGGCCAGACGGTCGAACAGAGGGTCCCGATGATCGACACCGACCACCGCGACATGCCGTTTTAAATCTTGACTGAAAACCGTCCCGACCTACCTGAGTAGGTAAAAGGCGCACACATTGCGGGCACGGTCCGTGAAGCTGTTAGAGTCGGCGACACGCTTCGGGACGAGTGTGCCCCGAAGCGTTCCTGGCTTGCCTGCCAGTGAGGTTGTGTTCCCGCCGGACGCAAGTGCCGGCTAAGCCGTTCGTCGGTTCGATGGCCGACGACGCCGAGGAGGTCCCCCGCGTGCTCAGCGCCTTCCGCTCGGCTCTCGCGACGCCGGATCTGCGTAAGAAGATCCTGTTCACGCTGATGGTCGTGGCTATTTACCGGATCGGTGCGGTCACCCCGGCTCCCGGGGTCTCCTATCCCAACGTGCAGGCATGTCAGAACGCGGTGCAGGAACAGGGCGTCTACTCGCTGCTGAACCTGTTCAGCGGCGGCGCGCTGCTGCAGTTGTCGATCTTCTCGACCGGCATCATGCCGTACATCACCGCGAGCATCATCGTCCAGCTGCTCACCGTGGTCATCCCGCGGTTCGAGGAGCTGAAGAAGGAAGGCCAGGCAGGCCAGTCCAAGCTGACGCAGTACACCCGGTACCTGACGGTCGCGCTGGCGATCCTGCAGGCCACCGGCGTCGTCGCGCTGGCCGACCGCGGTGCGCTGTTCCAGGACTGCAAGGACCCGGTCATCCCGGACAACAGCATCTGGACGCTGGCGATCATCGTCATCATCATGACCGCGGGCACCGCCGTCATGATGTGGCTGGGTGAGCTCATCACCGAGCGCGGTGTCGGCAACGGCATGTCCGTGCTGATCTTCCTGAACATCGCCGCCCGGATCCCGTCCGAGGGCATGAACATCCTGCAGTCGTCCGGTGGCGTCGTCTTCGCGATGATCTGCGTGTTCGGCCTGCTGATCATCGCCAGCGTCATCTTCGTGGAGCAGGGCCAGCGCCGGATCCCGGTGCAGTACGCCAAGCGCATGATCGGCCGCCGCATGTACGGCGGTACCTCGACCTACCTGCCGATCAAGGTGAACCAGGCCGGTGTCATCCCGGTCATCTTCGCCTCGTCGCTGCTGTACCTGCCCGACCTGATCAGCCGCCTCGTCGGCGACCCGAACAGCAACTCCGGGTGGCAGGTCTTCCTCAAGAACTACGTGGTCAACCAGTCCAACTGGGTGCACGTGCTGCTGTACTTCTCGCTGATCATCTTCTTCACGTACTTCTACATCACGATCACGTTCAACGTGGACGAGCGTGCGGAGGAGATGAAGAAGTTCGGTGGCTTCATCCCGGGCATCCGCCCAGGCCGCCCGACGGCGGAGTACCTGAGCTTCGTGCTCGGCCGGATCACCCTGCCCGGCTCGCTGTACCTGGGCATCATCGCGATCCTCCCGAACTTCTTCCTGTCGATCACCGGTCCGTCGAACAACCAGAACTTCCCGTTCGGTGGCACGGCGGTGCTGATCATGGTCGGTGTCGGCCTCGACACCGTTAAGCAGATCGAGAGCCAGCTCATGCAGCGGAACTACGAAGGGTTCTTGAAGTGACCCGACTGGTTCTCGTTGGCCCGCCCGGCGCGGGCAAAGGCACTCAGGCGGTGGCGCTCTCGGAGCAGCTGCGCATCCCGCACATCTCGACCGGCGACCTGTTCCGCGCGCACGTCGGCAACCAGACGCCGCTCGGCCAGGAGGCCAAGCGGTACCTGGACTCCGGCGAGCTCGTGCCGGACACGGTCACCAACGAGATGGTCAGGGAGCGGCTCGCGGAGCCGGACGCCAAGTCCGGCTTCCTGCTCGACGGCTTTCCCCGCAACACCAAGCAGGCCGAGGTGCTCGGGCAGATCCTGTCCGAGGCCGACCTGGCGCTCGACGCGGTCATCCAGCTGGATGTCGCGGAGGACGTCGTCGTCGGGCGCCTGCTCTCGCGTGGCCGCGGCGACGACACCGAAGAGGTCATCCGCCGTCGCCAGCAGATCTACGCGTCGGAGACGGCGCCCCTGCTGGAGTACTACGCCGACAAGCTGATCACCGTGGACGGCGTCGGCGAAGTCGACGAGATCTCCTCGCGGGTGCTGGAAGCTCTGCGCGAACGCCAGTGAATCTCGGAGGATTGCGTGTTCTGCAGTTTTTCCGTCGTGGGCGCATGATCGAGGTCAAGACCCACGGCGAACTCGAGGCGATGCGCGCGGCGGGACTCGTCGTCGCGCGCACCCTCGCGCTGGTCACCGAGGCCGCCAAGCCCGGTGTCAGCACGGCCGAGCTCGACGAGATCGCCGAGCAGACCATCCGTGACGCCGGCGCCGTGCCGTCCTTCAAGGGCTACCACGGTTTCCCCGCGTCCATCTGCGCCTCGGTCAACGAGCAGATCGTCCACGGCATCCCGTCCAAGGCCCAGGTGCTCGCCGACGGCGACCTCATCTCGGTCGACTGCGGCGCGATACTCGACGGCTGGCACGGCGACTCCGCGGTCACCCTCGCGATCGGCGCGGTTTCCGACGCCGACCTGGCGCTGTCCGCGGCCACCCAGGCCGCGATGTGGGCCGGCGTCGAAGCGGTCACCCCGGGTGGCCGGCTCACCGACATCTCCCACGCCATCCAGGCCGCCGCCGAAAAGGTCGGCGAGGCCGACGGCATCGAGTACGGGATGATCCTCGAGTACGGCGGCCACGGCATCGGCCGCCAGATGCACATGGACCCGTTCCTCCCGAACGTCGGCAAGCCGGGCAAGGGCCCCCGCCTCAAGGTCGGCATGGCACTGGCGATCGAGCCGATGCTCACCGGCGGCGGCGGCGAAACCCGCGAACTCGACGACGGCTGGACGGTCGTCACGGTCGACGGCTCGCGCGCGGCCCACTGGGAGCACACGGTCGCGATCACCGAAGACGGTCCCTGGGTCCTCACGGCCCCCGAAGGTTCCTGACGCGCTTCCGTACTAAGAGTAGAATTCCTCTTAGTATTGAGCCGGAAGGAGTGTGACGCATGAGCTTCGAGCACATCGACCATGCCATGCTCCGGGAGATATGCCTGAGGTACGGCGTCGACAGGCTTTCGGTGTTCGGATCCGTGGCCCGGAACGAAGACACGCCTTCGAGTGACATCGACCTGATCTACAGCCTGGCACCGGGTGTGCAGCTCGGCTGGGAGATCGAAGACTTGGCCGACGAACTCGCCAAGTTCTTCGGGCGGCCGGTTGATCTGGTCTCGCGACGGGCCCTGCATCCGCTCTTGCGTGACGACGTGCTGGCCGAAGCGAAGCCGGTCTATGCGGCGTGATCGCCTGTTCATCACCGAGATGATCGATGCCGCGGAACAAGCGCGGTCCCTGATCGCCGGTATCACCCTCGATGAACTCGAACGTGATCGGCAGCGTCGCGATGCGCTGCTGTGGAACTTCACCGTTCTGGGTGAGGCTTCGGGGAAGGTGTCGGCTGAGCTGAAATCCGATCATCCCGAGGTGGCTTGGCGCAGGCCTGCCGACACGCGCAATCGGATCGTGCACGGGTACTGGTCGATCGATCTCGAGATCCTCTACACGACGGCGACCAACAATCTCGGCGACCTGATCAAAGGTCTTCGCGCGGTGCTGGACGGTCTTGGCGAGTAGTTCTCACTGTGCGCTTGCGTGCGGGCCTAGCACAGGCGGACCCCGCTGGGAAGCTGCGACACGAGTTGCGTACACTATCAAGTCGGCAGACTCGTGTCGCCTCGTTCCAGCGCGCTCGTGAATTCTCACGCACATTGGACCCGGGGTGGAGTGTGCCGAAGCCAAGCACTCGAAGCTCGAAGTAGTCACACAGTGTAGCGACAGGAAATGCGGAGGATATGGGCAAGAAAGACGGGGCCATCGAGGTCGAAGGCCGCGTAGTCGAGCCGCTTCCCAACGCGATGTTCCGCGTCGAGTTGGAAAACGGCCACAAGGTCCTCGCTCACATCAGCGGCAAGATGCGGCAGCACTACATCCGCATCCTTCCGGAGGACAGGGTCGTCGTAGAGCTTTCGCCCTACGACCTAACGCGTGGTCGCATTGTCTACCGCTACAAGTGATCACGAAGAGTAGAGCACAAGCAGGAGAGCAGGAGACGTGAAGGTTCAGCCGAGCGTCAAGAAGATCTGCGACAAGTGCAAGGTGATCCGCCGTCACGGCCGGATCATGGTGATCTGCGAAAACCTGCGGCACAAGCAGCGGCAGGGCTGATCAACCCGCACTCGTAACAGAGTGGATTGACGGCTACACAAACCTCCCCGCACCTGCCGGACCGTCACGTACGGCCCGGCTTCACCCCCGGACTTCAGGCCGGGGCCAGGGCACCGACCGCGCAAGCGGGCGGACGACATAGCGAGTCGGCCCTGGGACCGGACGGGGAGCAGACCTGAAGAGACGAATCGAGAAGGAGCACCAGCGCCAATGGCACGACTCGCTGGCGTAGACCTCCCCCGCGAAAAGCGGTTGGAGATCGCGCTGACCTACATCTACGGCATCGGCCGTACCCGTTCCAAGCAGCTCATCGCGGCTGCGGAACTCAACGCGGACACCCGCGTCAAAGACCTCAGCGATGAGGACCTCCGCAAGCTCGGGGTTCACATCGAAGAGAACTTCAAGGTAGAGGGTGACCTTCGCCGCGAGGTGAACGCCGACATCCGTCGGAAGATCGAGATCGGGTGCTACGAGGGCCTTCGCTGGCGTCGCGGACTTCCCGTCCGTGGTCAGCGCACGAAGACCAACGCCCGTACCCGTAAGGGTCCGAAGAAGACGGTCGCCGGCAAGAAGAAGGCTGGCAAGAAGTGAGCGTCCAGGGGAAGAAGGTCGTGCACATGGGTGGCTCTCGCCGCCGCAGCACGGCTTGCGTTTCACCCAAGGCGCTCTATGCCCGCCCGATGGCCCTTCGCCAGCTGTACACCGACGCGGGATCTGTCATCCGCAACGGTCAGCGCGAAGCACAGGCCGCTCACCAAGAGAACGCGCGCTAACAGGAGATCACCCAGAAAATGCCACCGAAGACTCGTTCCGGCGCTGGGACCAAGAAGGTCCGGCGCAAGGAAAAGAAGAACATCGCGCACGGTCACGCGCACATCAAGAGCACCTTCAACAACACCATCGTCTCGATCACGGACCCGACCGGTGCCGTGATCGCGTGGGCGTCGAGTGGTCACGTGGGCTTCAAGGGCTCGCGTAAGTCCACCCCGTTCGCCGCGCAGATGGCCGCCGAGAACGCCGCCCGCAAGGCCGCGGAGCACGGCATGAAGAAGGTCGACGTGTTCGTGAAGGGTCCCGGCTCCGGCCGCGAGACCGCGATCCGTTCGCTGCAGGCAGCCGGCCTCGAGGTCGGCACCATCCAGGACGTGACCCCGCAGCCTCACAACGGCTGCCGCCCGCCCAAGCGGCGCCGGGTCTGAGGAACGGGGAGGAGTAAGAAGAAATGGCTCGTTACACAGGCCCCGCTACGCGTATTTCCCGTCGCCTCAAGGTTGACCTTGTGGGTGGCGACCAGGCGTTCGAGCGTCGTCCTTACCCGCCCGGCCAGCACGGCCGTGGCCGGATCAAGGAGTCTGAGTACCTGCTGCAGCTCCAGGAGAAGCAGAAGGCTCGCTACACCTACGGCGTGCTCGAGCGTCAGTTCGTCCGGTACTACAAGGAAGCCGTCCGGCGTCCTGGCAAGACCGGTGAGAACCTGCTGCAGATCCTCGAGGCCCGCCTCGACAACGTGATCTACCGCGCCGGCATCGCCCGCACCCGCCGTCAGGCGCGTCAGCTGGTGAGCCACGGCCACTTCCTGGTCAACGGCGTGAAGGTCAACGTGCCTTCGTACCAGGTCACCAAGTGGGACATCATCGACGTGCGGCCGAAGTCGTTCGCGATGCTGCCCTTCGTCGCGGCCAAGGAGTCCTTCGGCGAGCGCCCCATCCCGGCGTGGCTGCAGGTCGTCTCGGCCAACCTCCGTGTGCTGGTCCACCAGCTGCCGGAGCGCGCGCAGATCGACGTTCCGGTTCAGGAACAGCTGATCGTCGAGCTCTACTCGAAGTAATCCGGCCCCGGCCGGATACGGGCGGCGGCGCCCACAGTGCGCCGCCGCTTCGCCATCCCTTTCGGCGTCATATGGCGGTCGCCGTTTGGAAAGGAAATAGGAAGCAATGCTGATTTCGCAGCGACCGGCTCTCGCAGAAGAGACGGTCAACGAGACCCGTTCCCGGTTCACCATCGAACCGCTGGAGCCCGGCTTCGGTTACACCCTCGGCAACTCGCTGCGGCGCACGCTGCTGTCGTCCATTCCGGGCGCGGCGGTCACGAGCATCCGCATCGACGGCGTGCTGCACGAGTTCACCACCGTTCCCGGGGTGAAGGAAGACGTCACCGACATCATCCTGAACCTCAAGGAGCTCGTCGTGTCCTCGGAAGAGGACGAGCCGGTCACCATGTACCTGCGCAAGCAGGGCCCCGGTGAGGTCACCGCTGCCGACATCGTGCCCCCGGCCGGTGTCACCGTGCACAACCCGGATCTGCACATCGCGTCGCTGAACGGCAAGGGCAAGCTCGAGATCGAGCTCGTCGTCGAGCGCGGCCGCGGTTACGTTCCGGCGCTGCAGAACAAGCAGGCAGGCGCCGAGATCGGCCGGATCCCGGTCGACTCGATCTACTCGCCGGTGCTGAAGGTGACGTACAAGGTCGAGGCCACTCGTGTCGAGCAGCGCACCGACTTCGACAAGCTGATCCTGGACGTCGAGAGCAAGCCGTCGATCACGCCGCGCGACGCGGTCGCGTCGGCCGGTAAGACGCTGGTGGAGCTGTTCGGTCTCGCCCGCGAGCTGAACGTCGACGCCGAAGGCATCGAGATCGGCCCCTCCCCGCAGGAGGCGGACACCATCGCGGCCTACGCGATGCCGATCGAGGACCTGGACCTCACCGTCCGGTCGTACAACTGCCTCAAGCGCGAAGGCATCCACACCGTCGGCGAACTGGTCTCGCGCAGCGAGGCCGACCTGCTCGACATCCGCAACTTCGGTGCGAAGTCGATCGACGAGGTCAAGCTCAAGCTCGTCGGCCTCGGCCTCGCGCTCAAGGACAGCCCGCCCGGGTTCGACCCGACCGCGGCCGCGGCCAGCTACGACGGAGAAGGCTGGTCCGAGGGCGTCGACGGTCTCACGGACGGCATTTCCGACAACGGCCACGACGATGGCCAGGACTACGCAGAGACGGAGCAGCTGTAGGCCGGGTAGGTCTTTGGCTGTACTGAACTAGGAGAACCGATGCCCACGCCCACCAAAGGCGCCCGTCTCGGCGGGTCGTCCGCCCACGAGCGGCTGATCCTGGCCAACCTGGCCACGCAGCTGTTCGAGCACGGCAAGATCACCACGACCGAGGCCAAGGCCCGGCGGGTGCGTCCGCTGGCCGAGAAGCTGATCACGAAGGCGAAGCGGGGCGACCTGCACAACCGCCGTCAGATCATGCGCGTCGTCCGCGACAAGACGGTCGTGCACAAGCTGGTCGCCGAGATCGGCCCGCACTTCGCCGAGCGTGCGGGTGGCTACACCCGTATCACCAAGACGATGCCGCGCAAGGGCGACAACGCCCCCATGGCGGTCATCGAACTGGTCCAGGAGAAGACGGTCACCTCGGAGGCCGAGAAGGCCCGCGGCACCAAGTTCGCGAAGGACGCCCCGAAGGCCGCTGAGGTCGTCGAGACTCCCGCCGAGGACACTGCCGAGACGCCTGAGGTCGTTGAGGCCGCCACCGAAGAGGCTCCGGCCGCTGACGAGGCCGCCGAGACCGAAGAAGCCAAGAAGGACTAATTGGCTGCAAGCACGCCGGACGAGCCCGCTTCTCCCTCCGGGGAGGGCGGGCTCGTTCGTATTCGCCTGGACATCGCCTACGACGGCACGGACTTCGCGGGCTGGGCGCGTCAGCCTGGCCTGCGCACGGTCCAAGGCCTCGTCGAAGACGCGCTTTCGAAGCAGCCGCCCGGCCTTTCCGTGCCACGGCCGGTGGTCGTCGCCGGCCGGACGGACGCCGGCGTGCACGCGTCCGGCCAGGTCATCCACTTCGACGTGGTGCCGGGTCAGCGCGGCCGCATCGAGGTCGACTCGCGCGGCATCCCCGACCTGGAGCGCATGTGCTTCCGCTGGAACCGCTACCTGCCCGGCGACGTACGCGTACTGGCCGCCCAGGTCGCTCCTGAGGGCTTCGACGCTCGCTTCTCGGCCGTGCGCAGGCACTACCGTTACCGCGTCTCAGACGCTCCCTGGGGCGTGGATCCGTTGCGGCGCAACCACACGCTCGCCTGGAACCGCCCGCTGTCCGTGGAACGCATGAACGAGGCGGCGGCTTCTTTGCTTGGCCTGCAAGACTTCGCCGCCTACTGCAAAGCCCGCGAGGTCGGCACGACCATCCGCGAACTCCAGCGCCTCGAGTGGACCCGCACCGGCCCCCACGCGCTCCAAGTCCACGTCTCCGCCGACGCCTTCTGCCACTCGATGGTCCGCAGCCTGGTCGGCGCCCTGCTCATGGTCGGCGACGGCCGCCGCCCCGTCGACTGGCCCGAGGCCGTACTCGCCAGCCGCACCCGCGACTCCGCGGTTGCCCCGGCACACGGCCTGACACTCGAAGCCGTCGACTACCCGGCCGACGCCGAACTCGCCCTGCGCGCCTCCCAGACCAGGGCCACCCGCTCACCCCAGCCCTGATCCAGCTAAAAAAATCCCAATGTGGCTTTCGTCAGCTCAGAGCTGACGAAAGCCACATTGGGAAGCTGAAAACTGACCAATGCCGCATTGGGATTTTTTCCCAGGCCGGGGTCAGTCGCCCCGCCGCACCGGGCCCAGTATCTGCTGCTCCTTGCCGGTCGTGACCAGGCGAAGTGGCCGCCACAGGTTCAGGCCGAGCGCGATGACCTGGTCGTCCTTCAGCGTGGTCAGCTGACGCATCATCTGCGGCGGCAGGCGCCACAGGCGCGCGGCCAGTTCGGCCTGACCGGCGGGGAGACGCTGCATCAGCACCAGGTCGGCCGCGTTCGCGGTCGCGCCCGCCTGCGGGTGCAGGTAGGGCAGGACGTAGATCGTGGTCTGCCACGGCGACCGCGGCGGGAACAGGTCCTGCGGGGTCGGACCGCCGTCGGTGACCACGAGCAGCGGCGCGTCCTCGGACGGGCGCGGCAGGTCGACCGGGGACAACCGCCGGATCTGCACGAGCGGCGGGCGTCCTGGCTGCTGTGTGCCTGCGGCCTTCTGGAGCACCTGCCAGGCGGCGGGACGGCCGGTGGCCACGACGACCCAGGCGCCGACGGCCATCGCGCGCATCGCGACCTGGCGGGCGAGGTAGAGCCCGCCGACCAGGACGATGCGGGTCGGGGTCGACCGCAGCGCCGAGATCGTCAGCGGCTCGCCCTTGAGGCCGGAGCCCAGGACGATGCCGCCGCGGTCGCCGGACGGGCTGATCGCGTCGAGCATCGCCGGGTCGACCGTGAACTCGGGTGCGACGCCGGCGGCGCCGCCCGCGTCGCGAAGTCGTGAACTCATGCCGTTCCTCCGATCGGCAGCGTCGCGTTGAAGCCGGCGATCTGCAGGCCGCGCAGCGGCGTCAGCGAGACGCCGAGCCGGTCGGAGATGCCACGCAGCCGCTGGTCAGCCTCGTCGAGCTCACGCGGGTTGCGCGCGCTGAGCCGCACGACGCCGCGCAGGCCGACCTTGCCGTCGTCCGAAGCAGGCGAGATCGACATCGCGACCGTCGCCGACAACGCACGCACGCTGGTCAGCGCGTTGAGGCTGTTGGTGATCTTTCCCTTTGGCCAGTTCGAGATCGCGTAGCTCGCGTGCCCGATGCCCGCCGCGGTGAGGCCGGTCCAGCTCTCGTTCAGGCTGACCTTCTGCGGCGAACCGGCGACGGCGGTGAGCTCGGCGGCCGAGATGCTGGCGCGCAGCAGCTCGTCGGGGTCGAGCGGACGCGTCGGCACCCCTTGCGACTCCAGCGCGTTGCGGACGCGGGACAGCGCGCCGATCAGCGCACGGTGCGCGCCGACCGTGCCGCCGCCACGTTCACGCACGGCCGCGGCGCACCGGCGCGGGTCGAGCCGGATCGCCACCCAGGTGGTGCGCCTGGCCGCCGCGGGCAGCGGGCCGAGCACTTCCATGTACGAGCTGAGCGCGGGCGAGTCCGACGGAAGCGCCGCGCTGCCCGGGTAGCAGTGCCAGATCGTCTGGATGGAATCGAGCACCACACCGCGGTCTTCGAGGCACGGCGCGAGCGCGGCCAGCGGCAGGCTCGGCGCGCCACCGGCCTGGGTGATCAGCGCGGGCGCCGGCTCGACGAGCAGGACGGCGGTCCACGTCCCGTCGTTCCACGCCAGGCCGACCTGCTGCCGCTCGTGGTCGACGCTGTGCGCCACGACCAGGTCCGGCACCGTGAGGCGCAGCAGGTTCACCCGCGCGTCGTCCGGCCCGGTGACCGTGGCGTCCTCGGCCGCGATGCTCTCGAGCGAGCTCGGCGGCAACGGGTTCGCCACCCGGTCGTGTGACCGGAAGGTGTAGCGAGCGGTAAGTCCAATCCTTTGGGTGAACCAGCCGCCGCCGAACCGCAGGAAGCCGATCACCAGCGCGACGGCGACGATGCCGATGCTGACGTACTTCAGGTCCATGTCGATCGCCAGCAGGATCAGCCCGATCGCGAAGCCGACCTCGAGCACGACGAGGTTCGCCACCGGCAGCGGGCCGAGGCTCGTGTGCCCGCTACGGCGCCGCGTCGGCGGCGCCACGTGCACGGCTGGCGCGGGCGGGGGAGTCGGCGGCTGCTGACCGGACGGCGGCGGCCCGCCGGGACCACCGGGCGGGGGTCCACCAGGTCCACCGGGCCCTCCCGGACCGCCTGGGCCACCAGGGCCACCCGGACCGCCGGGCCCACCGGGGCCGCGCGGAGGACCGGGCGGCGGCCCGCCTGGGCCGCCCTGCTTGAGCGGAGGGCCACCGAGCGGCGCGCCGGGACCCCCTGGTCCGCCTGGTCTGCCCGGCCGCGGTGGCGGCATGGGGGGCCGTCCTTGCGGCGGCGGGCCCGGCGGCCCTGGCGGACGCGGAGGAGTGTTGACGGACATCCGCTCGTTCTCTTCCCCTCGTGCTGACTGGTACCGGAAAGCCGGTCCCGGGGTGCCCGACCCTAGCTTGAGTTGGTAGAAACCCCACACCAGACGGTCCCCGTACGGCTATCCTGCGGAACCGTACCGCGACTGGGAGAGCTGTAGGTCGAGAATGCCATCAACACCCACGACGAAGTCTCAAGTCCAGGCTTATCAGTTCGTTCTGCGACGTATGCAGTCCGCGCTGGTCCGCCGGGACGCCGTGATGCTGAACGACCCGATGCGCACGCATTCCCGTGCCACGATCGTCGGCTTCTTTCTGGGCATGATCGGCATGATCGGTTTCGTGGTCTGGGGCCTGCTGAGCCCGGCGCCCGCGGTGCCGGAGGCCGGCAAGATCGTCATCGGTGAGCAGTCCGGCACCGTGTACGTGGTCATGGGGAATCCCAAGAAGCTCTACCCCACGTTCAACATGGCGTCCGCGCGATTGCTGCTGATGGCACAGGGCGGTGCGAGCGGCGGCAAGCCGTCGCCGGCGACGGTCGTCTCCGACGATCAGCTGCGTGACGTGCCTCGCGGGCGGCTGACCGGCATCCCGGACGGCCCGCAGCTGCTCCCCAGCGCGTCGCAGCGGATTTCCAACGACTGGGCGGTCTGCGACGAAATCGGCATCGACCGTTCACTTCCCGGCGACCTCAGCGGGATAAACGAGACGTCCGTTTACGCGGGTGTCCCGAAATTGGGCCGTGAGCTGGCTAACAATGAGGCCTTGCTCGCAAAGAGCGCGACCGGCAAGACGTATCTCGTTTACCGGCTGCTCGACAACGCGAATCAGCGGAACGCGAATACGGTGCGCGCCGAGATCGACGCGAAGAACAGCGGGCCGGTGAACACCGCTCTCGATTTGGTCAACACGACGCCTCGTTTCATCTCGGAGGGGATGCTGAACGCGATCCCCGAGGTGCCGATGCTCACCAAGCCCGCCATCGAGGGCACCGACACCGCGCCTCCGTTCGAGATGAACAACCTCAAGGTCGGTGGCGTCTTCTCGACCTCGCCCGCCAGCGGGCCGAAAGACTTCTGGGTGGTCACCAAGACCGGCATCCAGCACATCTCGCCGGTCGTCGCCGACATCATCCGCGGCTCGATCAACGGCAACACCATCCAGGACCTCGGCCTCGGCAAGCTGCAGAACGTCCCGCAGCTCAAGGCGGGAGACCCCGGCGCGCTGCAGGTCCAGGACTACCCGCAGACCAAGGTCGCCGTGCTGGACCCGGCCAAGCAGTCCGAGGTCGCCTGCCTCGGCTGGAGCATCAAGGGCGATGGCAACGGCCGCGACGTGCACACCTCGGTCTTCGTGGACAACAAGCTCCCGGCGCCGAAGGCCGACTCGATCCAGCTGGGCACGCCCAGCCCGGACCGTGGCCTGGTCAACCGCTTCTACATGAAGCCAGGTTTCGCGGCGGCGGTTCGCTCGGTGGTCTCCAAGGAGCAGTTCGACCGGGGCAACATTCAGCTCGTGTCCGACCGCGGCCTGCGCTACGGCGTGCCGGACGTGAAGACCGCCGAAGGACTCGGCCTCGACAACCTCCAGCCCGCGCCGGACTCGATACTCGCGCTGCTGCCGGTCGGTGCGTCGCTGAACACCCAGGACGTGCTCGCCACCTACGACTCGGTGCCGATCGACAAGGCGGCCAAGAACTACCCGACCGCGCGCCCGTCCTCGGCAGCCGCCCCGCCGCCCGGCAAGTAAAACCGGAACCGGCGGCGGGTGGCCGCCGTCGGATCGGGGACGAGCGGAGGACTGCAAGTGGCTGGGATCAATGTCAGCGGGGACGTGATCGTCGACTACGCGAAGAAGGTCGACGACAACGCCGCCGAACTGCGTGCGGCCGCCGAGCCGCTCGGCGCCGAGGACGTCGCGCCGGAGGCGTTCGGCGGCCTGGGCACCGAGATCGGGCTCGGTGAGTCGTACGCGCGTGCCTCGGAAGCGTTGCGCGGTCAGCTGATCGCGGGTTCCGAGGCGCTGAAGTCGGCAGGCGAGGCGCTGCACCAGGTCGTCGCCAAGCACAGTGACGGCGACGAGGAAGCCGCCGAGATGATCGCGCGGGTGAACCGATGACGGCGACGCTCGGCCTCGAATACCTGAGCATGCTCGCCGAGCAGCTCGGCGTGAACGATCCGGTCAAGGACTACCTGGACCCGGTCGTCGGCAAGTGGGAGCAGCTCGGCGCCGAAGCGGCGAAGTGGCGCGCGGCCGCCACCGCGGCAGGCCAGGTGTCCGACGAGCTCGCTTCGGATCTCGGCAAGCTCGACGCGGCCTGGTCCGGCAAGGACGCCGACGCGTTCGTCGTCTACATCGAGCAGATCAACATCGCGGGCACCGACGTCGAGGACGCGATGAACGCGATGGCGACCGCGCTCGACGACGTCGCGGGCGCGGTCAAGCAGATCGCCGACGAGCTGAACGACCTGCTGGTGGACACCGCCGAGCTGACCTCCGAGACGGCCATGCTGCCGGTCGGCGGAGACAAGCGGGCACGCGCTCAGCTGGTCGAGGCGCAGGAGTCCGCCAAGGCGCTTTACGAGGCTGCCAGGGACGTTCTAGAGGCCTTTGGGCGCTTCTGTGACGGCGTAGACGGCCCTGACGCGGCCACGCGGACCATCGAGATCTCACACCGTTATCCGGAGAAGCGCTTCAAGCTGCACGACGTCATCGACGCGGCCGCGGCTGAAGCCGAGGCCACCACGGCTTCGTCGGCGGATTCCCAGCAGCAGCAACAGAATCACGATGCCGATGACGGCGTCGCACCGGCGGCAGGCATCGCGGCCGGCGCGGTCGTCGGCGGCGGCATGGGCATGATGATGCCGCCGATGATGGGCGGCATGGGTGCGGGCGCCGGCGGCGGTCAAACGCACAAGACCAAGCAGCGTCAGCAAACCAAGCCCGCCGAGCTCTTCGGCGAGCCCGAGCAGGTGGTCCCGCCGGTCATCGGCGAGACCGAAAAACCCCCGCCCGCCAAGAAAACCGACACACCCAAGGACCCCAAGGCCTGAAAACGGGGATAAAGCGGGCTTTACCCCGCGTGATAAAGCCCGCTTTACTCCCGGGAGTAAAGCGGGCTTTATCGCAGGTTCTTGGCGGGATCAGGACTTTCGGTGCGGTTGCGCCGGACCGTGTGCACCACGAACAACGTGATCAGCAGCGCGACCAGGCCGCCGCCGGTGCCAGCCAGCGCCACCACCATCGGCTTCCAATTCGCGTCGTTGGCGGGCGGCAGGTCGGCGGGGAAACGGACCGGGACCGGTGCTTTCAGGCCGCGCTCCGACGGCAGGGTCGACGTCAGCGCCGCCATCGGGTTGATCACGCCGTAACCGACGAAGTTGTCACGGCCACCGGGGGAGGCGGGGTGCTGCGCGGTCTCGGTGATCCGCTTGATCACGTCGCGCGCCTTCAACTCCGGGTACATCTGACGGACGAGCGTCGCCACTCCCGCGACGTAGGGTGCCGCGAAGCTCGTGCCCTGGATCTGGGATGGCTCGTTGCCGCCCTCGATGGTCAGGTTCGCCAGTCCACTCGACTCCGGTGCCGGATCCAGCGAGATGATCTCCGTGCCGGGCGCGGCGACCGTGACCCAGGGGCCGAAGACGCTGAACGGAGCCACGCTGCCGTCCTTGTGGATTGCGCCGACCGAGAGCACGTGGTCGGAGAACCACGGCGGTGAGACAATCGACGTCGGCTTGTCCGGGTTCGGCTGGTCGTTCTGCTTGCAGCTGTCGCTGGTGTTCCCGGCGGCGGCCACCACGACGACGTCCTTGACCTCCACGGCGTATTTCACCGCGGCCTGCAGCAGCTTTTCGCCGGGATTCATCGGAAGCAGCGACGAACGACAGTTGTCGACCGACAGGTTCATCACCCTGACACCCGAGATGTTCGCGGCATGCACCACGGCCTGTGCCAAGCTCGTCAGCGTGCCGGCCGAGCCCTCTTCCTCTTGCTGGCGACCGGTGTTCTTCTGGTTCGGCTGGGTATCGCCGTGGAACGACTGGCCACCGGTGTCGTCGCCGGAGTTTTCGTTACTCGGCGTCTCCGACTTCGACTCGCCACCGCCAGGCGCCTCCGACGACGATGAAGCCGCTGATGAGGTCTGGTCCTTCTTCCTGTAGTTCTGGCTCGACTGCCTGATCGAAACGATCCTTGCGTACGGTGCCACCCCGATGAACCCGATGCCGGTGTTCTTCGGATTCGCAGCGATGATGCCCGCGACTTCGGTGCCGTGACCGTCGCAGTCTTTCAAGCCCTTCTCGTCGGGGATGACGTAGTCACCACCGCCTTCGACGCGGTCTTGGAAGTACGGGTGCGGACGGACGCCGGTGTCGATGACCGCGACTTTGAGCCCCTCGCCCGGCTGCGCCTTTTTGTTCGCCTGAACGATCTTTTGAAGCTCTTCGATCTGCAGATACTGCTGGCCCCACGGCTTGTTCGGAAGGTCGACGTTCACGCTGAGGTTACTCGAGACGCATTTGTTCCCCTGCTCGTACGGGTACGGTGGCTTGATTTGGTCCTCGGGCTGCTGCACCGAAACCGGCGGCGGAGCCCAGGACGGACGATCGTCGCTCTGGCTCGGTGACGGAGTCGGTGATGGTGTGGTCGACTCCTGTGCCCATGCGGGCAGCGAGCCCACCGGGCTCAGCACCCCGATCCCCGCCGCGAGCAGCAGGCTGGCCGTGCGCTTTCCCCAGTTCATGCCAACACTCACTTGAAGTTGATGTGCCGCAGCGTCGCGTAGAGATCCATCACGCCGAGCGCGAGGGGGACGACCGTGGCGATGCAGATGGCCTCGATGATCTCGACCGTGCGCCGCAGCGGCGGCGAGAACCGCTGGTTCGGGAACACGACGCCGACCACGAGCGAAGCGGCGGCGACGATCACCAGCACGCCGAACACCCACAGCAGGCGGCCCATCGGGCTCTGCGCCCACATCCAGCCGAACAGGATGCCCGCGCCGGAGATCATGCCGGTGGTCAGCAGCGCGATGGCCTGGCTGCCGTTGGCGTACGACCTGGCGCGCAGCAACAGGACCAGCGTCGCGACGACGCCGAGGATGAAGCCGAAGACGCTCGGCGAGGTGGCCGCGATGACGGCGGACAGCGCGGTCGCGATGCCGCAGCCGATCAGCAGGCCGGTCATGTAGTTGTGCGCGACGATCGTCTTCTGCTCGATCGACCGGAAGTCGGGGAAGCCGGAGTCTTCCTTGAGTTCCTCGGCGGTGCTCGGCACGTGCGGCAGCGGCAGCTTCGCGAGCCAGATGGTCGCGCGCGGCAGGATCGAGATGCAGGCCAGCGCGATCGCGGTGGTGCCTGCGGCGATACCGGCCGCTGGGTGCGCGACCAGCGTCGCGAAGAGGAACGCGGCCGCGCCGAAGCCCGCGGCGGTGGCGGCGGCGATGAACGTGGTCACGCCGCGCCCGATGATCATGATGCAGACGGCGGCCACGATGACCACCAAGGTCGAGCCCAGCAGCAGGTTCGCGCGCATGGACAGGCCGGGCACGATGTAGAAGCCGCTGACGAAGGCCATCGGCAGGCCGCCCGCCGCGGCGATCAGCACGCCGGTCGACTCCGCGTCGTAAGCCTTCGCGAGCGTCGCGCCGATGGCGACGCAGGCGATCGCGGCGACACCACCCGCGATCGCGGAGATCAACGCGTTGCCGCCGAAGAGCGAACCACCGAAGAACAACGCCAGCGCGGCGGCGAACAGGCCGACGCCGCCCGCGATGTGCCCGAAGCGCTGCGCGGTTTCCTTTGTCCACGGCCGGAAACTGTCCGGCGAGGACTCGGCGATCGCGTCGACGACGTCGTCGTAGAGCGGGGGCGGCGGGTTCTCGTTGCGCTTGCGCAGCTGCAGCAGCTCGCCGTCGATGACGCCGAGCGACGCGAGCGTGCGCGCCGGGTCGAGCGGGGCGTCGCCGAGCTTGGCCAGCGCCCAGCCACCGTGCCTGGCGCCACCGTCGGCGGTGGCCTCCTTGGCCATTTCCAGCAGCATCGGCAGCAGGTCGGCCACCGCGACGTCGGCGGGCAGTGCCACGTCGATCCGGGTGCGTGGTGCGACCACCGTCACCCTGCTGAAAACAGTCGTGCCCGTTGCCACTGCTAGCCCCCTGCCTGGAGTGAACGCTCGCGGTCACCGACAGGTCCCCGCAGCTGCATCTTGCCTTCGCCGGTCAAGAAGGTACCCGCCGGGGCGGGCCGCCGTGGGATAACGCCCTGGTTCGGCCGAACGGCCCAATTCTGTCGGTGTGCGGTCCTAGTATTAGCGCACCGGCCACCGCCGTGGTGCCGGTTCGCGCCAACCCGACCGGGTTGGGCGGTCTTGACCGTACCGGCGCCGGTGGTTCGCTACCGTGTGGTTCACCCGTGGCAGCGCTGCTGGCCGGGCCTGGGACATCGCCGAGTTGAAGAGGGGTTCTTTCGGTGAGCACGCTGCAGTTCAAGCGGTCGCCGCGGCTGGCCGCGCCACGCCCACCCGGTGGCGAGGTGCACCTGGAGCCGCCGCCCGAGGTGCCCCGGACGATCCCCGGAAGCGTCGTCATGAAGATGCTGCCGGTGGTGATGATCGTCGCTTCCGTCGGCATGATGGTGGTGATGTTCACCCTCGGTGGACGCAGCCCGATGATGCTCATGATGGGCGGCATGATGGTCATGGGCACCGTCGGCATGATGGCTGGCGGTGGCGGCAAGGGCGGTGGCGCCAAAAAGGCCGAGATGAACGAGGACCGCAAGGACTACCTGCGCTACCTCGGTCAGATGCGTGACCGTGCCCGTGAGGCGATGGTCGACCAGCGTGCCGCGCTCGAGTGGGTGCACCCCGACCCGCAGATGCTGTGGTCGCTCGCCACCAGCCGCCGGATGTGGGAACGCCGCGGCAACGACCAGGACTTCCTCCACCTGCGCGTCGGCCGCAGCTCGCACCGGCTCGCCACCAGGCTCGTCCCGCCGCAGACCGGCCCGGTCGACGAGCTGGAGCCGATCGCCACCCTCGCGCTGCGCCGGTTCGTCCGCGCGCACTCGATCGTGCCCGACCTGCCCACCCAGATCACCCTGCGCGGGTTCGCCGCGGTCAGCATGTCCGGCGAGCGCCAGCTCGTGCGCGGCCTGACCCGGGCGATGCTCGCCCAGCTGGTCACCTTCCACTCCGCGGACGACGTGCTGATCGCCGTCGCCACCGCGGGCCGCGCGAAGGAGGAGTGGGAGTGGGCGAAGTGGCTGCCCCACGTCCAGCACCCCACGCTGTCGGACGGCATCGGCCAGTTGCGGATGATGGCCGGTTCGCTGGCCCAGATCGAAAACTGGCTCGACGAAGAACTGCGTGACCGCCAGCGCTTCTCGCGCAACGCCACGCCCGCGCCGGACCAGCCGCACGTCGTGATCATCATCGACGACGCCGAGGTCACCCGCGAAGAGCAGATCATCCTCGAAGAGGGCCTCGTCGGCGTCACACTGATCGACCTCTCCGACTCCACCGGCAACCTCGCCGCCCGCCGTGGCCTTCGCCTGGTCGTCGAGCCGGAACGCCTCGGCGCGCGCAGCGCCGGCGGCGTCGAATGGTTTGGCAGGCCGGACACGCTCAGCCTGGTCGAGATGGAGGCGCTCGCCCGCCGCATCTCGCCGTACCGGGTCGGTTCCGGCGCCGGTGCCGAGGCCAACGAGGACGAGCCGCTGCTGTCCAACCCGTCGCTGCTCGAACTGCTCGGCATCCCCGGCGACCCGATGACCTTCGACGTGCAGCAGGCGTGGCGGCCGAGGCCGATCCGCGACCGCTACCGCGTCCCGTTCGGCGTCGGCGAGTACGGCCAGCCGGTCGAGCTGGACATCAAGGAAGCCGCCGCGGAGGGCATGGGCCCGCACGGCCTGTGCATCGGCGCGACCGGTTCCGGTAAGTCGGAGTTCCTCCGCACGCTGGTGCTGGGCATGCTGGCCACGCACTCGTCGAGCACGCTCAACTTCGTGCTCGTCGACTTCAAGGGTGGTGCGACGTTCCTCGGCCTGGACTCCGCGCCGCACGTGTCCGCGGTCATCACCAACCTCGCGGACGAGGTCACGCTGGTCGACCGCATGAAGGACGCGCTCGCCGGTGAGATGAACCGCCGTCAGGAAGCGCTGAAGAACGGCGGTAACTTCAAGAACGTCTGGGAGTACGAGAAGGCCCGCGAGAACGGCGCCGACCTCGATCCGCTGCCCGCGCTGTTCATCGTCTGTGACGAGTTCTCCGAGCTGCTGGCCGCGAAGCCCGACTTCATCGACCTGTTCGTCGCCATCGGACGGCTGGGCCGGTCGCTCCAGATGCACATGCTGCTCGCGTCGCAGCGGCTCGAAGAGGGCAAGCTGCGTGGTCTCGACTCGCACCTTTCCTACCGGATCGGCCTCAAGACGTTCTCCGCGGCGGAGTCCCGCGCGGCGATCGGCGTGCCCGACGCGTTCGAGCTGCCGTCGGTCCCCGGTGGCGGGTACCTCAAGTTCGACACCTCGTCGCTGGTGCGGTTCAAGGCCTCGTACGTCTCCGGCCCGTACCGCCCGTCCGGCATCAAGGTCTCCACGCCGGGTTCGGCCGTGGTCCGCGCCGACAAGCGCCCACAGCTGTTCGTGCCCGACTTCATCGAGCTCCCCAAGGAGCCGGAGCCGATCATCGAAGAGGTCGCCGCGCCGCAGAAGGAGTCGGAGGAGGCCGTCGAGCCGAGCGAGCTCGACGTCATCGTCTCGCGCCTGGTCGGCCAGGGCCCGCCGGCGCACGAGGTGTGGCTGCCGCCGCTCAAGGAGCCCAGTTCGCTGGACACCTTGCTGCCCAACCTGAACCCGACCGAAGACCGCGGTCTTTCGCCGGTCGGCTTCTTCGGCAACGGCAGGCTGCAGATCCCGCTCGGCATCGTCGACCGGCCGTACGAGCAGCGGCGTGACCCGCTGTGGGCCGACTTCTCCGGCGCCACCGGGCACGGCGTGCTCGTCGGCGGCCCGCAGTCGGGCAAGTCGACCATGCTCCGCACGCTGATCATGTCGATGGCGCTCACGCACACCCCCGAAGAAGTGCAGTTCTACTGTGTCGACCTCGGTGGTGGCACGCTCGCCGGTCTGCAGGGCCTGCCGCACGTCGGTGGCGTCGCGGTGGCCAGGCGCGAGCCGGACAAGGCCCGCCGCATCGTGGCCGAGCTGACCACGCTGCTGACCGAGCGCGAAGGCCGGTTCGGCGCGCTGGGCATCGACTCGATGGCCGAGTTCCGCAACCGCAAGCGCCGCGGCGAGATCCCGCCCGAGACCGACCCGTTCGGCGACGCGTTCCTCGTGGTCGACGGCTGGAAGGCACTGCGCGAGGACTTCGAGGAGCTCGAGCAGCAGATCACCAAGCTCGCCACCCAGGGGCTGACCTTCGGTGTGCACGTGATGATCGCCGCGAACCGCTGGGCGGACATCCGCCCGGCGATCAAGGACATGCTCGGCACCCGGTTCGAGCTGCGCCTCGGTGACCCGAGCGAGTCGGACATCGACCGCCGCGTCGCGGTCAACGTGCCTGCCGGTCGTCCCGGCCGCGGTCTGACCAGGGATAAGCTGCACATGCTCACCGCGCTGCCCCGGATCGACGGGTCCAGCGACGCCGAGGACGTCGGCGCCGGTGTCGCCGACGCGGTCGCGAAGATCAGCGGCGCCTGGCGTGGCCGCCCCGCGCCGCAGGTCCGCCTGCTGCCGGAGCAGATCACCTACGAAGAAGTCCTCGCGATCGACAAGCGCCGCGATTCGCGTCTGGTCCCGATCGGTGTCAACGAGGACGAGCTCGCCCCGGTGTACCTCGACTTCGACCAGGACCCGCACTTCTACGCGTTCGCCGACGGCGAGTCCGGCAAGACGAACCTGTTGCGCCAGATCGTCCGCGGCATCACCGAGCGGTACACGCCGAAGGAAGCCGTCATCATCCTGGTGGACTTCCGGCGCACCATGCTCGGCTTCATCGAGGGCGAGCAGCTGCTCGGCTACGCGGTGCAGGCCGCGCAGCTCGACGCGATGATGAAGGACGTCGCGAACTCGATGAAGAAGCGGCTGCCCGGCCCGGACGTCACGCAGGAACAGCTCAAGACCCGGTCCTGGTGGAAGGGTCCCGACCTGTTCGTCGTCGTCGACGACTACGACCTGGTGGTCACCTCCACGACCAACCCGCTCAAGCCGGTCGCCGACTTCCTGGCGCAGGCGAAGGACGTGGGTCTGCACATCATCGCCGTCCGCCGCACCGGTGGCGCGGCCCGCGCGATGTTCGACCCGGTCCTCGGCAAGCTCAAGGAGATCGCGGCGCCGGGCATGGTCATGAACGGCTCCCGCGACGAAGGCATGCTGATCGGCAACACCAAGCCCGGACCCATGCCGCCTGGCCGTGGTTTCATCCACAGCCGTAAGTTCGGCAAGCAGCTCATGCAGGTGTCGTGGATCGCGCCTGAATGAGGCAATGAGACCGACAACTAAGGGGAGCGGCTTGTGACGTTGAGGGTCGCTGTCGACTTCGGGACGTCGAGCACCTGCGTTGTCGCTTCGGTCAATGGGCGTGATCCCCAGGTCGTGGTGATCGACGGGCAGCCGTTGATGTCGTCCGCGGTGTTCGCCGCCGCGGACGGCACGCTGTTCGTCGGCCAGGAGGCCGAGCGGCAGGCCGCCGTCGACCCCTCGCGGTACGAGCCGAACCCGAAGCGCCGGATCGACGAGGGCGAGCTGCTGCTCGGCGATTCGGTGCTGCTGGTCACCGACGTGGTGCACGCGGTGCTGCGCCGCGCGGTGACCGAGGCCAAGGTGCTCGCGGGCGGCGCGGACGTCAACCTGCTGGTGCTGACCCACCCGGCGGACTGGGGTGCGATCCGGACCAGGCTGCTGCGCCAAGCCGCGGGCAGGCTCGCGAACGAGGTCGCGCTGGTGCCGGAGCCGGTCGCGGCGGCCGTGTTCCACGCCGCGACGTTCGCGCCGTCGGATCTCCAGTCCGAGCGGACCGTCGAGTTCAGCGGTCAGCCGGGCCAGGCGATCGCGGTGCTCGACCTCGGCGGCGGCACGGTCGACGTCAGCGTCGTGCGCCGAGCGCCCGCCGCCGGGCCTGGTGGCAGGCGTGGCGGGTTCCAGGTGCTGGCGACCCGCGGCGACCCCAGCTTCGGTGGCGCCGACATCGACCAGGCGCTGCTCGAACATGTCGGCTCGCTGGTGTCGGCGACCGATCCACAGGCGTGGCGCCAGCTCGTCGAAGGCCGCGAGATGGCCGACCGGCGACGTCGCCGGGTGCTGCGCCAGGACGTCCGCGGCGCCAAGGAGACGCTGTCCCGGCACGCGTACACCGACGTGCCGATGCCGCCGCCGTTCGCCGACGCGCACGTGACCAGGGAAGACCTGGAACGGCTGATCGCCTCGCCGCTGGGCCGCGCCGTCGAGCTCACCCGCGCGGCCATCGACGACGCCGGCCTGCGTCCGCCGCAGCTCAGCGCGATCTTCCTGGTCGGCGGGTCCAGCCGGATCCCGATGATCTCGCGCCTGGTGCACGAACGCACCGGCGTCGTGCCCACCACGCTCGACCAGCCGGAGACGGTCGTCGCCCGCGGTGCGCTGCGTGCCGTGCTGATCGACCCGGACCGCACCGGCGCGCTGCCGGGTTCCGCCGTTTCCGGCGGGCCGAGCGGCCCGCGTCAGATCGACGAGCGCACCGAGATCGTCCGGCCTGGCGAACCCCGCCGGCCCTATCCGCCCGCGCCTCAGCCCGCGTACAGCCAGGTGCAGGCGCCGCCGCGCCCGATGCCGCAGCAGGCGCCGCCGGTGCGGCAGCCGTCCGGCAACTGGAACCAGCCCGCGAAGCCCAAGCCCAAGCCCAAGCGCAAGCTGCCGTGGGTGCTCGGGGGAGTGGTGCTGCTGGTGGTGGCGGCCGTCGCGACCTTGCTCGTCGTCTTGAACGGCGGCGAGGAAGGCAAGCAGTACGCGGCGTACGACTACCGCTTCTACGCGCCTGCCGACTGGGTGCAGACGACCGACAACGTCTCGGACCGTCAGGTCGTGCTGCGGCCGGGCGATCTGCAGACCGGGGACGATCTGGTGTCCGTGCAGGAATACCAGATGACCTACGACGCCACCGCGAACCGCCAGGCACTCGTCGACGAGCTGCGCGGCAAGGTCGAGAAGAGCTCCAGCCACAGCGGGTTCGCCGCGGAGAAGTCGTTCGGCGGCAAGACCGTCATCTACTACCAGGAGACCAAGGCGGCCGCGCGGCTCGACTGGTACGTCGCCGCGCAGGGCATGCGCCGCGTCCACGTCGCCTGCCAGTACGCGACCGACTCGGTGCGGCCGCGGATCCAGGCCGCCTGCGAGCAGGTCGTCCGGACGCTGGAGATCGGCTGATGAACGAGCACACCGGTTCCGATCTCACCAGGGCGGCGGAGAACGCCATCACCTACGCGCGACGCGTCGGGGGTACCGCGCGCGCCCAGCGCGAACGTCATCGCGCCGAGAACAAGGAACTGATCAAGGAGTTCGGGAAGCGCCGTCTCGCGGGTTCCGCGACCAAGCCGACTCCGCCCGCGTTGCTCGAAGCGGCCCGCCGGTTCCGATTCGCGACTGGAAATCCGGTCCCCGAATTCCCGAGCGCGAACGAATTGGTTCCGCCGAGACCACCTCGTCCGCCGAAACCACCCCGATCGGGTGACGAGGACGAGGACTTTTCGCAAGCGCGAATCATGATCCGCGGCGACTGACGGCTGTGCACAGTAGACACAAGCTGCGGGTAAAACCCCTGGTACGGCTCGGTTTCGCGGGCTTTTCCACGAGTTTCGCGCAGGCGCTCATCCACCTTCGGATGATCGGTTCCCGATCCGAGCATTAGCGCAAGCAACTACTTGGGAACAAGCGAGGACAACGTGGAACCAACCATGGCAGGGTCTCCGTCATAGGCACGTACCAAACGAGAACGACCGAGTACGGGCACACCACACTTACGAAGGGGGCTAATCCCACATGGCTACTCAGGGTTTCAAGGGAACGCCGGAACAGTTCACCCAGGCCGAGAAGCAGGTCACCGAGGTCCGCGTCGCGATGGACCAGAACCTGTCCAAGCTGCGTGACAACATCGAGGCCACCCGCGCCGGATGGTCCGGTAAGGCCGCTGACGCCTTCAACAACGTCATGCACCGCTTCGACGAGGACGGCCGCAAGCTGAACGAGTCGCTGCAGCGGATCGCCTCCCTTCTCGAAGAGGCCGGCTCCAAGTACGCGCGGACTGAGGCTCAGAACGACGAGCTCGTCAACGCGCTGCACAAGGGCTTCGGCTCCGCGCTCGAGGGCAACTGATCTTCGCTTCACCTTCGCTAGTCCCTGAATACTCAAAGACTTTTCGCTTCTATCACCTGGGAGGGTGACATGCCTGACGGCATTTCCGTTGATTACGCCACGATCCACGCGGCCGCCGACGACTGCAAGAACACCGGTTCCGAGCTGCAGGGCCAGTTCGACCAGCTCATGCAGGACCTCTCGCCGCTGACCCACGACTGGGAAGGTGCCGCCAAGGAGGCCTACGGCGTCGCGCAGAAGCAGTGGAACGACGCGTTCGAGGACCTCAAGCAGGTTCTGGCGCAGATCGCCTCCGTGCTGCCGCAGCTGGCCGACGGCTACCAGGGCACCGAGTCGGGCGTCGAGCAGCTGTTCTGATCTCGCTCGCACACCCGAGACACGGTGGGCCAAGCGCTTCGGCGCTCAGGCCCACCGTTTTCGTTTGCACGAAAGAAAAAGAGTCGTGAGTGGTACGGCCGGTTCTAACCGGTCATACCACTCACGACCCTCGTTCAGTGCGGGGCGCCGACTTCGTATTCGGGCTTCTCGTTGAGCACCCGGACGGTCACCGTCTTCGGCTGGCCGCTGACGTCGACCTTGCAGTCGAACGTCGTCCCGTTCTTCGCGGCCTGACCGCTGGGGCAGCTCGCGTTCTTGATGTCGTGCTCGCCGTAGTTCTCGGTCAGCACCTTGGAAACCCCGTCCTGCAAGGACTTCTGGTCCAACGTGTCACCGGCGAACGCGCCGAGCAGCCAGGCCGTGACACCGGCCGCGGCCAGCACGAGTACGCCGACACCGCCGAAGATGAGCGGCTTCTTGGAGCGCTCCTTCTTCGTCACGAGCACTTCTTCGAACGCGCCGAGGCCGCCGTACTGGGTCGGCTGGAAACCGCCGCCGAACTGGCCCTGCTGCTGCGGGGGAGCAGGCTGCTGCTGTTGTTGTTGCCAGGGGCCGCCGTACGGGCCGGTCTGCGGCTGGGCGGCGGGATTCTGCTGCCACTGCCCGGTGTACGACCCGGTCTGCTGCGGGCCGTCCGGCGCCTGCTGCCACTGACCCGAGTGCGGGCCGGTGGCCGCCTGCGGGTCCTGGGGCTGCCACCACTGCTGGGGCTGTTCGGGCGGCTGGGTCATCGCGGGTCCCCCGTGTTCGATCGGTCGCTCATCCGCCCTGCACCTCGCCGAGCCGCTTGTAGAAGTCGGCGACCGCGGCGTCGTCGGGCAGCGCGGTCACGTCGGCGGGGTCCGGGATCTTCGGCAGGTCCTGCGGGCTGGCCGGGCCGAGGAAGCGGAAGTCGTACTTCAGCTCCATCTTGTGCCCGCCCCCTTCGAACTTCGCCTCCATGGAGATGGTGCTGAGCTTGCCGTCGGCGTCGACGACGAACTTGGTCGGGATCGTCTGCTTGCGCAGCTCCGGGCCCATCATGTCGAGCGCGGACTGCGGCAGCACCTCCACCCGCGAGGTGAGGAACGCGTCGAGCGTCACATCGACGCTGACCTCGGTCTTGCCGTCCGGGGTGCTGCGCGCGCCCTTGACCGCCCGCTTGTCGGCGCGGACCGAGCGGGTGATCGTGTCGGCCATCTTGCAGGCGGTGATCACGCCGGAGTACGCGCACAGCGGGCCGAGGTTCGCCTTCTTCGGCATCGACACCCACGAGGTCGGCGCGAGGCTCTTGTAGACCGGACCGAGGTGCATGTACTCGACCGAGCCCTCGGCCGGGATGAACGTGTCGAGCGACTCGTCGGGGTTCTTCTCCGACCGGTTGCGGCTGATCCGGCTCTCCGGCGAGCCCTGGCGCGACGCGGTGATGATGCTGTGCAGCCACTTGTCGTCGAGCCGGATGTAGGCGTCGTTCGAGGTCTTCGTGTCCGGCCGGTCGAGCGAGGCGTCGAGCTTGTCCATCGCGCCCGCGAACTTGGCGTTCACGTAGGCCGTGGCGTCCTCACCGTTGGGCAGCGCCGTGCCGGCCTTCGCCTGGCCGCAGCCGGCCGCCGCGAGCAGGAGCACCGAGCCGAGCGCGAGATAAGTCGTTGGCCGTCGTTTCATCCTGTTCCCCATGTTGAGCGCGGTCCCCGCGTGGATCGTCTCATTCTCGCCGCGAGCGCCCGCCCGGGTACCCGGAACGCCCCGATCGGGCCGTGTCGGGAGTGGGTGTATCGACAGGCCCGGCGTAAGATGCCCGGTCATACCGACCCCCGCTTCGTCAGCTCGATCGGCGAGCGGGTATCTTCATATGTCGTTGTGCGTTGCGGCGAGCAATCGTTAGGCACGCACAGAACCCACACGCAATGTTGACGACGAGGTAGACCCTTGCCCACGTACAGCCCCAAGCCCGGCGACGTCACTCGTGCCTGGCACGTGATCGACGCCGAGGATGTCGTGCTCGGCCGGCTCGCGACTGAGGTCGCCACGCTGCTGCGCGGCAAGCACAAGCCGACCTACGCCCCGCACGTGGACACCGGTGACTTCGTCATCATCGTCAACGCCGAGAAGGTCGCGCTCACCGGCAACAAGCGCGAGCAGAAGTTCGCGTACCGGCACTCCGGTTACCCGGGCGGCCTCTCCAAGCGCTCCTTCGGCGAGCTGCTCGACACCAAGCCCGAGCGGCTGGTCGAGAAGGTCGTCAAGGGCATGCTGCCGAAGAACAAGCTCGGTCGCGCGATGGGGAAGAAGCTGAAGGTCTACTCGGGCCCGCAGCACCCCCACGGCGCGCAGCAGCCGCAGACCCGCGAGATCAACAAGATCGCGCAGGTCGTCAAGTGAGTGAGGAAGTTTCTGTGACCAGCACCGAGACCGAGACTCTCGCCGAGGGCACGACCGAGTCGTTCGACGGCGTCGTGACCAGCGAGACCCCGGCCGCCCCGAAGCCGTCCCGCGCCGCCGGTGGCACCGCCCAGACCGTCGGCCGCCGCAAGGAGGCGGTCGTCCGCGTCCGCGTCGTGCCCGGCACCGGTGAGTTCAAGCTCAACGGCCGCTCGCTCGAGTCGTACTTCCCGAACAAGGTCCACCAGCAGCTCATCCGCGAGCCGCTCGTGACCGTCGAGAAGCCGGACTCGTTCGACATCTTCGCCCGCCTGCACGGTGGCGGCATCTCCGGCCAGGCCGGTGCGCTGCGTCTCGCGATCGCCCGCGCGCTCGTCGAGGTCGACGCCGATGACCGCCCTGTCCTCAAGAAGGCAGGCTTCCTCAAGCGCGACGCGCGTGCCGTCGAGCGCAAGAAGTACGGCCTGAAGAAGGCCCGCAAGGCTCCGCAGTACAGCAAGCGCTGATCGACACCGCGCTTTGCCGGAAGCGCTCATCCGTTCCTCGGGTGGGCGCTTCCGTGCTTTCCGGGTGCTTCTTCTCATAGCCCCGATGTCTCCCCAACCCCATGCTTGTGTAGGTCGTACAAGGAGGTCCGACGGATGGCTCGCCTGTTCGGTACTGATGGTGTCCGTGGGCTCGCGAATGACGAGCTGACCCCGGAGCTCGCGCTGTCGCTGGCGGCCAGCGCCGCCCGCGTGCTCGTCGCGCACGACAGCTCGCACCGCCCGATCGCGGTCGTCGGCCGTGACCCCCGCGCCAGCGGCGAGATGCTGGAGGCCGCCGTCGTCGCGGGCCTCGCCTCCGCAGGCGCCGATGTGCGCCGCGTCGGCGTGATGCCGACCCCCGCCGTCGCCTACCTGGTCGGCGCGCTGAACGCCGACATCGGCGTGATGATCTCCGCCTCGCACAACCCGATGCCCGACAACGGCATCAAGTTCTTCGCCGCCGGTGGGCACAAGCTGGCCGACGACCTCGAGGACGAGATCGAGGCCGGTCTCACCGCGCCCGACACCCGCCCCATCGGCGCCGCGGTCGGCCGCGTGACCGACGTCGAGGACGCCCTCGACCGCTACCTCCAGCACCTGCTGGTGGCCACCCCGCACACCCTCGAAGGCATCAAGGTCGTCGTCGACTGCGCGAACGGCGCTTCGGCGGCCGCCGCGCCCGAGGTCTACCGCGCCGCCGGCGCCGAGGTCATCGCCATCAACGCGAGCCCTGACGGCCTCAACATCAACGCGGCCTGCGGCTCCAACCACCCGGAGCAGCTGTTCAAGGCCGTCGTCGAGCACGGCGCCGACCTGGGCATCGCCCACGACGGCGACGCCGACCGCTGTGTCGCGGTCGACGCGGCCGGTGAGCTCATCGACGGCGACCAGATCATGGCCGTCCTCGCGCTCGCGCTCGCCGAGTCCGGCGAGCTGACCAACGACACGCTGGTCGCGACCGTGATGAGCAACCTCGGCCTGCACTTGGCGATGAAGGCGCACGGCATCAACGTCGTCACCACCGCCGTCGGCGACCGCTACGTCCTCGAAGAGCTCCGCGCCAGCGGCTTCGCGCTCGGCGGCGAGCAGTCCGGCCACGTCGTGCTCCCCGAGTACGCCACCACCGGCGACGGCCTGCTCACCGCGCTGCGCCTGATGGCCAGGATGGCCGCGACCGGCAAGTCGCTGGCCGACCTGGCGGGCGTCATGCACCGCCTGCCGCAGGTGCTGGTCAACGTCAAGGTCGCCGACAAGGCCGCCGTCGCCGACTCCAGCGCCGTCCGCGACGCCGTCGGCGCCGTCGAGGCCGAGCTCGGCGACGAGGGCCGCGTCCTGCTCCGCCCGTCCGGCACCGAGCAGCTGGTCCGCGTCATGGTCGAAGCCCCTGCTCAGGACACCGCGCAGGCCGCTGCCGACCGTCTCGCGGGCGTGGTCTCGGCCGTCTCCTGACCCGGCGACCCCGTTTGGGTCGAAGCTTGTGCGCACGTCCTCTGAGCTGGGTACTTTGTATGTGCATTAGCGACGGCACCGAATGGCGCTCGGCTGCGTCATAGCGTCAACGCACGCAGACCTCGGGACAAAAGGGGGAATCATGGCCGGTGGCCAGAAAGTCGATCCAGGCAAGATCAACGCTGTCGGATCGGCGTACAACACCGAGGGCGGCGACCTGGTCACCGCGGGCTCGAAGATCGAGACCGGTGTCTCGATGGGCCAGGTCGGCAACGCGTGGACGCCGGTCGCCGCGGACTACAGCAACGCGATCAAGAAGTACCGCGACTCGGTGACCACCTACGGCCAGAAGTCCACCGACCTCGGCGGCAAGCTGACCTCCGCGGCAGGCCACTACGAAAAGGGCGAGCAGGTCAACGCCGACGCCATGGCTTCGAAGGGTCGCTGAGCATGAGCAAGAACCCCTTTACCGGCGACGCTCAGGCCAAGGTGGCCAACGCCACGTTCACCGCGCAAGAGCTCGACCAGATGCGCAAGAGCCTGGACGACCCGAACGTCTCCGCGGAGAACAAGAAGAACTTCCTCTACGCGCTGTCGGACGCGGGCCGTCTCAACGACGGCGAGATCGTCAAGTACTCCGAGCAGGTCGGCGCCAATCCAGGCGATGTCTGGATGGGCGGCAAAAACCTCAAAGAGAACATGCAGAACGCGTCCAAGAGCCTGGGCGCGGCTGAGGAAGACCGGCGCAACGCGGTCGTCAAGCAGCAGAAGGGCGCCGTCGACGGTGCCCAGAAGGCACTCGACCAGGGCGGATTCTCCTCGTCCGACCAGATCATCGACCAGGCCGAGAAGGCGATGGTCCTGTTCGACGACTTCTACCCGCGGTTCCAGAAGGCGGGTGGCGGCGCTCCGGGTGGTGCTCCCGCCGACGCGCCCCCGCCGAAGAACCGCCAGGTCGTCACGAACACCGGGGCCGGGACCAAGGGTTCGACCGCTTCCGGTGGCGGCGGTGGCTACAAGGCGTCCGGCATCGACCCGCGCGGCCTGCGGATGGGGCTCGACGAGTTCCGCCGCATCTCCTTCACCGCGTTCCACGCCGACGCGACGGTGCTGACCACCGCGGGCAAGACCGTCGCCGAGTCCAAAGAGGCGATGGACAAGGCGTGGGCCGCGAACACCGCGGACTGGGCAGGCGACGCGAAGTCGGCCGCGCAGAACGCGAACAACGCGATGGTCAAGGCCTCCGGTGACCTGCACCAGGCGCTGAAGACCGCGCCGGAGAACATCACCTACACGATCGACGAAGCGATCCAGCAGAACGTCATCAACTACGCGCACTGCATCCTGGATCTCTACGGCGAAGGCAAGATGGCCAACCTCACGGCGCCGCAGATCGACGGCTTCATCGACGCCAAGGAGAAGCTGCCGGACGCGATCAAGCAGCTCGAGGCGAAGATCAAGGAGATCGAGGACAAGAGCTGGTGGGACGACTTCGTCGACCTGCTGTCCAACCCGATCACCGCGGTGCTGACGATCATCAACCCGATCGGCGCGCTGATCGGCTACAACCTCGCCGACTCGATCACCGAGGACAACATCAAGGAAGAGTGCGAGAAGTACAAGGGCATCCTCAAGGAGGCCCAGGACAAGCTCAAGCAGTTCTGCGATGACTACACGACCAAGGCGAACTCGGTCCACGAGCAGGGCCAGACGTTCGTGTCCGGTATCCAGGACAACTACTCCGCGCTGATCGACTCGCTGAACAAGGGCCTCGAGCCCGACCCGTTCGCGTCGGTCGGCAAGGAGGGCGAGACCAAGCCCGTCGACAAGCCTGGCGTCGACACCGGTGGTGGCGGCAAGGGCAAGATCGACACCGGTGGTGGCGGCGGTGGCTCGACGGGTGGCGGCGGCTCGACCGGCGGCGGCGGGTCCATCACGCCGCCCGAGGCGAAGCCACCGGAGGCGACGAAGCCGGAAGAGGGCAAGAACCCCATCACCGGCAAGGATCTGGAGATCGACCCGGACACGGGCAAGCCGTATCCGATCGACCCGAAGACCGGCGAGCCCATCAAGGAATACGGCGACGACCAGGACACGATGACCGTCCAAAAGGGCGAGAACACCATCGCGATGTCCGAGCCCGACAAGACCGGCAAGATGGAGATCTCGGTCGACGACGGTCAGGGCCACAAGAAGGAATACAAGCTCGACTTCGACGACGACAAGGGCCAGGAAAAGGGCCCCGACGGCAAGCCGCTGCCCGCCACCGACCAGCAGAGCTTCGGCCCGCAGGGCGTGCAGGCGCAGGACGGCAAGCCCGGTCCCGACGGCTCGTACAAGCCGGGCCCTGACGGCAAGATCCACATCAAGGACGGCAACCTCGAAATCACCGCCGAGCGTCCTGACGGCCCCGACGGCCCGACCGTGGTCACGGTCGACGACGGCAAGGGCGAGCCGACCAAGTACACCCTCGACGAGAAGGACGGCGACAAGGCCGACCTCGGCGCCGGTGACCACAAGGGTGACAAGTCGGACCTGAAGACCGACGACATCAAGCCGGGCGAGGGCCGCGAGCCCGCAGACCGGCCGACCGATGGCGGCTCCGGGATCGAGCACGACAAGGACGCCGTGCCGGTCGAGGAGCGCGACCCGGCGCCCGACAACCCGGACCCGGGCATGACGCCCGGTCAGGACGCCGGCGGTTTCGTCGCGCCTGGTGGTCTCGACCTCGAAGGTGACATCGGCGGCTCGGAGCCCGTCGACGCACCCGCCGAAGAAGGCGTCGCCGTGGCCGGTGGCACCGGCGAGGAGACCGTGACCGCGGGTTCGGACGCGGCCTCGGGGTTCTCCTCCGGCGGACTGGGTGAGGGCATCTCGCTCGACGCGGGCATGCAGACCGGCAGCGACGCGTCGTTCGCCTCGTCCGACTCCGGCCTGGGCATGGCGCCCGGCGGCAACGACCCCGGTCACCCGGCGGCCGCCGCGGCGGCAGCGGGCTCGCCCGCGGGCGGCGGCATGGGCCAGATGGGCGGAATGATGGGTGGCATGGGCGGCGCGCCTGGTGGCGGCGGCGGTGGCGACACGCAGCGCCAGTCGAGCCAGTACCGCGTCGACGGTGCCATCTTCGAGACCAGCGGTGCCAAGGGCCGGATCAGCGGATCGCTCGATGACGACGGCGACCGCTCGATCAGCTACGAGCGCTGAGCGGACAAGGGGAGATCATGACCAGCGGAGTCGACCCGCAGCTGGCCGAGCGGCTGGCGCAGACCAACGCGAACGTACGCGCGAGCGCCGAGGAGATCGGGGACCGCGTACGCGCCAAGTCCCGTGAGATCACCGAAGAGCAGGAACGCATGCGCGAAGCGGCCGAGCGGCACAGCGCCGAGCTGGACCGCCAGGTCGAAGAGAAGAAGGAAGCCGCGAAGAACCAGTGGAACGCTCGTTCCGAGCAGGACCACACGATGCGCTTCGGCGACAACGAGGAGGAGCACCACGCTCCGCCGCCGCCCCAGCCGGCGCCGTACGCCATGCCGGAGCCGCCTGCCGCGGCCACTCCGCCTGCCGAGGCACGGCGCGGCCGTCACGCGCGCCGCGCGGTCGACGACGAGGACGACTTCTCGACGACGAACTGGCTGGACTGACGCCCGTACGTAAAAGGCCCCCTTGCTCCTCACGAGCAAGGGGGCCTTTCGCGTATGAGGGTCAGTCGGCGAAGGCCTCGATCGTGGCCTTCTTGACGTCGGCTTCGAGCAGCGGGCGGAACTTGTCGGTGCCCGTCAGGTGGGTCAGGAAGAACGCGGTGAACAGCGCACGGACCAGCACCTGCGTGCGGCGCTGCGGTTTACCGTCGAGCAGCAGCTGACTCCAGTGCTTGCCCTCGGTGACAGCCAGGTGCGACGACTTGCCGATCAACCGCAGCTGCGCCTCGCCGCCCCAAGCCTTCGCTATGGCCGCCGCGTTACCTGCGGCAGGCGCGACCAGATCGTCGGCGACGGCCAGGTGCAGGCCGGGCGCGGTGATCTTCTTCGCGGCTTCCGTCGCAGGTGGAATCGTTTGCGTGGCCGCGAACGTGGCGACCGCCTTCACCCGGTGCTCCGACCCGGCGAGCACCGCGGCACCGCCCCCGATCGAGTGCCCGGCAAGCCCGAGCCGATCCGGGTCGACGCTGATGCCATCCGGCCCGAGCCGCACACCGGTCACCACGTCGAGCGTGGCGAGCAGGTCAGCGCCCAGCAACCGCGGCGACGGCAACGGCCCGACCTGCGTCGCGGGCGCCGCGGCCACAATGCCCCAGCTCGCCAGGTGACTCAGCAGCTGCCGGTACCGCCGCGGCGGCTGCAACCACCCATGCCCGAACGCGACCGCCGGCAACCCAAGCCCCGCCGTCGGCGTGTAGACGACCCCAGGCAGGCCGACGAGTGCGAGGTTGCCCCGAAGCACCTCATGCGGCCCGTGATGGGACAGCTCCGAGAGCAATTCCTTCGCCTTCGCCATGCGCGTGACCTTACTGCTCCGGCCCATACCCCACCGCTCCGCCGCCCACCCCCGGCCGAGAAAAGCCCGAAAGCCACTTTCGTCAGATGCCATCTGCCGAAAGTGGCTTTCGGGCTACAGGACCTGACGAACGCCCCTCTCGGGCTCGCGCCAGGTCCCGAAAGCCGCATTGGGGACTTGCTAGGGACCGAAAGACGCATTGGGGCCCTGGCAGGTGCCGAACGACGCATTGGGGTCCTGCTGGGGACCGAAAGCCGCATTGGGGACGTGGCAGGGACCGAAGGACGCATTCGGGAGCTGCCAGGTGCCGAAAGCCGCATTCGGGATCTGACGGGGACCAAAGGACGCATTGGGATTTTTCCCAGGATTCGGGCCGAGCAGTACCAGTCGGGCCGGTGGTCGGGTGCCGGGCGAGTGTGGTCTGGGTCTCTCGTTACCCTGATGGGCGTGTGCGGAATCGTGGGATATGTCGGACACCGGCCTGCGCTGGACGTGGTGCTCGGTGGGCTTCGGCGGATGGAATACCGGGGCTATGACTCGGCGGGTGTCGCTGTGCTGGATGGCGCGGGGAAGCTGACCGTCGAGCGCAAGGCGGGCCGGCTGGCCAACCTCGAAGCGCAGCTCGACGCCGTTGGGCGGGACGCGTTCGCGGGTACCGCCGGGATGGGGCACACGCGCTGGGCGACGCATGGCGCGCCGGTCGACCGGAACTCGCACCCGCACCGTGACACCACCGGCCGGGTCGCCGTCGTGCACAACGGGATCATCGAGAACTTCGCCGTGCTGCGTGCCGAGCTCGAGGCCGATGGTGTCGAGATGAGCAGCGACACCGACAGCGAGACCGCCGCGCACCTGGTCGCCCGTGCCTTCCAGAACGGTGGTGACTTCGCCGACAGCGTGCGCGCCGTCTGCCGTCGCCTCGAAGGTGCGTTCACGCTGGTCGTCACGCACGCCGACAAGCCGGACACGATCGTCGCGGCGCGGCGGTCGTCGCCGCTGGTCGTCGGGGTCGGCGAGGGGGAGCACTTCGTCGCGTCGGATGTCTCCGCGTTCATCGAGCACACTCGCGAGGCCGTTGAGCTGGGGCAGGACCAGGTCGTCGTGATCACCCGCGACGGCTACGAGGTCACCGACTTCCACGGCGACGCCGCGCAGGCGAAGCCGTTCACCGTCGACTGGGACCTGAGCGCCGCCGAGAAGGGCGGCCACGAGTACTTCATGCTCAAGGAGATCGAGGAGCAGCCGGAGGCGCTCGCGAACACGCTGCGCGGGCACTTCGACGGCGGCCGGATCATCCTCGACGAGCAGCGCATCTCCGACCAGGACCTGCGTGACGTCGACAAGGTATTCGTGATCGCGTGCGGCTCGGCGTACCACTCCGGCCTGGTCGCCAAGTACGCGATCGAGCATTGGACGCGCCTGCCGGTCGAGGTCGAGCTGGCCAGTGAGTTCCGCTACCGCGACCCGGTGCTCGACCGCGCGACGCTGGTCGTCGCCGTTTCGCAGTCCGGCGAGACCGCGGACACGCTCGAAGCCGTCCGGCACGCCCGCGAGCAGAAGGCGCGCGTGCTGGCCGTCTGCAACACCAACGGCGCGCAGATCCCGCGTGAGTCGGACGCGGTGCTCTACACCCACGCGGGCCCGGAGATCGGCGTCGCGTCGACGAAGGCGTTCCTCGCGCAGATCGCGGCGAACTACCTGGTCGGGCTGGCGTTGGCGCAGGCGCGCGGCACCAAGTACCCCGACGAGGTCGCCCGCGAGTTCGCCGAGCTGGAGGCCATGCCGGCCGCCGTCCAGAAGGTACTGTCCACTGTGGACCAGGTGCGCGACCTCGGCCGCCGCATCGCCGACTCGAAGGCGGTGCTGTTCCTCGGCCGCCACGTCGGCTTCCCGGTCGCGCTCGAGGGCGCGCTGAAGCTCAAGGAACTCGCGTACATGCACGCCGAGGGCTTCGCCGCCGGTGAGCTCAAGCACGGCCCGATCGCGCTGATCGAAGAAGGCCTGCCGGTCGTCGTCGTGATGCCGTCGCCGAAGGGCCGCGCGGTGCTGCACTCCAAGCTGGTCTCCAACATCAGCGAGATCCAGGCCCGTGGCGCCCGCACGATCGTCATCGCCGAAGAGGGCGACGAGACGGTCCGCCCGTTCGCCGACGAGCTGATCGAGATCCCCGCGGTGCCGACGCTGCTGCAGCCGCTCGTGTCGACGGTCCCGCTGCAGGTGCTGGCCGCCGAGATCGCCAAGACTCGCGGGTACGACGTCGACAAGCCGCGTAACCTGGCGAAGTCGGTCACGGTCGAGTAGTTCTCCGGGAGGCGCCGCGTGCAGGGAATCTGGACCACGGAACGGATTCGCGCGGCGGAGCGCAAGCTGCTGGCGGTGACGCCGGACGGCGCGCTCATGCGCAAGGCGGCCTTCGGGCTGTCCGTGCACGCGGCCAAGATGCTCGGCACCACGAGCGGCCGCCGGGTGGTCCTCCTGGTCGGATCCGGTGACAACGGCGGCGACGCGTTGTGGGCCGGTTTCTTCCTGCGTAAGCGAAACGTCGCGGTCACGGCCGTGCTGCTGAACCCGGACAAGGCGCACCCGCAGGGCCTCAAAGCCCTCAAACGCTCCGGCGGCCGCGCGGTCTCCGTCGCGGACAGTCCACAGTGGATCGCCAAGGCCGACCTCGTCATCGACGGCATCGTCGGGATCTCGGCACGCGGCCCGCTGCGCCCGGACGCGGCCTCGCTGCTCGAGCACATCAAGGCGCCGGTGCTGGCCGTCGACCTGCCCAGCGGCGTCGACCCGGACACCGGAGCCGTCGACGGCCCGGCGATCACCGCCGACCGGACGGTCACCTTCGGCGCCCGCAAACCCGTGCACGCGCTCGCACCCACCCACTGCGGTGAGGTCTTCCTCGTCGATCTTGGGCTCGACCTCGAAGACCCCGACCTCGTGCGGCTCGAAGCCGACGACGTCGCCGCCTGCTGGCCGATCCCCGGCCCAGCCGACGACAAGTACACGCTCGGCGTCACGGGTGTCGCCGCCGGTTCGGCCGTCTACCCCGGCGCGGCGGTGCTCGCCGCTGGCGCGGCCGTCTACGCGACCTCCGGCATGGTCCGCTACGCCGGACCCGCCGCAGACCTGGTGCGGTCGCGCTGGCCGGAGATCATCGCGACCGGCTCGGTCACCGACGCGGGCCGCGTGCAGTCCTGGGTCGTCGGGCCGGGCATCGGCACCGGTCACGAAGGCCGTGAGGTGCTGGCGAACGTGCTCGGCGCCGGTGTCCCGGTCTGCGCGGACGCCGACGCGACCACGCTCATCGCGCAGCACGTGGACGTCCTCGACGCGCGCGACCCCGACACCCCGCTGGTGCTGACCCCGCACGACCGCGAGTTCGCCCGTCTCATGGGCTCCGAACCCGGCAAAGACCGGGTCGCCGCCGCTCGCGCCTGCGCACGCCGCTACGACGCGGTTGTGCTGCTCAAGGGTCACTGCACGGTCGTCGCGGCGCCGGACGGCCGCGCGATGGTCAACACCCCGCGTGGTTCCTGGCTCGCCACCCCTGGCTCCGGCGATGTCCTTTCCGGACTGATCGGCGCGGTGCTCGCCGCCGGTGTCGACCCGTGGCTCGCGGCAGGCGCGGCCGCCTACGTCCACTCGCTGGCAGGCGAACTGGCCGCTGCTGGCGCGCCCACCTCTTCGTCCGGCATTCTCGGCGCCATCAGCGCTGCATTACGCACACTGCACTGGAGGAAATCGTGACCACGCTGGACAATCGCCCGAACACCGCACTGCTCGTCGTCGACGTCCAGAATGCCGTCGTCGACGACGCGCACGAGCGTGACTCGGTCGTCGCCAACATCGCCGGGCTGGTCGAGCAGGCGCGGCGCGAGCAGATCCCGGTCGTCTGGGTCCAGCATTCCGACGAGGGACTCGTCCGCGGCAGCGAGGAGTGGAAGATCGTCCCCGAGTTGAACCCCGCCGACACCGAGCCGCTCGTCGAGAAGCACTACGGCGACTCCTTCGAGGACACCTCCCTGGAGAACGTGCTGGCCGATCTCGGCGTCGGCAGCCTCATCGTCGCGGGCGCGGAGACCGACGCCTGCATCCGCTCGACGCTGCACGGCGCGTTCGCCCGCGGGTACGACACCAAGCTGGTCAGCGACGCGCACACCTCGGGCGACAAGACCGCGTGGGGCGCGCCGCCGGTCGAGCAGGTCATCGCGCACACGAACCTGTACTGGACGCACCAGGCGGCGCCCGGCCGGACCGCCGGAACGGTCGAAACCAAGAACGTCTCATTCGGCGGATGAGAAGTTATCGGGTTTTGCGTTAACAACGGTGCGATTATCTGGTAGAAAGCAGTTGTGACCGCCGACACCGTGACCGTACTCGCGGTGTCGCATGTCTAAAACCCGTCCGACCGACGCGGTCGTCGAGCAGCGCCGCCAGGGCATCCTCGACTACGTGGTCGAGCACCGCGAAGCCCGGATCGACGACCTGACCGGCAGGTTCGGCGTCAGCCTGATGACCATGCACCGGGATCTCGACGATCTCGCCGAGCGCCGCCTGCTGCGCAAGCAGCGTGGCAAGGTCTCCGCGCTCGCCTCCGACACCGGATCGAGCCGCCAGGAGATCGAGGCGCTCGGCGAGGCGGCCGCTCGCCAGGTCCAGCCGGGGCAGACGGTGTTCATCGACGACTCGACCACGCTGTTCCCGCTGGTCAGGCAGCTGATCAACGTGGACGGGCTGACGATCCTCACCAACTCGCTGCAGGTCGCGCGGCTCGCCCAGCACGCCGACGTCATGCTGCTCGGCGGCCACTACCACCCCGACTTCGACTCCTGTGCGGGCCCGGATGTGCTGGACGCGCTGGACCGCACGCGCGCCGACCTGGCGTTCGTCTCGGTCACCGCGGTCGCCGTCGGCAGGCTTTTCCACCCCGTTCGCGACTACGCCGAGCTCAAGAAGGCCGCGCTGCGCACCGCGAACCGCAACGTGCTGGTCGTCGACCACACCAAGTTCGGCCGTACCGCGACCTACGCGCACGGCCTGGTCGAGGACTACGACCTGCTCATCACCAGCGAATTCACCCCCACCGAAGAGGTCGAGGCCGCGCTCAACGCCGGCACCGCGCTCGAACTGGTCGAATGCGACCCGGAGGGGCCCGAATATGACATCTAGGACGCTGGTCGCCGGGGTCGACTCCTCCACCCAGTCCACCAAGGTCGTCGTCTGCGACGCCGAGACGGGCGCCGTCGTGCGCACCGGCCGCGCGGCGCATCCCGACGGCACCGAGGTCGACCCCAACGCGTGGTGGGACGCGTTCACGACGGCATCCGAAGGCCTGCTCGAAGGCGTCTCGGCGATCGGCATCGCGGGTCAGCAGCACGGCATGGTGACGCTCGACGAGGACGGCGAAATCGTCCGCCCCGCGTTGCTGTGGAACGACACCCGGTCCGCGCAGGCCGGTGCGGACCTCACCGCCGAGCTGGGCGCGGAGACCTGGGCCAATGCCGTCGGTTCGGTGCCGGTCGCGAGCTTCACCGTCGCCAAGCTGCGCTGGCTGGCCGAGCACGAGCCGGAGCACGCCGCTCGCGTCGCGCGCGTGCTGTTGCCGCACGACTGGCTCACCTGGCGGCTGACCGGCGAACTGGTCACCGACCGCGGTGACGCGTCCGGCACCGGCTACTTCTCACCGGCTGAAAGCGCTTACCGCGCTGACCTGCTCAAGCACGCCTTCGGCCGCACGCCTGAACTTCCCCGTGTGCTCGGGCCCGCCGAAACCGCGGGCGAGCACAACGGAATGCTCGTGTCGGCGGGCACCGGTGACAACATGGCCGCCGCGCTGGCGCTCGAACTCGCACCCGGCGATGTGGTCGTCTCGCTCGGGACCAGCGGCACCGTGTTCGGTGTCGCCGAGACCGCCGCGGCCGACGCGAGCGGTGAGGTCGCCGGGTTCGCCGACGCGACCGGCCGCTTCCTCCCGCTCGCGTGCACGCTCAACGCGGCGCGCGTGCTCACGTCGACCGCGACCTTGCTCGGCGTCGACCAGCACGGCTTCGACGAACTCGCGCTCGCCGCGGCGCCCGGCTCCGGCGGGCTCACCTTCCTGTCCTATTTGGATGGCGAGCGCACGCCGAATCTCCCTGACGCCAAGGGATCCCTGTCCGGCATGACCCGCGACAACATGACGCCGCAGAACCTCGCGCGCGCCGCGGTCGAGGGCATGCTGAGCGGGCTCGCCGCCGGCATGGACGCCGTGCGCGCGCAGGGCGTGCGCGTCGGCCGGGTACTGCTGATCGGCGGCGCGGCACGGTCCGCCGCCGTCCAAGCGGTCGCGCCGATCGTGTTCGGCGTTCCCGTCGAAATCCCCGAAGCTGCCGAATACGTCGCGGCCGGTGCCGCGCGCCAGGCGGCTTGGGCACTGTCTTCCAGCCCGGAACCTCCGATCTGGCAAGGAAAAACCAGGCTCACGCTGGACGAGCCGACCGACGCGGAGCTCGCGGAGGGCATCCGGGTCCAGCACCGTCACTACGAGGCACGCGCACTGCAGCACGGCGTGCCTGCGAAAACGCGAGAGGACTGAACCGATGGCCAGCATCACCTACGACAAGGCGACCCGGACGTACGCGGGCTCCGACAAGCCCGCGGTCGACGCGCTGGAGCTGGAGATCCCGGACGGCGAGTTCCTCGTGCTCGTCGGCCCGTCCGGCTGTGGCAAGTCGACCAGCCTGCGCATGCTCGCCGGCCTCGAGGACATCGACGGCGGCTCGATCTGGATCGGTGACCGCGACGTCACGCAGCTGCCGCCGCGCTCGCGCGACATCGCGATGGTGTTCCAGAACTACGCGCTGTACCCGCACATGACCGTCGGCCAGAACATGGGCTTCGCGCTGAAGATCGCGGGCCGCCCGGCCGCCGAGATCAAGCAGAAGGTGCTCGACGCCGCCAAGCTGCTCGACATCGAGCAGTACCTCGACCGCAAGCCGAAGGCGCTCTCCGGCGGTCAGCGCCAGCGTGTCGCCATGGGCCGCGCGATCGTGCGTGAGCCGCAGGTGTTCCTGATGGACGAGCCACTGTCCAACTTGGACGCGAAGCTGCGGGTGTCGACCCGTACCCAGATCGCCGCGCTGCAGCGTCGTCTCGGCGTCACCACCGTGTACGTCACGCACGACCAGGTCGAGGCCATGACCATGGGCGACCGCGTCGCGGTGCTCGACGGCGGCATCCTGCAGCAGTGCGACACCCCGCGCGCCCTCTACGACCGGCCCGCCAACGCCTTCGTCGCGGGCTTCATCGGCTCGCCCGCGATGAACCTGGTCACCGCCAAGCTGACCGCGGACGGCGCCGAGCTCGGTGGCGCCCGCATCCCGCTGGACCGCGAGATCGTCGCGAAGGCCGACGGCGACACCGTCACGCTGGGCTTCCGCCCCGAGTCGCTGGAGGTCACCACCTCGGCCGACGGCACGCTGCCGGTCAAGGTCGACCTGGTCGAGGAGCTCGGCTCGGACGCGTTCGTCTACGGCAAGCTGGCCGAGACCGACGCCGAGGGCACGAAGTCGAACATCGTCGCCAGGGTCGACCCGCGCACCCCGCCCGCCATGGGCGACACCCTGCACCTGCGGGTCCGCCCGAACGAGCTGCACGTGTTCTCCGCCACAAGCGGGGCACGCATCTCCTAGGTTCCCGTTATGTAAGACTCGAAGTCGACATGACTACGAGTTTCACGCGTGCCGAGGTCACCATCGACCTCGACGCGATCAGGCACAACCTCGCCCTGCTCGCCGCTCAGGCGGCGAGCACGGGTGCGGCCACCATGGCCATCTTGAAGGCCGACGCGTACGGCCACGGCGCACTGCCGGTGGCCCGCGCGGCGGTCGAAGCGGGCGCCACCTGGCTGGGCACCTGCTCGGCCGGTGAGGCGTTGGCGTTGCGGCGCGCGGGAATCACCGTGCCGCTGTTCAGCTGGCTGGACACCGCGGACGCCGACTTCGAGTCCGCCGTCGCCGAGGGCATCGACCTCGGCGTGAGCTCGATCGCCGAGCTGGAGCGGGTGGCTCCGCTGGGTGCCCGTGTGCACCTGAAGATCGACACGGGCTTGTCCCGCAACGGATGCGCGCCGGCCGAGTGGCCGGACCTCGTGCGCGCGGCGGCCGCGTCGAAGGCCGAAGTCGTGGCCATCTGGTCACATTTCGCGTGCGCGGACGACCCGGGACACCCGTCGATCGAGGCGCAGGCCAAGCGTTTCCAAGCGGCGTACGACATCGCGTGCGAGGCCGGACTGAACCCGTTGCGGCACATAGCGAATTCCGCCGCGACGTTGACCAGGCCCGACCTGCACTTCGACATCGTGCGACCCGGCATCGCGATGTACGGACTCAATCCCGTTGCGCAGCAAGAAGATCTGCGTCCGGCGATGACGTTCAGGTCCAGTGTGGTGAGCCTCAAGCGCATCGCCGCCGGTGAGTCTGTCTCTTATGGACACACGTGGACCGCCTCGCGGGACACGAATATCGCTTTGGTGCCAGTGGGTTACGCCGACGGTGTGCCTCGGCTGCTGTCCGGCCGGATGGACGTCCTGCTGGACGGAAAACGCCGCTCTGTCGTCGGCCGGGTGTGCATGGACCAGCTCGTGGTGGACTGCGGTGACGACGAACCCCCGGTCGGCAGCGAGGTGATTTTGTTTGGCACCGGCGAAAACGGGGAACCGACAGCACGGGAATGGGCCGACACGCTCGGCACCATCGACTACGAGATCGTGACCTCGATGTATCGCCCGAGAGTGACTCGCAGGTATCTGGGGGTGCGGTGAATGTCTCCTTCACGTCGACTGCTCGCGATTGCCGGGGGAGTGGGGGCGGTGGCCACCGGCACAGCCGCGGTCATCGCCGTCGCCGCTCAGCAGCGCAGGCACAGTGAGGATCCATTCGTGGACGAACCATTGGGGGAACTGAAGCCGGACCGGGTGTCCACGGTCGCGGCCGACGACGGGACCCGGCTGTCCGTCGAGGAGATCGACCCGGAAGACGGCGGGAAGCCGGCGCTCACCGTGGTCGGCGTGCACGGTTTCGCGTTGTCACGCAAAAGCTGGCACTTCCAGCGCCGCGACCTCGCGTCGCTGCGCCTGCCTCGCGTCCGGCAGGTCTACTACGATCACCGCGGCCACGGCCAGTCCGGCCAGGCGACGCAGGAACACAGCACCATCGAGCAGCTCGCCCACGACCTGCACGGCGTCATCCGCGCGGTCGCGCCGGACGGGCCGCTAGTGCTGATGGGCCACTCCATGGGCGGCATGGTCATCATGGAACTGGCCTCGGAATACCCCGAGCTGTTCGACGACCGCGTCGAAGGCGTCGCGCTCATCGCGACCGCCGCCGGCGAGGTCGGCGCCCGCGGACTCCCGCGCTCGCTGCTGTCCAAGTACAACCCGCTCACGCGTGGCGTCGGCGGCCTCGCGGGCTGGCAGCCCGGCCTGGTCGAGTTCGTGCGCGCGGCGGGCGGCCAGCTGACCAGGCAGGCCGTGCGGCGGCTCGCGTTCGGCAGCCGCGACGTCAGCTCACGGCTGGTCGACTTCATGCTCGAAATGCTCGACGTGACCCCGGTCAGGGGGCTGGTGAACTTCGTCGACACACTGGGCAGTCACAATCGGTACGCGGCGCTCGCCGGTCTCAAGCACGCACACGTGCTCGTGGTCGGCGGCGACTCAGACCGGTTCACCCCGTTCTCGCACGCCGAGCGCATCGCCTCGGAGCTGCCGGACGCCGAGCTGGTCAGGGTCCGCGGCGCGGGTCACATGGTGCAGCTCGAACAGCCCGAGCTGGTGAACAGCCACCTGATCGACCTGCTGCAGCGGTGCGCGGGCGTGGACGGTGAGACCTCATCACAAAGGACCTGGTTTTGGCAGCGCTGAAGTTCCCCACCCCGGACGACACGATGGAGTTCGGCCGAGTGCTCGGCCGCGCACTGCGCGCGGGCGACCTCGTACTGCTCGCCGGCCCGCTCGGCGCGGGCAAGACGACACTGACCCGCGGCATCGCCGACGGCCTCGGCGTCTCCGGCCGCGTCAGCTCCCCGACCTTCGTACTCGCCCGCGTCCACCCGGCGGGCGCCTCAGGCGTCGCGCTGGTGCACGTCGACGCCTACCGCCTCGGCGGTGACCTGACGCAGCTGGACGACCTCGACCTCGACACCGACCTCGAACGCTCCGCGATCGTGGTCGAGTGGGGCGAAGGCGCGGCCGAGCGCCTCTCCGACGACTACCTCGTGGTCCGCCTCGCGCGCGCCGACGACGACGTCCGCACGGTCACCCTCGAACCCCACGGCACCTGGACCACCCGAGTCCCCCTCCCCGCCTGAAAAAATCCCAATGCGTCGTTGGGTCCCTGCCATGTCCCCAATGCGTCTTTCGGTCCCTCCAGGGGTCCCAATGCGTCTTTCGGCACCTCCCAGCACCCGAACGACGCATTGGGGACATACCGATAGCCCGAAAGCCACTTTCGTCAGATCGCATCTGACGAAAGCCACTTTCGGGCTATCACGAGCACTGGGTCAGGGGCGGCGCGAGACCACGGCCCGCGCGATGCCCAGGTCGACCAGGTCCTGGGGACGCAAGCGCAGCTGCGACGCGATCACAGGAGCCTGCGCCGGGTCCAGCTTGAGGATCGCCGCGGCCGCCTCCGGTGAGGTCACCGAGAAGTAGGCGTCCGGCGTGATCCACGTCGAACCCGGCGCGGCGAACGCCAGTGCCCCGCCCGAGCCGCCTTCCCCGATGACCAGCGAAGTGATCGGCACGCGAGCAACAGCGACCGCCTCGAACAGCGACGCGATCGCGGGGCCCGCGCCGTCGCGTTCGGCCGCCGCGTCGTTGGCGGCGCCGGGGGTGTCGATCAGCGTCAGCACCGGGATGCCGAGGCGGTCGGCGAGCCGGATCAGCCGCGCGGCCGTGCGGAAGCCCGCCGGAGTGGTCGCCGTCCCGCACTGGGCCGCGTAGGCGATCGCCCGGCCACGCCAGCCGAACCCGCAGCGCACGCCCTCGTCGACGCCGCCTGCACGGTCACCGCGGATCTCCGTACGCCAGCCAAAGTAGGCGTCCAAGTACGCTCCGGCCCGCGGTCGTGAGGCCGAGCGCGCGGCCTGGACGGCGTCCCAGCCGGTAGACGGCAGCTCACCGGACCCGAGCGCGGCTGGAGGCTCCGCAGCCGCGCCGGGTGATGACAGCAGCCGCAGCCACTGCCCCAGCACCTCGGGCAGCTCCGACGGCGGCACGATCTGGTCGACCTGACCCCACGCCAGCTTCGCCTCGGCCGTGTAAGCCTCAGCGGGCGCGTCGGCAGGCCGCACCCGCGAGCCACCGAAGCCGACCTGAGCGCCCGGAACGGCCAGCACGATGTCCGCGCCGGCGCCGAGTGTCGCCCAGCCGCCGCCGGTGGTCGGGTCGAGCAGGACCGAGATCTGCGGGATCCCGGCCGCGCGGGTCAGCGCGACCTCGCGGGCGACGCGCTGGAGCTGGGTCAGCGCGCGCATGCCCTGCTGCATCCGGCTGCCGCCGGTCGCGACCAGCGAGACCACCGGGACGCCCAGCTCACGGGCGCGCTGGAAGGCGAACTCGATCCGGTCGCCGGTGCGGCGCCCGAGCGAGCCGCCGAGGAACTTGAACTCGAACGCGATGACGACCGCGTCGACCCCGCCGATCTGCGCCGTGCCGACGCGCACCGACTCCGACGAGCCGCTGCGTGAGACGGCCGCGCGGACCGCTTCGCCGTAACCGGGCCAGCCGATCGGGCCGTCCTCCGGCTCTGGCGACATGTCGACTTGGAAGTCGGTGAACCCGAGTAGGTCAAGCATCGAGCGCCCGCTTCATGACCTTGCCCATGTCGTTGCGGGGCAGTTCGGTCAGATAGCGGACCACCCGGGGCCGTTTGTGCGGTGACAACAGCCGCGCGACGTGCGCCGCGAGCTCCTCCAGCGAAGGCTCCGCGCCCGACGGCACCACCCACGCCACGATCCGCTCGCCGAGGTCGGGATCCGGCTCGCCGGTCACCGCGACCTCCGCGACACCGGGATGGTCGAGCAGCGCGTTCTCGATCTCGCCCGCGCCGATCTTGTAGCCGCCGCTCTTGATCAGGTCGGTCGCCTGACGGCCGACGATCTTCACGTACCCGTCGGCGTCGCGCGTGGCCATGTCGCCGGTGCGGAACCAGCCGTCGTCGAACGCCGCGGCCGTCGCGTCCGGCCGGTTGAGGTACTCGGTGAACAGGTTCGGCCCGCGCACCTGGATCTCGCCCAGCTCGGCGTCACCCACAAGACGGAGTTCGACACCGGGCAGCGGCACGCCGACCGTGCCCGGCTTGCGCTCGCCGTCGGCTCGGACGCTGGTGTTCATCAGCGTCTCGGTCATCCCGTACCGCTCGACCACCTGCTGCCCGGTCGCCTCGGTGATCAGCTCGTGGTCGTGCACGGGCAGCGCCGCGGACCCCGAAACCAGCAGCCGTGCCCCACGCAACGCGTCGGCCAGCGCGGTGTTCGCGGCGACCTCGCCCGCGATCCGGTGGTACATCGTCGGCACGCCGAACATCATCGTCGCGCCACCGGCCAGCTCGCGCGCGATGCCTTCGGTCGAGAACCGCCCGAGATGCCGCACGGAACCGCCGCGCCGCAGCGGCCCGAGAATCCCCAGGATCAGGCCGTGCACGTGGAACAGCGGCAGCGCGTGCACCAGCACGTCGTCGGCGGTCCACTGCCACGCGTCCTCGAGCGCGTCGAGCGTCGACGTGATGGCCCGGCGGGGGAGCACGACGCCCTTCGGCGGGCCGGTCGTGCCCGAGGTGTAGACGATCAACGCGGGCGCTTCGTCGTCGGCTTCCGCGGGAAGTTCGCGCTGGTCACCGGTCAGATCGATGTCCACGCGCGGCAACGACGCGAGCCCGTCGGGCAGCGTCGCGCCCGGCTCGGCCAGCACGATCGACGGCTCGCTGTCGGCCAGGATGTGCCCGAGTTCGCGCTCGCCGATCTTCGGGTTCAACGGCACCGCGGGCACCCCGGCCAGCAGCGCGGCGACCACGGCCACGCTGGTGTGCAGGGTCGGCGTCGCCCAGACGGCCACCCGGTCGCGAGGCAGCCCCGCCGCGATCGCGCCGGCCACCCCGGCGAGCCGTTCGTAGGTCAGCGCTTGGTCTCCGAAGCGGATCGCTTCCTTGCCGGACGGGTTCGTCAACGCGGGGAACAACCGATCGACCTCCTCTGCGTCTAGCCGAGTGAAACGGTATCTACCACAGGTCGTAGGCTGGGACACCGTGCTGGTACTGGCCCTGGACACCTCGACACCCGCGATCACGGCAGGTGTCGTGCGACTCGACGACACCCGACTCGAGGTGCTCGCCGAGCAGGTGACGCTGAACGCCCGCGCCCATGGCGAGCTTCTCACCCCTCACCTGCTCGAGGCGGTCAACGCCGCCGACATCACACTCGCCCAGCTCGACGCGATCGTCGTCGGCGTCGGGCCCGGCCCGTTCACCGGCCTGCGTGCCGGGATGGCGACGGGCGCCGCGCTGGGGCACGCGCTCGGCATCCCCGTGCACCCCGTCTGCGGCCTCGACGCCATCGCGATCCAGGCGGCGCACGGTGCTCCGCTGCTGGTCGCGACCGACGCGCGCCGCCGCGAGGTCTACTGGGCCGCGTACGACGCCGAAGCCCGCCGCGTCGATGGCCCGCACGTCGACAAGCCCGCGGACCTCAAGCCGGAGGCCACGACCGCCGCCGGTGAGGGCGCCGAGCTGTACGCGGACGTGCTCGGCCTCGAAGTCGTCGAGCCGCGCCACCCGTCGCCCGCCGGGCTGGTCGCCGCCGCTCGCGAGAGCTTCGGCAAGGAGCCCGAGCCGCTGACCCCGCTGTACCTGCGCCGTCCCGACGCCGTCGAGCCGACCGCGCGCAAGCGGGTGACCGCGTGAGGCTGGAAGCCTTACGACGCAAGGACATCCCTCGTTGCGTCGAGATCGAAGCCGGGCTGTTCGCCGGTGACGACCCGTGGAGCGCACGCGCGTTCCACGCGGAGCTCGACGCGGGCGGGTACTACCTCGTCGCGCGCGACGAGGACGACGAGCTGATCGGATACGCCGGGCTCGCCGTCGTCGGACGCAAGCTCGGCGAGTTCGAAGCGAGCGTGCACACCATCGGCGTCGACCCGGAACACCAGGGCAAAGGCGCCGGAAAAGCGTTGCTCGGCGCGCTGCTCGCGCGCGCGGACGAGCTGTTCGCGCCCGTGTTCCTGGAAGTGCGCACTGACAACCAGCAGGCGATCGGACTGTACGAGGCCAACGGTTTCGCCAGGATCGGCCTGCGCAAACGGTATTACCAGCCGTCCGGCGCGGACGCGTACACGATGATGCGTCCCGCGCGGACCGAGGAGGTGGCAGGCTGATGCCCAAGATCATCATGGGGATCGAGAGCTCCTGCGATGAGACAGGGGTCGGTCTCGTCCGGCTGCACGACGACGGCGCGGTCGAGCTGCTCGCCGACGAGGTCGCGTCCAGTGTGGACCAGCACGCGCGGTTTGGCGGCGTGGTACCGGAAATCGCCAGCCGCGCGCACATGGAGGCGATGGTCCCGACCACGAATCGCGCCTTCGAGAAGGCCGGGCTCAAACTGTCCGATGTGGACGCCATCGCGGTGACCGCCGGGCCTGGCCTGTCCGGCGCGCTGCTCGTCGGTGTCTCGGCCGCCAAGGCCTACGCGGCCGCGCTGGGCGTGCCGCTCTACGGTGTCAACCACCTCGCCGGGCACATCGCGGTCGACACGCTGCAGCACGGCCCGTTGCCGTCGCCGTGCCTCGGGCTGCTCGTTTCCGGTGGCCACACGCAACTTCTGCGCATCGACGACATCGCCTCGTCCATCACCGAGCTCGGGTCCACTGTGGACGACGCGGCCGGTGAGGCCTACGACAAGGTCGCCCGCGTGCTCGGCCTGCCGTACCCCGGCGGCCCGCCGATCGACAAGGCGGCCAAGGAGGGCGACCCGAAGGCGATCGCGTTCCCGCGCGGGATGACCGGTCCGCGTGACGCGAAGTTCGACTTTTCCTTCTCCGGCTTGAAAACCGCGGTCGCGCGCTGGATCGAGGCCGCCGAGCGTCGTGGCGACGACATTCCGGTCAACGACGTCGCCGCGTCGTTCCAGGAGGCCGTCGCGGACGTGCTCACCGCCAAGGCGGTCAAGGCCGCGAAGGAACTCGGCATCGACACGATGGTGATTTCCGGTGGCGTGGCAGCGAATTCGCGACTTTCCAGCCTGGCGGCCGAGCGTTGTGAAGCCGCCGGCATCACGCTGCGCGTGCCGAGGCCGAGGCTGTGCACGGACAACGGCGCGATGATCGCCGCGCTGGGCGCGCACGTCGTCGCTGCCGGACGGCCACCGTCCTCTTTGGACCTGTCAGCCAACCCGGCGTTGCCGGTCAGCGTGGTGTCGTTCTGAGAAGGTGCCCAGCAGGGCTTCCATCGCCAGCACGGCTTTAGCGGCGGCATCGCCCGCGCCATAAGGGTTCGAGCTGGGCGCGGGCACGAGCGTGCCCGCGAGCAGACGCCTGGCCGTCGACACGATCAGTTCGGTGTCGGTGCCGACCAGCCACGCGTGCCCGGCGTCGACCGCCTCGTGGCGCTCGGTGCTCTCGCGCAACACGAGCACCGGCGTGCCGAACGTCGGCGCTTCTTCTTGGATACCACCGGAATCGGTCAGTACCAGCGCCGCCAGCCGCAGCGCGCGGACGAGATCGGGATAGCCGAGCGGGCCGGTGACCGTCACCCGCTCCACCCCGGCGAGCCCGGCCTCGACCTGCGCGCGCACCGACGGATTCGGATGCACCGGGAACAGCACCTGCACGTCTTCGTGCTCGCGCACGATCCGGCGGACGGCCGCGAGCGTGCGCTCCAGCGGCGCGCCCCAAGACTCACGCCGATGCGAGGTGACCAGCACCAGCCGTTCCCCGGCCTCGGCTACCTCCATCTCCAGCAGCGCGAGCGCGCTGTTGGCGGCGGGCAGATCACGCGCCGCGATGGCACGGACCGCGTCGACCACGGTGTTCCCGGTGACCACGATCCGCGGCGACGGCACACCCTCGGCACGCAGCGCCTCGGCGGCCTGCCGGGTCGGCGCCAGGTGCAGCGCGGCGATCCGCGACACCATCTGCCGGTTTCCCTCTTCGGGAAACGGTGATTCCAGGTCATTCGTGCGCAATCCGGCTTCCAGGTGCACCACCGGGATGCCGCGCCAGAACGCGGCGAGCGCGCCAGCGAGCGCCGTCGTGGTGTCGCCCTGCACGACGACCGCCGCCGGACGGTAGCGCTCCAAAGTCCGATCGATGGCCGGAAGCAGGCCAGACACCAGCTCGGCCTGGCCGCCGGACGCGCGCGGCGGAAGATCCAGCCAGGCGTCGATGGACACGCCGAACGGCACCAGCGCCTGCTCGACCATGCCCTCGTGCTGGCCACTGTGGACCAGCAGGGAGCGCAGCACCGGATGATCGCCGAGCGCCCGCGCCACCGGAGCCAGCTTGATCGCTTCGGGACGTGTCCCGATCAGCAGCAGTACGTCCACGTCAGCGAACTCCTCGGCCATAACTCAGTATGTCGAAAAAACGTGCCGAATGGCTGCCGTCGGGCAGTGAGTACCCGACGGCAGCCCGAATCAATCAGCTCGCCCGATGCCGGGCCATGCGCTGAGTGCGCCGGTAGGACGCGAAGACGGCCACCGCGCCGAGCACCAGCAGCAGCACGCCGACGGCGATCCACCAGCCGACATCGGCGCCGGTGGCGGCGAGCGCGCCGACCCCGCCACCCGCGGTGCCGACACCGGCACCTGGCACTTTGTACATTTCGGACCCTCGCTTACGCGGTCGCGCGACGGCGGTTCCGGGTGATCCTGGTGCCGATCGGCACCGCGATCGCGCCGAGCACACCGAACGCGATCCACATGCCCGCGCCCGACGCCAGCGGCATCGGCAGGCCGGCCGGGCCGCAGGTCGCGGACGAGACGATCACGTCGCCCGAACCGAGCGGCTGCAGCGCGGCGCCGAGCAGCTTCACGTGCAGCGCGTTGACGGTCAGGCTGCCGTCCTTGTTCTTGATCTGCTCGTTGAGGATGACCGTGGCGACGTTGATGTCACCCAAGCCGACCTTGAGCGTGGTGTTGGCGGCCGGGGTCACCGGGATCTCACCGAGGTTGCCGAGATCGGCCTTGGCGAAGGTGCTGGAGCCCTCGACGCCCTTCTGGGTCGCGCTGCACTTGGCTTCGATCAGCTTGACGCCGATCTTGCCGAGCGCGCCTTCGAGCAGCGGCAACCGGACGTCCGCCGTGCTGGCCTTCGACGACACGGCGCCGGATTCGGCGTCCCGCTTGGCTTCGGTATTGATCGCGCCCGCGACCAGGATGCCCGGCAGGTCCACTTTGGCCAGGCTCATCTTCTCGGGGCCCGCCGTGCTGGCGGCCGAGAACGGTCCTGCCTGCACGGCGTCGGCGCCGAGCAGTTTCACGTCTGCTTTGACGCCGTACGCGGAACCGTCGCCGGCGGCCGCCGAAGCGGGCACGGCACCGGCGAGTACGACGCCCGCGACCACGGCGCCGAGCAACCCGGCCCGGCGCAAGAGGTGCGTCTTCTTCAACTGGTCCTCCGGAATAAGGGAATGGGAAAGTCACGGCCGGTGCCGGGCGTTTTTACGCTGGGTAAAGCCCGGCAAGGAGTTCTTCGGCTCGTGATCCGACTATCGCCACTGAAGAGCGAAATAGCACGGAAAACATCGTTAACCACCCGCACGAGTGGTCTTTCGCGTTATCACCTGATCGGCCGAGCAAGTAACGCGCTGTTCCTGCCGAAAGCGTCAAGGTAGTGAGGCGATCGGGCGCCCGTTGTTCATCGACCAGTGAGGAAATCATTGTGGCGGTAGCTGACGCCCCCGTGGGCCGTTTTCCGGTGCGCCTGAGCGTGTTCGCGCTGGTCGCGGCTGGTGTGGGACTGGTGCTGATCGAGCGCGCCTACCGGGTTTTCGAAGTCCGTCTGTCAGGTTTGATACTCAGCGTCATCACCTCATCGGGTACCGAGGTCGTGGGTGACCGCGAAACGGTCTACTTTGGGTTATCGGGCGATACTCCACTCGGGTTGAGAATGACGCCGGAGTGCTCGTCGGTCTTTATGCTTTTGCCCCTATTGCTGGTGACCGCGGTGATGGTGTGGTTCCGGCCACAAAACTCTAGAACGCTGTTCAGTTCACTCGCCATTGCCGCGGTCGCCGTGGTGATCGTCAATCAACTCCGCGTACTCGCGATCGTCGGATTGGTGAACTGGCTCGGCGTCGACACCGGCTACTACTGGGGCCACACCCTGCTCGGCTCACTGGTCAGCGTCATCGGCGGCGCGGCCACGCTGGTGCTGTTCGTCTGGCTGTCGACCCGGCGGCGCGCATGAGCCTGAAGGTTCTGCTGGCGATCACCCAGGCGTTCGCGCTGACGATGAGCGTCGCGTTCATCGTCTACGTGGTCGTCATCATCGTCCCGTACCTACGCCGCAAACCCGCGCCCGTCGGCGACCCCGCCGCGTTCACCTGGCACTTCTTCGTGCCATGCCGTGACGAGCAGACGGTCATCCGCGATACGATCACCTACCTGCGCTCGACGTTCCCCGCCGCGCACATCTGGGTCATCGACGACGACTCCGAGGACCGCACCGCCCGCGTCGTGCGCGCGCTGTGGCGACGGCGCGGCGCGCCCGACAAGTTCCTCCACCTGGTGCCTCGCAAGCGCCCAGAAGCGCGTACAGGCAAGGGAGACGCGCTCAACGCGGCCTACCAAGAACTCAACGCCTGGCTCGGCGACGGACGGCGCGACAACGCGGTGGTGATCGTCGTGGACGCCGACGGCAGGCCAGCCGCGAACTGTCTCGAAGTCTGCGCGGCCGACCATCTCTTCGGCGACGACACGATCGGCGCGGTCCAGCTCGACGTGTGGATGAGCAATGTGGACACCCCGCCTGCCCGCCGTTTCTGGCTGTCACGGGCATTCGGGCTGAAACTGGCCCAGCTGCAGGACTTGGAGTTCCGCACGGCCATCGCGGCCATCCAGACCTCACGCGGGTTCACCGGCACGATCTCCATGGGCGGCAACGGCCAGTTCACCCGGCTCACCGCGCTCGACTCGATCGCGGGGGAGTACGAGCAGCCGTGGCGCGGCTCGCTGCTGGAGGATTTCGAGCTCGGCGTCCACCTGCTCACCGAGGGTTGGCGCACCGGTTACACACCGGATTCCCATGTGGCGCAAGAAGGTCTGTACAGCCTGCGCCGCTTCCTGGTGCAGCGCACGCGCTGGGGCCAGGGCACCATGCAGTGCGCGCGGTACCTGCGCCGGATCTGGGATTCACCGCACGTGAGTACCCTCGGCGCGGCGGAGATGATGTACTACCTCGCGCAGCCGTGGATGCAGCTGCTCGGCTCGCTGCTGTACCCGATCCCGTTCGTGGTGCTGCTGATCAGCACGGCCGGTGATCCGGCGCAGGTGTGGACCTGGTTCGCCGACGGCGCCTGGATCCTGTTCGCGATCTACGGCTCGTTCGGCCTGCTGCCGTTCCTCGTCTGGGGCCCGATCTACCAGATGAAATGCTTGCGCAGCAAGAACTTCCTGCGCGGCATCGGCATGGGCTTCGCCTACGCGGCGTACATCTACACCTTCTACATCACATCATGGCGCGCGCTCTTCAGGCTCCTGCGCGGCCGCAACGGCTGGGCCAAGACCCGCCGCAACACCGAGCAGGCCCAAGGCGTCAAGGTCGCACTCGACGCCTGAACGCGATAAAGCGGGCTTTACTCCGGGGAGTAAAGCCCGCTTTATCCCGGCTTAGAACGCGGGAACCAGCCTGATGTCATCCGCCTTCACGAACGCGATGCGGTGCCCGAACTGGATCTGCACGTACTTCGTCTTGCCCTTGACCACGACGTGGTTCGCCGGGTCGAAGGTGGTCGCCCAGTAGTACTCGGACCCGACGACGCCGCCGACCGAGTACTTCTGGCCCGCCGCGAGCGTGTACGGGAACGGCACGACATCCTGCGGCGTGATCCCGGCCGGGTACGCCGTGGCTTCGGGATAAGCCCTGCCATAGACCGGAATCGTGGCCAGCCCGGCCTTCGGCGTGGCGACCATCCCGAACGACGGCGACGCCGTCCGCGCGCCACGCGGGTTGAGGAACCAGCCCTTCTGCCCGAGGTACCAGACAGCCGTCCAGTCACCCTGGCGGTCGGCCACCGCGTACTTCTGCCCGGTGGTCACCCGGCTCCCGGTGTCCGAGACACCCATGGTGGTGTTCGAGCCGTCCGGGTGCAGCCCGACATCCTTGAGCAGCGGCGCGTCCGCCCGCGGCTCGGTGCGCAGGATCACCGCGCCGGAACCCCTTGCCGGACAAGGAACTCCCGCCTTCTCACAGCCGACGAACGCGGGCTGGTTCGTCGCGAAGTCGGGCGTGATCGTCACCAGCGAGGAACCAGGAAGACCGAATCCCTTCAGCGGCGCCCCGAGCAGGTCGAAGTAGTGCGACCAGTCCCAGTAGGGCCCCGGGTCCCAGTGCATGCCAGGGATGGTGGCCGGCGTGGTGCCGGGCACGTTGTCGTGCCCGATGATGTGCGCCCGGTCCAGCGGCACGTCGTACTTGTCGGCCAGATAGCGCACCAGCTTCGACGAAGCGCGGTACATCGCCTCGGTGTACCAGGTGCCCTTGGCCGCGAAGCCCTCGTGCTCGATCCCGATCGACTTCGAGTTGATGTACCAGTTGCCCGCCTGCCAAGCGACATCCTTGGTCGCCACGTGCTGCGCGATCTGGCCGTCACTCGAGCGGATCGTGTAGTGCCAGCTCACGTACGTCGGGTCCTGGACCAGCTGCATGGCCGTGTCCCAGTAGCCCTCGGTGTCGTGGATGACGATGTGCGTGACCTTCTGGCTCTCCGGCCGGTTCGCCTTGTCGTGGTTGCCGTAGTCGTTCTTCGGCAGCTCCTGGTACGGAGCGGGCACCGAGGTGCACGAGACTCGCCGAGGGCATTCGACCCCGGTCGGCGCCTTGTCCTTCGGCTTCACCCCTGGCGTCGCCTTGAGCTGGACGTGCTGCCCGTCATCGGTGGTGCGAGCCACCCCGGTCGCCATGGTCTCGAAGACCTCATCGGCGAACGCCTCGTTGTTCGCACCCGCGTACTTCGCGATCGCGTCATACCAGTCAGCCGGCGCGGTCGGCCGATTCCGCTGGAAGCTCGCCAGCAGCGCGGCCCCACCCCGGATGTTCTGCGTCGCGTCCGACCGCAGCGTCTCGACACTCTGGCCGACGAGCTTCGCGGCCTCATCGATCGTCTGCAGCCCAGCGGGCGGCTCGGCGGTCGTCGGAGCCTGCGGCTTCAGCGCCGGCCTGGCGTCGTCACCGCGAGCGTCCTCGGTGCCTTCATCATGGTGCGTGCCCGGCTTACCCGCCGTGCGGAGGTCGGTGAGGTGCATCGGACCATATCCGGCCCCGGTACTGGGCGTGCCAGCGTTCGTATCCCACCGCGATTCCAGGTAGGAGACGCCCAACAGCACGCTCTCCGGCACCCCGAACTCCTGCGCGGCGTCGGCATAAACCTGCTGCCTGCTCGGCGCCGCCTGCGCGGCGGGCGAGGCCAGCAATCCTGCGGCGAGTACCGCGCTCGTGAGCACGGCGAATGATCTGCGGACCAAGGTGAAACCCCCAAGCTCTAGTCGGGCGGACAAAACCTAACAACAACCTCACGCCGCCGGTAAGACCTGACCGAAGGTTCGGCCCCGGCCGTAACATCGGGCCCATGGGGGACTTGCTCGCTGCGCGTGACCACGTGTTCCTGGATTTCGACGGCCCGGTCTGCACGCTCTTCTCAGCGCTCCCGGCTTCCGAAGCCGCGGACCGCCTGAAAGCGCTGCTCAGCCCAGGCTTGCCGGACGATATCGCCGCGTCAGCCGACCCATTCGAGATACTCGCCTTCGCGGCTTCTTGCGGTCCTAGCGCGGCTTCGGTCGTCGAGCGTCAGCTGAAGCGGCTGGAGCTTGAGGCCGTTTCTCAAGCGACCCCGGGTGCCCTGGACGTGATCCACGACCTGGCCCGCGACGGCTACACGCTGACGATCGTGAGCAACAACTCGGTCGACGCGGTTCGCGCCTTCCTGGTCATGCACGACCTCGCTCAGGCGGTCCGCCGCATTAGCGCTCGCGTGGACGGGGACGTCTCGAAGCTCAAGCCGAGCCCGTTCCTGATCGAGCAGGCCATCCGTGGGCTGGGCACGTCGCCGTCCCGGTGCCTGATGGTGGGGGACTCGGTCGCGGACATCGAGGCCGCTCGCGCCGCGGGAGTCGCGGTCGTGGCCTACGCGAACAAGCCGGGCAAGCGCGAGCGTTTCGCGCCGTATGAGCCCGACGTGATCATCGAGGACCTCGCCACCCTTCGGTGATCCGCTGAAGATGTCTGCTATTGGCCGGAATGGCAAACGTGGCGGGCGAGTGGAACCTTTGCTGCATCTGATGCAGCAAAGGTTCCACTCGCCCGCGGCAGGCCGGGGTCGTCGTGTGTGTGGGGGGGGGCGTGAGTGGTACGGCCGGTTCTAACCGGTCTAAACACTCACGACCCCTGCCCTCGCTCAGCCGCGAAATGCCGCGCCTCGCGACGTGACCTCGTCAGCCAGACCGAAGCACACCACATTTGCCCTTCCCCTCAATAAGTCAGCCCTGGCAGCTCGAGGGACACTCCCGTTTCCTGCTCGATGGCCAACCGTCGGTGTTCTTCCAGGAAGTCAGCCACCGCCTGAGCGCCGTCGCGGAGTTGACGCAGGAGACCGACGAACGCGGGCCACTTCGCCGGATCGGCTGGAGGCATCAGCGCCAGGCTGTCCGGATCCAGGTAGATCACCAGCGTTGCCATATCCGGCCCAACCTGGTGCATCCCGGCCGCCGCTTCTGGCCCCGGCTTCCACTGCGCGTTGAACGCCACTTCCCAGTCCTTCATATTCGTGGGTTTCCCAAAACTGCGCCTGGTCCTCAAAGGCTTCAGCCGCCGCGTACACCGCGGCCACCGCCCACCACCTCAGCCGTCCCTGCGCACCGATGTCCCGCCACGCGGCCGCCACGGCTGACGACGCTCGCGCCATGTTCTGCGCCACCGCGCCATTGACCCCGCTCGGATCCATCGCCACGAGGTCGGACACGTCGCAGTACGCGCGATATGCCTTCTCCCAGGTTTGTACGAGCTGTGCCGGCGTCGAGAGCAGGGGCATCCCGTCGCCTACGCGGTGCACTTGTCGGACGTGGTCACGGTCTGTCTCCCTAGCTCTCGCGTCTCCTGGCCACCTAATCTCCGGGAATCAGCGGGACGAGAGCACCATCAGACGGGATTTCTGGGGACGTCCTCGCTACCGTGAAGACGTCCCCAGAAATCCCGTGGAGGCTTGGATGCCGAACGAACGCCTGCGTGACGCCCTCTTGCGCAACGGCCTCACGCCGGAACAGGTCGCCGAGGCGATCGGCGTCGACCCCAAGACGGTCGAACGCTGGATCTCAAAGGGCCGAACTCCGTACGCGAAGCACCGCCACGCCATCGCGGCTCTCGCGCGGGAGAAGGAGACCTACCTCTGGCCGGACGCCATCCAGCCCGAGCGGGCGGCCGAGATCAGCGGGTCGGAGATCCTGAAGGTCTACCCGCACCGCCACGCCATCCCGCGCGACCTCTGGAGCCAGCTCCTGTACGGAGCCAAGGGCGAGATCGAGATCCTGGTGTACGTCGGGATGTTTCTGCTCGACGACCGGACGATCCTGCGCAAGCTCATCGAGAAGGCTTCGGACGGGGCGCGTATCCGGCTGCTCTTCGGCGACCCCAACAGTGCCGCGATCAGCCGTCGCAGTGTTGAGGAGAACATCGGCAAGAACACGATCACCGCGAAGATCCGGCAGGCCCTGGCTTTCTTCAAGCCGCTGGCTGACGTCGACGGGATCAGCATCCGCCTGCACGGCACGACGCTCTACAACTCGATCTACCGCTACGACGACGACATGATCGTCAACCCGCACGTCTTCGGATTCCAGGCACCCCACGCGCCCGCGCTGCACCTGCGGCGGCTGTCCGGGGGCGATCTCTTCGAGACCTACTCCGAGAGCTTCGAAGCCGTCTGGAAGGCCTCCAAGCCGGTGAAGTGGTAGGCAAGGACGCATGCCGAAGCGCGACTACTACGACGACCCCAACGCCCCTGCGGCGAACAGCCTGGTCCCCGCGGTTTCGGCCGTCGTCACCGATGAGGCCGGGCGAATCCTGATGATCCGCCGCGCTGACAACGACCTGTACGCCATCCCCGGCGGAGCGCAGGACATCGGCGAGACCGTCGCCGAAGCTGTCATCCGCGAGACACGCGAAGAAACCGGCATCGACATCGAGGTCACCAGCCTGGTCGGCATCTACAGCGACCCCCGTCATGTCATCGCCTACGACGACGGCGAAGTCCGACAGGAATTCTCCCTCTGCTTCCGGGCTCATCCAGCTGGTGGTTCGCTGCGGGCTAGTCGTGAGAGCAAAGAAGCCTTATGGGTCAACCCATCTCAGCTTGCGCATTTGGATGTTCATCCGTCTGTTCGCTTACGAATCGACCATGGCCTCAGCTCCTCAACGAGTCCGCACTTTAGCTAGCCGCCAACCATCTTGTGAGCAGCACGTAACGCCAGCAGCCCGTAGTCGCCGTGCGACGATGTGTATCGAAGGCGATGTCGAGGGTGCAGGAATGATTACTTCTGAGTTCCGTAGGGTCGCTGATTGTTGGGCTTTAGTGACACATCCAACTCGCTTGCCCGATTGCGCACCGCATCCTCAGAACGCTTGAGGTGCAATGCGATCACTCGCGTCGGCGTGTTGCCAGCGGCTTCACGCTTCAGTTTCTGATCATCGGCACTCGTCCATGGCTTACCGCTATTGGCTGGAGTTTGTGACATCGTTAGCTACCTCCTAATGGCTCGACAGCACTCGGACACTTGCGCGACCGCTACCTGCATAACCGCCGTAGTCAATGACTATGTGCCAATGTTCGGAACCGGGGACCGATACCCTGAAGGGCGAGCGCGTAACGTGACCGCCTGTGTACCGATGGTTTCGACCAGACTTGTAAGACGCCAGGTTCGCACTGTCCATCAATTTTACGTTGGCCGAGTTTCCGGCAAGAGTAACTTCTACGACCGTGCCAGCGGACTGCTGGCCGAGGTCCCATGTGTAGTAATTCATGGGGCACCGCCAAATTGATCATGAGTCGTCTGTCTGTTCGACTCTTAAACCATGAAAACACATCGGTCCGACACTCTTACGCCGCGACACGCGACGGATACTCGTAGGTGCGACGTCTGCCGAACTTGGCTCTACGGGATCAAGGCGCGGTAGTCAGGTTCGAAGAAGCCGCAACGCGCGTCACGTATGGGTCCCTCGTTTTGGATCGTTTAACGCCGGGTCGACGGCATCAAGAGTGCCTACGGTGTCGCTACTCGATGAGCAAGCACACTCCTGATCTTGACGACTTGGCGCTAACTTCGGCGGGGGCGAGGGAAACGGGGGCGAGTGGCTACCGACCAACTCACTCGTCGTCGGCTGCAGGAAGGCGCGGGCAAGGTTGCAATCAGCCGCTCCAGCCAGTTCGCATTGCGGGCTGTCGAGTCGCTCGCACGCGGAGGAGAAGGTGGCCTAGGCGCCTCTCCTTCCGCTGGCATGCTCGGGGTGACCCGCAGCAGCCGATCGACGACAGCGTGGAACCTGTGCGGAACGAATCGGCCGGTCAGGGCCCGTTCGAGGGAGTTTCCCCAGCGTAAACGGACCCTGGTTGCGAAGCTGGCACTCTCGTGGCTAGAGTGCTAATCGCACGGCACCGACAGCCCCGGCACCCGCGACGGCGGGGGTGGTAGGAGTCGTTATCAACCTGCCAACGCTTTCGACGACCCGTGGAGGTCAACCCGGTGAGCGTCAACATCAAGCCGCTCGAGGACAAGATCGTTGTCCAGACGAGCGAAGCCGAGGAGACGACCGCTTCCGGTCTCGTTATCCCCGACACCGCGAAGGAAAAGCCCCAGGAGGGCAAGGTTCTGGCCGTTGGTCCGGGCCGCATCGACGACAAGGGCAACCGCGTCCCGCTCGACGTTAACGTCGGCGACGTCGTCATCTACTCCAAGTACGGCGGCACCGAGGTCAAGTACAACGGTGAGGACTACTTGATCCTGTCCGCCCGCGACGTGCTGGCCGTCATCAACTGACGTCCCGCTCAAAGCGCATAACGCCCCGGGCCCCGCTTAACCGGGGTGCGGGGCGTTTGTGCTTTCCAAGAAAGGTCAAAAGTGGCTAAGCAGATCAGTTTCGACGAGGACGCTCGTCGCGCGCTGGAGCGCGGGGTGAACAAGCTCGCCGACGCGGTCAAGGTCACCCTCGGTCCGCGCGGTCGCCACGTGGTGCTGGACAAGAAGTTCGGTGGCCCCACCATCACCCTCGACGGTGTCACGGTCGCCCGTGAGATCGACCTCGAGGACCCGTTCGAAAACCTGGGCGCGCAGCTCGCCAAGAGCGTCGCGACCAAGACCAACGACGTCGCCGGTGACGGCACCACCACGGCCACCGTGCTGGCGCAGTCACTGGTGAAGGTCGGCCTGCGCAACGTCGCGGCCGGCGCGAACCCGACCTCGATCGGCCGTGGCATCGAAGCCGCCGCGGCGAAGGTCGTCGAGGTGCTCAAGGCCAAGGCCACCCCGGTCAAGGGCCGCGACAACATCGCCCAGGTCGGCACCGTCACCTCGCGTGACGCGGCCATCGGCGCGCTGCTCGGCGAGGCTGTCGAGCGGGTCGGCGAAGACGGCGTGATCACCATCGAGGAGTCGTCGACGCTGGCGACCGAGCTCGTGATCACCGAGGGCGTGCAGTTCGACAAGGGTTTCCTGTCGGCGCACTTCGCGACCAACCCCGAGGAGCAGAAGGCGATCCTCGAGGACGCCGTCATCCTGCTGCACCGCGAGAAGATCTCGGCGCTGGCCGACCTGCTCCCGGTGCTGGAGAAGGTCGTCGAGGCCAAGAAGCCGCTGCTGATCATCGCCGAGGACGTCGACGGCGAGGCGCTGTCCACCCTCGTGGTGAACTCGCTGCGCAAGACGATCGTCGCGGTCGCCGTCAAGGCGCCGTTCTTCGGTGACCGTCGCAAGGCGTTCCTGGACGACCTCGCGGTCGTCACCGGCGGCCGGGTCATCTCGACCGAGATCGGCGAGAAGCTGGCCGACACCCCGCTGTCCGCGCTGGGCACCGCGCGTCGCATCGTCATCACCAAGGACGAGACGACCATCGTCGACGGCGGTGGAACCAAGGCCGACGCCGACGCCCGCATCGCGCAGATCCGCAAGGAGATCGAGAACACCGACTCCGACTGGGACCGCGAGAAGCTGCAGGAGCGGCTGGCGAAGCTCGGCGGCGGCGTCGCGGTCATCCGCGTCGGCGCGGCGACCGAGACCGAGCTGAACGAGCGCAAGCACCGCATCGAGGACGCCGTGGCTTCGACCAAGGCGGCCGTCGAAGAGGGCATCGTCCCCGGCGGTGGCTCGGCGCTGGTGCACGCGGTCAAGGAGCTCGACGGCGACCTCGGCCTGACCGGCGACGAGGCGACCGGTGTCCGCATCGTGCGTGACGCGCTGACCGCGCCGCTGTTCTGGATCGCGACCAACGCGGGCCACGAAGGCGCCGTCATCGTCAACAAGGTCAAGGAGCAGGGCTGGGGGCACGGCTTCAACGCCGCCACCGGTGAGCTCGTCGACCTGCTGGCGGCAGGCATCGTCGACCCGGTGAAGGTCACCCGCTCCGCGGTGTCCAACGCCTCGTCCATCGCCCGGCTGGTGCTGACGACGGAGTCCTCCATCGTCGAGAAGCCCGTCGAGGACGCGGGCGCCGGTGGCCACGGCCACGGGCACGCCCACTAGGTAATACGCGATAAAGCCCGCTTTACTCCCCGGAGTAAAGCGGGCTTTATCGCGTTCGTGGTCAGGCGTTCTGGCCGCCGTCGATGGTGATCGTGGTGCCCGAGACGTGGCGGCCGCCGGGGCCCGCGAGGTGCGCGACCGTCGCCGCGATGTCATCCGCGGCGCCGTAGTGGCCCAACGCGCTCAGCGCGCGCTGGTCGTCGGCGTGCGGGCTCGACGCCGGGTTCATGTCGGTGTCCGTCGAACCCGGCTGGACCAGCACCGCGGTGATGCCGCGCGACCCCAGGTCGCGAGCGAGGCCCCGGGTCAGGCCGTTCAGCGCCGCCTTGCTCGCCGAGTACAACGTCAACCCCGGCCGGGCGACGCGGTCGGCCAGGTTGCTGCCGATCGAGATGATCCGGCTCCCGTCCGGCATGTGCGGCAACGCGGCCTGCGTGCCCACCAAAACCGCGCGCACGTGGATCGCCAGCACCCGGTCGATCTCCTCGACCGTGATCTCCTCGAGCGGGCCGGCGCTGAAGATGCCGGCGTTGTGCACGACGACGTCCAGCTTCCCCAAAGCGGCTGCCGCCGCGTCGACCGCGGTGCGCACCGAGCGTGGGTCCGCGCTGTCGGCCTGGAACGCGAAAGCCTTGCGCCCCAACGCTTCTACCCGGCCGACGACCTCGGCGGCCGCGTCGGCGCCGGACACGTAGGTCAGCGCGACGTCGGCGCCTTCCGAGGCGAGCCGGACCGCGATCGCCGCGCCGATGCCGCGGCTGCCACCCGTCACGAACGCGGTCTTTCCTTCGAGCTGCATTGCGCCCCCTGAATTCTGTAGTGGTCACTACAGAATTACCGGCGAGGTAGCATCGGGGTCAAGCCATTCTGTGTCGATCGCTAAAGAAAGTTGCCCATGTCACGAGGACGCCCCAGGGCCTTCGACCGCGAGGCCGCGTTGAAAGCGGCCATGCACGTCTTCTGGGAGCGCGGCTACGAAGGCACCTCGATCACCGAGCTGACCGAGGCGATGGGCATCAATTCGCCCAGTCTGTACGCCGCGTTCGGCGGCAAGGAGGCACTCTTTCGTGAGGCCGTGCGGCTGTACGGGACCACTGCGGGTAGCCGTACCGAACGGGCGCTGGTCGACCAGCCGACCGCGCGGGCGTCGATCGAGGCGATGCTGCGTGACAACATCCACGAATACCGCGCCGATGATCACCCGAGCGGGTGCATGGTCATCCTGTCCGCGACGAACTACACCGCGGCCAGCAAGCCGGTGCACGACCACCTGGCCGACCTCAGGCGGGACACGGCGAACGAGATCCGCAAGCGCGTCGCGCGCGGAGTCGACGACGGCGAGCTGCCGCCGGGCACCGACGCGGCCGCGCTGGGCTCCTTCTACAGCGTGGTGCTCAACGGCCTGTCCATACTCGCCCGCGACGGCGCGAGCTTCGACGAGCTGTCCGGAGTGGTCGACACGGCCATGGCCAACTGGCCCCGGACATGACTGAAGGGTGACACCCCCGCAGGTGTCACCCTTCAGTACTGGACGTCGGCCCGTCAGCCGCCGGCCATGCTCAATGCCCGTTTGTCCTGCTTGATGATGTTCTCCCGCTCGGACTCCGACAACCCGCCCCAGATCCCGTAGGGCTCGTGGACCGCCAGCGCGTGCTTCCGGCACATCTCCAGTACCGGGCAAGCGAGACAGACCGCTTTCGCTCTGGCTTCCCGCCTGGCCCTCGCCGGTCCGCGCTCGCCGTCCGGGTGGAAGAAGGACGCGCTGTCCATCCCCCGGCACGAGCCCTCCAGCTGCCAGTCCCATATATCGGCGTTGGGACCAGGGAGCCTGCGCGTGTCTGCCATCTTGACCGCCTCCGTCGGCTCTGCTACTCCATTCGGTGCAACGGCCGTAACGTTAGAAGCGCGCCAATACTTGTTCAAGAGCTGTCGCCCGATTGTGAGCGGCGGGGATGGCTCCGGTTGCCGCCTGTGCACATCGCCTGGATATTGGGACGGGTGGGATCCGGGTCGAACTCTGATGAACCCACCCTGCCGGTCGCCTCGGTCGCGCGCCGGCTCGGGGTCGCCCCGTCCACCCTCCGAACTTGGGACCGCCGCTACGGAGTAGGCCCCAGCAGGCACACCGACGGCCGTCATCGGCGCTACGGCACCTCCGACATCGGCAGGCTCGAACTCATGCAGCGCGCGCTGCTCCGCGGCGCCTCGACGGCCGAAGCGGCGCGGTACGCGCTCGAACAGATGCCGAAGTCCGTTCTCACCCGAACGGATCAGCCGATGCCCTCGCCGGGCACCGCGCTGAAGATCGAGACGCCCGAAGGCGCCGTCGTGCTGCCCGCCGAGGACGGCGACGAGCGCGACGGCCCGTCCAGGCTCGCGCGCAGGCTGAGCACCGCCGCGCTGGCCATGGACGTCGGCGCGGTGCAGCGCATGCTCGCCGAGACGATCGCCGAACTCGGCGTGCTCGCCGCGTGGGAAGGCGTGGTCGAACCCGTGCTGAGCGCGCTCGGCGCGCGCTGGCGCGGCGCGTCCGGCGGCGCGGGCGCCGAAGTCGAATACCTGCTCGCCGAATGCGTCTACGCCGCGCTCGTGCGCGCCACCCCGGTGCTCGCCGCGCCGCGCAACCATCGCCCGGTGCTGCTCACCTGCGTGCCGGACGAGCGCGACACCATGCCGATGTACGCGCTCGCCGCGTGCCTCGCCGCGCGCACACTCGGCGCCCAGCTCTTCGGCGTGCCGCTGCCCGCCGAAGTGCTCGCGGTCGCCGTGCGCCGCAGCTCGCCCGCCGCCGTCGTGCTGTGGGCGCAGCGCAAGGGCATCGCGGACCCCAGACTGTTCGCCCGCATCTCGCGCGGCGGCTCACGCGGCAGGCTGTTCGCGGCCGGTCCCGGCTGGGACCGCGCGTCGCTGCCAGGCAACGTCGAGCACCTCGACGACGTCGCGGCCGCCGCCGACCGCGTCGAATACGTTCTTGTCGGTACCGGGCGCTAGAAAGAACGGGTGCCAGACCTGAGAACGGCCGCGTTCGGCGACGCGCCCGCAGTCGACCTGCCGCCGCCCGGGACTCCGCGCGAGCGGCTCCTCACCGCGATCGTGCTCGGTGCCCGCGGCCGGTACGCCGCCGCCGCGACGCTGCTGTCCTCGCTCCAGCGCGCCGAGGATCCCGTGATCGCGTCGCTGGCGATGAGCACGCTCGCGTCGCATCGGCGCCAGCTCGGCGGTCACGACGTCGCGCGCGGTCTCGACGGGGCGGCCTTCGGGCTGGCCATGAGAGCCGCTGAGGGCTCGGAAGACCCGGATGGACTGGACGCCGCCGGCGCGCGGGCGGACGCGTTGCTGGGGCTCGCCGCGGACAATCTGGGCGCCGGTCGGCTGACCGCCGCTCGGCGGTCGCTCGACCGGGCGCTGAAGGTCCCGACCGGGTGGCGCGGCCGCGTCCGCGCGGAGTGGGTCACCGCGGAGCTGGCACTCGCGTCAGGGCGGCCGGATGACGCGATCGAACCCGCCGAAAGAGCCATCGTCATGTCCGCCGAACGGCGATCGCGGAGACACTTTGTCAAGTCGAGGCTTGTGTTGGCCGCTACGCTGTCCGCTGGCGATTCGACGGGGAGGGAACGCGCGAATGAACTGGTCACCGCCGCCTTGAGCGATGCGGAAGAAAGCGAATTACATTCACTTATTTGGCCCGCCTGTCTGATCGCGGCGGGCATCGAGGGGCAACTTCGCGAGAAGTATCGATTCAGGAGCACACAGGTGTTGCACGCAGTGTTACTGCGCGCAGATCCTGTCGGTAGACGGATCGCGAGGCAATCGCCGTGGGTGCCGGTCTGACCCCCGTTGGCCCTGATGGAGGGCTCATTCCGGCATCCGGGCTAAGAAACTTTCAAAAAAGCCACCGGATCGTGTCAAGGTCAGGGCTAAAGCGTCCGATAGGGGATATGGAATGTCACCCGGCTGCAGGAAGGAAACCCCGTGACGACGGTCTTGATCTGCGACGACCGACGCAGTGTCCGCGAAGGGCTAACTCGCGTGATGTCTGCTGTTCCAGGGGTCAGTCGCATCGACTGCGTAGCGCACGGTGACGAGCTGCTGGCCAGGTATTCCCGTCAGCCGGTCGATGTCGTGCTGGTCGGGACGCAACGTGCGGTGCCGACCGGGGTCGAGGCCACCAGGCGCCTCGTCTCCGCGAACCCCCAAGCGAACGTGATCGTGTTCGGCGCGCCCGACGACGCGGGCAGCATCGCCGCCGCGATCGCCGGCGGCGCCCGTGGCTACCTCCGCTGGGACGCGTCCCGGCCGGAACTGGTCGCGGCGCTGGCGCACACACTGGCGAGCACCTCGGTGCCCGCGCCCCGGCAGCCCTCCGACCCCGGCGTCCAGCTCACCGAGCGGGAACTCCAGGTGCTGCGAGGGATGAGCCAGGGCAAGAGCAACGGCCAGATCGGCCGTGAGCTCTACCTCTCGGAAGACACCGTGAAGACGCACGCCCGCCGCTTGTTCCGCAAGCTGGGTGTCCGTGACCGCGCTCAGGCCGTCGCGCACGGCTTCCGTCGCGGTCTCGTTTCTTGAGTTCTGCCGAGTAAGTACTTCAGCGCTGTCTGCAGTACCCGGGTGACAGACCGCGGGCCAGGGGAGTCGACCTTGGCCCGCGTTGTGTTTTAGGTCACATCCGGCCGGATTTCTCGACCTGACGGGTATCCGCGGTCACTCGACCGGCCTCTTCCGCCCGAGCGGCGTACCCCCTTTTCTCGCTGCTCGTTGAAACTGCGGAGATCGAGCGAGAGGCTGTCATGTCCGCCCGCTGAGGGCGGGCGCGCCGGTGAGGACCGTTGGACGAGGTCGCCGGCGGGAGGAAGGTACGGTTACCACCACCGGTGTGGGTTGGTTCTTCGCCGACACCGGACTATTTGCACGCCTACACGTAACGCTGGGACTGTTGTCTGCGATGGCCAATGTGGGGGATGGACTGGATGAGCCGGTCGCCGCTGCTGTCGAGGGTGATCCCCAGGCAGTGGAGCGGCTGCTGGCGTCTATCCGTCCTCTCGTAGTGCGGTACTGCCGCGCGCGAGTTGGCAGGCAGGAGCGTTCGTTCGCTTCGGCAGACGACGTTGCCCAGGAGGTGTGTCTCGCGGTGCTCACGGCATTGCCCTCGTATCGTGACCAAGGCCGCCCATTCCTGGCGTTCGTCTATGGCATCGCCCAGCACAAGGTCGCGGACGCGCATCGCGCCGCGGCCCGTAACAGGGCGGAGCCCGTCGCCGAAGTACCCGACGAGATCGAGAACGGTGTCGGGCCCGAGCAGCGCGCACTCCAAGGCGAGCTGAACGAGCGGATGTCGACACTGCTCCGAGTGTTGCCGGACAAGCAACGGGAGATCGTGGTGCTGCGGGTCGTGGTCGGGCTGTCCGCCGAAGAGACCGCCGACGCCGTGGGCTCGACGCCCGGCGCCGTCCGCGTCGCCCAGCACCGTGCCCTCGCGCGGCTGCGCAAGGTACTGGCCGCCGAGGAGGTGATCTGAAGTGACAGATCGCGAAAACCGCCACGACTGGCAAGGCTCCGAGTTCGACTTGCCGCCGTTCCCGCTGGGGATGACGGCGTCCGAAGCCGAGTTCGCCGCCGATCTGTCGGCGGTGCAAGCCGACGACGCACTGCTCGACGCGCTGGGCGGCTCCGATCCCAAGGTCGCCGACGGTCTAGGTGACCAAGAACTCAACGCGCTGCTGCTCGCGTGGCGTCGTGACATCGACAGCGAACCGCTCGCGGACCTCGTCGACACCGAAACCGCGATCACCACCGTCAAGACCGCGGCGCTGGCCAAGAAGTACGGGCAGCGCGGCGCGAGACGCCGGACGCTCGTCCCGGTGGCCGCCGCGGCCGCCGTGCTCGCCATCCTGTTCACCGGCACCGGGCTCGCCGCCAAGGACGCCCGCCCCGGCGACACCCTCTGGGGACTGACCAAGGTCCTGTACGCGGACCACGCGCGGTCGGTCGAGGCCGCCGCCGCGGCCAGGCTCGACCTCGAGCGGGCCAACCTCGCGCTCGCCGGCGGCAGGCTCGACGACGCCCGCAAGGCGCTCGACGACGCTCAGGCCGCGTTGCGCCAGGTCTCGCCGGACGACAACCTCGACCAGCTCATGGAGCAGCACCGCCAGCTGAGCGCTCAGCTGGCCAACCCGACCGGCGCCAACCCCCCGCCTGCCACCACGACCTCCGGCTCCGGTTCGCCCAGCTCGGTCCCGTCGATCCCGCAGTCGCCGACCACGTCCGCGATCCCGCCCGGCACCGGCGGCGGCACCACGAAGCCGACGCCGACCCCCACGTCCAGCCCGAGCCCGACCCCGTCGCCGACCACCTCGCCGACGCCGTCCGCCACGGGGAACGTGCCGGACACGGGCCCGCGCTACGAGGTGCCCGACTCCTCGGACACCACCACCAGCGCGTCTTCCACCACGCCGTAGTAACTCACCTTCAGAACGACAATGGCCCCCAGCGCCTAGGGCGCGAGGGGCCATTGGTTTTTCGCCGGTGAAAAACTCAGTAGGCGCTTTCGTTCGCGGTCACGCCGTCGGCGAAGCCCCGGCAGTAGTCCCAGCTCACGTAGTCGCCGGGGTTCGGGTCGAACGCGGGCTCGTGCGGGCGCATGCGCCCGTCGTGGAGCAGCTGCTCCAGGCTGGCGCGTAGCAGGTGCCAGTCGTGGTAGTGAGGTTCGTCGCAGTCGCCGCAGTCCACGACGATCCCGCGCACGCCACGGGGCTCCAATAGCGCCTGATAGACGGCCAGGTCCGACAGATCCGCGAGCAGCTCGGTGCGCTCGTCGGGGCTGATCGGCTCTTCCAGCTGGTCTTCGGCGTCGGTGAACGCTTTGGCCGGGTCGTTCGGGTCATCCTCGAACGGGTCTGGGGGCAACGCATCGTGCGGCACGACCTGCACGCTACCGGGCGGCCACCCGGCCGGGGCATGCGCCCGGCCCGGATATCATCGAGGGAAGCCACCGCGCTGTGTCCCACCTCCGCCAAGGAAGGCCCCACACCTGTCATGACCAGCGAGAGCATTGCAGCCGCCCCGAGCAAGTTCGCGATGCTCGGCCTCACCTTCGACGATGTACTGCTGCTCCCCGCCGAATCCGACGTCGTGCCCAGCGGGGTCGACACCAGCACCCGGCTGTCCAGGAACGTGACGCTGCGGATCCCGCTCGTCTCGGCCGCCATGGACACCGTCACCGAAGCCAGGATGGCCATCGCCATGGCCCGCCAGGGCGGCATGGGCGTGCTCCAGCGCAACCTGCCGATCGACGTGCAGGCCACCGCCGTCGAGATCGTCAAGCGGTCCGAAGCCGGCATGGTGACCGACCCGGTCACCTGCTCCCCGGAGGACACCCTCGCCGAGGTCGACGCGCTGTGCGCCCGGTTCCGCATCTCCGGTGTCCCGGTGACGGACGCGGCGGGCACCCTGGTGGGCATCATCACCAACCGCGACATGCGGTTCGAGGTCGACCACAGCCGCCCGGTCAGCGAGGTGATGACCAAGCTGCCGCTGATCACCGCGCAGGTCGGCGTCACCGCGGACGCGGCGCTCGGCCTGCTGCGCCGCCACAAGATCGAGAAGCTCCCGATCGTCGACGGCGCGGGCAAGCTGCGCGGCCTGATCACGGTCAAGGACTTCGTCAAGACCGAGCAGTACCCCCACGCGACCAAGGACCCCGACGGCCGCCTGGTCGTCGGCGCGGCGGTCGGCGTCGGCACCGACGGCCACCAGCGCGCGATGGCGCTGGCGGACGCGGGCGTCGACGTGCTGATGGTCGACACCGCGCACGGCCACTCCCGCGCGGTCATCGAGACCGTCTCGCTGCTCAAGAAGGAACTGGGCGACACCGTCGACGTCGTCGGCGGCAACGTCGCGACCCGCGCGGGCGCGCAGGCGCTGGTCGACGCGGGCGCGGACGGCGTCAAGGTCGGCGTCGGCCCCGGCTCGATCTGCACCACGCGGATCGTGGCGGGCGTGGGCGTGCCGCAGATCTCGGCGATCTACGAGGCCGACCTCGCGTGCCGCCCGGCGGGCATCCCGGTCATCGGCGACGGTGGCATCCAGTACTCCGGTGACATCGCCAAGGCCATCGCGGCCGGCGCGTCGACGGTCATGCTCGGCAGCCTGCTCGCGGGCACCGCCGAGTCGCCCGGCGCGCTGATCCTGGTCAACGGCAAGCAGTTCAAGACCTACCGCGGCATGGGCTCGCTCGGCGCGATGCAGTCACGCGGCGAGGCCAAGTCCTATTCCAAGGACCGCTACGCCCAGGACGACGTGCTCTCCGAGGACAAGCTGGTCCCCGAAGGCATCGAAGGCCGAATCCCGTTCCGCGGCCCGCTCGCCAACGTCGTGCACCAGCTCATCGGCGGCCTGCGCTCCGGCATGGGCTACGCGGGCGCCAACTCGATCGCCGAGCTGCAGGAGGCCCAGCTGGTCCGCATCACCGCGGCCGGTCTCAAGGAAAGCCACCCGCACGACATCACCATGACGGTCGAGGCGCCGAACTACACGTCCCGTTAGTCCGCCCCTTAGGGCACTGTGAACGCCCTCCAGATCCTGAAGGCTTGTCCTGACCGGATCTTGGAGGGCGTTTCGCATGGCATTTCCCCGACGGACACTGGTGACCGTGGTCGCGGCCGCCACCTTGGCACTCGGCGGCAGCGCGGCCGCGACGGCAGGCGCAGGCGACCCCGTGACGGCCGACGCGAACGCGGCCACCTCCTCGCCGGGCGAGGTCTGGAAGAAGACCACGCTCTACTTCGGCACCGGCAAGCCGGACGGCTCCGAGGTCACCCCCGCCGAGTTCCAGGTGTTCTCGGACAAGGAGATCACCGGCGCGTTCCCCGACGGCTTCACCCGGCTGGCGGCCGACGGCCAGTTCAAAGGCGCGAACGGCGAGATCGTGCGTGAGCACTCGTACCTGGTGATCCTGCTGTACCCGCTGAACGACCGGAAAGCCAACCGTGAGATCGAGGACATCCGGGCGGACTACAAGAAGGAGTTCCAGCAGGAGTCCGTCCTGCGCACCGACACGGTCGAAAAGGTCTCCTTTTAGCGCTCAGGGCAGCCACAGCACGTCGAGGACGTCGACGCGTCGCTGCTCGTCGAGCACCAGGTAGGTGATGATCCCCACGCCGTCACCGAACAGCAGCTGGCGAAGCGCTCCGTCGGGCTTCGCGTCGACGTAGGGCCTGCCGTTCCACGGTGCCAGTTCCACCACGGCGATGGCTTCGGCGAGCAGCGGCAACGCGTGCTGGGGCAGCGCGCGGATCTGATCGACGGCCTGGGAATCGACCTCGATGTGAAAAGCCATGTGGCGCTAGAGCCCCAGCTCTGCCTTGAGGCTGCTCCATGACCGGCTGTCCGCGGGCGGTTCGCCGGTGCGGCGGCCGCGTTCGGCCTGCTGGAGCAGGCGCCGATGTCCGGCGGGGTCGGCTTGGGTCATGCGTGCGATCGTCCGCCAGTTTTCGAGCGTGGCCTCGAGTTGCTCGAGGCTCAGCGTCTCCGCGGCCGTCTTGAGTGCCCCTTGGTAAGCGAGATCGAACTCGCCCACCTCTTCCGGGAGCAGCGCGGCGCGGATCGCGCGCGGCGAGTCGAACCGCGGCGAATTCGGCTGCTGCGGTGGCTGCGCGGCTGCTGCGGTCATACCCACACGATAGTCCTCTGTTCGCCGAATAAGCGCCCCCGTGCGTCGGCAACCCACACGGACTAGCGACAATGTGGGTGACAGCTGTTGGCGGCGAGGAGGGACTTCACGTGCGGGATCTGGTCGAGATCGGCATGGGGCGCACCGCACGGCGGGCGTATGACCTCGATGACGTGGAGATCGTGCCCTCGCGGCGCACCAGGTCTTCGGCCGTGGTGTCCACCGCGTGGAAGATCGACGCGTACAACTTCGAGCTGCCGCTGGTCACCCACCCGACGGACGCGATCGTCTCGCCGGGCACCGCGGTCGCCGTCGGCGAGCTGGGCGGGCTCGGCGTGATCAACGCCGAAGGCCTGTGGGCGCGCCACGCGAACGTCGAGGACGCGATGTTCCGACTGGTCAGGGCGGCCGAGGACCTCGACGACCCGACCGCGCTCGTGCGGGTGCTGCAGGAGCTGCACGCCGCGCCGATCCGGCTCGACCTGATCGCCGAGGCCATCAAGACCATCCGCGAGTCGGGCGTGACGGTCGCCGCGCGGGTGAGCCCGCAGCACGCCGCCGAACTCACCCCCGACCTGCTCAAGGCCGGTGTCGAGATCCTCGTCGTGCAGGGCACCATCGTCTCCGCCGAGCACGTGCAGCGCGACGCCGAGCCGCTGAACCTCAAGGAGTTCATCGGCCGCCTCGACGTCCCGGTGATCGCGGGCGGCGTCGGCGACTACCGCACGGCCATGCACCTCATGCGCACCGGCGCGGCGGGCGTCATCGTCGGCCACGGCTACACGCCCGGCGTCACCAGCACCGACCGCGTGCTCGGCATCGGCGTCCCGATGGCGACCGCGATCATCGACGCCGCCGCCGCGCGCCGTGACTACCTCGACGAGACCGGTGGCCGCTACGTCCACGTGCTCGCCGACGGCGGCATGAGCGTCTCCGGTGACATCGCGAAGGCCATCGCCTGCGGCGCCGACGCGGTCATGCTCGGCGCGCCGCTCGCCGCCGCCTCCGACGCGCCCGGCCAGGGTCTCTACTGGACCGCGGCCGCCGCGCACCCGTCGCTCCCGCGCTCGCGCGTGGCCGCCGGGCCCGACTACGCGGTCGACCTCAAGACCCTGCTCTTCGGCCCGTCCTCCGACGCCGAGGGCGTGGTCAACCTGTTCGGCGCCCTGCGCCGCGCGATGGCCAAGACCGGCTACTCCGACCTCAAGGAGTTCCAGCGCGTGGGCCTGACCGTCCGCCGCTGACCCCACCCAGGGTTCGGGCTATCGGCGGGTGCTCAGGGCCGCCTGTTCGATCTTGGCCCGCCGGTCGGCCCAGTAGGCCGCGTCCTGGTTTGGCCGGGTGTACGTGGCGATCGCGCCGTCGAGGTGCTCGCGCAGGATGTCGGCGTGCCCGGCGTGCCGGTTGGTCTCCGTGAGGATGTGGACCATGACGTTGAACAGCAGCACGTCGGGGCGGGGCCACCAGGGCACGTGGCCGGGCGCGTCGATGGCGAGCGCGGTGATCGTCGCGTCGGAGTGCGCGCAGACGCGCTGGTAGCGGCCGGTGATGCCCTCGCGCGTCTCGTCCGAGGTCGCCCACATGTCGGTGCCGCGCTGTTCGAGGTCGTCCCAGCGAGGGAATGGCTCGGGGAACGGCCTGCCGAAGACCTCCCCGAAGTACCGGGCCTCCGACAGGGTCAGGTGCTTGATGAGCCCGAGCAGGTTGGTGCCGGTCGCGGTCAGCGGGCGGCGGATGTCGTACTCGGACAGCCCGTCGAGCTTCCGGAGCATGGCTTCCCGGATCTCTCGGAGGTCATCGTGCAGGTACTCCTTCGCGAAATCATCGATCATGACTACCAGCATGCAGGTGACCCGTGGGTAACTTACCTCTGGTCAGTTAGCGTGGGCGGAGTTACAGTCGAGGTGTGACTGCTGGTAACACCACCACCGAAGAAGATTTCGACGTCATCGTCGTGGGCTCCGGCTTCGGCGGGAGCGTCGCCGCGCTCAGGCTGACTGAGAAGGGCTACCGGGTCGCCGTCATCGAGGCCGGGCGCCGGTTCGCCGACGACGAGTTCGCCAAGACCTCGTGGGACCTCAAGCGCTACCTGTGGGCCCCGCGGCTCGGCTGCTACGGGATCCAGCGCATCCACATGCTCAAGGACGTCATGGTGCTGGCGGGCGCCGGCGTCGGCGGCGGTTCGCTGGTGTACGCGAACACGCTGTATCGGCCGCTCAAGCCGTTCTACAACGACCGCCAGTGGTCGCACATCACCGACTGGGAGTCCGAGCTCGCGCCGCACTACGACCAGGCGAGCCGCATGCTCGGCGTGGTCACCAACCCGACGATCACGCCGTCCGACGAGGTCATGCGTGACGTCGCCAAGGACATGGGCGTCGCGGAGTCGTTCCACCCGACGCCGGTCGGCGTCTACTTCGGAAAGCCGGGTGAGAACGCCAAGGACCCGTTCTTCGGCGGCGCCGGGCCGGAGCGCACCGGCTGCACCGAATGCGGCGCCTGCATGACCGGCTGCCGCGTCGGCGCCAAGAACACGCTGGTCAAGAACTACCTCTACCTGGCAGAACGCGCGGGCGCGCAGGTCATCCCGCTCACCACGGTCACCTCGATCCGGCCCAAGGGCGACGGCTTCGAGGTCGACCTCCGCCGCACCGGCAAGCGCGCCAAGCGCACGCTCACCGCCGGCCAGGTCGTGCTCGCGGCAGGCACCTGGGGCACGCAGAACCTGCTGCACAAGATGAAGGACACCGGCACGCTGCCGCACCTGTCAGGCAGGCTTGGCGAGCTCACCCGCACCAACTCCGAGGCCATCATCGGCGCCGCGCGCACCGGCGTCGACGAGAACCGGAACTTCAGCAAGGGCGTCGCGATCACGTCGTCGATCCATCCCGACGAGCAGACGCACATCGAGCCCGTCCGCTATGGCAAGGGCAGCAACGCGATGAGCCTGCTGCAGACCATCGCCACCGACGGCGCCGCGAAGAAACCGCGCTGGCGGCAGGCGGTCGAGTTCATGGTCAAGCATCCGGTCCAGACGGCGAAGCTGCTCAACGGCTACCGCTGGAGCGAGCGGACCGTGATCCTGCTGGTGATGCAGAGCCTCGACAACTCGATCACCACCTACACCAAGCGCGGCCTCTTCGGCCGCCGCAAGTACACGTCCAAGCAAGGGCACGGCGAGCCGAACCCGAGCTTCATCCCGGCCGGTCACGAGGCGAACGTCCTTACCGCGCAACGTATCGGCGGCATGCCCGGTGGCACGTGGGGCGAGATCTTCGACATCCCGCTGACCGCGCACTTCATCGGCGGCGCCCCGATCGGCACCGACGCGGCGAGTGGCGTGATCGACCCGTACCACCGGGTATTCGGCTACCCCGGACTGTCCGTTGTGGACGGCGCGGCGATCACCGCGAACCTGGGCGTCAACCCGTCGCTGACCATCACGGCGCAGGCGGAACGCGCGTTTTCCTTCTGGCCCAACAAAGGTGAGACGGACGCACGGCCGACGCAAGGTCAGTCGTACGCCCGTCTCTCGCCGATCGCGCCCAAGAACCCGGCGGTGCCGTCAGACGCTCCGGCGGCCCTTCGTTAGCGCTGGCAGGGGTTCCCGCCCGAGTGCGCGGTGGTGCCGTGCACGTCGGCCTGCGACTCCGCCAGCACGATGCTGGCCAGCACCGTCTCCAGTGCCACGGCCTGCTGCTTCACGACACCGTTGGACACCGTGGTGTTGTTCAGCTTCAGCGAGCCGATGACCAGCGGGATCGTCAGCGGCGCCGAGCCGACGGTGATCGACTCGCCGTTGATCTTCAGCGACGCGATGTTCGAGCTGCCCGCGAGTGCTGGCGCGAGCCCGCCGGGTCCCGCCGTGCAGGTGGCGCTGGCCTGCGACTGGATCACGCCGAGCTCGATGGTCAGCCCGAGCGTGCTGATCACCGTCTTGTCGATCTTGGCCTTCGCCACCGCGCGGTCACCGGCGGCCGGGGCCGTCGACTGGTCGTCCGGGGTGAGGTCGGTCGACGCGGTGAGCGCCTTGGTCTGGACCTTGATCACGCCGGCGTTCAGCGTCGCGTCGAGCACGGTCGCGCTGTCGTCTGCGCAGGGCAGGTTGGCCGGGTTCGCCTGGGCCGCCTTGATGCCGATGACGTTCGCCGCGGTCGCGGTGCACGAGAAGGTGCCGTTGCGATCGTCGTCGATGATCGTGCCGACACCGGTCGCGTCGACCAGCCCGGCGCCGCTCGGCGCGGACAGGTTCACCGTGAACGTCTCGTTCGGCTCGTCGACGGCGTCCGGATTGACCAGCACGGTCACCGGCTTGCTCGTCTGGCCCGGCGCGAACGTGACGGTTCCGCTGGCCGCCGTGTAGTCGGCGGGCGCGGTGGCCGTGCCGTTCGCGGTCGCGTAGTTCACCGTGACCGGGTTCGGGCTGACGCCGCCGAGCAGTGAGACGGTGAACGTGGCCGGGACGAGCGCGCCGCCGGTCCCTTCGTTGACGGTCACGTCGTTGATGCTCAGACCGAGCACCCGCACGGTGGTGTTCTCGACAAAGCCGCGTGACATGCCGTCGACCAGGTAGTCGACCGTGCAGTGATAGGTGCCGGGCGCGGCGTTGGCGGCCGCGGTGATGTTCTCGGTGAAGGTCGCGACGCCGCCACTGGCCACCTTGACACTGGCCGGGCTGTTCGCCACGGAAAGCTGCGGGTCGCAGGCGGTGACCGTCGGCGTCACCGTGACCTCGATGGACTTGATGCCGTCGACGATGACCTGCGCGACCTCGTCGGCGGGCACGTTGTTGAACAGCACGCCGCCGGTCGCCTGGGTGATCGCGGTGGCCTGCCCGGTCTCGTCGAGCGCACCGACGTTCACGGCGACCACCCGGATCTTCGCGGCCTTGAGCGCGTCGATGGTCTGAGCGAGGTTGTGCCCTCCGCTCGGGTCATGCGACGGCGCGTCGCCGAACCACGCGACGATGCGCGTGCCGTCCGGGCGGAACGAGACCGCGCCCGTGGCCAGGTTGAACAGGGCGTTCAGGTTCGCTTCGGGGGTGTCGTCACCGCCGTCCGCCGCCCACTGGCCGATACCGGCCTGCACGGCGCCGGTGTCGGCGGTGATGCCCTGGTTGACCTTGAACGGCACCGAGTCGGAGAAGTCCTTGTACTCGGCGACACCGAACTGCGCGGTCGGCTGCGCCTCGAGCACAGTGCTGGTGATGCGGTTCGCGTTGGCGCGCACGTCGGCGATGGCGTCGCCCATGCTGCCGGTGGTGTCCGCGAGCAGCACGAGATCCGGGTTGGGCGGGACGGGGGAGGTGGTCACCCGCTTGGTGATGGTGGTGCTCTGGCCCGGCGAAAGCGTGAGATCCACAGTGGACGGATCGACGCCAGGTGGTGCGGCGGCCGCGACGCCTGCCGGCGCGAGGAGCGTCGCGACCGCGGTTAGCGCGATGAAGGCGGAGGATCTTCGGAACATGGGACCCCTCTCAGAGAAAACTGATCAACTCGAAAGAGCCGGGGGTCACGAACTGAGTACACAAGACACTCGAATGGCTGCGGGTAATTCCATCGTCCGACTTTCGTAAGGCTTCGCGGGTGTACCGGTGATCGGTGAAGTGGTGTGCTGGTGTGATGACTTACGACTTCACCGGCCTGCGCGCGGTCTTCGTCAACGCCACGCTCAAACGATCACCGGACCCCAGCAACACCGACGGATTGATCGAGGTCAGCAAGGCCATCATGGAGAAACACGGGGTCGGCGTCACCGTGCTGCGGGCGGCCGACCACGACATCGCGACCGGTGTCTGGCCGGACATGACCGAACACGGCGCGGCGACGGACGAATGGCCTTCGCTGTATTCCCGGATCATGGACGCGCAGATACTCGTGTTGTGCGGGCCTATTTGGCTCGGCGACAACAGTTCGGTGATGAAACGCGTCATCGAGCGGCTTTACGCGTGTTCGTCGTTGCTGAACGACGACGGCCAGTACGCGTTCTACGGCCGGGTCGGCGGCTGCCTCATCACGGGCAACGAGGACGGCGTCAAGCACTGCGCGATGAACGTGCTCTACAGCCTGCAGCACCTCGGCTACACGATCCCGCCGCAGGCCGACGCGGGCTGGATCGGCGAGGCGGGCCCCGGGCCGTCCTATTTGGACCCCGGCTCCGGCGGGCCGGAGAACGACTTCACGAACCGCAACACCACGTTCATGACGTGGAACCTGCTGCACATGGCCGCGATGCTCAAGGCGGCAGGCGGCATCCCGGCGCACGGCAATCAGCGCGCCGCCTGGGACGCGGGCTGCCGCTTCGACTTCGAGAACCCCGAGTACCGATGACCGGTCGGGTGACGCCACGCAACCTTTCCGGCAGCCGGTACGTCTTGGGCGTATGAGCTTGGACAGAAGGTCGTTCCTGCGGGTCGTGGGGGTGTCGGCGGCGGGGGCCGTCGCAGCGGCCTGCAGCACGCCGGAGTCCGGGCCCGCGGCGCCGACGTCAGGGGTGACGACGGCGCCGAGCAGCAGCAAGGTCGTTCCGGCCGGGCCGCCCGACTGGGCGGCGTTGAAGGGGCGGTTGTCCGGAGGGTTGGTGTTACCTGGCGAATCGGGGTTCGACCAGGTGAAACGGGGATTCAACACGCTGTACGACGGGCGAAAGCCCGCCGCCGTCGCCCAGTGCTCCACACCGGACGACGTGCGGGCCTGTGTCGAGGCGGCGGCCGGTCGGGTGCCGGTCGCCGCACGCGGCGGCGGGCACAGCTACGCGGGGTATTCGACGCCGGACGGGGGTCTGGTCGTCGATCTGGCGAAGATGTCGCAAGTGGACGTTCAGGGTGACCGGGTGGTCATCGGGGCGGGGGCGAAGCTCAAGGACGTCTACGCGACGTTGGGGAAAGCGGGCCGGTGCCTGCCTGCCGGGTCGTGTCCGAGTGTGGGGATCTCGGGGCTGACGCTCGGCGGCGGCATCGGCGTGCTGACCAGGAAATATGGGCTGACCTGCGACCATCTCGTGTCGGCGCAGGTCGTCACGGCCGACGGGCAGCTGCGGACGGCGAGCGCCGAATCGGAGCCGGACCTGTTCTGGGCGCTGCGGGGCGGCGGTGGTGGCAACTTCGGGATCGTCACCTCGTTCACCTTCAGCACCGACCCGGCGCCCGACGTGACGGTCTTCTCGGTGCACTTCCCCGACGGCACCGCCGGTGTCGTGCTCGGGCCGTGGCAGGAGTGGATCGCGGACGCGCCGCCGGAGCTGTGGTCGAACTTCGTGCTCGGCGGCGGGTCCAAGGTCCGCGTCGGCGGCACGTTCCTCGGCAGCACCGCTCAGCTGGGACGGCTGCTCGACGACTTCGTCGCGCAGACCGGCACGCGTCAGACGTCGCGCCTGGTGAAGCCGATGGACTACCTCGGCGCCATGAAGTACTTCTCGGGCAGCGAAAGCAGGCAGACCTTCGTCGCCGCGTCGCGCATCATCTCCGAACCGTTGGCGGAGCCCAAAAAACTGGTCGAGCTCGCCAAGTATCCGGCGATCGACCTGCTCATCGACTCGCTCGGCGGCGAGGTTTCCAAGCTCGCGCCGACCGACACCGCGTTCTGGCATCGCAACGCGCTCGCGAGCGTCCAGGTGTACTCGCAGGCCACGGCCGAGAAGCGCGAAGAAGCGACGAAGAACGTCGACACGATCGTCCAGGGGCTGGCCGGGATCGGCGCCACCGGCGCCTACGTGAACTACATCGATCCCGGCCTGCCGGACTGGATGACCGCCTACTACGGCGACAACGCACGCAAGCTGCGCGAGGTCGCGAAGAAGTACGACCCCGAAAAGGTCTTCGGCTTCGCGCAGGCGATCACGCCTGCTTAAAGGTCGATGCCGGTGAAGACCGTCACCCGCTCCTCGGTGAGGTCGTGCATCGCCGCGAGCACACCTTCACGTCCGACGCCGGAGCCTTTGACCCCGCCGTACGGCATCTGGTCGGCCCGGTACGACGGCACGTCACCGATGATGACCCCGCCGACCTCCAGCTCGGTCGACGCGTAGAACGCCAGGTGCACGTCGCGGGTGAACACCCCGGCCTGCAGCCCGTACGCGGAGTCGTTGACCGCCGCGAACGCCTCATCGACGCCGTCCACAATGGACACCGCGAGCACCGGCCCGAAGATCTCCTCCGACCACGCCTTGACCGAGGCGGGCACGTCGGTGAGCAGCGTCGGCTCGACGGTCGCGCCATCGCGCTTGCCGCCGGTGAGCACCTTCGCGCCCGCGGCGACGGCCTCGTCGACCCACTCGATGATCCGCTCGGCCGCGGCCTCGTCGACGACGGGGCCGACGTCCACAGTGGTGTCGTACGGGTCGCCGGTCTGCTGCGACTGCACGGCTTCCAGCAGCGCTGGCACGAACTCGTCGGCCACCGCGCTCTCCACGATCACCCGCTGCACCGCGATGCACGACTGCCCGGCCTGGTAGTTGCCGAAGGTCGCGATGCGATGCGCGGCGCCCTCGATGTCCGGCCAGTCACGCAGCACCACGGCCGCCGCGTTGCCGCCGAGCTCGAGCACGACATGCTTGCGCGGCGCGGCGTCCGCCAGTGACCAGCCGACCGGCCCCGACCCGGTGAACGAGACGACGGGTAGTCGAGGATCGGCGACCAGCGCGGAGGTCTCGGCATTTCCCAATGGCAGCACGGAAAACGCGCCCTCCGGCAGATCGGTGTCGGCCAGGATCTCGCCGAGTATCAACGCGGACAGCGGCGTGCGCGGCGCGGGCTTGACGATGATCGGCGCACCGACCGCCAGCGACGGCGCGACCTTGTGCGCCACCAGGTTCAGCGGAAAATTGAACGGCGCGATCCCCAGCACCGGCCCACGCGGAACCCGCCGCGTGATCGCCATCCGGCCCTCACCGGCCGGATCACTGTCGAGCCGCTGGATGTCCCCGGTGAACCGCCGCGCCTCCTCCGCCGCGATCCGGAACACCGAAACCGCCCGCCGCACCTCGGCCTCCGCCCATTTGAACGGTTTGCCGTTTTCCGCGGTGATCACCTCGGCGATCTCCTCGGACCGCGCCTGCAGCTGCCGCGAAACATGCTCCAGCGCCCCGGCCCGTTCATGCGCCGCCGACCTGCGAAATTCCTTCGCGACCGAGGCCGCCGCCGCGACCGCTCTCTCGACCTGCTCCGGCCCGGGTACCGCGACGGTCGCGACCTCGCTGCCGTCGAACGGATGGGTCACGACGATCGTGCTGGCGCCCTGCTCCGGGCGCCCGGCGATCCAGGCAGGCCGGGGTTCCGGGGTGATCATGTCCATGCGTACCAAGGTATTCCGGCCGGGTCTCGACGGTGTGAACACCCACCCGGACGGGTGCATGGCTCGTGAGTGTTGCCGACGGTTAGAACCCAATGCCGGGTAGTTAAGGATCGGGCCGGTTGGTCAAGTCAGCGCTCGGCAGGTGCCGCAGGGGCGGCTGAACGTTGTGAACGGGGCGTTCACAACGCTCAACGTTGCATACGCCCCGCTCACAACGTCCAACTCCACCAACCGTCGCGAAACCCGAGTTTGGGCCAGTGGATGGCCCAAACTCGGGTTTCACGTGCCCACGCGTCGATGTGACAACGCAAAGCCAAGCCTCAACTACCCGGCACCGGGTTATTGGGCGGAAACCCAAACGTGGCGTGATGGGCGTGAGTGCGACTTGCTGAGAATCAGCGGCCGCAGGTCTGACGGAGTTGCTTTGGGGACACCTGACGGCCCACAAGCAACTCCGTTGGCCCATGCTCGCCGACTCCTCGACCACGTCACCTCGGACCTACCGCTCAAATAGCCCACAACGATCCATTTCGCACTCAGTCAACCTGCTTGACCTTTGCAGCAGGTGGTCAGACGCAGCGAACGGAAGAATCTGGCCATACAACGTCCAGATTCTTCCGTTCGCGAAGATCAACGCGCCCGTCGGACCGCGCCACCTTTGACCTTCCGCTCATTAGAACCGTCGGCAACACTCACGACCCACTAGAACTTGATGGCGACCTTCAGGGCTTCGCGGTTCGCCATCGCCTGGTATCCGGCTGGCACGTCTTCGATGCCGATCGTCCGGTCGAACACCTTGCCCGGCTGGTACTTGCCGTCGAGCACGTCGCCCATCAGCTCGGGGATGTAGTGCCGCGCCGGCGCGACGCCGCCGGTGACCGTGATGTTGTTGCGGAAGACGTACGGGCCGATCGGGCCTTCTTCGTACTGGGGCACGCCGACGCGGCTGATCGTGCCGCCCGCGCGGACCGAGCCGACGCCCATCTCGAACGCGGGCTTGGTGCCGACGCACTCCAGGACCGCGTGGGTGCCTTGGCCGCCGGTGAGTTCGCGGACGCGGGCGATGCCTTCCTCGCCGCGCTCGGAGACGACGTCGGTCGCGCCGAACTCGCGGCCGAGGTTGGTGCGGGCCTCGTGGCGGCCCATCAGCAGGATGCGCTCGGCGCCGAGGCGTTTCGCCGCGAGTACCGCGGAGAGGCCGACCGCGCCGTCGCCGACGACGGTGACCGTGGTCCGCTCGGTGACGCCCGCCGTCACGGCCGCGTGGTGGCCGGTCGAGAAGACGTCGGAGAGGGTGAGCATCGAGGCGAGCAGGTCCTCGTCCTCGGTGTGGGGCAGCTTGACGAGCGTGCCGTCGGCCTGCGGGACGCGGACGGCTTCGCCCTGGCCGCCGTCGACGTGCTTGGCGCCCCAGAAACCGCCGTTGCGGCACGAGGTGTGCAGGCCTTCCTGGCAGAACTCGCAGGTGTTGTCGGAGTAGACGAACGGCGCGACGACGAGGTCGCCCTTCTTGACGCTGCCGACCTCGGAGCCTGCTTCCTCGACGATGCCGAGGAACTCGTGGCCGATCCGCTTGCCGCGGTCGGTGGCGGGCATGTCGGAGTACGGCCACAGGTCACTGCCGCAGATACAGGAGCGCACGACGCGCACCACGGCGTCGGTCGGGGCCTCGACCTTGGGGTCGGGCACCTCTTCGACGCGCACGTCGCCGGCACCGTAGATGACTGTCGCTCGCATGGGACTCCTAATCGTTTTGTAGGGATTGGTTTTCCAGCCGATAGCTGACGCCCGGTAGGTCCAGACGTGTGACGTCTTCAGAAAGACAGGCGCGGCTGTTGGGTTGGTTGGTGCTGGTCCGCCGGTGGGCGACGCCCGTGTTGCTCCAGTCGTTCGACGGCTTACGAAAGAACGGCGCGTCTGCCGGTGGGCTGGTGTTCGTGGTGGTGAGATGTCGTTGCTCGAGTCCGTCGCGGGAGGTGACCTCATTGATGTGTTCCCGAGCTTCGAGCTCTTCGGCAGAACGAGGTTCCCGCGGTGTGCTGGAGTCACGAACGGCTACTGAGATGACGGACCGCCGAGTCCCGCGATTAGGGCGCCGCGTGACCCTGCCTGGACCCGTGAGCAGCAGAAATAGTGAAGGAGACGTGGCAACTTGACATTGTTCTGTGGCATCGATTGGGCTGAGACCCACCACGATGTCGCGATCATCGACGACACCGGAACCGTGGTGGCGAAAGGGCGGATCGGCGACGACGCGGCCGGGTTCGCTCGTCTGCTGGACCTGTTCGCCGAGGCCGGGGACACCGCCGGGACCTCGATCCCGGTCGGCATCGAGACCGACCACGGCCTGCTCGTCGCCGCGCTGCGTGCGACCGGGCGCACCATCTACGCGATCAACCCGCTCTCGGCGTCGCGTTACCGAGCCCGGCACCAGGTGTCGGGCGCGAAATCCGACGCCGCGGACGCGGTGATGCTCGCCAACATCGTGCGCACCGACGCCGACGCGCACCGGCCGCCGCTCGGCCGACACCGACCTCGCGCAGGCGGTGCGGGTGCTGGCGCGAGCACAGCAGGACGCGGTCTGGGGCCGTCAGCAGCTGGGCAATCAGATCCGCTCGCTGCTCAAGGAATTCTACCCGGCCGCGCTCGACGCGTTCGCCGGACAGCCCGACGGCGGCTTGGCGCGCCGTGACGCCCGCACAGTCCTGGCCGCCGCACCCACACCCACGCTCGCGGCGAGACTGACCCGCGCCAGGCTGCGGACGCTGCTGACCAAAGCCGGACGCCGCCGCAACATCGATCATGACGTGGACCGGCTCTATGGCGTGTTCCGGGCAGATCGGCTGCGGCTGCCTCCGGTGGTGGAGAACGCGATGGGTATCCAGTTTTCGGCTCTGCTGAACCAATTCGAGGCCGCTTGCGTGGCCGCCGACAGCTTGGCGGAGGCGACACGGACCCATTTTGAACAGCACCCGGACGCCGAGATCATCACCAGCTTCCCCGGTCTCGGGCTGCTGGCCGGCGCCCGGGTGCTCGCCGAGATCGGAGACGACCGCGCACGCTTCACCGACCCCCGCGGCCTCAAGGCCTACGCCGGATCGGCACCGATCACCCGCGCCAGCGGCCGCAAGAAAGTGATCCAGCACCGCCACATCAAAAACCGGCGCCTGGCCGCGGTAGGACCGATCTGGGCACTCAGCTCCCTCAAAGCCAGCCCCGGAGCACGACGCCACTTCGACACCCGCCGCGCCGCCGGAGACTGGAACCACCAAGCCCAACGACACCTGTTCAACAAATTCCTCGGACAGCTCCACCACTGCCTGCAAACAGGCTGCCTCTACGACGAACATCAGGCCTTTCCACCTCCACTCACAACCGCGGCTTGACTTCCAACCACCTGAGATGTCTTTCGTGGTGGGTTCTCCCCTCAAGTGGGAGTCCTCTCCGGATGCGTTCATTCCCATGTCAGCATGTGTCTCCGCACACGAACGCGCGACCCGGGCCGAGGTTGACTGTCACCTGCGCTGGTAAAGATCGCGCAGAAGCGATATTTCGGCGCCGTGGTGGATGACCTCGCGGTGGATGTGCAAGATCAGCGCGGCCAGCGGGTAGTCCTCGAACCCTGGTTCGCCGGACGGCGCGGTCAGCGCTTCGGCGCTCAGCCCGCGCACCCCGTCCATCCACAACACGTAGGCGTCGTCGAGCTGGGTCAACGCGGTCGCGGCGTTGTCGGCGTACGGGAAGTCGTCGAAGCCGACGGCCGGTCCGCCGAAGTGCGTGTGCGTGCGCAGGCCCAGAACGCCGACGATGACGTGCGCCAGGCGCCACGCGATCGTCGTGACCGGCGCGGGCTCCGGCGGTGGCCAGGCCCAGTCGATCCGGTGGCCGCTGCGCACGGTCCAGCAATCCGGCACCGGTTCCCAGAAGTACTCGTCGTCGGTGAGCCCGGCCATCCTCGGCCGCAGCTGCGCGTTCCAATGCCAGTCGAGCTGGTCGGCCAGCTCCTTTGCCCAGTCCATGCCGTCCAATCCGGGCCGCCCCCGGCGTGGCGCGGCTCACCTGGGACGATGGACCCACAGCGTGCCGTTGTCTAGGAGGTAGTAGGTGCCCAGTCCCACCGGTCCGGTACTCGTCGTGGACTTCGGGGCGCAGTACGCCCAGCTGATCGCCAGGCGCGTGCGCGAGGCCCAGGTCTACTCCGAGGTCGTGCCGCACACCGCGAGCGTCGACGAGATCCTCGCCAAGAACCCGGCCGCCATCATTCTCTCCGGCGGGCCGTCCAGTGTGTACGAAGAAGGCGCGCCCAGCATGGACGCGGCGCTGGTCAAGGCCGGTGTGCCCGTCTTCGGCATCTGCTACGGCTTCCAGCTGCTGGCCCGCGCGCTCGGCGGCGACGTCGAAGCGACCGGCGCCCGCGAGTACGGCCGCACGCAGGTCCAGATCGCAGGCGACGGCGGCACCCTGCACCACGAGCTGCCCGGCAGCCACCCCGCCTGGATGAGCCACGGCGACAGCGTCACCAAGGCTCCCGAGGGCTACACGGTCACCGCGACCTCGGACGGCGCGCCCGTCGCGGGCTTCGAGAACCTCGAGGCGCGCATCGCCGGTGTGCAGTACCACCCCGAGGTGCACCACTCGCCGCACGGCCAGGAGGTGCTGCGCCGGTTCCTGCACGACGTGGCCGGTATCCGTCCACAGTGGACGACCTCGTCGATCGTCGAGGAGCAGGTCGCCAGGATCGCCGAGCAGGTCGGCGACGGCCGCGCGATCTGCGGGCTGTCCGGCGGCGTCGACTCCGCCGTCGCTGCCGCACTGGTCCAGCGCGCCATCGGCGACAGGCTGACCTGCGTGTTCGTCGACCACGGGCTGCTGCGGGCGGGCGAGCGCGCACAGGTCGAGCGGGACTACGTCGCCGCGACCGGCGTCAACCTGGTGACCGTCGACGCGCGTGAGCGGTTCCTCGACGCGCTGGCGGGCGTCACCGACCCCGAGACCAAGCGCAAGATCATCGGCCGCGAGTTCATCCGCGTGTTCGAGCAGGCCGAGCGGGACCTGAAGGCCGAGGGCGACTACAAGTTCCTCGTGCAGGGCACGCTGTACCCGGACGTCGTCGAGTCCGGCGGCGGCGAGGGCACCGCGAACATCAAGAGCCACCACAACGTCGGCGGCCTGCCGGACGACTTGCAGTTCGAGCTGGTCGAGCCGCTGCGGCTGCTGTTCAAGGACGAGGTGCGCCGCGTCGGCACCGAACTCGGGCTGCCTGAGGTCATCGTCCAGCGCCAGCCGTTCCCCGGCCCCGGCCTGGGCATCCGGATCATCGGCGAGGTCAACGCCGAGCGGCTGGAGACCCTGCGCGCGGCCGACGCGATCGCCCGCGAGGAGCTGACGGCCGCCGGTCTCGACGGCGAGATCTGGCAGTGCCCGGTGGTGCTGCTCGCCGACGTCCGCAGCGTCGGCGTCCAGGGCGACGGCCGCACCTACGGTCACCCGATCGTCCTGCGCCCGGTGTCCAGTGAGGACGCCATGACCGCGGACTGGACGCGCCTGCCGTACGAGGTGCTGGAGCGGATCTCGACCCGGATCACCAACGAGGTGGCCGACGTCAACCGCGTGGTGCTCGACGTGACGAGCAAGCCGCCGGGCACCATCGAGTGGGAGTAAGAAGCCAAAAGAAAGACCCCCGGGGGAAGGGATCCCCGGGGGTCTTTCCATGTGAGTGGCTTGTCGCCGCGGCTACCGCTTGCTTCGCAGGGACGCGCCCAGCAGCACCAGCCCGACGAAGACCGCCACCCCGGCCATCAGCCAGCGGAAGTCGAAGTTCGGCAGCCAGGACGCGCCGTCACCGAGCACGAACCCGGAGACCATCAGCGTCAGCAGGCCGAAGACGAAGGTGACCAGGTCCAGCCCGCGGCGCGGTTTCTTCTCGACCTGCGGCTCGTCGTAGGTGTATTCGTTCTCAGCCACGGGACACCTCCACGTCACCAGCGCCGTTGTCGACTTCCAGGTGGATCTGCAGGCCGCCGACGCCGTCGGTGCCGTTGTCGGAACCGGTGATCGCCCGCTGCGCGACGCCCTGGGAGTGCTTGGTCAGGCAGTCGGCCTGGCCCGCGCGGGACTTGCAGCTGTACGTCACATCGGCCGTCGCGGGCAGCAGCACCGTGGTGTTGCCCGCGCCGTTGCTGACCTTGACCGTGACCGGGTGGTCGGCGGTCAGGTTGCGGAAGTCGAGATCGATGTTGCCCGCCGAGTGCCGGTACACCGACTTGAGTTCCGCGGCTGTGGTCGGCGACGCGGTCAGGTCCCCGTAACCGCCCTGGTACTGGTTGAACGGGATGACCGTGATGGCCATGCCGACGATCGACAGCGGAATCGCGAGGCCGATCAGGCCGCGGCCGCCACCGGCGAACGAGCCGACGAGCAGCCCGAGGCCGACCACACCGAGCGTCAGCCCGATGATGTGCTGCAGCGAGAAGTAGCTCTCACCACTCATGTTCAGCGCGACCCCGGTGCCCGCGGTCAGCAGCGCGACGCCGAAGGTGATCAGGCCGACCCTGGTCTTCGGGCGCGGTTCACGGACCGGCGGCTGGGCAGGCGGCGGTGCGTGCTCGACGACCGGCTTCGGGTCGGGCAGGTCCCAGCCTTTCGGCTCAGCGGCCAGCGGGTCCCACGACGGGGGCGCGGCGGCGCTGGTCGGCATCGCGGTGGTGGTGTCCGACATCGAGAACGACGCCTCGGCGCCTGACGGCACCGGACCGCTCCACGCGGCGGGGCGGTTGAGCTGACCGCGGTTGCGGTGCAGTAGATAGAGCGCGGCGATCGCCAGTGCGTAGCCGAGTACCCCGCTGCCGCCGAACCAGTCGCCGCTGAGCGACCAGCCCGTGGTCGGGAACAACGCGATGATCAGCACCACGGTGAACCCGGTCGAGGTCGTGCTGTAGCCGCGCCCGATCATGCTCTCGAACGCGGAAACCTGGTCTCGCTCGTCCGGGAAGAACAGCCAGCCGAGCACGTAGAGCACCAGGCCGACGCCGCCGAACACGGTCATCGCGACCAATGCCACCCGCACGACGACCGGGTCGAGGCCGTAGCGGTTGCCGAACCCGGCGGCCACGCCCGCGATCTTGCGGCCTTCGACCGGCCTGCGTGGTCTGCTGGCCACGAAGTCTTTGACTGTCTCTTCGAAGCCGACGTGCGGCTTCTGTGTCTGCGTCTCGCCACTCATGGTGAAAATGATGCGTCACTGGGGCAGGCCCCCACATCGGGGAACGACCCTGAGTTGTCCCTGACCAGCTGATCGGGGGTCCATCGGTGGTGCGGGCACCACCGACCCTGAACTACCTGGATCGGGGGCTTCCCTGATGAATCGCGGCGCACACCATGTGACCATGGGTGACGTGGAGAAGCAGGAGATCCAGCCAGAGGCGCCGACCGCGGTGATGGTCGCGCCAGACGGGCCGCCCAAGATGTTCCGGCGCAGGTCCGGCCGCGCGCTGGCCGGTGTCGCGGGCGGGCTCGCCGATCACCTCGGCGCCAAGGTGCTGTGGGTGCGGCTCGGGTTCGCCATCCTCGCCGCGCTCGGCGGCATGGGCTTGCTGGCGTACGGCCTGCTCTGGGTGTTCGCGCCGCAGGAGTCGGAAGAGAGCGCCGCCAGGCACAAGCAGCCAGCCAAGGAACGCCAGCAGGCGTTCGGGCTGATGGCGCTCGGCGTCGGGCTCGGGGTCGCTGGCGGAACGGTGACCGGCGCGATCAGCGGCTGGGTCGCGGTGCCGCTGGCACTGGCGCTGATCGGTGCGGCCGTCGTCTGGCGTGAGGCCGACGAGTCGCAGCGGCGGCGGTGGCGCGACGGCGCCAAGGACGGTTTCGTCGGCGCGTTGTTCGGCGGCGGCGGCTGGTCGGCCGCGGTCCGCATCCTCGCGGGTGTCGCGCTGGTGATGACCGGCATCGGCGTGGTCGTGCTGCGCGACAGCAGCTTCGACCAGGTCCAGTTCGCGTTGATCGCGGTGATCGCGACGCTGATCGGCGTCGCCGTGCTGACCATCCCGTTCTGGCTGCGGATGGTCCGCGACCTGTCCGACGAGCGCAAGGCGCGCATCCGCACCGACGAGCGCGCCGAGATCGCCGCGCACCTGCACGACTCCGTGCTGCAAACGCTTGCGCTGATCCAGAAACAGGCCGACTCGCCCCGCGAGGTCGCCCGGCTCGCGCGTGGCCAGGAACGTGAGCTCAGGGCCTGGTTGTACGGGCCGTCCGGCTACGGCAAGCCGGCCGAGTCCGCGCCGAACGGCCGGTTCTCCGAGGCGCTCGCGGCCGCGTGCGGCGAGGTCGAGGACACCTTCGCCATCTCCGTGCAGCAGGTCGTCGTCGGCGAGGCCGACCTCGACGAACCGCTGATCGCGCTGGTGCAGGCGGCCCGTGAGTCGATCGTCAACGCGGCCAAGCACGCGGGTGTCGAAGAGGTTAGTGTTTATGCCGAGGTCGAGCCGACCGCGGTGACGGTGTTCGTGCGTGACCGGGGCAAGGGCTTCGACCCCGAGGTCGTGCCGGAGGACCGGCATGGCGTCGCCGACTCCATCCGGGGGAGAATGGAGCGCAACGGCGGCACCTGCCGGATCAAGACGGCACCCGGCGAAGGCACCGAGGTACAGCTGGAAATGCCGATGAAGGCGACTAGGGGAGCAGCGTGACGGAGAGCCAGCAGACGCGGGAACCGGTCAAGGTATTCCTGGTCGACGACCACGCGCTGTTCCGCGCCGGGGTGCGCACCGAGCTCGACTCGATCACCGACGAGGTCCAGGTCGTCGGCGAGGCCGGTTCCGTCGCCGAAGCGGTGGCAGGCATCGTCCGCACCAACCCGCAGGTCGTGCTCCTCGACGTCCACATGCCCGACGGCGGCGGCGCCGAGGTCCTCAAGCGCGTCCGCCCCGAGCTGCCCGACGTGGTCTTCCTCGCCCTCTCGGTCTCCGACGCCGCCGAAGACGTCATCGCGGTCATCCGCGCGGGCGCCCGCGGCTACGTCACCAAGACCATCTCGTCGAAGGAACTCGTCCGCGCGATCGTCCGCGTCTCTGACGGCGACGCCGTGTTCTCGCCGCGTCTGGCCGGTTTCGTGCTGGACGCGTTCGCCGACCGGCCCGGCTCCGCCCCGATCAGCGACCCGGACCTCGACCTCCTCACGCCCCGCGAGCGCGACGTGCTGCGCCTGCTCGCGCGCGGCTACGCGTACAAGGAGATCGCGTCCGAGCTGTTCATCTCGGTCAAGACGGTCGAGACGCACGTGTCGAGCGTCCTGCGCAAGACGCAGCTCTCGAACCGCTACGAACTCTCGCGCTGGGCCTCGGACCGCCGCCTCGTCTAGAGGTCGTGAGTGTTTAGGCCGGTTAGAACCGGTCATATCACTCACGACCCCAGCGTCGGGCTAAAGCTCAGTCGGCGACGGCGGCGACCGCCAGTGGTGGGGTGGCCGGTGCGACGGCCGGGCGGCGCCGGACCCTGGTCAGCGCGACCCCGCCGAGCACCACGACCATGTCCGCGATCACGCGCAGGTTCAGCGTCTCGCCGAGGAAGAGCGAGCCCAGCAGCACCGAGACCACCGGCAGCAGGTAGCCGACGATCGACGCGGCCACGGCGCCTTCGGACTCCAGCAGCTGGTAGTTGAGCTTGAACGCGATCCCGGTCGAGCCGGCGCCCAGGATCAGCACCGCGATGACCGCGATCGGCGACAGGTGGATCGGGGTCAGCCCGGCCACCGGCACCGCGAACAGCATCATCCCGCTCGCCACCAGCATCTGTGCCGCGGCGGCCGCGACCGGTGAGACGCCGTTGCCGGACAGGTACTTGCCTTCGTAGACGAACGCGAGCGCGTAGCTCGCCGCGGCGATGAGGCAGGCGACCGCGCCCCAGCTGAGGAGGCCGGACGCGTTCCACGGCGCGAAGATCAGCAAAGTCCCGGCGAGCCCAATGGCCAGGCCGAACGCCCGCGCGCCGCCGAGCCGGTCGCCCGTGCCGAACAGCGGCGCGATCAGCACGACCCACAGCGGCGTCGTCGAGTTCAGCACGCCGGTGATCCCGGAGTCGACCGTCTGCTCGCCGATCGCGAAGAGCAGGAACGGCAACGCGTTGTGGAAGAACGCCGCGAACGCGATCAGCAGCCAGAACCGGCGCTGGCGCGGCAGCCGGTCCTTGGCCAGATAGACCAGGCCGACCAAGACGAGCGCGCCGAGCACCAGGCGCGCGAGCACGAGCTGCACCGGCGAGAACGCCTGCAACCCGAACTTGATCCAGAAGAAGCTCGAACCCCACATCAACGCCAGTGCACCCATGCGCAGCAGCGCCTTACCTTCACCCACCCAGTCCTCCTCGAATTCAACTCAAAGCTTGCGGCCACGAAGGAGTAAGGACAAGCGAAAATAACTGCATCGACCCTTAAGCAACGCTGTAAGATCGGGCCATGTTGGACGTTCGCCGCCTGCAGGTATTACGCGCTGTGATCACCAGCGGGTCGATCACGGCCGCCGCGCGCAATCTCGGCTACACGCCGTCCGCGATCAGCCAGCAGCTGTCCACTTTGGAACGTGAAGCCGGCACCGAGCTGTTCGAGCGCGTCGGCCGCGGCATCCGGCCGACACCGGCCGGGACGCTGCTGTCCGAGCACGCCGAGGTGCTCAGCGGGCAGCTCGCGAAGGCCGAGGCCGCGCTCACCGAGCTGAAGAACGGCCGCACCGGCAGGCTCGCCATCCGCTACTTCGCCACCGCGGGCGCCGCGCTCGTCCCGCCCGCCGTCGCGGCCATCCGCGCCGAGTACCCGGGCATCGAGCTCGACCTCAAGCTCACCGAGCCCAACGACCCGATGCCCGAGGTCGAGTCCGGCCGCGCGGACATCGCGATCGTCGTGCTGCCGCGCACCGATCCGGTCGCCAAGGGCATCGAACTCGTCCACCTGCTTGACGACCCGTACCGCGCCGTGCTGCCCAAGCACCATCCGCTCACCCGCAAGCGCGTGCTCGAACTCGCCGATCTCGCCGAGGAACCGTGGGTCGGCGTCGACCTGGTGCCCGGCGCCTGCCGTCAGCTGCTGATGGAATCCTGTGCCGCGGCGGGTTTTTCGCCGAACATCGCCGTCGACGCTGACGATTACCAGACGGCGCAAGGGTTCGTGGCCGCCGGGCTCGGGGTGACGCTGGTGCCCGAACTCGGCCTCGGCACCCCGCATCCCGGCGTGACCATCCGCAAGGTGCGCCATCCCGGGCCGTTCCGGGCGATCCACGCCGCGGTCGCCGCGCACGCCATGGGACAGCCCGCCGTCGAACGGCTGCTGTCGGCCATGCGGCACGCCTCGGCCACCGCCGCGTAGCCTGATGGACGAGCGCACGTTCAGCGAGGCCGTCGAGCGGCATCGCCGCGAGCTGCGCGTGCACTGCTACCGCATGCTCGGCTCGTTCGACGAGGCGGAGGACCTCGTCCAGGAGACGTTTTTGCGTGCCTGGAAGGGAATCAGCGGCTTCGAGGGCCGCTCGACGTTCCGCGCCTGGCTGTACCGGATCGCCACCAACGCCTGCCTCGACGCGCTCGACGGCCGCGCCCGCCGGGTGCTCCCGAACGACTTGGCACCGCCGTCCCAGCCCGACGTCGGCGAGCCGATCCGCAACGACATCCCTTGGCTGCAGCCATTTCCGGACCTCGCCGCGCCGAGTGAGTCCCAGCCGGACGTCCAGATCGTCGCCAAGGAGACGATCGAACTCGCTTTCCTGGCCGCGATCCAGTACCTGCCGCCCCGTCAGCGTGCCGTGCTGATCCTGCGTGACGTGCTCGGCTGGTCGGCCAAGCAGACCGCCGATCTGCTGGACGGCACCGTCGCGTCGGCCAACAGCGCGCTGCAGCGCGCCAGGTCGACGCTCAAGGAGCGGTTGCCGGAGCGCAGGCTTGACTGGTCGGCTGAACCCACCGAGCACGACATGGCGGTGCTGCGGCGCTACATGGCCGCCGTGGAACGCGCGGACGTCGCCGGGGTGTCCGCGCTGCTCGCCGAGGACGTCCGCACCACCATGCCGCCGTACCCGATGTGGTTCGAAGGCCGCGAAGCCGTCATCGGCGTGCTCGCCTCCGGCTGGGACACCAGCGCGCCGCACTACGTCGGAAAGCTTCGGATGGTGCCGACGCGCGCGAACGGTCAGCTCGCCGTAGCCGCTTACGTCCAGCTCCCCGGCGAGACCGTTTATCAAGCCTTCGCGATCGGCGTGCTGGTGATCGCCGACGGCCACATCGCCGAGATCACCTCGTTCCACGACCCCGGCCTCTTCCCGGCGTTCGGGCTGGACACCGAGCTTCGATGAGTTTTCCGGCGCGCGGCCGTCTCAACGTCCAGTAGCGGTGAAACCACTGGGAGGAAGACCATGAGCAAGCTGCTGTATTCGGCCGCGATGTCGCTGGACGGGTTCATCGCGGGCGCGGGCGGTGACATGTCCTGGCTCAACGATCACCCCGGCAAGAACCCGATCGTGGCCGAGCTGATCGAGAAGACGGGCTCGCTGCTCATCGGCGCCCGCACGCAGTTCGGCGACGACCCGAACCGGGACACGCCCAACGAGGGCCCGTTCGGCGGCGCCTGGCACGGTCAGCAGTTCGTGCTCACGCACAACCCGCCGTCCGCCGCCGTGCCGGACACGACCTTCTGCGACGACCTCGAAACCGCGGTCACGGCGGCGAAAGCGGCCGCGGGCGGCAAGTACGTCACCATCCTCGGCGCGAACGTCGCGAAGCAGTGCCTCGAAGCCGGACTGCTCGACGAGATCGCCGTGACCATCGTGCCCTCGCTGCTCGGCGACGGCGTGCGCCTGTTCGAGCACCTCGGCGGCACTACCATCAAGCTCGAACACGTCGACCGCACGCTCGCGCCGAACGGCACGAACATCTGGCTGCGCGTCGCCTAGACGAAGAACAGCTAGACGAAGAACAGCTCGACGATCAGCACACCGACCAGGATCGCGACCACCACGGCCACCGCCGGGATCAGCCACTTCGGCTTCGCCGAGGCTGGTTTCGGCGGCTGTGGTGGCGCGGCGGGCCGCTGCTGGAACGCCTGGTGCGGTGTGCCCGGATGCTGGATCGCCGTCGGCGCGGGCACCGCGGTGCCCGGCGGGGGCGTAGCAGGCGCGACGGGCATGGTCGGCATCGCGGGCGCCGTCGGCGGCACGAACGCGGTCTTGGTGTCGCCGTGGCTGATCGCGTTGAGCGCGCGGACGGTGTCGTTCATCGTCGGCCGGGTGACCGGGTCCTGCCGCAGCATCTTGCCCAGCGCACCGGACAACGACCCGGCGTTGTCGATCGACGGCGGCCCGCCCTGGCCGTTCTCACCGAACGGCGGCACGCCTTCGACGGCCGTGTACAGCGTCGCGCCCAGCGAGAACACGTCCGAAGCAGGCGTCGCGGGCAGGCCACGCGCCACCTCGGGCGAGCGGTACGCGGGGGTCGGCCCGCCACCGGTGATGCCGATGTCGGTGAGCTTGACGCCGCCGTCGTCCGCGAGCAGCACCGTGCCCGGCTCGAGCGTGCGGTGGATGATGTTCGCCGCGTGCAGCGTCGCCAGCGTCGAGCCGAGCTGGATGCCCAGCCCGGCGGCCTGCTCGGGAGTGAGCCTGCCGTGCTCGGCCAGGAACTGCGCCATGCTGCGCGACGGGATGTACTCCATCACGATCCACACGTCTTCGTCCTCGTGGAAGACGTCGTGCACCGTGATCGCGCACTTGTGCTCGATCTTGGCGGCGTTGCGGCCTTCGAGGAACGCCTGCTCGCGCGCCTGCGCCGCCTGTTCCGGCGTCAGGCCGGACGGGATCAGGAGGCGTTTCATCGCGACCGTGCGATGCAGCCGCAGGTCGAGCGCCAGCCACACGATGCCCGCGCGGCCACGCCCGATCGGCTGGTCAAGGCGATAACGCTCGCCGACGACAGAACCTTCGGTACTCACCACAGATCGATCATCCACCTGCGGGCGTAGAGGTCGTGTCTGATGACGGTGGCGTCGTCGTCGACTTGGAGGTCGTCGTCTTGGAAGTCGGCGTCGTCTTCGTCGTTTCCGGCGGCGTCGTCTTGGTCGAGGTCTTCTCCGAAGTCGTCTTTTCGGACGAGGTCGTCTTCTTGGTCGTCGTCTCCGTCGGAGTGGTGCTCTCCTCCGTCGGCGGCGTGTCCGTGGTCGACGGCGACGACTTCGGGGACGACGGCGCCGAGGTGCTCGGCTTCGTGTCGGTCGTCGCGGTGCTGCTGCGCGGGCTGAACACCCAGATGCCCATGGCGATGAGCCCGACCAGCACGATGCCGCCGATGATCGCGGGCTTCTTCCACGCGCCCGGCTTCTCTTCGTCGTCCTTCGCGGCCGGTTCCGCGACCGGACGCCGAGGCGCGGGCGGAGGCGGCGGCGCGGGCTCGTCGTCGAAGTCGTCGTCGTAATCGTCGTAGTCCGACATCGGGACAGCGCGCGTCGCGTTCGGCCCAGGCGGCGGGCCTGCGGGCGGAAGCGCGGTCGTCCGGTCGAAGCCGGAGTCGTACGCGGCGTTGTCGTAGTCGTTCTGCGGGTACGAGCCACCGTCGTCGTAGTCGTACTCGTTGTCGTAGAACCCGCCCTGGCGCGACTGGCCCGGCTGGTCGAGCAACGTGCCGGAGTGGCCGTTCTCGCCCTCGAACAGCTGCGTCGAGCCGGGCGCGGGACCGCCGAGCACCCCGGCGACCGGCGCCAGGTGCGTCGCGTCGGCGGGACCGCCGAGCGGGGTCTCACCGCGGGCGACGGCCGCGAGCAGCTCCTCGCACTCCTCGGCGGTCGGACGGTGGTGGACGTCCGGGTGCAGCAGCACGGCCAGGACGCTCGCGAGCGGCCCCGACTGGCGTGGCGGGTCGATCTGCCCGGCCGCGACCTTGTGCAGCAGGCTCAGCGTGTTCTCGCTGAGCCCGAACGGGGGCTGGCCTTCGCAAGCCGCGTAAAGCGTCGAGCCGAGCGAGAACACGTCGGCCTCAGAGCCGGGCTCGCCGCCGATGGCCACCTCGGGCGCCAGGTAAGCGGGAGTGCCGGCGATCATCCCGGTCTTGGTGACCGTGACGTCGTCGGTGGCACGGGAGATGCCGAAGTCGGTGATCTTCACGATCCCGTTGCCGCCGAGCAGGATGTTGCCCGGCTTGATGTCGCGGTGCACGATGCCGACCGCGTGCGCTTCCTTCAGCGCCGCCGCGATCTGCGCGCCGATCCTGGCGACCTCGGTCGGCTGCAGCGTGCCCTGCTCCTGCAGCACCTGCGCGAGGCTCGTCGACGGCAGGTACTCCATGATCAGGCAGGGCTGGCCGAAGTCGTCGGTGACGACGTCGAACACGGTGATCGCGTTCGGGTGATGCAGCCTGGCGGCGATCCGGCCTTCGCGCATGGTGCGCTGGCGGGCGTCCTCGGCGTCGTGCTGCTCTAGGCCTGGCTGAAGGAGCAGTTGCTTGACCGCGACCGTTCTGGCGAGAACCTCGTCGTGTGCTTGCCAGACGGCGCCCATGGCGCCGGTACCGATCCGCCGCACTATGCGGTACCGATCGGCGACCAGGCGACCCTCGTCGCTCACGCGACCTCCTTCAGGCTCCGTCTCGCTGCGGGTTCGGTTCCCGCAGAGGGCAAGCGGCGACCGTGGTGGCGCGCCACACGACCAGGAGCGTAGGCACATCTTGTGGCCGGTGTGTCGGCTTTGCCGAGACCGACTCGTGACAAGGCTAAGCGCTCACTCTGCGCACACACATCCGGCACGCATTGAGAGGCGACCTTGATCACATCTGCTGTGCCGAAAGCAGCTTCACTTCGGAGATGAGCCCGCTCGTGCTCTCCGCCATCCGGAGCAGCTGGGTGACCCGCAGGTTGCCGCCGTCCGGCTCGCGCATGGTGACCACCGCGATCACTGAACCATCGGGCTGAACCGTGGCTTCCAGCACCTTAACCGCGTCCATCGAGCTCCAGGCGCGGACCAGGTCGCCCGGTTCGGAGCCGGCGAGCAGCGGATCGAGCAGCGACAGCGCGCCCGTCGGGTTGAAGTCGATCATGTCGTAGAACTTCTTGACGATGTCGAGTTTCTGGGCGGGCGCGGCGGCGGCCGCGACCTGCGGCTTCGCCGTCGAGGGCGCGCCGCCGGTACGTTCCGTGGTCGCGGCGCCGGTTTCGGCGGCCTGCACGACCGCGGGCGATCCGCCGTCCGGCTTGGCCTGCTTGGTGGCGCCGGAGGCACCCTGGCCGCCGGACACGGGGTCCGGCACGGCGAAGCCGCCGAGCGCGGCGGCGCCTGCCGGCTCGACCACGGTGGGCACGTTCTGCTGCTGGCGGTGACCGGCGAGCGAGGCGGCGGCGATCACCGAGCCGGTGAAGAGCGACGCGGCGACCAGCAGGCCGCCGAGCTTGGCGCGCCTGGCGAGGCGGCTCTCGGTCTGCTCGGGTTCGAGCTCCTCCGGCTGCGGCTCCGGCTCGCCCTGCGCGCGGGGCGGGACGAACTTCTGGGGCTCGCGGAAGACCTGCTCGAGGTACTCGCGGTCGACCCGGGTGTCATTGAGGAAGTCCGCCGGGACGATGTCCTCGATGCGGATGGTGTCGACGGTGTCGGATCGGACCGGCTCGCGCCGGGTTCCTTGCCGATCGTGCACGGGTTTCCTCGCGCTTTCTGAGCCGGTCTCGCTCTGCTGTCAGGGGCACGGGCGATTTCTCGCCCCCGGCCGGTTCGGCCGTTCGGTGTAACTCGGTCGTCTTGGTGGACGCGCCGAACCACTGACATCAGGTAACCCTGGGAAACGGGAGCTAACCAGCCCCGGTCGCCGGAATGCGTTCGTGGAACGACGAACGGCACTCTATGTCACCCACCCGGACCAGGAAAAACCGCTTACCGCACTGCACGTGCACGGTATTTGTGCGGCTGCACGTGCAAATGCCGTTACCGACCGTCGCTCTCGATCTTGGCATCGTCACCGAATGTCAGCGTGCGCGTTTCCAGCGTCCTGCTGCCATCCTTATGGGTGACCTCGACGGTATTGATGGTTACTCCGCGATTCTGGTCGATGCTGATCTTCTTCACTTGGAAGTACGCGACATCGGCGTATTTCTGCGCCAGCGCCTGCGGTCCTTGGTCACGCAGCTTGCCGGTGGTCACCGAGGACGCCGTGTTCGGGTCGTCGGCGACGGTGTTGAAGAACTTCTCGGTGTTGTCGCCCATCGCCTGGCTGTCGATCGGGAACGAGTACCAGGGCGCGGAGGTCGTGGTCCGCGCCGGCGGGGTGGGTTCCGGTTTCTGCGGCGCGTTCGGCACCGGCGCGCCGGTGGTCGCCGGACCGCTGCCACCGACGGGCGCGGCGGGCGGCATCATCCCGCCGTCACGCGGGGCGGCCGAGGGTGCGGGCTTGTGGTCGCCGGTCGAGGCCTGGTTCTTGCCACCACCCGCGGAGGGCTTGGCGGCGGGCGTGGCCTGCGGCGTCGTGGTCTTCTGGTTTTCGCTGGTCGCCTGCTGCCCGCCGCGGTAGCCGGGCCAGCTCTGGTTGGAGGCCTGGTTCTCGGCCGGGCTGCCGACCAGCAGCGAGCCTGCGAACAGCAGCGCGACGACCACGCCACCGGAGGAGATCGTGGCGAACCAGGCCGCCTTCTTCCAGGTCTTCGGCGGGGTGACCGACGCGGGCACGGAGCCGAGGTCGAAGGTGCCGAGTCCGTCGGGCTCCGGCGCCAGGTAGACCCGGACGTCGTCCTCTTCTTCCCGGCGCGGCGGGCGCACCGGCTGGGTCATCTTGACCTTGGTGCGGCGGCTGGCCTGGTCCTCGACCGGCTTGGGCGGTGCGACGACGACCGGGGTCTCCGCGGTCATTTCCTCCACGCGGGGCTGGGGCAGCGGCGCGGCCGGGCGGCGCAGCGGCCGCGGCACCGGCGGCCGCGGCACGGGCAGCTCGCCTCGGATGGGGAGAAAGCCATAGTCCGTCTTGACCGGCCTGGTCTGCCGCTCGGCGCGGGGAAGCGAGCCGCTCACCGAGGGATAGAAGGGATTGTCGTCGTGGAGCTCGTGCCGCCCGTGGTCCGGATGAGCGGTGACCGCGGGAGTCCAGGTCCCCGCGCCGTTACGCCGATGCCGCCCCCGTGCGTCCAGAGGATCGCCGAAGGAGTCCGCCCCGATGCTCATGCTGGATCGACCCCCCTCACTCTGCGCCCTGACGCGGTTACCGTCAGACTTAAGCCGAACGGACCAAGCGAGCGGGCATCGGAACGAGCGGAATATCGCGCTGAATACCGAGCAAATGCACGCGCACGCGACGGTAGACGCGCCGGGCCGCTGGCCGGGCGCGTCTCGCGGGCATCGCCCGACCCAGACGCGAGGGTCCACACGCCATTCAGACTAAAAGCTGAATGGGCCATTCGTCTCGTTAGTTGTGCAAGTTGCAGATCTTTCACTCTGACGGGCGCGGCTAAATGGGCCGCGCTTACTCAGAGAGATGATATGCGGTTCCAAACGATCCGTTTTGTCCGAATTTCTGCGATTTTCCGCTGTTCGCGATTACCCGCCGCTGCGATAACGGGCCTGAGTCGACTGCAGTGACTTGGTCGCCACGGCGCCGCTGCCGGCGGCCAAGATGATCGCGAGGATGTCCATCCCGGTGCCGCCCGCGGTGAACAGCCACGCGACGAGCGAGACGGCGGTGGTGCCGCCCGCGAGCGCCCAGCGGCTCTTCACGTACTGGGCGATCGGCGCGCCACCGGCCCGCTTGTTCGCCGCGTTGTTGAGCATCGCGAGATAGCCAAGGTGCCCGAGGGTGGCCAGCACCCCGGCGATCGCGACCAGGATGGCGATCAGATTGATAATCATGCGACCAGTCTGCCCGCAAGGTGTCCGGTTCGTCCTAGGGGTTCACCCTGATTTGGCCGACCGTGCCCGCAAGGTTATGCGCGCTCTCAGCGGCCGAGCCTGCCGCGGCCGAGGTTGAGCAGTGCCATGGCGAGCTGACGGCCGTCGGGGCCGAGTTCGCGGTAGCGGGCGAGCACGTCCATCTCTCGGTTGTAGACGATCCGGGTCCCGCCCGCGGCCATCCGGGCGGCGCCGATGGTCTTCGAGACCTCGACGCGGCGCTTGATGAGGCGGAGGATCTCGGCGTCCAGCCAGTCGATCTCCTGGCGGAGCGCGTCGATCTCTTCGGCGGTGTGCTCGGCGTCGGGCGTGTCCTGCGTCTGAGTGTTCATCGAGACCTCTCTTCGGTCCTGATCATCCTCGGAACCCTGAGCAGACAAAAGCCCCGGGTCCGAGGACTCCGGGGCTTCGGGTGATTCGCTGGGAGGCACTACGCGATCACGGGAGCCGGAGTCCGGGGCCCGTAAAAAAATCGCTCAGCGTGGTGCCGCATGTGATCAGTATGGCACAGCGGCGGCCCGGCGTTCCCTTGCGCCTCGGAGGCGTGCGTGCGCCGCCAAGCTCACTGCCAGCCAAAACATCGGCGCGATCGGCCAGAAGTACGGCACATCCGAAGTAGCCCACCTGATCAGGAAGATCACGGAGAGCGCCACCGCGAAAGCGGCGTGGACGCGCAGCGCCGGATGCGGTGTGAAGCGTCGTCGTGGCGGCGACGGCTGGGGGAGATCGGCGGTGAGCGCGGTCAGCTCGTCGGTGTACTTGACGGCGTAGACGGCACCGAGCCGTTCCTCTGTCTCTTCGAGTGTCAGCCTGCCTTCGGTGACGGCGGACTGCACGAGTGCGGCGACGCGCTCGCGATCGGTGTCGGCGGCGCGGAGTCGATGCGGGATCCGGGTTTCCATAAGACGATCGTCCGCGCGCGAAGTCGATCGCGCGTCGGGCCCGAAGCGGCATCGAAAGCTACGTCCGGTGCGGTAGCCGCGAAACTTGTCGGACGCGCCGAGTAGCGTGGACTCCTGATGGACACCCTCTTCGATCTGCAACCCGAAACCCCGCGGCGGCACGCCGAGCTGCTCGACGACCTCAACGGTGCCCAGCGTGAGGCGGTGACGCACCACGGTGCGCCGCTGCTCGTCGTCGCGGGCGCAGGCTCCGGTAAGACCCGGGTGCTGACCAGGCGCATCGCGTACCTGCTGGCGGAGCGCCATGTGCACCCCGGGCAGATCCTCGCGATCACGTTCACCAACAAGGCGGCCGCGGAGATGCGGGACCGGGTGAACGAGATGGTCGGCAGGCGGGCCAACGCCATGTGGGTGTCGACCTTCCACTCCATGTGCGTGCGGATTTTGCGCCGTGAGGCCAAGACGCTCGACCTGTCGTCGAACTTCTCCATCTACGACTCCGACGACACGAAGCGGCTGATCACGCTCGTGGCGCGGGATCTCGACATCGACCCCAAGCGCTATCCCGCGCGCACGCTCGCGATCCACATCTCGAACCTCAAGAACGAGCTGATCGACGCGGACGGCGCGGCCTCGCAGGCGGCCAACGATCTCGAGCGCCGCGTCGCCGAGGTGTACGCGGAGTACCAGCGCAGGCTGATCCAGGCCAAGGCGATGGACTTCGACGACCTGATCATGCGCACGGTCGAGCTGCTGCAGGTCTTCCCCGACGTCGCCGAGTACTACCGGCGCCGGTTCCGCCACGTCATGGTCGACGAGTACCAGGACACGAACCACGCGCAGTACACGCTGGTCCGTGAGCTGGTCGGGATGGAGACGACCGAGTCGGGCGTGCCGCCCGCCGAGCTGTGCGTGGTGGGTGACGCGGACCAGTCCATCTACGCGTTCCGCGGCGCCACCATCCGGAACATCGAAGAGTTCGAGCGCGACTTCACCGACGCGCGCACCATCCTGCTGGAGCAGAATTACCGTTCCACGCAAACGATCTTGTCCGCCGCGAACGCGGTCATCGCGCGCAACCCGAACCGGCGTGACAAGCGGCTGTGGACCGATTCCGGCGACGGCGAGAAGATCGTCGGCTACGTCGCGGACAACGACCACGACGAGGCCGCCTTCGTCGCGGGCGAGATCGACGCGCTCGCCGACAAGGGCGTCGCGAACTACTCGGACGTGGCGGTGTTCTACCGCACCAACAACCAGTCTCGGGTGTTCGAAGAGATCTTCATCAGACTCGGCCTGCCGTACAAGGTCGTCGGCGGCGTGCGGTTCTACGAGCGCCGCGAGGTCAAGGACATGCTGGCGTACCTGAGGGTGCTGGCGAACCCGGAAGACACGGTCAGCCTGCGGCGGATCCTCAACGTGCCCAAGCGCGGCATCGGCGACAGGGCAGAGGCCGTGGTCGCCACGTACGCCGAGCGCGAGCGGATCTCGTTCGCGCAGGCGCTGCGGGTGGCCGCGACCGGCGACATGCCGCTGATGAACCCGCGCTCCGGCAAGTCGATCACCGGTTTCGTCGAGCTGCTCGACGGTCTCCGCGAGCTCGTCGACGACGGCCAGGAGGTCGCGGACGTGCTCGAGTCGGTGCTCGACCGCACCGGCTACCGCACGGAACTCGAAGAGTCCGACGACCCGCAGGACGCCTCTCGCGTCGAGAACCTGACGGAACTCGTCACCGTGGCAAGGGAATTCACCGAGTTCACGGTCGAGGTCGCCGCCGCGATCGCGAACGACGAGAACGCCGAGCTGGTCGAGGAAGCGGACGCCGGAGTCCCGGCGCCCGGCTCGCTCCCGGCGTTCCTGGAGCGCGTTTCGCTGGTGGCCGACGCGGATTCCATCCCGGACCCCGACGGCGGCGACGACGCGGACGACGCCGGTGTGGTCACGCTGATGACCGTGCACACCGCCAAGGGCCTCGAATACCCGATCGTGTTCTGCACCGGCTGGGAGGACGGGATCTTCCCGCACATGCGCGCGCTCGGTGACCCCACCGAGCTCGCCGAGGAACGGCGCCTCGCGTACGTGGCCATCACCCGCGCCCGCGAGCGGCTGTATCTCTCGCGCGCGATGACCCGGTCCGCGTGGGGCCAGCCGATGAACAACCCGGCCTCCCGCTTCTTCGACGAGATCCCGGCCGAGCTGCTCGACTGGCGCCGCGAGGAACCGGTCTCGCGAGCCTTCGGCGGCACCGGCAACTTCGGCTCACCGCGCGTGGCGACCACGTGGGGCAGCAAGCAACGCTCGGAGTCCACCAGCTTCGGTTCGCCCGCGAAGGGCTGGAAGGACACGGTCGCGCTGAAGCTCGAAGTCGGCGACCGCGTCAGCCACGACAAGTACGGCCTCGGCACGGTGCTCTCCTGCGACGGCACCGGCCCACGCGCCACGGCCACCATCGACTTCGGCGGCTCCGGCAAGGTCCGTCTGATGCTCATCGGCTCCGTCCCCATGGTCAAGCTTTAAGGGCTCGTGAGCGTTGCGGGCGGTTCTAACCGCCCGCAACGCGCACGACCCCCGTACCCCGAGAGTCGGCACGCGTACCTGACGAGTCAGCACGCCCGCCGACCCTTCAGGTACGCGTGCCGACTGCTCAGGTACGCGTGCCGACCCTTGAAGTACCCAGCTCGGTTGGGTCGTGAGTGATACGGCCGGGTAACTAGTCAGGTCTCTGTCACGTGGTGATCGTCGTTCTGCGATGATCACCACGTGGCCGGGAGTGAGCGTCCGTCGTATGACGAACTTGCTGCCTTGGTGGTGGCTCAGGCCGCGGTGATCGCGACGATTGAGCCGTTGCGGGCTGAGCTGGCCCGGATGACCGAGCGGGTCGCGGAGCTGGAACGGCAGCTGGGGACGAACTCGCGTAACTCGTCGAAACCTCCGTCGCAGGACGTGTATGTCAAGCCGGCACCGAAGTCGTTGCGCGGAAAAACCGGTCGTGGCAAGGGAAAACAACCCGGTGCGGCGGGCGCGAACCTGAAGCTGGTCGATAATCCCGACAGGGTTGTCGAGCATGTGCCGTCGGCGTGCTCGGGCTGCGGGACCGGGTTGCGGAACCGGCCCAGTGTCGATGTGGTGCGCCGTCAGGTGCACGACCTGCCCGAGATCACGCCCGTGGTGACCGAGCATCGGCTGCATCAGCGGCGTTGCCGGTGCGGGGTGCTGACCACCGCGGCCGCGCCGGCCGAGGCGAGTGCCCCGGCGTGTTACGGGCCGAACGTGACCGCGGGGCGTGTCACGCCAACTGTGTAGGTCGGGGGTGTACCAAGATCGACCGGCCTGGTGGGCGGTCGGAAGGGACACCGAGTGACGCAGAACACATCGCCTCGTCGCAGTGACGAGGCGGCGGCGCGGCAGCTGGCGGAGACGTTCTCGCCGGAGACGATCGACGCGCTGCTGAAGGACGCCAAAGCGGCCGGAACGCCGATCGACGGCGTCAACGGCTTGCTGAATCAAATGACCAAAGCGGTCCTCGAGCGGGCGCTGCAGGCCGAGATGACCGACCATTTAGGCTATGACGCCGGCGACCCCTCCGGTCGCGGTTCCGGCAATTCCCGAAATGGGAAGTCGACCAAGACGGTGTCGACGATGAACGGTCCGGTCGATATCGAGGTTCCGCGTGACCGGAACGGGTCTTTTGAACCCGCGATCGTGCCGAAGCGATCTCGTCGGATCGGCAACATCGACGACATGATCCTGTCACTGTACTCCCGGGGCATGACCACCCGCGACATCGAAGCGCATTTGCTGGAAGTTTATGGCGTGAATGCCTCCCGGGAATTGATATCGAACGTGACCGATGTCGTGGTCGACGAGATCAAAGCGTGGCAATCACGTCCGCTCGACGAGGTGTATCCGATCCTGTATGTGGATGGAATCCGGATCCGCGTCAAAGACAACGGCGTGGTGACCACCAAAGTCGCCTACCTGGCCATCGGTGTCGACGTGGACGGCCGCAAGCACGCTCTCGGCTGCTGGATCCAGGACACCGAGGCCGCGAAGTTCTGGCAGAAGGTCGTCACCGACCTGCGCAACCGTGGCGTCAAAGACATCCTCATCGCCTGCTGCGACGGCCTGACCGGTCTTCCCGACGCGATCAAAGTGATCTTTCCTGACACGGTCGTGCAGACCTGCGTGGTCCACGTCATCCGCAACGCCTCGAAATTCGTGTCCTACAACGACCGCAAAAAGATCGCCACATCGATGCGCGAGATCTACTGCGCCCCCACCGTCGAAGGCGCCGAACTCGCCCTGGCCGAATTCGACAAGAAATGGGGGCAACAATATCCAGGAGCCATCGACGTGTGGCATAACGCCTGGAATGACCTCATCCCGTTCCTTGACTACCCGCCGGAACTCCGCAAAATCGTCTACACCACCAATGCTATCGAATCCATCAACTTCCAACTCCGCAAAATCACCAAGAACCGCGGACACTTCCCCGACAAAGACGCAGCCATGAAACTTCTCTACCTCGGACTCCGCAACATCTCCAGTCAACGCGGCGGAACATCCGGAACGGGAACACACGGCTGGAAAGTCGCACTCAACACCCTAGCCCGCCTCTTCCCAGGAAGGCTCCCTTTCTGATAACCTGAAAAACGTAAGTAATCACCTCTGACTTACACAGAAATCGTGACAGGCTCATCGATCCCGATGACCACCATGGACATCGCGCGTGTCCTTCCCTGAGACCGGAGACATGTGTGACCGGGCCGGGCTGGTCGGACACACCTCAGTCGAGGTGGGATGTCGTCTAGTCCACGCTTCTATCAAGTCAGGCCAGCCAGGCCCGGAACCCTGACCGCGCTGGACAATTCGTGCTCAAGTCAACCCGCACAGCAGGGGCGACAGCCACATTTTGAATCACCACGCGATCAAGGCCGGACCCTAACCGCCAACCAGGCGGCCACACCACCCTGACACTGAGCCACATTTGGCCTTCCGCTCAATAACCGGCCGTACCACTCACGAGTCCTTATGCCGCGCCGTTGTTGATGTGCAGCAGCGCGTCGGCTCCGTCGACCGTCGCTTGCTCGAGCGGGAAATACCCTTGGCGCGCCTCGATATCGGTCCGCTTGCGACCGGATACGCGGGCCCGCGTCAGACCCCAAGTCCCGATATCGCGTTGCAGCGCGCCCTCGAAGGTGTCCGCGTCAGGCTCCCCCAACCCGATGTCGGCGTTACGCCCCAGGCTGCCGAGCACCACGACATAGCGCTCGCCCACCAGCGAACTCACGATCGAACCCGCAGGCGCCCACGTGAAGTCCCGCCCGCCCAGCGCCCAGCGGCCGAGATTCCGTTGCAGGTGCGCGTTGTTCGCGAAGACGAACGTCGGCCCCCTGTCCGCCTCCGCCCGCCTGATGGCGAACAGGTTCTGGGACATGAACGCGTCACGGGTCGCCATCAGCCGTGACACGCGCGCGTTGACTTCGAGTTTCGCCGACGCCTGCTTGTGATAGCGCAACAAATCCAGGCCTGTGGTGAGGTTCGCCTCGGCCCTGAACCACTCCGCACGCGAAGTCGTCTCGATCAGCTCGGGGCCGCGCCAGTAGAGCGTGGTGAGCATGTCATCGGCGAGCACCCGGAGTTCGCGGGCGGGCACGGTGTCGCCGATCGACATGGCCGGGTCCATGATCGCCTCGGTGCGGCTCCACTGTTCGTCCTCGCCGGCGAGGCTCGCGAAGTCGGTGTCGAGCCCCAGGTAATCGCGGGCGTATTCGAGATACCCGAGCGGGCTCGGCGCGCTGAAGTTCTCCGTGGCCGCGTCGAAACCGTGGAATGCCAAGCGCTCTTCCGCCGGGCGCCCGTCGTTGTACTCGCGAAGCCAAGCGACCAGCAGCCGGTTGTCCTCCGGCTCGCCGAAATTGTGCGAAAAGCCTTCGCTCATAACCTTTTCGAGGGTTCCGACGCCCTCGCGGACATAATCGTCCACAATGTACGCGGCCACGCGGTCGGTCTCCAGCGCGATCGACCGGAAGCCGTGGCCGGCGAGCTGGGGGAACAGCTCGTTGCGAAGCCGCCGGAAGGCCGGCCCCTGATGCGTCGGCTCACCGAACGCCAGCAGCTCACATGACGGGGTTACGAAGTCTCGAATGTCCTGACTCATGAGAGTCAATCGTATCTTTGAACACTCGATTGAGACTTAGCGTGCGCCAGCCAGCCATTCCTGCTCCAAAGTCTCAAAGGAGGAGGTGAACCGCACCTGCCGCCCCTTGTTCGACTCGTAGACGAAGGCCCGCAGCGCGTCCGAGGCCGCCAGGTACTCCGAGATGTCCCCGACGATCACCACGCGCAGCCGGTAGTCCAGCAGCTTCTGCAGGAACTCGCCCGCGATCCGGGTCTCCAGCCGGAAGAAGCCGGCGCCCAGCCGCGAAACCGGGATGACGACCACGTTCGTGTCCGCGCTCAGCGCCTCGCCGACCAGATCCACCGCATCGCGATAGGACCCGAGCACCGGCCCTTCGACGGCGACCTCAAGCATGGACGCCCGCCAAGAACTCGGTGATCACCTTCGTCTGGTCCGGCAGGTAGTGCCCGGCCGACGGCAGCACCTCGATACGAGCCTGCGCCGCCGCCGCGCCCAGCCGCGAGGCCGTCTGCGTGGTGTCGAGCATCTGGTCCCTGGCGCCGACCACGACCAGCATCGGCATTTTCAGCACGCGCAACGTCTCGTCGGAGAACACCGGCAGCGGCTTCGTCCGAGGCTTGAAGTTCTTCGAGATGGCCAGAACGTAGCTCGCGGCCACCGGGTCCAGCTCGGTGCCGATCGCGGTCGCCAGCGCGCGACGCTGCCCCCACTCCCCGAACATCCGCCAGAACAGCGCCTTGAACAACACAGCCATCTTCTGACGCCCGACCCCGCCGGGCGTCAGCAACACCAGGCTCGTCACCTGCTCCGGCCGCCGGGTCGCGAAGTCGAGCGCCAGCCAGCCACCGAGTGACTCCCCGATCACCGTGGCACGCTCGATTCCCAGCTCCCGCAACACATCCGAGAGCCAGAGCGCATACGCGTCGGTGTCCATCGGCGGCCGGGCAGGCGCGCTCAGGCCAGGCTCGCCGATGATGTCGACGGCGTAGACACGATGGTTTCGCGCCCACTCGCCCACCGAACCCAGCCACCGCAACGTATTCGCCATCGAACCATGCAACGCGATCACCGGCGGCGCGTCGGCGGGACCACTCGCGACGACGAAGGTGTCACCCTCGCGGGTCGGGACGGTCAGCGTCTCGTGCTCGACCGGCCACGTCTTCAGCGCCTCACGGTACTTGCCTTCGAGCAGCTGACGACCCGCTTCGCTCTTGTAGATGTTCATCGTTCACCCCATCAGCATGTCGGCTATTTCCAGCAACTTCGCGGTGTCGAGCGGGCTGGCCAGCACGATCACCTTCAAACTCGCGCGCTCTTCGTCATACGCGGACTCGATGCGCACCGGCGGCCCGCCGGGCTCACGCCCCTGCAGCGACGCGTTGAGCCCGAGCACCACCCGGCTGGCGCCGTCACGGTCGATCGCGTCGACCTGGAGGATCGTCGTCACCTCGACCCGCCGGGTCCTGACAGCCGACTCGCGCGGCGTCGCCGGGACGACCCCGCCGGTCAGCGCCTCGAGGTCTTCGCGCGCGATCCGGTACTGCTTGCCGATGCGCACAGCCTTGAGCCGGCCGTCCCGCACGTAGTTGCGCACCGTGCGCACATGCAGGCCGAGCCGGTCGGCTACCTGCTCAACCGAGTACAACTCCTGATCCATATTCCTAAAAGTACCCTATCTTCCGGAAGATAGGGAGTCTTGAGGTAAATTCAGTGGCGCGCGACACGCGACCACCGTCAAGCTGAGCGCCATGAAAAACCCGAAACATCAAATCCGCGCGAAACTGACGCCCACCACGGTCACCGTCTACCAGGCGTACGGCCCGCACATCGGCCTGCCCGCGGCGCGCGACGGTCGCTTCCCGCCCGAGTGGAAACGCGACCGGATGACCTGGATCAAGCCGTCGTTCCTCTGGATGATGTACCGCTGCGGCTGGGGCACCAAGGAAGGTCAGGAGACCGTGCTCGCCGTCGAAATCACCCGCGAGGGCTTCGAATGGGCATTGCGCAACGCTTGCCTGTCCCACTACGACCGGGCGCTGCACACGGACGCCGCCAGCTGGAAACGCCAGCTCAGGCAGTCACCCGCGCGGGTCCAATGGGACCCCGAACGCACGCTCCATCTCGGGCCGCGCGACTTTCGCTCGTTGCAGCTGGGGCTCTCCGGCGAAGCCGCGCGCCGCTACGCCGACGAATGGACGGTCTCCATCACCGACGTGACCCCGCTGGCCCACGAGATCCACGCGCTCGTCCGCGACGGCGACCTCGACGCCGCGACCGGGCTGCTGCCCGAAGAAGTCCCCTATCAGCACCAAGAAGACCTCATCGCGCATCTGATCAGCTGACCGCGAGCACCCGCACTCGCACACCGTCGCGGGGCCGCATCGCGGCCAGCGAGGTCGGCTTGAACGCGTCGTCCAGCAACTCCAGCGAAACCCGCTGCCGAAGCCGCGCGAGCATCGTCCGCAACTCCGTCGTCGCGAAATGCGAGCCGACGCATCGATGCGGACCGCCGCCGAACGGCAGATACTCGTGCGGGCTCGGTTTCCCTGTCTCCCAACGACTCGGGTCGAAGCGCAACGGGTCGGGCCAGACCTCTTCGAGCCGGTGCGTCACGAACGGGCTGTAGACCACGAAGCGCCCGGCACGCACCCGATGCCCCTCGTAGGTGAACTCCCGGACGGTCTTGCGCAGGCTGATGACCGCGGGCGGATACAGCCGCAGCGTCTCCGAAACCACGTCGTCCAAAGAGGACTCTCCGGGGTTCATCAGCAGCGCGCGCACGGCCCACGCCATCGCCGCGCTCGTCGTCTCGTATCCGGCCGCGATCAGCGAGATCACCTGATCGACGATCTCCACATCGGACAGTCCGGAGCCCAGCAACGCGCCGAGCACGTCGTCACCCGAACGCTCGCGCGCCATCTCCGACCGCACCTTCGCCTCGACCCGCGCGCGAGCGGCGACCGCGCGCCGGTAGGCGGGCAGGAACTGTTGCACCGGCTGCAAAAGCGGGCTCTGGTCGAGCAGGTCGAGCGCGATCTGCAGGTCTCGGCCGAGCACCGGCTCGTCGGCCGCGAGCACCGGCCCGAACAGGACCTCGATCGTGGCGCGCCGGATCGCGGTCCGGAACTGGTCGTAGACGTCGACGACCGAACCCGGCCGCCAGGTGTCGATCACCCGGTCGGCATGCGCGGCCATCGTCTTCTCGTAGCCCGCGATCCGGGTGCGGCTGAACGCGGGTGTGACGAGCCGTCGCCTCCGCTGGTGGTCCTCGCCGTCGCTGACGATCAGCGCGGTCTCGCCGTCGACCGGGATGAGCGGCTCGAACGCGCCGCGCCAGCTGAACAGCTCCGCGTTGGCGAAGACGAACTTGTTCGCCTCCGGCCCGAGCAGGTGCGTGTACGGCCCGATCTCGCTGACCGGCCCGAACCGGCGGTACAGCTCCGGATAGCCGGTGAACGGATCGCGGAGCAGCCCGACCGCGCTTTTGGCCCTTGCGAGCGCCTTCATACCAGCGACGATACGGGCAGTCGTGCTCCTACCTCACGCGTTCGACCAGCAGATCGTTCGCGACGTCCTTCACCGCCGCGGCCGACTCCTCCGCGGGAATCGGCTCGGTACTGAAGAACGTCTTGTCCCAGCCCTTGTAGATGATGTCGACGTAGTACGTGCCACGCACGAACATCAGCTCGGCGCCGCTGAACGAGCTGTCGGTGTCGAGTGATTCCAGAATCGAATCGTCGCCGACACCGGGGATCGTCATCTGCTTCTTGTACGGGCTCAGCCTGGCCTTGAAGTCACCCTGCGCGATGTCCGGCCTGGGGTACTTGGACACGATGACCGACAGCTGCCGGTCGTGGACGTGCTCGCTCTTCATCGGCCGCCAGCTGCAGCCGTACCGCTTGCCCGCGTTCTCCCCGATCCCGACGGGCGCCTCGTCGGACGGCCCGGTCGGGGTCGGGGTGTAGAGCCGCTCCAGCAGCCCTTCGGTCTTGACCATGCATTCGCCGCGCGGCGACGGCGAGTTCGCCGCGATACCCACCGAGGCGAAGTAGTCCTTGGCGAACAAGCCCAGCGGGATACCCGCCGCCAGCAGCACGAACACGATGGACAGCGAGATCCACAGCCCCGTCCGCTTCTTCTTCGGCGGCGGTTGCTGCTGGTAGCCGTAACCGGGCCAGGGTTGCTGCTGATGCGGCTGACCCCAGCCCGGCGGCTGCTGCTGCGGTGGATACGACACTGTTCCCCCAGTTTTGAATCTCAGTGCGCGAAGTGGCGCGTCCCGGTCAGGTAGAGGGTCACCCCGGCGGCCTCCGCCGCGGCGATCACCTCGGCGTCGCGCACCGAACCACCCGGCTGCACGACCGCGCGGACGCCGGCGCCGAGCAGCACCTCGAGGCCGTCGGCGAACGGGAAGAACGCGTCAGAGGCCGCGACCGAACCCTTGGCGCGGTCACCGGCACGCTGCACGGCGAGCCGCGCCGAGTCGACCCGGTTGACCTGCCCCATGCCGACGCCGACGGTGGCGAGCTCGTCCGCGAGCAGGATCGCGTTGGACTTCACCGCACGCACCGCGCGCCACGCGAACTCGAGGTCGGCCAGCGTCTTCTCGTCGGCGGCCGTGCCGCAGGCGAGCGTCCAGTTGGCCGGGCTGTCGCCGGGCGCGTCGATCTGGTCGGTGGTCTGCAGCAGCACACCGCCGGAGATCGGGCGCAGCTCGATGCCCAGGCCCGCCGAGGCGGGCAGCTTCAGCAGGCGGATGTTCTTCTTGCGGGACAACACTTCCAGCGCGTCGGCGTCGAAGTCGGGCGCGAGCACGACCTCGGTGAAGATCTCGGCGATCTGCTCGGCGGCGGCCAGCGTCACCGGCCGGTTCGTCGCGATGACGCCGCCGTACGCCGAGACCGGGTCGCAGGCGTGCGCCTTGCGGTGCGCCTCGGCGACGTCCGCGCCGACCGCGATGCCGCACGGGTTGGCGTGCTTGATGATCGCGACCGCCGGCTCGCTGAAGTCGTAGGCGGCGCGGCGCGCGGCGTCCGTGTCGACGTAGTTGTTGTACGACATGGCCTTGCCGTGCAACTGCTCCGCGTGCGCGAGTCCACCGTGGACGTTCTTGTACAGCGCGGCCTTCTGGTGCGGGTTCTCGCCGTACCGCAGCACGTCACCGCGCTCCCAGGTGCCGCCGAGGAAGTCGGGGAAGCCGGAGTCGTCGGCTGGCGCGTACGCGCTGGCGAACCAGGACGCGACGGCCGTGTCGTACGCGGCGGTGTGCGCGTACGCCTGTGCCGCGAGCCGCTTGCGGTCGGTGAGCTCGAAGCCGCCGCTCTTCACGCGGTCGAGCACCCACTCGTAGCGCGACGGGTCGACGACGACGGCCACCGAGCCGTGGTTCTTGGCGGCCGCGCGGACCATCGCCGGGCCGCCGATGTCGATGTTCTCGACGCAGTCCTCGGGGCTCGCGCCCGAGGCGACGGTCTGGGTGAACGGGTACAGGTTGACCACGAGCAGGTCGAACGACGCGATGCCGAGCTGCTTGAGCTGCTCGACGTGCTCCGGCCGGTCCATGTCGGCCAGCAGCCCGGCATGCACGCGCGGGTGCAGCGTCTTCACGCGGCCGTCGAGCGACTCGGGGAACCCGGTGACCTCTTCGACCGGGGTGACCGGCACGCCCGCGTCGGCGATGACCTTCGCGGTGCCGCCGGTCGAGACGATCTCGACGCCCGCGGCGTGCAGCCCGGTCGCGAGCTCCAGCAGGCCAGCCTTGTCCGAGACGCCGATCAGCGCACGGCGAACAGGGCGCAGTCCAGTGCTCACGAGAGAATCACCTTTCGTCCTTCGACAGCACAGCCATGTCGGCCGAGCTTTGCGATCGTTTCCACCAGCAGCCTGCGTTCCACGGCCTTGATGCGTTCGTGCAGCACGGCTTCGTCGTCGTCGGACTCCACGAGCACCGCCTCCTGGGCGATGATCGGTCCGGTGTCCACCCCGGAGTCCACGAAGTGCACGGTCGAGCCGGTGACCTTGACGCCGAGCGCGAGCGCGTCGGCGACCGCGTGCATGCCGGGGAACGCGGGCAGCAGCGCGGGATGCGTGTTGACCACGCGGTTCGGGAACCTGGCGAGGAACTCGGCGCCGAGTATCTTCATGAACCCGGCCGAGACGACCAGGTCCGGCGAGTAGGCGGCGACCGCTTCGGTGAGCGCCTTGTCCCACGCGTCGCGGTCCGGATGGTCGGCGACCCGCACGGTGAACGACGGCACGTGCGCGCGCTCGGCCCTGGCGAGCGCCTCGATCCCGGTGCGGTCGGCGCCGACCGCGACCACCTTGGCGGGATAGTCGTTGGCGGCGACCGCGTCGAGCAGCGCCTGCAACAGGGTGCCGGAGCCGGAGGCCAGCACCACGATCTTCACCGGCGAGGGCAGGTCCAACCGACTAGCCAGGACAATCTCCTTGCCGGGGCCGCGCACACTCGGGTGCACGGCGATTCACCAGGTCACACGCACTCTAACGGTCCGGCTGTTGATCTTGATCGGCCGGTGCGGGCTCGGATTCGGAGTCGGAATCTTCAGTGGTTTCCGTCACTGCCTCGGCTGGTGCTTCGACGGGCTCCGGCTCGGTGACCGCTTCGTCGGCTTCCGGTTCTTCTGGGGTTTCGGGTTCCTCGAGCGCCTCAGGCACCTCAGGTTCCTCGGGCTCCTCAGGAGTTTCGGTCTCGTCGACGTCCTCGGACGCCTCGGCCTCTTCGGACTCTTCGAGTTCGGTCTCCTCGGCGGCTTCGATCGCCTTGTCCGTCTCGACGCCCATGACCTCGCTGGGCGCGGCGGGCGGCGAATGCGGACCCGCGAAGAACGCGACGAAGCAGCCGGGAACCACGATCCAGGCGAACGCGATCACCGAGGCGATCCCGACCGGCACACTCACCGGATCGAACGGCCCGTGCCCGAGCCGCCCGCCCGCGAGCGTCCCCAGCACGACACAGCCGAACCCGACGAGCGCGCCCGCGACGGCGACCGTGCGCAGCCGGGCGACCGGGTCGTCGTCGATCTTGCGCACCGACCAGCCGACGAGCGCGCCCGCCGCCAGTGGCAGCAGCATCAGCACCGGCCACCACATGGCGTGGTGATCGGGGATGCCGCCGAGCAGCGGCACCCCCGGCACCGCGCCGCCGGTGAAGCCGAACGGCGTCACCGTCACGGAGCCGAGTGAGAAGCCGGGCCCGGACGCGAACGACAGCGCCGCCACGATCGCGTTGGGCAGGTAGCCCAGCGAAAGCAGGAAAAGCCCGAGGCTGCTGCCGAACGCGGGCTCGAACAGATCGTCCACAGTGGACCAGGACAGCGCGAGGCTGAGCGTGTACGTCACCGCGCCCGCGGCGAGCAGCGCGGCCATGCCCAGCGCGCCCGCCCGCAGACCGCGCAGCGCCAGCGGATCGAGGTACTCGGCGGCCACGTCGAGCATGCCGCACCGGTTGGCCACCCCGGCGATCGCGGCGGCGGCGGCGAACAGCCCGGGAACGGCGAACGCGGTGAACGCGTCGACACCGATCTGCCTGCCGTCCGCGATCAGCGCGATGAGCACGCCGAACGTCGCGTGCGCGAACCCGATCACCACGACGACCGGCACGGCCTCACGCGGCGAGCGAAGCCCGAGCCGCTGCGCCGCGCCGCCCGCGGTACGGGCGTTGAGCACGGCGAGCCCGATCGTCGGCAGCAGCGGCAGCACGCCGAGCGGTTTGCCGCCGATGTCGATCGGGACCTGGAACGAGGCGAGCCAGCCAGGCCCGGCCGAGAGCACCACGCCGATCACGGTGAACCGCGCGCGCTCGGCGGTGACGGTGATCAGCGCGAGCAGCGTCGCGACCAGCGCGTAGCCGGTGACGAGCGGGGCGAGCGCGGCGAAGAGCAGCACCCGCAGCCGGGCGGACGGCGACGGCGCGGCGACCGGTTCGTCGACGTCGGACCACTCATCGGCCTCGTGGGTGAGCAGATCCGCCATGATCGGCACCCTGACACCCGGTTTGCTCCGACCGGGTGAGACACGCCGCCCGGCCAGGCGGATGTGAGAGCACGCCCACTCGGACGGGTCAATCCGGAAAAGAAAACACCCGCGGTGACACGGAGCGTCACCACGGGTGGTCTTCCCAGTTCAGGGACTTACTTGGGCTCACCGAATCCGCCGGGCGGGGTGCCGGGCGAGGACGGCGGCGGGGTGGCCTGGGTCGGCTCCGACGAGAAGAACTGACCCTGCTGCGGCGCGTAGGTGGTGGCGCCGGAGCCGGGGCCGGCCGGCGGCGCGACGGGCGGGTTGAACTGCGTGCCCTGCGGGCCGGACGACGGCTGCTGCGGCTGCGCGCCGGTCGGCGGCTGGTGCTGTTGCTGCTGGGGCGGGCCCTGCTGGAACTGCGGCGGCTGGTGGCCGAACTGCTGACCGTAGGGCTGGCCGTACGGGCTCTGCGGCGCGGCGGGCTTCGGCGCGGGCAGCTTGATCACGTCGTGCTCGAACAGCAGCGCCGCGACCGCGACCAGCATCTGCAGGATGCCGAGGATCAGGATCACCGTGATGATGCCCGGCGTGCTGGCGTCGGTCGGCGTCGAGATGACCAGGTCGAGCGCCTGGAACGCGCCGAGCACGCTGAACAGCGCGGCGAACGGCAGCGCCTTCGGCCCCTTCGGCAGCGCGCGCAGCCCGGCGAGCAGACCGGCGACGAGCAGGTACATCGTCACCGAGCCCGCCCGGTTGGCCTCGTCGGAGAAACCGATGAAGTACTGGACCAGACCGAGGACGGCGACCGCCAACGCGAGCAGCAGACCGAGGTTCAGCGGGTTCTCCGCCGAGGCGGGTGCCGATGGCGGCGGCGCCTGGGGAGGGAATCCGCCCGTGTTCGGCGCGGGCTGGTGGGGCTGGGCGCCACCCTGCTGGGGGTAGCCAGGCCCACCGCTGGGGAAGGTCATCCGAGCTCACTCCTGTCCTAGAAGACCGGCGCCCCGGGAGCAGGCGGTACACCCGGGACAAACGAGGCGCCTGTGATGTGGGGAAACGCTAGCGCACCCGCGGTCACCCGCGGTTTCGGGTGTAAGACGCCGCGTTCACCCGATCGGTTGCACTTCCACCGTACAAAACCCCACCCCGCCAAGTGGCCCCTTTGCCAACCCGGCCCCATGACCCAGCCCACCCCGAGCCCTGGGGTCGTGAGTGGTACGGCCGGTTCTAACCGGTCCAAACACTCACGACCCGAGTTTGTCGAGGACCGTGCGCAAGAGGGCGGTGAGTTCGGCCATGCCTTGGTCGAGCTTGGCGAGCTGGGCGCGGACGTCGGCTTGGTGGAGCGTCGTCTCCAGCTGAGCGGACCGCGAGCGCGCCTCGAAGATGCTCATCTTCGTTTCGAAGGTGCGGGTCTCCTTGAGGTGCTCGGACTGCGTCTGGCTGAGGTCGCTGAGCACGCGGGTGTGCGCGGACAGCGTTCCCCGGCACTCGGACACCTCGCGATCCGCGGCCACCGCCAGCACCCTGGCGGTGGTGGCGTCGCACTGCAGGTCCGACATCTGGCGTTGCATCCCGGCCAGGTGCGCTTCGAGCTTCTCGGAATCAACCATGCGCCAAGCGTAGCAAAGTGGCCTAGTCATCTAGCCACTTGCGCGAGCACAAAAGGGCCGGACACCAAGACGCGGTGTCCGGCCCTTTTCAGTCAGCCTTGATCAGGCGTGCAGACCCTGGTAGATCTCGCGCGCCAGCTCGGCGGTCTCGCTCGGGGTCTTGCCCACCTTGACGCCGGCGGCCTCGAGGGCCTCCTTCTTGGCGGCGGCGGTGCCGGACGAACCCGAGACGATCGCGCCGGCGTGACCCATGGTCTTGCCCTCCGGCGCGGTGAAGCCCGCGACGTAGCCGACGACCGGCTTGGTCACGTTGGCCTTGATGTAGTCGGCCGCGCGCTCTTCCGCGTCGCCACCGATCTCACCGATCATCACGATGACCTCGGTCTCGGGGTCATCCTGGAACGCGGCGAGCGCGTCGATGTGCGTGGTGCCGATGACCGGGTCGCCACCGATGCCGACAGCCGTCGAGAAACCGATCTCGCGCAGCTCGTACATCATCTGGTAGGTCAGCGTGCCCGACTTCGACACGAGGCCGATCTTGCCGGGGCCCGAGATGTCGGCCGGGATGATGCCGGCGTTCGACTTGCCGGGGCTGATCACGCCGGGGCAGTTCGGCCCGATGATGCGGGTCTTGTTGCCCTTGGCGACCGCGTGCGCCCAGAAGTAGGCCGAGTCGTGCACCGGGATGCCCTCGGTGATGACCACGGCGAGGCCGATCTCGGCGTCGATCGCCTCGAGGACCGCGTCCTTGGCGAACTTCGGCGGCACGAAGACGACCGACACGTCGGCGCCGGTCTCCTTGATGGCCTCTTCGACGGTGCCGAAGACCTTGAGGTCCTTGCCCTCGATGGTGACGGTCGTGCCCGCCTTGCGAGCGTTGACGCCACCCACGATGTTGGTGCCGGACTTCAGCATCTTCGTGGCGTGCTTCATGCCCTCGGAGCCGGTGAGGCCCTGGACGATGACCTTGCTGTTCTCGGTCAGGAAGATCGACATGTCACGCACCTGCCGCAGCGAGCTCGGCGGCCTTGTCGGCCGCGTTGTCCATGGTGTCCACGACGGTCACCAACGGGTGATTGGCGTCCGCCAGAATGCGGCGGCCTTCTTCGACGTTGTTGCCGTCGAGCCGGACCACCAGCGGCTTGGTCGCCTCGTCGCCGAGGATCTTCAGCGCTTCGACGATGCCGTTGGCGACCGCGTCGCAGGCGGTGATGCCACCGAAGACGTTCACGAAGACGCTCTTGACGTCGGTGTCGTTGAGGATGACGTCCAGACCGGCCGCCATGACCTGCGCCGAGGCGCCGCCACCGATGTCGAGGAAGTTGGCGGGCTTGACGCCGCCGTGCTTCTCACCCGCGTACGCCACGACGTCCAAAGTGGACATGACGAGGCCCGCGCCGTTGCCGATGATGCCGACCTGGCCATCGAGCTTGACGTAGTTGAGGTCCGCGGCCTTGGCCTTGGCCTCGAGGGGGTTCTCGGCCTGCTTGTCGACGAGCGCCTCGTGGTCGGGGTGCCGGAAGCCGGCGTTCTCGTCCAGGGTCACCTTGCCGTCGAGGGCGATGATCTTGTCCTGCGGGTCGCGGACCAGCGGGTTGACCTCGACCAGCGTCGCGTCCTCGGAGACGAAGGTCTCCCAGAGCTTGACGACGACGTCGGCGGCCTCGTCGATGATCTCGGCCGGGAACTTGCCCGCGGTCAGGATCTCCAGCGCCTTCGCCTTGTCCACACCGGCGATCGCGTCGACGGGGATCTTGGCGAGCGCCTCGGGGCGCTCCACGGCGAGCTGCTCGATCTCGACGCCACCTTCGGCGGACGCCATCGCGAGGAAGGTCCGGTTGGCACGGTCAAGCAGGAAGGAGAAGTAGTACTCGGACGCGATGTCCGAGGCCTCCGCCACCAGCACGCGGTGCACGATGTGGCCCTTGATGTCGAGGCCGAGGATGGCTTCCGCCTTCTCGGCGGCCTCGTCGGGGGTCTGGGCGAGCTTGACGCCGCCCGCCTTGCCGCGGCCACCGGTCTTCACCTGGGCCTTGACGACGACCTGGTTGCCGATCTGCTCCGCGGCAGCCTTGGCTTCTTCGGGGTTGCTAGCCACGGCACCCGGCAGAACCGGTACACCATGGGCGGCGAAGAGATCCCTCGCCTGGTACTCGTAGAGGTCCACTACTCCAGTCTCCTGACGACACGCCACTGTGTTGGTCCGGGCTACCCGAACCGCTGCTGCTGTCGGACCAGATGAGGTTAGCGACCTGCGGAGAAGCAGGGGACTCCGCACCTGGTGAACTCGGTCACGAGACGCCGTTTACCGGTGTGAGTCCACCCACTTCACGGCTTCTTCCGCCGTTTCGAAGCGGGTTTCGGCGCCCGCGGCTGCCCCGATCGTGAACAGCCGCACATCGCCGATCGACTCGGCCAATCCGTCAAGTTTCCGCCCGGCGGCGACCGAGACGCCCACTACGTCCGGATCTTCCTGTTCGGCCGTCCGGACGATCTGGTCCACTGTGGTCAGTTCACCGGTGTAGACGACCTCGGCGCCCGCGTCGCGCAGCAGCCTGGCCAGCTCCACACAGGGTTCGCCGAACTCGACCAGCACGACACGGATCACTTCGCGCTCCGCGCCGAGAGGCCGGCCGAGACGATCAGCGCGACAAGGCAGAGCAGCGCGAGCCAGAACCCGAGTCCGGCGTGCGCGCCCTCGACCCTGCCGCTGAGGAACGGCAGCTCGGCCACCCGCAGCACGACGACGACCGCGGCGCCGAGCAGCAGGATCGCGCCCTTGGCCGGACGGCTGCGCGTCGCGAACGCGATGGCGCCCACCACGGCGACCAGCCCGGCGAGCAGGCCCCACGACGAGACGTCGAAGTTCGAGAAGACACCGGGCGCGACGTAGTCGGGCGCGCTGACGACCGGGAGCGCGAACGCGAGCACGGCGAGCACACCCGCCAGGCCGAGCGGCACGGCCAGCGCCGGTCCGAGCGCGGGCTTGCGGAGTTCCTCGGCCTCTTCGCGCTCGACGACCCCGGTGACGACGGAGGCCACGGCCGCCGCGGCCGCGGCGAACATCGCGAGGCTGGTCAGCACGACACCAGGCCCGATCGTGAACGCGTTCGCCACCTGTGTCGCCTTGACCGGCGTCGCGAGCACGGCCGCGCCGGTGAGCACGACGCCGGTCCAGGCGACCGACAACGCGGGCCGCGCGACCGGCGCCAGCGCGAGCGCACCGGTCGCCACCCCGGCGATGAGCAGCAGCCAGCGAACCGGGCTGTGCGTCGCGGTGAACCCGGGTTCGGCGACGACCAAGGGCGCCAGGCAGCCTGCGACGGCCAGCGCCGCGGTGAGCACGCCGAGCGCGCCCGTCACCCGGCGCCACAGCGCCAGACCGGGCACCTTCGCCTCCGACGGCAATTCGCCCGCCTTGCGGAAGGTGAGCGCGAGCAGCACCGCCGCGGCCAGCAGCCCGAAGACGGCGACGAGCACGAGCACCGGCCCGCCGCTCACCGACAGCTGGTCGACCGCCAGCCCCGAAACCACGCTGGGCACGACGACACCCAGCAGTCCGGCGCCGAGCCCGACGAGCACGCCCGCGCCGACCTCCGGCACCTGCGTCAGCGCGACCGAAGCGGCGACGACCACGCCGATACCCAGCAGCAGATAACCGGCGAGGACATAGGTGGGCGATTCGAACGCCGAGCGGGACAACAGGAAGACGTTGGTCGAGCCGACCGGCGGCATCACCAGGCCGACCGCGGCCCAGATCGCCGGGAACGGTGCGACCAGCTGCCACCAGCGCCGCGCCGGGATCGCGCCCAGCGCGTCGGCCTCGAACTCCGCCACCCGGTTGGCGGCGTAGCCGGCGGCGATGGTCAGCAGGAAACCGGCTTGCAGCACCCAGAAACCCACCCCGACCGGCGGATCGTCGTACCGGCCCGGCAGGTAGTACTCGGGCCGCACGATGTCCTGCGAGCCCGCGAGCACCTGCATGTCCAGCGCCAGGCGTCCCGGCGCGAGCGCGGCGGCGCCGAGCAGCACCCCGGCGGCCAGGCCGTAGCGGCCCCTGAGCGTGAAGACGACGGCGGCGGCGAACGGCAGCAGCGCCAGAATGATCAGCATCGGCCCGGCGGAGAACCCGGCGGACACACCGGTCACGAAGGGCAGCAGCGCGCCGAGCACCAGCGCGGCGGTGGCGGCCGCGGAAAGCCCGAGCGCGAGGGTCAACGCCCCCGGCCGCGGCTGGGTGGACACGGCTTCAGCTTCAGAGGCTTTAGAGGCTTCAGAGGTCGGCATCGGCTGGAGACGCTAGCAAGCACCCGAGCGACCACGCCGCGCCACGCACCCCGACACGTCGCCCGGCTTCCCCTGCCCTGCCGAGGTGGCTGCGCCTTGGTGCGCGCAGATGCGTGAACACACGCGTACGCGCGCGCTCGCGCGCGGAGGCTGCGGGGATCCATCACGGCGGACGGCGCAACCGGTTATTCGCCTCTCGGACATCACAAACCGTCCGTTCATACCGCTGCCCCTAGGGGAACCCCTGTTGCGTAAGTCACACCGAAGGATGTAACCCCCTCCCAACTTTGCGTAATAGCCACTGGTCCGAGCACGGCACGCCGTTCCACGTTCAGCCGACACGCGGGACGGATGTTGCCCAGAACGGTGCCCCTTGGTTACTGTCCCCCGAACCCCATTACAGTCAGGTCACGAAAAGGACAGCGAGCAACCACCCCCGAGGTTGCTCAGTCGGGATCCCCCGCCCGGCGTTCCGGACCGACCTGACTCCCCGAACACGGAAGGCCCCGTCTTGGCTTCACACCGCTCCCCCGGCGGCCAAGCTTCTTCCCCGGTTGTGAAAGGCGCACTGAACGGTGCCGTCGTTCGCGTCCGGGGTTCCCACCGGCTTGCTCCTCCCTCGTCAGCTCTGCGCGGTCGTGTCGTCGTTGCCGCTGTCGCCTGTGGCGCTTTCGCCGCAGCCGCGGCAGGCCAGACGCTGAACTCGGCGGGTGCCACTGATTCCGACGCCGCGGTCACCCCGCTGGCGAACGCCACCGACGCGAGCGCGGCCTTCGGGCTCGGCGGCGCGGCCACCGGCGGCGCACCCGAACTGCTCCCGGCGTCGCACCTGAGCGACCCCTCCGCCGAAGCGCAGAAGCTGGCCGACAGCGAGCAGGTCACCCAGGCCCGCGAGAAGCGTGAAGCCGCCGCCCGCAAGGCGGCCGAAGAGGCCGCCAAGCCCAAGACCTGCCTGCCCGCCAAGGGCACCTTCACCTCAGGTTTCGGCGCCCGCTGGGGCACGAGCCACCTCGGCGTCGACATCGCGAACTCGATCGGCACCCCGATCTACGCGGCCGCCGCCGGCACTGTCATCGAGGCTGGCCCGGCCAGCGGTTTCGGCCTGTGGGTACGCATCCAGCACGACGACGGCACCGTGACCGTCTACGGCCACATGAACAGCTTCTCCGTGCGCGCCGGCCAGAAGGTCGGCTGCGGCGACCAGATCGCCGAGATCGGCAACCGCGGCCAGTCCACCGGCCCGCACCTGCACTTCGAGGTCTGGCAGAACGGCACCAAGAAGATCAACCCGCTGCCGTGGCTTTCCGCGCGGGGCATCAACCTCACGTAAGAGGTTCCTGGCCGTTCCGATATTCGCCGTCTCGCCGCGCCCAGTCATCCAGGGCGCGGCGCGCGGCGTTTTCCGGCCCCTGCACACCGGTCGACGCACGCCAGGCGACCAGCCCGACGTCCTAGCTGGACCACGAGCCCCCACCCGCGCTCCGACCCATTTCCCGTCACTGACGTTGATATACCCCGGTACTGATCCACCGAAACCCGTCGTCACCCGCATCGGTTACCCCTCCTCGCGTCCCGGGGCCACCGACCTGCTCAGCGTACCCCATCATTCGAACTTTTGTTCGATTCTACTCGGCGGGTCCGACAGTTTCCGGCGCTCAGTCGAGCCGCAGGATCGTCTCCTCGATTTCGGCGCCCCTGGCGTTCGCGTACCCGGCGTCGGTGCCGACGACCGTGAAGCCCGCCTTCAGCAGGACCTTGAGCGAGCCCTCGTTGTCACTGGCGGCGCGAGCGTGCACCGGCCGGACGGTGACGACGTCGAGCAGCAGAGCCACCGCACGGCTCGCGACGCCCTGCCCCCAGTACGCGCGGTCGATCCAGTAGGTGAGCTCGGTGTCGCCTTCCACGACGAAGGCCGCGATGGTGCCGGCGAACCGCCCGTCGAGCGTCACCGCGCGGTTGGTGACGTCGGGCGCGGCACGCACCTTCGCCATGTGCGCGTCGAACGCCGCGCGGTCGTCGGGGTCCTTGGCCGTGAACGCGGCCATCCGGACCGACTCGGGATCGCGCATCTGCTCGAACACCGCGTCGAGGTCCGCGTCCTCGAGCGGCCGCAATGCCACCTCTGCCACTGGAAACCCTCCTTCTTCGCCTGTACTCGCAAAGTAGCAAGGGGGTCCGACAGTTTCGGGGTCGTGAGTGTTTACGCCGGTTAGAACCGGCCGTGTAACTAGTCAGGTGGTTGCTGGGTTGGTTGGTAGCCAGGGGTTGCCGGTGATGGCGTTGTGGAGTGCGGTGAGGGTGTGGACGCCGTTTTTGCGGGTGGTGGAGATGTAGGACCGCACTGTGAGCCAGGTGGTGGCTCCGGTGGTGGTGCGCCAGCCGGCGAGTTTGAGTTGGGTTTTGGTCATGCGGATGTCGCGTTCGGCCTGGTTGTTGGTGAAAGGCACTGTCAGGTCGAACGCGAACCGCAGGACGTCGTCGCGGTGGCGGTGTAGTCGTTCGAGCAGGGCCCGGGTTGTGCTTTGGCGGGGCCGGCCGCCTTGCGGGTGTCCGATGTGGTTGCGGGGATGCAGGTTCAGCCCGTCGGCGAGGTGTTTGTCGAAGCGGGTGATCATCGGGTGCAGGACTTCGGCGGGTAGTTCGGGTAGGTCGAGGTCGCGGGCGGTGTGGGCGGCGACGTTGAGTTCGTCGAGCACGCCGATCAGCAGGCCGGGCCAGTCCTGATCGGGGTGGGTTTCGGTGGCGGCGATGAGTTCGCGCTGGTGGTGGGCGTTGCAGAGCGCGTGGACGACCTCGGTGTAGGTGCGGTAGGGGTGCCAGCCGTCGTGCACCGCGATGCCGGCGAAGCCGGGCAGGACACCGAACGCGTCGATCGCGTCGCGGCCGCGTTGGGGGTGCAGCAGATAGGTCGTGAGTTTCTCGGTGGAGGCCGAGTGCAGCCACCATCGGACACCGGCCGCGCGCAGCGCGGTCTCGTCGAAATGCGCCACCGGCGCCCGGCGCACCGCGTCGTGGACGGCGTCGGTGAACGGTTGCAAGGCTGGTGCGACCTGCCGCAGCACGGAGGAGACCCAGCCGGTGGACACGTTCATGCCCAGCACGTCGGCCAGCAGTTGCGCGGCGCGGGCGATCGGGATGTGCTGATAGGTCAGCAGATACGCCGCCAACGCGGTCAGGTCGTGTCATGACAACCGTGTAAGCCACGGATGGACCAGGATCGGGTCGCTGACCGCGACCCAGAAAGGCTCCACCTGTGACCGAGGACACACCTGACCGGGATCCGGGCTCCGCAGCCGGCGAAGCGCTCGCGCGCGTGCTACCGCCAGAAACGCTGGACGCGTTGGTGAAAGACGCGTACGAGAATGGCGGCGCGCTGGGCGCCCAAGAATTGCTAAATCAGATGACCAAGGCGGTGCTCGAAAGGGCGCTGGACGCCGAGATGACCCATCATCTTGGCTATGAGAAAGGAGACCCCGCCGGGAACGGTTCCGGGAATTCCCGGAATGGCAGGTCTCCAAAAACCGTGTCGACTTCGAATGGTCCGGTCGAGCTGGCGGTGCCGCGTGACCGGAACGGTTCGTTCGAGTTACGATCGTGCCGAAACGTGCACGCAGGCTGGGTAATATCGACGAGGCGATCCTGTCGCTGTATTCGCGTGGCATGACCACCCGGGATATCGAATCTCATTTACGTGAAGTATATGGCGTGAACGTGTCGCGAGAATTGATCTCCAATGTGACCGACGTGGTGACCGACGAGATCGCGTTGTGGCAATCTCGGCCTTTGGACGAGATGTACCCGATTCTCTATGTCGACGGCCTGCGACTGCGGGTCAAGGACAAGGGCGTGGTCACCTCCAAGGTCGCCTACCTGGCCATCGGCGTGGACATGGAAGGCCGCAAACACGCCCTCGGGCTCTGGATCGCCGACACCGAAGCGGCGAAGTTCTGGGCCAAGGTCGTCACCGACCTGCGCAACCGTGGCGTGAAAGACATCCTGATCGCCTGCTGCGACGGCCTGACCGGGCTGCCCGACGCGATCCGCGGCGCGTTTCCCGACACCGTAGTCCAAACCTGCGTCGTGCACGTGATCCGCAACGCCATGCGGTTCATTTCCTATGGCGATCGGAAGAAAGTCGCCGCCGCCATGCGGGACATCTACACCGCGCCGACACTCGAGGCGGCCGAGATCGCACTCACTCAGTTCGATAAAGACTTCGGCATACAATACCCCGCCGCGATCCAGGTCTGGCGACACGCCTGGAACGACTTCACCCCATTCCTCGACTATCCACCCGAACTCCGCAGAATCGTCTACACAACAAACCTGATCGAGAACATCAACTTCCAGCTCCGGAAAATCACCAAGAACCGCGGCCATTTCGACAGCGACACCGCCGCGACAAAACTGCTCTACCTCGGACTCCGCAACATCACCAGCAACCGAGGCGGACCATCAGGAACCGGCACCCGAGGCTGGAAACAAGCACTAAACACGCTCGCCGCACTCTTCCCCGACCGCCTGCCACTCCACTAGAATCAGAGAAGAAATCATCCGTGGCTTACACGGAAATCATGACAGGGCCCGTGCCCGACACCGAGGACAACGCCCGCCTGTTCGGGCTCGCGGGCGGGAAAGCCGGCCCGTCCGGCTACCGCAAACTTCAGCTGCTGGGCCTGGTGGAATGCGGCACCCGCGCGTTCCTCGGCGCTGTGTTCTCCAGCACCGCGAACGGGGAAACCACCCTCGCCACACGGTTGCTGGACAAACTCACCCCCGGCGTCCTGCTGCTGGGCGACCGCAACTTCTACACATGGCCGCTCTGGCACGCCGCGGCCACGACCGGAGCGGACCTGTTGTGGCGCGCCACATCCAACGCCAACCTGCCTAGCGACCAGACATGCCCCGACGGCTCCTACCTGTCCCGGTTCCCGAACCGCAAGCATTACCGCCACCAGCCGGACCCACGGCCGGTGCGCGTGATCACCGCGATGATCACCATCACCACCGCCGACGGCAACACCCGCCACGAGCACTACCAGCTGATCACCACCATCCTCGACCACCACGCCGCACCCGCCGCGGACCTGATCGACCTCTACCTGCGCCGCTGGGACATCGAACGCGCCTTCTACTCCTGGAAAGTGCTGCAAAAAGGCCCCGGACGGGTCCTGCGCTCACGCACCCACACCGGGATCGAGCAAGAGGTCTACGCCTACCTGACCACCTACCAACTGCTACGGCGCTTCGCCCAGGACAGCGCCGACACCGCCGACGTCGACATCAACCGCGTGTCCTTCACCCTCGCGCTGACCACCATCACCGACAGCATCATCAGCCACCGCGGAGCCACCCCCGACCACCGCCACACACACGCTACACACCGAGCAACCCGCAGACTCAACCCACAACACCACAGGTCACGGCAATGCCCCCGAGCACGGAAACGACCCACCTCACCATTCCCATCCAAACGCCCGGGAACACCACCATCACAAAAAGTCACCTACACAACCACCGTCTTGACACCACACCCCACGCCCTAACTACCCGGCATTGGGTTCTAACCGGTCTAAACACTCACGACCCCTTGCCTTCGCCTCTCTCAGCCGCGAATGCCGTGCGTCCGGGCCTCGCGACGTGACCTCGTCAGCCAGACCGACGCACGCCACAGCCCTTCCTCTCAATAGAACCGGCCGTACCACTCACGACCTTTTACTCGGTCCAGCGAGCGGCCTTGCCGCCCGAGTTGCCCACGATCAGGCCGTTCGAGTTGACCGCGGTCGCGAACGAGATCGTTCCCGGCCCCGCGTCTTCCAGCGTCCCGAGGTCCGTCACGCCGTCCGCGGTCCAGCGCGCCGGGTTGGACCGGCCTTCCGGGGTCCGCGACTCGCCGACGACGACGCCGCCGTCGTTGATCGCCCGCGCCCCGCTGTCGTTCCGGCCCGAGTTCGGGAAGCCGGGAAGCTCGGTGACGGTGCCGTCGGTGTTCCAGCGGACGGCGAAGACGCCGTAGTCGCGGCCGACCGTGGCCTGCAGGGTGCCGACGATCGCGCCGTCGTTGTTGATGCCGTTGGCCACGGAGTAGTAGCTGTTACGCAGGTTGGGCAGCGAGGCGATCGCGCCGTCCGGGTTCCAGCGGACGGCCTGGGTCCGGCCGTCGGAGCCCTGTGCCGAACCGGCGACCGTGCCGTCGGAGGCGATTCCGGTCGCGGTGCTGGTCCGCCCACCGGGCAGGGTGCCGAGGTCGGTCACCTCGCCCTCGGCGGTCCAGCGCACGGCGTGGCCGTCGTAGCTGTTGCCGGACGCGGAGCACCAGCCCGCCATCTCGCCACGCTCGCTGATGGCCTTGGCTTCGCAGAAGTCGATGCCGGGCAGCGAGGCGAGCTCGATGATCTCGCCTTCCGGGGTCCACATGACCGGGCGCTGGTGGTCGGCGTTCGACGAGGAGCCGACGATCGCGCCGACGGCGTTGACGCCGTACGCGCGGCTGCCGGTGTCGCCGTCGAGGGTGCCGAGGTCGTTGACCGAGCCGTCCGGGTCCCAGCGGACCGCGTGCGTGGTGCCCTCGGTGTTCGACCAGCCGACGATCACGCCGTCGTCGTTGACGCCCCAGGCGCCGGTGCCGGAACCGCCGTCGAGCGCGGGCAGTTCCTCGACGGACGGGTCGGCGGAAGCCGCCATCGGGGTGAGGGCGGCGAGCACGAGCGCGGAACCCACTACAAAAGTCAGTTTTCGCAGGTTGAGCATGGTTCTTCCTTAAATCCCCAGCCGCGGTCGACACCGCGATTCGCCGGGAGCATAACAACCTTGATCAAGGTCGACGACGGACTTTCGCCGCAGGTCACAGTCGGCTTGACAGCACTCGGCCGGATCGTGTGTACTGGATTTGTCGAACAAGTGTTCGAGGTGCGAGAGTTCGCCGCCTTCCCCGCGGTGACCGTAGCGCCGCCAGAGCACGCCTTTTCGCGGGGGCGTGCGCCGGCGGCGTTGGTCATGGAGAGGAAGCGGGTGCGGGGTGTCGGCGGGAGTGGCGCGGCTGGCTTCGTTGCCAGGGGTGAGCACGGCCAGCGGAGTGGCGTCCGCTGCCGAGCACGCGCGATCGACGGGCGGGGTTCTCAGGGTGCATCCCGCCTTCGCCGATCTGCTGCCGTCGGGGGGACTGAAACGCGGGAGCACCGTCGCGGTGCTGGGTTCGGTCTCCTTGCTGCTCGCGTTGCTGGCGGAGGCCACGGCGGCCGGGTCGTGGGCCGCAGTGGTGGGCGTGCCCACGCTCGGCCTGGCCGCCGCGGAAGAGCTCGGCGTCGAGGTGGGCAGGCTCGCTCTCATTCCCCGCCCCGGCGTCGAGTTCCCCGCGGTGGCCGCCGCACTGCTGGACGGGGTCGATCTGGTGGCGGTCGGGGCCGCCGGGGTGAACGCGCAGGTGGCCAGGCGGCTGTCCGCGCGGGCACGGCATCGGGACGCCGTGCTGCTTTCGCTGGGTTCCTGGCCCGGCGCCGAGGTGGAGCTTCGCTGCGAACCGGGCCGCTGGTCCGGGCTCGAAGCGGGGTATGGGCACCTGCGTGCTCGTGGAGTCGTGGTCCACGCCCGGGGAAGGGGTGCGGCGGCACGGCCCATGAGCACGCGGGTGCTCTTGCCCGGTCCGGCGGGAAGCGTTGCGGAGCAAGAGAAAAACGTGCGTTCGATCTTCTCGTCGGAGGTCGGATGAGCGGCAAGCGCATGCTGGTCCTCTGGTGCCCGGACTGGCCCGCGGTGGCGGCGGGCGCCGCCGAAGGGCACTCACCGCATTTGCCTGCCGCGGTTTTCTGCGCCAATCGGGTGGTCGCGTGCACGGCGGTCGCCAGGTCGGCGGGCGTCCGCCGCGGCATGCGGCGGCGTGAGGCGCAGGCGCGGTGCCCGGAGCTGGGTGTGTTCGGGGAGGACGACGGGCGCGACGCCCGGCTGTTCGAGCCGGTCGCGGCCGCGGTCGAAGAGCTGGTCGTCGGGGTCGAGGTGGTGCGGCCGGGGCTGGTCGCGGTGCCGGTGGACGGCGCCGCCGGCTACTTCGGCGGCGAATACCAGCTGGTCGAGAAGCTGGTCGACCACGTGTCCGGTGCGGCGGGGGTGGAGTGCCAGGTCGGGGTCGCGGACGGGTTGTTCGCCGCGACGCTGGCGGCGCACCGGTCGGCGCTGGTCGAGCGGGGCACGGCCGCCGCTTTCCTCGCCCCGCTGGGCATCCACGAGCTCGACCAGCCTGGCGCGGAGCGGGCCGAGCTCGTGGACCTGCTCAAAAGGCTCGGCCTGCGCACACTCGGCGCGTTCGCCGCGCTGGCCGAGCGGGACGTGATCACCCGGTTCGGCGGCGCGGGCCTGCTCGCGTACCGGCTGGCGGCGGGCCGGTCGGATCGGCCGCCGACCCGGCGCAGGCCGCCGCCGGAATTGGCCGTCACCAAGACTTTCGAGCCACCGCTCGACCGGGTGGACGCCGCCGCCTTCATCGCGAAGTCGCTCGGCGAGCGGTTCCACGCCGGGCTGGCGAGCCGGGGGCTGGCCTGCACGCGGATCGGCATCTACGCGGTCACCGAGCGGGACGAGGAGTTCGGCCGGGTCTGGCGGTGTGCGGAACCCCTTACCCCGCAAGGGATCGCGGATCGGGTGCGCTGGCAGTTCGAGGGCTGGCTCAAGGCGCGCGACCGGCCGACGTCCGGTGTGGTGCGGCTGCGGCTCGAGCCGGAAGAGACCGTCGAAGGCCGCTCGCTGCAGCTCGGGATGCTAGGCACCGAACACGCGCTCGCCGCGGACAAGGCGGCCAGGGCACTGGTCCGGGTGCAGGGCCTGCTCGGTCCCGAGAGCGTCTTCACCGCGTTGCTCGATGGCGGCCGCGGGCCCGCCGAGCGGGTCCGGCTGGTGCCTTGGGGCGATCCGAGAGCCGAGGCGGCGCCGGAAGGCACGACGTGGCCAGGCCGGCTGCCGTCGCCTTCGCCGTCGATCGTGCTCGACCGGCCGGTGCGGGCCGTCGTCGTCGACGCGGACGGCCGCGAGGTCGCCATCGACGCCAGGAGACGGGTCACCGCGCCGCCGTACCAGGTCGGTCTCGACAGCGGCGAGCCGAAGCTGGTGCTCGACTGGGCGGGCCCGTGGCTGGTGGACGGCCAGTGGTGGGCCAGTGACGGCAGAGGCGTCGCCGCGCGCATGCAGGTGCTGCTGGAAGACGACACCGCGTTGCTGCTGACCCGCGTGGGCGGTGAACGTCCACTGTGGATGATCGAAGGGATGTACGACTGAATGTCCGAGGAAGAGGACTACAACCAGCAGCTGCTGGAGTGGCTCGACATCGATCTGGCGGCGCTCATCCCGGTGCAGCGCGTGTCGCGGGAAAACCTACGAGGCTGACGTGGGCTGGAACAACCCGCCGATGCGGTGGGCGGAACTGAACAAGGCCCTCACCGGCGACCCGCCGGGCGACGGCAACGACAGCCCGGCGTGGGGCCGCAAGCGCGAGGGTTACCTCAGGCCTGGCGAACTCGGCCTGCGCGGCGAGGACGACGCGGGCACCAGCAACCGTATCCCGTACGCCGAGCTGCACTGCCATTCCAACTTCAGCTTCCTCGACGGCGCGAGTCATCCCGAGGAGCTGGTCGAGGAGGCGGCCAGGCTCGGCCTCGACGCCATCGCGCTCACCGACCACGACGGCATGTACGGCGTGGTCCGCTTCGCCGAAGCGGCACGTGAGCTCGGCGTGCGCACGGTGTACGGCACCGAGCTGAGTTTCGGGCTTTCCCAGCCACAGAACGGGATCGCCGATCCCGAAGGCGAGCATCTCCTGCTGCTCGCGCGTAAGACCGACGGCTACGCGAGCCTGTGCCGGGCGATCACCGCGGGCCAGCTGCGCGGGCACGACGTGGAGCTGCCCAAGGACCAGCGCGCGGAAAAAGGCCGTCCGGTCTACCGGCTCGAAGAGGTCGCCGAGGAGGTGCGCGGGCAGTGCGCGGTGCTCACCGGCTGCCGCAAGGGCGCGGTGCGCAAGGCGTTGCTCACCCAGGGCGCGCACGCGGCGGCCAGGCGGCTGCAGCAGCTGGTCGACCTGTTCGGCGCCGACAACGTGTACGTCGAACTGACCGACCACGGCCAGCCGCTCGACAGCACGCACAACGACATCCTTTACGCGATGGCGAAGGACTTCGGCCTGCCGACGGTCGCCACGACCGCTGCCCACTACGCGCGGCCCGAGCGCGGCAGGCTGGCCGCGGCGATGGCCGCCATCAGGGCCAGGCGCAGCCTCGACGACATGGAAGGCTGGCTGCCCGCGTCCGGGATGGCCTTCCTGCGGTCCGGCGAGGAGATGGACAGGATCTTCCGGGACCGGTACCCCGGTTCCGTGCAGCGCGCGGCGTTGCTGGGCACCGAATGCGCCTTCGACCTCAAGCTGGTGGCGCCGAAACTGCCGCCGTTCGACGTGCCGGAGTGGCACAGCGAAGCCACTTACCTGCGTGAGCTGACCTACGTCGGCGCGCTGAAGAAGTTCGGCGCCCGCGTCGACCGGCCGGAGGCGTACGAGCAGCTCGACCACGAACTGCGGATCATCGAGGACCTGGGCTTCCCCGGTTACTTCCTGATCGTGCACGACATCGTCGACTTCTGCCGTCGCAGCGACATCCTTTGCCAAGGCCGAGGATCCGCCGCGAACTCCGCGGTCTGCTATGCGCTGGGCATCACCAACGTCGACGCCGTCAAGGAAGGCCTGCTGTTCGAGCGATTCCTCGCGCCGGACCGTGACGGTTATCCGGACATCGACGTCGACATCGAGTCCGATCGCCGTGAGGAGGCCATCCAGTACGTCTTCGAGAAGCACGGCAGGCTCCGCACCGCGCAGGTGGCGAACGTGATCACGTACCGTTCGCGCTCCGCGGTCCGTGACGCGGCGCGCGCGTTCGGCTTCCCGACCGGGCAGCAGGACGCGTGGAGCAAGCAGATCGACCGCTGGGGTTCCTTGCGTGAGACCGAAAAGGACCATGACCACGACATCCCGGACGAGGTCGTCGCGCTCGCGAACGCACTCGAGGACTTCCCGCGCCACCTCGGCATCCACTCGGGCGGCATGGTCATCTGCGACCGGCCGGTCAGCGAGGTCTGCCCGATCGAGTGGGCCAGGATGGAGAACCGCAGTGTCCTGCAATGGGAAAAGGACGACTGCGCGAACGTCGGGCTGGTGAAGTTCGACCTGCTCGGCCTCGGCATGCTGTCCGCGCTGCACTACATGCTCGACCTCGTCGAGGAGCACAAGGGCGAGAAGATCGACCTCGCCAAGCTCGACATCACGGACCAGAAGGTCTACGACATGCTCTGCAAGGCTGACGCCATCGGTGTTTTCCAGGTGGAGAGTCGAGCCCAGCTGGCGACCCTGCCCCGGCTGAAACCCCGTCGCTTCTACGAGCTCGCGGTCGAGGTCGCGCTGATCCGGCCGGGCCCGATCCAGGGCGGTTCCGTGCACCCGTACATCCGGCGCAAGACCGGGCAGGAGACCTGGACCTACGACCATCCGTTGCTGCGCAACGCTTTGCACAAGACCTGCGGGGTGCCGCTGTTCCAGGAGCAGATGATGCAGATCGCGCTGGACGTCGCGAACTTCACCGCGGCCGAGGCCGATCAGCTCCGGCACGCGATGGGCTCCAAACGGTCGGAGAAGCGGATGGAACGGCTACGCAAGCGGTTCCTCGACGGCGCGGTGCTGAACGGCGTCGAGCTCGAACTCGCCGAGAAGATCTTCTTGAAGCTCAAGGCTTTCTCGAACTTCGGGTTCCCGGAAAGCCACGCGCTGAGCTTCGCGCACCTCGTCTTTTCGAGCGCGTACTTCAAGCTGTATCACCCGGACGCGTTCTGCGCGGCGTTGCTGCGTGCTCAGCCGATGGGGTTCTACTCGCCGCAGTCGCTGGTCGCCGACGCACGGCGGCACGGCGTGACCGTGCTCGGCCCCGATGTCAACGCCAGCCTCCCGCACGCCACCCTCGAAGGCGCCGGGACCGTCCGATTAGGACTCGCCAGCATCCGGACGATCGGGCAGGCACTGGCCGAACGCATCGCCGAAGAGCGCGGGCACGGGCAGTATCAGGACATGACCGACGTGGCCAGGCGCGTCCGGCTGACCACCCCGCAGGTGGAGGCGCTGGCGACGGCCGGCGCGTTCGGCTGCTTCCTCGAAGACCGGCGGCAAGCGCTGTGGGCGGCCGGTCCCGCCGCCGAGGAGCGCGAGGAAAAGCTGCCAGGAAGCCAAATCGAGGCACCCGTACTGCCCGGAATGGACGGTCTCGAACTGGCCGTCGCCGACGTCTGGGCGACCGGGGTGTCCCCGGACAGCTTCCCGACGCAGTTCATCAGGGAGCGGCTCGACGCGCTGGGTGTGGTGCCCGCCGACAAGCTCAAGGATTGCGAGAACGGCCAGCGGGTGCTCGTCGGCGGCGCGGTGACGCATCGCCAGCGGCCGGCGACCGCGGGCGGTATCACCTTTCTCAACCTCGAAGACGAGACGGGGATGATCAACGTGATCTGCACACTCGGCCTCTGGCGCCGGTATCACCGCGTCGCGCGGAACAGTTCCGCGCTGCTCATCCGAGGCGTGGTGGAAAAGAACGAAGGCGTGGTCAACATACTGGCCGACCGGCTGCAGAACCTGCCCATGCGCATCCGGTCGAAGTCACGCGATTTCCATTAGCTGAGCGCGTCCTCGTCGACCACTTGTCGGACGTCGGCCAGCGTCCGGCGTAGCTCGGGCAGACCGATCGAACCGAGTGCGAGCCGAAGTGCTTGCGGCACAGCGGTGGTGGTCGCGAACGGCTCGGCGGTGGAGACATGGATCCGCTGCCGGGCCAGCGTCGCCGCGATCCGGTCCGCCCGCGCGTTTTCCGCCAGCGGAAGCCAGGCGAAGTAGGACGACGGATGACCGATGAGTCCATTGAGGACTTCGCGGGCGATGCTCTGCCGCGCGGCCGCGTCGTCACGTTTGCGGATTTCGAGGTGGTCGGCGGTGCCGTCGTCGAGCCAGCGGCAGGCGATCGTGGTGGTGAGCGCGGGTGTGTTCCAGGTGGTCGCCCGTATCGCGCGTTCGATGCCGGGGACCAGCGCCGCGGGCGCCGCGACGAAGCCGACGCGCAGTCCGGTGGCGACGCTTTTGGACAAGCTGGAGACGTAGACCGTGGTCTCCGGCGCGAGGGCCGCGAGTGGCGGCGGGCAGTTCTCGGCCAGGAAGGCGTACGCGGCGTCTTCGATGACGATCACGCCGTGGCGGCGGGCGATCGCGACCAGCCGTTTGCGGGCGCGGGCGGGCAGCACCCAGCCGAGCGGGTTGTGCAGCGTCGGCATCGCGTAGAGCGCGCGGACCGGCCGTTGGGCGCAAAGTTGTTCCAGCGCTTCGAAATCGGGGCCGCGCGGGGTGACCGGGAGCGGCGCGAGTTCCAGCCCGAGTGAGTGCGCGAGCACCTTGAAACCGGGGTACGTGAGCGCGTCGACCGCCACGATGTCGCCGTGGTGGAGCGTCGCCATGGCCACCGCCGCGAGCCCGTGCTGGGCTCCGCTCGTGATGAGGATTTGGCCGGCGCACACGGTCAGGCCGCGGCGCCGGAGATGACGGGCGATCGAGGCTCTGTCGTCGGGACGGCCGCCGTGGGGTTGGTAATGCAAGAGCGCGTCGAGATCGCCCGCGGTCGTCAGGTCTCGCAGAGCTTGGCGCAAGAGGTCCGCCTGGCCTGGGACCGAGGGGTAGTTGAAGCTGAGGTCGACGGCGTCGACGGCCAGGGCGCGCTGGTCGATTCCCTGGCCGGGCGGCACCGCCAGGTCGCGCACGAACGTGCCGCGGCCCTGTTCGCCGCTGACCAGGCCCATCGCCTCCAGTTCGGCGTAAACCCTGGTCGCGGTCACCAGCGCGATGCCTTCGCGTGCGGCGAGTTCGCGATGGGTGGGCAGGCGGGTTCCGGCGGGCAGACGTCCCTCGCGGAGTTCGGCCGCGAGGGTGTCGACGACCTGCTTGTACCGGGGAATCCTTGCCACGGTCCAGGATTGTATCCATGACAATTATTCGACTGTCATGGATTCGGTTCCTAGGCTTCTCTCCATGCACATCGCGATCTTGACCTTCGAGGGCTACAACGAACTCGACTCGCTCATCGCGCTCGGTGTCCTCAATCGGGTCAAACGGCCCGGCTGGCGGGTGTCGATCGCGAGCCCCGCGCCGACGGTCCGTTCGATGAACGGCGTCGTGATCTCGTCGATGGCGACGCTGGAGGAGGCCTGCGCGGCGGACGCGGTCATCGTGGGAAGCGGGGCGATGACACGCGAGGTCGTGGAGGATCCGGCGATCATGTCGGTGCTGCGCGGTCTTGACCCCGATCGGCAGCTGCTCGCCGCGCAGTGTTCCGGGACGCTCGTGCTCGCCAAGCTCGGTCTGCTCGACGGCGTTCCCGCCTGCACCGACCTCACGACCAAGCCGTGGGTCATCGCCGCCGGGGTCGAAGTGCTGAACCAGCCCTTGTACGCCAAGGGAAACGTCGCGACCGCGGGCGGCTGCCTCGCCTCGCACTACCTGGCGGCCTGGGTCATCAGCCGGCTGGTCGGCACCGAAGCCGCGGTGGACGCGCTGCACTACGTCGCGCCGGTGGGCGAGAAGGAGGAGTACGTCGCGCGGGCCATGAAAAATGTCGGGCCGTTTCTCCCAGTAGGACAAGAACTGGCCTAGATGGTCCTTAGCGTTGGTCTCAGCAAGCCAACCGTGAAGGAGCCAGACAATGCCGATTCCCCAGGGCTACCACGCCGTCACCCCGTGGATCATCACCCCGGACAGCCGCCAGGCGATGGCGTTCGCCGCGCGGGCGTTCGACGCCGAGGAGATCGCGGTGGTGGCGATGCCCGACGGTTCCGTGGGGCACGCCGAGATGCGGATCGGCGACTCGGTGGTGATGTTCTTCGACTCGCGCCCCGAATGGCAGGACTCGCCCGCGTACCTGCGGCTCTACGTCGAGGACAGCGACGCCACGTTCAAGAAGGCGCTCGAAGCGGGCGCCACCGCCGTCACCGAGATGACTGAGCTGTTCTTCGGCGACAAGGTCGGCCGCGTCCGCGACCCGTTCGGCAACGTCTGGTGGATCCAGGAGCGGCTGGAGGAGCTCGACGAGGCGGAAGCCATGCGCCGCATGACAATGCCGCGCTACACCGAAGCCATGGACTACGTGACGAGCGCGAAGATCATGCCCACTCGCTAGTGTGGGGAGCAGCGACGCGGAGGTGAGCACGGTGGAGCGATCCACCCGCTCCGGGGCAACCCCGGGGCGCACCACGACACCTACGCACCGGCACCCCACGCCGATGGGCACGCTCCGCGGACGACGCGGCGCGGCCGAACGGAGAACGAGGTCATCTCCGCGTCGCGTCGTCCGGGAGGGGGTTCGGTGCTCGATCCGGTGTGGCGATGGCAGGTCGCGCGCTGGGAGACGTTCGCGGACTGCGCGCGGGCGCTGGACCTGACCGAAGGCGAGCTGAGCTGGTTCGCCGACACGCGCACCTGGAACAGGCGCGCGGACGAACCGTTGCGGCACTACACCTATCGCTGGATCCCCACGGCGAGCGGCGGCATCCGGCTGCTCGAACGGCCGAAGCCGCGGCTCGCCGAACTGCAACGCCGAGTGGCCCGCCATGTCGTGGCCGCGCTGCCGGTGCACGACGCCGCGCACGGTTTCCGCGCCGGTAGGTCATCGCTGACCTGCGCGGCGCCGCACGCGGGTCAGGCGCTCGTCGTGCGTATGGACCTCGAAGGCTTCTTCCCGTCCGTGTCCGCGCGCAGGGTCCGTTCGCTGCTCCTGCTCGCGGGCTACCCGGAAGCCGTCGCCGTCGCGCTGGCCGGAGTGCTCACCACGGCCGTGCCGGTCGACGTCATCACCGCCGCACCCGGCGGCAAGCGCGACGCGTCCCGCGTACGGCTGCTGAACAATCTCGCCCGCACGCACCTGCCGCAGGGCGCGCCGTCGTCGCCGCCGGTGGCGAACGCGGTCACCCAGCACCTCGACCGCAGGCTCGCCGGGCTCGCGCGCGTGCTCGGCGCCACGTACACCCGCTACGCCGACGATCTCGCCTTCTCCGGACCCGCCGATCTGCCGTTGCACCGGCTGCTGCCCGGCGTCCGCGAGATCGTGCGCGCCGAGGGATTTCGCTTGCGGGACAGCAAGACCTCGGTCGCCGGGGCGCAGCACCGGCAGCGCGTCGCGGGCCTGGTCGTCAACTCGGCGCCCGCGGCCGCCCGCGCGGACTACGACGACCTGCGCGCGGTGCTGCACAACTGTGCCCGTACCGGCCCCGCGGCGCAAAACCGTTACGGGCACCCGGATTTCCGCGCCTACCTGCTCGGCCGCATCGGCTGGGCCGGCACCGGCCACCCCGCACGGGCCGCCCGGCTCCGCGCGCTGTTCGACCGCGTCGAGTGGCCGGATACCCTGCCAGGGTGATCGAAACGGGCGAGGACTACCGCGACGCCGTCATGCCGAACGCGCGCTGGGAGAAGCGGCAGTTCGTCCGCTGCGACTTCAGCGAGGCCGACCTGCGCGGCCTGCGCACCCAGGGCTGCACCTTCGACGAGTGCGACTTCACCAAGGCCGACCTCGGCGACTCCGTGCACGCCTCGTCGGCGTTCCGCTCGTGCACCTTCGACCGGACGGTGCTCGCGGACACCAAATGGTCAGGCTGCTCACTGCTCGGATCGTCCTTTGTGGACTGCCGGATGCGCCCGATCTCCTTGACGGAGTGCGACTTCTCGCTCGCCTCGCTCAGCCGCGCCCGCCTCGGCAAGGTGCTGCTGGCCGGCCTGCGCTTCCGCGAGGCCAACCTGCTCGAGGCCGATCTCTCCGAAACCGACCTCACCGGCGCCGACCTGCGCGGCGCCCGGCTCCAGGGCGCCAACTTCACCGGCGCCGACCTCCGCTCGGCCAAGCTCGACGCACACGGCCTGGTACAGGGCACCTTCACCGGCGCGACCGTCGACCTCGACACGGCAGTCGCCTACGCGGCCGCCCACGGCCTCCTGGTCAGCTGAAAAAATCCCAATGCGTCGTTAGGTCCCCAGGACGTCCCGAATGCGTCTTTCGGTCCCTACCAAGGACCGAAAGACGCATTGGGATTTTTTTCCCAGCTCAGTCGACCGGGGGCTCGCCCGGATCCAGCTCGATCAGGTCACCCTCGGCCAGCAGGGTCTCGATCGACGCGGGCAGCAGGTACGCCGACCCGCCGCCCGGCTGGTTGAACCACGGGATCGCGACGCCGGCCAGCGCTTCGATCGGCCGCTGCACCCGGTACACGTGGTACGGCCGGTTGACCCATTCCGGCACCAGCGAGCGCTCCTCGAACGGTGTCCCGGCGGCGTAGGTCAGGTTGCCGTTCGGGCCGCCGAAGCGGTCGAGTTCGCTGCCCGCGGGCAGCTCACGGAGTTCCTTGCCACGGAACAACGTCAGCGGCGGCTCGCCCGACATCGGGCCGATCGGCCACTGCTGGTTCGACGACGGCGCGGCCGCGCGGGCAGGCTCCTGCCTGGGCGGCGCGGGCGGCGGCGGTACCGGGACCGCGACGGTCGGCGCCGGTGGCGGCGGCTCGCGACGCGGCGGCGCGGGAGGTGCCTGCGGAACGGGCGCCCCGGCGGGCGGTGGCGGCGGCGGGACCGGCGCGCCCTGCCCACGCTGCGGCAACGGCGGCGGGGCGACCGGCGGCGCCGCGAGGGTCGGCGGCCCGCCGAGCGAGTCGTCGGCGAGGGTCGGCGGGCCACCACGCGGGTCGTGCGCGAGCGTGGCCTGCGGGTCGAAGTCGTCCTGCGCCGGGGGAGCCGCGGCGGGCACACCCGTCGCCTGCTCCGGCGTCAACGTCGCCATGACCGGCGCGGGTGGCTCCTCGGCGACCGGCTCCGGTTCGGGCTCGGGTTCCGGCGGCGCGGCGAAGGCCTGGCCGTCCGGATCGAGCAGCAGCTTGCCGAGCATGAACGCCGCGGCGTCCTCGGCGTCGCCGAACACGGCCGGGTTGGACAGCTCGCCGTCGTACCAGCCGACCCGCCAGCCCGACTCGACCTCTTCGACGCTCCAGCCGTGGTCAGCGGGTTCGCCGATGCTGTACGCCGCTTCCGGCACGTTCAGCTCGCCGAGCTTCGCCTGCAGCTGGTTCAGCACCGGCTCACGCGGTTCGGGCTCCGGTTCCGGCTCGGGCTCGGGCTCCGGCTCGGGTTCCGGTTCGTGCACGACCCGCACGATCGGCGCCTGCGGAACCGGCTCGGGTTCGGGCATCGGCGGCGGCGCGAACGCGGTCGGCTGCTCGACACCGGGTTCGGTGCCGTTGGCGCCCATCCCGGGAGGCACCTCTTCGGTGATCTCCTCCGGGCTCTCCTCGATCAGCTGAGCCGCGGGCTCCGGCTGGTGGAACTGCTGCTCCTCCTCTTCATCGTCGAAGTCGTCGATGAACGGATCGTGGATCTGGGTCTGGTCGAACTCGTCCTCGAACGGCGGGTGCTCGGCCGCGACGGGCACGGCCTGCTCCGGCTCGGCCACCGGCGGCGCGGGCGGTGCGGGTGGCACCACAGGGACGACCGGCGCGACCGGCGGAGCGGCGGGCGGCGGGGGCGGCGGCGCGCTGGCCTGCGGCGGGACCTGCGCGGGCCGCGGCGGCTGCAGGTACGCGGCGGCCGCCTGCAGCGTCGCCTCGTCGGCGTCGGGCAGCGTGAACCCGGTGCCCCTGATGTGCTCGACCAGGTCGGGCTCGGGGGAGACCCCGTACTCACGCAGGTAGAAGTTGACGGCGGCGGGCCAGATCCACTGCCCGTCGCTGTGGAACGCCACCGGCACGGTCGCCTCGGGCGTCTGGGCCAGCCGGTCGACGTCGTAGCCGCGCTCGGAGACCACGAGCGGCGCGGCGTCGAGGTAGTCGAGCAGCCTGTCCTGCTCATCGACCTCGAGATCGGGCCGGTTGATCACCGGACGCCCGGCCGGGCCGATGGTGTCGAAGATCCGGGCGATGCGGAACCGGGGCGCGCCTTCCGGCTGCAGCCCCGACATGCGGCGGATCAGCCACTCGGGGACGTTCTCCTCCGAGCGCGGGAACATCCGCAGCTCGTCGGAGTACGCCTGCGGCGGCGGCGCCAGGTGCCAGCGCGGCTCGTCGCGGTTGTACTCCAGGTTGTAGCTCGACGGGTGGTCCAGCTGGTACTTGGCGTTGAACCAGGTACCGCGGCCGTCCCGGTACATCCCGGCACGGAGCTTGCCGAACAGCGTCGCGATGTCGTGGGTGGCGACCCACTCGACCGCGGTGCCGTCCTCGGTGATGATCTCGCCGGTCATCTCGTGGTACCTGCCGACGGCTCGGTACTCCGCGGTGACCCGGCGCCAGTCGCGCGGGGCGGCTCGCAGCAGGGCAAGGCCGATCTGCTTGACCAGTGTGTCCTGCTCGGTCGCGTTCAGCTGGGTCGTCGGTTGTGCCACGTGAACATTTTGACTGTTCAACGGCCGCTGTGCACCCCGCATGTGAGGTTTGCGGCCTTGAACACCCGGTGAAATGCCTTGACCTGGGCAAATGTGTCCACACTGAACCCGTCGGAGACGGCTTTGCCAGAATGGTCGCCGTGACGGCGATCGTTCTGGACGGCAAGGCCACCAAAAACGCCATCTTCGCGGAGCTCGCGCCCCGCGTCGCGGCTCTCGCTGAGCGGGGGGTGACACCCGGTCTCGGCACCGTCCTTGTGGGTGACGACCCCGGCTCGCACTCCTACGTGAAGATGAAGCACGCGGACAGCGCGAAGATCGGCGTCAACTCGATCCGCCGCGACCTGCCAGCCGACATCACGCAGGAGAAGCTCGAAGCCGTCATCGACGAGCTCAACGCCGACCCGGCGTGCCACGGCTACATCGTGCAGCTCCCGCTGCCGAAACACCTGGACGCGGGCCCGATCCTGGAGCGCATCGCACCCGAAAAGGACGCTGACGGGCTCGCGCCGGGCAGCCTCGGCCGCCTGGTGCTCGGCCAGCCGGGACCGCTGCCGTGCACGCCGTACGGGATCATCGAGCTGCTGCGCCGCCACGACGTCCCGCTGGACGGCGCGAACGTCACGGTCGTCGGCCGCGGGATCACCGTGGGTCGCACCATGGGCCTGCTGCTCACCCGGCGGAGTGAAAACTCGACGGTCACCCTGTGCCACACCGGTACCCGCGACCTCGCGGCCGAGGTGAAGCGCGCGGACATCGTCATCGCCGCCGCCGGCGTGCCGGGGATCATCACGCCGGACATGGTCAAGCCCGGCGCGGCCGTGCTCGACGTCGGTGTGTCCCGAGTGGACGGCAAGCTCGCGGGCGACGTCGCGCCAGGCGTCGAGGAGGTCGCGGGCTGGCTCTCGCCGAACCCCGGCGGGGTCGGGCCGATGACGCGCGCGATGCTCGTCAGCAATGTCGTCGAAGCCGCCGAGCGTTCGCTCGCGTGAGTGTCGTGACGCCCAAGCGCACCCGGCTGACGCAGCTGCCGTTCGCGGCGGTGCTGCTGATCGTCGCCGTCGCGGCGCTGCGGATCGGGCAGTACCACTGGCGGCAGGGCGGGGCGCTGATCGGTGCCGCGCTGCTGGTCGGCGCGATATTGCGGGCGGTGCTGTCCGATGAGCAGGCCGGCCTGCTGGCGATCAGGGGCAAGGCCGTCGACTGCCTGACCTACTCCGGCCTTGCCACCCTGATGCTGTTCGTGACCTTCACGATCACCGGCGGGCCGCTCGACTAGGCGAGCGCGAGCTGCTGGCGCTCTTCGCGCTTGTCCAGCCCGCCGGAGACCACGGCGATGCTGAGTCCGAAGACCGCCAGCAGCGCGCCGACCCAGTTCGGCGCGACCAGGCCGAGGCCGCCCGCGATCACCAGGCCGCCGAGGTAGGCGCCGATCGAGTTGGCGATGTTGAACGCCGACTGCACGGCCGCGCTGACCAGCGACGGCGTGCCGCCTGCCTTCTCCATGATTCGCGCCTGCATCATCGGGCCGATCATGAAGCCGGCGAGCCCGACGAAGAAGATCGTGATCGCGGCGCCGACCTTGCCCTGCGCGGTGATCGTGAAGATCCCGAGCACCGCGGCCAGCGCGAGCAGCGAGACGTACAGGCTCGGCATGAGGCGCTTGTCGGCGAGGCGGCCGCCGACGTAGTTGCCGATGGTCATGCCGACACCGGCGAGCGAGAGCAGCACCGTCACGTGGCCGGGGGAGTAGCCGGCGATGTCGGTGAGCATCGGCGCGATGTAGGACAGGCAGGCGAACACGCCGCCGAGGCCGAACGTGACGATCGCCAGCGCCAGCCACACCTGCGGGCGGCGGAACGCGCCGAGCTCGCCGCGCAGCGACGGGTTCTCCGGGCGGCCCTGGTGCGGGACGAGCTTGGCGATGGCGACGATCGCGACCACGCCGATCAGCGAGACCACCAGGAACGTCGCGCGCCAGCCGACCCGCTGGCCGAGCAGCGTGCCCAGCGGCACACCGACGACGTTGGCCAGCGTCAGGCCCATGAACATCATGGACACGGCCTTGGCGCGGTTGCCCTTCTCGACCAGGCTCGACGCGACGACCGCGCCGGCGCCGAAGAACGCGCCGTGCGGCAATCCGGCGAGGAAGCGGAACGCGACCCCGAACTCCTGGTTCGGCGAGAACGCGAACAGGACGTTGCCCAGGGTGAACAGGCCCATCATGGCCAGGAGCATGGTCTTGCGCGGCAGCCGGACGGCGGCCGCGGTGAGCAGCGGAGCGCCGACCACGACGCCGAGCGCGTAGCCGGAGATGAGATAGCCCGCCGAGGGGATGGACACTCCGAAGTCGGCGGCCGCCTGCGGCAGCACGCCCATCATGACGAACTCGGTGGTGCCGATGCCGAAGGCGGCGATGGCGAGCGCGAGCAGCGCGATGGGCACGGCTCTCCTTTCGGGTTCTGAATCGATACAGTCCACAAGCATGAATAAAGACAGTCAGCGTGGCCCCCGACGTCGCTGAGCTGTCCGCAGTTAGTTCAACCTATGAGGGGATGTTTTGTCATCCCGATATCGGGTGAGGCTGCCCACTCGCCTGGTGATCGTGCGCGGGCGCGGCCAGGATCGCGTCGAGCAGCCCGGGAAACGCGAGGTCAAGATCGTTGCGCCGCAACGAGTTGAATCTCGTGGTGCCCTGCTGCCGTGCCTGGATGACACCCGCTTCGCGCAGTGTGCGCAGGTGATGGGTGAGTGTGGACTTGGTCACCGTCACGTCGAATCCGCTGCACGAGATCTCGCCTTCCCGCTCGGCGAGCTGCCGCACCATCCTGAGCCGGACCGGGTCGGCCAATGCCTGCAAGACGGCTTCGATCGGTGCGCTCATGAGTCCCATAGTACGACACCCATCGAAATTGTCGGACCCTCGTAGTACGGTGTCCTTCGTAGTACGAAACTTATCGAACCTTTGGGGATCCGATGTCAGCTCCACCACGCACCGCGGTACTGGCCTTGGGCACCTTCGCGGTCGGCACCAGCGGATACGTCGTCGCCGGGCTCCTGCCCGCGCTGGTGACGGAGCTCGCTGTGTCCCCGTCGACGGCCGCTCAGCTGGTCACGGCCTTCGCCATCGCGTACGCCATCGGCTCCCCGCTGTTCGCGGCCGCCACCGGGCGCTGGGAGAGGCGCCGCCTGCTGGTCGTCGCGCTCGGCGTCACGGCACTCGGCAACGCGCTGGCCGCGGTCGTGTCCGGCTTCGAGCCACTGCTCGCGGCCCGCGTGGTCACCGCGATCGGCGCCGCCGTGTTCACGCCTGCCGCCAGTGCCGTCGCGGCCGAGCTCACCGCTCCCGAGCACCGCGGCCGCGCGGTCGCGCTGGTGTTCGGCGGCCTGACGATCGCCACCATCCTCGGCGTACCGCTGGGCAGCCTGCTGTCCCAGCACTTCGGCTACCGCGTGGTCTTCGCGCTGGTCGCCGCCTTCTCCTTGCTGGGTGCGGTGGCCGTCGGCATGGTGCTGCCCAAGGTCGCCCCGCCGCCACCGGTCCGCCTGGCCGAGCGCTTCACCGCGGCCGCCGACCCCCGCGTCCTCGCGATGATGGGCGCCACGGTCCTCGGCTGCCTCGCCGCCTTCAGCGTGTACACCTTCATCGCGCCGGTGCTGGCGGAGACCACGGGCGTGCACGGCACGGCCGTCAGCCTCCTCCTGTTCTGCTACGGCATCGGCGGTGCGATCGGCAACTGGCTCGGCGGCCGCGTCACCGACCGCTGGGGTCCCCGCCGCCCCCTCCTCACGGTCTTCGCCGCCACCACCCTCGTACTCGCCACCCTCCCGCTCGCCTCGACGACCATCGCCGGCGCCGCCGTGATCCTCTTCCTCTGGGGCCTCTGCACCTGGTCGGTCAACCCACCCATCCAGTCCCGCCTGATCGAGCTTTCCCCCCGCCAAACCGGCCTCGTCCTCTCCCTCAACGCCTCCGCCATCTACCTCGGCGTAGGCCTCTCCGGCCTGGTAGGCGGAGCCGTCCTCCACACCGCGGGCCCCCGCCTCCTCCCCGAAGCAGCCGCCCTCCTCACCACCCTCGCCCTCCTCGTAGTCCTCCTCGGCTTCCGCCGCCACCCCACCCCCACCCCGACCCCAGAGCCCGCCCCCGCCTAACCCACCCCACCCCGCCCAGCCCCGCTCGCCGTGTCCCCCACCTGGGTGCGCGGTGTCCCGCGATTGCGAGGCATCGGCTGCCGCGTCGTCCATCTGCGTACGCGTGTCGTCCACCCAGGTACGCGTGACGTCCAGCTGCGCCCGCGTCCCGACTCCCCAGGCCCGCGTGCCGACTCCTCGGGTACGTGTGCCGACTCCTCGGGTACGCGTGCTGACCGCCCCGGTACGCGTGCCGACTCGCCAGGTACGCGCGGCCTCACCCAAGCGGGCCAGGTCCCGGCATCGGGTACCCGGCCCGAACTCGGGTGCCCGAGTTTGCTTGTCCCGCACGGGTGTTTGCCCTTCCCGTACGCGTGTTTGCCCCTTAGGTACGCGAGTTTGCTGCTCACGTACGCATATTCGCCGCTCACGCACGCGACTCGGCTTAGAATGGAGCCATGACGATCAACCTTGGAGGCCCTGAGCCTCGGCTCTGGTGAGCCCGTCGATCCGGGGCCGCTGTCGCGCGGAACTCAAGGCATCCCGGCGCCAACGGAAGCATTCCTGCTGGGCCCATCTGGCCGCGGCGCCGCTGTGGCCGTTGCACGGCGCCAACCTCGGCACGCTGCTGCGGACCTGCGACGCCGTCGGCGCGTGCCTCGCGGTGCCGCGCCATCCCTGGGTTCCGGACGCGTTGCGCAAGGGAAACACCTTGCGTCAGCCCGCTTGTGTGCATTGGGTCGGTGATCCGCTGGGCTGGCTCGCCCGGGAACGGGCGGCGGGCAGCGCGGTCGTCGGTGTCGAACTCGCCGAGGGGGCGGTGCGGCTCGCCGATCTGCCCGCCGCGCGGCAGCGGACGGTCGCGGTGCTCGGGCATGAACAGTCCGGGATTCCGGACGAGGCCGTCGCGCTGCTGGACGTCGCCGTCGAGATTCCCATGGTGGGTAGCGGCTCGAGCCTCAATGTCGCGGTCGCGGGCAGCTTGGTGCTGTACAAGCTCGCCGGGTTGCTGTGATCGCTAGGAACGCGTGGGTTGGACTTCGCAGTCGGAGCCGGGTACGACGAGGCCTTCGTCGCCGGCTGTCGCATGCATGGCGTACCTCCGACACTCCAGGTTAGAAGCGGGCGGTGGCGTCGTACAGCCGACGATCGGGGAGAAATCGCTATGGTGGCTGGATGACCAAGGTACTCGACGAGGTGAACGGAGTCTGCGGCAAACTCGTGCTGCGCCAGGATGGCGCCGATTTCGAGGTGATCGCCAACGGTGTCTTCCTGATGGACACCCGCAACGGAGAGTCGGAACGGCTGCTCGTCTCCGTCGCCGCGGACATGGTGCCCGGCAAGGCGCGGATGCTGATCGGCGGCCTCGGTGTCGGCTATTCGCTTCGTGCGGCGCTGGATCATCCCGGGGTCGGCGAGATCGTCGTCGTGGAACGGGAACACTCGGTCATCGAGTGGAACCGCACCGGTCCGCTGCGTGAGGTACACCGCGACGCGCTCGCCGACGGCAGGGTCACCGTCGTCGAGAGCGACCTGGTGAAGTGGTTGCAGCGCACCGAAGAGCGGTTCGACGCCCTGTGCCTCGACATCGACAATGGTCCACAATGGACTGTAACGAAAGGCAACGCGGCGCTCTACGGCGACGCTGGCCTCGAAACGCTCGCCGCCCGGCTGCGCCCTGGCGGTGTCGTCGCGGTGTGGAGCGCCGAGGCCGACCCCACGTTCACCCGCCGTCTCCGCTCCCGCTTCAGTGAGGTGCGAGTCTTGAAAATCCCAGTGCCCAAAGGTGAACCGGACGTCATTTGGCTGGCTCGCCGGTGACGCTCGCCGAAGCCGTCCACAACAACGCGCGGTGGTGCGACCTCGTCTGCCGCGCCAACGCCAACCCCGGCGAGTTCACCTCGCTCGCCTGGACAGCCAAGTCTCGCACTCCGCTGTACTACCCGGATGCGGTCACCCTCGATCCGACCGCCACCGCGGCCGACATCCTGCCCCGCATCGACACCACCGCCGGTTGCTCGATCAAAGACAGCTTCGCCACCCTCGACCTCGAAGGTTTCGAAGTCCTCTTCGCCGCGACCTGGATCACCGGCCGCCCCGCTCCGGCGGACTCGGACTGGACCGTCGTCGACGACCCGGAAGCCTTGCGCACAGCGGATTTCGACCTTGACGTCGTCCCCGACGACGACTCGGTGTTCGTCTTCGGCGACCTCGACGGTGACCGCTGGCGCGGTGGCGCGATCGTCAACGTCAGCGGTGACGTCGTCGGCCTGTCCAACCTCTTCGCCTCGGGTGATCTCGGCGAAGCCTGGTCCGGTGTGACCGCCGCGATCGCGACGCGCTTCCCCAGCAGGCCGATCGTCGGTTACGAGCACGGCGACGACCTGGCGGCCGCTTTGGGTTGCGGGTTCACGCGTTTGGGTGATTTGCGAGTCTGGCTCAAGCCGTAGTACCGGTCATCGGCAACTTGGAGCGTGCCAAGGCTTTTGTGGCACTATCGAAGCTGCCGATCCATGGGGGACGGCATCGACTCCTGGGGGAGTACATGTTTCGTCGTGCACTGACCGTTTTCGCCGTCGCCGCGGGTATCGGGTCCGCGTTGGCGCCCGCCGCGTCGGCCGAGAGCGCGCCGGAGGCCGTCGACTTCGTCGCCGAGGACGGCGCGTTCCCGTTCGGCGGGCAGAGCGGGCATTGGGCTGCCGGGCCCGACCACGAGGTGATCATCCGCGAACGCGGCACCACACTGGTGGTCGACGCGGACGCGAACCACGGGTTCGACTACTTCAGGCTCGAATTCACCGGTCCCGACGGTGCCGCGCTGCAGCCTGGCTCCTACGACCACGCGGGCGGCGCGCACATTCTCGCCATTTCCGCGGGTCTTGGCTGCGTCGACGACTACTCCGCCTTCACCATCACGCGCCTCGAGCGCGACGGCGACCAGCTCGTCGCGCTCGAGGCCGCGTTCGAGCAGCGATGCAGCAGCCCCGACCACCCCGCGTTCCGCGGCTCGGTGCACTTCGCGCGATAGATAAATGAATCGACTCCCGGTTTCGGATCGCCCAAGATCAGGGCGATCCGAAACCGGGAGGTCATCATGTACCGCGACTACGACGCCGAGGCGTCCTTTTGAGCCGATCGCCAAGCGCCGCAAGGGGTTCCCTCTAGCGAGACGAAGGTCAAACGCGGCGATCGCTCGGGCACTACTACTTCAGAGACTGAGCGCCTTCTTAAGCGTCGTGATCGCTTGAGTGATCGCTGCTTCGGCAGCGTGAGTCTCGCGCAGCGCGTTCAGCATCACGAAGTCGTGGATGATGCCTTGATAGCGCACCGCGGTCACCGCGACACCCGCCTGGCGCAGCTTCGCGGCGTACGCCTCGCCCTCGTCACGCAACACGTCGGCCTCGCCGGTGACGACGAGGGCGGGCGGCAGCCCGGCGAGCTCGTCGAGGCTCGCGCGCAGCGGCGACGCGGTGATCTCCGCGCGCTGGGCCGGGTCGGTCGTGTACTGGTCCCAGAACCACTTCATGCCCTCACGGCCCAGGAAGTAGCCCTCGGCGAAGCGCAGGTACGACTCGGTGTCGAAGTTCGCGTCGGTCACCGGGTAGAACAGCACCTGCTGCCGGAACGTCACGTCGCCGCGCTGCTTGGCGAGCAGGGTGACGGCCGCGGTCATGTTGCCGCCGACGGAGTCGCCCGCGATCGCGATGCGAGTGGTGTCGAAGCCGTGCTCGGCGCCGTGCTCGGCGACCCACTTCGCCGCGGCGTAGTTCTCTTCGATCGCGACGGGGTAGCGGGCTTCGGGGGAGAGGCTGTACTCGGGGAAGACCACCGCGGCTCCCGTGCCTGCCGCGAGTTCGCGGACGAGCCGGTCGTGCGTGTGCGCGTTGCCGAAGACCCAGCCCGCGCCGTGCAGGTACACGATGACCGGCAGTGGGCCGCTCGTGTTCGCCGGGCGGAAGATCCGAACCTTCGGGCCACCGGGAACGGTCAGGTCCTCGATGTCGACTACCGGTTTCGCGATTTCGCCCGACTGCACCTCGTCGACCGCCTTGCGACCTTCGGACGGATCCAGCTCGAACAGGTAGGGCGGGTTGTCGGTGGCCTCGGCGAAGGCCTGCGCGGCGGGTTCCAGGGCGAGGTTGTGCGGGTTGGCGGTCATCTCGGTCTCCTCGGGTGCCGGTGGGCTGTCTGCCCAATAAGCTAGCGAGCAACTAGATTGTGCACAACTAAACTGGACACGATGAGATGTAGCGCACTTAGATTGCGGGACGAGAGTGGAGTGGCCACAATGGACAATGTGGAAGAGACGCCCCTGCTCGAAGACCAGATGTGCTTCTCGCTGTATGCCGCGTCGCGAGCGGTGACCGCGCTGTACCGGCCACTGCTCAAAGAGCTGGAGATCACCTATCCGCAGTACCTCGTCATGCTCACCCTCTGGGAGCACGGCGACCGCGGCGTCACCGAGATCGGCGACGCGCTCAGCTTGGACTCCGGCACGCTGTCGCCCCTTCTCAAGCGGCTCGAGAAGCTGGGGCTCGTGCGACGCGAGCGTCGTAGCGACGACGAGCGTTCAGTGCGCGTGACGCTTACCAAAGAAGGCGACGCGCTGCGCGCGAAGGCGACTCATATCCCTGGCGTTGTGAGCGAAGCGATGGGACTTCCTCCGGTGCGCTTCGCCCAGATGCATGCCACGCTGCGCGAGCTCACGCGCTCGGTGAACGCGTACCGCCAGACGCTTTAAGTCAGCGGGCGGCGTCCGGCGAACCCCAGGTCGAGCCGGTGATACCAGGCGAGCTCGGGGTCCCCTTCGAGCCAGCACAGCAGCACCGGCACGCCATCGAGGTCCGCGGGGAAGTCGACCAGCAGCGGCGCGAAGCCCTTGAGCTCTGCCCCTGTCTGCTGAACCGTGGTCATCAGCTCGTCGAGCCTGGCCTGCGCGCCCTTGAGTTCGGGCAGCCCGCCGAGTTCGGTCGGGGTGCCACCGGGGTTCAGGGAGGCGACCAGTTCGGCCGCGTCGGCGCGGACGGTCACCAGCTCGTCGAGCACCGGGCGCAGGCGGGCGAGCTCGGCGCGCGCCTCCGGCACCGTGAACAATCCCATGGTCGACATCGTAATTAGCCGACTGGCAGGCTCAGTGACCCGTGCACGCCGCCGCGCGCGACATGGATCGTCCAGCAGCCTGGCGTGGGGAAGACGAAGCCGGTTCCCCACTCCTCGCCAGGGTGGTCGAAGTTCGAGCTGCCATGCGCCTCGGGACCCCAGGTCGGTCCGATGGCCTGGAAGTTCGGCCCGAACGCGCTGAACCGGGCGGGCCCGGTGCCGGTGAGCCGCCAGACGATCTTGTTCTCGACGCCCGCGACCATGCCGCTGCCGGAGTTGAAGAACAAGGCGTAGACCGAGCCGCCCGACGACGCCGCCCGCACCCCGTCGAGGTCGGTGTACGCGGGCGGGTGAGCGCAGTCCGCCTGTGCTTCGACCTGCGTCGGCGCCGGCGCGCACCCCGAAATCAGCAGGAGGGCCACCCCGATCCCCATAGATCTCATCCCCCTACGATCCCGCCCGGTGATGTCGCACACAATGGCCTGCTGAGAGACTTGATACTGACCACTTCTAGAACCATTCAGGTCCGTTTAGCAGTACGCTTGTACCGCTACCCAGAGGCTTAAGAAGACGCGAAGATCCGCGCGAGAGGAGCACCGTCGCTCATGGCCAAGATCAAGGTCCAGGGCACCGTCGTCGAGCTTGACGGCGATGAGATGACCCGCATTATCTGGCAGTTCATCAAGGACAAGCTGATCCACCCGTACCTGGACGTCAACCTGGACTACTACGACCTGGGCATCGAGGAGCGCGACCGCACCGACGACCAGGTCACCGTCGACTCCGCGAACGCCATCAAGAAGCACGGCGTCGGCGTCAAGTGCGCGACGATCACCCCCGACGAGGCCCGGGTCGAGGAATTCGGCCTGAAGAAGATGTGGCTCTCGCCCAACGGGACGATCCGCAACATCCTCGGCGGTGTCATCTTCCGCGAGCCGATCGTCATCCAGAACATCCCGCGCCTGGTGCCGGGCTGGACCAAGCCGATCATCATCGGCCGTCACGCGCACGGCGACCAGTACAAGGCGACCAACTTCAAGGTCCCCGGCGCCGGCACGCTGACCATGACCTACACGCCGGAGGACGGCTCCGCGCCGGTCGAGTTCGAGGTCGCGAAGTTCCCCGAGGCCGGTGGCGTCGCCATGGGCATGTACAACTTCCGCAAGTCGATCGAGGACTTCGCGCGCGCTTCGCTGCAGTACGGCCTCGACCGTGAGTACCCGGTCTACATGTCGACCAAGAACACCATCCTCAAGGCCTACGATGGCATGTTCAAGGACGTGTTCGAGGAGATCTTCCAGGCCGAGTTCAAGGCCGACTTCGACGCCAAGGGCATCACCTACGAGCACCGCCTGATCGACGACATGGTCGCCGCGGCGATGAAGTGGGAGGGCGGCTACGTCTGGGCGTGCAAGAACTACGACGGTGACGTCCAGTCGGACACGGTCGCGCAGGGCTTCGGCTCGCTCGGCCTGATGACCTCGGTGCTGCGCACCCCGGACGGCCGCACCGTCGAGGCCGAGGCCGCGCACGGCACGGTGACCAGGCACTACCGCCAGCACCAGCAGGGCAAGCCGACCTCGACCAACCCGATCGCGTCCATCTACGCGTGGACCCGTGGCCTCGAGCACCGCGGCAAGCTGGACTCCAACTCGGAGCTCATCGGCTTCGCCAGCAAGCTGGAGCAGGTCGTCGTCGAGACCGTCGAGAGCGGCAAGATGACCAAGGACCTCGCGCTGCTGGTCGGTCCTGACCAGGCCTGGCAGACCACCGAGGAGTTCCTCGCGACCCTCGACGAGAACCTCGCCAAGAAGATCGCGGGCTGATTCTCACCTGATCACCGTGACGGCCTCCTTCGTTCGCGAAGGAGGCCGTCACTTTTCGTAGTGGGACGGTCACGCCATTGGCGCTGTCGGGTGGTTGATCGCGCCAGATCTGTCCGCCGGAGCCACTGTGTGTCTACCCTGGTCGAGGACAAGTTCCGTCCTGAGGAGCACAGGTGTTCTTGGGCATTCCGAAGAAGATGCTGATCGTCATCGCCGTGCTGGCCGGTGTGCTGATCGTGTACGTGCTGGGCTCCGACAAGCAGTCCGCGGCGAGCTCGCCGACCGGCTGCAAGGTGCTCGTCACCGCCGATGTGCTCAACGCGCGTGACGCGCCCGCCGTGAACGGCGGCATCGTCGGCAAGTACAACAAGGACGCGAGGATCGACGCGCTCCCGATCGTGCAGAACGGCTACCGCAAGATCGCCGAGGGCAAGTGGGTGTCCGCCGAGTTCGTCAAGCCGCTCGAAGGCTCCGCCAACTGCGGCTGACCTGCCGATCTTCGAAAATTGTCGGTGTGCCCTGCTAGACATCGGGGCATGGAAACCCGGTTCCTGACCCTCGCGGACGGACGCCGGCTCGCCTATCTCGACCAAGGCGGGCCAGGGCGGCCGTTGCTCGCGCTGCACGGCATGTGCGGACGCGGGCGGATGTTCGCCGGCCTCGCCCGGCGGCTCGGCCCGCGATGGCGCGTCGTCGCACCGGACCAGCGTGGACACGGCTGGTCGGACGCGGCTTCGGGCTATTCGCGTGAGGGTTTCGTGTCCGACGCCGCGGAAATGATCGAGCGACTGGGCATGGGCCCGTGTCCGGTGCTCGGGCATTCGCTAGGCGGCGTCAACGCCTTCCAGCTCGCCTGCTGGCGCCCCGAGCTGGTCACGGCGATCGTGGTCGAGGACATCGGCGCCAGGCCTGAGCCCGGTCCCGCGGAATGGATGTACGAGCTCCCAGTCAGATTCGATGCCTTCCGCGACCTGCGGCGGGCACTCGGCGAAGCCATGGCCGGTCAAGAGGAGTACTTCCTCGAGAACGCCGCCGAGTTCGAAGACGGCTGGGGATTTCGGTGGCGCGCCGCCGAAATCGATTCCGCGGGCCGGAGCCTCGGTGGCGACTGGTGGCCGGACTGGCTCGGGTCCGGCTGCCCGGCGCTGCTGATCCACGGCGGGCGCAGCGAGGTGCTCTCCGCCGAGGTGGCACGGGAGATGGCCCAGTCGCGGCCGGGTACGCGGCTGGTCACCTTCCCGGAAGCCGGGCACACCCCGCACCGGGTCGAGCCGGAGCGCTACGCGAAGGAGGTGGGCGCTTGGCTGGACGAGCTCACAACTTCAGAGTGAGCCCCTCCTCGGCGGCGATGATCTCGCCGTCGAAGGCGGCCGACGCCTCCCGCACCGAGACGGAGCGATCGCTGCCTGGCCAGAAATGAGTCAGCAGCAGGCGTTTCGCGCCCGCTCGGGTGGCCCAGTGCGCGGCCTCCGTCGCGGTCATCACGTAGCGGGGTCCGGACTCCGGGGACGGACCCTGCAGCGTGGCGTCCATGACGAAGAGGTCCGCGCCTGCGCCGAGTCCGGCGAGCACGGGTGACGGCCCGCTGTCACCGGTGTAGGCGACCGTCAGCCCCGGCGCGGACAGACGGACCCCGAAGTTCGGCACGTAGTGCGGGAGTTCGAAGGTCTCCAGCCGGAACGGGCCCAGGTCGCGGGTCCCGTCGAGGCCGTGGAACTCGAAGATCGTGCTCGGATGCGGGCGCGGTTCGAGTGCCTCGAGCACTTCGAGGACGCCGGGCGCGCAGTGCAGCGGGAGCTTCGGGCTGTCCGCCGCGGTGTACTGGCGGACCCTGGCGAGCGCGCTGACATCCACGCAGTGGTCGGGATGCGCGTGGGTGACGATGACGGCGTCGAGGTTCGCGGCGGGTAGCCGCTCGAGCAGACGCGGCAAGGTCCCGTAGCCGAGGTCGAGCACGACTCTGTACCCGTCGTGTTCGAGCAGGAATCCGGCGCAGGCGCGGTTCGCCTCCGGCCACGCCCCGCAGCTGCCCAGCACGGTCAGTTCGGCCATGGCCACAGCTTCGCAGAGCCGTCCGCGTAACGGGTGCGGAATGCGAGCGACTCCTACGATTACCGATCCCGGTTCGCGAAAGGCAGGCGTGTCATGAAGAAGGTGCAGACCAAGGTGGTCACGACCTGGCCGGTCGAGGACGTCTACGGCTATCTCGTCGACTTCACGAACCAGGCCGAGTGGCGGTTCGACGTGCTCGCCTCCGAGCTGGTGTCGGGTGAGACCGGGCAGGTCGGCGCCAAGTACCGGCAGAAGGTCAAGCCCGGCCGCAAGGAGATGTCGAGCGAAGTCGAGCTCACCGAGGCGTCGCGGCCCGGCGAGGTCGCGTTCCGCACGCTCGACCCCGGCCCGGTGACGGTGTCCGGCGCCTGGCACATCCAGCCGAGCGGCGAGGGCACCGAGGTCGTCTGCGACGTGGTGATCGAGACCAACGGGATGCTGCGGCTGCTGGAGCCGACGATGGGTCCCCAGCTGCGGAAGATCGCCGCCAAGTACGAGGCCGCGCTCGCGGAGAAGCTGAACGCCTGACGGGTCTGAGCGAACTTTGTCGGACCCTGCCGGTAGCCTCGCTGGCGTGCTGACGGTCTCCACTGTGAATGTCAACGGCCTGCGCGCCGCCGCCAAGAAGGGCTTCGTCGAGTGGCTCGCCGCCACCGAGGCGGATGTCGTCTGCTGCCAGGAGGTGCGCGCCGAACTCGACGAACTGCCGTCGGAGGTCGCCGCGCCGGAAGGCTGGCACGTCGCGCACGCGAGCTCGGTGGCCAAGGGCCGCAACGGCGTCATGGTGTTCAGCCGGATCGAGCCCGAGCTGGTGCGGATCGGCTTCGGCGAGGCCGAGTTCGAGGACAGCGGCCGCTACGTCGAGGTGCACCTGCCCGGCGTGATCGTGGCGAGCCTGTACCTGCCCAGCGGTGATGTCGGCACGCCGAGGCAGGACGAGAAGGAGCGCTTCATGGCGGCGTTCCTGCCTTATCTCGTCGAGTTGCGTGGCAAGGCGGAGGCGGCCGGGTCCGAGGTGCTGGTCGTCGGGGACTGGAACATCGCGCACGCCGAGGTCGACCTGAAGAACTGGAAGACCAACCGCAAGAACTCCGGCTTCCTGCCGGAAGAGCGCGCCTGGATGGATCGGGTTTACGGCGAGGCCGGGTACGTCGACGTCCAGCGTCGGCTCGACCCGGAAGGCCCCGGCCCGTACACGTGGTGGTCCTACCGGGGCAAGGCGTTCGACAACGACGCCGGCTGGCGGATCGACCTGCAGGTCGCCACTCCCGGGCTGGCCGAGCGGGCGAAACTCGCGGTGGTCGAGCGTGCGGAGACCTACGCCGAGCGGTGGTCGGACCACGCGCCGGTCACGGTGACCTACTCCGACTGACCGAAGTGACTGGGGCGGACCGTGGACACCAACGAGGCCAACCGGATCGAGACGACCAACTCCGAGCGCTACCAGCTTTCGCTGGCGCAGGGCTGGCACTTCCGCGCGGACGCGCCGGATCTGCTCGACCGGTGGCGGGTGCTGCCGTTCAGCCAGCACGGTGACAAGCGGCTCGCGTTCGGCATGCTGGCCGGTGCTTATCAGGGCATGCCGTTCTCGACGTTCGACTTCCATCGCAGGCCGACCGTGACGAGCGTCCATACCCGATGGACGAACAAGAAGGTCAACGAGCTCGACACGATCACCATCGACTCGGTGTGGGTGATCACGCTGCCCGTCGCGATGCCGAACTTCCAGATCGTGTCCAGTGTGGACAGCGCGTTCGAGGTCGACGCCTATCCCGAGCCCGCGACGGCCGACCGGAAGTTCAACCGGTGGTACAAGCTGATCGACACCGACCCGAACCTCGCCGTGCACATCCTGACGCCGCAGGTGATGAGCACCATGCGGCAGCTGAAACTGCACACCTGGTCGCTCGTGGGGAACGAGCTGGTCTACGTCGAGCACCCGATCTTCGGCCGGACCAAGCCGGACGATGTCTTGGCGGTGCTCGGCAAGCTGCTGTCGCTGGTTTCCCTGCTGCCGCTGCATCTCGGGCAGCAACAGGCGCCGCAGCCGCCACAAGCCCAGCCGCACTACGGGCAGCAGCCGCAGCATTGGCAGCAGCCGCAACCACCGCAGCCCCAGCCCGGCTATCCGCCGCAGAACCCGCATGCGTACCCGCCGCCCGCGCCCGGCTATCCGCAGCCTGGCCAGTACAACCAGCCCGGTCCGTACGGCCCGCCGCGCGGGTACTGAGGCGAGCGGGACTTCCCGGGGTCGTGCGCGTTGCGGGCGGCTGGAACCGCCCGCGACGCGCACGACCTTTTCGGGTTAGAAGCCGAACGCGGTGCAGGTGCCCGTCGCGGTCTTCGACGGGTCGCTGATCGACGTGGCGGTCAGCTTGACGCGGGCGGTGAGGTCACCGCCCTGGCTTCGCTTGGCGAGCGCGCCGACCTTGACGTGCTGGCCGAACTTGGCCGTGGCGAGCGCGTTCGGGAGGCGGACCTCCCAGCCTTTCGATTCGGTGGACGCGGTCAGGCGATAGGTGTCGGTGTCGTACGGAGCCTCGGCGCCACGCGACGATCCGCTGTTCAGCAGCGTGAAGTCGCAGGAGGCCAGTCCGCCATCGCCGAACGCGGGCGGTGCGGGCCAGAGCGTGGTGCCACGTGCCTGGGTGCCCATGCCGTCCAGTGAGGCGACCGTGACCGTGTACGTGAGCACGCCTCGGGTGTCCTTGGCGACGTCGGTGATCAGGAAGTGGAGCCGGTTCGCCTTGTCGGTGTACTCGTACGGGCTGGCCGCGCCGGTGCCCGCCTTGAACGCGGCGTCGTTGAGCTGGCGGTAGTCGCCGATCGTGATCTTGACGGGGGTGCCGTCGGGCTTGGTGTAGTCGGTGAGGCCGATGTCGCCGGGGTTGGCGTCGATGACCCACTCGAAGGGGGCGTTGTCCGCGTTCTTCGTCTTGGTGATGAGCACGCCGGAGTCGGGGTCGAAGGAGTCCGCGCCGATGCGGTCGACGACCTCGACGGTGTAGTTGTCGTAGCCGCCGCCGTCGCAGAACGGGTCCTTGGCGCGATCGCACTTGGGGGATTTGTCGCCGCCGGTGAGCTTGATGTTGAGGCCGCTGTAGGTGCCGGGCGCCGGCGCTGCCGCGCGGGCGGTGATGCGGGCGGTGACCGGGCCGGTGGTGGCGAGCTTGTTGCGGTCGAGCTGGAGGATGGCGGCCGGGTCGACGATGCCGAGCTTCATCTTGTTGCGGATCATGTGCTGCGAGCCCATCGAACTGCCCTGGGTCGCCGGGATCTGCCAGCGGGTGTGCGGGCCGCCCGGCCCGTTGAACGTGCCGCGCGACAGCATGTCCCACGGTCCGCTGTAGGCGCGCGAGGGCGGGGTGCCGAACGGGTTGTTGTAGTTGTCACCGATGCCGAGGATGTGGCTGAACTCGTGCGCGTAGGTCGACTGGCCGGAGCTTTCGGCCTGGGTCGAGCTACCGCTCTGCGCGTTCGGCCAGATGCTCGCGGCGGACTTCCATGAGGTCCACGGGACGTACCGGGTGGCGGCGTAGTTGGGGAGATTGTGGTTCGGCGGGCCGAAGGCGTCGGGCACGTTCTCCTTGCTGCCGAACTTCATCTCGCCGAATTCCTGCCAGGTCGAGCTCTCGTCCTGACCCGCCGAGAGGTAGAAGATGAAGTCGAACTGGTTCGCGCCGCCGCCGACCTCGGCGCGCCACGCGTTGCCCGCGTCGGTGCGGAGGTTGCGGTTGCAGTTGGCGTCCGGCGGGCAGGCGCCCGGCTGGAACTCCATGCCGTACTCGAAGGACTTGCCGGGCATGCGGTAGGGCCCGAACGCGGTCAGCTGCACGCCGAAGCGGCCGAGTGAGTCTTCCATCCAGTACTCGTTGATCGTGTGCCCGTTGTTGAGCGTGCCGGGCTTGTTCAAGAAGTCCTGGTAGTACTTGGCGACGTTGGCCCGTGGGATGTTGTTCGCGGCGACACCGGGGTTGCCGAACACGGTCGACTTCGGCGGCTGGGTCACGACGAAGTTCTGGTCGGGGTAGTCGGCGAGTACGACGGCGCCCTTGAACGTTCGCTTGGTGGGTTTGAGTGACGGGTCGGCCCAGTTCGTGCCCGGTATCTTGCGGTAGTCGGCCCAGGTCATGTCGTCCTGGTTCTGCCAGTGGGCGGCGTCGATCGGGGCTGGCCAGCCACGGGTGAGCGGCTGGGCCGAGGCGGTGCCGGTTCCCAGCCCGGTCAGCAGGACGGCGGTGGCGAGTAGGGCAAACGCTTTTCGCAAGCGCATCTGCGGCTCCTCACATCTTCGGGGCCGTCGTGGGTGACGGCCCCGAAGATCACGGTAAGGAGGACTTTCCGACTATCGCGCAGGCTCTAACCGCTTGCCCCACAACGAAAGTCGGTCGAGCCGGACGCGTGGGGCAGGTGGTGCTCCCGGGATGACGCGGGAGTCATCCCGGGAGCGGGGACACCCGAGGGTCAGCAGGACAGGTTGCCGCCCGGGGTGGTGCCGAGGATCTGCACGAAGCGCTGGTAGGCGTCGATCCGGCTCTGCACCTGGCCGGGGTTGCCGCCGTTGCATTCCAGGCTGCCGTTGATGCTGCGGATGGTCTCGCCGAAGCCGCGGCTGTTGACCATCGCGTTGTGCGGGGTCATCGTGCCGGGACCGTTCTGCGTCATCCAGTACCAGAGGCCGGTCTTCCACGCGACGGCCGAGTTGCGCTCCACCTGCCACGGGTCGGCGAGCAGGTTGATGCCGAGCGCGTCGCCCGCCGCCTTGTAGTTGAAGTTCCAGCTGAGCTGGATCGGGCCTCGGCCGTAATAAGCCGCCTGGCCGGCAGGACAACCGTAGGACTGGCTGTAGTCGCAGTAGTGCGGGTAATTCGATGTGTTCTGCTCGACGATGTAGACCAAGCCACCGGTTTCGTGGTTGACGTTGGCGAGGAACGCCGCCGCCTCCTGCTTCTTGATGGTGTCGCTGCCGGTCTGCGCGAAGGCCGGGTACGCGCTCATCGCCGCGGTGAGACCGGCGTAGCTGTAGAAGGAATTCCGGCTCGGGAACATCTGGTTGAACTGGGCCTCGCTCACCACGAACGCGCCGGGGTTGGTGGGCGGCGTGGTCGGCGGGGTGCCGCCGCAGGTGTACGGGTCCCAGAACCACGTGCTGATCACCGGGTCGTAGCCGGGATTGTCGTGCTCGGCGATGTAGTACTTGCCGTCGGTGTACTTGACGATATTCCCTGTCACATAAGACTTTCCGGCGACCCAGGCCGGGTAGTCACAGCTTCCGCCGCCACCGGGAGGGGTGGAGCCGCCACTGCACGAACCCTGGTCGGCCCAGACGTCGACCGTGCCGGGGGTCTCGCCCTGTGTCCACCATTTCGCGGACCAGTTGTGGCTGTTGTAGGAGGCCGTCATGCCGCCGGTGTAGACCTGTCCGGAACTCCACGCCGCCACGCAGCTCGCGGCGGACGCGGAGGACATCGGGAGTACCACGGCGAGTGTCGTGGCGGCGGCGAAAGCCATTAATGACGCGAAGACACGCTGTATCGACACCAGAGCACTCCTTTGTGCGGCAATTGGTCCATACCACATTAGGTATAGACCAATTTTGGGCAGGAGCGTCCCGGCTGTCGGGTTTCCGCCAACCGGCTGTCTGTTCTCGACTACCTATAGCTACCAAGTGATCGGCAGGGCTTTCAGCGCCCGTACCGGTGTGCCTTCGTTCCAGCGCAGCTCGGATTCGTCGACGGCCAATGCCAGATCGGGGAAACGGGTCACCACCGCGGTGAGCGCCGTGCGCAGCTCGAGGCGCGCGAGGTGTGCGCCGAGACAGAAATGCGTGCCGTGGCCGAAGCCGAGCTGTACGGCCTTGTCGGTGCGTTCGATGTTCAGCTCGGCCGGGTCGGTGAACACGCGCGGGTCGATGTTCGCGGCGCCGGTCAGCGCGATCACCGCTTCGCCCTGTTTGATCAGCTGCCCGTCGAGTTCGACGTCCTCTGTGGCCACGCGTGGCAGCGTGCTCGTCATGAGCCGCGTGTAGCGCATCAACTCCTCGACCGCCTGCGGCATCAATTCCGGCTTCGCGCGCAGGAGCGCGAGCTGATCCGGGTTGCGCAACAGCGCGACGATCGAATTGCCGAGCTGGTTGACCGTCGTCTCGTGGCCCGCGATGAGCAGCATCTGCAGATTGGCCAGCAGCTCGACCGGGGTCAGCTCAGGCGCGGCGGCGAGCACCGAGGTCAGGTCAGTGCCGGGGTTCGCGCGTTTTTCGGCGACGAGGCCCGCCAGGTATTCGCGGATGTCCGTCACGGCGGCGGCGATCTCGTCTGGGGTGTAGGCCGTCGACGCCATCAGCTTGCGTGACCAGGCGCCGATGCGGGCGTGGTCGGCGCCCGGCGTGCCGAGCAGGTCGCAGATGACCGTGATCGGCAGCGGCGCGACGAACGCCGCCACCAGATCCACCGGTCTTTCGCCCGCTTCGACGGCGTCGAGCAGGTCGTCGACGATCTGCTGGACCCTCGGCGCCATAGCCTCGACCATCCGCGGGCTGAACGCGGTCGCGATGAGACGCCGGAGCTGGGCGTGCCGGGGCGGGTCGATGCTCGTCAGCACATCGGGGTCGGCCGCGCTCCTGACGATGACCGGCGCGCCCGGACCGATCGCCGCTTCGCGGCTGAAGCGCTGGTCCGAGAGCGTCTTGCGGCAGGCGTCGTGGCCCAGCGCCAGCCAGATCGGCGACCCGGCCAACTCGGCGCTGACGACCGTCGCGTCGGCCAGCAGTCGGGCACCTTCCGTCTCCTGGTGGTCACTGTGCGGAGTGGTGAACGGGAACGACACCATGGCTGTCTCCTGTGGTGGAAGTCGGACAGTCAGATTCGGCCCTGTCGCAGGTCAGGGGCAAGCCGCCGTCCCGGTCGCGGTGCGTACCCGCCTGGTCGCTATTCTGGGCGTCCCAGCGAGACAGGACCTACCGGTCTTGACACACTGGGTAGCTTTTTCAGCATCGACGCGAAGAGGGTTCCCTCTTCCGGGTGAAGGCCTTCGGGCGAGCCGTTACGTTGCGGGAGGGCACTCCGGTGCACAACCCAGTTCATCTGCTCATGCGATCAGCGCTGCGCGCGATCAGTGGTGCGGCACTCGCCGCCGGGCTGCTCGTGCTGGGCGCGGGCGCCGCGAACGCGCAGGGCGCCGCCCTCGTCGAGTCCAACTCCGTCGCGTTCGGACTGCTCGGCCCGGTCGGCCTCATCGCCGTCGCGCTGGGGATCGTCGGCATGGGACTCGGTGTGCTGCGCCAGCGCCGCAAGGCGCGTGCCGCCGCGCAGGCCGACACCGCCACGGCGATGGCGGAGGCCGTGCTGGCCGACGAGCCGCCGTCCCGCGCGCCGCTCGCGGGCTGAGACGGTTTTATTCCCGTGTGAGGCCAACATCCCTCACAGCGAAAACTCTTACTAGGACTTACTCCACGTCCGTAGGCTCGCGTCATGGCTGACCGCGTGTTGATCACCCCGCCCGAGCCGAAGCCGACCCCCTCCGCGATGCGCCGGGCACTACGCCGTGCGTCGGACGGGGTGGCCTTGGACGTCACCGAGGCCGCAGTGCTGCTGCACGCCCGTGGTGACGACCTCGAGCAACTACTGGCCGCCGCGGCGAAGGTCCGCGACGCACACCTCGCCGACCAGGGCCGCAGCGGCATCGTCACGTACAGCAGCAGCGTGTTCATCCCGCTGACCAAGCTGTGCCGCGACCGATGTCATTACTGCACCTTCGTCACCGTCCCCGGCAAGCTCCACTCCATGTACCTCGAACGCGACGAGGTGCTGGAGATCGCCCGCGCCGGCGCCGCCGCCGGCTGCAAGGAGGCACTGTTCACGCTGGGGGACCGGCCGGAGGACCGCTGGCCGCAGGCCCGTGAGTGGCTCGACGCGCGCGGCTACGACTCCACTTTGGACTACCTGCGCTCCTGCGCGATCGCGGTGCTCGAGGAGACCGGCCTGCTGCCGCACCTGAACCCCGGCGTGATGAGCTGGGAGGAGCAGCAGCGTCTCAAGCCCGTCGCGGCGAGCATGGGGATGATGCTGGAGACCACCGCGACGCGGCTTTGGTCCGAAAAGGGCGGTCCGCACTACGGCAGCCCCGACAAGGAGCCCGCCGTCCGGCTGCGCGTGCTCGACGACGCCGGCCGCGTCGGCGTCCCGTTCACCACCGGCATCCTGCTCGGCATCGGCGAGACGCTGACCGAGCGCGCCGAGTCGCTGCACGCGATCCGCCAGCGAGCCAGGCAGTTCCGCCACATCCAAGAGATCATCGTTCAGAACTTCCGCGCGAAGCCGGACACCGCGATGCGCGACACCCCGGACGCCGATCTCCACGATCTCGCCGCGACCGTCGCGGTCGGACGGTTGCTGATGCCGCCCGGTGTCAGCGTCCAGGCGCCGCCGAACCTCGTCGGCGACGAGCACGCGCTGCTGCTGCGCGCCGGTATCGACGACTGGGGCGGCGTCTCGCCGGTCACCCTCGACCACGTCAACCCCGAGCGTCCGTGGCCGGCGGTCGACGAGCTGCGCGCGCTGACCGCCGAGGCCGGTTTCGAGCTGCGTGAGCGGCTCGCGGTGTACCCGAAGTACGTCAAGGCCGCCGAGAAGTGGCTCGACATCCGGCTCGACCCGCACATCTCCGCGCTGGCCGACGCGGACGGGCTCGCGAACGAGTCCGCGCCCGTCGTCGGCCACCGTTGGCAGGAGCCGGACGGTGGGCTGGAGACCGTCGGCCGCGCCGACCTCAACACCTCGATCGACACCGAGGGCCGCACCTCCGACCGCCGTGGCGACTTCGACAGCGTCTACGGCGACTGGGACATCCTCAAGACCCAGGTCCCGTCCGCCGAGCGCCTCGACACCGACGTCCGCGAAGGCTTGCGGCTCGCCGAGAACTACCCCGGCGCGCTGCTCGAACCGGAGCACGCGAGTGCCGCGATGGCGTTGCTGACCGCCGACGGCGCCGCGCTGGAGACGATGGCCAAGCTCGCCGACGACCTGCGCGCCGACGTGGTCGGCGACGACATCACCTACGTCGTCAACCGGAACATCAACTTCTCCAACGTCTGCTACGTCGGCTGCCGGTTCTGCGCGTTCGCCCAGCGTGAGCGCGACGCGGACGCGTTCCGGCTGTCCGTCGAGGAGGTCGCGGCGCGTGCCGTCGAGGCCGCCGAGGCGGGCGCGACCGAGGTCTGCATGCAGGGCGGCATCGACCCGAAGCTGCCGGTCAGCTACTACGCCGACATCGTCCGTGCGATCAAGGCCGCGGTGCCGGACATGCACGTACACGCGTTCTCGCCGATGGAGATCGTGTCCGCCGCGTCGAAGGCGGGCGTCAGCGTCGAGGAGTGGCTGACCGAGCTGCGCGACGCCGGGCTCGGCTCGATCCCCGGCACGGCGGCCGAGATCCTCGACGACGAGGTCCGCTGGGTGCTCACCAAGGGCAAGCTGCCCGCGCAGACCTGGATCGACGTGGTGTCGACCGCGCACCGGCTCGGCATCCAGTCCTCGTCGACCATGATGTACGGCCACGTCGACCATCCAGGCCACTGGCTCGGCCACTTCCGGGTGCTCGGCCGGATCGCGGTCGAGACCGGCGGCTTCACCGAGTTCGTCGGCCTGCCGTTCGTGCACCACAACGCGCCGATCTACCTCGCGGGCGTGGCCCGTCCCGGCCCGACCGTGCGCGACAACCGCGCGGTGCACGCGTTCGCGCGCCTCGCGCTGAACGGGCGCATCGACAACGTGCAGTGCTCGTGGGTCAAGCTCGGTGACGAGGGCACCGCGCAGGTGCTGCGCGGCGGCGCGAACGACATCGGCGGCACGCTGATGGAGGAGACCATCTCGCGCATGGCCGGTTCGGAGCACGGTTCCTCGCGGACCGCGGCCGAGCTCGACCACCTGGCCTCGCTCGCGGGACGGCCTTCGCGCCAGCGCACGACCACGTACGGGCGAACCCTGGTAGCGGGATAAAGCGGGCTTTACTCCCGGGGATAAAGCCCGCTTTATCCCCGGGAGTTCAGCGGGCTTTACACCAAGGAGTAAAGCCCGCTTTATCCCGCTTTCTAGTTTCGAGGGGCCTGAGGTGGCACGATCGTCGCGTGAGCAGCAGTCCTGACGCGGCCAGACTCAGCGATCTCGCGCGCCTGCGCCGCGTCCGGGATCGGATCGACCGCGAGTACGCGCAGCCGCTCGACGTCGAAGCGCTCGCGCGCGGCGTGCACATGTCGGCCGGGCATCTCAGCCGCGAGTTCAAGCGCGCGTACGGCGAGGCGCCGTACTCCTACCTGATGACGCGGCGCATCGAGCGCGCGATGGCGCTGCTGCGCCGAGGTGATCTCAGCGTCACCGAGGTCTGCTTCGAGGTCGGCTGCTCGTCACTGGGCACCTTCAGCACCCGCTTCGCCGAACTGGTCGGTGTTCCGCCCAGCACTTACCGTGACCAGGCCATGAGCGCGACGGAAGGCATGCCCGCGTGCATCGCCAAGCAGGTGACCAGACCGATCAGGAATCGAGAAGCGCGGTCTTCGGGGCGCACTTAGTGTGATCGCCATGGACATCACCATCAACGCCAGCTTCCTTCCCCAGAACGACCCCGACGCCGCGCTGGGCTTCTACCGCGACATCCTCGGCTTCGAGGTCCGCAACGACGTCGACTACAAGGGACTGCACTGGATCACGGTCGGCCCGGCCGGTCAGCCGGACACCAACATCGTGCTGTTCCCGCCGGAGGCCACCCCCGGGCTCACCGACGACGAGCGCAAGACCATCACCGAGATGATGGCCAAGGGCACCTACGGCAGCCTCAGCCTGGCCGCGAAGAACGTCGACGACGTCTTCGACCAGGTGCAGGCGGCGGGCGCCGAAGTCGTCCAGGAGCCGGTCGACCAGCCGTACGGCGTGCGCGACTGCGCCTTCCGTGATCCGGCGGGCAACCTGATCCGCATCCAGCAGCAGCCGTAACCAGCAGCTTCCGAACCGATGGAGAAACGATGAGCAAGCCCGCCGCAGACAGCCACGACCTCATCCGGGTGCTGGGCGCGCGCGTGAACAACCTCAAGGACGTCAGTGTCGAGCTGCCCAAGCGCAGGCTGACGGTGTTCACGGGTGTTTCCGGCTCCGGCAAGAGCTCGCTGGTGTTCAGCACGATCGCGGCGGAGTCGCAGCGGCTGATCAACGAGACCTACAGCTCGTTCGTGCAGGGCTTCATGCCGTCGCTGGCGCGGCCCGAGGTCGACGTGCTGGAGGGGCTGACCACGGCGATCATCGTCGACCAGCAGCGGATGGGGGCCAACCCGCATTCGACGGTCGGCACCGCGACCGACGCGAACGCGATGCTGCGCATCCTGTTCAGCCGGATCGGCAAGCCGCACATCGGTTCTCCGCAAGCGTTTTCGTTCAACGTCGCGTCCATCAGCGGCGCGGGCGCGGTCACCATCGAGAAGGCCGGCCAGAAGGTGAAGGAGCGTCGCAGCTTCAGCATCACCGGTGGCATGTGCCCGCGCTGCGAGGGCCGGGGCCGGGTCAACGACATCGACCTGACCCAGATCTACGACGAGACCAAGTCGCTCAACGAGGGCGCGATCACCATCCCCGGGATCAGCATGGACGGCTGGTACGGGCGCATCTTCCGGGGCAGCGGCTTCTTCGACCCCGACAAGCCGATCGCGAAGTTCACCAAGAAGCAGCTGACCGACCTGCTGTACAAGGAACCGACGAAGATCAAGGTCGAGGGCATCAACCTGACCTACCAGGGCCTGGTCCCGCAGATCCAGAAGTCGTTCCTGTCCAAGGACGTCGAGGCGATGCAGCCGCACATCCGCGCGTTCGTCGAGCGGGTGGTCACGTTCACCATCTGCCCGGACTGCGACGGCACCCGGCTTTCGGAGCTGGCGCGCTCGTCGAAGATCAAGCGCATCAGCATCGCCGACGCCTGCGCGATGCAGATCAGCGACCTCGCCGACTGGGTACGCGGCCTGAAGGAGCCGTCGGTGGCCCCGTTGCTGGCGAACCTGACGGCCACGCTCGACTCGTTCGTCGAGATCGGCCTCGGCTACCTCAGCCTCGACCGCCCGGCGGGCACGCTGTCCGGCGGCGAGGCGCAGCGCACCAAGATGATCCGGCACCTCGGGTCGGCGCTCACCGACGTCACCTACGTCTTCGACGAGCCGACCATCGGCCTGCACCCGCACGACATCCAGCGGATGAACAACCTGCTGATCCAGTTGCGGGACAAGGGGAACACGGTGCTCGTCGTCGAGCACAAGCCGGAGGCGATCGCGATCGCCGACCACGTCGTCGACCTCGGCCCGCGCGCGGGCACCAAGGGCGGCGAGGTGGTCTTCGAGGGCACCGTCGACGAACTGCGGTCCAGCGGCACGCTCACCGGGCGGCACCTGGACGACCGCGCCTCGCTCAAGCCGGAGGTACGGGAGTCCACCGAGGTGCTCCAGATCCGCGGTGCCGACACGCACAACCTGCGTAACGTCGACGTCGACATCCCGCTCGGCGTGCTGGTCGTGGTGACCGGCGTGGCAGGGTCGGGCAAGAGCTCGCTCATCCACGGCTCGGTCGCCGGGCTGGACGGTGTCATCGCGGTCGACCAGGGCGCGATCAGGGGCTCGCGGCGCAGCAACCCGGCGACCTACACCGGCATGCTGGAGCCGATCCGCAAGGCGTTCGCGAAGGTCAACGGCGTCAAGCCCGCGCTGTTCAGCTCGAACTCCGAGGGTGCCTGCCCGACGTGCAACGGCAACGGCGTCATCTACACCGACCTCGGCGTGATGGCCACGGTCGCCACGCTCTGCGAGGAGTGCGAGGGCAAGCGGTTCCAGGCCGAGGTGCTGGAGTACAAGCTCGGCGGCAAGGACATCAGCGAGGTGCTCGCCATGTCGGTCGCCGAGGCGGGTGAGTTCTTCGCGGCCGGTGAGGCGAAAACCCCGGCGGCGCACAAGATCCTGACCCACCTGTCCGACGTCGGGCTCGGCTACATCAGCCTCGGCCAGCCGCTCACCACGCTGTCCGGCGGCGAGCGGCAGCGGCTCAAGCTCGCCACGCACATGGGCGAGAAGGGGGGCGTCTACGTGCTCGACGAGCCGACCACCGGCCTGCATCTGGCCGACGTCGAGCACCTGCTCGGCCTACTCGACCGGCTCGTCGACGCGGGCAAGTCGGTGATCGTCATCGAGCACCACCAGGCGGTCATGGCGCACGCGGACTGGATCATCGACCTCGGCCCCGGCGCCGGCCACGACGGCGGCAAGGTCGTCTTCGAGGGCACGCCAGCCGACCTCGTCGCGAAGCGCTCGACGCTCACCGGCGAGCACTTGGCGGCTTACGTCGGGTGACAAGTAGGTAGTGCTCCCTGATTGTTTCCCGTGGTGATCAACGGGAAGTGTCGGGAGGCATGCAGAACGCGTTCCCCCGAGCACTGGACGCCGCGATCACCGCGAGTGGGCTGAGCCTGGACCGGGTCCGCCACCGGCTCGCCGAGCGCGGCGTGCGCGTCAGCGTCGCGACGTTGAGCTACTGGCGCAACGGAAGAAGCCGCCCGGAGCGCAGCGATTCGCTGCGCGCCGTGCGGATCTTCGAGGAGCTGTTCGAGCTGCCACCCGGTGCGCTCACCGTGTTGCTCGGCCCGCGCAGGCCGCGTGGCCGGTGGGGTGGATCAAGGGGTGTTGGCGGTGACCCAGGACTTGTAGTACGACACGTCGACGTAGATCGACGGGCCGGTGGCGCAGGTGCTGGAGTTGTTGCCTGCCCGGCTGGTGGCGCCGATCAGCTCCCAGGTCCCGTTGACCTGCTTGACCTGCGGGCCACCTGAGTCGCCGTAGCAGGCGCCCTTGTTGCCGCCGGGGTTGTTGGTGCAGATCTCGCTGGCGCCGCTGATGCCGAGGCACTTGGTGTCGGCGACGATCGAGGTGTCGAGCTGCTGCAGGATCGTCGGCGACCCGCAGGCGCCCGCGGGTGCGCAGGTCTGGCCCCAGCCGATGATCCGGGTGGCCTGGCCGACCGGGCCGGACGAGGCCGAGATCGCGACCGGGGCCTGCGGCACCGAGGTGGCGAGCTTGAGCACCGCGAGGTCGGCGCTCGGGTGGGCGATGCGCTGGGTCACCTTGGCGACGGTGCCGCCGGTGGTCCGGTTCGTGGTGCCGACGCGCACCTGGGCGGGCTGCCCGCAGTGCTTGGCGGTGACCACCCAGTTCGCCTTGACGAGTGAGCCACCACAGGAGTGACCGCCACTGGCCGACTGCAGCGAGGCCATGAACGAGTAGACCTGGGTCGCGTTCCCGCCGCCGACGATGTCGGTCTGTGCGGCGGCTGGCGCGGTCAGCGAAAGAGCCGCCGCCGCTGTGACGGCGAGGCCGGCGAGCAGGGACCTTGCTTTCATTTGAGCTCCCTCAGTGCGGGGTGAACCGGTCACCCAGCACGTTAGGAACGGTTGCGGTTGGTGAATAACCTACGGAAGTATGGGCGGTTTAACCGTTTAGTACTTTTGTCGGCTAGGGGGAGCTCGGGGTCACCCGGTCGTGGATAAGTAGGGGGTAACGTTTCGGTTTTCGTCTGTTTTGGCTGATTGGTCTGCAGTAGCTTCCTGCGCTATGTCGACCAATCCCGGCCCTGAGAACTGGGGCCAGCAGCAACCGCAGCAGCCTCCCCCAGGTGGCGGATTCCCCGCCGCGCCTCCGCCGCCGCCCCACGCGCCCGCCGCGCTGGGCCCGGTGCCCAAGTCGCTCGACCTGTCGGTCAAGATCTGGTTCGTCGCGGCCGGCCTCGCCGTGCTGAACGTCATCCTGAGCATCGCGACGAACAGCGCGATCAACTCCGAGCTGGTCGCCCGCGGCCTCCCGTCCGGTGGTTCGAACGTCGGCGGCATCATCTTCAACCTGCTGCTGATCGGCCTCTGGGTCTTCTTCGTGCTGCAGATGAAGGCGGGCCAGAACTGGGCCAGGATCACGCTGACCGTCGTCGGCGGCATCGTCCTGCTCTTCAGCTTGATCGGCCTGCTCGCGCTCGGCATCTTCTTCGCGATCGGCTTCTTCGGCGCGCTCTACGGCCTGCTGTCGCTGGTGAACATCGCACTGCTCGTCGGCGCGATCTACTTCCAGTTCAGGCCTGACGCCAACGCGTTTTTCGTGCGACGCTGAGCCAGAGCCCGACCAGCAGCACATAGAGGGCCACCGCGAAGCCGGTGACCACGGCGGACCCGGTGCGGGCGGAAAGCGCGCTCGCACCGGTGACGCATGTCCCGAGCGGGAACGTGAAAGCCCACCAGGACAGCGAGAACTCCGGCCGCTCCTTCAGCGTGACCGCGATCGCGAGTGCCAGCCAGAGCATCGCGAATCCGAACGTCGGCACGCTGTAGAGCAGGCCGAACGCCCGCGCCGCGTTGCCGTACGGCGCAGGCGCGACCTCGCCGAGCACGAGCGCCGCGGTCGTCGACTGGCCGAGCGGGCCGAGCACGATCCACAACGTCGGCGACGGCAAACCGCCGCGCATCAGCCGTCCCCAGATCTGCGGGAGCAGCGCGAACGTCGCGAAGAGGCTGATGCCGAAGAAGCCGTAGCAAGCCAGTACCAGCGCGAGTTTTCCTTGCCCGTCGGGCAAATGCGCGGCCAGTGCGGCGCCGGTCGTCGCGGACACCATCGGCGGGACGACCGGCAGCAGCCAGGTGGGGGAGACCTCGCGCGCGTCGATCCGGCCGGTGATCATGCGGTACGGCACGGCCAGCGTGGTGAACAGCCCGAGCGCGGTTCCCGCCGTCCACAGTGTCCAGTCGATGGCCAGACCCGTTGTGCCGCCGATGAAGTTGAGCGCACCGGCGCCGATGGTCAGCATCGCCATCGGCGGCGCGCCCCAGAAGTGATCGAGCGGCGCCGGGCCGGACTTCACGAGTTTCCAGCAGAGCACGAGCAGCCAGGCGGCCGCGCCGGCCCAGATGACGGCGGCGACCGGCTTCAGCCCGTGCAGCGGGAGCGTGACGGCCGCGTTCGCGACGATGCTCGTGCCCATGACCGAGGTGAACCATTTCGGAGCCAGCCGTGCGGGCGCGGATTTGAGCATGACTTCACGATCGTGGCTTCCGCGCGCACTCGGTAGGGACCGATCCGCGATGAACTCATAAGCTGCCGTTATGGCTTTACCGACGAGGGTGGCCGACCTGACCGGCTTCGACCTGCTGCTTTCCATCGCCAAGCTGGGCAGCATCGGGCTGGCGGCGCGGGCGCACGGCATCTCCCAGCCCGCCGCGAGCACCCGGCTCCGGCAGCTGGAAACGCAGGTCGGCGTGGCATTGGTCGACCGATCGCCGCGCGGCTCCCGGCTGACGAACGCGGGCGCGCTGGTCGTCGACTGGGCGCGGCCGGTGGTCGACGCGGCGGCCGATCTGGAGGCGGGCATCGCGGCGCTGCGTGCCGAACGCGACACCCAGCTGCGGGTCGCGGCGAGCCTGACGGTCGCGGAGTACCTGATGCCGAAGTGGCTGGCGGCGCTGCCCGCCGGGAGCGCGGTCGCGCTGAGTTCCGGCAACTCCGCCGAGGTGGCCGAGATGGTGCTCGACGGCAAGGTCGACCTGGGTTTCACCGAGGGGCCGGATCTGCGCGGCGGGCTCGAAGCGCACAGCGTCGGCCGTGACAAGCTCCGCCTGGTCGTCGCGCCCGGTCATCGCTGGGCGCGCCGCCGGATCAACGTCGCCGAACTGGCCGCGACCCCGTTGATCAGCCGCGAACGCGGATCGGGCACCCGGCGCGCGCTCGAGCTGGCCGTCCGGCCGCTGGACCTGGCCGCGCCGCTGCTGGAGCTGTCGTCGACCACGGCGATCAAGGCCGCGGTGATCGAGGGGATCGGGCCGGCGGTGCTCAGCGCGCACACGGTCGCGGCCGAGCTCGCGGCCGGGACGCTGGTCGGCGTGGACGTCGCCGGTGCCGACCTCGGGCGTGAGCTGCGGGTCATCTGGCGGGCCGGACGCTCGCCGCGCGGGCTGGCCGCCGACCTCGCTGCCATCGCGGTCAGAGGTTCCTGACAGAATCGGTCGCGTGTCTGAAGACGTGACGACGAAGCTGCGCGTGCTGTCCGGGATCCAGCCGACCGGGGACTCGTTCCACCTCGGCAACTACCTCGGCGCCGTCCGGCAGTGGGTGGCGCTGCAGGACACGCACGAGACCTACTACTGCGTGGTCGACCTGCACGCGATCACCGTCGAGCAGGACCCGAAGGTGCTGCGGCACCGCACGCGGCTCTCAGCGGCGCAGCTGCTCGCGCTGGGCGTCGACCCGGATCGCAGCGCGCTGTTCGTGCAGAGCCACGTGCCCGAGCACGCGCAGCTCGGCTGGGTGCTCGAATGCCAGACCGGCTTCGGCGAGGCCAGCCGGATGACGCAGTTCAAGGACAAGGCGACCAAGCAGGGCACCGACCGCGCGAGCGTCGGGCTGTTCACCTACCCGGTGCTGCAGGCCGCGGACATCCTGCTCTACCAGGCCAACGCGGTGCCGGTCGGCGAGGACCAGCGCCAGCACCTGGAGCTGACGCGTGACCTGGCGCAGCGGTTCAACAAGCGGCTCGGCAAGACGTTCACCGTGCCGGAGCCGTACATCGTCAAGGGCACCGCGAAGATCTACGACCTGCAGGACCCGACCTCGAAGATGAGCAAGTCGGCGTCGACCGGCAACGGCCTGATCGAGCTGCTGGAGGACCCGAAGCGGTCGGCGAAGAAGATCCGGTCCGCGATGACCGACACCGGCCGCGAGGTCGTCTTCGACGCGGAGAACAAGGCGGGCGTCGCGAACCTGCTGACCATCTACTCGGCGCTGACGTCGCGGACGATCGCAGACCTGGAAGCCGCGTACGAGGGCAAGGGCTACGGCGACCTCAAGAAGGACCTCGCCGAGGTGCTCGTCGACTTCGTCACGCCGTTCCAGGCGCAGGTTCAGTCCTATATGGACGATGTGGCCGAGCTGGACAAGGTGCTCGCGCGCGGCGCCGAGCGCGCCCGCGAGGTGGCTTCGCGGACGCTGGCCGCGGCGTACGACCGGATCGGTTTCCTGCCGCCCAGCTGATCAGCGCGGGGGCGGTCGCTGGTTTACCGTTTGCAGGTGGCTGAAAGCGAAGAGAAACTGCTGCCCCGGCTTCGGCGCAAGTACGCGTGGCTCGATCACCTGATCCGCGCGAACGACGCGTTCACCGAGCGCTACGGGAACCATTACGCCGCGGCGATCACGTATTTCAGCGTGCTGTCGTTGTTCCCGTTGCTGATGGTGGGTTTCTCGATCGCGGGCATGGTGCTGCAGGGCGACACCGCCGCGCTCGACCAGCTGCGCGAAGGCATCACGAAGTCGGCGCCCGCCGGGCTCGGCGACTTCCTGAACCAGATCGTCACGACGGCGTTGAAGGCGGGCACCGGCACCGGGATCTTCGGTCTGGTGCTCGGGTTGTACTCGGGCATCGGCTGGATGACCAACCTGCGTGACGCGCTGACCGCGCAGTGGGGCCAGGAGAAGCAGGCGCTGCCGCTGGTGTCGACCACGTTGAAGGACCTGCTGCGGCTCGTCGGGCTCGGGCTGGCGCTGGCGTTCTCGTTCGGCATCACCGCCGCTGGCAGCGGCGTCGGCCGTCTGCTGCTGCGGCTCGTCGGGCTGGAGAACGAGGGCTGGGCGGTGTTCCTGCTGCGGCTGGCGACGATCCTGCTCGGGCTGGCCGGGAACATGCTCGTGTTCATGTGGGTGATCGCGCGGCTGCCCCGCGAGAAGGTCAGCTTCCGCAGCGCGGTGAAGGGTGCGGTGATCGCGGCCGTCGGCTTCGAGGTGCTGAAGCAGGTCACCACGATCTACCTGGGCTTCGTGAGCTCGTCGCCGAGCACGGTGCTGTTCGGGCCGATCCTGGGTCTGCTGTTCTTCGCGAACCTGGTGTCGCGGTTCCTGCTGTTCGTCACCGCTTGGACGGCGACGGCGCCGGAGAACGAGGTCAAGGTCGTCGCGCCGCCGGGCCCGGTCATCCTGCGGCCCAACGTGACCGTGGAGCGTCGCCCGAGCTTCGGGGTACCCGCCGCCGCATTCGGGGCCGGAGCGCTTGTCGGCTACCTCAGAGGCCGCAAAGGCTCGTGAGTGGTAATGCCGGTTCTAACCGGTCATACCACTCACGAGTCCTGAGCTGCGGCTTTCTTGCGAAGATGGCCGATGGTGAAGCCCGCGACGATGATCAGGGCGACCACCAGCGTCAGGATCCAGCCGACGATGCCGAAGCGGTCCTCGGGCGTGGCGACGGCCGCGTTCGGCGTCGAGTTGTCCTGCGGGTCGGGGATCGCCTTGCCGTTGGTGCCCGACTTGTAGACGATCTGGCCGACGGGCTCGGCCTTCGACGCTTCGAGCGCGAAGCCGTAGTCGAGCAGCTTCGACGCCTGATCGACGATGCGTGTCGGCCGCTGCTCACCGCGCATGGTCACCACGGCGATGCGCTTGCCGTTGCGGGCCGCGCCGCCGACGTAGGTGTGCCGCGCGTCGTCGGTGAAGCCGGTCTTGCCACCGAGGAAGCCGGGGTAGACACCGAGCAGCTTGTTGTCGTTGTACACCGGGAACGACGGCTTCTCGCCCATCGCCGGCCACTGGAATTCCTTGGTGCCGACGGCTTTCGCGAACTCCGGCTGCTTCATCGCATAGTGGAAGACGACACTCAGGTCGTACGCCGAGGTCGACATGCCCGCCGCGTCGAGCCCCGACGGTGAGGCCGCACGGGTGTCCGTCGCGCCGATCTTGGCGGCGAGCGCGTTCATCTTCGCCAGCGTCGCGTCGACACCGCCGAGCGCGGTGGCGAAGGTGTGCGCCACGTCGTTGCCGGAGTGCATCAGCAGCCCGTGCAGCAGCTGGTCCACTGTGTACTTGCCGCCCGCGACGATGCCGACGCAGGTGCATTCCTGCTCGGCGTCCTCTTTGGTCGGTGAAATCACCTGTTCGGGCTTGAGTTCGGTGACCACGACGAGCGCGAGCAGCGTCTTGATGAGCGACGCGGGGCGCTGGCGCGCGTGCGGGTTCTTCGCGGCGAGCACGGCGCCGGTGTCGAGGTCCTGCAGCAGCCAGGACGCCGACGTGACCTCCGGCGGGTTGAGCGCGTTCTTCGGGACGACCGTGTCGCACTCCGCCATGCGCGGGCCGCCCTGCGGCGTCGCGGGCACCGGAAGCGGAGCGGGGGCCTGCTTGCCCGGCAACGGCTTCTCGGAGGTGTCGATCGGTGGCGGCGGGGTTTCCCGGTTCGAGCAGCCGGACGCTGGTGCGTTCGCTGTCGTCGACGGCGGAGCCGCCAAAACCGGTGAAGTCGTCAGCAAAACCGACATCACGGCAGGAACGAGAACCTTGAGCGACCGGGTAACTGCGGAGTGCACCCTTGCAAACTACCGGCGGTGGGTGAGTTGCATACTCGGGGGCATGTCTCGTCGCGTCTCGCTGTTTCTGCTGGCCTTCGGCGTCTGGTCGTGGATCATCTGGATCACGTTCGTCAAGAACCTGTGGGCGGGCGACCGGTCCTGGGCCGCCGACGGTTCCCCGACCGCGTACTTCATCGTGCACTTCGTGCTCGCCGTGGTGTCGTTCGCGCTCGGCACCATCATCGGGGTGATCGGCTGGCGGGGATTCCGGGGACAGAAAACGACCAATCGGTAAGTATTACCCCATATGGGGGACAGTGCTGAGTCCTTCGAATGCCTAACGTTCTCGCCATCAGGTTCTGCTCTGGGCACGTCGCGCCGAACCGCGCCCTGCCCGTTCACTGGAGGTGGAATGTCCCCGATCCGTCGATGGCTGCTCCCGGCCGCCACCGTGCTCGCGCTGACCGCGAGCATGGCGCCGACCGCGAGCGCCGCCGCACCGGCCGCGCCCACGTGCGACACGACCAGCGAAGCCTTCAGCTACGTGGTCATCTACAACCCGCACACCCCGCAGTTCGTGGTCGACAAGGAACTGAAGGCCAAGTGCGGCACGAGGGTCTCGTACTACGCCGAGATCGGGGTCGCGGTCGCATCGTCGCGCAACGCCGACTTCCAGGCCAAGATCGGTGAGTTCCGCGCCTACTCCGGCGGCCGCGAAATCGCCTTCCCGCCCACTTCGGCGGCCGCGGCCCAGCGCCGCGAGATGGTCAAGGAGCTGGAGAACGAGGAGACCCGCGAGGTCGTCGCGGCCGCGGACGTCAGCGCGCAGCAGTGGGACATGCGCGCGATCCACGCACCCGAGGCGAACAAGATCAACCCGGGCAGCAAGAACGTCACGGTCGGCGTCCTCGACTCCGGCATCGACCCCAAGCACCCCGCGCTGACCAACGCCGTCGACGCCAAGCAGTCGGCCAACTGCAACTCCGGCGCCCCCGACACCACCCCGTCCTCGTGGCTCCCGACGACCTCGGACCACGGCATGCACGTCGCGGGCACCATCGCGGGCAAGGACGACGCGACCAAGTTCACCGGCATCGCACCCGGCGTCAAGGTCGCCTCGGTGAAGGTCGTCAGCGACGCCGGCTACATCTTCCCGGAGGCCGCGGTCTGTGGCTTCATGTGGGCCGCCAAGCACCGCATGGAGGTCACCAACAACTCGTACTACATCGACCCGGGCATGTTCTACTGCCGCAAGCAGGCAGGCGACGCCGCCGCCTTCGAGGCCGTCCGCCGGGCCGTCACGTACTCGACCAACCACGGTGTCCTCAACATCGCGGCCGCAGGCAACTCCGGCTTCGACGTCACCAAGCAGACCACCGACGAGAACCGCCCCCACCCGGTCGACTCCACCTGCGGCATCCTGCCCAAGGCCATCGACGGCGTCGTGACGGTCTCCGCGGTCGGCTACGCGGGCACCAAGTCCTCGTACAGCAACTTCGGCGCGGGTCAGACCGACGTCACCGCCCCCGGTGGCGACCGCGCCCAGCTGCCCCCGGCGGGCCAGGGCGCGGGCTGCCCGCTCTCCTCGGTCTTCGGCGGCGTCTACGGCACCAAGTGCGGCACTTCGATGGCGTCCCCGCACGCCGCCGGTGTCGCGGCGCTGCTGGCGAGCAAGTACCGCTTCGCTCCGCCTGCGCTGCTGACCTGGCTGCTGGAGCGTCAGGCTGACCCGGTCGCTTGCTCGGACGCGGTGTGCACCGGGCCTGCGAGCAACAACTCCTACTACGGCCACGGCCTGGTGAACGCACTGGACGCGGTGAAGTAACCCTGCTCTGACGATGGCCCCCTTGGGAACCTTGGTGTTCCGAAGGGGGCCTTTGTCGTTGCTGGGCTTGGGTGAGGGCCTCCCTGACTCGGGTAACTGGGTGAGGGAGGCCCTGACTCGGGTAACTGGGTGAGGGAGGCCCTGACTCGGGTAAGTCGGGTGAGGGCCTCCCTGACTCGGGTGGGTCGGGTGGGGGACGCCTTGACCCGAATATCCGGGTGAGGGAGGCCCTCACTCGGACCGAGTGGGTCAGGGCCTCCCTCACCCAGAGCTCAGGCCGCCCCGAGGCGAACATCCGGCCGCACCCGGGAAGCGGCGACGGCATAGGCGGCTTTCAGTTCGGCGAGCACTCCGGCCGGGTCGGTCCCGAGTCTGCTCGGCACGGTCTGCACGACGGTGATCCCAGCCGCGGCATAGCGGTTGTTCCGGGTGAGGGTTCGTGCGTAACCCTCACGGTAGAAATGGAACTCGAACGAATCGATTTCCCAGGCCAGCCCGATGTCGTCCCACCAAGCGTCCGGGCAGCCGACGTAGTGGCCCCCTTGACTGTGCAATGGGACGTTCCAATGGCTCGGCGGGACGGGAAGCCGATGGCTCAGCGCCTTCGCTCGGGCTTCGGCGACAGACCGGATGTTCGCCCATTCCTTGAGCAGCCGGCGAGGAATCGCCGTGCCGTGCGTGGTTCCGATATTGAGTTCGGCCAAAAGCGCTTCGGGTGCGCAACGGCCTCGCTGGATGGCTTCGATCAGGAGCCGTTGGATCGGGTCGACCGAGCGGAGGCCGCGAACCGCGTCCGTGGTCGCGCGGACCAGGGGAGAGAGCAGCAGTTTGTTGCGGACGACCGGGGTCGGTGCTCGCCGAGTTCGTTCGACGGTGATGTAGTCGACGCTTCTGACCTTGATTTCATGCGGATTCAGCACGTGAATACCCATTTCGTCGGGTAACTCGTCCGGGCTGAGACCGTGACGGCGGCAGGCCTCCACTCCGGTGAGCATGGCATCCGGTCCGGTGTAAAGCAGGGCGCCGGTCGCGCGCTGGTCTTGGGTCGGTTTGCCGTTGTGCTGGAGAATGATTCCCGGCAGCAGTATTTGCCATGGCCCGCCAGGCAGGCATTTGTCGTAGATCGTCGAGCTGTGGATTCCGGCTTCTTCGAGGTCTGCGGCCCTGACCACGCCGAGTCTGCTGCGTTCTCGGAGTAGTTCAGGACGGCCTTCCCATCTCCCCCTATTGGTCATGCCCACCATCGTGACCACGACGAACGCCGATCCACCACCCCCATCAACGCGAACTGTGGATAACTCGCCTTTTCCAATGCCCCTGTGGATAACCCCGCCCGAAAACACGAAAAGGGCCCCTTCGGCAAGCTAGGCTTGCCGAAGGGGCCCTTCGCGGTAAAAACTCAGACGCGCTTGAAAAGCAGCGCGCGCTTGACTTCCTGGATCGCCTTGGTGACCTGGATGCCACGCGGGCAGGCGTCCGTGCAGTTGAAGGTGGTGCGGCAGCGCCACACGCCCTCGGAGTCGTTCAGGATGTCCAGCCGCTCTTCGGCGCCCTCGTCGCGGGAGTCGAAGATGAAGCGGTGGGCGTTGACGATCGCCGCCGGGCCGAAGTAGGACCCGTCGTTCCAGTAGACCGGGCAGGACGAGGTGCAGCAGGCGCACAGAATGCACTTGGTGGTGTCGTCGAAGCGGTCGCGGTCGGCCTGGGACTGGATGCGCTCGCGGGTGGGCTCGTTGCCGTAGGCGATGAGGTACGGCTTGACCGAACGGTAGGCCTCGAAGAACGGGTCCATGTCGACGTAGAGGTCCTTCAACGTCGTCAGGCCCTTGATCGGGGCGATGGTGATGACCGTCTTGCCGTCCTTGGACAACAGGTCCTTCATGAGGACCTTGCAGGCCAGGCGGTTGATGCCGTTGATCTGCATCGCGTCGGAGCCGCACACACCGTGTGCGCAGGACCGGCGGAACGAGAACGTTCCGTCGATGTAGTCCTTGACGTAGAAGAGCAGGTTGAGCAGGCGGTCGGTGCGCTGGGCCGGGACGTCGTAGGACTCCCAGTGCGGCTCTTCGTCGACCTCCGGGTTGAAGCGGAGGATCTTCAGGGTGACCGTGATCGGGGTGTGGTCGGTTTCCGACGACGTGGGAGCTTCGGTTGCCGTGGTCATCAGTACTTACGCTCCATCGGTTCGTACCGGGTGAAGGTGACCGGCTTGTAGTCGAGCCGGATGTCGGCGGAGAGACCCTCGCCCTGCTTGTAGGCCATGGTGTGGCGCATGAAGTTCGTGTCGTCGCGGTTCGGGTAGTCCTCGCGGGCGTGGCCGCCTCGGGACTCCTTGCGCGCCAGGGCGCCGACGACCAGAACCTCGGCCAATTCAAGCAAGAAGCCGAGCTCGGCGGCCTCGAGGAGGTCGGTGTTGTACCGCTTTCCCTTGTCCGCCACCGTGATCCGCGAGTAACGCTGCTTGAGCGCCTGCACGTCGGTCAGCGCCTGCTTGAGCGTCTCCTCGGTGCGGTACACCGAAGCGTGCGAGTCCATGGTGCGCTGGAGCTCGGTGCGGATGTCGGCCACCCGCTCCTCGCCGTGCTCGGAAAGCAGCAGCGCGAGCTGCTCCTCGACGACCGTCGCGGGCGACTCGGGGAGCTCGACGAAGTCGTGTGCCAGCGCGTACTCGGCGGCGGCGATGCCGGCGCGGCGGCCGAACACGTTGATGTCGAGCAGGGAGTTGGTGCCGAGGCGGTTGGAGCCGTGCACCGAAACGCAGGCGACCTCACCCGCGGCGAACAGGCCGGGGATGACGTGTTCGTTGTCGCGCAAGGCTTCGCCGTGGACGTTGGTGGGGATGCCGCCCATCACGTAGTGACAGGTCGGGAATACCGGCACCGGCTCCTTGACCGGGTCGACGCCCAGGTAGGTCCGCGAGAACTCCATGATGTCCGGGAGCTTCGCGTTCAGCGTCTCCTCGGGGATGTGCGTGACATCCAGCACCACGTAGTCCTTGTTCGGGCCACAACCGCGGCCCTGCAGCACTTCCTGCACCATCGAGCGCGCGACGATGTCACGCGGCGCGAGGTCCTTGATGGTCGGCGCGTAGCGCTCCATGAACCGCTCGCCGTCGGCGTTGCGCAGGATCCCGCCCTCGCCGCGGACGGCTTCGGAGATCAGGATGCCCAGGCCCGCGAGGCCGGTCGGGTGGAACTGGAAGAACTCCATGTCCTCCAGCGGGAGGCCCTTGCGGAAGATGATGCCGAGGCCGTCACCGGTGAGGGTGTGCGCGTTCGACGTCGTCTTGAAGATCTTGCCCGCGCCGCCGGTCGCGAAGACGATCGACTTGGCCTGGAAGATGTGCAGCTCGCCGGTCGCCAGCTCGTAGGCGACGACGCCAGAGGCGATCGGGTTGCCGTTCTCGTCCGGGGTGAGCACGAGGTCCAGCACGTAGAACTCGTTGTAGAACTCGGTGCCGTGCTTGACGCAGTTTTGGTACAGCGTCTGGAGGATCATGTGCCCGGTGCGGTCCGCGGCGTAGCAGGCGCGGCGCACCGCGGCCTTGCCGTGGTCACGGGTGTGCCCGCCGAAGCGGCGCTGGTCGATCTTGCCCTCGGGCGTGCGGTTGAACGGCAGGCCCATCTTCTCGAGGTCGAGCACCGCGTCGATGGCTTCCTTCGCCATGATCTCGGCGGCGTCCTGGTCGACCAGGTAGTCGCCACCCTTGATCGTGTCGAAGGTGTGCCACTCCCAGTTGTCCTCTTCGACGTTCGCGAGCGCGGCGCACATGCCGCCCTGCGCCGCACCGGTGTGCGACCGCGTCGGGTAGAGCTTGGTGAGAACCGCGGTGCGGGCGCGCTGGCCGGACTCGATGGCCGCGCGCATCCCGGCGCCACCGGCGCCGACGATCACCACGTCGTACTTGTGGAACTGCATTTCGGAACGCTCCGTGGTGGTGGGGTCAGCTGGCCGGGATGTTCGGGTCGAACGTGAAGATCACCATGGTGCCGACGGCCAGGATGAGCGCCATCGAGACGTAGAGCACGATCTTCAGCCAGAACCGGGTGCTGTCCTTGCGGGCGTAGTCGTCGATGATCGTGCGGAGGCCGTTGCCACCGTGGATCTCGGCGAGCCAGAGCATCGACAGGTCCCAGAACTGCCAGAACGGGGACGCCCAGCGCCCGGCGACGAAGCCCCAGTTGATCCGGTGCACGCCGCCGTCGAGGATGTTCATGATCAGCAGGTGGCCGAGCACCAGAATGATCAGCGCGAGACCGGAGATGCGCATGAACAGCCAGCTGTAGAGCTCGAAGTTGCTGCGGCGCGCGGTGGCGCGCTTCGGGGTGCGCGGCTTCGCGAGTGCGAGGTCAGCCATGGTCAGTTACCCCCGAAGAGCGTCTCGACGGTGCGCTTCATCATGAAGAACGCGCCGGGCAGCATGACCGCGACCCAGATCACGGCGATGGTCCACAGCATGGGCTTCTGGTACTTCGGGCCCTTTTCCCAGAAGTCGACCAGCATGACCCTGATGCCGTTCAGCGCGTGGTAGAGCACCGCGCCGACGAGGCCGACCTCGAGGAGGTTGACGATCGGGGTCTTGTAGGTCTCGATGACCTGGTCGTAGGTGTTCGGCGACACGCGCACCAGCGCGGTGTCGAGCACGTGCACGAACAGGAAGAAGAACGTGAGCACGCCGGTGATGCGGTGCAGCACCCAGGACCACATACCGGGGTCGCCCCGGTAGAAGGTTCCCTTACGGCGTGAGGCACCCGCCCGATCGCTCGCGGCCGCCTCTGTGGCGGTGCTAGCCGTGGTGGACATCGGTGAACGGCCTCCAACGTCATGGCTTGAGCCCGAAGCGATGACATCGAGCTTTTATGGATAAACGGATGCTAGACCCGCACTGTCCGACCGGCTCAACCTCGGGTTCCTCTCTGTGATGGACGAGACAACGCCCGCGTCAGGTCCGCCGTGGCGAGAACGCCGGCGAACAGGTCTTGAACCGGCGAACATCAGACCTTTACCGTGTCGTGCACCTGCGTGCGCATGACGCCCGGTGCCGGATCGGCACCCCGAAAAACGGACATTCGGCCAATCGGGCTGTTCGATGTTGTTGGTTATTGACTGATTGTGCGAGATATCATACGTTTTGTTCCCGCTAGTCATCCGATCTATTGGCTTGAGTTCACGATGGAGTGACCGATGCCCGAGCAGCACGGTGGGTTTCCTCGACGCGAGCTGCTCGGCGGCACGCTCGCCGGACTGGCGCTCACGGCGCTGCCCGCCACGGCGAACGCCGAGGTCGAAGCGGCCGCGGAGTGCTTTGTGGACAGCCAGATGGGCACCGACCGGCAGTGGGAGCGTTTTCTCGCCGGTCAGGATCCGGTCTGGCAGCGCATGCCGCGCACTTGGTACGAGGGCCCCTTCCTGGGCAACGGCTTCGTCGGCGCGCAGGTCTACCGCGAGCAGAACGCGGTCAAGTTCACCGTCGACCACAGCGAATCGCAGGACCACCGGCCCGCGAACGGCAACGAGTGGGGCGTCGCCCGGCTGCCGATCGGGAAGGTGCTGCTCAAGCCGGTGGGCACGATCACAGGCGCCGACCTCCGCCTCGATCTGTGGAACGCGGAATTGACCGGTCGGGTGACCACCGACAAGGGGACACTCGAAGTGCGCGCGTTCGTGCACGGTCAGAAGGACGTGCTCGCCATCGAGGTCAGGCCGAGCGCGGGTGAGCGCGCGTTCGAGCTGACCTTCGTGCCGCTTCCGGCGGTCAGCCCGCGCATCATCAGGGAGAACCCGCCCGCCGGGTTCGCGCCGAACCCCGCGTGGACCACGCATGCCGAAGGCGAGCTGAACTTCGTCACCCAGCCGCTGTTCGCGGGTGGCCAGACGGCGACCGCCTATCGGATCAGGCGCTCCGCACGCGGCCGTGAGCTGCTGCTTTCCACCGCGCACAGCTTCCCGGGCGTCGAGGCGGAAGCGCGGGTGCGCGACGCGGTGCGCGGGTCGTCCAGTGTGGACGCTCTGCGTCCCGGCCACCGGAACTGGTGGCATGCGTTCTACCGCAAGAGCTTCCTTTCCCTGCCGGACGCGAAGCTGCAGAGCTTCTACTGGATCCAGCTGTACAAACTGGCGTCCGCCGCGCGCGCCGAGGCGCCGATCATGGCCACCACCGGGCCGTGGCTGGAGCCGACGCCGTGGCCGTCCGTTTGGTACAACCTCAACGCCCAGCTCGAATACTGGCCGGTGCACGGGTCCAATCACCTCGAACTCGACCCGATCCCGCGCTCGATCCGCGAGAACCAGCAGACGCTGATCGACGGCCTGCGCCCCGAGTACCGCGCCGACTCGATGGGCCTGCGCCGCAGCGCCGACGCGCGGTTCGCCGACGCCGGCTACGTCGGCGTGCCGAACCCGAACTCCGACGCCGAGATCGGCGACCTGCCCTGGCTGCTGCACAACGCCTGGCTGTCCTATCGGCACACCATGGACGTCTCGATCCTGCGTGACGTCGTGTTCCCGGTGCTGCGCAAGGCGATGAACTACTACCTGCACTTCCTCGCGTCCGGTGCGGACGGCCGCCTGCATCTGCCGCCGACGTTCTCGCCGGAGTACGGCCGCGCGCCGGACTGCAACTACGACCTCGCGCTGATCCGCTGGAGCTGCCAGACGCTGCTGGACTCGGCGAAGACGCTGGGCATCGCCGACCCGCTCGTCCCGAAGTGGCGTGAGGTGCTCGACAAGCTGGTCGACTACCCGGTCGACGAGCACGGCCTGATGGTCGGCACGGGTGTCCCGTTCGCCAAGTCGCACCGGCACTATTCGCACATCTTGGCCGCGTATCCGCTGTATCTGATCAATGTGGACAGTTCGGCCGAAGCCGACCTGATCGCCAAGTCGCTGGCACACTGGATCAGCTTCGAGGGCGCGTTGCGCGGCTTCAGCTTCACAGGCGCGTCTTCGCTGTCGGCCGCACTGGGCAGGGGAGACGACGCGCTGAAGCATCTGCGCGAGTTCGTCGCGCGGTTCGCCCAGCCCAACACCATGTACTACGAGGCGGGACCCGTCATCGAGACGCCGCTCTCGGCCGCGCAGTCCGTGCACGACATGCTGTGCCAGAGCTGGGGCGACACCATCCGGATCTTTCCCGCGGTGCCGGCTGCCTGGCGGGACCTCACCCTGCACGATTTCCGCACGCAGGGCGCTTTCCTCGTGAGCGCCGTGCGCAAGGCGGGCGTGACGACGTTCGTGCGGGTGCGCAGTCTCGCCGGGCAGCCTCTCAAACTGCGGACCGGCATCGCGGGCGCGCTGGAGGTCCGCGGCGCACGCCGGTGGAAGCAACTTCCCGATGGCACGGTCGAAATCGAGCTGCCGCGCGGCGGCGAGGCGCTCGTGCACGCACGCGGGCACCGGCCGGACACCACCATCGCGCCGGTGCCGATCAGCGAGCCGTCGCCGCCATGGGGTCTGCCCGCGCTGGCGCCCGGTGGCCAGCTGGTGCCGGTCGATCTGTCCACTGTGGTCAACTCCGATGGTGTGACCAGCGAGTTCTATCTCGGCGACGGGGACTTCGACGGCTCCGGCAACACCTACCCGGCGGCCCAGCTGCCGCAGACCGGGCAGGTCACCGACGACGGGGTGCCGTTCCTGTTCGTCAACGGCAGCGAGGGCACGCCGAACAACGTCGTCGGTGCCACGATTCCGTTGCCAGCGGGTAAATACACGACGCTGCACGTGCTCGGCGCCGCCGACACCGCCAACAGCGACGGCAAGATCACGGTGACCTATGCGGACGGCGCCGTCGAGCTTCCGCTGCGGCTCACCGCCTGGCGTTCCGCCGCCGCGTTCGGTGAGAGCGAGGCCGTCACCACCAGCCTGATGCACGCCAAGAGCGGCATCCAGAACGTCAAACTCGCGATCTTCCATCAGAAGATCCAGCTCGACCCGGCGCGCGAGGTCGCGTCGATCGCACTCCCTTCCGCCGCCACACCTCGGCCGCATCTGTTCGCGGTCACCCTAGAGAAGGGGAAGGCATGACCGGTTTCGACCGTAGGAAAGCGCTTACTTTGGGAGCGGGCGCGCTCGGCGCGCTGGCGCTGGGTGTGACACCGGCGCAGGCGGCGACGTGGAAGCTCAGATGGAACCCGGACCCGGCGAAGGACGGGCTCAAGGCGTTCGAGGGCCTCGAAGACGATCGGGCCGGCACGCACCCCGTCCAGCACATCTTCGCCGAGAGTAATCAGTGGCGCTTCCTCATGCACACCCGTGACCGCGACACGATGACCGACCGGCAGCGCAACGAGGTGCGCGGCATGCGCAGCGGCGGCGCGGCCGTCCCGATCAAGCTCAACGAGACCTGGCGGCTGGAATACCAGGCCTACTGGCCGTCCGCGCTGACCGCGACGACGGCGTTCACCCACATCATGCAGATGAAGGTGTCCGGTGTGGACGCTCCGGTGTGGACACTGACCCCGCGCATGAAGGGCAGCACCGGCAGGCTCACCATCGCGGGCGACTCGGCGTCCGAAGTGGACCTCACCGACTACGCGCCGCTGCAGAACAAGTGGATCGACGTGATGTTCGAGTTCAAGGCCTCGCACTCCGGCACGCTGCGCTGCGTCATCAAGAACGGCTCGGCCACCGTCGTCGACCGTAAGTGGAACGCGAACCTCTGGCGTGACACGGCTTACCTGCGACCGAAATGGGGCATCTACCGCAGCCTCAACTCGTCGGGACTGAAGGACTGCTACCAGCTCATCCGCAACTACAAGGGTTACCAACTCGTTTAAGGGTGGCGAACTTGAAGAGACTGGCCAAGAGATTCGGTGCCGCCGTGTCCGCGGCGGCGATGGTGTTCACCGTTCCCGTACTGGCCGCGCCTGCGGCGGAGGCGTTGCCGGACGGGCTCGCGCTGACCCCGCCGATGGGGTTCAACAACTGGAACACCACCGGCTGCAAGATCGACGAGCAGATGATCCGCGACATGGCGGACATCTTCGTCGACAAAGGACTGAAGGCGGCCGGCTACCAGTACGTCAACGTCGACGACTGCTGGGCGGAAAAGGAACGCAACGCCGAGGGCAAACTGGAGGGCAACAAGCTCACCTTCCCCAGCGGCATGAAGGCGCTCGGCGACTACATCCACTCGAAGGGCCTCAAGTTCGGCATCTACACCAGCGCGGGCACGGTCACCTGCGCGAAGACCATGCCGGGCGGGCTCGACCACGAGGACGTGGACGCGCAGACGTTCGCGGACTGGGGCGTCGACTACCTCAAGTACGACAACTGCAACAACCAGGGCCGCCCGGCGCTGGAGCGCTACACGAAGATGCGTGACGCGCTCAAGAAGACGGGGCGCCAGATCGTCTACTCGCTGTGCGAGTGGGGCGACAACAAGCCGTGGGAATGGGGCAAGGACGTCGGCCACCTGTGGCGCACGACCGGTGACATCAAGGACAACTGGTCCTCGATGCTCAACATCGTCAAGAAGAACGCGCCGCTCGCGCCGTACGGCGGGCCCGGTCACTGGAACGACCCCGACATGCTGGAGATCGGCAACGGCGGCATGTCCACTGTGGAGTACGAGTCGCACATGTCGCTGTGGTCGATCATGGCGGCCCCGCTGCTGATCGGCTCCGACCTGCGCAAGGTCAGCAAGGAGAACTTCGAGGTACTGCTGAACCAAGAGGTGATCGCGATCGACCAGGACGCGAAGGGCGTCCAGGGCGCCGTGCTGTCCCAAAAGGACGGTCACTGGGTGTTCGCGAAGCCGCTGGCAGGAGGCGACGTCGCGGTGGCGCTGTTCAACGAGAACACCACCAGCGCGACCATCGGGACCAACGTCGCCGCGCTAGGCCTGCCGCGGTCGGCCGGATACAGCGTGCGTGACCTGTGGAAGCACAAGACGTACCAGAGCGCTGGCCAGATCTCCGCGCTCGTGCCCGCGCACGGCACCGCGATGTTCCGCATCAAGGCCGGTGGTGACTGGCTGCGCCACGAGCCGCTGGTCGGCGCCGGTCTCGAGTTCGCGGCCACGGCCAGCGGCGTGCCCGGTGACCTCGTCCCGGCCGGGAAGCCGTTCGAGGCCACCGTTTCGGTCACGAACCACGCCCGGCTGCCGGTGCTCTCGCCGAAGGTCGCGCTGACCGCTCCGGCGGGCTGGAAGATCGAGCAGCTCTCGCGTCCTCGCAAGTGGATACTCGGCGCCGACGAATCGGCGACCGGACGCTGGCGGATCACGCCACCGGCCGGCACCGAGGGCACGGTGACGGCACTGCACAGCGAGACCCAGTACGACACGCTGGGCTTCGGCCGGGTCAAACAGTCCGGCGACTCGCCGGTGACCGTGCCGGCGGCGCCGCCGTCCGGATCGGCCTACGCGAGTGATTTGCGCTGGTACGCCGAGAAGAACGGCTACGGCAACATCGAGCGTGACATGTCCAACGGCAGCATCCCCGACAAGGACGGCAAGCCGCTGACCATCAACGGCGTCCGCTACGCCAAGGGCCTGGGCGCGCACGCGCCGAGCGAGCTGGTCTTCTACACCGGCGGCCGCTGCACCGCGTTCAGCACCGACGTCGGCATCGACGACGAGCGGGAACCGGCGAACCTGCGCGGCTCGGCGACCTTCGAGGTCCACACCGACGGCAAGAAGAAGGTGGACTCCGGGCTGCTGACCTACCTGGACCCGGCGGCACACCTGACGGCGGACATCACCGGCGCTCAGTACGTCAAGCTCGTGGTCACCGACGGTGGCGACGGCAACTCCTACGACCGCGGCGACTGGGCAGGCGCACAGTTCACCTGCAAGTAGCCCTGACCTGCGCATAAAGAGGTCGTGAGTGGTATGGCCGGTTCTAGCGGAACCTGACTTAGGTACCTACTGTTGATCTATGGGCTTCAGTCATCAGGTTAGCGCAGGTCAGGACGGGCGGCAGCCGATCTGGGACTCGTACGCGCGGCTGTCTCGCAACCAGGCGGGGAAGCTGGAGAAGTGCGAGACCCAGCACGGCGACAACCGTGGAGTGATCGAGCGGTCGGGCGCTGTGCTGGGTGAGGAGATCTCCGATCCGAAGCTGTCGGCGTGGAATCCGAAGGTGCGCCGTCCTGGGTGGGAACGGATCATGAAGCGGATCGCGGCGCGGGCGTGTGACGGGGTGGTGCTGTGGAACACCGACCGGGGGTGGCGTCAGTCGCCGGACCTTGAAGATCTGTTCAAGCTGATCGAGGGGTTCGGCTCGTTCACGGTGGCGTCCTCGCACGGCCGGTACGACTTGGCCGACTACAACGACCGGTACCAGTTGCGGCAGGAGGTCGCGCACAACCAGCGCAACTCCGATGAGGCGTCGCAGCGAATCTCCCGCCGGTTCGACACGCTGCGCCGCAACGGCGTCCCGCACCTGCAAGGGCGGTCATTCGGCTTCCCCGGCTTGGACAGGACTGTCCGCAAGGAAGACGCGATCGGCGAAGACGGCAAAGACACCCGCCAGCAGGTTCCGGCGGAGTTGGTGGAACGCGAGCGGGCCGCGTTGCGGTCGGGGACGACTGCGTTGTTGGCGGGCGTGACTCAGGTTGCGCTGACGGACGAGTGGAATGCTGACGGGCTGCGCACGGTCACCGGTGGCATGTGGCGACCGGCTCAGGTTCGGGAGGTGTTGTTGCGGCCGCGCAACGCGGGGCTGATCGAGCATGACGGCGAGGTCGTGGGTCACATGCCGGGTGAGCCGATCGTGGATCCGGTCGAGTTCGATCGGTTGCGCACGATGTATGCCGGTCGCACCCGTGGACGGCAGCCGGGCGGACGCTACGTGGGGTCAGGGATTCTGACGTGCTCGCTGTGCGGGAAGACGGTGTCCGGCCGTCCACATGTCGGTGAGTACCCGGACGGGCAGCGGCGGCGGCAGTACGCGTGTATGAAGGGGCACGGCGGGTGCGGCAAGGTCGCGGCGGATGTTCTGCTGGTGGAGTTGGAGTTGCGCGGGCTGGTGATCTCGCGGTTGTCCGACGCGCGCCATGCGGCGGCGATCAGGGCTTCCCGCGCGAGGGTAAGCGAGCAGCTCGGCGAAGTCTTGAAGGAGATCGCCGAGTGCGAGCGGCGGCAAGTGGCGATTGCCGCGAAGTACGGTGCGCGGAAGATGTCAGAAGAGGCTTTTGACAAGGCCAATGAACCGCTGGTGGCTGATCTAGCGAAGCTGGAGGCGCAGCGAGACGAACTGACCGGCGGGAACCCTGAAGGACCCACCGAGGCAATGAGCCGCTCGGACGCCGCCGCACAGTGGGACTCCGCCGAGGTGCCGGAGAAGCGCGCGATGCTGCTTGACGCGCTGGGCAGGGACACCGTGTTTCTCGACCCCGCCAAGAAGGACGGGTTCCGCATCTTCAATCCCAAGCGTGTCCGTGTCGAGCGACACAAGCGCGCCGCGAGGCGGAAGACGGCCTGACATAGCAATGAGCGACGGCGCACCCCCAAGGCGGGGCGCGCCGTCGCTCATCGGTGTGTCAGGCCGCGCGGTCCTGATCGGTGTTGCGCAGCCGGGTTTCTATGCGGTTAAGGATCAGCGCAAGCGCGTCAATCTGCTGTTGGCTCATCGGCGGCCAATCGGCGACGATGACCGCCCATCGGTCCACCGCTTCAGCGGCGAGACGGGCCTGTTTTTCGGCGTAGGTCTCCTTTGGGCTTGAGGGGTCGGGTACGGCTTTGAGGTGGCGGCGTGGCGTCCTGGAGGGCATCAGCGGGTTCCTCTCCTGATCGGTGGCGGTCAGGTGGTTTGGTTCGTGAGGCGGCTCCTTCCTGGGTACGGGCGAGTCAGGCAGCGGGTTTCAGCGTCCGCCGCGATGGCGTGACAGACGCCGCTGTGGCATCGATCAGCCGGACAAGGCGGCTACCGCCGACGGGCAACCACACCCGGTCGGCGAACGCGGCCTGTGCAGCCGCCAGGTAATCGGTGTCGGTGCTGAGGATCGGCACCGAGGGCGGAACGCCGTGTCGGTGCGCCAGCTGCTGGAAATGGTGGTTCCTGGGCGTGTTCGGGAAGACGAACAGCACGGGCTTGGTCACTCCGGCGGTGGCCAGTTCGGCGTACTTGTCGATCTTCTCGACGACGTCGGCGAGACGTTCGGTGCCGTTGTCGTATTCGAGGAAGAACCCCAATTTCCGGTCGTTCTCGGACCATTCGCCGTAGCCGTCCGGTCGCACGATCTTTCCGCAGATCGACGCGACTCGACTTTCCGGCCACCAATCCAGCAGCTCGCAATTCGGAACTTTCTGCGCATGCCCTGACAGGGTCGTGAAGAAGTCGTTCACGCCGAGCAGGTGGTCGAGCGTGCGTGATTCGGCTAGCCGAATGATCCTCTCCCGGACCGCGCTTGCTCGCGGCAGCGGATCACCGCTGGAGGCGGCGTGGATCGCTTCGCCGAGCAGACCGAGCGTGTAGCGCCACGGCTGGGAGCCGGGGCGGACACAGCGGCGGAACCGGGCGAGTACGCCGCGCCGGTGCAGCAGCACGAGTCGGTGTCGGGCGCGGGTGTCGTTGGGGAAGTCCAGCCGCGCCACCTGCTCGGCAGTGAAGACACGGTGGTCGGCGAGCAGGTCGATCAGCGACCGGTCGCGGTCGGTGAGGCGACGACCTTCGTCGATCGCCTCAGCGAGCGTTGCCGGGGCTATTTCTATGCCGGGTGGGGTGGACTTACTGTCCAGTCGTGAGACTGTCACGATGCCTCCTCGGTGGGGTCTTCCTGCGGATTCAGCTGGGCCAGGGTTCGCCAGTCATTCGCCCGCTGTGGGTGGGCGGGTGACTGGCGCGCAGACCGGCGCTGTGAACGGCTCAGTGATTGGTCCTCCTTGTCCAGCAACGCTTCGCTGCCGACAACCATGGTGAGTTCACGCCGCTTGCGGGCCCGGTCCCGCACTTCGCGGGGCAGCCCGGTCCGTGCCCGTGCGGCGGCCGTCAGCTCTTGTGCCCGGCCTCGAATCGCCGCAGACGCCGGGACGGCGTCCACTGTGAACGGCGCGACGTCGCCTCCACGGTGGACGGTGCGGCAGGTGATCTGAAATGCCGCGCGACGGGCCAGGTCGCGTTCGTCGAAGTACGGGGCGACGTGCCGTACCAACCGGGTCGCGTCAGTCGGCGACACGGTGAAGTACAGCTTGTTCCGTGCGTTCGCGTCGATCGCTTCCCGGACATCGGCTGGCAATTGCGCGAGATGCTGATGCGCGAGAACCAGCGACACGCGGTATCCACGCGCTTCGGCTAACGCGTCCTCCACCCCGATAGGCAGGTGCAGGAAATTGTGGCATTCATCCACAATGATCGTCGCGTCCGGCCGCTCGTTCGGTTTACGGTCGGCGCGACGGGTTGCGGCCTGCCACAGACCGGCGAGCAATAGTGATCCGAGCAGGCGCGAGCAGTCCTCGCCGAGTTCTCCTTTCGGTAGTCGGGCGATGAGGACGCCGCCGTCGAGAATGTCCGACAGCGTGAACGTGCTGCGCGGGGCGGCCAGCACATCGCGGGCCAGCCGACGGGTGAACACGCCGCGCAGCCGGGAGACGATCGGCCCGCAGGCCTGTTGCCGTCCGGCTGGGGAGAGTTCGTTGTAGCTGTCCCAGAACCCGGCGAGCCCTTCCGGCTCGCCGTGCTCACGCAGGACCCGCCGCTGAAACCGGGTGTCGGTCAGCAGCGGCACCACGTCGGCCAGGGTCGACCCTTCCCGACGCACCAGGGTCAGGCATGCCGCGCGCAGGGTGTCGTCCATGCGCGGGCCCCAATACGCCGCATACAGGCGGCGGAACACGCCGACGACGTGCTCAGCCACCAACTCCGCCTTCTCGGGTGTGTCGGCCTGCAACGGGTTCCACACCGGAGGCGCGTCGGCCTCGGCAGGGTCGACGATCACCAGCCGGTTGCCGCAGGAGCGCGGCAACCTGTCCAGCGCCGCCCGTGCCAGGTCGCCCTGGCAATCGAACAGTGCCACCCCGCGACCCGCGTCGGACTCGGCCACGCACAGCCGACACAGCTGGGTGGACTTTCCGGCGCCGGTCACGCCCAGCACGTGGACGTGGTGGCGTGCATCCGGCACGGCCAGTCCGAGCAGGTCTGCCGGGCCGTCGTGCGCGAGACCCACCGGCTTCGGCGTCCGCCGCCTTGGGTGATCCGGTGGGACCAGTCGCAGTCGTCGCGGCTTAGAGGCCGTCTGATCGTCAAGCGACATGATCGCCTCCGCCGTCGCCGAACAGGTCGTCGCCGAACAGGTCATCGTCGGTCCATTCCAGGTTGGACCAGCCCTGGTCGCCGATGTTGCGGGGCAAGTCGCCCCCTCCAGGGCGAGTACGCGACACCGCGTCGGGCAGGTGGTAGCGGGACGGTTCGGCGGGCAAGTGCCACAACGCGGCCAACTCGGCCACTGTGGCCATGAACCCCTGCCCGATCCGCCGTGCGGCCAGCCGAGTCCGAACCCGCCACCACCGCCGAATGTCTCGCAACTCGCCCGTGATGGAGAGCGAATAGCCCGCCGCGACCGCGTCGACGGTCTCCCGCCGCAGCTTGCCGACGCGGCCGACGGTGAGCACGCGCAACGTGACGTGCGCGTGCGGTGTCAGCGAACGCTTGAGGTTGATAGCGCGCTTGCGTGCATCGGCGACCGGGTCGGGTTCAGCCGCGCCCGCCGTGTGCACCGTCGGCGTGGACGACGACCGAGAGGTGAACGCCTCCTGCAGCATGTCGAGCAGGAACCTCACCAGTCCGCTGAATCCGTTACCCAGCAGGGATAGAAGCCGACCTCCACCGCGGGCACGGGAGACGACCAATTGCAGGCATGCTCGCCGGTCCGCAGAAAGGCGTGCCAGCGCGCTGAACACCAGCCGCAGTGGCTCTTCGCTGGTGTCCGTCGCCGACCGCGTGACCGCCAACCTGGGTACCAGATCGAGCAACGGTGTCCACGGCCCGAACCGGGGCAGCAACTCCCGCACGGTCACCCGCGCGGCGCGATCAGGTGTCGGCGCTTCGGTCGCGATGACGCGGCATCCAGGCAACGCGGCACGGATTACCTCGGCCACCACAGCCGTAGGCATCCCACCCGGTACCCAGACACCCGCTCGCAGCTGTCCTGGCGCGGCCCATACCTCGATCGACAGGCGGCTCGGCTTGAGCCAGCCACGTCCGTATTGGCTCACCACGCCGATCAGAGCGCGCCATAGCGCGACCGCCCCGTCTGCCGGCATCCGTGCGGGAGGAGTGATCTCCAGCCAGGTTGCTTCCAGCACCGCTTGCCGACGAGACCGCGTGATCACCACCGCCAGCAGCGCACCCACAAGCAGCGCTGCCACGATCACGAACGGCGACCACGGCAAGGCGTCCACGGCCAGCCGGTGCAGCCGCGACGGCAGCGCGGCGAACCACTCTCCGGCCCCGCACACCAACCCGGCCAACCCGCCGGAATCGGCGCAGCTTCCGGTAGACGCAGCTTGCGCTGCGGCCCACATGTCAGGCACTATCTCATTCGCTTGCATCAGAAAACCTCACTCCGTGGTTGGGCAGGCAGACGACAAACAGGGCGCGGCAACGCCCGTCGTTCGAGCAGCAGAGTCCACGTGACCTCCCTTCCGAGGTCGGGCGAGCACAAGGTCGCCATCGGGCATGTCCACTGAAGACATGCGAATTCCGCTCTCGTTAAGCTCACGATCGCGGGCAGCTACACCTGAACCGCGTAGTCCCTCCTTTCATGGCAAGAGGCCGGATTTCAGGCCGTTTTTCGACGCCGACAGCGAAGGTTCACCCAGACGGGTGCACAGTCCAGGAAGCCCGCTTTGGCGGTACGAGGCGTCAACCTCCTGACATGCCAGACATGCACGCGACAGCAACGCGCTCATGCAGCTTCGGGGCAATTTTCTTTACGACACAGGGAAATTCCGCGATTGCGTGACGTGCGCTCGACGCGGCGAGAGCGCGTGAGTTTGCTGCACATCCGACGAAGCGGAGAGATCAGCAGCGCAGCGGTTCGCCTGAGAGTCGACGACACTGGATCCGCAAGGGGGCCGACACTATCTTGCCGGGGCATGAACCCTCTACCAGCCGACGGCACAACATGTGACGTCGCGACTCTGCCTGAACCTGGCGCTACGCGCCGCTGGGATTGCTCGTACCATCCGAGAGGTTTTGGCAGGCATTTCAACCAGCGGTGCCAGCGAGCGAAGAAGCTCCGGCGGCCGTCGACCTCCCATCCGTTCACTCAGCCACCGTGACCCACGTCACAAGCCGGACTGATGATCATGGCACTTGATCAACAACCAGGCAAGACCCGTTTGCGAGTATCACCCGATCAGGGGATTGCGCTCATTTAGCGTCCAGCTCGCCGACGGTACGACCGGCCGGTCCAAGATGACTCGATCTTGCGTTAGCCCTGGGAAAGTTGCTGTGCGGTAGCGTCCACGCATGGCTGATCGCGGCAGTGAGCCAACACGCTGGACCATTCACGGCGAGCGGGTTGTGGACGACACTCGACACCTGCGACTGAGTATCGCGTCCGTGGAACTGCCAGATGGCGTGACATTCGAGCAGTACGTACTGCGCATGCCGAAAGCCGCCATGATGGTTGTCCTAGATGACCAGGAACGTGTCCTGATGATGTGGCGTCACCGCTTCATCATCGATCGCTGGGTCTGGGAGCTGCCCGGTGGCTACGTAGACCCGAACGAGGAACCGGTTCTCACGGCGGCCCGTGAGGTCGAAGAAGAAACCGGGTGGCGGCCCCGCGACGTACGCCCTCTCGTGGCGATGCAGCCGAGCGTAGGCACGACCGAAGCGGAGCACCTCCTCTTCGTGGCACGGGGTGCCGACTACATCGGTGAGCCTGAGGACATCAACGAAGCACAACGTGTCGCGTGGATCCCACTCGATTCAATACGTGAACGAATCGAAAAGGGCGAAATTGTGGGTGCGGGCTCTCAAGTTGGCTTGCTGCACGTCCTCGCGTTCCCGCCGCGCTGAGCCGTCACGCGTGCGGGACTGGCAAGCCTGCGGCGGTCATCTGCCCGAACAGTGAACGAACATCCTTGTTGGTACTGAAGGGGGTCAGGCGGCGGCCGACGTCTGCAAGATACGACGCGCTGCGTACCGACCGCACAGTGCCGGTCATGCTTACCGCGCGCGCCCCGGCTGCGCACGCTTCGTCAACACGCCCCTGATCGGCCAGTGTCGAAGCAAGCAGCGCGGTGTTGAAGAGACGACCTCGCTCGTATCCGTCGCTCATCTCCAGCGAGCGGCGCGCGAATTGCTCGGCCTCGCGCGGCATTCCAAGGTCGCGAAACGCGTGCGCGAATTTGGCTGACATGTAAGCGACATCGAAGTAGTTCAACCAAGGTGGGAGTTCTGTGACGCTTGCCTTGCTGAAGACCACTTCGGCTTCGGTCAGCGCGCCGAGGCAGCCGTTCTTGTCTCCTTGCAAGGCTAGCCCGTGCGCTTCCATCACGGCCGATTCCGCTTGCAGGGCAGCGATTCCAGAACGCTTCGCGGCCTGACGTGCAGCCACGGCTAGGTCCACCGCTGCGCCGGGTGATCCGTGGAACGCCGCGTGATGACTCATCCCTGCCAGCATTTCTCCCACCAGCCCATCGTCCCCCGCGTCCTGACAGAGCCTGAGTGCCTGACGTAGATGCTGACGACCTGCGTCAGCTTGGCCAACGTCGTACGACATCCACCCGGCAAGCTGATGCATTTCGGCGGCCGCGCCCAGTAGCTCGTTCCGCCCGGTTCCACTGTTGCGCACGTCCCGCAGCATCCGGCCGACGCTCGTGTTCAGGAACGACGTCAGGGCCGATCGGTTGCGTCCGCCGCCGTATCGGTTGTCCAGCCTGCGGAAAGTCTGCGTCATCTCCTTCAGCGTTTCCACATCCGGATTGCCGTACGGAAGTCCCTCTGCTGCAACGGCAGTTTGCTTGCCGAACTCTCCTTGCAACAAGGTAGATCCGAGAGCGAGCGCCCCGACACTGGCCGACTTCAAGAACTGTCGCCGCTGCACGTCGTCCCTTTCCCCGCTGTTTGATGTGCGTGCCGATAGCTGCCCGCCCTGCGACTCATCCGCGATAGGCGGGCGTGGTGTCAAAGTGAACCAAAGGAATTTCTGTGGCACGTGAAGCGCGTGAGCCCACCGATCAAGCTTGTCAAGATCATGGACAGGCAACGCTGCGCGCTCGATCCGACTCACCTGGCCTTGCGTGAGACCCAGCCAACGGCCAAGCTCAGCCTGCGTCACTTCGACCGGCAGGGTCTCGCGGTAAGCACGCAGAAAACGGCCAAAATGCCTCTCTGCCAACGCTCTTTTGATCGCCGACCCGTTCCAGAAACTCTCCGGCAGCACAGCCGCCGCGCTGACGTCGTCGACTTCCCGTCTCCCGCATGGAGCGCACAAATCAGCGTTGTTGTCAGCCGCGAGTCTCGCACCACAGGACCTGCAATTCGCGGTCGTTCGGCGGACGCCCATCCGTAGCTCCTGTCGATCATGAGGCAAACCAAGTGTAGGACAAATTCCTGCCCTCTGACATGCAGATATGTATGGCGCGCATATCCGCACGTCAGAAATGCATCCGCGTGGTTTGGATCGGGCGGCTTTCGCGGCATCGTCAGTGCCATCGGACAGGCAAGACAGTCACACAAGGAGGACAAGCACATGAGCTGGAATTCAGGACCGATGCTCCAGTCACCCGACGTGACCGTGTTCGCGGAACCGGGCGGTTTCCCGCTCTCGCCTGAACCCGAGCAGGACATCCCGGAACCACCCGCCCAGGAGGTGGACAGATGACCGCAAGCGACACGCGGTCAGTAGCGCCACTGTCGACCTTCCTGGTCACCCGCGAGTACCTCGGAGATCAGGACCTTCACTTCTACTGGCGACGAGACATCGCGGATACCTCACTGCTGTACGTGTTCGCACTGTGCGAGGAACTCAAGGTCCACCCAACCCCGCACGCTCGCGAACGGCTGACCGGACAGCACTGGCACGCCATGTACTTCTGCGAAGCCTGCCTAGCGGCCCGCGACGCCGACGACCGCCAGCGGGAACTGCTCAACACCTTGGAAGCCGAAAGCTTCGTACCTCCCGGCCGTCGCGACGGCGTCAGCTACGGCGCGCCGACCGGGATACCAGACCTGCTGCTGCGATAAAGAGTCTCGACCATTACCGCGCCCACGGGCGGTGAAAGTGTCTCGACACCATGTCGCAGAAGCACGGAAGGGCTAGTCCGCGACCGGCGAAGCGCGGACTAGCCCAATGAGGACGCCCTTGCCCCTGGCTGTTGTCATGAACAACGGGGCAAGGGCGTCACTCGGCTCTCCGAAATCTCGGCGAGACTTACTTCCTGCAACGATGGTTGCTTCGTTAACCACCATCCGCTTCCCTAACTGCCCGACTCCTCATTCGGTGAACTTCGTGAATTTTCGAAGCTTCTTTCATGGCGTCAATTACCGAAACCAAAGAATCTAAAGTTCTGAACTCGTAGATCATCTCAAGGACATGCATTTCAAGGTTCTTAAACTCCAAGAAGTAGCCCTCTTTCTCAGTGGCGGGAACCGAGACGCTCAACGATTGAAATCCCTCCCTGAGTGCAGGGTCTACCTTATATCCTGCCCGTTCGAGGGCTTCATATATTCTCGCCCGGTTCATAATAACTATCACTACGAGGCGACGCCTCAGTAAATCAAGCACTGCCCATTGCGATATAGAGTAAATGAAGTAGGGGAGATACAATTGGGGACCGCGACTGGCCTTCGTTGGCACGGAGTACACTCCAATGCTATCTTTTGTGGCATCGCCGGTCAGTATTCCGGAGTTTCGTAAGTCATCTACCACGCGACTATCCTTGATGGCCTCTTCGGTTACCCCGCCTGCGCAATATATTCCGACGTACAGAAAGGTGTCTTCGGCCACCTCGGTGAAGTATCCGTTCTTGCGCGCGTTGCGCATCACGCGACGCAAAGTGCGCCAGTGTCCGGACTTCGACATTGGAACAGTTAGAGAAATTGTTGGCATGTTGTCAATTTCTGAAAGGCTATTGTGCTGCATTTTCTGCCGTTGGAGCGCGGAAGCCATTCGTTCAAACTGTCGCTCGATCCTTGGAGTATTGAGATGCATTCGAGGCATCGCGCTCTTCGTGTTCGATAACCCGGGATCGCCCTCGCCAATCAGTGGAACTTCGTCCATATCGTCACGAATGAAAAGTACATTCACCTCGTATCTGACTTCGCGGTGACCATCGTCGAGAAGCTCCTCATCTATCAAATGAGTTTTCACCTCGACTGTTCTATGATTTTTGCCAGGTGACACAAAGGTAATGTCCCCAATGCGCAGGCAGTCTGTAATATCGTGAAGAAGAGGAAAGCCCCACCCATGGTTCGAAAGCTCCGAAGATATCGCGAGAACCCCGCGATCTCCGTGATCATCCCCGCCGATCGCCACAGGATCATTCGACGCTAGCGGATATATCAATTGAGGGTTGTTTCCCAGTAGGATCCACGCTATCGCGTCGCCAAATCGACGAGCCTGCCATCGAATATCCCGAAGATTATGCAACTCGGTATGAGCATTCTCATCCTTGCGAAGCATTCTTTTCTTTGACGAAATTGCCGATTGAATGTCGCGCTGAAGATCCATTAGCTCCAGCTGAAGTTTCCAAATGTCTTGCGCGGTCTCAAAACGCTTTCCTATAAGAGTGACAACTAGGCGCGCTAGTCGCTCTATTAGAAACTTGGAACCCTGGTGATCTTTCGGAGAATTTGGCATTGATACCAGACCTTCGACTGCGCAGTCCGCTGCCATCACTTGCAGATCGCTGCTTCGGCGTGTAGGGGCGTAACCTAACGAAGGACACTGGCCGAGCAGGACACGGCCTGGCTGACCACGGGGGGCTCACCCCAGGGCATCTGGGCTATTTGCCCGATGGTCAATCCATAGAGTCACAGGCGTATGTCGCCGACGGGGATCGATCAGTTACAACCACGGGGACACGGCGCGGTCGCATGACATCTTCAAGGAGGGGGAGCCCACGATTGTCGCCAACGTTTCACTCCGCGCCGACGGATGCGTACTCGACGTGGCGCACAGGCGCACGATCAAGTTTTCTCGACTGTGTCGAGTTGGAGCGTCAGAACACTGACTTGAAGGCCAGGGTTGGAATGGTACTTGGCGTGGCTCCGCTGGCGACCAGCGCGACTATGTTCTCCAGCAGACGCCAGGCGTTACCGTGGGGCCTTCTTGGTCGATTGGATCGCCCCCTGTCAACGCTGGAAGTAGTCGCCGCCCTGGGGCTTTAAGTTCCGGCCGCACAACGGCCAGTTCGCCGAGGTGCGCACCATGTTGCTGACTACGTCAATAGCCTGTGCAGGTTGGTACCGAGACGACGGCTGGCCAGACTGGCCCACTCTGGCCGTCAACGCACGCCGCCGCAACGTCACCTTGATCGTCGGCAACTTCCGTGGCGATTGTTCCCTCGGTCACGGCACGCTACGAAGCCCTGCACCAACCCGGCCGGAATCCGGCAAAAACGCATGTCACAAGTAGGTAACTAAGAGATGGTGGGCTCTAACCGGCCATACCACTCACGACCCTTGCTGGCGATGTGGCTGATCACAGGGGGTGTGCGAGTGATCGCGTAGGGGGGATCGCGTTAAACATTTGGGTTACGTAGCGTGGCTTTCCTATGGCGTCTTCCCACCATGCGGGTACGGTTCGCCAGTCGAACCGCGCATCCCTGCGCGGATTCGTTCTCGAACATCCGCTGAAACGGCGGGGAGGGAGACACACCTTGCTTCGCATGCGTGGAACCGCGCTGGCGGCGGTGGCCATGGCCGGTCTGCTGACGCTGTCGGCTTGCAGCGGTTCGGACAGTGGCAGCGGCTCGACGCCGGAACCCGGCGCCAGCAGCGGCGCCCAGGGCTCGGTCAAGGTCGGCCTGGCCTACGACATCGGCGGCCGCGGCGACCAGTCGTTCAACGACTCGGCGGCGCGCGGCCTGGACAAGGCCAAGGCCGAGTCCGGCGTCGAGGTCAAGGAGCTGGAGGCGGCGGCGGGCGAGACCGACGCGCAGAAGGAAGACCGGCTGCGTCAGCTCGCCGAAGGCGGCTACAACCCGATCATCGCGATCGGCTTCGCGTACCAGAAGGCCGTCGGCGCGGTCGCCAAGGACAACCCGAACATCAAGTTCGCGATCGTCGACGACTTCACCCCCGGCACGGACGACGGCGCGAACATCGCGAACCTGACCTTCGCCGAGAACGAGGGCTCGTTCCTGGTCGGCGTCGCCGCGGCGCTGAAGAGCAAGACCGGCAACGTGGGCTTCATCGGCGGTGTGAACACCCCGCTGATCCAGAAGTTCGAGGTCGGCTTCACCGCGGGCGCCAAGGCCGCCAAGCCGGGCATCACCGTGCAGTCGAAGTACCTGACCCAGCCGCCGGACTTCACCGGCTTCAACGACCCCGCCAAGGGTGAGACCGCCGCGAACGGCCAGTTCGACCAGGGTGCCGACGTGGTCTACGCCGCGGCCGGTGGCTCGGGCAGCGGTGCCTTCAAGGCCGCCAAGGCCAAGGGCAAGCTGGGCATCGGTGTCGACTCCGACCAGTACAACCTCCCGGCGCTGGCCGACGTCAAGGACGTGATCATCACCTCGATGGTCAAGAAGGTCGACCTGGCCGTCTACGACTTCATCAAGGCCGTCAAGGACAACAAGTTCGTCGCGGGCAACAAGGTCTACGACCTGAAGGCCGGCGGTGTGGAGTACGCCACGAGCGGCGGCAAGATCGACGACATCAAGACCCAGCTCGAGGACTACAAGACGAAGATCACGTCGGGCGAGATCAAGGTCCCCGCGACCAAGTAATTTCGTCGCAACTTTAAGATCTGGTAGTACAGATGGGCCCGAAGCGGCTAACCCGCTTCGGGCCCGTCACCGTTCGTGAGGAGCGTGCACGATCAGCGAGGATTCAGCCGCACCACGGCAACCCAGTTACGTCGTTGAACTCAAGGGCATCACCAAACGGTTCCCCGGCGTCGTCGCCAACTCCGACATCAACGTCGGGGTGCGGGGCGGCACAGTGCACGCGCTGGTCGGCGAGAACGGCGCGGGCAAGTCGACACTGATGAAGACCCTGTACGGGATGCACCGGCCCGACGAGGGCACCATCAGCATCGATGGCGCCGAAGTGACCTTCCACAACCCGGCCGACGCGATCGCCGCCGGGATCGGCATGGTCCACCAGCACTTCATGCTGGCCGACAACTTCACCGTACTGGAAAACGTGGTGCTCGGCACCGAGCCCAAAACCGGCATGTCGCTGGACTTCAAGGCCGCCCGCGCGAAGATCAAGGAGATCTCCGCGCGCTATGGCCTCGGCGTCGACCCGGACCGTCTCGTCGACGACCTCGGGGTGGGTGAGCGGCAGCGGGTCGAGATCCTCAAGGTGCTCTACCGCGGCGCCCGCATCCTGATCCTCGACGAGCCGACCGCCGTGCTCGTGCCGCAGGAAGTTGACGAACTCTTCGGCAATCTGCGCGAGCTCAAGGCCGAGGGCCTGACCATCCTGTTCATCTCGCACAAGCTCGACGAGGTGCTCTCGGTCGCCGACGACATCACCGTCATCCGCCGCGGCACCACCGTCGCGAGCGTCGAACCCGGTGAGGTCACCGCGCGGCAGCTCGCCGAGCTCATGGTCGGCAGCGCGCTGCCGGTGCCGGAGCTGCGCGAGTCGACCGTGACCGACACCCCGGTGCTCGAGGTGTCGGGGCTGAGTGTGACCGGCTCCGACGGCCGGACCGTGCTGGCGGACATGTCGTTCACCATCCACGCCGGCGAGGTGCTCGGCATCGCGGGTGTCGAAGGCAACGGGCAGGCCGAGCTGGTCGAAGCGCTGATGGGTATCCGCCCGCTCGCCGCAGGCCGGGTTTCCTTGCAGGGCAAGGATCTCGCCAAGGAGTCCACACGCGACCGCCGCGACGCCGGTATGGCGTACGTGCCGGAGGACCGGCACCGCCAGGGCCTGCTGCTGGAGGGCACGCTCTGGGAGAACCGCATTCTCGGGCACCAGACGAAGGCGCCCAGCGTGAAGGCGGGCGGGCTGCTGCTCGACCGCAAGAACGCGCGCGAGGACACCGAGCGCATTGTCAAGGACTACGACGTCCGGACGCCGGGCATCGAGGTCGCGATCGCGTCGCTGTCCGGCGGTAACCAGCAGAAACTGATCATCGGCCGCGAGATGAGCGGGAACCCGGTGCTGCTGCTCGCCTCCCACCCCACGCGCGGGGTGGACGTCGGCGCGCAGGCGGCCATCTGGGAGCACATCCGCCGCGCCCGCGCCGAGCACCTCGCGGTGCTCATGATCTCCGCCGACCTCGACGAGCTGATCGGCATGTCCGACCGGCTCGCGGTCATCCTGCGCGGCAAGCTCGTCGCCGAATACGACCCGAAGTCGGTCACGCCAGAGGAGCTCGGCTCCGCGATGACCGGCGCGGGCGAGGGAGTGTCCTGATGGGACGATTTTCAGTCCGCTCGATCTCGCTGGGACTGGCGGCGCCGGTCGCCGCGCTGGTCTTCGCGCTGCTGGTGTGCTCGCTGATCCTCGCCGGGACCGGGCACCCGCCGATCGACGTGCTCGACCAGATGGTCAAGTCGGTGCAGCGGCCGCGCACGCTGGTCAACTCGATCAACAGCGCGACCACCTACTACCTGTCCGCGGTCGCGGTCGCCATCGGCTTCCGCATGCGGCTGTTCAACATCGGCGTCGACGGCCAGTACCGCCTCGCGGCGATGCTGGCGGCGGCGTTCGCCGGTTCGTCGTTCCTGGCGGGGATGCCGTCGTTCGTGCGGATCCTGCTGACCCTGATCGCCGCCATGGCGGTCGGCGCGATCTGGGCGGGCATCGCCGGCTTCCTCAAGGTGACGCGTGGCGTCAGCGAGGTCATCTCGACGATCATGCTGAACGCGATCTCCACCGCGATCGTGGCGTACCTGCTCAACGCGGACCGGCTGGCCGTGAAGGTGGCCGGTAGCAACAACATCGGCACCGCGACGATCACCGAGGGCGGGCGCGTGCCCGGCTTCGCGTACACCGGGTCGTCGTCGAAGATCTTCGGCCTGATCATCCTGGCCGCGCTGGTCGGGTTCCTCTACTGGTTCATGCTCAACCGGACCCGGTTCGGCTTCGACCTGAAGGCGACCGGCCTGTCCGAGTCCGCCGCGGTCGCCAGCGGTGTGAACGTCAAGAAGATGGTGCTCGCGAGCATGCTGATCTCCGGCGGGATCGCCGGGCTGGTCGGCATGCCGCAGCTGCTCGGCTCGTCGTACTCGTACGCGCTGGACTTCCCGGCCGGGCTGGGCTTCACCGGTATCGCGATCGCGCTGCTCGGCCGGAACCACCCGGTCGGCATGGCGTTCGCCGCGTTCCTGTGGGGCGTGCTCGACCAGAGCTCCAACGTGCTCGACATTTCCGGTGTGCCCAAGGAGATCGTGGTGATCATGCAGGGGATCATCGTGCTTTCGGTGGTCATCGCCTACGAGCTCGTGCGCCGCTACCGGCTCAAGCTCGAACAGCGTGACGTCGGACGCGCGCTCGGCACGACCAAGACCGCGGCGGAGGTGTCGGCATGAGCGCCGGAGGATTGAGCGCGGGCGTCGAGGCGGCACCCGTGGCGTCGAAGCGGCAGCTGTCGCCGATGATCTATCTCTACATCGCGGTCGCCGCGCTCGCGGTGGTGTCGCTGGTCCGGGTGCTCACCGGGGCGAACGACCTCACGTCGAGCGGCACGGTCGCCGCGGCGCTGACCGCCGCGGTGCCGATCGCGCTCGCCGGTCTCGGCGGGCTCTGGTCCGAGCGCGCCGGTGTGGTCAACATCGGTCTCGAAGGCATGATGGTGCTCGGCACCTGGGGCGCCGGTTTCGCCGGCTACCAATGGGGTCCGTGGGTCGGCGTGCTGGCCGGCGTCGTGCTCGGCGCGTTCGGCGGCCTCATCCACGCGGTCGCGACGGTGACCTTCGGCGTCGACCACATCATCTCCGGTGTGGCGATCACGCTGGTGGCGCCCGGCCTGACGCTGTTCCTCGCGAAGCTGTACTTCGCGAAGGCGCCCGGTGGCGGGCAGAAGCAGTCGCCGCCGGTCGACGACGTCCAGAAGGTGTCCGTCCCGGGACTGTCGTCGCTGCTCGGTGACCTGGAGCAGAAGCACTGGTTCTTCGTGTCCGATGTGGCCGGTCTGCTGCGTGGGCTCACCACCGGGCTGTCACTGCTGACCATCCTCGCGGTGCTGCTGCTCGCGGGCACCGCGTACGTGCTGTGGAAGACCCCGTTCGGTCTGCGGCTGCGGTCCTGCGGCGAAGCGCCGCACGCGGCGGAGTCGCTGGGCGTCAACGTGATCAAGTACAAGTACTCGGCGATCATCGCGTCCGGCGCGTTCGCGGGTCTCGGCGGCGCGATCCTCGCGGTCAGCTCCGGCCAGTTCCGCGACGGCCAGACCGGTGGCCGTGGTTACATCGGCCTCGCGTCGATGATCTTCGGCAACTGGCGTCCCGGCGGCCTGGCCGCTGGCGCCGGGCTCTTCGGGTACACGGACGCGATGCAGTTGCGTGGCGAGGAATCCGTGCACGCGCTGCTGTTGCTGCTCGGCCTCGCGCTGCTGGTGCTGGCGTTCATCCAGTTGCGCGCCAAGCGTTTCGCGGTCGCGTCGGTGGCCGCGGTGCTCGGCGCGGCCTTCATCCTGTGGTTCGCGACGACGGACAAGGCACCGCCCGAGCTGGTCTCGGCAGCACCGTACGTGGTGACGTTGCTCGTACTTTCCCTTGCGGCGCAACGACTTCGTATGCCGAAGTACGTCGGCCAGATCTTCCGACGCGGTGAGGGCTGATGAACATCGATTGGGACGCGCTGCGCACTCGTGCCGTCGAGGCGGCGGCGAGCGCGTATGCGCCCTACTCGGGCCTGCACGTCGGCGTCGCCGGGATCGTGGACGACGGGCGGCTCGTGCTGGGCTGCAACGTCGAGAACGCCTCGTACGGGCTCGGGCTGTGCGCCGAGTGCACGATGGCCGGTCAGCTGCGGCTGACCGGCGGCGGCAGGCTGGTCGCGGTGGCCTGCCGCAGTGGCGCCGGTGACCTGCTGATGCCGTGTGGACGGTGCCGTCAGGTCCTGTACGAACTCGGCGGCCCGGAGTGCCTTGTGGACACTCCGAGCGGGATTTTGCCGATGTCGTCGGTGCTTCCGGATGCCTTTGGACCGGAGCACCTCCCCGCTTAGAGTCCCCACCCGTCACCCACCGCCACCCTCAACGGAGACGCTGCGCGTCGCTGTAGCTTGTATTCATGAGCGAAACCTTCACCGCTGTCGACGTGATCCGTGCGAAGCGGGACGGCGACAGGCTCAGCGACGAGCAGATCGCCTGGGTCATCGACGCCTACACCCGCGGCGTGGTCGCCGAGGAGCAGATGTCGGCGCTGGCGATGGCGATCTTCCTGCGTGGCATGGATTCCGGGGAGATCGCCCGCTGGACCGGCGCGATGATCGACTCGGGGGAGCGGCTGTCGCTGCACGTCAGCCGCCCCACGGTCGACAAGCACTCCACCGGCGGCGTCGGCGACAAGATCACCCTCCCGCTCGCCCCGCTCGTCGCGGCCTGCGGCGCCGCCGTGCCCCAGCTCTCCGGCCGCGGCCTCGGTCACACCGGCGGCACCCTCGACAAGCTCGAGTCCATCCCCGGCTGGCGCGCCGCACTGTCCACATCGGAAATAATCGCCCAGCTCGACTCGGTCGGCGCGGTCGTCTGCGCGGCCACCGAAGGCCTCGCGCCTGCCGACCGCAAGCTCTACGCGCTCCGCGACGTGACGTCCACAGTGGAATCAGTGCCACTGATCGCCTCCTCGATCATGAGCAAGAAGATCGCCGAAGGCGCCTCCGGCCTCGTGCTCGACGTCAAGGTCGGCTCCGGCGCGTTCATGAAGAACCTCGACCAGGCTCGCGCCTTGGCTTCGCAGCTCGTCGAAATCGGCGTCGCACACGGCGTCGCGACTTCGGCCTTGATCACGGACATGAGCACCCCGCTGGGTTCGGCCGTCGGCAACGCGGTCGAGGTGGCGGAGTCCGTCGACGTCCTGCGCGGCGGCGGCCCGGCCGACGTCGTCGAGCTGACCGTGGCCTTGGCCCGTGAAATGCTCGCACTGGCCGGTCTGTCCGATGTGGACCCAGCTGCGGTACTCGCCTCCGGCAAGGCCTACGACGTGTGGTGCGCGATGATCTCAGCCCAGGGCGGCGATCCTTCCGCCCCGCTGCCCCGGCCTCGCCACGTCGAGGTGGTCAAGGCCCCGCACTCCGGCGTTCTGGCTTCGCTGGACGCCTACTCGGTCGGCGTCGCCGCCTGGCGCTTGGGCGCGGGCCGCGCCCGCAAGGAAGACCCGGTGCAAGCCGCCGCGGGGATACTCTGCCTCGCCAAGCCCGGCGCCCCGGTCTCGGCCGGTGACCCGTTGCTGGAGCTCCACACGGACACGCCCGAGGCGGTCCCCGCGGCCCTGGCTTCGCTCGACGGCGCCTTCACCGTCGCGGACGAGGCGCCCGAGGCCACACCGCTGGTCCTGGAAACCCTGCGCGGCTGACCACCCCACGCTCACGGCTGAACGCCCTCAACCGCCTATTCCCAGCCCCCGCCACTCCCAGGGGGCCGGCCCCACGTCCAGCTTATCGGCGACCCTGGGGCGGGAGGGTGATCAAGATCAACTTGGGGTGGGTTGTCCACAGTCGGGGCGGGCTGTGGACAACGCGGGGTTGTTGACCTTGGGTGGGCTTTTGTGTCGGGGGTGGGCGGTAGCGTGGATTTGGGGGCTGCTCAGGACAAGGGGCCGAAGCTTCGAGAGCCGGGGTGGGGTTGACGGAGTTGGTTTTGGGACACCTGGCGGCCCAAAAGCAACTCCGTCGGGCTCGCTGAGACCCCCCAAATACGAAGGTGCCCTTCCCCGGGTTGGTAGGGAAGGGCACCTTACGAAACGTAAGCCTACTACTCGGCCGAGTCGTCCGTGACTTCGCCGTTGGTCTTGGCCTTGGCGTCCACGGTGGCCTTGGGCGCGCGGCCGTTGCGGGCGGCGCGGCGGGGCTGGCGGGGGGCCGGGGGCGGCGGGGCGAGCTGGGGAGCGGCGGGGCCGCCGCCGAGCATGAGCTCCGCGAAGGTGGCCATGGCTTCGTCGAGCTGGCCGCCGATGCGGCGCTCGGACTCTTCGTTGCTCTTGCGGACCAGCGAGGTGACCGAGTCGGTGTCCGGCTGCTTCGACAGCGTGCCCTCGACCTTGGAGAGGCCGCTCTTGATGGACCCGTCGAGGTCGCCGAGCTGGGAGGTGAAGCCGTCTTCGACCTTGTCGAGGCGGTTGGCGAGCTCGTCGAGGCGGAGGGTGACCTTCTCGAGGCGGTCGCCGAGGCCGTCGAGGCGCTCGGAGGCGTCGATCATCTCGCCGGTCTCGGTGAGCGCGGTCTTGAGTGCCTCGGTGTTGGCGCCGATGCGCTCCTTGGTGTTGCGGTCGAGCTCTTCGACCTTGGAGCGGAGCTCGGCGTCGGTGGAGTCGATGCGCTCGCGGAGCGTGGACTCGGAGAGCTCGATGCGCTCGCGGACGGGGCCGGTGACGAGCGCCGGGAGGGCCTCGACCTTGGCGTCCTGCTTGTCGAGGTGCGCGCCGACCTCGTCGATGCGGCGGTGGATGTTCTGGAGCTTGTCCTCGAGGCCGTCCATGCGGCCCGCGACGCCTTCGAAGCGGGCGGCCATGCCGTCGAGGCGGCCGTCGAGCTGGGCGAAGGGCTTGGCCAGCTTGTCGACGATGCTCTCGACCGCGCGTGCGATGTCGGAGAGGGCGTTGTCCTGGGCTTCGAGCCGCGTCATGGCCTCGTCGAGGCGCTCGGCCAGCACGCTGACCTCGGTGCGGTCGGGGAGTTCGGAGAGTCGCTTCCGCACCGCCCCGAGCGAGTCGACCGGCGCGAGACGGGCGTAGATGTCGTCGAGCGCGTCGAAGATCTGCTGCTGCTCGCTCTCACGAACTTCGGCCGCGCGCACCAGCATGTTGCGCATCCGGTCGAATGACGGGGCGGCAATGTTGTTGTCAGTGGTCACTGCGGTGTCCTTCGTCGGGCGGGGAAATGGGAAGGGACTGGACTGAAGCTTATCTTTTGCGGAATTGCCGTACGTATGGCCCCCGTGAAGCCTGTCTACCCCCGTTGGCCGATTCAGTCCATGATCGACAAAGCTGAGGGTTAAGTTCAGCTCGAGGCTTGCGTCCATGTAGGGGAATGTCTTCGTGAGTAAGGTTGCTCTATGCGGTCTAAAACCCCTGTGACGACCGAAAACATTCGCCGCATGCCCAAGGTGCTGCTGCACGATCACCTCGACGGCGGGCTCCGTCCGGGTACCGTGATCGAACTCGCCGACGCGATCGGGTATAAGGCCCTCCCGTCCGGGGACTCCGAAGCGCTCCGAAGGTGGTTCCGGGACGCCGCGGACGCCGGCTCGCTCGTCTCGTACCTCGAGACATTCGCCCATACGTGTGGCGTGTTACAGAGCGAAGACGCGCTGGTCAGAGTGGCTGCGGAGGCTGTCGAGGATCTCGCGGAAGACGGCATCGTCCATGCTGAGGTGCGGTATGCGCCCGAACTCTTTCGCGAACGGGGACTATCACTCGAAGGGGCGATAGAGGCGGTTTCGGCCGGTTTTGCTGACGGTGAGCGACGAGCCGCACGTCAGGGGCGGCGAATTCGAGCACGCTCCGTACTTTGCGCGATGCGGCAGCACGAAAGCGCACGGGAAATCGCGGCTCTGGTGGTGCGTTACCGCGACGCCGGAGTCGCCGGGTTCGACATCGCCGGGCCCGAAGCCGGTTACCCACCGTCGCGTTTTCTGGAATCTTTTCAATTTCTTGACACCAATAATGCACATTTCACTATTCATGCCGGGGAGGCGGCGGGTGTGGCGTCGATCGCGGAAGCGATTCATGTATGTGGCGCGAAGCGAATCGGTCACGGAGTGCGCTTGGCCGACGACATCACGCTGTCCGGCGGAGAGGTCCACTTGGGACGGTTGGCCGCTCACGTCAGGGACGCCGGAATCCCTTTGGAGCTCTGCCCTTCGTCCAACGTGCAGACCGGCGCGGCGCCGTCGATCGCGGCGCACCCGTTCGGCCTGCTGGCCCGCGCGGGCTTGCGCGTGACGGTCAACACGGACAACCGCCTGATGAGCGGCTGCACGCTGACGAGCGAATTCGCCGCGCTTTCCGAAGCCTTCGGCTACACCATGGACGACCTGCGCCGATTCACCATTGACGCGGCCGAATCCGCCTTCCTCGACCCCGATGAGCGCCGCGAACTCCTCGATCTCTTGTCACCCTGACGTCACTTGTGATGCTTAGTGTTGCGAAGTAAAGTTCAGGATGTAGGAAGTTCATCCTATATTCTGGGACGGTGATCGTGATGACGCAGGTGGCGGCCACGGCGAGTAAACGACGCTGGGTCATCCTCGCGCTCGGCCTCGCCGCGCAGACCGCGTCGTGCGCCTTCCTTTACGGCCTACCGTTCCTGGTTCCCGTCATGCGGGACGCCGAACACCTCACGCTGGCGGAAGCGGGCGCCGTCGTCGCCGCGCCGAGTGCCGGGTTGCTGGTCACGCTCATCGCCTGGGGCGCGCTGGCCGACCGCTACGGCGAACGCCTGATCATGGCCATCGGACTCGGCGTCTCGGGGCTCATCCTGCTGAGCACGGTCTTCGCGCACGACCTGGCGCTGCTGTTCGCCCTGTTCCTGCTGGCAGGCGCCAGCACCGCCAGCGTCAACGCGGCGAGCGGCCGCGCGGTCATGGGCTGGTTCGGGCCGGCGGAACGTGGCTTCGCCATGGGCATCCGGCAGATGGCGCAGCCGCTCGGCGTCGGTGTCGCGGCGGTCGGGCTGCCGCCGCTGGCCGCGCACCACGGCTTCCAGGCGGCCATGCTGCTGCCCGCCGGGCTGGCGATCCTGGTGGCGGTGCTCGTGGCGTGCTTCGTCGTCGACCCGCCGCGCCCACCGCGGCACGAGCGCGGGAAAACCCCGTCGCCGTACCGGAAACCCGCGTTGTGGCGGGTGCACGGCGCGAGTTCGCTGCTCGTCGTCCCGCAGTTCGCCGTCTCCGCGTTCGCGCCGGTGTACCTGGTCGCGGTGCAGCACTGGAGCCCGTTGGCGGCAGGCTGGTTCCTGGCGGCCGTCGCGGTGCTCGGCGCCGCGGGGCGGCTCGTGTCCGGCCGGTGGTCCGATCGCGTCGGCAGCAGGCTGCGCCCGATGCGCCAGCTCGCCGTCGCGAGCGCCGCCGTGATGCTCTTGGTCGCGCTCGGCGACCGGACGTGGCCCTGGCTGGTGATCATCGCGCTCGTCCTCGCCGCGGTGATCACGGTGAGCGACAACGGTTTGGGCTTCACAGCGTCCGCCGAGCTGGCGGGAATTGACTGGGCGGGCCGCGCGATGGGTGCGCAGAACACCACCCAGAACGTCGCGGCCGCACTGACTCCGCCGCTGCTGGGACTGGTCATCGGGGACACGCGGTACGCGCTCGCGTTCGTCATCGCGGCGGTGTTCCCGTTGCTCGCCATCGGCCTGATTCCGGTACGGGCAGAGCGCTTTACCCACGACTAAGGACGTCTCACCCACATGGGGGTTGCTTGATCGTGAAGGATCCCACGGCGAGGCTTACCTGGAGGCGTGCTGGGCATCCTTCCTAGTGACAACAGGGAGAAACCACATGATTACTCGCACGATCACCGTCCTGGCCGCCACCGCCCTCACCGCCACCGCGCTCAGCGCGGGCACGGCGATGGCGATGCCGACCGATTTCCACTGCACGGCGGGCGATCTCGACACGAACCTGGTCTACGGGGGTGCGGGTGCCGGTCAGCGTTACGCGGCCGTCCAGTTCACGGCGAAGCCCGGCGTCAGCTGCACGCTGCCCGGCTCGCTCGCGCTGGACCTAGTCGGCGCACGTGACGTGCTGATCGACAACCGGGACCGCGACGACGCGCCGAACGTCAAGGTGTCGGAGGGTTCGCCCGCCTACATCCCGCTGCACTGGAGCGCCATCGACGAGCAGCAGGAGACGCCGCTGGCGCTGACGTTCACCGCGCCGCAGGAGTACAACCCGCGTGGTGACTACAGCGACCCGAACGTCGAGCTGCCGTGGACCTTCGGTTCCGTGGACGCCGCGCCGGGCAACAACACCATCGACGCGGGCCCGGTCACGCCGGGCGTCGCTCCCGTTGGTTAAGAGTCCTTAAGAACGCGGAGGGTGTTGAGGCCGGCCAGCTTCTCGCAGTCGGCCTCACTCCATCCGCGCTCCAGCAGCGCGGCGAAGAGCACCGGGTAGGTGGAGGTGTCCTCCAGGCCGACCGGCAGCTTGCCGACGCCGTCGTAGTCGCCGCCGAGTCCGATGTGGTCGATGCCGGCGACCTCGCGCGCGTGCTCGATGTGCGCGACTACGTCGGCGACGGTCGCCTCCGGCTTGGCCGGGCCGTCCCACTCGGCCGCGAAACGCTTGCGAGCGCCCACGTTCCGGTACTCCTGGCCCGCCGCCTCCATGGCCTCGCGCAGGTCGTTCTCCCACGAATACACGGCGGGGGAGACGAACGCGGGCACGAACGTCACCATCGAGACGCCGCCGTTGCCCGCCAGGCGCGCCAAGACATCGTCGGGCACGTTGCGCGGGTGCGCGTTGACCGCGACGCACGAGGAGTGGCTGAAGATGACGGGTTTCGTGCTGAGGTCGAGCGCGTCGCGCATCGTGCTCGGCGCGACGTGGGACAGATCGACCAGCATGCCGATCTTGTTCATCTCGGCGACCACCTCGCGGCCGAACTCCGAGAGCCCGCCGTGCTCCGGCTCGTCGGTCGCCGAGTCGGCCCAGGTGGTGTTGAAGTTGTGCGTCAGCGTCATGTACCGGACGCCGAGCCTGCGCAGACTCCGCAGCACGCCAATGGATTCCGCGATGGCGTGCCCGCCCTCGGCGCCCAGCAGCGAGGCGATCCGCCCGCTCGCGCGCGCGGCCAGCACGTCGTCGGCCGTCTCCGCCAGCGCGAGGCGGTCCGGGTAGCGCTCGATGAGCTGGTGCACGACCTCGATCTGCTCCAGCACCGCGGTGACGGCGCTGTGCCCCTCGAACTCGCACGGCACGTAGACCGACCAGAACTGCATGCCGAGCTTGCCGTCGGCGAGTTTCGCGAAGTCGGTGTGGAGATGCGGTTGCCGGACGGTGAGATCCGTGCCGGCGACCGCGTCCACCGGGTTGGGCCCGGAGGTTTCCCGAAGCTCCCACGGAAGGTCGTTGTGACCGTCCGCGAGCAGCATCGAGTCGAGCATGGCGGTCGCGCGCGCAAGATCCCCAGAAGTCATCCGGGGATCCTACGTTTTCGCGATCAGCCGACGTTGAGACGGTCCTCGAAGGACTCGACGAGCTTGCGCCACTCCGCCTGCTCCGCGTCGAACGGCGCACTCGGCTTGAGCTTGCCCGGCTCGGGCTTGAGGATGAAGCTGAACAGGAAGCTCAGGCCCTCCGAAGAGGCCAGCGCCTCGGAGACGGCCTCGTCGCCGGCCCAGTCCGCCGCGTCCGAGATCAGCTCGACGGCCAGCTCCAGCTGGGTCGGGTCGATCGCTTCGACGCCTGCCGCGATGTCGTCGTCGAGGCCGGTGAGCACGTAGGTGTTCTCGGCGTCGACCTCGACCTCGAGCTCGCCGCCGGTGGCCTTGGCGAGCACCTCTTCCCAAGTGGACACTTCGGCGAGGTCGGTGCCTGCCAGCGACGCGCCGTCGGCGAGCTTGCGCTCCAGCGCCTTCGCCGAGGTGAACACGTCGATCTCGCCGTCGGAGCCGAGGAAGATCGGCTCGTCGTCGAGGTAGCAGCGCAGGGTGTAGTACTCGTTGCCACCGGTGATGATCTTGATCGGGTCGATGCCGACCTCGGCCCAGAAGCCGACGGGACCCTCGTCCTCGGCCTCTTCTTCGTCGTCGTCGTCGGAGTCCAGCTCGCCATCGGCGGCGGCCGCTTCGGCCTCGGCCGACTCGGCGAGGAACGCGGACAGGTCCTCCGCGGTCTGCTCCAGCACCTTCTCGTCGACGTCCGGCACGGTGACCAGGCTGTCGACGGCGTCGAGCACGATGTCCCACTTCTCGGACACGGTCTCCGACAGCGCGGTCCACAGCTTCTCGCCGTCACGGCCGCTGAACGGCAGCGTGCCCTGGTCGAGCAGGGAGAACGCCTCGTTGCCGTCGAGCACCTCGTGCACGTCGTCGAGCTCGCAGACGTCCGCGAGCGAGCGCACGATGCCGATGATCTCGGCCAGCTCGGAGATGGTCCACGAGTCGGGCTCGCCCGCGGCCAGCTCGGGCACGCCGACCAGGTCGTACGAGTGGTCGTCGTCCGGGATCAGCTCCGGGACGTTCAGGCCGGGCACGACGTCCCACGCGGGGTGGTCGGTCAGATCGTGCTGCTCGGCCGTGCGCACGAACGCGGCTAGGTGCGCGGCGTCCGGGAACGCGAACAGGTCTTCCTCGTCGCCGAGGAAGGCTTCCCATTCCTCGCCGTCTTCCCGCCAGCGCGGAGCCCACAGGGTGACCAGGTCGCCCTGCGGAAGCCCGAGTTCGATCGGGATGATGTCCTGTGCCATTCCTGTCCTCCGGAATTACCGCCAGTGTGCGCGCAGGCTTGGAGGTTCCCCCGAACGGTGCGCGGTAGCAGAAGCCTACGGGTTTCGCGTTTCGCCCGCGATCGCCCCTCGCCAAGTGGCGACCATCGGATGGCACGATAGGTCATCTGATGACACTCACAGACGCTCTTCCCGCAGATCCGGACCCCGACTCGCTGTTCGAGGCCTTCTCTTCGTGGACGGCCGAGCGCGGGCTCGAGCTGTACCCCGCGCAGGAAGAGGCCCTGATCGAGGTGGTCTCAGGCGCCAACGTGATCCTCTCGACCCCGACCGGCTCGGGCAAGAGCCTGGTCGCGGTCGGCGCCCATTTCACCGCGTTGGCGCAGGGCAAGCGCAGCTTCTACACCGCGCCCATCAAGGCGCTGGTCTCGGAGAAGTTCTTCCAGCTGATCGACACCTTCGGCGCCGAGAACGTCGGAATGATGACCGGCGACTCCAGCGTCAACGCCGACGCGCCGATCATCTGCTGCACGGCTGAAATCCTGGCGAACATCGCGTTGCGGTTCGGCTCGGACGCCCCGGTCGGGCAGGTGGTGGCCGACGAGTTCCACTTCTACTCGGAGCCGGACCGCGGCTGGGCCTGGCAGGTGCCGCTGCTCGAGCTCAAGAACGCGCAGTTCGTGCTGATGTCGGCCACCCTCGGCGACGTCTCGTACTTCGAGAAGGACCTGACCAGGCGCACCGGGCGGCCGACGTCGGTGGTCACCTCGGCGCAGCGGCCGGTGCCGCTGACCTTCCGGTACGCGCTCACCCCGCTGCACGAGACGATGAGCGAGTTGCTCAACGGCGGCCAGGCGCCGGTGTACGTCGTCCACTTCTCGCAGGCGGCCGCCATCGAGCGCGCGCAGACGTTGATGAGCATCAACGTCACGACGAAGGCCGAGAAGGACGCCATCGCCGAGATGCTCGGCGACTTCCGGTTCACCGCCGGGTTCGGCAAGACGCTCTCGCGGCTCGTGCGCCACGGCATCGGCGTGCACCACGCAGGCATGCTGCCGAAGTACCGCCGCCTGGTCGAGCAGCTCGCCCAGGCCGGGTTGCTGAAGGTGATCTGCGGGACGGACACGCTCGGCGTCGGCATCAACGTACCTATTCGCACAGTGGTCTTCTCAGCGCTTACGAAGTACGACGGCGTGCGTCAGCGGCATCTCAAGGCGCGAGAGTTCCACCAGATCGCCGGGCGCGCGGGACGGGCCGGGTACGACACTGACGGCTACGTAGTCGTCGAGGCGCCCGACCACGTCATCGAGAATGCGAAGGCGCTTGAGAAGGCCGGTGACGACCCGAAGAAGAAGCGGAAGATCACCCGCAAGAAGGCGCCCGAAGGCTTTGTCAACTGGACTGAGAGCACCTTCGAGCGTCTCGTCGCAGCCGAGCCGGAGCCGCTGACGTCGAGCTTCCGCGTCACGCACTCGATGCTGCTTAACGTGATCTCGCGGCCTGGCAACGCTTTCGACTCCATGCGGCATCTGCTGGAGGACAACCACGAGGACCGCGCTTCGCAGCGGAGGCTCATCCTGCGCGCGATCGCGATCTATCGCGCGCTGCTCGCCGCGGGCGTGGTCGAGCGGCTGTCCGAACCGGACTCGGAAGGCCGGATCGTCCGGCTGACCGTCGACCTGCAGTTCGACTTCGCGCTGAACCAGCCGCTCTCGCCGCTGGCGCTGGCAGCGATCGACCTGCTCGACGTCGAGTCCCCGAGCTACGCGCTCGACGTGGTGTCCATTGTGGAATCCATTGTGGACGATCCGCGTCCGGTGCTGTCCCAGCAGCAGTTCAAGGCGCGCGGCGAGGCCGTGCAGTCCATGAAGGCCGAAGGCATCGAGTACGACGAGCGCATGACGCTGCTCGAGAACGTCACGTACCCGAAGCCGCTCGAGGAGCTGCTGCAGGTCGCCTATGCCGGCTACCGCCAGGGCCACCCGTGGGTCGACGACTACCAGCTGTCGCCGAAGTCCGTCGTGCGCGACATGTACGAGCGCGCGCTGAACTTCGTGGAGTTCATCAACTTCTACCAGCTGGCCCGTTCCGAAGGCCTGGTGCTGCGGTACCTGACCGACACGTTCGACACCCTGCGCCACACGGTGCCGGACGACGCGAAGACCGAGGCACTGCAGGACCTCATCGAGTGGCTCGGCGAGATGGTCCGCCAGATCGACTCCAGCCTCCTCGACGAGTGGGAGTCGCTCCGCAACCCCGACGAGGACGAAGGCCCGCACGCGCCGACATTGCCCGACGGCCCACCGCCGGTCACCCGCAACGAGCGCGCGTTCCGGGTGCTGGTCCGCAACCAGCTCTTCCGCCGCGTCGAACTCGCCGCCCGCCGCAACTACTACGAGCTGGGTCAGCTCGACGGCGCTTCGGGTTGGCACGCCGACGAGTGGGAAGACGCGATCGAGGACTACTACGACCAGCACGACACGCTCGGCACCGGGCCGGACGCGCGCGGTCCCGCTTTGCTGATCATCGAGAAGGAACCCGGGGTCTGGAAGGTCCGGCAGATCTTCGACGACCCGGCCGGTGATCACGACTGGGGCATCAGCGCCGAGGTCGACCTCGCGGCGTCCGACGAAGAGGGCGCGGCCGTCGTACGGGTCGTCGACGTCAACCAGCTCTAACGGGGGTCGTGAGTGGTACGGCCGGTTCTAACCGGCGAAAACGCTCACGACCCCGGTCTCGGGGGTAACCCTGAGGAGAAGACCGGGGGTTTACCCCATGGTCCGCGCGAGCGAGCCGGGCCAAGGTTATGGCCATGGGGATCACAAGGCGGGGAGCACTGAGGGGGGCGGTGGGGGCGATGGTCGCCGTGGGGACGGCGAGCATCGGCACCGCGGCGGCGTCGGAATGTCTGGAACGGATCACGATCCGGACCAGGGCGGGGGTGTTCGACGCCGTCGCCGCCGGGCCGAAGACGGGGCGGAAAGTCTTGCTGCTGCACGGCTTTCCGGAGTTCGGGATCGAATGGGAGGCACAGCTGCGGATGCTCGCGGGGGCGGGCTTTCGCGCTGTGGCGCCCGATCAGCGGGGGTATTCGCGGGGGGTGCGGCCTGCCGGGATCGAGCACTATCAGCTCGATCATCAGGTGCGGGACGTGCGGGGGTTCGCGGACTCGCTCGGGTGGGGGCGGTTCGATCTGGTCGGGCACGACTGGGGCGCGGCGGTCGCCTGGGTGGCGGCCGCGCGCTACGGGGGACGGGTGCGGTCGCTGACCGCGGTGTCCGTGCCGCATCTCGGCGCGTTCGAGAAGGCGTTGCGGGAGGATCCGGACCAGCAGGAGCGGTCGAAGTACATGGACCGGTTCCGGCGGCCGACGCCGATCCCGGAGGACGAGCTGTTGGCGAAGCCGTTGGTCATTCCGGGAGCACCGGCGGCGCACGTCGACGAGTACAACAAGCGATTGCGTGAACCCGGTGCGTTGACCGCGGCGCTCAATTGGTATCGGGCAAACGATTTCACGGGGTACCCCGATCGGGTGGCCGTGCCGACCCTGTTCATCGCGAGTGAGGATCCGGCGGTGGCGCCGTCGGGGATCGAGGACACGAAGAATTGGGTCACCGGGCCGTATCGGCTCGAAAAACTGCCTGAGGGCGGGCATTTCCTGCCGGAGGTGGCCGCGCCCGCGGTCTCGGAGCTGTTGATCACACATCTGCGGGGTGTCCGATGAGGATTGTCTCAAGGAAAGTCCGGTAATCTGCGGTTATGTCGAATGTGCGGGATCGGGTTGTCTCGTGGGTGGGACGCAAATACCTTGCCAGGAAGCAAAAGTCGGGTTTCGATCTGTCGAAGATCTCGTTTCTTCCCGAGCGCGCGCTCATGCCGTTGCGCCGGAACGGGCTGGACCCGGTCACGGAACTGGGGGCGACCCGCGCGGTCGAGCCGATCAGCAAGGTGCCGCTGCCGTTCGGTTTCAACGCGTGGCTCGTCAGCGGGTACGCGGAATCGAAGGCCGTGCTGAGCGCGACAGCCGACTTCAGCAATGATTTCACCAACCTGGTGGGTAACGCGGGGGTGACCGCGGAGCAGAATCCCGGCGGACTCGGCTTCGCGGACCCGCCGGTGCACACCCGGCTGCGGAAACTGCTGACGCCGGAATTCACCATGCGCAGGCTCAACCGGCTCACCCCGCGCATTCACGCGATCGTGGAAGAACAGCTCGACGCCATGGCGAAGGCGGACGGCCCGGTCGACCTGATGCAGGCGTTCGCGTTCCCGATCCCGTCGCTGACGATCTGCGAGCTGCTCGGCGTCCCGTATGAGGACCGCGAGGACTTCCAGCGGCTGAGCACCGCGCGCTTCGACCTGTTCGGCGGCGCCGGCGCGTCACTGGGCGCGATTTCGGAGTCGCTGGTGTACCTGCGTGAGATCGTGAAGAAGCAGCGCGCGGAGCCGGGTGACGGGCTGCTCGGCATGCTGGTCAAGGAACACGGCGACGAGATCTCCGACGAGGAGCTGGCCGGGCTCGCCGACGGCGTGCTGACCGGTGGCCTGGAGACGACCGCGAGCATGGTCGCGCTCGGCGCGATCGTGCTGCTGCGCGACCCCGAGCAGTTCAAGCGCGTGCACGATGACGACGAGGCGATCGCGCCGTTCGTCGAGGAGCTGCTGCGGTACCTGACCGTCGTGCAGATGGCGTTCCCGCGGTTCGCGCGCGAAGACGTCGAAGTGGCGGGCGTGCAGATCAAGAAGGGCGACATCGTGCTGGTGTCGTTGTCCGGGGCCAACCGGGACGCGTCGCTGGGGTCTTCGATGGAGACGTTCGATCCGGATCGGCCGGCTTCGCCGCATCTGGCGTTCGGCTGGGGCGTGCACCGCTGCATCGGGGCCGAGCTGGCGCGGATGGAGCTGCGGGCGGCTTATCCCGCGCTGGTGCGGCGGTTCCCGCAGATGCGGCTCGCGGTTGAAGCGGAGGACTTGGCGTATCGGCAGTTGTCGATCGTGTACGGCGTCGACACGTTGCCGGTGGATTTGGGGTCGTGAGCGTTGCGGGCGGTTAGAACCGCCCGCAACGCTCACGAGTCACTCGACCAGTGAGAGGGCCTGGCTGGGGCAGATGTGGACGGCGTCGCGGGCGTGGTCGGCCGCTGCGCCCATGGGCTCCGAGACGAGGACGATGACCGTGCCGTCGTCCTCCGTCTGGTCGAACACCTCCGGGTCGGTCAGCACACACTGACCGGCCCCGACGCAGCGCCCCGTGTCGGCGATGATCTTCATGGAACTCTCCTACTCACAGGTGACCGGCAGTGCGTACAGCCCGAAGATGAACGCGTCGTCCTTGAACGGCAGCTCCGTCTCGGGGACCGCGATCTTCAGCTCCGGGATCCGCTTGAAGAGCGTGTCGATGACGATCTGCAGCTCCATCCGCGCGAGGTTCTGGCCGAGGCACTGGTGCGCCCCGAACCCGAACGCCACATGGTGCCGCGCGCCGCGGTCGATGTCGAGCTCGTCGGGATTCTCGAACGCGGACGGGTCACGGTTGGCCGAGTAGCCGAGCGCGAGGATGCCCTCGTCCTTCTTGATCGTCACGCCGCCGATCTCGACGTCCGCGACCGCGACGCGCGCCGTCGCCGCGTCGACGATCGTGAAGTAGCGCAACAGTTCCTCGATCGCGACCAGTGTCTTGCCGGGGTCGGCCTTGATGATCGCGAGCTGCTCGGGGTTGCGCAGCAGCGCGAGCGTGGACAGCGAGATCATGTTCGCCGTGGTCTCGTGCCCGGCGACCAGCAGCAGGAACGCGAGGCTCACCAGCTTGCCGTGGTGATACGTGCCCTCCTCGCGCAGCTTGATGATCTGCCTGCCGAGCAGGTCGCCATCGGACGGCGCGGCTTCCTTGGTCGTGACCAGCTTGTCGAGGTAACCGACCACGCCGTCGAACGCCTCGCGCCGCGCTTCCGGCGTGCGGGTGCGGCTGAGCATCGCGGCCGTGCGGACCTGGAAGAAGTCGTGGTCCGAGTACGGCACGCCGAGCAGCTCGCAGATCACCAGCGACGGCACGGGCAGTGAAAGTTCCGCCACCAGATCGATCTCGCCGTCCGCGGCCAGCATGGCGTCGACGCGCTCGTCGACGATCTCCTGGATGCGCGGGCGCAGGGCTTCCATGCGCCGCACGGTGAACTCACCGAGCACCGCGCGCCTGGCCGGGCCGTGCTCCGGCGCGTCCATCGACAGGATCGTCTTTTCGAAGTCCGGGTTCTGGTTCTGACGCTGGCCCTGCACCAGCATCGGGAAGTTCGGGTTGGTGCGGTCCGCGCTGAACCGAGGGTCCGAAAGCGCGGCGCGGACGTCCTCGTGACGGGTGATCGCCCACGCCCAGGTGCCGTCCGGCAGGCCGACCTTCGAAATCGGTTCCGCCTCGCGGATCTCTTTGTATTCCTTCGGTGGCGAGAACGGGCATTCCCTGGCGAGCGGGAACGACAAATCCGCGGTCTCCATTACCCCTGTCATTACTATCTCCCCACTAATTCACCATGTGACCGGCAGTTCGTGCAGGCCGTAAATAGTTGTCTCCGTCTTGTACGGAAGTTCGGCGGCGGGTACCGCGAGCCGTAGTCCCGGAATGCGCCGGAACAGCGTGTCGAAGATGATCTGGAGCTCCAGCCTGGCCAGGTTCGCGCCGAGGCATTGGTGAATACCGAAGCCGAACGCGACGTGATGCCGCGCGCTGCGTTCGATTTCGAACTCATCCGGATCAACGAACGCCTCGGCGTCGCGGTTCCCGGAAATCGTCAAAGCGATGACACCTTCACCCGCTCGGATCAATTGCCCGCCGATTTCGACGTCGTCGGTGGCGACCCGCAGTCCGGCGGCCTCCGCGATCGTCAGAAAACGCAGCAATTCTTCGATGGCGTTGAGTGTTCTGCTCGGGTCTTCGACCATTTTCTTCAGCTGATCGGGATGTTCCAGCAGCGTCAAAACGCCGAGCGAGGTCATGTTCGCCGTCGTTTCGTGCCCGGCGACCAGCAACAGGAACGCGAGTTCCTTGAGGTCCCGGTGCCGGACGCCACCGCCGGCGCGCTGCTTGAGGATCAGCCTGCCCAGCAGATCGTCGCCGGGGTCGGCTTCCTTGGCGGTGACCAGATCGTCGAGGAACGTCAGCAGATCGCCGAAAGCGGCCTGCCGCTCGGCGAGCACCTTGTCGCGGCTGAGCATCGCGTACGTGCGCGACTCGAAGAACTCGTGATCGCCGTACGGCACGCCGAGCAGTTCGCAGATCACCAGTGAGGGCACCGGAAGCGCGAGCGACTTGACGAGATCGGCGGGCTTGGGGCCGTCGAGTATCGCGTCGATCCGCTCGTCGACGATCTCCTGGATGCGCGGCGCCATGGCCTTGACCCGCCGGATGGTGAACTCGCTGAGCACCTCGCGGCGCTTCTCGCCGTGCTCCGGCGCGTCCATCTCGACGAGCGAGGACCGGAAGCCAGGCATGATCTTCTGGTCCTTGATGATCCGCGGGAACCCCGGCGCGTGCCGGTCCGAGCTGAACCGCGGATCGGTCAGCAGCTGCCGGATGTCCTCGAGCCTGGACACCGCCCAGATCGTCATTCCGGACGCCAGCAGGACCTTCGTGACGGGCTTCTCGGCACGTAACCGGCGATACTCGGCGGGCGGACCGAACGGGCAAACCCGCTCCATCGGCCAGGCGAGTGTCGGCGAGCCGGCCACGTCGGTCATTTCCATCCCATCCGGACAAAGAGCCTATGTGGAAGGTTTGTTTCCGCTTACTCAGCCCAACGTACCGAAGTGGAGGGTTTCCGTCCACCTAAATCCACCTGATGCCGTCAACTTCCAACCTGTACTCGGTACACGGCCGCTCGTGCGAGAATCGGCCGCCGGTTCCACGCGAAAGGCAAGAGACATGAAGGCCGAATCCGGGGTGCCCTTGCGGGCGGACGCGCGCCGTAACCGTGACCAGATCATCGCCGCGGCCAAGACGATCTTCGTCGAGCAGGGCCCTGACGCCCCGATGGAGGACATCGCGCGGGCGGCGGCGGTCGGGGTCGGAACGCTCTATCGGCGGTTTCCCGACCGGGAGACGTTGATCAGGGAGGTCGCGCGCGACAACTTCGCGCGCGTGCTCACCGAGGCGCGCGCCGCGCTCGCGGAGGAGCCGACGGCGTGGGACGCGCTGGTGCGGTTTCTGCGGTTCTCGCAGGAGCTGAGGCTGTCCGTGCAGCTCGCGATGCTCTCGCCGCAGGCAGAGGCCGCAATCGCTTGCGACCCGCTGACCGGCGAGTTCCGGCGGGCGTTGCTGGGTGAGCTGGAGACGGTCGTCAAGAACGCGCAGGCCGAGGGCGCGCTACGGCCGGACGTCGGCGCGGGCGATGTGGCGCTGGTGTTCACGCTGCTGCTGCGGCAGCTGCCGAACAAGCTCGACAACATCGATTCGGCGGCCGAGCGGGTGATGGGGCTGATGCTGGACGGGCTGCGCGCCCAGCCCGGCAGCGCACTGCCGGGCCGGGTGCTGACCAGTGAGGACCTGCTGCCCTAGCTACGGGGTCGGCGAACAGGCGGCGTGCCCGACCGTGACCGAGCCGGTGATCTTCGACGCAGGCAGGAAGTCGATGCGCAGCATGGTGAGTCCGATGCTGCCGTCGCCGGGCACGTTCTGGATGTTGAACACCGCGTTGGCCAGCACGGTGCCGTCGGACTTCTTGAGCGGCACGGTGTGATTGATCGGAACCGGGTTCGGCAGCGCGGCGATGCCGGACAGGCCACCATAGCTCCAGCCCGCGTTCGTCTTGGTCTGCGTCGCGTCGCAGGTGACCTTGTACGACCCGATCTTGACGCGCGGGCCCTTCTCGCTGACCAGCGCGGACAGGTCGAAGTTCTTGCCTTCGGCCTTGGAAGCCGTGGTCGTGGTGTCGGTGTTCGGGTCGGTCACCGTGGTGGTGCACGACGAGCTGCCGCCGCCGAAGGTGACCCCGGTCTTGCTGACCGCCGCGGCGGTCTTGGTCGTGGGGCCGTCGACATCGCATTTGCCCTGCACGGGCACCTTGATGTTCGTGCCGCCCTTGGTGAAGTCGGCCGAGCCGAGGTGTGCGACACCGGCCGGGTTGTCGGCCAGCGCCGGCGCGGCGCTGAAGATCAACATCATGACCGTGAGTGCCGGGATCGTGCGTTTGAGGTCCATGAAGGGATGATCGGCATCAGGTGGGCAATACGTTGCGTCACCGCGCGATGACCACTCGTAAGTGTGACGACCCGGGATAAAGCCCGCTTTACTCCCGGGGATAAAGCGGGCTTTACTTCGCGGAGTAAAGCCCGCTTTATCCCGGGTTGGCTAGACGCCCAGTGGGTGCCAGACCGTCTTGGCCTCGAGGTAGCGGCGCAGCCGGGAGATGTCGGGCGTGTCCGTCCAGTCGGGTTCGGCGTCGGGCACCGTCAGGACCCGCTTGACCGTGTTGGCGGCCTCGCGGGCGAGGCCGGCGCGGGCCGAGGGCTCGGCGCCGGTCGGGTCGAGCGCGTTGACGTCGCCGTGCGAGGCGAGCCAGGAGCCGAGTTCCGAGGCGCGGCCGGTGAGGATGTTCGCCACGCCGCCGGGCAGGTCGGACGTCGCGAGCACCTCGGACAGCGTGATCGCGGGCAGCGGGCGGTCGGCGCTGGACACGACGACGGCCGTCGAACCGGTGGCGAGCACCGGCGCGAGCACGCTGACCAGGCCGAGCAGTGACGACTGCTGCGGCGCGAGCACGCCGACCACGCCGGTCGGTTCCGGTACGGTGAAAGAGAAGTACGGGCCGGCGACCGGGTTCGCCGCGCCGAGCACGGTCGCGATCTTGTCCGTCCAGCCCGCGTACCAGACCCAGCGGTCGATCGCGGTGTCCACAAGGGACTGTGCCTTCTTCGCGGCGACGCCCTCGGACGCGGCCACCTCGGACACGAACTGCTCGCGACGGCCTTCGAGCATCTCGGCCACCCGGTACAGCACCTGCCCGCGGTTGTACGCGGTCGCGGCCGACCAGCCGCCGAAAGCCTTGCGTGCGGCCACAACCGCGTCGCGAACGTCCTTTCGGGACGCGTGCGCCGCGTTGGCCAGGAACTTGCCCTTGGTGTCGTTGACCGGATACACCCGGCCGGACTCCGAGCGCGGGAACTTGCCGCCGATGTAGAGCTTGTACGTCTTCGCGACGGAAATGCGGTCAGACATTGAGGTAGGCCTCCAGCCCGGTGCGCCCGCCCTCGCGGCCGAATCCCGATTCCTGGTACCCGCCGAACGGCGCGGCGGGGTCGAAGCGGTTGAACGTGTTGGCCCAGACGACCCCGGCACGCAGCTGGTTCGCCATCCACAGGATGCGCGAGCCCTTCTCGGTCCAGATGCCGGCGGACAGCCCGTACGGCGTGTTGTTCGCCTTGGTGACGGCCTCGTCCGGCGTGCGGAAGGTCAGCACCGACAGCACCGGGCCGAAGATCTCCTCGCGTGCGATGCGCATCGACTGCTGCACGTCCGAGAACACGGTGGGAGCGAAGAAGAATCCGCGTTCCGGCACCGGGCACGGGCTGGTCCAGCGGTGCGCGCCCTCGGTGTCGCCGGACTCGACGAGGCCCTTGATCTTGCTGAGCTGCTCGGCCGAGTTGATGGCGCCGATGTCGGTGTTCTTGTCCAGCGGGTCGCCGAGGCGCAGCGTGGACACGCGGTACTTGAGCTTCTCCATCACCTCTTCGGCGACGGATTCCTGGACCAGCAGCCGCGAGCCGGCGCAGCAGACGTGGCCCTGGTTGAAGAAGATGCCGTTGACGATGCCCTCGACGGCCTGGTCGAGCGGCGCGTCGTCGAACACCACGTTCGCCGCCTTGCCGCCGAGCTCCAGCGTGAGCTTCTTCGCCGTGCCCGCGACCTGACGCTGGATCAGCTTGCCGACGTCCGTCGAGCCGGTGAAGGCGATCTTGTCGACATCACCGTGCTCCACAATGGACTGCCCAATGTCACCCGCGCCGGGCAGGATGTTCACCACGCCGGGCGGAAGTTCCGCCTGCTGGCAGATCTCGGCGAACACGAGCGCGGTCAGCGGCGTCGTCTCGGCTGGCTTGAGCACGACCGTGTTGCCGGTGGCCAGCGCGGGCGCGATCTTCCACGCCAGCATCAGCAGCGGGAAGTTCCACGGGATGATCTGGCCGGCGACACCCAGGGGCCGCGGGTTGGGGCCGAGGCCCGCGTAGTCGAGCTTGTCCGCCCAGCCCGCGTGGTAGAAGAAGTGCGCGGCGGCCGTCGGGACGTCCGAGTCACGCGATTCCTTGATCGGCTTGCCGTTGTCGAGGCTCTCCAGCACGGCCAGCTCGCGCGAGCGCTCCTGGATCAGCCGCGCGATGCGGAAGAGGTACTTCGCGCGCTCGCTGCCCGGCATCTTCGACCAGACGTTGTTGTACGCCTTGCGCGCCGCCTTGACCGCGACGTCCACATCGGACACCGACGCGGTGCCGACCTCGGCCAGCACCTCTTCGGTCGCCGGGTTGATCGTCTTGAGCGGCTCACCGTTGCCGTCGACGAACTCGCCGCCCAAGAAGGGCCGGTAGTTCGGCTTGAGGTTCGCGATGTCGCGCGATTCGGGCGCGGGCGCGTACTCGAAGATACCCATCAGTCCACCGTCACATAGTCGGGACCGCTGTAGTGGCCGTCGGCCTGAGTGCGGCGCTGCAGCAGGAGGTCGTTGAGAAGGCTGGAGGCGCCGAAGCGGAAGAGGTGCGGCGAAAGCCATTCCTCGCCGGCGACCTCGTGCACCGCGACCAGGTATTTGATGGCGTCCTTCGTGGTGCGGATGCCGCCCGCGGGCTTCACGCCGCGCAGGTCACCGGTGGTGTCGCGCCAGTCGCGGACGGCCTGCAGCATCACGTGCGTGACCGGCAGCGTCGCCGCGGGGGAGACCTTGCCGGTCGAGGTCTTGATGAAGTCGCCGCCGGCCAGCAGCGCCAGCCACGACGCGCGGCGCACGTTGTCGTACGTCGCGAGCTCACCGGTTTCGAGGATGACCTTGAGGTGCGCGTCGCCGCACGCGGCCTTGATGGCCTGGATCTCCTCGAAGACCTGCCCGTAGCGGCCTTCGAGGAACGCGCCGCGGTCGATCACCATGTCGACCTCGTCGGCGCCCGCGTCGACGGCGATCTTGACGTCGGCGAGCTTGATCTCCCGGCTGGTGCGCCCGGCCGGGAACCCGGTCGCCACGCTGGCGACGTTGATCCCGGTGCCTGCCAGCGTCTCGACGGCGGTCGCCACCAGGTCGGGGTACACGCAGACGGCCGCGACCTTCGGCGTGTCGGGGCGCTCGGGGTCGGGCCGTTTCGCCTTCGCGGTGAGCGCGCGGACCTTGCCGTGGGTGTCGGCGCCCTCGAGGGTGGTCAGGTCGACCATCGAGATGGCGGTGTCGATCGCCCAGAGCTTCGCGGCCTTCTTGATACTGCGCGTGCCGAGCCCCGCCGCGCGCTGTTCGACGCCGACCTGGTCGACGCCGGGCAGCCCGTGCAGGAACCGGCGCAGGCTCGCCTCGTCGCGAGTCGCGTCCGCCAGCGGCGTCGGGGTGGCCGACGTGGCGGACGTTGCCGTCGTAGCTGTCATGCACCCGAGTCTAGGGTGTGACAGAACCGGCGGCTCCTGTCACGCAGGGTCAGAGGGTGGGCAGCAACGGCTGGGCCGCGCGCTTCGCCGCAGGCGGGATCTGCGGGTTCGGGCAGAACTCGTGGATCATCGGCAGCTGCCGCTTGAGCGCCATGTCCGGCGAGGCGGTGACGTCGATCGTCGCGAGCGTCGAGATCTGCTTGCCCGCGCCGTCGTGGAAGCTGAGCGTGTTGAAGCCGGGCAGGTCGCCGCCGTGGCCGTAGATGGCGACCGCTTTGCCGCACAGCTCGGCGGGCAGGTCGTACTTCATCAGGCCGAGGCCGTACGAGAGCTCGCCGCTGACGGGCACGGTGGTCTTCATTTCCTTCAGCATCTCCGCGCTGAAGAGCTTTCCGCCGAGCAGCGCGCCGAAGAACCGGTTGAGATCGGCGCCGCTGGAGACGACGTCGCCCGCGCCGAAGTAGCGCGTGTAGTTGTACGTCGTGACGTCGGTCAGGCCGCGCGGCGCCGGGTAGAGCTGCTCGTAGCCGCGGGCCGCCGGGTCCGGCAGGAACGGGAAGTCGAGCGGAAGCGAGGTTTCGCGCAGGTGCAGCGGACCGGTGATGCGCTGGGCCAGTACCTGGGCGAGCGGCCGGTGGGTGATCTTCTCGACCAGCACGCCGAGGATGTTGAAGCCGGTGTTCGAGTACGACCAGCTCGTGCCGGGCTTGAACAGCAGCGGCTGTTGCGTGCTCAGCTTGATCTGCTGCTCGGGACTGAAGTGCTCGAAGCGCTCGGTGTCGATTTCGGGCAGCGACCCCCAGCCCTGCTCGGGCGTCAGGTCACGCGGGACACCGCTGGTGTGGTTCAGCAGCTGGCGGACGGTGATGGGCTCCTGATACGGCAGCAAGCCGGGCAGATACTGCTGGATCGGCTGGTCCAGCCCGATCTTCTTGGCGTCGGCGAGCTGCAGCACGAGCGTCGCGGTGAACACCTTCGACACGCTCGCGACCCGCCACCGGCCCGACGCGTTCGGCTTGCCGGGCCGGTCGACGGCGGCGACCCCGCTGACCCCGCGGAAGCCGTCGGCGACCGCGACCATGCCGGGCACACCGGCCGCGACGGCGGCGTCCATGGCCACCTGGCGCGCGTCCGGCGCCGCCGAAGCGGGCACCGCGCTGACGAGAAGTGTTGCGGCACAAGCGATGGACAGGATCGTCCGCTGCATCGTCGATTCCCCCTAGAGCTGACTGGGACCGACGTTACCGAAAACCGGCTAGGGCGTGTCTCGAAATTCTGGTCGATGGGCTTCGTGATCCAGGTGGTTCCTGGCGGTGCTGCGGCTTCGCGCCTCGTACTGGATGTACTCGGGCGAAGCCGCAGTGCCGCCAGGGGCCGCCTGGGCGCGGAGACCGCGGTCAGAATTTCGAGACACGCCCTAGCTGTCGAGTTCTTTGACGTCGGGCTTACGCCGTTTGCGCGTCACCACGACCCCGCCCCAGAACGCCAGGCCGGTGATCTTCACCGTCGGCGCGGTCGGCGGCGCGGGCGGCGTGCCCGCCTTGTCCTCGAGGTGGAACGCGCCCATGAAACCGATCCCGGTCACGTCGACGTTGATGTCGTCCGGCACGGTGATCTCGATGCCGCCCATGATCGCGATGGCCGAAATGGTCGACTGCTTCTCGGCGAACCGGGCGTTGCGCAGGTCGATCTCGGCGCCGCCCCAGAACGCGAAACTGTTGTGGTTGGGCGGAAGCACCCAGCTGCCCTTGCGCACCGCGCCGGACATCACACCGATCGACACGGCCGAGCCGGGATGCCCGCCGATGCGGTTGTCCGGGAACCCGAGCGCGCGCGTGGTCGCGGGTTCGATCACCCCGGAGCTGACCGGCAGATCGGCCGTGACCGGCTTGAGCTCGCCCAGCGTCTTCGCCGCGTAGACGGTGCTGAGGCGCTCTTCGAGCTCGTTGATCGTGATGCGGCCCTCGGCCAGCGCGCCGTGCAGCACCTGCGCGACGCGCTCACGGTCGGCGTCGGAAGCACGCATCTGGTCGGACGGCGGGGTCTCGGTCACGCCGGGGAGTGTAGAGGCATCGGTGCTCAACTACTGTGCTTTTCCATGGACGTGCTCGTCGTTGACCACCCGCTGGCGAAGGCCAGGCTCTCCACCATGCGTGACGCCCGCACGGACAGTGCCGCGTTCCGCGCCGCGCTGCACGAGCTGTCGATGATGCTCGTGTACGAGGCCACCCGCGACGCGCCGGTGCGCACCGAGCGGATCCACACGCCGGTCGCGCGGACCGACGGCTACCGGCTGGCCAGCCCGCCGCTGCTGGTGCCGGTGCTCCGCGCCGGGCTCGGCATGGCCGACCAGGCGCACAAGCTGATCCCGGACGCGCAGATGGGCTTCGTCGGCCTCGCCCGCGACGAGGAGACGTTGCAGCCGGTCCCGTACCTGGAGTCGCTGCCCGAGTCGCTCGCCGACCGGCCGGTGCTGGTGCTCGACCCGATGCTCGCCACCGGCGGCTCGATGGAGTACACGATCCGCCTGCTCACCGGCCGCGGCGCCACCGACGTGACCGCGATCTGCGCGCTCGCCGCGCCGGAGGGCATCGCTCACCTGGAGAAGACCGGCCTGCCCGTGCGCGTGGTCACGGCCAGCATCGACGAGCGGCTCAACGACTCCGGCTTCATCGTGCCGGGTCTCGGTGACGCCGGTGACAGGCAGTACGGCGCGGTCTGAGGCGGTGAGAGGTCGTGAGTGGTACCGCCGGTTAGAACCGGCAATACCACTCACGACTCATTTCAGGCTCCGAAGACCTCGGGCTTGAGCCAGCCTCGGGCGTTGGCGCGCAGCGCGGCCGCGTAGCCGCTCTCGGGCTCGAAGTCCGGCGGCAGGTTGCCGTTGAGCTCCAGCGTGACCAGGCCGTGCACGATGCCCCAGCAGCCGACCGCGATCGACGTCGGCGGCACGTCGATGAACACGCCGGCGTCGACGCCGATCTGGACGATCACCGCGAGCGCGTTGGCCGCTTCGGCCGCGAGGCGGACGGCTTCCTCGTTCGGCTCGAAGCCGGGTACCGACTTCGTGAACATGATCGGGTATAGATGCGGGTCCGCGAGCGCGCTGGCGCGGTAGGCCAAACCGAGCTGGACCAGATCCTCGATCGGGTCACCCGTGCGGGGGACGGCGGCCAGGCGCCGTCCGAAACGCCGGAATCCCTCGATGTAGAGAGCGCTGACCAGATCGGGTTTGCTGCCGAACAGCGAGTACACCGCGGTGGTCGACGTGTCGACGTCGGCGGCGAGTTTCCGCAGGCTCAGCGCCTTGGGGCCCTCGGTGGAAAGAAGCACGCCAGCGCGGTCGAGCAGCTTGACTCGCAAGGCTTCGTCGTGGGTCTTGGGGCGAGGCATGGCGGGAGTCTATCGCGGACGCTGTTACGGAAGCGGACATTCGTATTTGACCTGGAGCGCACTCCAGGTCGTACCGTCGGTGCATGAGCTACTCGATTGCGGAAGCCGCTCGCCGTAGCGGGTTGTCGATCGACACCCTGAGGTACTACGAGCGCATCAAGCTGCTGGAACCGCCCGCGCGGGACACGGCGGGCAGGCGTGCGTACTCCGACGCCGACCTCACCTGGCTCGAGTTCCTGACAAAGCTGCGCACCACCGGCATGCCGATCAAGAGCATGCGTGAGTACGCCTCACTCCGGCACCGCGGCACCGCCAGCGCCGGCCGCCGCAAGGCGCTGCTGGTCGAACAGCGGCAGGCGGTCGCCTCGCGGATCGCCGAGCTCCAGTCGTGCATGGAGATTCTCAACTACAAGATCGACAACTACGACCAGATCGAGCGCAAGCACCGCGACGTGCTGGCCATCGAGCCTGTGGTGGAGGGACTGTCAGCGTGATCAAGAAGAAGCTGGGGGCGCTCGAAGTCAGCGCGCAGGGGCTCGGCTGCATGGGGATGAGCCAGGCGTACGGGGTCCGTGACAACGATGACGAGTCGGTCGCGACCATCCACCGCGCGCTGGAACTGGGCGTCACGCTGCTGGACACGGCGAACGTGTACGCCGACGGGGTCAACGAGGAACTGGTCGGGCGGGCCATCGCGGACCGGCGTGACCAGGTGGTGCTGGCGACGAAGTTCGGGATCACCTGGACCGACGGCGGGATGAAGGCGCGCGGCGGCGCCGCGTACGTGAAGCAGTGCTGTGAGGACTCGCTGCGGCGCCTCGGCGTCGACCACATCGACCTCTACTACCAGCACCGGGTCGATCCCGAGAACATCGAGGAGACCTGGGGCGCGCTGGCCGAGCTGGCCGCCGAGGGCAAGATCCGGTACGCCGGGATCTCGGAGGCCTCGGCCGAGTCGATCCGGCGTGCGCACGCGGTGTTCTCGGTGACGGCGCTGCAGAGCGAATGGTCGCTGTGGACCCGCGGCATCGAGGACGAGGTGCTGGGCGTCTGCCGGGAACTGGGCATCGGGATCGTCCCGTTCTCGCCGCTGGGCCGCGGCTTCCTGACCGGGAACGTCACCTCGGTCGCCGACCTGCCTGCCGACGACATGCGCCGGAACCTGCCGCGCTTCGCCGAGGGGAACTTCGAGCGCAACATGGCGATCGTCGAGGCGCTGCGCGCGCTCGCCGCCGAGCGGGGCGTCACGGCCGGGCAGCTCGCGCTGGCCTGGGTTTCCAGCCAGGGTGACGACGTCGTGCCGATTCCGGGCACCAAGCGCCGTAAGTACCTCGACGAGAACGTCGCCGCGGCCGGGATCGAACTCTCGGACGCGGATCTCAAGGCCATCGAAGACGCGGCGCCATTGTCCGCGGTCGCCGGGGAGCGCTACCCCGAGTCGATCGCCCGCGCCGCCGGAAAGTAGGGAACGTCTTGCTGGGGTCATTGGACGCCGGGGCACAGGGCCTCGGCTGCATGGGCATGAGTGAGTTCTACGGCGACGCCGACGAGACCGAGTCGGTCGCCACCATCCACCGCGCGCTGGAACTCGGCGTCCGGCTGCTCGACACCGCCGACATGTACGGCGTCGGCGCGAACGAGGAACTCGTCGGCCGCGCCATCGCCGACCGGCGCGACCAGGTCGTGCTGGCGACCAAGTTCGGCATCAGGCGCGATCCGGCCGACCCGTCGGTCCGTGGCGTCCGCGGTGACGAGCTGTACGTGCGCTCGGCGGCCGAGGCGTCGTTGAAGCGGCTCGGCGTCGACCACATCGACCTGTACTACCAGCACCGGGTGGACCCCTCGACGCCGATCGAGGAGACCGTCGGCGCGATGGCTTCCTTGGTGGAGCAGGGAAAGGTGCGCCACCTCGGGCTGTCCGAGGCTTCGGCCGAGACGATCAGGCGCGCGCACGCGGTGCACCCGATCACGGCCGTCCAGACGGAGTGGTCGTTGTGGTCACGCGACATCGAGGCCGAGGTCGTGCCGACCTGCCGTGAGCTGGGCATCGGGATCGTGCCCTATTCGCCGCTGGGGCGCGGGTTCCTGACCGGGCGCTATCGGTCGCAGTCCGACTTCGCCGACGGCGACTTCCGGCTGACCACCCAGCCGCGGCTGGCCGACGGGAACTTCGAGAAGAACCTCGCCATCGTCGAGGCGTTGCGCGCGCTGGCGGCCGAACGCGGCGTCACCGCCGGTCAGCTCGCGCTCGCCTGGGTCATGGCGCAAGGCTCCGACGTGGTGCCGATTCCGGGCACCAAGCGGCGGAAATACCTGGAGGAGAACGTCGCGGCCACGGACATCGTGCTCAGCGCCGACGACGTCGCCGCCATCGAAGCGGCGGTCCCCGCCGACGCCGTGGCCGGCGAACGCTACCCCGAAGCGGGCATGAAGACGATCAACGGCTGAATGAGGTCGTGAGTGGTACGGCCGGTTCTAACCGGCGAAAACACTCACGACCCCTTCTCGGCTGCCTCGCCCGCGTTAGGGCGTGGTCCAGCTTGGTGAGGGACTAGTTCGCTCGGTTTCGTGGGGTGAGGGCCTTGTTGGTCCGTATATACGGGTGAGGGAGGCCCTGACTCGCTCGGTTCGGGTGAGGGAGGCCCTCACTCGAACCTGGATGAAGGCTCCCCTCATACCTGGGCCTCATATCCGGGTGAGTGCTGTTTGCGTCGTTCAACGCCGCAAACAGCACTCACCTCGTCCCGGACAACCCTCAGTCATTGGACAAGCGGGTTGACTGTGGGTTTTGAGGCGTTCAACGACGCATTTCCACCACAGCCACGCCGGCTTCCGTCCGATAACCGGCCGTATCACTCACGACCTGGTTCGGTGAGTGGGACGGCGCGTTAGGCCGAATCGCCCAAGAACCTGACTGGTCTGAACCTTTCCGCCTAAGGAGGGGGTTAATTTCGGACCGACGCTGTCAGGATGAACGCGTGCATGAAGTGGCAGACCCGTCCGGGCTCGCGCGCTTACTGCTGGTCGAAGACGATCGTGAGCTGGCCACGATCCTCGCGGGCATGTTCGCAGGCGAGGGGTTCAGCATCGATCTCGCCCACGACGGGCAGCGTGGCCTGCATCTCGGCCTCACCGGCCGATACAACGTCATGGTCATCGACAGGAGGCTGCCCGGCACGGACGGGCTCGGCCTGGTGTCGAGCCTGCGGCGCAAGGCCGTCACCACCCGCATCCTCGTGCTCAGCGCGCTGGGCGAGGTCCGCGACCGCATCGCCGGGCTCGAAGCGGGCGCCGACGACTATCTCGTGAAGCCGTTCGAGATGGACGAGCTGCTCGCGCGGATACGGGCGCTGTGCCGCAGGCATCTCGACGGCGCCGAATGCCTGCCGCTGGGCACCGCCGAACTCGATCTGCGGCGGCGCGAGGTCGTGCTGCCGAGGGGCAAGCGGGTTCCGCTGTCCGGCAGGGAGTTCGAGCTGCTGCGCACACTCGCGCAGCGCCCGACCACCATCCACGCGCGGGACGCGTTGCGCACCAGGGTGTTCGCCGACACCACCGGTGAGTCCGTTGTGGACACTTACGTCTACTACCTGCGCCGCAAGCTCGGCCGCGGCGTGGTGCGTACCGTGCACGGCCTCGGCTACCAGATCGGCGCGCTGTGAGCCGTGATCCCGAGTCGCGGATGCTCGGCCGGACGCGGCGGGTGCTGACCGCGCAGATCTGGGCGGTGATCTCGCTGCTGGTCGCCGGGCTCGGCGCGCTGGCGTGGGCCGTGCTGCTCGACGGCCAGCACACCACCGCGCGGCACACGCTCGACTGGTCGATCGAACGCGGCATCGGCACGACCCCGCCCGGTTGCGTGTGGCTGTTCACCGAGGAGGGCCGGGCGCCGGTGAGCCCGCCGCCCGCCGGGATGCCGCGCACCGAGACGTGGCGCGCGGTCGAGGCCACCAGGAATCCCGTGGACGAACGGGTTTCCATGAACGGCACCGTCTACACCGTCCGCACGGAGGTCAGGGACGGCCGGGTGGTGCAGGCCTTCTTCGACGAGCATTATCAGATCGCCGACCGGGAGCACCTGCTCACCGCGCTGATCTTGATCGAAGTGCTGGTCGTGGTGATCTCCGCGCTGGTCGGGCATTTCTTCGCTGGCCGCGCGATCCGCCCGCTCGGCGAGGCGCTGCGCAGGCAGCGCACGTTCGTCGCGGACGCCAGCCACGAGCTGCGCGCGCCGCTGACCAGGCTGCACACTCGCGCCCAGCTGCTGGCCAGGCGCGACCCCGGCACGGAAATGGATCAGCTCGTCAAAGGCACGCGTGAACTCGGCGAAGTCGTCGAAGACCTCCTGCTTTCCGCTCAGCTGCAGGCTTCGCGGCCTCGGCTGGAGCCCGTCGAAATGGGCCTGCTCGCCGAAGAAGCCGTCGCGGGGGAGGCGTCTCGCGCGCACGAACGCGGCCTCCGGATCGAGCTGCAGCGCGACGAGCGGCCGTATCTGGTCCGCGGTGTGCAGACGGCGCTGCGGCGCGTGCTGACCGCGTTGCTGGACAACGCGATCGGCCACACCCCGCCGGGCGGGCTGATCGTGGTCCGGCTCGGCGAGGCCGACGGCAAGCACGTCGAAATCAGCGTGCGTGACACCGGCGTCGGCTTCGAGCAGTCCGACGCGGAGCGGCTGTTCGAGCGGTTCGCGCGCGGCGAGCACGGCGACGGCAGACGCTTCGGCCTCGGCCTCGCGCTGGTCCGCGAGGTCGTCGCCGGGCACGGCGGCACCATCTCGGCGCGGGGTGTTCCCGGTGACGGCGCGACCTTCACGCTCAGGCTTCGGTCGGCGATCCGATCACCAGGGGTTTGACGGCGCCCGCCACGGCGTCGACGGCGACCTGACGCTGCTCGTGGGTGAGCACCGAGCGGACGGTGACCGTGCCGGCGGCCCAGTCCTCCTGGCCGACGATGACGACCGCACGCGCGCCCGCCTTCTCAGCCCTTGTCAGCTCCTTACCGAGCTTGCGAGGTTCCAGCGGCGTCGACGTGCGTAGTCCGGCTTGACGCAGCTGCCGCGCGACAGTGCGCGCAGCGTCCGAGAGCTCTTCGCTGACCGGCACGACGACGACGTCGACCTCAGCGCGCGGCTGCGGCAGCAGGTCATGGGTGCGCAGGAAATCCATGAGCGTGACGTCGCCGAGCGCGAACCCGATGCCGGGGATCGGCTGCTCGGTGAACAGGTTCGCGAGCGTGTCGAACGCGCCGCCGCCGAGCAGCGCGCGGCGGTTCTCCGGCGAGGTGTCGAAGACCTCGAACACGGTCGAGGTGTAGTACGGCAGGCCGCGCACGATCAGCGGGTCGTAGCGGACGAGCCCGGTGCCGAGCACCTTGACCACAGTGGACGCCGCCTTGACCTCGTCCGGCAGCTCGTCGAGCAACGCGGGCCCGGCCGTCAGCGTCTCGGTGAGCTTCTCGAACTGCTTGTCCGCGAGGCCGATCTCTTCCGCAGCCTGCGCGAGTTTCTCTTGCTCCGTTGCTTCCCAGCGGTCGATCAGCGCGAGCACGAGCGGCAGATGCGGCAGCGAGATGCCGACGACGTCCGTGAGCGCCGAAGCCAGCAGGTTCCGGTCGTTGACGCGGACGGTGAACAGGTCCTTCGTCGCGCCCAGTGCGGCCAGCAGATCGTGGATCAGCTCGAAGACCTCGATCTCGCGTGCGACACCGGCCGCGCCGAAGATCTCCACGTCGAGCTGCCGGTGCTCACGCAGGCGGCCGCGCTGCACGCGCTCGTAGCGGAAGCAGTTCGCGTCGCTGTACCAGCGCACCGGGAACTGCGACGACTTCGCCTCGGCCGCGACCGCGCGTGCCATCGACGGCGTCAGCTCCGGCCGCAGCGCCAGCTGGTGACCGCCCTTGTCGGTCAGCGTGAACAGCTGCTGGTCCGACTCGCGTTCGTAAAGCCCCACCGGTTCGAGTGACGGGCCGTCGTAGCGGGCGTAGCCGTACCGCTCGACGACCTCGCGCAGCAGCCCGAACACCCGCGCGCGGACCGAGGCTTCGGCGGGGAGCAGGTCACGGGTGCCCTTGTAGGGCTCGGCAGACAGGAAGTCAGGCACGCTTCGCAGCGTATCGGCTTCCTACCAGCACCGACACGCAAGCGCCCACCGCGCAGATGACACTCGTGATGACGAAAATCTCGCTGTACTCGGTCCGCAGGGCCTCTTTGACCGCGCTCGTGTACGCGGTGAGCGCCTGCTGGAACGCCTGTTCGTCAGGGAAAAGGAACGGGATCGGCGTGTTCAGCCCCTCGGTGAGGCTGTGGAACCGGTGCAGGCCCCACGCCGACAGCGCGGCCACCCCGACGAGCATCCCGGTCATCCGCGCGACGACCACGCCCGCCGATGCGACACCGTGCTGGTCGGGCGGCACGACCTTGAGCGCGGCCGCCGACAGCGGCGCGATCACCAGGCCGAGCCCGAACCCGACGATCGCCAGGTCGGTGTCGAGCCGGGGGAGCCCGAGCGGATGGCTGGCGGTCAGCACGTCGACCGACCAGCCCGAGATCAGCAGATAGCCGACGGCCGCGATGAGCAGGCCCGCCACGGCGATCCAGCGGTCGCCGAACCTGGCCGCGAGCATGCCGCCCACGACGGCGCCGATCGGCAGCGCGATGAGGAAACGCAGCAACAGCAGCACACTGCCCTGGTCGTCCTTGCCCAGCAGCGTCTGCGCGAAGAGGTCGACGTCGACGAGCGTGACCATCAGCGCGGCGCCCGCGGCGACACTCGCGCCGAGCACCGCGAAGAACCGCTTGTCGCCGATGTCGAGCAGACGGGTCTTGGCGCGGCGCTCCCAGAGCACGAACGCCACGAGCGCGACGGCCGCGCCGGCGAGCGTCGGCCAGCCCCACGCGGGCAGCACGTGCTCACGCGGGTTCGGGTTGTAGAGGCCGACGACGGCCAAGCCCAGCGCCACGGCCAGCAGCGAGCCGCCGGTCACGTCTATTTTGGACCGCTTGCCCCGCGTGGCAGGCACCGCGAACCAGACCGCGGCCATCGCGAGCAGCGCCAGCGGGACGTTCACCCAGAACACGCCACGCCACCCGGCCGCGGCGGCCAGCCCGATGCCGTAGAGCGGACCGAGCACGCTGCCGAGTTCCTGCGCGGCACCGACCGCGCCGAGGATCGTGGTGCGCCGATGCTCGGCCCACAGGTCGGCGGCGAGCGCCATGGTCACCGGCAGCAGCGCGCCGCTCGCGGTGCCCTGCACCAGCCTGCCGACGGTCAGCAGCGGCACGTCACCGGCGAGCGCGGTCACCGCGGACCCGGCCAGGAACCCGCCGAGACACAGCTGCAGCAGCAGTTTCCGGCCGAACCGGTCGGAGGCCTGCGACAGCAGCGGCATCGCGGCCACGTAGCCGAGCAGGTACCCGGTGACGATCGGGGTGACCTGCTCCAGCCGGTTCACCGGCACTTTCAGGTCGTCGATGATCTGTCGCAGGATCCCGATGACCACATAGGTGTCGAGCGCGCCGAGCAGGACGGCGAGGCCGCCCGCGCCGATCGCGACGTGGCGGCGGTTCACGCAGGCGGCGTGATGGTGACCGGCTTGTCCACATCGGACAGTGTCACGTCCACGCTGGAGTTGCTCGGCAGCACCGCGGTCGCCTTGACCGGCAGGTGCTTACCGGCCTCGGCGAGCCAGAAGCTGACCACCGCGTCGTCCGGCGCGCCGGGCAGCAGCTGGGCCAGCACGTCCTTGGTCACCTTGCCGGTGACCTTGTACGCCTGCGTGCCGTTGACGTCCTCTTTGGCCTCGGTCTTGGGATTCTGGACGCTGGTCAGCACCTTCGCGATCCCGCGGTTCGGGTCGAGCACGGCCGACGGGTCGTAGATCGACGCGCCCAGCGCGATCGGCACCTTCTGGTACGAGCCGGTCGGGCCCTTGATGTAGAGCGTCTCACCGGCGAGCGTGAACTCGACCTCGGTCAGCTGCCCGAGCATCGAAAGCTTCCCGGTGCCCTTCGCGCCGCCCTTGGAGCCGCCCTCCTTGGTGAGGTCGCCGTCGAGCGACTGCACGGTCAGCCCGGCGATGTCGCCGTTGACCTTCAAGGTGAAGTGCGCGCTCTTGACCGCGCCGATCGCCTGCGCGGCGTCCGCGATCAGCGGACCGGCTTCCGGCAGCTTCTCCTTGGTCGTGCCGCTGTCGCTGGAACAGCCGGTGACCAGCGCCGCGGTGACCGCGAGCGCCCCGAGCAGGGTTCGGCGCTTGAACATATTCAGCATCGTAGAACGCGCGAACCGGTTACCGTGGGACGCAGGGGTGAATTGTGAACAGTCAAGGGGAGAGATCAGGCCGCGCCTGGACCGAGTTCGACGAGCGGGCCCGCGGCAGAGGGCCAGCGCCTCGCCTACCTCCAGCCGCGCCCGGCCCAACGGGTCAAGCTGGACGCGCTGCTCGACCGCGCGTCCCCCGAACTGGCGGGCTACGTACGCCCCTGGTTGCGGGAGTCGTGAGTGGTATGGCCGGTTCTAACCCAATGCCGGGTAGTTAGGGCGTGGGGTGTGGTGTCAAGACGGTGGTTGTGTAGGTGACTTTTTGTGATGGTGGTGTTCCCGGGCGTTTGGATGGGAATGGTGAGGTGGGTCGTTTCCGTGCTCGGGGGCATTGCCGTGACCTGTGGTGTTGTGGGTTGAGTCTGCGGGTTGCTCGGTGTGTAGCGTGTGTGTGGCGGTGGTCGGGGGTGGCTCCGCGGTGGCTGATGATGCTGTCGGTGATGGTGGTCAGCGCGAGGGTGAAGGACACGCGGTTGATGTCGACGTCGGCGGTGTCGGCGCTGTCCTGGGCGAAGCGCCGTAGCAGTTGGTAGGTGGTCAGGTAGGCGTAGACCTCTTGCTCGATCCCGGTGTGGGTGCGTGAGCGCAGGACCCGTCCGGGGCCTTTTTGCAGCACTTTCCAGGAGTAGAAGGCGCGTTCGATGTCCCAGCGGCGCAGGTAGAGGTCGATCAGGTCCGCGGCGGGTGCGGCGTGGTGGTCGAGGATGGTGGTGATCAGCTGGTAGTGCTCGTGGCGGGTGTTGCCGTCGGCGGTGGTGATGGTGATCATCGCGGTGATCAGGCCCTGTCATGATTTCCGTGTAAGCCACGGATGATTTCTTCTCTGATTCTAGTGGAGTGGCAGGCGGTCGGGGAAGAGTGCGGCGAGCGTGTTTAGTGCTTGTTTCCAGCCTCGGGTGCCGGTTCCTGATGGTCCGCCTCGGTTGCTGGTGATGTTGCGGAGTCCGAGGTAGAGCAGTTTTGTCGCGGCGGTGTCGCTGTCGAAATGGCCGCGGTTCTTGGTGATTTTCCGGAGCTGGAAGTTGATGTTCTCGATCAGGTTTGTTGTGTAGACGATTCTGCGGAGTTCGGGTGGATAGTCGAGGAATGGGGTGAAGTCGTTCCAGGCGTGTCGCCAGACCTGGATCGCGGCGGGGTATTGTATGCCGAAGTCTTTATCGAACTGAGTGAGTGCGATCTCGGCCGCCTCGAGTGTCGGCGCGGTGTAGATGTCCCGCATGGCATGGCGGCGGCGACTTTCTTCCGATCGCCATAGGAAATGAACCGCATGGCGTTGCGGATCACGTGCACGACGCAGGTTTGGACTACGGTGTCGGGAAACGCGCCGCGGATCGCGTCGGGCAGCCCGGTCAGGCCGTCGCAGCAGGCGATCAGGATGTCTTTCACGCCACGGTTGCGCAGGTCGGTGACGACCTTGGCCCAGAACTTCGCCGCTTCGGTGTCGGCGATCCAGAGCCCGAGGGCGTGTTTGCGGCCTTCCATGTCCACGCCGATGGCCAGGTAGGCGACCTTGGAGGTGACCACGCCCTTGTCCTTGACCCGCAGTCGCAGGCCGTCGACATAGAGAATCGGGTACATCTCGTCCAAAGGCCGAGATTGCCACAACGCGATCTCGTCGGTCACCACGTCGGTCACATTGGAGATCAATTCTCGCGACACGTTCACGCCATATACTTCACGTAAATGAGATTCGATATCCCGGGTGGTCATGCCACGCGAATACAGCGACAGGATCGCCTCGTCGATATTACCCAGCCTGCGTGCACGTTTCGGCACGATCGTAGCTCGAACGAACCGTTCCGGTCACGCGGCACCGCCAGCTCGACCGGACCATTCGAAGTCGACACGGTTTTTGGAGACCTGCCATTCCGGGAATTCCCGGAACCGTTCCCGGCGGGGTCTCCTTTCTCATAGCCAAGATGATGGGTCATCTCGGCGTCCAGCGCCCTTTCGAGCACCGCCTTGGTCATCTGATTTAGCAATTCTTGGGCGCCCAGCGCGCCGCCATTCTCGTACGCGTCTTTCACCAACGCGTCCAGCGTTTCTGGCGGTAGCACGCGCGCGAGCGCTTCGCCGGCTGCGGAGCCCGGATCCCGGTCAGGTGTGTCCTCGGTCACAGGTGGAGCCTTTCTGGGTCGCGGTCAGCGACCCGATCCTGGTCCATCCGTGGCTTACACGGTTGTCATGACACGACCGGTGATCACGCGCACCGGCCGTGGGTCCGGCTGGTGGCGGTAATGCTTGCGGTTCGGGAACCGGGACAGGTAGGAGCCGTCGGGGCATGTCTGGTCGCTAGGCAGGTTGGCGTTGGATGTGGCGCGCCACAACAGGTCCGCTCCGGTCGTGGCCGCGGCGTGCCAGAGCGGCCATGTGTAGAAGTTGCGGTCGCCCAGCAGCAGGACGCCGGGGGTGAGTTTGTCCAGCAACCGTGTGGCGAGGGTGGTTTCCCCGTTCGCGGTGCTGGAGAACACAGCGCCGAGGAACGCGCGGGTGCCGCATTCCACCAGGCCCAGCAGCTGAAGTTTGCGGTAGCCGGACGGGGGCTTTCCCGCCCGCGAGCCCGAACAGGCGGGCGTTGTCCTCGGTGTCGGGCACGTCCAGAGTGGTGCCGTCCCAGGCGAGCAGCCGCCAGCCCCGGTACCAGGCCCGAGCGTCGGCGCGGGTGGCGACCGGGCCGCAGGCCCAGTCCCACAACGCTCGCAGCGGCGCCACCCCGAGGCGGGCACGCGCTGCCCGCAGCGCCGCGGCACCCGGCGACCGGACCGCGATGTCCAGTCCCGAGGTCATCGTGTCGAACACTCCGCCGTATCCCCGGCCGGGAAACAACGTCAGCGCCAGCACGAAATACACCACCACACGGGCGGGCAGCAACCGCACCCGCCGCTGGGTTCGGCGGGTCTGGGCAAGAATCTCATCGATGACCTGCGGCGGAACGTAATCGGTCAACGCACCCAGATGCCCAGGTGCGAACGCGGACACGGTGTCGGGCATGGCAGAATCGGGCACAGCGGCTCCTGGCGAAGAGCGGATCTTGGTCGATTTCTCTTCTACCAGGAGCCGCGCCCATCACAACCTTGACACCACCACCCCAGCCCTAACTACCCGGCATTGGGTTCTAACCGGCTATACCACTCACGACCCCTTCAGCGCTGCGGAAAGGGCGAGCAGGGGCTGGACGTCGGCTTCGATGTCGCCGCCGCCGGGTAGCACCAGGTGCGCGCGGTGGTCGGTTTCCTCGCCGGAGGCCTGACGGGCCAGTGCGGAGCGGAGTTCGGCCGCGGCGCCGTCCGGGTTGGCCGTGGCCAGCGCGTTGAGGTCGCCTTCGAGGTAGGGGCTGAGCTGGACGAGGCCGTCGCGGATCTCGATCACCCGCCGGTAGAAGCGCCGGTGCGCGCCGCGTGGGCGCGGGCCGGAGTTCAGCACGATGTTCGGGTACGCCTCGACCAAGACCGTCCACAAAGGACTCAAGTGCTCGTACTGCCTGCGGTGACTGAGCCGTCGGCGCAGCGCGTCGATCCGCGCGCGCACGCCCGGATACGTGATGCCGGACAGGAAGAGCAGCGCGCCGACGATCACCAGGATGATGCCCAGCGTCAGCAGGATCGGCACGGTCGGGCCGAACACCCACGCGATCATGATGTACAGCGCGCGTGCGCCGGCGCCCAGCGCGAGCGAGGCCATCCCGGCGCCCGCGATGCGCAGGCCGACCGAGAGGTTGCGGTCGGCCGTGCGCTGGTAACGCAGCATCCAGCGGAAACACGCGACCAGGCCGTAGAACATGTACAGCCCGGCGCCGAGGTAGAACACCGCGAAGCTGGCGATGTGGACGTTGTCCTTGTTCAGCGACTGGCCGCGGATCTCGGCGGGCATCGCGAACAGGGAGATCGTCAGCAGCACGAGCGTCACGCCGAGCGGGATCAGCTCGACGGCGACGCGGCGGTAGCGCTGCGGGCCCAGCGCCGAGCCGAGGAAGAAGATCAAGAGCGCGCAGAGGCCGACGGTCAGCACGACGTTGCTGACGAGCCTGCTGATGCCGTTGCCCGCGAAGGCGTCGATCCAGTCGTCGACGACCTTCTGCTGGGTGAGGAAAGAGCCTAGGAAACAAGCGATCGTGATCATCACGGCCCACGCGGGCAGGCTGCGTGGCGTGCGTTTGATCTGGTAGATCCGCCAGCCGAGCGCGACGGCGAACAGTACCATGGCAACGATGTTGATGGGACTGAAAAGGCTCACAGCCACCCTTGATGGTCGCCGAGTGTGCCCTGGATTCGGCGGAGATCATGGTCCTGGGCACGCTGCGGAATCGTGTAGTTCAAGACCGCGGCCCACTCGAGGATGATCGTGGCGACGGTCTCGGCTTCCCATTCGTGGGCCTCATCGTAGGAGGTCCGGCGCAGTGCGCGGCCGATGGCGCCAGAGTCGATGTCCGGTGGCAGTCCCGGCAGGAAGTCGCCGGGCTTGGCGTCACCACCGGGATGATGATCGGCGAGGATGTGTCCCAGCTCGTGCAGGATGATGTGATCCTGGTGCGATTTGGTCGTTTCCTGCTGGTAGAAGATGTAGTCGGCGTTCGCGGTGGCGATCCAGCAGCCGAACGGGCCGGGCACCTCGAGCGGGTACGGCATCAGCCGGATCGGTTTGCCGCGCTGCTCGCCGAGCCGCGCGCACAGCTGGACGACATCGAGCGGCGGCTCGATGTCGAGCTGTTTGAGCAGTTTGCGGCACCGCTTGCGAAGCTGCCGTTCGTTCATGGCTCTTCGGTCTTGTGCCGTTCGGCGCGCTCGTACCGTTCGACGAGGTCGAGCAGGTCCATCACCTGACGTCTGCCCTCCGGTGAAAGTTCCTGCGCCCGCATCGCCATCAGCTTCGCCTCACCGCGCGCCGGCTCCGGCTCGGCCTGCACCCCGTCGAAGAAGTACGTGACCGGAACGCCGAACAGCTTCGCCAGCGCCTCGACGTAGTGGATCTTCGGGTTGATGCGCTTGCCGGTCGCCAGCTGCTGGATGTACGCCGACGACATCGCCGGGCCGCCCGCTGCCTCGATGGCCGAGGACATCTCGCGGTAGCTGTGCGGTGCTTCCCCGTTCGCGCGCGCCGCGTCGATCAGGGCGCTCAGTTTCGTGGCGAACGTCTGCTCGTCGGTCACGTCCGCCTCCTTCCCTCAGTAGCCGCAGTGTAACGCGGAGCCATTCGTACACATATGTTGACAGATCGCGTATGCAGTGGTTTACAGTGTGGGCGCCTGGCCGTTCGCGACGGAAGCAACCCCTGATCGACCCCGCTTTCGCACCCTGGGGGTGCACGAAAGCAACATCAGGGGGTGTTCCCCTCGTGCGCGGCCGGGTGGATGTAGTACGCTCTTGGTGTCGAGGTTGATCGTCTTCATGACGAACCCTTGACCATCGGCCTGTTGCCGGAGGTCGACCCCCAGGGCTTCCGGTGACAGGCCCCCTTATTTTCCAGGGGCCTTCACGGCATCAGGCCGGCTCCCAGCGCCGCACCCAATTCCCAGCAAGCCGCGAGATCGTCCTTCGACGGCTCCCCGGTGACGAGCACGGGCGCCGCCGCCTTTTCCCAACCCAGTCCAGTTGTAATGGATTCAATCCCGCGCACAGTGCCCGAAACATCACTGTTTCCGTGCACATAGAAGCCGAACGGCCTGCCACGCGTCGCGTCCAGGCACGGGTAGTAGACGGTGTCGAAGAACACCTTCGCCGCACCGCTCATGTACCCGAGGTTCGCGGGCGTGCCGAGCAAGACCCCGTCCGCGGCCAGCACGTCCGACACCGTCGCGCCGAGCGCGGGCCTGCGCACCACGTCGACACCCTCGATCTCGGGATCGGTCGCGCCGGCGACGACGGCCTCGAACATCGCCTGCATGGACGGCGAAGGCGTGTGATGCACGATCAGCAAAGTGGGCACGATCGGGGAGCCTACGCAAGGACTCGTGAGTGTTTAGACCGGTTAGAACCGGCCGTACCACTCACGAGCCCTTTAGGCGAAGAGGGCTTCGACGTCGGAGCGCAGGGTGGCCAGGCGCTTGGCCGCCGCATCGCGGGCGTCGGCGAGTTCCCCGGTCACGGGTTCCTTCACCTGAAGGTAGGCCTTGAGCTTCGGCTCCGTGCCCGAAGGCCGGATGACCACGCGAACGCCGTCGCCGAGCAGGCGCAGGCCGTCCGTCTCCGGCAGCAGGTCCGTCAACGTCACGTCGACGCCGCCCAGCGCGGCGGGCGGTGCCGCGCGCAGACCGGCCATCAGCTGGCCGCGGACCGAGAGATCCGTGACACGCAAGGAAACCTGGTCCGTCAGGTGCACCCCGTGCTGGACGTACAGCTCGTCCAGCACCTCGGGCAGAGTCCGTCCGGCCGCCTTCAGCGTCGCCGCGTAACCCGCTGCCAGCACGGCCGCCGAGATGCCGTCCTTGTCTCGCACGAAAGAAGGATTCACGCAAAGACCCAGCGCCTCTTCGTAGGCGAAGACCAAGCCTTCGCCGGCGCGCGCGAGCCACTTGAAGCCGGTCAGCGTTTCCTTGTAGCGCGCGCCGTGCGCGGCCGCTATCTCGCCGAGCATCGAGGACGACACGATCGTCGTGGCCACCAAGGGATCCGGAGTGTCCACAGTGGACAAAATGTGCGAGCCGAGCAACACGCCCGTCTCGTCGCCGCGCAGCATGCGCCAGGTGCCGCCGACGCGGACGCCCAGCGCGCAGCGGTCGGCGTCGGGGTCGAGTGCGATGGCCAGGTCGGCGTCCACTTCGGACGCCAGCGCGAGCAGAAGGTCCGTCGCGCCTGGCTCTTCGGGGTTGGGGAAGGACACCGTGGGGAAGTCGGGGTCGGGTGCGGACTGGGCGTCGACGAGTGTCAGGTCCGGGAAACCGGCACGCTCGAAAGCCTTGCGAAGGGTTTCCGCGCCGACGCCGTGCAGCGCGGTCGCGACGACCTTCAGTGCGCGCTCGGGGCCGCGCGGCAACGACGAAACCCGGTCCAGGTAAGCGTCGACCAGGTCGACGGTGACCGCGCCCGGCGAGCGGGGTACCGAGACGGCGCCGGGTGCGGCCTCGATCGCGCGCTCGATCTCGCCGTCCGACGGCGGGACGATCTGCGCGCCGGAGGCGTCGTAGAGCTTGTATCCGTTGTCGGCCGGGGGATTGTGCGACGCGGTGATCTGCACGCCCGCGACCGCGCCGAGTTCACGGACCGCGAACGCCAGCACGGGCGTCGGCAGCGGGCCAGGCAGTGTCTTCACGGCGAAACCGGCGGCGGACAACACCTCCGCGACGGCCTTGGCGAACGCTTCCGAGCCGTGACGGGCGTCACGGCCGACGACGACCGTCCCGCCGGCGTGGCCGTGTGCCAGCAACCAGGTCGCGACTCCCGCCGTGGTGCGGGTGACCACGGCGACGTTCATTCCGTTCGGGCCCGCACGAACCGGGCCGCGCAGTCCGGCCGTGCCGAATTCGAGTGAGCCCGACATGCGATCGGAGAGGTCTTCGAGTGCCGCGACCTCGCCGCCCATCGCGCGGGCGAGCACGCCTTGCAGTTCGGCGCGGGAGTCGGCGTCGACGTCGTCGGCGATCCAGCGAAAGGCCTTGTCACGCAGCGCCGGCGTTAATGCAGTGGTCACCGCCTCAGCGTACGGGGTACGTTGTAAAGGGTGAAATTGTTGTTCACCTCTCTGGGGTCACACGGTCATACCTATCCCTTACTCCCGCTCGCCGTCGCCGCCCGCAAAGCCGGGCATGAGGTCGTTTTCGCGACAGGTGAAGCAATGTTGCCCGGCCTGCGCAAGGCCGGACTGGACACCGCGTCCGTCACGATCGACATTTCCGCCGGGTTCGCCAAGGTCATGGGCGACCGCACCGGGCCGCCGCCGGAAGACGAGCTGCCGCGGATCGTCGCCATGGTCTTCGGCGACGCGCTGCCGCGCTTGGCCGTCGAAAAGCTGAAGCCGGTGCTGGAAGCCGAGAAACCCGACCTCGTCGTCTACGAATCCGGCAACCCCGGCGGTGGTTTCGCCGCCAAGCTGGCCGGGATTCCCGCGCTGGCGCACGGTTTCGGCCGGGTCTCCGTCAGCGCGCTCACCGAGGACATTTCAAAACCGCTGCAGGCGTACGCCGCTGAGCTCGGCATCGAGCTGGCCGGGCCGTTCTCGCTCGGCGACCCGTACATCGACATCTGCCCGGAATCGGTGCAGTCGCCCGATTTTCTCGCCTCCGCCGACCGCATCCCGCTGCGCCCGGTCGGCTGGAACGAACCCGGTGAGCTGCCCGCGCTCGTCCACGAGGACGAGCCGCTGGTCTATCTCACCCTCGGCACCGCGTTCGGCAACGTCGACGTGCTCAAGGGCGCGATCGAAGGACTCGCCAAGCTCCCGGTGAACGTGCTGGTCGCGGCGGGCCCGTCCGTCGACGTCGACGCGCTCGGTGGCGTGCCGCCGAACGTCCACCTGTCGGCCTGGGTGCCGCAGGCTGACCTGCTGCCGCACGTCGCGCTCGTCGTGCACCACGGCGGCAGCGGCACCACGCTGGGCACGTTCGGCGCGGGCCTGCCGCAGCTGGTCATCCCGCAGGGCGCCGACCAGTTCACCAACGCCGAAGCCGTGCTCGCCGCGGGCGTCGGCACGCGCCTGCTGCCGGACGAGTTCACCGCCGAGGCCGTCTACACCCAGGGCAAGGCGTTGCTGTCCGACGAAACCGTCCAGGCGACCGCGAAGCGCCTCGCCGAAGAGATCGCCGCCATGCCCTCACCCGAAGACGTCGCGGCCAGGCTCCCGAATTACGTGTAGACCGCGATAAAGCGGGCTTTACTCCGCGGAGTAAAGCCCGCTTTATCCCGCTAACCCTAGGCGCGCGCGACCAGGTCGCGCAGCAGCGTGCCCATGCGGGTCGCCGAAGCGCGGCCCGCTTCGAGCACCTCTTCGTGGTTCAGCGGCTCGCCGGTGATGCCGGCTGCCAGGTTCGTCACCAGCGAAAGCCCGAACACCTCGACGCCGGCCGCGCGCGCGGCGATGGCCTCGAGCACGGTCGACATGCCGACCAGGTCCGCGCCCATGGTGCGGAGCATGCGGATCTCGGCCGGGGTCTCGAAGTGCGGACCGGGCAGCCCGGCGTAGACGCCCTCGGCCAGCGTCGGGTCGATCTCCTGCGCCAGCGCGCGCAGGCGCGGGGAGTACAGGTCCGTCAGGTCGACGAAGTTCGCGCCGACGATCGGGGAGCGCGCGGTCAGGTTCAGGTGGTCCGAGATCAGCACCGGCTGACCGACCGTGAAACCTTCACGCAGGCCGCCTGCCGCGTTGGTCAGCAGCACCGACTTCGCGCCGGCCGCGGCGGCGGTGCGTACGTTGTGCACCACCGGGTCCATGCCCTTGCCCTCGTACAGGTGCGTGCGGCCGAGCAGCACCAGCGCGTGCTTGTCGCCGATCTTCACCGACCGCGCGGTGCCGCCGTGGCCGACGGCGCCCGGCGTGACGAATCCCGGCAGTTCGCCGAGCGGGATCTCCGCGGTCGGCTCGCCGATGACGTCGGCGGCGGGGCGCCAGCCGGAGCCCAGCACCACCGCGATGTCGTGTTGGGCGACGCCGGTCCGTTCGGCGATGACGGCGGCGGCTTCGTTCTCACTCATGAACCGCAGCGTATCCGGGCTCGCTGCGTGACCGTTCCCGTACGGCCAGGAACAGCAGCACGCCGATCGGGGACAGGAAGATCGTCAGCAGCAGGATCAGGCTGACGAGCACCGGGTGGACGCCCCGCTCGCGTCCCTGCAGGTACATCCACCTGCCGATGAACAGGTCGAAGCAGACCACGTGCGCCCAGATCGCCGCCGCGCCGTACGGCTGGGCGAGAAACGCTTGCAGCGCACCGAGATCCGGCCTGGACACGACCGTCCACAGTTCACCGAAGTGCGGCACCACGAACCAGAAGTACGAGATCAGCGGCAGCGTGGTCACCCACGGCGAGGCGACGATCTTGCGCGTCCATCCCCAGGTGGGCGCGAGGATCATCACCGCCCAGAACGGCGCTGCCAGGTAAAAGGCCAAGTCGAACATCACGCCGCCACCAGATCACGGTCGTCGGCCGGGGTCGAGACGGCCCACAGGCCGCCGATCACCGCGAGCCCGGTGAGGCCCGCCAAGGCCAGCCAGGTCAGCCCGTCCGGGTGAATCAGCGACTGGCCGCGCAGCGCCTGCCAGGTCACCAGCCCGGTGAGGCCCGCGTAGAACCCCGACGCGACGAACACCAGCCGCAGCCTGGCGATGTCCGAACGCAGCCGCGGGATCCGGGTCGCCAGCACACCGAGCAGCAGCACGAACAGCGGTAGCACCTGCAGCGCGTGCATGCCGACGAAGTGCGGGATCCGCAGGTCACCGCCGGTGGAGCTCCAGCCGGTGATCGGCATGATCGGGCCGCCGTCCTCGACGCCGACGCTGTGCGCGCCGATGAAGTCCGGCGCCGCGCCGCTCTTCATGCGCGCCATCTGCTGGGCGGTCGGGCTGGTCATCAGCTGGCCGAGGCCCAGCCCGATCACCGAGATCAGCCCGCCGAGCCGGATCGCCCACCGCGACGCCGCGTCGGCGATCTTCGCGCGGAACATCAGCGCGGTCAGTATCAGCGTGAAGACCCAGAGCACGGCGATCGACGAGCCCATGATCACCCAGAGCGTCGCGTCGAAGCTGTTGGCCACGTTGAAGTGCATGGCGTGCCCCCGCACCGCCTGCACGAGCAGCAACGCGTACTCGAGGAACAGGATCGCGACGATCCCGGTGGACAGCCGGTTCGCCCACTTCCGCCTGGGCAGCAGCGAGACCATCCAGCCCCAGGTCAGCCCGTAGATACCGATCGAGACCGCGAACTTGAACGGCTTGAGCCAGATGGGCGCGCCGATCAGCACCCGGTCGTCGAACACCAGTCCGCCGATGCTCACGACGGTCATCACCGCCATCGTCGCGGCCAGCACCATCATCGGCCGATGCCAGGTCGCCGTGCGTCGCAGCAGGTCACGTGCAGTGGACATGTCGTAGTCTCCCCAAGACGAATATGGATAGTGAAGCTCTCCGTTATGGGAAGCTATACTATCCATCCTGAGGATGTCCACAGGAAAGGTGAATCGCTCCATGCGCATGGCCGAGCTCAGCAGCGTGTCCGGGATCCCGGTCGCGACGATCAAGTACTACCTGCGTGAAGGCCTGCTGCAGCCCGGTGAACGCACCAGCCCGAACCAGGCGCGCTACGGCGAGGCGCACGTCCGGCGGCTCAAGCTGGTCCGCGCGCTGATCGACGTCGGCGGCCTGTCGATCGCCGCGGTGCAGGAGACGCTCGGCGCGATCGACGACCAGGTGTCCACCCACTCCGCGCTGGGTTTCGCGCAGAAGGGCATCGCGATGCCCGACGTCGTGGTCGACGACGAGACCCGCGACTGGGCGCTCGGCCTGATCAAAGGCGTCGCGGAGGAGCACGGCTGGGATCTCTGCAGCGAGGACCCGGCGATCGAGGTCCTCATCAGCGTGATGGGCGCCTTCCGCGACCTCGGCCACGAGTACATGCTCGACGGCCTGCCCCAGTACGCGAAGGCGTCGCGGCAGATCGCGGAGCAGGACCTGGCCAGCCTCGCCGGGATGCAGTCGGTCGAGCAGATCGTGGAGAGCGCCGCGGTCGGCACCGTGCTCGGCGACACGCTCCTGATGGCGCTACGCCGTCTCGCCCAGCAAGAGGTCTCGCACCGCGTCTACGGCGATTAGGCCTTCGTCGAGAAGGTCTGCGTGATCTTGTCGAACAGCTCCGTGCGGCCCGCCTGCTCCTGCTCGACCGGCACGGTCACCGACACCACCCACAGCGAGTTGTTCTGCCGGAAGACGTGCGCGAACGTCGTCCGCGTCGCCTTCGGCCGGTCCGGCGACGGCTCGCGCTCGGTCAGGAACCGGTCGCCGCCCGCCTCCTGGGTGCGGTAGGTGATCACGATGTCGTGGTCGCCGGTGCCGCGCCGGTCGATCTTGCCGGAGACCGGCCATGCCTGGCCCAGCCAGGTGAGGAACGCGTCGAGCTGCTGGTACCGGGGGTAGTAGTCGACGAACCGCTGCACGTTGACCGTGCGGGTGCCGTCCGGCGAGACGAACTGGACGACGGTGTTCGGCGCCAGCTTGCTCGACCCCGACTGCGTGACGAACTTGGCCCAGCCCTCGGGCGCCTTGATCGTGAACGATCCGCCCGCGGTGCCCTTGTTCGGGCTGGCTTCGCCTTCCTGGTCGACCAGGTTCAGCGGTTTGGCCGGAACGCCGGTCGAGGGCGCCGTCGACGTCGGCGCGCTCTTCGGCGGGGTGATCGACTTGCCGCCGACCGTCCTGGCCAGCGCGAACCCGCCGCCGGCCGCGAGCAGGAACAGCAGGATCGCGGTGAGGGTGAGTGCCAGCCCCGCGGTCAAGCTCCGGCCCTTGACCGGCGGCACGGGCGCGGCCGGGGGCGCCGAGTCCGTCAAGAACGGCAGCGGTCCCGGGTCCGACGCCAGCGCGGAACTGGTGTCCTCGGCCTTCTTCGGCGTGACCTTGATGACCTGCGTGTCCGTCGGCGCGGGCTGCGCGGAGGTCTTCTTGCCGTCCGGGGTGTGGAAAAGCTCGGCGGGGAAGGTGTCGTGCGGGCTCTTCGGCTGCAGCGAGTGCAGGCGCTGGCGCACCTCGCGCAGCGAGAGCCGCGCGGTCGGCTCCTTGTCCATCAGCGCGATGATGATCTCGGCCAGCGGCCCGTCCGACGGTTTCGGCACATCACCGTTGACGACCTTGCCGACCGTCTCCAGCGGGTCGCCGTCGGCGTCGTAGGGCGGGCTGCCCTCGACGGCGGCGAACAGCGTCGCGCCGAGGCCCCACAGGTCGGCGCCGCCGGTCACCGCGCCACCGGAGGCGACCTCCGGCGCGATGTAGGCGGGCGAACCCAGCATGATGCCGGTCTTCGTCATGGTCGACTCGGACACGTTGCGCGCGATGCCGAAGTCGGTGAGCTTGATGCGGCCGTCCTCGGCGATCAGCACGTTGCCCGGCTTCACGTCACGGTGCGTGATCCCGGAGGCGTGCGCGGCCTGCAGCGCGGCGGCGACGGCGCTGCCGACGGCGGCGGCCTGTTCGACGCTCAGCGGGCCGTGGTCGCGCAAGACCTCTGAAAGGCTGCGTGAGGGCAGCAGCTCCATCACCACGAACGGATCGCCGTTCTCGCTGGCGATGTCGTGCAGGATGATCACGTTCGGGTGGGAGAGCACGGCGATCGCGCGGGCTTCCCGCAGTGTCCGCTCACGGAGCTCGTCGACCTGTGCGGCCGGGATCCCGTGCGGCATCTTCATTTCCTTGACCGCGACCGGCCGGTGCAGGAACTCGTCGTAGGCGGACCAGACGGTGCCCATGGACCCGGAACCCAGCACCGAGCGCAGCCGGTAACGCCCGGCCACGACGCGAGGCTGTTCGCTGGAGGTCGACACCCCCTGATTGTGTCGTATGCGGAGTTGACGGACTCAGCCAAGGTCGCGCCACGAACCGGTAAGCGCGACGAGACTCACAGGTGAGGGTGCGACGCTCGCGAACTACCATCGGCAGGTATGACCAACGTCGGTGAGGCCGAACCCGGCGAGCTCGCGCTCGCCGCCGAATTCGGTGGCGCGAGCCATGCGGGATGGCAGGAGCTCGTGGCCGGTGTCCTGCGGAAAAGCGGCGCGCTACCCGAGGACTTCGAAGGCGCTCCCGAGAGCAAGCTGGTCACCCGCACGTACGACGGACTGGAGATCCAGCCGCTGTACACGGCCGAGGACGCCACACCACCGGCCGGTTTCCCCGGCCTGTCGCCGTTCGTGCGCGGCGCGAAGCCGGAAGGCTCCGTCAGCACCGGCTGGGACGTCCGCGCGCTGCACGCCGACCCCGACCCGGCCGCCGCGAACAAGGCCGTGCTCGCCGATCTCGAAGGCGGCGTGACGTCGCTGTGGCTGCGGGTCCCGTCGTCGTCGCTGGCCGACGTGCTGAACGGCGTCTACCTGGAGCTCGCGCCCGTCGTGCTCGATCCCGGCGCCGACTTCGAGGCCGCCGCGACCGCGTTGACCGAGGTGCTGGCCGAGAAGGAGATCCCGGCCAGCGAGGCGAGCGGCACCGTCGGCGCCGACCCGATCGGGCTGCGCGCGCGTACCGGCGAGGCCGCCGACATCGCGCCCGCCGCCGAACTCGCCGTACGGCTGACCGGCAAATACCCGAAACTGCGGACACTCGTCGCGGACGGCCTGCCGTTCCACGAGGCAGGCGGCTCGGACGCGCAGGAACTCGGCGCGGCGATCGCGGTCGGCGTCGCGTACCTGCGAGCGCTGACCGAAGCCGGATTGAGCGTCGACGCGGCCGCCTCGCAGCTGGAGTTCCGGCTCGCCGCGAGCGCCGACCAGTTCCTGACGATCGCGAAGTTCCGCGCCGCGCGGCGGCTGTGGGCCCGCGTGACCGAGGTTTCCGGCGCGGCAGGCGCCGGCATGCGCCAGCACGCGGTGACCTCGCCGTCGATGCTGACCCAGCGTGACCCCTGGGTGAACATGCTGCGGACCACGGTCGCCTGCTTCGGCGCCGGGGTCGGCGGCGCCGACGCGATCACCGTGCTGCCGTTCGACGGCGCGATCGGGCTGCCGGACGCGTTCTCGCGGCGCATCGCGCGCAACACGCAGGCGATCCTGCTGGAGGAGTCGAATCTCGCCGGCGTGATCGACCCGGCAGGCGGGTCCTGGTACGTCGAGAACCTCACCGACCAGCTCGCGCACGCGGCCTGGCGCGAGTTCACCGAGATCGAGCGCGAAGGCGGGATCTCGGCGGTGCTGGCGTCGGGTTCGCTGGCCGGACGGCTGGCCGAGACCTGGGCCAAGCGGGCCAAGCGGATCGCCACCCGCAAGGACCCGATCACCGGGGTCAGCGAGTTCCCCAACCTGACCGAGAAGCCCGTGGTGCGCGCACAGTCCACTATGGACGTCCAAAATGGTGGGTTGCCCCGGGTCCGCTACGCGCAGGAGTTCGAGGCGCTGCGCGACGCGGCGGACGCCTACCGTGCCGAGCACGGCGCGCGGCCGCAGGTGTTCCTGGCGACGCTCGGGCCGGTCGCGGCGCACACCGCGCGCGCCGGTTTCGCCGCCAACCTGTTCCAGGCGGGCGGGCTGGAAGCCGTCAACCCCGGCGCGGTCGACGACATCGTGGCCGCGTTCAAGGCGAGCGGTACGCGGGTCGCCTGTATCTGCGGCAGCAACACTTCGTACGCCGAGGAAGCCGCGTCCGTCGCCACCGCGTTGAAGGACGCGGGCGCCGCCGCCGTTCTGCTGGCCGGCAAGGGTGACTACGCCGACGTCACCGGATATGTCTTCGCGGGCTGCGACGCACTCGAAGCCTTGACCGCTCTCCACGCGACTCTGGGAGTCACTCGATGAGCATTCCCGACTTTTCCGACGTCGAGCTGGGCACGCCGGAGCCTGCGGACGCCGCGGCCTGGAACGACGCGCTGCACGCGAGCACCGGCAAAGGCCCGGACGCGCTCTCGTGGGAGACGCCGGAGGGCATCGGCATCAAGCCGGTGTACACCGCCGACGATCTGTCCGATGTGGACTTCCTGGGCACCTACCCCGGTATCGCGCCGTACCTGCGCGGGCCGTACCCGACGATGTACGTCAACCAGCCGTGGACCATCCGGCAGTACGCGGGCTTCTCCACCGCCGAGGAGTCCAACGCCTTCTACCGCCGCAACCTCGCGGCAGGCCAAAAAGGACTGTCGGTCGCGTTCGACCTCGCCACCCACCGCGGCTACGACTCCGACCACCCGCGCGTCGCGGGCGACGTCGGCATGGCCGGAGTCGCGATCGACTCCATCTACGACATGCGCCAGCTCTTCGACGGCATCCCGCTGGACAAGATGTCCGTCTCGATGACGATGAACGGGGCGGTTCTCCCGGTACTCGCGTTGTACGTCGTCGCGGCGGAGGAACAAGGCGTCAAGCCGGAACAGCTGGCCGGGACCATCCAGAACGACATCCTCAAAGAGTTCATGGTCCGCAACACCTACATCTACCCGCCGCAGCCGTCCATGCGGATCATCTCCGACATCTTCGGCTACACCTCGCAGCACATGCCGAAGTACAACTCGATCTCCATTTCCGGCTACCACATGCAGGAAGCCGGGGCGACCGCCGACCTGGAGCTGGCGTACACCCTCGCCGACGGCGTCGAGTACATCCGCGCCGGTGTCGACGCCGGAATGGACGTCGACAAGTTCGCGCCGCGCCTGTCGTTCTTCTGGGCCATCGGGATGAACTTCTACATGGAGGTCGCGAAGATGCGCGCGGCCCGGCTGCTGTGGGCCAAGTTGGTCAAGCAGTTCGAGCCGAAGAGCTCGAAGTCGCTGTCGCTGCGCACGCATTCGCAGACCTCGGGCTGGTCGCTGACCGCGCAGGACGTCTACAACAACGTGGTGCGCACCTGCGTCGAGGCGATGGCCGCGACCCAGGGGCACACGCAGTCGCTGCACACCAACGCCTTGGACGAGGCGCTGGCGTTGCCGACCGACTTCTCCGCGCGGATCGCGCGCAACACGCAGCTGTTGCTGCAGCAGGAATCCGGCACCACGCGCGTCATCGACCCGTGGGGCGGCAGCGCGTTCATCGAGAAGCTGACCTACGACCTCGCGCGCAAGGCGTGGGCGCACATCACCGAGGTCGAGTCGGCAGGCGGCATGGCACGCGCGATCGACGCGGGCATCCCGAAGCTGCGGATCGAGGAGGCCGCCGCGCGCACCCAGGCGCGGATCGACTCCGGGCGTCAGCCGGTCATCGGGGTCAACAAGTACCTCGTAAGCGACGACGAGGCGATCGACGTTCTCAAGGTCGACAACGCGGGCGTGCGTACTCAGCAGCTTGAGAAGCTGCGAAGGCTGCGAGACGAGCGAGACGAAGAAGCGACCCAGGACGCCTTGCGAAGGCTTACCGCGGGCGCTGAGAGCGATGGCAACTTGCTAGCGCTTGCCATCGACGCGGCACGTGCGAAGGCGACAGTCGGCGAGATCTCCGACGCGCTTGAGAAGCCTTGGGGGCGCCACTCCGGCCAGATTCGTACGATCTCGGGTGTGTACCGCGACGAGGTCGGCAAGTCCCAGAACGTCGAGCAGGCGCGCTCGCTGGTCGAGGAGTTCGCCGCCGAGGAGGGCCGCCGCCCGCGCATCCTGGTCGCCAAGATGGGCCAGGACGGGCACGACCGCGGCCAGAAGGTGATCGCGACGGCGTTCGCCGACATCGGCTTCGACGTCGACGTCGGCCCGCTGTTCTCCACGCCGGGCGAGGTCGCGCGCCAAGCCGTCGAGGCGGACGTGCACGTGGTCGGCGTGTCCTCGCTCGCGGCAGGGCACCTCTCGCTGGTGCCCGCGCTGCGGCACGAGCTGGCCGAGCTGGACCGCTCCGACATCATGGTCGTGGTCGGCGGGGTCATCCCGCCGCAGGACTACGAGGAGCTGCGCGCGGCGGGCGCGGCGGCGATCTTCGGGCCGGGCACGGTCATCGCGGACGCGGCCATCGACCTGCTCGGCCAGCTCAAGGAGCACTGACCGTTGCCACGCAAGGTCGACGTCGCCGCGTACGCCAAAGGGGTGCTCGCGGGTGACCGCGGGACGCTGTCCAAGGCGATCACGCTGGTCGAGTCCAACCGGGACGATCACCGCGCGCAGGCGCAGGAGCTGCTGGTCGAGCTGCTGCCGCAGGCCGGTGGCGCGTGGCGGATCGGCATCACCGGCGTGCCCGGTGTCGGCAAGTCGACATTCATCGACCAGCTCGGCACCGACCTGACGGCGGCCGGGCATCGCGTCGCGGTGCTCGCCGTCGACCCGTCGTCGACGCGCACCGGCGGCTCGATACTCGGCGACAAGACGCGGATGGCCAGGCTGGCGGTCGACCCGTCGGCGTTCATCCGGCCGTCGCCGACGTCGGGGACGCTGGGCGGTGTCGCGCGCGCGACACGCGAGACGATGGTCCTGATGGAAGCCGCCGGTTACGACATCGTTCTGGTCGAAACGGTCGGGGTTGGACAGTCCGAAGTGACCGTGGCGAACATGGTCGACTGCTTTCTCTTCCTGACGCTGGCGCGCACCGGTGATCAGCTGCAGGGCATCAAGAAGGGCGTGCTGGAGCTCGCGGACGTCATCGCGGTCAACAAGGCCGACGGCGATCACGAGCGCGACGCCAAGCGGGCGGGCCGTGAGCTGGCAGGCGCGCTGCGGATGATCTACGGCCCCGACGCGCTCTGGACGCCGCCGGTGCTGACCTGCAGCGCGCTGACGAACGTCGGACTTGACACTGTTTGGGACCAAATCGGCAGGCATCGCAAGACGCTCGCCGAAGCCGGCCGGCTGGACGAATTGCGCCGCCGCCAACAGGTCGACTGGACCTGGGCGATGGTGCGGGAGCAACTGCTCGGCCGCCTTTCGGCGCATCCCGGCGTGCGCGCCGTGGTGCCCGAGGTCGAGCAGGCCGTGCGCGACGGGCGGTTGACCGCTACTTTGGCGGCGCAGCGGATCTTGGCTGCGTTTTCGGTGGAAGGAGGGGAATGAGCACGAAATTGCGAATCTTTTTCGTGTCCTGCGTGCTGGCGGTTTCGGCGTTCGGCGTTTCGCCCGCGCTCGCTGACGGCACCCCGGTCGCGGCATCCGTGCACGTCACAGCGCCGGCGCAGGTCGGACCGGGCCCCGTGCTGGACCCGGCGACGACCAGTGAGGCCGACAACCAGAAGACGAAGAACAAGCTGATCGCGGGTGGCGCCGCGGTCGTTCTGCTGCTCGTCGTGATCTGGGGAAGGCGCACCAGGTCCAAGAAGTCGACCTAGGCGCCAAACGGTCGAAAGGTAATCGGCAATCGGTTACGCCGAATTCCCTCACGCCGTTCAACGCAGATCCACTACCGGCCGTCTAGGGCCCCTCCGCTCAGTGCGCATGTCGCCGCCTGCATGGTGCACCATCGTCTGCAAATGCGTATGACAGATATCACTGAGCCAGCGGCAACTCGCGTTGCGGGAGGAGGTGCGGCGTGACCGTTCTCGATTCCAGGCCGGACATTCCAGGCGACCCCACGGGTCACGTGGCACCCGGTGCGTTGATCACCGAAGCCGGAGTCACCATGGCACCTGTGCAGGACCTGGGTGCCGGGCGTGGGCCGTACTGGCTCGACGACTGGCTGCGCGCGAACGCGGGCGACGTGATCGCGTGGCGCCGTCACATCCACGCCCACCCCGAGCTCTCGCGCTGCGAGTACGGCACCACCGAGCTCGTGATGAAGGTGCTGCGCGAAGTCGGCCTCAAGCCGTGGGTGCTTCCCGGCGGCACCGGCGTCGTCTGCGACATCGGCAAGGGCGACCGCTGCGTCGCGCTCCGCGCCGACATGGACGCGCTGCCGCTGACCGAGGCCACCGGCCTGTCGTACGCATCGGTGAACGACGGCGTCGCGCACGCCTGCGGCCACGACGCCCACACGGCGATCCTCATGGGCGCTGCCCGCGCGCTGGCCGACGCCCCCGAGCTGCCCGGCCGCATCCGCTTCATCTTCCAGCCTGCCGAAGAGGTCATGCCCGGCGGAGCGCTGGACATGATCGCCGCCGGCGCCCTCGAAGGCGTCGAGCGCATCTTCGGCCTGCACTGCGACCCCCGCGTCCCGGTCGGCCTGGTCGGCACCCGCGTCGGCGCGCTGACCTCCGCCGCCGACCTGATCGAGCTGCGTCTCACGTCGCCCGGCGGCCACACCTCCCGCCCCCATCTCACGGCCGACCTGGTCCACGCGCTCGGCACGGTCATCACGTCGCTGCCCTCGGTCCTCTCCCGCCGCGTCGACCCCCGCTCCGGCACCGTCCTGGTCTGGGGCGCCGTCCACGCGGGCCAGGCGGCCAACGCGGTCCCGCAGGACGGCCTCCTGCGCGGCACCCTCCGCACCGCCGACCACGAAGTCTGGACCGCCCTCGAGCCGCTGGTCGCCTCCTCGGTCGAGTCCCTGCTCGCCCCCACCGGCGTCGGCTTCTCGCTCGACTACCGCCGCGGCGTCCCCCCGGTCGTCTCCGACCCCGAAAGCACCTCCTTGCTGCGCGCCGGCGTCGAAGCCGCCCTGGGCGAACACGCCCTCACCTCGACCGAGCAGTCCTCAGGCGGCGAAGACTTCGGCTGGTACCTCGAGCACACCCAAGGCGCCTTCGCCCGCCTGGGCGTCTGGTCCGGCGAGGGCCCCCAATACGACATCCACCAACCCACCTTCGTCCTCGACGAACGCGCCCTCCTGGCCGGAACCCGAGTCCTGGTCCACGCAGCCCTAACCTCCCTCGCCTAGCCGTCCCGACTCCCCAGGTACGCGTGCCGACCCTTCCGGTACGCGTGCCGACCGCTCAGGCACGCGTGCCGTCTCTCTGGGTACACGTGTCGACCCCTATCGGGTGAACAGGTCCGCGAGGAGTTATCCACAGGTGGGGTAGTTATCCACAGATCGCGAAATTGCCTCTTCCGCTGACCCGGATGGATCTTCGATCCTCGAAGGCATGGTCAACTTAGGGGGAAGACACGGGGCGGCCTTGCGTAGTGAGGTCGTCCAAAGAATCGGTCGTCGCGCGTTCGACGAAGCGATGGCAGGCGGCGTGCTACTGCAGCCGTATCGAGGCGTTGTCGTTGACGCGGCTCAGGCACTGGATTTGACGACGCGAGCGCACGCGGCTCAGCTGGCCGTAGGTGATCCGTCGGCGCTTTCAGGAGCGACTTCTCTTGCGCTGCATGGGATTTCCGTCGTCGAAGACGCGAGCATCCACATCACCATCCCGCCATCGCGAAGAGTTAGAGCCAAGCCCGGTTTGGTCGTGCACCAGGCCGAGTACCGGGCGATGGACGTGATCGAACTCAACGAGTTGAGGGTGTGCTCGCTCGACCTGGCGCTGGCCGAGTTTTTGTCGAATGGCGACAAGAAGACAGCGTTCGCCGCACTCGACCAGGCGATGTTCGGGCTCAGCGAGGACCACCGCCGGAAGCTCAGGGACAACGTTCGGGACCGACTTTTCGAGCGTCCGGACAGGCGAGGTATCCACAGGGCGTTGATGCTGCTCGACCTGGCGACCGGCAAGGCCGAGTCGCCGCCGGAGAGCATCCTCCGGTTACTCGTCGTCGAGGCCGGATTTCCCGTACCGGAGGCTCAGTACGAGATCCACACCATCGACGGCAGGCGGCTGTACGTGTTGGATCTCGCGTGGCCTTCGTTGCGAATCGCGCTTGAGTACGACGGCTTCGCCGCGCATGAAGAGCGCAAGGACTACGACAGCGAGCGTGATGCCCGGCTGGCAGGTCGTGGCTGGATCACCATTCGCGCCGCGGCGGCTGATCTCCGGGATCCGAGTCGGGTGCTGCGTGAACTTCGGGTGGCTTTTGAGCGTCGGGCGCGATGAAGAGGCGTGCCTGAAGGGTCGGCACGCGTACCTGAGCAGTCGGCGCACGTGCCTGGAGGGTCGGCACGCGTACCCAGAGGGTCGGGACGGGCCGAGACCTAGCCGGTGATGCCTTGGCAGGGGCGGGTGCGGAGGGCGTCTACGTAGTCGACGGGGGCTCCGGCTGCTTCGGCGGCGTCGGCGAGGACGCCTAGGTAGCGGGCGGAGGGTAGGCCGCCTTCGTAGGCGTCGAGGACGTAGAGCCAGGCCAGGACCGAGCCGTCCATGGTCTGGACGCGGAGGCGGATCTTGTTGTGCATGCCCAGCTCGCCGCCTTCCCAGCGGTCGAGGCGGTCCTCGTCCAGTGAGATGACGTCGTAGAGGACGACGAAGACGCGGGAACCAGGGTCTTCGACGATGGTGGCGAGCGCGCCTTCCCAGCCGAGGTCTTCGCCTCCGAAGGTCAGTCTCCAGCCTTCGAGCCAGCCGGTGCCGGCCATCGGGGAATGCGGGGCGCGCTCCAGCATCTGGGCGGGCTCCATGTTGGATCCGTAAGCGGCATACAACGGCACGCCGCACAGCCTAGCGACACATCCCTCACCCGCTAGGACGCACTCGCCGAGTCCACCTAGGCTGAGCGTGTCGAACCGGGACAAGACCGGCGCGAGACCGGCCAAGGAGGAGGAATCAGGTGACCAGGATCGTGATCATGGGCGGAGGCCCGGCGGGTTACGAAGCGGCTCTGGTCGCCGCGCAGCATGGCGCGGACGTGACCATCGTCGAGCGGGACGGGCTCGGGGGCGCCTGCGTGCTGTACGACTGCGTGCCGTCCAAGACCTTCATCGCCTCCTCCGGCGCCCGCGCGAACATGCACGGCCTCGCTGAGCTGGGGATCCACACCGACCTGGCCGACACGAGCGTCGACCTGCCGACCGTCCACGGGCGCGTCAAGGGCCTCGCGCTCGCGCAGTCGGCGGACATCCGCGCCAGGGTGCAGCGCGAGGGCGTGCGCGTCCTCATCGGCCAAGCGCGCTTCTGTGACGAGGAGCCCGGCCTCGCCACGCACAAGGTCGCCGTCGAGTCGGAGAGCGGCGAAACCGAGGTGCTCGACGCCGACGTCGTGCTGATCTCGACCGGCGCGACCCCGCGCGTGTTGCCCGGCGCGGTGCCGGACGGCGAGCGCATCCTCGACTGGCGCCAGCTCTACGACCTGACCGAGCTCCCGGAGCACCTCGCGGTCATCGGCTCCGGCGTCACCGGCGCCGAGTTCGCCTCGGCGTACACCGAGATGGGCGTCAAGGTCACCGTCGTCTCCAGCCGCGACCGCGTGCTCCCGCACGAGGACGCCGACGCCGCCGCAGTGCTCGAGGAGGTCTTCTCCCAGCGCGGCACCACCGTCGCCAAGCACGCGCGCGCCGAGAAGGTCGAGCGCACCGACGCCGGCGTCAAGGTGCACCTCGCCGACGGCCGCGTGATCGAGGCCAGCCACGCGCTGATGACCGTCGGCTCGATCCCGAACACCGCCGACATCGGCCTGGACAAGGTCGGCATCGAGCCAGGCCCCGGTGGCTTCATCACCGTGGACCGCGTCTCGCGGACCAGCGTCTCCGGCATCTACGCGGCTGGCGACTGCACCGGCGTGCTCATGCTCGCCTCCGTGGCCAGCATGCAGGGCCGCATCGCCATGTGGCACGCGCTCGGCGAGGGCGTCGCCCCGATCAAGCTGAAGACCGTCGCCGCGAACGTCTTCACCCACCCGGAGATCGCCACCGTCGGCATCAGCCAGCAGGCGATCGACTCCGGTGAGGTGCCGGCCAGGACGATCATGCTCCCGCTCGCGACCAACGCCCGCGCGAAGATGGAGGGTCTCCGGCACGGCTTCGTGAAGCTGTTCTGCCGCCCCGCCACCGGCGTGGTCGTCGGCGGTGTGGTCGTGGCGCCCACGGCCAGCGAACTCATCCTTCCCATCGCGCTCGCCGTGCAGAACCAGCTCACAGTGGAACATCTGGCACTGACATTTTCGGTGTACCCGTCGCTGTCGGGGTCGATCACCGAGGCCGGTCGCCAGCTCATGCGCCACGACGATCTCGACTGAAGCAACCCGGCGCGAGGCCGCGACGTCTAGAGCGTGTCTGGGAAGCACGTTCTAGGGGTTTGAAGTGATCAAGAAGGCCGCTCTGGTCGCCGCGTTCGCCGGTATCGCCGCACTCGTCAGCCCGCTCGCCGGGCACGCGCAGCCGGAGAACGCGGGCAATGTCCAGCTCAACGCCGACACGGCCGTGCTGCACGGCCTCAAGGGCACCTACCAGGGCGACGGCAGTGACATCGCGCTCGGCGGGTGCACGGACGGCCTGAGCGCGCCCAAGACGACCCGGTTCACCTCGCCGGTGCTCACTTTCGACCACTACGACTTCGGCCCGCTGATCGGCGTGCCCGGCAACGTCACCGCTGAAGCCAAACTGAAGCCGGGGACAAAGCCGGGCCAGTACCCGCTCGTGCTCGAATGCGAAGGAAAGTCTTACACCGCAACGTTCACCGTCGCCAAGGGGCAGGTGGCCAAGGTGCCGTCCGGCGCCGCGCGCGCCGGTGACGGCAGCATGGCCACGTACTAGAACGGTCATCGCCACAGAACCGCCGTCGGGAACATTCCCGGCGGCGGTTTTTCGTGCGGGTTCCCGCCTCGAAGCTTCGCAACCTCACCGTGACCTGAAGGCGCAACCCGCCGCCAGGCCAGGCGTCTTTAGGGTGTCGGAACAAGGGGAACCGCTGGGGGAACAGCAAAGGGCCCATTTCGACGAATTCCCTCGCGCTGACGGCGGGCACGGCCCTCGCCACGACGGACCACGCGGTGCCGCACGTCGGCTTTCCCGGTCGTGCAGGTCAAGGCGCCGGTGAAGCAGGTCGTGAAGGTGCCCGCGGGCGCACCGCAGACCGGTGGCGGCGCGACCGCCTGACAATCGCGCAAAATGAGAACCGCCGACGGGATGGGTCCCCGTCGGCGGTTCTTTTTATGTCCGGAAACCTTCGATATTTCTTCGTTATGCGGCGACGCAACCCGGCCGTCGCGTGGACGTCTTCAAGGGTGTCGAAACAAGTTCGGCAAACTGGGGAAACAAATCTTCGCGGGTATTCCGCACATTCAGAACTGGGGAAGAACAATGAAGCGTGTCCAGATCGCCGCCGCCGGTCTCATCGTCGCGGGTTCCGCGCTCGCGCTCGGCGGGGTGGCGCAGGCCGCGGAGTACGCCGCCATCGGTGTGCTCGACAAGTCGATCGTCGCCGGGCAGGAAGTCGAGATCATGGGCGCCTGCTACAACACCGACGTCACCACGTACCGCTACACCTCGTCGCTGCTCGGCAGCGGGGACCTCGAGCTGTGGTCGTCCGACAACGGCGGCCGTGACCAGCACGTGGGTGCCATGGCGGTCATTCCGAAGACGGCCAAGCCGGGTAGCTACTCGATCTCCTTCGTCTGCAAGGGCAAGAAGGTTTCGAGCAGCTTCGTGGTCGAGCCCGCGAAGAAGGCGCCACCGAAGAAGGAGGCGCCCGCCAAGGCCGTGCCGAAGAAGGAAGCCGTCAAGCAGGTCGCCAAGGTGCCCGCGGGCGCGCCGCAGACCGGCGGCACCGACGACCCGGCCGACCACACCGCGGCGTTCGCGGTCGCCGGCGCGGCGGTGCTGGCGGCGGGCGGCGCCGGGTTCGTGGGCTATCGCCGCCGGATGGGGAAGAACGGCTAGCCGGACAACCATTCCGCGGGCCGGAACGTCAATCATGGTGTGGGGGTGGCCATGAGGAAAAGGACGATCGCCGGAATCACGGCCGGTCTGCTGGCCGTCACCGCCGGTGCGGCTCTCGCCGCGAAACCGTCCGAGGCGGGGTACGCGCCGTCCGCGAAGGTCTGGGTCGGCCAGCATGCCGCGGTGCCCGGTGCGGTCGTCAATGTGCACGGGGTATGCCGGAATTCGAAGGTTTCCGCGCTGACGTCACCGGTGCTGAACATCCGGTTCGATCGGACGGCGGGCGACGGGGTGCGGGACTATCTCGGTCAGGTGCGGGACGTGGCACCCGGCGGGTATCCGGTCGTGCTGACCTGCCAGGCCGCGGGTTCGGGGAGAATCGCCAGCGCCACCACCACTTTCCGAGTGTGGCCGAAGCAGATCGTGAAGGTGCCGAGTGGAGCGCCGCAGACCGGTTCGTGACCTCGTGCGCCAACCAAGTGCCGGAAACCGGAGTCGTAAAGGGAAACCACTATTCAAGGGGGTAACCATGAAGAAGACTCTGGTAGGCGCGCTCGTGGCGGGCATGCTGGCACTCACCGCGGGCACCGGAGCCGCGGCCGAGCCGACGACGGACGCGCCGCGACCGGAACAGCAGGTCAAACTGCCGAAGCCGACGCTGAAGCTCAGCCCCGGCTCGGTGCGTCCCGGTGGGGTGACGGTCGCGACCGGATACTGCTTCACCGACAGCGAGGTCAAGGTCACCGTTGCCAATGGCCTCGACAAGTACAGCCAGCACGGTGGCCCTGGAAAGAACGGTTTCGGGGCACCCGGCTCAGTGGTCGAGGCGTCCATCCGGGTGCTCGGGGGAACCAAGCCCGGCAATTACCCGGTCACGCTGGAATGTGACGGAACGAAGACGACCACGGTCCTCAAGGTCGTGCCCAAGCAGGTCGTGACGGTGCCGGCAGGTGCGCCGCAGACCGGCGGCGGTGGCGCCGCGCGGTAACCCGGAAAGACCGCCGCCGCCTGGATTTCCCCAGGCGGCGGCTTCTTTTCGCCGGGCCGACGCTTTTTCGTTATCCGGCGACGCAACCCGCTCGGCGGTCAGGCGTCTTTAAGGGTGTGAGAGCGAGACGGGGGTCTCGCGAAAAACATTCTGAAACAAACCACAGGATAATTCTGCTCAGGGGATAATCATGCGTAAGTCCATTGTCGCCGCCGGTCTCGCCGCGGGATTCGCTCTGCTCGGCCCGGCCGCCGCTTTCGCGGCCGACGAGCCCACGACCGACAAGACCACCACGACCACCACCAGTGAGGCGCCCGCGCCGGAGGAGCACGCCGGTGTGCCCAAGGCGTACCTGAAGGTCTCGCCGAAGGCCGCGAAGCCGGGGCAGAAGGTGATCGTCAGCGTCGGCTGTGACACCGAGCTGAACCTGAACTCGGCCGCGCTCGACATCGGCCGCACGCACCCGGTCGGACCGCAGCATGACCCGAGCGTCGCGCCTGAGCAGCAGGCCAGCGCGGTCGTGAAGAACGTCAAGCCCGGCACGTACGCCGTCACCTACGAATGCGGCCGGGGCACCGTGATCATGACGAAGTTCACCGTGCTGCCTGCCGACCAGGCCAAGGAGCCCGCCAAGCAGGTCACCAAGGTCCCGGCAGGCGCGCCGCAGACCGGTGGCTCCGACGGCCCGGCCGACTACACCGCGCTCGTCGTCGGCCTCACCGGCGCTGGCGTGCTCGCGACCGCCGGCGGGGTCGGTTACGCCGCGTACCGCCGCCGCGGCGCGAAGAACTGAGCCTGAGGCAGGGCAACCGGTAGGCGCCCGGCGGCGTCTACCAGACGTGGGTTCAGGGGGACGGGCTCGCCTCGCGGGGGGCGAGGCGAGCCCGAAATTCATTCACACACAGGGATTTCGAGGGACAGGGACCATGAAGAACTTCTTCCGAGGCAGGCGGGGACTCCTCACGCTGGCCCTCGTCATATTCGGCGCGCTCACGTTCACGCTGAGCGGGTGCGCCGGGGACGCGCAGCCGCCACAGCCGGTGGCGGCGCAGCAGGACCAGCAGGTCGCACCGGAAGAGGGAGGCGGTGCGGCCGGGCTGGCGAAGTCGGAGCCGGTTTCGGTGGACGTGCCCAAGATCGGCGCGAAGTCGACGCTCGTGCCGCTCGGGCTCAACCCGGACAACACCGTCGAGGTGCCGCCGGTCACGCAGCCGATGCAGGCCGGTTGGTACAAGAACGGGCCGACGCCCGGTGAGATCGGGCCCGCGGTGATCCTCGGGCACGTCGACGGCAACAAGCAGCCCGGCATCTTCTACAAGCTGAAGGAAATGGCACCCGGCGACAAGATTTCCGTTGCCAGGAAAGACGGTTCGACCGTGGAGTTCGTGGTGACGAAGGTCGACCAGATCGCGAAGGACACGTTCCCGACCGACGCCGTCTACGGCGACACCGAGGACGCGCAGCTGCGCCTGATCACCTGCGGCGGCGCCTTCGACAAGGCCGCGCACAGCTACAAGGACAACATCATCGTCTACGCGAAGCTGGCCTGATCGGGATAAAGCGGGCTTTACCTCGCGAAGTAAAGCGGGCTTTATCCCGGGGGATAAAGCCCGCTTTATCGCGGCCTGGCTAGTCGACCCAGTCGAAGGTCTTGGTGACGGCCTTCTTCCAGTTCTGGTACTCGGACTCGCGGCGGGTCTCGTCCATCGCCGGGTCCCACTGCTTGTCCTGCGCCCAGTTGGTGCGGATGTCGTCCTCGCTGGCCCAGAAACCGACGGCCAGGCCCGCGGCGTAGGCGGCGCCGAGCGCGGTGGTCTCGTTGACCACCGGCCGGATCACCGGCACGCCGAGGATGTCCGCCTGGAACTGCATGAGCAGCTCGTTGACGACCATGCCGCCGTCCACCTTGAGCGATTTCAGCGGGACACCGGAGTCGGCGTTCATCGCGTCGATCACCTCACGCGACTGGAAGGCCGTGGCCTCCAGCACCGCGCGGGCCAGGTGGCCCTTGTTGACGAACCGGGTGAGCCCGACGATCGCGCCGCGCGCGTCCGAGCGCCAGTACGGCGCGAACAGGCCGGAGAACGCGGGCACGAAGTACGCGCCGCCGTTGTCCTCGACACTGCGGGCGTGCTCCTCGATCTCGGCGGCGGTGCCGATGAGGCCGAGGTTGTCGCGCAGCCACTGCACCAGCGAGCCGGTGACGGCGACCGAGCCTTCGAGCGCGTAGATCGTGTCGTTGTTCCCGATCTTGTAGCAGACGGTGGTGAGCAGGCCGTTCTGCGACATGACCTTGTCGGTGCCGGTGTTCAGCAGCATGAAGTTGCCGGTGCCGTAGGTGTTCTTGGCTTCACCCGGCGAAAGGCACGCCTGCCCGAACGTCGCGGCCTGCTGGTCGCCGAGGATGCCCGCGATCGGCACGCCGGCCAGCGCGCCCTTTTCGCGGACCTTGCCGTACTCCTCCGACGACGACCGGATCTCCGGCAGCATCGACAGCGGGATGGTCATCTCGCCGGCGATCTCGGCGTCCCAGGCCAGGGTGTCGAGATCCATCAGCATGGTGCGCGACGCGTTCGTCGGGTCGGTGACGTGGATGCCGCCGTCGGCCCCGCCGGTCATGTTCCACAGGACCCAGGTGTCCATGTTGCCGAACAGCAGGTCGCCCGCTTCCGCCTTCTCGCGCGCGCCTTCGACGTTGTCCAGGATCCACTTGATCTTCGGGCCCGAGAAGTAGGTCGCCAGCGGCAGGCCGACCTTCTGGCGGTAGCGCTCCTGCCCGCCGCCGAGCGCGCCCAGCTCGTTGACGATCTTGTCGGTGCGCGTGTCCTGCCACACGATCGCGTTGTAGACCGGCTTGCCCGTGGTCTTGTCCCACACCAGCGTGGTCTCACGCTGGTTGGTGATGCCGACCGCGACGATGTCGCTGGCGCTCAGGTCGGCCTTCGCGAGCGCGCCGGCGGCGACGGCGCGCGTGTTCTCCCAGATCTCCTCCGCGTTGTGCTCGACCCAGCCCGCTTTGGGGAAGATCTGCTCGTGCTCACGCTGGTCTGAGGCGACGACCCGGCCGGAGTGGTCGAAGATCATGGCCCTCGTCGACGTGGTGCCCTGGTCGATCGCGGCTACATACGACGTCATTCGCTAGCTCCTAGGTCAGGTTGTGGACGGCGAGGTACAGGAGAGCGGCGATCGCGCCGCCGACCAGCGGGCCGACGACCGGGATCCACGAGTAACCCCAGTTCGCGTTCGCCTTGTTCTTGATCGGCAGCACGAAGGCGTACGCGATGCGCGGGCCGAGGTCACGGGCCGGGTTGATGGCGTACCCGGTCGGGCCACCGAGCGAGGCGCCGATCACCAGCACCACGAACGAGACGCCCGCGTAGCCGAGCGCGGAGTTGCCGAAGGTCGGCACTCCGGCGTCGCCCGCCTTGAAGCTCGGGCTGAGCAGGATCCAGGCCACGAGCACGAAGGTACCGATGATCTCCGTCACCAGGTTCCACGCCGTGTTGGCGATCTGCGGGCCGGTGGAGAAGATGCCCAGCGTGTTCTCGGGTTCGGGGTGGTCGTCGAACTGGAGCTTGTAGGTCGCCCAGCAGAGGATGGCGCCGAGGATCGCGCCGACCAGCTGACCGGCGATGTAGAACGGGACGTCACCCCATTCGGTCTTGTCGGCGATGGCGAGCCCGAGCGTGACGGCCGGGTTGAGGTGCGCGCCACTCGGATTGGCGATGCTGGCGCCGGTGAAGACCGCGAAGGCCCAGCCGAGGTTGATGAACAGGAATCCGGCGTTGTGGCCGTTGTTCTTACGCAGGACATGGTTCGCGACCACGCCGTTGCCGAGCAGGATCAGGGTCGCCGTCCCTAACAGCTCCCAGACGAATATGGCCCCAGCACTCACTCTTCGGCCCTCCACTTTGGACGATATGCGCGGGGCCGACGATCGCGTTGCGGCGCCATTGCCGACCCACGTCCGAGGCACGTTACCGGTGCGTACCGGTTCGTCAAAGGAGCCGACTGCCCCAATCTGTTCACGCTCGGGGAGTGCTGCGCCACACGCGAGGCCAGGTGGGGATGCGCCTCGAAGAGAACATGCGATGCTGGAGGCCCGAAACACCCGAGGAGGAGTGTCACGTGGCTGAGTCGCAGGCGAACCCGGCGCGGCTGGGCCCGCAGAAGCGGGAAGAAGACTGGCAGCGGCTGGGCAAGGAGACCTTCGACCTGGTCGTCATCGGCGGCGGGGTGGTCGGCGCCGGTGTCGCGCTCGACGCGGCGACGCGCGGGCTGCGGGTCGCCCTCGTCGAGGCGCGCGACCTGGCGTCCGGCACGTCGAGCCGGTCGAGCAAGCTGTTCCACGGCGGCCTGCGCTACCTGGAGCAGCTCGAGTTCGGACTGGTCAGGGAAGCGCTGAAGGAACGTGAGCTGATGCTCACGACGCTCGCGCCGCACCTGGTCAAGCCGGTGAGTTTCCTCTATCCGCTGACCAAGCGCGTCTGGGAACGGCCGTACACCGCGGCCGGGCTGTTCTTGTACGACTCCATGGGCGGCGCGCGGTCCGTGCCGGGCCAGAAGCACCTGAGCCGCGCAGGCGCGCTGCGGATGGTGCCCGCGCTGAAGCGCAACGCGCTCATCGGCGGCATCCGCTACTACGACGCGCAGGCCGACGACGCGCGGCACACCATGACCGTCGCGCGCACGGCGGCGCACTACGGCGCCATCGTGCGGACGTCCACCCAGGTCGTCGGCTTCCTGCGGGAGGCGGACCGGATCTCCGGCGTGCGCGTGCGCGACGTCGAGGACGGCCGCGAGACCGAGATCCACGCCAGCGCGGTGATCAACTGCACCGGCGTGTGGGCCGACGAGCTGCAGCGGCTCTCCGGCGGGCGCGGGCGGTTCCGCGTGCGGGCGAGCAAGGGCGTGCACATCGTCGTCCCGCGTGACCGGATCGTCTCGGAGTCGGGACTGATCCTGCGCACCGAGAAGTCCGTGCTGTTCGTGATCCCGTGGGGAAATCACTGGATCGTGGGAACCACCGACACCGACTGGAACCTCGACCTGGCGCACCCGGCGGCCACCAAACACGACATCGACTACATCCTCGAGCACGTCAACACCGTCCTCGCGACGCCGCTGACGCACGACGACATCGAGGGCGTCTACGCCGGGCTCCGGCCGCTGCTGGCCGGCGAGAGCGAAGAGACGTCGAAGCTGTCGCGTGAGCACGCCGTCGCGCGCGTCGCGCCCGGTCTGGTGGCGATCGCGGGCGGCAAGTACACGACGTACCGGGTGATGGCGGCCGACGCCGTCGACGCGGCCGCGGTCGACCTGCCCGGCAGGCCGCAGTCGTCGATCACCGAGAAGGTGCCGCTGCTCGGCGCCGACGGCTACCACGCGCTCGTCAACCAGGCCGACCACGTCGCGGCGCAGCACGGACTGCACCCGTACCGCGTGCGGCACCTGCTCAACCGCTACGGCTCGATGGTGCACGAGGTCCTCGCGCTGGCCGACGGCAGGCCCGAGCTGCTCAAGCCGATCGAGCACGCGCCCGACTACCTCGGCGTCGAGGTCGTCTACGCGGCGGCGCACGAGGGCGCGCTGCACCTGGAAGACGTGCTCGCGCGGCGCACCCGCATCTCGATCGAGTACCCGCACCGGGGCCGCGAATGCGCCGAGCAGGTCGCGCGCCTGATGGGCGAGGTGCTGGGCTGGTCGGAGGAGACCGTCAAGCGCGAGATCGAGGTCTACAACGCGCGGGTCGACGCCGAGGTCGAGTCGCAGTCGCAGCCGAACGACGAGGCGGCCGACGCTCTGCGCTCGGCGGCCCCCGAAGCCCGGGGTGGGCTCACGGAGCCGGTCAGCTGAAAAAATCCCAATGCGTCTTTCGGTCCTTCGTAGGGACCGAAAGACGCATTCGGGACGTGGCAGGGACCGAAGGACGCATTCGGGATCTCCAACGGACCGAAGGACGCATTGGGATTTTTCCCGGGCTCAGGGGCGCTTGGTCCACCGGATCAGGCGGGAGCCGGTGGGGGCGAGGTCCGGTTCGGGGCCGATGAGCGTGAAGCCGCACCGTTTCGCGACGGCACCCGAGGCGGTGTTCGACTCTTCGTACCGGTAGGCGACTTCGCGTAGGTCGAGCGCGCCGAAACCGAAGCGCAGCGCGGCTTCGAGCGCGACCGTGGCGATGCCTTTGCCCCGGGCGTCGGCGGCGACCCAGACCGCGGCTTCGGCGAGGCCCGCGTCCAGGTCGAGGTCCTTCAGGCCGACTTCGCCGAGCAGGTCGCCTGTCGTCGGCTCCGCGATGGCCCATGAGCAGCGCTCGTCGCCTGCCCATTGGGCGGTGCGCAGCGCGACGTATTCGGTCGCCTCGTCGAGGGTGCGCAGGCGGTAGTTGAGCACGTAGCGCCGGTGCACCGGGTCGGCGAAGCCCGCCATGAGCGCGGGGCGGTCGTCCATGAGCCGGTCAGCCCTGAGCTGCCGGAGGTAGTACGTGCCCGCGTTGATCTCGACCGGTTCCACGGAACGACCTTATCGGCGTCCGGACCGGAGCAGGAGCACGACGACCGGGATCAGCAGCACGGCGAACCAGGCCGCGCCGCGGGTCAGCAGGAGCATGCCGACACCGAGCGCGATCGCGATCGGGACCGCGCCGACGTTCAGCCAGCGGGTCGGTGCCGCCGAGACGGGTTCGGTGACGGCGCCGCGGATCAGCACGCTCGGGCGGGGTGACGGCAGGTCGTCGAACAGCGGCGCCAGCTCGGCGACGGTCTTGGCCTGGGTGATCTTCGCGGAGCGGGTGCCGAACTCGTCGATGTCGAGACGCCCGGTGCGCACGTGCTCGCCGAGCACGTCCATGGCGTCCTGGCGCTCAGCGTCGCTGAGGCGCATGTTCGATCGGTCCGCGCTCACGCCAAGATCCTAGGGTTCAGCGCCCCAGTTCCCTACGGCGCTCACGACGGTGGTCACGGAGCTCACGGTGCCGGTCACGCTGGCGCTTCTGGTCCTGCTCCCAGTCCGCGCCCCACACCGCCTTGCCGAAACCGGTCGCGGCCATCGGGATGAAGAACGTCCACCACGCGCCGACGGTCACCGTCAGCACGATCGCGGCGACGAACAGCACCGGGATGATGCCGGCGACGAGCCGCTGGTTCAGCGGCCGGTCCGTCCACGCGATGGGCTGGCCGGGCTGCGCGACAGGCTGGACCGCCGTGGCCGGAGCCGGTGCCGGCGCGGCGACGGGCTGGTCTTCCCCCAGCCTCGGGTGAGGCTGGGGGAGATCGGAGAAGATGGCCGCGAGGTCGCCCCGCGTCTTCGCCGTGGTCACCTGCGCCGACCGCTCGCCGTACTCGTCCAGGTCGATCCGGCCGACACTCATGTGCTCGCCCAGCGCCTGGAGCGCGGCCTCGCGTTCGGGGTCGCTGATGCGCAGCTGCGGCGACGGGACTTCGTTCACCCGACCAGTGTAGGAGCTTTTCAGTCCTTCAGTTCCAAAAGCACGGTCCCTTGGGTCACGGCCGCGCCGACCTCGACGGAAAGTCCGGTCACGGTGCCCGCTTTGTGTGCGGTGACCGGGTTTTCCATCTTCATCGCCTCGAGCACGACGACCAGTTCGCCCGCTTCGACCTGCTGGCCCTCTTCGACGGCGACCTTGACGATCGTGCCCTGCATCGGCGCGGCCACCGCGTCACCGCTCACCGCGGCCTTGGTGCCGCCCGCGCGCTTGCGCGGCTTCGCCTTGACCGCCGAGCCGCCACCGCCGGAGGCTTCGACGTTCAGCGTGCCGGGCAGCGAGACCTCGAGGCGGCGCCCGCCGACCTCGACGACCACGTTCTGGCGGGGCGCCTCGTCTTCGGCGTCTGCCGAGTCGGGGGCGACGAATGGCGGGATCTGGTTGTCGAACTCGGTCTCGATCCAGCGGGTGTGCACGCTGAAGCCGTTCTCGTCACCGATGAACGCCGGGTCGTCGACGATCGCGCGGTGGAACGGGATGACCGTGGCCATGCCCTCCGCGACGAGCTCGTCCAGCGCGCGGCGGCTGCGCTCCAGCGCGTTCTGCCGGTCGGAGCCGGTGACGATCAGCTTCGCGAGCATCGAGTCGAACTGGCCGCCGATGACCGTGCCGCTCTCCACCCCGGAGTCGACGCGCACGCCGGGCCCGGACGGCGCGATCCACTTGGTCACCGTGCCGGGCGCGGGCAGGAAGCCGCGGCCCGCGTCCTCGCCGTTGATGCGGAACTCGATCGAGTGACCGCGCGGCTCGGGATCGGCCGTATAGGTCAGTTTTTCGCCACGCGCGATGCGGAACATCTCGCGCACGAGGTCGATTCCCGTTGTCTCCTCGGAAACCGGGTGTTCCACCTGGAGTCGCGTGTTCACTTCGAGGAACGAGATCGTGCCGTCGACGGCGACGAGGTATTCGACCGTGCCGGCGCCGAAGTAGCCCGCTTCCTTGCAAATCGCCTTGGCGGAGGAGTGAATCCGCTCGCGCTGCTCGTCGGTGAGGAACGGCGCGGGCGCCTCTTCGACGAGTTTCTGGTGGCGGCGCTGCAAAGAACAGTCGCGGGTGCCGACGACGATGACGTTGCCGTGCTGGTCCGCGACGACCTGCGCCTCGACGTGACGCGGCTTGTCGAGGTAACGCTCGACGAAGCATTCGCCCCGGCCGAACGCCGAAACGGCTTCGCGCACGGCCGATTCGAACAGCTCGGGGATCTCTTCCTTGGTACGCGCCACTTTCAGGCCGCGCCCGCCGCCGCCGAACGCCGCCTTGATGGCGACCGGGAGCCCGTGCTCCTCGGCGAAGGCGATGATCTCGTCCGGCCCGTTGACCGGATCCTTGGTGCCCGGCACCAGCGGCGCGCCCGCGCGCAGCGCGATGTGCCGCGCGGTGACCTTGTCGCCGAGGTCGCGAATGGACTGCGGGCTCGGGCCGATCCAGGTGATGCCCGCGTCGATCACGGCCTGGGCGAAGTCGGCGTTTTCGGAGAGGAAGCCGTAGCCGGGGTGCAGCGCGTCGGCGCCGGAGCGCTTGGCGGCGTCGAGGATCTTGTCGAAGACGAGGTAGCTCTCGGCGGCGGTCGTCCCGCCCAGCGCGAAGGCCTCGTCGGCGAGCCGGACGTGCGGCGCGTCGCGATCGGGGTCCGCGTACACGGCGACGCTGCCGAGGCCTGCGTCCTTCGCGGCCCTGATCACCCGGATCGCGATCTCGCCGCGGTTGGCGACGAGCACCTTGGTCACCGGTCCGCCTACCTGCTCGCTCACGCCGTTCCTCCTCGAGTCGTCACCGCTGACCGCCAGCACTTTACCGATGAGTAGCCCTCGTTGGAGTGAGAGACAGACCACCCGGCCGTCCCTGTATAGCAGGGGCTTCCTAGTGGCGGAGTCCTTCAGGCAGCGGTGAATCCAGCATGATGAGGTCATAGTGCTGGCGCGCGTGGAGTTTCGGTAGATGCTCGGTGGAGACACGCACCCAGTGCTGGTTTTCCCCGCAGCATTCGACCAGCTGGTCGAGCGTGGAGAAGGCGACCAGCGCGATGCTGCCGTCCGGGGTGTTCCGCAGCTCGATCGACGCTTCGGCGGAGGTGCCCGCCGGGCCGGGCACGGGCGTGCCGGTCGGCAGGAACAGGACTGGGGGAAGACTGGGGTTCGTCACACTGACAACATAGACGTGCACGCTGAGCGAGATCGCTTACGCTCTGGTCCATGGAGAAACTCGGGTCGCGTGCGCCCCGCTCGGTGCTGGTCACCGCGGCGGTCGCGATGGTGGTGGTCGTCGGCACGCTCGTCGCCGTCGTCGCACTGCGGCCGCGCGCCGACCAGGCGGAGGAGCCCGCGTCGCCGGGCCCGGGGCCGACGATCAGCGGCGCCGTCGACCCGACGGTCTGCGGGTCGTCGCCCTGCCAGGCCATCGCCACGCAGGAGGTCAACGGCGAGAAGGTGACGCTGCTGGCCAGCGCCGACAGCACCGTCGCGAGACTCGACGTCGGCGCGCCGCCGTCGAGCGCGACCGTCGACCTCACGATCACCGAGCAGGGCGTGAAGCTCAGCCAGGATTCGCTGCGCTGCCTCGGCGGCACGGTGGCCGCGTGCCTCGTGCGCGGGCCGGTGACCGGCGGGCAGGTCGGCGAGGTCGTCGCGAATCGCGGCTCGAGCTGGGAGATCGCGAGCCAGGCGTACCTGTCGGACGCGAACTACATCGGACTGGCCGACGTCGCGGGCACCGAGGCCCCCGAAGTCACCGTGGTCCGCCACGACTGCCCGACCACCGCGCAGGACACCCCGAAATGCGCGGCCGCGCCCGTGGTGGCCGAGGTGTTCGACCTGGGCGGCCGCTCGATCGGCTGCACCAAGCGCAAATACACCTCGCCGTCCCAAATGCGCGGCTACCCGACGATCCGGCTGTCCACATCGGACTTGGGCTCCTGCGGCTGAGGCCGTAAAAAAATCCCAATGCGGCATTCGGTCCCTGCAAGGGCCCGAATGCGTCTTTCGGTACGTGCCAGGGCCCCAATGCGTCTTTCGGTCCTTTGGCGGGACCGAAAGACGCATTGGGATTTTTTTAGCTGGGTCAGGCGGGGGCCGGGACGGCCTGGGTGCTTGAGTCGGCGGGGCGAGGGGTGTCGGTCGGCGCGTTGAGGACCTCGTCGTCGAGCAGGCCTTCGGTGCGGGCGACGATGGTCGGGACCACGATCTGGCCCGCGACGTTGGTGGCCGTGCGCATCATGTCCATGATCGGGTTGACCGAGTAGATGAGCGCGATGCCGACCGCGACCTGCTTGGCGTCGAGGCCGATCACCGAGGTGGTCAGGGTGAGCGCGGTCAGCCAGCCGGTGGTGCCCGCGGTGGCCAGCGCGCCGACGACGGCGACCACGATGATCAGCAGGTACTGGCCGATGTTGAGCGACACGCCCGCGATGTTCGCGATGAAGATCGCGCCGATGGCGGGGAAAACGGCCGCGCAACCGTCCATTTTGGTCGCGCTGCCGAGCGGCGTGGCGAACGAGGCGTAGCCGGGGTCGACGCCGAGGTTGACCGCGGCCTGCCGGGTCAGCGGGAGCGTCGCGGCCGATGACTGGGACGCGAACGCGAACTGGATCGCGGTGCCCGCCTTGGAGAAGAACTTGAGCGGGCTCACCTTCGCCACGAACCGCAGCAGGATCGGGTAGACCACGAACAGCACCAGCAGGCAGCCGACGTAGACGGCGACGGTGGTCGACAGCAGTGGCTTGAACAGCGCGTCGCCGTAGTTCGCCACGGCCGCGCCGATCAGGCCGATGATGCCGAGCGGGGCGAGCCGGACGACCCAGCCGAGGTAGCGCTGGATGATCTCGAAGGCACTGGTGGTGAAGTCGACGAACGTCTTCGCCTTGTCGCCGAGGCTGTACGCGGCCGCGCCGATGATCACGGCGAGGAAGAGCACTTGCAGCGTCTCGCCTTCCGAGAACGCGGTGAAGAAGTTCTTCGGGATCAGGCCGTCGATGAAGGCGTCCCACGAGCCCCAGTTCGCCTGGCTTTTCACGGCCTTCTCGGCGTTCTTGGCCGTCGCCGCGACGCCCGCGCCGAGGCCGCCGCTGCCCGGGTTGAAGATCAGCCCGACGACGATGCCGATGACCGACGCGATGAACGAGGTGATGGCGAACCAGAGGAAGGTCTTGCCGCCCAGCCTGGCCGCGGTGCGGCCGCCGCCGAGGCCGCGCAGGCTGTTGATTCCGACCACGATCGCCGTGAAGACCAGCGGGATCACCGCGATCTGCAGCAGCGTGGTGAAGATGTCGCCGATGCGGCTCAGCGTCTCGGTCAGCCAGTCCGAGCCGGTGCTGCGGGCGAGCACGCCGAGTAGCGCGCCGACGACGAGTGAGCCGAGTACGACTCCGGCGAACACCTTGGGTTTGGTGTAGGTCCGTATGAAGGACACGAGGCCGCTCCGGTGATTGAAAGTTTCCTGTAGAGCCGAACCTGAATAACGTTCAGCGGTTCAGGACTCTTCCGGATCACCCGATCGTGTGGGGCGGCTCTCAGGATGTGGGAGAACGCCAGAGATCGACGACACTCACGCCGACCTCGGCGAGCAGCTTCCGGGTCAGCGGCAGGCTGATCCCGATCACGCTCGACGGATCGCCGTCGATGCCCTCGACGAACCAGCCGCCCATGCCGTCCAGCGTGAACGAGCCCGCGACGACGAGTGGCTCGCCGGTCGCGATGTAGGCGTCGAGTTCGGCCGGGCTCGGGTTGCCGAACCGGACGGTCGTGGTGTGGCTGCCGGAGGTCTCCTTCGATCGCTCGCCGCCGTCGAGCCGGATGATCGCGTGCCCGGTGAGCAATTCACCGGAACGGCCCGCCATTTCGGCCCAGCGGGCGCGGGCGACCTCCGGGGTGCCCGGCTTGCCGACGAGCGCGCCGCCGATCGAGAGCATCGAGTCGCAGGCGACGATCACGGCGTCGGAGTGGGTGCCGCGCACGGTTTCGACGACCGCTTCGGCCTTCGCCATCGCGAGCGCGGTGACCGTCTCGGCGGGCGTCGGGTCGATGAGCGCGGCGGCGATCGCGTCTTCGTCGACGCCGGAGACGACGACGCTCGGGTCGATACCGGCCGCGCGCAGTACGGCGAGCCTGGCGGGGGACTGGGAAGCGAGAACGAAGCGCACACGCAGAAGGTAGCCGAGTCGATCCGGTGATTCATTCACCGGACGACCAGGGGTCCCGCTCATCGGTGCCGTTACTCAATCGTGACGTGGGTCACTCGATCGTGGGGTTAGTTTGTTGTGACGCGCAACATATCCGTTTTAAGTACTTCGGAGGAACCAATGCCGCCCCGCCTCCGCGTCAGACGGTCTGTTCGGACGACGCAAACCGCTGTGCTCGCCGGTGTCCTGCTCGCAGGCACGGTCTTGGCCCCGGCCGCGTCGGCGAGCTACGGGCCGCTCTACAAGAACCCGCATCTCCCGGTGTCGCTGCGGGTCAACGACCTGCTGAAGCGGATGAGCCTGGACGACAAGATCGGCCAGATGGTGCAGGCCGAGCGCGGTGCGGTCACCCCGGCCCAGGCGGCGGATCTCAAGCTCGGCTCGATCCTCTCCGGCGGCGGTTCGGTGCCGGCGTCCAACACGCCCACCGGCTGGGCCGACATGGTCGACGGCTATCAGAAGGCGGCCGTCGGCACCCCGCTCGGCATCCCGACGATCTACGGCGTCGATGCCGTGCACGGGCACAACAACGTCTACGGCGCGACGATCTTCCCGCACAACATCGGCCTCGGCGCCACCAACGATCCCGACCTGGTCGAGAAGATCGGCCGCGCCACTGCGGAGGAGATCGCCGGCACCGGTCCACAGTGGAACTTCGCGCCGTGTCTCTGCGTCGCGCGTGACGACCGCTGGGGCCGCACCTACGAATCGTTCGGCGAGCACCCCGACGACGCGGTCGGCAACTCGTCCGCGATCACCGGCCTGCAGGGGCGCCGGTTGGGCGAGCGCAAGGGTTCCGTGCTCGCCACGGCCAAGCACTTCATCGGCGACGGCGGCACGCTGAACGGCGTCGACCAGGGCAACACGGTGATCAGCGAGGCCGAGCTGCGCCAGATCCACCTGCCGCCGTTCAAGGCCGCCATCAAACGTGGCGTCGGCTCGGTGATGATCTCGTTCTCCAGCTTCCAGGGCACCCGGATGCACGCCCAGCAGTACCTGATCACCGATGTGCTGAAGAAAGAACTCCGCTTCGACGGCTTCGTGATCTCGGACTACAACGCGATCAACCAGATCGACGGCCAGGACGGCTTCACACACGACGAGGTGCGGCTGTCGGTCAACGCGGGCATCGACATGTTCATGGTCCCGTGGGACGCGCCGCAGTTCATCACCTTCCTCAAGGACGAGGTCGCGGCCGGGCACGTCACGCTCGACCGGATCAACGACGCGAACAGGCGCATCCTCGCCAAGAAGTTCGAGCTCGGCCTGTTCGAGCACCCCTACACCGACCGGTCGTTCCAGAAGACCTTCGGCAGCAAGGACCACCGCGAACTTGCCCGCGAGGCGGTCCGCGAATCCCAGGTGCTGCTCAAGAACGACGGCGTGCTCCCGCTGAACAAGAAGAACAACAAGATCTTCGTCGCGGGCAAGAACGCCAACGACATCGGCAACCAGAGCGGCGGCTGGACGCTGACCTGGCAAGGCCAGAGCGGCCCGGTCATCCCGGGCACGACCATCCTCGACGGCATCAAGTCCGAGGCCGGGAAGGGAACCACGGTGACCTATGACCGTGCGGGTAGTGGAATCGACTCCAGCTACAAGGTCGCGGTCGCCGTGGTGGGCGAAACGCCTTACGCGGAAGGACAAGGCGACCGGCCCAAGAGCCTCGGCCTCGACGCCGAGGACCTCGCCACCATCGCCAAGCTGAAGGCGACCGGTGTTCCCGTGGTCGTCGTGCTGGTCTCCGGACGGCCACTCGACATCGCAGAGCAACTGCCCGGCTTCAACGGCCTCGTCGAGGCCTGGCTGCCCGGCAGCGAAGGCGCGGGCGTCTCGGACGTGCTGTTCGGTGATCACAAGCCGACCGGCAAGCTGACGGTCAGCTGGCCGTCCAGCTTCGCGCAAGAGCCCATCAATGTCGGAGACGGAAAGAAGGCGCTCTTCCCGTACGGCTACGGGCTCACCTACCGCCGCTGACTCTCCCGCGGCAGAAGGGCTTCTTCCATCCGGATCCCGCTCCTGGATGGAAGAAGCCCTTCGTTCTTGGTAGCGAGCCCTTAAGCGGCGACCTCGACGGGCGGGGCCGGGTTGGCGCGGGGTGCGGTCTTGCGCATCGCCAGCGCGGCGAAGATGCCGAGCAGCAGCACCGCGATCGGCAGGACGAAGGTCTCCTTGGCGGCCGTGGTCAGCGCGGCTTGGGGTGACTCGTGGTCGGCCATCGCCGCGGAGATCCTGGCCTGCAGCAGCACGCCGATCGCCGCGCTGCCGATCACGCCACCCACCTGCCGGGCCGTGTTGAAGATGCCGGACGCCGTGCCCGCGAGACGCGGCTCGACCGAGCCCATGGTCACGTTGCTCATCGGCGCGAAGATGAAGCCGATTCCGACGCCGCACACCAGCAGCGCGGGCACGAGCGCCCACGCGTTCGTGGAAGTCGTTGCCTGCCAGGCGAAAACGCCCAAACCCGCCGCCAGGCCAGCGAGGCCGATCATCACCAGGTACTTGCCGTTGAACTTGTCAGAGGCGCGGCCGACGAACGCGCCGACGACGCCTGCCAGCAAGGACATCGGGGCCGTGAGCACGCCCGCCATCGTCGGGGACAGCCCGAGCACCGACTGGATGTAGATGACCATCGGCAGGAACATGCCGGTCATCGCGAAGCCGACGGTGACCGCGGTGAGCGTGCCCGTCGAGAAGTTGCGGTTGGCGAAGACCTGCAACGGCACCAGTGGCTCGCGGCGGTTGAAGTGTTGCCACAGCACGAAAGCAGCCAGCAACAAAACGCCCGCGCCGATGATCTCGAAGACCGTGATCGGGCCGGTCACCTTGCCCCAGTCGTACTCCTGTCCGTTTTGGAGCCCGAAGATCAGGCAGAAGAGCCCGGCTCCGGACAGCAGGATGCCCACCAGATCGAAGGAATGCGCATGCTTCGGCTGCCAGTCGGGGACCTGGATCATGGTCAGCACCAAGGCGAGCAGGCCGACCGGCAGGTTGACGAAGAAGATCCATTCCCAGCCGAGGTGGTCGACCAGCACGCCGCCGAGCAGCGGGCCGACGATCGTCGCCACGCCCGCGACCGCGCTCCACAGACCCATGGCCGGGCCGCGCTTCGCGGGCGGGAAGAGGTGCGTGATGAACGCCAGCGTCTGCGGGGTCATCAGCGCCGCGCCGAGGCCCTGCACCGCGCGCGCCACGATGAGCATCTCGACCGTGCCGGACAGGCCGCACCACAGCGAAGCGCCGGTGAAGACGACCAGGCCCGCCATGAAGACGCGCTTCGGGCCGAAACGGTCGCCGAGGCGGCTGGTGAACAGCATCGGGACGGCGTAGGTCAGCAGGTACACGCTGACGACCCAGACCACGGCGTTGAGGCTCGCGTTCAGTTCTTTCAGCATGGCGGGTATCGCGATGGACACGATGGTCGTGTCCAGCAGGATCATGAAGAAACCCAGGCACAGCGCGGAAAGCGCGGCCCACGGGTTAGCCGGTTTTGTCATTGTTCTCGTCTTTCACTATGGACAGTCGCGGTTCCGGCTCGTCGGGCCATGGCATCCGCCCGGATTCCAGATCGGCGATGAGGCGTTGGGTGAAGTCCAGCTCGGACTTCCGTTGGTGGTTCGAGTAGGCGTAGTCGATCCAGTACAGCGGTGGGAGCTCGTCGCCGGTGACCTGCTTGATGATCACTTCGTCGGCGGCGATCTTCACCTTCAGGTTCATCACCCGCATCTTGAGCTGGGCGATGCCCTCGTCCTTGGTGAGTTCACTGAGCGCGGAGAGCGCGACCGGGAACTCCGGGTATTCGTCGGCGGGTGTCGCGATCATCGCCTGCGCCTGCGCGGCGAAGACGTCGCGCCCGAGCTCGGTCATGCCGTAGACCGTGCGCTCCGGGCGGCGGCCCTGCCGCTGGGTGTCGACCACCTCGATGAGTGCTTGGCCGTCCAGCCGCTCGACCGTGTGATAGAGCGAGCCGGGGCGCAGTTTCACCCGGTAGTCGACGCGGCGGTACCGCATGATCTGCGTCATTTCGTACGGGTGCATCGGACGCTCGTGCAGCAGTTCGAGGATGGCCATGGCCAACGGGGTCAGCGGCTGCTTGGGCGCGCCCATGATCTTGCTCCTGATGGATGAGTCCAGTTCGTTTATTCCACGTGGACTATACGACGCCGACTAGTAGTCGCCTAGACCGCTTTACGTGACGACGAATCTCTGACTAGAGTCAGAGGATGGATGCGACCACGGTGGAGCGAGTGCGCCGGTTCAATCGGACCGTCACCCAGCGGATCGGCGCGCTCGACGACGCCTACCTCGCGCGCGGGCGCTCGCTCGGCCAGTCCCGGCTGCTGTGGGAGATCGGGACCGGCGAGAGCGAACTGCGCTCGCTGCGTTCCCGGCTCGACCTCGATTCCGGTTACCTGAGCCGTCTTCTGCGCGCGCTGCAGACGGAAGGCCTCGTCACCGTCGAGACCGACGACACCGACGCACGCGTGCGCACCGCCAGGCTCACCCCGGCCGGGCTGGCCGAACTCGCCGAGCTGGACCGGCTCTCCGACGGGCTCGCCGAGTCGATTCTGGTGCCGCTCAACGAAAAACAGCGCGAGCGGCTGGTCGCGGCGATGGGTGAGGTCGAGCGGCTGCTGGTCGCTTCGATGGTCGACGTCGAGGTGCTCGACCCGCGTCACCCCGACGCCCGCTACTGCATCCGCGCCTATTTCGCCGATCTGGCCGCACGGTTCGACTTCGATCCGGACCAGACGATCTCCGCCGATGACGACGAGCTGACCGAGCCGTCCGGCCTGCTGCTCGTCGCCGCGCTGCACGGCGACCCGGTCGGCTGCGTCGCGCTCAAGTTCCGCGAAGACCACGCCGAGGTGAAGCGGATGTGGGTCTCGTCAGCGGTGCGGGGGCTGGGACTCGGCCGCCGCCTGCTCGCCGAGATCGAGCAGCGTGCCGCCGGCCGTGGCGTCCGCACGCTGCGGCTGGAGACCAACCACACCTTGATCGAAGCGATCGGGCTCTACCGCGCGGCGGGTTATCGCGAGGTCGAGGCGTTCAACGAAGAGCACTACGCCCACCACTGGTTCGAAAAGTCGCTCTGAAGGGAAGACGCATGGACAAGCTCCGTGAGCGGTTCGCGACGCTGACCACCGCGCACCTGGCCGACGCGTGCGTGCGCGCCGACGTCCCGGTGCGCTGCGTGTCACTGCACGCCGTCGAGCCGGGCACCCGCTTGCTGGGGCCGGTGGCGCCGGCGCGGCACACCGGGAGCGTCGACACCTTCCTGGAGGTGTTCGAAGAGTCCGTGCCCGGCGATGTGCTGGTGGTCGACAACGGCGGCCGCGTCGACGAAGCCTGCGTCGGCGACCTGGTCGCGCTGGAGGCGCAGAACGCCGGGCTGACCGGCATCGTGATCTGGGGACTGCACCGCGACACCGCCGACATCCGCGCGATCGGGCTGCCGGTGTTCAGCATGGGCTCGATCCCGACCGGCCCGCTGTCGGTCACGCCACGCCCCGAAGACGCGCTGGAGTCGGCCAGGGTCGGCGAGTGGACGGTCACCCGCGACCACTTCGTGCTCGGCGACGACGACGGCGTGCTCTTCGTGCCACGCGAGCGCGTCGAGGAGCTTTTCGGTGTGGCGGAAGGCATCCGCGACACCGAGCGGCGCCAAGCCGAGATCATCGGCGCGGGTGTCTCGCTGCGCGAGCAGGTCCGCTTCGACGCTTATCTGGCCAGGCGTGAGGAAAACCCGGCGCTGACGTTCCGCGAGCATCTGCGCGCGGTCGGCGGCGCCATCGAGGAGTAGCTCAGCTAGCGCGGCGAATTTGCGCCGGGCATTCGTTTGGGGTTTCGCCGCCAAAGAAGACTGGTCCAGATCGCGTATCGGTCATGGGCCAGCTTCTCTGCGATCGACGCACTGGCTTCGATGATCCTGTGGCGTTCACGGGGAGGGCAACCCCGAAGCCCGGCCCGTGTGATCCGTTCGATGGCGTCAGTGTCATGGCGGCAGACGCTTGCCCAAGTGACGAACCCGACCATGGCGGTCGCGGCCACAGCGAGCCAAAACATCACGAGTTCCTTGTCGGAGTGCTGGGCCGCAGTGTCTGCAGTGGGTGTCCGTTCGCTGTGATCGTCCAGAATGTCCAACCGTTTCGGTTGTTGTGGACCGACGGCTTGAGATGGCGCACCATGGCCATGGCTGCCCCGCTCGGTGACTTGAACTGCCGCCCGGAGAGTTCGCCGTTGGTGATCGTCAAACTTTGAGACTGGGTGTTGAAGAGTCCTTCGATCCGCGTGCCCTCGTACTGCGCGTGTACTGGGACTTCGGACTGACTGTCCGGCGGCGGGGGGGCGGGAACGATCTGGCGATCGGCGAACGACTGCAAAAGTCGATCGATTACCCCGGATTCTGTCGTAACCCATGCCTGCTGAAGCAGCTTAATTTTCTCTTTGGCTGATTCTGAAATCTCAATTTTGCTCACTGCTCGGCCTCACGCCCTGTCTCGGGGGTGTACGCGAGCCGACGTGTGCACCCTACGGATCTTTAGAGCAAAGATAGCACATGTGTGAGCATTTTGAAATTCAAAATGCTGAAGGAGTAGCTCAGCGCGGCAAGGCGGAGGCGCGCCAGGCGCCTTCGCCGGGGTGCAGCGGGCGGCGGACCGCCGCCTGGCGGTCGCCCCACCACGAGGTGCGTGCGGGTTTCTCGCGTGGGACGGCAGCCCAGGTCGAGGCGGCCGCGGCGACCACGGCGGTCAGCGCGGCCAGCTCGAACTCGTCCGGGTTGCCGCGCACGACGCGCAGCAGCGGTTCGGTCATGAGCACCTCACAGCGGGATGTTGCCGTGCTTCTTGGGCGGCAGTGCTTCGCGCTTGTCACGCAGCAGCGTCAGGGCGCGGGCGACGTGACCGCGGGTGTGCGCGGGCACGATCACCGAGTCGACGTAGCCGCGCTCGGCGGCGGCGTACGGGTTGAGCAGCGTGTCCTCGTACTCCTGGATGAGCTCGGCGCGCAGCGCGTCGACGTCCTTGCCCTCCTGCGCGGCGTTGGCGAGCGTCTTGCGGTGCACGATGTTCGCCGCGCCCTGCGCGCCCATGACGGCGACCTGCGCGGTCGGCCACGCGAGGTTCAGGTCGGCGCCGAGGTGCTTCGAGCCCATCACGTCGTACGCGCCGCCGTACGCCTTGCGCGTGATGACCGTGACCAGCGGGACGGTCGCCTCGGCGTAGGCGTAGATCAGCTTCGCGCCGCGGCGGATGATGCCGTTCCACTCCTGGTCGGTGCCGGGCAGGAAGCCGGGCACGTCGACGAAGGTCAGCACCGGCACGTTGAACGCGTCGCAGGTGCGCACGAACCGCGCGGCCTTCTCGGACGCGTCGATGTCGAGGCAGCCGGCGAACTGGGTGGGCTGGTTCGCGACGATGCCGACCGCGTGCCCGTCGACCCGGCCGAAGCCGACCAGGATGTTCGGCGCGAACAGCTCGTGCACCTCGAGGAACTCGCCGTCGTCGACCACGCGGTTGATGACCTCGTGCATGTCGTACGGCTGGTTCGGCGAGTCGGGGATGATCGTGTCGAGTTCGCGGTCGGACTCGGTGACGTCGTCGAAGAAGCCGCCCGGCGGCTCGGTCGAGTCGAAGACCGGCGCCTCGGAAAGGTTGTTGGACGGCAGGAACGACAGCAGTTCCTTGACGTACGCGATCGCGTCCTCGTCGTTCTCGCCCAGGTAGTGCGCGACGCCGGACTTGGTGTTGTGCGTGCGCCCGCCGCCGAGCTCCTCGAACGTGACGTCCTCGCCGGTCACGGTCTTCACGACGTCCGGGCCGGTGATGAACATCTGCGAGGTCTTGTCGACCATCACCACGAAGTCGGTCAGCGCGGGGGAGTAGACGTGCCCGCCCGCGTTCGCGCCCATGATCAGCGAGATCTGCGGGACCACGCCGGACGCCTTGACGTTGCGGGTGAAGATCTCGCCGTACAGGCCGAGCGAGACGACGCCTTCCTGGATACGCGCGCCGCCGCCCTCGTTGATGCCGATGATCGGGCGGCCGGTCTTGATCGCCAGGTCCATCACCTTGACGATCTTCTCGCCGTACACCTCGCCGAGCGACCCGCCGAAGACGGTCACGTCCTGGCTGAAGACGCACACGGGACGGCCGTCGACCGTGCCGTAGCCGGTCACCACGCCGTCGCCGTACGGCCGGTTCTTCTCCTGGCCGAAGTTGGTCGAGCGGTGCCTGGCGAGCTCGTCGAGTTCGACGAACGAGCCCTCGTCCAGCAGCAGTTCGATGCGCTCGCGGGCCGTTTTCTTGCCCTTGGCGTGCTGTTTCTCCACCGCGCGAGCCCCGCCCGCGTGCACTGCCTCGTCGTACCGGCGATAGAGGTCCGCGAGCTTGCCTGCCGTGGTGTGGATGTCAGGCTGCTCGTCACCGAGTGGCTGCGTCGCACTGCTCATGACCGGGCAGCTTAACCACGTTGGGGCCTTGTCGCGTGCTGCGTCGCGAACCTCACAACTCACGAGTAACTTGATCGGTATGGGGATTCAGCTTTCCGACGCCGTCCGCGCGCTGGTCGACGGCGCCAACTACGCGACGCTGTGCACGATCAACGCCGACGGCGGGCCGCAGAGTTCGGCCATATGGGTCGGGCTCGACGGCGACGACCTGGTGTTCTCGACGATCGCGGGCAGGCTCAAGGACCGCAACATGCGCCGCGATCCCCGGGTGAGCGTGACGATCATGGAACGCGCGAACCCCGAGAACTACACCGAGATCAGGGGCCGCGCGACCATCACCGAAGAGGGCGGCCGCGAACTCGACGACAAGCTCTCCTGGAAGTACGACGGCAAGCCCGCCGGTCACGACGCGCCCGGCGCGGTCCGCGTCGTCGTGCGCGTGGTGCCCGAGAAGGTCACCGGCCACGTCTCCTGAAGACCCGGGATAAAGCGGGCTTTACTCCCGGGGATAAAGCCCGCTAAATCCCCGGGAGTAAAGCGGGCTTTATCCCCGTGGCCTGACGAGGCCGGACTCGTAGGCGACGATCACCAGCTGGGCCCGGTCGCGGGAGGTCAGCTTGGTCAGCAGATGCCCGACGTGGGTCTTCACCGTGGCCAGGCTGACGTGCAGCGACTCCGCGATCTCGCTGTTGGACATGCCTTTCGCGACGAGTTCGAGCACGTCGCGTTCGCGGCTGGTCACGCCGTCGAGCGCAGGCGTCGGGCTGGACGCGGGCTCGGGGCGGCGCGAGAACTCCGCGATCAGCCGCCGGGTGATCGACGGCGCCAGCAGGCCGTCGCCCTCGGCGATCACCCCGATGGCGGACAGGAGGTCAGCGGGCGGGGTGTCCTTGAGCAGGAAGCCGCTCGCGCCCGCGCGCAACGCCGAGTAGACGTACGCGTCGAGGTCGAAGGTGGTCAGTATCAGCACCTTGACCTCGGCCGTCTCGGGATTCCCGCAGATCAGCCTGGTCGCTTCGAGTCCGTCCATCTCCGGCATGCGGATGTCCATGAGCACCACGTCCGGCCGCTCGGAGCGGGCGAGCTTGACGGCCTCGACGCCGTTCGCGGCCTCGCCGACCACGGTCAGCCCCGGCACGCTGTCCACCAGCACGCGGAAACTGCCGCGCAGCAGCGCCTGGTCGTCGGCGATCAGCACGCGGGTCATCGGGCGGCCTCGTAGGGGAGCTTCGCGAAGACCCGAAAGCCGCTTTCGGGGGATGGGCCTGCCTCGAACTCGCCGTCGTAGACCATCACCCGCTCACGCATGCCGATCAAGCCGTGCCCAGGCGGGCCGGGCAGCCTGGCCGAGCCGGTGTCGGTCACCTCGATGGCGACGGTTTCGCCGTCTGCGGCGACGGTGACCCGCGCGCTCGCCGGTGCCGCGTGTTTCACCACGTTGGTCAACGCCTCCTGCACGATCCGGTACACCGAAAGTCCCACGCCCTCAGGCAGATCGTCCACCCCGGTCGCGGTCAGCTCCACCTGGACCCCGGCCATCGCCGCGCGCTCGGCCAGCCCGTCGAGGCCGGTGGCGTCCGGCGCCGGGCCGAGTTCCGGCCCGTCCTCGCCCGACCGCAGCACGCCGAGCATGCGGCGCATCTCGGCGAGCGCGTCGCGGCTGGTGTTCTCGATGACGCGCAGCGCGTCGCGTGCCTCCTCCGGCTGCTCGACCGCGACGTGGTTGCCGACGGCCGCCTTGACCGCGATCAGGCTCATGCTGTGCGCGACCACGTCGTGCATCTCCCTGGCGATGCGCAATCGTTCCTCCGAAACCGCTTGCCGCGCATAGGCTTCCGCCGCTTCGGCGGCGAACTCGCGGCGTTCGAGCGACGCGCGTCCGGTCGTCCACGCGAGCGTCAGCACGGCGGCCCCGAAGGTGATCGCGGCGAGTGTCGCCAGCGAGGTGAACACGAGATTGGTCACCACGACCTCGGCGATCGCCACGGTCAGCGCCGTCAGCGACCGGCGGCGGGGGAGCGTGGCCGCGAGCGGATAGAGCGCGAACGCCGTCGCGACACTCGCGAGCCCAGAGATCGGGCCGCCGACCAGCAGCGCCGGGAACGGGAGCACCAGGCTGAAGCCGAACGCGAAGCGCGGCCACAGCCGCCTGGTCACCAGCGGCACGACCACCGCGAAGGCCAGCACCCAGGCCACCCAGCGCGGCACGGCCACCGGGAAGTCCCAGGTCTCGGCCCCGGTGTTGCCCGCGGTGGCCACCAGCAGCGCGGCGGCCGCGACCAGGTCGAAGGTGATCAGCCAGCCTCGGCCGAGCCGTCCGGCGAGCCAGGGTGGCATGGGTTCTGCGGTCACGTCCCGAACGGTATCGCCGCGGACGCCGCGTGCGCGTCGGTCTCGCGCCTGTCATCCCTGGGTAGGAGGAGCTGTAACCGCTCCCGATACCCTGACGCGATGACCCGGCTGGAAACGCGGGAACTCGCCTACTTCGTCGCCGTCGCCGAAGAGCTCCACTTCGGACGCGCCGCTCAGCGCCTGGGAATGGCCCAGCCGCCGCTGTCCCGCGCGATCCGCCAGCTCGAACGCCGTCTGGGTGTGGTGCTGCTGGAACGCAGCAGCCGCAAGGTTTCCCTGACTCCGGCGGGCGAGGTGCTGCTCGTCGAAGGCCGCGCGGTGCTGGCCTCGGTCGAGGCGGCCGCGCGCCGCGCCAAGCGGGCAGGGCAGCGCGACCGGCGCCTCGCGCTGGTCATGAAGCCCGGCGCCGATTTCGGCCTGCTGCCCAGGATCCTCGGTGTGTACGACCGGGAAACGGGCGCGCTGCCGGTCGAGGTCGTCTACAACGGACACGAGGCCGAGACGATGGTCCGCGACGGCCGCGCCGACGTCGCGTTGCTGACTCCGCACCACGACCTGGCCGAGCTCGACTCCGAGGACTTGCTCGCCGAGGATCAGATCGTGGTCATCGCCTGGTCGGAGCAGGCCCGCTCGCAGGCCGTCGCCGCGCTGGTCAGCGCCGCGCTGCAGGTCGCGGCGAGGGAAATGATCGTCACTTAGCCGCGTAGCGCGCCTTGAGCTCCTCGGTGCGTTCTGCCGGCCATGGGCAGATGATCTCGCCGTGGGTGGCCGCGAAGAACAAGTCGAGATGGGTGTGCCAAGCCGCGAGCACCGTCGGCCGCCGCTCCTCGGCGACAGCGGTCTGGGTGATTTCGACGCGCGTGCCGTCCAAGCTGTCATGCGTGAATTCCCAGCGCACGACCCCGTCACCTGACCGGTATTCGAGCACGCGCGGCGCCTCGGCGACGACGACCTCAGCCGCGGGCACGTACTGATTCGTGGCCCGCAGTGGTGCTTCGCCGCCGGGCACGACCTGCTCGCCCTCGGTCAGCAGCTCCCAAACCTCGTCGAGCGTCTTCCAGACCAGGTCACGCCGGAACCGCACGACCCCGTCGACGACCTCGCCCTCGTCGAGCCCGAACTCGGCGACGTACGCGGCCATCGGCTCCAGCCACTTCGACGGCGGCTCGGCGGTCCCGCCGTCGAGCCGCGCTTCGAGCGCGGCGAGGCAGACGTCCCAGCCGGTCGCGTTCCGGCCGGCGGCCAGCGCCGCGATCGCCGGTTCGCCCCTGCCGAAGGTGTGCGTGAACACCAGCCGCGAGCCGTCACCGTCTGGCGTGATTTCCCAGCTCAGCACGTCTTCGTTCCACGTGAAGGTGAACAGGCGCGGCGGGTCGCAGTCGAGGATCTCGCCGGTGCTCGTCAGGTCCTCGCCCTCGAAGGCGAACTCGATCGGCGCGCCCGCTTTGAGCTCGGCCTTCACCGCGGCGGGGAACCAGTGCGCGAGTTCGGCCGGGTCGGTGATCGCGTGCCAGACCTTCTCGGGTGGGTGCGCCAGCTTCCGTTCCAGGCGCAGCATCGGCCGCTCGTCGACGGTGTGCAGGGTGGCGCGCTCCACTGGGCTTACCTCCATGTTGGTGCCGTGGCGGTAATATACCCAGTGAGGCATATAAGCTGTCAAGCGCGCATGGCGGCGACCGCTTCGGCCAGTTCGGGGTCCGCGGCGGCCTTGTCGAGCGCGCCGCGCAACGTGTCCTGGTACGTCGGCTCGGCCTTGGCCTGCCGCTCGCGGCCGTCGTCGGTGATCAGCGAGTAGACGCCCCTGCGGTCGTTCTCGCAGAGGTCGCGCACGGTCAGCCCGGCGTCTTCGAGGCGCGCGACCATCCGGCTGACCGAACTCTGGTTGAGCCCGATCGCGCCCGCGAGGTCCTGCATCCGCAGGCAGCCGCCCTCGGCGACGGTCAGATGGCTGAGCGCGCGGTACTCGGACAGGCCGAGTCCATGCTTGCGCTGCAAGGCTTTCGCGAGCTCTTGCTCGACCCTGCTGTGCAGCGCGACGACGCGGCCCCAGCTCTGCTCGTCGGTCACGGCGGCCTCCTTGGACGGTGCTTGACACCAGATTACATGCAGTGCCAATATCTGCTTGCACATACATATATCTGGTGGGAGAGAAAATCCTCATGACCGACGACCGCAAGTTCCTGTTCCTCCTGGGCAGTTCCCGCACCGGCGGCAACACCGAGACCCTCACCCGCGAGGCCGCCCGCCCCGTCGACGCGTCCCAGCGCTGGCTGCGCCTGTCCGACCTGCCACTGCCCCGCTTCCAGGACGCCCGCCACGACGGCCGCCGCTACCTCACCCCGGCAGGCAACGAGCAGGAGCTGCTCGACGCGACCCTCGAAGCCACCGACATCGTCATCTCCTCGCCGGTCTACTGGTACTCCGTGTCCTCCGAGGTTAAGCTCTACCTCGACTACTGGTCGGGCTGGCTCTACGTGCCCGGCGTCGACTTCAAAGCCCGCATGCGCGGCAAGACCCTATGGGGCGTAAGCGTTCTGGCCGAAGGCCCTGAGCAGGCGGAGCCGCTCGTCGGCACGCTGCGGCGGTCCGCGGAGTACCTCGGCATGAACTGGGGCGGCGTCCTGCTCGGCAACGGCAGCCGCCCGGACGACGTCCTCAAGGACTCGTCGGCACTGACGGCCGCGAAGTCCTTCTTCGCCAAGGAATTCGCCACCGTCTGAGCGGCCCGGGGTCGTGAGTGGTACGGCCGGTTCTAACCCAATGCCCGGGTAGTTAAGGCTTGGCTTGTGTTGTCACATCGACGCAGGGCCGCGCGAAACCCGAGTTTGGGCCATCCACTGGCCCAAACTCGGGTTTCGCGGTGATCGGACCACTGTCAACGGCCCGATCACCAGCCAGCAGCGTCCGCGCACGACCCAAGTCGCTGACCTTTGTCCCGAATTATCGTATTTGCCGCTTTTCTGGGTGGGGTTGGACGTAGTGAACGCCTCGTTCACAACGTTTAGCCGTCCCTGCGGCACCCGCCGAGCGCTGACGACCTCGCCCGCGACGGCCCCCACCCGTATATCCGGGTGAAGGAGGCCCTCACCTACTCGAACTGGGTGAGGGAGGCCCTCACTCGGTTCGACTAGCAGACACGTCATGTTTCGACATCCGCACAGGTAGCACCGCCCACAAAGCGCGCGACCGTCGTGACCCTGAAGCTCGCGCTACCTTGGAGACATGGGCTCGGACTGGAAGCGGTTCTGGGTGGTCGACGCGGTGATCGGCCTGGCGGGCGTCGGGTACGTGACGTTCGAGCTGGCTCGGTCGCCTGGGCCGGTCGGGTTTTGGCCGGTCTTCGTGGGGTACGGGGCGTGCGTCGTCCTGGCCGGGCTGGTCGCGCTCTGCTATTTCGCCCTGCGCGAGACGGCGCGGGAAAAGTCTCGTGGTGAGCGCTGATGGACCGCGACCTGGTGAATCAGCGGTGGGACGCGCTCGACGCCGACGACCATGCCATGGATCGCGACGCTGTCGCCCAGCGCTGGGACGAACTCGAGCAAGGCACGTTCGTCGCCAAGCCGATCGCTTCGCTCGAAGAAGACGATGTGCGCCGGCCGCCTGACATCCTCGGCCTCTGGCCGCTGGGTTAGACGCTGCGCAGTACCGAGACGACCGTGCCGAGGATCGTGGCCTCGTCGCCGTCGATCACGTCGTAGGCCGGGTTGCGGGGCTCCAGGTAGACGTGGCCGTTGCGGCGGCGGTAAACCTTGACCGTGGCCTCGCCGTCGATCATCGCGGCGACGATCTGCCCGGAGTGGGCCTCCGACTGCTGGCGGACCACGACGATGTCGCCGTCGCAGATGGCCGCGTCGATCATCGACTCGCCTCGCACGCGGAGGCCGAAGACCGTGCCGCGGCCGGTGAGGCCGCGGGGCAGGGTCAGCATGTCGTCGGTGTGCTCTTCGGCCGTGATGGGCGTTCCGGCCGCGATGTCACCGACCACGGGCACGCTCACCTGATCCTCGGCGGGCTCGCGGGTGGACGGCTCGAGGAACGCGCGCACGTCGATGGGGCGGGACATCGTGCTGCTGCGGCGCAGGAAACCCTTGTCCTCCAGCGCCGCCAGGTGTTTGGACACCGAAGACGACGACTTCAGGCCGACCGCCTCGCCGATTTCGCGGCTGCTCGGCGAATATCCGTGGCGGACCACCCAGTCCCGGATCGTCACCAGGATCTTCTGCTGGCGCAGCGGCAGCTCCGAAGCGTCCAGGTGATCGAATGCGTCGACATCGTGGTAGGTGGTCACCTGCGGAATGGTAGAGGTAGCCACCGACAATTCCGCGCGGCACCCGCGCGAGTCGTGTACGACATCGCCGGTTCTGTTGCCTGGGAACGCAAACCAACGGGGGTCGTGAGCGTTGCGGGCGGTTCTAATACTCCAGCTGTAGTTCGTGATGTGGCTGGCGTGTCGGTGAAATAGGCGCGGCCACCACGGTGATCATGAGTGTTTGTGAAGACAAATCAAGATCTCGTGGTGGCCGCGGCTGCCAGCGTAGACCGTGGTCGGTGGCAGTCGTTGCTGGGTGAGGTCATGGCGCGGGTGGCGGGTCGGTTTCGTCGGGTGGAGTCGCGGCGTCGGGCGTCCCGGTTCGTGCGGGGGCTGCTCTCGGAGCTGCCGCGGGTGAACTGCTGGACCATCGCTGAGCAGGTCGGGGACCGGACTCCGGATGGGATGCAGCATCTGTTGTCGCGGGCGTCCTGGGACGCTGACGGGGTTCGTGACGATCTGCGGGATTTCGTGGTCGACCACCTCGGTGACACCGATGTGGTGCTGGTTCTCGACGAGACCGGGGATGTGAAGAAAGGTGTCTGCACTGTCGGGGTGCAGCGGCAATACACCGGCACCGCGGGGCGGATCGAGAACTCGCAGGTGTCGGTGTTTCTGACGTACTCGACCTCACGTGGGCACACGTTGATCGACCGGGAGCTTTACCTGCCGCGGCGCTGGGCCGATGACCGGGATCGGCGGGAGAAGGCCGGGGTGCCGGACGAGACCACCTTTTCGACGAAGTCCCGCCAGGCCAGGAAAATGGTCTTTCGGGCGCTCGACGCGGGTATCGCGGTGGGATGGGTGACCGGAGACGAGGTCTATGGCAAAGACGCCGCCGGGTTGCGTGACCCGCTGGAGAAGCGAGGCCAGGCCTACGTGCTGGCGGTGGCGTGTGACTTCCGCGTCCCGACCGCGGCGGGCAACGTCCGAGCCGACGAGATCGCTGCTGGCCTGCGGAAACGTTCCTGGCAGAAGCTGTCCGCGGGAGCCGGCGCGAAAGGGCAACGGTTCTACGACTGGGCTCGGATCCGGCTGCGGCCGGACGGGAAACCCGGGCATCACTGGGTGCTGATGCGCCGCAACCGGCGCAGGGCGTGTCACGCCAACTGTGTAGGTCGGGGGTGTACCAAGATCGACCGGCCTGGTGGGCGGTCGGAAGGGACACCGAGTGACGCAGAACACATCGCCTCGTCGCAGTGACGAGGCGGCGGCGCGGCAGCTGGCGGAGACGTTCTCGCCGGAGACGATCGACGCGCTGCTGAAGGACGCCAAAGCGGCCGGAACGCCGATCGACGGCGTCAACGGCTTGCTGAATCAAATGACCAAAGCGGTCCTCGAGCGGGCGCTGCAGGCCGAGATGACCGACCATTTAGGCTATGACGCCGGCGACCCCTCCGGTCGCGGTTCCGGCAATTCCCGAAATGGGAAGTCGACCAAGACGGTGTCGACGATGAACGGTCCGGTCGATATCGAGGTTCCGCGTGACCGGAACGGGTCTTTTGAACCCGCGATCGTGCCGAAGCGATCTCGTCGGATCGGCAACATCGACGACATGATCCTGTCACTGTACTCCCGGGGCATGACCACCCGCGACATCGAAGCGCATTTGCTGGAAGTTTATGGCGTGAATGCCTCCCGGGAATTGATATCGAACGTGACCGATGTCGTGGTCGACGAGATCAAAGCGTGGCAATCACGTCCGCTCGACGAGGTGTATCCGATCCTGTATGTGGATGGAATCCGGATCCGCGTCAAAGACAACGGCGTGGTGACCACCAAAGTCGCCTACCTGGCCATCGGTGTCGACGTGGACGGCCGCAAGCACGCTCTCGGCTGCTGGATCCAGGACACCGAGGCCGCGAAGTTCTGGCAGAAGGTCGTCACCGACCTGCGCAACCGTGGCGTCAAAGACATCCTCATCGCCTGCTGCGACGGCCTGACCGGTCTTCCCGACGCGATCAAAGTGATCTTTCCTGACACGGGCGTGCAGACCTGCGTGGTCCACGTCATCCGCAACGCCTCGAAATTCGTGTCCTACAACGACCGCAAAAAGATCGCCACATCGATGCGCGAGATCTACTGCGCCCCCACCGTCGAAGGCGCCGAACTCGCCCTGGCCGAATTCGACAAGAAATGGGGGCAACAATATCCAGGAGCCATCGACGTGTGGCATAACGCCTGGAATGACCTCATCCCGTTCCTTGACTACCCGCCGGAACTCCGCAAAATCGTCTACACCACCAATGCTATCGAATCCATCAACTTCCAACTCCGCAAAATCACCAAGAACCGCGGACACTTCCCCGACAAAGACGCAGCCATGAAACTTCTCTACCTCGGACTCCGCAACATCTCCAGTCAACGCGGCGGAACATCCGGAACGGGAACACACGGCTGGAAAGTCGCACTCAACACCCTAGCCCGCCTCTTCCCAGGAAGGCTCCCTTTCTGATAACCTGAAAAACGTAAGTAATCACCTCTGACTTACACAGAAATCGTGACAGGCTCACCGGCGCACCGGCGAGACCGCGTTCTACCGCTGCTACAGCCCCCGCCGGGTCTCGCTGGCCGAGCTCGCGCGGGTCGCCGCACGACGCTGGACCATCGAGGAAACCTTCCAGACCGGCAAAGAACTCACCGGCCTGGACCAGCACCAGGTCCGCACCTGGACCTCCTGGTATCGCTGGACCACGCTGGTGATGCTCGCCCACGCCTTCCTCGCCGCCGCCACAGCCCACGCCCGCGACACGACGCCACCCGAGGGCCTGATCCCGTTGACACGCAACGAGATCAGGCACCTCTACTACAAACTCGTCCTCGAACCAGCCCGCACCGTCATCGACATCGAGGGCTGGTCGGTCTGGCGCCGACACCACCAACACCGCGCCCGCCAAAGCCACTACCAGCGACGACACCAACAACCAGCACCCGATCACGAACTACAGCTGGAGTACTAACCGCCCGCAACGCTCACGACGCCCTTGGGTCGGCCCCCTCGCTCGCCCCATATGAACGGCGAGCGTGAAGCGAGGGGGCCCCAGAGTGCTTACTACGCACCGAGGGGCACCCTCGCTTCACAACGCCTGGCGTGGTTGCGGCTGGTACTGCATGAACGTGGCGTATGTGTGGCCCGGTGCGGGAAACGAGGCGTTCAACGCCCCGTTTCCCACACCGGGCCACGCGTGGGCGACTGCGCGTGGGTCGCGCGAGTGGAAGAATTTCTGCATCTAACGGAGCAAACCTTCCACTCGCGCCGACCCCGGCCGGACCGGCTGCGTGAACGAGGCGTTCACAACCTTCAGGCAACCCCGAGACCCCGACCGTAGGTAGACGGGAACCGCCCGCAACGCTCACGAGGTTAGTTCGAGGGGCGGCCTGCGCCCGCGTAGTCGTCGCCCTTTCGGTGGTACGTATGGATTTGGATGGCCTGGCCCTCGGTCGGCGCGTTGATCATCAGGCCGTTGCCGAGGTAGAGGCCGACGTGGTGGATGTTCGTGGCCGGGTTGCCGTAGAACACGAGATCGCCGAGCTTCGGCTCCTCCGTGATCGGGACCTGCCTGGTCGCGCGGAACTGGCTGTCCGCCGTGCGCGGGAGCGCGACGCCCGCGCTGTCGTACGACGCTTTCGTCAGGCCGGAGCAGTCGAAGCCGGGCGCACCCGCATCGGGACCGTTGCCGCCCCAGACATACGGCAGGCCGAGTTGGCCGAGTGCGAAACGGACCGCGTGGGTCGACGGGCTGGCCGCGCGGGCCGGGTCGACGGACAGTGCCGCGAACATCTGGGCGTTGCCGAGTACCTGCTGGCGGAAGAGTTCCGAGCCGCGGTACGCCGCGATCGCCTTCCACCAGCCGGCGCCGCCGCCGAGTGCGGCGTTGCCCGCGCAGAGGGCGCGGCCCGCGACGATCGAGGCGTCGCGGACGTTTTCGATGTTCGGTTTCGCCGTGCCCGGTACCTGGTGGCTGAATTTCTTCCACTGCGCCGAGGAAATGCGCAACGGGCCCGCCGCGTCGCCTGCCGATGACGTGCTGGCGATTCCGGCCAATGTCACCCAGGAGAGCTTGCAATTCGGCTGTTCGTCGCGCAGGACCAATTCACCCGTCGCGAAGCCGGTGAGCGCTTCGGCGGGGAGTGCCAAGGGGGCGGACAGCTCGCGCGCCCAGTCGTTCAGTCCGTTGTGGACAGGCTCCTGTGGCGCGACGGGCGCTGTTTCCTCGAGCACGGAAGGGCCGGCGCCGCCGCCGATCGTGCTGGGCGGGGTGCTCGGGGGCGCGGGCGCGGCCACCACGACCGGTTGTGGTGCGGGTTCGTCGGTGAGCAACCAACCGCAGGTGACCAATCCGGCCACCAGGGGCAAGGCCACCAAGCCGCGCGTCGCGGCGCCACGCGCCCATCGTTGTTCGCGGGTAACGGGCTTTGTCACGGCGTCCAGGTTAGGAGAGCTCACCTCTGTCCAACGACCGAAGACGCGACACGTTAGGGGGACTCTCATATTGTGGGCGAATGAGTGAAATCGACGCCGCCAGGTTGCGCACGGGACTAGCAGGCCGGTTCGCCGGCATCGAGGTCGTCACGAGCACCGGGTCGACCAATGCTGACCTGCGCGAAGCCGCCGCGAAGGGTGCGCCGGACCGCACCGTGCTGATCGCCGAGGAGCAGACGGCGGGCGTCGGGCGGCGCGCGCGGCACTGGAATTCGCCCAAGGGGACCGGAATCTACGTCAGCGTGCTGCTGCGGCCCGGCGTGCCGTTCACCGCGCTGGGCTCACTTTCCGTGGTCGCCGGGCTCGCGGTGCGCGAGGTCGCCACCCGTGCGGGTGTCACGGCCACGCTCAAGTGGCCGAACGACGTGCTGGTCGGCAGCGCCAAATGCGCGGGCATCCTGTCCGAGGCCGTCGCGGGCGAGCAGCCGAGCGTCGTGCTCGGCATCGGGCTGAACGTCTTGCCGCTCGGCGAGGAGATCTCGCCAGCGCCCGGCGGGCTCACCCCGACCTCGCTCGCCGAGAACGGCGCGACGACCACCGACCGCACCGAGCTCGCGGGCTGGCTGCTCACCGCGTTCGCCGAGCGCGAGGCGTTGTGGCGGGCCGCGTCGGGTGACCTCGCGAGCGCGGGCCTGCTGGGGGAGTACCGGCTCCACTGTGCCACTTTGGGGCAGAATGTCCGGATTTTGCTGCCGAACGGCGACGAGCTCACCGGCCTCGCGAACGGCATCGACGACGGCGGCCAGCTGGAGCTGCTGCTCGACAGTGGCGAGCGGCACACCGTGTTCGCGGGCGATGTCGTCCATGTTCGGCAGAGTTAGGCTCCGAATACCGAAAAGCTGAGTACGGTGATCCTGCCAGCGCCGTAACGAATCCGGGAGCGTCCGCCGTGGCCTATCCAGACGACCAGCTCAGCGCCAACGAGCACGTCGTAGTACACAGTCACCCGCACTTCAAGATGCTCGTCTGGCCGACGCTGGCGCTGCTCGTCACGCTCGCCGCGGGCATCTGGCTGGCGCTGCTCGCCTCAGGCAGCGCGGCGCCGTGGGACATGGTCTCGCTGATCGCCATCGGTGTGGTCGGGCTGGTGCTGATCGTGTGGCTGTTCCTGGTGCCGTTCATGCGCTGGCGCACCACGCACTTCATCGTCACCACCGACCGGATCATCGCGCGCGAGGGCGTCATCAAGCGCACCGGCATCGACATCCCGCTCGGCCGGATCAACAGCGTCCGCTTCGAGCACGGGCTGCTGGACCGGGTGTTCGGCTGCGGCACGCTGATCATCGAGTCGGCCTCGGACGAGCCGCTCACCTTCGACGACATCCCCAAGGTCGAGCGCGTGCACACGGTCATCTACCGCGAGGTCAACGACAACCCGTACGACGACTACAACCCGGCGGGCCAGCAGCAGCCCCCGCCGCCGCAGGGTGGCCACCCGCCGCGCGGGAGCCGTCGCTGATGGGCGCGCGTGAACTCGGGCTGCCCGCCAAGACGCGTGCCGACGGGTTCCCCGATCGGGTGACGATCTGGGAGGTCGGGCCCCGTGACGGGCTGCAGAACGAAAAGGAGATCGTCCCGGTCGAGGTGAAGCTGGAGTTCCTCGACCGGCTCGCCGACGCCGGGCTGACCACGCTCGAGGCGACCAGTTTCGTGCACCCCAAGTGGGTTCCGCAGCTGGCCGACGCCGAGCAGCTGCTCGAAGGCCTCAAACAACGCGAAGGTGTGCGCTACCCGGTGCTGGTGCCGAACGAGCGCGGCCTCGACCGCGCGTTCGCGGCGGGCGTCGAGCACATCGCGATCTTCGCCAGCGCGACCGAGACCTTCGCGCAGCGCAACCTCAACTCGACGCTCGACACCCAGTTCGGCATGTTCGAGCCGGTCGTTTCCCGTGCGCTGGAAGGAAAAATCGAGGTTCGCGGGTACCTGTCGATGTGCTTCGGCGACCCGTGGGAGGGCGCGGTGCCCGCGTCCCAGGTCGTCGCCGCCGGCAAGCGGCTGCTGGACATGGGCTGCTCGGAGCTCTCGCTCGGCGACACGATCGGCGTCGCCACGGCCGGCCAGGTCGAGGCCGTGCTCGGCGGGTTCGCCGCCGCCGGTGTCCCGATGGGCTCGCTGGCCGTGCATTTCCACGACACCTACGGCCAGGCGCTCGCGAACACCTTGGTGGCGCTGCGCTGCGGTGTGTCCACTGTGGATTCTTCGGCAGGCGGCCTCGGCGGCTGCCCGTACGCGGAGTCGGCGACCGGCAACCTCGCGACCGAGGATCTGGTCTGGGCGCTGGACGGCCTCGGCATCGAGCACGGCGCCGACCTCGACAAGCTCGTCGAGACCAGCGCGTGGATGGCGGGCAAGCTCGGGCGGCCGAGCGCTTCGCGGGTGGTCAACGCATTAGCGAAGTGACGACGCCGCACGGCGTCTCCCTCGACCGGGGAACGGACAGCCTTCCCGAGGCGTCCACTCCCCGTGCGGAGGTGCTGATGTCCATTGAGGACGCGAAGACCGGGCCGATCCGGATACCCGCGCTCGGCGCGAAACGGACCGACCGGGTCAGCGTGGTGGCGTTGTTCCGGGTGAACATGTTCCCGCTCGGGCATCTGCCCGTGCCGGTCTCGAAGCCCGCCGAGCAGCTGCCCGCGCCCGAGGACGACTTCATCGTCGGCCTGCGGTTCCCGCCTGGCGACCATCCCGATCCGGTCGACACCGCCGCCGTGCTGGACGCCGTGCCCGCTCAGGCGCTCCCGTCGCAACCCGGCGAGCCGCCGGCCGTCGTGCTCGACGGGCACAGCCCGTACGGCTCACTCGACGAAAAGACCTGGTCACGGCGATATCTTGGCGGGATGCGCGGGGACACCGCCGAGTACGCTTGGCCGCCGGGCGCGTTGTTCCCCGAAGGCGGGACCGCGCCCGGTGAGGCGATCACGCTGCCGGTGGACACCGTCGTCGACCGCTTCGGCGCAGGCCGGATCTTCGCGCCGGACGCCACGCCGCTCGCGGACCGCGCGCTGCCGTCTTCGTCGGCGTACCGGCGCTACCGGGTCACGCGCGCGCTGCCGGTGTGGCGGACGGTCACCGCGCCGTGGTTCGGCCAGCCCGGCGGCGGGACGCGGTACCGCGCGGCCTACTCGGCCGAGGAGCTGGTCACGCTCGGATACCTGGAGGCACTGTGAACGCCGAGTCGATCCCGCGCTGGCTGGCGGCCGTCGGCGTGCCGCCCGAGGTCGTGTCGATCGGCGTCGAAGCCGACAACTCGTGGAACCTCCTGCGCGTCGACGACGCCTGGGAGGTGTTCTGGCGCGAGCAGGGCAACCGCTACGACTGGGCCAGGTTCACCAGCGAACAGGTGGCTTGCCATTACCTGTTCGGCAGGCTGACCTGGGCCCAGGTCGCGAGCGGCGCGGTCGTGCTCAAGGACGGTGTTTAGCGGGCTTTACTCCCGGGGATAAAGCGGGCTTTATCCCCGGGAGTAAAGCCCGCTTTATCCTGGTCAGCCCTGCAGGATCGCCAGGGCGGAGTCGTGGAGGCGGCCGTTGGTGGCGAGCGCGTTGCCGCCGTCGAAGCGCTCCTCGCCCTTGAGGTCGGAGAACCGTCCGCCTGCCTCGGTGACCAGCACCTGGGCCGCGGCGACGTCCCACGGGTTCACGATCGCCTCGGCCGCGACGTCGATCGCGCCTTCCGCGACCAGGCAGTAGTGCCAGAAGTCGCCGAGACCGCGGTTCTCCCAGCACGCCTCGGTCAGCGCGAGGTAGCGCTCACGCGAGTGGTACTGCGTCCACGAGTTCAGGTCCGTCGTCGACAGGTAGGCGTCCTCCAGCGACGACACGCCCGAGACCGACAGCCTGCGCTCGCCGGACGAGTCGCGCGAGAACGCGCCCTCGCCCGCGGCGGCCCACCAGCGGCGGCCGAGCAGCGGGGCGCTGATCATCCCGACGACCGGGGTGCCGTCCTCGACGAGCGCGATCAGTGTCGCCCACACGGGTACACCGCGGAGGAAGTTCTTGGTGCCGTCGATCGGGTCGATGACCCACGCGCGGCCCTCGGCGCCCGCGGTGCCGCCGCGCTCCTCGCCCGCCACGTCGTCGTCGGGACGCTCGGCCGCGAGCACCGCGCGGATGGCGTCCTCGACGGCGGTGTCGGCGTCGGTCACCGGGGTCCGGTCGGGCTTGCGCTCGAAGGTCAGGTCGAGCGCGCGGAACCGCGCGGTGGTGATCGCGTCGGCCGCGTCGGCGAGCCGGGTGGCAAGAGTGAGATCGTTCGCGTAGCCAGGCACGATGACGATGGTTTCACGCCCATTCGCCGTAGAGTTGACCAGGTGAGCATGGTGCTACTTGCCGAGGACGACCCGGCCATCGCCGACCCGCTGTCCCGCGCGCTGCAGCGGGAGGGCTACGAGGTCGAAGTCGTGGCCGACGGCCCGTCCGCCCTGGAAGCGACCGCGGAGCAGCGCGTCGACCTTCTCGTACTCGATCTCGGGCTGCCGGGGATGGACGGGCTGGAGGTGTGCAGACGGCTGCGAGCCAGCGGCACCGAGCTGCCCGTGCTGATGCTGACCGCGCGCACCGACGAGGTCGACTTCGTGGTCGGGCTCGACGCGGGCGCCGACGACTACGTCGCCAAGCCGTTCCGGCTGGCCGAGCTGCTCGCCCGGATCCGGGCGCTGCTGCGCCGCCGGGTGCCCGACGTGCTCGACTCCGGCGGCATCCGGATGGACCTCGGCGCCAGGCTGGTCACCGTCGACGGCCGCGAGCTGCAGCTGGCGAACAAGGAGTTCGAGCTGCTGCGGGTGCTGATGACGCGGGCCGGTCAGGTGGTCAGCCGCGACGAGATACTCGCCGAGGTGTGGAACGACCTGGAGTCCAAGACCTCCAAGACACTCGACATGCACATGTCGTGGCTGCGCCGGAAGCTCGCGATCGCCACCGAGGAGGCGGGCGGCAAGCAGGCGGACGGCGAGCGCCGGATCGCCACCGTCCGCGGTGTCGGTTTCCGCTTCAACGCCGAATAAGCCGTGCGCCGCCGCATCCTGCTGGCCATCCTGCTGGCCGTCGCCGTGACGGGCGCCGCGCTGGGCATCCCGCTCGGCGTGGTCGCCTGGGAACTCGTCGAGACACTGCAACGGGAGAGCCTCGCCGCTTCGGTGCGGCGGGCCGCCACCGTGCTCGACGACCAGCTGGCCGCGCCCGGCGCGGTCATCGACCTCGGGCCGGCCAAGCTGGCCGCGCCATCGGACAGCCTCATGGTCGTCGACCTGCCGGGCGAGATGGAACGGCGCACCGGCACCGATCCCGGTCCGGAACAGATCTCCGAGTCCGCGCCGATCGCGCACGAGGGTTCGGTCACGCTGGCGATCCCCGCCGAGCCGATGCGGACCAGGCAGGGCCAGGTGGTGCTGCTCGTGGTCTTGGTCGTGACGCTTTCGGTCGGCACCGGCACGGTCGTCGCGACCGTCACCGCGCGGCGGCTCGCGAAGCCGCTGCGGCACGTCGCCGAGCGCGCGGCGAAACTCGGCGGCGGCGACTTCCGGCCCGACCCGAGCCGGTACGGGGTCGGCGAGCTGGACATGGTCGCCGAGGCGCTCGACACCTCCGGGACCGCGCTCGCCCAGATCGTGCAGCGGGAACGCCAGCTCGTCGGTGACGTCTCGCATCAGCTCCGCAGCAGGCTGACCGCCTTGCAGCTGCGGCTGGAGCCGCTCACCGTGCATCCGGACCCGGACGTCGTCGACGAGTCGCGTGCCGCTCAGGAGCAGGCCGACCGGCTCGCCGAGGCACTCGAAGAGCTGCTCGCCGCCGCCCGCGCGGCCAGCGAGGTCGGCGCCGAACCGGTCGAACTCGCCGCCGCGATGCCGGAGATCTGCCAGGAATGGCGCCAGCTGCTGCGCGCGGAAGGCCGCAACCTGCGGGTGCGGGTCGCGGACGGCCTGATGGCGCGGGTGACGCCGGGACGGCTGCGTGAGGTCATCGGCGTGCTGCTCGACAACGCGCTGCGCCACGGCGCCGGCACGGTCACCATCGCCGCCAGGCGCGGTGACGCCGAGGGCACCGTCGTGGTCGAGGTCAGCGACACCGGGCTGGGCGTGCCGGACGAGCTGGCGCCGCACGTGTTCGAGCGCGGGTTCTCCGGCGGCGGGTCGACCGGCGTCGGGCTGGCGCTGGCCAGGGCGCTGGTGGAGGCCGACGGCGGCAGGCTGGAGCTGTCCAGCAGCAGACCTGCCGTTTTCAGCCTATTCCTGCGGGTGCCGCGCCCCGGCGACGTGCCGGAGGTGCGCTGGCCTGCGGAAAGAGTGCCTCGCTGAGGTTCGGGTGTGAGTTCCGCACAGGTTCTCCACCCCAAGGTCTGCCCGATCGGGCACAACCGGCGTGGCCGTCGCCACCTACCTTTTGGGTGTGTATTCGCAGACATACGGTTACCAGCCGCCGAGGGGTCCGGTGGCCGGCGCGACGACCGGACTGGGGAAGGTCACCGTCTCCGTGCTGCTCTCGTTCGACGGTGAGCTCGTCGCCGTCTGGCATGGCGGCGGTGACCGGCCTGACCCGCTCGCGTCGCTACTCAAAGGCCTGTTCGTCAGCGGGCTGGACACCGGCGCGCCCGTGGTGCGCGGCGGTACCGGCACCCGCTTCCGGCAGACCGGGCTGGATTTCCGGCCGCCGGACACCAAGGTCTCGATCGGGCGCTGTGCGGTGGACTCGTCGGCGCACGGCCTCGAACTGAACGGCGTGCTCGGCTACCGGCTCGAGGTGACCGCGAACTGGAACGGCAGGGTGCAGCGGGAGAACCCGGTTTCGGCGGAGCAGTGGGCCGCCTTCTTCGGTGACCCGCTCGCCTCGCTCGGCGGCTTGGTGATGGGCCGGTTCCAGGCCGAGCTCATGAGCCGGTGAGCTCGGCCACCGGCACGGTCACCGTGAGCACGAAGGCGGCACGCGCCGGCATGCCGAGGCTCGTCCACAACCGGGTCGGGTCCAGGTCGGCGATCCGCACCGAGACCTGGCCGTCGAACCCGTCCGGCAGCAGGTGGTCCGGGAGGAACTCGGTGCCGATGACCGCGCAGAGCGCCCGCTGCAGCAGCAGGTGCTCCTCGTGGACCTTGCCCGCGCGCGCGGTGACCAGATAGGTCAGCGCGCAGTGTTTGCCGGGCTGCGCGCCGCTCTCCCCGGCGTCGCGCAGCCCGAACAGGAAGAGGTCGACACTCTGGATGTCCGCCTCCGTCTGCCAAGTCGGCTTGGGTGCGTCCAGCCTCACCGCCGTGCCGGCGGGCAGCTGCCCGCCGATGAGCCTGCACAGCGCGTCGTCGACCTGAGTGATCAAGGGAATCAGATCAGCCCTTCGCGCAGCGCGTACGCCACGGCGTGCGAGCGGTTGCGCAGCTGGAACCGGTTGGTCACGTCGTGCAGGATGCTCTTGACCGTGCGCTGGGAGTAGCAGAGCTCATCGGCGATCTCCTGCGTCGAAAGCCCGGAAGCGACCAGCCGGATCACTTCGGTCTCCCGCTTGCTCATCCCGCCGATGTGCAGCCCGCGCGGCTGCAGCACCTGACGCTGGAGCTTGGACACCCGGTTCAGCAGGCGGCCGAGCATGTCCGGCGGCAGCGCGCCCTCACCGGCCGCGGCGGCCTTGATGAGCCGGACGAGCACCTCCGGGCCCGCCTCCGCGCGGCGGGCGACCGCGCAGACGCCGTGCTCGATGGCGCTCAGTATCTCGTTGTCGTCGACCTCGCCCGCCACCAGCACGATGCGGGTGAAACCCTGATGGTGCAAGGAAGACAGCAGTTTGGTCATCGCGTCGTCGAGCCGGTCGGTGACCAGCAGCGCGACCGTCGAAGCGTCGGCGGACTCGCCGTCGACCAGCCGGACTTCATCGCGGGAGCGCAGTGCCATGCACACTCCGCTGTGGAGAATCGGGTCCGTCGCACGAACCACAACGGGCGTCCTGTTCGCGTCTGGCATTTCGGTACTTCCCCTCTGTCACGCGAGGTCCCCCCACGCGCATACCGCTACTTTGCCCGCCCGGATGTCCCGAGCACATGGGACCGTTGTCCCGGACTTGCCCGAAAAAACGCCTGAACGCCTCTGTTTTCGTGGCGGAAAATCAGTTGCGCTTTCGGCGAAATCACTTACCGAGACCGGCTTCACGGGCCTTGATGATGGCCTCGGCCCGGTCGGCGACCCGCAGTTTGCTGAACACGCTGGAGATGTGGTTCCGCACTGTTTTCGGGCTCAGCGAAAGCTCCTGGGCGATCGCCGAATTGCTTTGCCCCGATGCGATGAGCGCGAGAACCTCACGTTCGCGCCCGGTCAGTTCCGGGAACACCGGATCGGCGCTGGGTTGGGCATTGTTGAAGAAACCGAGCACCCGCGTGGCGATGTCCGGGCCGAAGATCGCCTCCCGGCGGGCGACCGCCTGCACCGCCCTGATGATTTCGTCCGGCTCGGCGTCCTTGAGCAGATAACCGCGCGCCCCGGCACGCATCGCCGCGAACACGGATTCGCTGTCGTCGGACATGGTCAGCATGAGCACGCCCGCTTCCGGGCATTCGGCGACGATCCGCCTGGTCGCCTCGACGCCGCTGATGTCGGGCAGATGCAGGTCCATCACCACGACATCGGGTTTCAACGCCGTCGCGGCGCTGACCGCGTTCGCCCCGCTGGCCGCCTCGCCGACCACCTCGATGGTCGGTTCCGAGGTCAGCAGCGTGCAGACGCCGAACCGGAACAGCGGGTGGTCGTCGACCACCATCACTCTCAGCGATTCCTCGCTCACTTGCTGTCTCCTGGAAGTGGCAACGTCGCGCGGATACGGGTCCCGCCTGAAGTCATCTTCTCCGCCTTGAACTCACCACCGAGCTCGGTGGCCCGCTCGCGCATCGAGCCGAGCCCGATCCCACCACCGCCACGCTCCCGGATGCCGACACCGTCATCGATCACTTCCAAGAGCAACTCGGACCCCACCTGGATACGTACCGTGCAGTTGTTGGCCCGTGCGTGTCGCGTGACGTTGGTGAGTGACTCACAGATGATCCGGTACGCGGCGACGTCGACCGCGGGCGGCATGGGCGGCAGCTCGGCCGGGGTGTCCATGGTGATCGCCATGCCGTGGCCGTCGACGTTGCCGATGTACTCCTCGACCGCCCCGAGCAGGCCGAGACTCTCCAGCGCGGGCGGGCGCAGGTCGTGCGCGAGCCTGCGGATCTCGGTGACCGCGCCGCTCAGCGTCTGCTGAAGCCGTTCGAGCAGCGGTTCGGCCGCCGTGCCGGACGGCAGGCTGCGACGGCCGGCGTGCAGGCCGAGCGTGACGGCGGCGAGTGTCGGGCCGACGCCGTCGTGCAGCTCGCGTAGTAGCCGTCGGCGTTCCTCCTCGCGGGCGGAGACCAGGCGGTCGCGGCTGCGGATGAGGTCGGCGGTCAGCCGCGCGGTGTGCACCACGGTCCCGGCGTGCAGCGCGACCTCGGCGAGCACCGAGCGCTCCTTGCGGCCGAGCACTTCACGCTGGCCGCGGCGGGCGATCACCAGCTGCCCGACCAGCTCGCCCTGGTAGGTCAGCGGAAGCCGGTGCGAGTCGGCGGTCGGCTCCCCGAAGCTCGCGGCCTTCTCGCTGCCGCGCGTCCGGTCGAGTTCGATGGCCACGTACGACAGGCGCAGCTGCGTGCCGATCGTCTCGACCATCGCGTCGAGCTGCTGGGCGGGCGCGCGCACCCCTTCGAGCCGCTTCGCCAGCGACGACACCACGTGGTACGGATCGGTCCGCTCGCCGAACAGCCGCCGGTTGATGATCGACTGCAGCCACGCGCGCAGCGGCTGCACGGCGATCGCGATGGCCGCGGCGGCGATCGCCTGCTGCCACAGCCGGTCCATCGGCGGGAACGCCTGGCTGAGCAGGGTGACCACGCCGATGTAGAGCCCGACCAGCCCGACGCTGAGCGTGCCGTAGACCAGCGAGCGCGACAGCACCACGTCGATGTTGAGTGCCTTGTGCCGCAGGATCGCCACGGTCACGGCGAGCGGGATCGGCAGGAACGTCAAAGTCTGATACTGGATCGGGAACGGCGGGCTGCCGAAGAGCGCGGCGGGCAGTATCCACACGAACAGGTAGACGAGCGCGCCGCCCGCGACCGCGGCGGCCGCCCAGCGCATCCGGCGGCGCAGCTGCGGATCGCGGGTCCGGAAGTACCTGGTGACGAGCGTGACCACGATCAGCGCCGGGTAGACCGCCACCGCGGGCAGCGCGGGCGACCCGGCGACGGCCAGTCTCGCCAGCGGATTGTCCAGCGTGAGCAACGCGAACGCGGCGACGAGCGCGTAGCAGACGAGCGGGCCCGCGTAGCCCGCGAGCACCGCCCTGCGGTAGTTCCGGTACGCCGAGGTCTCGGGGAACGCGAGCGCGAAATGCAGGATCCCGCCCCACAGCAGCGCGAACGTCAGCTGCCCGCCCCACCAGCGCCAGAACTGCGTGCCGGCGACCAGGTCGAGCGCCTGGAGCTGGAAGTAGCCGGACCAGGCCAGCGTCGCCGCCCCGATCGACGACGGCAGGATCGCCGCGTGCGCGGCCTGGTCCCTCGGTCTGACCAGGAAGATCACCAGCGCGGTGACCAGCAGCACGACGTTGACCAGCAGCGACGGCCATCCGCGCACGACACTCGCCAGCACCGGGTATTCGCGCAGCGTCACGTCGATCGACTGGGCGCGGCCGTCGCGGACGATGTCGTAGCGCAGCGCCTGGCCGGCGTGGACGGAAACGCCGTTGAACACATGGTCGGGTTTTTCGCCGTCGATGGCGACGATCCGGTCGCCGACCCGCAGCGGTGTGTCGGCGACGATGGCCTGGACGGTCACCGCCTCGGTCGAGGTCACCGAGTCGCCGACATTGATCTTGGTCCCGTCGGACGGCGCCGCGCCACGCCAGGCGATCCCGGCCGCCGCGATGGCGAGGAACGCCAGCGAGAGCAGCATGACGGCGACGGAGTCGCGCGGCCATCTGCCCCCGGAATTAAACACGTGCTGAAGTCTCTCGCAGGCCTACCTTTTCGCCAAACGGGCTAACGGGGTCGTGAGTGGTACGGCCGGTTAGAACCGGCCATACCACTCACGATCCCTCTTCGGCCTAGGCGCGGAAGGCGTTCCAGGCCTGTTGCATGCGGGTCACCTGGCCGGGCGTGAACATCGTCCGGCAGAGATCATTGGTGTAGTCCATGTGATTGTGGATCGGGTCGTCGCCGGGCGACGGGCACGAGTCCTGGCTCGTCGGGCAGCCGCCCCGGCTGGCGGTGTCCTGCGCCGGGGTGTCGTCGACGTAGTCACCGGGCGGCTCGCAGCCGACACCCTGGAAGGTGTGCAGCAGGCCGAGCCAGTGGCCGACCTCGTGCGTCCCGATCTTGCCGGTGCTCAGCCCGACGAAGGCGCCGCCGGGCAGCACGTCGTGATTGAGGATCACGCCGTCGAGTTGCGGGTTTTCCTTGTAGTCCCAAGGGAAAGTGGCCCAGCCGAGCGCGCTCTCGTCGGTCTGCACCGTGTAGATGTTCAGGTCGCGCACGCCACCCTTGCGCATGGCCTTCTTCATCGCGATCTCGCGGGCGCCCGGCGGGGAGGTGAGCGACTGGTCGTAGAACAGGTCGGCCCGGTCGTACGACGTCGCGCTCGCGGCGGTGAAGGCGAAACCGGTGCCGGAGAACGTCTGGTTGAGCACGTCGACCTGCTTGCTCAGCCGCTGGATCGAGACGGCGCCTTTCGCGCCGTCACTGATCACGTGGAAATGGACCGGAATGCTCACCTGCCCGATCCTCGGTGTGCCCGTTTTCAGTTTCCGCTGCGCGGCTTCCGCCTTGGCCGGACTGAGCTCGCCGCCGTCGGCGAACGCGCCACCGGTCGACGTGTTCTCCCCGGCGCACGCGGTCGCGACGGCCGCGCTGCCCGGCGCCACCAGGCAAGCCAGCGCCAGCGCGGAAACCGCGGTCAACCGGCCGATTCGTCTGCTCATTTCGCTACTCCCCGAGTTCGACAGTTCACGGATAGTGCGTTCGCGAACGTTATCGGGGAATTTCGCAGGTCAACACGGGTGATCACACGGTCGTGCTCGTCTTTCGCCTGTCTGGCTCCGAGCCGTGTGAGCTACGGCCGCAGCGGCGTGACGTCGGCTTCCGGCTCTTCGTCGCGGCGCCGCTTGCCGAGTTCGTCGGGGAACACCCAGCGCTTGAAACCCCAGAACCGGAACACCATCGCCAGCAGCATGCCGATGATCGACCCGCTCGCGAAGTCCGCGAACTCCTGCACGAACCGCGTCACATGCGGGACCTCCAGGTCCAGCACGTACCGCGACACGTACAACGGGATCAGGTTGACCACCACGGCGGTACCGCTCACCAGGAAGAACAACGCGGCCTCATGGTGCCGCTCCCGGCCGCCGCGGGTACGGAAAGACCATTCGCGGTTGAGGATGTACGACACGATGGTCGCGATGATGATCGCGATCGCCTTCGCGGTCGTCGGCTTCGAGTACAGCACGCTGAGCTTCAGCAGGTACCAGATCCCGTTGTCGACCACGAAGGTCGTGCCGCCGACGATGCCGAACTTCAGCAGTTCGCGATGCTTGATCAGCACACGGCGCAAGGGTTCTGGCGTGTGCGCGAGCACGGTTTCGACGACGGCCACGAATCGCAGTCTACGTATCGCCGGTTACGCGTTCACAGACCTGTGCGCCAGGAGGAAAACCCAGTGGTGACGGTCACGGCGCAGGTCAGACGCCTTTCCGCCCCCAATGTCCGTTTCCGCCCCGCTCGCCGAAGCCCGAAAGTGGCTTTCGTCAGATGCGATCTGACGAACGTGGCTTTCGGGCTTCAGGACCTGACGAACGTGGCTTTCGGGCTCACGCCAGGTCCCGAAGGACGCATTGGGGACCTGCCAGGGACCGAAGGACGCATTGGGGACCTGGTACGGACCGAAGGACGCATTCGGGAGGTGCCACGGACCGAAAGCCGCATTGGGGACTTGGCAGGGACCGAAAGCCGCATTGGGGACTTGGCAGGGACCGAAAGCCGCATTGGGGACTTGGCAGGGACCGAAGGACGCATTGGGGTCCTGCTGCGGACCGAAGGACGCATTCGGGAGGTGCGGCGTGGGTGGGGAAGGCCTGGGTCAGGCGGCTTTTTCGTCGGTGAGGGCTGGGGTCGGGCGGCGGTTGCCGCCGCGGACGACGCGGGGGCGGGCGTCGGCTTCGGGGAAGGCCCACTTGCGCAGGGCCCAGAAGCGGAAGACCGTGCCGAGGAGGGTGCCCAGGATCATGCCGCACACGAAGTCGGAGGTCTCCTGAAAGGCGTAGCTGACGTGCGGCGTGTGGATGTGGAACAGGTTGCGCGCGAGGAAGAGCGGCAGCGCGTTCAGGCCGAGTGAGATCGCGCTGATGATGAAGAACAGCGCGGCCTCGTGGCGGTTTTCGCGGCCGCCTCGGGTGTCGAAGGCGAATTCGCGGGACGCGACGTAGGAAAAGATCGTGGCGACCAGGACGCCGATCGCCAAAGCGATGGTCGGCTTGTCCGTCAGCACGGTCAGTTTCAGCGCGTAGTTGATCGCGGTGGTGATCGCGAAGCTGATTCCCCCGACGATCGCGAAACGTAAGAGTTCGCGATGTTTGGTCAGCTGCGCCCGCAGGCTCGGCATGCGCCAGAAGCTACTCCGGTCAGAACGGCAGCCTGATACCGGGGAGTACTTCGCGACCGGTTTCCCCTGGTGGAACCGGCTCTGGCGTCGGCGGAGCGCTGGTGGTCGGCTCCTGCTTGCTTTCGGTCGTCGGTTCCTCGGACGGCTTCGTCGATTCCGGTGTTTTCGTCTTCGAAGTCGGTTTCTTGGTAGGCGAAGTCGGTGAGGTGCTCGGCGTCAAAGTCGCCTCGGAAGGCGGCGCCGGGTCGACCTGGCAGAGGCGGCCGTGGCAGTCGAAGAACAACGTCTGCGAAGCCGAAGCCACGCCGAGTTTCGCCGAGACGGTGACGCCCTGTTCGCGGGGCGGGCGGCGGTCCAGCGCGAGCCAGAGGTCGAGGTGCTCGTTCGGCTTCAGCGAGTCCTTGCTGACGCAGGACGTGCCGTCGGCGATCGGGGCGCACTTGGCGCGCCAGTTGCCGAGGATCAGCTGGCCCGGGTAGTCGAAGGTGACGGTGACCGGCTTGGTGGTCGGCCCGGTGTTGCGGACCGACACGTGCACGACCGGGTGCCGCACCCAGGGCAGCGCCGAGTCCCACGCGCTGGTGACCTTCAGCGCGAGCGCGTCCGGCGGCGGTTTGACGTCGACCTTGACCTGAACCTGGACCTGCATCTCGGTGCCCGCGCTGACCGAGCCGGTGAGCGTGCCGGTCTTCGCGGTGTCGTCGGCGACCAGGCGGAACGTGAGCACCGCCGACTGGCCGGGTTCGAGCCCGGTGCCCGTCTTGCAGACGATCGTGCCGGTGCCGCCGGGGCACGCGACGGCGATCGGGCCCGGCTGTTCCTGCGCGAGGCTCTGCGGCGCGTTGCCGCCACCGGCGGGCACGGCCGTGACGCCGGGCGGGAGCTTCAGCTCGGCCTGCACCGGCTCGGACTTGGTGCCGCCGTCGTTCTTGACGGTGATCGGCATGTTGACCGGGCCGGAACCCGGCTGCAGCTGGACGCCCTGCGCGGGCCCGGCGGCGATGACCTTCGCCGGTGGCGGCGGAGGCGGAGGCTCCGGTGTCGGAGTCGGGGTTTCCGACGGCGTCGGCGGAGCGGGAGTCGGCGTCGGTTCGGGAGCCGGTTCAGGCGTGGGCGTGGGCGTCGGCGCCGGGGGCGGCGGGTTCGGCGTCGGCACGGCGGGCTTCGGAGGCGGCGGTGGGGGAGGAGGCGGCGGTGTCGCGGGCGCCACGGCGGCGGGTGCCTGCACGGCCGCCGGGATCTCCTGCGTGCCGCCACCCGCGGCGAGTGCCACCGCGACGGCGGCCGCGACGGCCACCCCGGACGCGGCGACGCTGGCGAACTGACGCGGTCCGGCCGCCGCACCCGCGGCCGCGCCACCCGAACCGGAGCCCGCGGCCGCGGCCGCGCCGAAGACGGCACCGGCCGTCGCCGCGCTCGCCTTGGCGGCGCCGACCGCCGCGAGGTAGCCGAGCACCCCGCCACCGAGCACCATCGGCGCGATGATGAGGCGCAGGCCGCCGTTGACGTCGGCGAGCTCGGCCGCGAGGTAGCGGCAGCGCTCGCATTCGTCGAGGTGCGTCTCGACCTGGTTCTTCTCCCGTTTGGACAGTCCGTCGCGGGTCCACGCGCCCAGCCGCTCGGCGGTCGCGCGGCAGCGCTCCGCCGACGTCTCGGCCAGGTGGACCTGCAGATACGCCTGCCGCAGGCCTTCACGCGCGCGGTAGGCGAGCGCGGAGACGCCGTTCGCGGTCAGCCCGAGCAGCGGCGCGACCTCGGCGGGCGACTGCTGCTCGATCTCGGTGTGCCACAGCACGGCCTGCCAGCGCTCGGGCAGCCGCGCGAACGCCTTCGCGGCCATCGTGCGCTCGAGCCCGGCGACCGCGGTGTCGGAGAACGGGACGGTCAGCGCCTCGCCGACCGCGCCACCGACGTCGGTCATGTCCTCGGTGAGGTCGACGCGCTTGTCCTTACGCGTCTTGTCATACGCGGTGTGACGGAGTGCGGTCAGCAGATAGGCACGGAAGGCTGAATCGGGACCCTTTCCGGCACGCAACGTGTCCAAAACCTTGGCGAACGCCTCCGACACCAGGTCGTCGGCCTCGGCGCCGGACCGCGCGAGCTGGCGGGCCAGGTTGTGCGCGGCGCCGGCGTGCCGTTCGTACAGCGTGCCGTAAGCGGCGATCTGGCCGTGACGCACGGATTCGATGAGCTCGGCATCGCTCTTGCTGCTGAGATCCGCGGGGACGGTGGACACGGCACTCCTAGGTCTGGACTTGACGCAGCGCTCAGTGTGACGGACGGGGCGGCCGTCGTCACGGAAAGGGGCGGCCGATGACCCGGAGGATGCAAAAATTTCACCCACCCCCGGGGGTGAGCTCGCGCAAAACGCGAAAAAGCTTCCTTCGAAATCACCGTCACGTGTGCCCGTCCATCGCGTCACCTCGTCGGAAGATCAAACGAGAGGGCGTAGCCAGTGGATGTGCCGGCTCTGTTCGGAAACGGCGAACCCGCGTCGTCACCCGGCGATGTGGACACTCCGCTTCGGACACTGCGCGCGCGTTGGCGTGCTGCCAGTATCGCCGCGGGCTGGCGATTTCCGAGCGATTGGGCATTGCCCGAAGTCGACGCCGTCTGTGCGGCGCTGCTGCGCGGCGGCCGCGCCGAGGTGGCGCTCGCCGGACTCGGGAGAGCGCGGGCCGCGGCGGGCGCCGGGCTCGCGGAAACCCTCAACGACCTGGCGGCACTGCACGCCGTGCTGGCCGAACCCGGCACCGCCGACGGCTTCGTCGCACCCGATCCGGACACCACACCGGCGCGGCTGATCCGGCTCACCGCACTGGCCTGGGCGGACGTCGCCACCGACCAGATCGCGCACACCGAGGTCACCGATCCGCTGACCGGCCTGCCGACCGCCGCGTACCTGCGCACCCGGCTCGGCGAGATCTACCGCCAGGCCGAGCGCGACGAGCGCGCCGCGGCCGAGGAGCATCTGCTGCTCGTGGTCTCGATGGACTTCTCGGGCGTCGCCGGCTGGTCACGGCTGACCGGCATGATCTTGGTCGCCGACGCCATCCGGGCGGTGTTCGACGGCGGTGAGAGCGTCGCTTCGCTCGGGCCGTCGACGGCTGCGGCGCTGGTCCCGCGTGACGGGCGCATCGCCTCGCGGGGTGTCCTGCTGCGGCGCGAGCTGAACGAGCGGCTGTCCATCGACTCCCAGCTCCGCGACATCGAACCGGCGCGGATCTCGATCGTCCGCCTGCCGCCGTCGCATCACGGCGCCTGTGAGCTGCTGGACGCCCACGCCCGCTCTTAGGGGCTTCCTGACCGGTGAAAAGCCCGTCATGATTTCCTGATGGGGTGACCCGGACCGTACCCGCCGCCGCTGACGGCGAAGCTTCGGCCAGCCCTTCCCAGCATCGACTCGCGCTGCGCAGGTCGATCGCGCGCCTGTTCCACCGACCGAAGTCGATCTTCATTCTCGCGCTGGCGCCGCTGGTCGCGATCGGGGTCGGCTTCTGGGGCTGGCAGCACGACTGGGTTCTCGGCGTGGACAGCGCGGTCTACCGCGCCGGCGCGATCACGCTGCTCAACGGCGACCCGCTCTACGACGCGAACACGCTGATCCCGGAGCCGTGGTGGGCGCTGCTGCCGTTCACCTACCCGCCGTCCGCCGCCGCCTTCTTCATCCCGCTGGCGTTCTTTCCGGCGCAGGTCGCCTGGGGCCTGCTGACCGCGGTGTCGCTCGCCGCGCTCGCGCTGGTCATCCGGATCGCGATCGGCGCGCTGCCGCGCCCCGCCGCGGACGGCCCGCGCTGGTGGGCCTCGCCCGCGCGCTCGACGCTGGCGTTCTTCCTGGTCTTCTTCGCGCTCGAACCAGTGTGGCGGACGATCTTCCTCGGCCAGATCAACATCATCCTGATGGCGTTGATCATGCTCGACATCCTGGTGATCGGCGCCCGCGGCTCACGCTGGGGAGGCGTGCTGGTCGGCGTCGCGGCGGCGATCAAGCTGACCCCGCTGGTCTTCATCGGGCACCTGTTCGTCACCGGGCGCCGGATGGACGCGGTGCGCGCGTTCGTCACCTTCATCGTGATCCAGGGCGCGATGTTCCTGGTCAACGCGCACGACGCGGCCAGGTACTGGACGGTCACGCTGCCCGACACCGGCCGCATCGGCCCGGTGCACTGGGCCGGCAACCAGTCGCTGAACGCGCTGCTCAACCGCGCGTCCGACCTCGCGCCTTGGGCGTCGAAGGCGGCCATGGGCATCGGCATCGTGCTGGCCATCCCGGCGCTGTGGCTGATGCTGAAGTTCCACAAGAAGGGGCAGGCGCTGGCCGCGCTGCTGGTCACCGCGTTCTGGATCCTGCTGATCTCGCCGGTCTCCTGGTCTCACCACTGGGTCTGGGTGGTCCCGCTGATCGTGCTGCTGGTCTCGCGGCTGCCGCAGACCTCGCCCGCGAAGGCGTGGCGGCGCTGGCTGGGCACGGTGGCGGTGTTCTACGTCTTCGTGAGCTGCGTGCTGCTGCTGTTGCCGAACGGCCGCAATGTCGAGCTGCACTGGAAGGTGTGGCAGAACATCCTCGGCAGTGCGTACATCCTGATGCCGCTCGTGCTGTTCGCCGCGATCACGCTGCGGTGGGGTCTTCAGAAACGGCGGGCGAGTGCTGCCGAAGTCGGCTAAGGCCCTCGTCGCGCTCCTGATCGCGGCGGCGCTCACGGTCGGGATCGTCGGCTGGCTGGCCGGCTGGCACCTCGGCGCGGACAGTGCTGTCTACCGCGCGGGCGCGCTGACCATGCTGAAGGGCGAGCAGGTCTACAGCGATCGCATGCTGACCACGCTGCCGTCGTGGGTGAACCTGCCGTTCACGTATCCGCCTGCCGCCGCGCTGCTGTTCCTGCCGCTCGTCGCGATCCCGCAAGGGCTGATCTGGGGCGTCGTGTCGGCGCTTTCGGTGCTTTCGCTGGCCGTGGTCATCCGGGTGTTCGGTGTCCGGACGCTGTGGTTGCCCGCCGCCGTGGCCGGCGCGCTGGCGCTGGAGCCGGTGTGGAAGACGCTGTTCCTCGGGCAGATCAACCTGATACTGATGGCCGTCATCGTGGTCGACGTGCTGGTCGTCTGCCGTCGCGGCTCGCGCTGGGGCGGCGTGCTGATCGGCATGGCCGCGGCCGTGAAGCTGACGCCGTTGATCTTCATCCCGCACCTGTTCCTGACCGGACGCCGGGCCGACGCGTTCCGCGCGCTGGGCACCTTCGTAGGCCTGCAAGCACTGATGTTCGTGGTGATCCCGTCGGACGCGGCCAAGTACTGGTCGCTCATGGGCGACCCCGGCCGGGTCGGCGCGGTGCACTGGATCTTCGACCAGTCGCTGAACGGCATGGTCAGCCGCGCCTCCCACCTCGCGCCCTGGTCTCTGACGGTCGCGCTGGCCATCGGCGCCGTGCTCGCGGTGCCCGCGGTCTGGCTGGTGTGGCGGCTGCACCGGCGCGGCGACGACCACGGCGCGTTGCTGGTGACGGCGTTCTACGCGCTGCTGCTGTCACCCGTCTCGTGGACGCATCACTGGGTGTGGTCGGTGCCGCTGGTCGTGCTGCTCGTCACGCGCGGGCACCGGCTGGCCGGGTTCGCGGTCGCGGCGCTGTTCGCCTGCTGTGTGGTGATGCTGGTGCCGAACGGCGGCGACCACGAATTCCGTTGGGGCATCGGACTTTCCGTGCTCGGGAACGCGTACGTGCTGGCAGCGGCGCTGGTGCTGGTGGTGCTCGCCGTCCGCGAAGTCCGGCTCCTGCGAACCGTCCCGGTACCCGCTCAGTAGTCTTTACCTCGCTATGGACAAACACACGGGTCTTCCGATCGTCGGCATGGTGGGCGGCGGCCAGCTCGCCAGGATGACGCACCAGGCCGCCATCTCACTCGGCCAGTCGCTGCACGTCATGGCCGCCGGTGAGAACGAGTCCGCCGGGCTCGTCGCGGGCAAGGTCGTCCAGGGTCACCACACGGACCTCGACGCGCTGCGCGCGTTCGCCAAGGACGTCGACGTGGTGACCTTCGACCACGAGCACGTCCCGTGGGAGCACATGTACCAGCTCGCCCAGGAAGGCCACACGCTGCGGCCGGGCCCGGAGGCGCTGGCGTTCGCGCAGAACAAGCTGGTCATGCGCGAGATGATGGCCGGGATGGACATCGCGGGCCCGGCGTTCGCCGAAGTGTCCTCTGTGGAGGACGTGGCGGCGTTCGGTGAGGCGCACTCGTGGCCGGTCGTGCTCAAGGCGGCCGAGGGCGGCTACGACGGCCGCGGCGTCTGGATGCTCGACACCGCGCAGCACGCGCGCGAGGTCGTCCCCGAGCTGCTGGCCGCGGGCACACCGCTGCTCGTCGAGTCCAAAGTGGACATGAAGCGTGAGCTGTCCGCGCTGGTCGCCCGCTCGCCGTTCGGCCAGGGCGCCGCGTGGCCGGTGGTCGAGACCGTGCAGCGCGGCGGCATCAACACCGAGGTGCTCGCGCCCGCGCCGGGACTGAGCGACGGCCTGACGCAGTTCGCCCAGGATTTGGCGCTGCGTATCGCATCCCAGCTCAACGTCGTCGGCCTGCTGGCGGTCGAGCTGTTCGAGACCGAGGACGGCGTGCTGGTCAACGAGCTCGCCATGCGGCCGCACAACTCGGGCCACTGGACCATGGACGGCTCGCGCACCTCGCAGTTCGAGCAGCACCTGCGTGCCGTGCTCGACTACCCGCTCGGCGCGACCGAACTGCTCAAGCCCGCCTGCGTGATGGGCAACGTGCTCGGCGCCGACGAGAAGCCGTCGATGGGCCCGGACGAGCGCGTCCACCACCTCTTCGCCCGCTATCCGGACGCCAAGGTTCACTTGTACGGCAAGGAAGAACGGCCCGGACGCAAACTCGGTCACGTCACATTCCTCGGTGACCGCATGGAAGAGCTGCGCGACCGCGCGCTGCTGTCCGCACACTGGCTGTCCCACGCCGTCTGGCTGGACGGCCACGAGATCCACTAGGAGAACATCATGGCGCCGCAGGTGGGCGTGATCATGGGCAGCGACTCGGACTGGCCCGTGCTGGAGGCGGCCGGTCAGGCGCTCGACGAGTTCGGCGTGTCCTACGAGGTCGGCGTCTACTCGGCGCACCGCACCCCGCAGCGCATGCTGGACTACGCGACGTCGGCCGTCACCCGCGGCCTCAAGGTGATCATCGCGGGCGCCGGCGGCGCCGCGCACCTGCCCGGCATGGTCGCCTCGGCCACGCCGTTGCCGGTCATCGGCGTCCCGGTCCCGCTGAAGTACCTGGACGGCATGGACTCGCTGCTCTCGATCGTCCAGATGCCCGCCGGCGTCCCGGTCGCGACCGTGTCGGTCGGCGGCGCCCGCAACGCCGGCCTGCTGGCCGTGCGCATGCTCGCCGCGTTCGACGAGGACCTGCGCAAGAAGATGACCCGCTTCCAGGCCGACCTCGAAAAGCTCGTCCTCGACAAGGACGCCGCCCTGCGCTCCAAGGTCCAGGGCTCGTAGGTTTTAGCCCGAAAGCCACTTTCGTCAGATGCGATCTGCCGAAAGTGGCTTTCGGGCTAAAGCTGTTGCCGGAGTTCCCGCTTGAGGATCTTGCCCGCCGCGGAGACCGGGATCTCGTCGACGAACTTGAGTTCGCGAATTCGCTTGTAGGGCAACACTTTCGCGTTGATGTCGGCGAGGATCTCCTCGGCCGTGGTGTCGGTCGCCTTGACCACGAAGGCGACCGGCAGCTCGCCGACATCGGCCCGCGGCCGTCCGACCACGGCGGCCGCGGTGACGGCCGGATGCGCGATCAGCAGCTCCTCGAGTTCGCGTGGGTAGACGTTGTAACCCTTGTACAGCAGCATGTCCTTCTTGCGGTCCACAATGGACAGGTAGCCGTCGTCGTCGAGCACGCCGATGTCGCCGGTGTGCAGCCAGCCGTCGACGAGCGCGGCCGCGGTCTCCTCCGGCCGGTTCAGGTACCCGGCCATCACCTGCGGGCCGCGCAGGCAGACCTCGCCTTCGGTGTTGGGCGGCAACGGTTCCTCGCCGCCCTCGGCCGCGACGACCTTGACCTCGGTGTCGAACAGAGGCACCCCGACCGAGCCGACCTTGCGCAGCCCCGAGCGGTACGGCGGCGAGATGACGCCGCCCATGGTGACCTCGGTCAGGCCGTAGCCCTCGGCGATCGGCACGCCGGGAAGCCGTTTCTGCAAGGCCTTGATCATCTCGTGCGGCAGCGGCGCCGCGCCGGAACTGAGCACCTGGACCGAGGAGAGGTCCCGCGTGTGGAAGTCGGGGCAGGTCAGCAGCGCGGCGAACAACGCGGGCGCGCCCGCGATGGTGTGCACCCGCAGGCGTTCGGCGTCGGCGCAGTACGCGGGCGGGTCGAAGCGGTCGTGCAGGTGGATGCTGACGCCGGTCAGCACGGGGATGTTGAGGCCGCCGATCGTTCCCATGGCGTGGAACCACGGCGTCAGGTTGATGGCCACGCCTGCGCCGAGGCGCGTCGGCCATTCGTCCGGGTCGCCGACCTGATCGAGGGTCGGATTTCCGTCTTCGTCGACCGCGGGCAGTGATCCGGTCTGCAGCGCCGCGCACTGCAGCGTGTTGACGACGACGTTGCGATGCGGCAGCCGCACACCCTTCGAGCGCCCGGTGGTGCCGCCCGTGTAGGACAGGTGCGCGAGGTCCCGATAGGGGTCGATCGGCACGTCGGGGCGAGTTTCCGGCTGTCCATCGAGGAACGCGTCGAAGCTCGGCTGGTCCTCGCTCGTCGGCGAGACGACGATGACGCGCCGTACCGAGGTCCGGTCGCGAACGACGTCCACACTCTGCGAAAGCGGTCCGAAGGTGACGATCGCGACGGCGCCGCAGTCGGCGAGCTGGAAGGCCAGATCGTCGGGTGGCAGTAGCGGATTCGCCGGGCTGAAAGTGGCTCCGGCCAGCAAGGTTCCGTAGTAGGCGACGGGATACGCGAGGCAGTTCGGCAGATGGATCGCGACCACGTCGCCGTGCCCGATCCCGTCAGCTCGTAGTGCGTTGGCGAACCGGCAGGCGGCCCGGTAGGTGTCGGTGAAGCTCAGGCTGTCGTCACCGTGCGCGAACGCCGTCCGATCGCCGAAGCGGCGCGCGGCCCCGACCAGCAGCGACCCGACGGGCGCCTCCGGGTAGTCGAGCGAGCGGGGAAACTCCGAGGGCGAGACCGTGAGATCCATCACTCGAACCTACGAAAACTGGGGTGCGGAGCACAAGAACTGGGGTGGACGCCACAGTCCACGATAGTGAACGGACGCTAACATCGAGAGGTTGGGAAATCCTTGCTCGAGAGAGGTGACGCAGGTGTCTGAAGGCCCCGGGCTGTACGAACTGGCCGAGGAGCACGAGGAGCTGCGTGCTGCCGTACGCGCACTCGCCGAGAAGGAGATCCTCCCGTACGCCGCCGAGGTGGACGAGCAGGAGCGGTACCCGGCGGAGGCCAACGCCGCGCTGGTCAAGGCGGGCTTCAACGCCGTCCACATCCCCGACGAGTACGAGGGCCAGGGCGCCGACGCGATCGCCGCCTGCATCGTCATCGAAGAAGTGGCCCGGGTGGACGCTTCGGCCTCGCTCATCCCCGCGGTCAACAAGCTCGGCACCCAGCCGATCATCCTGTCCGCTTCGGACCAGCTGAAGAAGCTCGTCCTCCCGTCGATCGCCTCCGGCGAGGCCTCGGCCTCCTACGCGCTGTCCGAGCGCGAAGCCGGTTCCGACACGGCGTCCATGCGCTGCCGCGCCCGCCTCGACGGCTCCACCTGGGTCCTCAACGGCACCAAGTGCTGGATCACCAACGCGGGCGAGTCCTCCTGGTACACGGTCATGGCCGTCACCGACCCCGACGCCGAGAAGAAGGCCAACGGCATCTCGGCGTTCGTCGTGCACAAGGACGACCCCGGCTTCTCGGTCGGCCCCAAGGAGCGCAAGCTCGGCATCAAGGGCTCGCCCACCCGCGAGATCTACTTCGAGAACTGCGTCATCCCCGAGGACCGCATCATCGGCGAGCCCGGCACCGGGTTGAAAACGGCGCTCCGCACGCTCGACCACACCCGCCCGACCATCGGCGCCCAGGCGCTCGGCATCGCACAGGGCGCGCTCGACGCCTCGATCGCATACGTCAAGGACCGCAAGCAGTTCGGCAAGGCCATCGCCGACTTCCAGGGCATCCAGTTCATGCTCGCCGACATGGGCACCAAGATCGAGGCGGCCCGCCACCTCGTCTACGCCTCCGCCGCGGCGACCGAGCGCGGCGACAAGCGCGCCGGCTTCATGGCCTCGGCCGCGAAGGCGTACGCCTCGGACATCTCGATGCAGGTGACCACGGACGCGGTCCAGCTCTTCGGCGGCGCGGGCTACACCCGCGACTTCCCGGTCGAGCGCATGATGCGCGACGCCAAGATCACCCAGATCTACGAAGGCACCAACCAGATCCAGAAGGTCGTGATGGCCCGCGCCCTCCTGCGCGGCTGAGCCTTTTGGGGTCGTGAGTGTTCCGGCCGGTTCTAACCGGTCTAAACACTCACGACCCCTTTTTCATGCGGTGGGGTCTTCGGCGTCGGCTTCGCGCTTGAAGCGGCTGCCAACCGTGCCGTCGGAGAGGTCGCGCTCGAACCCCAGTTCGTCGGTGATCTTGAAGGTCGTGACGAGGACTCGGTCTTCGGGCTCGTCGGTTTCGACGGTGTAGGTGACTTTTCTGGCGTCGTCGATCGTCCAGGTGCCGAAGAGGTAGCGGACGAAGTGGATCCGCAGCAGCGCGGGGCCGATGATGCGCCAGGTGAAGCGCTGGACGTCGAACGAGCTGCTCCAGCTCTCCCACAGCAGCCAGCCGGTGCCGTCCGGACGGAACGTGACCGTGCTGAATTCGGGGTCATGGGGGTAGATCTCCCGCTCTGACCAGGTTCCGTGAAGCCGCATGCGCTTGATCATGCCTCGTGAGTGGTACCGCCGGTTCTAACCGGTCTAAACACTCACGACCGCTGATTGGGCTGGACGGAGCAGTCGATCGGCGAGGGGCACTCGGCCGGGTGAGACTGAAGCGATGGCTGACATGGCATCGCGTGCTGAGAAGAGTGACGTCGCCCAGGTGCTGGGCCGGATCGGGATGGGCTGCTTCGGGTTCGTCCATCTGGTGATCGCCTACATCGCGGTCAAGGTGGCCTTTGGTGAGTCAGGGCAATCGGCCGACCAGAAGGGCGCGCTCGCCGAGGTCGGGTCGACCGCGTTCGGAGGCATTGTGCTGTGGGCGCTGGCGGCCGGGTTGCTGGCGTTCGCGGGATGGCAGGCCTTGATGGTCGCGAATGGCTATCACTGGGTGACGGACAAGGGCAGACGGGTGCGCAAGCGCATCGGGTCCGGGGTGCGGGGTGTGGTGGCGGTCGGCATCGGGAGCTCGGCTGTGCAGCTGGCGATCGGGAGTGGTGAAAGCTCGTCGACCGGGCAGTCGCAGGGGCTGACGGCGGAGGTGCTGTCGTGGCCTGCCGGGCCGTTTCTGGTGGTGCTGGGCGGGGTCGTCGTGCTCGGGGTGGCGGTGGCCGCCGCGGTCAAGGCGATCAAGAAGAGCTTCATGGAGGATCTCGACACCAACCGGAACTGGGTCGAGAAGCTGGGGATGGCCGGGTACCTGGCGAAGGCTGTCGTGTACGCGATCGTGGGTGTGCTGCTGATCATCGCGGGGTTCAACGCCGACGCGAACCAGGCGGGCGGGCTGGATGTCGCGCTGAAGACTTTGGCGGCTCAGCCGTTCGGGAATGTGCTGCTCACGGTGGTCGCGCTGGGGTTCGCGGCGTTCGGCGCGTACTGCTTCGTGGCGGCGAAGGAGCACCGTAGTTGATCCTGTCGGGTTCCTGTCGATACGTGTCAGTAGCTGTCGGAAACGGCGGAAAACCTCTTAGCGTGGGCCCGGTAAGTTGAATCTTCACTGATCGGGGACAGCCTGATGTTCGCTCGCGTCAAAGATGTCACGCTACTGCTGGGTCGGATCGGGGTCGCGGTCGTCTTCCTCGCGCACGGTCTGCAGAAATGGGACAACGGCATCCAGGGCACGGCCGGTTTCTTCGGCAAGATGGGCATTCCGCTGCCGGAGGTCGCCGCCGTGTTCGCGATGACCGTGGAGATCCTGGGCTCCATCGCCTTCATCGTCGGCTTCGCGCTGCCGCTGGTCGCGATCGGCTACGTGGTCGTGTCCGTCGGCGCGCTGCTGTCCGTCCACATCGACAACGGTCTCACCGGGCAGGGTGGCTACGAGCTGGTGTTCGTGCTCGCGCTCGCCGGGCTGGCGCTCGGCTTCAACGGTGGCCGGTATTCGTTGGACCACCTGCTTTTCTGGAGCAAGCGCGAACAGCGCGAGCTGCAGCCCGCCTAAGCGATCAGGTCGGCCGTCGTGCGCTCCGCCGCGCGGCGGTCGGCCAGCTTGGCGGGGTCCGCGTTGCTGACGTGGACCAGGTGCGCGCCGACCGACAGGGGTGCGAGCAGGCCGTCGAGTACGCCGTCCGGGAACGTCCACTCCACTGTGGACAGGACACGGTCGGCTGAGGTGATACCGAGTTTCGCGGCCCTGGCACGGGCTTCGGCGAGCACCTCGTCCACTGTGGACGAAAGAAGTGCCGGTGAGTCGCCGGGAATCGGGAACAGCGGTGAGAAGTCGTCGCCGTACATCTTCACGTCGGCCAGGAAGTTCAGGCCGCCGGTGACGCCCATGCCCATGCCGAACGGGTCCATGGCCACTATGGGCGTCAGCGAAGCGGAAGAAGTCTCGCCGGGTGCGACGAATGTGACGCCGGGCGCCTCTGTGACCACCTGAGCGCCGCACCACCACGCGCCGAGCAGTACGCCTGCCGTCTGCCAGTGGGCTGGCAGCCGCACGCCGACCTCGTCGCCCGCTTCCACGTCCGCCTCTTCGACGAGCCAGTTCGCCGTCTTGGCCGCCCAGTTGACGGTCGTGGCGACGGACAGCTCGATGCGGCTGCCGGTGGCGTCGTCGTAGTGCGTGATCAGCGGACGCGCCGGCGAGGCCAGCAGTGGACGCAGCAGGTGCTCGGTGAGGCTCACAGGCACCACGTTAGTTGACGCAGGGCACGGACGGTGCCGCCGCCGCTGGTGCGCCGCCGCCGCCCGTCGGCGCGGTGCGGCCGACCAGGCCCAGCATGAACTGGCGGACCGCGGCCGGATCGACCTCGACGATGCTCTGCTGGCCGTCTTCGCTGCGGCCGTTGGCGTTGACCACGGGAATCGTCTCGAAGGCGATGGTGCCGGACGCGATGCTCTTCACCTGCTGGGCGAAGTCGAGCAGGTCCAGACCTTCGTCGAGCACGATCGACTTGTGGATCGCCTCGATCAGGTTGCCCATGGTCGACGGGCTGGCCAGCGTGCCCGCCGAGAGCACCTGGTTGATCGCCGACGACAGGAACGCCTGCTGCCGCACGATGCGGTCGAGGTCGCCGCGCGGCAGGTTCTTCCGCTGGCGCACGAAGGAAAGCGCCTCGCCGCCGGACACCTTCTGCTCGCCGCGCCGGAAGTTGGCGCCGGAGTCGGCGTCCGAGGTCGAGTGGTTCAGGCACACGGTCACGCCGCCGAGCGCCTCGGTGAGCAGATAGAAGCCCAGCAGGTTGACCTCGGCGTAGTGGTCGACGCGGACCTGGGTGAAGTCCTGAACGGTCTGGACCAGTACGCGACGCCCCTCCTGGTCCGAGTCGCGCTCGATCTTCTCGCGGTCCTTCTCGCCCTCGCCGCGCCGCGCTGAGGCGAACTTCTCCTTGGCGACGCCGTACGCCGAGTTGATCTTCGTCTTGCCTCGGCCGGGCACCTCGACCCAGGTGTCGCGCGGGATCGAGACGACCGACGGCTTCCCGCCATTCTTCGGGATGCGCAGCAGGATGATCGTGTCCGTGCTGACGCCGGGGTTTTCCTCGGTCCGCAGCTGCTTCAGCATGCGCAACGGCAGCTGGTGACCCTGCTGGTCCGTGCGCGCGTCGCTGCCGACCAGCAGGATGTCGTTCGCGCCGTCGTCGGCGGGCGGCGCGGCCGGGTCGTCCGGCTTGCTCAGCGCGTTCGTCGTCGGCAGGTTGTTCTGGACCTGCTCGGTCGCGACGTACGCGTACCCGCTCGAAGCGAGCGCGACCACCGAGAGCAGGGCGAGGCCGATCTTCCCGGCCAAGCGGAACGGGTGCCTGCGGCGGGCCTCTTGCGGCTCCTCGGGTTCGGGGGCGTCCTCGTTCTTCGGACGAGGGTAGGGCGTCGGCTTCGGACGCTCCTCCCCGTCTAGTTCACGCAAGGCACGCCGCCCGCGGTGATCGGCTTCTGCTCCGGCGTCGGCGATGCCGAGGCCGATGATGTGGGTGTCGCCGACGGCTTGGGCGCGGAGCTGCTGGTGGGCGGCGTCGACGTGGGCGTCGTGACGCCCTTGAAGTCCTTGCCGAGCAGCACCCGCGCGTGGCCCTTGGCGACGTCACGGTCCGGCTCCAGCTCGACGGATTCGCCGAGCACCTGCTTCACCAGTTCCACCGAGGCCTCGTCGCCCGGCGCGTACCGGACGACCGTGGTGTTGCGCGCCGCGAGCTTGGTGTTCTCGCCGAGCAGGAAACCCTTCTCCGACAGCGCCTGCCGCGTCGCGTCGCCGAGACCGGAGCCGGTGCCGTCGAACAGGTCGACCGTCACCGCCTCGGCGCCGGCGAGCTTCGCGCCGGGCTTCTCCTCCGGCGCGTTGGGGTCGTGGACCAGCTTCGCCACCGCGGCGCGCACCTCGACCGGGTCGACGCGGAGCACGTCCGCGCCGCCGATGTTCGCGTTGCCCTGGGTCGGGATGGTGTGGAACTCGATGTTCCCGCCGGTCAGCCCGCGCATCTGCTCGGCGAACTCGAACAGGTCCCAGCCTGCCGAGAGCACGACGGACTTCTTCACCGCGTCGACCAGTTCGGAGATCTTGAACGGGTTCGCCAGCACCGAGCCGGACAGCACCTTGTTCGCCAGCCCCGACAGGAACGCCTGCTGCCGCACGATGCGGTCGAGGTCGCCGTTGGGCAGCCCGTGTCGCTGGCGCACGAACGAAAGCGCCTGCGCGCCTTCGATCGACTGCCTGCCCGCCGGAAGGTCCACACCGGACAGTCGCTCCTTCACCGGCGCGTTGAGGCAGACGTCGATGCCGCCGATGGCCTTGGTCACCTCGTAGAAGCTGGCGAGGTTGACCTCGGCGTAGCGGTCGATCATGCCCGGCTTGCCGATGAACGTCTCCAGCGTCTGGATGAGGTTCTTGCGCCCGGCGATCTTCGCCTTGCCGTCGACGTCCTTGAGGTCCGAATTCCCTTGCTGCTGCAAGGTTTTCGAGGTGTCGTTGTAGGCGTACACGTACGCGCTGTTGAGGCGGTGCTTGCCGAAGCCGCCGGTGATCTCGACCCACGAGTCACGCGGGAACGAGATGGCGATCGCGCGCCTGCCGTCCTGCGGGATGTGCACCAGGATCATCGTGTCGGTCTGGCGCTCGCCGTCGGAGATGCCGCCGTGCAGCATGTCGAGCACCTCGCGGGAGAGCGGGTTGCCCTGCGCGTCGGTGCGGCTGTCCTGGCCGACCAGGAGTATGTCGATCGCGCCGTCGAGCGGCTTCGCGTGCAGCTGGTTGTTCTCGAAGACGTCGGTGGTCGCGAGTCCCTCGTTCGGGTCACCGATGAACTGCCACCCGTACCAGGTGACGGTGAGTACCGCGATCGACACCAGCGACACCAGCGTCTTTCCACCACGCCGCGCCAATGTGCCCGCACCATGGTCACGACGGCGACGAGGTGCGGGGATAGGTTTCGGTGGCCACTCGGTCACGCTCGGTCCTCCCCGCCGGCAAACTCCTGGGCATGAGCTTGCCCCCGGCTCCAGGTTACCGACCTGATGTAAGGCGTCCGTACGACGGGAGTGCGCTCAAGCGGGCCGTGGAACACTGAACGCGGCGGTACGACGATTCGAAGGGGACGGAACATGCGGGTACTGGTCACCGGCGGCGCGGGATTCATCGGTTCGCATTATGTGCGACAGGTGCTGACCGGCGCATATCCAAGCCTCTCCGGTGCCGAGGTCGTCGTGCTCGACAAGCTGACCTACGCGGGCAGCGAGGAGAACCTCGCGCCGGTCGCCGACGACCCCAGGCTGCGCTTCGTGCGCGGCGACATCTGTGATCCCGTGGTGGTCGCCGAGGTGATGACCGGGGTGGACCTGGTCGTGCACTTCGCCGCCGAGTCCCATGTGGACCGTTCGATCCTCGGGTCGGCCGACTTCGTGCTGACCAACGTGCTCGGCACGCAAACCCTGCTGCAGGCCGCCCTTTCGGCCAATGTGGGCAAATTCGTGCACGTCTCGACCGACGAGGTGTACGGATCCATCCAAGAAGGTTCGTGGTCGGAAGATCACATCCTGGAGCCGAATTCGCCTTACTCGGCGTCGAAGGCGTCGTCCGACCTGCTGGCGCGCTCGTTCTTCCGCACGCACGGGCTGCCGGTGTGCGTCACGCGGTGCTCGAACAACTACGGGCCGTACCAGTTCCCGGAGAAGGTCATCCCGCTGTTCGTCACCAACCTGCTCGACGGCCGCAATGTGCCGCTCTACGGCGACGGCCTCAACGTCCGTGACTGGCTGCACGTGGACGACCACTGCCGCGGCATCCAGCTGGTCGCCGACGGCGGCCGCGCCGGTGAGATCTACAACATCGGCGGGGGCACCGAGCTGAGCAACCGTGAGCTGACCGAACAGCTGCTGGCCGCAGTCGGCGCCGGCTGGGAGCGGGTCGAGCCGGTGGAAGACCGCAAGGGGCACGACCGGCGCTACTCGGTCGACATCACCAAGATCAACTCCGAGCTCGGCTACACCCCGCTGAAGACCTTCGAGGACGGCTTGGCCGAGACCGTCCGCTGGTACACCGAGAACCGCCAGTGGTGGGAGCGGCTCAAGGACCGCGCCGCGCTGACGGGAAAGTGAGTACTCGTTGCTGACAGTTCTGGTGCCCGGCGGGTCGGGCCAGTTGGGGCACGACCTCGCCGCGCTCGCGAGCGACGACGTCAAGGTGACGGCGCTGGGGTCGAAGGAACTCGACCTCACCCGCACCGGTGACGTCATCCGCGTGGTGACCGACTTCGCGGACGCCGCGAAGGACGCCGGGCACCGCCCCGTGGTCATCAACGCGGGCGCGTACACCGCGGTCGACAAGGCCGAGACCGAGGAGGAGCGCGCCTTCTCGGTCAACGCCGACGGACCCCGCGTGCTCGCGGCCGCCTGCTCGGCACGCCGCGTCCCGCTCGTGCACGTCTCGACGGACTACGTCTTCCCCGGCGACGCCGCCCGGCCGTACGAGGTCACCGACCCGCTCGGCCCGCGCAGCGCGTACGGCCGGACGAAGGCGGCGGGCGAGGACGCCGTGCTCGGCTCCGGCGCGCGGGCGTGGATCGTGCGCACCGCGTGGGTGTACGGCAAGACCGGCCACAACTTCGTGCGCACCATGGTGCGCCTGGAAGCCGAGCGCGACACAGTGTCCGTTGTGGACGATCAGCGCGGCACGCCGACGGCGTCGGCCGACCTGGCGGCCGGGCTGCTGGAACTGGCAGGCCGGATCGTCGCGGGCGAGGCGCCGTCGAGCCGCGTCCTGCACTGCACGGGCGCGGGGGAGACGACCTGGTTCGGCTTCGCGCGGGCGATCTTCGAGGCGGTCGGCGCGGACCCGGAGCGGGTGAAGCCGTGCACCAGCGCGGACTTCCCGAGCCCGGTCGCGCGGCCGGCGTACTCGGTGCTTTCGAACGCGTCGTGGACCGAGGCCGGGCTCACGCCGCTGCGGAGCTGGCAGGAGGCCTTGGCCGCGTACTTCCAGGGCTCGTGAGCGTTGCGGGCGGTTCTAACCGCCCGCAACGCTCACGACCTTGGTCAGGCGAGCAGGTCGATCAGGGCGTCGCCGCGGTCGGTGCGGCGCAGGCGGACGTGCCTGCCGTGGCGTTCGCGGACGATCAGGCCAGCCATCTCCAGCTGGCCGCAGTGGTACGTCGCGGTGCTCGCGCTGCAGTCGAGCACGCCCGCGAGCTCGCCCATGGTGGCCGGGCGGCCGACGCGGCGCAGGATCAGCGCGCGCATCTCGCCGACGATGAGGGTCAGCGGGTCACCCGTGGCGGGTGGTTTGCGGCTCTCCCAGAGCAGGCCCATGCCGGGCATCGGGTAGCCGATCCATGCGACGTCGGGTTGCTCGAAGCTGAAGATCGACGCGGTGCTGCCCGAGATCACCGGGATGAGCAGCAGCCGTCGCCCGTCGAGCGAGAACTTCTCGGGGTCGACGTCGGGGACGTACAGGCTGGTGCCCTCGAAGCGGTAGCGCGAGTTGATCCCCGCGAGCAGTACGTCGAGGGTGCCGCCGACGACCGCGGTGCCGACGCGTTCCGTCTCGCGTTTGAGCAGGGGATCCGCTCGCTGCCAGATCGGGGAGAAGGCCGTCCAGACCGCCTCGAGCACGCGGACGTAGGAGGCGATCCAGCGGCGCGGGTGGTCGACGACGGGCCGCCACTGCGGGGGAACGGCGCCGCCGAAATCGCTGGTCAGGTCGTCGAGAAGCACCTCGGGCGAAAGGTCGGCGACCTGCTCGAGGTAGGTGGCGATGTCGGGGACCGACCGGGCGGTGGTGTCCGGGGTGAGGCAGTACGGGACGCCCGAATGGTCCGGGGCGAACAGCGGGCGGAGCACGGCGACGCTGTCGGCGGGCGCGTGTGACCTGATGTGCGCGCGCCAGTCGGCCGGGATGCCCTGGGGGCGGCCGCCGAGCGCGTCGGCGGTGAGGGAGAGCAGGGTCGCGCCGGGCTGGCTGACCACGGACACGCCGAGCGACTCGACCGGACCGAGGTCCAGCTCGCTGAAGCCGCGCATCTCGTGCCCTTCGTGCGTCGCCACCCTCGTTTTCAAGTTTATCGAAAAGCTGGTGGCGTGGCAGGCGCGGAGAAAGACTTCAGGCAGCCGCCACCGCGGTCACCTGGGGGTAGGTAATGGGCGTTTCCGCCGCAGCGGGAGCGCCCATTATCGGTTGGCGGCCCGCTGGTAGGCCTTGATCGTCCGCGCCGCCGTGTGCCGCCAGGTGAACCCGGCAGCGTGCGTGCGCCTGGCTGCCGAGGTGGTCACCACGTGCGGGTCGGACACGGCCGTGCGCAGCGCCTCGGCGAGCGCGTCGACGTCGTCGTAGGGGACCAGGCCCGCGCAGTCGCCGGAGACCTCGCGCAGCACCGGGATGTCCGTGCAGACGACCGGCACGTCACAGGCCATCGCCTCGAGGATCGGCAGGCCGAAGCCCTCGTCCCTGGACGGCAGCACGAGCGCGGACGCGCCTGCGACCACCGAGCGCAAGTCCACTTCGGACAGGTAGCCGAGGTGGGTGGACCGGTCGGTCAGCGGGAACGGGCCGGGGCCGACGAAGACCAGGTGCGGCAGCTCAGGGGCGGCGTCATGGGCGCGGTGCAGCCAGTCCAAGCCCTTGCGCGGGCCGGAAGCGCCGACGAAGAGCAGGTACTCCTTGGGCAGCTTCAGCCGTTCGCGGCGCTCGTCGCTCGGCGGGCGGGCGGTGAACCAGGCCGGGTCGACGCCGAGCGGGGTGACCTCGATCTTGCCTCGGTCGACGTCGAGGCGTTCCGCGACGACGTCGGCGACGGCGGCGGTCGGCGTGCAGATGATGTCCGCGCTCTTCGCGCCACGCCGCACGAGTGCGGGCAGCTCATGGTCGCTGGGCGCCAGTTCGCCTGGCACGTCGAGGAAAGCGAGATCGTGGATGGTCAGCACGCCCGCCGCGCGCAGCCTGCCGGGTAGCACGAAGTTGGTGCCGTGCACGACATCCGTCACGCCCGCGAACAGCTCGACCGGCGGGAACTGGGACCGCACCCAGGCCTTGCGCAGCAGCCGCGCGGCGACGGGGATGCCACGTGCCTGGGTGCCGTGCGGCAGCGCGTGGCGCAGTTTCCGCCAGCCGCGCAACGTGAACGCGACCGCGCGGATGTCCACTTCGGACGAGGAAGCGAGCTCTTCGGCGAGCGAGGCGGTGTACCGGCCGACGCCGGTGCGGGCGCCGAGCAGCGGGGTGCCGTCCAGCAGCACGCGCAAGGGACGGTCAGCCACGGCGCATCCTTTGCTTCGCGACCTTGAGCACCCGGCCGCCGACCCGGCGGGCGAGTTCCCTGGGGCCGCCGTCGGCCAGGTACTCCTTGATCAGTTCGACGTCGCGGCGTAAGAACTCCTTGCCGCGTAACGGTGCCGTGGTGACCAGGTCGGCCGAACCCGGCAGCCGGTCGGCGGCGGGGCGAGGGTCGCGGCAGAACTCGACGAGCGGTTTCAGCGCGGTCGGCCAGGCGTAGCGCTGGGCCACTTCGCCGATCCGCTCGACGCAGCCCTTGGCGAACTCGGTGTCGTACAAGGAAAGTTCCAGCGCGTCCGCCAGCGCGTCGGCGTCCTCGGCGGGAACGACGACACCGAGGCGCTCCTCGCGGACCAGGTCCGCGAACGCGTCGCCGTCGGTGGTGACGATCGGCAGCCCGGCCCACAGGTAGTCGAGCACCCTGGTGCGGAAGGCGAACGTGGTCTCGACGTGCTCGAAGTGCGTGGTGACACCGCAATCGGCGTCGAGCAGCCAGTTCTGCCGCTCCTCGAAGGGCACCCAGTGCTCGTTGAAGAAGACGTGCTTCCCGGTCAGGCCCAGTGAGTCCGAGAGCGCGATGGTGCGCGCGCCGATGTCCATTTCGGCCACTTCGGGGTTCGGGTGCTTCATCCCGAGGAACACGAGGCGGACGTCACCGCGGCGCTGCCGCAGCTTCTCCATCGCGCGGACCAGCGTCAGCGGGTCGAACCAGCTGTAGACGCCGCCGGCCCACAGGATGACGTGGTCGGTCTCGGAGACACCGTCCAAGGTCGCGCGCAGGCCGGGTCCGGTGCGCACGGGCGCTTCCGGTGACAGTCCAAAGGGGACGACCGCGAGCAGTGACTGTGTGGTCGGGTCCGCGTCGTACAGGCGCGGCGAAAGCCTGCCGAGCGCGGCGAGGTGGCCGAGCCAGAAGTGCCGCTGCCGCTCGGACGCGCACAGGAAGAAGTCACCGCGTTCGAGTTGCGCGTCGAGCACCTTGGTGACGCCGATCAGGTCGAGCGCGCGCTTGTCGTCGGCGACGCCCTTGCCCTGTTCCAGCAGCTCCAAGTGCATCGGGTCGTACAGGTCGGCGACCACGATCTTGGCCGAGTGCTGCTTCTTCAGCGACGGCGCGAGTTCGAGCACGTGACCCTGCAGGATCACGATGTCCGCCCACTCGATGGGCGCGGTCAGCTCGGTGCGCTTGGCCGCGCTCACCCGGAACGGCGCTGGCGGCGGCGACACCAGCGGGTTCGTGGTGACCAGGTGGACGTCGTGCTCGGCGCCGAGCGCGGCCGCGATGTTCCAGGCGCGGATCGCCGGACCGGCCATCCGCTCGGTGAGCGCGTCGCCGGTGATGACGAGAACCTTGCGGCGCTGGCCGAAAACGCCTTCGATGCCGAACGTCTCGACCAGGATCTCGTGCGCCGCCAGGTATCGCGGCAGCGGATACGCGGGCTCCAAAGCCTTGCGCAGCAAGGGGATCAGGTCGGCGTCGGTGCGGACGCGGGCCGCCTGCTCGGCCGCGCGCGACTCGGCCAGCGACGGCAGCAGCTCGACGAACTGATCGATCGCCAGCATGCCCGCGAGCGTCGTGCGCGGGATCGCGACCGGGTCGGTTTCGAGCGGCTGTCCTTTTTGGAGGTCGAGCTGGGTCGCGTCCAGGTCGCCGCGCGCGGTCGCCCGGCGGACGGCCAGCGCGAGCGCGGCGGGCAGCACCTTCGCGAGCGTCTCGTCGGAGAGGTTCTTGTACAGCGCCGCCAAAGCGTTGCGCTCCAGCAGGAACGTCTCACGACCGGAGTCCGGAGAGTCCACAGTGGACATCGTGGCGTGGTGGCGGTGATAGGTCAGCGACTCCGGCACGTACCGGACGCGCCAGCCGCGCAGGTTCAGCCGCCAGCCGAAGTCGACGTCCTCGTAGAACATGAAGAACCGCTCGTCGAACCCGCCGAGTTCGGCGAAGACGCTCGCGCGGACGAACATCGCGGAGCCGGTGGCGAACAGGACGTCCTTGGCCACCTCGTGCTCGGCGGAGGGCACCTCGGCGAGCGGGCTGCCCGCGTGGCGCTTGTAGCCCATGCCGAACCAGGTCAGGCCGCCGTCGACGAAGTCGGCCTCGGTGCCGTCCCAGTCGAGCACCTTGCTGGCGACCGCGCCGACCGTCGGCTGCGCGCGCAACTCGGCGACGGCGGCGCCGACCCAGCCGGGCGCAGGCCTCGCGTCGTTGTTGAGAAAGGCGAGCACGCTGCCTTCGGTGTGCTTCGCGCCGAGGTTGCAGCCACCGGCGAAGCCGAGATTCTCCGCCGAGTCGATCACCTTGACCTGCGGAAACGCGGCGCGGATGCGCTCGGCCTCGTCGCTGCCGGGTGTGTTGTCGACGCAGATGAGCTCGAGGCGTGGGTAGTCCGGCTCGGTGCTGAGCGCACGCAGGCAGGTCGAGGTGTCCTCGGCGCCGCGGTAGTTCACCACGATCACCGAGACCAGTGGCTGTGTCTCCCCCTGCGCCAAAGCATGCTCCTCACTGCCGGTGTTAGAGAGGTTAACTCCCTGCCCAGGCGGCCCAAACCTCGCCTCGGTCGAGTGTTGCACCGGCCGCAATGTCGCGCCGGGCCCGCAGCGTCGACGGCAACCTGGTCAAGATCGCCGCGAGGACGCTGAGGCGGAGCGTGAGACGGAAGTTCGGCGCCTCGGGTTCCCCTCGGAACGGGAGCACGGCGGTGAGCACGGCGAACTTCACGAGCTGCCTGACGGCGACGCCCGCCGGGGCGCAGCGCAGCAGCATGAGCAGGCGGTTTCGCTCGTTCCAGCGGTGGAATCGCGGCGAACCCGGCGCGGTGCTCGCTCCGTGCAGGTGGACGACCCTGGCGGTCGCGACCTGCCGGATGTCCCAGCCGGCGAGCCGCAGCCGCCATGCCGTGTCGGTGTCCTCGTAGTAGCAGAAGAACTCGGCGGGGACGCCGCCGATCTCGCGCAGCACGTCCGTGCGGAGCAGGACGGCGCCGCCACAGAAGCCGAAGACGTCCGGCGCCGGTTCGGTGAGGTCCGCGCCGTGGCCGTCGGCGGTGAGCCGGACGCCGAGCGACTGCGGCGAGCCGTCGGGACGTTCCAGGCGTGATCCGGCGGCGGCGGCCTCCGGCGCCTTCGCGAGCGTGTCCTCCAGCGCGCCGAGCCAGTCGCGCGCCGGTTCGGCGTCGTCGTTCAGCCAGGCCATGAACGGTGTGTCCACAATGGACAAAGCGGCGGCGAGCGCGCCCGCGTAGCCCTTGTTGCTGCTCAGGCGCAGTGTTCGCGGCTTCGACGGGTGCTCGGCGAGCAGTCGCGCGGTGCCGTCCGACGAACCGTTGTCGATCACTAGTGTCCTATGTGGACGGTCTTGGGCCGCCACCGCGTCGAGGCAGGCCGCGAGGTGGCCGAGGCCGCGCCAGGTGACGATCACGACAGTGCTCACCTCGCTCACCTCGGGACTTCCCACGCCGAGCACAATACGGGCGTGCCCGAACTCGTCGTCATCGCGGAGCAGCTGCTCGCGCCAGTGCCAGGTGGCACCGGGCGCTACACCCGCGAGCTGCTGCGCGCGCTGGCCGAGACCGCGCCGCCGGGCTGGTCGGTGTCGAGCGTGGTCGCGCGGCACCCGGACGTCACCGCCGCGCGGGTCGACGGCGTCGACGGCCCGCACCGGCTGCCGCTGCCGCCGCGTGCGCTGATCGGCGCCTGGCAGCTGGGGATGCCCTGGTGGCGGGGTGACGCCGTGCACGCGCCGACCCCGCTGGCGCCCGCTCGCGCCAAGCGCGGCCGGACGCTTTCGGTGACCGTGCACGACACGGTGCCGTGGACCCATCCCGAGACACTCACCCCGCGCGGCGTTGCCTGGCATCAGGCGATGATCGCGCGAGCCGCCCGCCGGGCGTCCGCGCTGGTCGTCCCCACCGAGGCGGTCGCACGCGAGCTGGCCGCACGCGTCGCGCTGGACGCCCCGGTGCGCGTCGCCGGGCACGGGGTGACCGAGTGGCCGCTGGCGACCGGCCTGGACCTGCCGAAGCGATACGTGCTGGCCGTCGGCACCATCGAGCCCCGCAAGGGCATCGACGTGCTGATCGAGGCGATGAGCCGGTTCGACGCCCCGCCGCTGCTGCTCGCCGGGCAGCAGGGCTGGGGCGGCGTCGACCCCGAGCGGTTGGCGGCCGATCGCGACGTCAAGCTCCGGGTGCTCGGGAAGCTTTCCGACGCCGACCTGGGCGAGGTGCTGTGGCGGGCGAGCGCGCTGGCCGTGCCGAGCCTCGCCGAGGGCTTCGGGCTCCCGCTGCTCGAGGCGATGGCCGCGGGCGTCCCGGTGATCCATTCCGACGCGCCCGCGCTGGTCGAGGTCGCAGGCGGGGCAGGCCGCGTCACACCGAGGGGTGACGCCGACGCGCTGGCGTTCGCGCTGGCAGAGGTGCTGGAGACGCCGTGGCTGGCCAGGGAGATGTGCGTGCGCGGGCTGAAACGGGCCGACGAGTTCTCGTGGGAACGCGCCGCGCTCGCGGTATGGGACATCCACCAGAATCATGGTTCTTGAGTTGGCTGTCGGTGATCGGTCGTACTCTGCTGGTGTGCCGCACGAACCCCGCATCCTGATCGATGCGACCGCAGTCCCCGCGGACCGGGGTGGCGTCGGTCGTTACGTGGATTCGCTCGTCGCGGCGCTCGACGCGGACGGCGCCGCCCTCACCGTCGTCTGCCAGCCCCGTGACCTGGCCCTTTTCGACCAGCTCGCGCCGAACACGCGGATCGTGCCGGCCTCGCAGGCCACCTCGACCCGCACCGCGCGGCTCACCTGGGAGCAGACCACACTGCCCAGGCTGATCCGCAGGCTCGGCGTCGACGTCGTCCACTCACCGCACTACACGCTGCCGCTGGCCAACCCGGTCGCCTCCGTCGTCACCCTGCACGACGCCACCTTCTTCACCGACGCGGTCCTCCACTCCTCGGTCAAGGCCCGCTTCTTCCGCGCCTGGACCTCGACGGCGCTGCGCCGCGCGTCGCTCTGCATCGTGCCCAGCGTCGCGACGGCCGACGAGCTGGCGAAGGTCGCGCGCGCGAAGGTCTCCAGCCTGGAGATCATCCAGCACGGAGTCGACGTCGAACGCTTCCATCCGCCGTCGCCGGAGGAGGTGGCCGCGGCCCGTGCGGCCATCGGGCTGGGCTCGACGCCGTACGTCGCGTTCCTGGGCGCCTTGGAGCCCCGCAAGAACGTCCCCGCGCTCATCCGCGGCTTCGCCCGCGCGGTCGCTTCGCGGCCGTCACCGCCCGCTCTGGTGCTGGCCGGGCAGCCGGGCTGGGACTCCCAGGTCGAAAAGGCACTGGACGCGGTCCCGCACCGGTTTCGGGTGATTCGTGCCGGTTATCTGCCGTTCGGCACCTTGGCCGGCTTCCTTGGCGGGGCTGAACTGGTCGCGTATCCGAGCCTGGGTGAGGGTTTCGGGCTGCCCGTGCTGGAGGCGATGGCCTGCGGGGCTTGTGTGCTCACGACCCGCCGTCTGTCGCTGCCCGAGGTCGGCGGAGACGCCGTGGCGTATTGCGGGGTCGGCGCGGGCGATGTCGCCGCCGCGATCTCGGAGCTGCTCGACGATCCGTCACGGCGCGCGGTGCTCGCGGAGGCCGCGCAGTTGCGCGCGAAGGAGTTCTCGTGGGCGACTTCGGCGGAACGTCACCGTGAAGCCTATGAGAAGGCGTCGGGGCGGAATCTCAGCCGATTGGGTTGAGGTGGGGTGGCGGGGGATTTGGTAGAGTGGGTGGTGCGAGGCTCCTGTGGGGCCGAGTATGAAAGCCCGTGACGCGTCCGGACGGTCGTCTTGCGGGCTTTTCGCCTGTTCAGGGGCAGATGATCGCGGTGACCAAAGGCGCGATCCGGGTCCGCCATTCCCCGCCTGCCCCATGACACCAGGCGATCGCGTCCGATAACCACAGCAGTGGCTCCGCGGTCGAGTCGAGATGCTCATAGGTCATTTCCGTTGTGGACGGCCGATTTCCCAAGGCCCTGCGCAGAGTTTGCTTGTCGTGCGCGTTTCTGTCGTCTCGGGTATCGAGCACAAGACGATGAGCTCGGAGCCCCAGAAGGTCCGTGATGGCGCGGAACAGGCAAGCCTGGCGAGCGCTCTCTTCGGTTTTGCGGGTGCAGGTGGCCGAGTACAACCGTGCGCTGACCGGCATGACCTTCATCCGGTCCGCCAACTGCCGTCGTCTGGGTGGTTTCTCCTTCCTGAAGTGCAGCTCGCGTTCGCCGGGAAGCAAAAGATGCTGGAGCGCCTTGCGGGTAGGCACAAGGTTCGCCGGTTCGACCACTGTCACGCAGATCAGATAGTGGTTGTCGCGGACCGACTCGTCGATGAATCCATGGACTGGCACCTGATCATTTTCGCGCAGGGGTCCGACAATCCGCGTTCGGGTAGTGACACGGAGTAGTCATGCGACTGTGGCATTCGTGCCCAGCTCGACGGGGTGAGTCCCGTGCCGGAGCGTGACCGGTGGACAATGGCCGGGTGACTCAGGATTCCCGCTATGGTGACCGGCTCGCCGTCGTGACCGTTACGTACTTCCCCGGTGAGACGCTCGAGCGGTTCCTGGACACACTCGAAAAGGCGACCGACCGCGAAGTGCAGGTCGTCGTCGCCGACAACGCGTCGACCGACGGCGCGCCGGAAAAGGCCGGGCAGCGGGAGAACGTCAAGCTGCTGAGCCTCGGCGAAAACCTCGGCTACGGCACGGCCGCCAACCGCGGTATCGCCGCGCTCGACGACAGCTTCGGCTGGGTGGCCGTGGTGAACCCGGACCTCGAATGGGAACCGGGCTCGCTCGACGCGCTGGTCGAGGTCGCCCAGCGGTGGCCTCGCGGCGGCGCGTTCGGCCCGCTCATCCACGACCAGGACGGCACCGTCTACCCGTCGGCCCGGCTGCTGCCGTCACTCGGACGAGGGATCGGACACGCCGTCTTCGGCAAGGTCTGGCCCGGCAACCCGTGGACACGCGAGTACCGGCAGGAGAACGCCGCGCCGACCGAGCGGACCGCGGGCTGGCTGTCCGGCTCGTGCCAGCTGTTCCGGCGTGAGGCGTTCGAGTCCGTGAACGGCTTCGACACCCGCTACTTCATGTACTTCGAGGACGTCGACCTCGGCGATCGCCTGGCACGCAAGGGCTGGCTGAACGTCTACGCGCCGTCGTCCAGCGTGATGCACATCGGCGGCCACGCGACCAAGCAGGCTTCGGCGAAGATGCTGGCCGCGCACCACGTCAGCGCCTACCGGTACCTCGCGGACCGGCACCAGGGCCTGCTCTGGAAGCCGGTGCTCGCGGTCATCAAGGCCGGGCTCAAGCTGCGCCTGAAGGTCGCCACCCGCAAAGAGTCGTGAGCGGTACCGCCGGTTAGAACCGGCCGCAACGCTCACGACCTACCTGGTGTGGTTGCGGCCGTGCGTGGGTCGAGCGAGTGGAAGAATTTCTGCAGCTAACGGAGCAAACCTTCCACTCGCGCCGACGAAGGGGGTCGTGAGTGTTTTTGCCGGTTAGAACCGGCCGTACCACTCACGAGCCCTTAAATGCCGTCCAGGCGGCGCGAGAGGTCCGAGACGCCGGTCGTCTGGGTCGTGGTGGGGATCAGGCCGGTGACCTGCTCCTCGTGCGGCTCGTGGACCGGCTCCGGGCGGCGGGCCGCCGGAAGCGGGACCGTCATCGGCTTGGTGCGCGGCACGGGCTTGGCCAGCGGGGCCGTGGCCTGCGGGCGGCGCTCGACCTCGAGGCGCTTGGTGGGCTGCTGCCTGGCCAGGTGGTGATCGTTGTCCTCGATCATCGACGCGGGCAGCTGGGTGGTGGTGTCCGGGTCGTCCGCGCGGTCGATCTCGGTGACCACGGATCTCGGGATCTGCTGGGTGTTGGAGGAGTCCATCGGCGACGTCGCGTTGTCCGGCGTGACGACGAATGCTCCCCGAGCGCGCGCACGCGCCAGCAGGGCGTCCGCACGATCGCGGGGGTCCATCCCCTTGGCCTCCCGACTCGACCCGAGGCCCTCTGGGAAGAGAGCCGCCTGTGTGCAATCTAGGGTAGGCCCTCGGAGCGTCCGCCGTCAGTGTTTCCCGCGGCTTGTCGCCGAGTGGGGCGTGATAAAGGAGGAACGGTTGTCCGAGTTGGGTGTCGATGCGGTCGTGCTGGTCGGTGGCAAGGGAACCCGGCTGCGGCCGCTGACCTTGTCGGCGCCGAAGCCGATGCTGCCGACGGCGGGCACGCCGTTCCTGTCCCACCTGCTCTCCCGCATCAAGGCCGCCGGGATCACCCACGTGGTGCTCGGCACGTCCTACCGGGCCGAGGTGTTCCAGGACTACTTCGGTGACGGCTCCGCGCTGGGGCTCGAGATCGAGTACGTGGTCGAGGACGTGCCGCTGGACACCGCGGGCGCCATCCGCAACGTCTACGACCGCCTGCGCGCCGACGACGCGGTGATCTTCAACGGCGACATCCTCTCCGGCGCCGACCTGGGCGCGCTGGTCGGCACGCATCGCGAGTCGGGCGCGGACGTGACGTTGCACCTGCAGCGGGTCGAGGACCCCAGCCGGTTCGGCTCGGTGCCCACCGACGAGAACGGGCGGGTGCTGGAGTTCCTGGAGAAGACGCCGAATCCGCCGACCGACCAGATCAACGCCGGGTGCTACGTGTTCCGGCGCTCGGTGATCGAGTCGATTCCCGCCGGGCGCCCGGTTTCGGTGGAGCGCGAGACGTTCCCGCGGCTGCTGGCCTCCGGCGCGCACGTGCACGGTTTCGTCGACTCGTCGTACTGGCTGGACGTCGGCACCCCCGAGGCGTTCGTGCTGGGTTCGGCCGACCTCGTGCGCGGCCTCGCGCCGACGTCCGCGCTGCCCGGCCCGGTCGGCGAGGCGCTGCTGATCGACGGCGCCAAGGTCGCCGACGACGCCGTGCTGACCGGCGGATCGACGATCGGCGCGGGCGCCGTCGTCGGCGCCGGTGCGCGGGTGAGCGGCTCGGTGGTCTTCGACGGCGCGTCGATCGCGGACAGCGCCGTCGTCGAGCGGTCGGTGCTGGGCGCGGGAGCCAAGGTCGGCGCCGGCGCGGTGCTGCGTGGCGTCGTGCTGGGCGACGGCGCCTCGGTCGGCGCGGGCTGCGAGCTGCTCGACGGCGCCCGCGTCTGGCCCGGATTCGAGCTGCCGGACGGATCCGTCCGCTTTTCGAGCGACGCGTAGCCATGCGCTGGCGGCCGTCGTACGAACTGGACCTGGCGAGGGTACTGGCGCCACTGCGCCGGGGCGCCTCCTCGCCGAACCTGGTTCGCGACGCCGCAGGCACCTGGTGGTACGCGACGAACACCCCCGACGGCGGCGGCACACTCGCGCTGCGCCGCCGCGCCGACGGCGAGATCGAGGCCGCGGCCTGGGGCCCCGGCGCGGACCGGCTGCTCGACGGCCTGCCCGCCTTGCTCGGCGCCGACGACGATCCACGGGACTTCGTCGCCCACCACGACATCATCGCCCAGGCGCGACGCGGCATGCCCGGCCTGCGGCTCGGCTCGACCGGGCGAGTCTGGGACAGCCTGGTGCTCGCCATCCTCGAGCAGAAGGTCGCTGGCAAGGAGGCCATCCGCTCCTGGAAGGAACTCTGCCGCTGGTTCGGCGAGCCGGCGCCCGGCCCCGTCCCGGCGGGCCTGCGCGTCCCGCCCAGCCCGAAGGCCGTTCTCTCCATTGTGGACTGGAAGTGGCATCGAGCCGGTGTGGACAGCACCCGGCGCGGCACGCTGATCCGGGCCGCGCGGGTCTCCAGTGGACTGGAACGCGCCGCCGAACTGCGTGGTGTGGAAGGAAGAACCCTGCTCCGGAAGCTGCCGGGCATCGGCGTCTGGACGGCCGCCGAGGTCGCGCAGCGCGCCTGGGGCGACCCGGACGCGGTCAGCTTCGGCGACTACAACATCCCGACTCTGGTCGGCCACGCGCTGCTCGGCACCGAACTCGACGACCGCGGCATGCACGCCGTGCTCGCCCCTTACGCGCCGCACCGTCAGCGCGCCATCCGCTACCTCATGGCCGCGGGCGTCTCCGCGCCGCGCCGGGGCCCGCGCATCGAACTACGCGACTACCGCGCGATGTAACCCACTCGCCTTACCCCGCAGGGGGGTCGTGAGCGTTGCGGGCGGTTCTAACCGCCCGGAACGCTCACGAGCCCTTTTGCCTACCAGCCTTGCGGGGGCGGCGGGGGCTGCTGCGGGTACTGGCCGGGTGGTTGCTGCGGCGGGTATCCAGGCTGCTGGGGGTGCCCTGGTTGTTGCGGGTAGCCCTGCTGCTGGGGGTAGCCGGGTTGCTGCGGGTAGCCCTGCTGCGGGTAGTGGCCGGGGTACTGCTGCGGCGGGTACTTCGGCTTGTTGTTGTTCTTGAGCACCAGTACGAGTGCGACCGCGCCGCCGGCGAGCACCGCCAGCAGGATCAGCAGTTGAATGACCCCGATCATGCCTCTCCCACCATCCGAATCGGGATCACTGGCTTTCCAGCGCCGCGGCGACGATGGCGAGCGCCTCGGCGTGGCCGATCCCGAGCTTGCGGGTGATGCTCGCATAGTCGGCGGCGGCCTGCCGGGCGCGCTGCTTGCTCTCGTCGCCGGACGCGCCGACGAAGCTGCCCGCCCGTCCCCGCGTCTCGATGAGCCCGGCTTCTTCGAGTTCGCGGTAGGCGCGCGCGATCGTGTTCGGCGCGATGCCGAGGTCGGCCGCGAGCTTGCGCACGGTCGGCAGTTTCGTGCCGACGGGCAGGGTGCGGTCGCTGATCTGCCGCGCGAGCGAGGACCGGACCTGCTCGTAAGGCGGGACCGGCGAGTTGTCGTCCAGGCTGACGGTCACGGGGTCACCAACCCTGCGGCGGCGGGCCCTGCTGACCGGGGGTGGGGTACGGCAAGGTGCCCGGCTGCGGCGGGTACGGCTGCTGGCCCTGCGGGAAGGCCGGCTGCTGGAAACCACCCGACGGCGGCTGTCCCCAGGCGGGCTGGGGCTGGGCCGGCGGTGGGAAGCCGGGCTGCGCCGGCGGGAATCCCGGCTGCTGTGGCGGCGGGAAACCCTGCTGCGGCGGCGGGAAACCTTGGTCGAAACCCTGCTGGGCGGGCGGGAAGCCCGGCTGCGGCGGGGGGAAACCGGCCTGCGGTGGCGGCTGCGGGAAGTTCGGGTTGGCCGGGGGGAAGCTCTGCTGGGGGAAGCCCTGCTTCTTCTTCTCCTGGTTGGCCTTGACCACGAAGTAGATGATGACGCCCAGGACGATCAGTCCCAGAATGATCAGGACCACCCAGCCTGATCCGTCACCGCTGCCACTGGTGTGGACCCGCACGCGCGCGGGAGACGGCCCCATGAACGACGACATCGAAAGTACCCCTCTGTCTGATGTCGTCACCCTAACCGGCGGTGACCGCCGAATGGACCAGTTCGGTCAAATCGTCTGATCCGTCAGGCAAACCGGTGACCGGCCACCATTGCAAATCGTCCGATTCGTCACTGAGGACCGGTTTTGCGCCCTCGGGGGCACGGATCGCGAAGCGCACGTCGAAATGCCGCGTCGGTATGCCGAGCGAGCAGGTGATCGGATGGACGTCGAGATGGACCGGCACCGGGTCGAGCACGAGTCCGTCCATTCCGGACTCCTCGCGGGCCTCGCGCAGCGCCGCGGCGGCCAGCGAGACGTCCTCCGGCTCGCAATGGCCGCCGAGCTGCAGCCAGCGGCCGACCCTCGGGTGCAGGGTGAGCAGCACGTGCGAGCCCGACGCGTCGAGCACGACCGCGGACGCGGTCAGGTGGCCGGGTTCGCACGACCGCGCGCAGGCGTCCTCGCGCGCGGCCAGGAAACCGAGGAACGCTTGGCGCAGCGACTCCTGGCTGGGCAGCGTCGGCCGCCACTTGTCCAAAGTGGAGACCGCGTCCTGGTGCAGCGTCACAGTTCCAGCAGCCCTTCGCCGGCGGGGCGGACGGGCCTGGCCTCGGGGGCCTCGGCCGGGTGGCCGATCGCGACCGCGCCCAGCGGGGCCCAGTCCTCGCCCAGCCCCAGCGTTTCGCGTACGAGGTCGGCGGCGAAGATGGTCGATCCGATCCAGCACGAGCCGAGTCCCTCGGCGGCCAGCGCGATCAGCAGGCCCTGCACGGCGGCGCCGCCCGCGACGGTGAACATCGTCCGCTCGCAGGCGAGCCTGCGCTCGTCCGGATACGCGTGCGCGCCGTCCGGCACCAGGAACGGCACCACCACCTCCGGCGCGTCGAACAGGATGTCGCCCCGGCTGAGCCGCTTGGCGACCTGCTCGTCGGTGAACCCGTCCGCGACCAGGTCCGCGCGCCACGACTCGCGCATCGCGGTCAGCAGCTTCGTGCGGACATCGTCGCTGCGCAGCCACACGAACCGCACCGGCCGGGTGTGGTGCGGCGCGGGCGCGGTCAGCCCGGCGGCGACGGCGCGGCGCAGCACCTCGGGGTCGACGGGCTCGTCGCTGAACCGCCGGACCGAGCGCCGCAGCGGCACGGCCTCGCGGCGGCCCTGCGCGATGGCTTCGTTGGTGCCGAGGCGGAACAGGTCCTCCTCGACCGGCCTGATCAGCTTGCGCGCGTTCGAGCCGTCGTCGGTCAGCCGCAGGCCGCGGATCACCGCGACCGGTGTGCCGCCGAGCTTGCCCTTGACCAGGTCGGCGGCCGCGGCCAGCTCGTCGGCGACGGCGACCTCGGTCACCGCCAGCTCGTTGCCCTGGCCGTCGATCTCACCGGCGTAGGCGTGCAGCACGCGCAGGCCGGAAGCGCCGATGGCCGCGTCGGTCTGCCCGATCCGCCAGGCCCGGCCCATGGTGTCCGTGACGATCACCGCGACCTCGACGCCGAGCCGCTCGCGCAGGCCGTTGCGCAGCGCGAGCGCGGACGCGTCGGGGTCGGACGGCAGCAGCGCGACCTCACCGCCCGCGACGTTGGAGTTGTCGACGCCGGACGCCGCCTGCACGATGCCGAGCCGGTTTTCGGTGATCTTCGTCTGCCGGAACTGGGCGACGACGCGCACGGCCTCCTCGTCGACGAGCTTGCGCCGCGCCGCCTCCTTGGCCTCGGGATCGGCGGGCACGGTGATCAGCCGTCCCTCTATTTTGGACACCACCTTCGAGGTGACGACCACGACGTCGCCGGAGCGCAGCCAGCGCGCGGCGGTCACGATGGCGCCGGTCAGATCGTCGCCGGGACGGAACTCCGGCAGCCCGTCGACCGGCAGGATCTCCAGCTTGGGCGAGGCGTGATCAGGCAAGTTCCACTCCAGCGAGCGTGAGCGCGGTCCGCGCCATGGCGGCCGTAGCGTCCACATCGGACATCAGCAGCGGCACGGCACGCACCTCGACACCCGGCACGTCGACGGTCTCGCCCTCGGCGACCAGCCAGCCGTCGAGCACGCCGTCCGCTTCGCGGGAACCGTAGTGACGGCCGACGGCCTCGGCGGAGGTCTCCACGCCAATCGCCGTCATGCAGGCGTCGGCCATGCCGCGCAACGGTTTCCCGCCGATGATCGGGGAGATGCCGACGACGCCCGCCTTGGTCTCGCGCAGCGCGTCGCGCACGCCGGGCACGGCCAGCACGGAGCCGACCGAGACCACCGGATTCGACGGCGCGAACAGCACCGCGTCGGCTTCGGCGATCGCCTCGAGCACCCCGGGCCCCGGCTTCGCCTCTTCGGCGCCGACCGGCACGATCGAATGCGCGACCGGCTCGGCGCGGTAGCGCACCCACCACTCCTGGAAGTGGATCGCCTTCTGCTGCTCGGGGTTCTCGGGGTCGTCGATGACGACGTGCGTCTCGACCCGGTCGTCGGACATCGGCAGCAGCCGGACACCGGGCTGCCAGCGGTCGCAGAGCGCTTCGGTCACCGCGGACAGCGGATAACCGGCACGCAGCATCCGCGAGCGGATCAGGTGCGTCGCGATGTCCTTGTCGCCGAGCCCGAACCAGGTCGGCTCGGCGCCGTACGCCGCCAGTTCCTCTTTGACCGTCCAGGTTTCGCCCGCGTGCCCCCAGCCGCGCGCGGTGTCGATACCGCCGCCGAGGGTGTACATGCAGGTGTCCAGGTCAGGGCAGATCCGCAGGCCGTGCATCCACACGTCGTCGCCGGTGTTGACCAGCGCGGTGATCTCGGCTTCGGGAACGGCGGCCTTCAGACCCTGCAGGAATCGGGCCCCGCCGACCCCGCCTACAACTACGACAACCTTCACCCGTCCGATCCTAGGGCGTGTCTCGAAATTCTGATCGCGGTCTTCGCGCCCAGGCGGTCCCTGGCGGCACCGCGGCTTCGCCCGAGTACGTCCAGTACGAGGCGCGAAGCCGCGGCACCACCAGGAACCACCTGGATCACGAAGCCCATCGACCAGAATTTCGAGACACGCCCTAGGCCGGGATCCAATACCGATAGCGATGGTGCTCCGTGAAGCCCAGCCCGGCGTAGAGCGCGAGCGCGGCGGAGTTCGTCACCGAGACCTGCAGCACACAGCGGGCCGCGCCGTGGCGCGTTCCCCACGCGCCGATCGCGTTCATGAGCGTGACGGCATGGCCTTGGCGCCGGTGCGACGGCCGGACCGCGAGCCTGCCGACGAGCACGATGTCGTCGGTGACCGCGCCGCGCACGGCCGCGAAGTCGCCGAACATGCCGAAGCCCGTCTTGCCCGTGGCCAGCACGTGCCGCTGAGCGGGAGACGGCTCGGCCGAACCCGTGGTCAGTTCCCACCATGCGGGAGCCGGCTCGTCCAGCACGAGCGCGGCGTCGCCGGCTCCCGGCGGCCCGGTGAGGACGGTGACCTCGTGCCCGTTCGCGTACTCGATGTCCGGTATCCAGCCGTGCGCGGCCAGTGCTTCTTCGGTAGTGCTGTCCTTGATCGCGTGCACGCGGGGCTCGATGTCGCGCGAGTGGGCGAAGTCACAGACCTGACGCAGTGCCAGCGAGATCGGCACGCCGGGATCGCCGACGGCGAGCGCGCTGTTGGCCCGTCCGGTGAACCCGGCGGCCCAGCGCAGCCGCCATTCGCCCAGAGATTCGCTGATCAGCGGGTCCCAAGCGGCAGTACAGGCGACTTCGAGCGTTTCGGCGGGATTCACGGTTAGATTGTGGCAAGGACGCCCGGGAGGAACCGATGAGCATCGCGCGCAAGGACGATCGGCACAACGAAGATCTGGTCAAGGAGATCTCGGCCGGGTTCAATCGTGCGGTCGGTGCGAAGCAGGGGGACGAGGACACGGCTGACAAGCCGAAACCTCGTTTCGTCGTCACCGGCGACAGCCGTGTCGCACCCCAGCGGAAGCGCCGCGCGCAGTCCGAATAAACGCTGTTAACCCGGCGGCGGATAAGGGTGGCCTCACCAGCCGGAGCGTGGTGAGACCGCGTAATGTCGCCGACGCGGCATGTGAACCTGGCCAGACGAAAAAAAGCAGGAGTGTCCCGTGACCTACGTGATCGCCGAGCCCTGCGTCGACGTGTTCGACAAGGCGTGCATCGACGAGTGCCCCGTCGACTGCATCTATGAGGGGGAGCGGATGCTCTACATCCACCCCGACGAGTGCGTCGACTGCGGTGCCTGCGAGCCGGTCTGCCCGGTCGAGGCCATCTACTACGAGGACGACGTCCCCGACCAGTGGGCCGACTACACCAAGGCGAACGTCGACTTCTTCAACGAGCTCGGCTCGCCCGGCGGCGCGTCCAAGGTCGGCAAGACCGCCCACGACCCCGCCTTCGTCAAGGCGCTGCCCCCGCAGGGCGAATGATCTCGCTCCCCGATTTTCCGTGGGATTCGCTCGCGGAGCACAAGGCCACCGCGAGCGCCCACCCCGGCGGGCTCGTCGACCTCTCGGTCGGCACCCCCGTCGACCCGGTGCCACGCAGCATCCAGGACGCGCTGTCCTCGGTCTCCGAGATCCCCGGCTACCCGACCACGCACGGCACGCCCGCGCTGCGGGAAGCCGCGGTCGAGGCGCTGCGGCGCCGTCACGGCATCGAGGGCGTCTCGGCCGACGCGGTGCTGCCCACGATCGGCTCCAAGGAGCTGGTCGCGTGGCTGCCGCGGCTGCTCGGCTTCGGCGCGGGCGACCTGGTCGTCATCCCCGAGGTCGCGTACCCGACGTACGAGGTCGGCGTGCTGCTGGCAGGCGCTTCGCTGCTGCGCGCCGACAGCCTCGTGGCGCTCGGGCCGCAGAAGCCCGCCATGATCTGGCTGAACTCGCCGTCCAACCCGACCGGACGGGTGCTCGGGGTCGAGCACCTGCGCAAGGTCGTCTCGTGGGCGCGGGAACGCGGCGTCATCGTCGTGTCCGACGAGTGCTACCTGTCACTGGGCTGGGAAAGCGAGCCCGTCTCGCTGCTGCACCCGTCCGTCCACGGTGGACGGTTGGACGGGCTGCTGGCGGTGCACTCGCTGTCGAAGTCCGCGAACCTGGCCAGCTACCGCGCCGGGTTCGTCACCGGTGACCCCACGCTGGTCGCGCGGTTGCTGGAAGTGCGCAAGCACGCCGGGATGATCGTGCCCCGGCCGGTGCAGGAGGCCATGGTCGCCGCGCTTCGCGACGACGACGCGCTCGCCGAGCAGCGTGGCCGGTACGAACGCCGCCGCGTGGTGCTGCGCAAGGCGTTGCAGGACAGCGGATTCCGCGTCGACCACTCCGAAGCCGGGCTGTACCTGTGGTCCACTCGGGACGAAGACGCGTGGAAGACGATCTCGTGGCTCGCCGATCGGGGCATCATCGCCGCGCCCGGCACGTTCTACGGGCCGACCGGGCGTGACCACGTGCGGATCGCGCTGACCGCGACCGATGAACGCATCGCGACGGCCGCGGAGCGCCTGACCTCGTAGAACGCGCCATATCCCGAATGCGTCCTTCGGTCCCTCGTGGGTCCCGAATGCGTCTTTCGGTCCGTGGCACGTCCCGAATGCGTCCTTCGGTCCCTGGTGGGGCCCCAATGCGTCTTTCGGTCCGTAGCAGGTTCCCAATGCGTCTTTCGGCACCTGGGCGGGTGGGGCTTCAGGGCGTTTGGCCTGCCAGGCCGCGGTGGAGCAGGCTGGTCAGGGTGTCGATGGCCTCGTCGTCGCCGAGTGCTCGGCCGGAGCCGTCGCCGCCGGCGGCGAGCCAGGTGTAGGCGAACTGGTCGAGCAGGCTCGCGATCGCGGAGACCAGCAGGTCCGTCGGCCCGGCCGGGGTGAGGCCCGCCTGGGGGATGTAGGCGAGATGGTCGCGCAAGTGGTCGCTGCCCTCGGTCACGAGCCGCTGCAGCCGTCGCGCGAAGTCCTCGTTGACCAGCGCGGCCTGGCGTAGTGCGACCAGTTCCGTGCGGTGCTCGCGGTAGAAGTGCCAGTGCTGCGCCACGTGCCAGCGGATCGCCGCGCGGTCGGTGAAGTCGGCGCTGTGCGTGTCGTCGGCGGCGACGTGCTCGTCGCCCTGGGCGAACATGTCGACGAGCAGCGCTTCGAGTAGCTCTTCCTTGCTTGAGAAGTGGTTGTAGAACGATCCCGCGGCGCGGCCGGCTTCGGCGGTGATGTCCGTGATCTTCGTGTTCAGGTAGCCACGTGCGGCGAAGACCCGCTTGGCCGCTTCCTTGAGCGCCAGCTCGGTTTCGGCGGCCTTCTCCTTGCGATTCATCCACCCCTCCTTGACACGGGACGCTAGCAGTGGCCAAACTGAATCTTAATTCAGTGAATGGAGATTCAGTCATGAGGGTACTCATCGCGGGTGGCGGGCCGACCGGACTCACCTTGGCCATCGATCTGGCCAGGCGCGGCGTCGACGTTCGCGTCGTCGACCAGGCTGCCGCCCACCTCGCCGGCTCGCGCGGCGACGGCATCCAGCCCCGCACGCTGGAGGTTTTCGAGGACCTGGGTGTGCTCGACGCGGTGCTTTCCGCCGGCGCGAACCAGTCCGAGATGCGGGCGTACGCGAACGGCGAGCTGGTCGCGGTCAGGCGGATGAGCGAGCTGAAAGAGCCGACGCCGGATCTGCCGTACCCGAACCCGTGGGTGCTGGCGCAGAACGACACCGAGGCGATCCTGCGCGCGCGGCTCGCGGAGTTCGGCGTGCGCGTCGAGCTGAACACCGGGGTCATCGGCTTCTCGCAGGACGCTTCCGGCGTCGACGTCTCGCTGCCCGGCGAGACCGTGCGCGTCGACTACCTCGTCGGCGCGGACGGCGGGCGCAGCTTCGTGCGCAAGACGCTGGGCATCGCGTTCGAGGGCACGACCGACGAGTCGATCCGGATGCTGCTCGGCGACGTGAAGGTCGACGGACTCGACCACGACTACGGCTACTGGTTCTCGACCGGCGCCATGCACGACGGCATCGCGCTGACCCCGTTGCCCGGTGGCGACTACTTCCAGTTCGGCGCGCCGCTCGACGAGCCGACGCCGTCCCTCGAACGGCTGCAAGCGTTGCTGGACAAGCACTCCGGCCGTTCGCTGCGCATGCACGACCTGGCCTGGTCGACGATCTGGCGGCCGAACATCCGGCTCGCCGAGCGCTTCCGCGTCGGCCGGATCTTCCTCGCGGGCGACGCCGCGCATGTGCACCCGCCGACCGGCGGCCAGGGCCTGAACACGGGCGTCCAAGACGCCTACAACCTGGGCTGGAAGCTGGCCGACGGCGCACCCGAGCTGCTCGACAGCTACGAGGCCGAGCGCCGGGCCGTCGCGTCCGAGGTGCTCGGCCTGTCGACCGGCTTGCTCCAGAAGCACGTCGACGGCGAGGCCGACGCCTTCAAGCGCGACGAGTCGACGCACCAGCTCGGCATCGGCTACCGCGGCGGCCCGCTCGCCTCGGACTCCCGCCCGGCCCCCGGCCCGCTGACCTCGGGCGACCGCGCCCCCGACGCCCCGCTGACCGACGCCAACGGCAAACCCGTGCGCCTCTTCGACCTGTTCCGCGGCCCCGAGTGGGCCGACCTGGTGATCTCACCCGACCGCGTCCTCGTGCGGGCCGAGGAGTTCACCGACTTCGGCGGCCACGCCTTGGCCGCCTACGGAACCGGCCGCTTCCGCATCCGGCCCGACGGCTACGTAGGCCCCATAACCACCGCCTAGCGGCCTAAAAAAATCCCAATGTGGCATTCGTCAGGTTCTGGCGCCCCAATGTGGCTTTCGTCAGCTCTAACCTGACGAAAGCCACATTGGGGGTTCAAAAGCTGACGAAAGCCGCATTGGGATTTTTTTCCTGGGTCAGGGGGCGGCGAGGACCGGGGCGGCGGTGGTGTCGACCTTGGTCCAGACGGCGGGCCAGTCGGCGCGTGCCTGGGTGCGGCGGGTGAGTTCGCGTTCGGCGATGCGGCCAGCGATGAAGGCGGCCTGCGGGGTGAGGGTGTCGAGTGCGGCGCGCATGCGGTCGGCCGCGACGACGGCGTCCTGGTGGTCGCCGAGGACGGTCTGGAGGTCCTTGGTCGCGCTGATCAGCTGCTTGATCCTGGCGGCCTGCTTCTTCTTGGCTGCGGACTGGGCGAGCTCGGCGGCGTAGCGCAAACGTTTGCCGTGGATGCGGAGCGCGTGGAGGTCGTCGTCGGGGGGATCGAGCGGGAGCTTGCCGACGGCCTTCGCGAGCTTGCGGTAGGGCTTGTCGAGGCTGATCACCGCGCGCGGTGATTCCACAGTGGACTCGACGGGCGTCGCGGGTTCGGTGATCAGCCGGGCGGCGCTCACCAGCAGTGCGGCGTAGCGGGGTGTGCCGAGCAGGCGGGTGAGTTTGCGCTTGGCGACGCCGCGTTCGGCCACGAACTTCGACACGAGTTCGCGGCCCGCCAGCTGGTCGCGGGCCTCGAATTCGGCGACGACCTCGCGCAGGTGCTCGATGAGGACGTCGTAGTCGCGGACCTCGCCGAGTGACTGGCCCAGCCAGCCGAGTTCGGCGCGCACGGTCTCGGCCTCGGGCCCGAGCAGGCCACCGGACAGTTTCAGGGTGCTGCGCATGCGCCGCAGCGCGACCCGCATCTGATGCAGGTCCTCGGGATCGGCGCCGCTGCGGGTGCCGGGTTCGCGGGCGACGAGCTCGCGGATCTGGGCGTCGAGCTGGGCGCGGAGGTGGTCGACCGGTGGATCACCCGGTCCCGGCCGCGCCGGGTGATCGCCGAGGCCGAGTTCGGCTGGCGTCGTCGTCTTGGGCAGGCGGCGGGCCCGCTTCTTGGCGGGCAACGTTTCGGCGGTCACCACATGAATATTAGGTGAATCGGACATCCGCGCCAGGCCTTGATCAAAGCCGGATCCGCGACGGCCATGGCCGCCGCGGATCCTCGGAACGGCTCAGTTGGCGTGCAGCGCCGCGTTCAGCTCGATGCCGACGCCGCCGCGCGGCACGACCTCGACCGCGCCGGTGGCGGAGTTGCGGCGGAAGACCGCGCCGGAGATGCCGGACAGCTCACGCGCCTTGACGACCTTGCCGTCGACGTGGACCTTCGTGCCCGCCGTGACGTACAGGCCCGCTTCGACGACCGAGTCGTCGCCGAGCGAGATGCCGATGCCGCCGTTGGCGCCGATCAGGCAGCGCTCGCCGATCGAGATGGTCTCCTTGCCGCCGCCGGACAGCGTGCCCATGATCGACGCGCCGCCGCCGACGTCGGTGCCGTCGCCGACGACCACGCCCGCCGAGATGCGGCCTTCGACCATCGAGGCGCCGAGCGTGCCCGCGTTGAAGTTGACGAAACCCTCGTGCATGACGGTGGTGCCGGTCGCCAGGTGGGCGCCGAGGCGGGCGCGGTCGGCGTCGCCGATGCGGACACCGGCCGGGACGACGTAGTCGACCATGCGGGGGAACTTGTCGACGCTGTAGACGGTGACCTGGCCACGCGCGCGCAGGCGCAGGCGGGTGGCCTCGAAGCCCTCGACCGGGCAGGGACCGTGGTTGGTCCACACGACGTTGGCCAGCAGGCCGAAGATGCCGTCCAGGTTCTGCCCGTGCGGCTGGACCAGCCGGTGCGAGAGCAGGTGCAGCCGCAGGTAGACGTCGTGCGCGTCGGCGGGCGCCTCGGCCAGGCTGCCGATGGTCACGCGGACCGCGACGACCTCGACACCGCGGTCGGTGTCCGGTCCGAGCAGCGCGACGGCCGCGTCGCCGAGTATCTCGGCCGCTTCCTCGGCGGACAGGCGCTCGACGCCGGAAGTGCCGGCCTCGGTCAGCTTGGGCTGCGGGAACCAGGTGTCCAGCACGGTGCCGTCGGGGGTGACGGTGGCCAGTCCGACGCCGCGCGCGCCGGTCGTTTCTGCGTTGCTCACGGTGGACAGGCTAACCCGTGGTGGCCTGCTTGTTCACCGTGGTCTTCACCGACTCGAGCGCGCTCGCCATGTCCACCAGCGCCTGCGTGCAGGCCCCGCCGGGGGCCGCCGCGGTCTTGCACGCGCTGGTGCGGAACACCTTCACGGCCGCGTCGACGGCGTCCGCCGCCGAACCGGCCTCCGGGACGCGCTTGCGCACCGTGCCGGTGGTGTTGCCCACCTCGGTGACGTACTTCTCACAGCCCTTCGGCGCCTCGCTCTTCGGCGCGACGAAGCACTGGTCGACGCTGAGCGCGGTGAGCTTGGTCGGCAGCGCGTCGGGCCCCGGCTCCGGCGCGGGCGCCTTCGGCTTCGGCCCGGCCTCGCGGCCACAGGCGGTCAGCAGGAACAGCAGGGCGATCACGGCGAAGGTCTTGCGCACGCATGCCACGGTAGCCCTGGCCAGGTGACCAGATACCGTGCGGGGCATGCCTGAGCTGGATCTGCACGCCGACCCCGTCGAGATCACCGCGATGCTGGTGGACATCTTCAGCGAGTCCGGCCAGGAGGCCGCCATCGCCGAGGTCGTGCAGGCCGCGCTCGAAAAGCAGGCGCCGCACCTCGAGGTCGTCCGCAACGGCGACGCCGTGCTCGCGCGCACCTCGCTGGGCAAGCCGTCCCGCGTGATCTTCGCCGGGCACCTGGACACCGTGCCGGTCAACCAGAACCTGCCGCTGCGCCGCGAGGGGGCCGGTGACGACGAGGTGCTGCACGGCCTCGGCACCGTCGACATGAAGGGCGGCGACGCCGTCTTCCTGCACCTCGCCGCGACCGTGCTGGAGCCCAAGCACGACCTGACCTTCATCTTCTACGACAACGAAGAGGTCGAAGCGACGAAGAACGGCCTCGGCCGCATCGAGCGCGAGCTGCCCGAGTGGCTGCGTGCCGACCTCGCGATCGTCGGCGAGCCGTCGAACGCGGTGATCGAGGCCGGTTGCCAGGGCACCATGAGGATCGACCTACGCTGCACAGGCGCGCGTGCGCACACCGCGCGGGCTTGGATGGGCTCGAACGCGATCCACGCGTTGGCGGAACCGTTGCGGCGCTTGGCTTCTTACGAGGCTCGTGTCGTCGACATCGACGGCTTGACGTATCGCGAAGGCTTGCAGGCGACCAAGATTTCGGGCGGGGTCGCCGGGAACGTCGTGCCGGACGAGGCCGTGCTGACGATCAACCACCGGTTCGCGCCGGACCGGTCGGCCGAGCAGGCCGAGCAGCACCTGCGCGAGGTGTTCGACGGTTTCGATGTGTCCGTTGTGGACCTTTCGCCCGGCGCGCTGCCCGGACTGAGCGCTCCCGCGGCCGCCGAGCTGGTCGCGGCGGCCGGTGGCGAGGCCGTGGCGAAGCTGGGCTGGACCGATGTCGCGCGGTTCGCGGCGATGGGGATGCCCGCGGTGAACTTCGGGCCCGGCGACCCGACGCTGGCGCACACCCGCCAGGAGAACGTCCGCGCCGGCGAGATCCGCCAGGTCACCCAGGTATTGAAGGCCTTCCTCAAGGACTCGTGAGTGGTACGGCCGGTTCTAACCGGCAATACCACTCACGACCTCGCGTGAGCTGCGGAAACAGAGGGGCGAGCGGGGTCGGTGAGGTCGGGGTCCTCGGCCTCGAAGGCCTCTTCGAGCGCGCGCCAGCCATGGGTGTCGACGAAGCGTTCCTCGGCGGGCGTGATCGGGATCAGCCAGGCGATGACGACCGGGTGATCGCCGACCTCGCAGGTGCCGAAGCCGTCCGGCAGGTACACCGGGCCGTACGCGAGCAGCCCGGACATCTCGCCGGTGCCCAGGAAACCTTCGCCGAGGCGGACGTACTCGCCGCGCGCCAGCACCCGGCCGCTCGCCTTCAGTTTGCGGGCGAAGTCGAGCAGCGCGGGGCCCATGTTCCCCATGCTCACCGGCAGGTGCATCAGCAATTCCTGATGCCCGCCTTCGAGATGGGAGTTCGACAGGCCGAGCGTGACCAGCGTCGTCACCCCGGCGAACGGCAGGTCGTCCGCGAACCGCGCGACCTGCAGGCCACTCTCGGGGTCGATGTCATCGCGCCAGCCACCGCGGATCGGACCGAGCCGGGCTTCCAGGTGCGACACGAGATCACTCATACGGCCCATGATTCACGAGTCTTCGGCCGCGCCGAGTTTGAGGAGGCCTTCGCGCAGGAGGTCGGCGGCCTCAGGCAGACGACCTTGTGACATCAGCAGTGTGCCCGCGTGGTCGAGCGACCGGACCAGCACGTCGCGCGCGTCCAGCCGGGTCGCCAGGTCGATCGCCTGTGAGAGCTCGGCTTCCGCGGACGACGCGTCGCCGCGCGAGACCGCGAGCGCGCCGATCTGGTAGCGGACCGCGGCCGCGAGCGGGTCGCCGTCGCCGACCGTGATCTCCGACAGGAACGCCAGCGCGTCGTCCAGCCTGCCTTCGCGCCTGCTCACCTCGGCGAGTTCGAGTGTGATCGCGCGGGTGTCGCAGGGTGCGGTCGCCTCACGTGCCGCGAGGAGGTCGGCGAGCGCGCCGGACGGCCGAACCCGGGCGCGGACCAGGAGGCACCGGGCGATCGACGGTCGCAGCGCGCGTTCGTGCTGGAGGTCATGGGCGATGGCGACGGCGGCCGCCGCGTCGGTGAAGTGCTCGTCAGCCAGCAGCGACCGGCACAGGTCGAGCTGGTACGCGATGAGCTCCTTGAGCACGTCGTCGCGCCCGCGCGCGAGCCGCAGCGCGTCGTCGGCGAACGGCGCGGCTTGCGCGAGGTTGCCCAGCCGCAGGTGGCCTTCGGCGAGGTGCGCGCGCAAAGTCAGCAGCAGCAAGGGATGCGGGTAGCCGTCACGTATCAGCTCGTCGTGGCAGGTCTGGAGCAGATGCATCGCGTAGTGCGGCTCGCCCCATTCGGTCAGCACGGCCGCGCGCAGCGGCACCACCAGGCCGCGATAAGGCGGGACATCCGAGGTGAACGCGCTTTCAGCGGCCGTGACGAGCTTCGCGCGCGCGTCGCCCGAGGTGAACCGGGCCAGCCAGAGCCAGGCCAGACCGGCTTGGCGGCGCCTGCCCATGCGCTCGGCGCGGCGGGCGATGCGGCGCAGACGGGACGAAGCGTCGACGCCGTCGAGTAAGTCTCCCGCGGCCAAAGCCAGGTCGAGGTCGAGCCTGACCACGTCACGCGGGGAGGTTCCGCCGAGCAGCTCGTCCGCTTCGATGCCGAGCTGCTCGGCGAAGTGCCGGAGCGCGTCGCCGGACGGCGTGCGCGCTCCGGTCTCCACAGAGGACACGTAGGCGGCGGTGTAGTGCGGTTCCGCCAGCGCCCGCTGCGTCAGGCCGCGTTCCGCACGCAGCCTGCGCAGACGCGCGCCGACCTCCTCCGCCGTCACGCCACCTCCGAAAAACCTAGACCGTGATGGTCCAGCTGCTCAGCACACCCGTGTCCTGCGAGTATGCGTCATAAACCACCAGAGTCCAGCTACCGGAAGCGACTTCGTTCGTCACCGGCACCGAGTAGGTGCGCGTGCCGAACTGGGTGCACGGCGAGAATCCGGTCGGCTTGACCGAGTAGACGCTGCCGTCCGGCGCCTTCAGCTGGATCCGAAGGTCTTCCGAGCAGGTGTGCGAGGCGGTGATCGAGAGCTTCACCGGGGAGACCGCGTTGCCCGAAGCCGTCGACGAGACCGGCGAGTTGACGGTGCCGAAGTCGTTGATCGGGTAGTCGGTGTCGTTGGTGAACGTCCGCGTGCTCGAGGTGCCCACGGTCAGCGTGTACGTCGCCGAGTGGTCGGCGTCGGCGCCGTCCGCGTTCACCGTGATCGTGCTGGTGCCGTTCGGGGTCGAGGCCGAGGTGGCGATGGTCAGCGTCGACGAGCCACCCGACTGGATGGTCGCCGGGCTGAACGACGCCGTCGCACCCGAGGGCAGGCCGGAGGCGGACAGCGAGACCGACTGCGCCGAACCCGAAGTCACGTTGGTGGACAAGGAAACCTGCGCGGACTGTCCGGGTTGGACGGTGCCCGACGTCGGCGAGAGCGATACCGAGTAGTCGTTGCCGACCAGTGCGCCGACAGCCAGCTTCCAGAGCGCGTAGGCGATCGCGTCGCTGTTGCGGTCCATCGGGACGTCCGCGACGGCGGCGGTGGTGTCACACGCGCGGTGGTAGCACGAGTCGTACGGCTGACCGGCCGTGCCGCCCCACTTCTGGGCCTGCGAGGAGGTCTTGATGTCACCGGCGCCGGTGGCGAGCCCGCCGACCGGGATGCCGACGGCCTTGAACGAGGCGTGGTCGGAACGGCCGTCGCCTTCGCTGTCGCCCTCGGTCTGGATGCCGATCGACGAGAAGTACTCGTCGAAGACGGCCTTGATCGAGGCCACGTCGTCATAGACGAAGTGACCCCAGTTCTTCGACGCGATCATGTCGAAGTTCAGGTAGGTCTTGATCTTCGCGCGCTCGGCCGAGGACAGGCTGTTCACGTAGAACTTCGAGCCGCGCAGGCCCGACTCCTCGTCGGCCCACCAGCCGAAGCGCACGCGCTTGGCCATCGACGGGTTGGTCCTGGCCAGCGTCAGCGCGACTTCGAGGTCGGCGGCCGAGCCGGAACCGTTGTCGTTGATGCCGGGACCGGCGCTCACACTGTCCAAATGGGACCCGAGCATGATGACCTGGTTCGCGTCGCCCTGCGGCCATTCCGCGATCAGGTTCTGGCTCTGCCCGGCGCAGCTGGTGCAGGTCTGCCGGGTGACGGTGTACCCGGCCTCCTTGAGCTTGCCCTCCACATAGGACACTGAAGCCGCGTAGCCGCCACCGGACGCGGCGCGGTTGCCGCCGTTCTGGTTCGCGATCGTCTGCAGTGCGTTCAGGTGCGCCTTGACGTTCGCCAGCGAGATGTCCGGCGCCGCGTTGGTCGTCGCCTCGGCGGGCACGGTGACCGCGCCGAAGACGAGTGCGAGCCCGGCGAAGGCCGTCACGCTCGCGCGCAGCCGTAAACCGAGTTTCATGGGTTTTCCTTCCAGGAAAAGGGCCCCGGGTGGGATCGCCACCCGGGGCCGTCTCAAGAGGACTCGACTTCAGGGGTGAACTAGACCGTGATGGTCCAGCTGTCGAGCGTTCCGGTGTCCTGCGAGTAGGCGTCGTAGACCACGAGGGTCCAGGTGCCCGCCGCGACCTCGTTGGTCACCGCGACCGAGTAGGTGCGGGTGCCGAACTGGGTGCAGGGGGAGAACCCGGTCGGCTTGACCGAGTAGACGCTGCCGTCCGGCGCCTTCAGCTGGATCCGAAGGTCCTCGGCGCAGGTGTGCGAGGCGGTGATCGAGAGCTTCACCGGCGAGACCGCGTTGCCCGAAGCGGTCGACGACACGGGGGAGTTGACCGTGCCGAAGTCGTTGATCGGGTAGTCGGTGCCGTTGGTGAACGTGCGCGTCCCGGTGGTGCCGACGGTCAGCGTGTACTGCGCTGAGTGGTCCGCGTCGGCGCCGTCACCGTTGACGGTGATGGTGCTGGTGCCGTTCGGGGTCGAGGCCGAGGTGGCGATGGTCAGCGTGGACTGGCCGCCGGACTGGATGGTGGCCGGGCTGAACGTCGCGGTCGCGCCGGCGGGCAGGCCGGTCGCCGACAGCGCGACGGACTGGGCGTTGCCCGAGGTGACCGAGGTGCTGACCGTGGTGGTGGCCGAACCGCCCGCCGTCACGCTGCCCGAGTTCGGGGAGGTGGCGATGGAGTAGTCGTTCTGCGCCGGGCCGCCACAGCTGGTCGGCTCGCCCGCCACGGTGGTGACGCTGACCGCGTCCCACGCCGCCTTGGTGGCGTTGAACTCGGTGCAGGAACCGGGGTACAACGCGATGGCCGCTTCGAGGGTCGCCTTGCGGGCGGCCTTGTGGTTCCAGCCGGAGGTCTTCTTCAGCAGGCCGTTGTAGAAGATCTTGCCTGCCTTCTGGATGCCGATGCCGGTGACCGACGAGTTGTTGCAGGTCGGGCTGGCGGGCTTGCCGGACGGGGCCGAACCCTCGGCGAGCAGGTAGAACCAGTGGTTCTGCGGACCGGCGGCGGCGTGCACCTCGGTGCTCGGGATCGACGAGGTGTAGCAGTTCGGGTGACCCGAGACCTTGTTCGGCTGGTACATGTAGCGGATCGGGCCGCTGCCGACGAGGTTCAGCAGCTCGCCGACCTCGTAGTCGGGGGTGTCCTTCGGGTTGTTCGCGTAGTGCTCGGTGAGCGCGCCGAAGATGTCACCGGTGGACTCGTTGAGGCCGCCGTTCTCGTTGCCGGAACCCGCGCCACCCGGGGTGTTCTGGAAGATGCCGTGGCCGAACTCGTGGCCGACGACGTCCATGTTGGTGGCCTGGCGCTTGTTGTCCTGCGAGTGCCCGAAGTGGGTCGAGGAACCGTTCCAGTACGCGTTGACGTCGTTCAGGCCGACGTAGGCCGGGAAGCCGCCGCCGTTGCCGTTGATGCCGTTGCGGCCCAGCCAGTCGTTGAGCATCTTCCACTCGGTCTGCACCGAGAAGAGCACGTCGACACAACCGGTTTCGAGGTCGGTGCCGCTGCCGTTGCCCCAGTTGTCGTCCGGTCCGGTGTAGACGGAGCCGTTCTCCTTGGCACAGCTGATGCCGCTGCGCCCAGGGTCCTTCATCGAGTAGGTGCCGCCGGAGTTCGTCGTGTCGATGGTGACGTTGCCGACGTAGTAGCTGTTGCCCGCGCCCTGGATGGTCGCGGTGTTCTGCGCGACCTTGGCCGACTGCGGCACGAAGTCGTTGTCCGCCTTGACATCGTCACGCGTGTCGAGGACCGCGCCGGTGGCGCCGTCGACGAACACATGCAGGTTGCTCGGCGCCGCTTCCTTCTTGCCCGCGACGACGACCTCGTAGGCCAGCTTCGGCGTGGAACCGGCCAGCACGACCAGCTTCGGCGAGGCGACACTGTCCACCTTGGACAGCTGGCCGCGCGCGATCTGGGTCGCCTTGTCTGCGGTGACCGCCGGGCTGGTGCTCACGGTGATCGGGGCGGTCTCGGCGGCCGCGGTGCCGCGAACCCGGCCCGCGCCGTCGGCCACGACGACGGCGTCGCCGCCGATGACCTGCAGGCCACGGTAGGTGCGCTCGTAGGAGGCGTAGAAGAGGCCGGCGCCACCGGGGGTGACCCCGAGGCGGCGGAACGCCTCGTCGGCGCCCTTGCTCAGCTGGTCGACACCGGCCGCGGCGGCCTGGTCGGCCGCGCTGGCAGCGGCGAGTTCGGGGCTCGCCGGCTGAGCGGTGACTGTCGCGCTTGCCGGGTTCACCGGCACCGCGAGTGAAAGGGCCAGGCCGGCGATGGCCGCCAGGCCTGTACGAAGCCCTCGCTGAGGAGTCATCTGTTTCCTTCCAGGGAGGCAGAACCGTGCGTCTTCCGGGCACGACGAAGTAGGGATGGGGCGCCATCGGCCGGGCGGGGGGCACGGTGTGCGGGGACCAGACGTGTCCGCGTGCATAACTGGTGTTATGACGCCGGACACACCTGAGTAAAGAATCTGTGTGGTAGACCGTCAATGCGCCGAATGGCCTAGCGAGGCCTTACCGGCCCCTTAACTTGCGTACACATTCCCTTGAACAGCAAGGGTTTTCACGCCGACATGCACGCATCGCTACTTTCGTATGGTTTTATCCAACTACATCCGAATCGCTGTCCACCGCGGCGAGCACGCCCCGCCGGTAGGCGTGGACGGCGTCGACGAGCAATCCCTGTGCGCGCAACACGTCTCCCAGATGGAGAGACGTGTTGACAAGCGAGCTGCGCAATGACGCGCGCTCCTGTTCGTCGGCGGCGAGCCGCAGAAGCGTTGTGGCGCGAGGAAGATCGTCTCGGGCGTGCGCGATGAGTCCCAGCAGCCGGTGCACCTCGCCTGCCGCTTCGACGTCCGGCGAGGCGTCGAGCAGCGGCCGGATGTCTTCGATCAACGTCTCGGCCTCGTCGAGCGCGCCTTGGCGGCGGCGGACCTCGGCGAGCTCGATCGTCGCGCCGAGGATGCCTTCGCGAGAGCCCGCGGCGGCCAGCAGATCGCGCGCGGCCGCCAGTTCGGCGCGCGCCTCGGGTAGTCGATCCATGCGGCGCAAGAGGAATCCCCGTGCCCAGCGGCACCGGGCCGCGTCGCGGTCGTAGCCGAGCGAGGTGAACAGGCGCAGCGCTTCGGTGAGGTCGTCGTCGGCGCGGTCGCCGAGCCCGACCGCCTGCCACAGCTGGGCGGCCTGCCGGTGATAGCGCGCGATGAAGTCGGGGCGGGCTGCCAAGGCCGCGGCCAGCCTGCCGTCCTCGGCCGCGCGCCGGGCGCGGCGCAGCCCGCCCATTTCGACCAGCGGATGGATCAGCGCGCTCAGCAGCGCGAGTTCGGCGTCCGGGTCGACCGGGGTGACCGCGCGGACCTCGGCGAGCGCGGCCTCGGCGTGCGCGACGGCCGCACCGGCGGCGCCGAGCAGGTATTCGCAGGTGACCCAGCGATGCGTGATCATCGCGCGCAACCACGACGGTGCGCTCTCGCCGAGCCGGGCGGCATGCTCGAAGGCGGCCTTCGAGCCCTCGATGTCGTAGCCCTGCCACAGCACCTCGGCGCGGCAGAATCGGGCGTAGCACTCGACATCCGGAAGTTTGTAGGCGATCGCGCGCTTCGCGGTGTCGGCGAAGATCGCGTCGGCTTCGGCGACGCGTCCTTGCTGGAGCGCGCGGTAGGCGTCCGCCAGTTCGGTCCACAACGCGTCGGCGATGCCGGACGGCCTGCCGAATCTGAGCTCGTCGGCGGTCAGGTCGAGCCGTTGGGCCAAATAGTCGAGCACTTCTTCCGAAGGGGCTCTGGTGCCCGCTTCGACCTTGGCGAGAAAACCGCGGTCATATCTCGGCTCTGCCAGCTCCCGCTGCGTCCAGCCGTGTGCGATGCGTAACCGTCGAATGCGCGCGCCCAGCGATTCTCCGGTCATCGATACACCGTAGATCATTTCGGCGCCCCGGGCAGAACCGTTGGTGACTAACAAGATCCACTGGCGCGGGGTGCGAAACGGACATATTGACGGTCGTGCATACGACAGCTAGGTTCCTCAGCCGAAATAGGAAACTTTCTTAACTATTAATAGGGAAGTCCGCCCATGCTTCGTTACCGATTTCGGTCAATTGGGGTAATTTCCTCCCTTCTTGTAGCCGGTTTGGCGGTCGCTGTTGCGCCCGCTGAAGCCGCTACGGCGGGTGAGGTACGAGTCGACCAAGTCGGCTATGGCATCACCGAAGCGAAATACGCTTATTTGATCGGCGCCGCAGGCACGTCGTCGTACACGGTCTTCAACGACAGGGGCACCAAGGTGCTCAGCGGCAAGACCGGGAGCAGCCTCGGCTCCTGGAGCACCAAGTACCAGGCCGTCTACCAGCTCGACCTGACCGCGCTGAAGACGCCAGGCAAGTACAAGATCGAGGTCAGCGGCAAGAACAAGGCGACCTCGCCGCAGTTCCGCGTCGACACCACGGGCAACCTGTTCGACCCGCTGGTCCGCGCGAACAACGAGTTCTTCCAGGCGCAGCGCGACGGCAAGAACGTCATCCCCGGCAGGCTGGGCCGCAAGCCTTCGCACCTCGACGACGCGAACGGCGCGGTCTACGCCGAGCCGAAGTTCGGCGGCGACGAGGGTGACGAGATCCTCGAGCCGCTGAAGCCCACCGGCGCCAAGCTCGACGTCGAAGGCGGCTGGGCGGACGCGGGCGACTACGTGAAGTTCACCTCGAACTCGGCGTATTCGTTGGCGGAGATGGGTTTCGTGCTGCGTGAGAAGTACGACTCCGCGCTCGCCGACGAGGTCTGCTTCGGCCTCAAGTGGCTCGACAAGATGTGGGACGAGAAGTCGAAGACGCTCTACGCCCAGGTCGGCATCGGCACCGGCAGTGAGCAGTTCGGTTTCCTCGGCGACCACGACGTCTGGCGGCTGCCGCAGGACGACGACGCGCTGAACGTCAAGCCCGGCGACGCCAAGTACTACGTGAAGTACCGCCCGGTGTTCGCGGCCAACGCGGCGGGCGCGAAGATCAGCCCGAACCTGGCGGGCCGCGTGGCCGCCGCGTTCGCGCTCGGCGCGCAGGTGCAGGCCGACCGTGACCCGGCGAAGGCCAAGAAGTACTTCGCCGAGGCCTCCTCGATCTTCGCGCAGGCCAAGACCACCGACGTCGGCGAGCTCGTCTCCGCGTTCCCGCACGCTTACTACCCCGAGGACTCCTGGCACGACGACATGGAGCTCGGCGCGACCCAGCTCGCGCTGGCCGCGAAGAAGCTCGGAGACAGCAAGGCCGACGACTACGCGCGCACCGCGACCCAGTGGGCGAAGGAGTACATCGCGGGCGGCGACAAGTCCACGCTGAACCTCTACGACACGAGCGCGCTCGCGCACGCCGACCTGGCCGGAATCCTCAAGAAGGGGCTGTCCGGCGCCAAGGTGACGGAGAAGGACCTCGCCGCCGACCTGCGCCGTCAGCTCGACTCCGGTGTCGCGGTCGCCGCGAAGAGCCCGTTCCGCACGGCCGTGGAGATCACCACCTTCGACGCGGCGAGCAAGAGCTACGGCTTCGCCGCCACCGCCCGGCTCTACAAGCGGGTCACCGGTGACTCCAAGTACGACGCTTTCGGTGTCCAGCAACGGAACTTCACGCTCGGCGCGAACGCGTGGGGTGTCTCGCTGGTGGTCGGCATCGGCACCACCTGGCCGCAGTGCCCGCACCACCAGATCGCCAACCTGATCCCGAGCAAGCTGCTCTACGGCGCGGTCGTCAACGGTCCTAACGGCACTGAGCTCTTCTCAAACGAGCCGCTGCCTGAGGGCTCGAAGGCCTGCACCAAGCCTTACGAGAAGTTCGACAGCGCGGCCTCGCGCTACATGGACTCGGTCATCGCGTGGCAGACGAACGAACCTGCCATCGACTTCACGTCGACCGCGCTCCTCGCCTTCTCGCTGGCGGGCCGCAACTAAGGGGTCGTGAGTGTTCCGGGCGGTTCTAACCGTCCGGAACACTCACGAGTCCTACTCTGGTCGGGTGAGTGATCAGACAACAGACCGTTACCCGGAGAACCCGCCGGAGCGGCACAAGGGCCCCGTCGTGCAGCGGCGTGACCAGCGCGACGAAGGCACCACCGACCAGCGGCTGCTCGACACCCGCGGCCCCAGCGACTGGGTGCACACCGACCCGTGGCGGGTGCTGCGCATCCAGGCCGAGTTCGTCGAAGGCTTCGGCGCGCTCGCCGAGGTCCCGCGCGCGGTGACCGTGTTCGGCTCCGCCCGCACCCCGCGTGACCACCCGGAGTACGAACTCGGCCGCAAGATCGGCGCGGCGCTGGCCAGCGAGGGCTTCGCGGCCATCACCGGCGGCGGCCCCGGCGCGATGGAGGCGGTCAACCGCGGCGCCGCCGAGGCGGGCGGCATGTCCATCGGCCTCGGCATCGAATTGCCGTTCGAGCAGGGCCTGAACCGCTGGGTCGACCTGGGCGTCAACTTCCGCTACTTCTTCGTGCGCAAGACGATGTTCATCAAGTACTCGCAGGCGTTCATCTGCCTGCCGGGCGGCTTCGGCACCCTCGACGAGCTGTTCGAGGCGCTGACGCTCGTGCAGACCAAGAAGGTCACCAAGTTCCCGGTCGTGCTGTTCGGCAGCGAGTACTGGGGCGGCCTCTACGACTGGATCGCGAAGACCCTGCTCGCCGAGGGCAAGATCAGCGAGAAGGACCTCGACCTGCTGCACATCACCGACGACATCGACGACGCGGTCCGCGTGGTCAAGGAGTCCTTCCAGGCTTGGGAAGACTCACACTGATGCGCCGGATCTGCGTGTTCTGCGGCTCGTCGATGGGCAACTCGCCGGAGTACGCCGCGGCCGCGGCCGCACTCGGCACGCTGCTGGCGTCCCGCGGCATCGGCCTGGTCTACGGCGGCGCGAGCGTCGGCACCATGGGTGTCGTCGCGGACGCCGCGCTGGCCGCGGGCGGCGAGGTGATCGGCGTGATCCCCGAGGCACTCAGCTCGGTCGAGATCTCCCACGCCGGCCTGACCGAACTGCACGTCGTAGCCGACATGCACGAACGCAAGGCCAAGATGGCGGCACTGTCCGACGGCTTCCTCGCACTGCCCGGCGGCGCCGGCACCCTCGAGGAACTGTTCGAGATCTGGACCTGGGCCCAGCTCGGCCTCCACACGAAACCACTCGGCCTCGTCGACGTGGCCGGCTACTACGCGCCCCTCCGCACCTTCGTCGACCACATGGTCACCGAAGGCTTCCTCCGGCCAGCCCACCGCGACTTCATCCTGGTCGACCCCGACCCCGCGGTCCTGCTCGACGCCTTCGCCACCTACGAACCCCCACCCAAACCCACCTGGTCCCCCTGACCTGGTAGGTCCCGAATGCGTCTTTGGGTCCGTGTCAGGTCCCGAATGCGTCGTTCGGTCCCTGGTAGGTCCCGAATGCGTCTTTCGGTCCGTGTCAGGTCCCCAATGCGTCTTTCGGCACCCACCAGGGACCGAAAGACGCATTGGGATTTTTTTACCCGGACCGAGGGGTCAGGCGGCGTCCTGATTGGGGCGTTTGTGGTACTTGTCCACGTATTCCTGGTTCGAGAGGGTCAGGATCGTGTACATGATCTCGTCGGTGACGGCCCGGCGGATGGCGGGCGAGGCGTCCATGCCGTCGTAGCGGGCGAAGTCCATGGGCTCGCCGAAGCGGACGGTGACGCGGGCGCGGCGGGGGATGCGCTCGCCGCGTGGCTGCAGGCCCTCGGTGCCGGTGATGCCGACCGGGATCACCAAGGCGCCGGTGGCCAGCGCGAGCGCGCCGACGCCGGTGTGGCCGCGGTGGAGGCGGCCGTCGAGTGAGCGGGTGCCTTCGGGGTAGATGCCGAACGCGCCGCCGCCGTCGAGGACCTTGCGTGCGGCTTCGAGCGCGGCGAGGCCGGCTTGCGCGTTGCCGCGTTCGACGGGGACGTAGCCGAGGCCGGTCAGGAACGAGGCCATCGCGCGGCCTTTGAGGCCGGTGCCGGTGAAGTATTCAGCCTTGCCGAGGAAGCTGACCGGCCGCGGCGCGGTGAGCGCGATGACGCCGGTGTCGAGTGCCGCGCGGTGGTTCGCGGCGAAGATCACCGGCCCGGTGAGCGGGATGTTCTCGGCGCCGATGACGGTGGGCCGGTAGATCGTCCGAGCCAGCGGTGCCAGCGCGAATCGGACCAAGGCTTGCAGCAAAACTCCTCCTGGGACGGTTCCTGACATCCAGCATGGCACGATCACTACTCATGAGTTGGTTCGAGCGGCGTACGTGGCAGGATCCGGACTGGACACTCGACGAGATTCTGGCCGCGAAGAGTGACCGGACGGTTTCGGTCGTGCTACCGGCACTCGACGAGGAGCAGACCGTCGGTGCCGTGGTGGCCTCCGTGCGCCCGCTGCTCGGGTCCATTGTGGACGAACTGGTGGTCGTCGACTCCGGCAGCACCGACGCCACGGCCGAGCTGGCCGAAGCCGCGGGCGCGCGCGTGGTGCACCGCGAGGACGTGCTGCCCGACCTCGCGCCGGTGCCCGGCAAGGGCGAGGTGCTCTGGCGGTCACTCGCCGCGACCAGCGGTGACCTGGTCGTCTTCCTCGACTCCGACCTCGTCGAGCCCGACCCGATGTTCGTGCCGACCCTGCTCGGCCCGCTGCTCACCGCGGACGGCGTGCACCTGGTCAAGGGGTTCTACCGGCGCCCGCTGCGGCTGGAGTCCAGTGGCGGCGGCCGGGTGACCGAACTGCTCGCGCGCCCGGTGCTTTCGGCGCTGCGTCCCGCGTTGTCCGGTTTGGTCCAGCCGCTCGGCGGCGAATACGCGGCGACCAGGGAATTCCTCGAGTCCGTGCCGTTCGCGGCAGGCTACGGCGTCGAAATCGGGCTGCTGCTCGACTGTGAGGCCGAGTACGGTCTCGACGCGCTCGCCCAGGTCAACCTCGGCGTCCGCAAGCACCGCAACCGCTCGCTGCTGCAGCTCGGCGTGATGGCGCGCCAGATTCTCGGCACCGCGCTGAACCGCTGCGGCGTCGAGGCCGACGATCCCGCCCAGCTGACCCAGTTCGTGCAGGTCTCCGGCGAGTGGCTGCCCGACGTCACCGACGTGCTGGTCGCCGACCGGCCGCCGATGCGTCAGGTACTCGCCGGAGATCCCGGCCCCCGTTAGGGCGTGCGCTGCCAGACCACCGGCATGCCGCCTTCGTCGTGCAGGCCGGGCTTCAGCACACCGGCGATCACGCCGTCGGCGCCGATCGCGTAGGCGTTGGCGCCCTGGTAGCCGCGGATCAGCGGCAGGTCGCCTGCCGGATCCGCGCCCTGCCAGGTGCTGGGCAGCCCGTACGGCCCGCGCGCGTCGAACAGCTTGCCGACGATCAGTCCGGTCTTGCCGATCGCGGCTGGCTCGCCACTGTTCGGCAGCTCCACCGGGGTGCCCGGCGTCCGCCAGACGTACCCCCGCGGACCTGACTGGACCACTGACATCGAACCGACGACCACTCCGTTGCTGATCGAGGACACGAACGGGTAGCTGAACTTGTCAGGGGACGCGAGTTTCTCGGTCGTCCCCGAACGCCAGAGGAACGGGCCGGTCTTCCGGTTGTTGAACAGGATGGTGCCGTCGTCATCCAGGTCTTTCGCCTGCGTGTCCCGCTCGTCCGGGATCACGACCGGCTCGGACCCGGACGCGGGCCACAGCGCCGTCGCTCGGTTGTGCTCGTCACCGACCATGCCGAGGATGTCGCCGCGGGCGTTGATCGCGATGCCGTCGACCGCGCCGGAGTAGCCATCGGGCGAGGTGATCCGGTGGTAGCCGTGCGAGTCCAGCGTGAACGTGTGCGACTCGCCGGTCGCGGAGTCGCTGGCGGTGACCAGCACGACTCCCGAGCTGTTCTGGTCGTGGACGTACGGCGAGTAGTGCCCGGCGGGCACACCCCGGACCGACGGTCGCCAGTCCGTCCAGGTCACGACGTCGAGGTCGTCGCCGGACTTGAACATGCCCGCGTAACCACCCTTGCCCGCCGCGGTGAGCAGGTAGCCCGTCTCGTAACCATCGGGCAGCTCTAGCCGCACTGGGTGCCAGCTCCCTTGCGCGGCAGCTCCGGCGGGCATGACACTCGCCGCGACGCCTGCCAGCACCATTCCGGCGCACAGCAACGCTTTCAATCGCATGAATTACTCCCCATAGGTGACCCCGACCTGTGGACTTCACGCGGCCGCCGACGGTTCGGTTGCCTCCCTGCGGACAATTCGCCCTTCGGCGAGGTGGAGCACCTCGTCGAAACCCGCCAGGTGCTCGGGCCGGTGCGTCGCGAGCACGACGGTGCCGGTCGCCTGGGCGAGCACGGCCGCCAGCACCGCGTCGCCGTGCTCGGGGTCGAGGCCTTCGACGGGCTCGTCGAGCACGAGCACCGGCGGCGCGGCGAGCACGGCCCTGGCGAGGATGAGACGTTGCCGCTGACCGCCGGACAGCGCGTCGCCGTCCGGACCGGCGTCGCGGTCCAGGTCGACGTCGAGATCCGCCACCGAGCAGGCCGCCCGCAGCTCGTCTTCGGTCGCGTCAGGCCTTGCCAGCAAAAGGTTCTCGCGGACGGTGGTGTGGAAGACGTGGGCGTCCGCGAGCGCGCCGGAGATCAACGGCGGCAGGTCGCAGGTCTCCAATGGACGGTCGTCGACGGTGATCCGGCCGGTCGGCTCGGTGAGGCCGAGGAGGGTGGCGATGAGCGTGCTCTTGCCGGAGCCGCTGGGTCCGAGCAGGCCGACGCGTTTGCCCGGCGGCAGCTCGAGGTCGACGCTGATCAGCGCGGGCGCGCGGCCGGGATAGCGGACGGTCACGCCTTCCAGCCGGAAATGCCCGGTGCTCACCGGCGTGGCTTCCCTGACCGCGGGCCGCTCGTCCAGCAGAGCGCGGATCCGGGCGGCCGATTCGCGGACTTCCACCCAGCGCTGCGCGGCCGCGGTGAGCGGGAGCACCACCTCGAACGCGGTGATCGTGCCCAGTGTCAAAGCGGCGGTCACCGGCGCGGACGCACCGGCCAGCAGGCACACGGCGACCGCGGTACCAAGCTGCGTAAGGATTCCCAGCGCTGACAGCAGGCTGTTCCGTGCGCTCACCGCCCGGTCGCGCTTGGCGAGGGAGTCGACGACTTCGTGCGCGGCGGCCAAAGCGGGTGTGTGCGCGTCGTACGCGATGAGCTCGCGCCTGCCGGTGATCAGCTCGACCGTGTGACTCGCGAGATCGGTGCGTCGAGGCGGGGTTCGCATGGCGCACAAGGGAAGCAGGACACCCGCGACGAGCAGCCCGCCCAGCAGCGCGAGCGCGCTGCCGATGCTCGCGAACGAGGTCGCGGTGACGGCGGTGACCCCGACGAGCCCCGCGACCGCCGCCGGGAGCAGGCAGCGGAGCACCGCGTCCTGTGTGGCGTCCACATCGGACACGAGCCGGTCGACGAGATCGCCGCTCGAATAGCGCCGGGGGACAAGGGATCGGTAGACGCGGGTGCGGAGCACGCTCACGTATCGGAGCACCACCTCGTGCCCGGTGAGCCGTTCGGCGTAGCGGAGACCGCCGCGCAGCAGCGCGAGTGTCCGCACGGCGACGATGGCCACGGTCAGCGCGGCGAGCGGCGGTCGCTCGGCGGCGCGCAGCAGCAGCCAGGCGGCGGTCGCCATGAGCGCGAGCCCGGCCAGTTCGGCGCAGGCGGCGATGAGGGCCGCGCGGATGAGCCGCGTGAGGTTCATACGTGCTCCAGTGTCTTGACCTCGATCACGCGATCCGCGAGCGCGGCCATCGCGGGGCGGTGCGCGACGAGCACCGCGGTCCGGCCTTCGAGCAGCCGCCGCGTCGCCGTCAGCACGGTCGCTTCGGTTCCGGCGTCGAGCCGGGCGGTCGGTTCGTCGAGCAGCAGCAGCCCGGCGTCGGTCCGTGCCCACGCGCGGGCGATGCCGACGCGTTGGCGTTGCCCCGACGACAAGCCGGTGCCCACCTCGCCGATCTCGGGCAGCGCGGTGACGACGTCGTCGAGCGCGGCCGCCCGCGCGGCGTCTTCCGCGGGACGGCCGAACCCGATGTTGTGCTTGACGCTCCCCGTGAACAGGGTCGGCCGCTGCGGCACCCAGGCGATCTCGGAGCGCCACGCGGCCAGGTCGAGTTCGCGCAGATCGACCCCGTCGATCAGCACGCGTCCTTCCGACGGCTCGACGAAACCCAAGAGCAGGGCCAAAAGCGTGCTCTTGCCCGAACCGCTCGGCCCCATCAGCGCCACGTGCTCGCCCGGCTCGATCCGAAGATTCACTTCGGACACCGCGATCGTGTCTCCATAGCGGACGGTCACGTTGTCCAGCACTACAGCGGGCACCCCGCGACGCCTGCGAGTCCCCGGCCGGGTGACCGTCACTGGCGCGAGCGCCTCGGTCTCGCGGATGGCCGCGAGACCTTCGGCGCCCGCGTGGAACTTCGCGCCCGCCGCACGAAGTGGCAGGTAGGCCTCCGGCGCCAGGATGAGGATCAGCAACGCGGTGTGCGCGGTCATCCCGCCTTCCAGCAGCCGGAAACCGATCGGCACGGCGACGAGCGCCACCGACAGCGTCGCCAGCAGCTCCAGCACCAGCGCGGACAGGAACGCGACGCGCAGCGTCCGCATGGTGGCGTCGACGTGCGCGTCGGCCATCGCGCGGACGGTACGCGCCTGCGCCTCGGCGCGCCCGAACACCTTCAGCGTGCTCAAACCCCTTACGGCGTCCAGAAAATGGCCGCCGAGCTTGGCCAAGAGCCGCCACTGGCGCGCGGTCTTCGCCTTCGTGTGCGCACCGACGAGCATCGCGAAGACCGGGATCAGCGGCACGGTCGCGGTGACGATCAGCGCCGACGCCAGGTCGGCGCCGAACAGCCGGACGATCACCGCGACCGGCACCACGACGGCCGTCACGAGCGCCGGGAGATAGCCGGTGAGATACGGGTCCGCGGCGTCGACACCCTTGGTCGCCAGCGTCGCGGCCTCACCGGCACGGTCCGTGTCGGCCGCCAGTATCTTCTTGCGCAGCAACGACTTCTTACCGGCGGCGAACCGTCCGACGACCACACCCTGAGCGCCCGAGAGTAGTGCCCGCGCGGCGATCACGACGACCAGCAGCCAGCTGAAGCCGCCGGTCAGCAAGCCGGCGAGCAGGTCGGCCTGTACGAGGATGGCGGCCGCCGTGAGCACGCCGAAACCGGTCAGCACGATGAAGTACGCACGCATGACGCCCCCTCAGAAATGCAGCGGTGAACGCTGGTCGACCCGGCCGCGGTTGGCCCGCCACGTCACCCACTGCACGGCGATGATCAGCACGATCGCGGGCACGCCGAACGCGGTGACCAGTTTGAACGCTTCTGTCGAAGTGGCGGCCTGCTCGACGGTCAGCGTGTCCACAGTGGACACGTAGACGATCGGGAACCGAAGCAGGCCGACCAACGCCACCGGGGTCGCCGCCAGCACCATCGCGGCCGTCAGCGCGAGCCGGTACCGCTGGGCACGCAGTCCGCCGAACACCACGGCCAGCGCGGCGAACGCCACCGCCGCGACCAGGATCCCGCGCCAGGTGGCGCCTTCGAGTTCGACGAACCCCCACAGCGTCGCCACCACCAGGAACGCCAGCACGGGCGCGACCAGCGAAGTGGCCAGCCGCCGCGCGCGCCGCACCAGGTCTTCCGGCGCGCGCACGGTCAGGAAAACGGCTCCCTGCAACGCGAACAGCGCGACGAACCCGGCTCCCCACAGCACCGCGTACGGACTGAACAACCCGAGCACGTCACCGGCGGGCACCCCGAGCACGAGGTTGCCGAGGAACAAGCCCCACGACACCGCCGTGACCAGCGCGCCCGCGCCGATCCCGATACTCCACGGCAGGCCGCCCCGTTCGGGATTCCGGCCGCGCAGCTGCACCGAGGCCGTGAACGTCACCAGGCCCAGCAGCAGCGTCACCACCAGCACGTAGGCGCCCGTGAACACCTTGCCTTCCAGGTGCGGGAACGCGCCGAACAGCACCCCGACGGCCGCGACCAGCCACACCTCGTTGGCCAGGAAGAACGGCCCCAGCGAGCCGAGCACCCGCCGCTGGTCGCCGCCGAAGCCGCGCAGCAGCATCCCGACGCCGTAGTCGTAGCCGGCCAGCGCGAAGTAGGCCGCGCTCAGCAGGCCCAGCAGACCCCACCACACCGTCACCATGATCAGACTCCGCTCAGTACGGGCACGGCCATGGCTGGCGGCGCGTCGACTTCGGGTCCGCGCCTGGCGATCCTCGCCAGCAACACCCAGTCGGCGATCGCGAGCACGGCGAACAAGGCCGTGAAAGCCAGGAACGAGAACAGGACCTCGCCGCCGCTCACCCCGGCGACGGCGTCGGCGGTGCGCAGCTTCCCGTAGATCAGCCACGGCTGACGGCCGAACTCACGCACCAGCCAGCCCGCGATCGCGGCCGCGAACGGCAGCGGGATCGCGAGCACCATCAGCCACAGCAACGGCCTGACCCTGGTGATCCGATCGCGGTGCAGCAGCGCCGTGCCGAGCAGCGCGGCCAGCAGGCAGGCGAAGCCGATCATGATCATGAAGCCGAGTGGCGCGCCCACCTCCGGGCCCTGCTTGAACTTGTCCGGCTGGTAGCCGCTGATCAGCCCGAACTGCGCGAAGCCCTGGTTGATCACGAGCAGGCTGCCGAGCAGCGCCGCGACCACGCCGATCCGCATCGACCGCCGGAAGAACTCGATCTCGGTGGTGCGCTTGAGGAAGTGGTACGCGCTGACCCCGACGACGAAGAAGCCGCCGGTCATCACGGCCGCGCCGATCAGGTGCGGCAACGCGGCGGCGAGCGCCGGATTCGCCAGCAGCGCGCCGAAGTCGTCCAGTTTCAGCACGCCGTTTTCCAGGTGCGAGCCGACCGGGTTCTGCAGGAACGAGTTGGCCACCATGATGAACAGCGCCGAGGCGTACGCGGTCAGCGTGACCAGCCAGATCAACGCCAGGTGCACCCACTTGTTCAGCTTCGAGAAGCCGAAGATCCAGAGCCCGAGGAAGGTCGACTCGGCGAAGAACGCGACCAGCGTCTCGATGGCCAGCGGCGCGCCGAACACGTCGCCCGCGAATGCGGACAGACCGGTCCAGGTGAGCCCGAACTGGAATTCCATCACGATGCCGGTGGCGATTCCCAGTGCGTAGTTGATCACATAGAGCTTCCCCCAGAATCGGGTCATGCGGAGCAATTCGGGTTTCCGCCCGAACGCGGAGCGTGTCTGCATCACCGCGACGAGTGTCACGAGCCCGAGAGTGAGCAGCACGAACAGGAAGTGGAACGAGGTCGTGGTCGCGAACTGGGCTCTCGCGATCGGCAGTGGGTCCATGCCGGCGACTCTATATGTAGTTCGGCTACATGTAGGCGGCAAACGCAACAAATCAGGGACGTTTCAGGGTTATGTCAGGGTCGATCACCGAGGCGGTGATGAGTAGAGTGCCTATCTATGAAGGCGGACGTACTGCGCGGGCACCTCGACGCTCTGCTGCTGGCCGTGCTCGACGGCCGCAAACTCCACGGTTACGCGATCATCGAGTCGCTCCAGCTGCGCAGTGACGGCGCGCTCGACCTGCCGACCGGCACCGTGTACCCGGCGCTGCGGCGCCTCGAACGGGCCGGCTACCTCGCCAGCGAGTGGGACGTGGTGTCCGGCCGCAAACGCCGCACCTACAAGCTCACCCGCTCCGGGCAGCGCGCGCTCGCGACCGAACGCCAGGAGTGGCAGGAGTTCACGAACGTGATCGGCGGGGTGCTCGGGGGCCAGGCATGGACGTGATCGACCGCTATCTCGCCGAGCTCGACGGCAGGTTGCGCGGACCACGCGCGGCCAAGGCCGACCTGCTCGCCGAAGCGCGCGACGGCCTCATCGACGCCGCCGCCGCGTATCGCGAAGGAGGCTGGAATGAAGAGGAAGCCCAACGCCGCGCCGTCGCCGAGTTCGGCACCTCGGCCATCGTGGCCCGTGACTACCAGGCCGAACTCGGCATGCACACCGGCGTCCGCACGCTCTGGAAGGTGGTGCTGGGGGTCCCGCTGATGCAGCTGACCTGGGACGTCGTGCGGATGCTGACCTTCGGCGCGTGGACGAAGCTGTCCACGCCGACCCCCGGCTGGTACAAGTACGCGGCCCAGTTCACCCACGGCTCGGCCTACATCGTCGCGCTCGTGGGGCTGCTCGCGCTGGCGGGCACGCGATGGCTGTCCCGCCGCGCCGACGGCGGGCAGATCGCCAAGCTCACCTCGGGACTGCTCGTGGCCGCGGTCGGGCTGAACCTGCTGTCGGTCGCGGTGATGGTCGGCGCCACCGGGGTGGTCGACGTGAACCGGCTGTTCCTCAGCGTGCCGTGCGGGATACTGACCGTCGTCTGGGTGCTCGTCAGCGTCCGGCTCGTCGTGCTCGCGCGACGTTCCTGGGAGACGTGTGCCACGATCGTCGCGTGACGACCGCGCTGATCTACCTCGTAGTCATGCTGGCGGTGGCCGCCATGGTGTTCCTGCTCGCCGCGGTGGTCTTCGGCAGGGGTGAGGAACTCGCCCCGCTGGCGCCCGGCAGTTCACCGACCAGGCTGCCCGCCGAAGACATCACCGGCGACGACATCGACCAAGTCCGCTTCCAGCTCGTGCTGCGCGGCTACAAGATGACCGAGGTCGACTGGGTCATCCGCCGCCTCGGCGTCGAGATCGACGGGCTGCGCGCGCGGGTCGCCGAACTCGAAGCCGAGCAGCAGGTGTCGAACGTTGACTGACGTCGTGCTGTCGGTCGAGGTCAACGCACCGGCCGGGACCACATGGCTCGCGCTGACCGACTGGGCCCGCCAGCGCGAGTGGATGCTCGGCACCGACGTCCGCGTGCTCGAAGGCAACGGCCGCAGCGTCGGCACGAAGCTCGCCGCCTTCACCGGGCTGGCCGGCATCGGGTTCACCGACACCATGGAGATCACCACCTGGGAGCCACCGGTCCGGTGCGTGGTGCGTCACCTCGGCTCGATCGTCAAAGGCACCGGGGTGTTCCAGGTGACGAGCAACGGCCCGCACCGCTCCACCTTCGTGTGGGCCGAACATCTGTCGCTGCCGTTCGGACTGGTCGGCAGGCTGGGCTGGCCGGTCGTCAAACCCGCGATGATGCTCGGCGTGCGGCAGTCGCTGCAGAAGTTCGCGCGGTTCGCGGAGTCGTATTCGTTGGGAGATCGATGAGTTCGCTGCTCGGCGCGGACGGGGTCGCGCGCTGCACATGGGGTAATTCGACGCCGGATTACGCCGAGTACCACGACACCGAGTGGGGAGTCCCGCTGCGCGGCCGCGACGCGCTGTACGAGCGGCTGTGCCTGGAGTCGTTCCAGTCGGGGCTTTCGTGGATCACGATCCTGCGCAAGCGCGAGAGCTTCCGCACGGTCTTCCTCGGCTTCGACCCCGAGAAGGTGGCGGAGTTCGGCGAGGACGACGTTTCCCGCTTGATGCAGGACGCGTCGATCGTGCGCAACCGGGCGAAGATCCTCGCCGCGATCAAGAACGCCCGCTCGATCGCCGCACTGGACGTCCCGCTCGACGATCTGCTGTGGTCGTTCGCGCCAGCCAAGCACAAGCGGCCGCGCACGATGGCCGACGTCCCGGCGATCACGGACGAGTCCAAGGCCATGGCGAAGGAGCTCAAGAAGCGCGGCTTCGCGTTCCTGGGGCCGACGACCTGTTACGCGCTCATGCAGGCGACCGGCATGGTCGACGATCACGTCAAAGGCTGCTTCCGGGCCCGGTGAATGTCGTCCGCGAGCCTGCGCAGGTGCCGGTAGGTGTTGTCGAACACGATGTCGTCGCGCCTGCCGCGGACCTGGACCCGGCAGCTGGCCGAGTAGCCCCACGGGACGAGGAAGTTCAGCACGTACAGGGTGCGGTCGAGCCGGACGGACCCGACTTCGTCCCAGGTCACGGCCTCGCGGACCTTCCGGCCGTACACCTCGGCGAAGCCGCCGGTGAACACGAAGGCACCGCCGTCCAGCCGCTTCCTGGTCACGGAGCACCAGCTCAGGAAGATCGGCGGCCACAGGAACATGACGATCCCGAGCGCCCGCATCGGATCACCGCCGACCGTCGCGCCCATCGCCGCGCCGATCAACGGCAACACCGCGCAGAACGTCCCGAGCACCCCCGGCCGTCGCCGATACCGGCGCACGCACTCCCCGAGCCCGCGCTCCTCCGCCTTGGCCCGCAGCGCCACCGGCATCTCCACCACCTGGGCAGACTAGCGATCCCAGCCACCCCGGCGATGGCAGCTTGCGGCCAATTCCCTGCCGTGGAACGGGATAAAGCGGGCTTTACTCCCGGGGATAAAGCCCGCTAAACATCGCGGAGTAAAGCCCGCTTTATCCCGGCTTACTTGCCCTGGAAGGTGGGGCGCCGCTTGGTGACGAAGGCCTCGACCGCCTCGGCGTGGTCCGCCGTCGCGCCGAGCGCGGACTGCGCGGCGTCCTCGGCCTCGAGCGCCTCGTCCAGTGTGGACTCGGCGGCCGTGGCCAGCACGCCCTTGATCTTCGCGTAGGCGACCGTCGGACCGGCCGCGAGCCGCGCCGCGACGGCCTGTGCCCGCGCCGCGAGCTCCTCGTCGGGGACGACCTCGCTGACCAGCCCGAGCGTCAGCGCCTCCGCCGAGTCGACCGTGCGGGCCAGCAGCATCAGCTCGGCCGCGCGGCCGAGCCCGATCAGCCGCTGCAACGTCCACGACGCGCCGGAGTCCGGGCCGAGGCCGACGTTCGCGAACGCCATCAGGAAGTTGGCCGACGTCGCGGCGATCCGCAGGTCGCTCGCGTACGCGAACGCCGCGCCCGCGCCCGCCGCCGGGCCGTTGATCGCGGCGATGACCGGCTTGCCCATCCCGACGATCGTCTTGACGATCGGGTTGTAGTGCTCCTTGACGGTGTGCAGCGGCGCGGGGTCACCCGCCTGCAGCAGCCCGACGTGCTCCTTCAGGTCCTGCCCGGCGCAGAACGCCTTGCCGGCGCCGGTGAGCACGACGGCACGGACCTCGGGGTCGTCCGCGGCCTCGCGCAGGGCGGCCAGCAGCAGCTCCTTCAGCTCGACGGTCATCGAGTTGTACGCCTTCGGCCGGTTGAGCGTCAGCGTGCGGACCCCTTCGGCGTCGGCGGTCAGCAGGACGTCGGAACTGGTCACAGAATCTCCTCAGGCGAAATACTTCGTTACGCATGGAGTCTTACAGCCCGCCGGGCCGCATACCAGCACCGATACGGCGGCAAAAGATCGGTCCGCGTTCGCGCTCGGTCGCTGATGAGGGACAATGGACGCTAGGACCCGGCTGGCTTTGACGAGCGCGACCCGGGCGCGCCGGTTAAGACGGAGGGAGCACGCTATGGCGGCCATGAAGCCCCGGACCGGAGATGGTCCCCTCGAAGTGACTAAGGAGGGGCGGGGCCTCGTGATGCGCGTCCCACTCGAGGGTGGCGGGCGACTTGTCGTCGAGCTTTCGGCAGAAGAGGCGAAAGACCTAGGAGTGGCCTTGCAGGAAGTAACCGGCTGAGCCGAAACTCCTGCTCGAGCCACATTTCCGCGCCCCGGTTTCCGCGCTGCCCAGCGCTGGAGGCCGGGGTCGCGGTCACTCTCTTGGAGATCACGCACCGTGCGCATCCCGATACCCCCCGTCCCCCATCCGCTGATCGACATCGAGATCGCCGACACCCAGCGTCGCGGTGCGCCGCTCGCCATCCTGGTGTCCGCGCCCGAGGATCACGAGGATGGCACGCCCGCTGAGCCGTTCGAGCTGGCGGGGGTCACCTCCAGTGGCCGCGCCGGCGAGGTGCGCACCATCCCCACCGGCTCCGGCCCGCGCTGGCTGGCCGGCATCGGCGACGGCGAGCCCAAGCAGTACCGCAAGGCAGGCGCCGCGCTCGCCCGCGAGGCCGAGTCGTACCTCGACGCCCACGGCGGGCACGCGTTCCAGATCGAGCTCCCCGAAGAGGCCGACGGCGACGACGCCGCCGAGCTGATGATGGGCGCGCTGCTCGGCGGCTACCGCTACAGCGTCAGCGCGGACCGCGCGAAGCCCGCGCTGCGCATCCTGCGCGTGCTCACCAGGTACGAGCGCGCCGTGCCCGTCTACCAGGAGATCGCGGCCCGCGTCCGGGAACTGGCAGGCGCCGCGGCATTGGCCCGCGACCTGGCGAACACCCCGTCGAACGTCAAGAACCCGGCCTGGCTGGCCGAGGTCGCGCGCAAGACGGCGGTGCCCGGCCTGACGGTCACCATCCGCGACGAGCACTGGCTCGCCGAGCAGGGCTTCGGCGGCGTGCTCGCGGTCGGCGGCGGCTCCGCCAGCCCGCCACGCCTGATCGAGCTCGAGTACCGCCCGCGCGGCGCGGCCAAGCACCTCCTGCTCGTCGGCAAGGGCATCACGTTCGACACCGGCGGCATCTCCATCAAGAGCGCCGACGGCATGCACCTCATGCGCACGGACATGGCGGGCGGCGGCGCGGTCATCGCCGCGGCCCGCGCGATCGCCGCACTCAAGCTCCCGGTGCGGGTGACCGCGCTGGTGCCCGCCGCGGAGAACCACGTGTCCGGCTCCTCGTACCGGCCCGGCGACGTCGTCCGCCACTTCAACGGCGTCACCACCGAGGTCGGCAACACCGACGCCGAAGGCCGCATGGTCCTCGCGGACGCGCTCGCGTACGGCATCAAGCGCTTCAAGCCGGACGCTGTCATCGATGTCGCGACACTGACGGGTGCGATGAAGGTCTCACTCGGCCTCCGCACCGGTGGTCTCTTCGCCACCGACGACGCACTCGCCGACCGCGTCCGCGAAGCGGGCGAACGCGCGGGCGAGGCCTGGTGGCGCATGCCCCTGCTCGACGCGCACGCCGAGACCATCCGCGGCGAACTCGCCGACATCCGCCAGGCCGTGCCCGGCCCCGGCGGCATCACCGCGGCCCTGTTCCTGCGCGAGTTCGTCGGCGACACCCCGTGGGCCCACCTCGACATCGCCGGCCCCGCCCGCGCCGACAAGACCTACGACGACGTCGTACCCGGCGCCTCGGGCTTCGCCGCCCGCACCCTGGTCGAACTGGCCTCCGCCTACCGCTGACCAGCCCGTGACAGCCCGAAAGCCACTCTCGTCAGATGCGATCTGCCGAAAGTGGCTTTCGGGCTATCCAACCTGACAACAGCCCCTCTCGGGCCATGCGATGTCCCGAAAGTGGCGTTGGGGTCTTGGCACGTCCCGAAAGTGGCTTTCGGGTCATGTGATGCCCCGAAGGTGACTTTGGGGCCCGGACTTGCCCCAATGCGTCCTTCGGTCCCTGGCAGGCCCCGAAAGCGTCTTTCGGTCCGTGTCGAGTCCCCAATGCGTCTTTCGGTCCCTGGTAGGTCCCCAATGCGTCTTTCGGTCCGTGCCAGGTCCCCAATGCGTCTTTCGGCACCTGGAGGGGACCGAAGGACGCATTGGGATTTTTAGCCGGAGCGGTGGGTGACGTGGGCCCGGAACGCGGCGACCGCCGGGGGCAGGGGTTCGCCCGCACGCCAGACCAGGCCGATCGAACGCGAGGCGCGCGGCGTGATCGGGACTTCGACCACCCCGGCGGGGAAACCGGGTTCGAAGTGGGGGAGCAGCGCGACGCCCAAGCCGGCGGCGACCAGCCCGCGGACCGTGTCCGACTCCTGCCCCTCGAAGGCGATCCGAGGCTCGAAGCCCGCCTGCGCGCACAGGGCGTCCGTGATCTGGCGAAGTCCGTAACCCGGCTCCAGCAGGACGAACTCCTCGTCCGCCAGCTCCGCGATGGTCACCTCGTCGCGTGAAGCGAGCGGGTGCGCCGACGGCACCGACAGCAGGATCTCCTGCTCCTTGAGCACCGAAGACTCGAACGCGGGGTCGGAAGGTGTCGGGGCGAGCAGCGCGAGGTCGAGTTCGCCGTCGCGCAGCCGGTCCAGCATGTTCTGGCGTGAGCCCTGCACGAGCGTGAAGCGGGTGCCAGGGTGAGAAGCGCGGTAGTCGCGCAGGAGCGACGGGACCAGGGACCGCCCGAGCAGGTGCAGGAAGCCGAGCACGACGTGGCCGCTCGACGGCTCGACTTCCTCGCGTACGCGGCGGACGCCGGATTCGAGCCGGGCCACCGCGTCCGCGGCGGCGTCGGCGAGGAGTTCGCCCGCGCGGGTGAGGCGGATCCCCCGGCCGTGGGGTGCGGTCAGCGGGGCGCCGAGCGTCTCGCCCAGTGCCGCGAGCCTGCGGCTGAGGGTGGGCTGGGGCACGTCGAGCAGCTCGGCCGCGCGGGTGATGTTCGCCATCTCCTTGAGCGCGGCGAGCAGCGCGAGGTTGGGCGCCAGCTGGGCCGCGAGGTTCTCATGCTTCACCGTATGAATGATCGCAGAAAAGCGTATTAGACGTATTGATTAGCAAAGCTTACTTTCGGATTCGTGTCTCGGGTGACCCTCGCCGTGGCGGCTGCCGGCATTTCGTCGTTCGCGTTGCTCTACGCGCCGCAGCCGCTGCTTCCGCAGCTCTCGGCCGAATTCCACCTCGACCCCGGCGGCGCGTCGCTCGCGGTCGGCGTCGGGACGGGCGCGCTCGCGCTGGCCGTGCTGCCGATCGCCGCGCTGTCGGAGGTCGTCGGCAGACGGGCCGTGATCGTCACCTCGGTGCTCACGTCCGTGCTGCTCGGCCTGCTGCTGCCGCTCGCGCCGTCGTATCCGGTGCTGCTCGCGCTGCGCGCGGTGCAAGGCGTCGCGATCGCGGGCTTCCCTGGCGTCGCGGCGGCGTATCTGGTCGAGAAGCTCGGGAAGACCGGCGTCGCCGCGGCCGTCGGCGCGATGATCGCGGGCAACACGATCGGTGGCATGACGGGCCGCCTGGTCGGTGGTTTCACCGCAGGCGGACTCGGCTGGCGCGGCGCGCTGGCCGTGGTCGCGGTGATCGCGCTCGGCTGCGCGGTGGTGACCGTGCTGGCGCTGCCCCCGGGGTCGAAGCAACCCAAGGCGAACGTCTTCGGCGGCCTCGGGGCCGCGCTGACCAGCCGGATCCTGCTCGTGCAGTACGCCATCGCGCTGCTCGCCATGGGCTCGTTCGTGGCGCTCTACAACGCCGCGGGATTCCGCCTGACCGGCGCGCCGATCAACCTGTCACCCGCGATCGCCTCGCTCGTGTTCCTCGCGTACGCGATGGGCGCCGTGTCCTCGTCGACTGCGGGCAGGTTGGTCGCCAAGTTCGGCCGGCGACGCTCGCTCATCGGGGCGCTGCTGGTCACCATCGGCGGCGGGCTGCTCACGTTGCCGAACTCGTTACCGCTGGTCGCGGCCGGGTTCGTCGTGCTGACCGGTGGCTTCTTCGCCGCGCACGCGGTCGCCAACGGCTGGGCGGCCGCGGAGGCGCCCGAACACGCCCGCGGCCAGGTCTCCGGCCTCTACACGCTCTGCTACTACCTGGGCAGCAGCGTCGGCGGCACGCTCGGCAGCGTCGTGTACGGGCACGCGGGCTGGCCGTGGCTGATCGCGCTCACCACGGCTTGGCTGGGCCTGGCCCTCTACGCGACGGCGGCGACCAAGAGCCCGCCGCCGACCGGCAGCAGCGCGGGCACCAGGCGCTCGTCCTCGCGGATGGCGCGCGCGACCTCGCGCAGTGCCAGCGTCTCGGGATCGCGGCGGGACGGATCGGCCACCCGGCCGCCGGCGAGCACGTTGTGGAACGCCAGCACGCCGCCCGGCCGCAGCAGCGACACGGCCTTCTCGTAGCAGCTCGGGTACTCGACCCGGGTCGAATCGACGAACACCAGGTCGTAGCCGCCCGGCGTGAGCCTGGGGAGCACGTCGAGCGCCTTGCCCATGATCAGCCGGGTGCGCCCCGGCGGGAAGCCCGCCTCGGTGAACACCTTGCGCGCCGACCGGTGGTATTCCGGCTCGAGGTCGATGGACGTCAGCACGCCGTCACGGGCCATCCCGCGCAGCAGGTACAGGCCACTCACCCCGGCGCCGGTCCCGATCTCCACGACGGCCCTGGCCTGCAGGGTCGCGGCCATGAAGCGCAGCGCGGCGCCCGCGGCGGGGCCGAGCGGGACACAGCCGAACTCCGCCGCTCTGACGCGCGCGGCGACCAGCGCCTCGTCGTCAGGCAGGTACCCCTCCACGAAGTCGGCGTCAGCGACCTGAGCCGAGGGGGTGGCGTGTGTTCCGGAGCTCACGCAGGGAGGTTAGCGCTGCTTGTCGATAAATCAGCGCAGGCTCCCTGATCGACCCGGTTTCAACTTGACCGTCAACTTCTCAGACTTCTCTCAGCCTAGGCTCATTAGAACCATAAGGAAGCCGGACAGACTCATGGCAACAGATCGGGAACACCGAGCGGATCGCCCGCGTTGGGTGAAGTAGTGGGGAGAACAGCCTGATGGAGGTGCCGACTCCGCCGATGACGACAAGCCAGCTGGAGAGCCAGCCCGAGGTCGAGCCAGTGCCGGTCGACGCGGGTGAGGCCACATGGACCCCGCCCTCGTGGGACGAGGTCGTCCGGGAGCACGCCGACCGCGTGTACCGACTGGCCTACCGTCTCACCGGCAACACCCACGACGCCGAGGACCTCACGCAGGAGACCTTCATCCGCGTGTTCCGCTCGCTCGCGTCCTACAAGCCGGGCACCTTCGAGGGCTGGCTGCACCGCATCACCACCAACCTCTTCCTCGACATGGCGCGCCGCCGCTCGCGGGTGCGCATGGAGGGGCTGCCCGAGGACACCGACCGGATCGTCGGCGACGACCCGAGCCCGGAGCAGGTCTACTCGGACACCCACCTCGACCCCGACCTGCAGGACGCGCTCGACGAGCTGCCGCCGGAGTTCCGCGCCGCCGTCGTGCTGTGCGACGTCGAAGGCCTTTCGTACGAGGAGATCGGCGCGACGCTGGGCGTTAAGCTCGGCACCGTGCGAAGCAGGATTCACCGCGGGCGGCAGGCGCTGCGCGCTTCGCTGGAACGTCGCCGCGCGACGGAACGAGAAGCCGTGGAGGCCCCCGCATGAGCGAACCGCGAGGATGGGGCCTCCCCGAGTCGCATTTGCTTCCAGACGCGGTAGTGGCCCTCGTGGACGGCGAGCTGACGCTCGGCGCCCAGGACAGGGCGACGGCGCACATCGCGCGCTGCGCGTCGTGCGCGGCCGAGGTGGCCGCGCAGCGGCAGGCGGTGCGCGCGCTGCGGCGTGCCGGCGCGCCGTCGATGTCCGCCGGGTTCCTGGCCAGCCTGCAGCAGATCCCGCAGAACACCGAACTCGACGCGACGCCGGACAATCTCGCGATCACCGCGGACGGTCAGCTCGTCGCGATCCAGCGACCCGACCGGGTGGCCGGGCTGCGCGACTCCGGCGTGCTCGGAGGCACCGCCCCGTTGGGAAGTTCCGCGCCGCTGGGTAACTCGCCCAACGTGCTCGGCGGCGGCAGGATGGGCGTGGCGAAGCGCCGCGCGGCGCAGGGCGCCGGCGTCGTCGTGTCCGGGCTCGTGCTCAGCGCGCTCGCGCTGGTCGTGACCACGGGCGACACCGGCGAGGTCGCCAACAACAACACCGCGCGGCCGCCGCAGCAGGGCGTCAACCTGGTGCCCGCCGAGCTGGTGCCGCCGAAGCCGGTGCCCGCGACGCCGACGGTCACCTCGACCCCGCAGCTGGTCGGCCTGAAGTAGGCAACGCCAGTTTCACCGTTGCCGAGGCAGACTCGCCTCATCGAGGCTTGGCGATAAGGTCACGCCGAGCGACCTGATCATCTCAGCACCGGGGAACGATGACCGAGCAGCCGAACCACGAGCAGCATGGCGAAGACCGGCTCCCGCCGCGTCCGCTCCACAAACCCGCCGTGGACCCGGCACTGGCCGCCACCTTCGGGCGGCCGCAAGGCGTCGAAGGCGCTTTCGACAAGCTCACCGCTCCCGCCGCGGGCAACGGTCACCGTCCGCTCGGCCCGCCGCCGGAGTCGCTGGCCGAGGCGTTCCGGCGCCCGGAAGGCGCCGAGGGCGTACTGCTCGAGCGTCCGGCCGGTGGCGGCAACGGCTCGGCCAAGACCGACCCCGCCGAAGGCCCGCTGTGGACCCAGACCGCGAACCCGTGGCGTGACCCGGGCGCGGGCGCGGTGCTCGGCGGCCCGGCCGTGGCCGCCGAAGACGAGGAAGAGCAGGCCGAGCGCAAGCCCGGCGCGCAGCTCAGCCTGCCCGAGGTCCTTTTCGGACGCCGCGTCAAGCCGAAGGCGCTGGCGCTGCTCGGCGTCATCGCGCTGCTCGTCGGCGCGGTCGGCGGACTCGTCGGCTGGTGGTTCGCCAGCGCGGGCGAGTCGTTGACCGGCTCCGCGAACATCGCCGAGGCGGAGGCGGCCAAGGAACGCCCGGCGGGCTCGGTCGCCGACATCGCGAAGCGCGTCGCGCCCGCGGTCGTCTCGATCCAGGTGACCGCGCCCGGCGCGGACAGCGGCAGCCTCGGTTCCGGCGTGGTGATCGACCCGCAGGGCTACCTGCTCACCAACTACCACGTGATCGCCGACGCGGTCACCAACAAGCAAATGGTCGTGACGGTGTTCTTCACCGACGGCAGGCAGGCCATCGGCCGGGTCGTCGGCGGCGACTCGAAGGGCGACCTCGCGGTGGTCAAGGTCGACACACCGGACCTCACGGTGGTGCAGATCGGCAAGTCGAGCGACCTGGCGGCGGGCGACACGGTGATCGCCATCGGCTCCCCGCTCGGCCTGCAGAACACGGTCACCGCTGGCGTGGTGAGCGCGGTGAACCGGCCGACGGTCGCCGGCGGCGACGACGGCCAGTCACCTGGCGCCTACTACGCGATCCAGACGGACGCCCCCATCAACCACGGCAACTCCGGCGGCGCGCTCGTCGACTCGACCGGCGCGCTGGTCGGCATCAACTCGTCCATCAAGACCGCGCAGGGCGACGGCAGCATCGGCCTCGGTTTCGCGATCCCGTCGGACAAGGCCGTGAAGGTCGCCAAGACCCTCATCGCGGGCACGCCGATCAAGCACTCCGAAATCGGCATCAACGTCGCCTCGGTCGTGGGCATCACCAGCACCGGCGCGCGCGTGCAGAACCTCGCGCCGGACGGTCCCGGCGCCAAAGCGGGCATCCGCGAGGGTGACGTGATCATCAAGGTCGGCGGTCACCCGGTCCGTGTCGCCCTCGATTTCCTGGCAGGCGTCGACGACAAGGCGCCCGGCGAGGTCGTTCCTGTCCAGCTTGTCCGTGACAAGGCGGTTTTGACCGTCGATGTGACCTTGGGATAGGTCCGACCACACAGGTAGGCTTGAAGCGGTTTGGCCTGACGCGGAGGTTCACGGGTGTTCGACAGCGTTGGCTGGGGCGAGATCCTCGTGCTCATCGTCGCCGGTCTCTTCATTCTCGGTCCGGAACGGCTGCCGGAAGCGGCCGCCTGGCTCGCCAAGAGCATGCGCAAGGTCCGCGAGTTCGCCACCGGCGCCCGCGAACAGCTGCGCGACGAGATGGGCCCGGAGTTCGAGCAACTCCGCAAGCCACTCGAAGACCTGCGCGGCCTGCGCAACTTCGACCCCAAGCGGGTGGTGACGCAGCACCTCTTCGACGGTGACTCCGACCCGCTCGGCCTCAACAACATCAACGGCAACGGCGGCACCAACGGCTCGAACGGCACCAACGGTTCCAACGGCTACGCGGCGACCCCCGCCAAGCCGCAGGCCGAGCCGCTCAAGCCCGGCGAAAAGCCCCCGATCGACCCCGACGCCACCTGAGCGACCGCCGCGGCCGGGAAGGCCGCGGACGAAACAAAAGCCCCGTTTGTTCCGCTCAGCGTTGTGAACGCCCCATTCGTAACGTCGAGGCGCTCGCGCGAGGGTGACAAGGTCGGCCCTTGTCACCCTCAGCGTTTCGAGGGTGGCCCTTGTGAGGTCAGCGGCCTGCAGGGGTGACGTTGAGCATCATGCCCGCGAGGCCACGCGCGCGGACCGAGAGCTTGGTCGCGACGTCCTTCAGCACGAGCGAAGCGGGGGCCTCGGGCTCGGCCAGGACGATGGGGGTGCCCGCGTCGCCCTGCTCGCGCAGGCGCGGGTCGAGGGGGACCTGGCCGAGGAGCGGGACCTTCGAGCCGACCGACTTCGACAGGGAGTCGGCGACCGTCTGGCCGCCGCCCGAGCCGAAGACCTCCAGGCGGGTGCCGTCGGGGTTTTCGAGCCAGGACATGTTCTCGATGACGCCCGCGACGCGCTGGCGGGTCTGGATGGCGATGGCGCCCGCGCGCTCGGCGACCTCGGCGGCGGCCTGCTGGGGGGTGGTGACGACCAGGATCTCGGCGTTGGGGATGAGCTGGGCGACCGAGATGGCGATGTCGCCGGTGCCCGGCGGGAGGTCGAGCAGGAGGATGTCGAGGTCGCCCCAGAACACGTCGGCGAGGAACTGCTGCAGTGCGCGGTGGAGCATCGGGCCGCGCCACATGACCGGGGCGTTGCCGGGGGTGAACATGCCGATCGAGATGACCTTCACGTCATGCGCCTGCGGGGGCATGATCATCGTGTCGACCTTGGTGGGCTTTTCGTTCGCGCCCAGCATGCGGGGGATCGAGTGGCCGTAGATGTCGGCGTCGACCACGCCGACCGACAGGCCGCGCTCGGCCATGGCGACCGCGAGGTTGACCGTCACCGAGGACTTGCCGACGCCACCCTTGCCCGACGCGACGCAGTAGACCCTGGTCAGCGAACCGGGCTGGGCGAACGGGATGACCGGCTCCGCCGCGTCGCCGCGCAGTGACTTGCGCAGCTCCGTGCGCTGCTCGTCGCTCATCACGTCCAGCTCGACGTGCACGGCCGTGACGCCGGGGAGCTTCTCCACCGCGGCCTTGGTGTCGTTGGTCAGCGTCGCCTTGAGCGGGCAGCCCGCGACCGTCAGGTAGATGCCGACGGTGACCACGCCGTCCGCACCGACCACGACGTCCTTGACCATGCCCAGATCGGTGATCGGTTTCTTGATTTCCGGGTCCTGGACGGCCTTCAGAGCGGTGCGGACTTCTTCGACGCTGGGAAGCTGCTGCGTACTGGTCACGCCTCCATGCTACGTACCGGTAGGAGTCGTGCTTTCGGCCCGGTTCTGCTTGGGCTTCTTGGGCTTCGGGTTGAGGTCCTCGCGGAGCTTGTCGAGCTCGCCGCGCAGATAGTCGCGCGTCGCGACCTCGCCGACGGCGATGCGCAGCGCGGCGATCTCCCTGGCCAGGTACTCGGTGTCCGCCTTCGTCTGCGCCGCGCGGTTGCGGTCCTCCTCCAGCGAGACGCGGTCGCGGTCGTCCTGCCGGTTCTGCGCGAGCAGGATCAGCGGCGCGGCGTACGCGGCCTGTGTGGAAAAGGCCAGGTTGAGCAGGATGAACGGGTACGGGTCCCACTGCAGCGACAGTGCCGTGAGGTTCAGCACGATCCAGATGATGACGATCAGCGTCTGCCAGAACAGGTACTTGCCGGTGCCGAGGAACCGCGCGATCCGCTCGGTGAACCGCCCGAACGTGTCGGGGTCGATGTTCAGCGAGAAGCGGCTCTGGTTGCGCGGCTGGTCCAGCCGCCGCCGGGAGAGCAGCTCAGGCATGGTCGGCCTCCTCGGGGTGAACGCCGGAGATGTCGTGGAGACCGGTCTCACGCCAGTCCTCCGGCAGCAGGTGGTCGAGCACGTCGTCGACGGTGACCGCGCCCAGCAGATGATCCTCGGCGTCCACGACCGGCCCGCACGCGAGGTTGTACGCGGCGAAGTACCGCGTGACCTCGGCCAGCGGCGCTTCGGGGCGCAGCGCGGACAGGTCCGTGTCGGTGATGCCCGCGACCAGTTCGGCCGGCGGTTCGCGCAGCAGGCGCTGGAAATGCACGCACCCGACGTACCGGCCGGTCGGCGTCTCGGTCGGCGGGCGGCAGACGAGCACCATGCTCGCCAGCGCGGGCGGCAGCTCGGGGTTGCGGATGCGCGCGAGCGCCTCGGCGACCGTCGCGTCGGGGGTGAGGATCACCGGCTCCGGCGTCATCAGGCCACCCGCGGTGTCGGCCGAATACGCCAGCAGCCGCTTGACCGGCGCCGACTCGTCCGGCTCCATCAGCTCCAGCAGCCTGGTCTGGTCGGCGGGGGTGAGCTCGGCGAGCAGGTCGGCCGCGTCGTCGGGGTTCATCGCCTCGAGGATGTCCGCGGCGCGCTCCTCCGGCAGGTAGGAGAGCAGGTCCTTCTGGTCGTCCTCGGGCAGCTCCTCGATGACGTCCGCGAGCCGCTCGTCGTCCATCGCGTCGGCGACCTCGTGCCGGCGCTTCAACGGAAGGTCGCGCAACGTCGCGGCCACGTCGACCGCGCGCATGGTGTCGAAGAGCACCAGCAGCTGCCCGGCGCCCTGTGGCTGCCCGGCGAGATCGGTCAGGCCGAGCCCCGTCACCTCGGACCACGGCATGACCTGCAGCGACCCGCGCCGCTTGCTGAGACCGAGGCCCCGCGCGCGCTCGCGGATGGCGAGCTTCGCGAGCACCCAGTCGCGGGTGCGCGTCGGCTCCATGGCCGCGTCGACCACGGTGATCCGGGTGTCGGAGCCGGCGAGCCCGGCGTGCGCGTCGAAAAGCTGGCCGACGACGAGCACTTCGTTGGGACGGCGGTGGAACCGGCGCATGTTGACCGAACCGGTCGCCAGGGTGACCGCGATGGGCTCGATCGAGGTGACCCGCAGCATCGGCACGAAGACCCGGCGGCGGGTGGACAGCTCGACCACGATCCCGAGCACCCGGGGCGCCTGGTGGTCCAGCCGCAGCCCCGCGACCACGTCCCTGACCTTGCCGATCGACTCCCCATCAGGGCCGAAAACCGGCAAACCTGCCAGCTGTGCGACAAAAACCCTGTTCACGGAGCCCATGCGGCTGAGCTTATAGCCGCCTGGGACGCCGGGCCGCCCGGCGTCCCAGGCGACGACTCAGACGGTGACGCAGATCGCCCTGGTCATCGGGTTGTTGTTGCCGTCGTAGAACCGGCCGCACCAGAGGTCGCCGCCCCAGGTCGTGAACCACGGGTAGGTGTTGAATTCCTCCGACCGCGCCCAGGAACGCACCGGGCTGTTCTGGCTGAAGTCGTCGGGGCCGAAGACATGGAAATGCCCGTACCGCGGCGCGGAATTCTGGTAGACGGCGACCCGGTCGACCTTGCACACCGTGTTCCACGACTTGAACCAGACGCGGACGGTGATGCCGTCGCCGTCCTGCGTCTTTTCGTCGTTCTTGCAGTTACCCGATTGGACAGTGTCGGGCGCCGCCGTGGCCGGGCCTGCCACGGAAACCGCTGCGGCGCACGCCAAAAGCACGCCGATGAGCACCTTGCGCATGAGACCTCCAGCTCAGACGGTGACGCAGACGGGCCTGGTCACCGGATTGTTGTTGCCGTCGTAGAACCTGGAACACCACAGGTCGCCAGGCCAGGTCTTGAACCGGGGATATTCGTTGTAGCCGTTTCCGGTTCCCCATTGCTGCGTGCCGCTGTTCCGGTTGAAACCGTCCGGCCCGAAAAGATTGAAATGGCCGTAGCGGCCCTGATTGGTCTGACCGGTGTTCAGCCGGTCGGCATAACATTCACCATTGAACGTCGTGAACCAGACCGTGACGATGATTCCGTCGTTCTCTTGGCTGTCCTTGGCGGTTTTGCAGCCCGCCGACACGGTATCGGTGGTCGCCGACGCCGGCGTGACGGAACCGGTCAGGGCGGCGGCCGCGAGCAGTAAAGCAGCGATTGTTTTGCGCACGAGAACCCCAGTTTCCCGAAAATGTGACCTTGGTCGGAAAGGTAACCAGTGCCCCGCGTGCCGACAAGCAATTTCAACTGGGACTTAAACGGTGACCCGACCCGGCGTAGCATCGAAGGCAAGGGATGCGTGCACACCAGGAGTTGCCATGGTGATCGAGATCCTCAGTGCGGCGGTGGTCGCGGGCGGTGTGTGGCTTTCCGCGAGCGCCAGGGTGGTCAGGCAGTACGAGCGCGGCATCGTGTACCGGTTCGGCAGGGTCAGGCCCGCCGTGCGCGACGCGGGACTGACCTTCCTGCTCCCGTTCGCCGACCGGCTGCAGAAGGTCAACATGCAGATCGTCACGATGCCGGTGCCCGCGCAGGACGGCATCACCCGCGACAACGTCACCGTCCGGGTCGACGCGGTCGTCTACTTCAAGGTGATCGACCCGGTGGTCGCCGCGGTCAACGTGCAGGACTACCGCGCGGCCGTGGCGCAGGTCGCGCAGACCTCGCTGCGCTCGATCATCGGCAAGAGCGACCTCGACGACCTGCTGTCCAACCGGGAACGGCTCAACGAGGGCCTGGAGCTCATGATCGACAGCCCCGCGCTCGACTGGGGCATCCACATCGACCGCGTCGAGATCAAGGACGTCGCGCTGCCGGAGTCGATGAAGCGCTCGATGTCACGCCAGGCCGAAGCCGAACGCGAACGCCGCGCGCGCGTCATCTCAGCCGACGGCGAACTCCAGGCCTCGCACAAACTCGCGCAGGCGGCCGCCCAGATGGCCGACACGCCCGCCGCGCTGCAACTGCGCCTGCTGGAGACCGTCGTCGAGGTCGCCGCCGAGAAGAACTCGACGCTCGTGCTGCCGTTCCCGGTGGAACTGCTCAGGTTTCTAGAAGCCTCGACACCGAGACCGGCCGAGAAGCCACCTGAAAACCCCGTCAACGGCCAGCTCAAGGCCGCTGACGGCTAGCTACCGGTAACTCCACCCGGTCGTGTAGGACACGATCGCCGCCGCCAGCACTCCGGCCCACAGCGCGAGCATCACGTAGCCGACGATGATCGCGGACAGCGCCATGCCCTCGCCGCCCGCTTGGCCGCGCTTGGCCTGGCTGTACGCGATGTGGCCCATGATCACGCCCGCGATCGACGCGAGGCCGCAGGTGAGCAGCCCGCCGATCGAGCTGACCAGCGCGCCGATCGCCAGCCCGCTGCTGGGCGGCGGCACGTACGGACCACCCGCCGGCGCGTAGCCGTACTGGTAGCCCTGGCCGTAAGGCGGCGGTTGCGTCCCGAACGACTCGGGGCCGGGTGAGACGAACGGCTCGGGCGAGGGCGGGGCGCCGTAAGGATTCGGCTCCGGCTCCGGCGAGGCGAATCCGGCCGACGAAGGGAACACCGGCTCCGGGGCGGGCGTGGGCTCGGGAGCCGGTTCGGCCGTCGGGTCCGGCGAAGGCGTTGGCGCCGCGGTGGCGTCGGCCACCGGATCGGGTGAAGAAGACGGCGTCGGATCCGATGCCGGGCTGGACGGTTCGGTCATGTTGGAGATCCCCTCTACCTGAAACGCCAGTCCGTGGCGAAGCCGAACACCAGGAACACACCGATACCGAGGACGATCAACCCGATCGCCAGGTAGCCGATGATCAGCGCCGCCAGCGCCATGCCCTCGCCACCCGCTTCGCCCCGCTTCGCCTTGGCGCGCGCGATGTGCCCGAGTACGACCCCCACGATCGACAACGTCCCACCGCACAGGAAAAGCCCGACGATCGAGCAGACCAGCGCGCCGACGGCCATGCCGGTGTCCTGGCTGGCCGGGTTGAACCCGGGCCCGTACGGGTAGCCGGGCTGCGGATACCCGTAGGGCTGCTGCTGGTACGGCCCCGACGGCTGCTGGCCATAGGGCGGCTGCTGCTGGCCGTAGGGATCCTGCGGGTAGGTCACGTTCTGTTCCCCTCGTGCTGATGTCCTCACACCGTAGACCGGCGTGAGCGTGCTCATAGCAGGACTGGGGGATTGGGGTCATACTCACCGGTAACCCAGCGCCGGGCACGGCGTTCCGACCGTTCGAAAGGGAGCAGTGATGGCTCGCCTCGCCCAGACAGCCGGCCTGACGGACATCCAGTCCGAGATCCTCGCGACGGTCCGCGCGTTCGTGGACAAGGAGGTCATCCCGCACGCGCAGGAACTCGAGCACGCCGACACCTACCCGGCCGACATCGTCGAGGGCATGAAGGAGATGGGCCTGTTCGGGCTCACCATCCCCGAGGAGTTCGGCGGGCTCGGTGAGTCGCTGCTGACCTACGCGCTCGTCGTCGAGGAGATCGCGCGCGGCTGGATGAGCGTGTCCGGCGTGATCAACACGCACTTCATCGTCGCGCACATGATCACCCGGCACGGCACCCAGGCGCAGAAGGAGCACTTCCTGCCCCGGATGGCGACCGGCGAGGTGCGCGGCTCGTTCTCCATGTCCGAGCCCGACCTCGGCTCCGACGTGGCCGCGATCAAGACCCGCGCCAAACGCGACGGCGACGACTACGTCATCGACGGCGCGAAGATGTGGCTCACCAACGGCGGCAGCTCCAACCTGATCGCGCTGCTGGTGAAGACCGACGAGGGCGCCGAGAAGCCCCACCAGAACCTGACCACGTTCCTGGTCGAAAAGCCTGCCGGCTTCGGCGAAGTGGCGCCGGGGCTCACGATCCCCGGCAAGATCGACAAGATGGGCTACAAGGGCGTCGACACCACCGAAGCGGTGTTCGACGGCTTCCGCATCGGCGCCGACAAAGTGCTCGGCGAAGCGCCCGGCAAGGGCTTCTCGTACATGATGGACGGTGTCGAGGTCGGCCGGGTCAACGTCGCCGCCCGCGCCTGCGGCATCGCGATCCGCGCGTTCGAGCTCGCCGTCGAGTACGCCCAGCAGCGCAAGACCTTCGGCAAGGCGATCGCCGAACACCAGGCCGTCGCGTTCAAGCTCGCCGAGATGGCCACCAAGGTCGAGGCCGCGCACCTGATGATGGTCAACGCCGCGCGCCTCAAGGACTCCGGCGAGCGCAACGACGTCGAAGCGGGCATGGCGAAGCTGATCGCCAGCGAGTACTGCGCCGAGGTCACCCAGGACGCGTTCCGCATCCACGGCGGCTACGGCTACTCGAAGGAATACGAGATCGAGCGCCTCATGCGCGAGGCCCCGTTCCTGCTCATCGGCGAAGGCACTTCCGAGATCCAGAAGACGATCATCTCCCGCGGCCTGCTCCGCGAATACAAGTCGCGGGGCTAATGGCTCGCCCGCGGCAGGCCGGGGTCGTGAGTGGTACGGCCGGTTCTAATACTGCAACGGCACTTGGTGGTGGTGTGGTAGATCATCGTTGTGGTGGTTGATGTGGCGATGGCTGAGTTGGATCGTGTGCATGAGCTGATTTCGGGCCGGTTCGCGCGGTCGGAGCCGCGTGGCAGGGCCCGGGATTACATGTCCGGGCTGGTCGCGGGGTTGGAGCGCAAGAACGGGTGGACGCTGGCCGAGCAGGCCGGTGAGGTGTGCCCGGATGGGATGCAGCGGTTGCTGCGGCGGGCGGACTGGGACGTCGACGGTGTGCGGGACGACCTGCGGGACTACGTGGTCGAGCACCTCGGTGACCGCGGTGGTGTGCTGATCGTGGATGAGACCGGGTTTCTGAAGAAGGGCATCCGTTCGGCGGGGGTGCAGCGTCAGTACTCGGGGACCGCGGGGCGGATCGAGAACTGTCAGATCGGGACGTTCCTGGCGTATGCGTCCGCGCGTGGTCATGTGCTGATCGATCGGGAGTTGTATCTGCCTGAGTCGTGGCTGGCTGATCGCGGCCGCTGCCGGAAGGCCGGGATTGCCGATGAGGTCGAGTTCGAGACGAAGCCGCGGCAGGCGATGGCGATGCTCGAGCGGGCGTTCGCCGCGGGTGTGCCGTTCGCGTGGGTCACCGCCGATGAGGCCTATGGGCAGGCCCAGTACCTGCGGGACTGGCTCGAAGCCCGCGACGCCGCCCACGTGCTGGCCCTGAAGATCAGCGACACCGTGACCACCGTCGACGGCGAGAAGGCCCGGACCGGTGAGCTGGTCGCGGACCTGCCGGCCAAGGCGTGGCGGCGGCTCTCGGTCGGCGCCGGCGCGCACGGACCCCGCGAATTCGACTGGGCCAGGACCCCGATCCGCACCGGCTGGCAGGCCGGTCGCGGGCACTGGCTGCTCGCCCGCCGCTCGATCTCCGATCCGACCGAGATCGCCTACTACGTCTGCTACGGACCACGCCGCTCGACACTGCTGGACTTGGCGTGGATCGCCGGGTCCCGCTGGCGGATCGAGGAATGCTTCCAGCAAGCCAAGAACGAAGCAGGGCTCGACCACTACCAAGTCCGGTCCTGGCGAGCGTGGTACGCCCACATCACCCTGTCCATGCTCGCCCACGCCTGGCTCGCCGTCGCCAGATCCCTTGCCATAAAAGGGGAATCGGTGTCGACGAGCCAGGCATGATCGGATTCAGCTACCGGAGATCCGTCGCCTGCTCACCAAGCTGGTCCTGCGTGTCGCCGACGCCACCGACTACATCTGGGCCTGGTCCCGGTTCCGCCGCCGACGACAACACCAAGCCCGCCTCAGCCACTACAAACGACGCGGCCACCCACTCACCTAAATGCCGTTGCAGTACTAACCGGTCTAAACACTCACGACCCCTTCGGGCTGTCTCGTCCGCGGCAGGGTCGTGGTCGGGCGTGGGTGCGGGCCTACTCCGCTCGGATTCGTGGGGTGGGGGCCTAGTTGGACCGTATATGCGGGTGGGGGAGGCCCTCATCCACTCGGCTCGGGTGAGGGAGGCCCTCACTCACGCCGACCGTGGATGAAGGCTCCCCTCATACCTGGTGCCCCTCGGTCACTGGACAAGCGGGTTGACCGTGTGGGAAATGAGGCGTTCAAGAGCCTGTTGCTTTTTGCTGTTGTGGTGTCTTCGGCATCGTCCGGTCTCTGGCTTGGCCACCGGGCCGGGCCGGGGTGGGGTTCAGGTGGTGCGGATCTGGGCGGTGGTGATGCCCTTGGTCCAGAGTTTGAGCAGGTTGGTGACTGCGGCGGCGAGGGAGAGTTCGGCTTGGGCGGCGGTGAGTCCTCGGCGGGCGAAGCGGGTGAGCCCGCGGCGGTCTTTGAGCCAGGCGTTGGGTGCTTCGATCATCGCGCCGCGTCGTCGGTAGAGGGTCACGCCTTCTGCGGTGCGTAGCCGGTGGTTCATCTTCTCCCGCGCGGTGGCGTTCTTGGGTGGGTCGCCGGTGGCCGGGTCGGTGGCGGCTCGAGTGTTCACGGTGCGGCCTTTGGCATCGGCGATGAGACGGTCCGGGCCCGCGGTCTCAAGGTTGGCGGTCGAGTCGTAGCCGGCGTCGCCGATCATCACGCCGACGGTGAGGTCACCGCGGCCGGTGCGCCGGGCCAGCTTCCCGGCGGTGGCGAGGACATCATCGGCGGTGGGCACGAACTGGTCGAGGTCGTTGGTGTCCTGGGTGGCGCGGGCGGACACGAGGAATTCGTCGTCGCTGACCGCGGTCTGGCAGTTGTAGCCCTGGACCCAGCCGTTGCGGGTCTTGAGCAGCCGTGATTGCGGGTCGGTCGTGTTCGCCACGAACTTGTCGGTCTGCGTCTGGGATTTCGCGGTGGCGGCGGCCTGTTCAGCGCGGGAGAGCGCGGCCTCATAGGCGGCGCGGGCCCGCCGGACCCTGCTGTGATCCTCCGGCGGCACCGCTGCTTTCCCCGACGGGCGGCGCCCGCCGCCGGATCGCATCTGGGCGTGCCAGGCCTCCCAGCGGGACACCGCTGTGGCTCGCTCCCGGTCCAGGCGTGCTCGGGCCACCGCGACCCGGTCCGCGCCTCGCGGCGGGGCCCCGCCACGGGTGAGGCCGGCGGCGACCGCGGCGTCATAGGCCCGCGCGATCTCAGCCCGCCCCTCGCCGGCCTGCTCGGCCGCGTCGCGACGGGACTGGATCTGCTCCAGCGCGGCCGTGATCCGTTCACCGCGACGGGTGCGGTCACGCAGGTCCGGTGGTGGTTCGTCGCCGCGCCGGTCGGCGCCGAAGCGGGCGTCGTCGGCCGCGTCGGTCTGCGCGGTCTCCTCAACGAACTTCTCGGCCAGTTTCCGCAGGTGAGCCTCGGTGCGGTTGGCGTCCTTACTCGCGTTGGCGGCGATCTTGGTGCCGTCGAACGCGACCACCCCCAGCGACACCATCCCCAGTTCGGCGGCCAGCACCAGCGACTCGGTCAGCAGATCCGTCAGCGCCGCCTCGTGACGCTGGCGGAACCGGGCCAGCACCGTGTGATCCGGGATGTCCTGCGCGCAGATGATCCGGAACGCCACATCGGTCAGGCACAACCGCTCGATCCGCCGCGACGAGGACACCCCATGCGCCATCGCATACACGAACAACGTCAGCAGCATCTCCGGGTCATACCCACGCCGCCCGACCCCACCACGCTTCGCCGTCGCGTGAAACGCCGACGTGTCCAGCCGCCCCACCACCGCGATCACGAACCACACCAGATGATCATCCGGCAACCAGTCCGCCATCGACGGCGGCAACAGAAACTCCTGCTCACGATCAACCGGCCGATAATCCCTTGCCACACAACAATTATCCCAAGTTGCCACACGTGCAACAAGATCATCAAGCCATGTCGAGCCAGTTCAAAAAGCAACAGGCTCTCAACGACGCATTTCCCACACAGCCACGGCACGCCACCGTTGCCCTTCCGCCCAATAGAACCGCCCGCAACGCGCACGACCGGGCCTGACCAGTGGTTCACTGGGGCGCATGATCGGGTTCACGCCGTCGCCTGGCCTGCGGGCGCACGTGGTCGCGCGCTGGGTGCGTGACGGCGTGGGCCCGTTGCCGCCCTCGCTACCGGAACCCGCGGTCGACCTGCTGGTCATGCCCGGACGTGGTCTGTGGCTGGCGGGCGCCGAGCAGGTCGCGAGGCAAGGTCACCTACCCCAGGGCGGAAAACTGGTCGGCTTCCGGCTCCGGCCGGGCGCTTGCCTGGCCTGGTTCGGCGTGGCGGCCGACGAGATCCCGCTCGGCGGCGCGCCGATCGCGGATCTGCTGGGCACTCGCGACGCACGCGCGCTGGAGGCCGGGCACCTCGAAGCCAAGCGCGAGCCCGACGCGCTCATGCGCCAGGTCGTGCGCGCGATGGCCGAACGGCCCGAACTCACCGTCGCCGAGCAAGCGGACCTCGCGTGCCTTTCGGAACGGCAGCTGCGGCGGCGGTTCGGCCAAGCGGTCGGACTGGGACCCAAGGCCTATCTCCGGGTGACCCGGCTGCATCGGGCGGTCGACGCCGCCCGCGCGGCACTGGAGCGAGGCAAGCCGCCGCACTGGGCGGACATCGCCGCGCGGCACGGGTTCTACGACCAGCCGCATCTGCTCGCCGAATTCCGCCGTGCGGCTGGCTGCCCGCCTGGCCGATTTTTCCAAGCCACGGCCGCGCCGCCGTCGTCACGATCGGCGGATGACCAGCACTGAAGTGATCTTCGAGTTCCACGAACGGACCGCCGCCGACGGGCTGCGCGAGCCGGTCCGCTTCGAGCACGGCGCCTGGTTCGTGCACGGCCACGCCGACGTCGACCGGGTGCTCACCGAGCACGCCACGTTCTCCTCCGACGAACTCCGCCACAGCGCCGAGGCCGTGCCGCACGCGGACAACCCGTTGCTGCGCACCATGCTCGCGCTCGATCCGCCCGAGCATCACCGGCAGCGCAAACTCGTCAGCCGCGCGTTCACGCCGAAAGCGATCGCGGCGCTGAAACCCCGTATCGCCGCGACCGCCCGGCGGCTGCTCGACGCCGCCGGGCCGGACGGCCTCGACTTCATCGACGGGTTCGCCTACCCACTGCCGATCAGCACCATCGCCGGGCTGCTGGGCGTCGATCCCGGACGGCAGGCGGACTTCGTGCGGTGGGCGGAGGCGGTCACCTCGTTCGCCGGTTCGTTCGCGCGCGACCCTTCGCGCCGTGCCGAATTCGAGAAGGCATATGACGAACTAACCGCCTATTTTCGCGAGCTGTTCGAAGTCCGCCGGACAGCGCCGCGTGACGACGTGCTCAGCACCTTGGTCACCGCCGGCGGGCTCACCGACGACGAGCTGGTCGACTTCTGCGCGCTGCTGCTCATCAACGGCCACGAGACCACGAAAACCTTGCTGGTGAACGCTTTGCTGTGCTTGGACCGGTACCCGTGGCTGCGGGCCGCGCCGGTCGAGGGGGTCGTCGAGGAGGTGCTCAGGTTCCTGCCGCCGTCAGGCGGCACCGACCGGTTCACGACCACCGCGACCACGATCGGCGGGCACGCGATCGGGCCGGGCGAACGGGTCGTCGCGATGATCGTCTCCGCCAACCGCGATCCGGCGGTCTTCGCCGATCCGCACCGCTTCGACCACCGGAGGGCGGCGGGCGCGCACTTGTCGTTCGGGCACGGGATCCACTTCTGCCTCGGCGCGCACTTGGCCAGATGGCAGGCCGAGATCGCGCTTTCCGTGCTGGTCGAGCGGCTGCCGGGCCGCTGGCTGCTGCCTCCCGAATCCGTCGGAATCCGGACGACTCCGGTCGGCGTCGACGTCACCGCACTCCGCTTGGACTGGGACGGCTGATGCCTGGTTCGCACCCTCGCGCCGGACTTGAGAGGATGGGACGCACAGTCCTCACGAGTGCGTAGGTGGTCAGCTTGAGCAGTCCCTTTGGTGGCAAGCAGCCCGCGGGGCAGCCTCGGCTTCCGACCCCGCCGACCGGCTGGCCGATCGGGTCGTACGGGACCTACGGCGAGGCGCAGCGCGCCGTCGACTACCTCGCCGAGAGCGAGTTCTCCGTCGAGGACGTCACCATCGTCGGCGTCGACCTGATGCTGGTCGAACGCGTCATCGGCAGGCTCTCCTGGGGTCGCGTGCTCGGCACCGGCGCGGTGTCCGGCGCCTGGTTCGGCCTCGTCGTCGGACTGCTGCTCGGCATGTTCAACAACCAGGGTTTCGCCTGGCAGCCGATGCTGACCGGGCTCGTCTTCGGTGTGCTGTCCGGTGTCGTCTTTGCGGCAATCGGGTACAGCATGTCCAAAGGCCGCCGCGATTTCTCCTCGGCGAGCCAGCTGGTCGCGGGCCGCTACGACGTGCTCTGCCAGCCGCGAACGGCCGAACAGGGCCGCGATTTGCTGGCAAAACTCGCCATGCGGCCCAGTCCCTCGACCGGGTGAGTTGATCTACCCGGAGGTCGCCGGGTTTCTGAATCGGTGCGGATGACGCTTGCGGGGTGTGATCGGCCGGAATAGGTTGCTCACACCAGTCGGGCGGGACGGCCTCCACCGTTCCGCCCGAGCACTAGCACGTCGGGGTGCTGGCGCGGGTGCTGTCCTTGCCTGCCGGAGTACTCCGGGCCTCGTCGTGCGCGCCGCTAGGAGGCCTGATGGGGAAAGCGATCGCGGGCAAGCAACGGGGGCGCTCGCCGGGCAGGGTCGCGGCGCTGGCCTGCGCCGGGCTCGTCGCGGCGGGCCTGCTCACCGCTTGTGGCTCGGACAGTGGGCTGAAGATCAACCTGTATCACGCGCCAGAGGACAACCTGCAGTCCGTTGTGGACAACTGCAACAAGGCGGCGGGCGGCCGCTACGAGATCGTCTACAACAAGCTCCCGCGCGGCTCGGACGGCCAGCGCGAGCAGATGGTCCGCAGGCTCGCCGCCGGCGACACCTCGCTCGACCTCCTCTACCTCGACGTCACCTGGGTCGCCGAGTTCGCCGAAGCCGGCTGGGTCGAGGAGTGGACCGGGGCGAACAAGGAAGAGGCCTCCAAGGGCGTGCTGCCGGGGCCGCAGGAAACGGCCACGTGGAACGGCAAGCTCTACGCCGCCACCAAGAACACCAACGTCCAGCTGCTCTGGTACGACGACCGGCTCAGCCCGACGCCGCCGAAGACGTGGGACGAGATGATCTCGCAGGCCCAGGCGCTCAACGCGCAGGGCAAGCCGGGCAACGTCGTCTTCACCGGCGCGCAGTACGAAGGCCTGGTCGTCTTCTACAACACCCTCGTCGAGTCGTTCGGCGGGCACATCCTGTCCGACGACGGCAAGTCCGTGGTGATGGACGACGGCGCGATCAAGGCGCTGACCCTGCTCAAGAAGATCACCACCTCGGGCGTCACCGACAAGTCGCTGACCAACTCGAAAGAGGACGACGTCCGCCAGGCCTTCCAGCGTGGCCAGGCCGGGTTCGAACTGAACTGGCCGTTCGTCTACGCGGCGTACGCGAAGGACAAGAAGGCGGACCTGCCGCACTTCAAGTGGACGACCTATCCGGCCGCCGAGGCGGGCAAGCCTGCCAAGACGACCATCGGTGGCGCCAACCTCGGGGTCAGCACGTACTCGCGGCACAAGCCGCAGGCGTTCGAGGCGGCACTGTGCCTGCGCAACGCCGACAACCAGAAGTTCTCCGCGCTCAAGTCCGGTGTCCCGCCGACCATCGAGTCGGTCTACACCGACACCAAGCCGCTCGACGCGAGCAAGCCCGCGAGCGCCGACAACCCGAGCATGGACACGGAATACCCGATGCGGATGACGATCCTGGAAGCGCTGAAGTCGGCCGCCGTCCGGCCGCTGACCCCGGCGTACCAGAACGCGTCCACGCTGATGTCGAAGATCCTGTCGCCGCCGTCGGACATCGACCCGCAGGCCACCGCGGACAAACTGCGTGACCAGCTCGCCGACGCGTTGAACTCGAAAGGGGTGATCCCGTGAGCCACGCGGTCAAGGAGGCTCCCGCCAAGGCGGGCCGCAAGAAGGCGAAACCCGCGCTCAGCGAAGGAAAGAAGGCGGAGCGCAAGCTCGGCCTCTGGCTGTGCGCGCCCGCGTTCATCGTGATGGTCGCGGTGACGGGCTATCCGATCATCTATTCGGTCTGGCTGTCTTTGCAGCGTTACGACCTGCGTTTCCCGGCGCAGCAGGAATTCATCGGCTTCGACAACTACGGCGCGGTGCTGTCCAACAGCTACTGGTGGACGGCTTTCGGCACGACGATGGGACTGACCGTCGTCTCGGTGATCATCGAGTTCGTGCTGGGCATGGCGCTCGCGCTGATCATGCACCGCACCCTCGTCGCGCGGGGTCTGATCAGGACGGTCGCGCTCATCCCGTACGGCATCGTCACGGTCGTCGCGGCGTTCTCGTGGTTCTACGCGTGGACGCCGAAGACCGGTTACCTCGCGAACATCGTCAGCAATTTCTCGGACACCGCGGTGCTGACCGACAAATGGGCGTCGCTGGCGGCCATCGTGGCCGCCGAGGTCTGGAAGACCACGCCGTTCATGGCGCTGCTGCTGATGGCCGGGCTCGCGCTCGTGCCGGACGACCTGCTCAAGGCCGCGGCGATGGACGGCGCGACCGCGTGGCAGCGGTTCACCAAGGTGATGCTGCCGGTCATGAAGCCGGCGATCCTGGTCGCGCTGCTGTTCCGCACGCTCGACGCGTTCCGCATCTTCGACAACATCTTCGTGCTCACCAACGGCGCGCAGGACACGTCGTCGGTGTCGATGCAGACCTACAACAACCTGGTCAAGGGCTTGAACCTCGGCATCGGGTCCACCATGGCCGTGCTGATCTTCATCACGGTGGCGATCATCGCGTTCATCTTCATCAAGGTGTTCGGCACCGCCGCACCCGGATCCGACACAGGGGGGAAGCGCTGATGGTGATGGGTGGAGCGGTCACGACGAACCGCAAACTGAAGTGGGGCCTGGTCGACATCCTGGTGCTGGTGTTCGCGCTGGTGCCGGTGCTCTGGGTGGTCTCGCTGTCGTTCAAGACCAAGGCGACGATCGCCGACGGGAATTTCATCCCGCGGGAATGGTCGCTGCAGAACTACGCCGACATCTTCCAGACCACCGAGTTCATCAGAGCGTTGGTGAACTCGATCGGCATCGCGATCATCGCGACGGTGATCGCGGTGGTGCTCGGCACGATGGCGGCGTACGCGATCGCCAGGCTCGACTTCCCCGGCAAGCAGCTGCTGGTCGGATTGTCGCTGCTGATCGCGATGTTCCCGCAGGTCTCGCTGGTCACGCCGTTGTTCAACATCGAGCGTGAGCTCGGGTTGTTCGACACCTGGCCGGGCCTGATCCTGCCGTACATCACGTTCGCGCTGCCGTTGTCGATCTACACGTTGTCCGCGTTCTTCCGCGAAATCCCTTGGGAGCTGGAGAAAGCGGCGAAGATGGACGGCGCGACGCCGGCGCAGGCGTTCCGCAAGGTGATCGCGCCGCTGGCCGCGCCGGGCGTGTTCACCACGGCGATCCTGGTGTTCATCTTCTGCTGGAACGACTTCCTGTTCGCCATTTCGCTGACGTCCACCGAGGCGTCGCGCACGGTGCCCGCGGCGTTGTCGTTCTTCACCGGGTCCTCGCAGTTCGAAGACCCGACCGGGACCATCTCCGCGGCCGCCGTGGTGATCACCGTCCCGATCATCATTTTCGTGTTGTTCTTCCAGCGCCGCATCGTCGCGGGGCTGACGTCCGGTGCGGTGAAGGGGTAAGACATGGCTGAAATCGTCCTGGACAAGGTGTCCAAGAAGTACCCCGACGGCGCGCTCGCGGTGTCCGAAGTGGACATCACCATCGCCGACGGCGAGTTCATCATCCTGGTCGGCCCGTCCGGCTGCGGGAAGTCGACCACGCTGAACATGGTGGCAGGGCTGGAAGACATCTCCTCCGGCGAGCTGCGCATCGACGGGCAGCGCGTCAACGAGCGGGCGCCGAAGGACCGTGACATCGCGATGGTGTTCCAGTCCTACGCGCTGTACCCGCACCTGAGCGTGCGGGAGAACATGGCGTTCCCGTTGCGGCTGGCCAAGGTCGCCGACAGCACGGTCCGCGCGAAGGTCGAGGAGGCGGCGCGGATCCTGGACCTGACCGGGCACCTGGACCGCAAGCCCGCGAACCTGTCCGGCGGGCAGCGGCAGCGGGTGGCGATGGGCCGGGCGATCGTCCGTAACCCCAAGGCGTTCCTGATGGACGAGCCGCTGTCCAATCTGGACGCCAAGCTGCGCGGGCAGATGCGGACGTCGGTGTCGAAGATCCAGAAGCAGCTGGGCACCACCACGCTCTACGTCACGCACGACCAGACCGAGGCCATGACCCTCGGCGACCGGGTCGTGGTGCTGCGAGCCGGTTACGTGCAGCAGATCGGGTCGCCGCAGTTCCTCTACGACAACCCGGCCAACCTGTTCGTCGCCGGGTTCATCGGCTCGCCGTCGATGAACTTCGTACCGGCGACCTTGGAGGAAGGCTCGCTGCGCAGTGCCTTCGGCACGGTGGCGCTGACCGACCGGGTGCGACGGCTGGCCGAGGCCGCCGACGCACCGCGCGAGGTCATCGTCGGCGTGCGGCCTGAGCACTTCGAGGACGCTTCGTTGCTCGACGATGCCCAGCGCCAGGGTGGTGCGACGTTCACCGCGACCGTCGACGTGCTCGAGTCGATGGGCTCGGAGAAGTACGCGCACTTCACCGTCGAAGGCGAATCCGCGACCTCGTCGGAACTGGCCGAGCTGGCCGCCGACAGCGGATCCGACGACGTGCCCGGCGGTGAGTCGGCGATCGTGGCCCGCCTCTCGGCCGCCTCGGCGGCCCGCGAAGGCGAACCCGTCGACATCTGGTTCGACGCCGACAAGGTCAAGCTCTTCGACCCCTCCTCCGGCAAGAACCTGACCTACTCCGACTAAGTCGTTTTAGCCCGAAAGCCACTTTCGTCAGATGCGATCTGCCGAAAGTGGCTTTCGGGCTTTTACGAGCCCCCCTGGTCAGCCCGCGATGGCCGAGCCGGTCTCCAGCAGCGACTTGAGGTCGGCCAGGATCCACGCCCAGCCGCCGCCCGCGTTGGTCTCGTCCTCGTCGGTGCCCGCGATCATGCGGGATGTCGCCGGCGCGTTGGTGACGTCGTGCGTGACCGTGAGCCGGGTGCCCGCGGCCTTGGTCTCGAAGATCTCGTACGTCAGCTTGGTGAAGCCCTCCGCCGCGATCTCGGGCGACATGACCAGCCGCCAGGTCTGCACGAGCTTGCGGGGCGGGTCGGACTCGACGACCTCGCCGTCGACGATCACCTCGGGCATGCCCATGTCGAGCCACTCCTGCGTGGAGCGCGTGACGAACTTGCCGCCCGGCTTGAGGTCGTAGTCGACCAGCCCGGTGTAGCCGTACTTGGCCGTGAACTCCGGCTTGGTGATCGCGTCCCAGACCGCCTGCGGGGTGGCCTTGATGTAGATCCGGTAGACCTGCTGGGTCCGGGTCTCGGTGGCGGCTTCAGTCATGATCGGCTTCCAATTCTCGTTTGAGGTCGGCGAGCACCGAGACGTGGTGCTCCGTGTACTTGTCGATCCACCGGTCGTGGATCAGCCGGATCGGCACCGGGTTCAGGAAGTGCCGTTTCTCCCGGCCTTCCTTGCGCGTGGTCACCAGGCCCGCCTCCTCCAGCAGGCGCAGGTGCTTCATGACGCCGAAGCGGGTCATCTCCAGTTCTGACTCCAGCTCGGTGAGCGTGCGGCCGTCGCGCTCGAAGAGCTGGTCAAGCAGGTGGCGACGGGTGGGGTCGGCGAGAGCCTTGAACACCAGGTCGTTCTCATCGGCACCGTCGGACACGCTCCGAGAATAGGTGACCAAAAGGTCACATGTCAACGCCGCGTAGGCTCACGCCGTGCAGGGGTTCGACTACTACGAGCTGCTCGGGCTGGCGAAAACGGCCTCACCAGCGGAAATCAAGTCCGCGTACCGGGCGCTGGCCAAGTCGATGCACCCCGACGCCGGGGGCACCGCCGGTACCTTCCGGCTGCTCCAAGAGGCTTACGGAACGTTGTCGGACCCGGCCAGACGCGCCGCCTACGACCGCGCGCCCGGCGACGTCATCACCCCGCCCCGCCCGCGCTCACCGGTCCGCACGCGGCGGCGTGAGTTCGGCGCCGACCCCGGCTTCGAACCACCCCCGGTGGTGCTGGACCCCGACGTCATCCCGTGGTGGGACCTGGTCGCCAGGCCCGCGTCACGGCGCGCCCAGCGCGAAGGCCACGGGCACGCGCCGTGGCTGATCGTGGTGGCGGGTGTGCTGCTGCTGTTCGTGCCGATGGCCTGGGGCGTCTGGGTCCTGCTGGTCGTCGTGGTCGCGGGCAGCGCCGCGTGGCTGGCCCGCGGCTACGTCGCCGACGTCCGCGCCGAGCGCGTCATCTCCGCCGAGTTCGGCCACACGACGGAGTTCGGCAAGGTCGGCGCCGACGCCGACCAGATCGGCGAGCGCCGCACGGCCGAGCTGCTGCGCCGGTACTTCACCCAGCTGCCCGAGGTGCGGATCTTCCACAGCCTCGCACTGCCCGGCTCGGTGTTCGCCGACATCGACCACGCCGTCCTCGTCGGCAGGCGGCTGGTGCTCGTCCAGTCGAAGTCATGGCCGCCTGGGCACTACGAGATGGACGAAGAGTCCTTGTACCGCAACGGGAACCGCTTCCGTGGCGGCTCGACGTCGCTGCCGGAGGCGATCGCCGAGTACAAACGCCTGCTCCCCGAGGTCGAGGTCGTCGGCGCACTGCTCATCTACCCGAATCGGTCGGGCGTCGTGACGGCCGACGCCGACCTGCTGATGACGCCTGAGCAGTTCGTCATCGAGGTCGGCGACTGGCTGGCCGAGCGACCCGCCGCCGTCGACCCCGAGGTCTTCCGCGCTGTGCTCGGCCAGGTCGTTTCGCGCTGAGGACTCGTGAGTGGTACGGCCGGTTCTAACCGGCGAAAACACTCACGACCCCTTCAGAGCTCCGTGTTGATGATCGCCTCGACGAGCGTCTTTCCGTTGGGCGTCAACGAGATCTGGTCGTCTTCGAGCACCAGCAGCCCGCGCTCGGCCAGCGACCGGAAGCGCGAAAGCCAGGGCTCCTCGAACAGCGAGCGCCCGAACCGCGCCCGGTGCAGCGAATCCCGGACCGGCGCGAGCGTCGTCAGCGCCATCTTGATCGCGCGGGACTCCTGAGCCTCAGGCGAGAACCGCGTCGCCGAGCCGAGCGGGATCCGGCCTTCGTCGACCGCCTGTGAGTACCGCTGCCAGTGCACATCGGTGATCGCCTCCGACGCACGGCAGCTCGAACTGCCGCCGAGCCCGATCGCGACCTCCGCCTCCTGCTTGTCCTGGTCGACCATGATGGCCTTCCATTTCTCCGGCTCGGCGCCGCGCGCGAAGTACATCGTCGGGTACTCGCGATATCCGGCCGCCTGCAAGCCATCCGTGAGCAGCGCGCGCATTTGGTACTGCTCCCCGAGCGGCGGCCACCGATGACCCTGCTCGACGAGCTTGTCGCGATAGTCCGGCAACTGCCACGCCGCCGGCTGCACGCCCGCCACACCGGTCCGCGTGTCGGTGTAGGACTTCAGATGCAGCTTCGTGCACACCACCGCGGGCGGTTCGTGCTCCAGCACGATGTCGAGGTCGCGGCGGACGCTGTCGACGGTCTGGTCGAGCAGGCCGTACATCAGGTCGATGCTGTACCAGTCGAAGCCGAACGCCTTCGCGTTGCGCAGGAAGTCGACGCACATCCGGGAGCTGTGCTCGCGTCCGCACTGCCGCAGCACCTCGTCGTCGAACGACTGCACCCCGCTCGACAGCTTCGTGCAGCCCAGCGAGCGCAGGAGTTCGAGCTTCTCGGGGGTGAACGTGCTCGGGTCGCCCTCGAACCGGATCGTGGTGTCCTCGGTGAACCCGAAGTTCTCGCGGTAGAAGTCCAGCAACCGCTTGATCGCGTCGGCGGGCAGCAGCGACGGTGTGCCGCCGAAGACGTTGAACTCGCCGACCGGCGCGTCACGCAGGTTCGGGACCCGCTTGAGCCACAGCTCCGCTTCCCGGATGTTCCAGTCGACCCATTGCGTCGCTTTGTCGTCCGCGAGCGCGCCTTTCACCAGCACGACCGGGTACTGGCAGAAGCGGCAGCGATACGCGCAGGTCGGGATGTACGACCACAGATGGATCGGCGCGGTGTCGGCGAGCTGCTTGCCGAGGTCGTCCAGGAAGTCCTCGGGCGAGTAGGTCTCGTTGCCGGGGAAGACGTGCGCGCCGAACGGGTCTTCGGTCACGTAGTCGAGCAGATGCCGGTTGACCGGCGCGGTCAGCGCCGACAGCACCTCGGGCACCGGATGGCCGGGATCCGTCTCGCGTAACGAAGTAAGCGCTTCCATTCAGAACACCCCGCCGTTCCCGAAGTAGTTGTGCGCTTCGCCGGATTCCCGGTCCTCGCAGTAGTAATGGACGAACTCGGCGAACCGCTCCGCCGGAATCTCGGCCAGGCAGGGCGGCAGTGGAGGTGGGTGGCCGATGTCCTCGCCGACGGTCGCGCGTAGCCGCGCGAAGATCTCGTCGGCGAACTCGAAGTACAGGCGGAACGACGGCGTCTTGTACGCGTGGATCGGCGTGAAGTCGACGATCCGCATCTCCTCGGTGATCTCCGCGATCCGCAGGCCGAGCCGTTTCGCCAGCGACGGGCCGAAGAACTCGATGACCGACGCGTCGTCGAGCAGTGACGGCGTGAGCAGGACCGGCAGGATCACGTTCTTCGGCGTGAAGTCCTTGATCGAGAATTCCCACGCCTGCAAGGCTTCCGCCTCGGTGAGGTCGCCTTCCAGATCGACGACCGGGTCCGCCACCCGGATGTCGCGCATGACGATCACCCCGTCCGAGCCGTAGGCGCGCCCGGTGATCACCTCCTCGATCGCGTGGTTGACCCGCCTCGGGTTGATCTCCACGCGCGACTTCGGCGCGTACACGATGTCCTCGCCGGACGCGCGCACCTTGATCCCGAAGTCCCAGTCGTCGGAGAGGTGGTTGACGAACCGGCCGCCGGAGAGCTGATAGAAGATCTCGATCCCGCCGACCTGCTCGTAGACGTCACGGTCGACAGCGAACCCCTTGCCGTCGGGGAACCCGCCGAACAGCGAGAAGGTGACCTGACGGCAGCGCAACGTCTTCTGGATCTCCGTCCACAGCCGCGGCCGGTGCGTGAAGTGCTCCGCCGCGTAGAAGTAGTCGCAGACGCCGATCGCGGCCTTGCTCGACTCCATGGTCGCGAACAGCTCGCCGAGCCAGTCGGGCGCGACGCGGCAGTCGGCGTCGGCGCCGACGAGATAGAACCGGGTGCCGTCCTCGCGCCCACGGCTGCGCCTCGCCGCGAAGTCCATCCCGGTCTTGCGCGCGCACGCCGGGCCCTGCTCCGGCTCGGGGATGAGGTGGACGGCCAGGTCAGGGTGCGTGGCGGTGAACTCGCGCACCACCTCGGCGGTGTCGTCGGTGGAGTTGTTGTCCACCAGCACGATCTCGTAGAGCGCACGGTCGAGCGGCATGCCGTCGACGTCGCGCTGGTCGTAGAGCGACGCCAGCGCCGACGGCAGGTTCGCCGCCTCGTTGAACACCGGGATGACCACGCTCATCCTGGTCCGCTCGCCCATCGGGGCCGGCAGCAGCGCGGCCAGCGTCTCCTCCGCGCGGTCGCGGCCGAAGTGCCGCTCGCCGAGCCGGTGGTTGAACTCCGCCATCTGGCCACGCTTCCTTTCGTCCAGCAACAGGTCAGCCACCTCGGCCACGAAGGCCTCGGTGGGCAGGTCGTGGGAGGTGATGTCGAGTACGGGCGCGCGGAAGCCATGTGAGCCGTACACCGTGTCGTACAACTCGTACCGCGAAGTCAGGTACGGCACACCCGACGCGATGGCCTCGCCGATCGGGTTGCCGTAGCTCTCGTAGTCGTAGGAGGTCAGGAACGAGACGATGTCCGCGTGCGCGAGCAGGTCCCGTACGGAGTAGCCGTTCGACGAGACGGTCTCGCGGGGCGCGAGCTTGCCGCCGAAGACGACCCGCTCGCGCACACCGAGATCTTCGGCCAGTCGCGTCAGTTTCGCGTACTCGGCGGGTGCTTCGCCGACGTCGCCCGCGATGAAGAGGTACGCGTCGACGCGGCCGGTCAGCGCGGCGAGCAGGTGCAGATCGCGGTCGATCCGCTTCTGCGGGATGATCCGCGTGCAGCGGGCGATGAGCGGCGCGTGCTCGGGAATGCCGTGCGCGCGGCGGAAACGCGGGTTCCGCGGCAGCGGAAGGTGACTGAACGTGTTGGGCAGCACGGAAATATTGGGCAATCCGGGTACCCATTCCAGCATGTGGTCCAAAGCGTCCTGATGTTGGACCACATAGTGGATGAACGATGATTCCCGGGGCCGAATGGTTCCGGGATAAGGAAACTCTCCGTATTTTCCGATGCCCGGTTCGCTCTGCCACATCAGGTCGTGGTCACGCCACAACACGAACGGCCCGAGTTTGTTAAGTCGGCCGTACTCTTCGATGGCCGAGTACAGCGCTTTCGTGTAGATGACGTTCTCGGGCAGCGTCCCGTTTTCGACGATCACGGACGTCACGTCCACTCTGGACCAGGTCGCCAGCAGCAGGTCTTTGAGCTGGTCGGCGAGCTGTTCTGCCTGCGGTGGCAGCTTGTTCCCGCCTTGAACCACGCCTTGAAGTATCTCGGTGACGAAGTCGGCGGTGTACCCGGGCAAGTCCTCGACGCCGTCGACGCGCTCGAGCCGCACCCAGTCCGGCAGGTGGTCGTGTTCGTCCGTGTACGGCCGGAAGAACGCGTTCTTGTCCGCTTTTATGTCGTAGCCGAGGTCAAGGCACACGCGGGCGCCCCGATCCCGGAACAGGCGCGCGGTCTTGACGAACTCGACGACCAGGCCGGAGATTCCGGCGGCGTCGAAAGAGATTCCCCACAAGGTGGACATCGATTACGACGGTACGCAGAAAACCGCCGCCGCGCAGCACAGGCGCGACCCCCTAGGGGAAAAGATCGGTGTGGAGCCTGATGCCGGCGGGGGTGCCGAACGGGCAAAGTCGGTGTTACCAACCGACAAGGAGTTCGAAATGACCACGACGACCACCACCAGGCTCACCCGACCTCGCCACGGCCGCGTGTTCGGCGGCGTCTGCGCGGGGATCGCCCGCCGTTTCGGCATGAAGCCGGGCACGGTCCGCCTGCTCGCGCTGCTGTCCTGCCTGCTCCCCGGGCCGCAGTTCATCCTGTACCTGGTCCTCTGGGTGGCGATCCCCGAGTCGGACTGACCTCATTCCTGAGTGCCCGCGGCGCAATCGGCCGCCCCGCTCGCGTCGACGGCTTGCTCGGACACGAGCTTGCCGTCGACGAAGACGCGGCAGACGGTGCCGGGCGCGCCACCACGGACGCCGATGTTGCTGAAGCCGGTGCCGACGGAGTTCTCGACGTGCCAGGGGAGTGGCCGCTCGGCGAGCTCCGGCTGCTTCGACTCGCCCGCGAAGCTCGACGCGACCTTCGCGGGCGCCGGGCCGTCGATCTCCATGCGGACCTGCCAGGTCCTCCCACCACAAGCCGTCGTCAACGCCAGCACGACGGCCGCGAACGCCACTAGTCCTTTTCGCATACCTTCCAGCGTGCGCGGCCGCGAACCGCGTCACCTCAGCTGAATGACCGGTTCTGGTCGGCCGAAAGGCTCGTGAGCCGACCCTTCAGGTACGCGTGCCGACCCTTGAGGTACCCACCTCACCCGGGATCCTGAGTGTTGCGGCCGGTTCTAACCCAATGCCGGGCAGCCAAGGCCAGGGTCGCGGTGTCAAGCGACGCGATCCGAAGATCATCCTGCTCGGATGTGGGCGACAGGCCTTGCTTCAAGGTCTACAAAGGACGCGAGCCACACCCTTACGTACCACTTTGTCCCTTTTGCCTGGTTCTGCCGCGCGGTTGAACGTTGCGAAAGTGGCGTTCGTGTCGCTCAGCGTAACGAAAGTGGCGTTCGTGCGGATCGACACCCGCAGAAGCACGGCTTGCCCCAGGAGGCCGGTCCCCAACTGTCCGGCAGTGGGTTCTCGCCGTCGGCCGAAAGGCTCACGACCCGCGCTTGCGCCACGAGCACATCGCGTTGTCGAGCGCTTCGGTGTCGAGCGGCTCGTGCGCGAGTTCCGAAGGCGCGCCGGGCGCGCCGCGCAGGCCGTCGAGCAGCAGCCCGAGGCTGCGCTTCCACAACCCGGGCTCGGCGAGCTGGGTGTACTCCGCGACCGAGCCGATCATCAGCGTGATCAGCGGCAGGTCCGTCGGCGCGAAGTCCGCGCGCAGCTTGCCGCTGGCCTTCGCGCGCTCGACGAGTTCGGTGCAGACCGGGATCATCCGCTCCTTGGCCTCCGCGACCTGCGCGTGGCCGAAGGCGTTGGACAGCATCACCTCGCGCAGGCCCCGGTCCTCGGCCTGCAGCCCGACGATCGTCCAGACGAAGTTCGCGAAGCCGTCCCACGGGTCCGGGTTGAGCAGCGCCTCCTCGGCGACCAGGCGGACCTCTTCGAGCCGCTCGGCGAACATGGCCTCGACCAGGTGCTCCTTGCTCGGGAAGCGCCGGTAGACGGTGCCGACGCCGAGTCCGGCGTGGTGCGCGATGTCGTCGAGGGTGGCGTCGAGGCCGCGCTGGCCGAAGACCACGCGGGCCGAAGTGATGATCCGGCGGCGGTTGAGCTCGGCGTCTCGCCGCAGCGGCCGCGTCCGTGCGACGGGAGCTGTGTCCCGTGTCATGCCTCTCAGTCTAGCAAAGTAGAGGCGACTCCTCCGCTTAGCGTGTACGTTGATCGATATAAGGGGAGACGCTTACTCCACATAAGGGACACCAATGCCTGATTCAGCCACGGCTGTTGCCGTACCACCTGCCCAGAACTCGTCGGAAAACCCACATCACGCCCGCCGGTGGGCGATCCTGGCCGTGATCGGCATCGCCCAGCTGATGGTCGTGCTCGACGCCACCGTGGTGAACATCGCGCTGCCTTCGGCGCAGCACAGCCTCGGCTTCGGCGACGACGCGCGCCAGTGGGTCGTGACCGCGTACGCGCTCGCGTTCGGCAGCCTGCTGCTGCTCGGCGGCCGCGTCGCGGACCTGTTCGGCCGCAAGAACGCGCTGATGGTCGGCTTGGCCGGGTTCGCGATCGTTTCGGCCATCGGCGGCGCCGCGAACGGCATCGAAATGCTGCTGATCGCGCGAGCGGCCCAGGGTGTCTTCGGCGCGCTGCTCGCGCCCGCCGCGCTCTCGCTGCTGACGACCACCTTCACCGACCCGAAGGAACGCGGCCGCGCGTTCGGTGTGTTCGGCGCGATCGGCGGCGGGGGTGCCGCGCTCGGGCTGCTGCTGGGCGGCGTGCTCACCGAGTACCTCGACTGGCGCTGGTGCATGTTCGTCAACATCATCTTCGCGGTGATCGCCTTCGCCGGCGCGGCCGTGCTGCTCAAGTCCCAGCCGTCCGGGAACCGGCCGAAGCTCGACATCCCGGGCACGATCACCGCGTCGGCCGGTCTGTTCGCGCTGGTCTACGGCTTCTCGAACGCGGAGAGCGACTCGTGGTCGTCTGCCTCGGTCTGGGGTTTCCTGGCCGCGGGCCTGGTGCTGCTGACCGCGTTCGTCATGATCCAGCAGCGCGCCGGGCACCCGCTGCTGCCGATGCGCGTGCTGCTCGACCGCAACCGCGGCGGCTCGTTCCTGGCCATGTTCCTGCTGGCCATCGGCATGTTCGCGATCTTCCTGTTCCTGACCTTCTACGTGCAGCAGAACCTGCGGTTCAGCCCGATCGAAAGCGGCGTCGCGTTCCTGCCGATGGTCGCCACGCTGATGATCGCGGCCACCTCCGCGACCACGGTCCTGCTGCCGCGTTTCGGCCCGAAGCCGCTGGTGCCGACCGGCATGGTGATCGCCGCCGCCGGGCTGTTCTGGCTCAGCGCGATCGACACGACCAGCACCTACGCGGGCGGCGTGCTGCTGCCGCTGATGGTGATGGGCGTCGGCATCGGTCTCGCCATGGCGCCCGCGATGAGCGTCGCGGTGCTTGGCGTCGACGAGCACGACGCCGGCGTCGCGTCGGCCGCGGTCAACACCATGCAGCAGATCGGCGGCTCGATCGGCACCGCGCTGCTGTCCACTTTGGCCGCGAACGCCGCGACCTCGTTCATCGAGGGCAAGGCGCCCACCCAGCAGCTGGCCGCCGAGGCCGCTGTGCACAGCTACACGACCGCCTTCACTTGGGCGGGCGTGATCTTCGTGGCAGGCGCGGTGCTCACGGGACTCCTCCTCAAGCCCGGCGCGCCCAAGCTCGAAGGCGCCCCCACCGTGGTCCACGTCTAGTCCAGACCGGGATAAAGCGGGCTTTACTCCGCGGGATAAAGCGGGCTTTATCCCGGCACTAGCGCTTGCGCGAGCGGACCGCTTCGATCACCTCGTCGTCCCAGCGATGGGTGCGGATCAAGCGGTACCGCTCGCACGCGACCCAGAGGTACGCCTCGGCCTCGGTCCGGTCACCGATCAGGTCCGCCTGCCGCATCATCGCGACGACCGGCTCGTATTCCTCTTCGTACCAACGCTTCGCGATGGTCGCGCGGTCCGAGAAGACGCCTTCGTCCTGCATCAGCCGGAACCCCCACGCCTCGACGTGCTCGCCGAGCCGCGAGTAGTCCCAGGCGTCGCTGAACACGACCGAAGCACGCGACTGGCCGGTCAGCGGCACGCGTTCCAGGAACAGCCTGCGGTAGTCCTTGACGATCAGGTCGCCCCGGTACCGGATGCCGCTCGGATCCAGCTTGGTCCGCACCTCGACGATGTCGGCCTCGATCGCCGACACCCCCATCGCGTGCGCGACCGAAACCCGGTGATGGCCGTCGATGATGAAGTGCAGATCGCCGATCCGGTACACCTCGATCGGCGGGATCGACTCGCCGCGCCGCGCCGCCAGCGCGAGGCGTTCCCAGCGCTCGCGCACCCGGCCCGAGGTCGGCCGGAACCGGCGGTCGAAGTCACGCCCTCGGTCCACACTGCCGACGATCGAGTCCAGTTTGATCACCCTGGTGCCGATCCGGCGCTCGCTGACGTAGCCCAGCGCGTCCACGACTTCCTTGAACGGCAACATGATGTTGACGTCGTCGGGCTCGCCGCGCAGCCACTTCGCCAGCCGGGACAGCACCTGCCGCCGCCGGGCACGCAGGAAGTCGGCTTCGGCGTCCGCGCGGGGAAAACCGGTGTCCCTGTTCATACCGAGAACTCCATCACCTGGTGGCCGACGACGTTGCGCAGCCGCGTCGACCCGGCCACCCGGTCGGGCACGGGCTCGCCGTGCGGGTGGATGTGCCCGTGCAGCAACCATTTCGGCCGCAATCGCGCGATCGTGCGGTGCAGGCAGTCGAAGCCGCGATGCGGCGGATCGTCACGGTCGCCGAGATGCAGCGGCGGCGAATGCGTGAGCAGGATGTCGACCTCGCGGCCGTCGCGGCGGCGCCGCCATTCCGCACGCCGCACCAGCTTCCGCGCGCGGCGCGCCTGCTGGCGCTGCGTCCACTGGTTCGGCCCGTCGTTGTACCTGATCGACCCGCCGAGCCCGGCGACCCGCAGGCCCGCGACGTCCACGACCCGGCCGTCGGCGTTGATCCCGCCCTGCGGGCCAGGCCATTCGGCGGGGAAACCGTCCTTCATGGACAGTCCGCCGTAGCGGGTGAAGCCGCTCAGGTCCGGATCATGGTTGCCCGGCACGAACACGCACGGCTTGTCCAGCGCGCTCGCCAGGAACTCCAGGTACTTGAACGGCAGGTCACCGGCGCCGATGACGAGGTCGACCGGGAGACCGCGGACGGCGTCCGTCCACAGTCGCTCGTCGACCTCGTCGGCGACGACCAGTGCCTTGACCATCTGCCCAGGATAAGGGCATGGCGGCTACTTGACGCCGTGTGCGAACGCGGGGTCCTTCATGATCACCGCGGTGATGACGATGACCCAGATGATGCCGACGAACAGTCCCCAGAACTTCAGGTTGAGCAGAATCTTTGGCATGACGGAACTCCTGTAACTCGACCGGGTGGAAAGAAACAGCTAAAGCCACTGGTTCTTTCGGAATATTCGGTAGAGCAGCAGGCAGATGCCCAGAATTATGGCCACCACCAGCGGATAGCCGAACTGCCAATGCAGCTCGGGCATGTAATCGAAGTTCATCCCGTAGATGCCCGCGAGCGCCGTCGGGACCGCGATGATCGCCGCCCACGCGGTGATCTTGCGCATGTCGGTGTTCTGCTGGAGCGTGATCTTCGCCAGTGTCGCGTCGACCAGCGTGGTCAGCAGCTCGTCGAAGCTGACCACCCGCTCCGAAACCGTGGTGAGGTGGTCGTCGACGTCACGGAAGTACGAGCGGACCTCGTCCGGGATCAGCCTGCTGTAGCCCTCGGCGAGCCGCTGCAACGGCGTCTTGAGCGGCATGACCGCGCGGCGCAGTTCGAGCACCTCGCGCTTCATGAAGTAGATCTGCTCGGCGCTGACCTGCGAACGCGGCGCGAAGACCTGCGTCTCCATCTCGTCGATGTCCTGCTCGATGCTCTCGGTGACATCGAGGTAGTGGTCGACCACGTGGTCGGCGATCGCGTGCAGCACGGCGGCCGGGCCCAGCGCGAGGCGCTCCGGCTCCTCGTCCATCTCGCGGCGCAGCCTGGCCAGCCCGGAGTGGTTCCCGTGGCGCACGGTGATCACGAAGTCGCGGCCGAGGAACGCCATCAGCTCACCGGTTTCGACGATCTCGTTCGCCGTGGTCGGTGACTCGTGCTCGACGTAGCGCACGGTCTTCAGCACCATGAACAGCGTGTCGTCGTAGCGCTCCAGCTTCGGCCGCTGATGGGCCTCGAGCGCGTCCTCGACGGCCAGTTCGTGCAGCCCGAACGTCTCGGCGACGCCCTGGATCTGCTCGGCGTCCGGCTCGTGCAGGCCGATCCACACGAAACCCTCACGGCGCTTGCGCACCTCTTTGATGGCTTCGGCGTGCGTCCAGCGCCCTGGTAGGCGCTTGCCGTCCACGTACACCGCGCAGTCGACGACGTACGCCGACAACGGGACGGGGATGGGCCGCTCGGCGGGCGTGCCTTTGGCACGGCCGTTGCCACGGCCTCGCAGGCCGCCGAGTGAAGGAATCGCAGGCATGGGATCTCCTGGCTGTGTCGCACGCGAACACGCACGACCTGGCAGGTCATGCGCACAGACGACGTGCCGGGCGGACCGGCACTACCAGCGTTCCCGGGTGAGCCGGGTCAGAAACTCCCGAGACCGGCCGAAGAGGCAGGAACGCTGGGACTACTAGGGAGCGGACTATCGCCACTACTCATCTGTGTTCCTCACCTCCTAAGGCCTGAAGTGGTGATGGTCGCGTTGACGTGCGAACACCAATGGTTGAGGGTACTCCTCAACATAAGTGGCTGTCGCCGCAGGCTCTCGCGGCGTTACCCCGCCTTGGAGGTTTTGGTGCAGTTCGGGCGATATTTCGAGGAGTTCGAGGTCGGCGCCGTCTACAAGCACTGGCCCGGAAAGACGGTCACCGAGTACGACGACCACCTCTTCTGCCTGCTCACCATGAACCACCACCCGCTGCACATGGACGCGCACTACGCCGAGGAGACCACGGACTTCGGCAAGAACGTCGTGGTCGGGAACTACATTTATTCCTTGCTCCTTGGCATGTCCGTGCCGGATGTGTCAGGTAAGGCGATCGCGAACCTCGAGGTCGAATCGCTCAAGCACGTGAAGCCGACCTTCCACGGCGACACCCTCTACGGCGAGACCGAGGTGCTCGACAAGACGCCGTCGAAGTCCAAGGACGACCGCGGCGTCGTCTACGTCGAGACGCGCGGCTACAAGCAGGACGGCACGATCGTGTGTGTCTTCCGTCGCAAGGTCATGGTGCCGAAGCAGTCCTATGGTGATGCCAGGGGCGGCGAACAGCCTGGCCGTCCGATTCCGCACGCGTAGGGGGACCGGAATGGGGCTCGACCAGATCAAGGACGCCATCCGCTCGTTCGCGTTGAAGGAAGCGGGCGGCGTCGTTTCGCCGCTTTACGAGCACCTCGCCACCAAAGCGGCCGAGGACGACGAGATCGCCGGCCTGCTCACCTCGGCCCGTGACGGCGAGGCGCGCGGCACGCTGCTGATGGCCACCGCGCACCGGCTGATCCAGGCCGACCCCATCCACCCGCTCTCGCGCTATTACCCGTCGCTCGGCGGCTTCGACGGCGTCGACAGCGAGACCTGGCCGCTCTTCCGCGAGTTCCTGCTCAGCCGTGAGGACAAGGCGCGCGAGATCATCGCGTCGCGCTACACCCAGACCAACGAGGTCCGCCGCGCCGCGCTGCTGTACCCGGCCGTCGCGCAGGCGGCCAAGGAAGCGGGCGGCAAGATCGCGCTGCTCGAGGTCGGCTGCAGCGCCGGGCTGCTGCTCGGGCTCGACAAGTTCTCCTACCGCTACCAGGCCGACGGCGGCGAGCAGCTGACCGCCGGTCCGGCCAAGGCCGCGGTCGGCCTGCACTGCGCGATCGACGCGGCGCCAGGCGCGGTGCTGCCGAAGCTGCCCAAGAAGCTGAACGTGGTCGCCTCGGTCGGCCTGGACCGCGCGCCGGTCGACGCCGACGACGAGGAAGAGCTCGCTTGGCTCGAAGCGTGCGTGTGGGCCGACCAGCCGGACCGCATCCGCCTGCTGCGCTCCGCGGCGGCCGCGCAGCGCAAGTACAAGCCGGAGATCGTCACCGGCGACGCCATCGACGACCTCGGCAAGGCCGTCGACCGGCTGCCGGCCGACGCGCCGCTCGTGGTGGTCACCAGCCACGTGCTGACCTATTTCCAGGATCGGCGCGAGGAGTTCATCGACGCGCTCGCGGCGCTCGCCGGCACTCGCCCACTGTGGTGGGTGAGCGAAGAGGCCTACGAAGGCGCGCTCAAGTACCTGCTGCCCGGCCGCGACGATCTCGCCTTCGAAGGCGCGGGCGCCCTGTGCGTGCTGGGGCTGACGACGTGGTCGGACGGCAAGGCGAACGCACGTGCGCTCGCGCGGACGGCCCCGCACGGCCAGCGCATGACCTGGCTGGGATAAAGCCCGCTTTACTCCCGGGAGTAAAGCGGGCTTTATCCCGTTCGTCACGCCGTGTCATGGGCCTGACACGAAGGGTTTAAGCGGGACGGGTGGCGGGCGCGGGCAAGGCGTCCCAGTCGCGCAACGTGACCAGTAAGCGGTCCGCGAGCGCCCCGCGATCATCGAACTCGGCCAGCTCTTCGAAGGTGAACCAGCGCGCGTCGCTGGCGTCGTCACCTGCTCGGAGCAGCCCGCCGGTCACGTCGCAGGCGTAGTCGTGGATTTCGTACGGACCACGCGTGACCGTGCCGACGAGTGTGCGGGGGATCACGTCCAGCCCGGTCTCCTCGCGCAGCTCCCTGACCACGGCTTCCGTGTCCGTTTCGCCGGGTTCGACGCGCCCGCCCGGCACGGACCACAGTCCGCGCCCCGGCTCGTTCGCGCGTTTGATCAGCAGTAATCCGCGTGCCGGGTCGAGCAGGATGCCGCCGACGCAGCGCACGGTGCCGGATGGCGTAGGCGTCATAGAACGAGCTTATCCAGATGACGTACTGACAAGTACTGTCCTGTACACGGAGAGTAGCCGTGAGGTACGCTTTGACGCAGCCGCTGACCCAAGCGCGGGACATTCCTCCCGTGTTCGAGCGCGGTGCGGTACAAAGTGAGCAGCTAGGTTTTCGGGTTGTCGGCTTAACAGACGGGACTGATCGTTGTGAACGCGAAAAAGCTCGCGGTATTCGCTGGTGTCGCGTTGGTTCTCTTCTTCGTGATCGCCCAGCCTGGACAGGCGGCAGGCCTTGTCAACAACATCATCGGCTTCCTCCGCAGTGCGGCCGAATCGGTGATCAGCTTCGTCAGCGGCGTCTTCAGCTAGGCAGCTGCGGATAGTCTGGGCTGATGTTCGCCCCTCGCGATCCAGACGAGTACCTACTCGACACTGAACGGCGGGTCATCCGGATCCGCCGTCACTGGGCTGTGCTGCTGTGGGACACCTTCGAGGCCGCCGCGCTGCTGGCGATCTGCGTGCTGGTGTCCTACCTGCTGCCGCCCTCGATGTGGCTGGTGCAGAACATCCTCTGGTACGTGGCGCTGCTGGTGATCCTGCGGTTCGCGTACGTGGTGATGGAGTGGTGGGTCGAACGGCTGGTGGTGACGGACAAACGGTTCGTCATGACCACCGGGGTCTTCACCACCAAGGTGCTGATGATGCCCATCACCAAGGTCACCGACCTCACCTACGAGCGCACGGCGACCGGCCGCATGATGGGCTACGGCACCATGATCGTCGAGTCGGCGGGCCAGATCCAGGCGCTGAACCGCATCGACTACCTCCCACGCCCGGAGGAGTTCTACGACACCATCTCCGAGCTGGTCTTCGGCGACAAGCAGAAGCAGCAGGAGCGGTTCTCGATGATCAAGGCCCAGCGCGCCGCCCGCGGCAAGAAAGCCGTCGGCTAAACGCCTGGTCCCGGGGTCGCTGTGACCTACCGCATCGTCCACAATGGTCGTAATGCGCATCGATCTGCACGCCCACTCCACCGAGTCCGACGGCACCGACAGCCCCGCGGGGCTGATCGAGGCCGCCGTCGGCGCCGGACTCGACGTCGTCGCGCTCACCGACCATGACACCACCGCGGGCTGGGCGGCGGCCGCCGCCGCGGTCCCGCCCGGCCTGACGCTGGTGCCGGGCGCCGAGCTGTCGACCGTCTCGGCCGACCCGGTGACCGGGCGGCAGATCAGCGTCCACCTGCTCGCGTATCTCTTCGATCCTGCTTCATCGGCGATCGTCCTGGAGCAGGCGCGGCTGCGCGACGAGCGCCGAACCCGGTTGCGCCGGATGGCCGAGAAGATGGCGGCCGACGGCCTGCCGATCGACCCCGACGACGTGATGGACCGGCTCCCGCCGGACGCCGCCGGCGGGCGCCCGCACCTCGCGCAGGCGCTGATGCGCGCCGGGCTGGTCGAGTCGGTCAGCCACGCCTTCGACAGCTACCTCGCCAAGGGCAGCGGCTACTACGTCGGCCGCGAGGACACCCCGATCGAGCACGCGATCGACATGATCGCCGCGGCGGGCGGCGTCACGGTCATCGCGCATCCGTTCGCGCGGTCGCGGGGCGCGGTCATCCGGCCGGAGACGCTCGCCGGCCTCGCCGCGCACGGCCTCACCGGCGTCGAGATCGACCACCCCGACCACGACGAGCCGACGCGGGCGGAACTGCGCGGGCTCGCCGCGGACCTCGGCCTGCTCGTGACGGGCTCGAGCGACTACCACGGCACCAACAAGCCGACCAAGATCGGCGCGGAGACCACCGATCCGGGCGTTTACGAGGAACTCGTCTCGCGGGCGACCGGCTCCTCCGTTGTGGTGGGCTGACCATGACGATCACCGACTTCTTCGACGCGAAACTGTTCATGAGCGCGACGATCACGTTGATCGTCATCATGGACCCGCCCGGCACGGTGCCGGTCTTCCTGAGCCTGGTCGGCCGCAAGCCGGTCGCGACGCGTGCGCGCGCCGCGCGGCAGGCCGTGCTGGTCTCGCTGCTGGTGATTTCGCTGTTCGCCGTCGCGGGGCAGGCGATCCTGTCGTATCTCGGCATCGGCATCCCGGCGCTGCAGGGCGCGGGCGGTTTGCTGTTGCTGCTCATCGCTTTGCAGCTGCTGACGGGTAGCAGCGGCGGTGAATCCGAAGCTGCGGGCGACGACGTGAACGTCGCGCTCGTGCCGCTCGGGACGCCGCTTCTGGCCGGTCCCGGCGCGATCGCGGCGACCATCGTGTTCGTGCGGCAGGCGGACGGCCACGTCGGCGCCTATGTGGCGCTGGGCTTGTCGATCCTGGTCGTGCACTTCTTCATTTATCTCTGCATGCGCTATTCCGGCGTGGTGATCAGGCTGATCAAGGAAAGCGGGATCACGCTGGTCGCGAAGATCGCCGGTCTGCTGCTGGCCGCGATCGCGGTCGAGCTGATCGCGAACTCGGTCAAGGGCTTCATCGCCGGAACCTAGGTCCTCTCCGAAAGTGTCGGTGGGTGTGCGTAGCGTTGGCGGCATGGACCAACTCGGGTTCGATTTCGGAGTCGAACAGCCCCGCAAACTCGTGAAGGTGACGCCCGCCAAGCTCGGCACCTTCGAGGACTGCCGCCGCCGGTTCCGGATGACGTATCTGGACCGCCCGCAGCCGCAGCGCACCGGCGCGTGGGCGCACAGCACGCTGGGCGCCGTGGTGCACAACGCGATGCGCGCGCTGTTCGACCTGCCCGCCGCCAAGCGTTCGCCGCAGCGGGCCGCCGTGCTGGTCACCGAGCAGTGGAAGGACAACGGCTTCGCCGACCCCGAGCAGGCGGCGCAATACCGGGCGCGCGCCAAGGGCTGGGTCACCGAGTACGTCGAGCGCCACGACCTCAGCGAGGACCCGATCGGCGTCGAGCGCTGGGTGTCCGCGCCGGTCAGCGGCAAACCCGGCGCCCAGCCGACGATGATCGTCGAAGGCCGCGCCGACCGCATCGACCTGCGCGAGGGCGAGCTCGTCATCGTCGACTACAAGACCGGCCGCCGCCCGCCGGATGACGACGACGCCCGCTACTCGCAGGCATTGGCGCTGTACGCGGTCGCCGCGTCGCGTACTTTGCGCAAACCCTGCCACCAGGTCGAGCTGCACCACCTGCCGTCCGGCACGGTCGCCACGGCCGAGCACAGCACCGAGAGCCTGCAGCGCCAGCTCAAGCGCGCCGAGGAGTCCGCCGAGGACCTGCGCACCGCGACGGATACCCTGGCAGCCGGTGGCGACGCGGAAGAGCTCTTCCCCGCCCGCACCGGAAAGCACTGCTCATGGTGCGATTTCCGGCCCAGCTGCGCCGCAGGCCAGCAGGCCGCCCCCGCTTCGCAGCCATGGGACCTGCTCGCGCCATGACCGGCCACAAGGAGAGGACGCGCTGGTGACGGAATCCGAGACGGCCACGCCGCCGCTGTCCTCCCCGGAGCCCGACGGCAAGCCGGTCCGCCTCACCGGCCGCTGGTGGCGCGGCCTGAGCGGCTCGGTCGCGGCAGGCCTCGTCCTGCTCGCGCTCGGCGTCGCCTGCTCGGGCGTGCTCAGCGTCTTCACCGAAGTCAACGGCCCCGGCGCGTTCTCGTTGTTCGGTCACCTCATCGCGGCCGTGCTCGCGTTGCTGGCCCAGCGTTACGCCGACACCCACCGCGGCAGGCCCGCCGCACTCGCCGCCCTGTCCGTACTCGCGATCACCGTCGTCGCGGTCTGGCTCTTCTGGTGGACCTAAAGACCTCGTGAGTGGTACGGCCGGTTCTAACCGGCCTAGACACTCACGACCCCTTTCAGCCTCGTCCGCGTTCGGTCGGCGATCCGCCGCCGCTTTCGGGTCGGCTGAGCGCACAAGCGCGGCGGTTTGGGTGACAGGGCGACCCTTGTCACCCAGAGCGTTGCAAGGGCGACCCTTGTCACGTGTCAAGGTGGACGAGCCCGAGCGAGTGGGGTCGTGAGTGGTATGGCCGGTTCTAACCGGCGAAACCACTCACGACCTCTTCAACCCAAGCCGCTGGTCTAGCTTTTTTGGCCGAGTTTGAGCCAGGTTCGCCAGAGCGGGATGAGCTGGGCGAGCAGCTCGGCCGGGTTTTCGGTGTTGGGGGAGTGCGCCGCACCGGCGACCTTCAGGAACGGGACGTTCAGGCGGCGCGCCATTTCCTGTTGCTCCGCGACGGACCAGGCGTCGTCGTGCTCGCCGGTGATGACCACGCTGGGCGTCTTGCCGAGCGCGAGCGTCAGCTCGTCGACGAGGTCGGGTTCGGTGCGCAGCCAGTGGCCCATGCCGAGCAGGCACGCAGGGTTCGTCGCCAGGAAACGCTTGCGGTAGAAGGCTTTCAGCTCGTCGTCGAGCGCGACCCAGCCGGGGAAGCGGGACTGCACGCGGTCGCGGATCGCGTACGCGCCCTCGACGTCGTTCGCGCGGAGCTGGGATTCGCCCAGTTCCAGCGCTTCCAGGCGCGGCAGGCTGGTGAGCGGGCCGGGGCCGGTGTCCATCAACGTCAGGCCCGCGACCTTGGCGCCCGCGAGCACGGCGCCGCGCGCGACCAAGCCGCCGTAGGAATGGCCGAGCAGGAACACCGGCTGGTCGAAGCCTGCGATCACCGACGCGACGATCGTGCCGAGCGCCCGTGGTGAGTACGCGGCCTCGTCGTCGGGACCCGGCGACTCGTACTGGCCGGGCAGGTCGATGGCGATGGCCTGGAAGCCGGCGGCCGCGAAACCGTCCAGCAGCGGCGTGAAGTCTTCCTTCGAGCCCGTGTAACCGGGCACGAGCAACGCGACGGCGTCACCGGGCGGCGTGCTGAGGTGGGCGATCGGCCCGTAGGGACTGGTGAACATCAGCGCAGTGCCGCCAAGGTGTTGCCGCGCTGCTCCAGCAGCACGGGGCCGACGGAAGACAGCCGGACCGGCCCGGTGTAGCCGCGGCGGTCGACGCCGATGGTCCGGACGGTGGACCCGTTGTCCTCGTTGAGCACCGCGAGCCCGCCCTTGATCGGCACCACCAGCTGCCCGGCGAACGTGCTGCCGGGGCCGGTCGCGCTGTCCAGCGTCCAGCGCGGGGTGAGGTCCTCGGCGGACAACGCCGTGGTCTTGGAGCCGGTGAACCAGTAGATCCCGTCCTGCGTGCGCGAGGTGATCATCGCGCCGCCAGGCGGGTCCTGCGCGAGGTCGGAATCGGGGAGCTGCAACGGGTACGCCGAACGCTGGTTGCCGTCCGCGCCGTAGATGACCAGCAGTTTCTGCTCCGGCAACGCGATCGCCGCGAAGTCGCCGGTCATCGCGATCACCTTGGCCGACCTGCCCGCCAGCACCGAGCTGAACACGACCTTGGGCGCGTCGGCGTCGTCGCCGGTGTCCTTGAAGACGGTGAACCGGTCGGCCGGGTCGCCGGCGCAGCGCTCGATCACGCCGACCTTGCCGCTGCCCACCGCCGTCGAGCCGTACGTGCAGCCGGTGCGCGGCTGCCGCTGCGGGTTCACGATGGCCGGGACTTCGCCGTACTCCATGCTCTTGACGAGGTCTTCGCGCCAGACGTTGAGCAGCTTCTTGCCGGTCGTGGTGGTGTGGTTGCCGTCGACCAGCAGCTGGGTGCCGAGCTCGGCGTCGCCGTTGCGCTGCGCGGTGCGGCGCCCGGTGCCGGGGTCGAGCTGGGTGACCTCGCTGCAGCCGGTGTCCTTGCGGTAGGCCGCGTTGACGCGGGAACCCGCCAGCGCGACCGTGCACAACGGCAGGTCACGCGCGTAGTGCCAGCGGATCGCGCCGGTCTGCGGGTCCCGGCCATCGACCTCGCCGCCGTCCGCGGTCACCACCGAGTTGCCCTCGCCGATCGGCACGGGCGTGGCCGAACTGGGCGCCTGCCAGATCTCGGTGAGCGAACCGGGCACCGACTGCGGCGGCTCCGAGAGCCCGGCGGGCGGCTCGGCCATCGTCGAACTCGTCGCGCGGTTGTCACTGGTGAGCCAGTTGACCAACGCCGCGACCAGCACGGCCACCGCGATGCCCAGCGCGATCAGCCGATCCCGCTTGCGATTCCACGGCGACTTGCGCGCCTTCACCGCGTGCTTGGGCGCCGCGCGCATCGCACCTTGGTTGGCGAGCACGTCCTCGATGCCGTAGTCCAGCACCGGCAGGTCGTGCCGATGCTTGCCGCCTTCGTTGCCACCCGCAAAGGGCTCGCTCACGCCGTCTCCCCGCGCACCAGCTGTTTCGCCGCACTTCCGGCTGAGGGTCTCAGCCGGAAGTGCGCATAAAACTACTCTGCCGAAGCGGGTGTTTCGGTGCTGTTTGATCCGGCGCCCGCGGGACGGCGGCGACGACGGCGGCGAGCGGGACGCTCACCGGTCTCGCCGGTCTCCTTCTCGGCGGCTGCCGGGCCGGACGCTTCAGCGGCGGGCTTGGCGGCGGCGCTGCGCGTGCGGCGACGCGTACGCGTCTTCGCCTCGCCGGACTCAGTGCCTGCCTCGCCATCGCCGGTCTTCGCGGCGGCGTCGGCCGCCTCGATCTTGGCGGCCGCGTCCGCACCACCGCGGGTGCGCTTGCGCGGGGCCCGCGTGCGCTTGCGGGGCGCTTCCTCGTCGGCCGAGGCGGCGCCGGAACGACGGCCGCGGCCACGCTTCTTGCCGCCGAAGTCCTCTTCGACCTCGGCGCCGAGGCCCGCGCGGGTGCGCTGGCCCAGCGGCAGCCTGCCGGTGGTGCCCTCGGGGATGCCCAGGTCCTCGAACAGGTGCTTCGACGACGAGTACGTCTCGACCGGCTCCGGCTTGTCGAGGCCGAGTGTGTCCGAGATCATCTTCCAGCGCGGCTCCTCGTCCCAGTCGACGAGGGTGATCGCGACGCCGGTCTTGCCGGCGCGGCCGGTGCGGCCGATGCGGTGGACGTAGGTCTTCTCGTCCTCGGGCGTCTGGTAGTTGATCACGTGGGTCACGTCGTCGACGTCGATGCCGCGGGCGGCGACGTCGGTGGCGACCAGCACGTCCACCTTGCCGGAGCGGAACGCGCGCAGCGCCTGCTCACGGGCGCCCTGGCCGAGGTCGCCGTGCACGGCCGCGGCGGCGAAACCGCGCTCGACCAGCTCGTCGGCCACCTTCTGCGCGGTGCGCTTGGTACGGGTGAAGATCATCGACAGGCCACGGCCCTCGGCCTGCAGCGCGCGGGCGATCAGCTCGGGCTTGTCCATCGAGTGCGCCCGGTAGACGAACTGGGTGGTGCGCTCGTGCACCGCGCCGGCGTCGTTCTCCTCCGCGCGGATGTGCGTCGGCTGGGTGAGGAAGGTGCGGGCCAGCGTGATGATCGGGCCGGGCATGGTCGCCGAGAACAGCATCGTCTGGCGCTTCTCCGGCACCATCCGCAGGATGCGCTCGATGTCGGGCAGGAAGCCCAGGTCCAGCATCTCGTCGGCCTCGTCGAGGACCAGGCCGCGGATCTTGCCGAGCACCAGGTGCTGCTGCTCGGCCAGGTCGAGCAGGCGGCCGGGGGTGCCGATCACGACGTCGACGCCCTTGCGCAGCGCCTCGATCTGCGACTCGTAGGGGCGGCCGCCGTAGATGGCGAGCGTGCGGATGCCGAGGTGCTTGCTGGCGCCCTTGAGGTCGTTGGTGACCTGGACGCAGAGCTCACGGGTCGGCACGACGACCAGCACCTGCGGGGTGCCGTCGCCGGGGGTCTCGACGCGGTGCAGCAGCGGGACGCCGAAACCGAGCGTCTTGCCCATGCCGGTGCGTGCCTGGCCGATGAGGTCGTCGCCCGCCATGGCCAGCGGCAACGTCAGCGCCTGGATGGCGAAGGTGCGTTCGATGCCCGCCTCGGCGAGCGCCTTGACGATCTCCGGCTTGACGCCGAAGGACTCGAAGGTCGGGGCTTCGGGCTCGACGGGCGCGCCTGCCTGCAGCGGGTGCGAGGTGTCGAGCATGGCCGGTCCGCTCTCACTGTGCTCGAGCGCCACCGGGTCGGTTGATTGTGCGGTCAGGGTGATCAGCCTCTCTCATGCCAGCGCGCACTGCCTGGTCACTACTCGACACTCGACCGCGCCGGTTCCGGGCTCGCGGGAATGCCTTATCGAGGCGTGCACGCACATTGTCTCCGCAGCTCACGACGGCTTTTCGAAGGTCGCGGCCCGGCTACGATGTGCGTAGGAGCCTGGCCGTCGAGGTGCGGGTACTTTAGTCAAATACCCACGCAGTGTACCTGGTCAGGCCTTTTGCGACAGTCGTAGGCGCGCCGAACCTCGAGTGGGATCCATCTCTGGTCAGGCCCGATACCCTCTCCGACGTGACCGAGGCACGAGAAATCAACGAAGGCGTCGTCGACCTGCTCGGCGTGCTGGCGTATGGCGAGCTGTCCGCGTTCGACCGGATGGCCGAGGACGCGCGCACCGCGCCCGACCTGGCCGGGCGGGCCGCGCTGGCGTCGATGGCGGCGGCCGAGATCGGGCACTACGACCTGTTGAAGAAGCATTTGGCCGGTTATGGCGTGGCGATCGAGTCCGCGATGCAGCCGTTCATCAATCACATCGACCACTTCCACCAGTCGACGGCGCCCAACTCGTGGCTGGAGTCGCTGGTCAAGGCCTACGTCGGCGACGGGCTCGCCGCCGACCTCTACCGCGAGATCGCGCACTGGCTCGACCCCGACACCAAGGACCTGGTGCTCAGCGTGCTCGCCGACACCGGGCACTCCGCGTTCGCCGAGCGCGAAGTCGCCGCGGGCATCGAGGCCGACCGGCGCGAGCGCGACAAGCTCGCGCTGTGGGGCAGGCGGCTGCTGGGCGAGGCGTTGACCCAGGCCCAGTACGTGGTCGCCGAGCGCGACGGGCTCGCCGAGCTGATCATCTCCGGATCCGGTGATCTGGCGGGAATCGCGGGGCTGTTCCGGCGGTTGCAGCAGGGACACACCAAGCGGATGCAGGTGCTCGGACTCGGCTAGCCTTGTCCTGGTACGCCACTCGAAAAAGCGGAGGTCACACGTGGAGGTCAAGATCGGCATCAAGGAGACTCCGCGAGAGCTCGTGGTCTCCAGCAGCCAGTCTCCCGACGAGGTCGAGAAGCTGGTCGCCGACGCGCTGAAGTCCAGCGACGGGATCTTCCGTATCGATGACGAGAAGGGCCGCAAGTACATCGTGCCCGCCGAGCGCATCGCCTACATCGAGATCGCCCCGTCCGACGTGCGCAAGGTGGGTTTCGCGGTCGGGTCCTGACCTGCGCTGACGTAAATCACAGCGCGCGCAACGCTGGGATTCAGGTCTCTCTCAGTTTCAACCACCACCCTTCCGGGGAATGGTTTTCGGTGGAGCTGACCGAGAGACGAGGTGGACGACGTAACCGTCTTGGCCGATCGCGCGACGGGCGTGCACGACACGCCCGTCGCCCCGGTTACCCAGCAGACAGTCCGGTTGACCGGAATCGACGTCGCGCGCGGCCTGGCCGTGCTCGGCATGTACGCCGTGCACGTCGGGCCTGATCCGGCCGCCGGCGGCTACGCGAGTGTCTTCCGGGTCTTCGAGGGCCATTCGGCCGCGCTGTTCGCCGTGCTGGCCGGGGTGTCGATCTCGCTGATGTCGGGCGGGCGCACCCCGAAGTCCGGCCGGGCGAGAACCACCGTGATGCTGCGGCTCGGCACCCGCGCCCCGCTGCTCATCGCGCTCGGGCTTTGGCTCACGAACCTCGACACCGGTTATCTCGTCATCCTCGCCTACTACGGCGTCTGCTTCCTCTTCGCGATTCCCTGGCTCCGTTTCGGCGTGAAAGTGCTGGCCAGTGCCGCTGTCGTGGCGGCGGCCGTCTTCCCGTTCATCTCCTTTCTCATTCGAGCGCAGATCGAGCCGCGCGGCCTCACCTTCCTGCCGCCGGATCTCTCGCTCGAAGACTTCGGCTCATCCGCCGCTTTCCTGCGCGGGGCCGTCATCCTGATCGTCACCGGTACCTTTCCCGCGCTGAACCTGATGACCTACATCTTCGCCGGGATGGCGCTGGGCCGAATGGACCTCGGTTCGGCGCGAGTGTGCCGCCGTCTCTTCTTCGGCGGGGCCGCGGTGGCCGCGCTCGGCTATCTCGTCTCGTGGATCGCGACCGACCTGCTGGGCGGCATGGACGCGATCTACCGCTCGCTCGGCGCCGAGGCCGCGCAGTACGGCATGTCGCCTGAGCAGCTGCTTTCGCTCAACCAGACTTGGATCCACGGCACCCCGCCGACCACGACGCTCGCGTGGCAGCTGCTTCCGACCGGCGCGTCGTACACGCCGTTCGACTTCGTCATCTCGATCGGGATCGCGGCCGCGGTGATCGGCGGCTGCCAGCTGGTCGCCGCCCGGTTCACCCGTGCGGTCCGGCCGCTGGCCGACCTCGGCGGGCGCGTGCTGAGCGCGTACGTGCTGCACTTCGTCGCGATTTCGCTGCTGTGGCACGAAGGCGAGGAGGGCGTTTACAGCCTGGCGCACTTCCTCGAGTTCTCGGCCGTCGCGATCCTCGCGGCGATGGCCTGGCGCAAGTGGATCGGCCGTGGCCCGCTCGAATGGGCGCTGCACCAGCTCTCGAACTGGCCGAAGTACCTACTGCCCGCCCCCGTTCCAGCCAGACGCGGTTAACACCGCCTCCGCCGTCCGCCGCGCCATCCCGCGCAGCGGTTCCGCGCGGACGACCACGCGCGCGCCCGCGCCGTCGAACACCATGGTCAGCTGGATCGCGAGCAGATCGGCATCGGCGATGCCCGCCTGCTCGGCTTCGCGCTGGAAGAAATCGGTGAGGCTCTGCTTGTGGCGTCGCGCGACGACGCTCGCCGGATGCTCGGGGTCCTTGAGCTCGAAGGCCGTGCTCACGAACGGGCAGCCGCGGTAGGTGTCCGTCTCCGACGCCGCGTCGAGCTGCTCGAAGACGTAAAGGACCCGCTCGTAGTGCGAACGGCCGTCGCCGGCAGGCGGCAGGAGCCTGGTCTCGTAGTCGGCCGCGATGCGATCGAGGCTGGCGGCCATCACCTCGTCCTTGGTGTCGAACAGCTGGTACATCGACCGCTTCGACACGCCCGCCGCCTTGCACAACGCGTCGATCCCGATGTGCACGCCGTCCCGGTAGAAGAACTCCGCGGCGGTGTCGAGCAGTCGTTCACGGGTCGGTGCCTTGGTCATGACCTGAGCATACGTCGAAACCTTGCGCTTGGAAACAGATCGGTTTACCTTGGAGGAAACCGATCTGTTTCCTAGTTGAGGAGAAGCTCATGACCACGATCCAGGGCGCCACCGTAGTGGTCACCGGCGGCGGCCGAGGGCTCGGAAAAGCGCTGGTGGACGACTTGCTGGCCAGGGGAGCGAAGAAGGTCTACGCCACCGCGCGCTCGCCGAAGCCGAGCACTGACCCGCGCGTCGTGCCGCTCGCGCTGGAGGTCACGGACCCCGCTTCGGTGGCCGCGGTCGCCGAAGCGGCTCAGGACGTGACCGTGCTGGTGAACAACGCGGGCGTGTCCAATTCGGCGTCGTTCCTCGACGGCACGGTCGACGACGTGCGCGCCGAGTTCGAGACCAACTTCTACGGCCCGCTGCACCTGATCCGCGCGTTCGCGCCGATCATCGAGCGCAACGGCGGCGGCCACGTGCTCAACGTGCACTCGGTGCTGTCGTGGATCGGGCTGACCGACGGTTACAGCGCGTCGAAGGCCGCCGTGTGGTCGATGTCGAACTCGCTGCGGCTGGCGCTGAAGCCGAAGGGCATCGGGGTGACCGGCCTGCACGTCGGTTACATCGACACCGACATGGCCGCGCACATCGACGCGCCGAAGTCCTCGCCGGAGTCGGTCGCGAAGCAGGCGCTGGACGGCGTCGAGTCAGGCGCGCACGAAGTCCTCGCCGACGACCTGACCCGCCAGGTCAAGGCAGGCCTCTCCCAGGACGTCTCGGCCCTCTACCCCCAGCTCGCGAGCTGACAAACCAGGATAAAGCGGGCTTTACTCCGCGTAGTAAAGCCCGCTAAACCCCGGGGAGTAAAGCGGGCTTTATCCCGGGGAGTAAAGCGGGCTTTATCCCGGGGAGTAAAGCGGGCTAAATCTCGCGGGATAAAGCGGGCTTTATCGCAGGGAGTAAAGCCCGCTTTATCCCGGGTTTTCGGGGCGGGTTAGGCGTCTTCGAGCTCGGCGAGCGAGGTCGGGACGTGGAACGGCGGGGTGCTGCTGCCCATGATCCGGTAGCGGCCCCACGGGTCGGGGTCGGAGATCTCACCGGACGCCGACCCGTCCGGGATCCGGATCTCGGCGGACATCTTCTTGCCGCCCGCGACCTCGGCGATGCGGTCGTCGGCCTTGATGCGGCCGTACCAGCGGTAGAAGCCGTCGATCGGCTGGAAATGCCCGCGCAGCTCGACTTCGACCTCGTACTCGGTGCCGTCGAGCACCAGCACGGCCGCGCCGCGGTAACCGTCTTCGTCGTGCTCGCTCATTGGGCCTCCACGTTGTCACGAGCCTTGGTCAGCTGGATGACCTTGTTCTCTTCGAGCGGCAGGTTCGGGTCGATCACGACGCCGTGCTGCCTGGTGAGGCCGTCGATGGCGGCCCAGATGATCTGCGTGAGGTACTCGACGACGCTGTCGCGGCCCATCGACCGCCGGTCCAGCCACCATTCCCCGGTGTTCTGGACCATTCCGACGATCCCGTGCGCCCACGGCTCGGCCGCGCCGGAGTCCATGTTGAACATGCGCATGTAGTCGCCGAGCAGCGCGGTCAGCGCGGTCGCGATGACCTCTTTGTCCTCGGCCACGATGTCCGAGTCGACCGGCTTGTCCAGGAACGAGCCGCGCGCGAGCAAGCGGTACAGGTTGGGGTGCTCCTCGATCACGGTGAAGAACGCGTCGAGCGCCATCCGGATGCGGGGCACTGGCGCGAGCTCGGCGTTGATCGCCGGGATCAGGCGCTGGAACAGGATCTCGGTGCCACGCTGGCCGAGCGCGACGTACAGGTCGGCCTTGTCGTCGAAATGCCGGTACAGCACGGGTTTCGTGACGCCCGCCTCGGCCGCGACGTCCTCCATGCCCAGCTCGGGACCATGCTTGTCGAGCGCTCGCAGTGCCGCCTCCACGAACTCCGCGCGGCGCGCGATGCGGTGCTTGCGCCAGCGGTCGCGGCGGGCGTCGCCGGTCTCCTCGTCGCTCGCCGGGCGCTTGCTGGCCTGCTTGCTGTTGCGCTTGACACGTTCGATCACGGGAGTCATGCTACCAGAGGTAACTGTTACCTCAAGTTACATGCATTTGGGAGGACGACGCGATGACGCGGACGCTCAGGGAACCCGACCGGGAGAAGACCGCCGAACGGCTGCTCAAGTCGTCGGCGACCAAGTTCTACGACCCCGATGTCGACCTCGACTGGGCCGCGCCGCTCGTCGAGGGCAAACGCTTCATCCCGGAACACCGGTCCTCGCTCTACGGCACCGAGCTGTGGGACACGCTCACCCCGGAACAGCGCATCGAGCTCGGCAAGCACGAGGTCGCGAGCGTCGCGACGACCGGTCTCTGGTTCGAGATCCTCCTGATGCAGATGCTGCTCAAGGAGGTCTACGAGCAGGACCCGACGAGCGCGCACGCGCAGTACGCGCTGACCGAGGTCGCCGACGAGTGCCGCCACTCGACGATGTTCGCGCGGATGGCCGCGCGGATCGGCTGCCCCGCGTACGGCCCGGTCCCGTGGCTGCGCCGGCTCGCCAAGCTCATGCCGACCATCAGCTACGGACCCGCCCGCTACGGCGCGATCCTGGTCGCCGAAGAGGTGCTGGACCGCTTGCAGCGCGAGCAGATGAACGACCCGGACATCCAGCCGCTGGTGCGCATGGTCAACCGGATCCACGTGCTCGAAGAGGCGCGGCATGTCACGTTCGCGCGCGAAGAGGTCACCCGCGGGATGGCGAAGCTGTCCAAGTCCGAGATCGTCTACCAGCAGTTCATCATCGCGCTGATCTCGTACTTCGTGACGCGGGCGTTCATCAACCCCGGTGTGTACAAGGCCGTCGGCATCAGGCCGCGCGACGGGGTCGAAGCCGCGCTGAACAACGAGCACTGGCAGGAGACCATCCACTGGGCAGGCGGCAAGATCATGCCGTTCCTGCAGGAGTCCGGTCTCGTCGGCAAGCCGGGAATGTACTTCTGGCGCAAGTCCTTCCTGCTCCGATGACGGCGATCGAGACGCGCCGGAACCCGGCAGGCGCGCACCGTTTCGTCACCGCCGACGGCACCGCGCTGCACGTCAGGGCGTCAGGCCCGATGGACTCCGCGTTGACGCTCGTGCTCGTGCACGGCTGGACCCAGGATCACCGGACCTGGGACTCGGTCGCCCGGCGGCTGGACCCGTCGGTCCGCGTGCTGCGCTACGACCTGCGCGGCCACGGCGGCTCGGCGCCCGCGACCCACGGCACCGCGACGATCCCGCGCCTCGCCGACGACCTCGCCGAACTGATCACCGCCCGCACGAACGGTCCGGTCGTGCTGGCCGGGCACTCCATGGGCGGCATGACGATCATGGAACTCGCCGATCGGCACCCCGCACTGGTGACCGAACGCGTCGCGGGCGTCGCGTTCGTGGCGACCTCGTCCGGCCAGATGGACCGGATCACCCTCGGCCTGCCCGGTGTCGCCGGTCGCGGCGCCGCGCGGTTCGAGCGCAAACTGGCGAAGATGCTCGCGCGGCGGCGCGCCGACGCGCTGCCGTTGCCGCCGTCGATGGTCCGGCCGGGCGCCCGGTTCCTGGTCTTCGGCGACCATCCGCGCCGCGAAGACGTCCACTCGGTCGCGGAGCAGCTGCTCTGTGCGCATCCTGCGAGCGTAGGGGGCTTTCAGGACGCGATATCCCAGCACGACCGCCGCGTCGCGCTCGCCGCGCTCAGGCACGTCCCGGCGGTCGTGCTGGCGGGGGAGAAGGACCGGCTCTGCCCGGTCGGCCACGCCAGGGTCATCGCCGACGAGCTGCCCCAGGCCGAGTTCATGCTCTACCCGGGCGCCGGCCACATGCTCCCCCAGGAGCGAGCCGACGAGGTCGCAGCCCGGATCAGCGCCCTGACCAGGGCCTGCGCCCGTCTCTGACCCAGCGGGAAAAATCCCAATGCGGCATTGGTCAGTTTTCGTACCCCCAATGTGGCTTTCGTCAGCTGAAATCTGACGAAAGCCACATTGGGATTTTTTGAGGGCTCAGTCCTGGTGCTGGAGCGGGAAGCCGCCGCCGATGCCGCGCCAGGCCAGGTTCGCCGTGAGGGCGACCGCCTCCTCGCGGCTCATCGACTGGTGGTGCGCGAGCCAGAAGCGGGCGCTGACCTGGCTCAGGCCGACGAGGCCGACCGCGAGCAGGCGGGCCTTGTCTTCGTCGAGGCCCGCGTCGGCGGTGATCGTGTCGGTGATCGCGTCGACGCTGGCCGAGGTGGCCCTGTCGACCGCCTCCTGGACCGCGGGTTCGCCGCGCAGGTCGGACTCGAAGACCATGCGGAACGCGCCCGCGTCGTTGTTGACGAAGTCGAAGAACGCGCCGACCGTCGCCGGGACGCGCTGCTTGTTGTCCGAGGTGGACTCGAGCGCGTCCTTGACCCGGCGGACCAGCTCGTCGACGTGGCTTTCGAGCAGCGCGATGTAGAGGTCGAGCTTGCCGGGGAAGTGCTGGTAGAGCACCGGCTTGCTGACGCCGGCCTCCTCGGCGATCTCGTCCATCGCCGCCGCGTGGTACCCGTTGGCGGCGAAGACGCGTTGCGCTGCCGCCAGCAGTTGCGCGCGGCGTTCGGTCCGGGGCAGGCGGACCCCTCGTTGCTGCAAACGCGCCATCTCCGTCATGCTTCCTCCACGTCGAGCGACCCCTCCGCCGGTGGCGGGGTCACCGCCACCAGAAGCTCACCCGACATTACTCGCCGGTACACCTCTACCGCCAAGGGTGAGGCATCCTGGTCTGGTGTCTCGTACAGTTTCCAGCCCCGGTGTCACCCGTTCGCCGCTGACCCATGTTCCGCTGTCGAACACCCCGCTCCCGCCGCTCGACGGGGCCCGCCCGCCCTACCCGCGGACGGCCGAGCTGGGGCTCGCGGTCCGGCGCGTCGACGGCCCGGCGGACACGACCGCCGTCTACGTGCACGGGCTCGGCGGCTCGTCGACGAACTGGACGGACCTCGCGGCGCAGCTGTCGCCGTTCGCCGCCGGCACCGCCGTCGACCTGCCGGGATTCGGGTTCTCCGAGCCGGAGCCGGGGTTCGACTTCAGCCTCGACGCGCATGCCGATGTCCTCGGGAAGTACGTTGAGGAGCAGGGCGGCAAGCCGGTCCACCTGCTCGGCAATTCGATGGGCGGCGCCGTCTCGCTCCTGCTCGCCGCGCGCCGGCCGGAGCTCGTGCGGACGCTCACCCTCATCTCGCCCGCGATGCCGGATCGTCGCCTCGACCCACGTCGGCTTTCCGACCCGCGGATGGCGCTCGCGTACCTGCCGCTCGTCGGCCGCCGGGTGCGACGGCAGCTCGCCGCGCTCGGTCCGCGTGAACGGGCCAAGCAGGTCATCAAGCTCTGCTACGCCGAGCCGGACGCCTTCGCCGAAAGCCGTCTTGACGAACTCGAGCAGGAACACAGCGAGCGCGCCGGATTCAACTGGGCGACGCCCGCGCTGGCGCGCAGCACGTTCGGGATCTTCCGGACCTGGAGCGCACGCGGCGAAGGCTCGCTGTGGTCGGTCGCGCGGACCGTGACCGCTCCCACACTCGTCGTTTGGGGGATCCACGACAGAGTGATCTCCGCCAAACGCGCGGTCCGCACGGCCGAGGCCCTGCCCCACGCGCGATTACTCGTTCTTCCGCGAACCGGCCATGTGGCGCAAATGGAACGCCCGATTGCCGTAGCGAGGGCGGTCCTCGGTCTGTGGGAATGTGTCGAAAACGGGACATGGTAGCCCATTCGAGTGAATATCATTCCTTCGGTATTCCGCCAGTCGCTCGAAGCATCACGGTTTGGTTATGGCACTCTTGGTGCGTGGACCGGGTGACGCAGGATGCGCGAGGCGAGGAACGGCGGGCTCAGTATCCGTCGGCTCAGCGCCGCGCACCGCAGTCCGGTCAGTACCGGCCCAGCCAGCGCGCGAGCACGTCGCGGGTCACCGAGGAGCGCTACCGCCCCGGTTCCCGTCGCACCGCCGCGCAGCCGCTGACCGCGGCATGGGAGCCCAAGTCGGAGCCCGCCGCCCGGAAGAAGCAGGCTGACAAGGGCAAGCTTTCGAAGCTCGGCAAGGTGTACGGCTGGCGCATGTACGCCGTGCCGATCCTGGTCGTGCTGACCGTGCTCGTGGTGTTCCGGACCGCGAGCGGGCCGGCCGAGCCCGTCAGCGAGGCGGCCGGGCAGAGCACGGGCGCCGCGGCCGGATCCGGGGACGGCTCCGGGGACGGCAACGGCGGCGACGTGCTGGTCGAGAACCCGCCGACGCCGATCGACCTCAAGGTGGACACGGCCGAACTGCCCGACGGCAACCCGTTCACGGAGACGGGCAAGGGGACCTGGCACGCCATTCCCGGGCCCGCCGGCGAGAAGAAGGGCACCGGCGGCGCCTTCTTCACTTACACGATCGAAGCCGAGGACGGCCTCGACCCGGCGACCTACCAGGGCGACGACAGCTTCGCCGCCTCGGTGCAGAACACCCTGTCCAGCCAGCAGAGCTGGGTCGGCACCGGCAAGTACACCCTGCAGCGGGTCGACGCGAACTTCCCGAACCCGAGCTTCAAGGTCAGCCTGACCAGCTCGAACACCACACACCGCGCGGACCTGTGCGGCTACCAGATCAAGTTCGAGGCCTCCTGCTACCGCAGCAGCGCCGGCCGCGTGATCATCAACGTGGCCAGGTGGATCCGCGGCGCGAAGGCGTGGGAGAACGACCTGAGCGGCTATCGCGCGTACGCGATCAACCACGAGGTCGGCCACGCGCTCGGCGGCAAGCACGTCGGCTGCGCCGAGAACGGCGCGCTCGCGCCGGTGATGATGCAGCAGTCCTTCGGCGTCGCGAACGACTACGTCGAGAAGCTGAACAACATCCCCGGCGGCGACAAGGGCAAGGTGCCCGCGGACGGCAAGGTCTGCAAGCCCAACGCCTGGCCCAACCCGTCCGGCAAAGCCGGCGGTTAGCGCGCCCGGAATCCCACGAAGTGGGCAACGGGAAGTACGAGTTGCCTGCGCGCGTTAGACATACTGGGATGCGAACGCGATAACGCGCGAGATGGAGGACCCGGATGTCTGGCAAGCTGCCGCCGCTCGTGGAGCCGGCTGCCGAGCTCACCAAGGAAGAGGTGGCTCGCTACAGCCGTCACCTGATCATTCCCGACGTCGGGGTGACCGGGCAGAAGCGGCTCAAGAACGCGAAGGTCCTGGTCATCGGCGCCGGTGGCCTGGGCAGCCCGGCGCTGCTCTACCTGGCCGCCGCCGGCGTCGGCACGCTCGGCATCGTCGACTTCGACGAGGTCGACGAGTCGAACCTGCACCGCCAGGTGATCCACGGCCAGTCCGACATCGGCAAGCTCAAGGCCGCTTCGGCGCAGGAGTCGATCGCCGAGGTCAACCCGTTCGTCAAGGTGTACCTGCACACCGACCGGCTCGACAGCTCGAACGCGCTGGAGATCTTCCGCGACTACGACCTGATCGTCGACGGCACGGACAACTTCGCCACCCGGTACCTGGTGAACGACGCCGCGGTGCTGCTGGGCAAGCCGTACGTGTGGGGCTCGATCTTCCGGTTCGAAGGCCAGGTCAGCGTGTTCTGGGAGGACGCGCCGAACGGCAAGGGCCTCAACTACCGCGACCTCTACCCCGAGCCGCCGCCGCCCGGCATGGTCCCGTCGTGCGCCGAGGGCGGCGTGCTGGGCGTGCTCTGCGCGTCGATCGGCTCGATCATGGTGAACGAGGCGATCAAGCTCATCACCGGCATCGGTGAGCCGCTGCTCGGGCGGCTGATCAGCTACGACGCGCTGGAGATGAAGTACCGCGAGGTCAAGATCCGCAAGGACCCGGAGACCCCGAAGATCACCGAGCTGATCGACTACGACGCGTTCTGCGGTGTGGTGTCCGACGAGGCGGCCAACGCCGCGGCCGGCAGCACGATCACGCCTGCCGAGCTCAAGGCCAAGTTCGACAACGGCGACAACTTCGCGCTGATCGACGTCCGTGAGCCGCACGAGTACGAGATCGTGAACATCAAGGGCGCGACGCTCATCCCGAAGGACCGGATCCTCTCGGGTGAGGCGTTCGCGGAGCTGCCGCAGGACAAGCCGATCGTGTTGCACTGCAAGTCGGGCGCGCGTTCGGCCGAGGCGCTGGCCGCGCTGCACAAGGCGGGGTTCAAGGACGCGACCCACCTCGGTGGTGGCGTGCTCGCCTGGGCCAGGCAGATCGACCAGAGCCTGCCGACCTACTGATCCTCACGTTCGACAAGGGCACGTGTGAAATGTTCAACAATTCACACGTGCCCTTGTTCTATCAGTCACCGAAGTCGAGCCTGAGCTGCTTCGCCTTGTGCGGGACGAAGACGTCGTGGACCATCTCCGCGAACCGCTCGCCCGTCGACGCGGGCTTGTCACGGCTCGCCGGAAGCCAAACGCCGAGCACGATCAGCGCGGCCGTGAGCACGAGAGCTCCGGCCCGGAACGCCCACGGCGTCGCGAGGATGCCCGCCACCAGCGGATAGGGCAGCCCGAGCAGGATGATCACCAGCCAGGGCACGTGATCGATGCCGGCGGCGTCGAAGGCGGCGAACAGGAAGAACGTGCCTGCCAGGCCGACGAGGCCGACCAAGAAGGCCCACAGCACGCGGGTGCCGTGGCTTTCGGTCAGCCGTGACGCGGGCCGGGTGGCCGAGCCGAGCGCGTAGGCGACGCCGACCAGGATGAACGGCACCGGCGCCGACAGCAGCGGGCTGCCGAAGAACCCGCCGAGCAGCAACAGCCAGCCCGCCGTCACGAGGACGAGGACGGCAGCTCCCCACAGTGAGGCGAGCTGGATCCAGCTCGCCCTGGTCATGTTCATGCGGGCATCTTGTCGGGCCTGGCCGCCCACGTACATCAGTAGCTTTACTCAAGTCGGCGACACGACTTCGTTCTCTTTCGTGGAGCCGAGCCCGAGGTAACGTGTGTGGCCGTGGTCGTCAGGCATCAGAGTCCCCCGGAGCATGTCTGCTCGGCGTTCGGCGCTCATCCCGCCGAGCTTGAGCCGCTGCCGGGCGGGACGGTCTGGCGATGTGGCGACATCGTGGTGAAACCCGTGGCCGACAAGAGCCGGGCCGTGTGGTCGGCGCGGGCGCTGGAGCAGATCGACGCGCCGGGCCTGCGGATCGCGCGGCCGGTGCGCGCGTCGGACGGACGCTGGATCGTCGCGGGCTGGGCCGCGAACAAATACGTGCCGGGCACGCCGGAACATCGCGCGGACGAGACCGTGCTGGCCGCGGTCAAACTGCATCAGGCGACAGCGCGGCTCGCGCGCCCGTCCTTCCTGGCGAGCAGGCGGGAACCCGAGGCCATCGCCGACCGGGTCGCGTGGGGCGAGCTGGAAGTGCCGTTGGAGGAGACCAGGGGTGGCCGCTGGTTCGAGGTGCTCGCCGGCGCGCGCCGTCCGGTCAACCTGCCGGACCAAGTGGTCCACGGTGAGCTGCTCGCCGGCGTCGTCTACTCGGGCAAGGCCGCGCCCGGAATCGTCGACTTCGTCCCTTATTTCCGTCCTGCCGAATGGGGTGCGGCCGTGGTCGCGGTCGACGCGATCGCGTGGGGCGGCGCCGACATCGAATTGCTGCGCCGCTGGGCGCATCTGCCCGAATGGTCACAGCTGCTGTTGCGGGCGATCTTGTTCCGGCTAGCCGCGCACGCGCTGAACCCCAGGTCGACGCGTGCGGCACTGGATGGACTGCGTGCCGCGGCCCGTGAGGTCAGCGAACTCGTGTGACGACCAGCACGCTGTTTCTCACGATGTGAGGCTGCGCGAGGCGGCTATTGTCAACTTCCCCGAAACATAAGGGCATTTCCAGGTAACAAGCGCTGCTTAGCGTCACGCTCGTGACCACGACCGCCGAGCCAGCCAGTGCTGTTCCGATCAGCGCTGTGGCCACGCACTGCCCGTACTGCGCACTGCAGTGCGGGATGAGCCTGCGCGGTAGTGATGTCCAGCCTCGCCAGTTCCCGACCAACGCGGGCGGGCTGTGCCAGAAGGGCTGGACTTCGGGCTCGCTGCTGAACTCGCCTGCCAGGCTGACCACGCCGCTCGTGCGGGTGGACGGCGAGTTGGTGCCTTCGAGCTGGGACGACGCGCTCGGTCTGATCGCGCGCAAGCTCACACAGCTGCGCGAAACGTCCGGCGCGGATTCGGTCGCCGTGTTCGGCGGCGGCGGGCTGACCAACGAGAAGTCTTATCTGCTGGGGAAGTTCGCCAGGGTCGCGCTCGGTACCTCCCAGATCGACTACAACGGCCGGTTCTGCATGTCGTCGGCCGCCGCGGCGGGCAATCGGGCGTTCGGGCTCGACCGCGGAATGCCTTTTCCCGTTACGGATCTCGCCGAAGCCGATGTCGTGCTGCTCATCGGCGCGAACCCGGCGGAGACGATGCCGCCGTTCGTCCAGCACCTGCGCGGCGGCGAACTCATCGTCGTCGATCCGCGCCGCACTCCGACCGCCGAGCTGGCCGGTCTGCATCTGGCGCCCGCTCCCGGCACGGATCTGGCGCTGGCGCTGGGAATCCTGCACGCGGTCGTCGCGGACGGACACCTCGATCAGTCCTATGTGGACTCGCGGACTTCCGGTTTCGAGGACATGTGGCGGGTGGTCGCGCGGTGGTGGCCGGAACGTGCCGAACGCGTCACCGGGGTGTCCGCCGCGGACCAGCGCCGGGTCGCCGCCAGGCTCGCGGCCGCGCGCAACGCGTACATCCTCACCGCACGTGGTACCGAACAGCACGCGCGCGGCGCCGACATGGTCACCGCGTGGATCAATGTGGCACTCGCGGTGGGCCTGCCGGGCCGAAAGGGTTCCGGCTTCGGCTGCATCACCGGTCAGGGCAACGGTCAGGGCGGGCGCGAGCACGGCCAGAAAGCCGATCAGCTGCCCGGTTATCGCAAGATCGACGACCCGGCCGCGCGCGAACACGTCGCCGGTGTCTGGGGCGTGCCCGCGGATTCGCTGCCCGGCCCCGGACGTTCGGCCTACGAGCTGCTCGACGCGCTCGGTACCGAAGGCGGCCCCCAAGCGCTGATGATCTTCGGCAGCAACCTGGTCGTCTCCGCGCCGCGCGCCGCGCACATCGCGGACCGGCTCGCCGCCTTGGATCTGCTCGTCGTCGCGGATCTCGTGTTGTCCGAGACGGCCGCGCTCGCCGATGTCGTGCTCCCGGTGACCCAGTGGGCCGAAGAAGACGGCACGATGACCAATCTCGAAGGCCGTGTCCTGCTGCGGAAGCGCGCGGTCACCCCGCCCGAGGGCGTGCGCACGGACCTCGACGTGATCGCCGGGCTCGCCAAGCTGCTCGGTCAGCCGGACGGCCGATTCCCCACGGACGCCGAGACGGTGTTCACCGAGCTCCGCGAGGCTTCGCGGGGTGGCCTCGCGGACTACTCCGGCGTCAGCTACGAGCGCCTGCGCGCGGGCGAGGCACTGTACTGGCCCGTGCCGGACGTCGAGCACCCCGGCACGCCCAGGATGTTCCTCGACCGGTTCGCGCACGCCGACGGGCTCGCGCGGTTCGTCGCCGTCGACCACTCCGGCCCGGCCGAGCGGACCGACGACGAGTTCCCGTTGCAGGCCACCACCGGCCGGGTGCTGCAGCACTACCAATCCGGCGCGCAGACCCGGCTGGTCGACGAGCTGGCCAGAGCGGTACCCGAGGTGTTCGTCGAAGTGCATCCCGACACCGCCGCGCGGGCCGGGCTGTCCGAGGGGGACTGGGCGCTGGTGAAGTCGCGGCGCGGCGAGACGCGGGCGCGGGTGCGCGCGGTCGCGTCGATGCGGCCCGATGTCGTGTTCCTGCCGTTCCACTTCCCCGGCGCGCAGCGGGCGAACCTGGTCACCAATCCGGCGCTCGACCCGATCAGCCGGATGCCCGAGTTCAAGGTGTGTGCGGTTTCCCTGTCCCGCGACGAGGAGGATCCGGCATGAGTCCACGCAAGGTCGTCATTCTCGGCTACGGCATGGCGGGCGCGCGGCTGGCCGACGAGATCCGCCACCGCGACCCCGACGGTTCGCGGGTCATGCTGACCGTGCTCGGCGAAGAGCCGCACCACGCGTACAACCGGGTGCTGCTCTCGGCGGTCGTCGCCGGGACGATGCGCCCGGAAACCGTCCGCCTGCATGACGAAGGCTGGGCAGGCAAGACCGGCGTCGACCTCCGCGTCGGCACCCGCGTGACGAGCATCGACCGGGCGGTGCGGCAGGTCGTGCTCGCCGACGAGTCCACAGTGGACTATGACGTGCTCGTGCTGGCGACCGGCAGCAGGCCGTGGCTGCCGCCGGTTGAGGGACTCGAACTCGGCGCCGACGTCGTAGCGTTCCGCACGCTGGATGACTGTGACCGCATTCTCGAAGCAGCCAAGTTCGGCGCGCCGGTCGCCGTGCTCGGCGGCGGCCTGCTCGGCCTCGAAGCCGCGCGCGGACTGGCCGGGCGCGGCAACTTCGTCACCGTCGTGCACCCGTTGCCGACGATCATGGAACGCCAGCTCGACCCCGGCGCGAGCCAGGTTCTGGTGCGCTCACTGGAAAAGCTCGGCATCGACTTCCGGCTCGGCGCGAGCGCCGCCCGCTACCTGCCCGGCGACGGGCTGAAGCTCGACGACGGCAGTCACGTCCCGGCGGACCTGGTGGTGGTCTCGGCGGGCGTTCGCGCCGACACCACGTTGGCGGTCGAGGCGGGACTTCAGGTCGATCGCGGCGTGCTGGTAGACGACGCGCTGCGGACCAGCGACGGCCGCATCCACGCGATCGGCGACTGCGCGCAGCACCCTGGCACGATCTCCGGGCTCGTGCAGCCCGCGTGGGATCAGGCCGAGACGTTGGCGGACCTGCTGACCGGCACCGACATGCGAGCCCGCTACCGGGGAACCTCGGTCGTGACGCGCCTGAAGGCACGCGACATCGATCTCGCGTCTCTCGGCGAGGTGGGCGCCGAAGTCGGCGCCCAAGGGTCCGAGGTCCTTTGCTTCGCCGACCCTTCGGGCGGGCGCTACGCCAAGCTCGTCGTGCGCAAGGACAAGGTCGCCGGCGCGATCGTGCTCGGCATTCCCGACGCCGCCGCGAACATCACCCAGCTTTACGACCGGGGAACGCCGATGCCCGCCGATCGGCTCAGTGTCCTCTTAGGACGATCTCTGCCCGGCGCCGCGACACCCGCGTCGAGCCCGGCGGACCTGCCCGCGGCGGCCGTGGTCTGCCGCTGCAACACGGTGACCAAGGGCAGGCTCGTCGAGGCGTGGAAGTCCGGCGCCTGTTCGGTGGCCGAGCTGGCGACCGCGACCAGGGCGACGACCGGCTGCGGTGGCTGCGGCGACGCGGTGCGCGGGATCGCCGAGTGGCTCGGAGCCCAGTGATGACGAAGGAGAATGTGATGGGCAGCAGGACCGGCTCGCGCTGGATCGAGCACTGGGAACCCGAGAACGAGCAGTTCTGGGAGTCCACCGGCAAGAAGGTGGCCACCCGCAACCTCTGGTTCTCCATTCTGGCCGAACACATCGGCTTCTCCGTATGGACACTGTGGTCGGTCATGGTCCTGTTCATGGGCAAGGACTACGGGTTCAGCGCCGCGGACAAGTTCCTGCTGGTGTCGACGCCGACCGCGGTCGGCGCGCTGATGCGGCTGCCGTACACCTTCGCGGTCGCGCGATTCGGCGGTCGCAATTGGACGGTCATCAGCGCGGCGCTGCTGCTGATCCCGACGATACTCGCGGCAGTCGTGCTGGAGCCCGGCGTCTCACTGAGCACACTGATGATCGTCGCCGCGCTCGGCGGTGTCGGCGGCGGCAACTTCGCGTCGTCCATGACGAACATCAACACGTTCTTCCCCGAGAAGCGGAAAGGCTGGGCACTCGGCCTCAACGCGGGCGGCGGGAACCTCGGCGTGGCCGCCGTCCAGCTGGTCGGCCTGCTCGTGATCGGCACGGTCGGCGCCGCGCAGCCCCGGCTGGTGCTCTTCATCTACATCCCGCTCGTGGTGGTCGCGGCCGTGTTCGCGTGGCTGTACATGGACAACCTGGCGACCGTGCGCGGTGACACCAAGGCCATGCGCGAGGTGATCAAGGACCCGCACTCGCTGGTGATGTCGTTCCTCTACATCGGCACGTTCGGCTCATTCATCGGCTACAGCTTCGCGTTCGGCCTGGTGCTGCAGAACCAGTTCGGCCGGACGCCGCTGCAAGCGGTCGCGGTGACGTTCTTGGGGCCGCTGCTGGGTTCGCTGTCCCGGCCGGTCGGCGGCTGGCTGTCCGACCGGCTCGGCGGCGGCAAGGTCACCTTCGGCACATTCGCGCTGATGGGCTCCGCGACGGTCGTGCTGATCATCGCGTCGAACGCCAAGTCGCTGGCACTGTTCACGATCGCGTTCATCGTCCTTTTCGTACTCACCGGCGTCGGCAACGGCTCGACGTACAAGATGATCCCGGCGATCTTCCGCGCCAAGGCCAAGGTCGCGATCGAGGCGGGCGCCGACGAGACCACGGAACTTCTCAAGGCCCGCAAGCTTTCCGGCGCGCTCATCGGGCTCGCCGGCGCGGTCGGCGCGCTCGGCGGCCTGTTCATCAACCTGGCGTTCCGCGAGTCGTTCGCGACGGCCAAGAGCGGCGTGCCCGCGTTCATCGGCTTCCTGGCCTTCTACGGGGTCTGCTTCGTGGTGACCTGGGTGGTCTACCTCCGCAAGCAGCCCGCGACCGTCACGAGCACCCGAGGACTGGCACTCGCCGGAGCGGAGGTCTAGGGCGTGTCTCCTCGTTCTGATCGCGGTCTTCGCGCCCAGGTGGCCCCTGGCGGCACGGGCGCTTCACCCGAGTACGACCCGGTACGAGGGCGAATCGCCCGCGCCGCCAGGAACCACCTGGATCACGAAGCCCATCGACCAGAACGAGGAGACACGCCCTTGATGAAGACGCTGGTCGTCGCCGGACACGGCATGGTCGCGCACCGGCTCGTCGAAGCGGTGCGCGCGGACGATCTCGACGGCGCGTGGCGGGTGGTCGTGCTGGGTGAGGAAAACCGCCCAGCCTATGACCGCGTCGCGCTGACGTCCTATGTGGACAGTTGGGATCCCGCCAAGCTGGCGATGCCCGGCGCGGGCTACGAGGGCGACGAGCGCGTCGAACTCCGGCTCGGCGACCCGGTGGTCATCCTCGACCGTGCGCGCAAGACGGTCACCACCGCCGCCGGGTTCGCGCAGCCGTACGACGCGTTGGTGCTGGCCACCGGCTCGCGGCCGTTCGTGCCGCCGGTCAAAGGCCACGATCTGCCGGGCGTTTTCGTCTACCGGACCATCGAGGATCTCGACGCGATCCGGGAACGGGCCGCGAAGCCCGGCCGCGGCCGCCGCGCCGCGATGGTCGTCGGCGGTGGCTTGCTCGGTCTGGAGGCAGCGAAGGCGTTGCGGGACATGGGGATGTCGCCGCATGTGGTCGAAATGGGGCCACGCCTGATGCCGCTTCAGGTCGACGAAGGCGGCGGCGGGCTGTTGCGCAGGCTGATCACGGGACTCGACGTGACCGTCCACACGGGAACGTCGACTGACGCGATCGAGGCCGACGGCGACCGCCTGTTCGCCAGGCTGGGCAACGGAACCGAGCTGGACCTCGACCTCGTGGTGTTCTCCGCCGGTATCCGCCCGCGTGACGACCTGGCCCGTGAGTCCGGTTTGGACGTCGGGCAGCGCGGCGGGATCCTCGTCGACCGGAGCTGCCGCACCAGCGACGAGAACATCTACGCCATCGGTGAATGCGCCGCCGTCGAAGGCAAGGTCTACGGCATCGTCGCGCCGGGCTACGCGATGGCCGAGGTGGTCGCCGCGCAGCTCACCGGGCGGCAGGCGACCTTCCCCGAGCCGGACACCTCGACCAAGCTGAAGCTGATGGGCGTCGACGTGGCGAGCTTCGGCGACGCGCACGCGGCGACCGAGGGCGCGCTCGAGGTCGTCGTCAACGACGCGGTCGGCGGCACCTACAAGAAGCTCGTGGTCTCCGACGACACCAAGACACTGCTCGGCGGCGTGCTGGTCGGCGACGCGAGCGAGTACAACACCTTGCGCGCGCTCGTCGGCGAGCGACTGCCCGCCGACCCGGCCTCGATCATTTCGAGCGCGCCGGCTTCGGGCTCGGCGATCGGCGTCGACGCGCTGCCGGACGCCGCGCAGATCTGTTCCTGCAACGCGGTGACCAAGGGCGCGATCACGCACGCGATCGGCGAGGGCTGCGACTCGGTCGCCAAGGTCAAGGCGTGCACGCGGGCGGGCACCGCGTGTGGTTCCTGCGTGCCGCTGCTCGGCAAGCTGCTGACCGCGTGCGGCGTCGAGCAGTCGAAGGCGCTGTGCGAGCACTTCACGCAGTCGCGCGCCGAGCTGTTCGAGATCGTGCGCGCGACCAGGATCGACCGGTTCAGCGAGCTGATCCGCAAGCACGGCACGGGCGACGGCTGCGCGATCTGCAAGCCCGCGGTCGCGTCGATACTGGCCTCGCTCGGCAACGGGCACATCCTCGGCGGCGAGCAGGCCGGGCTGCAGGACACGAACGACCGGTACCTGGCGAACATGCAGCGCAACGGCACGTACTCGGTGGTGCCGCGGATTCCGGGCGGGGAGATCACGCCGGAGAAGCTGATCGTGATCGGCGAGGTCGCGCGTGATTTCGGGCTGTACACGAAGATCACCGGCGGGCAGCGGATCGACCTGTTCGGCGCGACCGTCGACCAGCTGCCGCAGATTTGGCGGCGGCTGGTGGACGCGGGGTTCGAATCCGGCCACGCGTACGGGAAAGCGTTGCGCACGGTCAAATCCTGCGTCGGTTCGACGTGGTGCCGGTACGGCGTGCAGGACAGCGTCGGCATGGCGATCGAGCTGGAGCTGCGCTACCGCGGCCTGCGCTCGCCGCACAAGCTCAAGTCCGCCGTTTCGGGCTGTGCGCGGGAATGCGCGGAGGCGCGCAGCAAGGACTTCGGCGTCATAGCCACCGAGAAGGGCTGGAACCTCTATGTGGGTGGCAATGGCGGCACCACGCCACGCCACGCCGACCTGATCGTGTCCGATGTGGACAGTAAGACGCTGATCAGGACGATCGACCGGTTCCTGATGTTCTACATCCGCACGGCCGACCGGCTGCAGCGCACCGCGCCGTGGATCGAGGAGCTCGACGGCGGGCTCGACCACCTGCGCGCGGTGATCGTCGACGACAGTCTCGGCATCTGCGCCGAACTGGACGCGGCGATGGCCGAGCACGTCGGCACCTACGCCGACGAGTGGCGCGGCGTGCTCGACGACCCCGAGAAGCTGGCGCGGTTCAGCTCGTTCGTCAACGCGCCCGGTGTGCCGGACCCGAGCATCTCCTTCCGCACCGAGCGGGAGCAGAAAGTCCCGGTCATGCTGGGCATTCCCGAGGTGGTGGGACGATGACCGTGTCCGTGGAGCGATCTTGGGTCGCCGTGTGCCCGTCGGGCGAGGTGCCCACCGGGTCGGGTGTCGCCGCGCTGCTGGCCGACGGCACCCAGGTGGCGATCTTCCGCACCGGCAAGGACTTCTTCGGTTTGTCCAATGTGGACCCGTTCAGTGGCGCCGCGGTGCTCTCGCGCGGGATCGTCGGCGACAGTTCCGGTGTCCCGGTGGTGGCGTCGCCGATCTACAAGCAGCAGTTCGACCTCGCGACGGGACGCTGTCTCGACGAGGACGGCGTGTCCGTGCCGACCTACCCCGTGCGCGTCGTCAACGGCGTGGTGCACGTGGGGTCGCCATGACGGCTGTGCTGCCACTGGCCGGCTTCTCGGTCGGCATCACCGCGGCGCGCCGGGCTGACGAGCTCGGCGCGTTGCTGGTACGCAAGGGCGCGACCGTCCGCTATGGACCGGCGATCCGGATCGTCCCGCTGTCGGACGACACCGAGCTGCACGCCGCGACCGCCCGCCTGCTGGCGGAGCGGCTCGATGCCGTGGTCGCCACCACCGGGATCGGGTTCCGCGGCTGGATCGAGGCGGCGGAAGGCTGGGGCATCGGCGAGGCGCTGCTCGACCGGCTCGCCCACGCGTCGGTGCTCGCGCGGGGCCCCAAGGCCAAGGGGGCCATCCGCGCGGCAGGCCTGTCCGAGGACTACTCGCCGGCGTCGGAGAGCAACGCGGAGCTGTTGCAGCATCTGCTCGCGTCCGGTGTGGACGGTCAGCGCATCGCGGTCCAGCTGCACGGCGAGCCGCTGCCGTACTTCGTGGACTCGCTGCGCGACGCGGGCGCCGAGGTGATCGAGATCCCGGTGTACCGCTGGGTCGGCCCCGCCGATCCAGGGCCGCTCGACAAACTGCTCGACGCCGTGCTCGACGGCTCGATCGACGCGATGCCGTTCACCAGCGCGCCCGCGGTCGCGAGCATGCTCGCGACCGCGAAACGGACCGCGCGGTTGCCCGGCTTGGTCGACGCGTTGACCCGCCGCGTCGTCGTGGCGTGCGTGGGCCCGATCACCGCGGCCCCGTTGGCGGCGCTGGGCATTCCGACCGTTCAGCCCGAGCGCGCGAGGATCGGCGCGCTGGCTCGGACGGTTTCGCAGGCTTTGGAAGCCAGGTCACCTCGGCTGCTCGTGGCAGGCAGGCGCATCGAGCTGCGTGGTCAAGCGGCCATTGTGGACGGTCAGTGGTGTGATGTGGCCCCGGCGCCGATGGCGTTGCTCCGGGTGCTCGCCGCCGAGCCCGGCCGGGTCATCTCACGGCGTGAGCTGATCTCGGCGCTGCCGTCCGGCGGCGAGGAGCACGCGGTCGAGACGGCCATCGGACGGCTCAGGACTTCTTTGGGAGAGGGAAAAGTGGTGCAGACCGTCGTGAAGCGGGGTTACCGCCTGGCCGTCGAGGCGGCTCGATGATCGTCCTCGCCGCGCACGGCACCCGCGACCCGGCAGGCGCCGAGATGACCGAACGGCTCGCCGCCCGCGTGCGCGCGCACGATGTCGAGGTGCGGGTGGCCTACGCCGACGTGCGGGCCCCGGACGTGACGACCGTGCTGCGCGCCGTGCGTGAGCCCGCCGTGGTCGTGCCCGCGTTCTTGGCGGCCGGGTATCACGTGCGGACCGACGTGCCGGCGCAGGTCGAGGCGAGCGGTCATCCGGACGTGCTGATCGCGCGGCCGTTCGGTCCCGCGCCCGAGCTGATCGAGGTGCTGCGTACTCGTCTGCTCGAAGCCGGATACGCGCCCGGCGACGCGGTGGTCCTCGCCGCCGCGGGCTCCAGCGACCGCCGCGCGCTCGCCGACGTCGACGTGGCCGCGCACGCGCTGGCCGTCCGGCTCGGCGTGCCGGTGCGGGTCGGGTTCGCGGCCACGGCGTCGCCTTCGGTGGCCGAAGTCGTCGCCGGGCTGCCCGGACGCGTCGCGGTGGCTTCGTGGCTGCTGGCGCCCGGACTGTTCCAGCGTCGCGTCGGTGCTTCCGGTGCCGATGTGGTCGCCGAGCCGCTCGGGGACCATGACCTGATCGCCGATTTGGTACGGCGGCGCTATCACTCGGTCCGGCACGCGCGGGTCGCCTAGCGCCTTTTCGTCCAGGACACGGCTAGGCCGAACGGCGCAACTTCCGATCGAGAGGCAACCGATCGAGGGTCTCAACCCTATATATCGGTGCCCACTCACCATCGGAGGAGCCAGTGCGAAAACTCTTGTCCCTGCTCACCGTGGGGATCGCCGTGCTCGCGGTCCCGCCGGCGCTCGCGGATCCCGGCTTGCCGACGGACACGGTCCTGCTGCCCACCGGCGACGAGGTCGTCATCAGGGTGGCGCCGGATGGCAGGGAGGTCACCGAGGTGCGGCCCGCGATGACCAAGGGGGTCGCCGCGACGCTCGTCCACCTGAGGCTTGGGGGCAGGACCTTCGAGGTGCCCGCGACCGCGTTGCCGTATCTCGGCCGTGGACTGGAGCTCGCCGACTTCGACATCCACGCCAAGCCGAAGACGACCGACACCAAGGCGGCCAAGGAGTTCGGCAAGGCGCTCGCGAAGCAGTACGCCGAGGACCGCGCGCGTGGCGGCTTCGGCGGGCAGGGCCTGTTCGCGGGTAAGGCGCCGAAGCGGGTCGCGGTCAAGTCGCCGATGCGAACGGTCTCCTTGGACGCGCTGGGCCCGGATGGCAAACCGGCGAACGAAGGTGTCGCGTTCCTGTACAACGTCGACAACGCCGATCTGCTGGACTTCGACGAGCAGGTCAACTACTTCGACGGTGGCACCGCGAAGTTCAGCGCGCCGGATGGGCGCTACAGCGCGTTGGGTTTGTTCGTCAGCACCGATGCCGAGGACAACGTCACCGGCGCGCGGTTCGTCAGCCAGCCTGAATTCGCGGTCGGCGTCGACACGACCGTTCGCGTCGACGCGACGCGCGCGACCAGCAAGGTCGACTGGGTGACGCCGCGAGCGTCGCTGTTGGCCGACAACGGGTTCTACTTCCGGAGGGCCGCGACCGTCGGGACCGCTCAGGTCGTCGACGTGAGCGCGGGGCCCGCGCCGATCTGGGTCGCGCCGAGCACCCGGCCCGTTCGCGTCGGCGCGCTGCAGACCTATCCGCACACCCGGCTGATCTCGGCGCCCGCGCCGGGCGTGCCGTACGAGTACCAGTTGCAGAAGGCCGCGACCGGTGTCATTCCGCAGCAGCGCTACGTCGTCAAGGCGAGCGAACTCGCGACCGTGAACGCGAGCTACTACTCGGAATTCGGCCTGACCGGGATCCGCCAGCGCGCCGGGATGTACTCGTTCCAGGAGAGCGGCAGCGGGGGCAGTCACCCGATCACGCTGCCGAGGAAACAGACCGAATACGTCTCGACGGGGACCGATCTCGGCTGGTTCGGCGGGCTCGCCAAGTACAGCCAGACCGGGGCAGGCGGGTTCCAGGCCTGGTACGGCGGGCAGTACGAGTCGTGGCATCGCTACCTGGCGGGGCAGACGCTGACCGAGGACTGGAACAAGTTCCCGTTGCATCCGGCGGGCGCGTTCAGCCTGGTCGACGACAAGTCGAACTTCACCGTCGCGCCGGTGACCAGGGACGGCGACCTGCTCCGGCTCGAACTCACGCCGTTCAGCGACAACCAGCCTGGGCACACCGGGATGGGCTTCTACGGCGAACCTCGTGACGGCATCGGCGGCTCGTACCGGCTGACGCAGGACGACACGACGCTCGTCGAAGGGTACGCCGGTGGCGGCGTCGACCTTCGGTTCGAGCAGGCACTCGACCCCAAGCCGTCGACGCTCAAACTCGCGCTCGACGCCTACCGCTATGGGCCGAACTACGCGCTTTCCACGGATACGCGTACCGAATGGACGTGGCCGTCGAAGCACGTCGAGGGCGCGACGCTGCCCGGTTCGCTCGTCTGCACGTCCCCCAAGGGGCAGCCGGCGAACCGCGCGTGCGCGGCGGAACCGTTGCTGACGCTGAACTACGCGGTCGGCGGGCTCGGTGTGGACGGCCGGGTGCCGAACGGGGCGCAGAGCGTCGGCCTCACCGTCGGGCATCTGCAGTCGGCGGCGACGAGCCCGATCACCGGCGCGACCGTCCAGTTCTCGCTCGACGACGGCGCGAACTGGCAGGACGCGACCGTCACCGCGAACGGCGACGGCAAGTTCACCGCGGCCTTCGCGGCGTCGTTCCCCGGTTTCAACGGCGGCTACGTGTCGCTGAAGGTGACCGCGGCCGACTCGGCGGGCGGGGCGATCTCGGAGACGGTCACGCGCGCTTACAAAGTGCTGTCCTAGTGGCCATTCGGTCGAGGTGGCCTGGGCCGAACGGGCCAATTTCGCTTGCCGGGCAACGTTCACCGGCCCCTCGACCGTGAGTTCGTTGCCGACTCACACTGGGAGGTATGAGTGCGTAGGTCCTTGTCCATCCTTTCCGCGCTGGTCGCGGGCGGTGCACTGCTCACCGCCGCGCCCGCGACCGCCGAGCCCGAAGCACCACCGGCCGACACCGTCCTGCTGCCGACCGGCGACCGGGTGGTGATCCACACTTCGCCGGACGGCACCGAGTTCACCGAGGTCAGACCCGCGGCAGACAAGGGCATCGCCCGGTCGTTCGTCCATCTCAAGACCGGCGGCAAGTCGTTCGAGATCCCGGCGACCGCGTTGCCGTACCTCGGCAACGGCCTCGATCTGAATCTGTTCGACGTGCACGCGCTGGCCAAGGCCGAGCGGGACGGCCGCGTGCCGATCGAAGGCAGGGCGAGCCTGGACGCCGACGCGGCCAAGGCGTTCGGCGCCGCGCTCGCCAAGCAATACGCCGAAGACAAGGCACGCGGCAGTTTCGGCGGGCGAGGCCTGTTCGCCGACGGCGCGTTGCGGCTGCCCGGCGTGGCAGCGCCGAAGGCCAAGACGAATTCGGTCATGCGGACGCTCAAGTTCGCCGCGAACGGTCCGGACGGCAAGCCCGCCAACGGCACTTCGGTGCTGCTCTACAACGTCGACAACGGTGATCTGCTCGACTACCGAGAAGCGTACGGCCGCTTCGAGAACGGCGAGGTGCGGTTCAGCGTGCCGGAGGGGCACTACAGCGCGCTGGCGATCCACTACGTGTCCGACGCCGAAAACAACGAGCTCGGTGACTACGTCGTGGCCCAGCCTGAAATCACCGTGGCCAAGGACATGACGGTCCGGATGGACGCGTCGAAGGCGAACAGCAAGGTCGAATGGGTGACGCCCAGGCCTTCGCTGTTGTCCAACAACGGCTTCTTCTACCGGCGCGCGGCGAAGATCGGCAGTGGCTCGTCGCTGGGCATGGACACCGCGCCGGGCGTCCCGGTGTGGGTTTCGCCGTCGCTGAAGCCGGTCACGATCGGCGAGCTGCAGAGCTACGCGCAGACCAGGCTCGTCTCGCCGCCGGGTCCCGCGTACGAGTACTACCTGATGAAGCCGACGCACGGATTCATTCCCCGGCAGCGCTACGTCGTGACCGACCAGGACATCGCGACCGTCAACGCTTCGTACTACTCGGACTATCAGACGGTCGGCCTGCGGTTGCGCGCGCCGATGTTCGCGTTCCAGAAGGAAGGCGGCGGCGGGCCGACCCAGTCGATCGTGCTGCCTGCCAGGCAGACCGAATACGTCTCGGCGGCGCCCGATCTGCGCTGGTTCGGTTTCCTCGCCAAATACACGGAATCGTCGAGCGGGTACCCGACCGAGCGCGGCATGCTGGACGAGTCGAACCATCGCTACACCGCGGGCCGAACGGTCACCGAGGAGTGGAACAAGTACCCGTTGCATCCGACCGGCTCGGTCAGCCAGGTCGCGCCCGACGACAGTTCGATCCGAACGGTCCCGCCCGCGCTGCGTGCGGGCGACCGGTTGAAGGTCGATATCGTCCCGTTCGGCGACAACCAGCCGGGGCACAAGGCATTCCGTTACCTGGGCGATCCGCGCGACACGGTCAGCGGGCAGTACACGCTGACCCAGAACGGGACCAAGATCGCCGAGGGTGACCAGAGCTCCGTGCTCGGGATGCAACTGGACCAGAACGTCGACCCGGCGCCGTCGACGTTCCAGCTGAGCCTCGACGCGAGCCGGATCGGGCCGATGTACACCCTCGCCACGACCTCGCACACCGAATGGACGTGGAAGTCACAGCACGTCGACGGCGCGACGCTGCCCGGCGCGTTCGTCTGCACGAGTGGCACGCAGGACCGGGCGTGCGCGGTGGAACCGTTGCTGACACTGGGTTATTCGGTCGGGAACCTGAGCCTGGCCGGGCGCACCCAGGCCGGGCCGCAGTACGTCGATCTCACCGTCGGGCATCTGCAGCAGGCCACCGCCAGCGCGATCACGAGCGTGACCACGCAGTTCTCCCTCGACGACGGGGCGACCTGGGCGGACGCGGCCACCACCGGGCAGGACGGGAAGTTCCGCGCCGCGTTCACCGCGTCGTTCCCGGACTTCAGGGGCGGCTTCGTGTCGCTGCGGGTGACCGCGCGCGACGAGGCGGGCGGCGCCATCACCGAAACGATCACGCGCGCGTTCCAGGTCGCGCGCTGAAAACCGTGCTGACTGAAACTCAAGGGGAATCATGAAACGTGTTCTTTGTGCGTTTTTCGCGGTGATCGCGGGGCTGTCGGCGGCGACGGGCACCGCGACCGGCGCACCGGCCGCCCGTGCGGCCTGTCCCGACGGCAAACCGGGCCACGTGCGTTGTTTGACGTCGTACGCACCCGCCGTCCGCGGTCTCGCCGACGCGCCGTCCGGCTGGGGAGCCCCGGATCTCGCCTCGGCGTACCGGCTTCCCGCGAGCGGCGGCGCCGACACGCTGGTCGCGATCTCGATCGCTTACGACGCGCCGAATCTGGAGCAGGATCTCAACACCTACCGCGCGCAGTTCGGCATGCCCGAATGCACCACCGCGAACGGCTGCTTCCGCAAGGTCAACCAGCGCGGCGACGCCGGCCCGTTGCCCGTGTTCGAGCGTGGCTGGGCGATCGAGTCGACCTTGGACGTCTCGATGGTGTCGGCCGCGTGCCCGACGTGCCGGATCCTGGTGGTCGAGGCCGACGATCCGCAGCTGGGCAACATGGCGGCGACCGTCGACACGGCCGTCCGTCTCGGTGCGAAGGTCGTGTCGAACAGCTACGGCGGCAAGGAAAACGGCTCCGCGATGGCGCTTGCGAAGAGCTACGCGCACGCGGGCACGACGATCGTCGCGGCTTCCGGCGACAGCGGGTTCACCGCGGCCAGCTTCCCGGCGTCGCTGAGCTCGGTCGTGGCCGTCGGCGGGACGACGTTGGCGCGTGACGAGTCCTCACCTCGCGGCTGGGCAGAGACCGTGTGGCAGGGCAGCGGCAGCGCCTGCTCGGCCTACGTCGCGAAACCGCGCTGGCAGAAGGACAAGAACTGCGCCAAGCGCACGGTCGCGGACGTCGCGGCGGTCGCCGAGACACTCGCGATCCACGTCGCCGACGTCGGCGGCTGGGTCACCGTCGACGGCACCAGCGCGTCGGCGCCGTTCATCGCCGGGCTCTACGGCCGGACCGGTCATTTCGGCACACCTGGCGACCTTTATGGACGCACGGGCTTCTTCGACGTGGTCACCGGCAACAACGACCCGAGGCTGGGCGGCGCCAAATGCGGCGGCGACTACCTGTGCGTCGCGAAGCCCGGCTACGACGCCCCGACCGGGGTGGGCACACCCGACGGGCTGGCCGCCTTCTGACGATGGGGCTCGTGAGTGTTTAGACCGGTTAGAACCGGCCGTACCACTCACGACCGGCTGCCCGATCCGCCTTGGCACGTGACAAGGGTCGCCCTTGCAACGCTCTGGGTGACAAGGGCCGCCCTTGTCACCCAGACCGCGGCCCGGGTGAGTGGGAAACGGGGCGTTCAACGCTTACAAACGCACTAACCCAGCGCATACAAGCCACGTTCATTCCCCTGAGCGTGACAAGCGCCCCGCCCATGCGTGCCGCTGAGCGTCCCGATTCTTCCCTTCATCGAGCCAGGTCAGGAGGGGATAAAGCCCGCTAAACTCCGCACCGCCAAGCCACAATCGCGGCTAGAAGGTGACCTTCACGTCCGCGAAGCCGCGGGCGGTCGCGATACGCGAGGCTTCCTCGCGGGCGGCTTCGCGTGCGGCGGGCGGGAGCGTCTCAAAGGGACTGATGTCGAAGTCGAGCCGCTTCCGCCCGGCCGCCTTCGCGCGCCAGGTGCCCGCGATCTCGCCGTCGGCCAGCACGACGCCGGGGTTGCCCAGCATCCGCCAGACCTCTTTCTGCCGTGCGCGATCCGGCACCAGTATCGCCCGGTCCCGCGCCTGCAGCAGTGGGTCCCAGGACGGCAGCAGCCGGACGAGATCCGGTTCCGGCGGGTTCTCCAGCTCGGAAACCCGTTCCGGTGGAAGGAACGCGGGCTTTCCTTCCACCCGCACCTCGGTCAGGTCGTCCGGCCACGTGTTCTTGACGGTGCCCGCGGTCGTGCCCGCGAACCCGGCCGCGTCCGCGCGCGTTCCCGGGCCGTTGACGTGCAGGTACCGGCGCACGACGGCGGTCGCGGCCGCGAGGTCGGCTTTGGTGCTGACCGGTTTGCGGCCTTCGAGCGGCGCGAGGACGGCCGGCGTCGCGTCGGGCTCCAGGCGGATACCGCCGTGCAGGGACGAGATCCGGAAGAGCTGCTCCAGGATGTGCACGACCTGGCAGCCGCGGCAGTAATACGTCAGGCCTTCGGGGATCAGCTTGGTGACGGCCGTGCTCGCGTCGCCTTTCGCGGTCGGCTTCGGGATGGCCTTGCGCATCGCGCGGGCGGCGATGAACAGGGTGTCGAGCGCGGGGATCGCCGCCGCCTCGACCATCTTGCGGTTCCAGCCCATCCTGGCCATCGCGTCGGCCTCGTCGATCGGGACCAGCGCGCGTGTCAGCTCCGGCAGGTCCTCGCGGCGATGGAAGTGCTGGGCGCCACGGTGCGACCAGACGAGCGCGAACCGGTCGTCCTGGGTGAACGACTCGCCCGTGAGCGGCGCCGCGAGTCGCGCGACGAGCGCGTGCAACGCCGTGTCGCGGCTGCTGTCCTGCACACCCAGGTCGAACACGGCCAGTTTCGCCGCGTCTTTTTCGTCGCGGTGCAGGCCCTGCGCCGCGATCCGGTACGCCATGACCTGCGCGCGATCCATTTCCAGCACTTCGGTGACTCCCTAGAGCGAGTACTCGAACGTGTAGGACATCGTCTGCGAGTCCGTCGAGCCCACGGTGCCGGACGCCTCGCCGCCGCCGCTCAGCCCGGCGAGTTCGCCGGTGCCCGAGCCGGGCACGACCGTCCAGCTGCCGTGGACGCCTTTGAGGTCGAAACCTACCTCGTGGCGGATGACGAAGCTGCCCGCGCGACCGTCCACAGTGCCTTCGATGCGTTCGAGGCCCGGCGATGTGGTGCCTCGGCCGTCGAAGCCTTCGCCGGGGTAGAAGAGCAGGTAGTCGCACACGGATTCGCCCTCGATGACACCCGTGTAGGTGAACGTGACGTGCGCGTGCGCGACCCGGGGCGAGCCTTCGGTCCCGCTGACGATCTTCTCGTCCCAGTTCTTCGGCGTGAAAGTGTTCATGCGGATCACTGTGCCGGGCATACCTGTCAGCTTGTGTCAGGTTTTACTGCCAGAATGAGCGTATGCGAGCGAGCAGGCTGCTTTCGGTCCTTCTCCTGCTGCAGAACCGTGGCCGGATGACGGCCGACGAGCTGGCGGCGGAGCTCGAGGTGTCCGTCCGCACGGTTTACCGTGACATCGACGCGCTGTCGGCCTCCGGCGTGCCCGTCTACGCCGACCGTGGCCGCACCGGCGGCTACCAGCTCGTCGACGGCTACCGCACGCGGCTCACCGGGATGACCGAGGAAGAGGCGCAATCGCTTTCGCTGGCCGGTCTCCCGGTCGCGGCGGCCGAATTGGGCCTCGGCACGGTGCTCGCGGCCGCCCAGCTCAAGCTCTACGCGGCGCTGCCCGCCGAGTTGCGCAGCCGCGCCGGCAAGGTCGCCGAGCGCTTCTACCTGGACGTGCCGGGCTGGCATCGCGGCATCGAAAGCCTGCCGCATCTCTCCGCGATCGCCGAAGCCGTCTGGCAGAGCAAGCGTTTGCGCGTCCGCTACGAGAAGTGGGGACAGCGCGTCGTCGACCGCACCCTGCTGCCGCTCGGCCTGATCTTGAAGGCGGGCAATTGGTACCTCGCGGGCCGCTGCGACGGCAGCGACCGCATGTATCGCGTCTCGCGGATCCGCGAAGTCGAGGAAATGGACCCGTTCGAACGACCGGCCGACTTCGATCTCGCGTCGACCTGGCGGGAATGGTCCGAACAGTTCGAGCGCCGGATGTTCCCGCGGGTCGCGCTGGTCGCCATGTCGCCGCGCGCGCAGGCGCTGGCCGGGTTCTACTGCGGTGCGGTCGGCGAACGCGCGGTCCGTGAAGCGCGGGCTTCGCGCGAGCCGGACGCCGACGGCTGGCTGCTCGTGGACCTGCCGGTCGAGAGCGGCGAACCCGCGCTGGGTGAGCTGCTGCGCTTCGGCAGTCATCTGCGAGTGTTGGCACCGGCCGACCTGGCCGACCAGGTCGCGCGGGAGATCAGGGAGATGGGCGCGTCATATGGCTGAGCTGACCGGAGTGACCATCGGCATCACGGCCGAGCGCCGGGCGGACGAGTTCATCGCCGCGCTCGAACGCAAAGGCGCCACGGTCCGGCACGCGCCGACCATTCGCATCGTCCCGCTGCCCGATGACGCCTTGCTGCGCGCCGCCACCGCCGAAGTGCTGTCGGGCGTCGACTACACGGTCATCACGACCGGCGCGGGCTTCCGGGGCTGGGCCGACGCGGCGGACGGCTGGAGCCTGGATCTCGTCCCGGTCCTGGGTCGCTCCCGGATCTTCGCGCGCGGTCCGAAGGCGGTCGGCGCGGTGCGTGGCCGAGGCCTGACCGAGCACTGGTCGGCGGCGTCCGAGACGAACGCCGAGTTGTTCGCTGGCCTGGTCGACACGGGTGTTTCCGGCGCGCGGGTGGCGGTCCAGCTGCACGGCGGCCCGCTGCCGGAGTTCACCGGGCAGCTGCTCGACGCGGGCGCCTCGGTCATCGAAGCGCAGCCGTACCGCTGGCTCTGGCCGGAGGACCTTTCGCCCGCGCACCGGTTGCTCGACGGCGTTCTCGCGGGCGAAGTGGGCGCATTGGCCTTCACAAGCGCACCCGCGGCGAAGAACCTGCTCACCTTGGCGAGCGATTCGGGCCGGTTGGACGCGCTCGTGGACGCCTTGCGCGGCGACGTCGTCTGCGCCTGCGTCGGACCGGTCACGGCGGCGCCGCTGGCCGAGCTGGGCATCCCGACCCTGCAGCCGGAGCGTCAGCGCCTGGGCGCACTCGTGAAACTGCTCGCCTCCGCGTTGGGGTCGTGAGTGGTATGACCGGTTAGAACCGGCCATACCACTCACGAGCCCTACCAGAGACCGCCCTCGGGTTCCTCCGTCTTCCAGCGGTAAACCCGCAGGTCCACCCGTTGATCGTTGGCCAGCACGCCTTCGGCGCGCAGCAGTTCCAGCTGCTCGTGGGCCAGGTGCGGCGCGGGAGTGCCGTTCGCGCGGAGGATGCGGTGCCAGGGCAGGTCGTGGCCGTCCTCGGCGAGGATCCGGCCGATCAGGCGGGGTGAAGGGGCGCCGGATGCGTCGGCGATGTCACCGTATGTGGCCACTTTGCCCGCGGGGACGGACAAGATGACCGTGCGCACGCGTTCGTGCAGCTCGTCGTCCATATTCACACTTTGCCGTGTGGCGCGCGCGGGCCGGGCGGGTGGGCATGGTTCCATCCAAGGATGCGCGGATCGACGGTTCAGGCGGGGGCGCGGCTCGTCCGCGTGCCCGCCGGTGCGCGTCGTGAACTCGTCTGGGACGAACAGGCGCGCCGGGTGCTGGCCGGGCCCGACGGGTACAAGCGGGTGCTGGGCGGGCCGGGCACCGGCAAGACGACGCTGCTCGCGGCGGCCGCCGCCGCCCGGATCGCGGCGGGCGCCGATCCGGAGAGCCTGCTCCTGCTGACGGCCTCGCGGCGCGCGGCGGAGTCGTTGCGCGCGCAGATCACGCGCATGGTCACCACCGAGCACACGATCCGCGAACCCATCGTGCGCACCGTGCACTCGTACGCGTTCGCGTTGCTGCGGCAGCAGGCGCAGGCCGACGGGCTGCCGACGCCCCGGCTGCTGTCCGGCGCCGAGCAGGACGTCGTCGTGCGTGAACTGCTCGTCGGCGACCTCGAGAACGGCGCGCCTGACTGGCCGGAGACACTGCAGCCCGCGCTGGCCGTGCCAGGGTTCGCCGAGGAGCTGCGTGACCTGCTGCTGCGTGCCGCCGAGCGCGGGCTCGGCCCCGAAGACCTGATCAAGCTCGGCCGCCAGCAACACCGCGAGGAGTGGGTGGCCGCCGGGAAGTTCTGGCGCCAGTACGAAGAGGTCACCCTGCTTTCGGCCGGTGGCGGCAACGCGCTCGGCCTGCCCAGCGCGCCCGCGATGGACGCCGCCGAGCTGGTCGCGTCGGCGCTGGTCGCGCTCGAGGACGACCACGAGCTGATGGAACGCGAGCAGGCCCGCGTGCGGCACCTGTTCGTCGACGACGCCCAGCATCTCGACCCGCTGCAGTTCCGGCTGCTGCGTACGGTCGGTTCCACCGCAGGCGAGTTCGTCGTCGCGGGCGATCCCGACCAGTCGGTCTTCTCCTTCCGCGGTGCGGACCCGTCGCTGCTGACCATGGACGACCAGTCCGGTGACCGCACCGTCCGGCTGATGACCAGCCACCGGCTCGGCGGCAACGTGCATGCCGCCGTCTCGCGGCTCACCGGCACGCTGACCGGTGTCGGCAAGCATCGCCGGTTCACGACCAAGCCCGGCGCGCTGCCCGGACAGGTCAAGATCAGGCTCATGCCGACGCCCGCCGCGGAGGCGAGCTGGATCGCCGACCAGCTGCGCCGCGCGCATCTCATCGACGGGGTGCCGTGGTCGGAGATGGCCGTGCTCGTCCGCTCGCCGGCGCGTACTTTCCTTGTCCTGCAACGGGCTTTGCGCGCGACGGGGGTGCCGATCGGGTCGGCGATGGAAGAGCTCCCGCTCGCGAAACAGCCAGCGGTGCGTCCGCTGCTCATCGCGTTGCGGCTCGCGGCCAACCCGGAACTGCTCGATGTCGACCTCGCCGAGCTGCTGCTCTCGTCGCCGCTGGGCGGCGCCGACCCGCTGGCGCTACGGCGGCTGCGGCGTGGTCTTCGGCGGCTGGAGACCGCGGGCGGCGGTCAGCGGTCGAGTGACGATCTGCTGGTGGAAGTGTTGCGGGGCAACGACATCCTCGCCGGTCTCGGTGACGCCGAGGCGGTGCCGGTCCGTCGCGTCGGCGGGCTGCTGCACGCGGCGCACAAATCGGTGCGCTCGGGCGCCGGTGTCGAGCAGGTGCTGTGGGAGCTGTGGCAGGCGAGCGGCCTGGAGTCGCGGCTGACCCGGCTCGCGGATCGCGGCGGCTCGCTCGGCATGCAGGCGGACCGCGACCTCGATGCGATCGTCGCGCTCTTCGACGCGGCCGGGCGCTACGCCGACAGGCTCCCGAAGTCGAGCGTCGCCGCGTTCGCGGAATACCTTGGCTCACAACACATCGCGGGCGACAGCCTCGCCCCGCGCGCGGCGCGTGGCGAGGGTGTTTCACTGCTGACCGCGCACGGCGCGGCCGGTCGCGAATGGACGGTCGTGTCCGTCGCCGGTGTCCAGGAGGGCAGCTGGCCGGACCTGCGGCTGCGCGGATCCCTTCTGGGCGTGGAAAGACTCGTCGACCTGCTGTCCGGAGTGGACGGCAAGGCGTCGATGATCGCACCGATCCTGGCCGAGGAACGACGGCTGTTCTACGTCGCGGCGAGCCGGGCCAGGCGCACGCTGCTGGTGAGCGCGGTCGCCGGGGAAGACGAGCAGCCGTCGCGGTTCCTCGACGAGCTGGAGGAGGCGGGCGACGAGTCGAAGGACATGCGCACCAAGCCTCCCGGCCGGTCGCTGGTGCTGGCCGAGCTGGTCGGCGAGCTGCGCCGCGTCGTCTGCGACGAAGGATCCGAGCCGGTCCGGCGCGACCGGGCCGCGCGCCAGCTCGCGAAACTCGCCGCCGCCGGTGTTCCCGGCGCGCATCCCGGCACCTGGTACGGGCTCGCCGAACCGTCGACCGACCAGCCGCTGCACGGCCCAGGCGACCTGGTCAAGATCTCGCCGTCCACTGTGGACATCCTGACCCGATGTCCGTTGCGCTGGCTCATCGAACGGCACGGCGGCAGTGATCCCGCGCAGCTCGCGGCCGTCACCGGCACCCTGGTGCACGGGCTCGCGCAGGCCGCGGCGGGCGGACTGGACGACGAGCAGCTCAAGACCGCGCTGGACGAGGCTTGGGCCAAAGTGGACGCCGGCGCGCCCTGGTTCTCACGCAGGGAACGCCGTCGCGTCGAGCAGATGCTGCGCAACTTCATCGCGTGGCTGCGCCAAAGCCGCGCGCAGCTCAAGGAAGCCGGTGTCGAGCAGGACATCGAAGTCGAGCTGCCGCAAGGCGACGGCGAGACGCGGGTGCTGCTGCGCGGCCGCGTCGACCGGGTCGAGGTGGACGCCGAAGGGCGGCCGGTGATCGTCGACATCAAGACCGGCAAGGTCCCGGTGACCGCCGCGGACGCGGAACTGCACCCGCAGCTCGCCGCGTACCAGCTGGCCGTGCTGCTCGGCGCGTTCGAGGGCAAGGCCGAGCCGGGTGGCGCGAAACTCGTCTACGTCGCCAAGGCCAACAACAAAACCGGTTCCACGCAACGGGATCAGCCGCCGATGACGCCGGAGGGCGGCGGGCAGTGGCTGGAGCTCGTGCACAAGGCGGCCGCCGACGCGGCCGGTCCCGCCTATGAGGCCAACGAGAACTCCGACTGCGATCGGTGCCCGGCGCGCGGTTCGTGCCCCTTGCGTCCCGAGGGGCGGCAGGTGACCGAGTAGTGCGCACCACGGGGTGGGTCTCACCCGCCGACATCGCCGAAGCGCTCGGCCTGCACCGGCCGACGCCGGAGCAGTCGGACGTGATCGCCGCACCGGTCGAACCGGCGCTGGTCGTCGCGGGCGCGGGCGCGGGCAAGACCGAGACGATGGCCGCGCGCGTGGTGTGGCTGGTGGCCAACGGCATCGTCACGCCCGAGCGCGTGCTGGGCCTGACGTTCACCCGCAAGGCCGCGCGGCAGCTCGCCGAGCGCGTGCGCGCGCGGCTGAAAAGGCTTGCCGGATCAGGACTTCTGCAGCGGATCGACCCCGGCGGCGCGCGGCAGGCCGCCGTGCTCGCCGGTGAGCCGACCGTGCTCACGTATCACGCCTACGCTGGGCGCCTGCTCGGCGAGCACGGGCTCCGGCTGCCCGTCCAGCCGGGCGTGCGGCTGTTGTCGGAGACCGCGTCCTGGCAGCTGGCGCATCGCGTGGTGTCCACTTGGGACCACGACCTCGACACCGACCGGGTGCCGTCGTCGGTCACCGCACAGGTGCTCTCGCTGGCCGGTGAACTGGGTGAGCATCTGGTCGAGATCGGTCAGCTCGGCGACTACACGCGCTGGCTGTGCGAAGTCATCGAGAACGCGCCGCGCGCCAAGGGGCAGCGTGCCGCGTTGCCGCAGAAGCTGGCGGAAATCATTGCCGCGCAACGCTTCCGTCTGGCTTTGCTGCCGCTGGTCGAGGGCTACCATCACCGCAAGCGCGCGGAGGGCGCGCTCGACTTCGCCGACCAGATGTCGCTGGCCGCGCAGCTCGCGTCGAGCCATCCCGAAGTCGTCACCGGTGAGCGTGACCGGTACGGCGCGGTGCTGCTCGACGAGTACCAGGACACCGGGCACGCGCAGCGAGTGCTGCTGCGGTCGCTGTTCGGCATGGGGGAGCGGCCGCCGCTGCCGGTGACCGCGGTCGGCGACCCGGCGCAGGCGATCTACGGCTGGCGCGGCGCCAGCGCGGCCAACCTGCCGCGCTTCACCACGGACTTCCCGCGTGTCGAGGACAAGAAGTTGTTGCCTGCGCACGAATACGGGCTGCTGACCAGCTTCCGCAACCCGGCCGCGATCCTCACACTCGCCAACGCGATCTCGGAACCGTTGCGCGCCAAGGGACTCGGCGTCGAGCGGCTGCGCGCACGAGACGGCGCGCCGCCCGCCGACATCGCGTGCGCGTTGCTCCCCGACGTGCGCGCCGAGCGCGTGTGGGTCGCCGACGCGCTCGCGCAGCGCTGGTACGCGCACCAGGACGAGCACGGCACGCCGCCGACGGCCGCCGTGCTCGTGCGGCGCCGCGCCGACATGGCGCCGATCGCGGCCGAACTGCGGGCGCGCGGGCTGCCGGTCGAGGTGGTCGGGCTCGGCGGGCTGCTGGACGAACCCGAGGTCGCGGACCTGGTCAGCACGTTGCGCGTGCTCGCGGACCCGCTCGCCGGTACGGCGGCCGCCCGGCTGCTCACCGGCGCGCGGTGGCGGATCGCGGCCGCCGACCTGGCCGCGCTGTGGCGGCGCGCGAACCAGCTGTCCAACCCCGGCCAGCAGCAGGCGAAAGACGAGGTCGTGCTCTACACCGAGCGCGCGGAGCAGGCCGGTCTCGTCGACGCGATCGACGATCCCGGCCATCCGGGGCAGTACTCGGCCGACGGGTTCCGGCGGATCCAGCGCATCGCGCAGGAACTGTCGATGCTGCGCCGCCGTCTCGACCAGTCGCTGCCCGAACTCGTCGCCGACGTCGAACGGACGCTGCTGCTGGACGTCGAGTCACTGGCCAGGCCCGGCGCGGCCGGGCGGGTGCATCTGGACGCGTTCGCGGACGTCGTCACCGACTACGCGGAGGCCTCGCCGACGGCGACCCTGCTGTCCTTTGTGGACTACCTGAACACGGCGGCGCACGCCGAAGACGGGCTCACCCCGGGCGAGGTCGAGGTGGTGCCGGACCGGGTGCAGGTGCTGACCGGGCACTCGGCCAAAGGGCTCGAATGGGAGATCGTGGCCGTGCCGCATCTGGTGCAGGACACGTTCCCGAGCAAACGGCGCTCGTCGTCGTGGCTGCGCACGGTCACCGCGCTGCCCGCGGTGCTGCGCGGCGACGCGCAGGACCTGCCCGAGCTCCGCGTCGCCGACGGCTACGACCGCAAGGAAGTGCTGGAAGGCCTTGAGCTGCACGAGGAAGGCTTCGCCGAGCGCGAGGCCGAGGAGGAGCGGCGGCTCTGTTACGTCGCGCTGACCCGGTCCGAGCGGGCGTTGCTGGTCTCCGGGCATTGGTGGAACGAGACGAGCAACCGGCCGAAGGGGCCGTCGACGTTCCTGACGGAAATCCTGGCCGTGCTTGAGGAAACGGCCGACGGCGTGATCGCGGAATGGGCCGGCGAGCCCGACCCCGACGACGAGAACCCGCTGGTCACCGATTCACGCAAGGTGGTGTGGCCGGTCGACCCGCTCGGCGTGCGGCGCGAGCCGGTGGCCAACGGCGTCGAACTCGTGCTGGCCGCCATGTCCGATGCCGAGGACCCTGACGACCCCGACGTGCCCGCCGAGGAGGAAGACGACCCGGACGGCTGGATCACCGACACGCAGGTGCTGCTCGCGGAGCGGGCGCGCGCGGCAGCGAACGTCCGCGAGGTCACGCTGCCCGACCACCTCTCGGTGAGCCAGCTCGTCGAACTCGCGTCGGACGCGGAAGGCCTCGCGCGGCGGCTGCGTCGGCCGCTTCCCTTGGCGCCCAACACCTTCGCGCGCCGCGGCACCGCGTTCCACGGCTGGCTGGAGCACCGGTTCGGCGGCGGGCGGCTGTTCGAGATCGACGACCTGCCCGGCGCGGCCGACGCGGACGAGGCCGACGACAGCGAGCTCATCGCGCTGCAGGAGGCGTTCGAGGCGAGCGCGTGGGCGGCGCGGATGCCGGTCGACGTCGAGGTCCCGTTCTCCACCGATCTCGACGGCGTGACCGTGCGCGGGCGGATGGACGCGGTGTTCCAGGAGCCCGACGGCACGTGGACGGTCGTCGACTGGAAGACCGGCGCGGTGCCCGACGGCGAGAAACTGCGGCCGCTGGCGGTGCAGCTCACCGCGTATCGGCTGGCGTGGGCTGCTTTGCGCGGTGTCGAGCCGTCGCAGGTGCGCGCGGCCTTCCACTACGTGAAGCACGACCGGACGGTCTGGCCGGAGGATCTGCTCGACGCCGAAGGCCTGCGCGAACTCCTGCGCAGCGTTCCCGCGGCCGAGTCTTAGGCGTTGTCGCGGACCTTCAATGCCCAGGCGATGAGCGGCCACTGCACCGGCAGCCGCGCGTAGGCGACGGCGCGCTCCTTGCCCTTGGCGTCCAGCGCCTGCTTGACGTTGGCGGGGAACACGCCGAGGAACATCAGCGCCGCGGCGAGCCCGCCGAGTTTGCGTGTCTTCGGCACCGCGATCGACGTGGCGACGGCCAATTCGACCACTCCGGACGCGTGCGTCCACTGCCGCGGTGAGCCGGGGAGTTCCTTCGGCACCATCGTGTCGAAGAACTTGGGGCGCGCGAAATGCATGACACCGGCGAGGCCGAGGAACGCGGCCAGGAACGCGGCGGGACGCTGAGACGACATGCCCCAGAGCAAAGCACATCCGCGGGCGGTGACCTGACATCCGATTGTGCAATTCTCCGGTGGCGAATCAGCGCTGTACGAATCGTGCGGTTCGGATAGCATGCGCGGCGTGAGTGATGCTGATCATCGGCCAGATCATGAACTCGTCGGCGTGATCAGGATGCCCGAGACGACGGTCAGCCCGTTGCGGTCGATCGTCAAGCGCATCATCGGCGCGCTGCTGGCGCTGCTCGCCACGGTGCTGATCGTCTACATCGACCGCGACGGGTACCGCGACGCCAACGGCGACGGGCTCACCTTCCTCGACTGCCTGTACTACTCGACGGTCTCGCTGTCGACCACCGGCTACGGTGACATCGCGCCTGCCACCGAGACGGCGCGGCTGGTCAACGTCCTCGTCATCACCCCATTGCGCGTGCTGTTCCTCATCGTGCTGGTCGGCACGACCCTGGAAGTGCTGACCGAACGGTCCCGGCAGGCGTTCAAGATCCAGAAGTGGAGGTCGAAGGTGGAGGACCACGTCGTGGTCGTCGGATTCGGCACCAAGGGCCGGTCCGCGGTGAACACGCTGCTGGGCGACGAGAGCCTGCCGCCGAACCACATCGTGGTCGTCGACACCGACCAGCAGGCGCTCGACGCGGCCAGCGCGCTCGGCCTGGTCACCGTGCACGGCTCCGCCACCCGCTCCGACGTGCTCCGCGTCGCCGGCGTGCAGCGCGCGCGTGCCGTGGTCGTCGCGCCGAACCGGGACGACACCGCGGTGCTGGTCACGCTGACCGCCCGCGAGATCGCGCCCAACTCGCACATCGTGGCCTCGGTGCGCGAGGCCGAGAACGTCCACCTGCTGAAGCAGTCCGGCGCGAACCAGGTCGTGGTGTCCAGCGAGACCGCGGGCCGCCTGCTCGGCATGGCGACCTCGACACCACTGGTGGTCGACATGGTCGAGGACCTGCTCACCCCCGAGTCCGGCCTCGCGATCGCCGAGCGCTCGGTCGAGCCGAGCGAGGTCGGCGGATCACCCCGGCACCTGTCCGACATCGTCCTCGGCGTGGTCCGCGACGGCGAGCTCTACCGCGTCGACGCGCCCCAGGCCGACGCCATCGAGCACGGTGACCGGCTGCTTTACGTCAAGAAGGTGACGTTCGCCGACAAGATCGAGCGGTGACCGGCCCGGCTGGGTTTTGCCGCTGCCATCTGGAACCATGGCTGATGTGCGGCGATCGGAACCACTCAGAAACGCGGTCGTGCCGCGTTGGACACCCTTCGCCGTCGCGGGCGCGCTCGCCGTCTTGGTCGTCATCGCCTCATGGTTCGCCGGGCCAGGCCTCTTCGCGCTGACCGGTGATGTCAAAGGCGTCGTCGTCGAGGCCGAGATCACCGGGCCCGCCCCGTGCACCGGCCCGTCCCCGCACGAGGCCGTGCGCATCCCGCAGGGCGGCCACACCCTCGACGCCACGCTGACCGCGTGCGGCCACAACCAGGGCGAGAAGGTCAAGGTCCTGCTGCCGGACGACCACACCGGCAAGCTCACGGTCGACCCCGCCGAGTTCGTCACCGGCGCCAACGACCTGGTCCGGCCCGCCGGGCTCGCCCTGCTCACCCTGAGCTGTGCCGCCGGCGCCTTCTTCGCCCACCTGCTGCAGCGGGTCCCCGCCCGCCGCTAGCCCCGGGAAAAATCCCAATGCGGCATTCGTCAGTTTTCAGACCCCCAATGTGGCTTTCGTCAGCTCGAAGCTGACGAAAGCCACATTGGGATTTTTTGTCAGGAGACGGCTGACGTGGGGGCCGAGAAGGTGTTGCAGTCGACGATCCGGTCACTCTTGGCGCCTGCCCGCCACCAGGCCGCGTAGTGCGCGTTGGTGCCGTGGTCCCGGCTGCCCGAGGTGTTGTCGCCGCGCGTCTCCTGGTCGTTCCAGGCCTTGTCGAACATGTCCTTGGTCAGCGAGCCGCCCTGGTCGACGTGCGCGCCCAGGAACATCCCCGAGAAGCACTGCGCCTGCAGCTCCTTGCGCCGCGACATCTCGAGCCCGGCCGGGCTGTTCGGGCCGACCTCGTAGATCTTCTGCCAGGCCGCGTCCATCAGCCCGGCGACCTCTTGCACGTGGTGGCCGTACTCGTGCGCGAACAGCGCCAGGTAGACGCCGGGGTTGTTGCCGTACTGGTCGGTCTGGAGCCCGCGGAACGGCACGTAGAGGTTGTTCTCGCAGTAGTAGGCGGCCGTCGCGATGCCGACCTGGATGGTGCCGCATTCGGTGTCGAAGCTCGGCCCGGTCGGGAAATGCAGCGCGGGCGGCGAGAACGGCAGGTGGTAGTACTCGAGGAACGGGCCCCACGCCGCGTCGAGGCAGCGGCTGGCGGCGGTGAAGAACTGTTCGGCCGCGTTCTGGTTGCTCTGCCACGCCGGCAGGTTGCAGACGCGGTTCTTCAGCCCGGCCGCCGGGTCCTGCAGGATCGGGTGATCGGCGAGCTTGAGGATCTTCTGCTGCTCGGGCTGCTGCGTCGGGCTCGGCTTGCTGACCGACGCCGACGGGCTGGCTGGCGACGAGAGCGTGGTGGGCGGCGGTTTCTGCGGCGGCGGGGTGGGCGCCGGGCTGCTGCTGAACCCGGCCGCGGCGACGTTGCCGTTGTCGTCGCGGTTGAGCGCGACGATCGCCACCAGGCCGAGCACGAGCACGGCGACCGCGCTCAGCGCGATCACCACTATCGCCAGCGGCGACTTCTTCCTCGGCGGTGGCGGCGGCCCCTGGAACCAGGGCCCGCCTTGCTGACGGCTCGGCGCCGGAGGCGGCTGGACCGCGCCGGAAGGCGGCCAGGTGCCGTGGGGCGGTTGCGTCATCGATGCGGTCCCGTGGGGGTCTCGGTGGACACGGGCCGGGGCTGCCGGCACGGTCCAGCATAACTAGCCTGACCCGAGTTGAGTGTCTGTCAGGTCGGGCCGGTGGTGGCTCGCTGGTCAGCGCTCTGCAAGAGTGTGCGCAAGCATTGTCTGAGGGGCTAGGGGTTGCGATGAGCCAGAGCGGTGGACCGTCCGTGCCGGAAGAACCGGACGCGCCGACACCGAGCCAGGGGATTCCGCGTCACGAACCGAGCGGTTTCATCCAGCCCGCGAAGTCCTCGGACACCCCGGCCGAGCCGTCTGCCGACGCCACGGCCGAGCAGCCCGCCGGTGGTTTCGTGCCGCCGGTGTCGCCCGAGCAGCCCGCGGGCGCATCCGCGCCTGAGCAGCCGACCGGCGGTTCCGTGCCGCCGCCAGCGCCCCAGCAGCCGTACGGCGGCTTCGGATCGCCGTCCCAGCAGCCGCCCGGTGGCTTCGTGCCGCCGTCCGCGCCGGCGCCGCAGCCCGCTTACGCGCCGGCGCCCAGCCTGCCACCCCAGTGGAACCCGCAGGGCTACGGCAAGCCCGGCGTGGTGCCGCTGCGCCCGCTGAACCTCGGCGAGATCCTCGACGGCGCGATCACCATCATCCGCCGCTACCCGGGCCAGGTGCTCGGCGCGTCGGCGGTCATCGCGATCATCAGCGCCGTGCTGAACTTCGGCACCGCGTACCTGCTCGCGGACAACATCGTCAACGTCGAGCCGCTCGGCCCGGCGGCGACCGACGACCAGCGCCTCGACCAGATGTGGAGCATCCTGGGCCCGACGTTCGCGTCGCTGGCCGTCGTACTGCTCATCACCCTGCTCATGCACGCGGTCCTGCAGGGCTACCTGACGACCATCGCGGGCAAGGCGGTGCTCGGCAGGCCGGTCTCGGCCAAGGAGGCCATCTCCGAGGTCGGGCCGCGGATCCCGCAGCTGGTGGTCGTCGGGCTGCTCTACGGCCTGATGTGCGTGGTCGGCGTGTTCTTCTGCCTGATCGGCGTACTGGTCCCGTGGACGTTCTTCGCGCTGGCCTCGGCCGCGCTGGTCCTCGAGCGCGGCACGATCATGGAGTCGCTGCGCCGCTCCGGGCGGCTGGTCAGCAAGGCCTTCTGGCGGGTGCTGGGCTTCCTGCTGGTCGCGTTCCTGATCAGCGCGGTGCTGAGCGCCATCATCCAGATCCCGTTCGAGCTCGGCGCGGGTGGCACGCTCGGCAGGCTCTTCGGCTTCTCGGCGCCGCACATCCCGACGACCGGCGACCTGATCCTCCAGTCGGCGGGCGCCGTGCTCGTGGAAACGCTGATCACGCCGTTCTCGGCGCTGGTGATCGTGCTGATCTACGTCGACCTGCGGATGCGGCAGGAAGGCATGGACATCGATCTGGCGCGAGCGGCCGGAACGGCCCCGCAGTACCCGCAGCAACCGCCCGCGCCGCCCCAGCAGTGGTGAGAATGGACATCCCGGTCGTCATCGGCCGGGACGACGCGCGCCGCGCGGCCCAGGAGGAGCTCACCGACCATCGCTACCAGGCGGCCAAGCCGTCCTGGTTCAGCGAGGCGATCCGCTGGGTGTCCGAACGGCTCGCCGAGCTGCTCGGCAACGTGGAGAGCGTCGTGCCCGGCGGCATTTTCGGCCTGGTGGCGATCGTCGTGCTCCTCGTCGTCGCCGTTGTGGCGATCCGCGTGCGCAGCGGCAAGATCCGGTGTGCCGCGAGCGGGGACCGGCTCGTCTTCGACGGCGGCCGTCCTCGCTCGGCGGCCGAGCACCGCAAATCCGCCGAGGAAGCGGCGGGCCGCGGCGACTTCGCGGACGCCGTGCGTGAGCGGTTCCGCGCGATCGTGCGTTCGCTCGAAGAACGCGCGCTGCTCGAGGAACGGTCCGGCCGCACCGCCGACGAAGCCGCCGCCGACGCGGGACGGCTGCTTCCCGACCTCGCCGCCGGGCTGTACCAGTGCGCGCGGCAGTTCGACGACGTCCACTACGGCGACCGAACGGCCACCGAAGCGGGCTATCGCGAGCTGACCGAGCTCGACCGGCGGATCCAGAAGGCCAAACCGGTCGCCATGGCGGCCGGATGAGCACCTCTGTCTCGCCGGACGCGCGCGGCATCTGGCTGAAGGCACGTTGGCCGCTGGCGTTCATCGCGCTTTTGCTCGTCGCGGGCGCGGCGCTGACGCTCGCGGGCGGGCAGCCGAACCGGGACTTCCTCGACCCGGCGTCCTATCAGCCCAGAGGGTCGCACGCGCTGGCCAAGCTGCTCGAAGACCGCGGCGTGGAGATCGAAACGGTCCACACCGCGAACGACGCGGACGCTTTGCTCGACGGCGAATCGACGTTGTTCGTCATCGTGCCCGAGATGGTCGACCCCGACCGCCTCAGCGCGCTCGCCGGCCGTGCCGGTGACGTCGTCCTGCTCTCGCCGGAGCGAGATGTCACCCGCGTCGCGCCGTCGGTCGAGGTGGACGGGCCCAGCGAGGTCGACGTCCACCAGCCCGGCTGCCAGCTCGAGGCGGCCGTCGCCGCCGGGTCCGCGCGAGTGGGCGGGATCCGCTATCGGGCGAACGGCTCGGGCGTGACCCTGTGCTACCAGAGCTCTCTCGTGCAGGTCAGTAGCGAGCGCGGCACGATGACGATCATCGGCTCCGCCGCGCCGATCACGAACGAACGGCTCGCCGAAGAAGGCAACGCGGCGCTCATGACGCGTCTGCTCGGGACGCGTTCGAAGCTCGTTTGGTACATCCCGTCGCCGTCGGACATCGACGGCGCGGCGAAGAAGACGTTCGCCGAGCTGGTGCCGGACGGCTGGAAGTTCGCCGCGCTCGAACTCGGCTTCGCCGCCGTGCTGCTCGCGCTGTGGCGCGCGCGGCGGCTGGGCCCGGTGGTCACCGAGCCGCTGCCGATCGTGGTCCGCGCGGCCGAGACGACCGAAGGCCGCGCCCGGCTCTACCGCCGGTCCGGCGCGGCCGACCACGCCGCGGAAACACTGCGTGAAGCGAGCCGCGCGCGGCTCAAACCGCTGCTCGGACTGCCGGTCGACGCCGAGGCGGCCGCTGTCGTGGCGTCCGCCGCGCAGCGCACCGGCCGCCCGGAGACCGACATCGGCGCGGCGCTCTACGGCACGCCGGTCACCGACGACCAGACACTGGTCCGGCTGGCCGACGCGCTCGACGAACTCGAACGGAAAGTGGGGGAGCAGTGACCAGCACCGAGGTATCGACCGCTCAGGCGCGTGAAGCGCTCATCGCGCTGAAGGGCGAGGTCGGCAGCGCCGTCGTCGGCAACGACGCGGCGGTGACCGGCCTGATCCTGGCGCTGCTGTGCCGGGGCCACGTGCTCGTCGAAGGCGTGCCGGGCGTCGGGAAGACGCTGCTCGTGCGCGCGCTCTCGGCCGCGCTGAGCCTGGAGACCAAACGCATCCAGTTCACGCCCGATCTGATGCCGGGTGACGTCACCGGCTCGATCGTCTACGACGCGCACAGCGGCGAGTTCTCGTTCCGCGAAGGCCCGGTGTTCACGAACCTGCTGCTCGCCGACGAGATCAACCGGACGCCACCGAAGACGCAGTCGGCGCTGCTGGAGGCGATGGAGGAGCGGCAGGTCTCGCTGGACGGCCGGTCGCGGCCGCTGCCGGACCCGTTCATCGTGATCGCGACGCAGAACCCGGTCGAGTACGAAGGCACTTATTCGCTGCCGGAGGCCCAGCTCGACCGGTTCCTTCTCAAGCTGACGATGCCCGCGCCGTCGCGTGAAGACGAGTTCGGCATCCTCGTCCGGCACGCGCAGGGCTTCGATCCGCGCGACCTCGGTGCGGCCGGGATCAAGCCGGTCGCCGGGCCGGAGCACCTCGCCGCCGCGCGGCACGCGGTCGGCGCGGTGACCGTCCGGCCCGAGGTGATCGGCTACATCGTCGACATCTGCCGCGCGACGCGGTCGACGCCGTCCATCCGCATCGGCGTCTCACCGCGTGGCGCGACCGCGCTGCTGGCGGCGACCAGGGCGTGGGCGTGGCTCGCCGGTCGTGACTACGCGACGCCCGACGACGTCAAGGCGCTGGCCAGGCCGGCGCTGCGGCACCGGCTGGACCTGCGCCCGGAGGCCGAGCTCGAAGGCGCCACGGCCGACGGCGTGCTGGACCGCGTGCTCGCGTCCGTGCCCGTCCCGCGCTGATGGCGCTCACCGGGCGACTCGGGCTGCTGGCGGCGCTGGGTGCGCTGGTGGTCGGTTTCGTGCTGCCGTCCTGGCTGGGTGTCGGTGCCGTTTTGGGCGTGCTGGCACTCGGTGTGGCCCTCGATCTCGCGTTGGCGGGCAGTGTCCGCGAGTTGCGGTTCGTTCGGTCGGGCGCGTCATCGGTCCGGCTCGGTGAGACGACCGAAGTGACGCTTACGGTCGCCAACGCGGGCCGGTCGGTCCGCGGCACACTGCGCGACGCGTGGCCGCCGAGCGCCGGCGCGCACGAAGACCGGCACGTGGTCGAGCTGCCGCCCGGCGAACGCCGCCGGTTCGTCACCCGGCTCACCCCGACGCGACGCGGCGACCGGCCCGCGCATCAGGTCACCGTGCGCTCGCTCGGCCCGCTCGGCCTCGCCGCGCGCCAGGGCTCGCACACGGTGCCCTGGTCCGTGCGCGTGCTGCCGCCGTTCCACAGCCGCAAGCACCTGCCGTCTCGCCTGGCGCGCCTGCAGCAGCTCGACGGCCGCAACGCGATGCTCATCCGCGGACAGGGCACCGAGTTCGACTCGCTGCGCGAATACGTGATCGGCGACGACGTGCGGTCCATCGACTGGCGCGCCACCGCGCGCGCGTCGGACGTGATGGTCCGGACCTGGCGGCCCGAACGTGACCGCCACGTCGTGCTCGTGCTCGACACCGGCCGCGTGTCGGCGGGCCGCGTCGGCGACGCGCCCCGGCTCGACGCGGCGATGGACGCGGCGCTGCTGCTGGCCGTGCTGGCATCGAAGGCGGGCGACCGGGTCGACCTGCTCTGCTACGACCGGCAGGTGCGCGCGGCCGTGACCGGCTCATCGGCGGGCGAGCTGCTGCCGTCGCTGGTCAACGCGATGGCGCCGATCGAGCCGTCGCTGGTCGAGACGGACTCGCGCGGAATGGTCGCCGAGGTGCTGCGGCGGACCCGGCGCCGGTCGCTGGTCGTGCTGCTGACCGGGCTCGACGCGGCGCCGATGGAAGAGGGACTGCTGCCGGTCCTGACCTCGCTGACGTCACGCCACCAGGTGGTCATCGCGTCGGTCGCGGATCCGCGCGTCGCCGAGATGGCACGCGCGCGCGGCGACGCGGAAGCCGTCTACGACGCCGCCGCCGCGGAGAAGACGCTCGCCGAGCGACGCCAGGTGACCGCTCGCCTCGGCCGCCATGACGTCCAGGTCGTCGACGCGACGCCGGAGGACCTGCCGCCCGCGCTCGCGGACCGGTACTTGGCGCTGAAGGCGGCCGGGAAGCTTTAACCCGGGAAGCTTTAACACCATGGGGTGGGGCCGCTGGTGCGATCGTTGCCCTGCTGCAATGTTCAACAAGGTGAATGTTGCCAAGTTCAACAAGGTGACCATGGCACTGGCAGCCTGCGTCGCGCTGCTCAGCCCCGCGACGGCCTCGGCCCAGCCCGCAGGGGCGCCGCTGTACCTCGCGGACGGCGGCGGTGCCGTCTCGCTCGCCGACGTCGACGGCAAACCGGTGCTCGCGGACGCCAAAGACACCAAAGCGCAATGGACGTACGCGAAGGACCTGCTCCAGTTCAAGAACGTGGCGAGCGGGAAGTGCCTCGCGGCGGTCAGCCCGGTCGACGGCATCGGCGTCACCATGGCCGATTGCGCCGACAAGGACCGCTACCAGCAGTGGAAGCGCCAGGCGGGCGCGCCGGGACTGGTCGTGCTCGGCAACGTCGCGACCGCGCGCTGCCTGACCGCGGACGGCGTCACCGCCGGTTCGCGGCTCTACCAGGAGGTCTGCTCGCTCACGGGCATCGCGAACACGTGGGCGGCGGGCGGCCGCACGCTCGCGATCATCTCCGGCAACGACCAGCGGCTCGGCGCGGCCCAGCCCGTCGGCGTGCCGTTCGTCGTCAAGGTGATCGGCGAGAACGGGCAGCCGGCGGCGGGCATCCCGGTCAACTTCTACGTCCGGTCCGCGCGTGCGAAGAACTACCTCGCCTTCGAAGGCGGCGGCGAGACCGCGACGGCCACCAGCGGCGCCGACGGCATGGCGGGCAGCCCGAAGATCAAGCTCGCCGAGCCAGGCGAGTTCGAGATCCGGTTCACCGGAAGCGCGAGCCTCGACGACAGCAACACGATCGTCTTCGAAGGCACCTGTCTCTGCTGAGTCGACTTCCCGGACTCACGAATCGCGAATACGTGTCAGCCGGTTTCGGGCAACGCGTCACCCGCGTCGCGCGCGTCGACGTCACCCGTCTCGCCATCGCGCGCGGCACGGCGGCCCAGCACGAACACGTACACCAGGAACAGCACCTCGACCACGACGCCGATCCCGATCCGGGCCCACGTCGGCAGCCCGGACGGGGTCACGAATCCCTCGATCGCGCCCGACACGAGCAGCACGCACGCGAGCCCGAGCGCCATCACGACCACCGACCGGCCCTGCTCGGCCAGCGCCGCCGCCCGCGACCGCCTGCCGGGGCTGATCACCGTCCAGCCCAGCTTCAGCCCGGTGCCCGCGGCCACGAACACCGCGGTCAGTTCGAGCAGCCCGTGCGGCATGAGCAGGCCGAGGAAGAAGTCGCCGCGGCCTGCCGAATACATCAGTCCGAGCCCGACGGCGAGCGACTGCACGTTCGACCACAGCGCGCCGATCACCGGAAGGCCGAACACCACCCCGAAGAACAGGCACACGGCCGCCACCCACGCGTTGTTCGTCCACACGTGGAACGCGAACGACGCGGCCGGCCCAGTCGAATAGTAGGTCTCGTACTGGCCGCCGGGTTCGGTCATCTCCTTGATGAGTTCGGGCGGCGCGATCGCCGTGCGCACCGCGGGGTCGTTCGCGATCCACGCGGCGAGCACAGTCGTGAGCGCCAGCGACAGCACGGCCGTCGGCACCCACCAGCGCCTGCTCAGATACACCGTCGCCGGGAACCGCCGCGTGAAGAACAACCCGAACTCACGCCACGCGGGCGAACTCGTCCCGGTCACCGCCGACCGCGCGCGGGCGACGATCCCGGACAGCTGGGAGACCAGCGCCGGGTCCGGCGCGACGGAACGGATGATCGACAGATGCGTGGCGGCGCGCTGGTAGAGCGTGACGAGCTCGTCGGCCTCGGCGCCGCGAAGCCGGTTCGCGCGGCGGCTCAGCTCGCTCAGCCGGTCCCAATCGGGCCGATGCGTCGCGACGAACACATCCACGTCCATGAACCGCTCCTCATCCCCCGGAATCCCCCAGACCCGCACCGGGCGCCTGCCCCGAATGTCGCTTTCGCGTGTCGCGAGCAACGTTCGTATTCGGTATCCACCCGGTCTCCGCACACCTTACTGTTGACCTCGTGAAAGAAGAGACGGATCTCGTCACGGGCGAGGCCGTGGTGCTGGACCTGCGCGTCGCCAGACTCGCCAGCCGGGGCGCCGCGATGCTCCTCGACGTGCTGCTCCAGGCCGTGACGCTGCTGATCGTGCTGCTCGTGCTGGTGATGACGTCGGCAGGCGACGAGTCGCTGCTCAGCGCGGTGATGCTCGTCTCGACCGTGCTCGTGCTCGTCGGCTACCCGGTCCTGTTCGAGACACTCACGCGCGGCAAGACACTCGGCAAGATGGCGCTCGGCCTGCGGGTCGTCCGCGCCGACGGCGGCGCGATCCGGTTCCGCCAGGCGCTCACCCGCGGCCTCTGCGGCGCGCTGGTCGACTTCTGGATGCTCGGGTTCTTCGGCGTGGTCGCGATCCTCGTCTCGGCCTTCTCCCGCGACGGAAAACGCATCGGCGACTACCTGGCGGGCACCGTCGTGATCCGCGAACGTGTGCCGGACGCGGCCGCCGCCACACCCGTCTACATGCCACCGCAATTGGCCCAATGGGCGTCCCAGCTCGACTTGTCCGGCCTGCCGAACGACTTGGCGCTGTCGATGCGCCAGTACCTCGCCCGCTATCACGATCTGCGCGCCGAAGCCGCGCACGCGCTCGGCTGGAGCCTCGCGCAGCAGGTCGGCGCCCGCATCGGCGCCGGATTGCCGCAGGGCGTCCCCGTCTGGGCCTATTTGAGTGCGATCCTCGCCGAACGCCGCCGCCGCGAACTCGCCCGCACGGGATACGCCCCCGAGCCGTTGGCGTCAGCGTTGGCCACGCCGTTCCCCGCCCCGGTCTCGCCGCCGGCGCCTTCACCCGCCGAGCACCCCATGGCCTCGTCGTATGTGACCGAGCAGCCGCCGGCCGTGCGGCAGCCGACCGAGCAGTCCGCCGGTGCTTCCGCCGAGGAGCCTCCGGTCGCGGAAAACCCGTTCGCGCCACCGAAGTGACGCGCTGCCCGCGCGTATCGCGAATCCGCGACACGCGCGGGCGTCACCTCACGACACGTCCCCCGACGGGGACGCCCAGGTGTTGCACTGCACGTTGCGGTTCTTCAGCGCGCCGGTCTGCCACCAGCCCGACGAATGCGCGTCACTGCCGTGGTCACGCGGACCCTTGCCGTGATCACCGCGCTGCTGGGTACGCCACGCGTCGTTGTACATCGTGCGGTTGACGTCGCCACCCCGGTCCACAGTGGAACCGAGGAACATCCCCGAGAAGCACTGCGCCTGCAGCTCGAGCCGCCGCGAATACTCCAGGCCCTCCGCCGAGTCGGCGCCCGCGTCGTACCGCTTCTCGTTCATCGCGGGCATGATCCCGGTGATCTGCTGGATGTGGTGCCCGTACTCGTGCGCGAACACCGCGAGGTAGACACCGGGCCGGTTGCCGAAGTCCTTCACCTGCAGACCCTCGTACGGCATGTACAGCGTCTGGTTGGTCGGGCAGTAGAACGCCGCCGCGGATCCCTGGCTGACGCCGCCGCACGGGCTGGACCACGAACTGCCGGACGGATACTTGATGTCCGGGTAGTTGAACGGCAGGTCCACGTAGGACAGTGCGTACTTCCACGACTCGGCCGTGCATTTCGCCGCGCTGTCGAAGAACGACTCCGCCGCGCTCGGGTTGTTCGCCCATCGGTTCAGCCCGCACCGGTTGTTCGGCAGCCCGCCGTCCGACTTGCTGAACAACGCGTTGTCGGCGAGCTTGCGCGGCGCCTTCGGTGCCGAAGACGCACTCGTCGTGGTGCTCGTGGACCGCGTGGTGCCCGTGCTGCCCGTCGACCGCGACGTCGTGGCCGACGTCGAAGTGCTGGTCGTGGTCGACGTGGTCCCACTCGAGGTGATCGTCGGGCGCGTGCTGTACCCGGCGTCGGCCACCTGGTGCCGTTTGCCGCCACCGGCCAGCGCGAACGTCGCGATCAGCCCGCCGACGACCACGAACACGCCCACCGCGAGGATCCCGACCACCATGCCGGTGTTCGACTTCTTCGCGTACGGCGCGTAGCCGGGCCCGAACCGGGGCCCGTACGCGGGCTGCCCGAACGGCGCCTGCATACCCGGGTTGAACGGGGCGGGCGGCGGCATCGGCGCGGCCATCGGCGGCGGCAACGGCTGCCCGCCCGTCTGCGGCCACGGCGGCGGTCCCATCGGCGGCCGCTGCGCGGGCGGCGGCCCCTGCGGAGGCATCGGAGGCATCGGGGGCATCGGGGGCATCGGCGGTTGCCCACCCGGCGGCCGTCCACCAGGCGGCGGCCCCGGCTGGTTCCCGCCGGGCGGCGGTCCCATCGGCGGGCGGCCAGGCGGCATCGGCCGCGCGCCGGGCGGCGGCAGCGGACGGGAACCGGGCGGGGGCAGTGGCCGCCCGCCCATCGGTCCCTGGCCCGGCCGGTGGCGTGGATCCGGCGGGCCCTGAGGCGGTTGGGTCATCGAGAGGGAACCCCCAGTGGTCTTGCTCCGTCAAAAGGCAGGTCTTCACCCAGTTGGCGGGTTTCGTCTTCTGGGCCGCCAGCATAAATGGATTGATCTAGGGTGTGTGGCTGTGTTGACGAAATGGGGGCCGGCCGCGGTATTGACCGCCGCCGCCGTGATGTTCCCGGCTCAGCCGGACTTCGATATCCCGCCGTCCGGCGGGCCTTCCGTGCCCGACCAGCCGGACATCACGATCCCGCGGCCGCCGAACGGCGTCGCCGGGCGTGTCGCGGAGTCCCAGCCGGACGGTCCGACCAGCGATCTCGAGCTCAAAGTCGGGCGTGACGGCAAGCTGACCGTAACCGACAAGGTGAAGATCCCCGGCGGCAAACAGCTCGTCCGGGTGATCCCGCTGCGCGTGCCCGCGACCGGTGACCAGGATCGCGTCTTCGGCATCCCCGAGATCAAGGCCGAGGGCCCGGCGACTGTCACCCAGGACCCGGACAAGGTCACCATCACCTATCCGGCGGGTGAGTCGACCGTTCGGTACACAGTGGACGGCGCGGTCGCGGACCTCGACGGCCAGCAGCAGCTGCGCTGGCAGCTCGCGAGCGGCTGGTCGGAGCCGGTCGCCAGGGTCACCGCCTCGGTCATCGCGCCCGTGCGCGAACTGTCACTCGTCAACTGCTTCGCCGGGCCGATCGGCTCCGAACAGCAGTGCACGCTCGCCGAGGTCGACCACACCGGCATCGTCCGGATCGAACACGACGACCTCAAGCAGGGCGAGCGGGTCGACCTGTCCGTCGGGCTGCCCGCGGGTTCCGTGCCCGCGAACGCGCGGTTCGAAGCGATCTCGGGCGCCGCGGGCGCGTTCGCGCTGACCACCGCGGTCGGCATCGGCTTCGGCCTGCTCGCGCTGCTGCTGATCTTGGGCGCGCTGCTCGTGTGGCGGCTGCGCAAACGGGACGCCGCCGCGCTGTCAGGCGGTTCGGGCCCGGTCGACGTGCTGCAGCGTGAAGGCGGGCACGTCAGTTTCGTCTCACCCGACGGCGTGCTGCCCGGCCAGGTCGGCACGGTCGTCGACGAGACGGTCGACGTGGTCGACATCAGCGCCACGGTCGTGGACCTCGCCGTGCGCAACTATCTGTGGATCGCCGAGGTGCCGACCGGTTCGGGCACCGTCGACTGGCAGCTCAGCCGCCGCAACCCCGCCGACGAGAACCTGCACGAGTTCGAGCGCGCGATCTTCGCAACGCTGCTGCCGGAAGGCACGGACAACGTGCTGCTGTCCGAGATCCGTTCGCGTGGCTCGCTGGACCTGCGCAAGGTCAGCGACGCGATGTACACCGACGTGGTGCGCAAGGGCTGGTTCGCGCGCCGTCCCGACAGCGGCAAGAGCCTGCTGACCTGGATCGGCGTCGGCGTGTTCGGCGCCGGGCTCGCCGCGACGGTCGCGCTGGCGTTCAGCATCGGGCACGCGCTGCTCGGTGTCGCGCTGGCGATCGCCGGGATCGCGCTCGTGCTCGGAGCCGGCTGGCTGCCGTCGCGGACCCCGCGTGGGCGCCTGCTCGTCAGCAACGTGCGCGGGCTGCTCGATTACCTGCACAACGTCAAGGTCGAGGACATCCCGGCCGCGGATCGCGAATTGGTGTTCTCGCGCTCGCTGCCGTTCGCGGTCGTGCTCGGCGACACCGAACGCTGGCTCGGGACGTTCGCCTCGCTCGATCCGTCCGCGGACGGATCCGCGGGCCTCTACTGGTTCGGCGGACTGGACCAAGAGCGCGATCTGCGTCGCTTCGCCGCGCATTTCCCGGCGTTCTTGACGGCTTTGGACGGCCTGCTGGCGGAATCGGGCCATTTGCGCTCGCTGCAGCCCGTCCCGGCGTGAGGGCCGCGCTCCTCGCGGCGATTTTCCTGCTGATACCGGCAGGTTCGGCATGGGCGGACGAGCCGCCGCTGCCGAACCTGCCGAACAGTGCGGAAATTCAGCTCAAGGTCGAACGCGACGGCACGCTTTCGGTCACCGAGGCCGTGTCGGTGCCGACGGGCACGACCATGGTCCGCAAGATCGGCCTGCGCGTGCCGGCCGCGCACAACCGTGATCGCGTATACGGAATCCGTGACGTCAGCCTCGAAGGCGCCGGGACGACCGAACAGACCGATGACGAGTTCACCGCGACGCTGCGCGGCGGCACCTCGGTACTCCGGTACAAAGTGGACGGTGCGGTCGACGACGAGAACGCCGTGCTGCACGTGAGCTGGCGCCTCGCCGGTGGCTGGGACACCAGGCTGGCACTGGTCCGCGCGTCGTTCGCGGCGCCCCAGATCGCGAAGGCGGTCAGCTGCTCGCTCGGTTCCGCGGATCGTCATTGCGGTGCCGCGCAGATCGACCACATCGGACTCACCCGGTTCAGCCAGCAGAACCTGGCCGCCGGCCTGCCGATGGACATCAGCGTCGAATTGCCGTCGGGCACGGTGCCCGCCAATGCCGAATTCGCGCCGTCGAAGACACTCGCGGGCGCGTTCGTGCTCACCACGCCCGTCGTGCTCGGCTGGATCCTGTTCGCGATCCTGGCGGTCATCGGCGGCGCGTGGCTGTGGCTCGCCCGTCGCCGCGACGCCGAGCCCGGTGATCCGCTGCCCGTCGAAGTCGTGTCCGGGGACGACGAGGACGCGGTGTTCACGTCCCCGGACGGTGTGCTGCCCGGCCACGTCGGCACCGTCCTGTCCGGACGCGCCGACGAGGTCGATCTCGCCGCGACCGTGCTCGACCTGGCAGTCCGCAACTATCTCTGGGTCGAGGAGAGCGAGGACGACGGCCTCACCGGCTGGCGGCTGACCCGGCGCAACCCGCCCGACGACGACCTCACCGACTTCGAACGTGCCGTGTTCGAACTCGTACTGCCCGGTGACACTCGCACTTTGGCGGAGCTCAGAACGGAGCGAGTGGGCATCGCGACGGTGCGAACGGTCCTGCGCGACGACGTCATCGGCCGTCGCTGGCTGCGGCGCCGGAACGCGTTGCCCAGGCGCGGCCTCCGCGTCGCCTGCTACGGCTTGTTCCTGACGGCCGTGCTCGCGTTCACGATCGGCTACGCGCAGGTCGGCGTGGCCGTCGCCGTCGCCGGCGTGCTCACCGCCTTCGCCGCGCGGTTCGTCCCGTCGCGCACGGATCGGGGCAGGCAGCTGCGCCGTCGCCTGCTCGGGCTGCGGGACCAGCTGCACGCCACGCGCGCGAAAGGCGTCCCCAAACTGGCCCGTGACCTGGTGTTCTCGCGCGCGCTACCGTACGCGCTGACGCTCGGTGAAGTCGACGATTGGGTGAACGCGTTCAAGGCTTTGAAGTCGCCGCCGAAGCCGTACTGGTACGGCGGAGTGGGGTCACTGCGGCGGGTGAGTGAATTCACCGCCGCGCTCGTGGGAACGTTCGCCGGGTCGCGCCGGGGGCGTCGCCTCGAAGGCTGAGAAACCCGTAGGGTGAGGCCATGGCGGTTCCTGAACTCACTAGGTTCACCCTCGACAACGGCTTGCGCGTGGTGCTGGCGCCCGACGACACCGCTCCGGTCGTCGCGGTCAGCGTCCACTACGACGTGGGCTTCCGGTCCGAACCGGAAGGGCGAACCGGTTTCGCGCACCTGTTCGAGCATTTGATGTTCCAGGGCAGCGAAAGCCTCGAAAAACTCGCGCACTTCCGTCACGTGCAGTCCAGCGGTGGCTCCTTCAACGGCTCCACGCACCCGGACTACACCGACTACTACGAGGTGCTGCCCGCGGCGGCGCTCGAGCGCGCGCTGTTCCTCGAAGCGGACCGCATGCGCGCGCCGAAGCTGACGCAGGAGAACCTGGCCAACCAGATCGACGTGGTCAAGGAGGAGATCCGCCTCAACGTGCTGAACCGGCCGTACGGCGGATTCCCGTGGATCCTGCTCCCGCCGGTGCTGTACTCGACGTTCCCCAACGCGCACAACGGATACGGCGGGTTCGAGGACCTCGAGCAGGCCACACTGGACGATTGCGCCGCGTTCTTCGACACCTACTACGCGCCGTCCAACGCGGTGCTCACGGTCGCGGGCGACTTCACCGCCGACCGCGCGCGCGAGCTCATCGAGAAGCACTTCGGCGACGTGCAGTTCCGTCCGCGCCCCGAGCGGCCCTCGTTCTTCGAGCCGCACCCCGTCGGTGAGCTCCGCGGCGAGCACACCGACCCGCACGCCCCGCTGCCCGCGCTCGGCGTCGGCTACCGCATGCCGGACCCGATCAACGACCTCGACGGCTACCTCGCGAACCTCGTGCTCGCGGGCGTGCTGACCGACGGCGACGGCTCACGGCTGCAGCAGCGCCTGGTCCACCGCGAGCCGCTGGTCGTCGACCTCAACGCGGGTGCCGGCCTGTTCGGCCCGTTCGAAGCGCGTGACCCCGACACGTTCACCGTCACCGCGATCCACCCGCCGGACGTCTCCACCGAGCGCGTGCTCGGCGCGCTGGACGAGGAGCTGGAGAAGCTCGCCTCCACGCCGCCGGAAGCCCAGGAACTCACCAGGGTGACCGCGCGCTGGGCCGCCGGGCTGCACCAGGAGCACGACCAGCTGCTCTCGCGCACGCTCGGTTTCGGCTCGTTCGAACTGCTCTATTCCGACGCCGCGCTGGTGTCGACGCTGGCCGACCGGATGGCCGCGATCACCGCGGAGGACGTCTCGGCCGCGGCCAAGGCGTTGCGCCCCGACTCGCGCGCGGTACTGGTGGTCAAGCCCGAGGGAGGCAAGTGATCGTGACCGCAGCAACACATCGCACGGCGGAGGAGATCGGCCGGACCGAGCAGGGGCCCCGGCCGCTGCCGCCGCTCGGCGAGCAGCGTGCCGCCGCCGATCTGTCCCATGTGGACACGGTGCTCGGCAACGGGCTGCGGGTGCTGGCCGTGCGCAAGGCGAACGTCCCGCTGATCGAGTTCCGGCTGTGGATCCCGTTCGCCGGTGACGACCGCATGCACCCGGCGCGCGCCGAGGTGCTCGCCGAGACGCTGTTCACCGGAACCGTGCGCCGCGACCGCGTCGGCATCGACACCGACCTCGCGCTCATCGGCGGCGACATCTCCGCCGGCGTCGACCCGGAGCGGCTGATCATCTCCGGCAACGCGCTCTCCAGCGGCCTGCCGACGCTGCTCGACGTCGTCGCCGACTCGCTCACCGGAGCGTCCTATGTGGATGCCGAAGTGGCGCGCGAGAAGGAGCGGCTGATCGAACGGATCAGCATCGCCAGGACGCAGCCGCGCACGATCGCCCGCGAGGCACTGCAGAAGCACCGCTACGGCAACCACCCGGCGACCTTCGAGACGCCCGAGGCGACCGATGTCGCCGAGGTGACGCCCGACCAGGTCCGCGCACTGCACACCGCGTCCGTGCTGCCGCGCGGCGCGGCGCTGGTGATCGTCGGCGACGTCGACCCGCAGCAGGTGGTCGCGGACATCGAAAAGGCGTTGTCCGCCTGGGTTTCCGACGCTTCGGCCGTCCGGCTGCCCGCGCTGCCGGAACTGACCGGCGGCCCGGTGCTGCTGGTGCCGCGGCCCGGCGCCGTGCAGTCGCAGATCCGGCTTTCCGCGCAGGCGCTGCCGCGTACAGACCCAGGATACGCCGCGCTGCAGCTGGCGAACCTGGCCTTCGGTGGCTACTTCTCCTCGCGCCTGGTCGAAAACCTGCGTGAGGACAAGGGATACACCTACAGCGCGCACTCCGGCTTCGAGTTCACCGACCAGACGGCGACGGTCAACATCGACGCCGACACGGCCAGCCCGGCGACCGCGGCCGCGCTGCTGGAGACCCGCTACGAGCTGGGCAGGCTCGGGCTGGTGCCGCCGACCAAGGACGAGGTCGAGTCGGTGCGGCAGTACGCGATCGGCTCGCTCGTCACGTCGACGTCCTCCCAGACCGGGCTGGTGCGTCAGCTCACCGCGCTGGTGTCGAACGGGCTCGGTCTCGACTGGCTCGCCGAGCACCCGACGCGGCTCGCGCAGGTCACCGGCGAGGACGTGGAGAAGGCGGCGCTCGCGTTCTTCGCTCCCAAGCGGTTCACCGGCGTGATCGTCGGAGACGCGGACCTGCTCGCGGAGAAGCTGACCGCCGTCGGTGACGTGACCGTGGGTGACCCCGCGGTATGACCGTCCCGTTCCAGCTCGCCGCGCTGCCGACCCTGTCCCGGTCGACGGTGGATCGCCAGGAAAACCTGCGTGGCAACCCCGACCGGCTGCGCGCACGCTGGCCCAAGGCCCGCGTGATGCTGCTCGACGATCGGGGCCGGTCGCCGGTCCGCCTCTCCGAGGCGACACTGGCGACCCGCAAGGCGCTCGACTTCGGCGACGTGCCGCCGGAGGACGCGGTGTTCCTGGGGGAGTGGCAGGACGTCGACTACTGGGCGGCCCCGGGCGAGTGGCAAGGCGAGCCGGAGATCCAGAAGCTGGCGGGCAGCTGGGGCGTGCTCGAAGAGGTCCCGGTCGTCGACGGGGAAGCGTGGGTCGACCTGCGCGGTTACGGCGACCTGCTGGACGACACGTCCGCAGGCCTGTTCACGACCGCGCAGGGCCTGCGGAACTGGCGTCGCCAAGCCCGGTTCTGCGCGCGCTGCGGCGCGGCGACCGAGCTCGTCCAGTTGGGCTGGGCGAGCAAGTGCACCTCGTGCGAGCGCGAGGAGTACCCGCGCACCGACCCCGCCGTGATCTGCCTCGTCCACGACGACTCCGGCGTCAACGGCGCACACGTGCTGCTGGCACGTCAGCCGATCTGGCCGCCGGGCCGGTATTCGATTCTCGCGGGGTTCGTCGAGACGGGTGAGTCGCTCGAAGGGTGCGTCGAGCGGGAGATCCGCGAGGAGGTGGGTGCCGAGGTCTCGGCCATCCGCTACCTCGGGAGCCAGCCGTGGCCGTTCCCACGTTCGATCATGCTGGGCTTCACCGCCCGTGCCGACATGGCCGCGCCGCTCACCCCGGCCGACGGCGAGATCGAGGAGGCACTGTGGGTCTCGCGTGACGAGGTCCGCGCCGCGTTCGCGAACTCGCAGGAACGCAGCGGGCACGCGGTCCCGACCCCCATCGCGGGCGGCCGCGCTTCGATGATCCTGCCGGGCAACTCGTCGATCGCCCGGGTCATGCTCGACGCCTGGGCGCACGCCGAAGCCTGATCGACACTAGTTCGGAAGGACGCCTTCCCTACGCCACATGGCTAGGGGAGGCGTCCTTCGTTTTGGGCGCCGTACCTCTTTCACGCACGTGTCCGCCGAGCGGGAAAGTTCCCAACGAGGCGCACGTCAGCGGCCCTAGTGTGACCGAATCTGCTCGGTAAACGGTTCCCCCGTGAAAAATCTTCACGGACTGCTCATGTCCCGCTGGTCGGGCCTCGAAGCGTTATGCGTCTGTTTCAAACCGGTGTTGACGGCTGTGGTGGCGCTCACTACAGTCCCCGAAATCGTCTGTAAAGTTTCCTAATAAAGTCGGAGAACTAGAGTGAGAGCCGGAAGCCCCCGGATGCTGCGCGAGATGAACGATCGCGCCGCCATCGACGCCCTGCTGAGGGTGGGGCCCTCGACGCGCTCGGAACTCGAGTACGCGATCGGCCTCTCCAAGCCCGCCACCGCCCAGCTGCTCGCCCGCCTCGAAACCGAAGGCGTGGTCGTCAAAGCGGGCGTCCGCGGCGGCGGCCGAGGCCCCCGCGCCCAGCTGTGGACCGTCAACGGCGCACTCGCCTACGTCGCGGCCATCGACCTCACCCCGCACGTCGCCGACTTCGTCATCGCCGACATCACCGGCACGGTCCTCGCGGAGCACCGCGTGCAGCTCCCGGTGCACGCCGGCGCCGACGTCGTCGGTTCCTTCGGCGCCGCACTCGACCTCGTCGCGAAGGCCGCCGGCCTGCGGCGCGCCGACCTGCGTCACGTGGTCATCGGCGCGCAAGGCGCCTGCGACCCGCGCACCGGCCACATAGGATCCGCCCCGCACATCCCCGGCTGGCTCGGCTTCGACGTCCCCACCCGGCTCAGCACCGAGCTGGACATCGAAGTCACCATCGAGAACGACGTGAACCTCGTCGCCATCGAGGAGATGGCCGAAGGCCGGGCCGTCGACCTGCGCGACTTCGTCCTCGTCTGGCTCAGCGAAGGTGTCGGTGGCGCGGTCGTCGTCGGCAGGCGGCTGCTGCGCGGCGCCACCGGCGGCGGCGGCGAAATCGACTGGATGCGCGTCCCGGACCCCGCGTCGGCCAAAACCGAGGACGGCATCACGCGCTCTGGCGCTCGCTTCGGTGAACTCGTGGACTCACCCGCCATCGTACGCCTCGCCAAGGCACACGGGGTGCCAGGCGAAACCGGCTGGGACGCCGTCGCCAACGCCCGCGAGTCCGGCGCCGACGGTTTCCTCGACGACCTCGCCCGCCGCGTCGCAGGCGGCGTCGCCAGCGTGGTCAGCGTCGTCGACCCGGAAGTCGTCCTGCTCTGCGGCGACGTCAGCCGCGCGGGCGGCGACGTGTTCGCCGAGCACGTGGCCGTCCGGCTCCACGAACTCGTGCTTCCCCGCACCCCCGTCGGCCTCGCCTCGGTACAGGGCAACGCCGTCCGCGCCGGTGCGCTTCAGTCCGCCCTCGCCACCGTGCGCGAGGACGTGTTCGGCCTGGTTTCCGCGACGACCTCATCGCTACTCGGGTCACGCAGGACCGCGGAGGGATCACCCGGCGCCGCCGTCGCGATCCCGAGTTCGAGAACAGCTCCACAGTCCCCCGGCATAACCGACTAGGAGGAGGCTCATGCGCTCCATGACCCGGGTCAGAGGAAGTGGTCGCCCACGGCGCGCCCTGATAATCGCCAGCGTGGCGGCATCCGCCGCGATGCTCACCGCTTGCGGTGGGGCCGGCGGTGGCGGCGGCCAGAAGGACGGTGCGGCCGCGGCGGCACCGAACAAGGACGACAAGCTCACCCTGACCGTCTACAGCAAGTTCACCTCGCGCGAGTTCGACATCGTGACCAAGGGGCTCAACAACCTCAAGGCCAAGTTTCCGAACATCGAGATCAAGCACGAGGGCAACCAGGACGACGACAAGCTCACGTCCTCGATCCGCGGCGGCAACCCGCCCGACGTCGCCATCTCGTTCTTCACGGACAACCTCGGCGCCTGGTGCTCCACGGGCAGCTTCATCGACCTGAAGCCCTACATCGAGCGCGACAAGATCGACATCAACACCATCCCGGAAGCGGTGCGCAGCTACACCGAGTTCGATGGCAAGCGGTGCGCGATGCCGATGCTCGCCGACGTCTACGGCTTCTACACCAACACCGACCTGCTCAAGGCCGCCGGCTACGACAAGGCGCCGACGACCACCAGCGAGCTGTTCGAGTACACGAAGAAGCTCACCCAGTTCAACCCGGACGGCTCCATCAAGGTCGCGGGCTTCCTGCCCAACATGCCGTTCTACTCGAACCAGGCGCAGATCTGGGCCCCGAACTTCGGCGCCACCTGGCTCGACAAGGATGGCAAGTCCAACCTGGCGGCCAGCCCGGAGTGGAAGGAGATGTTCACCTTCCAGAAGAAGCTCATCGACTTCTACGGCCACGACAAGCTGGAGCAGTTCAAAGCCGGCCTCGGTGACGAGTACTCGGCCGACAACGCCTTCCAAAAGGGCAAAGTCGCGATGATGTTCGACGGTGAATACCGTGAGGCGTTCATCCACGACCAGGCGCCGAACCTCAAGTTCGACACCGCTGCCCCGCCGGTACTCGACTCCAAGAAGGACACCCGCTACGGCGGCGCCTTCACCACCGGCACCATCATCGCCATCCCCAAGGGCGCCAAGAACCCTGGCGCTTCCTGGGAACTGGTCAAGCAGATGTCGTTGGACACCGCGACCCTGGTCGAGCTGTCCAACGGACTCAAGAACCTGCCGAGCACCAACGAGTCCCTGCACGATCCGGGCCTCAAGGTCACGCCGGAGTTCAAGAAGTTCATGGACATCTTCTCGAGCGGCAAGCTGCTGCCCAACCCGTCGACGAACATCGGTGACGCCCACCTCAAGGCCGTCAACGACTTCGCCGAGCGCTGGCAGGCAGGCAACGAGCCGAACCTGGAAGAAGGCCTGAAGAAGGTCGACGCGCAGATCAACGACGAGCTGGCCCAGAAGCGCGGCGGCGGCTGAGTCCAGTGACCGCGACGTTGAGTCCGAAGGCGGCGAGCTCCTCGCCCGTGTCTGGAAAGGCACGGGCGGGGGGCCGCTCCCGCCGAAAGTGGACATTCCTCGGTTTCATGGCCCCGGCGTTCATCGGCTTCGCCATCTTCTTCGGCTACCCGCTGATCGCCACGGTCTACTACTCGTTCACCCGGTACGACCTGATCAATCCGCCAGAGTGGATCGGGTTCGACAACTACGTGCGGATGTTCACCAGCGAACCGCTGGTCGGCAAGGCCGCGTACAACACACTCTGGCTGGTCATCGTCCTCACGGTGGTCCGAGTCGTGTTCGCACTCGGTGTGGCTTCGGTGATCTCGCGGCTCAAGCGGGGCGTCGGCATCATCCGCACCCTGTGCTACCTGCCCGCGCTCGCCCCGCCCGCGGCGGCGACGCTGGCCTTCGTCTTCCTCTTCAACCCTGAGTTCGGTCCCGTCAACCGGTTCCTGAGGATGGTCGGCGTCGACGGAGGCCTGTGGTTCAACGACCCGGCCATGTCGAAGCCGGCACTGACCCTGCTCGTGATGTGGGGCTCCGGTGAGCTGATGATCATCATCCTCGCCGCGCTGCTCGACGTCCCGCAGGAGCAGTACGAAGCGGCGGAACTCGACGGCTGCGGCCCGGTCCGGAGGTTCTGGCACATCACGTTGCCGTCGATCTCACCGGTCCTGCTGTTCGGCATCGTCAACTCGATCATCTTCGCGCTGCAGTTCTTCACCCAGGCGATCGTGGCGGGCTCGGTCGCGTCCGGCGCCGCCGACGTCGCGGGCAACACCAGGTACATCGGTGCTCCCCAGAACTCGACGCTGACCTATCCGGTTTGGCTCTACGTACAGGGTTTCCGGTACTTCAACATGGGTTACGCGGCGGCGATGGCGGTACTGCTGTTCATCGTTTCGTTCGCGTTCACCGCGATCCTGGTACGCCAGATCCGTAAGGCTTCGACGGCGGAGGAGGGCTGATGATCACGCTGAACGACACCCGACGCCGACCCGTGCCACGCAAACCGATCCTCGAGCGGAAACGGGCCTGGGACAAGCGGCTGTTCTCCATCGCCACCCACAGCACGGGTATCGCACTCGCGGTCATCTTCACGGCCCCGGTGCTGTTCGTCGTGCTGACCGCGGTGATGAAGAGCGATCAGGCGATGACGTCGAGCCTGTGGCCGTCCGAATGGCACTTCGAGAACTTCGTCAAGGTCTTCCAGCAGTCGGACCTGCTGACCTACTTCTTCAACAGTTTCGTCTATTCGGGTCTGGCCACGATCGGCGTTCTCGTTTCGTCGATCCCGGCCGCGTACGGACTCGCGAAGCTTCGCTGGCGGGGCAACACGATCTTCTTCATGCTGGTCGTCGCGGCCATGATGCTGCCGCCACAGGTCGTCGTGGTCCCATTGTACGACCTGTGGGTGCGGCTCGGGCTGACCGGCACGCTGGCCCCGCTCGTTGTGCCGTACTTCTTGTTCGACGCGTTTTCCATCTTCCTGCTCCGGCAGTTCTTCCTCACCATTCCGAAGGACTACCTGGAAGCGGCGAAGATCGACGGGTGCAGCGAGTTCCAGGCGATGACCAAGGTGCTCATCCCGATGGCGAAGCCGGGTATCGCGGCCACCGCGATGTTCTGCTTCCTGTTCACCTGGAACGACTACTTCGGTCCGCTGCTCTACACGGGCGACAGCCGCGAGAACTGGACGATGTCCCTCGCGCTGGCGTCGTTCCGCGGCATGCACCACGTCGAATGGAACCTGACCATGGCGGCAACGGCGCTGTGCATGACCCCGGTTCTCATTCTGTTCGCTTTCGCGCAGAAGTCCTTCGTCAAGGGCATTACATTCACAGGGGTTAAGGGATGAAGTTAGCGGTTGTCGGTGGCGGCTCGACCTACACACCCGAGCTGATCGACGGAATCGCCGGACGGCGCACCACGCTGGACGTCGACGAGATCGTGCTGATCGATCCGGACACCTACCGGGTCGACATCGTGGGCGAGTTCGGGCAACGCCTGCTCGACCACGCCGGTCACCCGGCACGGATCCGCACGACCTCCAACCTGGAGGAGGGCGTCGACGGCGCGTCGGCAGTCCTGATCCAGCTGCGTGTCGGCGGCCAGAAGGCGCGTCGTTCGGACGAGACCTTCCCGCACGCCTGCGGTTGCGTCGGCCAGGAAACGACCGGTGCCGGCGGCCTGGCCAAGGCGCTGCGGACCGTGCCCGTGGTGCTCGACATCGCCGAGCGGGTGAGGAAGGTCGCGGGCGACGACACCTGGATAGTGAACTTCACCAACCCGGTGGGCATCGTCACCCGGGCGCTCCTGCGTGAAGGCCACCGCGCGGTCGGCCTCTGCAACGTGGCCATCCACCTGCAGCGGACGTTCGCCCAGCTGCTGGATGTCGGCGCCAACGACGTCCGGCTGGAGCACACCGGGCTGAACCACCTCAGCTGGGAACGCGGCGTGTACATCGACGGCGTCGACCGGCTGCCCGAACTGCTCGACCAGCACGGCGAATACCTCGCCGAGCACGTCAGCGTCCCGCTGGGCTGGATGCGCCGGATGAACGTCGTGCCGTCGTACTACCTCAAGTACTTCTACTCGCACGACAAGATCGTCGAGCAGCAGCGAACCGAGCGTCCACGTGCCGACGTGGTCAGCGACGTCGAAGAGGAACTGCTCAAGGTCTACGCCGACCCCGAGGTCGTCACCAAGCCCGAGGCGCTCGAGAAGCGCGGCGGTGCGTACTACTCCGAGGCGGCCGTCCAGCTCGTGCACGCGCTCACCGGCGGTGGCCCGGCCGAAGAGCACGTCGTCAACGTGGCCAACAACGGCATCCTGCCGTTCTTGCCAGACGACGCGGTCATCGAGGCGCTTTCCTCCGTGGACGGAACCGGCGCCAAGCCGCTCGCGGCACGTCCGGTCGAGCCGCTGTTCGCCGGACTCATCTCGCACGTCACCGCGTACGAGAACCTGGCGCTCGAGGCAGCACTCAAGGGCGGCCGCGACCGAGTCGCCGACGCGCTGCTGGCGCACCCTCTGGTCGGCCAGTACGACTACGCCGACCAGCTAGCCGACAGCCTGGTCAAGGAGAACCAGCACCTCCTACCGTGGGCTACCGCATGACCGCACTCCATGACGTCGTGATCGCCATCGATGGCGGCAACAGCAAGACCGACGTCCTCGTGGTCGACACCGAAGGCACGGTGCTCGGCAGCTCACGCGGTCCGGGTGCGTCTCCGCAGAACGTCGGGGTCGAAGGCTGCGTCACCGCACTCGAAGGCTTGGTGATCCAGGCGCTCGAGGCGGCGGGCAAATCAACGGTCCGGCCGTTCGCGGTCCACACCTCAGCCTACCTGGCAGGGCTCGACTTTCCCCGTGAAGAGGAAGCCCTCGCCAAAGCACTGACCGCCCGCGGTTGGTCGAAGTCACTGACTCTCGCCAACGACACGCTCGCCCTGCTGCGGGCGGGCACGTCCGATGGCATCGGGGTCGCTGTGGTCTGTGGCGCGGGCATCAATGGCGTCGGCATCGGCAGGGACGGTCGTGAAGCCGGCTTTCCCGCGCTGGGCAAGATCTCCGGCGACTGGGGCGGTGGCTACCGGCTCGGCGAGGAAGCCCTGTGGTGGGCGATCCGTGCTGAGGACGGACGCGGTCCCGCCACCGCGCTGACGGACGCGGTCAAGACGCACTACGGTGCTTCGTCCGTGCTGGAAGTCGTGCAGGGACTGCACTTCGAGGAGATCCACAGCGACACGGTCCACGAGCTGTGCCCGCTGCTGTTCCGGATCGCCTCGGCAGGTGACGCGGTCGCACAGGAGGTCGTCGATCGTTTCGTCGAGGAGGTGAGCCTGCTCGTCGGAGTGATCCTTCGCCGACTCGAACTCACCGAGTCCGCCCCGCAGATCGTGCTGGGCGGTGGGGTGCTGACCGGGGTCGAGCCCTCGGTGATCACCGACATCGAACGGCGTTGTCTCAAGGTGGCGCCGAAGGCGGTCGTCAAGATCGTCGACGTCGCACCGGTGGTGGGCGCCGCGCTCTTCGGCCTCGACACCATCGGCGCCGAAGAAGCGTCGAAGGCCCGGCTTCGAGCAGCTACTCAGCGAGTTTGATCCTCTGCAACACCGCCGCCAGGATCTCCTCCGGGCGATCCGCGGCATTCATGATCCATCCCGGTTCGCCGGCTTCGAGTTCTTCGAGGTCGGCGAACTGGGAGTCCAAAAGTGACGGCGGCATGAAGTGCCCGCTGCGGTGCGCGAGGCGTTCCGCGATCAGCTCCCTGCTGCCGTCCAGATGCACGAATCGAACGCCGTCATTGCCCTCGCGAAGCAGGTCGCGGTAGACGCGCTTGAGCGCTGACGACGTGACCACCCCGCCTCCACGCTCGTGGTCGTGAATCCAAGCGGCGATCGACCGCAACCAGGGCCAGCGGTCTTCGTCGGTCAGTGGGGTTCCCGAGCTCATCTTGGCGATGTTCTCGGGGGAGTGGAATTCATCCGCTTCGGCGTAGGGGACTCCAAGTGCCTCGGCGAGCTTCTTGCCGAGCGTTGTCTTCCCGGAACCTGACACACCCATCACGACGAACACGGTCATCCGGGTAGCCTGCCCCACTGATGGGCTGTCAGGAAACACAGGGGGCATGGTGACCGCGGGGCGCGCGATCGGGCTGATGCTGGGCGTGGCCGCGGACGGGGTACTCGGATCGCCTCGGCACGGTCGCCCGGCGAGCACGTTCGCCAGGGCCGCCCGCGCCCTCGACACCCGCCTGAACTCGGATCACCCGCTCGCCGGCGCACTCCACGCCGGAGCCTTGGCCGGATCGGCGATCCTGCTCGGCGTGCTCACTGAGGGGCTGGGTCGGCGCAGCCCGGCCGCGCAAGCGGCGGGTACAGCACTCGCGACCTGGGCTGTCCTAGGCGCCGCCGATCTCGCCGCCCACGGCACCGCGATGGCCCGCGACCTCGAAGACGGCAAACTCCCGGCCGCTCGCCACACACTCGCCAGCCTCGACCCAAGGGTCGCCGACGAACTCGACACGATCGCCCTCTCTCGGGCGTCCGTCGAGTCACTGGCCGAAAATACTTCCGACGTCGTCGTCGCCCCTTTATTCTGGGGTGCGCTGGCGGGCGCTCCAGGCCTGCTCGGTTCTCGAGCGATCAGCGTGCTCCGCCGCCAGGCGCGTGGCCGCTCCCCTCAATATCGCTGGTTCGTCGCGCGCTTGGACGAGGCTGTCCACCTGGTCCCGACACGCGTCGCCGCGGCGTTGACCGTGACAGGCGCCCCTGTCGTGGGTGGGTCCGCCGAGGGCGCCTGGAAAGCCTGGCGCCGCGACACGATCGCCCACCCCAGCCCTAACGCCGGGCGTGTCGAGGCCGCGTTCGCGGGTGCGCTCGAAATCCGCGTCGGCGGCCGCACGATCTACCCACACGGCGTCGAAGAACTGCCAGTTCTTGGCGTGGGCCGAAACCCGGATGCGGGACACGTGACCCGCGCGGTCGAACTCTCTCGCGTCGTCGGGTGGCTCGCCGCCGCAAGCTCAGTGGTTTTGGCCGGCCTTCTCGGACTGCGACGCAGGCGCTGACTCGTCCTCGGCGAGAATCTCGGCAACGGACTTGCGCCGCTGCTTGTCACTACCGGTCAAGGCACCGCCAGGCTTGAGCTCGCGAATCGTGAAGTACGCCCACCCGAACAGCGCCATCGCCCCGAACGCGATCCATTGCAACGCGTAGGAGAAGAACGGGCCAGCGTCGGTCTGAGGCAGCGGCAGCGCCTTCAGCACGCCCGGCTGGTCGTTGTCGAGCTGGTAGTAGCCCGGCCTGATTTCGAGCTTCGCGGCCCGGCCCACGACTCGCGAGTCGACGACGTAACTGTGCAGCTTGCCGTCGGTCGACGCGTCTGCGAACGCGTCTCGCCCCTTCGAGTCGTTCTCATCCACTCGAATCCGCGTGACCAGGTTCACCGTTCCGGTCGGCGGCGGCGCGTAGTCCGGTACCCGCGACTTGGCGTTCGGCCTGACGTACCCACGGTCGACCAGGATCACCGTGCCATCCGCCTGCTTGAACGGCGTCAGCACCTCGAACGCGGCTTCGCCCTGCACGGTCCGTAGTCGCGCGATGACTTCAGCGTCCGGCAAGTAGGAGCCTGTGACGGTGGCAAGGTGCCACTGCGCCCGCTCATCGGGAGCTGCTCCGTCAGGCAGTAGCTCGCCGAGTGGTTTCGGAACTCCGACGAACGATGCCTGCAATGCGGCGTTCTGGGTCTCACGCTCGGTGCTCCTGGTGAATTGCCAGGGTGCGAGCAGGGCGAAGCACGAGCCGGCGAACGCGAACACCACCAGCGTCAACGCCAGCCACCCAGGCCGGAGCAGGAACTTCAACCGCACACCTCCACGGTAGGCCGTGCCTGGTCAGGCGCGGCAGTTAGGTCCTTGAAGACCCCGAAGATCGGTCCGATGGTCAGCTGTGAATCGTCGAATCGGCATGTCGACCCCTATGCCGCGCTGTGGTGAGGCGGGTCGTGCGCGGTGTTGCTGATCGGCGTCCGCTCGGGATCGAGCCAGGCCGGGGGCACCCACTCGATCCGGTTCTCAGACGCCTGGATCTCCCAGTCGGTGTGGTGGAGCAGATGTCGATCGCGTTCGCAGACCAGAGCGAGATCGTTGAGTTCGACCGGGCCATGCTCGGCGATCCAGCGGGTCATCTGCTGTGGCGCGCACCACTTCGGGCCTCTCGTGCATCCGGGGCGGCTGCAACCACGGTCTCGGATCGCGAGTGCTGCCAGCTGGGCTGGAGAGGCGAGCTCCGCTGGCTGCCCCAGGTGCAAGACCTGACCAGCCGTTCCCAGCACGGCCGGCACCACCCGCGCGTCACAGCACATCTTGAGAAGCTGGGACACGCTGACGGCCTGGTGATCGGCAAGCATCGCAACGCCGGCGCGCCGTTCGAGCTCATCAAGTCCCACGGTCACGGTCATGGTGGTGCGTTCGCTGGCGCTGATAGGCATATCGGGGGCGCGAGCGGCCAGGTCGAATACCGCGGCAACCGCGTCTCCTTGCCGTTCGTCCTTCGTTCGCCGGTCAGGCTTGCCGATCTCATCAGCGGGGTCTGGCTTCGAAAGCGGCGCGAGAACACCTGCCACCAGCGTCGAGGTCTCCGGATCGAAGACGCCCGAGAACTCCATCAGCCCATCGGACGTCACGTTGTAGCTGAATGTTCGGCGAGGCCGAGCCAGCTCCTTCTCCCGAGTCTTCGGGTCTTTGATTTCGACATCCCAGTACGACCTGAATCCGGCTCCGGACTTGCGCACCGTGAACGGACTCGCTTGCCGGGCCAGGGTGACCAGCGCATCCTCGCCCGCTGCGAGCTCAGTGTCGGGCAGTGATTCCGGTGCTCGCGACAAGACTCGCTCGATCTCCTGCAGATGTTCTCGGTTGATCTTTCCCGAAGCCAAGGCAGTCTTGGCGATAGGCATCGCCAGTTTCGCGTGTGCGACTCTGGCTCTTGCCTCCTTATAGGACAGGCGAAGCGCGTTCACGAGGAACACGGATGTGTTGCGATAGCCCTTCGCCGGCGCGAGCGAACGTTTGTCGAATTCGCCGACCAGGTCCACGATGCGCGCGTACTCGCGGCTCAAGGCTTCTTCGGAAGCAAGCATCGCGGCAGTCAGCTCGTCGTCTGACAGCTGCTGCGCGGAGACTGCTTGCTTGGAGGACACGTCGCCACGCTAACCACGAGTGCTGCGGTCGACAAAAATTCGACAAGGCGAAAGTGGCAAAGATGCCGATATTCGAGCGAAAATGTCCAAATGGCTCGAAAATCGAGCATATATGACCAGACGTGAAATTGGCGAATGACCTGGCACTTCTTAGAATTGCAGGGTGAAGGACTACAGTGCCGAGATGCGGCGGGCGGCGGCGAGTGCCTGAGTCAGGTATCCACTGCCAAAGAGAGCTGCGTGCACCAGCAGTGGGAACAGTTGGTGCACGTCGGTCCTGTCTTGCCAGCCTGCTTGCAATGGCGCTCCGGCCTCTGCAGCGGTCTCGATGTAGGCGCCGAGAATATGGTCTAGCAGCGGTGCACCGAAAAGCCGCAGCATCGCGAGATCCGTCTCGCGATGACCGCCGTGCGCGGCGGGATCGATCAGCCATACCTGACCGTTCGCTCCCCAAAGCAGGTTGCCGCTCCAGAGATCGCCGTGCAGCCGTGAGGGCGGTTCTCCGTCGTCGCAGAGCTGGGGTAGTACCGTGCCGACCAAGTCGAATACGTGTGCCTGTTGGGTGGTCATCAACCCCTGGTCAACGCATGACCTGACGTAAGGCTCGATGCGGTACCGCCGGTAGAATGTTGGCCAGTCGGCACAGGGTTCGTTCAGTAAGGGCGCGAGGCCGATTGTGGCGCGTGCAGGCCCGTCAGGCGGAGCGGCGCCGAATGCTTCCGCGCCGCGCAAATGCAAGGCGGCCAGGCCTCTTCCGAATGCCTCCGCGGCCACGTTCGTAGCCGGACCTGTGGCGACAAAATCAGTGGCCAACCAGTCGTCATCAGAACCGTGTACGTGCGGGATCGCCACATCGTCGTGTTCGTTCAACCAGCGCAGGCCTGCAGACTCCGCCGGGCCTGCGGTGCGTTTCAGCACGAAGCGTCTTTCCGCGCTGGTCACGACGTAAACACCCGTGGACAGAGGCCGGATGCTTTCAACCTGGCGGTTGAGAAGGAGCTCGGCTGCCTCCTCGGGCGTCATCCCTGTTCCCGAACCCACTTCAACAGACCCGGAACGGTGCGCTCGATCATCGCCAGCACCTCCGCGAAGCCGCCGTCCGCGCCGTAGTAGGGGTCCGGCACTTCCGCTCCTTCTGGTGCCTCCGGATCGAACTCGCGCAGGAGCCGCACTTTCGACGGATCCGCGACGCGGCTCTGAAGGAAACGCAAGTGGCCCACGTCCGCGGCGAGCAGGAGATCGGCTTCCAGATGGTCGTCGCCGACTTCGGCCGCGATGTGTGAGGTCGGGTAGCCAGAGGCGCGTAGGGTCGCCTGAGCGCGGGAATCGGCAGGTTCACCCGCATGCCACGCGCCTGTGCCGGCACTGCTGACTCGCACGGCCAACCCTTCGCGGCGGAGGTGCTCCTGGAACACGAGAGCAGCCATGGGCGAGCGGCAGATGTTGCCGGAGCATACGAAGCAGACATGAAGCATGGCGCCAGTCTGGCCTATCGCGTCGCGGCCGTAAAACGGTTCAGTCAGTGGTCGTCGCGCTGTTAGCCTTGCGGAGCAGTCCCGGTGCGAGGCCCACGGCTACTTCACTCCTCATGAAACCGAGCCGTAGGCGATAATTTCTCGGGGAAAGCGCAGGCAGATGCGCTCGGTGCGCAGGTCAGGGTTACTGCTGAAGCAAAGCGCTGAGGGTTCGAATCCCGTCCAGGCCTCAGCGGGCCTGGTAGCTCAATTCGGCAGAGCATTTGACATACCTTCACCGACTATTACTCGAGTGAGTCTGTGTGCGTCTCTCACAGGCAAGATGGGTTTGGGGGGCCAAGTTCAACACCGCGGTCCGGACGACCACCTACGAAGGTGGCACCGGTATACGTGCGCGACGTGAAGACCGAACTTTTCCTGCTTGCCGTGTCCAACATGGTCGGCGAGAACACCACTTCGCATTCGATGCACAGTCCATTCAGCAAGGACGGTTCATTGATGTGTTGGGACGTGGTCGCGGTCTTCGGCCTCGCGCTCGCAGCTCGGTGTGCGCACGCGCAGGTGGTTTCGTTCAGCTCAGGGCAGCGGATGTTCAAGCCGCGCAAGCGGGAGTCGCTGCTGGGGATGGTGGACCGTTGGAAGAACGATGGGTACTTTCTCGGCGGCGGCAGCGAGACCGCTGATGCGGTGCGTGGTGACTACTCGGGGCACGACCGAGTGGTCATCATCACCGATGAGCAGGCTGCTCATGGCGACGTCGGTACGAGTCTTCCGGCGTCGGTTCCGATCTACACCCGGAATCTCGCCGGGTACCGATACGGCCACACGCCCGTCGGGGCCGCGGGCCGGTACACGTTCGGTGGGCTGGCCCGACCAGGCCTTCAAGATGATTCCGCTGACCGAGGCAGGGCGAGACCGCTGGATGGCCGTTCTAACCGCATACGGACTGGACCGCCTCTACCAGGGCACGCTGGTGGAGGCGGTCCAGGTGCCGTCGTAGGTCGACCACCCTGGTGGTGATGACAAGACGGAGCTCGCAGGTGTGGCCGGCTCGCACGGTCACCGTGGCGGCGAATTGGTCGAGCAGGCCGGCGTTGAGCCGGTCGATGATCGGCCGGACTTCGGTCGCCAGATCGGGGCGCACCGAGGGCTGTTCTTCCGGATGGGCGGTCCAGCGTGCGTAGAGGCCGCGTTGCACGACCTTGTTCGCTTCGATCTGGTCGCGGAAGAAACGCACGGTCGTGACCGGATCCAGCCCGAGTTTGGCTGCCTTGATCGCGACCTCGTTCAGAATCTGCTGCTCGCGGACAGGATCGTCGATCGGCTGCGTGGTGCCGAACTTCGCCGCGGCGACCTTGTCCGCGATCTGCACCCGCTGTGCCGCCAGGTCTGTCAGCGGCCAGAGTGAGGAAGACGATGGCGTCGAAGCCGCGGCGGGTATGGCGGTGACTGCGAGCCCGCCAGTGGACAGGAGGGCGCAAGCGACCCAGGACCGAACGCGCATGACTTCGGAGGCTACATGCGAAGATCGGCCCATGCCCGCAGTCACCGAAGTCATCACCGCTCTGGAGCAGGCGTATCCGCCGGAGCTGGCCGAGTCCTGGGATGCCATCGGACTCGTCTGTGGTGATCCCGCCGAGCAGGTCGACCAGGTGCTGGTGTGTGTCGATCCGGTCGACGAGACCGTTGAAGAGGCGATCGAGCTCGGCGCGCAGCTGATCGTCGCGCACCACCCGCTGATGCTGCGCGGGGTGCATGGCGTAGCCGCGGACACCACGAAAGGCAGACTGGTGCACCGCATGATCCGTGCGGGTGTAGCCCTGTACTGCGCGCACACCAATGCCGATTCCGCGAGCCCCGGAGTGTCCGACGCGCTCGCCGGGGCACTGGGGTTGCGTGTGCTCAAGCCGCTCGACGCCAACGCGGACGGAGTCACCGGCATCGGGCGCATCGGCGAGCTTCCCGAGACCGAGCCGTTCGCCGAGTTCGTGGCGCGGGTGGCGCGTGCATTGCCGAAGACCGAGCCAGGGGTGTTCGGTGCCGGTGACGCCACACGGCCCATCAAGACCGTTGCCGTGTCGGGCGGAGCGGGTGACAGCTACCTCAAGCAGGCGACGGCGGCCGGGGTCGATGCCTATGTGACCGCCGACCTCCGGCATCATGCGGCCGGAGAACATCTCGCCGGTGGCGGCCCCGCCCTGGTCGGCGTCACGCACTGGGCGAGCGAGTGGCCGTGGTGCGAACAAGCCTCGGGCGTGATCCGCGTTGCCTTCCCCGGTACCGTCGACGTTCACGTCTCCACGCGGCGTACCGACCCCTGGAACATCAGGGCAGAAAACTAGGGAGCACTGTGAAAGCCGAATCCGCCGTGCAGCGTAAACTGCTCGAGCTCGCCAAGGTGGACGCGGAGCTTTCGCGGACCGCGCATCGCCGTCGAACCTTGCCGGAGCTAGCCGAGATCGAGCAGGCGGAGAAGACCGCGCGCGCACGTCGTGACGCGCTCGTCGCCGTGCAGACCGCCGTGTCCGACCTCGACCGCGAGGTCGCCAGGCAAGAACGCGAAGTCGACTCCGTGCGCGCTCGTGAGGATCGTGACCGCAAGCTGCTGGAGTCGGGCACCGTGGCCGCCAAGCAGATGGCCGACATCGAGCACGAGCTCCAAACGCTTCAGCGCCGTCAGACCGCGCTGGAAGACGACGTGCTCGAGCTGATGGAACGCCGCGAGGCGCTCGAACTCGACGCTCAGCGCACCGGTGCCGAGGTCGACAAGGCCGAGCAGGAAGCAGCGGACGCCGTCAGGCGTCGCGACGAGGTGTTCGCCGATCTCGACACCACACAGGCGCGCCGGGACGAGGATCGCGCGAAGCTCCTGCCGCGGTTTCCGGAAGACCTGCTCAAGCTCTACGAGCGAGTGCGGGAGCACAAGGGCATCGGCGCGGCTTTGCTGCGGGCTCGCAAGTGCGGTGCCTGCCAGCTTGAAATGGACCGCAACACGATCAACGAGATCAAGGCCGCGGCCGACGACACCGTGATCCAGTGCGAGAACTGTGGTGCGATCCTCGTCCGGACGTTGGAGTCCGGCCTGTGAAGGTGATCATCGAAGCCGATGGCGGTTCGCGGGGAAATCCGGGTCCCGCGGGCTACGGTGCCGTCGTCAAGGATGCGGTGACCGGCGAGGTGCTCGCCGAACGGCTCGACTCGCTGGGTATCACGACGAACAATGTCGCCGAGTATTCCGGCCTCGTCGCCGGGCTCAAGGCGGCTGTCGAACTCGGGGCGTCCACTGTGGATGTCCGGATGGATTCGAAACTCGTGGTCGAGCAGATGTCCGGGCGCTGGAAGATCAAGCACCCGGCACTCCAGCCGCTCGCGCAGGAGGCGCGCGAGCTGGCGGCCGGCTTCGCCAAGGTGCGCTTCGAATGGATACCGCGCGCCGAGAACTCCTATGCCGATCGCTTGGCCAACCAGGCCATGGATGGGGACGTCGTCAAGGCGCCCACGGCCGTCCGGACGCCGGAACCCACTCGCGTATCGGAGCCCAACCGGTCATCGGCGACGGGGTGGACGGGTGCCACCGGGACACCGACGAAACTCTTCCTGCTGCGTCATGGCCAGACCGCGATGTCCGTCGACCGCCGGTATTCCGGCCGTGGAGATGTGCCGCTGACCGAGCTCGGCCAGGCGCAGGTCGCCGCGGCGGCCAAGCGGCTGGCGGGGATGAAGGGATTCGTCACGGGGGACGAGGTGGCGCCGATCGTCGCTTCCCCGCTGACCCGTACCCGGCAGACCGCTGAGGCCGTCGCCGACGCGCTCGGCGGCCGCGTTGAGACGCATCCGGGTTTCGTGGAGACCGATTTCGGGGAATGGGAAGGCCTCACGTTCACCGAGGCGGCCGAGCGCGACCCGGAATTGCACCGGGCCTGGCTGAGCGACAGTTCGATACCGGCTCCCGGTGGCGAAAGCTTCGACACCGTGCATCGCCGCGTGCGGAAGGCGCGTGATGAGCTCATCGCCCAGTACGGTGGGCGGACGCTGATCGTGGTCAGCCATGTGACACCGATCAAGACGCTGCTTCGGATGGGGCTCGACGCCGGGCCGTCACTGCTGTTCCGGCTGCACCTTGACTTGGCTTCGCTCTCCATCGTGGAGTTCTACCCGGACGGCAACGCGTCCGTTCGATTGGTGAACGACATCTCGCATCTGGCCTAGGCTCGCTGGATAGGGGCGTCCTGGTTGGTCGTGGGCAGGGTGCACGCGCTGGTCATGGCCATACGAGCAGGACAGCGCAAGGAGCGTGGTCGACCACGAACCTCGTATGACGACCAAGGCTCTTCGGGCCAGGACCTGCGTGGTCGCGGGCGCACACGAGCAGATCCACGTCCGCGCAGGCGGCGACCACCTCGTGTTGTGGATGACCTCGCCGTACGGCTGTCTCACAAGGCCGGCCGAGGCGGGCTGCGGCGTCGTCCAGCAGCGCTTGTTCGGCTGGGCCTGTCAGTACCTGCAGATCACGTGCCGGGTCATGGCCGTGCCGGGAGAGGAGTCCGCCGTACGCGTCGCGCATCGCCTCTTCGATGTCCGTGTCGACGACGTGCAACAGCGTGAGCTGCGCGGGCGTCTCCAAAGCACGGACCGCGTCGACGCAGGATGGCCAGGTGCCTTCGCTGAGCCAGACCAGTACCTTCATAGCCGGTCATCGTGTCACGTGAGAGCGAGACCGCACCACAGCGCGACGACGGCGCCTACCAGGGACAAAGGGACGGTCCAAGCGCCGAGGCGCAGGAACTCGCGCAATGCCGGAGTCACGCCGCTGCCGGCGAGCACCCGGCGCCAGAGCAGCGTCGCGAGCGAACCGAGGTAGGTCGCGTTCGGGCCGATGTTGACGCCCAGGAGTACCGCGAGCAGCAATCCCGGGTCAGGATGCGTGCCGAGGACGGACAGCAGGATCAAGGTCGCAGGCAGGTTGTTGACCAAGTTCGCCAGCACGGCCGCGATGACCGCGGTGAGCAGGAGTTCAGCCAGCCCGGTCGAGTTCGGCAAGACCGCGTGGAGCACACCGCCGAGCAGGTGCTCGGACACGGCTTCGACGACGACCGCGAGTCCGAGGACGAACAGGCACAGCAGTGGCGAGGCCTCGGTGACGAGGCTGAGTGGTCGTACCGTGTGGGTGGCCAGCGCGCGGATGGCGAGTATCGCGGCGGCCGCGGCGGCGATCCAGACAGGCTCCACATGGATCAGCGGTCCTATGCCGAAACCCACGAGGGTCAAGGTCAACACGATGAGTGCGAATCTGGGTGTGCTGATGGTCGACCGGGGAACCGCGTCCGATCGGCCGGTAAGGTCGGAAGCGAAGAAGCGCAGGAACACCACGAGTTCTATGCCGATCGAGACCAGCCACGGCAGCGCCATCAGCGCGGTGAAACCGGCGAAGGTCAGCCCCGACGCCGAAAACGCGAGCAGATTGGTCAGATTCGACACCGGCAGCAACGTCGAGGCGGAGTTCGCCAGGTGCGTGCAGGCGTAAACGTGCGGTTTGGCCGGGAGCCGGAGGCTCGTCGCGGTGGCGAACACCACTGGGGTCAGCAAGACCACCGTCGCGTCAAGGCTGAGGATCGCCGTGACGCCGGACGCGGCCGCGAAGGTGAGCAGGAGGAGGCGTTTTGGCTTCCCGTGGCAGGCGGCGGCAAGGCGTTCACCGAGCCAGGTGAAAACGCCGTCGACGCTCGCGAGGTACGAAAGCAGCAGGATCGCGGCGAGGAAGCCCAGTGTGGGCAAGATTTCCAGGGCTCGCTGTACAGCAGCGGCCGGCGATACCAGGCCTAGCGCCAGCACGACGCCGGCCGCGGGCACTGCGGCGACTGCTTCCGGCAAGCCGCGTGGGCGGAGCATGGCGAATGCGAGCACAACTACCAGCAGCGCGAAGCTGCCTACCGCTGCCCAAGTCACGGCCGAAGGTTAGGCCGTGAGCGCGGCGGCCAGCTCGGCGCGGCCGGTGATGCCGAGTTTGCGGTAGGCGCCGGAGAGATGCAGCTCGACCGTGCGCCTGGTCAGGTGCAGGGTTTCGGCGATCTCGCGGTTGGTGAGGCCACGCGCCGCCATCATGGCGATCCGGCCTTCTTGCCGGGTCAGGCCGTGCGCCGTGTCCTTCGTCGTCATCTGGACGGCGTGGAGCTCTTCGTTCGCGCGACGGGTGAGCGGACGCGCGCCGCATTGGGTGCTCAGTTCCACCGCGCGCCGGAGGTCCGCTGTCGCCTGCTCGGTGTGCCCGCGCCGCGCCCGTGCGGCGCCGAGTTCGGCCAGTGTGGTCGCCAGCTGCAGACGTGCGGGTGAGGCCTCTAGCAGCTCGGTGGCCTTGAGCAGAAGGCGCTCCGCTTCTTCGTCCTCGCGGGTGAGCGCCAAGGCCGCCATGGCGCTGCCACGGGCGCGGGGCGTGTCCCATCGGTCCGCCGCGGTGGTGTCGGCGTCGGCGAGTACGGCCGCCAGCTCGGTGCGGTCGAGTATCAATGCCGCGCGGACGGCCAGCGGGCGCCAGGCGGCGAACGCCGGGAACGTGAGGCCGTGGCGTTCGAGGCGACGGCCGCAGTCGAGCAGGTCTTCGAGCCCGGCCTGGGTGTCGCCGGTGGCGACGCGGAGCTTGCCGCGCGCGTAGAGCAGGTAGTTGTGCTGGAAGAGCTGCTTGGTGCCGTCGAAATCGATGCCGGCGAGCAGTTCCTCGGCCTCGTCGGGTCTGCCGAGATCGGTGTAGACCTCGGCCAGGTGGGCTACCGCGAGGACTGCGATCGGGCAGGCGCTGGTGGCTCGGCGTTCGTCGAACAAGCGCAGCAGCGACTCGTAGTAGACGCTCGCCCGGAGGAGCTTGCCTTCACTCTGTAGTGCGATACCCCTGGCGAGTGCTGCCATCGAGCCCTTGCGCAGGTGATAATCGAAAGGCTCGTCGGTGCTGTCGAGCAGGCGGCAGAGGCGATCGGTGAGCGCGGGCTCGTCGGCGAGCGTGGCCGTCACGAGCGTGAAGAAATACGGCTGCTCGAAGAGCTGGCCTTGGTCGCCGGACAACGCGTCGCCGAGATGACGGACCGCCTCGCTCGCGGATTCACCGCGGCGAAGGACCTCGAGCGCCAACAGCGCGGCGTGGGTTCGTCGCAGTTCCGGCTCGGCGTCGGGGCCGGGTGTCCAGTCCTCGCTGAACAAGGGGGCGGGAGTGAGACTGTTCCCCGTCTCGGCCAGATAGATCATGCATTGCAGTGGCCAGGTGGCTTCCGGGCCGCCCGAACTCACCCTGGCCGCGATCAGGCTCGCGGCGGACACGGCGAGCTGGCTGTCGGCGCCGCTGCACAAGCAGAGGATCATCATCATCGCGGTGTGGCTGGCGATGCGATGCGTGTCGATGTGGCCGACGGCTTCGCGCACGCGGGACATCGCCGCGGCCGGGTCGATCCGGTATTCGGCGTGGGAAAGCTGCAATGTGGTGGCGACCCGTTTGCCGGGTGACATCCGCTCGGTGAGCGCGCGCTTCAAGCAGCGGACGGCGAGCTCTTCTTCGCCTTCGAACACGGCCGCCCACGCCGCGTTCCGCAAGATATCGATTCCCCACGGGGTGCTGACGGTGTGCGCCTCCAGCAAATGTGCGGCCACGCGCTTGCCGGGGACGCCGGCGTCGGCGAGCAACTCGGCGGCTCGCGCATGGCTCACCGCGCGGGTCGCCAGCGGAATGTCTTGCAGGACGGAATGTCTTACGAACGAGTAGGTGAAGGTCGGCAATCCCGTATTGGTGAGCAGTCTCAGGCGGACGAGCGTGTCCACGCCCTCCATCGCGACGCGCTCGTCGACACCGGCGAGCGCTGCGATGCGGTCGAAACCGGCGTCCTCGCCCAAGATCGCCACCGCGCGCACGAGCTGAGCGGCGGCGGGGTACACCCGAAGCCTGGCTCGCAGGACCTCGCCGACCGCGGGGGAGCCGACCGTGTGGACATCGGCGCCAGGCGTCAGCCGGACGAGCAGGTTGTTGAGAAGAAAAGGATTTCCGCCGGTGGCTTCGCGGCAGTCGGCTGCCGCTCCTGTGAAGCTCATGGATTTCGCGGCGATGAGACGCGCGGTTTCTTCGACGCCGAGACCGGTAAGCTTGATGATGGCGGGGGAGCAGCCAGCGAGTTCCAGAAGTGACACCTCGCCGGTCAATGTCTGACCCAGAATGGAAGTCAGCACGATCAACACCGGGTATTCGGTCACCCGGTACCGAATGTAGGCGAGGCAACGCATCGACCAGGCGTCGGCGAGATGGATGTCGTCGACGGCCAGCAGCAGTGGGCCGCGCCCGGCCACGTCGCGAACCAGATGGAGAAAACCTTCCAGCGCCGCCGTCTGGTCGTGTTCGGTGCGCGGTCGTTCCTCCAGCGGGGATTTGAGCGGCGCGCCGCCGAGCGCGCGCGTGAGCCCATCGGACAACTGCCTGGTGACGCCGCCGCTGAGGTGGGTCTCGAGGCCCGAGCCCTTCGCGATCACGACCGCGAAGGCCGTGCGTTTCGCGTACTCCGAGAGCGCTTCGAGCAGCGCTGTCTTGCCCATACCGAACTCGCCGACCAGCACCGCGCTGGTGGCTCGGCCGCGGGCGACGCCGTCGTACATGGCGGCCAGCGCGTTGAACTCGTCGTCGCGCCCGAAACGCGGGGCGCCGGCTGGACGCTTCGGTACCGAAGGTCCGCCGTAGGGGCTCTCGGAATTTGCTTCGGTACGCACCGTAGAGACCTTCGTGTCGGCTTGCGGCAGACTACTCGATGGTAATTGAAAGTGGGAAAACCCTTTCACCGTCGCGCGGCGTGACGGCCAGACCGTCAGCCACTGGGGCAGGGGCAGAGATGCGCATCGTCGCCAGGCAGAACAGCAGGTTGGCCACGAGCAGTGGGAGCCAGCGGCACCGCACGCGCAGGGTGTTCTGCTTGCGTGCGGGCGCGGTGCGCGCGCCAGGGCCGTTGCCCGGCGGCAGATAGCCCAGATGCTCGGCTTGGCCCAGCGCGCTGACGACCGCGCGCAACCCGTCCAGTTCGCGGCGGCAGGCCGGGCAACGTCTCAAATGCGCTTCGAACGCGCCCGCGGCCTCGGCGTCCAGCACGCCGAGGCTGTATGCGGCCAATCCACGATGGCCCGGCCTCCGAATCCTCATCGTGACCCCAGCTCCCCCAGTGCCCGGCGCAACGTCCGCATCGCGTTGTACAACCGCGACTTGACGGTGCCCTCCGGCAGTCCCAGTATGATCGCCGCCTCACGCACAGTGCGGCCGGCGAAATAGGTCTCGAATACGACCGACTGGTGTTTGTGATCGAGATGGCGCAACGCGTCGGCGACGACCATCGCGGCCAATGTGCGATCCGTTTCGTCTGATGTCTCGGCAGTGTCCGGTGATTCGAGTTCTACTTCACGCGGACGGACCGAACGGTTACGCCAGCCGTCGATCACTATTCTGCGGGCAACGGTCAGTAACCAACCGCGTAACATTCCGGGTTCGCGGTTCAGATCGTCGGAATGCTGCCATGCGCGGATAAAAGTTTCCTGCACCACGTCCTCGGTCCACTGCCGGTCATTATTTGTCAGCCGGAGGACTTGTGCGAACAGCCGGTCGCGGAAGTCCTTGTACAGCAAGGACATGAGCTCTTCCTTGGGATCGTCGGGATCGTGCTGGGGGTGTTCCCGACTGAACCGTCACCCTCTGCCACTCACTGCTTCCATAAGGCCGCGACCTCCCGCGAGGTGAGAGAATGGGTGTCGCGAGCGTAGCGCAGAAGATCCGTGCGGGCTATATGTTGCCGCCGTCCACAAAATTTAACTCATGAGTACTATTTGATGTGATGCAGATCACATTTGTTACAGCCGTTAAGTCCTGAACCGGCTAGTCCGAGGCCGCGTACCTCCTTTTACGAGTCATTATGCGAAGGGACATCGGCAATGCTGTTCCGATCCGTGGCAAAGGGCGTGGTCATGGGCATGGGCATTGCGTTGACGCTGGCATGCGCCGCGTTAGCGGAATTCAGTAGGGCGGACGCGATGGAACTACGGTCGGCTGACCGGGATCTGCTGGTCGCCGTTCATCGCGCGGGTGTGTGGGAAGGCCAGGCGAGCGTCCTGGCCCAGCAGCACGGGAACACGGTCAGGGTGCGGGAAGTCGGCGCGGAGATCGTCCGCGACTACGACCGCCTCGATCCGATGGTGCGGTCACTGGCCGGGCGGCTCGGGGTCGCGCTGCCGGACACCGCGACCCGGGAACAGCAGGCGTGGACGGACGAGATCCGCGCCAGCGAGCCGGGGCAGCGGTTCGACCGTCTTTACGTCAACCGCCTGCGCGCCGCGCACGGCACACTTTTCGAACTCGCGTCCCAGGTGCGGGCCGCGACACTCGACGACGCGGTACGCGCGTTCGCGCAGACCGTGGTCGAAACCATGCTGCGCCAGCTGAACCTGCTCGAAAGCACCGGCATGGCCGAATCCGGTTCGCTCGTGCTGACCGCCGCCCGCGGCGGCAACACCCTCGGCGGCGCCGACTTCGTGCTCGCCGCCGTGCTGGTGGTCATCGCGGGTGCGGCGACGTTCCGCCTGATCCGCCTGCTCGGTTCCCCGAGCGGGAAGTGACGCCGATGCAGTCGTACCTTCTAGCGGCCGTGCCCTCGGCGCACGACAGCGGAATCCGTGAGATCGCCACGCTTTCGGGCCGGGTGGCGTATGTGACGATGAGCCTCACCCTGGTCTGGGGCGTGTTGACCGCGACCGGCTGGATCCGCCGGGTCACCGGGCATCACGCGCTGCGCAGCGGGCATCTGATGCTCGCCGCCTTCACCCTCGCGAGCGGGATGCTGCACGCGCTGACTTTCCTTTTCCTCGACGACGACACGCTGACCGTCCTGAAACTGCTCGTTCCCTTCGCGGGCGGCGGATACGCGCGGCACGCCTGCGCCATCGTCGGGTTCGAACTGTGCGTCGCCATCGCGATCGCCGCGGGCGTCCGGCGCGGACTCGCGTACCGCGGCTGGCGGCGCCTGCATCAGAGCGGGTACGCGGCCGTCGGCCTGCTGATGATCCATTCGTGGTTCGGGGCGATCGCCAACGGCCATTTGTCGGTGGTGTGGCTCGGCGGGATCACCGTTTCGGTCCCCGCGGTCATGGTGACCGTCCTGCGCTTCCTGCCGACGGCGCGTTTGGTCCGCCTCGGCCTCCTCCAGACGGATCCGGCCACGCTCGCGGTGCCCGCGGGCAGCGAAATCGTCCTGGTCAGCGTCGACGGTCATCGGTGCCACCGATACGGGATGTGCCAGGCCGAAGCCCCCGAGGTCTTCCAGCTGCAGGACGACCGGCGGCTGCTGTACCTGCGGCAGCCCGAATCCGCCCAGACCCAGCAGGTGCGGGCCGCGGCCAGAGCTTGCCCGATGCGTGCCATCCAACTCGAGGGAGCCACACCGTGACCGACCACACCGAGCAGATCGTCATCGTGGGTGCGGGCCCGGCCGGGCTCCGCGCCGCCGAACGCCTGCGGGAACTGGGTTTCGGCGGCAGGCTGATGATCATCGGCTCCGAGCCCGACATGCCCTATCACCGGCCGGCGCTGTCCAGGCAGCTCATCGCGGGCACCGCGACCCCGCCCGACGTCCGCTTGGCCGCGCCAGGTGACGTCGACGCCGTGTGGCGGTTCAACACCACCGCCGTGCACCTGCAACCCCGGCGTCGCGTCGTGCACCTGCCGGGAGCCGAAGAGGTCCGCTACGACGGGCTCGTCATCGCCACGGGCGTCGAATCCCGCCGGTTGCCCAGCGCGCCGTATGACCATCCGTGCGTTTTCGTGGTCCGGACGCTCGCCGACGCGATGGCGCTTCGGCACGGTTTGGCCGCCAGCGACGGCCCGGTCGCGGTGATCGGCGGCGGGTTCCTCGGCTGTGAGATCGCGTCGACCGTGCGCGAGCTCGGCCGGGAGGCGGTGATCGTCGGCCAGGCGCCGACGTTGCTCGGTGACACGCTCGGCCCCGAGGTCGGCAGACGGCTGACCTCGCTGCACGCCGATCACGGGGTCCGCCTCGCGCTCGGCACCTCGATCCGCCGCTGGCTGCCGGAGCGGCGCAGCCTCGGCATCCAGCTCGTCGACGGCAATCTGCTCGACGTCTCCTGTGCCGTCATCGCCGTCGGGACCGTCCCGTCAGTGTCCTGGCTGCGTGGTGCCGGGCTGCCCATCGCGGACGGCCTGGCCTGCGGCCCCACTTGCCACGTCGTCGGCACCGACAGCGTTGTCGCCGCCGGCGACGTGGCACAGTGGCCCAACCTGCGGTTCGGAAACGCGCCGCAGCGCGTCGAGCACTGGCTCAACGCGGTCGAAATGGGCTGCGCTGCGGCCGAAAGCCTGATGGCGGGGCCCCGCGCGGCACGACCGTTCGCGCCGGTCCCGCGGTTCTCGTCCGAGCAGCACGGTGTCCGGATCCAGGTCGCCGGCATGCCCGCGCTCGGCACCGACACCGTCGAGCTGAGCCCGCCCGAATCCGGCGACCGATCCGTGACCGGTTTCGTGCGCGACGGCCGCCTCGTCGGCGTCGTCTGCCTGAACAGCCCCGCCGCGATGCTCAGCTGGACGGCCGAAATCGCCGAGCAGAACCCCGTTTCCCGCGTCGAAAGGGAGAACAGCCGTGCGTCAGGCCAAACCCGTCATCGCCCTGCTGGCGGCGGTGCTCATCGCCGTCGCACTGATGTGGTGGCGGGGGGATGACCCGGTCGCGCCGATCGTGGTCGGCGGCCGGGCGGTCCAGGCGCCGGTGACCGAGCAACTGTCCCCGACCCCGCAGGCGCCGCCGCCGACCGGGAAACCGGTGCCGCCCGCGCCCGCGCGGATCGCCGCCGTGCGGCTGCCGACCTTGGGCAACGCCGTCGTCGACGGGGACGGCGCCGTGCTCTACCGATACGACAGGGACAGCGCGAAACCGCCGATGTCGGCCTGCGTCGACGCGTGCACCAGGACCTGGCCGCCTGTGCTGACCACGGGCACGCCGGTCGCGGTCGGCATCGATCAGAAATTGGTGGGCACCATCCCCCGTGCGGACGGCACCTGGCAGGTGACACTCGGCGGCTGGCCGTTGTACCGCAACGCGACGGCGTCGCCGGGCAAATGGAACGGGCAGGGCGTCAGCCTCGCCTGGTTCGCGGTCGGCCCGGACGGGAGCGAGAACCTGAACGGGCTGCCCGCGTCGCCGACCGGGTGACCCGGAACCGGCCTCGCGCCCCGCGCGGCACGGCGGCACGAACGCGACCTGTCCAACCGGTAACATTTCCCGGCGGACGAGTTGGCAGTGCGGTCGCGTGACGGGTAACCGTCTCGAGGAAAGTCCGGACTCCGCAGGGCAGGGTGGTTGTTAACGGCAACCCGGGGCGACCCGCGGGACAGTGCCACAGAAAACAGACCGCCCCCGTCTCCGGACGGGGGTAAGGGTGAAACGGTGGTGTAAGAGACCACCAGCACCCCGGGTGACCGGGGTGGCTAGGTAAACCCCACCCGGAGCAAGGCCAAGAGGGAGCGCGAGCTCCTGCGCAGGCGTTCGAGGACGGCCCGTCCGAGTCTGCGGGTAGGCCGCTAGAGCCTGCCGGCGACGGCAGGCCGAGATGGATGACCGCTCATCACGGTTCGCCGTGAGGACAGGATCCGGCTTACATGCCAACTCGTCCCTTTCACTGCCCGAATGGACCGGCCGGCCTGGCTACCGCGGGGTAGGGTCAGCCGTATGGGCGACCTCGCGTTCCGGCTGCACCGAGTACTCGATCCTCTGCACGCGATGATCTATTTCGCGCCCGAGACCGAGGACAAACTGACCGGAGCGGGCCTGCGGCCTGGCCGGATGTGCTACTTCGCCGGCCGTTCGGCCGCTTTCGGTGCCATCGGGGCGGGCGGCGTCGCGGCCACCTTCTACAACTTCAATCCCGAACTCGTCGCGCGCCACATTCCGCGCGCGTGGACGCTCGCGACGCCGGCCGACGTGCTCGCCGCGAGGCTGGACGCCGCCGACGTCGTGCTGCGCCGCCTGCTCGGCGACGACACCGTGGCGTCGGCGGAGGTCGCCGAAGCCGCGGAGCTCGCCCGCGAAGCCGCCGACGGCTGCACGCCGGAAGGCCGTCCGCTGTACGCGGCACACGCCGATCTCCCATATCCGGCGCGGCCGCACCTCGCGCTGTGGCACGCGATCACCCTGCTGCGTGAATTCCGCGGCGACGGGCACATCGCCGCGCTGGTCGAGCACGGGCTGAGCGGGCTCGGTGCGCTCGTCACGCACACGGCGACCGGCAAGGGCTTCCAGGCCGCGGCCGCCCGGCTGACCCGCGGCTGGTCCGACGAGCAGTGGGAAGCCGAGGTGGCCGCACTCGCCGACCGCGGGCTCATGGACGCCGAAGGCGAACTCACGGGCAAGGGGCAGGAGCTTCGCGCCGACATCGAGCGCGTCACCAACCAAGCGGCGCTCGGCCCATGGACGCGCCTGGGCGCGGACAAGACGGAACGGCTCCACGACCTCGGCCGTGAACTCAGCCGGACCGCGGTCTCGGCGGGCGCGTTCCCGTCGGGCGTGTTCGCCGCGGGCGCCGGGCGCGGCTAACCGCCGCGAAGTCCGTTTCTGAAACGCTGACCGCTTCAGAAACGCCGCGCGCAACCCGCCGGAGAGTTGATAGGTCGCTCACACGGTCAGGGGGCATTCCCGATCGCCGGAACATCCAAACGCTTCGAAAACCCGCCGTTCGGGTCACCGAGCGTCTCGAATGAGCCGTCATTGTCACGGACCGTTGATCACCTGCGGAGCGGCTGGTCCCTGGCGCGCTTACACAAAGGACTCGCCGATTGCGGCCGAACAGGGCATGTCACACTGTTCGCGGCTTCATCTCGCCCGAAAACCCTCTACCCACAGTGACCAAAACGCTCCCTTGTGGGTGAGTTCCTCCACGCACTGCGAAATCCGGGCGATGGGGGTTAATCCTGAGGGCCCTTGCCGTGATGATGGAGTGCGGACATCCCGGTCGAGCCGAGAGCCGGGCCCAGATCGACATATCTACAGAGAGCGCTTTGACCACTACGCCTCGTGACGCCATGATGTGCACGAAGCACCATGAAGAACCAAGCGGGGCCCACCGGCAGATCGCGACCAAGCGACCAAGCTCCGCGCACCGGGAGTAAGCGATGACCACCTTGACCACCTTCGAGACGCTGGCCGCCGGCGAGCTGGGGACCGGCAACGTCCGCAGCTGGCTGATCGACAACATCATTCCCCTGGTGCTACTCGCCGTCGCGCTCCTCCTGCTCTGGCTGGGCGGCGGCAAGGGCGACAACGCGGGTGTCATGCGCCGCCTCGCCGGTGTGGTGATCGCGCTCGCGATCATCGGGCTCGCCGTCAGTGGTGCCGGGGTCAACGTGGGCCAGTGGATCGCTGGCCTCTTCACCGGCTGAGGCGCCGGCAGTGCGCATCCGGACAGATGACGAGGTCTATCGGGTCGACGCCGTCTGGCTGGGACCTCCCAAAGCGACCTTTCCCTGGCGCGCCCGCTACGTGGCGTGGCTCATCGGCATACCCATCTTCCTGGTCGTGCTCACCGTGCAGCGGTGGGCGGGCATCAGTTTCGGATTCTTCTCGACCGCGTGGGGCTTCGTGATCACGATCGTGATCACGCGGTTCATCACCGCCAAGATCAGCCACGAGCGCCCGCTCGGCGCCGTGGCCGCCATGTGGGCGCGCGAACTCGGCGCCCCGCGTGAGCGCACCACGGGGACCGGCGGCGCGGTCAGCGCCAGCCGCGTCCGGGTACGGGCCGAGCGCCCGCTGCCCAAGCACAAACGCCGGAAACGGCGCGCGCGGCAGCAACACAGTTATAAAGGGAAGGGTTCGGCTGGAGGCGCCGCTCTCAAGGAGCACGGTTTCAGCGGACCCACGCACCACGGAGCGCAGGGCACACCACGAGCGCGCCGGAGCCGCAGCAACGCTCCGGCCGGGAGGTAGTCGTTGTTCGGTCGCGGCGGAAGCCGAGGTAAACGGGAACAAGACCTGCACAACGGGTGGCAGACCCCGCAGCAGGTCCGTTCCGCGCAGGCCAAGCAGGCCGGTCGCAAGGGCAGGCGCCTGCCCGGCGAACAGGCGATACCTACCTATACCCCGTCGATCGCCGCGCGAAGCATCGACGGGCACCTGTTACGCACCGGTTATGAGGTGTACGCGTGGTACCGGCTCGCGCCGCAGCGCTGGTCGTTCCGCTCGGACTCGCAGCGGCGCGACCTGATCGCCGCGATCGCGGGCCAGTACGCCGAACTGCAGGGCCGCTGGCTGCACCTGCGGGTGACCAACCGGCCCTATCCGATCCGCATGTGGGCCGAAGCGCACGTCCACAACGCCGTCAACCGGCCGCAGGACATCCCCGGCGCGCTGAGCTTCGACGACTACCTCATCGGTGAGCAGCAGCAGCTCATGGGCCGCTCGATGGCCGAAAAAGAGGTCTACATCGGCGTTCAGGTCCAAACGCGCCGGATGGTGGACCGAGCGGTCGAGCGCGCCGCGCCGGTGCTGCGCAAGATCCTGCCGGAGGCGGTCGACGCGGAGCTGACCGCGCTGGACTCCGAGGTCGAGCACCTCGACCAGGTGATCGGCTCGGCAGGCCTCGAAGGCAGGCCCGCGCACGCCGACGAGATGTCCTGGCTGATGCACCGTTCGTGCTCGCTGGGCCTGCCGGCGCCCCGCAACATGCCCGCCGTGCCCGGTGCGGCCTGGGAGCCGGAAGACCTCGCCAGCTTCACGGACGCGGCCGACTTCCACGCCGACCCGTACGCGCCCACGGTGACCGTTCGCGGCCGCACGGGGTCCAATGCCGGTGTTTCGCGGCATCTCGCGGTGCTCACGGTCGGGCAGATGCACGGATTGCAGATCCCCGAGGTCGACGACCCGTGGATCCAGCACGCCGACCGGCTCCCGGCTTCGGTCGAGGTCTCGGCGCGTATCTACGTCCGGCGGCCGGAAGAGGTCGCCGGTGAGCTGCAGCGCCAGATGAACAAGGTGCGTTCGCAGGTCAAGCACTACACCGACGAGCACGAGCTCGAGCCGCCGCAATCGCTTGCGCGCCAGGCCGGGCGGGTGCTCGAGATCGACGACGAGATGACGTCGGGCTTCACCGCGCTCGCGACGCGCGTGCGGTCGTGGTGGCGGCTCGCGGTGTCCGGCCCGACCGAGCGCGACGCGCTCAAGCTGGCCCAGCAGCTGCTGGACCTGTACAAGCCGAAGATCGCGATCGAGCATCCCGAAGCGCAGTACGCGATGGCGCGCGAGTTCATCCCCGGCGAGCCGCTCGCGTCGGCCGCGTACATGCGGCGCGGCAGTGTCGTGTGGGCGTCGTCCGCGGTGCCGACGGCGACCGCGGAGGTCGGCGACCGCCGCGGCATCCTGCTCGGCGAGACCTGCACCGCGACCCGGCGCCCGGTGGCCTGGGACCCGTGGATGGCGCAGGAGATCCGCGACGGCTCCGGCCTGACGGCGATGGTCGCCGGTCTCGGTGGCGGTAAGTCGTTCCTCGGCGGCGGCATCGTCTACAAGACGCTGCGCGCCGGCGCGCACTGGACGATCCTCGACCCGTCCGGCCCGTTGTCGCGGCTGTGTGATTTGCCCGAGATTCGCCCGTACGCGCGTCCTATCAACCTGCTCAACGCCCAGCCCGGCATCCTCAATCCGTATCGCGTGGTCGCCGAGCCGCTGCTCGAGCACTTCATGGACGAGGACGACCCGGAGCGGTCCTGGCGCCGGGAGAAGGCGCTCGCGGGCGCCACGCGCAGGCGTCTCGTACTTGACGTACTGACCGGTGTGCTCCCGTACGAGGTCTCGCGGATGGCCCAGACTCGGATCGTGCTCCTGCGTGCGGTCCGTGCGGTCGGCGGGCGCTTCGACGCCGACCCTGGGCAGGTCATCGACGCGCTGCGCCGTGACTCCAGCGAGCACCATGAGCACGCGGTCGTCGTCGCGGACTTCTTGGACGAAATGCGCGAGCGCATGGCGCTGCTCATCCCGGAGACCGACGCGGATCCGTATTCGGAGACGCGGGATGACCGAATGACCGTGCTCACCATGGCCGGTTTGACGCTGCCCAAGGACGGCGTGCCGCGCGAGTACTGGACGGACGCGGAGTCGCTCGGCGTCGAGATGCTGAACCTCGCGGCCTGGCTGACCCAGCGTTCGGTCTACGAGAAGCCGAAGGAACTGCGCAAGGGCGTCTGGATCGACGAGGCGTTCTTCCTGTCCGAGGTCCCGACGGGACGCGTGCTGATGAACCGCTTCGCGCGTGACTCGCGTAAGTGGAACGTCCGCGTGCTGCTGTCTTCGCAGATCCCGGCCGACTTCCTCAAGATCCAAGGTTTCGTCGCGCTGCTCGACTCGGTCTTCGTGGGCCGTCTCGACGACGACGACGCCCAGGCCGACGCGTTGCGCCTGCTCAAGGTCCCCGTCGGGGTCGGCTACGAGCAGGTCATCGCCGCACTCGGCCGACGGCCAGGCGGTCAGCGCGGACTCGAGCGCGACACCGAACCCCGTCAGTTCGTCTTCGGCGACGGCGCGGGCGGTGTCGAGCGGATCCGCGTCGACTTCTCCGGTCCCCATCTGGAACACCTGCGCGGCGTCATGGACACGACCCCCGGGTCGTCGTCCGCCGAGTCGAGGCCGCAGCCGGGCACGGCGCTCGTTCCCACGGACGAGACCAAGCCGTACGTTCCTGTTCCCCCCGAAGACGACGAGCTCGAGCCCGATCTCGAGCTGGCCGCCGAGTTGGAGGTCGGGTTGACCGAGGAGCAATTGCTGGGCGGCATGAACAACGCCGTCGACAAACCGGCGGGGGAGAACGGCGGCGGACAGCACGCCCGCGCCGGCAAGGGCGGAACCGGCAGGGACGCGGCATGACGCTGCTGACCCTGGCGGCCGTGCTCGCGTGCGCGGCCGGCTGGCACAAGCTGCGCAAGCGGCTGAAGAACGGGCCGACCGGGCGCACCCGGCCGACCAAGCTGGCGACCGTGCTCATGGTCGCCGGCATCCTCGGGCTGCAGGTGACCATGACCGCGCCGCCCGCGATGGCCGCGCAGTGCGGCGAGGCGCCGAACCCGGAGCGTCCCGGCGCCGGCATGGTCGGCGCGCTCGACCCGCCCAAGGGGCACGGGCTCAAGGACAGCATCTACATCGATTACAGCTACGCGGGCATGGTCTGGAACACCTTCCAGACCGACTGCGGGCCGCTCGCCGGGCTGAACTCGCCCGACTCGACGATCGACACCTGGGCGGGCAACCAGCTCTTCAACATCGGCAAGAACCTCGTGGGCGCGACGAACTCGCTGCACTACACGGTGCTCAACGGTGGCCTGCTGAACCCGATCTACAGCGCCGTCAAGACGGGCGCCGAAAAGGTCTACAACAACATCTACGCCCAGCTTTTCGGGCTGGTCGCGCTGTTGCTGTCGATCATGATGTTCCGCAACATCTGGCGAGGTGACCTCGCCGCGGTCAGCAAACGCGCGCTCTACGCGCTGGCCGCGGTATGGCTCGCCGCGTCGTCGCTGGCGCTGCTGCGCTACATCGACCCGATCGATCACGCGATCGTGCAGACCACGACGAACATCCACGCGGGCTTCATCGACGAGTCGAAGGACGAACTCGACGTCGAAGTGCTGCCGACGGACCTGCACACGCAAGTCGTCTACAACAACTGGAAACGCGGTGAGTTCGGCGCGGCCGACGCGCCGCAGGCCGAGCAGTACGGCAAGGCGCTGGTGGACGCGCAGGCGTTCACCCGCAATCAGCTCGAAGCCGGTGACGACGCCAATCAGCAGGTGATCGATGCCAAGAAGGCCGCGTACAAGGACATCTCCACCAAGCTCGGCCCGTCGACCGGGTACTTCACCGGCGAGGACGGCAGCCGGACCGGCGCCGGTTTCCTCGCGCTGGGCCAGGGCCTCGTGTATTCGCTGTTCCAGCTGCTGGCGAAGGCGTCCGTGCTGCTGGCGCAGGTCCTGATCCGGCTGTTCACGCTGACCGCGCCGCTGATCGGCCTGGTGGCGCTGCTGCACCCGGAGATCCTGCGCCGCGTGCTCAAGGTCGCCGGCGCCGTCGCGTTCAACCTGGTCGTGCTCTCGGTGCTGGCCGGCGTGCACGCGCTGCTGCTGAAGGCGATCTTCGAAGCGGGCAACTCGCTGTCGATGCTGACGCAGATGGTGCTGGCCGGAATGGTCACCGTGCTGCTGTTCATGGTCGGCCGCCCGGTGCGGCGGCTGTGGCAAATGGTCGACATGTCGGCGCGAATGGTCGGCAACGCGGTCCCGTCGCCCAGCGGGGGGATCTTCTCCCGGTTCCGCAAGAACCAGGGCCCGACCCCGCAGGACGAGTTCTGGAAGAACATCCGCGACACCGACGACGTCGTCGACGGCGACGCGCGCGGTCCGATCGGCGCGATCTCCGGTGGTGGCCGGTTCCGGCCGGAGGCGACGATCTTCGCCGCCTCGCAGCGGCTCGACTCGCCAGGTGCCCGGCCGGCCGCGGCCTGGTCAGGCGCGTCGTGGCCGGGTGCGATCGACGGCGGCGGGGACCGTCCGGCGCTGCCGGCGGGCGGTGGCGGGGCCGGCGTGTTCAGCAACTACGGACCCGGCGGGAACGAGCCGGGCGACTTCATCTACCCGCCGAACGGGCGCAAGCCGGTCCGCGCGAGCAGGCGCGTCGACACGTCGCCGGTGTTCGATCGCCGGTGGAGTGACGAACCCGAGCCGGTGGTGGTGCCGTCCAGGCTTTCCGCGGGTGGCGGGCAGGCCGACTTCACCTCGCCCGAGTACAACTCGCCGGTGCGGACGTCGCCGATCCCGCAGCCGAGGCGCGTCGACCCCGAGGTCGTCGCCGGGAAACCGGTGTTCGTGCTCTACCGGCCGTCGCGCGGGATCGAGGTGCGCGAGGACGTTCGCGACACCGATCACCTGATGGGCAGGTAACCGATGCCCATTCGCACCAACCGCGGCCGCGCCGCGGTCTACCGGAGACTGTGGGGTTTCCCGCTGCGCTCGCCGAAGCACCTGGTCGGCACGCTCATCGTGGTCGCCGCGGTGCTGACCACGCTCGGCATCGTGCTGCCGAAGGTCTTCGACAGGCCCAACCCGACGCTGACCGCGATCCAGCCGTCGACGACCCGGACCACGTCGTCGCACCCGGGTAGCGGGCCGGGCGCGCCGCCGCCCGTCTCCGCCACGACGACCACCCCGCCGCCGCAGACGCGGCTTTCGGGTTCGCAGACCACCCCGACGCCGTCCGCGCCGAACGCGGACGCGGTCCGCGTCGCGAAGGAATGGGCGAACGCCTGGGTACGGCACCCGGCGGGCACCACCCAGGAGCAGTGGCTCGACGGGATGCGGGCTTACACGACCGAGGAGTTCTTCGCCGCGAAGCTGACGACCGTTCCGGTCGAAAGCGTCGCGGGGAACCAGGTCACCGGTGAGCCCCAGGTCGTCAGCTCGTTCACCAGCTCACTGCTGGTCACGGTCCCCACCGACGGTCCGAAACTCAGCATCACCCTGGTCGTGACCAACGCGGGGTGGCGGGTTTCGGAATACGACAAGGCGAGCTGATCGCCATGCGCGTCGGAGTCGTGGCGACCGTGCTGGCGGGCATCGGCCTGGCGGCCGTGCTGACCATCGGCACCGTCGTCAAGGTCGTCACCGACCAGCAGCAGGCGGCGCAGGCGCAACGGGTCATGAACGTCAGCTGTGACGCCTCGCTCGGCCCGACCCAGCCCGGAACCGGCGACCAGGGATCGGTCGACGCGGCCAAACTCGACGACGAGCAGCGCAGCATCGTCACCTCGATCATCGCCATCGGCAAGCAGCGCGAACTCGCGCCCCGCGCGTGGCAGGTGGCGATCCAGGCGGGCATGACCGAGTCCGGGCTGCACAACCTCACCTACGGCGACCGCGACTCGCTGGGCATCTTCCAGATGCGCCCGTCGATGGGCTGGGGCTCCGTCGCGCAGGTCACGAACGTCGAATACGAGATCAACAAGTTCTACGACGTGCTGCTCGCCGTCCCGGACTGGCAGAACAAGCGGCCAGGCGACGCCGCGCAGGCCGTCGAGCGGTCTGGCTTCCCCGATCGGTACCACAAGTGGGAGCCGATGGCGGCCGCGCTGGTCGAGGGCCTCGGCGCCGTCGTCAACGTGAGCGGCTGCGGCCAGGGCATGGGCGCGCTGTTGCCCGCGAGCGAAGCCGCCGCGCAGGCCATCAAGTTCGCGCTCGGCGAGCAGGGCAAGCCCTATGTGTGGGGCGCCACCGGGCCCAATTCCTACGACTGCTCCGGCTTGATGCTGCGGGCGTACGAGTCGGCCGGGATCATCCTGCCGCGGGTTTCCAAGGACCAGTACCGGGCGGGCGGGATGATCCCCGTCCGCGAGGCGCAGCCCGGTGACCTGCTGTTCCTGGCCAACGACCCGTCGAACCCGGCGACCATCCACCACGTGATGATGTATCTCGGCGACAACAAGATCGTCGAAGCGCAGCAGACCGGCGTGCCGGTACACACCCGGGCGTTTTCCTTCGACGAGAAGGAACTCGTCGGGCAGGCAGTGCGGCCCGGCGTCTAGCATCGGGAACGTGGCCAAGCGATTCGGGAAGCGCAAGTCGTCTTCGGGCAAGCCCGAGGACGACCCGAGGGACCTGTTCGGGTCCTCCGGCCTGCCCCGGCACGCCGGCCGCCCCGCGTCCAGCACCCCGCTCGCCGACCAGTTGAGCCGTGGCTACCCCGGCGTCGACGCCGGATACGTCGTGATCCCGCGGTCGATCGCCGAGGGCATGTCGCTGCCATGGCAGCAGCAGATGGCGGCGCTGCTCGCGCAGTTCCACCAGGAGCACGCCCGGCTGAACTGGCCGATCTACAAGGTGGTGCCGTCGCGGTACGAAAACCTCGTCGACCTCGACGAGGAACAGCTCGCCGAAGCCGGATACATCGTCGAGATCGACACCGAAGGCGAGATGGTCTACCGCGAGCGCAGCGGCCGCAAGGTCGAGGACCCGCAGTCGACCACGGTGCTCGTGTCCTGCCTCGACCCGATCCCGAAGCCGTCGCAGCCCAGACAGGCGCCGCCGGTCCAGCAACCGGTGCAGCAGCAGCCGGTGCGCCCGCCGTCGACGGGAGAGCCGCCGCGCGCGCCCGCACCGATGAACATCGGCCCGGCGCCGGTGTGGCGGACGGTCACGCCGCAGCCCGCGCAGACGCAGGTCCCGCCGTTGCCGCCGCAAGCGATCGCGAATCCGGTGCCGCCTCCTCCCGCTCCCGCTCAACCGGCGCAGACGGGACAGCCCGCGCACGGGACCCCGTCCGCGCAGTCGTCGGGCGCGCACGCGGCTCCGGCGACTGCTTCGCTCAACCCGGCGACGGGTCCGGTCACTCCTGTGTCGACGACACCCGTCAATCCGGCGCCGGTCACGCCGCCGCGTGGCACACCGGCGACGCCTTCGGTCCCGGCGGCGTCGCACTCGGTCACCCAGTCGCCGATCACCCAGCCACCGATCACGCCTTCGTCGGTCACGCCGCCGATCGCGCCGCAGTCGGTCGTCCAGCCGCCGGTCACGCCACCGAGGGGTACGCCGTCGGTGAATTCGGTCCCGGTCGCGCCGCAGCCGGTCATCCAGCAGCCGGTCGCGCAGTCGCCGGTCGGCCAGCCGCAGATTTCACAACCGCAGGTTTCGAAGCCGCCTTTGCCGCAGCCGTCGTCGTCCGCGTCGCGTGCGCAGCCCGCACCGCCGTTGCCACAGCCGACATCTCCGCCACCGTCGCAGCCAGCACCGTCGCAGATCCAGCAGCAGCCGCCGGTCTCGCACCAAGCGCCGGTCGCACCGCCCCCGCAACCGCAGGTCGCGCCCCCGATGCCGGCGCCCAACCAGGTCTCGCCTGGTCACGCCGCGTTGGGGCAGGCGCCGCCCGCTCAGGTCCCGCCTGTGGTGCCGCCGCCTCCCCGGCCGGTGCCGCCCGAGCACGATTCGCCGCCGACGCCGCCGTCGGGTATCCGGGCGGATCGTGGCTGGTTCGACGAGATGGGCGAGCCGGACGCGCCCGTCGAAGGCGGCGAATTCGGTCCGACGGGCGATCCGACGGAGATCCCGTACCGATACCGTAAATAGCCATGGACGTCACCTGGCACGCCGGCTGGCCGTCGCCCAAGCACGACACGGCGCCGGAAATCCAGGTGCACGCTTACGACGAGCGCACCTACATCCTGCGGCAGAACAAGTCGGTGCACTACGAGGCCCCGTTCCTGTTCCTGCTGCTCGGCGACGATCGCGCGTTGCTCCTGGACACCGGCGCGACGCCGGAGCCCGGCTACTTCCCGTTGCGCGGCCTCGTCGACGAGTTGATCGCGGCAAGCCATCCCGAGCCTGGCTACGGCCTCGTCGTGGCGCACACGCACGGGCATGGCGATCACGTCGCCGGCGACGGCCAGTTCGACGGCCGAGACGACACGGTGATCGTCGGATCGGGGCTCGACGAGGTCGTCGAGTTCTACGGTTTCCCGGAGTGGCCGTCCGGGCTGGCGGAACTCGACCTGGGCGGGCGGATCGTCGACGTCATCCCGGGTCCCGGGCACGAGTCCGCGGCCACGGTGTTCTACGACCGCGCTACCGGCCTGCTCTTCACCGGCGATTCGCTGTATCCGGGGCGGCTGTACGTCTTCGACTGGCCCGCGTTCGTCGCGACCGTCGACCGCTTGGCTGAGTTCTGCGCGACGCGGGAGATCACGCACGTGCTGGGCTGCCACATCGAGATGGCGGGCGAGCCTGGCAAGGACTATCCGCGCGGCACGACCTATCAGCCGGACGAGCCGCCGCTGGAACTCGGCGTCGATCATGTGCACCAGTTGCAGCGAGCACTGGCGAAGATCGATGGCGCGCAAGGCTTTCACCGGTTCGACGACTTCATCGTCCAGGTCTTTTAGGACCGTTCGAGTCTGTCCGTTCGCCGTCGAGCACGTCTTCGGCGCCGAAGTCCGGCATGACCGTTCAGCGTGACAGCGGGTCCATTCGGTGTCACGCTCTTTTCATGGCTATCGACAACGACCCGAACCCGGACGAGGGCTGGTACTTCAACACCCGGACCAACCAGGTCGAACACCATGACCGCGGCCGGAGCATCGACCTGCTCGGTCCCTACCCGGACGAAGCCACCGCGCGTCAGGCGTTGAAGATCGCCCACGAGCGCACCCGACAAGCCGACGCCGAAGACTCCGCCTGGAACGATTAGGGCGACCGAATAGACGCCCTTGCCGCTCGCCTGGTCTCGAAAATTACGTCGTGACCAGGCGAGACGGCTCGGAAGTCAGTTGCGCGCCAACGCCGGGCCCAGCACGAAGTCGGGGTCGACCTGCGCGGCCAGGTCCGAGCCCGCTCGGTCGCTGCCCCACGCGGCGGCGTTGCGCAGGTGGAACTCGACGCCCTGCTGCTGGTACCGGGCCCAGTCGCGGTCCACCGAGTCCACAGTGGACAGCATGGACGCCAGCGTCGCCAGGTTGTGCACTTCGAGTTCGCCGATCGGCCGGGCGCGGCCACGCTCGGCCGCGCGGACGTGCCCGGAGGCCTGCATCCAGCCGAGCAGGTCCGGGCCGATCTCGGTGCTCAGGAATTCCACGTCATCGGCGTCGGTGACCTTGTTCCCGACGACCACCAGCCGCACGCCGAAGTCACGCGCGTAGTCCGCGTACTGCCGATAGACGCCGAGGCTGCGCAACGTCGGCTCGCAGACGAGGAACGTCACGTCGAACCGCGTGAACAGCCCGGAAGCGAAAGCGTCCGCGCCCGCGGTCATGTCCATCACCACGTACTCGCCCGCGCCGTCGATCATGTGGTTGAGCAGCAGCTCGGCCGCCCCGACCTTCGAGTGGTAGCAGGCGACGCCGAGGTCGGACTCCTCGAACTGGCCCGTCACCGCGAGCCGGATGCCGCCGACCTGGCGGAAGCAGGCTGCGGCGATCGGGTTGTCGTCGAACGGCCGGACCAGCCGCGAACCGCGCCCCGGCGGGGTGGTCTTGATCATCGACGCGGTGTCGGTGATGCGTGGATTGTCGCCGCGCAGGTATTCCTTGATCAGGCTCATGTGCTCGCCGAGCGTCGGCAGCGCGTGTGCCTCGTCCTGGCTCGCGCCGAGCGCGACGGCCAGGTGCTGGTTGATGTCCGCGTCGATCGCGAGCACGGGGCGGTCCGCGTCGGCGAGGTAGCCGGTGAACAGCGACGCCAGCGTGGTCTTGCCGCTGCCGCCCTTGCCGACGAACGCGATCTTCACTCGAACACCTTTCCGAAGATGATTCCGGTTTTCATTATTGGCCCTCGCAACGTACACCCGACTGGCCCACACCCGAACGGGCGATCAACACTCGAGTCTCGGGTTAGGGTTGTCGGGTGGCCCCCCTGGTGATCCGCACCCATACGGCTGGGGGTGACTTCGGTCGCCTGCGCGCCGAGTTCGTGCTGCCTGAGTCGTTCAGTCCCGATGTACTCGCCGAGGCCGAAGCCGCGGTCGGCGACCCGATCGAGCCGGTGGAACGGGAGGACGCCACCGGTCTGCCCTTCGTCACCATCGATCCACCGGGTGCGAAGGATCTCGACCAGGCGATCTTCCTCGAACGGACGCCGACCGGGTTCCGCGTGCACTACGCGATCGCGGACCTGGCGACCTTCGTCAGGCCCGGCGGCCCGATCGACCGAGAAGCCCGCCGTCGTGGCCAAACGCTCTATCTGCCGGACGGCAACGTCCCGCTGCACCCGCCCGTGCTGTCCGAAGGCGCCGCGAGCCTGTTGCCGGGGGAGACCCGGCCCGCGGTGCTCTGGACCATCGACACCGACGCCAGCGGGCTGCCGACCGGCACCCGGGTGCGCCGCGCGCTGGTCCGGTCCACCGCGCAATTCGACTACGAGACCGTGCAGGCCGAGATCAACGCGGGCAAGGCGCACCCGTCGATCGCCGCGCTGCCGGATCTCGGCAGGCTCCGGCGCGAGCTTGCCGTGCAGCGTGGCGCCGTCGAGCTGCAGCTGCCCGAGCAGGAGATCAGTGGAGACGCCGACGGAGGCTGGGCGCTCGCGCGCCGTCCGCGCAACGACGTCGACGCGTGGAACGCCGAAATCTCGCTGCTCACCGGCATGGCCGCGGCGCAGATCATGATCGAAGCCCGTGTCGGTGTGCTCCGCACATTGCCCGCGCCCGAAGAGGAAGCCGTCGCGTGGCTCAGGCGGTCCGCGCACGCGCTGGGGATCGACTGGCCGGAACAGGCCAGCGTGTCCGTCTTCCTGTCGAAACTCGATCCCGGTGATCCGCGATCGATGGCGCTCTACGCCGACACGACGCGCCTGTTGCGCGGCGCCGGCTACACCGCGTTCGACGGCTCGCTGCCCGAATTGACCACACACGCCGGTATCGGCGGACCGTACGCACACGTCACCGCACCGATCCGGCGGCTGGTCGACCGATTCGGCACCGAAATCTGCCTGGCCGTCCAAGCGGACCGCCCGGTGCCGGACTGGGTGCGTGAGGCGCTGTCCGAGGTGCCGGAGCAGATGACGGCGTCCGACACGCTGGCCGCGCGCGTCGAACGGGCCTGCATCGACCAGGTCGAAGCGTGGGTGCTCGCCGAGCACATCGGCGGTGAGTTCCAGGCCGTCGTGCTGCGTGCGGAGGAGAACAAAGCCGAGATCCTCATCGAGGACCCGACGGTGATGGCCAAGTGCACGGGTGCGCGGCTGACCGTCGGCGAACGGATCGCGGTACGCCTGACCTCGGTGGACGTCGACAAGCGCAAGGTCGAGTTCGAGGCCGCATGATCGACGATCTCGGTGAGCCCGTGCCGCTGGACGGTCCCGCGGCGCGCGTCGTCTCGCTGGTGCCGTCGCTGACGGAGGCCGTCGAGGTGAGCGCGCCGGGCAGGCTCGTCGGTGTGACCGATTACTGCACCCATCCGTCCACTTTGGCCGTCGCGAGGGTCGGCGGTTCGAAGTACCCGAAGATCGACGACGTGCTCGCGCTGGCGCCGGACCTGGTGCTCGCGAACTCGGAGGAGAACCGGCCGGAAGACGTGGAACGGCTGCGCGCCAACGGCTTTCCGGTGTGGGTGATGGAGGCGGCGGCCACCGTGCCCGCCGCGCTCGGCTCGTTGCGCCGGATCCTGACCCAGGCGTTCGCGCTCGACGAACCCGACTGGCTGGTCGCGGCCGAAGAGGTGTGGCGGGAGACCCGGCCGATCCGCGCGCACGCGGTGATCCCGGTCTGGCGCAAACCGTGGATCGTGCTGGGCCGCGACACGTTCGGCGGCGATGTCCTGCGCAGGCTCGGCATCGGCAATGTGTACGAAGGGCACGCCGAGCGCTATCCGCGCCCGTCACTCGACGAGCTCAACGAACAAGGCGCCGATCTCGTCGTCCTGCCCGACGAGCCTTACGTCTTCACTCACACGGATGGTCCTGAGGCCTTCCCCGGCCTGCGGCCCGTGCTCGTGTCCGGCCGGTATCTGACCTGGTACGGGCCATCGCTCGTCGAAGCGCACGAGGAGCTTTCCCGCGCTTTCGGGTGACCTGGAGCACAGGCTTTGAACCGTCCTCGCGGGAGTCCCGTGTGGACGGCATGCAGAACAACCTGACCCGCAAGGTCCGCCTCAACGTCCAAAAGGCCGCGGCGTGGACCTTGGCGCGCTGCGGTGACCCCCTGCTGCAGGTTCTGTTGCGGGAACACGCCGAAGACCCGTACGCGGCCTACGAACGCATGCGTGCGAACGGGCCGATCTATCGCAGCCCCGCCGGCATCCACGCGGTCCTTTCGCATGAGCTGAGCACCGAATTGCTGAAGGACCCCCGCTTCGGAGTCCGCAAGGCCGACGGTGGGCTGACCGGCAAGAGCGACGTGAGCAGGTTCGCGCTGCACAACCTCGGAGATTCGCTGCTGCTCAAGGACGCGCCCGACCACGACCGGCTCCGCAAACTCATCGCGCCTTACTTCCGGCCCAAGCTGATGAAGGCCTACAGCGAGCGCGTCGAGCAGATCGCGAATCGACTGCTCGACGAAGCGGGCGACGACTTCGATCTGCTCGCCGACTTCGCGCAGCCGTTGCCGCTGCGCGTGATCGCCGACCTACTCGGCATCGACGACGACGCGCATGACGAGGTGGCACGCCTCCAAGCGCACGGCAACGTGATCGCGCTGGCGTGCGATGGAATCCGTTCGACCGCCCAGCTACGCGACTACGAAGCCGCCCGTGCCGAGCTGCACACCTTGCTCGGTGAGCTGCTGGATCGACGCGGTCAAGATCCGCGCGACGACATCATGACCGCGTTGGCCCGTGCGCGGGACGCGGGTGAGATCACCGCGCGGGAAGCCATCGTGAACGGTGAGACGCTGTTCCTCGCCGGGTTCGAGACGACCGCGAACCTGATCGGCAACGCGGTTGTCACCTTGTTGAACAACCACGATCAGTGGGAAATGCTGCTGGGCGACCGCGACCTGGTACCGAGCGCGATCGACGAGGTGCTCCGCTTCGAACCGTCGACCCATCTTTCGCTGCGGGTGGCCCACGAGGACGTCGAAATCGACGGGAAGCTGATCAAAAAGGACAGTGAGGTCGTCATCGTGCGCGCGGCGGCCAACCGTGACCCGCTGCTCTTCGAAAACCCGCACCGATTCGACATCACCCGTGAGCGAAAGGGCCATTTGACGTTCGCGGGCGGCGCGCACTACTGCCTCGGCGCGATGCTGGCGAAGCTGGAAGCCGAGGCCGCGCTCCGGGTGCTGCTGGAGCGCGCGCCTCGGCTTAGCTTGACCGGTGCCGTCCGCTGGCAGCGCCGGAGCAATCTCCGCGCGCTGGAGGCACTGGCGGTCCGGCTAGAGCGTCAGCCCGGTGAGCACGGTGACGCGCTCCTCGGTGAAGTCGGCCATCGCCGAGGCGGGGCCTTCGCGGCCGACACCGGAGTCCTTGACCCCGCCGTACGGCATCTGGTCGGCACGGAAGCTCGGGACGTCACCGACGAGCACCCCACCGACCTGCAACTTCGCGGAAACGTCGAACGCGGTTGGCAGGTCTCGCGTGAACACCCCCGCCTGCAGGCCGAAACGCGACGCGTTGATCAACCGCACGCCTTCGTCCACCGAGTCGATCCGGCTGAGCGAGACGACCGGCCCGAAGACCTCTTCGGCCATCACGTCCGCGTCCTCGGGCGCGCCCGCGAGCACGGTCGGCTCGACCGTCGCCCCGCTCCGCCCACCGCCGGTGAGCAGTTCGGCGCCGGCGTTCACCGCGGCGGCGACCCACGATTCGACGCGCTCGGCGGCGGCCGTGTTGACCAAGGGGCCCACATCGGTCGCGTCGGCGCGCGGGTCACCGGTACGCAGTGCCCGTACCTGTTCCAGCACGCGAGCTGACAACTCGTCGTAGACATCGGTGTGCGCGTAGACGCGCTGAACCGAAATGCACGACTGCCCGGCCTGGTACATCGCGAAGGTGGCGATCCGCTGGGCCGCGAACTCGAGGTCCGTCCAGTCGGGGCAGACCAGCACGGCCGCGTTGCCGCCGAGCTCGAGCGCGACGTGCTTGCGCGGCACGCTGTCGCGGATGCCCCAGCCGACGGGGACGCTGCCGGTGAACGAAACGACCGGCAGGCGCGGATCGGCGACGAGCTTCGCGGCCTCTTCGTTCCCGGTCGGCAGGATCGACCAGCTGCCGGCGGGCAGTCCCGCGTCGGCGAGGATCTCACCGAGCGCGAGCGCGGTCAGCGGGGTCGCGGGCGCGGGCTTGAGCACGATCGGCGCGCCGACCGCGATCGCCGGGGCGACCTTGTGCGCCACGAGGTTCAGCGGGAAGTTGAACGGGGTGATCCCGAGTACCGGGCCTTTCGGCACGCGGCGGATGAGCGCGAGCCGCCCGGTGCCACCCGCGTCGGTGTCGAGACGCTGCAGATCGCCGGAGAACCGGCGGGCCTCCTCGGCCGCCCAGCGGAACGTCGAGACCGCACGGCCGACCTCGCCGCGCGCCCACTTGAGCGGCTTGCCCGACTCGGCGGTGATGAGCTGCGCGAGCTCTTCGGCCCGCTCACCCAGCGCGCGGGACACGTGGTCCAAAGCGCTGGCGCGGACGTGCGCCGGCAGCGTCGCGAACTCGTGCTGGACGTCGTGCGCGGCCTGGACCGCGGTCTCGATGTCTGAAGCCGTCGGAACGTAGTGCGAACCGGCTTCGCTGCCGTCGAACGAGTGGCGGACGGTCGCGGTCCGCGTGCTCGTCACCGGCTTGCCGGCGACCCAGAAGGGGGTGCTCACTTGGACGACTCCTCGATGACTGCCTGCTCCAGGACCGAAAGACCCTCGTCGAGCAGCGCGTCGGACAGGGACAGCGGCGGCAGCAGCCGCACGATGTTGCCGTAGGTGCCGCAGGTCAGCACGACCACACCGGCGGCGTGGCAGGCCTTCGCGATGCGGCCGGTGAGCGCGGCGTCGGGCTCGGTGGTGCCTGGCTTGACGAACTCCGCGGCGAGCATCGCGCCGCGGCCCCGGACGTCGCCGATGACGCCGGTCTTCTCCGCGAGCGCGCGCAGGCGCGGCACGACGGTCTCTTCGATCCGGCGCGCCCCGGCGGCCAGATCCTGGGCGCGCATGGTCTCGATCGATCCGATCGCGGCCGCGCACGCGACGGGGTTGCCGCCGTAGGTGCCGCCGAGCCCGCCCGGCGGGACGGCGTCGAGCAGTTCCGCGCGCCCGGTCACCGCGGCGAGCGGGAGTCCGGCGGCGATGCCCTTGGCGGTCGCGATCAGGTCCGGCACGACGTTCTCGCGCGAAGACGCGAACCAGTCGCCCGTGCGGCAGAAACCGGTCTGCACCTCGTCGGCGACGAACACGACACCGTTCGCCTCGCACCATTCGGACAGCGCGGGCAGGAAGCCCGGCGCCGGCTCGATGAAGCCGCCCTCACCCTGGATCGGCTCGATGACGACCGCGGCCACCTGGTCGCCGCCGATCTGCTTCTCGATCCGGTCGATCGCGATCGCGGCCGCTTCGGCGCCACCGAGGCCGTCGCGGAACGGGTACGAGCCCGGCACCCGGTAGACCTCGGGCGCGAACGGACCGAAACCGTGCTTGTACGGGATGGACTTCGCGGTCAGCGCCATCGTGAGGTTCGTGCGGCCGTGATAGGCGTGGTCGAACACGACGACCGCCTGGCGGCCGGTCGCGACGCGGGCGATCTTCACCGCGTTCTCGACGGCTTCGGCGCCGGAGTTGAACAGCACCGACTTCTTCGCGTGGTCACCGGGGGTCAGCTCGGCGAGCGCCTCGCAGACCTCGACGTAACCCTCGTACGGCGCGATCATGAAACACGTGTGGGTGAAGTTCGCGACCTGCTCGCGGACCCGGTCCACCACCGCGGGCACGTTGTGGCCGACGTTGGTCACCGCGATACCCGAGCCGAAATCGATCAGCACGTTGTCGTCGACATCGGTGAGCAGGCCGCCGTCCGCGGACTTCACGTAGACGGGGAGCACCGAGCTCACCCCGCCGGCCACGACGGCACCCCGGCGCTCCTGCAACGCGCGCGAGGCGGGACCAGGGATCTCAGTGCGCAGAACGCGCTGCTGCTCGGACACGGTGGGCTCCTTAGTTTCGATGCGCGCTCACGTTTTCGCGTCGCCAGTGCGGCGGGCTCGCCCGTTCAGCATGCGGCTCTCGCCGGAGTCGAGTCAGAGGACATTCTGGACAGTTCTGAGCGTAGAATTGGACGTTATGGCACTTTCGCTGCGCGAGCTGGCCGGTTCGCTGGGACTGGTCGTGCGTGCGGGCGAGGGAGCGCTGGACCGGGCGATCGGGTGGGTGCACCCGACCGAGCTCACCGATCCGAACGCCTTCTTGGAGGGCGGCGAGCTTTTGCTGACCACCGGACTGGCTTTGGACGAGCACACTTCGGGCGCATACGTCCGACGACTGGTCGAAGCGCGGGTCGCGGGATTGGGCTTTGGAATCGGGCTGAGTCATCTTTCGATTCCCGCCGCTTTGGTCGCGACGGCCGCCGAAGTCGGCTTGCCGGTGCTGGAGGTTCCGCGGCGGACACCGTTCATCGCGATCACGCGCGCGGTTTCGCGAGCGGTCGCCGCCGACGAGTACGCGTCGGTCGTGCGGACGGGACGTGGGCAGCAGGAACTCACACGAGCCGCGGTCGGGCGCGGCGGACCAGGCGCGGTCGTGCGGCGGTTGGCTCGGCTCGTCGACGGGTGGGCGCTGCTGCTCGACGCGGGCGGCGCCGTCATCGAGGCGGCACCCGCGTCGGCGCGCGGGTTCGGGCCGGGCCTGGCCGGCGAGCTGCGCCGGTTGAAGGCGGGCGCGCGGGTGGCGCGGATCGGCGAACACGAAGTCGTCGTCCAGACCCTCGACACCAGGGCTCGTGGCTACCTCGCGGTGGGGAAGGACGCGCTCGACGCCGCCGACCGGTACATCGTCAACACCGCCGTCTCCTTGCTTTCCCTTGCGCTGGAACAGGACCGCGCGCAAGAGGGCGCGGTGCGCCGTCTGCGTTCCGTGCTGCTCGACCTGCTCGCGGACAAGCCGGAATCAGCCGTGCGGTCGATGCGGACGCTCTGGGGTGGCGCGCCCGCGCCACCGTGGTCGGTGCTCGCGGTGAGCGGAACGCCGGCAGCGCGCCGAGTGCTTTTCGACGCGCTCGAGGCGGAGTTCGAAGACTTGCCAGAGCGACCGTTCTTCGCGGAGTCAGGACCGTTCGTGGTGATTCTCTGCTCCGCGGAAGCCGAATCATGGGTGCTCGAGAAGGCAACGGGCTTGCACGCGGGTGCCTCGATGCCAGTGTCCCTTGAGGACTTCAGTGCCGGATTGCGTCAAGCCGAGCAAGCGTCGCGCGCCGCGCAAGCGAAACGCGTGCCGGTCGTGCGCTTCGCCGACCACGCCGCGCACGGATTGGTCGAGCTGGTCGATCCCGAGGTGGCGCAAGCGTTTGCGGGAACGCTGCTGGCCCCGCTGCGACAACACGACGCGACCGGACGCGGTGATCTCGTGACGTCTTTGCGCTGCTGGCTCGAACACCACGGCCATTGGGACCTCGCGGCGAACCAATTGGACGTCCATCGTCACACGCTGCGCAACAGGATGCGCAAGGTCGAAGAACTCACCGGGCGCAGTCTCGATTCGCCCGGCTTCCGCGCGGAGCTTTGGCTCGCGCTGCAGGTCTGACGGCTACGGCCGGAAAGAGTCCGTCGCCGCGCGCAACCGGCCGAGCACACCAGGGTCGGTCACCGCGTGCCCGGCGCTTTCGATGATTTCGAGCTGCGAGCCCGGCCAGGCCTGATGCAGCTCGTAGGCGGTCACCGGCGGGCACACCACGTCGTACCGGCCCTGCACGATCACCCCGGGAATCCCGGCGAGCTTCCCCGCGTCGCGGATGAGCTGCCCGGGATCGAGCCAGGCGCCGTGCGAAAAGTAGTGCAACGCGATCCGCGCGAATGGCACCGCGAACCTCGGGTCGCTGTAGCTGTCGAGGAAACCCGGTTGCGGCACCACGGAAACGATGGCGCCCTCCCATGCGCTCCACGCGACCGCCGCGCCCTCGGCCACGCCGGCGTCCGGATGGAAGACGAGCTCCCGATAGACCGAAAGCGGATCGGCGTGGTCGCCGCCGAGCGGGGCGAGGTAGTTCGCCCACTCCGCCGGGAACAGGTTTCCCGCGCCCGCACGGTAAATCCAGTCCAGTTCCTGCTGCCGTGCCGTGAAAACGCCACGCAGCACGATCTCGCTCACCCGGTGCGGATGCGTTTCGGCGTACGCGAGCGCGAGCGTCGCGCCCCACGATCCGCCGAAGAGCTGCCACTGCTCGACGCCGAGGCCTTCGCGGATCTTCTCCATGTCGTCGACCAAGTGCCACAACGTGTTGGCGGACAGATCGGCGCCGGTGTCGGCGATGCTCGGCGTGCTCCGCCCGGCGCCGCGCTGGTCGAACAGGATGATCCGGTACGCGGCCGGATCGAAATGCTGCCGGGACAGCGCCGCGATCCCGCTGCCGGGGCCGCCGTGCAGAACCACCACGGGTTTGCCCTCGCGGTTACCGGCCGTCTCGACGTACACCCGGTGCCCGTCACCCACGTCCAGCATTCCGGCGGCATACGGCCGGATCGGTGGGTACAAGTCCATAAGAGACACTGTATTCCCACTGGCCGCATGGGGAAAATGGGCAAAAGGTGGGGGCCCGCCCCCGCCGCCGGGCTGAGCGGGCCCCCGTCTCGGGTTCGCGCCTAACGCGCCGTCATGTCGGCGGTGTGCGCGAATTCCCCACCCGTGCCCGTCGCCTCGCCGGCGGCACGATTTTCGTTGCCCGCTCTGGCTTTCCCCAGGTAGGACGGACTCGGGTGGGTATTGCGAAGGAAAGTCTCTTGCCGGCTCCGCGCGCCGACGGTCACCACCGCGTTCACCGGCGCCACCTGCCACGCGGGCGGCGGGCCGGCACTCGGCCGGGTGACCTGAGCTCGCTCACGAAAACGCAGCAAGATTCCTCCTCTTCGAGGTTTCTGCGGTGCTTGATCCCGTGGCGGCGGTGGACTAAACGCTAATCCACGCCTCGAATGCCGTCAAGGACATGATTGTTGTTCATATACATGAATAAGCGCGGCGATGATCGGGATGACATAAAGCCGCGCCCCGAGACATCGGATGTCTCGGGGCGCGGCGTGGTATTCGGCGACTCAGTGGAAAGCGTGCTCCGAGGCGGGGAATTCACCCCGCCGCACCTCGTCGGCGAACGCCGTCGCCGCCTGGGAGAGCACCCCGGCGACATCCGCGTACCGCTTCACGAAGCGCGGGGCCTTGCCGCGACGCAGTCCGGCCATGTCCTGCCAGACGAGCACCTGCGCGTCACAGTCGGGCCCGGCGCCGATGCCGACCGTCGGGATCTTCAGTTCGTGCGTGACCCGCTTGGCCGCCTCCGCGGGCACCATCTCCATGACGACCGCGAACGCGCCAGCCTCCTGCAGGGCCAGCGCGTCGGCGAGCAGCACCTCTGCCGCTTCGCCGCGCCCCTGCACGCGGTACCCGCCCAGATTGTGCTCGCTCTGCGGAGTGAATCCGATGTGGCCCATCACCGGCACGCCCGCCGAGGTCAGCGCCTCCACGTGCGCGGCGAACCGGCGGCCGCCTTCGAGCTTCACCGCGTGCGCGCGGCCTTCCTTCATGAACCGCACCGATGTGGCCAGCGCCTGCTCGGGCGAGAGCTGATACGAGCCGAACGGCAGGTCGGCCACGACCAGCGCCCGCTTGACCGAACGCGTCACGCCGCGGACCAGAGGCAGCAGCTCGTCCACCGTCACCGGCAGCGAGGTGTCGTAACCGAACACATTGTTCGCGGCCGAGTCGCCGACGAGCAGCACGGGGATCCCGGCCTCGTCGAACAGCTCGGCGGTGTACATGTCGTAGGCGGTGAGCATCGGCCACGGCTCGCCGCGCTCCTTGAGCTCACGCAGGTGATGGATACGCACCTTCTTGACCGGCTTGGCCGCCTGGTCCGAAGGGCCCGTTCCGTACGGCGCCGCTACCTCCGGGCCGGAATCGCTGGTGGCTGACATCGTCGTCGACCGTCCTTCCCTCAAGGCCTCGGCTCCCGAGGTCCCTGGGTCGTGGAGCTTGTGAACTCACAAAGCGTGACACGCGCCGAAGACGGCCCCAATACCGTGCGACCAGCTTCACACGCTGGAGTTGTGCAGTCCGTCACCTGCGAAGGGGTACCCAGCGCACACCCGCTCATCCGTCCGGGGAACGATGTAGCCACCGAATGAGACTTCTGGATGACGCCGGGGGACAACCCGTGAGGGTTCACTGACGTCGTAGCACATGACTTGCTCGGAAAAGTCGCGAAAGGTCAGGATGGGTCACCCGAGGGCAACTCCACGCGAACGCGTGGCGGACGTGCCGCAGTGGAAGCGCAAGGCAGGCGGCATCGTCGCCACCGCCGTACAGCTCGGCGCGGTGTTCTCACTGCTGTACCTGCTGGCGGGCGGGATCAAGGGCAAACTGGGCACGAACGTGCAGACGGCGTTCTGGGTGTTCGGCATCCCGATGAGCCCGAGCCTGATCATCGTCGTCCTGCTGTTCGTGCTGGGCGCCGCGCTGCGCCGCCGCAAGACCGCGGCGCTCTACACCTTCATCCTGTTCCAGGTCGGCAGTCTGCTCTACACGATCGTGATGCAGGCGTTCGTGTACCTGACGCCGGAGCTGGTGCTTTCGGCCAGGCAGATCCGGCACATCCCCGGCATCCTCTGGGTGCTCACGCTGGCCGACCTGCTCTCGATCGCGCTGATCGCGTTCCTGCTGATGATCCGCCCGGCGTTCCCGGCCCGGCTCGCGCCGACCGCGTGGCGTGACGGCGTGACCGTTCTGCTCGGCGGCCTGGCCGGGGTCATGCTCATCGGCTGGGCGCTGACCGAGGCGTTCCCCGGCAGGCTCGAGAACACCTTCGAGCGGCTGGCCTGGGTCTTCAACCACACGACCGGCGAGCTGATCCGGTTCCGGGGCACCCACGCCGGGCCCGCGTGGCTCGACGGGCTGCTCGACGTCAGCGCGACGCTCGTCGCCGCGGCCGCGCTGTACGCGCTGTTCCGCGGTGTGCGCAGCCGTCGCCTGCGCACCGACGTGGAAGAGCTCCGCGTACGCAAACTCCTCGCCGAACACGGCGAGGACGACTCGTTGGGCTACTTCGCGACGCGAAGGGACAAGAGCGTCGTCTTCGCGCCGTCCGGCCGCGCCGCGGTCACGTATCGCGTGCTCGCGGGCACGAGCGTGGCCAGCGCCGACCCGATCGGCGATCCCGAGGCCTGGCCGGAGGCGGTTCAGGCTTGGCTCTCCGAGACCTACACCTACGGCTGGACGCCCGGTGTGCTCGGCGCGAGCGAGCGCGGCGCGAAGGTGTACACCGACGCCGGGCTGCGCGCGCTCGAGATCGGCGACGAGGCGATCCTCGACGTCCGCGACTTCTCGTTGGCCGGGCCCGAGCGCCGTTCGATGCGCCAGGCCGTGAAGCGGATCGAACGGGCCGGTTACACGACGCAGGTCCGCCGCCACGGCGAGATCCCCGAAGACGAGATGGCCGAACTGCTCGCCAGGGCGCAGCATTGGCGCGGCAACGAGACCGAACGCGGATTCTCGATGGCGCTCGGGCGCCTCGGCGACCCGAGCGACGGCCGCAGCGTCATGGTCGAGGCCTACGACGCCAAGGGCGACCTGCGCGGGCTCCTGTCGTTCGTGCCATGGGGCCGCCGCGGCCTCTCGCTCGACCTCATGCGCCGCGACCGCGACGCCGAGAACGGGCTCAACGAATACATGATCGCCGCCGTCGTCGAGGCGAGTTCGCAGCTCGGCGCGCAGCAGATCTCGCTCAACTTCGCGATGTTCCGCGCGGTCTTCGCCGAGGGCGAGCGCATCGGCGCCGGCCCGATCCTGCGGTTGTGGCGCTCGGTGCTCAGCGTCGCCTCGCGGTTCTTCCAGCTCGAGTCGCTGTACCGCTCGAACGCGAAGTACGGGCCGTTCTGGCAGCCCCGTTTCCTCTGCTACTCGTCGGCGCGGCGCCTGGTCAGGGTCAGCATCGTCGCGGGCGCGCTGGAAGGCTTCGTGCCGACGGGCGCCTCGCGCGCGCTGCGGCTGGAGACGGTCACCGACGAGTTCGTCGCGCAGGTGAAGCAGATCGACGAGGACGCCGCACGGCTCGCGCCCAAGCAGGCCCGCAGGCCCGAACAGGTCCGCGTCCGCATCGACAAGCTCGCCAAGCTGCGTGAATCCGGACGCGATCCGTATCCGGCCGGGTTCGAGCGCGAGGACCTGCTCGGCGACGTCGTCAAGAAGTTCGCCGGGCTGCCCCCGGACACCCTGACCGGGCATCGCGTGCGCGTCGCCGGCCGGGTGATCGCGTTGCGCAACCACGGTGGGCTCGCCTTCGCCGAGGTCCGTGACTTCTCCGGCGAGCTCCAGCTGATGCTCGACGCGTCCACACTGGACCTCACCGACTGGCGTGCCGGGATCGACCTCGGCGACCACGTGGGCGTCAGCGGCCAGGTCGTCACCTCGAAGCGCGGCGAACTGTCCGTTCTCGTCGACGAGTGGACCGTGACCGCGAAATGCCTGCACCCGCTGCCGGACAAACGCAAGGGGCTCACCGACCCGGAGACCCGCGTCCGCCAGCGCTATCTCGACCTGGTGGTCAACCCGGACTCGACGAACATGCTGCGGCTGCGGTCCACGGTCGTGCGCGCGGTGCGCGAGCGGCTGCACCACCGCGACTACCTCGAAGTCGAGACGCCGATGCTGCAGACGGTGCACGGCGGCGCGAACGCGCGGCCGTTCGTCACCCACATCAACGCCTACGACATGCGGATGTACCTGCGGATCGCACCGGAGCTCTACCTCAAGCGGCTGTGCGTCGCCGGCGTGGAGCGGGTGTTCGAGCTCAACCGCAACTTCCGCAACGAGGGCGTCGACGCCACGCACAACCCCGAGTTCACCATGCTCGAGGCGTACCAGGCGTACGCCGACTACGACACGATGCGCACGCTGACCCGTGAGCTCATCCAGCACGCCGCCGAAGCCGCGTACGGCGCGCAGGTGGTGCGGCGGCCCGGTCCCGACGGCAGGCTCGTCGAATACGACATCTCGGGTGACTGGCCGGTCATCCCGGTGCACGAGGCCGTCTCGGCGAAGCTCGGCGAGCAGATCGACGCCGGCACGTCCGTCGAGAAGCTGCGCGAGCTGTGCCGCGCGCACGGGATCGCCGTTTCGGATGAAGCGGGTCATGGTGATCTGGTGCTGAAGGCGCACGAACACCTCGTCGAGGCGTCGACCGTGATGCCGACCTTCTACACCGACTACCCGACCGATGTCTCTCCGCTCACCCGCCAGCACCGGGTCGACCCGCGGCTGGCCGAGCGGTGGGACCTGATCGCGTTCGGTTCCGAGGTCGGCACGGCCTATACCGAGCTCACGGATCCGCTGGAGCAGCGGCGACGGCTGGAGGCGCAGTCGCTGCGCGCGGCCAGCGGCGACGTCGAGGCGATGGAGCTGGACGAGGACTTCCTGCTCGCGCTCGAGCACGGCATGCCCCCGACCGGCGGCCTCGGCCTGGGCATCGACCGGTTGCTGATGATGCTGACCGGCGCGTCGATCCGGCAGACGGTGCTCTTCCCGTTCGTACGTCCGCACGCCTAGGGCATGTCCTAGTGTCTCGCGCCGGAAATTCGTTTTTACGAATTTCCGGCGCGGCACACTAGATTGTGCACGTGCAGTCGGCTCGGGTGTTGGCGGTGGCCCTGCTCGGCATCGGGATGCTGGGCTACGTCGCGTGGGTGCTGGAGTTCTTCCTGCCCACCGGGCTGTCGCCGATCCACGTCAGAGTCGAGCACCTCTATCTGGACAGCCAGCGGTTCGGGCCGCTGTTCAAGTACGTCCAGATCTTCGCGGGCGGCGCGCTGATCCTTTCGGGTCTGCCGCTGATGCGATTGTCCCCGTTGCACTGGCTCGCCAGGCTCACCGCGGCCACGGTCGCGCTGCTCGGGGTCACCGTGGTGGCGGGCGCGCTGTTCCCGCAGAGCCCGTGGGTGACGCTGCTGACGAATCTCGTCTTCGTGGTCGGCGAGGCTTCGCTGGCGCTGTGGTGGCCGCCGGGCTGGCGGGCGTCGGCGTTCATCGGGTTGCTGCTGGTGCTGGCGACGTGGCTCGGGGTGCTGCTGCTCGACTCGCTCGGGAGCGGCCAGTACGTCGGGCTCGTGACCAGGCTGCAGATGGTCCTGCGGGCCGTGCTGCTCGGGATCGGCGCCGCGTATCTCTTTCGTGACCGGCACATGGTCAGCGCAAATGGCCGATCGGCGGATTTCGCGGGCGGCTGATGCCAAGATGCTCCTCACCATATCTGGGAGGAAGACATGGCAGGAAACGTTGGGCCGGTCGCCGATGAGCGCGACGGCCTGCTTCAGTTCGTCGCGCAGCAGCGGCTGGTCATCCGGACCGCGGCCTACGGGCTGACCGACGAGCAGGCGCGGGCGACACCGACGTCGAGCACGCTGAGCGTCGGTGGCCTTATCAAGCACGTCTCGGAGGTCGAAGACGGCTGGATCGACATCGTGCTTCAGAAGCCGATCAAGCCGGCTGCGGATTCGCAGGACGACTACGCGAACGGGTTCCGCCTGCTCGAGGACGAGACGCTCGAAGGTGTCCTTTCGCGCTACGAAGAGGTCGCGCGGCGCACCGAGGAGGTCATCGCGGGCATCGAGGACCTCGGACAGGCGGTTCCGGTACCGAAGGGCATCCCGTGGTTCCCGCCGGACATCGAGGCCTGGTCGGTGCGCTGGGTGCTGCTGCACCTGATCCAGGAGACCGCGCGCCACGCCGGGCACGCGGACCTCGTCCGTGAGCACATCGACGGCGCGACCGCGATGCCGCTGCTGGCCGCCGCCGAGAACTGGCCGGAGACGCCGTGGATGAAGCCGTGGAGCCCGGCTGACGCGACGAGCTAGAACAGCGTCGGCTCGTCGGCCAGCGCGCCCTCGATCACGAGCATCCGCCGTTTCGTGCTTACGCCGCCCGGTGCGGAGAAACCGCCGTCCTTGCCGCCCGCGGCGAGGACGCGGTGGCACGGAACGACGATCGGCACGGGATTGCGGCCCAGCGCCTGGCCGACGGCCTGCGCCGAGCCCGGCATGCCGAGCTCGTGTGCGATGTCGCCGTAGGTGAGCGTCTTGCCCGGCGGGATCCTGCGCGCGATCTCGTAGACCCGCTGATGGAACTCCGGCACGCCGCCGAGGTCGACGACGACGTCCGCGAGGTTGTTCGGCGTTCCGGTCAGCAAGTTGACGATGTCGTCGATGGCCTTGCGGACGGCGTCCGGCGGTTCCAGTTCGGGCGCGCCGAGCCGAGCGAGGTGGGCGCGGGTCTTGGCCTCGCTGCTTTCCGGCAGCCAGACGCCGACGATCCCGCGCTCGCCCCACGCGATCCCGCACGAGCCGATCGCCGTGCCGAACATCGCGCATCCCAGCACGTCGGTGGAGTCAGGCATGTGTTCAGGCTACGAGACAGAACGGGTGGCCGTCGGGATCGGTGAGCACGACCCATTCGGTGCCACCAGGCTGGAAATCGGGCTTCGCCGCGCCGATCGCGAGCGCGTGTTCGGTCGCTTCGGCAAGGTTGTCGACCGTGAAATCGAAATGGACGTGTTTGGCGCCCGGCCAGCCGGGGCCTTCGTAGCCGTCCAGCTCCTGGAAGCCGAGGTCGATCGAGCCGTTGCTCAACGTCGTGCCGTCGAGTTTCCAGCCGGTGAGCCGCTGGTAGAAATCGGCGAGTTTGCCGGCGTCGGCGCAGTCGAGGGTGATCGTGGTCGAGGTGAGCATCGCGCCACTCCTTCTCTGTCGAGGTGGCATCAGCCTGCTTAGCCCGGCCCGCGGAGTATTGAAGATCTTTGCGGCCCCGGAACTGTCGGGCCCCGCGGGTAGCTTGCGCGCCATGCGCACGGCCGTCGAAATCGCACGCCGACCTGGGTTCTCCGTCTCGACGGTGACCTGTCATGACGACCACACGCGCTGGTCGGCGCCAGAACCCGGCGGCCGTTTCGGCGTGGTGCTCGCCCGGCGTGGCCGGTTCCGCCGGCGCGCCGACGGCCGAACCGCGGACGTCGACACGACCTCGGCCTACTTCAGCACCCCGGACGCCGAAGAGCAGTTTGCGCATCCCGACGGCGGTGATGTCTGCACTTCGCTCGAATTCACCCCGGAGTTGTGGCGGTCGATCGCGGGGGAGCACGTGGCCGCCCGCGCGATCTACGTCGACGCGCGCGTCGAACTGACCCATCGGCGCCTGCTGCGTGCCACGGAGGACGTCGACTACGCGCTCGCGGAGCACTTGGTCCGGCTGCTCGTGCTCGCGGTCGGCGCGGAGCCGCCCGAGCACACGGACGCGCGTTTGGTCGCGTCGGCGCGCGAAGCGGTCCTCGCGGACCATCCGGCCGCGTTGGGCCTGGTGCCGCTCGCCGAGCACTTCGGGGTGTCACCGTTTCGGCTGAGCCGGGCGTTCTCCCGGGCGACCGGGGTTTCGCTGACCAGGTATCGCAATCGCGTACGTGTCAGCCGTGCGCTCGACCGGCTCGCGGCTGGGGACACCGCGCTCGCGCAGCTGGCGGCCGAACTCGGGTTCGCCGATCAAGCCCATCTCACGCGCACGATGCGCGAGCACAGCGGCCATTCGCCCATGGCCGTGCGCAGGCTGCTTACGACCAACGGCGGCTACCGGTGACCGGCGAACTCAGTAGGTTCGGGTGAGCGAAATGCCGGTATCCGGGAGGGGTCTTCGTGGGACACAGGTTCAGTGGAACGTTGCGAGCCGCCGTGGCGGTGTCGCTGCTCGGAGCGGGATTGGCGGTGCCGTCGGTGGCCGCCGCCGCGCCCGACGAGCAGGCGGTGAGCCTCACCAGTGAACCCGCGGTCGCCGAGGCGCCCGGCACGCTCGTGACACCGTTCGTCGTGGTGACCGGCGCGAACCGGCTGCGGACGTGGTGGGCCGAACGCGCCGTAAGGCAGGCCGGTGGCACCGTCGTGTCGTCGTACCCGCAGGTCGGCGTCGTCGTTGCGTACTCCGCGAAGGACGATTTCGCGGCGAAGGTGCGGCACGTGCCCGGTATCGACGCCGTCGGCGCGACGCGCACGGCGAAGATCCCGGTCGAGTTCTTCCGCCCGCGTACGGACGTGAAATACACGGGCCCTGGTTCGACGGCGGTCCCGCCCGCCGAGGGCACCGCGTGGGACGCGCCCGCGCTCGGGCTCGACAAAGCGCACGAGGTCACCCAAGGCAGCCGAAAGGTCGTCGTCGGGGTGCTCGACACGGGCGTGGACGACACCCACCCGGATCTTTCGGGCGCTTTCGACCGTCGTAACTCGATCTCGTGCTTGTCCGGCTGGGCCGACCGCAGCGTCAACGCCTGGCGGCCGACGCTGGACGGTCACGGCACACACGTCTCCGGCACCATCGCGGCCGCGCGGGACGGCGCGGGCGTCGTCGGTATCGCGCCGGGAGTCCGCCTCGCCGCGGTGAAACTCGCCGAGACCGACGACCACGAGGCGCCCGAAGCCGTCGTCTGTGGTTTCGTCTGGGCCGCCGAACACGGCTTCAGCGTCGCGAGCAACAGCTACCGCACGCTGCCCTGGTACTACGCCTGCGACAACCAGATCGACCAGGCCGCGATCAAGCTCGCGGTGGGTCGTGCGGTCGCCTACGCGCAGCGAAAAGACGTCCTCGTCGTCGCTTCCGGCGGCAACGCGGGCATCAACCTCGACAAGCGGACCGTCGACACCGAAAGCCCGGTCGACAGCACCCCGGTCAGCCGCCCGATCGACCCGAGCTGCATCCGCCTCCCGCACGAGCTGCCGGGCGTCGTCGGCACCGGCGCGCTCGACGAGAAGCTCGCGAAGGCCAGTTTCTCCAACTACTCGGCCACCAAGATCGCGGTGTCCGCGCCGGGCGTGCGCGTCTGGTCGACCTGGCCGGGAGGGCAGTACCGGACCGCGAGTGGCACGTCGATGGCCGCGCCGCACGCGGCGGGTGTCGCCGCGCTGATCGCGAGCACGCATCCGTGGTGGAGCGCCGACCGCGTCAAACGCGCGCTGCTCTCCGGCGCGACGCCGATGCCGTGCCCGGCACTGTACGACCCGAACGGCGACGGCAAGCCCGACGCCGTGTGCGAACCGGCGCGTACCGGCAACACGTTCTACGGCGCCGGGGTCGTCAACGCGGTCACGGCGGTGGGCGCGAGACCATGACGACGACGGCCACGATGCCTCTCGACCACCTGGTCTACGCGGGCCCGGATCTGGCGGACGCGGTCATCCGCCTCACCGAGCTGACCGGCGTCGCCCCGGTGCCCGGCGGCAGCCATGTCGGACTCGGCACGGCGAACTACCTGGTCGCGCTCGGCGGCCGCGCGTATCTCGAGATCATCGGCCCTGACCCGGCGCAGCCGGAGCCCGAGCACCCGCGCCCGTTCGGCATTGACGCGCTCACCGCGCCGAAGCTGGTGGCCTGGTCGGTCCGGACACCCGCGATCGACCAGGTCATCGCCACCGCACGGGCACGGGGTTTCGACCCGGGCGAGGCGCGCGCGATGTCGCGCCGCGCCGCGGACGGCGAGTTGCTGTCGTGGCGGCTCACCTGGTCCGGCAAGGGCGGCGGGCTGGTCCCGTTCCTGATCGATTGGGGCGGGACGCCGCATCCGACCAGCCGCCCGCTGCCGGAGATCCCGTTGCTCGCCTTCACCGGCGTCCATCCGCAGCCCGCACGCGTGCATCGCGCTTTGCAGGCGCTGGGCCTCGAACTGCTCGTCCGGCCCCATCACGAACCGGGACTGGTCGCGGTAATGGAGAGCGCCACCGGCGCCCCGATCGTGCTCACCTGAGCCCGGAAAACGCGACGACGCCGTTCCCCGTGGCCCGCTCGGCCAGGATCACGACCGCGGGGAACGCACACAAAACCGGCCCGGTTTTGTCGTACCCCGGCCGTACCGTGGATTTCGGGGGATCTTCGGGAAGGCGTGAATGTTCCCTTCATGCCTTCCCGAAGACCGTGAGCGTCAGTTTTCGCCTTCGCGCCAAGCGTTCGTGATCGGCAGCCGTCGGTCACGGCCGAATGCCTTGAACGTGATCTTGGTGCCCGGCGGGTACTGGCGGCGCTTGTATTCGGCCCGGTCGACCATCCGCACCACCCGGTCGATCGTCTCGGGATCGAACCCGGCCGCGATCAGGTCCGCGTACCCGCGGTCGCCCTCGACATAGTCGTCGAGGATGTCGTCGAGCAACGCGTAGTCGGGCAGCGAGTCGGTGTCGACCTGGCCAGGCCGCAGCTCGGCCGACGGCGGCTTGGTGATCGAGTTCTCCGGGATCGGCGGCGTTTCGCCGTGCTTCTCGGCCTCCGCGTTGCGCCAGCGCGCGAGTTGCCACACGTGCGTCTTGAACACGTCCTTGATCGGCGCGAACCCGCCGACCGCGTCGCCGTAGATCGTCGAGTAGCCGACCGCGAGCTCGGTCTTGTTCCCGGTCGCCAGCACCAGATGACCGTCCGAATTGGACAACGCCATCAGCAGCATCCCGCGCGTACGCGCCTGGATGTTCTCCTCGGCCAGCCCGGTCAGCCCCAGCTGCGAGACGTACGCGTCGACCATGTCCGCGACGGACTCCTCGCGGAAGTGCGCGCCGATCCGCCGCGCGAGGTCGGAGGCGTCCGACTTCGAGTGCTCCGACGAGTACTTCGAAGGCATCGAAACGCCGTACACGTTGTCGCCGCCCAGCGCGTCCGCGGCCAGCGCGGCCACCACGGCCGAGTCGATCCCGCCGGAGAACCCGAAGATCACCGACTGGAACCCGTTCTTGTGCACGTAGTCGCGCAGACCCACGACCAGCGCCGACCACACCTCGGCCTCATCCGAGAGCGGCTCGCTGATGACAGGCTCTTTCGAAGCTTCATAAGCCGGAATCGGCTCTTCGCTCAACACCTTGCGCCGCACGTGCAGCCCGGCGAGGTCACCGTCGCCCGCGTGCCCGCCCGCGGTCAGGTCCATGTCGAGCACGAGCAGGTGCTCGACGAACTGCGGCGCCCGCGCCAGCAGCGTCCCGTCCGCGCCGACCACGAGCGAGTCGCCGTCGAACACGAGATCGTCCTGCCCGCCCACCTGGTTCGTGTACACCAGCGGCGCACCCGCCTCGGCGGCCCGCCGCGCGATCAGCGGCAACCGGATGTCGTCCTTCGCGCGTTCGTACGGCGACGCGTTCGGCGCGACCACCAGGTCGACACCCGCCTTGCCCAGCGCCGACACCGGCCCGCCGTCCTGCCAGATGTCCTCGCAGATGACCATGCCGATGTCGAGCCCGTGATACCGCACGACATCCAGCGTCTCGCCCGGCTTGAAATACCGGTGCTCGTCGAACACGCCGTAGTTCGGCAGGTGGTGCTTGAACTGCCGCGCGACCACCTCGCCGCGATACAACGCGGCCGCGGCATCGCGCACGCCTGCCTCGTCGAGGTCCAAATAGCCGACGTACGTCAGCACTTCGCCGCATCCGGCGTCGTCCAGACGCACGGCGAGCGCCTCGAGTGCGCTTTTGGACGCTTCCGCGAAAGTCTTGCGCAGAGACAGATCTTCGACCGGGTAGCCGGTCAGTGACATCTCTGGGAAGACCACCAGATGCGCGCCGGCTTCCGCGGCTTTGCGAGTCCACTCGACGGTGAGTTCTGCGTTGCCGGTGATGTCCCCGACAGTGGTGTTGACCTGGGCCAAGGCGATGCGCAGCTGCGACATGCGCACATTCTCGCTCAACCGCGGGCGTCCGCACGACCGGACGTGCCCAACCTCTCCGCCTTAACAATAAACAGGGGCGCCCGCTCGGCGGACGCCCCTGCTTCAGACCGAAAACCCTACTTGCGCTTGATCAGCGAGCGCACCTTCTTGAGCGTCTGCTCGAAGTCGGAGTCGAACGGGTTGTCGTGCACCAGGTAGGTCCACGTCGTGTTCGCGCGCCGCACGCCCGCGTCGGCCAGATCGATGCCGTCGTCGGTGATCTCGGCCTCCACCAGCGTCTTCGCCGCGCGGGCCGCCGCCTCCGGGATGATCTTGTGGAACTCCGGGATCGCCGCGCGGTGGAACTCGTCGAGCGGCGTCTCCCGCGCCAGCGCACGCAGGTGGATGCTCTCGCGCACGTCGGTCAGGTACGCGAGATGGTCCGACCACAGCTGGTCGATGTGGTAGAGCAGCACCTCGCGGCAGATCTGCTCGACCTTGGCGGAATCGTCGACCTTCTCCGCGAGCTCCTTGTACTTCTCCGGCTCGTCGGTCTCCAGCCCCTCGGCCGCCAGCGCCGTCCGCAGCACCTCGTCGCGGTGCTTGAGCAGATCGCCGCGCTGCCGCTCGATCAGCCGCGTGTAGCGCCAGGTGTTCCGGTGGATCTCCAGGTCGACACCCTCGGCGACACGCTGCGCGTGGTCGATCTGCCGGTGTGCCGCGTCCGCGGTGATCTCGCCGTTCTCGTCGGTGTTGATGCCTTCGGGGATGTCCGGCGCGTTCGACAGCACGAGTTCGTCGTTCAGGCTCGCGAAGAACACCGCGCTGCCCGGGTCGCCCTGGCGTCCCGACCGGCCGCGCAGCTGCCCGTCGAGCCTGCTCGACGGGTACCGCGCCGTGCCGATCACGTGCAGCCCGCCCAGCTCGGCGACCTCCTCGCGCCCGGCGCCGTCCTTGCCGCCCAGCCGGATGTCGGTACCGCGGCCGGCCATCTGGGTCGACACGGTCACGGCGCCCTTCTTGCCCGCGTCCGCGATGATCGACGCCTCCTCGGCGTCGTTGCGCGCGTTGAGGACGACGCATTCGAGGTCGACCTTGGCCAGCTTCTCGGCCAGCTCCTCGGACTCCGCGACGTCCTGCGTGCCGACCAGGATCGGGCGGCCCGTCTCGTGCACCTTGCGGATCTCCTCCTCGATCGCGCGCAGCTTCTGCGACGGCGAGGCGAAGATCCGGTCGGCCTGGTCCTCACGGACGTTCTCGGTGTTCGGCGGGATGACCGCCACTTCCAGCTTGTAGAACTCGCGCAGCTGCTCGGCGACCGCGACCGCGGTACCGGTCATGCCCGCGACGTCGGGGTAGCGCGCGAGCAGCGCCTGCACGGTGATCGAGTCGAGGATCTCGCCCCGGTCGGTCGCCGCGACCTGCTCCTTCGCCTCGACGGCCGCCTGCAGGCCGTCCGGCCAGCGCTGCAGCTCGGCGACGCGGCCGCGCGCGGCGTTGATCAGCTGGACCTTGCCGTCACGCACGATGTAGTCGACGTCGCGGGTGAGCAGCGCGTGCGCGTGCAGCGCGACGTTCACCGCGGGCAGCCGGTCCGAGGCCGCCTCGTTGAACAGGTCGTCCACCTCGATGCCCAGCGACTTCGCGACGACCGAGGCGCCCGCGTCGGTCATCCAGGCGTTGCGGCCGTCGGAGTCGGTCTCGTAGTGCAGGCCCAGCCGCAGCCGCCGCACGATGTTCGCGACCTCTTCGTCGGCGTCGGTGTGGTCGATCGACCCGGCCATCACCAGCGGCACGCGTGCCTCGTCGACCAGCACGGAGTCCGCCTCGTCGACGATCGCGATCTCCGGCTCGCCCTGCACCAGGTCGTCGACGTTCGTGACCAGCCGGTCGCGCAGCACGTCGAAGCCGATTTCGGCGACCGCGCCGTAGGTGACCTCGGACGCGTACGCCTGCTTGCGCTCCTCGCGCGAGTGCGACGGCTCGATCCAGCCGACCGAGACCCCGAGCAGGTCGTAGATCGGCTTCATCCACTCGGCGTCACGACGGGCGAGGTAGTCGTTGACCGTGACCACGTGCACCCGCTTGCCGCGCAGCGCGTACCCGGCGGCGGCCAGCGCGCCGGCGAGCGTCTTGCCCTCACCGGTGTCCATCTGGACCACGTGCCCGGTCAGCAGGCCGATCGCGCCGAGCAGCTGCACGTCGAACGCGCGCTCGTCGAGTGCCCGCCTCGCCGCCTCGCGGCCCAGCGCGCAGATCTCGATCAGCTCGTCGTCCCCGGACTTCCCGCCTTCGCGCAGCTCAGCCGCGCGTTCGGTCAGTTCCGCGTCCGAAAGCTTCGCGAGCTCGTCTTCGAGCTTCTCGATCGCCGGAACCAGCGGTTCGTATCGGGTCAGCTCGATGCTGCCCGGCCGCTGAATGATCCGGCGCAGCCGCTTGCCAACCCGGCTGATCAGTGCTGCCACCCCTGGTCTCCTGTCTGTGCTCTCGCTCACCGGCCGACCGACCCGTTCCCACAACGCAGTGGTGGTGCGTTTTGGTTCCGCGACCGGATGGCACGATCAAACCGTGCCCATACCCACCCGCACCAGGTCCCGTTCCCGCCGAGTCGCCGTCGCGCTGCTCGCGCTGGCGCTCAGCGCGTGTTCGCCGGGCACTCCGACCACACCGCCCGCGCCGGAGACCGAGTCACATGGTCCGGTCGGGCCGGTGCCGCCAGGGCTGGACACCTTCTACGCGCAGAGCGTGACCTGGGGCGACTGCGCACCTTACGCGACTTCCAGCGACGCGAAGTCCGCATTCCGGGTGAAGGGCGTCCAGTGCGCGTACCTTTCGGTGCCGCTCGACTACGCGAAACCCGACGGCGACAAGATCCGGCTCGGCCTGCTGCGCCGGAAGGCCACCAAAACGGACAACCGGATCGGCTCGCTGGTCATCAACCCGGGCGGGCCCGGCGCGTCCGGCATGACCGCCGCGGCCGGTCTGGCGAGCAAGGTCAAGGGTGAGCTCGCCGAGCGTTTCGACTTCGTCGGGTTCGACCCGCGTGGCGTCGGCGCCAGCGAACCGCAGGTCAAGTGCCTGACCGACACCGAACGCGACGCGGAGCGCGCCGACGACCTCGAGGCCGACGGTTCACCCGAAGGTGTGGCCAAGCAGGAAGCCGAGGAGAAAGACTTCGCCGCGAAGTGCGCCCAGCGCACCGACAAGGGCGCCGCGATGCTCGCCAACGTCGGCACCCGTGACGTCGCGAAGGACATCGACATCCTCCGCTCGGCGCTCGGCGACAAGAAACTCACCTATTTGGGCTACTCGTACGGCACGCGGATCGGCTCCACGTACGCCGAGACGTTCCCGGCCAACGTCCGCGCGCTGGTGCTCGACGGCGCCGTCGACCCCGAGCAGGACGCCGTCGAATCACTCGTCGGGCAGGGCCGGGGCTTCGGCAAGGCGTTCGACGAATTCGCCAAGTGGTGTGCCGCGCGCCAGGACTGCTCGCTCGCGAAGGACCCCGCGAAGGCGACGAAGGCGTATCAGGACCTCACCCGCCCGCTGATCGACTTCCACGTGCCCGTCGCCGACGGCCGGAAACTGTCGTACGAGGATGCGACGATCGGCACGATCCAGGCGCTCTACGGGAAGGACTTCTGGGAGCCGCTCAACGCGGCGCTGGGCGAACTCAAACTCCAGCGCGGCGAGACGCTCATGAAGCTCGCCGACATGTACAACGAACGCGACGACCAGGGCAAATACCAGGCGACCCAGGACGTCTTCACAGCCGTGCGCTGCGTCGACGACCCGCGTGTCACCGACCCGGAGGTCATCCTCAAGGCACAGCGCGAGTACGTGAAGGTCGCGCCGTTCCTCGATGACGGCCGCCCCGAGTCGGCCGCGCGCGACGCGTGCGCGTTCTGGCCGGTGCCGAACACGATGCAGCCGCACCAGCCGAAGGTCGACGGCCTCGCCCCGACGCTGGTCATCTCGACCACGAACGACCCGGCGACGCCGTACGACGCCGGCGTCAACCTGGCCAAGGGGCTCAAGGGCGGCCTGCTGACCTTCGAGGGCACCCAGCACACGGTCTTTCTGCAGGGCGTGTCGTGCGTCGACAAGGCGGGCACGGACTACCTGGTCAACGGCACTTTGCCCGCGGAAGGCACGCGCTGTTCGGCCGGTTAGCCCGGATCGAACGGACCGGCTGGGATGATCTGCGCGTGATGCTTCCTCGTCGTGTCCTCGCGTCCGCCGCCGTCTGCCTGTTGCTGACGGCTTGCTCGAATGCGCAGGTCGGCACGCCGAACGCGCAGCCGGTGCCGCCGTCGCCTGCGCCCACGCCGGACGCGAAGTCGCTCGAGAAGTACACGACGCAGAAACTCGCGTGGGGCGAATGCGCGGCGTTCGCGGGCGGCGACGCGTCCGCGGAGAAGGTGCTCAAGGACAAGAAGTTCGAATGCGCGCACCTGACCGTGCCGCTCGACTACGCGAAGCCGGACGGCGACGTCATCAAGATCGCGGTGCTCCGGCACCGGGCGAGCAAGCCGGACCAGCGGATCGGCTCACTCGTCACCGACCCGGGCGGTCCCGGCGGGTCCGGCGTGCGCTCGGCGGCCGGGCACGTCCAGCGCGCGCCCGAATCGGACATCGTCCAGCGCTTCGACCTGGTCGGCTTCGATCCGCGCGGTGTCGGCGCGAGCGAGCCCCGCATCAAGTGCCTGACCGACGCGGAGCGCGACGCCGACCGCGCCGAGGACTCCGAAAGTGACAATTCGCCCGCCGGCGTGGCCAAACAGCTCGCCGACGCGAAGGCGTACGCCGACAAGTGCGCCGAGCGGACCGAACACGGCAAGGACATGCTCGCCAACGTCGGCACCCGCGACGTCGTGCGCGATCTGGACATCCTGCGCGCTGCACTCGGCGACGAAAAGCTCACCTACCTCGGCTACTCGTACGGAACGCAGATCGGTTCCGCGTACGCCGAGGCCTATCCGGCCAAGGTGCGCGCGATGGTGCTCGACGGCGCCGTCGACCCGGCACAGGACACCGCCGAGTCACTCGTGCTGCAGATGGCCGGCTTCCAGAACACCTTCAACGAATTCGCGAAGACCTGTGTGACCAGGCCGGACTGCGCGCTCGGCAAAGATGCGGCCGGTGCGACGAAGGCGTTCCAAGACCTGGTCAAGCCGTTGATCACGAAGCCGGTCCAGGTCGGCGCCCGCAAGCTTTCGTTCGAAGACGCCATCACGGGCACCCTCGCCGCGCTCTACAGCCAGGCCGCGTGGGGCTTCCTCAACGAAGGCCTCGCCAACCTCACCCGCGGCAACGGCCAGAACCTGATCCAGCTCGCCGATTCGTACTACGACCGCGGCCAGGACGGCACCTACGCCGGGATCATCGACGTCTACTACGCCGTGCGCTGCGTCGACAGCCCGCGCGTCACCGATCGCGCGAAAATCGATTCCGCGCACCAGCGCATGCTCCAGGGCGCGCCGATACTCGACGGCGGCACCCCGGACATGACCGAACTCGACATCTGCGCGGCCTGGCCGGTGCCCGCGACCTCGCAGCCGCACACCCCGAAGGCCGACGGGCTCGCCCCGACGCTCGTCATCTCCACGACCAACGACCCGGCGACGCCATATCAAGCAGGCGTGAATCTCGCGAAGGCGCTGGGCGGCCGCCTGCTCACCTTCGAAGGCGCCCAGCACACGGTCTACCTGCAGGGAAACCAGTGCGTGGACAAAGCCGCGTCGGCGTACCTGATCGACGGAACGCTGCCCGCCGACGGCATTCGCTGCTAACGCCAGGTCAGCCCGAGCTCGAGCATCACGGGGCCCCGGTGCGCCGCGACCTCGGGCACCTGGACCCACATCCGGGTGAGCTCGTGCGACGGCGTGTCCGCGACCCAGATCTTCGCGATCACGTCGGCCTGGATACCAGGGATCAGGGCCGAGATCGTCGCGCGCGGGATCTTCCCGCCGATCCGGTACGCGAGCGTCCCGCCCGGGTTTTCGCGGCCTTCCGTGCGCAGGTCCGTCGCGCTGGTGAGCAGCGCGCGCAGGCGTGCCACGACCATGTCCGGCCGATACGTGGCGGGCATTTCGGTCCGCACCCCGGCTTGATCGGTCGTCTGTAGCTTTTCGCCGGAAAGCACATAGTCGAGCTGCTGCCGCTGCGAGGACACCTGCAGGTCGGCGTGCCCGCGCGCGGAACCGTCCGCCGCGACCTCGCCGTCGATCTTCCGCACGCCGAATCCCGGGATCTCGCCGCTGACCCCGAGCGCGAACCGCACGGCGCGCTGACCTCGCAACGTCGCGGCCGACTCGGTCACCAGCCGAGTCCCGTCAGGCAGCGGGCCACTGGTGTCGAACGTCGCGGTGCAACCGCTGATCAGGCAGGCGACCAGCACGAACACTGGCCCGAAAGTGCGGCGAAGCATGAGGCAAAGCCTAGACTCGTGGCCGGATCCTTGCGCATAGTGGCTCTCCAGCCACTTTCGCGGGTTTTCACCCCGAACGAAACTCGATGCCGTGCAGCTGACCACTTCGCGCCCCAAGGTCCACCGAGCGTGGATCATCGCGGGCGCCGCGTTCTTCGCCTTGCTCGCCGCCGCGGGCTTCCGCGCCGCGCCCGGCGTGCTCATCGATCCGCTCCACGAGGAATTCGGCTGGTCACGGGCGACGATCGCGTCCGCCGTCTCCGTCAACCTCGTGCTCTACGGCCTGTTCTCGCCGTTCGCGGCCGCGCTCATGGAGCGGTTCGGCATGCGCCGGGTCGTCGCGACCGCGTTGTTCGTCGTCGCGATCGGCGCAGGCGGCACGGTGTTCATGACCGCCAGCTGGCAGCTGATCCTCTGCTGGGGCGTGCTCGTCGGCGTCGGCACCGGCTCGATGGCGATGAGCTTCGCCGCGACCGTCGCCGCGCGCTGGTTCGTGCGCAGCCGGGGCACGGTCACCGGCATCCTGACCGCCGCGGGCGCCACCGGGCAGCTGATCTTCCTGCCGATCGTCGCGAAACTCGCGATCGGCGAAGGCTGGCGCACCGCGTCGCTGGTCATCGCGATCGCCGCGCTGGCCGTGGTCCCGCTGGTGCTGCTGGCGATCCGAGATCACCCATCCGATCTGGGCATCGGTCCCTATGGCGTGGACGAGCCTGCCGAAGTGCCCGAGCGCAGGCCCGGATCGGCCAAACGCGCGTTGACCGTGTTGTTCTCGGCCGCCCGTACCCGCACGTTCTGGTTGCTCGCCATCGGCTTCGCGATCTGCGGCGCGACCACCAACGGCCTGGTCAGCACCCACTTCGTGCCGGCAGCGCACGATCACGGCATGCCGCAGACGACCGCGGCCGGGCTGCTCGCGCTGGTCGGGATCTTCGACGTGTTCGGCACCATCGCGTCCGGCTGGCTGACCGACCGCGTCGATCCCCGCATCCTTCTCGGCGTTTATTACGCGCTTCGCGGCATCTCACTGGCGCTGCTGCCGGGGCTGCTCAGCGACTCCGTCGAGATGAGCACCTGGGCGTTCATCATCTTCTACGGCCTCGACTGGGTGGCGACCGTGCCGCCGACGGTCGCGCTCTGCGTCCGCCAATTCGGTGAAGCGGGCCCGATCGTGTTCGGCTGGGTCTTCGCGTCACATCAGCTCGGCGCGGCGATCGCGGCGTTCGGCGCCGGCGCCATCCGCGATCATTTCGGTGACTACGCCGTTGCCTGGTACATCGCCGCCGGCCTGGCGATTCTCGGCTCGCTGGCGTCTATTTCGATTCGGAAGGCGAACACGTCAGTGGCCGTCGGAGTGTCGTGAAACATGCCGTTAACAAGTGCCCTCTAGGGTGCGGCCATGGATCGCCAGCAGGAGTTCGTGCTGCGCACTTTGGAAGAGCGCGACATCCGATTTGTCCGTCTTTGGTTCACCGACGTGCTCGGTTTCCTCAAGTCAGTGGCGGTCGCACCCGCTGAACTCGAGGGCGCCTTCACCGAAGGGATCGGCTTCGACGGCTCCGCCATCGAAGGCTTCGCACGGGTGGCCGAGTCGGACATGGTCGCCAAGCCGGACCCGGCGACCTTCCAGGTCCTGCCTTGGGAGACCCCCGACGGCGGCCCCTACTCGGCGCGCATGTTCTGCGACATCACGATGCCCGACGGCTCGCCCTCCTGGGCCGACCCGCGGCACGTGCTGCGCCGCCAGCTCTCGAAGGCCGCCGAAGCCGGTTTCACCTGCTACGTCCACCCCGAGATCGAGTTCTTCCTGCTGTCGAACCTGCCCGACGACGGCTCCGAGCCCGAGCCCGCCGACAACGGCGGCTATTTCGACCAGGCCAGCCACGCCACCGCGACGCACTTCCGGCGTCACGCGATCGAGACGCTCGAAGCCATGGGCATCTCGGTCGAGTTCAGCCACCACGAAGGCGCGCCGGGGCAGCAGGAGATCGACCTCCGGTACGCCGACGCGCTGACCATGGCCGACAACGTGATGACGTTCCGTTACGTCGTCAAGGAGGTCGCGCTGACGCAAGGCGTCCGCGCGACGTTCATGCCGAAGCCGTTCACCGACCAGCCCGGCTCGGGTATGCACACCCACGTGAGCCTGTTCGAAGGCGATCGCAACGCGTTCTACGACGCTGAGGATCCTTACGAGCTTTCCGAAACGGGCAAGGCCTTCGTAGCCGGTCTGCTGACCCACGCCAAAGAGATCTCCGCGGTCACCAACCAGTGGGTGAACTCCTACAAACGCCTGATCAGCGGTGGTGAGGCACCGACGACCGTGTCGTGGGGCCGCTCGAACCGCTCCGCGCTCGTCCGCGTGCCGATGTATTCGCCAGGCAAGGCGTCCTCGCGCCGGGTGGAGATCCGCACGCTGGATTCGGCGTGCAACCCGTACCTCGCGTACTCGGTGATCCTCGCGGCCGGGCTCAAGGGCATCGAAAAGGGCTACGAGCTCCCGCCGCCTGCCGAGGACAACATCTGGCAGTTGTCGGACGCCGAGCGCCGCGCCGCCGGTTACTCCCAGCTACCGCAGAACCTGGGCGAGGCGCTGTCGGAGATGGAGAAGTCGGAGCTGCTGCCCGAGGCGCTCGGCGAACATGTCTATGACTTCTTCTTGCGCAACAAGCGGGTTGAGTGGGACAACTATCGCAGCGCCGTGACTCCTTACGAGTTGCGCACACTGCTACCGGTTCTCTGACAAAGGAGGGCGACGGGAATTGCGAAAAGTCGCACTGCTCGTCGCCCTTCTTTCGTTCGTGAGCATGGCGCCCGCTTCGGCGAGTGGCCTCGGCTTCGACCTCGACTCGGCGACGATCCCGGACCTGCAGGCCCGAATGGCCCGCGGCAAGCTCGATTCCGTCCGCCTGACGTCGGCTTATGTCGATCGCATCCACGCGATCGACCCCAAGGTCCGTTCGATCCTCGTGGTGAACCCCGCCGTCCGCGCCGAAGCGGCCGAGAGCGACGCGAGGCGGCGCACCGGACGGCTGCGCGGCCCGCTCGACGGCATTCCGGTCCTGCTCAAGGACAACATCGACACCCGATCGATGGACACGACCGCGGGTTCGCGCGCGCTGCGGGCCAAGCCGACCGCCGACGCGGTGCTGGTCAAGCGCCTGCGAGCGGCCGGCGCGGTCATCCTCGGCAAGGCCAACCTGTCCGAATGGGCCAACTTCCGCGCCGCGAAGCCGACTTCGGGCTGGTCGGGTGTCGGCGGGCAGACGCACAACCCGTATGTGCTCGACCGGAACCCGTGCGGTTCGTCGGCCGGGTCCGCCGCGGCCGTCGCCGCGTCGCTCGCCCAGGTGGCGATCGGCAGCGAGACCGACGGCTCGGTCGTGTGCCCGGCGGGCATGACCGGCACGGTCGGCCACAAACCGAGCCTGGGCTTGGTCAGCCGCACGGGCGTGGTGCCCATCTCCGCGGAACAGGACACCGCAGGCCCGATGGCGAGGTCGGTCGTGGACGTCGCGATCACTCTTTCCGCACTACAAGGCCGGGATCACGCCGACCCCGCGACCTGGCGATACCCGGTCACCCAACCGCGTGATTACGCCGCACTTCTGAGGCCGGACGCGTTACGCGGAGCACGCATCGGCCTGTGGCGGCTGCCTGTGCTCGGCCCGGATGTCGACGCGGTCATGTCGCAGGCGGCCGAGGTGCTGAAGCGCAGGGGAGCGACCGTCGTCGAGGTCGACCTGCCGTACCAGGCACGCCTCGCCGAGCTGGAGTTTCCCGCGCTGCTGACGGAGTTCCACCGGGACATCGACAAGTACCTCGCCGGGCGCCCCGATGTGCCGCGCGACCTTGCCGCGCTGATCGCCTACAACCGGTCCGACCCGCTGGAACAGACCTGTTTCGCCGGGCAGGAGCTGTTCGAGCAGGCACTCGCCGCGCCCGGTCCGGACGATCCCGCCTACCGCGCGCAGCGCGCCGAGCTCACCGACCTCGCGAAACGCTCGATCGACGAGGTCGTCGCGAAGTACCGGCTCGACGCCATCGCCGCCCCGACCAATCCGCCCGCGTGGAAGACCGATTGCGCCACGGGTGACAACGACGTGATCCCGTCGTCCACGCCCGCGGCGGTCGCGGGCTACCCGGCGGTGACCGTGCCCGCCGGATTCGTCGGTCCGCTTCCGGTCGGGATCTCGTTCATGGCGGGGCGGTGGGCGGACGCTCGAGTGCTCTCACTGGGTGCCGCTTATGAACGCGCGGCGAACGCCCGGCGGGCCCCGAACTACCTTCCCACCATCGGATGACTTGACGCCTACGGTCTGACCTGCGGCGATGGCGTTAAGTGACCCCCCTGTTTTCGGGGGTTTCGAGGCATGTAAAGTTCTCCAAGTCGCCAGGAACACCGGGCCGGCGGGGCCGCAAGCCCCGAGCAGGACCGGAGGCGCCAGGGCCGAGCGGAGATTTGACACCGCGAATCGGACCGGGTAACGTTCAGCGTCGGCCCACGAGCGGCCGCCCACTCCCTACTAACATAGTAGGTACGGGCATGGCTCGACCAAAGTTTAGATGAATATCGCTTGAAGCAATTCAGTGTGTTGCTTGAGAACTCAACAGTGTGCTAGTGAACTAAGCCAGTAGAGCTTATTTATTGAACCTCGTTTGAGGTTCCTTTGAGAGCAAGTATTTTGCCTCGATTAAACTATTCATTGTTGGAGAGTTTGATCCTGGCTCAGGACGAACGCTGGCGGCGTGCTTAACACATGCAAGTCGAACGATGAAGCCTTCGGGTGGATTAGTGGCGAACGGGTGAGTAACACGTGGGCAATCTGCCCTGTACTTTGGGATAAGCCTTGGAAACGAGGTCTAATACCGGATATGACTGCGCATCGCATGGTGTGTGGTGGAAAGCTCCGGCGGTACAGGATGAGCCCGCGGCCTATCAGCTTGTTGGTGGGGTAATGGCCTACCAAGGCGACGACGGGTAGCCGGCCTGAGAGGGTGACCGGCCACACTGGGACTGAGACACGGCCCAGACTCCTACGGGAGGCAGCAGTGGGGAATATTGCACAATGGGCGCAAGCCTGATGCAGCGACGCCGCGTGAGGGATGACGGCCTTCGGGTTGTAAACCTCTTTCGCCAGGGACGAAGCGTAAGTGACGGTACCTGGATAAGAAGCACCGGCTAACTACGTGCCAGCAGCCGCGGTAATACGTAGGGTGCGAGCGTTGTCCGGAATTATTGGGCGTAAAGAGCTCGTAGGCGGTTTGTCGCGTCGGTTGTGAAAACTGGAGGCTTAACCTTCAGCGTGCAATCGATACGGGCAGACTTGAGTTCGGTAGGGGAGTCTGGAATTCCTGGTGTAGCGGTGAAATGCGCAGATATCAGGAGGAACACCGGTGGCGAAGGCGGGACTCTGGGCCGATACTGACGCTGAGGAGCGAAAGCGTGGGGAGCGAACAGGATTAGATACCCTGGTAGTCCACGCTGTAAACGGTGGGTGCTAGGTGTGGGCGACATTCCACGTTGTCCGTGCCGTAGCTAACGCATTAAGCACCCCGCCTGGGGAGTACGGCCGCAAGGCTAAAACTCAAAGGAATTGACGGGGGCCCGCACAAGCGGCGGAGCATGTGGATTAATTCGATGCAACGCGAAGAACCTTACCTGGGCTTGACATGGACAGGAAACATCCAGAGATGGGTGCCCCCTTGTGGTCTGTTCACAGGTGGTGCATGGCTGTCGTCAGCTCGTGTCGTGAGATGTTGGGTTAAGTCCCGCAACGAGCGCAACCCTTATCCTACGTTGCCAGCGCGTTATGGCGGGGACTCGTGGGAGACTGCCGGGGTCAACTCGGAGGAAGGTGGGGATGACGTCAAGTCATCATGCCCCTTATGTCCAGGGCTTCACACATGCTACAATGGCTGGTACAGAGGGCTGCGATACCGCGAGGTGGAGCGAATCCCTTAAAGCCGGTCTCAGTTCGGATCGCAGTCTGCAACTCGACTGCGTGAAGTCGGAGTCGCTAGTAATCGCAGATCAGCAACGCTGCGGTGAATACGTTCCCGGGCCTTGTACACACCGCCCGTCACGTCATGAAAGTCGGTAACACCCGAAGCCCATGGCCCAACCCGCAAGGGGGGGAGTGGTCGAAGGTGGGACTGGCGATTGGGACGAAGTCGTAACAAGGTAGCCGTACCGGAAGGTGCGGCTGGATCACCTCCTTTCTAAGGAGCACAACACATCCCGGGTTTAAGCGCCTGGGAGTGGCCAGAGTTTAGAAGACACACGTTCTTCTGCTCCGGTTGCTCAAGGAATTGTGGAACTACTGGTTTATGTGTGCTCGCGGTGATGATGCCGCCGGTTAGTACTGCGGAGCTTGCTTCGCGTGGAACGCGGGTGGTCGGATTCGGGTGGGTTTCATGTTCGCTGGCACGCTGTTGGGTCCTGAGGCAGCACGCTGGTGTTGTTTCTGGTGTGGTGTTTGAGAACTGTAGAGTGGATGCGAGCATCTTTGTGGTCAAGTTTTTAAGGGCACATGGTGGATGTCTAGGCTTCAGGAGCCGATGAAGGACGTGGGAGGCTGCGATATGCCTCGGGGAGCTGTCAACCGAGCTGAGATCCGAGGATTTCCGAATGGGGAAACCCAGCACCAGTTATGTGGTGTTACCCGCATCTGAATATATAGGGTGTGTGGAGGGAACGCGGGGAAGTGAAACATCTCAGTACCCGTAGGAAGAGAAAACAACCGTGATTCCGTGAGTAGTGGCGAGCGAAAGCGGATGAGGCTAAACCGTGCACATGTCAAGCTGTCAGGCGTTGTGTGTGCGGTGTTGTGGGACCCGCCTTGAAGATTCTGACAAGTCTTCGGAGGCACGTTGCAGTTAGTGGAACTGTTTGGGAAAGCAGACCGGAGTGGGTGAGAGTCCCGTACGCGAAAACTGTGATTGTGTTTCTTGGTGGTGTTCCCGAGTAGCAGCGAGCTCGTGGAATTTGCTGTGAATCTGCCGGGACCACCCGGTAAGCCTAAATACTTCCTGAAGACCGATAGCGGACTAGTACCGTGAGGGAAAGATGAAAAGTACCCCGGGAGGGGAGTGAAAGAGTACCTGAAACCGTGTGCCTACAAGCCGTCAGAGCCTTCGGGTGATGGCGTGCCTTTTGAAGAATGAGCCTGCGAGTTAGTGCTGCGTGGCGAGGTTAACCCGTGTGGGGTAGCCGTAGCGAAAGCGAGTCTGAATAGGGCGATTTTAGTCGCGTGGTCTAGACCCGAAGCGGAGTGATCTACCCATGGCCAGGGTGAAGCGACGGTAAGACGTCGTGGAGGCCCGAACCCACTTAGGTTGAAAACTGAGGGGATGAGCTGTGGGTAGGGGTGAAAGGCCAATCAAACTCCGTGATAGCTGGTTCTCCCCGAAATGCATTTAGGTGCAGCGTCACATGTTTCTCCACGGGGGTAGAGCTACTGGATGGTCTAGGGGCCTTACCGGGTTACCGAAATCAACCAAACTCCGAATACCGTGGTGTGAGAGTGTGGCAGTGAGACGGCGGGGGATAAGCTTCGTCGTCGAGAGGGAAACAGCCCAGAACACCAGCTAAGGCCCCTAAGTGTGTGCTCAGTGGGAAAGGATGTGGGATTGCCCAGACAACCAGGAGGTTGGCTTAGAAGCAGCCACCCTTGAAAGAGTGCGTAATAGCTCACTGGTCAAGTGGTCCTGCGCCGACAATGTAGCGGGGCTTAAGCACACCGCCGAAGCTGTGTCATTCATACAATACATCGGCTTCCATCTTCGGGTGGTTGTCTAGTGGTGTGGATGGGTAGGGGAGCGTCCTGCATCCAGGGAAGCGGCGGCGGAAGCCAGTCGTGGAGGGTGTGGGAGTGAGAATGCAGGCATGAGTAGCGAATGCAGAGTGAGAAACTCTGCCGCCGGATGACCAAGGGTTCCTGGGCCAGGCTAATCCGCCCAGGGTAAGTCGGGACCTAAGGCGAGGCCGACAGGCGTAGTCGATGGACAACGGGTTGATATTCCCGTACCCGAGCATGTGCGTCCCTGATGAGGCGGTTGATACTAACCACCCAAAGCGCAAGCTGAAGCCTTCGGGTGAATGTTTGTTGTGGAGCGTGGGATCTGATTCCGTAGTAGTCAAGTGATGGGGTGACGCAGGAAGGTAGCTCCGCCAGTGAATGGTAGTACTGGTGTAAGCGTGTAGGCCGGAACATAGGCAAATCCGTGTTCCATGAGGCTGAGACGTGATGCGTAGCCGATTGAGGTGAAGTAGAGTGATCCTATGCTGCCGAGAAAAGCCTCTAGCGAGTGCATGCACGGCCCGTACCCCAAACCAACACAGGTGGTCAGGTAGAGAATACTAAGGCGATCGGGTGAACTGTGGTTAAGGAACTCGGCAAAATGCCCCCGTAACTTCGGGAGAAGGGGGGCCAAACACCTTGAAGCCTTTTACAGGCTAGGGGTGGGTGGCCAGAGACCAGCGGAAAGCGACTGTTTACTAAAAACACAGGTCCATGCGAAGTCGCAAGACGATGTATATGGACTGACGCCTGCCCGGTGCTGGAACGTTAAGAGGACCGGTTAACTCCCTTTGGGGGTGAAGCTGAGAATTTAAGCGCCAGTAAACGGCGGTGGTAACTATAACCATCCTAAGGTAGCGAAATTCCTTGTCGGGTAAGTTCCGACCTGCACGAATGGCGTAACGACTTTCCGGCTGTCTCAACCACAGGCCCGGCGAAATTGCACTACGAGTAAAGATGCTCGTTACGCGCGGCAGGACGGAAAGACCCCGGGACCTTTACTATAGTTTGGTATTGGTTTTCGGTTCGGCTTGTGTAGGATAGGTGGGAGACTGTGAAGCGATCACGCTAGTGGTTGTGGAGTCGTTGTTGAAATACCACTCTGGTCGAATTGGGAATCTCAACCTCGGACCATGATCTGGTTCAGGGACAGTGCCTGATGGGTAGTTTAACTGGGGCGGTTGCCTCCCAAAGAGTAACGGAGGCGCCCAAAGGTTCCCTCAGCCTGGTTGGCAATCAGGTGTTGAGTGCAAGTGCACAAGGGAGCTTGACTGTGAGACAGACATGTCGAGCAGGGACGAAAGTCGGGACTAGTGATCCGGCACCACCTGGTGGAAGGGGTGTCGCTCAACGGATAAAAGGTACCCCGGGGATAACAGGCTGATCTTGCCCAAGAGTCCATATCGACGGCATGGTTTGGCACCTCGATGTCGGCTCGTCGCATCCTGGGGCCGGAGTAGGTCCCAAGGGTTGGGCTGTTCGCCCATTAAAGCGGCACGCGAGCTGGGTTTAGAACGTCGTGAGACAGTTCGGTCCCTATCCGCCGCGCGCGTAGGATACTTGAGGAAGGCTGTCCCTAGTACGAGAGGACCGGGACGGACGAACCTCTGGTGTGCCAGTTGTCACGCCAGTGGCATGGCTGGTTGGCCACGTTCGGAAGGGATAACCGCTGAAGGCATCTAAGCGGGAAGCCTGTTCCAAGATGAGGTATCCCACCCCCTTTGAGGGGTTAAGGCCCCCAACAGACCATTGGGTTGATAGGCCAGAAATGGACGCACAGTAATGTGTTATCGAGTTGACTGGTACTAATAGGCCGAGGGCTTGCCCACAAAAATGCTTCGCATCCACTCTACAGCTCTGAAACCCCACACCCGGGCCAGCTAGATCGGCTCGTGACGGTGTGTTGTTTCGTAGTGTTTCGGTGGTTATAGCGCCAGGGAAACGCCCGGTCCCATTCCGAACCCGGAAGCTAAGCCTGGTAGCGCCGATGGTACTGCAACCGAAGGGTTGTGGGAGAGTAGGACGCCGCCGAACTCAACATAAGCCCGGCCCCGGTCGAGAACCCCCAAGGTTCTCCCGGGGCCGGGCCCTTTTTCATACCCAAAACCCGCCGGCACCCCCGCGGCCGCGGGTACCCAGACGGACGACACGCGTCCATGAACGGACGACACATGTCCATGGATGGACGACACTCCGCAGGCGGCGCGTCGCGAGACCTGGAGAGTCGGGACGCGTGCCTGGAGAGTCGCCGCGCGTACCTAAGGGGTCGGCACACGTACCCAGAGAGTCGGGACACGTACCCGGGGCGTCGGCACGCCCAGTCCCACGCCCGGACACCTCGTGTCGTCCGTCCATGAACGCGTGCCGTCCGGCTGTGCACGCGTGCCGTCCATCCAGGCACGAGTCCCGACTCCCCAGGCACGCGTCCCGACCCTCCGGGTACGCGAGCCGACCCTCCGGGTACGCGAGCCGACCCTCCGGGTACGCGAGCCGACTCGTTGGGTACGGGTGCCGACTCTCTGGGTACCTCGGCCCACCACCTCGGAGCGGGTGTTTGCTGCTCGCGTACGCGTCTTTGCCGATCCCGCACGAGTGTTTACTGCGGGCGGGGGTCGGTGGTCAGGGGCGGGTTATGGGGCGTTGGCGGACGGGGGAGGAGAAGATCAGGGAGGTCGTGGTTTCGCCGTAGCGTTGGGCGCGCTCGATGAAGGACTCGAGGTCCGCGGTCGTGGCGCAGGCGACGCGGAGGAGCCAGCATTCGTCGCCGGTGATGTGGTCGGCGCTGACGACCTCCTTGAGAGGGAGGATGGTCGAGCGGAAGCGAGGAGTGTCGAGGCTGCGGACCCGGGCTCGGACGATCGCCTCTATGGGCAGGCCGAGTTTGCCGGTGTCGACCGAGGCCGCGTAGCCGGTGATGATGCCGCGGTCCTCCAGGCGGCGGACGCGCTCGGTCACGGCCGGGGCGGACAAAGACACTCGGCGGCCGAGTTCGCTGAAGGTGAGGCGGCCGTCGGACTGGAGTAGGTCCAGGAGCTGCCAGTCGATGTCGTCGAGGTCCACCTTTGAAACTCCTGTCCTCGGCGGCGATCTGCCTGGGAATTCGCGGTCGAAGCCCGCCTAGAGCTGGGAAAAGTCATGTCTGACCGACCATGGCCGGCGGCAGGATTGTGTCATGACCTTCGCATCCAGAGTGCTCGCTCAACCGGCTCCGAGTCCGGAAGCGTCCGTGGCCAAGTACTCCGCCGAACTCGCTTTCGAGGTTGATCCGGACGACCTGCACCGTGACTTGATCGCGGGTAGGCAAGAGGGTTACGTCGTGGTTGAGACGAGGGTGCCGGAAGCGTTCCACGCCAAGCGGATACCTGGGGCGATCAACCTGCCGTATCGCGAGACGACCGCGGAGAGCACCGCCGAGCTGGACCGTTCGCTCGTTTACGTGTGCTACTGCGAGAGCTTCCAATGCAATGCAGCCACCAAGGGGGCTCTTAGGCTCGCCGAGCTCGGGTTCAGCGTCAAACGGCTTGCCGGGGGTATCAAGGCTTGGGGTGAGGCGGGATATCCGACGGAGTCGACGCCGTTCGCGGTGGCGGGGCCTGTTTGCGGGTGTTGAGGTCCGTATCGTGGGCTGGGTGAGTACCCCGAAGCTGCTGATCATCCAGCCGGACCTGTCCGATCCCGCCGGGCCGCTCGGTACGTGGCTGCGTGAAGCAGGCGCCGAGCTCGACGTGCGACTGCCGCCTCGGCATGAGATCCCGGAAAGCCTTGAGAGCTATGACGGTGTCGTCTGCCTCGGTGGGGGCATGGGCGCGCAGGATGACGAGAAGTATCCGTGGCTCGCGGATGTGCGGCGGCTGCTGGCGGCCGCGGCCGGGGCTTCGATGCCGACGTTGGGGATCTGTCTCGGGGCGCAGCTGCTGACCGTGGCCACGGGTGGGCGGGTGGTGAAGGGGGCCGAAGGACCTGAGGTCGGGCCTGGGCTGGTCGCCAAAAAAGATGTCGCGTGGATGGATCCGTTGTTCGCCGATCTGCCGATAGTGCAGGACGTCGTGCAGTTCCACAGCGACGTGATCGAGCAGCTGCCGCCGGGTGCGGAATTGCTCGGCTCGGCTCCTCGATACCAGCATCAGGCATTCCGGCTGAATCGGCGCGTATACGGCATCCAGTTCCATATCGAGACCACGCCAGCCGTGCTCAAGGCTTGGGCGGACGCCGAACCTGACATGGCCGCGTACGCCCGTCCGGGTGTTTTCGAAACCGAGGCGCTCACTCGGTTGCACGAGGACATCGCGGAAACCTGGCGGCCTTTCGCGGAGAGGTTCGTCCGCTTGGCGGATGGTGAGCTGGAACCCGCGCAAGATCAAAGCCGGATGTTACCGCTGGCGTAACGACGTGTGTCACAAAACAGTACGGCGTCTTAACGTTTAGTACTCCCGTTCCGGTACCTTGCGGAAGGATTCCCACAGGGTTCGGAGGTCGGGGTGGACCCCTCGCTGCTCGTCGCCGTCGTGATCATCACGGCGCTGGTTTTCGACTTCACCAACGGCTTCCACGACACGGCGAACGCGATGGCGACGTCGATCGCGACCGGCGCGCTGCGGCCCAGAGTCGCGGTCGCGCTTTCGGCGGTGCTGAACCTGGCGGGTGCGCTGATCTCGGTCGAGGTCGCGAAGACGATCTCGAGCGGACTGGTCGACGAGACCAGGATCGGCCCGGCGATCGTGTTCGGCGGGCTGATCGGCGCGATCGTGTGGAACCTGTTCACGTGGTTCGTGGGGTTGCCGTCGAGTTCGTCGCACGCGTTGTTCGGCGGGCTGATCGGGGCGACCTGGGCCGCCGTCGGCGGGGACGCCGTCCACTTCGGAAAGATCGTCCAGAAGGTGCTGCTGCCCGCCGCGCTCTCGCCGGTGATCGCCGGCGTGGCGGCGATGCTGGTGACCTGGCTCGTCTACAAGTTCGTGCGGGGACGGCGAGGCGGAACCGGGTTCCGGGCCGGGCAGATCATCTCGGCGTCGCTCGTGTCTTTCGCGCATGGGACGAACGACGCGCAGAAGACGATGGGCGTGATCACGCTCGCGCTGATCAGCGCCGGCAGTCTCGCGCCTGGCTCGGCGCCGCCGGGCTGGGTGGTGCTGGCCGCGGCACTCGCGCTCGCGCTGGGCACCTACCTCGGTGGCTGGCGGATCACGTTCACGCTGGGCAAGGGGCTGACCGACATCGAGGGCCCGCAGGGCTTCGCCGCGCAGACCAGCTCGGCCGCGGTCATCCTGATCTCGTCGAAGCTGGGTTTCCCGCTGTCGACGACGCATGTCTGCTCTGGCGGGATCGTCGGCTCGGGTGTCGGCCGCAACGAGGCGCCGGTGCGCTGGAAGACCGCGGGCCGGATGGTCTTGGCGTGGCTGTTCACCCTGCCCGCCGCGGCCATCGTCGGCGCGGTCGCGGGCAAGGTGGCGTCGTGGGGCACCGCGGGGACGCTCGCGGTCGGCGGTGCCGGGATCGTGTTCGGGATTTCGATTTACGCCCTTTCGCGTCGTAAGCCGGTCAACGTCAAGGATTTCGCCGTGCCCGACCCCACCCCTGAGCGTGAGCAGCTCGCCGCCTGACGCGAGAAGCGGGCCTTACCGACTACGGTGGGGCGCGTGGCAGATCGTGCGCGACTGACCGCCTCCGCGGCGAGATACGGCTTCACCGACGAGCGGGCCGAAGGGCAGCTACGGGCTGCCGGCTGGTGGGGTGAGTCCGGGCCGGTCGAAGGCGCCGTCGACGTGCTCACCGCACTCGCGCGGGCGGCCGATCCGGACCTCGCATTGCGCGGGCTCGACCGGATCAGGGAAGCCGACGAGGCCGGGTGGGCCGAACTCGCCGAAGCGCTGCGCGCGCATCGCACGTTCCGGGGCAGGCTCGTCGCGGTGCTGGGGACGTCCGGCGCGCTGGCCGACTATCTCGCGAGTCACCCCGCCGAGTGGAAGCGGCTGACACCCGAGAAGCCGACGCGCTCCGAGGACTACGCGGGCAAGCTGCTGGCCGCGCTCGACGCGGGCGACGGGACCGTGCTCGTGCGCGCGGAAGCCGAGCTGGCGTTGCGCGTCGGCTATCGCGGATTGCTGCTGGAGATCGCGGCCGCCGACCTCGGGCACCTGGTCGAGCCGGGGCTCGCGCATCCGTCGTACGCGGAGATCGCCGCCAAGCTCAGTGTCGCCGCCGAGGCCGCGGTCAAGGCCGGGATGGCGGTGGCCGAGCAGGAGGTCCGCCGGGCCGACGAGGCCAAGCTGGCCGTGATCGCGATGGGCAAGTGCGGCGGCCGCGAGCTCAACTACGTCAGCGATGTGGACGTGATCTTCGTCGGCGACGGCGATCTGCAGGTCGCGACGCGGCTGGCGAGCACGATGATGCGTGTCGCGGGCAATGCCTGTTTCGAGGTCGACGCGGCGCTGCGCCCGGAGGGCAAGGCGGGCGCGCTCGTGCGGACGCTCGACGGGCACGACGCCTACTACAAGAAGTGGGCCAAGACCTGGGAGTTCCAGGCGCTGCTCAAGGCGCGGGCGGTGGCGGGCGACGCCGAGCTGGGGCAGCGGTACGTCGACCTGGTCGCGCCGATGGTGTGGGCGGCGGCCGACCGGGAGAACTTCGTGCCCGAGGTGCAGCAGATGCGGCGCCGGGTCGAAGGTCATGTGCCGACCGAACACGCCGAGCGCGAGCTGAAACTGGGGCGCGGCGGTCTGCGGGATGTCGAGTTCGCCGTTCAGCTGCTCCAGCTCGTGCACGGCAGAGTGGACCCCGAGTTGCATTCGGCGTCCACTTTGGACGCATTGGCGGCGCTGGGCGACGGCGGTTACGTCGGCCGGTCGGATGCCGCGGAACTCGAAGCGTCGTACGAGTTCCTGCGGACGATCGAGCACCGGCTGCAGCTGCGGCGGTTGCGGCGTACGCACTTGTTCCCCGAGAGCTCCGACCGGACCGAGCTGCGGATTCTCGCCAGGGCGACGGGTATCGCTCCCGCGCGCGGCAAGGACGCGGGCGAGGTGCTGCTCGCCGAGTTCCGCAGGCATCTGCAGCGCATCCGCAGGCTGCACGAGAAGCTGTTCTACCGCCCGCTGCTGCAGTCGGTCGCGAACGTGCCGACCGAAGAACTGCGCTTGACGACCAAACAGGCCGAGAGCCGGTTGGCCGCACTCGGATACACCGCGCCGGACGGTGCGCTCCAGCACATCAAGGCGCTCACGGCGGGGGTTTCGCGGCGTGCGGCGATCCAGCAGGCGTTGCTGCCGGTGCTTTTGGCACTGTTCGCGGACACTTCGGACCCGGACGGCGGTCTGCTCTCGTATCGCAAGGTGTCCGAGGCTCTCGAAGAGACTCCTTGGTACCTAAGGGTTCTGCGCGACGAAGGCGCGGTCGTCGAGCGGCTCGCGTTCCTGCTCGGCACGTCGAAGCTGGTGCCGGATCTGCTCGTGCGCGCGCCGGAAGTGCTGCAGCTGCTCGGCGATCCGGCGCGGCTGTCCGGCCGGACGCCGCAGGAGGTGGCGACTTCGCTGCGCGCGGCCGTGCGGCGCCAGCCGGGACTCAACTCGGCCGTCGCGACCGCGCGTTCACTGCGGCGGCACGAAATGCTGCGCGTCGCGAGCGCGGATCTGCTGGGGATGCTCGAGGTTCCGGCGGTGTGCGACGCGCTGTCGACCGTGTGGGTTTCGGTGTTACAGAGCACGCTGGCCGCCGCGTATCGCAAGCGCCAGGCCGAAATCGGCGCCACGCCCGCGACGATCGCGGTGATCGGCATGGGCAGGCTCGGTGGCGCTGAACTCGGGTATGGATCCGACGCGGACGTGCTTTTCGTTTGTGAGGCGGCTGAAGGCTTCTCGGACTCCGAGGCCGTGCGCTTCGCGTCGTCGGTCGTGGAGACCGTTCGCAAGATGCTGGGTGCGCCGAGTCCCGATCCGCCGCTCGTGGTCGACGCGGATTTGCGGCCGGAGGGGCGAAACGGGCCACTCGTGCGCACTTTGGACTCGTACCGCGCGTATTACGAGCGGTGGGGCGAGGTCTGGGAAGCGCAGGCGCTGCTCCGTGCCCGGTACATCGCGGGCACCGATGATCTGGGCGAGCGGTTCCTCGCCATGATCGATCCGATCCGCTATCCCGAAGGCGGGCTCGACGCCGCGAAGGCGCGCGAGGTGCGCCGGATCAAGGTGCGCGTCGAAACCGAGCGCATGCCGAAGGGCGCCGATCCGACCAGGCACACGAAACTCGGCCGCGGCGGGCTCGCCGATGTCGAATGGACGGTCCAGCTGACGCAGCTTCAGCACGCGCACGCGGTGCCGGGGTTGCGCACGACGTCGACGCTCGACGCGTTGACGGCGATGACCGCGGCCGGGCTCGCCGACGAGTCGGACACCGAGTCGCTGCGTGAGGCCTGGCTGCTCGCCACCCATGTGCGCAACGCCGGGATGCTCGTACGCGGCAAGGCCGTCGACCAGGTGCCGAGTTCGGGACGTGAGCTGGCCGCCGTCGCGCGCATCCTCGGCTACTCGGCCGACGACGATCCGGGCGAGTTCCTCGACTACTACCGGCGGACGACGCGGCGTGCGCATGCGGTGGTCGGCAGGCTCTTCTACGAGAACTGAGACGGTCCTCCGGCTCCCGAGGGGGGAGGAGGAGCCGAAGGACCGGCTCTAGTGTTAGCACGTTCGGCCTGCCATGTATACAGGTGCATACAGAATGCATACGCCTAGAGTGAGAACGTGAGCGAGCGCGAAGTCTTTCGGACCAGGGTGAAAGTCCGCCACTACGAGCTGGACACCCTCGGCCACTTGAATCATGCCGTCTACCACTCGTACGGCGAGATCTCCCGGCTCGAACTGATGGAGCTCGCCGGCGCGCTCAAGGGCGGCATGCGGGAGGCGAAACTCGCCGCAGTGCTGCTGGAGTCGCACATCAGCTTCCGCAAGGAGCTGCGCGCGGGCGACGTCGTCGACATCAGCTGCGACACGAAGTTCGGCAGCGGCAAGACATTCCGCATGGACTCGAACATCCACAAGGTCGACGGCACGCTCTGCGCGGAGATCACCTGCACGCTCGGCCTGATGGACCTCGACCGCCGGAAGCTGGTCGAGGATCCACGAGGCAGGCTCGCCGCCGCCGGTGTCGACGTGGCGCTGCTGTCCACTTCGGAATGATCACTCGGGACGCGTGGTCACCGGATAGTTGAGCGCGATGCTGCCGCCGGTCGCGTAGTTCGGCACGTCGGCGATGGCCGCGACGCCCTCCGGCGAGGTGACGGCGGCGACGAACGCGGCCTTGTCGGGGAAGTCCGCCTCGAAGATCGCGAAGTACGGCGACTCGCCGCGGCCGGCGCTGACGTCGAAGCTGTAGCGCCAGTCCAGGATCCCCGGCATCTTCGTGGCCAGCGGGAGGTGAGTGTTCAGGTAGTACTCGCGGAAGTGCTCGGGGTCGAGCGGTGCGGGGTACAGGACGACCATCTTGTGCATGCCGACCACGTTATCGGGCGACGCGGGTGCGGGGGGAAGACGAAAACGGGGCCGCGGCCGGGGTGTTCCCCCGACCACGGCCCCGAGTACCGGTGCGTGCTTACACGTCGTAGTAGAGCGCGAACTCGTACGGGTGCGGGCGCAGGCGCAGCGGGTCGATCTCGTTCTCACGCTTGTACGAGATCCACGTCTCGATCACGTCGGGGGTGAAGACGCCACCCTCGAGCAGGTAGTCGTGGTCCGCCTCGAGCGTGTCGAGCACCGTGCCGAGGTCGCCCGGAACGAGCTTGACGTTCTTGGCCTCCTCCGGCGGGAGCTCGTAGAGGTCCTTGTCGATGGGGTCCGGCGGCTCGATCTTGTTCTTGATGCCGTCGAGACCGGCCATCATCATCGCCGAGAACGCGAGGTACGGGTTGCCCGAGGAGTCCGGGCAGCGGAACTCGGCGCGCTTGGCCTTCGGGTTGTTGCCCGTGATGGGGATACGGACACAGGCCGAGCGGTTGCGCTGCGAGTACACCAGGCTGACCGGCGCCTCGAAGCCCGGCACGAGCCGGTGGTACGAGTTGACGGTCGGGTTGGTGAACGCGAGCAGGCTCGGGGCGTGCTTGAGCAGGCCGCCGATGTAGTGGCGCGCGGTGTCCGACAGGCCGGCGTACCCGGACTCGTCGTGGAACAGCGGCACGCCGTCCTTCCACAGCGACTGGTGGCAGTGCATGCCCGAGCCGTTGTCGCCCGCGAGCGGCTTCGGCATGAAGGTCGCGGTCTTGCCCGCGGCGAAGACGGTGTTCTTGACGATGTACTTGAACAGCATCAAGTCGTCGGCCGCGGCGAGCAGCGTGTCGAACTTGTAGTTGATCTCGGTCTGACCGGCGGTGCCCACCTCGTGGTGCGCGCGCTCGATCTCGAAACCGGAGCCCTGCAGGTTGCGGACGATGTCGTCACGCAGGTCGGCGAAGTGGTCGACCGGCGGGACGGGGAAGTAGCCGCCCTTGAACTTCGTCTTGTAACCCTGGTTGCCGCCGACCTCGTCGGCGCCCGAGTTCCACCAGCCCTCGACGGAGTCGATCTCGTGGAACGAGGCGTGCTCGGCCGAGTCGAAGCGGATCGAGTCGAAGATGTAGAACTCGGCCTCCGGGCCGAAGTACACGTTGTCCGCGACGCCGTACTCGGAGATGTACTGCTCGGCCTTGCGCGCGATGTTGCGCGGGTCGCGGCTGTACGCCTCACGGGTGAACGGGTCGTGCACGAAGAAGTTGACCGACAGCGTCTTCGCCTTGCGGAACGGGTCGATCCGGGCGGTCGACGCGTCGGGCAGCAGCAGCATGTCCGACTCGTGGATCGACTGGAAGCCGCGCACCGAGGAACCGTCGAACGCGAGACCTTCTTCGGCCGCCTCTTCGGTGAAGGCACTCGCGGGGACCGTGAAGTGCTGCATCACGCCGGGCAGGTCGCAGAACCTGACATCGACGACCTCGACCTTTTCGTCGGCGATGAGGCGCTGAATATCGTCTGGAGTAGTGGGCACCCTCGGTGACTCCTTCTTCTTCGTTGCCGGCGGCAGTACTCTCTTCGGCGCACGCTAAGCGCGCGGTGTTGCCCGACCGTCACCCGTATGTTTCGCCGGTGTTAACGGGTGGGAGGCCACCGGGTAGTCGACCAGCGCGAATGCCCTCCGCGCCACCGGCATACCCTGGATGGGTGGCGAGATGGACCGGTGAGTGGCTGCCAGGATCCGGCGACGGTATCGGAACGGATCCGGAGCGTGAGCAGCGGTGGCGAGGGCAGAGTTTCGGCCTGCCCGAAAAAGGCGTCGGCTCGGTCGGGAGCGGCGGTGCGAGACTGGTCGGCTTCCTGATCGACCTGGTGATCGCGGGGCTCGTGACCTCGTTGTTCATGCCGATCGAGCTGCAGAACCCCGCGGCGATGCAGTCGTACAACCTGTGGGCCGGTGTCGTGTGGGCGGTGCTGTCGGCCGTGCCCGTGTCGTTCTTCGGCTTCACCCCCGGGATGGCCGTGCTGGGTATCCGGGTGGCGCGGCTCGACGGGGCTTCGATGGTCGGCGTGTGGCGCGCGGTGGTGCGCGCGGTGCTGTCCTTCTTGATCCTTCCAGCGGCCATTCGGAACATCGACGGGCGCAGCTGGGCCGATCGGGTGACGGGCACCGTGGTCGTCCGGATGCGCTGAGACCTCCGCCACAGGCTTGCCGCGCGTACGCGGACGGACACCACGCGTACCTGAGCGGTCGGGACGCGTACCTGGGGAGTCGGAACGCGTACCTGGGGAGTCGGGACGCGAGAGGGCTTGAAATGGCGAAAGCCCCGCCCGAAGCTTGGGGCTCCGGGCGGGGCTTTCGTGAAGGCTGGGGTCAGCGGCGGCGGATGGTGCGCTGGACGTTGCGCATCTTGGCGCCGGCGGGCATGGGGCCCTTCGGCATGGCCGCGCCGCGGTTGCCGAGCGCGGCGAGCTTGGCCTCGAGCGCGTCGACCTGGGCGGGCTTGAGGTTGCGGGGCAGCTTCATCAGGTAGTTCTGGAGCTTGCGCAGCGGCACCTGGCCCTCTTCGGAGCCGATGATGATGTCGTAGATCGGGGTATCGCCGACGAGGCGGGCGACGCGCTTCTTCTCCTGCGCGAGCAGGGCCTTCACGCGGTGCGGGGCGCCTTCGGCGACGAGGACGACGCCGGGGCCGCCGAGCGCGCGGTGGACCGCGTCGAGCTGGGTGGTGGCGGCGACGGTGGGGGTGACCTTCCAGCGGCCGCGCAGGTTTTCGAGCGCCCACGCCGCGGCGCCCGGCTGGCCGTCGGCCTTCGAGTAGACCGTCTTCTGGACACGGCGGCCGAAGATGATCACGGCCGCGAGCAGGCCGAGCATGATGCCGACCGGGAGCAGCGCCCACTGGATGTCGAAGATCAGGCCGATGCCGAAGGCCACGCCGGCGATGACCAGGACGGAGCCGAGCATCCAGGGGATGAGCGCCTTGTCTTCCTTGCGCTGCATCTTGAACGCCTCGAAGATCTGCCCGCGCCGAGCCTTGCTCGCCGCGCGCTTCTCCTTCTTGGCCAGCTTGACCGCTTCTTTATCCTGCTTTCCCGCCATCATTCCAGGATACGGCGTCGCGTCGGCCGTTCACCCGGCACCCGTGTGGCGCGGTGCGGAAATCGGGCGCGGGGTGGCTACCTCGGTGCGAGTGGTCCTTCTGCGAGGATCGGGGGCATGGCTAGCGGCGCGTCATCTTCCCTGCTGCGCCGTCCGGGACTGCTGGACGGCCTCGATCCCGAGCAGCGCGCGGCGGCCAGCGCGCCACGCGGGCCGGTCTGCGTGCTCGCCGGCGCTGGCACCGGCAAGACGCGCACGATCACGCACCGCATCGCCTATCTCGTCGGCTCCGGGCACGTCGCCGCCGGTCAGGTGCTCGCGGTGACCTACACCGCGCGGGCCGCCGGTGAGATGCGCGCGCGGCTGCGGACGCTGGGCGTCGAGTCGGCGCAGGCGCTGACGTTCCACGCCGCCGCGCTGCGCCAGCTGCGGTACTTCTGGCCGAGGGTGGTCGGCGGGCGCCGATGGGACCTGCTCGACAACAAGTTCCGGTACGTGAGCCAGGCGGCCAACCGTGCCAGGCTCAGCACCGAAACCGAGGTGCTGCGCGACCTCGCGGGGGAGATCGAGTGGGCGAAGGCCAGCCTCGTCACCCCTGACGACTATCCGGCGATCGCCGCGCGCACCCAGCGCGACACCCCGGCGCCGGTACTGCAGGTCGCGGACGTCTACCGGCACTACGAGGAGATCAAGAACTCCGCGCAGGTGCTCGACTTCGACGACCTGCTGCTGCACACCACGGCCGCGCTGGAAGAGCACGGCGCGGTCGCCGACGAGTTCCGCGACCGGTACCGCTGCTTCATCGTCGACGAGTACCAGGACGTCACGCCGCTGCAGCAGCGGCTGCTCGACGCCTGGCTGGGCGAGCGCGACGACCTGACCGTCGTCGGCGACGCCAACCAGACCATCTACTCCTACAACGGCGCCTCGCCGCGTCCGCTGCTCGAGTTCACGCGGCGGTTCCCGTCGGCGACCGTCGTGCGCCTGGAACGGGACTACCGGTCGACGCCGCAGGTCGTCACGCTCGCCAACCAGGTCATCGGCGCGTCGCGCGGGCGGCCCGCCGGCTCACGGCTGAAGCTGATCGGTCAGCGCCCGCCCGGCCCCGAGCCGCGCTTCGCCGAATACGACGACGAGGCGACCGAAGCCGCCGCCGTCGCGGGCCGGATCCGTGATCTGCTCGACGCCGGCGTCTCCGCGAGCGAGATCGCCGTGCTGTACCGGGTGAACGCCCAGTCCGAGGGATACGAGCAGGCGCTGAGCGCGGCCGAAATCCCGTATCTCGTGCGCGGTGGCGAGCGGTTCTTCGCGCGCAAGGAGGTACGGCAGGCGGTGATCGCGCTGCGGTCGGCCGTCGGCCGGGAGCCGGACGGCGATCTGGTGACCATCGTCCGCGCGGTGCTCGAGCCGATCGGGCTGACCGAGCAGCCGCCGAGCGGCGGGGCGGCGAAGGAGCGCTGGGACGCGCTGCTCGCGCTCGTCGAGCTCGCCGAGGAACTCGCGGCGAGCGTCGAGGACGCGGATCTGCCGCGCTACGTCGCCGACCTCGACCAGCGCGCCGCGGCGCAGCACCCGCCGACGGTCGAAGGCGTCACGCTCGCGTCGCTGCACGCGGCCAAGGGACTCGAATGGGACGCGGTGTTCCTGGTCGGGCTCGCCGAGGGCACCGTGCCGATCCAGCACGCCGACGGTGACGACGCCGCCATCGAGGAAGAGCGGCGGCTGTTCTATGTGGGTGTCACGCGTGCCCGCGAGCACCTTTCGCTGACCTGGGCGCTTTCGCGCACGCCCGGCGGGCGGCGCAACCGCCGCCGCAGCCGGTTCCTCTATGGGCTGATCCCGGAGGATCACCCGGCGGCGCGGGTCGCGCGCTCGCAGCAGCAGGGCACCGGCAAGCCGGCTCCGGCCAAGGCTCGGTGCCGGGTGTGCGGCGGGCCGCTGATGGAGACGATGGAGATCAAGCTCAGCCGCTGCGGCAAGTGCCCGTCCAATGTGGACGAAGCGCTGCTCGAGCGGCTGCGGGCCTGGCGGGCCGAGCGTTCGCGCGATCTCAAGGTGCCCGCGTTCGTGGTGTTCACCGACGCGACCTTGGTGGCGATCGCCGAGCAGCGGCCGGCCGACGACAGCGCGCTGGTGTCGATCTCCGGCATCGGCGCGTCGAAGCTCGAACGCTTCGGTGCCGAAGTGCTCGAAGTCGTCCGCTCGGCCGGGTAGGATGGGCCGCGTCTCGGGGGACTTTCACGCGGCGAACCCGCTGCTCAGCGGTGATCTTCGTGAGTTCTGAGATTTTCTGGAAAATAAGTTGCCGTCGTGTGCTCGGTGGCAATAACCTGCTGTTACACGGGTGAACCGCCCGGGTGCGAGAGTCGCAGGCCGCCAACGCGGCAGGCGCGGGAGATTTGAGGAGGTGTCAGTGCGATGACGAACACCAAAGCCATCACAAACCCTGGCATCGCTCTGTCCTGCGCCGCTTCCGCTTTGACTGTCGAAGCGATCCGGGCCGCCGTGCGTGTGCGCCAGGGCGTCGGTATGCGCTGGTTCGAGACCGTTGGACGCGAGGGTGCTTTTGGGGGCACCGGTATCAAGCTCGCGCCCGTCAGCGCTCCGGTTTCGCGCCACACCTATGTCTTGAACACCGTTGATCTGCCGACGATCAAGCAGTTCCGCGTTCCGTCACCACCGGGGCGACGTACCTGACGCAAGTCAGGACAAGGCTCACGAAGGCCGCGGAACCGATCATCGGATCCGCGGCCTTCGTGTTTTTTGTGCTGTACCAGCTATGGGGGCTTTACCTATGACCGGCTCGACCAAGAGTCAGAACACCGTCACTTCGACTGACACCCACTCACAAAGGAGCTCAACCATGTCCACTGCCGTTTTCGCGCCGGGCGCACTGCCCGACGTCTTCACCGAGGCGGGGGTCGGCGACTTGTTCGACGCCTTCGACTCGCCCGAGTACACCCTCCCCTGCCGTTCCGGCGACGCCGACCTCTGGTTCGCCGAGGCCCCGTCCGAGCTGGAGCGCGCCAAGGGCTTCTGCGGTGACTGCCCGGTCCGCGCGGCTTGCCTCGCTGGTGCGGTCGCCCGGCGTGAGCCGTGGGGCGTCTGGGGTGGCGAGATCTTCGAGCGCGGCGTTGTCGTCGCTCGGAAGCGTCCCCGTGGCCGTCCGCGCAAGACCCCGGTCGTCGCCGGTGGCGACGCGCAGACCGGTACCGCGCAGACCGCACGGAGCGCGGCCGCATGACCGCCATGCCCATTACCACCAGGGATTACGAACTGCTGCGCGCGCCCGAAAGCGTCGTGCCGAGTGAATTGAACGAGATCAAGGTCGAGGAGACCAGCGAGATGTTACTGCACGAAGAACTGGCCAAAGCCCGAATACAAGAGCTGGAAGAGAGCTTCCGTGAGGCACGGGTACGAGGGAGTATCCGATCCGCGCGCGCGGCTCGCCGGTGGAGCAAGCTCGCCCAGTGGGCGAGCGACCGCGCTCACCGTCACCAGCACTGAGCTGAAAGCACTGGGCTGACAACAAGCTGAACGGCAAGGCCCCGGAGGGTGCGAGTCTCTCCGGGGCCATTGCCATGCCCGTGATCGGGACGCGTCGGGCGCGGTTTTGCCGTTTCGGCAAAACGAAATGGCGGTTTTCGCGGCCTGCGGTTCAATGAATCCCATGGCTGCGAAAACACATGACGATGTCGACTGGACGTCCCGGCTCCCGCTGATGCGCAGGGCCGATCGATTGGACGCGGACACGCACGCGGGGGTGGCGGCCAGGCTGACCGCGGGGTTGCGGCCCGCGCCGACCTTGGTCGACGTCGGTTGCGGATCCGGCGGGATGAGCGCGAGCCTCGCCGCCGCGCTGGCGGCGAACGGCGGCGGCACGCTCGTGGTCGTCGACGGCACCGAGGCACTGCTCGCCGAGGCAGAGTCCGTCGCGACGCGCGCGGGCGGCGAGTCCGTGCGGGTCAAGGCCGTGCACGCCGACCTCGGCGGACAGGATCTGCGCCACCTGGTGCCCGAGGCCGATCTGGTCTGGGCGTCCGCGGTCGTGCACCATCTGCCCGATCAGCAGGCCGGGATCAACCGGCTGGTCACCGCGCTGCGCTCGGGCGGCACGCTCGCGCTCGCCGAAGGCGGCCTGCCGACCCAGCACCTCCCGGCGGATCTCGGAGTCGGCGAACCCGGCCTCGAACGACGGCTGCTCGCCGCCAAGGAGATCTGGTTCTGGGAGATGCGCGGCGGCATGGAAGGCAGCGTCCGCATGCCTTACGGCTGGGAGACCGCGCTCGGCAAGGCGGGACTGGCCGACGTCAGCTCGTTCGGCGTGCTCTACCACCACCCGGCACCCGGCGGCGAAGCCGTGCGCGCGGCCGCCATCGACGCGATCACCTGGCTGGCGCATGGCGCGCAGGAACGCCTGAGTGCTTCCGACAACGCCGCGCTCGAGCAATTGCTGGACCCGGAGAGCCCGCACTATCTCGGCTCCCGCGACGACCTTTCCCTGCTCGCCGCGCGGACCGTCCACTTTGGCCGCATGCCGTGAGCGACGCCGACGTGGTCACGTGTTCTCGGTGCGGGGCAAGGAAAACCGCCACCGAGGATCCGCTGCGGGCCTTGGCCTGGGTCGCCGATCGCGACTCCGGGGTGCTGCGCTGGCTCTGTCCCGACTGCGCACGTGACCACGTCCGCGATATCGAAGGAAAACTCCCTTCCGAGTATTGGTGAACGTCCGCCGGGGCCGTGCGCGGATGGACGACAACCGTGCACAGACGGACGACACGCGTTCATGGATGGACGACGCGCCGCTGGTTGTCAAGCCGCGTCGTCGACGCGCAGGCGCCGGAGGCCCTGCACTTTCGGGCGATCGCGGGCCGACGCGGTGGTGAACGCGCGCACGAGTTCCCTGACGACGGTCTCCGGGCTCTCGGTCACCTGCTCGTAGGTGGACCGGACGACCGTGACGCCCGCCGCGAGCAGGTTCAGGTGCGCGAGGTGACCGTCCGGCCGGACACCCGGAGCGCCGGGCGTCACCATCCACGCGAGCCCGACCCGGTCCCACCAGGCGTCGGCGAGCGCGATCGGCTTGCCGCGCGTGTCGCAGATCGTCACGTCCCAGCTCGCCGACGGCAGCGGGGCCGCGCGGAGCAGGCGTTTGGCCAGCCCGCTGAGGTAGGTGCCGGCGGACAGGTCGAGGTTCCGCAGCGCCGCCCTGATGCCGGAGGTGCCGCGCTGGTTACCCGTTTCGAGCTCGGCCAGTAGTTCGTCGACCGTGCAAAGTCCCCAGTAGAGACACTGGCTGACCAGCCGGTTGATCGGCTCCTGCTCGTGCTCGCGGCGGGTGGCGTCGACGATCGCGCGGGTGATCGGCGCGTACGGCAGCCCGTCCACGAGCACCGGCTCCGGCAGGTGGGTGGTGCGCTGCATGACCGTCAGCTCGTCCGGCAGCGCCCGCCTGTTCGGCTTCACCAGCAGCTGGGTGCTGAGCGGTTCCGCCAGGTCGGCGCCGTGCGCGCGGAGCGCGTCGACGCCGGTGATCACGCAGTCCGGGCCGAATCTCGCCATCAGCGCCCGCAGCCGCTGTCTTCGGGTGGGTTCGCCGTTGGTGAGCAGTACGACGCCCGGCAGCAGGCGCCGCCATGGCCCGCCTGGCCTGCACCGGACCGTGATCCGGCTGTTCGAGACGCCGGCGGCCTTGAGCCGCTTGACGGTCACCACGCCTTCCGTGGCGAGCTGGCCGAGTGATTCGCTTGAGGTGTACTGGAGTTTGTTCATGATCCAAGCGTGCCCGCTCGGCCATCCGAGTGGAACCGGGTCGCCGAAGATGTGGACAACTCGGGCCCGCAGAGGGTCTTCAGGGGTCGTTTCCGCCCCCGCTGTGGATAACTGAAATCACGCGGCGGCGAAGTGTGGTAACGCTAGGCGGCGAACCCCGGCTGCCAGCGCTCGACGATCGCCCGTGCCGGGATCTCGGCGTCGAGCTGGCACAGGATGCCCGTCGACCCCGCGGTCACCCGATGGATCAGCAGGTACTCCGGCGGCAGGTTGAGCGAGCGGCTGGTCTGGAAGTCGCGGCCGCGGGTGTCGCCGACGCGACCTGCCTGTTTCTGCAGCCAGCGGCGGGTGAAGTGGAACGTCTCCGACGCCAGCGGCTCGGTGAACGGCGCCAGGTAGGCGAGCACGTCGTCGGCGCTCAGCTCGGTGCCGGGGCGGATGAAACCCCACTCACGCAGCAGCTGCATCAGCTCGGCCGACCGGCCTTCGAGCGCCAGGCGCGTCATCTCGCCGAAGTGGCTGGGGATGCCGTCCGGCAGGCGCGCGACGCCGCCGAAGTCCAGCACGCAGAGGCGCCCGTCGCCGGTCAGCATGAAGTTGCCGGGATGCGGGTCGGAATGCAGCAGGTGCGCGCGCTGCGGCGACGAGTAGTGGAACTCGGTGAGCAGCCTGCCCACCTCGTCGCGGGTTTCGGTGTCCCCGTTCGCGATGATCTTCGCGAGCGGCGTGCCGGTGACCCATTCGCTGACCACGACCTTCGGCGCGCTCGCCACGACACGCGGGATCAGCACCTCGGGATCACCCGCGTAGGCCTTCGCGAACGCGCGCTGGTTGTCGGCCTCGGCCAGGTAGTCGAGCTCCTCGTTCATCCGCGCGGCGAGCTCGGCCAGCAGCGGCTTGACCTCGGTGCCGGGCACGAACGCCTGGAAGAGCCTGCTGAACCGCTGCAGCTGGCGCAGGTCGCTGCGCAACGCCTCGTCGGCGCCCGGGTACTGCACCTTGACCGCGACCTCGCGGCCGTCGTGCCAGACCCCGCGGTGCACCTGGCCGATGCTGGCCGCCGCCGCTGGCTCGTCGTCGAACTCGGCGAACCGGCTGGTCCACGCCCGGCCGAGCTGCTCGGCGAGCACCCGGTGCGTCTGCCTGGTCGGCATCGGCGGCGCGCCGGACTGCAGCTTCGTCAGCGCCTCGCGGTAGGGCGCGGCCATCTCGTCGGGGACCGCCGCCTCGAACACGCTCAGCGCCTGGCCGAACTTCATCGCGCCGCCCTTGAGCGAGCCGAGCACCTCGAACAGCTGCTCGGCGGCCTTGGCGGACAGCGTCGCGCTGACCTCCTCCGCGCTCTGGCCGGTCAGCCGCCGTCCCCAGCCACCGACCGCCCGGCCCGCGATCCCGAGCGGGATGCTGGCCAGCTTCGCCGTGCGTGCGGCGCCCTTGCGCGGCATCACGGTGTCCTCGGTCGACTCGCGAGATTCGGTCACTCCCCGATTCTGCCTTGCGTCCCGTGTCCCGCGCAGTGATTCGGCGCCGGTCTATCGGCGGGCGCGGCACTGGCATTTGGCGTGAGGCGGCCACCAGCGGTTCTTCACCGTCCCGGCGTAGGCGTCGAGCTCGAGTGTGGTGTTCCACACCGGCGGCGGCTCGCGGTCGGCGCCGAGCACGCGCAACGTCTGCGCGGCCGCCAGCGAGGCACAGGACTGCACATCGGCCAGGCACGCCTGCTGCGCGCGGCCCGCCAGCTGCCCGGCGATCCTCGGCCAGCTCTGGTCGAGCTCGGTCCGGTGCAGATCGGCGCAGGTGAGACAGCTGGTGCGGCCGGGAACGACCAGCGGCCCGACGATGCCGATGCCGTCCCTGATCCGGACCGGCAGATGCGCGGTCTTGGCCGCCATCAGCTCGGCGAGCACCTCCGGCGCGGGCACCACGGCGTCGGTGAGCAGCACCAGGTCGGGTTTGCGGTCGCCGAACAGGCGCGTGGTGGCGATCGCCGGGTCGACCCGGTGCACGGCTTCGGCGATGGCTTGGCGCCGAGGCGTGCCCAGGTCGGGCTCGGCGAGGCCGGAGCCGAGGTCGTCGGCGCCGACGGTGCCGTCCGCGACCACGTCGATGTGCCCGATGCCCGCGGTCGCGAGCAGCGCCGCGACCGCCGTGGCCAGTCTGCCCTCGCCGCGGACGACGACCGCGCACTGCCGTCTTCGCGCGCGTTCGGAGTCGTCGCGGTGGCCGGCGCGCAAGGCCCACAGCCCGGTCTCGCCGCCGCGGTTCTTCGGGTCGGCTTCGCGGAGCAGGCCACGCCGGTGCAGCCCGGTGAGCAGCTCCTTGAACTCCTCGGTGTGCTCGCCGGCGATGCCGAGCAGGTGCCGCAGGGTGCGGCGGCCGTCGAGCGCCCGCAGCGCCTCGATGACCTGCGGATCGAGCCCGCCCGCGACCACGGCGTGCCGCGGATCGAGCCCGATCTGGACTTCCGCCGCGCCGCGTTCGAGCACCTGCAGGCCGGGCAGCAGCTGGGGGTGTGACTGATCATCCATGCCACTCAGGGTGACAAACGGTGGCTGTCGGCCGTCCCGGAACGAGCCCAGTTGTCCACAGGGAAAGTTGCCTGTGGACAACTGGGCGCTGTGACCATTCAGGGATCGGAAGTGTCGGTGACTGGCCTTACCGTTGTTGCGTGGCCGAAGCACGGATGCCCTCCCTGATGAATCGGGACGACGCGAGCGAAGAGAAAGTCGAGGTGAGACGCAGTCCGCGACGCAGACGCACGGTCAGCGCCCGCCTCGAAGGCGACACCCTGGTCGTGATGATCCCCGCGCGGATGAGCAAGAAGGAAGAACGGCACTGGGTCGCCGAGATGGAGCGCAAGCTCAGGCGCACCTCCGCCGAGCCGGTGCTCGCGCCCCCGCCACCGCGGGTGCGCGGCGGCGCCGACGAGGCGCTGATGGTCCGGTGCGCGTACCTGTCGTCGAAGTACCTCGACGGCACCGCGAACCCGGTGAGCGTCCGCTGGGTGCCCGAGATGCGCACCCGCTGGGCGTCCTGCACGCCGGTGGACGCGACCATCCGCGTCAGCGACCGGCTGCGCAAGGTGCCGCCGTGGGTGCTGGACTACGTGCTGGTGCACGAGCTGGCGCATCTGCGGGTGGCCAGCCACAGCCAGCAGTTCTGGGCGCTGGTGCGGCGCTACCCGAAAACCGAGCGGGCCATCGGGTTCCTCGAAGGGCTGTCCGCGGCGGCGGGATGGGGGATCGAGATCGAGACGCCGTGACGGCGGGTTCGGGGGGACGCTTTTGCCTGGGGCACAACGATGTGGGTCGTGAGTGGTACGGCCGGTTAGAACCGGCGATACCACTCACGACCCACGAAAACGGGGCCCGAAGCAGTGATCGCTTCGGGCCCCGTTTTCGTGGGGTTCAGTCGTCGGTTTTCGGGTCCTCGGGCTTGTCGCCCTCGGCCTTGGCCGCGTCTTCGGCGCGCTGGGTCTTCTCCAGCTCGGCGATGGGGTCGAGATCCGCGTTGTCGCCGGTCTTGCCCAGCTGCTCGGCGAACTCCATCGGGTCGTCGAGGTCCTCTGCGGTCGGCATGAGGTCGCGGTGCGACCAGAGGCCATCACGCTTCTCGATGCCGTACTGGTCGCCGACGAGCTTCCACAGCGCCGCGGCCGCGCGCATGCGGCGGGGACGGAGTTCGAGGCCGACGAGGGTGGCGAAGGTCTGCTCGGCGGGCCCGCCGGTGGCGCGGCGGCGGCGCAGGGTCTCGCGCAGCGCGTCCGCACCGGGCAGCCGGTCACCGACGGCCTCGGCCACGACGACGTCCACCCAGCCCTCGACCAGCGCGAGCAGGGTTTCGAGGCGGGTCAGCGCGGCCTGCTGCTCCGGCGTGGTCTTCGGCTCGAGCATGCCGGAGGACATGGCCTCTTCGATGCTCGCCGGGTTGGCCGGGTCGATCTGGCCGACCATCTGCTCCAGCGCCGAGGTGTCGACCGAGATGCCGTTGGCGAACTCCTCGACCGTCGCGAGCAGCCGCTGGCGCAGCCACGGCACGTGCGCGAACAGGCGCTGGTGCGCGGCCTCGCGGGCCGCGAGGAACACGAGGACCTCGCTGCTGGGCAGCTCCAGTCCCTCGGTGAACTTCTCGATGTTCGCCGGGAGCAGCGCCGACGTCGTGTCCGGGCCGAGCGGGAGGCCGACCTCGGAGGAGGTGAGCACCTCCTGGGCGAGCGCGGCGAGCGCGCCGCCGAGCTGGGAGCCGAACGCCATGCCGCCCATCGAGCCCATCATCGACAGCAGCGGACCGGCGGCCTGCTTGGCCTCTTCGGGCAGCGCCTGCACCCAGGCGCCGGACACCTGGCGGGCCACCGGGTCGCAGAGCCGCTGCCAGGTCGGCAGGGTCTTCTCCACCCAGTCACGCGCGGACCAGGCGACCGTCTTCGTGGCGCCGGCCGGCAGGATCGTCGCGGCGTCGAGCCACAGCTCGGCCAGGTGGGCGGCGTCACGCACGGCGGTGCTCGAGTCGCCACCGCTCGCGGAGGAGAACCCGATCTTGGCCTCGCCGCTGCCGCTGAGGTTCTGCAGCGCGATCTGCTTGGCCAGGTCGTAGTTCACCGGCCCGGTCGAAGTGCCCGCCTGGCTGAGCATCTGACCCAGCTGGCTGAGCATCTGACCCAGCTGATTGAACGCGTCAGCGGGCGGCTGCCCTGGGTCAGACGGATCGTTTTCGGGATCGGACGGTCCGAAGCCGAAGGGGGGTTTGCTCATGACACCACCGTACGCGGGTAGACCACCGGTTGAGGGCTTCGACCGGCGAGGAGTGCGTGCCCTTCACCGCGAAGCGAACACCGTCACCGTACGCTGTCGAGCGTGAGCACGCCCCGCGATGAAACCGCTGTCGAGTCGCACCAGCCGCAGGCCGCCCCGCAGGGCCCGCCGCGGCCGGAGCGGGACCACCGGCTGAGCAGGCGTGGCTGGACGCTGGTGATCAGCGCCGTGCTGTTCCTGGTGTTCGCGGCGCTGGGCTTCTTCGCGCCGGTGCCGTTCGTCGCGATCAGCCCCGGCCCGACCTACGACACGCTCGGCAAGGACGAAGCAGGCAAGCCGGTCGTGCAGATCAACGGGCACCAGGAGTTCCAGACGACCGGTGAGCTCCGGATGACCACGGTCTCGCTGCGCGACGGCGTCACGCTGTTCAGCGCGCTGGGACTGTGGGCGAGCGGCCGGTACGCGCTGGCGCCGCGCGAGGAGTACTTCAAGCCAGGCGAGACCAACGACCAGGTCAAGCAGGAGAACGTCAAGCAGTTCGAAGACTCGCAGAGCAACGCCGAGGTCGCCGCGCTGCGTCACCTCAAGTACCCGGTGAAGGTGCTGACCAAGGAGGTCGTCGCGGGCAGCCCCGCCGACAAGGTGCTCGCGCCCGGCGACCGGCTGGTGAACGTCAACGGCAAGGACATCGTCGCCGAGGAGGACGTCCGCGCCGCGCTCGCCGGCACCAAGCCGGGGCAGACCATCTCGATCACCTTCCAGCACGGCAACGAGCCCGCGAAGACCACCCCGCTGACGCTCGGCCAGCGTGCCGACCGGCCGGAGGGATTCATCGGGCTGACCCCGATCGACCGCGCGGACGTGCCGTTCGACGTGAAGATCTCGCTGGAGAACGTCGGCGGGCCGTCGGCGGGGCTGATGTTCGCGCTGGCGATCGTCGACCGGATGGAGACCGGGGACATCGCGGGCGGGCGGCACATCGCGGGCACCGGCGAGATCTCCGAAAAGGGCGCGGTCGGGCCGATCGGCGGGATCTCGTTCAAGCTCGTGGGCGCGCGCGAGGCCGGCGCGACCGACTTCCTGGTGCCCGAGCGCAACTGCGCCGAGGCCAAGTCGGCGGTCCCGGATGGACTGAACCTGATCAAGGTGTCCACCTTGGACAGTGCGCTGAGCGCGCTGGCCGACCTGCGTGAAGGCAGGCCGACCCCCAAGTGCTGAGCTTGGCCCCAAAGCCACTTTGGGGGCACGGCATGCCCCGAAAGTGACTTTGGGACCAGCGCATGCCCCGAAAGCCACTTTGGGGCCAGGACATGCCCCCAAAGTGGCTTTCGGGCTTTGGTCAGGGGAGCAGGGTCGCGCGGAGGGCTTCGATCAGGTTGGGGGCGAGCTCCGGGTTCTCGATGATCTCGTCGAGCGGGGTGGCGTCGGGCGGGGTGTCGTCGCCGGGACGGCCTTCGCCGCGGATGCGCATGACGCAGGCCGAGCCGCCTTCGCGGAGCACGGCGGCGACGAGGCGGGCCTCGGTGCGCTGGGGGTGGTCGGCGGCCGCGCGGCGGAGCCGGTCGGCGTCGGTGTCGCCCGCCTCGGTGAGCGAGGCTTCGGCGTCGGGCGGGAGGACGATGATCTCCTGCGCGAGCGCGCAGCCGAGCACCAGGTCGGGCCACTCGATCCGGGCGAGCGCCTCGCCGAGGTCGCCGTCGGGCAGTGCCTCCTGGGCGACCGGGGTGAGCGGGCTCGACAGGTCGAGCTGGCCCTTGAGCTCGGGCTGCTCGTCCAGCAACGCCCTGGTCGGGACCAGGGCGAACAGCTGCGGGGGCTGATCCCAGCCGCCGGACGCCACGAACTCCTCGACCTCACGGGCGAGGCCTGCCACGCCGCCGGGGCGCTCACTCGATGCCATGCGCACATCGTCGCAGGCGTGCCACGCCCGATTTGGCCGGGCCTGAGGGAACTTGAAGCCCCCTCCGTAGAGTTAGGTCATCAGGGGTGTCGGCTCGCTCGGTGCCCCCGCGCAATGAGCTAACGACATCAGGAGCGTGTCCAGTGGCCACTCGGCCCCCTGTGAGCCTGCCGAAGCTGTCCCGCCGAAGCCGGATCCTGCTGATCATCGCGGCGGTGGTCATCCTGGTGCTGCTGCTCGGCGCCAGACTGCTCGACACCTACGTCGACTGGCTGTGGTTCGGCGAGGTCAGCGCCCGGTCGGTGTTCACCACCGTGCTGTGGACCAGAGTCCTGCTGTTCTTCGGGGTGGGGCTGCTCGTCGGCGGCTCACTCGCGCTGAGCCTCACCATCGCCTACCGGACCCGCCCGGTCTTCGTGCCCATCTCCGGCGCGGACGACCCGCTGGCCAGGTACCGCTCGGCCATCGTCGGCCGGATCCGGCTGTTCGGCATCGGCATCCCGGTGCTCACCGGCCTGATCGCGGGCGCGAGCGCGCAGGGCGACTGGCAGGTCGTGCAGCTGTTCTTCAACGGCACCGACTTCGGCGAGAAGGACGCGCAGTTCGGCAAGGACATCGGCTTCTACGCGTTCGGGCTGCCGTTCTTCAACTGGATCCTCGGCTGGCTGTTCCTGTCCGTGGTGATCTCGTTCATCGGCGCGCTCATCGCGCACTACATCTTCGGCGGCATCCGCCTCGCAGGCAAGGGCGGCCAGCTCGCAGGCCCGACCCGTGTCCAGCTCGCGGTCACCGTCGGGATCTTCGTGCTGCTGAAGGCGGTCGAGTACTTCTTCGACCGGTACAACCTGCTGCTGTCCGATCGGAACCCGCTGTTCAACGGCGCCACCTACACCGACCTCAACGCGGTGCTCCCGGCGAAACTGATCCTGCTGTGCATTTCGGTGATCTGCGCGATCGCGTTCTTCGTCGGCGCGTTCATGCGCAACATCCAGCTGCCCGCGATCGCGCTGGTGCTGCTGATCCTGTCGAGCGTGCTCGTCGGCGCCGCGTGGCCCGCCGTGCTGGAGCAGTTTTCCGTGCGCCCCAACGCGAACGAGAAGGAAGCGGCGTCGATCAGCCGCAACATGGAGGCCACGCGCAAGGCGTTCGGGCTCACCGACGTGAAGTACACGGACTACTCCGGCGCCGCCGACGCCACCGCAGCCGACGTGAAGGCCGCGCAGAGCACGGTGTCCAACATCCGGCTGCTCGACCCGAACGTGCTGAGCGACACCTTCACCCAGCGCGTCGGCCGTGAGAACTTCTACGGCTTCCCGCAGAAGCTCGACATCGACCGCTACACCGTCGACGGCCGCACCCAGGACTACATCGTCGCGGCCAAGGAGATCAAGACCGACGGCCTCACCGGCAACCAGACCAACTGGATCAACAAGCACATGGTGTTCACGCACGGGAACGGCTTCGTCGCCGCCCCGGCGAACACCATCGACCGCGCGGTCGTCGGCCAGAACTCCGAGGGCGGGTACCCGATCGCGGGCACCAGCGACACGATCGACCCGAAGGGCTCCAAGATCCCGGTCAAGGAACCGCGGATCTACTACGGCGAGCTCGCCAACACCTACGCGATCGTCGGCGGCGCCAAGAGCGAGACCCAGGGCGAGTACGACACCGCGACCGACCGCTCCTACCGCTACACCGGAAGCGGCGGCGTCTCGATCGGCAACCTGTTCAACCGCCTCGTCTTCGCCGCCTACAACGGCTGGGGCGCCAACACCAACATCCTGTTCTCCGAAGCCATCGGCGACGAGTCCAAGATCATGTACCACCGCGACCCGCGCGAACGGGTCAGCATGGTCGCGCCGTGGCTCACCGTCGACGGCGACCCGTACCCGGCCGTCGTCGACGGCAAGATCCAGTGGATCGTCGACGGCTACACCACGCTCAACAACTACCCGTACGCCCAGCAGACCTCGCTGGGCGAGGCCACCAGCGACTCGCTCAGCGGCGGCGTCACCAAGCAGGCCAACAACCAGATCAACTACATCCGCAACTCGGTCAAGGCCACCGTGGACGCCTTCAACGGCACCGTCACGCTGTACTCGATCGACGACAAGGAGCCGGTGCTCAACGCCTGGAAGAACGTCTTCCCCGGCCTCGTGAAGCCCAGCGCCGACATCTCGCCCGACCTGCGCGCGCACTTCCGCTACCCGGAGGACCTGTTCAAGGTCCAGCGTGAGCTGCTCGCCAAGTACCACGTGAACAACCCGCAGGAGTTCTACGCGCAGCAGGCGTTCTGGAGCGTCCCGCAGGACCCGACGCAGGAAGGCGGCACCAACGCCACCGCGTCCGGCATCGCCAACCAGCCCGGCTACTACGTGCTCGCCGAAAACGCGAACGGTGACAAGAACCGGCCCAGCTTCCAGCTGACCAGCCCGCTCACCGGTCTGCAACGGCAATACCTCGCCGCCTGGGTCACCGTGTCCTCCGATCCCGAGGACTACGGGAAGATGAGCGTCCTCAAGCTACCGACGGCCGCGGCAGGCGCGACCCAGGTGGACGGTCCCGTCCAGATCCAGAACCGGTTCCAAAGCGACCCGGCGTTCGCCCAGGAGAGAACCCTCTTCACCAACCAGAGCGTCTCGGTCATCTTCGGCAACCTGATCACCCTGCCCGTCGGCAACGGGTTCCTCTACGTCGAACCCGTCTACATCAGGCAGCGCAACCAGAACAGCTACCCGCAGCTGGCCAGGGTGCTCGTCGCGTACGGATCCAAGGTCGCCTTCAAACCCACACTGAAGGAAGCACTCGACTCCGTCTTCGGCGCGGGCGCGGGCGACGTCACCACCGCACCCGTCGGGCAGCCGGGCCCCACCCCGACCACCACCCCGGCGCCACCGAGCACCCCGGCGCCGCCCACCGGAAACCCCGCACTCGACAAGGCCGCCACCGACCTCTCCGCGGCGTTCGACAAATACCGGCAAGCACAGAGCAGCGGCGACTTCGCCGCCCAAGGCTCCGCGCTCGCCGCCGTCGACGCCGCCGTGAAGGCCTACCTGGCCGCGAAGAACGGCACGGCACCAGCCAACGGAGGCACCTCGCCCAGCCCCACGCCCACCAGCCCACCAGCCGGAGGGTGACCTTCGCCGCGTTAGTGACACCTGCTTTGCACCCCGCCGAAACCAGGGCGTAAGGTAGGTATCACCGACGCGGGGTGGAGCAGCTCGGTAGCTCGCTGGGCTCATAACCCAGAGGTCGCAGGTTCAAATCCTGTCCCCGCTACAGAGGCTAGAGGCCCTGTGCTCGCGCTTACGCGCTTCGCACAGGGCCTCTTTCGCATTCTGTGCGGGGGCCGAGCCCCGCGCCCCCGCCAGGGGGCTCCGCCCCCTGGACCCCCGAGTTGTGTGGTTGCGGGGGTTGTTATGGGGAAATTGGTATGGGGCCAAAAGGCGCACAAAAACCGCACAGGTTTCGGGACGGTTGAGGGCTGGGAATTTGGGTTTGGGGTAATGCGGTTTTGTGGGGGTGGTGGCTGCGGGGTGGTTTTGGGGGTGTTTTGGCTGGTGGGGGGTGGTTTGTGGGGGGTGGTGGAATGGGGGGTTGGGGGGCGTGTAGAGTTCTCCAGGTAAGACAACGACGCGGGGTGGAGCAGCTCGGTAGCTCGCTGGGCTCATAACCCAGAGGTCGCAGGTTCAAATCCTGTCCCCGCTACCAAGTAAGACCAAAGACCCGGTTCGCACGGAGTGCGAACCGGGTCTTTGTCGTTGGCAGGGTCCGTGCACGTGAAGATGCGCGGGATTTCGGTTGGCCTGGTTGGGGGACCCAGGAGGTCAGCGCGGTCGCTCAGCGTTGCCAGTCCTTTGTGGACTTTGAGATTTGTTGGGCCGAAAGGGGGCATTTCACTAGCCACAATGGACAGATGAGGAGGCCACTGTGGACACAGGCGGGATTCGGTGGGAACCTGTAACGGTGTCCGAATTGAATGCAACTGCCGCAGCTCTGCTTGGTCTGCTCCACGACGGCCCCGCCACGGGCGGTCAGCTAGTCGCTGGAGCGGGTGAGCGCTTCGGTGCCTTCTTCAGCGTGACGCGGAGCCAGGTCTACCGGGAGCTCCCCGCGCTGTCCAAGGAAGGCCTCGTGCGACTCGGCAAGCAGGGGCCGCGCTCAAGCCAGCAATACGTCATCACCGCCGCCGGCAAGAAGGCCTTCAAGACCTGGCTTTCCACCGACCCGGGACCCGACCACCTCCGCAGCCCGCTGATCCTGCGCCTGGTGCACGCCAACGCGCTCACCGCGAAGCAGCGCACCTCGCTCGTCGACACCGCCCGAGCCTCGTACAACAGCGAGCTCGACGCGGCCAAGGCGGCCACCAAGACCGCCGACGGCCCCTACGCGAAGGCCGTGGCCGAGTTCGCCCAGGCACACGCCAAGGCCGCGCTCAAGCTGCTCGAATCCATCCCGCAGTCCTGACGAACCTTCACCGGTGACAGGCGCGGCCGGTTCCCGACGTAACCGGCCGCGGCTTTTGCCGTAATGTTGAGCGACGTGAGCTTCGAGTTTGAAACAAGTCTCAAGGAACTGTCCGGCAAGCTGACGCAGGTCGAGACGGTGATCGACCTGGACGCCCTGCGTGCGCAGGTCGCCTCGCTGGAGGCCGACGCGTCCAAACCCGACCTGTGGGACAACCCCGAGGCCGCGCAGCAGGTCACCAGCCAGCTCTCGCACAAGCAGAGCGAGCTGCGCCGCGTCACCGAGCTTCGCAGCCGCTTCGACGACCTGGGCGTGCTCTACGAACTCGCCGAGGCCGAGGGCGACACCGCCAGCATGACCGAGGCGGAGACCGAGCTCACCAACCTGGCCAAGGACGTCGACGCGCTCGAGGTGCTCACGCTGCTGTCCGGCGAGTACGACGCGCGCAACGCCGTGGTCACCATCCGCTCCGAGGCCGGTGGCGTCGACGCCGCCGACTGGGCCGAGATGCTCCTGCGCATGTACCTGCGCTGGTCCGAGCGCCACGGTTACCCCACGGACGTCTACGACATCTCCTACGCCGAAGAAGCGGGCATCAAGTCGGCCACCTTCAAGGTCACCGCGCCCTACGTCTACGGCACCCTCTCGGTCGAGTCCGGCACGCACCGCCTCGTCCGCATCTCGCCGTTCGACAACCAGAGCCGCCGCCAGACCTCCTTCGCGCACGTCGAGGTGCTGCCGGAGGTCGAGGAGGTCGACCACGTCGACATCCCCGAAAAGGACATCCGCGTCGACGTCTACCGCTCGTCCGGCCCCGGCGGCCAGAGCGTCAACACCACCGACTCCGCGGTGCGCCTCACCCACATCCCGACCGGTGTGGTGGTTTCTTGCCAGAACGAGAAGTCGCAGCTGCAGAACAAGGTGGCCGCGATGAAGGTGCTCCAGGCCAGGCTGCTGCAGCGCAAGAAGGAAGAAGAGCGCGCCGAGATGGACGCGCTGCGCGACGGCGGATCCAGCTGGGGCAACCAGATGCGCTCCTACGTGCTGCACCCGTACCAGATGGTCAAGGACCTGCGCACCGAGTTCGAGGTCGGCAACCCGTCGGCCGTGCTCGACGGCGAGATCGACGGATTCCTCGAGGCCGGCATCCGCTGGCGCAAGCAGTCCGGGGCCGCGTAATCCATTTCCGGCACACGCAACCAGGGCTTAACCGGCGGCATGGGTAGTATGCCGAACCGTGATCCGGCTCGAAGAGGTTTCCAAGGTCTACAAGACGTCGACGCGCCCCGCGCTGGAGCGAGTGAACGTCGAGGTGGACAAAGGTGAGTTCGTCTTCCTGATCGGCCCTTCGGGTTCCGGCAAGTCGACGTTCCTCCGGCTCCTGCTGCGCGAAGAGGTGCCGACCAAGGGCCGGGTGATGGTGTCCAACTTCGACGTCGCGAAGCTGGCCCGCCGCCGGGTGCCCCGCCTGCGCCAGACCATCGGCTGCGTGTTCCAGGACTTCCGGCTGCTGCCGAGCAAGACCGTCGCCGAGAACGTGGCGTTCGCGCTCGAGGTCATCGGCAAGCCGAAGCTGACCATCAAGAAGGTCGTGCCGGAGGTGCTGGAGCTGGTCGGCCTGGAGAGCAAGGCCGACCGCCTGCCCAACGAGCTCTCCGGTGGTGAGCAGCAGCGCGTCGCGATCGCCCGCGCGTTCGTGAACCGCCCGCTGATGCTGCTCGCCGACGAGCCGACGGGAAACCTGGACCCCGACACCAGCCAGGACATCATGCTGCTGCTGGAGCGGATCAACCGCACCGGCACCACGGTGCTGATGGCGACGCACGACCACTCGATCGTCGACTCCATGCGCCGCCGCGTAGTCGAGCTGCAGCTCGGCAGGGTCGTCAGGGATGACGACCGGGGTGTTTACGGCGTCGGCCGCTAACAACCCAGCCCCAGCCAGCAGTCCGCCGAACTCAAGGGACACCTGAACCCCGATGCGCGCCAGTTTCGTCTTCAGCGAGGTTGTCACCGGCCTCCGCCGGAATCTCACGATGACCATCGCGATGATCCTCACCACCGCGATCTCACTCGCCATGCTCGGCAGCGGTCTGCTGGTCATGCGGACCATCGACAAGATGAGGACGAACTTCCTCGCCGACGTCGAAGTGACCGTGCACCTGACCGAGGACATCAGCGCGGGCGACAAGAACTGCACGCAGTCGGTCTGTTCCGGGCTGCGCGACCAGCTGCAGAGCAACACCGCGGTCGAGTCGGTCATCTTCGAAAACCGCGAGGCGGCTTACGAGCGCTTCAAGAAGATCTTCGAGAGCCAGCCGGAACTGGTCGCGCTGGCGCGTCCCGACGCGCTGCCCGCTTCCTTCCACGTCAAGCTGAAGGACCCGGACCGCAGTGCCGGTGTCGTCGCGGAGTTCAACGGCAAGCCGGGCATCGCGAAGGTCGACGACCAGAACAAGTTCCTCGACGTGTTCCTCAACAAGCTCAACAAGGTGCGGGACCTGGCGTTCGTCATGGCCGTCGTCACCGCGGCCGCGGCGCTGATGCTGATCGCGAACACCATCCAGCTCTCCGCGTTCACGCGACGCACGGAGGTCGGCATCATGCGGCTGGTCGGCGCGACGCGGTGGTACACGCAGCTGCCGTTCCTCCTGGAGGCCATGGTCGCCGGCCTGGTCGGCTCGCTGCTGTCGATCGGCCTGCTGATCGGGCTGAAGTACGGCTTCCTGGACGCGCTGTTCGACGGCCAGGTGTTCCCGCAGATCTCGCTGCTGGACGTGCTGTTCCCGGTCACGCCGGTGCTGATCCTGGTGTCCGCGCTCATCTCGGCGGTCACCGGCTACGTCACGCTGCGCCTGTACGTCCGCCACTGATTTAACCGACTGCTCGCCGAGAAGGAATCACGTAGAGTCGCGTCATGCCCAAGGAACGTGGTCAGAAAGTAATCGTGTCGAACCGCAAGGCTCGCCACGATTACGCGATCCTCGACACCTACGAGTGCGGTCTCGTGCTCGTCGGCACCGAGGTGAAGAGCCTGCGCGAGGGCAAGGCGTCGCTGGCGGACGCGTTCGCGACCGTCGACGACGGCGAGGTGTGGCTGCGCAACGTCCACATCCCGGAATACACGCAGGGCACGTGGACCAACCACACCCCGCGCCGCACCCGCAAGCTGCTGCTGCACCGCCGTGAGATCGAGAAGCTGATCGGCAAGACCAAGGAGGGCGGGCTCTCGCTCGTCCCGCTGTCGATGTACTTCAAGGACGGCAAGGTCAAGGTCGAGATCGCGCTGGCGAAGGGCAAAAAGGCCTACGACAAGCGGCAGACGCTGGCCAAGCGCGACGCCGACCGTGACATCCGCAAGGCCATGGGCCGCGCGCTCAAGGGCAAGTTCGACTGATGCTCGACGAGCAGGTTCCCGGGTGGGTGCGGTCACTCGGGCTGGACGGGATCGTCGACCTGCACGTCCATTTCCTGCCCCAGTCCGTGATGGACAAGGTCTGGGGCTACTTCGACCACGCCTCGGAGCACTACGGCACGGCGTGGCCGATCCACTACCGGACGCCGGAAGCCGACCGGCTGGCGACGTTGCGCGAGCTGGGCGTCAAACGGTTCGCGCCGCTGGTGTACCCGCACAAGCCGGGGATGGCCGCGTGGCTGACCGACTGGGCGCTGGACTTCGCCGCGCGCGTGCCGGACGCGGTGCCGACGGGCACGTTCTACCCGGAAGCCGGCGCGGTGTCCGTTGTGGACTCCGCGCTGCGCGCGGGCGCGCGGTGCTTCAAGGCGCACGTCCAGGTCGGCGCCTACGACCCGCGTGATCCGTTGCTGGACGGGGTATGGGGCGCGCTGGCGGACGCGGGCGTGCCCGTGGTCGTCCACTGTGGACACGGACCGTTGAGGGGCGACTACACCGGGCTTTCGGTCTTCGGTGAGGTGCTGGCGCGGCATCCGCGGCTGACGGCGGTGCTCGCGCACGCCGCGATGCCGGAGTACACGCCGGCCTTCGAGCTGATGCGCCGGTATCCCCGCGTGCATCTGGACACCACCATGGTCGGTGTGCCGTTCGCGGAGAAGATGGCGCCGCTGCCCGCCGCATGGGCCGATCGGCTCGTCGAGTTCGCCGACCGGATCGTGCTCGGCACCGATTTCCCCAACATCCCGTACTCCTACGCCACCCAGCTCGAGGCGATCGACGGCTGGGCTGCCGACGATCGCCTCGGTGAGAAGTTCCTGCGCGGGGTGCTGCACGACACCCCGCTGCGGCTGCTCAACGGCTGAGCTTGGCCGATTCGGTCACCGCGACGGCGTGGCCGAGGAAGCGGGTGGTGATCCGCGCGGCGTGGATCCGGCGGCCGGAGAGCGCGTATCCGGCGATCGTGAGCGCGACCCAGGGGAGCGGACCGTCGAGCGGGTTGCTCGGCGTGGTGAAGCCGTGGGCGGCCAAGCCGAGCAGTCCGCCGGAGGCGAGCAGAGCGGCGAGCACGAGCTGCGGCGTGCCTGCGGTCGCGGTCGTCTTGCCCGTCGCTTCGAAGCGGCTGAACACCTTGAGCAGCAGAGCGAGCACGATGCCGATCCCGGCGAGCCACGGCGGCGTCACGGCCAGCCAGAGCACGCTTCCCGGCTCCGGAGTGGCGTATCCCAGGCCGTAGACGGTGATCCCGGCGACGACGACCAGCGCGGGCATGTGCCAGAGGTAGATGCTCATGAAACGCGCGCCCAGCCAGTCCAGCGAGCGGCCGATGGCCGGGTTGGCCGCGAAGGCCAGCAGCTTCGGCTTGAGTGCCAGCAGCAGCCCGATCTGGCCGACGGCGAGGAAGAACAGGAGCACGGTCGGCGGGCTCATGTTGGACACCGGAGCACCGGGCATGCCGATCATGCTCGCCGGATACGGGCCGAACGCGACCATGAGCGCGGTGATCCCGAAACCGGCGCCGGACAGCGCCAAAGCCTTGCGGGGATTGAGCGCGCCGAGTCCGCCTTCGGCGTAGAAGAAACCGAGCTGGTGCACGGCGAGCCAGACGAACACCGCGTTGGCGAAGCCGACGAGCCCGAAGTCGGCGAAGCGCGCGACGTCGACACCGATCGCGGCGCCCGCCATCACGGCGGGGACGGCGAGGCCGAAGCGGCGATGCGCGGCGGCCATCAGCGGCGTGATCAGCACAGTGAGCAGATAGACGGCGAGGAACCAGAGCAGCTGCGCCGCGATGGCGCCGGCCACCTCGACCGGTTGCTTCGGGATTCCCCATTCCAGCAACACATCGGGGATGACGAGCCAAAGCGCCATCAGCGGAAGCACGGGCAGCACGAGACGACGGACCCGTTTCGCCAGCCAATCCCGTGAAGAATTGGCGCGGCGCAAGGACATCAGATTGGCAGCGCCGCCGGCGAAGAACACCAGCGGCATCACCTGCGACAGCCAGGTGACGACCCACCAGCCCGGCGTCGCGAGCGCGTTGCCGGTCGCGAGGCGGCCGTCCGCATAGGAAAGGACGGGCATCGCCCAGTGCTGGCCGACCACGGCGAGGATGGCGCCCGCCCTGACGACGTCGAGGAATTTGTCCCTGTGCATGGGAAGAAGCCTCGTCGGGCGAGGCTTTTCGCACAGCGGTGCAAGCCGCCGTATCGAAGTTCGGGTTTCCCGATGTTCGAGGTAGGGCTTTCCCTACCTAGTGCGGTTCGCAGTCCTCGTGCGGCTCGGCGATCGGGCACATGCGGTACTCCCAGCCCGTGATTTCGCTGTGGCCCAAGGCGTAGTGCGTCTCGATCTTCGGGCCCTCGTGCAGGTGCACGTGCCGGACGATCGTGCCGGTCACCGGTTCGGTCTCACCGAGTTCCTGGACGCGGCCGTCGAGCGGCCCGCCGAAGAAGCGGGCTTGGCGCTCGGACGCTGACATCGGGAACTCCTTCGCTCTGGCGAGTTCCGACCATGGTAGGTGATGCGGAGTGCGTTGTGCCGCCGTCGATTCGGGTGAAGAGAGTCACCACACCGGACGTAACGTCACCGGGCGCTGGGTCGCCGCGTCCTCGATGAAGGTGAGCAGGTCGCCGCGGAGCTGGTCCAAACGCTCGTGCCCGACCATGGCCGCCCAGCGTTCCTCGGCCTGCCTGGACAGTGCTACGACGCGTTCTATGCAGAGCCAGCCGCGGGGGGACAGCGAGATCGAGCGGCTGCGGCGGTCCGTTGGGTGCGGGGTGCGCAGGACGTAGTCGCGCTTCTCGAGTTCGTCGACGAGCTGGACGGCGGCCTGCTTGGTTATGCCGAGGTGGTCGCCGATCTCGACGGCGGTGGCGCTGCCTTTGTGGGACAGGAAATGGAAGACGAACCCGTGGGCGGGGCGGGCGTCGGCGAACCCGTCGGCGTCGAGCTGGGCGTGGATCTGGTCCATGACGGCGCGGAAGCTCATCGCCAGCAGTGCGGGCAGGTCGCCTTGGAGCACGGGTTTCTCCTCTTTTTGGACAGTCTACTTGTCTTCTTTGGACAAGCAGCTTGACTAGTTTGGTCAACTGGGTTGACTAGTTTGGTCAATCTGCTTTACCGTACTTGTAGTCAAGCAGGTTGACCATCTGGAGGGGTGCATGAGTTTGGTGACGCTGTCCGAGGCTCCGGCCATCGACAACGACAACGGTTTCGTCTTCCGGCCGCTGGCCGTGCCGAGCCGCGGGTCGTCCGAGCTGGCGATCTGGCAGCTGGAGGTCGCGCCGGGCGCGAAGAGCGAACGGCACACGGTCAGCAAGGAAGAGGTGTTCCTGCTGCGCGCGGGTTCGGTCTCGATCGAGGTCGGCGACCGGGTGCACGAGCCCGCCGCCGGCGACGCGGTCATCCTGCCGCCGGAGACGCCGGTGCTGCTGAGCAACCCCGGCGACGAGCCCGCGTTGCTGACCGTCTGCACGTCACGGGGGATTCAGGGGAAGCTCAACGGCACGGTCATCTCGCCGCCGTGGGCCCAGTAAAGGGCTCGTGAGTGTTTTCGCCGGTTAGAACCGGCCGTACCACTCACGACCCCGAGCGGGCCGAGCCTTGTCGGTGGCGGAGTTTAGCGGGCTTTATCCCGGTCCGGCTTGGGAAGCGAGGGGCGCCTTCAGCTGCGGCCTAGATAGGTCAGCACGGCGCGGACGCGGCGGTGTTCCTCGGAGCTGGCTTCGAGCCCGAGCTTCGCGAAGATGTTGCCGATGTGCTTCTCGACCGCGCCGTGCGAGACGACCAGCGAGTTCGCGATGGCGGTGTTCGACAGGCCCTGCGCCATCAGGCCGAGCACCTCGGACTCGCGGTTGGTCAGGGCGTCGAGCGGGTTCTTGCGGCCGCGGGCCATGAGCTGGGCGATGACGTCGGGGTCGATCGCCGTGCCGCCGCCGGCGACCCGGCGGACCGCGTCGAGGAAGTCCGCGACATCCGCGACGCGCTCCTTCAACAGGTAGCCGACGCCGCCCGCGCCGCCCGAGAGCAGTTCGACGGCGTAGCTCTCCTCGACGTACTGCGACAGCACGAGCACCGGCAGGCCGGGGATCTCCTTGCGGGCGCCGATCGCCGCGCGCAGGCCTTCGTCGGTGAACGTCGGCGGCATGCGGACGTCGACGATGGCCAGGTCGGGACGATGTTCCTTGACCGCGCCGAGCAGGTCGTCGCCGTTGTCGACGGCGGCGACCGTCTCGATGCCCTCGTCCTCCAGCAGCCTCGTTACGCCCGCGCGAAGCAGCACTGCGTCCTCGGCGATCACTACCCGCATGCGGGCCCCCAAGATGTGTGACTCGGCGACTTACCCGAGACTCACACCCTATCCAGGGCCCGGCTTCACCAGGTGCAGGGGAGATCCGCGCGGATGACCGTCGGGCCGCCTGCCGGGCTCACCACCGTGATGACGCCGTCGATCGTGGCCGCGCGGTCGGCGAGGCCCGCCAGTCCGCCGCCGGGACGGATCTCGGCGCCGCCCTTGCCGTTGTCGGTGATCTCGACGACCACCGTGTCGTCGGTGCGCCACAGCTTCACGCGGGCCTCGGTGGCCTCCGCGTACTTCGCGATGTTCGTCAGGCATTCGCCGACGATGAAGTACGCGGTGCTCTCGACGGCGGCCGGCGGACGCGGCTCGACGTCGACGGACACGTCCACCGGGATCGGCGACTTCGCCGCCTGCGCCGACAGCGCCGCGTCCAGGCCGCGGTCGCCGAGCACCGCCGGATAGATGCCCCTCGCCAGGTCGCGCAGCTCCGAGACGGCGAGCTTGGCGTCGACATGCGCCTCGTCGAGCAGCGCGCGGACCGCTTCCGGGTCACGTTCGAACTTCGCCTTCGCGCGGCCCAGGCTCATCGCCACCGCGACCAGCCGCTGCTGGGCGCCATCGTGCAGGTCGCGCTCGATACGACGGCGTTCGGCTTCGGCCGCGTCGACACCGCGGGCCCGCGAGGCCTGCAGCCGTTCCGCCTTGACCTCCAGCCGCGCGGTCTTGTTCGGGCCGAGCAGCCACATCGCCAGCCTGCCGTGCGCCCAGGCGATCCACGGCACCACCCAGATCGCCATCGGCACCAGGATGGCCGACACGATCCCCAGCGCGAACTCCGCGCAGGCGATCGGGAACGCGAGCAGCAGATACGCCATGTCACGCCACGTCGTCGGGTCCGTCAGCCGGACCTGCCAGCGGCGCAGCATGCCCAGGCCCTCGGTCGGGCTCCGCTCGATCTCCGGCAGCGGCGTCGACAGCGCCGACCGCACCCAGCGGCGCTCCACGTCGCCGAACCAGCGGGTCAGCGACGTCGTGGCGATCAGGATCGGGATGCCCACCCAGATGACCACCGTGGCGATCCCGACCGACATCAAGGTCACGATCAGCACGAACTGCAGCAGCCGCCACGGGAAACTGACGATCATGTAGCCGATCGCCTTCGCGGGATGCGGACGCGGCTGGTCCAGTTCGGTCGTCATCGGCTCGTCACGCTCAGTTCCCGCTCCACCAGGTCGTCTTCCAGCAGCTCACGCCGCCTGGCCGTCGGGCCGAGCAACGCCGCCGCGAACCGGGTGTGCAGGCTCGCCATCGCCTTGGTCAGCGCGACCGACAGCGCGACGCACAACACCCCCAGCGCCGCCCACGGTAGCGCTTCCACCGTCGAGTCGACGGTGATCCAGTGCACGTCGTCCCACCGAGGGAAGTACCAGGCGCCGTCGGGCAGGTACCGGAAGTAGATCGGCAGCCCCACCAGGCCGAGACTCGTCGCCCAGAACCCCATCAGCAGGCAGAACTCCGCGACGCCGACCGGGAACAACAGCAGGAAGTACACCAGGTCACGCCACGTCTGCGCGTCACGCAGCCGCACCTTCCACCGCGCACCGAGCCCGCCGTCCGGCAACGGCAGATACGGCATCGCGATGAACGTGTCCGTCAACGCGTACGCACGCGCCCGCTCCACCTTCGCGCCACCCTTGAGCAGCAGAAGCGCCAGCATCAGCACCGGCAGCCCCACCCACACGACCGCGGTGCCCACCCCCGCGGGCACCAACGCCATGAGCACCATGAACGCGGTGATCCCCACCGGGAAGTTCATCAGCAGATACACCAGCGACCCGCTGAAGGACGCACCTCTGCGCTCCATGACCGGCTCCTCTCTCATCCGGAACCAAGCATGCGCGGCGACCGCCACCAGCGGCCATGGTGCACACGGGCATCCACGAGGTGGGGCTAACCCCACCAGCCGGAATATCGGCTGGACACCAGGAGTTATGATGGACGGGTTGTGTACCACTGACAGCACCCAGGGGGTGAACGGTTTCGACTTTGGACGTTGATTCAGGTGAAGCGTGCCAGTGCAGGCCAGAGACCACTGTTGAGCGTCATGGCAAACCAATAAGCGCCGATTCCAATCAGCGCGACTTCGCCCTCGCTGCCTAAGCAGTAGTGCGAGTCTGTCGGCCCGGGAGTTCCTCCGTCCCGGATCCCGGCATCAGCTAGGAGGAGTACTGCCGGTCCCGGCCACGGGGCCCGGTCAGGAAACAAACAGTGGCTGGGCCCGTCACATCGGCTTGTTCGCGAGATCGATGGGGTCAAGTAGAGACACAGCGGACTGCGCACGGAGAAGCCCTGATGATCCGCCAGAGGACCCGGGTTCAATTCCCGGCACCTCCACCCAAGTGGTCTTATTCGAACCACGGTCCGCAGGGGCTCGACTCGCAAGGGTCGAGCCCCTGCGGCGTTGGTGGGGCACTGTGCACGTGCTTGATTGGCTGGCTCGGTCGATCAGTCGCCCGTTGTGGTGGGTGATGTCGGCGTGGGCGGTGTGGATCGCGTCGAACAGGTCTTGATCGTCGGCGCGGGCAACGGTCACGTTTCCGTCCCTGTCGGCGGTGATGTAGATCTTGCTGTACAGGGCGTCGATCAACAGGGCGCGGGCGGTGTCGTCGCTCTGCTCGTAGAGCGCGCCGGGGCGGGCGAGGAGCTCCAGACCGAGCGCGAGTACTGCGCGCCCGGTGTTGTAGTCGATGGCAACGTCGAGGGCTTCCAGTTGCTGTGTGACGGTGCGCTGTTGGGCGCGGATTTTGCGCACACGAGCGTTGAGCTTGTTTTGGTCCCAGTCGGGGTGTCCGATGAGATCGACGGCGGCGTCTTCTTGTCGGCCTAGCTCGCTGAGTCGGGCGCGTAGCGTGTCGCGGGTGCTGGTGTCGGGTTGGGGTGCTGCTTGCCGTAGTGCGGTGTCGGCGTCGGCCGCGAGAGCGGCGCGGCATTCGGTAGGCAGGGTGGCCCGGTTCAGGTGGGCGCTGATCGCGGCCTCGACTCCGGTGGGGGTGTCGACGCGCAGGTAGGGCACGGTGCAGGTGCTTAGGTCGCGGCCTCGACAGTAGAAGTAGAAGTACGCGCCGCCGTTGCCGGTGACTTGGGTGAGGACGAATCGCGCGCCGCACCGCTCGCACCACAGGCGGCCTTTGAGGTGGTGGCGGTGTTTGCGTTGACGGCTCACGTTCGCCGACCGGGATTCACGGACGTCTTGCACCTTGTCGAACAGTTCCTCGCTGATCAAAGCTGGGTGTTGTCCGGGGTACTCGATGCCTTTGTAGGTGACGTAGCCGCAGTAGTAGCGGTCACGCAACATGAGACTGATTTTGTTGACTGACACTGGTTTTTCGCCGTGGCTGGCGGTGGCCAGGGTGCGTAGGCCTCGGTCGGTGATGATCTCTTGGATCTGTTCGAGGGTGTAGCCGTCGGCGTAGAGCTGGAAGATTTGCTTAACGTAGTCGGCGCGGTCGGGGTCGAGGATCACGGTTGCGATACCGCGACCACCACCGGGGACCTTCTCCCGGTGGTTGAGGTAGCCAAGTTTCGCGCGGCCCAGCGTCCCGCCTAGCTTGGCCTTGTGGCCCATTTTCTCCTGGATATCGATCCCGGACATCTCAGAGGTGAGCTGGTTTTGGACGGCGAGCCACCCGCGCATGGCGCGTTCGTAGGGGGTGGCGTTGCCGATGTTGCCTTCTTTCGCTGACAGCACCGTGACCCCGAGTCGGCTCAGGATCATTTCGATAATCGCGTCCTCATACCGGTTACGGGTCGCGCGGCTGAACATGTAGACGATGACGTACTTCACGTCTCGTTGGGTGATGATCCTGCGGATCATCCGTTGAAACTCCGGACGCTTGTCGATGGAGAGCCCCGACGCGCCCGGTTCTACGTACTCGCCGTTCTGAGCGAGGGTGAGGTTATTTCGTGTGAGGCACGCGGTGCCGCATTTGCGTTGTGAGGGGATCGAGTTGCCTTCGGGGTCGTGGGAGGTGCGCATCTGGCTTTTATCCGAGACCCGTAGATACATCAGGGCGGCGTCATCGGGCGCGGAACTGACGAGTGACGCGACTTTGCCTTTACCGGACAGAGAAACCAGGTTCTCGAAGATCTCCAACAGATTCTCATCGTCAGACATGGCGCGGCTCCTGGCGGGTCGACTCGGCCGCCGTCGCGCGACGGCGGTCGCGGTCTTCGGCCTCCTGCTCTTTGAGGAACTCATCAGCCAACATGCCCACGTTGTGGGCGAACCGTTGCGCCGCCGCGTCGCGGATGTCGTCAGGCATGGTGCGCGGTTTGTTGTTAGTCATGGTGTGGTCCTTTCGTTGGCGAAGCGGGTGCACAGTGCCCGGTACGGTTCGAGCAGCTCGACCGCTGCGGTCAAGCTCAGTCCGAGTGTGTCGACCAGGTTGAGCAGTAGCTCCGGGTTGGGTAGGTGGTACTCGCCGTTCTCGATGCGGGCGATGGTGGTCGCTGCGACCCCGCATGACGCTGCGACTTGGCGGAGTGAGAGCCCCCTTTCTTCTCGGGTGCGGGCGAGGTAAGTACCGAACGACTCGGGCACGGCCGGTCCTTCCGATCAGCCCTCAACCAGTGTAGCCCTAGGGCTACACTGGTTGAGGGGGCTTGGCTGGCGTGTGGTCGACTGGCACCGTATCGCCGGTTTCCGAGCTGGAGACGACTCGACACGCTAGCCGCTAAATGCCTGGTTAACAGTGGTTTTCCCCGCTAGCGCCGCTGCTAGGCCTAGCACCAGGCCCCGCTAGCCGTTGCCCTTCTGTTGGGCGTCCAAAGCGGCGCGCACGTCGGCAAGGTGGTAGCCGCGACGGTTAGCGCCCTCGCAGCTGGTCGGGTCGGTTCCCCAGACTTGGCGTGCCTTGAGGCCGTAGGGCTTGAGCGCACTGCTGAGCTGCGCGGGACCCCACCCGCCGTAGACGTCGGGTCGCAGCTCAGCCAGAGCGCATACGAGGGTCTCCGACCATGCTTTCGTCTCGCCGTGGAAAGCGCTCACGAGATCCGCCAGTAGTGAGCTGCTGCGCGCGACCTCGACAGGGGCGGTGTCCTGGTCGGCGGCGTACCCGGTCAACCTGCCCGCCTCCTGTCGTAGGGCGCGGGCACGGTGGGCGATGGTCTCGGCGGCGGGTCCATCGATATACGAGCCTCGGACGGTGCACGGGTCGTCGCCTTCACCGGCCAAGATGCCAATACCCAGATCCGACCGGCTTAGCAAGGTCGCGCGAATCCCGTTCCTGTAGGCACTGGTGCCAAGAACCATGTCATTTTCGGTCTGACCCATCACTTTCAGCGCGAAGCGGATAATCATGTTCGCGCCGATCCCGGGCGGGATACTTTTCGCGTCCGGGCGCTGAGTGGCCAATAGGAGCATGATCCCGGAAGCGGGTCCACGCCGTACCAAATCCTCGCAGACGGCCTCGAACTCTTTTCCGTGTTCGGGGTGTTCAAACAGTTTTTGGCATTCATCGATTGCGACCATGATCGGGTGCAAACCCAAGCTACGGTTTGAGGCGAGTTGTGGCGTGATCTTGTTCTCCGGGCACAGATCACGCGGCAAGCTTCGGATCGTTTTCGCGCGCCGATCCAACTCGCCTTGAAATTCCCTTAGGTTGGTGAGGATGTACAGGAAATCGTCGGCTTCTACCCCGGCGCGGTAGCGGTGCGCCACAGGTTCCAGAGGTGCGAAATCTCCTAGCCCTTTCAGGTCGTAACAGTGGATTTCCACGCGCGGATCAAGTGCGCCGATGAGCAGGATCAGCCGCAGCAGAAAACTCTTTCCCATACGCGGCAACGATCCGATGACCATCGACGCGAACATCAGCGTCAGTGTCACCACGCGCCCACGTGGGTCGGTGCCGATTGGCTGAGGCGTGAAGACGTCCGCTGTGCCTTTCGTGGCTAGCGGCCAGGGGGGCGCTTTCGTGCGGCTCATGTCCTGATCGGCCACCCACAACACCAACCGGCCGGGGTGGACGTTGGGTGCGGCTTCGGGCCACACGCACCCCAGCGGACGAGATAGCGCGCTCGCGAGTTTGTGTCGGCGTTCCATCACGTCGGCGGCGGTGATGCCGGGCGGCAAGTCCACGTCAGCACGCCAGCCGGGACCGTCGCGGGTGATGGGTGACGGAAACCCAATGGCGTCAGCGTCTTTCATGCCACCGACACCCACGGCCAACAAAGCTTTGGTTACCGCGTCGCTTGTCAGGCGCACGAATCGAGCGGCCACGGTCGCACCGGCGGTAATGGGCTTGTCTGCTGGTGAGCCATAAAACCCAAGAACACCAACAATAGCCGCGATGACCGCGCACTCTGTCCACGCCGGACACAACGCGATCAAAGTACCGACGAGGTAGGTGCTGGTGAGTCCGACCACGACCAGCAACGAGCGAGTACGCACCCGCTGGTCATGGTCTTTCATGAGCCGTAGGTAGTGCTCTGACTCGGTGGTATCGATGGTGGACTGTCGCAGGGGCCGCGCTTCCGTGTGCAGGCTCCACTTGAGCACGTTCATCGTGACCCGGTACAACCCGCGCGGACACCGGGCAGTCAGCCGCACCCCGTACAGCGGAAGCCGCGCGAGGTGAAAAACCGCTACGTGAAAGAAAAACCCGAGCCGCGCGGCAACCGTGGCGCGAGCGCTCGACGCGGAACGCAGCCACGGCGCAATGATCGGGCGACGCTCCCCGCGCAACGTATTGGGGTCGCGAGTGGACGAATCTCGAATCTCTGGTGGAGGGTCCACCGGGGTCACTTCTTCGGGGTCGCCGGCGGGGACGAGACCAGACGACGGATCCATGTCGTCTGGTGACGGTGGCAGAGTTTCAGGCATCACAAAAGCCTTTCGAGGTAAGAAAAGTGTGGGAGAGGTGGCGCTCTGGCAGTGTTGTGGCCAGAGCGCCACCGAAGGTGAAGAGGTTGAGCTAGGGTCGTTGGTCGGCCGGAGGGTCGACGCGTTCCTTCTCTTGACGACTGCGCACGAACAGAAGCAATACCTGTACCAATTGCGCTGTCCGAATCTTCTTACGTGGCACGGATCGAGTGACCCTCACGCGCAGCGGCTCTCGACTCATCGAAGACCACCCTTACCGGGTCCGGGACGGTAGAGAGTGAACCACCACGACGGCCGCCCGTGGCCGTCCACATTGCTCACCGACCGCACACCGGGCGGGCGCTGTGTCTCAAGATTCTTTATGAAAACCCTTAGCACGTAAGCAAGTTCCCGGTAAGAGACATCGGTTTGCTTGTGAACGTGCAGCTCCAGAACTAGCTTTCGGGGTTCGCGCACAGCTGCCCCCTCTAATACTGCACCGCGAGAGCGCGGGCCTCGTAGCGGGCGCTGTTAGCGATAGCGCGTAGCTGGGTGTACTGCTCGTGATCGCTCAGACCCGCGAGCAAGTCGTAGACCTCTCCCTTGTGCACCAAATAGTTGGCTCGCTGGCGCGGTGGAGCATCTGCCTGCGGGATCTCGGTAAGAAGGCTCTGGATCGCTTCGATAGCTGAGCGGGCGATAGTCACAGACACGGGAATTCCTTCCACTATGGACAGTGCGTGGTTTGCTCTGTCGCTGCCTCTAGTAGACGGAACCCAGGTACGCCAACGCAGCCGCCGACGGTGTGGATCATCGACGACCACTGTGGACAGAATGATCAGAGGGGACTTGGTGCACAGTGTGCACACTGTGCACCAAGAAAATTCCTTTTGGCGTCCGGTGGGGTTGGTGCTTGGTTAGCTGTCGCGGTGTCGGTCGCGGCGCAGACGGGCGAGGCACGTACTCAAACTTTCGCCGATCCGCGCGGCATGATCGATCAACGCATCGAGTCCGGCTTCCGCCTCGGCGACCACGCGACGGGTGGTGTCGCGGTCACGGGCGGGATGTTGTGACACCACAACGCTTCCGCGACCCGGCGCGGTGTAGGCGTAACCGTCGCGACGCAATACCGCCACGGCTTTTCGAGCTGTGGCAATAGAAACACCGTAGGTGCGGCGAATCTCGACATACGAGGGCAGCTGCGCGCCAACGGGCAGCGCGCCCGAGATGATCCGGGCGCGCAGGTCGTCACTGATACGGACGTACCACGGGCGCAAGTCCACTTCAGTCATGAGCGACCCCCTTCTTCGGCTTTGATCTGTTCGAGGGTGTCGCCGATGTGCGTCAGGTGAAAACCAAGCTCGCTGAGCTTGTCGCGTAGACGCCGCTGCACAGCGTCCTCAGTCGAGCGCTGTACTGGTACACGTGCGCTATCACCGCTGCTACCGTCCACTACACGACACCTCACGCGAAGTTTTGTTGCCTACCAACAGGAAATCGGCACCGTTGCCGCTAAGAACCTCTCCCGTGTTGATCACGGGACGGTTATCCAGCATGACGGGCCGCCGCGTTACGCGGATCCGAAATCGTTTCGCGTTCACCGGAGTGGGTGAGCGTTAGTGCGCTGTGCGTCACTAGTGGCTACACCCTTGCGCCGTTACCGTGTCTTGGGTGGTCGGTGCGGGCAGGTGTCGAAGGTGACCACGGAAGGTGTCGCCGTTAAGCACCGAGATCGTATGTAGTCGGCTCTCTGCGGCATGGCGGGCACCTCCTCGCATGGCATGTCTAGACCTGTTGGCCTGCTTCTAGTGTCCGATTAATCGGACTGGCCGCGCCACCATCACCACCCTTGACAAGACAAGATCACTCGGTGGATGGGGTTTACTCCACAGTCGGTGATCATCCACGTGCGACGTATACGGCTACTCGTGATCATGCGCTACGGCAAACGAGCGACGAAAAGGGTTTCATGATCACGAACATCGACCCACCCCCGTGTGGGCGCTATACGGCTTGTTCGGGCCTTTGTCGGGCGGTGGCGATGTCGGCGATCAGTTGCCGCGCGTCGGCGTTCTTGGGGTAGAGGGTGGCGGCTTGGCTGATCCAGGCGAGCCGATCGGTTAGCCGCTGCGAGTGCAGGCCCGCGACGGCGGGCAGCGCCTCCCGAGCGGCGGTGAGCCCAGCGGCAGGGTTTCCCGCGCGGAGCTGGTTCGCCGCGATTGCCACTAGGTCAGAGGTTCGCGAGCGGGAATCGGTCGCCGGGCGCGCGTCGCGGGAGCGGGTAGCGTGCTCTAGGGCTTGCGCGCTGTGGCGGCGGTCATGAGCGGCGAGCGCGTTCCACGTCATGCCGCTAATCCCGTCGATTTCGGCCTGTCCCATGAACGCGAGCCAGGACGGCGCGGTGGCCGGGTCGTGTTCGCGGGCGAGGGTGTCCCCGGCGCGGGCGAGCATCTCCGCCGCCTGTGCGGTTTTGCCCATCTCCCCATAGGCCCACCCGGCGTTCAGGGTCAGCAGCGCAGCGGCGCGCGGTGAGTGCGCGTCATCAGCGGAAGCCTGGCCAAGCTGGAAGAGTTTCAACGCCCCGTTGGGGTCTTGGTCATGCAGCAACACCCGCCCAGCCTGAAAAAGAACTTTCGCCGCGAGGTCAGGCCGTCCGGCTTCCTTGGACAGGGCTAACGCGTTCGCGAAATGCTGCCGTGCGCTGTCGCGGTCTCCGGCGTCGAAATGCACCCAACCCGCGACCGAGTGCAGATCCGCGACCGCTACCGCGACCCGGACCCGGACCGCGTCGGAGGCCGCGCGGGCGTCGAGCAGCCCGACCGCCCAATTCAGCTGTCCGTTGATAGCGGAGCGGACCGCGCCACCACCGAGAGCGTCATCTTGCGCGCGATAGAACAGCACCGACCGCTCTAACGCTTCGGCGTCGGCTGTGCCGACCTGGCCCACCGTGGCGGCAGTCGTGGGCCGGACCCGGATACGGTCCCACTCGGTCGTGCTCAACCCGACCAGGGCGGCTTGGGCAGCGAGTGAGATAAACGAGCGTCGCTCCACCTCGGAACCTCCTTCACCCCCCGCGTCACCAGTGCCTAACCACGATGAGCCCTGATCCCCGTCCGGCGCTAGCCACTCGTCACGGGTGAGTTCGGCGCCCGGCGCGTACGCGAGCCCCATGTAGCCGCGCGGGATGCCCAGGCCATCGCTGATGCGCGCGAGCACGTCGTAGGCCATCACCACCCGGCCCCGCACGATGTCCGACACTTCAGGCTGAGACTGGCCAGTCAGGGACGCGATACGACGCTGACTGACCCCGTGGGCTTTGAGCAGCCGAAACACTGCCCCGACGTCTCGCGCGGCGAGCGCGGCGCGCATCCGTGGCCCCTCCCATACCTGGGGGTCGGGCGGCCCTTGCTCGTAGATCGTCGTGCGCATCGCGCGCCCTCTCGCTGCCGCTCGCTCTAGACGGGAACAGTTGGAACACCAAACCCATAGTAAACGCGACACAACGCGGTGTAGAGCACAAAGACGTGAGGTGATAAGCGCAAACGATATGCCCGACCTATCACCCCGCTAGGCCGACCAGGTGAGCCGGCGACCAGCTCCGACCTGCTGATCAGCGCGACCGAATCCGCGGGAGGGCATCCGCTCGATAGCTCGCATCGCGCACGCGCCGCCCGCCAAGGTCGTCACCGTGGCCGCTACGCCTCCCGGCCACCCGGTCAGGCATCCGAGAGCCCGAACCCGCAAGCACCACATAAGGGCCGGATGCCTGCCCACGACCGAAGGGGAGCGCGCTCGACCAGCCCGACCGACAAACCCCGCGCGGGGCTTGTCGCAGGCAGGTACCGACCGCGCCCCCTTCGGTCCTCCATGGGGAGCGACATAGAAAGGGCGGGCATGGACACGGCGCGGCTGTGGCTGCTTGCCCTGCTGATCCTCGCCCCGGTCGTCTTCTACGCGGCCGGGGTCGTCATCTACAACACGCGGCGGCGAGCACGACGCGAGACCGGGAGACCAAGCCCGGCCGACATTAGCGCCCGCATCGAAGCCGAACACAAAGCGCGCGAAGAGACAGAAAAACTCGAGCAGGGCGAAGAAGACGAGTCGCCGCCGCTACCGCCCGGTTGGCACTGGCCCACACGCGAGCGGGAATAAAGAAAACTTAGGAGATGGTCGCGCAGCCCGAAATTCTGCGCGACACAGAAGAAAGTTCGCCACTCGTGGGTGTGTAGGCGAAAGGGCAGTGTGCAGGATGCGTAACCTTATGCGCAAAGTACGCCAAGCGGCTAGTGAGCAGCAGTGCAGCTCATGGCAATTTTTCCAAAGTCGCCCGAATGAAGCCCTTTTAAGAACGCTAGCCACTCTTCAGCGGTGAAGATAAGCAAGTTTTCAGCGCTGTCTGACCTTCGAACAAGGATATACGTATAGGTGACAACGGCAAACCCGATCTCCAGGTAGGGGCCACTTTTGGCGTCAGGCGGGTTTCGAGATCTCCACCGGACACTCGTTATGGGCATCTTGCTGCGGAGTTCAAGCTTGTCTGTTGCCTTGGTTGGTGCAGTTAGTGATGGGTCAGTCTCGGTATCGATAGCTACCGCGACGAAGTTTTTCCATTGCTCGGGTGAGACGCTTAGTGTTAAGCCGGTGGGGTCGCATGAGTCTCTTATACTTACGACCTGATCGCTGATGAGAACTTCCACGCATTTACCATCGTTTATGCTCCGGCTACTCTTACGCCACTTATTCTGGTTCCTCGTGTTCACGGGTACTTCTCCTGTGATCTTCTGATCGGGCACGCAGTAGCTCGATCGAGTGAGGAAAGGGTAACGCTCTCGCTGCTAACCCAGTCCAAGCCTCCTTGGTGTTCTGGACGCTTTCTTTATCTTCCATAAATAGCCCGCCATTGTGGCTGTCTAATCCCACTGCGTGAAAACCATCTCGAAGTACGAACATGGTGAACGGTTTTCCAAGGCTCTCGTGCACCCCGGCCGTGATTGGTAAAACCTGAACAGAAACCTGTGGGGATTTACTCGCGGCAATGAGATGGTCGATTTGATCTGCCATAACTGAGTGGCCGCCTATTGGACGAAGCAAAGCAGGTTCGTCAATTATGGACCAAATTTTGACGCTGCGATCTCGAACTTGCTGTTGTCGCGCCATCCTTGCTTCAATGCGACGCTGGACGGAATCATTGCTAGCGTATGGCAAATCGGCACGTATGACCGCTTCCGTATATTCCGGTGTTTGCAGCAGGCCGGGGATGATGTCGATAGTAAAAATAAAGACAGCGGCCGAATCGGCCTCTAATTCAATGTAGTCAACATTGCCTAGTAGATCCGAGTAGGACTGCCACCACAGGTTTCTCTGCTTGGCTGCCCGTGCCAACTGTGCGAGAGTTTCTGTCACCTCTGCATTTGACCCGTAGGCTTCGCAAATTGTTCTAACGTCGTCACTGCTGACCCCGTATACGCCGGTTTCTATGCGCGACAGTTTTGATTGTGAGAATCCGGTTAGTCGGACCGCCTCCGCCACGCTTATTCCTGCGTCTTCCCGCTGCCCTAGAAGCTTTTTTGCCAGTCGGCGACGTCGAAATGATGGTTGTGCCACTTGTCCCCCATTCGAGGTAAACAGCATAGATTCAGTTGTGAATTTATGCTGTTTTTGATTGTATTGCTCTCGGCGCTAGAGGCGTTACCGAAAGCAACATACAACCCTCTTTCGTTAGATTAGTTTTCCGGGAAGCGTTCAGGCTTGCGGCTGCTAGCGTGCGCGCTTCCCGGAATCTGGCCGCCAGCCCGGTAGGCATACGCAGTTGTCGTATTGGGTTGGTATTGAGGAAAGGCATTGCGCGACCGGAGCGCGTGCAACCGGTTTCCTCTGCGGCATCACCTGCCGGAGGTTGTGCCGTAGGTCTTGGCCGTTGCCACATTTCCCCCGAACGCAGCGGCCAAGACCCCCTCTCTTTTTTGCACGCGTTCGACTCGACGCGTAACCGACATGTATGGAGGCGTCAGAAAATCATGGTAAGTAAGGATGACAGTTGTAAGTGTGGACATGACTGTGAACGCGTGGAGGTCGAAACATACGCCACATTGGATAAATGCGTCGTCGAGGTCGACGAGCTTAGCGACGGAAGAATCGAACTTTGTTTCCATACTGGTCTCAACGGGACCAACCTCAAGATCGAGAAACCCGCTGCTTTTCGCCTACGCGAGGAACTAGCAAAGCTACGCCTCTAGTGTGTCGTTGAGCGTCCAGGTTATGGCGGTGCCTGATCCGGGGGCTATCCACCCGTCGACCGTGATGGACGCGGGCGCGGGAACCGCTGCGGTGCTTTCGTTGACACGCGGTTCTGTTTCGGCTGCGAAGAACGGTAGTACTTCTAGCCGGTTGATATTGGTTTGAAAGTGGTTCACGTCGAGCGCGAAACCTTGCGTGGGAACATCCACGGTGAACCGGAGCCATTGCGCCGCGCGGGGAATCATCACGCGATAGGTGTATTCCTCGTGATAGGTCTCGCCTCGTTTAATGTCCAGCTTGCCGGGTGTGGCGGTATAGATCTGTCGACCGTCGTGCACGGTCCGGTGGAGTTCGTATGCTTGGCCGTTGAGCGAGTATTTTAGTACCGAGTAGGTGTTGGGATCGTCGGCGGCTTGTCCGTTCGCCGGGTTTACGATCCAGTAGTCGGCCACGTTCTGATGGGTGAATGCTTCGCGGTCAAAGCTCTTTGGGGCACAGATAAATACCCGCTCCCCTAGGGGAGCGTTGGTTCGAAACGAGTTTCGAACCAACGCTATAAACATGTCCCCCCTGCCCGCCTCCCCGGCTTCGGTCAGGGTGACGTCTATCCGCACGTCAAACCGCTTACCCGGCGCGTGGTTCATTCGATCAAGCAGCACGCGAAACGGCCCGTGGAGCACGGAGATGAAAACCCCTTTCACTTGCTCGATAATCCGATTGTCAGCGAGAACGCGGGCGGCGAAATCGCTACCCAGTCCGACGAGGCCTGTTGTTAGTAGCGCTTCGGATAATGCATCGGGGATCCGGCCCGCGTCGAGATATAGCAGCCCTATACCGGCGATAATCAGCAGTAGCCCGATAATGGCGAGTCGCGCGCGATGCAACCGAAACAGTAACGACGATCTATCAGTGTTATCGCGTGCGCCGGATGCCATAAAACGGACGATAACGCATTAACGAATTGTGGGATTATGAACCGCGACAACCCCCGGCGAATCGCGCGCCGGGGGTTGTCGCGTGTGTAGTGGGTGTTACTTGCGGTCGGGGTCGGTGCTCGTATGCGTGTTGCCTTGTGTCCCGCCGCTTTCGCCGCCAGGCATCAAGGTCATCCGGGGTCCTCCTGTCGTGCGGTGCTCTCACGGTCCGTCAGAGCGCTGGCGTGCGTCCTGACGCGCTCTGACGTGCAGAGCGGCACCCAAACTAGACGTAGATGGTTGAGCTGTAGATATGCAGCGCATATAACGCACAGAGTGTGACACTCTGGACCACGGCGCTGTGGCACCTTTGGATAAGGCAACCATGCCTGAGACCACGGACAACCCACACGGTGAATGGCTCGCTGAGCTGGGCAAACGCATCAAGACGAGGCGCGGCGAGCTGGGGATCAGCCAAGAGCGCCTCGCGTTGCGTATTGGGTTGCACTGGACCTTCATCGGGCAGGTAGAGCGCGGGAAGCGCAACCCTTCGACGCTTAACCTCTTGAAGCTGGCCCACGGGTTGGAGATGGACGCTGGCGAGCTCGTCGCGGGGCTGCCCGTGCCGCCGATCGAACAGAAACCCATCTGGTAGCAACCGGTAGGTCCGCCCGTAGCGGTCACCTTGAATCTGTCTCATTCCTGGTTACCCAGAGCTACCAATCCTGGGTGTACTCGCTGGTAGCTAGGTGACCTGCCCGGAACCCCCTTCCGCTGGGTGACCGATCCGCTACTCTGATCGGCGCGACCGTATAGGCCGCACCGATCAGCAGAGGGACGCACCGGGGAGGGCTTCGAGGGGTGGGCGCGTGGCAGACGTGACAGATGACCCGTCAGATAGAGCAGCGTGGCTAGAGGGTCTGAGCTTCTGGGTTAGTGATCCCATCAGTGAAAACGTTGATCGGGCGCGGGCCGCTGAGGCCGTCGCGAACGCTCAAGCGCAGCAGGCCCACGGGCCGGGGTTCCGGCTTGACCGGCAGCACGCCGAACAAATGGTTAGCCAGGCTATCCAAGTACGCGCGGACTTGGAAAACGATCAGCGTATTACGCAGTCGTTGGAGCGGATGCAGCCCGCAGCTAAAGACCCTGTCAGTGTCGCTTTTGCTCAAAACGCGACCTGGAACGGCGGCACTGCTGGCGCGTTCGCGTACGGGGCTGGCCATGTGCGCCTTGAGATACTCTATCTCGACGAATTAATTAAACGGCTAAATACGGCGTTGGGTCGAACGACGGAAACTGATCATGCCGCTGGTAAAGCTGTTGACGCTAGTGCTCATGGGGGTGCGGGATGATCCGGCGGCGTATCGCGGTTACCGGTGTGGGGTTGTTGGTTCTGGCGGCTGCTGGCTGCACTGGCGGCGGCACCACGCCGGGCACGCCGTCCCCGGTTCCGTCATCCGGTGCCGGTTCGTCTTCGGTGGCACCGGACACCTCCGCACCTGGCCAAGGGTTGCCGTACGCGGGTGCTCCGAAGGTCACCACCCCGTTCCCTGAGTCACTGTTTGCGGGTGATCCATGCGCGGACTCGATGAACCCGCAGCAGATCGATACGGCGATCGGCGCACCGGTAAAGACCAAGCGCGCCGACGAGGACCGAATCGGCCCGGGTTGCGACTGGCTCAACACAGTGACCGGTGGGCACGTCATCATGGCCTACGGCGTCAAACTCAAAGACGGACTGAGCGCAATCTATAAGAACGTCCAACCCAGCGCGCTTAAGTGGGAGCCGTTGACCCTGCAAGGGTTCCCGGCTGTGGCATATGTTGGCCCGTCGGGTGGGACACCGGATCGTTTTTGTCAGATCAGTATCGGCGCGACCGATAACACCACCATCGAAGTCTCCATGTTCCTTGGAGACACGACACGCGGGAAGAAAAACCCGTGTGATGCGGCGAACACGGTTGCAAACCTGATCATGACCAGTCTTCGCGAGAAAGCGGGGAACTGATGAGCTGGCTTACTGACCGGCTAAAAGACGTGGGCGATTTCTTCGAAGGCGCGGGCGAGGTCATCACCGACGGCGTGAAGAGCGCCGTCGACTGGGCCGGTGACCTCTTCAGCGGTGATGTGGGAACACAACCCATGGCGGTGCCTGAGTTCGTGGACAAGATGAAAGCGGGAAGCTCAGCCCCGTGGCACGAGGCCGCAGCTAACGCGGCGAAGACGGGCACAAGCCAAGGCGAACACGCCACCTCCCTGCAAGCCATCATCACCGGCTTGGAGTCGTCTTGGACTGGTGCGGGCGCGGACGCCGCGCGAGCGCGCATCAACAAGCTGCGCACGGTGGCCGACTCGGCCAATCAGGCCATGACCCACAATCAACAGATGGTGCTCACGGCGGCATCGGGTTTTGAGTCCACTCAAGGCACACTCGTCAAGATGCCGCCACGGCCTGATAAGTCTTTTGGTGACGTGATTTGGCCGTGGGATACCGACACCGAAAAAGCGATCGAGGACTACAACAAAAAAGCAAAGTTCAACCTTGACGTGTATCACCGCTATGAGCAACAGATGCAGCAGTCCCAAGGCGGTTTGCAAGGCGACTACGGGCAACTCGGGTTCTACGACGGCGCGGATATGACCCTCGCCCCACCGCCACCAGGGCACGAGCCCAAGCCGCCAGGCGGGCACGGTCGCAGCGACGGCAGCGGCGGGCATATCAACGATGCCGGTTTCACCCCGTCCCCAACACCCGGCCCGGCTGGCGGGCAACCGGGCGCGCCGGGTGGCACCTCGGGAGTGGTCGCCCCCGATCACACCACGACTGCCGGATTCACCCCAACCCCGCCGCCGACGGGGCAACCCGCCCCGGTCATACCGCCACCGGGCACCGGCTCCGGTCCGGGCGGTGTGGAGCCGTGGTTGGGGATGGGTGGCCCGCTCGCGACCGGTTCCGGTGGCGGCAGCTCGGCCCGGTTCGGCGCTGGTGAGCCCGGCAGCCTTAAAGGCGGCGCGGGCACTGGGAGCGGCGCGCCCGGTGGAGGTGCGCGCAGCGGTGCGGGTGCGATGGGCGCGGCAGCGGAAGCCGAACGGCTCGCCGGTCGAGCTGGTTCCAGGCTCACCGGCGCGGGTGCGCCCGGTGGCATGGCACCGGGCGCGCGCGGCAAAGGCGAAGAGGACAGCGAGCACGCCCGTAAATATGGGTTGGAAGAGGTCCCGTTCACCACAGAGGACATAGACCCCGAGACCGGGTATCCGGTGGTCCCGCCGACTATCGGCAGCTAATTAATCGTTGCTAGAGCAAGGAAAACGCGACTATGAGCATCATTGACGCGCCTCTTGTCCTGCCCAAAATCGCGCTGCTAGCCGTGTGGGAGTGGCACGCGGGCGAACTGGGAGACCCGCACCCGATCCTAGGCACGAACGGCGTGTATTACATGCCTGAAGGCAGTAGCGAGCGGATCGAGACGCGCACGTGGGAGTTACTTACACGTGCGCGGCTGGCCCGTAACCAGCGGGTAAGCCCGCTGCTGATCGACACGCTTCGGGTGCTGGGATCGGCCGACCGCGAGTTCTACGGGTGGACCGCCTACCCCACCGCCCTCAAGCGCGACGGGGGCGGGTTCTTCACCGGTGCCCGTGGCCGGGACGCGCTGCGCGTCTTGGTCGATGATGACGCGGTGATCCTGCAACCGTTGCCCGATCACCGCGCGCTCGCGGCGGATCTCGTGCACGTGCTTCCCCGAGCCGATGCGGCCCCGGTGCGGGCGGTGTCGATACCACGCGAGACCCCGGCCCGGCCACCGGTCGCGGCGGGCGGCCGTAGCCCGCTCGCCCACCCAGACACCCCACCCAGCGACCCAGACCGCGACCTCATCACCGACGTGATGACCGCCCCACGCGAGGCAACCCACCAGCTCTACACGGCCGTACAAGGTCGGGGCGGTCGGGTGCGCAGCCTCCCACTTACCGCCGTCGACGTCGCCGACTATGGGCGTGCTGTGACGTTCACCAACCACGACCTCGACGGCACCGAGTACATCAACCTCACCAGCGGTGAGGAGCTCGTCCGGCTGCTGGAAGCCACCAACGCCAACCTCTAGAGCGCGTCAAGATCCGATCTTGCGGACCCCGCGAGCCTGCGCCAGTCGTCGAACGCTGCGGTCTGTGACCCCGTACCGCTCGCCTACCTCTCGCGCTGTGCTCCCGCGCTGGTAGAGACTGACCATCTCGTCTAGCTCTTGCGGCGTGAAGCGGTCTTTCAGGCGATGCGCGGAACTGACGACGGGTTGTGAACCAGCCTTACGCCGTCGTCGAGAGGCTGCCTTAGGCACCTTCTCAAGCTGTTTTAGCAGGTCGGAGCGGTTCGAATAGGTTCCCAGTAGCTCCACGCTTTGGACGGCTCGTGCTCGCGGAGAGCGCGAGCCGTTCTTGCGTGTCGGAGTGCTTGTGTGGGGGACCAAGAGTCGCCCGCGCACCCACGCCCCCGCCGGGGGCTGCCGCCCCCGGACCCCCGCAGTTGGTGGGTTGCGGGGGTTTTGTTGTTTCGTGGGTTCTGGGCTTGGGGTGGGGTTGCGGTGGGGGTGAGGGGTGTTCAAAATGGGGGCATGTTCAATTTGGATGAACATGGCGCTTTGTTGAACGCTGTGCGGGTGCGGCTTGGGGAGTTGGGGGTGGCGGTCGGGGGGCCTTGGGAAGGTGAGGCGGGTGCCGTTGTCGAGCTGGCCGTGAAATCCGGTGCTGCTCAGAGGTACGGTGTCGAGTTCAGGGGGCGAGTGACCGCGGAGCTGGCCACCGCTCTGCACTTCTCGTCTTCGCTGCCGCCGTTGCTGTTGACTGGACACGTTGGTGAGCCGGTGGCCGAGGTGCTGCGGGCTCGGGGGATCGACTACGCCGACAGCGCGGGGAACGCCCACCTCGTCTGGGATGACGTCCGCATAGATGTCCGGGGCCGCCGCAAGCCCGTCAACTCCACCGGGCGGACTTCGCCGCGAGGCGCGGGGGCGTTTGGCCGGGCCGGGCTACGGGTTCTGTTCGTCATACTCAGCTGGCCGGAGGCGGCTGCCTATCCCTACCGCCGGCTGGCCGAGATGAGCGGTGTGTCGCTCGGAACGGTCAAGACCGTCATCGGTGAGCTCGCTGGTGCCGGGTATTTGTACGAGCGAGGGGATGAGCGACGGCTTGCCCGTGGAGCCGAGTTGCTCGACCGGTGGTCGGAGGCGTACTCGATCACTCTGGACGCCGCGCTGGCACTCGGCGAGTTCGCGGCGGCAGACCTTTCGTGGTGGCATGACGCGGAAGCCGACCTGCTTTCACAGGGTGTTCAGGTGGGCGGGGAAGCCGGGGCCAGCGTCATCGATCCACATCTGCGGCCGGCTTCGCTCACGCTCTATGCCGACGGCCTGCCTGCTCGGCTCATCGGGCGGCATCGCTTGGCGCGGGCGGAAAACGACGGCAACGTGCACATCCGGACCCGGTTCTGGCAGGCGCCGGTACCAGAGTCCTGGATCGTGCCGTCCCCCCTGATCTACGCAGACCTGCTGGCCTCCGGGGATCCCCGCCAGCGTGAGCACGGAGACCGGATTCGGAGCAGTGATGATCGACTTAAGCGCATCGACCGAACCTGACCTCCTTGTCGCCGCGAGAGTACTGACCCGAGTGGACGACATCGCTCGTGCCGCGGTGGTCGAGTACCTGGTGGTCGGTGCGACGGCCCGCACGATCCTGTCGGTCGGGCTGGTCGGCGCCCCGCCGGAACGAGCCACTCGCGACATCGACATCGCCGCCGCGATGGCCACTTGGGAGGAGTTCGACCGGTTCGTGAGTCACCTGGACCGGCACGACCGGAGTGCGCATTCTTTCGTCGTGGAGGGCGTCGAGGTCGACGTACTGCCTTACGGCGGCATCGAGGACGAAGACAGGACCATTCTTTGGCCCGACGATCATCGGCTGAACGTTCGGGGATTGAGCGAAGCCATGGCGTCGGCTGAGCTGGTGCGCCTTCCCGGCGGGCTCGAGATCAAGGTCCCCGCAGTGCCGGCGTTGGCTGTGCTCAAGCTGCTGGCCTGGTGGGATCGGCGTGCCACGACCACGCGCGACGCCATCGACCTCGGGACGATGATCGGGTGGTATTCGTCGGGACCGTACTGGGATCGGCTCTACGATGAGGAATTCGAAGTCCTCGAACGGCATGGCCACGACCCCGTGCTGGCGGGAGCTTGGCTTCTGGGGTCACACATGCCCGGCCTGCTCGATTCCGAGGGCGTCGAGGTACTGCTCACCATCATCGATGACGACGATGTCCTCGCCAGGCTGGCCACCGATGTTCGCCTCACTCGTGGCGCGGTTCTTGTGCCGGCGCTGGCTGCCGGCATCAGGGTCGGACACTCCTGAAGCCGCTGGGAAACCTTTTTTTCGGGGTGGGGCAACCGTTGGGGGTTTGGGGGCGTGTTGATCTCAGGTTGGGCTCTTGAAGGGGAGACTTGGGATGGGTATGCGGTTTGTGGGGGTTGTTGGGGCCTTGGGGCTGGTGGGGGTTGTTGTCGCGGGGTGCTCCGGGGGTGAGACGGCCGCGCCGCAAACGACTGTGACCGTGGCGAGTTCGCCTGCCAGCACGGCTCCGTCGGCGCCGGTGGCGGATGCGAAGAACGTCGCTTGGATGGATGGGCTTTGCGGGGCCGTGCACGGATACCGGCTCGCCAACAACGAGTACGCGAAGTCGCGGCCGAAGTCCGAGGTCGCGACCGCGAAGACGATCGGGGAAAGCCTGGGGCGGTATGCCGAACTCGCGGGGAAGGCCGTCGACGAACTGAACGCGATCGGGGTTTCGAGTGTCGCGGTGGGGGAGACCGCCCGGAAGTCCTTTGTGGACAAGTTCACCGCGTCGCGTGACGCCGCGGCGAATGGGAAGGCGAAGCTGGAGGCGGCCAAGGGGGACGCGAAGGCGCTGGATGCCGCCATCGAGGCCATGAACGCCGCGCAGACCGCGGTGAGTGAGGCCTACGATCCGGTTTCGCCGATCTCGGGGGCGCCCGAGCTGGCGGCCGCGTCGGCGAGTGCGCCGAAATGCAAGCCGGGTTCCTGAGGGGATCTTGAAGTCGGGCGGGGTTTCGCAGAGACTCCGCCCATGGGAATTTGGGGTCAGCCGGTCCGGCTCGGCGTTGTCGGGCTCGGGGTGATGGGGACCGCGATGGTCGCCGCGGCGCGGACGCTGGACGAGTTCGAGGTCGTGCGGGTCTTCGACGTGGACCCGGAGGCCGCGGCGCGCGTGGGCGTGCCGGGAGCCGACGGCGTGCGGGACGTCGTGGAGGCGGAGGACGTCGACGCGGTCTACTTCGCGACGCCGCCGAAGTTTCACGCCGAGCCGGTGATCGCCGCCATTCGGGCGGGCAAGGCCGTTTTCTGTGAGAAGCCGCTCGCCATCAGCTTGGCGGATGGGCGGCGGATGGTCGAGGCCGCCGATGAGCAGGGCGTCGCGGCCGCGGTGAACTTCGCGCTGTCGAACCGGGACGCCGTGCTCGAGGTCGAGCGGGCGCTCGCGGACGGTGAGGTCGGGGAGGTGCGCGGTGTCGATGTGCGGCTGCACTTCCCGCGCTGGCCGCGTGACTTCCAGGCGACGGCGACCTGGGTGGCGGGCAAGGAGCAGGGCGGGTTCGTGCGTGAGGTGCTCTCGCACTTCGTGTACGTGACGGACCGGCTGCTCGGGCCGCTGGAAGCCGTCGACGTCGGTCTCGACGCGCCTGAGGAGGGCGAGGTCGCCGCGCGTGGGTTGCTGCGGGCGGGGGATGTGCCGGTGCATGTCTCGGGATTCGCCGGGATCGCGGCGCCGGAGTTGTACGAGTGGGTGCTGTGGGGGACGCGGCGGTCGTATCTGCTGCGGAACTGGGCTCAGCTGTTCGTGTCCGACGGCGGGGAGTGGACGCCGGTGGAGCTGAGCGGGCCCCGGGGTTCCGAGGCGGAGCGGCTTTCGCTGTTCGCCGAGGCGATCCGGGGGAAGCATCCGCGGGCGCTGGCGGACTTCGCGAGCGGGTTGCGGGTGCAGGAAGTGATCGAGGCGTTCCACTCACGGTCGTGAGTAGGCGCCGTCGAGCGCGGGTGCGAGCAGCGCGAAGGCCGACTCGGCCAGGCTCGTCAGCTCGGCGCGGACGGCCTCGGGGGCGGTGTGGTCGCGGATGAGGGCGCGGCCGCGGTGGACCAGGACGCGATGAGCGGCCGCGAGCTGGGCGGCCACCAGGACGGGGGCGTCGCCTGGCGCTTCCGTGGTGAGCGCGGCCGCGAGCGCGGCTTCGCGCTTTTCGTCGAGCTCGCGTTCGCGGGCGCGCAGGCGCTCGCTGTCGTGGACGAGCTGGGCGAAGCCGGGGGTGCAGAGGCCGTTCAGCGGCCGGTTCGCGTCGAGTGAGGCGACGAACTCCCGGTGGAGCGCGGCCAGCGCCGACTCGCCGGGCCGTCGGTCGCGCAGGACCTTGGCGAGGCTGTCTTCGACGCCTTCGTGCGCGTCGAAGACGAGATCCTCCTTGCGGGGGAAGTAATTCGTGACGGTCATCTTGGACACGTCCGCCGCGACGGCGATCTCGGCGATCGTCACGTTCTCGAAGCCGCGCTCGATGAAGAGGAGCGTCGCGACGTGGGCGAGCCGGTCACGGGTCTCCTGCTTCTTGCGATCACGCAGCCCCGCTGTGGCCTGTATCTCCATACCCTTCAGCATAGGCGCAATTTTAGGTTTGACCTAACTTCTGAGGCGAGCTAATTTTATGCTCGACCTAAGAAGAGGAGAAGTCGATGACCGAAGCCAGTTCCCGCTCGCGTGCCGGCCTCCGGTTGATGGCCGTGCACGCGCACCCGGACGACGAGTCCAGCAAGGGCGCCGCGACGCTCGCCAAGTACGCGGCCGAGGGCGCCGAGGTGCTGGTCTGCACCATGACCGGCGGTGAGCGCGGCGACGTGCTCAACCCGGCGATGGACCGGCCCGAGGTCTGGGCCGACCTGCCGAGGCTTCGCCGCGCCGAGATGGAACGGGCTCGCGAGATCCTCGGGATCGAGCATCGTTTTCTTGGCTTCATGGACTCCGGGCTGCCTAAGAACGGCGAGCCGGTGCCAGACGGCTCGTTCGCGCTGGAAGACCTTGAGACCGCCTCGATGCCGCTCGTGCGGGCGATCCGCGAGTTCCGCCCGCACGTCGTGGTGACCTACGACGAGAACGGCGGCTACCCGCACCCTGACCACATCAAGACCCATCAGGTCGCGATGGAAGCTTTCGACGCGGCGGGCGACGCGAAGCTTTATCCGGGTACTGGTGAAGCCTGGCAGCCACAGAAGCTTTATTACGTCTGTGCGTTCAGCAAGGCGTACTTCCAAGCCCTCTACGACGCCATGACGGCCGCGGGCCTGTACTCGCCGCACGGTGAGGTGCTCGGCGGCTGGGACGACTCCATGCGGAGTTGGGAGATCACGTCGCGGGTGTCGTGCGCGGAGTGGTTCCCGACGCGGCTGCGCGCGCTGCTCGCGCACGAGACCCAGGTGAACCCGGATGGTCCCGAACGGTCGTGCCCGCTGGAGATCGAGCAGCGGGCGTGGCCGACCGAGGACTACCACCTGGCCCGTTCGCTGGTCGAGACGACGTTGCCCGAGGATGACCTGTTCGCCGCCGTCGCGGTCTCGAACACTGTTAGAGTGGGGCCATGAGTGACACAGGGGGCGGGTTCGAACTGCGGGTGCCCCACAACCGGGTGAGCCCGAAGGCGAAGCTGTACTGGGCGTGCCGGGCCGCGTTCAGCTGGGTCTTCGTGTTCGGCGCGCAGGTCGTCTGGCTGCTGGTCGACGACGAGGGCGCCGCGACCCCGCACGTGGTGGTCGCGGTGGTCTCCGCCGCGCTCGCGGTCGCGCACGTCGTGGTCATGCCGCGGTGGCGGTTCGCCGTGCACCGCTGGGAAATCACGCCGGACGCCGTCTACACCCGGTCGGGCTGGCTCGACCAGGAATGGCGGATCGCGCCGGTCTCGCGCATCCAGACCGTCGACAGCGAACGGGGGGTGCTGGAGCGGATGTTCGGGCTGGCGAACCTGACCGTCACCACCGCGTCGTCGGCGGGGCCGATCAAGATCCACGGCCTCGACCACGAAACCGCCCAGCGGGCGGCCGAGGAACTCACCGGCAACGCCGTCGCGTCCGAGGGGGACGCGACGTGACGTCGCCGTGGGCGCCGCCCGAGGTCGCGGCCGAGGTCGAAACGGACTGGCGCAAGCTCAGCCCGAAGATGCTGCTGGTGCACCCGCTCAACGAGGTCGTGCGCGCGCTGCCGGGACTGCTCGCGATCCTCGTGGTCGGCGCGTCGACCGGACGCGGCCCGTGGTGGACGCTGTTCGGGGTCGGGCTGCTCGTCGTGCTCGGCGTGCTGCGGTGGTTCACCACCACCTACCGGGTCACCCCGCAGCAGGTGCAGATCCGGAAAGGCTTGCTGCGCAAGCAAGTGCTGACCGTGGCGACCGACAGGGTGCGCACCGTCGACATCGACGCGCAGGCACTGCACCGGGTGCTCGGGCTGGCCGCGGTCACCGTCGGCACCGGCCGGTCCGACAAGGGCCACGAGGGCATCAAGCTCGACGCGCTCACCGCCGAAGAAGCACAGCGGCTGCGTGACGAGCTGTTGCACCGCAGCCCCGTCACCACCACGGAAACACCCACCGCCGCGGAAACGTCACAGTCACCGGAAACCCCGCTGGCCGCGCTCGATCCCCGGTGGATCCGGTTCGGGCCGTTCACGTTGTCCGGGCTGGTCACGGTCGGTGTCATCGGCGCCGCGCTGTCGCGGGTGCTGTCCGAGTCGGAGGGGAACCTCGAACGCTTCGGGCCGCTGCGGGTGATCTTCCGGCACCTGGAGAACGCGCCGCTGGCGCAGGACATCGCCGAGATCGTCGGTGCGCTCGCCGTCGTGGTGGTCGTCGCGTCGACCGTCGGCTACGTGCTGGCGTACTGGAACTTCCGGCTCAGCAGGCACCAGAGCGGCACGCTGCACATCGCGCGCGGGCTGATCAACAAGCGGTCCACGACCATCGAAGAGCGGCGGCTGCGTGGCGTCGAGGTCAGCGAACCGTTGCTGCTGCGGCTGGTTCGCGGCGCGAAGCTGCTGGCGATCACCACCGGGCTGCGCGTCGGGCATGGCGCCGAGCGAGGCGGCACTGTGCTGCTGCCGCCGGCGCCTCGCGAAGAAGCCGTCCGGGTCGCGGTGCTCGTGGGTTCGCCCGAGCCGCTCGGCGCGGACCTCGTCCAGCACGGGCCGCAGGCCCGGCGTCGCCGGTACACCAGGGCGTTCGTCGGCGCCGCGGTGGTGATCGGGCTCGTTTTCCTGTTGTGGGCCATGGATGTCGTGACGCTCGGCGTCGCGCTGAGCTCCTTGGCCGTGCTGCCGATCGCGGCCGCGCTGGCGTTCGACCGCTACCGGAACCTGGGGCACGCGGTCGTCGGACCGGCCTTGGTCAGCAGGCACGGCTCGCTCGTGCGGCGGCGCGTGGTGCTCTCGCGCGACGGGATCGTCGGCTGGAACCTGCGCCGGTCCTTCTTCCAGCGCCGGGCCGGGCTGGCGACGCTCACCGCGACCACGGCGGCCGGGAACCAGCACTACTCGGTGCCCGACGTCGAAACCGCGGAAGCGCTGCGCGTCGCCGACGAGCTGCTGCCGGGACTGATCGAGCAGTTCCTGGTGCCCTCAGCCGAGAAAACCCAGTAGCTGCTTGATCTCCCCGGTGCGCGACTGGATGATCCGGTTCGCCAGATCCTTGGTCTTGAAGGCGGCGCCACCGGCCGCTTCGGTCTGCGCGAGCTCGACCGCGTTGTGCTGATGCGCCGTGAGGATGTTGACGAACAGCTTCTCGAACTCCTCCGGCTTCGCGGCTTTCAGTTCGGCGACCTCGTCCGGCGGGGTCAGCCGGTTGCCGCCGTGGTGGGCGTGCGCGTCCGGCGCCGCGTCGGCGGTCGGCGGCTGCGCCCAGCCTTCGAGCCAGGCCTTCATGTCCGCGACCTCGTTGACCTGGGTCACGTCGATGGCGTTCGCGAGCACCTGGATCTCGGGGCGCAGGTGGTGTTCCTTCGCCAGCCGCGCGATGTCGATGCCCTGCTGGTGATGCGGGATCATCATCTGCAGGAACATCACGTCGGTCGGGTTGAACTCGGTGGCGGGCGCGGCGGGGCCGCCGGCCCCGCACCCGGTGAGGGTGAGGAGACCGGCGGCCAGCGCGATACGGAACTTCACTGCTGCTGCCACAGTGCGGGGACGTTGGGCGGTTCCCAGCCTTGCAGCGAGGTGTGCGCGGTAATGCACTTATAGGTCGCGCCACCGTAAGTGACCGTCGAGCCGATCGAGTAAGCCGTATTCACCTTCCAAGTTCCGCCCGCGGGCGGCTGAGAGGTGGTCGGCGTGGTGGTCGGCGGATTGCTTGTCGTGGTCGGCGGTGTCGTCGGGGTTGTCGGGTTTCCGCCACCGCCGATCTGCAAATCGACACACGAATAGAACGCGTTGGCGGTGTCGGCGATGTTCCACCGGGCCAGCAGTTTCTGGCGGCCGGAGAAACCGCTCAGATTGACCGCGTGGGTCTTGGTGGCGCCCGGCTGGGCCCCGCCGTCGTTGAACGAGGCGACCTTGGTGCCGCCGATGAAGTATTCCCAGGTGCTGGTCGCGTGACGCGCGGTCAGCGTCCAGGTGAAGTTGACGGTGCCGTTGACCGAACTCGCAGGCCAGTTCTTGCTTTCGTCCGCGAGCTGGGCGAATTGCGAGAGACCGCCATTGCAGCTGGTCAGCCCCTTGGGGCCTTCCACGCTCTGGGGTTCGTAAATGATCGGGCCACAGTTCGACACCTTGCCTTGCGCGCAGTTGGCCTGGCGGCTCGGCGGTGACGAAACGTAGCCGTGCGCACTGGCCGTTCCCACCGGAACGGCGATCACGACGATCGGGGCCAGTAATGCCCCAGCGGCGACGGCGAGTTTGCGCTTCAGGTTCATCGAAGGCTCCAAACGGCGGAACAACGGTGTTCGGCGAATAGGGGAGCGGCTCACTTGAATGTGGTCTAGACCATAAGTCCGGTAGTCCGTTTGGTCAAGGAATTACCTGCTGTCATCCGACCAAAGTCGCTGAACCGTTCCAGCCCAGTGGACATGCTCATGTCATGCCGTTGCGTAGGGCGCATTATCGCTCCGTGAGAAACCGGTGGTGCAATTCCCGCGCCCATTACCCGGTGTCGCCGGAATAGTCGGCCGGACCCCGCTCGGCGATCCTTCTCGAACACTGTTAGATTAATGTTCGGGTTATGGAAGGAGTGTTATGGCCCTGGTGCGCGAAGAGGTCGTCAAGACGGCCTTGCGGTTGCTCGACGAGGTCGGGCTGGAGAACCTGTCGCTGCGCAAGCTCGCCAGGGAACTCGGCATCCAGGCGCCGACGCTGTACTGGCACTTCAAGAACAAGCAGGACCTGCTCGACGAAATGCACGCCGCGGCCATGGCCGCCATGGACGGACTCGAAGGCGCGCCGGGGCCCGGCGCGGAGTGGGACGCCTGGCTCGCCTGGATGGCCAGGCGGATCCGGCGCGGCATGCTCGCCCATCGCGACGGCGCGTTGCTCGCGAGCGCGGCCCGGCCGATCGGGGAACGGTGGGAGTACGTCGAAGGCATCCTCGCAATGCTCGGCAAGGCGGGCTTCACACCGGACGCCGCGTTGCGCGGGATCGGGGTGCTCACCGACTTCGTGCTCGGCGCGACGCTCGAACAGCAGCAGGCGGCCAACCGCGCGGAAGCGCCGGTGCCGCCCGACCCGGCGCGGTTTCCGATGGCGCACGACGCCGTGCTCGCCGCCGGCGACCACGACCGGCGCTTCGAGCACGGGCTGGCGCTCATCCTCGACGGGATGCGAGCGTCCACATCGGAGCGATGATCGACTTCCGATAGGCCAACCGGGTGGCTCCGGTGTTCGGCTATTGGGGTGAAACAAGGAAAACCGTCGCCGGGACGGCGAGTGATCGTCTTCTCCGGCGCGGCCGCCCGACCGGCGCCGGGAATCCGGTACTGGGCTGGGCGAACCCGGTTTTTGGTCGCGGCGACCAAGATTTTCCGCAAAGCCGTGCCGCGCGCACAGTGGAACCCGACTGTCACAGTGGGAGTGTGATTGGCGACGCGGTGTGATTGATCGCGTCGTAGGCGCAGGTGAAGCGGGGGCCGCGGTGAGTGTGACGAACCTTACTTGGTGCGGCGGGGCGGCGTACGGTGAACCCGTGCGCGTTATTCGCAACGAAGCCGCAGGCGAATCGGCGGAAGTTGCGGAGACGGTGACCGCGATCGCCTCCGCGATGAGCGTGAACCTGCCGTCCATCACCGAGGATCTGCGCGGCAGGCTGTCCGCCGAGATCGAGTACCTCGGCGGCGATGAGCGATTGCTGCAAGCGCTTGCCGCGAGCGTCGAGGCCAACGTCGCGACTTTGCTTTACGTACTGGGACATCGCACCGACGTCACCCGCGCGGAGACGCCCGCCGCCGCCGTCGACTACGCGCGGCGATTGGCCCAGCGCGCCATCCCCGTCGACGCGCTCGTGCGGTGTTATCGCTTGGCGCAGGACAGTTTCCTCCGCTGGTGTCTTGAAGAGCTCAAGCACCAGAGCGGCGAGGGAATCGTCGTTTCCGCTGCGGCACAAGAACTTGTGGGCGTCACGTCGGCGTACATCGACCGCGCGACCCAGCGCGTGGTCGCGGAGTACGAGGACGAACGCGACCGCTGGGCGCTGAACCAGGGCGCGGTGCGCGCGGCGCGGGTGCGCGATCTGGTCGAGGGCCGCGCTCTCGATCTGGACGCGACCGAAAACGTGCTCGGCTACCGGCTCCGGCAGCAGCATCTCGGGCTCGTCCTGTGGGGCGACCGCGAAACCGCAGGCGAAAGCCTGCTGCCGACGCTGGAACGCGTCGTGCGCACACTCGGCGAACGGCTCGGCTGCCTCATCCGCCCGCTGTTCGTGCCATGGGACGAATTGAGCGCGTGGGTCTGGCTGCCGCTCGGCCAGCGCGCCGGCTGGGACACCGACACCATGGCGGCGGCCGCCGATCTCGGCGAGACCCCGGTGCGCGTCGCCGTCGGCGCGCCCGGCGGTGGCGTCCGCGGGTTCCGGCGGTCACACCAGCAAGCCGTTCAGGCACAGGCAGTAGCCGTCGCGGGCCGCGCACCCGCGCCGTCGTTCACCGCTTTCGGTGACGTCGGGCCGGTCGCGCTGATGTGTTCGGACCTGGAAGCGACCCGTCACTGGGTCCAGGACGTGCTCGGTGATCTGGCGCTCGACGACGAGCCGCACGCGCGCCTCCGAGAGACCGTGCACGCCTTCCTATCGTGTGGCGGGAGCTACGCCGCTGCGGCCGTCCAGCTGGGAATTCACAAGAATTCCGTGCAGTACCGGCTACGCAAGGCCGAGGAGGTGCTGGGCTGGTCGATCCGCGACGACCGGCTCAACGTCGAGGTCGCGCTGAGTGCCTGCCGATGGCTCGGAAAGTCCGTTCTGCTCGCTGAGTTGGGCTAATTGTTTGATCTCGCTTTGGCACGACGTTAGGACATTCGGGTGGTGCAGTGTCATGCTGAGGTCCCGACCATGGCCCGCCGCGATCCGTCGCGGGCCGGAAGAAGGTGCTAGATGACCTGGGCTAGGCATTCCTCCCCGACGGAAGAGCAGGGCCTCCTCGCGGGAATCCGCGCGGAAGAACACGCACACATGTCAGTTCAGAACGGCCGCGCGGCCCGCACCGTGGCAGGACACGCCTCGGACGCGATCGAGTGCGCGGAATTGCTCGCCATGCTGGGCCTCGAGGCCTCCGAGGGCCGCCGCGCGGCTCACGCGGGCTGACCCCCGATCCGGCGCGTCAGCTCCCGCGCCGTCTTCCCGACCTCCCCCGCGAGATCAGGCCACGTTTCAGCGCACCCTTCGGTAGCACAATGATGCCGGAGGGTGACGCTGATGGCCGCCAGCGGCCGACCGCCGTGATCGAAAACGGGGCAGGCCACCGAAGCGAACCCCTCGGTGACATTGCCGTCCTCCACCGCCCACCCGAGCCTGCGCTCGGCGGTCAGCGTCCGGCGGAGTTCGGCGAGACTTCTGGGGCCTCGTCGAGTCCGCAGCACGAAAGCGCTTGCGGATGGGAAAAGCGCGCGCACGTGCGGCGCTTCGAGATGCCTGAGTATCGCGCGGCCTGACGCGGTCAGCTGCGCGGGCAGCCGCACACCGACCTCGGTCACCAGCGTCTCGGGTTTCACCGGGCGTTCCTTGATGAGGTACAGGGATTCGTTGCCGTGCAACACACCGAGGTGCGCGGTGTGCCCGACCTTGTCGACGAGCTTGCGCAGCAACGGCCCGGCGAGCCGCTCCAGCGGATCATGCCTGAGATAGGCAGAGCCCAGCTCGAACGACGCGATTCCCAAGCCGTACCGGCGTTCCGCGGGCAAATGCGCCACGAAACCGGCGTCGCTCAGCTCGGCGAGCAGGTGATACGTCGTGGATCGGGGCAGTTCGAGCTCGCGCGCGATGGTCGCGGCGCTGACCGGGCCCGGCCTGCTGGCCAGGACCCTGAGTATCGCCAGCCCGTGCCTCAGCGCCGGGACGTCGCTGCTCCTGCCCATGCGCCCACCTCCTCTCGCCCGGCCGAAGGTGCCGAAAGACGCATTGGGGACCTCCTAGGGACCGAAGGACGCATTGGGGGCTTGCTGGGGACCGAAGGACGCATTGGGGACCTGCCAGGGACCGAAGGACGCATTGGGGACCTGCCAGGGACCGAAGGACGCATTGGGGACCTCCGAAGGACCGAACGACGCATTGGGGTAATGACAGGCCTCGGGTCTGGGATACCAGACGGAAGACGCCTTCGGGTGATGTTCACCCGGGTGGGCCGGGTTGTCCAATAGGGGCATGCCGGAAAAAGTGTTACTGGGGTCGGAGCCGCTCAGTGCCGAGCAGGTGGTCGCGGTCGCGCGGGAGTTCGCGCCGGTCGGGCTGACCGGGGCCGCCGAGACCAGGCTCGCCGAGAAGCGCCAGCACATCGAGGACCTCGCGCACGCCGTGACGCCCACGTACGGCGTCAGCACCGGGTTCGGCGCGCTCGCCACCCGGCACATCCCGCGGGAGAGCCGGACGGCGCTGCAGCGCAGCCTCATCCGCTCACACGCGGCGGGCGCGGGCGCGCACGTCGAGACCGAGGTCGTCCGCGCTCTCATGCTCCTGCGCCTGAGGACGCTCGCCAGCGGCTTCACCGGCGTCAGGCCCGGTACCGCGAACACACTCGCCGCGCTGCTCAACGCCGGGATCACCCCGATCGTGCACGAGTACGGCTCGCTCGGCTGCTCCGGTGACCTCGCGCCGCTCGCCGCCGTCGCGCTCGCGCTGATGGGGGAGGGCGAGGTCGAGTACAACGGCGAACTCGTCAACGCCGCCGACGCGCTGGAGCACGCGGGTATCGAGCCGGTCGTGCTCGCCGAGAAGGAGGGCCTCGCGCTCACCAACGGCACCGACGGCATGCTCGGCATGCTGCTGCTCGCCGCCGCCGACCTGCGCAAGCTGCTGGACATCGCCGACATCACCGCCGCCATGAGCGTCGAGGCGCTGCTCGGCACGGACCGGGCGTTCGCCGCCGACCTGCAGGCGCTGCGCCCGCACCCCGGCCAGGCCGCGAGCGCCGCCAGGATGTTCCAGGCGCTTCAGGGCTCCAAGATCGTCGAGAGCCACCGCGGTCCCGACTGCAACCGTGTCCAGGACGCCTACAGCCTCCGCTGTTCGCCCCAGGTCCACGGTGGCGCGCGCGACAGCCTCACGCACGCCGAACTGGTCGCGAGCCGTGAGCTGGCGTCCGCTGTGGACAATCCCGTCGTGCTGGAAGACGGCCGCGTCGAGTCCAACGGCAACTTCCACGGCGCGCCGGTCGCCTACGTGCTCGACTTCCTGGCGATCCCGCTCGCGGACGTCGCCAGCATCGCCGAGCGCCGCACCGACCGGATGCTCGACAAGACGCGCTCGCACGGCCTTCCGCCGTTCCTGGCGTTCGACCCCGGCGTCGACTCGGGGCACATGATCGCCCAGTACACCCAGGCCGCCGTGGTCAGCGAGCTCAAGCGGCTCGCCGTGCCCGCGTCGGTCGACTCGATCCCGAGCAGCGCGATGCAGGAGGACCACGTCTCGATGGGCTGGTCGAGCGCGCGCAAGCTGCGCAAGGCCGTCGACGGGCTGACCACCGTGCTCGCCATCGAGCTGCTCACCGCGGCACGCGCGCTCGACATGCGCGCCCCGCTGGAGCCGTCGCCGGTCACCGGCCGGGTCCGGGATCTGTTGCGTACCAAGGTCGAAGGCCCCGGGCCCGACCGCCACCTCGCCCCTGAAATCGCCGCCGCCGAAGAACTCGTCCGCTCCGGCGCCGTTCTCGACGCCGCTCGCATTTAGCGGGCTTTACTCTGTGAGCGCGAAGCGCGATCCGGAGTAAAGCCCGCTAAATGCCACCGGCTACACCCCTGCCGAACTCTGGAGGACCTCATGACCAGCACCGCCCGTCCGGTCCGCGCCGCCCGCGGCACGCAGCTCACCGCCAAGAACTGGCAGACCGAAGCCGCGCTGCGGATGTTCCACAACAACCTCGACCCCGAGGTCGCCGAGCGCCCCGACGACCTGGTCGTCTACGGCGGCACCGGCAAGGCCGCCCGTAACTGGGCCAGCTTCGACGCCATCACCCGTGAGCTCACCGACCTGGAAGCCGACGAGACACTGCTCGTCCAGTCCGGCAAGCCGGTCGGCGTGTTCCGCACGCACGAGTGGGCGCCGCGCGTGCTCATCGCGAACTCCAACCTCGTCGGCGACTGGGCGACCTGGCCCGAGTTCCGCAGGCTGGAGCAGCAGGGCCTGACCATGTACGGCCAGATGACCGCGGGCTCCTGGATTTACATTGGCACGCAAGGCATCCTGCAGGGCACCTACGAGACTTTCGCCGCGGTCGCCAAGAAGCGCTTCGGCGGAACGCTCAAGGGCACCCTGACCGTCACCGCCGGCCTCGGCGGCATGGGCGGCGCCCAGCCGCTCGCCGTCACGATGAACGACGGCGTCGCGCTCTGCATCGAGGTCGACCCGCACCGCGCGCACCGCCGCGTCGAGACCCGGTACCTCGACGAGGTCGCGGACGACCTGGACGACGCGATCCGCCGCGTCGAGGCGGCGAAGAAGGACAAGCGCGCGCTGTCGGTCGGTGTCGTCGGCAACGCCGCCGAGATCCTGCCGGAGCTGCTGCGCCGGGGCGTCGAGGTCGACATCGTCACCGACCAGACCTCCGCGCACGACCCGCTTTCCTATCTGCCCAAGGGCATCAGCGTCGACGACTGGCACGACTACGCCGCGAAGAAGCCCGACGAGTTCACCGACCGCTCGCGCGAGTCGATGGCCGACCACGTCGACGCCATGCTCGGCTTCCTCGACAAGGGCGCCGAGGTCTTCGACTACGGCAACTCCCTGCGCGGCGAGGCGAAGCTCGGCGGCTGCGAGCGCGCCTTCGACTTCCCCGGTTTCGTGCCCGCCTACATCCGCCCGCTGTTCTGCGAGGGCAACGGCCCGTTCCGCTGGGCGGCGCTGTCCGGTGACCCCGAGGACATCGCGGCCACCGACCGCGCGATGCTGGAACTGTTCCCGGAGAACGAATCCCTCGCCCGCTGGATCCGGCTCGCCGGTGAGCGCGTCGCCTTCCAGGGCCTTCCGTCGCGCATCTGCTGGCTCGGCTACGGCGAGCGGCACCTCGCGGGCCTGCGGTTCAACGAGATGGTCGCCAGCGGCGAGCTCAAGGCCCCGGTCGTCATCGGCCGCGACCACCTCGACTCCGGCAGCGTCGCGTCGCCGTACCGCGAGACCGAGGGCATGGCCGACGGCTCCGACGCCATCGCCGACTGGCCGCTGCTGAACGCGCTGGTCAACACCTCGTCCGGCGCCAGCTGGGTGTCCATCCACCACGGCGGCGGGGTCGGCATGGGCCGCTCCATCCACGCCGGCCAGGTCAGCGTCGCCGACGGCACCGCGCTCGCCGCGCAGAAGCTGGAGCGGGTGCTCACCAACGACCCGGGCATGGGCGTCATCCGCCACGTCGACGCGGGCTACGACCGGGCGTCGGACGTCGCGGACGAGCGCGGCGTGACGATTCCGATGAAGGACGCTGAGTGACCGCGACTTCGCTGCTGGGCGAAATCGCCGACGTCGGCCGCGATCGCAAGCGCGGCGGGTACTCCCGTCACGCTTTCGATCAGGCCGAAGGCGAGCTGCGCACCTGGTTCGTCGAGCGTGCGCAGCGGCTTTCGCTCGACGTCGAGACCGACCGCAACGGCAACATCTGGGCCTGGTGGGGAACCCCCGGCCCGGACGCGGTCGTCACCGGCAGCCATCTCGACTCCGTGCCTGGCGGCGGCGCTTTCGATGGACCGCTCGGCGTGGTCAGCGCGCTCGACGCGGTGGAGATCTTGCAGGCCAAGGGTTTCCGGCCGACCAAGCCGTTCGCCGTCGTCGTGTTCGCGGAAGAAGAAGGTGGCCGCTTCGGCGTCCCGTGCCTCGGGTCACGTCTGCTCACGGGCACGATCGACGCCGACAAGGCGCGGGCGCTGAAGGACCCCGACGGCATCACGTTCGCCGAGGCTTCGGCCAAGGCCGGCCACGATCCCGAGCGGTTCGGCGCCGACCCCGAAGCGCTCGGCCGCATCGGCCGGTTCCTCGAACTGCACGTCGAACAGGGCCGCGGTCTCATCGACCTCGGTTCGCCGGTGGCCGTCGGCGACACGGTCATCGCGCACGGCCGCTGGCGATTTTCCTTCTCCGGACAGGGAAACCACGCCGGCGCGACACTGATCGGCGATCGCCACGACCCGATGCTGCCCGCGGCGGCCATGGTCGCGGCCGCCCGCCGGGTGGCGAAGGCGACCGGTGACGGACGCGCCACCGTCGGCCGTCTCGTGCCGACGCCCGGTGGCACGAACGTCATCGCGTCCACTGTGGACATTTGGCTCGACGCGCGGGTGCCCGGCGGCGACCGGACGCGCGCGCTGGTGTCAGAACTCAGTGCGCTGGCAAAGGAAGTCGCCGCCGAAGAGGGCTGCCTGGTCGAGATCGCCGAAGAGTCCTATTCGGACACGGTGACCTTCGACGCCGCGCTGCGTGACGATCTCGGGAAGTGGCTCGGCGGAGCGCCGGAGCTGCCGACGGGCGCAGGCCACGACGCCGGGATCCTCGCCGGGTTCGTGCCGGCCGGGATGTTGTACGTGCGCAACCCGACTGGCGTGAGCCATGCGCCCGAGGAATTCGCCGAGGCGGAAGACGTCGACCACGGCGCGCGGGCGCTGGCGACCGTTGTGGAGCACATGTCGACATGACGACACTGTGGTGTGAGTACGCGTGGCTCCCGGACGGGGTCGCCAGCGAGGTCCTGATCAAGATCGAGGGCGACCGGTTCGACTCCGTGCTGCCGGGACAGCCGCGCGAGGGCCACGTCCTCACCGGACTGACCGTGCCCGGCATGGCGAACGGCCATTCCCACGCCTTCCACCGGGCGCTGCGCGGCCGCACGCACCACGAGCGCGGGACGTTCTGGACCTGGCGCGAGCGCATGTACTCGCTCGCCGCCAGGCTCGACCCCGACGCGTACTACCGGCTCGCGCGCGGTGTCTACGCGGAGATGGTGCTCGCCGGCTACACCAGCGTCGGCGAGTTCCACTACCTGCACCACGCGCCGGGCGGCACGCCGTACGCCAACCCGAACGCGATGGGCGCCGCGCTCGAACGCGCCGCCGCCGACGCCGGGATCCGGTTGACCCTGCTCGACACCTGTTACCTCGCGGGCGGCATCGGCGTCGCACCCGACGAGGTCCAGCAGCGGTTCTCCGACGGCTCCGCGCAGCGCTGGGCCGAACGGGTCAGCGAACTCCGGGAGACCGACGGCTTCCGCGTCGGCGCGGCCATTCACTCGGTCCGCGCGGTCCCGGCCGACCAGATCTCCTTGGTGCGCAAGCAGGACAGGCCGCTCCACGTGCACCTGTCCGAGCAGCGCGCAGAGAACGAGCAGTGCCTCGCGGCGTACGGCCTCACCCCGACCGGCCTGCTCGCCGAGCACGGCGCGCTCGGCGAACGGTTGACCGCCGTGCACGCCACGCACCTCACCGAAAGCGACATCCGGCAGCTCGGCGCCGCGCGCGCTCGCGCGTGTTTCTGCCCGACCACCGAGCGGGACCTCGGCGACGGCATCGGCCCGGCGCGTGCGCTGCTCGACGCCGGAGTCGGGCTCTGCCTGGGTAGCGACAGCAATGCCGTCGTCGACGCCTTCGAGGAGACGCGCGCGCTGGAGCTCAACGAGCGCCTGGCCAGCGAGTCGCGCGGTCGATTCAGTGTCGACGAGCTGATGGCGGCCGCGACCGACCACGCGGCCATCGGCTGGGACGAGGTCGGCGCGCTCGCCGCGGGCCACGGCGCCGATCTGGTCAATATCGATCTCGAATCGATCAGGACCGTGGGCACCGAGCCTTCGGGTACGGTCTACGCGGCGTCTGGGGCTGATGTGCGCGACGTGCTCGTCGCGGGCCGCTGGGTCGTCCGCGACCGCGTGCACCTGGCGGTCGAAGCACCGGAATCCGTGCTGGCGAAGGAGATCGACGCACTGTGGCAACACTCGTAACCGGGATCGGCGAGCTCACCACCAACGACGAGGACCTGGGCAAGCTGACGAACGCCGCGCTGGTGTTCTCCGGCGACCGGGTCGTCTGGGTGGGCGCCGCCGCCGACGCGCCCGCCGCCGACGAACGCGTCGACGTCGACGGCCGCGCGGTGCTGCCCGGCTGGGTCGACAGCCACACGCACCTCGTCTTCGCCGGTGACCGGACCGCCGAGTTCGAGGCCAGGATGGCCGGGAAGCCGTACACGGCGGGCGGCATCGCCGTCACCGTCGGCGCCACGCGCGCCGCTTCCGACGACGAGCTGGCCGCGAACCTGCGCCGCCACGTCGACGAGGCCGCCCAGCAGGGCACCACGTGCCTGGAGACCAAGACCGGCTACGGGCTCAACGTCGAAGACGAGGCCCGCTCGGCGCGGATCGCCGCCGAGGTCGCCGACGAGGTGACCTTCCTCGGCGCGCATCTGGTGCCGCCCGGCGCGGACGCGGAATCCTATGTGGATCTCGTCTGCGGCGACATGCTCGACGCCGTCGCCGATCAGGTCCGCTGGGCTGACGTCTTCTGCGAGACCGGCGCGTTCGACGAGGCCCAGACCGCGCGGGTGCTGAAGGCCGCGCAAGAGCGTGGGCTCGGCTTGCGCGTGCACGGGAATCAGCTCGGCGAAGGCCCCGGTGTCCGGCTCGCCGTCGAATTCGGCGCGGCGAGCGTCGACCACTGCACCTATTTGACAGATGACGATGTCGAAGCCTTGGCGGCTTCGGAAACGGTCGCGACCCTTTTGCCCGCTTGCGATTTGTCGACCAGGCAGCCACTCGCGCCCGCTCGCAGGCTTCTCGACGCCGGTGCGACCGTGGCGCTCGCCAGCAACGCGAACCCGGGCAGTTCTTATACGACCTCGATGGCGTTTTGTGTGGCTACGGCCGTTTTGCAGATGCGCATGACGATCGACGAGGCCGTCTGGGCGGCCACCGCGGGCGGCGCGGAAGCGTTGCGCCGCGAGGATGTTGGCGTGCTGAGCCCTGGTGCGCGTGCCGACTTCCAGGTACTCGAAGCGCCTTCGGTCACTCATCTGGCCTACCGGCCCGGTGTGCCGCTGACCAGGAATGTCTGGCGCCTCGGCATTCGGGTTCGCTGAAGGCGGCTTTCCGGCTGCCCCAAAGTGAGATGATCTTGCCCTCTTGAGGCCAAGACCCGCTGCCCCCGAATTTCCGCTGCCATAGTGAAATCGCGTGGCGCCGCGCACCGAATTCACTACCAGGCAGGAGAAATCCGGCAATGAAATCATTTGTCCGCGTCGCGCTCGCGGCGCTGGCGCTGGTGATTTGAGCGCGGGATCATCACCTGGTCGCCCAGCACCGGCCCGCAGTCGGTGCAGACCTTGTACAAGCAGAACGGCCAGCTCCTTTTCCAGTGGGGTTCGACGCACGAGTACAACTACGACGACTGGCCGCTCAATGTGCGGTACAACGGCCAGGACCGAGGTCTGGACCGGGAGTACCGGGTCGGCCTGGTCGGCGGCGTCGGCCGGTCCGATGGCTGGTTGACGGTGCCGACCATCGGCTCTGGGCTGTACCGGGTGACCGTCGAAGGCTGTGACCTCAGCGGCACGGGCAGCCACACGTGCCGCCAAGGCTGGACCAACCCGCTCTACATCAACTTCTGACCCACCCGTCCGTGGCGTCGCTGACAACGAATGTCCGGCGCCACGGCCGGTATTTCCCTTGAGGCGCAAGCGAATTCATCTTGTGTTCAGGAAGACGACACCGTGACGCTATCGGGGCTGAGTCACCCGATCGGTAGCCTGGAACACTGTGGACTACTCGCTGATCGTCATCGTAGTCATCGTCGCGGCGCTGGCTTTCGACTTCACCAATGGCTTCCACGACACAGCGAACGCGATGGCCACCTCCATCGCGACCGGGGCGCTCAGACCGAAGATCGCGGTCGGCCTTTCCGCTGTGCTCAACCTGGTCGGCGCGTTCCTTTCGATCGAAGTCGCCAAGACGATCTCGGGCGGCATCGTCGACGAGTTGAAGATCACCCCGGCGGTGATCTTCGCCGGTCTGGTCGGCGCCATCATCTGGAATCTGCTCACCTGGCTGGTCGGGCTGCCGTCGAGCTCGTCGCACGCGCTGTTCGGCGGGCTGATCGGCGCCACCTGGATCGCGGCGGGCGCCGACGCGATCCACTTCGCCAAGGTCGTCGAGAAGGTGCTGATCCCGGCGGTCGCGTCGCCGCTGGTGGCCGGGCTGGTCGCGACCATCGGCACCTTCGTCGTCTACCGGATCACCCAGCGCGCGCGGCAGGAAGTGGTCGGCAAGGCGTTCAAGAGCGGCCAGGTGCTCTCGGCCTCGCTGGTCTCGCTCGCGCACGGCACCAACGACGCGCAGAAGACGATGGGCATCATCACGCTGACGCTGATCTCGTCCGGTTCGCTCGCGGCCGGGTCGAGCCCGCCGATCTGGGTGATCCTCGCGGCGGGCGGCGCGATCGCGCTCGGCACCTACCTCGGTGGCTGGCGGATCATCCAGACCATGGGCCGCAAGCTCACCGAAATCCAGACGCCGCAAGGCTTCGCGGCCGAGGCGACGGCGGGCGCGGTCATCCTGGCGTCCTCGCACTTCGGCTTCGCGCTGTCGACGACGCACGTCTGCTCCGGCGGCATCATCGGCTCCGGGGTCGGGCGCAGGCTCGCCGAGGTCCGCTGGGGCGTCGCAGGCCGGATGGTGCTGGCGTGGCTGCTGACCCTGCCCGCCGCGGCCATCGTCGGCGCGGTGGCCGCCGCGGTCGCCACCAAGGGCGACTGGGGCACGCTGCTGGTCGGCGTCGCCGGTGTCGGCATCGCCATCGCGATCTACCTGGTGTCCAAGCGCAACCCGGTCGACCCGAACTCGATCGCCGAGCAGCCCGAACCGATCCCGGCAGGTGTGGCGTGAAGATCAACTGGACTGGGTTGTTCGAGGTCTTCGCGATCTCGCTGGGCACCGTGCTGGTGCTGACCACGCTGTTCTCGTTCGGTGTCCGCGGGCTGTCCAGCCACGCGGACGCGCGCGCCGAGGGCGGCTCCGGGACGGCCGCGATGACCGCGTCGGTGGCCTGTTTCGCCGTCTGCGCGGCGATCGTGCTCTACGGGATCTATCTCATCGTCGTGTGAGCTTGGCCAGGTTGGCCTCGCTGAGGTGCTCTACGAGGTTCTCAAGCAGAGCCTCGTCGGCGTCCTCGGCGAGGCCTGCCAGCCTCTTTGACGGCAAGAGCCCGACGACGTGGTCGATGCGGCTCTTGTCGTCTATGACGTAAGCGATCTGCAAGAGCGCTGGGTCGTCTATAACGGCTAGGCAAGCTTTGACAGTGCCGTCAGGCAGATGCCCGACGAACCGGCCGACCGTGATCCAGTCCTCACGCCCGACCAGCTCCGCCGCGACCTTCGAGACGGTCGCGGGCGGGATGTCGGCGATGATCCGGCTGGCCCGCCGCGGGTCCAGCTCGACGGCGACGTCCGCGAGGAACTTCGGCGTCAGCCGCTTCGCGACGTCGACGCCGCGCGAGACGTCCACCAGCCCGGCGATCCGCGCGCAGAGCAGCGGGCCGAACACCTTCTCGCCGATCTTCGCGAGCACCGGCGCCGGGATGACCCTGGTGGCCATCGCCATCCGCTGCAGCACCTGCAGGTCGGCGTCGAACAGCACGTCAGTGACCTGTTCGCGCAATTTCCGCAGGTCATCGGGGTCGACGTCGTTGAGGTACGCGAACCGGTCCGGCGAGTCGCCCAGCAGCCTGGCGAGTTTGAGGACTTCCGCCTCGCTCATAGCCCGACCACTTTGCGCACCGCGCCGCGCAGCAGCGCCGGCACGTACTTGAGCCCCTCTTCGCCCGCCTTCGCGAGTGCTCTGGACTGCCGTTTCCTGGCGTCGTGCAGTGCCTGGGCGAGATCGTCGCGTTCGGCGGGCTCGAGTGCTTCGATGCCCGCGGGTACCGCGCCGCCGAGTTGCTCGGCCAGAGGACGTGCCGCCATGGTCGATCATCATGCCTTAAGTTCGGCGACATGACCGTTGATAAGGCCACTGTCCGTGTCGGAGACCTCAGCGCTTATCTCGCCAGGCCCGCCGGTGGGTCGGCGTCAGGGATGCTCCTGCTGCCGATGATCACCGGCATCGGGCAGCAGCTGCGTGACTGGGCGGACGAGCTCGCCGAGCAGGGCGTGACCGCGCTGGTGTGGGACACCTGGCACGGGAAGAACGCGGACAACACGCCGATCGAGGAGCTGTTCGAGCTGCTCGGCGCGCAGGACGACGAGCAGTGCCTCGGTGAGCAGCGCGCGCTGCTCGACCACCTCTTCGGGGAGCTCGGCTGCACGCGCGCGGGGGTGATCGGCTGGTGCCTCGGTGGCCGGTTCGCGCTGCTGCTCGGCGCGCGCGACGACCGCGTGTCGAACGTCGTCGCGTACCACCCGACCATCTATCCCGAGCTGCCGCCGCACCACGTGCTCGACGCCGTCGCCGAGGCCCCGGCGATCGCCGCGCCCGCGATGGTGCTGTACCCGACGGCCGACGAGCTGGTCCCGCGTCCGGTCTACGTCCGCCTGCGTGACGCCTTGGAGTCGCGTGCGGCTGGCGCGACCATCGCGCAGGTCTATCCCGACGCCGAACACGGGTTCAGCAACCGGAGCAGGCACGCGAATCCCGTCAACGCGTCGGCGTACGCGGTCTCTTGGCCGCAGGTGCTGGCGTTCGTCAAGGCCACGACGTGAAGTCCTTACTTTCGTCCAGGGCGGCGCGAGACCTGAGCTTGTAGCGTCGAGACCGTGCGTGACTGGTGGAAACGACGGGGCGGGCTGGCGCTCGACGCGCTGCTCTGGCTCGCGCTGAGCTGGCTGCTCTTCGCCGACAGCATGCACGCCGCCTCGCCGTGGGAGTTCGTCTTCGGCGTCGCGACGATCACCACGGCGGTGGCCACGACCAGGCGCTGTCCGGTGGTCTCGCTGGCGGCGGCCACCTCGTCCGGGATCGCGATGGTGATCGACCACGGCGGCCGGGTGCCGATCTGGCCGGTGTTCGTCATGGTCACGATGGCCTACTTCGCCGGGCGGCGGATGCGCACGGCGAAACCGGCGCTGGTGATCTTCGTGGTCGTCTGTGTCCTTTGTGTACCGGTCGCGTTCGGGGCAGGCGCACAGGGGATCGACGGCTGGGCGATGATGCTGAGCGTCATCGGGTTCGCGGCGTTGTTCCCCTGGCAGCTGGGCCGGTACGTGCGGCTGCGCGACGAGCTGGCGCGCAGCGGCTGGCAGCGTGCGGAGGAGATCGAGAGCCGTCAGCGGCTGGTCGCGGACCAGGCCAGGCTGCGTGAGCGGGCGCGGATCGCCGGTGACATGCACGATTCGCTGGGCCACGAGCTTTCGCTGATCGCCGTGCGGGCGGCCGCGCTCGAGGTCGCGGGCGGGCTGGGGGAGGCACAGAGCCGGGCGGCCGGTGAGCTGCGGGAGAGCGCGGCGACCGCGATAGACAAGCTGGGACAGATCATCGGGGTGCTGCGAGAGAACGAGGCGCCCGCCGCGCACGAGAGCATCCCCGAGCTGGTCGAGCGCTCCGTCGCCTCCGGACTGGCGATCACGTCCACTGTGGACGATCTCAGTGGTGTGCCCGCGATGGTGGAGCGCGCGGCGTATCGCGTGGTGCAGGAGGCGCTGACTAACGTCGCGAAGCACGCGCCCGGCGCCGCGGCCGTGGTCACGGTCGAGGCCGGCGCGGACGAGACGACGGTGTCGGTGGTCAATGCGCCGCCGCCCGCCGGGCCGCTACCCGGCGCGGCCTCTGGCCGTCACGGGCTGGTCGGGTTGCGAGAGCGGGTCCGCGTCGTCGGCGGCACTTTCCGTGCTGAGCCGTCGAACGGCGGTTTCGTCGTCGAAGCGACGTTGCCGCACGCCGGTTCGCCTGGCCCGGTCGACGTTTCCGACGCCGTGCTCGGCCTCGAACGCGCTCGCCGCGAAGTGCGGCGCAGCCTGCTCCAGGCGGTGCTGGTGCCCGCGTCGCTGTTCGTGGGCGTCGGCGCGATCAGCGGGATCGCGTTCCTGTACGGCTGGTACGGCTCGGAACTCGAACCGTCGGCCTACGACTCGTTCCGGATCGGCCAGCCACGCGCGGAAATCGAGCCGTTCTTCCCCGGCAGGCAACGCTTGGCGCGGCCGTATCGCGACCAGCCGCTTGCCCCGGCAGGCGCGGAGTGCGTGTTCTACGGCAACGGCCGCAGCCTGTTCACTTCGACTTACGAGGCGTACCGGCTGTGCTTCATCGACGGCAAGCTCGTGTTCAAGGACGTGTTGAAGGAGAGCAGTGATCCGCGTAGTGCTGGCTGACGACGAGCCGCTGATCCGTGCGGGCGTCGCCGCCATTCTGGGCAGTGACGAGCGGGTCGAGGTGGTCGCGGAGGTCTCGGACGGGCGCGCCGCCGTCGACGAGGTGCTGCGCACCCGGCCCGATGTGGCGCTGCTCGACATCCAGATGCCCGCGTTGGACGGTCTGGCCGCGGCGGAGGAGATCCGCCGCGTCCGTCCGGAGACTGGCGTGATCATGCTGACCACGTTCGGCGAAGACGCCTACATCGAGCGCGCGCTTTCGGTTGGCGCGTCAGGGTTCCTGCTCAAGTCCGGCGATCCGCGTGAGCTGCTCGCCGGCATTCGCGCGGTGGCTGACGGTGCGGCTTTCCTGTCGCCGAAGATCGCGCAACGGGTCATCGCGCAGTTGTCGGGAGGACGGCTGAGCCGGGGGGCCACGGCACGCGCGCAGGTCGCCTCGCTGACGCCTCGTGAGCAAGAAGTGCTGGCGTTGCTGGGCTCTGGACTGTCCAATGCGGACATCGCGGCGAAGCTCTTTGTCGTCGAAGGCACTGTCAAGGCTTACGTAAGCAGCATTTTAGGCCGCTTGGACGCGAAGAATCGCGTCCAAGCGGCCATAGTCGCTTATGAAGCGGGGCTAGTCGGTTAAGCGTCGCGCTTGCGGAGAACCACGCTGCCTGCCACGAGAGCGGCCACGCTCCAGGCCGCACAGGACAGCGTGCCGATCCAGGGCGCGTAGACCGTCGGCGTGTGGAAGATCGGGTTCATCTCGCCCTCGGGCAGCATCCCGTTGACACCTGCGAAGCCGGGGAAGTAGTCGACCAGCGCGTTCGCGCCGAGCGCCCCGACGAGCATGGGCAGCATCAGCAGCAGCACCATCACCGAGACGATCGTGCCCGCCGTGGACCGCAGCGCCGTGCCGATACCCAGGCACAGCACGCCGAGCAGCGCGAAGTACGCCGCCATCCCGGCGATCGTCAGCACGATCTGGCCCGCCGGGACGGGGATCGCGTGAGCACCCGCCAGCACGCCGCCGACGACCATGGACAGTCCGGCGAGCACCGCGCCCAGCACGAACAGCACCGGCAGTAGCACAGTGGCCTTGGCGAGAAGTAAACGATTGCGTACCGGCACCCAGAGCAGTGACGAGCGGATGCTGCCACTCGCGTACTCGCTGGTCACGAACAGCGCCGCGACCGCGATCACCGGGAACTGAGCCATGTAAAAGGCCCCGTTGATCGCGATCGAGCGCACCGAGCCCGTTTCCCCGTCCCGCGCGATGACCAGGCCGCCCATCACGCTGTAGGCGGTCATCAGCACCGCCGACGCCGCCAGCGACAACCAGGTCGCCCGCACCGACCAGAACTTCGTCCACTCCGACGCGACCGCGTCGCCCAGCTTGCTCATGCCCCCACCTTGTCTTCGAAGAAATCGGTCAGTTCGTCGCGGAAGAACCGCAGCCCGGCGGCCGGGTCGATCGAGCCGTACAACCTGCTCCACGTGGTCGCGGGCACCTTGTCCTTCAGGCCGGTTTCGGTGATCAGGTAGCCGGTGTCCGTCGACGACGAGTGCCCGGTCTCCGGCAGGAACCGGCGCTGCTTCCAGCCGGTCAGCCGCGGCCAGTTCTCGTCCCAGCCCGCGCCGAACTCCTCCTCGCCGACGGGGCTGGTGTACAACGCGAACGGCCGGTCGAGCGCGACCGGGCGGTAGAACGGCCCGTCGAGATCGATGGCGGCCTTGATCCGCCGGTCCGCCGCCATCGCGAGAGCCGCCGCCGCGCCACCCGCGGAATGCCCGGCCATGCCGATCCGCTCGCGGTCGATGTGCGGGGAACGCTGTCCCAGCAGGGAATCCAGCACGAACGACACGTCACCGGCTCGGCTCTCGATCCCGGCAGGCCACGGGTTTCCCTCCGCTGCGCAGGGGAGACAGGTCAGCATCCGGCCGCCGGGGAACTCGACGTTGAACGCTTCGTAAGCGTGGTCGATCGCGGCGACTACGAAGCCTTGCGAAGCCAGCTGCTCGGCGAGCGTGGTCAGCGTGGTCCGGCTGTTGCCCGCGCCCGGTGACAGCACGACCAACGGCCAGCCTCGCGCTGATGGCAACGCGGGCGCGTCTGCCCGTGAATGCGTGCGAAGCCGGTACAGCGTGTCTTCCGGCAGCCCGTACTGCTTGACGGTCACCGCGGACTCGGCCCGTGTCATGTAGCGGCCGGGTTCGCCGACCGGGATCGCCGGGTACCACAAGGAAACCATCAGCGTGCGCCGCTCTTGGGGCCGCCAGTGGTCGGCGCGGGCGGGATCCGTCAGCGCCATGGTCCGCAGCCCGATCGGGTAATGCCCGGTCGGCTTCAACAGTGAAAGCGGCGCCGCCGAAGCGGGCGCGGCCAGTGTCAGCAGCAGTGCCGCGACGAGTGCGAAGATCCTCACGCCACCGCCCCGTATTCCACCGAGTTCGCGGTCAGCTCCATGTACGCCTGCTCCAGCGAGGCCGTGCGTTCGGCGAGCCCATGCAGCCGCAGGCCGAGGTCGTACGCCAGATCCCCCACGTATTTGACGGACGTCTCGTGCGCCAGCAGCTCGTTCTCGCCGTCCGTCTCGAAGCGGATCCGGTCTGCGCGCAGGCGCGCGGCCAGTGTGTTTACATCCTCGCGCCGGGTCAGCCGGACCTCGACGACACTGCGCGAGTTGGCCGCGATGAACTCGTCGATCGGCGCGTCGGAGAGGAGTTTCCCCTTGCCGATCACGACGAGCCGATCGGCGGTGAGCTGCATTTCGCTCATCAGGTGACTCGACACGAACACCGTCCGTCCCTCGGCGGCCAGCGACCGCATCAGCTGGCGCATCCAGCGCACGCCGTCCGGGTCGAGGCCGTTGACCGGCTCGTCGAACATCAGCACCGCCGGGTCACCCAGCAACGCGCCGGCGACTCCCAGGCGCTGGCCCATCCCGAGTGAGAACTGCCCGGCCCGCTTGCCCGCGACGTCGCTCAGCCCGACCGTCGCCAGCACTTCCTCGACCCTGCTCGCCGGAATCCCGTTGCTGCGCGCCATCGCCAGCAGGTGCTTGCCCGCGCTGCGGCCGGGGTGCACCGCCTTGGCGTCGAGCAGCGCGCCGATCTCACGCAGCGGATACGCGAGATCGGCGTACCGCTTGCCGCCGACGAGCGCGTGCCCCGAGGCCGGCTTGTCGAGCCCGACCACCATCCGCATCGTGGTCGACTTCCCGGCGCCGTTGGGCCCGAGGAAGCCGGTGACCTTGCCGGGTTCCACCAGGAAACCCAGGTCGTCGACGACGGTCTTCTCCCCATAGCGTTTCGTCAAACCGCTCACTGTGATCATGCGGATCAGTGTGGTTCGCGGCGGTGCCGCCGGGCAGCGGACTTCGGACAGGTCCAGACCCTTACTTTCGTCAGGGGTGCGCTTCCGCCTGTGGAAAACCGCAGGCCGGTTTGCGGTTTTCCGCAGTGTGGTGCCGGGTCCGAATTCGTAATCTCGGGGCATGTTCACACAAAGGATGTCAAGGCGAGCAGCCGTTGATCACAGTCAGGCACCACACCCGTACCCGATCGGCGCTGATGTACACCGGGGCTGTATCGGTACGAAGGAATGGTCTACGTCACCACTGAGAGAGGGGTCTCCGTGACGTTCAAGTCGTCGCGTCCGCGTGCCTCGGTGTACGCCGCGACCGCAGTGATGATCTTCGGGCTGGCCACCGTGCCGGTCGCGAACGCCGCTCCACCGTCGACAACGGGCAACGCGGTGCCGAGCAGGTCCGATCAGGACTTCGACGTGCGTGACACCGCCAGATCCAGCCCACGCGCGCAGAACGCGCAAGCCCAGCTGTCTGCGTTTCAGGCGGACGCGACCGCTCAGGCTCGTGCCGAACTCGGGCAGCAGGCCCGCATCGACATCGACGCGCTGACCGGCACGCCGAGGGTTCTCGCTCGTACGGACGGTTTTCTCACCGGACCGAGCAAGGACGCGCCCCGTGAGGTCGTGCTGCGCTATTTGACCGAACACGAAGGACTGGTCGGGCTATCCGCGAGTGACAGAACGAAACTGAACCTGCGCAAGGATTACGTCGACGTCGAGGGGATCCATCACCTCTCGTTCACCCAGGTCGTCGACGGGATCCCCTTGTTCGGCAATGGTTTGAAGGCGCACGTCGCCAAGGACGGCAGGCTGATCCAGCTGGACGGCTCGCCCGTGCGCGGCCTGCCGTCGTCGCTCGGCGCGTCCACGCTGGCCGCTCCCGGCAAGGACTCGCAACGGGTCGGCTTCCTCACCGCCGACGGGGTGCGCCCCGCTTGGTCCACTTTGGACAGACCGAGTGCCGGCAAACTGTTCCAGCAGGTGACCGACGCGCGGACCGGTGCCGTGCTCTACCGCAAGAACCTGGTGAACCGGCACGAGGACGCCGACGGCGCCAAGGGACTCGCCTGGCAGGTCAGCCCCGGCGCGCCGGCGGGCGGCAAGCAGGAGCAGGTCAACCTGACCCAGAAGGGCTGGCTGCCCGCGGACGCCAAGACGCTCGACGGCAACGTCGCGCACGTCGGCGCCGACGTCAACGGCGACCAGAAGTTCCAGCCGGAAGAAGAGATCGGGCCGAACAAGGACGGCAGTTTCCGGTACAAGTTCAGCGACTTCAACGCCGTCGTAGGCGCGCCGTGCTCGGCGGCGAGGCAGTGCTCGTGGGATCCGAAGACGCCGGGTTCGTGGGCGAAGAACCGTGAGCAGAACGCGGTGCAGGCGCTGGCCTACGTCGGCACCTTCCACGACCACCTGGCCTCGTTCCCGATCGGCTTCACCCGTGCCGCGGGCAACTTCGAAAAGGTCGACGGCGACGCGGTCGAGGTGCACACCCTGCTCAACGCCGCGGGCAACCCCGGCTCGTACGACAACGCCTTCATGGGCACCCCGCCCGACGGGCAGGCGCCGTTCATGGGGATGTTCCTGTTCCACAACCCCAAGGACCCGACCGACCCGTTCCTCGCGTCGAACTCCGCGGACGACGCGAGCATCATCGAGCACGAGTACACACACGGCCTGTCCAACCGGCTGGTCGTCGACGCGCTGGGCAACTCCACGCTGAACTCGTTCCAGTCCGGCGCGATGGGGGAGGCCTGGAGCGACTGGTACGCCTTCGACTACCTCGTCGGCAAGGGCCTGGTCAAGGACACCGCGGCGCCGGGCGAGATCGTCGTCGGCGACTACGTGGGCAACGGCGAGAGCCTGGCCCGCTCACAGCCGCTGGACTGCGCGGTCGGGGTCACCTCGGCCAAGTGCCCCGGCACCCCGGGCGCCGGCCCTGGCGGCTACACCTACGGCGACCTCGGCCACATCCTGCCGTTCCCCGAGGTGCACGCCGACGGCGAGATCTGGGCGAGCACGCTGTGGGACCTGCGCTCGGCGCTCGGCGTGCCGCTGACCCGCGCGCTGGTGACCAGGGCGATGGAGCTTTCGCCCGCGTCCCCGTCCTTCCTGGACATGCGCAACTCGATCCTGCAGGCCGACGTGGTGATCAACGGCGGCCAGGCAGCGGCGAAGATCTGGAAGACGTTCGCCGCCAGGGGCATGGGCTTCTTCGCCGGTTCGATCACCGGTGACGACACCGTGCCCGCCGAGGACTTCTCGGTGCCCCCGCCCGCGGGCACGCCGGCCGCGACCGTCACGGGCAAGATCGTCAACACCGACACGGCCACCCCGATGCCAGGCGTCGCGGTCCGCTTCGGCGGCCACGATTCCGGGTTCGGCGGCTCATTCGCCGCGGTCACCGGCGCCGACGGCACCTACCAGATCCCCGGGGTCCTGCCGGGCACGTACCCGAAGGTCTACGCCTTCGGCGGCGGGGCGGACGGCGAAGTCCGGGCGGTCTCGGTCCGTTCGGGCACCACGACGGTCGACTGGAAGCTGCGGCAGAACTGGGCGGCCGACACGGCGGGCGCCTCCGTCGAGGCCTTCAACGGCGTCGACTGGTCCCCGTTCGGCTGCGGACCCGGCGACCTGCTGCGTTCCTCACCGCTCGGCAGCGCGGGCTGGTCGACCGACAAGAAGGCCAACCCCGACGGCACGATCCAGTCGCGCTTCGTCACGGTCAAGCTGGGCGGGCCGGTCAACGTCAGCGCCATCGAGATCGACCCCGCCAACAACTGCGGCGACGACCCACCCGCCGCGGCCAAGGAGGTGACCGTGGAGACCTCGGTCGACGGCACGACCTGGGTCAAGGCCGGCACCGCCGACTTCAAGCCCGCCGACCTGAACACCCTCCACGCACTCACCCTGGCCCCCGGCACCACGACCGGGGTGCGTTTCGTCAGGCTGACCGTCCTGTCGAACCAGCTGTCCTTCTACCCCCAGCTCTCCTGCACACCACAACCCACCTCAGCAGGCTGCCTCTACATGGACGTCGCCCGCCTCGCCGTCCGAGGCACCAAGGGCTAAGGGCTAAGGGCTCGTGAGCGTTCCGCGCGGCGGGCCGGGGTCGTCGTGGGGGTCGTGAGTGATGCGGCCGGTTCTAACCGGTCTTAACACTCACGACCCCTTCACCGCGGGCGAGGCCGGGATAACGCCCGCTAAGTGGCAGGTTCTATCGGCCGCTGCCCGGGGTCGACGACGTGAACGCCACTTCCGCCACGTTCAACGTTGTGAACGTGGCGTTCACGCGAATGAAGCAGTGCGCTCGCCTCGGCACGTGACAAGGGGCACCCTTGCGACGCTGTGGGTGACAAGGGCCGCCCTCGTTACCCGCGGCGCGCCGCAACGCTCACGACCCGCTCTTCTTGGTCCGTCGCGTCGGGGTGGCGGTCAGCGGGTCCTCTGGCCAGGAATGCTTGGGGTAGCGCCCACGCAGGTCGGCCCGCACGGCCAGATAACCGTTACGCCAGAACGATTCCAGGTCAGCCGTGACCGCCGCCGGGCGACCGGCGGGTGAGAGGAGGTGCAGCACCACCGGCACCCGGCCGTCCGCGACCCGCGGCGTCACCGTCCAGCCGAAGGTCTCCTGCAGCTTGACCGCGAGCACCGGCTCGTCGGCCGTGTAGTCGACGCGGATCCGCGACCCGGTCGGCACCTCGAGCCGATCCGGCGCGAGTTCGTCGAAGCGGGACGCGGCAGGCCAGGGCAGCAGCTGCTTCAGCACCTGCCCGGCGTCGATCTTGGCCAGATCGGACTTGCGCCGCGCACCACTCAAGTCCACAGTAGACAGAATCGCCTCGTCATCCGGACTGGGCCAAGGTGAACCGAGCACTCGAAACAAGAAAGCCATCCGCTCGCGCAGCCGCTTCGCGTCCTCGGACCACCTGAGCATCCCGAGTCCCTCGGTGCGCAGGCCGGTGAGCAGCGCCTCCCGTGCGTCGAAATCCCGGAGCGGGCGTTCCGAGAGCACGATCGCGCCGAGCTTGCGCACGGACCTGGCGACCACGTCACCCGACCAAGTCACTTCGTCCACTTCGGACAGCAAGGCCGGAGCCGCGCGGACGGCCAGCTGCTCGTCGGCGCGGGCCGCGAGCCGGACGATGCCGTTGACCCGGCCAGGGTCCCTGGTCGCTTCGGCCACCGCGAGCCACTCGGTGTCGCCGAGGCCGCTGCCCGCGGGCAGTTCCGCCGCGGTGCCGCCCGCCATCAGATAGACCGGCGAACCGGGATTGCGGCGCCGGGCGAGGCGTTCCGGATGCGCGAGCGCGACGACGAGCGCCGGATCAGGTTTCCCGGCCCCGCCTGGTACCAGTTTCGCCAGCCGCCTGACCTCGGCCTTCCAGCGGTCCGACGACGACCGCAGGCGGCGGATCTCGGCTTCGACGTCGGTCAGCGTGCCGCCCGCGTCGAGCAACGCGACGACCTCGGCGGCCGACGTGGCACCGACCGCGGCCGCGCCGTCGAGCAATGCCCTGGCGAGGCGGGGATGCAGGCCCAGCCCGGCCATCTTGCGCCCGCGCGCGGTGACCGTGCCGTCGGCCTCGGTCGCGCCGAGCGTCACCAGCAGCGCCCGCCCCGCCGCGAGCGCGCCTTCGCCTGGCGGGTCCCACCACGTCAGGCCGCTGCCGTCCGGTGTGGACCAGCAGGCCAGCTCGAGCGCGAACCGAGCCAGCTCGGCTGTGCGGATCTCGGGCTCGGGGTACGCGGGCAGGCTCGCCTGCTCGTGGGCGGCCCAGCAGCGGTAAGCGTGCCCCGGCGCTTCACGGCCCGCTCGCCCCGCCCGCTGCTCAGACACGGCGGACGAGACCCGGACCGTCGCCAGACCCGGCAGCCCGCGCCGGTGATCGACGCGCGGCACCCGCGCCAGCCCGGAGTCGACGACCGCGCGGACCCCGGGCACGGTCAGGCTCGACTCCGCAACTGCCGTCGCCAGTACGACTCGCTGCCGCTCTCCCTGGCGCAGCGCGAGATCCTGCTGCGCCGTGGTCAGCCTGCCGTGCAACGGGAACACGTCCACGCCGGACAGCATCGCCGAAACCCGCGCGATCTCACCGACACCGGGCAGGAACGCGAGCACGTCACCGTCCACTTCGGACAGCGCGGTCCGGACGGTCCTGGCGACCGTCGCCTCGATCCGCTCACCCCGAGCGCCGGGGTGATACGAGACTTCGACGGGAAACGTCCTGGCGTCGGCGGTGAGCACCGGCGCGTCACCGAGCAGCGCGGCCAGCCTGCCGGACGCGACGGTCGCCGACGTGGCGAGCAGCCGCAGGTCATCGCGCAGGCCCGCGCGCACGTCCAGCAGGAGCGCGAGCAGCAGGTCGGCGTCGAGGTGCCGCTCATGGCATTCGTCGAGCAGGATCGTCGACACCCCGGGCAGCTCCGGGTCGCTCTGCACGCGGCGCACCAGCAACCCGGACGTCACGACCTCGATCCGCGTGGCCGAGGACACCTTCCGGTCCCCGCGCACCGAGTAACCGACCGTTTCCCCGACCCGTTCGCCCAGCAACGCGGCCATCCGCGCGGCCGCGGCCCGCGCGGCGATCCGGCGTGGCTCGGCAACGACGATCTTCCCCGGCGCCCGGTCCGCCAGCGCGAGCGGCACGAGCGTGGTCTTGCCGGTGCCCGGCGGCGCGACCAGCACCGCGGTGCCGTGCGCGTCGAGCAGGTCGCCCAGCTCGCCGAGCACCGCGCGAATGGGCAGGTCGGGGAGCTTCACTGGGTCTCGGTGACCTCCGGCGGCGCGGGCAGCTTGTACCCCGACGGGCCGATATTGGCGTTGAGCGACTTGAGCCACTCGCCGCTGGTGATCATCTTGCGGATCGCCGCGTTGACCGCGTTCTGCCCCTCGATGTCACCCTTGCGCAGGCCGATGCCGTATTTCTCGACGGTGAACGACTGCCCGACGACCTTCAGCAGCTCCGGGTTCTGCGTCACGTAGCCAGCCAAGATCGGCGCGTCCGTGGTCACCGCGTCGACCTGCCCGGCCAGCAGCGCGGTCACACAGGCCGGATAACGCGGATATTCGCTCAGCTCGACAGCGCGCGCATAGCGCCGTTTCACCTCGTCGGCCGAAGTCGTCCCCGGCACCGAGCACAGCTTCTTGCCATTGAGGCTCTCCGGCCCACTGATCTCGGGCGTGTTCAACCGGATCAGCAGATCCTGCCCAGTCACGAAATACGGTCCGGCGAACGACACGACCTGCTTGCGCGCCGGAGTGATCGAATACGTGGCGACCACCATGTCGACCGCCCCCGAGCTGATGTCCGGCTCGCGGAATTTCGGCTCGGTCTCGCGCCAGGTGATCTCGTCGGCGGACACCCCGAGCTCGTTCGCCACATATTTGGCCACGTCGATGTCGAACCCGACGACCCGCCCGTCGAGCGTCCGCTCGGACAGCCCAGGCTGATCGAAGCGCGTGCCGATGGTGAGGTGGTTCCGGTCACTCGCGCGCTTCACGAGCGAGTCCGAGGCAGACCCACCCGACCCGCACGAAGTGAGCAAGACGAGCACGACGCCCAGCGTGGCAAGCGATTTCACCCGCACAGATGACCTCCTTCCACCGTTCGGCCGACCTCATGTTTTTCTCAGGTGCGGTGGTTAGCCTAAGTGCGTGCCCAAACCGTCTCCACGCGTGTTCGACCTGATCGGCACTTTGGTCAGGTTCGGGCTCGCCGCGGTGTGGCTGGTTTCCGGCTGGCTGAAGATCAGCGACGCCGGCCAGACGTACATCGCGGTCAAGGCCTACGAGCTGCTCCCGGACGGGCTCATCGGCCCGGTCGCGACCACGCTGCCCCTGCTCGAGCTGGCGCTCGGCCTCATGCTGATCGCCGGATTCGGCACCAGGCTCGCCGGCATCGGCTCCATCGTGCTGCTGGTGCTCCTGATCGCGGTGATCGCCCAGTCGTGGGCACGCGGCCTGACCATCGACTGCGGCTGCTTCGGCGGCGGCGGCCAGGTCGCGGCGGGCCAGACGCAGTATCCCCAGGAGATAGCAAGAGACACCGGGTTCCTCCTGCTCGCGGTGTGGCTGACGCTACGCCCGTCGACCCTCTTTTCGGTCGACGGCTGGCTCGGCTGGAACTCGAAGGCCGCTCCGGACGACTCGTCCGATGGGAAGGCAAGTTAGGAAAGGAAACAGACCAGTGGGTGGAGCTGAGCGCAACGCTCGGAAGAAGCGCCAGCAGCAACAAGCGGCGCGCGTGGTGACGCAGGCCAGGGGCGGCGGCGAAACCAAGAAGATCATCGCGATCGTGGCAGGCGTAGTGGTACTCGCCGCCCTCGTCATCGGCGGCGTCCTCTGGACCAACGCCTCCAAGAACCAGACCGAGGGCCAGGCCATCACCACATCGGGCATAGAGGCCCCCGCGGCCGGCGTGGTCGAGAAGCGCGACGGCGTCGTGGTCACCCTCGGCAAGCCCGGCGCCCCGAAGACCATCGACATCTACGCCGACTTCCTCTGCCCCATCTGCGGCGACTTCGAGAAGGCCTACGGCCCCCAGATCCGCCAGCAGGTCAACGCGGGCCAGCTCCAGGTCAAGTACCACATGGTCCCCATGCTCAACACCAGGTCCAACCCCGAGGGCTACTCCCTCGAGTCCGCCAACGCGGCCCTCGCGGCCGCCGACGCAGGCAAGTTCGCCCAGTTCCACGACAGCCTCTTCAAGACCCAGCCCAAAGAAGGCGCCCGAGGCTACGACAAGGCCCAGCTGATCAAACTCGGCCAAGACCTCGGCATCACCGGCCAGGACTTCGCCAACGCGGTCACCACAGGCGCCTACAACGCCCAGCTCACCAGCGAGTTCGAGAACAAGACCGCCAAGGACCCCAACCTCGAGCAGACCTTCCCCGACGGCTCCAAGGGCTTCGGCACCCCCACCGTCATCCGCGACGGCAAGGTCGTAGACGTCAAGGCAGGCTGGCTCCAGCCCTGACCCAACGTCCCCGGTCGGCCACTCCGAGCACCCAGAGTGGCCGACCGGAGCCTCTTTCCAAAGGTCAGGCCGCTAGGCACCCCCCTTGCAGGGGCTTCCCGCGGCTCCTGTAAAGTCTGTACTTACGAGATGCGGGGTAACCCGCTCCGGGGCTATGGCGCAGCTGGTAGCGCACCTCACTGGCAGTGAGGGGGTCAGGGGTTCGAGTCCCCTTAGCTCCACATCGTAAAGGACCCCTTCGATCGGGCCGTTTCGGCTGGTCGGAGGGGTCTGCTGCATTGTGCTTCCGATCCCGTGTGATCTTTTTTCGTGTTTCTGGCCTGCCCCTGCTGGAGCGTTTCTGGAGCAGCGTGTAGCAGGTGGAGCGCTGTTCAGCGGTGGCTTTTCGGGGCTGGTTCCGGGGGGGTTGCGGGTGGTGACCCCCTTGCCAGCGGTGGTCGGGGCAGGCCGGGTTGATTGAGGTGCTGGCCAGGATGACGGTGGTGGTGTCCGATCACGGTTCGCCTTATTCCAGCTTCGCTGCAGCGTGGGCGTCACATACCATCATGGCCAACTGCAGGAGCTCTGACCGCGATCAGGAGCCTCTTGGAGGCCCGGTAGAGCTTTTGTGTCGGAAGTCGTCCGGTATGCAGCTGGCTTACCTGTCGTGCCGATGCTTGGTGTTGGAGACCCATTCTTTATGTGGCACGTCATACAAGTAGCCCGACAGGCTTAGGCGGGCAACACTGCGATTCGCGGGCGGCGGAAGGCGGTGCGTCGCCGAATAGCCTTGGTGGAGGCTATCGAGAGGTCGTCGCGCTGTCAATCCGGCTGTGGGCGGTTTCCGGCCAGGAGGAACGGCTCTGGAAGTACTGCGTTGCCTCAGGCGCTTCGGCGAACTCAAGGATATTTCCGAGTTTTTCCGCCAAGGCTGTCCGGATCTCCTGCGGGGTGATGAAGAAGAACTCTCGTCGCAAGTTCACGTGGTTCAGTCGGCGATCTGCGAACATCTTGTGCAGCTCGTTCTCGAGCGTGATCGCGTCTTCCGAGAAATGTAGTAAGTGAGTATCGAAGGGAAAGGGAACCGATGCGTCACCCAGTTCGACGATACGGACCTTCGGTTCAATCCGCCTGGTCATCCCGATCTTGACGACGTTCTCGCCGAAGGCGCCGATGTTGCTGATGACGTAGACGTAGCCGGCTCGGATGTTCGCGATCCGGTAGTCGTTCTGAGTGATCGCTTCTGCGATCGCGGACAGCCGCTCGCGCAGCGCGTCCGCCTGTTCGGGCTTGCCTTGCGCTTCGAGCTGCGCCAGGGCGTTGGTGTAGTGGTCGCGTTCCTTTTCCAGCCGCTCGCGTTCGGCTTGCAGTTCCGCCTCTGCGCGCTTCTCTTCGCGGAGGCGTTCACGTTCTTCTCGTGCCGCTTCTCGCTCCTCCTGGACCTTGATCTGGTAGTCCCCGGTCAGTTCGATCTCCCGCAACCGAAGTTGGTGGTACTCGGGCGCGACCCGCATCTCCATCATTTTGCCCAGTTTGGCGATCGACTCGACCGAGCGATCGAGGCGTTGCTTCGCGGAGGCCACGGTGCCCGCACGAACTGAACGGACACAGTTGTCGGCTTCGGCGTTGTAAGCGCGCAGCATCAGCTTGGAGAAGTCGCCAGTCATCTTGCGGCCTTGTGCCAGCGAGTTGTTGTAGGCGAATCTGTCAGCGGCCAGGATCGCGTTGCCCTGCTTGACGAAGTCCTTTACCTCCTGACGGAGCGCGGCCAGAGTCTCTTTGTACTGCTCGGCGTTCTCGAGCGGATGGTGGTACTCGTAGATCCCGACCTGCTGGAGAAGGATCGCGTCGTTCAGCTCGACGAGTTCGCGGCGGGCCTGCTCGATCTGCTCACGAACATTCTCGAGTTCTGCTTGCCGCGGTGCCGGTGTGTCTACGATGTCAATGACAGGATCCGGTGGGGCTTCCTGCTGCAGGTCACTGCCTACCGCCTCTTCTTCGACCGGGGTGTCTGCGACCCAGAACTCCCACCCAGGTGGCGCGGGTGGCCACGACGCTGGCGGTCGCCACCCGGTCGGCGGCACCCAGCCGGGCTCCGGCTCCGGCCAACCCGGCGGCGTGACGAACCGGAACCTGGCTGCGTGGCTCATCCGCGGACACCCTTGCGGTCGTCGATCGGGGTCAGACGGTACGGGGCCTTCGAAACGACCGCGCGAAGATGCTTCATCGTTTCGGACGGGGTGATCCGCGCGAGGTCGATCCGCGCGAAGTCCTCCCGGGCCACAGCCAGTGCTACGAGTCTGACAAACACATCCTGGCCGGTCGCGGCGTCAACGTGGTTGACACCGCCTACCAGCGAGATGCTGTCGATCCGGCGCGCGCGGTCGGACTCCCAAATCTCGTGCAGGGTGCGCAACGTCATGTTGTCAACCAGATTCGCGTACCTGGTCGTGAGGTCCTTCTGCGTCAGCCTGGTTTCCGCCAGTTCGTCACTGGCCCGCACGTACCGGAACGACTTGGTCGTCGGGATCGCCTCGGGAGGCGGGAAGACCAGTGTGATGGATAGTTCCCGCAGGTCGGAGCTATAGGAGAAGTCGACGTCGCTGTTGGCGCTGATCGCATCAGGGTAGATGGAGTTGCTGAACACGATACCGATATATTCGTCGACAGCCGCCGGTTCGTTCCTCGCCAGCCGGGCGATCAGGTCATCGAGGCGGGCGTTCTCCTCATCGACAACCCGACGGCGCTCATCGCACTCGGTTTCGTACTGCTGCCTGTCTCGGGCCAGCCGCCGCAACCGCTCGGCTTCCGCAGCCTGGTGTTGTTCCAACGCGACCAGCTGCCGACGAGGGATCTCCGCCACCACGCCCCGCCAGGCCGCGTGAGCCTGCTCGAACCGGACCTGGGCCTCAGCGGTTGCGCTGGCGTGCTTCTTCTTGGCGAAGACCGCCGAAAGACCGGTCGGCGCCGGCGGAGGCTGGAAGTACGGCTCCGGCGGCGCAGCGGCCGGAGCGGGCGGGGGTACCGCCGCGGAATCGGCCGACCGGAAAGTTGGGTGCTCGGCGACCCGTCGAAGCTTTTCCAAATCAACGTAGTCGTCGACAGCCAGTGTCGACTCGAGAATTCCATCGATCGCAGAGAACTCTTCGACGAGGTTCGCATTGAGCGACTCGACCTTCGATTGCTGAGCTTCGATGTGGAGACGTTTGGCTTCGCGTTCTGCCTGCGCGGCGGCCTGCGCGTTTGCCCGCATCATACGCTCGTGGGCTTGAGCGGCGGCTACTTGAGCGCGGTGCATTTCACGTTCGAGCCGCACCCGTTGACGTTCCGCCGCGGCGGCTTGCCGTGCTCGCTCTTGTTGCGCTTTGGCCGCTTGATACTGCATCTCGGCGAAAAACCCCCGACGACGCCCCATGGACTTCCCCTCCGGCTTCGGCCAACTCGCTCGCGTAGATATCGCCAAACAGAGCGAAATGTTTCATAGATTTAAGATCATCCATCGAACGGACGAGCCTGAGCTCGGGCTTTGCGCTGGGCCCCGACGAGCGTAGCGACCGGGACCTGGTCAGGTGGTACTGCTGAGCTCTTCGTGCAGGCTGCTCGTGGGCTTCGTGAGGTAGGGGTCGCGTTCGATCCAGTGCTTTCCTTCCGCGGCGATGCCTTCGAGGATGTGGAGAGTGTGAGCGAACCCCGCGGCATCGAGACTCATCTTGACCACCGAGCCCTCAACCCCGTTGCTCAAGTTGTCGGCAGGGACGTAGCTGCTGACGTGGATGTCGCGCGGCTCGCCGTTCATGAGTGTGAGCGCGAGGTTACAGCTGAGCTCTGTCGGGGTCACGACGTGGACTGACGAGACGGCATCGAAGCGGAAGTTGGTGCGCTCAAGGTAGACCAGTTTGATGTGCTCGAAATCGAGCCCGGTGGTTACCTCACGCACGCCGTCGAGAGTGATCAGAAACAGGCGGATGTCGTAGTTCGAGTAGCGGTACGGACCGCCGGTGACCCGAGCCCGCCTGGAGTTCTCGGCGGGTGTTTGTAGGAACGCGTGAGTGAGCACGTCGCGCCAGGCCAGCCGGTAGTGCTTCAGAGCCTCGTCGAGCACGATGGTCTTGTCGGCGTTCAGCCAGTTCTCCATCTCGGTTTCCAATGGCCTGATGCGCTCCAACTTGAGGCTCCAGCGTTCAAACTCCTGCCGTCGTGCGTTCTGTACGTCCCAGTAGTCGCGGGTGTCCTCGGTCCCTCGGCGACGCTCACTGACGATGAACGACCAGGCGGGCACGCTGATCGCCGTGCCGACCATGAAGAGCAGGGCAGCGACCAGCGTGAGCAGCAGGTCGCTATCCAACGCCGCTGCGACGACATAGGCGGCCATGCAGGCGAACGTGGTCGCGGACAGCACACAGATGGTCTTGGTTTTGGCTGAAGCCCGATAGCGCTTTCGATGCTCGAACAGCGTGTCGTTGCGCCACTTAGCGCGCACGTCCCGTGTGCAGTACCGGATGAGCCACTTGACGTTGTCGACGGTGATCCGCTGGTCCCGGTAGACGTCAACGATCTCGTTGCGCAGTGCCGCGCGGACGCCGGCGGTCTCGGCCAGCCAGGTCGCACGGTGAACCTTGTCGGGCGCGTAGCGGTGGAAGTAGTGGTCGAATGAGTCGCTCACGTTCCTGGCGAACCCACCAGGTGAACCGCTTTCGGCTCTTTTGCGGAACTGACGCTCCCTAACTGCGAGACGTCGCACTTGGTAGCGCCAGTGGAATCCGCTCTGGATGGCGTAGTGCGCGGCTATTGCTGCGAGCAGGTAAGCCGCTATCGGCACAGGCCGTGCGGCTACGAGGACTGTCTTGGCAAGATAGCCGGCGCCGAGCGCGGCGACCAGCTCGCCGAGCAGGGCGCGGACGCGGTCGCGCCGGGTGACCCGCGACGGTTCTGGTTTACGGGTCCGGGGTTTGCTTGGTGGCACTTCGAAGTAGGCCCAAACCCGATTCTCGCGGTTCATGCTTGAGCGGGTTTCGGCCGCGTTGCGCCGGATCCCGGCCCAGAACCGGTCCTTGAGACTGCCCGTGAGCACGAGGTCCAGGTGCCGCACTATCTGGTCGCGTTGCGGTTGAGGTAGCTCGGCCAGCTGTCGTAGTGCGTACTCGGGGTCGCTGCCCGTGTCGCCCAGGCAGCTGAGCAAGTCGTGCACCGCGCCCAGGGACCTCGACCAGTCGTCGACCAGTAAGGTCTCGCTGCTGTGCGATGTGGAGATCAGCAGTTCCCGCTCGTCGACGGTGAGGTCGCGATATGAGCGCTTGCTCAGCATGGCCAGCGCCCAGTGGAAACGTACTTCGGCGTTGTCGTGCCCCAGGGCACGTGCCTCGTTGATGAATTCGCGCGCTCGCAGGGGGACGCCGTCGCGCAGGTATGCGACGCCGACGCGGTACTTCTCGTCGGGCGGAGCGTCCGGAAGCACGAAGTAGACGGTCGAGTCGTGGATTTCGCCCGCGATCATTCCGATGTGTGAGTCGGCCGCGTTCACATTTGGCAGGGGGCTTGTCGGTGGCGTCATGAGATGCCTTTCGCGGCGGCGACGAGCGCGGCGACCTTCGCGGCTAGCCCAGTGAGTTCCGCGACCAGTCCGCTGAACTGCTTGAGGGCCAGCACGAATTTCTTCTTGCCCTCCGGTGAGGTGGACGCGAGGGCTTTCCCCGCGGTGTCGAGGTGGCTGCGTGCGATCTCGTACGTTTCGTCGTCGAGTTGCCCGCGTGCGTGTTCTGCCTCGAAGTCCTTGCGCAGCAATGAGAGTTCCGCGGTGAGGTCAGGGCGGGGGTCGGGCTGGCTGGAGACATTCTGGAGGACTGTGCTGTTGCTGATACTGCCTGCCACCATGCCGATTGTGCCACCGGTGCTGTGGACGCTGACGTACTCGCGAGGGGGAGTAGCTCTGGTGTTCATGGCGCCACGCTTCCCTTCCTTGATCAGTTCAGTGGCGAGATATGTAGCGAACTCCGCTGCGTTGGCTGCGGCTCGTGGTTGCCAGCTCTGGTCCGCTTCAGAGGTCTTCGAGCCGTCCGCTGCGTCGCTGATGCCGCGCACTATGACTACGGGAGCACCGTTGAGGTGCCCCGCTTGCGCGACACCGGCACCTTCCATCTCCACGGCCAGCGCGTCGTTATAGTGTTCGCGGATCCACTGTGCTTCACTGGAAGTGCGAGAGTTCTGCACGATTTCGCCCGCGGCGATGGGGCCGAAACGCACTTCCGTGCCGTCATGCGCGGTGTCCTTCCAATGCCCTGTACGTGCGATGTGCTGGGCGAGCTGGCTGATCTCATGTGCGAGTTCCCAGCTTCTGGGTCTGGACTTGAGTCCGTTGTCCTCGCTGGTGCCGCCGTGGTAGCCGTAGACGTGTGTAGCGACCACGACGTCGCCGAGCGGCGTGTCCCACAACGCTCCAGCGACACCGACGAACATGAGCGCGGCCGGCGAGAAGTGCGTGATCGCTCTTTCAGCCATGACTGCGGCTGGTTGATTTCCCTTGCCTGCCAGACCGACCGCGACGTGGCAGGTCGTTCCGCGAACGGTGCCGATCTCGAAGCGGGTGCCGCGATCGTGCACGTGTTGTTCCACGTTGTCGAGTCGGTTCAGGACGGCTTTGTACTCCTCGTTGAAGGCTGTGAGGATCACCACCAGGTCGTCGTTCATCCGTTTCCTTCATTTGCGGTGGCCGGGCTGGGGCGTACCAGAGGCGGGTAGAGCGTGGTCCGGCTCCCGGCCTTGAACAGCCGGGCTGGTCGGCCTTTGCCAGTGCGTCGTTCGGCGCCTACGGGCACGATGAAGTCATCTACGGCCTGGACCTTCCGGTAGAAGTTCCGCAGGTCGAGCGCCACACCCCAGACGGCTTCATAGACCTGTTGCAACTCATTGATCGTGAAGGTCTCTTCGCAGAATGCTGTTGCGATGGCGGTGTGTTCGAGCTTGGCACGCGCTCGTTCGAGACCCTCGCGGAGGATGGTTTCGTGGTCGAAGGCCAGCTTGATGCTTCCTCCTAGAACATCGGGAACCGGCACCCATCTCGCGTGAGCGGCGTCGGTGCCCGCGCGTGGCTCCGGCAGCCCCGGTGCGATGGCCAGGTACGCCACTGAGACGACCCGTCCCCTTGGATCGCGATCCGGCTCGCCGTAGGCGCCTAGCTGTTCGAGGTGGAGCTGGCTTGCGTTGAGGTTCGCTTCTTCCATCAGTTCGCGGTGGGCCGCATCGAGGACGGCCTCCCGCTCGTCCTCGAGGAAACCTCCTGGCAGCGCCCAGTTGCCCTGGAACGGTTCGATGCCCCGTTCTATGAGCAGCGCATGGAGCGTCGAGTCGATCAGGGTGAAGATCACCAGGTCGACGGCCAACAGTACCGGCGGAGGAGTCCAGTCGTCGTCGGGCATGTTCCCAACCTTATATATTGTCAATTAGACAGTAAAGGTGAACTTCAGCCTTGCTCTGTGACTGAGAGTGGTTGCTTGGCCGCGAGCGTCGTCCAGCGCCGGGAGCATGAAGGTCCGGTCGTCGAGGAGATCGACGTTTGGTCTCGTCGACGAAGGTCGAATGGGCGGTGATGCCGGCGCGTATGTGCCCGTATGTGTTCGCAAAATAGTTGACCTTGTTGGGGTGAGCGTGGACGATCGCAGGTTGCTTGGCAGGCGTCCGGTCTGCCGTATCCGTTTCTCGTAGTCGCGTCGGCAACGGCTAGGCGGCTCCGACGTGTTGGGATGGGGGAATGAACGAAGTGAGACCGCGGCGGCCGCGGTCGGGACTGCCCCGAGTTTGGTTGTCACCGGGGGTGTGGTGTTTCAGGCCGCTGTTGCGGCGGTGTAGATGGTCTCAAACTCGACCGGGGTGAGTTTGCCGAGTGTTCGTTGTCGGCGTTTGCGGTGGTACTTCGTCTCGATCCAGGTGACGATCGCCAGGCGTAATTCTTCTCGGTTGGTCCAGCGTCGGGTGTCGAGAACGTTCCTCTGTAGCAACGAAAAGAACGATTCCATGGCAGCGTTGTCGCCACACGCGCCAACCCGGCCCATGGACCCGATCAGCTCGTTGTTGCGCAGCAGACGCCGGTACTTCTTCGACCGGAATTGGCTGCCTCGATCCGAATGCACGATCACCCTGGCCGGGTCGCGCAGTGTGATCGCGTTGCGCAACGCCGCGACCGCGAGTGAGGACTTCATGCGGGACTCGATCGAGTAGCCAACGATCTCGTTGGAGTAGCAGTCCTTGATCGCGCACAGATACAGCTTGCCCTGGTCGGTGGGGTGCTCGGTGAAGTCGGTCAGCCACTTCACATCTGGTGCGTCGGCGGTGAAATCCCGACGCACCAGATCGTCGTGCACCGGTGGCCCAGCCTTGCGGGACCGTCCTTTCTTCCTGGCGTGTAAGGAAAAGATCTGTTGCATCGAGCAGATCCGCCAGACCCGGTTCTCCGAGGCGATGAAGCCACGCTGGGCCAGTTCGTCGGCGATGAACCGGTAACCATCGCCCGGGTCGGCGGCGTGGATGTCGAGCGCGGTGTTGATCAGATGGGCATCGTCCCAGTCCCGCTGCGAGACCGGATTGGAGAGCCATTGGTAGTAGGCCTGCAGGGAGATTCCCAGCACCCTGCACGCCCGCCGCGACCGGCACCCGCACGGGCGCAGGGCGTGTCACGCCAACTGTGTAGGTCGGGGGTGTACCAAGATCGACCGGCCTGGTGGGCGGTCGGAAGGGACACCGAGTGACGCAGAACACATCGCCTCGTCGCAGTGACGAGGCGGCGGCGCGGCAGCTGGCGGAGACGTTCTCGCCGGAGACGATCGACGCGCTGCTGAAGGACGCCAAAGCGGCCGGAACGCCGATCGACGGCGTCAACGGCTTGCTGAATCAAATGACCAAAGCGGTCCTCGAGCGGGCGCTGCAGGCCGAGATGACCGACCATTTAGGCTATGACGTAAGCGACCCCTCCGGTCGCGGTTCCGGCAATTCCCGAAATGGGAAGTCGACCAAGACGGTGTCGACGATGAACGGTCCGGTCGATATCGAGGTTCCGCGTGACCGGAACGGGTCTTTTGAACCCGCGATCGTGCCGAAGCGATCTCGTCGGATCGGCAACATCGACGACATGATCCTGTCACTGTACTCCCGGGGCATGACCACCCGCGACATCGAAGCGCATTTGCTGGAAGTTTATGGCGTGAATGCCTCCCGGGAATTGATATCGAACGTGACCGATGTCGTGGTCGACGAGATCAAAGCGTGGCAATCACGTCCGCTCGACGAGGTGTATCCGATCCTGTATGTGGATGGAATCCGGATCCGCGTCAAAGACAACGGCGTGGTGACCACCAAAGTCGCCTACCTGGCCATCGGTGTCGACGTGGACGGCCGCAAGCACGCTCTCGGCTGCTGGATCCAGGACACCGAGGCCGCGAAGTTCTGGCAGAAGGTCGTCACCGACCTGCGCAACCGTGGCGTCAAAGACATCCTCATCGCCTGCTGCGACGGCCTGACCGGTCTTCCCGACGCGATCAAAGTGATCTTTCCTGACACGGGCGTGCAGACCTGCGTGGTCCACGTCATCCGCAACGCCTCGAAATTCGTGTCCTACAACGACCGCAAAAAGATCGCCACATCGATGCGCGAGATCTACTGCGCCCCCACCGTCGAAGGCGCCGAACTCGCCCTGGCCGAATTCGACAAGAAATGGGGGCAACAATATCCAGGAGCCATCGACGTGTGGCATAACGCCTGGAATGACCTCATCCCGTTCCTTGACTACCCGCCGGAACTCCGCAAAATCGTCTACACCACCAATGCTATCGAATCCATCAACTTCCAACTCCGCAAAATCACCAAGAACCGCGGACACTTCCCCGACAAAGACGCAGCCATGAAACTTCTCTACCTCGGACTCCGCAACATCTCCAGTCAACGCGGCGGAACATCCGGAACGGGAACACACGGCTGGAAAGTTGCACTCAACACGCTAGCCCGCCTCTTCCCAGGAAGGCTGCCTTTCTGATAATCTGAAAAACGTAAGTAATCACCTCTGACTTACACAGAAATCGTGACAGGCTCGGGGGCGCCGGCTGCGGCCAGGTCACGGACGAGCGGGAACGCTATTTTCTCGGCAGGTTGCCCTGCGCGAGATACGCGGCCGCTTTGCGCAGAACCTCGTTCTCCTGCTCCAGCAGCCGGTTGCGTTTGCGCAGTTCCCGCAGCTCAACCGACTCATCCTGCGTCATACCGGGTCGTTTGCCGTCCTCGACATCAGCGGCGCGCATCCAGTTCGCCAGACATGTCTCGGAGATCCCGAAGTCATTCGCGACCTGCTTCAACGGCACCTGACGCTGCCGGGCGACCGCCACGACATCATCACGAAACTCACGCGGATAAGGCTTAGGCACGACTGACATGCTTTCAAGCAAGGCCGAAGCCTCACAGATCAGGTGTCAACCAAACCCTGGGCAGTCCCGTGGTCCGGGCGGCGGTGGCGGCGTTCTGTGTGTCTGTGTTGTTGGGCGTGAGGTGATGAGGATGGTCCTTCCGCCGCTTCGGCGAGTTCGGGTAGTGCTTCGAGCGTATTACCGTCTGCCATCGTTGAAGGAGCGTGATCGCGTTCTTCTTCCATAATGACTTGCCAAACGTCGATCTTCCTTGGTCAAGCAAGTCCGAGCTCTACGCGATGACGCCAGGTCAGAGCCAGGCACGCCTTGGCTGCGCCGCGCGTGTTCGCGCTATCGATATAGCTGCTGATGTTGGCTTTGTCGAACGCGATGCCATGACCTCGAGGTCCGACGATGATCGTGCCTTCTCTGCCTGCGGTCACCATTTCGGCGAAGATAGAGTCAAACACGGTGCTGTCGATGACGCAGACGAGAAGTAGCTCCGGTTTCCATGTGAGAACATCGAGGCCGATTCCAAGGACGTATGGCCGGAGGTCACCGGATTCGCGAGCACGGCTCAGTTCGCTATAGGGCCAATCGTTGTCATAGTCCAAAGGGCGACCGCCGCGCCCGTATGCCTCTTCGATGTCGAGGAACTCTTCGGCGTACTCACGCATCACCGTGTGCCATACATCGAAGTCCGCGCTCATCGAGTCCAGACCGATGTCGGCGGGAGCGAACTCCCCAGCGGGGATGGCGTGAACGACACCTGGCCCGACGGACAGGTTCTTCGCATCGCGCTTGTGCATATAGAATCCCGCGTGACTGTTGTCGAGTCGTATCGTCAGCGTGACCGTTCCAAGGCCGGTCGCACGGCGAGTCAGATCGAAGGGATCTCTCAACCAGCGTCGATAGCGACCGTCGACAGAATTGTGGCCTGCAAGAGAGCGGGAGGCAGCTTCGTATGCAAGAACTTCAGTAGTGTCGAGGTGCTCGAAATAGCTGCCCTCCGTGAACTTCAAGCGAAGACTGCCTGCCATGCTCTCGATTGCGGTGGGTCGGTACAAGTTGCCATCGTAGAGCTGTGAACGGTTCGTAAGCTGAACCAACGCGCCACTGTAGCTGGGGTACCTCTCGGTGCCGGTTCGCCATGGCAGCAGTCTGCTCGCACGCGAATGGGCCTCGCTGGACTGATCGTCTGGTAGTGGTTTGTCCGCCCATTCCAGTTGGACGTTCTCTACCGGAACCGGTTGGGGAAGAATCCATCCCTCCTGCGTGAGCATCGGAACATCGGCGTCGTGCATCCACTCTGCTCGCCCAGTCGACAAAGCTGCTCTGTGCAGACGGGCCTGCTCACCATGGACATGCTCCGACACCCGAAGGAAGTGCCCGGATGAGCGTTCGCTCCGGTGCTTTCTCCAGTTGGCCCAGGTCACTGGCAGTCCTACGAGCGCGATGGTCACAGTCACCAAGGTCGCTACCAAGGGAAGACTCATACTTTCGACACTCCTCGTCACGCCGACCGACCAAGGTTGCACTGTCCGTGAATCGTTCGGCACCTGGCAATGTGTAGGAGCTGTTGTCGGCACGTCACGGCTGAGTGCACAGTCGTGACGCCCGCGGCGAATGTTACGCGGCTACCGGGCTTGTGCTGGATGGCTTCCGGCCGCCGCGTGTATCCGGGGTCGCCTGCGCGCCGGTCGGCGGCGACGTCGAGATCGGTCCCTATGCTTCGGTCGGTAGCGGTGCGGTCGTCCTGCGCGATGTCGCTCGGCATACCTTGGTGCTGGGCGACCCGGCTCGGGTGTGCGGCTGGGTCTGCCGCTGTGCGGCGACCCTGACCGGCGGGCTGCGATGCCCGCGGTGCGACCGGATGTACGAGCTCGTCGCCGACCTGCTGATCGAAACTGTGTTCGGCGCGGCTGTTCCGAAAATGACGCATGAACTGCTTGCCGAATTCGACGGTGGGCATTGCCGAATGTGCGCCCGCTCGGCTGCTTCCGCGGGGCGCTGCGGCTGTGGGGATTTTGACGGTGTTGTCCGGGGTGACGCGGTGGCGAAGATGTGGATTCACTGGCGTTCGGGCTCGGGGATGGCGCCCGGCCGGTGAGAGGGGTGCTGCGTCCATACCGGGCGTGAAAGGTACTGGGACTGGGTGGTCCTGTCTTTCTTGGCACAGGGGTATGAAGGGGTAAGAAGCTGACCGGAAATCCTGGCTTGGTGTCCGAACGTTCCCTTGTCGAGTCGTTCGCCGACCTGTACGAACGGGACCCGTTCCGTGAGTTGTTCGTGTTCGTCGGTGAGGACGGAAACGACGCCGAGAAGGTGAACACCCGAGAGCTCGCGGGGAGGGCGGAGCAGGTCCGCGAGCTGCTCGAGCGTGAGCGGATCGGGCCTGGTGACCGCGTTGTGCTGGTGCACCTGCCCTCGCTCGACTTCATCGCCGCGTTCCTGGGCTCGCTGGCGGTGGGCGCGATCCCGGTGCCGGTCTCACCGCCGAACCCGTTCCGGCTCGAGCACGATCTCAGGCTGCTGTCGGCGATCGTGGACAACAGTGGCGCGCGGGCGATGCTGACCCATAGGCCTTACCTCGAAATGGTCAAGGTGGGAAACGACGCTCGATGGCCCGCGGTCCCGTGGCTCTGTCCTGATGAGACAGTGGGGGAATCCGCGTGCGCGCCGGAGCTCTGGCACGTTCCCGCCGAACTGGATGATCCCGCGTTCCTGCAGTACACCTCGGGCACTACCGGGGCGCCCAAGGGTGTGGTGGTCACCCACCGCAACCTGCACCACGAGCTGGAGGCGTTGCGCCTGGACCTGGGGCTGAACCCCGATTCCGTCGGGGTGTGCTGGGTTCCGCACTTCCACGACCTGGGGCTGATCAGTTTCATTCTGAGCGTGCTGCTCGGCAACGTCCACACCTACCTGATCTCGCCCTTGAGCTTCCTGAAAAGGCCCGCGATCTGGTTCGACGTCGTGTCGAGGACGCGGGGGACGCATGTGTCCGCGCCGAACTTCGCCTACGACCTGATGGTGCGCAAGACGACGCCGGAGCAGCGGGCGGGCTGGGACCTGAGTTCGCTTCGCGTGCTCGGGTCGGGTGGGGAGATCGCGCGACCGGACACCATGGAGAGGTTCTTCGCGGAGTATCAGGGCACCGGTGTTCGTGAAGACGCTTTTCGGCCTGGGTACGGACTGGCCGAGCACACGCTCATCGTCAGTATGGGGACCAGCGGGAGGCTGGCGCTCGATCGCGCCGAGCTCGAACGCGGACGGGTGGTCCCCGTCGATGGGGAACCGGATTCGCGGGCGGCGGTGTTCTACGGCAGTGGATGGGTCACCAAGCCGTCGGCCGAGGTGCGGATCGTCGATCCCGACACACTCATGCCCTGCGCTCGCGATCGGGTCGGCGAGATCTGGATCGACTCGCTGACCAAGGCACGGGGGTACTGGGGCCTCGAGTCGCAGAGCGAGGCCACGTTCGAGGCCCGCACCGCCGACGGCGGCCCAGGCCGGTACCTCAGGACAGGCGACATCGGTTTCCTGCGCCACGGCGAGCTTTTCGTGACGGGCAGGCTGAAGGATCTCATCATCCTGTATGGGCACAACTACGCGCCCGAGGACATCGAGAGCAGTGTGCGCGCGAGCCACCGAAGCGTCCGCAAGGGCGGTGTGGCGGCGTTCTCGATTCCGCCGGCGGACGATGGGTCCACAGTGGAGCGCCTGATCGTGTTCGCCGAGTGCGCCGTCGCCGACCCCGCCGACGAGCTGGTCCAGGAGATCGGCAGGGCGGTCCGGCGGCAGGTGCACGCGGACCATGGGCTGGTGTGCGATGACGTGGTGGTGGCGACCGACCTGGTGCTCAAGACCAGCAGTGGCAAGCTCCGCCGCGGCGCCTGCCGGGAACGCTACCTACGCGAGAAAGTGGCCGGTGTGAGCAATGTCTGATCTCCGCGAGCCGGTGCTGGAGCGGCTCAGTGCCGGGATCGGTGATCTGATGGGCTTGGCGCCCGGTTCGCTCGACGTCCGGGTGCCGTTGTCCGCAGTGGGCATGGACTCCGTCATGGCCATGCGGACCCAGGAATGGGCGGACACCGCCTTCGGGCGGGCGCTGCCGGTCGCGTTGCTGCTGGGTGGCGCCAGTGTCAACGACCTGGCGGACCACCTGATGAGCCAGCCTGCCGCGGGAGGAGCCGTGGCGGCACGACGGGACGACGCGCTCCGGTATCCGGTCACCAGGGATGTGACGCGGCTGCTGCGGGCCGAACAGCGGGGCACCCCGAGCGTCACGCATCACCTCGGCTTCGCCGCCCGGCTGAGCACTGCCACCACCCGTGACCGGCTGGCCGGTGTGCTCGCCGGGATCGCGGGCCGGCACGCGGCGTTGCGCACGGCGATCGTGCCGGACGGGGAGCACGGTCACCTCTTCGAGATCACGCGTGCCCAGGACCTGCCGCTCTTGCGGTGGTCGATCGTCGACGACGACGTGGACGTCGAGCGGCGGCTGCGCGCGCTCATGGAAGAACCGTTCGACCTCGCGTCGGCCCCGCTGTGGCGGTTCGAGCTGCTGGAAGCCCCCTCCGGGCGGCAGGTGCTCATCTACGGCGCGCACCACGCCGTGTCCGACGCCTCGTCACTGGTCCGGGTCGCGGCCGAGATCGGCGCCGCGGTCTCCGGTGACGACGCCCCCGCCGTCGTGTCCGATCAGGACATCGAAGATCTGCTGCGGGCACAGCCCGCCGACCCGGCGACCGCGTCCGAATGGGGCGAACTGTTCACCGGGTGCCGCAGGCTCGATCTGACGTTGACGCGGCCACGGCCGTCGAAACGGACCTTCCGCACCGCGACGCGGATCGTGACCGTCCCGCAAGACCTGGCGGAACGGGTCGCGGCACAGGCCGCCGGTCTCGGCATCACCCCGGCCACGGTCTGGCTGGGCGCCCTGCAGGTGTTCCTGGCCCGGCTGCGGGACCGGGACCGGTTCGCGCTCGCTGTCCCGGTGGACACCCGCATGCGTGCCGGCGCCGCCGAGGCGCTCGGGTTCTTCGGCGTGCCGCTCCCTTTCCCCGCGCGGGTGACCGCTGGCGAGTCCGTTCTCGAGGTGCTTCGCCGCACCGAGACCCGGCTGGTACGGCTGCTGGACGAAGGCACCTCGTTCCTCGATGCCATACCGGTGCTGATCGGGGAAAAGCTGCACCGGGAGAACGCGCCGCTCGTCGAGGTGTACTTCAACTATCTCGCGTCGGCACCGGGTGGGGTGCGGGGACTGGAAATCCTGCCCGTCGGCACCGGATACTCCGATGTGGACCTGATGGTCACGGTCCTGCCGGCGCTGGGTCAGGTGCGCTGGGACCACAGCCTCGACATCATCGGCGAACAGGATTGCGCCCGGCTGGCCGACGACTTCCTCGCCTTGCTGGCGGAGGTGGCCGAGGACCCGTCGATACCGGCTCGGCGGCCGAAGGGCTCGGTGGCCGTCGCCGCCACCTTCGCGCTGGGCAACCTGCCCGCGCTGCTGTCGAACACTCTCGGCGAAGCCGGGCTCGACCTCGCCGAGGCGCCCTATCACCAGGTGCTGGCCGGCCTGCTCGACCCGGCCGGTGTGTTCGCCGAACCCTCGGCCGCGGCGGGGGTGGTGCTGCTGCGCGCGGGTGACTTCGGCCGGTTCGGCGCGGTCACCGAACAGTCGCTGACCGACCTCGGCGTGCGGTATGCCGACGCAGTGCGGTCGCTGGCCGACCGGACCGGGATGCCGCTGATCGTCGGGTTCCCGCCGGACCGCGCCGCGGACGACGGCACCCGCCGGTGGGAGCGGGATTTGGCCGCACAGCTGCGCGGGCATCCCGGGATCGCGGTGCTGGAAGGTGACGACTGGACTCGCGGGCTCTCGGTCGCGGAGCCCTTTGACGAACGCGCCGAAGCTCTCGCGCACATGCCGTTTCACGTCGAGTTCGAAGCGGTGATCGCGATCACCGTCACCGACGTCCTCACGAGCATCCGCCGTCCACCCCCGAAGGTGATCGTGGTCGACGGCGACGAGACGTTGTGGGGTGGTGTCGCGGGCGAAGCGGGCCCGGACGCGGTCAAGCTGACCGGCGCGCGTGCGCTGCTGGCCCGCGCGCTGCTGGCGTGGCGCTCGGCGGGTGTGCTGCTGGCGCTGGTGTCGAACAACGACGAGGCCACGGTGCGCGCCGTGCTCGACCGGCCGGACAGTGTGCTGGGAGCCGGGCACTTCACCGTGATCGCGGCGGGCTGGGAACCGAAACCGGTGCGGGTCGAGGCGGTGGCCGATGAACTGAAGCTCGGCCTGGATTCGTTCCTGTTCCTCGATGACAACCCGGTGGAGATCGCCGCCATGCGGTCGGCGCTTCCCCAGGTGCTGTCGGTGACCTGCCCGCCTGCCGGGGAACTCGGCCCTTTCCTCCGGAGGCTGTGGCCGATCGTGCCGCGCCCGGCCACGGCCGAGGACGCGGCGCGTGCCGACTTCTACCGCCAGGAGGGCGTCCGCGCGCGTGCGCGGGAGCGGACGACGTACGCCGAGTTCCTCGACCAGCTCGGGCTCGAACTCGATGTCCGGCCGTTGACCCCGGCGTCGGCCGCGCGGTCGGTGCAGCTCGTCCGCCGGACGACCCAGTTCACCCTGCGGTCCGAGACGCTCGACGAATCGGCGTTGGCGCAACGGAAGCGAGACGGCGAGGTGTGGACCGCGTCCGCCCGCGACCGGTTCGGGGACTACGGCCAGATCGGGCTGGTGGTGGTGCGCAAGGACAACACGACGCTCGAAGTGCTCACCTGGGCGTTGAGCTGTCGCGTGCTCGGCCGCGGTGTCGAGGAGCAGCTGCTCGACTGGCTCGCCGATCGCGCCGGCGCGCTCCGGTGTACCGCGGTGCGCCTGGTCGCTGACCGCACACCTCGCAACATCCCGGCGCGGCGCCTCGTCTCCGCGCTGGGCGGAGGGCCGGTCGATCAGGAGCGGCTGGAGGCGATCGTCGCCCCGGCCCAGCTGCGGCGGTTCCGGCACTGGGACCCCGAAACGCACAGCGGGGAAGGTGTTCGATGACCGCGCCCGACCGCCGGTACGAAGCCGAGCTGCTCGAAAGCGGTGGCGACCTGCCCGCGCGGGTGGCCGGGCTGCTGGCCGCGCTCCGGCCATCGACGGCGGCCGTGCCCGCCGGCGCCGAACCGGCACACCCCCGAGCCCACTGGACCGTGCGGGACCTGACCTCGGCCATCGTCGCCGAAGCGGGCAAAGTGCTGCCAGGCAAGGCGATCAGCGCCGACGTGGACCTGTTCGACGCGGGCGCGTCCTCGGTCGACGCGGTCGAACTGGTCGCGGCGCTCGACCGTGAGCTGGGCGTGCGGTTCGAGCTGGACGAGGTCTTCGCCGACGCCCGGCCCGGCAGGCTCGCCGGGCGGTGGCTGGCCGCCGCCGAACCGGCGGGCTCGGATCTGGAGCTGATCGCGGCCGACCTGTCACTGGCCGACGATCTGCCCTGGTGCGACTCGCCGCCACCACGCGTTCCCGGCGTCATCCTGCTGACCGGCGCCACCGGGTTCCTCGGCGGTCACCTGCTGCTCGAACTGCTGAGGCGGGGTGACGCGCAGGTGGTGTGCCTCGTGCGCGGCGCCGATGACGAGGACGCGGCCCGCAGGCTCGGCGACGCGCTGGCCGGTTGGGACCTGCCGTGGTCGGGCGAGGTCCGCCGCCGGGTGCGGGTGATCGCCGGCGACATCCGGCGGCCACGGCTCGGGCTGCCGGCCCACGAGTGGGACCGGCTGGCACGGGAGCTGGACTCGGTGGTCAACGTCGCCGCCGCGGTGGACTTCCTGCGCGGCTACCCGTCCCTGCGTCTGTCCAATGTGGTCGCCGTGCGCACGCTCGCCGAGCTCGCGATGACGGGCAGGCCGAAACCACTGCACCATGTCTCCTCACTCGCGGTGTTCAACGAGATCGGCATCGCCTCGATGGGCGAGGACGATCCACTCGCCCACCTCACCCGGCTCGTGACCGGGTACGACAAGTCGAAGTGGGCCGCGGAGGCCCTGCTGCGGCGTGCCCGCGAACGCGGGCTGTCCGCGACCGTGCTGCGGCCGGGCGGCATCGGCGGGCACACCGGGACCGGCGCGTACAACGCCCGCGACCTCAGCTCCGGCTTCATGGCGGCGTTTTCCCGGCATGGCGCGATTCCGGCCTTCCGGTATCTCAACGTCGCGCCGGTGGACTGGGTCAGCGCGATGGCGGCGGCGATCGTGTACGAGCCGTCGGGGTGGGGGCACGACTACCACCTTTCCGGTCGTCCGAACTCGATGGCGGATCTGATCCGCGACCGGGAGCTCGGCGGCGCCAACGTGGTGGTGATGGAGTGGGACGACTGGCGGGCGGACTTCCTGGCGCGCGCCGAAGCCGACCCCATGCCCCAGCTGGAGTTCCTGGCCAGGGTGCTGCGCAGCCCGACCGCGGTGAAGCTCTGCGAAGCCAACCTGACGGGCCCCGCCGCGACGGGCACCCGGGCCGAGGCGTTCGCCGCGCGGCACGATCTCCCCGCACCTGTCCGTTATGACGCCAAGAGCGGCCTGAAGACCTACGAGCGGATGATCCGTGACGGCCTGATCACGCCGCCCGGCCCGGACGATCCGCCGCACCTGTGGTTCCCCGAGACGATGAAGGGCAAGCTCGGCCCGGCAGGCGAGCAGGCCAGGACCCCGTGCTCGCTGCGGTTGACCTTGTCGATCGCGAGCATGTACCAGGTGCTGCGCGAGGGAAAACGAACACTCGACGTGCGGCAGGGGCGCTTGAAGTGCGCCGAACTGCACGAGCGGCCATTGACCGTGGAGTCCGGGGAGGTATGGATCCGCCCGGAGGCTGGCATCCCGCTGCGGCACGGCTTCGAGCACCCGTTGTTGCGGTACCAGCTGACCCTGCGTGACGCCGATGGGCGGCTCTGGTGGCTGGAAGGCTGGAAAACCGCCCGCGCCCGGCGCGATCTGTGGAAGCAATCAAGGACGCTCGCCGTCGAAATCGGCAGACAGGGGGAGCCCGCGAGTTTCGCCGGTGTGCTGAAGGTGCCGTCGAAAAGCTATCTGCGAGAGCAGGTCGAGGGCATCGGGGTCGATCCACGACTGTCCATTCAGGAGCAACGCACGGCCAAACTGGCGTGGCTCGGGTGGTTCCTGCCGGAAATGGGCAAGGGCCTCGCCGAACCAGGACTGCGCCTGCTGGCGGATCTGCTGGACCTTCGCCGGGACGCCATCGACCGGCAGGCCGACGCCGATCGCGCGCAGGACCGCGAAACGATCAGGAAAAGGGGGCGATCCCGATGACTTCGCCGACCCCGGTGGTGCCGTTGACCGCGGCCAGGTTCGGCGGCGCCGTCATCGAACCGGTCCCGTTCACCACCTCCGACGGCGTGGAGCTGGGCCTCTGCCGGATCGGCGGGCACAGCGGCGGCCCCGCCGTGCTGCTCATCCACGGGCTCACCGTGTCCAGCGAGATGTTCGCCCTGTCCGAGACCCGCAACCTGGTGGACAGCCTGCTCGACGCGGGCTACGAGCCGTGGCTGCTGGATTGGCGGGGTAGCCGCGCGTTGCCGTACAACGAAGGGCGCGTGCGCTACACGTTCGACGACGTCGCGCTGTACGACATCCCGGAGGCCGTGTCGTACGTCCGCGGGCGGATCGGCGACCGGAAGCTGTTCGTGGTGTCCCACTGTGTCGGCGCGATGTCGCTGGGGATGTCCATGGCGGCCGGTCTCGTCCCCGGGCTGGCCGGCGTCGTGGCGCACTCGGTGTTCCTGACCCCCAAACTGGAGCCGAAAGCGCGATTGAGAGTGCACCTCGGCTGTGAACTGCTGCGGTCGCGGTTCACCCGGATACCCGTGGACATCAGGCAAGCGGGGCTGCGATCGAGGTACACGCCGATCTTCGCGCTGGCCTCCCTGCGCGCGGATTGCCCGGACCCGACCTGCCAGATGCTGCACAATTCCGCGTGGGGGACCGGCGCCTCGCTGTTCGAGCACGAGAAGCTCGCCAAACGCACGCACGATCGGCTGGCCGAATTGTTCGGGCCCATGCCGACCTGGACCCTGCCGCATCTGCGGCGTAGCGAACTCGCGCACGCGGTGGTGCGCTGGAACACCCGCGATCACCGCTACGACCGCCTTCCCGAGAACGCGCTGGACAGCGCGGACCGCATCGACACGCCGATACTGCTGCTTTCGGGAAGTGAGAACAAACTCTGGCGGGATTCCAATCGGCTGTGCCATGAGATCCTCGCCAGACGCCAGCCGCGATTGGATGTTCGATATACGGAGATTCCCGGCTATGGACATATGGACGCGTTCCTGGGACGCGGTGCGGCACTCGACGTGTTCGGGCGGATCATCGATTTTCTCGACGAGCACTGACCGAATGGGTCAGCGTTGGCGGGCCGGGCGGATGATCAGCTCGTTGACGTCGACTTCGGGTGGCTGGGCGAGAGCGAAGGCGATGGCGTCGGCGATCGCGCCGGGCGGGATGGAGTCGGCGCGGTAGGTGCGCATGGCCTCGCGCGCGCCTGGCTCGGTGATCGTCGACGCGAGCTCGGACTCGACGACGCCGGGGCTGACCGTGGTGACGCGGATGCTCGGATCGGCCTCCTGGCGCAGGCCCTCGGTGATCGCCCAGGCCGCGTACTTCGTGCCGCTGTAGACCGCGGAGGTGGGGACGACCTGGTGTGCGCCGATGGACGCGACGGTGACGAAGTGCCCGGCGCCCTGCCCGCGGAAGATCGGGAGTGCGGCGGCGATGCCGTTGAGCAGGCCGCGGATGTTGACGTCGATCATCCGGTCCCACTCGTCGACCAGCAGGGAATCCAAGCGGGACAGGGGCATTACGCCCGCGTTGTTGACCAGCACGTCCACGCGGCCGTGCTCGCGCTGGGCGCGGGTGGCGAACTCGGTGACACTCGCGCGGTCGGTGACGTCGAGGCGGCGGATGTCGATGGCGCCGCCGCTCGCGCGGACCTTGGCCGCGAGCTCGGCCAGGCGGTCTTCGCGGCGGGCTCCGGCGACGACCTGGTGGCCTTCGGCGGCGAGGCGGAGTGCGGTGGCCTCGCCGATGCCGCTGCTCGCTCCGGTCACCAGAATGACTTTGCGGGTGGTGATGCTCATTTGTGCTCCTTAAACAATGGGGTGTTTTGGGCATGGCTTCGCCCCGGTGGGAATTGGCGGGTTTTTATGCGGAGGTCAGGCTGCCGAGCAGTGCCAGTGCCTCTTCGGATCGGCTTCCCGGATCGGCTTGATACACCACGAGTTGCTGGCCCGGCGCGCTGTTCACGGTCAGGGATTCGTAGTGCAGAACGAGATCGCCGACCAGCCGGTGGTGAAAACGTTTCGTCTCCGTGGTCTTCTGCCGGATGTCGTGGCGTGCCCAGAGTTTGCGGAATTCCGGGCTTTTCACCGACAGCTCGCCGACGGTCCGGATCACCAGGGGGTCGTCGGGGTCGAGCCCCGCCGCCGCGCGCAGGCCACCGACCGTGTTGAGCGCGACGCGTTCCCAGTCGGGGTAGAACTCGCGCGCGCTCGGGTCGAGGAACACCAGCCGGACCAGATCGTCGCTGTGGGGGTGGCCGCTGAACAGCGCCCGGCCGAGCTGGTTGCCCGCCAGCACGGTCAAGCAGCGGCCGAGCACCACCGCCGGGGTACGCGGCCAGGCGTCCATCAGCTGCACCAGGTGGCGGCTCACGCGTTCCCGCTGCTCGGTCCGCTTTCGGCGGGGCGCCGAAGGGTGGGCCAGGTCGTGCAGGTAGGTGATCGCGTCGTCGTCCAGCCGCAGCGCTCGCGCCAGCGCGTCCACTACCTGGGCTGACGGGTTTTTCTCACGTCCCTGTTCCAGCCGCACGTAATAGTCGGTGCTGACTCCGGCCAGCAGCGCGACCTCTTCGCGTCGTAAGCCCGGCACCCGCCGTCGTGGCCCGGCCTCGAGGCCCAGTTCCTCCGGGTCCACCAGTTCGCGGCGGGCCCGGAGGAACTGTCCGATGAGGTTCATGGACCCAGGCTAAGACCGTGGCCGGGGGAGTGGGGCGCTCAAGGTGGCTGCCTCACACCCACCCTTCACGCGCGGTGAGGGTGAGGAAGACCTGCTCGACTTCGTCCAGTGGCTGGACGCTGCGATGGGCGCGGGAGAGCACTACCGCGCCTTCGACGCCGGCGAGCAGTGCCATGGCGAGGCCGGGGGACGGGGTCGTGTCGTCGTGGGAAAGGAGGGTGGCCAGGGGGTCTTGCAGGCTGGAGAGCGCGGTCGCGACCGCGGTGCGCACCTGCGGGTGGTTCACGACGTCGTCGACGACCATCGCCACGAGTGGGCAGCCCAGTGCGTAGTCGGTTCGCAGGAGTTCGTCGCGCCAGAAGCCGACGAGGAGGCGGACGACATCGCTGGGCGAGGGGCGGGGTTGGGTTTGGGCCGCTTCCCGCAGCAGGCCGGCCGTTCGGGACATGTTGTGGTCGATGACGGCGAGTACGAGTTCCTCTTTGCCGCCGGGGAAGTGATGGCCGAGTGCGCCGCGGGCGGTGCCGGCCGCCTCGACGATGTCGCGCAGGCCGGTTCCGGTGACGCCGCGGGCGCGGAACAGGTGCTCGGCCGCGGCGACGGTGCGGTCGCGGCTGTCGGTGCGCTTGCCCATGTTCGCCCTTTCGGGACTGGTGGGAGGACGAGTGTCATACTATCTTCGATCCTACTAGGACAGTTGTCCGAGTAGATGGAGGGGCGATGCACGTCGTGGTGGGAGCCACCGGGGGCGCGGGGGCCGCGGTGGTCGAGGAGCTGGTGGCCCGTGGTGAGAAGGTGCTCGCGGTCAGCCGGGGAGGCGGCGCTGTCGCGGGAGCCGAGGGGGTTGCCGCGGATGCGAGTGATCAGGCGCGGATGCGGGAGGTCTGCGCCGGGGCGAGTGTGGTGTACAACTGCGTGAATCCGCCGTTCGGGCAGTGGATGCGGGTGTTTCCCGAGGTCGTCCGTGCGCTGAGCGCGGCCGCGGGTGCGGCGGGCGCGGTGCTGGCGTTCGCGGATGACACTTGGATGTACGGCCGGGTGGACGGGCCGATGCGGGAGGACACGGCGGTTCGGCCGGTGACCGACTTCGGGGTGTTCCGGGCGTGGCTGGCCGAGCTGACGATGGCCGGGCACCATCGCGGCGAGGTGCGGGTCGTGATCGCGCGTGGTGGCGAGCTTTACGGGCCGCGGGTCGAATCCGTGCTGGGGCAGAACCTGTTCGGGCGGGTGGTGGCCGGGCGGCGGCCGGTGTGGCTCGGTGATCCTGAGCTGCCGATCACTCCTACCTTCATCGGGGATTTCGCCCGTGCGTTGGTCACGGTCGCCGCGGATCCCGCGGCGCATGGCGAAATTTGGCATGTGCCGAACGATGTTCCGACGACGGGGCGTGAGTTCATGGGCGTGCTCGGGGCGCAGGTGGGCAAGGCGGCGAAACCGGTGACGATTTCGTCGAGCAGGGTGTGGCCGCTCAAAGCGGTTTCCGCTGTGGTGCGGCAGGGTGCGTCGCTGCTGTATCAGTTCGAGCAGCCGTTCGTCGTGGACTCGGGGAAGTTCCGTTCGCGATATGACTTCGAACCGACGCGCTACGACGATGGCATCGCGCGGACGATTGCTTGGTATCGCGCCAATCCGCACCTTGTCCGGGCCGGTCTGGTCCCTCGCTGAGGCGGCCTGCTCAGAACAATGTCGCGGGCTCGATCGGCTCGGGTTCGGGTAGGGCTTCGAGACTGGGGACGAGTGCCCGGACGTCGTCGTGGAAGCGGCGGGCGAGCTCGGGTGCGTCGTTGTTGTCGGGGGTGTGCAGGAAGACCGTCGGCGAGCGGCCCTCGCGGAGCCAGCCCGCGACCGTTTCGGCCCATGGCTGCCAGCCGTTGACCGTCTCCTCGACCGAATCACGGCCCAAGTAGCGGATGATCGGCTGGTCGGTGAGGGCGTGCGTCCGGCGGGGGAGCCGGGGTTTCTTGGTCCAGGCGTCCTGCTCGGCCTCGCTGGTCGGCGGGCTCTGGAAGAAGACCGTGGTGTCGAACGGGACCCACTCGGCGTTCGCGGCGGCGAGTGCCGACTCCAGTCGTGCGGTGGCGCCGGTGTCGGTGAAGAACAAGGGGTGACGGACTTCCACGGCGCGGCGGCGGTTCGCGGGGAGTCTGCGCAGGAAACGGATGAGGGCGTCGACGTCCGAGGGGGCGAAGGCGCCGGGGAGCTGGGTCCAGAGGACCGCTCGGTCGCCCAGTGGCTCGATGGCGTCCAGGAACGTGCGCATCTCCGTCTCGACCGCGGCGAAGCGGCGCTCGTGAGTGACGAGCTTGGGGAGTTTGACGATGAAGCGGAAGTCGGGACCGGTCTGCTGGGCCCAGGTCTCGACGGTGGTGCGGGCGGGGGTCGCGTAGAAGGTGGTGTTGCCCTCGACCGCGTTGCACCAGCCCGCGTAGGCGCGCAGGCGCTCGGCCGCCGGCAGGGATTGCGGCAGGAAACGGCCGGGCCAGGCCTTGTGGTTCCACATCGCGCAGCCGACATGAAGACGCGGCACACCCTCGGTCATAGGTGGAAATTACTACCCGGGCGACCTGGTCACTCATGGTGACAGGATGCTCACCAAAAGATTTGAAAATTCTTGAAACCCGGGATGTCGAATCCCGGGGGTGCCGTTCGTGGAGTGGGTGAGTGGCCGCCAGTGAGGCGCCGCCGGAGCACACAGGAGATCGAAATGTCGCACCCCGCACCCGTCGCCCGCCGCATGTACGACCTGATCGAGCCGATCGGCGTGGTGCCCTACCTCACCGACGGCGCCGACGACGCGCTGATGGCGCTGGGCCTGCGCAACCAGTGGGACGCCTACTTCGCCGGGCGGGCCGCGCCGTTCGGCCGGTCCGTGCCCGCCGAGGTGGTGCACGCGGTCTTCTACAACTTCGCGCCCGGTGAAGTGGCACGCCACATCCCGAAGGTGTGGGAGCTGACCACACCGGAGGCGGCGCTGGAGGCGCGCGAGCGGGGCTGTGTCGCGGCGATCCGGCGGGTCGCCGGTGACCTCGCCGATGACCCCGGCGTCGCTCGCGCCGCGGACCTGCTGCTGAGGGCGGCGACCAGCGCGCCGGTCGAAGGACGCGCCCTGTTCGCCGCGCTGCGCAGGCTCCCGGTGCCGGAGGAGCCCGTGGCCCGGCTGTGGCACGCGGCCACCCTGCTGCGTGAGCACCGCGGCGACGGCCACAACGCCGCGCTGCTGACCGAGGGCATCGGCGGGACGGAGGCGCATGTGCTCTTCGCGCTGTCCATGGACATGCCCGCGCACGAGTTCGGCCGGGTCCACCACCTGCCCGCCGCGCAGCTGACCGCCGTCATCGACGGCATGCGCGACCGTGGCCTCGTCGGGGAAGACGGGTGGCTCACCGCCGAGGGCCGGGCGACGAAGGAACGTGTCGAGGCGATGACCGACCGGCTCGCCGAGGCGCCCTACAACGTGGTGAGCCCCGATGAGGTCGAGAGCCTCGTCGCCGACCTCACGCCGATCTCGGCCGCCATCCAGAAAGACTTCCCGTGGTGAAAAATGCCGTCCCGGATGATCGAATCACCGTATCCGTGAAAATTGTTCCGGCCACGCAGAGCGAGTGAGTGGACACGTAGCAATTCAGTGCACGCCTGGGTGACGCCATTCGGTCGAGAATGACCGCAACTGAATGCAGGAAAGTACTCGGAGGCCATTCGGTCGTCAGCGTCATGGGGTATTGACAGTCTCTTCGAGGCGGCGGTTAGCTGAGTTCCGGTTTTTCCTTTACCCATTGGGGTTGTTCGAGGGAGCGGGCATGGATACCGATCCGCTGGGGGTGCTCGGTGAGCTCCGCCGCGATCGCGGCGCGGTGTTCACCAGGCGACGCGGTGAGATCTACGTTTCCGATCCGGCGCTCGCGAAAGAGATATTGGCGAACAATGACGGCATTTTCCGGGAGCATTCCGATTTCTTCCGGATCAAGACGGGAAACTTCGCACCGCGGTCCGCTCAGGTCGAAATCGGGCGGGCCGCGCGGGTGCTGCTCCGGCGCCACGCGAACGACCACGCGGACGAATTACCCGCGCTCGTCTCCGGGCTGGCGCCGGGAAGTCAGTGGCCGGACGCGGGAAACCGGATCGTGTACGAGCATTTCCGCCCGGCGCTGATCGGCGCCGCGCCCTCGGCCGCGCTGCGCGCGGTGGTGGACCAGATCGTCGAACGGGCGGTGCTGGCCGGGGCGCGCGAGCGGTATTCCCGGTTCGCCCGCCACCGGTTCCGCGCCCGCGTGACACGGACACTGTGCGCGGAGATCGCCGCCCGGCGCGCGCGTCCCGCCGCCGAGCCCGCCGACCTGCTCGACGTCGTCGCGGCCGCGGCGACCGCGCGCACCCGTGACGCCGACCTCGCCGAGGTGTTCCTTTCCTGCCTGTTCGCGGTCGCGGGCTCGGTCGGTTTCCTGCTCGGCTGGTCGCTCTACCTGGTGGGCACCTCGGACGAGGAGCCCGCGCACCCGGCGTGGGTGGTGCGCGAGGCGCTGCGGTTGTGGCCGGTGGCGTGGCTGTTCGGCCGCACCCCCAACCGTGAGCACCAGCTCGCCGAACTCACCGCGAAACCCGCCGACGAGGTCGTCGTCTGCAGTTACCTCGTGCACCGCGATCCCGCGCACTGGACCGAACCGGACGAGTTCCGCCCCGACCGGTGGGCCGAGGGCGCGGGCCAGGAGGCGTTCATCCCGTTCGGCTGGGGACCGCACGCCTGCACCGGCGCCGGCGTCGCGACCCAGGTGACCGAGGCACTCGTCGGGCTGATCACCTCGGCCTACCGGCTCCACGTCACCGCACCGACGTCCCGGCCCCAGGTCTCGGCGGCGCTCGCGCCACCGAGGTTCCACCTGCGGCTGGACCCCGTTTCGCCGCCTGAGGGGAGGTGAGCACCTTGTCGAAGATCTTCCGCGCCACGCTGTCCGCGCTGAACATCCGCAAGTCCGACCGGCAGTACCGCTGGTACCTGTACCACCACATCTGACCGACCGGCGGGGAGCGGCCGGACGGCCCGCTCCCCGCCCCGGCGACCGGAGTACCGATGGACCCGGATGTGCTGCGCGACCTGCGCGGGCCGAGCGCGGCCGCGGGCGGCGTGTTCTGGCAGACCGAGCGGCAGCTCATGGTGTTCGACGCCGACGCCGCCGCGCAGGCCAACACCGACAACTACGCCGACCTGACGCTGCCCGACCGCCTGCGCGACCTCCTGCTGCGCAGGCCCAGCACCCCGGTCTCCTGGAAACGCGTCCGCTCGGCCTGGATGACCCAGCTGCGCACACTCGGCGGCGAAGCGGGCCTCGCCGCGCTGGACGCCAGGATGGATTCGCTCCTGCGCGCCCGGACCGGCGTGCCCGTGAACCTGCCATGGCTCGCCCACGAGGTCAGTTTCCGCTCCCTGCTCCCGATCGTGCTCGACGGACTGTCCCCATCGGACAGTGCGAAGATCACCGAAGACGCGATCGCGAAACTCGCCAGGCTGCTGGGCGAGGCCGTCGAAGACCCGCCATGGTGGCGCTCATGGCGCCCACTGTCCATTCAGGTCAAAGCGGGCCTGGTCGTCCGCCGCGCACTGCGCCGCCGCTCGCGTGACCCTCGCGCGGACCTCACCCAGCCGATCGCCGAACTACTCGGCGAGCTCGGCATGGACCGCGCCGTCGACGCCGTCACCGCCGTCCTCACCGCGATCGCCGGCCCGCCCGGCGCGGCCGAGGGCTGCGTCATGTACGAGCTGGTCACCCGCCCCGACTGGGCGGACCGCCTCGCCGCCGAGTTCGCCTCGGTGAGCACCGCCGAGCTGTACGGCTCCGGCACCCGCTGCGCGCCCGTGGCACACCGGTTCGTGAAGGAAGTGTTGCGCCGCTGGACCTCCCCGACGATGTTGACCCGCAGCGTGCGCACCCCGATGTGCGTGGCGGGCCACGACCTCGCGGTCGGCCAGCACTTCGTGCTCAGCCCGGCGATGGTGCACCAGGACCCCAGGCACTGGCCCGACCCCGAGGTCTTCGACCCCGACCGCTGGCTGCCCGGTGCGTCCCACGGGCCGGCGGGCGGCCAGCACTACGTGCCGTTCGGCTGGGCGCCGACCGCGTGCGTCGGTGCCGGGCTCGGCCTGTGTCAGCTGGTGCTGCTGTGCCGCCTGCTGTGCACGACCTACCGGATCGAGCTGCCGGCTTCGGCCGCGCCGGTCATGGCGATCGGGCCGGTGCCGATGGCGGTCGGCTTCGACGGCGTCGTGAGAGTTGCGGGCGGTTATTGAGCGGAAACGCGAAGGTGGCGTGATCGTCGGCTCGGCGTGGGGGTCGTGAGTGGTATGGCCGGTTCTAACCGGTCTAAACACTCACGACCCCTTCTCGGCTGCCCCGTCCGCGGCAGGGGCGTGGTCGGGCTTGGGTGAGGGCCTCCTTCACCCGAACCGAGCGTGGATGAAGGCTCCCCTCGTACCTGGCTCTCGCACCTGGATGAGTTCCGAGGACCTCGGGGAAGCCCGAAAGCCACTTTCGGCAGGTGCTATCTGACGAAAGTGGCTTTCGGGCTACGGCGGGGGAGGTGTGGCCTCGGCTAGTAGTCCCAAACCGTTGGTACGAAACGGAAAGCGTTGCCTGCGGTGGCCACGTGGCAGACCGACGGGAACGGCAGGTGGGTCGCCACCAGTTGTTCGCCGCTCGCCGCCAGCTCTGTCAGCAGGCGGACTCGGACGCGGGCCGATTCCTCCGGGTCGTGCTCGAAACCGTTGTGCCACCCCGGGTTCTCGAAGCCGGGCTGGAACACGGCGTCGCCCGCGAACGTCAGGCTGTCGCCGCCGGACTCCAGCCGGACGATGCTGTGGCCGGGAGTGTGCCCGCCGGTGCGGCGGATCAGCACGCCAGGCGCCACCTCGTACTCGGTCTCGAACGGCCGCAGCCGGCCGCGGTACACCTCGAGGAAGCGTGAGGCGGTCGTCCTGAGCACGTCGGGAACCGGCGCGGGCATGTCGGTGCGCGAGAAGTCGGGGGCTTCCCAGAATTCGGCTTCGGCGGAGGCGAGATGGACTCGGAGATCCGGGCGGAGCCTGCCGCGCAGGCCGTCGACGAGCAGGCCGCCGATGTGGTCCATGTGCAGGTGGGTGAGCACCACGTCGGTCACCGACGCCGGGTCGATGCCGGCGGCGTCCAGCCGCGTGGCCAGCCGGCCTGCCCTCGGAAAGCCCGGAAACTCCGTGCCCAGGCCGGAATCGATGAGAATGGTCCGGCCGCCGCTGCGCACGACAGCCACGTTCAGCGGCCAGTCGAGCATGTCCAGCGGCAGGAACATCTCGCGCAGCCAGGCGGTCAGCTCGGACGGCGGCACGTTGGTGGCCATCGTCGAGGCGGTGATCGGCAGTACCCCGTCGCTGATGACCAGCACGTCGATGTCGCCGACTTTCAGCGCGTACCGTGAGGGAACGATTTCGTCGAGCCCCGGTTTGGCGGGGCTTTCGGTGGTGAGCCGGCTCAAGTTCTTCTCCCTTGGCGAGACAACGTTCATCTGCCAAGACAGGGCGGCGTCCCGGTTTGTGACAGCCGTGCTTGCCCGGTGCGAACTTCTCGGCCTGCCGAGGCGGACAGCGCCGCGCTGATCAGCAGTTCGTGTTCGGCCGGGCCCAAGGACAACGCGTCGGCCAGGCGATGGACCGACATCAGCTGTGGATTGCGGTGCTTACCGGTTTCCCATCGGCGGATCGTCCGCTCCGACAGGCCTGCTTTGTCGGCCAGTTCCTTCTGTGTCAACGTTCTTCGTTCGCGATAGCGTCGCAAGATGTCCCCAAATTGGTTGATCACGGTGCCGCGGCCCCTCCCGCGCTCGACGATCACTCCCCTGTCGGCGACAGTAGCGCAAGTGGCGTCCTCGATGCACTGGATTCCGTGAAGGCGCTTTCTCGCGGCCGGACATAGATGGCCGGTGTCATTCACTGGCGACCGCCATCAGGTCGGCGGCAGTATGGAGGTTGCCGCTCGTGACGCTGGGGGAAGGGTCGCGAGGCAATGAACTGGGGTGTCCTTCCCTCTCGTTCCACTGACTTTGACCGGCATTGTTCCCGGCTGTCTTTGTCATGCGGTGGCGGTGTCGAATGTGTGCCAACAAGAGATGGGGAAAGATGAAATCGAAAGCCAAGCGTTTTGTCCAACTGACCGTGACCGCGCTCGGTGCGGCCGGTATCAGTGCGCTGACCCTTGTCGCCCCCGCCGGGGCCGCACCGGCGCCGGCAGGTGAATCCGCAGGTCAGCAGCAGGAGCTGCGGCAGGGCATGTACGTGGCGGGGTTCAACGAGGAGGTGGCGAAGGCCAACGGGTACAAGATCGTCACCTATCCCAACGGTGACCGGCAGTCGGTTCCGGCTGACCCCGATTCCAAGCTGCCCAAGAGCCCGATTCTGAGCCACACGGCGAACACGGACGCGGCTCCGGCGAATTCGGACTACGACCGAGTGCAGGGGAATTGTGGCTCCTCGTGGATCGCCGTACGGCAGACCGGCCCCAGCAACGTGCAGGTCGGCAGTGGTTTTTCGGTGTACACCGGTACCGTCAGCCACAGCTGGACGGTGGCGCTCAGCGACGCCAACGGCACGTCCCACCAGAGCGGTCCGAGCAGACCGACCAACGGGACATGGGCGTGGACCTGGAGCAACCTGTACCAGCGCTCCTACACCTTTGACCACGTGAGCAGCGGTGTGGCGCAGCTTGTCGACGGCGTCGTCTGCTACGCGGGCCGCCCGTCCGTTTCGATCAGCGGATTGTAAAGCGTGAAGTGACGAGCACGGGTGGAGTTCCACTCGCCGCGTGGAATTCCACCCGTCCGCTCACCCGAAATTCAGGACCGCCGATTCGCGATCGAAGGTATCTTGGTTCTATGCACACAGGCGCCTGGCAAGGACCGCCCACCGACATATTGGGTCACCCTGTTCCGATCCCGCAGTTCGTGGTCAGGACGAGCGACACGGTCGTCGCGCTGCAGCATGTCCTCGCATTTCCCGAAGGCTGTGTTTTCGCCGTGCAAGTCGCCGTCCGGCGGGGTGCGGCGGATGAGCCCACCTGGAAAGCGTTGACCGACAGGCATTCGACGCGCGGTTTCCCACCGGAGCCGACTGAAGTCGACATGAAATTCGGTGTCCGCTTTCCGGATGGCTCGAACGCCACCACGGTCGGCAACGCCGTCGGCGGCTGGGCGACGCCGGCCGAGCGGCCGCCTGCTCCCCGGCTTGTCGAGGCGGGCGGGGGATACAGCAGCGACGACCGGCACTACCAGGGTGACCAAAGCCTGTGGCTGTGGCCGCTGCCCCCACCCGGCCCCTTCGAGTTCGTCATCGAATGGCGGAACTGGGGGATCGACGCCACCGCGACGACCCTGGACGGAAGCGCGATCCGTCATGCGGCGGACCAGGCCCGGCCCTACTGGGGGTCGTGAGTAGTACGGCCGGTTATTGGCTGGAAGGGCAAGTGTGGCGGGCGAGTGGAACCTTTGCTGCGTTAGATGCAGCAGAGGTTCCACTCGCCCGCGGCGGGCCGGGCCGTTGTGGGGGTCGTGAGTGGTAGCCGGTTCTAACCGGTCTAAACACTCACGACCCCTTGCCCTCGCCTGGCCAGATCGTGAGCGAGGGGTTCCCTGCTGCACCCAACGCAGCAGGGAACCCCTCGTTCAGCCACTCGCGGCACGTCCGAGCCTCGCGAGGTGACCTCGTCAGCCAGGCCTTACTGGGGGTCGTGAGCGTTGCGGGCGGTTAGAACCGCCCGCAACGCTCACGACCCTGGTCAGCGGGCGGCCGTGGCCCAGTTCGCGCCGGTCGCGAGGTAGCCGATGCGGCCGAGGAGGCGCTGGCCTTCACAGGTCTCGGACTGGGAGTCGAACCGCTCGTTCCACGTGTTCGTGGCGCAGCCGTAGAGCGGCGCGGTGTTCAACCCGGCCGGTGGTTCGGCCCAGATCCAGCCCATCACCTTGACCTGCGTCTTGCCCTCGCAGTTCGCGTCGGTCGAGGTGAACGCGTCGTTGCCGTCGCGGCACAGGCGCAGCGGGACCGTGCCTTCCTGGGCGACCAGTGAGACCAGGCCGACCGGGCCCTCGCGGCGGTAGCCGGGCGGGACGTCGGAGACCTCGGTGAGGTGGTCGGCCGTGGTGGCGCCGTCGACCCGGATGTGGCGGGCCAGCTCCGAGTAGGCCAGCGAATAGCCGAGCAGCGCCTCCTGCGTGTTGCCTTCGCAGCCGGGGTCCGTCGACTCGAAGTGCTCGCCGGGTTTGACGGTCTTCAGGATGCACCGGTAGATGGGCCGGGTGACCTGGTCGGCGGGCGGGTTGACGTACAGCGCGCCGAGTACGCCGAGCACGCGCTGGTTCTCGCAATCGGCCTTGGCGGAGGTGAAGGTGTCCTTGCCGTAGAGGCAGGTGTACACGACACGGGTGCCGGGTGTGCCGACCGGCACCAGCCTGCCGAGCGGGGCCTGCAGGCGGTAGTCGCCGGCCACCTCCGGCTGGTTGGTGGTGTAGAACTCGACGTCGGAGTTGACGTAGCGGTTGAGCGCTCGGCCCGCGGTGCGGTCGGGGAGCGGATAGCGGTATTCGTCGCCGATCTCGTCCTCGGTGCGCACGCCTCGGTACACGCGGACCTCGTCGATGCTCCCGCGGAACTGGTTGAGCACGCCCGGCGCGGCGCGCCCGGCCCAGCTGCCCGCGACGCGCAGGAGCAGGCCCGGCTGGCGGACGGTCTCGAATGGCTTGTCGGGCAGGCGTTTCGCCGCGATCTGGACGCCGTCGGCGTAGAGGCGAAGCTCGGGTGTGGTCGCGTCGAACACGGCCGCCAGGTGGGTCCACCCGGGGTGGGGCGCGCCGTTCGAAACCGCCTCGTACCAGCCGGGATCGGCGGCGCTGGTCGAGCTGATCCGGAACACCCATTTGCCCCGCGAGCCGTCGTAGAGGACCTCGGTGCCGCTGGGACCCCAGGCGGCGTCCATGCTCAGCACGGTCTGCGAGCTGGTGTCGAGTGTCTTCGGCAGCGCCCACGCGCTCAGCGTGTAGCTGCTGGCGGACGGCACGGCCGTGCCCTCGATCGTGGCGGTGCCCGTGGTGGTGGCGACGAGGCCCTGGGTGCCGTTGCGGCCGGGACCCCAGCTCGCGCCGCCGCTCAGCGTCGCCTGGCGGAAGGAGCCCGCGACCTCGGTGCTCGTGGTGCCGGTGCCCTCGTCGAAGGCGAGCGTGGTCTCCGGCACGGCGGGCGTCCCGGCCAGCTTGTCGATCTCGGTGGCGTTCGCCACCTGCAAATCCGACAGCGTGCGGCTGTACGTCCGCACCTCGTCGATGCTGCCCGACCAGGTGTCGCCGAACTTGCCGTCCCACTGCCCGCCGCCGAACCGCGCGGGCCCGTCGGCGGACCACTGGGTCGTGTGCGGCGCCGTGGCGGCCTCGATTCCGTCGACGTACAAGATGATCCGCTGCTCCGACGGGTTGTAGACCCCGGTCAGCTGGGTCCAGACGCCGATGGTCGCCTTCGGTGCCAGCGCCACGTCCAGGTTCGGCAGCTCGCCGCCCGCGTTGCGGCCGTCACGGGTCGCCATGAAGAAGCTCCACGACCTCGAATCGCCGTGGTACCCGAGCGCGTAGCCGCTGTTGGACTTGCCGTCCTGGCTCACCGCGGTGTGGAAACCGGCGCCGGGATCGGTGTCGAGGCGCACCCAGGCGCTGACCGAGAAACCGGCCGGAGTCCACAGTGGACGGGTGGTGCCGACGGGGAAGCCGCCGTCGGTGCCGTTCCTCAGCGCTTTGCCGACGCGGCCGCTCACCCAGGCGGCGCCGCGGTCAGGGAACGTCCCGTTGCGCGTGCCCTTGACGTCGAGCAGGTCGCGGTAGTCGCTGTGGCCGTCGAGGCGCCAATGCGAGGTCGGCGGGGTCGGGACACCCACGCGGAACTCGTACTTCTTGGTGTTGGCCTCGGTGCCCATGTTGCCCGCGAAGTCGTAGGAGGTGACTTCGAGCGTGTGCGGGTCCTCGGTCAGCGGGGTGATCCGCGCGGTCGCCTTGCCGCCGACCGCGGCCACCGTGCGGAAGTCCGAACCGGACAGCCGGTAGCGGAACCCGGCCACGTCGGTGACCCCGTTGGCGTCGAACTGGAAGTCACCGCTCTGGCCGGGCGCGCCGCCGTCCGGGCCGGTGCCGCGCTCGGGATAGAGCGTCGACGACACCAAGGGCGGCTTGTTCGGCGGGGTGACGTCGACGATGAAGTTGCAGGGCCCCGAGTAGCCGGACCAGACGCCGTGGGTGTCCTTGGCGACGACCCGCCACTCGTACTTCTCGCCGCTGCCGACGAAGCGGCCGAGGTCCACCTGCACCCGGAACCAGCCGCCCGAATCCTGTTGCGGTGTCAGCGTTGTCGTCCACGGGGTGTCGGGGTTGCCTCGCTTACGCCACTCGAACTGCGCCTGCACGCGGTCGCCGTCCGGATCGTCGACCCACGCCGACACGATGGGCTTCGCGGTGCTGATGTACATCTCGTCCGTGCCCTGCGCGCACCCCGGCTTGGGCTCGCCGGTCAGCCCGCTCGGGTTGAGCGGCGCCCGGTTGTAGGTGACGGTCAGCTTGGTGTCCCACGGCTTGAACTTCTTCCACGCGTAGGAATCCCCGCGTTCCTGCTCCTCCGTCGCGCCCGGCGGCTTCATCATGAACGTCACCGAGGACTTGCCCTCGTTGACCGCGGCCGTGACGCCGCCGCTGACGTTGAATCCGACCCAGTCCTGCGGGCAGTTCGAGTTGTACCCGTGCGCCTCTTCCTTGCTGTCCTGCCACGCGAGGATCCCCGGCTGGTTGTTCCAGGACGTCGAGCCGTCGTACGCGCCGGTGCGGTAGAGCTCGACCCATCGCTTCGTGCAGGAAGGCGACCAGGATTCGAGGAAGCTCGCCGACGCGCTGAGCACCTGCTTGCCCGCCAGGTCCCTGATGTCCCACTGGTAGTACGTCCGGACGTGCACCTTGGGGACGTCGTAGTCGCTGAAGCCGACCTTGGCGATGTTGTCGCCGTCGCCGTTCCAGTAGTTGTTGCCGCGGTACGCCGCGGGCACCGCGTAGACCAGGCCGAAGCCTGCCAGGTTCGGTGTCCAGTCCGGGTCGATCTCCACCGGGAACACCGTCGCCGGGTCGCTCAGCAGCGCCTGATCGGGCGTCAGCACCAGCTTGCCGTCCGTGACCCCGGTCTGGACGACCGCGCGCCGCTGCTTGCCCGCGTCCCACATTTCCGGCGTCGGCGCCTGGAAGACGGTCACGCCCTTGTCGTCGACCGCGGTCAGCGCGCCGGTCTTCTCCACACGCAGCGAGATTCCCTCGGTCCGAAGTCCGAATCGGACGGTCTTCAGTTCGGGATTCTTCGCCGCCTCAGGGGTTTTCACGATCAGCGAATGCGAGAAACCGTCACGCTTCGCGACGACCTTGAGGTCCACTCCCGGGAAGACTTCGGGATAGGTGGCGGTTTCCTGATCGAGTACGGGCGCGGGCAGGTCTTTCGGCCAAGTGAGGCTGAACCTCTTGCCTGGCGCGCCGAATCGCACGACCGGCGTCTTGCCACCCGCGGAGAACTCGACCGGGACCGAGGTCGCGCCGGGCAGTACGGCGGCGCCTTGGCGGGCGAGCTTGGTGTCGATGTCGGCCCAGCCGTCGCCTTTGCGCACCCGGACCGGGCTCAGCGCCTGTTCCAGTTTCATGGTGCCGTCGGGCTCGGCGAAGACCTGCGTGGTTTCGGTCCGCTGGTCGAGCGCCTCGACCTGCTTGCCGGAGGCACGGGCCGCGGCGGCGGCGCCCGCGGTGGTCGCGTGTTCGGTGATCGGCGGTCCGGGCGCGGCGGCCGCGACCGGCGTGGTCAGCAGACCGGCCGCCAGCGCGGCGGCCACGAGCGGGATGAGACGTCTTCGCACCGAAACCCCCAGAGAATCCGGAACATGGATGATGGAAAACTGGTAAAAAGGTGACTTTCCGGCGGGATCCGGAGGTCGCTGACCGGGATCGTGCGGAGCGTCGATGTCACATCACTGGCACGCCGCTGTCGGCGCCACCGGTTTCAACCACGCCTGAAACGGGTCGTGAGTGGCACGGCCGGTTCTAACCGGCGAAAACACTCACGACCCCCTGAGCGCGGGGCGAGCAGACGTTACTGGTCGGTAGCTTATCGTCGGCGTATCGAAAAGCGGATACGTGGTGGCAACGTCGTCCTGGGTTGACTGGGCGGTATGAGCTACAGCGAAACGGGGATTCGCCCGCGGTCGCCGGTGCGGCCGGCCGGGACGGCGGTGGGGATCACGATCTACGGGTGCGGGCCGGACGAGGCCGCGCTGTTCCGGGAGCTGGCGCCGCGCTGTGGTGTGCTGCCGACCATCACCGAGGCCGCGATCACCGAGGCGACCGTCGCGCTGGCGGCCGGGAACCGGTGCGTCAGTGTCGGGCACAAGACGCCGATCACGCACGCCACGTTGCGGGCGCTCAGCGGGCTCGGTGTGGTGTACGTGTCGACCAGGAGTGTCGGGTTCGATCACATCGACGTGGCGTACGCGGAGAGCCTGGGGGTTTCCGTGGGCAACGTCGCCTATTCGCCGGACAGCGTCGCCGACTACACGGTGATGCTGATGCTCATGGCCATCAGGAACGCCAAGGAAACCGTCAGGCGCGCGGATGTCCATGACTACCGGCTGCACGCGGTGCGGGGGAAAGAACTGCGGGATCTGACGGTCGGGGTGATCGGGACCGGGCGGATCGGGGTCGCGGTCATGGATCGGCTGCGGGGGTTCGGGTGCCGGGTGCTGGCCTATGACCGGCTTCCGCAGAACTCCGCCGATTACGTTCCGCTCGACGAATTGTTGCAGCTGAGCGACATCGTCACGCTGCACACTCCGCTCAACGCCGAGACGCACCATCTGCTGGATTCCCCAAGAATCGCGCAAATGCGACGCGGCGCTTTCGTCGTCAATACCGGGCGCGGGCCGCTCGTTGACGCGGAGGCTCTTGTTGAAGCGTTGGAAAGCGGCAAGCTCGGCGGCGCCGCGCTGGACGTGGTCGAAGGCGAGGAAGGGATCTTCTACGCCGACTGGAGTGACCGGCCGCTGGGCAGCGAAGTCCTCTCGCGGCTGCAGAAGATGCCGAATGTGCTGATCACCCCGCACACCGCCTATTACACGGATCACGCGCTGAGTGACACCGTCGAGAACAGTCTCATCAATTGCCTGACTTTCGAAAGTGGGAACCACCATGGATAGGGTGAAGGTCGGAATCATCTTCGGGGGCGCCACCGAGGAGCATCCCGTTTCCGTCAAATCCGCGCGAGAGGTCGCGAAACACCTCGATTTCGGCAAGTACGAGCCCGTCTGGATCGGGATCACGAAGACCGGCGCCTGGCGGCTGTGCGACGGGCCCGCCGAGGGCTGGGAGGACGACAGCCGTCCGGCCGTGCTGTCGCCGGACGGGTTGCTGGTGCTGGACGACGGGCAGTACAAGTCGATCGGGCTGGACGTCGTGTTCCCCGTGCTGCACGGCAGGCTGGGGGAGGACGGCGCGGTGCAGGGTTTACTGGAACTCGCCGGCGTCCCGTACGTCGGCTGTGACGTCCAGAGTTCCGCGCTGTGCATGGACAAATCGCTGGCCTACTTGGTCGTCGAGAGCGCGGGAATCGCGACGCCGAGCTTCTGGACGCTCATGCCGGGCGAAGACGCGGACCCCGGGCAGTTCCTCTATCCCGTGTTCGTGAAGCCCGCCCGGTCGGGATCTTCCTTTGGTGTCACCAAGGTTTCGGGCCCGGAGGAGCTGGCGGGCGCGGTGGAGGCCGCGCGGCGGTACGACTCGAAGGTGCTGATCGAAGAGGCGGTCGTGGGCAGTGAGATCGGCTGTTCCATTCTGGGGAACGAGGAGGAGTTGATCGCGGGGGAGCTGGACCGGGTCGCGCTCACGCACGGGTTCTTCAAGATCCACCAGGAGTCCAACCCGGAAAGTGGTTCGGAGAACTCGACGTTCATCGTGCCCGCGGACATCCCGGACGAGGCGCGCACACTCGTGCGGGAGACCGGCAAGGCCATCTATCGTGCGCTCGGGTGCCGGGGACTGGCACGGGTGGACATGTTCCTGAAGGAGGACGGGACGGTGGCTCTCAACGAGGTCAACACCATGCCGGGGCTGACCTCCTACAGCCGGTATCCGCGGATGATGGCCGCCGCCGGGTTGCCGCTCGGCGAGGTGATCGACCGGATGATCGCACTGGCGCTGACAGGGAAATCGCGGTGAACGAGGATTTCGTGTTCGTGGACGAGGCGGCGCCGGGTATCCGGTGGGACGCCAAATACGCGACCTGGGACAACTTCACCGGCAAACCGGTCGACGGCTATCTCGCCAACCGCGTGGTCGGCACGAAGGCGCTGTGCGCGGCGCTGGAGTGCGCGCAGGAGAAGGCGGAGTCGCTCGGCTTCGGGCTGCTGCTGTGGGACGGCTACCGGCCGCAGCGTGCCGTGGACAACTTCCTGCGGTGGTCGCTGGGACCTGAGGACGGCCGCACGAAGCAGCGGCACTATCCGAACATCGACAAGACACAGATGTTCGAAAAGGGTTATGTGGCCGCGAAATCAGGGCACAGCCGGGGGAGCACCGTCGACCTGACGCTCTATCACCTCGACACCGGCGAGCTCGCCGCGATGGGTGGTGACCACGATCTGATGGACGCGATCTCGCATCACGGCGCCAGCGGGATCACCGGGGCCGAAGCCGCGAACCGGCTGCACCTGCGCGCCATCATGGAGACCTGCGGATTCCGGCCGTACGAAAGGGAATGGTGGCACTACACGCTGCTGGACGAGCCGTATCCGGACGCGTACTTCGACTTCCCCATCGGGCCGCAGGCGTGACCGCACCCCGGGTCGTGGTCGCGGGCGGGCATTCGGCGGGGCACATCGAGCCGATGATGAACTTCGCCGACGCGTTGCGGCGGCTGGCGCCGTCGGCCGAGATCACCGCTCTCGGCACCGTGCGCGGGCTGGACACCACGCTCATCCCGGCACGCGGCTACCCGCTCGAACTCATCCCGCCCGTGCCGCTGCCCCGCGAGCTGAATCCGGCTCTGCTGCGCACGCCCGGCAGGCTGGCCGATTCCGTGCGGGCGGCCGTCGCGGTGCTCGACCGGGTCCGGGCCGAGGCCGTGGTCGGGTTCGGCGGCTACGTGGCGATGTCCGCCTACCTCGCCGCGCGACGGCGTGGCCTGCCGATCGTCGTCCACGAGGCGAACGCGCGTCCCGGCATCGCCAACCGGCTGGCGGCACGGCTGACGGAGCACGTGTTCACGGCCGCGCCCAACGTCCGGCTGCCGCACGCGACCGCCATCGGGATCCCGGTGCGGCAGGGGATCACCGGGCTCGACCGGGCCGCGTCGCGTGCCGAGGCCCGGCAGCGGTTCGGCCTGCGCCCCGACGGGCCGGTGCTGCTGGTCACGGGTGGTTCGCAAGGTGCGCGGACGATCAACGCCGCCGTGTCCGGCGCAGCCGTGGCGCTGCGGGCGGCCGGGGTGCAGGTACTCCACATCACCGGACGGAAGCACGCGGTGGTGGTGCCGGACGGCGAACCGCCTTACGTGGTCGTCCCGTACGTCGACGAGATGCGCTACGCCTACGCCGCCGCCGATTTCGTGGTCTGCCGCTCAGGAGCGATGACTTGCGCTGAGCTGGCCGCGGTCGGCCTGCCCGCCGCGTATGTCCCGCTGCCGTTGCGAGGGGGCGAGCAGCGGCTGAACGCCGAGCCGGTCGTCGCGGCTGGTGGTGCGCTGCTCGTCGACGACGCCGACTTCGACCCGGCCTGGATCGAGGCCACGTTGATCCCGGTGCTCGCCGATCCCGGGCGGCTCGCGGCGATGGCGGCCCGCGCGTCGGCGGCGGGCGCGTCCGACGCCGACGTGGTGCTGGCCGGGCACGTGCTCGCCGCGATCACGGAGCGGCGGGCAGCCGCACGGTGACGGTGAGCCCGCCCGCCGCACGCGGGGTGACGCTGAGCGTGCCGTCGTGCGCGCGGGTGATGCTGGCGACGATCGCCAGCCCGAGCCCGACACCCGCGTGATCGCCGCGGGTGCGTTCGGCGCCGCGCTGGAACGGCTCGACCAGCGTGGCGGCCAAGTCCAGGGAGATCCGCTTGCCGGTGTTCTCGACGGTGAGCTCCACCGTCTCGGGGCGGACGTAGGTCGTGACGTGGACCGTGCCCCGCTCAGGCAGGTTGTGGACGATCGCGTTGTGCACGAGGTTCGTGGTCAGCTGCAGCAACAGCGACGGCGAGCCGACGGTCCGCGCCTGGTCGCCGGACGTCTCGATGGTGATCCCGCGTTCCTCCGCGAGTGCGAGCAGTGTTTCCGTGGCTTCTTCGGCCTTGAGCGACAAGTCGACGGGTTCGCGGGCGAACGCGCGCTGGTCGGCGCGGCTGAGCAGGAGCAGCGCCTCGGTGAGGTCGATCGCCCTGGTGTTGACGACGTGCAGGCGCTCGAGGAGCTCGTCGTGGTCGCGCTCGGCGCGTGCCACGTCGAGCAGCGTCCGCGAGACCGCCAGCGGCGTGCGCAGCTCGTGTGACGCGTTGGCGGCGAACCTGCGTTGTTCGGCGATGTGCGCTTCGAGCCTGCCGAGCATCGTGTCGAAGGCGTCGGCGAGTTCGCGGAACTCGTCGTCGCGGCCCGGCAGCCGGATGCGGTGCGAGAACCGTCCTTTCGCGACGGTGCGGGTGGCCTCGGTGATGCGGTCCAGCGGCGCGAGCATCCGGCCGGCGAGCAGCCAGCCGCCGAGCACACCGAAGACCAGCAGGAAGATCAGCACCAGGCCCATGAACGGCAGGAACGCGCGGACGAGGATCGACCGGTTGATCCAGAAGTAGTCGCTGTTGGTGGTGATCCAGCCGCTGGGCAGGAAGTACAGGTAGAAGACCAGCACGCCCCCGAGCAGCAGGACACCGGCGAGCATGAGGAAGCCGGCGTAGCTCAGGGTGAGCTTGAGCCGGACGCTGAGCCCGCGCTTCCTATCCATCGGTGTCGCCCTCGTCGATGCGGTAGCCGACGCCGGGCACCGTGGCGATCAGCCAGGGCTCGCCGAGCCGCTTGCGCAGCGCCGAGACCGTGATGCGCACGGCGTTGGTGAACGGGTCGGCGTTCTCGTCCCACGCCCGTTCCAGCAGCTCCTCGGCGCTGATGACACCGCCCTCGGCGGCGACCAGCACCTCGAGCACGGCGAACTGCTTCCTGGTCAGCGCGACGTAGCGGCCGTCGCGATAGACCTCGCGGCGGAACGGGTCCAGCCGCAGGCCCGCGATCTCCCGCACCGGCGGCCTGCTGTGGGCGCGCCTGCGGTCCAGCGCCCGCAGCCGGAGCACGAGCTCACGCAGCTCGAACGGCTTGGTGAGGTAGTCGTCGGCGCCGAGCTCGAACCCGGACGCCTTGTCGTCGAGCCGGTCGGCCGCGGTCAGCATCAGGATCGGCATGCCGCTGCCGGACGCGACGATCCGCTTGGCGACCTCGTCGCCAGAGGGGCCGGGGATGTCCCGGTCCAGCACGGCGATGTCGTAGGCGTTGACGCTCAGCAGCTCCAGCGCCGTGTCACCGTCACCCGCGATGTCGGACGCGATCGCCGCCAATCGCAGGCCGTCGCGGACCGCTTCCGCCAGATAGGGCTCGTCCTCGACGATCAAGACACGCACACCGTGGACGGTACGTGCCCGGCCCTATCGCCGGCATATCGAAAACCGGATACGCGCTGGTAATGCCCCAGTGCCTTGACTGCGAGCATGACCAACACCGAACCGGCGCCCGGCGCCGTCCCACCCGGCGTGACGGTGTTCGACGACATCCCGGCCGTCGCCAACCTCGACGCAGGCCTGCTCGCGGCCCTGCGCGCGGCGGCGACCGTCGCCGCCGACTTCGGGATCGAGTTCCGGGTCAACAGCGGCTGGCGCTCGCGGCGCTACCAGGCGCACCTGCGCCGCGAGGCCGTCGCGAAGTACGGCTCGGAGGAGGAAGCGGCGCGCTGGGTCGCGACCCCGGACACCTCCGCGCACGTTCTGGGGCACGCGGTCGACATCGGCCCGCCCGCCGCCGCGGCATGGCTGTTCGAGCACGGCGCCGCGTACGGGCTGTGCCAGATCTACCTGAACGAACCCTGGCACTTCGAGCTGCGGCCCGAGGCGATCGAGCACGGCCCGCCGCCCATGTACCCCGACCCCTCACACGACCCCCGGCTCAAGGCCTCGTGAGTGGTACGGCCGGTTCTAACCGGCCTAAACGCTCACGAGTCCCGTACCCCGAGAGTCGGCACGCGTACCTGACGAGTCGGCACGCCCGCCGACCCTTCAGGTACGCGTGCCGACTGCTCAGGTACGCGTGCCGACCCTTGAGGTACCCAACTCAGGTGGGGTCGTGAGTGGTACGGCCGGTTCTAACCGGCGTAAACACTCACGAGTCCTTTACGCCGGTCGTGAGGACGAAGGGGACCGCGACGAAGAGGCGGTCCGCCTTGGCGCGGGCGGTCTGCTCCTTGAACCAGGCGCCCTTGCCGCCGATGTTGGCGAGCATGGGCAACGCCGCCTCGCCGGTCCAGACGATGGTGTGGACCTCCGCGGTGACGTCGGTGAAACCGTTGTCCAGCAGGAGGTTCCGGTAGGTGCGGGCGATCCAGGGGTGCGTCACGCCGTCGGCGCGGGCGCGGATGAGGTCGCGGGTGCGCTCCGGGTCGTCGGAGTCGATCATGTACGCGTCCCAGTCCTGCGCGGTGAGCAGCGCGCGGCCGCCGTCGGCGAGCACGCGGTGCGCCTCGACGATGGCCGCCTCGGGGTCGGGGAGGTCGTGCAGGACCTTGTCGGCGCGGTAGCCGGTGAGCGAGCCGTCGTCGAACGGGAGGTCGGTGACGTCGGCGACGTGGAACTCGCAGTCGGGCCAGCGCTCGATGGCGACGTCGATCATGTCGGTGTCGAGGTCGACGCCGATGGCCTTCGCGCCGAGCGCGGCCAGTTCGCCGACGGCGAGTCCGCTGCCGCAGCCGACGTCGACGACGACGTCGCCGAGGCCTTCGTAGGTGCGCTCGCGCAGTGCGCGGGCCTGGGGGTAGTCGTCGTAGGCGTCCAGTAACTCGAGCATGGTCCTCACGAACGTCATTGTGCCGCCGGTTCCACGCCGGAGGCGATCCGCCGCTCCATGTCGGCCGCCACCGGCCGGGAATACACCCGGAGGAACGGCACCACGACCGTCAGCGCGATCACGGTGAAGACCGCGAACGCGACCTGGGTGCCCGCCCACTCGGCCAGCAGGCCGGACAGGAACGCGCCCAGCGGCACCGCGCCCCAGCCGAAGAGGCGGGCGGTGGCGCTGTAGCGGCCCATCATGGCCGTGCTGACGAGCGTCTGGCTGACGGTGCGGGAGTTGACCACCCACAGGCCGCTGCCGAGCCCGCCGAGGAACGCGCCAGCCGCGACCACCCACGCGTTGGTGCTGAACGCCGGGGTGGCGACCATGGTGCCGGTCAGGAAGATGTTGCCCAGCATGACCTGGCGGCGGCCGAAGAGCCGGTTGCAGGTGGCCACGAGCAGCGCGCCGAGCGTCCCGCCGGCGCCGAGCGCGCCGACCAGGAGGCCGTAGACGGCCTTGTCGACGCCCATGGCGGTGGTGGCGTACAACGGCATCAGCGCCAGCCAGGCGCCCCACAGCGAGTTCAGTGCGGTGACCAGCACGGTCATCACGCGCAGCACGCGCTGGTCCCACAGGTACCGCAGGCCTTCGGCGATCTGCGCGTGGACGGCTGGCTTGGCGGCCGTGGTCTGCGGGACGCGGAAGCGGCCGATCAGGAAGACCAGGGTGGCCGCGGTGATCGCGTAGGTGAGCGCGGTCGTGCCGAGCACGATCCCGGCGCCCGCGGCCACCAGCAGGCCGCCGAGGAACGGGCCGATGAACTCGTTGCACACGGTTTCCGCGCCGGTCAGCCAGGAGTTCGCGCGTTCGCGTTTCGGGCCGGAGACGACCGAGGGGAGCAGCGCGGCCGCCGCGGTCAGCGCGATCACCTCGGCCACGCCGAGTATGACGCCGCCCGCGTAGATCATCGGCAGGGTCAGCACGTCCGACAGCACCGCCGCGAGCAGGCCGCCCACCACCGCGACCCGGACGAAGTTGGCCAGCCACAACAGTTTCCGCCGGTCGCCGCGGTCGACGAGCACGCCGACGTGCAGCGCGGTGAACAGCCACGGCAGCATCAGCGTGGTGAGCACGCCGGAGACCAGCGCCGGTGAGCTGGTCAGTGTCGTGGCGATCAGCGGCAGCGCCACCTTGAGCACGCCGTCGGCGAGGTTGGTGGCCGCGGTGAAGGCCACCAGCACGGTGGTGTTGCGGCCGCTGTGGTCGGCCGCCGCCCGCACCCGTGGTTCGAGCGTTTCCGTCATGACGCTGTCCTTTCCGCCGTCGGGACGCCCGCGCTGGTGTACGCGGTGCGTGCCCGCCGAGTCAGTGCGTCCAGTACCTGACGTTGCCGTCGATGATCGCCGACCGCATCCTCTATCGTGCGGAGCCGGAACCTGAGCCGCTGACCTGGGCGAACCTGGCCGAGCGTGGACAGCCCGGCGCGGGTCACGACGGCGATCACCGCGTAGCCCGCGGTGATCGGATGCGAGCGGCGCAGCACCAGCAGCTCGTCACCGGGCGGCAGCTCGACCGCGCCCGGCGGCACGCCCTTCGACAGCAGGTCGGTCTTGGCGACCCCGGTGGGCACCGGGCCGTCGAGGCGGACGCCGATGTCGTCGCTGTCGGCCTTGGCCGTGTACGTGCCGATGGTCAGCGCGGCCGCCACCGCCTCGTCAGCGTCCGGGCCCGCCGTGATGTCGATCGTGAGCGGGTCGGGGAACCGGGGCGCGACCGCGCCGAGCACGAAGACGGGGTGGTCGACGGGACGGTGGCCGTCGCGCACGTCGACGACCGAGCCCGCGCGCAGCCACGGGCGCACGCCGAGTTCCGGCGCGGCCGCGCAGCTGCCGAGCGTCCGGTCGACGTGCCAGTCGCCGTTGACCGCGACGTAGGCACGTAAGCCGGTGAGACCGGTCAACTCCACGAGGTCATGAGCGTTGACACACAAGGGTTCCCAGGCGCGCCGACGTGACCCGTTCACGGTGACGGTCACCGGCGCGCCCGTGATCGCGAGGAACGCGGGCCGGTCCGTGGTGAAGGCGAAATCCGACGCGGTCACCTCGATCAGGGGCGAGTTCTCCGCGTTGCCCGCCAGGATGTTGGCCACCGAGGCCGAGTACTGGTCGGCCGCGCCGCCCGCGGGCAGGCCCTGCCTGGCGAAACCCGGTCTGCCCAGATCGGTGACCGCGGCGAGCCCGGCCCGCCGCACCGTGATCACGGCAGCGCCCCGGACACCGGCACGAATCGGAACCGGTCGCCAGGCCGGTACGGCACCATCGGGTCGCGGGACGTGTCGACCAGCTTCAGCGGGGTCCGGCCGAGCAACCGCCACCCGCCCGGCGAGACCACCGGGTAGATCACCGCCTGCGTGCCGGACACGGCGACCGAACCGGCGGGCACCGACGTGCGTGGACTCGGGCGGCGGCTCACGCGGGCGGGAAACGGGGAGCCGTCGAGCATCGGCGCGCCCGCCGGCGCGCCCAGGAACCGCACCACCCAGTCGGTGCCGGAGTGCAGCCGGACGACCTCGTCCTCGCTGAGACCGAGTTCGAGGGCGACGTCCGCCAGATCGGGACCGTCATAGACGACCGGGATCTCGAAAAGTCGAGAAACTGGTGGTGTATAAGCCTTTTCAAGATCGAGTTCGCGGATCCGGGCGGCCAGCTCGTCGTGCCGGACACGCGCGCAGTCGAACGTGACCAGCAGGCTGTCGTACGTCGCCACCAGATCGGTCACGTCCGAGCCGGTGAGCGCGTCCGCGAGGTTCTGCACGGCCTGCCACGCCGAATCCCCGCCGGGCCGGACCAGCAGTGCCGAATCACCGCAGTGTTCGATCTTCACGGCGCACCCACGAGCGGCGCGATGTCCACGCCCGCCTCGTGCAGCGCGCCGCGGATGCCGCGCGCGAGGTCGACCGCGCCGGGGGTGTCCCCGTGCACCAGCACGGTGTCGCACGCGATGGGCAGGTCGCGGCCGGTCACGGTCCGCACGACCCCGCCGGTGACCGCCCGCACCACCCTGGCGGCCACCTCGCCGGGATCGGTGAGGACCGCGCCAGGTTCCTTGCGTGGCACCAGCGTGCCGTCGTCCCGGTAGCCCCGGTCCGCCAGCATCAGGATCGCGACCGGCAGTCCCGCCTTCCGCGCGGTTTCGGCGAGCACGCCGTCCTGCGTGACCATGATCAGCGAACGGTCGAACGAGGCCACGGCGTCGACCACGGCCTCCGCGTACGGCCGCTCGCTCATCGCCAGGTTGCCGAGCCTGCCGTGCGGGGTCACGTGCCGCAGCCGGGCGCCCGCCGCGGTGGCGAACGCGCCGAGCGCACCGAGCTGGTACAGCACGTCGGTCCGCACCTCGCGGGCGGTGAGCTCCATGGTGCGCCTGCCGAAACCGGCCAGGTCGGGAAACCCCGGATGCGCGCCGACGCCGATGCCGCGCCGGACGCACGCGGCCACCGTCTCCTCCATCAGCCGGGGATCGCCTGCGTGGAAACCGCAGGCGATGTTGGCCGAGGAGACGACGTCGAGCAAGGCCGCGTCGTCGCCCATGCGGTAGGCGCCGAACCCCTCACCCAGGTCCGCGACCAGGTCGACCCGCATTACCCGGTGCTCTCGATGAGGTCCGCGATCGCGTCGAGGCCACGCCGGATCCGCTCGGGCGGCTCGGTGCCGACCGAGATCCGGATGTGGTGGTCGCACGAGTCCCCGTAGGCGATCCCGGGCACCACGCAGACGCCGGATTCACGCAGCAGCCGGTCGGCGAACGCGTCCGACCCCAGCTTCGAACGGCCCAGCGAGGCGAAGAGGTAGAAGGTCGACTCGCCGGGCAGCACCTCGATGCCGCGCTCGGCCAGCCAGCCCGCCACCTCGTTGCGGCGCGCGACCACGGCTTGGATCTGCGGCCGCGTGCCCTCGATGAGCGTGTCGAAATGGTCGGCGAGATACCGCATCAACGGCGTCGGCGCGCAGGTGATCAGGTGCTGGTTGACCTTGAGCATCTGGTCGATCAGCGTGCGGTGGGCGACGACGTAGCCGACGCGCCACCCGGAAATGCCGTAGTTCTTGGACATCGAGTTCAGCGTGACCGTGTGCCGCAGCTCCGGATCGGCCGCGCCGCAGGTGATGAACTCGGTGCCCGGCTCGACGAACTCGTTGTACGCCTCGTCCACCATCAGCAGCAGGCCGTGCTCGTCGGCCAGCGCGTGCAGATGGTCCAGCTCGGCGGCCGTGTAGACGTGACCGCTCGGGTTGTTCGGGTTGTTGACGATGATCGCCCTGGTGCGGCCGGTGACGTACGCGCCCAGCTCGAAGACGCTGACGTCGTGCGGCACGCTCACCGGGACGCCGCCGCACAGCCGGACCTGCGTGGGATAGCTCAGCCAGAACGGCTCGAGCACGAGCACCTCGTCGCCGGGCTCGACGGTCGCCAGCAGCGCCAGGTAGATCGCTATCTTGGACCCGGCGGTGATCAGGATTTCGTGGTCGGGGTCGAAGAACAGGCCGAACTGGTTCCCGTAGTACTTGGCCAGCTGCCTGCGCAGCTCGGGCAGGCCGCGGGAATGGGAGTAGTGGTGCAGCTCGGCCGGGTCGATGCCGCCGAAATCCGGGGCGGGCACGTCGAAGAACGACTCGCCGAGCGAGAGCGTGATGATGTCGTGGCCGGTCGACTTGAGGTCGTAGACCAGGTTGTTGTACTTGATGGAGATCGCCTGGTCGACGGACTCCAGCAGCGAGCTGGGCCGCAGCGGATTGACCATCAGGCGACCGTCCTGGTCTGCCCGTCGCCCCAGACGACGTTCTTCGCGGTCATCAGCGAGGCCAGCCCCATCGGGCCGCGCGCGTGCAGTTTCTGCGTGGACACCCCGATTTCGACGCCGTAGCCGAACTCGCCGCCGTCGGAGTAGCGGGGCGAGGCGTTGACGAACACGCTGCCGGAGTCGACCTCGCGGGCGAACCGGTTCGCCACCGCGATGTCCTGCGCCACGATGCCCTCGGCGTTCCCGGTGCCCCACTCGCGGATGTGCGCGATCGCTTCGTCCACATCGGACACCACGCGCACCGCGAGCACCAGGTCGAGGTACTCGGTCGCCCAATCGTCCACAGTGGCCTCGACGGCCTTCGGCCACGCCTCGCAAACCTGGGCGCAGCCCCGGATCTCGACACCGGCCGCAGCCAGCTCGTCCAGCGCGCCCGGCAGCCAGTCCGCGGCCAGATCCTCGTGCACCAGCAGGGTTTCGATCGCGTTGCACACGCTCGGCCGGGACGTCTTCGCGTTGACGACGACCTCGGTCGCCATGCCCGGCAGCGCGGTGGCGTCGATGTAGAGGTGGCAGTTGCCTGCGCCGTCGATCACCGTCGGCACGGTCGCGTTGCGCTCGACCGACGCGATGAGCTCGGGACCGCCGCGCGGCACCAGCAGGTCGACGTAACCCTTGGCCCGCATCAGTTCCAGCGCCGCTTCGCGTGACGGGTCGTCGACCAGCTGGACGATCGCGGACGGCACGCCGGGGTGTTTCGCGATCGCGGAGTCCAGCGCGGCCATGATGGCGCGGTTGGTGTGCATCGCCGTCGACGAGCCGCGCAGAATGGCGCAGTTGCCCGACTTCAGGCACAGCGCGGCCACCTCGGCCGTGACGTTCGGGCGGGCCTCGTAGATCACCGCGATGACACCCAGCGGCTCCAGCACCCGTTCGATGCGCAGCCCGTTCGGCCTGGTCCAGCCCTCCACCACCCGCCCGGACGGATCGGGCAGGTCGATGATCGTGCGGATGGCGGCGGTCAGCCCGGCCGCGCGGCGTTCGGTGAGCGTCAGCCGGTCCACGAGCGTCGCGGAGGTGCCGGCTTCACGGGCGGCGGCGACGTCTTCGGCGTTGGCCGCGATGATCGAGTCCCGGTGCGTTTCGATGGCCTCGACCATGTCACGCAGCACGGCGTTCTTCTGCGCGGTGGTCAGCCGCTTGAGCACGGCCGAGGCCGCGACCGCGTCCTGACACTGGTCCAGCACGGTCATGATGATCAGTCCTCTCCGATGCGTACGTAGTCCGAACCGGCGAGCAGCGCGGTGTCCGGCGCGCAGCCGAATTCGACGCTGGCCGCGCCGAACCGGATGCCCCCGCGCGCGAGCAGGCGCTGGTCGGGGCCGGTCAGGTCCACCACGTCGCCCGCGCGGAACCGCCCGCGCGCGGTGGTGACCTGCACCCGCCGCAACGGTTGCCGGTGTTCGATGGCCAGCCGCCCGGCAGGCGCCAGCGTGATCACACCCCGTGGCGGGGTGCGGAAAGCGCGCCACAGCCTGCCCGCCGACGGCGGCTTGCCGTGCACCGGGCGTGGCGCGAAGTCGGTGCCGACGGCGACACCGCGGTAGGCGTCGATGAGCACGGCGGGATCGGCGGTGTCGGCGATGACCGTGCGCACGCCGGAATAGGTGGCGATCCAGCAGGCGGCGAGCTTCATCCGCATGCCGCCGGTGCCGCCGTCACCGGTCGAATCACCCGCCATGGCCTCGAATTCCGCGTTCAGCGCCGGCACGTGGCCGATCTTGCGCGCGGACGCGCCGAGCATCGGGTTGCCGTCGTAGAGCCCCGGCACGTTGGTCAGCAGCAAGAGGAGTTCCGCTTCGAGGAACCCGGACAGCAACGCGGCGAGCACGTCGTTGTTGCGCACGCCGAGCGCGTCGTTCTCGTTGACGATGGGCAGGTAGCCGTGCCGGTGCATCTCGTCGAACAGGGCACGCACCCGGACCCCCGACTCCGGCTCGATCAGGTCGTGCGGTGTGAGCAGCACCTGCCCGGTCACCAGGCCGTACGCGGCGAACCGCTCCCGCAGCGCCGGGTAGAGCAGGCCTTGCCCCAGTGCGGCCGCCACCTGCTGGGCGGCGTCACCGCCGGACCGCGCTATCTCCGGGTACGCGGTCCGGCCCGCGGCGATGGCGCCCGATGCCACCAGCACCGGCGCCAAGCCTGAGGCGATCCCCCGGTGGATCGCCTCGCAAAGCCTGTCGAGCCGGTCGGGGTCGACCCGGCCGTCGGTGATCAGGGAGCTGGTGCCGATCTTCAGCACGACCCGCTTGCCGGTGTTCACACCAGCCGCCCCTTTTCGAATTCCGCGATCGCCGCCGCGACCTGCCGGGCGACGTCGTCGCGCAGCACGCCGTGGTGATCGGCGCCGGTCCGCAGCACCGTCGGCTCGCGGAACCGGTTCGCCCAGTCCTCGCATCCCGCCGCGTCCAGGTCCGCGCCGACGACCAGCGCGGTGACCGGCAGTTCCGCCGGGCCGACGTAGGACTCGCCCAGCCTGGCGTGCCTGGCGTAGGCGTGCCAGCGCTCTTCCAGCGTCTCGGCGGGGATCGGCTGGCCGTCGGCCGCCAGCCACGCGGCGAGCACCCTGACCTGGAACCCGGGTTCGCCGACGATCGACGGCAGACCCGAGGCGAACGCCGACGAGAACGCGGCGAACAGCGCGTCGTCCGGCTCCGGCGTGTGCCCGACCGGCGGCGGGGAATCCAGCAGCACCAACGGTTTCGCGGATTCCGACGACATCTCGTACGCCACCAGGCCGCCCATCGACCAGCCGCCGAGCACGTCCGGGTCGAGCCCTTCGGCGGCCAGATCGGCCGCGAACCGCCGAGCCATCTCCTTGATGCTCGTCGCGGGCTCCTGCTCCCGAGAGGCGGTCACCCGCCAGGTCGCCGGAAGCGCGTCGACGATCGCCCGGAAGTCACCGGGACTGCCGCCGGCACCGGGCAGCAGGTGCAGGTGCGGTCCGGTGCCCTCGCGCAGCGAGACGGTGGTCGTCGTCGGCGCGTCGCCCGGCCCGTCTTCGGTGCCAGCCACCAGTTTCACCAGCTCGCGCGGGGTCGGCTCGGCGAGCCACTCCACCGCGTCGATGAACACCCCGGTCGCGTCCTCCAGCGCGGCACTGAGCCGCAGCAGGAACAGGGAATTGCCGCCCGCGTTGAAGAAGTCCACGTCGGGCCCCTCCGGCGGCTTGCCGAGCAGCTCGGCCCAGACCGCGTTCACCTGCCGCCAGGCGTCCGACCCGGGGTGGCCCGCCGGCGCCGCGACCGCGTCGCCGCCTTCGGTACGGGCCTGGGTGGACCGGGTGGTCACCTCGATGCCGCCGACCAGCTGATCCGGGCCGGCCGCGAGCACGGTCTCCAGGTCGGCGAGCAGCGCGTCGGCGGTCGCCCGGTCGTAGCGGCCGGTGTTGTACTCGACCTCCGCGTGGTATTTGCCGTCGGCTTCCCAGGTGGAGATGGAAAAGTCGGCTCTGGCCGCCCGGTTCGGGCTCGGCTGCAACGCCAGTCCGATGTCGCCGAGCGCGAGCCCGGTGCCGATCGGCCCGAGGTGGCTCAGCCCGACCGGGCAGTCGTCGGTCAGCCGGTGCCGGGTTTCTTCAGGCAGCGCCCCGAAAACGACCGGGTACGGCGCGGCCTGGTGCGCGATCGTCGCCCAGGCGTCGTCACGCGCGGCGGTCACGATGTCGGCCACCGTGGACGTGTCGGCCACGTGACCCCGCGAAAGGCACAGGTTGGCGAGATACCCGACGACACCCTGCTCCTGCGGGGTCATCCGGTTCGCCAGTTCCGTCCCGATCGTGACGTCCGGCCCGGCGCCGCCCCGCGCGAGCACGATGTGCATGGCGGCCTGGAACACGGCGAACGGGGTCGCGAACGTGCGCTTGGCGAGCGCCGCGATCCCGGCCGTGGCCGGTGCGCCGAAGGTGTGCCGGAACACCACGCCGGGCGCGCCGGGCACGAACTCGGCGCCGGTGCTCGCGGCGATCGTCGTGGCGGACGCGCCGGCCAGCCGGTCACGCCAGTACTCGACGTCGGCCGTCCACGGCGCGCCCGCTCGCTGCCGGTCCGCGTACCGCTGGAACGGCTCCGGCTCGATCTCGAACTCGGGCTCGGTGCCAGCGACCGCGGCGGCGTAGGCCGTCGACAGGTCCTCGACGACCAGCTGCAGTCCCCAGCCGTCGAGAAGCAGGTGATGGACCGTGAGCAGGAGTTCGTGCCGGTCACCCGCTCGGACGTACGCGAGTCGGGCCAGCGGCGCCTCTTCGAGCGACATCGGCTGCTGCTGCGCCTCTTCGGCGAGCAGCCCGAGCAGCTCGCCGGAGACGGGTCCGTCCGTCTCGACCCGGCGGACGAAGGCGCGCAGCTTGGGCCGGACCCGAAGCCGCACGTCCTCGTCCACCCGCACCACGGAAGTCCGCAGCACGTCGTGCCGGTCGACCACCCGCTGCCACGCCGTCTCCAGCGCGGCTTGGTCGACCGCGCGCTCGGCGATCAGCCGCCAGGTGATGTGGTAGACCGACTTGTCCTTGGCGCGCTGGTGCAACCACCACATCGCCGCCTGCGACGGCGTCGCGGTGGTCGTCTCGTGCTCCACCCCCGTGTCCACGATCAGGTCCTTTCTCAGCGGCCGAGGAACGCGTCGACGAGCTTGCGGCGGTCGACCTTGCCGTTGTCGGTGATCGGGAACTCGTCGCGGTGGTGGAAACCACGCGGCCGCATGTACTTCGGCAGATCCGAGACGAGTTCGATCAGCTCGTCGTCGGAAAGCTCCTCGCCGAGGTAGAACGCGTGCAGGTCGACCTCGCCGTCCGAGGCGGGGATCGTGACGACCACGGCCTCGGAGATGGTTTCGTGCCTGCGCAGCGAACTCTCGATCTCGCCGAGTTCCACGCGGTTGCCGAGCACCTTCACCTGGAGGTCGACACGGCCCTGGTGCACGAGTTCGCCGTTCTCCCGGCGGATCCGGTCACCCGTGCGGTACCAGTGCTGCGAAGTGAGCGGCGTGCTCCCGTCGTACGACGTCGCCACGTCGTCCACAATGGACACGAAGCGGCCGACGTTGTCCGACGGGTCGAGGTAACCGGGGAAGCGCTGGTCGCCGCGGATGCAGAGCTCGCCGTCGTCGCTGGGCTTGAGGTCCTCGTCGAGCAGCACGTACTCCAGGCGAGGGAACACGTCGCCGATCGGCAGCGAGCCGTTCGAGGTCGGAACCCGGTCGGCCGGATCGGCGGGCACCTCGTACGCGGTGACGATGCAGGCGCATTCGCTGGGCCCGTAGCAGTTGATCACCGCGGTGTTCACCGCCGCCCTGGTCCACGCCTCGACGTGTTCCACGGTCAGCGCCTCGCCGCCGAACGAGCTCAGTTCGAGCGTCGGCATGCTGCCGGGGCCGAGCGCGCGCAGCCGCTTCGCGAACCAGATCAGCGACGGCACGGACATCCAGTGCGTCAACCGCTTGTTGTTGATGAACTTGACCGGCGCCAGCACGTCGTGCCGCTGCGCGACGACGACCGCGCCGCCGCCACCCCAGGTGCCGAACATGGCCAGCGCGTGCCCGTCGAAGCTCAGCTCGAACGTCTGCGCGCCACGCGAGGTCGGCCCGAACCGGTACCGCTTCGCCACCTCGGACAGGAAACCGTGGAGGTTGGCGTTCGTGATCGGCACGCCTTTCGGGCGGCCGGTGGTGCCGCTGGTGCAGATCAGGTACGCCGGGTCGTCCGGGTGCGGCTCCACGATCGCCGGGACGACGAGCGCGGGATCCGTTTCCAGGTACCGCTTCCAGTTGTCGCCGGTCAGGTCGAGGATGTCGACGCCCGCGTTCGCGCGGTACTCCGCCGCGCCGTCGCCCGCGCTGTCGTCGATCATCGTCAGGTCGAGCCCGGCCTCCGCGGTGATGCCCAGGTTGCGGGTGGCCGGGTTGGCCGGGTTCATCGGCACCACGGTCGCGCCGAGCCGCAGCGCCGCCAGGTAGGAGATGTAGCCGGACGTGCTGCGCGCGGTCAGTATCCCGATCCGCTTGAGCGGGCCGTCATGCGCGGCGAGCATCGCGGCCGAGGCCTGCTCCACCGCGCCCAGCAGCTCGCGGTAGGTGTAGACCTCGGCGCCGACCTCCAGCGCCACGTTGTCCGGGTACGCCCGCGCCGAGGCGTGGAACCAGTCGAAGAGTGAACGTGTGGTCATGACGGCAGACTCCAAATGTCAGGTGTTCAGGAAGGACGCCAGCGCTTCCTGCAGCTGGGGGAAGTTCTCCGGCTTGGCGATCGAGTAGTGATCGACGCTCACCTGGTGTTCGGTCAGGTCGGGCGCCAGCTGCCGCCAGGTCGCCAGGTTCAGCTCGCGCGCGTCTTCCGGCTCGGCGCAGGCGAAGTACAGCACCCGGCCCGCGTACTCGCGCTCGACCTTGTTGTCCGACAACGCGGTCAGCTGACCTTCCAGCACCCGCTTGACCCGCGCCGCGGCCTCCTCGTCCGGCCGGGGACCGAGCATGCCGCCGATCTTGTCCAGCAGCCAGTCCGCGAACCCGTCACCGGCCGCGAAGGCGAACGGCGAGGTGTCCAGCATGACCAGGTTCGGTTGGACGCCACGCTCGGCGAACCTGCGGCTCGTCTCCCAGCCGATCACCCCGCCCATCGACCAGCCGAGCACGAGGTCCGGCTCGACGCCGGCGTTGTCGAGCACCTGGACGACCGAGTCGACCATGTCGCCGACGCGGTTCTCGGTGCCCTCGCCCGCGACCAGGCCCGACGCCCGGATTCCGTAGACATTCCTCGTCTTGCCCAGGAACCCCGCCAGCTTCAGGTAGTAGCCGAGACCGCCGCCCGCGCCGGGAAGCAGCACGGCCGCCGGGCGGGAACCCTTGCGCACCAGCGGGACCAGCCTGCTGGAATCCGTCGTGGTCGTCATTCGTCCTCCTGAACCGAGTGGATCATCGAGGCCAGCGTCGCGATCGTGGGCGACGCGAAGAACTCGCCCATCGTCAGCGTGACCCCGTACGTCTGCTGGATTTCCGCGAAGGTGGTGAAGATGTTCAGCGAATGCGCGCCGTACTCCAGCACCGGCCGGTCGCGGAGGATGCCGTCGATCTTGAGCACCCGCGACCACAACGCGGCGAGGTCGCGTTCGAGATCGCTTTCGTACTCCGCCACCGTGACCTCGTCCTGGCGGTGGGCGGCGAGCTGCTCGTCGAGTATCCGGCCGAGCGCCCTGCGGTCGGTCTTGCCGGTGGGCGTCGCCGGGATCTCGTCCACCGTGAAGATCCACAGTGGACGCATGTACTCGGGCAGCGTCGCCGCGATGTGGGTGCGCACCCGCTCCGGCTCCGGCGTCGCGCCGGGATGGGGGAGCAGCAGCAGCGCGATCTCCTTGGCGGAGCCTTCACCGTGCACCACCGCGACGGCCTGGCGCACGCCGAGCACGCGGGTCGCCACCGCCTCGATCTCGCTGAGTTCGACCCGGTTTCCCCGGATCTTGACCTGGGTGTCCAGCCTGCCGAGGAAGATCAGCTCGCCCCGGTGGTCGCGGACCACCAGGTCCCCGGTGCGGTACATCAGGCCTTCGCCGGCGAAGGTGTCCGGCACGAACCGCTCCCCGGTCAGCCCGGGATCGTTGCGGTAGCCGTCGGAAAGGCAGTCACCGCCGAGGAAAAGCTCGCCGGAGACCCCGGTGGGCGCGAGGTGCCCGGTCGCGTCGACCACGTACGCGGCGACGCCGGGCAGCGGCGTCCCGATCGGCACGTGCGTCGGCCACGACGCGTCCTCGGCCGACAGCCTGCGCGTGGTGACGGCCTGGGTCTCGGTGGGGCCGTAGTGATTGACCAGCTCGCAATGCGGGTGCTGGACGAAGAACTCGCGCAACTGTTCGTCCACGAGCAACTGTTCGCCGGAGACGCAGAGCTTGCGCAGCGCGGGAAGCCGCGTGCCGCGGTCGAGCGCGTGCAGCACCATCGGGCGCAGCGCCGCCACCGGCAGGTAGACGTGCGTGGCCTCGGACTCGGCGATCCGCTTGAGCACCGCGGCGAAGTCACGCCGGTCGGCCGCGCCCCGCGAGATGACCGTGCCGCCGCTGAGCAGCGTCGGCAGTATCTCCTGGAAGCAGACGTCGAACCCGAGCGGCGCGTACTGGAGGAACCGGGTGTCGTGGTCCATGCCCAGCGCGTCGACCTGCCAGGCGGCCAGCCGGGTCAGCCAGCGCTGTCCCATTTGGACACCCTTGGGCGTGCCGGTCGAGCCGGACGTGAACATGACGTAGACCGCCGCGTCCGGGTCGCCCTGAGCTTCGCCGGGCTCGGCCTCGACCAGTTCCTTGATGGCCACTGTGGACACATCGGGCACGACCTCGTTGCCCGCGATGAGACGGCAGTCCGCCTTGCCGACCATGTAGGTCAGGCGTTCCTTGGGCAGATTCGCGTCCAGCGGCAGGAAAGCCGCGCCGCGGCGCAGGATCGCCAGCACGGCGGTGACGGCGTCGACGAGGTTGTCACCGGCCAGCCCGACCAGGTCGCCGCGGCCGATGCCGCGCTCGGCGAGCCCGCCGGAAGCCCGCTCGACGGCGTCGACGAGTTCCGCGTACGTCACCTGCCGGCCCGGCTCGTCGATGGCGATCGCGTCCGGTGTCCGCCGCGCCGGCGCCTCGACACCGTCGACCAGCGTCGCGTGCTCAGGCTGGGCGCGCCAGCCGTCGGACCGCGTGCTCGCGCCCGCCGAGGCGTCGGCGAAAAGCCCGGCCAGCGAAAGGGAACTGTCGGTGATGGCCCGGCGCAGCGCGGTGCGCAGCGAGGTGAGCAGCTCGTCGGCGATGGCGGGCGCGATGAGCTCGAGGTCGTACTCGAGCTCCAGCAGCCAGCTGCCGTCGACCGGCGTCAGCCCGAGCCACAGGTCGAACTTCGCGGTGTCGTTGCCGGGCTCGGTGACCCGCCGGACGGGCCCGTCCGTGCCCGCGGTGAACGTGTCCTGCATCGCCACCATGGCGGAGAACAACGGGTTCCGGTTCGTCGTCCGGTCCGGCCGCACGTCCGCGACGAGCTGCGTGAAACTGATGTCGGTGTTGGCGCGGCAGAAGTCGATCGCCTCGGTGACCACAGTGGACAGATGGTCGGCGACAGAGCGCGTCCAGTCGACCCCGACGGTCACCGGCAGCGTGTTGACGAAGAACCCGCACAGATCGAACGCGCCGATGGTCCGCCTCGCCAGGAACGGGCTGCCGACGAGCACTTCCGGCACATTCCCGTGGCGCGCCAGCACCGCGCCGTAGATCCCGGTGAACAACACGAAGGGGGAGACGTTCAGGTCCTGGCAGGTCGCGGTCAGCGCGGCCGCCTCGGCGTCACTGAGCTGCCACCGCACCCGCGCGCCACTGAACGACGTCTGCGTCGGCCGTCCCGGCCGCGGAGCCAGCTCCAGCGGCGGGACCGCACGCAGCCGCTCCGCCCAGGCCGCGGACCGTTCGAGCGTCGCGTCCGCCGTGCCCGCGCGTTGCTGCGCGGCCATTTCCTTGAGGTAGGCGCGTTCCCGCAGCTCCACCTTCGCGTCGATCTCCGCCCGCGTGAGCGGCTCGGTCAGCATCCGCTCCAGATCACCGACCAACGGCCCGACGGACAGTCCGTCGAGGACGATGTGATGATCGGCCAGCAAGATCACCGAAGCGCTGTCATCGCTCGCCCGCACGGTCGCGAACCGGTACGCCGGGCCGTTCTCCAAATCGAACTCGGGCCTGCCGATCCGCTGCGAGGTGGCCACGACCGCCTCGTCGAAATCGGCGGCCGCCACGACCACCCGTTCACAAGGAACGGCCGGCGCCGCGGGCGTGAGCCGCGCGTGCATCTCCGGCAGCACACCAAAGGTCTGCCGCAGCGCCGGCTGCATCGCGACCACCGCGGCGATCGCGGCTTCCACCCGCGCGGCGTCATGCCGCGGATCGAGGTCGAACCGGACCAGCATGTTGTACACAGGCTGGCCGGCGGCCCGGTTGTGCACAACGAGAAGTCCCTGCTGGGACCCGGTTATGGAGAAGGCCTGGCTGGTCATGCGCCTGCCGCCAGCTCGGTCAACCAGACCTTGAGATCCCCGATGGTCTTCACGTCGACAAGACTGGTCAGATCGATTTCGGCGTCCTCGTCATCGACGACGTCCACCGCCAGCCGCAAGAGCGCCAAAGATTCGATTCCCGCCGCCAGCAACGGCGTTTCGTCGGTGAAGCTCCCCGTGGCGTACTTCTCGATGATCTGGTCGAGATTAGAAGTAGCGGGCATGACCGCCTCCCCCTTCTGGGCTGATTCGTCCTTGGGGTGCCTCCCGACGTTGCGTGCGTGTCCGCCCTCCCCAGAGCGCGACGTTTTCGGGGCACTGCGGCCAAGTTACACGCAGACCGCCGCGAAACCCCGGCCTCGGAAACAACCGAGCAGTCCAGAAGAGTGAGCCCGCCCCGCCGCCCTATTTCGTGACGAAACCACGGGTCCTTTGTGGAAAACACATACCCCCGCCCAGGAAAACCCCACACCTTCGGTGAAAGACCGTCTCAACCCCGCGAATATCGGCAATTCCCCAAGCCCGGCCCCAAAAAGGTAACTTGCTCATGGGGTCGTGAGTGTTTAGGGCGGTTATTGGCCGGAAGGGCAAACGTGGCGGGCGAGTGGAACCTTTGCTGCATCTGACGCAGCAGAGGTTCCGCTCGCTCACGGCTGGCCGGGGTCGTCGTGGGGGTCGTGAGTGGTGCGGCCGGGTAACTAGTCAGGTGGTTGCTGGGGTTGGTTGGTAGCCAGGGGTTGCCGGTGATGGCGTTGTGGAGTGCGGTGAGGGTGTGGACGCCGTTTTTGCGGGTGGTGGAGATGTAGGACCGCACTGTGAGCCAGGTGGTGGCTCCGGTGCGGGTGCGCCAGCCGGCGAGTTTGAGTTGGGTTTTGGTCATGCGGATGTCGCGTTCGGCCTGGTTGTTGGTGAAAGGCACTGTCAGGTCGAACGCGAACCGCAGGACGTCGTCGCGGTATTTGTGTAGTCGTTCGAGCAGGGCCCGGGTTGTGGTTTGGCGGGGCCGGCCGCCTTGCGGGTGTCCGATGTGGTTGCGGGGATGCAGGTTCAGCCCGTCGGCGAGGTGTTTGTCGAAGCGGGTGATCATCGGGTGCAGGACTTCGGCGGGTAGTTCGGGTAGGTCGAGGTCGCGGGCGGTGTGGGCGGCGACGTTGAGTTCGTCGAGCACGCCGATCAGCAGGCCGGGCCAGTCCTGATCGGGGTGGGTTTCGGTGGCGGCGATGAGTTCGCGCTGGTGGTGGGCGTTGCAGAGCGCGTGGACGACCTCGGTGTAGGTGCGGTAGGGGTGCCAGCCGTCGTGCACCGCGATGCCGGCGAAGCCGGGCAGGACACCGAACGCGTCGATCGCGTCGCGGCCGCGTTGGGGGTGCAGCAGATAGGTCGTGAGTTTCTCGGTGGAGGCCGAGTGCAGCCACCATCGGACACCGGCCGCGCGCAGCGCGGTCTCGTCGAAATGCGCCACCGGCGCCCGGCGCACCGCGTCGTGGACGGCGTCGGTGAACGGTTGCAAGGCTGGTGCGACCTGCCGCAGCACGGAGGAGACCCAGCCGGTGGACACGTTCATGCCCAGCACGTCGGCCAGCAGTTGCGCGGCGCGGGCGATCGGGATGTGCTGATAGGTCAGCAGATACGCCGCCAACGCGGTCACGTTCGGCCCGTAACACGCCGGGGCACTCGCCTCGGCCGGCGCGGCCGCGGTGGTCAGCACCCCGCACCGGCAACGCCGCTGATGCAGCCGATGCTCGGTCACCACGGGCGTGATCTCGGGCAGGTCGTGCACCTGACGGCGCACCACATCGACACTGGGCCGGTTCCGCAACCCGGTCCCGCAGCCCGAGCACGCCGACGGCACATGCTCGACAACCCTGTCGGGATTATCGACCAGCTTCAGGTTCGCGCCCGCCGCACCGGGTTGTTTTCCCTTGCCACGACCGGTTTTTCCGCGCAACGACTTCGGTGCCGGCTTGACATACACGTCCTGCGACGGAGGTTTCGACGAGTTACGCGAGTTCGTCTTCAGCTGTCGTTCCAGCTCCGCGACCCGCTCGGTCATCCGGGCCAGCTCAGCTCGCAACGGCTCAATCGTCGCGATCACCGCGGCCTGAGCCACCACCAAGGCAGCAAGTTCGTCATACGACGGACGCTCACTCCCGGCCACGTGGTGATCATCGCAGAACGACGATCACCACGTGACAGAGACCTGACTAGTTACGCGGCCGGTTCTAACCGGTCTAAACACTCACGACCCCGGTCTCGGCGCCTCGCCCGCGCGGGGCGCTCGGTCCGGCTTCGGGTGAGGGAGGCCCTCACTCAGCCGCGCCTGGATGAAGGCTCCCTTCATCCACGGGTGAGTGCCCTTCGCGTCGTCCAACGCCGCAAAACGCACCACCCCTCGATGGGGCAGCTCCGACCGGCCGGGGTCGTATTCGACGGCCTGGCCCTCCGCGGGCTCGGGCGGAGCCGGACGAGTTGATCCACGTGAACGCCACGTTCGCAACGTTGTGCGTTGCGAACGCCTCGTTCACAACCTTCAGGCCGACCCAGCGCGAGCAAGGACGAAGGCCCCCTCCAAGCGCTGGAGGGGGCCTTCGCCCAGTCGAACCGGATCGAACCGGCGTGAACCTACTTGCCCGGGACCGTCTGGGTTCCGGTGTTCTGGCCGGTCACCCGCACGGACGGGGTGCCGCCCTTGAGGTCGGCCGTCTTGTAGGTCGCGGTGAGCGTGACCGTTTCACCCGGCCACAGGCTGACCGCGTTGTCGGTCCACTCGACCGGCAGGACCGGGACGCCGCCGGACACGACCTTCGCGTCCAGGTAGAACGCCGGGATCTTGCCGGAGCCGGTGTTCTTGAGCGTGACCGTGGTGATGGTCTTGTCACCGGAGGTGGTCGAGCTCGCGGTCGTCGAGACCGTGGTCGACGCCAGCTTGCTCAGTGCCGACAGGTCCGCGTAGGACTTGATCTTCGAGCCCCACCAGTCGGTCGTGCTCCAGTCCGTCTCGTCCTTCTTGGAGCCGGACGACAGCCAGTACACGTTGCGGCTGACCTCCTTGCCGGACGAGTCGGTCAGGGTCAGCTTGACCAGGTAGGTCGCGGACAGGCCGCTGATCGACGGGATGGTCAGCGCGACGGCCTTGCCGCCGTTGGCCGCGGGCGCGACGGTGGCGGTCTTGGTGTACTTCTCGGTGCCGTCCAGGTTGTACACCTTGGTCGTGGCCTTGAGGCCGCTCGCGGCGCTCTGGGTCTTGTTGATGACCACGACCGAGTTGTTGTCGTACGAGTACTGGATGTGCAGCGGCTCGTTGGCCTTCTTGACGCCGAAGTACGCGCCGCTCTGGTCCATGTACCGGTCGAAGAGCTGCCAGTGCAGCGAGGTCCACGGGCTGTTCAGCATCCAGTAGATGAGGCCGGTCGCGGGGTTGGACGAGTCGGTGTAGTTCCGTGCGTGCGACTCGTACTCGGCGCGGACGTTCTCGTACTGGGCGAGCTGGGACTTCTTGACCCACTCTTCCAGGCTGGACGACTTGCCGTACCGGTTGTTCAGCGCCGTGGCGAACGCCTCGATGGTGCTGAACTGCTCGGACTGGGAACGGTGGTACTGGACCGCCTTCGGGTTCTTCCACAGCGACTCGAGCTCGCTCGAGGACAGCATCCGCTTGAGGGTGTCCAGCGTCGGGATGTTGACGCCCGCGCTGGTCTCGGAGTTGAAGCCCCACGCGCCACCGGCGTTCTTGTGCGCCTTGTCGTACCAGTAGTTCGGCGGGATCCACTCGTACGGGCCGTTCATCTTCATACCGGACTTGCCCAGGATCGGCGTGGACTTGGTCTTGGCGGCGGGGATGATCGGGACGTTGAAGTCGGCCGCGTTGACCGCGTCCAGGTAGTCCTTCTCCTGCCGCGCGGTGGGTGCGAAGTCACTGCCGATGTGGAACGAGATCACGCTCGGGTGGTTGCGCAGGCGCTCGGCCTCGCCGGTCATCGAGAGCTTGGCGGTGACGTAGTCCTCCGGCGTCCACTTCTGGCCGCCTTCACCACCGTCGTTGCTCTCGCCCTCCCACTTGTCGCAGCATTCCCAGCCGGGCATGGTCAGCACGCCCATCTCGTCGGCCATGTCGAAGAAGTCGTCGCCCTCGATGTGGCCTTCCAGGCGGACCGTGTTCATGCCCATGTTGAGCACGTAGTTCAGGCGGGTCCTGGCCTGCGCCGCGTCCCAGCGCATGAACAGGTCGGGGGAGTACCCGCCGCCGAGGATCAGCAGATCCTTGCCGTTGATCGAGTACTGGCGGCCTTCGCCCCGGATCGGGGCCTTGACCTCGCGGACGCCGAACTTCTCGCTCGCGTCGTCGGAGGCGGAGCCGCCGACGTTGGCGGTCAGTTTCAGGTCGTAGCGGTGCTGGCCGCCCATGCCCGCCGGCCACCAGACGTTCGGGTTGTCGAGACCGACCACCGGGAAGGAGACGTTCTTCTTCTCCTTGGCGGCCAGCGTGACGTCCTTGCTGATCGCGACGCCCGCGACGGTGCCGGAGACGGTCGTGGTGACCGGCGCGTCGGAGTCGTTGCGGACGTCGACCTCGGTGGTCAGGTCCGCGTGCTTGAGGTCGCTCGCCAGCTTGGTGTTGACGTGCGCGCCGCGCAGCGCGACCGGGCCGCTGCGGCGGACCAGCACGTCACGCACGATGCCCATGTTCTTGTCCGGCGGGGTCTGCGCCCAGTCGATCCAGCCCATGGTGAGGTCGCGGTTCGGGTCGTTCGGGTAGATCTTCAGCGCGACCGCGTTGGCGCCCGGCTTCACCACGGAGGTGATGTCGAGGTCGTGGCGGGTGTAGGAGCCGACGACCTGCTTGCTGTCGGCGATCTTGGTGCCGTTGACCCAGACGTCCGCACGGGAGAGCACGCCCGAGAAGTCCAGGTAGGTGCGCTGCGCGGTCGAGTCCACGGTCAGCTGGGTGCGGTACCACCACGGCACGGTGAAGTCGGCCGGGTTGGCCGACTTCAGGTTGGTCGAGTAGAACGGGTCGGGGTATTTGCCGTTCTCCAGCAGGCCCGCGAAGACCGTGGAGCGGGCCGACACCGGGTACCAGCCGCTGGTGGAGAAGTCCGGCTTGCTCACCGACGAGTCGTCGCTGACCTTGGCGGACGACTGGATGTGGTAGCCGGGAAGTGCTGCCTCCGCACCCGCGGCGGCGGGCACGGTGAGGGTGGTGCTGGCGGCCGGCTTGACGGCGGGGGCGCCGTTCGCCTGGGGTAGCACGGCCGCGCCGCAGGTGGCGGCGACCAGCGCGGTGGCCGTCAGTAACCGGACCGCGGTGCGTGGATTCTTCTGCCTGGACTTCACTGATGCGCTCCTCGGGGCACACGGGGGGCGGGTGTGGAAATACGTAGGAGAAATGTCGCTTATGTCAGTAAACGATTCCCGCTGATGCTAGACGGCGTCGCGGGGCCGGGCAATATCTGACGGCGTTTTGTGCACCCGATTGCACGCAGTTGTGTAAAGGTCCGCCGAGACCGGGGTTGACCTGCTTGTTCCGGCTGCTTAGGGTACAGATGTAAGCGCTTTCTTGTCGACCGTTGTGCGTCGCGCAATTTATCGGGAAGAATGCATGCGTTCGCGTTCGGTCAGAAAATCGACCAGCCGGTCAGCGTGGTGAACCGGTCCAGCGCGGCGACCCCGGCGACGGAGTTCCCGCGCGCGTCCAGGCCGGGGCTCCACACGCAGATCGCGCAGCGTCCGGGGACGATCGCGACGATGCCGCCGCCGACCCCGCTCTTGCCGGGCAGGCCCACGCGATAGGCGAACTCGCCTGCCGCGTCGTAGGTGCCACAGGTCAGCATCACCGCGTTGATCCGCTTCGCCGCGCTGAGGTCGAGCAGCCGCGTGCCGTCGTTGCGGACCCCGTGCCTGGCCAGGAACACCGCGGAGCGGGCGACGTCCTCGCAGGTCATCGCGATCGAGCACTGGCGGACGTACTGGCCGAGCACCGCGGGCACCGGGTTGCGCATGTTGCCGTAGGAGGCCATGAAGTAGGCCAGCGCCCGGTTCCGGTCGGCGTGTTCGGCTTCGGAGGCGGCGACCTCGGCGTCGATGCCGATCGACGTGCTGCCGCTTTCCTCGCGCAGGAAGGTGAGCAACGCGTCGGCCGCGTCGCCGTGGCCGGCCAATTCGTCGGTCACCACGAGCGCGCCGGCGTTGATGAACGGATTGCGCGGAATGCCGTCCTCGTTTTCCAGCTGTACCAAGGAATTGAACGGGTTTCCGGACGGCTCGCGGCCTACTCGCGCCCACACTTCGTCGCCGTGCGCGAGGGTCAGCGCGAGCGTGAACACCTTCGACATGCTTTGGATCGAAAACGGCTGCCGCCAGTCGCCGACGCCGTGCACCGCACCGTCCAGTTCGGCCACCGCCATGCCGAATCGGCGCGGATCGGCCTGCGCCAGCGCGGGAATGTAGTCGGCGACGGCGCCACGCCCGATTTCCGGCATGACGTCGTCGGCTATCCGGTCCAGCAGCGCCGCGAAATCCACGGGCCGCAGCCTAACCAAGGTGGAACAGTGATCTGTGGCACACCTTAAGTCTTCCTTAGCGCGCTTGGTGACTTGCCGCACAACGCCCTAGCGTCTGTAAACCATGGATTCCTCCTCGCTGCTCACCGACAAAGGTGAAAGCTATTCAAAAGCACTGGGCAACCGCCAAGTGCAGATGATCGCCATCGGCGGCGCGATCGGTGTCGGGCTCTTCCTCGGCGCGGGTGGCAAACTCCACCAGATCGGCCCGTCGCTGGTCTTTTCCTACGCGATCTGCGGCGTGGCGGCGTACTTCGTGATGCGCGCGCTCGGTGAGCTCGTGCTGCACGAGCCGAGTTCGGGCAGTTTCGTCACCTATGCCCGCAAGTTCATCGGGCCGTGGGCCGGTTTCGCCTCCGGCTGGATGTACTGGGTGAACTGGGCGATGACCGGCATCGCGGAGATCACCGCGGTCGCGATCTACGTGCACAAATGGCTGCCCGACGTGCCACAGTGGATCACCGCGCTGGTGGCGCTCGGCGTGCTGCTGGCGGTGAACCTGCTTTCGGTGAAACTGTTCGGCGAGCTGGAATTCTGGTTCTCGGTGGTCAAGGTGCTGGCCATCGTCGTCTTCCTGGTCACCGCGGCCGGGCTGGTGCTGACCAGCGCCGACATCGGCGGCACCACGGCCGGTGTGCACAACCTGACCGGCCACAATGGATTCTTCCCGGCCGGCGTCGGCCTGGCGCTGATGACGTTGCAGGCGGTCATCTTCGCCTACTCCGCGATCGAGGTCGTCGGCATCGCGGCAGGCGAGACCAAGGACGCCCGCAAGGTGCTGCCGAAGGCGATCAACAGCGTCATCTGGCGGATCGGCGTGTTCTACGTCGGTTCCGTGCTGATGCTGGCGATGCTGCTGCCCTGGCCGTTCTACAACGGCGACGAGAGCCCGTTCGTCACGGTCTTCAGCAGGCTCGGCATCCCGGGCATCGGCGACGTGATGAACGCGGTCGTGCTCACCGCCGCGCTGTCGAGCTGCAACTCCGGCCTGTACTCGACCGGCCGCATCCTGCGCGCGCTGGCGGAGAAGGGCGAGGCGCCGAAGTTCGTCGGCCGGATGAGCGGGCGCCACGTGCCCTACGGCGGCATCCTGTTCACCTCCGGCGCGTACGTGCTGGGCGTGGTGCTCAACTACCTGGTCCCGAAGGACGCGTTCGACATCGCGATCGCCATCGCCTCGCTCGGCGTGATCACCACCTGGGCGACGCTGATCTTCTGCCAGCTGCGCCTGCGTCAGGCCGCGCTGCGCGGCGAGGTGGAGCGGCCGTCGTACCGGATGCCGTTCGCGCCGTACAGCGGCTGGGCCACCCTTGGTTTCCTGGTGCTGGTCGTCGTGCTGATGGCCTTCTCCGACGGCGCGGAAAAGATCGCCTTCTATTCGATTCCGGTGCTGGCCGTGGTGCTCACCATCGGCTGGCGAATAGTCGCCAAGAAACAAAAAGCCGGCTGACGCTCATCGCCGTCTGTGCGTGAACGCCCCTTTCGCGACTTTGATCGTCGTGAAAGGGGCGTTCACGACTTCCGGAGGCGCGGATCACGGCCGCAGGACGCGGGGCAGGTGGATGTGCCGATGCTCTACTTCGACCTGGCGGCCGCGTGCGCGCAGGGTGGCGGCCAGCAGCTCGACGAGACCGCCGGAGCGATGCCTGCCGCCGGCGCAGCCGATGGCGATGCGCCGGGGTCCTGACGGCAGCTCGGCGTAGGCCAGCAGGTTGGCGAGCAGCTCCTGCGCGCCGGGGGTGCGGGCGACGATGTCCTGCACCCGAGGATCGCGCCCGTCCAGATCGAGGATGCCGCGCGCGGCCGCCGGGTCGCGGAGCCGCTCACGGACGTCCTCGACCCGGTCGGCGAGCGGCGGGCAGCCGTCGCCGAGATGGAGGTAGCCGAAGGAGATCAGGTGCAGTACGTGCTGCCGCTCGGTCGTTCGCCGGCCGGGGAAGTTCATTCCGCGTCCCTCTCAGTCTTTCGTGCGTTCTCGCGGACAATTGTAACCAGCGAATTGCCGAGCTTTGCGGTAATGACTTAGCGGCGGAGTAAGGTTACTGAATCAATTCCCGGAACGGAGAGATGAATTCTCTCGAATAGTGGATGAATCGAGAACCGGCGATGGAAAGTCCGGGCGGCCCGGCGGCGTCGGTGTGTCCGCGATCGGGCCACCTGGTCCTGTGCCAGACTCAGCACACCAAGATCGGCGGAAAGGAGCAGGTCGGCGTGGTAGCGACCGTGTTCGGTGACTTCCTCCGGTTCTACCGGCTGCGCCTCGCGCTGACCCAGGAGGAGCTGGCGCAGCGGACCGGCCTCAGCGTGCGCGCGCTCAGCGACATGGAACGCGGCAGGGCCCGCAGCCCGCACCGGCGCACGGTCGACCTGCTCATCGCCGGCCTCGAACTCACCGGTGCCGAGGCCGCCGAGTTCGCCGCGCAATCCCGCGTCGGCCGTGTGGCGGCCGCCGCCGACAAGCCGGTCCGGGGCCGGGCGCTGGAGCTGAGCATCGCGCGCGGGCTGCCGCCGGTGCTCACCGAGCTGACCGGCCGTGAGACCGAGCTGCAGGTGCTGGCCGATTTCGCCGAGGAAGCCGAGTCCTCGGCGGGCGCGCGGGTCGCGGTGATCCACGGGCTGCCCGGCGTCGGCAAGACGGCGCTCGCGGTGGAGGCGGGGAGCAGGCTGGCCGAGCGGTTCGCCGACGGCTGCCACTTCGTCGACATGCGCGGCACGGACCCCGTCCCGCTGCCGCCCGAGCAGGCCGTCCACCGGCTGCTGCGGGGTTTCGGCGTCCAGGACCGCGCGATCCCCGCCGATCCCGATGACCGGTTCGCCCTCTACCACTCGCTGCTGCTCGACCGCGAGGTTCTGCTGATCCTCGAGAACGCCGCCAACGAGGCGCAGGTCAGGCCGCTGCTGGCGGCCAGCCCCGGCACCGTGGTGCTGGTGACCAGCCGCAAGACGCTGGCCGGGCTGAACGCGCACCGCAGGCTCGCGCTCGGGCTGCTCGACGAGGACAGCGCCGTCCGGCTCCTTGCCGTCGTCGCGGGCGCCGCGCGGGTGGGCGCCGAGCCGGACGCGGCGCGGCGGATCGCGCGGCTGTGCGGCGGGGTGCCGCTGGCGCTGCTCATCGCGGCCAACCGGCTGGCCAGCAGGCCACAGTGGACGATCGAAAGCCTGGCCGTCCAGCTCGAGGACGAGCGGCGGCGGCTGACCGTGCTCGCCGCCGGCGACCTTCAGGTGCGTGCCGCGTTCGAGATCTCCTATCACCAGCTGGCGCCCGAGGCGGCGAGGATGTTCCGGCTGGTGGCACTGATGCCCGGTCCGCACACGACGGTCGAGACGGCCGCGGTGCTCACGGGGGAGCCGCCGTCACGGGTGGCGGCGGCGCTGGCGGAACTCGTCGACGCGAGCCTGTTCGGCGACTTCGGCGCGGCGGGCCGCTACACCTGCCATGACCTGCTGCGCGTGTTCGCCAGGGAACGCCTGGAACTCGACGAGCCGCCCGAAACCGCCGAGGCGGCGGGGAAGCGGATCCGCGACTGGCTGGTCGCGGTCGCCACGAAGGCGGGGCTGTTCTTCGACCCCGACCGCGCGGCCACGGCCGCCCCGATCGACGGCCCGGATCCGGTGCCGGACCGCGCCACCGCGAAGCGATGGCTGGTGGACGAGCAGCTCAACTGGCACGCCGCGCTGCTGGCCACCGTCGAGCGCGGCGAGCATCGCAAGGTGCTCGACCTGGCGACCGGCATGTACTGGTACTCCTACCTCAACGGCGTCGGCGACCTGTGGCGTGGCGTGTTCGAGACCGGGGTGGCAGCCGCGCGGGCGCTCGGCGACGCCAAGGCCACCGCCGAGCAGCTGAACTGCCTGGCCTGGGTGCGCTACGCGCTCTGCGAGCAGCCACGCGAGGCACTGGAGCTCAACGAACTCGCGGTGCGCGCCTCGGCCGACTCGGGTGACCTCGTCTCCGAGGCCTGGTCTTGGTACTGCCGCGCGAGCATCGAGCTGCGCCTGGGCTCGCCCGCCGACGCGATCGCCATCGCCAAGCGCTCGGTCGGCCTGTTCGAGAAGGCAGGCAATCAGGTCGGCAGGCATCTGGCCATGTCGATGCTCGGGACCATGCTGCACGCGGCGGGCGAGTTCACCGAAGCGGTCGCGGTCAACGCGGAGAGCTTGGCCTATTTCCGCGCGGCAGAAGGCTTTCTGGGTGAGGACGAGCTACTCGGGCTCGGCCTGGTGCTCATTCGCTGCGCCGACACCTTCGCCGCGGTCGGCGACACGCCCGCCGCGCTGGACCTGCTGGACGAGGCCGAGCGGCTGTTCACCCGCTACGGCGTGGACGCGGGCCTGGCGCGAGTGCGATTCACCAGGGGCAAGGCGCTCATCGCCGCCGGCGACCCCGCGGGCGCCGGCGCGCAGCTGGTGTCCACATTGGAGGAAGCGCGCTGGCCGGAGATCCGGATCGAGATCCTGACCCTGCTCGCCGAACTGGCCGACGCCAACGACGAGCCCCCGCGTGCCAGGGAATACCGCGTGCGCGCGCTGGCCGAATGCGCCAGGTACGACACGCCGAGCGTCCGCGTGGCCGCGTCCCGGCTGGCGGCCACGCTCGGCCTGGGGTGAGTGAACACTCACCCCTTGTGGCGGCCGTGAGGGGGTTCGGGCCAGCTGTACCGGCAGTTGCCACGCATCTGCGTCACCTCGCCTTTCTCATCGAGAATGGTCACCGACGAAAGCTGCGGCCACCATGCAGAACCACCGGCGGAACCTCCGCAAAACAAAGCCTGCAGGTAGTCCTGCCGGACTCGCGCGCGTGGTGGTCGTGAGTGTTTTCGCCGGTTAGAACCGGCCGTACCACTCACGAGTCCTCTGCGGGCGCGCACTTGCACGATCCGCCCCGCCGAGCACTCCCGCCCCCGCCCGCGCCCGCGCCCGCGCTCGCTCCGCTCATGCAAATGGCCTGTATGAAGGCTCCCTTCATGCAGCTATGCGCGATGAAGGCTCCCTTCATGCAGCCAAACCTGGATGAGGGGAGCCTTCATACAGGCGAACCAGGCGGCGCAGGCCAAGCCCGCAACGCGCAGGAGCCCTTAGCTCTGGCCGAAACCATTTATCGATGATCGCGCCTGTACAGCTCGGGGGTGCCCGGCTAGCGTCGATGAAGATCGAGTCCAGCAGCCGTGAGGAGTTCCATGGCGGTCCGGCGGTTCAGTCGCAGATCCATGCTGATGTCGGCCGCGGCGCTGGCCGCGCTGCCTTCGGTGGCGCAGGCGAGTCCTCGCAAGCCCGCGCCGATAGCGCTGCAGATGTGGTCGCTCCACGAGCAGGCCGAGCAGGACCTCATGGGCACACTCGCCCGTGTCGCCGAGATCGGTTTCGTGGCCATCGAAAGCTACGAGCTCTGCGGCCATTCCCCGAAGTCCGTCAAGTCCCGCCTGAGGGAACTCGGCCTCGGCCTGTGCAGCTCACACGCCCCGTTCCCGTCGGGCGCCGAAGCCAAGGCCATCCTCGACCAGTACGCCGAGCTGGGCGCGAAAACGCTTGTCTGGAGTCTGGAACCCGAGGAGTTCACCTCCGTCGACGCGATCCGCCGCGGCGCGGACCGCATCAACGAAGCGGTCGCCAACGCCGCCGCGTACGGCATGCGAATCGGTTACCACAATCATTTCGCGGAGTTCCGCAACAGGTTCAACGGGTGTTCGGCCTACCAGATCCTGCTCGGCGAACTCGATCGTTCCGTCGTCATCGAGCTGGACACCTACTGGGCGCAGGCGGGCGGAGTGGACCCCAAGACGGTGGCCGCGTCGCTGGGCAAACGGCTCGAGTACATCCACATCAAGGACGGGCCCGCGACGGGCATGGACGACTACATGGTGCCGTACGGCCAAGGCGTGATCGACGTCGACGGAGTGGTCCAGGCCAATCGGGCCGTGCGGTGGAATATCGTCGAAATGGATAGATCGCACTACGAAATGTACGGATTGCTCCGGTCTTGCTACGACTACCTGGTTGGCCGAGGCCTCGCGACCGGCAAGCGCCCAGTCTCCTGAGAGGCAAGCCAGAATGCCCGGTTTGCCTATATTGTGCCTAATTTCACCGACGGCGTGATAAGCGGACGTCATAAAGGGGCGCGATGTCGCAACGGGACTTAGTTAGTAAAGTTTACAAATGGTCTTGACGCGGGTGTGATCAAGTCGGATGCTGAAGAAGGCGACCGCCGCTCGTCATCCCAGCCGACACTTCACTTGCGGAGGCACCATGATCCGGCGTGCGCTGGTCGCGCTCGCGAGCCTGATGTTCGTGGCCACGGCGGCACTTTCCGGTGGCAGCACGGCACAAGCCGCCACCACCCAGCAGACCTTCCTGACCTTCTACGGCTGGTGGGACAACACCCCGCCCGGCGGTGACATCTCCTACCCCAAGATCCACGACACGGCGGGCGGCAAGGGCACCTACGCCGACCCGATCACCTTCGCCACCAGCACTTCGGAACTCAAGGCGGGCACCAAGGTCTGGGTGCCGAGGGTGCGCAAGTACTTCATCATGGAAGACAGCTGCGAAGAGTGTTCGCAGGACTGGAACGGTCACGGCCCGAACGGCGGCCCGAAGCTGCGCCACATCGACCTGTGGCTGGGTGGCAAGGGTGGCAGCGCGTTCAACGCCATCGACTGCGAAGACGCGCTCACCCACTATAACTCCGACGGCACCCCGGTGATGGAGCCGGTCGTCGTCGACCCGTCGCCGAACGAGGCGTACGACTCGACGCCGATCTTCAACACCGGCACCGGCGCCTGCTACGGCGGGGCGAAGCCGAACACCTACGCCGGGCCGTTCCGCAACAAGTCGACCAGCACCTGCCTGGAAGACCCGAACAACTCGTCGACCACCGGCACCAAGCTGAAGATGGCCGCGTGCAGTGGCGCCGCCGCGCAGAATTTCTCGTTCCACGGCGCCTTCCTGGTCATCAACGACCGGTGCGCAGGCATGAACGGCAGCTCGATCGAACTGCAGAGCTGCACCGGCGGGCCGAAGCAGCAGTGGTCGATCAACCTGAGCAACAACACCATCTCCGACATCCAGTCGAGCAAGAAGTGCTTCCGCGCCTCCGGTTCGACGCTCTCGGCGGGCAGTTGCTCCGGTGACGCCTCGAAGTGGACCTTCCCGCCGGTCCAACCCGGCTCCTAGCGCCCGCGAAGGCCGGGATAAAGCGGGCTTTACTCCCGGGGATAAAGCCTGCTTTATCCCCGGGAGTTTAGCGGGCTTTATCCCGGCCCGGCTCGGGGAGCGAGGGGCGCTCGTGGGGCCATCCGGGCCAGGCTCGCGTCCGCACGGGCACGGATCCTGGACGGGCGGTGCCCGGCTGGTTACCTTTCGGTACATGAGGATCGCGGCTGTCGCACTCGTCGTACTGTCGGCCGTGAGCGTGACGGCCCCGCCCGCCACCGCGGCGCCACAGCAGACCGCCGAGGCGGCGTGGACCGGCCCGCTGAGCACGCGCGGGCGGTACATCGTCGACGCGACCGGTGCCCGGTTCAAGCTCAAGGCCGGTAACTGGCACGGCGCCAGCGGCACCTGGAACGGGTCCGGCTCGGTCACCGACCCGGCGAACCACCACGCGGGTGAGATCGCCTACGAGACGCCGCTCGGGCTGGACCGGGCGTCGATCGACACGATCATCGACGGGTTCGCCGAGCTCGGTCTCACCAGCGTCCGGCTGCCGTTCTCGAACCAGATGATCCACGACGCCGCCCCGGTGCCCGACCTGCCCGCCAATCCCGGCCTGCGCGGCAAGACCCCGCTGCAGGTGTACGACGCCGTCGTCGACAGGCTGACCGCGCGCGGCTTCGCGGTGATCCTCAACAATCACACGACCACCTCGAAGTGGTGTTGCGGTGTCGACGGCAACGAGCGCTGGAACACCAGCCAGGACGAGCGGGCGTGGCAGGACGACTGGGTCTTCATGGCCCGCCGCTACGCCGCGAACAAGCGGGTCGTCGGCGCCGACCTGTACAACGAGGTCCGCCGGAACGTACTCGACGACCCGAATTGGGGCTGGGGCAACAACACCGACTGGCAGCGCGCGAGCCAGCAGGCGGGTGACCGCATCCTCGCCGAGGCCAACCGTGATCTCCTGATCATCGTCGAGGGCATCAACTGGACCGGCATCCCGGTCGACGGTTTCGCGCACGGCAGGCCCACGCTTGAACCCGCGCGCACGCTGTCCCACACGCTCATCGACTCCGGCAAGCTTGTCTACGCCGCGCACTTCTACGGCTACACCGGCCCGAACCACTCGGGCGCGACGGGCGTCGGCGAGACGAGTGACCCGCGCTACCAGGACTTGAGCCCGCAGGAGCTGCGGGATGTGTTGTATCGCCAGGCTTTCTTCGTCTCGGCCGAGACCGGGGCGCATTTCACGGCGCCGCTGTGGATCAGCGAATTCGGGGTCGGGCGAAACTCCGACGCGAAGTCGCGTGACTGGTTCGAGCGGTTCGTGGACTATCTCGCCGAGACCGACACGGACTTCGCGTACTGGCCGATGGTCGGCTTCCACACCAACGGTTCCGGCGATGGCTGGTCGCTGCTCGCCTGGGATTCGGCGGGCCGCCGCATCAGCGTGTACGACGCGGGGGACTGGCGTGCCACGGCCTGGCGACGGCTGGTCAACGCTCCGTCGCGGACCGGGCAGATCCCCGTCACGAGCCGGTGGTCGATGCTGAATCTGGACTACGGGGACTTCCAGGCGTCACGCGCCGTCCGTGCCATGCCGGACTGGAATTCCGGCGCGCGCAAGGGAACCTGTCCGGACGGGCAGCGGATCATCGGCTTGAGCCACTCGGGAAACCACGGCCTGTGCACGACCATCGCCGCCGCCCCGGCCGGATACGTGACCGTCCGCGATGAGTCCTTTGTGGATCGAGACTGGGCAGGCGGCTACACGAAGGTCCAGTGCCCGCCGGACCACTTCCTGGCCGGATACAGCGTCAAGGGCGCGGCGTTTTCGGCCGCGCTGTGCGGAAAGTCGGCGGCGCCGCTCGGCCGTGGCGGGCGCACGGTGTGGTTCGACCGCGGCGACAACCGGCCGGCGGGCTCGCCCGGCGGCGAGTTCGCCTACGGCAACTACAAAGGACAGTGCACTGTGGACGAATACGTCGCCGGGGTGGCCTACACGGGCCGGGTCGGTTCGCGGAGCACTCCGGACGCCTTGCTCTGCGTCCCCCTCGCCGGCTAGAGCCGGTCTGCGCTCGCGTAGAGGTCACGCACGGCCGGGGTGAACAAGGCCGCGCTGAGATCGGTGGTCACGCCGTTCTCGTCCATGGTCCCGCGGCTGGTCACCCCGTAGATCGTGCCCTTGCCCGACGCCGGATCGAAGTTCCGCAGCCACGGACCGCCGCTGGACCCGCCCGCGAGGTCGCAGGTCGTCTCCCAGACGGTGGACACGCTGTTGGTGTCCAGCGTGGCCGGACGCTCGCAGGAGACCAGTTTCTCGCCGCGCGCCAGTGCCGACACCGGGTAGCCGAGCATGGTCGTGGGCACCGGCGACGGCGGCTGGTCGAACGAGATCTCCTGGACACCCGCCACCTCGGCGACGTGCTTGCCGTCCACCGGGTCGAGCGCGATGACACCGTCGTCGTCGGCCGCGCTGGTCGGCCCGCGATAGGTGTCCGACCAGGCGAACGCGCGGACGGCGAAGACCTGGCGCGCGCCGTCGCCGTATCCGGGCACGAAGACCATGGTGCCGTGCTTGATCTCGTTGTCCCAGCGGTCGAAACCGCCGTTGAGGCAGTGGCCGGCGGTCAGCGCCACGTCCTTGGTCGCGCTGGGCACCACGGTCGCCGTGCACGACTCGTCGTAGTTGCCGGGCTCGGCGTGGAAGAACAGCCTGCCGACGCCCGGCGGCATCGCGCCTTCCCAGAGTTTGCCGACCGTTTCCGCCGGTGGCAGCCATTCCTGCTGCCCGAGCTTCCGCATCCGCTCCGGCGTCCAGTAAGCCAGCGCGGCGGCGCGGTCGGCCTCGCTGAATCTCGTCACGACCTGGCCGGGTTCGGCGGCGGACGCGGGCGTCACGACCGTGAGCGAAGCGGCGAGGAGCAGGGACAGCAGCACGACTGACTTCATGCTCTGTAAGACGTCCGAGACGGCCCGAGGTTGATCAACTCGGGTCGATACCAGCTCATCTGACGCACACCATGGCACGGGTAGGGTCGGAGCCGGATCGATGATCTTGCCACTTCGACGACAGGGATCAGCTCATCCGGGAGACGCTGACGGGGCCGCCGTCCGACCGTGAAGCCACGCTGCTGGGCAAGCCCATGCCGGACGACCGGGCGCGCGGCTGGGTGATCACCGTGATCATCACGCTCGTCGGCGCCGTCGTGCGCCTGCAGAACCTGGGTTTCCCTACCAGCCAAGGCACTCCCGTCTTCGACGAGAAGCATTACGTCCCGCAGGCGTGGCAGATGCTGCGCAATGGCGGTTACGAGGACAACTACGGCTACGAACTCGTCGTCCACCCGCCGTTGGCGAAGCAGCTGATCGCGGTAGGTGAATGGCTGGTCGGTTACAACGGCTGGGGCTGGCGGCTTTCCGCCGCCGTCGCCGGTGTGCTGATCGTGTTCTTGACGGTGCGGATCGCGCGGCGCCTGACTCGCTCGACCTTGCTCGGTGCGATCGCCGGTGTGCTGGTCATCTGCGATGGCGTGCTGCACCTGCAGGCCCGCATGGGCATGCTCGACATCTTCATCGCGCTGTTCGTGCTCGCCGCGTTCGGCTGTCTGCTGCGCGACCGCGACCAAGTCCGCGAACGCCTCGCCGTCGCCGTCCGCGAAGGCTGGGCCGACGAGTCCAAGTTCGGGCCTCGCTTGGGGTTCCGCTGGTGGCGTTTCGGGACCGGGCTGATGCTCGGGCTGGCGTTCGCCGTGAAGTGGTCCGGCCTGTACTACATGGTCGCGTTCGGGTTGCTGTGCGTGTTCTTCGACGTCGCCGCCCGGCGCGCGGCCGGTGTCGGACGGCCGTGGCTCGGCACGATCGTGCGGGACGTGGCGCCCGCGCTGTGGGCGATCGTCGCGATCCCGTTCCTCGTCTATCTCGCCGACTACGGCGCCTGGTTCGCCAGCGAGACCGCGACCGACCGCAACCTCGCCGAGATCAAGAACCTCGACCCCGGGATCTGGGGCTGGGTCCCGGCGGCCTTGCGCTCGCTCGGCACGTACACCGCCAGCGTGCTGGACTTCCACTCGCATCTGCTGACACCGAAGGACAATCCGCACTCGTACGAGTCGAAGCCGTGGACCTGGCCGATGGGTCTGCGGCCGATGCTCTACCACTACGAATCCGGCACCTCGGTCACCGGCTGCGGCGCGGGCGACTGCGTGCGCGCGACCATGCTGATCGGCACGCCCGCGATGTGGTGGCTCGCGCTGCCGATGCTCGGCTGGGGCCTGTGGCGCGCCGTCTTCGCGATGGACTGGCGGTACGCGGCGGTGCTCGTCGGCTACCTCGCCGGTCTGCTGCCGTGGTTCGTCAACCTCGACCGCCAGATGTACTTCTTTTACGCCACACCGATGGCGCCGTTTTTGATACTCGGCCTGACGCTGATACTCGGGCAGATTCTGGGCAGCGCGCGCCGCGGCTTCGAACGGCGAGGCACCGGACTGCTCGTCGTGGCGCTCTACGTCGGCCTCGTCGTGGCGAACTTCGCGTGGCTCTGGCCGATCCTGAACGCGGACGCCATCACCGGCGAACGGTGGCAGGCGGAGATGTGGCTGCCGTCATGGCGCTGAAACGCATGTGAATTCCTGGTTATGACGAATGCCGAATCCAATGCAAGCGAGCCACCCCCGGTGGCACGGGTTGCTTTACGCCGCACACCGGTCAGGTGTATCGAAACACCGTTCTGACTCATCTGCGATGTCAAGAGCAGGACTTTTACTTGATCAACTCGCCGGTGAGGGTATTTTTCGGGGCACTCGGCCGTGGCCCGAAAACGCCTCTTTGTCCTATTCGCAGTTTGCTTGACTTTCGGTTGACCGAACACGAAGGTTTCTTCAACCGCCGCCTGGTTAGGAATGTTTACTAACAAGGAGTCCCGCTATGCATTCACGTCGGAGAGTCGCGATCGCCGCGGCTGCCTTCCTGATGGTGCCGATGGCGCTTTCCGCTGGATCAACTGCCACCGCGGCCGGGGAGAGTCACCCGTTCCCCGCGCATGTCACTTACCAGACCGGCGTGCTGCCGTCGGCCGGCCAGGCGGACCGTGACGCCGCGGTCAAGAAGCAGTACGACTCGTGGAAGTCGAAGTTCCTGCGCGCCGCCTGCGGTGGCTACCTGGTCGCCGTCGACGGCGAAACCGCCCCCAACAAGGGAACCGTGTCCGAGGCGCAGGGTTACGGCATGAACATCGTGCCGCTGATGGCCGGCTACGACCCGAACGCCAAGGCCGAGTTCGACGGTCTGTGGAAGGTCGTGCAGAGCCACCGCGACGGCAAGGGCCTGATGCAGTGGAAGATCGACGGCAAGTCCTGCAAGTACGCCGACGGCGGCACCCCTGACTCCGCCACCGACGGCGACATCGACATCGCCTACGGCCTGATCCTCGCCGACAAGCAGTGGGGCGGTTACACCGCCGCCGCCAAGGACTGGCTGGACAAGCTCTACAAGTCCGACGTCACCTCCGACGGGCACCTGCGGACCGCCGACGACGGCCCCGGCAACGACACCCGCCCGTCCGACTTCATGCTCGACCACCTGCGCGCGTTCGCTAAGTACGACACCGCGCACGACTGGAACAAGGTCGTCACCCGTACCGAGGCGATCATCGCCGCCTTCACCACCAAGTACTCGCCGACCGCGGGTCTGCTTTCCGACTTCGTGGTCGGCGCCGACGGCAGCAGCCCGAAGCCCGCGCCCGCCGACTACCAGGAGAGCCAGCCGGACAACATCGTCGGCTACAACGCCGTGCGCGTGCCGTGGCACATGGGCACCGACGCGCTGGTCTACGGCGGCTCGGTCGCGCTGAACATCGCGAAGAAGCAGTCCGCCAGCTACAAGAGCCGCTCCGGTGGCAACCCGGCGAAGATCTACCCGCACACCAAGCTCGACGGCACCCCGCAGAACACCAGCGACCAGTGCGAGTGCGCCAGCAACCCGGTCGGCGTGGCCGCGATGGCCGCGGGAGACCAGGCGTGGACCGACGCGCACTGGAACTACCTCGCGACCAACCCGTACGACGAGGGCTACTACGGCGAGAACATCAAGATGCTCGTCTACATCGTGATGTCCGGTAACTACTGGGCTCCGTGACCTCGTGAGTGGTACGGCCGGTTCTAACCGGCCGTACCACTCACGACCCCGACATGGGGAAAACTCCTCGAAGTCAAGTGCGGAACCGGTAGCCGACCCCGGGAACGGTCTCGATGAGCCCGGGTTCACCCAGCTTCTTCCGCAACGTCATCACGGCGACCCGCACCGCGTTGGTGAACGGGTCGGCGTGCTCGTCCCACGCTTTTTCCAAGAGCTCCTCACTGCTGACGACGGTGCCTTCCGCCCGCATCAGCACCTCGAGTACGGCGTATTCCTTGAGCGACAGCGAAAGCAGCATGCCGTCGCGGGTCGCTTGGTGGCGGGGCAGATCCAGCCGGACCCCGCTCAGTTCCAGCACCGGCGGCAACGCCCTCGGCGCGCGCCTGGCCAGCGCCTGCACCCGCGCGATGAGCTCGGCGAACGCGAACGGCTTGGTGAGGTAGTCGTCGGCGCCGAGCCCCAGCCCCTCGATCTTCTCCGGCACTTCGGCCGACGCGGTGAGCATGAGGACGCGGCCGCCGTCGCCCCGCGACACCACCGCCCGGCAGACGTCGTCGCCGTGCACCAGCGGCAGATCGCGGTCGAGGACGATGACGTCGTAGGCGTTCACGCTGATGTTCTCCAACGCCCGCGCGCCGTCGTAGGCGACGTCGACGGCCATCGAAAACCGGCGCAGGCCCTCGGCGATGCTGTCGGCCAGGACTTTCCTGTCCTCGACGACCAATACCCGCATTGCGACTCCGCCCTTCGGTGCTGGACCAATACTGCGATAGGGGGCATAAACGTCGGATAAGCGATTTGTTCACGCCGCGCTGAAATCAATTTCCCGGCAGGTCGACGGTGATGTCGAGCCCGCCTTCCGGTCCCGGCTCGGCGTGGACCGAGCCGTCGTGCGCTTCGGCGATCGCGCGCACGATCGACAGGCCGAGCCCCGCGTGCTGGGTGTCACCGGTGCGGTCGGGGGCGAGGCGGCGGAACGGTTCGAACAGGCCGGGTACCGCCTCCGCCGGCACCGGCGTGCCGGTGTTCACCACACGCAGCGTGTGGCCGTCCCCCACTCCGATGTGGACGGTCCCGCCCGGCACGTTGTACGCGAGCGCGTTGCGCACCAGGTTCAGCACCAGCACCTCGAGCAGCACCTGATCGCCGGTGACGAGCAGCGGCCGCAGATCGGCCCTGATCTCGACGGCCGCTTCGGCCGCTTCACCGCCGGCCTGGTCGAGCACCGCGCGGGTGATCTCGTCGAACTCGACCGACTCCCGCCGGTCGAGCCCGCGCTCCGAGCGGGCGAGCACGAGCAGACCGGCGATCAGCAGCTCGCTCTCCTTGCCGGCTTTCAGCAGTTCCGTTCCCAGCGCGGTGACCTGCGGCGACACCTCCGGATGGGCCATCGCCACCTCGATGAGCGTGCGCTGGACCGCGAGCGGTGTGCGCAGTTCGTGCGACGCGTTCGCCACGAAGCGCTTCTGCCCGTCGAACGACTTGGCGAGGCGTTCCAGCATCTCGTCGAAGGTGTCGGCGAGTTCCTTCAGCTCGTCGGCGGGGCCGTCGAGGTTGATCCGCTGGTGCAGGTCGGCCGCGCTGAGCTCGCGCGCGGTCGCGGTGACGGCGTGCAGCGGCCGCAGCGCCCGCGCGGCGATGAGCCAGCCGAACAGCGCGGCCAGCAGCGCCACGACGATCAGCGCGATCACGGACTGCACGACCAAAGTGGACAGTGCGGACGACCGGTACTCGTCGATCGACCGGTTGATCATCTCGTAGGCCGACGCGTCGGCCGGGTCCAGGTAGACCCGGTCCGTCATCATCGTCCCCGAGCCGAACGCCTGCCTCGCGACCGTCCGGCCCACCGGCAGGTTGCGCTCGACGAGCAGGTAGTTCAGCGCCAGCAGGATCAACCCGGCCAGCAGGAAGAGCCCGCCGTAGAGCGCGGTGAGCCTGGTGCGCAGCGACACCAACCGGGTTTTCATGAAAAGGGCCTCCACTCGCTGCTCGTGTTTCAGTATCCGCGCGCGGGCATAAGCAGCGTATAAGCCCGCCACTTACCCGATCGATAACGGTGAATCCGTAGAACATTCCTTGACACCGAAAAGGAGTGGTGATTTGCGTATCCGACACAGGCTCGTGCTGGGAATGGCCATCACGGCGGCCGTGCTGTCCGGTTGTTCGTCGGCAGGTGACGACGCCGGGAAAGTGGCCTCGGCGGGCGGTTCCAGCTCGGCGGTCCCGGCTCCCGGCGACGGCGGCGGTTTCGACCAGAAGACCAAGGACCAGATGCTGGCCCGCGCGAAATGCATGCGGGAAAACGGCGTGAACATTCCCGACCCCACCTTCGAAGGCGGCATGGCGCCCAGGGAGATGATCCCGGAAGGCGTCTCGGAAGAAGCGTACAAAAAGGCCACGGACGCCTGCGTGAAATTCATGCCGGACGGTGGTTCCAAGGAAGACCAGGCGAAAGCGCTCGACAAGGCCCGCGCGATGGCCAAATGCCTGCGCGAGCACGGCATCGACACCCCGGACCCCGACGAGACGCACGGCCTGCAGATCGGCAAGCCCGGCGACGACCCCAAGGTGCTCGACAAGGCGATGAAGGAGTGCGGGATCCATGGCGGATAGCGGACCGGGCACGGTGCGCCGCCGGACGCGGACCCGCTGGCTGCTCATCGGCCTGGTGGTGCTCGCGGTGGCCACGGTCGGCACCATCGTGGTGCTGACCAGGTTCACCGCGGGCGCCTCGGCCGGCGCCGCCGCGCCGCCGTCCGGGCAACTGGCGACGGTGCCCGTCACCAAAATGGACCTGTCCGAGCAGCAGGTCGTGCAGGGAACGCTCGGCTACGGCGCGGAATTCGACGTGACCGGCCACAAAGCGGGCACGATCACCACGCTGCCGGCGCCCGGCACGCAGATCAAGCAGGGCGGCACACTGTACACAGTGGACGCCGTGCCGGTGCCGTTGTTCTACGGCGCCTTGCCTTTCTACCGGCCGCTCACCGAGGGCATGGACGACGGGCCGGACGTCAAGATCCTCGAGCAGAACCTCAAGGCGCTCGGCTTCAGCGTGGGCACGCCGGACACCAAGTTCACCCACCAGGACACCGTCATGATCAAGAAATGGCAGAAGTCCTTGAAGCTGGAGCAAACCGGCACCATCGCGCTGGGTGACGTGCTGGTGCAGCCGGGCCCGATCCGGACCGGCACCGCCACCGTCGCGCCCGGCGCGCCCGCGACCGGCCCGCTGTTCAAGGCGACCGGCACGGAGCACCTGGTCAAGGTGCCGCTCACCGAGGCGAAGCAGCACCTCGCCAAGGAAGGCGACCAGGTCGGCCTGACCATCGGCGGCAAGACCACCACCGGCAAGGTGCTGCTGGTCGCGAACGCGCCGGACGGCGACGACAAGAAGGCGCCGGGCGGGGACGGCCCGAAGGTCATCGCGACCATCACGCTGGACGACCAGTCGGTCGCGGCGGGTCTCACCACGGGGTCGGCGTCGGTGACCTTCACGACCGGGGTGCGCAAGGGCGTGCTGACCGTGCCCGTCAACGCCTTGCTGGCACTGGCCGAAGGCGGCAACGGCCTGGAGGTGGTCCAGGGTGGCAAGCACACCGTCGTCATGGTCAAGACCGGCCTGTTCGCGGGCGGCAAGGTCGAGGTCGAAGGCGACGGCATCGCCGAAGGCACCCAGGTGGTGACCACGTCATGACGCCGGTGCTCGCGGTGCACGACGTGTCCGTCACCTATCCCGGCGGCGTCCGGGCGCTGCGGAACGTCTCGCTGACCGTCCAGGAAGGCGAGCTGATGGCCGTGGTCGGCCCGTCCGGCTCGGGGAAGTCCACGCTGCTGCAGCTGATGGGCACGCTCGACCGGCCGACGAGCGGCTGGATCGAGGTCAACGGCCTCGACGTCTCCCGGCTGCCGGACCGCGCGCTGTCGGCGGTCCGGTCGCGCTGGATCGGGTTCGTGTTCCAGCAGTTCTTCCTCGCCGAGGGCGTCACGGCGGCGGGCAACGTCGCCACCGGCCTGATGTACGCGGGCGTGCCGCGCCGCAAACGCGAGGACCTGGCGATCGCGGCGCTGGAACGGGTCGGGCTCGGGCACCGCGCCGGGCACCTGCCGCACGAGCTCTCCGGCGGTGAACGGCAGCGCGTCGCCATCGCCCGCGCCGTCGTCAACCGGCCGTCGATCCTGCTGGCCGACGAGCCGACCGGCGCGCTCGACACCGTCAACGGCGAGTCGATCCTCGCGCTGCTCGCCGAGCTGAGCGAGGACGGCACCACGGTCGTGCTGATCACGCACGACCGGGAGATCGCGGGCGCGGTGCCCCGCCAGATCGAGATCAGGGATGGCGTGCTGCGGCTCGACACCGGGACACCCGCGATGGTGACGCGATGAGCGCGCGGCCGACGCCCGCCAGGCTGGGCCCCGTCGACATGCTGGCGCTCGGCTCGCACGGCATGCGCACCCGGCCGATGCGCGCGGTCCTGTCGGCGCTGGGCATCGCGATCGGCATCGCGGCGATGGTCGCGGTGCTCGCGATCCCCGCGTCGAGCGCCAAAGCACTCCAGGACCAGCTGGCGGCACTCGGCACGAACCTGCTCAAGGCCGAGCCGGGCGAGTCGTTCCTCGGCACGGCGGCGAACCTGCCCGAAGACGCGGTCGCCCTGCTCAAGCGCATCACGCCGGTCACCGGCGCGGCGGCCGTCGGCGCGACCACGGCCAAGGTCTACCGGTCGGACCACATCGCGGCCAACGAGACCTCCGGCCTCAAGGTGCTCGCGGCGGACGCCGGCCTGTTCACCGAGATCAAGGCGACACTGGCGGCGGGCAAGCTACTCGACCCGGCGCTGGCGAAACTGCCCACGGTGGTGCTCGGCTCGGAGGCGGCGAAACGGCTGGGCATCGGCTCCCTCGATCCCCAGCACCCGCCGCAGGTCTGGCTCGACGGCCAGTTCTTCACGGTCGTCGGGATCTTGAACCCGCTCCCGCTGGCCACGGACATCGAACGGGCGGTGCTGGTCGGCTGGCAGACCGCCGTCGACAAGCTCGGTTTCGACGGCAAGCCGACCACGGTCTACATCCACGCCAAGGATTCCCAGGTCGTCGCGGTCCAGTCGGTCCTCGGCGCGACACTGAACCCCGAGCACCCCAACGAGGTCAAGGTCAGCCGTCCCTCGGACGCGCTCGCCGCCAAGAACCTCGTGCAGGACTCCTACGACGCCCTGTTCCTCGGCCTCGGCGGCGTCGCGCTGCTCGTCGGCGGCGTCGGCGTGGCGAACACGATGGTCATCTCGGTGCTCGAGCGCCGCCGCGAGATCGGGCTGAGACGCGCACTCGGCGCGACCCGCCGCCAGGTGTGGGGCCAGTTCGTCGCCGAGTCGATGCTCCTGTCCGCGCTCGGCGGCGCCGCCGGGGTGCTGATCGGCGTGCTGGCCACGGGAATCTACGCGCTGGCCCAAGGCTGGCCCGCGGTGATCCCGATCGCGACACTCCTCGGCGGGGTCGGCCTGTCACTGCTGGTCGGCGCGGTCGCCGGCGCCTACCCGTCGATGCGCGCGGCCAGGCTACCGCCGACGCAAGCCCTCGCCTGAGCGCCTGGGGTCGTGAGTGTTTTCGCCGGTTAGAACCGGCCGGAACACTCACGACCCCAAGGTCTTCCTGGCTACGATGATCTTGTGCGCGCGCCCTCGTATCTCACCGGCGATTGGGAGCCGGTCACCGCCGGCGAATCCGGCGCGGTCGTCTTCCGCAGCGCGGACGGCACGCGGTTCGCCAAAGTCGGCGAGTCGTTGGAGTCCGAACGAGATCGCGTGGAATGGCTCAGCACCAAGGGAATTCGAGGCCCGCAGGTGCTCGACTGGATCGACGGCGAGTGCTTGGTCACCAGCGCCGTCCCCGGAGTGCCCGCCGACAGCGTGTCCGCCGGAGAGCTTCAGCGTGCCTGGCCGTCGATCGTCGAAGCCGTCCGGGAGCTGCATGCCCTGTCCACGGCGGACTGCCCGTTCAAGCGGGACCTGGCGCGGATGTTCGCGCTCGCCCAGGACGTCGTCGCGCGCGGCGCGGTCAACCCGGAGTTCCTGCCGGTCGAGCAGCAGGAGACACCGCCGTCGGAACTCCTCGCGCGGCTCGCCGCCGAGGTCGACCGGCGGCTGGCGCAGGAACCGGCGGACACGGTCGTCTGCCACGGCGATCTCTGCCTGCCGAACATCATCCTCGAACCGGAGACGCTCACCTTCGCGGGTTTCATCGACCTCGGCCGCCTCGGCCTGGCAGACCGCTACGCCGACATTTCGCTCCTGCTCGCCAACGCGCGCGAGACCTGGGCCGACGAGGAGCGGGCCGCCGACGGCTTCGCCCGCGGCTACGGCCAGGCGCTCGACACCGGGCGGCAGCGGTTCTACCTGCACCTGGACCCGCTCACCTGGGATTGCCTAGCGGGCTGATCTACGTAGTTCTCACCGACGCGGGCACGCGGGCGCTCACGGCAAGGTCGACTTCGACACCGAACGAAGCCGAAACCGCCAGGAGAACCCCATGCGCTCGCTGCTCGCCATCCCGCTGATCGCCGCCGCCCTCTTCGGCGCCACCGCGACGCCCGCACAGGCCGCCACGCCCGCACCGGCGTCACTGTCCTGCCGCGGCCAGGGCGTCGACCCCGACGCCAAGATCCGCTACCGCGCCGAGACGCTGGTCAAGGCGCCCTTGAGCACCGTCTGGCGGCTTCAGACCGACGTGGCGCGCTGGCCGTCCTGGCAGGAGCCGGTCACCAGCGCGAAGCGACTGGACCACGGGCCGCTCCGGCCGCGCTCGCAGTTCCGCTGGACCACCCCGGTCCCGGCGACGCCGGTCAGCCCGCCCACGACCCTGGTCATCACCTCGACGGTCGAGCAGCTCCAGCACGGCAAGTGCATCCGCTGGACCGGCCCCGCGATCGGCGACGGCCTGCGCATCGACCGCGGGGTGCACGTCTGGAACTTCGTCGAGGTGCCGGGCGGCGTGCTCGTCCGCACCGAGGAAACCCATGCGGGCAAGCAGATCGAGACCGAGACCGGCCTCGCCAACGAGTTCCTCAAGATCGGCCTCGACGCCTGGCTCGGCGCGCTCAAAACCGCCGCCGAACACTGCTGAAGGGTCGTGAGCGTCGCGGGCGGTTATTGAGGGGGAAGGCAAAGGTGGCGCGGCGGTAGCCGGCTTCCGCCGCGCAAGTAGGTCCACGGAGAGGTCCACAGCCTGACCTTTTGTCCGCTTTAGGATTGTTTAGTCATATTTTTGGGCTGAGCAGGTCGCTCCGGATGACGTGAACGCCTCGTTCGCAACGTTGTGCGTTGCGAACGAGGCGTTCACGTGGTCAGTCCATGTGTGCCGGTGGGTTGTGCGGGGTTTTCGGCCACTGAGAGCCTGTTGCTTTTTGCTGTTGTGGTGTCTTCGGCATCGTCCGGTCTCTGGCTTGGCCGCCGGGCCGGGCCGGGGTGGGGTTCAGGTGGTGCGGATCTGGGCGGTGGTGATGCCCTTGGTCCAGAGTTTGAGCAGGTTGGTGACTGCGGCGGCGAGGGAGAGTTCGGCTTGGGCGGCGGTGAGTCCTCGGCGGGCGAAGCGGGTGAGCCCGCGGCGGTCTTTGAGCCAGGCGTTGGGTGCTTCGATCATCGCGCCGCGTCGTCGGTAGAGGGTCACGCCTTCTGCGGTGCGTAGCCGGTGGTTCATCTTCTCCCGCGCGGTGGCGTTCTTGGGTGGGTCGCCGGTGGCCGGGTCGGTGGCGGCTCGAGTGTTCACGGTGCGGCCTTTGGCATCGGCGATGAGACGGTCCGGGCCCGCGGTCTCAAGGTTGGCGGTCGAGTCGTAGCCGGCGTCGCCGATCATCACGCCGACGGTGAGGTCACCGCGGCCGGTGCGCCGGGCCAGCTTCCCGGCGGTGGCGAGGACATCATCGGCGGTGGGCACGAACTGGTCGAGGTCGTTGGTGTCCTGGGTGGCGCGGGCGGACACGAGGAATTCGTCGTCGCTGACCGCGGTCTGGCAGTTGTAGCCCTGGACCCAGCCGTTGCGGGTCTTGAGCAGCCGTGATTGCGGGTCGGTCGTGTTCGCCACGAACTTGTCGGTCTGCGTCTGGGATTTCGCGGTGGCGGCGGCCTGTTCAGCGCGGGAGAGCGCGGCCTCATAGGCGGCGCGGGCCCGCCGGACCCTGCTGTGATCCTCCGGCGGCACCGCTGCTTTCCCCGACGGGCGGCGCCCGCCGCCGGATCGCATCTGGGCGTGCCAGGCCTCCCAGCGGGACACCGCTGTGGCTCGCTCCCGGTCCAGGCGTGCTCGGGCCACCGCGACCCGGTCCGCGCCTCGCGGCGGGGCCCCGCCACGGGTGAGGCCGGCGGCGACCGCGGCGTCATAGGCCCGCGCGATCTCAGCCCGCCCCTCGCCGGCCTGCTCGGCCGCGTCGCGACGGGACTGGATCTGCTCCAGCGCGGCCGTGATCCGTTCACCGCGACGGGTGCGGTCACGCAGGTCCGGTGGTGGTTCGTCGCCGCGCCGGTCGGCGCCGAAGCGGGCGTCGTCGGCCGCGTCGGTCTGCGCGGTCTCCTCAACGAACTTCTCGGCCAGTTTCCGCAGGTGAGCCTCGGTGCGGTTGGCGTCCTTACTCGCGTTGGCGGCGATCTTGGTGCCGTCGAACGCGACCACCCCCAGCGACACCATCCCCAGTTCGGCGGCCAGCACCAGCGACTCGGTCAGCAGATCCGTCAGCGCCGCCTCGTGACGCTGGCGGAACCGGGCCAGCACCGTGTGATCCGGGATGTCCTGCGCGCAGATGATCCGGAACGCCACATCGGTCAGGCACAACCGCTCGATCCGCCGCGACGAGGACACCCCATGCGCCATCGCATACACGAACAACGTCAGCAGCATCTCCGGGTCATACCCACGCCGCCCGACCCCACCACGCTTCGCCGTCGCGTGAAACGCCGACGTGTCCAGCCGCCCCACCACCGCGATCACGAACCACACCAGATGATCATCCGGCAACCAGTCCGCCATCGACGGCGGCAACAGAAACTCCTGCTCACGATCAACCGGCCGATAATCCCTTGCCACACAACAATTATCCCAAGTTGCCACACGTGCAACAAGATCATCAAGCCATGTCGAGCCAGTTCAAAAAGCAACAGGCTCCTGAGCGGCCGAAAACCCCGCACAACGGGCCCTTCGCCGGGCGTGACGCGGGCTGACGATGTGGCGTTTGAGCCGTCAGATGGCCCCAACGCCACATCGTCGAAGCGTCGACCACGCCATGTTTGACTTTCCGCCCAAATAGAACCGCCCGCAACGCGCACGACTACGTGGGGTCGCCCTTGCCGTGGTAGTGGCTGCGGGCGAGGTTGCGGACGCCGGTGTAGTAGACGCCGGCCATCTTCACGCACTCGTACCGGAGCGGGTTGAACTTCCCGAACTTCGACGTGCAGGCCTTCGTGAGGTCGGTGAAGAGCCGCTTGTCGCAGTTGAGCCTGCTCGTGGTGCTGGTGCGGCTGTAGCACCGGTCGTGCGTGTCGCAGGCGGGCTTGAAGTTCGCGCCGAAGAAGGAATCCGGGACCTTGGTGCAGCCGTCGGTCATGATGCGGACCGTCGACGCGGGCGCCGCGGTCTCGACGGGCGCCGCCGAGGCCATCTCGGCGCCGAACCCCATCAGCATGAGCGCGCCCGCCATGACCCCTACGACTTTTGCTTTCGTCATGGCACGAAGTATCGGGACGCGTCGCCCAGATCCCGCCCAGGTCACCCGATGGTGGGCGCATCCGTCATCTGGCGGAGTTCCGCCGCTCCAGCTTCCGATACCGTTTTCGGTGCCACCGCCGTCACCACGCACGGATCCAGAAGGGCTCCTCATGCTGACCACGGCTGCGGCAACTTTCCTGGCTGTTTCTTCGGCGATGGTCACCCCGGTCACCCCGGTCACGGACGAGGTACCGGTCGGCGCCGAGGTCGTCACGGTCAACGGCTCCGGCTGCCCGGCAGGCACCGCCGAGACGTCCATCAGCGGCAACACCTTCAGCGTGTCCTACCGAGGCTTCTTCGCGCAGGCGGGCGGGGGAGCGAGCCCGGTCGACTCCCGCCGCAACTGCCAGCTGAGCGTCCGCACCAGCCTGCCGCCCGGCTACACCTACGGCCTCGCGGCCACCTCGTACACCGGCTTCGCCTACCTCGAAGCCGGCGTGTCCGCGCTGCACCGCGTCAGCCTGTACTTCCAGGGCACCTCGTCGACTGTCGCGGTGGACCGCCCGTTCACCGGCCCGCTGGCGGGCGAGTGGCGCTCGGACTACCGCCCGGCCGAGATCGTCTACTCGCCGTGCGGGGACAGCCGCAACCTGAACATCAACGCGGAGTTACGAGTCGCCACCACGGACCCAGCCAAGCGCGGTTTCCTGGTCGCGGACGCCTCGCGCGGCGTGCTCCGCGCGAAGTACGACTTCGTCACCAAGCGCTGCTGAAGACCGATCAGGAATCAAGAAGCACAGGTCACCGCCCCGCGCCTAGCGTTACCGCCATGACCTCAATCACCGGAATCACCATCGAGTCGGCCGACGTCGCCGCCGCCGAACGCTTCTACGCCACGGCCTTCGGCCTGGACTCCCGCCTGCGCGTCCGCGCCTCGCAGGAGCCGACCACCGGCTTCCGCGGCTTCACCCTGTCACTCACCGTGTCGCAGCCCGCGAACGTCGATGCGCTGATCGAGGCCGCGCTCGCGGCGGGTGCGACCACCCTCAAGCAGGCCGCGAAGTCGATGTGGGGCTACGGCGGAACCATCCAGGCGCCCGACGGCACGATCTGGAAGATCGCCACGTCCGCCAAGAAGGACACCGGTCCGGCCACCAAGGAGTTCGACGCCATGGTCCTGCTGCTGGGCGTCGCCGACGTGGCCGCGAGCAAGCGGTTCTACCTGGAGCAGGGCTTCACGGTCGGGAAGAGCTTCGGCCGGATGTACGTGGAGTTCGAGAGCGGCTCGAGCCCGGTGAAGCTGGCCCTGTACCGCCACAAGGCGCTGGCCAAGGACGCGGGCGTGGCGCCTGCCGGTTCGGGTTCGCACCGGATCGCGGTCGGCGGCGCGGGCCCCTTCACGGACCCGGACGGGTTCGCCTGGGAGGCCGCTTCGCTGGCGGCGGCGTCCTGATGTGCCTCTACCACTTGCCGGGAATGCTCGAAGCGCTCGCCGAAGAGTCCGCGGCCGAAGCCGAGAGCGTGGAAGAGCCCGACCACGACGAGGAAGCCGTGAAATCGTTTACCTGAATCGGCTTCCGCCCGACGGGGCGAAAGCCGATCCAAGTGAAACGTCACCTTATCGAAACCTCAGTGCTCACCATTCCGGTCCGGGCGGCGGACTGGCCGGAATGGGGGCATCAGGGTGCGACGCTCCAGGTGATCTTCTCGATTCCGTTGCCGACGGTGCCGATCTTGGCGAACGCGTCCTTGCTCAGGATCAGGTCGCCTTTCTTCTGCCCGCCGACCGCGTCGACGATCTGCACCTTGACCGTCCCCTTGGGACCGGTCACCTGCACGACGACGCCGCAGTTCACGCTGCTGGAGTGCTCACTGCCGTACTGGGCCAGGTTCAGCGCGGCGATGTTCCCCTTGGGCAGGCTGGGTAGGTTGGCCGACTTTTCGCAGGCCACGTCGTCCCACTCGGCGGTGTAGCCGGTGGTGTACTTGGCGACGCCCTGGTAGGTCGCCGTGCCGAGGTTGCCGGCGTACGGTGCCGCCACGGCGGCGGGCGCGAGGGTGAGCACAGCAGCGGAGACGGCGAAGATCGCGTAACTGACGCGCATCGAATAGACCTTTCAAAAGGGGGAATTGTAAAGACGAAAAACCGAATACCGGCGTCGGTGGCAGGGCGTAGTTCCCGGCCATCCGCAGTCCGCCGAAATGAAGACTAACCCCGACCACAACGCTGTTATAAGCCGCCATACGGGCGACAGGCAAACTCGGTCGTTGCGAATGGCGAAACGTATTGTCCGCCGGAACCGGCCGCCGAAGACGATCGGCGCCTGCTCCCGATCGGGCGATCGGCCGAAATGTCAAGATGGCGGATCCGCCAATTCCCTGAGATCCCTGATCTTTCGACACCGGGCCGATCCCTGATGTCCCCGCCGTCGCGAGTGGACATTGTCATGGCATGAGAACAGCACTCGCCGCACTGGCCACCGCCGCCGCGCTCACCTTCACCGCACTGCCCGCGCTCGCCGCCGACGAGCCGGACGAGCCGGAAGTCCCGGCGCTCAACGAAGCGGCGCTGAAAGCCGCGATCGCGGGCCTGCCCGATAAGGACACCACCGGCGCGCTGGTCAGGATCACCGGCGAGAAGGGACAGTGGTCCGGCACCTCCGGTGTCGCCGACCTGCGCACCGGCGCCCCGGTCCGGCCGGACGGCTACTTCCGGATCGGCAGCACCACCAAGGTCTACACCGCCGTGATGGTGCTGCAGCTCGCGCAGGAGCACCGGATCGACCTCGACCAGCCCGTCCAGCGTTATCTGCCGGGCCTGCTCCCGGCGAGCTACCCGTCGATCCCGGTGTACACGTTGCTGGACCACACTTCCGGCCTGCCGTCGGTGGACATCCCGCAGCTCTACGATCCACAGTGGATACTCAAGCACCGTTACGAGCACTGGAGTCCGCGCCAGGTGGTGGAAAAAGCGCTCACCCACCCGCTCGATTTCCAGCCGGGCACCGCGCAGAAGTACACCAACACCGCCTACGTCACGGCCGGGATGCTCGTCGAGAAGGTCACCGGCCGGTCATACGCCCGGAATCTGCGCGACCGCATCACCGAGCCGCTCGGCCTTTGTCACACCTATTACCCGAACGACGACCCGCACCTGCCGCATCCCGCCGCCCGCGGCTACCTCAACGTCGACGGAGTCGACCTGACCGGCATCGACGTCGACGTCGTCACGCGTGACGGGGTCAAGTTCGCCGACGTGACCGAGATGAACCAGTCGATCCCCGGCGCCGCCGGCGCGATCATCTCCACCTCGGCCGACCTGGACGCCTTCCTCACCGGCCTGCTCGACGGCCGCCTGCTCGGCAAGGAGATGATGCCGAGGCTCTACGCGGTTCCCCAGGTGCCGATGTTCGACGGCAGCGGGCCGGCGACCTACAGCCAGGGCCTCATGCGCCTCAAGATCGGCGCCTACACGGTCTGGGGCAAGACCGGCAGCCGCTACGGCTACTCGAGCGGTGTCTTCGCGACCAAGGACCTGAAGCGCAAGGTGGCGTACTCGGTCAACGCCACCGTCAAGTCCCCCGACGGTCAGCCCAGGATCGTCCAGCAGATCGCCGGGGCCGCGGTCACTCCGCCCGCTCGTCCCTGAGCAGCGCGGCAGGCACGGTGAACTCCGCGGTCAGCCCGTCGTCGTCGTTGCTTCGCAGGCTGACGGTGATGCCCTGCCGCCTGCTCACCAGCGCCACCACGTCCAGCCCGAGGTGGGTGCCGGCGCCGAGGTCGATCTCGTGCGGGCTCACCAGCCTGCTGTTGGCCTCGCCGAGCTCCGGTTCGGCGAGGCCGAGGCCCGCGTCGGCGATCTCGACGGTCAGAGCGCCCTCGTCGGTGGCGCTCACCCGCAGCACGACCTTCGTGTCCGGCGGCGAGAACGAGGTGGCGTTGGCCAGCAGCTCGGTGATCAGGTGCACCAGGTCGAACACGGCGTCGCCCAGCACGGCGAACCCGATCACCTGGTGCACCTCCACCCGGGTGTACTCCTCGACGGCCGACACGGCGGCCCCCAGCACGTCCTCGAGCGGGGCGGGGCGGTCCACCTGCCGCGGATAGGGCGCACCGGCGAGCAGCAGCAACCGCTCCTGGTTCCGCCGCATCAGCGTCGCCATCTGGTCCAGCTCGAACAGCTTCGCGAGCCGGTCCGGGTCCTCTTCGGTCTGCTCCAGCCGGTCGATGATCGCCAGCTGCCGGTCGATCAGCGGCCCGATCCGCTGCGACATCTCCGTGGAAAACGTCAGCAGGGCCTGCGACACCTCGGTCCGGTCCGGCGCTTCGGGCTCACGCTTCCGTCTGCGGAAGGCCAACGGCACGGCCGCGCCGACCGCCGCCCCGGCCAGCCCCCACAGCGCGTAGTGCCACATAGAGCAGAAAGTACGCGGCGCGTGCCCCTGCGTCGATGGTTCGCGAGTGCTATTTCGCGTGCAACATCGGCCGGAACGCGTCCCGGTGCGCGAACGCCAGGTAGGCCAGCGCCACCCCGATCAGCCCGGCGAGCGCCAGCCCCGACGGCTCCAGGAAGACGTGGAAGGCGAAGATCCCGACCACGATCGGAGCCAGCACCGTCAGCGCCAGCGGGACGAACCTGTTCACCAGCAACAAAATCCCGGTCACGAGTTGAACGCCTGCCACCAGCGGCATCATGTACCCGGTCTCGAACAGCGCGACGCTGAACTTCAGCGCGCCCTCGGGCAGCCCGGTGGCGTCGCCCGGCATGAAGTACAGGAACCCGTTCGCGCCGGTCACGGCGAAAAGCAGCCCCAGCAGGCTCCGAACGGTCGCCGTCACCACGCGGACGGACGTCTTGACCTGGGCGGGGGCGGTGATGGTCGCGGTCATTTCAGCTCTCCTCAGTTCGGCTTGGTACCCACTCGTCGAACCACCACCGCCCCCGATCGACACCCGCGCGCCCCGGACTTCCCACTTCACTCGAACGGACTAGCGGGTGTCACAACTCGGCAGGCTGCCCTGTCCCAGCTCATCGAGGCGTTCCGGATCGGCCGGACGCGGGACATGAAGGAGCCACCCATGAAGGTCGTCGTGATCGGCGGGACCGGGCTGATCGGATCGACTGTCGTCGCCCGGCTCGGCGAACACGGGCACGAGGCGGTGCCCGCCGCTCCCTCGACGGGCGTCGACACGATCACCGGCGCCGGGCTCAAGGAGGTGCTGGAGGGCGCGGACGTGCTGGTCGACGTCTCGAACTCGCCGTCGTTCGCCGACGACGACGTGCTGGCCTTCTTCACGACCTCCACCGGCAACCTGATCGCGGCCGCCGAAGCCGCAGGCGTCGGGCACTACGTCGCGTTGTCCGTCGTCGGGGCCGAGCGGGCGGGCGACTCGGGGTACATGCGGGCGAAGGTGGCGCAGGAGAAGCTGATCAGGGAGTCGGGGCTCCGGTACTCGCTGGTGCACGCGACCCAGTTCTTCGAGTTCGCCGCCGGCATCGCGGACAGCGCGACCGTCGGCGGCGTGGTGCGCCTGCCGGACGGCGGGGCGCAGCCGGTCGCGGCCGCCGATGTCGCCGCGGTCGTCGGCCGGACCTCGGTCGGTGACCCGCTCGACGGCACGGTCGAGATCGCCGGGCCCGAGGTGTTCGGCCTCGACGAGTGGGTGCGCACCGCGCTGGCGGCGAAGAACGACCCGCGTGAAGTCGTGACCGACCGCGAGGCCCGCTACTTCGGCGAGCTGGTGGGGGAGCGGACACTGCTGCCCGAGCCTGGCGCGCTGATCGGGCGGATCAGCCTGGCCGAGTGGCTGGGCTGAGGTCCCGGATCAGGCATCCGATGTCTCCGCGGCGTTCAGGGGCGTCGCGGAGACATCGTCGCGTCAACCCGCTGCCGCCCGTGGCCTGGACCGGACGTGCGCCCGGTTCGCCACGGCCACTCGGAAAGCGCTTACAAGAAGCTCCGTGAAATCTTCCTCGGCGTACGGGACGGGCACCCGTTCGGCGTGCGCGTCCACCATCGCCTGGGCCACCGGGGTGACACTGTCCATGGCCTGCGCCAAAAACCGCAGCGCGGTGGGCAGCGGGATGCCCGCGGCCGCCATGTCGATCGCGGCGCGCATCACCTCGGGTGAGGCGGCGCCGGTCTCCGGCGACTCGTGGCCGGCGCCGAGCATCGCGGCTATCGAGACCAGGTTGAAACCCTGCTTCTGCAAAGACGCGATCTGTTCGAGCCGTCGCATGTGCACGGGCCCGTAAAGCGCGAACCTGCCGCTTTTCGCCGGTGCGGGCAGTAGTCCTCGTGTCTGATGCGCACGAATGTTGCGTACCGACATGCCAATGGCCGAGGACAGTTCTTCAATCGTATAGCCGTTTGCCGATACCATGTGATATCTCCCTTGACCGCGCTCGATGGAAACATGGCGCTGACCGGGACACCAGGCAGAACCACCGGCAGAACCGCAGGTGGGGGGTTCTGCCGGTCGGTGGTGGCACCTCAAGTATGCACCAGTTCGAACGCTTGCACGAATCTGTGCAATCAATTCCCAAATAGTCCGACCTCACCTACTTTCGTAGGGGCCGAATTACGCCGATCGGTGGATCTTGGTGTATTAAATGCCACTGCCAGGGATTAAATGCCTTCGAGACATCGGATGTCTCGGCACAGCTGAAGGAGATGCCATGTTCTGGAAGCGGATAGCGACCGCGGCGGTGGTCGCGGCCAGTGTGGCCACGGCCGTCGTGGTGTCGCATGAGGACACGACCGGCCCCGCGATCGAGCCCGTCGCCTCGTCGGTGCCCGCGTTCGACCACATCGTGCTGGTGATGTTCGAGAACAAGAAATACTCGTCCATCAATGGCAGCTCCAGCGCGCCGTATTTCAACAAGCTCGCCTCGCAGAGCGCGAAGTTCACGAATTCGTTCGCGGTCACGCATCCGAGCCAGCCGAACTACATCGCGCTGTTCTCCGGCTCGACCCAGGGTGTCGACAGCGACAGCTGTCCGGCCAATCTCGGCAGCAAGCCGAACCTCGGCGCGCAGCTGATCGCCGCGGGCAAGAAGTTCACCGGCTACTCCGAGGCGATGCCGTCCGACGGCTACACCGGCTGCACGAGCGGCACCTACAAGCGCAAGCACAACAGCTGGGTCGACTTCAGCAACGTGCCGTCGTCGAGCAACAAGCGCTTCTCGTCGTTCCCGAGCGACTTCTCGAAGCTGCCGCACGTCTCCTTCGTGACCCCCGACATGTGCAACGACATGCACGATTGCGGGATCGACACCGGTGACGGCTGGCTGAAGAACAACCTCGACGCGTACGCGCAGTGGGCGAAGACGCACAACAGCCTGCTGATCGTCACCTTCGACGAGGACAGCAACACCTCGGTGAACCAGATCTTCACCACGTTCACCGGCGCGCACGTCAAGCCGGGCAGCTACGGCGACAACATCAACCACTACTCGGTGCTGCGCACGATCGAAGCCTCGTTCGGGCTCCCCGGCATCGGGCACGCGGCCGAGAAGTCGCCGATCACGAGCGTCTGGCAGTAGCCCATGTACCTGGCCTCCACCGGCCGCCGCACCGGCCGCAAGGACAACCCAGGCGGGCTTTCGCGGCGCTCGCTCGGCGGCATGAGCGGGAACGTGCTGGCACTGGGCACGGTCAGTCTCGTCACCGACATCTCCTCGGAGATGGTGACCGCCATCCTGCCCGTGTACCTCGTGCTGGGGCTGCATCTCGGCCCCGCCGCCTATGGCCTGGTCGACGGGCTCTACACCGGTGCCACGGCGTTCCTGCGCTTGATCGGCGGGTACGTCGCGGACCGGGTCAGACGGCGCAAGGCGGTCGCCGGGGTGGGCTACGCGCTCTCCGCGGTGGCCAAGCTCGGCCTGCTGCTCGCGGGTTCGTCCGCGGCGGGTATCGGGGTGGTGGTGACGGCCGACCGCCTCGGCAAGGGCCTGCGCACCGCCCCGCGCGACGCGCTGATCACGCTGTCCGCGCCGGAGGACATGCTCGGCCGCGCCTTCGGGGTCCATCGCGCGATGGACAGCGTCGGCGCGTTCGCCGGGCCGCTGGTCGCGGTGGCGGTGCTCGCCGCGGTCGGCTCGTCCACCGGCGTGGACGGCTTCGACGCCGTGTTCGTCACCAGCTTCTGCATCGCGGCGATCGGCGTGCTGCTGCTCGGCCTGTTCGTGCGCGACCGCCGCGGCGAGCGGCCGCCCGCAGGCACGGTCTCACCCCGCGCGGTGGTGGGGTTGCTGCGTGGCGCCGGGGTGCGTCGCCTGGTGCTGGCCGCCTGCGTGCTGGGCATGAGCATGATCGGCGACGGGTTCGTCTACCTGTTGCTGCAGCGCAAGGAGGACATCGCGACCGGCTGGTTCCCGCTGCTGGCGGTGGGCACCAACCTGGCCTACCTGCTGCTCGCGGCGCCGCTCGGCGCGCTGGCCGACCGGGTCGGCAGGCTGCCGGTGATGCTGTGCGGATACGGCCTGCTCGCCGCCGTGTACGTGCTGCTGCTCAGCCCGATCTCCGGTTGGCCGCTGTTCGTCTTCACCCTCGGCTGCTACGGCGCGTTCTACGCGGCGACCGACGGCGTCCTCATGGCGCTGGCCGGGCCGCTGCTGCCGGAGGCCCTGCGCACCACCGGTATTTCCATCGTGCAGTCCGGGCAAGCGCTTTCCTACTTCGTCTCGTCCGTCCTTTTCGGACTCGCCTGGCAGTTGTGGGGCGCGGGCACCGCGATCGCCGTCGCGGCGTGCACCGTCGGCGTCGCCATCGTGATCACCCTCTTCCTGCTCGCGCCGCGCAAGAAGGAGGTGACCGCATGACCACCCGCACCCGGATCTGGATCGCCATCGCCGGCGTGCTCGCGCTCGCCGTGACCGCGGCCGTCTACATCGGACTGACCGGATCCCGCGGCCAGGCCGCGACCGCCACCGGCGTCGTGACGCTCGACAGCGGCCGCCTGGTGTTCCGCAGCACGGCCGACGGCGAAGCGGGCCGCGTCGCCACCGTCGCCACGAGCGACCCCGGCGGCGCGCGGTCGGTGTCGGCGCTGAGCTGCGCGCGGGTCTACGCCGCGAGCGGCACCGGCATCTGCCTGCGTGCGGAAGGCGGGCTGAGCACGTACCAGCTCGTCGTGCTCGACAAGCAGCTCTCGGTCACCAAGGAGATTCCCTTGGTGGGGCTGCCCAACCGCGCCAGGGTGTCCGCGGACGGGAAACGGTTCGGCTGGACCGTGTTCGTCACCGGCGACTCGTACAACGGCGGCCGCTTCTCCACCCGCGCCGGCATCATGGACATCACGACCGACCTGCTCGAAGGCACGCTCGAAGACTTCACCGTGACGGTGGACGGCAAGCCCTACCAGGCCGCCGACCTCAACTTCTGGGGTGTCACCTTCACTTCGCAGCAGAACCGGTTCTACGCGACCATGTCCACCGGCGCCCACCGCTACCTGGTCGAAGGCGACCTCGCGACGCGCACGATCCGCACGCTCCGCGACAACGTCGAATGCCCTTCCCTGTCACCGGACGAAAAACGCGTCGCCTACAAGTCCGCCATCGACGGCGACCCCGCCAAGGGCTGGCGGGTCTCCGTGCTCGACCTCGCCACCGGCACGATCACCCCACTCGCCGAAACCCGCAGCGTCGACGACCAGCCCGCCTGGCTCGACGCGGCGACGATCGGCTACGCGATCCCCCGCGGCGGCGGCCATTCCGATGTCTGGGCCGTCCCGTCGGACGGAACCGGCGCACCGCTCCTGCTCATCCCCGAGGCGGAATCCCCCTCGGCGCTCTAGGATTCCGGAGGTAGCAATGAAGCTATACCTGGCACCAGTCTCGCTCGCGGTGGTGGCCGGCCTCGTGCTGACCGGCGCGGCCTCGGCCGCACCCGACAAGACCACCGTCTTCATGTTCGACGACATCACCGCGGTGTTCGAGCAGGGCGCGAACGCACCCCAGTACGGCAACATCGAGAACGACAAGGACGGCTGCGGCTGGACCGCGGGCTGGATCGGGTTCTGCACCGCCACCGGCGACATGCTGCAGCTGGTCGAGAAGTACAACAAGGCCAAGCCCGGCAACGTGCTCGAGAAGTACACCCCGACCCTGCGCAAGCTGGCCGACTCCGGCAGCGACAGCGTCAAGGAGCTCGGCTCCAAGTTCCCCGCAGACTGGAAGACCGCCGCCAAGGACAAGGCGTTCCAGCAGCTGCAGATCACCGTAGGCCACGACATGTACCTGACCCCCGCGCTGACCACGGCGAGCAAGATCGGCCTCAAGACCAACCTCGGCATCGAGAACCTCTTCGACACCGCGCTGATGATGGGCCCCGGCGCCGGCGACTGCGACGGCATGCCCAAGATCGTCAAGGAGACCACCGCGGCCGCCGGCGGCACTCCCGCGTCCGGCAAGAACGAGAAGGCGTGGCTCAAGACCTACAACGAGATCCGCGTCAAGCACATGAAGAAGCCCTGCACCCCCGGCCGCGAAGCCGACTGGCCCCAGGCGGTCGACCGCGCCGCGGCGCTCCAGAAGCTGTCCGACACGGGCAAGCAGGACCTGCGCGCGCCCCTCACCATCGGCGCCGGCTACGACGTCACCATCACCAACCCGCACGACTGACCGGCGAACGGGGCTCGCCGGGTGCGCCGGACCCGGCGAGTCCCGTGTTCGTCCGAGCGTCTTACGGGGCTTCCTGGTCCTCGCGTCCGGCTCGCCACCTTCTTGCTTGAGCGCGGGTGCGTGGCCGGGCCTTCGGCTCCCGTCCGCAACCGCACGTCTCGAACCCCTCGTACTTGAGCCCGGCTCCGAGCACCGCGGCGACCGCCGCCCAGCCGGAGTCGTTCCCACGCCTTGGCGCGGCGAAGTCGTGCCCGGCGTAGGTCATCGGCAGGCGGCACGACGGGCAGGGGTGATCGGCGCCGTCCCAGGCGTACTTGTGGGTCTTGCGGCAGGCCACGCAGACGTAATGGACCTTGTAGGTCGACTCCGCGTATCGGCACATGGTCACCGAGCGTACCGGTAAATCGGTGGCGCGCATCGGGATTCACCGAGGATGATGCGCGCGGTGAGCGACAGACCTGAAGTTCGCGTGACGGCGGGGAAACTGCGTGGCACCCGCGAATCGGGGGTCGCGGTCTTCCGCGGCATCCCGTTCGCCGAGCCGCCGGTCGGCGCGCTCCGGTTCGCCGCGCCCAGGCCTGCCGGGCGCTGGGACGGGGTGCGCGAAGCCGTCGAGTTCGGCCCGCCGCCCCCGCAGGCCGGCGCGTTCGGCATGGACGCGGTGTCCGGCGGCGACGACTGGCTCACCGTCAACGTCTGGTCACCCGAACCCGGCCCGGACGCCGGGCTGCCGGTCATGGTCTGGATCCAGGGCGGCGCATACGGGATCGGCATGGCCGGCCTGCCCGAGTACGACGGCGCCACGCTCGCCCGCGACGGCGTCGTCGTGGTGACGTTCAACTACCGCGTCGGGATCGAGGGTTTCGCCCAGCTCGAGGGCGCGCCCGCCAACCGGGGGCTGCTGGATCAGGTGGCCGCCTTGACGTGGGTGCGCGACAACGTCCGGGCGTTCGGGGGCGATCCGGACCGGGTGACGGTGTTCGGGCAGTCGGCGGGTGGCGGGTCGGTCGCCTCGCTGCTGGTGATGCCGCGGGCGGCCGGGCTTTTCCGGCGGGCGATCGCGCAGAGCGTGCCGGGTACGTTCTTCACACCGGAACTGGGCGCTGACATGGCGTCGGCGTTCGCGGCCGAGTACGGGCTGACGGCTACGGCGAGCCAGCTGTCCACTGTGGACCCGTGTGAGCTGACGGCCGCCGGTGACGTGGTGACCGCGAAGATCGGGCAGTGGACGGAAAACTGGGGTCTGGCCGCGCACCGATCGATCCCGTTCGCGCCCGTGGTCGACGGCGACGTTCTGCCCACGACGCCGTGGGAGACCGCGCGGGACGTCGAAATCATCGCGGGGCATACGCGTGATGAGCAGCGGCTCTTCAGCCTCATGGGCGACGAGGCGTCGGCTCCCTTGGAGGTCTTGGCGCCGGACGCGCGCCGGTACCGCGAGGGTTTTCCCGGCGCGAGCGAGGAAGAGCTGCGTGAACTCGTCAACTCGGACTGGCTGTTCCGCATGCCGACGCTGCACCTCGCGCAGACAGGGCCTACTTATCTGTACGAGCTGACGTGGTCTGGGCTTCTGGGTGCTTGCCATGGCCTTGACGTGCCGCTCGTCTTCGGAAACCTCCAGAGCGGGCAGCCCGGCATGCTCATCGAGGACGTCTCCGCCGCAGAAGCGGTGTCAGCGGACATGCGCGCCGCGTGGATCGCGTTCGCCACCCACGGCGACCCCGGCTGGCCCGCCTACGAAGGCGAGAAACGGCTTACGAAGATCTTCGACACGCCGTCGACCGTCGCCACCTACCCGGAGGAGACCTCCCGCAAGCTCTGGCAGGACCACCCCTTCGCTCCACTCACCCTGAGGTCGTGAGTGGTACGGCCGGTTCTAACCGGCAATACCACTCACGACCCCCGAGCGCGTAAAGCCTTGGTGGCGAGGGAGTTTAGCGGGCTTTATCCCGGCCTGGTCCGTGGAGCACGGGGCGCGTTGGGTGGAGGGGGTCGTGAGCGTTGCGGGCGGTTAGAACCGCCCGCAACGCTCACGACCCCCGTGACCAGGGTCCGTAAAAGTGCCCTGCTGTGGGGGTTTGGGGGCTGGGCATGATGGGCGGGTGAGCAGGCAGGCATCGATCGGCGGGCGGGGCTCGCGGTTCGCGCTGCGCGTGCTGGCCGTGAGCTTGTGGCTGCCCGCGCTGATCGTGCCCGGACTGCTGATCTTCGGCGAGCTCGGCTGGTCGTGGTGGCAGGTGGCGCTCGCGCTCGCCGGCGCGGGAGTTTCGGCGTTCTTCGGGCTCGGGAGCTGGTGGGACGCGGATGACCAGAAGCAGGACACCGCGCGGCTGCTCGCGGTGGGACGCCCCGCCGTCGCCGAGGTGGTCGCCGTCGAAGTGGAGGAATCCCATGACGAATCAACCGAAATGGCGTGGCTGAGCCTGCGGATCGCCGGCGCCGGGGTGCCGGAGTTCGAGGCGGACTACCGGGCCGCGAACCAGCCGGAGTTCAGGGTCGGGGTGCGGCTGCTGGCGACCGTCGACCCGGCCGACAACCTGTTCACGCTGCGGCCGTTTTAGGCTGCGGCTCATGATCCTTCGCCATGTGACCGTCGACTGCGCCGATCCGTATGGGCTCGCGGGCTTCTGGAGTGCCGTGACCGGCTGGCCGCTGTCCGATGAGGACGCTCCCGGTGACCCGGAGGTGCTCGTGCAGGGGCCCGCGCTCGGGTTCCTGTTCATCCGCGTGCCGGAGCCCAAGACGGCGAAGAACCGCGTGCACTTCGACTGGATGCCGACGGAGCGGACGCGTGACGCCGAGGTCGAGCGGGTGCTCGGGCTGGGGGCCACGCTGCACGAGGACCACCGCAGGCCCGACGGGACCGGGTGGGTCACGCTGCTCGACCCGGAAGGCAACGAGTTCTGCGTCGAGCGGAGTGCGGGCGAACGCGCCTGACGGCAGGTGTCATCGGGATTTCATCGGTCGTCGTTAGCGTCGCCGGCATGAAGAAGAAAAGGACTTCAGTGCTTCTGGCCGGTCTTCTTGCCGCGGCGGGGATTTCTCTGGCGCAGGCGCCCGCGGCGCACGCGGCTTCGTGCGACGGGACCTACACGATCGTCGTCGGCGGCACCGGCAGCTCGTGGAACAACGACGGGTTCACCGGCAACATCCAGCAGCACGTCGGGTATCCGACGACCATTCCCAACGGCGCCAGCGCCCGCGCGGGCGTCAATGAGCTGAACCGGCTCATCCGCGACCAGCGCGCGGCCTGCCCGTGGCAGCACGCGAAGGTGGCAGGCTACTCGCTGGGCGCCGCCGTCGTGCACACCTGGGTGACCGAGAACTGGCAGACGTTCGACAACGTCAACGCCATCCTCGTCTCCGACCCGAAGCGTCAGGCGCCGCCCGGCGCCAACGGCGGCAGCGTGCCGTTCGGCGGGTTCGTCGGCGCTCCGCTCGCGGGCGCCGACCGGTTCTTCGGCAACGTGCCGGTGAAGTCGATCTGCCACTGGGACTACGTCTGCGACGAGTCCGCCGGCATCTGGACCTACCCGCACAACCACGTCAACAACTATCCCAACGACTTCAACGTCGATCACCACAACGACAGCGCCAACGAGCAGTGGTACAACGGCGCCTGGCAGCCCTGGTAACCCCTCGTTCCAGCCCGAAAGCCACTTTCGTCAGATCCGATCTGACGAAAGTGGCTTTCGGGCTAACACCCAGGCCGCGACGGCGGCGGCGAGGACGATGGCGGACGCGAGGCCCAGGGCTTGGTGATAACCGTTGCGCAGCAACGGAGTCACGATGAGCGGACCCAGTATTTGGCCGGCCGAGTAGCCGGTGGTCAGCAGCGCCACCGCGCGCGGGAAGCGCAGCATGCCTCCGGTGGCCAGAGTGAGCGAGCTGATGCCGAGGAACGTCCCGCCGAACAGGACCGCCGCGAGCAGCGCGGGCGCGACGCCGTCGGCGACCGCGGGCAGCGCGATGCCGACGGCTTGGAGCACCAGCGCCGCGATCAGCAGATCCGGGCGGGCCAGGGAGAAGCGGCGGCCCAGCCAGGCCCACAGCGCGGGTGACGGCGCCGCGGCCAGTCCGACGAGAACCCAGGTGGCGCCGCCGATCCAGCCCGATGCGCGCTGCTCGACCGCGGCGACCAGGAACGTGCCCGCGATGATGTAGCCGACGCCTTCGAGGGTGTAGCTCGCGAGCAAGGCCGAGAACGGGCGACGCGCGTCCCGCACCTCAGGCTCCCGAGACGGCGACGGTGCCGATTCCAGGCGCAGCGTCCAAGCGCCGGCCGCGCACAGCGCCGCGACCGCCGCCGCCGTCCACCAGGCGACGCGCCAATCGTGCGCCGGGATCAGCACGAGCAGGCCGGACAACGCGATCCCGATGCCGACGCCGCCCAGCGCCCAGCTCAGCGGATAGCCGCGCAGGTGACCGAGCAGCGAACTCGCGGCGGTCACGAACACCACCGCGCTCGCGATGCCCGCGAGCAGCCGCAGCACCAGCCATGGCGGGGTGCTGTGGGCGAGTGGCATCGCCGCCAGCGTCACCACGAGCAGCACCAACGAGGCGCGGTGGACGGCAGGGGAGCGGACCAGCCGCGGCGCGAACGCCGTCGCCAGCGCGCCGATCAGGTAACCCGCGTAGTTGGCCGTGGCCAGGCTCGCGCCATCGGACACGCTGAGCCCGGCCTGCGCGGTCATCATCGGCAGGATCGGGGTGTAGGCGAACCGGCCCAAGCCCATGCCACCGGCGAGCGCCGAGCCCGCCCGGACGGCGTGTGTCCACAGCGAACGGTTCTCTTGCAGCGTGACGATCATGGCGCCATCGTGTGGCGGCGTCCGCCGCGACGGCCACGACCGCTTTGCTCCCGCGTGGGAGCCGCGGCCTCCCACCGCACGTAGCATGGCGATTCGTGGAGCTGCGCCAGCTGAGGTATTTCGTCACCGTCGCCGAGGAGCTGCATTTCGGCAGGGCCGCGACGCGGTTGCTGATCGCGGGACCCTCGCTGTCGCAGCAGATCAAGGCACTCGAACGCGACCTCGGCGTCCCGCTGTTCGCGAGGGATCACCGCTCGGTCGCGCTCACGCCCGCGGGCGAGGCGCTGCTGCCGCAGGTCCGCGCGCTGCTCAAGCAGGCAGGCGAGCTGCGCGACCACGCCGAGCGGCTGTCGGGCTCCGAACCGGTGCGCATCGGATACGTCAACTGGCTGCCCGCCGACCTGACCGGGCGGACCGCGGGCGTCGCGCAGCTGCACGTCGACGCCTGGGTGGTGCCGTCGCACGCGCAGGCCGCGCGGGTCGCGGAAGGCAGCCTGGACCTGGCCGTGTGCTGGGTGCGCGCAGAGGATCTCGACCGGCTCGGGCTGGAGGCCAAGCTGCTCGGCGCCGACCGGCTCTACGCCGTGTCCACCGGCTCGGACACCGGGCCCGTGCGTGCGCGCGACCTGACCGTGCTCGTCGACGACGACACCGCGTCCTGGTCTTCGTGGAACGTCTTCGCCGAGCGGCTGGCCGCCGACACCGGCGCCCGGCTGCGGCGGATCGGCGACGGCGGCATCACCGGGCCCGCGTTCTTCGACCAGGTGCGGCGTGACGGCGGCGCGGTGCTCAACTCGCCGAAGGGCCAGACCACGCCGTTGCCGCCCGATCTCGTGCGGCGCCCGGTCGCCGGGCCGAAGGTGTACTGGACCTGGTCGCTGGTCTGGTGCCGTGACGAGGTCCGCCCGGTCGTGCGCGCCGCGGCCGACGCGCTCACCCGTGATGTCGGTGATCTGGGTCTCGGTGACGCGGACGTGTGGCTGCCCGGCGGCGACCCCTACAAGCGGTAGGAGCCTGCGCCTCCCACGGGGTAGAAAGCGCGTCGTGGCCACAATGCTCTCCACGGGTGAGTATCGGTGCCATGACTGAGAACAAGGTTGCCATCATCACCGGCGCGTCCCAGGGCATCGGAGCCGCGCTGGTCACCGCGTACCGCAAACTCGGCTACGACGTCGTAGCGACATCCAGATCGATCACCCCGTCCGATGATCCCGGCGTGCTGACCGTGGCGGGCGACCTGTCCCAGCCGGGTGCCGGCGCTCGCGTGGTCGAGCGGGCGCTGGCGGAGTTCGGCCGGGTCGACACGCTGATCAACAACGCGGGCGTCTTCATCGCGAAGCCGTTCACCGACTACACCGACGAGGACTTCGACGCCGTCGCCGGGCTCAACCTGCGCGGCTTCTTCGACGTCTCGCGCGGCGCGGTCGCCGCGATGCTCGAAACCGGCGGCGGGCACCTGGTGACCGTGTCGACCACGCTCGCCGATCACGCGCTTTCACAGGTGCCGTCGGCGCTCGCGTCGCTGACCAAAGGCGGGCTGAACGCGGTCACGAAGTCGCTCGCGGTGGAATACGCCGGTCGCGGCATCCGCGCCAACACCGTCGCGCTCGGCATCATCCGTACGCCGATGCACCCGCCCGAGACGCACGAGTTCCTCGCGGCGCTGCACCCGGTCGGCCGCATGGGCGACATCGACGACGTGGTCGAAGCCATCGTCTACCTCGAGAACGCCCCGTTCGTCACCGGCGAGATCCTGCACGTCGACGGCGGACAGAGCGCGGGGCACTGATGGACGAGAAAGAGACACTGATCGATGTGCTCGACCGGTGGAAGGCCGCCGTCGACGCGCACGAGCCCGAGCGCGTCGCCGCGCTCTTCACCGAAGACGCGATCTTCCAGGGGCTGCACCCGTACAGCGTCGGACGGCCCGGCGTCGCCGAGTACTACGCGTCGCAGCCGCTCGGAATGACCGCCCGGTACCGGATTCTGGAAACCAGGCGGCTCGCCGACGATCTCGTCTCCGGCTACCTGACCGTCGACTTCACGTTCGACGACCGCCCGACCGTGAACGTCTACCTCAACGTCCTGGTCAGGCGGTCGAAGATCGAGCACTATCAGGTTTCCCGGCTTGCCTAGGCGGCGTGCGTGGCCGCCGCGACGATCACGTCGGCCACGGCGCCGGGCTGGGACACCGAGACGGCGTGCGAAGCGTCGATCCTGGTGATCTCCGACGAAGCGCGCTTGGCCATGAATTCCTGGGCGGCGGCGGGGATCGCGTTGTCGTGGTTGGCGATCAGCGCCCACGAGGGCAGCTTCGTCCAGGCGGGCACGCCATCGAACGCCGCGCCCAGCGCCTGCTCGGCGACGGGCCGCTGGGTGACGGCCATGACGGCCGCGGTCTCGGCGGGGACGTCGGCGGCGAACACCTCAGCGAAGTCCTCGGGCTTGATCGACAGCTCGGGGTTGCCTTGTGCGACAAGGACATTCGTGGTGTCCGGCCCGAGCTTGCCGCCGGGGAACCGGCCGGACAGCTCGAACACGCTCTCGCCGTTGTCCGGCTGGAAGGCCGCGATGTAGACCAGCGCACGCACGTTCGGCGTCTCGGCGGCCGCGCGGCTGATCAGCACGCCGCCGTAGGAGTGACCGGCCAGCACGACCGGGCCGTCCACCCCGTTGACGACGTCCGCGACGTAGGCCGCGTCGGACTCGACACCGCGCAGCGGGTTGGCGGCGGCGACCACCGGGTAGCCCTGCTCGCGCAGCTTCGAGACCACGCCGGTCCAGCTGGACGAGTCGGCGAAGGCGCCGTGGACCAGGACGATGGTGGGCTTGGTGGCGGTCATGGTGACTCCTTGGGCTCCGTGGGAGAACGAACGGTCTTTCTGGTAGCTATCTTGCGGTGCCCGGGGGTGCTGGGCAACGTGATGAAGACCGCCTTGTGGAACGAACGTTCTTTCTCTAAGGTGCGGGCATGACGCACCCCAAGGACCGCCTCCTCGAAACCGCCGCGCGGCTGTTCTACGCCGAGGGCATCCACGCGGTCGGCGTCGACCGGCTCATCTCGGAAGCGGCTGTGACCAGGGCGACCTTTTATCGCCACTATCCCGGCAAGGACGATCTCGTCGCCGCCTACCTGGCGCTCACCAGTGAGCGCATCCGCGCGGCCGTCGCCGCCGCGCGGCAGGACAAGCCCGCGCTGGAGGCCCTGGTCGACACCATGGCCGTCGTCGGCAACGCGACCACTGGCGAGGGCTTCCGCGGCTGCCAGTTCCTCAACGCCGCCGCCGAGTACCCCGACCCCGCGCACAAGGTCCGCCAGGTCATCGACGACCACCGCGCCTGGTTCTCCGGTGAACTCGGGGACCTGGCCGCCTCGCTCGGCCACCCCGACCCCGGCCATGCCGCCCGCGTGCTGGTCCTGCTCCGCGACGGCGCGCTCAGCGGCGGCGACCTCGACGACGCCGAGACGGTCCGCGAGACCCTGCGCCGCGCCGTCACCGACCTCGTCGCCCGGTAGTCGTGAGTGGTACGGCCGGTTCTAACCGGCCGTACCACTCACGACCCGTCACCCGAGGCGCCTCGCTTCGCGGGTCAGGCCGGGGATAAAGCCCGCTAAACTCCCGGGGATAAAGCGGGCTTTATCCCCGGGAGTAAAGCCTGCTTTATCCCCGAACCGCCAGCGGGCCGCCGGGGCCGAAGGCGAGCTTGGCGAAGCGTTCCCCGATGCGCAGGTGCGCCGCGCCGTCCGGGTGCAGCCGGTCCGGCAGCGGAAGCTCGTCGAAGTCCGCCTCCCCGTACAACTCCAGTCCGTCCAGATAGGACAGCCGGGGATCGGCGCGTTCCCGCACGATGCGGGCGAGTTCCTCGCGGATGACCTTGAGCGTCAGCTTCCCGGCGGCACGCTCGGCAGGGTCGCCGGTCGCGACGAAACGGAGTTCGCCGTCGCGCAGCGCGTCGACGTCGAAGGCGACCGGGCCGGGGGTGTCCTCCTGGATCGGGCAGAAGAGCGGGGAGACGAGCAGGATCGGGGTCGACGGGTGGCCTTCGCGGATGGTGTCGAGGAAGCCGTGCACCGCCGGGCCGAACGCGCGCAGGCGCATGAGGTCGGCGTTGGTGAGGTTGATGCCGAGTTTCAGGCTGATCACGTCGGCCGGGGTGTCGCGCAACGTCCTGGCGGTGAACGGGTCGAGCAGCGCGCTGCCGCCGAGGCCGAGGTTGATCAGCTCGGTGCCGGCGAGCCTGGCGGCGACCATCGGCCAGATGCCGGTGACGCTCTCGGCGTTGGAGCCCTGGCTGATCGAGCTGCCATGGTGCAGCCACACCCGCTTGCCACTACCGGGTGACGGCGAGACGGGGGCGTCCGTGCGCAGCGCGGCCAGTTCGACGCGTTCGTTGTGCGGCAGCCAGATCTCCACGTTCTTGGCGCCCGGCGGCAGGTCGGTGAAGCACAGCGTGCAGGCCGGGCCGGACCGGGTTTCGACCGCTCCGGTCGCCGGGTCCGCGAGGTGGACGTCGCCGCCGCTGGTGCGGGCCTGCGCGACCAGCCGGTCGTCGATGACCAGGTCGAAGCAGCCGTCCGGCCGCGGCGGGAGACCGCGAATGTCCATTTTGGTGCGGAAGACGTCCAGCTCGATCGTGGTGGCCTCGGTGCGGAAGGCCAGGCGGACGCCGGACGGCTTCGACTCGGCCGTGGCCAGCTGGGGATCGGCGCACTGCGCGCGTGCCCAGGCGGGCAGCCGGTGGGGGAGCAGGCCGTGCGCGGTGCGCTCCAAGTCCTGGGCGCCACGCAGGAGGTCCGCGGTGAGGGGCGTGGTGATCCGGTTCGTCGCGGTCATGATGTGAGACCGTACCCGGATGCGCGTACTGGTGGTTGAGGACGAACGGCGCCTCGCCGAGTCCCTGCGGGCCGGGCTCACGGCCGAGGGCTACGCCGTCGACGTCGCGAACAACGGCCGCGACGCGCTGTGGCTCGCCGGAGAGAACCCGTACTCGGCGATGATCCTCGACATCATGTTGCCGGGGCTGAACGGCTACCGCGTTTGCCAGCGGCTGCGCGCGAACGGGGACACCACGCCGATCCTGATGCTCACCGCCAAGGACGGCGAACACGACGAGATCGAGGCGCTCGACACCGGCGCCGACGACTTCCTGCCCAAGCCGTTCTCCTACCCGGTGCTGCTTTCCCGGCTGCGGGCGCTGATCCGGCGCGGCGGGTCCACTCAGGCCGGTCCGCTGCGGCTCGGCGACCTCGAACTCGACCCCGGCAGCCATCGGTGCCGTCGCGGCGAGACCGAGATTCCCTTGACCGCCAAGGAGTTCGCGCTGCTCGCCTATCTGCTGAAGCGGCCTGGCGAGGTGGTCACGAAGGACGAGCTGCTCGAGAACCTGTGGGACTTCGCGTCCACCGCGACGGCCAACGTGGTGGAGGTGCACGTGAGCGCGCTGCGGCGGAAGATCGACACCCCGTTCGGCGCCGAGACCATCAGGACCGTGCGCGGCGCCGGATATCTGGTGGTGCCGCATGCTTCGTGAGCTGTGGCGGTCGACGCGGTTCCGGGTCGCGGCGGCGGCCGCGTTGTCGTCGATGATCGCGCTCGGCGCGACCGGGGTCTTCTTCGTACTGCAGGCGCAGGATCGGCTCGAAACGAACGCCATCCAGACGGCCAAGCAGCGGGTCTACCGGATCCAGGAGCTGCTGAACGCGGGCACCCCGGTGGACAAGATCAACAGCAGGATCTCCGACATGATCTACGAGATCGTCGATCGGGAGGGAAAGCGGCTGGCGAGCTGCCCGGTGCCCTGGGCAGGGGAGCCGCTGCTCGTGAACGGGAAGTACGGCGGATTCCACTTCGTCACCTTCGAGCTGTACAAGGTGGACCGGAACGGGCGCGAGCCGATGAACTGCCTGGCCGAGCTCTACGACTACGCCAAGCGGAACGACCCGGATCTGGTGAACGACTCGCAGCCGATTCCGCTGTACACCGCCACCGGTCCTTCCGAAGACCACCGCTACGTCGTGTACGCGGCGGCCACGCCCGACCCGGCCGCGCAGTGGGGGGCGGAGACCACCAAGACCTGGCTGCTGGTCGCGATTCCGCTGGTGTCGCTGCTGATCGGCGTGATCGCCTGGTTCGCCGTGCGCCGCTCGCTGCGGCCGGTCGAGGCGCTGCGCGCGGAGGTCGCCGAGATCAGCGCCCACGACCTCGGCCGCCGTGTGGCCGAGCCCGCTGGCCGCGACGAGATCCCGCGGCTCGCCGCCACCATGAACACCATGCTGGCCAGGCTGGACACGGCGGTGACCAGGCAGAGCCAGTTCACCGCCGACGCGTCCCACGAGCTGCGCACCCCGCTCACCACCATGCGCAACCAGCTCGAAGTCCTGCTCACCTATCCCGAGCAGATCGAATGGCGGCAGTCGTGCGAGAACGTGCTGCTCGACGTCACCAGGATGGAAGAACTGGTCGCCGACCTGCTGCTGCTCAGCAAACTCGAAGGCGCCGAGACCGGGAAGTTCGTCCCGGTCCCGCTGGCCGAGGTGGTCGACGCCTGCCTCAAAGACCGTGAGGCGCGCGAAGGCGTCACCATCACGTCCGAAGTGGACACCGCGGCCGTGGTGTCCGGCAACCGGGTCAGGCTCACCAGGCTGCTGCGCAACCTCGTCGACAACGCGGAACGCCACACCACGTCGAGCGTGCGCGTCACCGTGTCCACAGTGGACGACGAATGCGTGCTGACCGTCGCCGACGACGGTCCCGGCATCCCGCCGGAGGACGCCGAGCGCGTCTTCGACCGGTTCGTGCGGCTCGACGCGGGCCGCGACCGTGACGACGGTGGTTCCGGGCTCGGCCTGGCCATCGTGGCCGAGATCACGCACACGCACGGCGGCACCGTCTCCGTCGAGGGTTCCACCTTGACCGTCCGGCTGCCGCGCACGGAAAGCTGAAGACGTCTTCAGCTGACTTAAGCTTCAGTTCAGCGATCAAGCCCGAAGCTGCTCGGCATGCCGATGAGCCATGCCGAGTACCTCGCCACCCGACACTTCCACGGGCTCACCGGCTTGCGTGCGCTTGCCGCGGTCGCCGTGGTCTTCTTCCACTACGGCGGCCAAGCCCTCGACGGGGTGCAGGGCTGGATCGCCGTGCACCTGTTCTTCGTGCTGTCCGGGTTCCTGATCACGACGCTCTGCCTGCGTGAGGAGGACCGCGACGGCCGGGTGTCGCTGCGCGCGTTCTGGGTGCGCCGGGTGTTCCGGATCATGCCGCTCTACTACACGGTCCTCGCGGTCACGGCGCTGTTCGTGGTGATCGGCGGACAGTTCTGGAGCAGCAGGCTGGGTGACGCGATGCCGTTGTACCTCGTGTTCGGCAACGAACTCGTCGACTACAACACCCCGCTGGGCATGTCGTGGACGCTGGGCGTCGAAGAGAAGTTCTACTTCGTCTGGCCCGCGTTGCTGGTGCTCACCGGGCTGGTGAAGAGCCAGAAACTCTGGCTGCGCATGGGCATCTGCGTGGTCTCCGTGGTGGCGGTCGTCGGGGTGGTGCTTCCGCTGACCGGCGGGATGGGCTGGGGCAAGCTCGCGGCGCACTACGTCTCGCTGGTCATCGGCTGCCTGCTCGCGCTGCTCATGCACCACCCCAAGGGTTTCGCACTGGTGCGCCCGCTGATGCGGCCGGTCGTGGCGGTGCCGATCGCGCTCGGCTTCTGCGTCTTCCAGCTGTGCGTCGGTGATCTGGTCCCGCTGGTCGGCGGAATCCCTTGGTTCACGCCGATTTACGCGCTCGCGTCGGCGATCCTGCTGGTCGCTGTGCTCGCGCCGGGACCGGTGAAGCGCGTGCTCGCGTGCCGTCCGCTGCGGTTCGTCGGCGACCGGTCCTACGGGCTTTACCTGTGCCAGGTCATCGCCGCGGCCCCGACCGGCCTGCTGTGGCCGCCCGGCTGGGCCAAGGCGATCGCCACCGCGGCGGTCGCGCTCGGCATCGCCTGGGTGCTGCACCGCTGGGTCGAGACGCCGATGATCGCGCGCGGCAAGCGTGTCGCGGCGAACCTTCCGAGCGCGAAGCAGCTCGTTGCCGGGGCGCACCGATGAGCCGGCGCGGTGAACTGCTGCTCATCGCGGGCGCGGTCGTGGTGGCGCTCGCTGTCCTGCTCAGCGTCTGCAGTTTCGCGCCGCTGGACCTGGAGGTCTACCGGTTCGGCTCGCAGGCGCTCGTCGCCGGCCGTGACCCGTACGGGCTGCTGCCCGTCACCCGCGTGGGCGTCTCGCTGCCGTTCATCTACCCGCCGTTCGGCGCGCTGGCACTGCTGCCACTGGCGATCCCGCCGCTCACGGTGGCCGCGCTGCTGATGACCGGGCTGACGTTGGCCGCGCTCTGGGCGGCCATGCGGGTGGTCATCCGTCGCTTGTGGACGGTCACGCCCCGCACTGCCTCGGTGGCCGCGCTGGTGTGCACGGCGCTCGCGCTGGAGCCGGTGCGTGGCACGCTGTCGTTCGGTCAGATCAACATGCTGCTGATGGCGCTGGTGGTCGTCGACTGTCTCGCCGAGAAGCCGCCATGGCCGAGGGGGATGCTGGTCGGGATCGCGGCGGCGATCAAGGTGACCCCCGCCGCGTTCCTGCTGTTCTTCTTGCTGCGCAAGGACTTCCGTGCCGCGCTCACGGTCGCCGCCACCGGTGCCGCCGCGAGCCTGGCCGGCTTCGTGATGGCGCCCGGCGCCTCGATGACGTACTGGTTCGGCGGCAGGCTGACCGGCGCCGGCGGGCTCGCGGCGTCACCACTGCACACCAACCAGACGATCGCGGCCGCGCTGCGCAGGCTGCACCTGCCGCCCGACGGCCTGCTGTGGTGGGTACTCGCGCTGCTGGTGATCGCCGCGGCCGTGGTCGTCATCCGCCGGGTCGACGCGCCGATGGCCGTCGTCGTCACCGCGACCGCCGCGCTGGTGCTCTCGCCGATCTCCTGGTCACACCACTGGGTGTGGATCGCGCCCGCGCTGCTGGTGTTCGCCAAGAGCCTGAAGCGGCTGCCGGTTCTCGTGCTCGCGGTGGTGTTCACCGCGCCGCCGTTCCGGTTCCTGCCGGGCGGCGGCGACCGCGAACTCGCCTGGACGCCGTGGCAGCACGTGGTCGGCAACACGTACCTGATTCTCGCGCTGGCCTTCCTGGCCTGGCAACTGTTCGCTTCTCGGCAGCTCACGGCAGGTCGACACGAGCAGCATGAGCACGAACAGGATTCCCACGATCACCAGGCAGCCACCTCCGCCGCTTGACTTCACGCGGTGCCGGTATTCGGCCATGTCGGTCCTTTCGCCGCCTGCCGGGCGGCCCCCTCACCGCCCGGCAGGCCGGGTGTCACGGGTGCTGGAGCCGCTGCAGGATGAGCGGGACGAAGTGGTCCATGTCGGCCTGCAGGCACGGCTGCTGCGCGTGCTTGCCGGTGCAGCCCGGCGCCCAGGTGCTGCCGTCGCCGTAGTCGGCGAAGTAGAACGGGATGCCCGCCGCGTTCAGGTTGGCCGCGGTCACCAGCGCGGTCTCCCTGGCCCGGTTCTCGAACACGGCCTGGATCGGGTTGTCGAGCAGGTTGCCGCCGTTGCCCGTGTACATCGCGACACCCATGCCGCGCAGCGACGAGACGTGCTGGGCCGGGCTCTGCGCGTTCCAGATCCCGTCGAACGGCCAGATCGGCGGCCCGAAGATCGCGTCGGCCCCCACGGTCGGGACGCCGGCGCTCGAATCGACCGAGGTGCCGATCACCGCGGCGCGCATCTCCTGGCTCAGCAGGTCGAGACCGCCGGACAGCGCGCCGACGTAGCTGAACAGGTCAGGCCGGTGCTCGGCGTAGTGGAACGCGCCGAAACCACCCATCGAGTGCCCGACGATCGCCCGGCCCTCCTTGGTGCCGATCGACTTCAGGTTGGCGTCGATCAGCGGGATCAGCTGCCCCAGGTGGAAGTTCTCCCAGTTCTGCGGGCCGACGGCGCCGGGGTTGACCCAGTTCGAGTACCAGCTGCGGACGCCGTTCGGCGCGACCGTGATCAGCGGGGTGTTCTTGGTCGAGCGCTCGGTGATCTGCAGGTTCGGCAGCGTGTTCGGCCGGTCCGGGTTGCCGTGCAGGTTGTAGAGCACGGGGTAGCGGGTCGCGGCCGTGTCGTCGTAGCCGTCGGGCAGCGTGACCATGATCAGGTGCTGGCCGGCGAGCTGGCCGGGCAGCAGCGTGGGCGTCGGCACCTGGTCGGAGCTGACGCTGAAGGTGAACGTGCGGCGGCCCTCGCTCTGCTCCACCCACTCCGGCTGCTGGACCACGGTGAGCCCGAATCCGTTTTCGAAGTGCGGCAGTGTCACCGCTTCGGCGACGGCGGCGGGCGCGGCCAGCGCGGAAGCGAAGGCCAGGCCCGCCACCACGGCGGCCGTGCCCCGTGAACTCCGGAAACGCGTCTTCATCGAATTCCCACTTTTCCTCGTCGGTAGGTCACCGGTTGACCCCGCTGATACTGGCGTTCGCACTGATCAGCAGACCAGGTCGCGAACCGGCCAAATACGGCCGGTGCCCGCGCTATGGTCAATCGCGGGAAAAAGTCACGCCGATGGCGAGGGGCGAGGGGAATTGGCGAGCGAGTTCGGCACGCTGCTGCGGCAGTTGCGGCGGCAGGCGGGGATGACGCAGGAGCAGCTGTCCGAACGGTCCAGTGTCGGCGTGCGCACCATCCGCAGGCTGGAGACCGGCGACCCGACCGACCCCCGGCTGGGCACCGTGAAGCTGCTCGCCGAGGCGCTCGACATCTCCCCGGCCGAACGCCGGAAGCTGCTTTCGGAAGCCGGTGAGGAGGAGCCGGAAGAGCCCGCGGAGCCGCGGCCGCGCGACGCGCTGAGCGACGCCGCCGACGAACTCGCCCGCGTGGTCGGCGGCCGCTGGCAGCGCGAGGAGGAGCAGCGCCGCATCCACGACCCGTTCCCGCTGCCGGTGCGCTGGCAGCCGGTGTCCGCGCTGCTCACCGATCACGACGACAACATCGGCCGGGTCCCGGCGGGCGCCGCGGCGGTCCCGTTGAACCTGACCGGCTCGCTCGACGAGATCGACGGCACCTATCGGCGGATCCCGTCCCAGCGGCTGGTGGTGCTCGGCAGGGCCGGTTCCGGCAAGACCGTGCTGACGCTGCGGTTCGTGCTCGACTACCTGCGCACGCGCGCGGCGGGCGAGCCGGTGCCGGTGATCTTCAGCCTCGGTTCCTGGGATCCGAGGGCCAGCACCCTGCGCGACTGGCTCGCCGCCCAGCTGCTGCGCGACTACCCGGGCCTGGCCAAGCGCGCGCCAGGCGGCTCGACGCTGGCCGCCGCGCTGGTCGACGGCGGCCACATCCTGCCGGTGCTGGACGGGTTCGACGAGCTCGCCGCCGGGCTGCACGGCCACGCGCTGGAGTCGCTCAACGCCACGACCCTGCCGCTGCTGCTGACCAGCAGACCGGCCGAGTACACCGACGCCATCGCGGCCACCGACGTGCTCACCGGCGCCGCGGGCATCGAGCTGATCGACCTCACGCCCGCCGACCTGGCCAACTACCTGCCCCGCACCACGCGCCGCGACGCCGGCGGCGGGACCGTCTGGGACCCGGTGCTCGCCGAGCTGCGCGACGGCCGCGCCGCCGACCTCGCCGCGGTGCTGACCACCCCGCTGATGGTCGTGCTGGCCAGAACCGTCTACAGCGACACACCCGGCCAGGACCCGGCCGTGCTGCTGGACTCGGCCCGGTTCCCCGACCGTGAGGCGCTCGAAGACCATCTGCTCGGCAGCTTCGTGCCGACCGTCTACCGGCAGCGCCCCGGCACCACGGAGCCGTGGGAGGCGGACCGCGCGCAGCGCTGGCTGGGCTACCTCGCCCAGCACCTCGACAGACTCGAGACCCGTGACCTGGCGTGGTGGCAGCTCGGCCACTCGCTGAGCCGCTCGTCCCGCATCCTCACCGTGGTGCTGGTCGCCTCGGTGGCGACCGCCGTGGCCGACTGGGTGTTCTTCCTGCCGGTCAACATGGTCAACTTCGGCGTCGGCTTCGGGCTGCGGGCGGCCCTGATCGACGGGCTGCTGGTCGGCCCGGTCGTCGGTCTCGGCTTCGGCCTGGTCTACGGGCTGATGGTGGTCGTCGGCGGGACGGTGTTCGAGCCGTCCAGGATGCGCGTGCGGCTGTTCGGCCGTGGCGACCGGGGCAGCGGGCTCACCAGGCGTTTCCTGATCAGGACCGGCGCTGGCATGCTGGGCGGGTTCGTGGTCGGCCTCGGCTACGGCCCGGTGACCGTGCTGGCGCGCCTGCTGATGTTCGGCTTCCCCGGTGAGCTCGGCTGGGTGGTGGAGGCCGCGGGGATCAACATGATCACCACCGGCCTCATCTTCGGGCTGGCGGCCGGACCGGTCTTCGGGCTCGCGGCCGTCGTCGAAGCGCCGCTCGACCTCAACGCGGTCACCAGCCCGGCGGGCCTGGTCGCGGCGAACCGCGCGACCGTCATCCGCCAGCTGCTGCTGCTCGTGCCGCTGCTCGTCGTCGCGATCATGGTCGCCGGCTGGGTCGTGGTCGGCCTGCTGCAGGGCGTGCTCGGCGAGTTGATCTGGACACCGAGCGGCGGCCTGCTGATCGGCGCGGTCGGCGGGCTCGGCGCGGGCTTCGCGTACGCGTTCGCGTTCACCGCGTGGGGACAATGGGTCATCCTGGCGCGGATTTGGCTGCCGCTGACCGGAAAACTGCCGTGGGCGATGCTCGCGTTCCTCGAAGACGCTTACCAGCGCGGGGTTCTGCGCCAGGCGGGCGCCGTCTACCAGTTCCGCCACGCGCGGCTGCAAGACCACCTGAGCCGCGCTTTCGCGGGCTGAACACCGGGAGGGGTCCCGGTCGGGATGCCGACAATCCTCGGCATGGACCTCGCACCCGAGTACCGGCCGGACTTCCTGGCGGCACCGGAACCGGCGCCGCACGACCCGCTCGCCGTCGCGATCGGGAACGCTTCGCTGCTCGGTGTCGGCTACCTGCTTCTCAAGCGGCGAGGGCTCGCCGTGTTCACGTGGCTGGTCACGCTCGCCCTCGTGATCATGCTCGCCACGGTCCGCGAGGTCTGGGTGGAGATCACCGTGCTCTGCTGGTGGCTGCTCTCGATCGCGCACGGCTGGTTCCTCGCGGCCAAGGACGGCTCGCGAGTCGGCTGGCAGCGCGCGATCGCGGTGCTCGTCGCGGTCCCGGTGCTGGTGTCCGTAGGCCTTTTCCGGCTGGGCGCCGCCACGATCGAGGACACGGTCACCGACGCCCGCGCAAGCGGCGACTGCGCGCCCGCGCTGGCCGCGCTCGACCGGCTGTGGCTTGGGCACCGCGTCACCAACGGCCCGCTCACGGTGCGGGGAGAACGGACCGTCGAAGCGTGTCACCGGCTGTCGAACGCCGCGGACAGCCTTTCCACCGGATTGGCAGGCGACGATTCGGCGTTGCAGGCGGGTTTCAGCACCCTGTCGTCCGTGCTCGGGGATTTTCCCGGTCACGAGAAAATGGTCGGCAAGACGCTCGACAATTTCCTCTCGGGTGTCCCGGCCAAGAACCCTTGTGAGATCGCGACAGTCACCGACTGGCTTCGCGGTCACCAGTCCGCTTACAACGAGCTGAACCGGTCCGCCGAGGTGGTCGCCCGCACCGCGCCCGCCGCGCTCGTCGGCTGCGGAGACCACTACCTGGCCCTGAACTCCCTGGAACTCGCGCGTGCGCGATATCAGCAGTACCTCGACCGCTACCGCGGCCAGAACTTCACGCCCAAGGCCGAGGAAGGCGTCCGCAAGGTCACTTTGGCGATCGAACTGTCGACCGTCCGCGGTCTGCTCGCCGGTGCGTACGGCACTTCGGAACTCAGCTATTGCCGCAATCCCGCGAAGTACAGCGGCGCGCCGTCGTACGCGAAAGGACCGAATCGCGTGCTCATGTACGGCGACACCGCCTACACGGGCAGTCTGCCCGCCGAATGGCGCGCGCCGGGTCCCGAAGACGCGGCGCTGATCGTCTGCGTCGGCAAGGCCGAGTACGGCACGCCGGTCCGGACCTGCCCGTACACGAGCAAAAGCGGCCTCCGCGGGTTCCCGACGGACGTGACGTTCAAGAAGATCGTGATCCCGATCCGCGCCTACGAGCTGAGGACCGGCGCGCTCGTGGCCGACGCCCGCCCGGAGGTCGGCGGCACGAGCTGTCCCCAGACCATTCACTACACCCGCTACGGCCTGTCCGCCGATCTCGGGCCGCCGTCGGAGATGTACGTGACCCCGTCCGACGCCGACATCAAGGCGGCCTTCGCGGGCGTCGTCAGCCCGTGACTCGGCTTGGCGTGGTGGTCGCCGCGACGCCGGCGATGGTCGCGAGCAGCACACCCGCGAGCTGGACGACGGTGCCGATCGAGGTCGCGGCGCCGGCGTCTCCCGTCAGGTTGCCGATCCCGGTCGGGCTGACGAGGAAACCGACGATGATGAACAGTCCCAACGCCGTGCCGACGAGCGGCGCCCAGCGCCATTTGACCAGCGCGACGATGACCGTGCCCGCGCTCAGCAGCAGGATCCCCGGCGGCGGGTAGAACGGGAAGACGACCCCCGACGCCCACAGCACCGCGATGCCGATCGCGCCGGCCAGCAGGCCGATCATGGTGAGCACTCGCGCGTTCATGGTTCGCTCCTTCGGTTCGAGTAGGCGCCCAGCATGTCCGCGTGGGTGGCGTCCGGGCGTCCGCCCGGTGTCGTCTCTTCGCGGTACGTAAGGTGGCGTAGAGCCGCCGGGAATCGCCGGAGACGGGCGGGCGTTGAATCTCACGAGGAGAGTGAGGACATGACTGTGACCAGCGAGAAGGCCGTGCTCGCGGGCGGCTGTTTTTGGGGCATGCAGGACCTGATCCGCAAGTACGACGGCGTGCTCGCCACCCGGGTGGGCTACACCGGCGGCGACGTGCCCAATGCCACGTACCGCAACCACGGCACCCACGCCGAGGCCATCGAGATCCTGTTCGACCCCGAGCGCATCACCTACCGCGCGCTGCTGGAGTTCTTCTTCCAGATCCACGACCCGACCACCAAGAACCGCCAGGGCAACGACCTCGGCCTCAGCTACCGCTCGGCGATCTACTACACGAGCGAAGAGCAGAAGCGCGTCGCCGAGGACACCATCGCCGACGTCGACGCTTCCGGCCTCTGGCCCGGCAAGGCCGTCACCGAGGTCGAACCCGCCGGGCCGTTCTGGGAGGCCGAGCCGGAGCACCAGGACTACCTGGAGCGTTACCCGAACGGGTACACCTGCCACTTCATCCGGCCGGACTGGAAGCTGCCCGCCCGCAAGACGACCGCGAGCTGAGTTTTCGCGGGGTCGTGAGTGTTGCCGACGGTTATTGAGGGGAAGGGCAAAGGCGGCGCGGTGGTAGCCGACTTCCGCCGCGCCAGTGGGGTCGTCGGAGAACTCCGCAGCCTGACCTTTTGTCCGCTTTAGTCTTCTTTGACCGTATTCTTGGGCTGGTTGGGTGGCTTCGGATGACGTGAACGCCTCGTTCGCAACGTTGTGCGTTGCGAACGAGGCGTTCACGTCATCGGTCGGTGTGTACTGGTGGGTTGTGCGGGATTTTCGGCCACTGAGCGGCCGAAAACCCTGCACAACGGGCCCTTCGCGCAGCGGCGAGTGGGCTGACGATGCGGTGTTTGAGGCGTCAGATGGCCCCAACGCCACATCGTCGAAGCGTCGACTACGCCATGTTTGACTTTCCGCCCAAATAGAACCGTCGGGAACACTCACGACCTTTTTGCTGCCAGCACGTCGAAGTAGTGCTGGTTGTACATGACCCCGAGTATGTTGCCGAAGGGGTCGATCACCGACGCCGTGACGAAGCCGGGGCCCCGTTCGACGGGCTTGTCGTGCACCGCGGCGCCGAGTTCGAGCAGCCGGTCGAAGGCGGCCTGCACGTCGTCGACGGCCCAGTAGGTCACCGTGCCGCCGGGGCGTTCCGCCTTGCCGTGCGGGGAAAAGCTCGTGTCGAGGATGCCGAATTCGGCCTGGTAGTCGCCGATCCGGAACTCGGCGTACGCGGGCGGGCCGTCGAGCGGGCGGACGAAATACGGCTCGACGCCGAAGAGTTCGCTGTACCAAGCCGAAGCCGCGGTCACGTCGTCGGCGAAAACGGTGAAGGTGCTGAATCCTCGGAACATCGGTGGGTCCTTCCCTCGGTGTCTGTTGAGGACGAGTCTGCCGCTCAAAGTGCTCACCATCTGAGCACTTTCAGGCCGATGTCGTCGCTTTTCGCCAACCTGAAAGTTACTCGCAAGTACGTAGTGACTTGACTTATTCCTGCAAGTATAACTTGTTCTTATCTGCCAACAGTGAGGAACGTCACATGGGCGACAAGAGCAGGAGTTATAAGGGTTTCGGGGATGTATCGCGTCGCACGTTCATCGTAGGAACAAGTTCTATATTGGGCGCCGCGATGGTCGGTGGCCGTGCCGCCGCGGCCCCGCCGCTGACCCCCGGGGCACGGGTTCCGGCGTTGGTCATCGGCACCGGATACGGCGGCTCGGTGGCCGCGCTGCGCCTCGCGCAGGCCGGGGTCGACGTGCAGATGGTCGAGATGGGGATGGCCTGGGACACCCCCGGCTCCGACGGCAAGATCTTCGCCAACACGACCACCCCTGATCAGCGTTCGTTCTGGCTGCGGACCCGGACCAAACAGCCGCTGAGCAATTTCCTCGGCTTCCCCATCGACAAGGACATCCCGCGCTACACCGGCATTCTCGACGCCGAGGAGTTCGGCGGGATCATCGTGTACCAGGGCCGTGGCGTCGGCGGCGGCTCGCTCGTCAACGGCGGCATGGCCGTCACGCCGAAACGGGAGAACTTCGGCGCCGTGCTCCCGACGGTCAACGCCGACGAGATGTACAGCACCTACTACCCGCGCGCCAACGCCGGTCTCGGCGTCAGCACCATCGACCCCGCCTGGTTTGACACCACGCCGGCGTACCAATACGCCCGAGTCGGCCGCAAACACGCGCAGCGGTCCGGTTTCCCGTTCGTCTTCGTGCCGGACGTGTACGACTGGGACTACATGAAGCAGGAGGCCGCCGGCACCGTCCCGAAGTCCGCGCTGGCCGGGGAAATCCTGTACGGCAACAACTACGGCAAGAAGTCCCTGCAGAAGACCTACCTCGCGCAGATCAAGGCGACCGGTCGCGTCACCATCACGCCACTGCACAAGGTCACCTCGGTGGCGCCCGCGTCCGGCGGCGGCTACACGGTCACCATCGATCAGCTCAACACCAACGGCGACACCATCGCCACCAAGATCGTCACCGCCGACAAGGTGTTCTTCGCGGCGGGAAGTGTCGGCACCAGCAAGCTTCTGGTCAAACTCAAGGCGACCGGCGCGCTGCCCAACCTCAGCACCGAGGTCGGCAAGGGCTGGGGCGACAACGGCAACGTCATGTGCGGCCGCGCCAACCACCTGTGGGACGCGACCGGCGCGCTCCAGTCGTCCATTCCCTGCGGTGGCATCGACAACTGGGCGGGCGGCGGCGCCTTCGCCGAAGTCGCCCCGCTGCCGACGGGCATCGAAACGTACGCCTCGTTCTATCTGTCGATCACGAAGAACCCCAACCGCGCCGAATTCTCGTGGAACGGCGCGGCGAACAAGGTCGACCTCAACTGGCAGACCGCGTGGAAGCAGCCGTCGATCGACATGGCCAAGTCGATCTTCGACAAGATCAACGCCAAGGAGGGCACGATCTACCGCACCGACCTGTTCGGCGTGTACAAGATCTGGGGCGACCATCTGACCTACCACCCACTCGGCGGCGCGGTACTCGGCAAGGCCACCGACAACTACGGCCGCCTGAACGGATACCCGGGCCTCTACGCGATCGACGGCTCGCTCATCCCCGGCAACACGAGCGTCAACCCGTTCGTCACGATCACGGCGCTGGCGGAGCGCAACATCGAGAAGATCATCGCCACCGACCTCTGAAACGCTCGTGAGTGGTATGGCCGGTTCTAACCGGTCATACCACTCACGAGCTTTTAGATCTTGGGGATCATGCAGACGGTGTCCAGCCCCAGCACGTGGTTGAGGCGGCCGAAGGCGAGCCACGACCCGATGCTCATGCTCAGTTCGACGATCTCCAGCTGGCTGTAGTGCGCGGTCATCCGCGACCAGAACTCCTCGTCGAGCCCGTGGTGGTCGAGCGCGTACCGCTCGGCGTACTCCGCGGCCAGCCGGGTGCGGTCGTCGAAGGCGTCGGTCGTGCGCCACTCCAGCACGGCCGTCGGGAACTCGTCCTCGACCTTCACGCCGTCGCGCTCGGTGCGCCAGTCGAGGCAGAACACGCAGCCGTTGATCTGGGCGATCCGCAGCCGGGCCGCTTCGAACTCGCGCAGGCCGAGTGTCGTGTGCGAGTACACCGACAGCGAGAAGTTGGACGCCGCGACGCCGATGCCGGGCACCATCTCGCCCCAGACGTAGGCGATCGGGTCCTTGCCTTCGGGGATGTCGATGTTCATCGGGCCACCTTTCCGAGTTTGCCGATCGCGGGTCGCAATGGGACGTCGAGTGCGTCGTAGAGGCCGGGTTCCGCGGCCACGAGCCAGTCGATGGCGTTGACGAGCCTGCCGACCGCGGTCGCGTTGCCGCCCGCCGAGCGGTTTTCGCCCTCGTCGGTGGCCTCGATGGTGACTTCGATGCGGGGGCGGCCTTCGATGATCACGCGGTGCGCGCCCGAGGAGTTCGGCGGCATCGGCCAGTCCGGCGCGCACGACGGGTGGATGCGCGTGACGTGCTCGATGACGATGCGGGGTTCGCCGCCGACGACGCCGATCACCTCGAACCGCACCGCGCCCTGGGTGCCCGCCTCGAACTCGCCCATGGTCCTGGTGGTGATCGTGGTTTCGAGCGGACGGCGGTCGACGGTCTCGCGGATCTCGTCGACCTCGGCGCCGAGCGCGCGGGCCATCAGCCGGATCTGGCCGCCCCACACCATGGTCGGCACCATCGGCGCGAGCATCGGCGGCGCGTAGTCCATCGGCTGGCCCATGCCGACGAGGTAGCGCACGGAGTCCGGCTGCTCGTAGGTCGAGTAGTCGAAGATCTCCTGGCAGCGGATGACGTCGACGGTCGTGCCGAGACCGCTGACGAGCAACGGCAGCACGTCGTTGCCCCAGCCGGGATCCACGCCGGACACGAACAGCGAGCCGCCGCCCGCCTCGATCGCGGCGAGCACCGGGTCACGCAGTTCGGCTGGCGCGTTGCGCTGGTCGTAGAGCGCGTACAGCGACGGCGTGACGACGACCGCGCCCGCCTTGATCGCGGCCGTGATGTCGTCGAGTGCTTCGACGGGACGGATGTCGCCGGACGCCGCGTAGACGACGGCGCCGGGACTCGCCGCGAGCACGGCGCCGGCGTCGTCGGTGGCGGCGACGCCGAGCTCGTGGCCGAGGCCCGCCAGCTCACCGGCGTCACGGCCGACCTTCGCGGGGTCGTGCACGAGCACGGCCACGAGTTTCAACGCCGGGTTCGCGTCGACCGCGCGAATGGCGGCTCTGCCGACATTCCCGGTTCCCCACACGACTGTGGCAATCATGTCGTGGAGGCTAATGAAGGCGCGAGAACGCGCCTAGGAAATCGTTCCGCTCAGCGCAACGGCCTAGAACTCGTCGGAGTTCGTGAGCTCCCGCTCGAAGGCGTCGGCCTGAGCGACCACGAGGTGCAGCGGCCGCTCGAACTCGTCGCGCACGCTCAGGTCGGCCAGCGGGACGGTGTGCTTGAGCAGCGCGACCCCGTCGACCACGCCCGCACCGCCGACCAGCGACGAGCCGGCCAGCTCGAGCAGGCGGCGCGCGTCGATCTTGTCCGCGTAGCCGACCGGGGAGGAGATCTCCAGCCAGGCCGCGCCGTCGCCGCTCACGTGGTGCACGGACACCTGCTGGGTCCGGTTTTCCTCGGTGTCGAGCCGGAACCGCAGCCAGTCGCCGGTCTCCTCCAGCACCTCGTACCGCGTACGGACAAAGTTGATCACGTCGGTCCAGCTGGTCACACCCGTCACCTCTCGTATGGCCTGCCCTCAAGCATGGGGAGCATCTCATATCGGACGCCCGCGCACCCGGGCCGGTGCGGTTGGCGCCGAGGCCGATCAGGCGGTGTCCGGCAGGTTGCGAGACCGGCAGAGATGCTGCCATGATCGGGATATGTCTGATGGAAAGGGCGTGTCCGCCCTGCCGCGTTGAGCGCGGCCCGGCGACGGATCAGTCGCCTCCCTGGTGCATCCGAAGCTTGGTGGCGTGCGGCCGAACTCCGCGCCGAGTGGCTGGCGCACGGTCTGTCCCGAGCCCCCGCTGATCGGCCTGCCGCCGAATCCGCGATAACCGCTCTCTACACACTCGCCGACCGGCCGCCGCCCGAATTCGCCTGGGTCGATTCCCCCGCCGCGGCGGCGGACGTCGTGCCGGTGTCGGCCGCGCTCAGCGTGGAGGGGCGCTGGCCGCTGGAAGGCCGGTTGGCTTCGCTCGTCGTCGAGCTGCGTGGCCGTCTCGACCGTCGTGTGCGGCTTCCGGTGGAACCGCGGCACCTGCGGCCGGTCGAGCCGCCGTCGGATCCGCTCGTGGCCTTGCGATCCGGCGTCGACCTGCGGGTGATGCTGAACGTGAACGTCCGCCGGGTGCTGCGGACGGTGCTCAGGTCGACCATCGTCGACGCGGTGCGGGCGGAGCTGACCGCGCTGCCCCGGTTCGGCTGGTACGGTCAGTTCGAGGCCGATTGGGTGGCGTACTACGACATCTGCCATCGGGTCGGCGTCGCGCGGTTCGGCGCCGCCGACATCGAGCAACTCGGGCTCTGGGCGGCGATCGTGCGGTCCTGCGGCTGGTGGTGGCCGCGCGAAGACCTGTGCGTGCTTTCGGAACGCCCGGTCGTGCTGCACGCCGAGCCGATCTCCGACGCGCTGAACGGGGAAGTGTCGCTGCACAGCGAAACCGGCCCGGCGCTCGTCTACCGCGATGGCTTCGGCGTGCACGCTTGGCGAGGCACCAGGGTGCCCTGGTGGGTGATCGAAGATCCCATCGCCGAACGGATTTCGGCGGAACGCAACATCGAGGTGCGCCGCTGCGCGATCGAGCGGATCGGCTGGGCCGAGTACATCGAGCAGGCCGGGTTGGCACTGGTGAGTCAGGCGAGTGATCCCGGAAACCCCGGCTGCGAATTGTTTCTCTACAAACTGCCCGCCCGGCAGACCGGTTCGAGCAGGCTGCTGCTCGCCGTCAACGGTTCCGTCGAGCGCGACGGCACCCGCCGCCGGTACGGGCTGCACGTGCCTGCCTGGTTCGACGACCCCGTCGCCGCGGCCGGCTGGTCATACGGGCTCAGCGGAGCCCAGTACGCGCGACTGGCACGCCGCACCTGATTCCTTCCCACACCTGAGGTGAGACATGTACTTGGCCGAACTGCTCGACCGGACCGGACTCGACGTGCTGGACCACCTGGAACGGCAGGTTGCCGTCTCGGTGATCGACGGCCCGCAGGCCCAGGGTGACCTGATCGTCGTGCCGATGGACATGCTCGGCGACGTCGTCGAGCAGGGCTGGGCGCGCTGGCGGCCGGTGGCCGCGGACGGCTTCGAGCTGGTGCGTGGCGAGAACGGCGCCCACCCGCACACCCTCGTCGCCGATGCCGGAACCTGCCGGTGGACCGCGGAGGTGTACGACCCGGTCTCGCTCGGGATCGTGCTCTTCGAGAACACCGCGCCGGTCTACCTGATCCACCCCGAGCACGGCGGTAGCGGTGTCGCGCCGGGGCGCTGGCTGGTCAGGCGCCAGCGGGAACGCGGCGGGTTCAACGGATTCGGCGCGCGAGATTTCCTGATCGCGGATTAGCCGCTCTTTCGGCGGATCACAGGCAAAGCGTGAGCCGCTAGGAAAGAAAGCCTGGCCTTTTTCCGTGCGGCAAGGGGAGGAAATGTGCTGATCCGAAGAGCGATGCTGTTCGCGGTGTGCGCGACGGTGGTGGCAGGCCTGACCATGGCGGTTCCGGCCGTCGCCGCGCCGTCGTCCGCGGAAGACCGGGCGTCCGCCAGGCTCGACGCGCTGCGGGCTGGTCCGGACGGTCTCGCCGAGTTCTTGCGTGCCTTCCCGAAGGGTGGTGACCTGCATAATCACCTCTCCGGGGCGGTGTCGACGGAGTCGCTGATCCGCTATTCCGTCGCGGACGGTCTGTGTATCGACAAAGCGACTCTGACCGCGTCCGCTCCGCCGTGCACGGCGACGCAGCGGCCCGCCTCGGACACGAATACGGACAAGGCTTTTTATTCGGCCGTGTTGCGTGCCTGGTCGATGGAAGGCTTCGATCCGAATGGCCCGGAATCCGGCCATGACCATTTCTTCGCGACTTTCGGCAAGTTCGTCGCGGCCACCGACCGGCACAAGGGCGACATGCTCGCCGAGGTCGCCGACATCGCGCGGCGGCAGAACCAGTTCTACCTGGAGACCTTGATCTCGCGGCAGGGCTCGGCGGTGCGCGCGCTCGCCACCAAGACCGGGTTCGACGCCGATTTCGCCGTCATGCGGCGGAAAATGCTGGACGGCGGCGCGATGGCCAAGATCGTCACCGCCGCGCAGGCGGACACCGACGCCGACTACGCCCAGTTCGACGCCGCGCTCAAGTGCGGAACGCCCGCGGCTTCGCGAACCTGCGTCTTTCCCAAGCGTTACGACTACCAAGTCGGACGTGCGACCGATCCCGAGGTCGTCTTCGCGCACCTGCTGCTCGGCTTCGAGCTCGGCCAGGTCGACGGCCGCTACGTCGGCGTCAACCTGGTGCAGCCCGAAGGCGACCCCATCGCGTTGCGGGACTACCACCTGCACATGACCATGGTCGGTTTCCTGCGCAAGCTCTACCCGAAGACTCGCGTCACGCTGCACGCGGGCGAGCTGACGCCGGAGCTGGTCCCGCCCGCCGACATCCTGTTCCACATCAGGGAGGCCGTCGAGATCGCGGGCGCGGAACGCATCGGCCACGGCGTCGCCGTGCGTCACGAGACCAACGCCGCGCAGCTGGCGCGGGAAATGGCGGACCGGCATGTGCTGGTCGAGACCCCGTTGACGAGCAACGCGCAGATCCTCGGGGTGTCCGGCCCCGAGCACCCGATGCGCTGGTATCAGCGGTTCGGCGTCCCGATCGGGCTCGCCACCGACGACGCCGGGGTGTCCAGGAGTGACATCACGGCCGACTACGTGCGCGCGGTGACCGAGCAACACCAGACCTACCGTCAGCTCAAGCGGATCTCGCGGGCGTCGCTCGACCACGGTTTCATCCAGGGCGCGAGCCTGTGGCGCGGGCCGGACGACTTCCGTCCGGTCGCGGCCTGCGCGGGGTCCGTGCTCGGCGGCGCGAACCCGGGCCAGCGGTGCAAGCAGCTGCTGCACGACAGTCCCAAGGCCGCGGCCGAATGGGCACAGGAGGCGGCCTTTCGGGCACTCGAAAGCTGACCTGAACGCGTAAGGGGTCGTGAGTGTTGCATAAACACTGCGGCGCGCAGCGCCTCCGTTGAGGGTGGTGGTGGGCGACGGGTGGGCGGTTCTAACCGTCGGGAACACTCACGACCCTTGTCGCGTAAAGGGACTTTCCCGAACCATGTTGAGGCTGACCGGCATCCCGGGGCACTTCGTCGGTCTCTCGCGATCTTATGGCCGCACCGTGAGCGTCCGGTGACTGAGCGCTAAGAAATGCTGTCTTCTTTGCAACGTACGGGCAACAGCCTTGACAGTTGCTGTGGTACGTACCACTCTCGCCGCATTGGTCTACACCATTTTTGGCCGCCCGGCCGGTAGCCGGGCATCGAAAGGACGGCAACGAGTGAAGCGCTGGCTCAAGCTTGCGGCGGGTATCGCCGCCACCACGCTCGCGGCCGCGGGCTGTGCCGGATCAGGCGGCAGTGACGCGGGCAACCAGTCGAGCGCGCCGCCCAAGGACGGGACGATCACGGTCTGGCTGATGACCGGCACCGCGCCCGACTCCATGAGCGCCGCACTGCACAAGGATTTCGAAGACGCGCACCCCGGGGTCAAGGTCAAGTACGAGATCCAGCAGTGGAAGGGCATCCAGGAGAAGCTCACCGCCGCGCTGGCCAGTGACAGCCCGCCCGACGTGATCGAGGTCGGCAACACCCAGACGCCGTTCTTCGCCGCGCAGGGCGTGGCGGCGGACCTCTCCGGCTCCGTCGCGGACTTCAACGGCCCCCAGTGGCTCGCGGGCCTCAAGGCCTCCGGCGAGTATGACGGCAAGACCTACGGTGTGCCGTTCTACGCCGCGAACCGCGAAGTGATCTACCGCAAGGACATGTTCGAGCAGGCGGGCATCACCACGCCGCCGACCTCGCGCGCGGAGTGGCTGGACGCCATCACCAAGCTCAAGGCCAAGTTCGGCAGCGACCCCGACTTCCAGCCGCTGTACCTGCCTGGCCAGTACTGGTACGCGCTGCTCTCGTTCCTCTGGGACGACGGCGGTGACATCGCCAAGGCCGACGGCAAGAAGTTCAAGTCGACGCTGGACAGCGCCGGTTCCAAGGCGGGCATCGAGTTCTACAAGCAGCTGGTCGAGACCTCCGGCACCAAGGCACCGAAGGACAACGACGAGGCCACCCCGCAGCAGGCCACCATCTACGGCGCAGGCAAGGTCGCGATGTTCATCGGCGCGCCCTACGAGGTCGCCACGGCCGCCAAGACCGACCCGAGCCTGAAGGACAAGTCGGGCGCGTTCCCGATCCCGAGCAAGACCGCGGGCCAGACCGCGCCGGTGTTCCTCGGTGGCTCGAACCTGATGGTCCCGCTGAACAGCAAGAACCAGCAGCTGGCCAAGGACTACATCAAGCTCATGTGCTCCGCGAAGTACCAGGGTGAGCTCGTCAAGGCCGGATACGTGCCCGGCGCCTCCACCGACACCAGCGGCCTCGACTCCGACCCGCTGGCCAGCGTGATGGCCAAGGCCTCGAAGAACGGCCGTGCCGTGCCCACCAGCCCGAAGTGGGGCGAGGTCGAGTCCGGCCAGAACCCGCTGAAGGACATGCTGACCGCGTACCTGACCGGCAAGAAGACGCTGGACCAGGCGACCGCGGACGCCAACGCCGCGCTCGACAAGATCATCGGCGGATGACCTCGACGAAAGAAGCGCCGGTGCCGGCGGGGGCGACCCCGCCGGCACCGGCGCGTGCCGAGCGCCCGGTGTCGAAGCGGCCTGGCAGGCTGGGCCAGAAGACCGTGCCGTACCTGCTGATCCTGCCCGCGCTGGTCGCCATCGTGGTGCTGCTGGGCTGGCCGACCATCCAGCTGTTCGCCATCAGCCTGCGCAGGCTCGACCTGGGCGAGCTGGTCAGGGGCCAGATGGTCTGGATCGGCTTCGAGAACTTCACCAAGACGCTGGCCGACCCCGAGTTCTGGGAAGTCACCGTCCGGACGCTGGTGTTCACCGCGTCGCTGGTGATCGCCACCATCCTCGCCGCGTTGTTCGTGGCGCTGCTGATGCGTCATCTCGGGCCGGTCGTGCGGATCATCCTGCAAGTGACGCTGGTGCTCGCCTGGGCGGTGCCGGTGATCGCGACGACCACGGTCTTCCAGTGGATCTTCGATCAGCAGTACGGGATCCTGAACAAGACGCTCGACAAGCTCGGGTTCCACAGCTTCATCGGCTTCTCGTGGTTTTCCACCGGGCCGAGCACACTGACCGTGATCGGCCTGCTGATCCTGTGGCAGGCGGTGCCGTTCGTGGCGTTCACGCTCTACGCCGGCCTGATCGGGGTGCCGCAGGAGCAGTACGAGGCGGCGTCGATGGACGGCGCGAGCCCGTGGCAGGCCTTCTGGGCGGTCACCTGGCCCGCGATCCGGCCGATCCTGACCATGGTCACCTTCCTCTCGGTCCTCTGGGACTTCAAGGTGTTCGCCCAGGTGTGGGCCATCCGCCAGGGCGGCCCTGACGGCGGGAGCACGACGCTGCCGGTCTACCTGTACCTCAAGGGTGTCGCGGGCAGCCACTTCGGCGCCGCCGCCGCGATCGCCGTGCTGATGCTGCTGGTGCTCGTCACGCTGACCGCCAGGTACATCCAGCTGCTGGTGCGCACGAAAGAGGGCGACATCTCATGAAAAAGTCACTCCCGGCGCGGATCACGCTGTCCGCCGTCGGCCTGATCGTCGCGTTCCTCTTCTTCTTCCCGACGTACTGGATGTTCACCACGTCGCTGAAGACGCCGGGCGAGGTCCTGTCGCCGAAGTACGACCTGATCCCGTTCTCCGCGACGCTGGAGAACTTCACCTCGGCGCTGAGCAAGCCGGGCTTCCTGACGTACCTGACGAACAGCCTGATCGTCACGGTCGGCGCGGTGCTGTGCGCGCTGGTCGCCGGTGTGCTCGCCGCGATCCCGCTCTCGCGGTTCAAGTTCCGCGGCCGCAAGGGTTTCCTGCTGCTGGTGCTGGTCGCGCAGCTGGCGCCGGTCGAGGCGCTGTTCATCCCGATGTACCTGCTGATGCGGGACGCCGGGCTGCTCAACACGCTGCCGTCGCTGCTGCTGATCTACTTCGTGACGACGCTGCCGTTCACCATCTGGATGCTGTACGGGTTCGTCAACGGCATCCCGTTCGAGCTCGAAGAGGCGGCGATGATCGACGGCTGCAGCCAGGCGGGCGCGTTCCGCCGGGTCACGCTGCCGCTGCTCGGGCCGGGGCTCGTCACGACGTCGGTGTTCAGCTTCATCACCGCGTGGAACGAGTTCCTGTTCGCGCTGGTGTTCATGCGGGACAAGGACAAGCAGACGCTGCCGGTGTGGCTGTCGTCGTTCAAGACCGCGTTCTCCGTCGACTGGGGCGGCGTGATGGCCGCGTCGGCCATCTACGCGGTGCCCGCGCTGATCTTCTTCCTGATCGTGCAACGCAAGCTGGTGTCCGGCATGACCGCCGGCGCGGTGAAGGGATAGCCGTTGTCGTCACCTGAGAAGCTCGCCGAATCCGTACTGCTGCCCGGTTTCGCGGGCACCACGGCCCCCGACTGGCTGCGCCGCCGCATCGGCGACGGGCTCGGCGGCGTGATCCTGTTCGGCCGCAACGTGGTCGACGACGAGCAGGTCGCCGCGCTCACCGCCGGGCTGCGCTCGGAGCGGCCGGACGTGGTCATCGGCATCGACGAGGAAGGCGGCGACGTCACCAGGCTCGACGTCGCCACCGGCTCGTTCGTGCCGGGCCCGCTCGCGCTCGGCGCCGCCGACGACCCCGAGCTGACCACCTCGGTCGCGGCCGCGCTCGGCGAGCGGCTGGCCGCGTGCGGCGTGACGGTCAACCTCGCGCCCTGCGCTGACCTGACGCTGGCCGCGGAGGACCCGGTGATCGGCGTCCGCGCGTTCGGCTCGGACCCGGTGCGGGCGTCGGTGCACGTCGCGGCCTACGTGACCGGGTTGCAGAAGTACGGCGTCGCGGCCTGCGCCAAGCACTTCCCCGGCCACGGCGCGGCCACCGAGGACTCCCACGTGGCGCTCCCGGTGCTCGGCCGCACCGAGGAGGAACTGCGCGAGATCGAGCTCGTCCCGTTCCAGGCGGCCATCCGCGCCGGGGTGCGGTCGATCATGACCGGGCACCTGGTCGTCCCCGCGTGGGGCGAGCTGCCCGCGACGCTCAACCCCCGCGCGCTGACCTCGGTGCTGAAGGAGGAGCTGGGCTTCACCGGCGCGGTCATCACCGACGCGCTCGAGATGGGCGCGGTGTCGGGGGAGTACGGCAGGCAGGACGGCCTCGGCCAGGCCGCTGTGCGCTCGCTGGCCGCGGGCGCGGACGCGCTGTGCATCGGCGGCGCGGCCTTCGACGCCGACGTGCTCGACCGGATCACGGCGACCATCGTCGCCGCGGTGACGTCGGGGGATCTTCCCCTGGAACGGCTCGAGGAGGCGTCGGCGCGCACGGCCGAGCTGTCCTCGGCGCCTTCGGCCGCGGAGATCACGCCGGTCGACTACCGGCTGGGCATGGAAGCGGCGCGCAAGGCGTTGCGTGTCCAGGGTTCGCCTCGGCTGGACGGCGCGCCGCTGGTCGTGGACATCCAGACGGACCCGAACATCGCCGCCGGGCCGATGCCATGGGGACTCGGCGCGCTGCTGACGTCCTTGGTGCCGGGAACGCGCGCGCTGACCGTGTCCCCTGGCGACGTCGACTCGGTGCTCGCGGCGGCGCCCGGCTTCGCGAGCGTCGTGGTGGTCACCCGCGAAGCGCACCGCCACCCCGCGGTCCGGTCGATGCTCGAGGTCTTCCGCACCTCCGTGCCAGGCCTGATCCACGTCGAGACCGGCGTCCCCGGCCCGCAGACCCCCGGCGACCGCATCGACACCTTCAGCGGCTCCCACGTCAGCCTCCGCGCGGCCGCCGAGTACCTGGCCTGACAACCCGCGATAAAGCGGGCTTTACTCCCGGGGATAAAGCCCGCTAAACATCGGGGAGTAAAGCCCGCTTTATCCCGGGTTCTAGGCGCAGGGTGGGTCATAGGTGAGGCCGGGCAGGTGGTGCTCCCAGTCCGCGCGGCTGATTCCGGGCGTCGCGCAGGCTTCCGCCTCGACGCGGGCGAGGTCGGTGTCCCAGAGCTGGGCGGTGTGGTCGTCGCTGGCGGTGGCCACCAGGCGGCCGTCGGGGCTGAACGCCGTCGAGTTGACCGCGCCCGCGTGCCCGGTGAGCGTTGTCCGCTCGACCGGGTGGCGAAGGTCGCTCACGTCCCAGATCCGCGCGGTGTGGTCGAAACTGGCGGTCGACAGCGACCGTCCGTCCTTGCTGAACGCCACCGAGGACACGATGTCCGCGTGCCCGTTCAGCGTGGCCAGTTCCACCGGCGCCCGTGGGTCGCGCACGTCCCACAGCCGCGCCGTGTGGTCGTTCGCGCCGGTGGCCAGCGTGCGGCCGTCGGGGCTGAACACCAGGGACGCCACCAGATCCGTGTGTCCTTTGAGGACGGTCAGCTGGACGGGGCGCATCGGGTCGCGCACGTCCCACAGCCGGACCGTGCGGTCGTCGCTGCCGGTCGCCAGCACGTGGCCGTCCGGGCTGAACGCGACGGGCTTGACGCTCAGTGAGTGCCCGGTCAGCGCCACCGAGCGAGCCGGATCCGCGACGTCCCACAGCCGGGCCGTGCGGTCGTAGCTGCCGGTCGCGAGGAAGCGGCCGTCCGGGCTGAACCGCACCAGGTAGACGGTGTCGGTATGTCCTTTGTAGACGTTCACAAGCGACGGGTTGCGCGGGTCGGCCACGGTCCACAGCCGGACCGTGTTGTCCCTGCCCGCGGTCGCCAGCGAGCGTCCGTCCGGGCTGAAGGCGACCGTCGTGACGAGGTCGGTGTGCCCGGTGAGGTCGGAGAGCTTGCGCGGATGCTCGCTGTCGGAGATGTCCCACAGCACGGCCTTGTGGTCGAACCCGCCCGTCGCGAGCAGCCTGCCGTCCGGGCTGAACGCGACCGAGCTGACGACCTGGGTGTGGTCCTCCAGCGGCACGGCCATGGTGGCGAGCAGGCCGTCGCGGGTCTCGCGGGTCGGTGACAGCCGGTACGCCGCGACGCTGAGCTGGGCGGCCAGCGGGCGGTTCGACAGGCGCAGCGCGACGGCGTTGGCGGCGACCTTCTCCGCGAGCGCGACGTTGCGCTGGCCGCTGATCTCCTTTTCCGCGCGCACGGCGTAGAAGGTCGTGCCCGCCGTCAGTACCAAAAGGACGGTCAGCACCGCGATGAGCTGGCGGCGACGGCGGGCGCCGCGTTCCGCCGACGCGCGCTCGGCCGCCTCCGCGGCCAGGCTGGCGTCGAGGAACTCGCGCTCACGGGGCGCGAGGCTGTCCACCGGGAGACCGCGGGCCAGTTCGAGGCCCGCGCCGCGGTAGAGGGCGCCGGGGTCGCGGTCGAGCGACTCCCAGTCGGCGGCCGCGAGGCTGAGCCTGCGGTGCAGGCGCAGGCCGTCGCGGTCCTCGGCGAGCCAGTCACGCAGCCGGGGCCAGGCCCGGATGAGGGCCTCGTGGGTGATCTCGACGCCGTCGCCGTCGACGGTGACCAGCCTGGCTTCGGCGAGCGGCCCGAGCACGTCCATACCCGGCGGCAGCTCGTGCCGCGGCACGCGGCGTTTGGTGTCCTCGGTGCCCTCACCAGGCGCGATCAGCCTGCGGAACAGCTGTTTCGTGGCCTCGCGCTGGCCGGAGTCGAAGGTGGTGAACAACGACTCGGCCGTCTTGGCGAGCGCGCCGTCGATGCCGCCCGCCGAGTGGAAGGCGGCCAGCGTCAGCGTCTTGCCGTGACGGCGGCGCCAGGTCTCCAGCAACACGTGCGAGAGCAGCGGCAGCACGCCCGCGCGGCCGTGCGCGTTCATCACCAGATGGGTGACCAGCGAGCCCTCGACCACGCAGCCCGCGTCGATCGCCGGGCGCGTGATGGCCGCGCGCAGCTCGGCCGCGGTCATCGGGCCGACGGTGACCTGGGCGTCGCGCCACGCCTCGACCAGGTCGGCGTGCGCGCTGCAGTGCGCGAAGAAGTCGGCACGCACCCCGGCGACGACCCGGCAGCGGTCCCGCGAGAGGCCGATCAGCTCGGCGATGAACTCACGTTCGTCCTGACGGACGGTGAAGATCTCCTCGAACTGGTCGACCACGACCACCTCGGGCCGTTCCTGGTCGACGAGCTCGGTCAGCCCGCCTGCCGGGAGCGAGCCCGGCGTCACCACGAGCACCGGGCCACGCGTGAGCCTCGGGACCACACCGGCGCGCAGCACGGACGACTTGCCGGCGCCGGACGCGCCGAAAACGCCGATGAAACGTTTTTCCGCGAGCCGGGACAGCACCTGCTCGATGACGCGTTCGCGGCCGAAGAACCGGCCGGAATCAGCGGGCCCGAATGGTGCCAAACCGGCATAAGGCGGTAGCCCGGTTTCGATCCGTTCGGGTTCGGAACGGGCGTTCATCTCCGCGGTGACCGCATTCCACCGTTCGGTCCATTCCGTCTCGTCCCCGTCGCAGGCGCGCACGAACGCGAGCGTCACGTCGAGGCTCGGCAGTTTGCGGCCCGCGGCCGCGTCGGACAACGTCGTCGACGAGTAGTGCGCCAGCCTGGCCAGCTCCCGATACGGCGGGCGGCCCGCCTGCTCACGTAGTTTCCGCAGCTCAGCGGCGAATTCGGTGAGTTTGGTGCCGTCCGGCACCAGCGGTTGTTCCGTTCTCGGCACGCGTTCCCCTTCCCCCGCCGCCCGATTGTCCGGAAGTTGATGTCCGCTGTCCACCGAGTGACACCGGACAACGGCCGGCGGCTACAAAAGGGGGAGCGGCAAGCCCCCAGCTTGCCGCCTGGGGATGTAAGTCCTTTTCTCTGGAGGCCCTATACGAACGCAAAACCCTATGGCGGGCCGGCGGACCCCAGATCCCCGGCCCGCCTCGGGGTAATGTGGATTTCCGCGGGGAGGATATCCGCGAAACGGGGTTTCATTCCGCCTCGGCCCGGGTCTCCCGTCGCCCGTGGCCGGGGGAGACGGGCGACGCCTGGTGAGCGGCGGCCCACCCGGGTGAAACTGGGGATCATGCCGCCCACCTCACCCACCGCTGTCGCAGTGAGTGAGAGGCTACGATCCAGAATCCTTGGCGCCGGCCGGTCTGCAAGACGCAGCGGCGGCGGAGTTCTGGAGGGACGCACTTGCCCGACTCAGCGCCCGACACGGCCATGTTCTCCAAGCACTTCCACGCGCTGGCCGCGAACGTCGAAACCTTCATCCGCGGCAAGTCGGACGTGGTCCGGCTCGCCCTCGTCTGTCTTTTCGCCGAGGGTCACTTGCTGATCGAAGACGTGCCGGGGGTCGCGAAGACCTCGCTGGCGAAGGCGATCGCGCGGTCCATCGCCGGCGCGACGGTGAAGCGCGTGCAGTTCACCCCCGACCTGCTACCGGCCGACGTGACCGGCGTGCAGATCTACGACCAGGCCAGGGGCGGTTTCGAGTTCCGGCAGGGCCCGGTCTTCGCGAACATCCTGCTCGGTGACGAGATCAACCGCGCCTCGCCGAAGACGCAGTCGGCGCTGCTCGAGGTGATGGCCGAGCACCAGGTCACCGTCGACGGCGAGCCGCGCCCGGTGCCGGAGCCGTTCCTCTGCATCGCGACCCAGAACCCGGTCGAGCACCAGGGCACCTACGTGCTGCCCGAGGCCCAGCTCGACCGCTTCCTCATGCGCATCGCCATCGGCTACCCGGACGAGGTGGCCGAGGAGGTCAGCATCATCGCCGACGGCATCGCCAGGCGGCGTCCGGAGCAGCTGGACCCGGTGCTCGACCTCGACGACCTGCGCACGATGATCAAGACCGTGCGGCTGCTGCACGTGTCGGCGCAGCTGCAGGACTACATCGCGCTGATCACCCGCGCCACCCGCGAGCACCCGGACATCCAGCTCGGCGCCAGCCCGCGCGGCAGCATCGCGCTGGCCACGGCCGCGCAGTCCTACGCCGCGTCGATGGGCCGCGAGTTCGTCACCGACGACGACGTCAAGGCCGTCGCCGTGCCGGTGCTGGGCCACCGGCTGCTGCTGACCTCCGAGGCGCGGATCGCCAAGCGCACCGCGAAATCCATCGTGGAGGAGATCCTCGACGGCACGCCGGTTCCCCGTGCCCCGGAACCTCGGTGACGCCGGGTGATCACGAAGACTGGGGGCGCGGTCGCCGGCGCGGCCGTGGTGCTGACCGCCGCGGGCGCGGCAGGCGACTATCCGGAGCTGGTCGTGCTCGGCGCGGCCTGCTTCGCGGCGCTGCTGCTGGCCGCGCTGTGGATGCTGGCCAGGCCGCGGCTGGACGCCGTGCGCCGGCTCAGCCCCGCGCGGGTGCGTGAGGGCGACCCGGCGTTCGCCGTGCTGAAGGTGACCAACGTCGCCCATCGCCGCGGTCTTCCCTTGCTGGTGACGGAAAACGTCGCGGGCACCCGGGTTTCGGTGCCGCTGCCGAGCCTGGCGGCCGGTGCGTCGTTCGAGACCAGGTATCCGGTGCCGACCGAGCGCCGTGGCCGCCACGAGATCCCGCCGCTGCGCATCGGGCACGCGGATCCGTTGCGGCTGCTGCATCTGGGCCGGGGCCGTGGTCCGGCGACCGCGCTCGTCGTGCATCCGCGCTCGCACGTCATCGCCCCGCTCCCGCTCGGCGGCCCGCGTGACGTCGAAGGCCCGACGTCGAGCAACTCGCCCCAGGGCGGCGTTTCGTTCCACAGCCTGCGCGACTACCAGCCCGACGACGACTGGCGCGCGATCCACTGGGCGTCGTCGGCCCGCACCGGCACGCTCATGGTGCGGCGCAACGTGATCCCCGACGAGCCACGGCACCTGGTCGTGCTCGACACCAGCGCGGCGCCGTACACCGACGAGTCGTTCGAGGACGCGGTCCGCGTCGCGGCGTCGCTGTGCGAGGCGGCAGGCGAGGCGGGCTACGCGCTCGACCTGCGCACCACCGGGCACCCGATCACCGAGGGCCTCGACGACGGCGTGACCGGCGCGCTCGACCGGCTCGCCGACGTCGAGCGGGTCGACGGCGACCGCGGCCTGCTCACCCTCAACGAGCTGGTGACCGACCTGGTCAGCGCGGAAGAGGGCGTCGCGCTCAGTGTGGTCACCGGCCGCGCCGACGCCGCGCACCTGGACGTGTTCACCTCGCTGCGCCGCTGGTTCCTGACCGTCACCCTCATCCAGCTCGGGCAGCCGGGTGAGCTGGCCGCCGCGCACGGCGTGCTCGCGATCGACGCGCGCACCAGCGCCGACTTCGCGGCCAAGTGGAACCAGTTGATCCCGCTATGAACCGGCGGCTGATCGAGGCGTTCCTGTGCGCCGCCGCGACCCTCGCCGGCGGCCTGGTCTACGGCAGGCTGTTCGCCACGGCCGGTTACCTGGCCCCGATCGGCGCGGCGACCGTGGTCGGCGTGGTGGTCGCCGCGACGGCGGCGCTCCTGCACTGGCGCGCGGGCTGGACCGTGGTGGCCGCGGCGGGCAGCTTCGTGCTGCTGGCCGTCTACGGCGTGTTCGGCAGCTCGCTCCACAGTGGACTCCCGACCCGCGGCACCCCGGCCGCCGTGCTGCAGGGCGTGTTCGGCGGCTGGGCCAGGCTGCTCACCGTCGCGCCACCGGCCGACGTCCGCGGCGAGCTGCTGGGCACGCCGGTGCTGCTCACCTGGCTCGCCGCGTTCCTCGCGACCTCGCTCGCGCTGCGCACCCGCGTGGTGCTCGCGCCGAGCGCGCCGCCGGTCATCGCGTTCGGCGCCGCGCTCGTCCTCGCCGGTAAGCAGCCGGGTTTCCAGCTGCTGCCCACGGTGTTGCTGCTCGCGTCCGTGTTGCTGCTGACGCTGCTGCGCGCGGACTGGACCGGCGTCGCCACTTCGGGCCACAAGCAGGCCATGACGAGCAGGCTCGCCTTCGGGCTGCCCGCCATCGCGGTGATCGCGGGCCTGGCCGTCCTCAGTGGACAGTCGTCGCCACTGGCCACCGGCGCGAACCGGTTCGACCCGCGTGACCTGCGCCCGGCGCCGGTCCGGATCGCCGACTCCATCACCCCGCTGGCCAAGCTCAAGGGCCAGCTCCGCGAAGAACCCGCGCGCAAGCTGTTCACCGTGCGCCAGACGAGCGGTCCCCGCCTCGACCGGATCAGGGTCGCCGCGCTCGACGCCTTCGACGGCGTGCTGTGGACGTCCACCGACCGCTTCCTGGTCGCGGGCAAGCAGCTCGCGGCCGATCCGGCGCAGACGAAATCGGACGAGGTCAGCGCCCACATCACGGTCGACTCGCTGCCGGGCCCGTTCCTGCCGGAGCCCGGCTGGCCGACCAGGCTCGGCCTGGCGCAGGACGCCCAGAACCCGGTCGGTTTTTCGACCGTCTCCGGCGTGCTGGCGACGGCGATGCCGCTGCGTGGGCTCTCCTACGACGTCACCGGCAAGCTCCCGGTGCGCGACAGCGGCCTGGTGACCGCGACGCCGGGCCGCGGCCCCGAGTACCAGCGCTACCTTGCGCTGCCCGGCGACCTGCCACCACTGTTCCCGGCGCTCGCCAATCAGCTCACGGCGACGCAGCCGACCTCGTACGGGAAGCTCGCCGAGATCGAGAACTACCTGCGCGACCTGCCCTACGACGTCGACACCCAGCCTGGCCACTCGTACGGCGCGCTGCTCAAGCTGCTCACCGGCGGCCCGTCCAGCGGCGGTTTCGCCGAGCAGCGCGCGTCCGCGTTCGCCGTGCTCGCCCGCGCCGCGGGCTTCCCGGCCAGGGTCGCCGCCGGGTACCGCCTCGACGGGCCGTCGGCGGCCGGGTACACGGTGACCAGCCACGACGTGCACGCCTGGGCCGAGGTGCATTTCGACGGCTACGGCTGGGTCCCGTTCGAACCGACGGACCTCGCGGGCGGCGTCGGCGGCGGACGGCAGCGCCCGGAGCTGCCGGTGACCGGCCAGCAGCCGCCGAACCCGCCGCAGGGCAAGCCCGCGCCCGTCGCGCCGTCGCCGGATCTCGCCGCGCCGCCGACCGGCACCGGCAACGCGGTCGCGCGCGGTGCCGGGCTCGCCGCCGCGGGCCTGGTGGCGCTGGTCGTGCTCGCGCTGGTGCTGGTCGTCGCCGAGAAGGCGCGGCGGCGCTGGCGTCGCCGGAACGCGCCGACCAACGCGGGCAAGGTGCTCGGCGCCTGGCACGAGGCCATCGACCGGCTGGTCGAGCGCGGGGTGCCGGTGTCGGCGTCGCTGACCGCCAAGGAGACCGCCGACCGCGCGGTGTCCGTGCTCGGCGTGGCGTCGAACGCGGTGGTCGGGCTGGCGCCGCTGGCCACGGCCGCCGTCTACGCGCCGCGCGAGCCGGACGACGCCGCCGTCGCCGAGGCATGGCAACTGGAATCACAGTTGCGAACCCAGCTGTATCCGCGGAGTCAGTCCTTACTATGGATGCGGGCGAGGCTAGATCCCCGGCCGCTCCTACGGGGGAACAGACAGCGACGGGGCTCGCTGAAATGATGGGGAATCAGGTGATCACGTGAGGTTTTCGCTGCGTAAGGTGCTGCCACGCAGGCTGAGAACGGCCGCCGGGATCGTGGGCGCCGTCACACTGCTGGCCGGCCTGGTCGTTCAGGCCGACACCCGCAACATCGCTCCCCAGGTCCGCCTGCACTCCGGTGCCGCGTGGGTGGCCTCAGGCGCCGCCGGGCAGCTGACCCTGCTGGACGGCACCTCGGCCGAGGTCGCCGCGCAAGTCCAGGTCGACCAGCCGGGCAACGTCCTCACCGCCGTGCAGGACGGGCTGACCGGCTACGTGCTCAACCGCACCCGCGACTCGCTGGTCCGGGTCGACGGCGCGACGCGCGAGCGCTCGCAGCCGATCCCGATGACCGCCGGAGCGGGCGCCACGCTCTCCGTGTTCCCCACCGCGGACGCCGTCTACGCACTCGACACGCAGAGCGGTGTGTTCACGAAGGCCGACGCGAAGACGTTGCAGCCGCAGGGCGGCGTCCAGCTGAACGTGCGTGCCGCCCCCGACGAGCCCGCGATGGACGCCGACAACCGGCTCTGGGTGCTCGACGAGCAGACCGGCGACCTCGTCTGGCACGACGGGGCGTCCCGCCACTCCCGCGCCCAGGCCCACACGCCGGGCAGCTCGCACCTCGCGCTGACCGGCGGCCGCCCCGCGATCGTCGACACCGCGCGCCGCACGGCCGAGCTGCTCGACACCGACGGCAAGGTCGCCAAGTCGATCCCGGTCGACGTGGCGCCCGGCGAGCAGATCGCGGTGAGCGGCTCGTCCGGCGAAGCCAGGCTGGTGATCTCGGACGGTGCCCGTGGCCAGCTGCTGGTCTGCGGGTTCGACGCGGGCGCCTGCGCGCCCATCCCGCTGGCAGGCCCCGGCGACCTCGGCCGCGCGGTCGAGATCGGCAACCGCGTGGTGGTCCCGGACTACGCGACCGGCAAGGCGTTCATCGTCGACCTCGCGCAGCGCCGCCTGCTCGCCGAGCGTCAGCTCTTCGACCGCCCGGTCCGCTTCGAGCTGCTCAGCCGCGACGGCATGGTCTTCTACAACGACCCGCTCAGCGATCAGGCGGGCATCCTCAGCGGCGAGGGCGGCGTCCGCCCGATCTCGAAGTACAACCCGGCCAAGCCCGAAGAGGGCGTCACCCCGGTGCCCGGCACGGGCGGCGACCCCGGCAACGGCCCGGTCCCGCCCATCGGCGGCCAGCCCAACCCCGGCGACCCGGCCCAGCTGTCCATCGACGTCAGCCCCGGCGACCACGGCCTGGTCGGCGACGAGTTCCAGCTCACCGCCGTCGGCGCCGGCGCGTCGGGCGTCAGCGGCGGCCAGTGGACCTTCGGCGACGGAACGGTCGCGACCGGCACCACCGTCCGCCACCGCTGGGGCACACCCGGCACCTTCCCGGTCAGCGTCTCCGCGCAGCTCGGCTCCGGCCAATCCGCCCGCGCGGCCGCCCAGGTCGTCATCGACTCCCCGGACGCGCCGCCCCGCATCGTCAAACTCAACGTCACCCCCGAATCACCGGTCGCGGGCCAGACGACGAAGTTCAGCGCCGAGCTGGCAGGCGGCCGCTACACGGGCACAACCTGGTCGGTCACCGGCCCCGACGGCGAAGTCGCGACCGCCACCACCCCGGAGTTCTCCCACGTGTTCGTCGCCGAGGGCACGTACACGGCGAAACTCACGATCACCGGCGGCTCGACCCACGTCGAGCAGACCCGCCGGTTCACTGTGCAGCCCGCACCGCACGAGGTCGCCTGCGGCGACACGCTCACCAAGAATTCGGTGCTCACCAAGGACTTGCTCTGCACCGGACCCGTCGGCCTGACGATCGCGGCGAGCAACGTCACGCTCGACCTCGCAGGCCACACCCTGTCCACCGACAACACCTCGGCCGTGCGCAGGGGCATCGTGGTGTCGGGCAAGGGGCTGTCCGGGGTGACCATCCGCAACGGCGCGGTCCAGCAGTTCACGGACGGCATCGTGATCACGGACGCCGCCAACGTGACCATCGACCGGGTCAGCGCTTCCGGCCTGCAGCAAGACAATCAGAACCACTTCGCGCTCTCCTCGGAGAATGCGAAGAATCTGCAAGTCCGAAGCTCCACTTTGGACGCGATGAACATGTTCAGGTTCGCCAAGGGCACCACGGTCACGGTGACCGGCTCCAATCTGAACGGGAAACTGGCGCAGGGCGCGCAGTCCTTCTGCGATGACGGAAGCAGCTGTTCGTTCCAGGGCGGCCTGCTGAAGATCATGACGCTCGCCTGTGTGGAACCGACCTCGACGGTGACCGTCGCCAGGGCCACGGTTTTCGTCAACAACTTCGCGACCGGCTGCAAGCTCGGCACACTGACCAACAGCAAGGTCGAGCAGCTCACCTTCCCCGGCGCGGACCAGAACGTCATCACCGGCAACACCTTCGACGGCTCCACCACGGTGATCCTCGGCCTGCCGTCCACGGTGTCCGGAAACGTGTTCAAGGACGCGAAACTCCAAGGCCTGCTGATCACGGACACGGCCCGCGGGAAGGTGTCGGGCAACCGGTTCCTCAACGCGAAGGGCTCGGGGATCCGGGTCGACTTCGGCTGGACGATGGGCACCGGGACAGTCGAGATCTCGGACAATGAGTTCGTGGGCAACGGATTCGGCCCGGACCCGGACTACTACGGGACCGATGGCCTCTCCGTCGGCGAGATCATGCAGGACCTGGTCACCATCGTGATCAAGAACAACCACGCCAAGAACAACGCCCAGTTCGGCATCAACGCCCCCGGCCGCACGGTGGTCGACGGCGGCGGCAACACCACCTCCGGCGACCCCAAGGGCTGCCAAGGCGTCGTCTGCACCCCAGGCTCGTGACCAGCCCACGCTCTGGGTTACAAGGGTGGCCCTTGTAACCCAGAGCGTGACAAGGGCCGCCCTTGTCACGTGCGCCCGGCGCCATCCCAGGGTCGTTCGGGTCATGCGCCGCCCCGCTCCGCAGCGTCGCCGGCTTGATCCACACAAAAGCCACTTATGTAACGCTTAGCGTGACATAAGCCCCGTTCGTCACGTCCCAACCTCACGGCAGGCCGACCAAATGCGACATAAGGAACCAAATCCGCTCCGAATATCCTTTGTGGACACTAAATCGGGTGCGAGTCATGGTCTGGACGACGTGAACGCCACGTTCACAACGTTGAACGTTGCGGAAGGGGCGTTCACGTCACCCGGCGCCATCCCAGGGTCGTGAGTGTTCCGGCCGGTTCTAACCGGTCAAAACACTCACGACGCGGGTGAGCAGGGGGCGTCGGGTTCCGTGCCGGCGGGCAGGAGGTCGCGTTCTTCAGGGGTGTAGTCGCGGTGGTTGACGCGGCACAGGTGGTCGATCCACCGGTCCGGGGTCATGGTGATCGACAGCGGGCCGTTGCGGGTGGCCGCGATGAGCGAGGTGCCGTTCAGCCACCAGACGCCGGGGGCGCCCGGCACGCGGAAGTTCGCGACGCCGCTGCCCGAATTCAGGTCCCAGAGCTGCACGCCGCCGTCGGCCGAGCTGGAGATCAGCTTGCCGTCGGGGGCGAACGCGACCAGTGACAGGTCGCCGGGCAGTGGCAGCGGCCTGCCGCGGGCGCCTTCCTGCTCGGGGACCCAGAGTTCGAGCTGGCCGTCGGACTTGTAGTGGACCGCGACCCTGGGTTTCGCGGTGTCGACCACGACCTCCGGGGTGGCGCTGCCGGGCCGTGGCTGGAAGGAGCGGCGCAGCGTGCCGGTCTTGGTGTCCCAGAGTTCGACGCCGTCGATGGACGCGACGAGCACCAGCGTCCGGTTGTCGAACCAGGGCCGCGCGGACGCGTCGCGCGCGAAGTCCTGGGCCTGGGGCAGGTCCTTGCGGATCTCGGAGGTCTCGTCGAGCAGGCCGCCGGTGCTCAGCTGCCAGCGGGTGATCTCGGCGCCGTGCAGGAGGAACGCCTCGTCGTTGTACGCGGGGACCACCGAGATGTTGCGGGCCGCCGGGTCTTCGGACGTCGTCGGCGGGACCTTGAGCGTGCGCTCCGCCGCGTAGCTCGTGGTCGACAGCACGAGCACGTCGCCGTTCGCGGTGATCGCGGTCAGCCAAGCGTCGTCGAAGCTGAACGTCAGCCTCGGGTTGGCGGCCAGCTGCACGTCGCTGGTCTTGAAGGCGATCCTCGTCTTGCTCGCGAGGTCGTAGGCCTGCAGCCCTTCGTCCTTCGTCAGCGTGACCAGCAGCCGCCCGTTCCAGCTCAGCGCCGAGGTGCCGGGTGACATCGACGGGGCGTAGCGGCTCAGGTCGTCGATCGGGTCCGGGGCGCGGAAGCGCAGCAGCGCGTCGGTGCTCAGCTGGAACACCGACGGCCCGGCCGGTGACGGCAGCACGAAGACGGGCTCGGTGTTGAACTTGGTCAGGTCGTTGTCGCGCTGAGGTCGCGGCATGGCGGGGCGGGGCAGCGTGAACGCCTGCCCGGTGCCGAGGTCGATCAACCCGAGCAACCCGAACGAATCCTTGGCCGAGCCGTCCTCGAAGACCGCGTAGCGCCCGGTCAGGTCCGTCAGCCCGACGCCCGCGTCCGGGCACGCGGGCACCGTCTTGGTGAACCTGGCCGTTCCGGTCGCTGGGTCCAAAATGGACAGACGGCCGTCTCGGCACCGCGTGAAAACGCCGCCAGGAGTTACGAAATCGGCGGGCGACGAGCGCACCACCGACCCGCTCGTCAGGTCGCGCAGCACGGTCTGCGTCGAGCGATCGGTGAGCCGCTCGGCGAACCAGGCGCTTTTGCCGTCCGGCTCGACATAGAGCGCGGTGCTGCTCGCCACGATGGTCTCCGCGACGAAACCGGGCGTCGCGGGCTGGCGTTGCGGCACGTCCCACACGTCGACGGTCTTCTGGTCGCCACTGCGCCGCTGCGTGGTGACGAGTTTGCTGCCGTCGGCCGAAAAGACCGCGCTCAGCAGCTTGTTCGGCTCGCTGATGTTGGGGGTGTTCGACGCGGGCGTGCGCAGCGGGAGCGGGCCGCGGTGCTGGACGAGGTCCCACAGCGTGATGCCACCCCGGCTGTCCGAAACGGCGAGCCAGCGGCCGTCGGGGCTGAGCACCAGCGACTGCATCGCCGCCATGGTCGCGACGAACCAGCGTTGCGGCGACTTGCCGAGCAGGTCCGACCACGCGGTGATCTTGCCGTCTTCCTCGGCCGTGACCGCGGTCTTGCCGTCGGGGGTGGTGGCGACGTCGGCCAGCGCGCCGGTCCACAGCCCCGAGCGGATCTCCTCGACCGACGAATACTTGAGATATTGCTGCAGCAGCGCCGAATAGGCCTCCGGCCGGTTCGGGCCGTGGCGCCAGGCCGCTTCCGCGAGTTGCAGTGCCATCAACGGGTTCGAGTCGCCGCGCCGCTGCGACTCCTGGGCCAGCGCGACCGCGGCCGCCGCCCGCAGCTGGCCGCTGAGTTCGCCGTTCTGGCTGAACGCCAGCGCCGCCGAAGTCGTCGCGACCAGCGCGAGCACGCCGATCAACGCGGTCACCAGGCGCCAGCGCCGCACGCCTCGGCGCTGATGGCTTCGGCTGGAGGCGATGAAGTCGCGTTCCTCGCCGGTGAGCCCGGACGGCTGCTTGGCGAGCCAGTCCTCGGCGGTGGTCAGCGGATTGCCGCGCAGCAGCGTGCTCGGGTCGCGGCTCGCGAGCTGCCACTGGCCGAGCGCGATGCGCAATTGTTCTTGCCACGCACGGAAATCGTGGGCGGCGGCGAGCCATTCGCGCAACTGCGGCCACTGCTGGACGAGCGCCTCGTGCGCGAGCGCGACGATCTCCGGCTGACCGGGATCGTGCCGGACCACGACCAGGCGGTGCTTTGAAAGCGTCCTGGCGAGCGCGCGCGACTCGGCGTCGAGCCGGTCGAGCCGGGCGGGCGTGAGCGTGAAGCCACCGTCGTCGTTGGGCCTGGCCAGCTGGACGAGCAGCTGCTCGGCGAGTTTCTGCTCGCTCGGCAGCAGCAGCTCGGTGCTGACCTCCTGCGCGTACGCGGCCAGCGCGCCGGTGACGCCGCCCTGCTCGTCGTAGGCGCGGTGGGTGAGCGTGCCGCCCTGCTGGGATTCCCACAGCCTGGTCAGCGCGAACTCGACCAGCGGCAGCTTGCCCGGCGAGTCGGCCGCGTCGGTGATGATCCGGTCGACCAGTCCGGGCTCGAACGAGACCAGCGGCAGGTCGGCGGGCCCGGTGATGGCCGTGCGCAGGCCTTCCTGACCCATCCGGGGGAGCGGGACGGTGTGCAGTATCGCCGCCAGGTCGGTGGTGAGCACCTCGTCGAGATCAGCCGAGCGGCCGGTGAACACCGCGCGGATCGCGGGCGGACCGGCGGGTCGCAGCGGCGCCGCGCGCACCAGGCCGGCGACGAGCTCGAGCATCTCCCTCGCCGCTTCGGGCTTGGCGGCGACGAGTTCCTCGAACTGGTCGACGAACAGCACCAGCCGCCCCGCCGTCTCGACGACGGCGTCGGCCAGCAGCCCGAGATCACCGCGCACGCCGAGCCGGTCGGCGCCGACGATCGGGGCGAGCGCCTGGGTCAGCTGCTCCAGCGGCGCGATGTCGGGACTCGGCCGGAACACGGTCAGCGCGACGTCGTCACGGCGCAGCGCAGGCAGGATGCCCGCCCTGATCAGCGACGACTTCCCGCAGCCGGACGGGCCGAACACCATCACCATGCGGTGCCGGTCGATCACCTTCGCCAGATCGGCGATCTGCTGGTCACGGCCCCAGAACACCTCGGCGTCCTGCTCCTGGAACGGCTGCAGGCCGCGGTACGGGCACTCCGGGCGCGCCGCGCGGTAGAGCCGCGCGTCCGGCCGCAGATCCTCGCCGGGGTTCTCGTCGAGCAGCGCGAGCAGCGCGGCCGCGTGGATCGCCCTGGTCGTCGCGTAGCGCTGGTGCTCCAGATCGCCGGGCACCGGCAGGTCGGTGACCGGAACGCCGAGGTACCCGGCATAAGCGGCCGCCGCGCGGTGGAACTCCGACCGCCGCCCCGACGGCGGCGGCAGCACCTGCACGTCGAGCGCGCCGAAGACACTGCGGACCCGATCGTCGGCGTGGGTGCGCAGCTTGCGCAGCCACTCGCCGACGTCCCCGCTGAGCAGCAGCAACCGGGCGGGCGGCGCCGTCGACGGGCGCTCCATGAACGCCGTCGCGACCGCCTGCACCTGCTCCGAGCGCGGCTCGGGGTTGTCGACGACGACCAGCAGCGGGCTGTCGATCTTGCTCAGGTTCTCGATGTCGGCGACGGCGGCGTTCTCGTGCAGGAACCCGGTCACCCAGCCGTAGCCTGCCAGGTCCTGGCACAGCTGGTGCCCCAGCCGCGTCTTGCCCTGCCCGGCGGGCCCGCTGACCAGGTGCCCGGACACCGACCTCGGCGTATCGGTCCAGTCGCGCAGGATCTTCAGGTCGCCTTCACGGCCCGCGAACGGCACGAGCTGGTAGTCGGCGCGCAGCCAGGCGCTCGGCGCGAGGTTGCGGCTCGGCGGTGGCGGCGCCGTGGTGAACACCCGGCTCAGCACCAGGCTGGGCACCAGATCGGACAGCTCGTCGACCAGCCTGGACAGGTCTCGGGCGTCGTTGCGGTGGCTCAGCCGGAGGAACTGGCAGCGCGCCAGCGCGGCGATGTCTTCGGGCAGTTCCGCCTCGGTCAGCGCGACCGCGTGGTCGAGGAACACGGGGATGACCCGCAGGCCGTGCTGGAACGCCTCGGCGATCTCACGGTGCACCCAGTCGTCCGGCGCGGTCAGCTCACGTTTGCGCTGCCGATCGGTGACCGAGTGCCAGCGCGCGCCGATCACCGCCAGCAGCACGTCGCAGTCGTGCAGCCGCTCGATGATCTTCTTGGTGAAGTCCTCGCCGGGGCGGATGGACCGGCTCGCCAGGAACACCTGGTCGGCGCCGAACCGGGCGGTGAGCACCCGGTTGATCAGCGTCGCCGCGAAATCGCCGTCGCCCGTGCGGTAGTTGACGAACACACCGCCCACGCGTTCCCCCTGAGCATCTCCTGCCAGCGATGCCCCAAGGTAGCAAGTTGCCGATCTCAGCCGATGGGCGTCCGCAACGCGGCGTTGAGGCGGGGGTAGAGATCACGGACCGGCTGGTGGCTGTGCCACCTGGCCAGCGTGCGGGTGAGGCGGCGCAGGTCGACGCGGATGGTCGCCGAGTCGACCACCTCCGCGCTGTCGAGCACCCGGTGCGCGAGCGTGCACGCGTGCTCGACCTCGCCCGCCGACGCGTACGCCAGCGCCCGGCGCGCGCCGAACCGGGCGTGCGTGCGGCGCGCGGAGTCCGGGATGGCGTTGAGCTGCTGGTCGAGCAGGTCGCCCGCCTGCTGCGGGCGGCCGAGGTCGTGCAGGCACCAGCCCGCGACCATCGCCTGCAGCCGGGTGCTCGTCACCGACGCCGAGCCGGTGACGACACCGTCCTTGCTCTTGTCCGCGGAGTCGGCGAGCAGCTCCTGGGCCAGGTCCAGCGAGCGCTGGGTCTGGTCGTAGTCGCAGGCGAGCGCGTGGCCCTGTGCCTCACGCAGCGCGGCGAGGCCGCGGATGCGGGCGGGCGTGCGCGGGTCGGAACCGGCCTGCTGGGCCAGCCCGATCGTGCTCGCGGCGTCATCCTGGTACAGCGTGATCAGTGCCTGCCTGATCAGCGCGTACGTGCTCAATTCGGTGTCGCCCGCGGCGTTGGCCATGTCGACGGCCGAGCGCGTCCACCAGAGCGCGCCCCGGTCGTCGCCCGCCTCCTGCGTCATCCAGCCCGCGTACTCGGCGTAGCGCGCGGCCAGCTGCAGCAGCTCCGCGCGCGAGCGGCTGTCGGCGCCCGTCGCCAGCCCGCGCAGGGTGTGCGTCTGCGCGATCACCGTCGGCAGCACCACGCTCGGGCCGGTGATCTGACCGAGCTGTCTCGTCTGCTCGAACAACGCCTTGAAGGCGACGATCGTGCTGTCCTGCTGCGCCGCGGCGGCACTGCTCTGCGACCCGAGCGTCAACCCGAGCAGCGAGGCCGCGCCGACGGCCAGCGCCTCACGACGCCGCATCGGCACCAGCCTGCTCGACCCGTCCGGTTCCATGGTCATCACCCACACCTCGCTGTCAGGCTCGGTTGTGGCCATCGCGGGTGGATCGGACGACTCGCCGGTGGTGGCGGCCTCTTTGGGTACGAGCGCGACGAGCGCGCCGCCCGCCTCCAATGCCGCGTCGCAGCGTCGGGCTAGGTCCAGCGTCGCCGGCTTCTCCCCGGTCTCGATCCGGCCGAGATAGCCCTTGCTGTAGTGCACTTGCTTGGCGAAGGTCGCCAGGGAGAACCCCGCGTCCGTCCGCCGACGCCGCAGCTCAACGCCGAAACTGGCGGGCTGTTCAGTCATGCGCACTCCGTGCCTCGACCGGATCACTTTCGCTGGGAGCGTCGCGTCCGGGGTCTTCGGCATTAGCCGCGCGTGACCATGGCGACGTCTCCTCGTCCGCCAGGTTACCGATCACGGAGCCCGGCTCCTAGGGCTCGGGACCGGGGTGCGTCTGCGGCTGCATGCCACCGAGTCTGAGCCCGCTACGCCGTCCGGTCGCCCCGTCGCCCGGCTCCCGTCGCCCGAGGCGACGGGCAACCCGTCCACAAGGGCAGCCGAACGGGGCATGCTGAGTGGGCGCCAGCGAGAACACCCGGCCCGCCCGTAGTGAGCCGGAGGGAGAGCCGGTCGCGGCAGCAAGGCCGAACTGGGGGTGCCCTGCTGCCGTGACCGGCTACGAAGACCGGTGCACGGCCTCCTTGTTCACCACGATGCGCGTTTCCCCGCAGAGACAACGCTGGTAGACGACCCAGCCTTCGCTGGTCAAGTGGCTCGAGGTGGTAACCCATGTATGTGCAGCGGCCATGCTCTGAGAATGCTGTAATGGTCCTATGCGGCTGAACCCTTACGGAGAAGATCCGGTCCGGCTTGCGACGAGTCTCACAACGTCACCGCCGCTGACCGCCGAAGAACTGACCGCCCGCTGCGTCGGCGCGGGCGTCGTACTCGAACAGGCGGCGACCCCCGACGACCTCGCGGAGGTGAACGTCTTCCTCGGCCGCTGGCTGAAGGTCGTCGAAGCCTCGAGCCCGCAGGCACGGGCCGCGCTCCTCAACGACCTGCTCGCCGAGTCGTCGGCGTACCCGCGCCTGACCGACCACGCGGGCGACGGCTGGCACATCCACTACCGCGACTACGGCCTCCCGGTCGCCCGCCTCCTCCGCGCGCTGATCAGCGTCGGGACGGCGTTGCACCTGACCGGCCGCGGCATGCACCGCCTCAGCCGCTGCGAACTCGCCGAATGCCGCAACCCCTTCGCCGACTTCAGCCGGGGCGGGCAGCAGCGCTACTGCTCACCCACCTGCGCGAACCGGGACGCCGTCCGCCGTCACCGGGCCAAGCGCGCCCTGGCCTCCTAGGGCTCGCCCTGACCTGGGCAAACCCCGCCTGGCCGCCGGGCCTGCGGGTTTGTATGAAGGCTCCCTTCATTCAGCCGACCCTGTATGAAGGGAGCCTTCATACAGCTAGAGGTGGATGAGGGGAGCCTTCATACACCTATGCCGCATGAAGGGAGCCTTCATACAGCGAAACCTGTATGAGGGGAGCCTTCATACAAAGCGGGCACGGGTGAGGGACTCCCTCACCCAACATGTGCGGTGGGGGCCTCCCTCACCACGCTAGGCCCCGTGAGGGCCTCCCTCACTCAAGTGAGGCGGGTGAGGGACTCCTTCACCCGAGATGCTGGGTGAGGGCCTCCCTCACCCAGCGGCCTGGGTCAGGGCCTCCCTGACCCAGGTCTGGGCGAGCCCAAAGGAGCGCAAGACCCGGGATAAAGCCTGCTTTATCCCGCGGAGTAAAGCGGGCTTTATCCCGGAGAGTTAAGCCCGCTTTATCCCGGGGTTAGCGTCGCCGCAGGCGGGCCGCCAGCACCGTGCCCTGGTCACCGATGGCGGTGAAGATGTCCCGCGCGCCAACGACTTCCGCGTACGCGATTGCGAAGGACGGGAATATCGTGTTGCGCGCCGGGACATGGGAACTCGGTACGTCCTCGTTCAATTCCTTTTCCGTCCGGCCTTTGCGCACCTCGATGTCGTCGGTCAGTGCGGAGCCGCCGAACATCTCGCCTCTCGCGCACTGCTATCCGCCTCGTACATTTCGCGGGAAAAGGAATTGACGCCCCCGTTCGGGCTGGTGATGATGAGCGCACAACGTCGAGCGAGGAGCGGTCATGCGAGCACAACAGGAGCAGCTTCTGGTGCAGGCTGGGCTCTTGCTATGACATGACTTCTTTGTCAAGCCACGAGCCGCCTGCCGGAAAACCGGTCAGGCGGCTTTTTTTCGCGCGGTTCTAGCCCAATTGGCAGAGGCGTCCGGTTGAGGGCCGGTCCAGTCGGGGTTCGACTCCCCGGAACCGCACCATTCCCGGTTGGTGTAATCGGCAGCACGACGGACTTTGAATCCGTTGGCCCAGGTTCGAGCCCTGGACCGGGAGCGGCGTCACGCGGCGGTCTCGACCGTGATGTGGGGAGCCGGCGCGCGCAGGAAATCGGGCGCGTCGAACAGTGCTCCGGCCGACGCGGCTGACCCGGGAAGGATTTCCCGGGTTTTGCCCGGCCGTCCCCCTGTCGCCTGGGTGCGCGTGCGCGTCAGCCTGGTGCGAGTTGATCGCGACAGGGGAGGACCGAGCGGTGACCGAGAAGTCTTTGACCCGGCGGAGTGCGCTGCGCCTGGGTGCCGGTGGCGCGGTGTTCGCGGGTGCGGCCTTGACCGGGCTGCTCGATCCCGCCGTGGCGCTCGCGAACCCCGATCTCGCCGCGCACCGGCGGGCCGTCAAGCTGGCCAGCGAGAACGCGGCGCGCGATGGGCTGGTGTTCACGCCGGAGCGCAAGCTCGCGGGCGATGTCGTTTCGCTCGCGCAGTATCAGACCGGGTTCAAGAACCAGGGTTCGCGCGGGACCTGTTACGCGTTCGCGGGCGTTGCCGCCGTCGAGGCCGCCTACAAGCGGAAGTACGGCGTCGAGCTGGACCTTTCCGAGCAGTACGCGTACCACATGAACAAGGTGTTCGAGCTTTACGGCGACTACGCGAGTTCGACGACCCCGCATGAGAACAACAGCTCGTACTGGGGTTTCCAGGGCAGCTCGGACATCATCGACCACATCGCCCGTGCGGCGATCCCGGCCGAGTCGTACGCGCCGTATCTCGACGGCTGGCGGATGGACCAGCTGAAGACGGCGACCCCGGCGTGCGGGAACCTCGACTGGAACTCCAGCCAGGAGCAGCTCGACGCGTTCGAGTTCCTGACGGCCAACATTCCCACCGCCGCACGGGAAAACGCCAAGTACCGGGTCACCAGCTTCGGTGCGGTGCCCTGGAACCCGTCGCCCACCGAGATCGAGGCGGTGATCGCGGGTGGCCACGAGCTGGTGGCCGACGTGCCTGGGCACTGCATCCTGATCGTCGGGTTCGACCGGATCAAGCGGGAGTACCTGGTCAAGAACTCGTGGGGCGAGAACAAGTTCATCACCGTCCCCTACAACGACCCGAACTGGCCGATCCTCGGCGGCCGGTTCGTGCAGGACGTCGCGGACGTCAACGCCGCGCCGCAGTGGGACGCGGCCTGGCTGGGGCGCTGGCAGATGGACCACGACGGCTGGCGCGGTGAGCTGGTCATCCGGCGCACCACCGACTTCCGGTCCGGCGCCGGGCAGCCGACCAAGCTGGGCAACTACTACCGCGACGGCAATCGCTACGACGTCAACGGCTACACCGAGCAGAACGGCCAGATCCTGCACTTCTGGGTGGCGGACGGCGCCGGCCGCGTCCAGCCGGGCTCGAAGGTGGGCACCGAACACCGGGTTTGCCTCTACAGCTGGGAAAAGGCGTTCGCGTCCGGGGTGAACTGGTGGAGCGGCATCCCGTTCGGCACGGTGCTCAGCCGCTCCGCTCTGCCCGGCCGCCCCACCTCGGGCTGGTCGGCCGGAGACTGGATCGGCCAGTGGGACATGAACAGCGACGGCTGGAGCGGCAGGCTCCGGATCACCTCCGTCGCGCCGTTCCAGGCGAGCTACGTGCACCAGGACGGCCGCACGCTCGCCGTCAGCGGCGCGGTCGACGGCCCCCACCCGCACATCCTGCCGATCAAGATCGCCTACGCGTCGAACGACCTGCGGCCGTACCAGCTCTACGCGCACACGTGGGAGCGCGACACCTTCTCCGGCACGCACCAGTGGAGCGGGCTGACGTTCGGCAACCACGGGTACCGCGTCTAGCCGCGGGTCACCAGCGCCAGCAGGCCGGTCCGGTTCGTCAGGCCGAGCTTGCGGTAGATCTGCTCCAGGTGCTTGTGGACGGTCCGGTGGCTGATCAGCAGCATCCGCGCGATCTCCCGGTCGGTCGCGCCCGCGGCCACGTGCCGGGTGACATCGCGTTCCCTGGGTGTCAACGCGGACAAGCGGTCCAGCGCGCGGTCGACCGGCTCGGCGAGCCGAGCCAGTTCGGCCATCCGCTTGCCGATGGTCAAGCGCTGGCGGACGTGGGGCGCGAGCAGTTCGACGACGTCACGGTCCCGTCGCGAGAAGCCGCGACGGGACCGGTTGAACGTGAGCACGGTGCCGCGGCGGCCGTCGAGCCCGATCACGCAGACGAGCTGGTCGGAGATGCCCCTCGGCCGCCAGTACTCCGCGAAGAGCGCGAGCCTGCCGAGCGCGCGCCGGTCGCCGAGATCACTCAACGCGATCGACGAGCCCAGTGCCAGCTTGCCCGAGCGATAGGCGCCGAACCCGGGATGCTCGCGCAACGCCTCGGCGAAGCCCGGCGTGCCGAGCAGGTTGTGCTCCGGCTGGTCGGTCGACGCGTCGACGACCAGGCACGACCCGTGGTCGGTGACCGCGTACGACGCCATGTCGCAGCCGACGAGCGCGGTGAACCGGCCCAGCGCGTCCTGGTCGAGCTCACCGGTGATGTCCTCGTTCAGCTCGCGCACCACGTCGAGCGCCAGCCGCAGATCCCGTGCGTCCACGTATTCAGGAGGACGGGATCCGGCGGCGGATACCTCAGGTAACTCAGGCGAAGGCGTTCACCCCGGTGCGGTCCGCCGACAGCACCCACAGGCGCGCGGCGTCGGTGGGGTCGAGCGCGTAGTCGGTCACGCCGGCGATGGAGCCGTCGGCAGGCGCGGGCTCGGCCACGTCGCAGTCCTGGAGATAGAGCCCGCCCATGCCGTCGAGCAGCGGCGAGGTGGCGGCCCACACCTGCGTCGCCGCGCCCTGCTCCGGGGTCTTGGCGTCGCCGACCATGTTGCCTTCGGCGTCCATGAACCCGGCTTCGACCATCTCCCGCAGCTCGAGGTGCCGGATGAGGTTGGTGCGGATCCGGCCGGGGTGCAGCGAGAACGCGCGGATCCCGCGGTCGCGGCCGAACTTGTCGAGCTGCACGGCGAACAGGATGTTGGCCGTCTTGGCCTGGCCATATGCCTGCCACTTGTCGTAGCCGGTCTCGAACTCGATGTCGTCCCAGCGGATGGGGGAGAAGTGGTGGCCGCGCGAGGACACCGAGATGATCCGCGCGCCGTCCGCGACAGCCGGCCAGAGCCGGTTGACCAGTGCGAAGTGGCCGAGGTGGTTGATGCCGAACTGGGCCTCCCAGCCGGGGCCGACGCGCATCTCGGGGCTCGCCATCACGCCGGCGCTGGTGATGATCAGGTCGATCTTCCTGCCGGTGGCGAGGAACCGGTCCGCGAAGGCGCGGACGCTGTCCTGGTCGCCGAGGTCGAGTTCGTCGATCTCGACGTTTTCGACACCGGCCAGCGCCTCCTCGGCGACCGCGCGGCGGCGGGCCGGCGCCACGACGAACGCGCCGGCGGTGACCAGCGCCTTGGTCGTTTCGAGGCCGATGCCCGAGTAGCCGCCGGTGACGAGCGCGAGCTTGCCGGTCAGGTCGATGCCGTTGAGAACCTCGGCCGCGGTGCTGGTGTCGCCGAAGCCGGAGCCGATCTTGTGCTGTGCGGTGGTCATGGCGATGACGCTACGACCTGGAGCGCGCTCCAGCGCAAATCCGCTTTCAACCGCTAAGCTGACGGCTCCGCCGCCCCGCACCAGCTCAAGGAGTTCTTCGTGGTCGGCAGGAAAATCCTCGTCATCGGCGTCGTCGGCATGTGCGCGCTCGCCGGGACGCCCGCGTCAGCGAGTCTCGGTATCGACCTGGTCAGCAGGTCGCAGTGGGGTGTCCACGGCGACGCCGCGTCGTGGACACCGGTGCTCAGTGCCGATGGCCGGTACGTGGCCTTCCCGTCGGAAGCGTCCACTTTGGTCAGAGGCGACCGCAACGGCGTGTCCGACGTCTTCGTCAAGGACCTGTGGACCGGCTCGGTCGACCGGCTGACCGACGGCGACGGCCCGTCCTACGACCCGCCCGCGCTCAGTGCCGATGGCCGGTACGTCGCTTTCCTTTCCAGCGCGACGAATCTCGTGCCCGGTGACACGAACGGCGTCGACGACGTGTTCGTCAAGGACAGACGCCGGGGAACCGTGGTCTCGGTGAGCCAGGGTGGCAACGCCGCGTCGTACGGGTCACCCGCGCTGAGCGCCGACGGCCGGTTCGTCGCGTTCCGCTCGGACGCCTCGAACCTCGTGCCGGGCGACACGAACGGCGTCGCGGACGTGTTCGTGAAAGATCTTGTCACACAAGCGATCGAGCGGATCAGCGTGGCCGCCGACGGGACACAGGGCGACAAACTGGTCTCGCACGGCATCGCGATGAGCGCCGACGGGCGGTACGTGGTGTTCCCGTCGGCCGCGACCAACCTGGTGCCGGGTGACACCAACGCCAGCGTGGACATGTTCGTCAAGGACCGGCGCACCGGCGCGATCATCAGGGCGAACACCGCGGCCGACGGCACACAGGGCAAGTCGTACACGCTCATGCCGTCGATCACCGCCGACGGCCGCAAGGTCGCGTTCGTCGCCTGGGGCGACAATTTGGTGCCGAACGACACCGAGGACACGCCGGACGTGTTCGTCAAGGACCTCGCCACCGGCGCGATCTCGCGCGTCAACACCTCCTCCGACGGCACGCTCGCGGAGGCGTCCCCGCTGGGGCCGGTGATCAGCGCGGACGGCCGCACGATCGCGTTCAGCTCGATCTCGTCGAACCTGGTTCCCCACGACACCAACAAGGTCGACGACGTGTTCGTGAAGAACCTGGTCACCGGCAAGACGACCAGCCCGACCGTGCGCGGCGACAACTTTTCGCTCGCCCCGTCGCTCAGCGCCGACGGCCGCACGGTCGTCTTCGGCTCCTACGCCTCGAACCTGACGCCGTGCGACACCAACGACGCGCCGGACGTATTCGTCAAATTCGCTGCCAGGCCTTGAGATCCCGCAGGAGCAGGTAGCAGTCCTGGATCTGCGCGGAGTCGCTGAGCGACCGGTAGATGCCCCACTTGGGGCGGACCCGGTCGCCCAGCCAAGTGTCCACTCCGGACTTTCGCTCATCAAGCACGGTCTGCCCGCCGCTGCGGATCGTCCACCCGACGGAGCCCGCGGCGCCGTCGCCGATGCCCAGCTCGACCACGGTGTCGATCCATTTGTCCTGCAGCGGCGCGAGCGGCGTGTGCCCGACGAGGACGTTGCCCTCGGACACCCTGAACTCGATCTCGGCGAGGGTTCCGCTGCGGCGCAAGGACATCGTGGTGATCGGCGCCGAGCCGAGCCCCGGCATCTTGGTCTGCATGATGTGCGTGAAACTGCTCGTCGCCTTGAGCGCCGCCGGGATGAACATCGAATACGCGATGCGCCACGTCTCGCCGTTGCCCATCGACAGCGCCTCGCCCGCCGTGCGCATACCGCGCACCTCGTTGCGCTGGCGGTCCGTGGCCGTGTCGCGATCGCGCTTGTGCATGTCGAACCGGAACGTGTCGCGCACCGGGTAGATGTGCTTGACGCCGGGGTGCGAGCCCGCGCGGTCGTCCTCGACGCCCTCGAAGGCGTTCAGGCCGTCTTTGCTCGGGAGCGGGCTCCATCGCTGTTGCCAGACCGGCGCCGCGAGCGCGGGTGCGCCGGTCAGCGGGAGCGCGGCCGCGGCGGCCATCGAGGTCAGCAAAGCCCGGCGGTTCAGCACAGTCTCCTCCAGCGAGTCGTACGTCGGCGGCGGAAACTGTGCTGATCAGATCATCCGCTCGCCCGAGGTGTCAACGCCTCCGAAGGGTCTTCGGCGTTTCGCGAAATCCGAGTTTGGGCCATCCACTGGCCCAAACTCGGATTTCGCGTGCTCACGCGTCGCTTGACAGCGTTAACTACCCGGCATTGGGTTCTAACCGCCCACAACGCTCACGAGCCCGTGGGGCTGGGCGCGCTGGGATGACTTGGCTGTGGGCGAGGGGATCACCTCGCTCCGGCCTCGACGGCGATGGCGAGTGAGTGGTCACTCTGCTCCGCTGGGTGCAGCAGACTTACCAATCGCGGCCGCGGGCCTGACGGAGTTGCTTTTGGGACACCTGGCGGCCCAAAAGCAACTCCGTCACCCCCGCAGTCTCCTGGACCGCGCCACCTTGGACCGTCCGCTCACGACGGTTCGGGATCTCGGCGGTCTCGTCGAGTTTCGACGTGGTGGTGGTGAAACCGGTGGCCAATTCCCCCGGTGCGGGCGGGTCGGATGGGTGCGTTGAAACGGTCGGTGGGTCCGTTTTGGGCGAAACAGTCACGGGTTGGTCTCCAGTGTGTATTTACTTCGCGCCGGGTCTCTCTTCTAGAAGCACACTCGGATACGGACGCGGAATCGCTTTGCGTGAGGGGCAGAAATGGCCGGTCAGAGTCAGATCCCGGAAGATTTCAACGCGTTGTACGACTCGGGCGCGCGGGCCGCCCGCAGCACGCCGCTTTCGGCGCCGTCCCGTACCGAAGGCCATGGCAGGCTTTCGGCCGAGATTCCCGGGCTGCTCGTCGACTACGACGAAGCCACCGGGCTGCCGAACCGCATCACCGTCGAGCGACCGGAGGGCAGGCTGACGCGCCTCGGCGCCGCGTCGCCGGAGGAGGCCGCCGCGAACTTCGTGCGCGAGCGGGGCGACCTGTGGGAGCTGTCGCCTTCGGACGCCGATGGGGTCGAGGTGGTCTCGGTCAGCGGGCGTGGGCTGCCCACGGTGCAGCTCGTGCAGCGGGTCGAGGGTGTCGAGGTGTTCAGCTCGGAGGTCACCGCCGCGATCGGCGGGGACAACCAGGTGATCGCGCTGGCGGGCCAGTTCTTCCCCGGGGCCACCGACGCGAGCGGGCAGCGCTCGGCAGGCCCGGTGACCTCCGCCGAAGAGGCGATCTCCCGCGCCGCGCTCGACCTGACCGGTACGCACTACGAACCCGGCGAGTTCACCCGCGCAGGCGGCGAGGACGGCCAGTATCGCTTCTACGCGGTCCCCGACCCTGAAAGCCGACTCGTGCCGGACAGCAGGCCCGCGTTCGAACGGCCGGTGCGCGTCAAGGACGTGCTCTTCCCGCTCGGCGACGGCCGGATGTCGCCGGGCTACTATCTCGAACTCTGGATCAAGGGCTTCCCCGCTTTCAGTTACGTCATCGACTCCGTCGATGACCCGGATGTCTTGTTCCGCAAGAACCTCAGCGCCGACACGGCCGTCAGGTACAAGATCTTCAACACCGGCGACGCGCTGCTCCGGCCCGAGGACGGGCCCGCGCCGGGCACGCCGCATCCGACGGGCACGCCCGACGGTTTCCAGGCGCCGACCATTCCCGAGCGTGTGATCGACACCGACGGCCTCCTCAAGGGTGACCCGTGGCTGCCGGACGGCGCGACGACCACCCAAGGCAACAACTGCTTCGCCTACGCGGATCTTGCCGCTCCGCAAGGCTTCGGCGCCGGCGACGTCGTCGGCAAGGCGAGCGCGCCGGGCTGTTTCGAGTACACCTACGACCACACCAAGGCCGCGAGTGACCCGAACAACCTGCAGTCGAGCCTGGTCGGCATGTTCGTGCACGTGAACTGGCTGCACGATCGCTGGTACGAAGCCGGTTTCGACGAGGCGGCCGGCAACGCGCAGCAGGACAACTTCGGCCGTGGCGGGTCCGGCGGCGACCCGATTCTGGCCGAGGGGCACGACTTCAGCGGCACGGACAACGCGAACATGGCCACCCCTGCGGACGGCGCCAGCCCGCGCATGCAGATGTACGAGTTCGTCGGTGTCAGCCCGCTGCCGAGCCGGACGAGCAATTTCGACGCATTGATCACCTTCCACGAGATGGGGCATTACATCACCAACCGGCTGGTCGGCAACGCCACCGGCTTGTCCAATCAGCAAGGCCGGGCGATGGGTGAGGGCTGGGGCGATTTCTTCGCCGTCTGTATGACATCACAGAGCACCGACAATTTCGCGGACGGCGTGTTCGCGGTCGGCGGCTGGACCGACGTCACGGCCACCTTCAAGGACAACTACTACTTCTCGATCCGCCGCTACCCGTACACCGCCGACCTTGGCAAGAACCCGTTGACGTTCAAGCACATCAGCGCCAACGTCGTACTGCCGTCCGGCCCGCTCAGCAACCCCAACGGCGGCGGCCCGAACAACGAGGTGCACAACGCGGGTGAGGTCTGGTGCGCCACGCTGTGGGAGGTCTTCGTCAATCTCGTCACGAAGCACGGGCATGCCGAAGCCGAGCGTCGCATGCTCGAATACGTCATCGGTGGCCTCAAGCTCACCCCGTCCCGTCCCACGTTCACTCAAGCCCGCGACGGCATCATCTCGGCGGTGGCGGCCCTGAACGCGTCAGACCTTTCTGAGGTCTGGCAAGGCTTCGCGAAACGAGGAATGGGAACCGCGGCGGTGTCGCCGCCTTCCTCGTCGACGTCACTCGCGGGCGTGGTCGAAAGTTTCGATGTACCATGAGACTCGTACTGTTCGATCTAGGGAACACGTTGGAGCAGAACGACATCCTGCTCCCGGGCGCGTTGGAGACCTTGCGCGCGATCAGCGAGCTGCCGGCGGCCAAGCTCGCGCTGCTGTCGGACTTCGACATGCCCGCGACCCCGGCGGACATTCCGGAGATCCGCGACCGCTACTACGCCATCCTCGACAAACTCGGCATCCGCTCGTTCTTCGAGCCACTCGAAGAACGGGTCACGTTGTCCACGGACGTGGGCGTCTTCAAGCCCGACAAGCGAGTTTTCGCCGCAGCGGCGGGGAAAGTCGGCCTTGAGTTCGCGGACGTCTTCTTCGTGACGGAGAACGCGGGCCATGTCCGCGCCGCCAAGGCGCTGGGCATGCGCGCGGTCCAGCTCGGCGCGGACATCGACAGTCTCGCCGAAGTGCTGCCGCTGCTCGTCGACGAGACCACGGTCTTCCGCACGACTCCCGACGCGATCCCGGCGGGCTTCCGCTGGGTCCGCATGGGTGACGCCGTCCTCGCCGCCGGTCCGCGGGCCGACGTCTCGAACCTGCGGCTCGTCACCCAGAACGGACGACTGTTCCAGGAAGAGCACCCCGAAGTGCCCATCCTGCTGGACAGCGGGCGCTACCTCATCGCGGCGGGGGACATCCCGCAGCCCGGAAGTCCTTATGAGCCTTGCTATTCGGTCAAGCCGGTACCGTGGGACACGGTCGTGCTGGAACGTCGGGCGCCGACCGCGGGGCGCGCCCCGGTGGCCTGGGTACAGGCCTGTGTCGACAAGGTGACACGTGAGCCGTTCGAACAGGACCTGACGAAGCTGGTGTCGTTCACCAGCAGGCATTCCACCGGACCGGGCTTCGACGCGGCCGCGACCTGGGCGGCGTCCGAACTGTCGGCCGCGGGCTACGGCGTGACCACCGAATCGGTCCCGCTCGGCGGCAAGACCACCCGCAACGTCATCGCCGACCGCCTGGGCGACAACCGCGCGCCGCACGCGCTGGTCGTCGTCACGGCACACCTCGACTCGATCAACCTCGCGGGCGGCCCGGCACCGGGCGCCGACGACAACGGATCGGGCAGCGCGGGCGTGCTCGCGATCGCCAGGGCACTCGCCGGCGTCCAATTCCGGCACGACCTGCGGTTCATCCTGTTCGGCGGCGAGGAACAGGGCCTGTTCGGCAGCCTCCGGCACGTCGCGGGGCTCCCGGCCGAGGAGCGGTCGCGGATCAGCGCGGTGGTCAACATGGACATGATCGGCACGCTGAACTCGCCCCCGCCGTCGGTGCTGCTCGAAGGGGCCGCCGTGTCCCAGCACGTCATCGACGGTCTCGCCGAGGCCGCGGCGACGTACACCTCGCTGGCGGTGCAGACGAGCCTGCACCCGTTCAACAGTGACCACGTGCCGTTCATCGACGAGGGAATGCCCGCGGTTCTCACGATCGAGGGAGCCGACGGAGCCAACACCCACGTCCACAGCGCCCGCGACACCCTGGAGTTCATCGACTACGGGCTCGCCGTGGAGATCCTGCGGATGAACGTGGCCTACGTGGCCGGGCTGCTGGAACTCGGCTGAGGCTGTCCGGGCGCCGCCGCGAAAGGAGGAATTAGGACATTCACCGTCCCAATTCCTCCTTTCGCACGTGGCTGGCTACACGTCAGGCCAAGCCGGCGAGACCTCGTCCTCCGGCAGACGAGGTTCGTCAACCAGGTCCTGGACGTCCGGCTGCAGGCCGGCGTTGGTGTAGCGGGCAACCGTCTTGCGCAGATGATCCGCGTGTTGGTAGATGTCCTCGACATGCGTGATCGAGAGACGGGTCTCGACCTTGTTCTCGTCGAACACGCCGAGGTACTTCTTCGAGCGGTTGAACCACAGACGGGCAATCGGCTTGCGGTTGTTGTCGTCGAGCAGCACACCGTAGTAGGTCTTGGTGTCGCGTCCGACTATTCGTGCGGAAGACACCTCGCTGCAGGCGATCGCCCGCACGATCCGGTAGCCTTCCAGCTCTTCCTCGGTCGTGACGATATCGCCATTGCTGTCACGTTGTTTGCTGTCCTGTGGTGGTTCGGCAGCCGCGCTCACCTGGGCGGCCGGCTCGGCGGGACCGTTCGACACGCTGACATAAGAGTCCGGGCCGCCGAGAGCGTTCTTGAGTCGATCGTTGACCTGTTCGTTCAGGAACTGCCGGGCGGCCTTGTCCACGAGTGGAACGAACTGTTCCCGGACGCGCTGGGTGAAGGCGCCATCGTAAACACGTGTCGTCAGGAAGCGCACCCACTCGTCCTCCGGCTGCTTGAACTGCGCCGCGAGGATACGTTTGAGCTGACCGATGTACTTCAGTTCGCCCGCGGCACTGATCACCGAGTCGAGGTCGAACGACTCCTTGGTGAGCTTGGCCAGCTCGGGGAGAAGCGTGTCATCGATATCCGAAAAGTCCAGTACCAAGAACGGCTTGGCGTCCATGCGGTTCGGCGCGTCCAGGTCGGTGTAGAACTGGTACGTTTCGCCGTTCGTGAGGATCGCGATCCGCGCATTGGTCACGGCGAAGTAGCGGAAAAGCTGTGACGCGTGCTCGATGCGCAGCGGGTCGTTGATCTTTTTCGCCTCGACCAGCACTTCGACGCGACCGTTGTGGACGATGGCGTAGTCGATCTTCTCGCCCTTTTTCGTGCCGACGTCCGCGGTGAACTCCGGTATGACCTCGGCGGGGTTGAAGACGTCGTAGCCCAGAACGTTGCTGATGAACGGCATCACGAAAGCGTTCTTCGTCGCTTCTTCGGTCCCGATATCGGCCTTGTGCTTACGGATCTTCAACGCCAGAGCCTGTGCGCGCTCGGCGATTTCCATCTCGACACCTCTCTCCCGGCTGCGCGAGATAGGTCGGCGAACAGCGTTCAAGCGTTACGGTTATTTATGCACCGAAAGACCGCCTATGTGTCCTGTTCCTGCCACCCCGGGCAAGGCGAACGCGGTTACGCTCAGGTCCGATGGCAGAAGTACTGGTGGTCGAGGACGACGCCGAGCTCCGCACAGCGGTCACCGCCGCCCTGACCGCGACCGGCCTGTCCATCACGCAGGCCCGCGACATAGCCGAGGCCGACCGAGCGCTCAAGAGCGCGGCCCACGACTGCGTCGTCTTCGACCGCATGCTCCCCGACGGCGACTCCGCCGGGTACGTCTACCGGCGGCGCCAAGAGGGCTGGGCGGTCCCGGTCCTCTTCCTGACCGCGCGTGACAGTCTCGCCGACCGGATCGGCGGGTTCGAGCACGGTGGCGACGACTACCTGGTCAAGCCGTTCGCGGTGGCGGAGATGACCGCGCGGGTGCTCGCGCTGTGCCGTCGCTCGGGTGATGGCAGGCCGTCGGTGCTCACGGTGGACGATGTCGTGCTCGACTCCGCGCGGCGGGAGGTGCGGCGGGGTGGGGTGCTGCTGACCTTGAGCGACAAGGAGTTCGCGGTGCTCGAGTACCTCATGGTGCGGGTCGGGCAGGCTGTCGGGCGGGCTGAGCTGCTCGAACACTGCTGGGATGGCAGCGCGGACCCGATGTCGAACGTGGTCGACGCCGTGGTGCGCCGGGTGCGGGTGAAGCTGCGGGAACCCGGGGTCATCCACACCGTGCACGGGCGGGGCTACCGGCTCGACGGCTGAGCCGATGTATCGCGGATGAATCGGGGTGCGTCACGCTGCTCGCGTTACCGGAGACGAGCGGGGTGAACGGGCATGAAGAGCAAGTCGAATCTGCGGCGGGCGGCCGTGTACGGGGTGGCGGGGCTGGCCACGGCCGCGCTCGGGGCGACCTCGGCGAACGCGCTGTTCGACAGCCAGCCTGACGTCAAGGACGCCGCGCAGACGAACCCCGCCGCGCCCGTGCCCGCCCCCGCACCCGTGAAGGCGCCGGAGCCCGTGGCGGCGGCCAAGCAGGTCACGCCCGAACCGGTGCACAAGCCCGCCGTCGCGCCCAAACCCGCCGTGGCGCCCAAGACGGCCAAAGCGCCCAAGCGCAAAGCCGTGCCGGTGTCGACGCGCAAGGCGCCGACGCCGAGGTTCGTCGTGCGGGCCGCGGTACAGAAAGAGACCGTGCAGAAGGAAGCGGTACCGCACGAGACCGTGCGCCAAGCGAAGGCGCCCGTGGTGAAGCGGACGGTGCGTCACACGGTCGAGACGGCCGTCGCCGCGGTGGACCACGCCCAGAAGGCTGTCGACGAGGCCACCGAGCGGCTCGCCAAGGCGCGCAAGCACCTTGAGAAGTCCAAAAAGGACTTGGAGCAGGTGAAGCGGCACACCGGGCACCACGCGAAGCACGTCAAGGACCACCACTTCAAGATCCTGCCGATCGACGTGCTGTCATGACGGCCGCGCTCGACGAACGGCCGGAGGACGACACCTACTACCTCCTGATTCCCGAGGAGGTCTGGCTGCACCAGACGCCGGACCTCCCGGAACCCGAGGAACCTGAAGACCTCGAAGACGAGGAAGACTTCTACTACCTCGAACAGGAGCGCAAACCGCTGAGCCTGGCGACGTTCACCGGGCTCGGCGGCGCGTCGGGTTCGCTGGCCTTCGGGGTGGCGACCGGCGCGGTGATCGCGTCGCCCGTCGGCATGGTGGTCGGGATCGCCGCGGGGATCTTCGGCGGCCTGATGGGCAGCTCGCTGGCCGAAGAGCTCTACGACCGCAAGCATTCCTGAGCGCTGTACCGGATCATGGGGGTTTCTGTACCGGCGTCGTTAGCCTGCACGGACGCGACGGCGGCAAGGGGAATCAGGTGAGCAGGTCCAGGGCAGGCGAGGTCTACGAGGCGATCGCGCGCAACGTGCAGGGCGTGATCCGCGGGAAGCCGGAGGTGGTGCGTCTCGCCGTCGCCGCGTTGTTCGCCGAGGGGCATCTGCTGATCGAGGACGTGCCGGGGCTGGGCAAGACGACGCTGGCCCGGTGCCTCGCGCGCAGCATCGGCGGCAGCTGGAACCGCATCCAGTTCACGCCGGACCTGCTGCCGGGCGACATCACCGGCGTCACCGTCTACCACCAGAAGGACGAGCGGTTCGCCTTCCATCCCGGCGGGATCTTCGCGAACATCGTGGTGGCCGACGAGATCAACCGCGGCACGCCGAAGACGCAGTCCGCGCTGCTGGAGGTGATGGCCGAGCGGCGGGTCACGGTCGACGCGGTCGGGCACGAGGTGCCGAGGCCGTTCCTGGTCATCGCCACCCAGAACCCGATCGAGATGGAGGGCACCTACCGGCTGCCGGAGGCGCAGCTCGACCGGTTCCTGATGCGGCTGAGCGTCGGCTACCCCGACCTCGAGTCCGAGGTGTTCGTGATCATGAGCGACTGCGCGGGCGTCACCCCGGACGACCTGCCCGCCGTCGTCGACGTGCAGACGTTGCGGGCCGCCATCACCGAGGTCCGATCGTCGCATTTGGACAGAGCCGTCGTCGAATACGCCGCCAGGCTGGCCGCCGCGACGCGCGAGCACACCGCCGTGCGCTTCGGCGCGAGCCCGCGCGGCAGCATCGCGCTCGTGCGTGCCGGGCAGGCGCTCGCCGCGACCGATGGCCGCCAGTTCGTCACCCCCGACGACATCAAGGCCGCCGCCGTGCCCGTGCTCGCGCATCGGCTGGTGCTCACCGCCGAGGCCGAACTCGACCGGCGGGGCGCCGCCGACATCGTCTCCGATGTGCTCGCGGCGACGCCGGCGCCGTCGATTTCGACCGTCTAACCGAGACTCTTCATCCAGTCCTTGACGGCCTGGTGGAAGTCCGGCGCGTTGGGCGCGTAGTTGATAGCGTGCCCGTAGCCGGCCAGCAGGTACGTCCGCAAGCTCGCGGCCGGTGCGAAGTACGGCGACTCCGACTGCCGCAAGGCTTCCGCGGACGAGCAGTCGCTGCCGAGCGGCAGGCCGCAGAAGTGCGAGTCGCCGTCGCCGACCACGAGCAGCACGGGGACGTTGATCTGGGCCGACGCCGGAATGACGACCGTGGTCAGCGCGATCGTGTCGATCGCCTCCGTCGCGGCGAAGACGTCCTTTGTGGACTCGTCGTAGGCGATCGCGCCGGGCACGTTCGGGCCTGGCGCGTGGAACGACGAATACCGGGTGCCGGGGGCGGTGGTGAGGTAACCCGCGTCGAGGCCCCGTTTGCCGAGCTGCGGGTCGAGCGGCGCCGGGATCATCTGCGCCAGCACCGGGACGACGGTGATGTAGTTCATCCGGTGCGTCATGTCGGTGACCAGCACGCCGTCGACGTCACGGTGGAAGCCCGCCTCGATCATCGCCATCGCGGCGCCGATGGAGTGCCCGCCGACGATCACCTTCGAGAACCGCGGCCGCAGCGTCTGGATGACCTGGTGCACGGCGTTCGCCTGCACGGTCGCGGTCACCAGCGCGCTGAGCGGCTTGGAACTCTGCCCGGTGCCGAGCCGGTCGATCGCGAGCGTGGCGTAGCCCGCGTTGTTCATGGCGAGCCGGAACGACCGGGTTTCCGGGGTGTACGCGATGTCCCAATAGGAGCTGTTGTAGGTGCCGCCGGGAATGAGCACCTGGACGGTCTTGGCGCCCGGTGGCGTGCAGAGCCTGCCGTACATCGTCGCGGGCAGCAGCCCGGCCGACACCGGGACCCGCACGTCCTCGCAGCTCACCGGCGCGGCACCGGCCGGGCTGGGCACGAGCAGTGCGGCCGCGGCGAGCAGTGCCGCCGCGCAGAGCCTGGGGAAACGCAAGGGAAAACGACCTCCAACTAGTTGCGACGCGATGCCGTCATGGGCATGCGGCTGGGATAGGCGGCCGAGGTGAACCGCACGCGCACCGGCTGGTCCGGCACGGGCACCAGCCGCCAGCGGGCGGCCACCGTGGCCAGGGTGAGGATGATTTCGGTCTTGGCGAAGACATTCCCGAGGCATTGGCGGTTGCCGGCGCCGAACGGGATGAACGCGCCGCGCGGCGGCTCCGTGCGAGCCCAGCGATCGGGGTCGAACTTTTCCGGCTCCTCGAAGGAATCCGGGTCGAAGTGCAGCGCGTGCGGGCTGACGATGACCTCGTCGCCCGGCTGGATCCGCGCACCGCCGAGGTCCACCGGTGCGGTGGCGCGCCGCATGAGTATCCACACGGGATACATTCGCAGCACCTCGTCGACGACCATCGCGGTGAACCGCAACCTCGGCACATCGGCGAAGCACACCGGGCGGCCGCCGAGCACCTTGTCGACCTCGGCGTGTATCCGCCGTTCGATCTCGGGATTCCGCGCGATTTCGTGGAATACCCAGGAAAGCGCGAGCGCGGTGGTCTCGATGCCCGCCGTCAGCAACGTGATGACCTCGTCGTACGCCTGCTGATCCGACATGCCCGCCAGCAGCAACAACGACAACACGTCGCCGTGATCGATTTCTTGCCCGCGCCAGTTCGCGATGACTTCGAGCACGATCGCGCGCATGCGGTCGATGGCCACGTCGAACTCGCGATTGCCGGGCAACGGCAGCTTTTCCACGAACGCGGGTGAAAGCGCGCGGATCATGCCCTGTTTGATCACGATGAAGATGGACCGGCGCGCTTCGCTGATCGCGCGCTGCCCGATTTCCGTCGAAAACAATGTTTCGCCGACAATGGTGACCGCCAGTGCCTGCATGTCCTCGTCGATCGCGCGGATCTCGCCTGGCCGCCACGCCGAAGTCAAGTCACGGGCGGCTTTCACCATGGTGTCCGCGTACCGCACGATGCGGTCGTGGCGGAACGCGGGCTGGACCAACCGCCGCTGGCGCAAGTGGAAATCGCCGTTCGAGAGCAACAGGCCGTTGCCGACATAAGGTCGGAATTTGTCGAACATGGCGCCCTTGCGGAAACTCGCGCCCTCGGTGACCAGCACGCGATGAGCGAGTTCCGGGGTGGTCACGAAATAAGCGGGCAGCGGGCCGAGAAAGACCTTCACGATTTCCCCGTGCGCGCGCAATCCTGCGGTGAAGGCGAAACGTCGGCGCAGCATCGCGGGGGTGTGCCCGAGAAAAGGCCACCGACCGGGCGCCACCGGGACGGCCATCAAGACTCCTCGCCGAGTCGTGGGGAAGCGTTCACCATAGGCCCGTCCGGGGGAGGCAGACAGTGCCCGATCGGGTGGTCCGGGCTCACGCCGATGGCGCAGCGACCGATGGCGGCGGGACCGGCTAAGCTCTTCCGCTTCTCCCAACGAAAGGGTGATCCTGTGACACGGCAACAGGAATGGGTGCCACCGAGTGTGGACGTGTCCGTGCCGAGCATGGCACGGACGTACGACTTCATGCTGGGCGGCGGGCACAACTTCGCGGCCGACCGCGCGGTCGGCGACCAGATCGAGCGGGCCATGCCCGGCCTGCGCGCGGCGGCCAGGGTGAACCGCAAGTTCCTCGGCCGGGTCGTGCGATTCATGGTGGCCAGTGGAATCCGGCAGTTCCTCGACGTCGGCTCGGGAATTCCGACCGTGGCCAACGTGCACGAGGTGGCACAGGCGGAAGATCCGGACTGCCGGGTCGTTTATGTCGACCGTGATCCGGTCGCGGTCGCGCACAGTGAACTCATGTTGGCCGAAAATGACCGGGCGGCCGTCGTGCACGCCGATATGCGCGACCCCGAGTCCATTCTCGCCAGTCCCGAAGCGGACCGCCTGCTCAATTTTGACGAGCCAGTCGGGTTATTGATGCTGTTGATGTTGCATTGGATTCCCGACGACTCCGATCCGGCGGGTTTGCTGGCTCGGTACGGTTCCCGGCTCGTTCCCGGCAGCTATTTGGCGATCACGCACGTGTCCGGCGATCATCAGGGTGCCGGTTTGGCGGCGGCGACCGACGCGATCAAGCGCAGCAAGAGTCCTGATCAGGTCAATCTGCGGACACATGCCCAGATCACCGCATTGTTCGACGGTTTCGAGCTGATCGAGCCCGGTCTTGTCGGATGTGGGGAATGGCGGCCGCGTGGTCCCGGTGACATCGCCGACGAACCCGGAATGAACATGCTGGTTTATGCTGGCGTAGGCCACAGGAAAGCGTTCGACGGAGCGTGAATCGGACGTGGAATGCCGCTGCCGATTGTGTGACGCCCTTTCATGCTTTCGGCCGAGCGCGGGCAGACGCGCGGTGGGTAAACTGCCGCGCAACCTGAAATCACAGCAGGGCTACGGAAATGCCTGACCCAAGCCGTTCTGAAGCCATGCCCGCCGAGCCGGACCGCGGCCGCACGCGGGCGGCGCTCGCGCGTAAATGGACCTATCTGCTCAGCGGTGTCGTCGTCGTGCCGCTGGGCGCCGAGGAGCTGGGCCGGGAATTGTGCGTCCAGCTCGACATCCTGTGCGACGCGGTGCGCGACGAGGACGTCAAGCCGATCCGGCGGGTCGGCGAACGGCTGGTCGCGCTCGGCTACGTCGGCGAAGCCGGGCTGCGCTGCACGCTCGACGTGCTCGGCAAGGGAATGCTGGCGCTGCCCGAATTCCAGCCGACGGAACGGTTCGCCGAGCGGATACTGCTCGCGCAGAGCGCGCTGGCCGTCGGGTTCCTGGCCGCCGCCCAGCGCGCGGTCTTCGATCAGCAGGAGAGCATGCACCTCTCGCTGCTCAAAGCCGTCCGCGACGCCAAATGGAACCTCAAGGAGAGCGAAGCGCGGTTCGACGAGGTCATCACGTCCTCGTCGAGCGGCGTGCTGATCGTCGGCCTCGACGGCCGGGTACTGCGCGCCAACGCCGCGGCAGGCGTGATACTCGGGCTCACGCAGCCGGAGCTGTCGGGCGTCGAGCTGGCCGAACTCGTGCACCCGGACGCCGAGCGGATGCTGCGCGAGGGCCTGCGCGCGTTGCTGGACGGCACCAAGGAACGCGTCCGCCAGACCCAGCGCCTGCTGCGCAAGGACGGCGACGTCGCCAGGGTCGCGCTGACCGCGTCACTGCTGCGCGGCGCCGACAACGGGCCGAGCCACTACGTCGCCGTCATCGAGGACGGCACCGAATTGATGTTGCTGCAGAGCGAATTGAGCCGCCAGTCGCTGCACGACATGCTCACCGGCCTGCCGAACCGCCAGTTCTTCGGCACCAGGCTGGAGACCGCGCTGCGCGACGCGGGCGCCGAGTACGGCGTCACCCTCTTCCACCTGGACCTCGACGCGTTCGGCCTGTTGTGCAACAGCCTGGGCAGACGCGCGGGCGAGCGGCTGCTCGTGCACGTCGCGCAGCGGCTGAAAGCGGTGCTGGCCAAGGAAAAGACGATCATCGCGCGGTTCGACGGCGACGAGTTCGGCATACTGGTGGAGAACAGCGCGACCACCCCGCCGGTCGCCGGCATCATGGCGGAGATCAACGCCGAGCTCGCCGAACCGTTCTATGTGGACGGACACGGCCTCGCCGCGTCCGTGAGCGCGGGCATCGTGCACCGGCCGTCACCCGGCATCGACGCGGCCGAACTCCTGCGTGCCGCCGACCAGACCTTGCGCCGCGCCAAGATGGGCCGCCGCGGCCAGTGGGAGCTGTTCGACCCCGCCGCCGACGCCGAGGACAGATACGCGCACGGGCTCGCCGTGAGCATGCCCGGCGCTTGGGAGAACGGGCAGATCACCGTCCGCTACCGTCCGGTCACGCGGCTCGCCGACGGCCGGGTCGCCGGTGTCGAGGCCGTTCTCCACTGGGATCACCCCGAGGCAGGCCCGCTCGACCACGCCCAATGCACGGAACTGGCGGAGCGCACCGGCTTGATCCTCCCGCTCGGTGACTGGCTGCTGCGCAACGCGGCCGGTCAAGCCCACTGGTGGCGCCAGCAGCACGGTTTCACCCGCCCGCTCGCGGTCGGCCTCACGGCCCACCAGGCCGCCGACGCCCGCCTCGTCGCCAGGGTGGTCCGCGTCCTCGACGCCACCCGCCTCCCGCCCCGGCAGCTGATGATCGGCATGCCGGTCGGCGCGCTGTCGGTGCCCGGCGCCGCCGTCAACCTGGCGAACCTCGCCGGTCTGGGCGTGCGCACGGTACTCGTCGACTTCGGCCTGGCCCCGGACGATCTCGCCGCCGTTCGCACCCACGGCGTCCATTTCGTCCGCATCGCCGCCCGCCTGGCCGACCACCACGCCTCTTACGTTGCCGCACTGGTCGGCGAGGTTGACGCCCGCGTGGTCATCGACGGCATCGCGACCGCCGCCCAGGCCGCCTGGTGGCTCGCCGCCGGAGCGGACGCCGCCACCGGTCCCTTCCTCGGCCCCGCCGTGCCACCAGGAGAATTCCCGATGCCGAAACAAAACTGAACCACTTTCGTTATGTGACCGTATCTCCTTCCGTGGGCGCAAACAGATACCGCCGGAGGAAGACGTATGGGTTACCTGAGAAGCGTTGGGAAGCACCGTAAGCGCGCCACGATCGGCATCGCGTCCGTGCTGGGAGTGGCGGGTATCGCCACCGCCATCTTCACGTCGACGACGCCTTCCAGTGAGGCGGCCGAGAGCTGCCAAGGACTCGATACCGCTTTGGGGAACAACTTGAAGTTCATCGCAGACCAGAAAGCCAGTCCTGATCAGCTTTCCGAGGCACGCATCGCGAACCGGCAGGCCGTCGTCGACCTCATCCAGCAGCGGCGGAAGGCTGCTGGCTGTACCGGCGCGGTCGCGGCTCCGATTCCCTTGCCCCAGCCGGAACAGCCACCGGCCGCCGAGCCGGAGCAGCCCGCGGCGGAGCCGGAGCCCGTCGAAGAACCCATTGCGGCACAACAAGTGTGCCAGGGCGCGACGGTGACGCTGTCCGGTGAGGCAGGCGCGCCCGCGGTCACGAGCAACCAGTTCCCGGTGGGCACCAGGCTCAAAGTGACCAATTTGGACAACGCCAAGTCCACCACGGTCGCGGTGAGCGGCCCGTCCGGCAGCTGCGCGCTGCTCAACAACGCGGCCTTCGAACAGGTCCGCGAGCCAGGCAAGTTCCTCATCCGGCGCGCCCGCATCGAACGCGTCGGATGATGCGCGGTGGCGTTCACCCGCAGGCGCGGGCGGGTGAACGTCACCATTTCCTTCAGCCGCACAATTCCGCGTCGCGTGCCAGCATCGCGGCCTGGACCCGGTTGTCGCAGCCGAGTTTGCCGAGCACCCGGCTGACATGCGCCTTGATGGATCCCTCCGAAAGCGACAGCGCGCGGGCGATCTGCACGTTGCCGAGCCCCTTCGCGACGTGCGCGAGCACGGACCGTTCGCGCTGGCTGAGCTGGGAGATCTGCTTGCGTGCGTGGTCCCGGTTCTCCGGCGAACGCTGGGTCAGCTGCGCGACCAGGCTCCGCGTGACGGCGGGGCTGAGGATGGCGTCACCGGCCGCGACCACCCGCACGGCGTGCACGAACTCGGCCGCTTTCCCTGTCTTGCAAAGGAAACCCAGCACACCGGCGCGCAAGGCGGGCAGCACCTGGTCGTGCGCGTGCGGCGCGGCCAGCACCACGATCCGGGTGTCCGGGGTGTAGGCCCTGATCCGCTCGGCGAACGCGAGCCCGCCGAGGTTCAGCAGCAGCACCTGTGGCAGGAGCCGCTTGGCGAGGTCGACGGCCCCGGCGCCGTCGCGTGCCTCGCCGACGACTTCGAACTCCCCGGCCCGTTCCAGCGCGTCACGAACGCCCGTGCGGAAGAGGGCCTCCTCGTCGACGATGCCCACGGTGATTCCCATGTCCTCGCTCCAGGTCTCCTCGTGGCCGGGACCACGACGTGCCCGGCGCACTCTGGACACGGACGCGGCGGCGAACCGGCTCAGCCGCCACGACGAACGGTCAGCGAACGGTCGCCAGTCCCGACGAACGGGCTCTGCGCGCCAGGTCGACCGCCGCGTCAGGCCATTCCGGGTACGCGAAGCCGAACCCCGCGCCGAGCAGCCGTCCCGGCACGACACGTCGGCTCTTCAGCAGCAGCTCGGTGTCGGAGCGCAGCACGAGAGCACCGATCTCGGCCATCCACCTGGTCGCGGGCAGCCCGAGCCGGACCCCGCACGCCCGGCGCAGCTCCCGCATGAACTCGCGCTGCGGCAGCGGGGTGGGTGCGGCGAGGTTCACCGGGCCGGTCAGGTCGCCGTCCAGCAGGAAGCGGACCGCGCTGACGAAGTCGGTCTCGTGGATCCAGGAGACGTATTGACGCCCGCCGCCGACCGGCCCGCCGAGCCGGAGCAGCGCCATCTTGCGCAGGACGTCGAACACGCCGCCGCGGTCGGGGCTCATCACCATCGCGGCCCGGAGCGCGACCTTGCGGGTGGCCGGCGTGTCGGCCTGGTACTGAGCTTCTTCCCAAGCCTTGGCGATGTCGACGCTGAAACCCCAGTAGCCGGGCACGCCCGGCTCGGCGCCGCCGATGATCCCGGTCGCCTCGTCGTTGGCCGCGTCGAAACGGTGTGCGTAGACGGTCGCCGTGCTCATCTGCAGCCAGACCTTCGGCGGCCGCTTCGCGAGCGCGATGGCCTCACCGACGACCCGCGCCGAGTCGACGCGGGAGTCCATCATCTCCTTGAGGTTCGCGTCGGTGTACCGACAGCTCACGCTGCGGCCCGCCAGGTTGATCACGGCGTCGCACCCGTCGACCTCGCTCGCCCAGGCGCCGAGCGTGCGGCCGTCCCATTGCCGGGGACCCGGCTTGCGGCTGAGCACGACGACCTCGTGCCCGGCCGCGGTGAGCGCGCGGCTGAGGATGGTCCCGACCTGCCCGGTGCCACCGGGAAGCACGATCTTCATGCCACCGACTGTACGCGCTCTTTTGAACGCGTTCAAAACTGGTCGCTTGGTCACGCTTCAGCCGGTGTCCTAGGCTCGCGCTGTGAGCGCTTTCCGCTTTGTGCAGGACTGGTACGCGGCCCACTGCGACGGCGAATGGGAGCACGAGTTCGGCATGACGATCAACACGCTCGACAACCCGGGCTGGATCATCGAGATCGACATCGCGCACACGGGCGCCGACGGCCGTAGGCTGACCAAGGCGCTCACCGAACCCGGGCCCGGCCAATGGATCTGGTCCTGGTGCGACGGCCGCAAGTTCGGCGCGGCCTGCGACCCGGCGTCACTCGAGGACGCCTTCGCCCGCTTCCGCGCCTTCATCGAGAAAACGCTGTGAGACCTAGGTCGTGAGTGGTGCGGCTGAACCACACAAAGGCCGCCCTTGTAACGCTGAACGTGACATGGGCCCCCTTCGTCACGTCCAAGAGCGTGATTCACCAGCGAGACGACGTGAACGCCCCGTTCACAACTTTGAACGTTGTGAACGGGGCGTTCACGTCGTCCCACCTCGTGCAACGGCCACAAAGTGCCTGCCACATAACCGGTCAAAACAGTCACGACCCGAAGCTAGGGGTTGATGGCGTAGAGGGCGGTGAGCAGGCTGAGTAGCCAAAACCTTGTGAGCGCCCAAAGATTCGGCCGCCCGGCGTTGTCGTCACGGATGAGGCGCAGGCCCGTCAAAGCCTTGCCCAGCGTCGCGCCGAAGAGCCGTTGCAGAAAGATCCGGTGCACGATCGAGGCCGCCACGAACGCCAGGATCGCGTAGAGCACCCAAGGCGACCCCGGCAGCCGCTGCTTCGCGACCAGTCCGACCGCCACGCCGATGCCCAGGTGAAGCACCAGGTCGGTGAGCACCGCGAGGACGTTTCGCAAGACCTTCGGCGACGGGTAGCGCGGGTCGTTGTCGTCGCCGTGGGTGGCGGGCAGCGGGCCGGTGGCGGCGACCGGGTTCCGCAGGTCGCGGACCCGGACCGTCGACAGCTCGTACTTGCGGCGGACGGTGGGTGCGGTCATGGATGATCATGATGCCGCAAGTGCGCCGGGGTCGTGAGTGTTTAGGCCGGTTAGAACCGGCCGGATCACTCACGACCCCGGCGGGGCTTACGACGTGGCCCAGCGCTGGGCTCGTTCTTCCAGCGTGGGCGGGGTGCTCGGCAGGGGAGTGGTCGCTGTGCGCAGGCCGTCGAGGATGAGCGTGAGATAACGCTGGCGCAGTGCCGAAGTCCGGTCTTCGTCGCCGATGTGGATGGCGGCCAGCTGCTCGAACACCGCGCCGAGGTCCGCGTCGGCGAAGTCGGCGCGGATGGCGTTCGCGTGGCGGGTGCGGTCCATCAGCTCGGTGCCGAGGCGGCCGGCTCGGGCCGCCGCGTCGTAGAGCTCCTGGGAGGGGGTGAACTTGCCCGCCAGTGCGATGGTGATCGAGTGGGTGTCCTTCTCGACGGTGCGGCGCATGAACGTCTCGAAGACCGTCCACGCGTCCGAACGATCGGAAAGGGCGGCTTCGAGGGTCTCGATGTGGGTCATGAGACCGTCGAAGCAGAGCTTGCGGAGCAGGTCGTCCTTGCTGGGGTAGCGCCGGTAGAGCGCGCTGATCCCGACTCCGGCCTGCTCCGCGACGGCGGCGATCGGGGCCGAGGGGTCGGCGATGAACACCTCGCGCGCGGCCGCCACGATGATCTCGTCGTTGCGGGCGGCCTGCGCCTTCCTGCCGTTGAGCGCCACGGGAATCCTCCTCCTTGACGGTGCAGCCTACTGACGGGCCTTCTTGGGGAGCAGGAAGCCGAGTGCGAACGTCACCGCGGTCAGCGCGAGTGCGATCAGCGCGACCACGCGAGCCGCTCCGACGAACTCCGGCACCCCTGCCGTCGGACCGGCTTCGCTGAAGAAGACCGTGCCCAGCACCGCGATGCCGAGTGACGCGCCGAGCTGCTGGACCGAGGTGAGCACGCCGGAAGCCGAGCCGACCTCGTCGTCGCCGAGATCGCCGACGATGATGTCGAACAGCGGCACGAAGATCATGCCCATGCCGAACCCGAACACCGCCAGCGGGACGAGCAGGCTGCCGTCGAAGGTGAAGAACAGCCCGGTCAGGCCGAGCGCCATGAAACCGAGGCCGATGTGCAGGATGTGGCGGCCGAGCTTGGTCATCAGCATGCTGCTCAGCGCGGAGCCGATGAACGCGCCGACCGCCCACGGCGCCATCGTGAGGCTGGCACGCAGCGGCGAGTAGCCGAGGCCGAGCTGCAAGAACAGGCCGACGGCCAATGAGAAGCCGGTGATCACGCCGAAGAACGCGAGCACGAAACCGACGCCGGAGCTGTACGAGCGCTTGGTGAACACGGTGAGCCGGATGAGCACGGCCGAGCCGATCTGCGCCTGCCGGTGCTGGAGCCAGGCGAAGACACCCAGGGTGGGCACCGAAGCGGCGAGCAGCACGAGCGTCCAGGCGGGCCAGCCGAGTTCGTGGCCCTGGGTCAGCGGGAAGACCAGCAGGAACATGCCGGCAGCGGCGAGCACGGCGCCGCGGACGTCGAGCCGCTGACCGCGGGCGGCGGGCTCGGAGGAGGGGAGCACCCGGCTGCCGACGGCGAGCGCGAACGCGCCGAGCGGGACGTTGATGAGGAAGATCATCCGCCAGCCGGTGCCGAACAGGTCCGCGTCCACGAGCAGCCCCGCGATCACCGGGCCTGCCACGGTGGCGAGCCCGATCACCGGCCCGAGCAGCGCGAACGCCTTGCCGACCTCGGCGCCGAACAGCTCGCGCATCAGGCCGAACGACTGCGGCACCATCACCGCGCCGAACGCGCCCTGCAGCACCCGCGCGGCCAGCAGCATCTCCGGCGAGAAGCTGACGCCGCAGAGGAACGAGGCCACCAGGAAGCCGACGACGCCGACCATCATCATCCGCTTGCGGCCGTACATGTCGCCGAGCCTGCCGCCGACCAGCAGGCCGACCGCCATCGCGAGGGTGTAGCCGGCGGCGATCCACTGCAGCGTCGAGGTCGAGCCGCCCAGGTCGGCGCGGATGGCGGGCGCGGCGATCGTGCCGACGGTCGAGTCGAGCAGGTTCAGCAGGTCGGCGGCGAGGATCGAAAACAGGCCCAGCCAGCGGCGGTCGGCCCGCGCCGGCGCCATGGCCGGGGCTTCGAGTACGGCGGTCACGATGTCTCCCAGTTTTTGGAACGGAATGCTTGGTTCCGCAACAGTAGCAGAACGGAATGCTTCATTCCAATAGGGCGGGCGACGGTAATTTCACCGTCTTCCTCGTGGTCACGCGCGCGGCTATGCTCACCGGCGTCGTCGAGGCGGAAACATGGGGTGAGCTGCATGGGCGTGCAGAGTTGGCTGGTGCTCGATGCCGAGGACGGCGAGCACGAACTGGCCGCGGCCGCGGGACAGGCCGGGCTGGTCAGCCAGCTGCGGCCGCTGATCGTCGAGCTGAGCAAGCCGGGTGACCTCGTCTTCGACCCGTTCGCGGGCTGGGGCACCACGCTGGTCGCGGCCTCGGTCGAAGGCCGCCGCGGCATCGGCATGGAGATCACCGAGTCCCGAGCCGCCGAGGCCGGGCACCGCATCGAGGGCAGGTACCCGGGGCAGATCATGCTCTGCGGCGACGCCCGCAAGCCGCCGCTGCCGGACGGCTGCGTCGACCTCGTGCTCTGCGACCTCCCGTACTTCGGCACGAACCTCGACCAGGAGTCCACAACGGACGGTCAGATGTACGCGCTGCGCGAGTACGGCGACTACCTCGACGCGCTCGACGAGGCCTTCGCCGCCATCGCCCGCACCATGCGCGTTGGCGCGCACGCGGTGATCGCGGTCCAGAACCGCCGCCTCGCCGGCAAGTTCGTCCCGCTCGCGTGGGACGCCTCCGCCGTGCTCGGCCGTCACCTGACGCTGGGCGACGAGCGGATCCATCTCTACGAACGCAAGATCAGCGGCGACGACGCCATGGTGTCCAACAAGGCGCACGAATACCTGCTGATGGCCACCAAGTAAGTCTTCTTGACGGCGGACCACCCGCGCTGACAGGCTCAATGCCCGACGCCGCACGGGAAGGACGCCGATGCCAGAGGCGAGCCCGGCGGCACCGTCCGCCAGTTTCGTGAAGGCGTTGCTCCGTAAGGGTTCCTCGGTGCTGGCCCGTTCGCCGGACCCGGACCTCGACAGCATGCCCGACTGGCGGACCGTCATCGCCGTCGAGGAAGACGGCGACTCGATCCTCATGCGGGCCGGGCGGTATGCCGTGCTCGGTGGGCTGCTGTACCGGATCGCCGGGTTTCCCAAGGTGTTCATCGGCTATGTGTCGAACAATGGGACGCTGGGGCTGGCGCCGGTGCTCAGCGCGACGGTGGTCGCGGTCGCGCTGAACGTGGCCGCGGTCGTCTGGGTGCTGCGCGGGCCGGGGATCAAGGCGAAGGTCGTCGGCCGGATGATGGGCGTCGACCTGGGGTTCGGGGTGCTGCTGAACCTGGCGGTCGCGGTGAGCGTGCCCGCGGCGATCCAGCCGTTCGCGGTGGACGTTTCGTGGACGTGGATGGTCGGTTCGATCGTGCTGTGGGCTTCGTTCTTCGGGATCGGGGCGTCGCTGGTGATGCTCGCGGTGTCGGTTCCGGTGCGGGCGGGGCTGACGCTGGCCGGCGGGCTGCCGTTGACCGATCCGCTCGCGCTGAACCGGTCGGTGGGGTGCTTCTTCGCGCTGGTCGTGGCCATGTTCGTGGCCGCGGGGATCCTGGTCGTGCTCGGCGTCGGGACGCGGTTCGCGCTGGGGATCGGGATGCGGGAGGGGCGCCAGGCCGAGCGGCTGCGCTATCAGCGGGTGATGCACGACGGGGTGTTGCAGACGCTCGAGGCGATGTCGATGGCGACGCCGAGCGATCGCACGCAGGCGGCGGACCGGCTGGACGAGCTGCGCGCGGCCGCGCGGGCGCAGGCGGCCGAGATCCGGCGTGAGCTGGTCGGTGTCGAGCCACCGGAGATCGATCGCGGGCTGGCGGCCGAGCTCGCCGAAGTCGCCACCGAGATGGCGCGCGACGGGTTGCGCACGCAGCTCGTGGCGGCCGAGTCGGACCAGGAACTCAAGCTCTCGCAGGCGCGACGCGACGCCATGTGCGACGCGGTGCGCGAGGCCATGCGCAACACCATCAAGCACGCGGGGACCAATCAGGTCGTGCTGCGGATCGAGGAGCGCGAAGGCGGCATCGCGGTGGTCGCGCGCGATCAGGGGCAAGGGTTCAGCATGCGCGAACAGCCGCCGGGGTTCGGCATCAGCCAGTCGATCATCGCCAGGCTGGCCGAGGTCGGTGGCCGGGGCACGATCGACTCACGCCCCGGCCGGGGCACCCGTGTGACGCTGTGGGTGCCGCGCTAGGACACGCCCTAGATGTCGTTCGCGGCGATGTAGCCGAACGTCATCGCCGGGCCGATCGTCGAGCCGGCGCCCGCGTAGCTGCGGCCCATCACCGCGGCGCTCGCGTTGCCCGCCGCGTAGAGGCCGGGGATGACCGAACCGTCCTGGCGCAGCACCCGTGCGCGGGCGTCGGTGACGAGACCGCCTTTGGTGCCGAGGTCGCCCGGCACGATCTTGAGCGCGTAATACGGCGCGAGCCACAGCGGCGCCAGGCAGGAGTCGGGGAATACGCCGGGATCGGTGTAGTAGTGGTCGTAGGCGCTGTCGCCGCGCCGGAAGTCGGTGTCGTCGCCCGAGCGCGCGAAGCCGTTGAAGCGGGAAACGGTGCCGCGTAAGGCGTTCTGCGGCACGCCCATCGCGGTCGCCAGCCCGTCGATCGTCCACGACTTCACGGCCGCGCCCGAGGAGTACCACGAGTCGGGGAACGGCAGTGTCGGCAGCACGTCCTTGAACAGGTACTTGTTGCGGTAGTGCTGATCGAAGACGAGCCACGCGGCCGTGTGCCCGCGCTGGTACATCGTGTGGACGACGTCGCTGTACGGCGCGGCCTCGTTGACGAAACGCTGCCCGGCGGTGTTGACGATCAGCCCGCCCGGCAGCGTGCGCTCGGCCAGGCAGAACCACGGCTCGTCCGGCAACGGGATCGCCGGGCCCCACCACGCGTCGTCCATCAACGCCAGCGCCGCGCCCGCCCGCGCGCCTGCGCGGATGCCGTCACCGGTGTTGGAGCTCGCGCCGACCGTCCAGTCCGTGCCGATCGGCTGCTGCTGGTACTGCGCGCGCATGCTCGCGTTGTGCTCGAAGCCGCCGGAGCCGACGATCACCCCGCGCCGTGCGCGGACCAGTGTTTCGGTGCCACCACGGGAAACCACGACGCCGGTGACCCTGCCGCCCTCGCTGTGCAGGTCCAGCAGCGGGGTGTTCAACCAGACCGGCACGTTCGCGGAGAGCAGCCCCGCGCGCAGCGCGCCGGCCAGTGACTGGCCCATGGTGAGCGGTTTCTGTCCCTTGAACGCGGCCTCGGTGCCGCGTGCGAGGCAGGCGGCCGAGACCGCGACGCCCTTGGGGTTGACCGCGGCCAGGTTGAGCCACTTGTAGTCGGCGCTGAACACCACCAGGCCGGGCGGAGTCGGGATATACGGCGGATTCAGCCGCGCGAGCTCGGGGCCGAGCAGGTTGCCGTCGAACATGTCCGGCTCGATCGAGCGGCCGTTCGGCATGCCGCCGGGCAGTTCGGGGTAGTAGTCGCTGTACCCCTCCATCCAGCGGAACCGCAGCGGGCTGTTCGCCATTACGAACGAGATCATCGCCGGGCCGTTGGACAGGAACGCGTTCTGCCTCGCGGCGGGCACGGCGTCGCCGACGACCGCGGCCAGGTAGCGCGCGGCCTGCTGCGGATCGTCACGCACGCCGGCGGCGGCCAGTACCGGGTTGCACGGGATCCAGATGCCGGCGCCGGAGCGGGCGGCCGATCCGCCGAACACCGGCGCTTTCTCGACCACCACGCAGCTCAGGCCACGTTTCGCGGCGGTCAGCGCCGCGGTCATCCCGGCCGCGCCCGCGCCGACCACGACCACGTCGAACTCCTCGGCGGCGGCTGCCGGGGTCGTGCCCGCTAGCCCGGACGCCGCCGCGAGACCGGTGCCCACGAACAGCCTGCGACGGGAAAAGGTGTCGGCCATGGCACTCAGATAAGAACATGTTCTAGTCTTTGGCAACGACCGCAACCCGCTTGGAGCAGCGCTACTTCTTGGGCTCCTCTTTCTTCTTCTTGGGCTTGCGCAGGCTCCTGCCCCAGACCACGAGCAGGAGCAGCACGAGCGCCACCCCGCCGGCGACCAGTTTGCTCTTGGCCGTCTTCTGATCTTGCTGAGCGGTTTCGTCCGCGGTCTGGGTGTGCGCGTGCGCGACCGCGGCGACCGGCTCCGCCGGTGCGGCGTGCGCCTGTGTCCCGATCAGCGAGAGCACCGCGAACAGCGTGGCCACGACCAGTGTGCGAACTTTCGACATCCATGCCCCCTTCTCTCGGTCGGCGGCCCAGTCTGCCTCGTCACCCGACCGTGGCGCGGGCATCGCAACCCAACCGTCATCGGCATTTGATGGGTAGCCTGACGACGTGGTCGAACCCGTTACCCCGAATGCCGCCGAAGACGATGACGACGCCGAAGGCGGTGCGACGCGAGCCGAAGGCAGGTCGCGGCGCTCGCGGCGGGGCAAGCTACCGAAGAAGAAACGGTCATTCTGGAAGGAACTGCCGATTCTGATCGCGGTCGCACTCGTGCTGACCATCCTGATCCAGCAGTTCCTCGGCAAGGTCTTCATGATCCCGTCGGAGTCGATGGAGGCCACGCTGCACGGCTGCACCGGCTGCTTCGGCGACCGGGTGCTGGTCGACCGCGTGGTCTACGACTTCGCCGAGCCGAGCCCCGGCGACGTGATCGTGTTCAAGGGCCCCGAATCCTGGGGCAACGCCGAGCTCGCGCCGCAGGAGTCCGGCAACGTGATCACCGGCGCGCTGCGCTGGCTCGGCTCGCTCGTCGGCTTCGCGCCGCCGGACGAGCGCGACTTCGTCAAGCGGGTCATCGCCGTCGGCGGGCAGACCGTGCAGTGCTGTGACGCGCAGAACCGCGTGCTCGTGGACGGGAAACCACTCGACGAGCCGTACATCCACTGGCTGGGCGAGCCCAACACGCAGCAGGCGTTCGAGCCGGTGAAGGTGCCTGCCGGGATGGTCTGGGTGATGGGCGACAACCGCAACGACTCGTGCGACTCGCGCTGCCAGGGCACCGGCGGGGTGACCGGCGCGGTGCCGGTGGACAACATCATCGGCAAGGTGCGCGTGATCGTGCTGCCGCCGTCGCGCTGGGGCGGGGTGAGCGACCACAATCCGCAGGGTGGCTGACCGCCATTGTGCGCCTGGGCCGCCGGGACCATGCTGGACTGAGTCCGGTCCCGGCAGCCCGCAGGAGGTCCGTCGATGTCCCCGCCGCGCGAGGTTTCAGCCAAGGCCGCGAACCGGATCGACCTCGACGCCATCGTCACCTCGGTGCACGACGCCATCGCCACGCGGGTCTTCCCGGTCGAGGCCGCCGACACCGGGTTCGACCAGGTGCTGCGGCGGTGCGTCGGCACGAACATCGGGTCCTTGGTCGACATCGCGACCGGCCGGAAAACGGTCGAGGACACCGAATTCGCGCCGATACTGACCTTCGCCGGGCTCACCGCCGAGCTCGGTATGCCGTTCTCTTCGCTCGAGCGGGCCTATTGGGTCGGGCTGGAGCAGTTCTGGCAGCAGTGGCTCGCGCTCGCGTTCCTCGCGACGGACAGCGGCGACCACTCGATGGGCGGCGTCTTCGGCAATCCGACGCACGCGGTCTTCGCCTACTTCACCAAGGCCGTCGACCTGATCGGTGATCAGTACAAGACGGTGACCGACCAGCTGGCGAGCACCGGCGAGGACCGCCGCCGCGCGCTGGTGGAGGAGCTGCTCGACGGTGCCAAGCCGGAATACGGCCAGCTCCTCGACGACGTGCTCGGTTATCGGCTGCGTGCCTGTCATGTCTCACTGCTGATCGAAACCGGTGACCGGCACGAGGTCGTCCGCGCGGTCGCCACGTTGCGACAGCAGACCGGGGCGTGGGGCTCGCTGGTCGTCCAGCGCGGCGCGTCGAGCTGGGCCACCTGGCTCGGCTACTCGCGCAGGCAGGACGCCAAGGCGCTCACCAGGATCAAGCAAGCGGTTTCACAGCTGGGCATGCCGATGGCGATGGGCGGGCCCGCGAACGGGCTGGAGGGTGTCCGGCGCGCCCACGAGGAGGCGACCCGTGCCGCCGGGCTGCGGTCCACGCTCGCCTATCCCGGCGATTGCCTGTGGTACCGCGATGTCCGGCTCGAAGCGCTGCTGCTCGAAGACAAACGCGCCGCGCACCGCTTCATCGCCGAGGAACTGGGCGAGCTGGCCGAAGACAGCGAACGCGCCGACCGGATCAGGGAAACGCTGCTGATGTCGTTGTCGGCCGGTTCGCAGGCCAAGGCCGCCGCCGAACTCGGCGTGCACGAGAACACCGTGCGCATGCGGATCCGCGGCGCCACCGAGCTGCTGGGCGACGCGCTCACCGAACGCCGCACCGAGCTGCTGGTCGCGTTGCGGCTGCGGCGCGCGCTGGGCGCACCGGGGCAACCGGGTGACGCGTCGATGGAGGCCGCGGGCTGAGCCTGGATACTGTGGGATACCGCGCGTTCGTGGTGTCCCGGGTGTGCTTGTCCCACATGGGATCGGCGTGGCGTGCGACTTAGCGTTGAGTCATGTTCGACCACACCATCGGCAGTCTCGTCGAGCGGTGCGCGCTGGCGTATGGGCCGGAAATCGCGGTCGTGTGCGGGGAAACCCGGATCACCTACCGCGAACTCGTCAGCCGGATCCGGCGCGCGGGCCGGGCGTTGCGCGGGCTCGGGCTGGAAAAGGGCGACCGGGTCGCGATCCTGATGGAAGACCGGCCGGAGCTGCTCGACGTCTACTACGGCGCGTTGTGGGCCGGGCTGGTCGTGGTCCCGCTCAACACCCGGCTCAGTGCCGCCGACCACCAGCACATCCTCTGCGACTCCGGCGCGAGCGTGCTGGTCCACGACGCGGCGCACGCCGCGCGGGTGCGGGGGATCAGGGGCACGAGCGGGGTCGACGCGGTGGTCTGCGCCGACGCGGGCGCCGTGCTGCCCGGCGGCTACGCGCTGGACCGGCTGACGGCGGAGCGGTCCGACCGGCCTGGCTCACCCGGGGTGTGCCAGGACGACCTGTACGGCATCTACTACACGCTCGGCACCACCGGCCAGCCGAAGGGTGTCGTGCACAGCCACCGCACGATGATCGCGGTGCTGTTCAGCGAGCTGGTCGAACTCGGCCTCGGCGACCGCGACCGGTTCGCGCACGTCGCGCCGCTGACGCACGCGGGCGGCGGGTTCGTGCTGCCGGTGTGGATGCGCGGCGGCACCAACGTCCTCGTCGGCGGGTTCGACGCCGACGTGCTGGTCGAGGTGATCGCCCGCGAGCGGATCACCGCGACGCTGGTCGCGCCGGACCGGCTGTATCGGCTGGTGGACCGGATGTCCCAAGCCCGCGCGGAGGTGTCTTCGCTGAGCACGGTCGTCTACGGCGGCGCGCCGGTCGACCGGCGGCGGCTGCTGCACGCGATCGAGGAGTTCGGGCCGATCTTCGCTCAGCTGTATGGCCAGACCGAGGCGCCGAACCAGCTGACCGTGCTGACCAAACGGGACCACGCGGCCGCCGTGGCTTCCGGCGATCACACCCCGCTCTCGTCCTGCGGGCGCCCGGTCGCGATCACGGACCTGCGCATCGTCGACGGCGAGCGCGGCGAGGTGCCCGCCGGGCGCACCGGCGAGATCGCGGCCAGCGGGCCGCACGTGATGCTGCGGTACTGGAACCGGCGCGCGGAGACCGAGCACGCCCTGCGGGACGGCTGGCTGCTCACCGGTGACCGGGCGGTGGCCGACGACCGCGGTTTCGTCTACATCGCCAGGCGCGAGCGCGAACTGATCGTCGCGAACGGCTCGACCGTGCACGCGCGCGAGATCGAATCGATCTTGACCGCGCATCACGCCGTGCGCGAGGCGTGCGTGGTCGCTATTTCCGACCGGGGAATGGGCGACGCGCTGAAAGCCGTCGTGGTGCCGGATCCCGGTTCCCCGATCACGGAGGAAGACCTCGTCCACTGGGTGGCCGAGCGGGTCGGTGGGGTGTTCGTGCTCGTCGAGTTCGTCACCGCGTTACCGCATACTTCCTTTGGCGCATATGACAAAGAAGCGTTGCGTTCCGGTATGTGGGGCAGGAGCTCGCGGCAGGCGTGCTGATCGGCGAGACTTGTGACGCATAGACTTTAGTCTGTCGCTCGGTTGGTGGCTGATCGATCGCGCGGTGACGCTTTAATGTCTTTTCCGGCACCGTCGCCAGGCGAAGAAAAAGGGCTTGTTCCCGTATTCCGCCGTCGCGCTTTCCGTGCTGGTCGCGCCTGTCGCGTTCGCGGCGCCGTACGCCGGAAACCTGGGTCCGAAAGGCTCGGTGAAGGTGCAGATCGTCGACGTCGACACCGGCGGCAAGAAAGGCGACCTGAACCTCGACAAGGCCGCGTTCGCCAAAATCGGTGCGATCAACAACGGTATTGAGAAGATTTCCTGGGCCGTCGCGCCCTGAGCGGGCCCCGCTGGGCGGCCACCGCCCCGGCCGCCCAGCGGACTCCGCTCTTCCGATCATCCCGTCACTCGCTCGTGTCGGGAAACCACCCGGTGCGTTCACCGAAATGGAGCAACTGTTACGGGCGCTGATAAGGCATTCTCGCTTTACGGGGACGAATGTGTCGCAGCCGCCGCACAGTGAGCGCCAGACTGGACGAATACGCTGCGGGAGGGTGGATGGCCGGCGACGAAGAGCTGGTGCACCGGATACGGGACGCGATCAAGGGCATCGAGCCGGGTCTCCGGCGGCTGATGGCCGAGCACGTCCGGCTCACCGTGGAAAACGGTGTCCCGGTGGTCGGCACCGAACTCGCCGTCGCGGTCTGTGTTCCCGTCGCCGACGTCGACCGCCGTCTCACTCGCGCGCGCAAGGCCACCCACGAGGCGATCGCCAAGGCGGTGGGCGGCCCCGAGGCCGAGGCTTACGCCGGCTGGGCGCTGGGCCCCGGGCTCCTCGAATTGGCCGAGCGGGACGAGTCTCGCCGTGCCGCCGCGCTCGCGCTGCTCAAGCGGCGCGTCGGCGTGCTCCAGCGGGCAGGCGCGGTGACCGAGTTCGCGCGCCGCAACCCGCGGACCGTCCGGCGATCCGCGAACGCCGCCGCCGGGCTGATCGGGGTGCTGGTCGTCGGCGGAGTGCTGGTGCTGGCCCCGCACACCGTCCGGCAGGGCCAGGGCGCGCTCGCCGCCCCGCCCGGTGAGGCAGCGGCGCCGATCGCCGGTCACCCCGTGCTCCCGGACGTCCCCTCGGCGCCGGCCGCGTCCACCGGCGAGCCCGCGCCCGCCATGCCGTACCTGGCCGACGACCCGCCCGGCGGCGTCGCGCCGATCGTGCCGCCCGCGCCCACGGCGGCCGCTTCACCGCCCGAGGCGCCTGCCCCGCCGCCCGCGCGCAAGTGGGGCTACGCGCGGGTCGACAACGAGTACAGCCAGCCGCTGCAGGTCGAGCGACCGATGGCGGGCGACGGCGTGTGGGGGACCTGGCGCAAGGACGCCGACCAGGCGGGCCGCAAGGCCACGGTCACCCACCTCGCCGCGGGCGAGTACCGCGTGCGGCTGCCGGGTGTCGGCGCCGATGACGGCGTCGCGCACGTGACCGTCAACCACTGGGCCGCGGGCGCCGTCGTCTCCTGCGGTGTCCGTGAGACCGCGCCGGACGGCGACGACCAGCTGATCACCGTCATCTGCCGGTCCGCGACCGCGCCGGTCGACGTCAGGTTCGACATATTCTTCGCGCAAGGTTCCGCTGGTGACGTCCGTTCCGACGCCCCGGCCGTCCGGCACCCGGGGCCGGGCCGTTACCTCGTGCCGCCGATGACCGGCTACGCGCAGGTGACCCCGTACGGCGACGGCCACACTCGCTGCCAGGTGGTCTCGACCACCGAAATCGCTTGCCACGCAATAGAAACCGGCGCGCCGGCCGACAGCGACTGGCGGCTCGGCTCGGTGCGCGACCTGTCTTTCCTGCAGCACGGCACCGCGAAGCGGCTGGCGCCCGGCGTCCACGTCATCGGCTTCCTCGGCGTCAGGGGCGGCGACGTGCTGCAGGTGACCACACTTGGCTCGCAGCCGGGCTATTGCCGGGGTGTCGACCTGATCTCAGCAGGCCCCGTCGGCACGGCGGCGACGGTGTTCTGTGTGGACAGTGCGGGCAAACCCGCCGACCTCCGCTTCGGCGTCGCCATCGTCCGGCGCCCCGTGCGCACCGAATCCGGCTTCGGCGCCATCTACATCCAGCCAGGGTCGTGAGTGGTACGGCCGGTTAGAACCGGCCGTACCACTCACGACTTACCCCAGCTGGAGATAGTCGACGTTCGGGCCGCCGTTGACCGTGGTCGCGCTGAAGCGGACCTTGTTCACCCCGGCGGCCAGCGTGACCGGGATGGTCGCGGTGGTCCACGTCGTCCAGGCGCCGGTGCCGTTGAAGGCGACCGCCGATGCCACGGTCGTGCCGTTGACCGAGACGTCCATCGGGCGGTTGACCGTGGTCCCGTTGGCGTACCCGAGCTTCAGTGAAGCCGGGCCCGCCGTCGCCGCGTTCACCGTGAACTCGACGCTGCTGCCGACGGCGTTGTCGTAGTTCACGAACCCGGTGCCCGAGAAGCCCGCGTGGTTGGACTCGACCACGCCCGACGCGATCGTCGCGTCCTCGGCCTCGAGACGCGTCGGGTCCGGCGGGACCGTGCCGCCGCCTGCCGCGTAGTCGGAGCCGAGCCAGGCCTCGTCGACGCGCAGGCGGTTGTTGCCCTGGCTGTCGACCTTCTCCACCCGGACATGCCGTGCGGTCGTGCCGCTGGGCAGGTCGATGAACTGGACGCCGCGGTGGTTCGGCAGCGCGCCCGTCTTGATCGGGTTGCCCCAGTTGGTGCCGTCGTTGCTGACGTAGACGCGGTAGTTCTTGATCCGCGCCGAGCCCGAAGACGGATACGTCGTCGAGTCCTCACGCTGGTTCAGCGCGACGTACTGGACCTTGCGCGCCGAGCCCAGGTCGAAGCGCAGCGACGCGGGCTGGGTCGTCGAGGCGTCCCAGTACGTCAGGTAGCTGCCGTCCGCGGCGGCCGAGGCGGGGTGGCCACTGGCCGCGTTGCTCGAGCTCATCGTGTACGTCGACGACGGGATGATGCCCTCGCGGCCACTGGTCTCCACCTTGAAGACCGTGTCGTACTGGTCCCAGCTCGACACCCCGCTCAGCGTGAGCGAGCCACCGGACTGCGTGTGCGCGACCGTCGCGCCGGTGCGCAGGTTGGTCACCTTGGTGACCTTGTACCCGTTGTCCCGCACCGAAAGCGTGCTGCCCGACGGCGGCGTGATGACGTGGATGTAGTTCAGGTTCGGGTTGGTCTTGCTCACGGTCGTCACGCCGTGCGCGCCGTTGTTCCAGAAGCCCGGCTTGAGCCCGGCGTGGTCGTAGCCGCCGCCCCAGGTCCCGTCGATCGACTCCCAGATCTTGTCGAAGAACGTGTTCGCGGCGTTGTTGAACGCCTCCTGGTTCGACGGGAACTTCCCGTTCACCATGGCGGTTTCGGCCATCAGCGCCTTGACGTCCGAGCCCTTGTTGGTCAGGTACCGGCCGTACGTCAGCTTGTAGTCGACCGTGGAGTTCGTGCCGCTGTACCACCACGCGCCGGTGCTCGGCAGCTTGAAGCAGGCCTCGATCAGCCGCGGCGCGGCGGTGTAGACGGCCTGCGGGTAGTCATACGACGGCGTCATGCCGGTCTTCTGCTCGTTGCTGATCGTGTCCATGATCGGCGTGTCTTCGTTGTTGTTGCTCAGCACGTAGTTCGGGCGGTCCTTGCGGATGCGCTCGTAGAGCCCGCTGGACTCCCAGTACGCGTTGTCGTTGTCGATCCAGAACCCGGCGAGGTCCGGGTAGCGCTGCATGACCTCGACGAAGTTGTCGTAGCTGAACCGGCCGAAGCCGTCGCGCTGGGTCAGGTCGACGTTGCTTCCGTGGTACTTCGAGTACGCGGCCGAGTCGAGCCACTCGTGGCCGCCTTCGTTGTGCCACTGCGGATCGTCGGTCATGTAGTTGATGACCTTGACGCCCTGCGCCTTGCCTGCCTCGATCAGCTCACCGAGGAAGTCCCGCTTGGTGGAACAGCTGCCGGGGATGTTCGACGGCCACGCCCGCGCGTAGCCGAGGCGCGAGTGGAACGAGGCCAGCACGACGTACTGCGCGTGCAGTTTCTTGGCCTCGTCGATCCAGTACTTGGCGTTCCAGCCGCCGTTCGTGACGGCGGATTCCCAAGCGCCGCAACTGGTGTAGCCCGGCGAGGTGCGCATGCCCCAGTGCAGGAACAAGCCCGCGGTGGACGCGCGCAGCCAGTCCTGGCGTGGATGCTGCAACTCGGCGTTGGCGGTCGCCGGGGCCAGCCCGGCGACGAGCAGGAGCGTGGCCAGCAGAATGCCGACACGACGGAATAGGGCGTACTTCTTCGTACCCAGCACGAACTGCCTCCTGACAGACGTCCCCTGCGGCGGAGAGAAGACGTGCTCGACGGTTTCAGAGAGGTATGTACGCCAGCAGGCCCGCGCTGGGCAAGAGGTGATCCGATGTCTGGCGGGAATACGTCCTGAACTGTACCGATAAAGGGTCCGAATGAGCTGATGTTTCGCGCGAAACGCACCGAGTGCCCGAATGTGGCATCGTGGGGCGATGACCAGCGACGAGGTGCGTGACGGGGTATCGCTGACGAGCCTCGGCTCGGCACTGTTCGACGGCGCGGACGCGACGAAACGCGACCTCGTCGACTACCTCGACGCCGTCCGCGACCGCGTACTCCCGTGCCTGGCCGACCGGCCGCTCTCGGTGCTGCGCGTCCGTCCCGGTCAGGCGCCGTTCATGCAGAAGAACGCCGCCAAGTACACCCCGGACTGGGTGCGCCGGGCCTCGATGTGGGCCGAGTCGTCCCGCCGCGAGGTCTCCTACGTCGTCTGCGACGACCGCAAAACCCTGCTGTGGCTGGCGAACCAGCGCTCGATCGAGTACCACGTCCCGCTCGCGCGGATCGGCGAGTCCGGCCCCGATCACCTGGTGATGGACCTCGACCCGCCCGAGGGCGAGGCGTTCGGCGTGGTCGTCCGCGCGGCCTTCCTGGTCCGCCAGGCGCTGGCCGATCTCGGGCTCGAAGGCGTCGTCAAGACCAGCGGCGCCAAGGGACTGCACATCTTCGTCCCGCTCGAACCGCAGGGCGTCGAGGACGTCGCCGCCGCGACGCGCGCGCTCGCCGCGCAGGCCGAGCGGATCGACCCCGCGCTCGCGACCACGGCCTACATCAAGGAAGACCGCGGCGGGAAGGTGTTCCTCGACGCGACACGGGCGGGCGGCGCGACCGTGGTGGCCGCCTACAGCCCGCGGATCCGGCCCGGCGCCTCGGTGTCGTTCCCGGTGGCCTGGGACGACCTCGAGCAGGTCAGCCCGCGCGACTTCACCATCAAGACGGCGCCGGCGCTGCTGGGCGAGCGTGACCCGTGGGCCGAGTCCATGCCCGCCCCGCAGCGCCTGCCCGACGACCTCGTCGCCGAGGGGCACACCATCCCGATCGCCAGGGTGGTGGCCATGCACGAGGGCAAGCGCCGGGCGAAGGCTAGAGAGAAACAGTCATGATCGGCAGCGAGCGGCCGGGGGACACCTCGTGCTCACCGGTGCGCACCGCGCCCATGTGCCGGTAGAACGGCTCGGCGTTCGGGTCGGCCTCGAGATCGAGGCTCTCGAAACCCTTCGCCTTGGCCGAGGCCAGCGCGTGCTCCCACAGCCTGCGCCCGAGCCCGGTGCCGATCGCGGCAGGCTCGAGGAACAGGTCGGCCAGCTCGCCCTCCGGCGGCTTCCCGTCGAGCCGGTAGAAGCCGAGCAGCTCGCTGTCGCGTTCGGCGACCACGACCAGGTCGTCCCGGATCTGGTGCGGATGGACGACCAGGATGTCGCGGACCCGGTCGAGGAACTCCTGGCTGTAGCCCCAATGCGCCTTCGACCGGCGCGACAGCTCGGTGACGGCGTCCGCCTCGTGCGGCTGGGCTGGACGTAGCCGGATCTCGCTCATGCCTTGATTTTTCAAGCCGCGTCAAATGGTTTCCACGAGCGGCAACTTCCGGCCACGGCGACGCGAATCCCGGCCAGGCTGTGGGAGCATCCGATCGACATGGCCCGGCTTCCTTGGGGGGATCGGTATGTTCACCGCGCTCACGATCGCGGCCGTCACCGCGCTGAGTTCGCTCACCGCGCCGGTGGCCGCGCCCGCGAAGACCGGGTGTGCCGGCTACGTCGCGCTGACCTTCGACGACGGCCCGTCGTACTACCGGCCGCAGACCTTGCAGGTCCTGCGGGACAAGCGGGTGCACGCGACCTTCTTCGACAACGGCGTGCGGGTCGACGCGAATCCCCGGGTCCCGGCGTTCCAGGCCGCCGAAGGCCATGTCCAGCTCAGCCACACCTACCTGCATCCGTATCTCCCCGAACTGCCCGCGGCCGCGGTCGTCAAGGAGGTGCGGCGGACCGAACAGGCGCTCGTCCGCGCGGGCGCGCCGATGACGTTCAAGGGGGTCCGGCCGCCGTACACCGTGGCGGACCCGGCGACCAGGGCGACGCTCACCTCGCTGGGTTACACGATCTTCGCGGCGGAGGACGGGGAGTGGATCCTCGCCGAGGACTGGAACCCGGTCAGGACGGCCGCCGAGATCAGGGACACGGTACTCGCCGCCCTCCGGCCCGGCCTGCTGATCGGGCTGCACGACGGCCCGATCGACACCCCGGCGGGCGCCTCCACCGTCGCCGCGGTGCCGCAGATCATCGACGGCGCCCGCGCGCTCGGCTATTGCTTCGGCGTGCTCGGCGCCGACGGCCGCATCGCGCCGAGCGAATACGTGCCGTCGGCGCGGAATGTCCCGCGTATCGGGAACCCGGTTCCTTATCTGCCGTTGTCATTCCCCGGAAACGTGCCGGGCGCGCATGAGTTCATCAAGAGCCCATTAAGCCTCGAAACGCGACATTTCCCCGCCGTCTTCCCGGCGGGCGGGACGGGTGTGTTCCGGGTGACGCTCGGCAGCCATGGCCGGGAGGGCGCCGACGGGAGTGTGCAGTCGGTGGCCTTCGAACCGCTGGTGGGGCTGACGCCGGTGAAAGCCGCGGGGGAGGGCTGGACCTGCATGGTCGACAGGTGCACCCGTAACGATGTTCTCGCGCCACACAAGGCTTATCCGCCGATCGACTTCACCGTGAGCGTCGATCCCGGCGTCACGGGAAAGCTCACCGCGAACGTGAGTTCGTACGGTCACGGCGCCTCGTGGCAGGTGTCCGAGGTCGAGGAAGTTCGCGTCCGTTAGGCGCTTGCCTATGCCGCTTTGGTCTCTGTATGGTCTGAAATCCGCCGTGTGAAAGCGCTTTCAGAATCAGGTATTCAGACTGCACAGAGTGGTGGGGCGAATGTCCAGATCCAGACCGTGCTTACTGGCCATGCTCGTCACCGTACTGGTGACCGGCTTGATCACGCCGTCGGCACACGCCGATGAGCAAGTGCTCGATCCCTTGCCGACACCGGCCGTCTCCGGCCTCGGCCTGACGCTCAAGGAGATCGCGACCCTCCCGAAGTCCGAACCGGTGCCCGCGCCGACCGACAGCCGGTTGAAACGCTGGAACCGGATCAACTACCTCGGTGAGCTGCCGGACCACTCGGGCCGGTTGTACGTGCCCGACCTCAACGGCAAGCTGTACTTCCTGAAAGACGGTCAGCAGCACGTCTACCTCGACGTCGGCGCGGAAGCCGCCGGCGCCGACTTCTACACGCACAAGGGCCTCGGCAGCGGCTTCGGCTTCGTCGCCTTCGACCCGCGGTTCGCGAAGAACGGGCGGTTCTACACCATCCACACCGAGGCGTGGGGCGCGCTGACCAGCAAGAAGCCCGACCTCGCGTATCCGGAGCAGCAGACGGCGCAGGGCGTGCTCACCGAGTGGACCGCCACCGACCCGAAGGCCGACGTCTTTTCCGGCACGCACCGCGAGGTGCTGCGCCTCGGGTTCGAAGGCCAGCTGCACGGCATCCAGGAGATCGGCTTCAACCCGACCGCGCACTGGTGGGACGCCGACTACGGCCTGTTGTACCTGGCCGTCGGCGACGGCGGCGTCGGCACGAAGAACTCGGTTCCGCAAGATCTCCTTATGCCGCAAGGAAAGATCCTCCGCATCGACCCTCGTGGCACGAACAGCGCCAACGGCAAGTACGGCATTCCGCGCGCGAACCCGTTCGTGGGCAAGGCGGGCGTGCTCGGTGAGATCTACGCGTCCGGCATGCGTGACCCGTACCGCTTCAGCTGGGACCCGGCGGGCTGGCGGCACCAGATGTTCCTCGGGCACATCGGCGAGAAGGCCGTCGAGTCGGTCTACGAGATCACGCCGGGCGCCAACCTCGGCTGGAGTGAGCGGGAAGGGCCGTTCCTCTACAAGCGCGGCGATCCGAGCTGCGGTGTCTTCCCGCTGCCGCCCGACGACGCGAAGTTCGGCTACACCTACCCGGTCGCCGCGTTCGACCACAACCGGCTCGCCAGCCAGAAACCCTGTGCCGACAGCGGAAACGCGCTCATGGGCGGGTTCGTCTACCGTGGACACAAGCTCGACGGCCTGTACGGCAAGTACCTCTTCGCCGAAGGGGTCAGCGGCACGGTGCTCTACAGCGACGTGCGCCAGATGCGGATCGGCGCGCCGCTGGCGAAGGTCCAGCAGCTGATGCTCTACAACGAGGCGGGCAAGCGCGTCACCATGCAGGAACTCGCCGGCGACCCGCGGGTCGACCTGCGCTTCGGCCAGGACCAATCGGGCGAGTTGTACTTGACGGCCAAGGCGAACGGCAAGATCTGGAAGATCACCGGCACCCGCCGGTTCGCGGACTGCCGCGTCGGGCACACCGAGGTCTCGCACGCCACGAGCGCCAGGGACTGGGCGCCGGTCACCCCGGCGAAGTGGCAGTTCCCCGGCCGCGAGGTCGTGCTCGCGCAGGCGGGGGAGCAGCGGCCGGGACCGCGCAGGCCGTTCGAGTACGCCGTGCTGACCAAGGGGCCGGTGTTCGGGTCCGTGCGGATCGACGCCGAGGTCCGGCTGGACACCCCGGTCGACATCCCCAACCGCGACGTGATCATCGTGTTCGGCTACCAGTCGGATACGCAGTTCTATTACGCGCATCTCTCGCAGGACAACACGATCTATCCGCACAACGGGATCTTCGCGGTCAACAACGCCGACCGGCTCCGCATCGACGACCAATGGGACGCCGCGCGTTCGGTCGGCGCGCTGCCCGCGGTCAAAGACGCGCGGTGGCATGACGTCGAAGTGACGCACTGCGCGGCGACCGGCGAGATCGCGGTCTACGTCGACGGCTCCGACGCGCCGCTGATGACCGCGATCGACCCCACGTTCAAGTCCGGCCGGGTCGGCTTCGGCTCGTTCGACAACATCGGGCGCCTGCGCGACCTGACCGTCACCGGCACCAGGGAGAAATGATGAAACGGCTTTTGGCGTTGCCGCTGGCGGTGGTGCTCGGCTTGTCGCTGGCGGTTCCCGCCCAGGCGAGTGTGGAGCACTGGCCTCGCGGTGTTTTCCCGACCCTGTCAAGGAATCTGGTCGCTTACTACGACTTCGAGCACCCGGTGAAGGGGCAGCCCGCGCAGGAGGCCGACCAAGGGCGGTCCGGCACGACCATCAACCTCGTCAACGGCGGCGCGGCCATGCGCGTCCGCGACGGCGTATCCAGCCGGAACTCGTTGCAGGTCAAGCAGGTCAACCCGACGGCGAAGGGCACCGACGACTGGAAGGCCGGGCTCTACACGCCGGGTGGCCAGCCGACGCTCAAGGCGTTCAACGGCGCCAAAGAGGCGACGATCATGGGCTGGGTCAAGATGACCGGCGAGAACCCGAGCCCCAACCCGGGGTCGTCCACCCCCGGCGCCCGCTACGGCGCGGTCGGCCTGGTCGGCCTGCTCTCGGGCAACTCCGACGGGCACGCCGTCCGCGCGCTGCTCGAACTGATCAACGTCGACGGCAAGCTCCACCTGGTCGCGCTCGGCAGGCGGGTCGACGGCGCCGCGTCACAGACCTTCGCGGCCACCGAGGACTGGCAGAAGTTGTTGCCGCTCAACGAATGGGTGTTCCTGGCAGCGACGTTCGACTACGACAACGGCACGATGGCCCTGTACCGCAACGGTGAGCCGGTCGACGGGTTCTACGTCGACAAGGGCGACCCGTGGGCCGTCGCGGGCGAGCCGGAGCCGGACCTCGCGTCGGCGACCAACCCGCTCGGCATCAAGATCGGCGGCAGCTTCCCGCAGAACACGCGCGAGGGCAACCCGTGCAACTGCCGCATGGACGACCTGATGTTCCTCGACCGCGCCGCGCGGCCGTGGGAGGTCCGCCTCCAGTACCTCTGGGCGAGGCTTTAAGGACTCGTGAGTGGTATGGCCGGTTCTAACCGGCCATACCACTCACGACCCCTGGAGTGTCCACAAAGGACTTGTTCGGGGGCGAACGGGTGACCCCGGTCACCGGCATAAGCGCAGGTGAGGCGCACATCTCACCGGTTTGGTCCCTCGCCGTGACCTGCCCTTGACCTTTACAGTTGACGGCTGTGGATCGAATGAGCGCGATGGACGCGGGTTTCTATTTTGTCGAGGACGAGAACGTGCCGATGCACGTCGGGTCGGTGCTGGTGTTCGAGGGCCCCGCGCCGTCGTACGGCGATGTCATCCGGCGGCTGCTGTCGAAGCTGGACGGGGTGCCCCGGTACCGGCAGCGGGTGAAGAGCCTGCCGTTGCACGTCGGCCGCCCGGTCTGGGTGGACGATGATCACTTCCAGATCCTGTACCACGTCCGGCACACGGCGGTCCCGGCTCCCGGCAACGACGACCAGCTGCGCAACCTGGCCGGTCGCGTGTTCGCGCAGCGGCTCGACTTCGCGAAGCCGCTGTGGGAGATGTGGCTGGTCGAAGGACTCGAAGGCGGCCGCTGGGCGCTCATCTCCAAGGTCCACCACTGCATGATCGACGGCGTCGCGGGCACCGACCTGATGCAGATGCTGCTCGACTTCCGGCCGGACGCCACCGAGATCGGCGAGGTTACCGAGTGGAAGCCGGAGCCTGCACCGTCCACCTTGGACCTGGTCGGGTCCGGGCTCAAGGACGCGGTCACCACCCCGGTCAAGCACCTCTCGGCCATCCCCGGGCTCGCGCGCAGGCTGCGCAGCTCGTCGGAGCTGCTCGACGTCGGCCGCGCGCTGGCGGGCAGCCTGCCCGGCACCGTCAAGCGGCTCACCACCCGCGCGGCGACCTCGCTCAACGGGCCGATCGGGCCGCACCGGCGCTGGGTGTGGGCGAAGGCGGACCTCGCGGAGATCAAGCAGATCCGGAAGGTCACCGGCGGCACGGTCAACGACGTCATCCTCACCGCGATCAGCGGCGGCTTCCGTGACCTGCTCGAAAAGCGCGGCGAGCTGACCGACGGCATGGTCGTGCGGACCATGGTGCCGGTGTCGATGCGGTCGAAGGACGAGCACAACAAGCTCAACAACCGGGTGAGCGCCGTGCTGGTCAACCTCCCGGTCAGCGAGGCGGATCCGCTCAAGCGGCTCGCCGCCGTCCGCGCGCAGATGGACGACCTCAAGGGCAGCCGCCAGGCCGCCGGCGCGGACGTCATCACCGGGCTCGGTGACTTCGCCGCGCCGACGCTGCTGGCGCTCGGCTCGCGCACCGCGATGCGGTTCCCGCAGCAGCTGCTGCAGACCGTCACCACGAACGTGCCGGGCCCGCGCGTGCCGCTCTACTTCCTCGGCAGGCCGATGACCGAGATGTACCCGTACGTGCCGATCGCCAGCACGCTGCGGATCTCGATCGGCATCTTCTCCTACCTCGACCAGATCACCTTCGGCGTCAACGCGGACTTCGACGGCGTGCCCGACGTCCAGCTGCTCGCCGACGGCATCCGCGGCGGGTTCGACTCGCTGCTCGCCGAGGTCAGCCGGCCAGCTTCTTCATGATCGCTTCGGTGGTCGACTTGGCCTTGTCCTGAAGTTCCTGCTCGTTCGACGGCCAGCCGGTGGCTTCCCTTCCGAAGCCGCCGGCGTTGACCGTCAGCACGAGCGTGCCGTGGTGCACGACGTACTTGTACAACCATTGATCAGCGGGTTTCCACGGCGCTTTGTCGTCGTGCTCGCGGTAGAGGTGCGCGGTGGTGCCGAGGCCTTTGACGTCGATGACCGTCTTTTCTTCGCTCGCGGCGTCCGCTTTCGCGTCGGTGACGCGGAAATCGTCGTACATCTTCTTGGCCGCTTCGGCCGACGGGTGGATGGCGATGAACGTGTTCACGAGCAGATAGCCGTGCGCGCCGTCGAAAGTCCATTTGCAGGCACCGCCTTGGAGGCCTGGCACGAGCTTTTCGGCCTCGCCCTTCGCCGAGGTGTCGCCGGTGAGGGTGGTGTACAGGGTGGTGTCGGTCGCCGAACAGGCGTCACCGGTCAGTTTGTAAGCGGGTGGCGGAGTGTCTTCCGTGCCGCAGGCGGTGAGTGCGGCGAGTGTCATGGCCAGGAGGGCGGCGCGAATCATTGCGCGCATCCTTCCGGTCCCGATCAGTGGCCAGTACGGCAATTCTGCCGTCCCCGTTAACAGTTACTACGCCATTTCCCCTGGTTGGACAATAACCTCCTGGGCCGTTCGGCGGCTGATCAACTGGCAATTCGCCGGTAATGTCTGATCCGCGTCCCCGCTGATCCCCGGAGGTAATTCATGCCACGGAAGAGGTCTGCCCGTTTACTGGCGCCCATGCTGGGCGTAATCCTGCTGAGCACCGCACTGCCCGCCGTAGCGGATGCCGCGACGCCCGCCGAAACCCGGCTCATTCACTTGGCCGGACGGACTTTCGACCCGCTCGCGCAGCGGTCGGCTCCGATATCGGCAGGCTGGCGAGGCGCTTACCTGCTGCAAGTCCGCGACGGTCTCACCGACACGCAGCGACAGAAACTGCGCGGACTCGGTGTGCGAATCGGTTCCTATATCCCCGATTTCGCCTACGTCGTGCGCATGTCCGAAAAAGCGCGGAAATCGGTCTCGGAATTGGAATTCGTCCGCTGGGTCGGTGAATACCGCGCGTCGGACAAGGTCGAACTTTCCATCGCGTCGGCCGGTCGTTACCTCGTCACGCTGGTCGAGACGGACACGGCCGACCAGCGCGTGATCGCCGAGCAGATCCTGCGGCTCGGCGGAGGAGTCGAGGCGATCTCGGAGAGCGGCCAGCACATCGTCGCCATGCTCGGCGCGGGCCAGGCTTCGGCGCTCGCCCAGTCGCCGGCGGTGCTCGCGGTCGGCGCGGTCTCCGATCCCGAGACGGACATGGCGAACGCCCGCGAGGCAGGCGGCGCGAATTACCTGGAGTCGGTGGCCGGGTACCGCGGGCAGGGCGTGCGCGGCGAGGTGATGGACGGCGGAGTGCGTGCGACGCACCAGGAATTCCAGGCCAAGCCGGTACTCCTGCACGGCTCGAACTCGACCGACACCGGCCACGGGACCTCGACCTACGGCGAGATCTTCGCGTCCGGGGTGAGCGCGCCGCACCGAGGCCTGCTGCCGGAAGGGCAAGGCATCTTCGCCACCAACAACAAGTCCGACCGCTACGGCCACACGAAACAGCTCGTCGACCCGGCGGGCCCGTACCGCGCGGTGTTCCAGAGCAACAGCTGGGGCGGCGGCCTGACCACGGCGTACACCTCAGTGTCGGCCGAGATGGACCGGATCGTCTTCGATCACGATCTGCTGATCTGCCAGTCGCAGAGCAACGCGGGCTCGACGCAGTCACGACCGCAGGCGTGGGCGAAGAACGTGCTCTCGGTCGGCGGCCAGTACCACTACAACACGCTGAGCCGCACCGACGACAAGTGGAACGGCGGCGCCAGCATCGGCCCGGCGGCCGACGGCCGCATCAAGCCGGAACTGTCCAACTACTACGACCGCATCGACACGACGTCGTCGTCGAGCAACACCTCGTACACGGCCTCGTTCGGTGGCACGAGCGGCGCGACCCCGATCACCTGCGGTAACGCGGGCCTGCTGTTCCAGATGTGGGCGGACGGCGTCTTCGACGGCGGACCGGGCAAGGCGCGTGACGTCTTCGCCGGCCGCCCGCACGCGGCGACCGCGAAAGCGTTGCTGATCAACGGCGCCGACCAGTACCCGTTCACCGGCACCACGAGTGACATGACCCGCACGCATCAGGGCTGGGGCACCGCGAACCTGCGCACCCTGCACGAAGCCGCGAAGGCGAACGGCTGGAAACTCCCGGTGCTGGTCAACGAGACCGATCTGCTGAGCACCGGCCAGTCGAAGAAGTACACGGTGAACGTCAGCGCGGCCAAGCCGTTCAAGGCGACGCTGGCCTACACGGACCCGGCGGGCTCACCGAGCGCTTCGGTCGCGCGGGTCAACGACCTGAGCCTGAAGGTCACCGCGCCGGACGGGACCGTGTACTACGGCAACAACGGCTTGCGCGCGGGCAACTTCTCGACTTCGGGCGGCGTGCCGAACACGGTCGACACCGTCGAGAACGTCCTGCTGCAGAGCGCGGCCGCGGGCACCTGGACCGTCGAGGTCCTCGCGACCCAGGTCAACGTGGACGCGCACAAGGAGACCGCGGCCACGGACGCCGACTACGCGCTGGTCGTCTCCTAGCACCCGGGATAAAGCGGGCTTTACTCCGCGGAGTAAAGCCCGCTTTATCGCGTTCGTCAGCAGGAGACGTCGACCTTGGCGCCGGACTTGAAGGACACGTGGACGTGGTCCATGTGGTTGGCCGTGGCGCCGCCGCGGTCCTCCATGGTGTCCCAGCCGCTGCCGTCGTTGTAGCGCTGCCGCCAGATGACGTAGCTGACGCCGAAGTCCTTCTGGTTCGCCAGCACGTAGTCGGCGACCTGGTTGCCGGTCGCGGTGTCGACCATGAAGTCGAGCGCGAGGCCCGACGGGTGGTCGCTCGCGCCGGAGCGGCTGGCGACGCCGCCGACCTCGTCGATGCCGAACTTGGCCTTGACGTGGTTGCCGACCTGCGCGACGTAGGGCTTGGTGCCGCTCAGGCTGGTCGAGCACTCCTTGGGCGGGGGAGCCTTCTTGACCGGCGCGCTCGTCTTGGGCTGCTCAGTGGTGGTGGGCGACGGTGTCGAAGTCGGGGTCGGGGTGGCCGACGACGAGGGAACCGAGGACGACGTGGTCGGCGCGGCGGTGTGCAGCGGGGCCTGCAACGCCATGTTCGCGCCGCCGTTGGCGACGGCTTCGCCGCCTGGGCCGCTGGTGAGCCAGAACGTCAGAGCGAGCCCTGCGGTCACTGAAGTCGCGATTCCGGTCGGCAACTTCCACGCCACGGGCTTCTTGCTATGTCGGCCTGCCATTTTCTGCTCGCTTATCCGGTCGGGGATTCTCGGGGCGAGCCGAGTATTACGAAATGGCAACGCCAAAGTCACGCCCGGGTGACAAGGGGCACAGATCAGCACTTCAGGGCGTTAGGCGCTGGTTGCATGCCGTGAAAACGGCGACACCGCGTGAGCGTGCGGCTACGCGCGCGAGTTCATCAAGCGTTCACTTCCATACCGTCTTCCCCAGCGTCAAAGAAGTGAAGGATCCAGCAGTGCGATCCGGGGGAGGACATTGGTGAAAAGAAGGCTGTCCATCGGGTTGGCCGTGGCGCTCCTCCTGGCCGTGGTGGCCGTCATCGTGTGGGGACGCGGCGACGACACGACGCAGGCCGAGCTGACCACGGTGCGGGGCGCGATCGGTTCGGAGAAGCTGCCGTTCTTCCAAGATCAGCGGGTGCTCGACGCGTTCGCCAAGCACGGCTTGAAAGTGCAGGTCGACGCCGCCGGCTCGCGTCAGATCGCGACCAGTCTCGACCTCGGCAAGTACGACTTCGCGTTCCCGGCCAGTTCGCCCGCCGCGCAACGCATCCAGCGCGACCGCAAGGTGACCAGCGTCTACACGCCGTTCTCCTCGCCGATGGCCGTCGCGACGTTCGAGCCGATCGTCAGCCTGCTCAGCGCGCAGAACGCCGTCCACAAGGGGCCCGGCGACTACCAGGTGCTCGACATCGCCAAGTACCTGGAGCTCACGGCCACCCGCTGGGACCAGCTGCCCGGCAACACCGCGTTCCCGGCGCGCAAGAACGTGCTCATCACCACCACCGACCCGCGCGAGTCCAACTCGGCGGCGATGTACCTGTCGATCGTTTCCTTCGTGGCCAACGGGAACGCCGTGGTCAGCACGCCAGAGGCCGAGGCGAAGGTGGCGCCGGGGCTGGCCAAGCTGTTCCTCGACCAGGGGTACACGCAGAACAGCACCGAAGGTCCGTTCGAGGACTACCTCTCGGCGGGGATGGGCAAGACGCCGATGGTGCTGATCTACGAGTCGCAGTTCCTCGGCAGGCAGCTCAAGGCCGACGGCGCGATCCGGCCGGACATGCGGCTGCTCTACACCTCGCCGACCATCTACTCCAAGCACACGCTGATCCCGCTGGGCGGCAACGGCGACAAGGTCGGCCAGCTGCTCTCGACCGACCCCGAACTCGGCAAGCTCGCCGCGTCGTTCGGCTTCCGCACCAGCGATCCGCGCCACTTCACCGAAACGCAGCCGAAGGCGCCAGCCGACCTCGTCGACGCGGTCGAGCCGCCGACGTTCGAGACGCTGGAGCGGATGCTCGACGCCGTGAAGAAGCAGTACTGATGGAGTTCACCCTCACCCCGCCGGAGCCGGTCGAGCCCATTCCCGTCGAACGCGCGGCCGGGCTCGTCGCGCTCGACCCCGAGGTGGCCGCGGCCGCCGAAGAGCGGGCCGCGCACTTCGCCGGGAAACTGGCCGAACTCGACGTCCGCGCGCCGGAGTTCACCACGCGGCTCGACGAGCTGCTGTCCGTCGGCGAGTCCGACATGCGTGCCGCCGCGACCGTGGCGGGCGCCATGCTCGACCGGTCCGCGCGGGCACTGGCCGAGCAGCGGTCACCGCAGCAGCAGGTCACGCTGAGCCTGGCCGGGCTGCGGCGGACCGTGCGCGAGCTCGATCCGGCGCAGCTGCCGCTGACCGGGCGCAAGGTGCTCGGGCTGATCCCGATCGCGGGCAGCGCGCGCAAGGCGCTCGAGCGGTATCGCGCGGCGAACGAGCCGGTCAACGCGCTGGTCATCGAGCTGCGCACGCGTCAAGACGTGCTGCGGCGCGACAACGCGGCCATCAAGGGCGAGCGCGAACGGCTCTGGCAGACCATGGGCAAGCTGTCCGAGGCCGCGGCGCTCGCGGGCGCGGTCGACGCGGCGGTCGAGCGGCAGGCGGAGATCTTCGACCTCGCCGACCCGGCGAAGGCCAACACCCTGCGCGCGGACGTGCTGCACCCGATCCGCCAGCGGCACCAGGACATCCTGACCCAGCTCGCGGTCAGCGCGCAGGGCTACCTCGCACTCGATTTGATCAAGCGCAGCAACGACGAGCTGATCCGCGGTGTCGAGCGCGCGGTCTCGACCACTGTCTCGGCGCTGCGGATCGCCTTGGTGATCAGTGCCGCGCTGGCGAACCAGCGCGACGTTCTGTCCGAAGTGGACGCCTTGCAGTCCACAACGGACGGTCTGATCAAGGCGAACAGCGAGCTGCTCTCGTTGCAGAGCGCCGAAATCCGCAAGGCGAGCAGTGACCCCGCGGTGGGCACGGAGACGATCAGGCAGTCGTTCGAGCGGATCTACGCCGCCATCGACGCCATGGACGAGTTCAAGGCGGGCGCGGCGGCGACGATGTCCGTCACGGTCGAGGCGCTCGCGGGGGAGATCCGGCGCGCCGAGGACTACCTGCGCCGGTCACACGAGGGGGCTTGATGAGGAAGCTGATCGCGGCGCTGGCCGTCACCGTGCTCGCGGCCGGGTGCGGCTCGGACGCCGAACCCGCCGGGCCGCAACCGGGCGTGCTGCGCGTGCTCGCCGGCAGCGAACTCGCCGACATGCAGCCGATTCTCGACGAGGCCGCGCAGGCGACCGGCGTGCAGGTCAAATTCACCTTCACCGGCACGCTCGAAGGCGCCGAGGAGCTGGCGAACGGCAGCGCCGACGGCAAGTACGACGCGGTTTGGTTCTCTTCGAACCGGTACCCGCAGGCGGTGCCGGAGGCGGCGAAGCGGCTCGGCAATCAGGTCAAGATCATGAGCTCGCCGGTGGTGCTCGGGCTCGCGAAGCCGGCGGCCGACCGGCTGGGCTGGAGCGGCAAGCGCGTCGGCTGGGCCGAGATCGCCGACGCCGCGGGCAAGAAGGCCTTCACCTACGGCATGACCGACCCGTCGGCGTCCAACTCGGGCTTCTCGGCGCTGGTCGCCGTCGCGTCCGCGCTGGCCGGGACGGGCAGCGCGGTCACCGCCGAGCAGATCGGCGCGGTGACGCCCGCGCTCACTCAGTTCTTCAGCGCGCAAACGCTTTCCGCTGGGTCTTCCGGCTGGCTCTCCGACGCCTTCCAGCGCCGCGCGGCGGGCCAGGACCCGGGCGCGAAGGTCGACGGGCTGATCAACTACGAGTCCGTGCTGCTGTCGATGAAGCCGGCCGAACCGCTGACACTGGTGTATCCGAGCGACGGCGTGGTGACGGCCGACTATCCGCTGACGCTGCTCACCGGCGCGAACGACGACGCGCGGGCGGCACACCAGAAGCTCGCCGATCACCTGCGCACGCCCGATCTGCAGCGCAAGATCATGACCACCACCCAGCGCAGGCCGGTCGTGCCCGGCGTCGAACTCGGCACGCAGTTCGCGCAGCGCGACCTGATCGAGCTGCCGTTCCCGGCGACGCAGCAGTCCGTCGACGCGCTGCTTTCGGCCTACTTCAACAAGATCCGCCGCCCGTCGCGCACGCTGTACGTGCTCGACACCTCGGGTTCGATGCGCGGCGACCGCATCGAGTCGCTGCGCTCGGCACTGGCCGGGCTCACCGGCGCCGACGACTCGCTGACCGGGCGGTACCGGCGGTTCCGTGGCCGTGAGGAGATCACGGTGCTGCCGTTCAACTCCGTGCCGGGCACTCCGCGCACGTTCACCGTGCCCGAGGCCGATCCGCAGGCCGAACTCGCGAAGATCAAGGACTACACGCAAGGTCTCGAAGCCAGTGGCGGCACCGCGATCTACGACAGCCTCAAGCAGGCGTACACGCAGCTGGGCGCGGCCGACCCCGACCGCTTCACGTCGATCGTGCTGATGACCGACGGCGAGAACGCGAACGGATCGGACGTCGGCGACTTCCAGCGCGCGTTCGGCGCGTTGCCGGTGGAGTCGCGGCGGATCCCGGTGTTCACCGTGCTGTTCGGCGAGGGCAGTTCGGACGAGCTGACCACGGTCGCGACGCTCACCGGCGGCAAGGTCTTCGACGCGCGCACCACGGCGCTGGCCAAGGTGTTCCAGGAAATCCGCGGTTACCAGTGAAATACCTCGGCTCCACCAAGAATCTCGCCGGCTGCCTGGCGGGGTTCGTGGGCGTGCTCCTGTATCTGACCGGCGTGATCGACGGCTGGCTCTGGCTTCCCGTCGTGGCCGCGTTGTACGCCGTCGGCGCGTTGCTGGCGCCGCCGGAACGGGTCCGGCTGGTGCCGGTCGAAACCGGCCAGCTCCGGGACGACCTGCGCAAGGTCTTGGACGCGGTGCGCGCGCAGTCGGCCCGCATGCCGGACACGGCCGTCGACCGCGTGACGCGCATCGGGGACATCGTCCTCGGCATGCTCGACCGCCCCGCCGAACTACGCGCGAATCCCGACGTCCTGCACTCGGTGACCCGGCTCGCGACCGTCGACCTGCCGCTCTCGGTCCAGTCGTACCTGAACCTGCCCTGGTGGTTCGCGGCCAAGCGCGCGGGCGGCGAGCTGATCACCCAGCTCGACCTGCTGGAGACGGACGCGCACCGCGTCGCCGAGCAGTTCTACTCGGCCGACATCCGCCAGCAGGCCGACCACACCCGCTACCTGCGCGACCGAGGCCTCGAAAACCCAGGCCCCGAAAACCCGGGATAAAGCCCGCTAAACTCCCCGGGATAAAGCGGGCTTTATCCCGCGAAGTAAAGCCCGCTTTATCCCGGCTCGGGGGTTACAGCCTGCCCAGTGGAACGAGATATTGCAGTGGCTGGGTGAGGTCGTCGAGGCCGAGCAGTTCGTGCGCGAGGTCGTCGTTGAAGCCGTTGATCGGGGTGCCGCCGAGCCCGAGCGCCGCGGCGACCAGCAGCAGCGTCTGCGCGAGATGCCCGGCCTCCAGCAAGCCGAGCCGCAACGCGCGCAGGCCGTAGCGCTGCCGCAGCATGCCGAGGTCGACATAGAGACCCAGCATCACCGGCGCGGCTTCGATGGTGATCGCGTACGGGTCGTCGGGCGGCCGCAGCAGGTACCCCGACAACGCCGACAAGTCCTCAGTGGACGGTAAACGACCGACCCGCCGCAGCGCCCGGTTCTCCGGAACGACTTCGTAGCAACCGGGTTCGACGCCGTCGACCGCCATCGCGAACAGCCGCAGCCGCGCGGTGTAGAGCGCGCCGGCGCTCGGATACGGCCGGTGCGCGTGCCCGCCCGTGTGATGCGTCTCCGCGTGCGCGTTCCACAGCAGCGAACCCAGATCGTTCGCGGTGAGCGGGCCGGTCAACGCGCCACGAGTGGACACTCGGCTCGTCAACACCTCGCCGATCCGCGCCGGCGGCAACGGTGAATGCGGCAGGGGAGTGCCGCCCGTGCGTTCCGGCACCGGGATGGTCTTCGCCGCAGACTCGGCGCGGGCGCCGATGTGGAACTTGCTGTGCTCCAGGTAATGCGTGTCCGGACCGTCCTCGTCGAAGAACGTCTCGTCGTCGTCGAGCAGCGCGCGTGCGGTCAGCAGGCAGACGGCGCGTTCCTCGTCCGGCACCACACCCATGCGGTTGAGCAGCATGTGGAGCTGCGACGCCCACACCCACGTCCGCGCTTCACCCAGGTCCAGCGCCGAGTCGGCCGAGCTGACCGCGTCCGACCAGTCGGGCGCGTAGGCGTCCTCGATCCGGCGGACGAGCGCCTGCCGCTGGCCCGCGTAGACGGCGTTGACCTTCGAGTGGATGACCGGCGCTGGCAGCAGCGACACGCCTTCCGCGTGCTGCCAGCTGCGCGAATGCCTGCGCAGCCAGCGCGCGGTCTCCAGCCGGTCCATGCCGAGCGCGCGCCCGGTCGCCACGGCGAGCGTCGTCGCGACGGACAGCCGCTCCGAGCGGACCGGCGTCTCGGCGATCACGCGCAACGCGACCTGGGTCGACTCCGTGAACACCGCTTCGGCGATCGGCAGCGCCAGCGGTCCGCCGTAGCGGGAAGTCTCTGGCACATAAGGGATTTCCCGCACTTCGCCGTGCTTGGACGGCCACGGGCCTTCGAGCTCCGGCAGCTTCGACGCCAGCAGGTGCAGCTGGTGCGCGAGGCCGGGATCGGCGTCACGCACCCGGATCCGCAGATGCGGCCCGCCCTCGCCGTAGCGGATGAAGAACCACGACCGGCCCTCCAGCAGCGGGGCGACGTCGGCGAGCAGGAACTCGTCGGCCACCTCCGGCGTGCAGTGCAGGAAACAGTGCAGGCTGGTCCATTCCACGGCGCGGCTCCTCACGGGAACGGGTGCGGGTCGGCGAACACCGCGCCACCGAGCCGCGGCAGGCCACGGGTGCGGTGGTTCACGTGTCCGAAGGTCATCGGGATCGAGCCGGGCACGACGACCTTCACGCACGACAGGCCGAGCCGGTCGCGGGCGCCGGGCTCGTCGAGCCGGACGACCACGACTTCGAGGTCCAGCCGGTCGACGGTCGCGCGCAGCAGCTCGGTCAGATCGTGCACGGGCTCGGCTTCGGCGAGCGCGGCTTCGGGCAGGTCCGCGATCAGGGCTTCGATCCGCGGCAACGCTTCCGGCAGCGTGTTGACGCCGACGTGGTCGTCGAGCGTCAGCACCAGCTCCGGTTCGGCGAACAGCCGTCGCAGCCGGTCGAGGTCACGCCAGCCGGGTTCGGCCGCGGCGCGCCTGGTCACGTAGCCGACGTTCGACACCAGCTCGGAGATCGCCGACCGGACTGCGGTCGCGGGATCGTGGTGCGCGCCCGCCGCGATGAACGCCCGCGGCGCGTCCTGGTCGTCGCCCTCGTAGCGGGCGATCGCGACCATGGCCGGGATGCCGAAATCGTTGGTGGCGTCGACGACCGTGACCCGATAGCCCAGTTCGGCCGCCCGGCTGACCAGCGTCGATGTGACCAGGTCGCCGGGAATCCGGACCGGCGGCAGCGGCTCGCGCCGGTACCAGGCCATCAGGAAAGCGTCGCGTTCGGCGATCTCGAACAGCCCGTACAGCGCGGCTTCCTCGGGGCTGTTGCCGAGCCCGCAGCCGTTGGAGCACTCGTAGACCACCCGCGCCGAACCGGGCGGATCCCAGTAGGCGACGTGCTCGGGCACGGCCACCGAACGGTCGCGGGTGAGCGACCAGCCGTGCACCCAGGCGAGTTCGAGATCGGGGTGATACGGCACGGTCGGCGCGGACGGATGCCCGTGGTAGGCGGGATCGGGCAGGCCGAGCCGTTCCGGGTCGAGAGCCTTGTCAGCGCCCAGTTCCGCGAACGACGCGCGCAGCGCGGTCCGGCGGCCGGTCGGCTGCGCGCCCGCGAAGCGTTCGAGAGCTTCGAGCAACGCGACCCGCTCGCTGCCGTGGAAGTCGACGCCGCGCCCGAAACCGCCTTCCGGCAACGGCAGGCCACGCGCGATGAGCGCGCTGGTCAGGCCGAACACCGAGTCCTCGGTCCGGTAGACGTGCTGGACCGGGCCGAACACGGGGTCGTGCAAGGCTTCGCGTAAGTCCTCAAGGGACGTTCGCGGGTTGGGCTGCCGCAGTACCGTGGGATCGGGCAGCGGACGGGGTTCGAGCGCGAACCGCTCGGGCTCGTCGTCCGGCAGCGGAGCGCAGACGTCGCAGCCGCCGACCGGCCTGATCTCGTGCTTCGACCAGGTGCCCCGGCCGCTGTGCAGGGTCCAGACCACGCCGGGCTCGGGCGTGAGGAGTATCGACTCGGCGAGCGCGGCGATCCCGTCGATCAGCGCGGGTGACGGCACGCCGCCCAGCAGCAGGTCGGGGTCGTTGCGCGGGGTGCGCGCGGTGGTCATGCGCTGCTTTTCCGCGCAGTGCAGGCAGCCGACGGCGCCTCGGCGCAGCACCGGCCCGACGAGCACGAGCGCGCCGTCGAAGCGGATCGGCAGGTGCAGGACGTCCGTGCGCGATGCGTGCCTGGCCAGCGCGGCGGCTTCGCGCGGGGTCCAGTCGGCCAGCATGACCACGGCTGAGCCGTCGGTGACAGCCAGCGCCTCGGCCAGCGTCAGGACCGGGAGAGTCTCGCTGAGCGCGTCGATCATGCGATTTCGCCGAGCGTGACGTAGGGCTGTGGTCCCACGAGGCGCTCAAGGCGTTGCCGTAGCTGAGCTTCCCGGTCGGCGACTTCGGTCAGCCACGGCACGTCCACGCCATCCAAAGTGGACAGTGCGCCGCTCGCGGCCGCCAGGTGGCGTGGTTCGAATCCGGCGAGCCTGGCCTGCGCGCGGCCGGTCGCGGTCAGTGAGGCGAACTTCATCGCATCCTCCTGGGTGGCTTCGATCGCGACGATGCCCTGCATTTCGGCACGGTGGACGCCCTCGGTCAGCTTCGCGGCGGCCTTGCGCAGCGCCCGGCCTTCGGCGTGCTCGCGGTTCACGCCGACCGTCTCGAAGCCGAGCAGTACTTCGGCGGCTCCGCAGGCGGCTTCGAGTCTGGCCAGGTCGGTGCGCGCCGCGCTCGCCAGCACGTCGCCGCACCGCGCGAGCGCGACGGGAAGCTGGGGGAGCGCTTCGGGCAGCGACGCCGGAAGACAGCCGATCTTGCTGTCCCCCAACGCTTCCACGAGACGCAAAGCTTCGCTCAGCGTGGCGGGCTGGGTACGCGGCCGCCACGGGTGATACTCCGCGCCGTCCGCCGTGGCGATGAGCACCGCGGCGCCGCCGGGCAGCAGCCGGGGATCGTCGCCGTAGGTCGCGGGATCGGGCAGCCCGGTCGCGGCGGCCAGCAGCCGCTGCACGGCCGAACCGGCGACCAGCGAGGTCAGCGGATCGGCGGCGGGTTCGGTCTTCCTGAGCCCCAGCCGCTCGGTCAGCGCGCGGGCATCGGCCCTGACCCGGCCGGGAGAGCCCGGCTCGCTGACGAAAGCGGTACCGCCGCCTTCACCCACGGCGACGGCATGGTCCAAAGTGGACAGAGTCACCGAGCCACGAGGGCCGGGGACCAGGGTCGTGGCCACGCCGAAGCGGGCCAGCGACCGGCACACCGCGGCCGCCAGCAGGTCGTACTCGGCCGCGCGCACCGTGACGGTCAGGCCGCGCACCGTCCGCGACGCGACGCCGGGACTGGGTGCCATCGCGCCGAACCAGTCGTCGGTGTCCTCTTCGGACACCAGCATGCCGTGCTCGGCCAACGTGTCGAGCAGTGTCGTCAGCACCCGCCGGGCGCCCGGCCCGGCCTCGGCGAGCAGCGCGTCCGCGTCGCCGAGGCGCAACGCGTCCTCAAGCCGTTGCCACAGCCGGGGAACCGCGCTCGCGCCCGCCACGGTGAAGCTGCCTGACCAGCCGCGGACGTGCACCCCGTTCGGGACGGCGGTGGCCCGGACACCCGGGCGCAGGCGGGTCATCGACGGCTCCTGATCGCGGCGGCCAGCTCGGCGCGCCAGTCGTGCCCGGTGAGCACCGGGACCGCCCGCGTGACCAGATAGGCGGCCAGGTAACGCTCCAGCGGCCGCAGATCGCAGAGCAGGAGCAGCTGGTACAGCATGTTCGTGCACCACCGGTAGGTGAGGATGTCCGGCCGCACGCGCATCGCACCTTCGGGGTCGGCCTGATGCATGAGCTGGTGATACTCGCTGAAAGTCTCGCGACGACGTCCCGCTCCGCCGCTCAGGTCGGCGCCTGCTTCGAGCCGGGATTCGACGTGTTGCCAAGCTTTTTCGGACCAGGCGGTCCACGTCTCTTCACCGCCGGCGACCCGTTCGACGAGCGCCAGCACCTGCTCCCGGTGACGCACCCACTGCGCTTCGAACTGGGCGGCGAGCCGTCCGTCCGGGTCGTCGTTCGCGAGGAAGTCCTCGAGATGCGAGAGATAAGAGTGATATCCGGCGGTCAGCCCGGCCGGGTAGCGCGCGGCGTGCGCGGTCAGCGCGACCATCGCCACCTGCAGCCGTGACGCGGCGGAATCCCCGTGGTCACCCAGGAATTCGCAGGCCGCGCGCACCGCGGGCACGCCGAGCCGGAGCAGCTCCGTGCGGATGCCGGCGCCGTCGAGGCCGAGCGTCGGCAGTATCCGCGCCGGTGCGAGGCGGACGGTGTTGTCCGGCTGGATCGGCTCGTACGGCGGCTCGATCAGCTCGGCCGGACCGGCGGCCGCCGCTTCGGCCAGCAGCGTCGCGGTGTCGATGTCGGCCGATGACGGCCGCACGCTCAGGTATTCGCACAGCCGGACGGCGGCCTCGGCGGCCTGCGACTCGGCCCCCTCGCCACGGATGGCGATCCGGACGTGCGGTCCGTGCAGCCAATGCCGTTCGAGGTGGACGCCGAGCCCGGCCGAGGTCAGGTCCGCCGCGATCGGCAGCACCGCCTCGCGCAGCAGCGGGGCCTTGACCGGGTGATGGTAGTAGCAGATCACGTCCACTGTGGACTTCCGTTCCGGTAGGTCTCCACGACCAGCTCGACCGCGCGGCGCGGCTGGGCCCGCCCGCCCGCCGCCGGCAATGCCTCTTCGAACACGGCACCGTTCTCGTGCCTGGACAGCCACTTGCGCAGGCTGCGCAGGTGCAGCGCGGACCCGAGGTCGGCCAGGTGCGGTTTCGGCTGCTGCAGGTACTTCAGCAGCCCGGCGGCCGAGCGTTCGCCGTCGGCGGGCGCGGCCGGGTGGAGGAAGACCTGCTCGGGCAGGCCGAGCAGCGCACGCCACTTCGCGACCGCGCGGAATGGCACCTCTTCGGCGGCCAGGTCGGCGCTCAGCTTGGCGACCGTGCCCGCTTCGAGCAGCCAGCGGCGCCGTCGCAGCACCACGTTCCCGTGGCGCAGGCGGGGCGTCCTGGTCAGCACACCGCCGGGGATTTCGGTGGTGTGATGGGGAATGAGCTTGCGGAACGTCGCCAGCCCGGTCGGGAAGTCGTTGAGGAACGGGGCCAGCCGGTCCGGCAGCATGACCGGCGCGAGGAAGCCGGGATAGAGCACGTCCAGCGGCTCGCCGGTCGACTTCAGCCGGAGCCGCAGCTCCGTGCCGTCGTCGAAGAGTTCGAGGTCGGACTCGGTGAGCGACGACCAGCGCGGGTCGTTGCCGAGCTCGTCCGCGACCAGCCTGGGATGCAGGTTGGCGTTGAACCCGCCGACCGGGCGGATCTGCACCGGCCTGGCGAGGTGCCCGCGGATCTGCCGGGACACGGCCTCGGCCGCGGCCGGGTCGAGCGACGGCAGGAAACGGCTGGTGAACCGGCCCCAGCCGCCGTGCAGGTGGTTGACGCACAGCAGTCCGGTGTCGGGGTCGTTCTGGACGAAGAACGAGTACGACATCGGGCGATGCGGCGACGTTTCGACTGCCTCGCGGACCAGCGCCTCGGGCAGCGTCACCTCGTCGAGCGGGTGGTCGCTGGTCGGTCCCGGCTCGACGACGGCGAGGGTTTTCCACGTGTCACGGACTTCGGAGGCGAACTCCCACGGACGACGGCAGACGCCGCCGTCGCCGTAGCGGGCGACGAACCGCTCGCGCAGCGCGGCACGCAGGGTGTGGCCGAGGTCGAAGTGCTCGGCGACCGCGGCGATCTCGCCGAGCGCCGTGTGGTCGTCGGGGGAGAGAAAACCGCCCAGTGGCAACGGTTCGCGGATCACCACGTCTTCGGTGAGCACGGGCGCGGCCGGTCCTGGCCGCCCGATGGCTTCGAATAACGCGGTCCAGCGGGCGCCGAGCGCGTTGAGTGCCCGCTGCCGCTGTTCGGGCTCGGTGGTGCCGAAAGCCGCTGTCGCGTCGGCGATCCCGTCGAGCTGTGCGGCGAGCGGATCCGGCCGGAGCCAGTCCGCGAGGTCGCGCACGGCGTCGGTGGACTGCGGGTCGATCGGCGCGGACGGCACGAGCAGACCGGCTTTGACGAGCTGGCCGACGTACCTGTCCGCCGGTTTGCCAAGCCGGTTGGTGAGTTCGGCGATGAGGTCGTCGAGCGGTATTCCCTTGCGTGCCAACGTGACGACCAGGCCGAGCGGTCCACTGTGGGCGACCGTGACCTCGTCCTCCGCCGACGTGAGGAAGCGCCCGCCCGCGAGCTGCAGCCGGGTGCGCAGGAACCTGGCTTGGCCGTCTTCGATGCGCGGTTCGCTGGTGAGGTGGTGCGGCAGCGCACGGCTGCGTTCTTCGGTGAGCACGGCGTCGAGGAAGGTTTCGACGAGCGCGCGGTTGGAGGTGGTGACGATCGCCAGGTGCGCGTCGGACGGCCAGCCGTCGCTCGCGCCGTGGTCGTCCAGCCTGCCCCAGCCGACGAGGGTGAACCACGACAGGGGACTGGTCTTGGTGCTGGCGCGCAAGGCGTAGCGCAGCACGGTCGGCTCGGCCTTGCGGCCGCGCTTGTCCGGGGCCGTGCTCGTCCGCAGGACGGCGCGCAGGAGGTCTTCGCTGGTCAGCGCGATGGCCTTGCGCAACGCCGGGTCGGCGCACAGCTCGGTGAGGTTTTCCCGGTCGGCCGTGAGCGCCTCGGCCGTGAGTTCGGCGAGCTGCTCGCAGGCGGCCTTGTGTTCGGCACGCGCGCCCAGCCAAGCCGCCAGCTCGGGAACGCGGTGTGGCAGGTCGCCGAGCCGGTCGATCGCCGGTTCGCGGCCATTGAACACCGCGCGCCGCAATGGCAGTACGACGTCGCGATGGAATTCCGCCGAATGGGTTCCGGAACTGACGTACAAAGCGTCGCACAGCACCGGAGCGAGTGCCGCCAGCTCGGTTTCGAGCACGGTCAGCCTGGCCTGTATCCCTCGGAATGCAGCGCTCGCCGCGCGCTCGCCGGGATAAGCGGCCGCGGCACCACGGACGAGCGCGTACGGGGCGAGAACCGCCCCGCACGCACTCGATGTCCGCGTCGCTGTCGGTTCGGGCACTACTGCTGGACGGGCTGCTGGCTGCAGGAGGAAGAACCCTGGCAGGAGCAGGAGCCCCAGGACGCGCCGGTCTCGGGCAGCGCGACCGTGTCACGCAGCGAGGTGACGGTCAGCTCACCCAGGTCGAGCGAGTCGAGTTCGAAATCAGACATAGGTTCTCCTTGATGGGGAAGGGAAAGCGGAAAAGGGAGGCTCGAGTTCTTGGCCAGAAATCTCAAGGGGAACCGTAACGCCGGATCGAACGGGTTGAACACTCCTGTTTTGCGGTAGGGGTGAGAAACGCATATAGGGGACGTGGGCTATTCAGACCAATGCCCGTGCGATCCTCCCGGGTCCGGCTGTGGGTAAAAGTGCCGTCCCGGGTGAGATCCTCAGTCCTTGGCCCTGCCGAGGATGCGGGCGTACATGCGCCCGGGGTTCGGCTGAGCGGAGACGAACCCGGGCAGCGGGGGAAGATCGACCGCGAAGGCTTGCAGTCCCTCGTAGACGGCCAGCGCGCTCGCGGGACGGCGTGCCGGGTCCTTCTCCAGCAGGCCGCCGATCAGCGCGTTCAGGCCCGCGGGCACGCCACGCACCGGCGTGGGGCGCTCCTTGACATGGCGTTCGAATACCGCGTAAGCCGTCGGTCCGCTGAAAAGAGGTTGCCCCGTAAGCATTTCGTGCAGCAGGCAGCCCAGCGCGTAGAGGTCACTGTGCGGGCCCGCCGAGCCGCGCTGGATCTGCTCGGGCGCCATATAAGCCGGGGTGCCCAGGATCTGGCCGCCGCGGGTGAACTGGGCGACGTCCGCCTCGCGTAGTACCGCGAGGCCGAAGTCGAGCACCTTGACGCCGCCGTCCGGGCACAGCATCAGGTTGGTGGGCTTGAGATCCCGGTGGCAGATCGACAGCGCGTGCGCCGCCGAAAGCACCGCGCACGCCTGCGCCGCGATCGACGCCGCCCACGGCACCGGCAGCGGGCCGTGCTCGCTCAGCAGGTCGGCGACCGTGATGCCGTCGATGAACTGGATGACCTGGAACAGCCGCCCCTCGAACATGCCGAAGTCGTAGAGGATCGGCGCGCCGGCGTGGTCCAGTTTCGCCAGAATCCGGGCTTCTCGGACGAAACGCCGGGTCAGTTCGTCTTCGGGGCCGCCAGGGAGCCGGAGGAATTTGATCGCCACCCGGCGGTCGAGGTGCTTGTCGTGTCCACCGTGGACGGCACCCATCCCGCCCTGGCCGAGCGGCAGGTCGTCGAGCTCGTAGCGGTCGGCGATGAGCATTCCGGGCAACACCCCCTCACCGCGGTCCGAGCCGCCCACCCAGCAGTCCTTCGAAGCCTAACCGCACCAGCGCTTCCCCTGCCGCCGTGGCCGCGCGCAGGGTTTCGTCCAGCGCGGTGAGCTGCTCGAACGCCGCACCGTAAGCGCGCTGTTCCGCGAGCGTCAACCGCGGCACCGGCGTCCGCTTGACGTCGAGCCTGCTCGACCCCGACGCCGGTTTCGCCAGCGCGGCACGCAAAGCGCCCGCCAGGAACGCCGGATCGAGCAGTTCGGGGTCGATCAGGTAGGTGGCACCGGTCGGCGACGTGACCGGCTCGTCGCCGGGCGCCGCCTTGATCAGCTCGCCGAGCGTGGTCATCGGCGTGCCGGGAGAAGGCGCCAGTGACGGCGGCACCGGCGCGGCTTTCCCGAACTGCCGCAGCGCGTCGGAGAAGGCCGCCGCGACGTCGGCGTCGCGGTGCCGGGCCGGGCTCAGGTCGACGTCGTCGTCGAGCAGGTCGATGATCCGGGTCGACGCCTCCGCCGACTCGACGTCGGCCAGGTTTTCCGCCTCCAGCAAAAGGATCTTCGACGGCGGCGCCTCGCCGGGCACCGGACGGCGCAGCAGCCAGAGGTCCCGGGTCGCGCCCGGCAGGGTCACCACACCGAGCAAAGCGCCCGCCCGCAACAGGTTCCCCCGGATCCGCTTGCCCGGACGGCGGCTCGCCGTGGCCAGCGGCAGCAGGATCGCGACCCGCCCGCCCGGTTCGGCCAGCGAAAGGCAGTGCTGCACCCACGCGAGTTCCGGCTCGCCGCGCGGCGGCAGCCCGTACTCCCAGCGCGCATCGCCGATCAGCTCGTCGTAGCCCCACGTCCGGTCGTGCCACGGCGGATCGCACACCACGGCGTTCGCCCGCGCCAAACCGTTGGCGCGCAGTGAATCCCCGGTGACGACCTGAACGCCGGGCACGCGCAGCGCGCTGATCCGGGCGCTGACCGGGTCCAGCTCCTGACCGGCGCCGGACCCGGCCGCCATCAGCAGCGTCCCGACACCGCACGCCGGATCGGTCACCGGCCCGCCGCCGACCAGCCGGACCATCAGCTCGGCGACCTCGACCGGCGTCACGTTCAGCCGCCGCGAATGCGCCTCGAAGTACCGCTGGCAGAGGAACTCGAACGTCGCGTGGTCCTTGATCTCACGCCCGGCCTCGACTACCAGTTCGCCCAGACGCAGGTCGTCCTCCGCCGCGCGCAGCCGCTGCCAGATCCGGTCGGCCGGGGAGACCTCGAACGACTTCCCGTTGCGGCGCAACCAGTCTTCGACCTCGGCGAGGGAGAACAGCGGGCTCGACGCCGTGCCGCCGACCGGGCGAGGGAAGTCCTCGTGCCGCCGTCGCCAGTTGCTGACCGCGGCCCGCCCGACGTCGACGAGCCGGGCGATGTCGCCGAGATTCACGGTGGCGTCCATGTACACAGGCTAGCTGCTTGTGTACAGACTTCACAACTGGTCTACTGGGACCATGACACGATTGGGGCTGACCATGGCGACGGACGTCGGACTCCGCCGCCAGGTCAACGAGGACTCCGCCTACCTGACTCCTCGGGTGCAGGCCATCGCCGACGGCATGGGCGGGCACGGGCACGGCGACCTGGCCAGCGCCATCGCCATCGACGTGCTCCGCGAGTCCGACGACGCCGACCTGGGTTTCGTCGTCGCCGAGATCGCGCGCAGGCTCGACGACCAGGCCCCGTTCGGCTGCGGCACCACCCTGACCGCGATGCGCTGGGACGAGCACCGCTTCCAGCTCGGCCACATCGGCGACTCGCGCGGCTATCTGCTGCGCAACGGCGAACTGCGCCAGCTCACCCGCGACCACACGATGGTCCAGGCACTGGTCGACGAAGGCCGGATGACCGCGGAGGAAGCCGCGGAACACCCGCGCCGCAACATGCTCATGCGCGCGCTGCAAAGCGGGACCGAGCCGCACGAGCCCGATCTCAGCTGGCACGACGCGCTGCCCGGCGACCGTTATCTGCTCTGCTCGGACGGTCTCACCGACTACGCGGACCTTGGCGATATCCACAACGCGCTTTATTCGGATCGTGAAACGTCGGTGACCGAGTTGATTTCACTCGCCAATGCGGCCGGTGGCTACGACAACGTGACCTGCCTGATTGTCGATGTGTCGTGATTTGTCCAGCGAATCGCTGATTCCACTCAAGCGCGTTTGCATCTGCGGTACCGTCACCTGCGGAGGGTTACGAGGGGTGAGGGGATGAACACAGGTGACCGCAGGCGATTCCTATTTGAGAAACCTGCTCGCGCAGGGTACTGACCAGCGACAAAGCTATTCGAACCCCGCTGGCGCGCCTGGAGCGCCGCCGCGGCCGGGTTCCGTCGATCGGCACCAGCAAACCAAGGACGAGATCGGCGAGGCAGGCCGCCGCGAACGGGACAAAGAGGTGAGCCGGGTCGAGGACGGTCCGCCCAGCGTCTGGGACTCGATCGTCGACTACGGCGGCGCGAAGGGCGGAGTGGGCGGTGGCTCAGGCCCTGGTGGCTACACCTTCGAGCCGGAGGTGATCGCCCAGAAGATCACCCAATGGCAGGACCTGCTCGACGGAATCAAACGGGACGGGGACAACCTGAACTTTGCAGCCCAGCTCGTAGGGCCGCCTTCCAAAGATCAGCCCGCAACGAAGCAAGCGGAAGAGGCCAGGACGTCGATCAATGCGGCTTTCCAGCAGAACCAGCAGATGCAGGCGTATGCGAAGGCGTATATCGCGGCCTTGCAGAAGGCGAACGGGACGTACGTGGAGCAGGAAGAGGTCGCAGGTAGCCCCTATGGTGGGGCCTCGGACACCGGCTCGCCCTACAACTAGGAAAAGACTGTGCATATCTTCAAGAACCTTGCTCTCGCGGTCGTTGGCCTGCTGGTGCTGACGGGCTGTACCCAACAAGCCCCGGGCACGGCCAGCGGTGTGCTCACGCCCTCGTCAACCGCGGCGGGATCGCCAACGCCCAGTGGAGACGAGGTGAAGGCTCCGCCGGTGAAGAAGACCCCGTTGGACGTAGCCAAGTTCGTCGCCGATCCGTGCGTCAGTTTGACGGAGCAGCAGCTCCAGGGCATGGGCAGCACGGCTCCGGGCAGCCGGAACGACCTCAGTCCTGCCGTGGCATGCCACTTCAAGCTTGGCGGCGAAGCTACTGCCGGAGTTGGCTTCTTGCCCACTATCACGTCGGGGTTGACTCAGGAGTACCAGAAGAACGCCACCGGCTGGTACAAGACTGGCTATTTCGAGCCGACCGAAATCGAAGGATACCCAGCTGTGCAAGCAAACATTGCGGATCAGCGCGCGGATGGTAACTGCGGCGTCCTGGTGGGCGTTTCGGATCAATCGTATTTCAGTGTCTATCTCCAGGGGCCTGCGGGTAAGGATGCGTGCAAGGCCGCGACGAATGTGGCGAAGGCTGTGCTCGAGACGATCAAGGGGAGTCAGTGACGTGTCGATTCCTGGGCATCAAGCTTGGATGAGCGCGCAGCAGATCTACGAGAATTTCGTGAACAGCGAGGGGCCTGCTCGTCTCATGGCAGCCAGTGACCACCTGGAGCAGATCGAGCGGGAATACACCCAACGAGTGCAGCAGATCACCGACCTGGCTGCTTCGATGGAGGAAGGGTGGACGGGGGACTCCGCCGGTGCGGCGCAGCGTGGTGCTGGTCCGCTCGCGGTCGCCCACGACGGCGCGTCGCAGGAGATGGCGACGGGGAAAGATCTGCTGCGTAATCAGACGGACAGCTTTTTCCAGGTCAAGAATACGGTTGGCCCGGTTCCGTCCCCTCCCGAAGAGCCGTCGACGTTCGAGAAAATCATCACGTTGGGCAGCGCGGGGTCCGACTATGAGAAAGCCTTGAACAAGACGAGGGCCGCCGAACAACGCAACATCCAGGCGATGGAGGAGTGGACCACCGCGTCGGGTTACAACGGCTCGATGATGCCCAGTGAGTATCCGAAGGTTGACCCGAACGCGTTGAACATCTCGCAGGCCGAACCGGCCAAGCCCGGTGGCGTTGATTACCCCGGTGGCGGGGTCAAGCGGCCGGGAGGACGGTCAGGTGGTCCGGGTGGCAGCGTCAATCCGCCTGGTGGGTCGGTTCCTGGCGGCGGCACCGGCGGTCAGATTCCGGGTGGTCAGACCCCGGGAGGCCAGACTGCCGGCAGTCCCAAGCCTGGTGACGGCACGACGCCTGGTGGTTGGACGCCGCCCGGCGCGCCCGTCAAGCCGGGCGGTCCTGTTAAGCCTGGCCAGGGGGTTCCCGGTGGCCAAGGCGACAGTTCCGAGTCCGGCTTTCTACCGGGCTTGGGGCTCGGCGGTGGCGGAACTCCCGGGCCGGGAAGCGGTTCCGGCGGTGGGCGGGTGACCGGTGCCGGGCCGGGATCGGGCGCGGGCAGCGCCGGCGAGCGGCTCACCGGCGGACGTGGTAGCGGTGCCGGGCCGGTGGGTGGTCCGGGTGAGCCGGGCGCGCGTGGCGGTGCGGGCGGCGCGAAGGGCGCGGGACGGCCAGGTGGCATGGGCGCTGGCGGAATTGGCCAGGGAGCCAAGGGTGAAGGTGGCGAGGACGAGGAGCACCAGCGCAAGTTCGTGTTCGACGACGATGAGCACTTCCAGCTCACCGACGACGGTGAGCGCGTAGTCGACCCGCGGACGGGCATGGCTCCGGTCACGCCCGTCATTGGCGAGTAAGGGTGAGTTCGTCGTTCCTCTGAGCGGAACGACGAACTGTCCTTTGGCTCAGTACGAGTGTGACAGTCTCCCCATGACCCTCACCGCGGCGATCGTCGGACCCGGCAACATCGGCACCGATCTGCTGGCGAAACTCAAGCGCAGCACCGAGATCGAGGTCGGCTACGTGGTCGGGGTGGTCGAGTCCGACGGGCTCGCCCGCGCCAGGGCGCAGGGGATCAAGGCCTCCGCGGACGGCGTCGACTGGCTGCTGAGCCAGGATCCCTTGCCGGACTTGGTGTTCGAGGCGACGTCGGCGAAGGCGCATCTGGCCAACGCGCCGCGCTACGCCGAGGCCGGGGTTCGCGCGATCGACCTCACGCCCGCCTACCTCGGGCCGATGGTGTGCCCGCCGGTCAACCTGCGCGAGCATCTCGGCGCGCCCAACATCTCGATGATCACCTGCGGCGGCCAGGCCACGATTCCCATGGTGCACGCCGTTTCCCGGGTCACCCCGGTGCCCTACGCGGAGATCGTCGCCTCGGTCGCGTCGCGGGGCGCCGGGCCGGGCACCCGCGCGAACATCGACGAGTTCACCCAGGTCACCTCCCGCGCGATCGCCGAGGTCGGCGGCGCGGAGCGGGGCAAGGCGATCATCATCCTGAATCCGGTGGAGCCGCCGATGATCATGCGCGACACCGTGTTCTGCGCGATTTCCGCTGACGCCGACCGCGCCGCGATCACCACTTCGGTCCACGAAATGATCGCCGAAGTCCAGCAGTACGTTCCCGGTTACACCTTGCGCGCGGAACCGCAATTCGACGATCCGAGAGACGACTGGAACTCCAACGGCAGGGTGGCGCTCTTTCTCGAAGTCAAAGGAAACGGTGACTATCTACCCGAATACGCCGGAAATCTCGACATCATGACCGCGGCCGCGGTCCGCGTGGGGGAGCTGCTGGCATGAAACCGGAATTCGAGCACGACGTCAGGATCGTCGACACGACCCTGCGCGACGGCAGTCACGCGATGGCGCACCAGTTCACCGAAACCCAGGTGCGCGACACCGTCCGCGCGCTCGACGGCGCCGGGGTCGGCGTTATCGAGGTGACCCATGGTGACGGGCTCGGCGGCTCGTCCTTCAATTACGGCTTCTCCCGCACCGACGAACTGAAGCTCATCGCGGCCGCCCGCGACGAGGCGCGGAGGGCCAAGATCGCGGTGCTGCTGGTGCCCGGCATCGGCACCGCCGATGATCTTCGCCGGGCGCGCGACGCCGGCGCCGACATGGTCAGGGTCGCCACCCACTGCACCGAGGCCGACGTCTCGCCCCAGCATTTCGGGGTCGCCCGCGAGCTGGGGATGGAGACCGCCGGGTTCCTGATGATGGCGCACCGCACGCCGCCGGAGAACCTGGCGAAGCAGGCCCGGATCATGGTCGACGCCGGCTGCCAGGCCGCCTACGTCACCGACTCGGCAGGTGCGCTGCTCATGCACGAGGCGAAGGACCGCTTCGACGCGCTCGTCGCCGAGGTCGGCGACGAGGCCTGGGTCGGCTATCACGGCCACCAGAATCTGTCACTCGGTGTAGCCAATTCGGTACTCGCGTACCAGGCAGGCGTCCGCTACATCGACGGGTCGCTCTGCGCGCTCGGCGCGGGCTCGGGCAATTCGCCTACCGAAGTGCTCGCCGCGGTATTCGACCGGATGGGTATCGAAACCGGCCTCGACGTGCTCGGCGTGATCAGTGCCGCCGAGGAGGTCGTGCGCCCCTACCTGCATCGATGGCCCAAAATGGACCGCAACGCGATCGTGCAGGGCTGGGCGGGCGTCTACTCGAGCTTCCTGCTGCACGCCGAGCGCGCGGCCGAGCGGTACAAGGTGCCCGCGCACGAAATCCTGCGCGAGTGCGGTGACCTGGGCCTGGTCGGCGGGCAGGAGGACATGATCATCGACGTCGCGATCCGGCTGGCCGCCGAAAACATGTAAACGCTTTCGGGTGTAATTACCCTCAGAAATCGTTCAATTACCGGCCATGGCCATTTCGTAACCTGGAAAACCAACCATCGGTGGTTGACGCCCCTATCCTCGGGACCGTAAATTTCCGCCCGTTCTTTGATGCATGCGGGTGACAGGGGAGAAGTGTCCGAGCTGTTTTCCGCCGAGGTGACGCCTGCCGCCGTCGCCGAGGTGACCACCACAGGTGTCAAAAAGCCACCACCAGGCCGTTCACCAGGGCAACTCGCCTGGCGCAGGTTCCGCCGCGACAAAGCGGGCGTGATCTCGGCCTGCGTCGTGCTCTTCTACTTCGTCATCGGCCTCGGCGCCCCGGTCATCTCCTGGCTGTACGGCAAGGATCCGTACACCCACTACGGCCTCGACCGGCCAGGCCTGCTGACCGACACCGGCATCCCGGTGAAGCCCAACGGCGGCATCGACGGCGAGTTCTGGTTCGGCCTGGAACCCAAGCTGGGCCGTGACGTGCTGATGCAGCTGGTCTACGGCATCCGGACCTCGCTGCTGATCGCGCTGGTCGTGGTCTTCATCGTCACCGCGTTCGGCGCCATCGTCGGCATCACCGCCGGCTACCTGGGCGGCAAGGCCGACTACTTCATCGGCCGGGTCATCGACGTGCTGCTGGCGATCCCGTCGACCCTGTTCTACCTGGCGTTCATGCCGATCGCGCTCGCGCTGTTCATCGCGCCGGGCAAGGAGGCGCCGATCTGGCTGCGGGTCGTCTCGCTGGTGCTGGTGCTCTCGGTCTTCGGCTGGACGAGAGTCGCGCGGCTGCTGCGCGGCCAGGTGCTCTCGCTGCGGGAGCGCGAGTTCATCGAGGCCGCGCGCGTGTCCGGCGCCGGTTCGCGGCGGATCATCTTCAAGGAACTGCTGCCGAACCTGATCACGCCGATCCTGATCGTGGCGACGCTGGACGTGCCCGCGATGGTGACCACCGAGGCCGCGCTGTCCTACCTGGGCGTCGGCATGGTCGAGCCGACGCCCGACTGGGGCCGGATGATCCACGACGGCGGCGACTACATCAAGGCCGACATCACCTATCTGACCTTCCCGGGCATCGCGCTCATCATCTTCGTGCTCGCCTTCAACATGCTCGGGGATTCCGTCCGCGACGCGCTCGACCCGAAGTCACACCGTTAAGAAGTCAGGGAGACAGATGAAACCGAAGAAGATCGTCGGCGTCGCGATGGCCGCGTCGCTGCTCGTCGGCGGCTGCAGCGCCGGTGGCCAGAATTCGGGGAGCACCGACGCGCCCAAGAACGAGGTCAGCAAAGTCTCCCTCGACAAGGACGGGTCCCAGTCGAAGGGCCCGGCCAAGGAAGTGCCCGGCTCGCGCAAGGGCGGCACGATCACCGCGCTGTGGCGCCAGGACCAGGTCCACTACGACCCGGGCCAGATGCAGACCTCGCCGGACCAGACCATCTCCGAGCTGATCTCGCGCCGCCTGACCATGTACAAGATCGACGGCGACAAGACGACGCTGGTCGGCGACCTGGCCACCAACACCGGCGAGTCGACCGACGGCGGCAAGACCTGGAAGTACACGCTGAAGGACGGCATCAAGCACTCCGACGGCACCCCGATCGTGGCGGCGGACTTCAAGTGGGCCGTCGAGCGGTCGTTCTACGAGAAGTACAACCGCGGCTTCCCGTACATCCAGACCTGGCTGGCCGACTCGGAAGAGTTCTCGAAGGTCTACAACGGACCGTACGACGGCAAGGAACTCGGGAACGACAAGATCGAGGTTCCCGACGAGAAGACCATCATCTTCAAGCTGCCCAAGCCGCACCCGGACTTCCCGTTCGCCGCGGCGCTCGGCACCACCGTCCCGGTGCAGAAGGCCAAGGACAGCAAGGAAGGCCTCGACGCCAACCCGCCGACCAGCGGCCCGTACAAGATCGCGGCGCACGAGGTCGACAAGTCGCTGAAGCTCGTCAAGAACGAGTTCTGGGACCCGAACACCGACCCGATCCGGCACCAGTTCGTCGACGGCTTCACCATCAACTTCGGCCCGCTGCCCCCGGAGATCACCGACCGCCTGACCGCGGGCGCCGGCGACGACAAGAACGCCACCGCGCTGTACCACTCGGTCCCGGCCGAGCGCATCGACCAGGTGATGAACGACCCGAAGCTCAAGGCGCAGGTGCTCGACGTGGCCACCTCGGCGTCCGAGGTCTACTCGATCAACACCACCCGCATCACCGACGTGAACGTGCGCAAGGCGCTGCTCACCGCGTTCCCGAAGGAGCAGGCGCGCCAGACCAACGGCGGCCCGTTCTACGGCGACCTGTCGACCACGCTCGGCTCGCCCGCCAACCTCGGCTGGAAGAAGTACGACCTGCCCGGCATCACCGACGTCAACCCCAAGGGTGACCCGGAGAAGGCCAAGAAGATGCTGACCGACGCAGGCAAGCTCGGCCAGTCGATCTCCTTCGGCTACAGCCAGCAGCCCAACCGGGAAAAGGAAGCCCTCGCCATCGCGGACGGCCTGGAGAAGGCAGGCTTCAAGGTCGAGAAGATCCCGATGCAGCCGAAGACGTTCAACGACGCCCGCGACACGGTCAACAACAACCTGGACCTGTACTGGTCCTCGTGGGCCGCTGACTGGCCGACCGGCGTGACCGTCTACCCGGAGATCTACGACGGCCGCAAGATCGGCGACGGCCGCCCGAACAACTCGCACTTCAACGACCCGGAGATCAACAAGGAGATCGACCGCATCCTCGCGATCGACGACCCGATCAAGCAGGGCGACGAGTTCGCGAAGCTCGACTCGAAGATCATGGAGAAGGTCCCGGCGATCCCGTACGCCTACACGCGACGCCTCATCATGTCCGGCACGAACATCGGCGGCGCGTCCGTCGACACGCACGGCGTGCTGAACTTCGCGAACCTCTTCCTGAAGTCCTGACCCAGTAGGGGAGGGGGAGCGGGCCGCGTGCCCGTTCCCCCTCCGCCCTTTTCCGGAGACGAAACCCCGATGTTGGCTTTCCTGGCACGCAGGGTGCTGGGCGCCGTGGTCATCCTGTTGATCATCAGCGCCATCACCTTCCTGCTCTTCTTCGCCGTACCCGGCAACGAGGTCGCCGCGCTGTCCTGTGGCAAGTCCTGCACCCCGGTGCTGGTCGAGCAGATCCGCCGTGACCTCGGGCTGGACCAGCCGGTCTGGCAGCAGTACCTGGTCTTCGTCGGCGGCATCTTCGCCGGGCGGGTCATCGGCGACAAGCCGTGCGACGCGCCCTGCCTCGGCTACTCCTTCGTCAACAAGGAGCCGGTGCTCGACACGGTGCTCGACCGCCTGCCGGTGACGATCTCACTGGCCATCGGCGCCGTGGTGCTGTTCCTCATCTTCGGCGTCGGGCTGGGCATGCTCGCCGCGCTGCGCAAGGGAAAGCTCGCCGACAAGATCTCGATGGTCTTCGCGCTGCTCGGCGGCTCGATGCAGATCTACGTGATGGCGCCGTTCTTCCTCTACCTCTTCGTGTACAGCTCGGACCTGCTGCCCAGGCCGACGTACACGTCCTTCTTCGACAGCCCGGCCCAATGGGTGACCGGGCTGATCCTGCCGTGGACCTGTCTCGCGATCATCCACACCGCGTACTACGCGCGGCTGACGCGATCGTCCATGGTGGACGTGCTCAACGAGGACTACATCAGAACGGTGCGCGCCAAGGGATTGAGCACCAGAGAGGTGTACGTCAAGCACGCGTTCCGCGGCGCGATGAGTCCTATCGCGACGATCCTCGGGCTCGACATCGCGGTGCTGTTCGCCGGTGCGATCATCACCGAGACCTCGTTCGGCCTGATCGGTGTCGGCCAGCTCGCGGTGAACTCCGTGTTCGCCTCCGACCTGCCGATGATGATGGGCGTGGTGCTGCTCGCCGCGACCGCCGTGGTGGTGGCCAACATCGTCGTCGACATCGTCTACGCCGTGATCGACCCGCGAATCAAGGTGGCGTGATGACCCTGCTCTCCGTGCGCGATCTCAAGGTGCACTTCTCCACAGAGGACGGCGTGGTCAAGGCCGTCGACGGGTTGTCCTTCGACCTGGTCAAGGGCCGCACCCTCGGCATCGTCGGCGAGTCCGGCTCCGGCAAGAGCGTGTCGAACATGGCCATCCTCGGGCTGCACAACCCCGAGAAGACCGAGATCGGCGGCGAGATCCTCTTCGACGGCATCGACCTGACGTCGGCCTCGGAGTCCTCGATGCGCAAGCTTCGCGGCAACCGCATCTCGATGATCTTCCAGGACCCGCTGACCTCGCTTTCGCCGTATTACACGATCGGCGAGCAGATCGCCGAGACCTACCGCAGGCACACCGGAGCGTCCAAAAGGGACGCTCGCAAGCGCGCCGCCGACATGCTCGGCAAGGTCGGCATCCCGGCCAAGCGCGCCTCGGACTACCCGCACCAGTTCTCCGGCGGCATGCGCCAGCGCGCGATGATCGCGATCGCCCTGTGCTGTGACCCCGACCTGCTCATCGCCGACGAGCCGACCACCGCGCTCGACGTCACCGTCCAGGCCCAGATCCTCGACCTGCTGCGCGAGCTGCAGAGCGAGTTCGACACCTCGATCATCCTGATCACCCACGACATGGGCGTGGTCGCGCAGATGGCCGACGACGTGCTCGTGATGTACGCGGGCCGCTCGGTCGAGCGCGGCAGCGTGCGCGAGGTGCTGAAGACACCATCGCACCCCTACAGCTGGGGCCTGCTCGCCTCGATCCCGCACCTCACCGGCGACGTTGACGTTCCGCTGGTCCCGGTGCGCGGCACCCCGCCGAGCCTGATCGACCTGCCGGCAGGCTGCCCCTTCAACCCGCGATGCGACCACGTCGGCCGCGTACCCGGAAACCTGTGCACCACGGAGCGTCCCCTCTTGTCCCTTGACCTCAAGCACGCCGCGGCCTGCCACCTGTCCACAGAGGACAAGGAGGCGCTGCGATGACCTCGCCCCTGCTCGAGGCGTCCGACCTCACCATGCACTTCCCGGTCCGCGGCGGAGCGATCTTCAAGCGCCGCGTCGGTTCCGTGCAGGCCGTGGACGGCATCGACCTGACGGTCCACGAAGGCGAATCCTTCGGCCTGGTCGGCGAATCCGGCTGCGGCAAGTCGACCACCGGCCGCCTGCTCGCCCGCCTCCTCGAACCGACCGCGGGCAAGATCACCTACGCCGGCCGCGACATCACCCACTCGTCCCGCAAGGAACTCGCCCCGATCCGGTCCGAGATCCAGATGATCTTCCAGGACCCGTACTCGTCGCTGAACCCCCGCCACACGGTCGGTTCCATCGTCGCGGGCCCCATGGAGGTCAACAACATCGACCCGCCGGGCGGCCGCAAGAAGCGCGTCCAGGAGCTGCTGGAGACGGTCGGCCTCAACCCCGAGCACTACAACCGTTACCCCCACGAGTTCTCCGGCGGCCAGCGCCAGCGCATCGGCGTCGCCAGGGCACTGGCACTCGAACCCCGCCTCATCATCGCGGACGAGCCAGTGTCCGCATTGGACGTTTCCATCCAGGCCCAGGTCGTCAACCTCTTGCAGCGCCTGCAAAGGGACCTCGGCATCGCGTTCGTCTTCATCGCCCACGACCTCGCGATCGTCCGCCACTTCTCCCAGCGCATCGCGGTCATGTACCTCGGCAAGATCGTGGAGGTCGCCGACCGCGCCGACCTCTACGGCAACCCGCAGCACCCGTACACCCACGCACTCCTGTCCTCGGTCCCCGAAGCCGACCCGGACAGCGAGGCCCACCGCGAGCGCATCCGGCTCACCGGCGACGTCCCGTCCCCGATCAACCCGCCCTCCGGCTGCCGTTTCCGCACCCGCTGCTGGAAAGCCCAGGACATCTGCGCCTCGGAGGAACCTCCGCTGACGCAGCTCACCTCGGCCACCTCGGGTCACCTGGCCGCCTGCCACTTCCCCGAGTCACGCCAGGTCGTCCCCGAGACCGACTGACCCACCCAGGTTTCCGCGAGGGGTCGTGAGTGGTACGGCCGGTTCTAACCGGCGAAAACACTCACGACCCCGGTGAGCACAGTGGACTTGAGGCGGGGAGCGTCGGTCATGCCTTCGAAGTTAGGAGCGCGCGCCGCCCGAGCACACTCGGTGCGACCGAAGTCTTCCCGCGGCGCACCGAGGCGGGCCACCGAGAGGATTACCCCGCTGACCTGCCCCGGGTCGTGCGCTGCCCGATCGGGCAGCCGTGTGGGCGACCAAACTGAGAGAATTCACTCGTATCGCTGACTGTCCGTGGGAATTCTTCCCGATCTTGCTCTCTTTGTGTCACCATTGCTCTATTGGCGGAGTGAGGGTCCGCCAAATGGCGACGCAGCGTCAACGGAACCACGCTTCGCGGGGCTGCGTCGGAATGGGGCGCAAGAAAAGATCGCCAGGGGAGGAGATCGATATGTCCACGCCTACCGACATCAAGGAAATCACGGAACCGCAGGTCATCGACGACCTGCTGGGGGCCGAACCGGACCCCAAGCCGGACCCGAAGCCTGAACCGGACCCTGACAAGAAGACCGACTGCGCCGACTTCGGCTGCGGTCACTGAGTCCACAAGTCCCTGCGTACGGACGGTGTTCGTCCGCCTGGCGAATTTCCTCGGCGGGCGGGCGAATATCACTACCGTCTGTGTTGTCATACTAGTGTGGCTGTGACAGGACCGGATCAAGGTAAGATCATCCGCGAAGCTCGGGAACTGCACCGGGCCGGGGTGGACGCCGCTTGCACGGAACGGCTGCCTGATGGCCTTCGGATGATGCGCCGCGGCTTGGCCATGTTGGACTCCGCCGAGCCGGTGCCGCATGGCGATTGGCTGGTCACCCGGATCCGGTTGCTCATCTCACTTGCTTACTTCTCCCGGGATATCACCGGCACGGAGATGGCGCAGGCCGAGATCGAGAGCGTATGGCCGCTGATCACGCAGGTTGACGATGTGCGGCTGCGTTCCGAGCTCAGCGGATCGGTCCACCACAACCAGGCACTGATGTTGCTCGGGATCGGGCGCAACGACGAGGGCATCGGATACCTCGACAAATCGATCGAACTGCAGCGGGCGGGCCTGGCCGTGGCCGACGACCAGGCAGCCGTACTCGATCGCTACCTGAAGTCGCTGTTCAGCCGCGGGGTGGCGCGTATGCGCGCCGGTGACATCCGAGGAGCGCGCGAAGACCTGACCCATGCCATCGCACTCGGGGAAGAGCGAGGCGCGCTTTCGCAGGCCGCCGATTCCCGCCGCCAGCTCGGCACGCTGGAATTGCGTATGGGCGATGTTCCGACGGCCTTGCGACGCTATGCCGAAAGCGAGCAGTTCTACCGGGAACAGGGCCTCGCGGTCCCGGTCTTCCTGCGCATGGGCCAGGCCGAGGCACTACTGACGGCAGGCTTGGCGGGCGAAGCGGGCGCGTACTTCGACGAGGTCTTGCCCGCGATGCGCGAACAACGCGGTTTCACGACCTATCTCTCGACCGCGGAGCTGCTGCGTGCCACTGCCGCGTTGCTGAACGACGAGCTGGGCCTGGCACGGGAGATGGCGGACTCCGCGCGCAAGGGCATGGTCCGCTGGGGATGTCAGACGTGTGCCGCGGACGCGGCGATCATCGGTCTGCGTGCGGACGTGCGGGAGGCGTTGCGCTCGGGCGACCTGTCGCCGTCGCTGACCGCGCGGGCGTTGCGGATCGCGAAGTCCATGCCCGCGAGGCTCGCCGACCGCGCCGCGTCGGCCAGGATGCTGGCGGCCCGGCTCGAGATCCGGCGGAGTAATCTCCGGCGGGCCGCCGAGTTGCTGCGCGGGATCCCACGTCCGGCAAGGCTCACTCCCATCGACTACCGCATGCTGCGCCGCCTCTGCCGTGCGGAGCTCGCCGCAGGGCAAGGTGATCGGGCCAAGGCGTTCGCCGAGATCCGCGCCGGGCTCGGCGAGCTGGACCGGGTCCGAGACCGGATGGGCGGGCTTGAATTGGTGTCCGGCACCGCGCTGCACGGCCGTGAACTCGCCGGGCTGGCCGTGAAGCTGGTGCTGGACGGCGGCACGGCTAGGCGCGTATTCGACTGGCTGGAGCGGACCAGGGCGCAGACCCACCGTTATGAGCCGATCGCCGGTGCCGACGATCCCGAGGTAGCCGAGCGGATCGCCGAGATGCGGGGTCTCGACCAGGCGATCCATCAGGCACAACACCTCGGGCATCCGACGGCCGCGCTGCGGGCGAAGTACACGGAACGGCTGCGTGAGTCGCATCGGCTTGGCTGGGACGCGGGGCGCTGGGGCAAACCGCGTCCGGTCGCGACGGTGAATGAGGTCGCCGAGTCGCTGGGGGAGCGCGCGCTGGTGAGCTTCGCGGTGTCCGACGACGAAGTGGTGGCCGTCGTGGTCGCCGACGGCGCCGTGCGGCTGGTGCGCCTCGGATCCGCGAAACCGGCCGCCGAGAGCGCGCGCAGGCTCAATGTCGACCTCAACGCGCTCGCTCCCGACCATCTGCCGCCCATGCTCGTCGACGCCGTCATGGGGTCGGCGCGCAGGCAGGCCGAGCTGCTCGACGCTCAGCTGATCCGCCCGCTGACCATGCTCGGGCATCGCGAACTCGTCATCGTGCCGACCGGCGCGCTTTACGGTGTCCCGTGGGGAGTTCTGCCGAGCCTGCAGTCGCGGCCGACGGTGGTCGCCCCGTCGGCGACGGCCTGGCTCGCCGCCGAACACACCCGCGTCCAGCGTGCGCGCAAGATCATTCTCGCCCGTGGGCCCGATCTGCCCGCCGCGCGCGGTGAGATCGACAAGCTCGCCACGCATCACCAGGGCGCGCGGTTGCTGTCCGGTGCACGGGCGACGGTGAAGTCCGTGCTGCGGGCGCTCGACGGTTCCAAGCTCGCGCACATCGCGGCGCACGGCGCCCACGAACCCGAGAACGCCTTGTTCTCCCGGCTCGAACTGGCCGACGGGGCCTTGTTCGCGCACGAGATCGCCGGTCTCAAACAGCCGCCGCGCCAAGTCGTGCTCGCCGCGTGCGAACTCGCGCTCAACCGCATCCGGCCGGGGGACGAGGCGCTCGGGTTCGCCAGCGCGCTGCTCGCCAGCGGTTCGCGCACGGTCATCGCGCCGCTCAGCCGTGTCGGCGATCAAGCCGCCGCGGCCGCCATGGACGACTACCACCGCGGCCTCGCCAATTCCACCTCACCCGCCTCCGCACTAGCCGACGCCATCGGCGCCGACCCGTTCCGCCGCCCCTTCGTTTGCCTGGGCGCCGGCTGAACACGGGTTCCCGTACCCAGAGAGTCGGCACGCGTACCCAGACGGACGCCACGCGTACCCAGATGGACGTCACCCGTGCATGGATGGACGACGCGTGCGCATAGGCGGACGACACGCGTGCCGACTCTCTGGGTACGCGTGTCGTCCATCCAGGTACGCGTGCCGTCCGTTCATGAACGCGTGGCGGCCATTCGCGTACGGGTGGCGAGTGTCCTTTGTGGAGTGGCGGGATCACGGATCTTCATCATTTGGATGTCAACGGTCACTCTTCGCTTTTCGCGGGTGGATCATGGAGTCGCCGGCCGAAGCGAGGAGGCGGGTGCGATGCCTTTCGAAGGTGAATTGATCGTCCAGGAGCTCGACGACACGTCATGGCTGCTCGTCGCGCCACTGGTTTATGAAGGCAATAGTGAGTTGTTCAATCTGGATCCGGGTTTCGTCACCGATTTCGCGTCGGTGCCGAGGTGCCTGGTGTGGCTGGTGCCGAGGTACGGCGTCTACTCGAAATCGGCCGTGCTGCACGACTATCTGTGCGGGCGGCGTGACATCAGCCGCGCCGACGCCGATGGGCTTTTCCGGCGGTCGATGCGGGAACTCGGGGTCGCGTTCGTGCGCCGCTGGATGATGTGGGCGGGGGTGCGGGGCGCGTCGAAACTGGCGGGCGCCGGTGCGGGAGAAGTGTTGCTGTGGCTGCTGGTCGCCATCCCTTCACTGATTTTCGTGCTCATTCCGGGGCTGCTGATCATCGCGTGGCTTTTCTTGTTCTGGCTCGTCGAGCTGCTCTGGTTCGTGCTGCTCAAACCGGTGAGCACAAAGCCGGTGCCGCAGCCGAGGTTGTGGATGAAGACGTGAAAACGCCCCGCGTTCCGGGAAGGAGCGCGGGGCGTTTCGCCGAACGGATCAGGCCACGGTCACGTGGAAGATCTTGTTGTTGCTGTTGTGCGGGGTGCTGTCCTTGTCACCGCCGTTGGAGGTGGCCATCCAGATGCCGCCGTTCGGCGCGGGCTCGACCGTGCGCAGACGGCCGTAGGTGCCGCTGAAGAACTGCTTCGAGTTCACCAGCGAGCTGCCGCTGATCTCGTGGCGGTAGATCCGCTCGCCCTTCTGGCAGGCGACGTACAGCGCGTCGTGGACGATCGTGATGCCACTGCACGAACCGGAGCCGACCGGGTAGGTCTTCTTCGGCGCGATGAAGCCGCCGCAGCTGCCCGAGGTGCCTTCGCACTTGGGCCAGCCGTAGTTGCCGCCCTTCTCGATCAGGTTGGTCTCGTCCATGATCGAGTTGCCGAACTCCTGCTCCCACAGCCTGCCCTGCGAGTCGAACGCCAGGCCCTGGATGTTGCGGTGGCCGAGCGTCCAGATCGCGTTGCCGAACGGGTTGTCCGACGGGATGGTGCCGTCCGGGTTGATGCGCAGCACCTTGCCGTTGAGGTTCGACTTGTTCTGCGCGTTGTCGCCGTTCTGCGCGTCGCCGGTGCCGGCGAACAGGTACTTGCCGTCGGGGCTGAAGCGCAGGCGCCCGCCGTCGTGGAACTTGTTGCGCTGGATACCGCTGACCAGCACCTGCTCGGTCGAGGTGAGCAGCGAGTCGGCGGCCGGGTCGTACTTGATGCGGACGATCCGGTTGTCGTTGGGCGAGGTGTGCATGATGTAGAGCCAGTTGTCGCTCGAGAAGCTCTTCGGGTTGATCTCGAGACCCGTCAAGCCGCCTTCACCGCTGGTGCTCTGGACGTTCGGCACGGTGCCGATGGTCTTCTTGGACCCGGTGGCCGGGTTCATGTGCACGATGGTGTGCGCGTCGCGCTGGTTGTAGAGGATCGTGCCGTCGGGGAGCGTGACGAGGCCCCACACGACGTCGTCGTCGGTGCCGACCTGCTTGACGGTGCACATGCCCTGCGACGGGGTGCACGACGAGCCGCCGGAGGTGGTGACGTCGACCAGCGGGGTGCTGCCTGCGCTCTCGTTGCCGTTGGCGTCGAACGCGGTGACCTGGAGGTGGTACGCGGTGTTCGGGGTCAGGCCGCCGACGGTGATGCTGGTGCCGTTCGTCGAGCCGACCTTGGTGCTGGTGCCGCCCGAGACGTTGAAGACGTTGTAGCCGGTGACGCCCACGTTGTCCGTCGACGCGGTCCACGAAAGACCGACGCTGGTGCTCTGGACGTTCGAGGACTTCACGTTCGTCGGCACGGTCGGCTTCTGCGTGTCGTTCGACGGCGGCGTCTTCACCGGCGTGGTCTCACTGGCCTGCGAGACGTTGCCCGCGGCGTCGCGGGCGTTGACGTAGAAGCCGTACGTGACGTTCGGGTTGAGGTTGTTGCAGGTGCCCTGCAGCACGTTGCCCGCGGTGCTGGCGCACAGCTGGCCGTCACGGAAGATGTCGTACGCGGTGACGGCGACGTTGTCCGTCGCGGCGCCCCACTTGATGGTCGCGCTGCTCGGGGTGGCGCTGACCAGTTCCGGCTTGCCGGGAGGGGTCGGCGCGACGGTGTCGCCACCGCCGCCGTTCGTGCCGTACACGCCGAATTCCTGCAGCGAGTAGCCGTACGCGGCGTCGGTGCGGCAGCGCTTGGTGCCGAGCATGCGCACGTAGCGGCCGTCACCGTTGAGCGTGGTGAGGTCCTCGACGCCGCCCTTGCCGGTGGTGGTCGAGTAGATCTTGGTCCAGGTGGTCTTGTCGTTCGAGACACCGATCTCGTACGCGGTGGCGCAGGACTTGTCCCACTGCAGCCGGACCCGGCTGACATGGACGGACGCGCCGAGGTCGACATAGATCCAGGACGGGTCCACCCCGCCGGTGCTGGCCCAGCGGGTCGCCGAGTCCCCGTCGACCGCCGCGGCGGCCGTACAGCAGCCGCTCTGCGTGGACGCGGTGACCGGCTTGCCCTGTGACAGCAAGGGATCCGCGGCGTTCGCCACGGCGGCGGTCGCCATGATCGTCGCGGCACTGGCCAGCACCGCGAGCATTCGAATACGTCGTTGCATTCTGAAATGCGCCTCCTATATCAACACATTCCACTGACCGGTGCACGGCACGGAACGCCACGGAACGCCGCGGCGGCAGAGGCGGATGCCGACGGGCTTGCGGTGGGCTATGCGGGGGACCGGGCTTCAGTCGAAGGTGCTCTTGATCCTGATGGGGCTCAGACTACGAGTGAGACATCGGACGCGTCAATGCGCTGAATCCGATGGACCAAATAGGTCAAAATCATTCCCTCGCGCAGCCTATTGGCCACACGACGGTCACCGGAATGGCACGTTCGCGGGCCGCGTGGACCACATCCGCCGTGCCACCATGCCCGCCGGCGGGCTTGCCATCCCACACCGCGACCAGTTTGTCTACTGTGGACAACACCTGTTCGCTCGCCGCCATGTACGCGGCGCCGCCCGACTCGGCGAACGGCATGGTGCGCACCGTTTCGGCCTTGCCGAGCAGCGCGTCGAATTCGTCCAGGTTTTCGGGTTTCACCTTGCGCGCACGGTAATCCGCGGCGGGCAGCACGACCTCGACGCGGCCGCCGAGGTCGAGCACCGCCCGCGCGAAGAGCTGGTCGGCGCCGCGCGCCAGGCAGGTCACGCCGACCAGGTCCGGCTGATCGGCCAGCAGCGCGCGCAGCTGGTCGAAGATCAGCCCGATGCTGGCAGCGCTGAGCGAGGTGTGTCCGGTGATGCCGATTCGCAAAGCTCTCCCTAACAGGCGATGAGCGTGGAAACGGCTTCCCTGGCGTCTCGCACGGCCGGAACGGTCATGAACGGGGCGGCTTCGCGGTGGAAGTCGCGCAGCTTCGTGCCGACGCGCCCGCCGGTCCAGGTGCCCGCGAGCGGCAGCGCGCGCAGCACCAGCTCGGCCGCGCGGTCCGGCTCGCGGGTGATGAGATGCGCGCGGGCCAGCCCGATCAGGTCGAACACCTGGTTGCGCACCCTGGTGGGATCGCGCAGCGCCAGCGCCCTGGCGATGTACTCCTGCGCGGGCCGCGCGTGGCTCGCGTCGAACCGGGCGAGGTCGCGGTAGCGGGCGCCGATCACGCCGGCGAGTTCGGCCTCGTCGAGGCTGCGTGCCGACGGGGTCACCGTGTCGATGTCGCGCACGCCCTCGGCGTGGTGGTCCTCGGCGAGGCCGACCGTGCGGCGGAACGCGCGCGCGTCCCCGCGCAGCGCGTACGCCCACGCCTCCCTGGTCGCGAGCACCGCGCGCAGCCGGGGCGTGGCCGTGCGCCGGGTGCCGTACTGGGCGAGCTGGATGATTTCCAGCCCGTCGTCGGGATGGCCGAGGTCGTAGCACTGCCTGGCCAGCGAGGCCAGCGCGACGGCGGCCAGCGCGTCGTCGCCCGCGGCGTGCGCCAGCTGGGCGGAGAGGATGAAGTACCGCTGCGCCGTCGAATGCTGCGCGGCGTCCCAGGTCATCGAGGCCGCGACGTCGGCGAGTTCGGCGCCGATCCGGAACGCGCGCAGCGTCTCCGGGGTGCCCTGCGGGGCGGCGCGGAGCCTGCGCGTGTGCGTGTTGAGCTGGGCGACCACCGCCGTGCGGGCGAGCGTGCCGTTGCGGGTGTGCCAGGCGCGGAGGGTGGCGGTGAGCTGCTCGGCTGACTCGAGTTCCTCCGCGGTGAACGCGGTGCCCCTGCCGTGGCCGACGACCGTCGGCCGGAGGAAGGGCTCCAGTTCACCCGCCAGTGCGGCACCCATCAGGGTGGCCGCGCCGGCTAGTACCGTGCGTCGGGTCGGTGGCGTCAAATCATCCCCCGTTACGGCCGTCGCGCGTTCGGCGACCAGTTCGGCATCCCATTGCGGGCTGGTGACCGTGCTGGGCGCTGGTGTCGGCCCACGATCCGCTCGCCGGGGTGGCCGGAATCCGAGCGCGGCGTCGTCCTGTGCGGCGAGCACGTGCCTCAGCCCCGACCGGTAGGCCGCGTTGGGCCAGCGTGCTACGCCGCGTTCGAGCTTGGCGAGGTAGTGCGCGTCGAGCTCGTAGCGTTTGCCGGTTTCCCGCCAAAGCCACTGGTTGACCGCCGAAGCCACCTCGGCGCGGCTGGCGTGTTCGCCGGGCGCGCCGGGGGACGGCAGCCGGTGGCGCGCCGCCCGGAGGAGATGATTGGGTTCCGGCATAGTCGACCTCCCAATAGTGTGAAGTCTAACCAACCAGACACGCTGAGTCACGACCTCGCGAATCTGCCCCGGGTTTCCCCGGCACGCCCGCTTCGCCCCCGCTCGCTGGTGTTCCGCTCCGCGGGATCCTCTTGCACGCTGATCAACGGTGGCGCGAATCCCCGCTCACCGAGAAAGCCGGCCCGTACGGAACGCCCTCGCCGCTTCCGTGCGGGCCGGTGACCATCTCTGGGGTGGAAGATGGAGGAAGCGGACTTCGTGGCCTATCCCGAGCTCAAGCGGCTGGCGCGGCTGCGGGACGCAGGCTGGACGTTCCATCCGGCGCACGACGACTCCGGCGAACTCGTCCAGGTCAACGGCGTCCGGAGCTGGCCTGGCGGCCAGGCCGACGCGGTGCGGGTGCGCTACACCACCGACGCCGCCGCCATGCGCTGCGATCCGGGCGGCCAGGTGCTCTGGTCGGTCGAGGGCAGTCTCGACGACGTCGTCGATGGACTCATGGAGCTGCCCGATCCCTAAACTGGCGCGGTGCTCATGGGACAGCTGCGCGCTGAAATCTCCGACTACGCCCGCAGGATGGCGGCCGACGGCCTGGTGGTCGGAACCTCGGGAAACGTGTCCGCCCGCCGGGGCGACCTCGTCGCGGTGACCCCGACCGGCGTCGACTACGCGACGCTCGGCGCCTCGGACATCCCCGTCGTCTCGCTGGACGGGACGGTCGTGCACGGGACGCTGAAGCCGACGAGCGAGCTGCCGATGCATCTCGCGCTGTACCGGACGGCGGTCGATCCGGACGGCGCCCCGATCACCGCGGTCGTGCACACGCACGCGCTGCACGCGACCGCGGTGTCCACTTTGGTCGATGAGGTGCCCGCCGTGCATTACGCGGGCGCGTTGATCGGGCCGTCGGTGAAAGTCGCGCCTTATGCGACCTACGGGAGCGAAGAGCTGGCCGAATCGATGCTCGGCGCGCTGGCCGGCAGGCGTGGTTGTCTGCTCGCCAATCATGGGACGATTACGTTCGGCTCGTCGCTCGCGGACGCTTATGGACGGACCCGTCAGCTCGAATGGCTGTGCCAGGTCTGGCTCACCGCGCGGGCGGCAGGCACGCCCCGGTTGCTGCCGCCGGAAGAAATCGAGCGAGTCGTGGTGAAGCTTCGCGGTTACGGTCAAAAAGGCTGATTCTCCTCGGGTGTGGAGAATGCGGTTCCCGATGGCCGGTACCGCTAGGGTTCGAGGATGACCAGTGGAAGACGCCGCGCCCGCCGCGTGCTGGGATCCTTGCTGCTGACGGGTTTGCTGACGCTGACCTCGGCGTGCGGCGACTCCGAAGCCGACTCGGCAGGCAAGACGGTGTTGACCTGGTGGGACTATTTCGGCTATTCGCCCAGCGCCGACAACGCGGTGAAGAACTTGATCGCGCGGTACGAAAAAAGTCACCCGAATGTGACCGTCAGCCGGACCGTCGTCCGATTCGGTGATTTCCGCGCGAAACTTCAGGAAGCCGCCAAGAACGGCACATTCCCCGATCTCGCCGCGATCGACAACGCGGACGTGCCGGTGTTCGCGAAACAGGGCGTGCTGACGGATTTGACTTCGCGCGTGCAGATGTGGGACGCGCTCAAGGAGTACCTCGACCCGGTCGTCCAGAGTGTCCAGGTGAACAAGCAGTTCTACGGCGTCCCGTTCCGCAGCAACACCACCGCGCTCTGGTACAACAAGGACCACTTCGCCGCCGCCGGTGTCACCGAGCCGCCGAAGACCTGGGACGAACTCGTGGCGAGCGCACGCAAACTGACCAACGGCGACCACGCGGGACTGTGTTTTTCGGCCGCGGCCAACGAAGAAGGCACGTTCACCTTCCTGCCGTTGCTGTGGCAGGCGGGCGGCGACCTCCGCGGCCTCGGCGACAAGGCGAGCGTGACCGCGCTGAACCTGGTGGACAAGCTGATCAACCAGGACAAGAGCGTCCCGAAGTCCATGCTCCACTCCGGCCAGTCCGACATCGGCCGCGAGTTCGGCGCGGGCCGCTGCTCGATGATGATCAACGGCCCGTGGGTGCTCAGTTCGGTCGAGCAGGCCAAGTTCGGCTGGGACGTCGCGCTGTGGCCGACCGGCTCCGGTGGCAACTCGGCCTCCCCGCTCGGCGGCGAGGTGCTCGCCGTCGGCAAGGGCAGCGCGCACGTCGAAGAGGCGTGGGACGTGGCCAGGTGGATCGCCGACCCGCGGAACAGCTGGGCCGAGCTGGGGAAGGGACTGTCCGGCATCCCCAACCGCAAGGACACGGTCACCGACCAGGCCTGGGCGTGGAGCCCGATCATCCCGGTGTTCGCGCACCAGATGCTCAGCGCGCGGGCCCGCGGCAGTTACGGCGACAAGTACGCCCAGGTCTCGCAGGTGGTGTGGCTCATGGAGCAGGAAGTGCTGGCGCACGCCCGGCCGCCGCGGGAAGCCGCGGCGGCCGCGGGCGCGCAGGTGAAACCGCTGCTCGGTTAGGCCTTGGCGCGCTCGTCGGTGCCCGGGACCTTCCCGGTGCTGATGGCGATGCGGTTCCAGGTGTTGATGGTGAAGATCAGCGCGAGCAGGTGGCCGAGTTCGGTCTCGTCGAAGTGCTTCGCGGCGGTCGCGTAGACGTCGTCCGGCACGCCACCGGAAACCTTGGTCACGGCCTCGGCCAGCGCCAGCGCCGCCTGCTCCTTCTCGCTGAAGAAGCTCGGCGCGTCGCGCCACACGGCGACCATGTGCAGCCGCTCCTCGCTCTCGCCGGCCTTGCGTGCGTCCGAGGTGTGCATGTGCAGGCAGTACGCGCAGCCGTTGAGCTGTGACGAGCGGATCTGGACCAGCTCGACCAGCGCGGGGTCGAGCCCGTCGCGGGCGGCGGCGTCAAAGCTGATCAGGGCCTTGAAGGCCTTCGGGGCGGTCTTGGCGAAGTTGATTCGGTTCGTCATGTGGATCAATCTACGGCCGGATTTGACCCGATGTATGGTGCATTCCGATGGAAGAATCATGGGTCAATTCGGTCGACCTGCACCTGGCGCTCTCGGCGTCCGGCAGCAAGCGCGCGAAGCTCATCGAGGCGCTGCGCGAGGCCGTCGGGAGGCTGCCCGCCGGCACCCGGTTGCCGCCGTACCGGTCGCTGGCCACGGACCTCGGCATCGCGCGCAACACGGTCGCCGACGCGTACGCGGAGCTGGTCGCGGAGGGCAGATTGACCGCGCGCCAGGGTTCCGGCACCCGGGTCGCCCAGCGCGCCGTGCCGGTCAAACCCGTGCGGCTGCCCAAGAAATCGCCTGCTCCCCAGACCGTGCACAACCTGCGCCAGGGTCAGCCGGACGCCGCCTCGTTCCCGCGCACGGACTGGCTCGCGTCCGCGCGCCGGGCGTTGACCGCCGCGCCGTCGGAGGCGTTCGGGCCGGGTGATCCGCGTGGCCGGATCGAATTACGTGTGGCGCTGGCCGACTACCTCGGGCGGGCGCGCGGGGTGCGGACGTCGCCGGACCGCGTCGTGGTGTGCTCGGGGTTCGCGCACGCGCTCAGGCTGCTCTTCCCGCAGGTGCTGACGGGCCCGCTGTCCGTCGAGTCGTACGGCCTGCCGTTCCACTGGTCGTTGCTGCCGCGCGCTTTCCCGCTGCCGCTGGACGAACACGGCGCGCGGGTCGGCGAAGCGACCACGAAGACGGTGCTGCTGACGCCCGCGCACCAGTTCCCGACCGGCGGCCCGCTGCACCACGAGCGGCGGGCCGAGGTCGTCGCCAGGGGCGGGCTGGTCATCGAAGATGACTACGACGGTGAGTTCCGCTACGACCGCCAGCCCGTCGGCGCCGTGCAGGGCCTCGACCCCGAGCGCGTGCTGTACATCGGCTCCGCGAGCAAGAGCCTGTCACCGGCGCTGCGTCTCGGATGGATGGTCCTACCCGAGCATCTCGTCGAGAAGGTCGTTGCGGCGAAAGGAGAACGCGAGGCCTGGGCGAGCGTGCCCGATCAGCTGACGCTGGCCGACTTCATCACCTCGGGAGCCTACGACCGGCACATCCGGCGGATGCGCCTGCGATACCGGCGGCGCCGCGATCAGCTCGTCGGCGCGCTCGCGCCGCACATCGAGGTCACCGGGATCTCGGCCGGGCTGCACGCGGTGCTCCGGCTGCCGGAGGGCACGGAGGCCTCGGTGGTGAAAGCCGCGGCGTGGCAAGGGATCGCGCTCGACGGGCTGGCCGCGTTCCGGCATCCGGATGCGACGATGCCCGCGTTCGACGGACTCGTCGTCGGCTACTCGACTCCACCGGATCACGCTTATGGCGCAGCGCTGGAAGCACTGTGCCGGGCCCTTCCTTGATCTACCGTGGCTGGTATGAAGGTTTTCGTCACGGGCGGTACCGGCGCGATCGGCGGCCATGTCATCCCCACGCTGATCGGGGCCGGGCACGAGGTGTCCGCGCTCGCCCGCTCGACCGAAAAGGCGGCGGTGCTCACCAGGCAAGGCGCGAAACCGGTCTCGGTGTCCATCTTCGATACCAAGGCGTTGACGAAAGCGTTCGCGGGACACGACGTCGTGGTCAACCTGGCCTCGTCGATCCCGCCGATGACGAAGTTCCTCTACGCCAGCGCGTGGAAGGACAACGACCGCATCCGCACGCTCGGCTCGGCGGCCGTGGTCGACGCCGCGCTCGCCGCCGGTGTCGGCCGGGTGATCCAGGAATCGGTCAGCATGCTGTACCGCGACCGCGGCCCGCGCTGGGTCGACGAGGACGCGCCGGTCGACGATTATCCGATGACCAAAGGAAATCTGGCCGCCGAGGCCAGCGCGAAGCGGTTCACCTCGGCCGGTGGCGCCGGGATCGTGGTGCGGCTCGGCTGGTTCTACGGGCCGGGCGCCGCGCACAGCGAGCAGATCCTCGCGCAGGCGCGCCGCCGGGTCGGCCTCGTGATGGGCGCGCCCGGCGGCTACGTCTCGTCGATCCACATGACGGACGCGGGCACCGCGGTCGCCGCCGCGCTGACCGCGCCCGCCGGGATCTACAACGTCGTCGACGACGAACCGCTGACCAAACGCGAGTTCGCCGACGCGCTCGCCCGCGCCGCCGGGAAACGGGCCTGGGTACGCGGGCCAGGCCGGGTCGCGCTGGTGCTCGGCGACCGGGTCACCTCACTGACCCGGTCGCTGCGGGTGAGCAACCGGCGGTTCCGGGACGCGACCGGCTGGCGGCCCGCGTACCCGAGCGCCCGCGAAGGCTGGATCGCCACCGCTAAAGCGGTTTGACCTCGGTCGCCGGGTTGCCGTCGACGGCCGCGCTCAGCTGCGGGACCAGCTTGTCCAGCACGAACGGCAGGCTCAGGATCGAGGAGAACGACAGCGCGCGGCCGAAGTCCGTCGGGCTGTCGACGAACACCTCGCGCTTTTCCTTGGCCACCTTGAGCCCGCTGTAGAGCGCGTCCTTGCCGAGCATCGCCTTGCCCGGCTCGATGCCTTCGACGATCCAGACGAGCGCGTCGACGTTGAGCAGATCGGTCCGTTCGGCACTGAGCGCCGCACCGAACTTGCCCTTCATGACCGTGTCGAGGTCGGCGGGCATCTTGAAGCCGAGCGAGGTGAGCAGCCGGGAGCGCGGATCGGCGCTCGCGAAGACGAAGTACCCCTCCCACGGGCTCGCCATCAGCCCGGTCGCGCCCGCGAATTCGGGGTGCTGCTGCCGGATCGTGGCGATCTTGGCCTCGAGTTCGCCGACGAGCTTGGCCGCCAGCGCCGGCCTGCCGACGGCGATGCCGACGTTCTTCGTCAGCTCCTGCCAGCCGACCCCGTAGTCGGGGTACGCCTTCGGCTGCGCGACGACCGGCGCCATCTTGGCCAGCTTGTCGTACTGCTCCTGGGTCAGGCCGCCGTACTGGGCGATGATCAGGTCGGGGTGCAGCGCGGCGATCTTCTCGTACGACGGGACCTCGCCCGCGGGCAGCTTCTGCGGGAGCGCGGCCGAACCCAGCTTCTCCTTGGCCCACGGGCCGATGGCGCCGGGGTAGTCGCCGTCCCACTCGGTGGTGGCGACCGGGACCACGCCGAGCGCGAGCAGCGCGTCCTGCTCGGTCAGCCCGACGGCCACCACCCGGCGCGGCTCCGCCTTGACGGTGGTGCTGCCGTACTTGTGCTCGATGGTCGCCGGGAACGCGCCCGGCTCGGCCGGGCTCGCGCCGGGCGCGGCGGTGGTCTGGTTCGCGGGGGTGCCGCAGGCGGCGGTGAGCAGCAGCGCGCACAGCGCCAGCGCCATTTTTCGAGCCATCGGTACCTCCATGATCAGGTGTTTGTCAGGTTAGCCTAACCTTATGGGCGTGATCTCAGTCCGCCGGTTCGGAGCGCTGCTGGCCGCACTGGCGGTCCTCGCGCTGGTATCCCTGCTCAGCCTCTGGATCGGGTCGAAGGGCATCCCGTTCGGCTCGACCCTCTCGGTGCTGCTGCACAACGACGGGTCGCCGGACGCGGTGATCATCCACGACCTGCGGGTGCCGAGGATGCTGCTCGGGATACTCGTCGGCGCCGCGCTCGGCCTGGCCGGGAGCGTGCTGCAGGCGATGACCGGCAACCCGCTCGCCGACCCTGGGCTCTTCGGCATCAACGCGGGCGCGTCCGCCGCGGTCGTCTCCGGCATCGCCTTCGCGGGTGTGGCGAGCGTCTCCGGCTACGTGTGGTTCGCGTTCGCCGGCGCGGGACTCGCGGCGCTGCTCGTCTACGGCGCGGGCTCGGCGGGCGGCGGGGTCACGCCGGACCGGATCCTGCTGGCGGGCGCGGCCGTCACCGCCGTGCTCATCGCGTACGTCTCGGCACTGCTGATGCTCAACACGGCCACGTTCAACCAGTTCCGGTTCTGGAGCGTCGGCTCGCTGGCCAATCGCCGGATGGACGTGGTCGTCGCGCTCGCGCCGTTCATCGTGGCCGGCATCGTGCTCGCGCTGTGCCTGGCGCGGCCGTTCAACGTGCTCGCGCTCGGCGACCAGCACGGGCGGGCGCTCGGCGTGCGGGTCGGCCGGACGAAGGCGCTCGGCGTCGTGGCCGTCACCGTCCTTTGTGGAGCGGCGACGGCGGCCGCCGGGCCGATCGCGTTCGTCGGACTGGCCGTGCCGCGGATCGCCAGGCTGCTGGTCGGGCCGGACCAGCGCTGGGTCTTCCCGCTGTCGGCGGTGCTCGCGCCCGCGTTGCTGCTGCTGGCGGACATCGTCGGACGGGTCTTGATCGCACCGGAGGAACTGCAGGTGGCCATCGTGACGGCGTTCCTCGGCGCGCCGGTGTTCATCGCGCTGGTGCGCCGATGATCCGCCGGGGCGTGCTCGTGCTGACGGTGCTCGCGGTCAGCGTGCTCAGCCTGGTCAGCGGCGACTATCCGCTGTCGATCGGCGAGGTCTTCGGCGCGCTGACCGGAACCGGTGACGCGCAGTTCATCGTGACCGAGTTCCGGCTGCCGAGGCTGCTCGCCGGGCTGCTCGTCGGCGCGGCGCTCGCGGCGGGCGGCGCGATCACGCAGAGCCTGTCGGCGAACCCGCTGGGCAGCCCGGACATGATCGGGTTCACCGAGGGCGCCGCGACGGGCGCGCTGCTGCTCATCGTGCTGACCGACGCGGGCACGGGTGAGACGGCGGCAGGCGCGCTGGCAGGCGGTTTCCTCACGGCGGTGGTGATCTACCTGCTCACCTACCGGCGCGGGGTGCAGGGCGTCCGCCTGGTGCTGGTGGGGCTCGGGGTGTCCGCGATGCTCATCGCGGTCAACTCGTACCTGATCACCCGCGCTTCGCTGCGTGACGCCGTCGCCGCGCAGTCGTGGCTCGTCGGCGGGCTCAACGGGATCGGCTGGGAACACGTCGGCCCGGTCGCGGCCGCGGTCGCCGTGCTGCTCCCGATCGGTCTCGTGCACGGCAGGCGGATGGCGCTGATGGAGATGGGCGACGACGCCGCGACCGGGCTCGGCGTCCCCGTCGAACGCACCCGCCTGGTGCTGATCGCGGTCAGCGTCGGCCTGACCGCCTTCGCGACCGCGGTCGCCGGACCGATCGCCTTCATCGCGCTCGCCGCGCCCCAGCTGGCCAAGCGCCTGGTCGGCGCACTGCGCGTCGGCGCGTCCGCGCTCGTCGGCGCACTGCTGCTCGTGACGTGCGATTTCCTTACCCAGCGCCTGTTTCCGTCCACGAGCCTGCCGGTCGGCATCGCGACCGGACTCGTCGGCGGGCTGTATCTGCTGTGGCTGCTGATCGTCAGCTGGCGGCGCAAGCGGGCCTGAGCCGATCTGCATGGTGCAGACTTCAGGCGGCCAGCTGACGTATTCGCGGTGATCATCTTGCCGGTCCGGTCCCGTGCGCAGGATGTTGCGAGCGGACAATCGCGCGACACCCCGCCGGAGATGACCATGGCTCGCTGGGATTGGCAGGCACCCACCGAAGTACTGACCGGCGCCGGCGCGAGACGCCGAGCGGCCGTCTCGTTGGCGGGCCGGTCGAAACGCGTGCTCGTCGTCTCCGGCACCGACGCCTGCCGGGCCGGGCTCGTGCAACGCTGGTGTTCGTCCCTTGTGGACGCGGGCTTGCGCACCGTCCCGTTCCCGCTCGACCGCGCCGGCCTCCGCGAGGTGCTCCGGCTCACCGAAGCCGCCCGTTTCGCCGAGGCCGACACCCTCCTCGCGATCGGCGACGACCAGGTGATCGACGTCGTCAAAGCGGCCGCCTTCGCCGCGACGAACCCGGACTTCCGCGGCCACAACCGTCCACTGCGGACGGTCGCGGTGCCGACCACGATCGGCGCGGCAGGCGAGGTCAGCCCGATCACGGTCCTCTCCGACGGCGACCGCCGCCTGGTCATGGACAAACCCGCACTCCGTCCGGCCATGGCCGTCCTCGACCCCGAGTCGACTGCCACCGCGTCAACCCGTTCAGTCCTTTATGGAGCCGTCGAAGCACTCACCCGGCTGTTGGTGCCCGCGATGAGCGAACCACCCGGCTCCCGCATGGCCGACGAGCTCACGGTGGCCCTCGCCCGCTGTGTGCTCGCCGACGCCGACACGGTCGCCACCCGCCTCCCCGAGTCCGTCCGCGTCCCCGCCATCCACCGCCTCGCCGTCACCAGCGCGGCCACGGTCACCAACTGGGCCACCTACGGCCGCCGCGACGAGCAACATCGGCTCTGGCGCCTCGCCACCCCGATCGCCGCCGTACTCGACGTCCCGTCCTCCGCTGTCCTGACCACGCTGTTCGCCGACTGGGTGGCCACAAAGGACACCCCGATCGGCCCGTGGCCCGGCCGGGTGTCCGAGATACTCGGCATGCTGAGCGGCGGCTCGGCCGTCCTGGACCCTGGCGAATGGGTACGCCAGCGCCTGGCGGCCTGGACGTTGCCGGACCGGCTGTCCTACCTCACCGAGGGCGACCCGGGCGCGTGCGACCTCGCCGACCTCGTCTGGTCGGACGCGGCCCCCGGCTTCCCCGGCGCCTCCCGCGAAGACCTCGCCGCCTTCTTTGAAACCACAGTTACCCCAGGATAAAGCGGGCTTTACACCCGGGGATAAAGCCCGCTAAACATCGGGGAGTAAAGCAGGCTTTATCCCGGTCTCTGGTTCTGGTGGGAGGCCTCGTTTTGGGGTTGCGGTGGGTGCGTTTCGGGCCGGTCCCGTATGGAAGTTTCCGCTCGGTGGTCGGGTTTTTGTGGTGGTTGGCAGCGGAAACCTCCATACGGACCGGGGCACCGTGGCGTGATCAGTCGCGGGGTCGGTCGTTGGTGGCTGGGAGTGCGGTGCGCCCACCCCGTTTCTGGGTCGGGCTGCCGGAGGCCGGGGGAAGCTCTCGATTCGAGGTTCGGCTTCTGGCTGGGGATATGAGAATGCGGCGCAGTGGGGTGGCTGCGCCTGGCGGTGGGGCTATGGGTGGTGCGTTTTCCGGGGTTGGTTCAGGTTCGGGTGGTGTGCATGGTGTTGCGGCGGGGCGTCTGGGTTGCGTCGATGAACTTCGGGGGGATGAATTCGGGGTGGTTGTCGTAGGCCATCCGGACTTTCCAGTCACTGTGGTGGATCAGCCGGTGATGCCGGCTGCAGAGCAGGACGAGATTATGGATTTCGGTTTCGCCGTGGTGTGCCCAATGGACAATATGATGCGCGGTACAGCGCTGCTGAGGCTCCGTACACCCCGGGAACGCGCAGCCTCGGTCTCTGATCGCGAGGGCTCGGCGTTGGGCTGGGGAGGCGAGGCGTTGGGCTCGGCCGAGGTCGAGCGGTTCCCCGTGCGCTCCGAGGGTGGCGGGGATGACTTTGCATTCACACGCCATCCGTCGCGCCTCGGCGGCGGAGATATCGCCGACCAGGTCCAGACAGGCCCGTCCGAGGCCGGTTTTGAGGTCTTCCAGCGACACCGTCACCACCACATGCACCGACTCCCCAGCCTGAGTCGGAATATCGGGGTGAGCCATACCCAGGCGAACGAAAGTCGCGAAGGCATCGCCATTGCGTTCCCACTGCGACCGCAGATCGGGACCTTCGTCATCGGTGGCTGGGCGGGGTTTCGCCAAGGGGTCGAGGAGGGCTTTGAGTCGGGCGAGGGTTTCGGAGTCGATACGGACTTTCACGCCGTGGCTGCCGTCGCGGTGGGTGATGTACTGCAACTCGTTCCCACGTTCGGCAGGTTCGGGGTCGCGGGGTTCGGGCCCGTCGGGCCCTGTCATGATTTCCGTGTAAGCCACGGATGATTTCTTCTCTGATTCTAGTGGAGTGGCAGGCGGTCGGGGAAGAGTGCGGCGAGCGTGTTTAGTGCTTGTTTCCAGCCTCGGGTGCCGGTTCCTGATGGTCCGCCTCGGTTGCTGGTGATGTTGCGGAGTCCGAGGTAGAGCAGTTTTGTCGCGGCGGTGTCGCTGTCGAAATGGCCGCGGTTCTTGGTGATTTTCCGGAGCTGGAAGTTGATGTTCTCGATCAGGTTTGTTGTGTAGACGATTCTGCGGAGTTCGGGTGGATAGTCGAGGAATGGGGTGAAGTCGTTCCAGGCGTGTCGCCAGACCTGGATCGCGGCGGGGTATTGTATGCCGAAGTCTTTATCGAACTGAGTGAGTGCGATCTCGGCCGCCTCGAGTGTCGGCGCGGTGTAGATGTCCCGCATGGCGGCGGCGACTTTCTTCCGATCGCCATAGGAAATGAACCGCATGGCGTTGCGGATCACGTGCACGACGCAGGTTTGGACTACGGTGTCGGGAAACGCGCCGCGGATCGCGTCGGGCAGCCCGGTCAGGCCGTCGCAGCAGGCGATCAGGATGTCTTTCACGCCACGGTTGCGCAGGTCGGTGACGACCTTGGCCCAGAACTTCGCCGCTTCGGTGTCGGCGATCCAGAGCCCGAGGGCGTGTTTGCGGCCTTCCATGTCCACGCCGATGGCCAGGTAGGCGACCTTGGAGGTGACCACGCCCTTGTCCTTGACCCGCAGTCGCAGGCCGTCGACATAGAGAATCGGGTACATCTCGTCCAAAGGCCGAGATTGCCACAACGCGATCTCGTCGGTCACCACGTCGGTCACATTGGAGATCAATTCTCGCGACACGTTCACGCCATATACTTCACGTAAATGAGATTCGATATCCCGGGTGGTCATGCCACGCGAATACAGCGACAGGATCGCCTCGTCGATATTACCCAGCCTGCGTGCACGTTTCGGCACGATCGTTTAAGCTCGAACGAACCGTTCCGGTCACGCGGCACCGCCAGCTCGACCGGACCATTCGAAGTCGACACGGTTTTTGGAGACCTGCCATTCCGGGAATTCCCGGAACCGTTCCCGGCGGGGTCTCCTTTCTCATAGCCAAGATGATGGGTCATCTCGGCGTCCAGCGCCCTTTCGAGCACCGCCTTGGTCATCTGATTTAGCAATTCTTGGGCGCCCAGCGCGCCGCCATTCTCGTACGCGTCTTTCACCAACGCGTCCAGCGTTTCTGGCGGTAGCACGCGCGCGAGCGCTTCGCCGGCTGCGGAGCCCGGATCCCGGTCAGGTGTGTCCTCGGTCACAGGTGGAGCCTTTCTGGGTCGCGGTCAGCGACCCGATCCTGGTCCATCCGTGGCTTACACGGTTGTCATGACACGACCGCCCGTCGGGGTCGATCTGGTCGAGCAGCCGCTTCCCTGCCACCGGAATCTCATTCAGATCGCCGACGGCAGCCAGGTCGGTGAGGATCTTCTCCCCGACTTCCCGTTCCTCGGCGGTCAGTGTCGACGGCAGAGCATGCAAGGCCTTCAACACCGCATCGATCTGATCCGCACCCAGATCCCCTTCGGCAGCGGCGGCCGCGGTATAGGGAGCGAACGCGGGAATCTCAGTGGCACCATCACGACGCTGGTTCAAGTCGCGGGCTCGCCTGACCCGCGCGGACGCCTCCGACGGTTTCACCCGCGCGCATTTCGACACCCACTGCGAGAGCGCCGCATAGCCGGTTACTTCCCGCACACCGCGGGATTCGATCTCCGCCAGAATCTGTCCCTGTTTGGCGTCCAAACGGCGCTTTTCTTGTTCAAGGGCGACGTAGTCCAGCATGAGCGCGTCCTTGTCCCAGCGCCACCACTGCGGCGGCGCTTCGGCAAGTGTCTCGGTGGTGGACATGCCTCCATCATACCCAAAACTAGAGGACTATGCCACTGACCACAGGTGGATCCACTGTGGACACCCGAACTGGTCTCAACAAACCCGAGGCGACCAGCACACGTCGTCAGCCCTTCCAGCAACCCGAAACACCACGCAAGCCACGGGACCGGCCCGAAACGCACCCACCGCAACCCCAAAACGAGGCCTCCCACCAGAACCAGAGACCACGATAAAGCCTGCTTTACTCCCCGATGTTTAGCGGGCTTTATCCCCGGGAGTAAAGCCCGCTTTATCCCGGGGGTTCCACAAGCTTCCCGAGGATGCGGTCAAGGGTTTCGAGTTCAGTGGGGGAGAGGGCGAGCAGAGGCTCGGGTGGCGCACCGACGATCAGCCGGGCCCGTTCGGCGTCCTTGAGTCCGGCAGGCGTGATGGAGACGATCTTGCGGCGGCGGTCGTCCGGGTGGACGGTGCGCTCGGCCAGGCCGCGGCGCTCGAGGTCGTCGACGACCAGTGTCGTGTACGGCCGGTCGGTGACCAGGCGCTCGGTCAGCTCGGTCAACGTCATGGGGCCTTTGGCGATGTAGCCCAAGGCCTTGATCTTGATGAAGCTCATGCCGAGCGCTTCGCAGACGGCGTGGCGTCGGTCGTGCTGCTCGAGTACGACGGTGCGCATGCGCTGCCAGACCTGTGCCGCGTCGCTCATGTCGCCTTCACCAGCGATTCCTCCAGAAAGTCCACCGAGACGGCCGAAGCGGTCGCCTTGGCCCAGCGGCCTGTCGTGAGGATGCCGAGTGCGATGACGATGAGGCCGCAGCCGAAAATGATCCACCAGCCGAGGCGGCTGGCCGCGGCGAACCCCGTCTCGAAGGGGCCGGAGATCTGGGCGGTGACGACCGAGCCGATGATCGCGACGCCGAGTGAGACGCCGACCTGGCGACTCGTTGACGCGACCGCGGCCGCTACGCCTGCCTGTGACCTGGGCATTCCGGAGACGGCGGCGTTGGTGATGGGGGCGTTGAGCATGCCGAAGCCGATGCCGAACAGCACGTACGCCAGCACGAGCTGGGCCACCGGGGTGTCGGCGCTCATGCCGGTCAGCAGCAGGGCGGACAGCGTCACGCCGGCGCCCGCGACGAGCAGGGGCAGACGCGGGCCGCGGGTGCCGACGATCCAGCCGGAGATCGGGGCGAATACGGCCGTCATCGCGGCCATCGGCAGGGTCAGGAGGCCGGCGTGCAGCGGGGAAAGGCCGCGTACCTCTTGCAGGTACAGGGAGTTGAGGAACAGGAAGCCCGCCAGTGCGGCGAATCCGCTGATGGCCGTCAATGTCGCGCCGGAGAACGGTGCGCTGCGGAAGAAACGTAGTTCCAGCAACGGTTCCTCGCGTCGCTGTTCGTACCAGATGAGGGTCACCAGCGAACACGCCGTCAGCGCGAAGGCGCCGATGATCAGGGGCGACGACAGGCCCAGGTTGGGGCTTTCGATGATGCCGTAGGTCACGCTCGCCAGCAGCAGGATGACCAGGAGCTGGCCGACCGGGTCGATCCGGCGGGCGCGGGCCGCGCGTGACTCGGGGACGTACAGCGCGGTCAGTGCCAGTGCGAGCGCGCCGACCGGGACGTTCATCCAGAAGATCGAGCGCCAGCCGACCGACTCGACGAGCAGGCCGCCGACCATCGGGCCGACGGCCATGCTCAGGCCGACGACGCCGCCCCAGACGCCGATCGCGCGGGCGCGCTCCTTCGGGCCGGTGAAGGTGTTGGTGATGATGGACATCGCGACCGGGTTGAGCATCGAGCCGCCGATCGCCTGCAGCATGCGGAACACGATGAGGAGCGCCGCGTTCGTGGCGATGCCGCACAGCAGTGAGCCGAGGCTGAACAGCACGAGCCCGGTCTGGAAGGTGCGCCGCCTGCCGATGCGGTCGGCCGTCGAGCCCGCGAGCATCAGCAGGCTGGCGAGCACCAGCGTGTAGGCGTCGATCGTCCACTGCAGGCTGGACACGGACGCGTCGAGGTCGCGGCGGATCGACGGCAGCGCGAGGTTCACGATCGTGCTGTCGAGCCCGACGATGAACAGGCTCATGCAGCAGATCGCCAGTACACCGAGCTTGCGGCGGCGGCTCAAGTCTCCCATATGCTTATAGTCCTACAATGGTTATAGATGTACAACGAGTTTTCGTGTACGTCAGATCACGTAGGCCAGGTGCCGCCTCAGAGGGGACGCCGCGACAAGCCCTCGAGCGGCACGCTTGCCCACCATGAACGTCGTACTCACGCAGGACCTGACCAAGAAATACGGCACGCGTGCCGCGGTCGACGCGGTGAGCCTGACCGTCCGCCGCGGCGAGGTGTACGGGTTCCTCGGACCCAACGGCGCAGGCAAGACGACCACGCTGCGGATGCTGCTCGGCCTCGTCCGCCCGTCATCGGGCACGGCGCTGGTGCTCGGCGAGCCACCCGGCAAGTCCGCCGTCGGCGCGCTCATCGAGGGGCCGGGCTTCTTTCCGTACCTCAGCGGCCGCGACAACCTCCGCGTGCTGGCCCGCTACGGCGGTTTCGGCGACGACGAGGTCGAGTACGTGCTCGCGCGCGTCGATCTCACGGACCGCGGCCGCGATCGCTTCAAGACCTACTCGCTCGGCATGAAGCAACGGCTGGGTGTCGCCGCCGCGCTGCTCGGCGATCCCGAGTTGCTGATACTCGACGAGCCGACCAACGGGCTCGACCCGGCGGGTGTCACCGACATGCGCAAGCTGATCGCCGGGCTCGCGGCGGACGGCAAGACCGTGTTGCTGTCGAGCCATCTGCTCGGCGAGGTCCAGGAGATCTGCGACCGGGTCGGTGTCATCTCACGCGGGCGGCTGGTCACCGAATCGACCGTCAGCGAACTGCGCGGCAGCGGCAGGTTGCTCGTCAAGGCCGACCCGCTCGAAGCCGCGCTCGGGATCTGTGCGCGGCACGCCACCGAAGTGTCCGTTGTGGACGGTGCGCTGGTGCTCGACGGCGGCGAGGCGGCCGAGATCAACCGGGCGCTCGTGACCGAGGGCATCGCCGTGCACGAGATCCGCCCGTCCGAGCGCTCCCTCGAGGACGCGTTCTTCGCGATGACCAAGGAGACGCCATGACCGTATTGGCACAGGGAGCGCGTGCCGAACTGCTCCGGCTGCGGCGCTGGCCCGCCGTCTGGGTGATGTTCGGCGCCTGGCTGCTGCTGAACTTGACCTTCACCTACGTCTTCCGCTATCTCTCGTACGTCGGTGACGGCGGCGGGTTCAACTCCGACGGCCTGAGCAAGCAGCAGATCCTGGCCGGGATCATGCCCGCCGGCGTGCCGTCGGCGGTGCTCGGCGGCATGCCGATGTTCGGCGGCGCGATCCTGTTGACGCTCGGCGCGCTCGCCGCCGGCAACGGATACGGCTGGGGCACGTGGAAGACCGTCTACATCATGCGGCCGCGTCGCGCGCTCACCGCGGGTGGTTCGCTCGTCGCGCTGGCGGCCATCGTCGTCGCGGTCGTGGTCGTGACCTTCGCGGTCGACCTCGCCGTCGCCAGCACGCTCGGCCTCGCCGAGGGACAGGACCTGGTCATGCCTGGGCTCGGCGAGTCGGTGAAGGCGCTCGGTGCGGGTGTCCTCATCCTCGGCATGTGGACGATGGGCGGGTTCGCGCTCGGGACGCTCGCCCGCGGCCCCGCGCTAGCGGTCGGCCTCGGCGTCGTCTGGGTGCTCGCGGTGGAGAACCTGTTGCGTGGCGCGGCTGGCCTGCTCAGCTGGCTTCAGCCGATCACGGACGTGCTGCCCGGCACGGCGACCGGCTCACTCGTGGCCGCGCTCGGGTCGGCGACCGTCGCGAACGGCGGCGCGCCCGGGGTCGTGGCGAACCTCAGCGGTGCCACGGCCACCGTGCTCGCCGCCGTCTACCTGGCGTTCTTCGTGGTGGTCACGGGTTTCCTCGTGACCAGGCGCGACGTCGCCTAGCTACGCCGGGGCGGGCACCGGATCCAGGTGCCCGCTCCGTTCCAGCGCGCGCAGCCCGAACGCGCACGCGCCGCCGAGCGCGACCAGCCCGAGCCACGGCAGCTCCGGCCATCCCGACGACCTGGCCAGGTCGAAAACCGTGCCGGTGAACAGGTTGCCGAGCAGGATCCCGACGCCGACCACGGTGTTGTAGAACCCGTAGTACGTGGCGACCAGCCTGCCGCCCGCGAACCGGACCACGGTGTCCATCTCGAACGGGAAGACCGCGACCGTGCCCAGCGCCAGCAGCGCCGCCGACAGCACCAGCGCGACACCGGCGAGCACCGGCCCGGTGCGCGCAGCCGCGCCCGGCGCGACGAAAGCCAGTGCCATCAAGCAGATCCCGGCGGCCATGCAGGTGCCGGGTGGCCATTTCCGCTGGAACCAGGCCGTGATCTTCAGCTGCCCGGCGATCGCCAGCCCGCCGGAGACCACGAACAGCGCGGCGATCACCGCGGTGCCCGCCGCGCCGGGCCCGGCGATCCGGCGTGCCTCGAGCGGCAGCGCGAGGTACGTCTGGAACGTCAGCACGTACGACCCGATCATCACCAGCGCGAACAGCAGGAACGACCGATTGCCCGCCACCGCGCGGATTCCGGCCGGTGACCGGGCTTCCGGCCGTTCGCGCTGCGCGGGCAACGCCTTGAGCTGGACGACGGTCAGCACGCCGAAGACCGCGGCCGCGACCAGGCAGGTGAGCTTGAAGTCGACCGCCGTCAGCGCCAGCCCGACGACCGGTCCGGCGAGGATCCCGCCCTGATAGAACACGTTGAACACGGCGAACGCTTCCAGCCGTCGCTCGCCGGAGTCCGCGGCGAGGTACGCGCGGACGGCCGGGTTGAACAACGCGCCGGCGAACCCGGTCGCCGCCGAGGCGACGAGCAGGCTCGGCAGCGAGTCGACGACGGCCAGCACGGCGAACCCGCCCGTGCGCAGCACGCAGCCCGCGACGATGAGCGGCTTGTAGCCGAAGCGGTCCGCCAGCGCGCCGCCGACGAGGAACATGCCCTGCTGCGAGAAGTTCCGCACGCCGAGCACCAGCCCGACCGCCCAGCCCGCCAGCCCGAGCGGGCCGCCCAGATAGGTCGCCAGATACGGCATCAGCATGTAGAAGCCGACGTTGATGGCGAACTGGTTGAGCATCAGCAGCCGGCTCGGCCGGTCGAACGACCGGTACCGCGCGAGGAGGCTCATGCCGGATCGACCACCTTGCGGCAGCGCGTCCAGCTCGTCACGACCCGCTCGGCCGGATCGTCGATCGTGGCGGGCGCGGTCGGCCGCTGTCCCAGAAGTCCTTGTGCCGCACAGTATTCGTCGTTGTAGACGGTGTCGAAGTAGCGCTGCGGGCCGTCGGGGAACACCGCGGCCACGCGCACGTCGGGGCCCTCGGTGCGCGCGGCCCACCCCGCGACCAGCGCCACCGCGCCGACGCTCCAGCCGCCGGTCGCGTGATGCGTGGCCGCGAGTCTGCGGCAGGTCCAGACCGCTTCGTGCGGCGCGACCCAGTGCACCTCGTCGAACGCGGCGTAGTCGACGTTGCGCGGGTGGATGCTCGAACCCAGCCCGCGCATCAGCCGGGTGGTCGCGGGCTGGCCGAAGATCGTCGACCCGATCGTGTCGACGCCGATCATCCTGAGCTGCGGGAAGTACCTGCTCAGCACCCGGAAGACGCCCGCCGAGTGGCCGCCGGTGCCGACCGAGCAGACGAGCACGTCGATCCGGCCGAGCTGCGTGGCCAGCTCGTCGGCGAGCCCGGCGTACGCGTCGACGTTGTCCGGGTTGTTGTACTGGTCCGGGCACCACGCGCCGGGTTGCTCGTCGAGCAGCCGCCGCACGCGGTCGCGGCGCGCCTGCTGCCAGCCGCCCGCCGGATGCGGCTCGGTGACCAGGTCGACGCGGGTGCCGTGCGCGGTCAGCATCCGCCGCACGATCGGCTCCATCCCGGGATCGGTGACCAGGGTGACCGGATGGCCGTGCACGATGCCGGCCAGTGCCAGCCCGAGCCCGAGCGTGCCGCTGGTGGACTCGACGATCGGCGCCCCGTCGGCCAGGTCACCGCGTTCTCTGGCCCTGGCGACCATGTGCAGCGCCGGCCGGTCTTTCATGCCACCGGGATTGAAGCCTTCGAGCTTGGCCCAGAAGCCGTGCGGCGGTCCGGTGAGCGGGTCCTCGATCCAGAGGACCGGGGTGTTGCCGACCGCGCGGTCGACGGCTGGTTTGGCTGTGGTCAAGAGAGTTCTCCCGTTTCGAGGGCAGGACGGCACACCGGATGGCGAAGGTTCGCGTCCGGGATCGAGGTGTGCGGTTGCTGCTCAGGTACGGGAAACGCAGTGGTCCAGCAGTATTCGCCGGCCGGTGCGTGCCTGCGACGGCGCCGCGGCGAGCTCGCCGTGCCCGTACTCGGGAATCCAGGATTCCGTTGTGGCGAAAGGACTTTCGAGTACCGGGCCCGGCTGGTCCTGCTGGCGCACGACATCGGCCGACGGCCGCTCGGAGGTGTCCTTGTGCTGCTCGGCCGGGCAGTGGTCGAGGTGCACGACCACGGCGGCGGCATGCTCGTGCGGTGCGTCGTGATGCCCGACGCACGCGGAGAGGTGGAGTCCCGCCACCGCGACCACGCCCAGGAAGAAGAGGACGAGCCACGAACGGCGGCGGGTAGTCATGGGTTCACCCACGGTTGCCACGGTAGCAGATCTTGATCCACACGAACGCGATAAAGCGGGCTTTACTCCGCGGAGTAAAGCCCGCTTTATCCCGGGTTCGCTACCTGCCTCGCGTGTGGACCGCGGCGACCTCGGCGTCGGTGAGCGCGCGGTCGTAGACGCGGACCTCGTCGACCGAGCCGTTGAGGAAGTCGACGGGGTTGCCGCCGTACTTGCCCCGGCCGATGACCGTGTTGCCGGTCGTCTTGTCGGTCAGGCAGGCGTCGCGCACGGCGGCTGGCTGCCCGTCGACGTACAGCTTGAGCTGACCGTGCGCGGCGTCGCGGACGCCGACGAGGTGGTACCACTGGCCGGCGACCGGGGTGACGGGCGCGAGCGCGCGTTCGCCGACGAAGCTGAACGCCAGCTTGCGGTCGGCGCCGGAGTACTGCAGGAAGAACGCGCTGTCGCGGGGCCCGTCCTGGCTGACCACGGTCTGGAACGCGCCGTCGACGACGTTGAGCTTCACCCACGCCGAGACGCTGTAGTTGCCCGCGGTGTCCAGCAGCGCCGCGCCGGTGTCGGCCTGGCCGTTGCCGGTCAACGTCAGCGCCGAATCGGCCCAGCCGCCGTTGGTCACCGTCGCGTCGTGCCCGCCGACGCTGTCACGCGCCACCGTGCCCTGGCCTTCGTTGAACGCGTACGCGTCGATGCCGTCGATACCCGGCTTACCCGGCGGGAACTCGCCCGGCGGCGCCGTGTCGGCCGACCTGATCAACGCCTGGTTGGCCGCACGCACCTTCGCGAAGTCCATTTTGGACAGCTGGCGGTCGTAGGTCCAGAAGCCGTTGATCTCCTTCTCGACGTCGGTCGTCTGGGTGTAGACGCCCGCCGAGACCCCGCATCGCTGCTTGATAAGCGTGAGACGCTTCTGCAACTCGACATAGCGATCGGTCAGCACAGTGCTGTTCGGCACGATCTCGTACGCGAAGCTGCCGGCCGGGTCGAACTCGTGTCCCGGCGTCTTAAGCCCCAGCCCGCCGTACTCGCCGTCGACAGCGGCTCGCGTCGCTGACGGCATCGGGGCGCCTGGCCCGATGTACATGTGGTTGTCGTACATGTCGCCGCGGCCGCTGTCCGGCTCCGAGTCGCAGCAGTTCACGCCGCTCTCGGCGTTGACCAGCCTGCTCGGGTCCCAGGCCTTGACCTGGTCGGCGATCCGGCCGACCTCGTAGTCGCCCCAGCCCTCGTTGAACGGCACCCAGGTGACGATCGAGGTGAAGCTCTTGTGCTGCTCGATCATCCGGTGCAGCTCGGACTCGAAGTTCGCGCGCCCGGTCGGCGACGCCTCACGGCCGGTCATCATCGACGGCATGTCCTGCCAGACCAGCAGCCCGAGCCGGTCCGCGTGGTAGTACCAGCGATCGGGTTCGACCTTGATGTGCTTGCGGACCATGTTGAAGCCGAGTGCCTTCTCCTGCTCCAGGTCGAACCGCAGCGCCGCGTCGGTCGGCGCGGTGTGGATGCCGTCCGGCCAGAAACCCTGGTCCAGCGGGCCCATCTGCATGACGAACTTGCCGTTCAGCATCATCCGGGTCTTGCCGTCGGACGTCTTGCCGAGACTGATCGACCGCATGCCGAAGTACGAGCCGACCTGGTCGCCGTTCAGCCTGACCCGCAGTGTGTAGAGGTGCGGGTCGTCCGGGGTCCACAGATGCGGCCTGGGCACCGGCAGCGACAGGGGCGTGTTGGCCATGCCGCTCACCCGGCCGACCATGCGGTTTCCGTCGTACGCGACCGCTTCGACGATGCCGCCGCCGGTCGCGCGGACGTTCAGCGCGAGCGCGCTCTTCGCCAGATCGGGCGTCATGTCGAGCCGCTCGATGTGCGTCGCGGCGACGGGTTCGAGCCAGACCGTCTGCCAGATACCGGAACTCGGCGTGTAGAAGATGCCGTCGCCGGGCTTGCGCTGCTTGCCCAGCGGCTGCTCGCCCGCGTCGTTCGGATCGGACACGCCGACCACGATCTCCTGCTCGCCCGAGGACTTCAGCGCGTCGGTCACGTCGACCGAGAACGCGTCGTAGCCGCCGGTGTGCCGGGTGACCTGCTTGCCGTTGACCCACACGGTCGTGGCCCAGTCGACCGCCTGGAACCGCAGCACCACCCGGTCACGCCACTCGCGCGGCACGGTGAACGTGCGGCGGTACCACATGTTCGTCTCGTGCCGCTGGATCCCGGACAACGCGGACTCCACCGGGTACGGCACGAGGATCCGCTCCGCGAGGTTCTTCCCGATCGGCGGCGCCTCACCGGCCGTGGCCTTCGAGAACTGCCACACCCCGTTGAGGTTCTGCCAGCGGTCGCGGGTCAGCTGCGGCCGCGGGTACTCCGGCAGGGCGTTGGTCGGCGAAACCTGGTCGGACCACGGCGTCTTCAGCGCTGGTTCGATTCGCTTCCAGCTTGGCGGGTCCGCTGAGGCAACGCCCACAGTGGACAGTAGGACGGCGACGACGGCGAGTAGCACCGGACGCGGAGAGAACATGTACGAACCTCTCTATGCGTTACGGGATTTGGCGAGCCAGCGCTGGACCACGACGACCACGAGCAGGAAGCCGCCGCTGACCACCGACTGGAAATTGCTGTCGAGAGTGCCGATCTGGTTGATCACGCTCTGGATCACGTTGCGCAGGCCGACGCCGATCACCGTGCCGATGATCGTGCCCGCGCCGCCGGTGAGCAGCGTGCCGCCGATGACCACGACGGCGATCGCGTCGAGTTCCGTGCCGACGCCGATCACGGTCACGCCGGACTGGAGGTACGCGGCGGTCAGCGCGCCGGCGAACCCGGCGAGCAGCCCGCTCATCGTGTACACCGCGATCTTGGTGCGGGCCACCGGCAGGCCCATCAGCAGCGCGGACGACTCGGCGCCGCCGGTGGCGAACACCGACTGCCCGAACCGCGTCCGTCGCAAAAGGACACCACCGGCGAGGCACAGCGCAGCGGCGATGTAGACCGGATACCCGATACCGAGGAAAGTCCCTTGGCCCAAGCGAAGGAAGACAGCGTCACCCGGGATCTTGAACGTCGTCGACCCCTCGCTGGTGATCGCCAGCAGCAGCCCGCGTGCGAACAGTAGCGACGCCAGCGTGACGATGAACGGCGCCATTCCCGTGCGCGCCACCAGTATCCCGTTGATCAGCCCGATGATCCCGCACACGGCGAGCGGCAGCAGGAGCGAGCCGAAGAACCCCCATTGCGAGCCGTACGCCGCGAGCACACCGCCCAGCGCGTACACCGAGCCGACCGACAGGTCGATACCGCCGGTGATGATCACGAACGTCATGCCGAGCGCGATGACCAGCAGGAACGAGCTCTGCAGCGCCAGGTCACGCAGGTTCCCGAGCGAGCCGAAGCGCGGGAACGCGATCCACGCGACGGCGATGACCACGACGAGCACGACCGCCGCGCCCTGCCGCTGCAGCAGGCTCGCCCACCGCTCCCGGTTGGCCTGGACCGTGGTCGCCGTCATCGCGTGCTCCGCTCTCGTGCGACGTAGACGGCCGCGATGATGATCGCCGCCTGCACCATCTGCGTGGCCGAATCCGGCAGGTCGTGCTTGATCAGCGTGGCGCGGACGAGCTGCATCAGCACCGCGCCCATGACCGTGCCGAGCACCCGTACCCGCCCGCCGGTCAGCGGCGTGCCGCCGACGACCACCGCGGTGATCGCCGAAAGTTCCATCAGCAGCCCGATGTCCGCCGGGTCGCTGGCGCCGAGCCGCGCGGTCGCCAGTACGCCCGCGACCCCGGCGAGCACGCCGCAGATCGCGTAGACGCCGATGAGCACGCGCTTCACGGGCAACCCGGCCAGCGCGCTCGCGGACCGGTTCCCGCCGATCGCCACCAGCTGACGCCCGAACGTGGTCCGCTGCACCAGCAGCCCGACGCCGACCGCGAGCACCGCCGCGACCAGCACGCTCACCGGGATGCCGAACACGTCGCCGTTGCCCAGCGACAGGAACTCCGGCGACCGGACCTCGACGAGCTTGCCCTCGGCGATCACGAGCGCGAGCCCTCGCCCGCCGACCAAGAGCCCGAGCGTGGCCACGATCGGCTGAATTCCGAGCTGTGCCACCAGAAATCCGTTGAACAACCCGGCGGCCAGCCCGACCACGAGCGCGACCAGCACGGCCAGCAGCGGTCCGTACCCGAGATAGAGCGGGATGAGCGCGGCGGACAACGCCATCACCGCGCCGACGGACAGGTCGACGCCCTCGGTGCCGATGACCAGCGCCATCCCGAGCGCCACGATGCACACCGGCGCCGCTTGCAACAGCTGGGTGCGGAAGTTGGCGGCGGACACGAAGTTCTCGGTGAACAGCAGGTTGAACGCGAACAACCCGGCGACCGCCAGGTAGACGCCGTACTCCTGCAACCATCTGGTCCGCGTCATGAGCGCGTCCCCGCGATCGCGGCCAGCACGTTCTTCTCGGTGACGTCCTCACCGCTCAGCTCACCGGCGACGGTCCCGTCGCGCAGCACCACGATCCGGTCGGCGCCGTCGATGAGCTCCTCCATTTCGGACGAGATCAGCAGCACGGCGAGCCCTTCGCGCGCGAGTTCGTCGATCAGGGCCTGCACCTCGGCCTTCGCGCCGACGTCGATGCCGCGGCTCGGTTCGTCGAGCAGCAGCACCTTCGGCTGAGTGCAGAGCCAGCGGGCGAGCAGCACCTTCTGCTGGTTGCCGCCGGACAACTCGGCGACCTTCTGATCGGGGCTGGACGCCTTGATACGCAGGCGTTTCATGAACGTGTCCACGATCCTGTCCTGTTTGGACCGGCTGACCAGCCCGAACCGGGACAGCCGGGGGAGCGCGGCGAGCGCGATGTTCTCGCGGACGGACAGGTTCGGGATGATCCCGTCGGCCTTGCGGTCCTCGGCGAGCAGGCTGATCCCGGCGCGCATGGCCTGGGCGACCGTGCGCTTGACCGGCTTCCCGGCGAGCAGCACGGTGCCACCGTCGAGCGGCAGCGCGCCGATGATCGCGCGTGCGGTCTCGCTGCGGCCGGAGCCGAGCAGCCCGGCGAGCCCGACGACCTCACCCGGCCTGACCGTCACCGACACGTCGTTGATCCTGGTGCCGCTGGTCAGGTTTTCCGCCCGCAGCAACGGTTCCTTCGATGCGTGGTGATCCTCGCCGAAACCCGTCGTGCCGTGTTCACGGATGTCGCTGACCGCCCGGCCGAGCATCATCGACACCAGCTCGATCCTGGGCAGGTCCGCCAGCGGTCCACTGTGGACGAGTTTGCCGTCGCGCAGCACGGTGACCTGGTCGCAGATCCGGTACAGCTCGTCCATCCGGTGACTCACATAGAGGATCGCGATGCCCTCGCGGTGCAGCCGTTCGATGACCGTGAACAGCGTCTCGACCTCGCGAGGCTCCAAAGAGGACGTCGGCTCGTCCATGATGACCACCCGCGCGTCGAGCGAGACCGCGCGGGCGAGCGCCACCATCTGCTGCGCGCCGACGCCCAGGCTGGCCAGCGGCTTGCGCACGTCGGCCGTGATGCCGTACCCCGCGAGGAGTTCAGTGGAGTCGGCGTTGAGCTTGCGCCAGTCGATCAGGCCCCGGTTGCGAGGCTCGCGGCCGAGGAACACGTTGGCCGCGATGCTCATCAGCGGGATGAGGTTGACCTCTTGGTAGATCGTGGAGATCCCGGCCTGCTGCGCCTGGATCGGCTTGGCGAAGGTCACCGGGGCGCCGTGGTGCCGCAGCACCCCGCCGTCCGGCTGATAGACCCCGGTCAGCACCTTGATCAGGGTGGACTTCCCGGCACCGTTCTCCCCGACGAGCGCGTGCACCTCGCCGGGTCTCAGCGTGAACGAGACCCGGTCGAGTGCCTTGACGCCGAGGAACTCCTTGGAGACTTCGACGGCTTCCAGCACGGTTGTGCCCTCTCAGTAAGCGTTCGCGACCTTCTGCGACGCGTTGGTCTCGTCGTACTGGTCGTCCGAGATGATCACGGTCGGCTGGATCGGCTTCCCGTCCGCGAACTGTTGCAGCGTCTGGAAAGCGAGGTTGCCGAAGCGCGGGTTCGACTCGATGACCGCGTTGTACGACCCGTCGACGACGAGCTGCACGGCGTTGCGGGTGCCGTCGATCGAGACGATCTTGACGTCCTTGCCGGGGTTCTTGCCCGCGGCCTTGAGCGCGTTGACCGCGCCGATGCCCATCTCGTCGTTCTCGGCGTAGACCGCGGTGAGGTCGGGGTGGCTCTGGATGAGCTGCTCCATCACGGCTTGCCCCTTGGAGCGATCGAACTCACCGGTCTGCTGCGCCACGATGGACAGTCCCTTGGCGCTCGCCAGCTGGTCGGTGAAGCCCTTGGTGCGGTCGGTGGTGACGTTGTTGCCCGAGGACCCGAGCAGGATCGCGACCTTGCCGGTGCCACCGGTCACCCTGATCATCTCGTCGGCGGCACGCTTGCCCTGCGCGACGAAGTCGGAGCCGATGAAGGTCAGGTAGTCGGTGCACGGCGCCTGCGTGACCTTGCGGTCGACGGTGACGACCGGGACCTTCTTCGCCTTGGCCGCCTCGAGCGCCGGCGCCAGGCCGTCGGAGTTCAGCGGCGCCACGATCAGCGCCTGCGCGCCCTGGTCGAGCATCGACTTGATGTCGGCGATCTGCTTGTTCAGGTCGCTCTGCGCGTTCGTGACCAGCAGGTTCGACGCCGGGATGCCGAGCTTGCCCGCCTCGTCCTTGATCGACTGCGTCTCGGCGATCCGGAACGGGTTGGCCTCCTTCTCCGACTGGGAGAAGCCGATCTTCGCGGTCTTCAGGTCGAGCTTGGGGTAGCCGGTCTGGGCGAGCGTGCAGCCGGGACCGGCGGACTGCTGCGGCGCGGCCGAGGCGGCCGGGCCTGGCCCGGACGGCGCCGAGTTCTGCGACTCGGTCTTGGCGCAGCCCGCGAGCAGTGCGAGTGAGGCGAGTGAGGCGACCGCGACGGCGGCGCGCTGGGCGGGGACGTGCATGGGTGCTGCTCCTTCATGCCGGGGAGACGTCGGCGGACGTGCGGGGCGGCGGTGACCCGCGTCACTCCGGATGGCTTCCACCAGTTTTTACATCGTTGGCACAACGTTGTAAAGCGGCAAAGGTTGTAGCTAGGATCTGCTCGCGAGACCGGAAGGGGAGTTGCATGGCGCCGACGCTGAAGGATGTCGCCACGCTGGCGGGGGTGTCGGTGAAGACGGTTTCGAACGTCGTCAACGGCTACGACTTCGTCAAGCCGGAGAACCGGCGCCGGGTCGAAGAAGCGCTGGCCGCGACCGGGTATCGGCCCAACATGGGCGCGCGGAACCTGCGCCGCGGCCGCACCGGGTTCATCGCGCTGGTCGTGCCGGAGCTGAGCATCCCGTACTTCGGCGAACTGGCCGGGCTGGTGATCACCGCCGCGCACGATCGCGACTGGAGCGTGCTCATCGAGCAGACCCAGGGCACCCGCGAGCGGGAGCGCGCGACGCTGGCCTCACTCGGCCCGCACATGATCGACGGCGCGATCATCGGACCGGAGGCGCTGGAAGTCGACGATTTCACCGAGCTGGCGCCGAAAGTCCCGCTGGTCATGCTCGGTGAGCACGCGCTCGACGTGCCGATCGACCGCGTCGCCATCGACAACGTCCTCGCCGCGCGCACCGCCGTGGCGCACCTGGCCGGGATGGGCCGCCGCCGGATCGCCGCCATCGGCGCGAACCCGCACCGTGGCACGGCCGCGCTGCGGCTGACCGGCTACCGCGAGGCGCTGGCCGCCGCCGGGCTGCCGTCGCCGCCCGAATACGTCTCGCCGGCGTTGAACTACCACCGCGCGGATGGCGCGACGGCCATGGCGCACCTGCTCAGCCTGCCCGAACCGCCGGACGCGGTGTTCTGCTTCAACGACATGCTCGCCATCGGCGCGCTGCGCACGGCTGCCGAACGCGGCTTCCGGGTCCCCGACGACATCGCGATCGCCGGGTTCGACAACACCGAAGAGAGCGCGTACTCGCTCCCGTCGCTGACCACGATCGCGCCCGACAAAGCGGCCATCGCCCGCGCGGCGGTCGACCTCATCCACCGGCGCTCGGAGCCGGACGCGTTCGAGCCGACCGAGGTGCAGACGCCGTTCGCGCTCCAGGTCAGGGAGAGCACGACCGGGCTCGTCTAGCATCGGGGCGTGAACCACCCGTACCTGCTCGTCGACACCGATGTGGTGGAAGCGCGCGCCCGCGAGTTCGTCGCACTGTTTCCCGGCGCGCAGGTTCGCTACGCGGTCAAGGCGAACCCGGAACCCGCTGTGCTCGACGCGGTGCTCTCCGTGGGCGCCGGGTTCGATGTCGCGGGGCGCGCGGAGATCGAGCTGTGTCTCTCGCGTGGGGCAGATCCCGCGGTGTTGGCGTACGGGAACACGATCAAGAAGCGCGACGACATCGCTTTCGCCTACGCGCGCGGGATCCGTGAGTTCACCTCGGACGCGCTGAGCGACATCGAGAACCTGGCCGAGTGCGCGCCGGATTCGCTGGTGTCGATCCGGCTGTTGCTGGACGCGCCCGACTCCGTGACCCCGTTCGGCCGGAAGTTCGGCTGCGAGCCCGCGGTCGCGCTCGACCTGGCGCGGCGGGCCGTCGCGCTGGGACTGCGCGTCGGCCTGGCGTTCCACGTCGGTTCGCAGCAGCTGGACCCGCGGGCGTGGGAGATCGGGATCGCGACCGCGGCCAAGCTCGCCGCCGACGGCATCCCGCTGGAGCGGCTCAACATCGGCGGCGGCTTCCCGGTGTCCTATCGGGACTCCGCGCCGCCGCTCGCCGACTACGCCGCGGCGATTTCTTCGGCGCTGGCGGCGTATTTCCCGGACGGCCACCCGCCGCTGCTGCTGGAGCCCGGCCGGGTGCTGGTCGCGGACGCCGGGGTGATCCGGACCGAGGTCGTCCTCGTCAAACCCGGCCAGCCGCGCTGGGTCTACCTGGACATCGGCCGCTACAACGGGCTCGCCGAGACCGAGAACGAGGCCATCGTCTATCGCCTGCTGACCGAGCGGGACGGCCCGTCCGGCCCGGTGATCCTCGCCGGTCCGACCTGCGACGGCGACGACGTGCTGTATCAGCGCACGCCCTACGAGCTGCCGCTTTCCTTGCGTGCGGGCGATCTCGTGGAGATTCCCGGTGCCGGTGCGTACACGGCGAGTTACGCGTCGGTCGCGTTCAACGGCATCGAGCCGCTCGCCGTCCGCTGCGTCGGAAGGTTCGCCCATGCATGACGTCGGCCGGTTCGCGGGCCGCCACGTGCTCGCCGAACTCCACGGCATCTCCCCGGCACTGCTCGACGACTCCGACTTCCTGCGGTCGACGCTGGAGGCCGCGGTGACCGAGGCAGGCGCCACCGTCCGCGAGGTGATGGCCCACCGGTTCGCGCCGCAGGGCGTGACCGTGCTCGCGCTGCTGGCCGAGTCGCACGCCTCGGTCCACACCTACCCCGAGATCGGCGCGGTCTTCGTCGACGTCTTCACCTGCGGCGACCGCGCCGACCCCGAACACGCGGTCCGCCTGCTGGCGAAGGCGCTCAACGCGACTTCGGTCGAACTGTCCACTGTGCTGCGAGGAGAATACTGATGCGCCGGATCGCCGAGCCCATGGGCGATGGCCTGACCAGGCTCTGGGAGGTCGACGAGGTCCTCTTCGAGGCGCGGACGCCGTTCCAGGAAGTCCTCATCGGACAGACGTCCCATGGCGTGACCCTGTTCTGTGACAACGAACGCCAGAGCGCGGACGCCAGCCAGCTCGTCTACCACGAGGCGTTGATGGTCCCGTCGATGCTGCTCGCGTCCCAGCTGGACCGGGTGCTCGTCATCGGCTCCAGCGAGGGCGTGGTCTGCGAGATGGCCGTCGCCGCGGGTGCTTCGCACGTCGACCACGTCGACATCGACACCGAGGCGGTCAAGGCCTGCGCCGCTCACTTGCCTTACGGCTACACGACTTCCGCGCTGGAACGCGCCGAGCGCGGCGAAGGCCCGATCCACGTCCACTACGAGGACGGGTTCAAGTTCCTGGCGAACAGCGGCCTGTACGACCTGATCGTCATCGACCTGCCCGACGAGAACACGGACCCCGAGGCGCAGCACAACCGCTTGTACGGCACGGAGTTCCTGCGCGAGTGTGCTTCGCATCTCACCGAAGGCGGCGTGCTGAGCTGCCAGGCGGGCTGCCCGACTTTGTGGCGCAATGAGACTTTGCTCGCGTCGTGGCGCCGGTTCTCCGAGGTCTTCGGCACGGTCTTGTACTACGGCTCCGACGAGCACGAGTGGGCGTTCCTCTCGGGCCGCCTCGACCAGGCCGACGTCGCACTCGAGGATCGGCTGGCCGGGTTCCCGTATCGTCCGTCTACATTAGACGCGTCGGCTCTGCGCGGCGGAACGGTTCCGCCGCATTCTCTGCGAATGGTGCGTCCGTGAGGCTTCCTGTCCTGCTCGTCGTCCTGGCCCTGCTGTTCGGCCTCCCGTGGTGGACGCTCGTGCTCGCGCCCGGCGCGCTGGTGCTGCCGGGCACGATCCTGTTCGTGGCCGCGCTGCTGCTGTTCCCGCTGATGATGTACCTCGGCCACAGCCGCCGCGCCCTCGACTGGGCGGCCCGTATCGGCGACACCATGCTCGGTGTGATCTGGGTGCTGTTCGCCTGGAGCGCGCTCGGCCAGCTGCTGCACATCTTCTTCAGCAGCTCGACGGTGGCTTGGGTCGTGCTGGCGATCTCGGTCGTTCTGGTGCTGTGGGGCAACTTCGAGGCCATGCGGGTCCCGCGCGTCAAGCACGTCGACGTGACCATCTCGCGCCTCGGCGCCGGACTGGAAGGCACCAGGGTCGTCCTCATCTCGGACACCCACCTCGGCCCGCTGAACCGCGCCCGCTGGATGGCGAAGGTGGTCGCGGTCGTCAACGACCTCAAGCCCGACATCGCCATCCACGCCGGTGACATCGCCGACGGCTCGGTCGCCCGCCGCACCCCGCAGGCTGCCCCGCTGGCCGACGTGCGCGCCAGTCTGTCCAAAGTGTACGCGACCGGTAACCACGAGTACTTCGGCGAAGCCCAGTCCTGGCTGGACCACATGGAAACCCTGGGCTGGGAGCCGCTGCACAACCGCCACGTGCTCGTCGAACGCGACGGCGCCCAGCTGGTCATCGCCGGCGTCGACGACCGGACCGCGGCCGCCTCCCGCCTGCCCGGCCACGGCGCGGACCTGCCGCGTGCGCTCTCCGGCGCCGACCCCGCGCTGCCGGTGCTGCTGGTCGCGCACCAGCCCAAGCAGATCTCCGACGCCGTGGCCGCGGGCGTCGACCTGCAGGTGTCCGGGCACACGCACGGCGGCCAGATCTGGCCGTTCCACTACCTGGTCCGCGTCGACCAGCCGTCGGTGCACGGCTTGACCCGGCACAGCGATCGCACCCAGCTGTACACGACGCGCGGCACCGGGTTCTGGGGACCGCCGCTGCGCGTGTTCGCGCCCAGCGAGATCACGGTGTTGACCCTCAAATGCTCGTGAGTGGTACGGCCGGTTCTAACCGGCCAAAACACTCACGACCCCTACGATGGGGCGAGTGAAGATCTTCGCGGGGGTGCTGGCCGGGCTCGGCCTGGTGGCGATGTGGTTGCGCCGCACCCTGCTCGTGGTGACTGTGGACGGCGTGAGCATGCAGCCCACGTTCGCCGACGGCGAGCGGGTGCTCGTACGCAAGGGGAAGCCGGTGCGGCACGGCGACGTCGTGGTGCTCGAACCACCACTCGACCCGCGTGGGTCCCACCTGCCGTCGGGGCCCGGCGCGGACGGCAGGTACTGGAACCTCAAGCGGGCCGTCGCGCTGGCCGGGGACCCGGTTCCGCCCGGTATCGCGGGATCCGAGGGGCACGCGACCGTGCCAGCGGGGATGCTCGTGGTGCTCGGCGACAACCCGGACAGTGTGGACTCGAAGCAGCGCGGCTTCTACCCGGCCGATCAGGTGCTCGGCGTGGTCAGCCGCCGTATAACCGGCCGATAGGGCTGTTTGTACGATTCGTATACGGGCCGTTCCTAGTGTCCGGGCATCACATTTTCGGTGATGCGAATGGAGAAAACCCGATGAACTCTGTACTGGGCCGTATCGGCGACCGCGTGCTCGAGCGGCTGGTGCCGAAGACGACCGCGAAGGCGGACACCAGCTTCTGGAGCCGCTGCTTCTGCGGCACCGTGGACGGTACGAAGTACCGGTACGAAAGGTACTGCCACGTCGTCGGCGGCCACAGCTCCTGTGGCGCCTGCGAGGTCCGCGGCATCGGCTGCTGAATTCGTCCGAGCGGGAAAGCGCGGGAGTGTTCATGTCATACGCCGAATTGTTCTTCCGCGCTTTCCTGCTCGGCGTCTTTCTCTTCGCCGTGCTCGGAAAGGCGCGTGGCCGGGCGGCTTTCGACGAGTTCGCCCGGTCGATACAGGGGCTGCGGCTGCTGCCCCGTAAATGGTCCGTCCCCACGGCAGCGGCCGTGGTCGCGGCCGAGGCGGCGGTAGTCGTCCTGCTGGCCGTGCCCGGCACCGTCGTGGCCGGTTTCGGGCTCGCCTCGGCGCTGCTGATCGGCATGACCGGCGCGATCGTGGTGGCGATCGGCCAGGGCCGTCAGGCGCCCTGCCGGTGTTTCGGCGCCTCGGTCACCCCGCTGGGCATGGCCCATGTGGTGCGGAACCTGATCTTGCTCGCCACCGGCGCCGGCGGGCTCGCCTTCGCGGGCTCCACCGGCGCGATGGAGCCGGGCGGTGTGCTGCTCGCGCTGGCCGCCGCCGCGGTCGGCGTGCTGCTCGTCGTGCGTGCCGACGACCTGATGGCGTTGTTCGCCGTCACCCAAGATTCGAAGTGAGGCTGTGAGATGACTTTCCTGGTGGCGGCCGTCGTGTTCGTCGGCGCGTTGTGCCTGTTCGAGTTGCTGCTGACGTTCGCCGTGCTGCGGCGCCTGCGGGAGCAGGGCGAGGAACTGGCGGCGCTCAAAGCGAAGCACGGTCCCCGGTACGACCCGGCGGTGCTGGCGGGCAAGGAGATCCCGGTGGCCGGGTACGACCTGGTCGGCTTCTTCGACTCCGGCTGCCCGACCTGTCACGACGAAGCACCGCGGTTCGCCGAACTGGCCATAAGCCACACCGCGCTCGCCGTCATCAGCGGTCAGCCGAAGGACGTCACCGACCTGATCGAGCTGCTCTCCCCGGTCTCCGCGCTCGTGCTCGGCGACGAGGCGACGGAACTCACGGAGGCCGTGAACATCCAGGCGTTCCCGACTTTCCTGCGGGTCAGTGGATCCCGGATCGACCAGGCGCAGACGTCCGTGGCGGCGCTCGCCGAGCCGGTGCCGTCGGCGTGAGCAAGCCGCTTGAACTCGCTCGCCAGGTCGTCGTGATCTGGCGGCTGTGCTGGCGGGCGGGCCGGTCACTCGCCATCGCGCAGCTGGCGCTCGCGGTGCTCGGCGGGCTGCTGCCGACCGCGACGGCCTGGCTGACGAAGTTCGTCGTCGACGACCTCGTCGCCGGACGCCCGGAAGCCGCGCTGCTCGCCGCGGGCGGGCTGCTGCTGAGCGGGGTCGGAGTGGGGCTGCTGCCGCCGCTTTCCGGTTACCTGCAAGCGGAACTGTCGCGGCGCATGGACCGCACGATGCAGGACGAGCTGTACACGCGGATCAACGGCTTCCAAGGGCTGGCACGCTTCGAAAGCCCGGGTTTCCTCAACGAGCTGAACATGGCCGTCGAGGCCTCCGGCGGCGCGATGCGGCCGGTGACCACCGGCCTGTTCGACGCGGGCCGCACGGTGATCACGCTGGTCAGCCTGCTGGCGACGCTTTCGCTGCTGAGCCCGATGATGGCCGTGCTGGTGACAGTCGCCGCCGTGCCCGCGTTGTTCGCCAGCCTGGCGCTCACCAAGGGCCGGGTCGGCATGATGGCGAGGCTTTCACCGGCGACGCGGCGTCGGGTCTTCTACTCCTCGCTGATCACGGATGTCCGTGGTGCCAAAGAAACCCGGCTGTTCGGGCTCGGCGGATTCCTCAAAGGACGGATGCTCAGCGAGCTGGACGTCATCCACGAGGGCGAGCGCGGGCTCGACCGCCGCGACGCCCGCACCCGGTCGCTGCTGGCCTTGCTGTCCGCGGTCGTCGCGGGCGCCGGCCTGCTCTGGGCGGTGTACGCGGCCGCGAGCGGGCAGCTCAGTGTCGGTGACGTGACGGCGTTCGTCGCCGCGGTCGCCGGTGCGCAAGGAGCGCTCGTCGGACTGGTCGGCAGTGTCGCGATGGCACATCACGCGCTGCTTTTGTTCGCCTACCACGTGAAAATGACGTCGCTGCCCGACGATCTTCCGTCGCACGCGGGCGCCGTCCTGCCGCCGTTGCGTACCGGGATCGAGCTGAGGGACGTCTGGTTCCGTTACGACGAAAGCCATCCGTGGGTGCTGCGCGGCGTCGACCTCACGCTGGCGCACGGCGAGTCGCTGGCGCTGGTCGGTCTCAACGGCGCGGGCAAGAGCACGCTCATCAAGCTGCTGTGCCGGTTCTATGATCCTTCTCGTGGCACGATTCTGTGGGACGGCGTCGACATCCGCGACGTGCCGCCGGAGGAGCTGCGCCGCCGCATGGGCGTGCTCTTCCAGGACTACATGTCGTACGACCTGACCGTCGCCGAGAACATCGGCGTCGGCGACCTCGACGCGCTCGACGACCGGCCGCGCATCGAAGCCGCCGCGAGCCGCGCCGACATCGACATGGCCATCGAGTCGCTGCCTCGCGGCTACGACACCATGCTCAGCCGGATCTTCGCCGATCAGGACGACGACCGGGGCGTCACGCTGTCCGGCGGCCAGTGGCAGCGCCTCGCACTGGCCAGGACCCTGCTGCGCGACGAAAGCGACCTGCTCATCCTCGACGAGCCGAGTGCCGGGCTCGACGCGCAGGCCGAGCACGAGATCCACGAGCGGCTGCGTACCCATCGGACAGGCCGGACCAGCCTGCTCGTCTCGCATCGGCTGGGCGCGGTCCGTGAGGCGGACCGGATCGTCGTGCTCGGCGGCGGCCGGATCGTCGAACGCGGCACGCACGACGAAATGATCACTTTGGACGGTGAGTACGCGAGGCTGTTCGCCATCCAGGCCGACGGTTATCGCACGGTGTAGCGCCTCAGTCGCGCTTCGCCCGGCTGGGCGCGACGCGTGGCGGTTCGTTGGGCTGCTTGGGATACACCGGCGGCCACGGCGCGTCCATCAAGCCGTGCGAGAGGTCGTACCGGGACATCTCCAACAACGGCTCCAGGGACTGCGGAACCGAGTCGCGCCAAGGATCTCCCGCCTCGGCCACCCGCGCGGGCACCGTCGCGATCGTCAGTCCTGCGGGATCCACACTGTCCAATTCGGACCAGAACAGCGGGGTGGAAACCTGCGCTCCCACCCTCGGTCGCACGCACCAGGCGCCGAACACCGTCTTGTGTGGAGCGTTCTGGTTGAAGTCGATGAAGACCCGGGAGCCGCGTTCCTCCTTCCACCACTGCGCGGTGATCAGATCGGGGTACTTGCGCTCCAAAGCGCGCGCCAACGCCACCGCGGCCGCGCGGACTTCGTAGCTGTCCCAACGAGGTTCCAGCCCGACGTAGATGTGCAGCCCTCGCGAACCCGAGGTCTTCACCTTCGCTTCGATGCCGTGCTCACGCAGGAAATCCCGGGTCAGCACGGCCACCGCGCGGATCTCGTCGAAACCGACGCCAGGCGACGGGTCCAGGTCGACGCGGAGTTCGTCGGCGATCTCGGGCTGATCGGCGTGGATCGGCCAGACGTGAAAACCGATGCAGCCGAGGTTCACCGCCCACAGGATGTGCGCGAGGTCCGCCGCCACCAAGGCGTCGCTGGTGGTGCCGTTCGGCGTGGACACCACGGTCGTGGTCAGCCACTCCGGCGCGTTCTTCGGCACGCGTTTCTGGAACCAGGACTTGCCGCTCGCGCCGTCCGGGTAGCGCTCCAGCATGAGCGGACGGCCGCGCAGCGTCGCGAGCAGCGGCTCGGCGACGGCTTGGTAGTAGCGGACGAGATCGAGCTTCGTCTCCTCGCGCTCGGTGAAATACACCTTGGCGGGGCTGGAGATCTTCACCTCGGTGCCGTCGACGTCGAGCAGCACGAACTCGCTCATCGTGCCTCCGCGAACAGCGTCGCCAGCTCGGCGGGCGCGACCTCTTCGAGCTGGGCGTAGGTGCACGACTCCGGCGTGCGGTCGGCACGGAACCGCACCAACCGCCCGCCGTGCCGGAACCGGCTGCCCTGCAGGTGCTCGTACCGGACCTCCGCCACCCATTCGGTCCGCAGTGGCTCCCAGGTGAGGTCCTTATTCGGCGCCCAGCGGCTCTGCGCGCCCGGCAGCCGGGTGTCCTGGACCTCCGCCCACGACCGCCACGGATGACCTTCGAGCGCGTTTTCGCGCAGGGGAGCCAGCTCGGCGACGAGTTCCTTGCGCCGCGCGGCCGTGAAACTGCTCGCGACGCCCACGTGATGGAGTTCGCCCTTGTCGTCGAAGAGGCCGAGCAGCAGCGAGCCGACGCCGACGCCGTCCTTGTGCCAGCGGAAGCCCGCGACCACGCAGTCGGCCGTGCGCACGTGCTTGACCTTGAGCATCGTGCGCTTGTCCTGCTCGTAAGGCAGCTCGGCCTGCTTGGCCATCACGCCGTCGAACCCGGCGCCCTCGAACCGGGTGAACCAGTCCTGCGCCACGTCGGGGTCGGCGGTGATCGGCGTCAGGTGGACCCGCTCGACCGACGCGTCGAGCAGGCCTTCGAGCAGTTTGCGGCGCTCGGTGAACGGCTCCTCGGTGAGGTCGCGGTCGCCGAGCGCGAGCAGGTCGAACGCGACGAAACTGGCAGGCGTCTCCTCGGCGAGCTTCTTCACCCGCGACGCCGCCGGGTGCAGCCGCAGCTGCAACGTCTCGAAGTCCAGGCCCTCGCCGGTGACCAGCACGATCTCGCCGTCGACCACGCAGCGTGGCGGCAGCGCGGCCTTCAGCAGCTCGGCGACCTCGGGAAAGTACCTGGTCAGCGGCCGGTCGTTGCGGGAACCGAGCTCGATCTCGTCGCCGTCGCGGAACACCACGCAGCGGAACCCGTCCCATTTCGGCTCGTAGACCAGCCCAGGCGCACGCGGAACCTCGTGCACGGCTTTGGCGAGCATCGGCTTGACCGGTGGCATCAGTGGCAAGTCCACGTCGCCGATCGTAGATCCGATCAGGCGTATTTGCTGGTACAGATCGTTGACCCGGACGCGAAGCCGTCGCGGAACGCCTCCACGCGCGCGAACCCGGAGCCGACGCTCTGGCCGTCCAGGTCGCCCGCGATGAGGCTGCTCGCCTTGAGCATCTCGGCGACGGCCTCGTCGAGATCGCCGGGGGAGAGCTTCAGTGGGGTCTCTTGGTCGCCGCGCATCGTGCTCGCCCAGGTGCCGGTCAGGCAGGCGGTGCGCAGGCCGGCGACCGGCCCGTCGAGCGAACCGCCCGCGGCCTTCTGCGCCGCCAGCGCGTACCGGGACGCGATCTCGGCGAACGCGGCGAAGTCGCCGATGCCGCCCTTGTTTCCGCGCCGGGGCGGGGTGCCGATCTTGGTCAGCTCGGCCGGGTCGAGCGTGACGACGTTGGTCGCCGGGCAGTACCCGGCGGGCGTGGTCGGCTTGGCGTCCGCGCAGGCGGCCCGGTGCTGGGTGAACGCCGGCGGCGGGGTGCCGGGGAACGCGATCCGCAGCGAGTCCTGCAGGTTCTGCAGCGCGTTCGGGTCGGTGACCCGCAGATTTCCCTTGCCCAGTCCCGAATCCCGCTCCTCGGGGCTGAACGCCTGCTGGCTGATCCGCTGCCGCACCTCGGCGACGTCGATCTTCGCGCAGCGCTTCGGGTCCTCGCCGAAGCCGAACTGGAACGCCGAGACCCGGTCGAACGCGTCACCGTGCGCGCCGTCGGCCGCGGCGCTGGTGCCCGCGTTGTCCCTGATGAAGAACAGGGTGGACATGATCTGGTTCAGGCCGGGCCCGGTCGAGAGCTGGAAGTGCGGCGCGTTGCCCTCCGCGACCCAGCGGAAGAAGTTGCCCGCGTAGCAGTCGGCCTGCTGCTCCTTGACGATCGACGGCGCGTCGCCCGCGCCCAGGCGGAACTGGATCGCGTGGCCGAGTTCGTGCGCCAGCACCGCGACCACCGACATCGGGCCGAACGACTCGTCGAGACTCGGCAGCAGCTCGCCGCGGTCCCAGGCGACCGTGTCGTCGTTCGCGCAGTAGAAGGCGTTGACCAGCCCGGCCGTCGAGCTGCCGCACAGGTTCAGCCCGCGCGCGCCGGAGTCGTACGAGACGAGCCTGGTGATCGGCTTGAACTGCCGCCCGAAGTGCTCGGGGAGCTGCTGGTCCCAGTACCGCTGCACATCCGCGACGGCGTTCGCGGCGAGCTTGTCGATGGCGCCGCCGTCCCCGTTGAGCACCGGGAGCCCGGCGTCGGCCACCCCGGCCTTCGGCCCGCTCGGACCGTCGGTGATGGCCAGCCCGGCCACCGTGGTCGGGTCCTGCCGGTCGGCGGTGCTCGTGCCGGGAACGGCCTGCGCGCAACCCCCGAGCACGGCCACCAGTGCGGCCGCGCACGCGGCCCGTGTCAACGCCTTCATGCTGGGCTACACGGACCGCGCGCGAAACCGGTTCACTCGGTCAGGACGGCATCGCGGACATGTCCATGTACGCGATCTCCCAGTGGTGACCGTCGAGGTCGAGGAAGCTGCGGCCGTACATGAAGCCGTGGTCCTGCGGCTCCTGCGCGACCTGGCCGCCGGCGGCCAGCGCGTTGTCCACCAGCGTGTCCACCTCTTCGCGGCTGTCCGCGCTCAGGCAGATGATCGCCGAGGTGGTCTTCGAGCTGTCGCCGATCTCCTTGGTGGCGAAGCTGCCGAACTTGGCCTTGTCGAGCACCATCACGAAGATGCTCTCGCTGACCACGAGGCTGGAGCCGGACTCGTTCGAGAACTGCGGGTTGGTCTCGAAGCCGAGCTTGTTGAAGAACGCGGTCGACTTGGCGACGTCGTTCACCGGCAGGTTGACGAAGATCATCTTGGACATGGCGGGCCCTCAATCTCAGGTGTTGGATGTATCCCCAGGAAACCTATGTGTCCGTCGGACACATCGTGTACGGTAGACACACCGGGGCGTCATCGGCAAGTCCCAAATGTGTGAACGGAGAACGGATGGTCGAGGGCGTTTCCGAGGACAGCGCCGAGCGCCTGTGGGGCCTGCGTGATCGTCCCGCCCCCAAGACCAGGCCGACGCTGAACCTCGAGCGCGTCGCCGCGGCCGCCATCGAACTCGCCGACGCCGAAGGCATGGCCGCGGTCTCGATGCAGCAGGTCGCCGCCCGGCTCGACGTCACCAAGATGGCGCTTTACCGCCATGTCGCCAACAAGGCGGAACTGGTGGCCGTCATGATCGAAACGGCGGTCGGCGAGCCGCCGGACCTGTCCCCGATCCCGCACTGGCGCGACCGGCTGGTGACGTGGGCCGATGGCATGCGCGAGGCCTGGCGACGGCACCCCTGGATCCCGGTCGCCACGGTCGGCGACCGGATGGAAGGCCCGCGCGAGATCGGCTGGACCGAGTCCGCCGTCGCCGCACTCGAAGGCACCGGCCTGGACGGCGCCGAGCGGATGGACGCGGTCTTCCTGGTCAGCGGCCACATCCGCAACACCCAGTCCGCCGACACCGCGGGCACCCAGCCGTGGACCGACGGCCGCGAACTCAACCCGATGATCACCGACCTGCTCGGGCGGCACGGCTACGCCTTCCCCGCGCTCGCCGCGGCCACGGCCTCGGTGAACGGCGCCGAGCTCGACAACGGCTGGCAGTTCGGCCTCGACCGCATCCTCGACGGCCTCGCCGTCCTCATCGACTCCCGTGGGTCGTGAACTCGGCGCGCACGCCCAGCAGCCGCACCGGCCGGTCCAGGTCGAACTTGGCCAAGACCGTCAGCGCCGCTGCTTCCAGGTCGGCAGCGGATTCGATCGGCGCTTGCAGTGTCATGCTCCGGGTCTGGGTGAAGAACGGCTTGAACCGGACCTTCACCGCCACGCGCGCGACGGGCCTGCCCTCGGCGACGACGTCCTCGAAGACCCGGCCCGCCAAGATCCTGATCTGGGCCGTGATCTCCGCATGCTCGGTCAGGTCCTGCTGAAAGGTCGTCTCGCGGCTGCGTGACCGCGGGATGTACGGGGTCGCGGTGACCTCCGTGTCGCCGAAACCGTGTGCCAGCACGCGAAACCACGGGCCCATCGTCGGACCGAAACGCTCGGCCAGTAACGCGGGATCGGCGGCGGCGAGTTCGTCGACCGTGGTCATCCCGAGCGCGGCGAGCTTCTTGGTCGTCTTGGCGCCGATGCCCCACAGCGCGTCGGTGGGCCGCGAACCCATCACCTCGGCCCAGTTCTCCTTGGTGAGCCGGTAGATCCCGGCCGGTTTCGCGAACCCGGTGGCGAGTTTCGCGCGCAGCTTGTTGTCACCGATGCCGATGGACGACGCCAGCCCGGTCGCGTCGGACACCGCCTGCCGCACCTCCTCCGCGAGCGCCTCGGGGTCCTCGGTGCGCACACCGAGGAAGGCCTCGTCCCAGCCCATCACCTCGACCACGATCGGGAACTCGCGCAGCGTGTCCATCACGTGCGCGGAGACTTCGAGGTACGCGGGCGCGTCCGAGGGCAGGAAGACCGCGTCAGGGCAGCGTTTCTTCGCGAGCCGCAGCGGCATGCCCGAGCGGACGCCGAACTCGCGCGCCTCGTAGGACGCGGTCGCGACGACGGCGCGCTGGGTCGGGTCGCCGGTGCCGCCGACGACCACGGGCAGCCCGCGCAGCTCGGGGTGCCTGGCGACCTCGACGGCCGCGATGAACTGGTCGAGGTCGAAGTGCAGGATCCAGTCCTTCACGGATCCAGTGTGCGTGACCTGCGCCGATCAGGCGACCGGGCGCACGTAGACCCACTGTCCGCCGACGCGGGTGAACGCGCTGTTCTCGTGCATGGAGTCCTTGACGCCGCCGGCGACGTAGTGCGCGCGGAACTCCACGGTGCCCTCGGCGTGGAACGGGCCGCCGCCGGTCGTGCCGAGTATCTCCAGCCGGGTCCAGCGCTGATCGGCGTCGAGGTCGAGCGGGGACGGCGGTTTCAGCCACGTCTTGCGGAGATAGGCCGTGTCGCCCACCGCGAACGCGCTGAAGCGGGACCGCATCAGCTGCTCGGCGGTGGACGCCGTCGCCCGGCCGTCGTGGAGACGGCCGCAGCATTCGTCGTAAGGCAGGCCGTAGCCACAAGGACAGCCCCCACCCGTCACCCGCCACCGCCCTCAACGGAGGCGCTGCGCGCCACTGTGTTCATAAAAAGAGAACTTACTTCAGTCCGTCAGCTTGACCGTCACGGTGGGGCTGTATGTCTTCTGCCTGCCGCCGAAGCCGTGTTCCGCGCCGATACTGAGCTGAATGGCCCTGTCGGCGGGCGCCCAATAGCCGGTACGGACGAAATAGGCGTCCATTGTGCAAAGGCGTTCGCAGGATTTCTTGGCGCAGATGGTCTCCCAGCCCCATTGCCTGCCGGTGTGCTCGACGCCGTTGCGGCGGACGAAGAGCTTCGGGTTGCCGATCTCCTTGGAATAAGCCGTGCCCTCGGCAACATAGAGGACGCCGTCGATCTTGTAGGCGCGGTCGTTGTTGAGGAGGCTGACCTGGCCGGAGATCTCGAAGCTCACCCGGCCACCTCGGCTGCCCGGCAGTGTCCAATGCAGACTGAACTCTTGTACCGGAACTTCCACGGACTGTGTCACGGCGACTCGTCCTCCCATATCGTTTTACGCAGGAGTGGTCGCCTGATGGTAAGGAGTTTCCCCGGGTTTCCCCTATATGAAAGGGATTTCTTCACTCGAAGGGTGGTCTGGAGCATTTATCGCGATGGACGCATGTGACGGACTAGGCGCGAGAATGGACCGTTTCGAAGCGCATCCGGGTGACCCATGCGGTGATGTGCGCGCGGGTGGGCAAGTCGAGTTTGGTCCTGATGTGCTCAAGATGGCTTACGACCGTACGGGGCGAAATCGCCAGCCGCACCGCGATCTGCTTGTTGGTCAATCCTTGCGCGACAAGATCCGCGACTTGATGCTCGCGCGGGGTCAGTACCTGCTCAGAGTCCCACGCCGGCACCGTCGGCAGGGTGTCGTGCAGCGCGTACTCGATGGCCTGCTCGGCCGTCAGCGCGGTGCCTTCCGCTTGCGCGCGGACCACTTTCGACTCGGGAAGCAGGCTGCGCGCGGTCGCCGTCTCCTCGGCCATCAGGCGCGCGGACCACGGTTCGGTGACCGCGTTGATGGCTTGTTTGGTCGCCTTCGCCGCCGCGAAGAGCCGCAGTGCCCGTTCGGCGTGACCGGAACGCGCTGCGACGGCGGCCAGTCCTTCTAGTGCTTCCGGGGGACTGTCGGCGTCGAGCATCGTCGCGGTCAGTGAGCGAGTGAACTGCTTCGCCGCTTCGTCGAGCTGATTGCGCATCAACGCGATAGTGCCCGCGGTGTGCGTGACGGCCGCGAGCGTGGCTTCCTCCGGATTGCCCTCCAGCAACGCGAGCACCTCGTCCACAGTGGACTGAGCGTCGGCGTAGCGGCGCAGCAGCACCAGATCCCAGGCCACCAGCGCGAGTGTGCTGGCGAGCATCGACTGCCGGTCGAGCGCGCGCAGCAGCTCGACCGCGCGGACGTCGACGTCGAGCGCCGAAGCCGCGTTCTCCAGGCCGCGGTAGGCCGAACTGAGCGCCATCAGCGCGCGCACCACCAGCGTCGGCTGGCCGAGCCGCGAGCTCAGCGTCAGGCTTTCCTTGGCGTGCAACTCGGCTTCGACATAGTCACCGCGGATCTCCAGCCCGCGCGCGAGCTCGATCAGGCCACGCGCGCGGATCGGGGAATCCTCGGGCAGCGTGGGCATGATCCGGTCGATGAGCTGCCTGGTCTGCTGGAAGTCGCCCTGCCGCCGCCACCACGACGCCAGCGCGAGCGCGAGCAGCGGGAACCGGGCGTCCTTCAGCTCCTCGGCCACCGTCACCGCGTAGTGCAGCAGATGCTGCTCTTCGTAGATCTGCGACGGGTTCTCGTCGCCGTCGAACAGCCAGCCTTCGGCCAGCGCCGTGAGCCAGGCCAGCAACCGCTCGTGCGCGCCGGGCAGCTCGTGCTCGTCGGCCAGCCGCTCCCTGCCGAGCTTGCGCAGCGATTCCAGCAGCATGAACCGGGTCGCCGTGCCAGGCCTGGCGACCAGCAGCGACTTCGCCGCGAGGTCGGTGAGCACCGGCCACAGCTCGTCCGGCCCGGTGCCGAGGTCGGCGCAGACCGCGGTGGCGGCGTGCATGTCGAACGCGCCGGGCAGGATCGCGACCCGGCGGAACACCTCCTGGCCGAGCGGGCTGAGCAGGTCGTAGCTCCACTCGATGGCCGCGCGCAGGCTCTGGTGCCGTTCCGGCGCGGTGCGCGCGCCGCCGGCGAGCAGGTCGAGCCGCTGGTCGGCCTGCTCCAGCAGCGAGTTGGGCGGCAGCACACCGATCTGCCGCGCGGCCAGCTCCACGGCCAGCGGGAGCCCGTCCAGGCGGCGGCACAGTTCCGCGACCACCGGGACCAGCTCGTCGGTCAGCTCCCAGGTCGGCACCGCCGAGCGGGCACGGTCGACGAAGAGCCGGACGGCGTCCACCGCGCGCGGGTCGGCCGTGGGCGGCGCGGCGGCGAGCAGCGGTTCGATGCTGAAGATGACCTCGCCGAGCGTGCGCAGCGCCTCGCGGCTGGTGGCGAGCACGTGCAGCTGGGGATGGCTGTCGGAAAGCTGTTCGAGCAGCTCGGCGCAGTCGTCGACGAGGTGCTCGCAGCTGTCGAGCACGAGCAGCGCGTTGCCCCGGTCCTCGTTGATGGGCTTCCAGCCGTTGCGGCCGTCGCGGATCGCGGCGTTGACTGCCTCGGTGACCTGCGAGCCGTCAGCGAGCGGGGCCAGGTCGACCCACCAGACGCCGCCGCCGTAGCCGCGCCCGGCGATCGCGCGCAGGAACTCACCGGCCAGCCGGGACTTGCCGACGCCCGCGCAGCCGACCAGCGTGACCATCCGATTCTTGGCCAGCACTCCGCGCAGTTCGGTGAGTTCGCGTTCCCTGCCGATGAACCGGTCGCGCGGCGGCGGGCAGACATAGCGTTTCTGGGTGGCCGCGCCCGGCTTGCGGGCGGCCTGTTTGGGCGGTTCGGTCGTGCTGTTGCCGACCGCGATCACCCCGCGGCCCGAGCGGAATTGCCCGTGCAGGGTCATCGCGGGCATGCCGACGCCCTTCGCGAGTTCCCGCCAGGTGACACCCTGACCGCGTGCGCCCGCCACCGCGGCACGCAGCGCGGAAGCGCTTACCCGTTGCAGTTCGGCCAAAGCGGCCGCTTGGTCGATACCCGGTTCGAGGCTGGTGGACGCGGCGATCAGCTGCTCCAGCCTGGTGAGATAGTCGGCAAGAGCGGGCTGGTCACTCCCCTCGGGGGACGCATCGCCGGTCACGTCTACAAAGCGTAACTGATTGGCGTCAATTCGTGTACTAGGCTCGTACACGAACGAACCGACGCCCCCTGTTTATTACGTACAGAGCGCGTCTATCAGGCGTTTACCGGTACACAGGAGGATGACGGCGGGAGACTGCCCGATTTTCCGATGCGCACCCACCGGCCCCGGCCGGAGGATCAAGATCCGTCGAAAAAGGAATCTTCAAGGGGGTTTGGTGTTCGACCTGGCGGACTGCTGCCAGCAGTGTGGTGCCGCGCTGCCTGTCCGAGCGGAACAAGATCCCGGACGGCGGGCCCGATACTGCTCGAACGCGTGCCGTCAGCGTGCCTACCGGCAGCGGACCCGCAGCGAACCCGGCACGGAGCACGCGCTCGTCCCGCGTGCCTTCGCGGCCGAGCTGAGCGCCCCCGTCGACAGCTTCCTCGGCCGGGACACCGACCTCGCCGAGGTCGCGCGCTCGCTGCGGCGCACCAGGCTGATGACGCTGACCGGCCCCGAGGGCATCGGCAAGAGCCGGTTCGCGATCGAGCTGGCCACCCGCACCCGTGGCGTGCGCCCCGACGGCATGCTGCTGGTCGAACTGGCCGCGGTGACCGGCGGCGAACTGGTCCCGCAGACCGTCGCGAGCCTGCTGGGCATCCCCGAGCAGCCGGGTGAGCCGGTGGCCGCCGCGATCGCGCGGGTGGTCGGCTCACGCCGCGTGCTGATCGTGCTCGACCAGGCCGAGCACGTCGCCGCCGACTGCGCGCACCTGGTGGAACTGCTGCTCGGCCGCTGCCCCGGCCTGCGCGTGCTGGTCACCAGCCGCGCGCCGCTGGGCGTGCCGGGCGAGATGATCTTCGCGGTCGGCCCGCTCTCGCCGGCCGCGTCCGCGCGCCTGTTCGCCGAACGCGCCGGCAACCTCGGCGAGGACGGCGCCGAGACCGTCGCGGCGATCTGCGAGCGGCTTTCCGGTGTCCCGCTGGCCATCGAGCTGGCCGCCAGGCTCGCCGACACGCTGCCGATCGGCACGATCGGGTCGAAGTTCACCGCGGCGGGCCGCTACGGGCTGGCCGCCGCGCTGACCGTCACGCACGACCTGCTCGGCGCGCAGGAGAAGCGGGTGTTCCGTAGGCTTTCCTTGCTCGAAGCCGGTTTCGACACCGACATGGCCAAGGCCGTGTGCACCGACGCCGGCATCTCCGGCAAGGACGTCGAGGGACTGGTGCGCTCGCTCGCGGTGCGCTCGCTGGTCATCGCCACCGGGGTGCCCGGCGGGCCGACGCGCTATCACCAGCTGGAAGCGATCCGGCGGTTCGGCGAGGAACGGCTGCACGAGGCCGCCGAGTCCGGCCCGTGGCGGGCACGGGGCATCGACTGGGCGGTCGCGCTGTGCAGGCCGCTGGTCGACGCGGTGTTCACGCCGAGCGCGCCACCGGGGCTCATCGAACGGCTTTCCGACGAGAGCAAGAACCTGCGCAAGGCGGTCGAAGCCGCCTGCGAGCGCGGCGACGACCGTGAACTGCTGCTCGTGACGGCGCTGACGGTGTGCTGGCGGCGTCAGGGCTACATGTCCGAGGGCAGGAAGCTGCTCACGACGGTGCTCGCGCGGACGCCGTGCTCGCCGGCCGACCGCAGCCTCGCGCTCGTGCATCTGGCCTGGCTCGAGGTGATGGACGGCAACAAGATCGTCGCGCGTCAGCTCGCCGAGCGCGCGTTCGCGTTCGCGCGGACGGCCGACAGCCCGCTCGCGGTCGCCCGCGCGCTCAGTGTGCTCGCCGGTATCCGGGTGTCGCTGGGCGACTACGGCCCCGCTTGTGTCTGTTATCAGGAATGTCTCGACATTCTTCGCGAGATCAAAGAAATACCCAGTCCGCTCGACATAGCGTTCTGCCGGCACAACTATGCGTGGGCGGCGCTGCAGAACGGTGACAATGAGCGAGCGCACGAACTCGTTTCCGCGGCGTTGCCGGTGTTGCGCGCGAAGGGCGCGAAGCTGACCGCGATCCTGCACACCGCGGGAGTGGTCGCGTTGGCTCGTAAAGAACTCGACCGGGCGGAGGCGTTGTTCACCGAGGGTTTGATGTTGCAGCCAGGTGATTTCCGCGGTCCCGCTTACCTCATCGACGGGCTCGCCGTCGTCGCCGCGCGCAAAGGCCAGGCGGAGCGCGCGCTGCGGCTGATAGGTGCGTCGGCACGCATGCGTAACGCCGTGCAGGGCGAGGAAAGCCCACGCTGGCGCGAGCAACTCGAAGCCGCGGAGACCACCGCGCGGCGCCTGCTCGCGCCGTCCGCGGCCGAAGCCGCGCTGGCGGCGGGAAGACGGCTGCGCCGTGAACAAATCATCGACTACGCGCGTGGGCGCGGGCACGCGGTGTTGTCCGGCATGTGAAGAGCGTGCCGCGACTTGACTTAGTGCGGTGAGCGTGGATGGCGGCTTCCGTTGTCCGGTTTCAGGATGAGAAGCCGATTCTTCATCACACACCATCGCCACCGTAGGAGTGCCACGGCAATGGAAAAAGCTGATGTAGCGGCTTATCTGGACCGGATCGGTACGCACCGGCCGTTCGAGGTCGGCTTCGACGCGCTACGTCTACTGCAGTTACGCCACCTCGAGTCGATTCCGTTCGAGACCTTCGGCTTCCAGTTCAAGGAACCGATCGAACTCGGGGAAGCCGTGCTGGACAAGGTGGTCAGGGGACAGCGCGGGGGTGCGGGCGCGGAGCTGAACTCCTTGTTCGCGTCACTGTTGCGTGAACTCGGGTTCAAGGTCTCGTTGCTCGGCGCGCGGGTCGTCGGCGCCGACGGACGGCTTGGCCCGCTGAACGGTCATCTTGTGCTGAGAGTCGATCACCACGAACCTTGGCTCGTGGACGTCGGATACTGGTTCGCGGCAAGGAAACCGCTCAGGCTCGACCTGCGGCACACGCAGAACGACTTCGAAGGGGAGTTCCAGATCGTCGACGCGCCGGACGGCGACATCGACGTGCTGCGCGACGGAAATCCCTTGTACCGCGTGGACCTGCGTGAGCGTTCACTCACCGACTTCGAGCCCGCGCTGTGGTGGCTGCGCACCGCGCCGCACTCTCCTTTGGACAGTGCACTGTGGGCGTCCATCGCGACCCCGATCGGCCGTATCAAGCTGAAAGGCCGGGTGCTGACCCGGATCGAGGAAGGCAAGCGGACCACCGAAGTGCTCGAGGACGACGAATTCCTCGACGAGGTGCGCAAGTCGTTCGGCATCGAACTGGACCGGCTGCCCGATCTGCCCGGTCGCGACCCGATCCCGCGCTGAACGGGAAGGAGGCTTACCCACGGGCGCCGCCGGTGCGCCTGTTGCCGGCAATTGGTGGAACACGACAAAGACGGGACGTTGGCCGATGTGCTCCTGGCTGAACTCACCGAACGAATCCCTGCTCTTCTGGCCGGAATGGCCGGACCCGCCCGGCGCGAGCCTGGCCGACTGGATCAGGGCGATGACGCGCTGATCTCCGGGGCCGGACGCGGTACCCGCCGGCGGGCCATGCCGCCGGTGCGCCGCAGGCGGTGGCGGACCCTGCCGTCCGCCACCGCCCCGGAACACTTCGTGAAGACCTCGGGCAAGGGCCATCTCCTGCTGCTGAGCGGGGCCCCTGACCTGCTACTACTCGGGTTGTCCACAACGCCGTGAGGCTGTGGACAACCCTTCGTTTTCGGTCGGGGCGCCGGTGGGCTCCGATAAGCTGGACGTGGGGCCGGCCCCCTGGGAGTGGCGGGGGCGGGGGTACGCGGGCCGCGCGGTGTTCCGGGCGGGTCCCGGGTCGGGGTGGACCTGACGGACCGGGCTCGCCCGGCCTGGTCACCCGCATCGCGCTCTGCGAGCATCCAAGACCGGGGTTGTGCTCACAGAGGGAACGGGAGTGGCGTCAATGGGCGTCGGCAAGGTCGAGATCTGCATTGTCGGCGCCGGGCCGCGCGGACTGTCCACTTTGGAGCGTCTGCTCGCCAACGAGCGCGCGGCGCCGTCGTGTGCCGCGCTGACCGTCCACGTCGTCGATCCGTCCGAGCCCGGCGCGGGCACGGTCTGGCGTGCCGACCAGTCGCGGCATCTGCTGATGAACACCGTCGCGTCGCAGATCACCATCTACACCGACGAGAGCACCCAGATCGACGGGCCGATCGAGCCAGGCCCGAGCCTTTACGAGTGGACCAAGACGTTCTCCGACTCGACAGAGCTCGACGACGCCACGCTCGCCGAGGCACGCGACCTCGGCCCCGACACCTACCCGACCCGCGCGTTCTACGGCCGCTATCTGCACAGCTGCTTCCAGAACGTCGTGGTCCGCGCGCCCGAGCACGTCAAGGTCGTCGTGCACCAGTCACGGGTGATCGCGATGGCCGACACGCTCGGCGTTTTCGGTGGCCCGCAAGGGGTCCGGCTCGACAACGGCGTCCGGCTCAACCAGCTCGACGCGATCGTGCTCGCGGTCGGGCACGTGCCGGCGCATCTGTCACCGCGCGAGGAGCGGACCGCGCAGCTCGCGCGGATCCACTACCTCACCTACATCACCCCGGCCAATCCGGCCGACCTCGACCTCGGGCAGATCGAAGCCGGTCAGCCGGTGCTGCTGCGCGGGCTCGGCCTGAACTTCTTCGACCACATGGCGTTGTTCACCTCCGGCCGCGGCGGCTACTTCGCGCGCGAGGACGGCAGGCTGGTCTACCGCGCGTCCGGCAACGAGCCCAAGCTGTACGCCAGCTCGCGGCGCGGCGTGCCGTACCACGCGCGCGGCGAGAACGAGAAGGGCGCGACCGGGCGCCATCACCCGAGGCTGCTGACGCCCGAGTACATCGCGCAACTGCGCCGCCGCGCCGAAGAGGGTTCGCGCGTGCAGTTCACCTCCGAGCTGTGGCCGGTCATCGCGAAGGAGGTCGAGAGCGTCTACTACGGAACGCTGCTCGAATCCTGGGGCCGCGGCGACGAAAAAGACGCCATCATCGGCAAGTACCTCGCGCTGCCGCCGGACGAGGACCCCGGCTGGCTGCTCGACTCCTACGGCATCACCCCGGCGCATCGCTGGGACTGGGAGAAGCTCACGAACCCGTACGGCACCCGCGAGTTCTCCGACCGCGAGCACTTCACCGCCTGGCTGCTCGAATACCTGCACGACGACGTCCGCGCGGCACGCGCCGGCAACCTCAGCGGCCCGCTCAAGGCGGCGCTGGACGTGCTGCGCGACCTGCGCAACGACATCCGCCTCGCCGTCGATCACGGTGGCCTGGAAGGGAATTCGCACCGCGACGACCTCGAAGGCTGGTACACCCCGCTCAACGCGTTCCTCTCGGTCGGCCCGCCGGTCTCGCGCATCGAGGAGATGATCGCGCTGATCGAGGCCGGGGTGCTGGTGATCACCGGACCCGGCACGGTCATCCGGCTGGACACGAAACACCGCGTGTTCATCGCCGAATCCGAGCTGGTGCCCGGCAAGCCGATCCGCGCGACCGTGCTCATCGAGGCGCGGCTGCCGGAGCCGGACCTGCGCCGCACGGCCGATCCGCTGCTGCGCCAGCTGCTGGCCACCGAGCAGATCAGCCCGTACCGCATCGAGAGCGACGACGGCACGTTCCACGAGACCGGCGGGCTCGCCGTCACCGACCGGCCGTACCACGTGATCGACGGGCACGGCCGCAAGCACCCGCGCCGGTTCGCGTACGGCGTGCCGACCGAGTCCGTGCACTGGGTGACCGCCACCGGCATCCGGCCTGGCGTCGATTCGGTGACACTGCGCGATTCCGACGCGATCGCGCGCGCCGTGCTGGCGTTGCTGCCGGTCGCGCACGTGCCGTCCGAGCAGCGCCGCATCGCCGAGGAGGCCGAGCTCGCGGGAGTGATCGTGTGAGCGAGACGGAACCCAGTGGCCGCGCCGGCCTGCCCGGCGCGGCGCCCCCTAAGGCGACATCGTTGTCATATAAGGACTTCAGGCTTCCCCGAAGAACTGTTCCGATCAACGGAACGGACACCCCGCGCAGCAGCGGGGCTCCACGCCGGCCGGTAGACCGTCCTGGAGCCCCGAAACCGCGTCCGTCGGAAAGGTGGTCAGGACACGAAGCTCATGCCCTGGTCGGGGTTGCCGCTCAGGGCCGCCGCCGCGTGCGCCGCGGAGGCCAGTGTGATGTGACGGTGCCAGCCGTCGTAGGACCGACCGGCGAAGTCCCTGATCCCCACCTTGTCGGCGATCTCGGTGAAGTCCTGGTCGACGCGGTTGACGAGCTTGCTCAGCCGCAGCAGCGTCGCGGGCGGGACACCCGTCAGGTCGGTGAGCCACAGCTCGGCGGGCCACGGCCTGCCGCTGGTGCCCTCGCCGAGGAGGAGGAACTCGCCTCGCCCGCAGTACGGCATGCGCACCCGTACGGCGGCGGCCAGGCTCATCCGGGTGGCCGTGCTGGAACCGTGGTCGGTCCAGGTGACCGTGCGGCGGAAGTCCCGTGCCGCACCCATGATCTGCTGAGCGGGAAGCGCTTCCGCGCTGTGCCCGGGCAAAGCCGGATCGGCGGCGGTGAGCCGCAGCGTGCTGGTGATCCTGATGAGCAACGGGACGCCCGCCATCCGCAGCTTGCGCACCGCGGCGATGACGTCCATCTCCCGCGCGTCCATGACCAGCGGCAAGACCGGGAGATCCTGCCTGGCCGCGGTCTCGAGGTAGGCCTCGATCGCGCAGTCGCCGAGCGATTCGAGCCCGGCGCCGTCGGGGATCGACGCGCGGCTGCGCCGCTGGCCGTCGTCCAGCCAGGCCTGCGACAGGTGCAGCCGCCAGCCCACCGGGCTGCTCAGCTCCTCCGACGCGGCCCAGACACCGATCGCCTGCTGGGCGTTGAGTGCCTGCCCCAGCGAGGGGCAGAAGCGCCGCGAGACCCCGACCGAGTGCCGTCCCGCCTTGGGGATGACCATCGGCCTGGCCACCCACGCCTGGGGTGGCGCGTTGCGCGCCACGTACTTGGCCAGCGCGCGGCGCACCGGCGTCCAGTCCCAGGTGGAGTCGCTGATGAAGTGGTGCAGGCTCTGCTCGGTGGCTTGGCCGCCGACCAGTGCCGCGATGTTCCGTATCGACTTGCGGCCCGGCGCGCACAGCAGGCCACGCAGGTATTCCACGCCCTTTCTGCGCTGGTCACTCCGTGGCAGCGACGCGAACAGGGCCGAACACAGTTCGGCCAGGATCACGTCGTAGGCGTCGGTCCTCACCGGCGCCTGGCTGCGGTATTCAGTTCTGTCCATTGTGTGCAACATTGCGCTCCCCTTGAACCCAGTTCATCGGTGTCGCGGGCTGGGGAAGCTGCCGGGCGGTCCCATACGCGACACTGTGTTATCGCTTCGAACTGTCGGGGAATCACCTCAGGGCGGCGCCGAAGCGGAGGAAATTCCCGAGGTTAACGCTAAGTTGTCACGCCGTCGCTGCTACACCCCTAAAGGCCCCTAAACCCGCGAACACCCGACCTTTCCCAGGTGCCGGAAAAACATTGGGTGAGTTTTCGGGCGTTTTCGCAACGGTAGGGGTTTTCGTAACGCCCCTATTTTTCGTAACATTGGACGATCTTCGTAACGCCGGTCCGAATTCCGGCCGCACCTGACGGACTAGGCCGCACCTCGTGTGTTCCCTTGCATCGTTCGGCGCAAGATATTAGACATACGTCAGTTTCAGACAAGTGCTGGGAAGGCCTGGGGTCATGGGGAACAAGATCGCTTTCATCACCGGCGCCGCGAGCGGGATCGGGGCGGCCGTCGCCAGGGCGCTCGCCGCCCAGGGCGCGACGGTCGCCGCGGCGGACCGTGACACCGCGCGCCTCGCCGAGGCCGTCGAGAAGTGTGAGCTGGACGGCCTGAAGGTGCACGCCTACCCGCTCGACGTCACCCGCTCGGCCGACGTCGAGGCCGTGGTCGACCAGGTCGAGCGCGACCTCGGCCCGATCGGCCAGCTGGTCAACGCCGCGGGCATCCTGCGCATGGGCGCCGCCCGCGAGCTCACCGACGCCGACTTCGCCGACACCTTCGCGGTCAACGTCACCGGCGTCTTCAACGTCTCCCGCGCGGTCACCAACCGGATGGTGCCGCGGCGGCGCGGCGCGCTGGTCACCGTCGCCTCCAACTCCGCGAGCACCCCGCGCACCGGGATGGCCGCGTACGCCGCGTCGAAGGCCGCCGCGACCATGTACACCAAGGTGCTCGGCCTCGAGGTCGCCGAGCACGGCATCCGCTGCAACCTCGTCCAGCCCGGTTCGACAGCCACCCCGATGCTCACCTCGATGTGGCACGACGAGACCGGCCGCCAGACCACCCTCGAAGGCAACCTGGGCGCCTACCGGCTCGGCATACCGCTCAAGAAGCTGGCTCAGCCTTCCGACATCGCGGACGCCGTGCTGTTCCTGCTCTCCGACCGCGCCTGCCACATCACCCTGCACGAGCTCACCGTCGACGGCGGCGCGACGCTCGGCATATGACGCACTGAGACTCCTGGAGACGATCATGCCCGGCTTGCCCAGCATCCAGCCCTACCCGATGCCCACCGAGAACACGCTGCCCGCCAACACCGCCGACTGGGTGATCGACCCGGCCCGCGCCGTGCTGCTGGTGCACGACCTGCAGCGGTACTTCCTCAAGCCGCTGCCGGAGATGCTGCGCAAGCGGATGGTGGCCAACGCGGCGCTGCTGCGCGAGCAGGCCGACGCGGCGGGCATGCCGGTCGCCTACACCGCGCAGCCCGGTGACATGACGCCGCAGGACCGCGGGCTGCTCAAGGACTTCTGGGGACCCGGCATGCGCGTCGACCCGGCCGATCGGCAGGTCGTCGACGAGCTGGCGCCGCGCCCCGGCGACTGGATGTTCACGAAATGGCGCTACAGCGCGTTCTTCCGCTCGAACCTGCTGGAGCGCATGCGCGCCGAAGGTCGCGACCAGCTGGTCGTCTGCGGGGTCTACGCGCACGTCGGCGTGATGATGAGCGCGGTCGACGCCTACACCAACGACATCCAGCCGTTCCTGGCCGCCGACGCGGTCGCCGACTTCTCCGAGGCCGACCACCGGCTCGCGCTCGACTACGTGGCCAAGCGCTGCGGCATGGTCGTGAGCACCGGGCAGCTCGTTTCCCGGCTGGCCGTCACGCGTGAATGGGAGTTCGCGGCATGAACCTCTTCGACGCCATCCTGGCCGAGAACCCGCCCGCGTTCGCGCTGCTGCACCGGCCGGAGAGCACCGGCGCCGGCAAGCTGGAGATCATCGTCGGCGAAGTGTCCACACCGGACACGCTGGCCGAGCTTCCGCTGACCGAGGCGCGCGGTCACCAGGTCCTCACGCTCGTGCCGTACCGCCAGCTCGCCGAGCGCGGCTTCGAAGCACCCGACGACGCCGAGCCGTTGATCGCGCTGAGCGTCGAGTCCCAGGCCGTCGTCTCGCTCGGCGAGGCGCTGTGGCGGCTGCCGGATGTGCCGATTTCCCTTGAGGGTGACCGATTCGACGTCGACGACGCGACCTACGCCGAGACCGTCCGCCGGGTGATCGCCGACGAGATCGGCACCGGCGAGGGCGCGAACTTCGTCATCAAGCGCTCGTACCTCGCCGAGATCACCGACTACACCGTCCATAGTGCACTGTCCTTTTTCAAGCGCCTGCTGCAGAAGGAACAGGGTGCGTACTGGACGTACCTGGTGCACACGGGTGACCGGACGTTCGTCGGCGCCAGCCCCGAACGGCACGTGAGCCTCGACCGAGGCACCGCGGTGATGAACCCGGTCAGCGGGACGTACCGGTACGGCCAGGGCGGCGCGTCGCTCGCGGGTGTGCTCGATTTCCTCGCCGACCGCAAGGAGGCCGACGAGCTGTACATGGTCGTCGACGAGGAACTCAAGATGATGTCGCGTGTCTGCGACGGCGGCGGCCGCGTGCTCGGGCCGTTCCTGAAGGAGATGGCGAAGGTCGCGCACACCGAGTACCTCATCGAGGGCGAAACCAGCCGCGACCCGCGCGAGATCCTGCGCGAGACGCTCTTCGCGCCGACAGTCACCGGTAGCCCGCTCGAAAGCGCCTGCCGGGTTATCAACCGTTACGAGCCACAGGGACGTGGGTACTACAGCGGCGTCGTCGCGCTGATCGGCCGTGACGCCGACGGCGGGCACGCGCTCGACTCGTCGATCATGATCCGCACGGCCGACATCTCCGCCACCGGCGCGGTGAAGATCGGCGTCGGCGCGACGCTCGTGCGGCACTCGGACCCGCTGTCCGAGGTCGCGGAGACCCGCGCCAAGGCGGCGGGCCTGCTCGCGGCGCTGCGCACCGAACGTCCCGTCCGCTACGCCGACGACCCGCGAGTGCGGGCGATGCTGGCCGAGCGCAACAAGTCCATCTCCGGCTTCTGGCTGGGTGAGCGGTGTGAGACGGCCGAGCTGGCAGGCCGGGTGCTGATCGTCGACGCCGAGGACACGTTCACCTCGATGATCGAGCGGCAGCTGCGCTCGCTGGGGCTCGACGTCGACGTCCGGCCGTTCGACGCCGACCACGACTTCGACGCCTACGACCTGGTCGTGATGGGCCCCGGCCCCGGCGACCCCCGGCACGCCGACCACCCCAAGATCGCCAGGCTGCACGACACGGTCCGCACGCTGCTGCAGGACCGCAAGCCGTTCCTCGCGGTGTGCCTGAGCCACCAGGTGCTGAGCTTGCAGCTGGGACTTTCGATCGCGCGTCGCACCGAACCCAACCAGGGTGTGCAGAAGGAGATCGACCTGTTCGGCAGGCGCGAAAAAGTCGGCTTCTACAACACTTTCGCGGCAGAGAGCCACGCTGGCGCGTTCGCGCTGCCCGGCTTCGGCTGGGTCGAGGTCAGCCGTGACGCCGCGACCGGCGAGGTGCACGCGCTGCGCGGCCGCGACTTCGCCTCGCTGCAGTTCCACCCCGAGTCCTTGCTCACGGCGGATGGCGTCCGGATCCTGCGCGATCGGGTCAGCGCGCTGCTCGAACGGGCGGTCGTGCCCGGCCTGGCGGTCGCCGCGTAGGTTTTTTGTATCTCGACGGGGTTTCCTTCCCTCCTGCTCATGTACGGGGGAAGGAGGTGTCCCATGACACCGGAGGTTGCCTGCACGAGACGGGCGCAGGCGATGCTGCGCGCGGTGGTCGCCGGACGCGCGCAGGTCAGCTGCAGCTGCGAACCCGACCTCTTCATCGACGGCGTGTCCTGCGGCGACCAGTTCACCGCGCACGCGCTCGCGCACGCCGGTCTGATCAGGGCCGCGCGCCTGGCCGCGATCGGCCAGCGCGTACCGGCCGCCTTGACTCCCGCGGGGCTCGCGGCGCTCGCCGATCGGGCGGCGTGAGCTGTGGCGAGGGTGGCCGATACTCATTGGCCGTGGCTCGGCCACCCTCGCCATCGCAGCCGGGTTTGTCTAAGTTGGACGGCAGCCGAGCAGCAGGGGAGCCGTCGTGATCATCGTGTCCGGAAAGATCTTCGTCGACCCCGAAGGCCGTGACGGCTACCTGGCCGGATGCGTCGAAGTGGTCGAGCTGGCCCGGAAGTCGCCGGGCTGCCTGGATTTCGCGCTGTCGGCCGACCTCGTCGACCCGGCTCGGATCAACGTCTACGAGCGCTGGGAGACCGACGAGCAGCTCGCGGCGTTCCGCGGCTCCGGTCCCAGCGACGACCAAGGCGCCGCCATCCGCGACGCCGAGGTCTCGCGGTATCGCATCTCGGCGGTCGAACCCGCCTGAAAATCGGGTGACAAGGCCAGGCCCGGCCTGAAACCCTCTTGGTCATGTTCCCCGTGACCGAATCCGTGACGCTGGCAGGCCTGTCCCTGCCGAGCGCCGTTTCGGCACGGTTCGACGGCGCTCGAAGCTGACCCTCCTCTTTTCCCTTCCCGCGGAACCAGTGGAGGAGGGTTGGGCTTTTTCGCGGTTTCGCGCGTCCGTTTTCTTTTTCCAGGGAACAAAAAATGACCAAGCAACAGCATATGCGCACCAAGCCGCACCTCAACATCGGCACCATGGGCCACGTCGACCACGGCAAGACCACGCTGACCGCGGCGATCACCAAGGTGCTCGCCGAGCCCGGCGGCGCCGGCTACGTCGCGTTCGAGCGCATCGACCGCGCGCCGGAGGAGATCGAGCGCGGTATCACGATCAACATCGCGCACGTCGAGTACGAGACGCCGACGCGCCACTACGCGCACGTCGACATGCCAGGGCACGCCGACTACGTCAAGAACATGATCACCGGCGCCGCCCAGCTCGACGGCGCGATCCTGGTCGTCTCGGCGCAGGACGGCTCGATGCCGCAGACGCGTGAGCACATCGTGGTCGCGCGCGGCATCGGCGTCCGGCACGTGGTGGTCGCGCTGAACAAGGCCGACCTGGTCGACGACGAGGACCTCCTCGACCTCGTCGAGCTTGAGGTGCGCGAGCTCCTCACGCGCTACGGCTTCGACGGCGACGCGGTCCCGGTGGTCCGCGTGTCGGGCCTGCGCGCGCTCGACGGAGACCCGGTCTGGACCCAGCGCGTCGTCGACCTGCTCACCGCGGTCGACGAGTACGTGCCGGAGCCCGTCCGCGACCTGGACCAGCCGTTCCTGATGCCGATCGAGAACGTGCTGACCATCAGCGGCCGCGGCACGGTCGTCACCGGCGCCGTCGAGCAGGGCACCCTGCGCGTCGGCGCCCCGGTCGAAGTGGTCGGGCTCGGCGACACGGTCACCAGCGTGTGCACCGGGCTGGAGACCTTCGGCAAGGCGCTCGACCAGGTCCAGGCGGGCGACAACGCGGCGGTGCTCCTGCGCGGCGTCCGCCGTGACGCGGTCCGCCGCGGCCAGGTGCTGAGCCTGCCCGGCAGCGTGACCCCGCACAGCAGGTTCCGTGCGCGGGCCTACGTCCTGTCGGCGGACGAGGGCGGCAGGCGGACACCGTTCGCCGACCGCTACCGGCCGCAGTTCCACTTCCGCACCAGCGACGTGGTGGGGGAGATCCGGCTGGACGACGGCATCGTCCTCCCGGGCAGGCATGTCGAGTTCACGGTCGAACTCGGCCGCCCGATCGCGATGACCGAAGGCCTCGGCTTCGCCGTCCGCGAGGGCGGCCGCGCCGTCGCCTCGGGCACCGTGACCGCGGTGCTCGACTGAAGGGCTCGTGCGCGTTGCGGGCGGTTAGAACCGCCCGCAACGCGCACGACCCCGGCTTACCAGGCGACGACGCCCTGCGTCGACGGCTGCAGCGTGCCCACCTCGACGGCCGAAACCGGCAGTTCGAGCACCTTCTGGTCGCCACCCCCGGCCCCGATGAAGTCCGCGACCACCGGCTTCTTGGTGCCCGGCGCGGCGACCTTCACAGTCGTGGCCACGAAACAGGTCTCATCACCCTTGTCGCAGGTGGTCCATTTGACGCCCGCGAACGCGGAGCGCCCCGGCTCCAGCACGATCTTCGGCCCGGCGCCCGGCTGCTCGACCTTCTTGACCGGCACCTTGATCACGGAGTTGTTCGCGGCCAGGAAGCTGAGCGTCGGCCAGCCTTCGAGGGTGCACGGCCCGCTACCCGTGTTGGTCAGCGCGAGCAGCGCTTTGCCCCCGCCGGGCTGGGTGTTCAGGTCGGCCTTCACGGTGCAGGCCCCGACTTTCTTGTCTTCGGCAGGCCTCTTGTCCGCGGCGGGCACGACCGGCATCGCGGTGTTCGAACTCGGGGCCGGCGCGGGTGCCGCGCTCGTGGCGGCACTGTTTCCGCACGCGGCCAATGCCAGCGGCAGAAACGCGGCGGCAGCGGTGAGGACCATGGTGTGCTTGCGCATTTTTCGCTCCCGGTAAGGACTTCGTCGGCCACAGGTACATACGGAAGACGTCTGCCCGAGCCGCACGGTGCCTTTCCCGTGAGATTGATTAACTTGAAGCAACCATCAGTCGTGTCCGATTCACGGCTCCTGCCACAGCAGCTGCCACCATGCGGTCGCCCAGGGGCGCCGCTCCGGCCATGGGTACGGAACGGTCTTGCTCCGGAGCCGGTCATCGAGCGGTGCCAACAGCCTGGCGAACTCAGCCCGGGAGAACGGGGGAAGCTGCCTCAGCACTTGTTCGAGTTCGTCGCGGGCTTCAAGCGGGTCGCAGCACGGGCATGGGCTCGGGCTCAACGGGAGCCCGCCGGGCTCGGCCAGCGCGCTCTGGTAAGTCCGCAACCGCGAAGCCGTGTGGAATCTTGATTCGCGTTCTTCGAGCAGCCAGATGGCTTCGTGAGTGCGACGGGACAGGCCGCGAATACGTGGCATGGGCCGGTCTGAGGGGAAACGGGTTTGAGAGGCGCGGAGCGCGCCGGGGCGTCTACGCGCCATGGCCCTTTCGGAGGCAAGTCATGGATCGAGCATGCCACAAGCGTCGGACCGGGGTGGCGAGTTTTGGGTAGCGGGGTCGTGAGTGGCACGGCCGGTTCTATTGGGCGGAAGGTCAAAGGTGGCGTGTCTGGGTGTGCTCGGCTGTGTCCGGGGTGGCTGTGTGGGAAATGCGTCGTTGAAGAGCCTGTTGCTTTTTGAACTGGCTCGACATGGCTTGATGATCTTGTTGCACGTGTGGCAACTTGGGATAATTGTTGTGTGGCAAGGGATTATCGGCCGGTTGATCGTGAGCAGGAGTTTCTGTTGCCGCCGTCGATGGCGGACTGGTTGCCGGATGATCATCTGGTGTGGTTCGTGATCGCGGTGGTGGGGCGGCTGGACACGTCGGCGTTTCACGCGACGGCGAAGCGTGGTGGGGTCGGGCGGCGTGGGTATGACCCGGAGATGCTGCTGACGTTGTTCGTGTATGCGATGGCGCATGGGGTGTCCTCGTCGCGGCGGATCGAGCGGTTGTGCCTGACCGATGTGGCGTTCCGGATCATCTGCGCGCAGGACATCCCGGATCACACGGTGCTGGCCCGGTTCCGCCAGCGTCACGAGGCGGCGCTGACGGATCTGCTGACCGAGTCGCTGGTGCTGGCCGCCGAACTGGGGATGGTGTCGCTGGGGGTGGTCGCGTTCGACGGCACCAAGATCGCCGCCAACGCGAGTAAGGACGCCAACCGCACCGAGGCTCACCTGCGGAAACTGGCCGAGAAGTTCGTTGAGGAGACCGCGCAGACCGACGCGGCCGACGACGCCCGCTTCGGCGCCGACCGGCGCGGCGACGAACCACCACCGGACCTGCGTGACCGCACCCGTCGCGGTGAACGGATCACGGCCGCGCTGGAGCAGATCCAGTCCCGTCGCGACGCGGCCGAGCAGGCCGGCGAGGGGCGGGCTGAGATCGCGCGGGCCTATGACGCCGCGGTCGCCGCCGGCCTCACCCGTGGCGGGGCCCCGCCGCGAGGCGCGGACCGGGTCGCGGTGGCCCGAGCACGCCTGGACCGGGAGCGAGCCACAGCGGTGTCCCGCTGGGAGGCCTGGCACGCCCAGATGCGATCCGGCGGCGGGCGCCGCCCGTCGGGGAAAGCAGCGGTGCCGCCGGAGGATCACAGCAGGGTCCGGCGGGCCCGCGCCGCCTATGAGGCCGCGCTCTCCCGCGCTGAACAGGCCGCCGCCACCGCGAAATCCCAGACGCAGACCGACAAGTTCGTGGCGAACACGACCGACCCGCAATCACGGCTGCTCAAGACCCGCAACGGCTGGGTCCAGGGCTACAACTGCCAGACCGCGGTCAGCGACGACGAATTCCTCGTGTCCGCCCGCGCCACCCAGGACACCAACGACCTCGACCAGTTCGTGCCCACCGCCGATGATGTCCTCGCCACCGCCGGGAAGCTGGCCCGGCGCACCGGCCGCGGTGACCTCACCGTCGGCGTGATGATCGGCGACGCCGGCTACGACTCGACCGCCAACCTTGAGACCGCGGGCCCGGACCGTCTCATCGCCGATGCCAAAGGCCGCACCGTGAACACTCGAGCCGCCACCGACCCGGCCACCGGCGACCCACCCAAGAACGCCACCGCGCGGGAGAAGATGAACCACCGGCTACGCACCGCAGAAGGCGTGACCCTCTACCGACGACGCGGCGCGATGATCGAAGCACCCAACGCCTGGCTCAAAGACCGCCGCGGGCTCACCCGCTTCGCCCGCCGAGGACTCACCGCCGCCCAAGCCGAACTCTCCCTCGCCGCCGCAGTCACCAACCTGCTCAAACTCTGGACCAAGGGCATCACCACCGCCCAGATCCGCACCACCTGAACCCCACCCCGGCCCGGCCCGGTGGCCAAGCCAGAGACCGGACGATGCCGAAGACACCACAACAGCAAAAAGCAACAGGCTCTGAACGACTCAAAACCCGCACAGTCAACCCGCTTGACCAGTTACAGGGTCGTTCGAGGCGGGTGAGTGCGGTTCGCGGCGTTGAACGACGCAAACCGCACTCACCCAGGCACTAGGCCCAGGAATAAAGGGGGAGCCTTCATCCACGCTCGGATCCGCCGGGTGAGGGCCTCCCCCACCCGAACCAAGCGGATCAGGGCCTCCCTCACCCGCATATACGGACCAACTAGGCCCCCACCCCACGGATCCGAGCGAAGTAGGCCCTCACCCAAGCCCGACCACGACCCTGCCCCGGACGAGACAGCCCGAAGGGGTCGTGAGTGTTTTGACCGGTTAGAACCGGCCGTACCACTCACGACCCCGGGCTACGGGGTTAGTCGACTTCGACGGCTGCTTCCGCGAACTGGGCGGCGTAGAGCCTGGCGTAGGCGCCGCCCGCGTCGAGGAGCTGGGTGTGGGTGCCCTGCTCGACGATGCGGCCGGACTCCATGACCAGGATGAGGTCCGCGTCGCGGATGGTGGACAGCCGGTGCGCGATGACGAAGCTGGTGCGGCCCTGGCGCAGCGAGTTCATCGCACGCTGGATGAGCACCTCGGTGCGGGTGTCGACCGAGCTGGTGGCCTCGTCGAGGATGAGGATCGCCGGCTCGGCCAGGAAGGCCCGCGCCACTGTGATCAGCTGTTTTTCGCCGGCGCTGACGTTGTCGCCCTCGTCGTCGATGATCGTTTCGTAGCCGTCCGGCAGCGTCCGGACGAACCGGTCGACGTGGGTGGCCCGCGCGGCCTCGAAGATCTTCTCCGGGGTCGCGTCGGGTGCGCCGTACGCGATGTTCTCCGCGATGGTGCCGCCGAACAGCCACGCGTCCTGCAGCACCATGCCGGTCTTGGCCCGCAGGTCCTCGCGGGTCATCTCGGCGATGTCGACGCCGTCGAGCACGATGCGGCCGCTGTCGATCTCGTAGAACCGCATCAGCAGGTTGACCAGCGTGGTCTTGCCCGCGCCGGTCGGGCCGACGATGGCGACCGTCTGCCCCGGCTCCACCGAGAGCGACAGGTCCTCGATGAGCGGGGTGTCGGGGGAGTACCGGAACGACACGTGGTCGAACTCGACCTTGCCGGTGACCTTGGGCTGGCGCACCGGGTCGGCCGGGTCGGGCTCCTGCTCGTCGGCGTCGAGCAGCGCGAACACGCGCTCGGCCGAGGCGACCCCGGACTGCAGCAGGTTCGCCATGCTCGCCACCTGGGTGATGGGCTGGCTGAACTGCCGCGAGTACTGGATGAACGCCTGCACGTCACCCAGCGAGAGCGAACCCGACGACACCCGCAGCGCGCCGACCACGGCGATGAGCACGTAGTTGACGTTGCCGATGAACATCATCGCCGGCTGGATCAGTCCCGAGATGAACTGCGCGCGGAAGCTCGCGTTGTACAGCGTCTCGTTGTGCTCCTCGAAGGTCTTCTGCGCCTCCTCGCGCCTGCCGAAGACCTTGACCAGCGAGTGCCCGGTGTACATCTCCTCGATGTGCCCGTTCAGCTGGCCGGTGGTGCGCCACTGCTTGATGAACTGCGGCTGGGCGCGCTTGCCGACCTTCGCCGCGACGAACACCGAGATCGGCACGCTGATCAGCGCGAGCAGCGCCAGCAGCGGCGAGATGACGAACATCATCGTCAGCACGCCGACGATGGTGAGCAGCGACGCGATGAGCTGGCCGAGCGTCTGCTGCAGCGACTGCGCGAGGTTGTCGATGTCGTTGGTGACCCGGCTGAGCACCTCGCCGCGCGGCTGCCGGTCGAAGTAGCTCAGCGGCAGCCTGGCGAACTTCGCCTCCACCTGCTCGCGCAGGTCGAACACCGAGCGCTGCACGATCGACGCCGTCAGCCGCCCCTGGACGAGGCTGAAGATCGACGCGAGCACGTACAGCCCGAGCACGATCATCAGCACCCGGCCGACGGCGGTGAAGTCGATGCCCCGGCCGGGCACGATGTCCATCGTCGCGAACATGTCGGCGATGGTGTTGTCGCCCCGCGCGCGCAATCCGGCGATGACCTGTTCCTTGGACACCCCGACCGGGAGGTCCTTGCTGACGATGCCGGAGAAGATCAGGTCGGTCGCGTTGCCGAGCACCTTCGGGCCGACGACGCTCAGCGCGACGCTGATGGCCGCGGTGACCAGCGCGCCGACGACGAACAGCCGCTGCGGGGCGAGCAGCTTGAGGAACCGGCGGCCGGATCCCTTGAAGTCCAACGCCTTTTCGGTGGACTGCCCGGCCATGAACGAGGCCGGTCCCCTGCCGAGGCCCGGTCCGCCCGACGGGCCGGGCCCGCGGGTGGGGACGGCGCGTTCCCCGTTGGCGGCGGGGGCCGCCGCCGGTTTCTCTGAAGTCTCGGAAGACTGGGTGGCGCTCACGCCGCCTCCTGCTCGGTCAGCTGGGAGAGCACGATTTCCCGGTAGGTCTCGTTGCCGTCCATCAGTTCGGTGTGGGTGCCGGTGCCGACCACGCGGCCGTCGTCGAGGACGATGATCCGGTCGGCGGAGCGGATCGTGCTGACCCGCTGGGCGACGATGACGACCGTCGCGTCGGACGTCTCGCGCGCGAGCGCGGCACGCAGCGCCGCGTCGGTGGCGTAGTCGAGCGCCGAGAACGAGTCGTCGAACAGGTAGATCTCCGGGCGCTGCACCAGCATCCGCGCGATGGCGAGACGCTGCCGCTGCCCGCCGGAGACGTTCGTGCCGCCCTGCGCGATCGGCGCGTCGAGCCCTTCCGGCATCGCCGAGACGAAGTCACGCGCCTGCGCGACCTCCAGCGCGTGCCAGAGTTCCTCGTCGGTGGCTTCCGGCTTGCCGTAGCGCAGGTTGCTCGCGACGGTGCCGGAGAACAGGTACGGCTTCTGCGGGACCAGCCCGACGGCCTTCGCCAGCGCGTCCGCGCCGAGCTCGCGCACGTCGATCCCGTCGACCTTGACCACGCCGTCGGTGGTGTCCATCAGCCGGGGGATCAGGTTGAGCAGCGTGGTCTTCCCGCTGCCGGTGCTGCCGATGACCGCGGTGGTCTCACCGGGCCGAGCCAGCAGGTCGACGCCCTGCACGACCGGGTTTTCCGCGCCGGGGTAACGGAATTCGACGCGGGACAGTTCCAGGTGCCCGTGCAGTTCGGTGAGCCGGACGGGATTCTCGGGCAGCACGACACTGGATTCGGTGTCGAGCACCTCGGAGATGCGCTCGGCGGCGACCTCCGCGCGCGGCACCATCATGAACATGAAGGTGGCCATCATGACCGACATCAGGATGTACATGAGGTAGCTCAGGAACGCGGTCAGCGCGCCGACCTGCATGGCGTTGCTTTCGATGCGGTGCCCGCCGAACCACAGCACCGCGACGCTGGACACGTTCATCACCAGCATGACGATCGGGAACATGTACGCCATCAGCTTGCCGACCTTCAGCGAGACGTCGTACAGCTCGGTGTTGGTCTCGGTGAAGCGTTCGCGCTCCTTGGTGTCGCGCACGAACGCGCGGATCACCCTGATGCCGGTGATCTGCTCGCGCAGCACCTGGTTGATCTTGTCGATGCGCTCCTGCATCAGCTTGAACGCGGGCCGCATCCTGGCGATCAGGATGCCGATCGCGACACCCAGCACCGGCACCAGGATCAGCACCAGCGAGGACAGCGGCACGTCCTGCGAGACGGCCAGCACGATGCCGCCGACGCACATGATCGGCGCCGACACCATCATCACGAAGGTCATCAGCGTCAGCATCTGCACCTGCTGGACGTCGTTCGTGGTGCGGGTGATCAGCGAGGGCGTGCCGAACTTGCCGACCTCGCGCGCGGAGAAGTCCTGGACCCTGGTGAACACCGCCGCCCGCACGTCGCGGCCGAACGCCATCGCGGTGCGCGCGCCGAAGTAGACCGCGCCGATCGCGCACAGGATCTGGATCAGCGTGCCGGCCAGCATCACCCCGCCGATGCGGAGGATGTAGCCCATGTCGCCCTTCACCACCCCGTCGTCGATGATGTCGGCGTTGAGGGTGGGCAGGTAGAGGATCGCCAGCGTCTGCACCAATTGCAGTGCGACGACCAGTGACAGATCCTTACGATAGGGGCGCAGGAAACTGCGCATGAGCTTGATCAGCACGTCTTCATCTTCCTATGGTGCGCAACGCATATTGCTAAATCGGGCAGACCGGAAGAAACCTCGCGTAAGGTCTCGCGCAGTATTTCCGTGAGTGTTTTTTCGGTTCCACTGTGCAGCCAATGATCGAGCGCCACCCTGGTCGCGGCGGAGACGGTGGCCGCCATCAGTTTCGGGCGCAATTCGTCGGTGATGCCGGTGCGTTCGGTGATCGCCTCGGCGAGCACCCGCTCGACCTCGTGGTGCGATTTGAGGTATTCGCCGAGCAGTGCGGGGTTGCCCGCCATCAGCCGGACCCGGTTGACCTGCTCGCGGTCCGGTTCGCCGTATTCGCCGTATTGCTCCATCACCGCCGAGATGACCGCCTGCCACAGCGGCTCCTCCGGCGGCCGGGCCAGCAGCCTGGCGCCGATCCGGCGCTGGCGGTCCACGCCGATCGCGCAAATGGCCTCTTCCTTGCTGGAGAAGTAATTGTTGAAGGTGCGCGGCGAGACGCCGACCTCGGCGGCGATCTCCTCGACCCGCACCTGATCGAGCCCGCGCTCGGTGGCCAGGCGGATCGCCGCCCAGCTCAGCGCCTCCCTGGCCGCCAGCTTCTTCTGCTCGCGCAGGCTCATCCCCGGATGCTCCATGCGGGTCACTCTACCTGATAATTTTGCGTGGCACGCAAAATTATGCGCATCGCGCACTTTCGGATGACTCAACCTCGAGAGGGATGCGCTCCCGTACCGTGCGCTGGCACGGTGGAACCAGAGGACGAATCACCGGGGGGAAGGAAATTCAGTGTCCACCATGCCTCATCGGCGCACTCGCCGAGGCCTGTTCGCTGCGGGCTTAGCCGCGCTTTCCGCGTTCACCGTCGCCGCGCCCGCTTCGGCGGCGCCGGCGAAGATCGAGCTGACACTGCCCGCGCTCACCGGGCAGCACCAGATCGGCACCACGACGCTGCACCTGGTCGACCGGTCGCGGCCGGACCCGTGGAAGCCGGACCGTAAGCGCGAGCTCATGGCCACGGTCACCTATCCGTCGTGGTTCACCGCGGGCGCGCCACGAGCGCGCTGGATGAGCGACAAGCTGGCGCCCTTCGTCGAAGAGGCCGCCGCCGACCCGAACTTCTTCGGTCTGCCCAAGGGTTCCGTCGACTGGGGCTCGGCCGAACGCAACGCGCGCGTGAACACCCCTGTCGACCGATGGCAGGGAAAGCGCCCGGTCGTGTTGTTCTCGCCGGGCTTCGGCTCACCGCGCGAGCTGCACGCCGTGCTCACCGACGACCTGGCCAGCCGTGGCTACATCGTCGTCTCGCTGTCGCACACTTTCGAGTCGGCCGCGGTCGAATTCCCCGGCGGCCGCGTCGAACCGCAACTCCGGCTCGGCACCGACCCGGCGACCATGAAGACCGCGATCGACGCCCGCGTCGCCGACACCCGGTTCCTGCTCGACCAGCTCACCAAGCTCGACCGTGGCCTCAACCCCGACGCCGAGCAGCGGCCGCTCCCGCTCGGCCTCGCGGGCGCGCTCGACCTCTCGAAGGTCGGCATGTTCGGCCATTCCTACGGCGGGTTCACCGCGGGCGAGACGATGGTCACCGATCGCAGGATCGACGCGGGCGTCAACCTCGACGGCACCATGGGCTACGGCTTCGACGGCTCGTACCTGCCGGGCGAGGTCGTCAAACGGGGCCTCGACCGGCCGTTCCTGCTCATGGGTGGCGGATTCGGCTTCGAGCACACGCACCTCAACCCGGCCGACAAGACCTGGGTCGACTTCTGGGCGAACCAGCGCGGCTGGAAGCGCGACCTGCTGCTGAAGGACGGCGCGCACCACAGCTACAGCGACCTGCAGGCACTCGTCCCGCAGTTCGCCGACCTGGTGCCCGCGGAGCGGCGTGACCCGGGGTCGTGAGTGTTCCGGCCGGTTAGAACCGGTCATACCACTCACGACCTCGGTCAGCGGGTGATCGCTTTCTCGGCCTCCGCCATCTCGACGGCTTCCAGGCTCGTCAGGGTGGTGTGCGCGTCACGCCAAGCCTCGCGTGCCTGGTCGAGCTTGCCCGCGTCGGCGAGCAGCGAGCCGAGGCACAGCTGGGCCTTGCCGGTCCAGCGGGGATCGCCGAGCTGCTCGAACACTGTGAGCGCGTGCCGGACGTGCTGCAGCGCCTGGGCGTGCTCGCCCTGCTCGGCGATGAACTCCGCCTGCAGCACCTCGGTGATGGCGGCGCCGTGGACGTCCAGGGTGAGGGCGAACAGGTCGGCGCTGCGGCGGGCGCAGGCCTGCGCGGTGCCGGTCTCGCCCTGGGCGCGGTAGGCGTAGGCGAGTGAGCGCCAGGCCGCGCCTTCGCGCCGGACGTCGCCGAGCTCGTGGAACAGGCCGCGGCTGGTGTGGCCGAGGCGCAGCGCGGAGTCGAGCTCGCCGAGTTCGCGGTGGACCACGCTGAGCTCGCGCAGGCACGCGGCCTCCCAGCGGCGGTCGGCGATCAGCACGAACTCGTCGATCGCCTCCTGCAGGCAGCGCTGGGCGTCGGCCCATTCGCCGCGGTAGCGGTGCAGGATGCCCAGTTCGCGCTTGGCGTAGGCGACCCAGCGTGGTTCGTCCATTGTGGACAATTTGGCCAGGCAGGCCCTGATGCAGTCGGCCGAGGCGTCGTAGTGGCCCTGGTACCGCTGGCCGACGCCGACGGCGAGCAGGGTGACCATCTCCAGGCGCGGGTCGTTCGCCGCGGGCAGCGCGGCGAGGCACTGGCCGAAGTGCTCGCGGGCGGAGCGGACGTCGTGCTGGTCGCGGGCGGCGAGGCCGAGCGCGAAGTAGGCGTACGCCGTCCAGTACATGTCGCCGGTCCGGCGCGACGCCGCGAGGCTCAGCTCGGCGACCCTGATCAGGTCGTCCCAGCGGGACCGCAGCTCGAAGTAGGCGGCCACGGTCGCGGAGAGATGGCAGGTGATCTCCGGCCGTCCTTCGGCGGCCGCCATTTCGACCGCTTCGAGAATGCAGTGGTGCTCCGAGTCGAACCAGGCCGGCGCGTCGCGGGCGAATTCCGTGGCCAGCGCGTCGATCTCCGGCGCCGGCGGCGCCACCTCGAACTGGTGCAGGCCGCCGAAGTCCAGTGCCGCGTCCGCTCGCTGGCCGACCTGGAGGTAGGTCTCGAAAACGCGGTCGAGCGCGGCTTCGCGGGCTTCCGGCGAGGTTTCCGCGGTCATCCGCTCTTCGGCGAGCAGGCGGATCAGGTCGTGGAAGCGGTAGCGCAGCGGGCTGCCGACCTCGACCAGGTTCGCCTCGACGAGCGCGTCGAGCAGGCGCTCGGCCGTGCGCCGGTCCGTGCCCAGCACGGCGGCCGCCGCCCAGGACGCGAAGTCGGTGCCCGGCAGCAGCGCGAGCAGGCGGAACGCGCGGCGCTCGTCGGGGCGCAGCTGCTCGTAGCTGACCAGGAAGCCCGCCCTGACCTCGCGGTCGCCGCCGACGAGCTCGTCGAGCCGGTGGCGCTCGTCCTCCAGCCGGTCGGCGATCGTCTCCGCGCTCAGGTGCGGGAGGGTGCGCAGCTTGGTGCCGATGATCCGGATCGCCAGCGGCAGGTTCCCGCAGCAGCGCACGATCCGCTGGGCGGCGAGCGTCTCGCGGGAGGAGCCCGCGAGATCGGTCAGCAGGGTGACCGCGTCGTCGAGGTCGAGCTCACCGAGCTGGATCCGCAGGCTCAGGTCGAGCCCGGTCAGCCTGCGGCGCGAGGTGACGACCACCGCGCAGTCCGGATTGCCCGGCAGCAGCGGCCGGATCTGGGCCTCGTCGGCGGCGTTGTCCAGCACGATCAGCACGCGCTTGCCCGCCAGCCTGGCGCGGAACACGGACTCGCGCTCGTCCACGGCACTGGGGATGTCGACGCCCGGCACGCCGAGTTCGCGCAGGAACCGGGCGAGCACGTCGCCGGGGTCGCGCGGGCGGGAACCCGCGCCGAGCAGGTCGATGAACAGCTGGCCGTCGGGGAAGGACTCGGCGAGTTCGTGGCCAGCCTTGATGGCGAGCGCGCTCTTGCCTGCGCCCGGCTGCCCGGTGACGGCCGCGATCGGCAGGCTGGCCTTGTCCTCGCCGGTCAGCGTGGTGACGATCTCGGCCAGCTGCCTGCGCCTGCCGGTGAAGTGGTTGATGGCCGGTGGCAGCTGGCGGACCACGCCGATGGTCGGCTTCGGCGCGATGCGGGCGTCGTCTTCGAGGATCTGGGCCTGCAGCTGCCGCAGCGAGCGGCCGGGCGTGACGCCGAGTTCGTCGTCGAGCAGGCGGTGCAGTTCCTGGTACGCCGAGAGCGCGTCGGCGCGGCGGCCGGACCGGTGCAGCGCGGTCATCAGATGACCCCACAGCTCCTCGCGCAGCGGGTGGTCGGCGACCAGCCGCCGCAGCTCGGCGATGAGATCGGCGTGCTCGCCCAGGTCGAGCCGGGCGCGCAGGTGCTTCTCGACGACGGCGAGGCGGCGTTCTTCCAGCCGGGTCACCTCGACAGAAAGCGCTTGCCCGGCATGCAGTCCTTCGAGCGGCCGTCCGCGCCACAATGCCAGCGCCCTGCTGAAACAGCTCGCGGCCTCACGGCTTCCCGACGCGGTCTCGCCGGCGACGGTGAGCTCGGTGAACGTGGTGAGGTCCAGCTCGCCCCTGTCGACCCGGAGCAGATAACCACCCGGTCGGGTGGACAGCCTGCCGGGATCGTCGCCCGCCTGCGCCAGCCGTTGCCGCAGCCCGGAGACGTAGGTGCGCAGGTTCGATTCGGGCGTCGCCGGAGGCGACTCCCACGCGGCGCCGGTCAGGTATTCGACCGAGGCCAGTTCATTGGCCCTGAGCAGCAGCGCGGCGAGCACCGCACGCTGTCTCGGGCCACCCAGCTCGACGGGTCCCCCCACGGCGCGGACGTCCAACGGCCCCAGAGCGCGGAACTCCACCGGCCCAGTATCGGGTACTGAGATCTCGCTGTTATCTCGGGGCGCGATCTGGGCGGGATCTGGGCGGCCGGTGGTGCAGGGTTCTCGCTGGGAGGGACGCCGACCCGGATAACACTTGCGAACCGCTTGGTGTGATCCAGGTAACACCGCTCGGTGGGCTGCCGACAAAGTCGGCGAGCACCGAGGTGGGGAGGGGTCCGGAGATGACCGAGCCGGAGCGCACGCGGTTCCACGCGCGTGAGCTGTACGGTTCGGTCATCGCGGTCCCGCTGCTCCAGCGCATGGATGCCGCCGAGGCGCCGCATCGGGTCGTGATCGACCTGAATCTTGCTTACCCCCAGGGGCGGGAGGCTGCTGCCCGCGCCATCCATGCGCTGGTCGACGCCGCCGAGGGCGGAACCGTCGATCAGGCGCGCACCGGCCAGCTCGGGCAGTACGTGGTCGCGTCGCTCAGCCCGGCGGCGCTGCTCGAGGTCGTGCGGCGGGACCGGGCCGCCGAGTACCGCGCGATCCACCGGATCTGGCCTGACTTCAAGGTCGCCGCGTTGATCAACAAGTCGTGCGCCACAGTCAAGGCCGACGCGGCGCACACCGCGTTCTCCGCGCTCGGCGCCGGGATCACCTGGGCGGTCGTTGACTCCGGCATCGACAGCGGACATCCGCATTTCAAAAGCTCGCTCGACGTCGTACTTCCCGTGGAGCACAAGGACTTCACCGGAAGCGCCAGCCCGCTCGACGACGCGTTCGGGCATGGCACGCACGTCGCGGGCATCATCGCGGGTGAGGGGTCCGGAACCGTCGTGCGAGCTGAACTCGACTCCGGCGCCGACGTGCACTACCTGCCCGTCCAGGCCGATCGCATGACCGGGATCGCGCCGCTGGCCAAGCTGGTCAGCTACAAGGTGCTCGACGACAAGGGCGACGGCGAGACGAGCGCGATCATCGCGGCGCTGCAGGACATCCAGCGGGTGAACGGCAACGGCCGCGACCTCAAGATCCAGGGCGTCAACCTCTCGGTGGGGTATCCGTTCGACCCGCAGTGGTTCGCCTGCGGGGAAAGCCCGCTCTGTGTCGAGGTGACCAGGCTGGTCAAGTCCGGCGTCGTCGTGGTGGTCGCGGCCGGCAACACCGGCTACGGCTACAACCAGGACATCGCGAAGGGCGCGGTCGCCGCGGGCATGGACCTGACGATCAACGACCCCGGCAACGCCGAGGCCGCCATCACCGTCGGCTCGACGCATCGTGAGATGCCGCATCGGTACGGGGTTTCGTACTTCTCGTCGAAGGGACCGACCGGCGACGGCCGCGCGAAACCCGATCTGGTCGCGCCGGGCGAGCGGATCCTTTCGTGCGCGGCGGGCAAGATCCGCGGCCGGATCGAGGCCAAGGCGGACGTGAAACCGCCCGTCCACTACGTCGAGGACAGCGGGACCAGCATGGCCGCGGCGCACGTCTCGGGTGCGATCGCGGCGTTCCTGTCGATCAGGGGCGAGTTCGTCGGCCGCCCCGAGGACGTCAAACGGATCTTCACCGGCACCGCGACCGACCTCGGCCGGGTGCCCGCGTTCCAGGGACACGGCCTGCTCGACCTGATGCGGGCCATCCAATCGGTGTGAGCGGGAGGGAGCAGTCGTGGCCGACCTTTTCGGATTCCCCAGCGCGGAGGTCCAGTTCGACAAGGACGGGCACCTGGTGGGTGACGCGAACGCCGTGCTCGGGCTCGCCGCCGATCCCGGCCTCACCGATCTGCTGGTGCTCAGCCATGGCTGGAACAACGACATCGACGCGGCCAGGAGGCTCTATGGCGGGCTCGCCGGTTCACTACGGGTCAACCTCGACGAGGCCACCGTGCCCGAGCTCGCCGGGCGCCGTATCGGCATCGCGGGCATCATCTGGCCGTCGCGGATGTTCGCCGGTTTCGAACTGCCCCAGCTGGCCGCCGCCGCTGCCGGGTCACCGGCCGATCAGGACACCATCGCCGCCCAGATCGAAGAACTGCGCGCGCTTTTCCCCGATCCCGAAGCGCAGCGCACGCTGGACGACGTTGCCGCACTCGTGCCGCAATTATCCGACTTGGCGTCCGCGCGCGCGGATTTCGCGGAGAAGCTGAAGACACTGGTCGCGCGCGGTGCCGCCGATCGCGAGGACGCCTCCGACGAGCTTTTCGAGGTGCCCAGCGGGACGCTGATGGATCGTCTCGCTGTGCCGTCGCTGCCGGCGCCACCCGGTGCGCCGGGCGGCGCCGCCGGGTTCGGCGGACTGCTCGGCGGCGTGTTCGGCGCCGCGACCAACCTGCTCAACTTCTTGAGCTACTACGAGATGAAGGCGCGCGCCGGGGTCATCGGCGAGCTGGGCGCCGCGCCCGTGCTCGCGCGGATCCACCAGGACCGGCCGGATCTGCGCGTCCATCTCGCGGGCCACAGCTTCGGCGGGCGGCTGGTCAGCGCGGCGGCCAAACCGCTCCCGACCGGTTCGATCGCGACGATGACCTTGCTGCAGGCCGCTTTCTCGCACTACGGGTTCGCCGACGACTGGAGCGACGACGCCGGTTCGCAGCCCGGGTTCTTCCGTGACGTGCTGACCGACGGCACCGTGCGCGGGCCGATCCTCGTCACGCACACGGCCAACGACCTCTGCGTCGGCATCGCGTACGCCATCGCCTCGCGGATCGCCAACCAGGTCGCCGCCGACATCGGCGACGCGAACAGCGTCTACGGCGGCATCGGCCGCAACGGCGCGCTCAAGACACCCGGCGCCGCGTTCGTCGATCTGCTCGGCGTCGGCGGCGGCTACGGGTGGCACGCGGGCGTGCCGAACAACCTGCGTGCCGACTCGTTCATCATGGGGCACTCGGACGTGACCGGGCAGCAGGTCGCCTACGCGATGCTCTCCGCACTGGCGACTACTTGATCGGTGCGGTCACCCGGACGTTCTCCACGTTGACCCCGCCGACCTTGACCGTCGGCGTGGCGCTGCCGAGGTCGGACCGGCGGTACTGCGCGGTGAGCGTGGTCGACTCGCCGGGCCAAATGGTCACGTAGTCGTCGCTCCACACCGCCGGCGCGACCTCGTCCTCCGCCGAGCCCTTGGTGACGGTCGCGCGCAGGAAGAACGCGACCTTCGACCCCGAATTGGTCAGGGTGACCGTGGTGGTGATGTCGTCACCGGTGGCCTTGCTGGCCGCCTTGACGTTCACCTTCTGCTCGGGAATCCGGCCGAGGTCGGTGAAGTCGGCGTAGTCGACCTGCGGGGTGGTGCGCCAGTCCGGGTTCTCGTAGTCGAGGGTGTCCGGCTTGGTCGAGAGCCAGTAGACGTTGCGGTCGAGCAGCTTGCCCGCCGAGTCACGCAGCTGCAGCCGGACGAAGTAGGTCGTCGAAACGCCCTCTGGCATCGGAACGTCCACCAGCCGCGCGGCGCCGTTCGCCGGCGCGGTCGCGGGAGTGGTCTCGTCGTGCAGCGCGACGCCGTTCTCGTCCAGCACGGTGGTCTGGATGCTCAGCCCCGGCACCTCGGTGAGCCCGGTGTTGACCAGCGCGACCATGCCGTCGTCGTAGGTGTACTGGACGTGCAGCGGCCGCATGGCCTTCTTGGCGCCGAAATATCCGCCGCTCGGCGTCATCGAGTAGTCGTACAGGTGCCAGAACAGCGACGGCCAGGCGTTGTTGAGCAGCCAATAGATCATGACGGTCGCCGGACGGTCCGCTTTGGACTGATTGGCGCCGAACGCTTCGAACTGCGCGCGATTGGTCTCGTAGCCGGCCAGCTGGGCCTTCATCACGAAGTCCGCGAGATCGTTCGGCTTGCCGTAGCGCTTGACGAGTGCCGTGTAGAACTCGGCGAGCTTGTCAAAGTGGACAGACGGCGAAAGGTGGAACTGGACGCTTTCGCCGTTCTTCCACAGCGAGTCGAGTTCCTTGGGAGACAGGATCTTCTTAAGCGCTGTCAACTCGGGAATCGCCGGGCCTGGGCCGTGCTCGGCCTCGAACCCGAACGCGCCGCCGCGCTGGTCGCCGTACCAGTAGTTCGGCGGGACCCACCAGTACGGCCCGTAGCCCTTGTTCCCGGACGGGCCGAGCTGCGGGCTCTCCCGCCAGGTGATCGAGGTGATGACCGGCGCGTCCCAGTCCGAGACCGCCAGCCCGTCGAGGTACTCCTTCTCGATGCGTTCGGTCGGCGCGGTGTCACTGCCGACGTAGAAGCTGAGGATGCTCGGGTGATTGCGCAGGCGCAGGCCCTCGGTGGTCGCGGACGCCTTCGCGACGACATGGTCGGCTTCCGTCCACTTGTCGTAGGCCTGCCATCTCGTGCAGCACTCCCAGCCGGCGAGCACCATGATGCCCATTTGGTCCGCGAGCTGGTAGAACTCGTCGTTCTCTTCCTTGCCCTCCAGGCGGATCGTGTTCAGCCCGAGGTCGCGCATGTACCGGAATTCGTCCTTGAGGCGCTGCGGGTTGTCGCGCAGGAACAGGTCCGGCTCCCAGCCCGCGCCGCGCACGAGGAAGTTCTTCCCGTTGACCGCGTAGGTGCGGTCACCCTCGGCGTTGAGGCCCGATTCGATGTGCCGCACGCCGAAGTCGGCCTTGCCCCGATCGGACACGACGCCGTTGACGGTCGCCGTGAGCGCCAGGTGATAGAGCGGCTGCGCGCCCATTTGCGCCGGCCACCAGACCTTCGGGTTCGTCACGTGCAGCTGACCGAACTTGTCGGGCGCGAACGTGACGGTCTTGGTCTCGTGTGGCGCCAGCCGCACGTCCTGGCCGAATCCGATGGCGCCGATCGTGCCGCGCGCGGCCGTGGTGACCGTGGCGCCGGTGTTGTTGGTGAGATCGGCTTTCACCGTCAGGTCCACGGAGCCCATGCTCGGCATCTCGAGGTCGGTCAGCACGCGCGGGTGGCGCATCGAGACGGCGCCGGCTTCGGCGAGCTGGACGTCACGCCAGAGGCCCATGCTGTTGTCCGGCGGCGGCTGGCTCCAGTCGAGGAAGCCGATCGACAGGTGCTTACACGGATCGATGTCCGGGTCGTAGCAGAGGTCGGCGGGGAACGCCTTGATCGCCACCGCGTTGACGCCGGAGCGCAGCTGCGGCGAGATGTCGAAGTCATGCTCGGGGTAGGCGCCCGAGACCTTGTCCGGCCCGGCGATCAGCACGCCGTTGACCCAGATCTCCGCGCTCGGGATCACGCCGCCCGGCAGCCGCAGGAACGTGTGCGCGCCGCTCTTCGGCTTCGCGGTGAACGTCTTGCGGTACCACCAGGGGACGGTGAAGTCCGCCTTGTTGACCTTGTCCTTGAGGTTGGTCGAGTAGTTCAGGTCCGGATACTTACCGGCCGAAACAAGGCCACCCATGACCGTCGACCTGGCGGGCACCGAGACCCACGACGAGTCGTCGTAGGCGGAGGTGGAGATTTTCGCGCCACCTTGGGTGGCCTTCGCGCTCGACTGCAAGCGGAAGTCGGGGATCGTCTGCACCTCGCCCGGCGCCGCGGCCGCTGCCGCGTCGAAGGGTGCTTCCGCCGCCTGCACCGGGTTCGAACCGGACATCAGAAAAGGCAACACCAGGATGGCGACCAGCCAGGGTGCCCGTCGTTTCGCGGGCATGCCAACTCCTCGGGTGACTCTGCTCAGTGTCGGCGGATACACCGAGGGTAACTGTTGTCCAGACAGCTTGCACTATGGAGTGACATTTTGTCACCAATCAGAGAGTGATCGGCAAGTGATCGAAACCACGCATGGCGAGCACTGAGCGTCGCCGCGGCTCACCGGCGAGCCGGAAGCCGGGGAACCGGGCGAACAGCTCGTTGTACAGGATTTCGCCCTGGACCTTGGCCACCGCCGAGCCCATGCAGAAGTGGATGCCACCGCCGAAGGTCAGTGGCCGGTTCGCGGCCCGCCGGATGTCGAACCGTCCCGGCGCCTCGAAGCGCTCCGGATCGCGGTTGGCCGCGCCGAGGAATCCGGTGACGATCGCGCCCGCCGGGATGTCGACGCCGGCGATCCGGGTGTCGCGGCCGGCGATCCGCAGCACCATCTGCGCGGAACCGTCGTAGCGGATCACCTCGGTGACCGCGCCCGCGGCGAGGTCGCGGTCGGCTTTGAGCAGGTCGAGCTGGTCCGGGTTGGCCAGCAGCGCGTGTATCCCGTTGCCGAGCATGCCGGTGGTCGTTTCGAAGCCAGCCCCGAAGATGAGGGTGACGAGGTTGACCAGTTCGTCGTCGGTGAGCGCGTCGGTGCCGTCACGGGTGGCGATCAGCGCCGAGAGCAGGTCGTCCTGAGGCTCGGCGCGACGCTTGGCGAGCAGCTCCCAGAAGTAGGCGAAGATCGTTTCGCAAGCCTTGTCGGCCTTGGCGTGGGTCTCGTCGTCGAGCACCGGGTCGAACAGCTTCGCCATGTCGTCGACCAGCCAGCGCCACTGCCCCTGGTCCTCTTTGGGCACGCCGACCAGGTCGCCGATCACGCTGACCGGCAGCGGGAAGCTGACGATGTCCTGGAAATCGACCACCTCGCCGCCCGCGCCCGCCTCTTCGAGCGCGTCCAGCACCCGCTTGACGTCCGCTTCGATATGCGGCCGCAGTGCTTCGATCCGGCGCGCGGTGAACGCCTTGCTCACCAGCCTGCGCAGGCGCGAATGGTCCGGCGGGTTCCGGTAGAGCAGCGAGGTGTGCATGAACACCGACGCGGGATGGTCACGCCAGCCCGGCTTGTGCGCGTCGGCCCATTCCTCGTCGGGCGTACGGAAATCGGGGCTGCCGAGCAGGGCTTCGACGTCGGCGTAGCGGGTCAGGAAGTAGACGTTCAGTCCACTGTGGAAGCTCACCGGCGCGCTGTCGCGGAGCGCGTCGTAGATCGGGTACGGGTTCGCGTGGCCTTCCGGGCTGAACAGGGTAAGCAGGGCCGACTCGACGTCCACGGCAGTGGTCATGTCATTTCTCCAGTTCAGCGAGGATCGTCGGGAAGGTGTCCGCGTGCGCGTTCTTGCCGATGAAGACGTCGAGATGGCCGTAGCCGGGGAAGACGTGCAGCTCGTGGCGGCCCGGTTGGTGGCGCTCGAGGTGTGCGAAGGTGCGGCGCTGGCTTTCCGGCAGGAAGCAGCGGTTGTCCGCACCCGTCAGCAGGACGAAACGTGCGCCTGGCGCTCCGGTGTAGACCTCGCCGAAGTGACCGTTCGCGGTCGCGCCGGCCATCTGGCGGAAGAAGGACATCGGCACCGGGCCGAACTCGGCGCGCAGCCAGTCGTGCGTGGCCTCGTCGAGGTTTTCGTGGTTCCACAAGGAAGACCGGCCGCCGCCGAAGATGAAGCTCGCCATCCGGCAGACGTCGTTGCGGCATTCACGGTGGGTCATTCGGACCACGTGACGGATCACGTGGGCGAGTAAACCGGCCGGTTTGTCGCCCCAGGCGGGCGAGACCTCGCGGGTGAGCGCGCCGACGATCGGGACCAGGCCGCGCAACTTGGCCGTCGACAGCGGCGGGACGACCGGATGCAGCGCGAACGCGTTGCCGATGATCGTGCTCACGCCGTCCAGGCGGCCCGCGGCGGCGGACATGGCGACCGAGGCCGAGCCGACGCAGTGGGCGATGATCTTCACGTCGTCCGCGCCGGTCAGTTCCAGCACCTTGGCCACGGCGGCCGGGTGGTCGAATTCCGCCGCCTGGTCCAGAGTCCAGTCGACGAAACCGACCTCCTTCGAGGCACGCCAGTCGAACAGCCACACGTCCCAGCCTTCGGCGAGCAGCGCGTCGACCAGCGTGGTCCGGTGTGGCGGCCGGAAGGTCGCGCCCCGGTTGCCGGCGCCGTGCACGAGCAGCACCGGCCCGCGCACTGGCGGTTTTCCGGCCACCACACGGTCGAGCTTGAGCGGGAGCCCGTCGCCCGCGATCAGTGGCACGGTCACCGGCGTTTCCTCCAAGGCGCGTTGATCCGGATCAGCCGGAAAGCGGGCGAGTCGGGATCGGGGTCGTTCGGGACCTGACGGGCCACGTCGAGCAGCCTGGCCGCGAAGAAGCCGAGGAACCGGCTGACCGTGCGGAAGCGGCGTGGCCCGAACGCGCGGAACGTGCGGACCATGCGCGGCAGGTCGCGCACGCGCACCCGGACCCGCGCGGTGCGGTGTCGCGTGTGGACGTAGTCGACGGTGTCGACCGTGCCGCGGTACACCCGGACCCACATGCGGGTGGTGTCACGCCACAGTCCCCACGCCGAGCGCCGCTGCACGTCCTTGCAGCCGAGGATGACGCGTGGTTCGCCGTCGCGGCCGACCGTGTTGAGCCGGTAGTACATCCGCGCGCCGACCGGGGTGGCGTGCCGGGTGAGCAGTTCCAGCGTTCCCTGCACGACTTGCCTGCCACCGAGCGTCGAGCAGTCGACCCAGCCGGAGACGTCCGCGCGGTGCTTCGGGTCCGCGAGGAAGGTGTCGAGATCGGGGATCTCGACGCTCAGCCGGAGCGTGAACGCCTGCGAACGGGTGCCGCCGAGTGCGTAGGTGCCGACCATCTTTTCGCGGAACCGCAGGCCGGCGGTGGCGGCCGCGCGGGGTGGCGGCTTTTCGGCCGCCGCCGGTCTGGCCGCCGGGCGGGTGGTCTCCAGCATGCGGTCGCACAGGCGATCGGCCAGCGCGGCGATCGTCAGCGACGGATTCGGCCCGACCGAACCGGGCATCACGCTCCCGTCGGCGAGGTAGAGGCCGGGGAAGCCGAACACTTGGCCGTGCGGGTCGCACACCCCGGTCTGCCGGGTGTGCGCCATCGGCGCGCCGCCGAGTGGATGCACGGTGACCACCCGGCCGCCCCGGCCCATCGGGTTGTCGCGGTACTCGGCGCCGTCGCTCTCGGCGATCGCGCGCATCCGTTCGCCCGCCAGCGTGAAGTAGTCGCGGGAGCTTTCGTGCCGCCAGCGCAGGTCCAGCTCCCCACGACGCAGGCTCAACGTGCCTTCCGGACGTTCGCGGCCCATCGCCAGCAGCGGCATCGAGGTGTCCGAAAGAAGGCCACAGCCGAGCAGCGAGGACAGCCGGGCGCCCGAATGCGGTGACCGGGAAACCGAAAGCGACTCGGCGACGAACCTGGCCGCCCGCGCGCCGAGCTTGCTCACCCGGCTGCCTTCGACGAGCCAGTCGACGAACAACGGGAAGCCCGCGTCCTGCACGTACCCGCCGCGCTGCCCGGCGACGCCGTCAAGGCCGTCGGGGAACCGGATCGAGCTGGTGATGACCGGTCCCTGGCTGGCGGCGAGCGTGCGCGGGCCGCCTTCGGTCGCGCGCAGCATGAAACCGAGCACGTCGCCGTTGCCGCTGAACCGGGTGCCGAGCGCGCGGCTGAGGCCGGGGAAGTTCGCGCGGTTGCGCAACAACAGCCCGACCGTGCCGAACGTGCCTGCGCCCAGCACGAGCACATCGCAGCTCAGCCGTTTCGAGTGCTTGAACGCGGCAGGCCCGGCGTCGGGGTCGTGCACGAGGTAGTCGACTTCGTAGCCACCCTGCGGGCGAGGAGCGATCCGGACGACCTCGGAGGACGTGCGGATCTCCGCGCCCATGGCCTTCGCCGCGGACAGATAGGTGTGGTCGAGCGAGTTCTTCGCGCCGTCGTTGCAGCCGATGTTGCACTCACCGCACATCCGGCAGCTCCGGCGGACCGCGCCGTGCAGGTTCTTGTAGTCCTCTTCGGCGATCCGGGTGCCCGGTTCCGGCGGCAGGCCCGGCTTGGCGGAAAAGGTGATCCCGAGTGGTGGAAGTGACCATTCGGCACCCATCCGCCGTGCCGCGTCGCGCATCGCGATCGTTTTCGGGGTTTCCGAATATCCCGGCCGGTCGAACGGCATGGGTGTCGGCGTGAGCATCTTTTCGACGGCGTCGTAGTGCTTTTCGAGGTCCGCTCTGGTCACCGGCCAGTTCTCGTAGCCGCCGCCGGGCAATGGTTCCTCGTCGACGAACCATTTTTCGTCCTTGCGCAGCAGCACACCGGCGTAGAGCAGGGAACCACCGCCGAGCCCGCTGCCGGTGACGGCCTGCAGCCTGCGGAAGTTGAGCACGTCGAACATGCCGTAGATGCCGGCTCTAGGGTCCCAGAAATTGCGCGACATCTCCGCCGGGGTGCGAGGAAAACTCCCCGGCGGATAAGCACGTCCGCGTTCGAGCACCACGACCGAACGGCCCGCTTCCGCCAGGCGGAACGCGGCCACCGAGCCGCCGAATCCCGAACCGACGACAATGGCGTGGAGGTGTTCGCGGCTGTCCAAAAGGCTCCCTCGGTCAACGCCGGAGTTCGCCAGAACTGTAAGAACGACGGTTCCGCGTTCTCAAGACCGCAGGGCCCGATAAGGGGTTGATACATCATATCTGAGGGGTGGGATCCCGCTCAGTGCGACATTCGGTCCAGATGGCTATGGTCGGAATGGAGCCGGACGAACCTGGGGGAATGATGGACGAAGTCGTCGAGTGGGCGGAACCGCACGAGGTCGGGCTCGATCCCGCGCGGCTGGCGAGGATCGGCCGGTTCTTCGAAGCGGAGATCGCGGCCGGCCGGATGCCGGGTGCGGTGCTCGGCATCGTGCGCGACGGGCGTCTCGCCTTCCTCGAGGCATTCGGTCACCGTGATCGCGCTCGCGGTCTTCCGATGACCACCGACTCGCTGTTCTGGATCGCTTCGATGAGCAAGCCGGTCACCGCGGTCGGCGCGCTGCTCTTGCACGAGCAGGGCCGCCTGATGCTGGACACGCCTGTCAGCACCTACCTGCCCGAGTTCGCGAACCGTCTCGTCGCGCACGGCGACGGGACCACCAGGCCGGCCACCCGCCAGCCATCCCTGGTGGACTTGCTTCGGCACACCGCCGGCCTGCCCGAGGGACTGCTCGGCGACAGCCCGGTCCACCGCATGTACGCCGACGCGGTCGGCGACGGCATGACCGACCTGACCGGCCGGGAGTTCATCGAGCGCCTCGCCGCGCTCCCGCTGCTGCACGAGCCCGGCGCGGTGTGGCACTACGGCTGGGGCCTCGACCTCATCGGCCTGATCATCGAGTCGCTCACCGGCGAACGTCTCGGCGACTACCTGCGGAAGGCCGTTTTCGCGCCACTCGGCATGAAGGACACGACCTTCGGAGTGTCCGATGAGGACCGTTTCGCGCGGCCGTTGCCACGAGACCCGCTGACCGGAAAGCCGCAGAGCCTGCCCGACCTCGGGCGGGCGCGCTTCGACTCCGGCGGGGCGGGCTTGGTCAGCACCGTGCCCGACTACCTGCGCTTCCTCCGCGTGCTGCTGGACAAGGGCCATGGCCTGCTCGGGCGCAAGACGGTCGAGTTCATGCTGACCGAACAGACCGGACCGGGCACCGACCTGACCCGGCTGCACAAGCCCGGCTGGAACCCCGGCCACGGTTTCGGCCTGGCAGTGGCGGTTCGCCGTACCGCGGCCGGGGGCACCGCGGGGTCCCCCGGCGAGGTGACCTGGCCCGGCGCGGCGGGCACGAGCTGGTGGGCCGATCCGGTCGAAGACCTGGGGGTGGCCTTTTTCACGCACACCCCGTCGGCGATCCAGGGCCACTACCAGCAGCAGGTCAAAGCACTGGTCACGCAGGCACTGCGCTGAGTGTTCACCAGTGGGTGTCTTTGACGCAGGTGGTCCCGTTCCAGTGGGTGTCCGCCGGGCAGTCGGTGGGGCCGTCGGCGAGGACGCTGACCGAGGGGCTTTCGGTGCTCGCCGCGAGGGTGGCGGGGGCGAGGGTGGTGAACAACGCGGCGAAGCCGATGACCGAACCGACGATCGAGGCGGTGAGCTTGCGCTTGGCGTTCATCCGGGGCCTCCGTCTTGGGTGGTTTTCGCAGGTCCTCCCTGCTGGAACCCACTAGACAGCCGCGGCCCATCGGTCCTCTTTCGGTCGGCTATCGGCGGAGGCGGTGACGGCGGATAGGCGATGCATAGAGATCGAATAGCCGCCCCGGCGACAGTTCTCCCATCGAAACGGCAAGCGCCACCACCACAGCGCCACACCTGGAGGTTGGAACCATGACCACGACGGAGAATCCTTGCGACGCACTTGACTGCCAGAACGCGTCCGTGCCGGGGCACCGCATCTGCATGGCCTGCAGTGACCAGGCGGGCACCGAGCTCGTCGGGTTGCCGCGGCTCTATGACGAGCTCGAGCGCACACTGACGCTCGGCCGCACCGGGATGCGGGAACGGATCAGCGGCTGGCGGCCGAACGGGATCTCCCTCAACGAGCCCGCCGTCAACATCAGGGCCGAGATGGTCGAGGTGCTCAGCGCCTGGGCGAAGCTGGTCGTCGACGAGCTCGGCGTGGCACCCGGCTACCACCGCCAGGTCCGCAAGCTCGCCGGCTTCCTCATGGTCCACTTCGACGCGCTGATGGCGCACCCGGCGGCCAGCGACTTCGTCGAAGAGATCAACGACCTGGCTGGTGCCGCCCGCGGTGTGCTGGAGCCCAGCAACGAGATGCAACTCGACCTGGGGCCGTGTGCCGAGCAGGACTGCGACCGCACCGTGCACGCGACGATCAAGGGTGACGGCGAATGGTCGCCGGACCAGGTCGGCTGCGAAGCGGGACACACCGTGCGACCCGACCAATGGCTTCTACTGGGCCGTCGCATCGAGCGAGCCCAGCAGAACATCAGCGTTTCCTCGCACGCCGCCTGACTCCCCTCAAGGCGGCCTGAAAGGGGCCTCCCGCGCGTTCACACGCGCGAGAGGCCCCTTTTGCGTGCGCGCGAAAAGTGTTGGGACACAAAGGAAAACCGGGGTTGACAGCAATCCGAGCGTCATGTCACGCTTTCTGCACGGCACACGTATGCCCAAAGCGGAAAACGTTCCCACTGGTTGAGCATTCCGCGAATTCCCCATTATCTGCCTTTACTCATGAGGGGTGAACTATGTCCGAGATCGAGCGGCATTCCGGTTCCGGGGTCGATGTGGCGATCGTCGGAATGGGTCCACGAGGGCTTTCCGTGCTGGAGCGCCTGCTCGTGCGGCTGACCGAGGAACCCGCCGCGCCTGCCGTCCGGATCTGGACCATCGATCCCGGCGAGCACGGCGCGGGCCGGGTCTGGCGCAGTTCGCAGCCGGACTGGTTCGCGATGAACACGGTCACCGGCGAGGTCAGCCTCTATTCCGGCGAACCGGATGGCGGACCACCGAGAGCGGGTGCCGGGCCGTCACTGCACCAGTGGCTGACCCGGCATCCGGACAGCAGGTTCTCCGCGCTCGGCCCGTGCGACTACGCGCCCCGCCCGGTCTTCGGCGAGTACCTGACCAGCGTGTTCGACGCACTGGTCACTTCGGCGCCACCCGGTGTCGAGGTCATCCCGATCACCGCGCAGGTCACCAGGATCGACGAGGTCGGCGGCCGGAAACGGCTGACGACCGAGGACAAGGCGATCGTCGCCGACAAGGTCGTGCTCGCCACCGGGCATCCCAAGGTGGTGCCGAACGGCTGGGACGACGAGTTCCTCCGGTTCGCCGAAGACCATCCCGGCGCCACTTATCTGCGCGGCGACTCGGCCGCCGAGATGAACCTCGAGACCATCCGCCCCGGTGAACCGGTCGGTGTCATCGGGCTCGGCCTGACCTTCTACGACGTGCTCGCCGCGCTCACCCACGGCCGAGGCGGCGAGTTCGTCACCGAAGGCGGCTTGCTGCGCTACCGGCCGAGTGGTCACGAACCGGCCATCGCCGCCGGCTCACGCAGCGGGCTGCCGATGCTGGCGCGCGGACGCAACCAAAAGGCGCCGAGCTATCGGTATCGCCCCCGGTTCGTCACCGATCTGGCGCTGACCGCGGCGCGCTACACGGCCGAACGGACCAGGGGGTCCGCGCAGCTGGACTTTCTCACCGACCTGTTCCCCTTGCTGCAGCTGGAAGTCGAGCACGTCTACTACCGGACGCATCTCAAACGGATGAAGGGACAGCTGGCCGAGCGTGAGTTCGCCAAGCGTCACCTCGCGATCGCCCGCGAGAATCCCGCCGCGGTGCGTGACCTCCTGGTTGAATTCGGGCTCGAAAACCTTCCGCCGATCGACATGCTCGGCATGGCGCGGCCGTTCAAGGGCGAGATCTTCGCCTCGCCGGGCGAGTACCACGACCGGCTGCTCGCGCTGCTCGACGCGGACGTCGCCCAAGCCGAACAGGGCAATATGGACGGTCCGCTCAAGGCCGCGCTCGACATCCTGCGTGACACCCGCGGGTTCCTGCGCTCGGCCGTCGACTTCGGCGGCCTGCTGCCGGAGTCGCATCGCGACGATTTCCTCGGGTTCTTCAATCCCGTCAACACGATGGTGTCGGCGGGGCCACCGGCCATCCGGGTTTCCCAGGCGTGCGCGCTGCTGCGCGCCGGGGTGCTGACCGTGGTCGGTCCGGCCACCGAGGTCCGGACCGATCCCGGCTCCGGCCGGTTCGCGCTGCACTCGGCGCAGGTCGAAGGCTCGCGGCGGCTGGTGAGCACGCTCATCGACGGCCGGATCCCGCGCCCGTCGCTCGACCTCGACTCGGCGCCGCTCACCCGTCAGCTGCTCGCCGACGGCGTGATCAGCGAGTACTTCAACGGCGACTTCGCCACCGGCGGCCTGGCCGTCACCCCCGCGCCGTTCCTGGTGATCGACGGCACCGGCCGTCCCGACCCCGATCTCTACGCGATCGGCATCCCCACCGAGAACGTCCGCTGGTTCACCCAGATCGGCAACGGCAGGCCGGGCCCGCTGTCCGGGTTCCACGCCGATGCCGACGCCATCGCCGCCGACGCGCTCGCCGAGGCGCGGGCTTTCACGTCCGCGCTCGCCGCTTAAGGAGAATCATGAGCAACACCGAACGGTTTCGTGCTGCCCGCGATCTGTTGCTGGAGCTGCGCGAAGACCACGATGCGGCCTACGAAAGGTTCCGCTGGCCCGAGTTCGACGAGTTCAACTGGGCGCTCGACTGGTTCGACGCCATCTCGGCGGGCAATTCCCGTGACGCGCTGAGGATCGTCGACGGTGCCTCGGTCACTTCGGTGACCTACGAAGAACTTTCACGACGGTCCAGTCGCGTCGCGAACTGGTTGCGCGAGCAGGGTGTCGAGCGCGGCAACCGCGTGCTGCTGATGCTCGACAACCAGGCCGCGGTCTGGGAAACCCTGCTGGCCGCGATGAAACTCGGCGCGGTCGTCATCCCGACCTACACCACGATCGGCCCCGCCGACCTGGCCGACCGGCTGGCGCGCGGCGCGGTGTCGCACGTGATCACCACCGCCGCGCTGACCGGCGCGTTCGCCGGCGCCGATCTCACGAAGATCGTGGTCGGCACGCCGGTCGAAGGCTGGCTGAACTACGCGGACGCCGCGAACGCGTCACCCGAGTTCGTCCCGGACGGACCGACGCCCGCCGACCAGGAGTTGTTCCTCTACTTCACCTCCGGCACGACGTCGAAGCCGAAACTCGCGCAGCACAACCACACCAGCTATCCCGTCGGGCATCTGTCCGGGATGTACTGGAACGGGGTCCGGCCCGGCGACGTGCACCTCAACATTTCGGCGCCCGGCTGGGCCAAACACGCCTGGAGCAGCTTTTTCGTCCCCTTCAACGCCGAAGCCACGGTGCTTTCGGTCGCCAACCCGACCGGTTCGGCCAAGGTGGTGCTGGACGCGCTCGTCGACCACGGCGCGACCACGTTCTGCGCGCCGCCGACGGTGTGGCGCCTGCTGATCCAAGAGGACCTGCGGCAGTGGCCGGTCCGGCTGCGGGAGGCGGGCAGCGTCGGCGAGCCGTTGAACCCCGAGGTGATCGAACACGTCCGCCAGGCGTGGGGGATCACCGTGCGCGACGCGTTCGGCCAGACCGAGACGACCGCGCAGATCGGCAACACCGCAGGCCTGCCGGTCCGGCCGGGTTCGATGGGGAAACCCCTGCCAGGCTACGAAATCGTGCTGGTCGACCCGATCACCGGGCTGCCTGCCGACGAAGGCGAGATCTGCGTCAAGCTCGACCCGCGACCGGTCGGCGTGATGAGCGGCTACCTCGGAAACCCCGAGAAGAACGCCGAAACCTTCGCCAATGGCTACTACCACACCGGCGACATCGCCAGCCGCGACGCGGACGGCTACCTCACCTATGTGGGTCGCGCGGACGACGTGTTCAAGTCCTACGACTACCGCGTCTCGCCGTTCGAGCTGGAGAGCGTGCTGCTGGAACACGAAGAGGTCGCCGAAGCGGCCGTCGTGCCGAGCCCGGACGTGGTCGGTTTGGTCGTGCCGAAGGCTTTCGTGACGCTCGCGGCCGGTGTCGAGCCGTCCGAGTCGACGGCCAGGTCGATTTTCGCGCACGTGCAGGACCAATTGGCACCACATCAGTGGATCAGGCGGCTCGAATTCGGGCCGCTGCCGAAGACCACCTCCGGCAAGATCCGCCGGGCCGAGCTGAGGAAGCTGGAGAACGCCAGGAAGTCCGTTGTGGACGGTGAGTACCTGGCGCAGGACTTGTTCGACCTGGTCGCGCTCGGCGCGCCGGGCATGGGCTGAAACCACTTATCTTTCAAGGAGAATAGTCATGCACAACGTCACCATCTACCGCGATGTCTTCGGCAAGGGCCTGCACGACGGCAGCATCAACTGGACGGCCTACAACCAGACCGGCCGCAGCGGCGTCGACGTCGAATGGCTCTACACCGGTGAGCAGACCGGTGAGACCAAGGCCGAGGCCTACATCGGCCGCTTCGCCCCCGGTTCGCACGGCGACCTGCACGAGCACCTGGGCTTCGAATTGCTGCTGGTGCTCGAAGGCGAGCTGCACAACAGCAACGGCGACGTCTACCCGCCGGGAACGCTGATCCTCGAAGACCCCACGAGCATCCACCAGGTCTCCAGCCCGAACGGCTGCGTGGCGCTGGTCGTCCGTGAGAAGGGCACCCGCCCGCTCACCGCCGCCGAGAAGGAAGAACTGTTCGCCGCCTTCGCCTGACCGACCCCCCCCCCACGCCACTACCTTCTTGGAGAACCCGTCATGACCAGCATGCTCGAACGGACCGCGACCGCGGTCCACCAGACCCCGGTGACCACACCGACCGAAACCGCGCTGAAGCGCAAAAAACCGCACGGAGCGAATTACCGCTGGGCGGTGCTCGCGATCGGTTTCGGCGCGCAGGCGGCGTTTTCGGTCGCTTTCCAGGGCATCCCGGTCGCCGGGCCGCTCATGCAGACCGCGTACCAGCTGACCACCGGCCAGCTCGGGCTGGTGCTGTCGTTCATGTCGCTCGGCATCGCCGTCAGCGACGTGGTCTGGGGCATCGTCTCCGACCGCATCGGCGAGCGCAAGGTGCTGGTCGCCGGCATGGTCGGGCTGACCGTGGTGCTGGGACTGATCTCGGCCTTCCTGGTGCCCTCCGGTGGTCAAATACCGACCATCGCCCTGCTGTCACTGGGTTTGCTCGTCGCCGGCGCGCTCGGCGGCAGTGTCAACGGCGCGAGCGGCCGCGCGATCATGGCCTGGTTCAGCAAGCGTGAGCGCGGGTTCGCGATCAGCGTCCGGGTGACCGCGGTGCCCGTCGGCGGCGCGATCGGCGCGGCCGCGCTGCCGTTCCTGGCGATGAACTACGGCTTCCGCGGTGTGTTCGTCTTCCTGACGGTGATCTCGCTGGCCGCCACCGCGGCGATCTACTTCTGGCTGGACGAGCCCCCCGTCGCCAAGGTCGCTCCGAAGGTCAAGGGCGAGAAGCGCGTCTCGACGGTGCCCAGCCCGCTGCGCGTCTGGAACGTCTGGCGCGTCGCGATCGCGTCCGGCCTGCTGACCTGCCCGCAGTTCGTCGTGCTCACCTTCGCCGGGATCTACCTGCACACCGCCAAGGGCGTCGGCATCGGCACCATCGCCGGGCTGCTGGTCGCCGTCCAGGTGCTCGGCGCGGTCAGCCGGGTCTGGGGTGGCCGCTGGACGGACCGCCGCGACGGCCGCCTGCGCCGCACGGTGATCAAGTGGATGAGCTGGATCACCGCGGTCGGGTTCGTCGGTGTCGCGATCGCTTCGGACGCGCCGGCGCCGGTTTCGGTCTCCCTGCTCTGCGTCTCGGGTGTGTTCGCCTGCGGCTGGCACGGCATCGCCTACGCCGAGATCGCCGAGATCGCGGGCGCCGAGCGCAGCGGCACCGCGCTCGGGCTGGAGAACACCATGGTCTTCGCCGGCGCCTTCATCACGCCGGTGCTGATCCCGGTGATCCTGGACTTCTCCGGCTCCTGGGCGGTCACGATGATCGTGATCGGCGCGGTGCCCGCGATCATCGCGGCGGTCTTGGTCCCCCGAGAAGGTAAGTGACTAGTTAGTATCTGCGAGCTGATCCATCAGCTTGCCCGCCAGGTGGAGCACTTCCCGCTCCGTCTCCGACAAACCGGCCATCGCTGACGCGAGCCACGCGTCGCGCTCACCCACATCGCGGGTGAGCGCGGCGCGGCCCTGCTCGGTCAGCACCAGGATGTGCTGGCGTTTGTCCTGCTCGTCACGTTGCCGGGTGATCAGCCCGTCTGCCTCGAGTTCCGCGAAAACCCTGGTCAGCGACTGAGGTTGCTGATGCTCGGCCGCGCCGACCTCGCTGGCGGTCGACGGGCCCTGCCGCAGCAGGTGACTCAGCACGCCGAGCTTGTTGGCGCTGAGCGCGCCAGGGGAGCGCACGGCACGCATCCGGCGCGTCAGCCGCATCGCGCCCTGGCGAAGCCCGGCCGCTGTCGCCAGGTGACTGCGTTGCTCGTCGTCGGTCATATCGCTAAGATATCACTTACTATGAGACGTTCTTGGTGGTACCGGCTGACCCATTTCGACCCCGGGCTGCGCGAGCTGCGGGCGATGACGGTCGCCATGGTGGCGGTGCTCGCCACCTACGGTTCGGCGCTGCTCGTCGAGCACGCGGCGGACCTGCGCGTCGACGTCGTCATCCAAGCCGTCGTGCTCGCGATGACCATGGCCCGCACCTTGCGCGGCGCGGACTACTGGAACTTGGGCCTCGCTTTCGTGGTGGTGCCTGCGGTCGCGGCGGGCACGAACGAGCTGAACTCACTGTTCGCCAGCGACCACGTCACCGCCGACATCGTGTTCGTCGCCGTGGTCGCGTTGTCGATCGGGATCCGCCGGTTCGGCGCGCGGGCGACCAAGATCGGGTCGCTGACGGTGCTGCCGCTGGTGTCGATCCTGGTCATGCAGGGACCGTTCGCCCGCCCCGGCGGTGACGACCACAGCCTCTGGGTGGCGTTGTTCGCGCTCATCGCCTGCTGCTGGGTCGCTCTCACGTTGGTGGTCGCCGGCCTGCTCGGCTTCGTCGAACCGGTGCGCGCGGTGCCATGGCGTTCGGACACCCCGGCGGTCAAATCCGTATCCCGGATTCCGGCGAGCACCCGGATGGCGCTGCAGATGTCGGCCGCGCTGACGGCCGCGTTCGTGATCGGCCGGGTCTTCTACGCCGACCACTGGACCTGGGTGGTGCTGACGGCGTTCATCGTGTGCAGCGGCGCCCGCGGCCGCGGTGACGTCGTCCACAAAGGCCTGCTGCGTGCGCTGGGCGCCGCGCTCGGCACCGTGGTGGCCACGGGGATCGCCGGGCTGATGGGCCGCAACGACCCGATGTCGATCGTGATCATCTTCGCGGTCCTCGCGCTGGCCACCTGGTTGCGGACGCAGAGCTACGCGTATTGGGCGGCGTGCGTGACCTCCGTGTTGTCCCTGCTGTACGGGTATTACGGCGAAACCGGCACCGACCTGCTCCAGACCAGGCTGATCGAGATCCTGATCGGCAGCGCGCTGGGCATCGCCGCGTCCTGGCTGATCCTCCCGGTCAAGACGAACCAGGTCGTCCGGCGCCGGGTCGCCGACGCGCTGGAACGCCTGTCCCAATTCCTGGGTTCACCGGACTGGTGTGAGCCCGAAGAACTCGCGCGGCGGCAAGCCCGGTTCGACAAAAGCGTCGGCTTGGTCCGTCAGCTCGCCGGTCCGTTGGAAGCGATCAGGCGGCTGCGCGGAAAGGCCGGCCACGCCGACGCGATCGACGCGGTCCGGCAGTGCGTTCGGCCGGTGCGCGTGCTCGTCACATGCCTGGAGGCCCACCCCGAGCTCCGCACCGACCCCGAACTGACCGAATTGCGCGCGCTCGTGTCCGCGAACGTCACGGCGATCCGGCGTGCGATCGGCCGCCAGCCCGGTCCCGCCTACTCGCCGGTCGAGACCGCGGGGCGGTCCAAAGCGGTTTCGTCCCTTGTGGACATCGATGCCGCACTCGGCGAACTGGCGCAGGTGTTCGTTCCCGTCCGCGAGCCGGTGCCGTCCTGAGTACCTTGGATGCGGTGACACCGCGCCCTTTGCCGAATCAGGCAACCGCACTGCTCGAAACCCTCCCCGCCCCGCCACGGCTCGTCGCGCATCTGCGGCTGGTGCACGACGTGGCCTGCGACCTGGCGGAGTGGCTGTTTCCCGTCCTGCCGTTCGACCGGGAGGCGGCGTTGTTCGGCGCGGCTACCCACGACATCGGCAAGATCCTGCACCCCGCCGAGCTGTCCGGGCCTGGTTCCGAGCATGAGCGGGCCGGATATGAACTCCTGCTCGAGCAAGGCGTCGACGAGGACTACGCGCGTTTCGCGCGCACGCACGCCTCGTGGCATTCGCCGGAGATCCGGCTGGAGGACCTGGTGGTGAGCCTGGCCGACAAGATCTGGAAGGCCAAGCGGGTGCCCGATCTCGAACAGCTGGTCGTGGACCGCATCGCCGCGGTCGGCGGGCGGGAGAAGTGGCAGGTCTTCATGGAGCTCGACGACCTGCTCGACCGTCTCGCCGCGACCGCCGACCGCAGGCTCGCTTATCAAGCAGCACACCCCGTCTGAGCTGAAGGGGTCAGCGGAACGGCAACGGTGGCGAGGCCGGGTCTGCCGTGAACACCACCGCCCTCAGATCGCCGTCGGGAATGTGGATGGTGTCGCAGTCCAGTGCGATCTGCCCCAGATCCTCATGCGGCACCAGCATCCGGCTGTCGTGCTGCCCGGCTGTGGGCGTGCTCGCCCAGAGTTCGGCGAATACGGCGCTGGCGCGCTGGAGGTCGGCGGTCAACGATGCCAGGTCTTCGTCCGCGGGGTAGCGGGTCGAGGCCGCGTGCAGCTCGGCGACCAGCAGGCGCTGGAAGCGCGCGTCGTCATCTGGCGATCGCCGCACCTGGCCGCCCTGGCCGACGAACACCCGCCAGGGGATGTTGCCTTCGCGTGGGTGGAACGAGGGCGTTCCGCAGGCCAGCGCTTGCCAAGCCTGGTTCCAGCCGACGACCGTCCACGTGGCGTCGAGCACGCACACCGGCGTGCTCTCTATCCGGTCCACGAGCCGGCGCGCGCCATCACTGAGCCGCCGTGGCACCCGCCCTTCCACCGGCGCGTAACCGGCCAGCGTGCACAGGTGCTCGTACTCCGCCCTGCTCATCCGGAGTGCTCGGGCCAAGGCGTTCAGCACGCTGGGCGAGGGATTCCGGCGACCCTGCTCCATGCGTTTCAGGTGATCTGTCGACACGCCGGCCAATTCGGCGAGCTCTTCCCGGCGCAGGCCGCGCGTGCGCCTGCGACCGTGGCCGACGACACCCACCTGTTCGGGCTGGGTGCGTTCACGTCGCTCCCGCAACACCGTTCCCAAAGTGCTCGCGTCCGACATGACCGAAGAATATCAGCGGCATCGGCCAGGAGGGTGGACATCTTGGCCCCTGCTACGGCGGCCGAAACCCGGAAGAATGATCACCAGGAAGACGGAGACAGCGCACGCGAATCCGTGTTGACACACGCTCCGCTCTCGATGTTTTACCGATCGTTTTCGCGATGAAGGAATTTTCATGACTGATGTCGACTACCTCGCTGACCGGGTCGCTGTCGCCGAGACCATGGCCCGTTTCGCTTGGTCGCAGGATCTCAAGGACTGGGGCGGTCTGCGTGCGATTCTCGCCGACACCGTCACGATGGATGTCTCCGAGCACGTGGGCGCGCCGTCGCAAGAATTGAGTGCCGATGATTTCGTGGTCGCCAGCCAGGCGATGCTGGAGGGGTTCCAGAGTACGCACCATTCGACCTCCAACGTCATCGTCGAGGTCGAGGGCGACCACGCTACCTACCGGAGTTTCGTGGTGGCCTACCACCATGTTCCCACCGACGAGGTCGACTGGCTCGTCGTGCGTGCTTTCTGGCACGTCGACCTGCGGCGGATCGACAATGAATGGCGGCTCAGGCGCATCCGCGTCGTGCGGAAAGCCCCTTTCGCGGGCAACCCCGAGCTTTACGCGATCGCCAAGGGGGTCGCGGACAAAGGCGGGAGAAAAGTGAGTGCGTCGCCCGGCGAAGTGCGCGCCGTTCCGTTTCGCATGGCCGCGGCGATGTCCGATCGTGACGTCGAAAAGCTGGTGGCCAATTACACCGACGATTTCGACTGCGTGCTGCCGGTGCACCCTGATCGCTCCTTCCGCGGTGCCGACCAGGTTCGCGCGAACTACACGAAGATCTTCGCCCGGTATTCGAACGGCCTGGACGCCCGGGTCATCGACTCCGTGGTGGACGGTGACCGGGTGTGGACCGAGTGGGAGATGATCGGCACGCGGGCCGACGGAGTCGTCGAGACCATCCGCGGCACCGTCATCATCCGGGTCGAGGACGGCCGCGCCAGAGCCGTCCGCTTCTACCTCGATCCGGTCGACACCCCGGATGCAACGGCACAGCTGAACATCCTCGGCTGAAATCCGGCTCGGCAGCCGAAGTGACTCTCAGGAGTGGATTTTCATGCACCTCACCGTTCTCGCCGCGTCCGGCCCGACCGGACTTTCCCTGACCCGGCAGGCACTCGAACGTGGCCACATCGTCAGGGCCATCGCCCGCGATCCGGACCGGATCACCGTTCCGGACGCCCCGGGGCTGACCAAGATCGTCGCGGACGTGTTCCGCACCAGCGAGATCGACTCGGCGCTCGAAGGCAGTGAACTGGTGCTGTCCGGACTGGGTGTGCCCAAGGGGACGAAGCCGGGTGTGCTGACCGCGGGCGCCCGGTCGGCGGTGGCGTCGGGCGCCCGCGTCATTTGGCTGGGTGCTTACGGCACGGGGCCTTCGGCCGCGGTGGCAAGCGCGCTCAACCGGCTGGTACTCAAGGGACTCGGAGCGGAGGTCGCCGACAAGGTCGAGTCGGACGCCGTGGTCACCGAAGCCGGCGGGACGGTTTTCCACGCCGGACCCCTGTCGAACAAACCGATCAGCCCGGACCGGCGCACCGTCGGGCTCGATGCCTCCCCCAAGAGCATCTTCCGCATCATGGTGAGCCGGGACACCGTTGCCGCCGCGATGCTCGACGAAGCGGAGAACCCGCGGTTCCCCGGCCGGATCGCTGTCCCACTCACGCGCTGACCTGAAGCCCCGACCTTCGCGAAACCCGAGTTCAGGCCATTGGCTGGCCTGGTCGCCTGACCCAACAACGAGCCTCTACCGAACCCGGGGCGGTTCATGCTCAGGGCGGAGTGAGTGCGGTTTGCGGCGTTGAGCGACGCAAGCCGCACTCGCCCAGGCGCTAGGCCCAGGTAGTGAGGGGGCCGTCATCCACGGTCGGTGTGGGTGAGGGCCTCCCTCACCCGAGCTGAGTGGGTGGGGGCCTCCCTTACCCGTATATACGGTCGAACTAGGCCCTCACGCCGCGGATCCGAGTGAAGTAGGCCCTCACCCAGGCCGGACCACGCCCCTGCCGCGGACGGGGCAGCCGAGAAGGGGGTCGTGAGTGTTTAGACCGGTTAGAACCGGCCATACCACTCACGACCCCACGCCGAGCCGCCGATCACGCCACCTTTGCGTTTCCCCTCAATAGAACCGCCCGCAACGCTCACGACCCCAGAAACCCCAGCGCTCCAAGGAAAGCGCGTACGTCGTCGAGCGCGCCTTCGAACGGCACGTGTCCCGCCGGGTACCAGTGCCATTCCACCGGGTAGCCCTGCATGCGCAGGATTTCCCTGGCCCTGCCCCCGATCTGCACCGGGATCACCAGGTCGTCACGGCCGTGCCCGATCCAGACCGGCAACCCCGCGTTCGAGGGCGCGAGCGTCGAGGTCAAGCGCGTCCCCGTCACCAGATAGGGCGCGTAGAGCAGTGCACCCGCCAGCCGTTCCGGATAGCGCAGCGCGGTGAGCAACGCCATCGCCGCGCCCTGGGAGAACCCGGCGAGCAGGACGCGGTCCGCGCCGACCTGCTCGGCCTCGGCCGCCACCAGCTGCCTGAGCTGCGACTCGGCGGCGGCCAAGGTGTCGAGGTCGGCGTCGCCCAGGTTGTAGATGTTCTGGTCGAACCAGGCGCGCACCGGGATGTTCTTCGTCTTGGACCGCAGGCGTTCCGGGGCGCGCGGGAAGACGCCGCGCACCCCGGCCCGTGCCAGGCCCAGTTTTTCGGCGATCGGCAGCAGGGCGTCGTTGTCCTGGCCGATGCCGTGCAGCCAGATGATCGTGGCCGTGTGGGCGCCCTCGGGCTCCAGTAGCTCGATGTCCATGGCGATCAAGCGGCCACGCGCGGATTCTCGGGCCGGGTGAAGACCATCGACGCGTATTGGCCGCCGAAGCCGAACGAGTTCTTCAGCACCGCCTTGACCGGGCGTTCGACCGGGGTCAGGTTGGTCTTCACCGCGCACTTCGGGTCCGGTTCCGTGCAGGTCACCACCGGCGGGATCACGCCTCGGCACAACGTCAGCGCCGAGACGATCGACTCGACCACGCCGGACGCGGCCGAGCCGTGGCCGGTCAGGGACTTGACCGCGCTGACGTCGAGTGTCGCCATCCGCTCGCCGAAGACGCGGTGCAGCGCGCGGGCTTCGGTGATGTCGTTGAGCCTGGTCGACGTGCCGTGGGCGTTGACGGTGTCGATGTCCGACGCGGTGAGCCCGGCGTGGGTGAGCGCGCCGCGCATGACGCCTTCGACCGCTTCGACCTTCGGGGCGGTGATGTGCTCGGTGCCGACCGCGAGGCCCCAGCCGCCGACGACCGCGTGGACGTTTTTCAGCCCGCGCAGCCGGGCGTGCTCGGCGGTTTCGAGGACGATGGCGCCTGCCGACTCGTTGATCACCATGCCGGAGCGTCGTTTGTCGAACGGCATCGACGACTGCGCCGCCTCGCCCTTCCACTTCGACAACGCCATCAGCTGGCCGTACTGCGAAAGCACGTAGGGCGTGCTCCGCGAGACGCTGGCCGTGACCACCGCGAACTCGACCTTGCCCGAGCGCAGCAGCCTGGCCGCTTCGGCGATCGCGCGCAGCCCGCCGGAGCAGGTCGCCTCCAGCCTGGTCGCGACCAGCGGAGTGCCGAGACGGCGCGAGACCTCCGTCGGGAAGCTCGACATGTCGGTGACCTCCTTCGGCAGCGTCTGCGTCTTGAGGTGCGCCATCACCGCGGCCGGGTCGTTGCCCACCTTGGCGAAGCGGGCCGCGACCTCGGTCATGTGGCTGACGTAGTCCTCGGGGAACGAACCGCTGGGACCCGGCCACACCCTGGCCCAGATCAGCCCGGCCGGACCCGCCAGCGAACCGGATTCGAACTTCGCGTCCCGCAACGCCTGCTCCAGCGCGGAGTGCATCAGCGTGTCGCCCCATGACCGGTCCGGCCGCCCGAACTCTTCGCGCACGGACTTCTTGACGTCTTCGGGGATGATCCCGCCGACCCAGCCGCACGGCAGCCGCGAAACGTCCATTCGCGTTTCCGGGACGATGCCGGACTTGCCGGTCAGGTTGGCTTCCCAGAAGGATTCCACCGAACCGCCGATCGGGGTCACCACGCCCATGCCGGTGATCACGATGTCGTCGTTCATCGCTTGTCCTCCCTCGCGATCATGGCCGCTCCCGCGGTCGTCGAATCGCCACCGTGGTTCAGCGCGGTGATCAGCGCGCTCCCGGACGGCGGCAGTTTCCTCGGCCGGTCGACGACGAAGTCGACCGCGCCGAGCGCCGGGTCCGGCTTCTTCAGCAGGCCGATCGGCGGCGCGCTTTCCCGGCGCAGCGACTCGACCGCCAGCGCCACGTCGATGAGCCCGCCGCTTTCGAAGGCGTGGCCGATCGTGCCCTTGCTGGACGTCACCGGTGACGTCACGCGCGGGCCGACCACCTGGCACTCGTCGAAGTCCTGCGCCTGCGAGCCCGAGCCGTGCGCCCACCAGAGCGCCGGCTGCCGTTTTCCCTCCTCCAACGCCAGTTCCACGACGGCTTCGAGCGCCGAACGCCTGGTCGGCGCGCAGACCGTCTCGCAGCTCAGCAGCTGGGCGAGTGGCTCCGATTTCGCCACCGAGGCACGCTCGATCATGATCGCCGCCGTGCCCTGGCCGAGCAGCGCGCCCGCGCGGTCGAGGTCGAACGGGCCGCGGCCCGGCTCGGCTTCGGTGCCGAACGGCTCCTGCCGGTCGAACGCGACCAGCATCGCGCCGGACATCGCGGGCGCCACACCGACCACGAGCACCCGGTCGAGCTCGCCGCTTTCGATCATCCGCAGGCCCAGCGCCAGCGCGCCGAGCCCGCCCGCGCCCGCCTCGCCGTACACGGCCACGTTCGAGCCGCGGAAGCCGCTCGCCATCGAGACGAATTGGCCGAGCTGCGACGGGATCCCCTTGATGTAGGAGTAGTCGGGCACCTCGTCGTAGAGCAGCTTGGTCAGCGGCCGCGGGTCGGTCTGGTGCAGCGCGGCGAGCCGGGGGATCGCCTCGCCGAGCTCGTCGCTGCCGCTGCTGCCGACGGCCATCACGGTGCCGGACCGCAGCGCGGACGACTCGTCTTCGGCGCGACCTGCTTGATAAAGCGCCAGCTGGGCCGCCGCGACCGCGGCCTGTGCCGCGGTGTTGGCGTACTTGCGGTTGTTGACCCACAGGTCGCCGTCCGGCCAGGGGATGTCGCCCGGCTGGACACCGGCGACCGGCCACGGCAGCGCCGAAGCGCCACCGAACAGGGGCCTGCCGGAGTCCATCGCGTCGAGCAGCGGCGCCACGCCGCGACCGGCCGCCGAGATGACCCCGGTGCCGGTGATCACCACTTCGGCCATGGTCACACCGCCTGCGCCGGGGTCCGGCGGCTGCTGATGCCGCCCCACAACCGGTAGCCGCCGTCGACGGTGATGGTCTGGCCCGCGATCCAGCTGGCCTCGTCCAGGCACAGCATCGCCACGACGTCGGCGCTGTTCTCGGCGGTGGTCATCTTTTCGCCATCCCACGGCGAGACCGAGAGTTCGTGCTTCACGCCGTGGTTGAAGTCGGGCCGCACGTTGAACACCGCGGTCTGCACCAGGCCGGGCCGCACGCAGTTGGACACGATGCCGTACTGCGCCAGCTCGTAGGACAGGTACTCGGTGAGCACCTCCATGCCCGCCTTGGCCGCGGCGAACAGGCCTGCCTTCGGGATGATCCGGGTGGTCGTCGAGTTGGTGATGGTGATGAACCGGGCGCCCTGCCGGTCCCGCATCAGCGGGATGGCGTGCTTGGCCAGCAGCCAGGTCGAGCGCGAGTTCGTGTCCTGCACGAACTGCCACTGGTCGAGCGTGGCGTTCTCGAGGGTGTTGAACTTCGTCGCACCCGCGTTCTGCACCAGGATGTGCAGCTCGCCGTGCTCGGCCTCGATCTCGCCCATCAGCCCCTCGATCGCGGCCGGGTCGGCGAGGTCGGCCTGGTGCAGGCTGACCTTGGTGCCCTGTGCCTCCAGTTCGGCCTTGATCTCCTTCGCGGGCTTCGAGCGGTCGACGTAGTTCACGGCCAGCGTCGCGCCCCACGACGCCAGTTTGCGGGTGATGCCCGCGCCGATGCCACGGGAACCCCCGGTCACCAGTGCGACCTTGCCCTTCAGCGGCTGGAAATCGTTGCTCACGAGAGTTCTCCTTGGGAGGTAAGGGTTTTACGCAACATGACCACGCTCATCCTGCCGATGGCGAGCACCTTGCCGTCCTCGTCGAAGACGCGGCGCACGGTGTTCACCAGCCCGGCCTTCTCGCTGAGCGGTTCGGTGCTTTCGGTCTTGGTGGTGAAGTAAAAGGGCGTGTCGGGATAGAGCGGGCGGACGAAATCCCAGTGCACCGAACGCATCCCGACGATCGCCGCCGGCGAACCGTGCTGCACGGTCCACCCCGAGGTGATCGAGTGGATGAACCCGCCGGGCACGATCCGCTGCTTGCGTTCGGTCGAGTTCGCGAAGGAATCGCTGTCGTGGACGGGATGTTTCTCGCCCATGAGGTCCAGCAGCTGGTCCAAAAGCACCGTGGTGAACACGAGCGGCCCGAACTTGCGCACCGGGGCACCGACCAGGTCCTCGAAGTACTTCATTTCCTGACTGCGCGCGGAGGCGGTCACGGTTCAGGCCCCCTTGCCGCCGCGCGGGCGCATCACGAGCCTGCCGCCGTCGACGGTGAACGTCTGGCCCTGGATGTAGTCGGCCTCGTCGCCCGCCAGGAACGCGACCATCCCGGACAGGTCTTCCGGGACACCCCAGCGCGGCCCCTCGTTCCCGCCCAGCTGAGCCGAAACCGGGTCGGTCATGTCCGTGCGCACCCGGCCGGGCGCGACGGTGTTGATCCGGATGCCCTTGCGGCCGACCTCCATCGCCAGACCGCGCGTGAGCGCCTCCAGCCCGCCCTTCGACGCCGCGTAGGCCGTCTGCCCGGCGCCGGGGATGCGCACCGAGTTGGACGAGATGTTGATGATCCGGCCCCAGGACTGCTCCAGCATGGTGGGCAGCACCGCGCGGCTGAGCAGCCACGGGCCGGTGAGATTCACCTTGAGCACGCGCTCCCACTGCGCCAGCTTGGTCAGCGCGAGCAGGCGGTCGTCGATGATGCCCGCGTTGTTGACCAGGACGTGGATCGCGCCGGACTGGCGGAGAATCCCGCCGATCAGCGTGCGGACCTCGGTCTCTTCCGCGACGTCCGCCCGATGAACGAACACCTCGCCGCCCTCGGCCTCGATCTCGGTGGCGACCCGCTTCGCCGCGTCGTCGGCGTCGCGGTAGACCAGGTGGACGCTGAGCCCGTCGGCGGCGAGGCGGCGGCAGATGGCGGCGCCGATGCCGCGCGATCCGCCGGTCACCACCGCGACGCGCCGGTTCGTGAGCGCTGTCATCGCCGCGCTCAGGCGTTTTCGATGGTGGCGAGCAGCGACTGGACCGACATGCCGTGCGTCTCGGCGTCGTCGGTCCAGGTGTCGAGGTCGAAATCGACACCGAGGTCGCGGCTCACCTTGCGGGAGAGCTGCAGGATGTCGAGCGAGTCGAGGCCGAGGTCCTCGACGACGGAGTCCTCCGGCTTGACGGTCGTGCCGTCGAGACTGGGCTTGACCTCTTTGAGCAGCGCGACGAGGGTGTCGAACTTGTTGTTCACGGACGCGGTCATGACAATTCTCCTCAAGCGAATGGTTGGATTTTCTGGCCGGATCGGCACGTCCAACTATTAACGCGCTTCGAAGAAGTGTCAACTGGCGGATATCGCGTCGAATAAAACGGGTCGTCGTCGTATTGAATTGTGCCGTCGAAAAGGTTTCGCGTGGCCGGTCACGCGATTACCGCGGTAATTCTCCGGCTACCCCCGAGTAAGCGAGGCCGACCACGGGCGCGTGCGCCCTGCCGTCGGGGAAGCCGAGCACGAGCTGGGTGAGCGGCGGTCCGATCAGGACTTTCACCGCCAGGTCGAGATCGGTGTCGTGGCGCACCTCGCCGGTGCCGGTGCCGCGCAGCAGTGCCTGGCGGAGCAGCGTGCGCCACGGCTCGATGACCACTTCGTCGTACCGCCGCAGCAGCTCGGGGGCACTGCGCTGCGCGCCGACCAGCTGGGGCAGCACGCGCGCGGATTTGCTGTGCAGCGCCCATTTCCAGAGCTCACGGGTGATCAGCTCGAGATCCTCGCGAGTGGACCGCTGGGACATCACCACCGGCGGCTCGTCCAGTTCGCCGATGGCGTCGAGTATCAAGGAGTGCTTGTGCGCCCAGCGCCGGTAGATCGTGGCCTTGCCGACCTTGGCGCGTGCGGCGATCCCCTCGACGGACAGTGCGGTGACCGTCTGGCCCTCGGCGAGCATGTCCAGCGTGGTGCCGATGATCGCCCGGTTGGCCAGCTCGCTGCGCGGCCTGCCCTGCGGTCTGGCGCCCGCGCGCCGCGGCGGAATCGAGGAGTGCCTGACGCAATGGATGCCGCGTTCGTCGGCCTGTGTGCGCTGGCTCAGTTTGGCGTTGTTCATGGTTCCCCTCCCGGCAATTTTACCGACACGGGAGTGGTGAAAAATCGCATGCCCCCCGTGAATAACCCCCAGTAGGCGGCTGCCATAGACGCCGAATGGCACGACGGACCCACCCGTCGATTAATCTTTACTTTAATTCCCCAGTGCTTCTTCTTGAGTGTGTCCAGCCGGGGAGCGGCTGTCAAGTTCCGCCGGATCGCACGAAGCGAGCCAACTCGGGCATTCCGCGCATCGCGTGCGTATTCATGAAAAGCGGTCGCGATACGGACTCGGCTCGTATCCCGATTCCGTGCGACGGGGAACACGACTGGCGCAATGGTGGTGCCGGGACGTGACGGAAATTCCGGTGCCCGCGCCCTGGATGGCTGATTGCGGGCGGCGATTCGCCTTGTGTTACTGGTGAAAAGCCCCTCGACAGGCCGGAGCGGCGATGGTTCCCCACGGCGGCGCGCGATTCCGGGAGGTGTTCGCCGTCGCCGAGTTCCGCGCGTTGTTCGCCGCGCAGCTCGTTTCCGTCGCGGGTGACCAGCTGGCGCGGGTGGCGCTTTCGGTGCTCGTGTTCGACCGGACCGCCTCGGCCGGCTGGGCGGCCGCCGCCTACGCGGTCACCCTGTTGCCGGACCTGCTCGGCGGGCCGTTGCTGTCCGGGCTCGCCGACCGCTATCCGCGGCGGTCGGTGATGGTCACGGCGGACCTGGTGCGGATGACACTGGTCGGATTCATGGCCGTTCCCGGCGCTTCTCTGGTGTTCGTCGGCGCGCTGCTGCTGCTCGTGCAGCTGGCGAACACGCCGTGGGGCGCGGCGCGCGCCGCGGTGCTGCCGCAGGTGCTGCCCGGCGAGCGGTTCGTCGCGGGCACCGCGGTCTTTTCGATGACCACCCAGGCCGCGCAGGTGCTCGGGTTCGCCACCGGCGGCGTGCTGGTCGCCTGGCTCGATCCCGCCGGCGCGCTGCTGGTCGACGCCGGCACGTTCGGCGTCTCCGCGTTGCTGATCAGTGCCGGACTGCGGCATCGGCCCGCGTCATCGGAACTGCGGTGGCGTGGCAGGCTCACCGGCGGCGTCGCGGTGGTGTGGCGTGATCGCCGGTTGCGCGCGCTGGTCGCGCTCGCGTGCGTTTCGGGTTTTTACATCGCGGGTGAGGCGGTCGCCGCGCCGTACGCGGCCGAACTCGGCGGCGGCGCGGTCGCGGTCGGGCTGCTGCTGGCGTCGTACGCGATCGGGAACGTCGCGGGGATGGCACTGGTGGCACGCCTGCGTGAGGCGGTGCGGGTGCGGTGGATGGTGCCGATGGCGATCGCGTCGTGCGCGCCGCTGCTGGGCTGCGCCTTCGCGCCGGGACTCGGCGCGGTGCTCGTGCTGTGGTGCTGCTCCGGCGCCGCGAGCGCGTACAACCTGACCGCGTCGACGTTGTTCGTCACGGCGGTGCCGGATCACGCGCGGGGACAGGCTTTCGGACTCGCCGTCACTGCGTTGCGAGTCGCCCAGGGAACGGGTGTCGTGCTGGCGGGTGTCGCCGCCGACGGTTACGCACCGCATCAGGTGGTGGCGGCCGCGGGGTTGCTGGGAGTAGCCGCCGCCGCGGGTGCCGGGCGGGCGTGGAAGAACTCGTGAGTGAGCGACTCACCATCGGGTGGACCTCACTCACGAGCCCCCTGTGTCACTCAGAAGCGGGACCAGTCCGTGGGGCGAGACCAGTCGGTCGGACGGCCGGTGCGGGGCGAAGACGAGGTCTTGATCATGGCTGCCTCCACGGCATAGAAACGTAGGCGGCCACGAGAGGGCCGCCCACCTGGACTAATGACACTGCGCTTACACGCGATTACCATTGCGGGTTCCCCCGGGGGAGAAAGGGGTGCCCGCATGGGATTTTCCCGTGCTCGGGCCACCTTGCCCAGCAAGGTCAGGCCGCCGAGTGGTCTCGATCCGCGCCGCTGGCCGTTGTGGTCGCTGACGCGGCCGGTGCTCTGCTACCTCTTCGTAGTCGAGATCGCCGCCGTAGCCACCCTCGGGGTGACGGCGACCCTGACTCCGATCACTCCCCGTGCTCTAGCCTGGTGTGGTCTCCTGCTCGTCGCGGAACTCGCGCACCTGGAAGCCGCCCGCGGCATCGAGCGCATCCGCGAGCTCGGCGCGGACGGCAGCCCCCACATGCACCTGCAGTCCATCTGGATCTTCGCCGCGCTGCTGTTGCTGCCGCCGCCACTGGTCGCGGTCGTCATCGCGGTCAGCTACGCGCACTCGTGGGTGCGGGTCTACCGCCGCCGCTCCGTGCTGCACCGCAAGGTCTTCTCCGCCGCCACGGTCATCCTGGCCTGCGCCGCCGCCGGCGGTGTACTGCACTCGGGGACGTCGGGGCGGTTCGCGCCGTATCTGCCGTCGCTCGACGGCTTCGGCGGCATGATCACCCTGCTGCTGGCCGGGATCGTCTACTTCGCCGTGAACTACGCGATGGTCGTGCTGATGATCATCGCGACCAACCCGGCCAACCCCGGCCGCAAGGCGCTGGGCAACCTCTCCGACGTCCTGGTGATCGGCGGCGCGGTCGGCCTCGGCTGCGGGATCGCGCTCGTGATGACCGTCCGGCCGTGGCTGCTCCCGGTGCTGATGATCACCCCGCTCGCGCTGCAGCTCGGCCTGCTGCTGCCCCAGCTGCAGGCGGCTTCGCGCACCGACTCGAAGACCGGGCTCGTCGATGTGTCGTTCTGGCACGAAGTCGGCCAGCGTGAGCTCGTGCGCGCTCGGCGGCTCACCTCGACCGTCGGCGTGCTGATCGTCGACCTCGACCACTTCAAGCGCATCAACGATCGGTACGGCCATCTCGCCGGTGACGAGGTGCTGCGTGCGACGGCCACCGCCATCAGGGATCAGGTCCGCAGCCACGACTTCGTCGGCCGCTACGGCGGCGAGGAGTTCGCGGTGCTGCTGCCCGGCGCCGGCGGCAAGGAGACGCTGGCGGTGGCCGAGCGGATCCGCGCGGGCATCGCGGCGGTGACGGTGGAAGTGCCCGACATCAGCGCCCCGTCGACGTCGACCGTGAGCGGGCTGAGCGCGTCGATCGGGGCGGCCGTCTACCCGGACAACGCCGAGGAGCTGACCGACCTGCTGCTGGCGGCGGACACGGGCCTCTACGCGGCCAAGAACTCCGGGCGGGACCGGGTCGTCCTGGGCTGAAAGACTCGTGAGTGGTATTGCCGGTTAGAACCGGCAATACCACTCACGAGCCGTTTACTGCTGGGTGAGCTTGAACGACTGCGCCGCCCCGCCGTTGCAGGTCAGCTGCACCAGCTGGACGCTGTCCGCGGTCGACCCGTTCGGCACCGTGAGGCACTTCGGGGTGTTCCGGCTGACGAAGTGGAAGTACCCGCCGCCCTCCGAAACCGCTTGCCACTGCTGGTTGTTACCGCCGCCGTACGCCCACAGCTGCAGCGGCGCGTTGTCCGATGTGGACACTCCGGCCACGTCGATCACCTGCGCCGGGTTGTTCCGGTTGTTGACGCGCGTGAAACCACCGCTCGTCGGCTGGAACTGGTACTGCTGCGCGTTGCTGGCGTTGCAGGTGTACTGCTGGACGACCGTGCCGTTGGCCGTGGCGGCCGCCTTGGCGTCGACGCACTTGCCGTTGCCCTTGTTCACCACGGAGTACCAGGCCGTCGGTGACGGCTGGTCGGGGTCGGTCGGCGGCACCGTGCCGCCACCGCCGAGCCAGAGCAGGCCGTCGAGCAGGAACTTGTTCTGCGTCTCGCTCTCGAAGGTCGACGAGAGCGGGGTGTTCGTCTGGTAGTTCATCGCGTTGTGGCCGAAGTTGGCGTAGAGCATCTTGTAGTTCTTGTTCGTCCACATGATCGGGTAGTAGCCGCTGTACCAGCTCTGGTCGGGGTCGGTGCCGAGCGGGAAGCTCGACGGGTCGACCGAGGCCAGGATCCGGATGTCCGGGTTGGTCCGCAGGTCGTTGTTCCAGCTGTACCACTCGCTCACCGCCGAGGTGAACTTCGAGCCGAGGCGCAGTGTCGACGGGTGCGTCTGGTCGTCGACCTTCAGCACCGCCTTGGTCGGGCCCCAGGTGTTGGTGCGGAACCGGCCCGTCGCCAGGAACTGGCTGTGGTACCAGGACCAGCTGTTCGGGTCCTCGTTGTAGGCCGACACGTGGAAGCCGAACCAGCCGCCGCCGTTACGCATGTACCGCTCGAAGCCGGCGCGCTGCGAAGCGGTGTGCGGCAGGTCGTCGAGGAACATGACCACCTGGTACTGCGAGGCGGTGATGTTGTTCAGCATGTTCCAGTCGGTGGTGGCGGTGTAGCTGAAGTTGTTCTGGTTGCCCAGGTTCGTGAACCAGGGATTGGCCTCCTTGTAGAAGGAGACGTGCGCCTGGTCGTCCACGTAGTTGTAGAACGCGAGCACCTTGAACGCGGGCGCTTCGGGACGGGCGTACGCGGGGGTGCTCGCCAAGGCGAGGCAAACACCGAAGAACGCCAGTACTTTCGCTAGCTTTCTCTTGAACACGGCGGGGACCTTCCTGCTCAGAAGTGCTTGCGGTAGCGGAGCCCATAACCGAACGGGAACAGCGGGGTCTGACCGTCGCCGACGTTGATCGGCTGCTGGTCCGCGCTCTTCATCCAGGTGACCGGCAGCTTCCCGGTCGGGTTGTACGCGCCGAAGAGCACGTCGGACACGCCGTCGCCCTCGGTGCCGGGCAGCCACGAGGCGAGCAGGCCGTCCCAGTCCGGGAGCTGTGCGGCGATGTCCAGCGGCCGTCCGGAGACCAGCACCACGACCGTCGGCACGCCGCTGTCCTTCAGCTTCTTGAGCGTGTCGAGATCGGTCTGGTCGAGGCCCATGCCCTGCGGCCGGTCGCCCTTGCCCTCGGCGTACGGCGTCTCGCCCACCACGGCGACCGCGACGTCGTAGCTCTTGTCGATCCCCGTGCCGTCCTTGCTGAACGTCACGTTCTTCGACGCCTTCTGCATCCCTTGCAGGATCGTGGTTCCCGGGGTCACCGGGCCGCTCGTGCCCTGCCAGCCGACGGTCCAGCCGCCTGCCTGGTTACCGATGTCGTTGGCGTTCTTACCCGCGACGAAGACCTTCTCGTGCTTGTTAAGCGGCAGGACACCGTGCTCGTTCTTAAGCAGTACCTGGGACTCACGCACGGCCTGACGGGCGAGCGCGCGGTGTTCCTTGCTGCCGATGGTCGAGGTGAGCCTGCGGTCGGTCAGCGGCTTCTCGAACAGGCCGAGCTCGAACTTCTTGGTCAGGATGCGGCGGTTCGCGTCGTCGATCCTGGCCATCGTGACGTGCCCGGCCTGCACCTCGCCGCGCAGCGTGTCGATGAACTTCTTGAAGTCGAACGGCACCATCACCATGTCGATGCCCGCGTTGATGGACGCGGTGACCTCGGCCGGGGTGAAGCCCTTCTGGCCGTCGATCTGGTCGATCCCGTTGTAGTCCGAGATCACGAAGCCCTTGAAGCCCAGCTCACCCTTGAGCACGGTGTTGATCAGGTACGGCTCGCCGTGCATCTTGACGCCGTTCCAGCTGCTGTACGAGATCATCACCGTGCCGACACCGCGGTCGACGGCCGCCTTGAACGGCGGCAGGTGGATCTTGCGCAGTTCGGCCTCGGACAGCGTGGTCTCGCCCTGGTCCTTGCCGCCGGTGGTGCCGCCGTCACCGATGAAGTGCTTGGCGGTGGCGACCACCGAAGACGGGCTCTTCAACGACCGGCCCTGCATGCCGGTGATGATCGAGCTCATCGACGCGGCCAGCTCCGGCACTTCGCCGAACGACTCGTAGGTGCGGCCCCAGCGGTCGTTGCGCGCCACGCAGAGACACGGCGAGAAGTTCCAGTCGATGCCGGTGCCCGCGACCTCTTCGGCCGTGGCGTGCCCGATGCGCTCGGCGAGGTTCGGGTTCCGCGTGGCGCCGAGGCCGATGTTGTGCGGGAACACGGTCGCGCCGTAGACGCCGTTGTGGCCGTGCACCGCGTCGACGCCGTAGATCAGCGGGATGCCGAGCGGTGTGGTGAGCGCCGTCTTCTGGAAGCCGTCGTACATGTCGGCCCACGAGACCGGGGTGCTCGGCGTCGGCTGCGAGCTGCCGCCGGAGAGCAGCGAGCCGATCCGGTACTTCGCCACGTCCGCCGGGTCGGTGATGCCGAGCCGCTCCGGCTGCGTCATCTGGCCGAGCTTGTCGTCGAGCGTCATCCGGGAGAGCAGGTCGTTCACCCTGACCTTGACCGGCAGCCACGCGTTCTTGTACGCGGGGCCGGAGGCGAGCGCCGGGGTGTGCGACCCCAGTAGCAACGCGCCTGCCAGCAGGCTGAGGGTGAGCTTGCTTCTGACTCGCATGCCTGGGGCCTCCTCGACGACGCCGTCAAATTCACGTATTAAATTAACTGACGAGATAACCCGTGGTCCAGACCTTTGAGCAGCAAGAAGGCCGCGTTCACGTGCATGAACGCGGCCTTCGGTGAGTGGGACTAGCTAGGGTTGCACTGAGCGAGAACGGTGGCCAGATAGCCGACGTCCGGCCGCCACTGCTCCAGGTTCCAGCTCGGCTTGTCCGGCGCGGCCGCCCGCGCGAAGTCGTAGTGGCAGCGGAACTGGTCCTTCATGTTCCGCTGGTTCGCGCTCGGCGCCAGCGCGACCACCTCGTTCCACGCCGAGGCCCACGCCGACGCGGGCGCGCTCGTCCGGCCGTACTCGGTCGGGAACACCGCGAGCCGGGGACCCTTCGGATCGGTCAGCCACTCGGTGTGATCGATGATGGCCTGCTTCAGATCCGGCGCGGCCTGCAGGCGGGCGAGGATGGCCCGGTCCGCCTGCCCGGTCCGGATGTCATCGCCGCTGGTCGCCGCCTGTGCGGGCGCCGCCAGTAGCACGGCCGAGACTGTGATGGTCAGTACGGTCAGAGATCTGATCATGTCCCGAACGTAGAATGAGCGACCGGGTGCCGGCCACCATCCGCGCGAACCCGCTGGTCACGCTCCAATGCGCGGAACTGTCGGGCTCCGGGGATACCCTCTCTTTCGGTGGGATGCCGGTTCGGCGCCGCTGCTTGTCCGCTATCTGGGAGAAACGACCCTGTGACTGCTTCTGCTGAGACCCTCTACGGGGCCGACGACCTGACCCACCTCGAGGGTCTGGAAGCGGTTCGGAAGCGGCCCGGTATGTACATCGGGTCGACGGACAGCCGCGGCATCAACCATCTGTTCAGCGAGATCGTCGACAACTCGACCGACGAGGGCGTGGCCGGGCACGCGTCGAAGATCGTCGTGACGCTGCACGCCGACGGCAGCGTCCAGGTCGACGACGACGGCCGCGGCATCCCGACCGGGGTGCACGCCAAGTCCGGCCTGTCCGGGGTCGAGCTGGTGCTCACCAGGCTGCACGCGGGCGGCAAGTTCGGCGGCTCCGGGTACAAGACCTCCGGCGGCCTGCACGGGGTCGGCGCCTCGGCGGTCAACGCGCTGTCACTGCGCTTCGACGTCACCGTCAAGCTCGACGGCAAGGTCCACCAGATGTCGTTCGCGCAGGGCACGCCGGGGGTGTTCGACGGGCCGGGCCCGAAGGCCAAGTTCACCAAGCAGTCCGGCCTGCAGATCACCGGCAAGATGAAGCGTGGCGAGCGCACCGGCACCTCGATCCGGTACTGGTACGACGCTCGCTACTTCGAGAACGGCGCCGCGCTGGACGTCGAGGCCGTCCGTTCGAAGCTGCGCAACACGGCCTTCCTGGTGCCCGGCGTCACGTACGTGCTGCGGCACGCGGTCGAGGACGAGATCGGCGAGGAGACCTTCCATTACCCGCACGGGCTCGCCGACATGGTCGAGTTCCTCGCGCCGGACGGCGAAAAGCCGGTCTCCGGCACGCTCCTGATCAACGGTGAGGGCACCTACCGCGAGAACGCCGCCGACGAGAACGGCGTCATGCAGTCGAAGGTCGAGCGCCGCGCCGAGGTCGAGGTCGCGCTGCGCTGGGGCACCGGCTACGAGCGCACCATCGAGTGCTTCACCAACACCATCCGCAACCTGCACGGCGGCACGCACCGCCGCGGTTTCGACCGCGCGGCCGCGAAAGCCATCCAGGAAGCCATTTCCAAGACCCGTGGCCTGCTCAAGCCGAAGGAAGACCCGCCCACCATCGAGGACGTCCTCGAGGGCATGACCGCGGTCATCCACGTCCGGCTCCCGGAGCCGCAGTTCACCTCGCAGACCAAGGACGAGCTGTCCACCGCCGGCATCACCCGGGTCATCCAGGGCATCGTCGACCAGCACATCAAGGCGTGGACCGAGGACCGCAAGACCAAGTCCGAGGCCAAGATCGTACTGCAGAAGGTCGTCGACGCCGCCCGCGTCCGCCTCACGCAGAAGCACCAGAAGGACGCGGCCCGGCGCAAGACGGCGCTCGAAGGCGCCGCGATGCCGCCGAAGCTGGTCGACTGCCGCACCACGGGCATCTCGCGCAGTGAGCTGTTCCTGGTCGAGGGGGACAGCGCGCTCGGGTGCTTCGCGGGCGACACCATGGTCGCGCTGGCGTCGGGGGAGAGTCGGTCGTTCGCCGATCTGGCCGCAGACTGGCAGCAGGGCATCAAGCACTTCGGCTACACGACGAACAAGGCCGGACGCGTCGTGGTCGTGCCGCTGGTGGAGCCACGGCTCACCAAGCGTGACGCGCCGCTGGTGCGCGTGACCTTGGACAACGGTGAGTCGGTTCGATGCACCCCTGATCACTTGTTCCGCCTCCGTGACGGTTCATATCGGCGTGCCGACGCGCTCGTCCCCGGCGACTCGCTGATGCCGCTGTACCGCTCGCTGTCGTCGAAGGCCGACGGCGACAAGCTCGAAGGCTACGAGCGCGTCTGGATGAACGACCGGGACGAATGGGTCTACACCCACTACGTCGCGGACGCCTACAACCTCCGGCACGGCCTGGATTCCGCCGAGAACGGCAACGTCCGTCACCACGTCGACGTGAACAAGCGGAACAACGATCCGCGCAACCTGCGCCGGATGACCTGGGAAGACCACTCCGCGCTCCACGCTTCGCTGATGGGGGAACACGTTCACGAGGGCTATCGTGCCTGGCTGGGCAAGGGTGGGCTGGAGTTCAAGTCGGCCATGATGTCGGCGCAGTGGCAAGACCCGGACTTCCGTGAGGCCTGCCTCGTGCGGCTTGCGGCGCTGAACGACGACCCCGCGTTCCGGGAGCGGATCGAGCAGGGTTTCCAGGATTGGTACGCGGCGCTCAGTGACGAAGAGAAGGCCGCATACGTCGAGCAGATGCGTGAGCGTCAGGCGGCCTATTGGGCGAACCCGGAGCACCGGGCGGACGCCGCCGAGCGGGTGCGGATCTTCTTCGCCAAGCCGGGCAGGCGCGAGGAGTGGAGCGAGCGGGCACGGGAGCAGTGGAAGGACGAAGCGCTTCTGGCGTGGCGGTCTCAGGCGACCGTCGAGCAGTTCTCCGACCCCGCGGAGCGTGAGCGTCAGAGCGCCGCTGTTCTCGCTTGGCACAGTGAGCACCCCGAATTCGGCGAGCGGCACTCGCTGCGTATGAAGATCCGGATGGCCGATCCGGATTCCGGCCATATAGCGAGGATCCAGGCTGGGCGGGCGCGATACGTCGACTCGGTTCCGCGCGAGGAGCGTGTCGCCAAGCAGAACGAAGGCAGGCGCTTGGCGGCACTGAAGCGGCTCGCCCCGTTGTTGTCCTTGCCGGACAGCGAACTCGCCGAGGCGTACGAGGCCGAGAGGATGCGGTCGGCGCGCACCGGGCTCCGTTTCGAACGGTTGCTGAACGAGTTCTGCGGCGGTGACCTGGCTCGGCTTCGGGAAGCCGTCGCGATGGTCAACCACAGCGTCGCTTCCGTGGTGCCGCTGACCGAGACCGAAGATGTCTACGACCTGACGGTCGACGGGTACCACAACTTCGCGCTCGAAGCCGGGGTGTTCGTCCACAACAGCGCTCGGATGGCTCGCGTGTCCGAGTATCAGGCGCTGCTTCCCTTGCGTGGCAAGATCTTGAACGTCCAGAAGGCCAGTCTCGGCGACACGCTGAAGAACGCCGAGATCGCGTCGATCGTCCAGGTGCTGGGCGCGGGCAGCGGCCGCACGTTCGACATGACCACCATGCGCTACGGCCGCGTCATTCTGATGGCGGACGCCGACGTCGATGGCTCGCACATCCGGACGCTGCTGATCACGCTGTTCGCCAAGTACCTGCGGCCGGTGATCGAGGACGGCAGGCTGTTCGCCGCGATGCCGCCGCTGCACAAGGTGGTCACCAAGGGCCGCAACCCGGAGACCAGGTTCACCTTCACCCAGCGCGAGATGGAGACCACGGTCGCCGCGCTGGAGAAGGCGGGCAAGCAGATCGTCAAGCCGGTGCAGCGGTTCAAGGGCCTCGGCGAGATGGACGCCGACGAGCTGTGGGAGACCACGATGAACCCGGCCACCCGTGCTGTCCGGCGGATCACCTGGGACGACGCCGAAGCCGCCGAGTCCGCGCTCGAACTGCTGATGGGCGAGAAGGTCGAGCCGCGCCGCAACTGGCTGGTCGAGTCCTCGGACCGGGTCGACCAAGACGCGATCGACGCCTGAGTTTTCGTTAGCTACCAAGGAGTTTCGCTGTGGCACGCCGCAAAGGCCCCAGTACCAAGGTCGACGCGTCCGCGTTCGACCAGGCGGGGGCGAACGTCTTCGAGAACCCGCTGAAGACGGAGATCGAAGACTCCTACCTGGAGTACGCGTACTCGGTCATCCACTCGCGCGCGCTCCCGGACGCGCGCGACGGGCTCAAGCCGGTGCACCGCCGCATCCTGTTCTCGATGAACGAGCAGGGCTATCGGCCGACGCACGCGTACGTGAAGTCGTCGCGCGTCGTGGGCGACTGTTTCGTGCGCGGTGCGCTTGTGTCGACGCCCGCCGGCTTGCGCCCGATCGAAGAGATCGAGCTCGGCGAGGAGGTTCTCGACGGCAGGGGACGTGCGGTTCCCGTCACCGCCGTGTACGAGAACCCGGTATCGGAGCTGGTCCGGGTCACCTGGTCGAACGGGCACACCATGCTGGTGACCCCCGGGCAGCGGTTCCGCACGGTCGGCGACGATTCATCGCTGGAGTGGACCGACGCGCGGGAGCTGGCCGGGCGGCGGACGGTCGCCTATGGCAATGGGCGGCGGGTGGACGCGCCCGCGCAGGATGGCAGTCGTTACGACTATCTGCTCGGCCTGCTCGTCGCCGAAGGCTTCCAGGTCGACCGGGCAAGGACCGCGGATGGTCGGGTACGTATCCACATGTGCGACGTCGAGCCTCTCGACGCCGTCTACGACTGGGCGACCACGCATGGTCTGGTCGTGCACCGCAGCCTGCGGGCAGGAGCGAAGCCGAATCATCGCGACCAGCACATCCTCACCTTCGCGAGGAATGACGGTCTGCTGAAAGCGGTTGAGGGCCTCAGTGCCGAGAAGACCGTTCCCGCCGGGGTGCTGGCGAACCGGTCGTCCTGGGCGCCGTTCCTCGCCGGTCTTTTCGATGGTGATGGTTACGTACGCAAGCAGGGCGGGCGTGAGATCGTCTTCGTCAGCACGAGCGAGCGGCTGGTCCGCCAGGTTTACTCGATGCTGGCCGATATGGGCATTCACGGGCACCACTGGCACAACGAGAAGGCGGAGGATGAGCATGACCTGCTCGGTCTGTCGATCTCGGGTCGTGACGCGGTGGCCTTCGCCGGGATCATCGGCTGCTGGACCAAGATCGGCTACAAGGCCGACGATCTCCGGCGGATCGCCGAGACGAATCTGTCCTATGGCGGGAAGCAGGGGAACGACCGGCTGCCCGCGCAGGCGGTCATGGCTGCGTTCTCCGCTGCGCACAAGGGGGGCGGATGGTTCCGTGACACCAATGGCACCGCGTTCCGCGCCTCGCTGTCGGGCGTGAGTGGCGCCAAAGTCCGCTATGGCAAGGACCGGCACGGCATCGCGCTGGCCGATCGATCTTTCCCGCTCTGGCGCGCAGAACAGGACGGCTGGGTCGAGAAGCTGCGCCGGATCGGTTCGCCGCTCGCCGACCGTCTCGACGCACTGTCGGGGTACTCGTTCTTGACGGTGAAGTCAGTGGAGCCGGTGGCACCGGACACGACGTACGACATCCAGGTGGGTACGAAGGAACATGCCTTCGTCACCGAAGGATTCGTCGTCCACAACTGCATGGGTAAGTACCACCCGCACGGCGATTCGGCCATCTATGACTCGATGGTCCGGATGGCGCAGGACTTTTCGCTGAACGTCCCGCTGATCGACGGGCACGGCAACTTCGGTTCCCCCGACGATGGCCCTGCCGCGTCGCGATACACCGAAGCCAGGATGTCACCTGAGGCCATGCTGCTGGTGGGGGAGCTCGGCGAGGAGACCGTCGACTTCCGTCCCACCTACGACGGCTCGCTGCTGGAGCCGACCGTGCTGCCCGCGGCGTTCCCCAACCTGCTCGTCAACGGCACGTCCGGGATCGCGGTCGGCATGGCCACCAACATGATCCCGCACAACCTGGGCGAGACGGTCGCGGCCGCGCGGTGGCTGATCCATCACCCCACGGCGACGCTCGACAAGCTGATGGAGTTCGTGCCGGGCCCCGACCTGCCGACCGGCGGGATGCTGCTCGGGCTCGACGAGGTGCGCAAGGCGTACGAGACCGGACGCGGCGTGGTCCGTATGCGGGCCAAGTGCGAGACCGGTCCGCTCGAAGGCAGCCGTGGCCGCCAGGCGATCACCGTGACCGAGCTGCCGTACGGTGTCGGGCCGGAAAAGATCATCGAGAAGATCACCGACGAGGTCAACAAGTCCAAGCGGCTCACCGGGATCGCGGACGTCAAGGACCTCACCGACCGCGAGAACGGCACGCGGCTGGTCATCGAGTGCAAGGTCGGCGTCAACCCGCAGGCGCTGCTCGCGGACCTGTACCGGCTGACGCCGCTGGAGCAGTCGTTCGGCATCAACAACCTGGTGCTGGTCGACGGGCAGCCGCAGACGCTCGGGCTCAAGGCGCTGCTGGAGGTCTTCCTCGCGCACCGGTACGAGGTCGTCACGCGACGCACGCGCTACCAGAAGCGCAAGCGCGAGGACCGTCTGCACTTGGTCGAGGGTCTGCTGCGCGCGCTGCTCGACATCGACAAGGTCATCCGCCTGATCCGCAACAGTGACAACGCGCAGGCCGCGAAGGACGGCTTGATGAAGTCGTTCAAGCTGTCGGAGATCCAGTCGACCTACATCTTGGACACGCCGCTGCGCCGGCTCACCAAGTACGACAAGATCGAGCTCGAGGCCGAGCAGGACAAGCTGCGCGAGGAGATCGCCGAGCTGTCCAAGATCCTCGACGACGAGTCCGTGCTGAAGAAGGTCGTCTCGACCGAACTCGCCAAGGTGGCCAAGGACTTCACCACCGAGCGCCGCACCGCGCTGATCGACGGTGACCTCAAGGAGGTGCTGGCCGCTTCGAAGCCATCCGGTCCGCTGGAGGTCGAGGACGACCCGTGCCAGGTCATTCTTTCGGCCACCGGCCTGGTCGCGCGGACCGCGGCCGAGTCGGAGGAGTCTTCGGAAGCGCGGCGCCGCAACGGCCGGGTGAAGCACGACGCCGTCCAGGCGGTGGTGCATTCGACGGCCCGTGGCCAGGTGCTGCTGGTGACCAACCGCGGCCGGGCGTTCAAGACCGACGTGCTGCCGTTGCCGGTGCTGCCCGAGCAGGCGGGCACGGTTTCGCTGCGCGGCGGTATGGCGGCGCGCGAGCTGGTGCCGCTGGAAAAGGGCGAGAAGGTGGTCGGTATCGCGCCACTCGGTGAGCAGGGCGCCGGTTCGCCCGGTCTCGCGGTCGGCACGAAGCTGGGCGTGGTCAAGGTGTGCGCGCCCGAATGGCCCGTTCGCTCCGACGAGTTCGAGATCATCAGTCTCAAGGACGGCGACGAGATCATCGGGGCCACTTGGCTCACCGACGGGTCCGAAACGCTCGCCTTCGTCTCCTCGGAGGCTTCGCTGCTGCGGTACGCGGCGTCTTTGGTCCGGCCGCAAGGCCTCAAGGGCGGCGGTATGGCCGGTATCAACCTCAACGGTGACGTGACCGCGGTCTTCTTCGGCGCCATCCGCACGGACGACGAAGAGCACGGCGAGCCGATGGTGATCACGTCGACCGGGATGAGCGTGAAGGTCACCCCGTTCAGCGAGTATCCGCCGAAGGGGCGTGCGACCGGTGGTGTCCGGGCGCAGCGCTTCCTCAAGGGCGAAGGCGGGCTGCGGGTGGCTTGGATCGGGCCACGCCCGGCGGGCGCCGGATCGAACGGCGATCCCGTCGAGCTGCCCGAGGTGGACATGCGGCGTGACGGTTCGGGGCATGCGCACCCGGGGCCGGACGTGGTGGGGCACCTCATCGAGCGGGACTGACGAACCGGGATAAAGCGGGCTTTACTCCCGGGAGTAAAGCCCGCTTTATCCCGGCCTACCGCAGGACGCTCGGGTCGACCTTGGCCGCGCGCTCACGCTGCGGGAAGACGCCGACCTGGACCCTGGCTTTTTCTTGGCCTGTCGCGTAGTCGACCACCGAGACCTCGTTGCGCTTGCTCAGCGAGACGAAGCAGTAGCGGCCGTCGGCGGTCGTGGTGCCCCAGTACGGCAGGCTGCCGACCGGGTAGTTGACCGTCGCCGCCGTGCTCAGATCCGAGGTGGACACCAAAGCGACATAGTCGTCGATCGTGCCGACGTCGCACAGCCGCGAGCCGTCGCCGGAGAGCGCGAGGCCGTGGTGCGCCGAGTTCTTCGGGTACTCGTCGGGCTTCAACGCCGCGCCCGCCGGCGAGAACGGCATGGTCACCGTGTTCATGATCTGCGACGAGTCCAGGTCGTACTTCACGAAGCCGTTCAGGTAGGACAGCTGCGCGTAGAACGTGTGGCCGTCGGGGGCGATCAGGTTGGGCCGGATGCCGTGCGGGAAGCGCCAGGTCTTGACCACTTGCAGGGTCGCGGCGTCGACCTTGGTCAGCAGGAAGTCGCCTTTGGCCCATTCCATCCACTTGGGCAGCGAGACGGTGCCGATGCTGGAGTTGTAGATGTAGCGGCCGTCGGCGGAGAAGTCGTTCTGGTGCGGGTAGGTGCCGGTCTGGAACGCGCCGGTGATCTGGCCGGTGGCGGTGTCGAGCACCTGCGCTTTGCCCGCGGTGGTCGCCGAAACGACGAAGCGGGTGCCGTCGGGGGACAGCGCGGCGTGGTCGGCGTGGAAGCCTTCGAGCCGGGTGTGCCAGAGCTCGGCGCCGGAGCCGAGATCGAAGGCGGCGACGTCGTCGAGGTTGCCGCGTGACACGTACAGCTTGCGGCCGTCGGGGGAGAGCGCGAGGTCGTCGACGAACCGGTCGCCGCCTTCGACGGCTTTGACCGTCTCGTAGCCGGCGCGCTCGATGGGGTTCATCGCGTTGAGGCGCTCTTGCAGGTCGGGGATGACGTTGACGTAGCCGAGGTTGGCGAAGGTGGTCGAATCCAGGAACGTCACGGTGCCCGACTGCGCGTTGCCCACCAGCACGACGTCTTTGAGCGCGGCCGCCTGGGCGACGGGAGCGGCGAGTGTGGTGCCCAGCAAGGTGATGGCGAGTGCGCTGACGATGCGGTTCGGCGGCATCGATTCTCCTCTGCGGGAATCCCCCTCGGGGACAGGACGCGAATATTATTCGCATTAAACTAAGTCCCGCGCTACCGCCAGCTGAGGTACGGCGCTCCGGTTAGGACAGAATCGAAGGCGTGAGGTTCGGGATACTGGGGGCGCTCGAAGCGCCGGTGCCGGTCGGCGGCCCGCGTCCGCGCTCGCTGCTCGCGGCGCTGCTGCTCGACGCCGGGCAGATCGTCAGCGCCGAGCGGCTCATCGACGCGCTCTACGGTGAGGAGCCGCCGAGCGGCGCCGCGAACGCGTTGCAGTCCCAGGTCTCCCGGCTTCGGGGAAAGCTCGGCGACGCGAGCCTGATCGAGCTGCACGCGGCCGGCTACCGGCTCGCCGTCGATCGCGAAGACATCGACGTGCACGTGTTCACCAGGCTCGCGGCCGAAGGCAAACGGGCGCTCGCGGCGGGTGACCACAAAGAAGCCACCGCCCTGCTCGGCGACGCTTTGGCGCTGTGGCGGGGGCCGGCGCTGGCCGATGTCGACGCGCCGTTCGCCGAGGGGCACGCGACCCGGCTGGAGGAGCTTCGGGTCGCCGCCGTCGAGGACTACGCCGAAGCGCATTTGGACCCCAGTGAGCTGATCGCCCGGCTCAAGGCGGAAACCGTCAAGTACCCGCTGCGCGAACGTTTGCGTGGCTTGCTCATGCGCGCGCTCTACGCGGCGGGCAGGCAGGCCGAGGCGCTGGCCGAATTCGAAGACATCCGCGGCGTGCTGGCCGAAGAACTGGGCGCCGATCCATCGGCCGAGCTGTCCGCGGTGCACGTCGCGCTGCTGCGCGGGGATCAGCGTCAGGCGCCCGCGTTGCCCGCGCAGTTCACCAGCTTCGTCGGGCGTGAAGACGACCTCCGGGTGGTCGGCGAACGGCTGCGTGACTCCCGGCTGGTGACCTTGCTCGGGCCGGGTGGCGCCGGAAAGACCAGGCTCGCGATCGAGGCCGCGCGCGGTCACGAGGCCTGCTTCGTCGACTTGGCCCCGCTGACCGGTGGCGTCGCGCAGGCCGTGATGGCCGCTTTGGGCCTGCGTGAATCCGGCCTGCTCGCGGCGCCGGGGCCGGCCGACGTGGAGGGGCGGTTGCTCGCCGCGCTCGCCGGGCGCGAGCTGCTGCTCGTGCTGGACAACTGCGAGCACGTGGTCGCCGACGCGGCCCGGCTCGTGCACGTCATCCTGGGTGGATGCCCGGGTGTCAAAATCTTGGCCACCAGCCGTGAGGCGCTCGGCATCATCGGCGAGGTGCTGTCCCCGGTGCCGCCGCTGTCGCCGGAGCCCGCGGTCCGGCTGTTCACCGATCGCGCGCGAGTGGTGTCGCCCGGCTTCGTCGCCGACGAGACCGTGGCGCGTATCTGCGAGGCGCTCGACGGGCTTCCGCTCGCGATCGAACTGGCGGCCGCGCGCCTGCGTTCGCTGACGGTCCAAGAAGTGGCCACCCGGCTCGACGACCGGTTCCGGCTGCTGACGCGGGGCAGCCGGACCGCGGCGCCCCGGCACCAGACGCTGCGCGCGGTCGTCGAGTGGAGCTGGGAACTACTCGAACCGGACGAACGGGCACTGGCCGCGAAACTGTCCGTCTTCGCGGGCGGCGCGACGCTCGAAGCGGCCGAGCGGGTGTGCGGCGGCACGGTCGACGAGCTCGCGAGCCTGGTCGACAAGTCGTTCGTCGAGGTGTCCGGCGGCCGCTACCGGATGCTCGACACGATCCGGGTGTTCTGCGCCGAGCGGCGGACGGAAAACGTCCATCGCGCGTATGCCGAGTACTTCCTCGAGCTGGCCAGTACCGCCGACCCGCATCTGCGCCGTGCGGAGCAGCTCGACTGGATGGACCGGCTCAAAGCCGAGCATGGCAATTTTCTGGCCACCCTCCGCTGGGCGGCCGAGCACGCCGTCGACCTGGCGTTGGCACTGGTCAGCGCGTTGTCGTGGTACTGGTACCTCAGTGGGACCCGGACCGAGATCATCCCGCTGACCGCGCGGCTGATCGAGCTCGTCGAGCCGAGGGAGTGCGAAGAGGAGTACGTCCTCTGCGTGCTGCACACCGTGGCGGGCGGGCCGGGTGGCTTCGAAAAGCACATCGCCCGTGCCCGCGAGATCATGAGCCGGATCGGCGCGCTGCGGCAGCCGTACGTCGTCGTCGCGTGGGCGCTGTTCGAGGGGCCGCCGATCGAGGGCGAGCCGATCTCGCCGATGCGGCAGGCCTTCGCCGAGAACCCCGATCCGTGGTTCCAGGCGATGCTCAAGTTCAGCACCGGCTACGTCGCCTGGTTCACCGGCGGCGAGGTCGGCACCGCGGAACAGCTGGTCGAGGAGGGGCTGGCCGTTTTTCGGCACCTCGGCGAACGCTGGGGTCTCGCGCAGTGTCTCGACGCGCTGGCCGCGTTCGCCGACGCGGACGGCGACCACACCCGCGCGCTGGCGATGACCGCCGAAGCGCTCGACGTCATGCGTGAGCTCAACGCTGTCGAGGAGCTCGCCGACCTCTCCTCGCGTGGCGCCGCGCGGTTGCTCCGCGCCGGACGTATGGAAGAGGCAGAGGCCTCGTACGAACAGTCGGCCGAGTACGCGAAGCGAGCCGGCGTTCTCGCGACGGTGGCCGTCGCGTGGTCCGGTCTCGGCGAGCTGGCCAGGCTGCGGGGTGACCTCGAAAAGGCCCGCGAACTCCAGGAGCGGGCGCTCGCGCAGTGCACCGAGGACTGGGTGAACGCGAACGCGCGCACCCAGATCTTCCTCGAACTCGGCCGCGTCGCCGCGCTCGAAGGCACCACCGCCGAGGCGGTCGCGCACTTCGAGCGCGCGGCGTCGCTCGCGCACGCGAGCAGGCTCCAGGCCGTCGAGGACCAGGCCGTCGCCGAGCTCACGCGTATTTCTTCAGCTTGACGATGTCCGAGGACCGCATGGTCATCTTGTTGAACCAGGCCCCGATCGGGCCTGCGAACATGACCTTGCACATCAGGTTGCGCTGCCAGATCCCCGAGCGTGACCCCGGTGCCAAAAAACTGCCGGCCCGCTTCGCCTGCCCGTGCCCGATCTTCGCCGACGGCCGCAGCTGCCGCTCGAACTCGGCGAACGCCTCGCGGTGGTCAGCCTGGGTGGCCAGCTCACCGGCGAGCACGTACGCGCCGAGCATCGCCGTGCCCGTCCCGGAGCCACCCGGGCCCGCCGACCACGCCGCGTCGCCGACGAGCGCGACCCGGCCGTGGTGCCAGCGGTCGAGGTGGATCTGGCCGACTGCCGCGAAGTACAGGTCGTTCGCGTCGTGCAAGTCTTCCAGCAGCTCGGGCGTCTTCCAGCCGACATCGACGAACCGCTCGTGCACGAGCTTCTTCTGCTGCTCGATGTCCTGCCGGTCGTAGGACAGCACGTCCGAGGTGAACGCGAAGCCGACGCCGTACGAGGTGACCATCACGCCCCGGCCCGGCTCGTTGTACCAAACCCCGGTGCGGTCGAGGCCGAGCCGGTTGGTCCCGCTGTAACCGGCCAGATAACAGCCACCGTGCGTGGCGAACTGCTCCTCCGGGCCGAAGAGCAGCGCGCGGACCCCGGAGTGCGCGCCGTCGGCGCCGATCACGAAGTCGAACGTGCGGTCCTCGCCGCGTGCGAAGGTCACGTCGACGCCGGTCGCCGTTTCGGTCATCCCGGTGATCCAGTCGCCGAAGACGTACTCGGTGTTCTCGCGGGTCGCGTCGTAGAGCACGCGGGCCAGGTCGCCGCGCATGATCTCGACCTCGCCGCTCATGAACTCGCCGGGCATCTTGAGCAGCGGCTGCCCGTCGCGGTCGACGACGGTGACCTCACCCATCCCGGTCTCGTGGGCCTTGATCTCGTCCAGCACGCCCATCTGGCGCAGGATCTCGACCTGCGCGCCGCGGAAGTCGACGGCCGAGCCGCCGGGGCGCAGTTCCGGCGCCCGCTCGACGACCGTGGTCTCGAAGCCGTAGCGGTGCAGCCAGTAGGCGACGGACGGCCCGGCGACGCTGGCCCCGGAGATCAGAACTCGCTTCTTCATGGTGTTCTCCCTGTTCCTGTGGTGGTGACAGGGAGAACTCTCGGGCGCGGACCCTACCGTCGCCCTACCGCGCGCTGACCGCCACGCTCAGACCTCGAAGGTGACGGTCAGCCGCGCGATGCGGCCGTCGGGCGCGATGTCGTAGACCGCGAGCATCGGCACCTCGAAGTTGTCGCCGGCGCGGCCCGCCGGACCCCGCGGCGACATCGGGGTGTCGGCGAGCAGGATGAACTGGACGTCGAGGTCGACGACCAGCGTGTGGCCGTCGGTGCGGAAGGTGCGCACGATCAGCGTCTCGAAGATCGACTCGTGTGCTTTTTCGAACCAGGTGAGCGAGTCGGCCGCGTTGTCGAAGCGGGCCACCGGGAAGTCGATGACCACGTCGGGGGTGTAGAACTCGGTGTGCACCCGCTTCCAGTCCTGGCTGTTGAAGGCCGCGACGTAGGTCAGGTAGCTCTCGAAGTTCACGACGGTTCTCCTCTGAGCACGCGGGCGCGGGCGCCGGGGCCGCGCTCGTCGGCGGTGACCACGAGCATGACGTCGGCCCGGCCGGTCGTCAGCAGGTTCGTCGCGTGGTCGAGTGCGATCTCTTCCGAGGCCTGCCCGGACGTCACGGCCGAAAGCGGGCCCTTCAGGCCGAGCGTCAGTGAGACGTAGCCCGCGGTCACGCTCGCGACGATGTTCGGCGCGGTCACGGGGCTGATCAGGTGCAGCTCGTCGCGGTCCTGCGCGGCGTGCAGCTCTTCGATGGTCGCGAGCGGTCCGCTCGCGGTGGCGAACACCAGCCCCGCGTGCTCGGGCTCGGGCCGGTTTTCGGCCGTGTAGCCCGCGTCCGCCCAGGCGAGATGGGCCGCGGCCAGCGCCAGCGCGCCGAGTTCGTCGACGCGCGACGCGTACGCGCGCGGGAAGTTGCCCCGCGCCGCCTCGGCGTCCGGCACCACCGCACCGCCCACAGTGGACACTTCGCGAGCCGGGAAGCCGGGGTCGGCCGCTGGCTTGGAACCCAGCACGAGCACGCAGTTCGCGCCGCCGAACGCGATCGAGTTGGTGACGGCGACGTCGACCTTCGCGGGGCGCGCGGTGCCGGGCACGACGTCCCAGCCGGGCATGCGCTCGGGATCGACGTTGATCGTCGGCGGCAGTTCCGCGTCACGGATGGCGAACGCCGTGATCGCGGCTTCGACCACGCCCGCCGCGCCGAGTGTGTGCCCCAGCTGCGGCTTCGAGCTGCTGAGCGGCGGCCCGCCGGAGCCGAAGAGCGACCGCAGCGCGGTCAGTTCCGCGCGGTCGTTGGCCGGCGTGCCGGTGCCGTGGCCGTTGACGTAGTCGACCTCGGCCGGGGTGACGCCCGCGTCGCGCAGCGCCTGGCGCATGGCGCGGAACAGGCCTTCCCCGCTGGGCGGCGGCGCGGTGATGTGGAACGCGTCGGCGGTCATCCCGTAGCCGTTGACGTAGGCGATGACCTCCTTGTCGCCGGGGTCGGCCTCCAGCAGCAGGAACGCCGCGCCTTCACCGAGGTTGACGCCGCCGCTGCGCGAATACGGCCCCGACGGCGCCGCGTCGAGCGCCTTCCAGCTGCTGAAGGTCGCCATCGTGGTGACGTTGAGCAGGTCGATCCCGCCGACCAGCATCGCGGGCACGCGGCCGGCGCGCAGCAGGTCGACGGCATGGCAGAGCGCGTTGGCGCTCGCGACGCAGCCGGTGCCGAAGACGGCGCGCGGGCCGTCGATGCCGAGCTTCGCCACGATCGGATCCAGTGCGGCGTAAGGGAAACCGGTCAGCCACGCGGTCTCCGGCGCGCCGTTGGTGCCCAGCGTGATGCCGGTGCCCGGCGGCAGGTCGTCGACGGGCAGCCGCTGCGCGAGCGCCCACAGCGTGTCCTGCTCGGTGAGCTCCGCGACGTACGCGCCGCCGAACCGGCCCGCCGCGTGCACGGCGGTCTCACCGCGCGCGACGCGGCGCCAGGTGTCCTCGGCGCTCAGGCCGAACCCGGTCGCGAGCGCTACGCCGGTGATCGCGATGCCGTGTGTCATGCGCGTAGTTTCCCTGTCTCGCTGCGGTCGATCCGCTCGACCAGCTCCACGGACTGCGGGTTCAGCCCGAGCTCCTTCGCCGCGGCGCGCACGGCCTGCGGCAGCTCCGGGGCCGTCCCGACCACCCGCACGGTGAAGCTCTCGCCGCGCAGCGTGTCCCGCACGGGGAAACACGCCAGGTCCTCGCAGGGCACGCGCTCGGCCAGCTCGCGCTGCACGGTGTCGAGGTCGACCCGCAGGCCGTTGATCTTGCACAGCCGTCCGCGCCTGCCCAGGAACCGGAACCGCCGCGCGTCGACGACCTCGACGAAGTCGTCGGTACGCCATTCGGTCAGCTCACCGGCGAGCCGGGGACCCGCCACGACCAGCGGGACCTCGCCGCTGTCGGCGCCGAGCAGCTTGACGTCGTCGAACAGCGTCCACGGCGCGTCCTCGCCGTCGCGATGGGCGATGCCGCCGGTCTCGGTCGACCCGAAGATCTCGGTGATCAGCACGTCATCGGGCGCGGGCAGGTCACGGGCCTCCGGCGGGAGCGTCGCGGTGCTGTGCAGTATCGACAGCTCGTCCACAGTGGACAAGAACTCGGGATGCCTCGCCAAGATCCGGAAGGTCCACGGGATCGCGCCGACGCCGAGGCCGCGCGGGCTGATCTCGGGCATGCCGACGTCGAAGCCCGGCTGGTACCAGACCGGCACGCCCAGCATGGCGGGCACGAGCACGGTGGTGAGCATGCCGTAGAGGTGCGCCGGTGGCGCGAACGCGAGCACCGCGTCGATCCGGCGGCCGCACCACAGCCCGGCCAGCATCCCGGCCTCGGAGACCAGCTGCTCGCGGGTACGCCGCCACGTCGTCGCCTCGCCGGTCGACCCCGAGGTCTTGATGTCGAGCGAAGGCGCGCTGTGCGCGATGAGCCGATCGCGCTCGGCCGCGGCCAGCAGGTCCCAGCGCACGCACCACGGCCGGTCGCCCGGCGCGCCGCCGGTGAGCGCGGCGCCGGGATCGAGTTCGGCGTGGCGCCTCACGTCCGGCCCGCGACCCAGCTGGTGATGCTCGCGATGGTGCCGAACTCGGTGGCCGCGTCGTCCATCGCGAGCGGGCCGGTGGCGAGCGCGCGCTCGATCAGCCCGACCGTCTCCAGCTTGGCGAGGCTGTCGAACAGCCCGTCCGGCACCTCACTGAGCGGGCGGTCGGCAGGCCAGTCGTCGACCGCGGTCCGCAGCGCCTTGCCGACCGCTTCGCGGACGACGGATTCGATCTCGTCTACCTCAGGCATCGGCTTCCTCTGGTGGGGTGAAGGCGCCGGCCGCGATCAGCTCGGCGACCTTCGCCAGGTCGCCGTCGAGCCGCCGGTCGTGGTGCAGGAACGGCACGTGCTCGCGCAGCAGCCGGTGCGCGGCGCGGGTGCCTTCGCCGAGCAGCTCGCGCCCGCGCAGGTCGGCCGCCTGGCAGGTGGCCAGCAGCACGATCGCGGAGATCTCGGTGACCAGCTCGTTCACCGTGCGCGCACCGCGGGCGGCGATGGTGCCCATGCTGACCTTGTCCTGGTTGTGCGACTCGGTCGAGCGGGAGAACGAGGTCGACGGGCCGGTCAGGCTGAGCGCTTCGGCGGCCAGCGCGGAGCAGGCCAGCTGCATGCCCTTGAAGCCGTGGTGCAGCCCCGTCTCGGCCAGCGGCGTGAGATTGGGCGGCAGGCCGGCGTTGAACTTGTCGTCGACCAGCAGCGCCAGCTGGCGGTCCAGCAGGTCGCCGACGCTCGCGACGGCCACCTTCAGCGAATCCATCGCCTGGCCGACGTGCCCGCCGTAGAAGTTGCCGCCGTTGTGCACCTCGCCGGTTCCCGCGTCGAAGAGCGGATTGTCGTTCGTGGAGTTGATCTCGACCTCGATCCACTCGCTCACCCAGCCGAGTGTGTCACGAAGCACGCCGATCACGTGCGGCGCGCAGCGCAGCGAATACCGGTCCTGGATGGAGCGGTTCAACGTCAGCATCTCGCGTTCTTCAACGGCGGCATGCGGTTCGAGTACCGGGTTGTCGTCCGTGCAGAGGTACGAACCCGCCAGCATGCCGTGAATCCGTTGCGCCGAAAGGACTTGCCCGCGATGCGGTTTCTGCCGGTGAATGGCGGGGTGGTAATGCCCCCGATTGCCGAGCAGCGCTTCCGCGGCCAGCGCGGTGCACAGTTCGGCCACGCGCGCGAGCTCGGCGGCGTCGTGCGCGGCGAGCGCGGCGAACCCCGACATGAACGAGGTGCCGTTGATCAGCGCGAGGCCCTCTTTCGCCTCGTACGTGGCGGGTTTGAGGCCGCAGGCGCGCAACGCGTCCGCCGCCTGCCACCTGGCCTGCTTGAACATCACCTCGCCCTCACCGGTCAGCATGTCGGCGAGATAGCACAGCGGCACGAGATCACCGCTCGCGCCGACCGACCCGCGTTCGGGGATCAGCGGGAGGATGTCGTGGCGCAGGCAGTCGACGAGCAGGTCGACCACCTCGCGGCGGATGCCGGAGTACCCGCGGGCCAGGCAGTTCGCCCTGATCAGCATGGTCGCGCGGACCACCTCCGGCGCGGCGTGCGCGCCGGTGCCGTTGAGGTGGTAGCGGACCAGGTTGCGCTGGAGCTCGGCGGTGCGGCGCGGGTTGAGCTGGAACCTGGCGCTGTCGCCGAACCCGGTCGTCACGCCGTAAACCGGCCGGTTCGTGGCGATCAGCTCGTCGCGAAGCGCGACGGAATCGGCCATCCGGACGGCGGCTTCGGCCGAGAGGCCGAAGCGGGATTCGTTCCGTGCCGCGAACGCAACGCCGGAGACGGTCAGCGTGTCGTCGCCCAGAGTGAGGCGCATGAGCGGATCGTAGCGCCGGTCAGTCCCGCGCGGAACATACCCAAGGGTTTTATCGATCATGTACCGGCCAGCGAATTTGTTGCTGTTCCGTGGAAAGCGCGAAGCACGGCGGGGCGGCGCGCCGCCGTTTTGGCTTGGTAACGCTGTTTCCGGATTTGTTAACCTTCCTTACTTATGCCGCACGCTAAATCGCCCCGGCGGCCACGTCAAGGGTATGTGACCCTGACGTCATCGACCGGCGATACGGAGGTAGGGAAAACGGGCCCCGTACTTGACTGGGTAATCCGGCGGTGTTTGCATTTTGTCTCCGACGTCGAGTACATGTCTCAAAAAAGTGATTCACGTGGACAATTTCGTGTACTCGGCGCATCCGGCGGGCGTGGTGCTCCGTCGGGTGTCCACAACGGACGGTGGAGTCGATCCGCTTGGCTTCACCACATTTCTGTCACACGACAGTTTAAGTGGCAGCGCACCAAGGCGGCCGACCGCGTACACCCCCGATGGCGACATCGGGCCGCACGCGGAAGGGGGAGAACGCTCAAAACAATGGGCTCGTGAGCGTTCCGGGCGGTTCTAACCGCCCGGAACGCTCACGACCCAGGTCCAGGAATTCGCGGACCGCCGCGGAGTCGTAGGCCCGCGAGACCGTGCACAGCCACTCGATCTCCGAGGCCCGGTCCGGGAGCTCTTCGCCGTCGAACAGGTCCGTCGCCGGGTCGGCGCACGGCTCGGCGCCGTCCAGCTTCGACCGGCACGCCACGGCGACACTGCACGCCGTCGCCACCGCGCTGTCGCCGCCCGCGTACGCGCGCGCCCGGTCCAGTACCGAAGCAGGCAGGTAGTCCCGCAGCGTGATCAGCCCGTCCCGGATTTCGATCACCCGCCGGTACAGCCGCAGGTTCAGCGAGCCGAAGGCGAGTTCCCGCACCCGACCGCGCGGCTTGATCAGCGCGATGTGCGGCACGGCCTCGTACACCGCGCGCCACAGCGGGTAGAGCGTCCACAGTGCACGGTAGCCGCGCGCGGTCCGCGCGTAGTCGGGGCAGGCCGAAAGGATGCTGCCCGCCACGAACGCCAGCAGGCCCGTGTACATGATCAGCCGCATCGCCGCCACGATCGGCGTCTGCGGAGAGAACAGCAGCACCGTCCGCAGCACCGCGTACCCGATGCCCGCGCCGAAACAGACGGTGATCAGCTTCAGGCTGACCCGCAGCAGCCGCGAGCCCGCGCGCAGGTTGTACCGCCAGAACACCCACATCGCGATCGTGCTGATCGCGCAGACGTACGACAGGTAGACCAGCCAGTACGAGATCAGCGGCGAGAAGCTCACCGTCTTCGGCAGGAAGTACGGGCCTGCCGAAGACGTCGCGAAGCCGAACAGGACGGTCATCGCGGCGACCGTGATGAGCGCGCTGATCAGCACCCGCCTGCGGTTGAGCCGGGAGTCCCGGCCGACCACCACGAGCATGATGTGCAGGATGGCCGCGTCGAACAACGCGGTCAGCCCGTGCTTGAGCAGGCTTTCCACGTTGGGGATGCCGGTGAAGGCGTTGACCCAGCGCCCGATCGCGGGCTGGGCGAACGTCATCGAAAGCGCTTCCAGCAGCAGCGTGACCGCCCACAGCCTGGCGCGACGCGAGCGGATCGCCGAGGGGACCCGGATCAGGCCCGCCGTCCACAGGCCGACGACCGTGGCGACCTCGAGGGTGTCGAGCAGCCCGGTGATCATGGGTCGCTCGGGCGGGTGCCGAGCACCTGCTCCAGCCTGGTCAGGTCCGGGGTGTCCGACGCCGCCGCGTCGCGGGTGGCGTGGTCGAGGATGAGGCTGGCCACCATCTCGGCCTCCTCTTCCTGGCGGTTCGTGTAGCTGGTGCGGGCGAGCAGCCGCTGGACCAGCGCCGGGTCGAGGTCGGGCAGTATCGCGCTGAACGACGACGGCTCCGTCAGCCCCGGTGATTCGTGTTCACACAGCATGTGTGCGATTTCGTGCACGATGATGTGCTCTTGGTGCAATTTGGTGGTGTTTTCTTCGTAAAATACGTAATCACTTTCCGCGGTGGCGATCCACAGCCCGCACGGGCCGCCCGCGGTCGGCAGCACCGGGAACGGCAGCAGGTACAGCGGACGGCCGCGCTGCGCGCTCAGCTTGCGGCACAGGCGCGCGACCGAGAACGGCTGGGGCAGCCCGACCCCGCGCACGATGGCCCGGCAGTGCTTCTTCAACCGCCGTGCGGTCATTCCACATCCTCGACCGGACTGAGCTGCTGGACTTTCCTGGCTTCGGTCACGATGGCCAGAATCGAGTCCAGAGTCTGGGGCGCGAGACCGTCCGCCCGCAAGGCTATGTCACGCACCTTCGCGTTGCGCAACGCCGAGGCCAGTTTGATCTGGGCGTTCACCCGGTCGGCCACCTCCTCGTTGAGGAAGTATTCGGCGGGCACGCCGAAGTAGCTCGCGAGCACGGTGACCTGGTCGACCGTCGGATTGCGCTTGCGCCCGGTGGCGAGCTCCCACAGATAGGTGCCGGACAGCCGCGCGCCGGTGGACTCCCTGATCTCCTCGGCCAGCCTCGTGTAACCGGGCCGCCTGCGGGTGTCGGGATGGAGCACGGCGATCAGATGATTGATCTTGCCGGCCAGCTGGCCCTCGTCTTCCGGGCCCTCTGCGGGGTGCATGGATCGACGTTACCAGGGACTCGTGCGCGTTCCGGGCGGTTCTAACCGCCCGCAACGCGCACGAGCCCTCAAACCGTGTGCAGCTCGGCCGCGAACAGGCTCAGCTTCGTGTAGGCGCCGGGGCTGCCCTCGCGCGCGCATCCGCGCCCGAACGTGATGACGCCCGCGAGCCGCCCGTCGACCACGATCGGCCCGCCCGAATCGCCCTGGCAGGCGTCGATGCCGCCCTCGGGGTACCCGGCGCAGAACACGGTCCTGATGTACGGCTCGGCGTACGCGGCCGCGCAGTCCTCGTCGGACAGCAGTGGCACTTCGGCCTGCTGCAAGGTCTCAGCGAGATCGCCGTCTTCGGCGGTGTCGCCCCAGCCGAGGATGGTGCCGACGTTGCCGGCCTCGTACGGCTGCGTCTCGCCGTCCTCGACGATCTCGATCCACGGATACGGCACGGGTTCCGGCAGCATCAGCATCGCGATGTCGTTGCGGTAGTAGTCGGCGTCGTAGTCCGGCTGGATCCAGTAGGACTCGACGGGGTAGACGTCGCCGCCGTCACCGGTGCGCTCGTCGCGGCCCGCCACGACCTGGACGCGGGTCGGGTCGTCCAGCCAGGCCAGGCAGTGCGCGGCCGTCAGCACCTGCTGGTTGCTGATGAACGTGCCGCCGCAGAAATGCTGGCCGTTGATCCGCAGTGAGACCACCCACGGGTAGTCCTGCGTGCTCGCGTCACCACCGCCGACGATGTCCGGTTTCGGACCGGCCTGCGCGGCGCCTGCCAGACCGGCCAGCAGCAGTGCGACGAGACCGAGAATGACGGCGGTGCGGCGTCTCATGCGGACGTTCCTCCCCAAGGGCCTTAAGAACCGGAGCGGGAGAAGCTAACCCCGATCTTGCCTGTCAGACAAGGGTTTTACGTCAAGAAGGCACCTCACGAAAAAGCCCGCCGGTGCGAATGTTTCGCACCGGCGGGCTCGAGTCACCGCGCCTGGATCAGGTTCCGGCGGCGAAGTGGATCACGTTGCTGATCGAGTTCGCCGGGATCTGCCTGGTGGTGTACCGGTAGGCGCTCCAGTTGTACTCCTCGATCGTCACGGTCGAGCCGTTCACCGCGGAGATGTACGCGACGTGCCCGGCCGACGATGCCCCGCTGACGCCGGGCTCGAACTGCGCGATGGCGCCTGCCCTCGGGGTGTGGTCGACCGGGTAGCCGAGCCGGATCGCGTTGTCGTTCCACTCGTAGGCATTGCCCCAGTGACCGGAGATCCCGTTGCGCCACATGTTGTTGTGGAAGTAGCCGTTGACCTGCTCCATCCGCCACGCGACGAAGGAGGTGCACTGCCGGATGTACATCGCCCACCGGTCGGCCAGGTTGACGTCGCCATTCTTGTACGGGTAGTCGTCGCCGGCCGGGCGCCGCCCGGTGGCCGGGCACTCGGGCTCGACCGGGCCGGAGACGCCGGTGTAGACGAACGCGTCCGCCACCCAGGAGCCGTTGGACAGCTTGTCCCAGAGCGTCGACGAGCCCCACTTCCCGCTCACCGGTTCGGACTTGGTGGTGCAGACGATGGTGACCCAGCTGCCGCTGTTCGCGCTGCCGGTGACGCCGTACTGCGTGCCGGGGCCGCCACGCAGGTTGACGGCGGTGCCGCCGGGCGCGTCGATCTTCGCGTTCGTCGCGGCCTGTGCCGGCGTCGCGGCGAGCAGGCCGGCGGCGAGCAGGCCGGTCAGCGCGGTGACGATGGTCTTGAAACGCATGGGTTATCTCCCGTTCCAGTGCGAGGTCTTCTTCACGGCGCCAGCCCAGTTCTGGGAGATGTGCACGTGGTCGTTGTGCTTGCAGGTCTTGCCGGAGTTGCCGCAGTTGCCGATCTCGTCGTAGTCCTGCCAGCCGAGATTCGGCTGGCTGGAGAGCCAGACCTTGTCGTTCCAGATGACGGTCTGGACGCCGTAGCTGCCGGCGTTGGCGCGCATGAAGTTCGCGAGGTTCCAGCCGACCTGGTACTCGGACGGCTTGTCCGCGTCCATCCAGAAGTCGAGCGCGCGGCCTTCGCCGTGCTCGCCCGGCTTGTTTTCGTAAATACCGGCGAAATGCGCGTCGCCGCCGCGGACGTTGTAGGCCGGGTTGGCCTTGAGCTCGTTGTAGAGCAGCCGGGTGCCGGGCTGGTCGACGTGCAGGTTCAGCTCGGACGGGTCCCAGTGCAGCGCCGACCCACCGCAGTCGGGGCCGACCGCGCCCGACTGTCCGGTGTAGACATACGCGTCCGAGACGAAGCCCTCGAGGTGGATGTAGTCCCACACGTCGGTGGTGCCGTACGGGCCGGTGACGCTCTGGCCGCGCACCGTGCACGCGATGGCCACCCGCTGGCCGCCGGTGACGGTGCCCTTCGGCGGGTACCCGGTGCCGGGCCCGGTCCGGTAGTTGACCGTGTAGCCGTTGAGCACGCTGACCGTGTGCGCGGAGGCCGGGGTGATCCCCAGCCCGACGGTCAGCGCCGCCGCGGCCACGAGCACGGTGACCGTCCTCAGTGGTTTCAGACGCACTTTCTTCCCCTCTCGCGTCGGTGTGGTGCTCACCGTCGGGGGTCGAAATGACCGAAATCTTGTGGGAACCTTGCGGCGTGCTAGCGCTGCGCCTGCTCGGTCCGGTCGAGGCCGTGATCGACGGCGGACCGGCCGACCTCGGGCATCCCCGGCAGCGGTGCGTGCTCGCCGTGCTGCTCGCGAGCGCGAACACGCTGGTCACGGTGGACGCGCTGATCGACAGGGTGTGGGGCCAGGAGCCGCCCGCGTCGGTCCGCAACACGCTCTACGCGCACATCGCGCGTCTGCGCCGCGCGCTCGCGGGCACCGACGAGATCCGCATCGGCAAGCGCTCCGGCGGCTATCTCGCCGAGGTCGACCCCGGCGCGGTCGACGTATTGCGCTTTCGCAAGCTCGTCGCCTCGGCACGTGGTCTCGACGACGACGAAGCGTCGAAGGTGCTTTCCGAAGCCCTTTCGCTGTGGCGCGGCACGCCGCTCGCGGACGTCGCCGGGTCATGGGTGGCCGAAACCCGGCAGGCGCTCGACACCGAGTGGTCGGCGGCGGTGCTCGACCGCAACGCCGCCGAACTGCGCCTCGGCAGGCACGCCGAAGTGCTGGCCGACGTCCGCGCGCTGCTGGTCACCCGCCCGCTCGACGAGCGGCTGGCCGCGCAGCTGATGCTCGCCGCGTACCGCACCGGCTCGCCCGCCGACGCGCTGGAGTGCTTCCACGACATCCGCCTGCGGCTCGCCGAGGAACTGGGCGTCGATCCCAGCCCTGAGCTGCGGGAACTGCACAGCAAGATCCTCCGCAACGACCCCGCGCTCGACGTGCCGTCGCCCGCGGTGGCTGCCGTCCGGGTACCCGCCGAGCTGCCGCCGGACGTCGCCGACTTCACCGATCGCCAGGCCGAGGTCGACCGGCTGTGCGAGCTGCTCGCGCCTGGTCAGGCGCCGGTCGCGGTCAACGGGCCGGGCGGGGTCGGCAAGTCCGCGCTGGCGGTCCATGTCGCGCACCGGCTGGCCGACCGGTTTCCCGACGGCCAGCTCTACGTCGACCTGCAGGGCGCGACCGCCGGGCTCGAACCGCTCGCGCCCGCCGAGGTGCTCGACCGCTGGCTGCACACGCTCGGCGGCGACCCGACGCGCGTGCCGCTCGGCGTCGGCGAGGCGGCGACGCGGTTCCGGTCGCTCGTCGCCGGACGCAGGCTGCTGATCGTGCTGGACAACGCAGCGACGGCCGCGCAGGTCAAACCGCTGCTGCCGGCGGGCTGCGCGGTGCTCATCACCAGCCGGGTGGTGCTCGCGACGCTCGCCGGGGTGACACATCTCGACCTCGACGTGCTGAGTCAGGACGGCGCGGTCGCGCTGCTCGGACGGCTGGCGGGCGCGGACCGGATCGCGGCCGACCCGGAGCGGGCCGCCGCCGTCGCGCGGCTGTGCGGGTACCTGCCGCTGGCGGTGCGGATCGCGGGCGCGAGGCTCGCGGCGCGGCGCACCTGGACGATGTCGATGCTGGCGGAGCGGCTGGTCGACCAGCACCGCAGGCTCGACGAGCTCCAGGTCGCGGATTTGGCGGTACGGGCCAGTTTCACCGTCGGCTACCAGGATCTGCGTGCCGACGCGGCGCGGCTGTTCCGGCTGCTGGGACTGCTCGACGGCCCTGACGTGAGCGTGCGCGTCGCGGCGGCGCTGGCCGACTGTTCGCCGCTCGACGCCGAGTCCGTGCTGGATCGCTTGTGTGACGCGCAGTTGCTCGCGTCGCCGGTGCCGGGCCGATACCGGATGCACGACTTGATCCGGCTTTACGCGCGAGAGCTGGACGACGGTGAGCGGGACGCCGCGCTGGCACGGGCTTTTCGTTGCCATTTGGCGGATGCGAGGCAATCGAGCCTGCTGTTGCACCCGTCGAGCACGCGCCGTCTGCCCGGTTGCCCCGGCCTGGTGTCCACTGTGGACACCAAGGAGCAGGCGATCGACTGGGTCGACACCGAACGTGCCAACCTGGTCGCGGCGGTGTCGCAGCTCAGCGCCGGGCCGGACGCGAAGCTCGCGGTGCACCTGACGGCTGCGCTGTTCCGGCCGTTCGACATCCGCGGGCACTGGCAGGAGCTCAGTGTCACCCACGACGTCGCGATGGCGACCGCGCGGCGCATCGGCGACCGGGCGGGCGAAGCGCAGACCAAGGAAGACCTCGGCTACGTTCACGGCCACAGTGGACGGTTCGACGAGGCTATTTCCCTTACCCGTGAAGCGATCGCGATCTGGCGCGAGATCGGTGACGAGACGGGCGAGGCGAGCTGCCTCGACATTCTCGGGCACAGTTACGCGCAGCTGGAACGGTTCGACGAGGCCGTCGAATGCCTACTGGGCGCGTTGGAGATCAGCCGATCGTCGGGCCATCGGCGTGGTGAGGCCAGGGTGCTCAACACACTCGGCCTGGTGTACCAGCGGCTGGGAAAGCTGGCCGAAGCCATCGAGCGTCACACGGAAAGCCTTGAGCTGGACCGGGAACTGGGCAACCGCTACGGCGAAGGGGTCGCGTTCGCGAACCTCGGCTGGGCGCATTCGCGGGGCGGGCGTTACGAAGAGGCCATCGAATACCACAATCGGAGCCTGGACATCGCGCGCGCCGTCGGCGACCGCTACGTCGAAGCCGAGCAGTTGTGGGGACTCGGCCAGGCGCAACACGCGCTGGGCTCCGCTTCGGCGACCACGCACTGGCATGAGGCGATCGCCATCCTGCGCGACATCGGCGCGCTGACCACGGCCGAAGCCGCCGCCCTCATCGAGGAAAAGGTCCCGGCCACCCCCGAAGTCATTCGCCGATTCACGTAAGGGGTCGTGAGTGGTACGGCCGGTTCTAACCGGTCATACCACTCACGACTCCTTTCGGCGGGTTGACGGTCGGCCGGGCTTCGCGCTTTGCTGGAATGGTCCAAACCAGCTTCCCGCCGTCGCTGGTGGTACCCGCGGTGAAGGGCGGCCCATGACGGCTCGGACGGCGTTGCCGGTCATATTCACGCTGGTGGCAGGGTTTCTCACCGGCGGCGTCGCCGAAGCCGGGCCGCCACCGCCGGGCGGGGCGGGCAGTCACGCCGTCACCCTGCTGACCGGCGACAAGGTCATCGTCACCGACGTTCCCGGTGGACGGCACAGCGTCAGCGTCGAACCGGGTCCTGGCCGCAAGGACCAGGTGTTCTTCAAGCAGGCCAAGGGAGATCGGCTGGTCGTCATTCCCGGCGACGTCGCGAAGCAGGTCGGTTCCGGCAGGCTGGACCGCGCGCTGTTCGACGTCACCGGCCTGATCGAGCAGGGTTACGACGACGCGAAACGCAAGGACCTGCCCGTCATCATCGACGGCGACGGTCTGGCCGGCGCGTCCACCGTGCGGTCCTTGCCCAGCATCCACGCGGTCGCGGCGACGTTGCCCAAGGGCGGTGCCTGGGCCGCGGCCGGGCACCGCGTCCGGCTCGACCGGAAGGTCAAGGTCGACCTCGATCAGAGCGTCCCGCAGATCGGGGCGCCGCAAGCCTGGCAGGCCGGGTACACCGGAAAGGGCGTCAAGGTCGCGGTGCTCGACACCGGCTACGACCATGCCCACCCCGACCTCAAGAACGTTGTGGTGGAAGAGAAAGACTTCACCGGTGAGGGCGTCCAAGACGGCAACGGCCACGGTACGCACGTCGCGTCGACCGTCGCCGGGTCCGGTGCGGCTTCGGGCGGCCGCTACCAGGGCGCCGCTCCGGACGCGCGGCTGCTGATCGGGAAGGCGCTCGACAACGAGGGCTCCGGCAGTTTCTCGACGATCATCGAGGCCATGCAGTGGGCGGCGGACGCGGGCGCCAAGGTGATCAGCATGAGCCTCGGCTCGGACACGCCCAGCGACGGCACGGATCCGCTGTCCGAGGCGGTCGACGCGATCAGCCGCGACAAGGGCGCGTTGTTCGTCGTCGCGGCGGGAAACGAAGGCCGTGACAAGTCGATCGGCTCACCGGCGGCCGCCACCGCCGCGCTGACCGTCGGCAGTGTGTCCAAACAGGACGTTCAAAGCGACTTCTCCAGCCGTGGCCCCAGGATCGGCGACTTCGCGGTCAAGCCGGATGTCACCGGGCCCGGCGAGGCGATCGTGGCCGCGCGTGCCAAGGGCACCGAAGCGGGCGACCACGACCCGGTCGGCGACTTCTACGCCAGGCTGTCCGGCACCTCGATGGCCACCCCGCACGTCGCGGGCGCGGCGGCGATACTCGCGCAGGAACATCCACAATGGACAGGTGAGCAGCTGAAGAACGCGTTGACCTCCTCGGCGAAGGTCAACACCGGCTCCGTCTACGCGCAGGGCGCCGGCCGCGTCGATGTCGCCCGCGCGTCGCGGCAAACGGTCACGGCCAGCGCGAGCGTCGGGTTCGGGCTGGTCACCTGGCCGCACGAGCAGAGCAAGCCGCAGGTCAAGGACGTCACCTACACCAACGACGGCGACCAGCCCGTCGAGCTGGCGCTCACGCTGACCTCCGACGCGCCGGCCGGTGTGCTTTCCGTCGTGCGGAACACGCTCGTGGTTCCCGCGCACGGCAGCGCGAAAGCGCAGGTCAGCAGCCAGCCTCAGGCGCTGGGCGCGGCCGTGGGCTCGTTCGGCGGCAGGCTGACCGCCACCGGTGGCGGCGTCGTGCTGCAGACGGCCGTCGGCATCTCCGGTGAGCGCGAGAGCTACGACCTGACCATCAAGCTGGTCGACCGCAAGGGAAACCCGCAGAGCGACGACATCAGCTCGAGCCTCGCCATCATGGGCGACGTGCTCGATCCCGACGAAGGCGGCTACCTCTACCCGGTCGGCGGTCAGGTGACCGTTCGCGTGCCGAAGGGCCGTTACAGCCTCTCTTCGCTGGTCTCCACGCCCGGCGCGGACGGCGGCATCGCCGACGTCACGCTGGTCGGCGCGCCGGGACTGACCGTCGCCAAGAACCAGACGCTGGTGCTGGACGCCCGGCCCGGCAAGAAGGTCCAGGTGAAGGTGCCCCGCAAGAGCGCGGTGAACCTGTTCCGCGACTTCGGCGCGATCGTCGGCGGCAGTGGTGGCACGGTGAACAACACGGTGTACGTCGAACCCGACTCGGTGGCGCTCTACGCCGTCCCGGCGACCGGCGGCACCGCGGACACGTTCGTCACCGCGTACACCGCCCAGGTCACCGACCCGCTCGACAAGGACCTGGTCACGCACGCGCCGATGTACAACCTGAACTACGGCTGGCCCGGTGAGGTGCCCGCGCGGATCGACTTCACCGTGCGGGAGAAGGACATGGCCCGCGTGCACGCGAAGTTCGGCTCCAAGAACGGGAAACCGGACCTCGTCGTGCGCGCGCTGAACGGGTATCTGCCGATCCAGACGTTCACCGCGGTCGCCACCACCCGGGTGCGCCTGCCGGGGGAGCGGGTCGAGTTCTACACCGCGGGCGACGTCTTCTGGATCAACCAGCTTTATCGCGAACCCGGCGAGACCGGCGGCAACCCGCCGTCCCCGTTCGGCGCGGTCTGGGCGACGGTGACCAAGTATCGCCCTGGCTCGTACGAGGAGCCGTGGAACTTCGGGGTCGAAGGTCCCGGTCTGCCCGGCGCCGCGGACGGCAAGGGTGTCGCGGGCGACCCGATCTGGGGCGGCCGGTGGGGTGACACGCTGAGCCTGCGCGCGCCGCTGTTCGCCGACAGCGGGCCGTACCAGCACACCTGGCAGGATCCGCAGCACGTCAAGGGCGGCTGGTCGGTCTACCGCGACGGGAAACTGATCGGTTCCACCACGCAGTACACCAGCGCCTCGGCCGACGTGCCGCCGGAAGCGGCGACGTACCGGTTCGCCGGGTTCGCCGACCGGGCCGCGCCGTGGTCGGAGACGTCCACGCACGTGGAAGCCGCGTGGACCTTCCGGTCGGCGCACGTGGCCGGGGAGGATCCCGGGCGGCTGCCGCTGATCGCGGTCAAGGCCAAGCCGTCGCTCGATCCGTTCAACCGGGTGACGGCCACCCCGATGACCGTGCTCCCGTTGCGCGTCGAACGGCAGCAGGGCGCGCCCGCGCGGCCGCTGAAGTCGGTGAAGGCCGAGGTCTCCTTCGACGACGGCAAGACCTGGGCGGCCGCGCCGGTCATGGGGCTCTGCGCGTTCGTCACGAACCCCGCGAACGCGAAAGGGTTCGTGTCGCTGCGGATCAGCGCCTCGGACACGGCGGGCAGCGCGTTCGAGTCGACGGTCATCCGCGCCTACCGGTTCGCCTGATCCCGACGTCCGGCGGTAGACGCGGCACCGGGTCGGGCGTAGGACTGGAGCCATGGCGCAGCAGAGGTCCAGACGAGCTTTCCTGTCCGCGTCGGCAGCGGTGTCGGCGGTCGCGCTCACCGGGATTCCGGCGGGCGCCGAGGAACTCGGCGACCGGGGACCCGGCAAGCCGATCGGGCCGCAGCGGCCGGACGCCGAATTGCGTGCGATCCTGCGCGAGATCGACGAGCGCCGCGTCGAGGCGACCGTGCGCAGGCTCGTCGCGTTCGGCACCCGGCACACCCTGTCCTCGCAGACCGACCCGAATCGGGGCATCGGCGCGGCCCGCGACTGGATCTTCGCGGAGCTGAAGAAGGTCGCGGCGACGTCCGGCGGCCGGATGACGGTGGAACTCCAGTCGTACGTGCAGCCGCCGGCGCCGCCGCGTATCCCGGTCGCCACGACGATCACCAACGTCGTGGCGACGCTCAAGGGATCGGTTGCGCCTCAACGGGTTTACGTCGTCTCCGGGCATTACGACTCACGCTGCAGCGATGTCATGGACGCGACCAGTGACGCGCCGGGCGCCGACGACGACGCGTCCGGCGTCGCCGTCTCGATGGAGCTGGCGCGGGTGCTCGCCAAGCGCGATCCCGCCGCGACGATCGTGTTCGCCGCCGTCGCGGGGGAGGAGCAGGGGCTGTACGGCGCGCGGTACCTGGCGCAGCGGTTCAAGGCGGCGGGCGCGGACGTGCAGGCGATGTTCACCAACGACATCGTCGGGTCCAGCCGCGCCGACGACGGCACGCGTGACCCGCGCACGATCCGGCTGTTCGCCGAAGGGGTGCCGACTGCGGAAACCCCTGAGCAGGCCACTCTCCGGCGCTCGATCGGCGGGGAGAACGATTCGGTTTCCCGGCAGCTGGCCCGGTTCACGCGCTCGGTCGCGGTGAACGACGCGACCGGCATGGACGTCCGCGTGATCTACCGGCGTGACCGGTATCTGCGCGGCGGCGACCACATCCCGTTCCTCGAACTCGGCTATCCGGCCGCGCGGTTCACAGAGCCGAACGAGGACTTCGCGCACCAGCACCAGAACGTGCGGGTGGAGAACGGGAAACAGTTCGGTGACCTGCCGGAGTTCTGCGATTTTCCGTACATCGCACGGGTCGCGCGCGTCAACGCCGCGACGCTGTGGTCGCTCGCGACCGCGCCGGGCACTCCGAAGGGTGCCGGTGTCCGCACCGCCGACCTGACGAACGACACCGATCTTCTGTGGGACGCCGACCCCGCCGCGGCAGGCTACGAGGTCGTCTGGCGGGAGACGATCGCGCCGGACTGGACGCACGCGATCGAGGTCGGAGCCGTGACCTCGGCGAAGATCGATCTGTCCAAGGACAACGTGTTCTTCGGAGTGCGTGCCGTCGGCCGGGACGGCAAACGCGGCCCGGTCGCGTTCCCGGCGCCGAAGTGAGCCACTCCCGGCTAGATTGAGGGCATGACGGTTCACCCGCTGCCCTTCGCTTCGTACGTCGACGCCATCGAGGCCGAGACCGCCCTGATCGCCGAGGCGGTCGACGGCGCCGACCTCGGTGCGACGGTGCCGTCCTGCCCCGACTGGACGCTGGCGCACCTGACCGAACACGTCGGCATGGTGCAACGCTGGTTCACCAAGCTGCTCGCCGAGGACACCCAGGAACGCCCGGCGAGCCGCGAGGTCGAGACCGGCCTCCCGCTCGCTCCCGGTCAGCACCCCGGCTGGCTGCTCGCCGGCGCCGCGAAGGCACGCGCCGTGCTCGACGAGCTCGACCCCAACCGTCCGATGTGGACGTGGGGAGCCGACGGCCGCGCCCAGTTCTGGGCCCGCCGCATGCTGTTCGAGACCCTGGTGCACCGCTGGGACGCCGAGCTGACCGTCGGCAAGAAGTCCATAGTGGACACCACGCTGGCCGCAGACGGCGTCGACGAGTACCTGGTCAACATGCCGCATTCGTGGATCTTCGCGCCGAAGACGGCCAATCTGCGCGGTAAGGGCGAGGTCATCGCGTTCCACAGCACCGACACCGGCGAGGAGTGGCACGTCCAGTTGCGCGAGGACTCGTTCGGCCTGATCGCGGGCGGCCTGCCGGACATGACGGTCAAGGGCACCGCCGTCGACCTGCTGCTGTTCCTGGTCCGCCGCACGACGGACCTGCCCTACGTCGGCTCGCGCGAACTCTACGAACTGTGGACGGCCAACTCGGACTTCTAGGCCTCCAAGGGCTTCAAGGCCGGGATAAAGCGGGCTTTACTCCGCGATGTTTAGCGGGCTTTATCCCCGGGAGTAAAGCCCGCTTTATCGCGGCGCTTTGGCCGCGTTGCGCAGGATCGCCTCGATGATCACCGGCCAGGTCTGCTGGGGCAGGTCGTGGCCCATGTCGGGCATGAGCAGCCACTCCGCGCCGGGGATCGCGGCGGCGGTCGCCCGCCCGCCGCTCGGATCGATCAGCGGGTCGGCCTCGCCGTGGATCACCAGCGTCGGCACCCGGACGCCGCGCAGCCCCTCGGTGCGGTCCGGCGCGGTCGCCATCGCCGCCAGCTGCCGGTCGCGGCCCGCCGGGCAGTACGACCGGTCGTAGCTCGCCGCGACGAGCGCGCGCACGGCGTCCTCCTCGCCGCAGAAGCCAGGTGATCCGACCACTTTCCAGATCTGCAGGCCCTGCTCGATCACCTCGTCGCGGTTCTTCGGCGGTGGCTGCTTGAACGCGCGCAGCGCGGTCTTGGTCGAGCGCCCGACCAGCGGGTCACCGGTGGTCGAGATCATCGAGCAGAGCGTGCGCACCCGTTCGGGGTAATGAATCGCCAGTTCCTGCGAGATCATCGCGCCCATCGAAGCGCCCACCACATGAGCTTTGTCAATGCCCAGTGCGTCCATTAGGCCGATTGTGTCGCCTGCCATGTCAAGTAAGCTGTAGCGCCGCCCATCGCATTTCGTGGACAGGCCCGCGTCCCGATTGTCGTAACGCACCACGGAGTAACCGGCCTCGACCAGCGGAAAACAGAAAACGTCGGAGCATTCGAGCAGTTGCGCGCCGAGACCGACGGTCAGAACAATGGCCGGATCGCGAGGATCGCCCAGTGTTTCGTATTCGATCTGGATTCCGTTGGCCTCGGCGCGCGACATGCTGAGATTGTTTCATCTTTACGGCAGTCCCCAATAGGGCTTCGCCGGGTTCGTCGTCGGAGCGATGCTCAACTCCGGGTCGGTGCCTTGCGTGGTGATCACCACGTCGGTGCCTGCGGCGAGTGTGAGCTGCAGTGTTCCGTCCGCGTTCTGGGTGAACGGAATTGTTCCACCGCCGGGCAGCGAACGGATTTCGTACGGCCCGCTGAGGCCGCCGGGCGCGATTCGGCACGGTTCACCCGCGAGACTCTTGACCCGGATGAACTGCGTCTTCCCCGCTTTGCGGACCGCGCTGATCAAGAACGCGCCTTCGGTACGGAAGTTGTGCACGCAGGTGTCCGCCCAGGCCGATGGGACGGCGGGAAATACGCGGATCGTGCCACCCCAGCTCTGCACGAGCATGTCGTGCACGGTCTGCGCGCCGGAAAGCGGTGTTTCTATCACCGGACCGGATTCCTTGTACATCGTGTTCGGCTGAATGTATTTGTCCAACAGCGCGGTCAACTGGGTACGAGCCTTGTCGCCGTTCCCGAGCGCCGCGTACATCGAACCGGAGCCCGTGAAGGTGTAGCCCTGCTGTGCGCCGGTGAAACCGAGCCAGCGGTCGAGTGACTTCGTCAGCGCGGTGCGGTTCGCGGCGCTCGTCGTCACGTCGAGCCGGTACAGCGGGTAGAACCACAGCAGATGCGAGTAGTGGCGATGCGAAGACGTCAGCTGTTTGTCGGCGCCGATCCAGAACCCGTTCGCCGCGTCCTGCGGCGGTTTGACCAGATGATCGAGCACGTCCTGCCACTTGGCGGCGAGCGGGTCGTTCAACTCGAGCCGCTTGTTCGCGGCCAGCAGAGTGCCGCAGCCCCAATGGATCAACGCCAGATCGTAGTTGCAGTCCTTTGTGGACGCGTATTCCGGCGAGAACGTCTTGGGCAGGTGATAGACCCCGCCGGAGTCCTTCGCGAGGAAATGGAGATAGTAGTTGATCGCCTTGCGCAGCAACGGGAAAACGAGATCACGCAACACAGAGTCGTCCATGCTGTGCCGGTAGGACAGCCAAGCGTTGTGCAGCGCCCAGGTGAGGTTGCCGACCTCGGGATCGCCGTCGCCACCCGGCTGCGCCGCCGTGCCCGACTTCAGATCCTCCTGCGTGGTCCGCGCGATCGCCATCGAGTCCGACCGGTACTGCGAGGCCACGTTCTGGGCGAGCGCGTCACGTGAGTGGTCGAGTGACTCCGTGAGCGAGTCGAGTTCCGGATGGCTCGTCGCGTTGAGCAGCCAATACTCCAGCTGGACGTTCAGGTTCCACCAGGTGCCCGGCCACGGCGTCGGCTCCAGCCACGGCCCGCAGGTGCCCAGCACCGGCCGGTCCCGCCGGGTCGCGCTCGCGAGCTTGTACAGCTGGATCCAGTAGAAACCCTCCAGCCTCGCGTCCGGAATGGACACGAAACTCTTGGGGTAGAAGGCGTTCCACCAGGCTTGGTGTTCGGCAGCGAGCTGAGCCTCGCTCAGTGCTCCGGCCGCGTCGAGCGTCTGGCCCGTCACCGTGCCCGCGGTCTTGCCGGGGAACGTGTGCGCGACCGTGGCCAGCAAGGTCTTGGTCTTGCCGTCCGGCTCGGCGCGCAGCCGCCATTGCGTGACGGTTTGCCCGCCGACGGCCAGGTTCTGCGTGCAGGTCGTGCCGCTGACCGTCGCCGCCGGATTGGTCTTGAGCCCGGACGGCGCCGGTTTGAAGTCCAGCCGGGGGCTTTTCGCGACGGCGGCGGCGAACGTCCAGGCGACGGCTTCGGACCCGGACTGCACGCTCGCCGAGACGACGAGCACGTCACGCTTGGCGTGCACGTACGCGCGGATCTTGAGCACGCCCTTCGTGGTCGTGATCGTGCCGGTGACCTCGGCGTTCCACAGCGAAAGCCGCAGGTCGACGTCGCTCACGTCGCCGGTCGTCTTGAGCGTGAGGGTGCCGATCGGCAGGCGCGCGGTGCCGAAAAGCGTGCCGCCGGTGCCTTGATGGTCGCGCACGCGGCTGTCACCCAGCTTGAACGAGAGCCGCTTGTCACCGGCCTGGTAGACCGCCGCGCCGAGACCGCCGTTGCCGAGGAACGGGCCCTGGTAGAACGTCGTCGGCACGGATTTCCAGACCGGGTCCAGCGCGCCGAGGTAGCGCGCCCAGTCGACCTTGTCGGTGATCGCCGGCGCGTTCGCCGACGCCATCGGCGGCAGGAAGGCGGTTCCGGCCAGCGCGGCGGCGCCGCCGAACAGGACACGCCTGGTGAAAGGGCTACCGGTCATGGGGCACGCTCCCGGGTGCGAGGAAGGTGGTGGTGTGCAGGCGGAGGTCGCGGGAACCGCCGCCGACGGAGATCTGGTACGCGCCACCGGCGAGCCGCCACCAGTGCGTGGCCGTGTCCCAGTAGGCGAAAGCGCGCTGCGGCAAGGTGAAGCGAACGTGCTGGGTCTGGCCGGGGGAGAGCGTCACCTTCTGGAAGCCCTGCAGTTCCCGTGGTGCTTCCGGGGTGTTCACTGTGGACGGTGAGCCGACGTAGAGCTGCGCGACCTCGGCGCCGGCACGGGTTCCGGTGTTGGTGACGTCGGCGTCGACGGTCACGACGCCATACGGATCCTTGGTGAGCTTGAGATGCGCGTAGTCGAACTTCGTGTACGAAAGCCCGAAGCCGAACGGGAAGAGCGGCGCGATCTTCTTGGCGTCGTAGTGCCGGTAGCCGACGAAGACGCCTTCGGAGTAGTGCGCGGTCCCGTTCGTGCCCGGGTACTGTGCCGGCGTGCTCGCGGGCTGGTCGGCCTCGAACGCGGGGAACGTGACGGGCAGTTTCGCGGACGGGTTGACGTCACCGAACAGCACGTCGGCGACCGCGTTCCCGTCCTCCTCGCCGGGATACCAGGCTTGCAGCAGCGCGGGCACCTGCCGCAGCCATGGCATCAGCACCGGGCCGCCGGTCTTGGCGACCACGACCGTGGCCGGGTTGGCCTTGGCGACCGCGGCGACCAGCGCGTCCTGATCACCGGTCAGTGAGAGATTCGGCCGGTCCTTGCCCTCGGTCTCGGTGTCCTCGACCATGACGATCGCGACGTCGGCGGTCTTCGCCGTCGCCGCGGCCCGGTCGAGGGACGTCCCGTCGTCCGTGATCACGGTGGCGCCCTTGGCTTTGAGGCCGTCGCTGGGCTTGACGGTGTAGAGCGGTTTGACGCGCGAGCTGCCGCCACCGCCGGTCTTGGCCTCGTCCGTGCCGATGAGCGCGATGGACTTGGTCTTGCCGAGTGGAAGCAGCGCCCGCTCGTTCTTGAGCAGGACCATGCCCGCGGCGGCGAGTTCGCGGGCGACCTTGCCGTGCTCGGCCGCGGGGATCGGGGTGATCGACGGCGTGCGGTCGAACAGGCCGAACTCGATCATCTTGGTGTAGCGGCGCACCAGTTTTTCGTCCAGCGTGGCGATCTTGATCGTCCCGTCGGCGAGCGCGGCCTTGATCGCCTGGGGATTGAAGTACTTGTCGGTCGGCGTCTCGAGGTCGAGTCCGCCGTTGACGGACGGCGCAGTGCTGTGCACCGCGCCGAAGTCCGAGAAGACGAACCCGTCGAAACCCCATTCCCGCTTGAGGATCTGGTTCAGCACCAACGGGTTCTCGCAGTTGAACGTGCCGTTGATCTTCGGATAGGCGCACATCACCGAGCCGACGGCGGCGTCCTTCACCGACGCCTCGAACGCGGGCAGGTAGATCTCGCGCATAGTGCGCTCGTCGATGTCGTTGTTGATGGTGAAGCGGCTCGCCTCTTGGTTGTTGCCGAAGAAATGCTTGACGTTCGCGATCACCTTGCGTGCCTGGATGCCTTGGATGTCGTGCACCGCGAACTGGCTCGCGAGATACGGATCTTCGCCGTACGCCTCGAAATTGCGCCCGTTGACCGGCACGCGCGCGATGTTGACCGTCGGCCCTTCGAGCACGTTCCGGCCGACCGAAAGCGTTTCGGCGCCCTCGATGTCGCCGTACCGGCGTGCCTGCTCGACGTCCCAGGACGCGGCGAGCGCGAGCGGCGCGGGCAGCGCGGTCGCCTCCGGCTGGACGAGCCCGCCGGTGCTGACCCCGGCCGGACCGTTGGTGAGCAGCAGTTTCGGGATGCCGAGCCGCTCGACGGCGGGCACCGTGCGGTACTCGGTGTCGGTCTTGATGCCCGCGAGCTGCGCGATCTTCTCGTCCAGTGTCAGCTGGGCGACGAGTTCCTTCGCGCGTTGACGGGGCGTTTCGACGGCGCCGGCGGACGTCAGCAAGGTGGTCGTGAGCAGTAGGGCGGCGACGATGGGGAAAGCTTTCCGCATCAAAGACTCCTCGGGTTCAGACATCCGAGGTTTAGTCCGCGATTTCTGCTATGTCAACGCATTGCTTCGCTCACTGGGATAATACGTCTGATGAATGTCTCGTCAGCGTCCAGGCGGTGAGTGCGGTCGCCACCAGCCCGCCCGCGCCGGCGATGATGAGCGTGGCACTGGCGCTGGTCAGATCCAGCAGCAGCCCGCCCGCGAGATAGGAGAACGCGGCCGCCGCCCCGATGGCGCCGTGGAAGTTCCCGAACACCCGGCCCAGCAGTTCGCCGGGCACTTTGCGCTGGATCAGAGTGTTCGCGCCGACATCCATCGCGGCGATCCCGAATCCCCGCACGGTCTGCAGCACGAACGCGGCGCCCACCGCCCACGCGAGCCCGCTGAGCAGATTGCCGACACTGCTCACGGCCAGTCCCATGATCAGCCAGACGACCATCTGAAGCTTCGGCGAAACCTTGCTCAGCAGCGCGTAGCCCGCCAGCAGCCCGATGCCCACCCCGGCGAGCAACAACCCGGCCGCCGTCTGCCCGCCGCCCAGATCCTTGGCGAGGAACACCAGCGCGACGTCGTCGACCCCGTTGAACGCGACCACCGCACAGAAACCGACCACGATCGCCCTGATCGCGGGCGCCTTCGCGAGATACCGCAAGCCCGCCTTCGCGTCACCGAGGAACGTCTCCTGGGTCTCGCGGGCTTCCATGCGCGGCAACAGGGCGAGCAGGGCGGCTGAGACCAGGAAGGTCACAGCATCGACGAGCAGCACCCCGCGAATTCCGAGCAGGGGAAAGAGAAGTCCCGCGCCGAGCGGACCGAGCGCTTCGGCGCCGTTCGTCCCGAACCCGAGCCGTGAGTTCGCCCGCTCCAGGTCCTTGTCGTCGACGAGCGCGGGCATCGCCGCCCGCGACGCGGGCTGGAAGATCTGCCCGGCCACCGCCCGCAGGCCGACCAGCACGAGCAGCAAGGGCAACGACGGCAACGCGAACGCGATCACCGCGACCAGCGCGCCCTGCGCCAGATCGCACGCGATCATCACCCGTTTGAGATCGAAGCGGTCGCTGATCGTCCCGGTGAGCGGGCTGAGCAACGCGGGCGCGAAGTCCCCGACCAGCAGCAGCAAGGCCACGGCCAGCGCCTCGCCGGTCGTGGCGGCGACGTGCAGCATCAGCGCGACCAGGCTGAGCGAGTCCCCGAGGAACGAGATCGTCCGCGCACCCAGCAGCGCCCTGAACGGGCCGTTCCCCAGCATTCGGCCGACCCTAGCGGCCCGTTCGCGCCCGCGCCCGCGATTAACGTCGTGAGTGGTACGGCCGGTTCTAACCGGCCATACCACTCACGAGTCCTTAGTCCAGTGCGGGCTCGGCGAGCCGGGCCGCGGCCGGGATTTCCGGTCCACGCGGCGGAATGGCGTCACCCTTCGCCGGGTCGACCGCGCGCAGCGAGCCGTCGGCCGCCTTCTGCGCGATCGCCAGCATCGACGCGAGCGCGTCCTGGATCTGCGCCTGCTCCCGCGAGTCCATGGCGCTCAGCTCGATCAGCACACTTCCGCTGCCGCGCAGTCCATAAGCGTTGCGCGCGATTCCCTCGTAATCCCCGCCGGGATACTGCGAGACGTTCCCGCCGCGCCCGTTGATCGACTGCTGCGCGACCACGGCGATCTGCTTCGCGAAGTCGACGTCGGCCTTCTTCACGCCCGCGTTCGTCGGCCACAGCACGGAGGCGGTGATCTCCTTGCCGTCAGCGTCCCGATACCGGCCCTGCATGTGGTAATCGACCATGATCTCGGGCTTGAACGCCGCGTAGCGCCGCTGCACCAGCCCGGATTCGGTGGCCGGATTGAGTTCCGGCGGGACGCTGGGGTTGTGATAGCGGTTGAGGTCGTAGCCCTTGCCGTGCTCGCCGTACTCCGGGAACGCCTCGGGGTCGTAGTTGTAGCGCCAGTCGTGCTCGTGGCCGTCCGGGTTCGCGCGCACCACGATGTCGACGGTCACCTTGGACCGCAGCCAGCGCTGCCACGGGCTGTGGCCGACACCCACCTTCCGCAGGAATTCCAGCGCGGCTGGCGTGCCGAGCGGCTCGTCACCGTGCTGCTGCGTCACGTACTGGACGCGCACCTTCCCGTGGCCGACGCGCGCGCCCCAGACCGGACGGCCCTGGTTGGACTTGCCGAGCTTGGTGACGTCGACCTCGCCGAGGCTCAGCCACTCCAAAGCCTGCAGCTCACGGGCCAGTTTCGCGGTGCTGGGCCGCGGGTCGAGGCGGTGGCCGTCCGGCGTGGCCCGCGCGGGCACGGTGCCGAGCGTCAGCGCGAGCGCGGCCGCGGACAGTACGGTGACGAATTGCCGCTTTCGGATCATAGTGCGCAGTTTGCCGACCGGCCCGGTTCGTCACAAGGTGCATTCGGCGGTGCGCGTTTCCGTCACCGCGGCTCACGGACGGTGACGCGTGCTCGGCTTTGAGTGTCCACAATGGATTCGCGTGGTTCGTCGGATGATACGACTGATGGACACGGGGTGGCGTCACGGCCGGTTAGTTTGTACCTTAGTTCATGACTTAGACGAACGGAGTCGCCGTGGACGCCCGCCAGCTCGAATACTTCGTCACGGTCGCGGAAGAGCTCAGTTTCACCCGCGCCGCAAGGAGATTGTTCACCGTGCAGTCCACGGTGTCGATGGCCATCCGAGCACTCGAAACCGATCTCAAGGCCACTTTGTTCGACCGCTCGACCAGGCGGGTCGCGCTTTCGCCCGCGGGCAGCGCGCTGCTGCCCGAGGCCAAGGCCGCGCTCGCCGCGCTGGAACGCGCTCGCAACGTCGTCCAGGAGGCTTCCACCGGCCTGCGCGGCAGGCTCCGCGTCGGCACCATGACCAGCGTCGGCCTGGTCGACCTGCCGGACCTCTTCGGCGCGTTCCACGAGCGCTATCCGCTGGTCGACGTGCACCTCGCGGCCAGCCCGACCGGTTCGACCGGTCTCGCCGACGACCTGCGGCACGGCAGGCTGGACGTCGCGCTGCTCGCGTTGCCGCTGGACGACCTGGACGGGCTCGAAGCGCGGCCGCTGCTCACCGCGCCGTACTCCGTGCACCTGCCGCCGGGGCACCGGTTCGCCGCGCGCGAGGGCGTCACCCTCGCCGAACTGGCCGCCGAGAAGTTCATCGACCTGCCGCAGGGCTTCGGCAACCGGGTGACGGTCGACCGAGCCTTCCACACCGCCGGGTCACCGCGCCGCGTCGCCATCGAGGTGCCGGACCGCGCCGCCGTCCCCGCCTACGTCAAGGCGGGCCTGGGCGTCGCGCTCCTGCCCAGCATCGGCCCCGACGACCCGGACGTCGCCGTGGTCCCGCTCGCCGGCACCACGTTGACCTGGACACTGTCCGTCGCGACGCTGGCCGGTTTACGGCCCGCTCCCGCCGTGCGCGCGCTGCTCGGCCTGGTCAAGTACGTCGCCGACGCGGCGAAGGCCGAGCCGGGCGTCAGTCCTGCAGCCGCTCACACGTGATCGGCAGGTCGCGGACGCGCTTGCCGGTGGCGTTGAACACCGCGTTGGCCACCGCGCCCGCGACCCCGACGATGCCCAGCTCACCGATCCCGCGCGCGCCGAGCGGCGAGATCAGGGGATCGGGGATGTCGAGGAACCGCACGTCGAGCTCGGGAATGTCGGCGTTGACCGGCACCAGGTAACCGGCCAGGTTGGCGTTGGCGATCCGGCCGGTCGGCTCCAGCCGCATGTCCTCGAGCAGCGCGGCGCCGATGCCCATGATCACCCCGCCCATGATCTGGTTGCGCGCCGCCTTGGCGTTCACGATCCGCCCCGCGTCCAGCACCGAGACCACCCGCGAGACCCTCGGCTCCCTGGTGCGCCGATGCACCCGCACCTCGACGAAATGCGCTCCGAACGACATGAACTGGTGTGTCGTGTCCGGGTTCTTCGGTGACGTCGCCGTCGCTTCGACCTCGGCCATGTTCAGCGAGGTCAGCAGGCTGCCGAAGGACATCGAAACGCCGTCGGCCTTGACGAACCCGCGCTCGTAGACCGGGTTCTTGCCCTGGAACGGCGGATGCTCGTTCGCCACCTTGAGCAGCTCCGCCTTGACCGCGTCCGCGGTCACCTGCACGGCCGTCCCGTTGCTCGCGGTGGACGCCGAACCGCCCGCGTTCGCGTTGACCGGCGCGGCCGAGTCCCCGAAGTCGGCCACTACCCGCTTCACCGGGATGCCCAGGCTGTCCGCGCCGACGATGCAGTAGACCGTCGCCTGCCCGGTCCCGGAGTCCGAGCCGGTGCCCGAGACCACGGCCGTCCCGTCGGCGCGCAGCCGGATCTTGATCGACGCGGCCCCGCGCCCCGCGGAGAAGAACGCGGTGCCCATGCCCATGCCGACCAGCCAGTCGCCGTCGACGACCGAGCCGGGCACGGGATTGCGCCGCGACCAGCCGAACGTCTCGGCGCCGATCCGGTAGCACTCGTCGAGATGCTTGCTGGAAAACGATTTCTTGCTCGTCGGCGCCACGGTCGCGTTGTTCTTTTGGCGCACCGTGAGTGGGTCCATGCCGAGTTTGAGCGCGAGTTCGTCCAGCGCGGATTCCAGCGCGAACGACCCGGTCGCGTCGGACGGCGCGCGCATGATCGTGGTCGCCGGGCTGTCCAAGGTGACCGTCTTGCGGTTGATTTCGATGTTCGGCGACGCGTAGGTGTTGAGCGAGATGTTCCCCGCGTTCTCCTGGAAGCTGGCGGAGGCGGAGCGGCTCGAAACGCCATCGTGTTTGAGCGCGTTCACCGTGCCGTCGGTCGTGGCGCCGAGCGTGACGACCTGGCTGGAAAACGCGCGATGCCCGACGACGGTGAACAGCTGCTCCCGCGTCAGCACGGTCTTGACCGGCCGTCCGAGCGCGCGGGCGGCCGCCGCGGTCAGCGGGGTGTGCGCCCAGTTCCCCCATTTGCAGCCGAACGCGCCGCCCTGGAACGGGTTGAGCACGTGGATCTTCGCCGCGTCCATGCCGAGCGTCTTCGACATCCGGCTGACCACGAGCGGCGTGCCCTGGGTGGCCGTGTACAGGGTGAGGTGGTCGCCGGTCCACACCGCGACCGTGGCGTGCGGCTCCATCGGATTGTGGTTCTGCGCCGCGGTCGTGTACGTCGCGGTGACCGTGACGGGGCTGGCCGCGATCGCGTCGGCGATCGAGGCGACGCCCGGCGCGAGCACGCCCGCCGTCGGCGAGTTCTTGATCGGGGCCGCGTTCGGCAGCGCCGCGGGGAACGACGCGGCAGGCGGCTTGGCGTCGTAACCCACGGTCACAAGCGAGGCCGCGTCGCGCGCCTGCTCGAAGGTCTCCGCGACGACCAGGCCGATGACCTGGCCGTGGTAGCGCACGTCCACGTCCTGCAGCGGAGGCGTGGACTCGTCGTTCTGGTCGCCGCCGTACGCGAACAGCTTCAGCGGGTTGAACGGGGTGTAGACCGCGAGCACGCCCGGCGCGCTCGCGGCGGCCGCGGTGTCCATCGTGGTGACCGTGCCCAGTCCGATCGTGCTGGTCACGAGGTAGCCGTAAGCGAGCCCGGCGACGTTGTTGTCGGCCGCGTACATCGCGCGCCCGGTGACCTTGAGCCTGGCCTCGAAGCGGTCGATCTCTTTGCCCAGTGGTGAGCTCATCGCAGACCCGCCAATGCCCGTACGATCGTGCTCTTCAGCAGAGTGAGCTTGAAACCGTTGTGCGCCAGTGGCTCAGCACCGTCCACGGCGGACTGTGCGGCCGCTTCGAAGACCTCCAGCGTGGGTGGCTTGCCTTTCAAGCCGGCCTCGACGTTCGGTAGCCGCCAAGGCATCGTGCCGACGCCGCCCACCGCGACGCGGGCGTCGCGGATGCGGTGACCGCGTACGTCGAGCGCCACGGCGGCCGAGCACAACGCGAACTCGTACGACTGCCTGTCGCGGACCTTGACATAGGTCGAGGTCCGCGCCCAGTCCAGCCTGGGCAGGATGAGTTCGGCGATCAGTTCGGACGGCTTGAGCTGGTTTTCGACGTCCGGGGTGGCGCCGGGCAGCCGGTAGAACTCGGCGAGCCGGACAGTCCGTTCGCCCTCGCGGCCGATCAGCCGGACGGACGCGTCGAGCGCCATCAACGCGACCGCCGCGTCGCTCGCGTGGGTGGCGACGCAGGACGTGCTCGTGCCGAGGATCGCGTGCTCGCGGTTGTCCCCGGTCCGCGCCGGGCAGCCGCTGCCGGGCTGTCGTTTGTTGCACGGCGTCGTGACGTCCCGGAAGTAACCGCATCGCGTGCGCTGCAACAGGTTTCCGCCGATACTCGCCATGTTCCTGATCTGCGGGGAAGCGCTTACAGCGAGCGCCTGCGCGAAGACCGGATAATGGCCAGCGATGGTCCGATCGGCGGCCAGGTCGCTCATCCGCTCCAGCGCGCCGATGCGCACGCCGTCGCGGCCGGTCCGGATTCCGCGCAGTGGCAAGGAGTTGATGTCCACCACGTGGTCGGGCCGCAGTACGCCGAGTTTCATCAGATCGACCAGTGTCGTGCCACCGGCGAGGAACGCACCGGTCGACGACGTCGCCTGCCGGATGTCACGAGCGGTCGCGAAGTCGTAGGCGTGCATCAGATCGCCCTTCCGCACGCGCGGGCGTGCTGCACGGCGTCGACGATGTTCGTGTACGCGCCGCATCGGCAGATGTTGCCGGACATCGCCTCGCGGACCTCGTCATCGGTGCGGGCGCGGCCTTCCCGTAGCAGCGCGACGGCCGACATGATCTGCCCCGACGTGCAGAAACCGCACTGGAAACCGTCGCATTCGATGAACGCCTCCTGCACCGGATGCAGTTCGCCGTCGCGCTCCAGCCCTTCGACGGTGGTGACCTTCTTGCCGTCGACCGCGGCGGCGAGCGTCAGGCAGGATAGCACGCGCCTGCCGTCGACATGCACCGTGCACGCGCCGCACTGGCCGCGGTCACAGCCTTTCTTGGTGCCGGTCAGATTCAGCCGTTCGCGCACCGCGTCGAGCAGCGTCACCCTGGGATCGACGCGCAGCGTGCGCGCCGCGCCGTTCACGGTGATCGTGACTTCGACCTCGGCCGGATCACCAGTCGCCTGCGCGGTTTCCTGGCCCGGCACGGCTTCCGCCAAGGACGGCGTCAACGCCAGTCCCGCGGACGCGGCCGCCGCCGAAGTGAAGAAACGGCGCCTGCTCACATGATTTCCGGCTTCTTCGCGAGACATCGGATCCCACCCTTTCGCCGGGATTCAGCGAAGCAGCAGCGGGCTGACGCGTCAATGTCCCGATACTCGGGATTTGACCTCAAGTAATGTGGAGGTTTTACGGTCGGCGCCATGACAACAGGAAACCGGCTGCGGCTGGCGGTCATCATCGGCAGCGTCCGCAAGGGCAGGATCGGCCCGTCCGTGGCGAAGTGGTTCGCCGCGCAGGCGGCGGAGCACGAAGGCTTCGACGTGGATCTCGTCGATCTCGCCGACTACGACCTCCCGGCCGTGCTCACCGACGAACCGTCGCCCGAGGTGGTTGCTTCGCTGAGCGAATTCACCCCGCGCCTGGCGGGCGCGGACGCGTTCGTCGTGGTCACCCCGGAGTACAACCACAGCTATCCCGCGTCGCTCAAATGCGCCATCGACTGGCATTTCACCGAATGGCAGGCCAAACCGATCGGGTTCGTGAGTTATGGCGGAGTGGCGGCGGGCTCGCGCGCGGTCGAGCACCTGCGGCAGGTCTTCGCCGAGCTGCACGCGGTCACGGTGCGCGACACCGTCGGTTTTTCCGGACCGTGGGGGCGGTTCGGTGAGGACGGGACGTTGACCGACCCCGCCGAGGCGAACACCGCGGCGAAGACCTTGCTGGACCAATTGCGCTGGTGGGGTGACGCATTACGGCAAGCGAGGGAAAGGGTTCCTTACCAGGCGTGACGGCGACGGGCATTACGGGCGGATGAACCTCTCGTAATGCCCACCGGCCCCCTGATCGCATGACGGTGGCGGAATACCGACACTGGCGGTAAACCGCCGCGCTCAATTGGTCCAGACCAAGTTAGCGTCATCGGAACACCTCCTGAACGGGAGCCGCCGCCGATGACCTCCATGCACCGTCGCATGCCGTCACGCCGGGTGGTCGCAGTGACCGCCGGCGCCTTGCTACTACCCGCCGCCGCGTTGGCGATCACCCCGCTCGCCGGGGCGGCCACCGAGGCATCGGCGGCGTTCAGCCAAGCGTCCAAATGGGACACCGGCTACACCGGCCAGTACACGATCACGGCCGGGACCAGCGCGTTGAGCGGCTGGAAGCTCGAATTCGACCTCCCGTCCGGCAGCTCGGTCGGCACCTACTGGGACGCGCTGCTCACCACGAGCGGCACCCACTACACGTTCACGAACCGTGAATACAACGGCTCGGTCGGCTCCGGAGCGTCAACGACCTTCGGCTTCAACGGCGCCGGTACCGGGATTCCGGCGAACTGCCTGCTGAACGGCAAGCCGTGCGCGGGCGGACCCGGCCCGACGACCAGCGCCGGCCCGACCGGCACGAGCACGACACCCACCTCGCCGACCACGCCGACAAGCACGAGCAGCTCGCCGCCCGTGCCGCAGGGCGCGCTGGCAGGCGCCCCGTACTACATGCCGCTCGACAACGACCCGCAGGACATCGGCGCGGCCATCGCGGCGAGTGGCCAGAAAAGCTACATCCTCGCGTTCGTGCTCGCGCCGAACGGCGGCGGCTGCACCCCGGTCTGGGACGGCAACGCCGCGCAGCCCGTCGCCACCGGCACCGCCGTCGCGGCGAAGGTGACGAAAATCCGCCAGTCCGGCGGCGACGTCTCGGTCTCCTTCGGCGGCTACAACGGCCTCGAGCTCGGCGCGGCCTGCGGGGACGCGACGTCGCTCGCCGCCGCGTACCAGAAGGTCATCGACAAATACGCGCTCACGCACGTCGACTTCGACATCGAGGGCGACGACCTGGGCGACGTGGCCGCCGAGAACCGGCGCTTCCAGGCCATCAAGACGCTCAAGCAGCGCAACCCGAACCTGCACGTCTCGCTGACCCTGCCGGTCACCACGGTCGGCCTGTCCGACCTCGGCAAGGCGGAGATCGGGCGTGCCAAGGACAACGGCGCCGTGATCGACCTCTACAAGATCATGGCCTTCGACTATGGCGGCCCGGCCGCCACCATGGCCGCCGACGTCCAGCGCGTCATGGAACTGGTGCACGGGCAGCTCAAAACGCTGCGCCCTGACCTCGACGACAACGGGGTCTACGCCCGCACCGGGCTGATCCTGATGAACGGGCACACCGACCAGCCCAGCGAACTGTTCACCCAGGACACCTTCCGGACCCTCCTCGGCTACGTGCAGGCGCACAAGCTGGGCCGGTTCTCGTTCTGGGCGCTCAACCGTGACCGCGTCTGCACCGGCAACGTCGGCTGGGCCGACGGCAAGTGCAGCAGCGTGTCCCAGCAGCCGTACGACTTCGCCAAGATCATCGCCCAGTACCAGGGTTAGAAGGAGAGAGATGTCCAGAAAACGATGGCACCTTTTCGGTTTGGTGGCAGCGGCAGGCGCACTCGTCGCCGGGGTCGTGGTCGCCCCGGCGAACGCCGCGGGAGGTGTTACCGCGACCTTCTCCAAGGGCTCTGACTGGGGGACCGGGTACGAGGGCAAGTACACGATCTCGAACGGCTCCTCGTCGCCGATCTCCTCGTGGACGGTCGAATTCGACCTCGCCGCAGGCCAAAAGGTCGGTTCGCTCTGGGACGGCAGCTACACCGTCAGCGGTCAGCACGTGACCGTCAAGAGCACCTGGAACGGCTCGGTCGCCGTGGGCGGCACGGCCAGCTTCGGCTTCAACGGGGTGTATTCGGGCGCCTTCGTGGCGCCTTCGGGCTGCAAGATCAACGGTGGCTCGTGTGACGGTGGCTCGACGCCGACCACCACGCCCACCACCCCGACGACGCCGACGACCCCGACGTCGAACACCACCCCGACGACGCCGACGACGCCGACCACGCCCACCACCCCGACGACCTCGAACCCGCCGAACCCCGGTGGCTACAAGAACGTCGGCTACTTCGTGCAGTGGGGCATCTACGGCCGCAACTACCACGTCAAGAACATCGAGACGAGCGGCTCGGCTTCGAAGCTGACCCACATCAACTACGCGTTCGGCAACGTGAAGAACGGCCAGTGCTCGGCGACCGACGACACCTTCGCCGACTACGACAAGGCCTACGACGCCGCGTCCAGCGTGGACGGCGTGGCCGACACCTGGGACGCCGGCGCGCTGCGCGGCAACTTCGGCCAGCTCCGGCGGCTGAAGAAGATGCACCCCGGTCTCAAGGTGATCTGGTCGTTCGGCGGCTGGACCTGGTCCGGCGGCTTCGGCCAGGCCTCGCAGAACCCGGCCGCGTTCGCGCAGTCCTGCTACAACCTGCTCAAGGACCCGCGCTGGGCCGACGTGTTCGACGGCATCGACATCGACTGGGAGTACCCGAACGCCTGTGGTCTCAGCTGTGACACCAGCGGCGCCGCGGCCTACAAGAACCTGATGGCCGCCCTGAGGGCGAAGTTCGGCCAGAACTACCTGGTCACCTCGGCCATCACCGCCGACGCCACCAGCGGCGGCAAGATCGACGCGGCCGACTACGGCGGCGCCGCGCAGTACGTCGACTGGTTCAACGTGATGACCTACGACTTCTTCGGCGCGTGGGCGGCACAGGGCCCGACGGCTCCGCACTCGCCGCTGACGTCCTACACCGGCATCCCGCAGACGGGCTTCACCAGCGCGGACGCCATCGCGAAGCTCAAGGGCAAGGGTGTGCCGTCGAGCAAGCTGCTGCTGGGCATCGGCTTCTACGGCCGTGGCTGGACCGGAGTCACGCAGAGCGCGCCGGGTGGCACCGCGACCGGAGCCGCGCCTGGCACTTATGAAGCCGGTATCGAGGACTACAAGGTTCTCAAGAACACCTGCCCGTCCAACGGCACCATCGCGGGGACCGCGTACGCCAAGTGCGGCAGCAACTGGTGGAGCTACGACACCCCGTCGACCATCGGCGGCAAGATGAACTGGCTCAAACAGCAGGGTCTCGGCGGCGCCTTCTTCTGGGAGCTCACGGGTGACACCACCAACGGTGAGCTGATCACCGCCATGAAGAACGGACTCTGACCATGACCAAGAAGAAATGGCTACCGGCGCTCGGCTTGGCCGCCGCGGTCGGCGCGCTGGTCGCGGGCATGGTGATCGCGCCGTCGGCGGGTGCCGCCAACGGGGTCACCGCCTCGTTCACCAAGGGCTCCGACTGGGGCACCGGCTACGAGGGCAAGTACACGATCACCAATGGCTCGTCGACGGGCATCTCGGCGTGGACGCTGGAGTTCGACCTCGCTTCGGGGCAGAGCATCTCGTCGCTCTGGGACGGCAGCTACACCGCATCCGGCCAGCACATCACGGTGAAGAGCACGTGGAACGGCTCGGTCGCGGCGGGCGGCACCGCCAGCTTCGGCTTCAACGTGAAGTACTCGGGCTCGTACTCGGCGCCGGGCGGCTGCAAGATCAACGGTGGTTCCTGTGACGGTGGCACCACGCCGACCACCACACCCACCACGCCGACGTCGTCGTCCTCGTCGAGCTCCAGCAACCCGCAGCCAGGCGGGCGCGGCGCGCCCTACCTCTACATGGGCTGGGGTGACCCGCCCAACGCGACCGCGGTGATGAACGCGACCGGCGTCAAGTGGTTCACCATGGCGTTCGTGCTCTCCTCCGGCGGCTGCAACCCGGCGTGGGACGGTTCCCGGCCACTGACCGGCAGCGTCGACGCGAACACCATCGCGGCCATCAAGGCGGCGGGCGGGCAGATCGTGCCGTCGTTCGGCGGCTGGAGCGGCAACAAGCTCGGCCCGAACTGCGGCGACGCGACCGCGCTGGCCGGCGCCTACCAGAAGGTGATCAACGCCTACGGGCTGAAGGCGATCGACATCGACATCGAGAACTCCGACGAGTTCGAGAACGCCACGATCCAGGACCGGATCCTCGGCGCGTTGAAGATCGTCAAGCAGAACAACCCCGGCATCCAGACGATCCTCACCTTCGGCACCACGACCACCGGCCCGAACTACTGGGGCGGGCGCCTGATCGAGCAGGCGAAGGCGCTCAACGCGGGTGTCGACGTCTTCACGATCATGCCGTTCGACTTCGGTGGCGGCGCGGACATGTACGCCTCGACCGTCTCGGCGGCGACCGGGCTGAAGGACAAGCTGAAGTCGACCTTCGGCTGGTCGGACGCCACGGCGTACAACCACGTCGGCATCTCGGGCATGAACGGGCTGTCGGACCAGCAGGAGCTGACGACGCTGGCGCAGTGGACGAACATCAAGAACTGGGCCAAGAACAACGGGCTCGGCAGGCTGGCCTTCTGGTCGGTCAACCGTGACCGTGGCTGCCCGGGTGGCGGTGTGGTGTCCAACTGCAGTGGCATCGCGCAGAACGACTGGGACTTCACGAAAGCCACAGCCGGATTCTGAGTACTCGTGAGTGATGCCGACGGTTCTGACCGTCGGCATCACTCACGACCTTTTCACGACCAGTGATCCGCGGCCGCCTCGATGACCATGCCGTTGTCGAGGCGGACCCGGTAGATCGGCTGCGCCGCGCGGACCTTGGCGAGCTTCGCCTCGGCGTCACGCACGCGGGAGCGGATGAAGTTCAGCCGCAGCAGCCCTTTGCTCACCACGCATTCGTGGTTCGGCCCCGCGACCTTGAGAATGTGCCTGCGCAGTTCGTTGGTGCTCTCGTTCTCGGCCTTCTTAAGCGTTAGCTCGACGTCCAGCCCAGGGATCGCGTGCGTCGCCTGGAAGTCGTAAAGCTGCTCGGAAACGGCCGCCCTGGCCTGGTCGTAGACGGCGATGGCGCTCGCGAGGCCCCGTTCGGCCAGCTCCAGGTCGCTTTCTCTGGTCGCGACGTCCTCGATCGCGCCCTGCACCCCCGGCGGCACCGAGACGAGCAGGTCCCGGCCATGGCCGATCCGCAGTTCATGGAGCAGTGCACAGCGATCGCCGACCTTCATGGGACCTGTCCTTCCGCCGTCGCCTCGTTTCACGTCGTCCTCGATCGTGACGCCGGATGGACGATCAACGGAAGCCCCTGTCACCCCCTGATTGACTAGGGGTTCCCGCTCAGGGAGGACCCAGCAGGCCGCGGATGGCCGCCTGCAGGCCGGCCTGGAAGCGGGTACGGGCGCCGAGTGAGTCCATGACGCGGCGCACGCGGCGTTCCACGGTGCGCTGCGCGACGCCGAGCTTGCGCGCGATCGCCTGGTCGGTCAGCCCGGCCGCGAGCAGCGCCAGCAGCTGCTGGTCGTCGGCGTTGATCTGCGCGCCGGTGGCGCTGTCCGGCCAGAGCGGGCTGGCGCGGTCCCAGAGCTGGTCGAAAAGTGTCACCAGGCCGGTGAGCACGGCCGACGGCCGCAGCAGCACCGCCTGATGGTCACTCGGAAGTTCATAAGGAACAAGACCAAGGCGTCGGTCGGCAATAACCAACTTAGTCGGCACCCCGGTCATCGCTCGCGCCTGCTCGCCGCAGGAAGTCAAGCGGCGCAACGAATCCAGGCGTTCGGGCTGGTCAAGGGTGCTGTGGTCATAAATCGTCCGGTAGCGCACGCCGCGCGCCTGGACGTCTCGCTGCAGCTTGTCCTGCGCCTCGTCGGGCTCGACGACGTACGGCGGCTTGTCGAGTATCAGCACTTCCTGCTTCGCGACCTGCTGAAGCTGGCGGAACCGGTGAGCGATCGCCTCTCGCCCGCGTACCACCTGCAACACCGGTCCGCCTTCGGTACGGAACCGCGCGCCGAGCGCGGCTCCGGCGAGCCTCGCGCGCTCGATCTCCTCGCGCCTGCGCAAGGCCAGTATCTCCACCGCGATGTCGGGTGGCGCGGCCACGAGCCTGGTCGGCCTGCCGGGTGTCCGGCTCAGCATTCCCTTGTCCGCCAGGGAGTTCACCAGGCCACGCAGCCGCTCCGCCGTCATCCGGGTCAACTCGGTGAGCTGCGCCAGCGTGACATCGGGATGGCGCAGCAGCACCTCGTAGACCCGCTGCTCGGTGGTATTGACGCCGAGACTGTCCAGCGTCATGTCCACTCTCCTTGATCAGGGGCTGTTCAGCGGGCTGAACAGCCTGTGAGTAGACATCGTCACCGAAGGTCTAGACCTGATCAAGCACCAAAAGTACCGCTATCAGCGGCCGAGCATGCGCGCGATGAAACCGGTGACTGCCAGCCAGAATACCGCTGCCAGACCGTAGTCGAGGATGGCCGCGATGTCAGGATTGGACACCGGGAACAGGCCGGGGAAGAACAGCGCCAGCGGGACGGCCAGCGCGCGGATGAACCCGTAGAACGCGTTGCCCGCGTTCGCGCCCGCGATGATCATCAGGATGTAGACGACTTCGATGACCGCGAATAGAGCGCCGATCCCGGTGATCACCCGTGCGGCGGTCGTGCGGCTGCTTCTGTGGCTTCGCCAAGTGGTCATGCCGGGAAATTCCCCGGCATGACGTCACTCAAACGTGTGTTCTTCGGCTACTCTCCGACGTTCACGTAGCCGATCATGCCTTGGTAGCACTGACCGTCGTGGTCGGACTGGACGATGCGCCTGGTCGGGTTGCCGGTGAAGGTGTACGAGTACGTCTGGCCGTTGTGCCTCGGCCCGCTGTCGACGCCCCACGCGCTCTTGCAGGGCTTCGAAGGGTCCAGACCACCTCGCACGCTGTGGAACTCGGGCCCGAGGAAGACCCATTTGACCGTGTCGCCGACGCGGATGTCGACGGTTTCGGGCGTGTAGGTCAGCCCGGGGCCGACCTTGACGAGGTGCGTCCGGCCGCGCGCGGCGGAAGCGGGCGTGGCGAGCGCGGCGACGGTCAGTAGTGACGCCACTAGTGCGAACAGGGGACGGGCACGCATCTGCGACTCCTTGCGGCAGAAAGGTCCGCGCCGGGTTCGGCGCGGCGGTGACGGCGGAGTGCGGTGCCGTGCCAGTAAACCGGATGATCCTCTTTCATGACTTATTTTTAGTTGTATATTGACCTTCCGATTGTGACGGCCCTAACATCCTCGCGAGTGCGATGACGCACGGCGCTGAGGAGGTCTTGTGTTCGGCATCCAAGGTTTTTCCCGCTCTCGAAGGAGAACGGCGCTCTGGTCGGCGGCACTGATCGCGGCCGGGTCCGCCACGCTGGTCTCGGCGCCCGCCGCACAGGCGGCCATCACGCCGGGCGGCGCGTACACGGTGACCGGGGTGGGCAGCGGCAAGTGCGTCGACGCGCGCGGCGCCGTCGCGGCGAACGCGACGGCCGTGCAGCAGTACACCTGCAACTCCGGCGCCGCCCAGCAGTGGACCTTCGACGCCGTCGGCGGCTACTTCCGCGTGAACAGTGGTCTGAACCTCGCGCAGAGCTGGGACGTCACCGACGTTTCGACGGCCGACAGCGCCAAAGTCCAGCTGTGGGCCTACGGCGGCGGTAACAACCAGCAGTGGCAGGCGGTCGAGGAATCCGGTGGGACGTACCACTTCGTGAACCGCAACAGCGGCAAGTGCCTCGACGTGCCCGGCGCGTCCACCGCGGACAGCGTGCAGCTGCAGCAGTACACCTGCAACGGCACCGGCGCGCAGTCGTTCCGGCTCGACCCGGTCGGCACCACGCCGCCGAACCCCGGCCAGCCCGACCTCGGGCCGAACGTGCTCACCTTCGACCCGTCGATGTCGAGCGCCAGCATCCAGAGCAAGCTGAACAACGTCTTCGGCCAGCAGGAGCGCAACCAGTTCGGCACGAACCGGTACGCGCTGCTGTTCAAGCCCGGCTCGTACAACGTCGACGTCAACGTCGGCTTCTACACCCAGGTGCTCGGCCTCGGCCTGACCCCGGACGCGGTGAACATCAACGGCGCGGTGCACGTCGAAGCCGACTGGTTCCCGCCGCAGAACGCGACCCAGAACTTCTGGCGTGGCGCGGAAAACCTTTCGGTCACGCCGAACGGCGGTTCGGACCGCTGGGCCGTCTCGCAGGCCGCGCCGTACCGCCGCATGCACGTGCGCGGCAACCTGATCCTCGACGACGGCGGCTGGGCCAGCGGCGGCTGGATGTCCGACGTCAAGATCGACGGCCAGGTGCGCTCCGGCTCGCAGCAGCAGTGGATCACGCGCAACTCGCAGATCGGCAGCTGGGCGGGCTCGAACTGGAACATGGTCTTCGTCGGCGTCAACGGCGCGCCCGCCAACAGCTTCCCGAGCCCGCCGTACACCACGGTCGGCCAGGCGCCGGTGATCCGTGAGAAGCCGTTCCTCTACGTCGACAACGCGGGCGCGTACAAGGTCTTCGTGCCCTCGCTGAAGACGAACGCTTCGGGCACCACGTGGGCCAACGGGACCGCGCCGGGTTCGTCGCTGCCGATCGACCAGTTCTTCATCGCGAAGCCCGGCATGTCGGCCGCGACCATCAACGCGGCGCTGGCGTCGGGCAAGAACCTGTTGTTCACGCCGGGCGTCTACCACGTCAACGACACCATCCGGATCACCAGGCCGGACACCGTGGTGCTCGGCCTCGGCCTGGCGACGGTCATCCCGGACAACGGCGTGATGGCGATGTCGGTGGCCGATGTGGACGGTGTGAAGGTGGCCGGCGTGCTCATCGACGCGGGCACCACCAACTCGCAGACGCTGATGCAGGTGGGCCCCGCCGGTTCGTCGGCCGATCACTCCGCCAACCCGACCTCGCTGCACGACGTGTTCTTCCGCATCGGCGGCGCCACGGTGGCGAAGGCGACGACCAGCCTGGTGATCAACAGCAGCAACGTGATCGGCGACCACAGCTGGATCTGGCGGGCCGACCACGGTGCCGACGGGGTCCCCGTCGGCTGGTACGACAACACGGCCGACACCGGGCTGGTGGTCAACGGCAACAACGTGACGTTCTACGGGTTGTTCGTCGAGCACTACCAGAAGTACCAGACCGTTTGGAACGGCAACGGCGGCAAGACGTACTTCTACCAGAACGAAATCCCTTACGACGTCCCGAACCAGGCCTCGTGGAAGGACCCAGGAGGCCGCAACGGCTACGCGGCCTACAAGGTCGGTGACAACGTGACCTCGCACGAGGCGTGGGGGATGGGCAGTTACTGCTTCTTCAACTCCAACCCGTCGGTGAACCTCTACCACTCGTACGAGGCCCCGAACCGGTCCGGCGTCCGGTTCCACGACCTGCTCACGGTTTCACTGGGCAACAAGGGAACGATCAGCCACGTCATCAACGACACCGGCGCGGTCACCCCGCCGGACACGCGACCGGTCAACGTGGTCAGCTACCCGTAGCGGGTTCCGGGTCGGGGGTGGTGCTCACCACCCCCGACCCCATATCCTGAAGCGTTCGGCGATGGTCGCCGGAGGGTGCTAGGGGCCGCAGCGAATGGCGGAAGCCGGGTTCGAGCGGGAACTGAGGAAAGCGTGGGCCGAGGTCTGGGTCCTGATCGCGAGCCGTGACGAGGACGTCGTCCGCGGTGAGACGGGCAGGCTGGCGGTGCTGCTCGGCGGGGCGGACGAAGTGCTCGTGACCGCCGCGAGCGACCAGGTGACCAGGGTCGGCTTCGACCTGACCGAAATCAGCGACAGCACGCCCGACGAGTTCCTCGCGGAGCTCGCCGGGCGTTTCGGCTTCGACGGCTGGTCGGCGCCGGTCGAAGAAGATGGCCTTCTCCAGACCACCTGGCAGCCGTCGCCCGCACCGGCGCACGGGGTCATCGGCGTCACGGTGCTCACGATGACCGCCGGCACCGGGCTGGTCAGCGCGATCGAATGCGTCAGCGGCTCTTCGGCGTGAGCCTCGGCAGCGTCAGCGTCAAAGCCGCGGTGGTCATCCAGCCGACCAGTTCCGGCAGCGGGATCTTCGAAAGCCGCTCCGGCCACTGGTCGGCCACGGTGTGCAGCATCAGGTTACCGTTGCGGGTCTCGATCCCGGTCAGCCGGATGCCGGGCGGCAGTTCGGGTAGCGGCAGCGTGATCGGCTTGAACCGCCGCGTCAGCTTGTGGAACGTCAGGCCGAACACGTGCAGCGCCCGCGGTCGCAGCAGGATCTCCTCTGCACCGACCGTCGGCTCCAGCTCGGCGTACCCCCAGCCGGGCCGTTTGGCCCAGCGGACCTCGATCACTCCGTCGTCGCCCGGCTCGGCCTGAACGCCTGGCTTCAGTTCGGCCACCCGCTCGCGGAGCACGTGCGACTCGACCAGGATGTGGATCTCGACCGACGCCGGCTTGACGGCCGGCGTCGGCAACGACCGGAACCGGACATCGCCCGCGATCACCGTCAGCCGCTTCACCGGGGTGTCCGGCCAGGTGATGTCCTCGGCGACGATCCGGACGTCACCGAGCCTGCCGGTGGCCAGCCGCAGCGAATCCGCCTGGTAGTCGAGCGCGGTCAGGGTCAGGTCGACATCGTTGTCACCGACCTTGGTGCTGATCCGCCGCCCGAGCAGCCGCTCACTCGCCATCCGCAGCGCCGAAGCCGGGCTCGTCGGCACCTGGGGCAGCAGCGACCGGCCCACCGCCGCGAGGCCGGCGAGCTCGTTCCAGGGCACCAGACCGTCGAACCAGTTCCCGTCACTCACCCCTCCAGTGTGCCGGACACCCCGGTCATCGCCCCGTGCCGTCACACCCCAGCCCGCCGATCGGGGTGACGGAGTTGCGCCGTACGGGTGACCACGCACATCCGGCCGTCGGCGCGCTATGCACTTTCGGCCAATCCGCTCTGGATTTTCGCTGCGCGAATCCGCCATACGCTCGACCAGGAGACGCGAGTCACGGGAGGTGCGGATGCCCGAGTTCGACGACCTGCGCAGACTCCCGCGCACCTCGCGGTGTCGACACGCCAGGAGTCGTCGTCGCTGCGGCTGGCCGCGCTGTACGACCCCGGTTTCGTTCCCAAGTCCTATGTGGACGATCTGCTGCGCCGGATGCGCGCGGTGGTGGTGGCCTGCGGGCGCGACGGCGGACTCGCGCCGGGCGTCGTGGTGAAAGCCGATCACTGGTTGGAGACATTGCGGATGGTGAGGGTGTGAACGAGGTGACTGGTCGTTTTCGAGTGGTCTGGCCGCCCGCGGTGCTCGCGCGCCGCAAGCGCATGGGCTCGGTGGCCGAAATGCCGCCACCGCCCCTCACGAGCTTCGACATCCCGTTCACGATCAAGCAGAACCCGCACCTCGACCGCGCCCGCGCGCACACGCTGAATTGGCTGCGGGGCAAGGGAATCGTGCGTGACGAAGACGACGCCGCCCGATACGTGCACTCGCGCGTCGCGGACGCCGTCGCGCACTTCTACCCCGAAGCCGGACCGGAGGACCTGGAACTCGCGTCCGACCTGGTCGCCTTGTTCTTCTTCTGCGACGACCAGTTCGACGGCCTGCTCGGCCAGGACCCCGGCGCGGTCGCGCAGGTCTGCCGCAGGCTGTTCACCGTCATCCGGCGACGGCCGCACGCGCCGCCGATCCCGGACCCGACGCCGATGGAGTCCGCGCTGAGCGAGCTGTGGGAGAACTGCTGCCTCGGCATGTCCGAGACCTGGCGGATCCGCGCGGTGCACAACTGGGCCGACTACCTGTTCGCCAACGTCACCGAGGCCCAGAACCGGGTCAGCGGCACCTTGCCGGCCCTGCACGGCCTGCTTGAACTCCGGCGCGTCGCGGTGATCGTCTACGTGCTGCTCGACCTGGCGGAACGCGTCAACCACACCGAAATCCCCGCGTTCCTGGCCGAATGTCAGCAGCTGCGGGAAATGCGGGACATCACCGCCGAAACCGTCTGCCTGCTCGACGACGTGCGCGCCGTCGAACGGGGCGAGGCCGGCAGCGACATCCACAACGTCGTACTCGCGCTGGAGAGCGAATACACGCAGTCCCGAGGGGAGGTGATAGTCACCGTACGGGAGATGATCGAGCACCGGATTCGCCGGTTCGAGCGCTTGCCCAAGGGTGTCCCGGCGCTCTGTGAGTCGATGGGAGCGTCCGCCGCGGCCTACGTCGCGGTGGACCTCTCCGTCGAGACCATGTGCTGGCTGATGCGCGGCACCTACGAGTGGGGCACCGGCGACGAGCTCACGTTCGACGGCCAGGTGGCGGCGTGGTGACCACGACCGCAGACCAGCTTGCCATGACCGTCACGAGGCGGCGCCGCGTTTACTGAGCTAGTGGTCCTTTTGGACCGCGTAGGCGACGATTTCGTCGATCGACTGCGCCTTACCGGTCGTTTCGGCGACGGCGACCTCGTCGGACGGGAGCTCGCGACGGAAGCGCCCGACGGCTTCAGCGAGCTCAGCCGTGTAGATCGATTGCGTAAGCGTTCTCAAGTCGAGCGTGCTTATCAACGACTCTGCCGCCGCGTTCAGCGTAAGCACTCGTGCGGCGTCGCCGTTCCTGGCCGCGACCACCGCCATGCCCTGCAACGCACCCACCACCGGCAACGGTTGTGAAGACAGCTCGAAGCATTCGAGGAACCGTGTGCGAGCCTGCGTGGTCAAGCCCATCGAAAGGGCGAGCGTGCCTTGGGTGTGCAGCACACACGCCAGCAGGTGGCTGGGCCCGTTGGCGCGATAGATCGGCACCGCCTCGTCGAGCAGCTCGGCCGCCTGAGTGTGCGCACCGAGCTGTGTCCAAGCCCAGGCGAGGTTGTGCAGCACCATCGCGAGCGCCAGTGGCTGAGAATCCGCCCGCAGGATCCGAGCGCACTCGGTCAGCTCCCCGATGGCCGCTTCAGCGTCGCCCGCGGTCATCCGGGCATGGCCGACTGTGTTGTGCACGCTCGCCAGCAGGATCGGATCGGCGACTTCCAGCGCCACCGCCATGGCCTGTTCGGCCAGTCGTGACGCCTCGGCGTGGTCGCCTTGGCTCGCCGCGAGGAACGCCGCCCAATCCAGCGCCACCAGCCGGTAGTCGGAACGTCCTCGCCGGTCCAGCGCCCGGCTGAGCACCGCGCGGCCGTCAACGAGGTAACCGCGGCGCGCGCTCGCCGACGCCAGCCCGGCCGCGAGCAGGTGATGCCGGTCGTCGTCGGCACGCGTCCAGCGGAGCGCGGCTCGCAGCGCGTCACGCTGCCGGTCGATCGGGCCGGTCTGCTCGTCGGTCATCGCCATCGGGCTGTGCAGCAGTGGCTCGCAAAGCTTAGTAAGCCAGCTGATCAGCCGTTCCCGTGTGCTGTCCCGCTCACCGGCCGCGGCCAGCTGCTCCGCGCCGTACACCCGGATGCAGCTCAGCTGCCGGAACCGCAACGGCTCCGGCCCCGATTCGACCCACGACTTCGCGCGCAGGCGGGTCACCAGGTCGAGCAACGCCGTCTCCGCGAGCCCGCCACAGACCGCCGCCGCGGCGGCGAGGTCGAACCCGCCGCCGAACACCGAGAGCCTGCGCAGCGCGCGCCGTTCGTCCTCGGCGAGCAGCTGATGACTCCAGTCGATGATTTCGCGCAGCGTCCGGTGCTGCGAAGGCGCCGTCTCGCCGGCGAGCGTGAGCAGCGCGGAGTGGTTCTGCAGCCGCGCGCCGATCTCGGTGACGGTCAGCATCGGCACCCAGCGCGCGACCATCTCGACGGCCAGCGGCAGCCCGTCGAGGCGCACGCACAGCGTCGCGATCGCGTTCGCGTTGTCCGCCGTGAGGTCGAAGTCCGGCACGTGCTCCCTGGCCCGTTCGACGAACAGCCGCACGGCGTCATACCTGGCCACGGTCGCCGCCGGCATCGGCTCGGTCAGCTCCGGCACCGAAAGCGAGCCGATGCGGAACAATGCCTCGCCGGTGATCTGCAGCTCTTCCCGGCTGGTCACCAGCATGGAGCAGCGAGGACACCGGCTGAGCAGAATTTCGGCCAGCTCGGCGCACCCGTCGAGCAAATGCTCGCAGTTGTCCAGCACGATCACCGAATTCCGCCCGGCGAGTGCACCGACCACCGATTCGAGCAACGGTTCGTCAGGTCGCTCGGTCACCGCCAGCGTCGCCGCGACGGCCTGGATCAGCACCTGCTCGTCGTGCACGTCCTGCAACTCGACAAACCACGACGGCACCGTCGCCCGTGCCGCCGATTCCACCGCGAGCCGTGTCTTGCCTGCTCCGCCCGGCCCGACGATCGTGACCAGCCGATGCCGCCGCACCATGCGCGACAGCACGGCCATCTCACGCTTACGGCCGATGAACCGGTCGGCGGGCTCAGGCAGATTTCCCCTGGTACGCGGCGCTTTCGGCAGTGGGGTGGCGCCAAGAACGCCACTCGCGGCGCGACGGCGATAGGCACGTTGCCTGCACGCGTTCGAGCAGTACCGGCGCACGGCGCCACCCGTGACTTCACCGCCGCACGCCACGCACTGCCCAGTCGTTCCCCTCGGCGCGCTCATTGTGGGGTCATTCAACCCCGGCCACAGATCCGAGAGAACCCGGTTCAGTCGTAGGGAGTATTCGGTCAGAACCCTTCCGGCGCGGCGTCCCTGGCGATCAGCGCGGCCTGGACCCGGTTGTCGCAGCCCAGCTTGGTGAGCAGCCTGCTGACGTAAGCCTTGACCGAGCCCTCGCTCAAATGCAGCGCCCGCGCGATCCCGGCGTTGGCCGTCCCGTTCGCCAGATGCGTCAACACGTCCCGTTCCCGTTCGGTGAGCAACCTGACGCGCCGCCGCGCCTGATCGGCGCGTTCGGTCGGCACACCGACGAACCGGTCGACGAGATGCCGTGCGGCGGCAGGTGAAAGCGTCGCCTGGCCCGCGGCCACCGCACGCACGCCTGCCACCAGTTCGGCCGACTCGCTGTTCTTGAAGAGGAAACCCGCCGCGCCCGCACGCAGCGCCGGGAACAGCAGGTCACCCGAGCCCGGCGAGGCCAGCATGATCACCTTCGTGGCGGGCGCGTGTCTTCGCACCAGCTTGGCCGTGCTCGCGCCATCGGTGCCCGGCAGGTCGGCGTCGACCAGCAGCACTTCGGGGCGATGACGGCCGAGCAGGTCGACGAGGCTGGCGCGGTCACCGGCTTCACCGACGACGACGATGCGCTCGTCGCTTTGCAGCACGCCGCGCAACCCCGCGCGGATGAGCACTTGGTGATCTGCGATCCCGACGCTGATGGCACTGATGGCCGGCCTCCAGTGCTCGGCCTGCGTCGTCACGAGGACGGTCATGACGGCTCCCGGTGTCTTCCGTCATCGGAGAAAGGGAAGGGCAAGCCAAGTTTGGGTGCTCGCCACTACTCTCGTACAGATGCGCGTAACGGAGTTACGGTCCAGCCGTAACGGCGTATTGGGAGTAATCGATTACTGCGGGTGGTCCCGAGTATGCGACTGACCCACCGGTGCGCCGAATGCCTGACGCCGTTGCCCGGTGAGCCCGAAAGCGGGCGGACCTACTGTTCCAACGCCTGCCGTCAGCGTGCCTACCGGCGCCGGATGGCCGGGATGCCGTCGAAGGCCGAGGTCCCGGCGCAGGTGAACGCCAAGGTGCTCAGCAACCTTCCCGCGCAGCGGGACAGTTTCGTTGGCAGGGAAAGGGAACTCGGCAAACTCGCCGCGCTGGTCCGCAAGCACCGCCTGGTCACGCTTTCCGGTGGTGCCGGCGCCGGCAAGACGCGGCTGGCGCTGGCCGTCGCGAGCCGCGTCCGACGCGACCTGGTCGACCGGGTACTGCTGGTCGAACTCGAGTCCACCGCCGACACGCGGTTCCTGCCGCAAACGTTCGCGGCGGCGCTGGGCGTCACGGAACGCCCCGACGAACCGTTGCGGGAAACGATCATCGCCACCTTGCGGCACATGCGCGCGCTCGTAGTCCTGGACAACTGCGAGCACCTGCTCGACGCGTGCGCCGAGCTCACCGAGGACCTGCTGCGGCGATGCCCCGACGTGGTCGTGTTCGCGACCAGCCGCGAGGCGCTGCGTCTGCACGACGAGGTGGTCCTGCGCGTCGACGGCCTGGAGGTGCCGGACCCGGCGTCGTCGCGGCGGACCGACGCCGTGCGGCTGTTCGTGGACCGCGCCCGCGAGCGGGTGCCGGAATTCCGCCTCACCGCGGCCGACGCCGCCGCGGTCGCCGTGCTGTGCGCGCGGCTCGACGGCTCGCCGCTGGCCATCGAACTCGCCGCGCGGTGGATCCCGGTGTTGCCGGTGACCGAGATCTGCGCCCGCCTCGACGAGCGATTCGACCTGCTGACCATGGGCGGACGCACGAAACCGGCCCGGCAACGCTCACTGCGCGAGGCGATCGACTGGAGCTATTGGTTGCTCGTCCCCGAAGAACGCCGGGTACTGCGCGTGCTTTCGGTGTTCGTCGGCGAGTTCAACCTGGAGGTCGCCCGCGCCGTCTACGGCGGGAACGGCGATCTCGGAGAGGTCCTCGGAAACCTGCATGCGAAGTCACTGGTGAGCGTGGGGTCGGCGCCGGGGCGTTTCCGGCTGCTGGAATCGATCAGGCTGTACGCGGCGAGCAGGCTTGAGGCGGCGGGTGAGTTGCCGTCAACCAAGGAAGCGCTTACCCGGTTCTTCGTCGACCTCGCCGCGCCCTTCGTGCTGGCGCCACTCGCCGTGCCGAACGAGGTTCATCAGAAGGTGCTCGCGCATCGCGACGCGCTGCGCGTCGTGATCACTTGGACGAGCGGCGACCGCAGGCTCCTCCTGTCGACGGCGCTCGCGGCTTGCACCGCGCGGATGGGCTTCCTCGCGGACGCCAGAAAGCTCTTGTCGGAAGCACTCGACGGCGGTGGCCCGCGTACTCCGGCCCATTGCGCGGCCCTGGACCGGCTGGCCTGGTACACCGGCTTCCTGCTCGAACACGACGCCGCACTGCGCATGGCGCTCGACGCGCTCGAGATCGCTTCCATCCTGGCCGACGCCCCACTGATCACGACCTGCCTGACCACGCTGGCCTGCATCGAGCAGATGTCGGGCAAGCTCGAGCTCGCGGCGGCCCGCCGTGATGTCTGCCTCCAGCTGGTGCGGTCACTCCGCCACCGCGCACTGCCTCGTCCACCTGGCCTGGTCGGTCCACCTGCTCGGCGACGACACCCGCGCGGCGGCGCTCGCCGACGAGGGCGTGGCGCTGTGCCGGACCGGCGACTCGCTCAGCCGGCTTGGGGAAGCGCTCAACGTGCGCGGCGGAATCCTTGTCGAGCTGTGCCGCTTCGACGAAGCCGAGACCGTGTTCCGCGAGGTGCTGCGCGCTGGCTCGGCTTACCCGCACAACGTGCCGTCCGCCATCGAAGGCCTGGCGCTCGTCGCGGCCGGTCGAGGCAAGCCCGCTCGCGCGTCTCGGCTCGCGTCGATCGCGGGTGCCATCCGCGAGGAGATCGGGTTGTTCGGAGACCCGTACTGGAAACGGCGGGTCGCCACGGTCGTCAGGGATGCCGACTCCGAAACCATGCCGTTGACCAGGGCACAGGCGATCGCGTTCGCGCTTGAGGACGGCAGACCGGATCCGAGCGAGGCTCCGCCTCGGGGCATAGACGGCCTGGAGTATCAGCTGGCAACACTGGTCGCGGCCGGTCTGACCAACCCGCAGATCGCCGACCGGCTGGGTGTTTCGACCCGAGCCGTCTCCACACGACTTTATGCGCTTCGTCACAAATTGGGCGTTTCTTCACGGCGGGACATTGTCCGCTGGGTCAATGGTGCCGATTTCGATTGAGCACCGACAGTTCCTTTCCAGTCGGACGGGTTTCAACGCTTTCCACTCGCTCCGTCCGAATTGGACCGAACGGATGGTGCCGATTGACGAACCGGTCCGATACCTGGTTGGGTGCTTCGTGTTGCTGTGACGGGTGCCACGCGGAATACGCCCGGCGTCCGTATTCGATCACCGGCCGCATCCGTGTCATCGCACTGTGATCGCCTGCCCTTGTCGTGCATTCTCCAGCTGCTCGCTGGTCACCTTGTGTTCAATTTCCGGACTTTCGTCTCGTGAACTGTTCGCTCGGCCAGTAGACGCAAGCCCCCATCGGAGGACAACGCAAGTGAACAGACGACTTGCCGGTATCGTCGCGGGTATCGCGACGGTGACCTTGACCCTTTCCGCGTGTGGTGGGGGCTCCGACGCGGCGGCCAAGGACACGGGCGGCGCCGCGACCGCCAAGTCGGCCGCGGACCTGGGCGGGCTGGACAAGCTCATCGAGGCCGCGAAGAAGGAAGGCGAGCTCAACGTCATCGCCCTTCCGCACGACTGGGCGAACTACGGCGAGATCCTCGAGGCGTTCAAGAAGAAGTACGGGCTGAAGGTCACCGAGGCGAACCCCGAGGGCAGCAGCCAGGACGAGATCAGCGCGGTCAAGCAGCTCAAGGGCCAGGACCGTGCCCCGGACGTGCTCGACCTCGGCGGCGCGTTCGCGCTGTCCGCGGCCAAGGACGGCCTGCTCGCGCCGTACAAGGTCGCGACGTTCGCGGACGTGCCCGACGCGCAGAAGGACCCGGAGGGAAACTGGGTCAACGACTACGGCGGCTTCATCTCCATCGGCTACGACGCCGCGAAGGTGCCGAACCCGCCGAAGTCCTTCGCGGACCTGAAGAAGCCCGAGTACCAGGGCAAGGTCGCACTGAACGGTGACCCGACGAAGGCCGGCGCCGCGTTCGCCGGCGTCTACGCCGCCGCTCTGGCGAACGGTGGCTCGTTCACCGACATCAAGCCGGGGATCCAGTTCTTCGCCGACTTGAAGAAGTCCGGCAACTTCATCCCGGTCCAGGCCAGCGCCGCGACCGTCGAGAGTGGACAGACTCCGATCACGATCGACTGGGACTACCTGCAGGCCGGGTACGCCAAGAAGCTCCAGGGCAAGATCGACTGGAAGGTCGCCGTCCCCACCGACGGCGTCTACTCGAACTTCTACTGCCAGGCGATCAGCAAGACCGCGCCGCACCCCGCCGCGGCCCGGCTCTGGCAGGAGTTCCTGTACTCCGACGAGGGCCAGAACCTGTTCCTCAAGGGTCTTTCCCGGCCTGTGCGACTGAACAAGCTGACTGCGGCCGGCACCGCGGACTCCGCCGCTCTCGCGGCACTGCCGGAGGTCAAGGGCGAGGTCAAGTTCCCGACCAACGACCAGATCGACGCGGCCAAGAAGGTCATCGCCGACGAGTGGGCGAAGGCGCTCGGCTGATTCATGACCGCTGAAACACCCACCGCCGTCCGTGTCGGGATGGCCCGGCGCGCGACGGCCTGGGTCACCGCTCATCTCGGGCTGGTGCCCTTCCTCGTGTACACCGGCGTCTTCCTGGGCGCCCCGGTCGTCATGGTCGTACTGGGCGCGTTCCAGGACAACGACGGCGTCTTCACCACGGACAACATCACGGCCGCTTTCAAGGACCAGTTCGGGCGCTCGTTCGCCACGAGCATCGAGCTGTCCGCGCTCACCGCGGTACTCGGCGCGGTGCTGGGTGCTGTGCTTGCGCAGGCGGTACTGGCCTCGAAAGAGGACGGCATACTGCGCAAGGTCGTTTCGAGCGCGTCCGGCGTGCTCGCCAACTTCGGCGGTGTCCCGCTGGCGTTCGCCTTCATCGCGACACTCGGCAGCATCGGCATCGTGACGAAGGCCTTGAAGGGGTTGGGCTTCGACATCTACGCCAGTGGCTTCAACTTGTTCAACTTCACCGGTATCGCAATCGTCTATGTGTACTTCCAGATCCCGTTGATGGTGATCGTGTTCACCCCCGCACTGGAGGGCATGCGTGAGCAATGGCGGGAGGCCGCGGCGAACCTCGGCGCGACGAAGTGGCAGTACTGGCGCCACATCGCTGGCCCGATCCTGCTGCCTCCCTTCTTGGCATCGATGCTCCTTTTGTTCGCGAACGCTTTTTCGGCTTATGCGACCGCCTACGCGTTGACGAGCGGTGTGGTGCCGTTGGTGCCGATCCAGATCGGCTCGCTCGTGTCCGGCAATGTCGTCGCGGACCAGCAGAACCTGGGCAAGGCGCTCGGCCTCGGCATGATCGTGGTCGTCGCGCTGGTGATGGCGTTCTACAACTGGATGCAGCGGCGGGCTTCGAGGTGGCTGGGATGAGCAAAGCTTTCCGCTGGCTGATTTTGAGCCTGTTCGGCCTGTACTTCCTGGTCCCGCTCGCCGCTTCTGTCGAGTTCAGCCTCCGCGACGTGAACGACACACACAGCTTCAACACTTGGGGCAAACTGCTCGACGAACCGGGTCTGTTCGAAACTCTGGGTACGTCTCTTTGGGTCGCGTTCGGCACGGTCGCGTTGACGCTGATCCTCATGGTGCCGACAGTCAGCTGGGTGCATCTCAAGCACCCGAAACTGCGCCGCCTCGTCGAAGGGGTCAGTCTGCTGCCACTGGTGATCCCACCGATCGTCCTGGTCAACGGCGTACTGGTGGTCTTCCGTGACGCACCCGAGGTGATCAGCGGAACCCCGGTGATCCTGGTGTTCGAATACGTCGTGCTCGCGCTGCCGTTCACATACCGGACGCTCGACGCGGGCCTACAAGCGATCGCGTTGCCTACCCTCGTCGAGGCGGCTCGCAGCCTGGGCGCGAGCTGGACGACCGTGCTGTTGCGCGTGATCATCCCGAACATCCGGTCGGCGGTGTTCGGCGCCGCGTTCTTGAACTTGGCGTTGGTGCTCGGTGAGTACACGCTGGCCAGCATTCTGCTGATGAACACGTTCCCGGTTTGGACGGTCAGCACCGGCCAGTCCGAAGCGGGCGTTTCCGTCGCCGTGTCCCTGCTGGCGCTTTTCGTCGCCTTCTTGCTGCTGTTCGTGCTCTCTGTCGTGACTGGCCGTCGAAAGGCCACCCTAGGCGCTACCCAAGGAAAATCCTGATGACTCTGTTGGACACCCGCACCGGCGCCTCGGTCGAGTTCCGTGCCCTGCGCCGCGAGTTCGGCGAGGTGAAGGCCCTCGCCGGGCTGGATCTTTCGATCACACCCGGCGAGCTGGTCGCGCTGCTCGGCCCGTCCGGTTGCGGCAAGACGACCGCTTTGCGGGTACTTGCCGGCCTGGAGCAGGCCGACTCCGGCGAGGTGCTCGTCGACGGTTCTGATGTGGTGGGTGTGCCGGCGAACAAACGCGACATGGGCATGGTCTTCCAGGCCTACAGTCTCTTCCCGAACTTGACGGTTCGCGACAACGTCGCGTTCGGCCTTCGGCTGCGAGGCAAGTCCGCTGCTTCGCGACACAAGCGGGCGCAGGAACTGCTCGAACTGGTCGGCCTCGACTCTCATGGCCCGCGTTACCCGCATCAGCTTTCCGGCGGCCAGCAACAGAGGGTCGCGCTCGCCCGCGCGTTGGCGATCGAGCCGCGAGTGCTGCTCTTGGACGAGCCGTTGTCCGCGCTCGACGCCCAGGTCCGCAACCAGCTTCGGGACGAGATCCGCAGGCTGCAGCTGCGCGTCGGGATCACCACGCTTTTCGTCACTCACGACCAGGAGGAGGCGTTGTCGATCGCCGACCGGGTCGGGGTCATGCGCGCGGGGCGCCTCGAACAATGCGATACGCCTGCCGAGCTGTACGCGCGGCCCGCGACCGCCTTCGTCGCGGAATTCGTCGGTACCATGAATCACCTGCCAGGGGTGATCACCGGTGAAGAGGTCGACGTCGCCGGACACCGGCTTCCGCTGGCGAACCGTGGCGCGCGTACGGAAGGGCAACAGGTGAAGGTGCTGGTAAGGCCTGAATCCGTGAGTCTCGACCCCGCCTCTGATGGCCCAGTGAAGATCACCGACCACAGCTTCCGCGGTGCGGTGACCCGGGTCACGGCAACTTTGCCGGACGGAACGACGCTGCTCGCGGATCTGCCCAGCGTGTCGGCCTCGGAACTGGTGCCTGGCACGTCTGCGACCGTCGGGTTCGGCTCTCGTCCGGTGCTCCTGGCCACCGAGTCGTAGATGGACACCTCCCGTCGCCGTCTCGTCCGGGGCATCCCGGACCCGCTCGGTTATCAGCGTCTTGAGACCGCACCTGGCGAGAGCCCGCAGGTCCGGGAGGATCTGGCCAAGGCCGGAGCGTCCCGGGCCCCGGAACGGCTGGTCGCGTTCGCGCACCTGACCGACCTGCACGTGATGGATCCACAGTCGCCCACGAGGGTCGAATTCCTGGAGCGCTATGCGGACCCGGACTCGCCCTACCGGGAGGTGATCCCGCTCGTCGGCACTTATCGCCCGCAGGAGATCTTCACTCCCCATGTGGTCGAAGCCATGGTCCAAGCGGTCAACGAACTCGATGTCGAGTTCGCGATCTCGACCGGTGACGCGACGGACGCCTGTCAGGCCAACGAGCTGGACGCCTACTTGACGTTGCTCGACGGTGGGGAGGTGCGTCCGAACTCGGGTGACCCTTCGCGTTGGGAAGGTGTGCATTCCAGCGACCCCGAGACCTACGACGTTCGCTACTGGCACCCGGACGGAACGCCGGCTGGGCTCCCCGATGACCTGCCGCGGGCGACTTATGGCTTTCCCGAAGCGCCGGGTGCCCTCCGGGCGGCAGCCGCTCCGTTCGACGCCACGGGACTGGACGTGCCGTGGTTCGCGGTACACGGAAACCACGACAACATGCTGCAAGGTTGTGTTCCGCCATGGCCCGAACTGGCTGAGGTGACAATCGGTCCGCGCAAGCTTGTCGGTATGCCTGAAGGCAACGAGGTCGAACTCGTTGACGGTTTCGACAAGGCCGACCGTCCGGTCGTCGCTCGGCTCGTCGACGCGCCCGCCGTCCAGGTCACGGCCGACCCGGCGCGGCGGCACGTGACGCGCGCCGAATGGGTCGGCGCGCACGTGGCCTGCCACGGTCACGGCTTTCGACAGGATCATGTTGACTCCGGGATGGCGTACTACGCCTTCGACATGGGGCCGTTGCGCGGTCTGGTGCTCGACACCGTTAACCCGCACGGCTACTGGCAAGGTTCATTCGACGTCACACAATTCGAGTGGTTGGAAGCGCAGCTACGCGCCGAACCCGGCAAATTGTTCGTGCTGTTCAGCCATCATCCGCTGCGCACACTGATCAACGATACCGGACCCGAGCGCCGGATATTGGCGGAAGAGGTCGCGGACCTGCTTTCCAAGTATCCAAATGTAGTCTTGTGGGTGAACGGCCATACGCACGAGAACACCGTGACGGCGCACGAAACGTTCTGGGAGGTCACCACGGCCTCGCATATCGATTGGCCGCAGCAAGCTCGTCGTATCGAGATCCTGGACAACCACGACGGCACGCTGTCGATCGTCACCACGATCGTTGACCATGTCGGGCCGAAGGCTTGGGACGGTGGGTTTTCGCCGGCTTCGCTCGCTGGGCTTTCCCGTGAGCTGTCCGCGAACTACTGGCAGAACCGTGATGACCTGGAACGTGAGGTCAAGGGTGCTGGTACTGCGGCTGACCGCAACGTCGAGTTGCTCATCAAGAACCCGTTGGTCGCGTAGTCGCTCGTTTGGACCGTTCGCGTCGTTCGTAAGCCGAATTTCTGACGACCTTGATCGCCTGATTTTCATTGCATGCCAATCACTTTCCGTTCTTTGCTCTGGTCTGGCCGCAGTTCGGGTCGTGACAAAACTTGCTGGTCTTGTCGGGGTCCTGGTTTAGCGTGGAAGGAGGTCGACGAAGGGAGGTCCCGATGAGTTCTGTCGACGGGATTCCGAGTCAGAGACCTGCCCCGGATGGGCAGGCGGCAAGTGCTGAATCGTTGCTATTGAACAAGATGACCCGTGCCGAGCTGCTTGCGAAAGTGCTGTCGGCTGAGGCGGAGAGAGCGCGTATGGACGCGCTGAAGTTGCGCTGTGTCGCCGTGCTGGCCGATTCTTCAGCGGGGTCGATTCGGAGTGTGGTCGGTGAGCTGGCTTTCGCGTTGTCGATGACGAAGGTCGCCGCCGCGAAACTGATCGGAGTCGCCCGTGACGTGACCGGGCGACTGCCAGGTGTGCTGGGCTTGATGGACGCCGGAAAGCTGGACTACGGCAAGGCGGCGCAGGTGTCGGACGCTTTGTCATGGCTGTCCGACGACAAGGTCGGCGCCGTGGATGCGATCTTGGTGGAAAGGCTGATCGGCAAAGATCCCCGCGGGGTGCGGCGCTGTGCGAACAAGCTTGCCGCCCAGGCTGATCCTGACGGATTGGAGCGCCGCGCGGCACAGAAGCGCGCTGCTCGCAGGATGATTTTGACCCATCGAGACGCCGGCTCGGCGAGACTGGCGGTGGAGGGGCCTGCTGAGAAGTGCGCGGCCGCGTACACCCGGATCGACCGGCTCGCGCGCAAACTGTCCCTCAGCGACAAATCGCGCACGCTGGAACAGCTCCGGGCGGACGTGATGATGGACCTTTGCCTGTCCGGGAAGGAGGGGATCTCGGAGCGGGCCGAAGTCTTCGTGTACATCGACTATCTGACCCTGGCCGGCATCCGCAAGGAGCCGGGCTTCCTTGCCGGGCACGGCCCTATCCCAGCTTCGACGGCACGTAACATCGCGGCCGGTTCGAAGTCGGTGCTGAGGCGCCTGATCACTGACCCTGCCACTGGTCAGCCCATCGACCTCGGTCGAACCCGCTATCGGCCGGACAAGGCATTGGACGAGTTCGTGAGGGTGCGGGACCGAGAATGTCGAGCTCCTGGCTGTACTCGGCCTGCGCAGGTCTGCCAGCTGGACCATGCCGAGGATTGGGTGGCGAAGGCGGGCGAAACGAATCAGGACAATCTTGCTTCGCTCTGCCAGGACGATCACAAGCTGAAAGACGAGCCAGGGTGGCGCTACGCGCTAGACGGTGACGCGACTTTGACGGTCACCACTCCGACCGGCGATCGCTACTCGACCAAACTCGAACCCTTGCACGAGCCGCGGTATACGGACGAGCAGCCGCCACCGGGCTGTGCAGGGCAGCACGCGGCCTGACGGTATGTTCAGCTCGTCTGAACTTGAACTTCAGCCTCTTTGACACTCCGTGATCGCGCTTGCCACGAAAAGTGACGATTCTGGTGGTGTTCGATCGATCGCTCACCTCGGCAAACGGGTGAACGGGGCATCTTGTCCACGAGGTGACACCCAGGTTCCGTAACCTGTCACCCGACCCGGTGGTATGTGCGAGGAGAGTGGTGGCGGGATGACGGCTCGGCGACATCTCCTCGTCGTCGCCGCGCAGCGTCCGGCAATGCCAAGGCTGGACCAGCTCGACCGGGCGGCGCGGGTGCTGCACGACGTGCTCGCTCACGACGAAATCGGGGCATGTGAACCGGGCTTACCTGACGGGCACGCCCTGATCGAGGGCGAGTTCACGGCCGAGCACATCCGCGAGGCGGTCGCCGTCGCGGTCACACACGCCGCGAGGGAGAAGGCGACCTTCGTGGTCGCACTCCTCGGTGAGCTGGCCGGGGTCGATGTGCCCAAGCTGCTGAATCGGGCAGCGAGCAGGCACGGCGTCCGCGGTGTACTGGCCATCGTCGATACCTGGTCGCCAGACGTACTCAGCCCGGCCAGGCAGCCTCGGCTCGGCGTGATCATGACGTCGTCGGACCATCAGAATGCCTTCCGGCTGACTTTTGGGCTCTCGCGCTTGCTGGAGAACGGCATCCTCGAAGCTCGTCGGAATTTGGACATTCCGGCCATGGTCACCGAGGTGCGCGCGGTCGAAGGGGCCGACGTCGTCGATATCGCTCACCAAGACGACTCGAAGGAATTCTGGCTCGCGCGCAATCGCGGGTACAGCCTTGGCTACCAGCTCGGACGCGCTCCAAGTGTCGCGGGGCGACCAGGGCGAGCTGAGCTAGCGGTAGCTCTCAAGGATCGATTCGATGGAGTCGACTACACCCCTGAGCGGCTCTACGAACTTTGGCAGCGGCTCGGCAGAGAGCCTCGGACGCCGGCCGTGCTCCGCGCCACGCACGTACTCGACACGCTGCTGGTCGCGGCTCGAACAAGCGCCCTGCTACACCGGGTGCTGACCGGCGCATTGTCGACGAGCAGGTTGCGGCGTGCGGCGCCGGTCGAGGTGGCTGACGGCGAGGATGTCGCCGATGTCGTCGAGCGCGTTGCTTTGGAGCATCCGGCGGTCGAAGGGTCTTGTCGCGCGCAGCTGGCCCGGTTCGTCGTCAAGCTCGCGGCCTTCGACAATCGGCTCGATGATCCGCAGCTGCTCGAATGGGCACAGGCGGTCAGTGCGGTCAAAGCGTTCAAGGAGGCCGAAAAAGCTGAGCTTGAGCGCAGGGAACCCCGCAGGTTGTGGCTGATCGTGAGCCTGCACGCATCGACGACGGGGCTTTGGCCGGAAGAGCTCGAAACCTGGCTCTTGCGTGACGGCGTGCTCGAAAAACACAACAGGCTTCCATGTGAGCCGTCGAAGGCCGGTGTCGAACTCGTGCTGACAGATGTGATCACGAAGGCCGGCAAACGTGCTAGCGAACTCAGGACCCCGCTCAAGCGTGTCGATGTCGCCGCACCGGCGGAGTTGCTCGTGAGCTGGAAGCCGGACAACGCGACTTTGCGCTGGTCGGACCGGCTCAGTCCGCCCCGCGGGCACAAGTGGATGCTGGTCACGGCTCGGCGATGCCTCGACAACATCAACTTCCACGCCGGTGACGCGCCTGTCGATTGGCTGGATGATCAGGACACTCGTGATCTTGCCGGACTGGTGCGCAAGCTGGCTTCCGGAGACTATGAGCAGGCGATCGCACTGAAGCGCCCGGACCCCGATCCGCGTCTACTGTGGACGTTACTGACCCACATCCCCGTAGTGCTGTGGCCGGAGTCCGTGGTGGCGGACCGCCGCTTGCGGCGGGCGCTCGACGAGGAGTGGGACAGCGTCCCAGATGGACTGCGGACCGTGTGGGACGACGAAGAATGGCTGGACTTCTGCCAGAGGTACCAGCGTGGAACGCGGAGTTAGAGGAGTATCGCCATGACGTGGACCCCTGCATACCGGGGTGACGGTGTCGAGCGCGGGCTGCCGCTGCCTTCGGCTCCGCCGTGGCGGACATTCCCTCGTTCAGCCGTGGCGTTCCAACCGCCCGCGGGCCTTGCCGAAGCGGTCAACGCCGCACTCGCGCTGCGCCGTCCGTTGCTGATCACGGGCGCACCTGGTACCGGCAAATCGACCGCGATCGAGTCGGTCGCGACGGAATTGAAGCTGGGACAGGTTCTGCGGTGGCAGGTCACCTCGCAGAGCACGTTGAGCGATGCGCTCTACCGCTATGACGCACTCGGGCGTATCCACGCGCACCAGCTCGGGGGCACCGACGACATCGCCGCCTATCTGCGGCTCGGCCCTCTCGGTGCCGCTTTGCTGCCGTCGAACCATCCCCGTGCGCTTCTCATCGACGACATCGACAAAGGCGACCTAGACCTTGCTGGCGATCTGGCGGAGGTTCTGGAGGACGGCGAATTCGAGATTCCCGAACTGGTGCGGTTCGAGCGGTCCGCGGTTGAAATCCGTGAGTCGGACGGTGAAGCACGGCACCTGATCACCCGCGGCCGCGTGGTGTGTACGGAATTTCCGTTCATCGTGATCACCAGTAACGGTGAGCGGGACTTCTCGTCACAGTTCCTGCGTCGTTGTGTGCGCTTCACGATGCCGTCGTTCACCGACCCAGCCGCTGTGCGTCGTGTGCTTGAGGCGCACTTCGGCCTGAACGTCGACGACGCGGGACCGCTCGCGGAGCTGATCGACGAGTTCGCGACTCGTGTTCAAGCGGGCGAGCTGCTGGCGATCGATCAGCTGCTGGCCGCCGCTCATTTGCTCACCGGCGAGCACGCGCCGCAGGGGGAGGACAGGCGAGTGGTGCTCGATTACGTGCTGCGTGAGCTCACCCGTGCCTGAACCTGTCTTCGACGCCGCAGGCATTGCCCAGGCCCTACAGGCGTTCCGGCGTCCCTGGCCTGGTGGATACCGGGAACTTGATCTCAACGCGACAGTTCGGGAGTACGGGCACACCGCGGCGTTGACACCGCAGTTCCGGCGTCGGGCGGAGCGATGGTTCGACGTCACGCTGGTCGTCGACGATTCACGGTCGATGGATGTCTGGCGCTCCGTCACGGCGGAATTCGCCCGCGTCTTGCGCTCGATCGACGCGTTCCGGTCAGTGCGAACACGCGAACTCAGTCAAGAGGTGCGCATCGACCGCGGAGGACGAGAACTTGTCCTCGTGTTTTCGGATTGCGCCGGCGATGCGTGGCGTGGCGACAGTGCTTGGCAACGTGTGCGGCATTGGGCCGAGAGCACGCCGACGGCGGTGATCAACCCGCTGCCTCGCGGGCTATGGCGGCGCACAGGGCTGGATCTTCCTTCTGTCCGGGTCACCGCCAAAGCGCCGGGGAGTTCGGTTCTGCCGCATCGGGTTCCGGCGCTGGTCGAGCTGGCAGGCGAACAATGGACGCCGGTCCCGACCGTGGCTCTGACTCCGGCTTCGCTGCGACGATGGGCCGAGACACTCATGTGTGGCGACCGCGACGGCTGCGATGCGGTGCTCGTCCCACCGAGCCCGCTGGCGGGCGACGAGTCAGCGTTCCTGACTTCAGAGGAACTGCTCAGCACCTTCCGGCATACCGCGTCTCCGCTCGCGCTTCGCCTTGCGGTGCTCGCTTCGCCGTTCCGCGAGGTGAGCTTGCCGTTGTTGCAGCTCGTGCGACGCGAGCTGGTGCCGGAGGCCGCCGACAGCGATGTAGCCGAAGTTGTCATCAGCGGGCTCGACCGATTCCGCGAAGGGTTGCTGGAACGGCTCAGCACAAGCGATGCGTGGCGGCTGCACGAAGTCCTGGCGGGCCAGAACCTGCCTGAGGCGCTGCGGGACATTCTCGAGTTGCTCGGAGTCGCCGAGGTCGAACCGGTCAGTGTGGTGGAGTCTGTCGAGGCGCCCCCAGCCCCGATCGAGGTGGTAGGTCGAGAGCTGGACCTGGAGCTGCTCTGGCGTGGCTTCGAAGAGGCATCCGTCCAGGTGATCACCGGGCCGCCGGGTGTCGGCAAGACGACCATGGCTCGCGCGTTCGCCGAACGGCACCGCGCCGACTACGACTTCGTCGGCTGGACGACACGCACGAACTTCGAGAGCACGGTCGACGCGAATGTCACGCCAGGTGAGGACTCCTGGCTGATGATCACCGAAGGCGTTCCCGACCTGCACTTCCTGCCGAAGCGGCACAACGGGCACATTGTGGTGATCGCCGAAGATGGCTTCTCCGGTCGTCGATGGCCGGTCGTGAAGCTTGGGCCGCTGACCACGACGAGCGGCGTCGGACTCCTGATTGTCATCAGTGGCGACGACGATCTCGTTTCCGCACGAGAGTTCGTGACCGCGACAGGCGGGTGGCCGCTCATCATCCGGCTGGCCGGCAGCTATGTCCGATACCTCGGCACGACGATCGCGGCTTACTCGGCCGAGTTGCTGCCGGTGTTGCCAGAGCGAGTGAGCTATGCCCGTGTGCTGAGCGCGGTCTTCCGGCTGACCACGCAGCAGCTTTCCGGGGAAGCAGCGGCCCTGCTGGTCTCGGCGTCGGTTTACCGGGGTGAAGGTGTGCCCCTGCAGCGCATGCTCAGTTCGGTGTCGAAACCGCCGCGTCCAAGCCAGTTCGTCGAGGTGGCGTTGTCCGCCATGTTCGGCGATGAGCAGCGCATCCGCACCGCGGCGGCGGAGTTGCTCGCGTTCGGCCTGCTCACCGATGGCTACGGGCTCGAGGTGAATTCGCCGGTCCGGGAAATGACCCTCGACCAGGTCGCTGATCCGATTTCATGGGCGCGCTCGCTGCACGAGTTGTTCAAGATGTGGCTGCTGGGGCTGCCCGATCAAAAGGACGCGCTTTCGCTGTGGCAGGCGCATTTGCGGTCGATGCTGGACCTCGTGCCGGAGGACGAGGAAGGTCTTTTCATCCGCGGCGATTTCGCGGAATGGATGGGCCGCGACGGGGACGTGAAGTCGGCCATTGACCTCTACTCCGCACTGCTGGCTGACGCCGAAGTCATGGAGAAGGTCGATCCGACCTGGATTCGGGCGCGGTTGAAGAAGTGGCAGGGCAGGCTCGTCGCGTCCGAATCCGGCCGCTATGAGCTGGGCTCCATCCTGGGCGCCGGTACGATGAGCTTCGTCTATCAGGCGTTCGACAAGGTGCTGAACCGCGAGGTGGCACTGAAAGCGCCGAATCCTGAGCGGGCGCGGGATCCCCGCGCGGTGGAACGATTTCTGCGTGGCGCCCGGATCGGTTCGATGCTCAACCATCCGGCCATCGTCGCGACCTACGACATCGGCGAGATGGCCATCGACGACTTCCAGCGGCCGTACACCGTGCTGGAGCTGATCGACGGCGCGACGCTCACCGATGTGCTCAAGAGCGGTAAGCCGCCAGGTGTGCAGCGATCCATCGAGATCATCGCCGACCTGTGCAGTGCGCTGGACTCGGTGCACGCCAGAGGTTTCGTGCATGGCGACGTCAAACCATCACACGTCATGCTGACTACGCTTCGTGCGGTCAAGCTGGTCGGCTTCAGCATGGCGAGGGAGATCGGCGGAGCGCCGGAGGAGATCGACAAGGCCATCGGCGCGTCCGAGTACCGAGCGCCTGAGCAGGCGAACCGGCACAAGCTCGATGGCCGAGGCGACATCTATTCCGCGGGATGCCTGCTGTATGAGTTGCTGACCGGCGAGCGGCCGGCGCAGACGGGGACGATCAGCGCGCCGTCGACCATGCAGCCGGTGACGCGTGCTTTGGACGCCGTCGTGCTCAAAGCGCTGGCACCCAATCCGGAGAACCGCTACCAGACCGCGATGGAGTTCCGGGCAGACCTCGTCCGGGTGCACATGGGAGCCCTTCAGGCGCCGGTTCAGCCGCCGTCGGACGAACGAGGGCCACTGGACGACGACAAGGGGAGCCGGCGGTCCTGGTGGCCGTTCGGGCGCTGAGTGAGTTCTTCGGAGAGCACGGTGTCCAAGGTCCGGGTCGCGCGGCGGAGGCAGACCACGGCAGGCACGAGGACGGCGATGGCCAGCGCGACCCATGGCAGCATGCCCGTCTCCTTCCCCGCAGACGTAAGACCGATATTAGACGTCATAGCGCTGGAGGCTCGGCAAGCGAATGGCCCATATCCCGCCCAGAGGGGTTAGCTCCGTTAGCCTGGCCGGGTGACGGAGGACGAGACTTTCCACCGTGTGGATTGGTACGCCGAGGAGCTGACGGGACGCGGTTTCACGCGTTGCCGATTCCTGGGGTCGATCTGACGGAGGCGTCCACCCGCGGCGTGGTGTTCACGGAGTGCTCGCTGCGGCCGTTACGAGTCATCGGCGGCGACTGGTCGTTCGTGAGCCTGCCGCGTGCGGATCTGCGGGGGAGTGACCTGACCGCGCTCGACCCGCGTCAGGCTGAACTCGACGGCACGATCATCGACGCGAACCAGGCTGTTGTGCTGGCGGGCGCGCTTGGCCTGCGCGTCCGCTGAGCAGCTCAGGCATGGAAAGTTCGCCGCGGGCGACACGGTCGAATCGCCCGCGACGAACAAAGGTGACGGCTAGTTGTCGCCCCTATCCGTCGGTCATGACTTTATTCAAGGTTGGTATTAAGCGCCAGCCCCAGTTACCCGACGCTTCGGGGCGGACCGTCGAACGGCACGCTCGGCGGCGGGTTCGTCGACTGGCAGGTGACCCTGCTGCCAGGCAGGACGCCGTCGAGCAGGTAGGCGTTGACGGCGTTGTCGACGCACGGGTTGGCCGCGGGGAAGCCCATCAGCGGGTCCGGCACGTTGGCGTACTGGCCGTGTGTCCCCTCGCCCGCGACGCTGACCAGCGAGCTGCCGAGGGTCTCCGCCATGACCTCGCCATTTACATAAGGTGTGTTCGTGTCGCCGTCGCCCTGCAGCACGAGGCCTGTCGGGTAACGCGCGGGGCCGATCTTGGGTAGCGGTTCGGGAGTGAAGCTGCGGAAGGTGCAGTTCGTCGGCGCCATGTAGGACACCGTGTCGCCGTAGGGGAAGTGGTCACGCGCCCTGCGCATGTCCGCGTAGTAGTCCTCCACGTTGGACGGCCAGTTCCACTCACAGGTCACCGTCTGGAACACGCCGTTGCGGGTCGCTTTGATGTCTTCCCGCGCCGTTGCGACCGCGCGATCGGTGCGGCTGCGCGGGGCTGTGTCCGACTTGGCGCCCGAGATTTCCCCGAGCGCTTGGCTCATGGTCTCGCCGAACTCTTTCCACAATGGACGGGAGCGGGTGGATATGCCGACGTTCTCGTCGAACAGGTCGATGTTGCGGAAGCCCGCGATCGGTTTCGTCTTGACCGCCTCGGCGATCTTGTCGACGGAGGCGCGGACTTCGCGTGGTGTCGTTCCGAGCTTGAAGGTCTGGTCGCGGTTGGCCGCCCAGGTCGCCCATCGGGTGAAGTTCGCCTCGATGGTGGTCAGGATGTCGTCATCTTGCTCGTGCCAGGTCTTGATCGGGTCCAGGGCCGAGTCGAGCACGCTGCGGTCCAGCCGCTGCGGGAACATCTCGCCGTAGACGGCGCCGAGCCAGGTGCCGTATGAGACGCCGAGGTAGTTGATCTTCCGTTCGCCCAGTGCCGCGCGGGCGCGGTCCAGATCGCGTGCGGTGTTCATCGTGGTGATGAACTGCCGGAGATCGCCGCCGCCGCGCCGGCACAGCTCTTCGGTTTCCCGCGCGTACGCGGTGAAAACCGGCAGGTCCGCGTCGGTGGGCCTGCTGGGCAGGTCCGGACGCCATGAGCTGATCAGGCACGACAGCCGGGTTGAGGCTCCGACACCGCGCGGGTCCATGCCGATGATGTCGTAGACCTGGCTGATCGGTTGATCCGCGTAGCCGCTTGGCATCTCGAGGCCGGAGCCGCCTGGGCCACCGGGATTGGTGAAGAGCACGCCGCGGCGCCGGAGCGGGTCGGTGGCCCGGTGCCTGCTCAGCGCGATCGACAGCTGGGCGCCGAACGGGGTCCGGTAGTCCATCGGCACGGTGAGCGTGGCGCAGTCGAGGCCCGCCAAGGCGGTGCCTTTGCAGGGTTGCCAGTCGAGTGCGGCGGCTCGTGCCTCGGTGGCAGGCGTGAGCGCCAGCATGCTCAGGACGGCGACCGCCAGCGTCGTGGACCTCACTATGCGTATCCCTTCGGCGACTGAGCGAAGTTATAGCACTGCAAGGGTTTCCACGCAGGGCGATGCGTTGTTTGGATGCGGTCGTGCGATTCCAGGTGCTCGGCCCGCTGGCGGCGTCGGTGCCTTTGCCTTCGGCCGCCCAGCCGCGGCGGTTGCTGGCCATCCTGCTGGCCAGGCCGAACGAGTTCGTGCACCGGGACGCGCTGATCGACGAGCTGTGGCCGGACGGGGCGCCGTCCAGCGCCGCGGCGATCGTCCAGGTCACGGTGTCGAAGCTGCGCAAGGTGCTGGGTGAGGAACGCCTGCGCAACGGACCGCTGGGTTACCGGCTGACCGTGGAGCCGGGTGAGCTGGACACCGACCGGTTCTTGGCGTTGGCCGCCGCAGGCGAGCTTGAAGAGGCGCTGGGGTGCTGGCGGGGTCCGGCCTTCGAGGACATCGCGGGCGGGCCGCTGGTCGAAGCGCACAAGGTGTGGCTGAACGACCGGCGCTGGTCGGTGTTCCGTCGGTACACCGCGCTCGAGCTCGAGCGCGGCAGGCACCGTGAGGTGGTCGACGAGCTGGCCAAGGTCGTCGCGGACCGGCCGACCGATGAGCAGCTGGTCGCCCAGTTCGTCGTCGCGCTCGATCGGTGTGGACGCCGCGATGCCGCGCTGCGCGCGCTGGAACGAGCGCGTGCCGCGCTGTGGGAGCAGGCCGCGGTCAGGCCTGGGGACGACCTGTATCGCCTTTACCGGCGGATCGCGGGCCGGGAGTGGACCTGCGGCGACCCGCCGGCGCAGCTGCCTGCCTCGACGCCGGACTTCGTCGGGCGAACGGTCCAGCTTGCCGAGCTGGAGCGGGCGAAGGGGCTGGTCGTGCTGCACGGACCGCCCGGGATCGGCAAGACGGCGCTGGCCGTCCATGCCGCGCGACGAGCACGCAAACGCTTTCCTGACGGCCAGCTCTACGCGGAGATAGGCCGGGCTACGCCACGCGACGTGCTGGCCGGATTTCTGATCGCGTTGGGAGTCGAGCCGCCTGATGACCTGAGTGAGCTCGTCGGGCTTTGGCGAGGGCAGACCAGCGATCGGCGCCTGCTGATCGTGCTCGACGACGTCGCGTCGGAGCGTCAGCTGCGTTCGCTGCTGCCGAGTGGGTCGGGATGCCTGGTGTTGGCGACGTCGCGGCGCAGGCTGCTCGGGGTGCCGGGGCAGACGGTCGAAGTCGGGGAGCTGGCCGAGATCGGGGACTTGCTGGGCCGCGAGCGGTTGCGCGCGGAGCCTGTGGCCGGGGCCGAGTTGGTTCGGCTGTGCCGTGGTCTGCCGCTCGCCGCGCGCGTGGCCGGTGCGAAGCTCGCGCAGCGTCCGCATCTTCTGGTCAGCGAGCTGGCCGCGCGGTTGGCTGACGAGACGCGGACGCTCGACGAGCTGATCGCCGGTGACCTCAGCGTCCGGGCCGCGCTCTCGTCGGCCATGCGGGAGCGGTCGGCCGAGGAGCGTGGTGCGCTGCGACTGCTCGCGTCCTGTTCGCCCGAGGTCACCGAGTGGTCGGCGGCGGCGTTGCTCGAACTGCCGGTGGCGGCGGCCAGGGACCTGCTCGACGCGCTGGTCGATGGCCATCTCCTGGTCACCGATGGCCGGGACGCGCTGGGGTTCGTCCGGTACGTGCTGCCTGATTTCGTGCGGCTGTTCTGGCGTGCGGCGCCGGATCCGGTGGCGACCGGGCGGGTGTTCGCCGCGGTGATCGAGCGGCTCGCGGCGGCGTACGGCGCGCTGGCGGCGAGCCCCGCCGGGTCCGCGCACACGGTGTCGCTGCTCGGGCTCGCCGCCGATGGCCCGGAAACGGCCGTCAAGCTGCTCAATGCGGGCTCGTTGCATTGGGAGGACGGCCGGTCGCAGCGCGCGCGGCGGTACTTCGAGCTGGCCGAAAGCCGGTTCCGGGCGCTCGGGGACGATCGGGGTACCGGGGCGTCGCTGGTCGCGCTCGCCGATGTGCACGCCGAACTCGGAGACGGACAGCGGGCGTTGAGCGAGCTGCGTGAGGCGCTGGTGCTCCTGAAGGGTGACACTCGAGGGCAGGCGGTCGCGGCGTATCAGCTTGGGTCGCTGCTGGAGGACCTCGGGGACGTCCGGCGGGCGATCGAGAGCTTCGAGCTGAGCATGCTGCTCGCCGAGGACCGCAACGACCAGGCCGCGAAGCGCTATGCCGACGTGCTCCGGCGGCATGGGCGCCATGACGAGGCAGGGGCCTTGCTGGAGGACGCGCTCGGCAACGCCACGCGCGCCGGCGAGCGGCACTGGGAGGCGCATGTGCTGCGCAGCCTCGGTGACCTGCACACCGAGCTGGGTGAGGCCGCGGACAGCAGGCGGCACCTCGCGCGCTCGCTGCTGCTGTTCGAGCGGCTCGGGCACCGGCACGCGGCGGCGTACACGCATCGCAGCCTCGCCGACGCATGTCACCTCGGGGGTGACCGGGTGGCCGCGGAAGGGCACCTGAAGACGGCGATGACCACGTTCGCCGATCTCGGTGACCGTCGCGGCGCCGGGTACGCCTTGCTCAGTCTCGGCCGGATCCGGGACGACGCGTCGGCGTTCACGCTCGCCGCGAACCTGTTCCGTGAATTGGGCTTCCCGTTGTGGGAGCTGAGGGCGCTCGCCGGGCTAAACAGCAGGTCACAAGGTTGTGAGCTAACCCGTGAAGCATTGACGAAGATCAGTGGGGCACCTGGTTCCTGAGTGTCACATCCGGGTGCTGTTTGGCGAAGTTATGGCGGCCCCGCCGAAGCTCCAGCGCGTTGGGAATCCCACGACACCGGAGGCACTCCATGCGCGTACTCCCTCGGCTGGCGGTGGCCGTCACGGCCATCGGGGCGGCGCTCCTGTTCACCACGGGCACCGCTTCGGCCGTCACGAAACTGAGCCAGTCCGCCGCCCAGTCGCAGCTGGGCGGCGCCGGCATCACCCACTCGTCGAGCGGTGGCTGCACCAACCGGAACGTCTCGACGTGCACGTCGTACGAGCAGATCAACCAGAGCACGGTGAGCCAGGCGATCACGCTCAAGCGGTCCAGTGGCTGCGCGATCAACATCACCGGCGGCACCGAGGTCGGGCACGCCTCCGGCACCTACAGCCACTGGAACGGCTACAAGATCGACATCTCGCACAACAGCTGCATCGACTCCTACGTCAAGAACAGCTTCACCTACATCGGGCTGCGTGGCGACGGCTACCCTCAGTGGAAGTCCGCCGCTGGCAACCTGTACTGCGATGAGGGCAACCACTGGGACATCACGTACTTCTAGGCATCCCGGGTCCGGTCGCGAGGGGAAACCGCTGTGAGGGCGGCGTTTTCCCCTCGCGGCCTCCGGAGCCAGGCGCGTTCGGCGACCGTCCAGGTGGTCGTCGTCAGCAGGTAGAGACCGGCCGCGAGCGGCACGAAACCGGCGGCCAGCACGGTGCCGTAGGGGAGCAGGCGCAGGAATTTGGGGCTGTCGGGCGATTGCCGGGCCTGCCAGCGCGACGAGAACCAGGCGACGACCGCGAGCGCCGCGGCGAGTCCGAAGTAGACGGGACTGCCGGACAGCGCGGGCCAATGCGCGCCGAGCGGACTGCCGAAGAGCGTCCCGGCCAGCAGGGCATTGGGTTCACCCGCCACGGTCGCGGATGAGAAGAGCTGGTACATCACCCAGAAGAACGGCAGCTGGGCGAACATCGGCAGGCAACCGGCGAACAACGAGACGCCGGATTCTTCCTGGAGTTTCGCCACCTCTTGGCGCAATCGGTCGGGGTTGTCCGCGTACTTCTTCTGCAGCTTCTGAAGCTCAGGCTGCATCACCGCGCGTGCGCGCTCACCGCGAAGAGCCGCCCTGCTCAAGGGATGCAGCAGCAGGCGGACGCAGAGGGTGAACACGATGATCGCGACCGAGACGGCCAAAGGGCCGGTGACCGGCTGGGTGATCGAGGCGAGCCAGGTGACGAGGTGGTACGCGCCGGAAACGGGCACGTCGAGGAAACCGAACATGGGCAGCACTCCGCTGAGAAAGAAAAGGGTTGGGGGATAAGCGGATTGGCTGCGTGAAAGAAAGTGCTACGCAGCCAGGCTGCGCGGTCCGGGTGCGCGGGGACGCCGTCGCCCTCGGGCGTCAGGGTCTCGTAGGCGCAGGAAAGCGGCGCGTCGCGAACGCTCGCGCAAGGCGGTGGCGCGGCCGCGTACCGGCGAGGACCACAGGGTGAGTTCGCCGCCGTGTGCGTGCGAGACGAGCAGGACGACCAAGAGGCTCGCGGCGAGCACCGAGGCGAAGGCGAGCAGCGCGCCGGGGCTGGTCAACGCCGGAAATGCCAGCTGTAGCAACGTGGACACGCGACCTCCCCTCAGGCTCGGCCGAAGTGTACCGGAGACGGGGTGCGTTGCGCTTCGGCGCGAAGCCGCGTATGCTGACGGTGCTCCCAGTGGAAGTCGGCTAGCTGAGCCGCCCCGGGGCATCTTCCCGAAGTCAGGCCTTCCGGTCTCGCTTCCCTCTTTCCCGCGATCCGTTCTGGTCGCGTTCGCATCCTTGGAGAACACCCATGCCCGAAAATACCATCTATGGAATCGTTGACATACAAGCGAAAACCGCGTTCGTCAGGTCCGGCTACAACGCCGGGCCCGGCGACGTCCCGTTGCCGCTGGCCACCGTGCGCAAGTACGCGCTGCGCCAGGGCGACGTGATCAGCGGCACCACGACGCAGATCGACACCGTCAATGGCGCCGAACCCACCGGGAACCGTCCCGAATTCACCGCACTGACGCCGATCCATCCCGATCAGCGCCTCCTGCTCGAAACCAAACCCAATTTGCTGCTCACCCGGGTGATCGACCTGGTGATGCCGCTCGGCAAGGGGCAGCGCGCGCTGATCCCCGCGCCGCCCAAGGCCGGTAAAACCTCTGTGCTGCAAGGGATCGCGCACGGAATCTCGGTCAACCACCCCGAATGCGAGCTCATGGTCGTGCTCGTCGACGAGCGTCCTGAAGAGGTCACCGACCTGCGCCGGTCCATTGACGGCGAGGTCATCGCGTCGACCTTCGACCGGCCGCCTGCCGAGCACATCGCCGTCGCCGAACTCGCCATCGAGCGCGCCAAGCGCCGCGTCGAGAACGGCGAGGACATCGTGCTGCTGCTCGATTCGCTCACCCGGCTCGGCCGCGCGTACAACCTGGCCGGGAAACCGTCCGGCCGGATCCTGTCCGGCGGTGTCGACGCCGGCGCCCTGCAGCCGCTCAAGCGTTTTCTCGGCGCGGCGCGCAACATCGAGCACGGCGGCTCGCTGACGATCATCGCCACCGCGCTGGTCGAAACCGGGTCGCTGGCCGACACGTTGTTCTTCGAGGAACTCAAGAGCACCGGCAACGCCGAGCTCAAGCTCGACCGCAAACTCGCCGAGCGCCGCGTGTTCCCGGCCGTGGACATCACCGCGTCCGGCACCCGCCGCGACGAGCTGCTGGTGCCTCGCGAGGAGCTGGTCATCATGCACGACGTGCGCCGCGCGCTGCACGGCCAGAACGCCACCGAGCAGCTGCTCGACCAGCTCCGCAAGACCTCCTCGAACACCGAGTTCCTGCTTCGCGTTTCCGCGTCGGTCGCGCCGCGCGCTGCCTAGGACACGCCCTAGACGCCCATCACGCCGATGTTCGCGCCGCCGCTGACCTCGATGACCTGCCCGGTGATCCACCGGCCGTCGTCGGAGACGAGCAGTGCGACGGCGTCCGCGATGTCCGCGGGCTGCCCGATCCGGCCCAGCGCGATCGACGCCGAGAGCGCTTCGATGATCCCCGGCTGATCCCGTACCGGCGCGATCAGGTCGGTGTCCGTGACTCCGGGCGAGACCACGTTGACCGTGATCTGCCGTTGGCCCAGCGGGATCGCGAGTGTCCGGCCCAGCATCTCCAGCGCGCCTTTCGTCATCCCGTACACGAGCGCGGCAGGCAACGGCACCCTGGTGATCGACGACGAGATCAGCACGACCCGTCCGCCGTCGTTGAGCAGCGGAAGCGCCTGTTGCAGCAGGAAGAACGGGGCCCGCACATTCACCGCGAACGTCTCGTCGAACGTCGCGGGCGTGGCCATCGTGAGTGAGCCGGGGCCGCCGGAACCGGCGTTGTTCACCAGAATGTCCAAGGGGCGGCCGTCGAGTCCGGCTTGGAGCCCGGTCAGCAGGTTCTCCACATCGCCGTCCACACCCAGCGGTGCTTTGACGGGAAACGCGGCGCCGCCCTCGTGCTCGATCGCCGCGACGGTTTCCTTGGCCGCCGTGTCGTTGCTGCCGTAGTGCACCGCGACCAGCGCGCCGTCCGCGGCCAGCCTGCGGGCGATGCCGCGGCCGATGCCCCGCGAGGCGCCGGTCACCAGCGCGGTCTTGCCGGTCAGGTCCGCCATCGAAATGCCCCTTGTCGGTCGATCCGGTGCGTGCTGGATCCACCTTGGCGCAGCGCGCTCACTGGCGGCGCACTGCCGCCCGATACGCCGTCAGGTCAGCGCGGCTGGGCGGAGGCGAGCACGCTGTCGAAGATCTCCGCCGACTCGGCCCAGCTCGTCTCCGAGGACGAGGTGTAGACGACGTAGTCGGTGTTGTCGATACGCCAATAGACTCCGCGGGCGTGCGTGGCCTTGCCGCTCTTGGTGAAGGTGAACTCCCAGTCGACGGCTTCGCTGGCGTTCCCGAAGTCGATCTTGTCCAGGCGTACGCGCTGGTAGTCGGTGCTGATCGAGGTGTTGCGGGTCTCGTTGCGCGCGGTGATGTCGAACAGGGAGCCCGATGACGACGGGTTGCCGCCGAAGCGGATCAGCCTGCTGGCCTCGTCGGGGTCGGTCGCCTCGCGGTTGCTCGCGACGGCGCCCGCGTGCACCGACCAGGAGGGTGGCAGCGAAACGACCAGCCCGGCGGGGCCGGTGACCGGCTTGAGGCCGGTGGCCGCCGACGAGGTCGTGGTGGTGGTCGTGGGTGACGAGGACGGCGCGCTGCTGGGCGAGCGCGACGACGACGTCTGCAGCAGTGGCTCTTGCGCGGCCGGTGGCGGGGCGGCGTCCTGCATGCGCTTGGCGCTGGAGATCGCGACGTAGACGATGCCGGCGACCACGGCGACCGCGAGTGCCATCACGGCGACGATGATCACGGTGGTCCAGCGACGGGGACGAGGGGGCACGATCACGGCGAACCGGTCGGTGTCCATTTCGCTGGACGGATAGCTCCCGTCGGACAACGCGTTGTCCTTTCGTCGGCCGCCACTGCGTTTGTTTCAGTTCAGGATCGACCCTGGAGAATTCAAATTCAAGCCGTAACAATAGGTGGCTTCGGGCGATATCGGCAATCGGGACCGCCCGGGTTTCGATCGCCGAGGGGGCGACCGAAACCGGGGTCAGAGGTGATCCAGCAGGGTCACTGTCCGTGCCGCCACATCAGCGGGAATGGGCCGATTGTGACGCGTGTGGGTGACGCTGAGCGCCGCGAGTGCTCGATCGAGGGTGTCCCAGTCGCCGAGGCGCAGTCCGGTTTCCAGGGTGCCCAGTAAAACCCGCACCGCGTCCCAGTCTTGGGCCGAATGGGTCAATTTCGTGAGAAGATCTCGGATTCGACCACGTAATGCGTGTTCGCGGCGGAGTTCGGCTTTGCGCGCGCCCGCGACGAGCAGGCGCGGATTCTGCACCAGCAGCCTGCTGGCGTCGAGTTCGCGGACCAGCAGTGCGGCGAGCAGCCGTGGCTGGTGCCGTCGCGCGTCGAACGCCAGCGCGGTGAGCGCGGCGGCAGGCGAGACCTCGCGGGAGATCCAGTTGTCGGCCAGCGCGGTCAGCGTCGGCGACGTCGTGCCGGGCGGCAGGATCGGGACGAAGGTCAGCTGCGGCAGGCCGTAGGACATCCGGTCGCGTGCCGCGTCGGCGCGGCGCAGGATGTCGGCCAGCTCGGCGTCGGTCGAGCCGTCGCCGGAGACCGCGACCACCGTGTCCGGCAGTTGCGCGAGGCATATGGCAGCGGTGTCGGAGGTCCCGTGTGGACAGTCGATGAGCACGGCGTCGTACCGGTGCGCGTGGTCGGCGCGCCAGGCTTCGAGCGCGTCGCCAAGGCGCCGGTCCGTGTAGAGGGTCTCGAGGTCGACGCGTTCGGCCGCGCCGTGGATGATTTCGACCCCGTTGTCCTGGCGGGCGATCACCGGAGTGGCCGGATCGCTCAGGAATCCGGCCAGCGCTGACCGTTCGACGCACAGCACGCGGTGTCCCCAGCCCGCGAGCACCGTCGCCGTCCGCCGCGCCAGTTCGGCGGACGGCGGGTGCTCACGCCGTGCGTAGAAGGTGGTGATCATGGTGGCCTCACAACTGGGGGAGTGACGGCGGTGGCTGGGCGGGCGGGCGCGGGTGCGCCGACGGCCAGGCGCGCCAGCGCGGGACCCGTGGCAGCAAATCGGCCAGTGCGAGCGCCAGCTTGCCGACCTCGTCGGCCAGCGAGTCGTAGCGCGGGGTCTGCCGGAACGACGGGTGCGGGCGGTTCCAGCGCCGCAGGTCGTGCCCGGCCATGCCCTCGCCGGAGAACCGCACCGGGCAGATCAGCCGGTGGCCGCAGAGGCGTTCGCGCAGCCGCATCGACTCCCACTCGCTGAGGCAGTCGGGTGAGGTGAAGTACGGCGGCGACCAGATCGGCACGAGCAGCCGGGCGTCGCGCAGCTCGCCTTCGCCGGGGAGGACGATTTTCGGTTCCTCGATGAGCTTGGCCAGGCTCCGATCGAGCAGATCCCGGAAATGATTCACCGTCCACTTCCGTGACGGCCCGGTGCGCGCGCAGCTGAGGAACACGTCGTAGCGGTAACCGGGCATGGCCGTTTCACCGTCCTTTCCGATGTCCGAACGCCGAACGGGTGCTTGACGTGCTGTGCGCGGGGATGGCACGTTCGGTTACCACTTAACTAGGAGACACCGTGGCCCGGAGTGCACTGCTCAGCCGAATCGCCCCGCCGCCGGGCCCGCCGACGGTGCTCGCGGCCGGTCAGCTGACCAACTCCGTCGGGGACGGCGCGTACTACGTCTGTTCTGTCCTTTACTTCACCCGGATCATCGGCCTTTCCCCGACGCAGATCGGTCTCGGTCTCACGATCGGCTGGGCGGTCGGGTTCCTGATGGGCGTGCCACTCGGTCATCTCGCCGACCGTTTCGGCACTCGCGGGGTCGCGACACTGCTGGCGCTCGGCACGAGTGTCGCGGTGGCTTCTTTCCTGGTCGTGCGGACGTTCCCGTTGTTTCTGGTGTCGGTGGTCGTTTATGCGACATGCCAGTCCGGGCTGTCCGCGGCGCGCCAGGCGCTGCTGGCCGCGCTGGTCGAACGGCAGGACCGCACCAAGACGCGGGCGTACCTGCAGGCGGTGACGAACGCGGGTATCGCCATCGGCGCCGCGATCGGCGGCTTGGCGCTGCAGTTCGACACCAAGGAGGCCTACCTCGCCGTCATCGGGATGGACGCGGTGAGCTTCCTGCTTTCGGCGCTGCTGGTCTTGAAACTGCCACCGGTCGCGCCGGTGCCGCATGTCGAAGGCGAGCCGAAGCTCGCCGTGCTGCGCGACAAGCCGTACGCGCTGATCTCCTTCCTCAACATGATCATGCTGCTGCGGATGCCGATCATCAGCCTGGCGACTCCACTGTGGATCACCGAGCGGACGAACGCGCCGACCTGGATGGTGTCCGCGCTGCTCGTGCTGAACACCGCCGTGGTGATGCTGTTCCAGGTGCGGGTGGCGCGAAAAGTGACCGACCTCGGTTCGGCGTCGAAGATCGTCACGCAGTCCGGCTGGGTGATGTTCCTGTCTTGTGTGGTGTTCGCGTTCTCGCAGATCCATGCCGCGGTCTGGATCCCGGTGGCCATTTTGCTGGTCGCCGCGACCATTCAGGTGATCGGCGAGATGCAGCAGTCCGCCGGCGCGTGGGAGATGAGCTTCGAGCTCGCACCCGCTGACAAGCAGGGCCAGTATCAGGGCTTCTTCGGCGCCGGCCTGCCGGTCGCGAGGATGTTGGGGCCGCTGCTGCTGGTCACGCTGATCGTCGAGTGGGGTGCGCCGGGCTGGATTCTGCTGGGTGTCGTTTTCCTGGCCTCCGGGCTGGCGACCGGACCGGCGGTCCGCTGGGCCGAACGCACCCGGCCGGTCACACCGCGACCGGCTCCCGAACCGCTGAACGTGCCAGGAGCACCCGGAACTGACTGAGGATCACCAGCCCGGCCGCGCCGAACAGCAGCGCCATGCCCCACGGCGGCACGATCGAGCCGAGCGAGAGGCAGACCGCGGCGAGCATCTGCGCGACGCGGATGTTCAGGTTGTAGACGGCCATGTACCGGGTCCTGGCCTGTTCCGGGACCATGTTCGCCAGCATCGCCTGCTTGACCGGGACGTTCATCAGCTCACCGATGGTGAACACGAACCCGGCGATCAGCAGTACCCAGCCGGTGTTGGACACGGTCAGCACCATGTACCCGGCCACGAAGATGCCGACACCGCCGAGGAGGCGGACGTTGTCGGAGAGCCGCCGGAACAACAGGTGCGAGAACAACGTGAGGATCACGACGAGAGCGGTGTTCTCGGCACGCAGGATGCCGAGCAGCTCGATGCCATTGGGCAAATCGTGCGCGAGCCGGACGCCGACGTAGTTGGTCAGCTGCAGCTCGATGCCCATGAACAGGGTCGCGGCCACCATGTACCGGATGAACATCCCGTCCCTGATGACCAGTTTGTAGCCCGCGCTGAACTCCGCCAGCGCCGAAGCGCGGGGTGGAGCGTTTTCGACCACCGGCTTCGTCTCCGCGATGAAGAAGTACGTCACGAGAACGACGCCGGCGGTGCAGACGGCGGCGCCGCCGAGCAGCAGCGTGAAGTGTCCGTTGTAGAGGAAACCGCCTGCCAGCCCGCCGATGGCGAGCGCGAGGTTGATCGTCCAGTAGATGAAGGTGTAGACCTGCTTGCGGTCTTCGGGCGTGGTCACGTCGATGATCAGCGCGTCGTTCGCGGGCAATGCGACGCTGGCCGCGAACCGGTTCACCAGGTACGCGCCGTACACGAGCACCGTGTCGCCCCACGAGTCGCCGAGCGCCATCACCGCGAAGGTGAGGACGCCGGCGAACTCGGTGAGCAGCAACGTCTGCCGCCTGCCGCGGGTGTCGGAAATGTGGCCACCCACGAGCATGCCGACGACGCCGAACGAGACCACCACGAACATGAGCACGCCCGCCACCGCGACGCCGTAGCGGAACGCGAGGTAGATGGCCATGAACGAGGTGATCATCGAGTCGAGCAGCCGGTTGACGAACCCGACCCCGATGCGGACCCGCAGATTCGGGTGCAGCTTCAGGAAATTCATTCGGTGATCACCCGCACCAGTGCTTTGATGAGATCGAGGCGGGCGTCCGTCTCGGCCTCGTCCTTGCCGTGGAAGGTCACGAACCCGTGGCGGGTGCGCGAGTCGACGGTCACCGGCAGGGTCCCGCCCACTTCGAACGGGAAGCTGACGTCGCCGACGAACTCCAGATCGCGCACGATGTCCAACCCGTCGATGGACTTGATCGTGCCCGGTATGAACGAGAAGTAGTGGATCCTCGCGACGTCGCCGCGGGTCTTCGGGGTGATCGGGCCGCCTTTCAGCGCGCGGAAGATCTCGCGCTCGAGGTCGAATCCGGTGGCCATTTGGACCAGTTGCGGAATCTTGTCGCCGCCCAGACGTGCCTGGGATTCAACGATTCTCGGGCCGCGCTGGGTCCAGATGACCTCGGTGTGCACCGGGCCGGTCTGGTAACCGGAGACGCGCAGCAGTTCCTTGGTCAGCGTCGCGATCGCCTTGGTCTGGGCGGATTCGGCGACCGGATGTATGTGGCCTGCCTCGACGAAGGTCGGCGGCGGGCCGAGAACCTTGCGGGTGACGCCGATGACGTGGTGCTCACCGTGGATCGACATGCTCTCCACGCTGAACTCGGGGCCGTCGAGGAACTCCTCGATCAGCACCGGGCCGTCGTAGTCGTAGGACTCGAGCAGCTTGCCCCAGTCGGCGAGCTGGGCGCGATCGGTCAGTTTGAACACGCCCTGCGACGCGGCGAGGTCGGTCGGTTTGACGACCACCGGCAGCCGGAAGCCGCCGAGCAGCGCGTCGACGTCACGCCAGTGGTCGGCGTGCGCGTACTGGACGCTCGAAAGCCCGTGCGTGGCCAGCATTTTGCGCATCTCGTGCTTGTTGTTGAGCAGCCGGATCGACCGCGGCGGGTTGACCGCGGTGCCGAGCTCGTCGGCGATCTCGTAGGCGGGGACCATGCTGGCTTCCATGCCTACGTGGTAGACGAGCTCGGCACCGGTGTTCCGGACGGCTTTCGTGATGACTCTGGCGAGCTCCTCCCGGTCGGTGAAGTCGGCGTACATGAGTGAGTCGGCGTGCTGTTCGACCTCCTTCAGGTACTCGGGGAAGTTGAACCCCGGCGGCATCATCGGGCCCATGCCCGGGTCCCAGATCGCGCAGACGGCGAACCCCTCTTGCGTGGCCTTCTCGACGAAGGCCTTGTAGGGCATCACCATCACAAGTGGGGTGACCATGTTCTGCTCCTTACTTCTCGACCTTGATGGTGACGGCCTCGCGGACCCGGTTCTCCAGTTCGTCGAGCTCCTTCACTGTCGGGGCGTCGATGAGGAAGGTGACCGCCCTGTCCTCGGACGCGCTGAGTTCGGTGAGCGTCGTTCCCTTTCCTTTCAGTACGAGCAGTGCTCGCAAGGTGGGCGGGTCGTCTTGGGCACCCGGCTGGATTTCCGGCCACAGGCCGTCCTCGCCGAGCCAGTGCGGCTCTATGCCGTCCCACTCGATGACGACGTCGGCGAGCGTGCCGAGTTCATGCTCCAGGTAGATTTGCCGGGCGTGCCTGGCCGGAGCCGGGTAGCTCGCGTCCTCACCCAGCGCGATCTTCGTGATCTCGGGTTCGGCGGCCGCGCCGGTGGCGAGTCCATAAAGGACCATGATCCCATCGCCGGGCGTGCGGGCCGCGACCTCCATCAGGAAGGGTTTCCCTTCGGCGTCGACGCGCCATTCGGCGTGCGCGATGCCGTTTTCGAAGCCGAGCTTGTCGAGCATCTTCTGGTTGGCGTCGAGCAGCGCGTCCTGGACGTCCAACCGGTCACTGGGCACGCTGTGGGACAGCTCGACGAAGGTGCGGGCGTGTGAGTCGGTCGTCTCCTTGCGGGTGACCGAGGTGAAGATCGCCTTTCCGTGCTGGACAAGGCTTTCGACCGAGAACTCCTGGCCGACGACCTTGGCTTCGACGAGAACGGTCTCGTGTTCCGGGTAGGTTTGGAGTTGCCTGTGCAGCTCGTCCCAGTCGTCGACCATCTCCACACCGGAGCTGGAGTGACGGCTGGCGGGCTTGACCACGGCGGGGAACCGCACGTCCTCAGGGTGCAGTGTTTCGCGCTCGCCTGCCGGGAGCACTATCGACAGTGGACTGAACTCGGGCAGGTAGAACCGCTGCAGGTACTTGCTGCGGCAGACCCGGGTGGCGCGCAGGCCGGGGCTCGGCATGCCGAGCGCGTCGGCGAGTATCCCGGTCGGCTCGACGAGGGTCTCCCCGACGGCGAGCACACCGGCTATCTCGTACTTCTCGCGCCACGCCTGCCCGAGTGCGACGACGCCGGCGTTGTAACTGCCTTCCTCGCTCACACCGCCGTCGATGAAGCCGATTTCGTGGATCATCGAAGCCGGGTGGCCGGGCTCGGCCATCCGGGCGAACGCCTCATCCCGCCAGCGCGCTTGGGTGATCAGGAGGATCTTGAGCCCGCGCTTCGCGAGCTCGGTCAGGTACAGGGAATTGCGGCAGACCACGCCAAAGGTTCCGGTCAGGATGAATGCTTCCATGGGTACTACTTTCAGGTGATGTGAGTACGGAGGACCAGGTCGGTGAGCGCCGGGGCGTCGCCGACGTACTGGGCCGGGTCGAGCAGGTCACGGACGGCGGCGGGGTCGAGCTGCGGCAGTTCCGACGCCAGCAGGTCGACCAGGTCGGCGCCGGTCGCGGCCGATTCCTCGATGAGCCGGGTGAGGAGTTTCTTCGCCGGCGCCTTGCCCAGCAACGGTGCGAGCACCGCGCCGAGCTTCTCCGACACGAGGGCGCTGCCGGTCAGCGCCAGGTTGTCCCGCATGGTTTCGGGCTGCACTCGCAGACCGCCCGCCAGCGCGGCGGCGTTGGTCGCGGCTCCGGCGGCCAGTCGCAGGATTTCCCGCAGTGGCTGCCATTCCGCGTGCCAGCCGCCCGCCGACCGCTCGTCCTCGACGACCATGCTCTGGTACAGCACCAGCGCGTACGCCGGGATCTGCCGCGCCGCGGTCATGATCAGCGTCGAGTACACCGGGTTGTGCTTCTGCGGCATGGCCGAAGAAGCGCCACGTCCCGGCGCGGACGGCTCGGCGACCTCGCCGATCTCGGTCCTGGTCAGCACCTGGACGTCGAGCGCGAACTTCCCGAGCGCACCGGCCACGAAGACCAGCGCGCCCGCGATGTCCGCGATCGGGGTGCGGATGCTGTGCCACGGCACGGACGGCTCCAGCCCGAGGTGCCGCGCGAACGGTTCGATCAGCTCGATCCCGCCGCGGACACCGGCCTGTGCCGCGTATTCGCCATAGGCCGACAAGGTGCCGGCCGCGCCGCCCAGTGACGCGGGCAGCACCACGCGCTCGACGCGCTCGATCGTGTCCAGCACCAGCTTGAGCCAGACCGAGGCCTTGAGCCCGAACGTGATCGGCACCGCGTGCTGGGTCAGCGTGCGGCCCGCCATCGGGGTGCGCCGGTGCTGCCGCGCGAGCTCGGCCATCCCTTCCGCGCATGACCTGAGCTCGGTCAATATCCGGGCGAAGACCCTGGAGGTGACCAGCATCATGGCCGAGTCGAGGATGTCCTGGCTCGTGCTGCCGCGGTGCACGTAGTCGACGGCGTAGTCGTCCATCGACTCCACCACCGCGGTCAGCTGGGCGACCAGCGCGACGACCGGGTTGGCCGTCGCGTACACCCCGGCGGCCAGCCCGCGCAGGTCGAGCCGGTCCGCCGAGCAGGCGGCGACGATGACACGAGCCGCCTCGGCCGGGATCACGCCGAGCTCGGCCTGCGCACGCGCGAGCGCGGCCTCGGCGTCGAGCATGGCCTGCACCCACGCGAGGTCGCTGACCAGCTCGTCGACGCCCGTGCCCGCCCAGCCGGGTGCCAGAATGCCGAAGTCCGTCATAGGCCGGCCGCCTGGCTGAAGCGCAGTGACGCCGCCGAGAGGCTGGCGCGCGCCACGGCGTCCGCGTCGGCCACGATCACCGAGTTGACCCCTGGCCGGATGCCCGCCGCGGTCACCCAGTGCACGGCCTCGGTCGGCACGCCGAACGCGAACCGGCGCGGGTGCGGCTGCCGGGCCGCGCCCACCAGGTTGTACGGCCGGTTGGACACCGCGAGCCCGCCGGTCTGGTAGTGCCCGCCGGAGTTGCTCGGGATCCGGTAGACCCGTGCCTCGCCACGCGCCAGGAGACTGCCCATCAGCGGGTCGGTCGTGCGGCGCAGGTCGGGCTCGGGCAGCCGGGCCTCGATCAGCGCGGTCGCGCGGATCACCTGCTCGGGGATCTCGCTGGAGCCGACCTGGAAGCCGAGTCCGTCGTCCGGGGTCTCGACGATCATGCCGGGGCCCACCATCTCGATGACGTCGGCCTCGATCAGCGCGACCAGCTCCTCGATCCGCCTGGCGGGCGGGCCGATGGACACGAACGCGTTGAACGGGGTGTACCAGCCGAGCAGGTCGTCACGGTAGGAGTCACCGGACAGTCCACTGTGGTCGACGATCAGCCTGATCTCGTTGCGGAGATCGCGCATGACGTCGAGCGCGGCCTTCAGCGGGCTGGAAACGTTGCCGCGCTTGGCTTCCTTCACGTCGTTGGACAGGTAGGGGATGAGCCACTCGCGGTATTCGGCCGCGTTCGCGAACTTCTTCTCGCCGTACGGCTTCGAGATCGCGTGCCAGTCCCAGCGCTCCTCCGGCGCTATGCCGGAGCGTTCGAGCAAGGACTCCTCGGCCTGCGATTCGATCCGAGTGAACGGGTCGAACCGGTTCGCGTCGCCGGCGTCCTCGATCTCCAGCGCGCGGTAGCGGCGCAGGAACGTGTCCGCGTCGCAGCCGCAGTGCCGCTCGGTGAGCAGCGTCGAGTAGTAGACCGCGCGGATCTCACGGTCGATGAGCGGCCAGACCTCCGTGCGGAAGTTCGCCCGGTGCCCGCGGCTGGCGCGCTGCCGGAAACCGGCGACGACGTCAGCGGTCAGGAACATCGCGTCGTGGCGGCCGTACGGGCCCTTCTGGTTCTCACCACGCGCGTGGTACGGGATGCCGCGCCGGGATCCGGTGATGATCCTGGGCTCGGCTCCCGAAGCGTGGTAGACGAGCTTTCCGTTGCCGTCACGGGAAAACTCCCCGCCACGGCCGACGGTCAGCAGCGCCATGTAGTCGAAGAAGTTGAGCCCGAGTCCTCTGAGGATGGTCGGCTGACCCGGCTCCAGGAACCCGAGGTCGAGGTCGGCCGGGTTGATCGGCGGGACGTAGTCGAGGCCCTGGCGGGCCGAGTAGTCGGCGAGCGTGCTCTCGTTCTCGGTCGGGATGCTCGGCAGGTGGCCCTGTGTGAGCACGACGGCGTCCAGGCTCTCCAGCGTGCTGCCGTCGGACAGCGTGACGGTCTGCGTGCCGTCCGAGTCGTCGGACAGCGAGGTCGCCGTGAGCGCGTGCAGTTCGATCGACAGATGGTCCACAGTGGTCTTGAGCAGGTGCCGCAGCACCCACTGCAGGTAGTGCCCGTAGAAGGCACGTGACGGGTAGGAGTCGGGGCCGAGCCGCTTGGCCTCTTTTTCCACCCACTCGGGCACTTTGCCCGCGAACGTGTGCACGAAACGAGCCCAGTCGTGCAGGCTCGGGCCCGCCACGACCGGACCGGCGCAGTCGACCGAGTCGTCGGCGAACATGGTGATCTGCGAGGCGACGGTGTTCATCAGCAGTTCGGTGGACTGCGAAGTGCGCCAGACGTTGCTGCCGCCGAGGATGTGCGGGTCGATGACGTGGACGGTCACGTGCTGGGTCGGGTCGCGATCACGGGCGTTGGCGCACAGTCTTTCCAGGACGGAGAGGCCTCTTGGCCCGGCACCGATGATGCAGAGTTCCATAGTTTCTCCTAGGCGGCGTTCACAAGTTCAGTGCCGTGCGAGGCTTGGAAGCTGGCTCGGCAGGTGCGGACGATCTGCTGGGTCGCCGGGTTGTCCGGGGTCTCGCCGCAACGGGGACAGGTCAGCACGACCACGCCCATCAGGTCATCGACGGCCACGGACAGCGGGCTTTCACACCCGCGGCACCAGCGGTGCCCGGTCACCGGGATCACGTGCAAAGGTGAGGAGACACATTCATGCGCCCACCGGCGGTGGTATCGGCAGCTGATCCGCTCGTGCGGATTGAGGCCACGCCGGTCTTCCGCGAAATCCTCGTCGGCCAATACCGAGTCCAATGTGGACATGGGTCTCACCCCAGGAATGTGTGTTACGCGAAGTCGGGGGCGGGCCGGACGACGCCGCCCATCTTGCGGCCGATACCCATGGCGAGCAGCTCCAGCTTGGTCATCAAGCCGCGGAACGCCTCGGGCACCAGTGCCTGCTTGCCGTCGCAGAGCGCCTGCTCCGGCTGCACGTGGATGTCGATGAGAAGCGCGTCGGCGCCGGCGGCCGCCGCGGCCAGCGTCATCGGCTCGACCAGCGCGGGAATGCCGACCGAGTGGCTCGGGTCGACCATCACCGGCAGGTGCGAGCGCTGCTTCATCAGCGCGACCGCCGAGAGGTCGAGGGTGAACCGGGTCGAGTGCTCGAAGGTGCGGATACCGCGCTCGCACAGCACGACCTGGTCGTTGCCCTGCGCGGTGATGTACTCCGACGCGGCGAGCGTCTCGTCGACCGTGCAGCCGAAACCGCGCTTGAGCACGACCGGCAGGCCCGCCTTGCCGACCTCGGAGAGCAGCTCGAAGTTCTGCATGTTGCGGGCGCCGATCTGGAAGCCGTCGATGGTCTCGGCGAGGCGCTCGACGTGCCGCGGGTCGACGCACTCGGTGAGGATCGGCAGCCCGGTGTGGGCGCGAGCTTCCTCCAGGAGCTCGAGCCCGGCCCAGCGCAGGCCCTGGAACGAGTAGGGCGAGGTGCGGGGCTTGAACGCGCCGCCGCGGAGGCCGACGGAGCCGTACTGCGCGGCGACCGAGGCGGTGGCCATCATCTGCTCGCGGTTCTCGACCGCGCACGGCCCGGCGAAGACGGCGACGGAGCCGTCACCGACCTTGGCGTCGCCGATGGTGACGATGGTGCCTTCAGGGCGCAGCTCGCGGCGGCCGAGGCGGAAGTCGCCCTTGGAGGCGACCTCGTGCTTCGGGGCGGGCAGCCCGGCCGGTGCGGGGATCTCGGTGCCGGGGCCCTTGGCGATCACGACTATGGAATCCCCGAGTTTCACTGAATTCGCGGTGGTGCCGGTGGAGTCGAAGTGCTGCAGCCAGCCGTCGACGTTGGTGCCGGCGGCGAAAACCAGGAGCGACTCAGACATGACTTTTCTCCTCAGAACAGGTGGGGTGTGGTGTGGGTTTGAAACTCGAAACGGTGGTGTGGAACGGGAAGGCCCCCTCCGCCGAGAGGGGTCGGCGAAAGGGGCCTTCCCGCATGGGCGCTACGCCGAGGCGACGTAGCGCGGGTCTGCGGCGGAGGTGTAGACCTCCAGCGCGTTGTACTTCTCACGCAGTTCGCGCTTGAGCACCTTGCCGGTCACGCCGACCGGGAGGTCCTCCTCGTACTGCGCGATCTCGAGCACACCGACGGGCAGGTGACCGGCGGCGACGAGAGCCTCGTTCGCCAGGGTCAGCAGCTTGTCGGCTTCGACGACCGAGTCGCCGGTGGTGACGATCGCGACGGGCACGATCTGCCCGTCCCGCTTGCCCGCCACGACCGCGGCGTCGATGACGTCGGGCACGTCGGCGAGGATGACCTCCTCCATGAAGACCGAGTAGCCGACGCCGTTCGCGGTTTCGATGGCGTCGACCGAGCGGTCGACCAGGAAGTGGTCGCCGTTGGCGTCGCGGTACGCGTTGTCACCGGTCAGCCAGTAGCCCGACAGGCGGCTGCGGTAGGTGATGTCGGAGTTCGCCCAGTACCCGGGGGTGATGGCGGGGCCACGCGCCCCGAGCAGGCCGATCTCGTTGTCTCCCGCGATGGTGCCGTCGGCACGGAGCACGACGACCTCCGCGACCCCGACGGGCTTGCCGGCGCACCGGTCGTTGCGCGCCGTGTCGAGGTTGCGGATCTTGAGCAGCACGCCCCAGCCGAGCTCGGTGGTGCCGAGCCGGTCGAAGAACGCCGACTGCGGCTTGTCCTTGCTCCGCAGGCCCAGGATGTGCTTGATGTGCGCCTCGTGCACGGCGTCACCGATGGACACCCACACGTTCACCGAGTCGAGCACGCCGGGCTCCAGCTTGAGGCCCGGGATCTCGGAGTAGGCGTGCGCGAAGGACATCACCGCGGTGGGCTTGTACTCCGCGACGTCCGCGATGAGCTCGTCACCGGGACGGTCGAAGGCCGCGATCGTGTTGGCGCCCGCCAGCACCGCGTACGTGGTGTACGCGATGCAGCCGAGGTGCGACTGCGGCAGCGACGTCATCGTGAGCGCGCCCGGGTTCTCCTTGTGGTCGACCAGCCGGAACTTCGGACCGGCCGTGATCGACTGGTGCGTGTGGATGGTCGGCTTCGGGATACCGGTGGTGCCCGAGGAGTGCAGGATGGTGACCGGGTCCTCGTTGTTGTGCTTGAACCGGCCCTCCGGCGGCAGCACGGCCGCCGGGGGAGCGGGCTGCTCCTCGACGGTCGTGATCCACTGCAGGTCCAGCTCGCCTGCGCCGATCTTGTCGTACCTCGCCTGGTCGATGTACAGGCCGACCGGGGTGGTCTGCCTGATCAGCGAGTGGGCGATCTCCTTGGACGCGTTGCTGTTGATCAGCACCGCGATGGCGCCGATCTGCGCCAAGGCGTAGAAGTGCACGGAGTAGGCGAACGAGTCCTCGAAGTAGACGGCGACGCGGTCACGCGGGCTGACACCCTTGCCGCGGTACCAGACCGACCAGCTCTGCACGAGCTGGTCGAGCTCCAGCAGGCTGAACTCGTGCTGAGGCTGCCCGTCGGTGTTGATGACGGGACGCTCGGTGCGCAGGAAGGGCTTGTCAGGAGCAGAGCTGTAGGCGATCGCCGAAGGGAGCAGGTTCCCGCCACCGACGGTCTCGTCAGCGCTGAGCTTGGCACGCTGGTCCGGCGACAGGATGGTCTCGATCGACAGAGTCATATGGATACGCCTTTCGGTCAAGAGGATTCAGGTCTTTACTGCGCGATGTCTGGGTGCTGAGGAAGTCGGTTCGTGGTCGCTTCCTCCTTCCGTGCGTTCGGAAAAGTCAGAGGGTCTTGAAGGCCTCGGCGCACAGGTCCTGGTAATGGACGAGGTCGGTGCCGAGGAAGTCACGCAGGCTGTCGAGAACCGTCGTGAAGGCGGCCTCGTTCCCGGTCTCCACCATCTCCGCGAGACGGTGGATGTTGCCCGCCAAGGCTTTCCGTGCCGGAACGGCTTGCGGATTGCCCGCTTGGACGTCCCAGTAGACCTCTGGGGTGCCCGAAGCGACCCTGGCGAGCAGGGCGAGCATGGTCTTGTGCGGCGGCGGCGCGATCGCGCTGAGCTCCTCGATCCCGACGTCGAGCTCGGTCAGCGCGAGGCCGAACGAGAGCACCGCGGCGTGCGTCAGCGCCTGGCTGGCGCCGGCGAGCCGGTCGTGCTCGTGCTCGGTGACCTCCACGACGCGTGCGCCCCAGCTTTCGATGAGGCGCACCAGTTCCCGGCCGCGCGGCCCGTCACGGACCACGACCGCGGCCACCGGCCGTCCCTCGAAACCCAGTGAGGGCGCGAACATCGGGTTGACGCTGAGCATCTCGCCGTCGTCGTACTCACGGGCCGCGGTGACGAACGGCTCCTTGACCGAGAGTGTGTCGACCAGCAGCGCGTCCGGCCGCATGGCGTGCGAGATGCCGCTGAGTGCCTTCAGCGCCACCGGTTCCGGGACGGCCAGCACCACGAGGTCGGCCTTGCCGAGTTCCTCGGCCAGCGCGGCGTCGATCTTCGTGATGTCACCACCGGCCGAAGCGTCCACAATGGTCACCTCGGCCCCGGAACCCCGGAGGCGGCCGGCGAACAAGCCGCCGACCGCCCCCGTACCACCCACCACCACACAGTGTCCTAATCGGACTGTCATGGGATCGCCGTCTCGAGCACGGCGGTGATCATCGCCCGCGACTTGACCGAGGTCTCCTCGAACTCCTCCTCGGCGTCCGACAGCGCGATGACCGCGCCGCCGACACCGAAGCTGAGCTTGTTCTCGGTCGCCACCAGTGTGCGGATGACGATGTTCAGGTCGACCGCGCCCGCCAGTGAGAACCAGCCGATCGCGCCGGAGTAGACGCCACGGGGGCCTTCCTCCAGCCGGTCGATGATCTCCAGCGTGCGCAGCTTCGGCGCGCCCGTCATGGACCCGCCGGGGAAGGTGGCGCGGACACAGCCGACCACCGACTCCTCGGCGCGCAGCGTGCCGCGGATGGTCGACACCAGCTGGTGCACCGGCGCGTAGGTCTCGACGTCGAACAGCTTCGGCACGTGCACCGAGCCGATCTCCGAGACGATGTTGAGGTCGTTGCGCAGCAGGTCGACGATCATCAGGTTCTCGGCCTGGTCCTTCTCGTTGCTGAGCAGATCCTGGCGCAGCGCCTCGTCCTCGGCCGGTGTCGCGCCGCGCGGGCGGGTGCCCTTGATCGGCTTGGCCTCCACGCCGCGATCGGTGCCGATCGACACGAACCGCTCCGGCGACGCGCTCAGCACGGCCACGCCGGGGAAGTCCAGCAGCGCGCCATAGGGCACGGGGCTGATCTGGCGCAGATAGCTGTAGGTGGTCAGCGGATCGATCTTCGCGTCGAGTTCGACGTGGTTGGTCAGGCAGATCTCGTACGACTCGCCGTCGCGGATCTCCTGGAAGCACTCGTTGATGCGCTTGAGATACGCGTCCTTGTCGTGCCTCGGCAGGATGAGCTGGTGCGATTCCGGGTCGGCCATGCCGACCAGCTTCGGCTTCGCGACCGGCTCGACCACCGGCTCGGTGAGGTCGAACAGCTTGTCGCCGGTCGCCGCGAGCCAGCCTTCGGCGTCTCCACTGTCCTCTTTGGACAACGCGAGCAGGTAGGCCGTGCCCTCGACGTGGTCGATCGCCACCATGCGGTCCGCGAACAGCACGGCCGCGTCGGGCTCGTCGGGGTTGTACTCGTGGCTCGCGCCGGCTTCGTACTTGAGCTCGTAGCCCAGGTAGCCGACGTAGCCGAGGTTGAACTCGAACGGCAGCCCTTCCGGGACCGGGACGACCCGGTCGCGCAGCTGCTCGTCGAGATACTCGAAGAACGGCTGCTCGACGCGCTCGACGCCGGTGGCGGTGCGGACGGTCACCGCGGCTTCGCTGTTGCGGAACGTGACGTACTCCGCGAGCGGCCCGGAGCCGTCCCCGATAAAGGAGAACCGCGACAGCCCCTCGATGACCGAGCTGCTGTCCAGCCAGAAGCTGTGCTCGTTGCCGGAGAACAGCGCCCGGTACACGGCCTCCGCGTCCGGCAGCACGCCGAGTTCGCGGACGTGCACCTGATACGCGGCGGGCGCGGATTCCGTGACGGCTTCGGCGGGCTCTGGCCGGGTTTCGGCCGCGGCGGCCACGGGCGGGTTGGCGGAAAGCGCCAGGTCGCGAAAGTTGGCGAGCAGCTCCCTCCCGAACTCGCTGCTGATCGACTCGGGGTGGAACTGCACGCCCCAGATCGGCAGCTCGCGGTGCCGCACACCCATGACGATGCCGTCACGCGTCCAGGCGATCTCCTCGAGCTCGTCGGGCACTTTGGTGGCCGCGAGCGAGTGATAGCGCACCACGTTGTACGGCGACGGCAGGCCCTCGAAGATATCGGCGCCGGTGTGCACGACCGGCCAGACCCGGCCGTGCATCGGCTCCGGGGCGTGGTCGACGGTGCCGCCGAACAGGTGCACGATGCCCTGGTGGCCAAGGCAGACGCCGAGTACCGGCAGCCCGCTTTCGAGGATCGTCCGCGCGCTGACCCCGAAATCTCGTTCACGGTCAGGGCTTCCTGGTCCGGGCGAGATGACCACGCCGTCGTACGCGCCGAAGTCGATGCTCGCGAAGTCGGCGTCGTTGCGCACGACGTCCGGCGCCTGGCCGTTGACCTCACCGAGCAGCTGGTACAGGTTGTAGGTGAAGGAGTCGTAGTTGTCGATCAGCAGAGTGCGCATGGTGCTCAGGCCTCTCAGGAGGTCGGGACGCCGATGACGAGGTCCTCGACGCGGCAGGTTTCGGCGATGATCAGGTCGTAGAGCCGGCGCAGGAAGTCGGTGTCGACACCGTTCGCCTCGCCATAACGGGCCGCGCGCTGCTGGACGATGCCGATCCGGTGCGGCTGCATCATCGGGACGTCGTGCTCGCGCTTGTACTCCGCGATGTCCACGCAGATCCCGATCCGGGTGCGCAGCACGTCGAGGAGCTGCTCGTCGGTGCGGTCGAGCTGAGAACGCAGTGCTTCCAACAGGTTTTCGGGCATGACAAAAAGACCCTTCGAGTTCATCGTGGTCGGATCAGGCGGCGAAGCGGTCGACGAAACAGTCCGTCGTGATGCCGAATGGCGCGTCGAACAGGATCGAACCGGGCAGCTCCGCCCGGATGCCTGCCGGGGCGTTGGACAGCACGGGTTCGAGCCGCACCGCCCGTCCCGGCACGGCGTTGTCCACGTAGATCTGCCGCGCGCGGCGGCGCGGCGCCGGGTGATGCTCGACCTCGCCGAGCCGTTCCCCGGTCGCGAGGTGCCACAGCGCGGCGATGTCCTCGGGCACCCAGGTCGCGAACGCGACGAGCACCGGCTGCCCGCGTGACATCTGGAACTCCGCGTGCGCCGTGCCCTCGGTGACCGCGTGGCGGCGCACGGCCTCGGCGTTGGCCTCGAAGAGCAGGTTCTCCTCGCCGATGCCCAGTTCCGCGGGGGAGGTGTGGCCACGCTCGTGCTCCGTGGCGCCCTGCCAGACCACTTTTCCGTGTCGCACCAGCGACTGCACCGAGAACATGGGAATCCTCCTCCTGGAACGACGAACGCCCTGCCCGAATGTCCCGGGCAGGGCGTTCGTCTGTGTGTCTGGCTTTTAGTCGTAGCTCAGGTCCCCGGTACGGGTCCGCTTGAGCTCGAAGAAGTACGGGTACTCCGACATGGTCCGCGCCGCGTCGAACAGCTTCGCCGCCTCTTCACCGCGCGGGATCTTGCTGAGCACCGGGCCGAAGAAGGCGACACCGTCGATGTGGATGGTCGGCGTGCCGACCTCCTCGCCGACCGGGTCCATGCCCTCGTGGTGGCTCTTCTTCAGCGCCTCGTCGTACTCCGTGCTCTTCGCCGCTTCGGCGAGCTCGGCAGGCAGGCCGACCTCGGCGAGCGCTTCGGCGATCACCACGTCGAAGTCCTTGTTGCCGCCGTTGTGGATCCGGGTGCCCAGCGCGGTGTAGAGGTCGCGCAGCACCGGCTCGCCCTTGAGCTGGGCGGCCGCGATCGCGACGCGCACCGGTCCCCAGGCGCGGTCGCAGAACTCGCGGTACCACGGCTCGAGCTCACGGCCTTCGTTGAGCACGCCCAGGCTCATCACCCGGAAGCGCAGGTCGATGTCCCGGTGCTGCTCGACCTCCAGTATCCACCGCGAGGTGATCCAGGCGAACGGGCACGCGGGGTCGAAGTAGAAGTCGACGGCCACCATGGTTTCGTAGTCTCCTTGTCGGTTTTCGTTACGCCGCTTCGGAAAGCTCGACGGCGGCGAGGTGGTGCGCGGCGCGGCGGGCGGTGCCGATGACGGCGGTCCACAGCGTCGGTTGCTGACGTGGCGATGGCGCGAGCACCCACTGGTGTTCACTGGCGGGTAGCACCAGCTGCTCGCCGTGCGGGATCGCGTGGACCCGCAGCCTAGCCAGATCCTCCGGCACCGAATGGGTGACCACCGGCCTGGTCAGAAAGGTCCAGTTCGCGTCACCCGCGATGACCGGGCCGGCGAGCATCGCGATCCGCAGCCCCGCGAGCACCTGCTCGCCGAACTCCGGTGGCATGGTGATCGCGTCGAGCGCGTCACCCGTGGCGATCAGGAGCCGTCGCGTCCGCACTTCGATGGTGACCGGCGAGCCCAGCAGTTCCCAGTAATGCGTACGGACTGCGGCCAGTTCACGCAGCGAAGGCGTCGCGGTCATGATGGTCTCCTGATTTATAAAGGGGAGCCTCTCGGGTGAGGGGAGTGAGTGGGCATGATTGTGCCGTGGGGAAAGCATGACACTTGCGGAGCGAGGGTGTCAACAGTCTTCTTGAAGATTGTTTCCGGACATGCGAAAAAGGCATGAGGGTAGCCCTCATGCCTTTTTCGGGGAATGCGAAGAAAGATCTTCCGGCGCCGCGCGGAAGGCGGATCGGCCGGTGTTACTCGAGCTGTTCGGTCATCTTGTTCATGCTGCCCGTCCCGGTGTTCTCCACGTGACGCGCTTGGCGCGCTGGATCTTCCGGTTCAGCAGCATCCACTGGTCAGGTCGGACGACGTGCGGGCGGTGCTGTCTCGGAACATCCTCCGGCGCGGGCATTTCCGCCTCGTCCTGCCCGGCCGCGGGGCCCGCGGGGTCGGGGTGCACGACCGCGTGCGCGGCCCGCGAAAGGCCGGCCACCTGGCCCGCGAATTCGGCGGCCGCCGGGTGCCGGACGAGCCAGTCGAAATGAATGAGCAGGAAAGTGCTGAGCTGCCAGATCCCGCTCAGGTTCGGGCTGCGGACGCCTCGTTCTTCGACGATCATCTTCGCCCAGGAAGAAAGCGTCTCGACCATCTCGGTGCGCACTTCGCCGGATTTCTTCACGCTCCGGTCGAAAGTGAGCACGTCGACGCAGTCGTCGTACAGTTTCGGCAGTCCGAGGAGGTCGTTTTCGAGGCGGTCGCGGCAGACCAGGCAGATCCGCAGGCCGGGCAGCGCCTCGCGGGGCGTCTCGGCGTCGCCGTTGGATTCGCAGCCGGGGGTTTGGCAAACAGACATGGTCTTCTCCCTGTGGTTCATGATCCGGAAACCCGCATGCCGAGCCCGCGGTCCAGCGCGGCGCGGTGCAGTCTGGCGGTGAGGTGGGCGTCTGGCAGGTTCGTGCTGAGCAGTTCGACCAGCACGACGTCGTCCAGGCGTTGCCGCCCGGCGTGCGAACCGCTCAGCAGTGCGCCGAGGTCCGCTTCGATCAGGCGGCGGCGATGCCACCCCTTGAGCTTCCGTCCATTACGGTGGAGGCCGGAGTTCTGCGCGGCCCTGTGCATCGTCACAAAATAGCGGTGCGAGTTCTCGTCGAGAAGGCTCGCGTCGTCGACATAGACCTGATCCACGCCGTCGACGACGGCATCCGGGAGATCCACGCCCCCGGCGTTGATGACCACCGCTCCTTTCGCGAGCTGTCCGATTTCCAGCCGTCCGAGCCCGGCGTCCGTGGCGATCACCAGGTTCGCCCCCAGCACCGCCTCGTTCACCCCGCTCGTGACGGAAAGGCCGATGCCGGCCAGGTCCAGCTGGTCGAGCACCCTCGGCTCGACCGGTGACCAGCCGCCGTCGTTGCCCGCGCACACCGCGACGTGGCTGACGTCGGACACGTGCTTGGCGAGGACGGTGAGCTGCAACTGCGCCGCGAGCCCCGAGCCCAGCACGGCGGCGGTCACCACACCGGGAGCCAAGAGCTCACGGGCGGCGAGCGTCGCCAGCGCCGCGGCGCGGACCTGACGCAGACTCGAGACCGGGATCAGGCATTTCGCCCCGGTACACGACTCCTCGTACATGGCCAGCTCCGCGGACGGGATCGAGCCGACCTCGGGCCAGGGATGAAGCTGTCCTTCTGCCGTCCACCCCGCGCCGCCGATCAGCTGCTCGACGAGCACGTCGACCGGATTGATGTCATCGAGCGCGCTCCACAGTTCTTCGGTGCTGAGGTGAAGGATTGGGCTGGTCATCTCGACTGCCTCTCCTCGGGTGGGTGGTTGCGATGGAGATGACTCTCCTCAGCCGTCCTTTGGACCCGCTATCGATCCGCTATCGCCGTGCGAAAAGCGCACCAGAAGCCTATCGATGGCGCGCCCCTGTCAACTGGTTTCAGCCCGCCACCAGGGCAAACACCACCAGACAGGAGCACGAAGATGACCATCACCCGCAAGCTCGCCGCCACCGCTGCCGCCACCGCCATCGCCGGCCTCGCCTTCCTTTCGGCCTTCGCCCCCAGCGCCTCGGCCGACACCCACTGGAACACCGCAGGCGACCCGGTCTGCGCCGCCGACACCCACTGGAACGGCACCGAGTGCGTCGCCGACACCCACTGGGGCTCCGACGACACCCACTGGTGAACCCGCACCACCCTCCCGTCTTTCCCGGACCTCCGGCTCCGTGACCACGCCGTTCCGGCGGTCACGTCGAGCGATTAGAATTCCCCCGCAGATTTTCTAGGGGGATCCATGCTGCGCACACTCGCTCTTCTTTCTCTGGGGTTATTGGCAGGCTGCACCGCCGAACCGGCGCCTGCCCCTCCGCCACCTCCACCGTCGACCCTCAAAGTGGGCCCGCCGACCAGCAGCACACCCGCGGTCGATGTTCCCCAGGTTCCCAAGCCGCTCGAGACGGGCAGGTTCGACAAGGAGCCTTGCGCCGTCCTCACCGCCGCCCAGGCTCGTTCCGTGTATCTGCTCGTGAAGTCCGAGCTGGGCCAGGGAGCCACCTGCCAGTGGCGCGACGCGCACCTCAACGGCGTCCGAATCACGTTCACCAGCGGTGACGGCCTGCGCGGCACGTACACGAAGCGGGCTCCGGGCACCGGCTATTTCGAACCCACGACCATCTCCGGCTTCCCGGCCGTCTACGCGGGCCAAGCGGACCAGCGGAACATCGGCCGATGCTCGATGACCATCGGCCTCCGGAACGACGAGATCATGACCGTCGAGTCCGACCTCGGCAACGCCTCCCCCGTCGCGAGCGGGCCCTGCGACGTCGTGAAGAAGGCCGCGGAGGCCGCCATCACGACCATCAAGCGGGGATAACGCACCGTAGTGGGCAATTCACGGGAACCGCACCCGCGGTGATCGACGTCGTAGTACGGTGGAGGCGCTCTGAGAAGGGGAGGGGTATTCGGGAATGGCGGAGCCGGACAGATCGCAAACGCCTGACCAGGCAGCTTCCGGGCGAGCGGGTTACCTCTCACCGGAGGAGCAGGCCAAGCGCCAGCGCCAGGACGAGCAGGCCGACCGCGGCATGAACATGGGCACGGTCGCCATGTACAAACGCCGCGACGCCGAGGACGCGGCCGCGAACGCGGCGGCCTCGGGCGGCGGCTACAAGATGGACGTCGCCGCCATGCGCGCGCTCCTGCCCAAATGGGAGTCGATCGCCGACAAACTGGGCGCTTTGGTCAAGGACGCCGAGCAGTTCCTTCAGCTTCCGCAACCCGCCGAAGACGATGGCAGCAGTCTTCAGATGAAAGCCGCCAAGAAGCATGCCAGCGCGTACATGGCCAGCGTGCGTGAACAGCGGGACTACGCCGAAGGCTATGCCGCCGCTTTGGACAAGGCCATCAAGGCGACCGAACAGCAGAACCAGGCCGCGGCGCGCACCATCGCCAAGCACGGACGGGATCGTTGATGCGGTTTTTGACACCTGGGATCTTGCTGTTGGCCGCCGGGCTCGCCCTGACCGGTTGCTCGAAGACCACCCCGGGAAACGCCGCGACGGTATCGCCGTCCACCTCGGGCAGCCCCGCGTCCGATCCGGTGGTGCCGCAGGTGACCGATCCGCTCGACGTGAGCAAGTTCGAACAGGATCCTTGCAAGCTGCTCACGGCCGACCAAGCCAGAGAGCTGGCGAACTTGGTGACCACCACCGTCACCAGCGGCGCGGCGGGACCTATCTGCGGATGGCGGGACGGCGACCGCAATGAGATCGCCTTCGGCTTCGTCCACGCCAACGGTCTGGCGGATTCTTACCGGAACCACCAGCCGGATGATCCCGGCTACTTCGTTCCGGTCCCCAGCGTCGCCGGCTACCCGGGAGTCTTTGCCTCGATCTCGGACGGTCGCGCTGATGGTGTCTGCACGCTGGCCGTCGGAGTGCGCAACGACGCCGTGGTGACGGTGACGTCGCTGATGAACGCCTCGTCGCCCTATCGCAAGGATCCGTGTCCGCTGGTGCAGAAGGCCGCGGAGGCGGCTATCGCCACCATCAAGGGGGCCAAGTGACCGAGTACAACGCACCGCAGATCGTCGCGTTCGTCAAAGGCGGCAAAGGGCCGAGCGGGCTCTTCTCGGGTAGTGACCAGGCCGCCAGGATGTCCCAGCTGCATCAGGAGATCGGCCAGGAGATGCAGCAGCTCCAGGGTGCCATGGAGCAGCACTGGGAGGGTAACGCCGCAGGCAAGGCGTACTCCGGTGCCGGGCCGCTGGTGCAGGCCTCGCAGGTCAGCGGCGAGCATCTGACCAAGGCCCACAGCCTGTACACCGGCCAGGGCAATTCGTACCAGCCGTTGAAGAGCACCGTGGACTCCGTGGGTGACCTCGGTGACCGGCCCTCGGACGACTGGGTGAGCGGGACGCCGCTGTCGTTCCTGTCGAATCGGTCCGATGAGATCAAGGCGTGGGACGAGAAGGCCAAGCGGGTCGTCGACAGCTACAGCACTTACCACAACCAATCGACCGACAACTCGGGCCAGTGGCCGCAGCAGTACGGGGAACTCGGGTTGCCGCCGAGCGGGGCTGACATCCAGCCGAAGGTCGACGACGGACCCGGACCCGGGCCGGGGCCAGGACCTGGGCCGGGTCAGCCGGGACGGGGGCGCCGGGGGACCGACGACACCGGCGGTGAGACCGTTTCGCCGCCGGGAGGCGGCAGCCGGCACGATGTCGGCGGGCCGCAGGACACCGGTGGGCCGACCGGGAGCGAGAACAAGCCCGGTGAGCACAAGCCTGGTGAGCATTCCGGCACCGATGGGGAAGGTCAGACGCACACCCCTGGCGACACCAAGCCGTCGCAGAGCACGGTGACCACGCCGACGGGTTACCCGCCGGCGAACACTCCGGTCGGGATTCCGCCCAAGGATCCGACCTACACGCCGACCGGCTACGGGAACCCGAATGGGCCCAGCAATGGGCCGGGCGCGTTCCCGGTCGGTGGCGGTGTGCCGGGAGGAAACAGCGGGAGCGACTCGTCGCGTGGCGGTGCCGGTACCGGCAAGCCGGGTGCGGGTGGTCAGGGGAACCTCGGTGGCGGGAAGGGCTCCGGCGTGGGGACTTTCGGTCAGCAGGGGCCCGCGGCCGCGCGGCCGGGGGCGATCGCGGGGAAGCCGGGGGCGCCGGGGATGGGTGGCGCGCCGATGGGGCGTGGGCAGAAGGAAGAGGACGGCGAGCACGAGCGGCCCGCCTACCTGATCGAGGAAGACCCGGACGACGCGTTCGTCGGTGAGCTGCCCAAGACTTCGCCGCCGGTCATCGGTGCGTGATGCTGGTGCTCAGCAGGGAGGTCGTCCTCCCGGTCGATTGTCTCGTGCTGGGTGCGGCGATCGCGCGGGTGCCGTTGCCGGTGCTGATCGAGCCTGAGCCGGTGTGGCGCAGCCCGGACGCGGAGCGCGTTCAGCGGGATCGGGTGCTGGAAATCCTTGCGGCGGAAGGGTTTTGGGACGGAGAGCGGCTGAGTGAGGACTTCGAAGGGACACTCGTCGTGCTCGGGCGGGGTAACCGGGAGTTCTCCGCGGTGGTCGAATCGCCGGCCATCCGGTACCGGTTGCAGGTCGCCGCGATCGGCCGGGCCGCCGTTTTCGCCTGCTATGTGCCGGAAAGCGGCCAGGTGTTGCTGAGGCGGGCGAGGGCGGACGCGCTGGCCGAGGATCTGGTCTTGGAGCTGCCCGATGTGCCGGCCGGGACCGGCTGGGGGATTTCGGTTCCCGAGTCGGACCTGCGAGACGCCATCGACGGGGCGCCGCCGAGGCGGGATGTGCGGCAGGTGCTCGATCTCGTCGCGCTGCCGAGGACCGGGGGCGGCCAGATTTACGCCGGTTTCCGCGACGGGGTGCACGCGTATCGGCGGACCGGGGACAGCTGCTGCACCTTCTATGACACCGAGTACGGCCGCTATGTCTTCTCGTTTTCGGGTGAACCCGGGTATGAGCGGTACGTCAATGTCGCGCAGGGGCGCGCGGACACCTTGGTGGCCAAGGCTTACGAGATGCTCGATCAGCTGAGCTGAAAACCCCGGTGATCAGGCGTCGACGGCTCCGTTCGTGAGCAGGGCGCGGCGGGCGGTTTCGAGCTGGGTGCGCCAGCGGGCGGACTCCGCCGATTCGACCGTGCGCAGCAGCTCGGTGGCTTCGTCGATCTCGCCGCTGGCCGAAATGACGTCTCCCTCGGCCGCGTGGGCTTCCGAAAGAAGAACCAGCGTCTTGGCGTGCCAGAGCGAGGAGCCGAGCTCGTCGAAGAGGCGGCGTGCCTCCGCGAGGTGCTCGGCGCCTGCCGCGGTGTTGCCCCTGGCCAGCGAGATCTCGCCGAGCGCGTACTCGGACTGGGCTTCGATGAGGCGCTCGCCGACGCGCTTCGCCAAGGACAGGGCGTGGACGAGGGTGGTCTCCGCGTTGTCGAGCCTGCCTTCGCGGTGGCGGACCCGGCCGAGGCCGTACAACGCGTAGGCCTCGCCGATGCGGTCGCCGATGTCGCGGACGATGCGCAGTGCCCGGTGGAGTGCCTGGCGGGCGAGTTCGATCTTGTCGCCTGCCACGTACAGATCGGCGAACCGATAGAGGACCTGGGCTTCGACGCGGAGGCAGTGCACCTCCTGGCAGATGGTGAGCGCGTCGTCGAGCATCTCCTGGGCGCTGTCGGCGTCCCCCTCGTCGATGCGGAACTTCGCGAGGCTGCACAGCACGTGCGCGACGCCGATGCGGTCGTCGACCGACCGCATGATGTCGAGTGCCTTGGCGTACTTGTCGAGCATCGCCTCCGGCTGCTCGTGCACGCGGTCGACGTACGCGGCGTTGCGGAGCACCAACGCGACGCCGTGCCGGTCGCCTTCGGACTCGAAGATCGCGAGTGCGTCCCGGAAGCACCTTTCGGCCTCGTCGAGGCGCTTTTGGAACATGTGCAGCGTGCCCTGCGAGTAGAGCATCGCGGCGTGACCCCGGCGGTTGCCGGTGCGCTCGGTCAGGTCCAGTGCGAGCTGGGTCGTTTCGCGCCAGTCGTCGAAATAACCTTTGGACTCGAACAGGGTCACGGCCGTGAGCGCGAGATCCCAGCACAGCTCGTCGAGGCCCGCAGCCGCCGCTTGGCGGATCGCGGCGACGAGCGCGCGGCGTTCGGTTTCCCACCAGGTCGTGGGGTTGCCGACGGTGTCGGTGTCGGCTGGCTCGGGCGGCTCCCAGCGCGGGGCGTCGCCGTGCAGGATGGTGAAGTCGCCGCCGTACTCCTTGCGGTGCGCGGTTTCCGCGAGCGAGAGCCAGGCGCCGCTGACCCTGGTGAGTGCCGCGTCGCGCTCGGCGGCGGTCTCTTCTTCGACCAGCCGCTCCCAGGCGTAGACGCGGATGAGGTTGTGGAAGCGGTACCGCAGCACGCGCTCGGCCGGGTATTCGACAGTGTCGAGGACTTGGGCGTCGACGAGGGTTTCGAGGATGTCTTCGGCGTCGTCGAGGTCGGTGTCGAGCAGCGCCGCCGCGGTCCATGCCGGGAAGTCCGAGGCCCGCATCAGCGCGAACAAGCGGAAAAGGCGCTGCGCCTGGCTGCTCAGGCTGCGGTAGGTCAGGCCGATGTTCGACCTGAGTTCGAGGCCGCGGTGGGCGAGTTCGTCGAGCCGTTTCGCCTCGTCGCCGAGCCGGCGGACGAGGCCGCTGATCCGCCAGTGCCGTTTGGACGCCAGCCGCGCGCCCGCGATGCGGAGCGCGAGCGGGAGCCCGTCGCAGAAATTGACCAGCTCGAGCGACGACTCAGGCTCGGCCTCGACGCGCTCGGGGCCGACGATGTTGCCCAGCAGCTCGAGTGACTGCTCGGCGTCGAACACGTCGACGTCCACCCAGTGCGCTCCGGACAGACCGGACAACCGGGCACGGCTGGTCGTGATGACCGCGCAACTGGGACTGCCCGGCAGCAACGGGACGACCTGCTCCTCGCTCGTGACGTCGTCGAGCACCACCAGCAAACGTTTGCTGGCCAGGCGGCTCCGGTACAGCTCGGCGCGTTCCTGCAGGTCTTCCGGCACGGCCGTGCCCGCGACGCCGAGCGCGCGTAGGAAACGGGCGAGCAGTTTCGCTGTGCGGTCGTCGTCGTTGGGGGACTGCAGATCGGCGTAGAGGTGACCGTCCGGGAAGGTCTCGGCGAGCTCGTGTGCCGCTCGGATGGCCAAACTGGACTTGCCGACGCCGCCTTTGCCCGAAATGGACACGATCCGGACCGCGTAGGACGCCATCGACGGGTCGGGGTCGTCGGCGAGGATCTGCTTGATCTCGGACAAATGCCGCTCGCGGCCGGTGAAGTCGGCGATGCTGGCGGGAAGCTGGCGTGGCGCCACGAGCTGCTCGGCGGGCGCCGCGGGGCGGTGTTCTTCGGCGGGAGAAGAGGGAAGCGCGGCGAGTGCGGGCTCGGGTGCCGGCGCCTCGCGGAGGTTGAGGCCGGGGTCGCGGTTGAGTATGGCGCGTTCGAGCTTCTGCAGCTCCTGGCCGGGCTCGATGCCGACCTCGTCGATCAGGGTCGCCCGTGCGCGGCGGCAGACTTCGAGCGCCTCGGCCTGCCTGCCCGCGCGGTAGAGGGCCAGCATGAGGAAGCCGTACAGGCGCTCACGCAGCGGGTTCTCGTCGATGAGCGCCTGGATCTCGCCGCTGAGCCGCTCGTGCCTGCCGAGCGCGAGGTCGAGCCGGACGCGTTCCTCGACGGCCGCGAATCTTCGGTCCTCCAACAGAGCGGCCCCGCGCTGCACGAGATCGCTGGGGATCCCGGCGAGGGCGGGGCCGCGCCACAGCGCGAGCGCTCTGCGTAGGGTTTCCGCGGCTTCGCTGGTGTTGCCCGCTTCGGAGTGTTCGCGCGCGGAGAGCACCTGCGCCGCGAATTCCTCACTGTCCAGGTCGGACGAAGCGATTTCCAGCAGGTAACCGGGTGGCCGGGTGCGGATCGCGCCCGGCTGCCCGTTGTCACCGAAAAGCTTGCGCAGCGCGGAGATGCAGATCTGGATCTGCCCGCGCGCCGTCGACGGCGGCGAGGTGTCCCATACCGCGTCGATCAGCTGCTCGACCGGGGTGACCCGGTTCGCGTTCAAGGCCAGCATGGACAAAACCACGCGCTGCCTTGGTCCCCCCAGGTCCAGAGACCGGTCTCCCACGACCAGTTCTGGTGGACCAAGCAGTCTGAGTCCCATGTGCCCCTCGCTCCATGAATGCTTGGCGCGATGCCGTGGGCCATGGTAATTCGCGAGAGCGCCTCAGGAGTAGCAAAGGCCTCCTCTATCCCAAAATACGTGCAGAACTTCTAAGGCTCGTTCGACCATTCGGCGGTAGGTATTGACGTATGGCCAGCAGCCGGTAATCATCCGCGTTCGGAGTGTGCCCGAAGCCCGGTCCGTGAATTACCGCCGGAAATTCCGTTTGACACCAACGCCCGTTTCCGCTCTCGGCCTGCGGATGTCCTGTGCTACACCGGCTTGCCGTTCACCTTGACGTTGGTGAACACGACGTCCTTCGCGTTGCTGATTGACGGTTTCGCCGTGTCGATCTTGGTGAACACGCAGTCGGTGGCGTGGAACGTCTCGAGCGGGCTGTCGGCCGAACCGTTGATCTTCACCGCGAACGGCGAGTCGTCGAGCTTGATGTCGGAGAGGAAGATGTTGCGCACCTTCGGGTGCACGATGGCGCCGAAGCCGGGCCCGGTCAGGCTGTAGTTCATGTCGACATAAACACCGCCGCGATCGCATGGGCCGCCGGAGAGCCTGCGCACGTAGATGCCGTCAATTATGCCGCCGCGGCGCTTGTTGGTCTTGATGTACACGCCATAGAAGGACTTGTAGGACGAACCGATATGAATCCGGTTGTCCTGCGCGAATACGTTGCGCACCCCGCCGGACATCTCGCTGCCGATGGTGATGGCGCCCCAGCGGCCGTAGTAGTCGTTGTTCTCGATGACGATGTTCTCGCTGGGCACGCCGACCCGGCGGCCGTCGGTGTCACGGCCGGACTTGATCACCGTGCCGTCGTCGCCGGTGTCGAAATCGCAGCCGGTGATGTGGACGTCCGAGCAGCTCTCCGGGTCGCAGCCGTCGACCATCGCGCCGCGGCTGTACACCTTGACGTTCTTCACGGTCACGTTCTGCGAAAGCACGGGGTGAATGGTCCACATCGCCGGGTTCTTGATCGAAACATCCGATATCAGGATGTTCTTGCATTTGTAGAACTGGATCATGTTCGGCTTGAGGTAGTGCCCGTTGCCGTATTTGCGCTCGGCGACCGGCACCCCGTCGACGGCCTGCTGCTGCAGCTTGTCCCAGTCGGGCCCGCGCTTGTCGTCGTAGCCGAACCACGGGCCGTTCTTCGCGTCGCCGTCGAGCGTGCCGCCGCCGGTGATCGCCACGTTCGTCTGGCCGTACGCGTAGATGAACGGCGAGAAGTTCATGCACTCGATGCCCTGCCAGCGCGTCGACACCAGCGGATACGAGGCGGCGTCGGTCTTGAACTTGACCGTCGCGCCCGCCGCGACGTTGAGCTCCACATTGGACAGGAAGTGGATCGCGCCGGTCTTGTACGTGCCGGAGGCCGGCACGAGCACCCGGCCGCCACCTGCGGCGTTGCAGGCCGCGATGGCGTCTTTGAACGCCTTCGTGCAGTCGGCCTTGCCGTCGCCCTTGGCGCCGTAGTCGAGGATGTTGAAGGTCTTGTTAGGGAAGGTCGGCGGCACGATCCTGGCCAGGATGACCGGCACCTGATCCCACGGGTCGGCGGGCGCGGCGGGCCCGCCGAGTGCTCGTCCGGCGGCCTGCGCGCCCGGCGTGCCGAACAGCGCGCCCGTGACGAGGAGGCCACCGGCCACCCCCGCTGTCTTCAGGAAATCGCGGCGAGAGCTGCCACTGGTCATGCGAACGCCTCCGTTGGCTTTCGAGCACGCTGATATATGATGTATAGAATGCGATAGCGAACGGACCTGGTCAACAAGCCGATGGTCGGGTTTCGCACGGCGTGAGAAGCGGCGGCCGTAGGGCGGTCCCCACCTCAGGCTCTCCGGTTCACCGGCTGTGGCCGGACGGGCGGGCGCACCAGGCTTGGGCGCATGAAAACACTCCGCACCAAGGTGGTCGCGACCGTGCTCGCGGCCGGATTGCTGCTGACGACACCCGCGATGGCCGTCGCCGGTCGTCCGGCACGGGGCGCGCTGGTCAGCCACGAACTGGTCCAAACGCTCGGGCAGGATGAGCTGAAGGGCGCGTTCGGCCCGTTCTCCGACAGCCTGGCCGAATACGGTGTCGACGCCTACCGCGTCGTCTACCGCACGATCGACGCGCACGGCCGCCCGACGACCGCGAGCGGTCTGGTGGCGTTCCCGCGCCGGTCAGGGGCGCTACGGGTGGTCTCGTACACCCATGGCACCAGGACCGGGCGCGACGACGTGGCGTCGATGACGCCGGAGACCATGGACCGGCCCGCCGTACTGCTGATCGCGTCGGCCGGGTATGCCGCGGTCGCGCCCGACTACCTCGGCCTCGGCGTCGGACCCGGGTTCCATCCGTACGGTGACAAGGCTTCCGAAGCGACAGCGGCGGCGGACATGCTCAAGGCGGCGCGCGCGTTCGCCGCGCGGCAGTACCACAGGCTCGACCGCGACGTCTATCTCACCGGGTTCTCCCAGGGCGGCCAGGCGGCGATGGAGCTCGGAAAGGCGCTGCGTGACGGCGCCGATCCCGGCTCGCGGGTGCGCGGGCTCGCCCCGATCAACGGGCCGTACGACGTCCAGCACGCGGAGCTGCCGGGTGTGCTGGACAACGGCGAGGTCACGCCGGACATCGGCACCTTCTACCTGGCGTACTGGACGGTTTCGATGAACCGCCTGCACCGGATCTACGACCGCCCCGAAGAGGTCTTCAACCCGGGCTACCTGGGCACGCCGTCGCTGTTCGACGGCAGCCTCGGCGAGGACAGGATCTTCCCGAAGCTGCCGTCGCGCCCGGAGCTGCTGTTCACGCCCGCGTACATCGAGCGGATGCGACATCCGTCGGGTGGACTTTCGGACGCCCTCAGTGCGACCGACGGGACCTGCTCGTGGCGGGTGAACGTGCCGATCCGGCTCTTCGCGGCGCGCGGCGACACCGACGTTCCCATCGCCAACGCGAAGCACTGCCAGGCCGACCTGGCCCGACGAGGTGTCGAAGCGCCGATCACCGATTTCGGCGCCGTCGACCACTACGCCTCGTTCTTCCGTGCGCTGCCGGAAGTGCTCGGCTGGTTCAAAACCCTCAAATAGGTCGTGAGTGGTATGGCCGGTTAGAACCGGCCATACCACTCACGACTCTATGAAATCAGTTGGGCGGATTCGGCCTGGTAGTTGTTCGCGCCGGAGTCCCACTGCTCGGTCGGGAGGTTGACACCGGTCGGGGTCGCGTAGGAGACGAAAATGCGGACCCAGCCGTTGCCGTAGTTGTAGAACGCGGCGAGGTCGGTGCGCCCGTCGCCGTTGTAGTCACCGGAAAGCCAGCGCGAACGGCCGAGTTCCCAGTTGCCGTTCCCGGTCTCCCAGGTCGCCGCCGGGTCGAGGAACCCGGTCGGCGTGCCGTACCAGGTGTACATCTTGGTGTTGGCGTTGCCGAGGTCGTACAGGCCCGCGATGTCGGCGCGGCCGTCACCGTTGTAGTCGCCCGCGACCCAGCGCGCGTTCTCCGCGGCGTAGTTGTTCGGGCCGCTGAACCACTTTTCGACCGGGTTGACGTTGCCGCTTTCGGTCGAGTAGGCCACGAACAGCCGGACGACGCCGCCACCGTAGTTGTAGTTGGCCGCGAGGTCCGTGCGGCCGTCGCCGTTGAAGTCACCGCTGATCCAGTTGGCGCGGTAGGACTCCCAGTTGCCCGGCTTGCTGTCGAAGCGCTCGACCGGGTCCGTGAAACCGTCGGCCTTGCCGGACCAGACGTAGAGCTTGGTCTGGCCGCCGCCGAGGTCGTAGAAGCCGCCGATGTCGGTCTTGCCGTCGCCGTTGAAGTCACCGGTGACCCACTTGGCGTTCTGCGCGGCCGTGTTGCCGAACCCGCTGTCCCACTTGACGACCGGGTTTTCGAAGCCGGTCGCGTTCGCGTAGAACACCCACAGCCTGGTCAGGCCGTCGTTGTAGTTGTAGAACGCCGCCGCGTCGGTGCGGCCGTCACCGTTGAAGTCACCGCTGACCCAGCGGGCGCGGTAGGCCTCCCAGTTGCCCGGCGCGGTTTCCCAGCGCTGGGTCGGGACGCCGAGCGCGGGCGAGCCGCCGTTCCAGCCGAAGATCTTGTTCGACGCGCCGCCGGTGTCGTAGGAGGCGGCGATGTCGTCACGGCCGTCGCCGGTGAAGTCCGGGCGGCCCGTCTGGCCCTTCACCGTCGCCGAAACCGGCTCGGACGCGGGGCTCGTGCCCGGCACCACGCGGTAGTACCAGGTCTGCTTCGCGGGCAGCGCCGCGTGCGTGAACGACGGCGAGCTGACCGTGCCCAGCAGGGTGGACGGTCCGATCGGGACCTCGGGCGAGGTCGAGCCGTACACCTTGAACGAGGAGTACCACAGTGGACGCCAGCTCAGGGTGATCGCGTGCTGCGTCGCGGGAGTCGCGGTCAGCGCGGTGACCTGGCGCTCCAGCCAGCCCGCCAGATTGTCCACACGGGACTCGACGGCGCCGTCGCGTGTCTCCGTCTCGCCTGCGCAGCCGTGCTGCAGCGAAGTGCTGTGCAGCGCGACGACCTCGACGCCGGTGTCGGTGTCCCGGAACGCGGGACCGCCCCAATCGCCCTTGCAGATGGCGGCGTCGCCCGCGACGTCAATGGTCGTCGCGGCCACCGAGGTCACCGAAAGCACTCCGCTGTAAGGCTTTTCGGGCGCGTTTTCGGTGTCGGTGCGGCCGTGACCGGCCACTCGCAGCTGCTCGCCCTGCGTGGGCGCGGTGGTGCCGACCCGGACCGGGTCGATGCCGGTGACCGGGCTCGCCAGCTTGGCGAGCACCACGTCGCGGTCCGGCCGGGTGACCAGGTCGACGACCGCGCGGGACTGCCCGCCGAGCGTCGCCTGGGTGGCGACCTTCGGCGCGCCGCCCTGACCGGCGTTCTCGATGAAGCAGTTGTTCGCCGAGAGCACCCACTGTGTGTCGATCAGCACACCGGAGCACGTCCGGGTGCCCACGGTGAGTTTCGCGACGAACGCGTAGGAGTTCCCGAGCGAGGGCCCGCCGCCCGCGATGGCGCCCGCCGGAGCCGCTGCGAGTGCCGCTCCCGCGGCGAAAACGGCCAAAGTGGCTAGAAAACGGCCAGTACGTGTCTGTCTCATCAAGTCCCCAGATTTTCCTCGCGCACCAGAAAATCGGCGACCTTTTTCGATGCTGAAAAAGATGCCGATTCCCGGTAAAGCGCGACTACCCCAGTAGTGACACCCGAGGCTAGCAGGGCGCGACGACCGTGGCCAAGAACGCCTGGAAGGCGCTCACGAGTTCGAGCGGCGCCTCCTCCGGCACGTAGTGGTCCGACGGCAAGGCGTAGCCCTGCACGTCGACGGCGTAGTCGCGCCAGACGTCGACCACGTCGTAGGTGCGGCCGACGAAGCTGTGCCTGCCCCACAGCGCCAGCATCGGGCAGGTGACCAGCTGACCCTGCGCGGCGTCCGCGTCGTCGTGCTCCAGGTCGATCGAGGCGGCCGCGCGGTAGTCCTCGCAGGACGCGTGGACGGCGGCCGGGTCGGAGAAGCAGCGCACGTACTCGCGCATCGCGGCCGGGTCGAACGGCACGCCACCGTGATGGCGTGCCTCCATTCTGGACCGCACCCAGAACTCCGGGTCGTTGCCGATCAGCCGCTCGGGGATCCCGTCGCCGGCCGCGAGGAAGAACCAGTGGTAGTAGCCGAGCCCGAAATGGGTGTCGGCCTGCTGGAACGCGTGCAACGTCGGCACCACGTCGAGCACCGCCAGCGCGGTGACCGCGCCGGGGTGGTCGAGCGCGAGCCGGTGCCCGACGCGGGCGCCGCGATCGTGGCCGAGCACGGCGAACCGGTCGAAGCCGAGCGCCCGCATCACCCGCACCATGTCCAGCGCCATCACGCGTTTGGAGTAGCCGGCGTGCCCGGGGCCGGCCGGTGGCTTGTCGCTGTCGCCGTAGCCGCGCAGGTCCGCCAGCACCACGGTGTGCTCGGCGGCCAGCAGCGGCGCGACGTGATGCCAGATCAGATGGGTCTGCGGGTAGCCGTGCAGCAGCAGGACCGGGGGACCATCGCCGCCGACGACCGTGGTGATCCGCACGCCGTCGGCGTCCACCGACCGCCGCGTGAACGAGGCGGGCAGTGGCACGCTCATCGCAGGTACTCCACGAGTTTCGCGGTGAACTCGGCGGTCGTCGCGGTGCCACCGAGGTCGGGGGTGCGCAGGTCGGTCTTGGCCAGCACGGCCGCCATCGCGTCGGTGATGTCGGCGGCCGCGGCGGGCAGCCCGAGGTGCTCGAGCATCATCGCGGCCGCCCAGATCGCGCCGAGCGGGTTGGCGATGCCCTGACCCGCGATGTCCGGCGCCGAGCCGTGCACCGGCTCGAACATGGACGGGAATTCGCGGCTGGGGTTGATGTTCCCGGCGGGCGCGATGCCGATGCTGCCCGCGACGGCGGCGGCGAGGTCGGACAGGATGTCGCCGAAGAGGTTGGACCCGACGATCACGTCGAATCGGCCGGGATGCAGCACGATCTTGGCGCACAGCGCGTCGATGTGCTCCTGGTTCCACCGCACCCCGGGGAACTCGACGGCCCGTTCGCGCACGATCTCGTCCCAGAACGGCATGGTGTGCACGATCCCGTTGGACTTTGTCGCCGAGATCAGCCTGCCTTTGCGCCGCGCCGCCAGCTCGAACGCGTAGTCGACGATCCGGGTGATGCCGCCGCGGGTGAACACGGCCTCCTGCACGGCCATCTCCTCGGGCAGGCCCAGATTGTGCCGCCCGCCGATCTCGCTGTACTCGCCCTCGACGTTCTCCCTGACCACGATGAAGTCGACCTCGCCGGGCACCGCGGCGCGCAGCGGGCTCTCCACGCCGTCGAACACCTTGATCGGGCGCAGGTTCACGTACTGGCGGAACCGGCGGCGGATCGGGATCAGCAGTCCCCAGAGCGAGAGGTGGTCGGGCACCTCCGGCCTGCCGACGGCGCCGAGGAAGATCGCGTCGTGGTCGCGGAGCCGGTCGATGCCGTCGGCGGGCATCATCGAGCCTTCACGCAGGTAGCGCTCGCACGACCAGTCGAACTCGTCGTAGGTGAAGTTCAGGTCGTGCTTCTTGCAGACCACGTCGAGCACATCGAGCGCGGCGGGAGTGACCTCCTGGCCGATTCCGTCACCGGGGATGAGGGCGATGTGGAAGTTCTGGGTCATGAAGAGAGTTTGAACAGCGCGTTACCGGTCCGTCTAAGACGAGTAGTCGACAACCCTTATAGCTTTGGCCTATCAACCGCTGCTGACAGGAATTCACGGGCCGCCGGTGTGATCGGGCCGATCCGCCGCGCGAGGGCGATGTGCAGGTACGCGGGCGGGTCCAGCTGCAGAACCTTGGCTCCGGCCGACTCCGCGAGCGTGGTCCAGGCGTCGGTCAAGATGGCCATACCGGCCCCCTTGAGGACTAGGGGGAGGATGGCTTCGCGGTACTCGGTTTCGATCGCGATTGTCAGGTCGACGCCCGCCGCGCGGATCTCGTCGACCAGCCTGCGCATGCCGGTGCCCTCCTGGCCGACGATCACCCGCTGGCCGGAAAGTTGTTCGTGACCGACGGCGGCGCCTGCCGGGAACGGGTTGTCCGGCGGCACCACGAGCACGAACCGCTGCTTGCTCACCGGGGTCATCAGGATGCCGGACGCGGTCGTCGGCTCGCTGCTGCCGAGCATGCCGATCTCGGCGATCCCGGTGCGGACCATGTCGATCACGTGCTTGGCGGTGAACGCGGCACGCACCACCACCGAGACGCCGGGCCGCCGCGCGGTGAACCGGCTGATCATGCTGCTCAGCGGTTCGACCGACTGCGACGGCATGGTCGCGATCTCGACCCGCCCGGTGGTCAGTCCCGCGACGGACTCGACGCTGGCGCGTGCGAAGTCCATCCCGTGCACCACCTGCCTGGCCGGTTCGATGAGCGCGTGGCCCGCTTCGGTGAGCATCACCTTGCGGCCGACGCGGTGGAAGAGGTTGCTGCCGAGGTCGCGTTCCAGCGCGCGAATGGCCTGTGACAACGACGGTTGCGCCAAGTGCAGCGCGCGGGCGGCGGCGTTGATCCCGCCCTGGTCGACCACGGCCAGGAAGTACTCGAGCTGGCGGGCTTCCACGGAAGCAACCTCCCCCACAAGCGCGTCAGAGTGCTACGTCAGCGTACGTCGTGCCGAGCTTGGCACCGTTGAGAAAGGCGGATGCTTTGCCACTGTTGCCGCCCGAGCGGTAAATGCCCCACTTGTGGTTGAGGTGGTCGCCCCAGATCGTCGGGCCGGGGTACCGGGTCTGGCCGTTGCCGAACGTCTGCTGCTTGCCGTTGACCCAGAACTCGGTCCAGCCGTCGTTGCCCTTGCTGATCTTGTAGCCGATGACGAAGCTGTTCCACGAGTTCAGTGGGAAGTTCATCGACCAGATGTGCTTGCTGGACCCGTTGGGGTTGGTGAGCTGGAAGTTCAGCTTGCCGTCGCCGACCGTCCGCAGCACGTACGGCCCGGACTGCGGCTTCCCGGATTCGTAGCCGGAGATGTGCAGCTGGTAGACCGCGACCCACTTGTCGCTGGGGTTGATGCCCTGCCACAGCGAACGCCAGCCGATGTACTGGGTCTGGCCGAGCATCGAGTTGTCGATGCGTAGCACCGAACCGTCCGGCTTGCGCAGCCCGCGGGTCTCGCAGCGTTCCTTGCCGTTGGCCCAGTCGTTGATGTCGTAACGGAAACACTGTCCGTACTTGCCTTGCGGGTCCGCCGCGACGCCGATCTTGCCGGGATCGGTTTCCAGGCCGTCGAACACTTTGGTGCCTCGTGCGGGATCTCCGGTCCACAACACGCTGCGCACGGCCGACGCCGGTGGCGCGGTGAGCAGCAAGGGAGTGGCCGCGAGTGCGCCGAGAGCGGTACGCCTGCTGATGGGGGACATGGAACCTCCGCGGTCTTCAGCGCGCGGGTGCGCGCGGGATGGTGACGGCGGTGAGGCAATCCTCCAACGGACTGGTTCGATCGGCAACAGTTCACACAGAGAGTAATAGTTAGGAAAGTTTCCTAACGCCCTTGTATTCGCGGTGTCGCACGTGTCACGCTTCCCCTCGTCGCCGCCACTGACAAAGCCGTCCTGAGGTGAGGAGAGCGATGAGAAAGACTTTGGGTTTGGTGGCCACCGCGGCCACACTGGTGACCGGACTCGTCGGAGTTTCCGGAGGGGCCTCCGCCGCGACGCAGGCGAGTTCCTATGTGCCCGGCACCATCCGGCCGTCCGCTTCGCAGGCGGTGCAGGACGCGGCGCTGATGAAGTACTACGACTTCTGGAAGAAGAACTTCCTCACCACCAAATGCGGTTCCGGGACCTACGCGGTGCTGGCCAAGGACGCCGATCACTCCTTCGTCGCCGAGGGCGAGGGCTACGGCATGACCATCGCGGCGCTGATGGCCAACAAGGATTCGCAGGCGCACGCGATTTTCGACGGGATCTTGAAGTTCGTGAAGTCCCGTCCTTCGGTCAACAACAAGGATCTGCACGCCGCCGAGCAGGACAGCAACTGCAAGAGCGTCAACGGCAGTGACTCCGCGACCGACGGTGACCTGGAGATCGCGTACGGCCTGCTGATCGCGGACAAGGTGTGGGGCAGCGGCGGCACGTACAACTACAAGGCCGAAGCCGTGCGGGTCATCAACGCCATCAAGAAGAGCGAAGTCAACTCCAGCACCAAGTTCATGCGCCTCGGTGACTGGGCGACGGACAGCAAGTACACCAACAGCTCGCGCTCGTCGGACTGGATGCCGGGTCACTTCCGCGCGTTCGAAAAGGCCACCGGCGACTCGACGTGGGGCTCGATCCGCAGCAAGCACGAAAGCGCGGTTTCCTCGCTGCAGTCTTCCTACGCCTCCAGCACTGGCCTGCTGCCCGACTTCGTGGTGAACACCAACAGCACCCCGAAGCCGGCGGGCTCGAACTTCCTCGAGGGCCCGAACGACGGCAAGTACAGCTGGAACGCCTGCCGTGACCCGTGGCGCCTCGGCGCCGACGCCATCACGGCCGAGGGCAGCGCCGCGGTGAACCAGGTGAAGAAGATGAACACCTGGATCAAGTCGACCACCGGCGGGGACCCGTCGAAGATCGTCAGCGGCTACTCGCTCAGCGGGTCCAAGGTCGAAAGCGACAAGCACCCGTGCTTCACCGCGCCGTTCGCGGTCGCGGCGATGACGGACCCGGGCAGCCAGGCCTGGCTGGACAAGCTGTTCACCAGCATCACCAGCTTCTCGCCGGACTCCTCGGACTACTACGGCACGGGCATCACCGTCCAGGTGCTCATCATCCTGAGCGGTAACTTCATCGCCCCCTGAAAATGAGGTCGTGAGTGGTATGGCCGGTTAGAACCGGCCATACCACTCACGACTCTTTTCGTTGGGTCACATAGGTCGCGAGTGCCGAGCGTGACTTGATGTGGAGCTTGCGGTAGATCCGGCTGAGGTGCGCTTCGACGGTTTTCCGGCTCAGGAAAAGCCTTTCCGAGATTTCGGTGTTGCTCAAGCCTTCGCCGACCAGCTCGGCGAGCTGGCGCTCCCGGTCGGTCAGCGCGTCCGTCGACAGCCTCGGGCGACGCGCGGCGAGCCTGCGTTCGAAGTCGACGGCCCGTTGCAGCAGCCGGTGCGCCTCGTGTTCGGCCGCGGAGTTCTTCGAGGTGGCGAACTGCAGGCTCGCGCCTTCCAGATCGTCTTGTTTCATCAGGAGTTCGCCGAGCCGCAGGCGGGCCTGGATCTCGTCGACGCCGGCGCCGTAGTCGGCGAAATTACGCACCGCGGACGCCGCGCCGGCCACCGCGGACGCCAAATCCCCTTCCTGGTCCACGATCTGTGCCGACGCCAAGTCCGCGTGGCCACGTTGGAGCAGTGAGCCGAACACCTCCGCGGACCGCTGCGCGTCGCGGGCCCACTGCCGCGCGGCTTCCAGATCGCCGAGCGCGGCGGAGGCCGCGGCCGCGGTGAACATCCATTGTGCACCGTTGCACGAGGGGAGCGCGGCCATCACCTGCCGCCGTGGCTCCAGTATCTCCAGCGCTTCACCGGGAAGTCCTTGGTACAGCCGGATTCTCGCGAGAATACTGCCCGCGACCTGACCCCACCACGAGCGCGGTTCGGTCAGCTTCATGGCGCGACTGGCCAGAATGGCCGCCTGCGCCGCACCTTGGTGCTCCAGCACCGCGTTGGCACGCAACGCCAGCGCCATGCCCTGGAACTGGGTGTCACCGAGCGCGAGCGCGGTCTCCTCGGTCGTTTCAGCCGTCGCGAGCGACGCCGCGACCCGGCCGAGTTGCAATTGCGCGTAACTGAGACAGGTGAGCAGATAGGGCAGCTGCATGGCCTGTTTGGCCACCCGCGCGATCCGGATGCCGCGGGTGACGTGCCTGATCGCGTCCGCAGGCCGATCGGTGAGCGCTTCGGCCCAGCTGAGTTTCCCGATCGCGTCGAGACAACGACCGAACGCTTCGTCGGCCAGCTCGTCCGCCAGATCGGCCGCGCGGGCACGGGAGCGGTGTGTGGCGTTGCCGCCGTACGCGTCGGCCAACGCCAGTGCCGCGTAGGCGGAGAGCCGCCGTTCGGTGCCGGGATGCGCGGACGCGATCCGCAGCGCGGTACGGAGTTCGGCACGCGCGCGCCGCGGATTGCCGAGCATCAGCAGCACGGTGCCGAGCTCGATGTGCAGATCGGCCAGTTCGGGCGCGTCGGCGGGCAGCCGGGGTACGGCGTCGGTGAGCTTGTCGTCCAGCACGGTCATCGCCTGCGGATAGTTGCCCAGCACGCGATAGAGGAACGCGCAGTTCATCGCCACGCGGACGTCGAACAGGACATCTTCGCCGGACTCCGCGCGCAGCCGCAGCAGCACCTCGAGCGCCGCGCCCGGCTTACCAGCGAGACTGAGCGCTTCGCCGAGTAGCAGCAGGAGACGGCGGGTCAGCTCTCCCTCGCTTATCAAGCGCAACGCCGCGCGCGACCAGGAAATCGTGCTCGTCGGCGCCGTGTGCAGCACCTCGGTGGCCGCGCGGTAGAGCAGTTCGGCGGCTTCGAGATCGCCGGGCAGCGCGTGATGGACGACGTGCGCGGCCTGCCGCGCCGCGCTCTCGCCCCGCTTGCCAAGGGTGTCGGCCATCTTCGCGTGCGCCTGGCGGCGCCACTCGATCTTCGACGTGTCGTACAGGTGCGCGCGCAGCAGCGGATGCCGGAAGGTGAGCAGGTTCAGCCTGCTGTGATGCGGGCGCAGCAGGTCACGTTCGATGAGCTTCTCGACCGCCGAGCCGACGGCCTGCTGCTGCCAGCCGGTGACGGCGACCAGGTCTTCCATGGTCATCGGATCGCCGAGCACGGCCGCCGTCCGCACGAGCTCGGCGTGTTCCGGCGCCAGTCCGGCGAGTTCGCGGCCGACGGCGAGACGGACCGCGTCCGCGCTGGTGTCCCAGCTCGTCCAGGTGCCCTTGCCAAGGCTTAACAAGGCGTTCAGATAGAGCGGGTTGCCCTCGGTCAGCTCGTGCAGCCGTCCGGCTTCGCCGCCGGGCACGAGCCGCGCGGTCTCCTGCTCGGTCAGCGGGTTCAGCGCGAGTTCACGCCGTGACCAGCGCGGATGCGCGGCCTGGAGCGCGGCGGCGACGCGATCGGTCAGCTGACGCGGCCGCCACGCGCACAGCAGCACGCCCGCCGCGGGCGGCGGGCGGCGCAGCAGATGCTCCATGAACTCGACGCTCGCGCCGTCGCACCAGTGGACGTCGTCGACGCAGAGCAGGAAGCCGGAGTCGAGCATCGCGGCGAGCCTGCGGTAGTGCTGATAACGCAGCAACGCCCCGTCGTCGTCCAGCGCCGCGGCCGGATCGAGCACGTCGTACGCGCCGACGGCCTCACCGAGCGCGTCGCCGACGGCCAGCATCGGCGTGTGTTTCTCCAGCTCGGAGGCGGTGCCGTAGCCGACGGCCAGTCCACGGCCGCGTGCCTGGCCGTACGCGTGCCTGACCAGGCTCGTCTTACCGAGGCCGGGGTCACCGGAGAGGGTGATGAGGGTCAGTGTGCCGTCACCGACGGCGTCGAGAGCGGCTTCGATGGTGTCCAGCTCGCGTGCGCGCCCGACGAGATCCACCACGGTCACCGATGGGCCTCCCTCCCTGCCGCGACCTGGAGGAGCTTAGCCGATTAAGGGTTTACACCGATGCTAATCCGGCACCCGTCGCGGCAGGATGGAACCGTTCGGGGAGGTGTCCGGGCTGGGGCGGGGAGAGGGTCTAGTGAGGGGTCCGCGCTTCCGGCCGAAAGTGCTGTTCACCGGCACTTCGGTCGATTTGTCGTCGCCGGTGATCGCACGCTGCGTGGCTCTGGTGCCGATCGCGTACCGGATCGCGGCGATGATGCAGATCGTCTGGTCGATCAGGACGGTGTACGGGTCGGGGGAGCCGATACTGCTCTGGGCGACCGGCGGTCTGCTGCTCGCGGCCAACGTCGGCATCGCCATGTGGATGCGTGCGCGGCCGACGGCGGTGCCGCTGGTCGACGTGGTGCACGCGGTCGTGCTCAACATTTTCGTCGCGGTGACGTCACCGCCGAACCTGTACCCCGTGCTGATGGGGATCAGCTGGGCGTACCTGGCCGGCACGGTCGCGCTCTGCACGCTGCTGCGCGGCGTGGTCAGCGGCACCGCGCTCGTCGCGGCGAGCGTGCCGCTGCTGATGATCATGTCCATCCTGCACGACGGCGAGCTCATCCCGCTCGCGTCGATCGGCGCCAGCCTGATGCCGCTGGTGATCTGCGAGGTCGTCGCGCTGATCGGCCTGGTGCTGATCGGCACTTCGCTGCAGTCGGTCGCGGACACGTTCGCCACCCGCGGCCGCTTGGAAGAACGGGAACGCCACCGCCGCGAGATGCACGACACCGTGCTGCAGGTGCTGGAGACGCTGGCGCTTTCGACGCCAGGCGACAGCGCCGACCCGGCGGCCAGGCTCGCCGAGGTGCGAGGGATCGCGCGGCAGCAGGCGATGGCGCTGCGCCGGAGTCTCGACGAATCCGAAGAGCCGTCCGAGGGCCTGTGCGCCCGGTTGCGGAGCCTGGTCGGCGAGATGGCGGGCCAGGGCCTGCGCGCCCAGCTGGTCGAATCGGAGATCGCCGACGTGCCGGCGCCCGTCGGCGCGGCGCTGCACGACGCGGCGCGCGAGGCGTTGCAGAACACCATGAAGCACGCGGGGACCAAGGAAGCGGTGCTGCGGGTGACCGAGCTCGACGGCGGCGTCGCGGTCATCGCGCGGGATCACGGCGTCGGGTTCGACATGGCCGACCGGCCAGCGGGCTTCGGCATCGCGAACTCGATCCTGGCCAGGCTCGCGGAGGTCGGGGGCAGCGCTCGCGTCGACTCGACGCCGGGGCGCGGCACCCGCGTCCTGCTCTGGGTACCCGCCTGAAGGGGTCGTGAGTGTTTTCGCCGGTTAGAACCCAATGCCGGGCAGTTAAGGCTTGACCCGCGCTGTCAAACGACGCGTGAGCACGTGAAACCCGAGTTTGGGCCATCCACTGGCCCAAACTCGGGTTTCGCGAAGACTGGGCCACCGATCGCAACCCAGCTAACGTCCACAAAGGACCCAAATCGCTAAATACACGGTCGAATTAGGCCCTCACGCCACGGATCCGAGTGAAGTAGGCCCTCACCCACGCCCGACCACGACCGGACACGCACGGGGCAGCCGATGAAGGGGTCGTGAGTGTTTAGACCGGTTAGAACCGGCCATACCACTCACGACCCTTTAGGCCATGCCGAGGCGGCGGGTGAGGGTGATCTCGATGACGATGCGCTCAGGGTTCGGGGTCGGCTGCCGGTGGTACCGGACGGCGTAGCGGTTTTCCGCGTCACTGACGGAGTCCGCGTCTTCGCGGATGACCGCGCGGCCCTCCAAAGTGGACCACCGGCCCCCTTCGACCTGGCTGACCGCGACGGTGGCTCCTTCGAAGCCACCCCGCCGGACGTTGGCGGCCTTGACGCTGCCCCGGCGGCAGATCACCCGGGCCGTCGCGAAGTCTTCGGACACGGTGACCCCGACCGGCACCACGTGCGGCGTGCCGTCCTTGCGGAGCGTGGTGAGCATGCACAAGTGCCGCTCGCTCCAGAATTCACGCAGTGCGTCGGTCGGGGCCTGTCCATTGGTGACCATGACAGTCACCCTAAGGGCTACTTCGACGGCAGATTCAGCGAGATCACCGCGGGTCGCACCGGCCATTGGTCACCGACCGGCGGCGAAGGGACCTTGGGCAGCACAGCCGCGGCCTTGGCGTCGTTCGCCTCCTCGGCGGCCGCGTGCAGGATGTCGATCGCGATCCAGCGGTCGAAGGTGTTGATCTGCTGGTACGGCCACGCCGGCGCGCCCTTTTCGGCGGCCGGGATGAGGAAGTCGACCGCCTTCACCAGGCTGGCGCCGTTGGGGGCGGTGTACTTCCACAGGTTGACGCCGACGTGGTCGCCGATCTCGGCGAGGCGGCCGAGCGCGGCGAGGTTGAAGTTCGAGTAGTGCCACGACATCGTCCGCGACAGTTCCAGCGGCTGGCTGCCGTCGGACTTGATCTGTTTGGCGATGCGGTTGGTCTTGACGCTCTCGACGATCGCCTTCGCCTGCGAGGTCTTGCCGATGTACAGCGCGATCGTCGCGTTCTGCATGTCGAGCCAGGTGCCGTGGTTGTTGGTGGCGGCCAGCTCGTCCTTCGCCTGCGGGCTGTTCGTCATCCAGTCCAGGTACGTGGTCAGCCAGGTCTTCATGCCGGAGCGATCGCTCGACGTCCACCCCGGCGCGCCGGAGTCGAGGATCGCGAGCGCGTCGACGACCGAGCTGAGCGACTGCGTGGAGTCGATGATGCCGGTGCCCTTGACCGTGTTCTGGCACGGGATCCGCTGCGAGTACCGCATGTTCGGGTTCATCTTGGTGTCCGCGTTGAGGAACCACGTGCGCACGGCCAGTTCGGCGTGCTTCGCGTACTTCGCGTCACCGGTGTAGAACCAGGCCAGCGCCAGCAGCGGGATCGCCTCCCACGCCTGCGCGCGGGTGGTGTGGTCGCTGATCGCGTCGGCCTCGGGGTTGCGCTGGCCGTCCTTCGAGACGTAGGGGCAGCCCTCGGGGTTGTCCGGCGTCTTCGACTTGCTCGCCCACCAGTACGGCGCCTGGCTCATGTAGTCGTGCTTGTCGCCGCTGGGCGGGGTCTGGTTCTTGCTGGTGACCGACCACGGACCCTGCTTGAGGTAGCCGTCAGCCTTCGCCAGCACCGACTTCAGCGCCGCGTCGGGTTTGCCGTTCAGCTTCTGCTTGATCCGGACGAGCTGGGCGCCGTCCAATACGACCGTTTTGGGCGTGGTCGTGGCGGCTTCGGCCGTTCCGGCGGGCAAGAGGCCCGCCGTCAATGCCACCGCCAGCAGCCCATGAAGCCATCTGCGCACGCTGAATCACCCTTCGACGGTTCGGCGGCGGCGGAGAAACTGAAGCCTAGTGCGCGGCGAGGTGTTCCAAAAGGACCGCGGTGAGGGCGTCCGGGACCTCTTCGAGGACCCAGTGCGTGACGTCCTCGAACATCTCGAAGCGGTACGCGGCGCTGACCCAGTTCTCCGTGTCCAGCGCGGCGACCGAGCCGAACGCGACGTCTTCGGTGCTCCACACGTAGAGCGTCGGTACGTCGATCTTGCCGATCCGGCCGTGTGGTTTGCCCGCGCGGTACCAGTTCAGCGCGGCGGTGAGCGCGCCGGGCTCGGACAGCCGCCCGATGTATTCGGCGACGCGGCCGGGGGTGACCCGGTAGTCGAACATCTGCCGGATGGCCTCGAAGTTGTTCGCGCTCATCTTGCGCTCGGTGGTGCGCGCCTGCCGCCATTCGGTCATGTACTGCGACCGCATGTGCTGGTCTTCGTCGGTCTTGTGCGCCTCGGCGAGCGCGGCGGGGTGTGGCGTCGAAACGGCCGTCAGGGTGCGCAGCCGGTCGGGGTGCTGGTCGGCGGTGTGCCAGGCAACGGCGGCGCCCCAGTCGTGGCCGACCAGGTCGAACCGGCCCCAGCCCAGTTCGTCGGCGATCGCGATGACGTCGCCGACCAGGTCGTCGATGCCGTAGTCGACGGCGTTCTCCGGACGGACACCCGGCGAGTACCCACGCTGGTCCGGCGCGACCGCGCGGACCCCTTCGCGTTCGAGGCGGTACAACACGTCCTCCCACGCGATCGCCGCCTCGGGAAAGCCGTGCAGCAGCAGGACGGGCCTGCCGTCTTCAGGGCCGGCGGCGATCGCGTCGAAGGTTCCCGCGGGTGTCGGGATGCTCAGGTGGTCCGTCACACCCCGCACGCTATCGCGGGCTACTTCTTGATGTAGAGGTCCCAGCCATACGGGTTGTACTCGGACGTGCAGAAGAACTTTGACCACAGTCCGTTCTGCTGACCCCAGCGGCCGGTGATGGTGCAGTCCTCAGGAGTCGGGTGACTGGACTCGTAGTAGTACCTCGGGTCGATGCCCGCGCTCGCGGGCTGCGCCACCGCGATGGTCGACGCCAGCGCGCCCAGCACGGCCGCGGCCGCGATCTTCTTCTTCACTTGATGAATCCCCAGATTCTCTTGTGGAACACGTGCCCGGACAAACAACCACGAACCGGGCGCCGCTGTCTGCCGAATGGGTGAATTCAACATTTTGTTGACGTCTTCAACCCGCCGTTGTAGCGTCTGCGGCCATCGAGTCCCCGGAGGTGGCCATGTCAGTAATCCGATGGTGCGCGCTGCTCGCGGCGGCGTCGCTGGTCACGGCCTGTGGCGGTGGCCCGGACGGGGCAGGTGGCCCCCCGCAGGCCTCGTCGAGCCCGATTCCCGACACCAGCGCGATCGTCAAAGCGGTCCAGAAGGACGCGCAGCTCGCGGGTGGCCTTCCCGCGGCCATCACGCAGGCCGGGAAGCTGAAACTGGCGTCGAACATCCAGTCGGCGCCCAACAACTTTTACTCGGCCGACGGGAAGACCCCGATCGGTTTCGAGGTCGACATCGCCAAGGCCATCGGCGCGAAACTCGGCCTGACCGTGGCGCACGAGGACATGGCGTTCGGCTCGCTGATCACCAGCCTGCAGTCCGGCCGGATCGACCTGACGATGGCCGGGATGAACGACACCGCCGAGCGGCAGAAGCAGATCGACTTCGTGGACTACTTCCAGTCCGGCATCACCATGATGGTCCGCAAGGGCAACCCGGACGGGATCGCGGGCCCGGACTCGCTGTGCGGCAAGGCGGTCGCGGTCGTGCAGGGCACGAGCCACCAGAAGTTCGCCGAGGAGCAGAGCGGCAAGTGCGTCGCGGCGGGCAAAGGGGCGGTGACCGCGACGGCCACCGACAGTGACACGCAGAACCAGAACCAGCTGCGCACGGGCCGCGTCGCGGTGCTGCTGAACGACCTGCCCAGTGCCGTCTACATCTCGAAGACCGCGGGTGATGGCCAGTTCTTCGACGTCGTGGCAGGCGAGCCGATCAACGGCGGGCCGTACGGCATCGGCGTCAACAAGGAGAACAAGGGACTTTCCGAGGCCGTGCGCGGCGCGCTGCAGGCGCTGATCGCGGACGGGACGTACGGCAAGATCCTCGAAGCCTGGGGTGTGCAGTCGGGCGCGGTGAAGCAGGCTGGGCTCAATGGCGGACAGTGAGTACCCGATCGTCCGGCTGCGCCATTGGGGCCGCTGGATCAGCGGGATAGTCCTCATCGGACTGCTGGGCGCGCTGGGTTTCGCCTTGGCGCAGGCCAAGATCTCCTACGATTCGGTGCCGGAGTTCCTGTGGTACCGGGTGATGGCCGTCGGCCTGTTCAACACCGTCGTGCTCGCGGTGATCGCGCAGGGCAGCGCCATCGTCATCGGGATCGTGGTCGCGCTGATGCGCCGCTCGGCCAACCCGGTCGCGCGGTGGTTCGCGATCGGCTACATCTGGCTGTTCCGCGGCTTGCCGGTGCTGCTGCAGATCCTGATCTGGTACAACCTGGCGCTCGTCTTCGACACCATCTCGATCCCGTTCCTGATCCACGAGCAGACGAACGTGCTGATCAGCGCGTTCGTGGCGGCACTGCTCGGGCTGGCGCTCAACGAGAGCGCGTACATGGCCGAGATCGTCCGCGCCGGGCTCAACAGTGTCGACAGTGGACAGACCGAGGCGGCCAAGTCGATCGGCATGACGCCGGCGGCGACGCTGCGGCGGGTGGTGCTGCCGCAGGCGATGCGGGTGATCATCCCGCCGACCGGCAACGACTTCATCAACATGCTCAAGGGCACCTCGATGGCTTCGGTCATCGGCGTGACCGAACTGATCCACGCGGCCAACAACATCTCGTCGCACAACCTGCTGGTGATGGAGACCCTGCTGGCGGCCGCGATCTGGTACATGGTCGTGGTGACCGTCGCCGGGGTCGGCCAGCACTATCTGGAGCGGTCGTTCGAGGCGGGCACCGCTTCGGGGCCGTGGTCGCGCGCGAGCAGGGCGCTGCGCACCGCGCCGTTGAGGAGGGCCAGTGTCTGAGCCGTTGCTGCGCGCGGTGGGCGTGCGCAAGAGTTTCGGGCACACCGAGGTGCTGCGCGGCATCGACCTGGAAGTCCACAAAGGACAGGTTGTCTGCCTGCTCGGGCCGTCGGGTGCGGGCAAGAGCACGTTCCTGCGCTGTATCAACCACTTGGAGACGATCGACGGCGGCCAGGTCTGGGTCGACGGTGAGCCGATCGGGTTCCAGCTGCGCGGCGGGAAGCTGCACGAGCTGCGTGAGCGTGAGGTCGCGCGGCAGCGGCGTGACATCGGCATGGTGTTCCAGCGGTTCAACCTGTTCGCGCACCGCAGCGTGCTGGACAACGTCGTCGAGGGGCCGACGCGGGTCCGGGGCGTGCGGCAGGCGGAAGCGCGGGCGTCGGCGATGGAGCTGCTGGACCGGGTCGGGCTGGCGCACCGCGCCGACGCCTTCCCGGCCCAGCTCTCCGGCGGGCAGCAGCAGCGGGTGGCGATCGCGCGTGCGCTCGCGATGAAGCCCAAGCTGATGCTGTTCGACGAGCCGACGTCCGCGCTGGACCCGGAGCTGGTCGGCGAGGTGCTCGAGGTGATGCGTGACCTCGCGGGGGAGGGGATGACAATGGTCGTCGTGACACACGAGATGAGCTTCGCCAGCGAGGCCGCCGACGAAGTGGTCTTCATAGCCGACGGCGCGGTCGTCGAAACGGGACCGCCGTCGGAGGTGCTCGTCGCGCCCAAGCACGAGCGGACCAGGCAGTTCCTCGCGCGGGTACTCGCCGCATGAGGATCTCGCCGGACTATCTGGTCCAGTTCGACGAGCCGTCCACCTATCTCGACTTCGCCCGCTTCGGCCCGCCGTCGCACGCGGTGCTCGACACGACGGCCCAGCTGCTCAAGGAGACCACTCGCGCCGGCGCGTCCACAGTGGACGAGCTGATGCGCCAGGAGCAGCGCGCGAAGGCGGCCGCAGCGCGTTTGGCAAGCAGCGACACCGACCACGTCGTGCTGGTGCCGAACACAAGCGCGGGCCTTTTTCAGGCCGCCTTCAACTCGTCGGGCGAGGTGCTCGTCTCACCGTCGGAGTTCCCGGCGAACACCTACCCATGGGCGCGCGCGGAGCAGGCGGGCCGGGTGGTCGTGCGGTCGCTGGACGCCGGTCCTGTGACGCCGTCGCTGGTCGCTTCGGCACTGACGCCGGATATTTCGGTCGTTTCGGTGAGCGCGGTCGACTTCCGCACGGGCTACCGGGCTGACCTCGGCGGCATCCGTGAGGTCATCGGCGATCGGCTGCTGGTGGTCGACGGCATCCAGGGCTTCGGCGTGATCGAGGCGCCGTGGGAGGCCGCGGACGTGCTCGTCGTCGGTGGCCAGAAATGGCTGCGCGCCGGCTGGGGCACGGGTTTCGTGGTCCTTTCGGACCGCGCGCTGGAGCGCATGGACCCCGTGCTCTCCGGCTGGACCGGCGCCCGCGATCCCGGCCTGTTCGACGACGAGATCCACCCGGCGGAGTCGACGGCCGCGAGCTGGTCGATCACCAACCTCAGCCCGGTCACCTCCGGCGCGTTCGCGGCTGGTTTGGAGCTGGTCGAGGAAGCAGGCGTCGCGGCGATCGCGGGCCGCATCGCCGAGCGCGTCGGCGAACTCGAGGAAGTGGTGCTGTCCCTCGGCGGAACGGTGGTGTCCGCGGTCGACCGTCGTGCGGGCATTCTGGCCTTCACCTTGCCTGATTTCCCGGCGGAGGCCGTCGGCGCGGCACTGACCGGCGACGGCATCGCGTGCACGGTCCGCCCACAGCACGTCCGCTTGTCACCGCACGCTTCGACTCCGGCGAGCGCCGCTCTCTTGGTGCGTTCGGCTTTGGCCGGATTGTCGCGTCCTGCTTCGCATGCGGTCTCTTTCGCGGCTTCTCAGGCTTCGCATGGCTTATTAACCGCCTTGATCCCGGCGGTCGAAGGATTGGCCACGATGCTCGGGCCCGGCAACGAGGTGGTGCTGCACGATCTGGCGCGGCTGCCGGACTCGATCGTGGCCATCGCAGGCGGCCTGACCGGCCGGTCGGCGGGTGGTCCCATGACGGACCTGCTGCTGGGCTTGGTGCGCCGGGGCACGACTTCGGACCTGACCGACTACGAGACCCACGGCCCCGACGGCAGGCCGATCCGCTCGTCGACGATGTTCCTGCGCGACGAGAACGGCGTCGCGGTGGGCTGTTTGTGCGTCAACAGCGAACGGCCGGGACCCGCGCTGGGCCCGGCGACCCGGGAGACGTTCCCGCCGGACGTCGACAGCCTGCAACGGTTCTTGATCGAACGGGCGGTGGGGAAGGCCGGGATCCCGGTCGACCTGATGAAGAAGGTCCACAAGGCCGCGGTGGTCCGCGAACTGGACGAGGCGGGTTTCTTCCTGATCAAGGACTCGGTGGACAGCCTGGCGGCGCATTTGGGCGTCACGCGCTACACGATCTACAACTACCTGAACGAGACGCGGGCTTAGCGGGTTTAGCTTGGGCTCCGGGTGCGGATGTCCGGGCGGGGACGGCGCTTGGCGGTTTCGTAGGCGGCGCGGAGCTGGGCGATGACCTCGTCCGGCTTGGACCTGAGCCAGGCGGGGAGGGTTTGCAGGACCACGATCCCGACTGCCGCGTAGCGCGCGTTGCGGGCGATGGTGTTCGCGAAGTCGTCGTCTTCGGAGTGGTGGTCGCGTGAGTCGATCTCCCAGGCGAAAGCGACTTTGCGGCACCAGGCGTCGGGTGTGGCTATGTAGTTGCCGTCGGCGTCGAAGATCTTGACGTTCCATTGGCAGGGCGGGAGACCTGCGCGGCGCCAGAGTTCCCAAGCGTCTGCCTCGGCGACCGAATGAACGTTGTCCAGCACCGGGGCGAGGGCGGCACGTAAACGTGCGGAGCCAGTGCGGGGACCTTCGGCGATCTCGTGCAGAAGGGCTTGCGCCGTGCATCGCCGGCGCTGCACCGATTCGGCCATCATGGCCCGGATTTGGTCGGTGCTGGTCAACCGCCGCGCCGCGTCGAGGATCGCTCGCGGGATTGGTGCCACCGCAAGGCCACCTCGGCGCACGGGCCGAGGCATTCGCTTGGTGCGTTCGACCATCGCGAACGCGCGGCTCTGAGTCGTGTGGACGTTGTCGATCAGGACATGCACTTCGCGGGGTTCGGGAATCCGCCGCAAGCCGTGGCGGCGTAGTGCCCACAATCCCGTGAGTATCGCGCCGTGGCGCGCGTATAGCAGTGCGGCGTGCACGCGCTGCTCGTCCGTCGGCTCGGTGCGGTTGAGCAAGATCGCCCTCGGCAGCAGCTTGCGCCACTCGCCCGACTCGAGCCGGCGGGTGATCGTCCGGCGCGGCACGCCCAGCTCACTGAGCCAGGCCGGACTCACCACGGCCTGGCCACTCGCGATCACGGGGTGCTGAACCCAGCTGCTCCCTCCCACGTGCTCAGCATGGGCGTGCCCACCGACAGTTCGGCTCACGGAGTTGGTTTTGGGCCGCCAGGTGTCCCAAAACCAACTCCGTCGCCGAGAGCTATACAAGCGTCATGTACATGTGTATAGTACGAGTGGTTAGGACGGACGTGTGAAGTGCTGAGGAAGGTGACCCCCATGGGACACAGGGAAGACTTGCTGGTCGGAGCGAAACGGTGCCTGATCGAGAAGGGGTACGCGCGGACCACCGCTCGGGACATCGTGGCCGCTTCCGGGACGAATCTGGCGTCGATCGGCTACCACTTCGGGTCGAAGGAGGCGCTGCTCAACGAGGCGCTGATGCAGGCGACCGACGAGTGGGGCGCGGAACTGACCAACGCGATGACCACCGATGAGCAGGAGACCGACACGATCGAGCGGTTCGAGAACATCTGGACGCGGATCGTGGACCTGTTCACCACGCACCGGCAGCTGTGGGCGGCGAACTTCGAGATCCTGGCGCAGATCGAGCACATCCCCGAGGTGCGGCACGTGCTGGCGAGCGCGGGCGAGCAGGCGCGGCCTGGGCTGGCGATGCAGTTCCAGCAGATCGACGCCGATGTGGACGAGAAGTCGGCCAAGGTGGTCGGCAGTTTCCACCAGGCGCTGCTGACCGGGGTGATGGCGCAGTGGCTGATCGACCCGGACAACGCGCCGAGCGGGCATGACCTCGCGGAGGCGTTGCGGATCATCCTGACCGAGACCAAGGAGCCCACCGCCGCGTAGGAAACGACCGTCCTGACACCCGTGCCCCGTCCGACCCGGACGGGGCACGTCCGCGTTGATAGGGGCTCTATCCACGGCTTTAGGGGGCGGTTTCTCTGGCGGTCGGCGTTCGGTACTGGCTTCAATGAAACGCGGTTCGGCCGCACAGCCCAGCGTCGGCCGAGCCGGTTGCTCTCCCGCGGAGGAACCGGTTTCCCACTCAAGCCACGCCCAGATCGACGCCCCGGAGCTGACTTTTATGATCAAACTCCCCGACGCGGACGGTGAGTTGACGGCGTACGAGCCGTCGACGACGCCGTCGGTGTTCGTACCCGGTGGACCGGCTGTCACGAGCCGGACCTTCTTCGCCGCCCCTCACGTCATCGTCGACCCCACCGCGGGCAATGAGCCTTACACCCCACCGGTGCTCGACTGGGAAGCGACGCTCAAGTACCGGCACCACATCTGGTCGCACGGCCTCGCCGTGTCCGAGGCGCTCGACACCGCGCACCGTGGCATGGGACTGGGCTGGCTCGAATCCTCCGAGCTGATCAAGCGGTCCGCGGCCGAGGCGCACGCCGTCGGCGGCAAGATCGCGGGCACCGCGTGGACCGACCAGCTGGCGCACGGTGAGCACACCCTCGAAGAGGTCATCCGTGCCTACGAGGAGCAGATCGAGGTCATCGAGGGCGCCGGCGCCCAGGTGATCCTGATGGCCAGCCGTGAGCTCGCCGCCGTCGCGCGCGGGCCGGAGGAGTACGCCGACGTCTACCGGCGGCTGCTCAGCCAGCTGCGCCAGCCCGCGATCGTGCACTGGGTGACCGCCGAATGGGACCCGAGCCTGACCGGCTACTGGGGCAGCACGGACATCGACGAAGAGATCAAGACCTTCGTCTCGGTGATCACCGACAACAAGGACAAGGTCGACGGCATCAAGGTCGCGCCGCTGCCCGGCGAGCGCGAGATCGAGCTGCGCCGCGCCGTGCCGGAGGGCATCAAGACCTACACCGGTGACGACACGAACTACCCCGAGGTCATCGCCGGTGACGACCGCGGTCACAGCCACGCGATGATGGGCGTGTTCGACCCGCTCGCGCCGATCATCGCCGCCGCCGGCCGCAAGCTCGACGCCGGTGACGTGCAGGGTTTCCGTGACCTGATCGCGCCGACCGCCGAACTCTCGATGCACCTGTTCGAGGGCCCCGGCATGAACATCCGCTTCTACAAGACCGGATTCACGTTCCTGTCCTGGCTTTCCGGGACGCAGGACCACTTCCGGATGGTGTGGGGCGAGCAGGCCGCTCGCTCGGTCTCGCACCTGGCCAAGGCGTACCGGCTCGCGGACGGCCTCGGCCTGTTCCCGGACCCGGAGCTCGCCGCCCACCGCCTGTCCGCGTTCCTGGTCACCAACGGGGTGGAATGACATGAGCAAGGCCGTAGTCATCGGCGGCGGCCTGGCGGGCATGCTCGCTTCCGCCGCGCTCGCCAAGCACGTCGACGAGGTCGTCGTGATCGAAAGCGACCAGCTGCCCACCGAGCCGCGGCCGCGGCGCGGCCTGCCGCAGGGCCACCACAGCCACATGCTGATGGGTGGTGGCGCGATCGCGATGGACGCGCTGGCGCCCGGCACCACCGACGCGTTGTTCGCCGCGGGCGCGCACCGCCGCGGCCTGCCGACCGACGCGCTGACGCTCACCTCCACGGGCTGGTACCCGCGGGTGGAGAGCCCGGCGTTCGTGATCACCTGCTCGCGTGACCTGATCGACCACGTGCTGCGCACGCAGGTCTTGAAGGACACCAGGATCACCGTGTGGGAGTCGACGAAGGCGGTCGGCCTGGTCGGTGACGCCACCAAGGTCACCGGTGTGCGCGTCGAGCGGGACGGCGGCGAGGAAGAGGTCGTCTCGGCCGACTTCGTCGTCGACGCCGCCGGACGTCGTTCCAAGGCGCCGCAGTGGCTGGTCGAACTCGGCCTGCCGCAGGTGGAAGAGGAGCTCGTCGACTCGGGACTCGCATACGCCGGACGGATTTTCACCGCTCCCGAAGGTGCCGGCGACGACATGCCGGTGGTCATCATCCAGCCGCAGCCCGGCACCGGCCAGCCAGGCCGGGGCGCGACGCTGCTGCCGATCGAAGGCGGCCGCTGGATCGTCACGATGACCGGCACCCGTGGCGGCCAGCCGTCCACCGCGGATGACGAGTTCATCAAGTTCGCCCAGTCGATGCGGCACCCGATCGTCGCGAACCTGGTCGAAAAGGCCGTCCCCACCGGGGAAGTCCGGCCGTACCGGGGCACCGGCAACTGGCGTCGGTTCTACGACCGGCTGCCCGTTCCGGAGGGCTTCGTCGCGATCGGTGACTCGGCCGCGGCGCTGAACCCCGTGTATGCGCACGGAATGTCGGTTTCGGCGCAGGGTGCGCTGGCACTGCGTGGCGAGCTGGACCGGATCGGGCTCAAGCCGGGTCTGGCCGAGGCCGCGCAGAACGCCATCGCGCAGTGCGCGGACTGGCCGTGGGCGATGGCCGCCGGTCAGGACCGGGCCTTCCCCGACGTGAAGTCGAACGTCGAGGTCGAGTTCAGCGAAGAGGAAGCCGCGTTCGGCATGGCGCTGGCGCAGCAGTCGATCATCGACCCCGAGGTCTGCAAGACGACGCTCGAGGTCTACACGCTGATGGCGTCACCGGCGAAGATGGCCGAACTGGCCGCGAAGCTGTTCGCTCCTGACCGCCCCACCGGGCCGGTGCTGAGCGAAGACGAAGCCATCGCTCAGTTCCCTGAGCTTCGTGACCTGCATCTGCCCCACTCGGCGACCTCCCCCCATCAGGCCGACCCGAACTAAGGCAGAACCCCGCGTAGGTCACCCCATAAGAGCAGTGGCCGCCAAGCGATGATCTCGCTTGGCGGCCACTGTCAATTGGGGTGCACCTGGGCATCTAGGGGCGGCTGGGGGCCTTGTAGGGGTTGGCGGGGTGTGGGGGCGTAAGTACTTTGGAACTCGCGGGATGACGCTCTGACCTGGCCTTATTCAGTGATTTGTATAGCTGAGCAGATTGGGTTTCTCCACCGATTTCAGTAGGGATGGCCTTGGTGAGCAACGAAGAGAAGCTTCTTGATTACCTCAAGCGAGCGACTGCTGATCTTCGAGAAGCCCGCAAGCGTATTGCCGACAACGAACGGCAGGAGTCCGAACCGATCGCCATCGTTTCGATGGCCTGTCGCTTCCCCGGCGGCGTGCGCACGCCGGAAGACCTGTGGCAGCTGGTGAGCACGGGCACCGACGCGATCTCCGACTTCCCGGTAGACCGGGGTTGGGACACCGAGGGAATTTACGACCCGACGCCCGGTGTGCCCGGCAAAACGTATTCGCGTGAAGGCGGTTTTCTGCACAATGCCGCCGAGTTCGACGCCAACTTCTTCAAAATCAGCCCGAAGGAAGCCGTCGAGACCGATCCTCAGCAGCGCTTATTGCTCGAAGTGGCGTGGGAGGCTCTCGAACGCGGCGGTATCGACCCGGTTTCCCTCAAGGGGAGTTCGACCGGTGTTTTCGCCGGGGTGATGTATCACGATTACGGTATCGCGGGCAGTTCCGGTTCCATTGTTTCCGGCCGTGTTTCCTACACGCTCGGGCTCGAAGGCCCGGCGGTCACCGTCGACACCGCGTGTTCCAGCTCCTTGGTCGCGTTGCACTGGGCCATTCAGTCGCTGCGACGCGGCGAGTGCCAGCTCGCGCTCGCCGGCGGCGTGACCGTGATGGCGACCCCCGAGACCTTCGTCGGCTTCAGCGAGCAGCGCGGTCTCGCCGCCAACGGCCGCTGCAAGTCCTTCGCCGCCGCCGCCGACGGCACTGGCTGGGGCGAAGGCGCCGCGATCCTGTTGGTGGAAAGGCTTTCCGACGCGCGCGCCAACGGGCACCCGGTGCTCGCGGTGATCGCGGGCAGCGCGGTCAACCAGGACGGCGCGTCCAGCGGGCTCACCGCGCCGAACGGCCCGTCGCAGCAGCGGGTCATCCAGAAGGCGCTGGCCAACGCGAAGCTCACCGCCGCGGACGTCGACGTCGTCGAGGCGCACGGCACCGGCACCAAGCTCGGCGACCCGATCGAGGCGCAGGCGCTGCTCGCCACCTACGGCCAGGACCGCGAGCGCCCGTTGTGGCTCGGCTCGCTGAAGTCCAACATGGGTCACACCCAGGCCGCCGCCGGTGTCGCCGGGATCATGAAGATGGTCCTGTCGATCCAGCACGGCCTGATCCCGCAGACCCTGCACGTCGACGAGCCGAACACCCAGGTCGACTGGGAAGCGGGCAACGTCAAGCTGCTCACCGAGGCGCAGCCGTGGCCCGACCACGGCCAGCCGCGCCGCGCGGGCGTTTCGTCGTTCGGCATCAGCGGGACCAACTCGCACGTCATCGTCGAGCAGGCGCCGGAGCCCGAGGAAGAGCCCGAAGAAGCCCCGGTCACGGTCACCGCGAAGGTCGTTCCGTGGCTGGTGTCCGGCAAAACCGCTGCCGCGCTGCACGATCAGCTCACTCGCTTGTCCACTGTGGACGCCGACCTGCTCGACGTCGCGTACTCGCTCGCGACCACCCGCACGTTCCTGGAGTTCCGGTCGGCCGCGCTCGGCGGCGATCTGCCGAAAGCGACTTTCGGACAGGTCAAGGGCGGCAAGCTCGCCTTCCTCTTCACCGGCCAGGGCGCCCAGCGCATCGGTATGGGCCGCGAGCTTGCCGAGCTGTTCCCGGCCTTCCGCGACGCGTTCGACGCGGCCGTCACCGAGATCGACAAGCACCTCGGCTGGCCGCTCAAGGACGCCGTCTGGGGCGACGACCAGTCAAAACTGAACCGCACCGGCTACACGCAGCCCGCACTGTTCGCCGTCGAGGTGGCGTTGTTCCGGCTGCTGGAGTCGTGGGGCGTCAAGCCCGACTTCCTGGCCGGGCACTCGATCGGTGAGCTGGCCGCAGCTCACGTCTCCGGCGTCTTCTCACTCGAAGACGCCGCGAAACTCGTTGTGGCACGCGGAAAACTGATGAACGCGCTGCCCGAGGGCGGCGCCATGATCGCCATCCAGGCCAGTGAGGAAGAGGTGCTCCCGCACCTGACCGACGAGGTCGGCTTCGGTGGCATCAACGGCCCGCGCTCGGTCGTCGTCTCCGGCACCGAGGCCGCGGCCACCAAGATCGCCGAGCACTTCAGCGACCGCAAGACCAAGCGTCTCGCCGTCTCGCACGCGTTCCACTCGCCGCTGATGGAGCCGATGCTCGCCGACTTCCGCAAGGTCGCGGCGACCATCACCTTCAGCAAGCCCAAGATCCCGATCGTCTCGACGCTCACCGGCAAGCCCGCGACGGCCGAGGAGCTCAGCTCGCCCGACTACTGGGCCAAGCACGTCCGCCAGCCGGTCCGGTTCCTCGACGCCATCCGCACGCTCGAAGGCAAGAACGTCACCAGCTTCGTCGAGCTGGGCCCGGACGCGGCGCTCACCGCGATGGGCCCCGAGTGCCTCGAAGGGGAGACCGCGGCCTTCATCCCGACCTTGCGCCGGGAGCGGTCCGAAGAGACCGAACTCGTCAGCGCGCTCGGGACCGCGTTCACCCGCGGCGTCACCGTCAACTGGGCGAACTTCTTCGCGGGGCGCGGCGCGAAGCGGGTCGACCTGCCGACGTACGCCTTCCAGCACAAGCACTTCTGGATCGACACCACCGCCGTCACGCAGGACGTGGCCGGGGTCGGGCAGATCGCCGCCGAGCACCCGCTGCTGGGCGCGGTCGTCCCGTCGCCGGAGTCCGGTGGCGTGGTGCTGACCGGCAGGCTGTCGTTCGAGACGCACCCGTGGCTCGCCGATCACGACGTGCTCGGCTCGGTTCTCGTGCCGGGCACCGCGTTCGTCGAACTCGCCGTCCGCGCCGGTGACCAGGTCGGCACCGGGCGGATCGAAGAACTCATCCTCGAGGTGCCGCTGATCCTGCCGCCGCGCGGCGGCGTTTCGCTGCAAGCCGTCGTCGGCCCCGACGAGTCGGGCGTCCGCAGCATCGGGATCTACTCCGGCGGCCAGGACGAGCCGTGGACCCGGCACGCGACCGGCACGCTGGTCGAGAGCACCGACGCGGCGGGCTTCGACCTCGCCGAGTGGCCGCCCGCCGGCGCGACCCCGGTCGACGTCGAAGGCGTCTACGAGAAGCTCGTCGGCCGCGGTTATGGCTACGGGCCTACGTTCCAGGGCCTCAAGTCGGCGTGGCGGCGCGGTGACGAGCTGTTCGCCGAGGTCGCGCTGCCCGAGGGCGCCGGTGCCGAGCGCTTCGGCCTGCACCCGGCACTGCTGGACGCGGCCATGCACGTCGAGCTGCTTTCCGACAGTGACGAGACGCTGCTTCCGTTCTCCTGGAACGGGGTTTCGCTGTACGCGGTCGGCGCGTCCGCCGCGCGCGTGCGGCTCTCGAACGGCCGTATCGAACTCGCCGACCTCTCCGGAAACCCGGTGCTGTCGGTCGACAACCTGGCTGCGCGGGCGATCTCCGCCGACCAGCTGACCAGCACGAGCGACTCGCTGTTCCAGGTCTCCTGGGTGCCGGTCCGCACCCCGGACACTTCGTCCACTGTGGATGTCTGGCAGGCGGCCGGCAGCGACGACGTCCTCATCGGGATGCGCGAGAACGCCTACGCGCTGCTGGAAAAGCTCCAGGCTTCGGAAGATCAGCTGGTCGTCGTCACCGAGCGCGCGATGGCGGTCGGGGCCGACGACGACGTCGATCTCACCCAGGCGCCGATCTGGGGTCTCGTGCGCGCCGCGCAGGCCGAAGAACCCGGCCGGATCGTGCTGGTCGACACCGACGGCTCGCTCGATGTCGCGGTCGCCGCGGCGTCCGGGGAAGCCGAAGTCGCCATCCGCGGCGGAAAACTGCTCGCCCCGCGCCTCACCCGCGCCGAGAAGTCCGATGTGGACATCGAGTGGGACGAGCACGACACCGTGCTGATCACCGGTGGCACCGGCGGTCTCGGCGCGCTGTTCGCCAAGCACCTCACCACGCGCGGCGTGCAGCACCTCGTGCTGACCAGCCGTCGCGGCATCGACGCGCCCGGCGCGCTCGAACTCCAGCACGAGCTGGAAGACCTCGGCGCGACCGTCACCATCGCGGCCTGCGACGTCTCGGACCGGGGCGCACTGGCCACCCTCATCGCCGCGCACCCGCTGACCGGCGTGGTGCACGCGGCGGGCATCCTCGACGACGCCACGCTCGCGTCGCAGAGCGCCGAACGCTTCGACAAGGTGTTGCGCCCCAAGGCCGACGCCGCCTTCTACCTGCACGAACTCACCGCCGAGGCCGGGCTCAAGGCCTTCGTGCTCTTCTCGTCGGCGGCGGGCATACTCGGCGGCTCGGGGCAGGCGAACTACGCCACCGCGAACGTCTTCCTCGACTCGCTCGCCCAGCACCGCCGCGCCGCCGGGCTGCCCGGCGTCTCGCTGCCGTGGGGTCCGTGGGCCGAGGTCGGCGGCATGGCCGACCAGCTGTCGGACGCCGACCTCGACCGGCTCGCCCGCGCCGGGACCCCGGCGATCGTGCCGTCCGAAGGTGTCGCGCTGTTCGACGCGGCACTGCGCACGGACTCCGCGCTGGTGCTGCCGATCCGGCTCGACCTCGGCGCGCTGCGCAACCAGGGCAGCCTGATCCCGGCCATCCTCACCGGGCTCGTCCGTGTGCCGAACCGCCAGGCCGCCAAGGCGGGCAGCATCACCGCTGGTGGCCTTGAGACTCGGCTCGCCGGGCTCGACGAGGCCGGTCGTGACCGGTTGCTGCTGGAGCTGGTCACCAAGCACGTCGCCGGGGTACTCGGGCACTCCTCGGCCGACGCGATCGAGCCGGACAAGGCGTTCTCCGACCTCGGCTTCGACTCGCTCGCCGCCCTCGAACTGCGCAACCACCTGCACGCCGACACCGGCCTGCGGCTCCCCGCGACGCTGGCCTTCGACTACCCGAGCTCACGCGCGGTCGTCGGCTACCTCAAGCAGGCGCTCGGCGGCGCGGCCAAGGCCGTCAAGGTCACCACGACGGCCGTCGCCGACGACGAGCCGATCGCGATCGTGTCGATGGCCTGCCGCTTCCCGGAGATCGGCAATCCGGAGGAGCTGTGGCAGTTCCTCATGGCGGGCAACGACTCCGTGTCGAGCTTCCCGCTGGACCGCGGCTGGGACATCGAGAACCTGTACGACCCCGAGCCTGGCAAGCCGGGCAAGACGTACAGCAAGTTCGGCGGGTACCTGCACGAAGCGGGCGAGTTCGACGCCGCGTTCTTCGACATCTCGCCGCGCGAGGCCATGGAAATGGACCCGCAGCAACGAATCCTGCTCGAAACCGCCTGGGAGACCTTGGAGCGCGCGGGCATCGACCCGACATCGCTGCGCGGCAGCTCGACGGGCGTGTTCGCGGGCGTCATGTACCACGACTACCTGGGTTCCAGCCCTGGCAGCGTGGTCTCCGGCCGGGTCTCCTACACGCTGGGTCTCGAAGGCCCGGCGGTCACTGTGGACACTGCCTGCTCGTCGAGCCTGGTCGCTTTGCATTGGGCCACACAGTCACTCAGGCGCGGTGAATGCTCACTGGCGCTCGTCGGCGGTGTCACCGTGATGTCCTCTTTGGACACTTCGGTCGAGTTCAGCCGTCAGCGCGGGCTGTCGGTCGACGGCAAGTGCAAGTCTTTCGCGGCCGCCGCCGACGGCACCGGCTGGGGTGAGGGCGCCGGGCTGCTCTTGGTCGAGCGGCTTTCGGACGCTCGCAAGAACGGGCACCCGGTGCTGGCGATCGTCAAGTCGACCGCGGTCAACCAGGACGGCGCGTCCAACGGCCTGACCGCGCCGAACGGCCCGTCCCAGCAGCGGGTCATCATGCAGGCGCTGGCCAACGCGGGCCTCAAGACCGCCGATGTCGACGCGGTCGAGGCGCACGGCACCGGCACCATGCTCGGCGACCCGATCGAGGCGCAGGCGCTGCTCGCGACCTACGGCCAGGAGCGCTCGAACCCGCTGTGGCTGGGGTCGATCAAGTCGAACCTGGGGCACACGCAGGCCGCCGCCGGTGTCGCCGGGATCATCAAGATGGTCCTCGCGATGCACAACGGCGTGCTGCCCAAGACGTTGTTCGTCGACGAGCCGTCGCCGAAGGTCGACTGGACCGAGGGCGCGGTCGAGCTGCTGACCGAGCCGGTCGAGTGGCCGGAGACCGGACGGCCGCGCCGCGCGGGCGTGTCGTCGTTCGGCATCAGCGGCACCAACGCGCACGTGATCATCGAGCACGTCGAGCCCGAAGAAGCCGCGACCAGCGAGGATTCGCTGGTCCCCGTGGTCATCTCGGCCAAGGACGAGGCCGCGCTGGCCGAGCAGGCCCAGCGTCTGATGTCCTATGTGGACACCGGGCTGACCGATCTTGCCTACTCGCTCGCGACCTCGCGGGCCGCGCTGGAAAGCCGAGCGGTTTTCGTGGCTGGCAACCGTGACGAGCTGCGCGAAGGCCTGACCGCGCTGGTCACCGGCGAGACCAAGGGCACCACCAAGGTGACCGGCTCGACGGCCTTCCTCTTCACCGGCCAGGGTGCCCAGCGTCTCGGTATGGGACAGGCGCTCGCCGGGCAGTTCCCAGTCTTCGCCGAAGCCTTCGACGCCGTGGTCGCGGAGCTGGACAAGCACCTCGACCGGCCGCTGCGCGAAGTCGTCTGGGGCGAGGACGCGGACCTGCTGAGCCAGACCGTCTACACGCAGAGCAGCCTCTTCGCCGTCGAGGTGGCGTTGTTCCGGACCGTCGAGTCGTGGGGCGTCACGCCGGACTTCCTGGCCGGGCACTCGATCGGTGAGCTGGCCGCCGCGCACGTCGCCGGCGTGCTGAGCCTCGAAGACGCGGCGAAGCTGGTCGCGGCACGCGGACGGCTGATGAACGCGCTGCCCACCGGCGGTGCCATGGTCGCGATCCAGGCGACCGAGGAAGAGGTCAAGCCGCTGCTGACCGACGCCGTGAGCATCGCGGCGATCAACGGGCCGCGCTCGATCGTCGTCTCCGGCGACGAGACCGCCGCGCTCGCGATCAAGGCCCACTTCGAGGCCGACCGCAAGACGACCCGGCTCAAGGTCAGCCACGCGTTCCACTCGCCGCTGATGGAGCCGATGCTCGCCGAGTTCCGCGAGGTCGCTTCCGGCCTCACGTACCACGCGCCCAAGATCCCGATCGTCTCGAACGTCACCGGCGAGCTGGGCGACGTGACGAACGCCGAGTACTGGGTCACGCACGTCCGCGAGGCGGTCCGCTTCGCGGACGCCATCGACTACCTGGTCGGTCGCAACGTCACCACGTTCGTCGAGCTGGGCCCGGACGCGGTGCTCACCGCGATGGGCCAGGACTGCGTGGATAAAGCGGGCTTTACTCCGGGGGATAAAGCGGGCTTTACTCCCGGGAGTAAAGCGGGCTTTATCCCGGTCCTCAGGCGGAACCGGGCCGAGGAGCGCGAGCTGCTTTCCGCGCTGGGGCAGGCTTTCGAGCGCGGGATCGGGGTCGACTGGGCGGCGTTCTTCGGCGGCAAGGCGCGCCGTGTCGACTTGCCGACTTACGCGTTCACGCACCAGCGGTTCTGGATGAGCAACGCCGCCGGTGCGGGCGACGTCGCCAGCCTCGGCCAGAACTCCGCCGAGCACCCGCTGCTCAGCGCGGCCGTCGAACTGCCGGACAGCCTGGTGCTGACCGGGCGGCTTTCGGCCGAGGCGCAGCCGTGGCTCGCCGACCACGACGTGCTCGGCTCGGTCGTCTTCCCCGGCGCCGGGCTCGCCGAGCTGGCCCTCGCGGCCGGTGCGCACGTCGGCGCCGCCACGCTCGCTGAGCTGACGGCCGAGAAGCCGTTGGTGCTCAACGAAAACCGGGCGCTGCGCGTCGTCGTCGGCGCGCCGGACGAGGAGGGCGGCCGCGAGGTCACCATCCACTCGCGCGGCGAGGACGAGGCGTGGACCCGGCATGCGGCAGGCACGCTGATCACCGCCTCGGTGACGTCGTCCGACGACCTCACCCAGTGGCCGCCCGCCGGGGCGACCGCGCTCGACGACCTGTACGAGAACCTCCTTGCCCAGGGTTACGCCTACGGACCGGCTTTCCAGGGTCTCAAGGCCGCCTGGCGCAAGGGCGACGATCTTTTCGCCGAGGTCGCTGTCGACGAAGCCGGAACGTTCGGCCTGCACCCCGCGTTGTTCGACGCCGCGTTGCAGGTCAGCAGGCTTGACGGCGGCACGAGGCTGCCGTCCGTGTGGACCGGGGTTTCCCTCCACGCGGCCGGCGCAGCGGCGCTGCGGGTGCGCGTCTCACCCGCAGCGCCGGGCCAACTTTCCGTGTTCGCGGCCGACGAGGAGGGCCGCCCGGTCCTGAGCGTCGAGTCGCTGACCACGGAACCCGTCACGGCGGACGAGTTCGCCACGGGCCGTCTCGACGCGCTGCACCGGATCGACTGGATCCCGGTCCGCACGATCCCCGCGGAGATCGAGGCCGAGTACGTCGACAGCTGGCAGTCCGGCTCGGACGTGCTCGCCGCGGCCCAGGCCAACGCGGCCACCGCGCTGGCCAGGATCCAGCAGCCCGGCGAGGCCGTGTTCGTCATCGACGGCAGCCTGGCGCAGGCGCCGGTGCGTGGCCTGGTCAGGGTCGCGCAGGAGGAACACCCGGGACGGTTCGTGCTCGTCGAGACCGACGGTTCGGCCGACTTGGCCGCCGCGGTCGCCTCCGGTGAGCCGGAACTGCGGATCAACGGTGGTGTCACCAGGGTGCCGAGGCTCGCCAAGGTGTCCACAGTGGACGCGCCGGTGGCCTGGTCCGGGACCGTGCTGGTGACCGGCGGACCGCACGGCGAGGACATCGCACGCCACCTCGGCGCCGAGAACCTGGTCTTCTTCGACGGTGACCCCGCCGACGCGGACGCGCTCGCCAAGGTGCTCAACGACATCTCCGACGAGCACCCGCTGACCGCGGTGATCCACGCACCCGCGCCCGCCCCGACGGCGCTGGTCGACTCGCTCACCCCGGAGCAGCTCGCGGAAGCCTTGCGGAACCAGGCGGCCGCCGCCTACAACCTGCACGAGCAGACCCGCGGACTCGCGAACTTCGTCATCCTCGGCTCGGCCACCTCGCTGCTCTACGGGACCGGACAGGCCGCGTCGGCGGCAGGGGATTGCTTCGCCGAGGCGCTCGCCCAGCTCCGGCAGGCGGACGGACTTCCCGCGACCATGCTCGCCTTCGGCACCTGGGGCGAGCCCAACGAGACGTTCACCGCGCTCGGCCTGCCCGAACTGTCCACAGAGGACGGACTTAAAGCGTTCGACGTGGCGTTGTCCGCGCCGGAAGCGCTGGTCGTGCCGATCCGGCTCGACCACGCGACCTTGCGTGCCCGCGCCGGTGAGCTGCCGGTGCTGCTGTCCGGCCTGGTCAAGGTGCCGGCCAAGCAGGCGGGCGACAGCGGCGCCGAGCTGCGCAAGAAGCTCGCCGGGCTGCCCGACGACGAGGTCGACCGCGTGCTGCTCGACGTGGTCCGCACGCACGTCGCCGCGGTGCTCGGGCACGCCGGGCCGGAGTCGATCGAGCCGGGCCGCGCGTTCAAGGAACTCGGTTTCGACTCGCTGGCGGCGGTCGAGTTGCGCAAGCAGCTGACCGCGGCGACCGGGCTCTCGCTGCCCGCGACCCTGGTCTTCGACTACCCGACCTCGCTGGAGGCGGCCGCGTTCCTGCGTGCCGGGATCGCGCCGAACGCCGATCCGGCCGCGCCGGTGCTCGAAGAGGTCGAGCGGCTCGAACAGCTGCTCGCCTCGGTCCCGGCCGACGGGACCGCGCGGATCACCGCCCGCTTGGAAGCGTTGCTGCGTAAGTGGAATGACGCGCAGAACGCGACCGAGACGACTGAGACCGACTACGAAGACGCGACCGACGATGAACTGTTCAACATGCTTGACAACGAGCTCGGCCTCTAGGCGAACGAGGGATCAATGAGCAGCAGCAACGATGACAAGCTCCGGGACTATCTCAAGCGGGCCATGGCCGACCTGCAGTCGACCAAGAAACGCCTGCGCGAGGTAGAGGCCAAGGACCACGAGCCGATTGCCATCGTTTCGATGAGTTGCCGCTTCCCCGGCGGGATCTCTTCGCCGGAGTCGTTGTGGGACCTCGTGAACGAGGGCCGGGACGGGATCTCGACGTTCCCGGAGAACCGCGGCTGGGACACCGAAGGCCTGTACGACCCCGAGCCTGGCAAGCCGGGTAAGACGTACTCGCGCGAGGGTGGCTTCCTGCACAACGCCGACGAGTTCGACGCGGACTTCTTCAAGATCAGCCCGAAGGAAGCGGTCGAGACCGACGCGCAGCAGCGGCTGCTGCTGGAGACGTCGTGGGAGGCGTTCGAGCGCGCGGGCATCGACCCGCATTCGCTCAAAGGCACCAAGACCGGCGTCTTCGCCGGGCTCGTCTACCACGACTACGGCCTCGGTGGCGGCATCGGCGTGCTCGGCGCGGTCGCGTCCGGGCGCATCGCCTACTGCCTCGGCCTCGAAGGCCCGGCGGTCACGGTCGACACCGCGTGCTCTTCGAGCTTGGTCGCGCTGCACTGGGCCATCCAGTCGCTGCGGCGGGGTGACTGCGCGCTGGCGCTCGCCGGCGGCGTGACGGTCATGGCCACGCCCGCCGCCTTCGTCGGCTTCAGCGAGCAGGGCGGTCTCGCGCTCAACGGCCGCTGCAAGGCGTTCGCGTCCGCTGCCGACGGCACCGGCTGGGGCGAGGGCGTCGGCTTCCTGTTGCTGGAACGGCTTTCCGACGCGCGACGCAATGGCCACCCCGTGCTCGCGCTGGTGCGCGGCTCCGCGGTCAACCAGGACGGCGCGTCCAACGGCATCACCGCGCCGAACGGGCCGTCGCAGCAGCGGGTCATCCGCGACGCGCTGGCCAACGCCCAGATCGCCGTCGAGCAGGTCGAGCTGGTCGAGGCGCACGGCACCGGCACCAAGCTCGGCGACCCGATCGAGGCGCAGGCGCTGCTTGCCACCTACGGCCAGCGTCCCGCCGACAAGCCGCTCTACCTGGGTTCGATCAAGTCCAACATCGGCCACGCGCAGGCGGCGGCCGGTGTCTCCGGGATCATCAAGATGGTCCAGGCGATGAAGCACGACAAGATGCCGCAGACCCTGCACGTCGACGCGCCGACCCCGCAGGTCGACTGGTCGGCGGGCAACATCTCGCTGCTCACCGAGCCGCGGCCGTGGCCTGCCGGTGACGAACCGCGTCGCGCGGGCATCTCCTCGTTCGGGCTGTCCGGCACCAACGCGCACGTGATCATCGAAGAGGCTCCCGCGTTCGAGGAGCCGGAAACCGAAGCTCCGACGGTCACCAGTTCAGTCCTGCCGCTGGTCGTCTCGGGCAAGGGCGCCGCCGCGCTGACCGCGCAGGCTCAGCGTCTGCTCGACAATCTCGGCGAGACTTCCTTGCTGGACTTGGGTTTCTCGCTCGCCACCACCCGGTCCGCTTTGGACAATCGCGCGGTCGTGGTCGCCGAGGACCGCGACGAGTTCGTGCGCGGGCTGACCGCGCTGGCGGCGGGGGAGACCCCGGCCGGAGTGGTCCAGGGCGTCACGCGCTCGGACGGGCTGACCGCGTTCCTCTTCACTGGCCAGGGCGCCCAGCGCATCGGCATGGGCCGGGATTTAGCGGGCTTTACTCCGTTCTCGGAGGCCTTGGACGCGGCCGTCTCGGAGCTGGACAAGCACCTCGACCGGCCGTTGAAAGAGGTCATGTGGGGTTCTGACGCCGATCTGCTGAGCCAGACCGTCTACACGCAGAGCAGCCTCTTCGCCATCGAGGTCGCGCTGTACCGGCTCGTCGAGTCGTGGGGCGGGAAGGCCGATTTCCTGGCCGGGCACTCGATCGGTGAGCTCGCCGCAGCGCACGTCGCCGGGGTGCTGTCCCTTGAGGACGCCGCCGCGCTCGTCGCGGCTCGCGGCAAGCTGATGAACGCGCTGCCGACCGGTGGTGCGATGGTCGCGATCCAGGCGTCCGAGGACGAGGTCGTGCCGTTCCTGACCGACGGTGTCGGCATCGGCGTGATCAACGGGCCGACCGCCGTGGTCGTCTCCGGCGAGGCGGAGGCCGCGCTCGGCGTCGCCGCCGCGTTCGACGCCCAGGGCCGCAAGACCAAGCAGCTCAAGGTTTCGCACGCGTTCCACTCGCCGCTGATGGAGCCGATGCTCGAAGACTTCCGCAAGGTGGCACAGGGGCTGACGTTCCACCCGCCCAAGATCGCGATCATTTCGACGCTCACCGGGCAGCTCGCGACCGCCGAGGAACTCACCTCGCCGGACTACTGGGTGCGCCACGTCCGCGAGGCCGTCCGGTTCTCCGACGCGGTCCGCAGCCTGGAAGCCCGCAACGTCACCACGTTCGTCGAACTCGGCCCCGACTCGGCGCTCGCCGCGATGGGCCCTGACTCGCTGGTCACCGACGAGGACATCGCGTTCGTGCCGGTGCTGCGCCGCGACCGGCCCGAGGAGCGGGAGCTGGTCACCGCGCTCGCGCAGGCGTGGGCACGCGGGGTCAAGCTCGACTGGTCGGTGTTCTACGCGGGTCGCGGCGCGAAGCGTGCCGACCTGCCGACGTATGCCTTCCAGCACAAGAACTTCTGGTGGGACACCAGCAAGGCGCACCAGGCGGCCAGCGCCGACCCGGTCGACTCGGCGTTCTGGGACGCGGTCGCGGATCAGGACTTCGGCGAGCTGGCCGAGCGCCTGAACGTCGAGGCGTCCGCGCTCGGCGAGGTGCTGCCCGCGGTGTCGTCCTGGCGCGACAAGTTCCGCGAGCAGTCCCTTGTGGACACCTGGCGCTACAGGATCGCTTGGAAGCCGGTCACTCCGGAGTCCAGTCCGGCCATCGGCAACTGGCTGGTCGCCATCCCGGCCGGGCAGAAGGACCACCCGCTGATCACCAAGATCCTGGGCGCGCTCGGCGAGACCACCACCGTGGTCCCGCTCGAAGTGTCCAATGAGGACCGGGAGACGCTCGCCAAGGGACTGCGCCCGCACGCACCCGACGGCATTCTTTCCCTGCTGGCACTGGACGACACGATCGAGTCCACGGTCACCTTCATCCAGGCGATCGGCGACGCCGGGCTCGACGCGCCGATCTGGGCGGTCACCTCGGACGCCGTCGCGGTCGACCGGCCGGACGAGGTCCGCAACGCCGTCCAGGCGTCGGCATGGGGCCTCGGCACCGTGCTCTCGCTCGACCTCGGCACCTCCTGGGGTGGCATGGTCGACGTTCCGTCCGACGCCGACGACGCGACCATCGCGCGGCTCGCCGGTCTGCTCGGCGGCGTCGAAGACGACGCGATCGCCGTGCGCGGCAACGGGATCTACGCCCGTCGTATGGTCCGCGCTTCGGTCGGGACGACTCCGGGCGCGAGGGAGTGGACGCCGAGCGGCAGCACGCTGATCACCGGTGGCACCGGCGGACTCGGCGCGCACCTCGCGCGCTGGCTCGCGAACAAGGGCGCCGAACACCTCGTCCTCACCAGCCGTCGTGGCCGCGAAGCGTCCGGCGCTGCCGAACTCGAAGCCGAGCTGACCGCGCTGGGTACCAAGGTCACCATCGCGGCCTGCGACGTCGCCGACCGCGACTCGCTCAAGTCGCTGCTCGGCGGGCTCGACGACCTCCGCTCGGTCGTCCACGCGGCCGGGATCTCGCAGCGCATCGCGCCGCTGTCCGACCTGCCGCTCGACGAGTTCCTGGAGGTCGGGCACGCCAAGATCGCCGGCGCGGCCAACCTCGACGACCTGCTCGGCGACCGCGAACTCGACGCGTTCGTGCTGTTCTCGTCCGGCGCGGCGGTCTGGGGCAGCTCGCACCAGAGCGCGTACGCGACCGGCAACGCCTACCTCGACGCGCTCGCGCACCAGCGCAAGGCACGCGGGCTCGCCGCGACCTCGGTCGCGTGGAGCTCGTGGGCGGGCGGCATGGTCGACGAGGAACTTGCCGCGATGATGCGCCGTATCGGCGCGCCCGCGATGGAGCCGCGGCTCGCGCTCGCCGCGTTGCAGCAGGCGCTCGACCACAACGACAGCCACATCGTCGTCGCCGAGATCGACTGGACGGCGTTCGCGCCGACCTACACGATGGCCCGTCCCAGGCCGCTGCTCGACGCGTTGCCCGAGGTCAAGGCGATCCTCGACGGCGCGGACGAGCCCGCCGCCGCGGGCCAGAACGAGCTGATCGCCAAGCTCGGCGGGATGTCCGAGGCCGAGCAGACCCGGGCGCTGCTGGAGCTGGTCCGCAAGAACGTCGCGGCCGTGCTCGGCTACGACGACCCGTCCGGTGTCGAGCCGACGCGGGCGTTCAAGGACCTCGGGTTCGACTCGGTGTCCGCGGTCGACCTGCGCAACCGGCTCGCCTCGGCCGTCGGCAAGAAGCTGCCGACGACCATGGTGTTCGACCACGCGAACCCCAAGGCGCTGGCGGAGTTCATGCGCGGCGAGGTCGCGCCGAAGGCCGACGTCTCCGGCGGGATCACCGCCGAGCTGGACAAGCTCGAAGCGACCGTGGCCGCGCTCGGCGCCGACGAGCTCGAGCAGGCCAGGGTCACCGCGCGGTTGCAGGCACTGCTCGCGAAGGCGAACGAGGCACTCGGTTCCGGCGAGGACGTCGGCGGAAACCTGGAGGACGCGTCCGCCGACGACGTCTTCGACTTCATCGACAAAGAACTCGGCCTGGCCTGAGAGGCGGACGTCATGCGTACCCAGACGGACGACACCCGTGCACAGACGGACGACACGCCCGGGACGCGGGTGACCGCGTCCGTGGTGCGGGGGCATGGGGAGAAGGGGGAGCCGGTGTGCTGGCTGCCCGCGCAGGGGTGCTGGCCTGCCAGGACGGTGAGCTGGTTGCCGGTTCAGGTGGCGCCGCACGCGTCGATCGACCATTCGTGACTAGATAAGGACTGGGACAGAAGATGGCGAACGACGAAAAGCTCCTCGGCTACCTCAAGAAGGTCACGGCGGACCTGGCGCAGACGCGCCGCCGTCTGCAGGAGGTCGAGACGCAGGAGCAGGACCCGATCGCGATCGTGTCGATCGGGTGCCGGTTCCCCGGCGGGGTCAACTCCGCCGAGGATCTTTGGGATCTCGTCGCGGAAGGCCGTGACGCGATCTCGGAGTTCCCCGAGGACCGCGGCTGGAACGTCGATGAGCTGTACCATCCCGACCCCGACCATCCCGGCACGTCGTACGTGCGCGAGGGTGGTTTCCTTGACGCGGCCGGGGATTTCGACCCCGAGTTCTTCGGGATCTCGCCGCGTGAAGCGCTCGCCATGGACCCGCAGCAGCGGATCATGCTGGAACTGGCTTGGGAAGCGCTCGAAAAGGCCGGCATCGCACCCGAATCCCAGCGGGGCGCGCCGGTCGGTGTGTTCGTCGGTTCCGGTTTCCGTGACTACGAGGGCCTGCTGATCAACGCGCCCGAGGTCGCCGAGGCCTACATGGGCACCGCGGTCGCCGCGTCCGTCCTTTCCGGACGCATCTCGTACGCGCTCGGGCTGGAAGGCCCGACGATCACCGTCGACACCGCCTGCTCGTCGAGCCTGGTCGCGATGCACCTGGCCGCGCAGGCGTTGCGCAAGAAGGAATGCTCGCTCGCGCTGGCCGGCGGTATCGCCATCATGGCCACGCCGGACGGGTTCGTCGCTTTCAGCCGTCAGCGCGGACTGGCGAAGAACGGGCGGTGCAAGCCGTTCTCCGAGTCCGCCGACGGCACCGCCTGGGGTGAAGGTGCCGGTTTCCTCTTGCTGGAGCGGCTTTCCGACGCTCGCAAGAACGGTCACCCGGTGCTCGCCGTGCTGCGCGGCAGCGCGGTCAACTCCGATGGCGCGTCCAACGGCCTCACCGCGCCGAACGGCCCGTCGCAGCAGCGCGTCATCCGGCAGGCGCTGAACGACGCCCGCCTGTCGCCGTCCAATGTGGACGCCGTCGAAGCGCACGGCACCGGCACGACTTTGGGTGACCCGATCGAGGCGCAGGCCGTGCTCGCCACCTACGGCCAGGGCCGGGAGCGGCCGCTGTACCTGGGCTCGATCAAGTCGAACATCGCGCACGCGCAGGCCGCGTCCGGTGTCGGCGGCGTGATCAAGATGATCATGGCCATCCAGCACGGGCTGCTGCCGAAGACCCTGCACTTCACCGAGCCTTCGTCCCATGTGGACTGGAGCGCGGGCAATGTCGAGCTGCTCGCCGAGGCGACGCCTTGGCCCGAGACCGGCGAACCGCGTCGTGCGGGTGTCTCGTCGTTCGGTGTCAGCGGCACGAACTCGCACGTCATCATCGAGCAGGCCCCCGAAGCCGAGGCGGCCGAGACCGTCGCGCCGAGCTGGCCCGCGGACACTCCCGTTCCGCTGCTGCTGTCCGGTCGCAGCGCGGACGCACTCAAAGCCCAGGCCCGCAACCTGCTCGACGTCGAGCAGGACCTGCTCGACACCGCCTTCTCGCTCGCCACCACCAGGTCGCCGCTGACCTATCGCGCGGTCGTGCTCGCCGAGGACGCCGACTCCGCGCGGACCGGCTACGACGCCGTCGCCGCCGGTGAGAAGCGTGCGGGCGTGTTCTCCGGCTTCGCCTCCGAGGGCTTGACCGCGTTCCAGTTCACCGGCCAGGGCGCGCAGCGCGTCGGCATGGGCAAGGAGCTGGCCGCGTTCTCGCCGGTCTTCGCCGAAGCGCTGGACGCGGCGATCGCTGAGCTGGACAAGCATCTCGACCGGCCGCTGCGCGAAGTCATGTGGGGCACCGACGCCGATCTGCTGAGCCAGACCGTCTACACGCAGACCAGCCTGTTCGCGATCGAGGTCGCGCTGTACCGGCTCGTCGAGTCGTGGGGAGTCAAGCCGGACTTCGTCGCCGGGCACTCGATCGGTGAGCTGGCCGCCGCGCACGTCGCCGGTGTGCTCGGCCTCGAAGCCGCCGCCAAGCTGGTGGCCGCGCGTGGCCGTCTGATGAACGCGCTGCCGACCGGTGGCGCGATGGTCGCCGTGCAGGCGACCGAAGAAGAGGTCCTGCCGCTGCTGACCGACGCCGTGAGCATCGGTGCGATCAACGGGCCGCAGTCGGTCGTCGTCTCCGGCGACGAGACCGCCGCGCTGGCCATCAAGGCGCACTTCGAGGGGCTGGGCCGCAAGACCACCCGGCTCAAGGTCAGCCACGCGTTCCACTCGCCGCTGATGGAGCCGATGCTCGACGAGTTCCGCAAGGTCGCGCAGAGCCTTGACTACGGCACCGCGCAGATCCCGGTCGTGTCCAATGTGACCGGTCAGGTCGCCGACGCGCTGGGCGACCCCGAGTACTGGGTGCGCCACGTGCGCGGCGCGGTCCGGTTCGCCGACGGCGTCCGCACGCTGGCCGCCGAGGGGGTGACCAAGTTCTTCGAGCTGGGCCCGGACGGCGTGCTGTCCGGCATGGCCCAGCAGAGCGTCGAAGGCGAGTTCGTCGCCGCGCTCCGCAAGGACCGGCACGAGCCGACCGCGATCCTCACGGCGCTGGGTCAGTTGCACGCCACCGGTGTGCCCGTCGACTGGGCCCAGGTCTTCGAGGGCCGGGGCGCGAAGCGCGTGGAACTGCCCACGTACGCGTTCCAGCGTCAGCGTTTCTGGGTCGAGGCGAAGGCCGGGGCCAGCGACGTCTCGTCGGCCGGGCTGACCTCGACCGATCACCCGCTGCTCGGCGCGGCCGTGCTGCTCGCCGAGTCCGACGGTGTCGTGCTGACCGGACGGTTGTCCGCGAGCACCAACGCCTGGCTGGCCGATCACGTGGTCGGCGGCTCGATCCTGTTCCCGGGCACCGGCTTTGTCGAGTTGTTGACACGGGCCGGTGACCAGGTCGGCTGTGGCCGCATCGAAGAACTCAACCTGCAGGCGCCTTTGGTGCTGCCCGAGAAGGGCGGTGTCCAGGTTCAGGTGGTCGTGGGTGCCCGCGACGCCAACGGATCCCGCTCGATCAGTGTCTACTCGCGACCTGAGGACGCGGGTGACCTGCCGTGGACCCAGCACGCCGACGGTGTGCTCGGCGCGGGTTCGGCCGCCCCGGACTTCGACCTGAAGGCCTGGCCGCCCGCGAAGGCGGAAGCCGTTGACCTGGAAGGCATCTACGAAGGCCTGGCCGAGGCCGGGCTGCAGTACGGCCCGGTGTTCCAGGGCCTCAAGGCGGCTTGGAAGTCCGGCGACGAGGTCTACGCCGAGGTCGAGCTGCCCGAGAAGGCGCACGGTGACGCCGCGAACTTCGGCCTGCACCCGGCCGCGCTCGACTCCGCGCTGCACGCCGTCGCGCTGACCGGGGTCACCGGCGACCGCGCCGCGCTCCCGTTCTCCTGGTCCACTGTTGACCTTCACGCCACCGGCGCGTCCAGCCTGCGTGTGCGGCTGACGCCGCTGCGTGACGGTGTCGTCAAGGTCCGGCTGGCCGACGCGGGTGGCAACCCGGTCGCCACGGTCGACTCGCTGACCCTGCGCTCGATCACCGCCGAGCAGATCGCCGCAGCCAGGTCGAGCTTCCACGACTCGCTGTTCCACCTCCAGTGGGCGCCCGTTCCGGACGTCGCCAACGTGGCGGCTCAGGAAGCCGAGTCGTACACCGTCGGACACGGTACGACGGCCGACGAGGTCAAGGCCGAGACTTACGCCGCGCTCGCCAAGCTGCAGGAATTCCTTGCCACCGAAGGCGAAACCAAGCTGGTCGTGCTGACCAAGGACGCCATCGGCGGCGGCAACCTCGCCGGTGCGGCCGTCTGGGGCCTGGTCCGTTCGGCCCAGAATGAGAACCCCGAGCGGCTCGTACTGGCCGACGGCACCGACGACGTGCAGGCCGTGCTCGCGACCGGTCAGTCGCAGGTCATCGTCCGTGACGGCGTCACCTACGCCGCCAAGCTCGCCCGGGTTTCGAGCGAAGACGCCGAGCCCGCGAGCACCTTCACGGCCGAGGGCACCACGCTGGTCACCGGCGCGTTCGGCACGCTCGGCCGCCTGTTCTCCAAGCACCTGGTCACCGACCACGGCGTGAAGAACCTGCTGCTTGCCAGCCGCCGAGGCGCCGCCGGTGCCGAGGACTTCGTCGCCGAGCTGACCGAGCTGGGTGCGAACGTCGAGGTCGCCGCGGTCGACGCCGCTGACCGCGCCGGGCTCGAAGAAGCCTTGAGCGGCAAGGACATCACGGCGGTCGTGCACATCGCCGGTGTCATCGACGACGGCGTCATCGCCTCGCTCACCCCCGAGCGCGTCGACACCGTCTTCCGCCCCAAGGTCGACGCCGCGCTCAACCTGCACGAACTCACCGGCGACCTGACCGCGTTCGTCGTGTTCTCCAGCGCTTCCGGCGTACTCGGCGCGCCGGGGCAGGGCAACTACGCCGCCGCCAACCACTTCCTCGACGCGCTCGCCGAGCACCGGCGCGCTCAGGGCAAGCCCGCGCAGTCGCTCGCCTGGGGTCTGTGGGCAGGCGGCATGGGCGGCACGCTCGACGACGCCGACAAGTCCCGCATCTCGCGCGGCGGCATGTTCCCGCTCTCGCCCGAAGACGGCACCGCCATGTTCGACGCGGCACTGTCCACAGGGGAGTCCGCGCTCGTCCCGGTCAAGCTCGACATCGCGGGCCTGCGTGCCCAGGGCGACGGCCTGCACGAGTTCTTCCGCGGTCTCGTCCCGGCTCAGCGCCGGTCCGCTGCCGGGGTCAAGGCCGACTCGGACGCGCTCCGCCGTCAGCTCGCCGGGCTGCCCGAGGACGAGTGGGAAGCCGCGCTGCTGACCATGGTCCGCACGCAGGCCGCCGCCGTGCTCGGCTACTCCGGCCCCGAGGCCATCGGCTCGGACCGCGCGTTCAACGAGCTCGGCTTCGACTCGCTCACCGCGGTCGAACTCCGCAACGGCCTCACCGAGGCGACCGGCCTCAAGCTGCCCGCGACGCTCGTCTTCGACTACCCGTCGCCGATCGTCCTCGCGCAGTACCTGCTCGAAGAGGTCTCCGGCAGCGTCGGCGACGTCCCGGCCACGACCGCCGCGGCCATCGCCGACGACGACCCGATCGCCATCGTCTCGATGGCCTGCCGGTACCCCGGTGGCATCGAGTCGCCGGAAGACCTGTGGAAGATGGTCTTCGACGGCCGCGACGTCGTGTCGACGTTCCCCGAGAACCGCGGCTGGGACCTCGACAACGTCTACGACCCCGACGAGACCCGCCCCGACACCAGCTACGTCAACGAGGGCGCTTTCCTTTACGAGGCCGACGAATTCGACCCCGGCTTCTTCGGCATCAGCCCCAACGAGGCACTGCTCATGGACCCGCAGCAGCGTCTGCTGCTCGAAGCGTCCTGGGAGACCTTGGAGCGCGCCGGCATCGACCCGGCCACGCTCAAGGGCAGCTCGACCGGTGTCTTCGCCGGGATGATGTACCACGACTACACCTACAACAGCTCCACCGGCGCGATCGCGTCCGGCCGGGTGTCCTATGTGCTCGGTCTCGAGGGCCCGGCGCTGACCATCGACACCGCGTGTTCGTCGAGCCTGGTCGCGCTGCACCTGGCGATCCAGGCGCTGCGGTCGGGGGAGTGCTCGCTCGCGCTCGCCGGTGGTGTCGCGATCATGGCCACGCCCGAGATCTTCGTCGAGTTCAGCCGTCAGCACGGCCTCGCGAAGAACGGCCGCTGCAAGTCGTTCTCCGCCGACACCGACGGCACCGGCTGGGGTGAAGGCGTCGGCATGCTGCTGGTCGAGCGCCTCTCCGACGCGCGCCGCAACGGGCACCCGGTGCTCGCGATCGTCAAGGGCTCCGCGCTGAACCAGGACGGCGCGTCCAACGGCCTCACCGCGCCGAACGGCCCGTCGCAGCGCCGGGTCATCCGGCAGGCGCTGGCCAACGCCGGCCTGACCACCGCCGACGTCGACATGGTCGACGCGCACGGCACCGGCACCACCCTCGGCGACCCGATCGAGGCGCAGGCGCTGCTCGCCACCTACGGCCAGGGACGGCCGGAGGACCAGCCGCTCTACCTCGGCTCGATCAAGTCGAACATGGGCCACACGCAGGCGGCGGCCGGCGCGGCGAGCATCATCAAGATCGTCCACGCCATCCAGAACGGCATCATGCCGAAGACGCTGCACCTCACCGAGCCGACGCCGGTGGTGGACTGGGACTCGGGCGCGGTCGAGCTGCTCGCCGAGCGCCGCGAATGGCCGGAGCACGGCCGCCCGCGCCGCGCGGCGGTGTCGTCGTTCGGCATCAGCGGCACCAACGCGCACGTCATCATCGAGGAGGCGCCGCGCGTCCCGGCCGAGCCGGAGCGCGAGGTCGAAGAGCGGACCGTGCCGCTGGTGCTCAGCGCCCGTGGCTCCGACGCTTTGAAGGCACAGGCTTCCCGCCTCGCGGACCTGCTGCGCGGCGACGTCGACCCGTACGACGTCGGCTACTCGCTGACCCACACCCGCGCGATCTTCAACCAGCGCGCCGCGATCATCGGTAGCACCCGCGAGGAGCTGATCGAGGGCCTGAACGTCTTCGCCGCCGGTGAGAAGGCCGCGAACGTGGTCAGCGGCTCGACCACCCAGGAAGCCAAGGTCGTCTTCTGCTTCCCAGGCCAGGGTTCGCACTGGCGTGGCATGGCCGTCGAGCTGTACGACGGCGTCCCGGCCTTCGCCGCCAAGCTCGACGAATGCGCGGCCGCGCTGCGGACCCAGACCGACTGGGACCTTCTCGCCGTGCTGCGGCAGGAAGAAGGCACGCCCGACTTCGAACGCGTCGATGTCGTCCAGTCCGCGATCTGGGCGATCCTGATCTCGCTGTCCGCCGCCTGGCGGTCCTTCGGTGTCGAGCCGTCGGCGTTCGTCGGTCACTCGCAGGGTGAGCTGGCCGCGGCCTGCGCGGCGGGCGCACTGTCCCTTGAGGACGGTGCGAAGGTCGTCACCGCGCGTGGCTTGATCTTGAACGAGGCGTTGTCCGGGCACGGCGGCATGATGTCCGTCGCGCTCAGCCAGGACGTCACCCGCGAGCGGATCGCGCGGTTCGGCGGCCGGGTGCAGATCTCGGTGGTCAACAGCCCGACGTCCACTGTGGTCAGTGGCCCGCCCGAGATGCTCAAGTCGTTCTACGACGAGGTCAAGGCCGAGGGTGGCCGCGCGCGGATCATCCCGGTCGACTACGCGTCGCACTCCGACTACGTGGAGCCGGTGCGCGAGCAGCTGCTCGAAGCGCTCGCCGGGCTGACCCCGCGCACGACCGAAATCCCCTTCTACTCCACGGTCGAGGCCGCGCCGATCGACACGGCCACCATGACCGACGAGTACTGGTACGGCAACCTGCGCAACCCGGTCCGCTTCGAGGAGACCACGCGCAAGCTGCTCGACGACGGCTTCACCCTGTTCATCGAGTGCAGCCCCCACCCGGGCCTGCTCGTCGCGGTCAACGAGACCTCCGAAGACGCGGGCGCGCACGCCGGCACGGTCAGCTCGTTGCGCCGCGAGGAAGGCGGACTCCAGCGCTTCTACACCTCGCTGGCCGAGGCGTTCAACAACGGTGCGAAGGTCAACTGGGACAAGGTGTTCCCCGGTGGCCGCCGTGTCGATCTGCCGACGTATGCCTTCCAGCGTCAGCGTTTCTGGATCCCGACGCCGAACAACGGCGGCGACGTCACCACCGTCGGCCTCTCGGCGACCGAGCACGCGCTGCTGCCCGCGGCCGTGCCGCTGGCCGACTCCGACGGCATGGTCTTCTCCGGCCGTCTCGCGCTCGGCATCCAGACCTGGCTCGGCGACCACGCGGTCGGCGACACGGTCCTGTTGCCGGGCACCGGTTTCGTCGAACTCGCCATCCGCGCGGGTGACCAGGTCGGCTGCGGCAGGCTCGAAGAACTCATGCTGCAAGCGCCGCTGGTCCTCCCGGCTCGCGGTGGCATCCAGCTCCAGGCTGTGGTCGGCGCTCCGGACGCTTCCGGCTCCAGGCCGATCAGCATCTACTCGCGGGACGAGAACGCGGCGGCCGACCTGCCGTGGACCCAGCACGCGGTCGGTGTGCTCGGCGCGAGCACGGGTGCGGCGACGTTCGACCTCACCGCGTGGCCGCCTGCCGACGGTGAGCACATCGACCTGACCACGCTGTACGACGACCTCGCCGAGGCCGGGCTCAACTACGGCACGGTGTTCCAGGGCCTCAAGGCCGCCTGGAAGGTCGGTGAAGACGTCTACGCCGAGGTCGCGCTGCCCGACGGCATCAAGGGTGACGGTTTCGGCCTGCACCCGGCGATCCTCGACTCCTCGCTGCACGCGGTCGGCCTGACCAGCGCGATCGGGCAGGAGGCCTCGCTGCCGTTCCTGTTCTCGCGCGTCGAGCTGTTCGCGTCCGGCGCGACCTCGTTGCGGATCAAGGTCACCCCGATCCGCGAGGGTGAGGTCTCGCTGGAGATCGCCGACCCGGCGGGCCGCCCGGTCGCGATGATCGAATCGCTGGTGCTGCGCGCCATCGCGGTCGACCAGATCAACGCCGCCAGGTCCATCGTCGGCGAGTCGCTGTTCCGCATCGAATGGCCGGAGATCCCGGCGACCGACGACGCGGTGTCCTATGTGCACTGGGACTCCGTCGGCGACGACGTGCCCGCGGTGGCCATTGTGGACAGTGTCGGCGGCAACGACGCCGAGTCCGTCCGCACGGCGACTCACCGCGTGCTCGCCTCGCTGCAGAAGTTCCTCGGCGACGACAAGTACGACGAGACCAAGCTCGTGATCCTCACCCAGGGCGCGGTTTCCGCGACCGGCGAAGACGTCACCGACCTGGCGGGTGCCGCGGTCTGGGGCCTCTGCCGGTCCGCGCAGTCGGAGAACCCGGAACGCATCATCCTGGCCGACGCCTACGAGCCGGAGCTGCCGCTGGTGCTGTCCAGCGGTGAGGACCAGGTCGCCGTGCGCGACGGCAAGGTCCACGTCGCCCGCCTCGCCCGCCTCGCTCAAGTCGCGGTCGAACCCGCCGAGCACCCGTCGTTCGCGGGAGAGGGAACGGTGCTGGTCACCGGCGCCACCGGCACGCTCGGCGCGCTGGTCGCCCGGCACCTGGTGACCGAACGCGGTGTCCGGCACCTGGTGCTGACCGGCCGCCGGGGCATGTCGGCCGCCGGGATGCCCGAGCTGGTCGAGGAGCTGACCGGGCTCGGCGCCGAGGTCGAGGTCGCCGCGTGCGACGTCTCGAAGCGCTGCGAGGTCGCCGAGCTGCTCGCGCTCATCCCGATGGAGCACCCGCTCACCGGGATCGTGCACGCGGCCGGTGTGCTCGACGACGGCGTCATCGCCTCGCTCACCCCCGAGCGGATGGACTTCGTGCTGAAGCCCAAGGTCGACGCCGCGCTCAACCTGCACGAACTCACGCAGGAACTGGACATCAAGGCGTTCGTGCTCTTCTCCTCGGCCGGTGGTGTGCTCGGCGCGCCCGGTCAGGGCAACTACGCCGCCGCCAACGCCTTCCTGGACGCGCTCGCCGCGCACCGGGTCGCGAACGGCTTGCCCGCGTCCGCGCTGGCCTGGGGTTTCTGGGACCAGGCCTCGGACATGACCGGCGAACTCGGCGAGGCCGACCGGTCGCGCATGTCGCGCGGCGGCGTGCTGCCACTGTCCTCTGTGGACGGCCTGGAGCTGTTCGACGTGGGCAGCGGCCTGACCGACCCGGCCGTCGTGCCGATCAGGCTCGACTTCAAGGCCATGAGCCTGGGCGAAGGCGTCCCGCCGATCCTGCGCGGACTCATCCGCGTCAGCTCGCGGCGTGCCGTCGAAGCGACCTCGGCGGCCGCGGGCGGGCTCAAGGAGAAGCTGGCCAGGCTCGCGCCGGCGCAGCAGGAGGACTTCCTGCTGGAGCTGGTCCGCACGCAGGCCGCTTCGGTGCTTGGCCACTCCAGCGCCGACGCCGTCGAGCCCGAGCGCGCGTTCCGCGACCTCGGCTTCGACTCGCTGGCCGCGGTCGAGTTCCGCAACCGGTTCACCGAGGTCACCGGCCTCAAGCTGCCCGCGACGCTGGTCTTCGACTACCCGACGCCGGTCGTGCTCGCCCGCTACCTCGCCGGTGAGCTGGCCGGTTCGGGTGAGGAGGCCGCGGCCATCGCGGTCACCAAGGTCAACGACTCCGACCCGATCGCCATCGTCGGCATGAGCTGCCGGTTCCCCGGCGGCGTCAACTCGCCGGCCGAGCTGTGGAAGATGCTCGAAGAGGGCCGCGACCTCGTCGGCGATTTCCCCGGCAACCGAGGCTGGGACCTGGCGAAGCTGTACGACCCCGAGTCCACCCGCGAGGGCACCAGCTACGTCGACCAGGGTGGTTTCCTCTACGACGCCGCCGACTTCGACGCTTCGTTCTTCGGGATCAGCCCGAACGAGGCGCTGATCATGGACCCGCAGCAGCGACTCCTGCTCGAATCCTCTTGGGAGGCCTTGGAAAGCGCGGGCATCGACCCTGGTTCGCTGGCAGGCAGCCAGACCGGCGTGTTCGCGGGCATGATGTTCCACGACTACGCCTACAACAACGCGACCGGTTCGATCGCGTCCGGCCGGATCTCCTACACGCTCGGGCTGGAAGGCCCGGCGGTCACCGTCGACACGGCTTGTTCCAGCTCTTTGGTCGCCCTGCACTGGGCGATCCAGGCGCTGCGGTCCGGTGAATGCAACCTGGCGCTCGCCGGTGGTGTGACGGTGATGGCGACCCCGGCGATGTTCGTCGAGTTCAGCCGCCAGCGTGGCCTCGCGAAGAACGGCCGCTGCAAGTCGTTCTCCGCCGACACCGACGGCACCGGCTGGGCCGAGGGCGTCGGCATGCTCCTGGTTGAACGCCTCTCCGACGCACGCCGCAACGGGCACCCGGTGCTGGCGATCGTCAAGGGCAGCGCGGTCAACCAGGACGGCGCGTCCAACGGCCTCACCGCGCCGAACGGCCCGTCGCAGCGCCGGGTCATCCGGCAGGCGCTGGCCAGCGCGGGGCTCAAGGTGTCCGATGTGGACGCTGTCGAAGCGCACGGCACCGGCACGACCCTGGGTGACCCGATCGAGGCGCAGGCACTGCTCGCGACCTACGGCCAGGACCGCGAAGAGCCGTTGTGGCTCGGGTCGATGAAGTCGAACATGGGTCACGCGCAGGCGGCGGCCGGTGTCGGCGCGGTCATCAAGATGGTCGAGGCGCTGCGCCACGGCGTGCTGCCGAAGACGTTGCACCTCACCGAGCCGACCCCGGTGGTCGACTGGGCGTCGGGCAAGATCGAGCTGATCACCGAGACCCGGCCGTGGCCGGAGACCGGGCGGCCGCGGCGCGCCGGCATCTCGTCGTTCGGCATCAGCGGCACCAACACGCACGTCATCCTGGAGCAGGCGCCCGCGGTCAAGGATCAGCCGCGACCGCGGGGTGTCGACCTGCCCGCGCTGCCGTTCGTGGTCTCCGGCAAGACGCCGGAAGCCCTGCGCTCGCAGGCGACCAACCTCGTGTCCTTTGAGGACGGTGAACTGAGCGACCTCGCGTTCTCGCTGGCGACTCAGCGCGCCGCGTTCGAGCACCGGGCCGTCATCACCGCCGAGAGCCGCGAAGAGCTGGTTCGCGGACTGGTCGCGCTGGCCAACGACGAGACGGTCGCCGGACTGAGCGTCGGGCACGCACGCACGGGCAAGCTCGCGGCGCTGTTCACCGGTCAGGGCTCGCAGCGGATCGGGATGGGCAAAGAGCTTTACGACGCCTTCCCGGTGTTCCGCGGGGCGGTCGACGCGGCCGTCGCCGAGCTGGACAAGCACCTCGACCGGCCGTTGCTCGAGGTCATGTGGGGTGACGACCAGGAGCTCCTGAACCAGACCGTCTACACGCAGGCCGCGCTGTTCACCTTCGAGATGTCGATGTTCCGGCTGATGGAGTCGTTCGGCATCCGGCCGGACTTCCTCGCCGGGCACTCGATCGGCGAGCTGGTCGCGGCCCGTGCGGCCGGGGTGTTCTCGGTCGCAGACATCGCGAAGCTGGTCGCGGCGCGTGGGCGTCTCATGCAGGCACTGCCCACCGGCGGCGCGATGGTCGCGGTGCAGGCGACCGAGGAAGAAGTCCTGCCGCACCTCAGCGCTTCCGTGAGCATCGCGGCGATCAACTCGCCTTCGTCCGTGGTGGTCTCCGGAGACGCCGACGCCGTCTTGGCGATCAAGGCGCACTTCGAAGGCGAAGGTCGCAAGACCACGCAGTTGCAGGTCTCGCACGCGTTCCACTCGCCGCTGATGGAGCCGATGCTCGCCGAGTTCCGCGAGATCGCCGCTTCGCTGAGCTACAGCGCGCCGGAGATCCCGGTCGTCTCGAACGTCACCGGTCAGCTGGCGACCGCCGAAGAACTCGGCGATCCCGAGTACTGGGTGCGCCACGTCCGCGACGCCGTCCGCTTCGCCGATGGGGTCAAGGCGCTCGCAGCCCAAGGGGTCACGCGGTTCCTGGAGGTCGGGCCGGACGGCGTGCTGTCCGGAATGGCTCAGCAGACCGTCGAAGGCGACTTCACCGCGGCCGTCCGCAAGAACCGGCCCGAGGTGCAGACGCTGATCGCGGCGCTCGGTCAGCTGTTCGTGAGCGGCGTTGCCGTCGACTGGGCCGCCTTGTTCGCCGGTCGCGGCGCGCGGCGCGTCGACCTGCCGACCTACGCGTTCCAGCGGCAGACGTTCTGGCTGGCCGAAGAGGTCGGCAAGGGCGGCGACGCGGCCTCGTTCGGCCTCGGCTCGGCGGATCACCCGCTGCTCGGCGCGGCCGTGCAGCTCGCGGACACCGACGGAGTGGTGTTCACCGGGCGGCTTTCGACGCAGACCCAGCCGTGGCTGGCCGATCACGCCGTCGGCGGGGTCGTGCTGTTCCCCGGCACCGGGTTCGTCGAACTCGCGGTCCGCGCCGGCGACCAGGTCGGCTTCGGGGTGCTCGAAGACCTGACGCTCGAAGCGCCGCTGGTGCTGCCGGACGCCGGGGTCGCGATCCAGGTCAGCGTCGGCGCGCCCGACGAGTCCGGTGTGCGGCCGGTGTCGATCCACTCGCAGCAGGACGACGAATGGGTCCGGCACGCGACCGGTGGCTTGGCCGAGGACGCTCCCGCGGCCGACTTCGACCTCTACTCGTGGCCGCCCGCCGGCGCCGAGCCGATCGATCTCGACGGTCTTTACGACGGCCTCGCCGAGGCGGGTTTGGTGTACGGCCCGGCGTTCAGCGGCCTGCGTGCTGCTTGGCGGTCCGGCGAGGACGTCTACGCCGAGGTCTCGCTGCCCGAGGAGGTCGACGGCGCCAGCTACGGCATTCACCCGGCGCTGCTCGACGCTTCACTGCACGCGGTCTCGCTGACTTCCGCCGCCGGTGACGAGCCCGCGCTGCCGTTCGCCTGGTCGCGCGTGGCCTTGCACGCGGCGGGCGCTTCTTCGCTGCGTGTGAAGGTCAGCTCGGCCAAACAGGGTGAGGCGACGCTGCAGGTCGCGGACGCGGCGGGCAACCCGGTCGTTTCCGTGGGCGCCTTGACGTTGCGTGCCTTCTCGGCCGACGCCATCGCTTCGAAGCCGTTCCATGAGTCGCTGTTCCAGCTCGACTGGCCGGTCGTCCCGGCGTCGGTCAACGGGCACGTGCCCGATGTCGTTGTGCTGCAGACGTCTCCGGGCACGAGCGTCGAGTCCGTGCACGCGGCGGCTCACCAGGCGCTGGCGGAGATTCAGGCCTTCCTGGCTTCGGACTCCACGGCCAAGCTGGTCGTGCTCACCCAGGGCGCGGTCGCCCTGCCGGGCGAGGACGTCACGGACCTCGCGGGTGCGGCGGTCTGGGGCCTGACGCGGTCGGCGCAGGCGGAGAACCCGGACCGGATCGTCCTCGCGGACGCCACGTCCGACGACATCGCGCTGGTCATGGCCTCGGCGGAACCGCAGGTCGTGGTGCGCGGCGGGATCGTGCACGCGGCCAGGCTCGCCCGGGTGCCGCGGACCACCGAGGTGGTCGAGCCGGTCACGGCGTTCCCGGCCGACGGCACGGTCCTGGTCACCGGCGCGACCGGCACGCTCGGCAAGCTGTTCGCGAAGCACCTGGTGACCGAGCGCGGTGTCGGCAAGGTGATCCTGACCAGCCGTCGCGGAGCCGCGGCCGCCGGGGTGCCGGAGCTGGTCAGTGAGCTGCAGACGCTGGGCGCGCAGGTGGAGGTCGCCGCGTGCGACGCCGCCGACCGCGCGGCCGTTTCCTCGCTGCTGCAGAGCATTCCGGACCTCACGGGCGTGGTGCACGTGGCCGGTGTGCTCGACGACGGTGTGGTCACGTCGCTGACGCCGGAGCGGATCTCGAACGTCTTCCGCCCCAAGGTCGACGCGGCGCTGAACCTGCACGAACTCACGCGCGAGCTGAAACTGTCGGCCTTCGTGGTGTTCTCCTCGGCGGCCGGTGTGGTCGGCAACGCCGGGCAGGGCAACTACGCGGCGGCCAACGTCTTCCTCGACGCGCTCGCCACGCACCGCCGCGCGCAGGGCCTGCCGGGCCAGTCGCTCGCGTGGGGCATGTGGGCGTCGGAAGGCATGGCGGACACGCTGACCGAGGCCGAGCGCGAGCGCCTGATGACCGAGGGACTGTCCAATGAGGAGGGTCTCGCGCTGTTCGACACGGCCGGGTCCCTTGACCGGCCCGCGGTCGCGGTCATGCACCTGGACGTCAAGGCGCTGGCCAAGACCGAGGGCCTGCCCGAGCTGTTCCGCGGGCTGGTGCGTGCCGCGCCGAAGCGCGCGGCGGCGTCTTCGGCCGGGCTCAAGCAGAAGCTGGCCGGGCTCGACGCGGCCGAGCGCGGGGTCGTGCTGCTGGATCTCGTGCGCTCGCAGGCCGCGGCGATCCTCGGCCACGCCGGGCCGGAGGCGGTCGAGCCGGACCGGGCGTTCAACGAGCTCGGCTTCGACTCGCTGACCGCGGTCGAGTTCCGCAACCAGGTCAACGCGGCGACGGGCCTGCGGCTCCCGCCGACCCTGGTCTTCGACTACCCGAACGCCCAGTCGCTCGCCGAGTACCTCGACGAGGAGCTGGCGCCCGCCGAGTCGGACATCGAGGCCTCCAGCGAGGAGCGCATCCGCCGCATCCTCACCTCGATCCCGTTCGCGCAGCTCCAGGCGTCGGGCGTGATGGACACGCTCCTCGAGCTGGCGGGCGAGAAGCCGGTGGCCGTCGTCGCCGATGACGACGAAGGCGCCGACATCGACGACATGGACACCGACGCACTGATCAACATGGCCCTCTCCGACCTAGACCTCGAAACCACCGACTGAGAAACCCCAGCACCTCGATATGACCCAGGAAGCGTGAGATGGCGAACTCTGACCAGAAACTTGTCGACGCGCTCCGGGCCTCGCTGAAGGAGACCGAACGTCTCCGCGCGCAGAACCGGAAGCTGTCGGCGACCTTGCGGGAGCCGATCGCGATCGTGTCGATGAGCTGCCGGTATCCGGGTGGCATCTCGTCGCCCGAGGACCTGTGGCGGGTGGTGTCCGAAGGCGTCGACGCGGTTTCCGCGTTCCCCGAGGACCGTGGCTGGGACGTCGAGCGGATCTTCGACCCGGAGATGGCCCGGCCGAACACCACCTACACCAACCAGGGTGGCTTCCTGCACGACGCGGCGCTGTTCGACCCCGCGTTCTTCGGGATCTCACCGAGGGAGGCGCTGGTCATCGACCCGCAGCAGCGGCTGCTGCTGGAGGCCTCGTGGGAGGCGCTGGAGCGCGCGGGCATCGACCCCGCGACGCTCAAGGGCAGCTCGACGGGCGTGTTCGCCGGGATGATGTACCACGACTACGCGGCCAACGCGAACACCGGATCCATTGCCTCGGGCCGGGTTTCGTACACGCTGGGTCTCGAAGGCCCGTCGGTGACGGTCGACACGGCTTGCTCGTCGAGCTTGGTCGCGCTGCACTGGGCGATCCAGGCGCTGCGGACGGGGGAGTGCGGGCTCGCGCTCGTCGGCGGTGTCGCGGTGATGGGCACGCCGGAGACGTTCGTCGAGTTCAGCAAGCAGCGCGGGCTCGCGAAGGACGGGCGCTGCAAGTCGTTCGCAGGCGCCACCGACGGCACCGGGTGGGGTGAAGGTGTCGGCATGCTCGTGGTCGAGCGGCTGTCCGACGCCCGTGCCAACGGGCACCCGGTGCTCGCCGTGGTCAAGGGTTCCGCGATCAATCAGGACGGCGCGTCCAACGGCCTCACCGCGCCGAACGGGCCGTCGCAGCGCCGGGTGATCAAGGCGGCGCTGGCGAACGCGCAGATCACGCCCGAGCAGGTCGACCTCGTCGAGGCGCACGGCACCGGCACGACGCTGGGTGACCCGATCGAGGCGCAGGCGCTGCTCGCGACCTACGGCCAGGGGCGCGAAAAGCCGCTGTGGCTGGGGTCGATCAAGTCGAACATGGGCCACACACAGGCGGCCGCAGGCGTCAGCGGGATCATCAAGATGGTCATGGCGTTGCAGCACGAGACCATGCCGATGACTCTGCACGTCGACGAACCGACGCCGAAGGTCGACTGGACCGCGGGCAACGTCAAGCTGCTGACCGAATCACGTGCTTGGCCTTCGAACGGGCAGCCGCGCCGGGCCGGTGTCTCGTCGTTCGGCATCAGCGGGACGAACGCGCACATCATCATCGAAGAGGCGCCTTCTGTTGAGGCGGCCGAAGAAGAGGTCAAGCCACTTCCCGTGGTTCCGCTGGTTCTCTCGGCCAAGAGCCCGGAATCCTTGCCCGCGCAGGCTTCCCGGCTGCGCGAGTATCTGCTCGCCAATCCCTCAGTGTCCCTTTTGGACGTTGCCTCGTCGCTCGTGAACACTCGTGCCACCTGGGCGCACCGCGCGGTCGTCGTCGGCGCGGACCGTGATGAGGTGCTGCGTGGACTCGACGAGGTCGAGCCCGCGACGAAGATCAGCGGTTCGTCCGCGTTCCTGTTCACCGGCCAGGGTGCCCAGCGTTTGGGCATGGGCCAGGAGCTGGCGGCCGCTGTCCCGGTTTTCGCGTCCGCTTTGGACGCTGTGCTCGCCGAGCTGGACAAGCACCTCGACCGGCCGCTGCGTGACGTGATCTGGGGCTCCGACGAGGAGTTGCTCGCCCAGACCGTCTACACGCAGACGGGGTTGTTCGCGATCGAGGTCGCGCTGTACCGGCTCGTCGAGTCGCTCGGGCTCAAGCCGGACTACCTCGCCGGGCACTCGATCGGTGAGCTGGCCGCCGCGCACGTCGCCGGTGTGCTGTCCCTGGAGGACGCCGCGAAGCTCGTCGCGGCGCGCGGGCGGCTCATGCAGGCGTTGCCGACCGGCGGCGCGATGATCGCCATCCAGGCCACCGAGGAAGAGATCAAGCCACTGCTGAACGACGCGGTGAGCATCGCGGCGATCAACGGCCCGCGCTCGGTCGTCGTGTCCGGCGACGAGAAGGCCGCCATCGCGGTCCAGGACGACTTCGCGGGCCGGAAGAGCACGCGGCTCAAGGTGTCGCACGCGTTCCACTCGCCGCTGATGGAGCCGATGCTCGACGAGTTCCGCAAGGTCGCTTCCGGCTTGACCCACCACGCGCCCAAGATCCCCGTGGTGTCCAATGTGACCGGTGAGATCGCCCAGTTCTCCGCCGAATACTGGGTTCGCCACGTCCGCGACGCCGTGCGCTTCGTCGACGGCGTCAAGTTCCTGTCCGGCAAGGGTGTCACGCGGTTCTTCGAACTCGGGCCGGACGGTGTGCTCACCGGCATGGCTCAGCAGTCGGTCGACGACGCCGTGCTCGTGCCCGCGCTGCGCAAGAACCGCGCAGAGGTCGCGACCCTCCTCACTGGACTCGGGCAGCTGCACGTCTCGGGTCTTTCGCCACAGTGGAAGACGTTGTTCGAAGGTCGCGGCGCCCAGCGTGTCGACCTGCCGACATATGCGTTCCAGCGGCAGCGTTTCTGGTTGGACTACAAGGACTACCTCGGTGACTCGTGGATCAGCACGGGTCCGGGGGGCATGTCCATGGATGTCTCGTCCGCCGGGCTCGACTCGGCCGGGCACCCGCTGCTCGGCGCGGTCGTCCCGTCGCCGGACTCCGAAGCCGTGGTGTTCACCGGACGGCTGTCCGTGCAGACGCACCCGTGGCTGGCCGATCACGTCGTCGGCGGCTCGATCTTCTTGCCAGGAACTGGTTTCGTCGAACTCGCCATCGCGGCGGGTGACCAGGTCGGCTGCTCGGTGCTCGCGGACCTCACCTTGCAGGCGCCGCTGATCCTGCCGTCGCGCGGCGGAGTTTCGCTGCAGGTTGTCGTCGGCGCACCCGGCGAGGACGGCACTCGTTCCGTCGACATCTATTCGCGGGGCGACGACCCCGACCTGCCGTGGACCGCGCACGGCACCGGCACGCTCTCGCCGGACGCGGCCGCACCCGGATTCGACCTGACCTCGTGGCCGCCCGCGGGCGCCGAGATCGAGGTCGAGGAGGTCTACGACGGCCTCGCCGACGCCGGTCTCGTCTACGGCCCGGTCTTCCAGGGACTGCGTGCCGCGTGGAAGTCCGGCGACGAGATCTTCGCCGAGGTGCAGCTGCCCGAAGACGTCGACACGTCCGGTTTCGGCCTGCACCCCGCGGTGCTCGATGCCTGCCTGCACGCCGTCGCACTCGCCGGGGTCACCGGCGATCAGGCGGCACTCCCGTTCTCGTGGACCCGCGTGGCCTTGCACGCTGCCGGGGCGTCAAGCCTGCGGGTCCACGTCAAACCCAGTGGCGACAGCGCCGTCACGCTGACCGTCGCCGACGCCACCGGCGCGCCCGTCGCTTCGGTGGATTCCCTTGTCCTGCGGGCGATCCCGGCAGGCGCCGGGCCTGCCGGGTTCCACGACTCGCTGTTCGGCGTCAGCTGGACCCCGTTCACCGGCGCGGGCGCGCAGCCCGACGTCCACGTCCTGCGCACCGAGCGCGGCACCACGGCCGAGTCCGTGCACGCCGCCACGCACCACGCGCTCGACGCGGTCCGCTCCTGGCTGGCCGACCCCGGGTCCGCGCAGAGCACGCTGCTGGTCGTCACCCAGGGCGCGGTCGCGCTGCCCGGCGAGGACCTCGTCGACCTGGCGGGCGCGGCCGTATGGGGCCTGGTGAAGGCGGCCCAGTCCGAGAACCCGGACCGGATCGTCCTCGCCGACGTCGAAGCGACCGTCACCGAGGCCGACCTCGTGGCCATCGCGGGCTCCGGCGAGCCGCAGGTGGTACTGCGCGGCGGCGCCATGCACGCGGCACGCCTGGTGAAGGTGCCGGTCGCCGAGGACGCCAAGCCTGCGACGGTGTTCGGCGGCACGACGCTCATCACGGGCGCGGCAGGCACCCTCGGGCGCCTGGTCGCCAAGCACCTCGTCACCGCGCACGGCGTCAAGCACCTCGTGCTTACGAGCCGCCGCGGTGCTGCGGCCTCGGGCGTCCCGGAGCTGGTCACTGAGCTTACGGAGCTGGGCGCCCAGGTGGACGTCGCCGCGTGCGACGCCGCCGACCGCGACGCGGTTTCGGCTCTGCTCGCCGGAATTCCCGACCTCAAGGGCGTCGTGCACGTCGCGGGTGTCCTCGACGACGGCGTCCTGTCGTCGCTGACCCCGGAGCGCATCTCGAAGGTGTTCCGGCCGAAGGTCGACGCGGCGCTGACGTTGCACGAACTCACCCGCGACCTCGATCTGTCCGCGTTCGTCCTGTTCTCCTCGGCCGCCGGCGTGTTCGGCAACGCGGGCCAGGGCAACTACGCGGCGGCGAACGGCTTCCTCGACGCGCTCGCCGAGCACCGGCGCGCGCAAGGCCTGTCCGCGCAATCGCTCGCCTGGGGCCTGTGGGCGGAGGAAGACGCCAGCGGCATGGCGAGCGAGCTGAGCGAGGCCGACGTCGCCCGCATCACCCGCACCGGCGCGTCGGGCATCACCCCGCTCGAAGGCTTGGCGTTGCTGGACAACGCTTCGAGTGTCGATCTCGGCGTGGTCGTCCCGATGAAGCTGGACGTCAAGGCACTGCAGGGCGTCGACGTCCCGCACCTTCTGCGCGGGCTTGTGCGCGCACCGTCCCGCCGCGCGGCCAAGACGGACTCGGGCGCGGTACGCCGCCGTCTTGCCTCTTTGGACAGTTCCGAGCAGGAAAGCGCCGTGCGTGAGCTGGTTCTCACGCACGCCGCGGCCGTACTCGGCCACGTCGACGCGGCCGCGGTCGACCCGGAACGCGACTTCCTCGAGTCCGGTTTCGACTCACTCACCGCGATGGAGCTGCGCAACAGCCTCAACTCCGCGATCGGCCTGTCACTGCCCGCGATGGTCGTGTTCGACAACAAGAACCCGGCCGAGCTGGCCCGGTACGTCATCGGCCAATTAGGACAGTCGGACGCTCCCGCCGCCGAGGAGACGGCGGAGACACTGGGCGACCTCTTCCGCCAGGCGACGTTGAACGGCGCGATGCAGAAGGGTCTCGCCCTGATGCGCGCGGCCGCCGACATCCGGCCGTCCTTCGCGTCGTCCGAGGATCTCGCCGCGCTGCCGTCACCAGTGCGGCTCGCGGACGGCGCGGCGCGGCCTCGGCTGATTTGCTTGGCGACGCCGATGGTCACCGGCGGCACGCACCAGCACTCCAGGCTCGTCCAGAACTTCAAGGGCGACCTGCACGTGAGCGCGTTGCCGACCCCCGGCTTCGCCAAGGGCGACCCGCTGCCGTCCACCTGCGACGCCGTCGGCGAAGTGCTCGCGAAGAGCGTCCTCGCGGCCGCGGAGGGCGACCCGTTCGTCCTGCTGGGCTACTCGTCGGGTGGCTTGCTCGCCTCGGTCACGGCCTCGTACCTGGAAAAGCTGGGCACCCCGGCCGCCGGTGTCGTGCTGATCGACACCTACACGGTCAGCGAGGCGGGCGGCGGCGAGCAGTCCGGCTTCTTCGAGCAGCTCGCGATCGGCCTGCTGGACAAGGAATCCTCGTTCGGCCAGTTCGACGCGGCCCGCTTGACCGGCATGAGCCGCTACATGGACCTGATCCCGAACTTCCACCTCGGCAAGATCGAGTCCCCGGTCCTGTTCGTCCGCGCCCGCGACTCCTTCATCCCCGACCCCGACTCCGACGAATGGCGCGCCACGCCCTGGGACCCCATGCACACCGACGTCCCCACCGCAGGCACCCACTTCACCATCGTCGAAGACGACGCCGCCACCACGGCCGCCGTAATCCGCGACTGGTGGACCGCCACCTTCGACTGACCGGACTCGAGGGCTCGTGAGTGGTATGACCGGTTCTAACCGGCCATACCACTCACGACCCCAGCCTCCTTCCCGCGCCGGGCGGGTGCGCGGGGCGATCGCAAACCCTCGTCGGTCAAGCGGCTTGTCTACCGGCTGGAGGTCGTGAGCGTTGCGGGCGGTTAGAACCGCCCGCAACGCTCACGACCTCATGTCCCACAAGCCAGGCAAGTCGACTGAGGCGGCCAGCCGACCGGCCGGAACACTCACGAGGGTCAGAGGCGAGAGGCTTGGGGGATTACGTCTTCGCCGAAGCGGGCGAGGATTTCGAGGTCGGGGAGGCCGGGTACCGCGCCGATCACGGCGTCGACGCCGAAGCCGGCCAGGCGCTCGAGTTCGGCGAGCAGCACGTCGGTTTTTGTGCCTTTGTCGCCGATGTCGAGTATGTGGTACACGGTCTTGGTGATCTCGTCGTAGTCGCGGCCGAGGTCGTCGCAGTGCGCGCGGAGCACGGCCAGCTTGCGCTCGAGCTCGGGGGTGTTGAACAGGTTGCACGCCTGCCCGTACTTCGCGACCAGGCGTAGCGATTTACGCTCGCCGCTGCCGCCGACCATGATCGCCGGGTGCGGGCGGCTCAAAACCTGGGGCGCGTTGAACAATCGGCCCGCGTTGATGTGTTTTCCGGTGAAGCCGCGGTCGTCGTCGGACCACATTTGCAGGATGAAGCGGAGAACTTCTTCGAGTAGCTCGAATCTTTCCGTCGTGGACGGGAAGGCGAACCCGAGTCCGGTGGCTTCCTCTTCGTTCCAGCCGGTGCCGATGCCGAGTACCGCGCGACCGCCGGAAAGTACGTCGAGGGTGGTGATGATCTTCGCCAGCAGGCCGGGCGGGCGGTAGAGCGCGCCGGTCATCATGGTCATCAGTTTGGCGCGTTTCGTATGTGCCGCAAGGAATCCGAGCGTGGTGTACGACTCGAGCATGTCCTCGGCGCCCGGCGGGACGACCGGGTTGCGGTGGAAGGAGTCCTCCGGGATCTGGAAGAAATGATCCATCAGCGCGATGTATTCGAAGTGTGCTTCGTCCGCGGCGGCGACCAGGGCGGCGAGGTCGGCGCCGAGTTCGGCGGGTCCGTTCGGCCAGGTGAAGCAGGGAATCTGCAGCCCAAGTTCCATGCTGTGACCATAAACGAGCGTTTACTCACCGTCCGACCAGCGAAAGCACGACTTCGTCAAAATCTTTCAAAAAGTGCAATCAATGCGCGAGTGGTTGACATTCCGGGGAATCGATCTCCCGTCAAACGGTGCATGACCGGCTGTGACGCGAGAAATACGGACGTGTGATCGCCTTGGTCGGGATAGGGGCGCGTAGGGGGTTTCACGCGACGCTGTTTCCATTAGCGTCGGACCCAGCGGCGACGGCGAGTACGCGTGAGGTGGGTGGGGAGATGACTCTGGCTCCGAGTGCCAAGGGAACGGTGCCCTTCGGCGAGTACGAGACCTGGTACCGCGTCACCGGGGACCGCGCGTCCGGCAAGCCCGCGCTCGTCTTCGTGCACGGCGGCCCCGGCAGCACGCACGACTATCTCCTCAACGCCACCGAGCTGTCCGAACTCGGCAACGCGGTCGTGCACTACGACCAGCTCGGCAACGGCGGGTCGACGCATCTGCCGGACAAGGGCGCCGACTTCTGGACCGTCGACCTGTTCGGCCGGGAACTCGACAACCTGCTGACCCAGCTCGGCATCCAGGACAACTACGTGCTGTACGGCCAATCCTGGGGTGGGCTGCTCGTCGCCGACCACGCCGCGAAGCGGCCGGCCGGGCTCAAGGGGCTCGTCATCGCCAACGCGCCCGCGTCGTATCCGTTGTGGCTGCAGGAGATGAAGGTACTTCGCGACCAGCTTCCGCCCGGCAACAACGAGATCCTCCTCAAGCACGAGGCCGAAGGCACCACCACGAGTGACGCCTACTTCGAAGCGATGCAGCCCTTTTACGAGAAGCACGTCTGCCGCCTCAAGCCGTGGCCCCGCGACTTCATGGCCTCGTTCTACGAGATGTACAACGACCCCACCGTCTACTACACCATGAACGGTCCGAGCGAGTTCCACGTCGTCGGCACGCTGAAGGACTGGGGCGTGATCGACGGACTGGCCCAGATCGACGTGCCGACCCTGCTGATCTCGGGCCGTCACGACGAGGCGACCCCGGTGACCGTGCAGCCGTTCGCCGACCTGATCCCGGACGTCAGCTGGGAGATCTTCGAGGAGTCGAGCCACATGCCGCATCTCGAAGAGCCCGAACTGTTCATCCAGGTCATGAGCACTTACCTGAAAGGCCTCGGCTGATCCGTCGGCACCCCAGAGGTGTCGGCTAGGGGTTCTCGCGGGCAGGGCTCGGACCGCAGACTGAACCTGTTTTTCCAGCAGGGGAACCGAGCGCCACTCGCGAAGGGGTTAGCAGGACTATGGGAACCGAGGTCGGTACCGGCAGTGCGATAGTTTTCCCGGGCATGGGTCCGTCGCGTTTCGAGGACGTCGCCAAGTTCATGGTGATCAACCCATTCGCGCGGAAACTCGTGGCGCTGGCCGATGAGCGGCTCGGTTACTCACTGGTCGACCGTTACCGCGAAACGGAAGGCGACTACTCGGAGTACGCCCAGGTCGCGTTTTTGGTCAACTGCCTGGCTTTGGCGCAGTGGTCGGAGGCGACACTCGGCCTGAAACCCGACGTCTGCGTCGGCCCGAGCTTCGGCGGCAAGGCCGCGGCGGTGTACTCCGGCGCGCTTTCCTTCACCGACGGCGTCTGGATGACCCAGCAGATCGCCCGGTGCCTCGACGACTTCTTCGCCGAGGAACTCACCGACATCGTGACGCTGTCCTTCGCGCGCACGCCCGAGGACAAGCTCAAGGAAGTGCTGGCGGAGCTGGAAAACCGCGGCTACTGGCACGAGATCTCCTGCACGGTCGACCATGACTTCCAGATGCTGTGCATCAGCGAGCACAAGATCGACGAGCTCAAGGATCTCCTCCGCGCCGCAGGCGGCATGCCGATGTACCTGATGCGGCCGCCGATGCACTCCACCGCTTTCGGCGCGCTGCGTGAGAAAGCGGAGACCGAGATCATCTCGAAGCTCGAGTTCGGTGAGCTCGTCGTCCCGGTGATCGCCGACCAGGACGGCACGCTGCTCACCAGTGGCGAGCAGGTCAAGAAGATGCTGCTCGACGGCTTCAACACGCCGGTCAACTGGCTGGACGTGGTCTCCGCGCTGCAGGCGCGTGACATCAAGAAGCTGTACGTGTCCGGCCAGGACGGGTTGTTCGGCCGGGTCGCGGTCACCACCAAGAACTTCGACGTGGTCGCGGTCAATCCGCGGCTCGCCATGCAGCCCCGCCGCCGGGGCACGGCCGCGTAGTCATCGTGGCCGCTTCCGCTCGCCTAGCCACGGCTGGCCCCAACGCAAAACGGCCCTTCCGGATCTCCGCGATCCGGAAGGGCGAGTTGGCTTATGGGCGTTACGCCGGCTGCATCTTCTTCACGGTGCTCCAGAGCACCGAAGGCGAAGTGAAGGTCTCCATGCTCAGTGCGTCGTCGACGAACCGGACGTCGTACAGCGCCTCCAGCTGTGCGAGCAGTTCGACGGTGCCGAGCGAGTCGAGGCCGAAGTCACGCAGGGCGAGGTCGGCGTCGAGTGCTTCTTCCGGCGGGAGAAACGGCAGGTATCGGCGAAGAAGGTCTTCGAACTGCTCGTCCCACATGGCTGCTCCAGTCTTTCAGATCTGCGGGTTTTCACTGCTTAGGATGGCGACGCTATTGCACCCGCGCAGGTGAGAACAACCCGTACCAACCCCTGTTCATCACACCGACAGCGCTGAGAATGTATCTCCCCGACGCCCCGTTGTTCCTGTTCAAAGGGGTCTCGCGGGTGTTGCCCGAGTAGGAGGAAAAAATGACACAGGCCCTCTACGAAAGGTTCCTGCGCGGGCTGGCGGTGTCACCCGACGCACCCGCGCTGCGCCTGCAGACCGAGACGGTCACGTACGCGCGCGCACACGAAACCGCCTTGCTGTGGGCGGGTTCCCTGCTCGCCGCACCGGAGACTCCTCGGGTAATCGGTGTGCTGGCGGGAAAAGGCGTCGAATCGTACATCGGGATCCTCGCCGGGCTGTACACCGGAGCGACCGTCGTGCCGCTGCACCCCGACTTCCCGGTCGTGCGCACGCGCCGGATGCTCGACCTGTCCGGGGTCGCCGCGATCATCGTTGACGCCAAAGGTTTGTCGACGCTGGCCGACATCTACGGCGACGAGCTCGACATCCCCGTCTTCGCGCCGACGGCCGCCGACATCGATGGCAGGTTCCGGACCATCGAGGCGAATCCGGCGCACGCGCTGACCGAGCCGCGGCCGGTGCTGGCGAGCGACACCGCCTACATGCTTTTCACCTCCGGTTCCACCGGGCGGCCGAAAGGCGTGCCGATCAGTCACGGCAGCACGCATCACTATTTCGAACTTCTCGACCGACGCTACGACTTCACCGCGTCCGACGTATTCTCCCAGACTTTCGATCTGAACTTCGACTGCGCGATGTTCGATCTTTTCTGCGCGTGGGGCGCCGGCGCGAGCGTGCAGTACATCCCGCCTGCCGCCTACCGGGACATTCCGGCCTTCCTCGCGGAACACCACGTCACCGTCTGGTTCTCGACGCCGAGCGCCATAGGCCTTATCCGAAAGATGGGCGGACTTGACAAAGATTCCATGCCAGGACTCCGCTGGAGCTTCTTCGCGGGTGAAGCCTTGCGGATGACCGACACGGCGGACTGGCAGCAGGCGGCCGGCGCGTCGACGGTCGAAAACCTGTACGGGCCAACGGAACTCACCGTCACCGTCACCGGCCACCGCTGGGACCCCGCGACCTCGCCGTCGCAGGGGATCAACGGGATGGTGCCGATCGGCGAGATCCACGAAGGCCACGAATACGTCCTCGTCACACCTGACGACGGTTTCTCCGATGTGGAAGGAGAACTCTGCATCACCGGCCCGCAGATGACCGCGGGCTACCTCGACCCGGAGGACAACAAGGGGCGCTTTCTCGACCATGACGGAAAAACCTGGTACCGCACCGGTGACAGGATCAGGAAACTCGACGGCGGAGTACTGGTTTACCTGGGCAGGCTGGATGCCCAGGTCCAGGTACAAGGCTGGCGGGTGGAACTGGCCGAAATCGAGCACGCGCTCCGCGAATGCCCCGGAGTCGAGGACGCCGTCACGGTGACGCGTTCCGTTGACGGCACGACCGAATTGGTCGTGTTCTACACGGGTGAAGTGACCTCTCCCGTGGTACTGGCGAAGCAGCTGCGGACCATTCTTCCGGTCGGCATGCTGCCGAGGCAGTACCAGCACGTCGGGGAGTTCCCGCTGAACTCGAATCGCAAAGTGGACCGCCCAACCCTCGCGAACAGGGCAAACGACATGCTTGCCGTCGCGGGTAGCAAGGGGTGATGCACGGCGCGTGAGAATTCACGCGCCGAGCACGCACTCTGGGGGGACCCCTGTTAGGGGAGCCTAGGGGTATGACGAACGTATGTATCTAGGTAGCCTCTTTTCAGGGCCGAGAACCCGGTACTTGTTTCACAACACCGATGGCCTGGATTTCTTCCTCGAACATGGAGAGCGGCTGTGGATACGTACGCTAACGACATCAACGGTCTTTCCGAGCTGCTGCCGAACGGTGGCGAGCTCATTCACAACCTGTTGGACGAGGCCGTAGCCGAGTACCCGACCTCGAGCGCCGTCCGTGACGCGAAAGGCGTCTGGACCTACACCGAACTGGACGAGGTCAGCAAGGCGTTCTCCGCCTGGTTGCAGGAACACGGCGTCAAGCCGGGCGACCGTGTCATGGCACAGCTGCCCAGCGAGCGCGAACTGGCCGCCTACTTCATCGGCGCCTCCCGCGCCGGCGCCATTTTCGTGCCGCTGCACCCGAACATGAAGACCTACCACATCAAGTCGGTGCTGCAGAACTCCGAGCCGGTGCTGGCGATCACGGTCGGCGCGCAGGTCGGCAAGATCGCCGAGCTGACCTCGATCCCGGTGCTGGACATCACCGAGGTCTTCCCCGAGGTGCTCGACCTGGTCGGCAAGCCGGAGATGACGCCGGAGCGCGAGATCACCCCCGAAGACGTCGCCGTGCTCATCTACACCTCGGGCTCGACCGCGGCGCCGAAGGCGGTCATCCTTCCGCACCGCCAAGTCTGCTTCGCGTCGCGCTCGCTGCAGTCCGACCTGGGTTACAGCCACGAAGATGTCGTCTTCTGCCGCTTCCCGCTGTCTTGGGACTACGGCCTGTACAAGGTTCTGCTGGCGATCCTCGGCCGCTCCGAGATCGTGCTGGCGGGCGAAGAGTCGGATCTGGTGCTGCTGAAGAGAATGCGGGAAGTCGGCGCGACCATCGTGCCGATCGTTCCCTCACTGGCCACCATGATCGCCACGCTCGCCCAGCGCGACCACGAGAACCTGCCGCCCATCCGCATCTTCTCCAACACCGGCGCCGCGCTGCCGGCGCCGACGATCGCCGCGCTGCGCGAGGCATTCCCGGGTGTCAAGGTGGTCCGCCAGTTCGGCCAGACCGAGTGCAAGCGCATCTCGATCATGCCGCCGAGTGAAGACGGCCAGCGGCTCGACTCGGTCGGGCGTCCGTTGCAGGGCACCAAGGTCTTCATCATGGACGAGGACGGCAACAAGCTTCCGGTCGGCGAGGTCGGCGAGATCGTCGCCGAAGGCCCGCACGTCATGCCCGGCTACTGGAACAACCCGGAGCAGACCGCGCGCGCCTTCCGCACCGACCCCGACGGCGTCACCCGGCTGCACACCGGCGACTACGGCAGCATGGACGCCGACGGCTACCTGTACTTCGAGGGCCGCCGCGACGACATGTTCAAGCGCAAGGGCGTCCGGATGTCGACCATCGAGATCGAAGCCGCCGCGATGGACATCCCCGGTGTCCGCGTCGCCGCCGCGATCCCGCCCGCGGCAGGCCGCGACCTGACCATCTTCGTGGAGAGCGAGCTCGGCTCGCACGTCGTGCTCCGCGAGCTGGCGCAGCGTCTCGAACCCGCCAAGGTCCCCGCCGTCTGCAAGGTCGTCGCGGACTTCCCGCTGACGCTGCACGGCAAGAACTCGCGCCAGACCCTGGTCGAGCTGCTGGAAGGGACCGCGAAGTGAGCCGTTTCCACGAGCTGGCCGAGAAATTCGGCACGCCGACCTACGTCTACGACCTCGACGAGGTCCAGGCCGCACGCGACGAACTGCTCGCCGCGCTGCCCGAAGAGTTCAAACTGTTCTACGCGTTGAAGGCGAACCCGCACCCGGAACTCGTCCGGGCGCTGCGGGAGGGCTCGGGGGGCAGGCTCCACCCCGAGATCAGCTCAACCGGTGAACTGGCCGCCGGTCTCGCCGCCGGATTCTCCGGAGAGGACTTCCTCTACACCGGACCGGCGAAGACCTACGGCGAGCTTCACGAGGCCATCAGCAAGGGTGTCCGCAAGTTCTCGACCGACTCGGTCACCGACGTCCAGCGCGTCGCGGCCGTCGCGAAGGAACTGGGCGCTGTCGCCGAGATCCTGTTGCGGGTCAACAGTTCCACGGCGAGTGCGTCGACGGGCATCCGCATGACCGGCACTCCTTCGCAGTTCGGCTTCGACGCCGAAGTGCTGCCGGATGTCATGCCTGAGCTGCGGGCGATCGAGGACATCGAGCTCACGGGATTCCACTTCTTCCCGCTGAGCAACGCGAAGGACGAGGAAAGCCTGATCGCCGAGTTCCAGGGCACCATCGCGCTGGCGGCACAGTTGCAGGCCGACCTCGGTCTGGAGCTCAAGTTCCTCGACATCGGGGGCGGCTTCACCAGCCCCTACGGCGTTCCGGGCGGCCGGGGTCACTACCCCAAGCTCCGGGACGAACTGGCCAACACGCTCGACACGCACTTCCCGAACTGGCGGACGAACGGTCCCCAGCTCGCCTGTGAGTCGGGCCGGTTCCTGATCGGCGCCAGCGGGACACTGCTGGCCAGCGTCAGCAACGTCAAGGTCAGCCGCGGCCGCAAGTTCGTCATTCTCGACACCGGGATCAACGCTTTCGGTGGCATGTCGGGACTCGGCAGGTTGCTGCCGGTCGCGGTCGCCGTCGAAACCGGCGAGAAGACCGAACGCGCGAGCCTGGCCGGACCGCTGTGCACCCCGGGCGACCTGCTCGGCCGCGAGATCGAGGTCCCGATCTACGAGCCGGGCGACACGGTCGTCATCCCGAACGTCGGTGCGTACGGTCCCACCGCCAGCCTGTTGATGTTCCTCGGAAGGCCCGCCCCGACCGAGGTCATCGTCCGCGGAGACGAACTGGTTTCCGTATCCCGTATTGAGCACGAACGTTCGTACCAGGTGGGTTCCGCGCCGCGCTGACCGATTCGGAAATCGCGCTTGGAATTCACGCCCTGGGTGAATCGTGCCGTGTAGTCGAGCTTATCCCGCCTGAGTGAGAGTATTCGGAGCACACCATGACCAGCATGCTGAACAAGAACTCGACGGTCACCTACCTGCCGGGCTGCAGCCCTTTCGACGCCCCGCAGGTGGAGGAAAAGGAAACCGTCGTGGTGACGAGTGTCGCGTCGGATTCGCACACCTGGAACCTGGTTTACCTGCAGTTGCTGATCGAGGAGCTCGGCTATGAGGTCGTGAACCTGGGTCCCTGCGTGCCGGACGAGCTGATGGTTTCGGAATGCCGCGACATCGACCCCGCCATGGTCGTCATCTCCAGTGTCAACGGCCACGGCTACCAGGACGGCATGCGCGTGGTCGGCCAGCTCCGCGAGGCGCTGGGCGACACCCCGATGGTCATCGGTGGCAAGCTGGGCATCGCCGCGGGTGGTGACACGAGCTTCCTCGACGAGCTGCTCGAAGCCGGCTTCGACGACGTGTTCGAAGACGGTGTCCGCGGTGTCGAGGAGTTCAAGGCGTTCGTCGCGTCGATCCCGGCCCGCACGGCTCGCCGCACCGCCACCGTCACCCCGCTGCGGAGGGTTGCATGATCACGGTCGTCCCGGACGAGGGCTCCGAACCGGCGGAGACGCCGGTCGATTTCGGAGCCTTCGTCCGCAAGATGGGCGGGGCCGCCTCCGGCGGCCTCGTCGTCCAGCCGCGCATGGGCATCAGCGCCCCGGAAGAGATGCGCGCCGGACTGATGGCCACCAAGGCGGCCAACGCCACCACGGTGGGCACGATCACGCTCGACAGCTACACCCGGGTCGGCAACCTCAAGGCCGCCGACACGGCGCTTCGTGAGGGGATCGGGCTCAACGGCTACCCGATCGTCAACCATCCCCGCAAGGTCACGCGGCACGTGCTCTCGGGCACGTGGGGGCAGGACTTCCCGGTCCAGATCCGGCACGGATCGGCGACCCCGCGCGACATCTTCTCGGCGATGATGGCCTTGCGCCTGAACGCGACCGAAGGCGGTCCGGTGTCGTACTGCCTGCCTTACGGCCGCACCCCGCTGGCCGACTCGATGCGCAACTGGGAGGAGTGCAGCGACCTTTTCGCGCAGCTACGCGAGATCGGCGTCGAGCCGCACCTGGAGTCGTTCGGCGGCTGCATGATGGGCCAGCTGTGCCCGCCGAGCCAGCTCATCGCGATGGCCGTGCTCGAGGCGATGTTCTTCTACCAGCACGGACTGCGGTCCATTTCCGTGAGCTACGCGCAGCAGACCAACATGGTGCAGGACATCGAAGGCGTATTCGCCTTGCGCAGGCTTTGTCACGAACTCGTCCCCACCGAAAACGTCCATGTGGTCATTTATGCCTACATGGGAGTTTACCCGACAACAGAGGACGGTGCCTACCGTCTATTGGGACAAGCAGCTGAACTCGGGGTAACGTGTGGTGCCGAGCGCATCATCGTGAAAACGAAAGCCGAGTCGAAGCGCATTCCCGTGGTCGCCGAAAACGTCGAAGCACTCGAATACGCCAGCGGCGTCGCCGCCAGGACGAAATCACCGGCCGTCGGCTACTACGGCGAGGACACCGAGACCTACCTCGAAGCCAAGGCCATCGTCGACGCCGTGTTGAACCTGGACGCCGACGTCGGCCACGCGCTGCTCCTCGCGTTCAAATATGGCTACATGGACATCCCGTACTGCGTGCACCCGGACAACATGGGCCGCACCCGCAGCTACATCGACGAGCGCGGCTGGCTCCGATGGTCGGAGATCGGCTCGCTGCCACTCGGGAAGCTGGTGTCACGCCGGATCTCCAAGAAGGCCACCTCCACCGACCTCCTGCGGGACCTCCAGTACGTGCGCGGCGAATTCGACTGCGCCTCCTGGACACCCGGAGAGCTCTGGGCGGACCGCGAGGGCTAGACCCTCGCTCCTATGTCCGAGCCGGGCCGCGCAGGGTGGCCCGGCACTTCGTCTTGGATTCGTCGACGCTGGAGATCACGGAAAGGAGGCGGGACGTCCCGCTGACCGGCTTCGCCCGGTCTGGCTTCTCCAGGCAGTACAACGGGGTCGTGAGTGGTACGGCCGGTTCTAACCGGCCGTACCACTCACGACCCCGGTTTGACTCCGGCCCACCCACGGACCCCGGCCTGTATGAAGGCTCCCTTCATACAACCTCGCGTGTATGAGGGGAGCCTTCATCGCGCATAGCTGTATGAGGGGAGCCTTCATACAGGCCGGACGCCCCAGGCGGGGAGGTACCCCACCTCGTGGCTCGCACTTGCCCCAATGCGTCCTTTGGTACCTGGCAGGTCCCCAATGCGGCTTTCGGTCCGTCCCAGGGTCCCAATGCGTCTTTCGGCACCTGCCAGGGACCGGAGGACGCATTGGGACGGGAGGGGGTCGAGCGTGAGCAAGGGCGCTAGACGTTTGTACGTACAGGAAGCATGATCCGGCCGCTGCCGTCAGCCCCGCTGGTCCGCCCTGGTTTTTGGGTGGTCGCTTAGGGGGCGGTAGGGGTGTGGCTGGGTTCTTTTTCGGCCGTACGGTGCCGTTACTGGCGAAGGCTGAACCCTGTCCGCAAGAACGGTTTCTAGCGTGGAGTGCGTAGATGAGCGAGCCCGGCAACGTGGTTTCTGACGCCGTAGAGCAGCCGGACAAGCAGGCGCTGGTGCGCCGTTTGGAGGCGCTGCCGAACTCGGAGCAGCTCCGGTTGCTGACCGAGCTGGTGGTGAAGCAGGCCACCGACGCCCTGAAGAAGGTCCGGCCGGACAGCAAGACCATCGTTGACGCCGAGCGCGCGTTCCGTGACATCGGGCTGGACTCGCTCGCGCTGGTCGATCTGCATCAGCGGCTCAACGCCGCCACCGGGCTGGCGCTGCCGCCCACCGTCGTCTTCGACTACACGACCGCGGCCGCGCTCGCCGCCTACGTGCGGACCGAGGTGCTGGGGCTCGCGCCTGAGGAAGCCGTCGCCACGCAGCAGATCGCCTCGTACGCGGACGACGAGCCGATCGCCATCGTCGGTATCTCGTGCAAGTTCCCCGGTGGCGTGCTGAACGCCGACGACCTGTGGCAGCTGGTCGACGAGGGCCGCGAGGTCCTGGGGGAGTTCCCGGACAACCGTGGCTGGGCGCTCGACACGATGTTCGACGAGAACCCGGAGGAACCGGGCAAGAGCTATGTCACCAAGGGTGGCTTCCTGCCCGACGCCCCCGACTTCGACGCGGACTTCTTCGGCATCAGCCCGAAGGAAGCCGTCGCCATGGACCCTCAGCAGCGCGTGACGCTCGAAGCGGCTTGGGAAGCACTCGAACACGCTGGCATCGACCCGACGACTCTCAAGGGCACTCAGGCCTCTGTCTACGTCGGCGCCGAGGTCCACGAGTACGGGGTAAGGGTTCACGAAGCCCCTGAGGGCCTTGACGCCTACCTGATGACCGGTACCGCGCCCAGTGTCACCTCCGGCCGTGTCGCGTACGTCTTCGGTTTCGAAGGCCCCGCGGTCACCGTCGACACCGCGTGCTCCGGCGCGATCGTGAGCCTCCACCTCGCGAGCCAGGCGCTGCGCCGCGGTGAGACGCAGCTCGCGCTCGTGGGTGGTGTCTGCGTCATGGGCAGCCCCGGCATCTTCACCAGCTTCAGCCGTCAGCGTGGCCTAGCACCCGACGGACACGTCAAGGCCTTCGCGGCCGCGGCCGATGGCACCGGGTTCTCCGAGGGCATCGGCCTTCTCGTCGTCGAGCGGCTGTCGGACGCCGTCGCCAACGGGCACAACGTGCTCGCCATCGTGCGGTCGACCGCGGTCAACCAGGACGGCGCGTCCAACGGTCTCACCGCGCCCAGCGGCACTTCGCAGCAGCGCCTGATCCGCCAGGCGCTCGCGGTCGCCGGGTACACCTCCGACGACGTCGACGTGGTCGACGCGCACGGCACCGGCACCAAGCTCGGTGACCCGATCGAGGCACAGGCCATCCTCGCCACCTACGGCAAGGGCCGTTCCGAGGGGCACCCCCTCTGGCTCGGGTCGAGCAAGCCCAACCTCGGCCACACCCAGGCCGCGGGCGGTGTCGCCAGCATGATCAAGATGATCATGGCGATGAAGCACGGCCGGATGCCGAAGTCGCTGAACATCGACGCGCCGACGCCGAACGTCGACTGGTCGGTCGGTGACGTCAAGCTGCTCACCGAGCCGGTCGCCTGGGAGCCGAACGGCCGTCCGCGCCGCGCGGGCATCTCGTCGTTCGGCATCAGCGGCACCAACGCGCACGCCATTCTCGAAGAGCCGCCCGCCGCCGAAGAAGCCGAGCACGAGACCGCGCCCGCCGCGCTCACCCCGCTCGTCGTCTCCGGCAAGACCGAGCAGGCGCTGCGCGCGCAGGCCGAGCGTCTCGTGTCCTTTGTGGACGAAAACCCGGACGCGAACATCGCCGACTACGCCTACTCGCTCACGCACACCCGCGCGACGCTCACCAACCGCGCGGTCATCCTCGCCGAGTCCACAGAGGACTTCGTCAAGGGCCTGCGTGCCGTCGCGGACGGCCAGAAGAAGGCGCCGGGTGTTCACGTCGGCGCCGCGATCGGCGGCCGCACCGCGTTCCTGTTCACCGGCCAGGGTTCGCAGCGCCTGGCGATGGGCAAGGAGCTCATCGACAAGTACCCGGTCTTCGCCAAGGCCTTCGAGAACGCCGTCGGCTACCTCGACCTCCAGCTCGAGGTTTCCCTGTGGGACGTCGTCTTCGCCGAAGAGGACCTGCCCGAGGGCGAGCTGATCAACCAGACCATGTACGCGCAGTCGGCGCTGTTCGCGATCGAGGTCGCGCTGTACCGCCTGCTCGAATCCTGGGGCGTCAAGCCGGATTACCTGGCCGGGCACTCGATCGGTGAGCTGGCCGCCGCGCACGTCGCCGGCGTGCTCAGCCTCGACGACGCCGCGACGCTGGTCGCCGCGCGCGGCCGTCTCATGCAGGAACTGCCGACCGGCGGCGCGATGGTCGCGTTGCAGGCGTCGGAAGAAGAAGTGCTCCCGTGGCTGAACGGCCACGAGGACAAGGTCAGCATCGCCGCGATCAACGGCCCGAACTCGGTCGTCATCTCCGGTGACCACCACACGGTCATGGAGATCACCGGCCGTTTCCAGGCCGACGGCCGCAAGACCAAGCAGCTGCGCGTGAGCCACGCGTTCCACTCGCCGCTGATGGAGCCGATGCTCGCCGAGTTCTACAAGGTCGCGCGGATCCTCAAGTACAACGCGCCGAAGATCCCCGTCGTGTCCAATGTGACCGGACGCCTCGCCACCGCGGAAGAGCTCTGCTCGCCGGACTACTGGGTCCAGCACGTGCGCGGCGCGGTCCGCTTCCGCGACGGCATCGCCTGGCTCGAAGAGCAGGGCACCACCACGTTCGTCGAACTCGGCCCGGACGCGGTGCTCGCCGCGATGGGCCAGGAGTGCGTCAGCGACTCGTCGATCAAGTTCGTCGCCGCGCTGCGCCGCAACCGCGAGGAGAACCCCGAACTCCTCGGCGCGGTCGCCCAGATCCACGCCAACGGCGTCAAGGTCGACTGGGCCGCGTTCCTCAAGAACCACGGCGGCCGCAAGATCACGCTGCCCACCTATGCCTTCCAGCGCAAGCGTTTCTGGCTGGAGAAGCCGGAATCCGGCGGCGACGCGTCCAGCCTCGGCCTGCTCGCCGCACAGCACCCGCTGCTCGGCGCGGTCGTCGGCCTCGCGGGCAACGACGGCGTCGTGCTCACCGGCCGTGTCTCGCTGCGTGCCCAGCCGTGGCTCGGCGACCACGTCATCTCCGGTGTCCCGCTGCTGCCGGGCACCGCGTACGTCGAACTCGCCGTCCGCGCCGGTGACCACGTCGGCTGTGACCTCCTCGAGGAACTCACCCTCGAAGCCCCGATGGTCCTGCCGGATGTGGACACAGCGCCGCGAAGCGGCTCCGTTGAGGGTGGTGGTGGGCGACGGGCGGGCGGCCTCGCACTGCAGGTCGTCGTCGGTGACGCCGACTCGACCAACCGCCGCAGCGTCGACTTCTACTCGCGTGGCGAGGACGCTCCGCTCGACGCGCCCTGGGTGCGTCACGCCAGCGGTGTGCTGACCAGTGGCGCCCCCGCGCCGACGTTCGGTCTCGCCGAATGGCCGCCGGCCGGTGGCGAAAAGATCGACATCTCGACTCTGTACGCCGACATCACCAACCAGGGTTACGGCTACGGCGCGACCTTCCAGGGCCTCAAGGCCGCGTGGAAGGCCGACGGCGTCGTCTACGCCGAGGTCGCGCTGCCGGAGTCGGTCAAGAACGACGCGGCGAACTTCGGCCTGCACCCGGCGCTGCTCGACGCGGTGCTGCACGCGACCGATTTCGCTTCCCCCGAGCCGGTTTCCGACGAGACCCGCCTCCCGTTCGCGTGGAACGGCGTCGCGCTGCACTCGGTCGGCGCGGCTTCGCTGCGTGTCCGTATCGAGCACACCGGCAAGGACGCGGTGTCGCTGCACATCGCCGACGCCACCGGCGCGCCCGTCGCGACGATCGAACGTTTCCTGCTGCGCGAGGTTTCGGCCGAGCAGCTCGCGGCCGCCCAGGCCGGCAACAAGGACTCGCTCTACCAGGTCCAGTGGACCCCGCTCGCACCCGGCGAGGCGTCCGAAGAGCCGACGGCCTTCGAGGCGCTCGGCGACGAGGTCCCCGAGTACGTGCTCGCCAAGATCGAGCCCGCCGACGGCGGCATCCCCGAGGCGGTGCGCGCGGTCACCAACAAGGTCGTGAGCCTGCTTCAGAACTGGCTCGCCGAAGAGCGTTTCGCGGGCTCGAAGCTCGTCATCGCCACCAACGGCGGTGTGTCGACCGACGGCACGCCCGCCGAGCTGACCCAGGCTCCCGTGTGGGGTCTCGTCCGCGCCGCGCAGGCCGAGAACCCGGACCGCTTCGTGCTGGTCGACGGTCCCGGTCCGTACAGTGCCGCGCTCGCCACCGGCGAGCCGGAATTGGCGCTGCGCAAGGGAGAACTGTTCGTCCCGCGTCTGACGGCCATCGCCACCCCCGATGCCGGTAGGCCGTGGGCGGGTGCCGGGACCGTGCTCGTCACGGGCGGCACCGGCGGGCTCGGCGCACTGCTGGCCCGTCATCTCGTCACCGAGCACGGGGTCAGTCACCTCCTGCTCACCAGTCGCCGCGGCGCCGATGCACCCGGCGCCACGGAGTTGAAGGCCGAGCTCGGCGAGCTGGGCGCCGAGGTCACGATCGCCGCGTGCGACGTGGCCGACCGCGCCGCGCTCACCGAGCTGCTGGCCTCGGTCCCGGCCGACCACCCGCTCACCGGCGTGGTCCACACCGCGGGCACGCTGGCCGACTGCCTCGTCGGCTCGCTGACCGAAGAGCGCGTCGATCACGTGCTGCGGCCCAAGGTCGACGCCGCCTGGCACCTGCACGAGCTCACCAAGGACCGCGCGCTGGAGGTCTTCGCGGTCTACTCCTCGACCGCCGGCATCCTCGACGGAGCCGGACAGGGCAACTACGCGGCGGCCAACGTCTTCCTCGACGCGCTCGCCCAGCACCGCCGCGCGGCGGGCCTGCCCGCCACCGCGCTCGCGTGGGGCCTGTGGGCCGGTGACGCCGGCATGGGCGCGGACCTCGACGAGGCCGCGCTCGGCCGCATCCGCCGCCTGGGTCTCGACCCGCTGTACCCGGCAGAAAGCTTGAGTCTCTTCGACCGCGCGCTGACCGGCGAAGAAGCCAATGTGGTGCCGGTGCGCGTCGACGCGAAGGCGTTGGCCGCACGCAAGGACTTGCCCGCACTGCTCCGCGGGCTCGTCAGGACACCGGTCCGCCGCACCGCAGCCTCCGCGGGCAGTGGGCCGGTGTCTGTCGAGGTTTCCTTGGCAGCCCAGCTTTCCGGACTGTCCGATGGGGACCGCGAGGGCGCGATCCTCGAACTGGTCACCGCGCAGGTCGCCGGCACGCTCGGCCACGACAGCGCCGACGCGATCGACGCGAACCGCGCGTTCACCGACATCGGCTTCGACTCGCTCGCCGCGGTCGAGCTGCGCAACCGTCTCAACTCGGCGACCGGACTGCGGCTCACCGCCACGCTGATCTTCGACTACCCGACCCCGCGCGCCTTGGCCAAGCACATCGGTTCCAAGGTGTCCACAGTGGAGCAAGCGCCCAAGCCCAAGAAGCCGAAGGTCGCCGTCGTCACCGACGAACCCATCGCGATCGTCGGCATGGCCTGCCGCTACCCGGGCGACATCACCTCGCCCGAGCAGCTGTGGGACCTGGTCGCGGCGGGCGCCGACGGCGTCAACCTGTTCCCGAACGACCGTGGCTGGGACGTCGAGTCCCTGTACGACCCCGAGCCGGGCAAGGGCGGCAAGTCCAGCACCCGCGAGGGCGGTTTCCTGTACGACGCCGCGGAATTCGACCCCGAGTTCTGGGGCATCAGCCCGCGTGAAGCCCAGGCGATGGACCCGCAGCAGCGCCTGCTGCTGGAGACCTCGTGGGAGGCCTTCGAGCGGGCCGGTATCGACCCGCAGTCGATGCGCGGCAGCAACACCGGTGTCTTCGCCGGTGTCATGTACCACGACTGGGGCACCCGTCTCGGCGAGGTCTCCGAAGAGATCGCGGGCTATCTCGGCAACGGCTCGCTCGCGAGTGTGGTCTCCGGCCGTGTGTCCTATGTGCTCGGTCTGGAAGGTCCGGCGGTCACCGTCGACACGGCTTGCTCGTCATCGCTTGTCGCGCTGCACTGGGCGATTCAGGCGCTGCGGCAAGGAGAATGTGGCCTGGCGCTCGCCGGTGGTGTGACCGTCATGTCCACTCCGGACACCTTCATCGACATGAACCGTCAGGGCGGCCTCGCCTCCGACGGCCGATGCAAGTCGTTCGCCGCGGCGGCCGACGGCACCGGCTGGGGTGAGGGTTCCGGCATGCTCGTGCTGGAGCGCCTCTCCGACGCGAAGAAGAACGGCCGCAAGATCCTCGCCGTGGTGCGGGGTTCGGCGGTCAACCAGGACGGTGCGTCGAACGGCCTCACCGCCCCGAACGGCCCGTCCCAGCAGCGCGTCATCGAAAAGGCGCTGGCCAGTGCCGGACTTTCGGCAGCCGACATCGACACGGTCGAGGCGCACGGCACCGGCACCACGCTCGGTGACCCGATCGAGGCGCAGGCGCTGATCGCGACCTACGGCCAGGAACGCCCTGCCAGCGGAACCCCGCTGCTGCTGGGCTCGATCAAGTCGAACCTGGGCCACACCCAGGCCGCCGCCGGTGTCGCGGGCATCATCAAGATGGTCAAGGCCATGGAACACGGCGTGCTGCCGAAGACGCTGCACGTCGACGCCCCGTCGCCCAATGTGGACTGGGAAGCGGGCGCGGTCGAGCTGCTCACCGAGGCGGTCGACTGGCCGGACAACGGCCACGCGCGCCGCGCGGGTGTCTCCTCGTTCGGCATCAGCGGCACCAACGCGCACGTGATCATCGAGCAGGCCCCGGACGCTCCGGCCCCGGCGAACGCCGAGCCGAGCGAAGGCTTGGTGCCGTGGGTCATCTCGGGCAAGACCGCGCAGGCCCTGCAGGGCCAGGCTGCCAGCCTCAAGTCCTTTGTGGACAACTCGGACGACCTCGCCGCCATCGGCCGCTCGCTGGCCACCACGCGTGCGTCGCTCGATCACCGCGCGGTCGTCATCGGGTCCGAAAAGGACGAACTCCTCAGCGCACTCGAAGCCGTCGCCGACGGCACGGGCGGCATCGTCGACTCGGTCCGCGACGGCAAGCTCGCGTTCCTCTTCACCGGCCAGGGCGCCCAGCGCCTTGGCATGGGCCAGGCGCTCGCCGCCCGGTTCCCGGTGTTCGCGCAGGCCTTCGACACCGTGGTCGCCGAGATCGACAAGCACCTCGACCAGCCGCTCAAGAACGTGGTCTGGGGCGAGGACGCCGACCTGCTCAGCCAGACCGCGTACACGCAGACCAGCCTGTTCGCGATCGAGGTCGCGCTGTACCGGCTCGTCGAGTCGTGGGGCGTCAAGCCCGACTTCGTCGCCGGGCACTCGATCGGTGAGCTGGCCGCCGCGCACGTCGCGGGCGTTCTGTCCCTTGAGGACGCGGCCAAGCTGGTCGCGGCCCGCGGCCGTCTCATGGGCGCGCTGCCCGGGAATGACACAGCGTCGCGCAGCGACTCCGTTGAGGGTGGTGGTGGGCGACGGGCGGGGGGCGCCATGGTCGCCTTGCAGGCCACCGAGGACGAGGTCACGCCGTTCCTCACCGACGCGATCGGCATCGCGGCCATCAACGGCCCGCGCTCGGTCGTCATCTCCGGTGACGAGGGCGTCGCGCTCGAACTCAAGGCCCGCTTCGAGGCCGACGGCCGCAAGACCACCCGCCTCAAGGTCAGCCACGCGTTCCACTCGGCGCTGATGGACCCGATGCTCGCCGAGTTCCGCGAGGTCGCGGCCTCGCTGACCTACAACGCGCCCAAGATCCCGGTCGTCTCCAACGTCACCGGCGAACTCGGCGACGTCACCAACGCCGAGTACTGGGTCACCCACGTCCGCAACGCGGTCCGCTTCGCCGACGGCATCGACTACCTGCTCGGCCGCAACGTCACCACCTTCATCGAACTCGGCCCCGACGCCGTGCTCACCGCGATGGGCCAGGAGAGCGCGGATAAAGCGGGCTTTACTCCGGGGGATAAAGCGGGCTTTACTCCCGGGAGTAAAGCGGGCTTTATCCCGGTCCTGAGGCGTAACCGCGACGAGGAGCGCGAGATCCTGTCCGCGCTGGGCAAGGCGTACGCCCGCGGGATCGAGGTCGACTGGACCAAGTTCTTCGGCGCCGCCCCGGGCTTCGTCGAGCTGCCGACGTACGCCTTCCAGCGCAGGCGCTACTGGCTCGACGCGGCCGCCGGCTCCGGCGACGTCACCTCGGCCGGTCTCGAAACCGTCGATCACCCGCTGCTGTCGGCGGCGGTCGTCTCGCCGGAGGACGGGGGAGTCGTGCTCACCGGGCGCGTCTCCATCGGCACCCAGGCCTGGATCGCCGACCACGACGTCCTCGGCAACCTGCTGCTCCCGGGCACCGGTTTCGTCGAACTCGCCATCCGCGCGGCCGACCAGGTCGGCTGCGGCAAGGTCGACGAGATCGCGCTCGAAGCCCCGCTGATCCTGCCCCCGGGCACCGCTTTGGCCCTGCAGGTCGTCGTCGGCGCGGCCGACGCGAGCGGCACCCGGCCGATCGCCTTCTACACCCGCGCCGAGAACAGCGAGGGCTCCTGGACCAGGCACGCCACGGGTTCGGTCTCGCCGAACGCGGACGAGCCGGGCTTCGACCTCACCGAATGGCCGCCGCGTGGCGCCACGCCGGTGCCGCTCGAAGACCCCTACGCCCGCCTGATCGGCCGCGGCTACGGCTACGGCCCGGTCTTCCAGAACCTGAAGGCGGCCTGGCGTCGCGGCGAGGACGTCTTCGCCGAGGTCGTCCTGCCCGAGGGCTCCTGGGCGGAGGCTGCTCGCTTCGGCCTGCACCCGGCGCTGCTGGACTCCGCGATGCACGCCGACCTCTTCGACGCGAACGGCGGCCTCACCTCCGAGGAGACGCTGCTTCCCTTCGTGTGGAACGGAATCTCGCTCCACGCGGCGGGCGCGTCCAGCCTGCGTGTCCACTTGCGACGCGTGCGCGGCGATGAGGTGTCGAGCATCTTCGTCGCCGACTCGGCTGGTCAGCCGGTCGCGACGGTCGAGTCGCTCGTGTCCCGCCCGGTCTCGGTCGAGCAGCTGGACACAGCGCGCAGCGGTGACCAGTCGCTCTACCGGATCGTCTGGAACCCGGTCGCCAAGCCCGCTTCCAGCGGTTTCCCGGACCTGGTCTCGCTCAACGAGGTCGCCGACGCCTCCGCCGAAGTCCCCGCGCTGGTGCTGTTCTCGACGGCTTCGGCGGCGGGCGACCTGCCCACCGGCGCCCGCTCGGTCACCCGCAGCGTCCTCGACGTCGTGCAGACCTGGCTGGCCGACGACCGCTTCGCCAACTCGAAGCTGGTCATCGTCACCCACGGCGCGGTCGCCGTCGACGGCACCGCGTCCGACCTCAGCCAGGCCCCGGTCTGGGGCTTGGTGCGGGCCGCGCAGGCCGAGAACCCGGACCGTTTCGTGCTGGTCGACGCCGACGACTCGGCCGCGTCCCACCAGGCGCTCGCCGCGGCGGCGACGTCCGGTGAGCCCGAACTCGCCTTGCGTGACGGCGAAATGCTGGTGCCGCGACTGACCAAGGTCTCCCCGTCCACTGTGGACGAAGAGCCGTGGAGCGGCGAAGGCACTGTCCTCATCACCGGTGGCACCAGCGGTCTCGGCGCGATCGTCGCCAGGCACCTGGTCACCACCCAGGGCGTCCGTAACCTCGTGCTCACCAGCCGCCGCGGTCTCGACGCCCCAGCGGCGCAGGGCCTTAAGGACGAGCTGACCGAACTCGGCGCCACCGTCGATGTCGTCGCCGCCGATGTCACCGACAAGGCAGCGCTTTCGACCGTCCTCAGTGGAATCGACGACCTGCGGGGCGTCGTGCACGCGGCCGGTGTCGCGGACAACGGCCTGATCGGCACGCTCACCCCCGAGCGCGTCGACAGCGTCCTCCTGCCGAAGGTCGACGCCGCCTGGTACCTGCACGAGCTGACCAAGGACCTGCCGCTCACCGCGTTCGTGTTGTTCTCCTCGGCCGGCGGCCTGGTGCTGCCGTCCGGACAGGCCAACTACGCCGCGGCGAACGTCTTCCTCGACGCGCTGGCCGCCAACCGCCAGGCAGCGGGGCTTCCCGCGTCGGCGCTCGCGTTCGGCATGTGGGCGGTCAACACCGGCCTCGGCGACATCCAGGCGTCCGATTTGGACCGCATGAACCGCCTCGGCCTGCCCGCGCTGACTGTCGAAGAGGGCCTCGCGCTCTTCGACGCGGCGCTCACCGCCGACGAGGCCTGCCTCGTCCCGATCCGCGTCGACGGCGCGGCCCTGAAGGCTCGCACCGACGAGATCCCGGCCCTGCTGCGCGGGCTCGTCCGCGGTGGCACGGCCCGCCGCGCCGCCGCTCAGACCGGTTCCGGCAACACCAACGCACTCGCGCAGCGCCTCGCCGGGCTGTCCGAGGCGGAGGCCGACAAGGTGCTACTGGACCTGGTCCGCACGCACGTCTCCGCGGTGCTCGGGCACTCGGGCGCCGAGGCGGTCGCGCCGGACAAGGCGTTCAAGGAACTCGGTTTCGACTCGCTCGCGGCCGTCGAACTCCGCAACGCGCTCAACGGCGCGACCGGGCTCAAGCTCCCGGCCACGCTGGTCTTCGACTACCCGACGTCCAAGATCGTCGCCGAGTTCGTCAAGGAAAAGCTCGGCGGGGCACAGGCCGCCACGCCCAAGACCTTCGCCACGACAGCGGTTTCCGACGACGAGCCGATCGCGATCGTCGGCATCAGCTGCCGGTTCCCCGGCGGCGTCCAGTCGGCCGAAGACCTCTGGAACCTGGTCGCCGAGGGCCGCGACGCGGTCACCCCGTTCCCGGCCGGCCGTGGCTGGGACGCGCAGGCGATCTACGACCCCGAGCCAGGCACGCCCGGCAAGACCTACGCCATCGAAGGCTGCTTCCTGCACGACGCCACGGAATTCGACCCCGAGTTCTTCGGCATCATGCCGCGTGAGGCACTCGCCATGGACCCGCAGCAGCGCCTGCTGCTGCAGTCCGCGTGGGAGGCGTTCGAGCGCGCGGGCATCGACCCGACGACCATGCGCGGCAGCCAGACCGGTGTCTACGCGGGCGTCATGTACCACGACTACGGCAGCCGTCCCGGCCAGGTTCCCGAGGACCTGCAGGCCTACCTCGGCAACGGCAGCGCGGGCAGCATCGCGTCCGGCCGCGTCGCGTACAGCATGGGCCTCGAAGGCCCGGCGGTCACTGTGGACACTGCCTGCTCCAGTTCCCTTGTGGCACTGCACATGGCGGTCCAGGCGCTGCGCTCCGGCGAGGTCGGGATGGCGCTCGCCGGTGGTGTGACGGTCATGCCGACCCCGGAGATCTTCGTCGACTTCTCGCAGCAGCGCGGCCTCGCGGCCGACGGCCGCTGCAAGGCGTTCGCCGGCGCCGCCGACGGCACCGGCTGGTCCGAAGGTGTCGGCCTGCTGCTCATCGAGCGGCTGTCCGACGCGCAGGCCAACGGGCACCCGGTGCTCGCGGTGATCCGCTCGTCCGCGATCAACCAGGACGGCGCGTCCAACGGCCTCACCGCCCCGAACGGGCCGTCGCAGCAGCGGGTCATCCAGCGGGCGCTGGCGCAGGCCGGACTGTCCTATGCGGACGTCGACATGGTCGAAGGCCACGGCACCGGCACGCGGCTCGGCGACCCGATCGAGGCGCAGGCTCTCCTTGCCACGTATGGCCAAGGCCGTCCTGAGGACCGTCCACTGTGGCTCGGTTCGATCAAGTCCAACATCGGCCACGCGCAGGCCGCCGCCGGTGTGTCGGGCGTGATCAAGATGATCATGGCCATTCGCAACGGCATGATGCCGAAGACACTGCACGTCGACCAGCCGTCGCCGAACGTCGACTGGACGGCTGGCGCGGTCAAGCTGCTCACGGAAGCCCGTGAGTGGAAGGAGAACGGCCACCCGCGCCGCGGCGCGGTGTCGTCGTTCGGCCTCTCCGGCACGAACGCGCACATCATCCTCGAACAGGCGCCGGCGTTCAGCGAGCCGGAGCGGCCCGAGGTGGTCGCCCCGACGCCGCTCGTCCCGCTGGTCGTCTCGGCCAAGACGGCCAAGCAGCTGCCGGAGCAGGCCGCGGCGCTCAGGGAGTTCATCGACAGCACGGAAGCCGACCTCACCGATGTCGCCTTCTCGCTGGCCACGTCCCGCGCGGCTCTGGAACACCGGGCGGTCGTGCTGGCCGGGGACAGGGAAGCCGCGCTGAGCGGGCTCGACGCACTCGCGATCCGAGGCGCCGCCGACAGCGCCGGGCTGACCGCGTTCCTCTTCACCGGCCAGGGCGCGCAGCGTCTCGGCATGGGCCGCGAACTCGCGGAGGCCATCCCGGCCTTCGCACAGGCGCTGGACGCCGTGCTCGCGGAGCTGGACAAGCACCTCGACCGGCCGTTGCGCGAGGTCATGTGGGGCGACGACGCCGATCTGCTCAGCCAGACCGCGTACACGCAGACCGGGCTCTTCGCGATCGAGGTCGCGCTGTTCCGGACCCTGGAGTCCTGGGGCATCCGGCCGGACGTCCTCGTCGGGCACTCCATCGGTGAACTCGCCGCCGCGCACGTGGCGGGCGTGTTCACCCTGGCGGACGCCGCGAAGCTGGTCGCCGCACGGGGCCGCCTGATGCAGGCGCTGCCGACCGGCGGTGCGATGGTCGCCATCCAGGCGACCGAAGACCAGGTCACCCCGCACCTCACCGACGGCGTCAGCATCGCCGCCATCAACGGCCCGGCCTCCGTGGTCGTGTCGGGCGACGAGGCCGCGGCGGTCGCGATCGGCGAGCACTTCAAGGCCGAGGGCCGCAAGGTCACCCGCCTCAAGGTGTCGCACGCCTTCCACTCGCCGCTGATGGAGCCGATGCTCGCGGAGTTCCGTCAGGTCGCGGAAACCCTGACGTACGGCACGCCGAAGATCAGCATCGTCTCGAACGTGACCGGCGCCGCGGCCAAGGACGAGCACCTGGCGTCCGCGGACTACTGGGTCGGCCACGTCCGTGAAGCGGTCCGCTTCGCCGAGGGCATCGCCACCCTGGAAGCCCAGGGCGTCACCCGGTTCGTCGAGCTGGGCCCCGACGGCGTGCTCACCGCGATGGCACAGGGGACGCTGGAGAACAGCGAACTCCTGTCCGTCCCGACGCTGCGCCGCGAACGGTCCGAGGTCGAAACCCTGCTGACCGCGGTCTCGAAGCTGCACACGGCGGGCATCACCCCGGACTGGGAGCAGTTCTTCAAGGGCAGCAACGCCCGCCGCGTCGAACTGCCGACCTACGTCTTCGAGAAGCGCACCTTCTGGCTGGACATCCAGCCGGAGACCGGCGGCGACATCGGCAGCCTCGGCCTCCAGTCCGCGCAGCACCCGCTGCTGTCGGCGGTCGTCGCTTCGCCGGAGGGCGACAGCGTGACCCTCACGGGCCGGTTGTCGATCGAGACACACTCCTGGATCGCCGACCACGACGTGCTCGGCACGGTGCTCCTGCCGGGCACGGGCTACGTCGAGCTGGCGCTGCGGGCGGCCGAAGAGGTCGGCTGCGAGGTCGTCGAAGAGCTGATCATCGAGGCCCTCATGCCGTTGCCGCAGTTAGACACAGCGGCGCGCAGCGCCTCCGTTGAGGGTGGTGGTGGGCGACGGGCGGGCGTGCAGATCCAGGTCACCGTCGGCCCGCTCGACGAGACCGACCGCCGCGAAATCGCCATCTACTCGCGGTTCGAGGACGCGCCCTCGCACGTCCAGTGGACCCGCCACGTGTCCGGCAACCTGCTGCGCACCGGCAAGCCCGCGGTCGCCAACCTCGGCGAATGGCCGCCCGCCGGGTCCGAGGTCGTCGACATCAGCGACGTCTACGAGTACCTGACCAGCCAGGGCTACCACTACGGCCCGATGTTCCGCGGTCTTCGCGCGATCTGGGCCAAGGGCAAGGAGATCTACGCCGAGGTCGCGCTGCCCGAGGACGCTCGCGACCACGCCGCGCAGTTCCGCGTGCACCCGTCGATGCTGGACGCCGCGCTGTCGGCGACCGACTTCCTCGGTGGCCGCAAGCCGCAGGACATCGGCGCCTCGCAGCTGCCGTTCTCCTGGTCCGGCGTCGGGCTCTACGACGGCGGCAAGGCGAAGCTGCGCTGCCGCATCAACTGGGTCAGCTCCGACAGCAACGTCGGCTCCGACGCGGTGAAGATGGAACTGTTCGACACCAGCGGAAACCCGGTGCTGCAGGTCGAATCGCTGGTCGTCCGCGCGGTGACCCCGGACCGGGTCGCGGCAGCGGCGGCGGCCTCGACCGGCAGCCGCGAGCGCGAGTCGATGTACCGCGTCGGCTGGAGCCAGCTCCCGCTCGGCGGCGCGCTGATGCAGACCAGCTCCGACGGCTGGGCGGTCATCGGTGCCGTCCCGGCCGGGCTCGGCGACGGCGTGGTGTCCTATGTGGACTTCGCGGCGCTGGCCGCTGCCGACGCTGTTCCCCCGGTCGTCGTCTACCCGGTTCCGCAAGCAGGAGGCGATGTTCCGGCGGCCGTCCGGTCCAATGTGCTCGGTGCGCTGAAGCTGATCCAGGACTTCCTGGCCGAGCCGAAGCTGTCCGACTCGCGCCTGCTCGTGCTCACCGAGGGCGCCGTCTCGATCGACGGGTCCGATGTGGACATCGCGCAGTCCCCGGTGTGGGGCCTGGTACGGGCCGCGCAGGCGGAGAACCCGGACCGGTTCCTGCTGGTCGACTACGACGCCGCCGAAAGCTCGGCTCGCTCGCTGCCCGCGGTGGCGTCGCAGGAAGAGCCGGAGTCGGCCGTGCGGATCGTGGTCTCGGCCAAGGGTTCCGAGATGAAGATCCCGCGCCTGGGCAACGTGTCCGCGACCGAGGCCGAGTCCGGCCCGCCGTGGACCGCCGACGGCACGATCCTCATCACCGGCGGCACCAGCGGCCTCGGCGCGCTGCTCGCCAAGCACCTGGTGACCGTGCACGGCGCCCGGAAACTGCTGCTCACCAGCCGTCGCGGGCTCGACGCACCCGGCGCCGCGGCGCTGCGTGACGAGCTGTCCGCGCTCGGCGTGGACGTCACCGTGGCCGCGGCGGACGTGTCCGACCGCGACCAGGTGGCCAAGCTCGTGGCCGAGCACCCGATCAACGCCGTGATCCACGCGGCCGGCGTGCTCGACGACTCGGTGATCTCCAAGATGACCCCCGAGCAGGTCGAGAAGGTGTTGCGCCCCAAGGTGGACGCGGCGTGGAACCTGCACGAGCTGACCAAGGATCTCAAGGCGTTCGTGCTGTTCTCCTCGACCGCAGGCCTCACCGACAGCGCCGGCCAGGGCAACTACGCGGCGGCCAACGCGTTCCTCGACGGTCTCGCCCAGCACCGCAAGGCGGCCGGGCTGCCTGCCAGCTCGCTGGTCTGGAACCTGTGGTCGTCGGCGGGTGGCATGGTCGACAAGCTCACCCCGGCGGTGCTGGGACGCTTGGCACGCAACGGTGTCCCGGCGCTCTCGTCGGCCGAAGGCCTGGTGCTGTTCGACGAGGCGGTCAGCCTCGCCGACGCCGTGCTGGTCCCGATCCGGCTCGACACCGCGGCGCTCGCCGAGGTCGTCGACGAGGTGTCCGCGCTGTTCCGCAACGTCGCCAAGTCGACGGTCAAGCGGGTCTCCACGGCCGCTCCGCAGCAGGCAGCCGCTCCGGCGGCCGCTCCGGCCGGGTCTTTGGAGCAGCGGCTCGCGGCTCTGGGCGACGAGGAACGCGAACGCGCCATCGTCGACCTGGTCCGCACGCACGTCGCGGCCGTCCGGCACGACGAACCCGACAACATCGACACGTCGAAGGGCTTCACCGAGCTGGGTCTCGACTCGCTGGCCGCCATCGAGCTGCGCAACCGGCTCCAGACGGCCACCGGTCTCCGGCTCCCGGCGACGCTCATGTTCGACTACCCGAAGCCGGTCAGCCTGGCCAAGTTCCTCCTGGAGGAGCTGACCCCGGGCATCGCCGCCAGCACCCCGGTGCCGGTCGCGGCCGCCCCGGCTCCGGCCGTCGCGCTCCCGGCGGGAGGGTCGCTCGAACAGCGGCTCGCCGCGCTGGGCGGGGACGAGCGCGAGCGCGCGGTCCTCGATCTGGTCCGCACGCACGTCGCGGCGGTCCGGCATGACGAACCCGAGAACATCGACACGGCCAAGGGCTTCACGGAACTCGGCCTGGACTCGCTGGCCGCGATCGAACTCCGCAACAAGCTCCAGGCGGCCACGAAGCTCCGGCTTCCGGCGACGTTGATGTTCGACTACCCGAAGCCCGCGACACTGGCGAAGTTCCTGCTCGAAGAGCTGAGCCCGGGTATCGCCGCCAGCGCGCCGATCCCGGTCACCGCGGCTCCGGCCCCGGTCGCCGCGCCGGTCGTGATCCCGGCCGGTGGCACGCTCGTCCAGCGCCTCGCGGTGCTGGCGGCGGCCGAGCGAGAGCGGGCCGTGCTCGACCTGGTCCGCACGCACGTCGCGGCGGTCCGGCACGACGAGCCGGAGAACATCGACACGTCGAAGGGCTTCACGGAGCTGGGTCTCGACTCGCTGGCCGCGATCGAGCTGCGCAACAAGCTCCAGGCGGCGACGAAGTTGCGGCTTCCGGCGACGTTGATGTTCGACTACCCGAAGCCCGCTGTCTTGGCGAAGTTCCTGCTCGAGGAGCTGACCCCGGGCATCGCAGCGGTCCCGGTCCCGGCGGCGCCAGCCCAGGTGGACCCGGAGGAAGTGAAGATCCGCGAGACCCTGGCGGCCATCCCGGTGGCCAAGCTCAAGGAATCCGGCCTGCTCGAATCTCTGATGAAACTCGCCAACGGCAAGGAAGACCCGGGCGCCGCGATCGCGGACATGGGCATCGACGACCTCGTGAAGGCCGCCCTCGCGGGCGAGTGAGAAGGGTTAGAACGTGGCAGACGTCGAGCAGATCGTCGCAGCGCTCCGCAAGACCATGGCCGAGAACGAGCGGCTCAAAGAGGCGAACAAACAGCTCGCCGAAGCCGGTCCTGCCGACAATGAGCCGATCGCCATCGTGGGTATGGGGTGCAGGTTCCCCGGCGGCATCAACAGTGCCGAGCAGCTGTGGGAGATGATCGCGGCGGGCCGGGACGGGATCACCCAGTTCCCGGTCGACCGCGGCTGGGACACCAAGGGCCTCTACGACCCAGAACCGGGCAAAGAGGGCAAGACGATCTCGATCGACGGCGCTTTTCTGCACGAGGCGGGGGAGTTCGACCCCGACCTGTTCGGCATCTCGCCCCGCGAGGCCGCGGAAATGGATCCGCAGCAACGCATTCTGCTGGAAACGGCTTGGGAGACCTTTGAGGACGCGGGGATCGATCCGCGTTCGCTGGAGGGTGAGCGCGTCGGTGTCTTCGCCGGTGTGATGTACCACGACTACGAGGGAGCCGCGGCGGGCGGCTCTCTCGTGACCGGGCGGGTGTCGTTCACGCTGGGCCTGGAAGGGCCTTCGGTCAGCGTGGACACCGCGTGCTCGTCCTCCCTGATCGCGCTGCACTGGGCGATACAGGCCATTCGTGCCGGCGAGGTGCCGATGGCGCTCGTCGGGGGCGTCACTGTCATGTGCACGCCGGACACGTTCCTGTATTTCTCGAAGCAGCGCGGGCTGTCCGTCGACGGCCGCTGCAAGTCCTTCGCGGCCGCGGCGGACGGCACCGGCTGGGGCGAGGGCTCCGGCCTGCTGCTGATCGAAAAGCTTTCCGACGCGCGTGCCAAGGGGCACAACGTCTTGGCGATCGTGCGTGCCTCGGCGATCAACCAGGACGGCGCCTCGTCCGGCATCACCACGCCGAACGGCCCGTCCCAGCAACGTGTCATCAAGGCCGCCCTGAAGGAAGGCGGCCTGCAACCGTCCGATGTGGACGCCATCGAGGCGCACGGCACGGGCACCCGGCTCGGTGACCCCATCGAGGCGCAGGCACTTTTGGCCACCTACGGCCGAAACCGGCCGGACGACGAGCCGTTGTGGCTCGGCTCGGTCAAGTCGAACCTGGGCCACACCCAGGCTGCGGCGGGTGTGTCCGGCATCATCAAGATGGTCGAGGCCATGCGGCGGGGGATACTCCCCAAGACACTGCACGTCGACGAGCCGACCCCGCAGGTCGACTGGTCCGCAGGCAACGTCAAGCTGCTGACCGAGGCCATGCCGTGGCCGGACCGCGGCCGTCCGAAGCGCGCCGGGATCTCGTCGTTCGGCATCAGCGGGACCAACGCGCACGTCATCATCGAAGAGGCCCCGGCCTACGAAGAGCCCCCGCGTCCGTCGCCGACGGTCAAGTCGGGCGTCGTGCCGTGGGTGCTCTCGGCCAAGAGCCCCGAAGCCCTGCGCGGCCAGGCAGCGAAGCTGGCCGCCTCCGTTGGCGATCTTTCCTTGGTGGACATCGGGTTCTCGCTCGCGACGACCCGGTCCTCTTTGGAGCGTCGCGCGACGATCGTCGGCTCCACTCGCGAAGAGCTGCTCGCCGGAGTGCGTTCGCTGGCCACCGGTGACGGCACCGGCGTTCAGCAGGGTGTCGCCAAGGGCGGGCTGACCGCGTTCCTGTTCACCGGCCAGGGCGCCCAGCGGCTCGGCATGGGCCGCGAGCTGCACGCGGCGTTCCCGGTGTTCGCCGCGGCCTTCGACGAGGCGATCGCCGAACTCGACAAGCACCTCGAGCAGCCGTTGCGCCCGGTCATCTGGGGTGACGACGCGGACCTGCTCGCGCAGACGCAGTTCACCCAGAGCGGGCTGTTCGCGATCGAGGTCGCGCTGTTCCGCCTGCTGGAGTCGTGGGGCGTCCGGCCGGAGTACCTGGCCGGGCACTCGATCGGCGAACTGTCGGCCGCGCACGTCTCCGGCGTGCTCTCGCTGCCGGACGCGGCCAAGCTGGTCGCCTACCGCGGGCGCTTGATGCAGGCACTGCCCGCCGGCGGTGCCATGGTGGCGATCCAGGCGTCCGAGGACGAGGTCAAGCCGCATCTGACCGAGACCGTGAGCATCGCCGCGGTCAACGCGCCGAACTCGGTCGTCGTGTCCGGCGAAGAGAAGTTCGCACTGGCCATCGCCGACCACTTCAAGTCCGAAGGCCGCAAGACCAAGCAGCTCAAGGTGTCGCACGCGTTCCACTCGCCGCTGATGGAGCCGATGCTCGCCGGGTTCCGCGCGATCGCGTCGAGCCTCACCTATGGCTCGCCGAAGATCCCGATCATCTCGACGGTCACCGGCGACGTCGCCAAGGACCTCGGTTCGCCCGAGTACTGGGTCACCCACGTCCGCGAGGCCGTCCGCTTTTCCGACGCCGTCCGCAAGCTGGAGTCCAAGCGCGTCACCACGTTCCTGGAACTCGGCCCCGACGCGGCACTGACCGCGATCGGCGAGGAGTCGGTGACCGGCGACGCCGCGTTCGCCGCCGTCCTGCGCCGCGACCGCGGCGAGGAGCAGGAGCTGATCTCCGCGCTCGGCCTCGCGCACGCCCGCGGCACCCGGATCGACTGGGCCAAGTTCTTCGACGGCCGCGCGGCCCGCCGCGTCAAGCTGCCGACTTACGCCTTCCAGCACCAGAAGTACTGGGCGGGCGCGCCCGCTTCTTCTGGTGACGCTTCGAGCATCGGCCTGCTCCCGGCCGAGCACCCGCTGCTGAGCGCGGTCGTCGCCTCGCCGGACTCCGACGGCGTCGTGCTCACGGGGCGTCTCGGCGTCGACAAGCAGCCGTGGCTCGCCGACCACTCCGTGATGGGCTCGATCCTGGTGCCCGGCACGGCTTTCGTGGAACTCGCGGTCCGCGCGGGCGAGCAGGCCGGGACCCCGTTCATCGATGAGCTGACCCTCGAAGCGCCCTTGGTGCTGCCTGAAGACGGCGGCCTCGCCGTGCAGGTCGTGGTCGGCTCCGCCGGGTCCGACGGCGAGCGTTCGGTCGCCGTCTACTCCAGCGACGGCGACTCGTGGACCCGGCACGCCGAGGGCCAGCTCAAGCCCGGTGGCGCCGCGCCTGCCTTCGACCTCGGCGAATGGCCGCCCGCGGGCGCGACGCCGTTGCCGGTCGAAGGTGCTTACGAGCGCCTGATCACCCGTGGCTACGAGTACGGCCCGGTTTTCCAGGGCCTGCAAGCGGCGTGGAAGCACGGCGAAGACGTCTACGCCGAAGTCGCACTTCCGGACGGCACGTCCGCCGACGGTTTCGGCCTGCACCCGGCACTGCTCGACGCGTCGATGCACGCGGACCTGCTCGCCGAGGGCGACGGCGACACGCTGCTGCCCTTCGCCTGGCGCGGCGTCTCACTGCACGCCTCGGGTGCTTCGGGCCTGCGCGTCCGGATGTCACCGTCCGGAAAGGACAGTGTCTCGTTCGCGGTCGCCGACGCTTCCGGCGCGCCGGTGTTGAGTGTGGACTCCCTCGTGTCCCGCGCGGTGTCGCCCGAGCAGCTGTCGCGCGGCGGTCGCACGGAGTCGCTCTACCGTCTGGAATGGACGCCGCTGGCCGCTGCCGCCGGCTCGGTTCCCGAGCACGTCGTGTTCACCGTGGAGTCCGGTTCGGACATTCTGGACTCCTTGCACGCCACCACGAACACGGTCTTGTCGAAGGTCCAGGACTGGATCGCGGAAGACCAAGCCGCCCAGCTGGTCTTCGTCACCCGTAACGCCGTCCCCGTCGGCGACACCGGGATCGACCTGACCCAGGCCCCGGTCTGGGGTCTGGTCCGCGCGGCACAGGAAGAGAACCCCGGCCGCTTCGTGCTCGTCGACACCGACGATCCGTCCACTGTGGAACAGGCACTCGCCACGGGCGAGCCGGAGATCGCGGTGCGCGGGGGAGCGTTCCACGTCCCGCGCCTGGCGAAGGTCGCCGAGTCCGAGGTGACCGGCGCGTCGCCGTGGACCGGCACGGTGCTGGTCACCGGCGGCACCGGCGGCCTCGGCGCACTGGTGGCCAACCACCTCGCGTCCAGCGGCGTCACCTCGCTGCTGCTCACCAGCCGCCGCGGCGCGGACGCCCCCGGCGCGGCCGAGTTGAAGGCCTCCTTGGAGGAACTCGGCGCTTCGGTCACGATCGCGGCCTGCGACGTGTCCGACCGAGCCTCGGTCGAGGGCCTGCTGTCGCAGTACTCGGTCGACGGCATCGTGCACACGGCCGGTGTCCTCGACGACGGCATCGTCACCTCGCTCAACCCCGACCGCCTGTCGAAGGTCATCCGCCCCAAGGCGGACGCGGCCTGGCACCTGCACGAACTCGCGGGCGACCTGTCGGCCTTCGTCCTGTTCTCCTCGGTCTCGGGTGTCACCGGCACCGCGGGCCAGGCGAACTACGGCGCCGCCAACACCTTCGTCGACGCGCTCGCCGTCCACCGCCGGTCACTCGGCCTCCCGGCCCATTCGCTCGCCTGGGGCCTGTGGCAGCAGAAGAGCGAGATGACCGACCACCTGGCCGAAGCCGACGTCGCCCGCTCGGGCGTCGCCGGTCTCCCGTCCGGCGAAGGCCTCGCGCTCCTCGACACCGCGCTCGGCATCGACAGCCCGGTCCTCGTCCCGGTCAAACTGGACCTCAAGGCCCTCCGCGCCCTGGACCCGATCCCGACCGCCTTCCGCGGCCTGGTCAAAGCCCCGCCCCGCGCGGCCGCCGCCACCGCACCCGGCGGCTCGTTGAAGCAGAAACTCGCAGGCCTCACCGGCGAGGAACGCGACCAGGCCATCCTGGACGTCCTGCGCGGCCACATCGCGGCGGTGCTCGGCCACGGCAACCCCGACTCCATCGAGACCGACCGCGGCTTCCTCGACATGGGCTTCGACTCGCTCACCGCACTCGAGCTCCGCAACCGCCTCGGCACGGTCACCGGCAAGCGCATCCCCGCGACCCTGATCTTCGACTACCCCGACGCCGCCTCGGTCGCCGGCTACCTCGCCACCCAGCTCGTCGACGAGACCGCCGCGACCCCACTCGAGTCCGACCTCGCCAAGCTCGAATCGGCCCTCGCCACCACAACCCCCACCTCCGAAGAGGAACACGCCGCCATCTCGGCCCGCCTCAAGGCCTTGGCCGCCAAGTGGGCCGAGTCCCTCCCCGCCAAACAGGAACCCGCCGCCGACATCTCCGACGCCAGCGCCGACGACCTCTTCGCCATCCTCGACTCCGAACTCGCCTGACCCCACCCATGCCTCACCCCGAAGGCCACGAACCCAGCGCCCCAGCGCCGGTTTCGTGGCCTTCGCCGCGTACCCGAACGGTCGGCTCGCGTGCCCAGAGAGTCGGCACGCGTCCCGACTCCTCAGGTACGCGTGCCGACCCTCCAGGCACGCGTGCCGACTGTTCGGGTACGCCGGGCCGGGGCTGGTCAGGGCGGTGGGGTGGGAAGGCAGGGGGCGGGTAGGGGTTCCGGAAAGCAAGATTTAGACAGACGATCGTTTTAGACAGGGCTGGAGCCGAGTGACGCAGAGACGTGGGAGAGCGAGATGTCCGTTGTTGAGGAGTTCGGCGTCGAGGTGAAGACTCCCCGGCCGGATCTGCGGTCGCGCGTGGTCGAGCTCGAGCTGACCCGTGAGGCGGCGCAGGCCGGTCCGTCGAACAAGGCGACGGAAGCCCAGCACGCCAAGGGCAAGCTCACCGTCCGCGAGCGCCTCGACCTGCTCTTCGACAAGAACACCTTCCGCGAGATCGAGGGCTTCCGCAGGCATCGGGCGTCCGGGTTCGGCCTGGAGGACAAGAAGCCGCACGGCGACGGTGTCGTCACCGGCTGGGGCTTGGTCAACGGCCGCACCGTCTTCGTCTACGCGCACGACTTCCGCGTCTTCGGCGGCTCGCTGGGCGAGGCGCACGCCGAGAAGATCCACAAGGTCATGGACCTCGCCGAGTCCGCCGGCGCGCCCATCGTCTCGCTCAGCGACGGAGCGGGCGCGCGCATCCAGGAGGGGGTCACCGCGCTCGCCGGGTACGGCGGCATCTTCCGGCGCAACGTCCGGTGTTCCGGGGTCATCCCGCAGATCTCGGTCATGCTCGGCCCGTGCGCGGGCGGCGCGACGTACTCGCCCGCGTTGACCGACTTCGTGTTCATGGTCCGCGGCTCCGCGCAGATGTACATCACCGGGCCCGACGTGGTCCGCAGCGTCACCGGCGAGGAGATCACCCACGAGCAGCTCGGCGGCGCGGAGGTGCACGCGGGCGTCTCGGGCGCCGCCGGGTTCATGTACGACTCCGAGGAGGAGTGCCTCGAAGAGGTCAGGCACCTGCTTTCCCTGCTGCCGCAGAACAACCGCGAGCTGCCGCCGTACGTCCAGCCGGACGACCCGGCGTACCGGCGCAGTGAGTCGCTGCTCGACATCGTGCCCGCCGATCCCAACCAGGCCTACGACATGCGCGCGGTGATCGAGGAGATCATCGACGACGGCGACCTGTTCGAGGTGCACGCCTCCTGGGCGACCAACATCATCTGCGGCCTCGCGAGGCTCGACGGCCACGTCGTCGGCATCGTCGCGAACCAGCCCGCGTCGTACGCCGGCGTGTTGGACATACACGCCTCTGAGAAGGCCGCTCGCTTCGTTTCGCTGTGCGACTCGTTCAGCATCCCGCTGATCACGATGGTCGACGTACCGGGCTTCCTGCCGGGCAAGGAGCAGGAACACGGCGGCATCATCCGCCACGGCGCGAAGCTGCTCTACGCCTACTGCAACGCGACCGTCCCGCGCGTCCAGCTGATCGTGCGCAAGGCGTACGGCGGCGCGTACATCGTCATGGACTCGCGCTCGATCGGCGCGGACCTCTCCTTCGCCTGGCCCACCAACGAAATCGCCGTCATGGGCGCGGAGGGCGCGGCGAACGTCGTGTTCCGCCGCGAGATCGCCGCCGCCGAAGACCCCGACGCCGCGCGCGCCGAGCGCATCCAGGAGTACTCCGACGAGCTGATGCACCCGTTCTACGCCGCCGAGCGCGGGCTGGTCGACGACGTGATCGACCCGTCGGTCACCCGGCAGACGCTGGTCGACGCGCTCGCCATGCTCCGCACCAAGCACTCGCGGCTCCCGTCGCGCAAGCACGGGAACCCGCCGGCATGAGCGCGCCGCTGCTGGTCGTCACCAAGGGAAACCCGGACGACCACGAGATCGCCGCCGCCACGGTCGCCGTGCTCGCGTTGCTCCAGCCCGCGAAGCGCACCACACCCGAGCCCGCCCGCGCGCCCGGCTGGGTGCGCGACGACGGCTACACCCCGCCCGGTTTCTGGGCCACCAGTCGTTGACGAACCAAACGCAGCAACCGAGAAAGGGAACCTCATGACCGGCAGTGCCTGGATCCGCAACTTCCACCCGGCGCCGGACGCCGCCACGCGTCTGGTCTGCTTCCCCCACGCGGGTGGGTCCGCGCCGTTCTACTTCCCGGTGTCGCGCACCCTGTCGCCGGAGATCGACGTGCTCGCCATCCAGTACCCGGGCAGGCAGGACCGCCGCACCGAGCCGCTGATCGACGATGTCCGGCTGCTGGCCGACGCCATCGTCGGCGAGCTCGAGAACGGCTGGCTGGACAAGCCCGTCACGTTGTTCGGGCACAGCCTGGGCGCCAACATCGCGTTCGAGGTCGCGCTGCGGCTCGAAGCGCAGGGCATCGTGCCGCTCGGCCTGTTCGCCTCCGGCCGCCGCGCGCCGTCGATGCACCGCGAGAACGAGGTCGTGCACAAGTCGAGCGACGACGGGCTCATCAACACCCTCAAGAAGATGAGCGGCACGGACGCGGCGATCCTCGGTGACGAGGAGGTGCTCCGGATGAGCATCCCGGCGATCCGCAGTGACTACAAGGCGGCCGAGACCTACCGCTACGCCGAGGGACCCAAGCTCAAGACCCCGATACTGGTGCTCACCGGCAACACCGACCCGGAGGTCACCCTCGACGAGGCGCGCGGCTGGGCGAACCACACCCGCGGCGAATTCAGTTTGCAGGTCTTCACCGGTGGGCACTTCTACCTCAACGAGCACGCGCCGGCGGTGATGGCGGAGATCTCGAAGCACGTCCAGGAGGCATGACCCCAGCGAGCATCACCGGCCGGCGGGCACCCGAGACCTCGGGGGCCCGCCGGTTTTCGTTGCCCCCAGCTTTCGTCCGGCAACGTCAAAAGTGTCTGCAAATGAATACAAGAGAACCGTTTGACGATCCGTTCGCAGATATTCGCCAAATCTGTACTCGGTACTAGATTTTGTTCTCACCAGATGCGAAAGTCCTGCTCAGACGGTGTTCAAAAGCACTTGAAATGTCAGAAATCGACACTCTGGAGCGGCAGCGCGCCGAACTTCACCGACTAGGGGTACTGGTGTACGGAGAGCGTGAACACCAATACTGACGGCCAGTCCCAAGCTGGCCGGACAAGTGCGCCAAATTCCCATACGGTCGTACTAGTTCCAAGTGTAAGACGTATGTATGATCGAGCTGAACGGACCGCCTGAGGTCCCCGCGCCCCGAGAGGGGGGAAGATGCCAGTGCGACCCGAACCGGGCCTGATGGCCACTGTCATGGCGGACGGACAGCTGGAGCTCTTCTCCGAGCAGAGTGGTGCCCGGTTCCGGTGCAGCCGGGTGGGTACCGCGATGTGGATCGCGCTCCGGCAGCACGACGGCAACCTCGACGCTGCCGCGCGCATGCTGGCCACCCTGTGGGACCGCCATCCCGATCATATGAAGGCCGACATGGACCTCTGGGTCGGCGAGCTGCGTGACGCCGGTCTCATGCGCAACGAGGTCTGAGCCTCCTTCCGTCCCGCGAACATCGACGAACACGAAGCGCACGGCGAACCCGCCGTGCGCTTCGTCGCGTTCGGGGACGATTCTCGTTGACCCGTAAGGGTTTGTTCCGCTCGCCGGTGCGTCCCCCATTCTTCCCTTAGCGCGAATGGGTGCCCGATGACCGCTCGCGGGCGCGGTGTGTTCGCTGGTGACGATCATGACGGCCCGCGGATGTGGGTCTTGACCTGCGGTTCGCTCGGGCCTGTCGTGGCGGGCCGTGAAACCGCTCGGCCGGAATCCATTATTGATAAATCTGTATAAGATTAGCCGTCGCGCATTCAAAGAATTGCGGGAGAGCGTTTTCAGACGCTTGTCATAGGCGTTGTCGGCTCGTCACGGGAAGTGTTCAAGGTGTCGCATAGACCTCTGTCTTAGACGGTCATCTAGTCTGATATGTCCAACTTGTCTGTTTGTGGTGACCCCTTGTAGGGGGTGCTTTTGATCTGCCCGTCGCGAAGTTTCCAGCTTCAAGCTGCGGATTCGTCGGCCGATCGCACTCGAAGGCCGTCTCCTGTGCGGCTGTCGGACAGCGCGGACCGTCACGGGCGTCCTCACGATTTGTGGTCGCGCACAACGCAACGTGGTTTCTGTGTAAGACGCTTGTATATTGGTTTCGGATGGCGTTTAATGGGTTCCAGAACGGCAGCCCGGAGCGCAGGTTTTCCAGGGCGCAAGCGAGGGAGACAGTGAGATGCGACTGGCAGAACGCGGCAGCGAGTGGGAGACCCTGAACTCCGCATACGGTCAGGCCGCGCGGCGTCAGGGCCGGGTCGTCGCGGTGGGCGGGCCGGGTGCCACCGGCAAGTCCGCGCTCCTGCGTGCCTTCGCCGCGCACGCCACCTCGGCAGGCGCCGTCGTGTTCAGCGCCACCGGTTCCGCGTCGGACCACCGCCTGCCGCTGGGCCTCGCGATGGAGCTCTTCCGTTCCGCCGCGCTGCCCGCAGAGCTGGCGAGCCGCGTCGAGGCCGCGCTCAAGCCCGAGTCCTTCACCGAGCACGCCACCGAGCTGTGCGCCGCCATCCTGGAGCTCGCGCAGCACACCACGGTCGTGCTGACGGTCGACGACCTGCAGTACGCCGACGTCGAGAGCCTGCGCGTGCTGCTCTACCTGCAGCGCCGCATCGCCTCCGCCCGCGTCCTGATCGTGCTCAGCGAGTGGCAGCAGCCGCGCTCGGTGCATTCGATGGTCTACGCCGAGCTCATGCGCTCCCGCGAGATCATCCGCGTCTCGGTCGCCCCGCTGTCGCTGAAGGCGGTCACCGAGGTGCTCAAGAGCGAGCTGGACCAGCTGACCGTCGCCCGGCTGGCGACCTCGTTCCACGCCGTCTGCGGCGGCAACCCGTTCCTGCTGCGCGCGCTGGTCGAGGACCACCTGGCCCGCGCCGAGGCAGGCCCGCACCTCATCGTCGGCCGCCACGCCACGCACGCGCTGCTCACCTGCCTCACCCGCTGGGAGCCGCGCCTGCTGGAGGTCGCCCGCGGTGTCGCCGTGCTGGGCGAGTACTCCTCGGCCACCGCGCTTTCGCAGCTGCTGGAGATCGAGCCCGCCGCCGTGGCGCAGGCGCTGACCGCGCTGAACGCGACCGGCGTGCTCGACGACTGCCGCTTCCGGCACCCCGAGTTCCGCGTCGCGGTGCTGGCCGAGATGGACGACGAGGGCGAGTCGGCGCTGTTCGTCCGCGCCGCCACCGTGCTCTACCACGAGGGCGCCACCGCGTCGCACATCGCCGACCACCTGCTCTCGGCCGGTCCGGTCGAGCAGGAGTGGGTGGTCGAGGTCCTGCAGGAGGCCGCCACCAGCGCCATCGCCGAGGACGACGTGCTGCGTGCCGTCGACTGCCTCGAGCTCGCCCAGCAGGTCTGCGAGGACGACCGCCGCCGCGCCGGCCTCACCGCGATGCTCGCCAGGGTCCAGGGCCTGACCAACCCGGCCGCCAACGTCCGGCTGCTCGCGCCGCTGCGCTCGCCCGCCGCGCAGGCCGAGGTCCGGCGCCGGCTGCTGGGCAACGGCGAGTCCGCCGAGGACACCGCGCGCGTCGCGGCCGAGCTGGAGCTGACCGCCAAGTGGGTCCGCTTCGCGCACCCGCCGGTGCTGACCGTCCTGGAGGGCGGCGCCACCGGTGAGCACCACGAGCCCGTTCCCGCGACCGAGCTGGACGCGGACAACCTCACCACGTTCATCGGCCCGGAGGCCGTCGTGTCGGCCGAGCAGGTGCTGCAAAGCGCTCGAGTCGGCGACACGACGCTCGAAGCGGTCCTCTCGGCGCTGTTCACCCTCATCTACACCGGCGGGGCCGAGAAGGCCGGTCAGTGGTGCGAGACGCTCGGCGCGCAGGCGCGGGCCCAGCGCGCCAAGGCGTGGACCGCGGCGCTGTCCGACGTCCGCTCGCACATCGCGCTGCGCGAAGGTGACGTCGTCGCGGCCGAGCGCCACGCCGCGCAGGCGCTCGCCGGCATGTCCGCCAAGGGCTGGGGTGTCGCCGTCGGCTCGCCGCTGGCGCACCGCCTGTACGCGCTCACCGCGATGAACAAGCTCGAAGCCGCCGAAGAGCTGGCCGGGTTCCCGCTCCCGGAAGGCATCGCCGACACCCGCTACTGGCCGCTCTTCCTCCACGCCCGCGGCCGGTTCAACCTGGCGACCGGCAGGCTGCACGCCGCACTGGCCGATTTCCGCACCTGCGGCGCGCTGCTGGAGGACTGGGGCCTCGACTTCCCGGCCTTCCTGCCGTGGCGCGGCGACCTGGCCCGCGTGTACGTCCGCCTCGGCCGCACCCAGACCGCCCGTGACCTGATCGCTGCCCAGCTCGGGCTGCCGACCGGCGACGTCACCCGCGTGCGCGGCACCTCGCTGCGCGCGCTGGCCGCCGCCAGCGAACCGCACCAGCGCGTCGCCATCCTCACCGAGGCCGTGCCGGCGCTGCAGGAGTGCGGCGACCTCGTCGAGCTGGCGCACGCGCTCGGTGAACTCGGCCGCACCCACCACCTTCTCGGCGACTACGGCAAGGCCAGGCTCCTGGTCCGCCGTGCCTCGGAAATCGCGCGAAGCTGCCACGTCGAGCTGACCGCGGACGAGACCCCCGATTCGCTGCCGTCCATCGTGCACAACGAAACCCTTTCGCCGCTGAGCGAAGCCGAGCGCGCCGTCGCGTCATTGGCCGCGCAAGGCCACACGAACCGGGAAATCAGCCGCAGGCTGTTCATCGCGATGAGCGCGGTCGAGCAGCACCTGACCCGGATCTACCGCAAGCTCAACGTCACCACCCGTTCCGCACTCGCCGCCGAGCTGCCGATGGCACTCGCCACGACGGCGTCCTAGAACCCGCTCCCCGGGAAAGACGGAAGCCCTCTTTGGAATCCCGGCGATTCCGAAGAGGGCTTCCGACATTTGTGCCCGAAGAGACGGCAAGTGTGCCTAAAGAGTCGTCACGCCTTTATCTGTCCTATTGATGAACGGCAAAAGAAAAAAGGCCCGCCCGGTATGTGGGCGAGCCTGGGAAAAGGGGTGGGTTTGTCAGGTTCAGGGGGTGGCTGCCGACTTCGGCTCGAGTGACGTGCCCGACATGATCGTGCGCAGCGCCTCGGCCAGGTCGTGCCCGGTCGGCGCCGTCTCGGGGTCGACCAGCCACTGGGCCATCACGCCGGTCAGCAGCGCCTGGTGGAAGCAGCCGAGCACCCAGGCGCCCTTGGGGTCCTCGTCCTCGTCGATGCCCTGGAACATGGCGGCCAGTCCGGGCCTGGCGTGCTTGTTCGCCTCGGTCAGCGCGTTGCGGACCTCGGGCACGTGCTCGATCTGCGCCAGGATCTCGAAGTTCGCCGACCAGAGCTGCCGGTGGGTGCCGAACAGCTCGACCACCTGCACCCAGATGGCCTCGAACCGCTCCAGCGGCGTCGCGTCGGGGTGGGTGTCGACGGCCATCGCCCGGCCGAGCTCCATGCCCCATTCCTCGGTGGCCTGCATGAGGGCCTCGTTCAGCAGCGCTTCCTTGGATCCGAAGTGGTAGCCGATCGAAGCGAGGTTGGTGCCGGAAGCCGCCACGATGTCCCTGGCGGTGGTTCGCGCGTACCCCTTCTCGATCAGGCAGCGCTTGGCTCCTACGAGCAGATCCTCACGATGTCCCATCCGCTTACCCTACCTCAAGTACCACACACACGTCCGAACGAACTTGGCGGTGAGCGCGGCCCGGGGCACCGAGCTTACGAATAGGCCATTCGGTTTAATCGGAAATCGTTGTCCGACTCTATTTTAAAGAGTTAGTAAAGGAATTCGGCCGCCAGTGTGAGCGGAGTGGAAAAAGTGCCGCGAAGACGTGCACGGGTAGGGGATATTAGGGGTGTGGCCAGCCAGTTCGCGCGGTTAGCCTTGGCGCACAGTTGACACATTCCGGGCACTCATCGATTCGACCGAATTGTGAAAACGCCTGTCGGAACGTAACAACCAAGTGTTCTATCCGGAATCGAGATCACCGGATACCCGGCTGAAGTCCTTGAAGGAGTGTGGATGACCACGCGACCCCCCAACCTGGTGGACACCCTGCACGTCCGGTTGCTCGTCGACAACTTCGCGGCCTGCTTCCGGTTCTACAACGCGATCCTGCCGAAGCTGGCGGGTTCGACGCTCGCGAAGGGCGTCGAGGACGGGCCCTACGCGCGCTGGGACATCGACGCGGCCACCCCGCAGCTCGCGCTGCTCGACCGCGGCATCATGGCGGCCATGCTCGGCCAGGAGAACGTCGACACGATCGGCGACCCGTCACTGCTGTGCCTGCGCACCGCCGACGTCGACGGCGCGCAGCGGCTGTGCGAGGAGCACGGCGCGATCGTGCTCAGCCCGGCCCGTGACCGGCCGGAATGGGCGCCCGACACCAGGATCGCGTACCTGCGCGACCCTGGCGGCAACCTGATCGAACTGCAGTGCTCGCCGGACTGATCGCAAGCGTTCGGGTCGTGAGTCGGCTGGGGCTAACGGCATGAAAAACGGCCGGTGTGCGGGAAACCGCACACCGGCCGTTTTCAGTCTTTGGCTAGTTCGATCGCCGCGACGGGGCACACGGCGATCGCGTCGAGGACGCCCTGCCGGTAGTCCTCGTCGGGGTTCTCGTCGAGGACGACGAGCCTGCCGTCGTCCTCGTCCTGGTCGAAGACGGCGGGCTCTGCGAAGACGCACGAGCCCGTGCCGACACACCGTTCACGGTCATAGAGGATGCGCAAGCCACTCACCACGTCACCGGTAGTTCGTACATGCCGAAAATCAAGGCGTCGTGCTTGTAGGCGGAGTCCGGCACCTCGCCGTGCAGGCGCAGGCCGGGTATCCGCGAGAACAACGCGTTGAAGATGATCTCCAGCTCCACCTTGACCAGGCTGGCGCCGGGGCACTGGTGGATGCCGTGCCCGAACGACGCGTGCCCCTTGGTGTCGCGGCAGACGTCGAGCATGTCCGGGTTCTCCCAGCGCTCCTCGTCGCGGTTGGCGGAGCCGTTGAGCGCGATGATCCCGTCGCCTGCCGGGATGGTCACGCCGGACACGGTGATGTCGTGGGGCAGCACCCGCGCGGTGGCGTGGTCGGAGATGCTGGCGAACCGCAGCAGCTCGCCGACCGCGTTCGCGGTGAGCGTCGGGTCGTCCTTGAGCAGCTGCAGCTGGTCCGGGTTCTGCAGCAGCGCGACCGTGCCGAGCGACACGACGTTCGCGATGGTGTCGAACCCGCCGAACAGCAGCACGCGCGCGAGCGCGACGACGTCGGAGTGCGCGAGGTTGCCCTCTTCGTTGTTACGCGCGACGAGCCTGGTCAGCAGGTCGTCCTTGGGGTTGACGCCGCGGTCGGTGACCAGCTTGTCGAGGTAGGCCTCCATCTCCTGCTGCGCCATGCCGATCTCCATCGGCGTGACCTCGCGGTTGGTGGTCAGCTCGGCGTAGTTGCGGAAGAAGCTGGTCTCGCTGGCAGGCACGCCCAGCAGCTCACAGAAGACGAGCGAGGGCACCGGAACGGCCAGCTCTTCGACGAGGTCGACCGGGCCGCCCTTGGCGAGCATCGCGTCGATGTGCTCGTGCACGATCTTCTCGATCTTCGGCCGCAGCGCCTGCATCCGCTTCGCGGTGAACTCGGGGATCAGCATCCGGCGGCGCACGGTGTGGTGCGGCGGGTCCATCGCGACCAGCGGCAGTTCCATCGCCTGCAGGATGTCGTCGGGCACGGCGACCGGCAGCGGGTAGCCCGGTTCCTTCCAGTTGGAGCTCAGCGTCGAGTCGGTGAGCACCTTCCGGACGTCGTCGGCCTTGGTGATGATCCACACCTGTTTGCCGGAAACCCGCAACGTCACCTTGGAAACCGGCTCCTCCGCGCGCAGGCGCGCGTACTCTTCCGGCATTTTGAACGGGCATGGGCGCTTCATCGGGAAGAGCGGAGGCTGCTCGGTCCCGGTGGCTTCGAACTGGGTGACGACCTCGGTCATGGGACGAAGACCTTCCCGGATCAGGGCAAGAAAGGTGGTTACGCTGTGACGCTAAGGCCACCGGCAGGGGGTGGCACACCCCTAGCCGCCCCTAACCTCGTCCCGCCGGGCCCGGTCGGCGGCCCTGGGCAAGCCGCCGACCGGGTGAGCACTCACCGCAGATGGGATGCCACGGCGTCCGCCGCCTTGCCGACGCCGCCGTTGGCGCGTACCTCCCGGCTGAGCACGGCAAGCCGTTGCGCCACAGCGGGATCGTTCGCCACCTGGTCCACAGAGGACCGCAGCGCCGCCGCCGTCACCTGGTCCGACGGCAGCTGGACGCCGGCGCCGAGCTCTTCGAGCCTCGCCGCGTTGCCGAACCCGTCGGTCGCGAACGGGATCGCCACGGTCGGCACCCCGAACCACAACGATTCGGTGCTCCCGCCCATCCCGGCATGCGTGACGAACGCCGACGCCGCTTCGAGCACAGCCAGCTGCGGCACGCTCCGGTGCACCTCGAAGTTCGCCGGGACGTCCCCGAGGTCCGCGAGGTCGATCTTGTTCCCGACACTCAGCACGACATGCCAGCCCGAGTCACGGAACCCCTCGATACAGGCACGGTAGATGTCGAGCTGATCGGTCACCGCGGTGCCGAACGACACCAGCAGCACCTTGGCGCCGTCGGGCGCCGTCCAGCTCCGGTCGGCCAGCCTGCCGGGATCCAGGCAAGGCCCGACGAACTCGACATGCTCCCCGACACGATCCGCGTTCGGCTGCATCGCCCGCGGGATGAGCGACAGGACGTTCGCCGGATGCGAGAGCCACGCGAACGGCTCGGCGTCGATCCCGTTCTCGGCGAGCCATTCGCCGTACACCTTGAAGTAGGCGGCACCCGACTCCGACGCCCGAAGCCCGTCGATGAACTCCGCGAAGTCCTCCTCGTAACCGTCCCAGGCGACGTAGGTGGGAGAGAGCTGCAGCGCCGGCACGCCATAGCGATGCCCGAGCACCGGCGCGGCCAGCCCGCCGATGTCATAGAGAAAGAGTTCAGGCCGGTCCTCGTCGTAGGTCTCGATCAGCTTCGGCAGCACGGCGATGTTCTCGTCGAGGAAGATCCGCATCGCCGCGCCGGCGTCCTCCGGCCAGTCGGCCTCGGCCCCCGGCAGCTGGGAAGCGTGCGCGACCGGCTCGGCGCCGGTCGGCGTGATCAGGTCGACGAGCCGCTCGCCCATCGCGTAGGTCACCCGGTGCCCCCGGTCGACCAGCTCACGGATGAGCGCGAGCGACGGGTAGATGTGCGACGGCGCGGTGCAGCCGATCATGGAAATATGGTGGCGCATGGGTATGAACGTCCTGTCGGAGCAGTAGGTGTCCGACGGCGCGCAGAAGAAGGGGGCCTGCCCTATCGGCGGGCGGCCCGAAGAGTCACGCCGTCTCAGGCAGTGCGCAGGCGGCTGAATGCGATCATGAAACCCACCCTACAGACTCACGCAACCGCTTTAAGAGGTCGTGAGTGTTTTCGCCGGTTCTTGAGGGGAACGCCAAGGTGGCGTGATCGTCGGCTCGGCGTGGGGTCGTGAGTGATGCGGCCGGTTCTAACCGGCGAAAACACTCACGACCCCTTCTTCGGCCGCCTCGCTCGTGTCAGGGGCGTGGTCCGGCGTGGGTGAGGGCCTACTTCACTCGGATCCGTGGCGTGAGGGCCTAGTTCGACCGTATATACGGGTGAGGGAGGCCCCCACCCGCTCGGCTCGGGTGAGGGAGGCCCCCACCCGCTCGGCTCGGGTGAGGGAGGCCCTCACTCGAACCGAGCGTGGATGAAGGCTCCCTCTCATACCTGGGCCTAGTGCCTGGGTGAGTGCGGTTTGCGTCGTCCAACGCCGCAAACCGCACTCACTCCGCCCTGAAACGGGTCACCAGCCACCCCGGCCACGGCCGAGCACACCAGACACGCCACCTTTGACCTTCCGCTCAAGAGAACCGGCCGTACCACTCACGACCCCTTCCTACCTCAGAGCCTCGGCCGACTTCGCGACCTTGTGCACCCGGTACCCGAGCAGCAGCAGCGCGATCCCGTACAGCAGCGCGAACACCCCCAGCACCGCCGCGATCCCGATCACCCCGGCGATCGGCTGCAGCAGGATCACCAGCCCGGCGATCACCGAGAGCCCGCCCGCGAGGCCCAGCCACACCTCGCCCTGGATCTGCTTGCGCAGCCGCACGGCGGTGACGATCTCGCCGACGCCGGTCACCACGGCCCACGCGCCCGCCATGATCGCCAGCGCCAGCACGGTGATGCCCGGCCACACCACGGTCATCACCGCGAGGATCACGCCGATCGCGCCGGCGAGTCCCGTCGCCGGGCTCACCTGCCTGCGGAAGGCGGCGACCAGCAGCCCGATCCCGTCGATGAGCGCGTAGACGGCGAACAGCACCGCCAGCCCGAAGACGGTGGCGATCGGCCAGATCAGCGCCAGCAGGCCGAACAGCACGGCGAGCACGCCGCGCGCGATGAGCAGCCCGGTCGTTTCCCTGGCCAGCACCAGCATCCGAATCCTCCTCAGTACCCGCGCACGATGGATAGAAGCTAGCGCCGGGCGGATAGTGCCGCCCGGCGGAACGGCCCATGCTCAGCCTGGTGGGTGACTTGAGCGTGGATGTCGAGCTGGGGCGCGACGGCGTCTGGGTGCTGGCTCTGCGCGGCGACCTGGGTCGTCATGGCGCGCGCATACTCGACGAAACCTTGCTCGGCATGCTCGACCACCGTCCACGGCTGCTGGTCTTCGACCTGTCCCTGCTGACGTCGGTGCGGCCGGACGGGCTGCCGGTGCTGCTGCGGCTCGCGTTCACGGCGGGGGAGCTCAGCGTCGGGTGCTGCCTGGTCGGCGCCGACCAGGCCGAGGTGACCGGGCCGCTCGAGAAGACCGGCTGGCTCGACCTGTTCGAGGTGTATCAGACCGTCGGTGACGCGGTCAGCGCCCGCGGCTGAGCTTCAACGTTTCCGAGGGCAGTTTTCCATACTTGGCGCGGTAAACCTCGGCGAAGCGTCCCATGTGGACGAAGCCCCAGTCGGCCGCGGCCGCTGTCACGGTGGTGCGCGGCGAGCCCGCCCGCAGTACCTCGTCGATCCTGGCGAGCCGGATCTCCCGCAGGTAGTTCATCGGCGAAAAACCCGTGCTGTGGTGGAAACCGTCGTGCAGCGCGCGGACGCTGAGCGCGACCGCCGAGGCGAGCAGCGACGGCGTCCAGGGCTGTTCCGGCTGCTCCTCCAGCAACTCGACCGCCAGCGCGATCGCCCGGTTCGGCGCGGGCCGGCGTGGCTCGACGAGCTCGGCCGAGTAGGTGTTCGGCTGGCCGAGCAGCAGCCCGTCGAGCATCAGGTACTTGACGGTCTCCGCCGCCAGCGGATGGGAGAGCAGCCCGTCCGGGCGCCGGGAGTCGGCTTCGGCCAGCCGCACGGTCTGCAGCCATGCCCGGCCCGCCGCGGTGGTCAGGTCCAGCCCCGGACTGAACCCGACCGGTTTCGGTGCCGGGCGGCCGAGCAGCCGTTCCAGCGCCAGGTGCACGGTGGCCGGTGGGAATTTCAGGCAGATCTGGCCGCAGCCGCCACCCCAGTCGAGCGTGGCGGCCATGCCGGGCTGATACACCGTCGCCATCGCCACGGTGCCCGACACCGGTTCGATCCCGGACATGACCGACTCCACGTGCCCGGACAGGGGGACGTTGATGTGATAGCCGGCGGTTTCGGGAGTGCTGAGCCGGAGATCCCGGCCGAAGGCGAGGAAGCCCGCGGTGAACTCGCCCAGCCGGAGCAGGTTGAGCCGCATGCCGATCGGCACCGGGCGGCCCAGGTGCTTCGCCTTGACCGGAAGGTACGTCTCGGTCAGCGCGTCGCAGGCCTCGTCGAGATCGTCCGTGCGAAGCATCGGGTGCGTGCTGAACGCTTCTTCGGCGCCGGTTGTCATGACTGCCCCAGGATATCCCTTTCGGGCGGCTGCCTGTACCGATGCAGAACACCGATGCCTTTTTTCACGCCTATATATAAGGGTGGCGCGCGACGATCGTATGGTCGCCGCCCGGCTAGGGTTCATCCCGCTTCCAAGCACACACAGGTGGGGAGAAACCTCGTGAAACGTCTTGTTTTCGCCGTGGTGGCCGCCGCGACGCTGGCCTCGGGGCTGGTCGCGACGCCTGCCGTCGCGGCGCAGGCGGCCATCGCGTGGGGACCGTGCGACAACCCGGTCCTCGTCAACGCCGGCGCCGAATGCGGCTACCTCGACGTGCCGCTCGACTATCGCAAACCGGCGGGGGAGAAGATCCAGCTCGCCGTCAGCCGCGTCAAGCACAAGGTGCCCGACGCGCAGTACCAGGGCGTCATGCTCACGAACCCGGGCGGACCGGGCGGATCGGGCCTGACGCTGGCGACGCGGGGCACGCGCGTGCCGAAGCACGCTGGCGACGCCTACGACTGGATCGGCTTCGACCCGCGCGGCGTCGGCTCCAGCAAGCCGGCGATCTCGTGCGACCCGAACTACATGGACTACAACCGGCCGAACTACCTGCCGCTCACGCCCCGCCTGGAGAAGACCTGGCTCGCCAGGTCGAAGGGCTACGCCGACGCGTGCGCCGCGAAGAACAGCAAAGCCTTGCTGGAGAACATGAAGACGACCGACACGGTCAAGGACATGGACTCCATCCGGCAGGCGCTCGGCGCGGAGCAGGTCAACTTCTACGGCTTCTCGTACGGCACCTACCTCGGCCAGGTCTACGGCACCACGTATCCGAAGAACGTGCGCCGGATGATCCTCGACTCGACCGTCGACCCGCGCAACGTCTGGTACCAGGCCAACCTGAACCAGGACGTCGCCTTCGACGTGAACCTGAACATCTGGTTCGGCTGGGTCGCCTCGCACGACGACGCGTATCACCTCGGCAAGACCAAGGCCGAGGTCAAGCGGGTGTTCGATGAACAGCTGCTGAAGCTGTCGTTCAACGCGGCGGGCGGCGTCGTCGGGCCGGACGAGTGGCTCGACGTCTTCCAGCAGGCCGCGTACTACCAGCTGCGCTGGCCGGTGCTGGGTGACGCTTTCGCCCGGTTCGTGAACAACGGCGACTGGCAGAACATGAAGACGCTGTTCGAGAACTTCGGCGGCCGCGGCGACGACAACGGCTTCGCGGTGTACCTCGCGGTGCAGTGCACGGACGTCCAGTGGCCCGCTTCGTGGCAGCAGTGGAAGATCGACAACTGGAAGACCTTCGCGAAGGCGCCGTACTACACCTGGCAGAACGCCTGGTTCAACGCGCCGTGCCTCTACTGGCCCGCGAAGGCCGCCAAGCCGGTCCACGTCGACGGCCGCGGGGTGGCGAGCGTGCTCATGATCGACGAGACGCTCGACGCGCCGACGCCGTTCGAGGGCAGTCTCGAAGTCCGCAGCCGGTTCCCCGGCGCTTCGCTGATCTCGGAGCCCGGCGGCACCAGCCACGCCATCACGCCGCGCGGAAACGCCTGTGTGGACGACAAGATCGCGGACTACCTCCTCACCGGCGCGCTGCCCACGCGCAAGCCTGGCCGCACGGCGGATGTCGAGTGCGCGCCGCTGCCGCTTCCGGTCCCGCTGCCGCCGGCGGCAGCCCGATCCGCGGCGGCGGGCCCGGCTTCGCCCGACAGTGTGATGGGCATGCGGACGGGTAAGCACTAGCGAACACTGAGTATCCGGCGCGAGCGTTACGAAATCCAATTCGTAACGCTCGCGCCGAGTCGTTTTCGGGCGCTTGACAGGTATGTGGGTTTACTGCTTTCGGCCATTGGCCGGGGCGGCGGCCGGTGCTCGTCCGTTCGGCCCATCCGGGTTTTGAGTACTTTTCGCGTTCGGTGTTGCGTGGTGGATTATTACGGTGTTTCGGTTCACGTAACAACCCGGAACGTGAACAAGACGTATCGCTGCGTTCCTATCGATTCAGTGAAAGAAGTGTGAACCCTGGTTTGCCTAATGTCGTTTCGTGAGAACTGACAGCAAAACGTCATCAGTTACCGTCGAAGGCCCTTTCTGGACGCATGTGTATCTTGGTCTGGACCAGAGGTCCGGTACCCGGCGCCCGGCGCGAACCTGTCGTGCAGCCGGACAGATTCGCGTCCGGGAGGGGTGAGCGGTCACTCACCCTCTCATCGCAGGTGGCGCTAGCTTTCCAGGGGTTTTGTGACAACGTTTTTTTAAGCCGCGTCCCAGCGAGCGGGGCGCTGTTGATATTCACCCACTTGGCATAGTCGGCGGGTAACTGTCCAACCACACCAGGTATTACTGGTGGGCACATCGACCCGAACCACGAAAAATCGATCACCAATCACCCTCGACCGGTAACATAATCCTTCACGGTCTCACTCTTATGGGGCTAAACTCGGCTATGGCTGGACAGGGCCGGGTCAGGCGAAGGTCGACATCGGCGTAGGTAATCACCAGTGCGCATAATGGGCCTTTTGGGGGTTGACCGCATGGCGTTCGCCGAACACCGCGACGCAATGGACGTATTGACGCGTCTACTCACCGAGGCTGCCGACGGGAACGGCCAACTCGTGTTGGTCGGCGGTGGTCTCGCCACCGGCAAGACCGAGCTATTGCATGAGTTTTCACGCTACGCAATCGATTCCGGAGCGTTGTTACTCACCGCTACCGGATCGCGGGCCGAACGGGCCCTGCAGACCGGCGTGATCGACCAGCTCTTCCACAGCTCAGGTCTCCCGACCGAAGTCGCGGACCGTGTCCTCAAGCTCATCACCGCCGATTCGCTCGCCGAGGGGGACGCGAACACCGACGTCTCCACCATCCAGCACACCGGCGTCAAGGTCGTTCACGAGATCTGCACGGCGTTGCTGGAACTCTCGCGCGAGCGGCCGGTGGTGATCGGCATCGACGACGTCCAGTTCGTGGACAGCTCGTCGCTGCAGCTGCTGCTGTACCTCCGGCGGCGGATGAATTCATCGCGGGTGTTGATGATCCTCAACGAATGGGAGCGCCCGCAGCCCACCCTCCCGCTGTTCCGCGCGGAGGTGACCCGCCGGGAGCACCACCTCATCCGGCTCGAGCCGCTGACCGAGCAGGGCGTGGCCGATCGCGTCGCCTCGGTCGCCGACGCGGACAAGACCGCGGCGGTCGCGAAGTTCTACCACGAGGTCAGTGGCGGCAACCCGATGCTCGTCAACGCCCTCATCGAGGACTACCGCGCGAGCACCCCGACCGCCGAGGGCGAGCCCGCCGTCGGTGTCGCCTTCGGCCGTTCCGTGCTCGCCTGCCTGCACCGCTGGGAGCCGAGGCTCCTCGATGTCGCGCGCGGACTCGCCGTGCTCGGCGCCGAGGGCACGCCCGCGATGATCGGCCGCCTGATGGGCATCAAGTCCGAAGCGGTCATCCAGGTGATCGACATCCTCACCGCGGCAGGCCTGCTCGGCGACGGCAAGTTCCGCCACACGGTGGCCGAAGCCGCCGTGCTGGACAGCCTCTCGCCGGACGAGCGCTCACGCATGCACATCAGCGCGGCGGGCCTGCTCTATCAGAAGGGCGCGGCCTCGTCCGAGGTCGCGCGCCACTTCATCGCCGCAGACAAGGTCGTCGGCAGCTGGTCGATCGCGGTCATGCGCGACGCGGCCGAGCAGGCGGTCGTCGCCGACGACGTCAGCCTCGCGGTCCGCTGCCTCGAGCTCGCGCTCGACGCCAGCACCGACGAGCGCGAGCGCGTCGAAGTCACCAAGGCGCTCGCCAGGGTGGTCTGGCGGATCAACCCGTCGGTCGCCTCCCATTATCTGGAGCCACTGCGCGTCGCCGCCCGCGAGGGCAGGCTCACCCGCCGCGACGCGGTCACGGTGATCCGCAATTCCCTGTGGCAGGGCGACAAAGAGACCGTCCTCAAAGGAATGGAGGTGCTCGACACCTCCACCGGCGTCGCGGACCTCCAGCTGGCGGCCGAGCTCCGCGTCGCCTACCAATGGTTCTACGGTCTCCCGTGCGCCCACTTCCGCAACGTCGACGACGACCCGTCCCCGCCCCAGCCCGTCCCGGAGGGCATGTGGTCCGGCGCGGCCAACACGCTCGGGATGAGCAACTCCAACACCCAGCGCGCCCGCGAGGCCGCGACGGCCAGCGCCGAGCACATCCTGCAGAGCTGCCGCCTCGGCGACACCTCGCTGGAGGTGCTGGCGACGGCCGTACTGGCTCTCGTCTACGTGAACAAGGCAGGCAAGGCCGCGTCTTGGGTCGACGCGCTGATGGACGAGGCCGTCCGCAGGCGTGCCACCACCTGGCAGGCCATGCTCGGCAGCATCAGGGCGGACATCGCGCTGCGCAGGGGGCAGCTCGCGACAGCGGTCCTGCACGCCGAAACCGCCCGCAACCTGTTGCAGGCCCAGAGCTGGGGCGTCCTCATCGGCTACCCGCTGACGACGTTGCTGCTCGCGAACACCGCGATGGGCAGGCTCGACGCGGCCGCCGAGGTCCTCAAGCAGATCGTCCCGGACGCGATGTTCTCCACCCTGTTCGGCCTCCGCTATCTCCGTGCCCGCGGGCACTACTATTTGGCGGCCGACCGGGTGCTGGCGGCGATCAGCGACTTCCAGACCTGCGGCAAGCTGATGCGCGAACGCGACCTCGACGTACCAGGGCTCGCCCCCTGGCGCAGCGACCTCGCCGAAGCCAACCTCCAGCTCGGCCGCAAGGCCGTCGCCCGCGAACTGGTCGCCGAGCAACTCGAGCGCTCCGGCCCGGTCGACTCCCGCACCCGCGGCATCTCGCTCAGGGTGCTGGCGGCCTCCAGCGACCTTCCGCAGCGCCCCGCGTTGCTGCGCCAGGCCATCGAGTGCCTCCAGATCTCGGGTGATCGTCTCGAGCTGTCCCGCGCACTGGCCGACCTGAGCCAGGTCCACCAGGAGATGGGCGAGTTCGACCGGGCCCGCATGATGGCCAGGCGTGCCGCCCAGGAGACCAAGGCCTGCCAGTCCGGAGCCTTGCCACCCCAGCAGCTGCCCCGCGAGCGGTCGGCGGGCGAGGTCGTCAAGGAAGCCGACACCCAAGCCGACATCTCAGGCGCCCCGATCCTCTCGGACGCCGAGCGCCGCGTGGCGTTGCTGGCGGCACTGGGTCACACCAACCGCGAGATCGGCCGGCGTCTGTACATCACGGTCAGCACGGTCGAGCAGCACCTGACCCGCGTCTACCGCAAGCTCAGCGTCCACAGCCGAGCGGACCTCCCAGCCGGGCTGGCCCTGCACGGCGTCTCGGAGATGGTCGACGCCGACGGAACCGCCGTCGACATGAGCAACACCTACTGACCGACTGCTTTCCCCGCCGGGGCCCGGACTTCGTCCAGGCCCCGGCTCCCATTTCCACCCTCGTACGCGTTGCCGGGTTTCGCCTGTGCGCCAAGGGGGTCGTGAGTGGTACGGCCGGTTCTAACCGGCCTAAACACTCACGACCCCCGCGTGCGCGCATCGGAGCGCAGCACCCCTGCGGTGCGACTTTGCTTGCGTTGCGGGCGGTTATTGGAAGGGAACCCAAAGGTGGTGTGTCGGCTGTGGCTTTGTCGGATACCCGAGGGGCGGGATAAAGCCCGCTTTACTCCGCGAGGGTCGTGAGTGTTGCGGGTGTCAGGGCCGACGTGAGGGGACCCCTCGGTGCGTATGCCGCACCCAGGGGTCCCCTCACGTCACGCCCGCGAGCGAACACGCCACACTCGTCCTTCCCTCAATAACCGGCCGCAACGCTCACGACCCAAGTCGCTGGCGTTGCCTGCGCGCGAGTGCCGAGTTTGGGGCGTCCACCGTCCCAAACTCGGCTTTCGCTTGTATGCCAAGGGGGTCGTGAGTGGTACGGCCGGTTCTAACCGGCGTAAACACTCACGACCTCCGTACGCAAAGTTCGCGCGCCGCCGCTTCCGGTTGGGTTTTGCTTGTATGTAAGGGAAACCTGCGATCCTGTGAAGCCCGGCGCTTTCCGTGGCTAAGCGGACGGACCCCGAAAGTGTGGTCGTGCGCGTTGCGGGCGGTTCTAACCGCCCGCAACGCGCACGAGTCCTCAGGCGCTGGGTTTCCTTCGCTTGTGCTCTCGCGAACCCTTGTGTCGCAACCGGTCCGAGAACTGTCCTTTCCGGACTCCCAACCTGCCTTGGGACGCCTTTGATATCCTGCACTCAATATAGAGTGGCCTAGGCCACTTGACGAGATCGCGATCGGGTGAATCAGTGGAGGGAGGCCGACATGATGCGGAGGCCCATCGGGCGGCGTCAGCTCGGGTCGGAGCTGCGGCGGCTGCGGATCGAGGCGAAGCGGCAGCAGCGGGAGATGGCGGAGGTCATCGAATGCGACGCCAGTCAGATCAGCAAGGTGGAGCGGGGCGAGCGGACGCTCAAAGCCTTGGAGCTCAACGCTTTGCTGGACTTTCTCAAGGTCCGCGGTGACAAGCGGGCCGAGATGCTGGCGCTGGGGGAGGAGGCGAGGAAACGGCAACCGAGGAAGACCTATTCGGACATCTTGTCCGGCACGTTCCGGCGGCTCGGGGATCTGGAAGAGGACGCCAGCGAGATCTACAGCTACACCGATCAGCTGATCCCCGGCCTGCTGCAGATCCCGGACTACGTCAGGGCGCTGGTGGCGGACTCGATCTACCGCAGCAACGCGCCGGTGGAGGCGGAGATGGAAGCGCGGATCACGTTCCGGCTGGACCGGCAGCGGGTGCTGGAGCTGGAGAACCGGATCAGTTTCCTGATCGGGGAGTCCGCGCTGCTGCGGCCGGTCGGCGGACCGGCCGTGCTGCGGCGGCAGTTGCTGCACCTGCTGGGGGTGATCGACGGGAAGCCGTGGATCACCGTGCGGATCGTGCCGCTGTCGCTGGGGGTGCATCCGCTGCTGGGCGGGGCGCTGTCGGTGTTCCGCTTCTGCCCCGGTGTCGACGATGTGGTCCACCAGTCGACGTTGTTCGGCGGCGGGGTTTACCTCGATGAGGTGAACGAGACCCGGGAATGCCTGCGTGCCTTCAAGAACTGCCGCGATCGGTCGCTGGGTCCGGCGGAGACCCGGCGGATGCTGTTGCGGCGGGTGCGGGAGCTGGCTCCCGAGTAGCGGTCACAGCTCGGTGTGCAGCAGACCGGCGTCGGTGAGCTCGTCGACCCACATCTCGATGTCCGCCAGCGTGTTGTCGGGATCGGTCCGCCAAAGATCGGCGAGCATCGTGGCGGCGGCGCCGGTCTTGCCGTCGTGCTGGCGCAGTGCGATCCAGATCGCGGTGCCGACCCCGTTGCATTCGAAGCGCTTTTCGGTCAGTGTCGAGAAGAGCTGGAGTCTGCCGTTCTGGGAGACCGTGACCTTCACTCCTGGAACCGGTCGGACTGGCATCGGAATTCTCCTTTGAGGGGAAGGAAAACGTGGTGTGAACGAACTTCGGCCACCGCAGGGTGTTCCCGCGGTGGCCGAAGCTCCGGGTGGGTCTTACGGGGTGGGCCTGGGGGTCGACCGCTCGGTCACCCGCCCCGTAAGGCCCGGTTTACGCGGTGACCAAGTCCTTGGTCTCCGTGGTGTTCTCCACCGAGTAGGCGTCTTCGGCGCTGACCTCGGGGGTGTTCTTGATGTGGCGCAGGAAGATCAGCGCGGCGACGGCGGCGGAGAGCACGACCACCGCCGCGGTGATGGCGGCCGGGTGCATCGCCGTGACGAAGGCTTCCTGAGCGACGCGGAACAGGTTGTCGCCCTGTGCCTGCGGCAGCTTCAGCGCGACGTCGTGGGCGCCACCGAGGGTCTGGCGAGCCGCCTCCAGCGTGCCTTCCGGCAGACCGGCGGGGATCGTCTTGTCCATGGCGGGGCCGAAGAAGCCGGCACCGATCGAGCCGAGCACCGCGATGCCCAGCGCGCCACCGAGTTCCTGGGCGGTCTGCAGCAGCGCCGAGACGCCACCGGCACGCTCGGCCGGAGCGGTCGCCACGACCATGTCGGTCACGATCGAGAGGACCACCGCGATGCCGACACCGCTGAGCACGATCGCGGTGATGACGAGCGGGATGTTGTGCTCGGTCGTCACCTGGGTGATGAGCAGGAAACCGCTGGCGGCGACGGCGAAACCGGCGGCGATGATGTAGGCGGGGCGGGTCTTCTGGGCCACGATCGCGGCGATCGGGGCGACGAAGCTGACGATCACCGGGGCGGCGAGCGTCCAGAGCGCGGCCTCCAGCGGCTTCATCCGCAGCACCTCCATGAGGTACTGGGTGGAGAAGATGCCGAAGCCGATCATGCCGAAGAAGCAGACCAGGTTGCAGGTGATGGACGGGCCGAAGCCGCGGTTGCGGAACAGGGTCAGGTCGATCATCGGGTCGGAGTGGGTGGCCTGGCGGCGGATGAAGAAGGTGCCGAGGATCAGGCCGACGGCGATCACGGCGCCGGGGATGGCGTAGGTGTGGTGGACGGCGATTTCCTTGAGGCCCCAGATGATCGACAGCACGGCGGTCAGCGACAGCGCGCCGCCCAGCAGGTCGAACTTGCCGAGGTTGGGGGAGCGGTACTCGGGGATCAGGACCGGGGCGAGCACCAGCAGCAGGACCATGATCGGGATGTTGACGAGGAAGATCGAACCCCAGTGGAAGCTCGACAGCATCAGGCCGGACACGACGGGACCGAGACCGGCGCCTGCGGACAGGCCGACCGACCAGACCGCGACGGCCTTACGGCGCTGCTTGGGGTCGTGGAACATGTTGCGGATCAGGCCCAGGGTGGAGGGCATGAGGGTGGCGCCGCCGATGCCCTGCAGCGCACGCGAGGCGATCAGCATTTCGGGGCTTGTGGAGAAGGCGCAGGCGACGGAGGCGGCTCCGAAGAGCACCGTGCCGATGATGAGGAGCTTGCGGCGGCCGATCCGGTCTCCCAGTCCGCCCATCGTGATGAGCAGGCCCGCCAGCACGAAGCCGTAGACGTCCATCATCCACAGCTGCTGGGTGCCGCTCGGCTGGAGGTCGGCGGAGATCGAGGGGACGGCGAAGTAGAGAACGGTGATGTCCATGGCGACCAGGAGCACAGGCAGGATCAGCACGGCGAGCCCGATCCACTCCTTGCGTCCGGCCTTGGCTTCTGTAGTAGTCATGCCAAGAACCATACAACTGTGTAGAACTGTTGTCTATGACAGCTGTGTAATACACACGTATTGAGGGGTAGGTCGGGCCGGGTAGGGGTCGAAGCGCGGGTCCGGGCGCTCGTTTAGGGGTCTGATCCTCTGGCGGTACCGGGCGGGCCGTCGCTTGAATGAAAAGGGTCTTCCTTCTCCCCATCTCCTGGCTGGAGTCCGCCGCATGAGCAGCGAAAACAGCGCCTGGATCCGCAACTTCCACGGCGCGCCCGATCCGCACACCCGGCTGGTCTGCTTCCCGCACGCGGGCGGGGCGGCCACCTATTACTACGGGCTGTCGGCGTCGCTGACCCCGTCGGTCGAGGTGCTGGGCGTCCAGTACCCCGGCAGACAGGACCGCCGCGCGGAGCCGTGTCTCGACGACGTCGGCGACCTCGCCGACGCCATCACGCCCGAGTTGCTGGAGCGCACCGACCGGCCGATCGCGTTGTTCGGGCACAGCCTGGGCGCGACGATCGCGTTCGAGGTGGCGATCCGGCTGGAGAAGGCGGGCGTCACGCCGGTCGTGCTGTTCGCGTCGGGGCGCCGCGCGCCGTCGACGTTCCGTGACGAGAACGTGTGGCAGGCCGACGACGACGCCATCATCGCCAGCCTCAAGGCGATGAGCGGCGCGACCGCGGCCATGCTCGACGACGAGATCCTGCGGATGATCCTGCCCGCCGTCCGCGCCGACTACAAAGCGGCCGAGACGTACCGGTATCAGCCAGGCCCGCGCCTGCACTGCCCGATCGTCGCGCTGACCGGTGACGACGACCCGCAGGTCACCCTGGACGAGGCTGGCGCGTGGGGCGAGCACACCGAGTCGGAGTTCGAGCTGAAGGTGTTCTACGGCGGCCATTTCTACCTCGACTTCCACACCGAGGCCGTGCTGGACACCATCACCACGACCCTATGGGAGGTGACCGATGGGGCGGGCGAACCTGCTGGCCATCAGTGATCTGCACGTCGCGTACGAGGACAACCGCGCGATCGTCGAACGGATCCGGCCGAAGACCGACGAGGACTGGCTGATCGTCGCGGGCGACGTCGGCGAGATCGTCGAAGAGATCACCTGGGCGCTGGAGACGCTGAGCCGCAACTTCGCCCGCGTGATCTGGGTGCCGGGCAACCACGAGCTGTGGACTCCGAAACAGGACGCGGTCCAGTTACGCGGCGAGGAGCGCTACCGGCACCTCGTGGACATCTGCAAGAACCTGGGCGTGCTGACGCCTGAAGACCCTTATCAAACGTGGGAGGGCCCTGGCGGCCCACTGCTCATCGCGCCGCTGTTCCTTCTCTATGACTACAGCTGGCGCACGCCGACAGCGCGTACTAAGGCACAGGCGCTTTCTCAAGCCGAGGAAAAGGGCGTCGTCTGCACGGACGAGTTCTTCCTGCACCCGGATCCGTACCCGACGCGCGAGGCCTGGTGTCACGCAAGGCTTGAGGAGACCGAAGCGCGCCTCGCCGCGTGCGATCCGGAGCTGGGCACGATCCTCGTCAACCACTACCCGCTGCTGCGCGACCCGACGGACATCCTGCATTTCCCGGAGTTCGCCCAATGGTGTGGAACTTCCCGCACCGCCGACTGGCACAAGCGGTTCCGCTGCCAGATCGCGGTCTACGGGCATCTGCACATCCCGCGCACGAGCTGGCACGACGGCGTCCGGTTCGAAGAGGTCTCGGTCGGCTATCCGCGCGAATGGCGTCGCTCCTGGCACCCCGGCACGGATCCGCGGGTCATCCTGCCGGAGGTCCGCGCATGATGCTCGGCAAGCTGCTCCCGTCCCCGGTGGTCTGGTGCGAGTCCTTCGACGACCCCGCCGACGTCGAACTCTTCCCGGAAGAGGCGCTCCTGATCGAAAAGTCGGTCGACAAGCGCCGCCGCGAGTTCACCACCGCCCGCTGGTGCGCCCGCCAGGCCTTCGCCGAACTGGGCGTGCCCGCGGCCCCGGTCCTGCCAGGCCCGCACGGCGCGCCGCGCTGGCCCGCGTCGATCGTCGGCAGCATCACGCATTGCGCCGGCTACCGCGCGGTGGCGTTGGCGCGGACCGCCGAAGTGGCCGCACTCGGCCTGGACGCCGAACCCAACGGTCCACTTCCGGAGGGCGTGCTGGAGACCATCGCGCTGCCCGAGGAGCAGGCATGGATCCGGCGTTCGCTGATGGCCGACCCGACGGTGCGGTGGGACCGGCTGCTGTTCAGCATGAAGGAGTCGGTCTACAAGACCTGGTACCCGCTGACGGGCACCCGCCTGGAGTTCGAGGACGCGCTGATCGTCGCGGACCGTTCCGGTGAGTTCACCGCTCGCCTGCTGATCCCCGACGGCCCGGTACTGCGCGGAAACTGGCTGGCCGCCGACGGTCTGCTGCTGACCGCCATCACCCTGCTGGGCTGAGCGCGTACCTGGTCGGTCAAAGCCCGAAAGCCACTTTCGGCAGATGACACCTGCCGAAAGTGGCTTTCGGGGTTTTGTCGGACCCCTGTGTCACGATGGGCCGGTGAGTCGATGGGTCGTGCACCTGGACCTCGACGCCTTTTTCGCGGCGGCCGAGCAGCTGACCCGGCCGACGCTGGCGACCAGGGCGGTGGTGGTCGGGGGCACCGGGCCGCGCGGGGTGGTCGCCGGGGCCAGTTATCAGGCGAGGCCGCATGGCGTGCACTCGGCGATGCCGATGTCCCAGGCGAGGAGGTTGCTGCCGGCGGGCGGGGTGATCCTGCCGCCGCGGTTCAAGCTGTACGAGCAGCTGAGCCGGGAGGTGTTCGGCATCGTCGGCGAGTACGCGCCGGTGCTGGAACGCATCTCGCTGGACGAGACCTTCGCCGAGCCGCCCGAGCTGGTCGGCGCGACGGCAGACGAAGTCCGTGTTTTCGTCGAGAAGCTGCGGAGTCGCATCCGCGCCGAGACCGGGCTGACCGCGTCGGTCGGCGCGGGCGCGGGCAAGCAGGTCGCCAAGATCGGGTCGGACCGGGCGAAGCCGGACGGTTTCGTCGTGGTCCCGCACGGCGGCGAGCGTGAGTTCCTCGCCGATCTGCCCGTGCGCGCGATGTGGGGGATCGGGCCGGTCGCCGAGGCGAAGCTGAAGCGGATGGACATCCTCACGCTCGGCCAGCTCGCCGCGCTGTCCGAAAAGGAGGCCAAGGCGTTGTTCGGCAGCGTCGGGCGGGACCTGCGGCTGCTCGCCTCGGGGATCGACGACCGGCCGGTCGCCGAGCGCGGGGAGGCGAAGCAGGTCAGCGCCGAGACGACGTTCGACGTCGACATCATCGACCTGCCGAGGCTGCGCACCGAGATCCGGCGGATCGCGCAGGGCGCGCATGCCAGGCTCGTGAAGTCGGGCCGGGTCGCGCGGACGGTCGTGATCAAGCTGCGGCACACCGACATGAGCATCGTGACCCGGTCCGAAACGACCACGTTCCCGACCGATGACGTCGACCAGCTGACCGCGATGGCCGAGCGGCTGCTCATCGACCCGGCCGAGTTCGGCGGGGTGCGGCTCGCCGGTGTCGGGTTCAGCGGGCTTTCCGAGCCGCACCAGGATCCGCTGTTCACGGTCGCCGTGCCCGCGCCGCCGGTCGAGGAAATCCCCAAAGCCGTTCCCGTGAAAGCAGCACGCTCGGAGTGGCGCGCCGGCGACGACGTGGTCCACGCGGAGTTCGGCACCGGGTGGGTGCAGGGCGCCGGGCAGGGCCGGGTGACCGTTCGGTTCGAGACAAGGCATTCCGGGCCCGGCCCGGCTCGCACGTTTCTTGCTGAAGATCCCGAACTTCGACGGGGAGAGGCCACGGACTGTCTTAAAGTCTGAAGGCCCCCAACGGATGAGGAGACCTTCGTGCCCATCACCGACCGTTTGACCGAAGTCCCCGAGGTCCACGCGACCCCCGGCCTCGCGCACGCGGTGACGACCACCGGGCGGCTCGCGTTCGTCACCGGGCAGATCGGGGTCGACGCCGAAGGCAAGGCCGCCGAAGGGTTCGACGCGCAAACCCGGCTGGCGCTGGAGAACCTCGGCCGCGTCCTCACCGGGCTCGGCGCCACCTGGTCCGATGTGGTCAAGTTCGGCTGGTACCTCATCGACGCGAGCAAACTGCCGCGCATGCGGGAGATCCGCGCCGAGGTGCTGGGCGACCAGGCGCGCCCCGCGGCCGCCACGCTGATCGAGGTCGCCGGGTTCGCGTACCCGTCGATCGAGATCGAGATCGACGCCGTCGTCGCGCTGCCCTAGCGAGGGTCGTGTCCCGCTCCCCGCCCCGCGGCGGTGTGGGCCCGGCTGAACCACACAAAGGCCACCCTTGTAACGCTGAGCGTGACATGGGCCCCCTTCGTCACGTCCAATACCCCACGCCCCGTTCACAACTTTCAACGTTGCGAACGGGGCGTTCACGTCGTCCCACCTGGCGCAGCGGCCACGAGTGCCTGCCACGCTCGCCCTTCCGGGTTCTAACCGGCGAAAACACTCACGAGGCCAGCGCGAGCAGGATCTCGCCGAGTGACTTGTCCGTGAACGACGTCAGCACCAGGTCCGCGTGGTCGAAGCCGAGCGACGCGGTGATCGGGTTCGGCACGGCGACACACCGCAGGCCCGCGGCCTTCGCGGCGGTCACGCCGTTCGGCGAGTCCTCGAACGCGACCGCGTCGGCGGCGTCCGAACGCAACGCCGCCAGCGCCGCGAGGTAGAGGTCCGGCCTGGGCTTGGCGGGAAAACGGTCGCCGGTGACCACGGTGTCGAACTGCTCCCGCAGGCCGAGTCTGGCGAGATGGCCTTCGACCCATTCGGCCGACGAGCTCGAGGCGACGCCGAGCCGGAGCCCGAGCGCCGCCGCGTCGTCGAGGTAGCCCGCCACTCCCGGCCGGGTGCCCTCCGCTTCGAGCATGGCGAGCACCCGGGCCCTGGACTTGGCGCGGTAGGCGAGCCGGTCGAGCGGGCCCGCGTGGTCTTCCAGCAGGTCGAACATGACCTGCGCGGTCCGGTGGGTGCCGATGACCGTGTGCCACACGTCCATCGGCACCTCGAGCCCGAACTCGGCGAAGGTCTCCCGCCAGCTGGCCAGCACCGCCGTCTCGGTGTCGACCAGCAAGCCGTCAAAATCGAAGATCAACGCTTCAGCCACTGTGCTATTTAAGCGCGCTCAAGTTTTCGGGTCGACAGGCCTCCGGCCCGGCGCCCCGAAAACTTCCGGGCCTGGCGGCCCGGAAAAGAGGCGCGCCCATGAAGCTTTCAGGCCCCAGAGGGCCTTCAAGCGTGTTTGGCTACGCGGGTGGCGCGCACCCCGGCGTGAGCTTCGCGACCTGCTGGCCGGCGAGCAGGAAGGCGCCGACGCCGTACGCGGCGGTGCCGTCCGGCTTCGACGGGCCTGGCTTGGCGCCGACCGGCTGGACGTAGCCGAGCAGCCCGTTGGCCTGCAAAGCCTTGGTCGACAGTGCCTTCCAGCCCTTGTCGACGACCGGCTTGTACGCCGCCGCGTCGAGGATGCCCGCGTTGATGCCGTACGCGATGCCGTAGGTGAAGAACGCCGTGCCGCTGCTTTCCGGGCCGCCGTACTGGTACGGGTTGAGCAGGCTCGAGTTCCAGAAGCCGTCCGAGCGCTGCACGGCCTTGAGCGTGGTCGCCATCTTCTTGAACACCCGGATGTACTCCGCGCGGCGCGGGTCGTTCGCGGGCAGCACCTGCAGGACCTTGGTCAGTGCCGAGAGCGCCCAGCCGTTGCCGCGCGACCAGAAGGTGTTGCTGCCGATGTAGCCGCCGTCGCGCCACCACAGGCCGGTCGCCTCGCTGAACAGGCCGCGGCCGTTGACGCCCTTTTCGGTGTAGCGGAACAGGGTCTGCATCGCGTCGAGGGTGGCGGGGCTGTTGTCGAGCACGCCGAGCCTGGCGAACGACGGCATCGCCATGTTCAGCGCGTCGACGTAGTTCCAGTACTTGTTGTGGCCCTTCTGCACGCTCGCGACCTCGTCCGCGACGCGCTTGCGCAGGTCGGCGATGATGGGCGCGTCCGGGTGGAAGTAGGTGTACAGGTCGAGGTAGGCCTCGCCGGCCGCCTCGTGGTCGGGGAAGAACGGGTTGCTCGAGGTCTGCAGCAGGTAGTTGTTGGCCTTGGCCCACGGCAGCGTCTTGTGGTTGGAGACGCCGGTGGTGCGCACGAGCGCGAGGTTGCCGACGTGGAAGGTGGCGTTCTCCCAGCCGTTCGACGCCAGGTTCGTGCCGTTGTTCACCCAGTAGTCGCCTGCCGAGACCATTTTCTGTGCGACGTCGCACAGGTCGGCCGGCACCGGGGCAGCGGTGGCAGTGGTGGCGAGGCCACTGGTCAACGCGGCCGCGAGAGCTAACGCGAGCGCGCGGATACGAACGGACATTTCCGTCTCCTGTGCGTTTTCCGTGGCGGCGGTCGAAAGCCGACTATGGTCTGAACCACTGACAGTGTCAATGGACCGCTGAGCGGGGTGCTTATGCACAAAACCGATATGTCAAGCCAGATCCGGCGTCGGGACCATTGATTCGAGCAGCCGCCGGGAAGCAGTTTCAGCGCCGTCGGCGTTCTTCGCGAGCACCATGGTCAGCACCCGTGAATGCAGCACCAGCGTGGAAACCGACAGGTCGCCCGGCGCGTCGAGCAGTTCGCCGCGCGCGTTGAGCGCGGCGACCACCGGCACCTGCAACTGCGCGATGAGCGCGTTGCCGGACGCGCGGATGAGCGCGGCGTGGAATTCGCAATCGGCCGTCTTGAACGATTCGTGGTCCACTCGGTCCACCGCGTCGGCCATGCGCTCGTACGCGGCGGCCATTTTGGACAATTCGTCTGGCCGCCGGTGCTGGGCGGCCAGCCGCGCCGCCTGCGGCTCGATGGTGAGCCGCAGTTCGAGCAGTTCGCGTAGTTGATGGCCGCCGTTCGGCCCCTTCATCCGCCAGGCGATCACGTCGGGATCGATGGCGTCCCAGTCATCGGGCGGCAGCGTCCAGGTGCCGACGCGGGGCCGCGCGGTGACCATGCCCTTGGATTCGAGCACCCGCAGCGCTTCCCGGACCACCGTCCGGGAAGCGCCGAACCGGCGCCCGATGTCCTCGGGCACCAAGGGCTGACCGTCGCCGAGCACGCCGGTGACGATCAGCCTGCCCAGCTCGTCGACGATGCGGGCGTGCAGGTTCCGGCCACCGGCGCGGGACTCGCCGTCCTTGGCGGCTGGCCTGCTCACGCAGGCAGACCGACGCGGCGTTCCCCGCTGCGCAGCTGCTGCAGGACCACGGCGGCGACCAGCAGCAGGCCGTGCGCGACGTTCTGCCAGAACTGGTTGATGCCGAGCCCGGACATGCCGTTGTCGAGCACGCCGACGATGAACACCGCGAGCACGGTGCTGACGATGGATCCCTTGCCGCCCTTGAGCATCGTGCCGCCCAGCGCGGCCGCGGTGACGGCCTGCAGTTCGAGGCCTTCGGAGCCGGACGTCGGCTGGCCGGACCCGGTCCGCGCGGTGATCAGCAGGCCCGCGATCGCGGCGACCATGCCGACGAGCGCGTACACGCCGATGATGTAGCGGTTGATGTTGATACCGGCCAGCCGTGCGGCGGTGTCGTTGCCGCCGATCGCGAAGATGTTGCGGCCGATGTCGGTGTAGCGCAACAGGAAGTGCAGGATCGCCGCGACGATGAAGAACACCCAGACCAGCGTCGGCAGGCCGAGCACCGAGCCCTTCGCGAGGAAGATGAACAGGTCGTCGGCGCCGGTGTAGCCCTGCGCCTTGCCGTCCGAGACGACCTGCGCGATGCCCTTGTAGGTGGCGAGCGTGCCGAGCGTGGCGACCACCGGGTTGACCCGGCCGAAGATGATGATCATGCCGTTGACCAGGCCGCAGATCAGCCCGACGACGACCGCGGCGAGGATGCCGGCGCCGGAGCTGCCGGTCGAGGTGTAGACCATCGCCGAGACGACCGAGGCGAGCCCGGCCATCGAGCCGACCGAGATGTCCAGCGCGCCCAGGATGATCACCAGCGTCTGCACCAGCGAGAGCAGGCCCATGATGGTGATCGCGCTGCCGATGAGCAACAGGTTGTTGGTGCGCAAGAAGTTCTCGTTGAGGAAGCTCAGCAGCACGACCAGCGCGATCAGGGTGAGGATCAGGCTGCTGTTCTGCACGCCCATGCCGGTGAGCACGCGGCGGATCGGCGAGATCCTGGCCGTGGCTTCGGCGGGTTCGGCGGACATGGGGTTCTCCTGGCGGGTGGGCGCGGTCATGGGGTCACCTCTGCTTCGGTGGCCGGGATGGCGAGGGTGAGTACGGCTTCTTCGGTGGCTTCGGACCTGGCGATCTCGCCCGCGACCCGGCCGCCGCGCATCACCACGATGCGGTCGGCCAGCCCGAGCACCTCGGGCAGGTCGGAGGAGATGACCAGCAGCGCCATGCCGTCACGGGCGAGCCCGTCGATGATCCGGTAGATCTCGGCCTTGGCGCCGACGTCGACGCCACGCGTCGGCTCGTCGAGGATCAGCAGCTTCGGGTGCCGCGCGAGCCAGCGCGCGAGCACGGTCTTCTGCTGGTTGCCGCCGGAAAGCTTGCGGACTTCCTGCTCCATCGAAGGTGTCCGCACGCGCAGCTCGCGGACGTATTCGTCCACCAGCGCGCGTTCTTTGGCCCGCTTCACCACCCGGAACCGGCGAATCCGGTCCAGCACGGCGATGCTCACGTTGTCACGGACGGACCGTTGCATCAGCAGCGCGTCGGTCTTGCGCTCCTCGGGCGCGAACCCGATGCCCGCCTTGACCGCGTCGCCGGGATTCTTGGCGCGCAAGGGTTTCCCGTCGAGTTCGACAGTGCCCGAGCGGACGGGGAAATCGCCCACGATCGCCTTCGCGAGTTCGGATCGGCCCGCGCCGACCAGGCCCGCGAGGCAGACGACCTCGCCGGTGCGCACCTCGAACGAGATGTCCTCGACGTCGTCGGTCGACACGTTGGTCAGCTTGAGCATCACGTCGCCGGTGTCGGAACCGGAGCGGCGCACGAGTTCCGACAGGTCACGGCCGATCATCATCCGGATCAGCTCGTTCTCGTCGGTAGACGAGGCCTCGCGCGCGCCGATCAGCCTGCCGTCGCGCAGCACGGCGATCCGGTCGGCGAGCTGGAAGATCTCGTTCATCCGGTGTGACACGTAGACCACCGCGACGCCGTCGTCGCGCAGCCTGCGGATCAGCCGGAACAGCGCTTCGACCTCGTGCTCGGACAGCGACGAGGTCGGTTCGTCGAAGGCGATGACCTTCGGCGGCGTGACGGCGACGAGCACACGCAGGATTTCGACCAGCTGCCGCTGCGCGGGCGAGAGCCTGCTGCCGAGCGTGGCCGGGTCGAGCACGCCGGCGAAACCGTAGCGCTCCAACGCTTCCTCGGTGGCCTGGATGAGCGCGCGGCGGTTGAAGACCCGGCCTTTGTGCGGCAGTTCGCCGACGAAGACGTTCTCCGCCACCGAGACGTGCGGGATGATCTCGGGTTCCTGGTAGATCACCCGGACACCGGCCGCCATCGCGGCTCGCGGGGTGTCGAAGGCGACGCGCTCGCCGTTGATCTCGAGGTGGCCTTCGGTGGGGGCGTGGTCGCCGGAGAGCACGCGCAGCAACGTCGACTTGCCTGCGCCGTTCTCGCCCATCAGCGCGAGCACCTCGCCGGGGCGGAAGTCGAGGCTGACGTCACTGAGCGCCGCCACCGCGGCGAAGCGTTTGCTGATGCCCTCCGCGCGCAGCGCGACAGGCGGTGGTGCGGACATGCTGGTCTTCCTTGGGGTAGTTCACGGCGGACAAGGCGCCCGGCGCCGTCAACGTGACGGCGCCGGGCGGGTGACTCAGGTGCAGTTGACGCCTGCGGTCTTGAAGTTGTCCTTGTTGACGATCTGGGTCTTGGCGATCGTCTCGGCCGGGAGGTCCTTCGAGTTCTTGACCTTGTCGAAGAGCACCTGGACCGCGGTCTTGCCGACCTCGGCGCCGGAGATGAACAGCGCGGCCTTGTTGCCGGTGTCCTTGCCCGCCGCCCAGTCCTTGCAGGTCAGGTACGCGCCGAGGCCGACGCCGATGGTGTCGGCCGCCTTGATGCCCGCGTTCGCCAGCGCGGTGACCGCGCCGGTCTCGTTCTCGTCGTTGCAGCCCCAGACGACCCAGTGCTTGACGTTCGGGTTGGAGCCGATCACCGCGCCGGTCCGGTTCTGCGCGTCGACCGGGGTGTTGTCCGTGCCGACCTCGACGACGCCGACGTCGGCGCCCGCGTCCTTCGCGAAGGCCTCCTTGGCGGCCTTGACGCGGTCGGTGCAGACGGTCAGGTCCTGCTTGTAGGCGCTGATGATCTTGGTGTCGGCCGCGGCCCAGCCCGCCGCCTTGAACAGCTTCGCGGCCTCCTTGCCCACCTCGGTGCCCATCGCGGAGCCGTTGAAGCCGACGAACGGGGCCTTCGCGCCCGCGTTGTCCTTGATCACGTCGTCCGAGGCGACCAGCGGGATGCCCTTGGCCTTGGCCGCGTCGATCACCTGCGGGCCGATCGCCTGGTCCGGCACGACGATCGCGATGCCGTTGGCGCCCTGCGCGACCGCGGCGTCGAGTTCGTTGATGGCCTTGTTGGCGTCCTGGCCCAGGTTGACCACCTTGAGGTCGACGCCGAGCTCCTTGGCCTTGTCCTTCGCACCCTGCGCCTGCTCGACGAAGTACTGCTGGTCACCCTGCTTCTGCAGGTAGAACAGGGTGATCTTGCCGTCCTTCGGCGCGTCCTGCGCCGGCGCGGTCGTCTCCTTGCCGGAGGAACAACCGGCGAGAACCGCACCGGCAATCAAACAACAACCAACAGCGCTCCAGGCACGCAGCCTGTGCGGGTATGTGGACATCAAGTGCTCCCATGGGACCGGGGATGAGTGTTGCGGGCGGGTGAACGCCGTGTGTCTCGTATTACAAAACAGTATTCGCGGCGGAGTCAAGAGGCTGCTGCCTGCCGGTTAACTGATCGACATGCACTTTTCGTCACTGATCGTCACGGTGCGCGTTGACAATTGTCGTATTTATGGACACGCACATGCGTTTTGCTGGGCGTTTGCTGATGTGGGTGTTCTTGTTGACTTGAGTTCGGTTGTCGACAAACCACTAGGCTGAGCGCATGCGAGAGCTGACAGCGGAGTTACTGGGCGGGCCGGCTTGTGTGCTGGGCGAGGGCCCCGGCTGGGACGCGGGGCACGGGGAGTTGTCGTGGATCGACATCCCGGCGGGCGAACTGCACCTGGGCACCTTCGAGGCGGGCGCGCTGACGCACACCACGACGATCAAGGTCGGCGGCTCGGTCGGCGCGGTCGTCCCGCGCGCGGACGGCGGCTGGCTGGCCGCGGCCGGGCCTGGGTTCACCGCGATCGGCCGCGACGGCACGGTGACCGCGCTGGCCGAGGTCGGCTCCGCGGTGCCGGGCACGCGGATGAACGACGCGAAATGCGACCCGGCAGGCCGGTTCTGGGCGGGCAGCACGCATGAGCGCGAGGCCGCGGCGGGCAGCCTGTACCGCGTCGACCTGGACGGGAAGGTGACGCGGTTCCGCGATGGCGTCGGCGTCTCCAACGGCATCGGCTGGAGCCCCGACGGCAAGCTGATGTACTACGTCGACAGCCCGATCTGCTCGTTCGAGGTCTACGACTACGACGTCGCGACCGGCACCCCGACGAATCCGCGTCAGGTCACCAAGCTGGACGGGCCGCCGCCGGTGCCGGACGGCCTGACCGTCGACGACGAGGGCGGCATTTGGGTCGCCTTCTGGGATGGCGGCCAGGTTCGCCGCTACACGCCCTCAGGTGAGGTGGACGTCGTCGTCACCGTGCCCGTCGCGCGCACGACGTGCTGCACGTTCGGCGGACCGGGCGGGCGGACGCTGTTCATCACGACGGCGCGCACGCACGGCCTCGACGAGCCGTACGCGGGTCAGGTTTTCGCTTGTGAGACCGGGTTTTCCGGGCCGCCGACGGTTCCGTTCGCCGGCGAACTCCCACGCTGACAACGCGTGAAGGCCTCGTCTCCCGACGAGGCCTTCACGTTGTTGAGGTAGAGACGGGATTCGAACCCGTGTGAAAGGTTTTGCAGACCTTCGCCTCGCCTCTCGGCCACTCCACCGTGCTTGGTACCTCTTCAGGAAACCGTGGATCACGCGTCGCCGCAACGGATTCCATAGAGTGAGATCAGAGGTAGAGCTCGCGATAAGACGCGATGTGGCCCCAGCCGGTGGTCACCGAGTCGGCGGCGAGTACCGCGTGGACGATCGCGCGGGCGACCACGACACTGGCCGCTTCGAGCAGGCTGTCGATGTCGGCTGTCGTCTTCCCGGTTGCGGTGGCGAAGAGCGTGTCGCCGTCTCCGAGGCAATGTGACGGCTGAATCCCCAGCGCCAGGCCATCCTGTGCGCGGAGGGCGAGTTGATGGCACTCGACCGGGGTGAGGATCGCGTCGGTGGCGACGATCCCGATGACGGTGTTCATCGGTTTGCGCGTCGTGCGTGCGCGAACGGTCTTCCCGAGCAGCTCCTGTGCCGTGTGGACGGTCTCACTGTCCGGTGTGGACAGGACGAATTCCGACCAGTCCACGATCTTCCCGTCGCGCACTCGGCTGGTCTCGCCGAAGCCTGCGCCGAACGGCAGGCCGTCGGGGCCGATCGTCGAGCCGACGGCGTTCATCGCGAGCAGCGCCGCGACGACGGTGCCGTCCGGCAGCACCGTGCTCGCCGACCCGAGCCCGCCCTTCATCTCGGCGGTCAGCGCGCCGGTGCCCGCGCCGACGTTTCCTTCCGCCACCGCGTATTCGTCCGCCGCGTGCAGCGCCTTCAAGCCCGTGTCGACGTCGGGGCGGGCGTAAAAGTCGCCACCGCGGCCCAGGTCGAACAACGCGGCCGCGGGCACCAGGCCGCCCAGCGCCTCGCAGACACCGTGCGCTGCCGACAGCCCGTACGAACTCCCGCCGGTGAGCACGAACGCGGCGGGGGAGTGCGCGCCGTTGCGCGGGTCGAGCGCGGCCGTCTCGCGGGTGCTGGGCGCGCCACCGCGGACGTCGACGCCCGCGACCGAGCCGGGCGGCGGCACGATCACGGTGGTGCCGGTCAGCGCCCCGTCCCCGATCCGGGTGGCGTTCCCGACCCGGATGCCGGGCACGTCGGTCAGCGAATTCAGCAGGCCCGCGGTCATGCGTTGATCGTAGTGCCGCGCACGGAAAGTGACAGGGTGAACACAAGTGGCCTAGTGACGTCCACGAATGGGGTAAGGCACTATGGGGCTTGATGTCTAATTTCGCGAAGCCCTTGACCGTCCTCGCCGCACTGACGCTCGTGGGCGCCTGTTCCGCGACCACCCCGACCACGGCTCCGCCGCCATCGACGCCGCAGCCGGCAGCGAAGGCCCCCGAGACCACGTTTTCGGTGGTGGCGACGGGTGACGTGCTCATCCACCCGGCGCTGACCGACCAGGCTCGCGAGGACGCGAAGGACGGTGAGTTCGACTACCGGCCACTGTTCGCGGGCATCAAGCCGGTGGTCGAAAAGGCGGACCTCGCGGTCTGTCACCTCGAAACCCCGCTCGCCGAAAAAGGCGGCCCATACAGCGGCTACCCGTCGTTCAGCGCGCCGCCCGAGGTGGCCGACGCGCTCAAGGACACTGGCTACGACACCTGCTCGACCGCGTCCAACCACACGCTCGACCAGGGCGCCGACGGCATCAAGCGCACCCTCGACAAACTCGACGAGACCGGCATCAAGCACACCGGCTCGGCGCGCACTTCGGCCGAAGCGGCCAAGCCGCTCATCCTGGACGTGCACGGCGTCAAGGTCGCCCAGATCTCCTACGCGTTCGGCTTCAACGGCATCAAGGTCCCCGAAGGCAAACCCTGGCTCGCCAACCAGATCGACGCGGCCCGCATCATCGCCGCGGCCAAGGCCGCCCGCGCGGCCGGCGCCGAAGTCGTGCTGGTCAGCCTGCACTGGGGCGTCGAGTACCAGCACGAAGTCACCGACGAGCAGCGCCTGCTGGCCAAGAAACTGCTCGCCGAGGACTCGATCTCGCTGATCATCGGCCACCACGCCCACGTGGTCCAGCCCATCGAGCAGGTCGGCGGCAAATGGGTCGCCTACGGCCTCGGCAACCACGTCGCTCGCCACTCCGAGCCGAAGGGGTCGACCGAGGAAGGCGTCGCCGCCCGCTTCACCTTCCGCAAGAGCGCCGACGGCTGGGCCGTCGACAAGGCCGAGTACGTCCCGACCCTGCTCCGCCTCGGCCCGCCGCTGCGCCTGACCGACCTGACAGCGGGCAAGCTTGACGACCGGGCCAAGCAAGCGCTGAAGGACACCGACGAGGTCGTGCTCTCCCGAGGCGGCGCCAAAGCAGGCCTCACCCGCCCCGGCGCCTAACACCCGCGGCAGGCTCGGGTCGTTGTGGGGGTCGTGAGTGATGCGGCCGGTTCTAACCGGTCTAAACACTCACGACCCCGCGTACCCAGCGGGTCGGCACGCGTACCTGCCGGGTCGGCACGCGTACCCGCACGGTCGGAGCGCCGCCGACGCTTCCGGTCTGGTGTGCCGACTCCCTGGGTACGTGAGCCGACTTCTTAGGTACGCGTGCCGACCGCTCGGGTACGCGGAGCTGGCCGGGGCGAAGGGGTCGTGAGTGTTTAGGCCGGTTAGAACCGGCCGTACCACTCACGACCCCAGGTATTGGTCTAGACGAGTACTTGGTCTAGACCATCCGAACGTCGGTTGTTCCTGGACTGGGCCGCGCCTACCGTGGGCGAAACGACGCCTTTGTTCCAGGATCGGAGCAGGTATGTTCAGTCGGAAATCACGAGTGCTCGGTATCGCGCTGGCGGCCTTGCTCGCCGTCCCGCTGAGCGGGCAGCCGGCGACCGCGTCCGTCCAGGCGGACGTCTGCGCGGTGAAGTCGCGGCCGTCCGGCAAGGTGCTGCAAGGGTATTGGGAGAACTGGGACGGCGCGTCCAACGGCGTGCATCCGCCGCTGGGCTGGATTCCCATCACCGACAGCCGGATCGCGGCGCACGGGTACAACGTCATCAACGCGGCCTTCCCGGTCATCCGTTCGGACGGGACCGTGTTGTGGGAAGACGGGATGGACGCGACCGTCAAGGTGGCCACGCCCGCCGAGATGTGCGCGGCGAAGGACGCGGGCGCGACGATCCTGATGTCGATCGGTGGCGCGGCCGCCGGGATCGACCTGAGTTCGAGCGCGGTGGCGGACAAGTTCGTCGCGACGATCGTGCCCATTCTCAAGAAGTACAACTTCGACGGGATCGACATCGACATCGAGACCGGGCTCGTCGGCACCGGCAACATCAACTCGCTGTCGCCGTCGCAGTCGAACCTGATCCGCATCATCGACGGCGTGCTGTCGAAGATGCCGTCGAACTTCGGCCTCACCATGGCGCCCGAGACGGCCTACGTCACCGGCGGCAGCGTCGTCTACGGTTCGATCTGGGGCGCGTACCTGCCGATCGTGAAGAAGTACGCCGACAACGGCAAGCTGTGGTGGCTGAACATGCAGTACTACAACGGAAGCATGTACGGCTGCTCCGGCGATTCGTACCAGGCCGGCACCGTGCAAGGCTTCGTCGCGCAGACGAACTGCCTCAACAAGGGGCTCGTCATCCAGGGCACGACGATCAAGGTTCCGTTCGACAAGCAGGTTCCCGGCCTGCCCGCGCAGCCAGGTGCCGGCGGCGGGTACATGTCGACTTCGCTGGTCTCACAGGCTTGGCGGAGCTTCGGCACCAGCCTGAAGGGCCTGATGGACTGGTCGATCAACTGGGACGGCTCGAAGAACTGGACGTTCGGCAACAACGTGAAGTCCCTGCAGGGCCGCTAGCGAACCCAGGCCCGGGATAAAGCCCGCTTTACTCCCCGGAGTAAAGCGGGCTTTATCCCGTTCGCACTGCCAGTGGGAGCGTGAACTGGATGGTTTCGCGCGCCACCACGCGTTCTTCGACCGAAACCGGCGCCAAGGCCGCGATCACCTCGTCGACCAGGCGCGGGGGAGCGGACGCGCCCGCCGTGAGGCCGACGACCCGCACGCCGTCGAGCCACTCAGGCTTGATCAGCGAGGCGTCCTCGATCAGATAAGCCGGAACACCCATCCGAGACGCGATTTCCACCAGCCGCACGGAGTTCGACGAGTTCGCCGAACCGACCACCAGCAGCAGGTCCGACTCGGCGGCGACGGCCTTCACCGCGTCCTGCCGATTCGTGGTGGCGTAACAGATGTCGTCCGAACCCGGCCCGCGCAGCAGCGGGAAACGCCGCTCCAGCACGGAAACCACCTCGGCCGCCTCGTCCACCGAGAGCGTCGTCTGCATCAGGTACGAGACCCGCGCGGGATCCGGCACCTCGACCGCGGCCGCCGCGGCGGCGTCCTCCACCAGGATCATCGACGACGGCGCCTCGCCGAGCGTGCCTTCGACTTCCTCGTGACCGGCGTGCCCGATGAACAGCACCGTGTCGCCGCGTGCCGCGAACCGGCGGGCCTCCGCGTGCACCTTGGTCACCAGCGGGCAGGTCGCGTCGATCACGTCCAGACCCCGGAGGGTGGCCTCCTCCCGCACGGCGGGTGAAACGCCGTGCGCGGAGAAGACCACCGTCGCGCCGTCCGGCACCTCGTCGAGTTCGTCGACGAAGACCGCACCCCGCGTTTCGAGCTCCGCCACAACATGGGTGTTGTGGACGATCTGTTTGCGGACGTGGATCGGGCCGCCGCGCCGGTCGAGCGCGCGGTCGACGACGTCGATCGCCCGCTCCACGCCGGCACAGAACGACCGCGGGCCCGCCAGCAGCACCCGCACCCCGTCAGTGGTCACGTCGGGTCGCCAGGTTCGCCAGTACGGTCAGCTCCGCCGACGGCCGCGCACCAGGGCGTGCCGACGCCAGCCTGGACAACGCGCGAGCCAGCAATTCGTCCGCCTGCGACTGGCTCCACGCGCGGCCGCCCGCGCGGTCGACCAGCTCCGCCGCCCGCTCCAGCTCCTCGGCCGTGAGCGGCTTTTCCCGGTAGTACAACGCACCGAGCTCGTCCGACGCCCCGAGCGCGGCCACCACCGGCAGCGACTTCTTGCGGTTCTGCAGGTCCGAGTAGACCGGCTTCCCGGTGACCGCCGGGTCGCCCCAGATGCCGAGCAGGTCGTCGACGTGCTGGAACGCCAGCCCGAGGTCACGCCCGAACCCGCCGAGGTGGTCGACCTGATCGTCGCTGCCGCCGCCGACCAGCGCACCCAGCGCACAGGCCGCGCCGAGCAACGCGCCGGTCTTGCCTTCGGCCATGGTCACGCATTCGGCGACCGCGACGTCCGTGCGGTCCTCGAACGCGACGTCGGACGCCTGGCCCTCCAGCAGATGCAGCACCGCGGTGCTCAGCGTCCGCATGGACCTGGTCGCGGTCGGATGCTCGCTGGCGGCGATCACGTCGAACGCCAGCGTCATCATCGCGTCACCGGCCAAGATCGCCGGACCGGTGCCGAACACGCTCCACACGGTCGGCCGGTGGCGCCTCGTCAGGTCGCCGTCCATCACGTCGTCGTGCAGCAGCGAGAAGTTGTGCACGAGCTCGACCGCGACCGCCATCGGGACGGCCGTTGCCGGGTCGCCGCCGATCGCCTCCGCCGCCAGCAGCACCAGCGACGGCCGGATGGCCTTGCCGCTGTCGCCGCGGTCGGCCTTGCCGCTCGAATCCCACCAGCCGAAGTGGTAGCCGGAGATGTGCCGTATCGACTCCGGCAGCCGGTCGACGGCCTCGCGCAGCGCCGGTTCCACCAGGCTCCGCGTCCAGGCGAGCACCTGGGGCGCCGGCCTGGACTGCGTGCGCACGTCAATCGTGGTCATCGCGGATGGTCCCCTCTAGCGCGCGATCTCGACGTTTTCCAGCACGCCGAGCGCGTCCGGCACCAGCACGGCGGCCGAGTAGTAGGCGCTGACCAGGTAGGTCGCGATCGCCTGCTCGGTGATGCCCTGGAACCGCACGTTCAGCCCCGGCTGGTGCTCGTCGGGCAGGCCCGTCTGGTGCAGCCCGATCACGCCGTGGTCCTCGACCCCGGTGCGCATCGCGATGATCGACGAGGTGCCGGTCTCCGAGATGGGGATCTTGTCCGACGGCAGGATCGGGCAGCCACGCCACGCGTTGACGGCCTTGCCGTCGACGACCGTGCCTTCCGGGTACAGCCCGCGCTTGGTGCACTCCCGGCCGAACGCGGCGATCGTGCGCGGATGCGCCAGGAAGAACTTCGTCTTGCGGCGCCTGCTGAACAGCTCGTCGAGGTCGTCGGGGGTGGGCGGGCCGCCGCGGGTGTGGATGCGCGAGCTCAGGTCGGCGTTGTGCAGCATGCCGAACTCGCGGTTGTTGATCAGGTCGTACTCCTGACGCTCCCGCAGCGCCTCGATGGTCAGCCGCAGCTGCTCGTCCAGCTGGTTCATCGGGCCGTTGTAGAGGTCGGTGACCCTGGTGTGCACCCGCAGCACGGTCTGCGCGACCGTCAGCTCGTACTCGCGTGGCTCGAGTTCGTAGTCGGCGAACGTGCCGGGCAGCCACGGCTCGCCGTCGTGGCCCGACGACAGGTCGATCGCCGCCTCGCCGCGCGCGTTCTGCGGCTTTTCGCCCGCCGCCAGCGAATTCTGGACATGCAGGCTGAGCAGTTCGGAGCGCCCGTTGAGGTCCTGGAACGCCGACGACCGCAGCTTCAGCACGATCACCGGGGTCAGCGCCTTGGCGGTGAACAGCCAGTTCCGCTCGACCCCGCTGAGCACCTCCTCGCCGAAGTGGTCACCGTCGGCGAGGTTGCCGAGGTCGACCTCTTCGCCGTACTCGCCAGGACCGATCTTGCCGACCTTGCCGTGCGCGATCAGCACGACCTCGTCGGCGGGCGTGCCGCGCTCGACGATCACGTCGCCCGGCTGATATTCGTGCTGCACGAAGCGGTCGGCGAGGGCGACCAGCGTGTCCTCGTCGTCGAAACCACGCAGCAGCGCCAGCTCGGACAGCTCCTGTGGCACCACCCTGATGTCGGCGCCGACGTTGGTGAAGCTCACCCGGCCGTCGCCGACGGTGTAGGTCAGCCGCCGGTTGACCCGGTACGCGCCGCCCTTGGCCTCTTCCCAAGGCAGCATCTTCAGCAGCCAGCGCGGCGTGATGCCCTGCATCTGCGGCGCGGTCTTGGTGGTCGTCGCCAGTTTGCGCGCCGCGGCTGTGCCCAGGCTCAGCCGCTGCTCCGGCTCCGTTGTGGTCATCGCAGAATCCGCCTATCTGGTTTCGGGGTGCTGGCAGGGACCCGGTGCGTCCACAGTGGACGCACCGGGCTTGGCTGGTTCGGCGTGGCTCAGCCGACCTGTGCGCCCTCCAGCACCGCGATCGCGTCCGGCACCAGCACGGCGGCGGAGTAGTAGGTGCTGACCAGGTAGGAGATGATGGCCTGCTCGGAAATGCCCATGAACCGGACGTTCAGGCCGGGTTCGTACTCGTCGGGCAGCCCGATCTGGCGCAGGCCGACGACGCCCTGGTTCTGCTCGCCGGTGCGCATGAGCAGCACGTTGCTCGTCCGGGTGCCGCTGACCTCGAGCTTGTTGCAGGGGAAGATCGGCACGCCGCGCCACGCGGGCACCTTGTGGCCGCCGACGTCGACGCCGGTCGGGTAGATGCCCGCCTTCGAGCATTCACGGGCGAACGCGGCGATCGCCTTCGGGTGCGCCAGGAAGAACCCGGGCTCCTTCCACACCAGCGAAAGCAGCTCGTCGAAGTCGTCGGGGGACGGCGGGCCGGTGCGGGTCGGCACCCGCTGCGCGAAGTCCGCGTTGTGCAGCAGGCCGAAGTCCTTGTTGTTGATCATTTCGTACTCTTGGCGCTCACGCAGCGCCTCGATGGTCAAGCGCAACTGCTGCTCGATCTGGTCCATCGGGTTGTTGTAGAGATCGGCGACCCGGCTGTGCACCCGCAGCACGGTCTGCGCGACGCTCAGCTCGTACTCGCGCGGCTTGGTCTCGTAGTCGACGAAGGTGCCGGGCAGCAACGGTTCCCCGTCGTGGCCGGACGAGATGTCGATCTCCGCCTCGCCGAAGTTGTTGGACTTGCCGCTCTCCTCGGTGGCCGCGGCGATCTGCGCCTGCAGCGACTCGGACTGGTCGAGCACCTGCTGGAAGGCCTGACGGCTCAGCGTGAGCACGGTGACCGTGGTGACCGCCTTCGCGGTGAACTCCCAGATCCCGTCGGTCGAGGTGAGCACCTGCGCGCCGAAGTAGTCGCCGCCCTTGAGCACGCCGAGCGCGGTCTCGTCGCCGTATTCGCCGGTGCCGGTCTTGGTGATCTTGCCGTGCGCGATCAGGTACACGGTGTCGGCCGGGCTGCCGAATTCGACGAGCACCTGACCTGGCTCGTATTCGTGCTGGGTGAACCGGCGCGCCAGCTCGGGCAGCACCTCTTCGTCCTCGTAACCCTTGAGCGGCGGGAGTTCCCCGAGCTCCGCCGGGATGACCTTGACGTCCGTGCCGGTCTTCTCGAAGGTGACCCTGCCGTCGCCGACCGCGTAGCTCAAGCGCCGGTTGACCCGGTAGGCGCCACCGTTGACCTGCGTCCACTGGAGCATCTTCAGCAGCCACCGCGACGAGATGCCCTGCATCTGCGGGACCGATTTGGTCGTCGTTGCCAGGTTCCGCGCGGCGGCCCGGCCCAAGCTCAACTGCGAATGTTCGGCACCCTGTGAGCCTGCGGCAGAAGTGTCCGATTCGGTCACGGTCACAGCAAGATCCACCCATCGATAGTCGTGCGGAAAATGTAGTTTTTAAAAATGCGGTAAACAGGGTTTTTGGTGAATAATTCCCCGGTAGCCCGCCCCGTGGAATCAACATAGCAACCCGCCAACGGCAGACAAGCACACGAATGGGTTAGAGCCGATATTCACCTGAACGCCAGTCGTCCGACGATTGACTCCCGGTCAACGACACCGGTACGGCTGGTCCGTTCAGGGCAAGCACGGCAAAGATCGTCTTGTGGTGACAAGAGGTCACGCGCGTCTTCACGTTTGGAGTAGCGGCCGAACGGACGAGTCATGGAAAACGCTCCGATCGCCGGGATGAGTCCGCCGAATTGCGCCAACTCAGTGACGCGTCCGTCATTCCGTAGAACCACTCGAATGAATTGACGGGGGCGGTCTTGAAGCCGTGATCTCCGCTGGCTAACTTGAACCGTCCACCGGGAGGGAAAAGAATGAACATCTACGTGTCCGGCATCCTCTGGGTGGCCGGCGCGGCCGTCGCTGCCGCCGTCATCGGATACCTGGTCAGGCGGTTCGGCTGGGATGAGGGACGCGCGGAGAACAACGACGCCGCCGGTCAGGTGTTCACCATCGTCGCCGGGCTGCAGGCGGTGCTCGTCGCGTTCGTCCTGATCGCGCAGTTCGACACGGTCAAGGCCACACAGGACGGAGCCACCCTCGAAGCGGACAGTCTCGTCGCCGCCACCTGGGCGTCCGACGCGCTCGGCGACACGACCAAGGACAAAGTCCGCACACTGGCCGCCGCGTACTCGAAGACGGTGGCACAGCAGGAATGGCCGCGGATGCGCGACGGCGGCAAGGTCCCGGACACCGGCTGGGGCCAGCTGGAGGAGATGCGCAAGGCCGTCGCCGAAGCGCCCGCCGAGGAGGACTGGGTCAAGGACCGCAAGATCGAGGCGACGAACCAGCTCTGGCAGGTCTACCAGGCGCGCGAAGCCCGGATCGCGGCCGCGAAGGACGCGGGTGTCGGCGCGGTCGTCTGGTTCGCGCTGATCCTCGGCACGATCGTCACCGTGCTGCTGCCGAACCTGTTCGGTGGCACCAAACTGGCCGCGCACGTCATCATCGTGTCCACTTTGGCCGGCACGATCACGTTGCTGCTGTTCGCCATCTACCAGCTGCAGAACCCGTTCACCGGTGGCGCCAGAATCGGCCCCGACGCGTTCTCCACCGCGCTCGACCGGCTGAGTTGACGTGCGCAGACTCTTCGCGCTGGCAGGCGTTGTCACGATGGCCGCACTTCCGGTGCTGGCCACGTCGCCTGCCGTGGCGCAGCAGGCCGCGAGCTGCCGGGTCATGCACGCGCTGAACGAAAGCGAAGGCCCGACTTCACGGATCTCGCTGCTCGACCTGCCGGAGTCGGCCGAGCAGCCGTTGCCGTCCATCGGATATTGGGTCAACGCGCTCGGGTACTCGGCCGCGCAGGACCTGGTCTACAGCGTCGCCGACGGCGACAAGAAGGGCCGCTTCCACGACGGCGGGCACGTGCTCACCATCGACCGCACCGGCAAGACGGCCGATCTCGGCCCGGTGCGCAAGATCGGCGGCAAGACCGGGCCGTGGAGCGTGGTCACCGGCGCCACCGCCGGCGCGATCGCCGGAAACCTTTGGTACATCAGAAAAGAGGGCAACCTTTACACAGTGGACATCAATCCGGCCAGCCCGAACTACCTGGCCGTGCTGAAACGGACCTCGCTGCGGCCGATCACGCTCGCCATCGGTGTCGACGATTTCGACCTCGACCCGGCGGACGGCTTGCTCTACGGCGTTTCGACGTCGTTCCGCGCGAAGGGCGCGGTCGTGACGATCGACCCGGCCACCGGGATCACCAAGACGGTGCCGACCTTGCCGCAGCTGCCCGCGGGCACCGCGTACGGCGCGTTCGTGCTCGGCCCCGACGGCACGATCTACACCACGGCCAACCGCATCGGCAACCGCAGTGTGCTGCTCCGCGTCGGCCGCGACGGCTCGGTGAGCGAGCTGGCCTCCGGTCCGCCGCTGGTCAGCTCCGACGCGGCCGGGTGCTTCTCCGTGCCGGTCCCGCCCTCGCCGTCACCGACTCCCACGCCTACCCCCACTCCGACACCCACACCTACGCCTGAGCCGCCTTCGGAGACGCCGGAGCCGCCTCCACCGTCCACATCGGAGCCCGCACCGCCGGAACCGGAACCCGAGCCACCCGCCGCGCCGCCGCCGGTGGAGCGGCCCCCGGACGTCCCGCCGCCGGTGCCGACCCCGGAACCGCCGCCACCACCCGCCCCGCCTCCGCCGCCACCTCCGCCCCCGGTGGTCAAAAAGCCGTACGTGGCGCCGAAAACGTCCATGCAAGCCGTCAAGAAGGACCAGCGCACCCAGCAGAAGCGTCGCGTGGCGATGACCACACTGGTGCTGATCCTGGGCAGTGCCGCTGCCGGTCATGCCATCAGGCGTGCCCGTTAACCTGCTCGACGCTTCCGAGACATCTATGCCGCAGAGAATCCCGCGGACTGTCTAGGAGGCCATGGATGAAGTTCAGAAGCGTCGCGGCGGCGGTACTCGTGCTGCCGTTGCTGACCGCGGGCACCGCGGCGGCGGACTGCCGCCCGGTGCAGGTGTACAAGACGAAGGTGCCGCCGCTCGCCACCATCGGCGGCGTGCAGATCAAGGGCAGCTCGTTCGGCTCGGCGCTCGCGCCGGTGCCGGGCTCGCGCACCGAGTTCTACGGGCTCACCGACCGCGGCCCCAACGTCGACGGCCGCAGCGGCGAGAAGATCGAGCCGATCCCGGCGTTCACCCCGTCGATCGGCCGCTTCCGCCTGCGCGACGGCAAGGCGGAGCTACTGCGCGTGATCCCGCTGCGCGCGAAGGACGGCACCCCGTACTCCGGACGGCGCAGCACGCAGGCCGACACCGGCGAGACGATCGTCGACCTCGACGGCAAGCCGCTCGCCCCCGACGTCAACGGCTACGACCCCGAAGGCCTCGTCGCACTGCACGACGGCACGTTCTGGGTCTCCGACGAGTACGGCCCGTTCATCACCCACTTCGGCCGCGACGGCCGCGCGATCGAGCGCCTCTCGCCGTTCGACGGCTCGTTGCCCGCTGAGCTCAAGTACCGCGTGCCCAACAAGGGCATGGAGGGCCTGACCGTCTCGCCGGACGGCAAGACGCTGGTCGGCATCATGCAGTCGGCGCTGCAGCAGCCCGACCTGACCAAGAAGCCCGCCAACGTGGCGGTGGTCCGCATCGTGACGGTCAACCTGCGCACCCGTTCGACGCACCAGTACGTCTACCTGCTCGACGACCCCAAGACCAACAGCGGCGCGATCAGCGAGATCACCGCGCTGGGCGGCTCGCGCTTCCTCGTCGACGAGCGCGACGGCAAGACGGCGCCCGGCGCGTACAAGAAGCTGTTCGGCATCGACCTGTCCGGCGCGACCGACGTCACCGGCGCCGCGATCGAGGGCAAGTCGCTCGAAGCGTTCGCAGGCACCGACGACACAGCGACCGTGACGGCCCGCCTGCTCGCGGCCGGCATCCGCCCGGTCTCGAAGAAGCTGACGCTCGACCTGGGCGCGCTGGTCACGAAGATCGACCCGACCGGCGGCTTCTTCGGCCACGACAAGGTCGAGGGCATCGCCACCAACGACGGCGGCCGCACGCTGGTCATCAGCAACGACAGCGACTTCGGCATCGACGGCGTCACCACGCCCGCGCCGCCGTACGGCCTGCGCCGCAAGACCCTGCCGGACGGCTCCCAGGACGACGGCGAGTTCCTGGTCATCGACACCCGCCGCATCTAGCGACGGGCCGCGATAAAGCCCGCTTTACTCCCGGGGATAAAGCGGGCTTTATCCCCGGGAGTACTGGCTCGCTCGCCGCGGCGCTGGATGAAGGGAGCCTTCATCCAGCTGAAGCGTGATGAGGGGAGCCTTCATCGCGTATCGCGGCAGGGTCCCGGCAAGTCGGCGGCGCGAACACACGAAACCCGAGTTTGGGACACCCACTGGCCCAAACTCGGGTTTCGCGAAGATCAACTTGGGGCGCTGAAGGAGTGAACGAGGCGTTCACAACGCTCGTCGTTGTGAACGTGGCGTTCACGACGCTGCTGTGGCCAAGTGGCACCCGGGGATAAGCCCGCTTTACTCCCGGGGATAAAGCGGGCTTTATCCCCGGGAGTAAAGCCCGCTACTTCCCGGGGTCTCAGTACTTGAACTGGTCCACGTTCTCCGTGGTGATGAGGAGCGGGTCGCCGAGCAGGAGCGTCTTCTGCTCGGCGCTGTACTTGACGGCGGGCAGCTCGCCGCTGACCTTGTTGGTCTCGAGCAGCGGCTTGCCGTCGGCCACCTGCTTCGCGGCCCACGCGGTCAGGTAGCCGAGCTGCTCGACGTTCCACAGCACCGACATCGAGCACGAGCCGTCGGCGAGATAGGGCTTGATGGCCTGCGGGGTGCCCACGCCGACCGTGAAGACCTGGCTGATCCGCTGCTCCTCGCGCACGGCCTTCGCGACGCCGGGTGCCGAGGTGGTGCACTCGCCGACGAGCCCGGTGAGGTCGGGGTGGTCGCGCATGAGCTCCTTCGCGAGCACGGTCGCGGCTTCCTCGTCCTCGCTGGCGTAGACGATGTCGACGATCTGTGCCTTCGGATACTTCCGGGCGGTGTACGCCTTCTGCGCGGCGATCCAGGCGTTGAGGTTCTGGGCGGCGGGGCCGCACGAGACGATGGCGTACTTGCCCTGGCCGCCCATCTTGGACATGAGCGCCTCGGTCAGCGCGGCGCCTATCCCATCGACGTCGGCCTGGTTGACGAACAGCTCGCGCTGGGAGCGCGGCGCGTCGGTGTCGGACGTCATCACGTGGACGCCCTTGCGTCTGGCCTCGGCGATGGCGGGCGCGAGCGTGTCGGGGTCGTTGGGCGCGACCACGATCACGTCGACCTTCTGCTCGACGAGCTGCCGCATGATGTCGACCTGCGCGCCCGCGTCCGCGGTCACCGGTCCCGTGAAGATCCACTGCACGCCGAGCTGTTTGGCGGCTTCCTGCCCGCCGGTGTTCATCGCTTCGAAATAGGGGATGCCCTTCACCTTCGGGATGAACGCGATCTTCGTCTGTTTCGAGTCGGGATCGGCCAGTGAACCGGCGTTCTGATCCTGACAGCCTGCGAGCCCCAGCGTTCCGCAGAGCGTGAGCAAGACGGTTACGACGAGTTTCTTCGTCGGCCTTCGCATCTCCACCCTTTCGAGGTGATTCGGTTGTGGTAAATCTGCGCGTGCGGCGGAGATCCCCGCAAAGGTAGGGGATTGCGCCATCTGGGTCAACGTATAGTCGAAAACGTTTGCGCAGCCGTGCTCATGCGTGAACACGCATGGTTTACCATGATCATGATGTCCCGTTCCGGTACTCACCCGATCGTGCGCTGGGCGCTGCTCTGCGCACTGCTGCTCGGCGTGGTCGCGATGCACCACGTCGCCGCCGCGCATGGGTCCGGACATGGGGTTTCTCACGTCATGACCGTGTCGGCGGAAGCCCTTACCGAGCCGGTCGCGGGAGACGAGTGCCCCGTCCGGCGGCATGCTCCACCTCTGCCTGGCGATCCTGTTCGCCTTCGCGGCGGCCGCTTTGACGTTACTGGCGCTTCGGAGCCGATTCCGCTCAGGCGCGCGCATGGCGGGTCTCACGCTTTCCCGCGCATTCGCACGGGCGCCGCCTGCCGTGACCGGACGGGAAATCCTGCATCTCGCTTGTGTGCTGCGGATCTGATCGGCGGATTTCACGCCGACCTGAGTCCGTACCACCTCGAGCGAGGAAAGAATCATGAAGACATTTATGTCGGGTTTCGTGCTGTTCGCGGCACTGGTACTTACCGGTTGTTCACCCGAAGCCGACCATAACCAGGCCGATGTGACATTCGCTCAGCGGATGATCCCACATCACCGCCAGGCGCTCGCCATGTCCGAAAACCTGCCGTCCGACTCGGATGAACCGGTCAAGGCGCTGGCCCGTCAGATCCAGGCGGCCCAGGCTCCCGAGATCGACCGCCTGACCGGCTGGCTGAAGGACTGGAGCGCGTCCGCGTCCAGTGAAGGCGGCATGGACCACGGCATGCCCATGGCCGTGGCGACGCGGGCCGACTGGCTCAAGGCGATGATCGAGCATCACCGCGGCGCGGTCACCATGGCCCGCGACGAGCTTCGCGACGGCGTCCACGCGGGCGCGCGGCAGCTGGCTCAGCAGGTCATCGACGGCCAGGAGGTCGAGATCGCGACCATGACCAGGCTGCTCGGCTAGAAGGGCTCGTGCGCGTTGCGGGCGGTTCTAACCGCCCGCAACGCGCACGACTGCAGGTCAGGCGGTGAGCTGGTAGCCGGCCTCGTCGACGGCGGCGCGGACGGCGGCCGGGTCGAGCGTGGCGGTGCTGGTGATCGTCAGCGCGCCGGACGCCAGGTCGACCTGGACGGCGGTGACGCCGTCGAGCGCCGACACCTCCTCGGTCACCGACGCCACGCAATGCTGGCAGGTCATCCCCTCGACGGCGAAGGTCGTCTCGGTCACTTCGGGCTCCTTTGCGGGTCGCGGACTATACCCATGGGGGGTAGGGTACACGCCATGAACGACAAGGCGTCCTGGTCCACCGCGATCTCGGCCACGCTGCACTGCCTGACCGGCTGCGCGATCGGTGAGGTGCTGGGCATGGTCATCGGCACCGCGTTCGGCCTGCACAACGCGGCGACCGTGGTGCTCTCGATCGCGCTCGCGTTCGTGTTCGGCTACGGGCTGACCATGCGCGGGGTGCTGCGCTCCGGGATGGGCTTCGGCCAGGCGTTCAAGGTCGCGCTGGCGGCCGACACCGTCTCCATCGCCGTGATGGAACTGGTCGACAACACCGTCATCGTCGCGGTGCCCGGCGTCATGGACGCGGGGCTCGGCAACTGGCTGTTCTGGGCGTCACTGGCGTTTTCGCTGGTGATCGCGTTCGTGGTGACCGTGCCGGTCAACAAGTGGATGATCGGGCGCGGCCTCGGCCACGCCAAGGTTCACGCCCACCACCACTAGGAGCGCACGAGCCGCGCGATCGCGTCGGAGGCTTCCTTCACCTTGACCTCGGCCTCCTTGCCGCCCGCGGCGGCCGCGTCGACCACGCAGGTGGACAGGTGCTCCTCGAGCAGCTCGAGCGAGAAGGACTGCAGGGCCTTGGTGGCCGCGGAGACCTGGGTGAGGATGTCGATGCAGTACTTGTCCTGCTCGACCATCCGCTGCAGCCCCCGGATCTGCCCCTCGACGCGGCGAAGCCGCTTGAGGTAGGCCTCCTTGTCGGTGCTGTAGCTCGCCATCGCAACCCTCTCCCAACGCACTCGTCCCGGCCCATCATACCCCGTATTGGTATGCGGCCCGGGTTCGTGAGTGTTTAGACCGGTTAGAACCGGCCGTACCACTCACGACCCCCACGCCGAGCCGACGATCACGCCACCTTGGCGTTTCCCCTCAATAGAACCGCCCGCAACGCTCACGACCGCTTCCCGCAAGCCGACTCTTGATGAGTGGAGGAATCTGGCCGTTGAACGTCCAGATTCCTCCGTTCGCTTCGCGGCGCACTCGCCCCTACGCGAACCGGCCGTGCCACTCACGACAAGGCAGGTCAGAGGCCGATCGCGTGCGAGACCTCGGCAGGCTTCAGCACCCGCAGGATCGCCTCCAGCAGGTAGTAGTCGGCGTACGGCAGCGACACCTCGACGCCGTCCTCGGCCGGCCGGTTCCGCGTGCACCTGGCGACCGCCGCCTCCGCGCGCTTGGACTCGCGGGTCAGGCACGTCTTCGACGTCGCGGTGAGGATGCGCAGCGCCGCGTCCCGGTAGGCAGGGCGGTGTGACGCCACCGCGAGGTCCTGCAGGCCGCAGGCCATGATCAAGCCCGCCGAGGCGTCCTTGACGTCGTTCGGCGCCTGCGGGGCGAGGTAGTCCCAGACCGGCACGTTGTCCGAGGTCAGCTTGCTCAGCGCGAAGTCGGCCAGCTTGCGGGCGGTGGCGAGGAACTGCGGGTCGCCGGTGCGCCGGTACATCGTGGTGAAGCCGTAGACGCCCCAGGCCTGCCCGCGCGACCAGCACGACGCCGGGCCGTAGCCCTGGACGCTGTTCGGGCCGATGGCCGCGCCCGTCGCCGGGTCGAAGTCGAAGACGTGCGGGGTGGACCCGTCGGGGCGCAGGAACGCCTTCTGCGTGGTCTTCGCGTGCTCGATGGCGATGTTCAGGTACTTCGCGTCGCCCGTCTCCTTGCTGGCGAACGCCAGCAGGTCGAGGTTCATCATCGTGTCCATGATGACCCGGCCCGCGTTGCCCGGTGTGCCGAGCGAGCCCCAGGCGCGGATGAAGTGGCCCTTGTCGTTGTAGCGCTGGATGAGCGACGACGCCGCCTGGATCGCGCCGTCACGCCATTTGGCCTCGCCGGTGACCCGGTACGCGGTCACCCACGACGGGTAGAACAGGAACCCGAGGTCGTGCGTGCTCGTGTCGTTCTGCCTGGGTGCGAGCTTGTCGGCCCATTGCGTCGCGAGCGTCTTGAATTGCTCGTCCTTTGTGTACAGATACGACATCCACAGCGTGCCTGGCCAGAAACCGCCCACCCAGTCGCCATTCTGGGAATAAGACCATTTCTCGGCCTTGGTGATCACCGGGAAACCGGTGAGCGTCGGCGCGACCGCCTTCGCCTTCGCCGCCGTGTACTCGGCGGCGGAGCGCAACGTCGTCAGCGAGCTTTCCTCCGCCTGTGCGGTGGAAAACGGCACGGCGGCCGTCGCGACGGCCGCGCGCGGCACTGGTCAGCAGGGTCCTACGACTGAGATTCACTGTTCGCCGTCCTCGGGAGGGAAGAATGCAATACCGGGCCCCGAGGCAGTTTTACACAACGGCAATGTGCTTGTACACCCACGAACGGCGGCGTTCATGGTTGTGAATTCATCAGCTCAGTTCATATCTGCGCAGGCTTGATGTTCGCGTTGTGGTGGAAGACGTTCTCCGGGTCGTAAACCGCCTTGATCCTGGACAGCCGCTCGTACTTCGCCGGGCCGTACGACGCGCGCACGCGGTCGTTTTCGAACTCCGACATGAAGTTCACGTAGCCGCCGTGGTTGCTGGCGTGCGGCACGAGCGCCGCCCAGAACGTCCGCACCCAGGCGCGATCGGCCTCGAACAGCTCCTGATCGGGCGCGCCGCAGGCGAGCCCGAGCGTGAATCCGGGGCGCCGGGTACCGCCGAACGCCGTCGCTTCGTCAGGCGTCGCCGAATATGGACCGTTCATCGGGAAAATGGGCATCAGTGACATCGGCGAGGACTTTTGCGGCAGATACCGGGTGATCACGTCGATCAGCTCGTCGGTCAGTTCTTCGACATAGACCGACTTCTCGTAGGACAGCGAATGCGGCGGGATCGCGGAGTCGAGCATCTTCTGCAGCTCGGCGTACGGAATGGGGCTGACCATCTCGAACTGCGCGGGCAGGCCGGCACGGATCTTCGCGGCCAGTCCTTCGATCTTGTCGCCGTCGAAGTCCACAATGGTCAGTGCGTACCCCGGCTTCAGGTGGTGCTCCACCGGCACGAACGGCGCGGGCGGCGCGTTGAACCCGACCACCATCGCGCCCATGCCGTCGGGCAGCGAGGCGAGCACGTCCCGCGCGAACCGCAGCGCCGCCGTGCCGTGTTCGACGCTCCAGAAGAACATCCCGAGCTGGACGAGCGGGCCGACCGGGTGCAGCCGGAACCGGAACTCGGTGACCACGCCGAAGTTGCCGCCGCCACCCCTGATCGCCCAGAACAGCTCGGAGTGGTCGTCCTCGGACACCTCGAGCACCTGGCCGGACGCGAGCACGATCTCGGCCGAGAGCAGGTTGTCGATCGACAGCCCGTGCCTCGACGTCAGCCAGCCGAACCCGCCGCCGAGGGTGAGCCCGCCGATGCCGGTGTCGCTCACCGTGCCGCCGGGCGTCGCGAGCCCGTGTGCCTGCGCGGCCGCGTCCAGCTCCGCCCAGGTGGCGCCACCGCCGACCCGCGCGGTGCGCTGGCCGGGGTCGATTTCGACGCCACGCAGCCCGCTCAGGTCGATCATCAGCGCGTCGTCCTGCACGGCCGCGCCACTGAGATTGTGCCCGCCGCCGCGCACGGTGACGTCGAGGCCCAGTTCCCGCGCGAACGCCAGGCTCGCCGCGACGTCCTCGGCGCTCGCGCAGCACGCGATGACGGCGGGACGGCGGTCGATCTCGCCGTTCCAGACGCGCCTGGCCTCGTCGTAACCCTCGTCGCCGGGCACCAGCGCCGTCCCGGTCAGTGCGGCACGCAGCGAGCCGACGCTCTGGATGTCGAGTGAAGTCATGCCGTCCAGTCTCGCTGCCGGTGGCCGGTACTTGATAGCCGCCGGTGCGGTCGTGGGTGCGGGCCCGGCTGCCCGAAAGTGCGAAAAACCCCGGCGGATCGGGCGATCCGCCGGGGTTTTCCTCAAGAACCGGCTACTGCGACCACTTCTGCTCGCCGCCGCCGTTGTACGCCCACAGCACCGCGGGGGTGCCGTTGGTGATGGCCCCGTTGTTGGCCAGCGAAAGCACCCGCCCGCTCTTGACGTTCTCCAGCGCATACCACGAAGCGCTGGGCGGGGACTTCTCCCACTTCTGCTCCGGGCCGCCACCGCAGGTCGCCTGGACCAGCTTCGTGCCGTTGGCCGTCCCGCCGCCCGCCGTCGAGAGGCACTTGCCGCTCTTGGCGTTCTTGTACTGGTAGGCCGACGTGTAGGTCCAGTTCTGCGCCGACTCCAGGCTGCACGACCAGAGCACGACCTTCGCGCCCTCGGCGACGCTGTTGTTCTCGACCGAGAGGCAGTAGGCCATGCCCTGGTCGGAGGCCTTCAGGTTCATCAGCGGCTTGGCGGCTTGCGTCGACGCTCCGGCCACAGTGGACAGAGCGGCCATGGCGATCCCGGTCGCCGCGAAGATCAGGCTCATGCGCATTTCGGCGCCACCGGGAGGTCCGAGCCGGTCTTGAGGTAGGTGTCGGAGACGTAGTGCCCCGGACCGATGCGGTCCCAGATGTTGCTGGTGCCGAAGTGCCCGCTGACGGTCTCGCCCTCGACGTAGCACTCGATGTTCACCTTGGCGTAGTTCGCCGCGAAACCCTTGATGGCGCCGGAAGTGCTGGCGCTGCCGCGGACGTTCATCGGGTCGCCCGCGGTGGTGACGACGCCGGTGGGGCCGGAGCCGGTCCACAGGTAGGTGACGTTGACGTAGCCGTTGTCGGACATCTTGAGCCCGTCCCAGAACACGCCGTCACCGAGGTCGATGCCCGCCGGGTTCGGCACGCGGCGGCCGCGGTCGTCCTTGCCGCCGTTGTAGCCTTCCTTGTTCGCGGCGTACGCCTCGGGCTTGCCCTGCGGCAGGTCCTTCCACATCGAGCGCACCGACGACGGGTTCCAGTAGTCGTCACGCTCGTTCCACGGGCCGACGTCCCACACCGGCGCGTACTCGCAGCGGCTGTTGTCGGTCAGGCAGACGCGCACGCTGTAGTTACCGGTTCCCTTGGGGGACAAGGGCTTTCCGGACGGCAGCGCGACGAAGTGGTCGCGGCTGGTGATCACGTGGCCGTTGGCGGTGGTGCCGCCGACCAGGCCCTCGCGGGTGGCGTAGATCTTGTAGGTCAGGCCGGGCGAGGCCGCGGCGGCCGCCATCGAGCTGACCTGCGGCGCCTGGTCGGCGCTCAGCTTCACGTCGCGCACCTTCGCCTCGGCGCCGCGCAGCGAGACGCGCACCTCGACCGACGAAACGGTCTGCGGCAGCGTGGTGCCCGCCGGGGTCCACTCGGTCCAGTCCTCGGCGCCGAGCTTGCCTCGGACGTCGACCTCGGCGCTCGCGCCGGCCACCTGCGCGGTGACCCGGTTCGCGGGCTTGGCCAGCTGGTGCTCTCCGATGAACAGGTAACCCTGTGCGCCCTGGCCCGGCTTTCTCTCGCTCTTCGTGTCCTGAATGGACAGTGCGCCGCCCGCGTAGGCGACGTTGACGTCATTTCCATCCACAGTGGACAGATCGGCGCTCCACGTGTTGTTCGCGGCCTGCGCGGGGGTGGCGGCCAGTGAGGTCACGGCCCCCACAGCCAGAATCGCCGCCCACACGCGACGCTGCTTGATCCGGACCATCGCCGGGTCTCCCTTCGGAACACTTCAGGTTGTGACCGGAGTGTTCCGAGCGGGCGTACACGATCGATACAAGAAGGCCAACCCGGGATAAAGCGGGCTTTACTCCCGGGAGTAAAGCCCGCTTTATCCCGGCCCCTAGGCCGTGACGACGACGCCGTAGGTGGACTCGGCGGCCTCCTGCAGGCGCACGGCGAGCGCCGACTCCTGCGGGCGGGCGGACAGCTCGCGCCAGATCTCCAGCGCGCGCTCGGCGTAGCGCCGAGCCCGTTCCGGCTGGCTGAGCGCCTGATGCAGCTCGCCGAGCAGCTCCGAGACCTCGGCCTCGGACCGGCGGTCGCCGTTGCGGCGGTGCACGCTCAGCGAGTTCACCAGCAGCAGCTGCGCGTGCGCCAGGTCCCCGCTGTGCAGGCACAGCTCGCCGAGGCTCTGGTTGGCGTAGCCGACGCAGTGATCGTCGTCGAGCTCGTCGAAGATCGAGATCGCCCGCTGCATCAGCTCACGCGCCGCGGCGAGGTTGCCTCGGTGCTGATGCAGCAGCGCGACCCGCTTCAACGCGTGCGCCTCGCGGTGCCGGTCGCCGATCTCGGCAGACAGCTCGAGCGCGTCGTCGAACCAGCGGCCCGCCGTGGCGTAGCAGCCTTTCTTCATCCAGATCATGCCGATCGAGATGCGGATGACCGCCTCGCCGTGCTTGTCTCCGACGGCCACGAACCGCGCCAGCGCCGCCTGCGAAAGCTCCAGCGCCGACTCGTCACCGCGAATGCGCATGACCGTGCCGACGCCGGCCTGGGCGATCGCCGCGCCGAGTTCGTAGCCTGCCTGCTCGAACAGGAGCAGCGACTCCTTGAACGACTCCAGCGATTCGGCGTAGGCGTCCAGGTACAGGTCCAGCTGGCCGAGATTGCGCAGCACGATCGCCTGCCCGGTCACCGAACCCGCGCGCCGGGCCGCCGCCAGCGCGACGGTGTGCGTGTGCCGCCAGTCGTCCTGGTGCCCGCGCAGGTCGAAATACGGGGTGAACGCGACCGCCAGGCGCCACGCGAGATCGTCGAAACCGTGCTCGGCCGCCAGCGCGATGGCGGCGACCCCGGTGTGCCGCTCGCCCTCCAGCCACGCCGTCGGGTCGGTGAGCAGGAAGTCGGCGTCGAGCGGCAGCGGCCCGGGAGCATGGTCGTCCGTGCGGAAGACGCCGAAGAAATGGATCGGCATCCGCTGCGCTGCCTCGACCGCCATGCCTAGATAGGCCCGCAGCACGCGTTGCACCGCCGGCCGGGTCTCCTCTTCGGATGCCTTGTCAACGGCGTAGCAGCGCAGCAGGTCGTGCATCCGGTAGCGCGGCTGGCCCGTGCCGTCCGAACCGACCAGCGCGACCAGATGCGCGTCGACCAGCGTGTCGAGCACGTCGTCGGCCTCGTCACGGCCCAGTAGCGCGGCGACCACCCAACCGGGGAAGGTGACCGGGCCCAGCGCGCCGAGCCCGCGGAACGCCCGCGCGGCGTCCGGCGGCAGCAGGTCGTAGCTCAAGGTGACGCTCGCGCGCACCGCGAGATCGCCGACCCGCAGCTCGTCGAGCCGCCGCCGCTCGTCGCGCAGACGACTCGCCAGCATCCTGAGCGTCCAGCCGGTGCGATGCGTGAGCTTCGCGCCGACCACCCGGATCGCCAGCGGCAGATAACCGCAGTGCCGCAGGATGTCCGCCGCGCTGTCCGGCTCGGCGGCCACCCGGTGCTCGCCGATGATCCCGGCGAGCAGTTGCGCGGCCTCCTCTTCCGGCAGCAGGTCGACGTCGACGGCGGTCGCGACGGCCAGGTCGGGCATCCGCACCCGGCTGGTCACCAGCACCGAGCACGCGCCGGCACCCGGCAGCAGCGGGCGGACCTGCGCCGCGCTGCCCGCGTCGTCGAGGATCACGCACATCCGCGCGCTCGCCAGCCTCGACCGCAGCAGAGCCGACCGTTCGCGTTCCTCGCGTGGCATTCCGGCGTCCGTCACCCCCAGCGCGTGCAGCAGCTCCTCCAGCACACCCATCGGCGCACGCGGCGTCGACGAGGTGCCCGCCAGGTTGATGTGCAGCTGGCCGTCGGGGAACTCGTCGCGGACCGTGTGGGCCACCCGCACCGCGATGGTCGATTTCCCGACACCCGGCGCTCCGGAAAGGACGGTGACCGACGGGGTCCCGTTCTCCCGCCTGGCACGCAGCAGCCCGACCATCTTGTCGACCACGGCGTCGCGGCCGGTGAAATCGGGCAGGTCCAACGGCAACTGGCAGATCGGTGCCCGCTGAACGGGACGCGCCGCCGCCGGTTTCGCGGTCACCGCGGCCATCAGCTTGGCCCGCATCTCCCGCAGCCGCGGCCCCGGCGGCGCGTTGAGTTCCTGCCGGAGCACGCGCTCGGCCTGGTGATAGGCCTCCAGCGCCTCGGCTTTGCGGCCGATCGCGTGCAGCGCGATGATCAGCTGCTGCCACAGCTCTTCGCGCAGTGGATGTTCCGCGACCAGCCCGCGCAGCTCGACGATCGCCTCGGCACAGCGGCCGAGCTGGATCCGGACCTTCAGCCGCCGCTCCTGCACGGCGAGCCGCAGCGCGTCGAGCCGCGCGACGACCGGGTCCCAGGTGTGGTCGTGCGCCAGCCCTTCGAGGACGTCGCCGCGCCACAACGCGTCGGCGCGGTCGAGGTGGACGAGCGCGTTCTCGGGTTCCTTGCGTTCGAGCGCCTGCTGGGCCGCGGTGGCCAGGTCGTCGAACTGGACGTGGTCGAGCTCGTCCGGCGACGCGGTCAGGATGTAGCCGGACGCGCGGCTCTGGATCCGTTCGGCGAGGTCGGCGTCGCAGTCGGCGAGCCGCCTGCGCAGTGAATGCACATAGGTGCGGATGTTCGCGGCCGCCGACCGTGGCGCGGCGTCCGGCCAGAGAACGTCGACCAGTGAATCGGTCGAGACCACGACTCCCGGTTGCAACAGGAGCGCGGCCAGCAGCATTCGAGGTTTGGGGCCGCCGAGCGGGATGGCCTGCCCGCCGACTGCCACTTCCAGTGGTCCCAAAATACGAAAGGAAATCTGTTTCACGCAAACCGCCCCAGCGATCCGTTAGGGCGAGCCCCAGCTTGCCCTATAACTGCGGATGGTAAGACTTTTTCCATCAAGTCCGCTAGATCCATTTGGCCGCCGTGCTGGTTCTCGCCCAGTGAAGACGGTCACCTCTTTGTATGGAACGTGTACGCGACCTGGCCATTCTTCGTCCCCATGACAACTTCAGCTTCTCGGCGGCTTCGCGGAATCGCCGCGGTGACCGTGAGCGTTGTGGCGCTGCTGGTCTCTGGTGTCGTCTCCGCGGACGCCGCCGTCACGGCCGCCACCGGGACGGTCAAGACGGCGGGCGACCCGCTCAACGTCCGCCGCGCGCCGAGCACGAACGCCTCCGCGGTGCGCACCGTCGCCAACGGCGCCACGGTCTCCATTGACTGCCAGACCATCGGAACCTCGGTCGAAGGCCCGCTCGGCAAGACGACGCTCTGGGACTACGTGCCCGCGCTCGGCGGCTACATCTCCGACGGATACGTGTACACCGGATCCGACGAACGCATCGCGCCGGACTGCGGTGTCGGTTCGGGCTCAGCCGAATGCTCGTCCGGGACCTGCGCCGCAGAGGGTGTTTTCAAATCCGCCGGCGCCAAATTCGTCGTCTATGACAACGACGGGGACGGTAAATCCGGCGTTGTCGCGTACTGGCTGAAAGGCGGAGCCGGACCGTTCTACGCGTGGAACTCGGGTGGCACGGGAACGAGCAAGGAAACCGCGATAAACGTGCCCAAGGGCGGCTGGGTCTACTACAAGGTCTGCGTCGCGAACTATTCCGCTACGAATCCCGTGCTCGAAGCCTGCAGTGGCGGCATCACCGACTACGTCTCCTGAAATTTCTTTGAATTTTCACTCTCTTCTTTGAAAGGAAATCGGCCATGCGTCAGGTCAACCGGCGGTCGGTGCTGCTCGGCGGCGCGGCCGCGGTCAGCGCGGCAGGGCTCACCGCGACCTTGCCCTCGTGGGCGAGTGCCCGCACGACCGCGGCGGCTCCGGCCATCCACGACCCGTTCCAGCTGGGCGTGGCGTCGGGTGACCCGCTGCCGGACAGCGTCGTGCTGTGGACGCGGCTCGCGCCCGCCCCGCTCAACCCGGACGGCCTCGGCGGCATGCCGAACGCCTCGTACCCGGTCGACTGGGAGATGGCGAACGACGCCGCGTTCAGCTCGATCGCGCAGAAGGGCACGGTGACGGCCGTCCAGGCGTCCGCGCACAGCGTCCACGTCGAACCCGCCGGCCTGGAGCCGGGCCGCGAGTACTTCTACCGGTTCAAGGCGGCCGGGTACATCTCGCCGGTGGGCCGCACGCGGACCGCGCCCGCCGCCGGCGCCGTGGTCAACCAGCTGAAGTACGCGTTTTCGTCCTGCCAGCACTGGGAGGAGGGCTGGTACCACGCGTACAAGGGCATGGTCGCCGACAATCCCGAGCTGGTGCTGTTCCTCGGCGACTACATCTACGAGAAGAAGTCGGGCCGCAAGCTCGCCGCGCTCAACCCCCGGCACCTGGCCGTCCCTGACGACGCCACCACGCTCGCGCTCTACCGCGCGCGCCACGGTCAGCACAAGACCGACGCCGACCTGCAGGCCGCGCACGCGATGGCGCCGTGGCTGGTCGTGTTCGACGACCACGAGGTGATGAACAACTGGAACGGCACCACCTCGCCGGCGTCGGCGGACCGCAAGGCGGCCGGTTTCCAGGCGTTCTACGAGCACATGCCGATCCGCTCGACCGCCAAGCCGAGCGGCTCGACGATCAAGCTGTACCGCCAGTTCGTCTGGGGCAACCTCGCGCGGTTCCACCTGCTCGACACGCGCCAGTACCGCAACGCGCAGGTGCCTGACCCGGCCGACGGCAACCCGAGCTGCACGACCATGCGCGACCCGGCCAGGTCGATCCTCGGCACCGCGCAGGAGGCGTGGCTGCTCAAGCAGTTCGAGACGCACCCGTCGACCTGGGACATCCTCGGCCAGCAGGTGTTCTTCGCGACGCGTGACGGCGACGGCAGCAAGACGACCTGCGAGAGCCCCGACTCGTGGCAGGGCTACGAGGCCTCGCGCGACCGGATCGCCAAGGGCTGGGTCGACCGCAAGGTGGCGAACCCGATCGTGCTGACCGGCGACGTGCACCGGCACTGGGCCGCCGACCTGCGGCGCGACTACTTCAACCACAGCGACCCGATCATCGGCTCCGAGTTCGTCACCACCTCGGTCACCAGCAACTCCGACGACGCCAAGGACCCGTCGGCGGCGTGGCTGTCGAACAACCCGCACATCAAGTACTGCCGCGGCAAGCGCGGATACGTCCGGATGACCGCCACCCAGCAGCAGCTGCGCGGTGACTTCGTGACCGTGTCCGACACGACCGAGGGCGCGATCGGGAAGGTGACCATCGCGACCGACCGAAGCTACGTCGTCCAGGCTGGCAAAACCGGTCTGCAACAGGTGTAGATGTGCACCGGGTATAAAACGCAATTTGCAGATACGCTGTCTCGGTGAGTGATCGACCAGGACTGCGTGAGCGGAAGAAGCAGCGGACACGGGAGGCCATCTCCGCCGCGGCGATCTCGATGTTCCTCGACACCGGTTTCGACCAGGTGTCGGTGGCACAGGTCGCCGACGCGGCGGAGGTGTCCAAACGCACGCTCTTCGCGTACTTCCCGACCAAAGAGGACCTGGTGCTGCACCGGTTCGCCGACCACGAAACGGAAAGCGGCCAGGTGATCCGGCTGCGCGCGGCCCGGCAGTCCCCGCTGACCGCGCTGCGCGACCACTTCGTCGACGGGCTCGGCCGCCGTGACCCGATCACCGGTCTCAACGACGAACCCCAGGTGCTCGCGCTCTACAAGATGGTGCTCGAGACACCCGCGCTGGCCGCGCGGATGCTCCAGTTCAACGCCCGCTCGTTCGAAGCGGTCGCCTCGGCGCTCGCCGACACCACCGCCGTCACCCCGCTGGTCGCCAGGCTCGCCGCCGCGCAGATCGTCGGCGTCATCTGGACACTGGCGACCGACAACGCGACCGCGCTCGCGGGCGGAATGACCGCCGACGCCCGTTCGCCCGAAGCGTCCGCCGCGGCCGAAACGGGCTTCGCCATGTTGCGCGGCGGGGTGAAACTCGGGGCCTGAAATCCTTGTGGGGGCTGGTTTTCGCGTGCTTGACTGGGTTGACCGCCGTCCAGTCCTGAACGTTTTCTTCAGACAAGGCGGTCTGCAGTGAAACCCACAAGAAGCCGGTTCGCGCTCGTCACGCTCGCCGTGATGGGCCTGGTGGCCATGGGGATGGAAGTGGCGTCCGCCGCTCCCGGCGCGGTGTACAAGGTCACCGACTACGGCGCCAAAGCGGGCGACTCGACCAACGACGCCCCCGCCGCCGACAAGGCGATCGCGGCGGCGAACAAGGCGGGCGGCGGCATCGTCGAATTCCCGGTCGGCACCTACGTCATGGCGGGCACGGTCCACCTCAAGAGCGACGTGGTCATCAACGTGCCCGCAGGCACCACGATCACCGGCAGCGCGAGCGGCTACGACGCGCCCGAGTCCAACCCGTACGACAAGTACCAGGACTACGGGCACAGCCACTTCCACAACGCGATGTTCTACGGCGACAACCTGAAGAACATCGGCTTCACCGGCGGCGGCACCATCGACGGCGGCGGCCACCTCATCACCGGCAACCCGAAATCCGGCCAGGCGGACAAGATCCTGTCGATCACCCGCTGCGACGGCCTCACGCTGAGCGGCATCACGTTGAAGCGCGGCGGTCACTTCGCCGCGCTCATCAACGGCTGCACCAACGTGGTGTCGGACAAGCTGACGATCGCGACGTCCGGTGACCGGGACGGCTGGAACATCATCAGCACCACCAACGTCAAGATCACCAACGCCAAGATCGCGGCCAACGACGACGCGCTGGTGTTCAAGAGCGACTACGCGCTCGGCAAGAAACTGCCGAACGGCAACGTGACGGTCAACAACGCGGACCTGTCCGCGGTGTGCTGCAACGCTTTGATGTTCGGTTCGGAGACCTGCGGCGACTTCACCGGCTACAACTTCACCGACATCACGCTCAAGGGCGCGCACAAGTCCGGCATCGGCATCGTCTCGATGGACGGCTCCAAGATCTCCGACGTGCACTACAAGAACATCACCATCGCGGGTTCGTACTCGCCGATCACGATGAAGGTCGGCACACGCAAACGGTGCGGCAACAACCCGGGCATCGGCTCGATCAGCAACATCACCTTCGACAACATCACCAGCACGCACACCGGCACCAACTTCAGCCCGACAATCTGGGGCAACAGCGCCTCGAACCGCGTCAGCGACGTCACGTTCACCAACGTCAATCTGACCGTCCCCGGCGGCAACGGCACCATGTCCACCGGCGTCCCGAGCAACACGCCGACCGACTACAACCCGAAGAGCATCGGCACCCGGCCCGCCTTCGGCTGGTACCTGCACTACGCGTCCGACATCAAGTTCATCGACAGCTCGGTCAAGTTCGCCAAGAACGACGGCCGCCCGGCGGTCATCGTGAACAACAGCTCGAACGTGTCGTTCGACCACTTCACGGCCCAGCGCGGCTCGAACAGCCCGTCGGACCTGGACTTCCAGTCCGCCTCCGGCTACTGCGTGAAGGACAGCGCGAACACCACGGGCGGCGCGCTCCGCATCAAGACCGCGGACTCGTCGACCAACTGCTAAGGACTCGTGCGCGTTGCGGGCGGTTCTAACCGCCCGCAACGCTCACGACCCCAAGTGGTGCAACGCAAAGGCCCCGGTCGCGCGAGCGCGACCGGGGCCAGAAGCGGGCTGAAACCCTAGGCGGGCTTCATGTACTGCTCGTTCATGATGAGGAAGGCGCCGAGGCCGTGGAAGTCGTTGGTGTTGCGGGCGCGGCCGTAGTAGTAGGCCGTGTCGCCGACGTTGGTGCCTTCGCAGATGTCGGTGATGTTGGTGAGCCCGTCCGAGCCGACCTTCACCTTCTGCAGCACGCCGGCGTATCCCTTGTCCGACACCGCTTTGTACGACGCGTCCAGGTATCCGCGCTCGACGCCGCGGGAGATCATGAACGTGTACATCGACGACGCCGAGGTTTCGAGCCAGTTCTTCGAGTCGCTGCCGCGGTCGACGATCTGGTACCACCGGCCGGTCGCCGGGTCCTGGTACTTCTTGAAGCCGTCGGCGAGGAACTTGACGACCTCGAGGAGGCCGGCGCGCCGGGGGTGGCCAGCGGGCAGGATCTCGAGCAGGTCGATCGCGGTCATCGCGGTCCAGCCGATGGCGCGGGCCCAGTGGTACTTCGAGTGGTGGCCCGCTCCTGACGCCCACGACTCGGAGCCGTCCTCGTCGTAAGCGTGGTACAGCAAGCCCTTCGCGGGCTCCTTGAGGTGTGTGAAGTAGACGATGACGTTCTTGGCGGACTCTTCGTAGCAGTAGGTCGCGTCGTTGAACGTCTTGCCGTACAGCGCGAGGAACGGCTGTGCCATGTAGACACCGTCGGCCCACAACTGGCCGACCTTGCTGGTGGCGTGCCACATGCCGCCGTCGCTGGTGCGCTTGTAGCCGGGGAACTTCTTGCGCAGCTGGTCGGCCGCCGTCTTGTACTTCTGCTTGCCGGTCTCGGTGTAGAGCAGCGGCAGCATCTGGCAGGAGCGCATCGCGTCCAGGTTGGTGAAGCTGTTGGAGATGCCGTCCTCTTTGATGAACCGGTCGTACCAGGCGACGATGTAGTCGAGGTACTTCTTCTCGCCGGTCCGCTTGTGGAACAGGTACTGACCGTAAAGGTACAGACCACGCGTGTAGCCCCAGCCGCCGAGATTGGCGGGGGTGTAGCGCTTCATCGTGGAGTCGATGACCGCGCGTGACCAGTCGGACGGGGCCGCGTCCGTCCCGATGGGCGAGAGCACCTCGTCCGCCCATGCGGCCGTCCCGGGAAGCGCGAGCGCGCCAAAGGCGCCCATCGCCGTCGTGAGCATCGACCGGCGCGAGAGGCGTGGTTGATCTTCGGACATTCGTTGTCCTCCTGCTGCAAGGAAGGGCCGGGTGACGCGGCGCAGAATTTTCAAGGGTGGCCGGGATGCCGATCCGCCGTCCGTCGGCATCCCGACCAGTCCTTGGGGGCGAGCTGTGTCGCCCTGGTGCGAGTGACTCAGCTCGTGTGCGTCACTTGCATGAGATACGTCTACTCGGGTGAACGGTCGATCGTCAAGAAGAGATCAGATGTCTTGGGTCATATATCAGATATTTAACCCGTACGGCCGCATACTTTGGTACACCTGTGACAAGGTCGGCGCTCAGTGGTCTGACCTAAGTATTGACCCGCGGGCGCGCGTCGGGTACACCACCGGTTGATCAGACCAGTGGAGGTCGTGGATGTCAGGCAGACGTTCCATCCTGCGCAGGGCGGCCGTCGCGGTGACCGCGATGGTGACCGCCTGCGCGCTCGCCGGAGCCGCGCCCGCGGCCGCCGAGCTGCAGAACCCGCGCCAGCAATGGCTTCGTGACGGCCAAGCCGGGCTGTTCCTCCATTGGGGAATGCGCACGTCGCCGGGCTACACGAGTTGCACGGCCTGGGAGAAAGCGGTTACCGACGGTGGCTGGTCGCCCACGTATTGGGTCAACGAAGCCAAGAAGTTGCATGCGCAGTACATCGTTTTGGCTTCGTTCCACAGCAAAATGGGCTACTCGAAGGCATGGCCGTCGAGCATCCCCGGCAGTTGTGCCACTAAGCGGGACTTCCTCGGCGAGCTGATCGCGGCGGCGAAGCCGCAGGGTCTCAAGGTCATCAACTACATGACCGACGACCCGCAGTGGCACGCCGAGGGCGGCCACGAGTGGCTCGACTCCGCGGCGTATTCGAAGTACAAGGGCAAAACCGTCGATCTGACCACTCGGGACGGTTTCGGGCAGTACAGCTACGACAGCTTCCTCGAGGTCATGCAGCGGTATCCGGACCTCGGCGGCTTCTGGATCGACAACGACAACGCGTACTGGGAGACGCACGGACTGTACGAGAAGATCCGTGCGGACCGGCCGAACTACCTGCTCAGCAACAACAACGAAGACACGCCGATCATGGACACGATCAGCAACGAGCAGAAGACCGGCATGACGCCGTCCTACGACTATCCACAAGCGACTTACACGGCTCAGCCGCGCCTCACCGAGGCCTGCTTCAAGCTGCCGACCGGCGGCGCATGGTGGTACAGCGGCACGGACTCCACTGTGGACTACAAGCTCACGCTGGGCCGGTTCGTCACGAACTCGGGCTCCTCGATCAAGTCGCTGATGGCCGAGACCGCGATGGTGAACGGCAAGTTCCCGGCCAAGCAGGAAGCCTTCAACAATTTCGCCAATGGCTACCTCAAGGACATCTGGGAGTCGATCGGCGGCACCGAGGGCGGCGGCTACTCGAGCGGCGGCCTCAAGCCCGGCTTCTGGAACGACGGTGCCCACGGAGTCACCACGATCAGCCGGTCCACTGAGGACGATCAGTACATCCACGTGCTGACCAAGCCGTCGACGAGCACGCTCAAGGTGCGCGACAACGGCTACCGCGTCAAGAAGGTCACCAACCTGCGCACGGGTGAGGCGATCGCCTTCAGTCAGGGCGGCGGCAGTCTCACGCTGACCGGACTGTCCGGTTGGGACCCGTACGACACCGTCTTCAAGGTCGAGACCGCGGGCCGCGCCGGTGTCTACGACCCCGCCACGGTGACCGAGAAGGCCAACGGGAAGGCCGCGGCGGCGATCGGCGACGGCAGCTATCTGTCCTATTGGGACAACGGCAAGACACTGCCGGTCAATGTGGACTTCGACCTCGGCTCCGCGAAGAAGATCCAGTACGTCGGGCTCAACCAGCGCGAGGACTCGGTCAGCTACGCGAAGTCCGACACCGAGCAGTCCGCGCGGATCAAGGACTACAAGGTCTACGTGTCCGGCGACGGCCAGAACTGGGGGAGCGCGGTCAAGACCGGCCAGCTCGCCAGCCACCGCGGCGTCGCCTTCATCGACCTGACGAGCGTGACCAGCCGCTATGTGCGTGTCCAGGTGACGAGCACGTGGTCGGCGTCGAGCGACACCAAGCACTACAAGAAACTGGGGATCGACGAAGCCTGGATCGGCTCGTCCTACGCGACGGCGGCATCATGAAACTCGTACGGAGATTGGCCGTCCTCGCGGCGGCCATGACGACGCTGCTCGGCGTCGTCACCACCACCCAGCAGGCCTCGGCCGAGCTGTTCAACCCGCGTCAGGACTGGCTGCGTGACGCCTCGGGCGGGCTGTTCCTGCACTGGGGCATGCGCACCGCGCCGGGCTTCCGCGACGGCGCGTCGTGGGAGAAGGCGATCACCGACGGTGGCTGGAAGGCGGACTACTGGGTCGACGAGGCGCAGAAGCTCAACGCCAAGTACCTGGTGCTCGCCTCGTTCCACAGCAGGCTCGGCTACGGCCGCGCGTGGCCGTCGAAGATCCCCGGCAGCGCGCACACCGAGCGCGACTTCCTGCGCGAGACGATCGACGCGGCCAAGGCCAAGGGCCTGCACGTCATCCTCTACATGACCGACGACCCCCAGTGGCACGCCGAAGGCGGCTGGGAGCAGCTCGACTCGGCCGCGTACTCGGCGTACAAGGGCAAGAACGTCGACCTCACCACGCGCGACGGCTTCGGCGAGTACAGCTACGACAACATCGTCGAGGTCATGCAGAACTACCCGGATCTGTCCGGGTTCTGGATCGACAACGACAACGCCTACTGGGAGCGCAACAAGCTCTACGAGCGCATCCGCGCCGAGCGGCCGAACTTCCTGCTCAGCAACAACAACGAAGACACGCCGATCATGGACACGATCAGCAACGAGCAGAAGGTCGGCATGACGCCGGCGTACGACTATCCACAAGCGACCTACACCCCGGCGCCGCGGCTGACCGAGGCCTGCTTCAAGCTGCCGGACAAGGGCTCCTGGTGGTACACGGGGTCGGACTACGACGTCAGCGCGCAGCTCAACCTCGGCCGCTACATCACCAACACCGGCTCGTCGATCAAGTCGCTGATGGCCGAGACCGCGATGATCAACGGCCGGTTCCCGGCCAAGCAGGAGGCGTACAACAACTGGTTCGCCCAGACGATCGCGCCGATCAAGGAGTCGATCGACGGCACCGAGGGCGGCGGCTACCTGTACGGCGGGCTGCAGCCGGGCTTCTGGAACGACGGCGCGCACGGCGTGACCACGGTCAAGAAGGACCGGCCGAGCCAGCAGTACGTCCACGTGCTGACCGCGCCGGCGACCGGGAACACGCTCAAGGTCCGCGACAACGGCTATCTGGTCGGCCGGGTGAGCGATCTGCGCACCGGCAAGCCGCTGCGGTTCAGCCAGCGTGACGGCACGCTCACGGTCGACGGGATCACCTGGGACGCCAACGACACGGTGCTCAAGGTCCAGACGCTCGGTGGCCGGCTGTTCGACTGGCCTCGGCAGCTGGTGACCGCGACTGCCAGCACGGAGACCGCGACCGCGCCCGCCGCCAACCTGGTCGACGGGAACTTCCAGAACTTCTGGGACAACGGCGGCAAGCTGCCCGTTTCGCTGGACTTCAAGCTCCCAGCGAAGCTGCCGGTGTCCTCGGTCGCCGTCAACCAGCGCGAATGGTCGGTCAGCTACGCGCGCTCGGCGACCGAACAGTCCGCCCGCATCAAGGACTACACCGTTTCGGTGTCGGACGACGGTGTCTCTTGGACGGCGATCAAGACGGCCCAGCTGCCGAGCGCGCGCGGTGTCCAGTTCGTCGACTTCCCGCGCACCTGGACGAAGTTCGTCCGCGTCGAAGTGGCCAGCACCTGGGCGGCCGCGACCGCGCCGAAGTACTTCCAACAGCTCAAGATCGACGAAGTCCGCTTGAGCTTCTAAGCGGTCGTGAGTGGTATGGCCGGTTAGAACCGGCCATACCACTCACGACCCCCGGGATCGGGCGCGGAAAAGACCCGGAAATACCAGTTGAACGCCGTATTAGGCGGCCTGGAAATGATCAACCGAGTGTCGCCGGACGAGTCGGCGGAGTGACCTAAACCACACCGGGAGGGTGAGGTCGGTGGCTCAGTTCTCCCAGGACTCGGGGCTGAGCAGCAGGCCCATGTAGTACTCGTCGACGGCGATGCCGCCGTGGTCGATGGAGGCCGCCCGCAGGCCCTCCACCTGGAAGCCGGACGCGAGATAGAGGCCGATGGCCGAATGGTTGTACGTCATGACGGTCAGCTCGAGTCTTCGCAGGCCGAGACCTGCCCCGTATTGGGTGGCCTCGGCGAGCAAAGCCTTTCCGATGCCCTTGCCCTGCACGTCCGACGCGACGCCCATGACCACGTATCCGGTGCGCCTGCTGCGGGCGTACGGCAGTACGGCCACGTCGATATAGCCGACGAGTCCACCATCGTATTCGGCCAAAAGGACGAATGAGTAGTCGACACCGTCCGCGATCGCCTGGAGCCTGGCCCGCACCTCGGCGGGGTCGTCGGCCCGCTCGCCCCTGTCCAGCAACATGAACTCGCTCTCGTCGTCGAGAGCGAGTTGCAGCTTGAGCAGCGTGGCGGCGTCCCGCGGCTGGGCGGGACGGATCGTCAGCGAGGGTGGGCCCATCGAAAGTAGGTTAGCCGCACTGAGTGACATCTGTGGCCCTGGATCGTGTCAACAGTTGCGGACGCCGGTGGAACCGGACGTTCCAGGCGTCCGCGCTCATTTCGCCACGATTGTCCGGCAGGCAAATCGGATTTAGTGCCCACATTCGGTTTTTTACACTGAAGTGGCGAATTCAGGCGGCCAAGATAACGTTTTAATTGTGGGCATTTTTTCGCTTCCTAGGACCAGTGATCGGATTTAGGGTCTCCCGTTGTCCGCGCAGTCGTGGACGGTTCATGAAAGGGAGTCCCCGTGCGAAGAACCCTTACGATGTTGCTCGCGGTCGCGGTGGTGGGAGGGTTCGCCGCCGCGGCTCCGTCAGCCGCTGTTGCCCAAGGCCGGTCCGACATCCCCGAGTCGCACCCGGCATGGGCGACGCCCCAGGCCAAGGTCGCCGACGCCGCGCCCAGCGCGAAGCTGACCTTCCGGGTCTACCTCAACCTGCGTGACCAGGCCGCCGCCGAAGCCGCGGCGCGGTCCGTGTCCGAGCCCGGCAGCGCGTCCTACCGCAAGTACCTCAGCGCCGCGCAGGTCCGTGACCAGTTCGCGGCCTCCGACGCCACCGTCGGCTCGGTCAAGACCTGGCTCTCCGGCGCCGGGTTCGCCGTCGGCTCGGTCCCGTCGAACCGGGCCTACGTCGAGGCGACCGGCACCGCCGACCAGGTGCAGCAGGCGTTCGACATCAAGCTCGGCAAGTACGCGGTCAAGGGCCAGACGCTGCGTGCGGCCGACAAGAACCTGTCGGTGCCCGCCGCGCTCGCCAAGGACGTGCTCGGCGTGATCGGCGTCGACCAGGCGACCAACCTGTTCAAGCCGAACCACACCGACGGCCGTGACAAGCCGCAGGACGTCCCGCCCGGCCCCGGTTTCCGCAACGCCGCGCCGTGCAGCGCCTACTACGGCGAGAAGACCGACACCACCGACCCGGCCTACAACGGCAAGCAGCTCCCGTACGCGCCCTGCGGGTACACCCCGGCGCAGCTGCGGTCGGCCTACGGTCTCGACACGGCCGCGAAGCTCGGCGCGGACGGCCGCGGCACCACGATCGCGATCATCGACGCGTTCGCCTCGCCGACCATCTACGCCGACGCCAGCGAGTACGCCCGCCGCAACGACCCGGCGCATCCGCTGAAGCAGTCCCAGTTCTCGCAGAAGGTCTTCCCGGTCAACCCCGACCTCGAAGGACCGGACGGCTGCGACGCGGCCGGGTGGTACGGCGAGGAGACCCTCGACGTCGAGGCGGCGCACGGGCTCGCGCCCGGCGCGGACATCCTCTACGTCGGCGGCTCCGACTGCCAGGACCTCTCACTCGACATCGCGCTGAACTGGGTGGTCGCCGGCCAGAAGGCCGACATCATCTCGAACTCCTACGGCGACACCGGCGAGGACATCCCCGCCGACGAGGTGAAGGCGTTCAACCAGATCTCGCTGCAGGCCGTGCTCCAGGGCATCGGCGTGTACTTCTCGTCCGGCGACAACGGCGACGAGGTCGCCCGCCTCGGCACCCCGTCGCCCGACTTCTCCGCGTCGGCGCCGTGGATCACCGCGGTCGGCGGCACCAGCCTCGCGGTCGGCAAGGACGGCAAGCGGATCTTCGAGACCGGCTGGGAGACCGGCAAGAGCACGCTGACCAACGGCGCGTACACGCCCGCGTTCCCCGGCGCGTACACCAGCGGTTCGGGTGGTGGCACCAGCCGCCTGTTCGAGCAGCCGTTCTACCAGAAGGGCGTCGTCCCCGACGCGCTGTCCACGCAGAACCAGACCGGCGGCAAGAAGGGCCGGGTCGTCCCGGACATCTCGGCCGTCGGTGACCCGAACACCGGTTTCCTGGTCGGCCAGACGCAGACCTTCCCCGAAGGCGCGCACTACGACCAGTACCGCATCGGCGGCACCAGCCTCGCGTCGCCGGTGTTCGCGGGCGTGATGGCGGTGGCGGACAGCCTGACGCACTTCCACCACGGGTTCATCAACCCGATGATCTACAAGGTGACCTCGCGGACCTCCGCGATCAGCGACACCAAGCACGTCGACGGCGCGGTCGCCCGTGTCGACTACGTCAACGGTGTCGACGCCTCCGACGGCCTCGTGCGTTCCGCGCGGCTGCTCGACTATCCCAACCTGACGATCCACACGACCGGCGGCTACGACAACGTGACCGGGCTCGGCACGCCGAACGGCCTGCTGTTCCTGTTCCTCGTCTGACCTGCCCAGGCCCCGGTAAGGTCGGCTCGTGATCGAGCTGACCTTCCGGGGCCGTCGTGTGGCCGCCGACCGCGCGCTGGTCATGGCGATCGTCAACCGCACCCCGGACTCCTTCTACGACAAGGGCGCCACCTTCTCCGACGAGACCGCGCTCGCGGCGGTCGGCCGCGCGGTCGACGAGGGCGCCGACATCATCGACATCGGGGGCGTGAAGGCGGGTCCCGGCGCCGACGTGGACGTCGACGAGGAACTCCGCCGCGTCGTCCCGTTCGTCGCGGAGATCCGCGCCCGGTTCCCCGGCGTGGTGATCAGCGTCGACACCTGGCGCCACGAGGTCGGCCGGAAGGCCTGCGAGGTCGGCGCCGACCTGATCAACGACACCTGGGCGGGCGCCGACCCGAAGCTCGCCGAGATCGCCGCCGAGTTCGGCGCGGGCTACGTCTGCTCGCACACCGGGCACGCCGTCCCGCGCACCCGGCCGTTCCGGGTGCACTACCCGGACATCGTCGCCGATGTCATCGAAGAGACCACCCGGCACGCCGAGGCGCTCGTCGGGCTGGGCGTGCCGCGCGAGGGGATCCTGATCGACCCTACGCACGACTTCGGGAAGAACACCTGGCACAGCCTGGCCTTGCTACGCCACGCCAAGGAGCTGGTCGCGACCGGCTGGCCGGTGTTGATGGCACTGTCCAACAAGGACTTCGTCGGGGAGACGCTCGGGGTCGAACTGGCCGAACGCGTCGACGGCACTTTGGCGTCCACCGCGCTCGCGGCGGCCGACGGGTGCGCGGTGTTCCGCGTGCACGAGGTGCGCCGGACGCGGCAGGTGCTGGAAATGGTCGCCGCGATCCACGGCGACCGGCCACCGGCGCGTACCGTCCGCGGCCTCGCCTGACACCTGGGGGATCCCATGCCGACCGCGCTCATTCCGGTGCCGTCCCGCGACTCCGACCCGTCCGAGGTCGCGGTCAGCTGGCGCGTGCTCACCGACGCCGGGCACCGCGTCGTCTTCGCGACGCCGGACGGAGCCAAGGCGAGCTGTGACGAGCTGATGGTGACCGGCGAGGGCCTCGACCTCTGGGGCGCCGTTCCGGCGCTGCGCCGTTTTCCCTTGCTGGGCCGCGTACTGCGTGCCGACCCGGTCGCCAGGTCCGCTCACGCCGCGCTGGTGGACGATCCGGCGTGGAACTCGCCGATCCGGTGGCCGGAGATCGACATCGCGGCCGTCGACGGGCTGCTGCTGCCCGGCGGGCATCGCGCCCGCGGCATGCGCGAGTACCTGGAGAGCCCGGTACTGCGGGCGGCCGTCGTGGCCGCGTTCCGGCGCGGGCTCCCGGTCGCCGCGGTCTGTCACGGCGTGCTGCTCGCCGCGCGCAGTGTCGACCCGGAAACCGGTCGGTCCGTGCTGCACGGCCGGAAGACGACGGCGCTGACCTGGGCGCTGGAGCGCAAGGCCTGGCAGGTCGCCAGGGTGACCCGCTTCTGGGACCGCGACTACTACCGCACCTACCGCGAGGAGCCAGGCCAGCCCGACGGGTACATGTCGGTTCAGCAGGAGGTCACCAGGGCGCTCGCCGCCCCGTCGGACTTCCTCGACACGGCGGACCCCGTCCAGCGCAGCGGCCGCGTCCGTGATCGTCTCGATGACGAGCGCCCCGCCTTCGTCGTCGAAGACGGCCAGTACGTCTCCGCGCGCTGGCCGGGCGACGTCCACACCTTCGCGAAGCGGTTCGCCGCGAAACTCCAGGCCTGAGCCGTTCACGACCCCAGCGGGATCGCGGCGAGGACGCTGGTCCCGGCCTTGGCCGCGCTGTGCACGATCAGCTCCCCGTCGAGCGCGCGCACCCGGTCGCGCAGGTTGCTCAGGCCGGTGCCGTCGACGTTCAGCTCCGCGCAGCCGACACCGTCGTCGGTGACCTCCAGCCGCAGCACCTCGCCGTCGACGACCACCTCGATCGAAACTCGCGACGCCCGCGCGTGCTTGAGAGTGTTCGTCAGCGCTTCCGAAACGACGAAGTAGGCGGTCAGCTCGACCGGGTCGGGCAGCCGGGGTATCTCGCCGAGGTGCAGCTGGATGATCAACGGAACCCGCTCGGCCAGCGAACGGATGGCGGGCATCAGGCCGTCCTCGGTCAGGATGCGCGGCCGGATTCCTCTGGCGAGCTCACGGAGTTCGGTGATCGCGACCTGCAACTCGGTGGCGGTCGAGGTGAGCACCTCGTCGAGTTCCGGGGTGAGCGACCCGTCGAACCGCTGGCGCGCCATCCGCACGCTGAGCAGCACACTCACCAGCCGCTGCTGCGCGCCGTCGTGCAGGTCGCGTTCGACCCGCCGTCGTTCGTTGTCACTGGCCGACACGATCCGCGCCCGCGATTCACGGACCTCGGCGAGCTGCTTCTCCAGCTCCGCGGCGAGGCGCTGGTTGTCGCGCACCAGCCCGGCCGCTGCGGTCAGCGCGTCGTACGAATGGCTGTCCTGCCAGACGGCGTCGTCCTTGACGAGCGCGGTCAGCCTGCCCTCGTCGCGGTCGGCGAGCAGCCTGGCCAGCTCGGCCGACCCGACGCGGGCCCGCAGCACCCCGAGCAGGAAGGCCAGCGGCCACAGGCAGAACGTGATCCGGTAGAGGTTCTGGACGGCCGGACCGGCCGGGCCGAGCGGACCGAACAGGCCACCGACCGCGGACGTGATGGCGCCGATCAGCGCGATCGCCAGCACCGGGGTGAGCAGCTTGCGCTGCGGCAGCTTGCCGGTCGCCCAGCGGTAGATCAGCACCACGACCACGCCGGCCGCGATGAGCGTGCCGATCACGGTCAGGGCCTGCTGGAACACCAGCGCCACGCCGTCGTCCGAGGTGATCAGCAGCAGGTTCGGCTCGCGTGGCGGGGTGAGGCCCCGTGAGTCGTTGAAGAGCATGATCGCCAGCGCGCACCCGAAGGCGACGACGTAGGTGCTGACCACGAGCAGGCGTTCCCAGCGCGACTTGAGCGTCCCGTCGGGGAACGCCAGCACCAGATGCACGACCGCCGGGCTCGAAGCGCTGGTGAACAGCATGCCGATGGTGAACAGGACCGGGTTGGTCGAGAGCTTGAAGTCCTCGGTGAAGAACAGCAGCCCGACCAGCGTCATCAGCAGCCCGATGCGGTTCGACGGCCGCCTCGCGTACGCCGTCGCGCCCGCGCCGAGATAGAGGAACCCCGTGGTCGTCGACAGCGCCGTGTCGAGCGCCGAATGGTTGGGGTCGCTGGTCTTGATGATCACCGCGAGGAAGCCGAGCGTCACCCCGAAGGCGAGGGTGGCGGCGACCACGACGCCGTGCGATCGCTCTCGACCCCCGCTCCCCGGCACCCGCGGAGTTTAGGGTGTGTCCTGGGGATCTTGCACGCGCTAGCCGCGCCCAGGTGGCCGCCGGGAAACGGGGCGTGCGCCTCAGTGGTTGAGAAGGCCTATCAAGAGGCGTTGGAACATCGCTATCTTTGGCACGAGTTCGGTGATGTCTCACTATTGCTGAACCAGTGAGCGCTGCCCTTGTCAAGAGAACTCGATGATTTTCTCGCGATGCGGATGACCGTGCACTCGACTGCATGACCGTGCGAGTCTCGCGCCGTGCGTAAGAACCGAACTCGACTGCTGACCACCACACTCGCCGCATTGGCGCTGTCGGCAGGCCTAAGCGCGTGTACGCGTGCGGACAGCGACCCCGCTCCCGCCGCCGCGAGCCAGAACACCGCCGCGGCCGAGGTCCGCATCGGGTACTTCCCGAACGTGACGCACGCACCCGCGCTGATCGGGGTGAAGAAGGACTTCTTCAAGAAGGAACTCGGCAGCACCAAGCTCACCACCCAGACCTTCAACGCGGGCCCCGACGAGGTCAACGCGCTGCTCGGCAACTCGCTCGACGTCGCGTTCATCGGCTCCGGCCCGGCCATCAACGCCTTCACCAAGTCCAAGGGCACCATTCAGCTCGTCTCGGGCGCGGTGTCCGGCGGCGCCCAGCTGGTCGTCAAGCCCGAGATCACCTCGGCCGACCAGCTCAAGGGCAAGACCGTCGCGACCCCGCAGCTCGGCAACACCCAGGACGTCGCGCTCAAGAAGTACCTGTCGGAGAACAAGCTGACCGACCAGGTCAAGATCACCAACCTGGACAACCCCAAGACGCTCGACGCGTTCAAGAAGGGCGAGGTCGACGGCGGCTGGCTGCCGGAGCCGTGGGCCTCGCGCCTGGTGCAGGACGCGGGCGCCAAGGTGCTCGTCGACGAGAAGGCGCTGTGGCCGGGTGGCCGGTTCCCGTCCACCGTCGTCATCGTGCGCAGTGAGTTCCTGCAGCAGCACCCGGACACCGTCCGCGCCATCATCAAGGGCGAGTCGGCCGCGATCGACTGGGCCGGCGCCAACCAGGCCGAGGCCAAGACCACGGTCAACGACGCGCTGAAGGAACTCGCGGGCAGCTCGCTGAGCGCGGCCGTGCTCGACCGCGCGTTCGGCAACATCGAGCTCGGCCTCGACCCCGTCTCGGGTCAGTTCGGCCAGCTCGCCAAGGACTCGGTGACCGCGGGCGTCGTCAAGACCGTCGCCGACCTCAAGGGCTTCGCCGACTTCGGTCCGCTCAACGAAGTGCTCAAGGCCGCTGGAAAACCCGCCGTGGAACCCGCCGGACTGACCAAGTAGGGGAGAACCACCGATGAGCGCGACACTCGCAAGCCTGCCCCAAACCGCTGCCGGCACCGCGGTCGAACTCACCGGTGTGCGCAAGGTCTTCGGCAAGTCCGGCCGCGCGGTCACCGCGCTCGACGGACTTGACCTGAAGGTCGCGCCCGGCGAGTTCGTCTGCCTGCTCGGCGCGTCCGGCTGTGGCAAGAGCACGTTGCTGAACCTGGTCGCCGGGCTCGACAAGCCGACCGAAGGCGCCATCAAGCTCACCACCTCGCGGCCGGCGGTGATGTTCCAGGAAGCCGCGCTCATGCCGTGGCTGACGGCCGCCCGCAACGTCGAGCTGCCGCTGCGCCTGGCCGGTTTCGGCCGCGCCGAGCGCAAGGAGAAGGCCGCCGAGCTGCTCGACCTCGTCCGGCTGGGCGGGGTCGGGTCGAAGCGCCCGCACGAGCTGTCCGGCGGCATGCGCCAGCGCGTCGCGCTCGCCAGGGCGCTGGCCGCGACGCTGCGGGTCGACGGCCAGCCGGAGCAGGCGCTGCTGCTGATGGACGAGCCGTTCGCCGCGCTCGACGCGATCACCCGCGACGTCATGCAGGGTGAGCTGCTGCGCGTCTACCGCAGCACCGGCACCGCCGTGCTGTTCGTGACCCACGACGTCCGCGAGGCCGTCCGCCTGGGTCAGCGCGTCGTCCTGCTCTCCTCGCGGCCCGGCCGGGTCGTGCAGGAGTGGGACACCCGGCTCGACGACGAGAGCCTCACCGACGAGATCACGGTCAGGCTCCGAGAGGTGATCAGCACCCATGCCGCAGCTTGACCGCTCCGCCGATCTTTCGGCGGTCGAGGCAGGCCTGGACGCGCTCGACACCCCGACCACCCAGCGCGGCGAGCGGACCGTGGTGCGGTTCGCCCGCACCGCGCTGCCGCCGCTGGTGGCGTTCGGGCTGTTCATCGCGCTCTGGCAGGCACTGTGGGCGGCGGCGATCTGGCCGGAGTTCCAGCTGCCCGCGCCGCTCGCGGTGTGGGACGAGTTCTGGAGCGGGGTGGCCGACGCCAAGGTCTTCGGCTACGTCTGGACGTCGGTGCACCGCGCGGTGCTCGGGTTCGCCGTCGCGGTGCTGATCGGCACGCCCCTCGGCCTGCTCGTGGCCAAGGTCCGCCTGGTCCGCGCGGCCATCGGCCCGCTGCTTTCGGGCCTGCAGAGCCTGCCTTCGGTCGCCTGGGTGCCCGCCGCGATCCTGTGGTTCGGCATCAACGACGCCGCGATCTACTTCGTCGTGCTGCTCGGCTCCGTGCCGTCCATCGCCAACGGCCTGGTCGGCGGCATCGACCAGATCCCGCCGATCCTGCCGAGGGTCGGCCAGGTGATGGGCGCCGGGAAGCTGGCTTCGGCGCGGCACATCCTGCTACCGGCCGCACTGCCCGGCTTCCTGGCCGGGCTGAAGCAGGGCTGGGCGTTCTCGTGGCGTTCGCTGATGGCCGCGGAACTCATCGCGCTGTCTCCGCAGCTGGGAATCGGGCTCGGCGCCTACCTGAACCAGGGTTCGTCGTTCAACGACATGCCGACGGTGATGGCCGCGATCTTCCTGATTTTGCTGGTCGGCGTCGGTATCGAGCTGATCGTGTTCCGGCCGATCGAGAAGGCGGTGCTCAGGTCCCGGGGACTTGGCGGATTCTAGTCACACTTACGGCACCGTAACTTACGGTGCCGTAACTTGGGTCCTGCCCCCACTGAGGAAGGACCCGCGATGGCCCTTGAGCCGACGACCCGCCTGATGCTCGACCTCGAATCGACGGTCGAGGAGAACCTGAACCGCCACCTGGTCTCGGCCAAGGAATGGATGCCGCACGAGTACGTCCCGTGGAGCGAGGGGCGCAACTTCGCCGACCTCGGCGGCGAGGCGTGGGACCCGGAGCAGTCGAAGGTCTCGCCGATCGCGCGGACCTCGCTCGAGGTCAACCTGCTGACCGAGGACAACCTGCCCAGCTACCACCGCGAGATCGAGCGCGCCTTCGGCCGCGACGGCGCCTGGGGCACCTGGGTGCACCGTTGGACCGCCGAGGAAGGCCGCCACGGCATCGCCATCCGCGACTACCTGCTGGTCACCAGGGCCGTCGACCCGGTCGAGCTGGAGCGCGCCCGCATGCAGGTCATGCAGACCGGCTACGACAGCGGCGACAAGCCGTTGCTGCACGTCATGGCGTACGTGTCGTTCCAGGAACTCGCGACCCGCCTGTCCCACCGCAACACCGGCCGGTACACCGAGGACCCGTTCTGCGAGAAGCTCCTCGCGCGCGTCGCGACGGACGAGAACCTGCACATGGTCTTCTACCGCAACCTGGTGACGGCTTCGCTGCAGCTTCAGCCCGACGAGATGATGCGCGCGATCACCGACGAGGTCGTCGGCTTCGCGATGCCGGGGCACATCATCCCGAGCTTCGTGCGCAAGGCCGCGCTGATCGCCAAGGCGGGCATCTACGACCTGCGCATCCACCACGACGACGTGATCTGGCCGCTTTTGCGCCACTGGAAGGTCTTCGAGCTCGAAGGCCTCGGCGAGGTCGGCGAGACCGCGCGCGACGAGCTCGCCAAGTTCCTCGAGAACCTCGACGCGCAGGCCACCCGCTTCGAAGACCGCCGCGCCACGATGCTGGAGCGCGAAGCCGCCCGAAGGTCGTGAGTGGTACGGCCGGTTCTAACCGGTCAAAACACTCACGACCCCGTACCCCGAGAGTCGGCACGCGTACCTGACGAGTCGGCACGCCCGCCGGTCCGGCCGGGGTCGGCGCGAGTGGAAGGTTTGCTCCGTTCGATGCAGAAATTCTTCCACTCGCTCGAGCACGTTCCCCTAGGTACGTGACAAGGGCCGCCCTTGCAACGCTCTGGGTGACAAGGGGCGCCCTTGTCACCCACCCAGCACACACAAGCCACGTTCATTCCCTTGAGCGTGACAAAAGCCCCGTTCGTGCGGTTCCCGAAGCCGCCCGCCGCGCGCGAAGCTAGCCGAAGGTGACCGGGACCGCGGTGACCGCGCTGACGAAGGGGCCGCGCCGTTCGCGGGTGGCTCCGTCCGGGTGTGGCGTGATTTCGTCCACCCTGTCGAACAGTGAGGTGAAGCAGATCTCGGCCTCCAGCCGGGCGAGCGTGGCGCCGAGGCAGTAGCGCAGGCCCTGCCCGAACGACAGGTGGCGGTTGCCGGTGCGGGTGATGTCGAACCGCGTCGGGTCGTCGAAGTACTCGGGGTCGCGGTTGGCGGCGGCGAGCACGAGGTAGAGGTGCTGGTCCGCGTCGATCTCCTGGCCGTGGATCACGACCGGTTCCTTCGAGAACCGCGTGGTGAGCGAGGCCGGGCCGTCGACGCGCAGCATCTCCTCGATGGCGCCGGGCAGCAGCGTCATGTCCGCGCGGAGCGCCTTCAGCTGATCCGGGTGCCGCAGCAGCAGGTTCAGGCCCGCGCTGATCAGGCCGCCGGTGGTCTCGTGCCCGGCGAACAGCAGCAGCACGCAGTTGGCCAGTATCTCGTCTTCGCTGACGATGTCGCCCTTGTCGTGCGCGGCGACCAGGAGGCTGATCAGGTCTTCGCGGGGCTGTCGACGCCGGTCCGCGACGACCTCGCGGAGGTAGTCCGACATCTCGACGATGCTCTGCTGGCTTTCGAGGAGCTTGGGCACGTCGATCTGGCTGAACACCGCGGTGATGTCACGCGACCAGCGCGGCAGCAGGTCGCGGTCCTTTTCGGGGATGCCGAGCATTTCGGCCATCACGCGCGCGGGCAGCGGATAAGCCAGGTCGTCGACGATTTCGCAGCCGCCGCGCGGGATCAGCTCGTCCAGCAGCTCGTCGGTGATCTCCTGGACGCGCGGGCGCAGCGCCGCCATCAGCTCGCGGGACATGAAGTACCGCTTGATCACCCGTTGCATCCGCTTGTGGGCGGTCGGATCGGTGCCACCCATCCACAGGTTGATCGAGTCGCGCAACGGCTTCAGCCGCAGCCGATCCGCTTCGGGGAGCCGGTCGATCAGCTCGGTCATGCTGCCCGAACCCAGCCGGGGATCGCGGAGCGCGGCGGCGATGTTGGCGTAGCGGGTGATCGCCCACGAGTTCAGCTCCGGGCTCCAGTGGACCGGTTCTTCCGTGCGCAGCCGGTCGAGCGCGGGATACATGTCAGTGGAGGTGAAGTCCAGAAGAGGCACGACTTCACCGTCGCAGCCCGTGGAACGCCAGGACAAGGGCCATCCGGCCAGACATCCAGACGGGATAAAGCCCGCTTTACTCCCGGGAGTAAAGCGGGCTTTATCCCCGACCTTTGAATAAGGGGAGCGTCAGCGGCCGGTGCGGCGGGAGCCCGCGCGGGTGCCCGACGAGAACGCCGCCGCGCCGCCGCGGCGAGCGGGTGCGCCGCCGCCGGACTGGCCACGGCCCTTCGCCTGGCCCTGGCCGGAACCGGCCGCGGTGCCACGACGCGAAGGCTGGCCGGACGAGGAACCGCGAGCCGCCTGGCCCGAAGAGGCGCCACGCGAAGACTGACCGGCCGCGCCACCGCGCCGGGACTCGCCCTGCGCGCCGCCGCCGGAGCCGCCGCGGCGAGGCTGGCCACCGCGACGCGGCTGGTCCTGCGACTGCGGCTGACCGGCGCGACCACGGCCGCGGCCAGGTGCGCCGCCACGGCGTGGCTTCTTTTCGTCCTTCTCGGGCAGTGCCTTGCCGCTGGCCGAGACCTGCTTGGGCATGGTCCGGTTCGTCGCCTGCTTGACGGTGGCGAACTTGCGCTCGCCGGGCGCGAGCTCCGCGAGCAGCGGGTGACCGGGGCCGAGCTGCGTGGTGGTCGGCTTGATGCCCGCCTTGCGCGCGAGGTCGCGGACGTCGGCGACCTGCTCGTCGGTCATCAGCGTGATGACCGTGCCGCTGGCGCCCGCGCGGGCGGTGCGGCCGGAGCGGTGCAGGTACGCCTTGTGCTCGACGGGCGGGTCGTGGTGGATGACCAGCGTGACGTCGTCGACGTGGATGCCGCGCGCCGCGATGTCGGTGGCGACCAGCGTCTTCGCCGTGCCGTCGGTGAACGCGGCGAGGTTGCGGGTGCGGGCGTTCTGGCCGAGGTTGCCGTGCAGCTCGACGGCCGAGACACCGTTCGCGTTGAGCTTGCGGGTGAGCGCCTTCGCGCGGTGCTTGGTGCGGGTGAACACCAGCGTGCGGCCGGGCGCGGCGGTCAGGTCGACCAGCACCGGGAACCGGTGGGTCTCCTCGACGTGCAGCACGTGGTGGGTCATCGCGTCGACCGGCGACTGGGCCGAGTCGACGCTGTGCGTGACCGGGTCGTTCATGAAGCGCTTGACCAGCACGTCGACGCCGGCATCGAGCGTCGCGGAGAACAGCAGGCGCTGGCCGCGCGGCGGCGTCTGGTCGAGCAGGCGGCGCACGGCGGGCAGGAAGCCGAGGTCGGCCATGTGGTCGGCCTCGTCGAGCACGGTGATGTCGATGTTGTCGAGCTTCGCGTTGCCGCTCTGCATGTGGTCGAGCAAACGGCCGGGGCAGGCGACGACGATGTCGACGCCGTCACGCAGCGCGGTGATCTGCGGGTTCGGGCTGACGCCGCCGAAGATCGTGGTGACCTTGAGCTGCAGCGCCTTCGCCAGCGGGGCGATGGACGCCTCGATCTGGGTGACCAGCTCGCGGGTCGGCGCGAGGATCAGCGCGCGCGGGCGGAACGGCTTGCGCCGCGTCGGGCCCTGGGACAGGCGGGCGAGCACGGGCAGCACGAAGGCGTAGGTCTTGCCGGAGCCGGTGCGGCCGCGGCCGAGCACGTCGCGGCCTTCGAGCGAGTGCGGCAGCGTGGCCGCCTGGATCGGGAACGGGGTGTCGATGCCCTGGGCGGACAGCGCGGTGACCAGCGTCGTGGGCAGGCCGAGTTCAGCGAATGCGTTCATAGGGTTTTCGGGCGCTCTCGCACCCTGGGTCTCCATAAGTCGAGAAGGGTTGTCCTGCCCGGCGCAGACCGTCGGAGTGGTGCTCGTCGGCCGCGGCGCGTGGTAGTCGACAACGAAACACGGCCCGAGGCAGAACGGAGCGGACCGTGTGATCAGTATAAAGCATCCGATCGTGACAGGTATGTGACCTTGCTTGCCGTGCTAAGTTACTGCCCAGTAATCGAGCGTGGGAGTTAAATGCGATGTTGCTGAACCCGAATGGCTACGACCCGCAGCGGTTCGACCCGGAAACGCGGCGCCTGCTGCGCGCGACCATCGACTGGTTCGAGTCGCGCGGCAAGCGCAAGCTCGTCGCGGACTACCACGACAAGACCTTCTACGCGGACTTCCTGGAGTTCGCAGGCAAGGAAGGCCTGTTCTCGACCTTCTTCACGCCCGCGGCCAACGCCGACGGCAACCCCGACAAGCGCTGGGACACCAGCCGCGTCGCGGAGCTCTCGGAGATCCTCGGCTTCTACGGCCTGAACTACTGGTACCCGATGCAGGTGACCGTGCTCGGCCTCGGCCCGGTGTGGCAGAGCGGCAACGAGGTCGCCCGCAAGCGCGCGGCGGAAGCGTTGCAGGCCGGGGGAGTGGCGGCGTTCGGACTGTCCGAAAAGGAGCATGGCGCCGACATCTATTCGTCGGATCTGGTGCTCACGCCGGACGGCGACGGCGGCTACCGGGCCAACGGCTCGAAGTACTACATCGGCAACGGCAACTGCGCGGGCACCGTTTCGGTGTTCGGCCGCATCGACGGCGTCGAGGGCCAGGACCAGTACGTCTTCTTCTACGCCGACTCGAATCACCCGAACTACCACGTGGTCAAGAACGTGGTGCCGTCGCAGATGTACGTCGCCGAGTTCCGGCTCGACGACTACTCGGTGCACGCCGAGGACATCCTGCACACCGGCGCCGACGCGTTCAGCGCGGCGCTGAACACGGTCAACATCGGCAAGTTCAACCTGTGCTTCGGCGGCATCGGCATGGCGACGCACTCGCTGTACGAAGCCATCACGCACGCGCACAACCGGGTGCTGTACGGCAAGCCGGTCACCGATTTCCCCCACGTGCGCAGGGAATTCGTCGACGCGTACGCGCGGCTGACGGCGATGAAGCTGTTCTCCGACCGCGCCGTCGACTACTTCCGCACCGCGAGCCCCGACGACCGCCGGTACCTGCTGTTCAACCCGATCACCAAGATGAAGGTGACCACCGAGGCGCAGAAGGTCATCGGCCTGGTCGCGGATGTGGTGGCGGCCAAGGGTTTCGAGGCTGACACGTACCTCGCGATGGCCAAGAACGACATCGACGGCCTGCCCAAGCTGGAGGGCACGGTCGCGGTGAACCTGGCGCTGATCGCCAAGTTCATGCCCGCGTACCTGTTCGCGCCCGAGTCCTACGAACCGGTTCCGACGCGTTCGGACGCTACGGACGACGAGTTCCTGTTCCGCCAGGGCCCGGCGCGCGGCCTGTCGAAGGTCCGGTTCCACGACTGGCGCGAGGCGTACACCAAGGCGTCGGCCATCCCGAACGTCGCCAGGTTCGCCGAGCAGGCCGAGGCGCTGGTCGGCATCCTCACCCAGGCCACGCCGGACGAGGCGCAGCAGGCCGACCTCGACTTCGGCCTCGCGCTGACCGAGCTGTTCACGCTGGTCGTGTACGGGCAGCTGATCCTGGAGCAGGCCGAGCTGGTGGGTCTCGACGCCGCTGTGGTCGACCAGATCTTCGCGACCTTCGTGCAGGACTTCAGCGCGGCCGCGGTCGAGTTGCACGGCAAGTCCAGCTCGACGGACAAGCAGCAGGAGCTCGCGCTCGCCGCGATCCGCAAGCCGGTCGTGGACGCCGAGCGCTTCGAGTCGGTCTGGGCGCGCGTGCGCGACCTGTCCGGCGCCTACGAGATGAACGCCTAGAAAGCGGTCGTGAGTGGTATGGCCGGTTAGAACCGGCCGTGCCACTCACGACCCCCGCGACCCTTGGCGGGATGAACTCCGAAGATCGCGCGGCAGCGTTGCTGTGGGAGGCCTGGCAGGCGGGGAATCGGCTCGAGGCGCTGCCGGAGGACGTGCGCCCCGCCGACGCGGCGCAGGCGATGGCCGTGCAGGACAAGCTCGCCGAGCTCGTTGGGCCGCACTACGGCTGGAAGATCGCGGCGACGACGCCGCTGGGACAGGCGCACATCGGCGTCGACGGGCCGTTTCCCGGCCGGTTGTTCACCCGTTTCCGTCATGACGAGGGCGAGCCGGTGCCCGCGGACAGTCTCACCATGGCCGTCGCGGAGGCCGAGTTCGCCTTCCGCATGCGCGAGGATTTGGTGCCAGGCAAGGAATACGGCCTCGACGAGGTGCTCGACGCCGTCGACTCGATGTTCCTCGCGCTGGAGATGCCGGATTCGCGGTACTTCGAGTACGCGAAGGTCGGTCTGGTGCATTTGCTCGCCGACGCCGCGTGCAGCTCACGGTTCGTCGTCGGCCGGGACGTGCCGGGCTGGCGTGACGTCGACCTGCCGTCGCAAGAGGTCGTGTTGCGTTTGGACGGTGCGGAGTTCGCGCGTGGCACGGGCGCGCAGGTGCTCGGCGACCCGCGCGTCGCGCTGCACTGGCTGGTCGGCGACCTGCACCGCTACGGCCACCCGCTCCGCGCGGGCGACGTCGTCACGACGGGCACCGCGACCAAACCTTGCCCGACCGCGCCCGGCGCCCACGTCGTCGCCGACTTCGGGGACCTGGGCAAGGTCGAGGCAAGCTTCGTTTAGGACCGGGATAAAGCCCGCTTTACTCCCGGGGATAAAGCGGGCTTTACTCCGCGAAGTAAAGGTCGAGGCAAGCTTCGTTTAGGACCGGGATAAAGCCCGCTTTACTCCCGGGGATAAAGCGGGCTTTACTCCGCGAAGTAAAGCCCGCTTTATCCAGGTTCTACTTGCCGTAGCCCGCCTTGCGGAGTGCGTCGGCGAGTGAGCCGCCCTGGGGCGCGCGGTCGCGGTTGCCGCCGCCACGGCCCTGCTGCTGGCCGCCGCGACGCTGCTGGCCGCCCTGACGCTGACCGCCGCCTTGGCCGCCGCTGCGGCGGTCCTGCGGCTGCGACTGGCCGGGCTCGTCGTCGAGCCGCAGCGTCAGCGAGATGCGCTTGCGGGGGATGTCGACCTCGAGGACCTTGACCTTCACGATGTCGCCGGGCTTGACGACCTCGCGCGGGTCCTTCACGAAGTTCTTCGACAGCGCCGAGACGTGCGCGAGGCCGTCCTGGTGCACGCCGACGTCGATGAACGCGCCGAACGCGGCCACGTTCGTGACGACACCTTCGAGCCGCATGCCCGGCTTGAGGTCCGAGATCTTCTCGACGCCGTCCGCGAAGACCGCGGTCTTGAACGCCGGGCGCGGGTCGCGGCCCGGCTTGTCGAGCTCGGCCAGGATGTCGGTGACCGTCGGCAGACCGAACGTCTCGTCGACGAACTCCTGCGGCTTCAGCGACTGCAGCTCACGCGTGTTGCCGATCAGCGCGCGGATGTCCTTGCCGGTGGTGGTCAGGATCCGCCGGACGACCGGGTACGCCTCGGGGTGCACCGAGGACGAGTCGAGCGGGTCGTCGCCGTCGGGGATGCGCAGGAAGCCGGCGCACTGCTCGAACGCCTTCGGGCCGAGCCGCGCGACCTCCTTCAGCGCGAGCCGCGAGCGGAACGGGCCGTTCTGGTCGCGGTGGCTGACGATGTTCTCCGCCAGGCCGGTCGTGATGCCCGAAACGCGGGTCAGCAGCGGCGCGGAGGCCGTGTTGACGTCCACGCCGACCGCGTTCACACAGTCTTCGACGACCGCGTCGAGCGAGCGCGAGAGCGAGACCTCGGACAGGTCGTGCTGGTACTGGCCGACGCCGATCGACTTCGGGTCGATCTTCACCAGCTCGGCCAGCGGGTCCTGCAGGCGCCGCGCGATCGAGACCGCGCCACGCAGCGAGACGTCCATGCCGGGCAGCTCCTGCGCGGCGAACGCCGACGCCGAGTACACCGACGCGCCGGCCTCCGACACGACCGCCTTGGTCAGCTTGAGGTCGGGGAACTTCTTGATCAGCTCACCGGCCAGCTTGTCGGTCTCGCGCGAGGCGGTGCCGTTGCCGATGGCGATCAGGTCGACCTTGTGCGTCGCGCACATCTTCGCGAGCGTGGCGAGCGATTCGTTCCACTTGTTCGCCGGGACGTGCGGGTAGATGACCCCGGTGTCGACCACCTTGCCGGTGTCGTCGACGACCGCGACCTTGACGCCGGTGCGGAAGCCGGGGTCGAGCCCCAGCGTCGCGCGGGTGCCCGCGGGCGCGGCGAGCAGCAGGTCGCGCAGGTTGGCGGCGAACACGCGCACGGCCTCGTCCTCGGCGGACTGGCGCAGCTTCATCCGCAGGTCGATGCCCAGGTGCACGAGGATCTTGGTGCGCCACGCCCAGCGGACGGTGTCGGTCAGCCACTTGTCGCCGGGGCGGCCCTTGGCGGCGATGCCGAACTTGTGCGCGATGCGGGTCTCGTAGTCGGACGGGCCGACGCGGGGCTCCTCGGAGGGCTCCTCCGGCTCGACGGTCAGGTCGAGCACTTCTTCCTTCTCGCCGCGGAACATCGCGAGGATCCGGTGCGACGGCATCTTGGTGAACGGCTCGTCGAACTCGAAGTAGTCGGAGAACTTGGCGCCCTCTTCGGCCTTGCCCTCGCGGACCTTCGAGGCGAGACGGCCCTGGCCCCACATCTTCTCGCGCAGCTCGCCGATCAGGTCGGCGTCTTCGGCGAAGCGCTCGACCAGGATCGAGCGGGCGCCGTCGAGCGCGGCCTGCGCGTCCGCGACGCCCTTGTCGGCGTCGACGAACACCGCGGCGGCAGCGTGCGGGTCGGTGTCCGGGTTGCCGAGCAGGCCGTCGGCCAGCGGCTCGAGCCCGGCCTCGCGGGCGATCATCGCCTTGGTGCGGCGCTTCGGCTTGTACGGCAGGTAGATGTCCTCCAGTCGCGACTTGGTGTCCGCGGCCATGATCTGCGCTTCGAGGGCCTCGTCGAGCTTGCCCTGGCTGCGGATCGATTCGAGCACCGCGACCCGGCGCTCGGCGAGTTCCCGCAGGTAGCGGAGCCGCTCCTCCAGCGTGCGGAGCTGGGTGTCGTCCAGCATGCCGGTGGCTTCCTTGCGGTACCGCGCGATGAACGGCACGGTCGATCCGCCGTCGAGGAGGTCGACGGCCGCCTTGACCTGCCCCTCGCGTACACCGAGTTCCTCGGCGATCTTCTGCTCGACCGTCTGCAAAGCCACTGCCACGCTCCTGATCCGCATCGGTGTTCCGGCTCGCCATTCTGCCGTTGTCGGGTTCCCGACATTCGGATGGCCCCTCTCCGACACCTCCTTGACCGATCAGATTGGTCTAGTCCATTTTGAGTGCACCACCCCGTCGCTGTGGAGGTCCGCTGTGCTCAAAATGAAACACGCGCTCGTAGCCTTGTTCTCCTCACTAGCGCTCTGCCTGGGGTTGACGCTGGCGCTCACCGGCAACGCCTCGGCGGCCAACCTGCTGACCAACCCCGGCTTCGAGGTCGGCTCGCTGAGCGGCTGGTCCTGCACCGGCGGCGCGAGCCTGGTGAGCAGCCCGGTGCACAGCGGATCGGGCGCGCTCACCGCGGCGCCCGCGGGCCAGGACAAGGCCCAGTGCTCCCAGACGGTCGCGGTCAAGGCGAGCACGGACTACACGCTCAGCGCCTGGGTGCAGGGCTCGTACACCTACCTCGGCGTCACCGGCACCGGCACGACCGACACCAGCACCTGGACGCCCACCACCGGCTCGTGGACGCAGCTCTCGCTGAAGTTCAAGACGGGCTCGGCGACCGCGAGCGTCACCATCTACCTGCACGGCTGGTACGGCCAGCCCGCGTACTTCGCGGACGACGTCAACCTCGACGGTCCCGGCGGCACCCCGACCACCACGCCGACCACGCCCACCACCTCGTCGCCCACCACTTCGACGAGCAACCCGCCGACGACGACCACGACCAGCAACCCGCCGGGTGACGGCACGCTCCCGAAGCACGTGCTCACCGGGTACTGGCACAACTTCGACAACGGCGCCAAGGCGTTGAAGATCGCCGACGTCCCGAAGTCCTACAACATCATCGCCGTGTCCTTCGCGGACGCGACCACGACGCCGGGCGCGGTCAGCTTCACCCTCGACCCCGGCTTGGCGAGCAAACTCGGCGGCTACACCGACGCCCAGTTCAAGGCCGACATCAAGACCGTGCAGGCCCGTGGCCAGAAGGTCATCATCTCGGTCGGCGGCCAGAACGGCACGATCAGCGTCGGCGACTCCAACTCGGCCACCAACTTCGCGAACAGCATCAAGTCGCTGATCTCGGCTTACGGCTTCGACGGCGTCGACATCGACCTCGAGAACGGCGTCAACAGCACCTACATGGGCCAGGCGCTGCGCAGCATCTACAACGGCGGCGGCAAGATCATCACGATGGCGCCGCAGACGATCGACATGCAGTCGACCGGCGCCGAGTACTTCAAGCTGGCGCTGAACATCAAGGACATCCTGACGATCGTCAACATGCAGTACTACAACAGCGGCGCGATGCTCGGCTGCGACCAGAAGGTGTACTCGCAGGGCTCGATCGACTTCCTGACCTCGCTGGCCTGCATCCAGCTCCAGGGCGGCCTGCGCGCCGACCAGGTCGGGCTCGGCCTGCCGGCTTCGGGTTCGGCCGCGGGCGGCGGTTACCAGTCGCCGTCGAACGTCAACGCGGCGCTGAACTGCCTGGCCAAGGGCACGGGCTGCGGTGGCTTCAAGCCGTCGACGACGTACCCGACGATCAGGGGCGCGATGACCTGGTCGATCAACTGGGACGCCTCGAACGGCTACGCGTTCGCCAACTCGGTGAGCGCGAACCTGGCCACGCTGCCTTGATTTCCGGGCCGGACGCCGCCTGCGAGGGTCGGCGTCCGGCCCGGTTTCACCCGGTGGTGTGATAGTCGAGCAGGTCGATCTTCCTGGTCCGGCGGTCGTATTCGGAGACCAGGCCCGGCCAGTTGGTGGTCACGCGGCCGTCGTCCTGGCGGTACCAGCTGGCGCACTTGGTCCAGACACTGCGCGCCAGACGTTGCTGGATTTCCGTGTCGTAGCGTTCTTCGACTTCGGTCTTGACGTCCACATAGGACACATCAGGCCTGGCGATGTGCTCGACGGCCTGCCGGATGTACCGGGCCTGCCGTTCGATCATGTAGATGATGGACCCGGCGCCGAGGTTGGTGTTCGGCCCGTACACACAGAACAGGTTCGGGAACCCGGGCACGGCGATCCCCAGGTACGCCCGCGCCCCGCCGGCCCAGCTGTCCGCGAGTGAGCGCCCGCCGAGCCCGTGGACCTTGAGCTTGCCGAGGAAGTCGGTCGCGGCGAACCCGGTCCCGTAGACGATCACGTCGGCTTCGTGCTCGACGCCGTCCTCGGTCCGGATGCCGGTTTCGGTGATCTCGGTGATCTTCGCGGTCTCGACGTGCACGTTGGGCCGCGCGATCGCGGGCAGGTAGTCGTTGGTGAACAGGATCCGCTTGCAGCCCATGTCGTAGTGCGGCGTGAGCTTGGCGCGCAACACCGGGTCCTTGATGTGACGGCGGCGCAGCTGTTCGGTGCGCAGCTCGAAACCCTTGGCCAGCAAGGGATGCTTGGTCATCGCGTAGGTGGCGTACTCGGCGAGCAACCAGATGCGCAGCCTGCCCATGAGCTGGGTGGCGGGCAGCGCCTTGAACAGGCGCCGCTGCCAGCGGCGGTAGCGGGTGTCGGTCTTGTTCATGATGTACGGGGCGGTGCGCTGGAACAGGTTCAGCGTGTGCACTCGCGGCTGGATCTCCGGCACGAACTGGATCGCGCTCGCGCCCGTCCCGATGACGGCGACCTTCTTGTTTTCGAGGTCGCAGTCGTGATCCCACCGCGCGGAGTGGAAACTCTTGCCCTTGAACGACTCCTGGCCGGGAATGTCCGGCCGGACCGGCCGCGAGAGCTGCCCGACGGCGGGCACGAAGACGTCCGCCTCGTGCGTTTCCCCGGTGCTGGTCTCGATCCGCCAGCGGTTGGTGGCCTCGTCGAAGGTGGCGCTGGTGACCTCGGTGCCGAACCGGATGTGCTTCGCCAGCCCGTACTTGCCGACGACACGCTTGAGGTACGCGTGGATGTCCGGCTGCAGCGAATACCGCTTGGGCCAGTCCGGGTTCGGCTCGTACGAGAACGAGTACAGCGGCGAGGGGATGTCGCAGCCGGCGCCGGGGTAGGTGTTCTCGCGCCAGACGCCGCCGACCTCGGCCGCCTTCTCGAGGATCGTGAAGTCCGTGAAACCGGCGCGCTGAAGCTCGATCGCGGTGCCGATACCGCCGAAGCCGGAGCCGACGATCAGGATCGATGGAGAAGCCATCCCCCGAAGTTACCCACCGGTCGGCCTCGCCGGAAGTGGACGCGTGGCCATCGAATCGACATTTCCGGCCAACCTCCGTGCTCCGGGGTCGTGAGTGGTACGGCTTGGCCTGCGCTGTCAAGCGACGCGTGAGCACTCGGGTTTCGCGAAGGGTGGGCCACCGATCGCAAACCCAGCTAACGCCCACACAGGCCCGCCGAGCAACGGGCTTGACCAACCCGCCCGATCCTTAACTACCCGGCATTGGGTTCTATTTGGCCGGAAGGGCAAACGTGGCGCGCGAGTGGAACCTTTGCTGCATCTGACGCAGCGGAGGTTCCACTCGCCCGCGGCAGGCCGGGGTCGTCGTGGGGGTCGTGAGTGGTACGGCCGGTTCTAACCGGTCTAAACACTCACGAGTCGGGGGTTACTTGGACGGTGTGGGTTTCGGCGGTGGGGGTGGCCCAGCGGATGAGGCGGTCGGCGGCCGATTCGAGGGCGGCCAGGTCGCGCTTGGTGAGCTTTTCGAAGGGGGTGAGGATGATCGTGGACTTCTTGGTCTCCCACCAGCCCCTGACCTCGCCGTTGGCCAGCAGTGCGCCTTTGACGATGCCGTTCTGGGTGATCATGCGCTTGCGGTACGGGTCGCTGATGATCCGGGTGCGGTCGGCGTAGGACAGGATCGTCTGGTCGAACGGGCCGAGCAGGCGTGGGGGCGCCGGGGTGTCGGGGTCGGGGACCGTGGCGTGCGGGAGGTCGAGTAGCTCGCGGCCGTCCTCGTCGAGGTACTTGCGCAGGTCGAGGGTGGCGGCGATCTCGCCGAGACGGGTTATGCCCGCCCAGGCTTGGACGTCCTGCACGGTGGCCGGGCCGAAGGCGGCCAGGTAGCGCAGGATCAGCTGGGCGGGCGTCGCCTGGGTGTCGAGCGGGCGGCCGAGCCAGTCTTCGGCGGTGGCGTAGGTGGTCTGGCCGGACTTGCCCCAGATGCCCCTTGGCGGGATCTGGACCAGGGGGAGCAGGCCGCGGGCGGCGTGGTTGAGCGAGGCGGGTGCCCGGTCCGGCCAGTGGGTGGCGAGTGCGGCGCCGAGCTCGGGGGTGGAGTGGGGGCGCTCGGTGAGCAGGTCGCGGGCGGTTTTGGCGAGCTGGTCGTGGTCGAGGCCCCGCAGGTTGGCCGCGTGCTGGGTGTTGCGTTCGAGGTCGCGGTCGTAGATGCACTGGAGCAGCGGGCGCCAGGCGAGCGCGTCGGCCGCGGTGACCAGGTGGACGGTGCCGCGCATCAACGCGATCCGGACGACCTCGCGGTCCAGCAGCAGCCGCGCGAGCTCCTCCTGCTTGAAGCCCTGCAGCCGGGCCCACAACGCGTAATAGGGAGGGAAGGGCGCCTGCGCTTGGAGGCCGCCGAGGTGCTCGATGGCTTCGAGCGCGCTCATCTTGGCGCGGCGCAGGAGCAGCTGCCGCTCCAGCGTCGCCCGGTTGAGCGCGCGGCGGCTGAGTCGCTCGGTCACCCTTTTCCTCCCTCAGGTCAGCTGGCTGAAGAACTTACGCATGTCCTCGACGAGCGCCTCGGGCTGCTCCATCGCGGCGAAGTGGCCGCCGCGCTCGAACTCGGACCAGTGGACGATGTTGTGCGTCTGCTCCGCCATCCGCCGGACCGGGTGCGCGATGTCGTGCGCGAAGGTGGCGACGCCGACTGGCACCTTCACGTGGATCGGCCGCCCGTACGTCGGCACCGCCTCCTTGTAGATGCGCGACGAGGACGCCGCGGTGTTGGTCAGCCAATAGAGCATCACGTTGGTGAGCATGCGATCGCGGTCGACGGCGTCCTCCGGGCGGTCCGCGGAGTCCGTCCACTCCTTGAACCGCTCGACGATCCACGCGAGCTGCCCGACCGGCGAGTCCGCCAGCCCGAAGCCGTGCGTTTGCGGCCGCGTCGACTGCAGCTGCATGTAGCCGGCGAGTTCGCGCGTGTAGCGCTCGTTCTTCGCCAGCACCGCCTTCTCCTCGTCGGACTCCGGCGTGCCGAAGCTGAAGAGCATGTTGATGTGCACGCCGATGACGTTCTCCGGGGCTATCGCGCCGAGCTCGCGGGAGATGCCGGAACCCCAGTCGCCGCCCTGCGCCGCGTAGCGCTCGTAGCCGAGGCGGCGCATCAGCTCCGCCCACGCCCGCGCGATGCGGGGCACGTCCCAGCCGGTTTCGGTGGTGGGGCCGGAGAAACCGAAGCCGGGGATCGACGGGATCACCAGATGGAACGCCTGCCCTGACTCCGGCTCGGTCAGCGGCTCGATGATGTCGAGGAACTCGACGATCGAGCCGGGCCAGCCGTGCGTGAGCACCAGCGGCATGGCGTTCTCGTCCGGCGACCTGACGTGCAGGAAGTGCACGTTCTGCCCGTCGATCGTGGTGGTGAACTGGGGAAAGCGGTTGAGCAGCTCCTCCTCGGCGCGCCAGTCGTAGGACGTGCGCCAGTACTCGGCGAGCTCCTTGAGGTAGCTCGCCGGGATGCCGTAGCTCCACCCGACGCCCGGCAGCTCGTCCGGCCAGCGGGTTCTGGCCAGCCGGTCGGTCAGGTCGTCGAGCGCGGACTGGGGGATGTCGACGCGGAAGGGACGGATCGCTTCGCTCATGATCCCTACGGTACGGATGGGGTCCGACAGTTTCCGTCGGTTTGGCGAGCGAGTGACCGGCGATCCATAATTCCGGCCATGGGTGAACTCGCCGTGCCCGCGGTCCGCGACTGGGACTTCCCCCGCAGCGCGGCGAGCATCCTGCTGATCAGCCAGTTCGCCGCCGAGCGGGGGATGGGGCCGGACGAGGTGCTGCGGGGCACCGCGCTCACGCCCGTGCGGCTGCTCGACCCGGCGGTGCAGGTCGACGCGCGGCAGGAGCTGACCGTCGTCCGCAACGTCGTGGCGCGGCTCGGCGACGACGACACCGTCGCGCTGGCGCTGGGGCGGCGGTACCACGTGACGACGTTCGGGATCTTCGGGTTCGCGTGCATCAGCAGCCCGACGCTCCGGGACGCGATGGCGTTCGCGCTGCGCTATCTCGATCTCAGCTTCACCTTCTGTATTCCGCACATCGCCATCGACGGCGAGAAGATCTCGTTGACGCTCAACGACGACCGCGTGCCCGCCGACGTCGCGCGGTTTCTCTCGCTGCGGGATCTCGCGGCCATTCACACCGTCATGCGCGACCTGCTGCCGAGCGTGAAACTGCGGACTCTCCTGTGGCGGCACGGCGGACCGAGCGCCATTGAGTCCTATGTGGACGTTTTCGGGGTCGAGCCGGGATTCGGCGCTGACGCCACTGTGGCCACTTTGGACCTGGCCTATCTCGATCACCCGCTGCCGCAGGCCAACGCGCACACGGTCGCGATCTGCGCTGCGCAGTGCCGCGAACTCGTCGCGCGCAAGCGGGAGCGGTCCGGGATCTCGCAGGACGTGCGGGAACGGCTGATCGAGGTCGGCGGCGCGGACGCGGGCATGGACCTCGTCGCGCGCGACCTGAACCTGAGCGCGCGGACGCTGCGGCGCAGGCTGACCGAGGCCGGGACCAGCTACCGGGCGCTGGTCGACGAGGTGCGCCAGGCGCTGGCCGAGGAGATGCTCGGCACCGGCGCGCTCAGCGTCGAGGACGTCGCGATCCGGCTCGGCTACGCGGAAGCGTCGAGCTTCATCTACGCGTTCAAGCGCTGGAAGGGCGTCACTCCGGCCGCGTACGTGCGTCGAGGACGGCCGGGTAGGTGACCTTGAGCAGGTGCAGGATCGAGCTGAGCAGGAACGTCCGCAGCGTCTCGCGGTCCAGCGTGCCGCGGATCAGCCATTCGCGCGACGCCGCGCGCAGCATGCTGCCGTAGGACCGGATCATCGCGCGGAGCTGCTCACGGCCCTCGGTGAGCTCGTGCATCAGCGCGGCTTCGAGCACGTGGTCGGCGGCGATCTCGTCGGCCTCCAGCATGATCCGCTCGATGTCGGGGTCGTGGCCGATCGCCTCGGGGCCGATCGCGGTCAGCCAGGTGCGCTTGTTGCGCTCGACCACGTCGAGCCAGCGGTCGACGCTGATCTCCAGCCGGTGCTCCATGGTGGTCCTCGGCAGGCTTTCGGTGACCGGCGCAGGCACCACCATCATCTGCCGGAGCACCTCAAGGTACAGCTCCCGCTTGCCGCCGAAGTAGTGGTTGATCAGCGGGCGCGCCACGCCAGCCGCCTTCGCGATGTCCGAAGTGGACACGGACGCGTAGGTGCCTGCCTCGAACAGCTTGTGTGCGGCGGCGAGGATCTCGGCCCGCCGTGCTTCCGGCTCCAGCCTGCGCCGTCTCGTCACCGTGCTCATGACTCCAGCGTCGTGATCCGTCGGCGGTCTGTCAACAAGCTGTTGACGACATGTCAAAAGTGTGGGCGTTATCGAACCGGTACGACTCGTGAGTAACCCGGGGACTCCTCCGCGCGACGACACGTTCGAGTTGTCTTGGGCGCGCCATGGGGTAGGAACAGATGAACGATTCCGGTGGCGAGGCCGGGCAGCGGCGCGAGCGCTGGGTGTCGGTCACCTTGCAGAGCCGCAAGGTGTGCCTGGACGGGACCGGCGACGAGCTGACCTACGCGGGCGTCCTCATCACGAACTACGACCACGGCGTGAAGGTCTGCGAAACCTGGCTGCCGCTGGGTGTCGACCCGTCCGAGGCCGACGACGAGGAACTCATCCACCAGCTCCGCGAAGCACTGCTCTGGCAGGCGGGAAGGCCGCCTCAGGCCGACGCGGGCTGAGACGGCAGGCGCAGGCCGTCGAACGCGATCTTGCTGACCGCGTCGGCCAGCTCGGCGGGCGTCGAGCCACGGCGCGGCCGGTACCACTCGGTGAGCGAGTTGACCATGCCGAACAGGAGCCTGCTGGTCACCGCCGGGTCGATGTCCGGCCGCACGTCGCCCTCGGTCTCGGCCTGCTTGACCAGCTCGGTGACGATCCGGTCGAACTCACGCCGCCTGGCGAGCGCGGCCCGCTCGACCTTGGTGTTGCCGCGCACGCGCAGCAGCAGCGTCACGAACGGCAGCTGCTCCACGAGCACCAGCACACTGCCGCGGACCAGGTGTTCCAGCCGGTCGATGGCCCTGCCTTCGATGGCCTCGGTGTCCTGCGCGACCGCGAAGAGCCCGCCGAGCGCGCGGTCCACCGCGAGTCGCAGCAGCTCCTGCTTGCTGGGCACGTGGTGGTAGATGGCGGATTTCGTGATGCCGAGCTTGCGGGAGAGGTCCTCCATGCTGGTGCCGTCGTACCCGCGCTCGTTGAACAGCCTGACGGCCACCTGGAGCAGTGATTCGAGGTCGTAGCCCGGCCTGCCGCGCCTGGCCGGTGATCCGGGAGTGGTCGTCATCTGCCTTCCCGCCGGTCCAGCACGCGGCGCATCTTGCCGAGCGAACGTTCGAGCGTGTCCGGGTCGAAGACCTCAACGTCGACGGTGACGCCGACGCCGTCCTTGACCCCGGCGATCAGTTCCGCCGCCGCGGCGGCCCGCCGGTCGGCCGAGGTGTCCGTGCGCGCCTCGACGTGGACGGTCAGGTGGTCCATCCGGCCGCGGGTGGTACGGACCAGCTGGAAATGCGGGGCCAGGCCCTCGGTGCGGAGCACGATCTCCTCGATCTGGGTCGGGAAGACGTTGACCCCACGGAGAATGATCATGTCGTCGCTGCGGCCGGTGACCTTTTCCATCCGGCGGAACGACGGCCGCGCCGTGCCGGGCAGCAGCCGCGTCAGGTCGCGGGTGCGGTACCGGATGATCGGCAGCGCTTCCTTGGTCAGCGAGGTGAACAGCAGCTCGCCGCTCTCGCCACTGGCCAGCACCTGCTCGGTGAACGGGTCGATCACCTCGGGGTAGAAGTGGTCCTCCCAGATGTGCAGCCCGTCCTTGGTCTCGACGCATTCCTGCGCGACACCGGGGCCCATCACCTCGGACAGCCCGTAGATGTCGACGGCGTCGATACCGGCCCGTTCCTCGATCTCGGCGCGCATCTGCTCGGTCCACGGCTCCGCGCCGAAGATGCCGACCTTGAGCGAGCTCGCGCGCGGGTCGACGCCTTGGCGCTCGAATTCGTCCAGCAGGGTGAGCATGTAGGTCGGGGTGACCATGATGATCTCCGGCTGGAAATCGGTGATGATCTGCACCTGGCGGCTGGTCATCCCGCCGGAGGCGGGGATCACCGTGCAGCCCAGTTTCTCCGCGCCGTAGTGCGCGCCGAGCCCGCCGGTGAACAGGCCGTAGCCGTAGGCGACGTGTACCTTGTGCCCCGGACGGCCGCCCGCCGCGCGGATCGACCTGGCGACGACCGTGGCCCAGGTGTCGATGTCCTGTTCGGTGTACCCGACGACGGTCGGCTTGCCGGTGGTGCCGCTGGACGCGTGGATCCGCCGGATCCGGTCCTGGGGCACGGCGAACATGCCGAATGGGTAATTGTCACGCAGGTCGAGCTTCGTGGTGAACGGGAACTTCGCCAGGTCTTCGAGCGTGCGGCAGTCGCCGGGGCGGACGCCTGCCTCGTCGAACTTCCTGGTGTAGAAGGGAACGTTCGCGTACGCGTGCTCCAGCGTCCACTGTAGACGCGTGAGCTGCAGCGCGCGGAGCTCGTCGAGGCTCAGTTTTTCGGCGGTGTCGGTCACTTTTCGTCCTCTGTCCGGCCGATGACCCGGCTGCGGCCCCGGAATTCCGCGATCACGGTGTCGTCGCGGCGCACCGTGACGTCGTAGATGCCGTTGCGGCCGAAGCGGGTCCGCTCCTCGGCCGTCGCGACCAGCACGTCACCGGCCTTGGCCGCGGCCACGAAGGAGATCTCGGCGCCCGCGGCGACGGTCACCGGGCCGCGGCTGTTGCACGCGTAGGCGAACGCGGTGTCGGCCAGCAGGAAGACATAGCCGCCGTGCGCGATGGCGTGTCCGTTGACCATCGGGTCGGTCACGCGCATGCTGGCGACGGCCCGGCCTTCGCCGAATTCGAGGAGTTCGATGCCGAGCGATCGGGTCGCGGCGTCGTCGCCGAACATCGTTTCGGCGGCGTTGCTGGACATGGGCGCTCCACTGCCTTCGCGCTTGAACTGACTGACCGAATGGACGGTTGATAAAGGTGTCGCTCAGTAAAGGCAGTGACCAGGCCGGTGTCAAGACGGTCGACGTCTTCGATCCGCGGGTGTTCTCACGAGGCGTGCCACACGAGGCGTTCCGCCTGCTGCGCGACGTCGCGCCGGTGGCCTGGCAGGACGAGCACGAGGTGGACGACTGGCCTGCCGGACCCGGTTTCTGGGCCGTCACCAGGCATGCCGACGTGAAGCACGTCCTGCGCAGCCCGGAGCTGTTCTCGTCCTCGCTCGGCGCGACCCAGATCCGTGATCCCGAGGCGGCCGACCTCGCGTTCATCCGCCGGATGATTCTCAACATGGACCCGCCGGAGCACAATCGTTTGCGCAAGCTGGTCTCGGCGGTGTTCACCCGGCGCCGGCTGGAACGCTCGGCCGGCCAGATCACCGAGCGGGCCCGCGCGCTCATCGGCGCCGTCGCGGACCGCGGCGCGTGCGACCTCCCGGCCGAGGTGACCGACGACTTCCCGCTGCTGAATCTGGCCGATTTGCTGGGCGTTCCCGCGTCGGATCGCGCGCTGCTGTTGAAGTGGACAAACCGCGTCATCGGTTATCAGGACCCCGAGCACGCCGAGGTGGTGCGCGACGCCGACGGCAAGCCGGTCAACCCGCGCTCGCCCGCCGCGCTGCGGGACATGTTCGCCTACGCCCAGGAACTCGCCGAGGCCAAACGGGTGAAGCCCGCGGACGACCTGATGACCGCGCTCGTCCGGGCGTCGGTCGACGGCCGCGCGCTCGACGACGCCGAGCTGGAGATGTTCTTCTTTCTCGTGGTGATCGCGGGCAACGACACCGTGCGCAGCGCGCTGCCGGGCGGCGTTCTCGCGCTGGTCGAAAATCCTGGCGAATATCAGCGGCTGCGCGAGAATCCTTCGCTGCTTCCTGGTGCGGTGGAGGAAATATTGCGCTGGCATCCGCCGGTGCTGAGCTTCCGGCGCACGGCCACCCGCGACGTCGAGCTGGCCGGGCAACGGATCGCAGCGGGGGACAAGGTGGTCGTCTATCACGTGTCCGCGCATTTCGACGAGCGCGTGTTCGCGGACCCGTTCCGGTTCGACATCGGGCGGACGCCGAACGAGCACCTGGCGTTCGGGCAGGGCCCGCACCTGTGCCTCGGCGCGCATTTCGGGCGGCTGCAGCTCAAGATCTTCTTCGCGGAGTTCCTGCGGATGCTGCCGCAGGTCGAGCTTGCCGGGCCTACTCGGCGGCTGACCTCGAACTTCATCAACGGCGTCACGCACCTACCACTTCGCTGGGCCGCGCGCTAAGATGCGAATTACTGAACGAACGGTTGGTTAATCCAGGAGAGGGCGAACCCTGATGGCCTTGCTGCGCAGTTACGTGTCCGGCGAGTGGCACACCTCGGCCGAAGAGGGTGTCCCGCTGCACGACGCCACGACGGGCGAGGAGATCGCCCGCGTCTCGTCGGCGGGCGTGGACATGGCCGCGGCGCTGGACTACGGACGCCGCGTCGGCGGGCCCGCGCTGCGGGAGCTGACCTTCCACCAGCGTGCCGCGCTGCTGAAGGCGCTCGCCTCGCACCTGCGTGAGCACCGGACCGAGCTGTACGCGCTGTCCGCCAAGACCGGCGCGACGCTGGGTGACTCGAAGTTCGACGTCGACGGCGGCATCGGCGTGCTGTTCACCTACGGCAGCAAGGGCAAGCGCGAGCTGCCGAACTCGAAGGTCTACGTCGACGGCGCCGTCGAGCCGCTGAGCAAGGGCGGCACCTTCGTCGGCCAGCACATCGCGAGCCCGCTGCTGGGTGTCGCCGTGCAGATCAACGCGTTCAACTTCCCCGTCTGGGGTCCGCTGGAGAAGTTCGCGCCCGCGTTCCTCGCCGGGGTGCCGAGCCTGGTCAAGCCCGCCAGCCAGACCGCGTACCTCACCGCGCGGCTGGTCGAGCTGATCATCGAGTCGGGCATCCTGCCCGAGGGCTCGCTGCAGTTCGTCGCGGGCAGCGTCGGCGACCTGCTCGACCACGTCACCGCGCAGGACCTGGTCAGCTTCACCGGCTCGGCGTCGACCGCGCAGAAGCTGCGGGCGCACCCGGCGATCATCCGCAACGCCGTCCGGTTCAACGCCGAGGCCGACTCGCTGAACCTTTCGATCCTGGGGCCGGACGCCAAGCCGGGCACGGTCGAGTTCGACCTGTTCGTGAAGCAGCTGACCAGCGAGATGACCACCAAGGCAGGCCAGAAGTGCACCGCGATCCGGCGCGCGTTCGTGCCGGCCGAGCTGCTCGACGCCGTCGCCGAAGCCGCCAGCGCGCGGCTCGCCAAGGTGACCGTCGGCAACCCGAACGCCGAGGGTGTCCGGATGGGCGCGCTCGCCAGCCTGGAGCAGCGCGAAGAGGTGCGCCGCTCGCTGAAGGCGCTGCTCGCCGCGGGCAGCATCGTCTTCGGTGACCCCGAGAAGGTCGACGTGGTCGACGCCGACGCCGAGCGTGGCGCGTTCCTCTCGCCGGTGCTGCTCAAGGCCGACCCGGAGCGGGCCGAGCCGCACGAGGTCGAAGCGTTCGGGCCGGTTTCGACGCTGCTGCCGTACACCTCGACCGAGCAGCTCATCGCGTACGCGGCCAAGGGCGAAGGCAGCCTGGCAGGCTCGATCGTCACCGCCGACACCGAGTTCGCCCGCGAGGTCGTGCTCGGCGTGGCGCCGTGGCACGGGCGCCTGCTGGTGCTCGACGCCGACGACGCGAAGGAGTCGACCGGGCACGGCTCGCCGATGCCGCAGCTCGTCCACGGCGGCCCCGGCCGCGCCGGTGGCGGCGAGGAGATGGGCGGCATCCGCGGCGTCATGCACCACCTGCAGCGCACCGCCGTGCAGGGCACGCCGAAGCTGCTCAGCGCGGTCACCGGCCAGTGGGTCGCGGGCGCGCCGCGCACGATCTCCGACGAGCATCCGTTCCGGAAGTCGTTGGCGGAGCTGAAGGTCGGCGACGCCGTCGTCGCCGGGCCGCGTCAGGTCACCCAGGCCGACATCGACCACTTCACCGAGTTCACCGGCGACAGCTTCTACGCGCACACCGATCCCGAGGCGGCCGCCGCTAACCCGCTGTTCGGCGGCATCGTCGCGCACGGCTACCTGGTCGTCTCGTTCGCGGCGGGCCTGTTCGTCTCGCCGGAGCCGGGCCCGGTGCTCGCGAACTACGGGCTGGAGAACCTGCGCTTCCTGACCCCGGTCAAGGTCGACGACACTCTGACGGTGACGTTGACCGCGAAGCAGATCACCCCACGCGTCGACCAGGAGTACGGCGAGGTCCGCTGGGACGCCGACGTGACCAACCAGAACGACGAGTCGGTCGCGAAGTACGACGTGCTCACCTTGGTGGCGAAGGAAAAGGCATGACAGCCGAACTCGAGGCTCTCTTCGAGCAGACGATCGAGCGCGACCAGCGCATCGAACCACGCGACTGGGTGCCGGACGGCTACCGCAAGACGATGATCCGGCAGATCGCGCAGCACGCGCACTCCGAGATCATCGGCATGCAGCCGGAAGGCAACTGGATCACCCGCGCGCCTTCGTTGCGGCGCAAGGCGATCCTGCTCGCGAAGGTGCAGGACGAGGCCGGGCACGGGCTCTACCTGTACTCGGCGGCGGCAACACTCGGCGCCGACCGCGCCGACCTGACCGACAAGCTGATCACCGGCAGGCAGAAGTACTCGTCGATCTTCAACTACCCGACGCTGACCTTCGCCGACGTCGGCGTGATCGGCTGGCTGGTCGACGGCGCCGCGATCTGCAACCAGGTGCCGCTGTGCCGCAGCTCGTACGGGCCGTACGCGCGGGCGATGATCCGGATCTGCAAGGAAGAGTCGTTCCACCAGCGGCAGGGTTTCGAGCTGCTGATGACGATGATGCGGGGCACCGACGGCCAGCGCGAGATGGTCCAGGAGGCCGTCGACCGCTGGTGGTGGCCGTCGCTGATGATGTTCGGCCCGCCGGACGCCGACTCGCCGAACACCGCGCAGTCCATGGCGTGGAAGGTCAAGCGGCACACCAACGACGAGCTGCGCCAGCGCTTCGTCGACATGTCGGTGCCGCAGGCCGAGGCGCTCGGCGTGACACTGCCGGACCCGGACCTGAAGTGGAACGCCGAGCGCGGCCACCACGACTTCGGCGCCGTCGACTGGGACGAGTTCAAGAACATCCTCAAGGGCAACGGCCCGTGCAACGCCCAGCGCATCGCGCACCGGCGCAAGGCGCAGGACGAGGGCGCGTGGGTGCGCGAAGCCGCCGTCGCCCACGCGGAGAAGAAGAAAGCCGAGGCAGCAGCGTGAAGCATGATTGGCCGCTCTACGAGGTCTTCGTCCGTGGCAAGCGCGGGCTGAACCACGTCCACGTCGGCTCGCTGCACGCGGCGGACGACGAGATGGCGCTGCGTCACGCGCGTGACCTCTACACCCGCCGCAACGAGGGGGTGTCCATCTGGGTCGTCAAGGCCGACGACATCACCGCGTCGAGCCCGGACGAGAAGGACCCGTTCTTCGCGCCCAGCGGCGACAAGGTGTACCGGCACCCGACCTTCTACGACATCCCCGAGAATGTGCCGCACATATGAGTTTCGACAACGCTTACGAAGCGATCACCGAGGAGAACGACGCACGCTGGGCGTTCGGCACCGGGTTCGACGACCCGCTGTCCGGGGTGGACACCTCGGTGCCGTCCGGTGTGGACGGTCAGGCGCTCGCCGCGTACTGCCTGATGCTCGGTGACGACGCGCTGATCTTCTCGCACCGGCTGCAGGAGTGGTGCACCAACGCGCCCGAGCTGGAGGACGAGGTCGCCATCGCGAACATCGGCCTCGACCTGCTCGGCCAGGCCCGGCTGCTGCTGGCCAGGGTCGGCAAGGCCGACGGCACCGAGCGTTCCGAAGACGCGCTGGCGTTCTTCCGGTCCGACCGGGAGTTCCGCAACGTCCGGCTCGCGGAGCTGGGCGGCGGGCACTTCGGGCACCTGATCGCGCGGCTGTTCGTGTTCTCGACGTGGCGGCTCGCGTTGCTCCAGCGGCTGGTGTCGTCGGAGGACCCGGTGCTCGCGGCGATCGCGGCCAAGGGCGTCAAAGAGCTTGCCTACCACCGTGATTACGCCGCGCAGTGGATGGTCCGGCTCGGCGACGGCACCGAGCTGTCGCACGAGCGGATGCAGGAGGGGCTCGACGCGGCCTGGCCGTATGTCGGCGAGCTTTTCCTGACGCACCCGGTCGAACTCGTCGACGCCGCCTCGCTGCGCGAGGAGTTCGACGGCGTGCTCGCGCAGGTTCTCGCGGCCTCGACGCTGAAGAAGCCCGAAGCCGGCGCACTCGCCGGTGTCTCCGGCAAGACCGGGCGCGACGGTGTGCACACCGAGCAGCTGGGTTTCCTGCTGGCGGAGATGCAGAGCGTCGCTCGGGCGCATCCGGACGCGACGTGGTGAGCACAGTGACGGCGGCCGCCGTCGCGGCCACGGTCACCGACCCCGAGCTGCCGATGCTCACGCTGGCCGATCTCGGCGTGCTGCGGGAGGTCGACGAGGCCGACGGCCGCGTGGTCGTGTCGATCACGCCGACGTACACCGGCTGCCCGGCCATGGACACCATGCGCGACGACCTCGAGCACGCGTTGCTCGGCGCCGGGTTCGCCGAGGTCGAGGTGCGGACCGTGCTGCAGCCTGCCTGGTCGACCGACTGGATCAGCGAGAACGGCAAGCGCAAGCTGGCCGAAGCCGGTATCGCGCCGCCGGGGCAGGCGCCGCGGCTGACCGGCCCGATCCCGCTCACGCTGAGCGCGCCGGTGTCCAGAGTCCGGTGCCCGCGCTGCGATTCCGCGGACACCGAAGAGCTGTCCCGGTTCAGCGCGACCGCGTGCAAGGCACTGCGCCGGTGCCGCGCCTGTCTTGAGCCTTTCGAACACGTCAAGGAGATCTGAGTGGCCGCGTTCCGCACTCTCACCGTGGCAGGCGTCGAGCGGCTGTGTGACGACGCCGTCGCCGTGACCTTCGACGTGCCGCCGGACTTCGACGCGGAGTACCGCTTCCTGCCGGGCCAGTCGCTGACGCTGCGCCGGGTGGTCGACGGCCGCGACGAGCGGCGGTCGTACTCGATCTGCGCGCCGGCGGGTGCGCGCCCGCGCGTCGGCGTGCGCGAGGTGCCGGGAGGGCTGTTCTCGTCGTGGCTGGTCAACGAGGTCAAGCCGGGCGACGAGATCGAGGTCGCCGCGCCGACCGGGAAGTTCACCCCGGACCTGGACACGGCCGCGCACCACGTGCTGATCGCGGCGGGCTCGGGCATCACGCCCGTGCTGTCGATCGCGTCGTCGCTGCTCGCGAACCCGGACATCACCGTCACCGTGCTCTACGGCAACCGCCGGACCGACACGGTCATGTTCGCCGACGAGCTCGCGGATCTGAAGGATCGGCATCCGTCAAGGCTGGAACTCGTGCATGTGCTTTCGCGCGAACCCCGCGAGGCGGAATTGTTCACCGGCCGTCTCGACGCCGATAAATTACGAAAAATATTCGGCTTTTTGGTGCCGGTCGAAGACGTCGCGCACTGGTGGCTGTGTGGCCCGTTCGAAATGGTGACCGGCGCGCAAGGCCTGCTCACGGAGCTGGGCGTGCCCGAAGAGCGGGTGCATCAGGAATTGTTCTATGTGGACGATCTGCCGCCGGAGCCCGTGCACCACGCCGACCCCGAGGTCGTCGGCGCCGCCAGTGAAGTGACGCTCGTGCTCGACGGCCGGGCGACCACAATGACATTGTCTCGTGACACTTCGGTGCTGGACGGGGCGCAGCGGTTCCGCCCCGATCTGCCGTTCGCGTGCAAAGGCGGGGTATGCGGCACGTGCCGCGCGAAGGTCACCGCCGGAAAAGTGGACATGCGACGCAATTTCGCGTTGGAAAAGGCCGAAGTCGAAGCTGGCTTCGTCCTTACATGTCAATCTCTGCCCGTTTCGGACACCCTGACGGTCGACTTCGATTCTTAGGTTTAAGCTGTCCCCTTTCCTTGTCTAGGGGGATAGCCGGATGAGAATGTGCGCCGCCGGGCTGGCCGCTGCGCTGGTGCTGTTCGCGGGCGCCTGCGCGGCGGAAGTTCCGGCGGCCGCTGCCGATTACCTCGAACTCAGTGCCCGGCCGTTGCAGCCGCCCGCGACCGCGACGCGGCTGGACCCCGGCATCGGCGCGTTCGTCGGCCCGCATTTCAGTCTCGGGTTCAGCGCGGTCGAGGTCCGCACGGACCTGCCGCCCGAACTCGGCGGCAAGAAAGCGGCCGACGGCTACGAATTCGTCATCGCCTACGGCACCAGGGAACCCGCGTTCGAGCCGGTCCCGGTTTCGGGGAAGCCGATGCCGGTCACGCCTGCCGTCCGGGTCGGTGAGCAGCGCAGACTGCTGGCACGCCCGGCGAACAGCGGTGATTCCGTGCTCGTGAGTGTCCGAAAAGGACAGTCGGCGGTGCTGGAGCTGCTCGACGCCGGGCGGTCGCTGTCCTACAACCTGCGCACCGGAATCCGCGGTCCGGAGAACCCGGCGGGTTTCTACCGCGCCCGCGTCGTCGGGATGGGCGACGCGCGCACCACAGGAACGGGCACGGTCGCCGCCGGGAGCGTCGAGGTCGGCATCGACTTCGGCAAGCGAAGCTGTTATCTGCAGCCATGGACGGGCGCGGCGGGCTGGGCCGCCGACCACCGGATCTTCCTGGAATGCGCCGACCTGCGCGTCACGGTCGACGGGCCGGGCGGTCCCGGCAGGGTCATCGAGCCGGACACGTTCGCGCTCGAACTACCGGGCGGCACCAAGGTGTGCGCCAAGCCGGGCACCGAGCAGTTCGTGCTGTTCGAGCTGCCGGACGACTTCGCGGGCGCCGAGCTGACCGTGGACCCCGCCGGTGTGCTCCTCAGCGACGGCGCCGGTCCGTGGATCACGCCGCCGGTCGCGAAGAAGGTCGCGTTGTTCGTCTCCGGCTGATCCGCGCAATGCGTCAGATGACGCATACTCCGCGTGGCTTTGCTGCCAGCATCGCGGAGTGTCCGAGATCAGAACGCCACTCGCCGTGCACCGGACCGTTCTCGCCGTCGACGTGCGGGGCTTCGGGGATCAGGGGCGGAACACCCCGGCCCAGGTGGCCGTGCGCGCCGGGATGTATCGCGCGCTCGAGCGGGCGTTCCGGGCGGCGGGCCTGTCGTGGCGCGAATGTCATCGCGAGGACCGCGGGGACGGCGTCTTCGTGCTCGCTCCCGCAGAGACGCCGAAGGGACCGTTCGTCGAGACGCTGCCGCGCGCGCTGGTCACGGAATTGCGCGCCCACAACGCGAAACATCCGCCTGCCGAACAGATCCGGCTGCGGATGGCGCTGCACGCCGGTGAGGTCACCTTCGACGACCACGGCGTCACGGCGAGCGCGGTCAACCTGACGTTCCGGCTGCTGGACGCGCCGGCGGTGAAGCAGGCGCTGGCCGAGTCGCCCGGCGTGCTGGCGCTGATCGCCTCCGGGTGGTTCTTCGACGAGGTCGTGCGCAACAGTGCGGCACTCGACGCGGCGACGTTCCGGCCGGTACGGGTGGCGGTCAAGGAGACCGACACGGTCGCGTGGATCTCCTTGCCCGATCATCCTTATCCACCGGCGGCCGAGCAGGCGCCGCCCGCCGAAGAACCACCCTCGCCCGCTCCGGCGGTCACCATGACCGCGACGAACTCGGGGCGCGGCTCGATCTATCAGGCCGCGCGGGACCAGCACATCACCGAGCGGTGACCGATGGAGCCCACCGACCCGCCGACGACTCCGCTACCCCGAATCCATCTGGAGGCTTCCGGCACCGGCGACATCCACCAGGCGGGCCGTGACCAGCACTTCTACTACCGCGACGGCGTGTGGGTGCGCCGCAGGACGATCGCGGGCGGTTCCTTCGGTGAGTGCCCCTATCCGGGACTGGCCGCGTTCGGTCCGGAGCAGGCGCACTGGTTCTTCGGCCGGGACGGGCTGCTCGCCGAGCTGGTCGACCGGCTCAACCAGAGGCTGCTGCGCGGCGGTGTCCAGGTGGTGCTGGCACCCTCGGGTGCGGGAAAGTCGTCGCTGCTGAGGGCCGGGCTGCTGCCCGCGCTCGACTGCGACAGGGTGCCTGGCGCGAACCGCTGGCCGAGGCTGGTGCTGACGCCGACCAGCGACCCGTTGTGGGTGCTCGCAGCCAACCTCGCCGCGCTGACCGGCGGCGACGTGGTCAAGACCGTCGAGGAACTCGCCACCGACCCGCGCCAGTGTGTGCCGATGCTGGCACGGGCGCTGCGCCCGGACGCCAGGCTCGTCGTGGTGGTCGACCAGTTCGAGGAACTGTTCACGCTGTGCGCCGACGACCGGCAGCGGCGGGTGTTCGTCGACCTGCTCGTCCACCTGGCCGACGCGGGCGCCTTGGTCGTCATCGGCGTGCGCGCCGACTTCTACCCGGCCTGCGCGGACCGGCCCCGGCTGCGCGCGGCGCTGCAGGACGCCCCGCTGGTCGTCGGCCCGATGTCCGAATCCGAGCTGCGCCAAGCGATCCTGCACCCTGCCGAGGCGGTCGGGCTGGACATCGAGCCGGGCCTGATCGAGCTGCTGTTGCGCGACCTCGGCGCGACCAGGAACGCGGGCGCAGACCGAGAGGCCGGGTACGAGGCAGGCCGATTACCGTTGCTGGCACACGCTTTGCGCGTCTGCTGGCAGCAGCGCAACGGCTCGACCCTGACCGTACAGGGCTACCAGGACGCCGGCGGCATCCAGCACGCGATCGCCACCACCGCCGACCGCGTCTACGACAGTCTCGACGACACCGGGCGCCACGTAGCGCGGGCGCTGTTCCTCCGGCTGATCCGCATCGGCGACGGCATCGAGGACGTCCGCCGCAGCGTCTCGCGCACCGGTCTGCTGGCCGCGAGCGCCGACCCGGCGGTCACTTCGGCGGTCTTGGCGGTGTTCACCCAAGCCCGGCTGCTCACCCAGCGCGAGGACACGGTCGAGGTCACGCACGAGGCGTTGCTGACCAGCTGGCCACGGCTACGAGGCTGGATCGGCGCCGACCGCGACTGGCTGCGCGCGCATCAGCAGATCGCCGACGACACCGAGTCGTGGCGCCGTGCGGGCCGCGATGTTTCGTTGCTGTACGGGGGAACCCGGCTCGCGGTCGCGCGGCAATGGCTGCCCGCGCACGCGTCGGACATGAACGAGGCCGAGCGCGATTACCTCGATCGCGCGTACGCGCACCAGCGCACCCAGGCTCGCAGACGGCAGGCTCTGCGGTCCGGGCTGGTTCTGGTCATCGTCGTGGCGTTGGTGTTGAGCGCGCTTTATTGGTACACACAAAGACAACGCGACGAGGCTCAGGTGCGCGCCGACTCACGCGCGCTGGCGCAGGCGTCGCAAGACTCCGCGACGTCCGACCCGGCGCTGTCGATCATGACCGCGATGGCGGCATATCAGACGTCGGCGACCCAAGAGGCACGCAACCAGCTGCTGCGTGAGTATCTGAAGTACTCGCACGCCACTCGGGTCCTTTCCGGACTGACGGGGAAACTCGCGGTGTCTCATCCGAGCGCGGACGGCGAAGTCGTCTTCAGCAGCACGGATACCGGGCGCCCGATGCTGTTCGTCCACGCCGCGACCGGTGTCGTGGCCGAGCCGGTGACCGCCGAGCACGTGGTCTACACGATGGTCACCCCGGACGGGAAGCGGGCCGGGTTCGTCGACGACTTCGGGGCACCGGGCTGGTTCGACGTGGACTCCGGGTCGGCGCAGCCGGTCGGGCCGGTGCGCAGGCTGCCGAGGGTGCCGGGGTTCAAGGTCTACGGCAGCGGGCCGCAGGACGCGGCGGCGATGTCGGCGGACGGGAAGCTGCTCGCGCTCACCATGGGGGAGCGGCTGGTGTGGTGGGACCTGGAAACCGAGACGATGGCCGGATCGATGCCCGCGCCGCCGGACGCGGTCAACGGGATCTGGATCGGCGCGGACAACCGCACGCTGCTGGTGAAGACCGACCTCCTGCTCGGTGGCAATGGCTTGGTCGCCGTCGACATGGCGACCGGCGGGCAGCGGACAGTGGTGGAGCCGGTTGAACGGCAGCGGTTCCTGATGTCCGGGGACCGGACGGCCGTGGTGGTCTGCACGCCGCAAGGAGACGGCGGGTCCGCGGTCCGGCTGCTGCGGGTCTCCGACGGCGCCGCGATGGGTCCCGTGCACTCTTCCGGGTCAACCTGCGGGTTGGTCGCCGCGGACAAGACCGGACAACGGGTCCTGATGGACGAGGACACCTACAATCTCGTGGACTTGGTGCGGGGAAGCAAGATCGCGACCGGCTTGCAGCTGCCCGAAAACGTCGTAAGGGTCGCCGAGCTGATCTCGATGGGGGAGACACTCGTGCTCGCCGGCCTGGGGACCGCGCAGATCACCTACACGGAGTTGCCGCTCGGCCCGCGGACGCTGTCCGTCGTCACGCAAGTGCTCACCCATGACGGCGAGAAGACGATCAGCCTGCTGAAAGACGGTTCGCTCCAGCTGCGTCCCGTCGGCGGCGGTGACCGGCTGCTGGCCGAGTCGCCCGGCCCGCGGCAAGCATGGGATCCGGCGGACAACGTCATCCGGCTCACGAGGGATGGCCTGCTGGTCGCCAACCGGGAAGCGGCGAACGTGGTGGTGGTCAGGGAAACCGAGAGCTTGCGGGAGGTCGCCCGGGTGACCACCATGCCGTCGACCGCTCCGAGGCCGGGGCTGCTCGGCGACTATCTCCTCACCGGGCGCAAGCCGCCGGACGTCAACTTCTCCTATTTCTTCGACTGGACCGGCAACCTCGTCACCGTCGCCGACTCGCAGGTGCAGCAATGGGATTCGCGGACCGGCCGCCAGCTCGCGCACTGGGATTCCCACACGGCGCTGCCCACCGACCTGGTCGCGCCGTTGACGGTCGGCCCGTACCCGGCGGCGAACCAGCTGGCCGTGATCATGGACCGCGACCCCGTCGTCCGGATCGTCGACGTGACCACCGGCCGCACGACGACCACGGTGCAGACCGTCCCCGACGTGCTCGCCGTCAACTTCGATTCCAGCGGCCGTTATTTCGCGTTGCTGCGCAAAGGCGCGGTCGTCGAGCTCTGGCGGCGCGACCCGCCGCGCCGCGAGCTGGGGCCGCTGCGCAGCTTGACCGGCATCACCTCGTCGCCGTGGTACGCGGCCTTCGTCGACGGCGAAGGCCACTACCTGATCGCGGCGAACAACTCGATCCACGTCTACCAGGTCGGGGTGCAGGCTCCCGTCGACACCTACGAGTTCGGCCATCCCAACGGCAGCACGCAGGACAACCCGTACTCGTTCATCAACGCCGCCAAGGACGGCAAGACCGTGCTCTACGCGGATGAGAAGGGCATCGGCGGCCCGCTCAAGCTCGACCCGGCGAAGTGGGTGCGCGAGCTGTGCGGCGTCATCGGCCACCGCGATTTCACCCCCGACGAACGGGCGGCGCTGCCCGCCCCCGTCTCGTTGCGGCCGGTCTGCGTGGACACGAACTAGCGATCCGCCGAACGAGACGACGTGAACGCCCCGTCCACAACGTGCAACGTTGCGAACGAGGCGTTCACGTCGACCCACCTGGCGCAGTGGCCACGAGTCCTTCAGCAGGGGCCGTTGTCGGTCCAGACTCCCCATTGCCCGGTCGTGCCCGGTTCCTCGCCCTGGGTCCACCACTTGGCCGTCCACTTGTGGCCGTTGTGCGCGACCACGTTGCCCTGGGTGTAGACGCTCGTCTTCTGCCACTCCGCCGCGGCGCAGTCGCCCGGCGGGTTCGACGTCGTGGGCGTCGTGGGCGGGGTCGTGGTCGGCGGGGTCGCGCCGGCGAACCGGGTGCTGAACTTCGTGAAGTCCCAGTCGTTCTGCGGGACGTTGCTGCACACGCTGTTGTCGGTGGTGCCGACGCATGGGCGGTCCCGGTTGACCGACCAGAAGGTGAAGCGGCCGAGTTTGTGGCTGATCGCGTAGTCGTAGACGGTCTGGAAATCGGCGACGTAGAACATCTCCGAGACGTCGGATTTCCCGTTCATGCCGGAGAAACCCTCGTGCGCGTACGCGGTCGCGCTGTCCCAGCCCAGGTGGTTCATCAGCAGGCCGTGGAACGCCTCCAGCGCGGACACCTGTGACGAGCCGCCGTTGAAGCCGCCGTCGAACGGCATGATCGAGAAGTTGTTCGGGGTGAAGCCGATCGACTTGGCCTTGTCGATGAGCAGGGTGCCGAACCAGCCGGTGCCCGCGGCGGTGCCCGGCATGGTCACCGAGACGAACAGGCCGGGATTGTTGGCCTGCAACGTTTTCGCGGCGCCGAGCTCGTTGGCGATGGCGGCGTCGTTCTCGTACTCCGGCTCCTCGAGGTCGAAGTCGATCGCCTTGAGCCCGTACTTGGTGATCACCTGCTGGTACGCCGCCGCTGTCGCGGACACGCTGCCGCAGGTCTGGCCGAGCTTGGTCCCGCCGTAACCGCCGACCGACACCGAAACGTCGCCGCCCGCGCCGCGGATCCGGCTGATCACCCCGGCGACGGCGGTGTCGGAGGACACGGCCGAGACGCCGTCCCAGGTGGGGGAGCAGCCGCCGCCGTTGGGCGCGAGGATGAACGCGAGCTGGAACGCCTTCTGGCCGGTCGCGGCCATGACGGCCACCGGGTCGGGCGGGTTGTTGCTGACGGGCATCAGATACGGGGCCGATGCGTACCAGTTGCTGCCCAACGCCTCGGTGTCGGCTTGGGCGTTGGTGGTGACGGCGAGCGTCGCGGCGGTTCCGGCGAGGACGGCGGCGAGCCCGACGGCGGCCAGTCTGCTTCGTTGCATCTGTCCTCCTGCTGTCGAGTGCTCAACAGCATTGGACTAGACCAATGGCGAAGTCAAGAAAAGCGCCCGGTATGGCGCGATAAAGCCCGCTTTATCCCGACCTGAGTCGTGCGCGTTGCGGGCGGTTCTAACCGCCCGCAACGCGCACGAGCCCTCAGCCTTCGAGGTCGCCTTCGATGCTCAGGTAGACCTCGCGCATCTGGTCGAGCAGGTCGGCGTCCGGCTCGGCCCAGAGGCCGCGGTCCGCCGCCTCGGTGAGCCGCTCGATGATCCCGCGCAGCGCCCACGGGTTCGCCTTGCGCATGAACTCCTGGTTCTCGGCGTCGAGCACATAGGACTCGGTCAGCTTTTCGTACATCCAGTCGCCGACCACGCCCGCGGTCGCGTCGAAGCCGAACAGGTAGTCGACGGTGGCGGCGAGTTCGAACGCGCCCTTGTAGCCGTGCTTGCGCATCGCGGTCAGCCAGCGCGGGTTGACCACGCGGGCGCGGAACACGCGCGCGGTCTCCTCGCCGAGTGTGCGGGTGCGGACCGCGTCCGGTGTCGTGCTGTCGCCGACGTAGGACACGGGTGCGGTGCCGGTGAGCGCCTGGACGGTGGCGATCATGCCGCCGTGGTACTGGAAGTAGTCGTCGGAGTCGGCGATGTCGTGCTCGCGGGTGTCGGTGTTCTTGGCCGCGACCACGATGCGCTTGTACGAGTTCTCCATGTCCTCGCGCGCGGGCCTGCCGTCGAGGCCGCGGCCGTAGGCGAAGCCGCCCCAGACCGCGTAAACCTCGGCGAGGTCGGCGTTGTCGCGCCAGTTTCCGGAGTCCATCAGCGGCAGCAGCCCGGCGCCGTAGGCACCCGGCTTCGAACCGAAGATGCGGGTCGTGGCGCGCCGGGCGTCGCCGTGCGCGGCGAGGTCGGCTCGGGTGTGCGCGCGGACGTAGTTGTCCTCTTCGGACTCGTCGAGCCCGGCGACCAGCTGGACCGCGTCGTCGAGCAGCGTGATGACGTGCGGGAACGCGTCGCGGAAGAAGCCGCTGATGCGGACGGTCACGTCGATGCGCGGCCTGCCGAGCTCGGCGAGCGGAATGGCTTCGATGCCGGTCACGCGGCGGGACGCCTCGTCCCAGATCGGTTGAACACCCAGCAGTGCCAACACTTCCGCCGCGTCGTCGCCCGAAGTCCGCATCGCGGAGGTGCCCCAGACGGACAGGCCGACCGAACGCGGCCAGTCGCCGTTGTCCTCGCGGTACCGCGTCAGGAGCGAGTCCGCGAGCGCCTGGCCGGTCTCCCATGCGAGCCTGCTGGGGATGGCCTTCGGGTCGACCGTGTAGAAGTTCCGGCCGGTCGGGAGCACATTGATCAGGCCGCGCAGCGGTGACCCGCTGGGCCCGGCCGCGATGTACCCGCCGTCGAGCGCGTGCAGCACGGCGTCGATCTCGGCTTCGGTGCCGGCCAGCCGGGGCACGATCTCGGTCGCGGCGAACCGGAGGACCCGCTCGACCTGCTCGTCGGGGTGATCGAGGACTTCGGCGGCCGCTTCCGGTGCCCAGCCGCGTTCTTCCATCGCGACGACGAGCGCGCGTGCCTTCTGCTCGATCGCGTCCACTTCGGACAGTGGGGCGTCGGAGTTCTCCTTCAACCCCAACGCGGACCGCAAACCGGGAACGGCGCCCTGCTGACCGCCCCACATCTGCTGCGCGCGCAGCATGGCGAGCACGAGGTTGATGCGGGCCTCGCCGGTCGGAGCCTCGCCGAGGATGTGCAGGCCGTCGCGGATCTGCGCGTCCTTGACCTCACACAGCCAGCCGTCGATGTGCAGCAGGAAGTCGTCGAATTCCGCGTCGTGCGGCCGTTCCTCGACGCCGAGGTCGTGGTCGAGCTTCGCGGCCTGGATGAGCGTCCAGATCTGGGCGCGGACGGCGGGCAGCTTCGCCGGGTCCATCGCGGCGATGTTGGCGTGCTCGTCGAGCAGCTGCTCCAGCCGCGCCATGTCGCCGTAGCTCTCGGCGCGCGCCATCGGCGGGATGAGGTGGTCGACGATCGTGGCGTGCGCGCGGCGCTTGGCCTGCGCGCCCTCACCGGGGTCGTTGATCAGGAACGGGTAGATCAGCGGCAGGTTGCCGAGCACCGCGTCCGGCGCGCACGAGGCCGAGAGCCCGGCCGTCTTGCCGGGCAGCCACTCCAGCGAGCCGTGCTTGCCGAGGTGGACGACGGCGTGCGCGCCGAACTCCTCCTCCAGCCAGCGGTACGCGGCGAGGTAGTGATGGCTCGGCGGCAGGTCCGGATTGTGGTAGATCGCCACCGGGTTCTCGCCGAATCCGCGGGGCGGCTGGATCATCAGGATCACGTTGCCGGACTGCAGCGACGCCAGCACGATGTCACCGTTGTCGACGTAGAGCTCACCGGGCGCGGGACCCCAGTGCTCCTCCATGCCCTCGCGCAGCTCGGCGGGCAGCTTGTCGAACCACTCCTTGTACTTGGCGGTGGGCACGCGAATCGGGTTGCCTGCGAGCTGTTCTTCCGTGAGCCACTCGGGATCCTGGCCGCCCGCTTCGATCAGCGCGTGGATCAGCGCGTCGCCGTCCGGCTGGTCGGTGCCGGTCGGCTCGACACCGGGGAACGGCTCGTCACCCAGGTCGTAACCAAGGTCGCGCATCCGGCGCAGCAGCTTGATGGCGGACGCGGGCGTGTCGAGGCCGACGGCGTTGCCCACCCGCGAGTGCTTCGTCGGATAGGCCGACAGCATCAGCGCGATCTTGCGCTCGGCGGCCGGGGTGTGGCGCAGCCGGGCGTGCGCGAGCGCGATTCGCGCGACGCGGGACGCGCGCTCGGCGTCCGGGACGTAGCGGGGCAGGCCGTCCTCGTCGATCTCCTTGAACGAGAACGGGACCGTGATCAGCCTGCCGTCGAACTCCGGCACGGCCATCTGGTTGCCCGCGTCGAGCGGGGAGAGGCCGTCGTCGCTGCCTTCCCAGGTCTCGTGGTCGCTGGTCAGGCACAGCGCCTGCAGGATCGGGATGTCGAGCGCGGCCATCTCGGAGACGTCCCACGCCTCGTCGTCGCCACCGGCGCCGACCTCGGACGGCCGGGTGCCGCCCGCGGCGAGCACGGTGACCAGCAGCGCGTCGGCCTTGGCCAGCTCGGCCATCATCTCGGGCTCGCGGCTGCGCAGCGACGCGCAGTGGATCGGCAGCGCGCGGCCGCCCGCGTCCTCGACGGCGTCGGCGAGGCTGTGCACGAACGCGGTGTTCCCGGACAGATGGTGCGCCCGGTAGTAGAGGATCGCGATGACCGGGCCGGTCGCGTCGCCGGAGTTCGGCCGGTCGAGAACGCCCCACAGCGGCTGCTGGGCAGGCGGTTCGAAGCCGTCACCGGTGAGCAGGAGCGTGTCGGAGAGGAAGCGGTGCAGCTGTGTGAGGTTCTCGGGGCCGCCCTGCGCGAGGTACGCGTGCGCCTCGGCCGCGATACCGGCCGGCACCGTCGACAGCTTCATGAGCTGGGCGTCCGGGGTCTGCTCACCGCCGAGCACGATCACGTGCGCGCCGCTCGCGCGCACCGTGTCGAGGCCCTCCTGCCACTCGCGCTCGGAGCCGAGGATGCGGACGACCACGATCCGCGCGCCGTCGAGCAGCCCAGGCAGGTCGGCCAGGTCGAGCCTGGCCGGGTTGGCGAGGCGCCACTCGGTTTCGCCGGATCGGGCGCTGAGCAGGTCGGTGTCCGATGTGGACAGCAGCAGGATCACAGCGTGGAGCTCCTCTCGGGGTGTCCTCGCCCCGGGTAGTCGTGCGCGCCTGCCGGAGTTCCTGGCTCCCGGAGAGGTCTCCGGTCACAGTGGCGGGACCGCCCCGGGTTCACACCGGGTTCCTCCACCTGCCGACGCGAGGGTGCGCCGCTCACTCTCCGGGCAGCGCACCCTCGCGTCAAGGTGACGATGGCCTATCCGCGCCGGTCGTGACCGGCTAGGGGTGGCGCAGTGTTCTTGCTCTCGTTGACTTCCCCTAGAAATCCGTTTACCGACCCCTATGCGCTGGCTCGCTTCTTGTCCGCGCGCGGGCAATCCGTACAGTCACCACCATGGACACCCCTGCCCGTGCGCGCGCCGACGTGTGTCCTGGTGTTTTCGCACCACACGACGCCGCGGACGGCGCGCTGGCCCGGGTCCGGCTACCCGGCGGAGTCGTGACGCGTGCGCAGCTTCGGGTACTCGCGGAGTGCGTGGACGGCTTCGCGGATGGCGAGGTCCACTTGACTTCGCGGGGGAATCTGCAGCTGCGCGGACTGGACCGGTCGGCCACCCGGTTGGCCGAATGGCTCGCCGACGCGGGTCTGCTGCCGTCGCTTTCGCACGAACGGGTCCGGAACATACTGGCGTCGCCGCGCAGTGAGACCGCGCGAGCGCTGGCCGCTGATCTGGATGTCGCGCTGTGTGCGCGTCCGGAACTCGCCGCGCTGCCGGGACGGTTCCTGTTCGCTTTCGACGACGGCCGCGGCGATGTCGCCGGTGAAGGCGCGGACGTCTGCTGGCGTGACGGTGCGGTGCTGCTCGCGGGTGTCGACACCGGCAAGCGCGTGACGGCAGATCAGGCTGTCGAAGCGCTGCTTTCGGTCGCTTCGGCGTTTCTTAAAGCGCGCGACGCTGAGTGGCGGGTTTCCGAACTGTCCGATACTTCGAAACTGACTGACGCCTTGCCAGGGCGTGCCGTGACACCGGTGGAACTGCCGGTGCTGGCCGGCATACCGATCGGTTTACTCGACGACGGCGCCGTGGTCGCCCCCGAATTCGGGGTGCTGACGTCGGCGCGGCTGCGGCTGTTCGCTGAGCTGGCGCCGTTCGTGGTCGTCACGCCGTGGCGTTCGGTCTTCCTGCCCGGCGTGCGCGACGGCGAGGCGCTGGCGGGAATGCTGACCGAACGCGGTGTCACCGCGTGCATCGGCAGGCCCGGCTGCGCGAAGTCGCGAGCCGACGTGCGAGCCGACGCCAGGCGCGTGGCGGGCGTGCGTGCCCACTTCGCCGGCTGTGAGCGCCGGTGCGGAAAACCTGCCGCCGGGCACATCGACGTGCTCGCGGAAGAGGACGGCTACCGCGTCGACGGCACCTGGGTGCCCGTCGCCGCGCTGGCGGATTTCCTGCTGGGAAAAGGAGCGCAGTGATCGACTACATCCGCGACGGCGCGGAGATCTACCGGCATTCGTTCGCCACCATCCGCGAGGAGGCCGATCTCGCGATACTGCCCGACGACGTGGCCGTGGTGGCGGTCCGGATGATCCACGCGTGCGGCATGGTCGATCTCGTCGACGACCTCAAGTACTCGCTCGACGTCGTCGAATCCGGCCGCGCGGCGCTGCGCGCCGGCGCCCCGGTGCTGTGCGACGCGCAGATGATCGCCAGCGGGGTCACCAGGAAACGACTGCCCGCGGACAACGAGGTCCTCTGCACCCTGTCCGACCCGTCCGTCCCGTCACTCGCCGAGCGGATGGGCACCACGCGGTCCGCCGCCGCACTCGAACTCTGGCGCGACAAGCTGCCCGGCTCGGTCGTCGCCATAGGGAACGCGCCGACGGCGTTGTTCCGGCTGCTGGAACTGCTCGAAGAAGGCGTGGGCGCGCCCGCGGCGATCATCGGCGTTCCGGTCGGGTTCATCGGCGCCGCTGAGTCCAAAGTGGAGCTGGTGAAGCGCGCGCCCGCGCCCTATCTGGTGGTGCACGGGCGGCGCGGTGGCAGTGCGATGGCGGTGGCTGCGGTGAACGCGTTGGCGACGGAGGAAGAATGAGCGGCGATTCGGGGAAACTGTGGGGTGTCGGGCTCGGGCCGGGTGACCCCGAGCTGGTGACGGTCAAGGCCGCCCGGTTGATCGGCGAGGCCGACGTGGTGGCGTATCACAGCGCCAGGCACGGCAGGAGCATCGCGCGTTCGGTCGCCGAGCCGTACCTGCGCGAGGGACAGCTCGAAGAGGCGCTGGTGTATCCGGTGACCACCGAGACGACCGATCACCCCGGCGGGTACGAGGGCGCGATCGCCGACTTCTACGCCGAAAGCGCGCAGCGGCTGGCCGTCCACCTCGACGCGGGCCGGAACGTGGTCGTGCTGTGCGAGGGCGACCCGTTCTTCTACGGCTCCTACATGTACATGCACGAGCGGCTCGCCGACCGCTACGAGGCGGAGGCGGTGCCGGGCGTGACGTCGGTGAGCGCGGCGTCCGCCGTGCTCGGGCGGCCGCTGGTGCAGCGCGACGAGGTGCTCACCGTGCTGCCGGGGACGCTGTCCCAGCCCGAGCTGGCGCGACGGCTCGCGGACACGGACTCGGCCGCGGTACTCAAGCTCGGCCGGACGTTCGGCGCGGTGCGCCAGGCACTCGGCGAGGCCGGCAAGCTCGACCAGGCGCTGTACATCGAGCGCGCGACCTGGGGAAAGCAGCGCATCGAGCCCCTTGCCAGCGTCGACCCCGACTCGGTGCCGTACTTCTCGCTGGCGCTGCTGCCCAGTCCGGCCTACTCGGCCCGGCTCGCGGGCGTCGAAGCGGCTCCGGCCTCGCCGGCTCCGGTGTCCGAGGGCGGCGAGGTCGTGGTCGTCGGGCTCGGCCCCGCCGGTCCGCAGTGGCTGACGCCCGAGGCCGAGGTCGAACTCGCGTCCGGCACGCACCTGGTGGGCTATGGCCCTTATTTGGCCCGCGTGCCGGTGAAGGCGGGTCAGCAGCGGCTCGCGTCGGGCAACCGCGTCGAGGCCGAACGGGCCGTCGAAGCGCTTGAGCTGGCCGCGGCGGGAAACCGGGTCGTGGTCGTGTCGTCGGGTGACCCCGGCGTGTTCGCGATGGCGTCGGCGGTGCTGGAACAGGTCGAAGATCCGCGCTGGAAGGACGTTTCGGTCCGCGTCGTGCCCGGCGTGACCGCCGCGCAGGCGGCCGCGTCCCGAGTCGGCGCGCCGCTCGGACACGACTATTGCGTGCTGTCGCTTTCGGATCGCCTTAAGCCTTGGGAGGTCATCGAGCGCAGGCTCGAAGCGGCAGGCGTCTCGGATCTCGTGCTGGCCCTGTACAACCCGGCTTCGTTCAGCCGTACGACCCAGCTCGCGCGCGCCCAGGAAGTCCTGCTGCGGCACCGCGGCCCGGAGACGCCCGTGGTCATCGCCCGCGACGTCGGCGGCGACTCGGAGTCGGTCCGCGTGGTCACCCTGGGCGAGCTCGACAAGGCCTTCGTCGACATGCGCTGCCTGGTCATCGTCGGCTCCTCCCGCACCCGCGTCGCCGCACGCCCCGACGGCACCTCGATGGTCTGGACACCCCGCAGGTACCACTGAAACCCGGGATAAAGCGGGCTTTACTCCGCGGGATAAAGCCCGCTAAACATCGGGGAGTAAAGCCCGCTTTATCCCGGTGGGGCCTAGCGGGTGGGGTTGGTGCCGTTGGGTTGCTGGGGGCCGGGTCCGGGTGACCACCAGCCGGGGACCGTCTTCTTGCCACGGGCGACCGTGGGCGGCGCGCCTTCGGTGAAGGGCTCGACCTGGAGGAGCTTGCCCCAGGACTGGAACGGCTGGCCGACCAGATAACTCGGGACCTCCGGCTGGTCGGCGAGCTCTTCGAGCCAGCCGATCGGGCCGCCGGTCGCGCTGCTCGACCACTTCGCCTCGTCCGCGACCGCGCCCGCCGTGATCCGGTACGCGGGGACCTGCGAGATGCCGTCGTGCGAGAACGCGGGCTGCGCGCACGGGTAGACGAACGACGCAGGCCAGTCCATGTACACCGGCTTCTTGCCGATCTTGTCCGTCAACGTGGTGAACGACGGCACGCGCGGCGCGGTCGCGGCGACCCAGCCGTCCTCGGTGAGGTCGTTGTCGATGGCCGTCACGCGGACCGCGGCCGTCTCCGGTGGCAGGTCACGCATGTTGACGCGGACGTCGTTCCACTGGCCGTTGCCGACACCGGCGGGCAGCAGCGTCTGGCCTTTGAGGACCTTGAAACCGTCCGGCGTCCGTGCCCCGTATTCGAGGCTGACCGTGGCCGCCTTGCCCGGCGCGCCCGCGACGGCGACCACGACCTGGCCTGACGGCGGTTTGTCGGTCAGCTCGTACCAGTCGGAGCGCAGACGGCCCGCTCGCGTCTCCTTCTCCTGGTAGCTGCTCCACATCGACACTTTGTCCTCGGTGAAGCCGTGTGGCGGCTCGGAGAGCGGGTCCTTGTCGTCGACCGTGCGGGTGTGGAAACCGGTCTGGGTGCGGCCGATCTCCTGGTCCGTCGGCGGCAGCGGGTTCTCGGTCTGCGGTGTCGGGTTGACGGTCTTCTGCTGCGCTTCCGGCAGCGGCGCGAGCATGCTCGCGATGGCGTCGCGCTCGACCATCACGCGATCGGAGAGACCACAGCTCTGGCCGAGCAGATGGCCGACGTTCGCCGAGCCGAGGCTGTAACTGCCCGCCTGCGCGTGCATGGCCATGGTCATCGATATGACCTCGCTGGCCACCACCGCGCCACAGACCGCGACCAGCGAGATCGAGCCGAGTTTCAGCGCGCGGCCACGGCGTTCCGGGCTCTCGATCTCGTGGCCGGGACGGTGCGCGCGGACGTTTTCGACGAACGCGATGACCGCCGACACCGCCGCGCCTGCCAGGAAGATGGTCGACAGTGACACCGGGCCCCATTTCGGGGCCGAGTCGAACCACGGCACGCCGAGTTTCGACACGAACCAGAACGCGTTCGGCCCGGTCGCCGCCCAGGCCGCGATGATCAGCAGCCCGGCCAGGAACGCCGCGCGGTTGCGTTTCGACCGCAGCACGCCGGAACTGGTCGCGAGCGCGGTCAGCGCGGCCATCGACGCGCCGACCGCCGCGAACGCGCCGAAGTGGTGGGTCCACTTGGTCGGGGTCAGCGCCAGCAACAGGAAGAACAACGCCGTGGTGCCGATGAGACGGCGGCTCGGGCCCAGCGCCGCGCCGGGAATCCGGCCACGGCGCAGCAAAACGACCAGGCAGGTCCCGGTGCACAACAGGACCAGCAGCACCGGGAACCGGCGGGTCGCGGACCCGTCAGGCAGGTTCTCGAAGAGCAATTGGTACCGCGAGAACTCTTGGAACCACGAGAGATTCGGCCCGACCTGCGTCCGGATCCGGGTGGCTTCGGCGATCGTCGCGAAGGTCTGGTCGGCGAAGACGACGGTCAGCACCAGCAGCCCGGCGCCGAGGATCGGGGCGAGCACCGGCAGCCAGCCGTCGACCGCGCGCTGCTTCAGGATCTTGAACAGTGGCCGCGCGGCGACCAGGAACGGCGCCACCGCGATCAGCCCGGTCGGGGTCGCCGCCAACGTCAACGCGGCGGCCAGCAGGCCGAGGCAGATCGGCAGCAGACGGCGTGTGACCAGTGCGCGTTCGACCGCGCAGATCGCCAGCAGCGAGCCGACCGCGGCGACCGGCTCGGGCCGGACGCCGTTGTTGAATGGCATCCACCAGACCAGGAACACCGCCGCGGCCGCCCAGCCCGCCGCCCGGCTCACCCGTACCTGCGGGCCGAGTCTCGGCATGACCTCGCGGCTGATCAGCAGCCAGCTCAGCAAGCCGAGCAGGAACGACGGCAGGCGGATCCACGGCGGCACCGTGCTGACGTGCGCCATCAGCTCGTACACGTGGTAGAACCAGCCGAACGGCGCCTCGGCCACCCCGAACCAGCGGTGATAGTTCGGCAGGTAACCGGTCTGTTCGGTCACTCTGGCCATGGTCAGGATGTAGCCGTCGTCGGAGGTGACCGGTCCGATGAAGACCCAGGCGCCGAGCACCGCGAACACGGTCACGTCGCGCGCGGTCAGCCGCCACCAGCCGACCGGCGCCCAGCGTGGCGCGCGCCGCGCGAAGCCGGAGTCGAGCTTGCCGACGGCGATCAGGCAGCCGATGAGCGAAAGGACCGCCAGCACACCGACGCCGACCTTCCAGCCCGTCGGCGACGACTGATACCGGGTGTCGGTGACGATCGAGACCCGCAGTCCGTCGATCGGGTCCTTGGCGCTGCTGATCGACGAGTAGATCCCGATCACGCGCGGCCGGTCGTCGCCGCTGAACTCGAAGATCGGGGTGTTCGCGACACTCAGCGTGGTGTGGTTGCCGTCGGAGCGGAACCGGACGTCGCAGTTGTCCGGCGGCAGTGGCTGCCTGGCGACCTGCTGCCCGCGCAGCGACGCCAGCAGCAGGCCTTCGTCGATGCGCAACTGCATGCCCGCGCCGTTCTCGATCCGGGCCTCCGGCACCGTCGAGAAGAGCAGCGTCGGCCCGTCCCCGCGCGCGTCGACCGAGCGGATCGTCGAACACGGGAGAGTGACGTTGAGGTCCTGCGCCCAGTAGCCGGTCAGCGGCGAGTTGACCTGGCGGGTGTCGTTGCCGGTCGGCCAGGTGATCTCCGCGGTGTCCTGCACGACAGGCAGGAACGGGAAGGCGAACGCGCAGAGCGCGGACAGCAATCCGAGCGTGACGGCGAACAGACGCATCGGCGCAACGCTAACGGGTCGCGTCCGAACGGGTGACGCAGGGGCGGAAGGTCTCCCGGTGGACGGCGGCCTCCAGCGGGCGGCGGCTGCGCCAGCCGTGCCGCTCCAAATCGGGCACCGTGGCCAGTTCGGACACTTCGCCGACGCAGAGCCACGCGACCGGGCGGATGCCGTCGGGCAGCCCGACCAAGTCGGCGAGGAACGGCTCGCGGTAGAAGCTCACCCAGCCGACCCCGATGCCCTCGACTGTCGCCGCGAGCCACAGATTCTGGATCGCCAGGCAGACCGAATAGAGCCCGGCGTCGGCGATCGCGTGCCTGCCAAGCACGTCCGGCGAGCCGCGGCCCGCGTCGTAGGTTACGACGATGCCGAGCCCGGACTCCATGATCCCTTCGATCTTGATCCGGTCGAAGGTCGCCGCGCGGTCCTCGGGCAGAGAATCGGCGAAGACGGCCCGCTCGGCCCGCACGTGGTCGGCGAACTTCCGCCGCGTGCCGACGCTCTCGACCAGCACGAAGTCCCACGGCTGGGTCAGCCCGACGCTCGGCGCGCTGTGCGCGGCGCCGAGCATCCGGTCGAGCGCCTCGGGGCCCGGCGGCGCGCCGGTGAACTCGGCGCGGACGTCGCGGCGGCGGTTGAGTAACTCGTAGAACTCGTTCATGGGAGCACCCAATCGACGGCTTGGCCTGGTTCGCTGACGGTGGGGACGGCGGGGCGGGGTGGCCGCCGGACGACCACCACCGGAATGCCCAGGTCACGGGCGGCGGTGAGCTTGGCGGCGGTCATCGAGCCGCCACTGTCCTTGGTGACCAGCACGTCGATCCGGTGGTCGCGTAGCAGCCGGGTCTCACCGTCGACGGTGTACGGGCCGCGGTCGAGCAGGATCTCGATCCGCCGGGGCAGCGGCGGTTCTGGCGGGTCGACGCACCGGGCCAGGAACCACTGGCCGTTGTCGGCGAAGGATGCGAGACCCTGACGGCCGCTGGTGAGGAACACGCGCTCACCTGGCAGGTTCGCGGCCGCTTCGTCGAGCGAGTCGACCCAGTGCCAGTCGTCGCCTGGGCTTTCCGACCAGCCTGGTCGTTGCAGCCTGAGCAGGCGGACCTGTGCGGCCGTCGTGGCTTCGAACGCCGAGGCCCCGATGCGTTCGGCGAACGGATGGGTCGCGTCGACGACGGCGTCGATGTGGTTGTCGCGAAGCCACTCCGCGAGACCGGCCGGGCCGCCGAAGCCGCCGACGCGCACCTCGCCGACGGGCAGCCTGGGGTTCGCCACCCGGCCGGCGAGCGACGAGATGACCGGGACACCGCGCGCGGTCAGCGCCTCGGCGAGCGCACGGGCCTCGCCGGTCCCGCCCAGGATGAGGACCTTCACGGGGTGCGGACCGCCGCGCCCCAGCGCTCGAGTGTCCGAATGTTGGCCACCGTGTCCCGCCAGGTCACCAGCGGCGACTGACGCGCGGCCAAGTGCTCGGCGACGTGGTCGGCTTCGCGGGCGAAGAGGCCCTTCGTGGCCTCGACCTCGATCTCCTCCGGCTTGCCGCCGGACGGGGTGAGCACGATCGTCGAAGTCCTCGGCCGCCGCATGCCGAACGTCCAGGACGGCTTGCCGATGAAGAGCTGGCCGCGGGAGCCGTAGACGCGGATGTGGTCGTCCTGCGTGAGCCGGAAGCCGCAGGAGATCTGCGCGATGATGTCGCCGGGCAGCCGCAGCAGTCCCATGGCGATCTCGTCGACGCCGTTTTCGTCCAGCTTCGCCATGCCGATCACGTCGGTCGGTTCGACCGCTTCGATGCCTGTCGCGGCTTGCGAAACCAGCCTGGCGACCGAGACGCAGTAGCAGCCGACGTCGAGAATTCCGCCACCGCCGAGCGCGGGGTCGGCGATGCGGTCGCGCTCGACACCGCTCGTGTCGTAGCTGAAGGTCACGTCGACCGCGCGGACCTCGCCGATCGCGCCGGAAGTGATGAGTTCGGTCAGTTTCCGCGTCTGCGGGTGCAGCCGGTACATGAACGCCTCCATCAGGAAGACGTCATTGCGCCGCGCGGCTTCGATGACGCGCTCGGCGTCCGCGACGGACACGGTCAGCGGCTTTTCGCACAGCACGTGCTTGCCGGCCTCGGCGGCCTTGATCGCCCACTCGGCGTGCATCGGATGCGGCGTCGACACGTAGACGGCGTCGACGTCGGGATCGGCGAGGAGGGCCTCATAACCGCCATGGCTGCGAGGGATCTCGTGGCGGGCGGCGAACTCGGCCGCCCGGTCGGCCGAGCGTGCCGCGACGGCGGCCAGCGTGCCGTGCTCGCTTTCGCGGATGGCGGCGGCGAACTCTTCGGCGATCGAACCGGCGGCCAGCAGGCCCCAGCGCAGTGTCATAAGGACTCCGGTTGGCTCTTGCGATCACGGGTGGACGAATAAAGGAAGCTGTCGGGGAACCCTTCGGCGGCCAGCACCTTGCCGACGAAGATCATCGCCGCCCTGGTGACCCCGGCCGCGCGGACCTGCGCGGAGATCCCGGTCAGCGTGCCGCGCAGCACGACCTCGCCTGGCTGGCTGGCCAGCGCGACGACCGCGACCGGGCAGTCGGGACCGTAGTGCGGGACCAGCTCTTCGACGAGGTGGTCGAGCCGGTTGATCGCCAGGTGCAACGCGAGCGTCGCGCCGGTGCGGGCGAAAGCGGCCAATTCTTCGCCTTCGGGCATCGCGGTCGAGCGGGCCTGCGCGCGGGTGATGACCAGGCTCTGGCCGACTTCGGGCACGGTCAGCTCGCGCTTGAGCACCGCCGCGGCGGCCGCGAACGCGGGTACGCCGGGGATGACCTCATAGGGCACGCCGGCCGCGTCGAGGCGGCGCATCTGCTCGGCGACCGCGCTGTAGAGCGACGGGTCGCCGGAACACAGGCGCGCCACGTCGGTCTTCGCGTTGACGAGGATCTCGACGATCTGGTCGAGATTCAGCCCGGCGGTGTCCGTGCGCACCGCTCGGGGAGAGCAGTGCTCCAGCAGCTCGGTCGGCGTCATGCTGCCGGGGTAGAGGACGAGGTCGCACGCGGCGAGCCGGTCTCGGCCGCGGACGGTGATCAGGTCGGCGGCGCCCGGTCCGGCGCCGATGAAGTAGACGGTCACCGGTTCACACTCCATTGCGTCACGGTCCGGCTGGGCGACCAGCCGGTGAATCCGCCGAGCGGGGCGGCCTGTTCGACAGCGATCCTGACCAGTTCGCCGCCATGGTCTTGATAAGCCTTCGCCAAGGCCTGTTCGGATTCGAGGGTCACGCCGTGCGCGACGAGCCTGCACTCCTGCGCGAGGCAGGCGTCGAGGACACCCGGCACGGTCAGCCCGCCGCCGATGAAGATCGCGTCGGGTTTCGGCAGGTCACGCAGTGCTTCGGGGGCCGGGCCGACGACGACCTGGAGTTCGGGCACCCCGAGGGTGGCCGAATTCCGGCCAATCCGCTCGGCTCTCTCTTGGTCCCGCTCGACGGCGATCGCCCGGTTCAGCGGGTGCGTTCGCGACCACTCGATCGCGACGCTGCCCGCGCCCGCGCCGATGTCCCAGAGCAGCTCGCCGGGCACCGGCGCGAGGCGGGCGAGCGCGCCGGCACGGAGGTCGCGTTTGGTGAGCTGGCCGTCGTGCTCGAACGCCTCATCGGGCAGGCCGCCGACGAGAGACAGGCCTGAGCCGCGGCAGTCGATCGCGACAACGGTCAGCGGTCCGGTGCGTTCGGTCCAGCCGTCGACGATGCGCTCGTCCGGGCCGCCGAGTTCTTCCAGTGCGATCAGGTCGCTGTCGCCGAAGCCGCGGGCGCGCAGGAGTTCGCCGACGTCGGTCGGATCGGCGCCGAGCACGAGCACCTTGCGGCCGGGTGCGAGCACGCGGTTGAGGCGGTGGAGGCTCCGGCCGACCACGGTGACCACTTCGGTCGCTTCGGCCGACCAGCGCAGGCGGGCACGAGCCAGTGTCACCGACGAGAGTGTGGGCAGGATTTCGACGTTCTCGAACCGGGAAGCCAGTGTCGTGCCGATGCCGGACAAGAGCGGGTCACCGCTGGCCAGCACACAGACGCGGCGGCCTGCGTGCGCCGCGAACAACGCGTCGAGGCCGGGCAGGAGCGGGCTCGGCAGCGGCACCGTCTCGATGCCGCCGGGCAGGTAGGCGAGGTGGCGCGTGGCCCCGATGACGACGTCGGCGCTGGTGACCGCCGCGCGGGCGGTTTCGCTCAGCCCGGACCAGCCGTCGGCCCCGATGCCGACGACGGTCAGTGGTGATTTTTCGCGCACTCGCGGCACGCTAGCCGACGCTTTTCCTGTGCGATGATCGGCCGGGCCACCGCCGTCGAACCGGGAGTCAGAGCTTGAAGCCTTACCCGTTCACCGCCGTTGTCGGGATGCCGGATCTACGGCTGGCGCTGGTGCTTTCGGCGATCTCGCCGGCGATCGGCGGGGTGCTGGTGCGTGGCGAGAAGGGCACCGCGAAGTCCACCATGGTGCGTGCGCTGGCCGGTTTGCTGCCACGGGTGGACGTCGTCGACGATTGCCGGTTTTCGTGTGATCCGGCGAGCCCCGACCCCGGCTGCCCCGACGGCCCGCACGACGGCCCCTCGAAGCGGCGGCCCGCGCGGCTGGTCGAACTCCCGGTCGGCGCGGCCGAGGACCGTGTGATCGGTTCGCTCAACCTGGAACGCGCGCTCGGCGAAGGCGTCACCGACTATCAGCCCGGCCTGCTCGCCGCCGCGCATCGCGGGCTGCTGTACGTCGACGAAGTGAACCTCCTGCACGACCACTTGGTCGACGCGCTGCTCGACGCCGCCGCCATGGGCCGCGCGACGGTCGAGCGCGAAGGCGTTTCGGTGTCGCACGCGGCGCGGTTCGTGCTGATCGGGACCATGAACCCGGAGGAAGGCGAGCTGCGGCCGCAGCTGCTCGACCGGTTCGGGCTGACCGTCGAGGTCGCGTCCAGCCGTGATCCGGAACAGCGGGTCCAGGTGGTCCGGCGGCGGCTCGCCTACGAGGCCGACCCGGACGGTTTCGCCGGCCAGTACGCCGAGGACGACGCCAAGCTCGCGTCGGAAATCGAAGCGGCGCAAACACTTCTGCCGAACGTCCGGCTCGGCGACGACGCACTGCGCCAGATCGCCGAGGTCTGTGCCTCGTTCGAGGTCGACGGGATGCGCGCGGACATCGTCACGGCGCGCACGGCCGTCGCGCACGCCGCGTGGTCCGGCCGCGAGGATGTGACCACCGACGACATCCGTGTCGCGGCCAGGCTCGCGCTGCCGCACCGCCGCAGGCGCAACCCGTTCGACGCGCCGGGCATCGAGGAAGAGCAGCTCGAACAGGCGCTTCGCGACGCCGAGCCGCCGCAGGACCAAGGACCGGACGACGACGGCCCCGGCTCCGGCTCCGAGCCGCCCGCCGAGCAGGAGCCGCCTGCCGGGAGTTCGGACGACCAGCCCGGCGACGGGCAGGGGACGCAAAACGGCCAGCAGACGGTCGGCTCGGGGAAACCGTTCAAGGCCAGGCTGTTCACCCTCGACGGCACGGGGGAGGGCGCGCACGGCCGCCGGTCGCGTGCGATCACCGACACCGGGCGGACGATCGGCGTGAAGCCGTCGAGCGTGCGTGAGGGACATCCTCACCTGCTCGCGACGATCCGGGCGGCGGCGCCGCATCAGCGCGCGCGTGGCCGTGACGGCGCCGGGCTGGAGTTGCGCGGCCAGGATCTGCGGTTCGCGTTGCGGGAAGGGCGCGAGGGGAACCTCGTGCTGTTCTGTGTGGACGCTTCGGGCTCGATGGGTGCCAAGGCACGCATGCGCGAGGTCAAGTCGGCCGTGCTTTCGCTGCTTTTGGACGCTTATCAACGCCGGGACAAGGTCGGGCTGGTGACCTTCCGCGCCGCCGACGCCGAGCTCGCGTTGCCGCCGACGGTCAGTGTCGACGCCGCCGCGTCGCGGCTCGAAGGGTTGCCGACCGGCGGCCGCACTCCGCTCGCGGAGGGACTTTTGAAGGCCGCCAACGTGTTGCGGCTCGAAGCGATCCGGGACCCGAGGCGGCGGCCCCTGCTGGTCGTGGTGACCGACGGCCGCGCGACCAGCGGCGCCGACGCCGTCGCACGCTCACGCCAGGCCGCCGAGCTGCTGGCGGGCACCGGCGTCGCCTCGATCGTGATGGACTGCGAGAGCGGGAAGATGCGGCTCGGGCTCGCGGCGGAACTGGCGACGCGGCTCGGCGCCGAGCACGTGCCGCTGGCCGAGGTCGCCGCCGAATCGCTCGCGGGCGCGGTGCGCGCCAGGACCGGGAGGGCCGCGTAAATGCCACAGGGCAAACCGGAAGTCGTGCCCGAGGACGGGCTCACCACGCGGCAGCGCCGCAACCGGCCGCTGCTCGCCGTGCACACCGGCGCGATGAAGGGCAAGTCGACCGCGGCGTTCGGCATGGCGCTGCGCGCGTGGAACCAGGGCTGGTCGATCGGCGTGTTCCAGTTCGTGAAGTCGGCGAAGTGGAAGGTCGGCGAGGAGACCGCGTTCCGCGCGCTCGGCAAGGTGCACGAGGACACCGGGCAGGGCGGGCCGGTCGAGTGGCACAAGATGGGCGAGGGCTGGAGCTGGGCCCGCAAGTCCGGCACCGACGAGGACCACGCCGCCAACGCCCGCGACTGCTGGGCCGAGATCAAGCGCAGGCTGGTGGCCGAGCAGCACGACTTCTACGTGCTCGACGAGTTCAGCTACCTGCTGCACTGGGGCTGGATCGACGTCGACGACGTGGTCGAAGCGCTGACCACGCGCCCAGGGCACCAGCATGTCGTGATCACCGGCCGCAACGCGCCCGCGAAGCTCGTCGACGCCGCCGACCTGGTCGTCGAGATGACCAAGATCAAGCACCCGATGGACGCCGGGCAAAAGGGCCAGCGGGGCATCGAGTGGTAGCGCGGGTGGTCATCGCCGCGCCCGGTTCCGGGCACGGCAAGACCACGATCGCCGCAGGCTTGATGGCGGCCTTGCGCGCGCGAGGACATGTCGTCTCGGGCCACAAGGTCGGCCCCGACTTCATCGACCCGAGCTACCACGCGCTCGCCACCGGCAGGCCTGCCCGCAACCTCGACCCGTTCCTGCAGGGCGAGGACCGGCTGGTCCCGTTGCTGCGCCACGGTTCGGCAGGTGCCGACATCGCCGTGATCGAGGGCGTGATGGGCCTGTTCGACGGCGCGCTCGGCACCGAGGGCTACGCCTCGACCGCGCACGTCGCCCGGCTGCTGGGCGCGCCCGTCGTGCTCGTCGTCGACGCCAGCGCGGCCAGCCGCAGCGTTGCCGCGCTCGTGCTCGGCTTCGCCAACTACGACCCGCGCGTGCGCCTCGCCGGCGTCATCCTGAACAAGCTCGGCTCGCAGCGCCACGAAGACGAGATCGTCACCGCGCTGGAAGCGACGGGCGTGCCACTGCTGGGCGCGTTGCGGCGTAGCGACGACATCCACGCGCCGAGCCGTCACCTCGGCCTGGTGCCCGCCGCCGAGCGCTCCGCGGAATCCCAGCGCCTGCTGCCGGAACTCGCCGACTGGGTCGCCGGTGGCGTCGACCTCGAGGCCGTGGTCCGGGTAGCCCGCTCGGCCGCGCCGCTGACCGGCAAGGCCTGGGAGCCCGAGCTCACCCACGAGGGCCCGCGCGCCGTGGTCGCCGCCGCGGCCGGTGCCGCGTTCACCTTCCGCTACACCGAGACGGTCGAGCTGCTCGCCGCCGCGGGTGTCGACGTGGTCGACCTCGACCCGTTGCGCGACAACGACCTTCCCGAGCGCTGCGCCGGCCTCTACTTCGGCGGTGGCTTCCCCGAAGTGCACGCGGCCGAACTCTCCGCGAACCTCCCGCTGCGCCAGGCGGTCGCCGCCGCGGCGGGGCACGGGATGCCCGTGGTCGCCGAGTGTGCCGGGCTGCTCTATCTCAGCCGCGAGATCGACGGCATCCCGATGACCGGCGTGCTCGACGCCGCCGCGAAGATGACCAAGCGCGGCAAGCTCGGCTACCGCAAGGCCGTCGCGCTCGCCGACAACCTCGTCGCGACCGCGGGCCAGCGCGTCACCGGCCACGAGTTCCACCGCACCGAGCTGGAACCCGGCCACGGGCCGAACCCGGCCTGGGGCTGGGACCGCACCCCCGACGGCTTCGCCTCGCCGACGCTGCACGCCTCGTACCTGCACGTGCACTGGGCCGGGTATCCCGAGCTGGCCCGCCGCTTCGCCGCGGCCGTGCACGCCCAGCGCTTGGTGACAGCCGGTGGCTGACGTACCCGCCGGAGATGCCGACCAGCACGCTGACCAACACGACATCGACCAGCCCAGCGACGTTGGTCCCGACGCCCGCGCGCACCTGCACGCTGCCGCTCAGCCGGATGCCGACCAGCACGACATCCATCATCACGGCGACCGTGAGGTGGGCGAAGGCCTGGTGGACCTCGCGGTCAACGTCCGCCTGCCCGCTCCGCCGGACTGGCTGCGCGCCGAACTCGCCGCCGCACTCGACGACCTCGCCGCTTACCCTGACGTCACCGCGGCCACGGAAGCCTTGGCAGCAAGGCACTCTCGCCCTTCGTATGAAGTTTTGGCGACGGCCGGAGCCGCCGAAGCGTTCACCCTGATAGCTACCTCCTTCCGTCCGCGTAAAGCCGTTGTGGTGCATCCGCAGTTCACCGAGCCGGAGGCCGCGCTCAAAGCCGCCGGTCACGCTGTGCACCGCGTTGCTCTCTCTCCGGACAACGGTTTCCGTCTCGCCGAAGTTCCCGAAGACGCCGATCTCGTGTTCGTGGGCAATCCGACCAACCCGACTTCAGTTCTACACCCGGCCACCGACATTTTGGCGCTCGGCAGGCCGGGCCGGCTGGTCGTCGTCGACGAGGCGTTCCTCGACGCCGTGCCCGGTGAGACGGAAAGCCTTGCGGGACAATCACTCGAAGGGTTCGCGGTACTCCGCAGTCTCACCAAGACCTGGGGCATCGCCGGACTCCGCGCGGGCTACGTGCTCGCCGAGAAGTCCATTGTGGACAGACTGCGCGCGGTGCAGCCGCCGTGGTCAGTGTCGTCACTGGCCGCCGTCGCGATGATCGCGTGCAGCCGCCCGTCCGCTTTGGAGGAAGCCGAAAAGCTCGCCATCGCCGCGGAACACGACCGCGACTATCTGATCTCAGGACTTCAGGAACTCGGCGTCGAGGTGCTCGGCGAACCGAGGGGACCGTTCGTGCTGGTCCGTTTGCCGCACGCGGACCGAATTCGCTTGACCTTGCGCGAAGCCGGGTTCGCGGTCAGGCGCGGCGACACCTTTCCCGGACTGAGCACGGAATATCTGCGTATCGCGGTGCGTGACCGTGAAACGACCGATGCCTTCCTTCGTGCCCTGCTTTCGGCGGGTATTCGCTGACCGGTGGCGCGGTTAGGGTGTTTTCTCATGCGTCGTTGCCTGCTGCTCGTCGTCATGTTGATCGCCGCTTTCGCCACTCCCGCGTACGCCGCGCCCGCGCCGGGCGCGCCCGGTATCGCCTCGGCGTGGACGAGTGGCGCCAAAGAAGGACTCGGCACGTCGACGACCACGACGTCGAAGCTCTGGTACACCCTCGGCCAGGGCATCGTGAACGAGGTCTACTACCCGCAGGCCGACACGCCCGACGTGCAGGACCTGCAGTACATGGTCAGCGACGGCACGAGTTTCACCGACGAGGAGAAGGTCGCCACCACCCACCAGGTGAGCCTCGCCGACCCGAATTCCCTGACGTACCAGCAGGTCAACACCGCGACCAACGGCCGCTACCGGATCACCAAGACCTACGTCACCGACCCGGCGCGCGCGACGCTGCTCATCCGCACCCGCTTCCAGGTCCTCACCGGCGGCGCGCTGAAGTTGTTCGCGCTCTACAACCCGTCGCTCGGCAACTCCGGCATGGGCGACACCGGCGCGACCGCGAACGGCCAGCTCCAAGCCAGTGACGGCAACGTCGCCAGCGCGCTCGCCAGCTCGACCGGCTTCACCGCGCTGAGCAGCGGCTACTCCGGCACGTCGAGCGACGGCTGGCAGGACCTGACCCAGCACCGCGCGCTCACGAACCAGTACACCAGCGCCGACGCACCGGGAAACCTCGTGCAGACCGCGCAGATCCCGGTCGGCACGGACACCACGTTCACCCTCGCGCTCGGCTTCGGCGCGAGCCGCGCGGAAGCGTCGAGCACCGCGACGGCCTCGCTGACCAGCGGCTGGGCGGCGGTTTCGTCGAGCTACCAGACCGGCTGGCACAACTACCTCAACTCGGTCGCCGCGCCGCCGTCGAGCACCACCGGGATCACCCAGCAGTACAAGACCGCGGTGATGACCATCAAGGCGCACGAGGACAAGACCTATCGCGGCGCCTTCGTCGCGTCGCTCAGCATTCCGTGGGGTGACGCGCAGAACGCGGATTCCTGTTGTGCCGCCGGATATCACGCCGTCTGGGCCCGTGACCTCTACCAGATGGCGACCGCCGAAATCGCGGTCGGCGACTCGGCGGCGGCCAACCGCGCGCTCGACTACCTGTTCAACGTCCAGCTCCGCCCCGACGGTTCGTATCCGCAGAACACCCGGCTCGACGGCACCCCCGTCTTCGGAAGCCTGCAGATGGACGAGGTGTCGTTCCCGATCATCCTCGCCTGGCAACTCGGGCGCCGCGACGCCGCGACCTACGCGAAGATCAAGCCCTCAGCCGAATTCGTGTCGCACCACGGTCCCTCGACGCCGCAGGAGCGCTGGGAAGAGGCGGGTGGCTTCTCACCGTCCACACTCGCCGCGGAGATCGCCGCTCTCGTCTGCGCCGCCGACCTCGCGACCGCGAACAACGACCCCGGCGCCGCGTCGTACTACCTCCAGGTCGCCGACTCCTGGCGCGCGCAGGTCGACAACTGGACGTACACGACCACGGGATCGCTGGCGTCGCACGGGTATTACGAGCGCATCGACGACAACGGCAACCCCAACGACGGCCACAACCTCGGCATCGCGAACGGGGGTGGGAACTGGGACGAGCGCACGGTCGTCGACATGGGCTTCCTCGATCTGGTCCGGCTCGGCGTCAAGCGCGCCGACGACCCGCACATCACCGACTCGCTCAAGGTCGTCGACGCCAAGATCCGCGTCACCACACCGGCGGGCGACATCTGGTACCGCTACAACCACGACGGCTACGGCGAAACCGCCGACGGCAGGCCGTACACCGGCGTCGGCGTCGGCCGCCTCTGGCCGGTGCTGACCGGCGAACGCGGCGAGTACGCGGTCGCGACCGGCGCGCTCGGCACCGGCTACCTGCGCACCATGGCCGCGACGGCCAACGCGGGCGGCCAGATCCCCGAGCAGGTCTGGGACCGTGGCGCCGCGATCGGCACCGGCACCGGTTCCGCGACACCCTTGGCCTGGGCGCAGGCCCAGTTCGTCCGGCTCGCCGTGTCACTGAGCGCGGGCAAGAACGTCGAAACGCCTTCGATCGTCAAGCAGCGCTACGGAACCTAAACCAGCACGAACACCAGTGCGGCGGCCACAGCGGCTTCCACGCACGCGCCGAGCACGTCGCCGGTGACCCCGCCGAGTCGTTGACGGCACCGGGCGAGCAGCAACGTGGCGACGGCGTAACCGGCCACGATCGCGAGCGGCCCGTTCCACCAGCGCAAGCCGGGGGAGAGACTCGCCAAGCCCGCGGCCGCCAGCAGCACGCCCAAGGCCGCGCACCGGGGAACCGACTCCGCGACCGTCGCGCCGAGACCGGACGGCCGTGCCGACGGGACGCCGCGCACGCAGCAGAGCGAAAGCACACACCGGCCGGCGAGCATGGCGACGACCACCGCGACGATCCCGTGTCCACGAAGGATCGCGCCCGTCAAGGCTCCACATTGGACAAGCAGCACCAGCACCAGCGTCGCCACGCCGGTCGGCCCGGAATCGCCGCGCCGCATGACTTCCAGCGCCCGCTCACGGTCGTAGGACGCGCCGAGACCGTCCGCGGTGTCGGCCAGACCGTCCAAATGCAGGCCTCGGCTGCCGAGCGCGACCGCGCCCAGCGCCAGCGCGGCTGTCGCGAGCGGGAACAGGCCGATCGCGTCGCCGCCCCAGACGATCAGCGCGGCGACGGCGGCGAGCGGGATCGACGCGAGCGGAGCGAGCAGCATCGCTCCGCCGGCGACGCGCTTGTCGATGACCGTGGGCGCGGGCACCGGGATCGTGGTGAGTGTGCCCACGGCCATGCGCAAGGAGTTCAGCAAGGCTTAAGAACCCAAGTCGGCGAGCAAGCCCATGTCGGTCAGGATCGCGCGCGCGGCGCGCAGCGTCGGCACGGCTTGGACAGCGCCGCTGCCCTCGCCGAGACGGAGGCCGAGATCGAGGATCGGCTCAAGTCCCAGTGCCTTCAAGGCGAACGCTTGCGACGGCTCGGTCGACCGGTGCCCGGCGAGCCACCAGCGCTCCGCGCCCGGCGCGATCTCGCGTGCGACCACGGCCGCGGCACCGGAGAACACCCCGTCCAGCAGTACGGGAACGCCGCGAACGGCGCCCTGCACGAGGAAACCGGCGGTCGCGGCGGCGCAAGCGCTGCCCAACGCGGTCAGCAGCGCGAACGGGTCCTCGACCGAACCGGCGCGGGCCAAGGCGGCCGAAACCACCGCGACCTTGCGCTGCCTGCCTTCCTCGTCGATGCCCGTCCCCGTGCCGACCACCTCGTCGGCCGGCACGCCGAGCTGCGCCGCGACCAGCGCGGCGGCGACCGCGGTGTTCCCGATGCCCATGTCGCCGGGGATCAGCAGGTCCGCGCCCGCTTCGATCTCCTCGTCCGCGATCGCCCGTCCGGCTTCGAAGGCGCGCAGCGCCTCGCCGGGAGCGAGCGCGTCCTCGATGTCTATGGACCCGGAGCCACGCCGGATCTTGTGCGCCAAGACTTCGGCGGGCACGCCTTCGAGGTCGTCGTCGACGGCGATGTCCACCACGCGCACGCGCGCGCCGACGAGCCCGGCGAGCACGCTGACCCCGCTCTTGCCTGCCAGGAACACGCGCACCATGGCCGCGGTGACCTCGCGCGGATACGCCGAGCAGCCGCTGACCCCGTGGTCACCGGCGAACACGACCACCCGCACGTCACGCAGCTCGCGCGGCGGCACGCTGCCGTGCGCGGCGCTGAGCCAGGCGGCCAGGTCTTCCAGCCTGCCGAGCGCGCCGAGCGGTTTGACCAGCCCGTCGAGTCTCGTGCGGGCGGCCGCGTAGGCCGTTTCGTCAGGAAGCGGGATGTCCAGATTCACGTCGGCTCCTAGTGCAGGTCGAGCGCACGCCCCGCGACGACCAGCCGGACCCGGTCGGATTCGGCGGCCACGCGGCTGTTCAGGGTGCCCAGCACATCACGGAAAAGCCTGCCGGAGAACGTCGCGGGCACCACACCACTGCCGACCTCGTTGCTGACCGCGACGATCGGCACGCCGGCGCTCGCCCACGCGGCGAGGAAGTCCTCGAGCCGGTCGTCGAGACGGCGTTCCCAGCCCTTGCGCTGCTCCCACGCGCCGACCTCGTCGAGCACCCGGCTCAGCCAGGTGCCGAGGCAGTCGATGAGCAGCGGGCTGCGGGCGCTGCGCAGCACGGAGGTGAGGTCGCTGGTCTCGACCGTCCGCCAGGTCGACGGCCTGCGCGCGCGGTGCGCGGCGACCCGCGCCGCCCATTCGGGGTCGTCGTCGGTCGGCGGCAGCCCGGCGGCCACGTACACGACGTTGCCGTGGCGGGTCATCAGGTCCTCGGCGTGCCGTGACTTGCCCGATCTGACCCCGCCGAGGACCAGCACCTTGCCGTCTTCGCGCCCGTAGGAGCGCAGGGTGCGCGCCGCGGTCTCCAAAAGCGCCGCGAGCCGGAGCGTCAGCTTGGTCATAACCCCGCATTCTGGTGTAAACGCTACTGTTCGCCACGTGCCACGCTGTAGATCTTCACAAGCGGCCGGACTTGTCGCAGGGTACGCGGCTGACGTCGTTTTCGGTGACCCCCGCACAGCCCATCCTGTCGCGGCCTTCGGGCGGGCGGCGGGCGCGCTCGAGCGGCGGCTCTGGTCGGACTCGCGGCGTGCGGGCCTGGCCTATGCCGGGATCTGCGTCGGCACCGTGACCGGCGCGGGGGTGCTCGTCCAGCGTTTCACCCGAAATCGCCCGTTCGCCCGGTTTGTGGCGACCGCGGTGGCCACCTGGGTCGTACTCGGTGGCAGGGGCCTCGCCCACGAGGGCACGGTGATGGCCGATCTTCTCGACGACGCCGATCTCCCGTCCGCCCGGCGACGGCTCTCGCACCTCTGCGCCCGCGACGCCACCGGCCTCGAAGCGCCCGAACTCGCCCGCGCGGCGACCGAGTCCATCGCCGAGAACACCTCGGACGCGGTCATCGCGCCGCTGCTCTGGGGTGGCGTCGCCGGGATACCCGGGCTGCTCGGCTACCGCGCGCTGAACACGCTCGACGCCATGGTCGGCTACCGCTCGCCGCGCTACGAGAACTTCGGCTGGGCGTCCGCGCGCGCCGACGACGTCGCGAACCTCGTGCCGTCGCGGGTCGGCGCGGTGCTGACGGTCCTGTGCGCGGGCAAGTCGGCCGGGCGGGCTTGGCGGATCTGGCGGCGCGACGGCGCGCATCACCCGAGCCCGAACGCGGGCCAGGTCGAGTCGGCGTTCGCGGGCGCGCTCGGGATCCGGCTGGGCGGCGTCAACTCCTACGGCGGCCGCGCCGAGGACCGGGGCACACTCGGCGACGGGCCCGCCCCGGACGCCACCGACCTGCGGCGCTCGGTCCGGTTGTCGCGAGCGGTCGGCCTCGCCGCGCTCGCCGTCGCGGTGGCGGCCGCCCGATGAGGGGCCTGCTGGTCGCCGGCACCACGTCCGACGCGGGAAAGAGCCTGGTCACCGCCGGGATCTGCCGCTGGCTCGCCCGCCAGGGCCTGCGCGTCGCCCCGTTCAAGGCGCAGAACATGTCGAACAACTCGATGGTCTGCGCCGACGGCGCCGAGATCGGCCGCGCGCAATGGGTCCAGGCCCGCGCGGCGATGGTCGAGCCCGAGGCCGCGATGAATCCGGTGCTGCTGAAGCCGGGCAGCGATCGACGCAGTCACGTCATCGCGCTCGGCAAACCGTTCGGCACCCTGGAAGTGGGGGAGTACGCGACCGGCCGCGCGGGCCTGGCCGAGATCGCGTTCGACACCTTCGCCGCGTTGCGCACCCGCTTCGACGTCGTCGTCTGCGAAGGCGCCGGCAGCCCCGCCGAGATCAACCTCCGCGCGGGCGACTACGTGAACATGGGCCTGGCGCGCCGGTTCGACCTGCCGGTGGTCGTGGTCGGCGACATCGACCGCGGCGGCGTGATGGCGTCGATGTTCGGGACGCTCGCGTTGCTCAGCGCCGAGGACCAGGCGCTGATCTCGGGCTGGATCGTCAACAAGTTCCGTGGTGACGTCAGCCTCCTGCGCCCCGGACTGGACACGTTGGACCGGCTGACCGGGCGACCGGTGCTCGGCGTGCTCCCGTGGCTGCACGACGTGTGGATCGACTCCGAGGACGCGCTCGCCGCCGCGGGCTGGGGCGCGTCGGGGGGCACGCTGAAGGTGGCCGTCGTCCGGTTCCCCCGCGCCTCGAACGCGACCGATGTCGACGCGCTGGCGGCGGAGCCGGGCGTTTCGGTCAGCCTGACGGCGGATCCGGACACGGTCGCGTCGGCGGACATCGTGGTGCTGCCGGGGTCTCGCGCGACCGTCGACGACCTGCGGTGGCTGCGGGAGCGTGGGCTCGCCGATGCCGTCTTGCGGCGTTCTGGGCCGGTGCTGGGGATCTGCGGCGGGTACCAGATGCTGGGCTCGGAGATTTTCGACGACCTGGAGTCCGGGACCGGGCTTGTGCCTGGGCTTGGGCTTTTGCCTACGCGGGTGGTCTTTTCGGGCTCGAAGGTGCTCGCGCGGCCGCAGGGGGCTTGGCGGGGTCATCGGGTCGAGGCGTACGAAATCCACCACGGGATCGCGGAACCGACCGCTCCGGCTGAGGGCTTCCTCGACGGGTTCCGGTCAGGGAACGTCTGGGGAACCATGTGGCACGGCGCTTTCGAGAACGACGCCTTCCGGCGGGCTTGGCTTGTCGAAGCCGCCGGTCAAGCCGGTGTCGCCTGGTCGCCCACGGAAGGCGCGCCCGGCTTCGGCGCGCTGCGTGAGTCCATGCTCGACCGCCTCGCCGACGCGGTCGCGGAGAACCTCGACACCGACGCCTTGCTACGCCTTGCCGAGCACGGCGCCCCCGGCGCGCTCGCGTTTGTGCCGCCCGGGGCCGAGGGCTCGTGAGCGTTGCGGACGGTTCTAGCCCAATGTCGGGTAGTGAGGATCGGGCGGGTTGGTCAAGCTCGTTGCTCGGCTGCCTCGCTCGTGTCAGGGTCGTGGTCGGGCGTGGGTGAGGGCCTAGTTCGCTCGGATCCGTGGGGTGGGGGCCGAGTTCGACCGTATATACGGGTGAGGGAGGCCCTGACCCGTACGGTTCGGGTGAGGGCCTCCCTCACCCGAACCGAGCGTGGATGAAGGCTCCCTCTCATACCTGGGCCAAGAGCCTGGGTGAGTGCTGTTTGCGGCGTCCAACGCCGCAAACCGCACTCACCCTGTCCTCAACGACCCTCAGGCACTGGACAAGCAGGTTGACCGTGCGGGTTTTGCGTCGTTCAACGACGCATTTCCCACACAGCCACCTCGGCCGCAGCCGAGCACCAGACACGCCACCTTGACCTACCGCTCAATAGAACCGGCCGCATCACTCACGACTCAGTTGAACTCGGGGAGGTGGAGGGCGCGGCGCACGTCGAGGATGTCCTTGGCTGTGCTGTCGCGCAGGTAGTCGGCTTGCGCCGCGTTCGCCTCTTCGCCGGTCGTGGCGTCGGAAGCCCGTTGCCAGTCGCGGGTTTCGGTCGACAGCCCGGAGAGCAGCGCGGTGACGTGTGGCTGAACGTCGGCGGGCCAGCTCGCCGAGCTGAGGTCGCTGGTCTCCTTGGCCAGTACTGGCACCATTTCCCGGGCGAAGGCCTGCCGGTCCGGCCATGCCATGGTCACGTTGTGGACCCTCGGGAGGTTGCGTTCGTAGGACTCGACCGCGGTGAGGAACCGCCGCTGGTCGGCGGTGTACGGCTCGCCCAGCTTGCTGACCGGCGCGGCGAGTTGATCGGCTGCGCCGCGGAAGACGCAGTAGGACTGGTTTCGGGCGCTGGCGACGTCGATCTTCAAGCCGGGGTGGTTCAGCTCCGGATCCAGGTACTTCCTCGCTTCGACGGCGCACCGGTCGGCGACGACGCCCGTGCCGGTTTCGAGTTTCGCGAACGCCTCCACGTCGTGTGGCTCGGCGCAGCTCTTCCCGGAAAGCTCTCCGCCGTTCTCGACGACGAAACAGTCGCCGGGGCTCGGGTCGGCGGCGGTGCCGAAGTTGGTGAACAGGTCCCGGTAGCCGTTGAGGTTGGTCACCAGCACGGCCGTCCAGACGCAGAACCCGACGATGCCCGCGATCGCGAAACCCTTGCCGCGCTGGCCTGTCTTCTTGATCTGGGACAGCGCGATGATCCCCAACAGTGCGGCGAACATGCCGCCGAGCAGGCCCGCGATGAGCGCGGCGATCGCGAACCGGTTGAACTTCGGCCGGTCGCGTTCGTGCTCGGCGCGCATCAGCTCTTCGAACGAATGCGTGGTGTCCGTCATGAAAATCCCCCAGTGAAGTCCCCCGGCCCAGCAAGCATTTTAGCCGGTCACGGACGCAAGGCCCGGAGCAGGAGTGCGATGACCGAGTCGCAGTACTCACTGGTCAGCGGGCCGGTGCGCAGAAGCCAGCGGTAGTAGAACGAGCCGTAGAACATGTCGACCGCGGCGTCCAGGTCGACATCCGCGATGCCTGCCACGCGCAGACGTTCTTTGGTGGCCTCAAGCCAAGGGCCCATCAAGCGCTCATTTAGTTGCTGCGACAGCTTTTCGTCGTTCTGGATCGCCGTGAGGAGCGAGCGGTAGAAGCGGGCGAACGAGTCGTCCGCCAGCTGGCCGACGGTCGACTGCAGCACGATCTTCAAGTCGGCTTCGAGGTCATCGGACGTCGGAAAGCTAAGACCCGCGTCCGCGTTTGTCAAAGCCAGATAAGCGTCGAGGACGACCGCGCCTTTGTCAGGCCACCAGCGGTAAATCGTCTGCTTGCCGACGCCTGCGCGTGAAGCGACGCCTTCGATCGTCAGCTTCTGGTAACCGACTTCGCTGACCAGCTCGGTGGCGGCGGTGAGGATCGCCTGGCGTGATCGTTCGCTGCGGCGGGCTGGGTCTGGGGTCTTGACGTTCTCCGGCATGGGTGTCATCGTAGCACCAACGAGACGAGACGGACCGTCTCGCCAAGCGAAGGAGAAGCTCATGAACGACCGCGTCTGGCTCATCACCGGCATCAGCCGGGGCTTCGGCCGCCTCATCGCCGAGCACGCGCTCGCCGCCGGGGACCGGGTCATCGGCACCGCACGGCAGCCGCTCGACGATCTCGTCGCCGAGCACGACGGCAGACTCGTCGTGCTGCCGCTGGACGTCACCGACCGCGCGGCCGTCTTCGAGACGGTCGAGAAGGCCGTCGAGGCGTTCGGAAGGATCGACGTCGTCGTCAACAACGCGGGCCACGGGCTCGCGGGCACCGTCGAAGAAGTCAGCGAAGCCGACGCGCGTGCGTTGCTGGACACCAACTTCTTCGGCGCGCTGTGGGTGACTCAGGCCGTGCTGCCGCAGCTGCGCGAGCAGGGTTCCGGGCACATCATCCAGATGTCGAGCGTGTCCGGTTTGATGGGCGTGCCGACGCTCGGGCTCTACTCGGCCAGCAAGTTCGCGCTGGAAGGCCTGAGCGACTCGCTCGCGCAGGAGCTCGCGCCGTTCGGGATCGCCGTGACACTCGTCGAGCCGCGTATCTACGCGACGGATTTCCTTGGCCGCAGCATGAAGTTGTCCACCTTCATGCCCGAGTACCAGCCCGTCCGCGAGGCGCTGATGACCCAGTACGAAGGCGCCGCGCCCGGCGACCCGGCGAGGGTCGCCGAGGCCATGCTGAAACTGGCCTCGAGCGACACCCCGCCGCGCCGGCTGCTGCTCGGTGACGGCGATTTCGACGTCATTCTCGACGTCCACCGGCAGCGGATCAGCGAATGGAGCGCATGGGAAGCGGTCAGCCGCGCTGCGGGCTGAGTCCGCGCAGGAAAGCGAGCGAAGGCATGAAGAAGTACTCGCCGCCCTTCATCGTGACCGCCTGCGGGGACGGCGCCGCGGTCTTGGTGACGTCAGAACCCCACTCGGTCGCGTAGGTCGGGTCGTCGGTGCGCGGCCCTTGCCCGATCACCAGATCGCGCCCGGGGTTCGAAGCGCCCTCGGGCACCAGCGGGAAACCGGCCCCGTTGGCCCAGTTCGCCTGCACGAAGTCGAACTGCTCGCCGATGTTCGAGTTGAACGCCATGAACAGCAGCCCGACACCGCCGGTCGGCCGCGCCGACGGCGGGAGGTCGGCGTTCGGGTCGTCGAGACGTTCGCCGTAGGTCTGGCCGCGGCGGGCCATGATGTGCAGCCGTTCGGCTTCGACCGGCTCGAAACCGCCGGAACCACGCGGATTGCTCTTGCGGATGTGCGCGTGGAACGGGCACTTGTGGCCCTCGCCGTCGCTGTCGTAGCTGAAGTCGTTCGGCACCGGGCCGTGCGCGCCCGCCTCGCGATGATCGGTGACGGGAGTGCCGTCCTCGAACCGGCCGACGATCAACGCGCCCGCCCGCTCCCGGTCTTCGCCTTCGAAACCGAGCTCGTCCGCGAGATCCTGTTCCGCCTGCTTGAACCGGCGCACGTTCTGTTCCAGCTTGCGGAAGACGAAATAGCTCCCGAAATGCAGTCCGGGATCCGGCGCCGCCGGGTCCGCGACGACGACCCTGTCGAGCCCGAAGCGCGGATCCCATTCGTCGACGCCGTCTGTCTCGTCGCGCTCGTCTTCGTAATCTTCGAGCAGGAACAACGGCTGGCTACGGCCGTCGACATAACCGAAATGCTCGATCGGATCGCCCTGGGCGTTCACATGCGTGAAGCCGGTTTCCTCGCCGAGAATGATCACCGAATCCGGCATCAGATCCTCGACCTGACCGCGGCGCGCCGCCATGCCCGCGTCCGTGGCGTCGCCGATCAGCACCACCGCGTCGATGTCGTCGCGGAACGCGGAATCCCAGCCGGACCTGGGCGGATCGTTGAGCTTGCGCCGAATTTCGGCCGACTTCATGCCCGAGGTGAACGACCGGTCGGCCGGCCGGTTCTCCTCGGGGATGTCCAGTTTCCCGTACCCGCTCGCGGTGAGGCCGACGCCGACATAAGGCGAACTCTTGGTGCCGTCGCTTTTGAAGGCTTCGATTTCCAGCAGATGATCTTTCGCGGACTTCATCAGCCCGGCGAGCCCGGTCAGGAAAACCGCCGCCTCGTCGGTGTCTTCGAACGAAAGAAACAGCATGGAAAGGTGATCACGAACATGTGCCTTGACTATATTGGGCTGCAGCTCGTCGAGAATCCGGACCGTCTCGTCCGCTGATTTCCAGCGCAACGGTGCGGACAGGTCGATGCTCATCTTGAGTCCCCCTCAAGAGTCGGATGACGCCGGCCCTCCGAATCCCCCTAAGACCCGCGGCGCCACCTTCTGGCCCGACAACGAACAAGGGCTCGTGAGTGTTCCCGACGGTTCTAACCGTTGAGAACACTCACGAGCCCAAGGAAAAGTCAGGCGACCGCGACGGCCTTCTTCGCGAAGACGCGCTCGGCGAGCGCGCCGAACGTCAGCCCGAGCACGGTCCACAGCACCAGCTGGGTGCCGATCGACGACACACGGAACGTCCACAGCGTCGACGCCGGGAAGTCGCCGCCGACCTCGTCGATGATCGGCATCAGCCAGGCGCAGACCGCCATCACGACGACGTACCCGCCGATGCCGAGCAGCCCGGCCGTCCACGCGCCGAACTTGGCCGTCAGCCTGCCGCGCAGCACCACGGCCAGCACGGCGACGATCAGTGACAGCGCGACGAAGCCGAAGTACAGCCCGGTCCGCTCACCGATGGTCTCCGCCTTGCCGACCGCGGGCGGATTGCCCGGATACTTCAGGAACGGCACGAAGAACACGACCGCGAAGGCGAACGCGCCGAGCGCCGCCGCGGTCAGTCTCGGCCGCAGCTTGCCCACGCGCCCGTAGACGAACGCGAAGGCGAGCGAGAACAGGCCGCCGATCGCGGTGCCGTAGACGCCGACGGCGACCAGCAGGCCGAGCGTGCTCTGCACGTCGCGGCTCACCAGTTCCTCTTCGGGCTCCGCGGCCGCGCCGTGGTCGTGCGCGGCGGGCGGCGCGGGGTCGTGCGTGTGGGAATGCGCGGCGGCACCGGCTTCTTCGATGCCGATGGCGGCGTTGATCGACGGCTCGCCGAAGAAGTACGCGAACAAGGTCGCGAGCACACCGGCGATCAGGCCCGCGAGCATGCCGCGGACCAGGAGGGTCCTCATCATTTTCGGTTGGTCCCCGCCCGCGCTCAGTGGCAGGGGAAGGCCAGCAGGTGCCGGCCGTCGTGAGCGAACTCGTGGATGTACATGTTGTCGAACAGCGCGAACGCGCCCTGTTCGGCGCCGACGAAGTACACCGCGATCAGGCCGAGCAGCACGGTGAACAGCGCCCACGGCAGTATCTCGCGGACCGGGATCCTGATCGGCACCGCGGGGAACGCGGGAGCTACGGCTTGGGTCGTCATGGGGGAAGGCCTCCTCGGGCTTGCGCGGCCACTTCGGGAACATGCGACGGGCCCGGGTCTGACTCGCCCGCGTGCTTTCACGGGCTCACAGTGGCGCGTCCGTGCGGGTTCTCACCGCTTCCGGAGTCCGTCGCCTAGCGTGGATGAGGGTAGGTGTGGCGGCCTGGGCCGGTCAATGTGAGGTACGCATAAAGCTCGGCACGATCAGTTGCAAGGTGGTTACGGCACGTTCCGACGAAAAGCCGAAGTGGGCTGTTCGGGTATTCCTGTTCCACCAGCAGACTGAGTGAAGCTGACGGAGAAAGCGATTGACCGTGCATAATCTTGCACATGACGCGATCGTTCATGGCTGACGAGATCGCAAGCCAGCCCGCGTGCTGGCGCCAGGCCGCCAAGCTGATCCACTCAGCGGGAGACCGGTTGCCCGCCAAGGGCGCCAGCGTCGCGGTCGTCGGCTGCGGGACCTCCCGCTACATCGGCGAGTGCTACGCCGCGCTGCGCGAAGCCGCCGGGCTCGGGCACACGGACGCGTTCGCCGCGTCGGAGTTCCCCGGCCGCCGCCGCTACGACCACGTGCTCGCCATCTCGCGCTCCGGCACCACGACCGAGGTGCTGCACCTGCTCGAATGGCTGCGCGGGGTCACCCCGACCACGGTGATCACCGCGGTGCCGCGCGAGATCGGCGACCGCGCCGACACCGTCATCGACCTCTCGTTCAGCGACGAGCGCTCGGTGGTGCAGACCAGGTTCGCGACGACCACGCTCGCGCTGCTGCGCACGCACACCGGCGAGGACCTCGCGAAGGCGACGGCGGAGGCCGAGATGCTGCTCGTCGAGCCGGTGCCCGACCGGGTACGCACGGCGAGCCAGTTCACCTTCCTCGGCACCGGCTGGACGATCGGGCTCGCGCACGAGGCCGCGCTGAAGTTCCGCGAGGCCACGCTGAGCTGGACCGAGTCCTATCCGGCGTGGGAGTACCGGCACGGCCCGATCAGCATCGGCGAGCCGGGCAGGGTGACCTGGATGTTCGGCAAGCCGCCGCCCGGACTGGCCGAGGACGTCGCGAAGACCGGCGCGTTGTTCATCGAGAGCGCGCTCGACCCGCTCGCCGACCTCGTGCGCGCCCAGCTGGTCGCCGCGGCGATCGCGACCGACCGTGGTCTGGACCCCGACAGCCCACGGAACCTGACTCGCTCGGTGGTACTGCGGTAAGAATCTCTCCCATGGTGATTACGGCGCTCGACGTCGGCGGGACGAGTATCAAGGCCGCGGTGCTGGACGGCGACCTCAAGACACTGGCGACCAGCCGCGAACCCACCGCCAAGGGCGCGGACGGGCACGCGGTCGCCGACCAGGTCGCCAGGATGGTGGCCGAGCTGGGTCACGACCCGGCGGCCGTCGGCGTCGTGGTGCCGGGGATCGTCGACGAGGACGCCGGTATCGCGCGGTTTTCGGCCAATCTCGACTGGCGTGACGTGCCGCTGCGCGCGCTGCTGGCCGAGCGGCTCGGCCTCCCGGTCGCGCTCGGCCACGACGTCCGCTCCGGCGGGCTGGCGGAGTTCCGGGTCGGCGCCGGCCGTGGCTGCGCCGAAGCCGCGTTCGTCGCCGTCGGCACCGGGATCGCGGCGGCGCTGCTGGTGGACGGCAAGCTGCATTCGAACGGCGGGCTGGCGGGCGAACTCGGTCACGTCGACGTCGGCAATCAGCTCAAGTGCGGCTGCGGCGGGGTCGGCTGCATGGAGATGATCGCTTCGGCGTCCGCGGTCGCGCGGCGCTACACCGAACTGACCGGCGAACCGGCGGACGGCGCCGAAAGTGTCGTACTCGCGGCGCAGAATGGGGACGAGCGCGCGAAGGTCGTGGTGGACGAGGCCGTCGACGGGCTCGCCCGCGGCCTGCGGATCTTGACGACCCTGCTGGCGCCGGAGGTCGTCGTGCTCGGCGGCGGGCTGTTCACCACGGGCGAGCACCTGCTCGACGCCGTGAGCGGCAGGCTGAACCTCACGTTCCAGCGCAAGCCGGAGCTGCGGTTGGCCGAACTCGGCCCGGACGCCAGCCGTTATGGCGCCGGGTTGCTGGCGCTCGACCTGCTCAAGCCGTGACGACCTCGAGGCCCTGCTCTTCGAACTCGCGGATCACGTCGGGGTCGGCGTCCTCGTCGGTGATCAGCATGTCCACCGCCGAGGCCGGGCAGATCTGCGCGAAGGCCTGGCCGCCGAGCTTCGAGCTGTCGGTCACCACGACGACCTGACGCGCCCGCTCGGCCAGCAGCTTGTTGATGCTGGCCTCGCCCTCGTGGTGCGCGTAGGCGCCGCGGGTCACGTCGAACGCGTCGACGCCGAGGAACACCAGGTCGAGGGTGATCTCGTTGAGCAGCAGCTCGGCGAGCGGCCCGGTCAGCTCGAACGAGTGCTGCCGCGCGACCCCGCCGGTGGTGACGATCTTGATGTTCGGCCGCACCGCCAGCTCGTGCGCGATGTTCAGCGCGTTGGTCACCACGGTCAGCGCCGGTGAGACCGAGCCCCGGTCGTTGAAGTCGGCGCGGGTGGCGATGGCGCGGCCGATCTCGGTGGTCGTCGTGCCGCCGTTCAGCCCGACGATCATGCCGCGCTCGATCATCCTGGCCGCCGCCGCGCTGATCCGCTGCTTCTCCGGCGCGTGCCTGGCCGCCTTGTGGCGCAACGGGAGGTCGTAGGCGACGTTGCTGGCGACGGCGCCGCCGCGCGTGCGGGTGAGCAGCTGACGGCCCGCGAGGTGGTCGAGGTCGCGGCGGATGGTCGCGGGCGACACGTCCAGCTCCTCGGCGGTCTTCTCGACGTCGATCTTGTCGCGCTGGCCCACCATGTCCAGTAGCGCGCTGAGCCGCTCGTGCCGGTCCATGCTTCCGCCCCTTTGGTCCGAGTTGAACAAGGTACTACCGCGGCGGCGGCTCCGTGCGCGGATTCGGCGAATCGAGCCCGGCGCGCTGATTCTTCCATCGTCCGCGCGTGAAGTCGGGGAAATCCACCGCGGCGCCACCCCGTCCGATGGATTCGGCGGACAGCGCGAACGGGGCGCTCCACGCGGCGGAATCGTAGACGTCGATGTCGGGGACCAGTCCCAGCCGCAGTGTCTGGGTGAGCCGGTAGAGCATGAGGAAGTCCATCCCGCCGTGCCCGCCGGGTCCGGGGCCGATCTCCGTCCACAGCCAGTGGTCGTAACCCGCGTACTGGTCGAAGTCACCCCACTCGTGGTCCGTCCGGTCCGGTTCGAGGTAGATCCGCGGCGGGAAGTCCTCGAACGCCCCGCGCGTGCCTGCGAGGTGGTTCAGCCTGCTGTACGGATGCGGGTTGGACACCCCGTGCACCAGGTGGACGACCTTGCCGAGCTCGGTCTGGAGCAGGCTCATGGTGACATCGCCCGCCCGATACCGCTCGGCGCGCCGCGGGTCGTCCGCCGCGAGCACCTTGTCGCGGTAGTCGGCCAGCCCGGCCGCCGGGGTGCTCATCGAGGTCAGCCTGGCGAGCCGGTCGCCGCGGTGGATGCCGAGATACCCGGCGACCGGGCCGAGTCCGTGGCTCGGGTAGGAGTCGCCGTCGCCGTCGGTGTGCCAGCCGCGCCGCCACTGGCCCGCGTAGTAGCTGTCGGACAGCAGAAGCTCACGCAGGTCGTGCAGGTAGCCGCCCGAGGCGTGCAGCGTCTCGCCGAACAAGCCCGCGCGGACCATCCGGAGCACCCGGAGTTCGTTGCGCCCGTAGCAGCAGTTCTCCAGCTGGATGCAGTGCCGCCGGGTCTGCTCGGAGGTGTCGACCAGCTCCCAAAGGTCCTCAATGGACGTTGCCAGCGGGCACTCGACGCCGACGTGCTTGCCCGCGCGCATCGCGGTCAGCGCGAGCGGCGCGTGGGAGTCCCAAGGCGTCGCGATATAGACGAAATCGACGTCATCACGCGCGCAGAGCTGCTCGAAGTCGGCGCACGCGGCAGACTCGGGCAGCCCCGCCGACGCGATCGTGGCCGCGACCGAAGCCGGATCGACGTCGTAGAGCGCGGTGATCTCGGCGCCGGGGATCTCCAGGAACAGCGGGACCATCGAACGGCCACGCTGGCCGAGCCCGGCGATGCCGAACCGGGCGACCGGCCGCGGTTCGAACGGCACATCCATCATGGACGGTCAGTCTAGTCAGCAGGGCAGCGCGCACAAGTGCTCGAAAGCGGCGTTTTTTGAGCACTTGTGCGCAGTGGTTGCTAGGCGGCGCTGCCGATACCGGCGCGGCGCACTTCCTTGCCCTGCATGCTTTCCTCCTGGTTCCCGGCGCGCGAGACCCTTTCGCGCACCCGGCTGGAGGCTATCCTGCCTGCCCCCGGCCCAGATATCCGTTTTGCGTCCGGTCACCGGGACGTTTTCCGGATAGTCCCGCGGTCACCGACGGCGGCTCGCCATAGGCTTCCCGGTACACCTGCGCGAACCGCCCGAGATGCACGAAACCCCAGCGCAGCGCCACTTCGGTGACGGTGGCGGGCATCGCGGCGCCGCGGCGGATGGCGACGAGGTCGTCGTGCACCCGGCTGAGCCGCACCCGGCGCAGGTACCCCATCGGGCTCATGCCGAACTGGCCGCGGAAACCCTTCTGCAGCGCGCGGACGCTGGTGCGCGCGGCGGCGGCCATGTCGGTGACCGAGATCGGCTCGTGCGCGTTGTCCTCACAGAACTGGGCCGCCCGCCGGACGGATTCCGCCAGCAACGCCGTCGGCTGCGCGGCGAGCCGCCGGTGGAACGAATGCGGCTGCGCGGCGATCAGCCCATGCACCAGCAGCTGCTGGAAATGTCCCTGCGCCAGCGGCGACGCCGCGAACATCCCCGACTTCCAGGCGTCCCCGTACGCGGCGACCGTGTTCATCCAGGCGCCGACGACGGGATCCGAGGTGCGCAGGTCGGCGTCGAAACTCACCGAGGTGCGCGGGGTGTAGCCGAGGTGCTGGGCGACCGCGCGGTCCATCTCCGCACGGGACACCAGCAGGATGTGGAACAGCGTGTCCGGCCGCCGCAGCGTCCGGTACCGCTTCAGCCGGAAGTCGGCGATGTTGTTGACCGACTTGGCCTGCTCGCCGTCCTGCTCGGTGACCCCGTCGCCCCGCCGCACGATCTGGATCGAGTAGTCGTCGTTCTCGCCGGTCAGCCTGCCTGCCACGTCGAACGCGGGCACCGAGGCCAGCTCGACGAGCCGCACCGGCGCGTCCTGCTCGCTCAGCATCGAGAAGCGGAACTCGCCGCCGGGGCCGTCTTCCATGGAGACGGTCACGTGGCTGGCGCCGAAGTAGTTGTGGACGAAGTTGGCGTGGATGTCTTCGCGTGAGGTCGCGGTGAAGACGAGTTCGGCGACCATGCCAGCGACCTTACCCACGGCGCGGTGGTCGTGAGTGGTATTACCGGTAAGAACCGGCTGTACCACTCACGACCCCAGGCATCAGGTGAGCGGACGGTCCGTCGGCGCGATCGGCGCGGGCAGCACGTCCCGCCCGGTCAGATAGGCGTCGACGCCCGCCGCCGCCGAGCGGCCCTCGGCGATCGCCCACACGATGAGCGACTGCCCACGGCCCATGTCACCGGCGACGAACACGTTGTCCAGGCTCGTCTTGAAAGCCTTGTCCCGCGCCACGTTCCCGCGCGGGTCCAGCTCGACGTCGAGCGCTTCGAGCAGGCCTTCGCGCTGCGGGCCGACGAAGCCCATCGCGAGCAGCACGAGCTGAGCGGGCAGCTCGCGCTCGCTGCCTTCGACGGGCACGAACTTGCCGTCGGTCAGCTTGACCTCGACCAGCTTCAGCGCCCGCACGCGCCCGTCCGCGTCGGCGGCGAACTCCTGCGTGTTGACCGAGTAGAGCCGCTCGCCGCCCTCCTCGTGCGCCGACGAGACCCGGTAGATCATCGGGTAGGTCGGCCACGGGTGCGCACCGGAGCGGGATTCCGGCGGCTTGGGCATGATCTCCAGCTGCGTCACCGATTTCGCGCCCTGGCGGTGTGAGGTGCCGACGCAGTCCGCGCCGGTGTCGCCGCCGCCGATGACGACCACGTCGAGGCCTTCGGCGTTGATCGGCGACACGTCCAGCTCGCCCGCCGCCACCCGGTTGGCGGGCGGCAGGAACTCCATCGCCTGGTGGATGCCGTCGAACTCCCGGCCGGCGATGGGCAGGTCACGCCATGCCGTCGCGCCGCCGGCGAGCACCACGGCGTCATAGTCCGAGCGCAGTTCCTCGGCGGTGATGTCGACGCCGACGTCGACGCTCGTGCGGAACTCCGTGCCCTCGGCCCGCATCTGGTCGAGCCGCCGGTCCAGCCGGTGCTTCTCCATCTTGAACTCGGGGATGCCGTAGCGCAGCAGCCCGCCGATCTTGTCGGCCCGCTCGAACACCACCACCTGGTGCCCGGCGCGGGTCAGCTGCTGCGCGGCGGCGAGCCCGGACGGGCCGGAGCCGACCACCGCGACCTTCTTGCCGGTCTGCGCGGTCGGCGGCCGCGGGACGACCCAGCCCTCGTCGAAGGCGCGGTCGATGATCGAGATCTCGACCCGCTTGATGGTCACCGGGTCGTCGTTGATCCCGAGCACACAGGCGGTTTCGCACGGCGCGGGGCAGAGCGTGCCGGTGAACTCCGGGAAGTTGTTGGTCGCGTGCAGCCGCTCGGCCGCGTCACGCCAGTCTTCCCGCCACACCAGCGTGTTCCACTCGGGGATGAGGTTCCCGAGCGGGCAGCCCTGGTGACAGAACGGGATGCCGCAGTCCATGCAGCGCCCGGCCTGCTTCTGCAGCTTGTCCGACGCGAAGCCTTCGTAAACCTCGCGGTAGTCCAGCAGCCGCAGTGCCACCGGACGGCTCTTCGGCGTCTCACGCGGGGTGGTCAGAAAGCCTTTGGGGTCAGCCATGTGCGGCCTCCATGATCGCCTCGTTCACGTCGCGTCCGTCCCGCTCGGCCTCGGCCTGCGCGGCGAGCACGCGCTTGTAGTCCTTCGGCATGACCTTGCCGAACCGGGCGACGCCGGACTCCCAGTCCTCGAGCAGTGCCCGAGCGACCGCGGATTCCGTTTCGTCGTAATGCTTTTCGACCGCTTCACGCAGGAATGCGACGTCCTCGTCGTCGAGCGGGTCGACGTCGACCATCTCCGGGTTGACCCGGTGCTTCGGCAGGTCGAGCACGTACGCGATACCGCCGGACATGCCGGCCGCGAAGTTGCGGCCGACGTCGCCGAGCACCACGATGCGGCCGCCGGTCATGTACTCGGCGCCGTGGTCGCCGACGCCTTCGACGACGGCCAGCGCGCCGGAGTTGCGCACGCAGAACCGCTCGCCGACCTTGCCGCGGATGAAGATCTCGCCGCTGGTCGCGCCGTAACCGATCACGTTGCCCGCGATGATGTTCTCTTCGGCGACGATCCGGGTCTCGCGCGGCGGCCGCACGATGATCCGCCCGCCGGAGAGGCCCTTGCCGACGTAGTCGTTGCCGTCGCCGTAGAGCCGCAGCGTGATGCCCTTCGGCACGAACGCACCGAACGACTGGCCCGCGGTGCCGGTGAACGTCACGTCGATCGTGTTGTCCGGCAGGCCTTCGCCGCCCCAGCGCTTGGTCAGCTCGGAGCCCAGCATGGTGCCGACGGTCCGGTTGACGTTGCGGACGGGCAGTTCCAGCCGCACCTTGTCACCGGAGGACAGCGAGCCCTCGGCGAGCTGGATCAGCGTGTTGTCGAGTGCCTTCTCCAGCCCGTGCTCCTGCAGGCGCTGCTGATGACGGCGACCGGCCGGCGCCATGTCGGGCACGTGGAAGATCGGCGAGAGGTCGAGACCCGACGCCTTCCAGTGGTCGACGGCCTTGCGCTTGTCGAGCATCTCGGCGTGGCCGACCGCTTCCGCGAGCGACCGGAAACCCAGCTCCGCCAGGTATTCCCGGACCTCCTCGGCGATGAACCTGAAGAAGTTCACCACGTATTCGGCCTTGCCGTTGAACTTCTCGCGCAGCTTCGGGTTCTGCGTCGCGACACCGACCGGGCAGGTGTCGAGGTGGCACACCCGCATCATGATGCAGCCGGACACGACCAGCGGCGCGGTCGCGAAACCGAACTCCTCCGCGCCGAGCAGCGCGGCGATGATCACGTCACGGCCGGTCTTGAGCTGACCGTCGGTCTGCACGACGATCCGGTCGCGCAACCGGTTCGCGAGCAGCGTCTGCTGGGTCTCGGCGAGCCCGAGCTCCCAGGGACCGCCCGCGTGCTTGATCGACGAGAGCGGCGAGGCGCCGGTGCCGCCGTCGTGCCCGGAGATCAGCACGACGTCCGCGTGCGCCTTGGACACACCCGCCGCGACCGTGCCGACGCCGACCTCGGACACGAGCTTCACGTGGATGCGCGCGGCCGGGTTGGCGTTCTTGAGGTCGTGGATGAGCTGGGCGAGGTCCTCGATCGAGTAGATGTCGTGGTGCGGCGGCGGGGAGATGAGCCCGACACCCGGCGTCGAGTACCGCGTCTTCGCGATCCACGGGTACACCTTCGCGCCGGGCAGCTGCCCGCCCTCGCCCGGCTTCGCGCCCTGCGCCATCTTGATCTGGATGTCGTCGGCGTTGACGAGGTACTCGCTCGTCACGCCGAACCGGCCGCTCGCGACCTGCTTGACCGCCGAGCGCCGTTCCGGGTCGTAGAGGCGTTCGGGGTCCTCGCCGCCCTCACCGGTGTTGGACTTGCCACCGAGCTGGTTCATCGCGATGGCCAGCGTCTGGTGCATCTCCATCGAGATCGAGCCGTAGGAGATGGCGCCGGTGGCGAACCGCTTGACGATCTCCTCGACCGATTCGACCTCTTCGATCGGCACCGGCGGCCGTTCGCCGTACTTGAAGTCGAACAGCCCGCGCAGCGTCAGCAGCTTCTCGGACTGGTCGTTGACCGCCTTGGTGTACTCCTTGAAGATCTCGTACTTCCCGGCACGCGTGGAGTGCTGCAGCTTGAACACCGTCTGCGGGTTGAACAGGTGCGGCTCACCCTCACGGCGCCACTGGTAGTCCGAGCCGGTCTCCAGTTCGCGGTGGCTCGCGTGCACGCCGTCCGGAGGGAACGCCTTGCGGTGCCGCTCGGCCACCTCCAGCGCGATGGTGTCGAAGCCGACCCCGCCGAGCTTGGAATCCGTTCCGGTGAAACAGTTCTCGATGATCTCCTCACCGAGCCCGACGGCCTCGAAGATCTGCGCGCCCGCGTAGGACGCGACGGTCGAGACGCCCATCTTCGACATCGTCTTGCGGACACCCTTGCCGAGCGCCTTGATGAGGTTCTGCGTCGCCTCGACCTGGGTGACGCCGGGGATCAGGCCGCGGAAGGCCATGTCCTCGACGGTAGCCATCGCCATGTACGGGTTGACCGCGGCCACGCCGTAGCCGATGAGCAGCGCGATGTGGTGCACCTCGCGGGCGTCGCCCGACTCGACGATGAGCCCGACCTGAGTGCGGGTCTTCTCGCGGACCAGGTGGTGGTGCACCGCGCCGGTCAGCAGCAGCGATGGGATCGGCGCGTGGTGCTCGTCGACGCCGCGGTCGGACAGCACGATGAACCGCGCGCCGTCCTCGATCGCCTCGGACACTTCGGTGCGGATCTCGTTGAGCCGCTTGATAAGCGCTTCGCCGCCGCCTCGGACGTCATAACGCCCGAGAACCGTGACGGCCTGGAACTCCGGCAGCGTGCCGTCGTCGTTGATGTGGACCAGCTTGGCGACCTGGTCGTTGTCGAGCACCGGGAACGGCAGCACCACCCGGCGGCACGACTTCGCTCCTGCCTCCAGCAGGTTCGGCTCGGAGCCGATCTGCGCGCCCAGCGCGGTGACCAGTTCCTCGCGGATCGCGTCCAGCGGGGGATTGGTGACCTGTGCGAAAAGCTGGATGAAGTAGTCGAAGATCAGCCTGGGCCTGCTGGAGATCGAGGCCAGCGGCGAGTCGTTGCCCATCGAGCCGATCGGCTCCGCGCCGGTGCGCGCCATCGGCTCCAGGATGGTGTCGAGTTCTTCCTCGGTGTAGCCGAAAGCCTGCTGCCGCCGCACGAGCGCGGCGTGCAGCGGGACCTCACGGTCACGCCGGGGGAGGTCTTCGAGGTGCACCAGCCCGGCGTCGATCCACTCGTCGTACGGGTGCGCGGTGGCGAGCTCGTCCTTGACCTCGTCGTCGGAGACGATCCTGCCCTCGGCGGTGTCGACGAGGAACATCTTGCCCGGTTCCAGCCGTCCCTTGCGGACGATCGTCGACTGCTCCAGTTCGAGCACGCCGACCTCACTGGCGAGCACCACGAGGCCGTCCTCGGTCACCCAGTAACGGGCGGGCCGCAGGCCGTTGCGGTCGAGCACGGCGCCGATCTGGGTGCCGTCGGTGAAACTGACGAGCGCGGGCCCGTCCCACGGTTCCATGAGCGTCGAGTGGAACTCGTAGAACGCGCGGCGCGCGGGGTCCATCTCCTGATGGTTCTCCCACGCCTCCGGGATCATCATCAGCACGGCGTGCGGCAGCGACCGGCCGCCGAGGTGCAGCAGTTCGAGCACCTCGTCGAACGAGGCCGAGTCGCTCGCGCCGCGCGTGATGATCGGGTAGATCCGCTTGAGGTCACCGGGGATCAGGTCGGTCTCGAGCAGCGCCTCGCGGGCGTCCATCCAGTTGCGGTTGCCCTTGAGCGTGTTGATTTCCCCGTTGTGCGCCACATAGCGGTACGGATGCGCGAGCGGCCACGACGGGAACGTGTTGGTGGAGAAGCGGGAGTGCACCAGGCCGATCGCGCTGGTGACCCGCTCGTCGCTCAGGTCGTCGAAGAACTTCTCGACCTGAGGCTCGGTGAGCATTCCTTTGTAGACGATCGTGCGCGAAGACAGGCTGGGGAAGTAGAGGTCGCCGTCGAGCTCGTGCTCGGCGCGCTTGCGCACACAGAAGGCGGCGCGTTCCAGCTCGAGCCCGTTGGCGCCGTCACGCCCGGCCAGGAACAGCTGGGTGAAGTGCGGCATCGATTCAGCCGCTGTCGGCCCGCAGTGTTCGCTGTGCACGGGCAGTTCACGCCAGCCGAGCACGCGCATGTGCTCCTCGGCGGCGATCCGCTCGATCGTCGACATGGCGCGGCCGCGCTGTTTTTCGTTCGTCGGCAGGAAAGCCGTGCCGACGGCGTACGCGCCTGCTTCGGGCAGCTCGAAGTCGACGACGGCCCGGTAGAACTCGTCGGGGACCTGGATCAGGATGCCCGCGCCGTCCCCGGTGTCCGGTTCGGCTCCTCTGGCGCCACGATGTTCGAGGTTGCGCAGCGCGACCAACGCCTTGCGGACGATCCCGTGATCTCGCCTGCCCGCGAGATCGGCGACGAAGGCCACGCCGCAGGCGTCGTGTTCGTGTTTGCTGTCGTACAAGCCCTTGCGGGTTTCCGGTACGTGGCGGGTCACGGCTGGCCGCCTCCCAAGGCGTCTGCGCGATTCGGTGAGTCGAACCAGTTAACGAAGTGGTCCGGAATCGCGATGGTCAGTCGAGAACAGAAGATGCGCCGTGCCACCGCTTCGGTGAGACACAGGGCAGGCATCATCGCGAGGTCACGCTGCACTGGGTGACCTTGAACTTCGGGTGCGCCATTGCACCGGACACGCGTCCGTCAACCGCGGGTGGTGGGGGCCGTCGGAGCGCGCGGTCGTACTCCCGGGTTCGCCGGGTCTTATGACGATAGTGTGAATTCGCTGTTATCGACATACGTCGCCGCGTCCGGGTGGGAAATGCCACGCCCTAGTTGACTTCCCGCCAGTGTGCCCATAGTACGGACACAGTGTGTCATCTAGTGGACTCGCGGGCTATGAGCTGCGGTGATGTCCTTTACGGACGTGCGTCTGGCGGGTGTGATGGGGTTACTGGGGCTTCCGTGACCGTACCGAGATCGCTCGAATGGCAGAGTCGATCACGCACGGGGTTCGCCGGCCGGTTGGGCCATCCGCCGCATCGTAAACCGTTCTGCCCCAGGCTGTGACGGCTCGGATACCCCGCGCTTCCTTGCAGGACATGGGAAAGCCGTCTCAGCCAAGCCTCTTCTGTCCGGGGTGGACTGAAGTCAGAGCGACTCGATGAACCCCAGCGCGATCCGCCAGGTCTTTTCGGCGGCTTCTTCGTCGTAGTCCGGAAGCTCCGGGTCGGTGTAGACGTGGCCGGCGCCCGGATACCGGAAGACCTCGACGTCCGCGCCCGCCGCGCGGATCTGGCGATACCACACGTTCTGCCAGTCGTCCGGCTCGAACAGGTCGGGGTCGGCGACGTGGAGCTGGACCGGCAGATCGTCGACCGACGCGTCGTCGGCGATGTCCGAGGTGCCGTGCAGCAGAAGGAGACCGCGTGCCTTCTCGTCGCCCAGCGCAAGATTCTGCGCGAGCGCGGCGCCGAGCGAGAAGCCCGCGTAGAGCAGACCGCCCGGCGAATGGGGCGCGGCGGCGTGGATCGCGCGGCGGAGGAGTTCGTCGGTGCCGATCTCGTCCTTGATCTTCATCCCGTCTTCGACGGTGTCGGTGGTCCGGCCGTCGTAGAGGTCGGGCACGTGCACCTGGTGACCGGCCGCGCGGAGCCGGTCGGCCGCCGCGTGCACCGCGGGCCGCAGCCCGTACGCCGAATGGAAGAGCATGATGTCCACCCGGCGATCGTAGGCCGGTGCGGGGCGCGCGCCCGCGCGGCCGCCGTGGAAGGCTCGGGTGGTGGCCGACCGGTACCTGACCATCGCCCGAGCGGGCGAGCACGAGATCGAGATCAAGCGCTCGCGGTTCATCTGCGCGCTGGCGCCGGTCGATTCGGTGGAGGCCGCGCGCGAGGTCATCGCCGGGCGGCGCAAGGCCGACCCCGACGCGAGACACCACTGCCACGCGTTCGTGCTCGGGCCGGACGGGCGCACCGCGCGATCCAGCGACGACGGCGAGCCTGCCGGTACCGCGGGCATGCCGATGCTGGAAGTGCTGAAGCGCAGGGAGCTGACCGACACCGTCGCGGTCGTCACCCGCTACTTCGGCGGGGTGCTGCTGGGCGCGGGCGGGCTCATCAGGGCGTACAGCCAGGCCGTGGCCGAGGCGGCCGACGTGCTGGGCGTGCGTGAGTATCAGCGGCTGAACCTCGTGGCGGTGACCATGGACTACGGCCCGGCCGGGAGGTTCGAGAGCGACCTGCGGGCTTCGAAGTACCTGCTCAGCGGCATTCGCTACGAGGAGGTGGCCCGGTTCGAGGTCGGTGTGAAGGCTGGTGAGCTCGACGGGTTCCGAGCTTGGCTGGCGGATCTGACCGGTGGGGCCGCGACCGCCGAAGAGATCGGTGAGGACTGGCTGGGTTAGCCGAGCACGTCTTCGAGCAGCTGCTCACGGCGGATGCCGCGATCCTGCGCCGGGATCTCCGGGCTGGGTTCGCCGAGCAGTGAGACCACCAGTTCTTTGAGGCGCGTGAAGAAAGCCATGACCGTCTCCCTCCCGCTCAGGCGGCCAGCGCCAGCTCGTCGGCGAACTCGATGCCCAGCGCGTTGGCGCCTGCCTGGGTCAGCAGCGCGGGAACGCGCTCACCTCGTCTGCCGTCGCGGGCGGGCGCCAGGTAGCCCAGATCGGCCAGCCGGTGCGCGGTGTACTGGTCGCAGCAGGCCAGCCCGTCGACGAACAGGTCGGGAACGCAGCTGCAGGTCATCTCGGCGTGGCCGGTGGCGACTGCGGTGAGGGTGGCCCTTTCGCGATTGTTGAGTGTCATCGTCTCGGTCCTTCCACTGTCTGTTTCATTGAACTTCGTCCCACCGACAGTTTCTGGCTGCGGTGTGGCCTGCGTCACCTCCTAGAGGGCTCTTTAGGGGTAAACAAACGTCTGTTTAAGGGATGGGCTCGTCCGCCCCCTACCCCGGATTCGTGGCCGGTAGTGGTGCCGGCTTGGTGTTGGCGATGTGGTGGAAGATGATCGAGCTGCGGAAGCCGACGATCTCCTTGCGCTGGCTCAGCCGGTCGACCAGGAACGCGTGCAGATGGTCGATGTCCTGCGCGCTGACGTGGATGAGGAAGTCGTCGCTGCCCGCGATGACGAACACCGAGAGCACCTCGGGCAGCTGCGCGACGGAGTTCTTGAACGTGTCGATCACCGTCCTGCTCAGCGGCCTGACCTGGGCGGACACCATCGCCTGGACACCGCGGTTGAGCGCGGCGAGGTCGATGTCGGCGTGATAGCCGCGGATCACGCCCCGCTCACGGAGCAGACGGGTGCGTTCGAGACAGGTGGACGGGGCGACCCCGACCTTGCGGGCGATGTCGCGGTTGGTCTGCCGAGCGTCGGCCTGCAGTTCGCGGATGATCGCCGAATCAAGTTCGTCCATGGACCCCATCGAACCACCCCGGCCGAATATCATTCGGAATCGACGCTAAATTCCCGTTCGACGACCTAACTTTGGCACCACGAGTTGGTTCTTGTTCGGGAGGAACGGGTATGTGGGAGCACGAGGAACTGGTCGTCAGGCGGGGCGCGCGGTCGGGGATCACCACCATGGTCGCCGTGCACTCACGGGTACTGGGGCCCGCCATCGGTGGCTGCCGGATGAAGCGGTATCCGCAGGTCGGAGCGGCCATCGACGATGTGCTGCTGCTCGCGAAGGCGATGAGTCACAAGTGCGCTGTCGCCGGGGTCCCCTACGGCGGCGGCAAAAGCGTCATCGCGCTCGACGACCGACCCCTCACCCCCGAGCTGCGGCGCGCGGTGCTGCTCGATCACGCCGATCTCATCGCTTCGTTCGGCGGGTCCTATCTGGCGGGCCCCGATATCGGGACAGGGTCGGAGGACATGCTCGTTTTCCGTGAGCAGGGGCCGTACGCGTTCTGCGTGCCGGAGTCGCACGGCGGCGTCGGCTCGTCGAGCGTGCCGACGGCGGCCGGGGTGCTGGCGGCGTTGCGCGCGGGCGCGCGGCAGGTCTTCGGCAGCGAGAACCTCGCCGGACGGCGGGTGGTGATCAGCGGGTACGGCGCGGTGGGCGCACGGGTGGCGCGGGGCATCGACGGCGCCGAGATCATCGTGTCCGATGTGGACGAAACCAAGCGGGCGGCAGCCGGGCAAGCGGGATTGGGCTGGGTCGAACCCGCGAAAGCCTTGCAGGTCAAGGCAGACGTGCTCATCCCGGCGGCCGTCGGCGGGGTGCTGAGCCGCGAGACGGCGGGCGAGATCGACGTGGCGCTGATCGTCGGCCCGGCCAACAACCAGCTCACCGACGACTCCGTCGCCGACCTGCTCGACGAGCGCGGCATCGTCTGGGTGCCCGATTTCGTCGCGAGTGCGGGCGGAATCATCTACACACTGGCCCGCGAGGTCGACGGCCTCGACCACGCCGCGGCATCGGCCCGCGTCGAGACCATCGAGTCCACGGTGGCGGAAATCCTGCCAGGCCCCGGCACCCCCCTCGCCCGAGCACTCGCACTCGCCAACCACCGCCTCCGCCGATAAAGCCCGCTAAACTCCGCGGGATAAAGCCCGCTAAACTCCGCGGGATAAAGCCCGCTAAACTCCGCGGGATAAAGCCCGCTAAACCCCGCGGGATAAAGCGGGCTTTATCCCGGCCTGGCCCGCGAAGCAAAGGGTGCCTTCGCTGAAGGGCTTACGCCCCCCACTACCCAGCGGTTGTATGCATGCGAAACCCGAGTTTGGGCCACCCGACGTCCCAAACTCGGCTTTCGCGTCATACAAACCTGGTCGTCCAGGCCCTGCGGAGTGAAGGTGCCGCCAGGGTGTCCGGGATAAAGCCCGCTAAACTCCGCGGGATAAAGCGGGCTTTATCCCAGCCTGGTTCGCGACCTACTTCTGGTGGGGCGCGACGTAGGAGGCGGCTTCGGGGGCGGCGAAGAGTTGCTTGACGTAGCGCAGGCCGCCCTCGGCCGTCGCGTCCGGCGCGGCGGCGTAGACCTGGCGGGTCGCGGGTGCACCGGGCTTCGAGAAGTCCAGGGGCGCGACCAGGTTGCCGGTGTCGGCCGACGTCGTCTGCTTCAGCGCGGCCTGGATGCCGTCCCGGGTGAGGTCCTTGTTCTCGCAAGCCTTCTTAAGCACCGTGCCCCAGACTTCGCCGACCGCGTAGCCGTAGGGGGTGCCGCCGTTGGGGGTCTCCTTGTAGGCGGCCTTGTACTTCGTGGCGACTTCCTTGGCCTTCGGGATGTCCGCGGAGAACGGCACACTGCTGGCGACCACGGTCAGCTTGTCCAGCGCGGCCGCCGCCGGGCTCTTCAGCAGCGCCGGGTCGAACGTCGGGTTGTTGCCCAGCACCGGGACGTTGAGCCCCAATGCCTTGTTGGAAGCCAAAGTGGAGCCCGTCTGGGTGGGCGTCGTGGTCAGCACGATGAGCTTGACGCCGTCGCCCTTGAGGCCGGTGACGATGTTGGACAGGTCCGCGTCGGTCGAGGTGATCTTGACTTCCTTGACCTTCAGCCCGTGCTTCTCGGCGTAGAACCGCGAGCCGCGCAGGCCGTTCGCGCCGTACTCACCGTCGATGTAGATGTGCGCGATCTGATCGCCGTCCTTGAGCTGGCCTTGTTCCTGCAAATAGGAAAGGCCGTCGATGATCTCGACGTCGTAGGTGGTGCCGACGATCATCACGTACGGGTTGTCGAGCAGTTCCGACGACCACGAGGCGGGCGCGGCGGTCAGCTTGTCCGTCGACAGGTTCTGCTTGAGTGCCGCGACGACCGGGGAACCCAGCAGCTGCACGAATCCGAGCACCTTCGGTTCGATCTGCGGATAGAGCGTCTTGGCGGCGTCGGCCTTGTAGCCGTGGTCGACGGTTTCGAGTTTCACCTTGCGCCCGCAGGCGCCGCCAGCGTCGTTGAAATCCTTGGCCCACAACTCGTTTCCCTGGGTCACCCCCAGCCCCAGGTTCTTGAAGACCCCGGTTTTGTCGGTCATCACGCCTAGAGTGATGTCCGAGGAGGTGACCCCCTTGTCGGTCTTGACACCAGAGTTGTCCGAGCCGGAGGAGCCGGAGTCGTTCGCTTTCGTGCTGCACGCCGTGACGGCCAGCAGCACGGCCATGGACAGCGAAGCTGCGAGTGGCGCTCGTTTCATCGTTCCTGCTCCTCTTTTCTGGTGGTGCGCGCGGTGATCCGGCGGCCGATCGCGGCGAGGCCGCCGGGTTCGAACAGCACGACGAGGATGATCGCCGCGCCATAGACGAAGGAACTGACGAGAACGGGGGAGAGCGCACCGCCGCCGGTACCGGTGAACCAGCCGAGATCGGCCGAATACAAGGAAAGGACCTGCGGCAGGCCGTTGACGATCAGCGCGCCCACCACGGCGCCCGGCACCGAGCCGAGGCCGCCGATGATCACCATCGCGAGAAAGGCGATAGAAATGTTGATTCCGTATGTGCCGTACTCACTTTCGTCCGGCTTGAGGATGTCGAACCACAGCACGGTCATCGCGCCGGCGAGGCCCGCGTACGCCGAGGAGACGGCGAAGGCGCCCGCCTTCGCGCGGGTGACGCTGACGCCCATGACCGAGGCGGCGGCCTCGTTGTCACGCACCGCCCGCCAGGACCGGCCGACGCGGCCCTTGACCGCGCCGGTCGCGACGACGAACGCGATGATCGTGAGCGCGAGGAAGAGGTACCAGCCGCGTTCGGCCTGGCGCAGCGGCACACCGAGGATCTCGATCTGCGGGCCGCCGTTGCCGAACGGGAAGCCGAACAGTGAGAACTGCGCGGGCGCGCGTCCGGTGGACGTGCCGCCGGTCAGTTTCTCCGCGGACTGCCCGAGGTAGAGGCCGAGGAACACCAGCGAAAGCGAGGCGACACCGAGATAAATACCCCTGAGCCGGCCGGCGACCGGGGCGAACGCCAGGCCCAGCACGGCGCTGAGCACGACCGCGCCGATCAGCGCGAGCTCAGGGCTGAGGCCGAGCCCGGTCACCCGAGGATCGTCGGTCGGCCCGGCGAGGACGGTGTAACCGGTCGCGCCCGCGAGCAAGAAGAACGCGTGCGCCAGGGAAAGCTGCCCGGCCTGCCCGACCAGCAAGGTCAGGCCGATGGCGCCGACCGCGCCGATCATCATGTACTGCCCGGCTTTCAGCCAGGCGGCGTCGAGATAGAGAGGAAGTGCGAGCAGGACGACGAGCAGTGCGACCCAGGCGGCCAAGCGCACCCAGCGCAGCGGCCGTTTCGGCAGACTGCCTTGCGCCGAAACGACTTCGGGTGATTTCACGGCGGTCTCAGACACGGGTGCTCTCCCTGGTTCCGAACAATCCCGACGGGCGGACCACGAGCACCACCAGCATGACCAGGAACACCGCGCTCTTTGAAAAGTCAAAAGAGATGTACTGCGCCGAAAGTGCTTCGACGACGCCGACCACGATCCCGCCGACCACCGCGCCCGCGGTCGAGTCGAGCCCGCCGAGGATCGCGGCGGGGAACGCGGCGAGCGCGATCGAGTGCGTGCCACGCGACAGTCCGGCGCCGGAGAAGTCCTGGGTGGCGATGAACAGCACCGCGACCCCGGCGAGCAGCCCGGCGACCAGCCAGGCCGTGGCGGTGACCCGCGAGCTGCGAATGCCCATCAGCGCGGCGGCTTCGCGGTTCTCCGCCTGCGCGCGCATCGCGACACCCCAGTCGGAGTACTTGAACGCGAGGGTGAACGCGGTGATCAGCACGGTCGCGACCAGCAGCGCGACCACGTGTGTCCGGAAAAGCGTGATCCCGCCCAGCTGGAACGGCTTCGCGTCCCATGCCTCGCCGAGGAACGGCACGGTGACGCCGAGCCGTCGCACGATCTCCTCGGTGATGATCACGTCGACGCCGATGGTCAGCAGCGCGAGACTGTCGGGGCTCGCGTTCCGCGAACGGGACAGCAACAGCCGTTCGAGCAGCAGCCCGATCAGGCCCGCGCCGACCACGCCGACCAGCGAGGCGCCGACCCAGCCGAGTGCCTCGTGGGTGACCACGACCAGGTAGCCGCCGAACAGCACCAGCGAGCCGTGCGCGAAGTTGACCACCTCGGTGGCCTTGAAGATGATGACGAAACCCAGCGCCAGCAAGGCGAACACCGCGCCTTTGCCGAGCCCGTTCACCAAGAGCTGCAGGAAGGTGTTCACGCTTCGACTCCCAAGTAGGCCTTGACGACGTCCGGATCGGCCTGGACCTCGGCGGGGGTGCCGTCGGCGATGCGCTTGCCGAAGTCGAGGACGGTCACCCGGTCCGCGATGCCCATCACCAGGCCCATGTCGTGCTCGACGAGCAGGATCGAGATGCCGAGCTCGTCACGGACCTCGCGGATGGTGCCCGCGAGTTCGGCGGTCTCCGAGGCGTTCATGCCCGCGGCGGGCTCGTCGAGCAGCAGGAGCACCGGCTCGACGGCGAGCGCACGCGCGATGTCGACGCGCTTGATCGCGCCGTACGGCAGCGCGCCGACCGGGGTGTGCACGAGGTCGCCGATGCCGAGGAAGTCGCAGATCTCGGCGGCGCGTGCCGCGTGCTTGCGCTCGGTCTTGCGGGTCAGCCGCAGGCCACAGGCGAGAAAACCGCCTTTGGTCAGCGTATGACGGCCGAGCATCACGTTGTCGAGCACGGTCGAGCCGGGCGACAACGCCGCGTTCTGGAACGCGCGGCCGACGCCGAGCCCGGCGAGCCGGTGCGCAGGCAGTCCGGAAAGGACGGTGTCGCCGAGCCGGACCCGGCCGGAGTTCGCACGGTAGACACCGCAGATCACGTTGAAGCAGCTGGACTTCCCGGCCCCGTTGGGCCCGATCAGCGCGTGCAGCGAGCCGGGTTCGACGGTGAACGACACGTCGTCGAGCGCGTGGATGCCGCCGAAGCTCAGCGTCACGTTCTCGATGGTCAGCGACGGCGGCGTCATCCGGCCCACCTCGTCAGCCCGCGCGACCGGGCGCGCTGGATCTCGGCGTCGCGGGCTTCCGCGTCGGCCGTCGCCTGGGATTCCGCGTGCCCGCCGAGGTAAAGCCGCTGGACGTCCTCGCTGCGCGAGAGTTCCGCGGTCGTCCCGGCGAGCGCGACGCGGCCGACTTCGAGCACGATCGCGTGATCGGCGACGTTCAACGCCATCACCGCGTTCTGCTCGACGAGCACCACGGCGGTGCCCTGGGCGTGGATCTCGCGGATGATCTTGCCGATCCGGTCGACGACCTGAGGTGCGAGGCCGAGCGACGGTTCGTCGAGCAGCAGCAGCTTCGGGCCGGACATCAACGCCCGGCCGATGGCCAGCATCTGCTGCTCACCACCGGAAAGCAGGCCCGCGCGCTGCTTGGCCCGCTCGGCGAGCACCGGGAACAGCTCGTGCACCCGGCGCCGCGCGGTCGCGCGCAGCTCGGCCGACTTGGCGCCGATGCCGCCGGCGCGGAGGTTCTCCTCGACCGTCATCCGCGCGAACACCTGACGGCCCTCCGGCACCCCGACGACCCCGAGCCGCACGATCGCGGCCGGATCGAGCTTGCCGAGCGGCTTGCCGTCGTAGCGGATGTCGCCACCCGCGATCGAGCCGCGATGCAGGCGCAAGGTGCCCGAGATGGCCCGCAACAGCGTCGACTTCCCGGCCCCGTTGCTGCCCAGCACCGCCATCACCCCGTCGGGCGAGACGTCGAGGTCTATGCCGTGCAGCGCGGCGACTGACCGGCCATAACGCACCCGCAGCTCTCGGACGCTCAGCAAGCGATCTCCTTCGATCGTGTGACCCGAGTCACCGCTCGGTGGCGGTCATCCTCTGTTCGGGCTCGACGTCGAAACACCCCCACGTGGAGAGGGTCAGGGACACAAAACGGACACACAGCGGGCTAGAGGAGCCCGGCTTCCGAGGCTTTGCCGATGGCTTCGACGCGGTTGCGTGCGCCGAGTTTGTGCAGCGCCGACTGCAGATACGTCTTGACGGTGTTGCGGGCGAGGCCGGTCGACTCGGCGATCTCGGGGTTGGTCTGGCCCTGGGCGGCGAGCCGCAGCACCTCGTACTCGCGGCGGGTCAGGCCGCTGCGGGCGAGTGCGTCGGAACGCTGGCCGTCGTCGGGCAGGATGCGCGGGTCGACCACGCGCTCGCCGCGCAGGACGCGGCGCAGTGCGGCGACGAGATCGGTGCCCGCGACGTCCTTGAGCAGGCAGCCGTGCGCGCCGGAGTCGAGCGCGGCCAGCACGCCCTGGTGGTCGCCGTGCGCGGTGAACACCACGATCCGCGCCGCAGGCTGGAGTTTGCGCAGTTCGCCGACGACCTCGGGCGCGAGCATGTCGGGCAGGCGCAGGTCGAGCAGGATGAGGTCGGGGCGGAGTTCGAGCACGCGGCTCATGGCCGTGTGGCCGGATTCGGCCGAGCCGACGACTGTCAGCGACGGGTCGGAGCGCAGCAGGAGCGCGACGCCGTCGCGGACGACCGGGTGGTCGTCGACGACCATGACGCGCCAGGTCACGCCGGCCGTCCGACCCAGGCGCGGAGCGTGCAGCCGTCGTCCTCGTCGCGGACGACGCTGACCCGGCCGCCGAGCCTGGCGGCGCGTTCGGCCAGGTTGCGCAGGCCCATGCCGGTGCCGGGTGACTCGACCGGCTCGCCGATGCCGTCGTCGGCGACGACGACCTGCACCCCGTCGTCGCTGGGCAGGAGGCTGACCACGACCGAGAACGCGCGAGCGTGTTTTTCGACGTTGAGCAGGCCTTCGCGGACCGCCGAGATGAGCAGCGCGGTGCGTTCGGCGTCCAGCGGTGGCACCGGCGCCAGCTGGACGAACCGCGCTGGGACGCCGCAGCGGGCCTCGAACGACCGGCAGTGTTCGGCGAGTTCGACCGGCAGCGCGCGCTCCGGGCTGGACTCCGACAGCGCGAGCAGCGACTCGCGCAGCGCGCTCGACGCGGCCGAGACGTCGCCTTCCAGTCTGCGGAGCCGGGACGCGAGCACCGGGTTGTCCTGGATGTCCTCGTGCAGGTTCCGCACCTGGACGCCGATCGAGAACAGCAGCGCGCCGACCGAATCGTGCAGTGCGCTCTGCATGCGCTGGCGCTCGGCCGAGACCGCGTTCTCGCGCTTCGACTCGGCGATCTTGGCCAGCTCGAGCGCCGTGCCCGCTTGCTGGGCGACCAGTTCGAGCGTGTGGACGGCGTCGTCGCCGAACTCGGCGGCCTCGCGCATGGCGGCGTAGGCGATGGCGACGGTCTCGGTCCGATCGCCGACCCGGCTGAAGATCGGGACCGCGAGCATCGCGCCGATGCCCTCGCCGCGGACCTGCGCGTCGAACTGGTGGGTGATGGTCGGCGAGCTGACGTAGTCGTTGACCCTGACCGGCTTGCCCAGCGCCAGCACCCGGCCGCCGATGCCCTGGCCGACCGGCACGACCAGGTTCTGCAGCGCGTCGGTCCGGTTGCCCGACATCCAGCGGATGACGGCCTCGCCCGGCTTGTCCAGCTCGCCGACGAAGCCGGAGTGGACGCCGATGGACTCGCGGATCAGCCGTGCGGTGCCGTGCAGCGCGACCACCCGGTCCAGCGTGGCGAGCAGCGACTCGCGCTCACGCAGAAGCCCGTCGAGCGTGGCGCTGAGCTCGGCGGCGCGATCACTGGCGACGTGCTCCCTTGCCGTCACGCCGGTCACCTTGACACAAAGCGACCGGATCCGGACATACCCGAGTGGAGACCGAGGGCCGAATTGTTTTAACTGGACCCGTGGAGATCACCCGTGACGCCGCGACGCTCGCCCTGTACACGACCGATGCGTCCAATTATCGGCATGTGCCGCTCGGTGTGGTGCGCCCGCGGAGCGTCGAGGAGGTGATCGAGGCGGTCGCGCGGTGCCGTGAGCAGGGGCTTCCGGTGATCGCGCGCGGCGGCGGGACCAGCGTCGCGGGCAACTCGTGTGGGCCGGGTGTCATCGTCGACACCTCGCGGTACTTCGGCGGCGTCCTCGAACTCGACCCGGCGCGGAGGCTGGCGCGGGTCGCGCCCGGGACCGTGCTCGACGATCTGCAGGCGCTGGCCGCGCCGCATGGGTTGCGGTTCGGGCCGGATCCGTCGACGCACAGCCGGTGCACGATCGGCGGGATGATCGGCAACAACGCGTGCGGGTCGCATTCGGTCGCCTGGGGTCGCACGGTCGACGTCGTCCGTGAACTCGACGTCCTGCTCTACGACGGCACCCGGATGACCGTCGGCGCCACCACACCGTCCGAAGTGGACCGACGAGCCACGCTGCCCGGTAACGGGGGGCGGATCTACCGCGGGCTCACAGAACTCGTCGACGAGAACTTGGCGTTGCTGCGCACCGAACTGTCCACGTGGCCGAGGCGGGTGTCCGGGTACGGGCTCGAACACCTGCTGCCGGAGAACGGGTTCAACGTCGCGAAAGCGCTCGTCGGCAGCGAGGGAACGTGTGTCACGGTGCTGGAGGCGACCGTGTCGCTCGCCGAGCTGCCCCAGCACACAGCGTTGGCGGTGCTGGGTTTCCCCTCCGACATCGCCGCGGCCGACGCGGTCATGGACATCCTGCCGTGGTCACCGCTGACCGTCGAAGGCGTCGACGCCGAGCTGGTCGCGCTGCTGCCCACGACGCGACGCGCGGGCTTGCCGGACGGCGGCGCGTGGCTGTTCGTCGAGCTGGCCGGTGCTGAGCCGGGCGAGGCCGAACATCGAGCCACCGAACTCGCGCGCACGCTCGCGGGCAGGCTCACCGGGCAGGTCGTGCTCACCGACCCGGCCGCGCAAAAACGCTTGTGGCGGATCCGTGAGGAAGGCGCCGGACTCGCGACCAGGCTCGCGGACGGGTCGGAGGCGTGGCCTGGCTGGGAGGACGCCGCGGTGCCGCCGGAGAACCTGGGCGCGTACCTGCGTGACTTCAAGGCGCTGATGGCCGAGCACGGCAGGCACAGTGTCGTCTATGGGCACTACGGTGAAGGCTGCCTGCACATGCGGCTCGATTTCGACCTGCTCTCCGAGCCGGGGATCGCGCAGTTCCGGACGTTCCTCGAACAGTCGGCGGACTTGGTCGCGTCGCACGGCGGTTCACTCTCCGGCGAGCACGGCGACGGTCAGGCGCGCTCGGAGCTGTTGCCGAGGATGTACAGCCCCGCGGTAATCGGGCTGTTCGAGCGGTTCAAGACGCTGTTCGACCCCGACGGCACCATGAACCCCGGGATCCTGGTCAACCCGCGGCCGGTCGACGCCGACCTGCGCGTGCGCGCGCGGAACCTGCCGACCTTCCTCGGTTTCCCCGAGGACCACGGCCGGTTCGACGAGGCGATGCGACGTTGCGTCGGTGTCGGCAAATGCCGCAACACCGGCACCACCGGCGTGATGTGCCCCAGCTATCGCGTCACCCGCGAGGAGAAGGACTCCACCCGCGGGCGCGCGCACCTGCTCGCGGAGATGATCAACGGTGAGCTGATCACCGACGGCTGGCGCTCCGACGAGGTCCGCGACGCACTCGACCTGTGCTTGTCCTGCAAGGGCTGCCTGTCCGACTGCCCGGTCGATGTCGACATGGCGACTTACAAGGCCGAGTTCCAGTACCAGCACTACAAAGGCCGCATCCGGCCCGCCTCGCATTACTCGATGGGCTGGCTCCCGCTCTGGCTACGACTCGCCGGTCGCATGCCACGGATCGCGAACGCCGTCACCAAGGTGCTTGGTAAGCCGCTTAAGCGCTTAGGCGGAATCGCGGCGGAGCGTGACTTGCCAAGCTTTGCCAAGCCGTTCACCCAGCGACGCCAGGACTTACGTCGTTGGGCGACGGGGGAGCGGCGCGTGGTGTTGTGGCCGGATTCGTTCAACAACCACTTCACCCCCGAGGTGCTCGACGCGGCGGCCGAGGTGCTGACCGCGGCCGGGTACGAGGTCGTCATCCCGGATCGGGCCGTGTGCTGCGGCCTGACCTGGGTGTCGACCGGCCAGCTCGACATGGCCAAGCGGGTGCTGCGCAACACCCTGGACGTTGTGAAGCCTTATCTAGAAGCGGGCTACGAGGTGGCCGGTCTTGAGCCGAGCTGCACGGCGTTGTTCCGCAGCGACCTCAAAGCCCTCCTGCCGGGGGACCCGACGGCCGAGCTGCTGTCGGCCCGCACCAAGACCTTCGCGGAACTGCTGACCGACACCGACTTCGCCGACCTCGGCATCGACACGCTCACTCAAGTCCACTGCCACCAGCACGCCGTACTCGGCTTCGAAGCCGACGAAAAAGTGATGGCAGCAGCCGGAATCCGCAACACGACCATGGACTCCGGCTGCTGCGGCCTCGCCGGAAACTTCGGCTTCGAAAACGGCCACTACGACGTCTCCGTCGCCTGCGCCGAAGACCGCATGCTCCCGGCCGTCCGCGCCGCCTCACCCGAAACGGTCGTCGTCTCGGACGGTTTCAGCTGCCGCACCCAGCTCGACCAGCTTTCCGACCGGCGTGCGGTCCATCTGGCCGAACTGCTGAGGCAAGCGCTGCGGCCGGGGGAGAAGTGATCGTCGGTGAGGGGACGAACGAGAGCCAGCTCCCGCTGGCCGACCTCGGCGCCAGGGTCATCAAGATCGAACGGCCGGGCACCGGCGACTACGAACGCGAACGGACCGGCAAGGGCACGACGTTCGACGTCGCCATGCTCGACGCGTTCGGCGAATGGGCGCGCTGTGCGAAGCCGTGCTGGGCCGGGCGGATCTGGCCACGGATGCCCGGTTCGCGACGAATCCCGCGCGGGTCGCGCACGACGAGGAGCTGACCGGGTTGATCGAGCTGGCGCTCGCCGGGCGCTCATCGGCTGAGGTGGAACGTCGTCTGGACACGGCCGGCGTAGCCAACGCCAGAATGCGCACGATGGCCGAGTTCGCCGCGCATCCGCAGCTCGCCGCGCGGGGGCGCTGGGCCGACGTCGGTACGCCCAGGGGTGAGGTCACCGCTCTCCTGCCACCGGTCGACGTGCCCGGCAGACGGCCGAGACTGGATCCCGTTTCGGATCTGGGGGAGCATTCGGCCGCGATCAGGGCGGAGCTCGGGCTGCCCGAAGACCGGTAGCCGCGGAGTGCCTGCGTTCACGAATTCGACCTTCCCGCTCGCGGTGAGGAACCTCTTGCCGGGCGCGCCCAGCGCGGCCGCCGCCTCGTACCAGGACGGATGGTCCGAGTACAACGCGCTGACCCCGGGGTGCCCGTCGGTCGGACACGGCCACCGCAGCGGCTCGCCGAGTGCTTGCAGCCGTGCCTGTGTCATGCCGCCCATCCCCGGCGTGTGTGCGACGAACTCCGCCCACAGCGTCGGATAATCCAGCCACGCCAACGGAAACGCCTCGTGCCAGTGCGGGCCGTCCGCGTCGCCGAGTGCCCGCGCCAGCCCGATCCAGATCTCCCAGTCCGGCCGGGACAGTCCGGCGCGTGGCACCGCCTGCCGTTGCCAGCGCACGGCCCGGTCGTCGCGGTGCCGGTACACGCCCTCGAACTCCAGCTCGCCGCACGAGGGCAGGATCACGTCGGCGTGATACGCGATCTCGTCCATGGAAAGACCTATGTGGACCGAAAACTCGACCTCGCGCAGCGCTTGGCGCACTCGCGCGCTTTCGGTGACCGTTTGCAGCGGATTGCCTTGGGTGAACAGCGCGCGCACCCGGTACGGCCTGCCGGTGAGCACCGGCTCCGGGCCGGGCGGGAGCGGTGGCGGCGTCGGCGGAACCGCCACGGTCAGCGGCGGCAGCCGCAGTTCTCCCGGCCAGGTGTGGTGCGTGAAGTTGCAGCCACCACCCGGCACCCCGATGTTCCCGGTCACCGCGGCAAGGAACGTCAACGCCCGGTAGGCGTCGAACGCGCCGCGCTGCCGCGAGACGCCCGCGTCGCAGAAGATGGCCGCACGGTCCGCGGCGGCGTACTCCTCGGCGACGCGCCGGATCGCGTCGGCGGGCAGCCCGGTGACCTTCGCCGCCCAGTCCGGCGTGTAGCCGTGGTCGCGCAGGTGATCGCGCAGCTCCTCGAACCCGGTCACCCAGTGCGCGACGAACCGGCGGTCCTGCCTGCCGGTGGTGATGATGTGCGACAGCATGCCGAGCACCAGCGCCAGATCCGTGTGCGGACGCGGCGCGAGCCACTCGTCGGCGGCGGCCACCGTCGGCGTGCGGCGTGGATCGACGACGACCAGCTTGGCCCGCTCGCGGCGCAGATAGTCGAAGACGAGCGGATGCGTCTGCGCCTGGTTCGTGCCGAGGAACAACAGGTAATCCGACGAACCGAGATCGTGCCGCCCGGTGGCGCCGTCGATGCCGTAGCCGTTGGTCAGCGTGCCCAGTCCGAACGCCGAAGCGAGCGCCGCGCTCCCGGGATCGACCATGCCCGGCCCGTTGGGACTGCCGAGCAGCGCGAACAGCCTCGACATCAGCGAACCCGTCCCGTGTGCCCGGCTGCCCGAGGTCCAGGTGGCGATCGACCGTGCTTCGCCCTCGTCGCGCAGAGCCAGCAGTCGCGCCGCGACCACCGCGAGGGCCTCGTCCCATGAGATCGGTTCGAATTCCGATTCGCGCGAGCCCTTCCTGCCGGAAATCCGGCGCAGCGGCGTGCTCAGTCTGCTGCTAACCGGGCGGCAGTGCCCGGCGATGACGCGGTCCGGTGCGTTCACGCGAGTCTCCGCATCACCGAGCCGACCGGCCGCGCGGCCAGCCCGCTCGTGTTCACTCGTCTGTGCCCTTTGCCGCTGTCCAGCATGCACAAAGCCGGGTCGGGCTCGTGGCGGAGTGCCGGAATGATCCAGGTCGTCCCGATCGGGGTCATGGCGTCTTCCTCTCGCAGGGTCAGCGTTCGACTACTGCACGGTTGCGATCCGAAGAAGGTTCACGATTCGGGATGGACCAGCATGTGAACGGCATGATCGGGACCGCTCGCCCGTTCGTCGACTGCTCCGGACCATTGGGCTTGGTTCGGCGCAACGGAGCAGTCCTTCGCGGCATCCGGTGATCTAACGTCCCTTCGGAGCGACGTGTGCACGGGCAGGGGAGCCGGAGGATGAAACAGGATCTTGTCGAGAGGCTCGAAGCCCTCATCGACGTCGGCAGCGCGTGGGCCGACGACGTCGAGGCGCTGCGGGACTCGATCTCACGACAGGCAGGCGCCGGTGCCGCGTTGTCGATCGAACTCGCCGCGAGGCGGGCCGAGCAGGCTTTTGTCGAGCTGCAGACGGCGCTCGATGACGTTCGATCGGCTGATGGCCGCCGCGTCAAGTAACCACTAGCCTGCCATGGGTGACGGTCGCGAATGGCCCCCAGCTCTGTTCCACCTGCGAACGCAGGGGAATCAGGCCGCCCTACCAGCCGACCTTGCGGGTGCTGGCGGTCGATGACGAGCTGCCGGTGCTCGAGGAGCTCGTGTACCTGTTGCGCGCCGACCCGCGGATCGCGTGGGCTGAAGGCGTTTCCGACGCGACCGAGGCGTTGCGGGTGCTGCACCAGGCGACCGGCAGCGGGCAGCCGCTGGACGCGTTGTTCCTCGACATCCGCATGCCGGGCCTGAACGGTCTCGACACCGCACGCGTGCTTTCCCGGTTCGCCGAGCCGCCCGCGATCGTGTTCGTCACGGCTTACGACGACTCGGCGGTCGAGGCGTTCGAGCTCAACGCGGTCGACTATCTGCTCAAACCCGTTCGCCAGGAACGGTTCGCCGAAGCCGTGCACCGGGTGCTGCACGCGGTCGCCGAACGCGGCGACCATGTCGAACCGGCGGCGCCCGAACCACCCGGCGAGTCCGAGGACGACACCATCCCGGTCGAGGTCGGCGGGCTGACCCGGTTCGTCAAACTGGGTGAGGTCCGGTTCGCCGAAGCCGACGGCGACTACGCGCGGTTGCACACGGCGCAGGGCAGTTATCTGGTCCGCTCCGCGCTCACCGCGCTCGAAGAACGCTGGCGTGACCTCGGTTTCCTCCGTATCCATCGCAGTCATCTGGTCGCGCTGAAGTACGTCGACGAGCTGCACGTGAACGCGGGCCGGGTGACCGTGCGGGTCGGCGGGACGCTGCTCACGGTCAGCAGGCGGCACGCGAAGCAGCTGCGCGACGTCCTCGTCAGGCAGGCCAGGGTCAACACGCGGAACGGGTGAGCGGCGATGAACGAGCGCAAACGGGTCACCGTCACCAGATCCACCGCTTCGGCCAAGCCTCGGCAGTATCCGGTGCGGCAGGAGATCGACGAGGAGACCGACATCGGCGGGCTGTACGTCGGCTCGCTGATCCGCGCGCAGTTGCGGCTCGGGCTCACCGTGTGTCTCGCGGTCGGCGGGACGCTGGCCGCGATTCCGGCGCTGTTCTGGATTTTCCCGGCGGTCCGCGACGTCCGGCTGTTCGGCGTCGGGCTGCCGTGGCTGCTGCTCGGGGTGCTCGTGTATCCGCTCGTCGTGCTCGTCGCGTGGATCCTCTCGCGCTGCGCCGAGCGAAAAGAACGAGAGTTCGCCGAGATGGTGGATCGGCTCTGAGACCTTGAACAACGCCTACAGCATCGTCGCTGTCGTCTTGGTCGTGCTCGCCACGTTGTCCATTGGCATCTACGGCCTGCGTTTTTCGCGCACCACCTCGGACTTCTACGTCGCCTCGCGCACCGTTTCGCCCCAATTGAACGGGTCCGCGATCAGTGGCGAATATCTGTCCGCCGCCTCGTTCCTCGGTGTCGCCGGGCTGTTGTTCGCGTTCGGCTCGGACATGCTCTGGTACCCGGTCGGGTACACCGTCGGCTATCTCTTCCTGGCCGCGCTGGTGGCCGCGCCACTGCGGCGCTCGGGCGCGTACACGCTGCCCGACTTCGCCGAGGCACGGCTGGAATCCCGGACCGTGCGGCGGATCGCGGGTGTGCTGACCGTCGGGATCGGCTGGATCTATCTGCTCCCGCAGCTGCAGGGCGCGAGCCTCACGCTGGCGACGGTCACGGGTGCGCCGAAATGGGCTGGCGGCTTGCTCGTGGTGGTCGTCGTGGTCAGCAACGTGGTCGCCGGTGGAATGCGGTCGATCACTTTCGTGCAGGCGTTCCAGTACTGGTTCAAGCTGACCGCGCTGGCCGTGCCGCTGATCTTCCTGGTGTGCGCGTGGCTGATGCACGGCAAACCCAAGCCCGAGGGCGGCCTCGGCTCCGAAACCGATCGGTTCTCCCCGTTCAACGGCATGCAGGAATACCCGGTCTACGTCATCTACGCGCTGATGATCGCGACCTTCCTCGGCACCATGGGACTGCCGCACGTGGTCGTCCGCTTCTACACCAACCCCTCCGGCCGCGAGGCGCGCCGGACCACGGTCGTCGTGCTGGCACTGCTCGGCATCTTCTACGTGATGCCGCCGGTGTACGCCGCGCTCGGCCGGATGTACAACCCGAATCTCCCCTCCGACGGCAACACCGACGCGATCGTGCTGCTGCTGCCGCGCTGGATGATCGGCGGTGTCGGCGGCGACCTGCTCGGCGCGCTGCTCGCCGGTGGCGCCTTCGCGGCGTTCCTGTCGACCTCCTCGGGACTCATGGTGTCGGTCGCGGGCGTGCTGTCGGGCGCGCGCAACGTCCGCGCGTTCCGGCTGGCGACGATCGTGGCCGCCGCGGTGCCGTTCGCGATCACCTTGCTGGTGCCCGGACTGCCCGCGGCGAACGTCGTCGGGCTCGCGTTCGCGGTCGCCGCGTCCTCGTTCTGCCCGCTGCTGGTGCTCGGCATCTGGTGGCGGAAACTGACCTCGGTCGGCGCCGCCGCCGGGCTGATCACCGGCGGCGGCTCCGCCTTGGTCGCCGGCGCGGTGACCATCGCCCGCGGGCCGGAAACCGGCCTGCTGCACACCCTGCTCGCGTGGCCTGCCGCGTGGAGCGTGCCGCTCGGGTTCGGCGTGATGGTCGTGGTCTCACTGCTCACCCCGCAGCACCGCGCACCGGGCGCGGCACGCATGCTCGCGCGGCTGCACCTGCCCGAAAGCTTGCTGGAAGGGAACAAACGCGCATGACGATCTTCCTGAGCGCGCTCGGCGGTGCCGCGGTCGCCGTCGCCGCGATGCTGATCGTCGGCCGCTACGCCACCCGGTCCGGCTCACGGCTCGGCACCGCGGCCGAACGCGCGACCTTCGAAACACTGCACACGGCCTGGTCGGCCGCGCCGCCGCTGCGCGCGGGCCTGGTACCGGCGACAGCGCGCAAGGCCGCCCGGCATCTGCGGACCCTGCTCGACACGCCCGCGCTCGCGATCACCGACGAGACCCGGCTCCTCGCCTGGGACGGGATCCGCCAGGACTGCCACGGCGAGGTGACCGCCGAACTCGCCAAGACCGTCTTCGAATCGGGCAGGCCCCAGGTCTTCAGCAGGGACAAACTCGGCTGCGCCGAACCCGACTGCCCGATCCGCTACGCCGTCGTCGCGCCACTCGCCGTCGACGAACATGTGGTCGGCGCCATCACCGTCTACAGCTCCACCGCGTCCGCCGCGCTCGTCCAGGCGACCAACGAGGTCGCGCGCTGGGCATCAGGGCAGCTCGAACTCGCGGAACTGGACCGGTCGAAGCGGCGGCTGCTCGAAGCCGAAGTGCGGGCGTTGCGCGCGCAGATCTCGCCGCATTTCATCTACAACTCTTTGACGGTGATCGCGTCTTTCGTGCGCACCAACCCCGAGCGCGCGCGAGAGCTGCTCATCGAGTTCGCCGACTTCACCCGCTACTCGTTCCGCCGCCACGGCGACTTCACCACACTCGGCGAGGAACTGCGGTCCATCGAGCAGTACCTGACGCTGCAGCGGGCCCGGTTCGGCGACCGCCTCAAGGTGACGCTGCGCATCGCGCCCGAGGTGCTGCCGGTGAACGTGCCGTTCCTCTGCCTGCAACCGCTCGTCGAGAACGCCGTCCGCCACGGCATGGACGGCGAAGCGGGCACCGGGCACCTCACGATCGTCGCCGAGGACGTCGGCTCCGAAGCCCACATCTTCGTCGAGGACGACGGCTCCGGCATGGAACCCGACCAAGCGCGCCGGATACTCGCCGGCGAAGTCGACGAGACCGCGGGCATCGGCCTCGGCAATATCGACGACAGACTTCGTCAGGTCTACGGCGACGCGTTCGGATTGGTCGTCGAGACCGCGCCCGGCGCAGGCACCAAGGTCCACGTCCGCGTCCCCAAGTACCGATCGGGCGTCGGGCCCAGGTGAAAGCGCCATCGGGCCTTGCGAGCAGGCTTGTTCACGTGGCTGAGCTCTGTCTGGATGCGCACCGTCATGCTCTCCTCCACGTCTGGCCCTTTGGCAAGGTTCTTACCTATTGGGTGAAACAGTCAACCCCAGTTCTTCGACGGCCTGGCGCAGCGCGCGCAAGGCGTTGTACGTCCGGGACTTGACCGTGCCCAGCGGGATGCCGAGCTCGCGAGCCGTGTCCTTGATCGACAGGTCGCGGAAGTACAGCTGGGCCAGAACCGCCCGGTGTTCTGGCCGCAGCCTGTCCATGGCCTCACGCATGGCGTGGGTCAGTTCGACGGAAGCGATTTCGTCCTTGGCGACCGCGACGGTGTCGAGCCCGGTGTCGTCGACCTCGAGCGGCCTGGCCTTGCGGGCGCGCCAGTGGTCGCAGACGAGGTTGCGGGCCACCGTGTAGAGCCAGGGGCGGATCGAGGTGTGCCGGGTGGTCAGCGCCTCCGGCCGCTGCCAGGCACGCAGCAGCGTCTCCTGGACGATGTCTTCCGCGAGCTGGACGTCCGTGCCGGTCAGCTTGCGCACGTAGCGGCGCAGCGCGGCTTCATGTTCGTCCATCACTTCGCGAAGGGTGGCTGAGTCCATCTTCAGGTGCGGCACGGGAGAACCCCTCCAACGGTCCCGCCGGACACTCTGACCGGTCACGTTTTGAAGGTAGGGAGACGAACGTCACGTCGGTACGCTGATGAAGGGAATCCGAGACGAGCCGCCGGAAGCGCGAGTTCTGCGGACGGGCGGCGTCCGGCGAACGGATGGACGGTCGGAAATAGGTATTGATCAGCCCAAAGGTGAACCCGAAAGGGGTTCGTGGCCGTGTCACTGACATGAGGTTGAGGTGCATCGCGCTGGGACTGGCCGTGGCAGGGGTGCTCGCGGGCTGTTCGGCGGCCCCCGAGGGCCCGCTGGCGCAGGACTACGCCGAGCTGCCGAGCACGGCGCCCGCCCCGGCGCCCGCGTACGCGGCGGCCAAGGTGGTCGAGGCCGACTGCGGCGCCAACGCCAACGGTCATCGCAACGTGGACAACTTCATCGCCACCCCCGGCCAGCCGGGCGCGGCGCACCACGAGCACGAGTACGTCGGCAACGTGTCGACCAACGCGATGTCGACCGACGCCAGCCTCGCCGCCGCCGAGACGACCTGTCCCGACGGCAACCGGTCGACCTACTACTGGCCGGTGCTGCGGCTGTCCGGCGGCCACGGGCACGACCTCGGCGCGCCGCCGGTCCCGCCGTCCTCGGTCGCCATCAGCTACCGGGGCAGCCCCGCCGGGCCGGTGGTCGGCATGCCGCGGTTCCTGCGGATGAGCACGGGCGCCCCGCGCGCGTTCACCGAACGGACGCCGTCACCGGCGAAGTGGACGTGTTCCGGCCTCGAAGACCGGGTGCAGACCAAGTACCCGGTCTGCCCGAGCGGCGCGAGCGTGGTCCGGATCTTCGACTTCCCCGGCTGCTGGGACGGCCGCAACACCGACAGCGCCAACCACAGATCGCACCTGGCGTTCGCCGATCCGGCCGGCGTCTGCCCGGCCAGGACGTTCGCGATCCCGCGGCTGCGCGTCGAAGTCTCCTACGCTGTGCCGCAGGGCGCGAAGTTCGCCATCGACTCCTTCCCGGAGCAGCGGCAGAATCCCGGCACCGATCATTCCGACTTCGCGAACGTGATGACCGACGAGCAGATGGCGGCACTGGTGGCGCAGCTCAATGGGGGGCGGCGATGAACACACACGACACGGACTCGCTCGGCGTCTACGTGCTCGGCAAGCTCGACCCGGCCGAGGCCAAGGCCGTCGAAGCCCACCTCGCCGCGTGCGCGGCCTGCACCCTGGAGGTGGAGGAACTGCGCGAAATCCAGGTGATGCTCGGCGCTGTTCCGGACGAAGCCTTTCTGGACGGCCCTCCGGAAGACGAACTAGTGCTGCGACGGCTGGAGCGCCGTACCCGCTCCCGTTTCTTCACGCCTGGCCGTCTGGTCGCGGCCTCGATCGTGGTCGCGGCGATCGGCGGACTCCTGCTGGGCCGCGGCACCGCGCCGACCGAGCAGATCGCCGCGCCGGCGCCCGCACCCCCGGCTCAGCTGAACGCGCCGCCGGCGGCGGGCACCAAGGTCGCCTCGGTGACCGACCAGGCGAGCGGCGCGCGGATGACGTTGCGGGTCGAGCCCGCGGCGGGCTGGGTGCGCGTCAACCTGGGCGCCGCCGGGATCAAATCGGGCGAGAAGTGCCGCATGGTGGTCGTTTCCCGGTCGGGTGAACGCGTCGTCGCGGGGAGCTGGCTGGTCTCGCCGGACGCCGAACGGGTGGGCAGCAACGTCGACGGCACCGCGCTCGTCCCGATGGACCAGGTCGCGTCGGTCGAGATCGCCACCTTCGACGGCCGGACGATGGTGGCCGCTCAGCTGTGAGCCCACCAGGTCGCCGCGAGCGCGTCCAAGGTGGGCGTGGGCGGTGACGGCAGCAGGCTCAGCCACCAGCGCAGGTTGCTGTAGACGTGCAGCAGGCCGTACGCGAGGCAGCGGCGCTCGAAAGCCTTGTCAGGGGTTGAGCCATAGCCTCGGAGCAAGTCGCCGAGGAACGCTTTGTCGCCGCCCGAGACGAACAGTCCGACACCGACGAAGTCGTACTCGGCCGCGCCGCGCATGGCCGGTTCGAAGTCGAAGAGGCCGGAGATCCGCCACCGGCCGTCGTCTTCGGTGACCATGATGTGGTCGCGCATGAACTCGGTGTGCAGCAGCACGGGCCGGGGGTCGCCGAGGTCGACGCTGTCGAGGAACCCCGGGATCTGCTCGACCCAGGCCTCGTCCAGCTTCGTGGCGCGGTGCCGTTCGAGTACGTTTTCTCTTTGCCCGGCCAGGAAATCGGGCCAGCTCGCCGGGCCGATCCCAGGCGGCGCTTCGACCGTGTGCAACGCGGCGAGCGCTTCGCCGAGCCGTGGCGCGAGAGAGCGGCGGTCCTCAGTGGACAGGCGTGGCCAAGCGGCGCTGAGCGTCTGGCCGGGCAGACGTTCCATCAGGACGTAACCCCAGCCCTCGTGCTCGCCCGCCTGCTCGACGCCGGGCGTCGGTATCGGCAACCGGCCGTGCACCGCTTGCAGCACCCCGGTTTCGGTCGCGAGTTCGCCCAGGTGCACCGGCGGGAACAGCTTGAGCACGAGCTTCTCGCCGACCGCGTACACCGGAAGCGACCCGTCCTCGAACGGAACCACTTCCTCCCCATGCCCCAACACCCCGAGCAACTCCCGTACCGACGGCAGCAACGACTCCCGCGTCAGCGCATCGAACTCGGCCTCAGTACCGGCAGCAGGAAACCCCATGCCCCGACCGTAGCCCCCAACTCCCACCCAAGCGACAGCTTTATCCCCCGCGATAAAGCGGGCTTTACTCCCGGGGATAAAGCCTGCTTTATCCCCGGGAGTTTAGCGGGCTTTATCGCGGGGGATAAAGCCCGCTTTATCGCGGGGAGTAAAGCCTGCTTTATCGGGGGGTTTCGTTGCGCTCCAGGAGGGCGCGGCTTGCCAGGAGGACGAGGCGGCAGATCTCGTCGGGGTCGGCGCTGGCGAGGGGTTCGCGGCCGGTGATGTCGCGGACGAGGCCGATGCCGAGCACCCAGGCGAGCATGAGGTCGGCGCGGAGTTCGGCGTCGGCCGCGTCGGTGAGCTTGGCGAGCGCGTTGGCGTACTCGTCGCCGAGCTGCCTGCTGATCGGTGACGAAGCGCTGCCGCTGCCGGTGGACCGCAGGAACGCTTCGAGCGAATGGTCGCGCTTTTTTCCGTGCAGCTCAGGGGAAAGCACGCTGCGCAGCGCCTTCTCGAGCAGTTGCTCCGGCGGGGTGGACGCGATCTGCTCGCGTCCGCCGCGCGCGATGACCTCCTCGAAGAGCAGTTCCTTCGAGCCGAAGTAGCGGAACAGCAGCGCCTGGTTCGCGCCGGCGTGCCTGGCGATGTCCCGCACCGTGGTGCGGTCGAAACCGCGCTCGGCGAAGAGCGCGGCGGCGGCGTCGAGCAGCGCCTCTCGGGTCGCGGCCGCATCTCTCTTACGCGACAGTGGTTCTCCGGTCACTCTCCCCTCCCGGGGAAACCGTAACCCCTAAACCCATAGGGGGGTCATTGACCGGTCCGATGGCCCGACCTAGCGTTGTAAGCAACTGCTTACAAGCTGTGACGGGGAGTGACCAGTGAGTATTACACCGCCCGAACCCGTTGCCTACCCTTTCAATTTCGGCCCGGGACTCGACATCAACGAGGCCTATGCGGCCGCCCGTGACACCGACGGGATGATCCGCGTCCAGCTGCCGTTCGGCGAGCCAGGCTGGCTCGCGACGCGCTACGCGGATGTGCGGCAGGTCTTCGGCGACAAGCGGTTTTCCCGGGCACTGGCCAAGCAGAACGACCCGCCGAGGATGTTCCCGACCGCGCTGGAAACCGGGATCCTCGCCGAGGACCCGCCCGACCACACCCGGCTGCGGCGGCTGGTGGCGCAGGCGTTCACCATGCACCGCGTCGAGAACATGCGGCCGTGGGTGCGCGACCTGGCCGAGGGCCTGCTCGACGACCTGATCGAGAAGGGCAACACCGGCGAGCTCGTCGAGGACTACGCGTTGCCGCTGCCGGTCGCGGTCATCACCGAGCTGCTCGGCGTCCCCGACCTGGACCGCCCGAAGTTCCGCAAGTGGAGCGACGCGTCACTCTCGACCGCCCAGCTGACCGTCGAAGAGGCCGTCGCCAACCGCAACGGCCTGCGTGAGTACCTGGCCGAGTTCATCGCCGACCACCGCGAGAACCCGCGCGACGACCTGATGTCCGCGCTCATCCAGGCCCGTGACGTCGACGACCGGCTGACCGAGCTGGAGCTGGTCGACATGTGCGTCGGCCTGCTCATCGGCGGCCACGAGACGACGGCGTCGGAAATCCCCAACTTCGTCTACGTGCTGCTCGAGTATCCGCAGGAGTGGAAGCGGCTGCTGGCCGAACCGGAGCTGATCCCGAGCGCGGTCGAGGAGCTCACGCGGTACGTGCCGCTCGGCGCGGGCGCGACTTTCTCCCGCTATGCCACCGAGGACATCGAGATCGGCGGTGTCGTGGTGAAGAAGGGCGAGGCCGTGCTCGGCGCCGTCGGGCCCGCCAACCGCGACCCGCGCCGCTTCGAGGACCCGGACACGCTGCGGCTGGACCGCGAGCACAACCACCACCTCGGCTTCGGCCACGGCATCCACCACTGCCTCGGCGCGCAGCTGGCCCGCATCGAGCTGCAGGAGTCGCTGCGCGCGCTGCTCACCAAGATGCCCGATCTCCACCTCATCGGCGAAATCGAGTGGAAAACGCAAAGGCTGGTGCGGTCTCCTCGTAGAATGCCGGTGGGATGGTGATTATCTGTGACTTGGCATCTTGAGGTCGACGCGCACACCTGCATCGGCTCCGGCATGTGCGCCGCGCTGGCGCCCGAATGGTTCGAACTCACCGGTGAGACGGCCACCGCGCGTACCGCCGAAGTCGCCGAGGACGAGCTGCTCCTCGACGCGGCCGACTCCTGCCCGGCGATGGCCATCGCCGTCGCCAACGCGGCAGGCGAAGAAATCGGGCCCAGGCCTTGAAAAGGTCGTGAGTGGTACGGCCGGTTCTAACCGGTCATACCACTCACGACCCCTTAGGCGGGCTTGAAGACGCCGTGTTCGGTCACGACCGCCGTGATGAGCGCGGCCGGGGTGACGTCGAACGCCGGGTTGAACACGGCCGCCCTGTCCGGCGCGACCTGCTGCCCGGCGAAGTGGGTGAGCTCGTCCGCGCGGCGTTCCTCGATCTCGATCTCCGCGCCGGTCGCCAGCGCGGTGTCCACTGTGGACGAAGGAGCGACGACCACGAACGGCACGCCGTGATGGGCCGCCGCGATCGCCAGCGAGTAGGTGCCGACCTTGTTGGCCACGTCGCCGTTCGCCGTGATGCGGTCCGCGCCGACCAGCACGCAGTCGACCATGCCGCGCGACATCGCCAGCGCCGCCGCGCTGTCCGGCTGCACCCGATACGGCACCCCGGCCTCCGCCAGCTCCCACGCCGTCAGCCTGGCGCCCTGCAGCAGTGGCCGGGTTTCGTCCACCAGCACGGATTCGACCAGGCCTTGGGCGTGCAGGTGCCAGACCACGCCGAGCGCGCTGCCCCACGCCACTGTCGCGAGCCTGCCCGCGTTGCAGTGGCTGAGCAGCCGTAGCGGACGGCGCGAGCACGCCGAAAGCACGACTTCCGCCGCCAGCCCGGACGCCTCGCGGTTGAGCCGCTCGTCTTCCTCCAGCACGGCGAGCGCCTCGGCGAGCACCGCGTCGGCGCCCTCGTCGAGCCGGGCGAGCGCACGCGAGACACCCCAGCGCAGGTTGACCGCCGTCGGCCGCGCCGACGCCAGCCGCTCGGCCTCCGCCGGGACGTCCGAGCCGGTGAACGCGGCCAGCGCGACACCGAGCGCACCGGCCGCGCCCAGCGCGGGCGCCCCGCGCACGGCGAGGCGCGTGATGGCGTCGATGAGCTCGTCGACCGTGCGCAGCGTCAGCGTCCGGTACTGCGACGGCAGCGCGACCTGGTCGATGATCACGACCGCGCCGTCCGCCCAGTCAACGGTCCGGCGCATTACAAGCCCGCCAGCAGGTCCGTCTCGGTGATGCCGGGGCCCTGACCCTCGCGGATGAACCATTCGGTGCCGAAGCTGTGCGCGAACCGGTCGTCCGGCATGGACAGGAAGAACGACTGCTCGCTGATCTGCGACGCGTGCGCGCGCATCGCGGCCCGCTTCTCGGCCAGGTAGCCGGTCACGTCCACCACGCAGGTGAGCTCCGCTTCGGGCTTGCCGAACTCGAACCGGTCGAAGTCCGGCGCGTCCTCCGCCTTCATCTGCCCGGAGGCGATGGCCTCCTCCATGCCGCGGCGCATGGCGTCGCGGTTGATCGTGCCCTGGTACACCCGCGGCGTGCCGGCCAGCTCGGCCGCGCGCTTGCCGACGCGGTGCACCTGGATGTGGTCGGGGTGCCCGTAGCCGCCGTTGTCGTCGTAGATCGTGAGGACGTCCGCGTTCTCCTCGCGCAGGATCGCGGCCAGCTTCTCGGCGGCCTCCTCGACCGAGGCGGTCCAGAACGTGCCGGGCTCGGTGTTGGTCGGCTCGCCCATCATCCCCGAGTCGCGGTACCCCAGGAACTCCACGCGCTTGACGCCGAGGATCTCCGCGGACGCGTGCGTCTCGATGACGCGGCGCTCCCATAGTTGTTCGCCCTCAGCGAGAAAGCCGTCTTCGACCTCACCGACCTCGCCTCGGGTGCCGACGACGAGCACCACGCGGTGCCCCTCCTCGGCGGCCTTGCGCATGACGCCACCAGTGCCGATGCACTCGTCGTCGGGGTGTGCGTGGAATGTGACCAGGGTTGCCATAGCCCGAAGCTACCTATACGGGCAGGGTCCGTGCCAGGAAGCTTTCCGTGAGCGACCAAGCCGCTTCCGCAGCCGGGGCGTCGTAGAAGATCTCCGCCACGTGGTTGTGGAACGCGTGCCCGGCGTCCTCTTGGATGTGGATCTCCGCGCCGTCGTGCCCGGCGACGGCCGCCTCGACCAGCTTCACGCCTTCACGGGCGATGTACGGGTCCCGGCCGCCGAAGTGGAACTGGATCGGGCAGGTCACGCTGTCGAGCTGGCCGATGGTCTCCGGCACGGTCGAGCCGTAGAACGACACGGCGGTGTCCGGCGAGCCGGCGGCCGCCGCGGAGAACGCGAGCGAGCCGCCGAGGCAGAAGCCGAACACGCCGACCCCGCCGCGGACCTCCGGCAGCCCGCGCAGCAGGTCGGCGGTGGCCAGCACGTCCGAGAGCCCGAGCCCGAAGTCGAACTTCCCGACCACGGCCATCGACGCCGCGATCCCGGCCTCGTCGTGCCCCGACGACCACTTCGGCTGGAAGCGCCAGAACAGCTCCGGCACCGCGACCACGTAACCGAGCTTGGCGAGATCGGCGGCGACGGTCTGCAGATAGTCGTCGAGCCCGAAGATCTCCTGGATCAGCACCAGCCCCGGCCCGCTGCCGGACTCCGGCAGCCAGACCGGCAGGTCGAACCCGCCGTCGGCGACGGTGACGCGTTCGGTGCGTGTGCTCAACTCAGTCCCCCAGCGTGGTTGCGATGACGCGGTCGCGGAAGTCCGCCACCGGCACGTTCAGCTCACCCAGCGCGCGCGAGGCGACCGTGCCGGGATCGGCGATGGTGGCGAGCAGCAGATGCCCGCCGGAGATCAGCTTGTGGCCGGTGCCGGTGGCCTCGTACAGGCCTTGTTCCAGCACCCCCTTGGCCTCGGTGCTGAACGGGACGTGCCCTTGACCTGGTTCCTGGTCGGCGGGCACGAGCCGCCCGACGACCTGTCGCGCTTCGGCGATGTCGATCCCCAGTCCGTACTGGGCCAGCGCGGCGAGGAACAGGTGTTCGTTCCCTATGCGCTGGTGCCCGAGCTTGCGCGTCTCGTCCTGCGCTCCGGCGACGACCTTGCGTGCGGATTCGGTGAACTTGTGGAACACCGGCCCAGCATGTCAGCTCGGCTCAGCGGTGGAAAGCGTCGGCCAGAACCTCGGTGATCAGCCCGGCCTGGCTGCCGTCCGGGTCGAGGTCGGGATCGAACACGGTCAGCTCGAACCCGACCGCGCCCGGCAGCGCGAGCAGGCCACGCAGCACCGCCACCAAGGTCTCGGGGTCGAGCCCGCCGTCGTCGGGACTGTCCACGGCCGACACGTACGCCGGATCGAGCGTGTCGATGTCGACGTGCACCCAGAAGCCGTCGAGCGGCTCGAGCACGCGCTTGGCGGTCTCCAGTGCGGCCGACGGTCCCGAAGCCATGATCGACTCGCTGGTCACCGTCGCGATGCCCGCGCCGGCCGCGTCGCGTGATTCGCGCTCACGGGCGCCGAGCACCACGACGTCCTCGTCACGGACGTACGGCCGCAAGCCGTCGATGTCGGTGAGCTCGCCGGCGCCCCTGCCGGTCACCAGCGCGACGTCCTCACCCGCGGCCGCCCCGACGTGCGGTGAGTTGCCGAGATGCCGGAAGTCGTCGTGCCCGTCGAGAAAGGCCAGGCCGAACCGGCCTTCGCGGCGGCGCAGCGCCAGCATCGCGCCGAGCAGGATCGAGCAGTCGCCACCGAGCACGACCGGGAAGCCGCCGACGTCAGCCAGCCGCCCGGCGAGCGTGCGCGTGTACTCCGCGATCGCGGCGGCGTTGCGGACACCGTCGCCGGGCTGCCACGCTGAGAGGTAGCGCGGGGGAGTGACCACGCCGCCATCGGTCGCGCCGAGCCGGGCGAGCAGTCCCTGGTCGCGCAGCGCGCCCGGAGCCTTGTAGCAGCCAGGCACCGCTCCGGGCTCAGGCGGCCGAAGGCCCAGATTGGACGGTGCGTCGAGCAGCACGAGGTGGCGCATGCGGCCGAATCTAGCCTGATCGACTGGCTTGGTCCTGTCACCGCTCCTACCGTGGACGGTTATGGCCGAGCGCACGAAGTACATCCTCCGGCGATGCCGACATGCCGACCCGGTGGTACAACGTCATTCCTGACCTGCCGGAGCCACCACCGCCGCCCCTGCATCCCGGCACCCGCGAGCCCGTCGGCCCCGACGATCTCGCGCCGTTGTTCCCGCTCGCGCTGATCATGCAAGAGGTCAGCGGCGAGAGCTACATCGACATCCCTGAGCCGGTGCTCGACGTCTACCGCTTATGGCGGCCTTCACCGCTTTACCGAGCGCGAAGGCTTGAGAAGGCGTTAAGCACGCCGGCACGCATCTACTACAAGTACGAAGGTGTCAGTCCGGTCGGCTCGCACAAGGCGAACACCGCTGTCCCGCAAGCGTTCTACAACGCGCAAGAGGGCGTCACCCGGCTGACCACCGAGACCGGGGCAGGGCAGTGGGGGAGCGCGCTCGCGTTCGCCTGCGCGACCTTCGGGCTCGAATGCGAGGTCTGGCAGGTCAGGGCCTCGTACGACCAGAAGCCCTACCGCAAGCTCATGATGGAGACCTTCGGCGCGACCGTCCATCCGAGCCCGTCGGAGCTGACCGCGTCCGGACGCGCCATCCTCGCCGCGCATCCGGATTCGACCGGCAGTCTCGGCATCGCGATCAGCGAGGCGGTCGAGCAGGCCGCAGCCGACGAGGGCGCCAGGTACGCGCTCGGCAGTGTGCTCAACCATGTGCTGCTGCACCAGACGATCATCGGTGAGGAGGCGCTCAAGCAGTTCGAGCTGGCCGGCGACACACCGGACGTGCTCGTCGGCTGCACCGGCGGCGGCTCGAACTTCGGCGGGCTCGCTTTCCCGTTCCTGCGGGAAAAACTGGCGGGCCGGATGTCACCGGTGATCCGCGCGGTCGAACCGGCCGCCTGCCCTTCGCTCACCCGGGGTAAGTACGCCTACGACTTCGGTGACACGGCCGGGCTAACGCCGCTGCTCAAGATGCACACGCTCGGCCACGATTTCATTCCCGACCCGATCCACGCCGGCGGCCTGCGCTATCACGGCATGTCGCCGCTGATCTCGCACATTTACGAACTCGGGCTGCTGGAAGCGATTTCGATCGGTCAGCAGGAATGCTTCTCGGCCGGGGTGAAGTTCGCCCGCACGGAAGGCATCATCCCCGCGCCGGAACCCTCGCACGCGCTCGCGGCTTGCATCCGGGAAGCGTTGCACTGCAAGGAAACCGGTGAGGAGAAAGTCATTCTCACGGCATTGTGCGGTCATGCGCATCTGGACTTGCCCGCCTATGGCTCGTATTTCGCGGGCGACATGGTCAACGACGAGCTGTCCGACGAGGCGCTCGGGGAATCGCTGGCCGGATTGCCTTGATCTGACGGATAGCGCAGGCGTGATCTTGAGGTTTCTTCGCTGGCGCGGCTTAGTGGGAGCAAATCCACCGCCGCGCTAGGGAAGGGACTTCCTGTGCCTGCGAAAAGAGTGCTCACCCTCTTGGCGGTACTGCCCGTCACCGCGTTGCTCACCGGCGCGATCGCGCCCGTCACCGAAGTGGTGAGCGCGAAGGGGAACGCCCCGTCCGACAACGCTTACGTCAGCGGTGACGGCCGCTTCGTGGCGTTCCAGTCGTTCGCGTCGAACCTGGTGCCCGGCGACACCAACAACGCCTCCGACATCTTCGTCCGCGACCGGCAGCTCGGCACCCTGACCAGGGTCAACGTGACCGCGCGCGGCGAGCAGGCCGACGCGGGCGGCTACGAGCCGTCGATCTCCGCGGACGGTCGTTTCGTCGCGTTCACCTCCAACGCGCGCAATCTCGTGCCCGGCCGCACGGCGGAGGGCTTGGACGTCTACGTCAAGGATCTGCGCACCGGCAAGCTGACGGTCGCCAGCCGCACTCCCGAGGGCGTGTGGGCCGACAATGTCTCGTATCTGGCGCAGATCGCGGCCGACGGCCGCTCGGTCGTCTTCTTCTCGGTCGGCTCGAACCTCGTGCCAGGCGACGTGAACGGCGCGCCCGACGTGTTCAGCACCGACCTCGTCACCGGCAAGATCTCGCTGGTCAGCGCGACCGCCGACGGCTCGCCCGCGTTCGGCATGGCGGACCGCCCGACGGTCAGCGCCGACGGCCGCCACGTCGCTTTCCGTTCCAACGCGGGAAATCTGGCGCCCGGCGACGGCCGAGGCCGCTTCGACGTGTTCGTCAAGGACCTCAAGACGGGCAAGGTGACCCGGGTCAGCACGGCGGCCGACGCCGAGCGCCCGCGGATCAGCGCCGACGGCTCGGCGGTCACGTTCAGTTCGGCCGCCGCGCTGATTCCGGGTGACACCAACGGTTTCGCCGACATCTACGTCAAGGATCTCGCCGGCGGTGAGCTCGTCAGGGCCAGCGTCACCGCAGACGGGAAGCAGGGCGACGAACTCGCCTACCGGTCGGCGCTGAGCTCGGACGGCCGGTACGTCGTCTTCGAGAGCAAGGCCGCCAACCTCACGCCGGGCGACACGAACAAGGACTTCGACGTCTTCGTCAAAGACCTGCGCACCGGCACGCTCACCCGGCTCGGCGCCGGAGCGGGACCGGCGATCAGCGGCGACGGCCGGTCCGTCACCTTCGACGGCGACGGCCACGTCTTCCACACCAGGCTGCCGAAACCGGGCGCCGATCCGTTCGCGAACACCGTCACGGCGACGTCGAACGTGCTGGTGCTGAACGGAAAGCACGCACTCGGCGCACCCGACGGCAGGCACGCCACGGTCATCGGCTTGCTCAACAGCCGGTTCATCCTCGACCTCGGCGACGACGAAGAAGGCGTGGGCGACCTGAAGATCCACGGCTCGTGCCTCGGCTCGGCACAGCTCGACTTCCTTGACGCGAAAGGAAAGTACGTCGGGTCAGGTCAGCTGTCCCCGAAGACTTCCGTGGTACGCCACGCGGGCGCGCCGTATCGGTACATCCGGTTCAACCTCGGCCTGCTCCAGACGTTGAGTCTCGACAGTGTCCAAGCGTCCTAAACGGACACTCGCAGCTCTTCCAGTATGTCCGGGCCCGCCATGGTGAGCCTGGCGACCGCGCTCTTGCCCCAGAACCAATAGAACGCCCCGCCGATGGCGATCCCGAGCGGCAGACCCAGCCAGCACAACACGACCAGGTCCTGGTTGTACCCGACGACCTCGACGATGACCACCGGGATCGTCGCCACGGCCACCAGCAGTTCCATGCCGAGCAAGGGAAGCATCTTCGCGCAGCCCGGATTGCCGCCCGAGGCGAACGGATTCGAGCTCTTGCGCTGATCCGGCAGCGGATAGGGTGCCATCACGGACTGCTGGACGGCGGAACCCGCTCCCGCGAGCACCAGGACGGCGAACAAGGAGAGCACCAGCGGATAGGTGCCGGGATGACCGGTGACGGCGGGGAGCACCAGGCAGCACGCCAGCCCGATCGGCCCGACGATGAGCAGCCAGGCCAGCTGCCTGCCGCGGACGTCGGCCCGTATCGCGCCGGGAGTGAGCAGGGTGTGCCACAGGCCGCTGCCGTCGAGGCCGTACATGTTGGCGGTGTAAAGCGGGACGTAGAAGGCGAGGAAGACCCCGGCGAACGCGGCGAACGGGGCCGCCGACCCTTCGTAGAGCGAGGGGGCGACCATGATCGCCGGGCCGATGATGATCGCGGTGAACATCGTGGTGCGGCGCCGTGCGTCACGCCGCCAGGCCAGCAGTTCTTTTCTCGTCACCGCGCCGAGCGGGGTCGCGGGCAGCAGCGTGCGGCCGGTCCGTTTCGCGCGGGACCTGGCCACCCCGTGATGTACCGGATGGGTCATGCGCCAGGTGAGCATCTTCGCCCAGACCAGTAGCAGCACGGCGAGCAGCACGACCGTGGCCGCGGCCAGCAGCAGCACGGTCTGCCAGTTCCCGTCCGCGGCGGCGCGCACCGCGACGGCGCCCCAGCCGGACGGCAGCGCCCGCATGACCGAGGTGAACTCGCTCGCCCTGCCGTCGACGATCGCCGGGCCCAGCGTGTTCAGCACGTATTGCAGGCCGACGCCGGACAGCGTGAACAAAGCGACGATCGCCAGCGCCAGGTCTTTGCCCCTGCGGGTGCTCAGCAGCGCGCCGAGCAGGCCGGTGACCACCCGGTACAGCAGCACGACCAGCCCCAGTTGCAGCACCGTGAACACCAGGCCGACCAGCACCGCCCCGCCGCCGAGGCGCAGGCCGTAGACGGCCAGCCCGGCGAACGCGATCAGCGAGACCACCGTGGTGACCCCGACGAAGCTCGCCGCGAGCAGCCCGGTCGCGAGCTTGCGCGAGCTCAGCGGCAGCAGCGAGAAGTGCTCCGGCCGCAGCGATTCGTCGCCGCCCATCATGACCGGCCCGAGAATCCAGCCGAGCATCCAGAACGCGTAGATCGACGCCAGCAGGTCGACCGACGTACCCGGATCGGGGAAAGAAGCCGCGCCATACGAGAGCGTGATGAAAGCCGCGATGAGCCCGAGTACACCGCCGATGATGGTGCCGATCTTGCGATTGCCCCGCAGCGAGTGGCGCATCACGCGCAGCTTCATCCCTACGAAGACGCCAACCACGACAGCCCCTCCGCCCCACCGGTCCGCCCGCCGACGATGTGCACGAACGCGTCTTCGAGGCTGCCCTCGCCCCGCACCTCGTCGACGGCGCCCGCGGCCACGACCCGCCCGGCGCTGATCACGGCGACGTGGCTGCACATCTGCTCGACCAGCGCCATCACGTGACTCGACAGCACCACGGCGCCCCCGGACGCGACGAACCGCTTCAGGATCGTGCGGATGGTCGACGCCGACACCGGGTCGACCGCCTCGAACGGCTCGTCGAGCACCAGCAGCTTCGGCGCGTGCAGCAGCGCCATGGCGAGCCCGATCTTCTTCCGCATGCCCGCCGAGTAGTCGATGACCAGCGTGTTCGCCGCGTCGAGCAGCTCCAGCACGCCCAGCAGCTCGTACGCGCGCTCGGCGACCGTCTGCGCATCGAGCCCTCGCAGCGTGCCCATGTACGTGAGCAGCTCACGCGCGGTGAGCCGCTCGGGGATCGACAGCCCGTCCGGCAGCACTCCGACCTGCGCCTTGGCCTGTTCCGGCTGGGCCCAGACGTCGACACCGAAGATCCGCGCGCCGCCCGCGCTCGGCCGCAGCAGCCCGACGGCCATGGACAACGCCGTGGTCTTGCCAGCGCCGTTGGGCCCGACCAGGCCGTAGAACGACCCAGGCGGCACTTCGAGGCTCACATTGTCGACAGCGCGCTTCGCGCCGAATTGCCGGTACAGGCCGTACATACCCAGCGCCGGAACCATGCGCATCCCCCTCTGACGAGTCGCTGGCGCGACCCTACGCCGGGTATACGCCCGGCGCGGCCCGTCAGGTTGTCTCGGGGTCGTGAGTGGTATTGCCGGTTAGAACCGGTCTAACCACTCACGACCCAGTCTCGGCGGCGCACCCGCACCAGCTGCGTGGCCCGGCGTGAGTGCGGGGTGCCATCACCCGACTGTCCGTGGGCGCGCTCCCGAGTCCCCGGGGCGCGCGCGAGGCGGCTGTATGAAGGCTCCCCTCATACGCCTATTCGCGATGAAGGCTCCCTTCATACAGCCGGCGTTGTATGAAGGGAGCCTTCATACAGGCTCAGCCCAGCGCGGGACCTGAGCTCACGACCCATTCCGAGCAGCGAAAAGCCCCGCCCGGGGATCCGGACGGGGCTCAACGCACAGGCTTATTCGCCGCAGGTGATCTTCGGCTGCGGGTTGTACTTGACCGTGCGGGTGCTGCGGCTGACCTCGCGCCCGGTGGCCGCGTCGCGCAGGACGCGGGTGTCCGTGGTCGTGAAGCCCGGCGCGCCGTTGCTGGCGTGGCAGTTCTCCGCCGGACCGGCCTTCGGCTGCGGCTCGGTCTGGTTGGTGTGCGCGCCCGCGATCGACTCGACCTTGTAGCGCGGGGTGCCCCACAGCTTCACCGTGAGCGAGGTCGGCGACCAGATCGTCTGGATCGCGACGCCGGTCTGGCTGTCGTTGGTGAACTTGAGGTCGATGACGCTGCTGCCGTCGTGGTTCTGGAACACCGTCGCCTCGCGCGCGGCGGGGTAGCGGCTGATGTAGTAGCTGTGCTCCTTGTGCCCGGCGTCCTTCATCCCGGCGAAGTACGCGGCGTTGTAGAGCGTCGTCGCGAACTGGGAGATGCCGCCGCCGACCTCGCGGCCGGGCGCGCCGTCGGAGATGACGCCCGCCTCGACGTAGCCCTGCTTGGTGCCGCGCGGGCCGGTGAAGCCGTTGAGCGAGAACGTCTCGCCCGGCTTGACGATCGCGCCGTTGACCTTGCCTGCCACCACGCGGATGTTGGTGCCGGAGTCGGCGGCGAAGCCACCGGTGGTGAACTCGCCGATGACCTCCTTCACGCCGAGCTCGTTGGCCTGCTCGGTGGTCACCTTGGCGGGCGTGTCCTTGTAGGTGGCCTTCAGCTCGCGCTTGTCGGCCAGCTTGAGCACGTCGACCATCGGCTTGAGGCTGACTTCCCAGTCGACGCCCCTGCCGTCGACGGACGGCTCGACGGTCGGCTTGCCGCCTTCGAAGACGATCGAGGCCTCTTTGCCCTCTTTTTCGGTGGACTTGAGCTGCGGACCGGCCGCTTCGACGACCTTCTCCTGGTCGATCTTCGGCGCCAGCGTGATCGGCTCGAAGCTCAGCGCGGCCGCGATCTGGGCGGGCTCCAGCTTGGCGTCCTTGCCCTCGCCCTTGATGGTCAGCGGACCGGCGACGGCGGGCTTGGCGACCTGCTCGAAAGCGGCCTTGAGCGCGTCCGGGTTGGTCTGGACCGGGGTGAGCGCGACGGGGAGGTCGAGTGCCTGTCCGGCGGCCCAGTGCGCGAGCACGGCCTGCGTGGCGGCGGGAACGTCGAGTTTCTGGCCCTGCTTGGCCTCGACCAGCACCGGCTCGGCCTCGTCGAAGCGGATCGTGCCCTCGATCGGGTCACGGTCGGTCTTGGCCCGCAGCTGCTCCAGCGACTGGGCGAGCTTGGCGTCGTCGGCGTGCGTCGCGACGCCGACCTCACGCGACGAGAAGAACGAAGCGATCCGGGTGAACGGGTTGAGCGGCTGGTCGCCTGCCTGATCCAGCGTGCCGGGCCAGTCGAGGGTCAGGCCGGAGGCCTTCGGCGCGAGCTGGTCGGTGACGTCGCCGGCCTTGACCTGCACCGGGCTGCTCAGCCTCGGCTCGATCTTGGCGCGCAGCTCCTTCTCGGCGCTGTCGCGGCTCATCCCGCCGACGTCCACCCCGGCCACCGTGACCCCACGTGGCACGCTGCCGTTGCTGATCAGCAGGTCGGCGCCCCAGAGCAGCACGAGCCCGCCGAACACCGAGCCGCCGATGATGGCGGCTTTGCGCTTGTCGAAGCGCTTCTTCGGCGGAACCGGCGCCTCTGTGGGAGGCTCCTGTGTCAGCACCGAAACGGCAGGCAAGATGTCCGTCTGCTCGGCGCTCGACCCGGGCCAGTAGGAATCCGGCAACTCTCTCAACCCTCCACGATCAGCTCGGGGTTGCCGATCGCCGGTGTTCAAGATACGGGCACGCCGGATGGCCGTTCACACTCGCCCGGTTGGGGGATGCTCCCTGAAGACAATCGATTACCGAGCGTCCGGCTCCGGGTTCGCACCGGCTTTGGCGAGGAAGTCGAAGTCACAGCCCTCGTCGGCCTGCGTGATGTGTTTGGCGTAAAGCGAGCCGTAGCCGCGCTCGAACGGCGGTGACGGCGGCTCCCACCGCGCACGCCTGGCGTCGAGTTCGGCGTCGTCGACTTCGAGGTGCAGCCGCCGCGCCGGGACGTCCAGCGTGATCAGGTCGCCGTCGCGCACCAGCGCCAGCGGGCCGCCGACGAACGACTCCGGCGCGACGTGCAGCACGCAGGCGCCGTAACTGGTCCCGCTCATCCGCGCGTCGGAGATCCGGACCATGTCGCGCACGCCCTTGGCCAGCAGGTGGTCGGGGATCGGCAGCATGCCGTACTCGGGCATGCCCGGTCCGCCGAGCGGCCCGGAACCACGCAGCACGAGCACCGAATCCTCGGTGATGCCCAGCTCCGGGTCGTTGATGCGCTTCTTGAGGTCGCTGTAGTTGTCGAACACGACCGCGGGACCCGTGTGGGTGAGCAGGTGCGGCTCGGCGGCGATGTGCTTGATGACCGCGCCGGACGGCGCGAGGTTGCCGCGCAGCACGGCGACGCCGCCCTCGGCCGCGACCGGGTTCTCCCGGGTGCGGATCACGTCGTCGTTGTGCACGCGCGCGCTCGCCAGCAGCTCGCCGAGCGTCTTGCCGGTGACCGTGACGCGGTCCGTGTGCAGCAGGTCGGTCAGCCGCGACAGCAGGCCGGGCAGGCCGCCCGCGTAGTAGAAGTCCTCCATCAGGAAGTCGCCGCCGGGACGGACGTTGGCCAGCACCGGCACCTGCCGGGCGATGGCGTCGAAGTCCTCGATGCTCAGCGGGATCTGGCTGCGGCCCGCCATCGCGATCAGGTGGATCACCGCGTTGGTGGAGCCGCCGAGCGCGAGCACGGTGGTGATCGCGTCGGAGTACGCGCGCTTGTCGAGCACCTGCGAGATCGTCAGGTTCTCCCAGACCATGTCCACCACCCGCGCGCCGCTCGCCGCGGCCATCCGGTGGTGCGCGGAGTCGACGGCCGGGATCGAGGCGGCGCCGGGCAGCGTCATGCCGAGCACCTCGGCGGCGCTGGTCATGGTCGAGGCGGTGCCCATGGTCATGCAGGTGCCGGGGGAGCGGGCGAGGCCGCGTTCCAGTTCGGACAGCTCTGCGTCGCCGATGAGGCCGGCGCGCTTGTCGTCCCAGTACTTCCACATGTCGGTGCCGCTGCCGAGCGTCTCGTCGCGCCAGTGGCCCTTGAGCATCGGCCCGGCCGGCACGAAGATCGACGGCAGCCCGGCGCTGGCGGCGCCCATGAGCAGCGCGGGGGTGCTCTTGTCGCAGCCGCCCATGAGCACGGCGCCGTCGATCGGATAGGACCGCAGGATCTCCTCGGTCTCCATCGCGAGCAGGTTCCGGTAGAGCATCGGCGTCGGCTTCTGATAGGTCTCCGACAGCGTCGCGACCGGGAACTCCAGCGGGAAGCCACCCGCCTGCCAGACACCGCGTTTGACCTGCTCGGCCCGCTCACGCAGGTGCATGTGGCAGGGGTTGATGTCGCTCCAGGTGTTCAGGATCCCGATGACGGGTTTGCCGAGGTGCTCCTCGGGGTTGAACCCGAGCTGCCTGCTCCGTGCCCGGTGGCTGAAGTTGCGCAGCTCGTCGCCACCGAACCAGCGGTGGCTGCGGAGGTCCTCAGGCTTCATCATGTGAGCTGATCCTGCCACTCTCCTGGGGTATGTGTAGTCCCTAAAGTATGACATCTCATATATCATTTCTGCGACTGTTCACCAGGTGAACATCCGGACGGCGTCTTGCCAGTAGATTTGGCACTATCTGCGAAAGCCGTCGGGAGCCGGAGATGACGATGTCTGGGACGTTCAGCCTGCCCGCCTCGCGCACCGAAGTGGTGCTCGAGGAAATCCGCCGAGGCATCCTCACCAGGGAGCTGTTACCCGGCCAGCCGCTGGTCGAAGCGGAATTGGCGGCCAAGCTCGGCGTCTCGAAGACGCCGGTGCGCGAGGCGCTCAAGGTGCTGTCCAATTCGGGCCTCGTGACGTTCAGCCCGTACAAGGGCGCTTCGGTGTGCGTGGTGGACTCCGAACTCGCCAAGGCCGTCTACGACGTCCGGCTGGTGCTGGAACCGGAAGCGGTCCGCCGCACGGTCGAGCGCCGCGACCCGGCGCTGCTCGAAGACGCCGCCGAGGCGTTGAAGGAGGCCTCGGCCGCCATCTCCGATCGCGACCAGGCCGCGCTGAGCCTGCTGAACCGCCGCTTCCACCGCGCGCTCTACAGCGGCTGCGGCAATCCTTTGCTGGTCAGCATCCTCGACGACCTCAAGGACCGCGCGGCCTTGATCAGCATCGTCGGCTGGGAAGCGAACCCCAGCTGGCGCAAGGAATGGAACGAGCACAAGGCGATTCTCGCCGCCGCGAAGAAGGGCGACGCGCAGACCGCGTCGGATCTGCTCCGCAACCACGTGGCCGACTTCCTCGACCGCATCGTCGCGGCCATAGGGGACTGACGGCTCGTGCGCGTTGCGGGCGGTTCTAACCGCCCGCAACGCGCACGAGTCCTTGACCGGTGCGCAGGCTCAATCCCGCCTCGGACGAAGCACGCGCGTCAGGTTCAGTTGATCTGGAACTGCTCCCCGTACACCGACCACTTCAGCGGGGTGTGCAGGTCGAAGTTCTTCTCGTTCAGGAACTTCGACTGCTCGGTGTCCACACGGGACGTGTCGGAGTGAGCCTCTTCGAGCTTCATGACGCGCTTGCGCTCGACGAGGAACGCCTTGAGGTAAGCGGTCTCGTCGCCACCCTGTGACGGCGGCTTCGCCTTCTTCAGCGCGGCGGTGCGAATACCCTTGAAGCTCGTCGAGCCGCCGTCGAAGCCGTGCATGACCGCGGCGTCGTAGTAGGCGAATTGTCCGAGATTGCTCAGGCCGTCCGCTTTGCCCTGCGCGACCGACGGGTTGAAGTAGACGCGGTCACGCTCGTGGTTCTGCGCGTTCTTGAAGGCGTCGGTGGCGGCCGCCTTCTTCCAGTCGTTGACGAACGCGCTGCCGAGCCCGGAGTGCGAGTCGGTGCCGTTGACCTTGCGCAGCGCGGGCAGGTATTTCTGCAGCGGGTTGCCCGGCGTGGTCTCCGAGTAGTACTCGACCAGGTCGAGCATGTCGCCCGTGCCCGAGCAGAACCCGATGATGCCCGCGGTGTAGCCGCGGCCGTCGCCGATGTCCTCGATGTACTTGTACTGCGCCTTCCAGTCCAGCGAAGAGTTCTCCGCGCTGGAGACGAGCTTCATCGCGATTTCCTTCTTCGCGGGCACCGAAAGGTCACCGGCGAGCACGGCCGCGCCGAGCGCGGGTGCTTCGGTGGCGGCGAAGGAGGCGGTGGAGACCACAACGGGCGTCGCGACGGACAAAGCCAGCACGGAGGCGACGCCGATGCCGCGGCGGATTCTGGCGTTCATGTTTAAAAGGTCCCTTTCATCGTTGAATTAGGGCACGAAGAGTGGTGCTGTTTACCTATTTCGACAGAGCTGCTCCGGGCAGGGAGAAACCCCGGAGGGTGGTGCTCGGGAATTGCAGCTCTGCTTCTTGCTGCGGCGTATCCGTACGATAACGAAGGGTCAATCAAGCCACAAGAGCACCGAAGATTTCATGTACATGAACGGGTAATCGGTTGCCCAAACCCCTGGTAGCTGTCATTCTCTTGCCTATGACCCGTCCGAAGGGGAGGCGCTGGCGCGCGCGATGAGTGGATCCACGTTCTTTTCGCATGCCCTTTCGCTGGCGGCACTGTACGGCCCCGGACCTTGGCCGGATGAAGGAAATCCGCTGCCTGACGAGCCGGAACACGGCGACGGCGCCGTCTTCGCGGCAGGCGCGCTCGACGGCATACTGAGTCATCATCTGGCCGGCAACCGGCTCGAGGGCGCGGCCGGGCTGGCGGATCTGCTGGCCGAGGCGGCCCGCGGCGAGCTCGTCCCGGCGATCGTGCCGGGCCTCGAACGCCGCCTGGAAGACGTCAATGTCGCGGAAATGTCCGATGAACTGTCCGGTCTGCTCGAACAACGAGACATTTCCGATGATCGAGTCCGCGAATTGGCCAGATTGCTGGTCGAGGGCGGAACACTGCGTGAATCGGTCAAGATCGGTTTGCTCTTGCTCAGCCTGAGTGGTGATGAGCGTGATCGGGAACTGCTGTTGCTGATGGGCGCGCTCGAGGAGCTGACGCTCTTCGCCGTCGACGCGCTCTGGCGCACCCAGCCGGATCCGCACCGCGCGATCTTCGACCTCGCGCGCCGCGTCCGCGGCTGGGGCCGGGTGCAGGCGGTCGAGCGGCTCGCCGACTCCCGCGACCCGGAGATCAAGTCGTGGCTGCTGCGCGACGGCTTCCGCAACGACGTGATGGACGAGTACCTCGCGCTGACCGCCGCGGTCACCGGCGGCCTGCGTGACGCGCTGTCCGCCGCCGTGGTCGACGACGACCTGCTCGACGGCGCGGGCGCCATCCTCACCGCGCTGGTCGCCGAGTACGGCCCCGGCGACGGCATCGAGTACTACCTCGACGCGGTGCCGGTGCTCTGGCGGTACGCCGAGCTGGTCGACGCCCGCGAACCGTGCCTGCGCACCATCCGCCCGCTGGTCGCCGTCCTGTCCTTTTTGGACAACCCGATCGAAGGCCTGCCATGGCGCTTCGACGTCGACGCGCTGCGCACGCGTTACGCCGAGCTGCTCGGCCGACCCGAGATCACGCAGACGGTGCTCGCGCACCTGGCCGACCCGGCGCGCGCCGACTTCCTGGACGCGCTCTGGCCGGCGAACGTGCTCGGCCTGCGCCCGCGCGACCAGATCGTCGCGTACCTCGAGCAGTCGCCGGTGAGCTTCTTCGCCTGGAGCCACCTCTGCAAGTACGTCGATCCCTGCGACGCGCCGTGGCTCGCCGACCTCGCCGAGCGCCTGCTCCCGCCCGAGCAGCCACCGGACACGGGCATCCGCCGCCACCTCAACGCCGACCTCGCCTGGCGCTCGGTCCGCGACCGCCTGCGCGAGCTCTCCTCCAGCTCGTCCGCGGAGTAAAGCGGGCTTTATCCCGCCGGTGAACCCGCGAAGAGCCGGATGACGTCGGGCAGCACGTTCACCGGGATGCTCGGGTCGATCGCGCGCTGCACGCCGAGTCCGATGCCCAGGCTGAGCAGCGCCGTCGCCGCGTCGTCCGCCGACATCGGCAGTGTGATCGAGAACTGCTCGGCGTATCCGGTCAGCAGCGCCGCGATCGAGTCGCGGATCGCCTTGTCCCTGATCGCGAGCTCATGCCTGACCTCGGGGTTGCGCCTGGCGTTGGTGGCGAACTCGACTTCGAGCGCCGTCCACGCCTCGTCGCCGATGCTGCGCTCCGCCCAGGACTGGAACGCGGTGATCAGCCCGTTCATGTCGTCGGCGCCGACGAGCGCCTCGGCGATCATCGCGACCTGATCCTCATGGATGCGGTCGAGCACCGCGAGGCACAGCTCGTCCTTGTTGCGGAAGTTCGAGTAGACCGCGCCCTTCGAGTAGCCGGCCTCGTCGGCCACCTTCTCCAGCGAGGTCGCCGAGTAGCCGTCGCGCAGGAAGAGGTCCTTCGCGGTGGCGATCAGCTGTTCGCGGGTGCGTGCCTGGCTTTCGGCGCGGGTCAGTCGGGCCATGGGCGTCACTCTAAGCGTTCGGCGTCCCGGGTATCGGAATACCCGAGTTAGCCTACCAACGGTATCGAAATACTGCTAGTCTCCGAAAATCCGGACGATCGAAAGGAAGACCCGTGTTTCGTAGCCGCTATCCCGCGATCGACCTGAATGGCGCGGTCATCGCGATCACCGGTGGCGCCCGCGGCATCGGTAAGGCGACAGCCGAGGCGTTCGCCGCCCGAGGCGCGAAGGTCTGCGTCGGCGATCTCGACCCCGGCGAAAAGCAGTACAAGCTCGACGTCACCGACCGTGCGTCCTTCCAGGCTTTCGTCGACGAGATCACCACGGAGCACGGCCACATCGACGTTTTCGTCGGCAACGCGGGCGTGATGCCGCTCGGCGGTTTCCTCGACGAGCCCGACGCGCTGAGCCGCACGACGCTCGACGTCAACGTCTGGGGCCTGATCCACGGCCTGCGTCTGGTGCTGCCCGGCATGATCGCGCGCGGCCGAGGGCACATCGTCAGCATCGCGTCGATGGCGGGCAAGATCCCGTTGCCCGGCATGGCCGTCTACAACGCGAGCAAGTTCGCCGCTGTCGGCCTCACCGCCGCCGTCCGCCGCGAATACGCCGGCACCGGGGTCAGCGTCAGCGCCGTACTGCCCAGCGCGGTGCGCACCGAACTCGCCTCGGGCGTCTCGCTCGGCAAGGGCCTGCCGACCGTCGACCCCGAAGACGTGGCCGACGCCGTCGTCGCCAGCTGCCGTCACCGCCGCGCCGAAATCCCGGTGCCGCGCTATGTCGGTGGCTGGGATCTGCTCGCCGCGGTCACCCCGGAACCCGTGATCAGCCTGGGCAGGCGGCTCATCGGCGACGACCGCGCACTCACCGCGGTCGACCCCGAAGGCCGTGCCGCCTACGAACGCCGCGTCGCGGGCCAGACGGGCGCCTGAGCGAGACGCCGGTCCGCCAGCGCCGGGAACTCCTTGCGCGCGGTCGGGATGACGCCGAGGTCGACGTCGCAGAACGTGATGCCCTCGGCCGTCCCGGCTTCGGCGAGCACCTCACCCCACGGGTCGACGACGCGGCTGTGCCCGGCCAGCCGCACACCGTCGTCCTGCTCGCCGACGCCGTTGCACGCGATGAGCACGACCTGCTCCTCGACGGCGCGGCAGGTGGTGAACAGCCGCCAGTGCCCGAGCCGCGCGTCCGGCCACGCGGACGTCACGATGATCGACTCCGCGCCCTTGTCGACCAGCGCCCGGTACAGCTCGGGAAAGCGCAGGTCGTAGCAGGTCGTCGTGCCCAGCCTGCCGAGCGAGGTGTCGACCGTGTCGACGGTCTCGCCCGGCGTCAGCAGCTCGGCTTCCCTGGACTGGTAACCGAAAACGTGCACCTTGCGGTACGTGTGCAGCACCGCGCCGTCCGGCCCGATGAGCACCGAGGTGTTGCGCAGCCTGCCGTCCGCGCCGCGTTCGAGGAAACTGCCGAGGTGCAGATGCGCGCCGAGCCGCCGCGCCCATTCCCTGGCGGCGCAGACGGTTTCGCCGTGGATCGGCTCGGCGTCCTCGGAGTAGGTGTCGAACGCGAACGCGCCGGTCGGCCATAGTTCGGGCAGCACCACCAAGTCCGCGCCCGCCGCGTCGGCGAGCATGCCCGCTACCCTGTCCCGCCTCGCCGTCACGCTTTCCTCGCGCGGGCTGGCCACTTGAACCAGTGCAGTCCTCACATCTTTCAAAGGTAGCGGCGAAGCGGCTACTCGACAGTCTCGAATCGGATGCCCGCCGAAATCAGCCGTTCCAGCAACGCGTCGCCCATCGCGGCCGCGGTGGTCACCTGACCGGCCGTCGGCGGCAGGTCGTCGTGCGCCAGGCAGAGCGCGGACTCGGCGAGCATCTTGGCCGTCTCGTCGTAGCCGGGGTCACCACCCGAAACCTCGGTCCTGACCCGCTGACCACCGCCTTCGCCGACGAATCGCACCGAGAACCAGGACTTCGCGCGCAGCGCGGCGTCCGGCCCGTCGCCGGGTTTGCGCAGTTTCCCGAGCACCTTGCGAGCGGGCGGAAGCTGCGCCGCGACGAAGATCGCGGACAGCCCGGCGGCGCCCGCGACGATCGTCGGCAACCGTTTGATGGCCGCGAAATGCCGATAGGTGAAATCTGGGCCGTAGCCCTCGAGCGCGGCGGCCGAACGTCCGACGATCTGCGGATCGATTGTCGGCAAAGGAATGGCCCAGAACTTCGAGCCGGGCATCCGGTGCGGCTTGCCCTGTTCCACCCGCACACGACGCTTCGGCGGCTTCGGCTCGGCCTGTGCGCGAGCCTTGGCGGTCGACACCATCTGCCGCACGCGCGAGAACGCGGTCAGCGCCGAGTTGAACGTGCCACCGGACGGCATCCCGCCCGCGCGCACGCAACCGCTGATCGTGATCGGCACACCCTCAGGCAGCTGCTTGACGGTGTAATAAGCGCCGAGGTCGTGCGGGATCGAGTCGAACCCGCACGCGTGCACCAGCCGCGCGCCGGTTTCGACCGCGCGTGCGTGGTACTTGAGGTACATCCGGTCGGCGAACTCCGGCTCCCCGGTCAGGTCCACGTAGTCGGTCCCCGCTTCCGCGCACGCCGCGACGAGCGGCTCGCCGTATTCGAGGTAAGGCCCGACGGTGGTGATCACGACCTTCGCCGACTCCGCGACGGCACGCAGCGAGTCCGGATCGGTGCTGTCGGCCTTGAGTAGCGGCAGCTCGGCGAACTCGGCGTCGATGCGCGCGAGCCGTTCGCGCACGGCTTCGAGTTTCGCCTGGTTGCGGCCTGCCAGCGCCCAGCGCGCGCCGACGGGACTGTGCCGCGCCAGGTACTCGGCGGTCAGCTCACCGGTGAAGCCGGTGGCACCGAACAGGACGATGTCGTAGGTCCGCATGGCCGCGACGCTATCAGCTACCGGCGGTATCCGGATTTACCGGATCGCAATGTCATTCGGCCAAATGGTCAGTGTTGGTACCGAAAAGTCACGGAAATGGTCAAGATGTAAGCGGAGGGTACCGACCTGGAGGGGCCGCTGATGACGACGACCGCGCTGCCATGGGACGCGCGGGCCCGGGATCTGGCCGACCGCCTCACCAAGGACGGTGTGCTGCGCGATCCGGCGTGGCGCACCGCTTTGGAGGCCACGCCACGGCACGTGTTCGTGCCTTCGTTCTACCGCAAGGAACCCGAAAGCTGGGTCGCGGTAGCGGGCACCGAAGACTGGCTCGACACGGTGTATTCCGACTCCGTGCTGATCACGGCCATCGCCAGGATGCCGAACGGCGAGCAGGTGCCGATCTCATCCGCGTCCGAGCCGAGCCTGATGGTGCGCATGCTCGAAACACTCGACATCCGCGACGGCCACCGCGTGCTCGAAGTCGGCACCGGCACCGGCTACAACACCGCGTTGCTCAGCCGCAGACTCGGCGGCGACCACGTCTACTCGATCGACATCGGCGCCGACCTGGTCGAATCCGCCAGGGAACGCCTCGCCACACTCGGCCACCATCCGACGCTGACCGTCGGCCACGGCGCCCAAGGCGTTGTCGGCCAAGCACTTTTCGACCGTATTCTGGTCACCTGCGCGGTGCCGGCGATCCCTTGGGCGTGGGCCGAGCAGCTGGCCGTCAACGGCCTCGTGCTGGCCGACCTCGAAGCAGGCTCCGGCGCGGGCAGCCTGGTGCTGCTGCGCCGTTATCCCGACCGCCTGGAGGGCCGGTTTCTGCCCGACTGGGCCTCATTCCTCCCCATGCGCGCCGCCGACACCGCCCCCGAGCCACCCCCACGCCCCTCCCGCGTCGACGAAGGCGCCATCTGCTGGACGGAAATCGACCCCACCCTCCCCGAAGAGCGCGTCCCGTATTTCCTCGCCCACACCCTCATCCCACCCGTACTGGCCATGGGCGAGCGCGACGACTGGATCACCTTCACCGCCCGCGACGGCTCCTGGTGCGAAGTCCGCCGCGAGCCCGAGCCCGACGGCAAGCGCATGGTCTGCCAAGGCGGCCCCGTCCGCATCTGGGACCGCTTCCTCCGCACCCACCGCCTCTGGTCCGCCGTCGGCCGCCCCAGCTGGGACCGCTTCGGCCTGACGGTCACCGCCGACGGCTACCACCGCGTCTGGCTCGACGACCCGGACGGCGACTTCCGCTGGACCCTCCCGCCCCACTGACCAGCACTGGCCCTGGCCTCGCTCCTGGCCGGGTTCTGCTGCCGATCTCGTGCCGTCCGCCCAGGTACGCGTGTCGTCCGTCTAGGTACGCGTGCCGTCCATCTGGGTACGCGTGCCGTCCATCTGGGTACGCGTGTCGTCCGAAGGCGTCGCTTTCTGCGGATCAGGCGTGGACGGTATGCCTGGGGTTTGGGTCTGTTTGGGTCACCTCTACTGCGGTCCCGTATGAACATTTCCGCTGCCTGGGTCGGGTGGGTTTTGTGCTCGCTGCGGAAATATCCATACGGCCCGAGGGCACCTTGGGTTGATCCTGCTCCGGCTCATCGGATGCCCGCGACCAGGTTCTGCTGCCCGCCTTGCGTGGTGGGTCGGGCAGCCGGGGCTTGGGGGTCGTGAGTGATGGCGACGGTTCTAACCGTTGGGAACACTCACGACTAACGCCCGCTCAGGGCTTGCAGGTCGGCCTGCCCCGGGGCGATGGTCGCGGCGGGTGTTATGGGTGGGGCTGGGTTTCGGTTACGAGTGCGCGGCCGGAATCTCAAATTCGGGTGATGCGGTCGAGGTCGGATTGCGGCTGGCTTCAGGCGCGAGTGCGCGGCAGGGCTTAAGCGCGGCCGAGGCTCCCGGTTCGGGGTGTTCAGGCTCGGGCGTGCATCGTGTTGCGACGGGGAGCGCGGGCCGGGTCGATGAACGCCGGTGGAATGAATTCCGGGTGGTCGTCGGTGGCGATGCGGACGTCCCATTCGCTGTGGTGGATCAGTCGGTGGTGTCGGCTGCAGAGCAGGACGAGGTTGTCGATTTTCGTTTCGCCGTGGTGTGCCCAGAAGATGATGTGGTGGGCGGTGCATTGCTGCGTCGGCGCATCGCAGCCGGGGAATGCGCAGCCGCGGTCGCGGATGGCCAGTGCTCGCCGTTGTGCTGGGGTGGCGAGGCGTTGTTCGCGGCCGACATCTAAGGGTTGGCCGTCGGAGCCGAGGGTGACGGGGATGACTTTGCAGTCGCAGGCCATGCGGCGGGTTTCGGCGGCGCTGATGTCGCCGACCAGGTCCAGGCGGCCCTGTCCGATGCCGGATCGGAGTTCGTCGAGGCTGATGGTGACCACGACGTGCACACTGTCCCCGGCCTGGGTGGGGATTTCCGGGTTGAGTATGCCCATCTGCACGAACTCGGTGAACGCGTCACCCCACCGTTGCCACTGCGACCGGGCATCACGGCCTTCCTCCTCGGTGGCCGGGCGGGGTTTGGCGAGCGGATCCAACAGCGCTTTCAATCGGGCGATGGTGTCGGCGTCGGTTTTGACTTTCAGGCCGTGGGTGCCGTCTCGGTGGGTCACGAACTCCAGCTCCCGCCGCGGCGCCACCGGATCGGGATCTTTCGGCTCACGCCCATCAGGATCAAGCCGATCCCGCAGATTGACGGCGGCTTTGGTGATCTCCCTCGGACCAGCCGTACGAGCCAGATCGACCAGGATGTGTTCCCCGGTCTCTCGGTCCTCTGTCGACACCGACGCGGGTAGTCCGGCCAACGCGGTGATGATCGGATCCAGCTGTGCTGGACCCAGATCACCCCTCAACGCCGCCGCCGCGGCATAAGGCGCCAACGCAGGAATCCGCATGCCACCATCCTGGCGGGGGTTGAGGGCGCGAGCGCGTTCCACGCGGGCTTTCGCCTCCGCGGGTTTGATCTGGACCCAGTCCACCAGCATCTGCGCCACCGTCGCATAGCCGGACACATCCCGCACACCACGCGATTCAACCTCGGCCAGGATCTGACCCTGCTCCGCGTCTAAACGGCGTTTCTCCCTCTCCCGCGCTACGTACGCCATCAGCAGCGCGTCATCCTCGAGACGCCACCACTCGGGTAGCGCTTGGAGGTCAGGGGGTTCTGTGCTGATCACATACTCCACCTTACTCGCGTTAAGGGGAGCATGCCACTAGCCACTCGAACGTCTTCGTTTCCCTTGCCGCACAGCCACTCCCGAGTCGGGCTGCGGAGATGTTCACGCTGGACTGCCGAAGGTTCCCAGTGCCGGTTACCCGCGAGTACAGTCGCGCGAGACCAGTTCGAGGAGGCATGGGTGACCGAGCGGTTCGGCAGCTACCAGAACGAGATCTACCTGCAGGGGTACGGCGGCACGCTGCCGCTCTGTTCGACCGATGCCACCAAGCTCGAGGAGTCGGCGAAGGAATTGATGGGCCCCGGCCCGTTCTCCTACGTCGCGGGTGCCGCCGGCTCCGGTGCGACCGCGCGCGCCAACCGCGCGGCCTTCGACAGCTGGCGCATTGTGCCGCGGATGCTGACCGGGGCGACCGAACGGGATCTGTCCACGACCGTGCTCGGCACGAAACTGCCCGGCCCGCTGCTTGTCGCGCCCGTTGGCGTCCAGTCGATCGTGCATCCCGACGCGGAGAAGGCCACCGCTCGTGCTGCCGCGTCGGTCGGGCTGCCGTTCATCCTTTCGACGGCCTCGTCGACGAGCATCGAGGATGCGGCCGAGGCCAACGGTGATGGGCCGCGGTGGTTCCAGCTCTACTGGCCGAGCGATCATGACGTCTGCGCGAGCATCCTTGCCCGCGCGAAGGCAGCCGGGTTCACCACGCTCGTGCTCACGCTCGACACCTGGACGCTCGCGTGGCGACCGTCCGACCTCGATCAGGCGTACCTGCCGTTCCTGCAGGGCGAGGGCTGCGCGGTCGGGTTCAGTGACCCGGTGTTCCGCGGCCTGCTGGAGAAGACGCCGGAGGAGGACCAGCCGAGCGCGATCCTGCGGTGGATCGGCATGGTCACCGGCACCGACCACACCTGGGATCAGCTGTCGTTCCTGCGTGAGCACTGGGACGGCCCGATCGTCCTCAAAGGCATCCAGCACATCGACGACGCGCGTCGTGCCGTGGACGAGGGTGTCGACGGCATCGTCGTGTCCAATCACGGGGGTCGCCAGGTCGACGGCGCGATCGCGTCGCTCGACGTGCTGCCGGAGATCGCGGCGGCCGTCGGTGACCAGCTCGATGTGCTGTTCGACTCGGGGATTCGGACCGGCGCTGATGTGCTCAAGGCCGTCGCGCTCGGTGCGAAGGCCGTGCTCGTCGGCCGTCCTTGGGTTTACGGGCTCGCGCACGGCGGCGAGGCGGGCGTGCGTCACGTGCTGCGGAGCCTGCTCGCCGATACCGACCTGACGCTGGGGCTGTCCGGGCACAAGAGCCTGGCCGAGCTGAGCCCGGAGGACCTGCGCCGCGCGTGATCGGGCGCTGACCTTCGGTGAATTTCGGCAAATCGGATACGAAAACCTCCACTATCGGCTAATGTCCGTGCTTCCCCGCTGGGGGCCGCACGGGGACGGCCTGGGGAACTTTCGTCATTTACTTCAGTGAAGGTGTATTCGTCATGCTCAGACTCGGTATCTTCCTCGCGATCATCGGCTTCGGCTCGATGGTGCTGCCCCAGTTCGACCTCCAGTTCACGCTTCTCATGTGGGCCGACCCGTACCAGCCGACCATCGGCATCGTCGTCGGCGTGATCGGCCTGGCTCTGGTCGGCGTCGGTGTCGCCGCGAAGAACAAGAAGAAGGCCGTCGCGCCGCAGCAGCCGTAGTGACCAGGCGACGGCGAGGGCGCACAAGCCCTCGCTGTCGCCTCGGGCATATTCGGAGGCCGTGGCGGTCACGCACCGCTATCCTTGGCCCAAGTATGTCCACTCCATCCCCGCTCGGCGCGTTGCGCGCCCGCCTGCCCGAACTCATGTCGCGCGACCAGCACCGGTTGCGGCGGCGGCTCGACGGTGCCCGCAACGCGCGTGACAAGGACAAGGTCGCCGCGCAGATCACCGCCGACATCGAGGCGGCCGAGCTACGTGTGCGGAACCGGCGCGAGAGCGTCCCGGCGATCAAGTATCCCGAAGAACTGCCGGTCAGCCAGCGCAAGGACGACATCGCCGCGGCGATCAAGGACCACCAGGTCGTGATCGTCGCCGGGGAGACCGGCTCCGGCAAGACCACCCAGCTGCCCAAGATCTGCCTCGAACTCGGCCTCGGCATCCGCGGCCAGATCGGGCACACCCAGCCGCGCAGGCTCGCCGCCCGCACGGTCGCCGAGCGCATCGCGAGCGAGCTGGACACCGAACTCGGCCAGACGGTCGGCTACAAGGTGCGGTTCACCGACGAGTCCGGGCAGAACACGCTGGTCAAGCTGATGACCGACGGCATACTGCTGGCCGAGATCCAGACCGACCGGATGCTGCGTCAGTACGACACGCTGATCATCGACGAGGCGCACGAGCGCAGCCTCAACATCGACTTCATCCTCGGCTATCTCAAGCAGCTCCTGCCGAGGCGTCCCGATCTCAAGGTGATCATCACTTCGGCGACCATCGACCCCGAGCGCTTCTCGAAGCATTTCGGTGACGCGCCGATCGTCGAGGTGTCCGGGCGGACGTACCCGGTCGAGGTCCGCTATCGCCCGATCGTCGACCCCGATGATCCCGACGGCGATCCCGACCGTGACCAGACACAGGCCATCTGCGACGCCGTCGACGAGCTGATGGTCGAAGGGCCCGGTGACATCCTCGTTTTCCTTTCCGGGGAACGGGAAATCCGTGACACGGCCGACGCGCTGTCCAAACAGGACCTGCGCTCCACCGAGATCCTGCCGCTGTACGCGCGGCTTTCGTCGGCGGATCAGCATCGGGTGTTCCAGCGCCACAGCGGACGCCGCGTCGTGCTCGCGACCAACGTCGCCGAGACGTCGCTGACCGTGCCGGGCATCAAGTACGTGATCGACCCCGGCACCGCGCGGATCTCCCGCTACAGCCACCGGACCAAGGTGCAGCGGTTGCCGATCGAGGCGGTCTCGCAGGCGTCCGCGAATCAGCGCAAAGGCCGATGTGGACGGACCTCGGACGGTATCTGCATCCGTCTGTACTCCGAGGACGACTTCGACGCGCGGCCCGAGTTCACCGATCCCGAGATCCTGCGCACCAACCTCGCTTCGGTCATCCTGCAGATGACCTCGCTCGGGCTCGGCGACATCGCCGCGTTCCCGTTCGTCGAGCCGCCGGACCGCCGTCAGGTCACCGACGGGATCCAGCTGCTGCAGGAACTCGGCGCGTTCGACCCCGAGGCGACCGACGACCGCAAGCGGCTCACCGAGACCGGCCGCAAGCTCGCGCTGCTCCCGGTCGACCCGCGCATGGCGCGGATGGTGCTGGAGGCGGCCACGAACGGCTGCGTACGCGAGGTCATGATCATCGCGGCCGCACTGTCCATTCAGGACCCGCGTGAGCGCCCGGCGGAGAAGCAGCAGGCCGCTGACGAAAAGCACGCGCGGTTCGTCGACAAGACCTCGGACTTCCTGGCCTACCTGAACCTATGGGAATACCTGAAGGAACAGCAGAAGGCGTTGTCCAGCAACCAGTTCCGCCGGTTGTGCCGCAACGAATACCTGAACTACCTGCGTGTGCGCGAGTGGCAGGACATCTACAGTCAGCTCCGCCAGCTCGCGAAGCCGCTCGGTATCACGCTCAACTCGGAGAACGCCGACCCGCAGCACGTGCACACCTCGCTCATCGCGGGCCTGCTGTCGCACATCGGCCTCAAGGACCCTGCCAAGGGCGACTACCTCGGCGCGCGGAGTGCGCGTTTCTCGGTGTTCCCCGGCTCGGCGTTGTTCAAGAAGCAGCCGCGCTGGGTGATGTCGGCGGAACTCGTCGAGACGTCGAAACTCTGGGGCCGCGTCAACGCCCGCGTCGAGCCGGAGTGGATCGAACCGCTGGCCGCGCACATCGTGAAACGGTCCTATTCGGAGCCGCACTGGGAGCGCAGGCAGGGCGCGGTGATGGCCATCGAGAAGGTCACGCTGTACGGCATCCCGCTGATCGTCGACCGCCGCGTCAACTACGGCCGCATCGACCCGGAGCTGTCTCGCGAGCTGTTCATCCGTCACGCGCTCGTCGACGGCGACTGGACCACCCGCCACCACTTCTTCGCCGAAAACCGCGCGCTGCTCGAAGAAGTCGAAGACCTGGAGAACCGCGCACGCCGCCGCGACATCTTGGTCGACGACGAGACCCTGTTCGAGTTCTACGACCAGCGTGTACCCGCCGACGTCGTGTCGGCACGGCATTTCGACAGCTGGTGGAAGAAGGCCCGGCACGAGCAACCGGACCAGCTCAGCTTCGAAAAGCACATGCTGATCAACTCGTCCGCCGGCGATGTCAGCGAGCGGGACTACCCGGACATGTGGCGCCACGGCGGCCAGACGTTCAAGCTGACCTACCAGTTCGAGCCGGGCGCGGACGCCGACGGCGTGACCGTGCACATCCCGCTCGCGGTGCTCAACCAGGTCACCGAGGACGGTTTCGACTGGCAGGTGCCCGGCCTGCGCGAGGAACTCGTCACCTCGCTGATCAAGTCGCTCCCGAAGCAGATCCGCCGCAACTTCGTCCCGGCGCCCGACCACGCGAAGCTCGTGCTCTCGCGCGTCAGCCCGGCCGACGGGCCGCTGCTCGACGTCGTCGCCGACGAACTCGAAGCACTACGCGGCGTCGAGATCCCGCACGACGCGTGGCAGCTGTCCGCTGTCCCGGAGCATCTGAAGATCACCTTCCGCGTGCTCGACAAGAACAAGAAAGTCGCCGAGGGCAAGGACATCGAGGCCCTCAAACGCGATTTGAGCGGCGAGGTCCGCGCGTCGATCTCGGCGGCCGCGAGCTCGGTCGAGAAGGCGGGCCTGACCAAACCGGCGTTCGGCGAACTGCCGAAGGTGTTCGCGGGCAAGCGCGCGGGCCACGACGTCAAGGCGTACCCGGCACTCGTGGACGAGGGCGAGACGGTCGCCGTGCGCCTGCTCGACACCCCCGCCCAGCAGGCGCACGCCATGTGGGCGGGCACCCGCAAGATGTTGCGGCTCAACGTGCCATCACCGGTCAAGTACGCCGTGCGCAACCTGAACAACCAGGCCAAACTCGTCCTCAACCGCAACCCGCACGGCAGCGTCGCGGCACTGCTGGAGGACTGCGTCGACTGCGCGATCGACAAGCTCGTCACCGACAACGGCGGTCCGGTCTGGGACGAAGCCGGTTTCGCTACACTGCAGGAAAAAGTCCGCGCCGGCCTCAACGCCGGAACGCTGACGGTGCTCTTCGAAGCCGAGCGCATCCTGCGCGCCGCCAACGACGTCGAGACCCGGCTCGCCGACACCCGAGGCCCCGCGGAGTCGCTCGCGGACATCCGCGCCCAGCTGAAAGGCTTGGTACACGCGGGTTTCCTCGCCGAAACCGGCCAGGACCGGCTGCCGAACGTCACGCGCTACCTCCGCGGCATCGAACGCCGTCTGGAGAAGTTGCCGACCGAGCCGACTCGCGACCTCCAGCGCATGGCCGACATCGCGTGGCTGCTCGGCGAGTACAAGAAGGCACTCGACGCCCAGCCGCCCGGCACTTCGTCGCCCGCGCTGCGTGATGTGCGGTGGATGATCGAGGAGCTGCGGGTCAGTTTCTTCGCGCAGACGCTCGGCACCGCGTATCCGGTGTCGCTCAAGCGTGTGGTCCGCGCGCTCGACGACGCGACCGGCTAGCTTGTACTCGTGGGTAACATGCGCTGCATGAACCTTCGCGGGAAATCAGTGTTGATCACCGGCGCGACCGGCGGTCTCGGCCAGGCCATCGCACGCAGGCTGCGTGCCGAAGGTGCGGACCTCATCCTCACCGGGCGCCGCGCCGGGGTGCTCGAAGGCTTGGCGGGCGAGATCGGCGGCCGGGTGATCGCGGCCGACCTCGCCGACGCCGCGGAAGTGGAACGGCTTGCGAAGGAGTCCGGCGACGTCGACATCGTGGTCGCCAACGCGGCGCTGCCCGGCGGGGGCGTGCTCGAGTCGTACACCACCGATGAGATCGACCGGGCGCTCGACATCAACCTGCGTGCGCCGATCGTGCTGACCCGCGTCTTCGGTGAGCCGATGCTCGCGCGGGGGAGCGGGCACATCGTGTTCATCTCGTCGTTGTCCGGCAAGGTGGCCGCGCCGGCGAGTTCGCTCTACAGCGCGACGAAGTTAGGCCTGCGTGGCTTCGCGCTCGGCCTGCGTGAGGACTGGAACCCGCGCGGCGTCGGCGTCAGCAGTGTGAACCCCGGCTTCATCCGTGACGCGGGCATGTTCGCCGACGGCGGCGCTCAGCTTCCGCCCGGCGTCGGCACACGCACGCCCGAAGACGTCGCGGCCGCGGTCGTGCGCGCGATCCGCGACAACAAGGCCGAGATCGACGTGGCGCCGCCGGTGCTCAAAGCCTCGACGCTCTTCGCCACCATCGCCCCGCAGACCGCCGCCCGCGTCGCACGCCGCATCGGCTCCGACCGCATCGCGCACCAGATGGCGGAAGGTCAGCGCCACAACCGCTGAGAGGTCGTGAGTGTTCCCGGCGGTGAGAACCGTTGGGAACACTCACGAGTCCTAATCAGTTCTGGGAGTGGGCTATCCGGCACACTCCTGGTGGTAGCCGGTCGGCGGGTGAGCACTCGGATGTCCTGGACGCTTGAGTCCTGATGAAAGACAGTGCCCCTGCTGGTGGGCCGGGAGAGTTGATCGCTGATGGGATGTCGTGCCCCGCGTGTTCGTGGTGGGAAGCACTGTTTGATTAGGTCGCTGAGGTTCTCCCGCTGGCTGCTGTAGGTGATCGAGATCGGGAGGACTTTTGCGGCTTTTCGTGGGAGATGACTGGGCTGAGGACCACCACGATGTGGAGGTGATGGACGCCGCGGCCGTCGGCTGGGCAGAGCCAGGCTGCCGGAGGGTGTGGCGGGGATGGCCCGGCTGCATACGATGATCGGTGAGCTGATCGGTGACGACGCCGACGAAGCCGAGGTGCTGGTCGGGATCGAGACCGACCGGGGTCCGTGGGTGCGGGCGCTGGTCGCCGCCGGGTACACGGTGCTGGCGGTGAATCCGTTGCAGGCGGCCAGGTTCCGCGACCGGCTGGGTGTCTCGGGTGCCAAGAGCGATGCCGGTGACGCGCATGTGCTGGCCGACATGGCCCGCACCCACGCCCACGAGCTGCGGGCGGTCGCCGGTGACAGCGCCCAGATCGAGGCGGTGAAGGTGGTTGCCCGCACCCACAAGACGTTGATCTGGGAACGCACCCGCCACACGCAGCGGCTGCGGCACGCGCTGCGGGACTATTTCCCCGCCGCGCTGGCCGCTTTCGATGACCTCGACGCCGCCGACACCCTGGAACTGCTGGGCAAGGCCCCGACCCCGGCCCAGGCAGCCCGGCTGACGATCGCTCAGATCAGCGCCGCGTTGAAACGGGCGCGTCGCAAGAACATCGCGGAGAAAGCAGCCGCGGTCCAGGCCGCGCTGCGCGCCGAGCACCTGGGCCAGCCCGAAGTGGTGGCGGCCGCTTACGCCGCCTCGGTTCAGGCGCTGATCGCGGTCCTGAACGTCCTCGACACCCAGGTCAAAGCCCTGCAAAGGCAGGTCGATGCCTATTTTGGGCAGCACCCGGCCGCTGAGATCATCCTGTCCCAGCCTGGTCTGGGGTCGGTTCTCGGCGCCCGGGTGCTCGCGGAGTTCGGCGACGACCCCGACCGCTACGCCACCGCCAAAGCCCGCAAGAACTACGCCGGGACCTCCCCGATCACCCGAGCGTCGGGCAAGAAGAAAGTCGCGCTGGCCCGGTTCATCCACAACGATCGGCTCATTGACGCGTTGCTGACCCAGGCGTTCAGCGCGCTGCGCTTCTCGCCCGGGGCACGCACCTACTACGACACGCAACGCGCCCGCGGCAGCGGCCACAACGCCGCCCTGCGCCAGCTCGCCAACCGACTCGTCGGCATCCTCCACGGATGCCTCAAAACCGGCACCCTCTACAACGAGACAACCGCCTGGTCGCACCACATCACCTCCACCGCGGCTTGACATCTACGGACCTGGGATGTCTTTCAGCTGACGAACTGCCAGGTGACCTTGGTGCGGCCTTCGTCGCGGTTGGCGATCTTGTCGAAGGCGGCCGGTGACAGGTCGATGTCGCCGAACTTGCCGGGTGGCTGCGGTGAGTCGGAGCGGTCCGTGACGGTGGCGATCACCGACTCCGAGCCGTTGGTGATCCGCGCCTTGCGGCCGCACAAGCTGCTCGAGTTCGGGTTGCCGCCCGGCGCCGGGTCGAACATCGAGGCGGGCAGGGCGAAGACGAGGTCGCTGTTGCTGTTCGTCCTGCCGCAGGCTCCCCTGCCGGTGAAGTCCGTGACCGTGGCGTCGTCGTCGATCGGCACTTTGCCGAGCGCCACTGAGCCCTCGATCGGGTGAATGAGGAAGGTGTCGGCGTTGACGAAGGCGGTGTCGAGGATGGCGACTTCGCCGTCGTCGCAGGAACCGGTCCGCATCTGCAGCACCAGCGCGGGATCGATGGCTTCGAGTTCGAGGTTGTCGTAGACGCGGACGTACGGGCCGTGTGTGGTGGGGAGGTCGACGCAGTCGGCCAGCCCGAGTGTCACGTCGGCGTCGAGGATCTGGAGTGTGTGGCCGTCCGCGGTTTTCAGGCAGAGTGAAGCGGGGACCAATTTGCACAATGTGTAGGAAGGCACCCAGGTCATCACCTCGACGCCGGCCCGCGCCGTGGTGGTGGTGCCGAGAACGAGCGACATCGTCGCCAGTACACAAAGGAACTTTCTCATGCTTGCCTCCTTTGGCGAGCACGAGTCTAGGCTTGGCGGAACGCCAATGGCGGCAGGGTGAAAGGTGCCATTGGACGGTCGGAAACCGGTAATCGCAGGGGTTATTTGGCGTCGGCGTAACTGTCCACTGTGGTGATGTGCAACGGAAAGTGGACCGGGCAGGACGGGCCGAACATCAACCGGGCCGCTTCGGCGACGCTTTCTTCGATCTTCCGGGTGACTTCTTCCGCCAATTCCTCCGGCGCGTGCACCAAGACCTCGTCGTGTTGGAAGAACACCAAATGAGCGGGCGAGGGAAGATTTTGCCGCAGTATCGCCAGCATCACCGCCGTCATGTCCGCCGCGCTCGCCTGCACGACGAAGTTCCGGGTGAACCGGCCCCAGCCGCGGGAGGCGCGGCGGGCCTTCGTTTCCGCCGCCGAGTCTTCGGTGGCGCCGCCGGTCAGCGCACGCCAGGCCTCGGACGGGGCGGGGGAGGTGCGGCCGAGCCGGGAGCGGACCCGTTCGCCGCGCTCGCCCGCCTGCGCCGCGTGCTCCACATAGGACACCGCCTCCGGGAAACGCTGGCGTAGCAAGGCGAGCAGCGGGCCCGCCTCGCCGGAGGTGCCGCCGTACATCGCCGAGAGCATCGCGATCTTCGCGCGCGAACGGTCGTCCCGGTCGTCGCTGGCGGGCGGGACGTAGCGGGCGCCGGAGAACATCGCCTTGGCGAGCGAGTCGTAGAGGTCGGTCGAGCCGGAGACCTCGGCCAGCCTCCGGTCACCGGACAGCGCGGTGAGCACGCGGGGTTCGAGCTGGGCGGCGTCGGCGACGACCAGTTTCCAGCCGGGGTCCGCGCGGACGCAGCCGCGCAGGGTCTTCGGGATCTGGAGCGCGCCACCGCCCCGGCTCGCCCAGCGGCCGGACACCACGCCGCCGACCACGTACACCGGGCGGAAGCGGCCGTCGGAGACCCATTCGTCGAGCCAGCCCCAGCCGTGCGCGGCGTACAGGCGCGCGAGTTCCTTGTACTCCAGCAACGGCGCGACGGCCGGATGGTCGATGCCGCGCAGCAGGTGCGCCCGTGCCGACGGCACCTCGATACCCGCGCGGGCGAGCGCGCGCACGACGCTGGGCGGGGAGTCCGGGTTGACCGGGCGGCCACCGAACGCCTCGCTGATCTTCGCCGCCAGCTCGACGAGCCGCTTCGGCCGCTGCCCCGACGGCAGGCGAGGGCCGAATGTCTCGGTGAGCAGCGCGGCGTGCACGTCCGCGCGCCAGGGCAGCCCGTCCACCGACATCTCGGCGGCCGCCAGCGCGCTCGCCGATTCGGCGGCGAACAGCAGCCGCAGCCGGTCGGCGTGCGGCGTTTTGCCCGCACGCCGTTCCTGCTCGTCGAGCACCAGCGCCGCGGCCTCGACCATCCGGACGCCCTCGGGCAGCGACGGCCCGCGCGTCTCGAACAGCGTCGGCTGCTTGTCCTCGCCGTGCGCCGGGCCCTCGACGGGAGGCTCCTCGCCACGCAGCCGCGCGAGCGCCGCGATCAGGCTGCGCGACTCCGACTCCCTGCCCTCGTGCATCAGCAGCAGACCCTCGGCCAGTGCCAGATCGTGGCACCGCCGCACCCGAACCCCGGCCCGCAGCAGCACGGGATACGTCTGTTCCACCGACGCGAACACCCAGCGCGGCGCGTTCTCCCGCTCGATCTCCGCCGCGGCCCGCGCGAACTCCTCCGCCGAAAGGTCCCGTCTGTCCAGTCCGGACCCGGCTAACGCGTACCGTCCATCTTCCTCCGCTCCCGCGATCACCCGCACCTGAGCATTGTGCGCCTGCCCACCGACAGTTTCCGCGCGCCATGATCACGACCTGACATTCAGCGAACGGCCTAATGCGTTCGTTCAGGCCGTCGGTTACTGTCGGAAGGAACCCCATACCGACGGTACGTCGAAACCGTGGGTATGGGGTGCGCGTTCGGTCCGCAGCAACGGAGGTGCCCGGATGAAGTACCCGCCCAGCGTGTCCGAGATCGCCGGCAAGGTGACGGAGACGCTCCGCAGCATCGAGGTGATGTGGCAGGCAGGGCTGGTCCCGTTTCCCCGGGTGGACGAGGGGCTGCGCTCGGTCGTCGCGGTCCGCAAGTACGGCCCGTTCGCGGGCGCGACCCAGATCGCCGCGCGGCGTGACCCACGAGCCGTCGGCATCGTCGACGAGCTCGGTCCGCTGACCTTCAAGCAGCTCGACCAGCGCTCCAACGCGCTCGCCAGGGCCTGGTCGGAGCGCGGTATCAAGCCGGGCTCGGTCATCGCCGCGCTCTGCCGTGACCACCGGGGCCTGGTCGTCACCATGCTCGCCGCCGGCAAACTCGGCACCCGCCTGTTGCTGATGAACACCGGTTTCGCCAAGCCTCAGCTGGCCGACGTCGCGTCGCGTGAGGGCGTCCAGGCGCTCGTCTACGACCAGGAGTTCACCGGCCTGCTCGACGCGGTGTCCCCGGACGTCGACCGCTACCTCGCGTGGGTCGACGGCGACCGTCCCGACGAGGACACCCCGGTGCTCGAGGAGCTCATCGCCAGCACCGACGACCGCGCCTGGCCCGCGCCGGCGAAGCCCGGTGGTTTCGTGCTGCTGACCAGCGGCACCACCGGCACACCGAAGGGCGCCCCGCGCGCCGAGACCTCGGTGCTGCACTCGGCCCAGTTCCTCGACCGCATCCCGCTGCGCTCGGGCGAGGCGATGTTCATGGGCGCGCCGCTGTTCCACGGCACCGGGCTTTCCCAGTTCATCCTGGCGTTCGCGCTGGGTTCGACCGTCGTGATGCGGCGCAAGTTCAATCCGGAAGAGACGCTGCGTGGCATCGCCGAGCATCGATGCACCTCGCTCGTGCTGGTGCCGACCATGCTGCAGCGCATCGTCGATCTGCCCGCCGAGGTGCTCGGCCGCCACGACACGTCGTCGCTGCGGATCGTCTTCGTCGCGGGCTCGGCGCTGTCACCGGACCTCGGCAACCGCACGACGGCCGCGTTCGGCGACGTCATCCACAACCTCTACGGCTCGACCGAGGTCGCGGTGGTCACCGTCGCGACCCCCGAGGACTGGCGCAAGGCGCCCGGCACCGTCGGCCGTGCGCCGGTCGGCTGCAAGGTCGCGCTGTTCGACTCCGGCGGCAAGCCGGTGACCGCGCCGCACACGGTCGGCCGGGTGTTCGCGGGCAGCGGCCTGTCGTTCGGCGGCTACACCGACGGCCGCACCAAGGAGATCGTCGACGGCCTGATGTCGACCGGCGACGTCGGCCACTTCGACGAGGACGGCCTGCTCTTCATCGACGGCCGCGACGACGAGATGATCATCTCCGGCGGCGAGAACGTCTACCCGATCGAGGTCGAGCACCTGCTCGTCGAGCGTGAGGACGTGCTGGAGGCGGCCGTGATCGGCGTGCCGGACGCGGAGTTCGGCCAGCGGCTCAAGGCTTTCGTCGTCCGCACCGAGGACTCCAGTTTGGACGTCGACGGCGTGCGCGAGTACGTGAAGTCCAACCTGGCGCGCTACAAGGTGCCGCGCGAGGTCGAGTTCCTGGAGGAGTTGCCGCGCAACGCGACCGGCAAGGTCTTGCGTAACAAGCTTTCCTAGTCCCACTCGATGCCGAAGACGCCGGGCCCGAAGTCGAGCGCGACGGCGTGCACGCCGCCCGCGGCGTCCAGCTGAAGCTCCCGGCGGTCTTCGGCGAGCCCGGTCCGTGAGTACTGCCAGCATTTGCGCGGGGTGTTGGCCTCGTCGAAGCGGACCTCGAGCAGGTACTCGCGCACCGGGCGGCGGAACTCGCGGTAATGCGTGTTCCGGCACTCCGGATACGGCGGTCCGGAGTTGGCGAGCGAGTACTCGATGAGATGGGTCTCGCCGCGGTTGATCGCGCGCTCGAACAGCAGCTCGGCGACCAGCAGCCCGTGCTCGGACGCGGCCGTGCGGCCGACACTGCAGTTGCGCAGCGCCTCCAGCGACGGGGGATCTGCGTCGGGGTCGCCCTGGGCATAGACGAGTAGCCAGCGGTCCTGGCCGTCGGCGTCCGCCTGGAAGACCGCGCGTGCGGTCACGGCGCGCTGGCCGCCGTCGGGCGCGATGTCGCACTGGTCGTGCAGGCCGACCAGTTTCAGCTGGTGACGCAGGTCGAGCGCGTCCGGCGCGCCGACCTGTTCCAGCAGCGCCTGCAGCTCTTCGCGGGGGAAGGTCAGCGGCTGATCTGCGGTGCGCAGATTTCTGCGGGAGGATGAGCCACGGGGACGCGGTGGCGGCAGCAGGCCGAGCAGCGCGCCCGACGGGATCGACAGCAGCTCTTCGAGCACGCGCACGGCGGACAACGAACTCGCTCGTTCGGGTTGGCGCTTCCCTGACTGCCAGTAACTGAGCGCGGTCACGCTGACGGAGACGCCACGGGTCTGCAACCGGGCCTGGATCCGGTCGAGACTGAGTCCACTCGCCTCGATCGCGGACCGCAGAGCGGTGGCGAACGTGGTGATTCCGGAGCTCATGTGCTGGATGACCGCCCCCCCGCTTCGGTAACAACACGAACAACATTATCAGTTTGAAGTAACGATCTGCCTACGCTCATCACCTGGACCCGTTACTCCGAAGAGTGCCTGTTACCTACTCCGAATGGCCTAGTACTGGTAACTGTGAATCATTGCCCAGCCGCGAGAGTCACGATTGGCTGACTGCCAGCAACGTCATGACATACCGGCAGAAAGGGACCCAATGGGCAACTCTCACAGGTACCGGCGAGCGGCGATCGGGATCACGGTCGCGGCCGTGGCGGTGGCCACCGCCGCACCGGCACTGGCAGCCCAGCCCGAAGGCCAGATCCGTGCGGCGGGCGGCGCCGACGCGGTGAGTGACAGCTACATCGTCGTTCTGAAGAAGGCGGACGTCGTCGCGCAGGCCCAGAACCTCGCCTCGAAGTTCGGCGCCAACGTCGGCCGGACCTACGGTGCGGCGCTGCACGGCTTCTCGATCCACGCCAGCGAGACCGAGGCGAAGCGGCTCGCCGCCGACCCGGCCGTCGACTACGTGGTGCAGAACCGCCGGTTCCACATCTCCGACACCCAGCAGAACCCGCCGTCGTGGGGTCTCGACCGGGTCGACCAGCACGACCTGCCGCTGGACAGCAAGTACACCTACGCGACGAAGGCCGACAACGTCACCGCGTACGTCATCGACACGGGTGTCAAGGCGACCCACAAGACGTTCGCCGGCCGGGTCTCCGGTGGCAAGGACTTCATCGACAACGATGACGACCCGACCGACGAGCAGGGCCACGGCACGCACGTCGCGGGCACCATCGGCGGCACGGAGTACGGCCTGGCCAAGGGCGTCAAGATCGTCCCGGTCCGTGTTCTCGACGCCAACGGCAGCGGCACGACCGAGCAGGTCGTCGCGGGCATCGACTGGGTCGCGGCCAACGCCAAGGGCGCGTCGGTGGCCAACATGAGCCTCGGCGGCGGCGCGGACGACGCGCTCGACTCCGCGGTGAAGGGCGCCATCGCCAAGGGCGTCACCTTCGGCGTCGCGGCGGGCAACGAGTCGCAGGACGCCAGCAAGGTCTCGCCTGCCAGGGTCAAGGAGGCCATCACGGTCGCCGCCTCGGACAAGACCGACAAGCAGGCCAGCTTCTCGAACTTCGGCGCGTCGGTGGACATCTACGCGCCGGGCGTCGGAATCACCTCCAGCTGGGGCGTCGGCGGCGACGACGCCACCAACACCATCAGCGGGACCTCGATGGCCACGCCGCACGTGGTGGGCGCCGCGGCGCTGTACCTCTCGGCCCACCCGGACGCCACCCCCGCGCAGGTCGCGGACGCGCTGACGGGCAGCGCCACCTCGGGCAAGATCACCAACCCGAGCTCGGGCACCCCGAACAAGCTGCTCTACATCGGCAGCTGACCGCTCGTTGAAGCCCGAAAGCCACTTTCGTCAGATCGCATCTGCCGAAAGTGGCTTTCGGGCTTTTCCGGGCCGGGCGCATACCGACTGGTTGGTCAGGTTTGTTACCAGGCGGTAGGGTGCTGGCCATGCGGAAGAACATCGTCATCACGGGCGCGAGTTCCGGGCTGGGCGAGGGCATGGCCAGGCTGTACGCCGCCCAAGGTCGCAACCTGGCGCTTTGCGCCCGCCGGACCGATCGGCTCGACGCGCTCGCCGAGGAGCTCAAGCCAGCCACCGTGGTCACCCGGGGGCTGGACGTGAACGACCACGACGACGTCTTCACCGCGTTCAAGGAGTTCCGCGAGCAGCTGGGCGGGCTGGACCGGGTGATCGTCAACGCCGGCATCGGCAAGGGCCAGCCCATCGGCACCGGCCGGTTCGACGCGAACAAGCAGACGCTGGAGACGAACCTGGTCTCCGCGCTCGCCCAGTGCGAAGCGGCGCTGGAGATCTTCCGCGAGCAGAACCACGGTCACCTCGTCGTGGTGTCGTCGTTCGCCAAGCTGCGGGGGATGGCCGGGAACACCACCGCGTACGCCGCCTCCAAGGCCGGGCTGTCCTCGCTCGCCGACGGCATCCGCATCGACCTGGCCCGTACGCCGATCAAGGTCACCGCGCTGATGCCGGGCTTCATCGAGTCGGGGATGAACGTGCGCGACGGCCGCAACCCGCTGGTCGCCAAGGCGGAGACCGGGGCGAAGGCGCTGGTCAAGGCGATCGAGACGGAGAAGGCGAAGGCGTACGTGCCGACCTTTCCGTGGGCGCCGCTCAGTGTCGTCTTCCGGGTGCTGCCCGACGCCGTCATGCGGAAGCTCGTATGAGCGACAAGACCGTGGCCGTCCGCACCGAGGACGCGTTCGACGTCGAAGCCGTGCACGCCTGGCTCAAATCCCGGGTCGATGGGCTCGACGGCACGCCCGAGGTGCGCCAATTCCCTGGCGGGGCCTCGAATCTGACCTACCTGCTGTCCTATCCGGACCGCGATCTGATCTTGCGGCGGCCGCCGGCCGGGCACAAGGCGGCGTCCGCGCACGACATGCGCCGCGAATACCGGGTCCAAAAAGGACTCAAGCCGGTCTTTCCCTACGTGCCGGAGGTCAAGGCCTTCTGTGACGACCCCGAAATCATCGGCGGCGACTTCTACGTCATGGACCGGCTCGACGGGCTCATCCTCCGGCGGCAGCTGCCGGACGGCTTTCAGCTGGACGAAGCCGCGGCGCGGGCGTTGAGCGGCAAGGTCGTCGACCGGCTCGTCGACCTGCACGCCGTCGACGTCGAGGCCGCCGGGCTCGCCGACCTCGGCAAGGGTGCCGGGTATGTCGAACGCCAGATCCGCGGCTGGTCGGAGCGCCTGCGCAGATCGCACACCGAGAACGTCCCCGAGTTCACCGAGGTCATGGCCTGGCTCGCGGCGAACCAGCCGGGTGAGGTCAAGATCTGCCTCATCCACAACGACTACCGCCTCGACAACCTGATCCTCGACGACCGGCTCGACATCGTCGGCGTGCTCGACTGGGAGATGGCCACGCTCGGCGACCCGCTGATGGAACTCGGCAGCACGCTCGCGTACTGGGTGCAGGCCGATGACGACGACGGCATGAAGGCCAGCCGCCGCCAGCCGACCGACCTGCCCGGCATGTACACCCGCCAGGAGTTCGTCGAGCACTACGCGCGGCGCACCGGTCTCGGCATCGGCGACTGGCGGTTCTACGAGGTCTACGGCCTGTTCCGGCTCGCCGTCGTCATCCAGCAGATCTACTTCCGCTTCCACAACGGGGACACGCACAATCCCCGGTTCAAGGACTACTGGCAGTTCGTCGGCTATCTCGACTGGCGCTGCCGCGAGATCATCAGCAAGGGAAGTGCGTGAATGGGCGCGATCTACCTGGTCCGGCACGGGCAGGCCTCGTTCGGCGCCGCCGACTACGACCAGCTGTCCGAGCGCGGCTTCGAGCAGTCCACTGTGGTCGGAGCCGAACTGAAGCGGCGCGGCGTCGAGTTCGCGCAGGCGCGCTCGGGCTCGCTGTCCCGGCAGCGTGACACGGCCGCGACCGCGCTCAAAGAACTCGGCAGCGACGTGAAGGTCGTCGAAGATTCGCGCTGGAACGAGTACGACCACGTCGAGATCGCGCGCCACCACGCGGGCGGCGCTCAGCAGGGCGATGATTCTCGCGCCTATCAGCAGGCACTCGACGTCGCGCTGACCGCGTGGTGCGACGCGGGCGAAACCGGCCCGTGCCTGGAAACCTGGCCCGCGTTCCTGGCCAGGGTCACCGCGGCGACGCACGAACTCGCCGCCGATCTCGGCAAGGGCGAGAACGCCGTCGTCTTCACCTCCGGCGGCGTGATCGCGACGGTCTGTGGCGCGCTGATGGGCACGCCTGCCGCCGGGCTGGTGAAGCTGAACCGCGTCACGGTGAACGGGGGGATCACCAAGCTGATTTCCGGCCGTGGCGGTGTCACACTGCTGTCGTTCAACGAGCACCCGCACTTCGAGGCGGAGAACGCGGGAATGCTTACGTATCGTTAGGGGGTGTTTCTCGGATGGGGCACGCGATAGCCGCGCCCAGGCGGCCCCTGGCGGCACCGCGGAATCACCCGAGTACAACCCGGTACGAGGGCGATCCCACGGCACCGCCAGGAACCACCTGGATCACGACTCTCATCCCACCCCATCCGAGAAACACCCCCTAGGAGGACCCGATGCGGTTCGGCGAGGTCAAGGTCATCCCGGTCGGCGGGCACGGGCCGGAGGACGTCGTTGTCGATGCCGAAGGCCAGGTCTACACCGGCCTCGCGGACGGCCGGATTCTCCGGCTGAGTCCCGACGGCTCGCGGATCGAGAAGATCGCGCACACCGGCGGCCGCCCGCTCGGCCTCGAACTGCACGGCGAAGACGAGCTGCTCGTCTGCGACGCGAACCTCGGCCTGCTGACCGTCGGCATCAACGGCGGCAAGGTGACCACGCTCGCCACCGAAGCGCTCGGGCTCAAGCTGGTGTTCTGCAACAACGCGGCCGTCGCGCAGGACGGCACCATCTACTTCACCGACTCCTCGCGCCGCTTCCCGATCACGCACTGGCGCGACGACCTCATCGAGCAGACCGCGGGCGGCCGCCTGCTGCGCCGCGACACCGACGGCACGATCGACCTGGTCGCCGACGGCCTCCAGTTCGCCAACGGCGTCGCGCTGCCGCCGGACGAGTCGTTCGTCGCGGTCGCCGAGACGGGCTCGTTCAAGGTCACCAGGGTCTGGCTGACCGGTGACAAGGCGGGCACCGTCGACACGCTGCTCGACGACCTGCCCGGCTTCCCCGACAACATCTCGACCGGCAGTGACGGGCTGATCTGGGTCACCCAGGCGAGCCCGAAGGTGCCCGCGCTGGACGTCGTCCGCAAACTCCCGTCACCGTTGCGCTCGCTGGTCCGGTCGCTGCCGCCAGGGCTGCAGCCCGCGCCGAAACGCGAGGTCGGCGTGCTGGGCGTGGCGGCGGACGGGACCGTCGAACGCGAGCTCAGGGGTGAGATCGACGGCTGGCACATGCTCACCGGGGTCCGCGAGCACGGCGGCAAGCTCTACCTCGGCAGCCTGGACGAGCCCGCCATCGCCGTGACCAGCGTGTAGGACGCGCTACCCCCTAGGGGTATCATCGGTGGTGTGGCGAGTGAACAGATCGAGCTGGTCGTCGGCGGGATGACCTGCGCGTCGTGCGCGGCCAGGGTCGAGCGGAAGCTCAACAAGCTCGAAGGCGTGTCCGCGACGGTCAACTACGCGACCGAGAAGGCCATCGCCTCGGTCCCGCGCGGCACCGATCCGGCGCTGCTGATCGGCACCGTCGAGAAGGCGGGCTACACCGCCGCGCTCGAACAGCCCGACGACGAGATCTCCGAGCACGTGCTCGGTACCCGCCTGCTGGTGTCGGCGCAGCTCGCCTGGCCGGTGCTGGTGCTCGCCATGGTGCCCGCGCTGCAGTTCCCGTACTGGCAGTGGGCGTCGCTGCTGCTCGCCACGCCGGTGGTGCTGTGGGGCGCGTGGCCGTTCCACAAGGCCGCGGTCAAGAACGCGCTGCACGCAACGTCCACAATGGACACTCTGGTTTCGATGGGCACGCTCGCCGCGTACGGCTGGACGCTCTACGCGCTGTTCTTCGGCGACGCGGGCACGATCGGCATGACGCACGGCTTCTCGCTGTCCGCGGGCGGCGGCAGCGCGATCTACCTCGAGGTCGCCGCCGGTGTCACCACGTTCCTGCTCGCCGGGCGCTACTTCGAGGCACGGGCCAAGCGCCGCGCCGGTTCGGCGTTGCGCGCGCTGCTTTCCTTGGGCGCCAAGGATGTCGCGGTGCTGCGTGACGGCGAAGAGCACCGCGTGCCGATCGCCGAGCTGGCCGTCGGCGCCGAGTTCGTCGTGCGGCCCGGCGAGAAGGTCGCCACCGACGGCGTGATCGTGCGCGGGGTGTCCAGCGTCGACACGAGCATGGTCACCGGTGAGTCGGCGCCGGTCGAAGTCGGCGAGGACGACCCGGTCATCGGCGGCACGGTCAACCTCGGCGGCAGGCTCGTCGTCCGCGCGACGAAGGTCGGCGCGGACACCCAGCTCGCGCGGATGGCCAAGCTGGTCGAGCAGGCACAGACCGGGAAAGCTCAGGTCCAGCGTTTGGCGGACCGGGTTTCGGCGGTGTTCGTGCCGGTCGTGCTCGGGCTGTCACTACTAACGCTCGGCGGCTGGCTGGCGTTCGGCGACGGCATCGAGCCCGCGTTCGTCGCGGCCGTCGCCGTGCTGATCATCGCCTGCCCGTGCGCGCTCGGCCTGGCCACACCGACCGCGCTGCTGGTCGGCACCGGCCGCGGCGCGCAACTCGGCATCCTCATCAAGGGCCCGCAGGTACTCGAATCGACCCGCCGCATCGACACGGTCGTGCTCGACAAGACCGGCACGGTGACCACCGGCAAGATGACACTGCGCGACGTCCACACCGCCGACGGCACCGACCCGGCCGAGGTGCTCCGCCTGGCAGGCACGGTCGAGCATGCGTCGGAACACCCTGTCGCCCAAGCGATCGCGGCCGGCGCGCGCGAGAAGTTCGGCACGCTGGACGAGCCGTCGGACTTCACCGCGCTCGAAGGACTCGGCGCACGCGGCGTCGTCGACGGGCTCGAGGTCGTCGTCGGCCGCCCGCAGCTGTTCGACGAGATCGCCCCCGGCCTGGCGAGCCTGCGTGCTCGCGCCGAGCAGGACGGTCACACGGCCGTGCTGGCGGGCTGGAACGGCCGCGCGTACGGCGTGCTCGCGGTCGGCGACACGGTCAAGCCGTCGGCCGCCGAGGCGGTCCGCGAATTCCACGCGCTCGGCCTGCACCCGGTGCTGCTGACCGGCGACAACGAGACGGTCGCCAAGGCCGTCGCCGCCGAGGTCGGCATCGACGAGGTCATCGCGGGCGTCTTCCCGCAGGGCAAGGTCGACGTGATCCAGCGACTGCGGTCCGAAGGCCACGTCGTCGCGATGGTCGGCGACGGCGTCAACGACGCGCCCGCGCTGGCCACCGCCGACCTCGGCATCGCCATGGGCACCGGCACGGACGTCGCCATCCACGCCGGTGACCTGACGGTCGTCCGCAGCGACCTGAACGCCGTCGCGGACGCGATCCGCTTGTCCCGCGCCACTTTCCGCACGATCAGGGCCAACCTCGGCTGGGCGTTCGGCTACAACGTCGCCGCGCTCCCGCTGGCCGCGCTGGGCTTGCTGAACCCGATGATCGCCGGCGCCGCGATGGCGTTGTCCTCGGTGTTCGTGGTGACGAACTCCTTGCGGCTGAGGCGTTTTCGCTAGAGCCAGCCCGCGTCGCGGGCGATGCGGATCGCGTCGATGCGGTTGCGCGCGCCGAGTTTGCCGATGCCGTTGGACAGGTAGTTGCGCACGGTGCCGTGGGACAGGATGAGTTTCGCCGCGACCTCTTCGAGCGACGACCCGGTGGCGACCTCGCGCAGCACGCTGATTTCGCGCTCGGTCAACGGGTTCTCGCCGCGTTCCAGTGCCGCCGCGACCAGCTCGGGCGTGATCGCCCAGCCGCCGCCGTAGACCTTGCGGATGGCGACGGCGAGTTCGCCGACGGGCGCGTCCTTGATCAGGAAGCCGCGCACGGAGGCCTCCAGCGCGCGCCGGAGATTGCCGGGATTTCCCAGCGCGGTCAACATGATCACCCGGCAGCCGGGGAGCGTGCCGGTGAGCTGCTCGGCGGCGCTGAGGCCGTCGAGGCCGGGGAGTTCGATGTCGAGCACCGCGACGTCGGGGGTGGACCGCTGTGCCGCGGCGAGGATCTCGTCGCCGCGGGAGACCTCGGCGATCACCTCGATGTCGTCCTCCAGCGAGAGCATCGCCACGAGTGCGCCGCGCACGAGGTTCATGTCCTCGGCGAGCAGTACCTTGATCACTTGTTCTCCTTCACACCGGTGATGTCGCGCAGGTGCGCCGCCGACGCCTCGGCGAGTTCGACGAGTTTCGTGATCTCCAGCGCGGCCGCGGCGGGATCGCGGTCCAGCTCGGCACCGGCCCGCTCGCCGAGTTCGGCGATCTTGGCCATGTCGAGGCCCAGCGTGCCTTCGACCTGCCGCAGCACCTGGTTCCTGGTCCGCACGCGCAGCGACTCGGCCAGCTCGGGCACGGCGTCGCGCAGATGCTTGGTGTAGGCGATGACCCTGGCGAACACGTACAGCTGACCGCCGAGGATCAGCACGAGCGCCGGATCCTTCCAGGAGGCCAGCGGCTTGTCATAGGGGATGCTCGCCACCACCACGGCGCCGAACGTGATCAGCGACCACGGCGGGCGCAAGGTGAACAGCAGCGCCGACGCGAACAGGATCGGGCCGACGCGGGCGCCGAGGCCGATCGCGGGCAGCTGCAGCACCGTCAGCACGCCCATCGCGACGAGCATCCAGACGGGGGAGCGGTCGCGGTCGTAGGTCATCCGGAACATCGCCAGTTCGAGCGCGACCTGCGTCGACAGCAGTACCAGGCCGACCGTGGCCTGCACCGGCGGCAGCAGCTGGAAGTTCTTGAGCACGAACGGCAGCTGGATGGACAGCAGCAGCGCGAAGGCGGCCGCTTCCAGCACACGCAGGCGGAGAGTCAAGCCGAGGCGGTTCATCGTGACGGCACCTCCACCACGAGGCGGAATCCGGCGCCTGTGGTGACCTTGCTGCGTCCGCCGACCATCGCGACCCGTTCGACCAGCGCGTCCAGGCTGCCCGGCGCGCCGCCGTCGTTGACCAGCTCCAGCCGGTACGCGCTGCGCTCGCCGGTGACCGTGATCGTGCACTCGCGCGGCGTGCTGTCGGCGAGGCCTTCACGGACCGCCCAGGCCAGCACGTTGTCGACGACGGGATCGAGGTCGGCGCCGACCCGGATGTCGGCGCGGCACCGGCCGCCGGCGAGCGCCAGCCGCCTGCCCGCTTCGGCCGTCTCGGCGGTCAGCGACAGCGGGCGGCCCGCGGTGGAGAGCTCGTCGAGGTCGGCGCGGGAGAGCCGGGCCATCGTGGTCAGCTCGGCCAGCAGCCTGGTCGCCAGCGCCGGGTCGGTCGCGGCGACCGAGGCGGCCATCCGGCCCTTGGCCGCGATCGCGCCGAGGCCGTCGGCGAGCACGTCGTGCGCCTGCCTGGCGGCGGCGAGCCGCTCACCGGTGCTGGTCAGCTCGGCGAGCTCGGCACGCACCGCGCGGACGTCGCGGATGAGGATCGGCAGCTTGGCGAAGAGGTATGTGGCGAGACTGAGCGAGAGCAGGCCGGGCACCGCGAACGGGCCCCACGGCGCGAGCCGGTCGACCACGGCCAGCGCGCCGATGGCCACGCCGAACACCACGCCACCCCAAGGCTGGCGCACGGACACGAGCAGCGCGCCGGTGAAGAAGCCCAGCAGGCTCGGCCACGGCCCGGCAGGCACGAAGGTCGCCGCGCCGAGCAGCGCCTGCGCGAGAAGCGTGAGCGGCAGGAAGCGGCGTTCACCGGTCACGTGCCGCAGATGCAGCACGCTGAACAAGGCGGTCAGCGCGAGGCCGAGCCACATTTGCCGCGCGCTCGCCGAATTGACCGCGGCGACGAAAGCGAAATTGGCGAGCAGCGCCACGGGACCGAATCGGGCGAGCCGATCGGCCGTGATCTCCCGCATTCGCTTACTTTCTTTCCCGACGGCGTCTGTACCCAGATCGTCCACGGCGGGTTCGGTGCGGCGGTAGTGTCGAATGTCAACCAGAATGCGTGAACCCCCGATCTCCCACCGGGAAATGCAGCTGGCGCAGGTGCGTGCCCTGCGCCATGGTGAGCCGGACCACCTGTTCGGTGGACGTCAGCTCGATCGCGCAGGCGCCGCCGGTCCGTCCGGAGAGAACTTCGTTGACCCAGGTGTGCAGCTCGGTCGTCAGCTCCTTGCGCAGCTGGTTCGGCACGGCGGCGACCTCGGTCCGGCAGTCGATGCCCGCGGCCGCGAAGAGGTCCGCTGCCGCCGCCACCTCGCCCGCGAACGAGGTCTCGCGGTAGCCGCGCGCGATCCGGCGCACCTCGGCGCCGGTCTTGCGGGCGATCGTCACGACCTTCTTGATCTCGCGCGCGGCGGCGGACGGGTCGTGCGCGGCGAGTATCCGCGCCTGCTCGGTGCCCGCGGTGATCGCCGCCAGATGCCCGCTGAGCGCGCTTTCGACGTCGGTCGTGAGCCTGCTGCGCTCGCTGTCGACCGCGAACGCGATCAGCTCGGTGCGTGACTCGTCGAGCTCGCGCGCGACCCGCAGCGCCTGCGCGCACAGGTAAAGGAAGCCGCCGGTCACGAAGGTGGTGGCCGGGCCGTCCCACCAGATCTCGCCGAACGGCACGGCCAGCGCCACGACCGCGGCGAACGCGGCCCTTGCCCACTGTGGACCCTGTGGACCCACGGTCAGCAGCACCGCGCAGGCGAGGAAACCCGGACCGCTGACCGCGTTCCAGCCGGGTACCAGCAACTCCGCCGCGCTCAGCACGGCCAGCGCGGCTGGCGTGCCCAGCGACGGTGTCTGTCCATTGCGGACGATCCGGAGCAGGTTCAGCGCGAGCCCGGCCTCGGCCGCGAGGATGACCAGCGCCGTGATGATCCAGTGCGAGGCGATGCTGATCGTTTCCAGCGCGGGGCGGGCCACGGTCGCGGCGACGACCACGAGCAGCGCGAGCTGGAACCGCTGGGCGACGGTCATGACGGCAGCCGGACGATGAGCGTGAAGAGGCCGTCGTCGGCCAGGTGGACCTCGCAGGTGCCGTGCACGGCTCTCGTGCGCTCGGCCAGCCCGACGAGCCCGGAGCCCGCACCGTCACGGGTGGCCGGACCCGTGTGGTTGGTCATCTCCAGCCGATGCCAGTTCTCGTCGTGGGTGAGGGCGAGCGTGCACCGGCTCTCGGCGCCGTGGCGCAGGATGTTGGTGACGCCCTCGCGCACGGCCCAGGCGAGCACGTTCTCGATGCCGGGATCGAGGTCTTCCGGCAGGTCGATGTCAGTCCGGCAGTCACGTCCGGCGGCGACCAGCAGCGACCGCCCGGACTCGACCTCGGCGCTCAGCGACCGCGGCTGGGTCCCCTTGGCGACGCGGTGCGCGTCCTCCTCGGCGCTCCTGGCGGCCTCGGCGAGTTCAGCGACTTCGGCCGCCGCGCGCTGGTCGCCCTTGTCGAGCAGCAGCGCGGCGAAGTCGCCTTTCAGCGCGACGGTGGTGAGGCCGCGGCCGAGCAGGTCATGGACGTCGCGGCTGATACGCAGGCGTTCGCCGGTCACTTCGAGCCTGGCCAGCTCGGCTCGGGCGGCCCGCGACATCGCGAAGATCGCGGGCGTGCGCGCGATGGCGTAAGACCCGGCGCCAACCGCGATCGTCTCCAGCAACACGGGAACCGGCTCGCCGGTGATCCAGTGGATCAGCGCGGCCTGCGCGGCGATCGCGGCGCTGAAACCCAGTACGCCCCAAGGCTCGTTGAGCATCAGCAGAAACGCCGCGGCCAGGAATCCGGCCAGCTGAGCCGAATGCGCGCCCAGCACGGGTGGCAGGAAGGTCAGTGCGGTCTGCGCGGCGAGCGACCAGTACGCGTGCTGCGGCGCGCCGCCGCTCACGTGCCGCAGGTGCAGCGGAAGGGCGGCCAGCCCGGCGGCGAGCAGAGTGAGCGCCGCGCCCGTGCCGGGCGTGCCCAGCACCCCGACGGCCAGGAAGGTGAGGAAGGCGAGCGGCGGCGCGGACCTGACCAGCCGTTCGACGGGCAGCTCGGGAACACGCAGCACCTGCCGCATCCGACCCCCAGGCCCGTCACGAGTGATGTCCGAGACTAGCGCGTTCCCAGGTGACGTTTGTCAATCTCAGTCGATGTTGTCGCACACTGGTACACCGACGCGTGAATTTCGAATAATGAACCCGTGGTCATGGGGGCTACACGAGATTTCGGAGGAACCATGCGTCGGAGTTCGATCGGCTCAGCCTGACCGTGACGGGGTCCTTGGCGTTCGGACTTACTGGGGGTGAGTCCGGCCCGCCAAGGACCCCGGCGGTGTCCGGTACCCTCCGTGACCATGTCGACACTCGCGGAACCCTCGGTTTCGGTCACCCGCGGGTGGATCGCCCGGCTCTCACTGGCCAATCTGGGGTTCTGGGTCGCGGTGCTCACGCCGATCCAGGTGCTGCTGCCCACGCAGATCGAGCGCATCGATCCGGCGGGCAAGGAAACACGGCTAGCCATCGTGACCGCGTGCGCCGCCATCGTGTCGATCATCGTCGCCCCGGTCGCGGGCGCGCTGTCCGACCGGACGCTCTCGCGGTGGGGCCGCCGCAGGCCCTGGATCGCGGGCGGCGTCGTGTTGTGCGCACTGTCGTTGGTCGCGCTGCCGTTCGCGGGCGGCGTCGCGATGGTGGCGGTGTGCTGGTCGCTCGCGCAGGCCGGGCAGAACGCGCTGTTCGCGGGCATGAGCGCGACCGTGCCCGATCAGGTGCCGGTCCGCCAGCGCGGGATCGTCTCGGCCTTCGTCGGCCTGCCTGCGCCGCTCGGCCTGGTGTTCGGCGTCTTCCTGGTGACCGCGGTCGTCACGGACCTGACCGGCGGCTACCTCGTGGTCGCGCTGGCACTCGTGCTGCTCACCGCGCCCTTCCTGCTCGGCACAGCGGATGATCGGCTGATTCCGGCGGAGCGCCCGGTGTTCACCTTCCGCTCGTTCTGGATCAGCCCGCGCCGCCACCCCGACTTCGCGTGGGCGGCGATCTCCCGCCTCGCGATCCAGCTCGCGAACTCGATCGCGACCCTGTACCTGCTCTATTTCCTGCGTGACGTCGTGCGTCTCGCCGACCCTGGTGGCGGCGTGTTCCTGCTGACGCTGCTCTACACCGGCGGCATCCTGCTGACCAGCGTGGTCGCGGGCAAACTGTCCGATCGCAGCGGCAAACGCAAGATCTTCGTCGTGGTCTCGTCGGTGGTGATCGCGGCCGCGATGCTGATTCTCGCCGTGTGGCACACGTTCCCGGCGGCGATGGCCGCGGCTTTCGTGCTGGGCCTGGGTTATGGCGTGTACGTCGCCATCGACAACGCGCTCATCACCCAGGTGCTGCCCGGCGCCCGCGACCGCGCGAAGGACCTGGGTGTCATCAACATCGCCAACACCGCGCCGCAGGCGTTCGCCCCGCTGATCGCGGGCGGGGTGATCGCCTTCTCCGGCAGCTACACGGTCCTGTACCTGATCGCGGGCGCGGTCGCGCTGATCGGGGCGGTGCTGGTCCGCCCGATCCGCGGCGTGGCCTGAGTCAGCGTCCCGTCCACTGTGGACTGCGGCCCGCCGACCACGCGGCGTAGAACTCCTTGTGGTCCTTGGCGGTCATCAGCAGTGCCTGGGTGATGGCTTCGAGCTCGATGGAGCTGCCGAGGTCCATGTCCAGCTCGCGGGTGAGCAGGACCTTGGTGGTCGAGTAGGCGAGCGCGGGGCCGTCGGCGAGGCGCCGGGCGAGCGCGGCCGCGGCGGCGGGAAGTTCTTCGTCGTCGACGACCTGGCTCGCCAGGCCGATCGCCTCCGCGCGCTCGGCGGGCAGTTTGTCGCCGAGCATCAGCAGTTCGGTCGCCCTGCCGAGGCCGACCAGGCGTGGCAGCAAGTAGGCCGAGCCCATGTCGGCACCGGCGAGACCGACCTTCGTGAACAGGAACGCGAACTTCGCCGAGCGGGCGAGCAGCCGGAAATCGCTGGCCAGCGCGATCACCGAGCCCGCGCCGGCGGCGACACCGTTGACGGCCGCGATCACCGGCAGCGGGCACTCCCGCAGCGCCTTGACGACCGCGCCGGTCATCCGCGTGAACTCCAGCAGCTCGGCCGTCTCCATCTTCTGCAGCTCGCCGATGATCTCTTCGACGTCGCCGCCGGAACAGAAGCCGCGGCCTTCGCCGGTGAGGACCAGCACGCGCACGTCGTCGCGGTGCGGCAGCTCGGCCAGCAGGTCACGCAGGTCGGCGTAGACGTCGAAGGTCAGGGCGTTGAGCTTCTCCGGCCGGTTGAGCGTGAGGGTGGCGACGCCGTCGGCGACATCGAAATCGAAATGCGCCCAGTTCTCGGTGATCTTCGCGGACGCGCGGAACGGGCTCACTTCTGGATTCCTCCTCCGTCGAGGACAAGGGTCTGTCCGTTGATGGCCGCCGCTTCTTCGGCGGCCAGGAACGCCACCGCGAAGGCGACTTCGGCTGGTTCGAGCAACCGGCCGAGCGGGGACGCGGCGGCCAGCGCGGCCTCCGCGTCGGCCTCGGCGCGGCCGGTGGTTTCGGTGATCCGCGAGATCGAGGTCGCGGTCATGTCCGTGCGCACGAACGCCGGGCAGACCGCGTTGGCCGTGACCCCGGTGCCCGCGACCTCGGCCGCGACCGCGCGCATCAGCCCGACGGCGGCGTGTTTCGAGGCGGTGTACCCGGCCGTGTAGCGGTAGCCGGCGTGCGAGGCCGTCGACGCCACGGTGACGATCCTGCCCCGGTTTCGTTCGCGCATGCCCGCCAGCACCGCGCGGGTGCAGAGGAACGCGCCGGTGGCGTTGACGTCGATCTGGGCATGCCAGTCGGCGAGCTTCGTCTTGGCGAGCGGGGCGCTCGCGGAGATACCCGCGTTGTTCACCAGCACATCGACCGGCCCGAGCCCGTCGAAGAACTCGCGGACGGCGGTCTCGTTCGTGACGTCGCAGTCTTTCCGCCCCGGCGCGACGACCTCGTCGCCCGCGGCGCGGAACCGGTCCGCGATCGCGGCGCCGATGCCCCTGGTGCCGCCGGTGACGACGACGAGCCTGGTCATGGCCTGGTCCGGAGCGCGCGGCGGTCGAGCTTGCCGTTGGCGGTACGGGGGAGTTCGGGCACGAAGCACACCTCTCGCGGATATTTGTGGGCCGCGAGGTGTTCTCGCGCGTAGTCCTGCAGCTCGGTCTCGGTCACCGTGGCGCCCTCGCCGACGACGACGTAGGCGCGCGAAAGCACCAGGCCGTCCTTCTCGTGGCCGACGACCGCGCAGTCGACGACATCGGGACGGCCGAGCAGGCAGTCCTCGATCTCGCCTGGCGCCACGAACACCCCGCCGACCTTGAGCAGATCGTCGGCCCGGCCATGGTGCGTGAAGAAGCCTGCCTCGTCCCGGCTGAAGAGGTCACCGCTGCGCAAGGTGTCGCCGTGGAAGGTGCGCCGGGACTTTTCGGCGTCACCCCGGTACTCGCGGGCGATGGTCGGGCCGGTGACCTCGAGCGCGCCGATCTCACCGTCGGGCAACTCCTGGTCGAGTTCGTCGATGACCCTGACCTGGTAGCCGGGCACGGCTTGGCCGAGACTGCCGCGCCGCGTCTGGCCAGGCCGGTTCGACAGGTAGATGTGATACGCCTCGGACGAGCCGATCCCGTCGACGACTTCGACGCCGAAAGTGTTGTCCCACTTGCGATGCAGCTCGGACGGCAGCGCCTCGCCCGCCGAGGTGCAGAGCCGGACCGAGCTCAGATCCTGCTTCGCCGCGTCCGGATGCGCGACCATCGCGCTCATCATGGTCGGCACGTTGACGAGCACGGTCGGCCGGTGCCGCGCGATCAGCTCGAACATCAGATCCGCCGTGCTGCGTTCGGGGAACGGGATCCCGGCCGCGCCGGCCCCGAACGGGAACAACGCGACGAGATCGCGGGCATACCCGAAGAACAGCTTCGGCACGGCGAGCACCCGATCGTCCTCGCGCACGCCGAGCACGCCCTTCGCGTAAAGCTCGAAGCTCTTCAGCGGGCTGCTGATCGGGTGGGTGCACGCCTTGGGTGAGCCGGTGCTGCCGGTGGTGAACTTCCAGATCACGATGTCGTCGGGCCCGCGCGGTACGGCCTCCAGCTCAGGCGAGGCCTGCGCCACGAGCGTCTCGAAGGAACGCTCACCCGCGCGCAGTTCTTCTTCGGGGACACCGCGCACGAGCAGGTCCGTCGCGCCCGCCTCACGCAGCGCGGGCAACGTGACAGCGTCCGCGACGACGAGCTTTGCCTCGGTGTAGCCCAGGTAGTAGGTGTAGTCCTTGGGCTGCAGGAACGGATAGACCTCCGCGGTCACCGCGCCGATCTTCTGCGCGGCATACCAGGTCGCGACGAACTCGACGCCGTCGCTGAGCGCCAGCAGCACCATCTGTCCACTTCGGACACCCAGCTCGGCGAGCACGTTTCCGATGCGGTTGGTCAGTGTCGCGAGCTCGGCATAGCTGGTCGCACCGGCATCGGTGATCAACGCCGGATTGGCGCCACGGCCCTCGGAAACGTTGCGGTCGACGAAAAAGGAAGCAAGGTTCACACGCACTCCCGGATCGTCTCGATCAGCATCTCGGTGAGGATTTCGAAGGTCGCTTCGCCTTCGCCCGGCGTCGCTTCGGCCGGTGCGCCGCAATAGGCCTGGTGCATGCCCATCGCCTGGAAGTCGTCGCGGCCTTCGCGCATCGCTGTCGGCATGTCGACAGGCAGGTAGGGGAGCGCGCGCATGGCTTCGGCGTCGACCAGTTCGGGACGGTCGGCCAGCACGAGCGACGTCTCGTACCGTCCGGCATGGCATTCACCGGCCTGGAACTCTTCGGTCAGCCGCTGCGCGTTCCGCCGCCTGATCAAGTCCAGATAGCCGATTTTCTTGCCGTGCAAGGATTCCACGGTCTCGACGACGCGGCGCAGCGTCGCGACGTGCGCGGGCTCGAAGTGGTTGTTGACGATGACCACACGCGGCAGTCCCTGCTCGATCAGCGCGGCGCAGACATCGACGACCAGCGAGTGCAACGTCTCTTCGCCGACGTGCACACCACCCGCGAACCCCGCGGCGAACCTGGTCACCCCATAGGCAAGCGCGGGCAGGACGAGGACCCGGACGTCCGGATCGTCCGCCAGCCTGGCCGCCGCCCTGACGCACATGCCGTGCGAGATGAGCGGATCCGTGCCGAGTGGAGCGTGCGGGCCATGCGGCTCGATCGCGCCGACCGGCAGCAGCAGCACCGGGACGCGCGCGCCTTCGCGGATCGCCGCCACCTGGGGTGAAGTGAGATCCGCGAAGTTCGTCACCAGATTTAACCTACATGGCAGCGGGGTCATGTGTATAGAGTTGCCGCATGGACGACGGGTTCTCGCCGCAGGAGCTGGTGATGACGCTGCTCGGCAGCCATGTCCAGCCCCGCGAAACTCGCCATGTCTGGTCGGGCGGACTCGTCCTCCTGCTCGCCGAGCTGGGCTTTTCCGACGGCGCGGCTCGTATCGCGCTCGCCCGCCTCGCCCACCGCGACCTGCTCGCCAGGCACAAGCAGGGCAGGCACGTGCACTACTCGCTGACCCGCCGCACGCTCGCCGTGCTCGAGGACGGCGACCGCCGCATCTTCTCCCTCGGCCGCGCCGAACGCCCGGCAGGCGACTGGACGGTGCTCTGGCAGAGCATCCCGGAGACCCGCCGCCGCGCCCGCGAACGGCTCGTCCGCCGCCTGCGCTTCCTCGGCTTCGGCTCACTCCAGGACGGCACCTGGCTCGCCCCGCTCGACCGTGAGGCCGAGGTGCTCGCCCTGCTCGCCGAGCTGGACGTCACCGAGCACGCGAGCCTGCTGCTCGGCAGGCCGTCAGCCGCGCTGGACCTGCGCGCCTTCGTCACCAGGGCATGGGACCTCGACGAACTCGACCGCCGCTACCGCAAGTTCGTCGCCGAGTTCGGCTCGGCGGGCGAACCCGGCTCGGACCGCGACGCGTTCCGCCTGCGGACCAGGCTCGTGCACACCTTCCGCGAGTTCCCCGCACTCGACCCGGAACTACCGGGCGAGCTCATCCCCGTGCCGGGGAAACGAGCGGCCGCGGTGGCTCTGTTCCATGATCTGTACGCGGCGCTCGCACCCGCGGCGCAGCGCCACTTCGATGAGGTGACCCGAGTATGACCAGCACAGATACCCAGGCAGCGCTGAGCTACACGTCCTACCTGGCGCTCGACGACCTACTGGCCGCACAGCACCCGCGCTCCGACGAGCACGACGAACTGCTGTTCATCGTGATCCACCAGGTCTACGAGCTGTGGTTCAAGCAGATCCTGCACGAGGTGCTGCACCTGCAGGAGTGCCTGGAGGCCGGGCGGACCCCGCACGCCATCCGCACCCTGCGCCGCGTGCTCACCATCCTCAAGGTGGTCGTCAAGCAGATCGACGTGCTGGAGACCATGACACCCAGCCAGTTCAACAGCTTCCGTGCCAGGCTCGACGCGTCCAGCGGCTTCCAGTCCGCGCAGTTCCGCGAGCTGGAGGCCGTGCTCGGGCGCCGGGACGAGCACGTGTTCGCGCACTACCCCGAGGGCGGTGAGGCCCGCGCCCGTATCGCCGCCGCGATGTCGCGGCCCTCGCTGTACGACTCCTTCATCACCTACCTTTCGACTCAGGGCTACCAGGTCCCGGCAGGCCGGGACGTCACCAAACCCGCCGAGCCCTCACCCGCGATGCAGGAGGTCCTGCTCGACGTCTACCGCGACGACAAGGGCTCCTCGGTCGTCGCCGAGCACCTCGTCGACTTCGACGAGGGCATGCAGGAATGGCGGTACCGCCACGTCAAGATGGTCGAACGCACCATCGGCGACAAGACCGGCACCGGCGGCTCCTCGGGCGCCGCCTACCTGCGCTCCACCCTGTTCAAGCCGATGTTCGCCGACCTCTGGGCCGTACGGAGCCACCTGTGACCACTGAGCCCACGAACACCGAGCCTGCGCCCGGTCTCGACGCGCTCCGCCGCGAACCCAACGCACTCGCGTCGCACTACACGCGGTTCCGGGTCGCCGATCGCCTCCTCCTTTCCGGTCACTCCCATCAGGCTTGGCCCGACGTCGCCGCCGAGGGCCTCACCGAAGCCTTCGCGGACGCCGCCGAGGGCGTGGACGGCAAGTGGGACGCCGCCTTCGTCAAGGCCGACGAGGTCCGCGCCGGCTTCCGCGAGGTGCTTTCCGATCCGCGGGCCCAGATCGCGTTGGGTGCCAGCACCCACGACCTGGTGGTCCGTCTGCTGTCCTCTTGGGACCTTCGCCGCCGTCCCCGCCTGGTGACGACCGACGGCGAGTTCCACACCCTCCGCCGCCAGCTGGCCAGGCTGGCCGAGGAGGGCGTCGAACTCGTCCGCGTCCCCGCGGCTCCGGCGGCGACCCTCGCCGAACGGCTCGCCGACGAGGTCGCCAAGGATCACGAGCGCACCTGCGCCGTGCTCGTTTCGGCCGTGTTGTTCGAGACTTCACGCCTCGTACCCGGGCTCAGTTTCCTGGCCGAAGCCTGTCGCAACCGGTCCGTCGAGCTCGTCGTCGACGCCTACCACGCGCTCGGCGTGGTGCCGTTCTCCTTGCACGATCTCGGGCTCACCAACGCGTGGGTGCTCGGTGGTGGGTACAAATACCTCCAGCTGGGTGAGGGCAACTGTTTCCTCAGGCTCCCCGCGCACGCGCAGGAACTGCGGCCGGTCGTGACCGGGTGGTACGCCGAATTCGGCGCGCTCGCGGACGAGCGACGACCCGGGCTCGTCGCCTACGCCGAGGGCGCCGACCGCTTCGCCGGTGCCACCTACGACCCGACCAGCCACTACCGTGGTGCCAGGGTCTTCCGTTTCTTCGCCGAGCACGGGCTCACCCCGGAATTCCTTCGCGAGGTGTCACAGCACCAGGTCGGCCTGCTGTCCGCCGCGTTCGACCGGCTCGATCTGCCGGAGCACGTGGCCACCCGCGACCGGGATACCCCGCTCGGCAGCATCGGCGGGTTCCTTTCCTTACGCTGCAAGGATGCTTCCGGTCTGCAGGCGGCATTGGCGGAGCGCGGCGTGCGCACCGACAGCCGTGGTGAGTACCTGCGTTTCGGGCCCGCGCCCTATCTTTCGGACGCGCAGCTCGAAGCCGCCATGGCGGTGCTCGGCGAGGTCGCGCGCTAAGGCACACCCTCCAGCGGACGCCGGAGTTCGGCGATCCTTTCCCGCCATTGCCTGGCGTCCGCTGTGTCCGCCCACAAATCGGCCAGTTCCGAGTCCTCGGCGACGACCCTGTCTAGCGCCTTCATCGCGAGCGCGCGCAGCTCCAGCGGGATCGGCGGGATTCTCAGTTCCGGCCCGTACGCCGCGCTGACCGGTCTGCCGCCCGGTAGCTGGGCGACCACGACGGCCGCGGCGGCGACCGCCGACGCGGCGGAATCCGTTTCCAGATAACCGTTTTCGCCGGCGGCCACGCTCAGTGTTTCGTGGATGGCCGTGATCCTGGACTCGGCATCGAGATCGTCGAGGTGATTGCTGAAATCGGCGGCGCTGTCGTTTTCGAACGGCCCGGTTCCCCAGGTGCCCATCTTCGTCCTCCTAGTTCGGGTTTTCCGACACTGAGAACGCTAGACCCGGGGTACGACAGTTTTCGTCCGGCGTCAGGAAAAATGGCGGTTGAGCAGGGCGAGTACCGCGTCCGGGGCTTCCACGTGCGCGTTGTGGCCGAGGTTCGGCAGCACGGCGAAGTCGACCCCGAAGTCACGCAGGTGCGTTTCCGGCGACATCGGGTCGTTTTCCCCGGCAGCCAACAGAACCTGCCCCTTGCTCACCGAGATGAGCCCGTGCATGTCCGGCGCGCCGACGGCGAACGCGAGCGGGTCCAGCGCGGTCCGCCAGCCGTCCTCTCCGGACACCAGACCGGGCGAGATCAGCGGAGAACTGTTGTCCCACAAGCCGAACAGCCCGGCGACCTTCAGCCATCGCTCGGCCGCCTCTTCGCGCGTGGCGAACACCCGGGCCGGTTTCGCCGCCACGGCGGCCGCCTTCGCGAGATCGTCCGGCGTCCATTCCACCTTGATCCCGAGCCCGCACACTGCGCGCACCGGCACGCCGAACCAGCCGCTCGCCAGCGTCAGCCCGAGCACCCCGCCCAGCGAATGCCCGAGCACGATGATCTCCGAGCCCGGCAGTTCCGCCGCGACCGCCGCGGCGAGCCCGCCGAAGGTGTAGCGCGCCAGCGGCTCGGAGCGGCCGTGACCAGGCAGGTCTGGAACGATCCAGCTTCCCTGCCACGACTCGCGCAGGTGCGTTTCGAAGCCGTTCCACACCTCGCCGGTGGCGCCGAGGCCGTGGAGCAGCAGGAGCGTGGGACCGTCACCGGTGGTCTCGGTTCGCATGTGCACGCACTGATCCTGGCAGGACTTGGGAAACCGGGCGAGGCCCGTTTGGCGTGTCGCCTGCCCGCCATCTAGGTTGCTCTTCGGAACCGCCGGCGCGGAGGAACGACCTTCCCCGCTCGGGTGGATCCGGACAACCGGGAACCAAGCGCGTGCGCCACAAGCCACGCGCCGGTGAAGACAAAGGAGTCACCACCGTGACCGAAGGTGTGTTCGACCACGCCCACGAGCAAGTTGTTTTCTGCCACGACAGAGCTTCCGGGCTCAAGGCGATCATCGGCCTCTACTCCACCGCGCTGGGCCCAGGGCTCGGCGGCACCCGTTTCTACCCCTACGCTTCCGAGGCCGACGCGCTCGCCGACGTGCTCGCGCTGTCGAAGGGCATGGCCTACAAGAACGCGCTCGCCGGGCTCGACCTCGGCGGCGGCAAGGCCGTCATCATCGGCGATCCCGCCAAGATCAAGTCCGAGGCGCTGCTGCGCGCGTTCGGCCGCTTCGTGCAGTCGCTCGGCGGGCGCTACATCACCGCCTGCGACGTCGGCACCTACGTCAAGGATATGGACATCGTGGCCCGCGAGTCGCGGTTCGTGACCGGCCGCTCGCCGGAGGACGGCGGCGCCGGCGACTCGTCCGTGCTCACCGCGTTCGGCGTCTACCAGGGTATGCGCGCCTCGGCCGACCAGCTGTGGGGGACGCCGGAGCTGGGCGGACGCCGGGTCGGCGTCGCGGGCGTCGGCAAGGTCGGGCACATCCTGGTCGGTCACCTGGTCGAGGCGGGCGCGCGGGTGGTCATCACCGACGTCTCGCCGAAGGCCATCGAGCGCACGCTCGCCGAGTACCCGGGCGTCGAGGTCGTCGCCGACGCCGACGCGCTGATCCGCGAGGACGTCGACGTCTTCGCGCCGTGCGCGCTCGGCGGTGCGCTCACCGACGAGACCGTCGCGCTGCTCAAGGCCAAGATCGTCTGCGGCGCGGCGAACAACCAGCTCGCGCACCCCGGCGTCGGCAAGCTCCTCGACGACCGCGGCATCCTGTTCGCGCCGGACTACCTGGTCAACTCGGGTGGCGTGATCCAGGTCAGCGACGAGCTGCACGGCTTCGACTTCGCCCGCGCGAAGCGCAAGACCGCCGAAATCTTCGACACGACGAAGGCCGTGTACGCGCTGGCGCTGGCCGACGGCGTGCCGCCGGCGACGGCCGCTGACCGGCTCGCGGAGCGGCGGATGTCCGAGGTCGGCAGGCTGCGGTCCATCCTTACCGTGTGATCGAACTTTTCGACGAGGCGGGCGTGCGGGGTTTCCTGCACGCCCGCCATCTCGGTTCCACGGCCGAGGTCTCGCTGGACGCCGACGCGCCGGTCGTGCTCGCGTCCGTGGTCAAGGTGCCGCTGGTGCTCGAATTCGCCCGTCAGGTCGCGGCCGGGCAGCTCGATCCCACGGACCGGGTCAAAGCCCGCGCGGCCGACCGGCTCGGCGGCACGGGGATGGCGGGATGCGCCGACGACGTCGAGATGAGCCTGCGCGACGCGGCGCTGGCGGCATTATCCGTCAGCGACAACACCGCGGCCGACCTCCTGTTCGACCGGGTCGGCGTCGGCAACGTCCGCTCTCTCATGGCCGAGCTGGGGCTCACCTCGACCCGGATCGTCGGCGCGCCGAAGGACGTCCTGCGCACCATCATCGAGGACGAGGGCCGCGACGTCCGCGCGCTGGATCCCTTACGCACCACGGCGAGCACGGCGCGCGAGATGACCAGGCTGCTCGAGCTCGTCTGGCGTGACGAGGCGGGCCCGCCGGAAGCGTGCCGCCAGGTCAGGGACCTGCTCGGCTTCCAGCTCAACTGGTACCGCGTCGCCGCCGCGTTCGACGACGACGTCGCCTACGCCGGCAAGACGGGCACCCTGCCGCAGATCCGCAACGAGATCGGGGTCGTCACCTATCCGGACGGCGAGCAGTACGCGATCGCGGTGTTCACGACCGGCCGGTACACCGGACGGCGGCCGGATATCGACCGCGCGATCGGCGCCGCCGCGCGGACCGCCGTCGATCAGCTGCGCGCGTAGAAAGCGTCCCAAGGCCGGACCCCGGGCGCGGGCTCCGGCAGGACCTGCGAGACGCCGTCGCCCTCCAATACGCGAATGGCTATCGAAGCCAAGCGCGAGGCTTGCGGATGCGCGCTCGAAGCGGGCCACGCGAAGGACATGCTCATGCTGAGCGAGTCCGTGAGCGGCCGCCAGACGACCCCGGGTTCCTTGCGTGCCACCGGTTCGAAGGCGACACCCTGCCCGGCGAGCACGAGCCCGAGCACGAACTCCGGGTTGCGCGCGTGGTGGATCCGCGTCGGCCGGAAGCCGTGTTCCCAGCAGGTCCGCAGCAAGCGGTCGTAGCAGCCAGGCGAGGTGGCGCGCGGGAAGATCACCAGGCCCTGACCGGCGAGCTCGGCCAGTCCGAGTTCGGCGCGCCTGGCCAGTGGTGAGTCGCGGGGCAGCACGACGCCGAGCGGGGTGTCGACGGCCGCGCCGAGCTCCAAGCCGACGACATCGATCGGATGCTGCAGGAGACCGGCGTCGAGCTGCCGGTCGGCGAGCAGTCGGACCTGCTCCGCGCTGCTGAGTTCCTGCAAGTCCAGGCGCACACCGGGGCAGTGCTCGCCGAACGCGGTGAGGATCGCGGCCAGCGTCCGGCCGGGCAGCTCCGGCGGGACACCTGCCCGCAGCGCGTCGGTCTCCCCGCGATGGGCCTTGGCGACGAGCGTGGTCGCGCGGTCCCAGCGGGCGAGCAGGTCACGGGCCTCGGCGACCAGTAGCTGACCGGCTTCGGTCAGTTCGACGTGCCTGCCGCGGTCGAACAGCCGTGCGTCCAGGTCGGCTTCGAGCCGCCGGATGCGCTGGCTCAGCGGCGGCTGGGCGATGCCGAGCCGGTCCGCGGCGCGGCCGAAATGCAGTTCTTCGGCGACCACGAGGAAGTAGCGCAGCGATCGCAAGGTGTCCACGCTGCGACGATAGCCGATCACATATCGACAAGCCGACTTCGTGATCTTGGACAGCGGTGTCGGCGCTGTGGTTCCTTCGCCGTCATGACCGAGAAAATCAGCAGGCGAGGACTCTTCGGCGTGAGCGCGGGCGCGGCGGCGGTCCTCGCCGGCGCGCAGCCCGCCGCGGCCGCGCCGCGCAACACCGGATTCTCCTTGCGCTGGTGGGGAAACAACAGCTGGGAGATCCGGCTGGGGGAGAAGCGGGTGCTCATCGACCCCTGGCTCACCCGCTTCAAGACCGGCACCTACCGCCCTGAAGGCGCCGACCCGGACACCTTGCTCGAGGTGAACAGGAAGCTGATCGATCGCTACGTCGACAGCGGCGAGCTGCGTGCCGACCACATCCTGGTCACCCACGGGCATTACGACCATCTGACCGATGTGCCTTACCTGGCCAAGAAAACCGGGGCGACGGTGCTGGGCACCGAGACTCACTTAAGCCTTATGAAGGCACTAGGCGCTCCGGAAGACCAGCTCGCCGTCGCGAGCGGTGGGGAGTATCTGACCTTCGACGGCTACACCATCCGGGTGGTGCGTTCGCTGCATTCGGCGGTCGGGCCGCGCGCGCAGGTGCCGTTCCCCGGTTCGCGGACGCTGTCGTGTCGCGACGTGCCGAAGCGGATCAAGGATCTGGTGGAGGGTGGCACGCTGTCCTACCAGGTCAGCGGTGGTGGACTCAGCGTGCTGAACTTCGGCGGCTCGAACTACGTCGAGTCGGAGCTCGCGGGCCTGCGCCCGGACGTGCTGCTCATGCCCGCCGGCGGCGGGAAGGTCTTCGACTACGCGTCACGCCTGCTCAGGACGCTGGGCAACCCGGCTTACGTGGTGCCGACGCATTGGGATGACTTCGACTTCCCGCTGGACGAGCCCGCCAAGGACTACGGCGGCCTGACCCCGTTGCGGGAGGCCGTCGCCAAGGCGAGCCCGTCGAGCAGGTTCGTGGTCGTGGACCACTTGCAGACCTTTACGCCCTAGCCGCTCTTACGCCGGAAAGTGCGCTTGTTCGCCGCTGGGCCGTGGGCGTGCTGGTTCTTGCCGCCCCCGTTCTCGTGCGACGAGCCGGAGCGGGCCTTCGCGTGCTTGCGTTCGAGCGCTTCCTTGAACCTGCGCTTGACGTCGTCCTCTCCGTCGTTTTCCGACGGCGTGGGTTCAGACATGGCTACCTCCGAGGTGACGACGTGGATCAGGCCCAGCCTTCCAGTTGTCGGGGTGGATGGCGAGTCGATTTCGACACGTGTCACGTCGATGCGTAGCTGTGCTATATGTAGTGGAGCTACTTATAGGGCGAACAGGGGAGCGCACGATGAGGAAACTGCTGGTGGGGATGGCCGTGCTGGTCGCGGCGACGGGGATCGTGACGGCTTCGGCGGCCGCAGAACCGGCCGGGCACGGTGATCAGGCGGCCTTCGACCGGGTCCGCGACGCCCAGATCGCCGCGTGGGCGAAGGGGGACGGCGCCGCGTTCGCCGCGACGTTCACCGCCGACGCGGACCTGGTCACCTTCAACGGGGACTACCTGAAGACCCGCGAGGGCATCGCCAAGGGGATGCAGTACTACTTCGACAACTTCATCAAGGGGTCGAAGATCAAGCCGGTCACCGAGCACGTCCGCTACCTCGAGCCGGACGCGGTGATCATCGTCAGGGACACCTGCCTGATCAACGCGGGCGAGACCGACTGCCGGGACGGGTCACTGTCCAGGAACACGAACGTGCTGGTCAAGCAGCGTGGACGCTGGCTGCAGGCGTCGTTCCAGAACACCAGGGTGGTCCCCCTGCCCTCAAGCTCGTGAGTGGTATTGCCGGTTCTATTGGGCGGAAAGTCAAACATGGCGTGGTCGGCGCTTCGACGATGTGGCGTTTGGGCCATCTGACGGCTCAAACACCGCATCGTCAGCCCGCTCGCCGCTGCGCGAAGGGCCCGTTGTGCGGGGTTTTCGGCCGCTCAGTGGCCGAAAACCCCGCACAACCCACCAGTGCACACCGACTGATGACGTGAACGCCTCGTTCGCAACGCACGACGTTGCGAACGAGGCGTTCACGTCATCCGAAGCGACCCAACCAGCCCAAGAATATGCTCAAAGAAGCCTAAAGCGGACAAAAGGTCAGACTGCGGAGTCCTCCGACGCCCCATTTGCGCGGCGGAAGTCGGCTACCGCCGCGCCACCTTTGCCTTTCCCCTCAATAACCGGCAATACCACTCACGACTACTGGTACACGGTCACCGTCGAGAATCCGTGCCGAGGCCGCAGCTTCACGGCCAGCCCGGGGAACTCGCCGGTGGCCATGGTCCAGCCGGTCGGCTTGGCGCGGAGCTGCTCGACGGTCGACTGATCGGCAGGCCTGCCGTCGATCAGCACCCGCGCGCCCGCCGGGACGGACGGGATCAGCAGTTCCGTCTCGGCCGGTGCGCCGGTGACCGTCATGGTCAGCGTCCGGCCGAACCGCCAGGTCGTGAGCTTGCCGCCGGACGGGCTGTCGACGCAGGCCGAGGCGTCCGGCGAGACCAGCCAGCCGGCGCGGTCCTTGCGGTCCAGGTCGTTGAGTCCCCAGGCCTTCTCGAACAGCTCGGGGCTCCGGAAGTTGAACGCGACAGCCGAACCCGCACGCAGGTACAGCGGGAAGTCGTCCAAAGTGGACTCGCGCACCACGTGCCTGCCACCTTCGACGACCTTGCCCGCGTAGAGGTCGATCCACTGGCCGGGTGGCAGGTAGACGTCGACCGGCGTGGGCAGGCCCGCGGCACCGTCGGCCTCGGCGCGGTCGGCGGTGACCGGTGCGGCGAGGAGGTCGGAGCCGATCATGAACTGCTGGTCTGCTTTCCACGCCTCCTCGTCGCCGGGGTACTGGAAGCCCATCGGACGGTTGATGGGCGTGCCGGTCCGTGAAGCGCGTTTCGCCTCTTCGTAAAGGTAGGGGAACAGCTCGTAGTGCAGGATCGTCGACTTGCGGAAGCGGTCGACCGTGGCCGGGTCGTACACCCACGGCGTCGCGTTGCGGCCGGGGCCGCCGACTTCGAAGACCGGCGAGACCGCGGAAAGCTGGGCCCAGCGGGTGAACAGCGTCGGGCTCGGCGAGTCGCTCGCGACCTTGCGGTAGCCGCCGGTGTCGGAGCCCTGCACGGGATGCCCGGCGCCCCACGAGTTGATCGCGCGGCGGGTGGTCAGGCGCAGACCGTCGAAGCTCATGTCGGCGTCCGCCTGCCAGAACCCGCGCAGCACGGTCGACATGCCGGGATAGCCGGACCGGAAGAGCATCGTGTAGTCGTCGCCGTGGACGTTGCGCAGCGCGTTGGCCACCGTCTCGGCGTAGAGCTGCGGATACCTGTTGTGCACCAAGGTTCCCGGCCCGCCCTGGAAGGTCGACAGCTCCAGGTCGTTCTCGTCGCCGCGGTCGCCCTTGACGAAGTCGACGCCCATGCGGAACACGCTCTCCAGCTTGGCCTGGTAGTGCGCGCGGGCGACCGGGTTGGTCAGGTCGATGTCCCAGGTGTTCTTGTCCGACACCACGAACGAACCCTCGGGATAGTCGTGCGGGCACGGCTGCCCGCCCGCGGTCTTCGCGAGGAACGGCGCGACCCACACTCCCAAGTGGACACCATGCGCGTGCAGGGTGTCGATCATTCCCTGGGGATCGGGGAACTGGCGGCTGTCGAACTTCAGCGCGCCGATGCACGCGGTGCCGACGGGAGTGCCTTCCGGGCCCTGCTCCCACGGATTGTCGATCCAGATGGTGTCGAGCGGAATCCCCGCCTTCTGCAGCTCGACCATGTCCTCGATGACCTCGTTCTGGCTGAGGATCTTGTCGCGCCACTTGATCGACGCGAACTGACGCGCCGGCGGCAGCACGGGCAGGCCGACCTTCGCGAAGTACTGCGCGCTCACGTGTTCCGGGTTGCCCGCGTAGATCTCGTAGGCGAGCTTGTTGTCCTTGAAGCAGAATTGCGTCCGGTCGGGAACGCCGAGCGTGACCGGGCACAGCGGCGGGTTGGTGTCGCAGGTCAGGAACGGTTCCGCCGCGCCGGGGAAGGCGATCCGGCCGGTGGCGGTGGTGTCCAGATAGACGCCGTAACCCTGTGAGCTCAGGAAGAACGGGCTCGCCGCACCGCTCTGGTTGCACTTGCCGAGCGTCGACGCGCCGGTGAACATCGCCTTGTTGAAGACGACTTTTCCTTTGAGGTCAACGAAGAGCGAGGACGCGCCGCCGCCGAGGAAGTGTTCGGAGGTATTTCCGGTCAACGCTTCGTATACTTGAGTGACCCCGGTGTCGGGTGTGAGCGTCCAGGCGACACGCAGGCCGCGTGGTGTCCGGGTGACGTCGACCTGCGCGGTGCGGGTGGCTTCGTCGGTGGCGACCTGGTAGCGGGATCCGCCGGGAATTCGTTGCGTCGCAAGCAGATCCGTGGCGCGGTGGGTGGTGCCGTCGGCCAGCAGATAGGACAGCCGGTTGCCGGGGCCGGTCGCCGAGCCCGGCGCTTGGCCGATCAGCGGTTTGTGGTGCTGAGTGAAATTCAGTTGGAAGGGGGCTTTCGTCGCGGTCCAGGCGAAGTCGCCGTGGGCCGCGTCCGGGGCCGCGGCCGAGGTCGTCGCGGTCAGGCCGCCGGCAACGAGCAGCGCGACGAGCCCCGCGACCAGTGTTCTGTGCAGGCGCATGCCGATCCTTTCAGGCGGGCTGGCCGTTGATCGTGCTGTCGCGGAACGTCAGGTCGTCCGTGTTGGTGATCGCGTTCGGGCTCGCGATGTTCGTGAACGTGCTGGTGGTGACGCGGACCTTGCCGATGTGCGCGTCCGGCAGCCCGGTGAAGCTCGCGGCGATCTTGCCGCCGTCGATCTTCATGCCGTCGACGGTGATGTTCCGGATGACCGGGTTCACGCCCGCGGTGCCGCCGCCGTTGTAGAGCATGCTGACGAACAGGACCTCGCGTTCGACGCCGGTGCCGTGGATGTTCCGCAGGTGGATGCCGTCGACGACTCCGCCGCGGTCGGTGTTCGTCTTGATGTAGAGCGCGTGCTTGATCGGGTAGCGGCCGGGGAAGTCGGGCGCGTTGATCTCGCAGTCGCGCGCGAAGATGTCGTACGCGCCGCCAGACATTTCGCTGCCGACGGTCACGCCACCCCACCTGCCGGAGAACTTGCAGCGCTCGACGACGACATCGCGCGTCGGGATGCCGACCCGGCGGCCGTCGACGTCACGGCCGGACTTGATCACCACACAGTCGTCGTTGGTGTCCATCCGGCAGCCGACGATGTGCGCGTACCGCGTCGAATCGAGGTCGACGCCGTCGCCCTGGCTGTTGGTGGTGCGGAAGGTGACATTCTCGACGGTGACGTTCTGGCAGAACACCGGGTGCAGTGACCACATCGGCGGGTTCTTGATCTCGACGCCGCTGATCAGGATGTTCCGGGAGTTGTAGAGCCCGATGAAGCTCGGCCGGATCTTGTGGCCTTCGCCGAACACGCGCTGCTCGACGGGCACGCCGTCGTTGCCCATCTTGCGCAGCAAGGCGGTGTCGGCGTTGTTGCTCCCGAAGCTCGACCACGGCCCCTGCGGGCCACGGCCGTCGAGCGTGCCCTGCCCGGTGATCGCGATGTCGCACGCGCCGTCGGCGTGGATGAACGGGCGATAGTTGTAGCAGAGCGTGCCTTCGTAGCGGACCCGGACGACCGGGAGGTAGTCGGCGGGCTCGGTGCTGAACGTGACGGTCGCGCCCGCTTCCAGGTGCAGGTCGACGTTGCTCAGCAGCTCGATCGGCCCGGTGAGGAAGGTGCCCGCCGGCACGACCACTCGCCCGCCGCCCGCGCGATGGCACGCGGTGATCGCTCTTCGGAAGGCTTCGGTGTTCTTGGTGACGCCGCCGTCGACCGCACCGAACTTGGTGACGTCGAAGGTGCGATGGGGGAACCGCGGCGGCCGGATCCTGGCGAGCAGCCAAGGCACCTTGTGCCACGGATCCAAGATCGACGCTTCAGCGGTCTGGCCGGCGAACGGAAGCGCCGCGAGCGCGGCGGTCCCGGCGAGGAAAGCCCGGCGTGAGGGATTCACGAGTCGCTCCCAACTGCGGTGGCGGAAGGACAACTCGGACATAGTATCTGGTATATGATGTGTGTCCAGAGGTCGTGAGTGGTACGGCCGGTTCTAACCGGCTAAAACACTCACGAGCCCAATTCTCGGTCCGGGTAGGGGACCGGGCCGGACCAGCGCACCGCGTCGCGCGCCAGCTCGTGGCCGCAGTGTTCGCAGATCAGGATCGGGCGCAGCCGCTCGTCGCATTCGACGTGGGTGAGGGTGATGTCCGGGTCCTGGCCTGGCGACTCGAACTCCCGCGACCATTCCGCGATGAAGGCCAGCGCGGGAAAGAAGGCGAGGCCTTTGGCCGTGAGCCGGTACGCGCGGGCGTCGGTGCGGGTGCTGGCGGTCTCCGTGCGCAGGACGTCGAGTTCGACCAGGCGGGTGAGGCGGTCGGACAGGACGCTCGGGCCGATGCCCAGTTCGCGTTCGAACTCCGAGAAGTGCCGGGCGCCGAGCAGCGCGGAGACCACGATGCCGGTCGACCAGCGGTCGCCGAGGAGTTCCATGGTGTCGGGGAAGAACAGCAGCGGATCCGACGCCAGCGCCTCGGCGTCCTTGCGGCGGAAGCGCTTGGACGCGGTCGCGGCGGCGACGCCGGTCGAGTCGAGGCGGCGGGCGCGGACGTCACGGGCGTCGACGCGGCGGACGCAGTGGACGCAGCCGAGCGGCGCTGCTGTAGCCAGCCCGCAGTCGGCGTGGATCAACGTCGGCAGCACCTCGCGGCGGCCGTCGACCCACTGGCGTTCCCACGACCAGATCGAAACCAGCAGTGGCCAGAGCGCGAGACCGCGCTCGGTGAGGCGGTATTCGTGCCGGGTGCGGCGCGCGTCGCGGTAGGGGGTGCGGATCAGGACTCCGGCTTCGACCAGGTCGCGCAGGCGGCCGGACAGTGCCGTCGGCGAGATGCCGAGCCGTAGCCGCAGTTCCTCGTAGCGCCGGTAGCGGAAGAAAAAGCTCTGCAAAATGAGCAGCGTCCACTGGTCGCCGAGCAGTTCGAGCGCACGGCGAAGTGGGTCGCCCGCAGGCCGGACGCGGCGCGCTGGTGCTTCTGTCACCGAGGTCCCCTCTGGGTTGTCGCGCGTTCAGCCTACATGCTGGCTACAGCAAAAGGAGCCTATTGACGGCTGGGTACAGAAATCGTAGTGTCGGGGGACATCACGTCGAGGGAGATCCGCGATGACCAGCACCTCCGAACAGCCGTTGATGGTGGCTCGGACGCCCGGCGACGAAGCCAATCCGTATCTGCTCGGCGTCTACGCCCCGGTCGACACCGAGATCGACGCGGAGGATCTGCAGGTCATCGGCAAGATCCCGACCGACCTCAACGGTGTGTACCTGCGCAACGGCCCGAATCCGCGCTTCCAGCCGGAGGGCCGCTATCACTGGTTCGACGGCGACGGCATGGTCCACGCGGTCCACCTCGAGAACGGCAAGGTCCGCTATCGCAACCGCTGGGTCCGCACGAAGGCCTTCGAAGCCGAGTCCGAGGCGGGCAAGGGCCTCTGGAAGGGCGTGATGGAGAGCCCGAAGGACAATCCGTTCGGCAACCACCACGGACTCGGGCTCAAGGACAACGCCAACACCGACCTCGTCTTCCACCGCGGCAAGCTGCTCGCCACCTGGTACATGTGCGGCTCGCCGTACTCGATCGACCCGCTCTCGCTGGAAACCCTTGGCGCGGAAGACTTCCTCGGCACGCTGGTCGGCGACATGATGGCCCACCCGAAGGTCGACGAGCGCACCGGCGAGATGTTCTGGTTCGACTACGGACCCCGCCCGCCGTACATGCGCTATGGCGTGGTGAGCGCGGACGGCAAGGTCGCCAGTACGACCGAGATAGAGCTGCCTGGCCCGCGCCTGCCGCACGACATGGCGATCACCGAGAACTTCGCGATCCTGATGGACCTTCCGCTGGTGCAGGACTTCGAGGCCGCGAAAGCCGGTCGTCACAAGCTGAAGTTCGACCGCGGGATGCCGTCACGCTTCGGCGTGCTCCCGCGCTACGGGACGGGCGACCAGATCCGCTGGTTCGAGGCCAGCCCCTGCTACATCTACCACGTGGTCAACGCCTGGGAGCAGGGCGAAGAGATCATCATGGACGTCTGCCGCGTCTCGCGCCCGCAGCCACGTGCCGACGCGGCCACGCCGCTCGCCAAGATGCTCTCGTATCTGCGGCTGGACGCCTCGCTGCACCGCTATCGCTTCAACCTGCGTACGGGTCTGTGCGCGGAGTCGCAGCTCGACGACGACAACACGGAGTTCCCGACCGTGGACGCCCGAGCCATCGGCCGCCGCACCCGCTACGCCTACAACGTCCACATCTCGCCGGAGTCGACGCTGCTCTTCGACGGCCTGGTGCGGTACGACACTGTGGCCGGCTCCAAGACCGAATACTCGTTCGGTCCGGGCCGGTGGGGTAGTGAGGCCCCGTTCGCGCCACGCGACGGGGCGGCCGAAGGTGACGACGCCGACGGCTATCTGGTGACGTTCGTGCAGGACGAGCGCGAGGGGCGCTCGGAACTGGACATCTTCGACGCCGCCGATCTCGCTGCCGGGCCCGTGGCCAGGGTCCTTCTGCCCCAGCGGGTTCCGCTCGGTTTTCACGCGACCTGGGTTCGCGCGGACCAGCTGGATAACCTCACCAGATGAGATGCCATCCAGAAGAACGGGTAACGGAGTACCGGGCGCGCGGATGGTGGAGCGCCGACACGATCGACGGGTTGTTCCGGGCCAGGGCCGGCGAAGCCCCGGCCGGGCTCGCGCTCGTCGACCCGCCGAACCTGAGCGATCCGGTGCGGTGGACCTGGCGTGATCTCGATGATCACGTGAACGGGCTGGCCGCGGCCCTGCTCGCCGGCGGGGTGCGAGCAGGGGACGTGGTCGCCGTCCAGCTGCCGAACTCGGCGGCGCTCGTGCGCGCGTTGCTCGCGATCGTCCGGATCGGCGCGATCGTGACGCCGTTCCCGGTGTCGTACCGGGAACACGAGATCGGCCCGATGTGCCGTCGCACCGGCGCGGTCGGGCTGATCACCTCCGACGCGCTCGCCGAGCAGGCGGCGCGGGCCTGCGCCGAAGTGCCGTCCGTCCGGTTCGTCCTCACCAGGGTGGAGGACGAGCCGGCCGGGCCGGTGCCGGTACACGAGGCGGACGTCAACGACTGCGTGACGATCTGCTGGACCTCGGGCACCGAGGCCGAGCCCAAGGCGGTGCCCCGGTGTCACGGTGACTGGCTCGCCATCGCCGAGGGAACCCGGTTCGCGGCCGGGCTCACCGCGGATGACGTGCTGCTTTCGCCGTTCCCGCTGACGAACATGGCAGGCATCGGCGGGATGCTGCTGCCGTGGCTGATGTCCGGCAGTGTCTTCGTCCCGCATCAGCCGTTCGACCTCGCGGTGTTCCTCCAGCAGATCGCGCAGGAGCGCGCGACGTACACCGTCGCCCCGCCCGCGTTGCTGACCATGCTGCTGCACAACGAAAAGATCTTGTCCACAGTGGACATCTCGTCGCTGCGGCAGATCGGGTCCGGCTCGGCGCCGCTGAGCCCGTGGATGGTGCGGACCTGGTCGGAGCGCCACGGCATCGACATCATCAACTTCTTCGGCTCCAACGAGGGCATCCCGCTGATCTCGGACCCGCGCGACATCCCCGATCCCGAGCAGCGCGCGTCGTACTTCCCGCACTACGCCTCGGATGTGCGCTGGTCGACGCCGGTCGCGGACCGGACCTCGGTGCGCCTGCACGACGTCGTCACGGGGAAGCGGGTCACCGAACCCGGCATCCCCGGCGAGCTTCGCTTGGCGGGCCCGACCGTGTTCGCCGGTTACCTCGCCGACGGGCCGGAGCTGGACCAGTCCGCCTTCGACGAGGACGGCTACTACCGCACCGGCGACGTCTTCGAGATCGACGGCGAACGGCACGAGTTCCTCAAACACGTTGACCGGGTAAAAGATCTGGTGATCCGCGGTGGGATGAACATCTCGCCTGCCGAGGTCGAAGGGCTGCTCGCGGCGCATCCGGACGTCGCCGACGTCGCGATCATCGGGGTGCCGGACGAGGTGCTCGGCGAACGCGCCTGTGCCGTCGTCGTCGCCGGACAACGCGAGCCAGACCTGGAAGAACTCGTAGAATTCCTGCGTGCCAGTCGGATAGCGTCATTCAAGCTGCCGGAACGACTGGAGTTCATCGACGAGCTTCCGCGCAATCCCGTCGGCAAGATCGTGAAACGACGGCTGCGAGAGCGTTTCGCGGAGAGGGAGTGACCTCATGACCGTCTTCGTGCTCGGTGGCGCGCAGACCGATTTCGCGCGGAACTTCACCAAAGAGGGCCGGGGACTGCTCGAGATGTTCACCGAGGTGGTCCCGTCGGCGCTGATCAACGCCGACGTCGACCCGTCACAGGTGGGCGTCGCGCATGTCGGGAACCTCGCCGCCGAACTGTTCACCGGGCAGGCGCAGCTGGGCGGCCTGCTGGTCGCGGCGGTACCCGGGCTCGACGGGATCGCGAGCACGCGGCACGAGGCGGCGTGCGCGTCCGGCAGCACCGCGGTGCTCGCCGCCTGCGCCGATCTCGAATCCGGGCGCTACGACCTCGCGCTCGTGGTCGGTGTCGAGCTGATGCGCAACACCGACGGCCGGACCGCGGCGGAACATCTCGGGTCGGCCGCCTGGGCGGGGCACGAGGCGCTGGAGGCCGAATTCCCTTGGCCCGCCTTGTTCGCCGACGTGGCCGAGACCTACGACAAGCGTTACGGGCTCGACTACGCGCACCTCGGCGCGTTCGCCGAGAACGCGTTCCGCAACGCCGCGCGCAACCCGCTCGCGCAGTCACGCGAGTGGTCGTTCCCCGCTGGCTCGTTCGGCCAGGACGACGCGCTGAACCCCGTCGTCGAGGGCATGCTGCGCAAGAACGACTGCGGCCGGATCACCGACGGCGCGGCCGCCGTGCTGCTGGCGTCACCGGCCTTCGCCGCCGAGTGGGCGCGGCGGCACGGCCGGGACCTCGACGAGGTCGCGGTGATCAGCGGGTTCGGCCACCGCACCGCGCATCTCGGACTGGCGGGGAAACTGGAGCGAGCCGCGGACGCCGACTACCTGTTCCCGCAGCTGCGCGGCGCCGTGACCGACGCGTACAAGCGCGCGGGCATCGCGGGCCCGGAAGCGCTCGATCTCGTCGAGCTGCACGACTGCTTCACCATCACCGGGCTGGTCGCGCTGGAACATCTCGGCGCCGCGAATCCCGGCAAGGGCGGCCGGTTCATCGCGGACGGCGGCCTGTCGGGTCCGCTGGCGGTCAACCCGAGTGGCGGGCTGATCGGGCTCGGCCATCCGGTCGGCGCGACCGGTGTGCGCATGCTGCACGACGCCGCGCGGCAGGTCACCGGGACCGCGGGCGAGATCCAGGTCGACGGCGCCCGGACGGCGCTCACGCTCAACGTCGGCGGCTCGTTCACCACGGTCGTCACCCTGGTCGTCAGCCGATGACCGACGCTTACGTACTCGCGACCGCCCGGTCGCCGCGTGGCAAGGCGTCGAGCAGCGGTGCGTTGGCGGGAGTCACGCCGCTGTCGCTGGTCGAACAGGTGATGAACGCGCTCGTCGAGCGTGCCGGGATCACGCCGGACTCGGTCGATCAAGTGATACTGGGCTGCGCTTCGCAAGCGGGCGAACAGGGCGGCAACATCGCGCGGACCGCCGTGCTCGACGCGGGCTGGCCGTCGAGCGTGCCGGGCATGACGGTGAACCGGTTCTGCTCGTCGGGCCTGGACGCGATCGCGATCGGCGCCGGGATGATCCGCTCCGGCGAGGCGGACGTGGTACTGGCGGGCGGCGTCGAGTCCGTCTCGCGGGTGCCGATGTTCACCGACGGTGGTCCACTATGGACCGATCCGTCGGTGGTCGCCAGGATCGGGTCCGTCCACATGGGAATCGCGGCCGACACCGTCGCCACCGAATTCGGCTACACCAGGGAAGAACTGGACGCGTACGGCGTCCGCACCCAGCAGCTCGCGGCCGCCGCGTGGAAGGACGGCCGGTTCGACGCCTCGCTCGTGCCGATCGTCGACGACTCCGGCGAGGTCGCGCTCGCACACGACGAGCATGTCCGGCCGGGCACCACCACCGAAGGACTCGCCGGGCTCGCGCCCGCGTTCGCCGAACTCGGCGCCACCGGCCAGGATGGCTTGGTACTGCGGCATTTGCGGGAACTCGACATGATCCGGCACCTGCACACGCGCGGCACGTCACCTTCGGTCGCCGACGGCGCGGGCGTCGTGCTGCTCGGCTCGTCCGCCGCCGCGGAACGGCTGGGGCTCGCGCCTCGCGCGCTGCTCAAAGGTGCGGCGAGCGCGGGCAGCGACCCGGTCCGGATGCTGCTCTCCGGGCAGGACGCGACCGTGCGGGTGCTGGAGCGGTTCGGCCTCGCACCGTCCGATGTGGACGTGATGGAGTTCGCGGAGGCGTTCGCCGCGCTGTGCGTGAAGATCCAGCGGGAACTAGGATTCTCCGAGGAAGTGTTCAACCCCAACGGCGGTACCATCGCGATGGGCCACGCGTTCGGCGCGACCGGGGCGATACTGCTCGCCGGCTGCGTCGACGAGCTGGACCGGCGCCACGGCAGGTACGGCGTCGTGGCGATCAGCGGCGCCGCCGGATCGGGGACGGCGATGCTGGTGGAGCGTGTGGCGTGAAGTACGCGGTGACCTTGGGGCTGTGGCAGGATCGGGTCCCTGAGGAGGCTTTGGCGACCGCGCGCGCGGCCGAGGCCGCGGGCTACGACGAGCTGTGGATCGGCGAGATGGCCACCTGGGACGTCTTCGCACTGGCGACCGCGATCGGCGCGGCAGCACCGAAACTCGGCCTGACGCTCGGCCCGCTGCCCGTGACCGTGCGGGACCCGACGATGATCGCGATGGGCACCGCGTCCGTCGCGGCACTGACCGGCAGCCACGTCGACGTCGCACTCGGCACGTCCAGCGACGTGGTCGTGCGCGACTGGCACGGCCGTTCCCGCAAGGGCGCGGCCGCCGCGCTCGGCGAGTCGGCACAGGTCGTCCGCGAACTCTTGGATGGCAAGAAAGCGGCCTCGGGCTACCGCCTTCGCGTGGCACCACCCCGTTCGAGCGTGACCATCGCGGCATTCGGCCCGTCCGCCGTCGAAGCCGCCGCGGCGCACGCGGACCGCATGGTCGTGAACCTCGTCAGCCCCGCGACCGCCGGCAGGCTCGTCGAAGACCTCCACGACGCGGCCAAACGCCTCGGCACCGAGCCGCCGCGCGTGGCCGCCTGGGTGGTCGGCGCGCTGAACCCGAAACCCGCCGCACTGGACCAGCTTCGCCGCGGGATCGTCGGCTACCTCGCCGCACCCGGCTACGCGGACATGTTCCGCGCCGAGGGTTTCGGCGCACTGGTCGACTTCGCGCTCACCCGCCCGCATCCGCGCGAACTGCTCGAAGTCATCGACGTCTCGCTGATCCAGGCGATCGGCCTGGTCGGCGACCTGACCCAGATCCGCGACCAGGCCGCCGCCTACGCCGCCGCCGGCATCGACGAGCTCGCCATCGTCCCGGCCTGCACCGACGACGACCCAGCGGGCGCCGCCACCCTCGCCGGTCTCCGCGAGCTGGTGAACGATGCTGCGGCGTCCAGATGACCACATGTGTACCGGCCAGATGACCACAAAGGTACCGTCCAGATGACCACGTACGCACCGTCCAGATGACCGTTGATCTTGCCGGTAAGGCATACTGGCGCTATGTCCGAGTCCGCCGCTTTGATCCCACGTCGTGCCGAGTCTCTCGTGCGTGAGGCGTTGGGGGACACGCGTGTCGTTTTGGTCAACGGGGCTCGTCAGGCTGGCAAAAGCACTCTGACCAGGCTCGCGACCAACAATCGGTCGACAGTGCACCGGTTGCTCGACGATCCGGCCACGCTGCGTTCGGCCCAGGACGATCCTGCTGGATTCGTTGAGCATGACAGCCTCATGGTCATCGACGAGATCCAATTGGTCCCTGAACTCCTGCAGCCGATCAAGGTGTCAGTGGACCTGGATCCGACACCTGGCCGCTATCTTCTGACCGGTTCATCGCGCATTCTTGCCATGCGAACTCTCCCCGACGCCCTGCCCGGCCGGATGGAGGTGCTCGAACTGTGGCCATTTTCCCAGGGCGAGATGCACGGAGGTCCCGACGGATTCGTGGATGCCGCGTTTCGTCACGGCCCGGAGATTGACCATTCATCAGCCTTGCGGCGTCGGGATTATTTGGAGCGCCTGGTTGTGGGTGGCTTCCCTGAGGCAGTTCGCCGCACGCCGCGTCGCCGGACTGCCTTTTTCGACTCCTACCTCTCGACGTTGATCGAACGTGACGTTTTGGAATTGGCGAGTATCGAACGTCATGGTGACTTGCTCAAGTTGATAGCACTTCTCGCCGGGCGTGCCGGAGGCCTGCTGGAGCCATCAGCGCTCGCTGCTCAGTCCGGTATACCCAGAACCACGTTGATCCGCTATCTAGGTTTGTTGACCTCGGTTTTCCTCATCAAGAGCATTCCAGCATGGGCAAGTGGCCAGACGCGACGTGCGGTGGGTACGCCGAAACTCGCGTTCGTCGACACGGGTATCGCATGCCATCTCATAGGTCAAGACCCGGCCCGATTGGGTGAACCGACGGGTGCCGCGGGAGCCATGATGGAGAACTTCGTCGTCATGGAGCTTGCTCGCCAGCTTAGCTGGGCGGAGGAACGAGGACGGCTATTTCACTATCGCACCAAAGACAAGCTAGAAGTTGACGCAGTCATCGAGACGCCGGATGGCAGGGTGATCGGAGTTGAGGTCAAAGCGGGAACGACGGTGCGCACTGACGATCTCGCCGGTTTGCGTAATCTCGCCAACGCCCTCGGAGATCGCTTCGTCGCCGGTTATGTCCTGTACACCGGTCAACAAACCTTGCCATTCGGAGAGAAGATCCGAGCAGTGCCTCTGGACGCACTCTGGAACCTCAAACCGTAACGACCATCTTTCGGGCTTTAAACGACCCTAGTGTTCCGTGATCCCGCTTGCCTCACGTCGCTGCGGCCCACGCGGCCCCTGGCGGCACCGGGGAAAACCCCGAGTACAACCCGGTACGAGGGATTTTCCCCGGCACCGCCAGGAACCACGTGGATCCACAGCGCCGCAAGGCAGCAGGATCACGGAACACTAGGAAACCCTCGAGGCGACGTAGGCGCCGATTCCTGCCATGCCTTGCTTGTTCGGGTGCAGGGGTGCGGCGACCGCGGTCGGGATGATGCCCTCGAACCACTTCGAAGCAGGGGATTGGCAGGTGTCGTGGCCGACGCTCGCGCTCGCGACGTCGACGTAGGTCGCGCCGTGTGCCTCGGCTTGGCGGGCGAGTGCGGCGTTGAGCCTGCCGATGGTGGCCTGGAGGTAGTTCGCGTCGCGGGACCAGACGGGAACCGTGGGCCAGCAGCCGTTGCGGGGCAGGTAGGTGCCGTAGCCGACCACATAGATCGCGGCGTTGGCGGACTTGGCGCGGATGCCGTCGAGCGCGGTGCCCCAGTTGGCTTCGAAGGCGGTGATCTTGTCGGCGAGCTGGTCGTGGCCGCCCGCGGTGAAGCGGGCCTCGCAGGACTGGCCGAGTGGCGACGGGCCGAGGTTGAGGCAGGTCAGTGCGGCGCTGACCAGTGCGATGTCGTTGGCGCCGATGGTCAGCGTGACCAGTTTCGTCGACGGGCTCAGCGCGTCGAACTGGGGCGCGACCGGGCCGCTCGAGGTCTGCTGTGAGCTCGTCAGGTCCGCGGTGGTGGCGCTGGAGCAGGTGACGTCTTTCAGTGTCGCGCCGAGTTTCGTGGCTGCGACGTGCGGGTAGTCGACGAGTGTGCGGAGGCAGCCGGGTGAGCTCTGGTCCTGTGGCGGGATGAGGGGCCCGGCGGCCGCCGAGTCGCCGAGTGCCACGTATTCGGTGCCCGCCGCGGCGGCCGGGGAAACCAGCGCCGCCGTCGCCAGCAGGCCGGTGAACAGCATTGTCCACGGTCGACTCGTCACGAATCCTCCTTGCGTTCGTTGTCTCCGGTGACATCATCGACTTCGATGTCAGCTGGCTTGACTGGTTTCTCGTGCAGAATCGGGACGTGGAATTTGTGACCGATCACAAGCCGGGCGCGCGGCTCAGCGTCGGCGGGGTGCCGATCCACGATCTGCTCGCCACCCGGCTGGCCGACCTGGTCGGCCGGATACTCGTGCGCATCCAGCAGGAGGTGGCGGCGTACCGGACGTTGCCGATCGAGGAGCTGCGCGGCGACATCGCGGCGATCTCGCAGGACGTGCTGCGCGCGTTCATCCGCGGTCTGCGGGAAGAGCGGGCGCCCAACGCCGAAGAGCTGGCGCAGGTCGGCCAGTCGGCCGCGCGCCGCGCGGAGGAGGGATTTCCGCTCGAGGCGGTGCTTTCCGCCTACCACGTCGGGGTGCGCGAGATCTTGAGAACGGCGACCGCCGACGCGTGTCCTGGTGATCTCGCGGACGTGCTCGCCGCCAATGAGCGGGCGCTGCGGTTCCTCGAAGCGATCACCGCCGCGGTCACGTCCGGCTATCTCGACGAGGTGCGCACCAAGGTCGGCCAGGAGCACAATGCCCGCCGCACACTGCTTTCCGCGCTGCTGGACGGCGGGCCTGCCGACGCGGTCTTCCGGTCAGCGGGCATCATGCCGCCCGCGCGCTATCTCGTGCTGAGCCTGGCCGTCGGGCCGCATCCGGACGAGGCGATGCCCGGTGTCGACGCGGCGATCGCCTTGCGCCGCAAGGTAAGGCGGCTGCTGGGAGAACTCGACCACGCCACCGCGGGCAGCGCGTTGTCCTCAGTGGACGGGGTGGGCGGAGTCGTGCTCGTGCCGACCGAACTGTCCGAAGTGGACTGGACGCGCTGGACGGCGGTCATCGAACGGGCGAGCCGCTCAGCGGGCGCGCCGATCACCGCCGCGCTGGAACTCGCCGAGCCCGCGGCTGTTCCTGCTGCTGCGACAAGGACGGCCGACGTGCTCGACGTCGTACGCTGGTTCGACCGTGCGCCTGGCCTGTACCGGCTCGACGACATTCTCGTCGAATACCAGCTGACGCGACCTGGGGTCGCCCGTGATCGGCTGGCCGCGTTGCTGGAACCACTCGACGCGCATCCGGATCTGCTCGAAACCGCGCAGTGCTATCTCGCGCACGACCTCAATCGCCGTCGCACCGCGAGCCTGTTGCACGTCCACCCGAACACCGTCGACTACCGGCTGCGCCGGATTCACGAGCTGACCGGCATCGATCCGACGCATCCGGCCGGAATCCCGCGGCTCACCGCGGCGTTGGCGGCTCGTCGAGCGGCCACCTAGAGCCGAGAAACCCAGGCCGTTCCGGTGCGGGCGAGCGTCAATGCCCCGGCGACGGCCAGGCCTGCGCGTATCCCCATGCTTTCCTGCCGGATTCCCCTTTCCGCCACCGCGCCGCGCGTTGTGACGCCGTTCTGAGTATTCCGGAGCCGCCCGCGCAGACCAGCACCATCGCCGCGATCCCCGCCTCGTCGGTGAACACGATCTCGCCCGATCGGCCCAGCACGAAGCCACTGTGCAACGCCCACGCCACGGTGGCCGTGCCCAGCCCGGCTCTCGCTCTGGTGAACAGGGATATCGCGCACACCACGACCGCGAGCGCGGCCAGTGAGCGGAGATGATGCTCGGTCGCGTTGGCGGAGACCGTGCCCACCGTGGTGGCCCCGGTCGCCACGAAGCCGAGCGGATAACCGAATCCTGCGTCGATCCGAGTCATCCGACTACCCCAACCCCGTACGGGCGGGCACGAGTCGTATTTACGCGGTTTCTCTACGCATACACCGCGGAATTTGACACATTCTTGACGCGCTACCCGTTCGCGTTGCGCGCGATGGCCTGTACCAGCGTCTGCCACGCACCACGCGGCAGGTCGTGGCCCATGCCCGCGACGATCAGCAGCTCCGCGCCGGGGATCGCCGCCGCGGTCGCCTTCCCGCCGCTGACGCCGACCAGTGGATCGGCCTCGCCGTGGATCACCAGCGTCGGCACCCGGACGCCGGCCAGCGCCGCGGTCCGGTCGGGTGACGCGACGACCGCCGCCGTCTGCCTGGCTCCCCCGGCCGGGTGATAAGCGCGGTCGTACGCCCTGGTCGCCTTCGCGACGAAAAACTCTTCGGTGGATGGGAATCCGGGCGAACTGAGAATGCGCAAAGTGTCCGCGCTCTGCGCGATCGACGCTTCCCGCCCGACCGCGGGCGGCCGCAGCAATGCCTGCAGCGCGGCGGGATCGGCTTGGCCGACGGTCGGATCGCCGGTCGTCGACATGATGGAACACAGGCTGAGCAGCCGGTCAGGGTGATCGATCGCGAGCTGCTGCACGATCATGCCGCCCATCGACGCGCCCACGATGTGTGCTTTTTCGAAGCCCAGCGCGTCGAGCACGCCTGCCACGTCGGAGGCCATGTCCGACAGCACGTAGGGGACCGTTGACCGGTCACCGGCTGCGATGGCCTGCAGATCCGGCAACGGGAGATCGTCGAGGTATTCGGACAAGCCTATGTCACGATTGTCAAAGCGGACCACGTGGAAACCTTCCGCCGCGAGCAGCGCGCAGAAGTCGGCGTCCCAGGTGATCATCTGCGCGCCCAGGCCCATGACCAGCACCAATGGTGGATCGGCCGGGGAACCGAAGGTGTCGTATTCGAGTTCGAGGCCGTTCGAGCGCAGACGAGGCATGCGCCGATGTTCCCATCCTCACGCAGATCGTGAAACTGGCAACCTGGCAACAGGGGGCAGCGCACGGTTACTGTTCTCACATGTCGTTGCCGTCCTCAGGCCCCCCGGCGCGATCGCGTTCCCGCGTCGCCTCCGGCCTGCCCGCCGTCACCCCAGACGGGATCGTCGAGGCGGCTATGCGCTTGACCGCCGAGCGCGGGCTGGAGAACTGGACTCTGCGTCAGCTCGCTGCGGCCGTCGACGCCTATCCCGCCGTCATCTACCACCATGTCGGCGACCGCGAGGCGGTCGTGCGGGCGGTCGCCGAGCGCGTGCTCGCGCAGCTGCCGTCACCCGATCCCCGGCTCGGCTGGCGTGAGTGGTTCGCCGAGCTGCTCGGCGGGATGCGGACGGTGCTGCGCCGATATCCCGGCTCCGCGCGACGGCTGGCGCTGTTCGGCCCGGGACTCAAGGGCTCAGACCGGTTCATCACCGCGGGCACCGCGCTGCTCACCGAAGCCGGTTTCGGTGAAGAGGCCCTGATGGCCTACAACTCGTTGCTCTGTACGGCCTCTCAGTTCGTGTCCATGGAGGACGACCGCAACCCGGTGGACGCCGAGGAGTACTACGCGAAGCTCTACCAGTACGCGATCAATCGCACCTTGGACGGCATGGCCCACCGGTTGGGCGAGATCTTGGGCGAATGACAGTACCTTGACAGAGTTTTGTCGTATCCTGATCGGGCCCCCGGTGCCCACCTCCCCCCTCGAGGCACCGGGGGTGTAAACATGTCCGGCGTCAGCGCAGGGTGTCGAGCACATACGGCCAAAGCCGCTCCAGCGCTCCCCGCCAGGTCTGCCAGAAATGCGTGCCGGCCCCGAAGTCCGTGGTGACATCCGCGTTCAGCACGTGCAGACGCGCGGCCAGTTCCTCGGTCATTGAACGTGAATACTGTTCAATCAAGCCCATGCCCGGCACGGTTTCCTCGCCGGGCACCTTGTGGCCGTCGCCGGCCGCGAGATAAATCCTGGTCGGGGCGAGAGCTTCCGCGTGCAGCAGCGGGTCGTTCTCGGCCCACACCGCCCGTGAAGACCAGCGTGGGCCCCAGATCTTGCCTGGGCGTATGCCTTCCCTCACGGAGAGCAGCCCCAGCAGCGCGGCCATCCCCGGACGGGTGAGATGCATGATCCCGCTCAGGGACGCCACCGCGCGGAACATTCCGGGATAGCGCATGCCATAGCGCAGCGCGCCATAGCCGCCCATGGAGATCCCGGCGACCATCCGCGTGTTCGAAGCGCCGTGCTCGTTTTCCAGCATCGGCAGCAGTTCGCCGAGATGGAAGCTCTCCCAGTGCGGAATGGTGCCGTCGCGATCGGGCACCCGCCAATCGGTGTAGAAGCCCAGCCTGCCGCCCTCGGGCATCGCGACGAGCACATTCGAAGCCGCGGCCAGTTCGGCGATCTGCGTATTCGTCGTCCAGCTGCGCTGATCGTCGGACGAGCCGTGCAGCAAAAGCAGTACCGGGTACCCGCCGGGCGGCGGCGCGCACGCGGGCTTCAGCAGCGTGACGCCGACGTCCCGGCCGACCGCCGGGGAGAAGAACCGCAGTTCCTCCACCCCGGCGCCGGTCACCTCATGCATCATTCGCCCCTCGCCCCGCTGAAGTCCAGGCTGGCCAGCAGCCCGTTGAGGTGCTCGCCGATGACGTCCACATTGGGCGGATCGAGCAGCGACAGGTGATGGCCCGGCACGGTCAGCACGTCCAGCCGCGAGCACACCTCGTCCCAGCCGCGTGCCGGATCCATCCGGTCGAACCGCTCGTCGCGCAGCCCGCCCGGCACCGGCTCGGCGGCGCTGAAGTAGACGGCGGGGCCGTCATACGCTTGTGCGACGTAGCGCTCCAGCGCCCGTGAATCCAAAAAGGACGTGCGCTGGTGGGTGAGGATCGCGTCGCTGACCGCGCTGTTGACCAGGCCCTCGTCACGCATGGCCGCGATCAGCAGCTCGACCTGCTCCTCGTCGCCGAGCCGTGCCATCTCGGCGTACGGCAGCGTGATCTTGCGGCCGTAGCACGAGCCGACGAACTCCTCGAACCGCTCGAAGCGCTTTTCGAGCAGCTCCACTTCGGACAGTCCGGTGCGGATGGGCAACGGGATGATGGGATCGATCAACCCGAGCAGCTCGACCTGTTCACCCTCGCGGCGCAGGCGTTGCGCCGCTTCGAACGCCTGGCAGCCGCCGAACGACCAGCCGGCCAGCCGGTACGGGCCGTGCGGCTGGATCGTGCGCAGCTCGGGCAGGTAGCGCTCGATCCGGTCTTCGACGGACGACACGCCGTCGAGCCGGTCGAACCCGTACACCGGGAAGTCGCCTTCGAGCAGATCGGTCAGCTGCTGGTATACGGCCGTGTCGCCACCGCTCGGGTGGAAGAAGAACAGCGGTGTCCGCGAGCCTTCCGCGCGCAGTGTCCGCACCACGCCGCCGTGGTCCTCTTCCCGCAGGTGCGCGGCCATCCGCTCGATCGACGGATGCTCGAACAGCTCCGAGATGGTGAGTTCGCGCCCACTGCGCTTGACCAGCATCGCCGTGACCTCTTCGGCCTTGGCCCTGGTGCCGCCGATGCCGTAGAAGTCCTGCGTCACGCCGACCTCGATGCCGAGCACGTCCCGCCACACGCTGGTGACCAGCCGCTCGGCCGCGTCCCGCGGTCCGATGAGGACCTGCTGGGTCCGCATGCGAGGCAGCGCTCCGCCGATACCGAGTTCGGTGAAGAGCCACTCCTCGGTCTCAGCGGCACTCGCGCCGCGCAGCAGCAGCGAGACCGGCAACGCGATGCCGAAGTCGTACTGGACCGCGTTGCGGATCCGCACCGCGAGCAGCGAGTCGACGCCGAGCGCGATGAGCGGGGTGGTGGTGTCCAAAGTGGTGGGCGAGAAGCCCAGCACGGACGCGACGCGGGTACGCAGCTGAGCGCCCGCCGCCTCCCTCGCTTGGGCCGCAGGCAGGGAGGCAAGCGCTTGCGGCCCGGCCCACCCGCTGGTCACGGTGGTGCTGAGCAGTCCGGAGCAGAACGGCTTCTCGGCCAGTTGCGGGTACACCGCGACGAGCTTCGTCTCGTCGACGTGCGCCCAGCCGAGCACACCCGCGTTGGCGCCTGCCGCGCCGGCGAGCACCGCGATGCCCTCGTCCGGCCGGATCGCGCGGAGGCCGGGCATGTTGATCGAGGTGGCCTTGCCGACCTCGGCCCAGGTGCCCCAGGCGATGGACGTGGCAGGCAGGCCCTGCGCCCGGCGCAGGGTGACCAGCGCGTCGAGGTAGGCGTTCGCCGTCGCGTACGCGGGCTGGCCGAAGAAGCCGAGCAGCCCGGCGATCGAGGAGAAGCCGACCCACCAGTCGAGGTCGAGATCGACCGTCGCCTCGTGCAGCCGCCACGCGCCGTAAGCCTTGGGAGCCCAGGTCTTGTGCAGGGTGGCCGCGTCGAGCCGCGCGGTGGTGCGGTCGTCGAAGACGGCGGCCGCGTGCAGCACACCACGCAGGTTCGGGCCCGCCGCGGTGATCAGGCGTTCGGCGACACCCGGTTCGGCGATGTCACCGAGCACGACCACGATCTCGGTGCTCGCAGCGAGCCGGTCGAGTTCCCGCCTGGCCTCCGGCTGCGGCGCGGACCGTCCATTGAGGACCAGCCGGCGCGCGCCCTGGCCTGCCAGCCACGAGGCGACGAACAGGCCGATGCCGCCGAGACCGCCGGTGACCACATAGGACCCGTCCTTGCGTACGACCGGACGGGTCGGCGCTTCCAGCGTCACGCGCTCAAGCCGTCGGGCGTGCCGTTGCCCGGCCCGCCAGGCGACCTCGTCGTCCTTGCCGGACGACAGCTCGGCGAGCAGGCGCCTGGCCCGCTCCTCCGGCGGCGACGCCGGGTCGCAGTCGAGCAGGAGGGACCGGAGTTCGGGGTGTTCGTTGCCGAGCACCCGCACCAGGCCGCGCAGCGCGGCGAACGCGGGCATGCCCGCTTCGCCTTCGGTGACCGCGGCCGCGCCGGTGGTCGCCAGCAGCAGCCGGGGTGGCTTGCCGCTGTCCGCGCAGCGGCGGACCACCTCGCTGACGGTGAGGATCGCGCGTTCGGCCGCGGCCAGCGCGCCCGCCGGGTCGTTGTCGTCGTCCGGGAGCAGGACGATGACGGCCTCGGCCGACTCCGGCTCCGCGCCGATGCCGTAGTTGCGCAGCGCGATGCCGAGCGGGGAGAAAGTCTGCCCCAGCAAGGCGATCGACGCCGGCGGCTTGCCGTGCGGCGCGTCCGTCGGCCGCCAGCGCGGGGTCAGCAGCGAGTCCGAGTTCCGAGCTTCGGGTATCTCGACGGACGGCGCCTTCGTCCCGCAGGAACACCGGGGCTTGGGCACGGGCAGCCAGTGCCGGACATGGCGCCACGCGGTCGTCGGCAGGTCGATGACCTGACCGGGCCGGTCGACCGCCGCGGTGGCGAGTTCCCAGGCTGCGAGCTGGGCGTGGAAATGTGTGGTCTCGTCGTCGCACTGCTTGAGCGTCGACAGGACCAGCGCCTCGGCGTGCCCGCGCGCGGCGAGGTTGTCGAGCAGCGCGTGCCGCAGCACGGGGTGGGGGGAGATCTCGATGAACGCGCGGTAGCCGTCGGCGACGGCCGCTTCGACCGCGCCTGCGAACCGCACTGGCTGGCGCAGGTTCGCGGCCCAGTAGCGGGCGTCGAAATCGGGGCGCCTGCGGGGATCGTCGAGCGCGGTCCCGTAGAACCGGATGCCCGCCTGGCCCGCCGACAGCGCGCCGAGGCCTTCGATGAGCGTGCCGGTGACCCGGTCGACGATGGGGGAGTGCGCGGCGACGTCGAGGTTCACCAGCCTGGCGAGCAGGCCCCGTTCCTCCACAGTGGACACGATGCGCTTGACCTGCTCGGCCCGCCCGGCGATCACCGTCTGCCGGGGCGCCGACAGCACCGCGATGTCCACATCGGACACCCCGGCGACCAGTTCGGCCGCCTCGTCGGCGCCGAGTTCCAGCAACGCCATCGCGCCGTCACCCGCCAGCGAGGCGAGCAGCCGCGAGCGCAGCGCGACGATCTTCGCGCCGTCGGCCTCGCTGATCGCGCCCGCGACCACGGCGGCGGCGACCTCGCCGAACGAGTGGCCGATCACCGCGGCGGGGGTGACCCCGTGCGAGCGCCACAGTTCGGCCAGCGCGACCTGGATGCCGAACACGAGCGGCTGCACGTGGTCCATGGTCGCGGCTTCGGCGCCCGCTTCGAGTTCCGCGCGCAGCGAGAAGCCGCTTTCGGCGTGGATGAGCGGGTCGAGCCTGGCGACGGCCGCGGCGAACGCGGGCTCCTCGGTGAGCAGCCTGCGGCCCATGCCCGCCCACTGCGCGCCGTGCCCGGAGAAGACGAACACTGGCCCGTCCCCGTCGAGCGGCCCGGTCGTCACCTGCTCGCCCAGCGAAAGTCCGCGAAGCCCGCTGATCAGCTCATCGCGCGTGCGCGCGACAACGGCCGCGCGAGTCTTCCCGCCAAGCCTGCGCGCGAGCGTGTGCTCGACGTCCACGAGCGCCGCGTCGTGCGAGTCCACCCAAGCGGCCAGGTTGCCCGCAGCCTCGCGCAGCCTGTCCTCAGTGGCAGCGCTGAGCAGGAAACGGCCAGGCGAACCCGGGATAAAGCCTGCTTTACTCCCGGGAGTAAAGCAGGCTTTATCCCCGGGAGTAAAGCCCGCTTTATCCTGCTCGAGGATCACGTGGGCGTTGGTGCCGCCGAAACCGAAGCCGGAGACGCCGGCGAGCGCGGGGCGCTCGTGCTCCGGCCACGGGCACGCGGTGTCGGCGACGGCCAGGCGCAGGTCGTCGAACGGGATGTGCGGGTTGGGGCCGTCGAAGTTCAGCGTGGCCGGGATTCGCTTGTGCTGCAACGAAAGCACGACCTTGATGAGGCCGGTGATGCCCGCCGCCGCTTCGAGGTGGCCGAGGTTGCTCTTGACGGAACCGACCAGCAACGGCTTGCCGGCGGGCCGCCCGGCGCCCAAGATCGCGCCGAGCGCGCCCGCCTCGATCGGGTCGCCGAGCAGCGTCCCGGTGCCGTGCGCCTCCACGTAGTCCACAGTGGAGGGATCGATGCCCGCGCGCCGGTACGCCGTGTGCAGCAACGCTTGCTGCGCCTCGGGGTTGGGCGCGGTGAGGCCGTTGGACCGGCCGTCGGAGTTCGTGGCGGTGCCGCGGATGACGGCGAGCACGCGGTCACCGTCGGCTCGCGCGTCGGAAAGCCGCTTGAGCACGACGATCCCGGCGCCTTCCGCGCGCGCGATGCCGTCGGCGCCCGCAGCGAACGGCTTGCAGCGCCCGTCGCGGGACAGAATGCCCATCTGGTCGAAGTTCGCGGTGACACCGGGGCCGAGCAGCAGGTTCGCGCCGCCGGCCAGCGCGGCGTCACTCTCACCGGAGCGCAGGCTCTGCACGGCGAGGTGCACCGAGGTCAGCGACGAGGAGCACGCGGTGTCGACGGCCATGCTCGGCCCGCGCAGGTCCAGCGCGTACGACAGGCGGTTGGCCGCGATGGCCAGCGCGGAGCCGGTGCCCGCCCAAGCGTCGACCTCGCCGACGTCCGCGAGCGACAACGCGCTGTACTCGGTGCCACTGACGCCGACGAACACGCCGGTCCGGCTGCCGCCGAGCGACCGTGGCGCGATGCCGGCGTGCTCCAGCGCTTCCCACGCGACTTCGAGGACCATCCGCTGCTGGGGGTCCATGCGGGCCGCTTCACGGGGCGCGATGCCGAAGAACTCGGCGTCGAAACCGGCGATGTCGTCGAGGAAGCCACCCCAGCGTGTGGTGTCCTCGGGGACGTTTTCGTAACCGTCCCAACGGTTTTGCGGAACCTCGGAGATCGCTTCGAGCCCCTCGGTGAGCAGTCGCCAGAACTGCTCAGGCCCGTGGATCCCGCCGGGCAGCCTGCAGCCGAGCCCGACCACCGCGATCGGCTCGTCCGCGGCGACGGCGAGTTCTTCGCGCGGGGCCTCGGTCTCGCCGGTCAGCGCCTTGGCGAGCCGCTCGATCGTCGGGTGCTCCCAGATCAGCGTGGTCGGCAGCGTGACGTCGAGGATGTCCTCGAGCTCACCGGCCAGTTCGACGGCGCGGCGCGAGGACAGGCCGTAGTCGCCGAACGGCTTGGCCGGGTCGATCTCGGCGACGTCGAGATCGCACAGTTCCGCGAGCTGCTCGGTGAGCCAGCGCGCCAGTTCTTCGGTCGTCATGAGAAGAATCGGTCCTTCGTGGCGGCGCGGGCGATCTTGCCGCTGGAGGTGCGCAGCACCCCGCCCGGCGCGACGAGCTGGAAGCCCAGCAGCCGGACGTCGTGCGCGGCGGACACCGCGCGGCGGACGATCTTGGCCAGTTCGTCGTGGTCGGGCTCCGGCCCGGAGGTCCGGTCGAACTCGGCGACCACCGCGGCGCCCTCGACGCCACGCTCGTCCTGCACCGCGAACGCGGCGACGCGGTCCTGGCGGATCGCCGGGTGCGCGTCCTGCACGGTGACCTCGATGTCCTGCGGGTAGTGGTTCTTCCCGTCGATGATGATCAGGTCCTTGATACGGCCGGTGATGTAGAGCAGGCCTTCGTGGAACAGGCCGAGGTCACCGGTGCGCAGCCAGGTCCGGTCGCGGTCGCCTTCGACGCGGCCGCCGAAGCTCTCCTCGCTGCGCTCGGGCTGCTCCCAGTAACCGGTGGCGACGTTGGGACCGTGGATCCAGATCTCGCCGACCTCCCCGCCGAGGCGCGCCTTCGACGTCGCCGGGTCGACGATGCGGACGAGCTGGCCTTCCGGCCTGCCCGCCGCGACCAGTTCCAGCGAGCCGGGCGTGCCGGGCGCCACGACGACACCGCGGTCGCCGGAGAGGGCGGCGCGGTCGAACGCGGTGATCGTCGGGCCGTCCGCCCTGGTGTTCGTGACGTACACGGTGGCCTCGGCGAGGCCGTAGGACGGGCGGTGCGCCTCGGGAGCCAGGCCCTGCGGGCCGAACGCGGCCTGGAAGGCGGCGATGCTGCTCGGCCGGATCGGCTCGCTGCCGTTCGCGATCGCGCCGACGCCGGAAAGGTCGAGCAGCAGGCGGTCGGCTTCCTTGATCTTGCGCGCGGCGTAGTCGAAAGCGAAATTCGGGGCGGCGGCGTAGGTTTTCGGGAATGCGGCGAGCTGCTTGAGCCAGCGGAGCGGTTTCATCACGAAGTTGAAAGGCGTCATGAATACCGAGCGCGCGCCCGAAAAAACGGGCGCGCAGAGCAGCTGCAGCAAACCCATATCGTGGAAGAACGGAATCCAGCCGGTGCACGTCCACGTATTGTCGACGCCGAAACCGGTGGTCATCTGGTAGCAGTTCGCGGAAATGGCGCGATGGGTGATGATCGCGCCTGCCGGAGCCCTCGTGGAGCCCGAGGTGTACTGAAGGTACGCCGGTGCGTCGAGCCCGAGCGCGGGGGGTTCGAAACCCACGCCGGCCTCGTCGGCGATCTCGTCGACCGCGAGGATCTGCTTCGGCATCGGGACCGGGCTCGTCTCGGCGAGTTCACGCACCGCGGGCAGCGCGCCCTTCGCGGTCAGCCAGATGTCCGGCGCGCAGTCGTCCAGCGCTCCGACCAGGCGTTCTCCGTGCTGGCTCACCTCGGGCGCGAACAGCGGGACGGCGATCGTCCCGGCGTGCAGCGCGCCGAGGAAACCGATGACGTAGGTCAGATCCTGCGGCGCGAGGATCGCCACCCGCGCGCCGGGCGCGGTGATCTTGCTCAGCTCGGCCGCGGTCGCGCGCACCTTGGTGGCGAGCTCGGCCCAGGTCAGGGTGACCTCGGTGCCTTCGCGGTCGGCGGAGAAGTCGAGAAAGGTGAACGCGGGGTCTTGCGACTCCGCGCGGTCGAACAGATAGCCGGTCAATGGCCGCACCGAGGGGACCAGGCCGTCCGTCGGTTCGGGGTACCGGCGCTCAGCCGAAGACATGCGCACTCTCCCACGGTAGGAAGTAATTCTGGTCGGCTCATCACCGGCAGACTTTCGCGCGTCACCCTTTGTCATCGGGCGTCCGTTATCGGCAGAATTGATTCGACGCGCGCTCTGAAGTCGCGGGGGAACAACGACAGGGCAGGCGGAATCACGCAGTCGGGGTGATAAGTGGGGTTGACGGTAGCCAGGCCTCGCACTGAATGCAAGTCACTGTGCAAGCTCTCCCCGACCGGGTGACAACCGTATTCGCACCGGCGTGACTCTCAGCGATAATTCCTGGTCGCCGTGAAAGCTATTCGTTTCTAAAGAGTGAGAGCCGGGGGTGCCGGGTGACCGCTTTCCGTGTGCGTTCATAGTGAAAGAGATGGAAACCACAAGCAGGCGCTGGTGGACTCTGACCGCCGGCGTGCTGGGTGGTGCGATGGTCGGCCTCGACGGCACGGCGACCACGATCGCCGCCCCCTACATCTCAGCTTCGGCAGGCGCGACCCTCGGTCAGCTGGAACTCATCGCGAACGCCTACCTGGTCGCGCTGGCACTGGGCTTGCTGCCCGCGGGCAGGCTCGCCGACCGCATCGGCCGCCGCCTTACCTTCGTCATCGGCGTACTCGGTTTCGGCGCCGCTTCGCTCGGCATAGCCGTATCCGACGGCGTCTGGTCGCTCGTCGTTTTCCGTGTGCTCCAAGGCTTCGCGGGCGCATTGCTGCAGCCCGCGGCGCTGGCGCTGGTCCGCGCCGCGTTCCCCGCGGACAAACTCGGTCTCCCATTGGGAATCTGGGGCGGCGCCAACGCGCTGGCGATCGGCCTCGGCCCGGTCCTCGCGGGCGTCGTCGTCCAGGGTTTCGGCTGGCAGGCGGTCTTCGCGGTCAACGTCCCGGTCGCGCTGATCACGGTGGCGCTGGCGTTGACCTTCGCCACCGAGTCACGCGGAATCCCCGGCTCCGGCCGCGTACGCAGGCTGCTCGCCTCCCGCGCGGTGTCGGTCGGCTCGATCCTGGTCGGCGTCAGCTCGTTCGGCGTCTTCGGCCTGTTGTTCCTGCTCACGCTGTATCTCCAGAACATGCGCGGCCTGTCCCCGGTCACCGCGGGCACGTGGATGCTCGGCCCGACCTGCGTCGTCGTGCTCTCGGCCCCGATCGGCGGCGTACTCGCTCAGCGTTTCGGCCCCCGCTGGCCGGTGAGCGCCGGCCTCCTCCTGGTCGCCTGCGGTCTCATCGGCCTGTCATTCCTCGACACCCGATCGAGTTTCACCGCGGTGCTGTCCTCCGGCGCCTTGGCCGGCTTCGGCACCGGCTTGTGCGTGATCGCCGCGACCGAGGCCATCATGGGCGCCTGCCCCGACTCGGCCACCGGCTCCGCTTCGGCGTTGCAGCAGGTCGCCTCGCAAGCCGGGGGCGTGCTGGGCATCGTCGCGACGGGCGCGATCCTGACCTGGCAGGTCACCGCGACGCTCCCCGAACGCGTCGCCCAGATCGCGTTGTCCTACCGCGACCAAGCCGCCTTGCTCACCGCTCCCGACGCGGTGTCCCAAGGCTCGGCCCCCCGCGTCTCGGCCGCCGCACGCTCGGCCGCACACCTGACCTTCATCGACGCGATGTCCACGGCGCTTCTGCTCGCCGCCGTCATCGCCTTGGCAGGCGCCGCCCTCGCCCTCCTGCTGCCCCGGCCAGCCGTTGTGGCCCAAGAGGGTCGTGAGCGTTCCCGACGGTTAGAGCCGTCGGCAACACTCACGACCCCCGCGAGCTAGGCCGGCATGGACCGCGACAGTTCGGACGCGAGGTCGCGGAGCCGGTCGGGCGGTTGGCGATGGGGCTAGCGCGGGTACGAGGGGCGAAGCGCACGACGAAGATGTCCAGCAGAACGCGCTGGGTGAAGTGAGGGTGCCCCTCGGTGCTTGCAAAGCACCGAGGGGCCCCTCGCTTCACGGGCCCGGCCGGGATAAAGCCCGCTAAACTCCGCGCCGACAAGGCTTTTCCCCGCATGGGGTCGTGAGTGGTACGGCCGGTTAGAACCGGCCGTACCACTCACGAGTCCTTCAGGGCTTGGCGAGTTTGCTGGGCCACCAGAGGACTTTGCCGAGGTCGACGGCCAGCGCGGGTACGAGGAGCGAGCGCACGACGAAGGTGTCCAGCAGCACGCCGAACGCGACCAAGAACGCGACCTGGGCCAAGAACAGGATCGGGATCACCGACAAGGCCGCGAAGGTCGCCGCGAGCACGATGCCCGCCGAGGTGATCACGCCGCCGGTGACCGTCAGCGCGTTCAAGGTTCCGCGTTCCGTGCCCAGGTTCAGCGCTTCTTCGCGGGCGCGGGTCATCAGGAAGATGTTGTAGTCGATGCCCAGCGCGACCAGGAACACGAAGGCGTACAACGGGATCGCCGGGTCGGCGCCGGGGAAGCCGAGGAGGTCGTTGAACACCCACGCGCCGACGCCGAGTGTCGCGCCGAAGGACAGGACGACCGTCGCCATCAGGAGCAGCGGGATGACCAGCGCGCGCAACAACAGGGCCAAGACCAGGAAGATCACCAGCAGGACGATCGGGATGATGGTGTTGCGGTCGTGGGTGGCCGCGGTGACCATGTCCTGCTGCTGGGCGGTCGCGCCGCCGACCTTGGCCTCCGCGCCGGGGATCGCGTGGACGACCGAACGCAGGCGGTGGACGACCGTGTCGGCGGCGGGGGAGTCGGCCGGGGCGCGGAGGGTGGCGGTGATCTCGGCCATTCCGTCGACGACTTTCAGGCCCGCGGTGGGGTTGCGGGGGTCGGCGGGAGTCGGGGTGAGGTCAACGATGCCCGGCTCGTTCTTCATCGCCGCGAGCACCAGGCCTGTCTTTTCGGCACGGCACATGATGACCGCGGGGCTGCCGGTGCCGCCGGGGAAGTGGGCGGTGAGGGCGTTCTGGCCGGTCACGGCGTCGACTTCGGTCAGGAAGAGATCCTGCTGGGAAGTGCCGTGCGCTTTCAGGGACGGAACGAAGGCGACGCCGATGAGCAGTACGAAAGCGGTGAGCGCCCATGTCCAGCGCGGCCGTTTTTGGACCAGTGAAGCGATCTTGTCGAAGATGCCGCGCGTGATCAGGCGGTGCTTACGGGGATAAGGGTGCGACGGCCAGAAAGCCGCGCGGCCGACCAGCGCGAGCACGGCGGGCAGGAAGGTCAGGGAAGACGCGAGCGCGCCCGCGATGCCGATCGCCGCGACCGGGCCGAGGCTGCGGTTCGAGGTGAGTTCGCTGGCGAGCATGCACAACATGCCGAGGATGACCGTGCCGCCGGAGGCCGCGATCGGCTCGAACGACGAGCGCCAGGCGATGCGCATCGCGGTCGGCGCGTGGGTGGTGCGGAGCAGTTCTTCGCGGTAGCGGGAGACCAGGAGCAGGGCGTAGTCGGTCGCCGCGCCGAAGACCAAGATCAGCAGGATCCCTTGTGACTGCCCGTTCAGGGTCAGCACGCCGGCCTTCGCGAGTGCGTAGATGACCGCCGACGAGGACGCGAGCGCCAGCCCCGCCGAGATCAGCACGAACAGCGGCAGCAGCGGGCTGCGGTAGACGATGATCAGGATCAACGCCACCAGCACGGCCGTGATCAGCAGCAACACCCCGTCGATGCCGCCGAACACCTCGGCCAGGTCGGCGTTGTAGCCGCCGGGGCCGGTCGCCAGCGCGCGCAGGCCGTCGGGCAGGCCGGTCGACGCGACGATCCGGAGTTCCTTGACGACCGCGCCCGCCTGGTAGGGATCTTCGCCGGACACCGGCAGCAGTACCTGGGCCGCGCGGCCGTCGACGGAGAAGATCGGGGGCGAGCCCGGCCCGTCGAGCCCGCGGGTGCCGGACAGCTCGGCGGCCTTCTCGGCGATGGTGACCTGGTCGATCGTGGTCAGGCCGGTCGCGCGCTCGAACACCACGACCGTCACGAGCAGCCGTCGCTGGGCGAACTTCTCCTGCAGTTCCTGCACGGCCGTCGACTCGGCGCCCGCGGGCAGGAAGGAGCTCGGGTCGTTGCTCTGGATCTCGGTCAGTTTCCCTGGGAAGGGTCCGGTCGCGCCGCCGAGCACCAGCCAGCACACGAGCAGCACCGCGGGCAACAGCCACTGACGCGGGCGGCGGGGAGGTGGAGGCGGGGTACGGGGTTCGAGCAGGAGCGTTCCCGAGAAGGTTCCACTCAGGAGGGTCATAGCCGTTCGACCCTCTCACAAAGGCCCTCGACTACTCGCTCACTCGATAGGCTGATTCTCCGCCTGGATCACCGGAAACACTTCACCGACGAGCGTGACCAGAGATTTGCTCAGCAGGGTGTGCACCTGCTCGCGGGTGAGCGAGCCGCGCACCAGCCATTCCCGGCCTGCCGCCTTCACCATGCCGCCGAAGGCGCGGACGAGCGCGTTCAGCTCCGGGCCGTGCTCGCTCTCGCGGGAGAGGCCGACGGCTTCGAGCACGCGGTCGGCCGACTCCTTGTCCGCTTCCTCGAGTATCTCCTCGATCTCGAGATCACGGCCGATGCCCTCCGGGGCGATCGCCGCGAGCCAGGTGCGCTCCTGCTTGGTCACCATGTCGAGGAACCAGTCGATGGCGACGTCCGCGCGGAGCTCCAGCGGCCCCTCCGGGAGTATCTCGACGGCCATCCTCGGCACGACCAGCGCGCGCCGGATCACCTCGAGGTACAACTCACGTTTGGTCCCAAAGTAGTGGTTGATGAGACCACGGGCGACGCCTGCCTCGGCCGCAATGTCCGATGTGGACACCTCGGAATAGGGGCGCTGACCGAACAGCTGCACGGCGCAAGTGAAGATTTGCTCCTTTCGCTCATCCGGTTCCAGTCGGCGCCATCTCGGTGGGGGCTCGCTGCTCATGCGTTTATATTCGCACGATTTACTCACTCAGGCAGATTAATCGGGGAAATGTCGTCGAAAATATCGCCGGGTCCCGGGTTGGCCCGGTCACTGGCGCCACCGAAATGCCTGACGACACCCCACACCGCGTTCAGCGCGGTCTGGACAGCGCCCTCCGCCCAGCCCGCCGTCCACGAGACGTCGTCGCCCGCGATGAACAGGCCGCGGTAACGCGGTTCCAGCCTGTCCTGCATGAAGTGCGTGAACAGTCTGCGCTGGTAGCGGTAGTGGCCGGGCAGGTTCGCCTTGAAGGCGCCCATGAAGTTCGGCTCCGCTTCCCACGACACGGTGACCGGGTCGCCGATGATGTGCCGTCGAACATCCACGGTCGGGTATATCTCGCGCAGCGACTGCAGCATCACCTCCACGCGCTCGGAAACCGAGAGCGGCAGCCATTTCAGTGAATCGTCGGCCCAGGTGTAGGACAGGCAGATAACCGCTGGTGAAGCCGGGTCGTCGCCGAGCAGATAGGTGCCGCGCGGCATCCGGTCGGTGAGCGTCATGCTCATCACGTCGCGCCCGGTCGCCGGATCTTTGTCCAGCCAGAACGGACGGTCGACAGGCACGAAAACCTTCGATGAGGCCATGTAGTGCGTGCGCTCGATCGCGGTCCAATGATCGATGGGAAACAGTGATTCGTCGCAGGAGATGGTCGAAAGTAACATCCAGCTCTGCGCGGTGAACACGGCCGCGGGGTAGGTCCTGATGCTGCCGTTGGTGTCGGTGACCGTGATGTTGTTGGGGGCCGTGCGATGCAGGTGGGCGACGCCCGGCAACGGTTTCCCGCCTTCGTGCAACGACTTCAAGGTGGTTCCGGCAGGCCAGTGCGTCAAGTGGTCCGGTGCGCGCTCCCACAACCGCAACGGCAGCTGGCGGCTGCCGCCGACGATGCTGCGGTGCTCGTCGTCGGCGCCGGTATAGACCACGCGCAGGATTTCGAGAATCGAGTTCGGGAAGTCGGTGTCCCAGCCGCCGGTGCCGAACCCGACCTGCCCGAAGATCTCGCGGTCGCGGAAGGAGGCGAACGCGGGCGAGTCGCACAGGAACCCGTAGAACGTCTGATTGTCGAGCTTTTCGACCAGCCCGTCCCAGATCCGTTTGACGGTCTTGACGTCGCGCTCACGGATGGCGGTCTGCATCTCGGCGAACTCGACCTGGTCTTCGAGTGTGCGCTGCCACGCTCGCGCGACGTCCGAGAAGACCTCGGGCAGATCGTCCTGCGTCGTCGCGTAGTGACTCTGCCCCTTGAGGTCCACCACCGTGCTCGGGGTGCCGGGCGCGAGCGGGTTCGGGAACGGCGTGGTCTCCAGGCCGACCTTGTCGATGTAGTGGAACAACGCGGTCGACGACGGCGGGAAGCGCATCGCGCCCATCTCCGCGGTGACCCCCGACGGCGCGCCGGGGAAGCCGACCGTGCGCAGCCGCCCGCCGATCTCGTCGATCTCGTAGACCACCGGGCGCAGCCCCAGCTTCATCAGCTCGTACGCGGTCACGATGCCGGACAGGCCGCCGCCGATCACGGCGACCTCGGTGCCGTGCCGCTCCGGTGGCACCGAGCCGAGACCGGCCGGGTTCGCGAGGTAGTCGTCGTAGGCGAACGGGAAGTCGGGGCCGAACATGGTGATCGGCTTGCCTGCCGGCTCATCCGTGTGGATCGCGGTGGGAACGGCGGACGTCATGATGTGGTTCCTTTGTTCAGCAACGGGTACAGCTCCGGCCTGCGATCGGCCAGGTGGGTGTTCTCGGTGCGGGAGTGCCGCAGCGTGTCGCGGTCGACGGTCGCGACGAGCAGCTCTTCGCCGCCGCCCGCCTTGGCGAGCACGTCGCCGGTCGGCGCGACGACCGTGCTGCGGCCGCAGTAGTCGAGCTCCGCTTCGACATCGCACCGGTTCGCGTAGGCGACGTAAAGCTGGCTCTCGTAGGCGCGCGAGCGCACGACCGTGTCGGCGACCAGCTCGTACGGGCTCATCAGCGCGGTGGGCACGATGAGTAATTCCGTGCCGGCGAGCGCGTGGGCCCGCACGAGCTCGGGGAATTCGACGTCGTAGCAGATCAGGAAACCGACGGTGAGCCCGCCGAACTCGGTTTGCACGATCGCTTCGTCACCGGGGGTGAACCAATTCTTGTCCAGTTCCCCGAAAAGGTGAGTTTTCCGGTAATTGGCAATTCGTGTGCCTTGTGCGTCAATCAGCTGGACACTGTTGAATACTTTCTCACCGGCGCGCTCGGGATAGCCGTACGCGATGGCCACGCCGGTGCCGCTCGCGATCTTGGCGACCCGTTCGGCGGTCGGGCCGTCGGCGGGCTCGGCGCGCTCGTGCACCGCCGCGCCGATGTTGTAGCCGGTGGTGATCATCTCGGCGCAGATGAGCAGGTCGGCTCCCGAGCCCGCGGCTTTGAAGCCGGCTTCGGTGAGCGCCGAGTAGGGGCCTTGGTGGACTGCGATGATCACGTACGCCTCGCCAGTTCTGATTTGCGGATGCCGTAGCCGAAGTACAGACCCAGGCCGAGCAGCATCCAGCCGCCGAACACGATCCAGGTCTCCACGTCGAGACTGAACATCATGTACAGGCAGCACGCGACCCCGAGCAGCGGCGTCACCGGCGAGAACGGCACCCGGAACGAGCGCGGCCGGTCGGGGCTGCGGCGGCGCAGCAGGATCACCGCCACGTTGACCAGGCCGAACGCGAACAGCGTGCCGATGCTGGTGGCGTCGGCCAGCTTGCCGAGCGGGATGAACGCGGCGAGCAGCGCGACGAACACGGACACGACCAGCGTGTTGATCTTCGGAGTGCCGCTCTTGGGGTCCACTTTGGACATGAACTTCGGCACGAGACCGTCACGCGACATCGCGAACAGGATGCGGGTCTGGCCATAGAGGACGGTCAGCACGACGCTGGAGATCGCCACGATGGCGCCGATCGCGAGCAGGATCGACCACAGCTTGTTGCTCACGATGCTGGTGAGCACCTGGGACAGCGCCGCCTCGTTCGAGTCGAACTTCTGCCAGGGGAACGCGCCGACCGCGGCGACCGCGACCAGGCAGTACAGCAGCGTGACGATGCCCAGCGACAGCAGGATCGCGCGCGGCAGGTCCTTCTGCGGGTTCTTCGCCTCCTCGCCCGCGGTCGACGCGGCGTCGAACCCGATGTAGGAGAAGAACAGCTTCGCGCCGCCCGCGCTCATCCCGGCCAGTCCCAGCGGCAGGAACGGCTTGAAGTTGCCCGCCTTGACCGCGGTGAACGCGATCGCGCAGAACAGCACCAGCGTCGCGACCTTGACGACCACCATGACGAAGTTCGCCCGTGCGCTCTCCTTCGCGCCGCCGAGCAGCAGGAACATCGCGAGCAGCACGACCGCGATCGCGGGCAGGTTGACGACCCCGCCCGCGTCGCCGGGTGGCTGGCTCAGCGCGTCCGGGATGCCGAAGCCGAACAGCAGGTTCAGCAGCTCGTTGAGGTACTGGCCCCAGCCGACCGCGACCGAGGCGACCGACACGCCGTACTCCAGCACCAGGCACCAGCCGCACACCCAGGCGATCAGCTCGCCGAGCGTGGCGTAGGTATAGGAGTAGGAGGAGCCGGAGAGCGGGATCATGCCGGCGAGTTCGGCGTAGGAGAGCGCCGAGAACAACGCGGTGACGCCCGCGAGGATGAACGAGATCACCACGGCCGGGCCCGCGACGGGCACCGCCTGGCCGAGCACGACGAAGATGCCGCTGCCGAGCGTCGCGCCGATGCTGAGCGTGGTCAGCTGGCCGAGGCCGAGCGACCGCTTGAGGTGGCCGCCTTCGCCCTCGCCACCGTGTGCCACCAGGTCCTCGACCGATTTGCGCCGGAACAGCACTGCCCTGGTCGCACTGGGCCCGGTTCGCTGGTTCACGCTGAAGTCCTCCTCGTCGAGGTGTGTATCGCGTCAACGGTATCGGTCGTTCTTGGACGCGAAAACACCGATCGATTGCGAAGAGGAAGATCACCCTGGCGATCTGTTGCGGTGAAGCTGAATATCGTGGCGATTCGTTTCTCTGCCTCTTCGCCCTGCGATGGACCGTTCGGCTCGACCTTGGCCGCGCCGGCGAAGCTCGGCAACCCGGCGGTCCGGATGGCACAGGCAAAGTGTCAGCTAACTTTCGGTATACCTTCCGCTGGCGTACGACCGTTTAGGGTCAGCCCCAGGCCCGGCCGGCGCGGATGATCCCCCCTAGTCCCCGTCCGCCGGGTCTTCCCCTGGCAGGAGCAGGGTGAACGTCGGCGGTGTGGGCCTGGTGAGCCGCAGCCTGCCGCCCTCGGCCTCGGCGAGGCTGCGTGCCAGCGCCAGCCCGATGCCGTGACCCTCCGCGGTGGTGTGCGCGACCGCGAACAGGTCGACGTCGCCGTCGATACCGGCGCCCTCGTCGCTGACGTCGACCGCGATCGCGTCGCCCGCCTCCCTGACCAGTACGGTCACCGTCCCGCTGCCGTGGATGACCGCGTTGTCGAGCAGCACGCCGAGCACCTGGCGCACCGCCGCGGCCGACGCGCGCGGCGGCCAGGTGTCGGAGGTGACGATGCGCAGGCCGCGGCCGTCGAGCAGCTCCTCCCAGCCCGGCCGCAGCTCGGCGAGCAGCGCGTGGAGGTCGAGCGGCGTGTTCGGCTTGCGGGTCAGGCGGGACAACGCGATCAGGTCGTCGATGGTCCGCTCGAGCCGGTCCGCCGACGAGATGCCGGCCGCGATGGCGTGCCTCGGCTCCATGTCCGGTGACTCCAGCGCGGCTTCGAGCTGCAGCCGCAGGCCGGTCAACGGGGTGCGCAGCTGGTGCGAGGCGTTCGCGGCGAAGGCCTGCTCCCGCTCCAGCGTCTCGCGGATGCGCTCGGCGGTCGTGTCGAGCGTCTCGGCCACCCGGTCGGTCTCCGGCAGCCCGGCCCGGCGCGCGCGGACGGTGAAGTCGCCCTCGCCGAGCCGTTCGGCGGCGGCGGACAGTTCTTCCAGCGGCCTGGCGAGCCGCGCGGCGAGCCGCCTGGCGACCAGCCACGTGGTGGCGATCGCGACGACGGCCAGGCCCAGCATCCCGAGCCAGGTCACCGCGACATGGCGGTAGAGCTGGCTCCGCGGGATCGCCGCGCGGACCATCCCGCTCAACTCGTCGCCGTTGACCACGGGTACGGCCACGACGAGCTGGTCGCCGACGTCACCGCTCGCCCAGTCGGAACCCCGCGCCTTCATCACGACGTGGTCGGCCTTTTTCGGGCCTTCGCCGATGAGCAGCGTGCCGTCCGGGGTGTAGACGCCGACCAGCGCCTCCGACTCCTCGGGGTCCAGCTGCGGCAGCCGCGTCGGCGGGATGCCCTCGACGAGGTCCGGCGCCACGGCCACCATGACGGAGTCGGCGGCCCGTTCCAGCTCGGAGTATTCGCTGGCCCGGTAGAACTTGACCACGCCGAACCCCAGCGGCAGCCCGAAGAGGAAGATCGCCAGCATCGCCGCCGTCACGGCCAGCGTGACGATCCTTCTCCGCACGGTTACACGCTCGGTCGTTCGAGCCGATACCCGTGCCCGCGCAGCGTTGAAATGCGCGGCGCCGCCTCAGGCGACTCCGCGGAGTCGGTGAGCTTCCGCCGCAGCGCGGCGATGTGCACGTCGAGCGTCTTGGTCGAGCCGTACCAGTGCTCGTCCCACACCTCGCTCATCAGCGTGTCCCTGCTGACCGCCACGCCCGGCTGCTCGGCCAGCCTCGCCAGCAGGTCGAACTCCTTGGCCCGCAAGCTGATCTCCCGCCCGTCGAGACACACACGCCGCCCGGCGGTGTCGACGGTCAGCCGCCCCACCTCGATCGGCGGCTTGCTCGGCGTGTGCGTCGTGCCCCGCCGCAGGTGCGCCCGCACCCGCGCGAGCAGCTCACCCAGCCGCACCGGCTTGGTGAGGTAGTCGTCGGCGCCCGCCTCGAGCCCGACCACGACGTCCATCTCGTCCTGCCGCGCGGTCAGGATCACCAGCACCGTCGACGGCAACGCCGCCCGCAGCCTGCGGCACACCTCGACCCCGTCCAGGTCGGGCAGCCCGAGGTCCAGCAGCACCAGGTCGAACTCCCCGTGCTCCGCCTCGATGAGCGCGCCGCGGCCGGTCCGCTGCCACGAGATCTGATAGCCGTGCAACCGGAGGCTGGACTCCAGCACAGAACCGATCGTCTCGTCGTCTTCCACCACCAGCAGCCTCGACATGCCCGCAGCGTAGTCAACGACCCGGCGGTTGGCCGATCAACCGGTGAGACAGCTCACCCCGGTCGGTTCGGCGTGGCTCGAAACTGTCCTAAAAGGACGCCTGCGGGCTTGGGGTTTCGCGCTTTCCGAAGTCGGATTTCGGGGTGTGCGGATGATGGGATCGCTGACGACGGGTGGTGAATTCCTGCCTGGGAACATGGGGGTCGTGAGTGTTTTCGCCGGTTATTGAGGGGAAGGGCTAATGTGGCGTGCTGTGTGCAGCGAGGGGACCCCTGGGTGCGACATACGCTCTGAGGGGTCCCCTCACTTCAGCCTGGCAGCCGGAACACTCACGACCTTGCGGAGTAAAGCGGCCGGGATAAAGCCGCTAAACTCCGGACCGCCACGCCACAATTGCCTTTCCCGTCAATAGAACCGGCCGCATCACTCACGACCCCCGTGTCTACAAAGGACTATCCGACGGTGACCTCGGTGAACTGCACCGGAAGGACGGGAGCGCCGGTGCCGTCCGGGCTTTGGGAGGCGGAGGCCGGGTCGATGCCTGCCTTGGCGACCTTGTCGAGCACGGTCAGGCCCTCGTCGGAGATGCTGCCGAAGACGGTGTAGTTCGGCGGGAGCTGGGCGTCGCCGTAGACCATGAAGAACTGGCTGCCGTTGGTGTCCGGGCCCGAGTTGGCCATGGCGAGAATGCCGCGGCCGTACTGGATCTGCGGGAAGGTCTCGTCGCGGAACGCGTAACCGGGGCCGCCGGTGCCCTTGCCGGTGGGGTCGCCGCATTGCAGCATTTGCAATCCTTCGACGGCGAGGCGGTGGCAGGACGTCCCGGTGTAGAAGCCCTGCTTGGCGAGACTGACGAAGCTGGCGACCGTGCAGGGCGCGAGCGCGCGGTCGAGGTCAAGGCCGATCGTGCCCGCGCTGGTCTTGAGGGTGACCGTCGCCTTGCCTGCGGCGGGCACGGCGCCGTCGGCGGGTTTGGTGGCGGGCTTCGAAGCCGGCCGGTCGGGGGTGGCGGCGTATTCGCAGCCGGTCGGGTCGGCGAGCGGGGCCGGGCGCTGGGGCAGCGGTGCCCGGGAACCGGGGATCGCGATCGGCGCGCTCGTGGGGGAGGGGGACGCCGAGGTGCTTGTCGTCGTCGAGACACGGTCGGCGGCTTGGGTTTCCTCGTCGTCCTTGAGGTACCGGACGACGAGGAAGATGCCGGTCGTCAGTAGTGCGAGCACCGCCACGATCGCGATGGAGATCCAGAGCCATGGCGTTTTCGAAGGCTGCTGCTGGTGTGGCGGCGGGTATGTCATGCGTGGATCTTAGGGTGCCGCACGCTCCGTGACCGGGAGAACAGAGCACTTCGGCCCTGCCCGACCCGGGGACTAGGGCCACGGTGGCGACCGTGGTGTCGCAGGCGACGGTGACCGCTCCGCCCGCCGCCGTCGTGATCCAGCCGCCGGTCACCGTGGTCCAGCAGCCGCCCGTCACGACCGTGCGTGCGCCGGAGAAGGCGTTGACGCCCTGCCAGCGGATGGGCGCGGAGGGGTATTCCTACAGCTACGCCTACAGCGCTTGGGTGCGGGCGGGTTATCCGGTGAGCTGGGACGCCGACCACGACGGCATTCCCTGCGAGCAGACCTACGGCGAACGCTGAGCGATCAGCGCTTCGACGCCGTCGAGAATGCGGGAGAGGCCGAAGGAGTAGCCGAACTCGCGGTCCGCCTCGTCCTGGTTCGACACGTGGTCGAACGCGCCCGCGTCGACGGCCGCGCGGAGCGAGGGGAAGCGGTCGGCTTCGACGAGGCCGTCGAGCAAGGTGCCGTAGGGCACCCGGGCGGCCGGATCGGTCGTGCCGCGCTCGGCGGTGAACCGCGCGGTGGTGTGCAAATAGCTCGCGAGCAACAAAACAATGTCCACCTTGTCGCGTTCGCTGAGCCGGGTTTCACCGAGCATGCCGAGTGCGCGATCGGTCCATGTCACATGATTGGGCGTGACCGGTGGACCGGTGATCGGGATATGCACGATCCAGGGATGTGCGCACAGCAATTCCCATTGTGCGCGGCACCAGAAAGTCAGGCCCGTTCGCCAGTCCTCGTGCCGGTCGTCGAGTTCGGGTGGGACGGCCGCGACCCAGTCCAGCATCAGCAGTAGCAGGTCGTCCTTGCTCTTGATGTGCCGATATAGCGACATGGCCGTAAAACCCAGTCGCTCGGCGATTTTCGCCATGGACACGGCTTCGAGGCCGTCGGCGTCGGCGAGCGCCGCGGCTGTTCGCACAATGTGCGAGACGCTGAGCCGCTGCTTGGGTCGCGGGGTGTCCGTTCGGCCCCAAAGCATGTCGATTCCAGTGGGCGGAATGTTGTGGTTCATGGCACTCACATTCGCTGGTTCGGCGGGTATAGCGGGCAAGTTTATGTCATATACTCGGTATATGACATACACAGCTTTGATCGTCGGCGGCGGCATCGCGGGTCCGCTGAGTGCGATCGCCTTGCGTGAAGCGGGAATCGACTCTGTCATCTATGAGGCCTACGAAAAGACGGCGGACGGTGTTGGTGCGTTTCTGACCCTCGCGGTGAACGCGCTCGACGCGCTGCACGTACTCGACCTCGATGGTGTCGTCCGCAAGCTGGGCTTCGACACGCCACGCATATCCATCATCAGCGGCTCCGGGAAGACGCTCGGCGAGCTGCCCTACGGCGGCGCACGCGCGGACGGCTCCGCGAGCCAGACCATGCGACGGGCCGACCTCTACGCCACGCTGCGCGAGGAGGCGATCCGGCGCGGCGTGCGCATCGAGTACGGCAAGCGCCTCGTCGACGCCGAGAAGACCGAGACCGGTGTGCTCGCCAGGTTCGCGGACGGCACGACGGCTGAGGGCGACCTGCTGATCGGCGCGGACGGCCTGCGCTCGCGCACCCGCGAGATCATCGACCCGCAGGCGCCGAGCGCGCGCTACGTCGGCCTGCTCAACATCGGCGGGTACGCCAAGAACGTCCGGTTCGACCTCGAACCCGGCGTGATGAACTCGATCTTCGGCCGCAGCTGCTTCTTCGCCTGCATGCAGAGCCCGAGCGGCGAGGTGTGGTGGGTGGCCAACCCGGCGCGCCCGGTCGAGCCGACCGCCGAGGAGCTGGCCGCGATCAGCTCCGAGCAGTGGCGCGCCGAGCTGATGGAGATGTTCGCCGGTGACCGTGGTCCCGCCCTCGAGGTCGTCAAGGCGACCGACGAGTTCTTCGCGGGCTGGAACACCTACGACTTCCCGTCCGTGCCGAAGTGGCACAACGGCCGCATGGTGATCATCGGCGACGCGGCGCACGCCACCTCCCCGTCGAGCGGTCAGGGCGCGGCGATGGCGATCGAAGACACCGTCGTGCTCGCGAAGTGCCTGCGGGACAACAGTGATATCGCCGCGGCACTGACCAAGTACGAGTCGCTGCGCCGTGCGCGGGTCGAGGCCGTCGTCGAACTCGGGAAGAAGAACGGCGACTGGAAGGCCGCCGGTCCGCTCACCCGCATCCTGCGCGATCCGATCATGCGCGTGATGCTCAAGCGAGCGGCCCGCGGCGGCAACGAAAGCCTGCGATGGCTCTATGAGAACAAGATCGACAGGATCGAGCCCAGCAAGGTCTAGGCGACGTGGTCCCGATATGCGGCAATGACCTCCGCCAGCACTTCGCCTCCGGGTCGTTGCCACAATTCGGTGTTGAACACCTCGACCTCGATCGGACCGGTGTACCCCGCCGCTTCGACGCACGCTCGCAGATGCCGGTGATCGATGGGTCCGTCACCGGGCAACGCGCGGCCCATCAGCGGGTCGGTCAGCGGCCACATCTGGTCACAGACATGGAAACCGAGGATCCGCCCCGACGCCTTGGCGATCGTCTCTTCGATGCGCGGGTCCCACCAGACATGGAACTCGTCGACGATGACGCCGACCGAGTCGGCCGGGTGCTCCTCCGCGAGCGCGAGCGCCTGGTCCAAAGTAGACAGAACAGACCGTTCGGCGCACTGGATGGGGTGCAACGGTTCCAGGCCGAGCCGGACACCCCGTTCCCGCGCGTACGGGGCCAGCTCGCCGACCGCGTCGGCCACGCGCTGACGCGACAGCGCCAGATCGTTCTCGGCGATGCCGCCCACCACCAGCACCAGCACGTCGGTGCCGAGCTGGGCGGCCTCGTCGATGGCCTCGCGCGTCTGCGCGATGCCGTCGACCGGGGTGCCGTCCGGGTTCACCCCGGTGAAGAAACCGCCACGGCACAAGGAAGAGACGCGCAGACCGTGCTCGGCGACCAGCCGCGCGGTCTCCGCGACACCGGTCTCGGCGACCTTGTCACGCCACAGCCCGATCCAGCCGACACCCGCTTCCGCGCAGCCCTTGACGGCTTCGGGCACCGACCAGGTCTTGGTCGTGATCTGGTTGAGGCTCAGGCGATCCATCACCACACCCCCGCGGTTTCGAGCAGCGGACGCATGCGGCGCACCGCGAGGTCGGGGTCGGTGAGCACGCCCGCTTCGTCGGCCAGCCGCAGCACGGTCGCCAGGTGCGTGATCGAGCGCGACGACTCCAGGCCGCCGAGCATGCGGAAGTGGTTCTGGTGACCGTTGAGGTAAGCCAGGAACACCACGCCGGTCTTGTAGAACTGTGTGGGCGCGCGGAAGATCTGCCGCGCCAGCGGCACGGTCGGGTCGAGCAGCGCGCGGAAACCGGCGGTGTCGCCGGCGTCCAGGCGGTCGAACGCGAGACCCGCGACCGGGGCGATCGGGTCGAAGATGCCGAGCAGCGCCTCGCTGTGGCCCTGATCGTCGCCCGCGATCAGCTCGGGGTAGTTGAAGTCGTCGCCGGTGTAGCAGGCGACACCCGGCGGCAGTGCGCGCCGGAACGCGGTCTCGATTTCGGCGTCCAGCACGGAAACCTTGACGCCGACGATCTTCTCGGCGTGCTCGGTGCAGAGCGCGGCGAGTTCGTTGGCGGCTTCGCGGACGTCGTTGTGGCCCCAGTATCCGGCCAGCGAGGCGTCGAACTGCTCGCCGAGCCAGTGCAGCAGGACCGGTTGCTCCACTGTGGACAGGAGCTTCCCGTATGCGGCACGGTAGTCGGCAGGCCCGGATGCCGCGGCGGCGAGCGCCCGGCTCGCCATCAGCACCGGGAGCGCGCCTGCTTCGACGACCAGGTCGTACTGCTCGCGCCAGGCGGCCACGATGGCGTCCACTGTGGAGGGACCGGCGGGAAGCTGGTCGGTGCCGACACCGGCGACCCACGGGCCGCGCGCGTCGGCTCCGGTGCGCTTGATCAGCTTCTGGGTCTCGGCCCAGTCGAGGCCCATGCCGCGCTGGGCGGTGTCCATCGCCTCGGCCACGCCGAGCCCGCACGACCAGAGGTGCTGCCGGAACGCGGCGGTGGTGTCCCAGTCGAGCTCGCCGGTCAGCGGGTCGAGCACGACGTGCGCGGCCGCGTAGGCGGTGCGCGTGACCGATTGTCCCCGTGACGGTGGCGCGAAACCGGTGCCGGAAGGGGTCCACCGCGTCAGATCGCCGTCCGGGGTGGGCAGCAAGAGCGTCATGGGCCGCCTTTCTCCTCTATTCCTGAAAGCGCTTTCTCAAGAGAAGGTAGGTCACGACGGGCGAGAGGACAAGACCGGTCGGTCAGACCTTGGCGGTGCTCTCGCGGAGCACCACTTCGCCTTCCAGGCGCAGAATCCGGCTGCGGGTGCCGCGTGCGCCCTTGAGCGCGAGGTCCATCGCGTGTTCGCCGAGCGCTTCGAGCGGCAGCGCGACCGTGGTCAGCGCCGGGGTGAGATCGCGCACAACCGGGATGTCATCGAATCCGGCAAGCGAAATGTCGGCGGGCACCGAGACACCCGCTTCCCTGAACGCGGTCAGCGCGCCGATCGCCATCACGTCGGTCACGGCGAACACACAGGTCGCCGGATGTTTCTTGGCCAGCAGGTCCCGCGCGGCCGCATAGCCGCCGTCACGGGTGAACGGCGCCTCGAAGATGTCGGCGTCGGTGAGCTTGACGCCGTGCAGTGCCAGCTCGTCGGCGAACCCGCCGAGCCGGTCGCTGACCGTGGTCAGCGCGCGCGGCCCGGTCAGCACGGCGAACTTGCGGTGCCCGAGGCCGGTCAGCGCGCGGGCGAGCGCGGCCGCGCCCTCCCGGTTCTCCGGCTGGACGGTGTCGACCTTGAGGCTGCGGTGCCTGCTGACTACAGCTACCTGACCGCCGCCGCGCCGGTACGGGTCGAGTTCGGCGGCCATCGCGCGCTCCCAGCCGCGGTCCTCGAACCCGGAACCGATCAGCAGGATCGCCGACGCACGCTGCGCGCGGAGCATCGAGACGTACTCGACCTCCTTCTGCGGGTCGCGAAAGGTGCTGGCCAGCATGACCAGCAGGCCGTTGTCGCCTGCCACGCGCATGACGCCGCGGGCGACGGCCGCGAAATACGGGTCGCTGACGTCGTGACAGATCACGCCGACCGTCGGCTGCGCGCCGCCCGCCAGCGCCTGCGCGTGCGCGTTGGGTGTGTACGCCAGCTCCGAAGCCGCGGAGACCACGCGATCACGCAGGTCGGAGCGGACATTGGTGGTGCCGTTGAGCACGCGGGACGCCGTCGCCAGCGAGACCTGCGCGCTGCGTGCGACATCGGAGAGAGTCACGTGAGGACGCGCGGTCATGATCCCTCCGAGGGCATAAGACGGTGGACCGGCCAGTAGGCCGGTCGGGCGCAAGTGTAGCCAGCTTCCGGCGCGGAAAGTGCCGCCGGACACGCCCGTTCGGCATAGTGAAACCCATGATCGGCCTTTACCCCGAACTCGAAAGCCACCGGCACGGGATGCTCGACGTCGGTGACGGCAACGAGATCTATTGGGAGGAAAGCGGGAATCCGGACGGAAAACCGGTGGTGTTCCTGCACGGCGGGCCCGGCGGCGGCGCGAGTCCCCGGCACCGCAGGCTGTTCGACCCGGATCGCTACCGGATCGTCATCTTCGACCAGCGTGGCTGCGGGCGCAGCATCCCCCACTGCGGGGACCCGGCTGCGGATCTCGCGTCCAACACCACCTGGCATCTCGTGGCCGACATCGAACGCCTCCGCGAGCACCTCGGTATCGACCGCTGGATGGTGTTCGGCGGCTCGTGGGGCAGCACGCTCGGCCTCGCGTACGCCCAGACTCATCCTGGCCGGGTGACCGAGCTGGTGCTGCGCGGGATCGCGGTGTTGCGGAAGAAGGAACTCGACTGGCTCTACGGCGGCGGCGCCGGGATGTTGTTCCCCGAGCACTGGGCGCGGTTCCTGGAGCCGGTGCCCGCCGAGCGCCGCGGCGAGGACCTGGTCGAGGTGTTCCACGAGCTGCTCTACGACGAGGATCCGCTGGTCCGGACCTCGGCGGCGCTGGCGTGGAGCCGATGGGAAGGCGAGGTGCTCAAGCTGCTGCCCAGCCAGGACGTGGTCGACGCGTTCAGCGACCCCGGCTTCGCGCTGGCCATCGCCAGGATCGAGAACCACTACTTCCGGCACGGCGGCTGGCTCGAAGAGGGGCAGCTGCTGTGTGACGCCGGGAAGATCGCGGGTATCCCGTGCGTTCTGGTCCAGGGAAGGTACGACGTGGTCACCCCCGCGACGACCGCCTGGGAGCTCGCGCAGGTGCTTCCGGGTGCGGAGCTGATCATCGTCGACGACGCTGGACACGCGTTCGACGAGCCGGGCACGCTGCACGCGCTCGTGAGCGCGACGAACCGATTCGCCAACTGAAGGAGCCGTTTAGATGCTGTTCGGTGACGAGCACGTCCGCCGCTACGAAGAGACCGACGGGAAGGAAGGTCACGACTGGAACGGCGGGGTGCCGACCCTGGTGCTCACCACGAAGGGCCGCAAGACCGGCCAGGAGCGCAAGTTCGCGCTGATCTACCAGGAAGTCGACGGCAACCCGGTGATCGTCGCGTCCAAGGGCGGCGCGCCGAACCACCCGGGCTGGTACCTCAACCTGCTCGCCGACCCCGAGGCCAAGGTGCAGATCTGGGGCGACAAGTTCACCGCACGCGCCCGCACGACCGAGGGCGAGGAGCGCGCCAAGCTGTGGCCGGTCATGGCCAAGGTCTGGCCGGACTACGACAACTACCAGACCAAGACCGACCGGGAGATCCCGGTCGTGGTGCTCGAACGGGTGTGACGCCCTAGGCGGGAAACCCGCCCTCAGTGGCCCATCGGCGGGTCCATCGGCTACGAATAGCGCTTGTGCTGATCGGAAACCGATGGACCGCGCTGGACACGCTCACCTTCCGCCAGATGATCGCCTACGGCAGGCGGTTCGTCCGCGCGGGCCGTGGCTTCTGGTTCAGCCTCGCCATCGACGTGGTGTGGCCGTTCCTCGTGCTGTCCACCCGGTTCAGGGTGAGCGGCTCACTGCCGAAGACCGGCGGCGTGCTGGTCGCCTCGAACCACCTCTCGTTCGCCGACCCGACCACGGTGACCGCGTTCTGCCTCGAAGCCGGCCGCGTGCCGCGCTACCTGGCGAAAGCGAGCCTGTGGGACGCGCCGGTGGTCGGCAACATCATGCGCTCCGGCAAGCACATCCCGGTCTACCGCGGCGCGCCGACGGCGTCGGAGGCGTTCCGCGACGCCGTCGCCGCCGTCAACGCGGGGGAGTGCGTCGCGATCTTCCCGGAGGCGACGTTCTCCGACCGCGCCGACCGCTGGCCGATGAAGGGCAAGACCGGCACCGCGCGCATCGCGCTGGAGACCGGCGCGCCGGTGATCCCGCTGGCGAACTGGGGCACCCACGAGCTGCTCCCGGCCGGCTCGTTCCTGCCTCGGCTGCTGCGCCGCAAGACCGTCCACCTCATCGCCGGTCCGCCGGTCCACCTCGACGACCTCGCGGGCCCGAACCCGACGCGCGAGGTGCTGGACGAGGCCACCGCGCGGATCATGACGGCGATCACGTCGCTGCTGGCCCAGGCCCGGCGGGAATCGCCCCCTTCAGCCGGTGAGTGAGAGTAAGTTCCGAAGTATGAGTGCAGACTTCGATGTAGTCGTGCTGGGCGCCGGCGTCGGCGGGTACGTCGCGGCGATCCGCGCTTCGCAGCTGGGGCTCAAGGCCGCGGTCGTGGAGGAGAAGTACTGGGGCGGCGTCTGCCTCAACGTCGGGTGCATCCCGTCGAAGGCGCTGCTGCGCAACGCCGAGCTCGCGCACATCGTCACCAAAGAGGCCAAGACCTTCGGCATCTCCGGCACCGAGAACGTCCGCTTCGACTACGGCGCCGCCTTCGACCGCAGCCGCAAGGTCGCCGACGGGCGCGTCAAGGGCGTGCACTTCCTGATGAAGAAGAACGGCATCACCGAGTTCGACGGCCGCGGTGAGTTCATCGACGACCACACGCTGCGTGTCAACGGCTCGACGATCACCTTCGACCACTGCGTCATCGCGACCGGCGCGTCCGCGCGGCTGCTGCCGGGCACCTCGCGAAGCTCCCGCGTGGTCAGCTACGAGCAGCAGATCATGGAGCGCGACCTCCCCGGCAGCATCATCATCGCCGGCGCAGGCGCGATCGGCGTCGAGTTCGCCTACGTGCTGCACAACTACGGCGTCGACGTCACCATCGTCGAGTTCCTCGACCGCATGGTCCCGCTGGAGGACGCCGAGGTCTCCGCCGAGCTGGCCCGCCGCTACCGCAAGCTCGGTATTCGCGTTCTGACGTCGACCAAGGTCGAGTCGATCGACGACTCGGGCCCGTCGGTGCGCGTGACCGTGTCCTCGAAGGACGGTCAGCAGGTCCTCGAGGCCGACAAGGTGTTGCAGGCCATCGGTTTCCAGCCCAGGGTCGAGGGCTACGGCCTGGAGAAGACCGGCGTCGCGCTGACCGACCGCGGCGCCATCGCCGTCGACGGCCGTGGCCGCACCAACGTCCCGCACATCTTCGCGATCGGCGACGTGACCGCCAAGCTCATGCTCGCGCACGCCTCGGAGTCGATGGGCGTCGTCGCGGCCGAGACGATCGCGGGCGCGGAGACCATGGAGCTCGACTTCGTGATGATCCCGCGCGCGACCTACTGCCAGCCGCAGATCGCGTCGTTCGGCTGGACCGAGGCGCAGGCCCGCGAGAAGGGCTTCGACGTCCAGGTCGCCAAGTTCCCGTTCACGGCCAACGGCAAGGCGCACGGCCTCGGCGAAGCGGCCGGGTTCGTGAAGATCATCAGCGACGGCACGCACGGCGAACTGCTGGGCGCGCACCTGATCGGGCCCGAGGTGACGGAGCTGCTGCCCGAGCTGACGCTGGCGCAGCAATGGGACCTGACCGTGCACGAGGTCGCGCGCAACGTCCACGCGCACCCGACGCTGGGCGAGGCCGTCAAGGAGGCCATCCACGGCCTCGCCGGTCACATGATCAACATGTAGGACTCGTGAGTGGTACGGCCGGTTCTAACCGGCCGTACCACTCACGACCCCTTTATGCTCCGGGTATGCCTAGTGATTTCTCGCTGAAAGCGATGAACGCCATCCACCGTGGCCTGCTCAAGGTCACGGGCGGCCGGGCTGGCTGGTCCGTCGCGAACATGCCGGTGCTGGAGCTGACCACGATCGGGCGCAAGTCGGGCACGCCGCGCAAGGTCATGTTGACCTCGCCGCTGCGCGAGGGCGACGCGATCGTCGTCGTCGCCTCGCGGGGCGGCGACGACACGCACCCGGCGTGGTTCCTGAACCTGCGCGACAACCCCGACGTCGAGGTCGCGCTCGGCGGCAAGCCCGCGCAGAAGATGCACGCCCGCGTCGCCACGGCCGAGGAGCGGGCGCGGATGTGGCCGAAGATCACGGCCGACTACAAGAACTACGCGCAGTACCAGACCAAGACCGAGCGCGAGATCCCGCTCGTCCTCCTCGAAAACGCCTAAAGGGCTCGTGAGTGATACGGCCGGGTAACTAGTCAGGTGGTTGCTGGGTTGGTTGGTAGCCAGGGGTTGCCGGTGATGGCGTTGTGGAGTGCGGTGAGGGTGTGGACGCCGTTTTTGCGGGTGGTGGAGATGTAGGACCGCACTGTGAGCCAGGTGGTGGCTCCGGTGCGGGTGCGCCAGCCGGCGAGTTTGAGTTGGGTTTTGGTCATGCGGATGTCGCGTTCGGCCTGGTTGTTGGTGAAGGGGACGGTCAGGTCGAACGCGAACCGCAGGACGTCGTCGCGGTGGCGGTGTAGTCGTTCGAGCAGGGCCCGGGTTGTGCTTTGGCGGGGTCTGCCGCCTTGTGGGTGTCCGATGTGGTTGCGGGGATGCAGGTTCAGCCCGTCGGCGAGGTGTTTGTCGAAGCGGGTGATCATCGGGTGCAGGACTTCGGCGGGTAGTTCGGGTAGGTCGAGGTCGCGGGCGGTGTGGGCGGCGACGTTGAGTTCGTCGAGCACGCCGATCAGCAGGCCGGGCCAGTCCTGATCGGGGTGGGTTTCGGTGGCGGCGATGAGTTCGCGCTGGTGGTGGGCGTTGCAGAGCGCGTGGACGACCTCGGTGTAGGTGCGGTAGGGGTGCCAGCCGTCGTGCACCGCGATGCCGGCGAAGCCGGGCAGGACACCGAACGCGTCGATCGCGTCGCGGCCGCGTTGGGGGTGCAGCAGATAGGTCGTGAGTTTCTCGGTGGAGGCCGAGTGCAGCCACCATCGGACACCGGCCGCGCGCAGCGCGGTCTCGTCGAAATGCGCCACCGGCGCCCGGCGCACCGCGTCGTGGACGGCGTCGGTGAACGGTTGCAAGGCTGGTGCGACCTGCCGCAGCACGGAGGAGACCCAGCCGGTGGACACGTTCATGCCCAGCACGTCGGCCAGCAGTTGCGCGGCGCGGGCGATCGGGATGTGCTGATAGGTCAGCAGATACGCCGCCAACGCGGTCACGTTCGGCCCGTAACACGCCGGGGCACTCGCCTCGGCCGGCGCGGCCGCGGTGGTCAGCACCCCGCACCGGCAACGCCGCTGATGCAGCCGATGCTCGGTCACCACGGGCGTGATCTCGGGCAGGTCGTGCACCTGACGGCGCACCACATCGGAGCCTGTCACGATTTCTGTGTAAGTCAGAGGTGATTACTTACGTTTTTCAGGTTATCAGAAAGGGAGCCTTCCTGGGAAGAGGCGGGCTAGGGTGTTGAGTGCGACTTTCCAGCCGTGTGTTCCCGTTCCGGATGTTCCGCCGCGTTGACTGGAGATGTTGCGGAGTCCGAGGTAGAGAAGTTTCATGGCTGCGTCTTTGTCGGGGAAGTGTCCGCGGTTCTTGGTGATTTTGCGGAGTTGGAAGTTGATGGATTCGATAGCATTGGTGGTGTAGACGATTTTGCGGAGTTCCGGCGGGTAGTCAAGGAACGGGATGAGGTCATTCCAGGCGTTATGCCACACGTCGATGGCTCCTGGATATTGTTGCCCCCATTTCTTGTCGAATTCGGCCAGGGCGAGTTCGGCGCCTTCGACGGTGGGGGCGCAGTAGATCTCGCGCATCGATGTGGCGATCTTTTTGCGGTCGTTGTAGGACACGAATTTCGAGGCGTTGCGGATGACGTGGACCACGCAGGTCTGCACGACCGTGTCAGGAAAGATCACTTTGATCGCGTCGGGAAGACCGGTCAGGCCGTCGCAGCAGGCGATGAGGATGTCTTTGACGCCACGGTTGCGCAGGTCGGTGACGACCTTCTGCCAGAACTTCGCGGCCTCGGTGTCCTGGATCCAGCAGCCGAGAGCGTGCTTGCGGCCGTCCACGTCGACACCGATGGCCAGGTAGGCGACTTTGGTGGTCACCACGCCGTTGTCTTTGACGCGGATCCGGATTCCATCCACATACAGGATCGGATACACCTCGTCGAGCGGACGTGATTGCCACGCTTTGATCTCGTCGACCACGACATCGGTCACGTTCGATATCAATTCCCGGGAGGCATTCACGCCATAAACTTCCAGCAAATGCGCTTCGATGTCGCGGGTGGTCATGCCCCGGGAGTACAGTGACAGGATCATGTCGTCGATGTTGCCGATCCGACGAGATCGCTTCGGCACGATCGCGGGTTCAAAAGACCCGTTCCGGTCACGCGGAACCTCGATATCGACCGGACCGTTCATCGTCGACACCGTCTTGGTCGACTTCCCATTTCGGGAATTGCCGGAACCGCGACCGGAGGGGTCGCGGCGTCATAGCCTAAATGGTCGGTCATCTCGGCCTGCAGCGCCCGCTCGAGGACCGCTTTGGTCATTTGATTCAGCAAGCCGTTGACGCCGTCGATCGGCGTTCCGGCCGCTTTGGCGTCCTTCAGCGGCGCGTCGATCGTCTCCGGCGAGAACGTCTCCGCCAGCTGCCGCGCCGCCGCCTCGTCACTGCGACGAGGCGATGTGTTCTGCGTCACTCGGTGTCCCTTCCGACCGCCCACCAGGCCGGTCGATCTTGGTACACCCCCGACCTACACAGTTGGCATGACACGCCCCCACATCGACACTGGGCCGGTTCCGCAACCCGGTCCCGCAGCCCGAGCACGCCGACGGCACATGCTCGACAACCCTGTCGGGATTATCGACCAGCTTCAGGTTCGCGCCCGCCGCACCGGGTTGTTTTCCCTTGCCACGACCGGTTTTTCCGCGCAACGACTTCGGTGCCGGCTTGACATACACGTCCTGCGACGGAGGTTTCGACGAGTTACGCGAGTTCGTCCCCAGCTGCCGTTCCAGCTCCGCGACCCGCTCGGTCATCCGGGCCAGCTCAGCCCGCAACGGCTCAATCGTCGCGATCACCGCGGCCTGAGCCACCACCAAGGCAGCAAGTTCGTCATACGACGGACGCTCACTCCCGGCCACGTGGTGATCATCGCAGAACGACGATCACCACGTGACAGAGACCTGACTAGTTACACGGCCGGTTCTAACCGGTCTAAACACTCACGACGCCCTTGACTTCGACCTTGCTTGAGGTACCAGGCTCGTTGTCAGTCAACGAGGAGGTAGCGCATGAAGGTCGCAGGGTTCACCGAGGCAGGCCCGCCCGGGGTGTTGCGGGTGCTCGAAATCGAGGACCCGCACCCCGGCCCGGGGCAGGTCCGGATCAAGGTCAGGGCCGCGGGTGTGCAGCCGTACGACGCCGCGGTGCGGGCAGGCTGGGAGCCGCCGGGTGCGGACCTGCGCTGGCCGCGGGTGCCGGGCAACGAGTTCGCCGGGGTTGTCGACGAGGTCGGCGAAGGGGTCACCGAGGTACGCGTGAACGACGAGGTGCTCGGGTTCACGCAGCTCAGGGCCTACGCCGAATACGTCGTCGTGCCGCAGGATCAGGTGACCGCCAAGCCCGAGGACATGCCGTGGACGGTCGCCGGCGGGTTCACCGCCGGAGCGCAAACCGCGCATATCGCGCTGGAAGTGCTCAAGGTGACCAAAGGCGACACGATCTTGATTCATGCGGCCGCTGGATCAGTCGGCACCGCGGCCGTGCAGCTCGCCACGCTCCAAGGCGCCCGCGTCATCGGGACGGCGAGCGAGACCAATCAGGTCTACGTGCGTTCGCTCGGCGCGACTCCGGTCGTGTACGGCGACGGGCTGCTCGAGCGCGTGAAGCAGGCCGCGCCGGAGGGGGTCGACGCGGTACTTGACGGAGCCGGGGGCGCTGCGCTGGAGGTTTCCCTGCGCCTGGTCGAAGATCGGAGCCGGATTCTCACGCTCGTCGAGCATGAAAAGGCGGCCGGGCTCGGCGTGCGGGTCTCGAAGAGCGGGCGGTCGGCTGAGCGGCTGGCCGAGCTCGCGGCGCTGTATGCGAAGGGAGACCTGAGGTTCCATGTCCGCAAGACGTACCCGCTGAGTCAGGCGGCCGACGCGCATCGTGAGATCGAGACAGGGCATGGCCGGGGTAAGGTCGTGATCGAGTTCGCGTCTTGAATTAAGTGATACTGATAAGTGAATAAGATTCTACTGAATATATGAGATGCGCCAGTGACATGTAGTGGATCTCCGATTAGGCTGCCGTTCCACTAGAGGTGGAGGCAGTCTTGACCGAGTACCTGATCTCCCAGCACGACGGGCGCGCCGAGCGGGCCGAGCAGCTGGCGGCCGTGCGCGCGGGGTACACCTACAAACTTGAGTTCGGGTTCCCGGTGTCCTCCGGTATGCGTGACGAGGACGCGCCGGAGCGCCCGTGGCAGCTCAAGGCGCTGGAGACGCAGGAAAAGGTCCGGCTCAACCTGCGGGTGCTCAAACGCCGTGGCCAGTGGAACTTCGTCAACGACCTCCAGCCGCTCGCGCCGTTGCGGCTGGCCGAAATGGTCAGGCAGGACGACATCGCCGGGCTCGTCGACTACTTCATGCCGGTCCCTGGCGGCACGAAGCGGCACGACCCGGCGAAGACGCTCAAGGAGTTCCAGGAAGTCTTCGCGCTGCTGAAGCCGCCGGACGCGGTCAACTGGTTCGAATCGGACGAGTACTTCGCGGAGAACTTCGTCGCCGGTCCGGACCCGACCAGGCTCGTCCGCCTCGACGAGGTGCCGGGTAAGTTCCCGCTCACCTCGGAACATCTCGCCGCCGTTCCGGAGCTCGACGGTGAGGACCTGGCCGCCGCCATCGCGGCGAAACGGGTCTATTGGGTGGATTACCAGGCCATGTCCGCTTTGGACAATGGTAGGCATCCACAGGCGCCGAAGTACATGTACGCGCCTATGGTGGCGTTCGCGGTGCCCCGTGCCGGCGGGGCACTGCGTCCGTTCGCGATCCAATGTGGACAGGATCCGGCCGGCCGGGACATCTACACCCCGCTCGACGGCTACTCGTGGAAGCTCGCCAAGAACTGCGTGCTCGCCGCGCACAACACCTACCACGAGGTGCTGAGCCACCTCGGCTTCACGCACCTGGTCAGCGAGGCCGTGCTGCTCGCGGCCGTGCGCAACCTCGCCGCGAACCACCCGGTCTCGATACTGCTCAAGCGGCATTTCGAGGGCACGATGTCCATCAACAAGCTCGCCGTCGAGCTGTTGATCCAGCCGGGCAAGGCCGTCGAATACCTCATCGGTTCGGATCTCAAGAGCACCTACCCCTGGCTTGCGAAGCACCGGCTCGCGTTCTCCTTCCGTGGCAACTACTTGCCGAACAAGCTCGCGCGCGCGGGTGTCGACAGCCTCGCGACGCTGCCGCATCACCCATACCGCGACGACGGTCTGCTGGTGTGGAACGCCATCCAGCGCTGGGTCGGCGAGTTCGTCGCCGGGTACTACAAAACGGACGCCGAGGTGCTCGCCGACCACGAACTGCAGGGCTGGGCCGCGGAGGCCGCTTCGCCGACCGGGGGGCACATCACGGACTTCGGGGCGACGCCTGGCCAGATCGGCGATCGTCAAGATCTGGTTGAAATATTGACAATGGTCATCTGGATCGCGGGCCCGCAGCACGCGGTCGTCAATTTCGCACAGAAGGACCATATGTCGTTTCTGCCCGCGAATCCGCTCGCCGGCTATGCCGAAGAGCCGCGCGGCCGTGACCACACCGAAGCCGATTGGCTGGCTCATCTGCCGCCACTTGACGTCGCGGTCCAGCAATTCTGCGTGATGACATTCCTGGGTTCGGTGCACCACACGCTGCTCGGCGACTACGAGGACGACGTCCGTCGTACGCCGATTGCCGTAGCGCAGCGGGCTTTCCTCTCCGACCTGGCCGCGGCCGAGGACGAGATCGCCCAGCGCAACCGGCGCAGGGCTCACTCGTACGAGTATCTGAAACCTTCTCAGATTCCTAATAGCACCAATATTTAACGAAAGCCAGCCCCTTTGGCGGCGGCATATCAGCATCTGGGCATGGATCATCTTCCCGACTTTGGTTGGTGTTCATCTCACTCGTTGCTCCTTAGATTTCCCTCACTACACCCTGTCAGGGGTCACTCGAAGTGAGTGATACGAGATGATGGAGTAACCCATGCGCAGATTCAGCCGAGTCGCTTTGCACTCGGTTCCGGTTGCGGTCGGAGCGCTGCTGCTCTCAGCCAGCGTTTCGGTGGCCCAACCGTCCGCCGCGGATCAAGACGCTGCTCGCACTGACGCCGGAATCAGTGCGCTGCAAGGAATCAAGCAGTCCCTGACGAACGCCGAGCGCAAGCAGTCCAGCGCGCTCGTGGTCGAGAAGCGCCTGCGCCAGGACCAGAACCTCGCTCGCAAGCTGCCGGACTACCGCACCAACCTGAAGACCAGCGGCGACAAGGTCTCCGTCGACATCAAGGCCACTGTGGATGGTGCGCTGCTCGGCGCCATCACCGCGGCCGGTGGCACGGTCAAGGACGCGCAGGCCGACTCGATCCGCGCCGAACTCCCGCTCACCGCTGTCGACAAGATCGCCGACCGCGCGCAGGTCGCCTCGGTCAAGCCCGCCGCGCAGGCCATCACCTGGACCGAGTCCGCGCCGCAGGACCGCCGCCAGCAGGTCGCCAAGCAGGCGATCGCCGCGGCGACAGTGTCCGAAGGGGACAAAGCGCACGGCGCCGACACCGCGCGCACGAAGTACGGCGTGAGCGGCAAGGGCATCAAGGTCTGCGTGCTCTCCGACGGCATCAACTCGCTCAAGAAGTCCCAGGACGCCGGCGAACTTCCCGCCGTGGACGTGCTCCCCGGCCAGGCCGGCAGCGGTGACGAGGGCACCGCGATGCTGGAACTGGTCCACGACCTCGCGCCCGACGCGGCGCTCGGCTACGCGACCGCGTTCACCAGCGAGGCCAGCTTCGCCGCGAACATCCGCGCGCTGCGCACCACCGGCAAGTGCAACGTGATCGTCGACGACGTCGCCTACTTCGACGAGTCGCCGTTCCAGGACGGCCCGGTCGCGCAGGCGGTCAACGACGTCACCGCCGCCGGCGTGCTCTACTTCTCCTCCGCGGGCAACTCGGGCAACAAGACCGACGGCACCAGCGGCTACTGGGAAGGCGACTTCGTCAACTCGGGCAAGAAGATCAGCGGCAAGTCGGGCGTCGCGCACGACTTCGACAAGGGCTCGGCCACCCAGATCTACAACCCGCTCTCGGCCGGCTCGCTCGGCAAGCCGGTGACGCTGTTCTGGTCCGACCCGGCAGGCAAGTCCGCCAACGACTACGACCTGTTCATCCTGAACTCGTCCGGCAGCGTCGTGGCGTCCAGTGAGGACACTCAGAACGGCTCGCAGAACCCGTACGAGATCGTGAGCGTGCCGAGCAGCGGCTCCGGCTACCGCGTCGCGGTCGTCAAGTACAGCGGCGCCGACCGGTTCCTCGCGCTCAACGTGATCCGCGGTCGTTTTGTCGACTCCGGCACGCTGAAAGGCTTCAGCACCAACGGGGTGACCTCCGGTCACTCGTCGGCGGCCAACGCGTTCAGCGTCGCCGCCGCCCCGGCAGCCGCCGCGTTCGGCCGCCCGCTGGAGACCGGTGACCCGGCGAACCCGGCCGGTCCGTACCCCGGCCTGTTCACCTCGGCCAGCAAGAACGAGCGGTTCTCGTCCGACGGCCTGCGCCGCCAGTTCTACACGGCCGCCGGTGCGGCGATCACGCCTGGCAACTTCTCGTCGACCGGTGGCGCCGTCCGGCAGAAGCCCGACATCACCGCCGCTGACGGCACCGCCACCACGGTGACCGGGTTCCAGCCGTTCTTCGGCACCTCGGCGGCGGCCCCGCACGCGGCGGCCATCGCGGCGCTGCTGCTCTCGGGCAAGCCGACGGCGACCCCGGCGCAGATCCGCTCCGCGCTGATCGCCAGCACGATCGACATCGGCGCGCCCGGCGTCGACTCGGTGACCGGCAACGGCATCATCATGGCCGGTCCGGCGCTCGCCGCGCTCGGCGTGACCGCGGTCAACTAGTTCGAGTCCCGCTGAAGGCCGTCACCGCGAGGTGGCGGCCTTCAGTGCTTTTTGACGCAGGCCAGTAGATGGAACGGGAACCGGCCGGTCGGCACGCGGACCCGTTCGTCGAGCGCCAGGCCCGCGTCGGCCAGCAGGCCGATGACCTCGTCGGCGTCGCGGATCCGGAACCCCTGCTCGGCGAAACCCTGCCTGCGCATGCCGTCCGGGTCCCCGATGCCGACCACGATCTTGCCGCCGTCCTTGAGCACTCGCGCGATCTCGCGGAACGCGGCGTCGACGTCTTCGATGAAGTAGATGGTGTTGCAGGTGATCGCGCCGTCGAGCGCGACATCCGGCAACGGAAGTCCGGTCAGCGAAGCGGAATGCAGCTTGAGCCGCGCATCGCCGCGATGCCTGGTGCGCGCGCTGTCGAGCATCGTCTCGGAGATGTCGGCGCCGTGCACCGTCCCGTCCGGACCGACTCCGGCGAGCAGGAGCCTGAGCCCGATGCCGCCGCCGAAACCGAAGTCGGCCACGGTCTCGCCGCCGCGGAGGCGGAGCGCGTCGACCGCGCCGGTGACCGGTCTGGCATTGCCACGGTTGAGCAGGGCACCGATGATCTTGCCGGGCAGGCCGCTGGGATGGCCGAGTTGTCTCGCCACCCCGGCTTTGAAACCGTCAAGAAGACCCATGCTGTGACACTACGCTCGAAGAGAGGATCCGGATGGCTACGGAGAGTCGGACCGCGGTCGTGACCGGGGCGGGCTCGGGGCTCGGCAGGCGCATCGCGCGAGCGCTGCTCGACGCCGGCTACCAGGTCGCGCTGGCCGGGCGCCGCGAGGACGCGCTGCGCGAGACGGCTTCCGAAGGCGCGCTCGTCGTGCCGACCGACGTGACCGACGAGGCTTCGGTCGAGGCGCTGTTCGACACCGTGCGCGCCTCGTGGGGACGGCTCGACCTGCTGGTCAACAACGCGGGCCTGTCGGTGTGGGGGATGCCGGACGAACTGTCCACCGAGGACTGGCGCCGGACCGTCGACACGAACCTGACCGGCTCGTACCTCTGCGCGCGGCAGGCGTTCCGGCTGATGCGCGCGCAGGATCCGCAGGGCGGGCGGATCATCAACAACGGCTCGATCTCCGCGACCAGCCCCCGGCCCGGCAGCATCGCCTACACCGCGACCAAGCACGCGATCACCGGGCTGACCAAGTCGCTTTCGCTGGACGGGCGGCCGTTCGGGATCGCGTGCGGCCAGATCGACATCGGCAACGCGGCCACGGAAATGACCGAGAAGATGTCCCACGGCGTGCCCCAGGCCGATGGCACCCTCAAGGTCGAGCCGACCTTCGACGCCCGCCACGTCGCGGATGCCGTCCTCTACATGGCGGGCCTGCCGCTCGACGCCAACGTCCAGTTCCTGACGATCACGGCCACGACCATGCCCTTCATCGGCCGCGGCTGATAGCCCGAATGTGGCTTTCGTCAGATCCCATAGCCCGAAAGCCACATTCGTCAGATAACACCTGACGAAAGCCACTTTCGGGCTATTACGAGCCTCGGGTGGCGAGGGCCTGGATGAGGAGGTCCAGGCCCTGGTCGAACTCGAGGGCGTGGTCGTAGCCGGCGAGGGTGGGGGAGGCGGCGGCGACCAGCGGGTACTCGGTGGCGTCGATGGGGGAGGCGTACGGCGAGATGGGGACGCCGCCGAGCGCGGGGGTGGTTTCGGCCTCGCGCATGAGGGCGCCGGTGATGTAGGCGACGATCGCGCGGAGCGCGTGGACGGCTTCGTCGCCGTGGTAGCCCGCGTCGGCCAGGGTGGCCAGTGCGCGCTCGACGGGGCGCAGGCCGCTTTCGGTGCCCAGGCGGCGTAAAGCGAGCAGGACGAAGGCGTGGGGGTAGCGGCGGGAGAGGTCGCGGAGCGCGTGGGCTTGGGCGCGGAGGCGGTCGCGCCAGTCGCCGGAGCCGGCCGGGGTGTCGAGCTCGGCGAAGATGCGCTCGCTGACCGCGTCGAGTAGTGCGGCCTTGTTCGGGATGTGGTTGTAGAGGGACATCGTGCCCGCGTCGAGCTCGGCCGCGAGTTTGCGCATCGAGACGGCGTCGAGGCCGTCGCGCTCGATGAGCTTGATGGCCGCGTCGACGATGCGGTCCCTGGTGAGCGCCACTACTGCCTCCTTGACTTACGTACAGTGTACGTGCCACTGTCGTACGTACGGTGTACGTGTGACGAAGGAGTGCGGAGCATGAGCAGGGAAGCCCGGGAAGCGATCGTGCGTGAGCACATGGAGTCGGAGAACGTGCACGCGTTCGACGTCACGCTCGGCACGTTCGAGCATCCGCGGTACGAGCTGATCCCGACCGGGCAGGTCTTCGATGGTGCGGAAGAGGTTTCCGCCTATTACGAGAAGACCCGCGGCGCGTTCCCGGATCAGCGCAACGAGCTGATCTCGCTGCGGCACGCGGACGACGCCGTGATCGTCGAGTTCGACCTGCTCGGCACCCACAAGGGCAGTTTCATGGGCGAGGAACCGACGGGCCGGGAGTTCCGGTGCCGGATGACCGCTTTCTTCCTTTTCGAAGAGGACCGGCTCGTCTGCGAGCGGGTCTACTACGACGTGGCCACAATTCTCACCCAGCTGGGCGTCACTTCCCAGGTAGCGTAAGACAAGTCGCGGGGTGGGGTTCCGTCTAGGACACGGAACCCCACCCCGCGACGTGCTCACCCCCCTACATGCCGGGGCAGGTCTTCCACGCGAAGTGATACGTCGTGGCGATGTTGCCGTCCGTCGAGTCCATGGTCATGAAACTCGTCTTCTTGGGGTCCGAGGTGCCCGCGTCCACGCGCAGCTCGGTGTTGATGTTGAAGTTGCGCCGCTCGCCGCAGGGCGAGTACACGATCGCGGCGACCTCGGTGGTGTCGGTGGCCTGCCAGTCATCGGACAGCGGGCCGTTGTAGACGTGGCTCGTGTAGGCCGTCGGTGACATTCCCTGGAAATAGTAGTTCGCTTTCTCCGTTCCCTTCGCGCCCTTCATCAGGCTGGCGAAACCGCGGTAGTCGGCCGACGCGATCCCGTAGGTGAAGCCCTGCGGCACGTTCACCTTGAGATTGAGCTGGCAGTTCTTCCGCATGTCGGTCGGTTTGGTCCCGGCGCCCGCCTGCGCCAGGAAGTCGCTATAGGTGACAGTGAATGCCTTGTTGTCCGGCGAAACCGCGACGGCCGAGGTTCCGAGCGGGCACCCGGAACCGTTGACCGTCACGATCTCGATGGTGATGTGGTCCGGCGGCGGTGTGGTGCCGGGGGCGCCACCGGGGGGAATGATGATTGTGCTTGCTAATAGGGCAGCGGAGAGCGTGCTGATCATAGAGACGCCTTTCCGACGAAATATTCGGTGATTCGACGGCGGTGATCAACCGTAGCCTTTATTTATTACACCCGCGTACCGCTAAATGGAGTATGGATCTTGACTGTTATATTTCTACGGGCAGGTCTTCCAGGAGAAGTGGTAGATGGTGTTGACGCCGCCATCGATCGAGTCCATTGTCATGAAGCTGGTCGGCGCATCCGCTTTCGCCATTACCCGAACTTCGGCATTGACATTGAAGATGCGCTTTTCGCCACAGGGCTGGTAAACGATTTCAGAGACCTCGGTGGTGTCCGTGGCCTGCCAGTTGTCGTCCGTCGGGCCGTAGAAGGTGTGGGTACGGCTGCCCGTGGCGGAATGCCCCTGGAAGTAGTAGCTGGCCTTTTGCACGCCGGTGGCGTTGCGCTTGAGGTTGGCGTATCCGCGGTAGTCGGCGGACGCGATCCCATAGGTGAAGCCCTGTGGAATGTTGATACGCAACCCGAGCTGGCAGTTCTTGCGGAAGTCGGTGGCGGCGGTGCCCGTGCCCGCCTGTGCCAGGAAATCGCTGTAGGTGACGGTGAACGCGGAGTTGTCGGGGGAAACGGCGACCGCTGCGGTGCCGGGTCTGCACCCGGAGCCGTTCACGGTCACGACGTCCACGGTGATTCTGTCGGGTGGGTTGGTATCCGCGGCGGCGGCCGCGGATACGGGGGAAATGAGAGACAACGCCATGGCGGCAGCAGAAATAGCGCTGATCATGGATGGTCCTTCCGACGTGCGTCCAAAGCGGGGTCGACGGCGGTGCCAAAGCGTAGCGTAATAATCGCAAACCGGGCCACCGCTGAACGGGGGAAGGAAAAACTTCTATGACGCAGTGTGAAATCGTGGGTTCCATTCATAAGGCGACGTCATAAAATTCGTCGAATTCCCGATCTTCGGGAAATGGGAACCATTGGTCATGGGATGATCCGCAAGCGGCGGAACCCATCGAAAAGATCATGAAACATTTCCGTCGTGTCGACGTATTCGTGGAAACCGAATCGCCGCGCCTTCGATCCGTCGGCGAACATGTCGTAGTCCCAGGAGAAAACGAAGTCGGCGAATCCCCAGGCCGAGACCTCGTCGTAGGCGTGGCCGAGACCGTGACGTGCGGCCATGGCGGACCACAGCGCCGCCTTGTCCCCCATCGCATCGTTCAATGACATCGGCAGCGGCGGCGCGACCTCGAGCCCGAAGTACGCGGCGAGCTTCGGCCACAGTTCACTCCATCGGAACAGGTCACCGTTAGTGATGTTGAAGGCCTGGTTCGCGCACCGCGGCTCGGTCGCGGCCCACACCGTCGCCTTGGCCAGTAATCCCGCATCGGTCATTTCGAGCAACGCGTCATACGCGCCGGGCTTGCCGGGGAACCGCATCGGGACGCCGAGTTCGGCGCAGATCGACGCGTACACCGCGATCGACAGCGCCAGGTTCATCGGATTCCCGAGCGCGATCCCGCCGACCACGGACGGCCGGATGGCCGACCACGACCACGCCTTGCCCGCTTGCCGTGCCTCGAGGAACCGTTGCTGGTCCACGTTGAACTCCGGCGGCATGTGTCCGGCGTCGTCCTCGCGCGCCGGCGTCTTGAACGGGCCGAGGTGCGCGCCGTAGACCTTGTAGCCCTGCATCAGGCTGACGTGCGCGAGCCCCGGTGCGACCGGCTCGATCGCGTCGACCACGTTCGTCAGCATCGCCAGGTTCGGCGCGACGAGTTCCGCCCAGCTCGGGCGTTCTTGATAAGCCGCGTAGAAGACATGCGTGACTTCGGTCAGCGGCGCGAGCTTCGCGGTGGTGTCCTCGGCGTCGAGCAGGTCGACGGCCACGTACCGGACGCGCTCCGAAGACTCTCCGCCGCGCCGCGAGAGGCCGATGATCTCCCAATCGCCGAGCCCGGCGAGGTGGTCGATGAGATTGCGGCCGATGACCCCGTTCGCGCCGACGACCAGCGCGACCTTGCGTTCTGTTCCCATACCGACGATCTTGGGCTCGCCCATGACATAAGTCCAAGGCATCTTCTTCACGGATGGCATAAGCTGTGTTCATGGCAAGCTTGCGGCAGCTGGAATACCTGGTCACGGTGGCCGACGAGGGCTCGTTCACCCGGGCCGCCGAGGTGCTGCACGTGACGCAGCCCGCGCTGTCGCACCAGATGCGCGCGCTGGAACGCGGTGTCGGCGGCCCGCTGCTCGAACGGCTGCCCCGCGCGGTCCGGCTGACCCCGATGGGCCGCGCCATGCTTCCGCACGCCCGCGCCGCGCTCGCCGACGCCGAACGCGCCCGCTGCGCCGCCCGCCAGGCGTCCGGCCTCGAACACGGCGAACTCCAGATCGCCACGGTGTATTCGGTGAGCCTCGGAGTGCTGCCGCCCGCGCTACGTGCCTGGCGTCGTGAGCGGCCCGGCGTCGACATCCGCCTATTCGAGTACCGCCACGCCGACGAGCTGCGCGACGCCATGCTCGCCGGCGAGGCCGACATCGCGGTCGGCCCGCCGCCCCAGGCCTGGGACGGTCCGATGTGGACACTCGGGACCGAGGAGTTCGTCGTGGTGCTGCCCGCGGACGGCGCGACCGAAGGCGACGACGGCACGGTCGATCTCGCCACGCTGGCGGACTGCGCGTGGGTGCACTACGCGCCGGGCAACGGCCTCGCCGAGATCGTCGACCAGGCCTGCGGCACGGCCGGGTTCCGGCCGAACGCGGCCGTGCGGACCGAGCAGTCCGCCACCGCGCCGATCCTCGCCGCGGCCGGACTCGGCCCCGCGCTGGTGCCCGCCAACGTCATCCCGCCGCGGTTCGACGGCCGAGTCCTCCGGCCGAAGGAGCCGATCCGGCGCGACCTCGTCGCATACGCGCGCGGCGGCGCGGACCCGTTGACCGCCGGTTTCGTCGAGGTGCTGCGCAAGAAGGCCTGCGTGCTACCCGCGCACGTGACGAAGCTGCTCAGTGCCGGGTGACCGACGTCAGATCGACCCCGGTCAGCGGATTGGCCTTCACGCCGCTCACCTTGAGCGGCCAGACCGCGTGCCCGTGCCCTGACCACAGCGGCGCGACGGGAAGGTCGCGCAGCAGCTGGTTTTCGGCGAGCCGGTACAGCGGCGGGCTGTCGGCCGCCGGTGCCGCGTCGGCGGTGGCCAGCAGGTCCGCGAAGCCAGGGTCGGTGTAGCCGGCGGCTTTCGCCAGCGCCGCGAGCGGCTCGTGCGGACTGACCGTCTGCAGGCTGAGTTCCAGCACGGACGGCCCGTCGCCCGGTTTCACCGCGACCTCGACGCCGAGCGTGCTTTGCAACTGCGTGGCCAAAATCGGCGTCCACTGGGTCTCGCCGTAGAGGGTGGTGGCTCCCGTGAAACCCGACTGCGCCAGCAGGTTCTTGGCCGCGGCCGGATCGTGCGTGCAGGGACGGCAGGTCCCGGACCGTTCACCGGTCGCGGGCGGCAGCAGCGAGCGTGCCGGATCCACCTGATGGGCCAACGGTCCGGCTTCCAGCGCGTCCCGGTCGACGGCCATGGCGAAGGCGTGCCGCACCGTGGCATCCGCGAACCTGCCCGTCGCGGGGAACTTCAGGTAGGTCGCTCCCGGCAGCGCCCACATGGCGTGCAGCTCGGAGTGCATCGCGTCGTGCCGGGAACCCGGCACCGTGGTCGCCAAGTCGATTTCGCCCGATTTGGCTTGGTCGTACTGGATTTCCGGATCGAGCACCTGCAGCTTGACCTTGCCGGTGCCGGCCACCTTGACCAGCTCGCCGCCGTGATCCCAGCGTCCCGCCAGCTTGAACGGCCCGTTGCCGATCGGGTTCAGCGCGAACCCCGCCCAGTCCTTCGACTTCAGGACGCTTTCGGGCAGTGGATACAGCGCCTGCGCGGCGAGCACCGCAGGAACTTGCCCGAACGGGCGATGCAGCACGATCTTGATCGTCGACGGATCCGGCGCCGTGATTTCCTTGGCAGGCAAGGTCTCCTGGAGCACGGACGCACCCGGCCAGCTCCCGGCCGCCAGCCGCACCGCGTCCCAGGTGTCCACATAGGACTTGGCGGTGACCGGAGTGCCGTCGTGGAACGTGCCAGGTCGCAGCTTGACGGTCCAGGTCACCTGATCGTCGCTGGTCACCGACTCGGCGGCGGCCGGAGTCGTCTTGCCGGTCGCCGGGTCGTACCCGACGAGCGGGGTCCACAGCGCGGCCGCGACCATCCGCCCGGCCTGGTCGCGCAGGTCGGCGGGCAGCAGGCTCGACACCGGGCCGACGCCCACGGTCAGCACGTCGGGGTCCGGTGGCGTCGAGGTGGAGCAACCGGTCAAAACGAGCGCGGCGGCGAGCAGGGCGGCGAGTCGCATGGGCTTTTCCTACCAGTTGAGTTCCGACCAACGTCTGTTGTTTCCGGTGAAAGTCGGTCCTAAGGTCGAATTGATCATCCTGGGAGGTTTGTCGTGCGCGCGTTCCGTACGGGTCTGGTCCTGCTCACCGCCGCCGTCACGCTGGTCGCCACCGGTCTGCCCGCCGCGGCCTGCGATCGCGACGAGAAACCGCAAGCCCCGTCCGCGCGGGTGAAAGGCGCGCCTGGCGCGGTCAAGAACGTCCAGGCCGTCGGCAATCTGCCCGACGCGGCGGGCGCGATCTCGCTGAACTTCCTGTCGATCGGCCGGCGGGACGTCATGGTGGTCTCCGGCGAGTTCGGCCTGAAGTCCTACGACCTGGCCAATCCGGCGGCGCCCAAGCTGCTCGGGACGCTGAGCCTGCCCGGACTCTGGGAGACCGAGGACACCGAGGTCGACGCCGAGCGCAACCTCGTCTTCCTCTCGCGTGACCCGCGCGCGTTCGGCGGCACCACGCACACCGGCGAATCGGGCATTTACGTCGTCGACGTGTCGCGCCCGGAGAAGCCGACGATCCTGAGCTACGTCAAGGTGCCCGCCGGGCACACCACGAGCTGCGTCGACGGCTGCCGCTACCTGTGGACCGGCGGCCCCGCGAAGGCCGACAACATGCCCGCCGACTGGGGCGGCCGCCCGATCTGGGTCACCGACGTGCGCAACCCGCGCAAGCCGGTCGTCAACCCGAACCCGATCGAACTCGCCCGCAACGACGGCAAGACCGACTACGTGCACGACGTCCAGGTCGACGCCGAGGGTGTCGCCTGGGTGTCCGGACGCGGTGGCGTGCGCGGGTACTGGACCAACGGCATGCACCGCGACCCGGTCGCGGGGGGCTTCCGGCTGGCGACCGCGCAGAAGCCGATTCCCTATGCGGGCGGCGGGATCAGCGAGACGGCGGCGCCGTCGAAGTTCATGCACAACAGCCTGCGGCCGCTCGGCCCGCGTGGCCGGTTCGGGCAGCTGCTGTACGCGACCGAGGAGAGCTTCGTCGACGGCTGCGCCGGCGACGGCGTGCTGACGATCTCGTCGCTCGACGGGTCGTACGGCGGCGAAGGCTGGCGCTCGACGCCGGACAAGCCGTTCCGGCTGAAGACTGTGGGAACCTGGGGAGTCGCGGGCCAGGAGGGGAGTGACCCGACGTCGGCCGACTGCTCCGCGCACTACTTCGACCTGCGCGGCAACGTGCTCGTGCAGTCGTTCTACGAGCAGGGCACCCGGTTCCTCGACGTCAGCGACCCGACGAACCCGACGCAGATCGCGTACTTCCGTCCCGCGGACGCGGCGGCCTGGGCCCCGTACTTCCACCGCGGTTACGTCTACGTCGCCGACAACGCGCGCGGCGTCGACATCCTCAAGCTCCAGGCGTAACGGGATAAAGCGGGCTTTACTCCACGGGATAAAGCGGGCTTTACTCCGGGGAGTAAAGCCCGCTTTATCCCGGTCCTAACCTCGCAGCCAGACCGCCGTGTCGGCGGGGAGGCGGCCGTTGTCGAGGGGACCGCTGGCCAGGAGGACCTCGCCGGTGATGTCGACGGGCGCGCCGGAAAGGTTGACCACGCAGGAGAATTCGGCCGAGCGACGGAACGCGAGCACGTCCGGCTCCGACGGCAGCCACTCGATCGAGCCGTCGCCCAGTTCCGCCCCGCGTAGTCGCAAAGCCGACCGGTACAGCGAAAGCATCGACCCGGGATCCTCGGACTCGGCGGCGACCGTGTAGTCCGCCCAGACCGCGGGCTGCGGCAGCCACGACGACTCGCCGAAGCCGAACGGCGGCTCCGAGCCCGACCACGGGATCGGCACCCGGCAGCCGTCACGGCCGGGGTCCGCGCCCTTGGTCCGCGCGAACACCGGGTCCTGCCGCAGCTCGTCCGGGATGTCCTCGATCTCCCACAGTCCCAGCTCTTCGCCCTCGTAGACGTAAACGCCGCCGGGTAACGCCATCGCCAGCAGCGCGGCGGCCCGTGCCCGCCGGGTGCCCATGGCGAGATCCACCGGCGTCCCGTGCAGCCGGTCCGCGAAGCTGAACCCGGTGTCGCCGGACCGGCCGTACCTGGTCACCGGCCTCGTCACGTCGTGGTTCGACAGCACCCACGCGGCAGGCGCGCCGACCTCGTCGTGCGCCGCGAGCGTCCGCGTGATGACGTCACGGAACCGCGCCGCGTCCCACGGGCACACCAGGAAGTCGAAGTTGAACGCCGAGTGCAGCTCGTCGCGCCGGAGGTACCGCGCGGCGCGGCCCATGTCCGGCAGCCACATCTCGGCGACCAGCACGCGTTCACCCGCGTAGCTGTCCGCGATCTTGCGCCACGACCGGTAGATGTCGTGCAGCCCGTCGAGGTCGGAGAACGGCGAAAACCCTTCCACCGCGGCGAGATCGGGCAGCGACGGGTCCTTGACCAGTCCGTCGGCGACGTCGATGCGGAAGCCGTCGACACCACGGTCGAACCAGAACCGCAGTATGTCCTCGAACTCCGCCCTGATCTCCGGGTTGTCCCAGTTGAAGTCCGGCTGCCGCGAGCTGTAGAGGTGCAGGTACCACTCCCCGTCGGGCACCCGCGTCCACGCCGAGCCGCCGAACCGCGACGGCCAGTCGTTCGGCGGCTCGGAGCCGTCCGGACCACGCCCCGGCCGGAACCAGAACCGTTCCCGCTCAGGCGATCCCGGCCCGGCGGCCAGCGCGGCCTGGAACCAGCGGTGCTCGTCCGAGCAGTGGTTCGGGACGATGTCGATGATCACCCGGAGGCCGAGCTCGTGCGCCTCGGTGATCAGCGCCTCCGCCTCGGCGAGCGTGCCGAACGCGGGCTCGATGTCGCGGAAGTCGGCGACGTCGTAGCCGCCGTCGTCCATCGGCGACGGGTACCACGGCGTGAACCAGATCGCGTCTATGCCCAGCTCCGCCAGGTACGGCAGCCGCGAGCGCACCCCCGCGAGATCGCCGACGCCGTCGCCGTTCCCGTCGGCGAAGCTGCGGATGTAGACCTGGTAGATGGCGGAACCGCGCCACCAGGATTCGGTCACTTGCCCCTCCTATCCTTTGAGACTGCCTGCGGTGAGCCCGGCGAGAATGTGGCGCTGGAAGGCCAGGAACAGCAGGACCATCGGCACACTGGCCAGCACGAGCCCGGCGACGAGCAGGTTCAGCGGCATGTCGATGGCCACCCGCTGGAGCATCACGCTCAACGTCTGCTTCCCGGTGTCGGGGAAGACCAGCAGCGGCCAGATGAAGTCCTTCCACGCGGTGACCACGGCGAAGATCGACACCACGGCGAGGATCGGCCGCGACATCGGCAGCACGATCCTGGCCATGATCCGCACCGGACCGGCGCCGTCGATGGTGGCCGCCTCGACGATCTCGTCCGGTATCTGGTCGAAGAACCGTTTGAGCAGATAGATGTTGAACGCGTTCGCCGCCGCCGGGAGCCAGATCGCGGCGGGGGAGTTGAGCAGCCCGAGGTCCGCGACGGTCACGTAGGTCGGCACCAGCAGCGCGGCGGCGGGCAGCATCAGCGTCGCCAGCATCAGGCCGAGCACGAGGTTGCCGAGCTTCGGCCGGAGCTTGGACAGCGCGTACGCCGCGGGCACGTCGACGGCGAGCTGCACCAGCCACGCGCCGCCGGCCACCACGATGGTGTTCAGGAAGTACTTGCCCAGGTCCATTTCCTTCCAGGACTGGACATACGTCTCCGGATGCCACTGCTCGGGCACGAGCGTCGGCGGCACCTTCGCGAGTTCGCTCGACGACTTCATCGCGCCGGTCACGGCCCAGTACAACGGGAACAGGAAGGCGATCGTGAACAGCACCAGCGTCAGCACGAGCACGACCCAGTAGATCGTCTTGCCCTTGCGGCTGCGCAGTTGCGACGGCGAGATCAGAGTCCTCACGAGGCCTCCTTCGTCAGCCTGACGTACATGGCCGAGAACACGCCGAGCGCCACGAACAGCAGCACGCTCATCGCGCTGGCCGAGCCGAAGTCGTTGTACACGAACGCGTACCGATAGAGCAGGAGCAGCACGGTGACGGTCGAGTCGTCCGGCCCGCCGCCGGTCATCACGTACGGCTCGGTGAACACCTGCATGGTCGCGACCACCTGCAGCAGCAACAGCACCAGCAGCACGAACCGCGTCTGCGGGAACGTGACGTGCCGCAGCCGCTTCCACATCCCGGCGCCGTCGAGCTCGGCCGCCTCGTACAGCTCACCGGGGATCGTCTGCAGCGCGGCCAGATAGATCAGCGTCGTGCTGCCCATGTTGGCCCAGGTCGACACGAAGACCAGCGAGAGCATGGCCGTGGTGCTGGAGTCCAGCCACTGCGAGGTCGGCAGCCCGACGGCGTCCAGGCCCTGGTTGAACAAGCCGGAACCCGGGTCGTAGAACCACTTCCACATCAACGCGGTGACCACCGGCGGCAGCATCACCGGCAAGTAGACGACAAGCCGGAAGTACGCCTTCGCGTGGCGGAGTTCGTTCAGCAGCACCGCCGTCAGGAACGGTACGAAGAAGCCGAAGACCAGCGCGAGCCCGGTGAACAGCAAGGTGTTGCGCCAGGCGACGCCGAACAGCGGATCCTCGAACAGCTTCGTGAAGTTCCCGAAACCGACCCACGACGGGTCGTTGACGAAGTCGACCTGCTGGAAACTCAGCAGCACCCCGCGCACGATGGGATACCAGGAGAAGATCGCGAAGCAGGCCAGCGCGGCGCACAGCAACCCGTACGCGGTCAGGTTTTCCTTGATCTTGCGCCGCAGCCGCAGGTTCGCCGAGGGCCGAGCGGCCCGCGGGGTGACCGCGGGCCGCTCGAGAACGCTACTTGACCTGGGCGAGGACACTGTTGACCTTGGACTCGGCCGACGCCAGCAGCTGATCGATGTTGGCATCCTTGTCGGTCAGCACCGCCTGCATGACACTGTCCAGCGCGGCGTAGATCTGCTGCGCGTTCGGCGGCTCGATGCTGCCCTTGATCTTGGTCGCGGTGTCCATATAGGACTTGTAGTTCGCCGCGGGCACGTTCTGGTACTTGAGCTTGACCTGCTCCTGCTGCTCACGCACCGCGCCCTGCCAGATGTCGGGGGTGGGCGGCGCAGGCAGGCCGACCGGCTGCTTGCCATCGGCGAACGTCTTGACGTACGGGTCGAACCGGTCCGGGTTGAGGAACTTCCACTGGATCCAGGTGAGCCCGGCCTTGATCTTTTCGGGCGACGCCTTCGGGTTGACCATGTAGCCCTCGCCGCCGAGCAGCGTGCCCTGGCTGCCGGGAAGCCCTGCGAGGCCGTAGTCCTCGTACTTGCCGTTGAACTGCTTGACAAGCACCGGGACGTTGTCGGGGGCGGCCATGTACATGCCGAGCTGACCCGCGCCCATCATGCGCTGCACGTCCTGCGCTTCGAGCAGCTGCTTGCTGCCCATGGAGTCGTCCTCCCAGCGCATTTGGCGCAGGTAGTTCAGCGCTGCCTTGCCCTTGTCGTTGTTGAAGTCGGCCTTCCACGAGTCGCCGTCCTTGCGCGCGATCTGGCCGCCGAGCGAGTAGAGCCAGCTGGTCATGTGCCAGCCGCCCTGGTTGTTCTTGCTGTAGTCGGCGTATCCGACGGTGCCGTTGCCGAGCGCGGCGATCTTCTTCGCGGCCGCGCGGACCTCGTCCCAGGTCTTCGGCGGGTTGTCCGGGTCGAGCCCGGCCTTGGTGAACAACGGGCGGCTGTAGAGCAGGCCCATCGAGTAGTTGGCCGTCGGGAGGCCGTAGAGCTTGCCGTTCGCGTCACGGAAATTGTCCAGCAATTGCGGCTGGATATCGTTGATGTGCGGGAGGGTCTTCGCGACTTCCGTGATGTCCGCGGCCTGCCGACGCGCGATGATCTGGGCCGGGTCGGTGAAGTAGACGTAGTAGACGTCCTCGAGCTGACCGCCCGCCAGCTTCGCCGAGAACGTCTTCGGGTCCATGAACCCTTCGTGCGGCTCGAGATCGATGTCGGGATGCGACGCCTCGAACTCGGCCACGTCCTTGTCGAATACCTGCCGCTCAAAGGCCTGCGTCTGCGGCGGCTGGCCGGTGATGGTGACTTTGACCTTGCCGCCCGCGGCCTTTTCCTCGGTGCCGGACGAACACGCGGTGGCCGTCGCGAGACACGCGACGGCCGCCACGGCCAGGGTTCTGCGGATACGAAGGCTCTGCATGGGTGCCTCTTCTCGCGGTACAGAGTGATGGCAGTCACCCTAAAGTGTGCGAGCAGATCACCGCAAGAGTTGGACGAGATTTCGCAAGTTATGGACAGCGGGCGGTCGACCCCCGGACGACGAGCTCGGGCGCGAAGAGCAGCTCTTCGGCCGCGACGGATCCGCCGTTCGTCTGCTTGACCAGTAGTTCGACCGCCGCGCGGCCCATTGCCTCGATCGGCTGACGGGTGGTCGTCAGCGGCGGGTCGGTGCAGTTCATCAGCGCGGAATCGTCGTAACCCACCACCGAGACGTCGTTCGGCACTGAAAGTCCTTGCCGTCGCGCGGCACGCACCGCGCCGAGCGCGAGCGGGTCGCTGGCGCACAGCACGGCCGTGACGCCGCGGGGCAGCAAGCGCGCCGTCGCGGCGTGCCCGCCCTCGATGGAGAACATGCCGTGCTCGACGTGCTCGTCCGAAAGACCGGCCTTCGCCACGCAGGTCTTGAACGTGGCGAGCTTGCGCCGGGACGGGATGTGGTCCGGCGGGCCGAGCACCAGGCCGATCTTCTGGTGGCCGAGCGAGGTCAGGTGCCCGACCGCCTGCTCGACCGCCACGACGTCGTCGCACGACACCTGTGGCAGCCCGAGGTGCTCGACGGCCGCGTTGATCAGCACCGTGGGGATCTTGCGCTCGACGAGGCGGTGATAGTGCGTGTGCACCGCGTCGGCCTGCGCGAAGAGCCCGCCGGCGAAGACAACGCCGGACACGTGCTGCTCCAGCAGCAGTTCGACGTACTCGGCCTCGGACACCCCGCCCGCCGTGCGGGTACACAGGACGGGGGTGAAGCCCTGCTGGGCGAGCGCGTTGCCCATGATCTCGGCGAACGCGGGGAAGATAGGGTTCTGGAGCTCGGGCAGCACGAGCCCGACCAGCCGCGCGCGTTCGCCGCGTAGCTGGGTCGGCCGTTCGTAGCCCATCACGTCCAGCGCGGTGAGAACGGCGGTGCGGGTGCTGTCGGAGACCCCGGATCGGCCGTTGAGCACCCGGCTGACCGTGGCCTCGCTGACCCCGACCTTGCGGGCAACTTCGGCAAGTCGACGCGTCATGACCGTAATTATGCGGCAAACTTGCGCAAGAATCGAGCGCGTACTTGCGCGTGTTCACGTCTGGTCCTTGAGAACTAGGTCTCAGGTGGTAAGGGAGACCCCTTAGCGCAGCGGGGTGACTTCCTGGCGGACTCCGGTCGAAGCCCGCTAGGAATGGTCTATCTCGACAGGGGAGAAATTCATGCGAAAACGCCTTATGGCATTGGGAATTGGCGCGCTCACCTTCACTTCGATACTCGGGGCCACCACCGCGAACGCCGCTCCGGCGCTGAACTGGCAGCCCTGCCAGGGACTGCCGCTGGAATGCGCCACGCTCACCGTGCCGCTCGACTACCGGAATCCCGGCGGGGGCAAGCTCGACGTGGCCGTGTCCCGGCTGAAGAGCACCAACCCGCAGGCGCGCCGCGGCGCGCTGCTGCTCAACCCCGGCGGGCCCGGCGGCCCTGGCCTCGACCTGCCACTGGCGGTCGCGCAGCTCGCGCCGACCAGCCTGACCGACGCCTATGACCTCATCGGCTTCGACCCGCGCGGCACCGGCAAGAGCTCGCCGGTCAGCTGCGCGCTCACCCCTGAGCAGCTGCGGGACGTCACCAAGGTGATCCCGTATCCGGCGCCGAACGGGGACATCAGCGCGAACGTCACCTTCGCCAAGCAGGTGGCGAAGCAGTGCCAGGAGAAGTCCGGCAAGGTGCTGCCGTTCGTCACCACGCAGAACACCGCGCGTGACATGGACGGCATCCGCGCCGCCTTGGGCGAGAAGAAGATCTCGTACCTGGGTTATTCGTACGGCTCGTACCTGGGCGCGGTGTACACGACGATGTTCCCGGCGCAGTCCGACCGGATCGTGCTGGACAGCGTCGTCGACCCGCGTGACGTCTGGCGGACGGTCTGGCAGCAGTGGGGGCCCTCGAACGAAGAGCGGTTCGAGGACTTCGCGAAGTGGGCGGCCGTGCGTGACCCGAGCTACGGCCTCGGCGCGACACCGGCCGCGGTCCGCGCCACGTATCTGGGCCTCACCGCCAAGCTGGACAAGGCGCCGCTCGGGTGGTTCGACGGCAATACCGCCCGTGAGCTGGTACGTGGCGGGCTGTACGACGACCACAACTTCGCCACCATGGCCAAGCAACTCCAGGCGCTCAAGGGCGGTGTGGCGCCGTCGCAGCCAGGGGCTCCCGGCGACGAGGGCCAGGCTTCGCTGGCCACGTTGTGGGGAATCGCGTGCGATGACGCCGCCTGGCCGGCTTCGGTCGCGCAGTACCAGCGTGAGGTGCTCGTCTCCAAGCAGCGTTACCCGCTCACAGCCGGGATGCAGTCCAACGTCTGGCCGTGCACCTTCTGGCCGACCAAGCCGATCGAGCCGCCGCTGCGGATCGGTGACCGCGGCCCGTCGAACGTGCTGCTGACGCAGAACCTGCGCGACCCGGCCACGCCGCTGGTCGGCGCGAAGGCCATGCGTGCCGCGCTGGGTGACCGGTCCCGGCTGGTCACCGCCGACGCCGGCGGCCACGGCGCGTACCTGTTCCAGGAGAACGCCTGCCTGACCAACGCGGCGACGACGTTCCTGGTCAACGGGACGCTGCCGGCGCGGGACATCCGCTGTGGCACCGAATTCGGCAAGCGTGCCGATGACCCGGCGCGGGACAAGATCGTGCAGGACATTCAGGCCAAGCAGTTCCCGCTGTAAGACGGTCGTGGGTGGTTATGTCCGGGTCTGTCCGTTCATAACCACCCACGATTCGTGTAGGCATATGCCATGCGTAACCGCTTGCTCACTTGGCTGACAGCCGCGCTGACCACCGTCACGCTCGCGACGCCGGCCACCGCCGCCGAATCCCCGTCACTGGACTGGAAACCCTGCGCGTCCATTCCGCTGGAATGCGCGACGCTCAAGGTCCCGCTGGACTACCGCAAGCCCGGCGGCCCCACGCTCGAAGTGGCGATATCCAGGCTGAAGAGCGGAAAACCCGGCGCACGCCGCGGCGTGCTGCTGCTCAACCCCGGCGGGCCGGGCGGTTCCGGGCTCGACATGCCGCTGATGATCGCCCAGCTCGCACCGCCGAGCGTGACCGCCGCGTACGACCTGATCGGCTTCGACCCGCGCGGCGCGGGCAGCAGCTCGCGCATCACCTGCGAGCTGACGCCGGATCAGCTGCGGCCGGGCAAGACCATCCCGTATCCCGCGCCGAACGGGGACATCTCGGCGAACGTCGCCTACGCCGAACAGGTGGCGAAACAGTGCGGCGAGCACGCGGGCCCGGTGCTGCCGTACCTGACCACGCTCAACACCGCGCGTGACATGGACCGGATCCGGCTCGCGCTCGGGGAACGCAAGATCTCCTACCTGGGCGGGTCGTACGGTTCGTACCTCGGCGCCGTCTACACGACGCTGTTCCCGGCGCAGTCCGACCGGATCCTGTTGGACAGCATCAGCAACCCCGACGGCATCTGGCGTCCCGCCTTCCGGCAGTGGGCGCCGGCCGCGGAAGTCCGCTTCGAGGACTTCGCGTCTTGGGCGGCCGCGCGCAATGCTGAGTACGGCCTCGGTTCGACGTCCGCCGCGGTGCGGGCGACGTACTTCGACTTGGCCGGGAAGCTCGACGCGACCCCGCAGGGCGGCAACGACTTCCGCGAGCAGACGCGCTCCGGGCTCTACAACGACGCGAACTTCGTGCCGATGGCGCAGCAATGGCAAGCGCTCAAGCGTGGCGAGGTGACCGTCTCGGGCGGACCGGCCGGTGACCCGCAGTCGTTCTACGCCGTGTTCTGGGCGGTCGTCTGCGGTGACACGGCATGGCCGCGGTCGATCGCCCAGCATCAGCGTGACGTGCTCGTCGACAAGTGGCGCTACCCGCTGACCAACGGCGGCCCGTCGACGGTGTTCCCGTGCGTGTTCTGGCCGGCCAAGCCGATCGAGCCGCCGCTGCGGATCACCGACCGCGGCCCGTCGAACGTGCTGCTGACGCAGAACACGCGCGACCCGGCGACGCCCATCGAGGGCGCCCGCGCGATGCGGTCGGCACTGGGCGACCGTGCTCGGCTGGTCACGGCCGATCAGGGCGGCCACGGCGCCTACCTGCTGACGCCGAACGCCTGCGTCTCGCGGATCGCGACCGCGTTCCTGGTCGACGGCGTCCAGCCCGCCCGGGACGTCCACTGTGGACCCGAGCTGACGGCCTCGGACACCGCGCGCGACCAGGTCGTCCGGCAGCTCCAAGCCCGCCGCTTCTAGCTGGTCGTGAGTGGTATGGCCGGTTCTAACCGGTCATACCACTCACGAGCCCTTCTAGGCGTAGACCTCGAATTCCGCTGCCTGACCGGCGGGCCAGCCCGTGTTCCCGGTGATGTTCAGCCGCAGGAAGCGCTGGGTGGTCGGGCTGAACGTGATGGTCGCGTCCGGCGCGAACGTCACACCGCGCGAACCGACGATCGTCGAATATCCGCCGCCGTCGACGGACCCGAGCACCGACAGCGTCTGCGTCCGCGAACCCCAGCTGCCGGGCAGCTTCAGCACGATCTTGCTCACCGAGGTCGCGCTGCCCAGGTCGACGGTCAGCGTCTGCGGGAACGACCCGTTGGCGCTCTCCCAGTACGTGTTCGCGTTCCCGTCGACGGCGTTGCTCGCCGGGTACCCGCCGACCGAACTGCTCGCGGTCGCGGGCCGCCCCTTCGCCAGGTTGCCGGTCGGCTGCGGATTGCCCGTGTTCGGCTGCGGCCAGCTCGAGCAGTCCGCCCAGGTGCCGGTCCACCCCGAATTCCCCGAGCCGCTGAACGACATCGGGCTGAGGTTCGTCGGGTAAGGACAGTTGTACGTCCCCGTCACGCCGACCCCGGACGCGGTCAGGTTGCTGATGCTCACCGAGCCCTGCGTCTGCGCCTGCACCACGAAAGTCCCGGCGCCCTGCACGCTCACCCCGTTGACGGTGACGCCCTGGATGACCTTGCCCTGCCCGTTGCCGTCGATGAACTGCAAGGCCTCGTAAGGACTTTCGATCGCACGCAGGTTCGTGACGTTGATCTGAGCGCCCGTGATCGCCTGCTCGCGCGCGTCGAACCAGACGGCCCCGACGCCGAACTGCCAGTTCGGGTCGAGCGCGCCCGCGCGCAGGGTCGTGTTGTCCGCGAGCGTGATCGTCCCGGCGAGCGGCACCGACTGGAACCGGTTCGCCACGGTGATCCCGCCGCCGAGCGCGTTGGTGTCACGCACCAGGTTGCCGCGCACGGAGTTGTCGCGCCCGCCGTACAACGCGATGCCGTTGGCCAGGTTCGGCTGGACCACGGTGTTGCCGACGATCGAGATCCCGGCGTCGGCGATCCCGTTGGACCACAGCGCGAGCCCGTCGTCGCCGGTGTTGCGCAGGTAGTTGTTGCGGATGGTCGAGTTGGTGACGTTGCCGTCGAAGTTGACGCCGTCCGCCATCGTGTCGAGTATCCGGTTGTTCTCGATGGTCAGGTTGCTGGTGGCGCCGTTCATCAGCCACAGCCCGCACTTGGTGTTCTGGATCCACAGCCCGGACACGACCGAGCCCGCGCCGAGCACACCGTGGAACGCGTTCTCCGGCTGGTCGTCGCGCCGCTCGGTGACGTCACCGAACACGGCGAAGTCGTACAGCCGGATGTTGCCGCCGACCTGGCCGTCGTTCTTGAAGACGTTGTTGCCGTGCAGGACCGTGTGCCACGCGCCGGCGCCGCGGACCGTGGTCTGGTCGATGCCGAGCGCCGACCCGATCTCGAACCGGCCCGGCGGCACCCAGAGTTCCTTGCCCTGCGACCGCGCGGCGCTGAGCCCGGCGCGGAACGCGTTCGAGTCGTCGGAGGCGTCGTTCGCGGTGGCGCCGTAGTCGGTCACCGACACGGAGTTGCCCGGCCGCCCGGCAGGCCCGTTGACCTGCTCGAAGTCGGCGAGGTCGACGGTGAGCTCACCCTCGGCCTGCACCCGGACCTTCGCGCCCGCGCCGAGGTTCTGGCCGAGCAGCGCGCGGGTGTCGTCGTAGAAGTGGTGCCGCTTCGCTCCGGGTATCCACGGCGTCTCGATGTAGGAGTACCGCGAGGTCACCGGCAGGCCGAGGCGGTTTCCGTTGACGTAGACGGAAAGCTGGCCCGCCGCGCCGTCGGGGACGCTGTAGTGGACGTTGATCGCGTTGGCGTTCGAGGTCAGCGTGAACTCGACGTACTGGCCTGAGGTGAGCCGGACGGCCTGCCGTCCCGAGGCTTCCGACGCGAGGCTGGCCTGGGTGTAGTCGGGGCCGATCTTGGTGCCCGTTGTCGCCGCGCACTCCGCTTCGTAGGTCGTGAACGCGACGCTCGCGCCGCCGCCCACTGAAGTCGGGCATGGCGCGGCTTGCGCGCTCGGCGCGGACAGGACTGTGAATCCGGCCGCTGCGAGTGCCGCGACAGCTAGGAGTGGGGGGATTTTGGGCGCGCTGAAGACACGTGTGGGGGACACGGGAGCTCCTGGGCTCGGAGGCGGGATGTGATCTGGATCATACAAATCCCCGACGCGTGAACGCAAGAGTTGGATGGGGTTGTGAAAAATCGCGACAATTAGTAGAGCGGGCATGGAAAAGCCCAGGTCAGCGTGTGGGCTGGCCTGGGCTTGGGGTAGGGGCAGGGATAAAGCGGGCTTTACTCCACGCGCGGAGCGCGTGGAGTAAAGCCCGCTTTATCCGCGGTGGATCTGGAGTGGGGAGAAGGACTGGACGACGGGCATCAGCTCGACCACGTTGACGTTGACGTGGGCGGGCTGGGAGGCGGCCCAGACGACGGAGTCGGCGACGTCTTCGGCGGTCATCGGCTGAGTGCCCTGGTAGACGGCGTCGGCCTTCGACTGGTCACCCTCGAACCGCACCTTCGAGAACTCGGTGCCGCCGACCATGCCGGGCTCGATGTTCGTCACGCGGACGCCGGTCCCGTGCAGGTCACTGCGCAGGTTCAGGCTGAACTGGTGCACGAACGCCTTGGTCGCGCCGTAGACGTTGCCGCCGGGATACGGATAGGTGCCGGCGATCGAACCGAGGTTGATCACGTGCCCCCTGCCGCGCTCGACCATGCCGGGCAGCGCGGCGCGGCTGCAGTAGACCAGCCCCTTGCAGTTGGTGTCGATCATCTGGTCCCAGTCGTCGAGGTTCGCGCGATGCGCGGGCTCGAGCCCCTTCGCCAGCCCCGCGTTGTTGATGAGGACGTCGACCTCGGCGAACTCGGCGGGCAGATTCGCGAACGCCGCGGCGACGGCGTCGCGGTCACGGACGTCGAGCTCCAGCGGCAGCACGTCCTTGCCCAGCTCGTCGGCAAGCGCTTCGAGCTTGTCGACACGGCGCGCGGTCGCCACGACCTTCGCGCCGTCGGCCGCGAACCGCCGCGCGATCGCGGCGCCGAAGCCGGTGCTGGCGCCGGTCACGAATACCGTCTTGTTCATCGTGGATCACCCGTCCGCTTCAGTGGTTGTTCGATACCGACTTTAGGGCGTGTTTCGTAAGCCTCGTTCGCGAGCTTCGCGCCCAGGCGGCCCCTGGCGGCACCGTGGGATCACCCGAGTACAACCCGGTACGAGGGTGATCCCACGGCACCGCCAGGAACCACCTGGATCACGAAGCTCATCGAACAGGCTTACGAAACACGCCCTAAGAACTCCCCGAGCGCGGCGTTGAACTCGGTCGGCCGCTCCAGGTTCGGCAGGTGCCCGGCGCCGTCGATCACCACGAGCTTCGAGTCCTTGAGCCGGTCGTGCATCAGCTCGGCGTCCGGCAGCGGCGTGAACGCGTCGACGCTGCCGACCACCACCAACGCGGGAACCGCCAGCTCGCCGAGCAGCTCGACGTAGTCCGGCCGCTCGGCCCGCCCGCGCAGCGCCGCCGCGGCTCCTTCCGGCTGGGTGGTCCGCATCATCTCGAACACGTGCTCGACCACCGCGGCGTCCGCGTCCGGCGCGACCATCTTGCCGATGAGGTTGTCGGCCTCAGCCGCCATGCCCGTTTCGAGGATCCGGTCGGCCGTCTCGTTGCGAACACGCTTCCCTTCCTCTGTCTCGCCTTGCGCCGAGGTGTCGGCCAGCACGAGCCCGCGTACCCGCTCGGGATAAAGCCTGCTGAACTCCATGACGATCTGGCCGCCCATCGAAAGCCCCGCCAGCACCACGCGCTCGATCCCCAGCTTGTCCAGCAGTTCGGCGAGGTCGTTCGCGAAGTCCGACAGCAGCGTCCTACCCGGCACGACCGGGGAGTCGCCGTAACCACGCAGGTCCGGCGTGATGACGCGCCAGCCGGGGAAGTCGCGCTGCGGGTGCCACATCGAGCGGTTGAACGGGTGGCCGTGCACCAGCAGCAGCGGCTCGCCGGCGCCGAAGTCGTCGTAAGCGATGTCCATGTGTCCTCCCTTTGACACTTCGACGCTATTCGGAGCAATATGCGAGTGCAATAAGGACAATGGCCTCGGAGCAATATGGACGACGACTACCGCGCCTTCGCGGACGCCATCGCAGCCGACATCGCGGCGGGCACGTTGCGGCCCGGTGACCGGCTGCCCACCCAACGCCGGTTCGCCCGCGACCGTGGCATCGCGGTGTCGACCGCGTCCCGGGTCTACGGCGAGCTGGTGCGCCGCGGTCTCGTGGTCGGGGAAGTCGGCAGGGGGACGTTCATCCGCGCGTCCCCGCCGATGGAGCCGTGGCTCGCCGAACCCAGCGGAACGCCGGTCGACCTCCAGCTCAACTTCTCCGTACTGCCAGGTCAGCCCGCCCGCCAGGCGGCGAGCATGGAACGGCTGCTGCGCCCGGACGTTCTCGGCGCCTCGCTCGAAACGGTCGGTGTCGCGGGAACGTCCGCGATGCGCGAGCTGACCGCCGGCTTCCTGGCTCGTGCGGGTTGGACGCCGTCACCCGCGCAGGTCCTGTTCTCGGGGAACGGGCGGCAGGTGCTGGCGGGCGCGATCTCCGCGCTGGTGCCGACGGGGGAGCGGCTCGGCGTGGAGGCGCTGACCTATCCGCTGGTCAAGGCGATCGCCGCGCGGCTCGGTGTGCAGCTGGTCCCGTTGGAGATGGACGAGCACGGAGTGCGTCCCGAAGCGCTGGCGGCCAGTGCGGTGCGTGCGGTGTATCTGCAGCCGACGCTGCACAACCCGCTCGGCGTCACGATGCCCGGCGAGCGTCGCGCCGAGATCGCGTCGACCGTGCGCGCGCTCGACCTTCCGGTGATCGAGGACGCGGTGTACGCCTACCTCGCCGAGGACGTCGCGCCGCTCGCGCGCTGGATCCCGGAGCGGACGATCGTGGTCGACAGCATGTCGAAGCGCCTCGCGCCGGGCTTGACGTTGGGTTTCGCCGTGGTGCCTGAGGCTTACGTGGAGCGGGTCACGGCCGCGCTGCGCTCGGGTGGCTGGACGGCGCCGCACTTCGCGATGACCGCCGCGGCCGCCTGGATGTCCGACGGGACGGCCGCTTCGCTCGCCGCGGACAAGCGCCGAGACGCGGTGTCCCGGCAAGCGCTGATGCGCTCGCGTCTCGACGGGTTCCGGGTGAAGTCCGACCCGCGTTGCTATCACTGCTGGTGGGAGCTCCCCGAGCCATGGCGCGCGGAGACCTTCCTGGCGGCGGCCGCCCGTCAGGGCATCGCGGTCAGCCCCGCCGCGTCGTTCACGACCGGCGCCGGCCACGCGCCCAACGCAATTCGACTGGCGCTGTCCGTGCCGCCGGAGGAGACTCTGAGTTGGGCACTCGACGTGCTCGCCTCACTGGCTCGATCGACCCCGGAAGCCGCCGGAATCGACTAGCGGGCCTGCTGAAGTGCGCAAACACGTTTAAGGGACCCCCCTGTTTTAGGCCCTGATCGGGCATGTAAAGTTCTCCAAGTCGCCAGGGAAACCGGGTGGCCGACCGGGAGAGATAGAGTCCCGAAAACTTGCTAGAAAACAATTCGCTCTGGATAAGGTCAGGGAAACCTGATGCGATCCTCGGTGTGTTGCTTGAGAACTCAACAGTGTGCTAGTGAACTAAGCCAGTAGAGCTTATTTATTGAACCTCGTTTGAGGTTCCTTTGAGAGCAAGTATTTTGCCTCGATTGAATTCGAAGACATTGTTGGAGAGTTTGATCCTGGCTCAGGACGAACGCTGGCGGCGTGCTTAACACATGCAAGTCGAACGATGAAGCCTTCGGGTGGATTAGTGGCGAACGGGTGAGTAACACGTGGGCAATCTGCCCTGTACTTTGGGATAAGCCTTGGAAACGAGGTCTAATACCGGATATGACTAGCCTTCGCATGGAGGCTGGTGGAAAGCTCCGGCGGTACAGGATGAGCCCGCGGCCTATCAGCTTGTTGGTGGGGTAATGGCCTACCAAGGCGACGACGGGTAGCCGGCCTGAGAGGGTGACCGGCCACACTGGGACTGAGACACGGCCCAGACTCCTACGGGAGGCAGCAGTGGGGAATATTGCACAATGGGCGCAAGCCTGATGCAGCGACGCCGCGTGAGGGATGACGGCCTTCGGGTTGTAAACCTCTTTCGCCAGGGACGAAGCGTAAGTGACGGTACCTGGATAAGAAGCACCGGCTAACTACGTGCCAGCAGCCGCGGTAATACGTAGGGTGCGAGCGTTGTCCGGAATTATTGGGCGTAAAGAGCTCGTAGGCGGTTTGTCGCGTCGGTTGTGAAAACTGGAGGCTTAACCTTCAGCGTGCAATCGATACGGGCAGACTTGAGTTCGGTAGGGGAGTCTGGAATTCCTGGTGTAGCGGTGAAATGCGCAGATATCAGGAGGAACACCGGTGGCGAAGGCGGGACTCTGGGCCGATACTGACGCTGAGGAGCGAAAGCGTGGGGAGCGAACAGGATTAGATACCCTGGTAGTCCACGCTGTAAACGGTGGGTGCTAGGTGTGGGCGACATTCCACGTTGTCCGTGCCGTAGCTAACGCATTAAGCACCCCGCCTGGGGAGTACGGCCGCAAGGCTAAAACTCAAAGGAATTGACGGGGGCCCGCACAAGCGGCGGAGCATGTGGATTAATTCGATGCAACGCGAAGAACCTTACCTGGGCTTGACATGGACAGGAAACATCCAGAGATGGGTGCCCCCTTGTGGTCTGTTCACAGGTGGTGCATGGCTGTCGTCAGCTCGTGTCGTGAGATGTTGGGTTAAGTCCCGCAACGAGCGCAACCCTTATCCTACGTTGCCAGCGCGTTATGGCGGGGACTCGTGGGAGACTGCCGGGGTCAACTCGGAGGAAGGTGGGGATGACGTCAAGTCATCATGCCCCTTATGTCCAGGGCTTCACACATGCTACAATGGCTGGTACAGAGGGCTGCGATACCGCGAGGTGGAGCGAATCCCTTAAAGCCGGTCTCAGTTCGGATCGCAGTCTGCAACTCGACTGCGTGAAGTCGGAGTCGCTAGTAATCGCAGATCAGCAACGCTGCGGTGAATACGTTCCCGGGCCTTGTACACACCGCCCGTCACGTCATGAAAGTCGGTAACACCCGAAGCCCATGGCCCAACCCGCAAGGGGGGGAGTGGTCGAAGGTGGGACTGGCGATTGGGACGAAGTCGTAACAAGGTAGCCGTACCGGAAGGTGCGGCTGGATCACCTCCTTTCTAAGGAGCACAACACATCCACGAATCCCGGGATACCCGGTACCAGATCGTGGGGTGGCCACCACTTGGAGATCAAATGTATCTCCGCGGTGGTTGCTCAAGGAATTGTGGAACTACTGGTTATGGTTTTCCTCTGCGAGCAGAGCTGAGCAAGTACTGCGGGTTTTCCCGCGTGGAACGTGACTGCCGAGGTCGAGAGTTGAATTGTTCGCTGGCACGCTGTTGGGTCCTGAGGCAGCACGCTGGTGTTGTTTCTGGTGTGGTGTTTGAGAACTGTAGAGTGGATGCGAGCATCTTTGTGGTCAAGTTTTTAAGGGCACATGGTGGATGTCTAGGCTTCAGGAGCCGATGAAGGACGTGGGAGGCTGCGATATGCCTCGGGGAGCTGTCAACCGAGCTGAGATCCGAGGATTTCCGAATGGGGAAACCCAGCACCAGTTATGTGGTGTTACCCGCATCTGAATATATAGGGTGTGTGGAGGGAACGCGGGGAAGTGAAACATCTCAGTACCCGTAGGAAGAGAAAACAACCGTGATTCCGTGAGTAGTGGCGAGCGAAAGCGGATGAGGCTAAACCGTGCACATGTCAAGCTGTCAGGCGTTGTGTGTGCGGTGTTGTGGGACCCGCCTTGAAGATTCTGACAAGTCTTCGGAGGCACGTTGCAGTTAGTGGAACTGTTTGGGAAAGCAGACCGGAGTGGGTGAGAGTCCCGTACGCGAAAACTGTGATTGTGTTTCTTGGTGGTGTTCCCGAGTAGCAGCGAGCTCGTGGAATTTGCTGTGAATCTGCCGGGACCACCCGGTAAGCCTAAATACTTCCTGAAGACCGATAGCGGACTAGTACCGTGAGGGAAAGATGAAAAGTACCCCGGGAGGGGAGTGAAAGAGTACCTGAAACCGTGTGCCTACAAGCCGTCAGAGCCTTCGGGTGATGGCGTGCCTTTTGAAGAATGAGCCTGCGAGTTAGTGCTGCGTGGCGAGGTTAACCCGTGTGGGGTAGCCGTAGCGAAAGCGAGTCTGAATAGGGCGATTTTAGTCGCGTGGTCTAGACCCGAAGCGGAGTGATCTACCCATGGCCAGGGTGAAGCGACGGTAAGACGTCGTGGAGGCCCGAACCCACTTAGGTTGAAAACTGAGGGGATGAGCTGTGGGTAGGGGTGAAAGGCCAATCAAACTCCGTGATAGCTGGTTCTCCCCGAAATGCATTTAGGTGCAGCGTCACATGTTTCTCCACGGGGGTAGAGCTACTGGATGGTCTAGGGGCCTTACCGGGTTACCGAAATCAACCAAACTCCGAATACCGTGGTGTGAGAGTGTGGCAGTGAGACGGCGGGGGATAAGCTTCGTCGTCGAGAGGGAAACAGCCCAGAACACCAGCTAAGGCCCCTAAGTGTGTGCTCAGTGGGAAAGGATGTGGGATTGCCCAGACAACCAGGAGGTTGGCTTAGAAGCAGCCACCCTTGAAAGAGTGCGTAATAGCTCACTGGTCAAGTGGTCCTGCGCCGACAATGTAGCGGGGCTTAAGCACACCGCCGAAGCTGTGTCATTCGTGCAATAGATCGGCTTGATCCTTCGGGGTCTTGTCTAGTCGCACGGATGGGTAGGGGAGCGTCCTGCATCCAGGGAAGCGGCGGCGGAAGCCAGTCGTGGAGGTGTGGGAGTGAGAATGCAGGCATGAGTAGCGAATGCAGAGTGAGAAACTCTGCCGCCGGATGACCAAGGGTTCCTGGGCCAGGCTAATCCGCCCAGGGTAAGTCGGGACCTAAGGCGAGGCCGACAGGCGTAGTCGATGGACAACGGGTTGATATTCCCGTACCCGAGCATGTGCGTCCCTGATGAGGCGGTTGATACTAACCACCCAAAGCGCAAGCTGAAGCCTTCGGGTGAATGTTTGTTGTGGAGCGTGGGATCTGATTCCGTAGTAGTCAAGTGATGGGGTGACGCAGGAAGGTAGCTCCGCCAGTGAATGGTAGTACTGGTGTAAGCGTGTAGGCCGAGTGGTAGGCAAATCCGCCATTCATATAAGGCTGAGACGTGATGCGTAGCCGATTGAGGTGAAGTAGAGTGATCCTATGCTGCCGAGAAAAGCCTCTAGCGAGTGCATGCACGGCCCGTACCCCAAACCAACACAGGTGGTCAGGTAGAGAATACTAAGGCGATCGGGTGAACTGTGGTTAAGGAACTCGGCAAAATGCCCCCGTAACTTCGGGAGAAGGGGGGCCAAACACCTTGAAGTCCCTTGCGGACTAGGGGTGGGTGGCCGCAGAGACCAGCGGAAAGCGACTGTTTACTAAAAACACAGGTCCATGCGAAGTCGCAAGACGATGTATATGGACTGACGCCTGCCCGGTGCTGGAACGTTAAGAGGACCGGTTAACTCCCTTTGGGGGGTGAAGCTGAGAATTTAAGCGCCAGTAAACGGCGGTGGTAACTATAACCATCCTAAGGTAGCGAAATTCCTTGTCGGGTAAGTTCCGACCTGCACGAATGGCGTAACGACTTTCCGGCTGTCTCAACCACAGGCCCGGCGAAATTGCACTACGAGTAAAGATGCTCGTTACGCGCGGCAGGACGGAAAGACCCCGGGACCTTTACTATAGTTTGGTATTGGTTTTCGGTTCGGCTTGTGTAGGATAGGTGGGAGACTGTGAAGCGATCACGCTAGTGGTTGTGGAGTCGTTGTTGAAATACCACTCTGGTCGAATTGGGAATCTCAACCTCGGACCATGATCTGGTTCAGGGACAGTGCCTGATGGGTAGTTTAACTGGGGCGGTTGCCTCCCAAAGAGTAACGGAGGCGCCCAAAGGTTCCCTCAGCCTGGTTGGCAATCAGGTGTTGAGTGCAAGTGCACAAGGGAGCTTGACTGTGAGACAGACATGTCGAGCAGGGACGAAAGTCGGGACTAGTGATCCGGCACCACCTGGTGGAAGGGTGTCGCTCAACGGATAAAAGGTACCCCGGGGATAACAGGCTGATCTTGCCCAAGAGTCCATATCGACGGCATGGTTTGGCACCTCGATGTCGGCTCGTCGCATCCTGGGGCCGGAGTAGGTCCCAAGGGTTGGGCTGTTCGCCCATTAAAGCGGCACGCGAGCTGGGTTTAGAACGTCGTGAGACAGTTCGGTCCCTATCCGCCGCGCGCGTAGGATACTTGAGGAAGGCTGTCCCTAGTACGAGAGGACCGGGACGGACGAACCTCTGGTGTGCCAGTTGTCACGCCAGTGGCATGGCTGGTTGGCCACGTTCGGAAGGGATAACCGCTGAAGGCATCTAAGCGGGAAGCCTGTTCCAAGATGAGGTATCCCACCCCCTTTGAGGGGTTAAGGCCCCCAACAGACCATTGGGTTGATAGGCCAGAAATGGACGCACAGTAATGTGTTATCGAGTTGACTGGTACTAAGGCCGAGGGCTTGCCCACAAAAATGCTTCGCATCCACTCTACAGCTCTGAAACCCCACACCCGGGCCAGCTAGATCGGCTCAGTGAGTGTGTTGTTTCGTAGTGTTTCGGTGGTTATAGCGCCAGGGAAACGCCCGGTCCCATTCCGAACCCGGAAGCTAAGCCTGGTAGCGCCGATGGTACTGCAACCGAAGGGTTGTGGGAGAGTAGGACGCCGCCGAACTCAACATAAAGGCCCGGCCCCGGTCGAGAACCCCAGGTTCTCCCGGGGCCGGGCCCTTTTTCATACCCGAAACCCGCCGCGGTCGCGTGCTCGGACGGACGGCGCGTGTGCCTGGAGAGTCGCCGCGCGGACCCAGAGAGTCGGCACGCGTACCCGGGGAGTCGGCACGCCGTGTCCCACGCCCGGACACCTCGTGTCGTCCATCCATGAACACGTGCCGTCCAGCTGCGCACGCTTGGCGGCCATCCAGGGACAGTCCCGACTCCCCGAGCACGAGTCCCGACCGGCCAGGTACGTGTGCCGACTCCCCAGGCACGCGTGCCGACCCTTCGGGTACGCCAGCCCAACACCCCGGGGCGGGTGTTTGCTGCTCGCGTACGCATCTTTGCCGGTCCTGCACGCGAGTTTGCCGTTCGTGTACGGATGTTTGCCGGTCAGGCGATGGCGAAACCGCCGGAGACCGCGGGCCGGGGCTGGGCCTGCCAGTCGTTGATCTCGCGGATGAGCTGGATGACCAAGACCGCCGCGCCCGTGGTCAGTGCGAACGACACGGTGTCGGCGATCGCGGCGTTCCGGAGTGACTCGATCGTGGGTTCGCGGCCGAGGCGCGAGGCGAACCAGTTCACGAGGTTGCCGGCGAGGTAAAGCTTCCACCACCAGTCCAGCCGGGGACTGCGGTCGAGCGCGGCGAGGTTGGGCTCGGAGCGGTTGGCCGGGTTGCTCGCCTTCCAGATGTCGCTGACCACTTGGAACGGGAACCAGAAGTTCACGACCGGGCAGAACCACGAGCCGACGACCCAGCCGCGGCTGCGCTGGTGGTGGCCGATCGACAGGGCTTCGGCGTTGTGCCTGACCCGCCACAGCCAAATGATGAACACAACCGCCGCGGCGATCATGATCGCCAGTGACACCAGGGACGTGACCAGCGTGATCCGGTCGGCGGTCAGCAGATCCGCGCGGGTCACGCCTGCGATGTCGTTGAGGTAACCGTCGACGACTTGGTGGGTGTGCCAGTCCGACCACACGCTGAGGCCGTCCAGTACGACAGACAGCCCGATCAGCGCCGACGCGGCGATGCCGAGGCCTCGTGCGTCGGCCACCGGTCTCATCGGGCCTGGTGGTAGCCCGTAGGCCGGTGCCGGCCCAGTGGGTTGTTGATCGGTCACGGTCGAACCCTTCTCCCCAGCCCGGGTTCACCCCGGATTCCGAGGAGACATCGCTTCGCACGGCCATCTCGTTTCAGTCGCTCGCAACGTCGCCTGGCATGTGCTAACTTTCTTTGGCATGTGCCAGGTGTGGTTATGAAGGTGACTGGGGACGACTTGGTGCAGGTGCTGGCGACCTTGGCCAACCCGCATCGGGTACGCGTGGTCGCCGCTCTGGTGCGGGAACGCAACTACGTGAGCGGCCTCGCCAGGCAACTGGGGATCAGCAGGGCGTTGCTGCAGGTGCATTTGCGCAAGCTGGAAGCGGCCGGCCTGGTCACGTCGCAGCTCGAGCTTTCGGAGGACGGCAAGGCGATGAAGTTCTACGAGGTCACGCCATTCGCCTTCCAGTTGACGCCGGAGTCGGTCGCGCTCGCGGCGCGGACGCTCACCGTGGAGAAGGGAACGCAGGAATGAACATCCGCGCCTGGGGGGAAGTGGCAGGCGTCATCGGCATTTTCGTGCTGCTGACGGTCGTGATCGCGGTCGCGATATCGCAGGTCGCCGCCACGTGGCGGGCGAAGGCGGTCCTCGCGCGTGAGGAGGAGTACCGCAAGCTCGCCGAACGCGCCGTCAGCAGTCAGGAGAACATCGAGCGGCAACTCGCGGACATGCGAACGCGGCTGCAGAGCGTTGAAAAGGTGCTCAAAGAAGTCGAATAGAACGACACTGGGCCGCCGAGCGGCAACTCGACGGCCCAGTAAGGCGAAGAAGGCTCAACTCGCCCGAGGGCGAGCACTCACAGAACACTCCTTGCACGAAAGGACTCTAGTTCATGCTGCGCACAAGCAGTGTGCCGATGGCCGAGCGGGTCGTCGGCTGGTCGGTCCGGCATCGCGCGCTCGCGATCGTCGGCTGGCTGACATTCGTCGCATTGTCCTTGCTGGCGAGCGCGCTGATGCCGGGGGAGAAGGCAAGCGGCGCCGATCCTGGCGAGTCCGGCCGCGCGAAGGTCGCGCTGAGTACCCAGCAAGGCTCCGAGCTCTTGCGGGAGAACGTCCTCATCCAGCCGATGTCGGACGCGGCCGCGAACGATCTGCTGGCGACGCTTCCCCGCGACGCGGTCACCGACGTCAGCGGTCCGCTCCTCTCGTCGGACGGACGATCTGGCCTGGTGACCTTCGGGCTGAGGAATCCGCCTGAGCAGGTCAAGGCCCACTTCAAGGCCATGACCGACGCCGTCGCTCAGGTCGCGGCCCGCCACCCGGAGATACGCCTGGCGCAAGCCGGCGACTTGAGTCTCAGCGGGGTGGTCGACAAAGCGGTCAGCGTCGACCTCGAACGCTCTGGCTTGTTTTCCCTGCCTGTCACCCTCTTGATCCTGATCGTCGTGTTCGGCGCACTGGTCGCCGCGTCCGTGCCATTGCTGCTCGCCGGCACCGCGGTCTTGGCGGCCATGGGCATGGTCGGCGTGCTGCAGCACTGGATGGCCGTCAACTCCGTGACGTACGCGATGATCCTGCTCATCGGGCTCGCGGTCGGCGTCGATTACACGCTCTTCTTCCTGCGACGCCAACGTGAGGAGCGTGCGGCGGGGCGCGGCGAGGACGAGGCGCTGCGCGTCACGGCGAAGACGTCCGGACATGTCGTGCTCGTCTCCGGGGTCACCGTCATGCTGTGCTTGAGCGGGTTGCTCTTCGTCGGGCTGGACAACCTGCGTGGCGGCGCGATCGGCACCGCGCTGGTCGTCGGCGTCGCGATGCTCGGCTCGGTGACCATGTTGCCCGCGTTGCTGTCGCTGCTCGGTGACCGGGTGAACCGCGGCCGCCTGCTGCGTCGCGCCCCGGCGAACGAATCGCGGATCTGGACCTCGATCGCTCGCGGTGTCGTCAAGCGGCCCGCGTTGTGGGGTGGGCTCGCTGCGGCCCTGCTCGTCGTGATGGCCTTGCCCGCATTGGGGATGCGGCTGCAGGACGCCGCCGTCGTGAACAGCTTGCCGCGCGACTTTCCCACGGTCGACGCGGCCGTTCGGATGCAGGAGGCGTTCCCCGGCTCGCCACTGCCCGCGCGGGTGGTCATCTGGGACACCTCGGGCGCCACGGCGGACAAGCCCGAGGTGCGCGCCGCGCTCGAGCGTCTTCACGACGAGGTCGCCGGCAGCGGCGGCTTGCTCGCCGAACCGCTGGCCGTGATGAACGTCGACAAGGCGATCGTCGTACGGGTCCCGCTGGCCGGTCAAGGCACGGACGAACTCTCCAACCGCGCGCTGGAAGCTTTGCGCACCAAGGCTTTACCCAACACACTCGGCAAGGTCGACGGCATCGACTTCGCGGTTTCGGGCAAGACGGCCGTTCCGCACGACATGGCCGAGCTGGTGACCGGCCGCGCGCCGCTGGTCTACCTCTCGGTCGGGCTGCTCGCGTTCATCCTGATCGGCTGGGCCTTCCGCTCATTGTGGATCCCGCTGGTTTCGATCGTGCTCAACCTGCTCTCGATCGGCGCCGCCTACGGAGCGCTGACCTGGATCTTCCAGGACGGCCATCTCGCGTCGCTGCTCGGCTTCACCTCGTACGGCGCGGTCGTCGGCTGGCTGCCGATGTTCCTGTTCGTGCTGCTGTTCGGCCTGAGCATGGACTACCACATCTTCATCCTCAGCCGGATCCGTGAACGGTGGCGGGCAGGTGCGAGCCCGGACGACGCCGTCGTCGGCGGGATCGGCACGAGCGCGGGCGTGGTCACCAGCGCGGCGACGATCATGGTCGCGGTGTTCGCCATCTTCGTCATGCTCAACGCCATCGAGTACAAGATGCTCGGCACCGGCATGGCGATCGCGATCTTCGTCGACGCGACCGTCGTGCGCGGGGTGTTGCTCCCGGCCGCGATGTCGTTGCTCGGCGATCGAGCGTGGAGCCGAAGGTCTACTGTGGACGTTCACTAGCCCGTTCGCCCCGCTCGCCGAGCGGGGCGAACCCGGCTGGAGTCAGCCGCCGACGCGGGCGCAGGCACCCAGTGTTTCGGCACCGTAGCGCCGGATTTCGGCTTCGATGTCGAGTTCGCCGCGCCCCTGCTTGGCGTCTTCGTCGATCAGCTCCGGCGGCAGCAGCCAGCAGACTTCGAACTCACTGCCGTCGCGATCCTTGGCGTAGAGGCCTTTCGTCGTGCCATGGTCGGCCGAGCCGACGAGCGCGCCAGCCGCCTTGAGCTTTTCTTGGCAGTCACGCAGATCCGCGAGCGTCGGCACCTCCCATGCGAGGTGGTAGAGCCCGACCTGCTCTGAACCGGCGGTGCTCGGCGCGGCCTGGTCGCCGACGCCGAACAGCCCGAGGTCGTGGTCATTCGCCGACTCCGGCGCCTGCAGGAAAACGGATTTCGGTGTGCTGTGCACGATCCGGAAGCCCAGAACGTCCACATAGAACTCAGCGCTGTGCTGGGCGTCGCGGACCCAGAGCACCGCGTGGTTCAGTCCCCTGATGGGCAAGATCGGCTCCTTTCGCCGGTCACGGAAGCGCGAAGGCGGAGCCGCCGCGTTCCCACCATGCCGAGTACACCGGAGTGTCGCCGACGAGTTCAAGATACCCCTGCCCGACCCGCTCACGGAGCCTGCCGATCTGCGGCGCGATCAGTGAATCGGTTCGCCAGGCGAGTACGAGTTCACGGTAGAACGGGTTGCCGGCCAACGGGATCGTCGCGAGCCCTTGCCTCGGCGAGAAGCCGATGGGGTAGAGCGGGCAGACCGCACCGGCCGCGGTCAGCGCGAACGCGATGTGCGAGTCGTTGGTGAGATGCGCGACCCGCTGCTCGAACCCGTTGTCCGCGCACACGGTGCTGAAGAACTCGTTCATCCCGCTGTCGTCGGGCTCCGGCATGACCCAGGTCTCGTCGGCCAGCTCGCCGAGCCCGATCTCGCCGCGATCCGCCAGCTGGTGGTCCAGCCCTACGCCGACGAAGATCGGCTCGATCAGCAGCTTGGCCTGGACCACGGATTCGGGCAGCCGCAGCGGGAAACGCGGAAATTGGCGCATCACCGCGACATCGAGCTCGCCGGAGCCGAGCAGCGTGGTCAGCATGGCCGTCGACTTGACCGTCCGGCTGGTGATCTCGCGGTCGGGGAAGGCGTCGCCGAGCGCGCTGACCAGCAGCCAGAACTGGTTCGCGGGAATCCCGCCGACGCGGATCGGCGCGTACTCGGCGTCGCGCTGGGCGTTGAGCTGGGCCCGTCGCTCCAGCTCGCTGAACTCGACGAGCACCTTGCGGGCGTGTTCGATCACCCCGGCGCCGAGCTGGGTCGGCACCACGCCGTCCGGGCTGCGCAGGAACAACGGGCCGCCGATGTGGTGTTCGATGCGCTTGAGCTGTGTGGTCACCGCGGGCTGGCTGAGATGCAGCTCCGCCGCCGCCCGCCGCAAGGTGCCCGCTTCCGCGATCGCGACCAGGAGCTCGAGGTGGCGGAAGTCCAGGTGCATGGCGTGATTCTACGGGCGTGATCCACATCCGCGGTGCCGTGTTATCGCCGAATGTAATAAGGCCGTTCAGGTGTGCGCGGGTTCCGTGGTGACTCGAACTGCCCTTACCGTGAAACTTCCCCGACCTCATGGTGGAGTCCCCCTTGTCGATTGTTTTGGAAGTCGCGCCTGAATACGGGCTGCTCGATCAGTCCGCCGTCCTGTTGTCCGAACGGTCACTGCACGATTTCCTGAGTGCCGCGAAGACGGAATACGCCGCCATCACGGCCGATGAACCGAGACCGTGTTTCGCTGTCCTCATCGGACGGTCGTCCGGTTCTTCTTACGTGGTCGAGGAAATCGCGTTCGGACGCAACGCCCGCTGCACCACGCCCGCCGCGACCGAGGAGTTCTCGGCCGCCATCGTTCCGCGTTTCGGTTCCGCTTACGAGAACCCGGTCCGCGCGTGGTGGCTCGATCCGGCTGACCTGTTGCGCATCTCGCGCCAGGCCGACGAAATGGACGCGGAAATACTCGGCTCGATTCATCTGCATCCGGACTGGCATCGGCTCGGCCCGGAATCCGAACGATGCCGTCCGCTGTCCGAACACCCGACGCCGATGGACGAGTACGTTTTCGGCAACAGCGGCTGGCCGGTCAATGTGGTCTGCTACCTCGAACGCAGGCACGGCGCCTTCTACTACACGCTCGCCGCCTGGAGCGCGGCCTGCGAGCCGATCCCGCTGCGCGTCAGCGCCCCGATCCCGGAGCCGCGCTGATGACCGCGCCCGAAGAGGACGCCATCAAGGGTGTGTGGGCGACGATGGCGCTGGCCTGGGAGAAGGGCGACGCGCGGCTGTTCGCTTCGGTCTTCGACGCGGACGTCTCCTTCGTCTCGGTCCGCGGCGAGGAGCAGACCACCCGCGACGAGGTCGAGCAAGGCCATGCCCGGCTGTTCGCCACGGCGTACGCGGGCAGCCGGCTGGAACCCGACGTCCGCCTGATCCGCCCGCTCGGCGACGACCTCGCGCTGGTGCACGTCACCTCCGCGGTCCTGCCCGCCGACGACAAACCCGCCATGACGACCCACGCCCAGGCGGTCGTGCGCAAGCGTGGCGAGAGCTGGTCCATCACCGCCTTCCACAACATGATCCCGCTAGGAGCACCTCGATGACCCGGCCCCGCCTGCGCCACCTCGCCTTCGTCGTCCGCGACGCCGAACAGCTGGCCACCTTCTACCGTGACCGGCTGGAGATGGAGATCTTCCACAAGGACCCGGACGGCAGTCACTTCCTCACCGACGGGTACATCAACCTCGCGCTGATCCAGCAGCAGCTCGACGGCGAAGCGTCCGGTGGCTTCAACCACTTCGGCTTCCAGGTCGACGACGTGGAGACCGTCTCCGACCGGTTCGCCGAAGCCGGCGTGCCACGCCCGGTCCAGCGGCCCAGCGACCGGCCGTTCGCCGAGTATCGGGCGATCGATCCGGAAGGGAACTGGTTCGATCTTTCGGAACACGGATACCTCCCGCCACCGGCTTGAGGTCGAATTAAGGTGTGCCTCGACGAATTCTTTTCTATCATCGGGGTATGACCGCTGGGTCGCGACGGTACGCACGCTCGTGCCGTGAGCAGTACAAGCACACGTGTGGTGCCGGGAAGACCCCGGCTCCGCAGCCCGCCGCGCCGGAAAAGGCGAATGGGGAAGCCCCGGTGCGACAATCTCCTCCCGAACGCTGAATTGGTTAGCGGCAAATGCGACGGCCGGGCCCGTGAATGCGGGCTCGGCGTGAGCTTCACGCCCCGGATGTGGATCACCCGACGGTGTGAACCTCGCCCGCTCTCCGCACTCGGCCGTTCGCTCCGCCCGCAGCCGGGCATCGCGGCCGCACCGCGCTCCGACCACGTCAAGACGGCAAGTGGTCTAAACCTCGCTGCGTATTTGAATGACTACCCAGAATTGTGAATCCGCGCGATCGTGATGCGGGTCACTGAGCGGTCGTTCGGGTTAGATAGCAAGGCTAAGAATCAACGGGATCGTCCAGCTCAGCCTGGGAACGCCGGAGGTGGCACGCTCTGCCGACCGGCTGGAAATCTCTTCGTTTGAGATCTGGTCAGAGTGGGTATCGAACCTCTGCAGCCTGCCCTGGCCACGGTTGTGACCAGGGAATATGTGCCCTCGGCAGGACTCGAACCTGCGACCTAGAGATTAGAAGGCTCTTGCTCTATCCAGCTGAGCTACGAGGGCCGGCGACGGCGACGGCTGCTGGTCACCCAGAGGCAGCTTAGTCATCGTCATCCACTCGATCGCTCGACACCGCCGAATCGTTTCACATCGGCGGGGAACTGTCGTTGACCTGGGCCCGCGGGCGCGCCGGGTGGGGCGGCGCGGCGCGCCCGCGGGGGGTGGGCCGCTGCGCGGACGGCCCGGGTCCGGCGGTGTTCTGCTGCATCCGTGCCCAGGAGCGAACAACCGCCGGACCCAGCTCACTCCCAGATCTGGATGGCCCTGGCCACGAAGGGCGCCTGTGGCACGAAGGTCCCTCCTCCCGGGTACGTGGTGAAGTCGCCTTCGGTCGAGCAGTCACGGCCCTGGTAGACCGTGATCAGCCGGTCCAGGCGATTGGCGAACGCGCGGCCGTCGAAATCGGCGGGTAGTGGCACGCATTCCTCGGGATTGGCCGTGCGTAAATCCAATCGGGTGATCTTGCCGCCGTAGAATTCGTCGGTCCACGAGCAGAATTCACCTTTCAGGCAGGCGAACTCCGGCGGCGGTGTGCTCGCCTGTGCGACTCCGCCGCCCACGATCAGGCAAGACGCGGTCAAAGCGAGTACGCGGGGCAGGTAAGCGCGAAGCATGGGATTTCCCCCTCGGTCGTGGTGTGAATGTCGTGATTCCACGATGACCCGGCGGGAGGGGAATGTCAGCCCGCATTTCTACTTCTGTGGATAAGTAGTTTCAGTTAACCCGGTTGTCCACAGATCGCGAAACGCCTATTGAGGAACGTGTTAGTGAGTGCTAGGGCCGGTCGAGTCACGCACGATCAGCTCCACCGGCAGTGTCGTGGGCGGCGGCGGCCGTTCGCCTGCCAGCAACCGCAGCACGAGTTCGCCCGCTATGCGGCCTTTGCCGACCAGGTCCTGGCGGACCGTGGTCAGCGGCGGCGACGACCAGCGCGCGGGCGGCGCGTCATCGAAACCGACGATGGACAGGTCTCGCGGCACCTCGAGGCCGAGCTGCCTGCCGACACTCACCGCGGCCAGCGCCAGCTGGTCGGACATGCACAGCAGGGCCGTCGGCGGGTTCGGCCGGTCCAGCAGGCCCCACGCGCCGGGCGTCGCGTCCTCGATGGACAGTCCCGAGGTCTCCCAGATCGCCACGTCCGACGCCGGGACGCCCGCCTCGGACAGCGTGTCCAGATAACCGGAAAGCCGCTCGCGATTGTCCCGGTATCGGCTGTTCAGAGCCGTTTCGACGGTCATCTCGCCGCCACGCGGCGCGGCCAGGCACTGCGCGGACATGATCCCGAACCGCCGATGCCCGAGTGCGAGCAGATGCTTCGCGGCGGCCGCCGCGCCCGCGCGGTCGTCGACGCTCACCCTGGCCGCGCCGCGCGCGAACGGCTGGTCGATGACGACGAGCGGCAGCCCCCGGTCGCGGACCGCGCGCAACGCGGGCGCGTCGTCGGCTAGCGAATACGCGACGGCCACGTCCGCCTGCGCGGTCAGGATCCGGTCCGCGCGCGGGCCGCCTTCCTCGCCGGGCAGCATCAGCAGCGCGTGCCCCCTCGGGTCGATCGCCGTCGCGAGGGCGTCGAGTGTGACCGAAAGCGCAGGGTCGGAAAACGCCGCCGAAAGGCCCGCGTCGAGCATGAACGCGACCGCTCCGGTGCGGCTGGTGGCGAGGCTGCGCGCGGTCGGATTCGGGCCCGTGTAACCGAGCTTCTTGGCCGCCTTGAGCACCTCTTCGCGCAGGACGGCGGACAGTTGGTCCGGCCGGTTGTAGGCGTTGGACACCGTCGCCCGCGAGACGCCGACGGCCTCTGCGACGTCGTCGAGCGTCGGACGACGACGTCGGGGGCTGGTCACCGCGCAAGTCTAGTGCGAGCGAAAACAGGTGGACTTACTGAAGCGCTTCAGTCATTCTGGGGCAAGGGTGTCAACTGGAGGGAGCACGGGCTTGGATCGGCAGAAGATAGCGGTTTTCGTCGTGTTCGCGTTGAACGGCGGCGTCTACGGTTCATGGGCCACGCGCGTTCCGGCGCTGGCTGATCAGGTGCACGCCGGCCCCGGTGCCATCGGGCTCGCACTGCTCGGCGCGAGCTTCGGGATGGTGGTGTCCACGACGTTCTCGGCCAGGTTGATGGCCTGGATCGGCGCGCGCGGCGTCATGATCATCGCCGGCGCGGCGAGCGCGGCCATCCCGATCCTGCTGGGCGTGGTGGGCACCGTGCCGCTGGTCTGGCTGGTGCTGTTCGCGCTCGGCATCGGCGTCGGGCTGGTCGACGTCGCCATGAACATGGGCGCGGTGCTGGTCGAGCGGCGGACCGGGCGCGCGATCATGCCGGTCTTCCACGCCGGGTTCAGCCTCGGCGGCCTGGTCGGTTCGGGCGGCTCGGCGTTCGCCGCGGCGCACGGCCTCGACCTCGCGCCGCATCTGACCATCGTCGCGGTCGTCGAGCTGGCGATCCTCGCCGCCGTGCTGCGCTGGGTGCCCGGCGAGTCTCAGCTGCAGTCGGCCGAACCGCCCGCGGCAGGCGGTGCGATCCCGTTCCGCCGCATCGCGCTCTGGCTGCTGGCCGGCGTCGCGCTCTGCTCGGCCATCGCGGAAGGCGCGACCGCGGACTGGTCGGCGATGCTGCTGGTCAAGGTGCACGGCATGACCGAAGGAGCGGCCGCGCTGGCGTTCTCCGCCTTCTCGGTGACGATGATCGCCGCCAGGCTCGGCGGCGCTTGGCTGCAACGGCTCTTCGGCCCCACCAAGACGCTCGCGCTGGGCGCCGCGATCGCGGGCGTCGGTCTGCTCGCGGCCGCGCTCGTGCCGGTCGCCTGGGTCGCGTACCCCGGGTTCGCGCTCGCCGGCCTGGGACTGGCCAGCTCGTTCCCCATCGCGCTCAGCCTGGCAGGCGAAGCGGGCAAGCGTTCCGACGGCAGCGGTGGCGAACGCGAGATCGCCTTCGTCACCGGCATCGCCTACACGGGCTTCCTCGCCGGTCCTCCCGCGATCGGAGCCATCGCCGAGCTCACGTCGCTGTCGGTGTCCTTCGTCGTGATCGGCCTGGTCGGCGCCTGCATCGCGCCTGCCGCGCTACTCGCGCACCGGGCCAGGCTGCGCGAACGGGCCCTGCACCTGCCCGTCGGGTGACGCACGCCATTGCTCGAACGGACGGTCCAGCGCCCACCCGGCGGCCGTCCGTTCGAGCACGCGCACTTCGCAGGTGTCCGGATTGGACAGTGACTCGAACAGCTCGACGCTCCAGCCGAACAACCGGCGGCAGAGCAGGCGGATGGTCAGCCCGTGCGACACGATCAGCGTCGTCTCGGGGTGACCGTCACCCGCGGAGTTCAGCTCGCTGAGGAAGGCCGCGACCCGGTCGTCGACGTCCGCGCCCGACTCGCCGAACGGCAGCCGGTAGAAGAAGTGGCCGAACTCATGCCGCCGCTGCTTCTGGACTTCCTGGTCGAGCGGGTCCTGCAGGTTGCCCCAGTCTTGTTCGCGCAGGCGTGGCTCAGGGACGATTCGCTCACATGCGCTGTCGAGATCGAGCAGCCGCAGTGTCTCCTTCGTGCGCTGATAAGGACTGACGTACACGGCGACCTTCTCGCCGTTTAGCAGGTCCTTAAGCACCGGACCGGCCTCGCGAGCCTGCTCACGACCGGCTTCGGTCAACGGCAGCGCGTGGTCGGGTATCCGGGTGTAAGCGAGTTCGTCGACGTTGCCCAGTGACTCGGCATGCCGCAGCAGGATGATCCGCACACCGGTATCTAACCCCTCGGGCATACCCTCGTTGACGTGTCTGCTGAAACCCCCCAGCGCAAAGTCAGCGTGCTGCCGTTGCTCTCGGTCGGTGTGGTCATCGCCGCGGTGGTGGCCGTCGGCCTGATCGCGCTGACCGGCGGCGCCGGATCCGTCATCACCGGACTGACCGATCCCGGCCTCGTCACCCGCTACGGCGTGACGGTGGTGCGCGTGTTCGCGGAAGCGGCTTCGGTGGTGTGCATCGGATCCCTGCTCATGGCGGCTTTCCTGGTGCCGCCGCAGTCCTCCGGCACGCTCGCGCCGAGCGGATACGCGGCGTTGCGGACGGCGGGGATCGCCGCCTGGTTCTGGTGTGCGGCCGCCACCGCGTCGATCCTGTTCAGCGCAGCGGACGGGGCGGGCAAGCCGATCACGGAGATGTTCTCGCCGCAGACACTGATCGACCTGGTCGACGCCATCGAGCAGCCGAAGGCCTGGCTGTACACGGCGCTGATCGCGCTGCTGATCGCGCTCGGCTGCCGTCTCGTGCTGTCGTGGGGCTGGACGGCGGCACTGTTCTTCCTGGCCGTCGGCGGGCTGATCCCGGTCGCCGTGACCGGGCACTCGGCCAGCGGCGGTTCGCATGACATGGCCACCAACAGCCTGCTGTTCCACCTGGTCGGCGCCGCGTTGTGGGTCGGTGGCCTGATCGCGTTGCTCGCGCTGGGCTGGCGACGCGGCGCCGGGCTGCCGCTCGCGGCGCAGCGATTCTCGAAGCTCGCGCTGGTGTGCTGGATCGTCATGGCGATCTCCGGCGTGGTCAACGCGCTGGTCCGCATCGCGCCGTCCGACCTGTTCACCACGGACTACGGGCTGCTGGTCGTGGCGAAGACCGTCGCGTTGCTGCTGCTCGGGGTCTTCGGTCACCAGCAGCGTCAGCGCGGGGTTCGCGAGGTCGTCGAAAACGGAGCCACGCTGCTGCGGCTCGCCGCGGTCGAAGTGGTCGTCATGTTCGTGACGATCGGGCTCGCGTCGGCGCTGGCGAAGACTCCGCCGCCGCCTCAGACGAGCTATCCGACCAACACCGAGCTCCTCATCGGCTACCCGCTCGAAGCCGCGCCGACGGTGGGCAGGCTGCTCTTCGACTGGCGGTTCGACCTGGTGTACGGGTCGCTCGCGCTGGTGCTCGCGGCGCTGTACCTGGCGGGTGTGCGGCGGCTGCGCGCTCGCGGTGACGCGTGGCCGGTCGGCCGGACGGTGGCGTGGCTCTCGGGTTGTTTCGTGCTGCTGATCGCGACTTCGTCGGGGATCGGGCTGTACTCGCCCGCCATGTTCAGCGTCCACATGGGCAGCCACATGCTGCTGTCGATGGTCGCGCCGGTGCTGTTCGTGCTCGGCGGCCCGGTGACGCTCGCGCTGCGCGCGCTGCCGGCGGCGGGCAAGGAGGCCCCGCCGGGGCCGCGCGAGTGGCTCCTCGCGTTCGTGCACTCGCCGGTTTCGCGGTTCCTCACCCATCCGGTGGTCGCTCTGCTGCTGTTCGTCGGGTCGTTCTACGGACTGTATTTCTCCGGACTGTTCGACTCCGCGCTCAACTACCACTGGGCGCACCTCGCGATGAACGCGCATTTCCTGCTGGTGGGTTACCTCTTCTACTGGCCGGTGATCGGCGTCGACCCGGCGCCGCGCCGGATCCCGGCGCTGGGCAAGCTCGGGATGATGTTCGCGGCCATGCCGTTCCACGCGTTCTTCGGCGTGATCCTGATGAACATGCAGACGGTCATCGGGGAGTCCTTCTACCGCTCGCTCAAGCTGCCGTGGGTCGGTGACCTGCTGGTCGAGCAGCGTCTCGGCGGCGGCATCGCCTGGGCGGCGGGCGAGATCCCGGTGCTGCTGGTGCTGGTCGCGCTGCTGGTGCAGTGGGCACGCGCGGACGAGCGGGAGGCGAAGCGCAAGGACCGCAGGGAGGCGGCGACCGGCGACGAGGACCTCAACGCCTACAACGCGATGCTCAAGCAGCTCGCGGACAAGGGCAAGGGATCTTAGCCGAAGGCACCGACAATTCCGCTCGGATCGGGCCAGGCCCGGCCGAGTTGTCCACATCGCCGCACTTTGTCCACAGATTTCCGCTGGCGCCGTCACCGGCCCCCGAATCGGCGGGAAGCTGGTCGCAGGCCCGGGACACGACGTCCCGGCACTGCGAAAGGTGAGGACGATGGCGATCGGCGAAACCACGGTCACGGTGGTCGGCAACGTGGTCAGCGACCTGGTCAGGCAAACGCGCGACGGGCGCGACGTGGTCAGTTTCTGGATGCGCAGCAAGGAAAGGCGCCGGGATCGGGAGAGCGGCCTGTGGGTCGACGGCCGGACCCTGTCGGTACGGGTGGTGTGCTGGCGGAGACTGGGCGAGTCCGTGTTCAGCTCGATCTCCCGCGGCGACCCGGTGATCGTCACCGGCCGGATGTCGAACGGCGGGGCGGGCGACGGCGGGGAACCTAGCGCTATACCTGAGCTTGAGGCCTCGGTCGTCGCGCCCGACCTCAACCGGTGCACCGCCGTGCTCACGCGCCGGACGCCGCCGCGCCCGGCGGAGCAGCCGGAGTTCCTCGACTGGCGACCGGCCGCGGCCCCGAGAAAGGAGAATCCGCTCGTCAGGATGGGCACGAGAGTGACGGCGGCCTCACCGTGAACGGGCCGTGAGCGCGCCGTCACGCGATGACGGACGGCGCGGATCGGCGAAGGTGAGGGGAGCGCCGTCAAGTGCCTGGTGCGGCCGAACTACGATCGCTCGTATGGCCGAGTACATCTACACCATGAAAAAGGTGCGCAAGACCGTCGGGGACAAGGTCATCCTCGACGACGTCAGCACCGCGTTCTATCCCGGCGCCAAGATCGGCGTGGTGGGACCGAACGGCGCCGGTAAGTCCACCGTGCTCAAGATCATGGCGGGGATCGAGCAGGCCAGCAACGGCGAAGCCTTCATCCAGCCGGGCGCGACCGTCGGCATCCTCATGCAGGAGCCGGAGCTCAACGAGGAGAAGACGGTCCGCGGGAACGTCGAGGAAGGCCTCGGCGAGATCAAGGTCAAGCTCGACCGGTACAACGAGATCGCCGAGCTGATGGCGACCGACTACAGCGACGAGCTCATGGAGGAGATGGGCCAGCTCCAGGAGGAGCTGGACCACGCCGACGCCTGGGAGATCGACTCGACGCTCGAGCAGGCGATGGACGCGCTCCGCTGCCCGCCCGCCGACGAGCCGGTCACCCACCTCTCCGGTGGTGAGCGCCGCCGGGTCGCGCTGTGCAAGCTGCTGCTGTCGGCTCCCGACCTGCTGCTGCTCGACGAGCCCACCAACCATTTGGACGCCGAAAGCGTGCTGTGGCTGGAACAGTTCCTGGCGCGCTACGCCGGTGCCGTTCTCGCCGTCACCCACGACCGGTACTTCCTCGACAACGTCGCCCAGTGGATCATGGAACTCGACCGTGGTCACGTGGTCGGCTACGAAGGCAACTACTCGACGTACCTGGAGAAGAAGGGCGAGCGTCTCGCCATCCAGGGCAAGAAGGACGCGAAGCTCGCGAAGCGGTTGAAGACCGAGCTGGAATGGGTGCGGTCGAACGCCAAGGCGCGCCAGACCAAGTCGCGGTCCCGGCTGGACCGCTACGAGGAGATGGCCGCGGAGGCGGACAAGCACCGCAAGCTCGACTTCGAAGAGATCCAGATCCCGCCGGGCCCCGGCTGGGCAACGTGGTCGTCGAGGTCGAGAAGCTGCGCAAGGGTTTCGACGACCGGGTGCTGATCGAAGGGCTCTCGTTCGACCTGCCGCGCAACGGCATCGTCGGTGTCATCGGGCCGAACGGTGTCGGCAAGACGACGCTGTTCAAGACCATCGTCGGGCTCGAGGAGCCGGACGACGGCAAGGTCAAGATCGGTGAGACGGTCAAACTGTCCTATGTGGACCAGAACCGGGGCGGTATCGACCCGGCCAAGACGGTATGGGAGGTGGTTTCTGACAAGCTGGACTACATCCACGTCGGGCAGGTCGAAATGCCCTCGCGTGCCTACGTCTCCGCGTTCGGCTTCAAGGGCCCGGACCAGCAGAAGCCGGCGGGCGTGCTCTCCGGCGGCGAGCGCAACCGGCTGAACCTGGCGCTGACCCTCAAGCAGGGTGGAAACCTGATCCTGCTCGACGAACCGACGAACGACCTGGACGTCGAAACGCTCGGCTCGCTGGAGAACGCGCTCGAACAGTTCCCCGGCTGCGCCGTGGTCATCTCGCACGACCGGTGGTTCCTCGACCGGGTGGCGACCCACATCCTCGCGTGGGAAGGCACCGACGAGGACCCGTCGAAGTGGTTCTGGTTCGAAGGGAACTTCGAAGGCTACGAGAAGAACAAGATCGAACGTCTCGGCGCCGAAGCCGCCCGGCCGCACCGGGTGACGCACCGCAAGCTGACGCGCGACTAGTGACAGTGCCTGCCTTTAGGCTCAACACAGCTGAGCGAGCACGCCCCTAGTTCGCAGATCGAGCGGAGTCCCCCGTGGTAGCCAGCAGCAAGCAGGTTCCATCACATCCCTACGCCGAGTCCCCGGCGCGGGGGTGGGCTGCGGCTACCCCGGGTGGGTCACTGGAACCGGTTCGGCGGCTCGTCGAGCAGGCGGACGCGCTGTACCTGCGTGCGCCGGAGCTGATGCTGGTCTTCGGTGAGCGTGCCGCGGCCTTGGCCGAGGCCGCCGGTTCGGACGAGCTGTGGATCCGGGCGGAGAGCCAGGTCGTTTCGGCCAAGGTGCGGCTCGGCGAGCGGGCGGCCACGGTCGGCCGCGCGGTCGCGGCGTTGCACGCGGCCGAGCACGCGGGCTATTCGGCGATCGCGGCCCGGCTGCGGATCGACCTGGCCGTCTGCGCGCGCAGTGTCGGCGCGCCGCTGACCGGGCTCGTCGCGTTGAGACCGGTGCTGGCCGACCCGGACCTGACGGCGGCGCATCGGGCAGCGGCCTTGTCGCATCTCGTCGGCTGCCTGGCGCAGTTCGGCCGTAAAGCCGAGCTGGACCGGGTGCTGGTTGAGGCGGACAGGCTCTGCACGTCGGACGAGACGCTCGACGCGGACACGCGCTGGCTGTTGCGTGGCTTGGTGCGCGTCGGCATCTCGGCGCACCGGCGGCGCCACGGTGACCTGACGGCCGCCGCGGACGCCGCGCGGACCGGGCTGGGTTACCTGGAGCGGTTGCACCGGCCGGACGACGACGGCGGCCTGGTGCGGATCAGGCTGACCCTGCAGCTGGTGTGCACGCTGCTCGACCGCGGCGACGTCGACATGGCGCTCGAGGTCGCGCAGCCGCTGCTCGACGCTCCGATGCGGGCCGCGGCCGTGGCGCCTTCGGGATGGCTGAAGCTGGCCATCGCGACGCGGGTGTTCCTGCCTTCGGGTTCCAGCGAAGCGGCGACGACGTTGATGCGGGAAGCCGTCTACAGCACGGACAGGCACGGCCTGCACGCGCTGACCGCGCGGCTGTGGCTCGAACTCGCGCAGGTCGAGGAACGTCTCGGCAACCCGAGCGAGGCGATCGACTGCCTGCACCGGTCGCGTGCGGCCGAGCACCTCTACGTGCGGGCGCGGCGGCAGGCGTGCGCGTTGCTTTCCGGCCAGTTCGGCGCGGGGGAGCTGGCGCCGGTCGAACTCGACGAGTTGCTCTCGCCCGCGGTGCGCGGTGCTGCCGCTCGGTCCACGCGCGACCAGGCACGGGAAACCGAGCCGGTCAGGCAGGGACGTGCAGACGAGCCGAAGTCGGCGTACGCGTGGGAGTCGGAGTCGCGGTGGACTCGGGAAAGCGAGCCCGAGACGCGGCGCGAAGCCGTGGCCCAGCGCGAAACCGGGCCGCGGTACGACGCTGACGTGCAGCGTGAAGCCGAGTTGCGGCGTGAAGCCGAAATGCGCCGCGAGGCTGAAGCGCGCCGTGAAACCGAAGCACGCCGCGAGGCTGAGGCGGCGGCTGCGCGACGTGAAGCCGAGGCACGGCGAGAGGCTGAAGCGCAGCGTGAAGCCGACAAGCGTCGTGAGGCCGAGGCGCAGCGTGAGGCTGAGTTGCGGCGTGAGGCCGAAGCGCGGCGCGAGGCTGAAGCGCGCCGTGAGGCCGAAGCACGCCGTGAAGCAGAAGCGCGCCGTGAGGCTGAGGCACGGCGTGAAGCGGAGGCGCGGGCTGAGGCAGAAGCCCGAGCCGCGGCCGCGCGTCGTGAGGCTGAGGCAGCGGCCGCGCGTCTCGAAGCCGACATGCTGCGCGATGCCGAGGCAAGGCGTGAAGCTGAAGCAAAGCGTGAGGCTGAGGCGCGTCGCGAGGCAGAGCTGCGGCGTGAAGCCGACGCGTGGCTTGCGTCCGGCACGCGGCGTGAGACCGAACCGCGGCAGGCTGAGTCCGAGCCGGACTGGCGGCGGGAGCAGGCGGCCGCGAACGAGTCGAAGCCGCCGTGGGCGCGGGAAGTCGCGCCTCGGCAGGTACGCGGTCCTGACTGGAGTCCCGAGTCGGACCGTGAGCCCGAGCCTCGCTGGGCGAACGAATACGGGAACGGCCGCGAGGTCGAGGCCAAGTGGGCGCCCGAGCCCGCTCGTGAGCCTGAGCCGGAGTCGAAGCCCGACGAGAGTTCGTGGACGCGGGTTTCGATCCGGCCGCCGGTGCTGCCGCCGCTGCCCGATTTCCCGGACATCCCACTCGCCCCCGCGCCTGCCGACGAGCCCGCGCCGCGGGTGAGCCGGGACGCCGCCGCGAGCGAAACCGCGCATCGGGTGCCGGAACCGGCGGAGCCGCGCTGGGAGAACAACGAGCGGTCGTGGGACAAGCCGTCCGTGCCCGCTGCCAGGACCACACGGCACGACTCCGAACACGGTTCGGTGGCCGCCAAGTCCGTTTTGGACCGGCTGGGCATTTCGTCCAGCGGGGGTGGGCGGCGGCGCGCGCCGTCGGAGGAGCCGTCGCCGGGTACGCCCGAGCGGTACGAGCCGGTGGCCGACACCGCGGTGGAGCCGTCACGGCCGGAGCCCCGTCCTGAACCGAAGCCCGAGCCGAAACCCGAGCCCGTCGAGACCCCGTCGTACCCCGAAGACACGACCGGGCCGTGGCTGCCGCGGCTGAAGATGCCGCCCGCGCTGGATCCGTTCGACGCGGACAGCTGGACGCCGACGTCGGAACCTTTCGGTGACAACAGCTACGCCAAGGCCATCGCGGCCGACGAGCCACCGGCCGACGCCGGTCTCGCCGATCTCCTCGCGCGGGCACTCGCCGAGCATCAGGCGGGCACCGCGAGCGCCGCCGCCCTGGTCAAGCAACTGGGGTCGCAACGTGACAGTTCGCCACGCCCGGTGAACGGGCACCGCGCGAACGGCGAAGCCTATGACGGCACCCGTCACCGAACTGGTGAGTAACTAAACCGATTCCGCGTTTTCCTTGCGCAGGAAAGCTTTCCGATGTGATCGAGTAACTTCCCGGTCTTTTGCAGACCGCTCCACCTCGCGCACTAGGGTGGAGTTCGTCCGGCACATCGCCGTGCCGGAACGGTGTCAATCACGCACAGTGGAGAGTTGCTCAATGAGCTCGACGGGAGTCTCGTCCCCTACCGGTCCAGGCGTCGAAAGCGCCACTCGCCCGACGACGAGTCCGGAACAGACCAGGGATGAGCTGATCGACGCCGCGGCCGCGTTGGCACCGGAGATCGGTGAGCTGATCCGCCTGTACTACCGCCACATCCCCGCCGAAGAGGTGCTCGGCGACGACCCGGTCGATCTGGTCGGCGCGGTGCGGTCGCACCTGCAGCTGGCCCAGCACCGGATGCCGGGCCGCCCGGCGGTCCGCCTGCTCAACCCGACCACCGCCGAGGACGGCTGGACGCGGGAGGCCACGGTCGTGCAGGTCGTCACCGACGACATGCCGTACCTGGTCGACTCGGTCGCCGCCGAGTTCGCGCGCGACGGGGTGCAGGTCCACCGCATTGTTCACCCGATCGTGGTCGTCAGCCGGGAGCTGACCGGTGACCTCAAGGAGGTCTACCCGACCGCCGACGCCGCCGACCCGCCCGAGGGCGCGGACACCGAGTCGTGGATGTACGTCGAGATCGACCTCATCACCGACCCGAACCGGGCCCGCGAGCTCGACAACCGGCTCTCCAGCGTGCTGGGTGACGTCCGCGAGGTCGTCGAGGACGCCGAGAAGATGGCCGAGCAGGCCCGTCAGCTCGCCGAAGAGCTCGAAACCACCCCGCCGTCGCTGCCCGAGAACGAGGTCGTCGAGGGCGCCAAGCTGCTCCGCTGGCTCGCCGACGGGCACTTCACGTTCCTCGGCTACCGCCGCTACGAGCTGATCGACAACCCGCACCCCGAGGCCGAGGAACCCGCGCTGCGTGCCGTGCTCGCCTCCGGGCTCGGCGTGCTGCGCCAGGACTCGCTCGCCGCGCGCGGCCTGACCGCCGGGCCGGACACGGCCGTGAGCGCGCTCGCGCCGACGCTGCTGGTGCTCACGCAGGCCAGCGCGCCGTCGACGGTGCACCGCCCGATCTACCCGTACTACGTGGGCGTCAAGACGTTCGACGCGGACGGCAACGTGACCGGTGAGCACCGCTTCCTGGGCATGTTCACCACCACCGCGCTCCACGAGAACGTCCTGGACATCCCGGTCGTGTGCAACCGCGTCCGCCAGGTCATCCACCGCGCCGGCTTCCCGATGGAGTCGTTCTCCGGGCAGCGCATGCTCGAGGTGCTGCAGAACTGGCCGCGCGCCGACCTGTTCTCCGCCGACACCGACTCGCTCTACGCGACCACGACCGGCGCGATCACGCTGTCGGACCGCCGCAGGCTGCGGCTGTTCCTGCGCCGCGACCCGTACGGCCGCTTCTACTCCTGCCTGGTCTTCCTGCCGCGTGACCGCTACACCACGCGCTCGCGCCTGGCGATGCAGGAAGTGCTGGTCGAGGAGCTCGAAGGCACCCAGCTCGAGTACAGCGCCCGCATCGGCGAGACGGTGCTCGCGCAGGTCCACTTCGTGGTGCACACCGACCCGACGCGCCGGATCGAGCCGGACACCGCCCACATCCAGGAACGCCTGAACACCGCTGTCCGCAGCTGGGACGACTTCATGGTCGAGGCGATCCTGAACGAGCGCCGCGAGCGTTCCGAGCCGAACAACTTCAGCGAGGAGTCGGCCACCGACCAGGGCCAGCGCTTCGCCGGGGTGTTCCCGGAGGGCTACAAGGAGGACTTCGAGGCGGCCGACGCGCTCGCCGACCTCCGTCAGCTCGACGCGCTGTCCGGCGACGGCGATCTCTCCATGTCGTTCTACGTGCCTGCCGACGCCGAGCCGGGGGAGCGGCGCTTCAAGCTGTACCTGCTCGGCGAGGGCGTGACCCTGTCGAAGGTGCTGCCGGTGCTGCAGCGGATGGGTGTCGAGGTCGTCGACGAGCGTCCGTACGAGCTGCGCCGTGAGGACGGCAAGCGCTCCTGGATCTACGACTTCGGCCTGCGGATCGCGCCGAACGTGCTGGAGCAGATCGAGGCGGGCAAGGAAGGCGACCTGCGCGTCCGCTTCCAGGACGCGTTCAACGCCGCGTGGTGCGGCCTCGCCGAGGTCGACGGCTTCAACGAGCTGGTGCTGCGCGCGGGCCTGAGCTGGCGCCAGGCCGCGATCCTGCGTGCCTATTCGCGCTACCTGCGCCAGGCGGCGAGCCCGTTCTCGCAGGAGTACATCCAGCGCGCTGTCACCGCGCACACCGACATCGCGACCGCGCTGGTCAAGCTGTTCGAAGTGCGGTTCGACGTGACCAGCCAGGAGGACGAGCGCGTCGCGCACGCCGCCCAGCTGGAATCGGACATCACGAAGATGATCGACGAGGTCACCAGCCTCGACGAGGACCGCATCCTGCGCCGCCTGCTCGCGGTGATCACCGCGACGCTGCGGACGAACTACCACGTCACCGACGCCGACGGGAACAACCGCGAGTACCTCGCGATCAAGCTGGACCCGAAGTCGGTGCCGGAGCTGCCCGAGCCGCGCCCGCGGTTCGAGGTCTTCGTCTACTCGCCGCGCGTCGAGGGTGTGCACCTGCGCTTCGGCGAGGTCGCGCGTGGTGGTCTGCGCTGGTCGGACCGCCGAGAGGACTTCCGCACCGAGGTGCTCGGCCTGGTCAAGGCGCAGGCCGTGAAGAACGCGGTCATCGTGCCGGTCGGCGCGAAGGGCGGCTTCGTCGTCAAGCGCCCGCCCGCGCCGACGGGTGACCCCGGTCTCGACCGCGACGCCTTTCAGAAGGAGGGCATCGCCTGCTACCGGATGCTCATCTCCGGTCTGCTGGACCTGACCGACAACCGGGTCGAGGGCAAGACCGTGCCCGCGCCGAACGTCGTCCGCTACGACAACGACGACAGCTACCTCGTCGTCGCCGCGGACAAGGGCACCGCGACGTTCTCCGACATCGCGAACTCCGTCTCGGCCGACTACGGCTTCTGGCTCGGCGACGCGTTCGCCTCCGGTGGCTCGGTCGGCTACGACCACAAGGCCATGGGCATCACCGCCAAGGGCGCGTGGGAGAGCGTCAAGCGCCACTTCCGCGAGCTCGGCAAGGACAGCCAGAGCGAGGACTTCACCGTCGTCGGCATCGGCGACATGGCCGGTGACGTGTTCGGCAACGGCATGCTGCTGTCGGAGCACATCCGGCTGGTGGCCGCGTTCAACCACATGCACATCTTCCTGGACCCCAGCCCGGATTCGGCGAAGACGTTCGCCGAGCGGCAGCGGCTGTTCAACCTGCCGCGTTCCTCGTGGGACGACTACGACCGCTCGCTGATCAGCGAGGGCGGCGGGATCTACCCGCGCTCGGCCAAGGCCATCGCGATCACCCCGCAGGTCCGCGAGGCGCTCAGCATCGACGAAGGCGTCGAGAAGCTTTCGCCGACCGACCTGATGAAGGCGATCCTGCTCTCCGAGGTCGAACTGCTCTGGAACGGCGGCATCGGCACCTACGTCAAGGCCGAGCGTGAGACCCACGCCGACGCGGGCGACAAGGCCAACGACGCCGTGCGGGTCAACGGCAACGAGCTGCGCGTGAAGGTGGTCGGCGAGGGCGGCAACCTGGGCCTGACCCAGCTCGGCCGGATCGAGTTCGCCAGGACCGGCGGCAAGATCAACACCGACGCGCTCGACAACTCGGCCGGCGTCGACTGCTCCGACCACGAGGTCAACATCAAGATCCTGCTCGACCACCTGGTGATGGCCGGTGAGCTCGACCACGAGCAGCGCAACGAGCTGCTCGGCGAGATGACCGACGAGGTCGGCGCGCTCGTGCTGGCCGACAACTACCGCCAGAACGCGGTGCTCGGCGTCAGCCGCGCGCACAACGGCCCGATGCTCTCGGTGCACGAACGCCAGGTTGCCGCGCTCGAAGCGGCGGGCGCGTTCAACCGCAAGCTGGAGGCGCTGCCGAGCCGTTCCGACTTCAAGGCGCTTGAGAAGGCCGAGGAGGGCCTGACCTCGCCTGAGCTGTCGACGCTGCTCGCGCACGCGAAGCTGGACCTGAAGAACGAGCTGCTCGCCAGCGAGCTGCCCGAGTCCGAGGTCTTCTCAAGGCGGCTGCCGGAGTACTTCCCGAAGCCGCTGCGTGAGCGCTTCGAGTCGGCGATCTTCGAGCACCCGCTGCAGCGCCAGATCATCACGACGCAGGTGGCCAACGAGGTCGTCGACGGTGCGGGCATCTCGTTCGTCTTCCGGCTTTCCGAGGAGATGAACGCGACCGCCACCGACGCGGTCCGCGCGTACGCCGTGGTCAACGCGGTCTACGACCTGCGCTCGATCTGGGACGAGATCGACAAGCTCGACAACGTGGTGCCCACCGACGTCGCCGACTCGATGATGCTGGAGACCCGCCGCCTGCTCGACCGCGCGGCGCGCTGGTTCCTGACCAACCGTCCGCAGCCGCTGGCCGCGCTGTCCGAGATCAACCGGTTCGGCCGGGTCGTCGGGGAGCTCGCGCCGAAGACGGGCGAGCTGCTGCGCGGACGCGAGCTGGAGTCCGTGCAGACCCACATCGACGAGCTGATCGGTCAGGGCGTGCCCGCCGACCTGGCCCGCCGGGTCGCGATCCTGCTGCACACCTACGGCCTGCTCGACGTCACCGAGGTGGCGGAGCTGGCCGAGCAGCAGATCGGCGTGGACACCGTGCACACCCCGGCCGAGACGGCCGAGCTGTACTACGCGCTGTCCGATCACCTGAACATCGACCAGATGCTCACCTCGATCAGCGCGCTGGAGCGTGGCAACCGCTGGCACGCGCTCGCCAGGCTCTCGCTGCGTGACGACGTCTACTCGTCGCTGCGTGCCATCACGCTGGACGCGCTGCGCCACAGCGAGCCCGACGACACGGCCGACGAGAAGATCGCCCAGTGGGAGCGCACGAACTCCGCGCGCATCGGCCGGGCCCGTGCCGCGCTCGAGGAGATCGCGCAGTCCGGCAGGCTCGACCTGGCCACGCTGTCCGTCGCGGCCAGGCAGATCCGGAGCACCGTCCGGTGACCTATGTCGCACTGGTCCGGCCACGCTGGTCGGACATGGACGTCTTCGGGCACGTCAACCACGCCGCGATGGTGACGCTGCTCGAAGAGGCCCGCGTTCCGCTGCTGTTCGGTGAGGCCGTCAAGGCCGGTCTCACCGAACTGCCCAAGGGCGTGGTGGTGGTCAAGATGTCGGTGAACTACCACGCCCCGGTGATCGCGGACGGTCAGGACATCAGGATCGAGCTTTCCTTGAAGGAGCTCAGGTTCGCGAGCTTCACGCTCGGCTACAGCGTCCACAATGGACCTTCCGAGGCCGACAAGGTGGCGGTGACGGCGGAAACCGTGCTGGCACCGTTCGACACGGTCACCGAGCGGCCACGTAGGCTCAGTGACGAGGAACGCTCGTTCCTGGAAGAGGGACTCCGTAGTGCCTGAGCTCAGAATTCCCGACGCGGCCGACCGCGAGACGCTCGGCGCGTTCGTCGCGCGCGCGGTCCGCTTGGACGGCGGCACGTTCGTGCGCCTGCGCCAGCGGCCCGACAGCGCCGTGCCCGTCGTCGAGGCGTGGGTGTCCACCCCGTTCGAGGTGCTGGCCACCCGCGCGGTCGCCGGCGAGATCAGCCCGTCGGACCTCACGGTCTCCGGCAACGAGCTGCTCGCCGCGCTGACCGTGGCCGGCGGCCCGGTCATGGATCCCGGCCCGGCACGGGACATGATGTGGCACTCCGAGCTGCCCGCGTCTTCGCGCTGGCAGCTGGTCGACGAACTGCCCGCGACCGTGATCTCGGATCTCGCCGACAAGGGCGTGACGCTCGCCAAGGACAACGTCGGCCCGCACGGCACGCCGCCCGCTTCGCTGATGGATCAGGCGGTGCTGACCGTGACCGGCGAGTCGGTCGAGGTCAAGGTGCAGATGCGCTGCCTGTTCGCCTTGTCCGGCATGGGTTTCCTCGACGCGTCGGTCGCCGACGACGTCGTCCGCGTGACCGCGACCGACTCCTGGCTGCGCATCGACGCGCGCTACGGCGCCGTGCTCAAGCGCCGCCACGCCCTGCTGCCGCTGCTGTTCTGATGGCTGGCTACCGGTTCTTCTTCGACGCCGGTTCCGGAACGGTTCTGTGGCACGAGCCGTGCCCCGCGGACGGGGCCTCCTTCGTCGACCTGGACGAGCTTCCGGTCAGCACGGAGATGCGTGCCGAGTTGTGGGGATTGGTCGAGGAATACGACACTTGGCTGAACTGGGATGATCCTGGCGGCCCCGGCCTGTGGGACGAAGCGCGCTGTGTGAAGTTCAACGAGGCCGTGCGCCAGACGATCGCCCGGCTGCGCGCCGAACTCGGCCCGGACCGGCCGATCTACGACCAGCACTGGGAACTCCACGAAGAGACCGATACCAGGGGGTCGTGAGTGGTATTACCGGTTCTAACCGGCCATACCACTCACGACTTCTAGAACCGGGTTCGCATGACTTTCATGCGCTCGATCTCGGCGCTCTGACCGGTGACGACGTGCTGCGCCATCTCCTGGGCCTTCTGGTCGACGCCGTTGGCGAGCGCGCCGTCCGCCATGGTCAGCGCGCCCTGGTGGTGCGCGATCATCAGGTCGAGGAACATCCGCTCGAAGTCCTTGCCGGTGGCCGCGCGCAGAGCGTCGAGCTGCGCGGGTGTCGCCATGCCTGGCATCGCGGCGTGATCATGGCCGTGACCAGGGCCGGGCACCGGCTGGCCCGCGTTCTTCAGCCACTCCTTCATGAGCGTGACTTCGCCGTCCTGGGACACGGCGATGCGGCCGGCGAGGGAACGGACCTGCTCATCCGATGACTTGGCCGCGACGAGGTCGGTCATGATCTTGGCCTGCTCGTGGTGCGGGAGCATCATCGTGACGTAGTCGATGTCGGCCTGGTTGGGCTTCGTCTCGTACTTCTTCGCCTGACCGCCGGGCACGATCGTGCCCTGGTCGCCGGGCTTGCCCGGCAGTACGACGGGCACGGTCGGCTCTGTTTCGGCGGGTGCGCCCGCACAGCCGGTGGCCAGCACCGCGGTCAGCAGCGCGAGCCCGGCGAGACGGTTTCTCATACTGAGACCCTCCCATAGTCGCTAGCCGCCATGAGGGTAAAGATCCGATAATCGGGTGGCAAAGGTGGTTGAGAGGAGATCCACATCGTGGGTAAGCCAGGGGGCGCTCGTCGTCTTGCCAGGATTTTCACCTTGACGGCCGCGGTCGCCGGGCTCGCGTTGTCGAGTGCCGTCGCCGCGCCGGCCGGTACCGCCGAGGGAGCCATCCCCGGTGTCGACGAGATCGTGCACAGCCCGAATCTCCGTCAGCTCGCGAACCTTCCGCACCAGGCGCCGTTCACGTCGCCGGTCGGGACGGACATCGCGTTCACCAAGGACCATGCGATCGTCGGCAACTACGACGGCTTCGTGATCTACGACATCAAGAACCCCGCCCGGCCGAAGATCGTCAGCCAGGTGCTCTGCCCCGGCGGCCAGAACGACGTCTCGGTTTCGGGTGACCTCGTGTTCCTGTCGACGGACAGCTCGCGCAGCGACAGCTCGTGCAACAGCGTCGCGCAGCCGGCTTCGGTCAAGGAGTCTTGGGAAGGCATCAAGGTCTTCAACATCAAGGACCTGGCCCACCCGAAGTACGTCGCCGCCGTCGAGACCGACTGTGGCTCGCACACGCACACGCTGGTCCCGGACAACAAGAGTCGTGACCTGTACCTGTACGTCTCGTCGTACGCGCCTGCCGCGAACCTGCCGGACTGCCAGCCGCCGCACGACAAGATCTCCATCGTGAAGGTGCCGGTCGACCACCCGGAGAACTCCGCCGTGGTCGCGAAGCCGGTGCTCTTCCCGGACGGCGGCAACGCCGGTGGCCCGAACCCGGACGGCACCAACCGCTCGGCGACGACCGGCTGCCACGACCTGACCTCGTACCCGCAGAAGGACATCATGGCGGGCGCGTGCATGGGTGACGGCATGCTGTGGGACATCAAGGACCGGCTCAACCCGCGGGTGATCGACCGGGTGCAGGACACGAACTTCGCGTTCTGGCACAGCGCCACCTTCAACAACGCCGGCACGAAGGTGATCTTCACCGACGAGCTCGGCGGCGGTGGCATGGCGACCTGTCTCGCCAAGTTCGGCACCACCCGCGGCGCCGACGGCATCTACGACATCAAGGGCCGCGGCGACAAGCGCAAGCTCGAGTTCAAGTCCTACTTCAAGATCCCGCGCCTGCAGGCCGAGAACGAGAACTGCGTGGCGCACAACGGTTCGCTGATCCCGACGCTGTTCGGCGACTACATGGTGCAGTCCTGGTACCAGGGCGGTGTCTCGGTGTGGGACTTCACCGACTCGTCGCACCCGAAGGAGATCGCGTTCTGGGAGCGTGGCCCGCTTTCGGCCACCGGGAACGCGACCGGCGGCACGTGGTCGGCGTACTACTACAACGGCTACATCTACTCGTCGGACATCGTGAAGGGCTTCGACGTGCTGGAGCTGCGTGACTGGCGCACCGCCACCGCGAAGCTCAACCGCTACAACCAGTTCAACCCGCAGACGCAGCCGCACTACGGCTTGTTCTGATTCAAGACGCGATAAAGCCCGCTTTACTCCCCGGAGTAAAGCGGGCTTTATCGCGTTTCTCAGTCTTTGACGAGCCAGGCCGAGGAGTCGGGCGGGAGCTTGCCGTCGATCAGCGGAGAGCTGGACAGCAGGACGTTGCCCGGCGGCAGCGGAATCGGCGCGGCGGACGTGTTGAGCGCGCAGATGAGACCGCCTGGGCTGCGCCGGAACGCGAAGCAGCCGGCCGGCGCGCCGTACCACTCGATCTCGTCGCCGCTGAACGCCGCGTGCTCGTGCCGGAGCTCGACGGCTTGGCGGTACAGGGAAAGCGTCGAATCCGGGTCTTCGAGCTGCTTCTCGATCGTCAGCCCCGCCCAGTCGGCGGGCATCGGCAGCCACGTGCGCGCGTTGCGGGAGAACCCGAACGGCACCACGTCGCCTTCCCACGGGATCGGCACGCGTGAGCCGTCCCTGCTGTGCTCGGGACCGGCCGTCTTCGCACGCGGGTCGGCCATCGCCTCGACGGGCACGTCGACGTTGCCGAGGCCGAGTTCCTCGCCGTTGTACAGGTAAACCGTGCCCGGCAACGCCAGCTCGACGAGAGCCATCGCCCTGGCCCTCCGGACGCCCTGCTCGCCGCCGCCATAACGGCTCACCTGACGCCAGACGTCGTGGTTGGCCAAGGTCCACGTGGCGGGCGCGCCCGCAGCCTGTGGCACCGCCAGCGAGCGCTCGATGGCCGCGTGCATCGCGTCGGCGTCGAAATGCGTGAGCACCAGCTTGAAGTTGAACGCCAGGTGCAGCTCGTCCGGCCGCAGGTACTTCGCGAGGCGTTCCTCGTCGCTGACCCAGATCTCGCCGACCGCCATGGTGCCCGGGTATTCGTCGATCACCTTGCGGATCATCTGGTGGATCTCGTGGACGTTGTCGTCGTCGAACCGAGGGTCGTAGAACCCGGTCGCGACCATCGGCTGCGCACGCGGGTCCATGTCCGGCAGCCCGGCCGGTTTCGCCATGCCGTGCGCGACGTCGATGCGGAACCCGTCGACGCCGCGGTCGAGCCAGAACCGCAGTGTGCGCTCCAGATCGGCGCGCACCTCGGGGTTGGCCCAGTTGAGATCCGGCTGCTGCGACGCGAACAGGTGCAGGTACCACTGCCCGTCCGGGACGCGCGTCCACGCCGGGCCGCCGAACGAGCTGACCCAGTTGTTGGGCGGCCCGCCGTCCTCCTTGCCGTCGCGGAAGAGGTACCGGTCGCGCTCGGGGCTGCCCGGTCCGGCGGCCATCGCCGACTTGAACCAGGTGTGCGTGTTGCTGGTGTGGTTCGGCACCAGGTCGATGGTGACCTTGATGCCGCGCGCGTGCGCGTCGGTGACCAGCGCGTCGAAATCGGCCAGATTGCCGAAGAGCGGGTCGACCGAGCGCGGGTCGGCGATGTCGTAGCCGTGGTCGGCCATCGGCGACGAATAGAACGGCGTCAGCCAGATCGCGTCCACGCCGAGCAGTTCGAGATACCCGAGCCTGCCGCGGATGCCTTCCAGGTCGCCGACCCCGTCACCATCGGAGTCGGCGAACGACCGCACATAGATTTGGTAGAAGACGGCTTCGCGCCACCACGCCTGTTCCGCTTGCGGTTCCCTGCCCGCGCGTCTCATCAGACGAACCTGTTCATCATGCTGTGCGCCGCCATCTCCAGATAAGCCCATAGCTGCGCCCGGTACGGCTCTTCGACGCCGACCTCGTCGACCGCGATCCTGATGCAGCGCAGCCACGCGTCGCGCTCGATCGGGCCGATCTTGAACGGGTTGTGCCGCATCCGCAGCCGCGGGTGCCCGCGCTGGTCGGAGTAGGTGTGCGGGCCACCCCAGTACTGCATGAGGAACAGCCGGAAGCGCTCCTCGGCCGGGCCGAGGTCCTCCTCGGGGTACAGCGGCCGCAGCACCTCGTCGGCCGCGACCTCCTGGTAGAACCGCGCGACGATCGCGCGGAACGTCGGCTCGCCGCCGATCGCTTCGTACAGGCTCACTTCACCGGGAGAGGTCACTGGCTCATTGTCCCCTGTTCGGCACGGGGCTGTCCGTCAGACTGCCCGGTGGTGTTCGACGGGCTCGCCGTCACGACGGGCGCCTCGATCACCGCGGGCGGCTTCGGGAACCGGCCCATCGGCGGCTCGAAACCGGCTTCCTCCAGCGCACCCATGATGCGGGCACGCAGCGCGCGCTGCACCGCCCACTGCTGGCCGGGGCGGACCTTGGCGGTCACGCGCAGGGTGATCGCCTCCGGTGTGACACTTTCCACACCGAGGATCTCCGGCTGCTCCAGCAGGTCGGCCGCGACCGTCTCGGTCTCGGCCGCCGCGGCGGCGGCCTCGGTCAGCACGGTGGTGGCGCGCTCCAGGTCGACGTTGTAAGCCAGCGGCAGGTCGACGACGGCGACCGCGAAGCCCTGGCTCGAGTTGCCGACGCGCAGCACCTCGCCGTTGCGCATGTACCAGACGGTGCCCTTGACGTCACGCAACGTCGTGATGCGCAGGCCGACCGCCTCGACGGTGCCCGTCGCGCTGCCGAGGTCCACGACGTCGCCGACGCCGTACTGGTCCTCCAGCATCATGAAGATCCCGGACAGGAAGTCACGCACCAGGTTCTGCGCGCCGAAACCGATCGCGACACCGACGACACCCGCCGAAGCGATGATCGGGCCGAGGTTCACCCCGAGCTCGCCCACGATCAGGATGAACGCGAGCCCGTAGATGATGAAGGTGGACAACGACTTCAGCACCGAGCCGATGGTCTGCGCGCGCTGCCGCCTGCGCTCTATGACAGCCGGCCCCAGCACGTCCGGCGCGCGCTCCCGCAGCGGCCGCAGCAACGTGGGTAGCTTGCCGCCGTTGCTCTTCGGGATCGTGGTGAGCCGGTTGATCAGCCTGCGCACGATCTTCAGCGCGACGAACGCGATGAGCAGGATGAACACGATCCGCAACGGCTTCGTCAACAGCCAGTCAGCGGAGCCGGCGAGCCATTCGTTGTGCGTGATGTTGAAGACCTGTGCGCACCAGGTGCTCTGGTCCTTGATGCACGGCGGGGCTTCTGCGAGCAGGAGCGTCACGAAGAGCAAATCCTTTTCCTGTGGTTGTTTTCGCGGCATGAGCGCGCAGCCGCCACGATAGCGGCCTCGCGTCCGATTCGCGTTCGGCGGAGTCCGTCAGGCGTCGATCAAGGTACGGCGCGGTGACACGTCCTTTAACACACGTGCGCTTTGGGTGTGATCTGTGGTCGACTAGGGCGGTACCGGTGGAGGTGGTCGAGTGCCAGACCGACAACCCATCCCCCTCGGCGCCCCGAGCCAAGCCATGGCCGGACCAGCGCCGGAGGTCGTCCTGAGCGCACACGCCAGTGTGCCCGGCTCGCGACCAGGGGGTGCAAACAGACCGCCCGGACAACGTCGTGGGCGGGAAACCATGCCCAACGGCGCTCCCTTGTGGGGGCGGCGGAGGGTGCTCCTACTGAATGCCACGTTCGAACCACTGACCGCGCTGCCGCTGCGGCGGGCCGTGGTGCTGGTTCTGTGTGGCAAGGCCGAGGTCGTTCACGGTGACCCGGCCGGTTCGCTCCTGCACGCGGCGACGGTGTCGCTCCCCGTGCCTTCGGTCATCAGGCTCAGTACCTACGTGCGGGTTCCCTACCGGGCGAAGGTGCCGCTGACCAGGGCGGGGCTCATGCACCGGGACCGCTACCGCTGCGCTTACTGCGGCGGAAGGGCGGAAACGATCGATCACGTGCAGCCACGCAGCCGGGGTGGTCCCCACACCTGGCAGAACTGCGTCGCGTGCTGCGCGAGATGCAATCACAAGAAGGCGGATCACACGCTGGCCGAGCTGGGCTGGCGGTTGCGGGTCGTGCCGCGTGCTCCGCACGGGCCGCATTGGCGGCTGCTCGCACATTCCACCGAGGCGGACCCGCTGTGGCGGCCGTATCTCGGTGCACCGGCGGCCTGACGAAGGCCCCCGGATATATCGGCGCCCCGGTCGCCTTGTTCAGGCGGCCGGGGCGAGCCGGTCTGCTGCTCTCGCGAAGATCAGGAAGCGGTGACGCGCGTCCCCATGGTCACGCGGGTGCCCCGCGTGACGCGGGTACCGCGGGTGACCCGCGTGCCTGCCGTGACGCGGGTACCCCGGGTCACTCTCGTGCCGCGGGTGACCCGTGTCCCGTTCGTGACCCGGGTACCGCGGGTGACCCGTGTACCGCGCGTCACCCTCGTGCCGGCCGTAACGCGTGTTCCGGGCTCGAAAATACCTTCAAGCAGTGACTGAACGTCGTCGAAAGTCGCCTGGGTGGGGGGCTGGACCTTGTGCATGATGCGTCCTCCTGAGACCGGTGCGTTACCAAATTGAGCATGGGGAGCGGGGCGCAAGGCCCGTACAGGTGAAAAAGCTACGAGGATTTCACCGCGCCGACAAGACAACAGCGACGGGTGCAGCCGCCTGTACGTTGAGTTGCAACCTTTCGCGCGCACATGTTCGCCCCAAAGTGGGAGTCGGGGGCGCGCAAGCGGCGGACGGCCGGTCTGACGCGTCGAGCGGTTGACGAACTCGTTCTCACTAGTGCGGCGTGATCGGGTGGTCCGATCGGGTATCCGATACGCTGCCCGCGTGAACCTTGTCGAGACGATCGTGGTCTTCGTGGCGATCCCGGCGGCCATCTATTTCCTGTTCGGCGCCTTCACGCTGCGCTCCAAGAACGGTGGCACGCCCAGGTACCGGCCGGGGCAGCCGTGGGACTACGCGCCGCTGTGGTGGACCGCCAACCCCGAAGGCGTCGGCCACCACGCGCCCGCCGCACCCGCCGAGAACATCCCGACCGTCAAGGGAGGCGCACGTGGCAACTGGTGAGCTCGTGTCCCAGTCACCGGACACTGAAGAACCCGGTTATGGCGTCGCCATTACGGCCACCGGACGGCGTTCCGTAGCCAAGATGTACGAACCGGCTACTCCATCCGGCCCCTTCACGCCGCAGCAGCTTGCGCGGCTCGACGAGGCGCTGACCTTCGCCAGCCGCGAGACCGGCCTCGACTTCAGCATCTACCTCGGCGAGCTCGGCTCGGACAGCCGTGAGGCCGCCGAGAAGCTGCACGACTCGGTCGACAACCCCGGCAACGCGGTGCTCGTCGCCGTCTCGCCCGGCGAGCGCCTGATCGAGATCGTCACCGGCGGTGTCGCCTTCCAGCGCCTGCCCGACCGCGGCGCCAAGCTGGCCGCCGCGAGCATGGTCGCGTCCTTCAAGGAAGGCGACCTGGTGGGCGGTCTCGTCAACGCGCTGCGCATGCTCGCCGACCAGGCCGGGCCCGCGCCCAAGCACTGACGCTCTTCCGTCGAAGGCCCCCTGCCGATCCTTGGCAGGGGGCCTTCGACGTTGTGGTCGCGAAAGCCCGAAAGCCACTTTCGGCAGATGCGATCTGACGAAAGTGGCTTTCGGGCTTGGAACGCTAGGCCTGGTGGGAGTCGAAGTCCCGGGCGGCCAGCGCCCGCACGATGCCCGCGCGGCCCTCGGACACCAGGCGGCGCAGCGCGGCGGGCTGCTCACCCGTCAGCCACGCGTCGGCCGCTTCCACGGTCGACGCCTCGACGGCCCACGACGGGAACAGGCCGACCACGGTCGGCTGGGCGCGCTCGCTGGAGCGGCGGGCCCACACCTCGTCGATCACCTCGAAGTACTTGGCGACGTACGAGCCGAGCAGCGCCTTCTGGCCGGGGTGCGAGAAGCCGGAGATCAGCGAGTCGCTCACCGCGTTGGGCAGTGCGTCGTCGTAGACCGCGCGCTGCCACGCGTCGGCCTTGGCGTCCTCGGTCGGGCGCAGCGCGCGGGAGCGCTCCGCGTGGCGGCGGCCCGCGGCGGTGTTGTCCGTCGCGAGTTCGGCGTCGATCTCGTCTTCGCCCGCCTTGCCGTGCGCGACGAGGGACTGCAGCAGACGCCAGCGCAGGTCGGTGTCGACGGTCAGGCCGTCCAGCGGGGCGGAGCCATCGAACCAGCCCTGCAGCACGGCCAGCGTCTTCTCGTCGAGCACGGAGCCGGCCAGCGAGTTGACGAACGCCAGCTGGTGGTCCGAGCCTGCTTCGGCCGTCTGCGCCAGCTCCAGCAGGCGTCCGGTGAACGACGGCCAGCCCTTCTCACGGGCCCAGTCCTGGTCGGCGTAGGAGTTCAGCGCGGTCTGCGCCTGCAGCAGCAGCCGCTGCACGACACCGACCTCGCTCTCGGCGTGGATGCCGCGCGCGATGAGCGTGACGAAGTCGCGGGCCTTCAGCTCGGCCTCGCGCGTCATCTCCCAGGCCGCGGACCAGCACAGGGTGCGGGGGAGCGGCTCGGTGATGTCGGCGAGGCGGTCGATCAGCGTGGTCAGCGAGGTCGGGTCGAGCCGCATGGTGCAGTACGTCAGGTCGTCGTCGTTGACCAGCACGAGCTTGCCGGCGGCGGTGCCGACCAGCTCCGGCACCTCGGTGCGCTCGCCGTCGACGTCGAGCTCGATCCGGCGGACGCGCACGATCTTGCCTTCGCCGTCCTCGTCGTAGACGCCGACCGCGACGCGGTGCGTGCGCAGCTCGCCTGCGCCCGGCTTGGCGCCGGTCTGCACGACCGCGAACGAGCGGTACGTGCCGTCGGTGTCCACTTCGTACCGCGGGCTGAGCGAGTTGAGGCCGGTGGTCTCCAGCCACTGCGCGCTCCACCACGACAGGTCGCGCCCGGACGCTTCCTCCAGCGCGGACAGCAGGTCCGCCAGCGTCGCGTTGCTCCACGCGTGCTTGGTGAAGTAGACCTTCAGGCCCTCGAGGAAGTGCTCAAGGCCGACGTAAGCGACGAGCTGCTTGAGAACGCTCGCGCCCTTGGCGTAGGTGATGCCGTCGAAGTTCACCTCGACCGCGTGGAGGTCGACGATGTCGGCCGCGATCGGGTGCGTCGAGGGCAGCTGGTCCTGCCGGTACGCCCACGACTTCTCGATGTTCGCGAAGCTCGTCCACGCGTTCTTGTACTCGGTCGCCTCGGCCTGCGCGAGCACGCTCGCGAAGGTCGCGAACGACTCGTTCAGCCACAGGTCGTCCCACCAGCGCATGGTGACCAGGTCGCCGAACCACATGTGCGCCATCTCGTGCAGCAGCGTCTCGGCGCGGCGCTCGTAGGCGTAGCGGGTGACCCGGCTCCGGAAGACGTAATCCTCCAGGAACGTCACGGCGCCCGCGTTCTCCATGGCGCCCGCGTTGAACTCCGGCACGAACAGCTGGTCGTACTTGCCGAACGGGTACGGCGTCGCGAAGTTCTGGTGGTAGAAACCGAAACCCTGCTTGGTTTCGGTGAACAGCCGCTCGGCGTCCATGTGCTCGGCGAGCGAGGCGCGGCAGTAGATGCCCAGCGGGATGGTGGCGTGCTCGTCGGTGTATTCGTCACGCCACTCGGCGTACGGCCCGGCGATCAGCGCGACCAGATAGGTCGAAAGCCTCGGCGACACACCGAACACGGTGCGGGCGGCGCCTTCCGGAGTCTCCTCCACGGACTCGGCGAGCGCGTTCGAGATGATCTTCCAGTCCTGCGGCGCGATGACGGTCAGCCGGTACACGGACTTCAGGTCCGGCTGGTCGAAGCAGGCGAACATCCGCTTGGCGTCGGCGGTTTCGAACTGCGTGTACAGGTAGACGCTCTCGTCGACCGGGTCGACGAAGCGGTGCAGGCCCTCGCCGGTGTTCATGTAGCGGCAGTCCGCGACGACCACGAGTTCGTTGGACTCGGCCAGCTCGGGCAGCTCGACGCCCTTGTCCTCGATGTAGGCGGACACGTCGAGCTCGACGCCGTTGAGGGTCGCGGAGCGGACGCTCTCGGCGACGATGTCGATCCAGCTGCGTTCACCCGCACGGTTGCTGGTGAACCGGACGGTGGTCGTCGACAAGAAGGTCTTCTCGCCGGGACCGCCGCGACCGTCGGTCAGATCGAGTTCGATGTCGTAGGACTCGACCTCCAGCAGCTCGGCGCGCTGCTTGGCTTGGTCGCGGGTCAGGTTCGGGGCGGGCACGGGCACCTCTGGTTGTTGGTATCGGTTTTCGGTAGTGGCTACTGGCATCCAATCATGCGGACACGGGCACTGACGACCGGGAACAAGCGTCGTCTGCCCGGAGTTGGCTTTGAGTGTGGGGACAGTCCCGACAGCCAGTCGTTACCAGGGAGTCAACGAATGTCCGAGAAGGTGAAGGTCGACTTCTATTTCGACCCGATCTGCCCGTTCGCGTGGATCTCGTCGCGGTGGATCCTCGAGGTCGAAAAGCACCGTGACCTCGACCTCCGATTCCGGGTCATGAGCCTGTCCGTGCTGAACAGCGGCCGCGACGAGCTCCCGGAGCAGTACCGCGAGCTCATGGAGAAGGGCTGGGGCCCGGTCCGCGTCGCCACCGCGCTCGCGCAGGCCAAGGGTGAGGAGGCGCTGCGCGACTACTACACCGAATTCGGCACGCGCCGCCACAACAACGGCGTCGAGGACTTCGACGTCATCATCAAGGAAGCGCTGGCCGCCATCGGCGCGCCGGCGGAACTCGCCGAGGCCGCGCACTCGACCGAGTACGACGAGGCGCTCAAGAAGAGCCACCACGAGGGCATGGACCCGGTCGGCATGGACGTCGGCACGCCGACCATCCACATCGACGGCGTCGCCTTCTTCGGCCCGGTGCTCACCTCGATCCCGCGCGGCGAGGACGCCGTCAAGGTCTTCGACGGCGCTCGCCTGCTCGCGGGCTACCCGGACTTCTTCGAGCTCAAGCGGACTCGGACGGGCGAGCTGAATTTCGACTGAGTGCTGCCCTGGTGACGTCTTCGGGATAGGGGGAGCGGGCGAGCGCACTGACTACGGTGAGCTCGCCCGCGGTCACCGCGGCGTCGAGCACGGACAGCGAAGCCATACCGTCACGGTGCTCGGCAACGAAGACCGGGCCGACAGGTTCGCCATGGCCCGGCACCACTATTTTCGGGCATAACGCCAGAATCCGGTCAAGCGCGGCAGGCCAGTTCGTCAAGTCGTTGTCGACACCGAACGAGTCGGCGGTGAATCCGGCCGGCCCGTTCTCCACGGTGTCGCCCGCGAAGACGACGCCCGCGTCCGGCACGTGGACGATCAGATCGTGGTCCGTGTGCGCGTGCCCGAGGTTGATCAGCACCGCCGACCGCCCGCCGAGATCAAGCGTGACCTCGGTTTCGACGACCCGGTCCGGCCATTCGATCCGGGTCCGGTCGAGTGCGTCCGCGATCTCCGGTTTGCCTTCGTCCCGGTACGACTTGGCCCACTTGCGCCTGGCGCCGTCGCCGAATGTTTCGAGTTCGGCGAGACAGCCCTTGGCCGCCCAGACGTCGCACGGCAGGAACGGGGTCGTGCCGAAGGCGTGGTCGAAGTGCGCGTGCGTGTACGCGACGATCCACGGCAGTGGCGTGATCTCACGGACAGCGGCGGCGAGTTCGGCGCCCTGGTCGACGTCGCCCCTGGTGTCGATCACGAGGCACTTCTCGGTGCCGACGACGAGCCCGACGGTCAGGTCGAGTTCCTCGTAGCGGCGGGCGTAGACGCCTTCGGCCAGTTCCAGCCAGGTCAAAGCTTCTCCAGGATGTCGTTTCTGAGTATCGGGACCGTCGAGTTGACGTTGTGGCTTCTGGGGACTTGTCACGGCTTAGCGCCGCGACGATCGCTCCCGCGCCGAGGTGATCTTCGACGCATGGCCTGAGCGGGCCTTGGGACACGCCCCAGCGCGCGTCCGCCGCGGCTGACGATGAGATCGACCGTGGTGCTGAACGAAAGCACGTCGACGATCACCAGCACCGCGCACGCGGCGCCGAGCGTCTCGACGCCTTCGCGGCCCCATTCGAGCCTCACGTCGAAGCCGTCTTGCCCCCAGTAGCCCACCCCCACAGCATGCCCGGTGAATGGCCGGATGGCAGACTTCCGCACTGTGCGTGTCTATCTGGGATCCGACCATGCCGGTTTCGAACTGAAGAACCACCTGGTGGCGCACCTGCGCGAGCAGGGCCACGAAGTGACCGACATCGGTCCGCACGTCTATGACGCGGCCGACGACTACCCTGCGTTCTGCATCGAGACCGCGCGCCGCGTGGTCATCGACGAGGGCAGCCTCGGCATCGTCGTCGGCGGCTCGGGCAACGGCGAGCAGATCGCGGCCAACAAGGTCCGCGGCGCCCGCGCCGGGCTGGCCTGGAGCGTCGAGACGGCCAAGCTGACCCGCGAGCACAACCACGCCCAGCTGATCGGCGTCGGCGCGCGGATGCACACCGTCGAGGAGGCGACCGCGATCGTCGAGGCCTTCCTCGGGACGCCGCCGTCGCCGGACGAGCGCCACGGCCGCCGGGTCCAGCAGATGCTCGACTACGAGCGCACCGGCACCCCGCCGGCACTGCCTGCCTGATGCCCGAAGGGCACACGCTCCACCGGCTCGCGAAGGCGCATCAGCGCCGGTTCGCGGGCGCGCCGGTGGCCGTCAGCAGTCCGCAGGGCCGGTTCGCGACTGAAGCGTCCCTTGTGGACGGTCAGGTGCTGGTCCGTGCCGAGGCGTACGGCAAGCACCTGTTCCACGACTACGGTCCACACGGGACGGTGCACGTCCATCTGGGGCTGTACGGCACGTTCAGCGAGCTGAAGCCACCGGTGACGGAACCGGTCGGTCAGGTGCGGATGCGCATGGTCGGCCGTAATCACTGGGCCGAGCTGCGCGGGCCGACGCGGTGCGAGTTGCTCACGGCTGGTGAGGTCGAGGCCATCATGGCCAGGCTCGGGCCGGATCCGTTGCGTCGTGATGCCGAGCCGGACAAGGCTTTCGCGCGGATCTCGCGGTCGAAGACGTCGCTCGCGGCGCTGCTGATGGATCAGTCGGTGCTTGCCGGGGTCGGGAACGTCTACCGGGCCGAGGTGCTGTTCCGGCATGGGATCACGCCGATGCTGCCTGGGCGGGCGCTGGATTCCGCGCTGTGGAAGGATATCTGGGCGGATCTGGTGGTGCTGATGCGGCACGGGGTGCGGACCGGGAGCATCGACACCGTCGCGCCAGAGCATCTGCCCGAGGCCATGGGGCGCGCCGCGCGGGACGACCGGCATGGCGGTGAGGTCTACGTCTACCGGCGTGCCGGGATGCCTTGTTACGTGTGCGGGACGGCCATCGCGCATTCCGAGCTGGTGGGGCGGAATCTTTACTGGTGCCCTACTTGTCAGCCAGCGTGACGCTTAGGGCTGGGTCAGGGGCGGGATAAAGCGGGCTTTACTCCGAGTCGCGCTTCGCGCTCACGGAGTAAAGCCCGCTTTATCCCGCTTTCTCAGAAGTCGAAGCCGCCGCCGAAGTCGCCGCCGCCGTCGAAACCTCCGCCGTCGAAGCCGCCGCCATCCCAGCCGCCACCGTCGCCGCCCATGTCACCGCCGGCGTCGCCGCCCGCGTCCATCGCGTCCTGCTGGCCCGCGTCGTAGCCGGACTCCCATGCCGAGGCGCTCGCGATGCCGCCCATGCCGGAGAACATCGCGCTGAACAGGAACATCGAGCCCAGGCCCCAGGCGCCCGCCACGAGCGCGGGCTTCCACCACGGCTCGCTGTACCAGCCCTGCGGGACCGGGCGACCCGCGACACGGCCACCGGGGTAGTAATAAGGCGTGTTGTGGCCTGCCTCGGGCGAGGCCTCGTAGTGCTGGCCCTCGACGTCGACGCTGCGGTGCTCGGTGACCTTGCCGGCGCGCTCGCGCTCGGCGTCGTCGGGCAGCGCGGGTCCGGGGTCCATGCCCATCGCGACCCTGGCGGCGCGCACGTAGTACAGCCCCTCGACCGCGGTGTCCTTGACCAGCCGGGCCTGCTCGATGGTCTTGGCCTGCTCCATCTGGGAGCCCGCGGCGTTGTAGCGCTCCGCGGCGTCCGCCATCGCCTGCTGGGAGGCCGTGTCGTTGCCGCTGAGGTTCAGCACCTGGCCGCCGAGCCGCTCCACCAGGCGGCGCGCGTCGGCCTTGGCGTCGTCGAGCTCGCGCTGGCGGGCGGCCGCGCGCGACTTCGCGAGGTACATGCCCCCGCCGACGACAAGGACGAGGAGCACGATCAGGAAGATCGCGGTACCCATGGGTCACTCCCGGGTTTCTTCGAAGCGGAGCCTTTGAATCGGACAACGCGGACGGTACGCCGGAGGTTCCCGATGAGGCCCAAGGCACACCGGGGACTACCCGATCGCGCCGCGCCGCCCGGTCAGCACCTTCACCGGCACGTACTCGGCGAACGGGCCGTCACCCAGCGCCGCCCGCAGGTCGGCGTCGAAATCCGCCCGCTGCTCGCCGGTCAGCGCGTCCAGGTTCGCCGCCGAATACAGGGACCCGATCACGGCGTCGGCCGTGTGCTCCTCCGTGTAGTCGAACCGCTCTTCCTCGACGTCGGTGAAACCGGCCGCACGCAACGCCTCGGCGTAGCCGGCGCGTTGCGTGTCGCCGGTGCCGCAGCCGGTCATGTCGAGCTTTCCCAGGTATTTGGTCGAAACCTCGACCAGCGCCCGCGACCACGGCGTGTCATGTGTCCACATCGGAATTCCGTTCGCGGTCACCGCGATGCCGCCGCCGGGCCGCAGCAAGCGCGCCAGCGCTGCGAACAGTGGCGCCGGCTCCATCCAGTGCAGCGCGGAGCCGATCACGGTCAGGTCGAGACTTTCCTTTCCCAGCAGGGTTTCCAGCGTCGGCACGTCCGTGTCGGCGCCGAGCAGCCAGGTGATGTTCGACGCCGTGCTTCCGGCGCGCGCCCGCGCGAGCATGTCGACGGACGGGTCCATCCCGATCACCGCGCCCGCCACCGCCGCGAACGGATAGGCCAGCTGCCCGGTGCCGCAGCCGAGGTCGAGCACTCGCGATCCGGCGCCGATCCCGAAGGAGGCCGCCAGATACTCGATCACGTCCGGCCGGTAACCCCGCCGGTGCTTCGCGTAGTTGTCGACCGTGGCACCCTCGAAGACCGTCACATTCCCCATGCCGCCGAGCCTGCCGATCCTCGGAGTGCCCGGCAACCCATTCAGCCGATGGCGATCACTGGCGGAGAAAACTAGAACACGTTATAGTCCGGAACCATGAAGTTCACGCTCTCGGTCGCGATGAATCCGCTGGAGCACTTCGCCGACCTCGCCCGCACGGCCGAGGAGTGCGGCTTCTCGTCGATCGCTTTGCCTGACTCGCTTTTCTACTCCGAGACGGTCTCCGCCGACTATCCGTACACCCCGGACGGCAGCCGCTTCTGGACCGAGGAGACGCCCTGGTCCGACCCGCTGGTCGCCGCCGCGGCGATGGGCGCGGTGACCAGCGAGATCGAGTTCTACACCTCGGTGCTCAAGCTCGGCTCACGTAATCCGGTGCTGCTCGCCAGGCAGGTCAACTCGGTCGCCGCGCTGACCGGCGGCCGGTTCGGGCTCGGCCTCGGCGTCGGCTGGTCGCCGGAGGAGTTCGAGTGGTGCGGCGCGCCGTACGAGCGGCGCGGCAAGCGCGTCGACGAGGCGATCGACGTGCTGCGGCTGATCCTCGACGGCGGCATGGTCGAGTACCACGGCGAGTTCTTCGACTTCGGCAAGCTCAGGATGAGCCCGACGCCGCCGAAGCGCGTCCCGTTCTACATCGGCGGGCACACCGACGTGGCGCTGCGCCGCGCCGTGCGCGTCGCGGACGGCTGGTCGTCGGCGATGATGAAGTTCGACGACCTGCGCGAGACCATCGAGCGGCTGCGCGCGCTGCTCGCCGAAAACGGCCGCGCGGACGATCCGTTCGAGTACCAGGCCGTCTGCATCGACAAGTTCGGCTTGGACGGCTATCGCGCGCAGGCGGAAATCGGCGTCACCGACATCATCACCATGCCGTGGGTGTTCGACGGCATCGGCTTCGACGGTGAATTGGCCGCGAAGAAGGACTCCATCAAGAAATTCGGCGACGAGATCATCGCTCGATTCTGAAGAGCCCGGTTCTGAGGAGCGTGTCATGGGTGCCGATGTGTGCTGGGATCCCGCTGCCGAGCAGCCCGCCGCCAGGCAGGCCGCCTGGCGGTCGATGAACGCGGTCTGCGACGGCGACAAGGACGCCTGGGTCGCCCTGTTCGCCGCCGACGCGGTGATCGAGGACCCGGTCGGCCCGTCGATGTTCGACGCCGAAGGCAAGGGACATCGCGGCTCGGACGCGGTCGCCGCGTTCTGGGACCTCACGATCGCTCAGGTCGAGCGCTTCGAGTTCGTCATCAGGGACTCGCACGCCGCCAACGACGGCCGCGAGGTCGCCAACGTCGGCACGATCACCACCTACCTGCCAGGTGGCTACGTCGTCGACACGGACGGCGTCTTCATCTACCGCGTCGGCGAGGACGGGCTCATCCGCTCGATGCGCGCGCACTGGGAGACCGACCGCGCGCTCGCGACGGCCCGTCAGGTCGAACACGGGAAGTAACCGGGCCTGCCCGGTCACCTGTGGTTGTGTCACGCGGACGGCCGCGCGCCGACTCCGTTTGGTAAGCCCTCTTTACTAATGAGGTTCAGACCTCCTACCTTTACCACTGGCTCAAAGTGGCGCAGCGAGATTTGTCGGATTAATGGGTGCAAGCCGTCATGCATCCATCTGATCATTCAACGTCTCGGCCGCTTTCGGTCGTAGTGACCACCCAGTGGAACCGAGGAGTACGAATGTCGGCATCCCCCCTGCTGCGAAAGCTGGCCACGGCCGCCGCGGCAGTTCTCGCGCTGAGCGCGGTGTCTTCGGTCACCGTCCAGCTCAGTGCCCCCGAAGAAGCGCTCGCCCTGGAGAACGGCCTCGCCAGGACGCCGCCGATGGGCTTCAACAACTGGAACACGACCGGCTGCCGGGCGGAGTTCAACGAGGCGATGGTCAAGGGCATCGCCGACATCTTCGTGAACAAGGGCCTCAAGGACGTCGGCTACCAGTACGTGAACCTCGACGACTGCTGGGCGCTGCCGACCCGCAACTCCAAGGGCGACCTCCAGCCCGACCCGAAGCGCTTCCCCAACGGGATCAAGGCCGTCGCCGACTACATCCACTCCAAGGGCCTGAAGATCGGCATCTACACCAGCGCGGGCACGAAGACCTGCAACACCGCCGGTTTCCCCGGCGGTCTCAACCACGAGCAGCAGGACGCGAACCTGTTCGCCTCGTGGGGTATCGACTACCTGAAGTACGACAACTGCAACAACCAGAACGTCGACGCGCAGAAGCGCTACAAGGCCATGCGCGACGCGCTCAAGGCGACGGGCCGTCCGATCGTCTTCTCGATCTGCGAGTGGGGCAGGAGCGACCCGAAGATCTGGACCTGGGGCGAACCCGTCGGCAACCTGTGGCGCACCACCGGTGACATCTCCGACAACTGGTCCAGCATGATCGGCAAGGCGAAGGCCAACCGCGTGCTGTCGCAGTACGCGGGCCCCGGGCACTGGAACGACCCCGACATGCTCGAGGTCGGCAACGGCGGGATGACCCCGACCGAGTACCGCACCCACTTCAGCCTGTGGGCCGTCATGGCCGCGCCGCTGCTGATCGGCTCTGACCTGCGCAAGGTCAACGACGACACGTTCAAGATCCTGGAGAACAAGGACGTCATCGACGTCGACCAGGACAAGCTGGGCAAGCAGGCCACCATCACCAGCAACAGCGGCGGGCTGGTCGTCTACAACAAGGTGCTGGCCAACGGTGACCACGCGGTGGCGCTGTCGAACGAGAACACCGCGACCGCGACCATCAGCACCACCGCCGCCGCGATCGGCATGGGCGGCGCGACCTCGTACACGCTCAAGGACCTGTGGACGAAGTCGACCAAGACGACCTCCGGCGCGATCAGCGCTTCGGTGCCCGGCCACGGCACCGTGCTGTTCCGGGTGTCGAAGTCCGGCACCACCCCGCCCGGTGACACCGTCCGCTACGAGGCCGAGTCGGCGACCCTGTCCACCGGCGGCACCGTCGACTCCAACCACGCCGGCTTCTCCGGCGCCGGTTTCGCCAGCGGCGCCAACGCCGCGGGCAGCTACGTCGAGTGGACGGTGAACGCGACCGCCGCGGGCCAGGCGACGCTGAACTTCGGCTACGCCAACGGAACCACGGCGTCGAGGCCGGTCGACATCGCGGTCAACGGGACGGTCGTCGCGTCCGGGGTCACGTTCCCCGGCACGGGCGCATGGACCACGTGGAGCGCCGTCTCGCGGACGGCGAACCTGGCAGCGGGCTCGAACACGGTCCGGATCACGGCGACCACGGCCGACGGGCCCGCGAACCTCGACTACCTCGATGTGACCGTGGGTTAAGGACTCGTGCGCGTTGCGGGCGGTTAGAACCGCCCGCAACGCGCACGAGCTTTTCTAGTCGTGGTTGCGCGCGAACACCTGCAACTGGCTGTAGGGCCCGTTGAACAGGTTCTGGTCACCAGGGAAGCGGCCGCCGTCGGCGTGCTGCCAGAACGTGTAGTACGTCCAGTTGTACGGCAGCGTCCCCGGCGTCGACGCGTAGTTCGCGATCCACAAAGCGTTCGTGTCGGCGAAGGCGCCTTGGGTGCCGACGCACTGACGCCACCACGTGGTCGACGTGTAGATCACCGGACGCTTGCTCGTCCTGGCGTAGTAGGTGTTGCTGAAGTCGCGGACCCAGGCGGCCATCGAAGCCTGGCTCAGCCCGTAACACGTTGCGCCGTAAGGGTTGTACTCCATGTCGAGCGCCCCGGGCAGCGTCTTGCCATCGGCGGACCAGCCGCCCCCGTTGGCCAGGAAGTAGTTCGCCTGCGTGGCGCCGCTCGACTCGTTCGGCAGCGCGAAATGATAGGCGCCGCGGATCATCCCCACGTTGTAGGAACCGTTGTACTGCTGGGTGAAGTACGGATTCGTGTACCCCGTGGACTCGGTCGCCTTGACGATGGCGAACCGCGCGCCCGCGTTGTACGCGGCCTGCCAGTCCACATTGCCCTGGTAACTGCTGACATCCATGCCGGGCACGGTTTCCCCGGCCATCCGTACGCCGTCGCCGGTGGCTTGGCGGCCCTCGTGCTTCGCGATCTGCGACCCCATCGCGTGGTCGCCGGGCGGGGCGGCGTTCGCCGTGGTGGCGCTGGTCAACGCGACCGCGGCCGCGGTCAGGCAGAGCAGGATCGTCCTTTTCATGTGCACCCCAGTCGAGTCGTGCGCGGACAACGGGTTCATGGTGCAGCGCCCGACCAGGGTGGACAAAGAGTTTCAAGCATGGCTGAAATCGCGTTGATCTCTAACGGTGCCGTGGCGAGTCGGTGCCAAAGCAGGAAACCCGACGGCTCCTCGAAACTTGAGTTCGCCTGATCAGTCTGCGGCCGGTCGACCAGCTGCTCTCAACGTGAGATGCTCCCTGTGTTTTCAGTGTGCAATCGGGTCGTTGCGCGGCGAAGGGGCGAGATGCGTTTGAGGCGTGCACTAAAGAGTCTTCGGTTCGGAGCGGCTCGGATCTTCGACCTTCGTGGCGTGAACTACCGTGCCGCGAGAATAAAGTCTGTGGAGGATTTCGACGCTCGGGTTGCCACGTTGTTCGCTGAAGGGGACGACGATCTCGACGGCGACACCGTCCTCCGCGGTAAAAAGGACGATAGCTCCGAGGAGATCGCTCGCGGCGAACTGGGCAGAAAATACGCGGAGCGCCGCGCTGTCACTGATCACTACAAAAGAATTCTGCGGTCGAAAGATGCTTCGGTCGATCCGTATGGATTGGCTGACCCTCTGGAGCTGGAGACCAGGGCAGTCAAGAAAGAGCGCGAGGACTAGCATGTATCTGGTACTTGCCTTGGTGGATTGCGGCTCGAAGGATGGGTGGTCGTGAGCGCGCCCGACAAGGGGAGAACTCCGCGTGGCGGGCGCTACGCAGGTGAATCAAGCCTTGAGCGATTGTCGGCCGAGGGGGAGCGGAAAGTTGAGGCAAAGGTGCCCGCGCCGCATCGAGACCCTTCTATTTCGGCCAAGCAGCGACATGTAATTTGGTCAGATCGTCAGAATGCTTACCTTCAGTGGGCCGGAATCATATTCGCCTTTGTTATTTGTATATGCTTTCTAGTCGGCTCGATGTGGTTGATTTTAACGGGACACGAGGTTAGTGGAACTGTGTTGGGCACTGTCGATCTGGTAAGTCTTGCTCTTGTCTTCATCACCGGGAAGAGCGACTCGTCTGGCAGGTAGTGCGGACACGGGAAGGTGGGCCCATGCTGCGCTGCTGTCATTACCGAGCCGTTGCACTCTCAAGGCGGAGGGTCGCTGAGCGCGGAGTCGACGTCCGGTTCGGATCGGACGTCCAGACGGGTGATCTTGTGTTGCGACAAAAGGGCCGTTGGCCTGCGCTGATGGCAGGCCAACGGCCCTGTGGTCGGGACGACAGGATTTGAACCTGCGACCCTCCGCTCCCAAAGCGGATGCGCTACCAAGCTGCGCCACGTCCCGAGGGTCACACCGGCCCCGGAGGGGTGGTGTGAGGACAGCCTAGCGGTAGCCGCTAAGCTTGCTTCGCACCCGGTACCCGGGAGCGCGCGGGTGTAGCTCAATGGTAGAGCCCTAGTCTTCCAAACTAGCTACGCGGGTTCGATTCCCGTCACCCGCTCCGGTAACGAAAAGCCCTGGTCACGATCACGTGACCAGGGCTTTTTTCATGCCCGCCGTCAAGGCAAGAAGCGTTGCCTTGACAAAAAAAGTTGTCGGTGAGACCTTGGGTGCACCACGGACCGAAGGGATTCACGATGACCACCTACGCGCTCGACAAGACCTCGTCACCTGCCCGCGCCCGGCTGCTCGCCGGTGTCGTCGCCGGGCCGCTGTATCTGGCGCTGGGGGTCGCTCAGGCCGCCACCCGGGACGGCTTCGATCTGACCGTGCACCCGTTCAGCTTCTTGAGCCTCGGCGCTGGCGGATGGGTGCAGATCGCCAACTTCGTCGTCACCGGGGTGCTGTTCATCATCTCGGCCGTCGGGTTGAGGACGGCGATGAGAGGCAGTACCTGGGGGCCGCTGCTCATCGGGGGAATGGGTGTGGGGATGGTCGCCGGGGGAGTGTTCACCGCCGATCCCGCGTTCGGGTTTCCGGCTGGGGCGCCTGCCGGGCAGCCGGAAAGTGTGAGCTGGCACGGGACGCTGCACATGGTCGCCTTCCTGGTCGCGATCGTCGCTTGGACGTTGTCCTGCTTCGTTTTCGCTCGCTTCTTCGCGGCGAGGAAGCAGAAGGGGCTGGCCGTCTACAGCGTGCTGACCGGGGTCGCGCTGCTCGCGACGCCCGCGTTCATGAGTGCGCCTGGCGGTGTTGTCGTGCTCTACGTCGCCGCGACGCTCGGGTGGGTGTGGAGTTCGGTGGCCATCGGGAGTCTGGTCAAGGAGCATGACAACAGCGATATGTAGTAGGTATGCTACGAGCTGACGTAGCAATGGGATGGGGGTGCTCAGATGGCGAAAGTGGTGCTCGACGTCGACGGCCTGCGCATGCGGTATGGCACGAACGACGTGCTGCATGGCGTGAGTTTCCAGGCCACACAAGGGGAAGTGGTGGTCTTGCTCGGCCCGAACGGGGCGGGCAAGACCACCACGATCGAGATCCTCGAAGGCTTCCGGATGCGGTCGGCCGGGGAGGTCGCCGTGCTCGGGGTGGATCCGGCGCAGGGCGGGGAAGACTGGCGGGCGCGGCTGGGGGTCGTGCTGCAGTCCTGGCGTGATCATGGGAAATGGGGCGTTCGGGAACTGCTCGCGCACCTCGGCTCCTACTACACCTGCTACTCGACCGAGCAGATCAAGCGGCCTTGGGACGCGGATGAACTGGTCGACGCGGTCGGGCTGACCGAGCACGCCGGCAAGAAGATCCGGACGCTGTCCGGTGGGCAGCGGCGACGGCTGGACGTCGCCATCGGCATCGTCGGGCGGCCGGAACTGCTGTTCCTGGACGAGCCGACCGCGGGGTTCGATCCCGAGTCGCGGCGGGAGTTCCACGATCTGGTGCACCGGCTCGCCGACGAGCACGAGACCACGATCCTGCTCACCACCCATGATCTGGACGAGGCCGAGAAACTGGCCGACCGGATCATGATCCTGGCGAACGGCCGGATCATCGCCGACGGCTCTGCCGATGAGCTTTCGCGGCGCATCGCGGGGGAGGCCGAGGTGCGGTGGTCGCGGGACGGGCAGCGGTTCGTGCATTCGACCGCGGCGGCGACGAAGTTCGTTTATGAGCTTTTCAAGCAGTACGGCGAGTCTGTCGAGGAGCTCGAAGTCCGGCGGGCCTCGCTGGAGGACACCTACATGACCTTGGTACGCCAGGCCGAATCCGGCCAAGGTGAGGCCGACGTCCGCACGCTGGAAGAGGTGGCGGGATGACCCCGATCATGACCGCGCTGCGTGCCGGTTGGAACCGAGGGATGATCGAGCTGCGGCAGTCGTTCACCAACGGCCAGGACCTGTTCGGCCAGTTCTTCTGGCCGGTCGGGATGCTGGTGACGTTGTACTTCATGCGCGATTCGGAGGTGCCAGCCGGCGGGACGATGCTCGGCGCGATGGTGTTGCCGAGCCTGCTCGGGATGAACATCGTCTTCTACGGCATGCTCGCCATCGCTCAACTGCTCGCGGTCGAACGCGAGGACGGCACCCTGTTGCGAGCCAAGGCCATCCCCAACGGCATGCTCGGCTACCTCTTCGGCAAGCTCGTCACGGTCTCGGGCGGGCTGATCATCAACATCGCGATTCTGCTGATTCCGGGCTCGTTCCTGGTGGACGGCCTGGCGATCTCCGGCGTCGGCTCGTGGCTGATGCTGGCGTGGGTGCTGGTGCTGGGCATGGTCGCCACGCTGCCACTCGGCGCGGTGTTCGGTGCCCAGTTCACCAGCCCGCGCAGTCTCGGCCTGCTGATGCTGCCGATGATGGGCCTGGTCGCGATCTCGGGGATCTTCTACCCGATCACCGCGATGGCGCAGTGGCTGCAATGGCTCGCGCAGGCGTTCCCGATCTACTGGCTCGGCCTCGGCATGCGGTCGGCGATGCTGCCGGACACTGCGGCCGCGGTCGAGATCGGCGGATCGTGGCGGCACTTCGAAACCATCGGGGTGCTCGGAGCCTGGGCGGTGCTCGGCCTTATCCTCGCGCCGATCGTGTTGCGCCGGATGGCGCGCCACGAGTCCGGATCGAGTGTGGCCGAGCGCCGGGAGAAGGCGATGCAGCGTGTCGGGTGAGGTGGTGCACAACCGCATCGCCATGTTGCGTGCGGAACGAGGCATCTCACGGCGCCAGCTCGCCGACGGCCTCGGCGTGCACTACCAGACGATCGGCTATCTCGAACGCGGCGAGTACAGCCCCAGCCTCTTCCTGGCGCTGAAGATCGCGGAGTACTTCGAGGTGGCCGTGGAGGTCATCTTCTCGACCGAGCCGTTCCCGCGGCTCGGCGAGCGCTCGGCCTCGTGAGCGTTGCGGGCGGTTCCCGCCATGACGAACGTAAACCTGAGCACCCTCGTTGTGCAGGGTTTTCGGCCATTCAGCGGCCGAAAACCCTGCACAACTAACGGTTCAGCCCCCGGTGTCAGGCGAACGTCAAACTTAGCCTTTTAGCTATAGCGACCGGACTACCCGCAACCCTGTTACGGTTGGCTCATGCGCTGGCTGGCGCTCGTGGTGGTGATGGCGCTGCTCGCCGCCTGCTCGACCGAGGTGCCCGGCACCCCGGCGTCGAAGCCGGCTCTCGCCGCCGCCATCAAGGGTGGGCCGTGAGTGTTGCGGGCGGTTAGAACCGAATGTCGGGTAGTTGAGGTTCGGGCGGGTTCGTCAAGCCCGTTGCTCGGCGGGTGTCGCGCAGGTCGGTTGAGCCTTGTGAACGGGGCGTTCGTAACGCTGAGGGCGCAATTCGGGGATTTGGGTCCTGTGTGGACGTTAGCTGGGTTTGCGTTCGGTGGCCCAGTCTTCGCGAAACGCGTCGTTTGACAGCGCAGGCCGAGCCTTAACTGCCCGGCATTGGGTTCTAACCGGCGAAAACGCTCACGAGGCCTAAAATCGGTGGCGTCGGCTGGGGTGGGGTTGAGAGCATCGGCGGCATGTCAACCATCGTCGTACCCAGGTCGTTGCCCGTCGTCGCCACCGCGACGGCGAAGCAGCAGGCGGCCCTGAGCCGGAAGCGACCACGTCCAGTGTCGTGACCGGCTCGTTCGTCGCGGGGCTGCTCGCCGGGTATGGGATCGCGCTGCCGGTCGGGGCGGTCGCGGCGTATCTGGTGGCGCTGACCGCGCGGAACTCGCTCAAGGTCGGTGCGGCAGCCGCGCTCGGGGTGGCCAGTGCCGATGGGCTCTACGCGCTCGTCGCGGTGCTGGGTGGCGCGAGTATCGCCGCGGTCATTCAACCGATCGGTGGCACGCTCAAGGTCGTCGCCGCGGTCGTCCTCGTCGGGCTCGCGGGTGTCGGGGCGGCGCGGGCGATCAGGGACTTCAGGTCCGAAGTGGACACGAGGACCGTCAAGCCGTTGACCGTTCCCAGGGCCTACTTCAGCCTTCTCGGGATCACCGTGCTCAACCCGGCGACCGTCGTCTACTTCGCCGCGCTCGTCATGGGTGACAGGGCGCAGACGGCCAATGCGGCCGTGTTCGTCGTAGCCGCCTTCTTGGCGTCGGCCAGCTGGCAACTCACCGTCGCGTGTGGGGGAGCGGTGCTGGGACGGGTGCTGACCGGACACAAAGGACGGTTGATCACCGCGCTCACGTCGAGCGCGGTGATCGCCGGCCTCGCGGTTCAGATGGTCGTGTAGTGCGAAGCGTCGCCTTCGAGCGACTCGGAGCGCTCGCCGTCGACGCCCACCGGGACATCGCCTGCCACGGTGACCCGGTGGAGGCGTCGGGGGAGGTCGTCGTAGTTGTCGATGGCGTAGTGCTGGGTGATGCGGTTGTCGAACAGCACCAGCTGGTTCGGCTCCCACGAAACCCGCACGATGTTCTCCGGACGGGTCACATAGGACTGCAGCAGTCGCAGTATGTCCCGTGACTCCGTTGTGGACAGTCCGACGATCCGCTGTGCGAAGCCGCCGATGTACAGCCCGCGCTCACCGGTCTCGGGGTGCACCCGCACGACCGGGTGCGCGGTGCGGAACTTCTGCGAGACGAAGACCTCGCGGCGTGCCTTTTCCTTGTCGCTCAAGGAAGGCTGGACGTAGTCGTAGTCATTGGTGTGCACCGCGCGCAGCGTGTCGGCGAACGCGCGCAGTGGCGACGGCAGGTCGCGGTAGGCCGCGGCCGTGTTGGCGATCAGCGTCTCGCCGCCGTACGGGGGCACCACCAGGCTGCGCAGTGTGCTGGCCTTGGGTGGCGCGACCACGAACGTCACGTCCGTGTGCCACTGGTTCGCGCGGCCTTCCTCGCTGTCCACCGGCAGGATCGCGGGCGCGCCGTCGACCGACGGCACCGTCGGGTGTGCCTTGGTCAGCTCGCCGAAGCGCGCGGCGAAGCGCAGCTGGCCTTCGTCGTCGAGTGAGACGTTCTTGAACACGAGCGCCTTGTGCTCGTGCAACGCGTCCTTGACGAACTGGACGTCGAAGTCGCCTGCCGGGTCGATGCCGATGACCTCGGCGCCGATGCGCCCGGTGATCTTCCTGATGTCGATGAGTGTCATGCCGCGTGCTCCTTTACTCGGGTGGCCGGTCGCGCGAGGCCGTAGTGGCCGCGCAGGGTGGAAGCGCTGTATTCGGTGCGGAAGAGGCCCCGGCGCTGCAATTCGGGGACGACGAGGTCGACGAAATCGGTGAGACCGCCGGGCAGTGTCGGCGGCATGATGTTGAACCCGTCCGCGGCGCCCGCCGTGAACCAGTGCTCCAGCTGATCCGCCACCTGGACCGGGGTGCCCGCGAACACGCGGTGCCCGCGGCCGCCCGCCAGCCGCTCGATGAGCTGCCGGATGGTCAGGTTCTCGCGCCGTGCCAGGCCGGTGACCAGGTCGAACCGGCTCTGCTGACCCTCGGTGAAGGTGCCGACGTCGGGCAGCGGACCGTCGAGCGGGTAGCCGGCGAGGTCGTGGTCGAGCAGGTTCGACAGCTGCCGCACGCCGTACTCGGGCGTGATAAGCGCGTTGAGTTCGGCTTCGCGTTCGCGTGCCTCGGCTTCGGTGCGCCCGAGGATCGGGCTGATTCCAGGCAGGATCTTGATCTCGTCCGGGGTCCGGCCGTACCGCCCGAGCCTGCCTTTGACGTCGTCGTAGAACGCCTTGCCCTCTTCGAAAGTCTGCTGCGCGGTGAACACCGCCTCGGCGTAGCGCGCCGCGTATTCCTTGCCTGTCTCCGAAGAACCGGCCTGTACCAACAGCGGGTGCCCTTGCACCGGGCGGGGGACGTTCAACGGTCCGCGCACCTGGAAGTGCTCGCCCACGTGATCGATCGGCCGAATGAGGTCGGTGTCCGCGTAGACGCCGGTCTCCTTGTCGATCACCGCGGCGTCGTCTTCCCAGCTGTCCCACAGCTTTTTCGCGACCTCGATGAACTCGGTCGCCCGCTCGTAGCGCAGCTCGTGCGCGGGCCGGGCGTCACGGTTGAAGTTGAGCGCCTCGTCCTTGCCCGCGGAGGTGACGATGTTCCAGCCTGCGCGGCCGCCGCTGAGATGATCGAGCGACGCGAACTTGCGTGCCAGGTGATACGGCTCGTTGTACGTCGTCGACGCCGTCGCGATGAGTCCGATGTGGTCGGTCGCGCCCGCCAGCGCGGACAGCAAGGTCAACGGCTCGAACAGGTTGTGCGAGTTGTAGCGGACGTTGCCCCACAACGCGACCCCGTCGGCGAGGAACAGCGAGTCGAGCTTGCCGCGCTCGGCCGTGCGGGCCAGTTCGACGTAATGCCGCAGGGTCGTCGCGTGGCGAGGGTCGGTGTCCGGATGCCGCCACGCGGCCTCGTGATGGCCGTTCTGCATCAGGAACGCGTTCAAATGCAGTTGTCTGGTCACGCCTTCTCCTTCGGGCGCCAAGCGGAGAACCGTCGTTCGAGTGCGACGAAACCCTGGTTGACGATCAGGCCGAGCACCGAGACCGCGATGATCCCGGCGTACATCTGGGTGATCTGGAAATTGACCTGGGTGTTGTTGATCAGGTAGCCGAGCCCGGCCTTCGCGCCGACCATCTCCGCGGCGATCAGCACGAGGATCGAGTACGACGCCGCCAGCCGGATGCCGGTGAAGATCGTCGGCACCGCGAACGGCAGGATCACCTTGCGGAACAGGCGTGGACTCGACAGCCCGAGCGAGCGGGCGGCCCTGACCAGCAAGGGATCCACCGAGTTGACGCCCGCGATCGTGTTGAGCAGCACCGGCCACACGCAGGCGTAGACGACCAGCGTGATCTTGGACAGCTCGCCGATGCCGAGCAGCAGGGTGAACACCGGCAGCAAGGCCAGCGCGGCCGTGTTGCGCATGAGTTCCAGCAACGGGTTCAGGAACGCCGCGACCGGGCGGTACCAGCCGATCAACAGTCCTAACGGGACACCGATGGCGACCGCCACCACGAAGCCCGACGCCGACCGGCCGAGGCTCGCGGTCAGGTGATCGGCGAGCTGGCCGTTGAGCACCAGCTCCCACAACGCCACCAGATCTTCGGACACCGGCGGCAGGAACGTCCGGGTGCTCTCGTCGAGCACGTAGCGCGGCACGAGTTCCCATGCCGCCAGGAACAGGATGATGGCCGCCGAACTGCGCGCCGCCTTGCCCAAAGCCGAAAGGCCGGGCGGTTTGCGCAGCGTAGGGAGGGCGATCGGCTTTTCCAATGTCGCGGTCATCAGGCCGCCTTCCGGATCTCGTCGTGCAGCAGTTCCCAGAGCTGATGCCGATGGCGCACGAAACCGGGCGAGGACCGCACGTCGCCGGTCCGCTCGCCGAGGTCGATCTCGACGACCTCCTTGAGCCGTCCCGGCCGTGACGTCAGCACCGCGACCCGTTGTCCCAAGTAGACGGCTTCCTCGATGCCGTGCGTGATGAACACGATCGTCTTGCCGGTGCGCCGCCAGATCCGGAGCAGCTCGTCCTGGAGCTGGTCTCGTGTCTGCGCGTCGAGCGCGGCGAACGGCTCGTCCATCAGGAGGACGCCAGGGTCGTAAGCGAGGCTCCTGGCGATCGCGACGCGTTGTTTCATACCGCCGGACAGCTCGTGCGGCAGCTTCTCCTCGAACCCGGAAAGCCCCACCAGGTCAAGGAATTCACGGGCACGATCGGCGCGCTGCCGCTTCGTGAGCGACCCGCCTTCCAGTCCGAACTCGACGTTGGCGCGTGCGGTCCGCCAAGGGAAGAGCGCGTACTGCTGGAAGACCACGCCGCGGTCCAATCCGGGGCCGGTCACCGGCGAGCCGTCGATCAGCACCTCGCCCGACGTCGGCTTGCTGAGCCCGCCGAGCAGGTCGAGCAGCGTCGACTTGCCCGAGCCGCTCGGCCCGACCAGCGAGAGGAAACTGCCGTCGGCGATGTCGAGTGAGACATCGTCCAACGCGGTCAGCGCGCCGAAAGTCTTGGTGACATTGCGGATGTTGATCATTTGGACCCCGCGTAGGGGTTGAACTCGTTGGTGTACAGCTTCTTCGTGTCGATCTTGTCGCTCTTGGTGAACCCTGACTGTTTGAGCCAGCCTTCCCAGAGCGTGTAGTCCTGGTCGCTGATCAGGCCGCCATGCGTGATGCCGACGCTCTTCCAGTACTTGAGCGTGTCCGTGCTCTCGTTGCGGTCGCGCTGTTTGATGATCTTCGTGAACCGCGCGATGACCTCCTCGCGAGGCGTCGTCCGCTCCCACTCGATCGCCCTGGCCACGGCCGAGACGAAGATCTTCGACGTCTCCGGGTACTTCTTGATGAAGTCGGTGCGCAGCACGTACGGACCGCCGTTGTACGGCCCGAACGCCTCGACGTCGGAGACCAGCCTGCGCAGGCCACCGGTCTCCGCGGCGTGGTCCTGCAGGATGCCGTTGAGCGCGCCGACGTCGACCTGCCCGTTGCGCAGCGCCTGCTCGGTGTTGACCGGCGGCAGCACCACGAGCTGGACCTGGTCGGTCTCTGCCTGGGTGAGCCCGTTGCGCAGCAGCCAGGTGTCGAGCGCTGCTTCGAGGTTCGCGCCGACCGTGTTGACCGCGACCTTCTTGCCGATCAGGTCACGCGGCGAGCGGATCGGGCTGTCTTCCTTGACGTAGAAGCCGAGGTAGGTCTTCTCGTCCGAGCCGTAGTAGTTGACGACCGCCTTGACCGGGGCGCCTGCCTCGATGAGCTTGACGACCGCGCCGGTGAAGGCGCCGCCGAAGTCGGTCTGGTCGGTCGCGGCCGACTGGATGTCCTGCGGGCCGCTGATGGTGTTGCCGACCCACTTGAGCTTCACCTGCCCGAAGTAGCCGAGGTCTTCGGCGAGTTCGGGCAGCGAGACGTTGTTCGCGGAACCTTGGTAGCGCAGTTCGAGCTTCTCGGGCTGACCGGGTGCGCTGGCCGTCGCGGAGGTACCGCACCCGGTCAGCGCCACCGCGGCCACGAGGACTGTGGCGAGCAATGGCTGGGTTTTGTTCACGACGCCACTATTGGGCAGCAGGCGAACGAGGGGCAACATTGCGATAATTTGAACTAAAGAAATCTCAGGATGTGCGACGTAGGCCTGTGCTCAAGGGATCTTGGTACAGTGCGTTCAGCAGTACGGCACCGCCTGCCGTGGCCAGTTCGCGGCCGGAAAAGCTAGATGGCACAACGGTTTTCGATGCGTCGTCACAGATCCACGAGCGCGTGGCGACCTCGTCGCGCAGCACGGAAAGGCAGCCGGGGACGTGGTGCACGCTTTGGTCGACGACGATCAGGATTTCCGGATTGAGCACGTCGAGCAATAACGCGGCGGCCTGTCCGAGTAGTCGTGCGCGTTCGTGGAATAGCGCTACCGAATTCGAGTCGCCCTTTTTCGCGAGCGTGAGTAATTCCGGAAAAGGGAGATCGGCTTTACGGGCGACCGTCTGCTCGGAGACCGTCGCCTGCAGGCACCCGGTCCGCCCGCACTCGCACGGCTCGGCGCTGTCGTCGACCGGAAGGTGCGCGACGGCGCCCGCCGCGGACCGCGGCCCGTGGTGCACGGTGTCCCCGGTGGCGAAGGCGGCGTCGACGACGTTGCCCGCGAAGAGCTGGACAACGCTCGCCCGCGCGCGGGTCTGGCCGAGCAGCCGTTCGGCGTGGACGAGCGCGCGGGAATGGCTGTCCACCGCGACGGTCAGTCCTGTGTGCTCGGTCAGCAGGTCCCGTGCCGGCACGTCGTGCCAGCCGAGCAGTGGATGGTCGATGATCGAGCCGGTCTGCTCGTCCACCCAGCCGCCGGTCGCGACGCCGATGCCGTCCGGGTTGCCGAGCTCGAGCAACGCGTCGGCGGCGCCGCGCAATACGGCGCCCGGCTCAGCGCCGGGATGCGGGATCTCGCGCTGGACGAGCACGCGTCCACGCACGTCGAGCAGCGCGACCGTCGCGAAGTGGACGGCGAGGTGGATGCCGCCGATGACGTGGTGCGCGGTGTCGAGGTCGACCGGGACGTGCGGGCGGCCGATGGCGCCGCCGACTTCGGGAAGTTCACGCAGCAGGCCGAGTTCGGTGAGTTCGGCGGTGTGCCCGGTGACGGCGGCGGGGGACAGGCCGGTCCGGCGGGCGATGGTGCTGCGGGCGATGGGTCCGTGGTCGAGCACGGTGCGGAGCACGGAACTCGCGCTGGCGCTGCGCCGATGTGTCCTTTGTGGACCATCGCGCAGCGCCCGCTGAGAACCCATGGCGAAGATGGTTACACGCGTGCGCGGGGTTGCCTAGGACACGCGCAGGGTGCTCACCATGTGAGAGCTGGCCGAGAGGAAACCGGGCACCGGCAGGTCGTCGCGGGTGAGCTGCTTGACGAGCCCGCGCTGACGCCACCACAGCAGCGTGGCGTGGTACATCCCGCGATAGGACGAGTCGTACCGCGAGGCCCAGATGGTCACCGTGCTGCTGACCTCGGTGCCGTTGACCGTGATCGACAGGGTCGGGGCGTGATCACGTTGGCGTGGCTGGAAGTTGAACGTGCCGGGGCCGGAAACGGGTTTCCAGTCGCGGAACTGCTGTTGGACGATGCTGCTCGCCTGCCGGGTTCCGGCGGGTGTTTCCACGTCGAGCTGTTGGTGCGCTTTGGCCTGGATGTAGACCAGCGTGCAGAAAACAGCCAGCGCGGTGAGGATGAGAACTGCTGGCAAGGGTGGACTCCTTTGTCCGTTTCCGTGCTCCCGTCCGCGGGGGTTGGCTTATCACTCGCGCGGGGACAGGCGTTCGTTACGACCGTTACCGGGGATCGGCGGGGAACGCGATCAAGGAGAGATCTTTTCCGGGCCGGTCGGCGGAAGGGCGGACAGCTTAACTCTCGCGCTGACGGGGGACTTGCTGGGGCACCCCTGAAGTGTGAGCGGGCGCTGGATGAATCTTGCGTTATTCCCCTCGCCGACACACGCGGGTTGCGGTGAAGGGTTCTTACGCTGCGCTGAACGGCTGAACGGGTGGTACCTCGGCAGGCGAGTGAAAAATGATCTTCCCGGCCGCGGCCGCTTGGGCGACCATTTCGTCCGCTCCCGCCGACGGTCCGCCGATGCGCAACACAGCGTCGCAATAGGCGAGCAGCCGTTCGGCGATGGGATGGAAGATCTCGTCGAACGCCTCGTCCCCCACACGAGTGGAGCCGGCGAGTGCGACGAGCGGCAGCGCCAGGTCTTCGCCGGTCACCGGCACATGTCCGGCGCGGAACAGCGGGAGCGCGGCCTCGTGCATCGCCGCGACGTTGGCCGCGAGCTTGGCCGGGTCGTCGCCGGTGCCGGAGCGGTGCGGGCCTGCCACCAAGATCATCATGAGGTGCCTCCTATGCCAGGTGGACGGTCGTGCCCGCGTCGCGTAGCGCGTCGAGGGTGCGGGGGCCGACCGGGTGGGTTTCGGGGTCTTCGGCGGCACGGTCGGTGACGAACTCGGCGGCCGCGTCGAGCCCCGCGATCCGGCTGAACGCGCGCGTGCCGAGTTTCGTCGCGTCGGCGACGGCGATCGTGCGAGAGGCTCGCTGAAGCGCGAGTTGTTTCACGGCCGAATCCTCGAGTGAGAATTCCGAATAGCCGTCTTCGGCGTGCACTCCGCCCAGCGAAAGCACGAAACAGTCGAAACTGAGTTCGCCCAGCGCGCGCAGCGTTATCGGGCCGACCAAAGAACCTTCGGCGGGTCGCGGTTCTCCGCCCAGCAGAAGGAGCCGGACGCCGGGGACGTCCGTCAAGCGCGCCGCGGCTTGCAGGCTCAGCACGCCGACGGTGACCGGAGCGCGTTCGGCGAGCGCCGCGGCGACGTGGACCGTGGTGGTGCCCGCGTCGAGCAGCACCGTCTCGCCCGGCCGGATCAGGCTCGCGGCCAGCGCGCCGATGCGGGCTTTCGTCGCTTCCTGCCACTTCGCGCGGGCGGCGAACCCGGATTCGGGCTCGCGGGTCGCGGTCGCCGCGCCGCGGATCCGCTGGAGCAGGCCCTGGGCCTGCAGCGCGTCGAGATCACGGCGGACGGTCATCTCGGAGACGCCGAGACGGTCCGCGAGGTCGGTCACGGAGATCCGGCCGGCGGCCTGGACGAGGCGGAGGGTGACGTCGAGTCGATCGGCTACCGGCACGGTCATTTTCTATCACGAGCATGTGCGAAGTGGTAGATCTATGTTCGCAGCCAAACTGGTCAGAAGGCTTGTCAGATTGCGAGAGTCGAAGCTACTGTGCGGTAGGTCACGGCGGCGGTGCCGTGCCGGAGGGAGCCTCGACGATGCTCGATCGGATCGGCGCCACCTGTCACTCGCTGTCCGTGCTGGTCAAGGCCGGGATGGTGGAGATCGGCCGCCCGGATCTCGCGGTCGCGTCGCTGCGGGCGGTGCGCGGGCTCGGGCCGATCGCGGGCGCCGCGAAGGTGTCGGCCCGCCGCGATCCGAACGCCGTCGCGCTCATCGACGAACTCGGCCCGGTGACCTACGGCGAGCTGGATCGCCGGTCCAACGCGCTCGCCAGAGCCTGGCTCGCGCACGGGTTCGGCGCCGATTCGGTCATCGCGGTGCTCTGCCGCGACCACCGCGGCGTCGTCGACGCGATGCTCGCGTCCGCCAAGCTCGGCGCCCGGCTGCTGCTGATGAACACCGGCTTCTCCCGGCCGCAGCTCGCCGACGTCGCGCGGCGCGAAGGCGTCTCGGCGCTGGTGCACGACGAGGAGTTCGCGGACCTGCTCGGCGATGTCGACCCCGAGGTGCGCCGGTACTCCGAGTCGCTGGTCGAGGAGCTGGTGCATGGCGACGGGCGCGACCTCAAGCTGCCGCGCGAGTGCGGCGCGCTGGTGCTGCTGACCAGCGGGACCACGGGTACGCCGAAGGGCGCGCCGCGCCGGGTCCGTTCGCCGCTGGCCGCCGCGCAGTTCCTCGAGCGCATCCCGCTGCGCCGGGGGCAGACCATGTACATCGCGGCGCCGACCTTCCACGGCACCGGCTTGTCGCAGTTCATCCTGGCCTTCGCGCTCGGCATGACGGTGGTGTTCCGCAGGCGGTTCGACGTGCACGCCACCCTCGAAGGCATCGCGAAGCACCGCTGCGACGTGCTCGTGGTCGTGCCGACGATGCTGCAGCGGATCGTCGACTTCGGCGGGGTGCGCGACTACGACACGTCCAGCCTGCGGATCCTGTTCAGCGCCGGGTCCGCACTGGGCGCCGATCTGGGCGATCGCGCGACCGCGTTGTTCGGCGACGTGATCCACAACCTTTACGGCTCAACGGAAGTCGCCGTCGCCACCATCGCCACGCCGGAAGACTGGCGCGCGGCGCCGGGCACGGTCGGCAAGCCGCCGCGCGGCTGTCTCGTCCGGCTCTACGACGACCAAGGCCGCGAGGTGACCGAGATCGGCGCGCGTGGCCGGATCTTCGTCGGCAGCGCCCTCGCGTTCGACGGCTACTCGGGCGGCGGCACCAAGGAGTTCGTCGACGGGCTCATGTCCAGCGGCGACGTCGGCCATTTCGACGACGGCGGCAGGCTGTTCGTCGAGGGCCGCGACGACGACATGATCGTCTCCGGCGGCGAGAACGTGTTCCCCGCCGAGATCGAGGACCTGCTCGCGGCGCACCCCGCGCTGCTCGAAGCGGCCGTCATCGGCGTGCCCGACCGCGAGTTCGGGCAGCGGCTGCGTGCGTTCGTGGTGCCCGCGTCGGAGATCGACGCCGACACGGTCAAGGCCTACGTGAAGGGAAATCTCGCTCGCTACAAGGTTCCGCGTGATGTCGTGTTCCTCGGCGAGCTGCCGCGCAACGCGACCGGGAAAGTGCTCCGCCAGAAGCTCCGCGACTACCAGGAAGGCGTTCCTCGATGAAGAGGCTCCTCGCTGTGCTGTGTGCTGTGCTTTTAGTGTCCACAATGGCCACTCCGGCGATGGCGGCGACACCGTCCCCGCCGCAGAGCGACCCCTTCTACAGCCCACCGGAGGGATACGAGTCGCTCGCGCCAGGCGCGGTGCTGCGATCCCGTCAGGTCGAGATCTCGGCGTTCGCGGCGCTACCGCAGAAGGTCCAGTCCTGGCAGCTGCTGTATCGCACCAACGACGCGCTCGATCGTCCACAAGCGACGGTCACGACGGTTTTGCTGCCGTGGGGCGCGAAGCCTGGTCCGCGGCCGCTGCTCAGCTACCAGGTCGCCGAGGACAGCGCCGCGCCGCAGTGCGCGATCTCGTATCAGCTGCGACAGGGCGCCGGTAACGAGAACATCGTCGCGCAGGCGGAGATCCTGCTGATCGACGCGGCCGTCCAGCAGGGCTGGGCGGTGAGCGTCCCGGACTACGAAGGCCGCAAGAGTGCTTACGTGGCAGGGAAACAAGCCGGTCACGCCACTTTGGACGGTATTCGCGCCGCGCAGAACTTCACCCCGCTCGGGCTGAACTCCCAAGGACCGGTCGGCCTCTGGGGCTACTCGGGTGGCGCGCTCGCTTCAGGCTGGGCTGCGGAGATGCAGCCGTCGTACGCACCCGAGCTGAACATCGGGGGTGTCGCCGAGGGCGGCCTGCCGGTGAACCCCGCGCACGTGCTCGAGCAGGCTAACGGCGGCCCGTTCGCGGGGATCGCGATGAGCGGCATCGCCGGGCTGAGCCAGGCGTACCCGCAGCTGGCGGAGTTCCTTGACGCGAACATGACCGCCGAGGGCAAGGCCGCGCTGGCCAAGGCCAAGACGCAGTGCAACTCCGGCAACACGACCACGTTCGCGTTCAAGGACCTCTTCAAGTACTTCACGGTCAAGGACCCACTGAACCAGCCGGTCCCGCGGCAGGTGCTCGCCGAGGTGACCATGGGCAAGGCCACGCCGGCCGCGCCGCTGTTCGTCTACCACTCGGTGAACGACGAGCTGGTGCCCAGCGCGGACACCGACCGGATCGTGCGGCAGTACTGCGCCGACGGCGCGAGCGTGAAGTATCAGCGCGACATCTTGAGCGAGCACGTCATCCTGGTCGCGACCGGCGCGGCGGACGCGTTGAACTGGCTCAAGGACCGGCTTTCGGGCAAGCCGGCGCCCGCGGGGTGCAGCACGAAGACGGTCCTGTCGTCGCTGCTCTCGCCGAGCGCGTTGCTGACGTTCGGGTCGGTGCTCTACCACGACCTGCTGGCGTTGTTCGGCCGTCCGATCGGATAGTCGTGCGCGTTGCGGGCGGTTATTGAGCGGAAACGCAAAGGTGGCGCGTCGGCCGCGGTCGCGGGCTCGCCGGGCACCAGGTCAGGGAGCGAGGGATGTGTGAGTGGTGACTCTGCTGCATCTAGCGGAGCAGAGTTACCACTCGCGGATAGCCGTGGGCTGTGGTGTGCGGGATAAAGCCCGCTTTACTCCGCAGGGGGTCGTGAGTGTTGCAGGTGCGAGGGCTGAAGCGAGGGGACCCTTCAGTGCGTATGTCGCACCCAGGGGTCCCCTCGCTTCACACCCGCGGGCGAGGGGAAACCCTGCTGCACCCCACGGAGAGAGGTTCCCCTCACATCCCCGGCCCGACCGGCACCTTCGCGACCACACGAACGGACGTGTCCGAACACCAACACGCCACAGTCGCCCTTCCCCTCAATAGAAGCCGGAAGGGCGAACGCGGCTGGCCGGGGTCGTCGTGGGGGTCGTGAGTGGTACGGCCGGTTCTAACCGGTCTAAACACTCACGACCCCTTCAGCGGCGCGCCAGGAAGTCTTCCAGCCGTTCGCGGGCATCGCCGAAGTCGGAGACGTGATTGCTCAGCGCCAGCCGGAATTCGCCGTCGGGCAACGCGAGCACCAGGTACTCGGTCAGCCTGCGCTGGGTGAAGCCGCCGCCGGTGATCGTGTGCAGCGGAATCCGCTGGTAGGCGTCGACCTTCCGCGGATCGAGGCCTTTCAGGCGTTTACGATCGACCATGCCCGCCGCGCCGATGAGCCCGGCGAGACCGCGGCGCACCAGCACCCAGCGCGACATGCGCACGAGCACGAGTTCGGTGTTGCACACCAGGAGATCGACCAGTTTCCGGCCGTCCTGCAGCGCGCTCATGATCGCGATCAGGCGCGTTTCGACCGGCTCCGGCTCCTCCTCGGGCTCCGTGGAAGGCGACCTGACGAAAGCCGCGGGCACGCGAAGACGTTGCAGGTGCTGGACGAGTTCACCGACCGCTCGCGGATCTTCGACCGCCGGTTTGACGAGCGCTTCGATGTCGAACGGCCGGTCGTACACCTTGAGTTCCCAGCCACCGCCCCAATTCAGCTCGTGACGGGCGTGGCCCGCGTCGGCGAGTGCCGCGACGATGGCGTCGCCGAGCAGTTCGGTGACGATCTTTTCGCTGGCTTCCGCGATGACATCCGGCGCCAGCGACTCGTTGCGCATCGGCGCGGCGAAGCGCTCGATGTCGCCGTGGCGCAGCACCAGGATGACCTCGCCGATAGTGCCGCCTGGCGCCAAACCGCTCTCCTTGCCAGCTTCGGCGAGCATTTCCGCTCCTTTGTGGACGGAGCGGAGGCCGGCGAGGCGGACGATCTCGCCCCAGTGCGCGCGTGGTCCGAGATCGCGGATGAGGACGTCGAGTTCCGCGTGCGGGATGTCCTCACGGGGCGAGTCCAGCAGCGACCAGGCCGGGCGGCCGTCGAGGTCAGGCCGGGCGTCGGGGAGTTCGGTGATGGCCGCGATGCGTCGGCTGGTCGACGGGTGGCTGTCGAAGCGGGAACTCGGTTTGTTCGCCAATATCTCGTCGGCGGTCTTGGCGACCCATTCGCGTTGCGCGGGATCCTTGAGGAAGGCTCGGAAGCCGAGCAACACGTCGGGGGTTCGTTTGGTGACCGCGCCGAGTGAGACGTAGCGGTCGAAGTAGGCGTTCCACAGTGGACTGAGCGTCGCGACCTTGCGCAGCGCGTTGGCCGCGACGCGTTTGCCTGCCACGGCGACCATGTATTCGTCGGCCTGCAGCTCCTGCCTTCGGTTCGCGGACTGCGCGATCAGCAGATAGAGCCGCGAATAGCCGTCGAGCAGCGTTTTCGCGAGGCCGGAGTCCAGCCTGCCGACCGTGTGTTCCAGCGTGCGCGTGCCGCGATAGGTGACCGCGAGCAGGCGGGTGTGGCCGCCGCTGTAATGCCCGAGTTCGTGCGCGAGGATCGCGCGCAGTTCGGTGACGTTCATCGCGGCGAGCAGCGGCAAGCCGATCAGAAGCGTGCGTTTGCCCGCGCGCAGGCCGAGCACGCGGCTTTCCTCGTAGACCGCCGCGTTGATCTCGCCGACCAGCACGATCTCGTCCGGCGGACGGGTGCTGACCTGCTCGGCGAGGTCGTCGACCACCCGCCACAGACCCGGCTGCTCCTCGCGGGTCAGCCGAGGGCCCTCGGTGGTCGGGAACTTCGCGCGCAGCGCGCTGACCAGCCCGAACCCGAGCGCCAGCATCACGCCGACCCCGGCCATCATGATTTAGGCGCCCGCGCGGTGGCCGACCTGCGCGCCCGCGTAGACACCGCCGGCGCCGACGGCGATCACCACGAACGGGAACGCCACCAGCAACAGCACCGAAAAGAAAGCCCGCCCCCAGGCATGCATGAGAAAACCCCATTTCGCTCGACCGGATGGTAATCCAGGCGATCGGGGCGAAATGGGTTTTTCTCAGATGATCACGCGACGTTGAATGTGTCCGGGTCCGGCCCGGTGCGCTCGCCGCGGTCGAGACCGGCGAGGCTCTCGATGTCCGTCTCGGTGAGCGAGAACCCGAACACGTCGAGGTTCTCGCGGATGCGCGACGGGGTCACCGACTTCGGGATGACCACGTTGCCGAGGTCGAGGTGCCAGCGCAGGACGACCTGCGCCGGGCTCTTGCCGTACTTCTCGGCCAGCGCGGCGATCGCGGGCTCGCCGAGCAGGCCGCCGCCCTTCGCGAGCGGGCTCCACGCCTCGGTCGCGATGCCGTGCTTGGCGTCGAACGCGCGCAGTTCGGTCTGCTGCAGGTACGGGTGCGCCTCGACCTGGTTCACCGCGGGGACGATGCCGCTCGCCTCGAAGACGCGCTCGAGGTGCGCCTGGTGGAAGTTCGAGACACCGATCGCGCGGACGCGGCCGTCGGCGTAAAGCTTCTCGAAGGCCTTCCACGTGTCGAGGTAGAGGTCGCGCTCGGGAGTGGGCCAGTGGATGAGGTACAGGTCCAGCTGCTCCAGGCCCAGCTTGGTCATGCTCTCGTCGAACGCGCGCAGGGTCTCGTCGTACCCCTGCTTGCTGTTCCACAGCTTGGTGGTGATGAACAGCTCGTCGCGGGCGATGCCGGATTCGGCCAGCGCCTTGCCGACGCCCGCTTCGTTGCCGTAGATGGCCGCGGTGTCGATGCTGCGGTACCCGGCGTCCAAAGCGGACTTGACGGCCGCTGTCGTCTCGTCGTCCGGGACCTGGAAGACGCCGAAGCCGAGCTGGGGCATCTCGACGCCGTTGTTGAGCTTGATGTTCGGAACGCTCAAGTGACTGTCCTTCATCGGGTTAGTGCTTCCTCTTCGACGGTAACCGATTGCTTGCGGTCGAGCAGTCCCGAGACCACCGCCACCGACAGGCCGGCGGCGGCGAGCGCCGCGCCGATCCAGTTCGGTGCGGTGTACCCGAGACCGTGCTCGATCGCGGCGCCGCCGAGCCACGCGCCCGCGGCGTTGCCCAGGTTGAAGGCGGCGATGTTCGCGGCCGAGGCGAGCGCGGGCGCGCCCTCGGCCTTCTGCATGACCCGCGCCTGCAGCGGCGCGACGGTCGCGAAGCCCGCGGCGCCGAAGACCGCGATGGTGATGGCGGCGGGCAGCTGGGCGTGCGCGGTGAAGACGAAGATGATCAGCACCGCGGCGAGTGCGGCGAGGATCACGTACAGGCTCGGCATGAGCTTCCGGTCGGCCGCCTTGCCGCCGAGGATGTTCCCGACGAACAGGCCGCCGCCGAACAGCACCAGCAGCCAGGTGACCGCGCCGGCGGAGAACCCGGCGACCTCGGTCATCATCGGCGCGATGTAGGTGAACGACGCGAAGACACCCGCGAAACCGAGCGCGGTCATCACGAGCGCGAGCCACACCTGCACGTCGCGGAACACGGCGAGTTCGCTGCGCAGGCCCTTGCTCTCGGTCGTGGCCTGCGCCGGGACGAGCGTCAGGATGCCGATGAGACCGATGACACCGAGCACGCTCACGGCCCAGAAGGTCGAGCGCCAGCCGAGCGCCTGGCCGAGCGCGGTCCCGGCGGGCACGCCCAGCACGTTCGCCACGGTCAGGCCGGTGAACATCATCGCGATGGCGCTGGCCTGTTTCGCGGGCGCGACCAGCGAGGCCGCGACCACCGAGCCGACCCCGAAGAACGCGCCATGGGACAGCGCCGCCACGATCCGGCCCGTCATCAGCAGGCCATAGGTGGGTGCGACCGCGGAGATCAGGTTGCCCGCGATGAACAACACCATCAGGCCGACCAGCACGGTCTTGCGCGGCACCCGCGACGCGACCGCGGTCAGCATTGGGGCGCCGACCACCACTCCGAGCGCGTAGCCGGAGATGAGCAGGCCGGCGGACGGGATCGAGACGCCGAAGTCACCCGCGACCTCGGGCAGCAAGCCCATGATCACGAACTCGGTCGTGCCGATCCCGAAGGCGCTGATCGCCAGTGCGAGCAGAGCGGCAGGCATGGAAGGTTCCTTCTTCCCGGTAGTATGGGCGTTGGCAATAACCCGCGTCCGAGATAGTTGCACGCGCCGGTTATTGCGTAAGCTCGATAGTGGCGCACGCAAGGGTGCCTTGGCAACCGAGAGAGTGGTGAACCGTGTCACTGGATGACGACGCCGTCGAAGCCCGAGCACAGGGCTGGCGCACGCTCGCCGCATTGCACGCGCGGATCGAGGACAAACTGGGCCGCGCCTTGGAGCGCACCCACGAGCTTTCGGTGAGCGAATACAGCGTCCTCGACGCACTGGCCCGCCAGGACGGCTTCCACCTGCGCATGAACCAGCTGTCGAACGCGGTCGTGCTGAGCCAGTCCGCGACCACGCGTTTGGTGAACCGGCTGGAGGATCGGGGACTGCTGCAGCGGTACCTGTGCCCTACGGACCGGCGAGGCATCTACACCGAGGTGACACCCTCGGGTCGCACGTTGCTGGAGGCGGCTCGGCCGACCCACGACTCGGCGCTCGCCGAAGCGCTGGCCGAGGCCGAAGCCCTGCCTGAGCTGGCTCCGCTGGTCTCGGCCCTGGGCGCCCTGACCTTCTGACCCCCGCCTTTGGCCCCAAAGTCACTTCGGGGGCGTGCCATGCCCCGAAAGTGGCTTTGGGGGCATGCGGTGTCCCGAAAGTGGCTTTGGGGCCCTGGCATGCCCCGGAAGCGACTTTCGGGCTTTGTTGGGTGCCGAAAGACGCATTGGGGTCTTGGCACGGACCGAAGGACGCATTGGGGACGTGGTAGGGACCGAAGGACGCATTGGGGACGTGGTAGGGACCGAGCGACGCATTCGGGACCTGCCAAGGACCGAAGGACGCATTGGGATTTTTTCGGCCTGGGTCAGCGGGTGCCGAGGAGGTGCTCCAGGGCGAGCTGGTTCAGCCGGGTGAAGTGGTAGCCCCGCGAAGCGGCGGCGGTGAGGTCGAAGTCGTCGGCGGCGAGGGAATCCAGGGTTTCGCCGGGGGCGAGGGTGGGGGTCGCGAGGTCCGGGACGCGGGAGGCGGCGAGCGCGGAGGCGACTTCGGGGTCCGAGCGGAAGGCCTGGGCTTTGGCGCGCAGGATGAGGTACGTGCGCATGTTGGCGGCCGCCGATTCCCAGACGTCCGAGGCGTCTTCGGTGCGGAGGGGTTTGTAGTCGAAGTGGCGGGGGCCGTCGTAGCCGCCGTGCTCGAGGAGGTCGACCAGGAAGAAGGCGCTGGTCAGGTCGCCGTGGCCGAAGATGAGGTCCTGGTCGTACTTGGGGCCGTGCTGGCCGTTGAGGTCGATGTGGAACAGCTTGCCCTGCCACAGTGCCTGCGCGACGCCGTGGACCATGTTGAGTCCGGCCATCTGCTCGTGGCCGACTTCGGGGTTGAGGCCGAACATCGAGGGCCGGGACAGCTGGGAGATGAACGCCAGCGCGTGGCCGATCGTCGGGAGCAGGATGTCGCCGCGGGGCTCGTTCGGCTTGGGCTCCAAGGCGAAGCGGATGTCGTAGCGCTTCTCGACGACGTACTCGGCGAGGAGGTCGAGGCCTTCCTTGTAGCGGTCGAGTGCGGCGCGGACGTCTTTCGCGGCGTCGGATTCGGCGCCTTCGCGGCCGCCCCAGACGACGTAGGTGCGGGCGCCGAGTTCGGCGGCGAGGTCGAGGTTGCGGCGGACCTTGGCGAGCGCGAAGCGGCGGACGTCGCGGTCGTTGCTGGTGAGGCCGCCGTCCTTGAAGACGGGGTGGGTGAACAGGTTCGTGGTCGCCATCGGGACCTGCAGGCCGGTCGCGGCGAGCGCGTCCTTGAACTTCCGGACGGCCTTGTCGCGGTCGGGCTCGGTGGCGAGGAGGTCGTCGTCGTGGAAGGTCACGCCGTACGCGCCGAGCTCGGCGAGGTGGTGCACGCTCTCGACCGGGTCGAGCGGGGCGCGCGTCGCCGTGCCGAAGGGGTCGCTCGCCTGCCAGCCGACCGTCCACAGGCCGAAGGTGAACTTGTCGGCCGGGGTGGGGGCGTAGGCGTTCATGCGTACTTCCTTCCATTTAGTTCACGTTATAGACTAAATACGCCGACCCGCCGGAGTCAATAAGGTGCGTGCCATGTCCCAGGCCGTGCGGCACGACGCGATGCGTGCCGGCAATCTCGAAGTCGTGCTGGGCGAGGTCAGCAGGCGCGGGCCGCTGACCCGCGCCGCGCTCGCCGAGGTCACCGGCCTGACCAAGAGCACGGTGTCCAAACTGGTCGGTGACCTGATCGACGCCGGGATACTCGCCGAGTCCGGCCTCACGCGCGTCGGCGAACGCGGCAGGCCGGGGGTGGACGTCGTGCTCAGCGGCGAGCGGATCGCCGCGCTCGGGCTGGAGATCAACGTCGACTATCTGGCCGTGTGCCTGGTCGACCTCACTCGCGAGGTCCGGTACGACGTCCGCCGCGAGCGTGACAATCGCGAGCGCCCCGAAGACGTGCTCGCCGAACTGCGGACCCTGGCGGTCGAGGTGCTCGGCGAGGCCGAAAAACGCGGGTTGACCGTCGCGGGCGCCGGGCTCGCGCTGTCCGGGCCGGTCGGCGGCGGGCTGCTGGTCAGCGCGCCCAACCTCGGCTGGCGAGACGTCCGCGCGGCCGAGCTGCTCGACCTGCCGGTCGCCGTCGAACTCGACAACGAGGCCAATCTCGCCGCGCTCGGCGAACTCTGGTTCGGCGCGGGGGAGCGCGATTTCCTTTACGTGTCAGGCGAAATCGGCATCGGCGCCGGGTTGGTCGTCGGCGGCGAGCTGTTCCGTGGCCCGAACGGGCTGGCGGGCGAACTCGGGCACGTCGTCGTCTCCCCGGACGGTCCCGCGTGCCGCTGCGGCGGGCGGGGTTGCCTGGAAACCTATGCGGGACAAGAAGCCCTTGGCGATGAGAATGTCGCCGGCGAGGCGCTCGGGGTCGCGCTGGCATCCGCGGTGAACCTGTTCGACGTCGACCGCATCGTGCTCGGCGGCGTTTTCGCGCCGCTGTTCCCGAGCCTGTCCGGCCCGATCACGCGGGTGCTGCGAGAACGGCTCAGCAAGCTCAGGGGCTCGGTGCCGACACTGACCGCGTCCGGACTCGGCGCGCAGGCCGCGACGCTCGGCGCGGCCGGTCGCGTGCTGCACCGGGTGCTCACCGATCCCGGCGCCTACCTGCGGAGTGGCCAATGAGGACAGTGCTGATCATGGCGACGTCGGACGTCGCCGAAGCGGTCACCGCGCTCGGTGGCAGGGTGCTCAAGCAGGAGCCGGAGCTCGGTGCCATCAGAGCGGAAATCCCTGTGGCGCAATTGAAAAAGCTCGCCGCGCTGGAGTTCGTGACCCACGTTCAGGTCGACGAAGACATCCAGCGCGACGAGCCCTTGCCTTAACCGCTTAGCTGACGGACCTCACCAGCACGGTGCCGGTGCCCACCTGGACGTTCTCGGACGTCCGGACGGACAGCACACCGCGCAGGATGCGACCGGCGGCCGGCGCCGCGTTGACGGTCACCACGCCGGGCACGGTCCAAGCGCTGCCCGAGGCGTGCGCCGCGTCGGCGTCCGTCACCGCGACGGAACCGAACGCCGGGTTGACGAACGTGTCGAGGTAGTCGTACGTCGTCGAGCCCGAAGGCACCGAGAAGCCGTCGATCAGCACGACCCACTGGCCCGCGGCCGGGTTCGCGATGGTCACGGACTCTTCGGAGTCACCGTCGGCGCTGGAGCCCGCCTGCACGCACGAACCGGTGGTGCAGTTGAACACGATCAGGTCCAGGTCGGCGCTGACGTCCGAGGTGTTGCCGATCGTCGCGGTGAGCGACGTCGACCCCGGGGTCACCGTGATCGGGAACTGCTTCTGCTCCAGGTTGCCGATGGTCGGCTTCTGGATCGTGGCGCTGCCCAGCGCGCCGCCCGCCAGCTTGCCGGTGAACGCGCCGAGCGTGTTCGTCACCGTGTAGCTGCGGTTGACCGGCGTGCCGACGGTGGCCGAGGCGATGTCATCCGGGTTCGGCGAGATCGCCGTGCCCAGCACCGAGGCGCTGACGGTGAACGGCGCGCTGTCCACATCGGACGTGCGCCTGGCCTCGACGGTGATCTCCCAGACACCCGGCAGCGGGTTCGCCACCGTGCGGCTGGTCGGGGTGCCGAGCGTGCAGCCCGCGCCCGCGTCGGGGTTGTAGCAGTTCGTCGTCGAGGTGACGTCGAGCGGCACACCGGTCGGGTCGTAGCGCAGGAAGCGGACCTGGCCCTTGCCCTTTTCGGCGCCGCCACCGGTCAGGTCGACCTTCAGCGCGCTGGCGCCCTTGGGCACCCGCACGAAGAAGCTCTGCGACTGGTTGCGGACGGCCTTGCCGGAGTTGTCGATCTTGTAGCCCTTGGCGGCCTCGAAGTCCTGCGCCGCGAAGACCGCGTTCATCGTCTGCACGTCGATGCCGATGGTGAACGGGTTGTCCAGGCGCAGCAGCGCCGAGTGCACGCCCGCGTTCTTCGGGTTGACCTTGACGTCGAACTTCACCTCGGTGTTCAGCGGGAGCTGGATGAGGTTGGCCGAGGAGAACGTGCCGTCGTTGCCGACCCAGCTGGCGAAGTACGGCACCGGGTTCGCCGAACCGGTGGTCCGCTTCAGCGTGTAGGTGCGGGTGAACGACTTGCCAGCGGTGACGCCCTCACGGTCGTGGATGCCGACACCGGTGTTCGGCGTCTTCAGCAGTCCACTGAGGACGGTGTGCACCTCGACCGAGGCCGAGACGGTGTCCGGCTTCGGGTTCAGCTGCAGCGCGATGAACGCCGCCGGCACGTTGAACAGGCCCGCGCCCTGCGCGTACGCGCCGATCCCGTTGACGTAGCGGGCGGTCGACTTGATCGCCGAGCGCAGCTGCGCGACCGGGGGACGCTGGCCGTTGTGCGTGGCCTTGTACGCGCTCACCAGCAGCGCGGCGGCGCCGGTCGCCTGCGGGGCGGCCATCGAGGTGCCCTGCAGCATCGCGTAGCCAGGGGGCAGCGCGTAGGTGCCGGTCACCGGACCGCCCGGCTGCCAGCGCGGGATGGTCGAGATGGCGGCGCCGGGCGCGATGATGTCCGGCTTGAAGCCGCCGTCCTCGGCCGGTCCACGCGAGGAGAACGGGTGCATCGACTCGGCCTGCGCGGTCTTCGAGCCGTAGTTGGACAGCCAGGTTTCCTTGGTGATGTAGGAACCCACGCTGATCGCGTCGGTGGCCACGGACGGGTCGCCGACCGAGTTGGCGCCGGCACCGCTGTTGCCCGCCGAGATGAACAGCTGGACGTTGTACTCGGCGATCGTGCGGTTGTAGAGCTCCGCACGCGCGTTGTTGCCGTCGTTGAGCGCGGGCAGGCCGCCGATGGAGATGTTGACGACGTCGGCGCCGTTCTTCGCGGCGTAGACGACACCGTCGACCAGGCCGGACGAGGTGCACGACGAGGTGGTGAGGCAGACCTTGACCGCCATCACGTTCGCGCCGGGCGCGGCGCCCTGCATCTTGCCGCCGAGCAGGTCGTGGCCGGTGGCGATACCCGCGACGTGCGAGCCGTGCTCGGCGCCGGCGATGCCGATGTTGACGTAGCCGTCGTGGTCGGTCTGCACGACGAACGCCATCTTCTCGACGACGTCGGTGGCCGGGTTGTCGGTGCCGAAGAAGGCGAAGTCCTTGTTGACCTTGTAGTCGGTCATCGCCTTGTCGTCGGTGAAGTCACCGTTCTGGTTCAGGTCGACGCGGACCTGCTTGGTCACGGTGTCGAGCAGGATGCCCCAGGAGTCGGTGCGGTCGCCGTCGCGGTTGAGGTCACCGCCGGTCTCGCTGCCGGCGCCACCCAGGTCGCCCGCGGTCTCGGCGAGCGTGCCGAGGGTGTACGGGCCACCGGCCGGAGCGGTCCAGGTGCGGCCGTTCGCGGTGAAGGTGCCGCTGTAGGTCTGGGTGGACTGCTTGACCCAGGTGCCGTCGCCCGAGGTGGGGGAGTTGGCGTTGTACCAGTCGGTGATCTTGCGGTCGCCGTGGCTGGTGGTCTGCAGTGCCGGGTTCTCCAGGTCGACGCCGGAGTCGAGCACGGCGACCGTGGTGCCCTTGCCGTCCCAGTTGGGGAGCACCTGGCCGAACTGCGCGGCGTAGGTGTCACCGGTCGGCATGTAGGGGTTCACGCGCGGGGTGTTCTTGGTCGGCGCGGGCTGGGGAGACGGGTCGGCCATCCCGTCCGGGCGCGGGTCGTCGAGCTTGATCAGGCCGTCGACGTCGACCGCGTTGATGCTGCCGAGCTTGGCGGCCTTCTCGGCCTGCTTCACCGGCACGGTCACCTTGAGGTAGTCGAGCTTCGCCTCGGTGGACTGCACGACGCCGCCCAGCGCGCGCAACTCCTGCGCCGCGACGTCGGACTTGCCGCGCTCCGCCGCGATCAGCAGCGTGACATCCGGCTTGCCAGCCTTTTCGGCTTCGGCGACCAGTTCCTTGTCGTGCGTGTCGAGCTCGCTTCCGGTCGACGCACCGGCCGTCGGGCTGCTCGGTGGCGCCTCCTGAGCGAACGCACTCGGCGCGGCGCCAAGGGTGGAAGCGCTCAACGCGGTGGCGAGCACGGTGATACCCGCTCGCCTTCTCCAGCGTGAATTCACTGTTCCGGCCTCTCGTTCATGGACATGCCCGAGAAGTAGATATGCGGAAACGGCAGACCGCAATAAGCCTTTGTCACTGTTCCGCGCAATTCGGCCATTCGGTGTGGGCTGAACGGAGTAACGGTTACGGGATCGCCGGAGAAGATCCGTTACCGTTATTCGGTAACGTTGATCGAATCGATATACGCAACCCTGTGACGTCGTGAAACGCCCGCAGGATACGGCATTCGACCAATTCGTGACATGGCCGGGAAATGAGTCATGAGTGTTGCACCGTCGGCAACACTCACGACCCGGCGCGGCGCTTGAAGGCCACTCGCAGCTTGCGGGTGAATCCGAGCTGATCGGTGAGCGCGGCCCATCGCTGTTTTGCCGCGCGCGCCGCGGCCGGGGCGTGGCCGGGCAGTGCCGCGACGTTGATGCGAATCGTCACGGAGCCCCCCGAGTTTCACCAAGGTAGTTCGACCAGTGTCGCGTGCGCACGGCGCGGAACCAAGCACTTCGAACCTGCTCGAAGCGTTGGTTCTGGCAGGGTGTTCGCCATGAGCGAGTTGTTGGTGCGTGGTGTCCGTTCGGGCATCGGCGGTGCCCGAAAAGACGTCCGGCTTTCCGGCGGCCTGGTCGTCTCCGTCACCCCGCCGGGGGAGCCCGCTGGTGCCGCGGAAGTGCTCGACGCGGACGGCGGCACGCTGCTGCCTGGACTCGTCGACGCGCATGTCCACACTGTCCAGTGGGCGGCCGCGCGGCGGCGGATCCCGCTCGACAGCGCGAAATCGGCGGCCGAAGCCGTCGACCTCGTCGCCGCGCACCCGGCCAAGCCCGGCGAACTGGTCACCGGCGCCGGGTTCCGCGACGGGCTCTGGCCGGACGTCCCGCACAAGGACCTGCTCGAGCGCGCGTTGCCGGGACAGCCGGTCGCGTTGTTCAGCGGCGATCTGCACACGCTTTGGCTGAGCCCGGCCGCGCTGAAACTGGTCGGCCGTGAACAGCATCCGACCGGGGTGCTGCTGGAGAACGACTGCATGAGCGCGACCGCCGAACTCCCGGTCGCCTCCGCCGAGACCCAGGACCGCTGGGTCGCCGAGGCGCTCGAAGCCGCGGCCGCGCGGGGCGTCACCGGGATCGCCGACTACGAGTACACCGACACGGTCGCCGACTGGACACGCAGGCTGGCGGCCGCGCCGCTGCCGGTCAGAGTCGACTGCGTGATCGCGCGGTTCGCGCTGGACCTGGCGATCTCGCGGGGCCTGCGCACCGGCGACGTCGTGCCGGACTCGGGCGGGCTGCTCACCGTCGGCCCGCTCAAGGTCTTCGTGGACGGTTCCCTCAACACCCGCACGGCCTACTGCCACGACCCGTATCCCGGCTCACCGTCGTTCGGGCTGCTCGAAACGCCGCCCGCCGAACTCGTGCCGCTGCTGCGAAAGGCTTGGGAGAACGGGATTTCGCCTGCCGTGCACGCGATCGGGGACCACGCCAACACGATCGCGCTCGACGCGTTCGCCGAAGTCGGCTGTCCCGGCCGGATCGAGCACGCGCAGCTCGTGCGCACCGAAGATCTCGCCCGGTTCGCCGAGCTGGGCGTGATCGCGGGCGTCCAGCCCGCGCAGCAGCCGGACGACCGCGACGTGGCCGACCGGTACTGGGCTTCCCGTACCGCGCGGGCGTTTCCCTACGGCGCGCTGCTCGCGGCGGGCGCGCGGCTGGAGATCGGCTCCGACGCGCCGGTCGCGCCGCTCGACCCGTGGGACGGCATCGCGTCGGCGGTCAGCCGCACCGACGACGACCGCCCCGCGTGGCATCCCGAGCAGGCGATCCCGCTCGCGGACGCGCTGAGCGCCGCCGCGCGTGGCCGATCCGGCGTGCGGGTCGGCGATGTCGCCGACCTGGTGATCACCGCCGAGGACCCGGCCGAGAGCGCCGATCTCCGCGCGATGCCGATCCGCGCGACGATCATGGGCGGCGAGGTCACCTACCAGGGGTCGTGAGTGTTTTCGCCGGTTAGAACCGGCCGTACCACTCACGACCCGCGCGACGATCGTCGGGTTGACGAAGATCCCGGGCGTCGGAGAGGATCTTCGGCAGGGGTTGTGACAACGTTGTCAGCCGTTTTTGCAAGGGAGTTCGCGCATGCGCTGGTTGGCCGGTCTGATGGCCGTCACGCTCGGGGTCGCCATGGCGCCCGCCGCCGAGGCGGGCCCGGGATTCCCGGCCGATCCGACGGAGCTGGTCGACACCTCGATCGGCAACAACGGCGACGGGACCACGTTCCCCGGCGCGACCGTGCCGTTCGGCATGGTGCAGCTGAGCCCGGACACCCAGCTCAAGAAGTACGCGTCGTACGACTACGCGCAGGACACCATTCTCGGTTTCAGCCACACGCACCTGTCCGGTGTCGGCTGCCAGACCATGGGCAACATCCGGTTCATGCCGACCACCGGCGCGGTGACCTCGTCGAACCCGGCGCAGTACGGCTCGAAGTTCAGTCATGCCAACGAGTCCAAGGCGCCGGGTGAGTACTCGGTCAAGCTCGACAAGTACGACGTGCGCGCCGAGCTCACCGCGACCGAGCGCACCGGGGAGCACCGCTACACCTACCCGGCGGGGCAGAGCGAGAACGTGCTGATCGAGGTCGGCGAGAGCAACGGCTACAGCTACGCCGGCGAGGTGAAGGTCGTCGGCGGTGACACCGTCGAAGGCTGGCTGCAGGGCGGGAACTTCTGCTGGGAGACCGAAAAGGAGCGCTACCGGGTCTTCTTCAGCGCCAAGTTCGACCGGCCGTTCGCGTCGTTCGGCACGTGGAGCGGCGGCGTGCTCAAGCCGGGTGTGCGCGACTCGTCGCTCAGCGGTGGCCGCACCGGCGCCTGGCTCACCTTCGATCAGTCGCAGGGCAAGCAGGTCGGCGCGTCGGTCGGGCTCTCGTACACCTCTGTGGACGGTGCCCGGCTCAACCGGGCCGCCGAGTCGGGAAGTTTTGACAAGGCGAAGAAGAGCGCTTCGAAGACCTGGCGCGACGAGCTGAACCGGATGCGCGTGGCGGGCGGGTCCACAAAGGATCAGCGCACGTACTACAGCGCGCTGTACCGCTCGTTGCTGCATCCGTCCGTCGGGTCCGATGTGGACGGCAAGTACCGCGGCTTCGACGACAAGGTGCATGTCAGCGACCGGCCGTACTACCAGATGTTCTCCTTGTGGGACACGTATCGTTCGCAGAACCAGCTCGTCGCGCTGCTGCATCCGGAACGCGCGGCCGACATGACGCGTTCGGTGCTCAAGGTCTACCAGGACGGTGGCTGGGTGCCCAGGTGGGCGCTGGCCGGTGGCGAGACGAACGTGATGAGCGGCGACCCGGTGACGCCGTGGGTGGTCGACAACTACCGGCGTGGCCTGCTCGACGACAAGACGGCGCGCGCGTTGTTCGACGCGTTGTGGCGCAACGCGAACGAGGTGCCTGCCGACCAGTCGAAGTTTCGCGGCCGCGATGGCAACCCGAGCTACGTCCAGAATGGCTGGATCGGCTACCGCGACGTGCCCGGCTACACCTTCGGCGACACCAGGCAGGCCGGTTCCGCGACGCTTGAGTACGCGCTGGCCGACTGCTCGCTTTCGCTGATGGCACAAGGACTCGGGGAGCGCGACAAGGCCGCGACGCTGGCCGCGCGGTGCTCGAACTTCACCAAGCTGTGGGACACCGGGACCCAGTCGAAGGGCTTCACGGGCTTTCCCCGCTCGCGTGCGGCGGACGGCACCTGGGTCGGCGAGGCGGACCCGGCGAAGTCGACCGGGTTCCACGAGGGCACGCCGTGGCAGTACCAGTGGCTAGCGCAGCAGGACACGCGCAAGCTGTTCGGCCTGATGGGCGGCCCGGCGGAGGCGGAGAAACGGCTCGACACGTTCTTCGACATGAACCTGCTGCTGACCGACCCCGCGAAGGCGGCCAAGGATTCATGGGTTCATGGGGCGTACGACTACCACAACAACTTCGCCTTCAACCCGAACAACGAACCCGACCTGCACGCGCCGTGGATGTACGCCTGGACCGGCGCGCCGTGGAAGACCTCGGCGGTGCTGCGCGCGGCGCGGACGTTGTTCACCGACACGCCGTACGGCATGCCGGGCAATGACGATCTGGGCACGATTTCCGCGTGGCTGGTGTTCTCGATGGCCGGGATCTTCGAAGCGACCCCGGGCTCTGGGCAGTACCTGCTGAGCGCGCCGATGTTCCCGAAGGTCGAGGTCACCCCGGAAGGCGGCCGCCGGTTCGCCATCCAGGCGCCGGGCGCCGACGCGTCGAAGTTCCAGTACATAGCGTCGGTGCGGACCGGCGGCGCCGAGGTGAAAGACTCGTGGATGAATCACCGCGAACTACTCCAATCGGGCACGATCCGGTTTACCCTGAGCTCGGAGCCCACCGGCTGGGGCACGGCTTCGGCTCCGCCATCGCTGGTGGCGGCAGGCTGAAACGGGATGGCTCCGGTGAGTGAATGACTTGCCGGAGCGGTACTGTGGACGCCATCCACTTGCGCGGTGTGTTTGGGGAGTACGAACTTGAGTGACATTGCGGATCCGCCCTACGCGCCGAAGGGCGTCGATCTCGAACACCCCAGCGTCGCGCGAATCTACGACTGGTTCATCGGCGGCACCACCAACTGGGCGGTCGACCGCGAGTTCGGCGCGATGGCGCTCAAGGTGTTCCCGCAAGCCCGCATGCTGGCCAGGACCAACCGCGAGTTCCTGCGCCGAGCCGTGCGGTACTGCTCGGAGCAGGGCATCCACCAGTTCCTCGACATCGGCTCCGGCGTCCCCACGGTCGGCAACGTGCACGAGGTCGCCCAGGAGGTCGACCCGACCAGCCGCGTCGTCTACGTCGACAACGAGCCCGTCGCCGTCGCGCACTCGAAGATCCTGCTCGAGCAGCACGGCGACCTGACCAGGCACGCGGCCATCAACGCAGACTTCCTCGACCACGCCAACCTCTGGGACCAGGCGATGGAGACCGGCGTGCTCGACCCGCGCCGGCCGATCGCGCTGCTCACGGTCGCCCTGCTGCACTTCATGCCGCAGGGCATGGGCGCCGAGGTCTCGCTCGAGTACTACAAGACGCTGCTGCCGAGCGGCTCCTACCTGATCGCCAGCCACGGCACCAACGACGGCGTCCCCGACGACGTCCAGAAGCAGCAGGCGATCCTGATGGAGCAGTACAAGAACACGGCCTCGCCCGTGGTCTTCCGCGACCGCGCCGAGTTCACGGCGCTGTTCGACGGCTTCGACCTCGTCGAGCCCGGCGCCGTCTGGATCCCCGAGTGGCGCCTCGACGACAAGTCCCCGATGACCGAGGAAATGGCGCTCACCCCGAACGCCTCCTGCGGCTTCGCAGGCGTCGCCCGCAAACCCTGACCCTCGCCTGAGTCGTGAGCGTTCCGGACGGCGCTGCCGGGCGACCTGTGAGCAAGTTGATCTTCACGAAACCCGAGTTTGGGCCAATGGGTGGCCCAAACTCGGGTTTCGCGTGTTCCGCGCCACCGATTCTCGGCGCGAGTGGAAGGTTTGCTCCGTTGGGTGCAGAAATTCTTCCACTCGCTCGGGCTCGCACACCTTGGCACGTGATAAGGGCCGCCTCCGTCACCCAGATCGCAGTCTGATGAGCGAGCAATAGGCCACGGGGTCGTGAGCGTTGCGGCCGGTTAGAACCGCCCGGAACGCTCACGACCTCTTTGCGTAGGTTGGCGGCATGACTGGGGAACTACGACAGGCCCGGTGGGCCGTTTCGACCGTGTTCGCGGTGTGCGGGGCCGCGTTCGCGACCTGGCTGGCCCGCGTACCCGCCGTGCAGGCGCAGCTCGGGCTGAGTACCGGGCAGCTGGCCGTCGGGCTGTTCGGGCTCGCGATGGGGTCGGTGGTGGCGCTGCTGGGCGCCGGGGCGTTGATCACCAAGGTCGGCAGCCGGGGCGGGGTGCTGATCGGGGCGGTCGTGCTGTGCGGCGGGCTGCCGCTGGTCGCGTTCGCGCCGAACATGCCCGTCTTCGTCGCCGCGCTGGTGGTGCTGGGGGTCGGCAACAGCGTGCTCGACGTCTCGATGAACGCGCACGCCGCCAGGGTCGAGGAAGGCTACGGCCGCCCGATCTTCGCCGGGTTCCACGCGTTCTGGAACATCGGCGGGCTCGCCGGGTCCGGTGTGGACGCGGTGATGGAAGCCTGGCATGTCCCGGTGACCGTGCACTTCTCCACCGCGGGCGCGGTGCTGCTCGCCGTCGTGCTGTGGGCCGCGCTGACGCGGTTCCTCACCGGGGCCGACCGCGGTCAGGGTGAGGCGGCGTTCGCGTTGCCGAGCCGGGCGCTGATCACGCTCGGGGTGATCGCCTTCTGCGGGTTCGTGGCCGAGGGCGCGGTCAACAGCTGGAGCGCCGTCTACCTCACCGACGTCACCGGAGCCGTGCCCGCGCTCGCGTCGCTGGGCTACTTTTCCTTCTCCATCACCATGATCGCCGTGCGGCTGGTGGCCGACCGGCTCGTCGTGCGGTTCGGGACCGTGCGGTTCATCCAGGCGGTGACGGTGGTCGCCGTGCTGGGCTTCGGGGTGGTGCTGCTGGCGGCGAACCCGATCATGACGATCGTCGGGTTCGCCGTGGTCGGGCTCGGCGTCGCGGGCATCGTGCCGATCGCCTGGAGCGTCGCGAGCAAGAAGCAGCCCGACTCACCGGGCCAGGCCGTCGCCGCCGTCGCCGCTTGCGGCTACCTGGGTTTCCTCGTCGAACCCGTCATCATCGGCGCGCTCGCCAGTGGGATCGGGCTGCAGTGGGCGCTTTCGTCCGCGGTGGTGCTCACCGCGTGCGTCTTCTTCCTCGCGCCTGCCATGCGGGTGCGGGAACCGGTGCTAAGTGGTCACCATCGGAAGTCCTCCGGGGGTCTCGACGGCCCAGCTTCCCGCTGGACGCACGGCCGCAAGGCCCGAGTACAACCCGGTACGAGGGCCTCGCGGCCGCACGCCCAGCGGAAACCTGGATCCGCCGAATACCCCCGAAGGACTTCCGATGGCAACCACTAAGCGGCAGTCACGATGGGAATCGTCCGTAAGTCGGCCAGCCGGGTCGGCTCGACGACGATCGCCGTCGCGTTGTCCCGGCCACCGGCGCCGATCGCGGTCTCGACGAGGCCCGCCGCGCCCGCTTCCGGCATGGCGAGCACGTCGCGCATCGTGGTGAGGCTGAGTTGCTTGTGGACACCGTCGCTGGTCAGCACCAGCCCGCCGGTGGCCGCCACGGCCGTGCCGATCTCGTCGGGGCGCGTGGTGCGGACGCTGGTGGTGACCATGTGCTCCATGTGCGGCGCGGCTGGCTGGCCGTGGTCGCGGAAGTACTGGGCGAGCGTGTGGTCGTGGGTGACCTGGTGCAGCAGCACCCCGTCCCACGCGTAGGCCCGCACGTCGCCGACCCAGGCGACGTTGTAGCCGCCCTCGAACGGGACGGCGACGACGAGCACCGCGTCGCCCTTGCCGCCCAGCTCACGGACGGCGGCTTGGGCGGCGAGGACCGCGGCGACCGGGCCGTTCTCCGCCAGGCTCCGCGCCGCCGCGGAAGCGGCGACGCGGGCCGCCTGTGCCGCGGCCGGTGAGTCGCCGACGCCGTCGGCCAACGCGAAGGTGGCGCTCTGGCCATGCCTGGCGAAGGCGCCGACGGCGTCGGCGTTGATCGTGCGGGGGCCCCGTTCGCTCGCGGTGTGCCAGATCGGAGTGGAGTTCATGGGAGCCTCCTTCGCGCGGTTGCTTATTTACAGGATGCGCTCGAAAACTGAGATCATGCTGTGGATCAGCTGCCGATCAAGGTGTAGACGGTGGCGTTGCCCACGGTCTTGGCGCTGAAGTTGTCCGCCACCCAGTCCGCGATCTCGGTCGAGCCACGGCCGCCCATCCGGCCATCGTCGGCCACGAAGTACTTGATCTGGCCGTCGGCGACGTACTGCTTGAACTCGTCGAGGGTCGGCGCGGGGTCGCCGCCGCTCCAGCCGCCGATGCCGATCACGGCCTTGCCACTGGCCAGTTCCAGTGAAGCCGCCGACTGCGCGCCACTCGTCGCCGCGGCCCATTTCGTGGTCGTCGACGCCAGCAGCGCCGCGACTTCGCTCGACGACTGCTCGCGCTCGCCGCCGGGACCCATCGCGCTGGACGTCGGTCCCGAAGTCGGGATCGAGCCGTTGTGGGCGACCGACGCGGTTTCCACGGCGTAGGCGGCGGTGCCCAGGCCGAGCGTCAACACGGTCGCCGCGGCGGCGGCCGTCACCAGTTTGCGCACCGGCGGCAGGCCGACCGCGAGGAACGTCGACATCAGCAAACCCAGCACCAGCAGGGTCCAGCGCAGCAGCGGCAGCCAGTCCGTCGTCCGGTCGAGCAGGATGAAGTCCCAGACCGCCGTCACCGCGACCATGCTCGCCAGCACCACGCGCGCCGACATGTTGCGACGGCCCTGCCACAGCGCGCGGCCCGAGATCGCGACCACGGCGACGATCGACGGCGCCAGCGCGACCGCGTAGTACGGGTGCACGATGCCGCTCATGAGGCTGAACGTCAGGCCCGTCACCAGCAGCCAGCCGCCCCACAGGAGCAGTGCGGCGCGGGTGCGGTCGGTACGGGGCGCGCGCCGGGTGAACCACAGGCCCGCGATCAGGCCGATGATCGCGGCCGGGAGCAGCCAGGAGACCTCGGTGCCGAAACTGGCGCCGAACATCCGGCCCAGTCCCGACGAGCCGCCGAAGCCGACGTTCCCGTTCCCGCCGGGGCCGGCACCCGGCCCGCCGCCCTCGTTGCCGAGGATGCGGCTGAGTCCGTTGTAGCCCAACGCGAGTTCGAGCAGGCTGTTGTTCGTCGAGCCGCCGATGTACGGCCTGCTCGACGCCGGCCACAGCTCGACCAGCGCGATGTACCAGCCTGCCGAGACGATCATCGCGCCGAGCGCGCCCAGCAGATGCAGTATCCGCTTGCGCAGTGTCGTCGGTGCGGCGATCAGGTAGACGAGACCGAACGCGGGCAGCACCAGGAACGCCTGCATCATCTTCGTCAGGAAGGCGAATCCGATCGCGACACCGGCGAACGCCAGCCAGCGCGCGCTCGCTTTCTCCAGCGACCGCACCACGCAGTACGCGCCGACGATCAGCAGCAGGGTGAGCAGCGCGTCCGGATTGTTGAAGCGGAACATCAACGCCGCCACCGGTGTCAACGCGAGCCCGGCGCCCGCGAAGAGCCCGGCGACAGGACCGGAAGTTCGTTTGACGGTCGCGTACAGGACGCCGACCGAGGCGACGCCCATCAGCGCCTGCGGTGCCAGCACGGTGAAGCTGGAGAAGCCGAACAGCCGCGCGAACGCGACGGTCACCCACATCGCGGCTGGCGGCTTGTCGACGGTGACCACGTTGCCCGCGTCGAGCGAGCCGAACAGCCACGCTTTCCAGCTCTGCGTACCGGCCTGCACGGCGGCGGCGTAGAAACCGTTGCCGTAGCCGGAAGCGGTCAGGTTCCACAGGTACAGCGCGGCCGTCGCGGCCAGCAATCCGAGCACGGCCGGGCGTACCCAGCGCGGCGGGGACGGGGTCACGGTCACGGGTCCGGTCTTGGGTGCGTCGAGCACGGCGGTCATCTCAGTTCTCCTCGGCGGGCACGGTTTGGCGGCGGGGGTTGAACACCCAGCCGCGCAGCAGCAGGAACCGCAGCACGGTCGCGGCGAGGTTCGCCGCCACCAGCACGGAAAGTTCGAGCGCCAGCCCCGGCCGGGCGAGCGCGTGGAGCAAGGCGAGCGAGCCGCTGGTCAAGCCGAGCCCGAGGCCGAACACGATCAGGCCTTCGAACTGGTGCTTCCCGGCGCCGCGCTTGCCGCGGATGCCGAAGGTGAGACGGCGGTTGAGCGCGGTGTTGCCGATCGCGGTCACCAGCAGCGCCACCAGGTTGGCCGCCTGCGCGCCGCTGAAAGTGCGCAGCAGCAAGAAAAGCGCGAGATACGCCAGCGTGCTGAGCACGCCGACGGCCGCGAACCGGACCAGCTGGTTCGCGAGACTTGGGGAGACACCGGGGGTGCGCACGTCGATCGGGTCCCTTCCGAGCTGTTCGCGCAGCCTGCTGATCGGCACCTGACCGGTCACCGTCGCCCTGGTGAGTCGCGCGATGCCTTTGAGGTCGGCCTTGGCGGTCGCGACGATGTCCACAGAGGACTCGGGGTCGTCGACCCAGTCGACCGGGATTTCGTGGATCCGCAACCCGGAGCGCTGGGCGAGCACGAGCAGTTCGGTGTCGAAGAACCAGCCGGTGTCCTGCACGTGGGGGAGCAGCCGCTCGGCGACATCGGCGCGGATCGCCTTGAACCCGCACTGCGCGTCGCTGAACCTGGCGGCGAGCGTGCCGCGCAGAATCAGGTTGTAGCACCGGGAAATGAACTCGCGCTTGGGTCCGCGCACCACGCGGGCGCCCCGGGCGAGCCTGCTGCCGATGGCGAGGTCCGAGTGCCCGGAGATGAGCGGGGCGACCAGCGGGCCGAACGCGGCGAGATCTGTCGACAGGTCGACATCCATGTACGCGAGCACCGCCGCGTCCGAAGTGGACCAGACGGCATGCAGCGCGCGGCCACGGCCCTTCTCGGCCAGATGCCGGACCTCCACCTCGTCGAACTCGCGGGCGAGGCGTTCGGCGACACGCAAGGTCGCGTCGGTGCTCGCGTTGTCCGCGACCGTGATCCGGAACGGGTAAGGGAAATGGCCGTCGAGGTGCGCGTGCAGGCGGCGGATGCACGGCTCCAGATCGGTTTCCTCGTTGTGCACGGGGATCACGACATCAAGAACTGTGTCCACAGTGTGCACCGGGGCGGGGCGGCGGCTGGTCTGCGGGAGGGCTGTCATGGGTTCAGCTTCGGGCGTCCCGCTTTGGTCACCGTGTGGCTGACCTGTGCGCTCGCTGTGCTTCATGACAGGTCGTAGACGGTCACGCCGTCGACGGTCGTCGCGCTGAAGTTCGCCGCGACCCAGTCGGAGATCTGTTGTGCCACATCACTTCCGCTGTTCGCGCGCATGGTCATGCCATCGCCGAGGAAGTAGTGAACCTGTCCACTTCGGACATACTCTTGGAACTGCGCGAGCGTGGGATAGGCGTCGGTGCCGTTGAACCCGCCGATCGCCATCACCGGCAGTCCGGAGCCGAGCTGGAACCCGGCCGCGTTGTTGGAGCCGACCGTCGCGGCCACCCAGGTGTGGCGCGCATCGTCCTTTTTGAGCAGTGCGGTGAGCTTCTCGCCGGGCAACGAGGTGCCGAGCAGGCCGCCTGGACCACCACGCATGCCGCGGTCGTCGGCCGGGCCCGCCGACGGGATCGCGCCGGTGTGCGTCGAAGCGGCCGTCGCGACGGTGTACGCGCCGGTCCCGGCCAGTGTGGCAACCAAGGCGAGCACAGCGACACCTCGTTGCGCCGCAAGGGGAAGCTGCCCGCTGAAGAGAATGAGCACGGCCGCGGCGAGCCCGCCGAAGAGCACGACCGGGCCCAGCCATGGCAGCCAGCCGGACTGGCTTTCGAGTAGGAGGTAAGTCATCAACGTGGTCAGCGCGACGCCGCTCGCGAGCACGGCCACGGACATCATGTCGGCGCGGCGGCGCCAGAGCTGGGTCGCGCCGATCCCGACCAGCGCGGCGATCGCCGGAGCCAGCGCGATCGTGTAGTACGGATGGATGATGCCGCTCATGTAGCTGAACGTCGCGGCGGTGACCAGAAGCCAGCCACCCCAGAGCACGAGCGAGGCGCGGCCGGGATCGGTTCGGGGCGCTCGCCGGGTGAACCACAGCCCGGCGCCGAGCGCGACCAGTGCGGCAGGCAGCAGCCAAGCGATGCCGCCCGCCATCTCGGAACCGAAGAGCCTGCTCCAGCCGGTGGTGCCCCAGCTGCTCGGCCCGACACTGCCGGTCTCGTCACCGGTGATCCGGCCCAAACCGTTGTACCCCAACACGAGTTCGGTGAGGCTGTTGTCCTGCGAGCCACCGATGTACGGCCGGTCGTCCACCGGCCACAACGCGACGATCAGCAGATACCAGCCCGCCGAGACCACCATCGCGGCAAGCGCGCCGGTCAGGTGCAGCAGCCGCTTGCCCAGTGTCGCCGGCGCGGCGATCAGGTATGCGAGACCGAACGCGGGCAGGACGAGGAACGCCTGCAACATCTTCGCCAGGAACCCGAATCCGACCGCGACTCCGGCGAGCGCGAGCCAACGCGGACTCGCCTTTTCCAGCGCGCGGGTCACGCAGTACGCGCCCGCGACGAGCAGCAGCACCAGCAGCGCGTCGGGATTGTTGAAGCGGAACATCAGCGCCGCGGCAGGTGTCAACGCGAGCACCGCGCCGGCGAGCAGCGCCGCCGTCGGGCCCGAAACCCGTTTCACCGTCGCGTAAAGCAGCGCGACCGAGCCGACGCCCATCAGCGCCTGCGGCACGAGCATGCTCCAGGCGTTGACGCCGAACAGCCGAGCCGAAAGCCCGGTCACCCACAGCGCGGCGGGCGTTTTGTCGACGGTGATCGCGTTCGCCGCGTCGCTGGAGCCGAAGAACCAGGCCTTCCAGCTCTGCGCGCCCGCCTGTGACGCGGCCGAGTAGAACGCGTTGGCCCAGCCGGACGCGCCGAGGTCCCAGAGATAGAGGACGGCTGTCGCGGCGAGCAAGGCGAAGAACGCCGGACGGTGCCAGTCACGTGGGGGAGCGGGTGCCGTGCGCGCGATTTCGGTTTCGGGTTCGGCGAGAGCGGTCATGCGCTCAGCGTCACGAACGCGCCTGGGGTGTCGTTGTGGCGACGCTGTGGGAAAGCTGTGTGGGCAGCCGGACTTCGAATTCCGTGCGGCCCGGCCTGCTCGTCACGCCGACCGTGCCGCGGTGCGCGATCACCACGGCCGACACGATCGCCATGCCCAGCCCCGTGCTGCCCGCGACCCGCGACCGTGACGTGTCGCCGCGCGCGAACCGCTCGAACACCGTCGGCAGCAACGCGCGGTCGATGCCGGGGCCGTCGTCGGTCACCGTGAGCACGGCGCTGCCGTCGGCGGAGCGGGTCAGCGAGGTCGTGACGGTCGTGCCCGGCGGGGTGTGCACCCGGCCGTTGGACAGCAGGTTCGCCAGAATCTGGTGCAGCCGCAACGGATCGCCGAAGACGATCACCGGCTCGTCGGTCAGCCGCAGCCGCCAGATGTGCTCCGGCCCGGCGACATGCGCGTCGCTGACCGCGTCGACCACCATGCGCGAAAGATCGACCTCGCCGACCTCGAGCGGCTTGCCCGCGTCGAGCCTGGCGAGCAGCAGCAGATCCTCGACGAGCGTGGTCATCCTCGCGGCTTCGGATTCGATGCGGGACATGGCGTGCGCGATCTGGGGCGGCACCTGGTCGGTGCCGCGGCGGGTCAGCTCGGCGTACCCGCGGATGGCGGCGAGCGGCGTGCGCAGCTCATGGCTGGCGTCGGCGACGAACTGCCGGACCCGCTGCTCGCTCGCCTGCCGCGCGGCGAGCGCGTGGCCGATGTGCCCGAGCATGAGGTTCAGCGCGGAGCCGACCTGGCCGACCTCGGTCCGCGGATCGGTGTCGATCTCGGGCACCCGGATGGACAGCACCACGTCGCCCCGGTCGAGCGGCAGCTCGGCGACCCGGCTCGCCGTCACCGCGACCCGGTCGAGCGGCCGCAGTGTCCGCCGGATCGCGTAGGCGCCTGCGAAACCGGCGGCGGTCACCCCGGCCAGCGCGACGCCGAACAGGATGAGCCCGACCGTCCACAGTGTGTCCTGCGCGTTCTTCAACGGCAGGCCGGTGATCATCGCGCCGCCGTCGACCGGCAGCGCGATCAGCCGGTAGTCGCCGAGGTCGCCGAGCGCGCGGGTGTACGCGCGGCCGTCGACGGGCAGCCCGGCCAACCCGGCCTGCTGCTCCTGGTCGAGCAGCTCTTGTTGCCCGGTAAAGGAAATTCTCCCGGCGTTCTGCACGAGCCCGCCGAGGATGGTGAGGTTCAGCGTCCCGGCCGCCTGCCCCGGCGCGTCGAGCGGCATCTTGTCCGGCGGCCCGTGCTCGGTGAAATCCCGCGCCCGGTGCGCGGCCGCGTCGAGCTGATGGTCGATCTGGTCGAGCAGGAACCCCCGCAGCGCGAGTTCGCTCACCACCCCGATGATCAGGCAGACGAGCGCGAGCAGGCCGACGGTCGACGCGATGAGTTTCGCGCGCAGCGGCCTGCTCTTCATGGCCTCATGCTGAGACCGGCGGGTATGGGGCCGTTGTGCGCGACCTGTGAGACGCCTGTGCGCCTTGAGGCGTAGCCGGTGTCCTTCGGAAGGAGGAGGCGCCCGGTGTGTGGCCCCGCACATACTGGGAGTCACACACCGGGCACCGAACCACTAGGCGTTGGGATCGCAGTCGTAACCCTCGACGTAGGAGTTCCAGATGTTGTTCCAGGTTCCGACGAACTTCTCGGTCCCTGCCCCGACGCAGAATCGCTCATTGGCGGTGAACACCTTGGTCACCAGGATCTTCACACTGCGGCTCCCGCAATTGCGGTAGTAACCGTTGCCACTGTGCACGTGCAGCCCGCACGGGTCGTCCTGGACCGCCGCAGGCCCGGCGGGAGCCGGTGCGGCGGAAGCGCTCGCGGTGCCACCGACAAGCGCGGCGGCGGCGAAAGCCACCGGGATGACGGCGCGAGCAACCTTGTTCTTCAGCATGGATTCCCTCTCGTTTCCCCTGTGGAATTCCCTGAATGGGACTCTTCGATACTGGCACGCGCATTCTGGTGGTGACAATGGTTCATTGATTTGAATGATCGTTGATATTGATAGGGTCGACATTATTTCTGGGGGGAATGAAATGACCGCGGAACCCAGTTTTCATCAGCTCCGGCTCTTGCTGACGCTGGCAGAGGAGTTGCACTTCGGCCGTGCGGCGGCCCGGCTGTTCATCACCCAGCCCGCGCTGAGCCAGCAGATCGGCGCGCTCGAAAAGCGCTTGTCGCTCAAGCTGATCGACCGCACCACCCGTCGTGTCGCGCTCACGGACGCGGGTCACGCACTGCTGCTCGAAGCCAAAGAGGTGATCAACGCGATGGACCGCCTGCTCACCCAGGCTGGCAGGCGCCGCCATTCCGGCAAGGTCGTGATCGGCATGCTGGAAGGTGCGTTGGGACTCACCTCGACCAGGGCGGTACTCAAAGCGGTGAGAAACCACTGCCCGGATTTCACCTTCGATGTCCGGGTACTCGACCTCGTGGGTCAGCATCGATGTCTCGAAACCGGCGAGGTCGACGCGCTCTTCGGTTACCTGCCCGCGAAGGCAGGCGTCACCTCGCTGCCATTCGCCCACGAGCCGCGTCTCGCCTGCGTCTCCCGTGCCGCCCGGCTGGCATCCAGCCCGGAACTCACGCTCGCCGAGCTGAGCCGGGAGGCCGTCGTCGGCGTCTCACGCGAAGTTCCGCGAACATGGCGCGAGTTCTGGGCGGCCGACCCGCGCCCTGACGGCGCCGCGGTCCGCTACACCGGTCACGGCGTGACAAGCCTGGAGGCCATGCTCACGATCGTCGCGCTCGGCGAAGGGATCGCGTTCGTCCCGGCGGGCGTGCGTGACCTCTACCCACGCCCTGACGTGCGGTACCTGCCCGTGCTGGACATGTGGCCGTGCACGCCGGCATTACTGTGGCCGGAGGGCGCCGGCGACCTCCCCGGCGTGGCCGACCTGCGGATCGCGGCGGCTCAGGTGGCGGTGTGAAGAAAAGTCCCCGGTACCCGCAGGTCTTCGTGGAGGTAGAGCGCGCTGATGGCCGCGGGGTTGTCGGAGGCGCACACCTCGGCGAGTTCGTCGAGCAAGGCGTCGTAGTCCGGGCCGGTCTTACCGTCGTAGGCCTCGGTCATCCGGCCCCACTCGTCCCACGGCAACGTCTCGACGTTGTTGAGCGCGGCGAGATCCCGCACGGCGTTGCCCTGGATCTCGGCAGGCCCCCAGTTCTCGGTCCCGGGCACCCCGAACGTGGAAGCGTCGATCTCGCCACGCCGGTACGCGAGCCAGGCCTCGCCACCGGTGAGGAACTCGCCGGGCCGCAGATCGTGGAGCGTGGCGGGCAGGTCCTTCCCGAGATGTTCGGTGTCGATCCGGACCCAGCGCGTGCCGTCGTGGTACTCGGTCACCCAGTGGTCGAGTCCTTGCCCCGGCTCGAAATACGTCCCGAACCCGCAGCGCACGCGCGCGGCGAACCCGCGGTGGCGCAGCAGCGCGCAGCTCAGCAGTGAGAAGTCACGGCAAGTCCCGACGACCCGCTTCCCCGGCTCGCGCGCGACGGTCACCGGCGCCGGATCGAGTGCGAGCAGCTTGCCGATGATCGCGCTGACCGGCCGGATCTGGTTCTCCTCGAACCGTTCGGCCGGAACGCCCAGCGGCCGCGCGTCGTACGGCTGGATGACGAGGTGACGCGCGGGCGTGCAGATCCCGACCGGATCGTCGGGCACCGGCTCGATCACGCGCGGATCGACACCTTCGAGGCTGGTGAAGATCCCGGGGGACAGGTAGTCGATGACCGGCGCCATGCGCCCGACCTTAGCGTTTTCGCGCCCGGGCGCGGCTGAACCACACAAAGGCCACCCTTGTAACGCTGAGCGTGACATGGGCCCCCTTCGTCAAGTGCCCGCCACATTTGCCCTTCCGGGCGTTATTGACCGTAAGGGCAAACGTGGCGGGCGAGTGGAACCTTTGCTGCATCTGACGCAGCAGAGGTTCCACTCGCCCGTGGCAAGCCGGGGTCGTCGTGGGGGTCGTGAGTGGTACGGCCGGTTCTAACCGGTCTAAACACTCACGACCCCCGTCCTCGCCTGGCCAGATCGTGAACGAGGGGTTCCCCCGCTGCACCCAACGCAGCAGGGAAACCCCTCGTTCAGCCACTCATGGCACGTCCGGGCCTCGCGACGTGACCTCGTCAGCCAGACCGACGCACGCCATATTTGCCCTTCCCCTCAATAACCGCCCGGAACGCTCACGAGCCTGGGGCGCGGAACGATTCGATGTGCACGGCTTCGCCGGGGACTTCGTTGTCCGCCAGGGTCGTCCTGACCATCTCGACCAGCCGGGGCGGCGCGCACAGGAACCAGTCGTCCACCTTCGCCGGGTGCAGCCTGCCCTGCAGCAGAGCCCGGAACCGGGTCCCGTCCAGCTGCCCCCGCTGATACCGCTCGTGCGAGATCGCCAGCGCCTCGCCGATCGGGTCCAGCCGTCGCACCGGCCGGGTGCTGTGCAGGTCGGGGTCGCGCTCGTCGGTGCGGTAGTGCACGACGTGCAGCCGTCCCTCGAAGCGCTTGGCCAGCGCGGTGAGCTCGGCCGCGAACAGGGTCGAGGAGCCGGACCGGTTGACGTACAGCAGGGTCACCTTGCAATTGTCCTGAGTGGACAGTGCGTCGGCGACCACGGGAAGCACCGGCGCGATGCCGATGCCCGCGGCCACCGCGACGTAGCGCGGGGCGCGGCGTGCCGGTGAGCCGAGCACGAAGGCGCCGGACGGCGGCTGGACTTCCAATGTGTCGCCCGCGCGCAGCGCGGTGTTGGCGTAGGTCGAGAAGACGCCGCCGCCGACGTGCTTGATCGCCACGCGCAGACCCGGGCCCGCGCAGAGCGCGTACGTCCGCTGGACGCGCAGGCCCTCGACCGTGGCCTGGATCGTCACGTGCTGACCTGGTCGGCCTTCGAAAACCTCGCGCAGGTCTTCGGGAACCGCGAACGAGACCGCCACCGTGTCCGCGCTCAGGTGCCGCACCTCGGACACGGTCAACGGGAAGAAGTCGAGCGAACTCGGCTCGATGGGCTGCTCGGCGGTGTCGGCCAGCGAACCGGCCAATTGCCGCCATTGCCGATATTCCTCGGCGGACAGGTCGCGGCCCCACGCGGTCGTGATCGGCACGTTGTGCGCCAGGTAGGCCTCGCGGTTCGTGTTCCACGCGCGCAGGTAGCGGTAGAACGGGAGCGCGGGGTGGAGATGGTGCACCAGGTGATAGTTCTGGTACAGCATCAGCGGGGTCATCAGCCACTCCAGGCCGACGCGCACGCGGGCCAGCCCGAACCGGTCCTGCCTGCGGGTGGCGCCGAGTCCGTGGTGGGGGAGCCAGTCGAACCACCAGGCGAGCAGCGCCAGCCCGGCGCGCTGCGGGATCAGGTAGATCACCAGCAGCTCCCAGCCCCAGCCGGTCGCGATCAGCCCGCCGAAACCGGCCAGCGCGGTCAGCAGCACCGCGAAGGTCTCGAGCTGCTCGGCGGGCGGGCGGGTGGTGACGCGGGCGTTGTAGAAGCGGACGTACCAGGCGTCGATCGTGAGCCAGCGGAACGGGAGCGACCACCAGCTGCCCTGCGAGGTCCAGGCGTCCGGGTCGGTGCGGGAGTCCTCATTGGTGTTGCGGTGGTGCTCGAGGTGGATGAACCGGAGCATCGGGAACGACCCGTACGCCGCGACGAACAGCATCGACAGGCGGCCCAGCACCTCGTTCACCAGCGTGAACCGGCCTGCCGAGTGGTGTGCCGACTCGTGCAGCACGGTGAACATGGTGAACGAGACCAGGGTGTGCGCGGGGATCGTCACCCACAGCGGCGCGGCGTCGGCGAGCACCAGCCAGGTGGCGCCCGCCCAGACCAGGAGCGCTCCCAGGAAGAGCAGCACTGTAGGGCTGGCGACGAGCGGCAGCTGAATACGGGGGTTGGGCACCCCGCGAGCCAGTGATTCCCCAGTTCCCCTATTCGTGCGGGGAACATTCACTACGGCCATCGAAGCGGACTCCAGGGGGTCGTCAATCCCGGCTACGGCGCTGCAAGTTTTGCCACCGTAGACAATGGTCCCGCGGTTGTAAACTTCACCAACAAACTTGATCACAATGTAAACTTCGAGTTGTGGAGCCAGGTCCCCGATTCACCAAAACCGTTCGGTCACTGCTACGTGAGCGACTGCTCACCGCCGCGGCCGAGCTGACCTGCGCCGATGGCTGGGCCAACGTCACCATGGGCAAGGTCGCCGCGCGTGTCGGCGTCAGCAGGCAGACCGTTTATAAAGAACTGGGATCGAAACCGGAACTCGCCGAAGCTCTCATGCTCCGGGAAACCGACGGATTCGCCGTGGGCGTCTCGCAAACCCTTTCCGGCTATCCGGACGACGCCGTCGAAGGGGTCACCGCCGCATTCCAATACACACTGGAATCGGCTCGCGACAATCCGTTGCTGAAATCGGTACTCGCCGGCGGCCACGGCGGCGGCGACGATCTGCTCCCGCTGCTGACCACCCAGTCCGACCCGGTGCTCGCGCGCAGTGTCGGCGCCGTCGCCCCGATGCTCATGCGCCTCTATCCCGGCGTGGAACTGAGCGAAACCGAGTGGGAGATGGCCGTCGAGGCGTTCGTCCGGCTGCTGCTGAGCCACCTCGTGCAACCGGCGATGTCCATCCCGCACGCCACCGAGCAGATGCGCTGGGTGATCGGCCGCATGCTGCGGGCCTGACCCGTGAAAAGGGCTCACAACCCGCTGGCCTAGACTCGGACGGCCCGGTCAGGACGTGACCAGGGGACATCCCAAGCAGGATTGTTCAACCACACCATCTCGGCTCGAGGAGAATACGTTGAAGAGCACCGTCGAGCAGGTCAGCCCGACGCGAGTGAAGATCAATGTCGAGGTGCCGTTCGACGAGCTCAAACCGAACTTCGAGCGCGCCTACCGCAAGATCGCCCAGCAGGTCCGGATCCCGGGTTTCCGTCCCGGCAAGGCCCCCGCTCGTGTCCTGGAAAGCCGGATCGGTCGCGCCCCGGTGCTCGATGAGGTCGTCAACGAGGTCATCCCCGCCAAGTACATGGAGGCGGTGCGCGCGGGCGAGGTCCGCACGCTGGGCCAGCCCGAGTTCGACGTGACGAAGCTCGAGGACAAGGTCGTGCTCGAGTTCACCGCCGAGGTCGACGTGCGCCCCGAGATCGAGGTGCCCGACCTGGCCGGTGTCGAGATCAGCGTCGACGAGGTCGACCTGACCGACGCCGAGGTCGACGAGCAGCTCGACGAGCTGCGCGCCCGCTTCGGCACGCTGACCGGCGTCGAGCGCCCCGCCGAGAACGGCGACTTCGTCTCGATCGACCTCTCCGCCACCGTCGACGGCCAGGAGGTCGAGGACGCCTCGACCACCGGCCTGTCCTACGAGATCGGCTCCGGCCAGCTCGTCGACGGCATCGACGACGCCATCATCGGCGCCGCGGCAGGCGAGACCAAGACCTTCACCACCCAGCTGGTCGCCGGTGAGCACGCAGGCAAGGACGCCGAGGTCACCGTCGTCGTCCAGACCGTGAAGCAGCGCGAGCTGCCCGAGGCCGACGACGAGTTCGCCCAGCTGGCGAGCGAGTTCGACACCATCGACGAGCTCAAGGGCGACCTCCGCACCCGCCTGTCCCGCGTCAAGAAGATGCAGCAGGGCGTCCAGGCCCGTGACAAGGTCCTCGAGCTGCTGCTCGAGCGCACCGAGGTCCCGATCCCGGAGAAGGTCCTCGAGGGCGAGATCGAGAACCGCAAGCACGACGCGATCCACCAGTTCGACCACGACGAGGCCGCGTTCGCGCAGGCACTCGAGGCCGAGGGCAAGACCGTCGAGGAGTTCGACGCCGACGTCCGCGAGGAGTCGGAGAAGGCCGTCCGCACGCAGCTGCTGCTGGACACCATCGCCGACAACGAGAAGACCTCGGTCAACGACGGCGAGCTCACCGAGCGGATCATTTACCAGGCCCAGCGCTTCGGCATCAGCCCGGACGAGTACGTCCAGCGCGCCCAGCAGTCCGGCCAGCTCTCGGCGATCTTCGCCGACGTGCGCCGCGGCAAGGCGCTGGCCTCGGTCGTCCGCAAGGCCGCGATCGTCGACGCCGCCGGCGCGTCGGTCGACCTCAACGAGCTGTTCGGCGCCGACGAAACCCCTTCGGGTGAGGCGCAGGTCACCGAAGAGGCCGCCGCCACCACCGAAAGCTAAAGCTCTGAGCGAACTTGGGCGGTGTCAGGCATTCTGCACCGCCCAAGTTCGTTAGGGTCGTTGCAAGATCCTCAGATCTCCCAGAACGAAGCGGCGGCCCTCACTGGGGGCCGCCAGCGGCGAAAAGGCAGGCAGACGTGACGCAGCACATGCCCGAGGCGCGGTCGAGCACCGCCGGGCTCAACCTGACCGACTCGGTGTTCGAGCGGTTGCTCCAGGAGCGCATCGTGGTCCTCGGCTCCGAGGTCAACGACGAGGTCGCCAACCGGATCACCGCGCAGCTCCTGCTGCTCGACGCCGACGACTCCGAGTCGGACATCCGCTTCTACATCAACTCGCCTGGTGGCTCGGTGACCGCCGGTTTCGCCATCTACGACACGATGCAGCTCATCAAGCCCGACGTCGCCACCTACGCGATGGGCCTGGCGGCCTCGATGGGTCAGTTCTTGCTCTCTTCCGGCACCCCCGGCAAGCGCTACTCGCTGCCGCACGCGCGCATCCTGATGCACCAGCCGTCGGCTGGTGTCGGCGGCACCGCGTCGGACATCGCGATCCAGGCCGAGGTGTTCGGCAAGTGGAAGCAGGAGCTCGCCAAGATCACGGCCGAGCAGACCGGTCAGACGCTGGAGCAGATCGTCAAGGACGGCGACCGCGACCGCTGGTTCACCGCCCAGGAGGCGAAGGACTACGGGTTCGTCGACCACGTCCTGACCCGCGACCTGACAAACCCTGCCGCAGGTAACTGACGGACGCGAAGGCTTACAGGAGAAAAACATGAGCAGCTTCGAGCTTCCGCAGTCCCGGTACATCCTGCCCTCGTACGTCGAGCGCACCAGCTACGGGATCAAGGAATCCAACCCGTACAACAAGCTGTACGAGGAGCGCGTCATCTTCCTCGGCGTGCAGGTGGACGACGCGTCGGCCAACGACGTGATGGCCCAGCTCCTGCACCTCGAGCACGAGGACCCGGACCGCGACATCACCATCTACATCAACTCGCCCGGTGGTTCGTTCACCTCGCTGATGGCGATCTACGACACCATGCAGTTCGTCCGCCCGGACATCCAGACCGTCGCGCTCGGCCAGGCCGCCTCGGCCGCCGCCGTGCTGCTGGCGGCAGGCACCCCCGGCAAGCGCCTGGCGCTGCCGAACGCGCGGGTGCTCATCCACCAGCCGGCCACCGAGGGCACCTACGGGCAGGTTTCGGACCTGGAGATCCAGGCCAACGAGATCCAGCGCGTCCGTCGCCTGATGGAGACCACGCTGGCGAAGCACACCAACCGGGACCCGGACCAGGTCCGTGCGGACGTCGAACGCGACAAGATCCTCACGGCCGCGGAGGCCAAGGAATACGGGATCATCGACGAGGTGCTTCCGTATCGCAAAGCTTCTGCCAACTAAACGACCACTGAGCCGGTGCGTGTCGGGAGAAGACACGCACCGGCGTCACGGTCTAGGGTCTTTCGGGCACGGTAGGAACCTTGTTGGTGCTCCCGTCAGGCGCGCCGGACGGGTACCGTCAGTGGCAGCGCGTGAGTACCCTGTCAGGAAATCCATGACCGGGGCGAGCAGAGATCAGGTGCTGGGCACCGGAGGGGACAAGGTCAACGGCCATGGCACGGATCGGTGACGGCGGAGACCTACTGAAGTGTTCTTTCTGCGGGAAGAGCCAGAAGCAGGTGAAGAAGCTCATCGCCGGGCCCGGCGTGTACATCTGCGATGAGTGCATCGATCTCTGCAACGAGATCATCGAGGAAGAACTGGCCGAGGCCGGTGAGGTCAAGCTCGACGAGCTGCCCAAACCCGCCGACATCCACGAGTTCCTCGAGCAGTACATCATCGGTCAGGATGACGCCAAGCGGACCCTCGCGGTAGCGGTCTACAACCACTACAAGCGCATTCAGGCCGACGACAAGGCGGGCCCGAAGGACTCCAAGGAGGAGCCCGTCGAGCTGGCCAAGTCGAACATCCTGATGCTCGGACCGACCGGATGCGGCAAGACTTACCTGGCGCAGACACTCGCGAAATTGCTCAATGTCCCCTTCGCGATCGCGGACGCCACGGCGCTCACCGAGGCCGGGTACGTCGGTGAGGATGTCGAGAACATCCTCCTCAAGCTGATCCAGGCGGCCGACTACGACGTCAAGCGCGCCGAGACCGGCATCATCTACATCGACGAGGTCGACAAGATCGCCCGCAAGAGCGAGAACCCGTCGATCACCCGCGATGTGTCCGGTGAGGGCGTGCAGCAGGCGCTGCTGAAGATCCTCGAAGGCACCACCGCCTCGGTGCCGCCGCAGGGCGGCCGCAAGCACCCGCACCAGGAGTTCATCCAGATCGACACGACGAACGTGCTGTTCATCGTGGCCGGTGCGTTCGCGGGCCTGGAGAAGATCATCAACGAGCGCGTCGGCAAGCGCGGCCTCGGCTTCGGTGCGGAGATCCGCACCAAGGCCGAGATCGACGAGAGCGACGTCTTCTCCGACACCATGCCGGAGGACCTGATCAAGTTCGGGCTCATCCCCGAGTTCATCGGTCGTCTCCCGGTCGTGGCCAGCGTGACCCACCTCGACAAGACCTCTCTTGTGTCGATCTTGACCGAGCCGCGCAACGCGCTGGTCAAGCAGTACAAGAAGCTCTTCGAGATGGACAACGTCGAGCTGGAGTTCACCAAGACCGCGCTCGAGGCCATCGCCGACCAGGCCGTGCTCCGCGGCACCGGCGCCCGTGGCCTGCGCGCGATCCTCGAAGAGGTGCTGCAGCCGGTCATGTACGACATCCCCAGCCGGGATGACGTGGCCAAGGTCGTGATCACCGAGCAGACCGTCCGGGAGAACGTCAACCCGACCATCGTGTCGCGGCAGCCGTCCCGCCGGACCCGCAGTGAGCGTGGCGAGAAGTCGGCATAGTGGTCCAGCAGAACTTGTCAGAAGAGGTTCCGGGCATCACGGAGCTCTCGCAGCGCGTCGTCACGGCGACGTACCACCGTTATCCCAAGCTGCACCGGGTACTGACGATCGTGCTCATCGTGCTGGCGGTGACCTGCCTGGTCGCGGTCGTCGTCCGGTTCTCGGTGCTGCCCTTGATGCCGCTGCCGTTCCTCGCCTTCGCCTGGTATGCGCTGGGTCGCATGCGGGCGAAGGCCGAGGACGACCGCGGCCTGCTCGTCTGGACGTCGTGGTTCCTCGCGGGCACCCTCGTCGGCTTCTGGCTGATGTCGGTCGCCGCGCGGTGGCTGGAGATCGCCACCAGCGGCTCCAGCTGACTCAGTCGGCCTTGGGAACGTGCTTCCCGAGGAAACTGACCAGGCTGGGCACCACGGTCCGGTTGAACCCGTCGCCGTGCCTGCCCCGCGCCGTGTGCGCCACGGCGGGGTGGGCCTCGGTGATGTACTTGCGGACGCCACCGATGAAGTCGTCCTCGGTGCCGCAGTAGATGGCCGTCGGGATGCCGCGCAGCGCCGCGATGTTCTTCAGCGGGTCCATCGACGCCCAGTCCGCGGCGTCACGGAACGCCTTGCGCTTGCTCATCTCGGACCAGGACGTCATCAGCGCGGGCGCCAGCGCCGCCACGGCGGCGGGCGGGTCACGGCGTTCGACCCGGCGCCTGGCGTAGAGCATCGCCCCGAAGCCGCCCATGGACAGGCCCGCGCAGGCGAACGGCTTGCCGTCGGTGCCGCCGAGGCCGCGTTCGGCCAGCCAGCGTGGCACCTCTTCCAGCAGCATGGCCATCGGGTTGTCGCCGGGGTGGGCCTCGTGCCAGTAGTTGTCGCCGCCGTCGACCGCGACGAACCCGAACGCGGGCACCGCGCGGCGGGAGACCTCACCGCTGAGCTGCTTGAGCAGGCCGGTGGGGGCGGCGTGGCGCGCGTTGCCGCGCAGGCCGTGCAGCATCAGCGACATGGGCAGTCCGGGAGCCGGTGACTTCGACGGCAGCATGGTCAGCAACTCGATCTCGCGGTTGCGCGCGGCCGAGAACACCCGCTCGATGCGCACGACGCCCGGCTGGGCGGTCGGCGTCGGCGAGGTCACGCCCGCCGCACGCTGCAGCGCGGGGCTGAACGGCAGCCGCCCGGTCGCCGAGCCGGCGGCGAGGCCGGTTACAGCGAGTCCCGAAGCGCCTGCGATCAGCACCGAGCGGCGGCTGATCCAGCGGCGTGCCGAAGCGCGCTTGCCGCCCTTGTCGTCCCCCGTGTCCACCTGGTCCCCTCTCCAAGATCCCTCACCAGGTCAGACGCATGACACCCGCCCCCGCGTTGCGTCTGTGACCGACCTTTCACCTCACATCGTCAGATTGCCCTCCGGCGTTTCCGTTCGCCGTGCGCCAAGTGTCCACCGCCACCCTCTGCGACCGCGCGGCCGACTCCGGAGTGTCACCCAGTCCTACCGCGAGAGTCACACCAAGGGGTAAAAGGACTTGATTCACGCCCGCGTTGTGGTCTCCGAAGTGGCCGGCGATCTCCAGGGTCACGTAGCCGTGCACGCCGCTCCAGAGCTGCGCGGCCACTTCGACGGCTTCCGCTTGGCGGAATCGCCCGGCCGCGATGGCGCGTGCGGAGGCGTCCACAATGTGCGAAAAGGCCTCGCGGCCTTCTTTTGAATTGGCATCTGTCAGGTCGGTGACCCGCTTGGTGGAGGCCCGCTTGCCACCTGGTGCGGACAGCCCGAAGGTGACCGCGTACAGCTGCGGATTCTCTACAACAGTGTGTCGGTACGCATAAGCTTTGACGAAGATGTCGGCGACCGGGTCGTCGGCGGGTGGTATCCGGCCGAGGTTGTCGCTCAGGCGCCGGAAACCCTCGCGTGCCACCGCCTCGACGAGCTCGCCCATGCCGCCGAAATGGGTGTAGACGGCCATGGTCGACGCGCCGACGTCGGCGGCCACCTTGCGCGCTTGCAGTGCTTCGGGCCCGCCCTCGGCCAGCAGGTGGATGGCGGCGTCGACCAGTCGGCCGCGGATGTCATCGGCTGTCACGTTTGCCAGTATCCCATAACTCTGTTATACCTAGGACATAACCAAGTTATGCCAGCTAGGGGAGCATGTCATGGGGCACAAGTACCTTGAGGGCAACTACGCACCCGTTGCCAAGGAGCACACGATCACCGAGCTGGCCGTGACCGGCTCGATCCCGGAGTACCTCGACGGGCGTTACCTGCGGAACGGGCCGAACCCGCTGTCCGAGGTCGACCCGGCCACCTACAACTGGTTCATGGGCGACGGCATGGTCCACGGCGTCCGCCTGCGCGACGGCAAGGCGCAGTGGTACCGCAACCGCTGGGTCCGCAACCCGAAGGTCGCCGAAGCGCTCGGCGAGACCCCGCACGGCCGCGATCACCGCGCCGGCATGGACTCGCTCGGCGCGAACACCAACGTCATCTCCCACGCGGGCAAGACGCTCGCGCTGGTCGAAGGTGGCGTCGCCAACTACGAGCTGACCGACGAGCTCGACACGGTCGGCCCGTGCGACTTCGACGGCACGCTGCCCGGCGGCTACACCGCCCACCCGAAGCGAGACCCGCGCACCGGCGAGCTGCACGCCGTCTCGTACTTCTTCGGGCGCGGCAACCGCGTCCAGTACTCGGTGATCGACACGAACGGCCGCGCCCGCCGCACGGTCGACATCGAGGTCACCGGCTCGCCGATGATGCACGACTTCTCGCTGACGGAGAACCACGTCGTCTTCTACGACCTGCCCGTGGTTTTCGACGCCGGTCAGGGCGTCGAGGCGACCGTGCCGAAGCTGCTGCGCACGCCGGCCAAGCTCGTGGTCTCGGCCGTCATCGGCAAGGTGCGCGTGCCCGACCCGATCACCGCCATGCTCGGCGACTCGCTCGGCTCCAACGGCCGCTTCCCGTACAGCTGGAAGCAGTCCTACCCGGCCCGCATCGGCGTCATGCCGCGCGAGGGTTCCGCTTCGGACGTCCGCTGGTTCGACGTCGAGCCCTGCTACGTCTTCCACCCGATGAACGCCTACGACGACGGCGACAAGATCGTCCTCGACGTCATCCGCCACCCGAAGATGTTCGACCGCGACCACACCGGCCCCAACGAGGGCCCGCCCACCCTCGACCGATGGACCGTCGACCTCGCGGCGGGCAAGGTCATCGAAGAGCGCCTCGACGACCGCGGCCAGGAGTTCCCCCGCGTCGACGAGCGCCTGGTCGGCTCACGCCACCGCTACGGCTACTCGGTCGGCCAATGCCCATCGCGCGGCCCGGCGCTGTTCAAGCACGACCTCGAGCGCGTGACCTCCGAGGTCCGCACCTTCGGCAAGGGCTGCGAGCCAGGCGAGTTCGTCTTCGTCCCGTCCAGCCCGGACGCCGGCGAGGACGAAGGCGTGCTGATGGGCTTCGTCTACGACCCGGCCACCCAGCGCAGCGACCTGACCCTGCTCGACGCCGGCTCACTCGACCAGGTCGGCGCCATCCACCTGCCCGACCGCGTACCCGAGGGCTTCCACGGCAACTGGGCCCCGACGGAGTAACCCGTCGTGAGTGGTATGACCGGTTCTAACCGGCCGTACCACTCACGACGCGGGCGTCGCCGGTGTAGAGGTTCATGCTGTCGCCGCGAAGGAAGCCGATCAGCGTCATTCCGTTGTCCTCGGCCAATTCCACGGCCAGCGACGAAGGCGCCGAGACGGCCGCGAGCAACGGGATCCCCGCCATGGCGGCCTTTTGCACCAGCTCGAACGACGCGCGGCTCGACACCAGCAGCCCGGTTTCCCCCAGCGGGACCCGGTTTTCCAGCAGCGCCCACCCGAGCACCTTGTCGACGGCGTTGTGCCGTCCCACGTCTTCACGCACCACCAGCAGCGAACCGTCGGCGGCGAACAACGCCGCCGCGTGCAGCCCACCGGTCTGCGCGAACACCTTTTGCCGCGCCCGCAAGGCTTCCGGCAAACCCGCCAGCACCTCGGTCGTCACCGCGAACCCCGACGCCGCCGTGTCGAACCGCGTCTTGAGCTTCACCGCGTCCAGCGCGGCCTTCCCGCACACCCCACACGAGGACGTCGTGTAGAAGTTCCGCTCGACGCCGGCGTCCGGCGGCGCGACCCCGTCGGCCAGCGCGACGTCGAGCACGTTGTAGGTGTTGCGCCCTTGATCGTCGACGCCATCGCAGTACCGCGCGGTCGTGACGTCCTCGAGCGAGCCGATGACCCCCTCGGTCAGCAGGAAGCCATGCGCCAGTTCGATGTCGTTCCCCGGCGTCCGCATGGTCACCGCGAGTGGCTTCCCGCCGACCCGCAGCTCCATCGGCTCCTCGGCGGCCAGCGAGTCAGGACGCCGCCGTTCCCCGTTCGCGGACAGCATCCGCACTGGTCGACGTACCGTCACCCTGCCCACTAACCTGCCCTTTCGCGCGAACCTTCTACACCTGACTGGTGCAACAGCGGCGAATGCGTATTACATTCCTGCTCGATCATCCTCACCACTGGAGGCGTCGTACGGCCCTCGGCTTCCTGGATCGTTCCCGCATCGTCGCACCACCCGGCTGGAGCCGCTGGCTCGTGCCGCCCGCGGCGCTGTCGGTCCACCTGTCCATCGGGCAGGCCTACGCCTGGAGCGTGTTCAAACCGCCGCTGGAGAAGACACTCTCATTGTCCGGCACCGAGAGCGCACTGCCCTTCCAGCTGGGCATCGTCATGCTCGGCCTGTCGGCGGCCTTCGGCGGCACCCTCGTCGAGCGCAACGGCCCACGCTGGGCGATGTTCGTCTCGATGGTCTGCTTCTGCACCGGCTTCCTCGTCTCCGCACTGGGCGTCGCGACCTCGCAGTACTGGCTGGTCGTACTCGGCTACGGCGGACTCGGCATCGGCTACATCTCCCCGGTGTCCACGCTCATCAAGTGGTTCCCCGACCGGCCGGGCATGGCCACCGGCATCGCGATCATGGGCTTCGGCGGCGGCGCGCTCATCGCGTCGCCCTGGTCCAACCAGATGCTCGGCGCCTCGCCATGGACCACCGGCACGATCGCCACCGCGTTCCTCGTCCACGGCCTGGTCTACGCGGTCTTCATGTCACTCGGCATCCTCCTCGTCCGCGTACCCGCCGACGACTGGAAACCAGCGGGCTGGGTCCCCAAGACCGACCACGGCCACGTCCTGATCTCCAAGGGCAACGTCTCCGCGGCCAACGCCATCAAGACCCCGCAGTTCTGGCTCCTGTGGGTCATCCTGTGCTTCAACGTCACAGCGGGCATCGGCATCCTCGAAAAGGCGTCGCCGATGATCACCGACTTCTTCAAGCAGACCTCGACTCCGGTGCTCGCGGCATCGGCGGCAGGCTTCGTCGCACTGCTTTCCCTGTGCAACATGCTCGGCCGGTTCGTCTGGTCGTCCACATCGGACCTCATCGGCCGCAAGAACATCTACCGCGTGTACCTCGGTGTCGGCGCGCTCTTGTACCTCACGATCGCACTGACCACCAACACGTCCAAGCCGGTGTTCATCCTCTGCGCGATGGTGATCCTGTCCTTCTACGGCGGCGGTTTCGCGACCATCCCGGCGTACCTGAAGGACCTGTTCGGCACCTACCAGGTGGGCGCCATCCACGGCAGGCTCCTCACCGCGTGGTCGGTGGCAGGCGTACTCGGCCCGCTCATCGTCAACGCCATCGCCGACAGCCAGAAGCGGGCGGGCAAGGTCGGCCCTGATCTCTACACGACCTCGTTCTTCATCATGATCGCGCTGCTGGTCATCGGCTTCCTCGCCAACGAACTGGTCCGCCCGGTCAACACCAAGTTCCACGAGCCGGAGCGAGTGGGGAGTGAAGCCCGATGACGAAGAACCGCACGGGATTGATGGTGTTCGTGTGGCTGTGGGTCGCACTGCCGTTCGCCTACGGCGTCTACGAACTCATCCGCAAGGTAGTCCAGCTCTTCGGATAAAGGGCTCGTGAGCGTTGCGGGCGGTTAGAACCGGCTGTCATGTTTCGGCACATTCTGAACAGATGTGTTTCGGCACATCGTGGACAGTGTGTGTGGTTAGTGGCGTTGGTAGCGTACTTGTCTGTTGAGGGTGAGTTCGCGGGCGATCGTGTCGCCGGTGAGGATGGTGACGCGGTCGCCTTGCCAGAACACGGTCGCGGTGGTGTGGGCGTGGGCGCGGCCGATGGGGATGTGGCAGCCGTGGAGTTGGAGGACTCCGTTGCTGGCGACGGGTCGGGTGACGCGGCCTGCGGGTGCGCGGCGGCTGGTGTCGGGTTGGGCTTTTGTGGTGGCGTCGTAGCGTTGCTGAGGGGTGTGTCCGCCGATGCCTTGGTGGCGGCGGTTGTTGTAGATGTGGCGGTATTTTTCAAGCAGGGCTTGGAGTTCGGGCAGGGTTGTGGGCGTGGGCCGGGCGCTCAGCCAGCGGCGCAGGGTGCTGTGGACGCGTTCGTTCTTGCCGCAGGTTTGCGGGTGCCTGGGGGTGGAGGCGATGGTCTGGATGCCGTGGGTGGCGAGGGCGCGTTCGGTTTCGGCGAGGTAGCCGCGGCATTTGCCGCTGAACGCGGTTCCGTTGTCCGAGAGCAGTCGTGCGGGGTGGCCGTAGCGGGCGAACGCCAGCTCGAGCGCGGTGAGGGTGTCGGCGGTGTTCTCGCTGGCCGCGGCGTGGGAGCCGACGTCGAGACGGGAGTGGTCGTCGAGGATCTGGATGATGCAGACCTTGGTGCCGTCGTCGAGGCAGACGTCGAGGCCGTCGATCTGCCAGCAGGCGTTGGGTGCGTCGAATTCGAAGCGGCGCCTGCCGCGAGGTGGGCGTTTGCGGGGTTCGCGTGTGATCTGGCCCCGGTCGAGCAGGATGCGGTAGATCGAGGACTGTGAGGGCAACGGGACGAACCCGGCGTCTTCCAGCCGCCAGAGGATCGACAGGGCGCCATTGTCCAGGCCTTGATCGGCTAGCTCTTTGCGGGCGCGCAGCACCGCCTCGCCGACCGTGCCGGGCAGGGCGTTCGGGTGGTGGTGCGGGGCGGTGCTGCGCGGGGTGAACCCGTCGGCACCTTCGGCCCGGAACCGCTCTACGTAGTGGTAGAACGTGCCGCGGGAGACGTCATGCTCGTCACAGAACCGGGCCACGTTGATCTTCTCGCCGTGCGCCTTGCGCGCGACAGCGGCAACGAACTCAGGATCCATCGAAAACCCAGTTCCGCTCATCAACGCGATGATCAACACCGAAGTGCCGATCACCGCGCCGACGAGCCGATCAAGTGTTCACGATGTGCTGAAACATCAACTGTTCAGTATGTCCTGAACTCAGACAGGCGGTTAGAACCGCCTGCAACGCTCACGACCCTTCTTCGGTCCAGTCGATCTGGTCGAAGTCCTCGACTTCCTCGTCGACGGGTTTGGGCCGCGAGCGCCTGGCTGGCTCGGCTTTGGCTGGATGCGGCTCCGGGGCCGCCACCGGCGGAAGGCTCGATTCGGGCACACTCTCGGCACGCGGTGGCGGGTTTCCGTCCGGCCACACGCACGGCGAAGTCGCGCCCACGTAAAGCTTGCCGAGATCATTCGACTCGAAAGACATGTCGAAGGCGTCGGTCTTGTTGCGCGCGAACACATAGGTGTCCTTGGGACGGTGGTCAGCCAGCACGTCGAAGTCATGTGTGGTCCACCAGCGCACGATCGCGTCGAAATAGCCTGGGTACTGGGCGGGATCGAGCCCGGTGATCTCGTAGGACGCCGAGATTTCGTACCGCCCGCGAGGGCCCTTGTCAGTCGGGTCCGTGCACTCCGGTCGGTTGCGAGCGAACAAGATCTTGCCTGCCGGCGGAAGCGCCGTGAGCGCACCGGCGATGTACTGCTCGACCTTGCCGTTCGCTTGCTGTTCGGTGATGGTCGGTTTCAAGTCGCTCACGCCTCCTGAGGAACATGCGCCGGAAGAAGCCAATACGGTCGCAACGACCAGCCAGGCGCATTTCACGTCGCCGGCCTTCCGGCGATGATCAGGCCGAAGTTGCGCAATGCCGGGTTGTTGGCTTCCCAATATTCGCTGTGGGCTTTTTCACAGAGGCCATCCAGAAAGACAGATCCGGCAGTACCTGGAGCGGAGCTGAAGACCTGGCCACCGAAGTCGTGCGCGGCGGGATCCGGACCGTGCACCAAATCCTCGCCGTCGATTTCGAGGTTGGAAAGACGGATGATGTCGTGCTCCGCGACCGTCGAGTGCACATGCTGGCCGATATCGCTTTGGGCGACACCGCCCAGATGGAGGCTGCCCGCGCTCTCCGCGCCTACTCCGGGGCTGGCGACGAAGACGATCTCGTTGGCGTTCAGGCCCCCGTTGGAAGCCGCGTGGCCGATCACGGTCGTGCCGTAGCTGTGGCCGAGCACCGTGGTGTGTGACGGCGCGCCTTCATGGGTGGCCCGCAACCCGTCCTGGAAACCTTGCAGCGATGCTTTCGCGTTGTCGGCATAGCTTCCGCTCACCGCGTTGTCGAGGTGATCGGGCGCGTCGTAGCCGATCCAAGTGATCACCGCCGTTGACGGCGAGCCCGCCCTGGCGGCGGCCTGGAGCATCTTGTCCGACCGGTTGATTTCCTCGCCGATCGTGGCCAGCTCTGAGCCGGTGCCCGGCACGTAGGTCGCGACATTCGTCGCGGTGTCAGGGTTTCCCGCCGACACGATCGCCTGGCCGTCACCACTGGCATCCAGTCCGATCAAGAACGCTTGCGGCTGGCCTACTGAAGAACTGTTCAGCCGCGCCTCGATGGCACGCAGGCCTTCCAGCTTCCCGGCCACGTCATCGCCTTTCGCCTGCGCCGCAGCCAGTCTGCCGATCTCGCGCTGCAGGACCGCGCGGTTCGCGGCGTCCCGGTCCACGATCGGGATCCCATCCAGGTTGCGCACCAGATCAGGGTTGTCCCGCAGGATCACGCCCTTCGCGGTGTCCGACAGGGTCGCCCACCAAGCCTTGTTGTCGCCCGGCGTCCCGCCCTCGGGCGGCCCGATGATCGACAGGCCGCTCTGTCGTCCGCCCGCGTCGGCGGCCTGGGCGAGGCTGGTCGCGTCCTGCTCGGTGATCTCGCCGCGCATGGCCCTGGTCAGTATCGCCGCGAAATCCGTGTCGACGTCGTTGGCGCGGCGGAGGAGCTGCTCGATGCGGTCGAGAAGCTCGATCTTGACCTGGTTCTGGCGGGCGATGATGTCCGGCGGGGGAGGCGGGCCCGCCGTCGGGGCCAGGACGATCGCGCCGTCGGCGCCGATGGACCAGCCGTTCACTCGCGCGAGTTCGTCGGTCTCGTGGACGAAGGACGTGATGCGCTCGACGGCCAGCTGGACCTCGTGCGCCGCGCGGCGAACCGCTGAAGCCTCGGCGACGCGCTGTTCCAAGCCGGAGATCAGCGACCGGGCGCGCTGACCGGCGGCCACCGCGGCGTTGCCCAGCCAGCCTTCGCGGACGAGCGCGCTCTCGACGTCGTCGTTGGTCGCGATCAGCGTGGTGCAGCGCTGGTTGAGGGCATCCGCGACGCCGCCGATCGCGCCCGCGTTCCAGTGGCGCACGTCACCCCAGCGGACCATCAGACCGGCCTCGCTCCGCCGCGCACGAGTACCTCGTGCAGATCGGCCTGTGCGTCGGCTTCGTTGGCCCGGTAGTGTGCGGCGGCATCGTGCAACTGGCGGGCGTAATCGGCCATGTTCGTCACCCACGTAGGCATTTCGCGCGACCACACGGTGCGCAGCTGTCTCGCCGCGTCGACGGATCGGCCGCCCGGCAAGCCTTGCGGGATTCCGTTCAGCGTTCCCGCCAGCTCGACCGGGCGGATCGCGTCGGCCGCGCGCGTCGCCGCGCCTGATGCTCGGTCGATGGCGTCGATGACTACGCCATACCCTCCACTCATCGTGACCTCCCTCTGTGACCATCCGACCACAGAAAGACGCGAGGCGGGAGAGAGTCGTTCCCTCAGCCACTCGTGAGAGGTACCTGGACCGCCAGTTTCTCCAGCAGCGTGCGCCGCGCCGAGTGCACGTGTTCCTCCGCGACCTGACCCAGTGCTTCGGGATCGCCGTCGCGGATCAGCGCGGCGAGTTCGCGGTGCTCGCCGACTACGCGGGCGCGGTAGTGCTCGGTGCCGAGCGTGATGCGGCTGAGCTGGAACAAATGCACCTGTGAGCGGATCGCCTCCCAGGCGGCGGTGAGCCTGCCGTTGCCCGCGGCGGCGTAGATCGCGTCGTGGAACGCGATGTCCAAGGCCAAGAGGCGGGGGCCGTTGCCGGAGCCGAGCTCGGCGGCCATCGCGTCGACGCAGCGGTCCAGTTCGGCCAGTGCTTCGGGGTTGGCGCGCTGCTGGGCGGTGCGGGCGGCGAGGCTGTCGAGTGCGGCGCGGACCGAGTAGACCTCGTCGATGTCGGTGGGGGTCAGGTCGATGACCGTCGTGCCACGGTGCCACTGCGACCGGATGAGGCCCTCCTGCGCGAGGATCGCCAGGCCCTCGCGGACGGAACCGCGGCTGACGTCGAGAGATGCGGCCAAGTCGACCTCTTTGAGCGGGGCGCCGGGTGGGAACTCGCCGGCGAAGATCGCGTCGCGCACCCGGTCCGCGGCCTCGTGGGCGAGGCCTCTGCGGACGGCTTTGCGGACCTGGGGAGCACTCATGTCCTAATGTTGACATTCGAACATCGCTCGATCAACCTGGTCTCATGACACGACCTGGTTTCCATCTCGCCATCCCCGTCGACGACCTGGCCGCCTCGCGTGGCTTCTACGGTGAAGTGCTCGGGCTCGAGGAGGGGCGCTCGTCCGCGCAGTGGGTCGACTGGGACTTCCACGGCCACCAGCTGGTCACCCATGTCGTGCCCGGTGCGCGTCCCGAGGCCGGGCGGAACCCGGTCGACGGGCACGACGTGCCGGTGCCGCATTTCGGGCTGATCCTCAGTGTCGACGCGTTCCATGTGCTGGCGGAGCGGCTGCGTGGCGCGGACATCCCGTTCGTGATCGAGCCGTACCGGCGGTTCGCGGGTGAACCGGGGGAGCAGTGGACGATGTTCCTGCACGATCCGGCCGGGAACGTCTTGGAGTTCAAGGCTTTCCGTGACGAGTCGCAGTTGTTCGCGAAATGAGGGGCGTGCTGGTCACCGGTGCTTCGAGCGGCATCGGTCGTGCGGTGGCCGAGGCGTTCGCGGCGCTCGGCGATCGCGTCGTCATGCACTACGCCAAAAACAGGCCGGAGCCGATCGGCGGCCACGCGCTCGTTCAGGGTGACCTGTCGGATCCCGTTGCGGCGCAACGGATCGCCGACTTCGCGGAGGAGACGCTCGGCGGCGTCGACGTGCTCGTGAACAACGCGGCCATCGCCACCGGGCCGGAGAACGCGCACGCCGTGCCCGACGTGTCCTATGCCGACTGGCAGCGGTCGTTCCAGGAGACCTTCGGTGTGAACGTGTTCGGCACCGCCAACCTGATGTACAGCGTCGCGCGGAACCTGATCGCGCGCGGCGCGTCAGGACGCATCGTCAACATCGGCTCACGCGGGGCGTTTCGGGGCGAACCGGACCATCCGGCTTACGGCGCGAGCAAGGCGGCGCTGCATTCGCTGGGGCAGTCGCTGGCCGTTTCGCTCGCGCCGCACGGCATCGCGGTGGCGACGGTGGCTCCCGGGTTCACCATGACCGCGCGCGTCGCCGATCGGGTGGACGACGCGTTGCGCGCGCAGAGCCCGTTCGGCCGGGTCGGCACGGCGGAGGAGGTCGCGGCCGCCGTCGTCTACCTGGCGTCGTCGGAGTGGGCGTCGGGCGCGGTACTCGATTTGAACGGCGCGTCTTATCTGCACTAGCTGTGATCCAGGCCACGTATGCAGCAGGAGCGCGCGCGGCGGCGTCTAGAGGGCGTGCACATACTGGGGAAGGTGGCCGTCGCGTGCGTGGCCTGTGCCGTGTTCACCGCGACGGCTTACGGCTACTCGACCTTGAGCTCGCTGGACGGCGTCGAGCGCTCGGACGTCATCGACGACGCCAAACCCGGTGAACAGCCCGCGGACGGGTCGCTCGACATCCTGCTGGTCGGCCGCGACTCCCGCGATGACCAGTTCGGCAACCCGCTGCCCGCCGAGGTGCTGCGGGAACTGCGTGCCGGCGCGAACGGCGACGACCTCACCGACACGTTGATGGTGCTGCGGATCCCGAACGGCAAAAAGGATGTCCGCGCGTTCTCGATTCCGCGTGACTCGTATGTGCAGCTTCCCGGTGACCTGGGCAAAGGCAAGATCAACTCCGCGTTCGGGCTGACGAAGCTGGCCGAGGCCGGGCGGCTCCGGAAAGCGGGCGAAACCGACAAGACCAAGATCTACAAGAACTCGCTGACCGCGGGCAGGCGCGCGACGCGGCAGGTGGTCGAGGACCTGACCGGGGTCAAGATCGACCACTACGCCGAGGTGAACCTGCTGAGCTTCTACGAGATCAGCAAGGCCGTCGGCGGTGTCGATGTCTGCCTCAAGAAGGCGACGAAGGACGAGAACTCGGGCGCGGACTTCCCGGCCGGGCCGCAGACGATCTCGGGCAGCGAGGCGCTGGCGTTCGTCAGGCAGCGCGACGGGCTGCCCAGGACCGACCTCGACCGGGTGCGGCGCCAGCAGGTCTTCTTGGCGGCGTTGGCGCGCCAGGTGTTGTCACAGGGCACTTTGGCCAATCCCGGCAGGCTCTCGGACCTCATCGGGGCCGTGAAACGTTCGGTGGTGCTCGACGAATCTTGGGACCTGCTGGACTTCATGCGGCAGATGAACGGCATCGCGGGCGGCGGCATCCAGTTCGACACCGTGCCGGTGGTGAACGTCGACTACCGCTACAACCCGAGCAAGCCGACCGCGACCGCGGTCCAGGTGGACCCGGCCCAGATCAAGGCGTTCGCGGCCGAACTGATCGGCGCGGCGCCCGCCGTCCCGCAGGTGACCGTCGACGTCTCGAACGCCTCACCCAAGGACGGCCTCGCCGCCCGCGTGTCGTCGTTGTTGACCGGCAAGGGATTCGGCCAGGGCAAGACGGAGAACGTGGCCGCGCGGCGCACCTCGCTCGTGCGCTACCCCGCCGATCTCGCGGCGGCGGGCGCCGACATCGCCCGCCAGCTCGGCGGCCTCACCACGCAGGTCTCGCCGGACGTTCCCGCCGGGCACGTCGAGGTGCTGCTCGGCCAGGTCTACAACGGACCGGGGGTCTCCGACGGTGGCGGCGCGGCGGGCGGACCGCCGCCGATCGTCTCCGACGGCGAGAACTGCGTCGACTGAGACGGTGTGGTGACCGCGAGGCCACCACACCGCGCGGAACTCAGCCAGGCGGGATCTTGCCGTTCTTGGCGACCGGCAGGCCCAGCTGCGTCGGCCCGCCGAGCACGGCGCGCTCGCGCGGCCACGCCGACATCAGCGGGTTGAGGTGGGTGAGATCGAGCGTGAGCGCGATCGGGCCGGGCGTCGGGCCCGGCGTGACGTCGAACTTCTCCAGATCGACCCACTGGATCACGTCGAGGATGTCACTGGGGATCTTCTGGTCGTTCTTCTGCACCGGCACGCACAGGCGCCGCGCCTCGTTGACCTTCACCTGCTGCTTCGGCAGATTCGCGAGCACCGGATTGAGGTGGCTCAACGTCAGCTGGATCCCCAGCGGCGCCGCGGGGAAGATGACCGAACACTTCAGGTCGAGATACTGCACGAATTGCCGGACCCAGTCCGGCGGGAACTTCCCGTTCTTGACCACCGGCAGGCACAACTGGTCGGTGCCGCCGACCATCACCTCGGTCGACGGCACGCCCATGGCCGTCACGACCGGGTTCAAGTGGGTCAGCTTGAGCTTCGACTCGACCCCGATGGAGCGCACCTGATAGCAGGACAGATCGACGAACTGGACGAGATCGACCACGACCGGCGGCGGGATCTTGCCGTTCTTCGCGACCGGCACGCACAGCTGTTCACGCGCGCCGACCTTGACGGTCTCGGCCGGCTGCCCCGCGAGCACCGGGTTGAGGTGGCGCAGCGTCACCACGGTCGCCGGCGGCTGGTAGGCATCGGTCTTGAAACACTCGAGGTCCAGCTGGGACGCGAAGTCCAGCGGCGACGGCCACTTCTCGACGGTGGCACCGGCGGCGCCCGGAAGACAAGCCAGCAGCAACGCGACCGCGACGCCCGCGATCGATCTTCGAGACATGGGGTTGTCCTTTCGACGAGGAAAACTCCACGGTCACCCTTGTCCGCTTTGCCGGAAAGCCGCCAACCGGCCGCTTCCCCCGTGAATTACCGGCAGCCGATCGGCGGCCGTGTAGTGTGAGCGCCCGGTCACGGACAGGGAGGACGGCGTGCCGGATACCTTCTCGCTGGAGCTCGGCGCGATCGAAGCTCTGGCAGAGGAACTCAAACTGCCGCGTTCTTGGCAGCCCTTCGAACCACCCCACGTCGGCACCACCTTCACCGAGCGCGCCGACTTCCGCGCCCGCCTCTGGGCCGACCTGCGCACCCGCGGCCTCGCGGCAGGCGACCGCCTCGACGCCGACGTCGAAAACGCACTCACCGCCTGGACCCGCCCCGAGGTCTTGATCGTGGTCCGCGCCCGCCAGACCGAGCATCAGCCGGAGCACGTGCTGTATCGCGCGGCGATGGCCGACGGCCTCGGCGTGCTGTCCTCCCTCGACGGCGACACGGTCCTCTTCGACCTGCTCAGATCCGACCGCCTGGTCGGCGCGCTCGTCTCCTGTCTCCCGGCACTGGCCGCCGTCCCGCTCCGCGAGCTTTCGGTGGTCGACGCCCCGATCCCGGTGACCACGCCCGTCCGCGGCCGCGAGATCGGCCTGACCGACTTCTTCTCCTGGCCGCTCCTGCGTTTCGGCACCTTCGAGCTCTCCGTCCGCAGCCGCGACGGCAGGCTGACCTGGCTCGAAACGGCCCAGTTCTTCGACACGGACGGCGGCCGTTTCGTCCAGTTTTCCGCGGCGCTGCCCGACGGTGGCAAGCGTCGCACGTTCATTCCATCCGACGGCTCTCACCTGCGAAGATGGCTGCACGACCAGATCGCTTACGCACGCGATCCACGCAATCGCTGACAGTAGGCGGCGGTGGCCGGTACTGTGACTGTCGGGTTGCGCTGAGTGTCACGTGCAAGGGGAGGTTGAACGGACCATGCCTGATGGTTTCGACACCCAGTCGAGAGCTGAGAAGGGCACTCCGGCTGGTGACGCCAGCGGGTCCTTCCTGGCGGGGATCGTCGCCGAGCCAGGGCCGGTGGACGCGGCGACGGCGTCGGTGTTCCGGTCGAATGCCGAGCAGGTGAAAAGCCTCGCCAAGCAGGGGAAGTTCGCCGTGAACGAGGCGGGCGGGGAGCACGCCAAACGAGCGGCGCTCGCATATCTGGACGGGTACCGGCACATGCAACGGGACCTGCTCGAGCTCAAGCGGGGTCCCGCGCTCGGCAGTGGGCCGTATGCCGAGCAGGTGAAGCAGCACGTGATCGGCATGATTCATGGTGACCAGCAGTCGCTGATCCCGGCTGCGGACGATATGAAGGCCGGCTTCGAAGCCTTGACCGAGGCCATCGACATCGCGATGCGCAACTACCGAGAGACCGAGTCCGAGAATCATCAGGCGCTGAGGAAGATCAATCCCCGATCATGACTTCGTTATTGAAGGTGCGCGTTCGACTGGCGATCGTCGTGATGGCCGGTGCCGCGTTGACGGCCTGCTCTACGCAAACGCCGGGCACCGCCGACCCTGTGGCCACCAATTCGCCTTCACCATCGTCGTCTCAGGTGTCGAATGTCTTCGGTGATCTGAAGGCCTGTGAGCTCCTGGACAAGGCCATGGCTTCGAGCAGTAACCAGGGTTTTTCGCCAAGTACTCCGGAGAAGGCCGGCGGCTCCAACTCTTGCGAGACGGAGAAATCCGGGTACGGAGAGATCGGTTTGTCCCTGCACACGGGGCTCGGTATCAAAGATCTCAAAGAAGATCCTGCCAAGGTTCATGACGGTGACGTCAATGGGCGCCCCGCCGTCCAAATTCGGGATGGCATCGGGGCGAAGGGGAACTGTGAGATCGGTATGGCGGTCGGCGAGAAGAATCGGGCTTACATGGCCGCTGTCCTGAACACGGGTTCCACGGATGAGGCTTGCGACTTCGCGATGTCGGTGGCCAAGAAGGTTGAGCCGTTTTTGCCTAAGGGGAACTGAGGCATGACCAAGTACGAGTACGCGGCGGACGTCTACAAGAAGGCTTACGACGCCGCCCAGGCATCGGGGAACGCTCCGTTCACCGCGCAGGCCGAGGCCATCGCCGAAGAGGCGGCCGGCGCGTACTCGAGGGCTCAGGGCGAGGCTTTCCAGCGTGGCCAGGAGTTCCGCCAAGGCCTGGCGCCGTCCGACGTCGACGCCATGGGCTACGACCACCAGGCTCTCTTCGACATGGTGCAGTCCGGCAACGCCGTCGAGATCGACATCCACGGCGAGAAGATCACGAATTTCGCGAATGTGCTGGCCGAAAGCTCGCAGGCCGCGAGTGCCGCGGCGAGCGCTGAAGAGTCCGACTGGCAAGGGGAATCGGGTGCTCGGGTCGCGGCTTTCCTGCAGCAGTCCGGAAATTGGCTGAATCACACCAGTGAGGCCACGGCGCTGGCGGGCAACCGGTATTCGCAGCAGTCGGCCGCCGTGGATCACGCACGGCGGGAGATGCCGCCTGTCGTTCCCTTTGATCAGAAGGGGGCGATGGATCGGGCCGCGGACAAGCTGGTGAGTCCGAATCCGGCCGATATCCAGGCCGGGGTCAAGATGATGGAGGACATCGCCGCGCAGCAGCAGCGGGCGCAGGAGGCGCACGAGAAGGCCGCGCAGGTCGTCACCGGGATGAACGGCGGGCTTTACGAGACCGGGCGCACCATGCCCGCCTACGCGCCCGCGCCGGCGCTGGGCGGGCAGGGCTTGGTCGGGCATGACGAGGGGACCAAGGTCTCCGGGTTCGCGCCTGGCACCGGTGGTGGGACGTACGGCGGGCCGGGAAGCGGCCCGGGAACTGGCCCGGGGACCGGGCCCGGGGTATTGCCGTCGCCTGGGCCTGAGCCCGCTGGGCGGAGCACTGGGTCGGGCGTGTTCGGGCCGGGCAATCCGCCGCCGGTGCAGCCGAATCCGGTGGTGCCGAAGGCGCCGAATGCCGGGCCTGGGCTGGGGCCGATGGGGCTCGGTGGTGGACAGCTCGGCGGCGCCGGCGCTGACATCGAGCGTAAGGGCAGGGCCGGTGCCGGGCGGGGGAGCGCGGCCGGGCGGTTGCTCGGGACCGATGCGAAGGCCGCGCAGGAAAAGCTCGGTGAGGGTAAGGGCAGTGGCGCCGAACGGGGCGCGAAGGCCGCCAATGAGCGGCTGACGCGCGGGACGACCGCGGCCGGGAAGGGCGGCGCGGCCGGGGCCGCCGGAGCGGGTGCCAACAAAGGCAAGAAAGAAGAAGACGAAGAGCGGAAGTCGAAGTACGTGCAGGGTGACGACCCGGACGAGATGTTCGACGCGAACATCTCGATCGGGCCGGACGGTGTGAAGGTCGTTCCGCCGGTCATCGGCTGACCTACCCCTGGGCCGCCCTCAGCTCGGCCAGCGCGCAGGTGAGGCGCTCGATGCAGTGCTCGAGCGCCTCACCGGTCATCACCAGGTCGAACTCGCCTTCGTCGACGGTGATCTCGACCTCGTTCTGGGTGGGGTACACGGAATACGCGATCACGCTCGATCGTGACAACCGCATCCAAGCGCTGACCATCGTCCTACGGGCTAACATGTGCACTCCCCCCGAAACGGCTAGTGGACTACTCCACTAACTGTAACGCGGTTTCGCCGCCGATGCCAGTCAGCCGCGATGCGCCAGTCGGATGACAATGGCCTTCGAGACCGGGGTGTTCGACGTGTCGGCCACGGAATCCAGTGCCACCAACGCGTTCGCCTCGGGGAAGTACGCCGCCGCGCAACCGGGCGCCGTCGGGTACGACACGATCCGAAAGGACTCCGCGCGACGCTCGGTGTCGCGCCACTCCGAGATCAGGTCGACGAGTTCGCCGTCCTCGAAGCCCAGCGAAGTGAGGTCCGCGGGGTTCACGAAGACGACGCGGCGGCCGTCTTCGATGCCGCGGTAGCGGTCGGACAAGCCGTAGATGGTGGTGTTGTACTGGTCGTGGCTGCGCAAGGTCTGCAGCAGCAACCGGCCGTCGGGGATGGCGGGGAACTCCAGCGGGGACGCCGTGAAGTTGGCCTTGCCGTTGGCCGTTCCGTTGAACTCGCGCGCGTCGCGTGGCGCGTGCGGGAGCACGAAACCGTCCGGTTCGCGGACGCGGCGGTTGTAGTCGTCGCAGCCGGGTACGACGCCCGCGATGCGGTCGCGGATCAGGTCGTAGTCGGCCGCGAACGAGGTCCACGGGACCGCGTGGCCGTCGCCCAGCAGCGCGGAGGCGAGACCGCAGACGATCGCGACCTCCGACCGCAGCGACGCGCTCGCCGGTGCGAGGCGGCCACGTGACGGGTGCACAGCGGACATCGAGTCTTCGACTGTCACGAACTGCTCACCCGAGGCCTGCACGTCGCGCTCGGTGCGGCCGAGTGTCGGCAGGATCAAGGCCGTCTTTCCGTGCACGACATGGGAACGGTTGAGCTTCGTCGACACCTGCACGGTCAGCTCGCAGGAGCGCAGCGCGTTCTCGGTCAGCGCGGAATCCGGGGTGGCGGAAGCGAAATTGCCGCCCAGCGCGAAGAAGACCTTGCCGTGGCCGTCGCGCATCGCGCGGATCGAGTCGACGGTGTCCAGGCCATGATCACGGGGCACCTTGATGCCGAATTCGCGTTCGAGACCGGCCATGAACTTCTCCGGCATCTTCTCCCAGATGCCCATCGTGCGGTCGCCCTGCACGTTGGAGTGGCCGCGCACCGGGCACAGGCCCGCGCCCGGCTTGCCGATCATCCCGCGCAGCAGCGCCACATTCGCGATCTCCTTGATCGTCGGCACCGCGTGCTTGTGCTGGGTCAGGCCCATCGCCCAGCAGTAGATCGTGCGCTCCGACTCGGCGATCATCCGCGCGATGCGCACGATCTGCTCGCGCGGCAGGCCGGTGGCCGCGTCGACCGCGGCCCAGTCGAGGTCGCGGACCTGCTTGGCGTAGTCGTCGAAACCCTCGGTCGAGGCGTCGACGAACGCGCGGTCGACCACCGTGCCGGGCGCGGCTTCCTCCTGTGCCAGCAGCAGATGACCGATTGCCTGGAAGAACGCCAGGTCGCCGCCGAGGCGGATCTGGGCGAACTCGTCGGCCAGTGGGGTGCCCTTGCCGACCACGCCCTTGGCCTTCTGCGGGTTCTTGAACCGCATCAGCCCGGCCTCCGGCAACGGGTTGACCGCGATGATCTTCGCGCCCGCCGCCTTCGCCTGCTCCAGCGCCGACAGCATGCGCGGATGGTTGGTGCCCGGGTTCTGGCCGACCACCAGGATCAGGTCGGCGTGGTGGATGTCGGCCAGGCTGACCGAGCCCTTGCCGATACCGGTCGTCGCCGACAGCGCCGCGCCGGACGACTCGTGACACATGTTGGAACAGTCGGGCAGGTTGTTCGTCCCGAACGAGCGGACGAGCAGCTGGTACAGGAACGCGGCCTCGTTGCTCGTGCGGCCCGAGGTGTAGAAGATCGCCTCGTTCGGGTCGGCCAGCTCGCGCAGCTTCCCGGCCACGAGCGAGAACGCGTCGTCCCACGAGATCGGCGCGTAGTGCGACGCGCCTTCGCGCAGCACCATCGGCTCGGTGAGCCGTCCCTGCTGGCCGAGCCAGTAGTCGGTCTTGCCCGCGAGATCCTCGACCGAGTGCTCGGCGAAGAACGACGGCCCGACGCGCCGCTTGGTGGCCTCTTCGGCGACGGCCTTGGCGCCGTTCTCGCAGAACTCGGCGAGGTGCCGGTGCTCGCCGTCGGCCTGCCTCGGCTCCGGCCACGCGCAGCCGGGGCAGTCGAAGCCCTCGCGCTGGTTGAGCAGGCGCAGCGTGCGGACGGTGCGCGCCGCGCCCATCTGTTCCATGCCGCGGGTCAGCGAGACGGCGACACCGGGGATGCCCGCCGCCCACTCCTTCGGCTTGCCGACCGTGAGGCGGCTCTCGTCGACGTCGTTCTCAGGCGCGTTGCTGCTCACACCCCCATAGTGCGCCTCGGCACCGGCTACTCGCAGCCCGGCCCGGAGTTGTCGATCGGCTTGTCGGGGTCGTAGATCCTGGCCTCGTCCGATACGCCGGGCCCGTTGCCGATGGTGACCTCGCTGTAGAACGGCGCGAGGTACCCAGCCTTGGCCGCTCCGCAGGCCATCGAGAAGACCTGGCTCTCCCCGCCGTCGAAGTACACCCCGCCGCCCACCTTGGGGGTGTACACGGCGTAGCGCACCTCTTCACGCCGGAACGCGACGATGTCGCCGGGACCGTTGAGCTTCCCAGGGTCGGGCGCGTCGAACGCGTACGCGACGACGTAGCTCGCCTTGATGATGACCTCACCCTTGCGCTCGCCTGCCTGCGCACTGAGCTTGCCCTTGAGGCGTGGACCGGCGGGCAGCAGGTGGAAGCCGTCCGCGACCTCGGTGAGGTAGGACGACACCTTGGTCTTGTCCGGCCCTTCCAGCACCTCCTTGACCGGCTTCGCCGACCGGGCGCCGAGTGCCTCGTACAGCGCGCCGTGGTCGCGCTTCTCGATCCCGTTCCGGTCGAGCACGGTCGCCGTGATGGTCTTCTTGACCTGGTCATAGGCGCTCGTGACCTGGTCGGCGGTGATCGTGCCGAGCGGCTCCGCCGTCGGGACCTCTAGCCCGTCGAGCCCGTCCTTCCACAGCGCGGCAGGCGTGTTCAGGAACGGCTGGGTGAGATCGACTTTCGCGGTGCGCGGGAGCGTGCTCGGCGCGGCCGTCGGCGCGCTGGAGGGAGTCAGCGGCGCGGCGGCCGGGTCGTTCGTCGTCTGGCCCTTGACCTGCCTGACCACGACGGCGGCACCCACGAGCACGACGAGCCCGAGCACGACCCAGAGCGAGGGACGGCGCCAGAAGCCCCGCTTCTTGCGCTGCGTCTTGCGCACCTCGGCCCACGCCTCTTTTTCGGCGTGCTTCCGCCAGTCCGGATTCATCAGGTCCGGATGCGTGTCGATACTGCGATCGTCCATCGTGGACTGCCTTCCCCCAGTGTTCCAACATCCACTCATCGCTGGTGAGACGCGAGTGTTACCCCCAGTGAGCGAGTTCGTAGACTTGTCGTTGTGACCGAGAACGCTCAGCCTCAGACCGACCTTCCGGGTGCCTGGAACCCGGCCGATGAAGAAGCCACGCTCTACCAGCGGTGGGTAGACGCCGGGTACTTCACCGCGGACGCCTCGTCGGACAAGCCGCCGTTCTCGATCGTATTGCCCCCGCCGAACGTCACCGGCAGCCTGCACATGGGCCACGCGCTGGACCACACCCTGATGGACGCGATGAGCCGTCGCCGCCGGATGCAGGGCTACGAGGTGCTGTGGCTGCCCGGCATGGACCACGCGGGCATCGCGACGCAGAACGTCGTCGAGCGTGAGCTGGCCAAGGAAGGCGTCTCCCGGCACGACCTGGGCCGCGAGAAGTTCATCGAGCGCGTCTGGGAGTGGAAGGCCGAATACGGCGGCAAGATCCTCGGCCAGATGCGCCGTCTCGGCGACGGAGTCGACTGGTCGCGCGAGCGGTTCACCATGGACGAGGGCCTGTCCCGCGCCGTGCAGACCATGTTCAAGCGGCTGTTCGACGACGGGCTGATCTACCGCGCCGAGCGCATCATCAACTGGTGCCCCCGGTGCCAGACGGCGCTGTCGGACATCGAGGTCGACCACTCCGACGACGACGGCGAGCTCGTGTCGATCCGCTACGGCGACGGCGAGAACGCCATCGTCGTGGCCACCACGCGCGCGGAGACGATGCTGGGTGACACCGCGGTCGCCGTCCACCCGGACGACGAGCGGTACAAGCACCTGGTCGGCACCGAGGTCGAGCTGCCGCTGACCGGGCGCCGCATCCCGATCGTGGCCGACGAGCACGTCGACCCCGAGTTCGGCACCGGCGCCGTCAAGGTGACCCCGGCGCACGACCCGAACGACTTCGAGATCGGCCGCCGCCACGACCTGCCGATGCTCACGATCATGGACGAGCGCGCCGTGGTCACCGTGCACGGCCCGTTCCTGGGCATGGACCGCTTCGAGGCGCGGCCCGCGGTCGTCGCCGCGCTGCGCGAGGACGGCCGGATCGTCGCCGAGAAGCGGCCGTACGTGCACGCGGTCGGGCACTGCTCGCGCTGCGACACGGTCGTCGAGCCGCGGCTTTCGCTGCAGTGGTGGGTCAACGTCGAGTCGCTGTCGCGGATGGCCGGCGACGCGGTGCGTGACGGCCGGACCACGGTCTACCCGCAGGAGCTGGGCAAGCGGTACTTCGACTGGGTCGACAACATGCACGACTGGACGATTTCGCGCCAGCTGTGGTGGGGTCACCGCATCCCGGTCTGGTACGGCCCCGACGACCAGATGGTCTGCGTCGGGCCCGACGAGCAGCCGCCGTCCGGCGAGGGCTGGACCCAGGACCCCGACGTGCTGGACACCTGGTTCTCTTCGGGGCTCTGGCCGTTCTCGACGATGGGCTGGCCGGACAAGACGCCGGACCTGGAGAAGTTCTATCCGACCAGCGTGCTGTGCACCGGCTACGACATCCTGTTCTTCTGGGTCGTCCGGATGATGATGTTCGGCGTGTACGAGATGGACGGTGTGCAGCCGTTCGATCACGTGTACCTGCACGGGCTCATCCGTGACGCGCAGGGCAAGAAGATGTCCAAGACCCGCGGCAACGTGATCGACCCGCTCGCCTGGATGGACAGCTTCGGCGCCGACGCCACCCGGTTCACGCTGGCCCGCGGCGCGAACCCCGGCAGCGACATGGCGATCAGCGAAGAGTGGGCGGCCGGTTCCCGCAACTTCGGCACGAAGCTGTGGAACGCCACCAAGTTCGCGATGATGAACGGCGCGTCGGTCGAGCACCCGGTGCCCGCGGCCGCCGAGCTGACCGAGGCCGACCGCTGGATTCTCGGCAGGCTCGGCGCGACGGTGTCCGAAGTGGACGCGCTGTTCGAGGACTACCAGTTCGCGAAGGTGTCCAACGCGCTGTACTCGTTCATCTGGAACGAGCTGTGCGACTGGTACTTGGAGCTCGCGAAGGTCCAGCTGTACAACGGCACCGAGACGGCCGCGGCGAACACCCGCGCCGTGCTCGGGCACGTGCTGGACACCGTGCTGCGGCTGCTGCACCCGTTCATGCCGTTCATCACCGAGAAGCTGTGGGTCGCGCTGACCGGCGGCGAGTCGCTGGTGATCGCGTCCTGGCCGGTGGCCGACACGTCGTTCGCCGACGTGGCCGTCGACGGCCGGATCGCGGACGTGCAGAAGCTGGTCACCGAGGTCCGCCGGTTCCGCGCCGACCAGGGTCTCAAGCCGGGGCAGAAGGTCGCGGCGCGGCTTTCCGGCGGCGGCTACGACACGGTCGCGCTGCACGACGAGGCGATCCGCTCGCTGGTGCGGCTGACCGCGCCTGAGGACGGCTTCGCGCCGAGCGCGTCGCTCGAGGTCGGGCTCGCCGGTGGCGTCGCGACGGTCGAACTCGACCTGTCGGGCACCATCGACGTCGCGGCCGAGCGCAAGCGGCTCCAGAAGGACCTGGGCGTCGCCGAGAAGGAGCTGGCGACCACCGAGGGCAAGCTCGGCAACGAGGCCTTCATGGCCAAGGCGCCCGAGCACGTCGTCGACAAGATCAAGGGCCGCCGCGACACGGCCGTCGCCGACATCGAGCGGATCAAGGCCCGCCTGGCGACGCTTCCCGCGTAAGAACCCGTGATAAAGCGGGCTTTACTCCCCGGAGTAAAGCCCGCTTTATCCCGTCTGGCCTGCCTGGATCAGGCCCAGCAGTTCGGGGCCGAGCCGGCGGTCCGCTCGGGTGGCCAGGTAGGTCGGCATGACCGGGGACGGGTCGCGCAGCGGGCGGAAGGTCACGCCGGGTACCGGCAGCAGGTTCGCGTGCGCGGCGTAGAAGACGGTCCAGTGCGGGCCGAAGCCGAGCGTGGCCAGCGTGTCCTGCGCGGTGGTGAACTCCTTGCCCAGCAACGGTTCGAAGCCCGCTTCCCGGCAGCAGCGGACGATCAGGTCGAACAGCGGCGGGTTGCGTTTGCGTGAGCTCAGCCGCGCCGGCAGCTCGGCCAGTTCCGCGAACGCGACGGATTCCTGAGCTGCCAACGGATGCGCGGCGGGCAACGCGACGACGACCGGGTCGTCCCACAGCGGCGTGAAGTCCAGCTCGGGCGCGTCCCAGGTGCCGCGCACGATGGTCGCGTCCAGCGCGCCGGACCGGACGTCGCGCAGCCGCTGCTCGACGGGCGCGTGCACCAGGTCGAGGTGCGCGCCCGGCACGCGCTCGGTGAACGCGGCGAGCAGCCGGTCCATCCGGTCGCCGATGCCGTCGCTGGTGCCGAGCCGGATGGTGCGCTCGCGTTCCTCGCGCAGTTCCTTGACCGCGGCGAGAGCGCGTTCTTCGGAGGCGAGCACTTCCTTGGCGTGCGGGAGAAAGCGGTGCCCGAGGTCGGTGAGCGTGACGCTGCGCGTGGTGCGGTCGAACAGGTCGGAGCCGAGTTCACGCTCCAGCCGCCGCACCTGCTGGCTGACCGCGGGCTGCACGATGTGAAGCCGCGCGGCGGCCCGGCCGAAGTGCAGTTCCTCGGCCACGGTCACGAAGTACCGGAGTTGACGTAGTTCCACGCATACTCCCATTGATCACGACTGGTGATCAGTGTACGAGCGTCTCGCTCATTGGTCTATACCGGAGTGTCCGCCACGCTCGAAGCCATGAAGCTCTATCGAGAAGACGAAGGCACCGGCCGACCGCTGCTTTTCTTGCACGGCTGGGGAACCAGCGGCCGCGTCTGGGGCGCGCAGCTGCCGGAGTTCGCCCGCGACCACCGCGTCGTGACGGTGGATCTGCGCGGCTGCGGCCGCTCACCGCGACCGTCGCGAGGCAACACCATCGAAACCAACGTCGAAGACCTGGCCGAGGTGGCCCGCGAACTCGGCAAGCCGGTCATCGTCGGCTCGTCGATCGGCGGGCTCTACGCGACCGAGCTGGCGTTGCGGCATCCCGAACTGGTCGAGCGCGTCGTCACGGTCGGCGGCCCGGCGTACTGGCCGTCGACGGGCATGCTCGACAAGGTCCTCGCGCTGCGGGAAGCGCTGGTCACCGACCGGGCGGGTACTCTCGCCGGCTGGCTGCCGAACTGGTTCGCGCCAAGTACCTCGCCTGCGCTGATCGACTGGACACTGCGGCAAGTCCTTGATTCGGGTGTCTACATCGACGAGCTGTTCACCGAGTGCACCCGCTACGACCCACGGCCACGGCTCGCCGGGCTCGGCGTGCCGATCACCTACGTGCACGGCGAACTCGACGCCGAAATCCCGCTCGAGGTCCCGCGCACGTGCGCCGCGCTGACGCCGGGCGCCGAGCTGATCGTCATCGACGGCTCAGGACACCTGCCACATCAAGAACAACCGCTCGCCTTCAACGCGGCGCTGCGCAAAGTATTGGGGGACAACTGATGCCGAAGACCGCGGTCAAGATCAGCGGTGGCGAGGCGCTGGTGCACTACGACGTGACCGGCAGCGGGCCGGGTCTCGTGCTGGTGCACGGCACCGCCGCGACGCGTGAGCAGTGGCTGCCGCTGACGGAAGCGGCGCGAGACCGCTACACCGTCGTCGCGCCCGACTACTCGGGCTCCGGCTTGACGGTCGACCATGGCGGCGCGCTCACGGTCGAGGACCTGGCCGCCGAAGTGCTCGCGGCGGCCGACGACGCCGGGCTCGGCGAGTTCCGGCTCGTCGGCCATTCGCTCGGCGCCGTCGTCGCCGCGCGGCTGGCAGGCACCCACCCGGACCGCGTGCACTCCCTGGTGCTGCACGCTTGCTGGGCCGTCACGGACACCCGCTTCGACGCGGAACTGCGGTATTGGCTCGAATTGCTGAACGCCGGAGCGTTCGCCCGCATGCTGCCGTTGATGGCTTTTGGCCCCCGATACTGGGCCGCGGCCACGGCTGAGTCGAACGAAGAACTCGTCGCGATGCTGGGCGGCCTGATCAACCCGGTCGAAGCGGCCAGGCAGATCGAGGTCGACCGGCGAGTCGATCTCACGGAGATCCTGCCGAGGATCACCGCGCCGACGTTGCTGCTCGCCAGCGAGCACGACCGGATCGTCGACCGCGCCCAGCAGGACCGGCTCGCCGCGGCCATTCCGGGCGCGCGCCGCGCCCTGATCGATGCCGGGCACGGCGCCCCCGCCGAGGATCCGACGGGGTTCGCCGCCGCCATTTTGTCCTTTATGGACGAATGACCTGCTGGAAGACGACGTCGGCCATCCCGGACATGCCGATGCCGAACGGGTGATAGGCGGCCGCTCCCGGCGACCAGGAATCGTTCCGGCCGTTGACCCAGGCCGCCGTGCCCGCGCACGCGTCGTGGCCGAGCGACGGTCCGTAGAGGTCCACATAGGACGAATTGCCGTCGGCCTTGACCGCGTCGGAGATGGCGGCGTTCAGGGCCTCCTCGACGCTGTTCAGCCAGGCGTAGTCGCCGTCGGCGAACGGCAGCTCGTTGGGGCAGTACCCGCTCGGTGGCAGGATCCGGGGATAGCCGATCGCGAACACCCGCGCCCTGGGTGAACGCACGTGGATGCCGGACAGGACTTCCTTGATCCGCTCGGAGATCTTCGGGATCCCGGCCTTGATGCTGTCGACCCCGTTCACCGCGAACCGGCGCTCGCACGGGTTGCCGGTGGAGTTCGACGCGCGCAGCAGCGGGCAGGTGTCGATCAGCGTGCGGAACAGGTCGAAGTCGTTGCCGCCGATGCCGACGGTGACCAGGTCGGTATAGGTCTCCAAGGCCTTGTACTGCGCCGCGTTGGTGCCGGAAACCGTCGGCTGCGCGTAGGCCATCTGCACGGTCGACGCCCCCGCGCAGCTGACGTCGGTGTAGTGGGCGCCGAGCCGTGCGGCGACGATCGCCGGGTAGTTGCTCTTGGACCGCCCGCAGCCGAGCGGATCGCTCCGTTGCTGCGGGATCAATGGTCCCGACGTGTACGAATCGCCCAGCGCGACGTAGTTCAGCACCCCGGCTTGAGCGGTGAGAGTGGACGCCAGCAGCACGATCGTCGCGGCTGCGGCGGTGAAGACGGTACGCATCGAGACCTCTGTTTCGTGAGCGGAATTCACGGACTCCATTCACGTTCTAGCCAGCGATGATCGAAAGCCGGTGCCGCCGTTCGGGTGGTCAAGACCTTTGTTCACTCGCCCGTGGTGTAACAACGGGTGATTTCGACGTTGCTTAGGGTCAACCAACGATTCAGGCGAACAGGCCTCGGATGTCGTCGGCGTCCAAACCGGACCCGAAGGCGTTGCCGTCGTCCATCACGCTGGCGACCAGTTCGGCCTTCTTCGCCTTGAGCGCCATGACCTTCTGCTCGATCGTGTCCTTGGCGATGAGCCGGTAGACCATGACGTTGCGGGTCTGGCCGATGCGGTGCGTGCGGTCGACGGCTTGGGCCTCGGACGCCGGGTTCCACCACGGGTCGAGCAGGAAGCAGTAGTCGGCCTCGGTCAGGTTCAGCCCGAACCCGCCCGCCTTCAGGCTGATCAGGAACACCGGGTCGGTGCCGGTCTTGAAGCGCTCGATCACCTCGGCGCGACGCCGCGTGCTGCCGTCGAGATAGCAGTAGGTGAACCCCTCGGCGTCGAGCCTTTTCCTTACCACGTCAAGGAAACCGGTGAACTGGCTGAACACCAGCGCCCGGTGCCCGCCGCCGGTGACGTCCTGCAGCTGTTCGATCAGCGCGTCGACCTTCGCGCTCGGCAGACCGGAGTGCTCCTCGTCGACCAGGCCGGCGTCCAGGCTCAGGCGCCGCAGTAACGTCAAGGACTGGAAGATGGTGAACCGGTTCTTGTCGAGATCCCTGACCAGGCCGAGGATTTTCTGCCGCTCCCGCTGCAAGTGCGTCTGATAAAGCTTGCGGTGCTTGGGATGCAGGTCGACTTCCAGTACCTGTTCCTGCTTTTCGGGCAGGTCGGCGGCGACCTGTTCCTTGGTGCGGCGCTTGACCAATGGCTTGATGCGGCGGCGCAACCTGCCGAGTTTCTCGGGATCGCCTCGTTTTTCGATCGGCCGGACGTAGTACTCCTCGAACCGGTGCGGGTTCGGGAACAGCCCCGGCGCGGTGATCGACAGCAGCGACCACAGCTCCATCAGGTTGTTCTCCATGGGCGTGCCGGTGATCGCGAGCTTGAACGGCGCGTCGAGCTTGCGCGCGCACTGGTGCGCCTTCGCGTTGTGGTTCTTGACGAACTGGGCTTCGTCGAGCACCAGCCCGGCCCACTCGCGCTCGGTGTAGGCGTCGTTGTCCAGCCGGAACAGCGTGTACGACGTGACCACCACATCGGCGTCCCCGACGACCTCGGCGAGCGTCTGCTTTCGCTTTTTCAGCGTGTCCGTCAGCACGACGACTTTCAGGTCCGGAGCGAACCTGGCCGCCTCAGCCGCCCAGTTGGGCGCGACGCTCGTCGGTGCGACGATCAGGAACGGCGCCGTGGCCTTGGCGTGGCAGATCAACGCCAGCGTCTGCACGGTCTTGCCGAGCCCCATGTCGTCGGCGAGTATCCCGCCGAGCCCGAACTTCCACAGGAACGCGAGCCAGCGGAACCCGTCCACCTGGTACGGCCGCAGCTCCGCGGTCAGCGAAGCGGGCGGATCGACCGTGCCGACCTCGTCCAGCGAGCGCAGCTCGGTCAGCTGACGGCGCCAGGCTTCGGCCTGCTGGTCGACCACGCCGAGCGCGGTGAGCTCATCCCACAGCGTGACCTGGTAGCGGCTGATCTGCAGTGGCCCGCTGGGCTGGTCCTGCATCATCCGCGCCTCTTCCATGAGTCGCTTCAGTGCCTGGAATTCCGGCTTCAGCAAAGAGAAGTACGCACCGCTGGGCAGCAGCAGCTGGGATTCGCCGCGGCTGAGCGCCAGGAAGACGTTGACGAACGCGATCGGATGGCCCTCGACGAAGAACGCGATGTCGAGGCCGAACCAGTCCCGCTTGCCGACCAACTCGGCCGTCGAGAACTCGATGTTCACCGAATCCCCGACTTCGTGGTAGTCGGCGGGCTTGCCGGTGATGTCGACCTCGACGTCAGGCCTGCCTCGCAGCAGCGGCAACACTTCCATGGTGAACCGCATCGTGTCGCCGCCTTCGCAGACGAGCCGTTTCCGGCCTGGCGCGAACTCCGCGGGTACGTCGAGCCTGGCCAGCAACTTCTCCTCGCGGACGAGGTCGCGGTAGCCGGACACCTCCTCGGTGCTCAGCGGGTCACGGAACTTGGACTCGCCGACGCGATACGCCCACTCCCAGCCGACCTCCAGCGTGTGCTCCTTGCCGTACTCGGCGTGCACGAGCAGCTTCGGGCCGGAGACCTTCGGCGGGGTGAACGAGGAGTCCGACGACACGAGTGGCGCGACCGTGCGCAGCCGAGGGCAGTATTCGTCCCGGAACCGCGGCAGCTCGGCCGGCGGGATGCTCAGCAGTTCGCCGTCCAGCGCCATCCGCTGCAGCTGCGGGGGAGCGGGCGGAGTGAGCTTGGCCAGGCGCAGCCGCCACCTCGCCGGATCGTCGGTCCGCTCGCTGTCGGCGCGGTCGACGTAGACCAGGCCGTGCCCGCCGGAGCCGATGAACGCCACCGGCACCGCGTCGGACGGGACGCCGTCGAGCCGGATCGACGGCGCGACGGTCAACGCGTCACCGGGTGCGGTGGTGACGTCCAGGCAGACGTCACCGCTGACCGGCTGGTCGAGATCGCCCAGTTCCTTGCCGCCGTGCACCAGCCGGACGCCGTGTGTCGCGGCCTCGTCGAGCAGCGGCCAGAGCTGGTGGCTGTCGAATCCCGACAGGTCGATCGTGCGCACGTCGCCGTAGAAGTTCCGGGTCGGATTGTGCGCCTGATAGAGCGCGTACAGCTCCTGCAGCACCCGGAGCTGCTCGCTGGGATGCTCGTCGTAGTGATGCAGCGCGGCCAGCTTCGTCCAGCTCAGCCCGCTGCCGATCCAGCCGCGCTTGCCCTGTTTCACCAGCTTGGCCAGCGGGCTGCGGCCGGTCAGCGTCAGCTCGATCGCGAGCGGTGTCTTCGGGGTGACCGGCTCGTGCTCGAGCAGGTAGCCGAGCGAGGTCTCCCAGGACACCGGCCGCGCGGCACGCCGACCGGCATCGGCGGCGGCCAGCACCAGCGCCGTGACGTGCTTGCAGTTGTAGCCGACCGGGCAGGTGCACTGACCGGCCTGCAGCTCGGCGGGCTCGCCGTCGATGGTGTGGAAGTAGACCGTGGCGCGGTAGGTGTCGCCACGGCTGCCGGGCACCGGGCCGCTCAGCGTGCCCTTCGCTGGACTCCAGGACGGCTCCGCGATCGCGTACCGCTTCGCGTGCTCCACTCCCCGCGCATACGTCGCGGCACCGACGACGTCTTTGAGGTCGTCGGTGTCGAAGGCGGGCGGTGTGGCCATCCTCCGAAGCTAGCGCGAGCCACCGACAAAACCGGAATCAGGGCTGTTTCGTGTACTCCAGCAGGTACCGCCAGAACAGCAGCGGCCGGACGGTGCTGCCGGGCAGAAGGTCGCGCGACGTCCGCCTGATCTCGCTCATCGTCGGGTAGGTCTCCCTGATCGGCGCGCGCAGCGCGGGCTCGCTGCCGCCGTTGAGCCGCTCGCCCGCGTGCACCACGGCCCGCGCGAGCAGGTTGACCGGCGCCGCGGCCAGCCACAGCGCGTAGTCGCGGACCTTGCTCGGCTTGGCCAGCCCGAGCACCACCAGCACCCCGCCGGGCACCAGCGCCTCCTCCAGCACGCCCAGCATCTCGATCGGCATGTGGTGCAGCGAGGCGACGCACGAGATGTAGTCGTAGTGCTCGATCGGCAGCGGCTCCTTGGTCACGTCCGCCTGCCGGTACTTGGCCTTGCCGGGGCCGGGCGAGCCGGACGCCCTGGCCGCCTCGACCATCAGGCCGGACGAGTCGACGCCGTCGACCGTCAACCCAGCCGCGGCCAGCCGCCTGGCGAACCGGCCGGTGCCACAGCCGACGTCCAGCGCGACGCCCGGCCCCGGCGGCAGATGCCGCAGCAGCAGCGGGTGGTAGTGGTCGTTGTGGTTGAACGGCATGCATCCGATGCTGCCAGTAAACGCGCACGTAGACTCGTGTACTGCGGAAAGTATCGAGCTTGGGAGTTTGTGTGCGGCAAGACGAGCCCTTCGACGACGACGAAGACGACGGCCCGGTCACCGGCCTGCCGGATCTGGTCGATGAAGAGGGCTACGACCCCGCCTTCGAGGCGGGCGGACGGCCGGGCAGCGGTATCGGCGGCGTCGGCCAGCTCGGCGACAACGTGGTGCTCGGCCCGGTGCCCGACCTGGTCGCCGCCGAGGACCAGGAGCTGCACGAGCTCGACGACCAGGGCGTCGAAGAGCACCACGCCGACCCCAACGGCCGCGAGGCCCGGCAAGCGCTCATGCGGGTCGAGGCCGAGCTGAACCAGCGCTGGCCGGAGACCAAGATCGAGCCGTCGACGGCGCGCATCTCCGCGCTGCTGCACCTGCTCGGCGAGCCGCACCGCGGGTACCCGGTGCTGCACGTCGCGGGCACCAACGGCAAGGGCTCCACCACGCGCATGATCGACGCGCTGCTCACCAGGATGGGCCTGCGCGTCGGCCGGTACACCAGCCCGCACCTGCAGCTGGTCACCGAGCGGATCGCGCTCGACGGGCAGCCGATCTCGGCGGCCAAATACGTTGACCTGTACGAGGACATCGCGCCGTTCGTGTCCATGGTGGACGGTGCGGGCGGGCCGGACGCGGTCCCGATGAGCAAGTTCGAGGTGCTCACCGGCATGGCGTTCGCGGCCTTCGCGGACGCGCCGGTCGAGGCCGCGGTGATCGAGACCGGCATGGGCGGCACCTGGGACGCCACCAACGTCGCCGACGGCGAGGTCGCGGTCATCACCCCGATCTCGCTCGACCACACCGACTACCTCGGCACCGACGTGACCAAGATCGCCGCCGAGAAGGCGGGCATCATCAAGCCGGGCAGCGTCGCGGTCATCGCCGAGCAGGACGACAACGTCCTCAAGGTGCTGCTGGAACGCGCCATCGAGGTCGACGCCAGCGTCGCGCGCGCCGGCAGCGAGTTCGGCGTGCTGGAGCGCGAGATCGCCGTCGGCGGGCAGCTGCTCAAGCTGCAGGGCCTCGGCGGTGTCTACGACCAGATCTTCCTGCCGCTGCACGGCGCCCACCAGGCCGCCAACGCCGCGCTCGCGCTGGCCGCGGTCGAGGCGTTCTTCGGCGCGGGCAAGGACCGCCAGCTGGTGGCCGAGGCCGTCCGCGAGGCGTTCGCCGAGGTCGAGCAGCCCGGCAGGCTCGAACGCGTCCGCGCGGCACCGACCGTCATCCTCGACTCCGCGCACAACCCGCACGGCGCCCGCGCGCTCGCGCAGGCGCTGGCCGACGAGTTCGCCTTCCGCAAGCTCGCCGCCGTGGTCGCGGTCATGTCCGAGAAGGACGCGCTCGGCATCCTCGAAGCACTCGAACCGGTGATTTCGGACATCGTGGTGACGGTCAACTCGTCGCCGCGCTCGATGCCGCTGCTGGAGCTGAACGACCTCGCGATCTCCGTGTTCGGTGAGGACCGCGTGCGCGCCGAGTCCAGCCTGGACGCCGCCGTGGAGACCGCCATCGGCCTGGTCGAGCAGCACGACGACCCTGAAGAGCCGCTGGCGGGCGGCGGTGTGCTGATCACCGGCTCGGTGGTCACCGCTGGCGACGCGCGCACGCTGTTCGGGAAGGAACCCGCATGAGCGAGGTCAAGCCGCCTGCCAAGGACCCGATGAAGTCGTTCCGCGGCGTCATGTCGGGCACGCTGATCATGGAGGCCATCGCGGTCGCGCTGGCTCTGCCGGTGGTCGCGAACGTCGGCGGCGGCATCAGCACGCTGACCGGCTGGTCGATGATCGTGATCGCGGTCGCGCTGATCGTGCTGTGCGGCATGATCAAGCGGCCGTGGGCGGTGCCCGCGGTGCTGGCGCTGCAGGTCGCGATGATCGCGTTCATCGTGACACTGCCCGCGATGGGCATCCTCGGTCTCATCTTCGGCGGCATCTGGCTGTGGCTGCTCTGGCTGCGCAAGGACGTCCTGCGCCGGATGGCCGCCGGCACCTTGCCCAGCCAGCAGTAGTCGTGAGCGTTGCGGGCGGTTCTAACCGCCCGCAACGCTCACGAGCCCTTTACCGCAGACGCACCACTCGCAGCGCGGGCGAGCTCATGATGTCCCGTTCGCAGAAGCGTCCGCGCACCCATTCGCCTTGCCCGAAAAGCTTCGTCTGGTCGGAGAAATAGGGTGACGTCGGATCGGTCGACTGCGAGTACGTGAGCAACGTCGACGCGTCCGGGCACCGATCCCGCCCGAACCCGACCACCTGCACGAAGCTCGTGCCATGGACCACCTCGGCGTTGCCCTTCGCCGGATCCCACACCGGCGTCACGACATTCAGCACGCCGAGCGCGTGCGGAGCGCCGTGGATCGGGATCCGCTCGCCGTTGCGGGTCACGGCCTGACCGTCGGCCAGCCGGGCGTCGAGCGGGAGCTTCGCGGCCGTCAACTCCGCGACGGCATCGCTGAAAGCCTTACGCACCAAGGGATTGTCAGTGTCGAGCGTGTTCGGCGTGTTGACCGGGTCCTTTGGGTCGAACGCGACCTTCCACGGGTTGGGCGGCAGCTTCAGCACGAACTGCTCGAACAGCAGCGAACCGCGGGAATCGAGCGTGTACCGGTGGTCCCAAGCGGTCAGCGCGGCGCACGCGGGTCCGGCGTCGCACAGCTTCGCGGCGTCGGCGGCCGCGAGTTCGGCCATCCGGCTCCGGTCGCCGAAGAGCAGCCGCTTCATCGAGTCCGGAGTGAACGTCTTGCCGTCCACGCTCAGCAACGCCTCGCGGGTGCGCGCCGAGCGCGTGGTGCCGATGTCGCCGACGATGCGCGGGTACCCGGTGATCGGCGCCTTCACGTTCGCCTGCCAGGGGCTGTCGTTCGCGTTGAGCGCGTAGTCACGGCGCTGGGTCATCGGCAGTTTCCCGGGGCCGAGCAGTCCGGGCTGGACCGCGTCCGGGTCGCTTCCCCAGCCGCACGCCGACCGGGAACCGTCGAGCACGGAGAAGCCGGAAGCCGGGAAAAGGTTACGCCCCAACGGAGTTGAGCACTCGTTCACCAAAGTGTCGGTGACGTGTGGGACAGTCTGGATGTCCGCGTAGAGCGCGTTCCCGGCCCGGTCGGTGGCGATCGTGTTGACCCACGGCGCACCCAAGGTCGACGAAAGCGCGCGCACGATCTGGCGCGTGTCCTGTGCCTGGTCCAGCTGGAACCAGGTGTTGAGCCCGCGCAGGTTCGTCGCGTTCGCGTCCCGCACCGCGTAGGCGGACTTCGTGGTCCACGGCACCGGTGTGCCGAAGAAGGAGGTGAGCACCGGCCCATAGCGAGTCGAATACAACTGCCTGCCGACGTCGGCGAGCGAACCGTCCGGCTGCTTGACCTTGACGTGCACGGTCGTCGAGGTCATCTTCTCCGGCTTGCCGTCGACCAGGTACGTCATGCGGTCGTCGGGGGAGAGCGGCACCTCGTACAGGCCGACCGTCCGCGCGGTGGCGACCGTGTGCGTCCACGCGGCGTTGGCCGTGTGCCCGATCTGGATCAGCGGGAAGCCGAGCAGGCTCGCGCCCGCCGCGTCGAACCGCCCGGGAATGGTGAGCTGCGACTGCCAGAACCGCCGTCCGCCCTGCCAGGGGTAATGCGGGTTGCCGAGCAGCACGCTGCTGCCGTGCGCGGTGGCGTCGGCGCCGATCGCGATGCCGTTGCTGCCGAGGTCTCCGGTGCCCAGCGCGGCGTCGGCGGCCGCGGCGATCTTCGCCGCGTCGGCGGGAGCTTCAGCCGTGGCACCGGGCTGGGAGTTCACCAGCGCGTCGGCGAGCGCGCCCTGCCCCGCGACGCCCGCGACGGCGTAGAAGTGCCGGTAGACGTCGAGTTCCCGGATCGGCCTCAGCCACGCGGCACCGCGGCAGGTGGGGTCGGTGACCCCTTGCGCCAGGTACTTGTTGTACCCGGCGACATAGCCCGCGACGAGCTGCCGCACCTCAGGCAGCGGACCCTGCGGCGCACGCTGGGCGACCAGCCCTTCGACGACCCCGGAGTCGTTGAGACGCTGGAAATGCAGGTCACTGGCGAGGTTCGTCCGCGCGCCACTGAGCGCGTCGTTCCCCTTGCCGTCCGGCCCGAGGAACCGGGACCGCTCGGCGCTCAACGTCAGATACCCGTTGGCCAGCTCGCAGAAGTTGTCCTTCGCGGCGGCATACCCGTAGCCGTAGCCGAGACCGTCGAAGGAACGCGCGACGATGTGCGGGACACCGTGCTCGGTGTAGCGGATCGTCGCGCGTGGTTCGTGGCCCGCCGACGCGGGCGAAGTGAGCAAGGACATGGTGGTCAGCACGCAGGCCGCCAGCACTGGGACTCGCATGCTTCCCAAGCTAGCCGGTTCACCGCCCGGAAAGCCGCCGTTGGCCAACCGGCCGCACTGCCGGGATAGAAACCGCGCATGACCGAACCGACTCGCCGTACCCTGCTGCGCGCAGGTTTCCTGGGCGCCGGAGTGCTCGCCACCGGAGCACTGCGCGCCCCGCTCGCGGGAGCGTCCCCGCTGGTCCGACCCCGGCCCGTGCTGACACATGGCGTGCAGTCCGGTGACGTGACCACCGACTCCGCCATCGTCTGGACGCGCGCGGACAAGCCGTCCCGGCTGATCGTCGAGGTGTCGTGCGACGAATCGTTCCGGCACGCGCGCCGCATCCGCGGGCCGGTGATGAGCCCGGAGACCGGCGGCACCGGCAAGGTCCGCATCCCCGGTCTGCTGCCGGGCACGGAGTACCACTACCGCGTGGTCGCCGACGACGACCGGACCCGCAGCGAGCCGCTGACCGGGCGGTTCGGCACGGCTCCGCTGCCGTTCAGCCGCCGCGACCTGCGGCTCGTGTGGGGCGGCGACGTCGTCGGCCAGAACTGGGGCATCAACCCCGAGCGCGGCGGCATGACCATCTACGGCGCCATGGCCGCGCGGAACCCCGACCTGTTCCTGCACAGCGGCGACACCGTGTACGCCGACGGGCCGCTGACCGAGACCGTCGCGCTGCCCGGCGGACGGACCTGGCGCAACATCGTCACGCCGGAGAAGTCGAAGGTCGCCGAGACGCTCGACGAGTACCGCGGCCAGTTCGCCTACAACCTGCTCGACGAGAACCTCAAGCGGTTCGCCGCTTCCGTGCCGAGTTACGTGCAGTGGGACGACCACGAGGTCGTCAACAACTGGTATCCCGGCGAAATCCTCAACGACCGCCCCGAATACACCGAAAAGCGCGTCGACGTGCTCGCCCCGCGCGCGTTCCAGGCATTCCACGAATGGCACCCGATCGACCGCCGCGCGGCCGTCGACGGCCGCGTCTACCGGCATTTCCGCTACGGCGCGCGTGCCGAGATCTTCGTGCTCGACATGCGGACCTACAAGGACGCCAACACCTCGGACCGCACCAAGCCCGGCCACATCCTCGGTGACAAGCAGGCGCGCTGGCTCGTCGACGCGCTCGACCGCAGCACCGCGACCTGGAAGATCATCCAGGCCGACCTGCCGATCGGGCTGACCGTGCCGGACGGCAAGGACATCGAAGGCGTCGCGAACGGCCTGCCCGGCGCGCCTGGCGGCCGTGAGACCGAGCTGGCCTGGGTGCTGAGCGAGATCCGCAAGCGCAAGGTGCGCAACGTGGTCTGGCTGACCGCGGACGTGCACTACACGGCCGCGCACGAGTACTCGCCGGACCGCGCGACCTTCCAGGACTTCGATCCGTTCTGGGAGTTCGTTTCCGGTCCGCTCAACGCCGGCGCGTTCGGGCCGAACACGCTCGACCCGACATTCGGGCCCCAGGCCGTTTTCGTGCACGCGCCGCCCGCCGCGAACACCTCGCCCGCCGACGGTTTCCAGCATTTCGGTGAGATCAACATCGACGGTTCCAGTGGCGCGCTGACCGTTGACCTCCGCGACGCCACGGGTGCTTCGCTGTGGTCGAAGACCCTGCAGCCGCAGCGCCGCTGACCAGCCGGATAAGCTCGCCACGAATACACGAAATCCACCCAAGGAGAAATACCGTCGTGACTGAACGCACCCTGGTTCTGGTCAAGCCCGATGGCGTCGCGCGCGGCCTGGTCGGCGAGGTCATCTCGCGGATCGAGCGCAAGGGCCTGAAGCTGGCCGCGCTGGAACTGCGCACCGTCGAGCGCTCGGTCGCCGAGGAGCACTACGCCGAGCACAAGGAGCGCCCGTTCTTCGGTGACCTCCTCGAGTTCATCACCTCGGGCCCGCTCGTCGCGCTCGCCGTCGAGGGCCCGCGCGCGATCGCCGCGTTCCGCCAGCTCGCCGGTGGCACCGACCCGGTCGAGAAGGCCACCCCCGGCACGATCCGCGGCGACTTCGCGCTGGAGACCCAGTACAACCTGGTGCACGGCTCCGACTCGCCGGAGTCGGCTGAGCGCGAGCTCAAGCTCTGGTTCCCGGAAGCCTGAAAGACTCGTGAGTGTTCCCGACGGTGAGAACCGTCGGGAACACTCACGACCTTTTTGGAGGACCTCATGCCGCTCGCGCCCGCCGACTACCTTCCGCACCTGCGCCGCCTCGTCGCGGAGTTCGAGCGCGTCCTGCGCACCGCCGACCACGACGCGCCCGTCAAGACGTGCGGTGACTGGCGGCTGACGGACCTCGCCGTGCATCTCGGCAACGTCCATCGCTGGGCCACCGGCATGATCATCACCGGCGAGTCCATCAAGCAGGACTTCGACAAGGTCCCGGACGGCGACCTGGCCGACTGGTACGCGGAGTCGGCGGCCAAGCTGATCGAGGCACTCGAAGCGGCCGATCCGGCCGACCCGACCTGGCATTTCGGCACCAGCGCCAAGATCAAGGCGTTCTGGTTCCGCCGCCAGACCCAGGAGATCGCGGTCCATCTCTACGACGCGGCCACCTCGGCGGGCGAGGAACTCGTGCTCGACCCCGTCATCGCGGCCGACGGCGTCGACGAGGTGCTCACCGAGATGCTGCCGCGCGTCACCCGCTGGCACACCCCGCCGCCGCTGACCGCGTCGCTCACCCTGCGCGCCACCGACGCCGGCACCTCGTGGCACCTGCCCGCGGTCGGCGAAGGCGAAGTGCCCGCCGTCGGCGAGGACGCCGAGCCCGCCGCGACGGCCGAAGGCACTGGCCAGGAACTGCTGCTCATGCTTTGGCAGCGCTACCCGCTCGCCAAAGTCGAGCTCGGTGGCGACACCGCCGCGGCCACTGCTTTCCTTTCCGCCCGGATGACGCCCTAGGCCGTTCGGGGAGCGTTCACCCGCAGGTCTTCTCACGGCCCTCCTGATCAGGTGAGCTTGTTCTCAACCATTCACTCGATGCTGGGGTAGCTCGTGAAGAAGTCACGCCTGCTTGCGCTCACGGCCGTGCTGGGGTCCGTCCTCACCGCGCCCGCCACCGCCGACCCGCTGTCCGCCCCGCTCGGCCCGCCGCCGGTCGAAGCCGCGCCCTCGGCCTCGTCCGCGCACGAGGGCCCCGTCACCTACGCCACCGCCGAGCCCGACGACGGCCTGCTGACCAGCAGCGCCACCTCGCCGGTCGCGCCGGGACTGAACCTCACCGAGTTCGACCGCTACGACCCACTCGGCTGGATCCGCGGCGACACCCTCGCCGTCGACCTCACGGTGAAGTCGTTGCGCCCCACCTATCTCAGCCCAGGCACGGTGTCCGCGAGAACACCGCTCTCGCAGCAGGTCGGCCGCACCGGCTCGGTCGCGGGCGTCAACGGCGACTTCTTCGACATCAACGCCTCCGGCGCGCCGATCGGTGTCGGCATCGACAAGTCCCAGCTGCAGACGGCGCCCGCGGCAGGCCACAACCTCACCGCGTCGGTCACGGAAGCAGGCCGCGCGCGGCTCGCTGAGGTGTTCCTCGAAGCGTCGGTCACCCTGCCGGGCGGTCAGGTGCTGACGGCGTCGAACTTCAACAGCCCCGAGGTCGCCTCACTCGGCGTCTACACCCCGCTCTGGGGCGCGTCTTCGCGGCGCACGGCGGTCACCGGCGCGGCCAGGGTGCGCGAGATCGAGCTGCGCGGCGGCGTGGTCAGCGCGGTGCGCACCCAGCCGGCGGACGGCCCGATTCCTGCCGGCAGCACGGTTCTTCTGGCCAGAGACGCCGGAGCCGACGCGCTGAGCGCGCTGCGCGTGGGCGACCAGGTGGGCGTCACCTTCGCGCCGCGCAGTGACGCCGGGAAGATCGCGGTCGCCGTCGGCGGCAACAAGGTGCTCGTCAAGAACGGCCAGATCCAGCCGGTCGACTCGGTCGCGATGCACCCGCGCACGGCTGTCGGGTTCTCGGCGGACGGCCGGAAGATGTGGCTGGCGACCATCGACGGCCGCCAGATCGACAGCCGGGGCATGACCGAGCTCGAACTCGCCAGGCACATGAAGTCGCTCGGCGCGTCCGACGCGATCAACCTCGACGGCGGCGGCTCGTCGACGCTGATCGCCCGCGAGGAAGGCGAAGCCGCGCCGACCGTGCACAACTCGCCGTCCGACGGCGGCGAGCGCACCGTGCCCAACGGCATCGGCTTCGCGACGGCCGCGGGCAGCGGCAAGCTGACCGCGTTCGCACCACGCCCGGTCGAGGACACCACGGACGCCCGCCGGGTGCTGCCCGGCTTGACCCGCAAGCTCTTTCCCGGCGGTCACGACGAAACCGGCGCGCCCGTCGCCGCCTCGCCCCAGTGGTTCACCACGAGCCCGGCGCGGGGGAGCGTCACGCGAGGCGTCTTCACCGCGCACGAACCCGGCGACGTCGAAGTCAGGGCGGGACAGGGACTCGCGCGCGGACGGCTCGGGCTTTCGGTGCTGGGCAAGGCAGTCCGCCTCGCCACGAGTACCGAGCAGGTCGCGCTCTCGGGTGCTTCGGCGCGCGGCACGTTCAAGGTGCTCGGCTACGACGCGGACGGCTACGGCACCTGGATCGAGCCGGACGACGTCAAACTCGACTACGACCACTCGGTGGTGCGCGTCGAACCGTCCGGCGACGGGTTCGCCGTGACCGCGCTGAAGGCGGCCGGGGCGTCGGTCATCACCGCGACCGCGGCCGGATTGTCCACGCATCTCAGCACTTCCGTGGGCACCGAGTCCCGCCTCGCGTCCGGTTTGGACGGTCCGAACGGCTGGAGCGCGAGCGTCTACCCGGCGGTCGTCGGCGCCGCGCTGGCCGAGGCGCCCGGTCACGGCGGCCGAGGCTTGGCGTTGGACTACCGCCTGACCGGCACCAACGCGACCCGCGCCGCGTATGTGACGGCGGCCGTGCCGCTCGCGGTCCCGGCGGGCACGCAGAAGATCGGCTTGTGGATCAACGGTGACGGCAAGGGCGCCTGGATCCGCGGCGAACTCCGCGACGCCGCGAACGTCCCTTCGATCGTCGACTTCTCGCTGAGCGTCGACTGGACCGGCTGGCGCTACGCCGAGGCCACTGTGCCCGCCGCGTTGCCCGCCGGGCAGCGGCTGACCAGGTTCTACGCCGTCGAGAACATCCCGGACCAGCAATACGAAGGCCGTCTCGTCTTCGACGACCTGACCTTCTCGGTCGCGCCATCGGCCGAGGTGCCTGCGGACTCGCTCCCGCACGACCCGGCACTCGGCCTGGCCGGCACGGGCGGCCTGCGCGTCGCCGTCGTCAGCGACGCCCAGTTCACCTCGGACAACCCGGCGATGGTCGGCCAGGCACGCCGCGCGCTGCGCGAGGCCGTCGCGGCCAAGCCGGACCTCGTGCTCATCAACGGCGACCTGGTCGACCGCGGCACCGCGCCGGACTTCGCGCTGGCCAAGTCCGTGCTGCTCGAGGAACTCGAAGGCAAGGTCCCCTGGTACTACGTCCCCGGCAACCACGAAGCCGACGGCGGACACGGGCTCACCGAGTTCCAGGCCGCCTTCGGTGAGACCCATCGCGTGGTCGACGTGCGCGGGATCCGTTTGATACTCCTGGATTCCTCGCGCGGAACCCTGCGCGGCGGCGGCTTCGACCAGGTCCGGCTGCTGCGCTCGGCCTTGGACGGCGCACAGGCCGATCCCGCGGTACGCGGTGTCGTGGTGGCGATGCACCACCCGGTCCAGGACCCGAGCCCGACCGGCGGTTCCCAGCTGACCGACCGCAAGGAGGCCTCCCTCCTGACGACCTGGCTCACCGATTTCGAGCGTGCGTCAGGAAAACCGGCTGGCGCGATCGCCTCGCACGCCGGTGTCTTCAGTCTGTCGCGAGTGGACGGTGTGCCGTACCTGATCAACGGCAACTCGGGCAAGGCGCCCGCGGCCGCGCCCGGCGACGGCGGCTTCGTCGGCTGGACCCTCGTGCGGATGGACCCGGCCGACCGGCGCGAGCCGGTGCGCTTCGAAACCCGCCCGAACGTGGACTCGCTGAGCATCTCGGGACCTGCGGCTTTGGCGCCTGGCGGCACGGCCCAGGTCTCGGCCGTGCTCACCCAAGGCGGGCGGCAGGTACCGGTCGCGTATCCGGTGAGCGCGGCTTGGACGGGCTCGTGGGGCACCCGCGTCGGCGCGCGTACGGCGCCGTGGGACGTCGCGGCGTTCGATCCGGCGACGGGCGTGCTGACGGCATTGCGTCCGGGCACCGCGCGCCTGACGGTGACCGTGAACGGGGTGAGCCAGACACTGGTCGTCCAGGTCGGCTGAGCGCTGGGGTCGTGAGTGGTACGGCCGGTTCTAACCGGTCGTACCACTCACGACCCCGGGTGAGCTAGGCGGCCGGGGTGATTTCCTTGCCCGGCAGCCAGCCCTTGACCAGGTCGGTGACCCGCCACGACGAGACCGTCAGCCGGACCGTCTTGATCGGGAAGCCCAGGAACGGCGCCACCTCGGGCACCTTCGCCTGCAGCCGGGCGCGGATCATCGAGTCCTCGTCGCCCTCGATCACCTCGGCCGTCGCGCGTGCCTGCAGGAACGGCTCCGCCGGGGTGCCGGTCGACACCACGACGGCCACCTCCGGGTTCGCGCGGATCGCGGCGAGGGTGCGGCCGCTGTCTTCGAGCACGAGCTCCAGGGTGAACGGGTCGCTCTCGGCGAAGTACACCCCGCCCACCCACGGGCCGTTGCTCCCGACCGTCGCCAAGTACATCGACTTGTGCGCGGCCAACGTGTCCCGCAGTGCCGTCCGCACCTCGGTCACGTCCTGCTCGATGGTGGTCATCGGTGAAATCTCCTCAATCGTCTCGGCGGTCGCTTCCGCCACGACGCGCAAGCAAACCCGCCGGGGTGGCCGAAAAGCCCGACTTGAACCGGCGACGCTCCGCAAAGCCACTCCTTCGAGCGACACAGAGCAACCCTGAAACCCTTGCGACACTTGGGAAACGATGTTATCAACCGATGTTGAAAACTTAGCTCGGCGGTAAAGCTGTCGAAAAGTGTCGGTGCCGGGTCCTAGGCTGCGAAGCGTGGATCACGACGAACCGATGGTGCAGGCGAAGGCGCTGGTGAAGCGTTTCGGCGAGTTCGAGGCCGTGCGCGGGATCGACGTGCAGGTCAAGCGGGGCGAGGCGTTCGGATTCCTCGGGCCGAACGGGGCAGGCAAGTCCTCGACCATGCGGATGATCGCCACCGTCTCGCCGCGGTCGGACGGCGACCTCAAGGTGCTCGGCATGGATCCGAGCGTCGACGGGCCGAAGATCCGCGCCAGGCTCGGCGTGGTCCCGCAGCAGGACAACCTCGACACCGAACTCACCGTCCGGCAGAACCTGCAGGTCTACGGCCGCTACTTCGGGCTCTCCCGGGCGCACGTCAAGGAGAAGGCGGGGGAGCTGCTGGAGTTCGCGCAGCTGTCCGACCGCGAGAACGCCGAAGTGGAAGCGCTGTCCGGCGGGATGAAGCGCAGGCTCACCATCGCGCGCTCGCTGGTCAACGATCCCGAGCTGCTGCTGCTCGACGAGCCGACGACAGGGCTCGACCCGCAGGCCCGGCATCTGTTGTGGGACAGGCTGTTCCGCCTCAAGGCCAACGGCGTCACGCTCATCATCACTACGCACTACATGGATGAGGCGGAGCAGCTCTGCGACCGTCTGGTCGTCATGGACAACGGGCGGATCGTCGCCGAGGGCTCGCCGTCCGGGCTGATCGCCAAGTACTCCACCCGCGAGGTGCTGGAGCTGCGCTTCCCGCCGGGCGAGGCGCCGCCCGACCTGACCCGGTTCGCCGAGCGGGTCGAAGTCCTGGCCGACCGGGCGCTGCTCTACACGCCGCAGGGCGAGGCAGCCTTGGAACGGGTGACCGCCGAAGGGATCCGGCCGGTGTCGAGCCTGGTCCGGCGCAGCAGCCTGGAGGACGTCTTCCTCCGCCTCACCGGCCGATCGCTGGTGGAGTGATGACCACCGCGCGGTCGACCGGCCGGGTGCCGGGAATGTGGGCGGGCGCCTGGGCGCAGCTTGAGGCTTACTGGACCTGGTACCGGCGCTATTGGAAGGCGACGCTGTATTCGAGCGGCCTGCAGCCCGTGCTGTTCCTCGGCGCGATGGGGCTCGGCTTCGGGTCGCAGGTGGAGGCCGGGCCCGCCACCGGCGGCCTGCCGTATCTGCAGTACATCGCGCCATGCCTGCTCGTCGCCGGCGCGATCCAGTTCGCCGTCGGCGAGTCGACGTACGCGGTGCTGTCCGGCTTCAAGTGGCAGCGGCATTTCGTGGCGGCCACGGCGACTCCGGTCAGCCCCGGCCAGGTGTGCGGCGGGCACGCGCTGTGGATCGCGCTCCGGCTGTTGCTGGCCTCGGTGACGTACGCGGTGGTCGCGGCGTTCTTCGGCGCTTGGGCCAATGCCGGGGTGCTGATCGTCATCGTGATCGGCGTGTTCGCCGGCATGGCGACCGCCGCGCCGATCATGGCCTTCGCGGCGGCGACCCATGACGAGGGGGAGCGGTTCGGCATGCTGTTCCGCTTCGTGCTGATGCCGATGATCCTGTTCAGCGGCACCTTCTTCCCGATCGCCCAGCTGCCACTCTTCCTACGCTGGCTCGCCTGGATTTCCCCGCTGTGGCACGGAAACGAACTCGCCCGCGGCGCCACCGGAGCCGGCCCCGGCGCACTCGCCATGCTGGGTCACTTCGCGTTCCTCTGCGCGCTCGGCGTCGCGGGCGCCTACCTGGCTCGCCGTAACTTCTATCGTCGGCTGGTGGTCTGACAAATGAGTGTCCTCGAACAGACCGGGCGCCGCGGCGTCCTGCTGCGCGTGCTGCCCGCCGCGATGTACGCGGGCCGCGCGAGCGCGCTCGTCGAACGCTCGGTCCTCGTCTACTCCCGGATCTGGCTGATGTTCCTGTCCGGCGCGCTGGAGCCGGTGCTGTACCTGCTGGCCTTCCAATACGGGTTCGGCAAGCTGGTCACCGAAGTCGCGGGCCCCGGCGGCCAGACGATGAGCTACGTCGCCTTCGTCGCGCCCGCGCTCATGGCCTCTTCGGCGATGAACGGCGCGGTGTTCGACTCCACGTACAACATGTTCTTCAAACTCAGGCACTCCAAGCTCTACGACGCGATCCTTTCGACCCCGATGGGCCCATTCGACGTCGCGATCGGCGAGATCTCCTGGGCCGTGGTGCGCGGCGGCATCTACGCGCTCGGCTTCCTCGGCGTGATGTCGGTGATGGGGCTCGTGCACAGCCCATGGGCGCTGCTGCTGGTGCCGGTCGCCCTGCTGATCTCGTTCGCTTTCGCCGCGATCGGCATGGCCAGCGCGAGTTTCCTGCGCTCGACCTCCCAGTTCGACTACATCCAGCTCGTGCTGATGCCGTTGTTCCTGTTCTCGACCACGTTCTACCCGCTGTCGGTGTACCCGGAGGCGCTCCAGATCGTGGTCCGGTGTTTCCCGCTGTACCACGGCGTCGAGCTGATGCGCGCCCTGTCGGTCGGCGTGTTCGAACCGTCCATGCTCGGCAACCTCGCCTACCTGCTGGCGATGGCGGGCCTCGGCATCTGGGCCTCCTCGAAGCGCCTAGGCCACCTACTCCTCAAGTAAGCCTCCCCGCCCCCGTGGCGGTGGTGGATGTTCGCCTAGCCCGCGAGCGAACGCACGGCGGGTGCGACGGCGGCCAGCGCGTTGGCCATGCCGTGACCGTAGAAACCGTTGTAACCCTCGTAGCCGGCGCAGTACGCGTCCTGCGTGCCGTCGCCGGTGAGGTCGTAGTCGTCGGGGCACGCGATCGGCTGCGCTTGGGCGTCGAGCGTCTTGCGCAGCTGTCGCGGACCGTAGCCGGGGTGTGCCGAAGCCAGCAGCGCGACGACGCCGGCCACGTGCGGGGCCGCCATCGAGGTCCCGCACAGCGGCGCGTAGCCGCCGGGCACGGTCGACAGGACGCACTCGCCGGGATCGCCACCCGGCGCCGTGACATCGATCACGCCCAGCCCGTACGAGCTGTAGCCCGCCTTGACCCGGTCGGCGCCGACGGCCGAGACCGCCACCACGTCACGCAGCCCGGCGGGCAGCGCTTCGCAGCCGGTGGCCTTGGCCGAAGCGGACCGGGGCGACGGCGTGAGATTGACCGCCTCGTTCGTCGCGGCCGCGACGTTCAGCGTCCCGGCGGAGGTGCTGTATTCGACGGCGCGCGCGAGCACCTCTCGCACGACCCGGTGATCTTTGTTGTGCGCGCACGACAGGGCCCACGGGTCGACGAAGAAGCTGCTGTTCGTCACCTTCATGTGCTGCTTGGCCGCCCACATCAGCCCGCAGACGGCGGCTTCGGGGTCGACGTAGCCGCGGTCGTCGATCACCTTCACCGAGGCGATCCGGACGCCGGGCGCGACGCCGGTGACGCCCTTGCCGTCGTCGGCGGCCGCGATGGTGCCCGCGACGTGCGTGCCGTGCGCCGAGGTCGTCGGCGCCCATGCCTTGGGGCTGGTGTCGGGCGCGCCGGTCAGGCAGCCCGCCGACTCGTCCGCGGCCAGCGCGGGCGCCAGGTCGGGATGGGCCGGGTCGACGCCGGAGTCGAGCACGCCGACCACCACGGACCGCTTACCCGGGTTTATGGCTCTGGCGGCGACGGCGTCGATCGCCTTCATGTCCCACTGCTCGTCGGAACGGTCGGCGGTGGGCACCTTGGCGGGGTCGGTCTGGGGGAGTTCGGCACGGGCCGGCGACGGCTTGACCGCCAGGTTCTGCTGCGCGGCGAGCCGCTCGGCCTGCGCGCTGAACGCGCGGTCCACGCCGAACCGCTCGCCGAAGCGCGGATCGGGTGAGGTCGCCACGCCGACACCGATCTGCGGGTAGTACACGGTCGTGGCACCACAGGCGGTAGTGATCTGCGACTCGGCCTCGGCCTGGGTGGTGCCGCGAGCGAAGACGGTCACGTAGCGCAGGGCGCGCCCGGCGGAAGGACAGGCCGGAGCCGTCTCGTCGGCGCCCGCGGGGCCGTTGACCAGCGCGATCACCAGTGCGGCGCAGCCCAGTGCGACCAGCGGTCGTGCCAGCACGCGCACCGCACCTCCCCGCTCGATCGAATGGCCTTCCACCTGCCTGAAGCCGCACGGTAACCACCGATTGGCGGGCGGACAAGCGCTGACGGAAAGTTCGCCCGAGAGGTGGGTCGCGACTGCCCATGGTGACCTGATGGTGACTCGCCCGTGTCACCGGCCACACGGCGAGCGGGCGGTCGTGTGGGATACTCGAATCGGTCGTCAGGTCCGCAGGCGCCGCCTGCGGCGTTACGACCCGGTGAAGGACCTCGTGAGCTCCGCGCTCGTCGCCGCTCCGTAAGCGGCTCGACGAAGGCGTGGTAGGTGGGCGGCGAGGGCCCCGCCGAAGTGGACCTCAAGCCGTGCGCGGCCGCCGGAAAGACTCGGCGACGTCACGGTCCAAGGCAAGGATTCCCGTCGTCGGTGACCACCACGACGGAACGAACAGAAAGGGGCCCCTGCGCGGCCGCGTCAGTGCCGGTGATCATCGGCGACGCGCCCGGGGGCGGAGGAGATATATGTCGAACGCGGACACACCCGCCGAGAACACCGGCGGGAATACCGCCACATCCACGACCGGTCCGCTGGACGGCCTGCCCGCCAAGATCCGCGTGCACGCGCTGGCCAAGCTGCTCGACTCGAACAGCCGCGAACTGCTCGCCAAGCTCGCCGAGCTGGGTGAAAGCGTCCGCAGCGCGCAGTCCAGCGTGTCGCGTGACGTCGCGATCAAGGTCGCCGAGTCGCTGGGTCTCGTCAGCGAGCCCGAGGCCGAAGCGGCCCCGGAGCCCGAGCCGGTCGTCGAGGCCGTTGTCGAGCCCGTCGTCGAGCCGGAACCCGAGCCCGAGCCGGAACCCGCCCCGAAGCGCCGGGTCGCCGCGCACGTGCCGGTCTTCGCCGCGCCGTCGCCGATCTTCCTGCCGCCGGAGCCGGTGGCCGCGAAGCCCGCGCGCAAGCCGGAGCCCGAGCCCGTCGCCGAGGTCGACGAGGACGTCGAGGAAGAGCAGCCGCAGGCCGAGGGCGCCGACACCGGCGAGGACGGTGACGATTCCGGTCGCCGCCGCCGTCGTCGCGGCCGCCGTGGCCGTGGCCGTGGCAAGGGCGCCGACGACAACGCGGGCGAAGAGGGCGACGAGCTGTCCGAGCCCGCCGCCGAGAAGGCCGACGACGAAGAGGCCGAAGCGGTCGTCGAGGTCGCGGCCGAAGCCGACGACGCCGATGCCGAAGGTGACGCGGACGGTGGCAACAAGCGTCGCCGTCGCCGCCGCCGCCGCAAGGGTGGCGAGGACGAAGGCGACGTCGCCGCCGGTGACGACCCGCCGAACACCGTCGTGCACACCCGCCCGGCCAAGGGCGAGGCCACCGAGCGCCCCGAGCGCCCGGCCCGTGACGAGGTGCGCAGCGTGCGCGGCTCGACGCGCCTGGAGGCCAAGCGCCAGCGTCGCCGTGACGGACGCGAGGCCGGCCGCCGCCGCGCGCCGATCCTGTCCGAGGCCGAGTTCCTCGCCCGCCGTGAGGCGGTCGAGCGCGCCATGGTCGTCGCCGAGCGCGGCGAGTCCACGCAGATCGGCGTGCTGGAAGACGGCGTGCTGGTCGAGCACTTCGTGACCTCGTCGGGCACCGGCTCGATCGTGGGCAACGTCTACCTCGGCCGCGTGCAGAACGTGCTGCCCTCGATGGAGGCCGCCTTCATCGACATCGGCCGCGGCCGCAACGCCGTGCTCTACGCCGGTGAGGTCGACTGGGACGCCGCTGGCCTCGAAGGCAAGGCGCGCAAGATCGAGCAGGCACTGTCCAGTGGTGACAGCGTCCTCGTGCAGGTCACGAAGGATCCGGTCGGGCACAAGGGCGCCCGCCTCACCACGCAGATCTCGCTGCCCGGCCGCTTCCTGGTCTACGTGCCAGCCGGTGGCGCGACCGGCATCTCCCGCAAGCTGCCGGAGAACGAGCGCCGCCGCCTCAAGGACATCCTCAAGCGCATCGTCCCCGAGGACGCCGGTGTGATCATCCGCACCGCCTCGGAGGGCATCAGCGAGGAGGAGCTCGGCCGCGACGTCTCGCGCCTGAAGTCGCAGTGGGACGTCATCAAGGAGAAGGCCGACGCGAGCGCGGGCAAGAAGTCCAGCGCGCCGACCCTGCTCTACGAAGAGCCCGACCTGCTGGTCAAGGTCGTCCGCGACCTGTTCACCGAGGACTTCTCCACACTGGAGATCCAGGGGAACACGGCGTGGGAGACCATCCACACCTACGTCGAGAACGTGGCGCCCGACCTCGCCGACCGCCTCAAGCGCTACACCGGCACCGGCGACGCGTTCCACGACCACCGCATCGACGAGCAGATCACCAAGGCGCTCGACCGCAAGGTCTGGCTGCCGTCCGGTGGTTACCTGGTCATCGACCGCACCGAGGCGATGACGGTCATCGACGTCAACACCGGCAAGTTCACCGGTTCGGGCGGCAACCTCGAAGAGACGGTCACCAGGAACAACCTGGAGTCCGCCGAGGAGATCGTCCGTCAGCTCCGGCTGCGTGACATCGGCGGCATCATCGTCATCGACTTCATCGACATGGTGCTCGAGTCCAACCGTGAGCTGGTGCTGCGCCGCCTGACCGAGTGCCTCGGCCGGGATCGCACCCGCCACCAGGTCGCCGAGGTCACCTCGCTCGGCCTGGTGCAGATGACCCGCAAGAAGATCGGCACCGGCCTGCTGGAGGCCTTCTCCACCTCGTGCGAGCACTGTAAGGGCCGTGGCGTGGTCGTCACGTCCGAGCCGCAGCGCACGCCGGGTGGCGGCAACGGCGGTAACAACGGCGGCAACGGTGGCGGCGGCCAGCAGCAGAACCAGCAGCAGTCCTCCGGTGGCGGTGGCGGTTCGCGCCGCTCGCGCAACCGGGGCGGCGGCAAGGCCGACGAGGCCGAGCAGCACGCGGCGGCCAAGGCGGAGACGCCCGCGGCGCCGACGCCCGAGCAGCGTGAGTCGGTCGTCTCGGCCGTGCAGGCCATCGCCAACGCCGCGAAGGCGAAGGACGAGGAGCACGCCACGCTGAACGGCCACGCCCACGCCGCCGAGGAGCCGTCACAGGAAGTGACTGCCGAGGTCACTGAGGTCGTGGAGGCCGAAGAGACCCCGGAGACCACGGTCGAGGTGACCGAAGTGGCCGAGGCCGCCGAAGCTCCCGCCGAGGCCGCCGAGGTCACGGAGGAGGCCCAGGTGGAAACCGCTCCGTCGGCGACCACGGACTTCATCCCCGAAGAGCCCGCTCCCGAGGTCAGCGTCCCGGCTCCGGCCGTGCGTTCGGCCAGGCGGCGGCCCCGCAGGGCGGCTTCCCGCCCGGCAGGCCCGCCGGTCAGCGCGGAGAACCCTTCGTGAACGGGGTTTGACCACCCCGGTGTGACCCCTTTGCAGCACAGCACGTAACCTGTAATGCGGCCCGCCAGTAGAGCGGGCCGCATTGTGCAGGACCTGGACCGCTCCTCCCACGGCGGGCCGCCAGCACAATCCCCCACCCGTTGTCGAATAAGCAGGAGACTCCCGTGTCGGCGTACGCGATCGTCAAGACCGGCGGCAAGCAGTACAAGGTGGCCGTCGGCGACGTCGTCGAGGTCGAGAAGCTCGAGGGCGCGCCTGGTACCGAGCACACCTTCCCCGCCATCCTCTTCGTGGATGGCGGCGAAGTGACCACGGACGCGGACGCGTTGGCGAAGGTCTCGGTCACCGGCAAGGTCGTCGAGCAGACCAAGGGTCCCAAGATCCGCATCCACAAGTTCAAGAACAAGACCGGTTACCACAAGCGTCAGGGTCACAGGCAGAAGCTGACCCTGGTCGAGGTCACCGGCATCAACCAGTAAGGAACCCGAGCAGCTATGGCACACAAGAAGGGTGCTTCCAGCTCCCGCAACGGTCGTGACTCCAACGCCCAGCGGCTCGGGGTCAAGCGTTACGGTGGCCAGGAAGTCAACGCGGGCGAGATCCTCATCCGTCAGCGCGGCACCAAGTTCCACCCCGGCGTGAACGTCGGCCGTGGCGGCGACGACACGCTGTTCGCTCTCGCGGCCGGTGCGGTCCAGTTCGGCACGAAGCGTGGCCGCAAGACGGTCAACATCGTTCCGTCCGAGACGGTCGACGCTTAATCAGAACCTCTGAACGAGGGGTGGGGCCGGAATATCCGGTGCCACCCCTCGTTTTGTTTGTAGTAGATCTTTTTCGTAGGCAGAGAGGCAGTTCCCATGGCGTCCCGGTTCGTTGACCGCGCGGTCATTCATCTGGCCGCGGGCGACGGTGGGCACGGCTGCGCCTCGGTGCACCGCGAAAAGTTCAAGCCACTCGGCGGCCCCGACGGCGGCAACGGCGGCAACGGCGGCGACGTGCTGCTGGTCGTCGACCCGAACGTCCACACGCTGCTCGACTTCCACTTCCGTCCGCACGCCCGCGCCGGCAACGGCAAGCAGGGCGCAGGCGACGACCGCCAGGGCGCGGCGGGGGAGACCCTGACCATGCACGTGCCCAGCGGCACGGTCGTGATGACCGAGGACGGCGAGATCCTCGCCGACCTCATCGGCGCGGGCACCACCTTCGTCGCCGCGCAGGGCGGGCGTGGTGGCCTCGGCAACCGCGCGCTGTCGTCCAAGGCCCGCAAGGCGCCCGGGTTCGCGCTGCTCGGCGAGCCGGGCGAAGAGCGCGACCTCGTGCTGGAGCTGCGCTCCGTCGCCGATGTCGGCCTGCTCGGCTTCCCGTCGGCAGGCAAGTCGTCGCTGATCTCCGTGCTGTCCGCCGCGAAGCCGAAGATCGCCGACTATCCCTTCACGACACTCGTGCCCAACCTCGGCGTGATCACCGCGGGCGAGGTCGTCTTCACCATGGCCGACGTCCCCGGCCTGATTCCGGGCGCCAGCGAGGGAAAGGGTCTCGGCCTGGACTTCCTGCGCCACATCGAGCGCTGCGCGGTGCTGGTGCACGTCATCGACTGCGCGACCTTCGAGCCCGGCCGCGACCCGCTGTCCGATGTGGACGCGCTGGAGGAAGAGCTCGCGCGCTACACGCCCGCGCTCGGCGGTGACCTGGCCGACCGGCCCCGCGTCGCCGTGCTCAACAAGATCGACATCCCCGAGGCCGCCGAACTGGCCGAGATGGTCAAGCCCGAGCTCGAAGCCCGCGGCCTGCCGGTGTTCGAGATCTCGACCGCTTCGCGCGCGGGCCTGCGTGAGCTGACGTTCGCGCTCGGCGCCGTCGTCGAGAAGTACCGCGCCGACCAGCCGGAGGCCGAGCCGGAGCAGGTCGTCGTGCGGCCGAAGGCGGTCAACGAGGACGAGTTCACCGTCGTCGACGACCCGAACGAAGAGGGCGCCTTCATCGTCAGGGGCAACCGGCCCGAGCGGTGGATCCGCCAGACCGACTTCGGCAACGACGAGGCCGTCGGCTACCTCGCCGACCGGCTCAACCGCCTCGGCGTCGAGGACAAGCTGGCCAAGATGGGCGCGCAGCCCGGCAGCCCGGTCACCATCGGCGACGTGCAGTTCGAGTGGGAGCCGTCGACGCCGGGCGTCGCCGCCATGATGACCGGCCGCGGCACGGACATCCGCCTCGAGAACAACAACCGGATCGGTGCGGCCGAGCGCAAGAAGGCCCGCCGGATCCGCCGTGACGGGCCCGACGAGATGGACGGCGAGTGAGCGCGACCCGGCAGGCGATCGCCGGAGCCAGGCGCCTGGTGGTCAAGGTCGGCTCTTCGGCGCTGACCACGGCCGGGGACGGACTCGACGTCTCCCGGCTCGACGCGCTGGTCGACGCGCTGTGCGAGCGCATCGCCCGCGACTGCCAGGTCGTGCTGGTCTCCTCCGGCGCGATCGGCGCCGGCCTCGCGCCGCTGTCGCTGGCCAAGCGCCCGCGTGACCTGCCGAGCCAACAGGCCGCGGCCAGCGTCGGCCAGCTTGCGCTGGCGCACGCGTACGCCGAGTCGTTCGGCCGGTATTCGCTCACGGTCGGCCAGGTGCTGCTGACCTCCGACGACGTCGTCCGGCGCGCGCATTACCGCAACGCCCAGCGCACCTTCGACCGGCTGCTCGCCTTGGGCGCGGTTCCGGTCGTCAACGAGAACGACACCGTTGCCACCGAAGAGATCCGCTTCGGCGACAACGACCGCCTCGCCGCCTTGGTCGCGCACCTCATCGGCGCCGACGCGCTCGTCCTTCTGTCCGATGTGGACGCTCTGTACGACGGGGATCCCCGTGACGGCGCCACTCGCAAGATCGCCGAAGTCAACGGACCGTCCGATGTGGACGGAATCACCGTCGGCATGTCCAGCTCGGGCCTCGGCACCGGCGGCATGGTCTCGAAGCTCGCCGCGGCTCGCACGGCCGCGGGCGCAGGCATCCCGGTGCTGCTCGCTTCCGCCGCGGACGCGGGCAAAGCGCTCGCTTCGGCCGATGTCGGCACGGCTTTCGCCGCCGCCGATTCCCGGCTTTCCGCGCGCCGGTTCTGGCTCGGCTACGCGGCCGACCCGAGCGGTGTGCTCAAGCTCGACGACGGCGCGGTCACCGCGGTCGTCCGCCGCCGCCGGTCCTTGCTGGCTGCCGGAATCACGGGTGTCGAAGGCGATTTCCAGGCAGGCGACGTAGTCGATCTCGCCAACCAGGCCGGTCGTGTGGTCGCGCGCGGCGTCGTCGGCTTCGACGCTGCCGAGCTGCCCGACCTCGTCGGCCGCTCCAGCCACGAACTCCCGGCCGAGCAGCGCCGCGAGGTCGTGCACGCCGACGACCTAGTCCCGCTCCGCTAGCTGCTTCACGAGCCGGGTCATCTGCTCGGCGTAGGCCTCGGTGAACTCCGGCGACGTGGGATCGAGGCCGGTCGCCGCCCGAGCCACGCGCGCGAACGCGAACGGCGCGCTCGCCGCCGAAATGAGCGCGAGTAGCAGGAATCCGGGGTCGAGATCGGCGGAGAAGTCCCCGGCCGTTTGCCTGGCGCGCACGTACTCGACCTGTCGTTGCATGAACTCGCGCTGGGCTTCGAAGCCGACGTCGCTGTTTTCCAGGTTCTCCCAGACGAACAGCCGCGCCGCGTCAGGATCCGCGGGGCCGACGTGGACGAACTGGCGCAACACCTCGGCCAGCGGCATCGCCGGGTCGGTGATCGCCGAGTTGTTCCGATAGCCCGACGCGGTCAGCTCGTTGTACAGGCCTTCCTTGCCGCCGAAGTAGTACGAGATCAGCTGCTTGTTGACGCCCGCGCGGTCCGCGATATCGCTGACGCGCGTCGCCGCGTACCCCTTCGCGCCGAACTCCACCTTCGCGGCTTCGAGGATCTTCGCCTTCGTCCGCTCGGGGTCGCGTTGCCGTTCGGCCGGCGCTCTACGGGGTGTCACGTGGGTCAGCCTAGCCGATGACTCAATCAAACCAGTGGTTGACTTAATCATCCATCCGGTTGATAGTGGGCCTACCAACGAGACCAGGGGGTAGCGAAATGACTTTTCACGTGGCGATCATCGGCGGGGGCACGGGTGGCCTCTGCCTGGCGCACGGCCTGCGCGAGGCAGGCATCAGCGTCGCCGTGTACGAGCGCAGCCGCACGCGTACCGAGCGGCTGCAGGGCTACCGCGTGCACCTCAACCCGCACGGCGCGGCCGCGTTGCACGAGTGCCTGCCGCCGAAGCTGTGGCGGCGGTTCGTCGAGACGACCAGTAAGCGCGGTGGCGACTACGTGTTCCTCACCGAGCAGTTGACCGAGCTGATGCGGATCGAAAACGAGCTGAGCTCCAGCCCCGATCCGGTCAACGCGCACCACGGCGTCAGCCGGATCACGCTCCACCAGGTGCTGTCGTCGGGGCTCGAAGACGTGCTGCACTACGACAAGACCTTCGTCCGCTACGAGCAAAAAGACCGCGTGGTCTGCCATTTCGAGGACGGCACCACCGCCGAAGCCGACCTGGTGATCGGCGCGGACGGCGCGAATTCCCGCGTGCGCAAGCAATTCCTGCCGTACGCGAAGCGCGTCGACACCGGCATCCGGGCCATCGCGGGCAAGTTCCCGCTGACCGACGAAACCCGCAAGCTCGTGCCCGCGCGGCTGATCGACGGCCCGAACAGCATCCTGCCGCCGCGCGGCTGCGGCTTCTTCACCGCGCCGCACGAGTTCGACGGCGGCGAGAACGACGGCTCGGCCGAGGTCGACGACGTGCTGTTCGACAACACCGGTAGCTACGTCATGTGGGCCTACGGTGCGAGCACCAGGCGTTATGCCGACGGTCTGTCCGAAATGGACGGCGCGGCGCTGAAGCGGGCCGTGCTCGACCAAGTCGAGGCCTGGCATCCCGCCTTCGTGCGGATGGTGTCCGAGTCACCGGAGGGCTCGATCTCGCTGATGACGATCCTGACCTCGGAGCCGGTCGAGCCGTGGCCGACCTCGTCGGTCACCCTGCTCGGCGACGCGATCCACAGCATGACGCCGATGCGCGGCATCGGCGCCAACACCGCGCTGCGGGACGCACAGCTGTTGTGCCGCTACCTGGTCGCGGCTTCCTTCGGCGACATGACCGTCGCTGAGGCCGTTTCGCTTTACGAAGCCAGGATGCGCGACTACGGCTTCGAGGCGGTGCGCACGTCTCTGAAGGCGGCCGAGCAGTTCGTGTCGGAGAACCGCGTCGGCCGCACCATGGCGAAGAGCATGTTCCGCTTCATCGAGGCGGTGCCGCCGCTGAAGCGTCGCATGTTCGCCGACCAGAAAGACTAGAGCCGCTGCGGCGTCTCGATGCCTAACAAGGACAGCCCGAGCACGAGAGCGTCCGAGGACAGGCGGGCCAGCGACAACCTGGACTTCCTGACCTCGGCGTTCTCTTCCTTGAGCACGTGACAATGCGTGTAGAACTGCGAGAACGCCGTCGCAAGCTCATAGAGATACGTACACAGCTTGTGAGGCGCGTAGCTCTCCAGGGCGCTTGCGAAAGCGCTAGGGAACCGCAGGAGTGTCAGCACCAGCTCGCGTTCCTGCGGCTTGGTAAGCAGGATCGGCCCGCCGTCCTCCTCGGACTTAGCGAGAATGCTCCGGCCCCGAGTGTTGGCGTACTGGAGGTAGACGTTGGTGTTGCCTTCCATCGCCAGCATCCGGTCATAGCTGAACGTGTAGTCCCGCTCGCGGTCGCTCGACAGATCGGCGTACTTCGCCGCGCCGATGCCGATCGCCCGCGCCACGGCCGCCTGCTCGGTTTCCGGCAGCGTGCTCCGCTCGGCGACGATCGCGGCGGCCCGCTCGACGGCCTCCGTTAGCAGCTCGACCAGCCGGATCGACTTGCCCGCCCTGGTCTTCATCATCTTGCCGTCTTCGCCGAGCACCGACCCGAAGCCGAGATGTTCCGCGTGCTGCTCGTCGGTGAGCCAGCCTGCCTGGCGGCACACGGCGAACAGCATCGCGAAGTGCTGCGCCTGCGGCGTCCCGACGACGTAGAGCAGGTCGGTCGCGCCCCGTTCGCCGGTCCAGTACCGGAACGTGGCGAAGTCGGTGGCCGCGTACCCGTAGCCACCGTCGCGTTTCCGCACGATCAGCGGAAGCCGGTCGCCTTCCCGGTTCGTGAACCCGTCGGGGAACACGCACACAGCGCCGTCGCTGATCTCGGAAATCCCTTTGAGCGCCTCGACGATCCCGTCGAGGTAAGGGTTGTAGAAGCTCTCGCCGTAGACGTCGTCCCGCGTCAGCCCGACGCCGAGCAGCTCGTAGACCGCGTCGAAGTGCTTGAGCGATTCGTCGACCAGCCTCTGCCAGCTCGCGAGCGTCGCCTCGTCGCCGCTTTGCAACAGCACGACCCGTTTCCTGGCCAGGTCCGCGAACTCGGGATCGGCGTCGAACCGGGCCCTGGCCTCGCGATAGAACGCGTTGAGGTCGGCGATGTCGCCGGTGACCTCCGGCAGATGCTCGATCAGCATGCCGAACGGCGTGCCCCAGTCGCCGAGATGGTTGTGCGGGAGCACCTCGTGCCCGGCGAACCGCAGCATCCGCGCGAGCGCGTCGCCGATGATGGCCGAGCGCAGATGCCCGACGTGCATCTCCTTGGCGACGTTCGGGCTGCCGTAGTCGATCGCGATCCGCCGAGGCTCGACCGCGGGCACCCCGAACCTGGGATCGCCGAGCAACGCGTTCGCCTTGCCCTGCAAGGCCTCCGCGCTCAGCACGAGGTTGACGAACCCCGGCCCGGCGACGACGGCCTCGGCCAGCAGGTCGGCGGAGTCCAGGTGCTCGACGAGCTGCGCCGCGATCTCCCTCGGCGCCTTGCCGACCTTCCTGCCGAGGCTCATCGCGACGTCGCACTGATAGTCGACCCCGGCGCGAGCGGACGGTCGGACCAGCGCTTCTTCGTGAGTGAGCGCCAATCCTGTCGTCGCCTGGATGGCGCGGGTGACCCGCCCAGCCAGCTCTGTGCCGAGGTCGCTGTTCATGCGCGCACCGTAGCCGGTGGTGACGGTGTGGTCGAATCGTTTACTTCAGTTCGCTGGCCTTCGTTTCCGGCAGCCGCGAGATCACCACGAACGCGATGGCCGCGCCCGCGGCGACGTACCAGAAGAACACCGTCGACAGCCCCGCGTTCGACAGCAGCTTGATGACCAGCGGAGCGGTCCCGCCGAACAACGCGACCGTCAGGTTGTACCAGGCGCCGATCCCGAGCCCGCGCAGCTCGGTCGGGAACAGCTCGCTCATCAGCGCGGGCGCGATCGAGGTCATCGCCGTGTACAACGCCAGCCCCACGCAGAAGACGACCAGCAGGTTCCAGAACCCCGGCTTGACCAAAGTGGACAGCGGCACGATCACGACCGCCGTCGCCGCCGACCACACCAGCAGCTGCGGCTTGCGCCCCAGCCGGTCGGCCAGCGCGCCCATCGGATACTGCAGCGCCACGAACAACGCGGTCGCGATGGACAGCGCGAGGAACACGTCCACCGCGTCGGCCTTGCGCGTGGTGACCGCGAACGGGGTCAGCGCGCTGAAGAAGGTGTAGTAGCACAGCGTCGACAGCATGCTGACGCCGACGATCTGGCCCACCGCCTTCGGGTGCTCCTTGATGGTGAGCAGCAGCGGACGCTTGACCTTCTCGGCCTTCTCCCGGTTCCGCTCGAACTGCTCGGTCTCGGCGAGACTCCGCCGCAGCCACAACCCGATCAGCCCGAGGATGCCGCCGAGCAGGAACGGGATCCGCCAGCCGTACGAGCTCAGGTCGGCCTTGCTCATCGTCTTCGACAGCACGAACCCGAGCACCGACGCGACCAGCACCGCCGACCCGGTCGAGATGTAGAAGAACGCCGAATACCGGCCCCGCCGCTCCTTCGGCGCGATCTCGGCCAAATAGGCCGAAGCGTTCGACACCTCACCGCCGAGCGAAAGCCCTTGCGCGACCCGCGCGAGCAGCAGCAGGATCGGCGCCAGCCACCCCACCTGCGCGTACGTCGGCAGGATCGCGATCGCCACCGACCCACCCGCCATCAGCACGATGGTGAGGATCATGGCGGGCTTACGCCCCTTCAGATCCGCGAACCGCCCGAGCAGCACCCCGCCGAGCGGCCGGAAGAAGAACGCCAAGGCATACGTCGCGAAGGTGTTGATCTGCGCCAGCGCGTCATTGCCCGCCGGGAAGAACGCGGTCGCGAAGTAGATGCTGAACGTCGCGTAGATGGTCCAGTCGAACCACTCGAGCGCGTTCCCGACACTCGCCGCGAACAGCTTGCGCACCGGCAGCCGATGCTCGACCTGCGTCTCCACCACCACGTCCGGCCACCTCCACGCTCAGTGGACGGCACTTTGCCAGATGCCCCGCTATCCGGGAAGTGGTTCACCACGATCCGGACGCGAGGGTCGTGAGTGGTACGGCCGGTTCTAACCGGCAATACCACTCACGACCCATTCAAGCCGTTGTCGCCAAAGCGAAAGGCAGGACCGCCGGAGCGCCCGCCTGCCGCAGCAGGCGCACCCCGAGCGTCATCGTCCACCCGGTGTCGATGAAGTCGTCGACCAGCAGCACCGGCCCGTCCAGCGCGGCGACTCGGGCGGCCACGTCGTCGGGCAGGCTCAGCCGCCGCCACAGGTCCGCCAGCCGCTGCGCGCTGTTCGCCTGCCGAGGCGGCGGCCCGTCGGCGGCGAGCGTCCCGAGGTACTCCAGCCTGCCGATGGCCGACAGGCGCAGCGCCAGGTCGTCGCCGAGTGTCGGCCGGGTGACCGACGGAATCCCGACCACGGCCACCGGCCGCTGCTCCCACTTCCACGACGCGAGCACCGAAACGCACGCGTCGAACACCGAGTCCGGCACCTCGCCGTCGCCGGCGGACGGCCCGACCAGCTCGCGCAGCCGCGTACCCCAGCCGACGTCGGTCAACCGGCCCAGCGCACGCCCCGGCGCGGACTGATCGCCCGCCGGGATCTTGCCGGACAACGGCACGCCGAGCCCGGACATGCCCGTCGGCCACATCTTGCGCGGATCGACGTCGACGCCGGGCCGCTGCAGCCGCTGTTCCGTCGACCGCACGGATTCGGCGGAAACCGTTGCCTGCCAATGCTCTCCGGTGCAGTTGTCGCACCGGCCGCAGGGCGCGGCCTCGGGGTCGTCGAGCTGGCGGCGCAGGAACTCCATGCGGCAGCCCGGGGTCTGCTGGTAGTCCAGCATCGCCTGCTGCTCGGTGTTCCTGGCGACGGCGACGCGCTCGTACCGCTCCGCGTCGTAGCTCCACGGCCGTCCGGTGCTCTCCCAGCCGCCCTTGACGCGGCGCACGGCGCCGTCGACGTCGAGCACCTTGAGCACCATTTCCAGCCTGGACCGGGAAAGCTCGACCATCGGCTCCAGCGCGGCCGTCGACAGTGGACGGCCGGCGTCCGCCAGCGCGCTGAGCACCTGGGTGACCCTGGCTTCGCTGGGGAAGGCGAGCGAACCGAAGTACGCCCAGATCTCCCGGTCCTCGCTGCCGGGCAACAGGATCACCTCGGCGCGCTGCACGCCACGACCCGCACGGCCGACCTGCTGGTAGTACGCGATGGGGGAGGACGGCGCGCCGAGGTGCACGACGAAACCCAGGTCCGGCTTGTCGAAACCCATGCCCAGCGCGGACGTCGCGACCAGCGCCTTGACCCGGTTGGCCAGCAGGTCGTCCTCGGCGGCCGCGCGGTCGGCTGGCTCGGTCTTGCCGGTGTACGCCGCGACGGTGTACCCGCGGTCGGCCAGCAGGCTCGCCACGTCGTGCGCCGCCGCGACGGTCAGCGTGTAGATGATGCCGGAACCGGGCAGCTCGTCGAGATGCTCGGCGAGCCAGGCCAGCCGCGCCTGCGCCGTCGGCAACGCGCACACGGCCAGCCGCAGGCTTTCGCGGTCGAGCGGGCCGCGCAGGACGAGCGTGCCGGTGCCCGTGCCGATGCCGAGCTGATCGGAGACGTCGGTGACCACCCGGTCGTTGGCGGTCGCCGTGGTGGCGAGCACCGGCACGCCCTCCGGCAGGTCGGTGAGCAGCGTGCGCAGGCGCCGGTAGTCGGGCCGGAAGTCGTGGCCCCAGTCGGAGATGCAGTGCGCTTCGTCGACGACCAGCAGCCCGGCGGTGGCGGTCAGCTTCGGCAGCACGGTATCGCGGAAATCGGGGTTGTTGAGCCGTTCCGGGCTCACCAGCAGCACGTCGACCTCACCGCCCGCGATGAGCGCCTGCACGTTGTCCCACTCCTGCACGTTGGCGGAGTTCATCGTGGTCGCGTGGATACCGGCGCGCGCGGCCGCCGAGATCTGGTTGCGCATCAGCGCGAGCAGCGGCGAGATGATCACCGTCGGCCCGGCGTCCTGCTCACGCAGCAGCGCGGTCGCGAGGAAGTACACCGCCGACTTGCCCCAGCCGGTGCGCTGCACCACGAGCGCGCGCCTGCGATGCGCGACGAGCGCCTCGATGGCGGTCCACTGGTCTTCGCGCAGCGTCGCCGATTCGCCCGCCAAGGCTCGCAGGAGGGTCTCGGCCCGCTCGCGGAGTGCGTTTGTGTCCACGCTCCAGGCTTACCCCATCGGTCCGACAGTTCTCGGCCGGGGCATGCATGTGACTCAGATCACATTATCGCGGAGCGTCATAGAACCGGGTGGGAATACTCTCCCTCACGTGCAAGCCCCGTAACGGGTGATTGCACCCGACGGTTCCCCCAGGCCGCCGGTCGAGCGCGGTGCGTGGCGAAGCCTTTACCGGGGAGCGGGGAGGCCACACCACGCACCGCGTTTCCGGCCAGTACCACTTCGCGCCGGCCATCGCGGTCATTTAGGCTGCGCTCTCATGTCACCACGGCGGATCGGGGTCATGGGCGGCACTTTCGACCCCGTGCACCATGGCCACCTGGTCGCGGCCAGTGAGGTCCAGTCGCGTTTCGGGCTCGACGAGGTGATCTTCGTCCCCACCGGCCAGCCGTGGCAGAAGAGCGACCGCGTCGTCACCAAGGCCGAGGACCGCTATCTGATGACGGTCATCGCGACCGCGTCCAACCCCGTCTTCTCGGTCAGCCGGGTCGACATCGACCGCGGCGGCCAGACCTTCACGGTCGACACCCTGCGCGACCTGCACGCCGAGTACCCGGACGACCAGCTCTTCTTCATCACCGGCGCCGACGCCCTCGAACAGATCCTGACCTGGCGAAACGCCGACGAGCTCTTCGACTTCGCGCATTTCATCGGGGTCACCAGGCCCGGCTACCGGCTCAACTCGCACCATCTGCCGAGCGGCAAGGTGAGCCTGATCGAGGTGACCGCGATGGCGATCTCCTCGACGGCCTGCCGCAAGCGCGTCGAGAAGGGCGAGCCCGTCTGGTACCTCGTCCCCGACGGTGTCGTGCGCTACATCGACAAGCGCCGCCTCTATCGCGCCGACCAGTAGCTTTCGGGCACGTCGGACCGGCCCGGTACCCTCAGCTGGCATATCCGAATACCCGAGGGAGCACTGTGGTAGCCACGTCCGAGGCACGAAAGCTGGCCATAGCGGCCGCCCACGCGGCGGCGGACAAGAAGGCCAGCGACGTCGTCGTGCTGGACGTGTCCGACCAGCTCGTCATCACCGACGCCTTCGTCATCGCCTCCGCGGCCAACGAGCGCCAGGTCGGCTCGATCGTCGACAACGTCGAAGAGAAGCTCCGCATGGACGGCCACAAGCCCGTCCGCCGCGAAGGCGCCCGTGAGGGCCGCTGGGTCCTGCTGGACTACGTCGACGTCGTCGTGCACGTCCAGCACCAGGAGGAGCGTTCGTTCTACGGCCTGGAGCGGCTGTGGAAGGACTGCCCCCAGATCGAGGTCGAAGGCCTGGAACTCGCACCCGCCGACGAGGACGCGGCCGAGGGACAAGGGGCGTAGTGACCGTGAAGCGCCTGGTGCTGTGGCGGCACGGCGAGACCGACTACAACGCCGCCGGCCGGATGCAGGGCCACCTTGACTCGGCGTTGACGCCGATCGGCTGGAACCAGGCGCGTTTCGCCGTGCCCGCGCTGGCGCGGTTTTCCCCCGACCTGGTCATCGCGTCGGACCTGCGCCGCGCCACCGACACGGCGACGGTGCTCACCGAAGGCATCGGCGTCCCGCTGCGCATCGACAAGCGCTTGCGCGAGACGCATCTCGGTGAGTGGCAAGGACTGACCGGCGAAGAGGTCGACCAGTCGTACCCGGGCGAGCGTGAGCGCTGGCGCCTCGATTCGACCTGGGCGCCGCCCGGCGGCGAGTCCCGGGTGGACGTCGCCAACCGGTCGCAGGAGGTCGTGCTCGACCTGCAGCGCGACGGCGGCGACCCGGGCGACACGGTGCTGCTGGCCACGCACGGCGGCCTGATCATCGCGCTGACCGCGCGGCTGCTCGGCCTGCCGGTCGAAACCTGGCCGACGCTCGGCGGCATCGCCAACTGCCACTGGGTCGAGCTGGGCAGGCGCGACGGTATCTGGCGGCTGCACGCGTACAACGCCGGGATGACCGGTTAACGACCGCAAGTCGCCGCGACTGCTCGTCTTCGGCGACTCGCTCTGCTTCCACGGCCCCAAGGGCGGCCTCCCCGCCGACGACGCGCGGATCTGGCCGAACGTGATGGCCGAAGCGCTCGGCGGCAGCGCCGATCTGGTCGCCGGCCTCGGCTGGACGGCCCGCGACGCCTGGTGGTCGATCACCGGCGACCCGCGTGTCTGGGCCGAGCTGCACCACGCCGACGCCGTCGTCTTCGCGGTGGGCAGCATGGACACGTTGCCGTCACCCTTGCCGACCTACCTGCGGATGGGCCTGCGCTACCTGCGGCCCGACCCGCTTCGCCGCGTCGTTCGCAAGGGTTATCTCGGTGCGCAGCCGTGGCTTGCCCGGCTGACCCGGGGGAGGCCGGCGGTGCTTCCCGCGAAGTTGACCGTCCACTACCTCGACACGGCCGTCGACGCGCTGCGCGTGCTGCGGCCGACGCTGCCGATCGTCGGGATGCTGCCCAGCGTCCATCGCGCCGCCTCCTACGGCCGCGTGCACACGGCGAGGGCGGGCGCCACCGCGGCGATGACAGCTTGGTCGCGGAAGGCGGGCGTGCCGATGCTGGACCTGGCTTCGGTGGTCGGCGACCACGTGCTCGGCGGCCGGGGCAATCCCGACGGCATGCACTGGGGCTGGGAAGGCCACACCGATGTCGGCCATGCCATGGCCGACCTGATCAAGCCATTGCTGCCCTCGGCACCGTAGGCTGACCGCGTGCCGGTCGCCGTTGTCACGGATTCCACAGCCCACCTGCCGGAGGGCTTCGCAGACCGGCATTCGATACGGGTCGTCCCGCTGCACGTCCTCATCGACGGCGTCACCGCGCTCGACGGGATCGAAGTCGGTCCCGTGGCGCTCGCCGAGGCGCTCGGCACCCGCAAGATCGTGACCACGTCGCGGCCGACCCCGAGCGAGTTCGTGGCCGTTTTCCGGCAGGCATTGGCCGACGGCGCGGACGCGGTCGTCTCGGTCCATCTCTCGCGCGAGCTCTCCGGTACCTGGGAAGCGGCCGTGCTGGCCGCGCAGGAGGTCGGCCCCGACCGGGTGCGCATCGTCGACTCCCGCACCACCGCGATGGGGCTCGGCTTTGCCACCCTCCACGCCGCGAACGCCGCCGCCGACGGCGCGTCGCCCGCCGAGGTGGAAGCCGCCGCCGTCGCCGCGGCCAAGTGCTCGGAAACCCTGTTCGTGGTGGAGACGCTCGAACATCTCCGCCGTGGCGGGCGGATCGGCCCCGCTGCCGCGTTGCTGGGCACCGCGCTGGCCGTCAAACCGGTGCTGCACATGTCGGAGGGCCGCATCCTTCCGCTGGAAAAGGTCCGCACGATGAACCGCGCGATCGCCAGGCTGGTGGAACTGGCGGTCAACGCCGCAGGCTCGGACGACGTCGAACTCGCCGTGCACCACCTCGCTTCCCCTGAGCGGGCGGTGGAATTGGCGAACCGCCTCGAAGAACGGATCCCGAGTTCCGGCGGCTGCGTGGTTTCCGAACTCGGCGCGGTCATCGGCGCGCACACCGGGCCTGGCGTCCTGGGCGTCGTCATTCAGCGCATGACGAAAACCCTTTAGCCACAACACTTTTCGCCGTCGCCAGTGGCCGCTCCCGCTCGTATAGCACACCACCCCGACAAAAACCCCCGCCCGCGCACCGCCCAGCCCCGACTTGTCCACATTCACCCACTTATCCACAGCTCCCCTCATCCTCGCTGGCCCCGCCCACGCCAAACCCCCTAACGTCGATCGTGTGTTCGACCGATCCGCCCGCGAACCGGGCTCACCCCAGTTGGTCCAGCTGGCCGCACAGGCCTCGTCGAAAGCCGAGGCCGCGGACCAGGAAACCCGAATCCATCCCGCACGGGGCACACCCGTCGGCAGGCTGGTGGAGCGCTGGCTGCCCGCTTCGGTGGCAGGCGCGCCCGGCTCAGTCCGTCGCCGGCGCCTCGCGGTCGCCGCCGCGCTCACGAGCGTGGTGGGCGTCGTGCTCATCAGTGTCGTGCTGCTCGGCGATCCCGAGCCGCACGAGAGTCCGCCGGCGCTGCCGTCCGCGAGCCCGGTCGCCGCGAAGGCGGTGGTGGCCGCGCCGCCCGAGCTGGTGGTCAGCGTGGTCGGCAAGGTGGCCAGTCCCGGCCTGGTCACGGTGCCCGCGGGAGCCCGCGTCGCCGACGCGGTCGCCAAAGCGGGCGGCCCGTCGCCCGGCGTCGACCTCGCAGGCCTCAATCTGGCGCGCAAACTCGCCGACGGCGAGCAGATCGCGGTCGGTGTGCCGGTGCCGGTGGGCGTCGCGCCCGCCGACGGCGCGCCCGCCAAGGTCGACCTCAACACCGCGACGGCCGAGCAGCTGGACACATTGCCCGGCGTCGGCCCGGTGATGGCGAAACGCATCCTCGACTGGCGCACGAAACACGGCCGGTTCACCTCGGTCGAGCAACTACGCGACGTGGATGGCATAGGAGAAGGGAAATTCTCGAAGCTGCGTGATCAGGTGGCTGTGTCATGAAGCCGCCGAAACGCTGGGCAGTGCCCGTCGCGGCAGACACCCAACACGACCTCAGGCTCCTGCCCGCGGCGATCTCGATCTGGCTCGGCACCCTCACCGCCGCCATGTTCGGCTGGTGGATGGCGCTCGTCTGCGGCGTGCTGACCGCGCTGGCGGCGATCGTGGTCGTCGTCAGGTTCCGGGGCCGTGATCCGACCTTCTTCGCCATGGGCGCGGCGCTGCTCGTCTGCGCGCTCGTGATGGCGGGGCCGCTCGCGATCCGGCTGCTCCGTGCCGAGGAGGACGCGGTCCGCCCGCTCGCGGTCCGCGGGGACACGGCGGTGGCCAGGGTGGTGCTGACCGATCGGCCACGGCCGATCCGCGGCGCCGGATTCGCGGGCATGCAGGCAGGCACCCGGTCGGTGTTGCTGTCAGCGGAACTCGACCGGGTCGAGGTCGCCGGGCGCCCGGTGGCCTCGACCGGGCGGGTGCTGCTGATCGCGCCGGTCGCGGGCTGGCTGGAGCTGCTGCCCGGCCAGCGCGTGACGGCCACCGGCACGCTCACCCCGTCCACCCAGGGCACCACGCTCACGGTCGCCGTGGTTTCGGTGCGCGGCCCGCCGGGCGAGGTGAGCGGCGCGCCGTGGTGGCAGCGGGTGGCCGAGACGATGCGAGCCGGGCTCAGGAAGGCATGCGAAGGCGTGTCCGAGGAGGCCGCCGGGCTGCTGCCTGGGCTCGCGATCGGGGACACGAGCGCGTTGTCGCCGCGGGTGGAACGCGAGTTCCTCGCCGCGGGGATGACGCACCTGACCGCCGTCAGCGGAAGCAACGTCGCCATCGTGTGCGGTGCGATCTTGGTGCTGCTGCGGGCTTTCCGGCGCGGGCCGCGGTTCTCCGCGGTGGCGGCCGGCGCGGCGCTGGCCGGGTTCGTGGTGCTCGCCGGGCCCGATCCGAGCGTGCTGCGGGCCGGGGTGATGGGCGGGATCGGCCTGCTCGCGCTGGCGCTCGGCCGGTCGGGTTCGGTGCTGTCGGCCCTGTCGGTCGCCGTGTGCGGGCTGCTGGTCTACGACCCGGCCATGGCGGTGAACTTCGGGTTCGCGCTGTCCGTGCTCGCCACGGCCGGGCTGGTGCTGCTCGCGCCGCGCTGGGCCGAGGCGCTGACCAGCCGTGGCTTGCCTGCCGGGTTCGCTGCCGGGCTGACGGTGCCGCTCGCCGCCTTCGTGGTGACGGCGCCGGTACTGGCGGGCATGGCAGGTCAGCTCAGTCTGGTGTCGGTGGTAGCCAACGTTGTCGCGGCGCCGGTGGTCGCGCCCGCGACGGTGCTCACCGTGTTCGCGACGGTCGTGGCGACCTTCTGGCCCGGCGCGGCGCGGGTGCTGGTGGCGCTGGCCGAACCGGAGGCCGACTGGCTGATCACCGTCGCGAGGCACGCGGCCCGTGCGCCAGGCGCGGTCGTTCCGTGGCCCGGTGGCTGGGCAGGCGGCCTGCTCGCGGTGCTGGCGCTGGTGGCGATCTGGCTGGTGTTCCGGCGCCGGAAGTCACGGATCGTGCTGGCGGTGCTCTTGGTACTCGTGCTGCTGGTGTTCGTGCCGCCGAAGCTGGTCGCGCCCGCGTGGCCGCCGGGGAACTGGGCGATGGTCACCTGTGACGTCGGCCAGGGAGACGCGGTGGTGCTGGCGACGGCCGAGCCGGGACGCGCGGTGCTGATCGACACCGGCCCGGAACCGGGCCCGGTCGACGAATGCCTGAAAAGGCTTGGTGTGGAAAGGATTCCGCTACTGATCATCAGCCATCTGCACGCCGACCACATCGGCGGGCTCACCTCGGTCTTCGAGGGCCGCGCGGTCGGCGCGGTCGCGGTCGGCCCTGGTCGAGCGCCGAGCTGGGCCTGGCGCCAGATCGAGGAAACCACGCGACGCCAAGGGATTCCGCTCGCCGAACTCACGATCGGCCAGCGCCTGGACTGGCCGGGGCTCACGATCGACGTGCTGGGCCCGCACTACGTCACCCAGCGCAGCGCCGACCAGCAGAACGGCACGGCGATCAACAACGCCTCGGTCGTCCTGCGAGCGGCGACCTCGGCGGGCAGGGTGCTGCTGACCGGTGACGTCGAACTGGCCGCCCAAGCGGATCTGTTGGAGGAGGGTGACGCATTACGCGCGGACGTACTGAAGGTCCCGCATCATGGCTCACGCTATTCGCTGCCGCAGTTCCTCGCGGCCGTCGAGCCCCGCGTCGCGATGGTCAGCGTGGGCGCGGGCAACCGATACGGCCACCCCGCGAAGTCCACTTTGGACACCCTCGCCGCGGTGGGCGCCTTGGTGACCAGAACCGACACCGATGGAGACGTCGCCGTGCTGGCGGACCAAGGAGGCCCAGTGGTGTCGCGCCGCAGACGTTAAGGCTCGTGAGTGTTGGCGACGGTTCTGACCGCCGCCAACACTCACGACCACATCAGCGCTTCTGGAGAGCTTCGCGCACCGCGTCTGCGGACGGCGGCACGGTGGCCAGCGGGCCGATCTTGCCTTCGACGGCGTCGAGGGTCTTGAGACCGTCGCCGGTGATGAGCAGGACGGTCTCGGCGTCCGGGTCGAGCTTGCCTGTCTCGATGAGCTTCTTCGCCGTGGCGACGGTGACGCCGCCCGCGGTCTCGGTGAAGATGCCCTCGGTGCGGGCGAGCAGGCGAATGCCCTCGACCACCTCTTCGTCAGTGACGTCCTCGATCGCGCCGCCGGTGCGGTTGACGACGTCGAGCACGTACGGGCCGTCGGCCGGGTTGCCGATGGCCAGCGAGCGGGCGATCGTGTCCGGCTTGACCGGCTGGATCGTGTCGTGGCCTGCGCGGAAGGCGGCCGAGACGGGGGAGCAGCCGGTGGCCTGCGCGCCGAACACCTTGTACGGGCTCGCCTCGACCAGGCCGAGCTGCCCGAACTCACGGAAACCCTTGTCCACCTTGGTCAGCTGGGAGCCGGAGGCGATCGGCACCACGATCTGCTCGGGGATGCGCCAGCCCAGCTGTTCCGCGACCTCGAAAGCGAGCGTCTTGGAACCTTCCGAGTAGTACGGCCGGACGTTCACGTTGACGAACGCCCAGGTCTCGTTCTCGGCGGCCAGCTGGGTCGCGAGCCGGTTCACGTCGTCGTAGTTGCCGTCGACCGCGATCAGCGCGCCGTCGTACACGGCGGTGGTGAGGATCTTGGCCTTTTCCAGCGTCTTCGGGATGAGCACGACCGAGTCCCAGCCCGCGCGGGCGGCGGCGGCCGCGACGGCGTTGGCCAGGTTGCCGGTCGACGGACAGCACAGCGTGGTGAAGCCGAACTCGCGGGCGGCGGCCAGCGCCACCGCGACGACGCGGTCCTTGAAGGAGTGCGTCGGGTTGCCGGTGTCGTCCTTCACCCAGAGCTTGCGCACGCCCAGCGCCTTGGCGAGGTTGCGCGCCTCGACCAGGCGGGTGCCGCCGGGCTCGGTGTTGGGGATCTCCTCGACGTTCGAGGGGACCGGGAGGAGGTTCTTGTAGCGCCAAATGTTCTTGGGGCCTGCTTCGATGTCCTCGCGGCGGATCTTGCCGAAGTCGTAGGCGACCTCGAGCGGGGAGAAGTCCTCCGCGGAGACGAACTCGGGAGCGAGTGGCTGACGGTGACCCTCTTCCTTCGACACCAGCTCGACTGCCCGGCCCAGGTCCGGGGTGCGCTTGGTGGTGGCGGAAGTCGTGCCGAGGGTTGCTGTCATCGCGAGGTCCTTCCTCATCTGCCCCGCCGAAGCGGGCCGGAATTGGCACCGTGATCGTCAGCTATCCCGCGAACGCGGAATGACGGGCTGTACGCCGGTTGCCGGGGCTTCGTCGGGCCGTTCCCTCTGCCCCTCTGGATGAGCGGTATTCGGTTGTCGGCGTGCTGCGTCAGCACCGCACTCGGGTAACACCGTACGACATGGCGATCAGCTCGGGCTACCGGTACCCACCCGGAGGAGTCGCACGGGAGATGTCGGGGCCTAGTGGCAGGATCGTCACCGTGACCGCGTCAGCAGCCTCCCCGTCGCCGCTCCATCTCGTGCTCGGGGAGGAGGAACTGCTCATCGAGCGTGCCGTGAAGGCCACGCTCGAGGTGTCCCGCGCCGCCGATCCGACGGCCGACATCACCCGGATGCGCGTGTCCGAACTCACAGCCCCGGTGCTTGCCGAGATGGTCAGCCCCTCGCTCTTCAGCGAGGGCCGGGTCATCGTGCTGGAGCAGGCGCAGGACATCTCGCAGGAGATCTCGGACGCCGTGCTCGCGTACCTGAAGAACCCGGCCGAAGGCATCGTGCTCGTCGTCGTGACCACCGGAGGCGGCCGCAGCAAGGCCGCCAAGGCGCTACCTGCGGCCCTGCGGAAGGCGGGCGCGGTGATCACCGAGTGCCCCAAGCTCACCAAGCCCGCCGAGCGGGAATCCTTCGTGCGCAACGAAGTCCGCCTCGCGGGCGGCAAGATCGACGCCGCGGGCCTGGTCGCCTTGATGGACGCCGTCGGCTCGGACCTGCGCGAGCTCTCGTCGGCGGCCTCCCAGCTGGTCGCCGACTCTGGCGGCAAGGTCGACGAGGCCGCCGTCCGCCGCTACCACCGCGGCCGCGCCGACGTCACCGGCTTCGCCGTCGCCGAGAAGGCGGTCTCCGGTGACCGCGCCGCGGCGTTGGAGTCACTCCGCTGGGCCATGCAGCTCGGCGTTCCCCACGTCCTCGTCGCCGACGCGCTCGCCGACGCGGTCCGCACGATCGCCCGCGTCTCCGGCGCCGGCCGCGGCAACCCCAACCAGATGGCGGGCGAACTCGGCATGCCGCCCTGGAAGATCCGCAAGGCCCAGGGCCAGGCCCGAGGCTGGAACCAGACCGGCCTCGCCGACGCCATGCGCATAGTCGCCCGCCTCAACGCCGACGTGAAGGGCGCGGCCGCCGACGCCAACTACGCCCTCGAGCGAGCGGTCCTCCAGGTCGCCGCCGCCAAAGCCACCCAGTAACCCCGCGCCGACCCGCCAGGCTCGCGTGCCGACTCCTCAGGCTCGCGTGCCGACTCGTTAGGCCCGCGTGCCGTCCGTCCAGGTACGCGTGTCGTCCATCCATGAACACGCGTCGTCCGCCTGTGTACACGTCACCTGCGACAAGAGCGGACACCTCAGGCACAAAAAAGCTGGGCCCCGCCGAGTGAACGGCGGGGCCCAGCGAAAAAAGCCTCAGAGAAACCAGTGCGTCAGAGCGAGTTGGCGCGCTTGGCGATCGCCGACTTCTTGTTCGCGGCCTGGTTGGCGTGCAGGACACCCTTGGTGACGGCCTTGTCGAGCTTCTTGGCGGCGTCACGCTGGGCCTCGATGGCCTTGTCCTTGTCACCGGCGTCGGCGGCCTCGCGGAACTTGCGGATCGCGGTCTTCACCGAGGACTTGATCGCCACGTTGCGCTGGCGGGCCTTCTCGTTGGTGGTGATGCGCTTGATCTGGGACTTGATGTTGGCCACGCGGGCGCTCCTCAATCATTTCCGGTGTTTCGCCGCCGCGTCGTAGTGGCCCGGGAAAACCCGGTTTCCTCCATGACGGAATGCCACACGGCAACGAGCGACCAGCCTAACAGGACCGCGAAAACCGCTTGCAGCCTGGTCAGGCACCCCGCGTAGGGTGATCATCAGTGAACGGCACCGCGCTCGGCCTCGTCCTCGTCGCCGCGGTGGTGCACGCGCTGTGGAACCTGGCGGCCAAGCGGGTCGTCGACGGCGGCGCCGCGTTCGTGTTCCTCTATTACACCACCTCGGCCGTCGTCTTCCTTCCTGTCGCGATCGTCTTGCTGTGCACCGAATCCGAGCGTCCACAGTGGAGCTGGCTGCTCGCGTCGCTCGGCTCGGCCGTGTTGCACGTGGCGTACGGCATCGTGCTCCAGCGCGGCTACGACGCCGGCGACCTCTCCGTGGTCTATCCGCTGGCCAGGGGGACCGGGCCGCTGGTGTCCGTGCTCGCCGCCGTGGTCTTCCTGCACGAACGGCCCGGCCTGGTCGGGCTGCTCGGCGCGCTGCTCGTGGTGGCAGGCGTGCTCGTGATCAGCACCGGACGCGCGGGGGAGCACCACGATCCGGTCGCGCGCCGTGCCGGCGTCTTCTACGGCCTGCTCACTGGGGTGGTCATCGCCGCCTACACGCTGTGGGACGCGCATTCGGTGAAGAACGTCGAGGTGCCGCCGATCGTCTACTTCGTGCTCGGCTCCGTGCTGCAGAGCGTGCTGCTCGCCCCGCACGCGCTCCGGCGCCGGTCCGAAACCGTCCGCCTGTGGCGCGCGCATCGCAAGGAAGTGCTGGTCGTGGGCCTGCTTTCGCCCATCGCCTACCTGCTGGTGCTCTACGCCATGCGCGTCGCGCCGGTGAGCCTGGTCGCACCCGCGCGCGAGCTCAGCATCGTCCTCGGCGGCCTGGCCGCGTGGCTGGTGCTGGGCGAGGCCAACGCCGTGCGCAGGCTGGCCGGTTCGGTCATCGTGCTGGCCGGCATCGCCGCGATTGCGATCGCCTGAGCCGATCCGGTACTGATGAGCACATGGACGTGCTGAGCAGCCGGATACTGGTGCGGCCCAAGGACCACGAGGCGTCGATCGCGTTCTACCGCGACACGCTGGGCCTGGCGATCTACTACGAGTTCCCCGGCGGCACGGTGTTCTTCCTGGGCCAGGGCTTCCTGGAGATCGTCGGCGGCGGCGACGGGGGCCCGAGCCCCGATGTGAACCTCTGGCTGCAGGTGCGTGATCTCGACGCGACGCTGCGCGAGCTGGCGGCCAACGGGCTCCAGCCGGACCGTGCGGCCCAGGTCGAGCCGTGGGGCCTGTACGAGGCGTGGCTCTCCGACCCCGATGGTCACAAGATCTTCCTCGTGGAAATCCCCTCAGGGCATCCCTTGCGGACAGATCTTCGCTAGAGCGGCTTGCGGGCGCGAAGCTGGGCGGCGAGCGCGGCGCCGAAGCCCGGCGGCTCCCAGGTCCACGTCTGCACGTCGACGAATCCTGCGGTCTCCAGCTCCTCGGCGAGCACGTGCCGTGACACCGGCAGCCACTTCTCGTGAGTGGACAGCACCAGCCTGCCGCCCGGCTTGAGCACGCGGAACAACTCGGCGATACCCGCCGCCCGGTCCGTCCACAGGAGCACGTTGTTCACGCTCAGCACCACGTCGACGGCCGCGTCGTCCTCTCCGGTGTCCTCCGCGGTGCCTTTCCGCAGCTCGACGCCATCGCCGCAGCGCTCGCGGCACCGGCCGAGCATCTCTTCGGACGGATCGACGCCGAGCACGCGCCCGGCGCGCTCGGCCGCCGCTTCGAGCCCGACACCGGGACCGGGCCCGACGACGAGAACGCTTTCTTCGGGGGTGAGCTTGGCCACTTCGACGACGTGCCGCTCGGTCGGCCCGTTGCCGTGCGCCATCAGCAGCGCGCCGATCCGGCCCAGCAGGCCACGGGGGTGTCCGAACGCCCTGTCCAGCATTTCGGTCATGGAATCAGTCATATGTCGAGGTCATCATGGACAGAACGATCACGCATCGGGGATGACCCCCAATCGCACCCGGAGCGGCATGGGACCATAGAGGTGGCACACCCCGACCTTCGCGAGGAAACCCCGTTGACGACGTTCGCCGACACGACCTTCACGCCCCCGGCTCAGATCCGGAACTTCTGCATCATCGCGCACATCGACCATGGCAAGTCGACACTGGCCGATCGCATGCTGCAGCTCACCGGCGTGGTCGAAGCACGGGCCATGCGCGCGCAGTACCTCGACCGCATGGACATCGAGCGCGAACGCGGCATCACGATCAAGGCGCAGAACGTGCGCCTGCCGTGGAAGGTCGACGGCGAGGACGTCGTGCTGCACATGATCGACACCCCCGGCCACGTCGACTTCACCTACGAGGTCTCCCGCGCGCTCGAAGCGTGTGAAGGCGCGGTGCTGCTCGTCGACGCCGCGCAGGGGATCGAGGCGCAGACGCTCGCGAACCTGTACCTCGCGCTCGAGAACAACCTCACGATCATCCCGGTGCTGAACAAGATCGACCTCCCGTCCGCCGACCCGGACAAGTACGCCGCCGAGATCGCGCACATCATCGGCTGCGAGCCGGACGATGTGCTGCGCGTTTCCGCGAAGACCGGCGCCGGTGTCGGCGAGCTCCTCGACGCGGTCGTCAAGCAGGTGCCCGCCCCGCAGGGTGACGCCGACGCGCCCGCCCGCGCGATGATCTTCGACTCGGTCTACGACACCTACCGCGGCGTCGTCACCTACATCAGGGTCGTCGACGGCAAGATCACCCCGCGCGAGCGGATCAAGATGATGTCCACCGGCGCCACCCACGAGCTGCTGGAAGTCGGCATCATCTCGCCGGAACCCAAGCCCAGCAAGGGACTCGGCGTCGGCGAGGTGGGTTACCTCATCACCGGCGTGAAGGACGTCCGCCAGTCGAAGGTCGGTGACACGGTCACCTCCGAGCGCCACGGCGCGAAGGAGGCGCTCGCCGGGTACCGCGAGCCGAAGCCGATGGTCTACTCCGGTCTGTACCCGGTGGACGGCTCGGACTACCCCGAACTGCGTGAGGCGCTCGACAAGCTCCAGCTGAACGACGCGGCGCTGACCTACGAGCCGGAAACCTCGGTGGCGCTGGGCTTCGGCTTCCGCTGTGGCTTCCTCGGCCTGCTGCACCTGGAGATCACCCGCGACCGCCTGGAGCGCGAGTTCGGGCTCGACCTCATTTCGACCGCGCCGAACGTCGTCTACCGCGTCGTGCTCGAAGACGGCAACGAGGTCATCGTGACGAACCCGTCCGACTGGCCGACCGGGCTCAAGATCTCCGAGGTGCACGAGCCGGTCTCGAAGGTGAGCATCCTGGCGCCGTCGGAGTTCGTCGGCACGATCATGGAGCTTTGCCAGACCAAGCGCGGCGTGCTGCTGGGCATGGACTACCTGTCCGAGGAGCGCGTCGAGCTGCGCTACAACCTGCCGCTCGCCGAGATCATCTTCGACTTCTTCGACACGCTCAAGTCGCGCACGCGTGGCTACGCCTCGCTTGACTACGAAGAGGCCGGCGAGCAGATCGCCGACCTCGTCAAGGTCGACATCCTGCTGCAGGGCGAGACCGTCGACGCGTTCTCCGCGATCGTCCACAAGGACGCCGCGTACGGCTACGGCAACCGGATGGCCACGCGCCTGCGCGAGCTCATCCCGCGCCAGCAGTTCGAGGTCCCGATCCAGGCGGCCATCGGCTCACGCATCATCGCCAGGGAAACGATTCGCGCGATCCGCAAGGACGTGCTCGCGAAGTGTTACGGCGGTGACATCTCGCGTAAGCGCAAGCTGCTGGAAAAGCAGAAGGAAGGCAAGAAGCGGATGAAAACCGTTGGGCGCGTTGAGGTTCCGCAGGAAGCCTTCGTCGCCGCACTGTCCACTGAGGAACCCAAGGGCAAGAAGTAAGGTTCCTTCGAGAAGGCCCCCCCGATCACTCTTTCGGGGGGCCTTTTGCATGTGTTCCTCCACCGGCCCCGTTCTTGTCGGTGCTCCGTGATGTGCTCTGGTCAAAGCAAAAGAAGGAGAGCACCATGACAGTCATGACGGACAGCCAGTACCTGCCACCCAGGCCCGGCCCGATGACGGTGCACGACCTGGAGGGACTGCCGGACGATGGACGGCGCTACGAGCTCGTCGACGGGACACTGCTCGTGAGCCCCGCGCCAGGACGAAGACATCAGAAGGCGTCAGCGCGCCTCTACGGCGTGCTCGAGGCCGCCTGCCCGCCGCAATTCGACGTGCTCGCCGCGCCTTTCGCCGTGCGTTCCGGTGACAAGGTCGAACTGCAGCCGGATTTGCTGGTTGGCTGGGAAAGCGAGTTCACGGAAAGGAATCTTCCGACCGCGCCGGTACTCGCGGTGGAAGTGCTTTCGCCGAGCACCGCCTTGCATGACCTGAACACCAAGAAAGCCCTCTACCAAAGGCTTGGAGTCCGTAGTTACTGGGTGATCGATCCGGACGAGCCCGCGCTGACCGTGTTCGAGCTGAATGAGGAAGGTGTGTATCAGCAGGTGGCCAAAGCAGCGGGTGACGAGCCGTTCGTGGCGATCCGGCCATTCCCGGTGCGCGTGATCCCGAACGATTTGCTGGGGAGGCTTTCCGAAAGCTGACCGTCCACGATCTGGGCATGTTTGCGGTCATGCGCATATCGCAGTGCACTCAAGGGCGTCCACCTGGCCGAATAACAGGGATGTGTGCGCGATGTCCGTCACCGACGAGCTGCTAGCCAACAACGCCCGCTACACCGAGTCTTTCTCCGGCCCGCTGCCTTTGCCGCCGTCCAAGCACGTCGCGGTCGTCGCGTGCATGGACGCCAGGATCAACGTCTACGGTGTGCTCGGCCTCAACGAGGGTGAGGCGCACGTGATCCGCAACGCCGGTGGCGTGGTGACCGAGGACGAGATCCGCTCGCTCGCGATCAGCCAGCGATTGCTGGGCACCGAGGAGATCATCCTCATCCACCACACCGACTGCGGCATGCTCACCTTCACCGACGACGAGTTCAAGAACTCCATTCAGGAAGACGTCGGCGTCAAGCCGTCCTGGGCCGCCGAAGCGTTCTCGGACTTGGAGACCGACGTCCGGCAGTCCGTCGCCCGCATCAAGAACAGCCCGTTCGTGCCGAAGAAAGACCACATCCGCGGCTTTGTCTTCGACGTCGCCACCGGCAAGCTCAACGAAGTCGTCTAAGCCTTGAGGCGCAAGGGATCGTGAGCGTTGCGGGCGGTTGGAACTTAAGGATCGGGCCGGTTGGGTCAAGTCAGCGCTCGGCGGGTGCCGCAGGGGCGGGTTGAACGTTGTGAACGGGGCGTATGCAACGTTCAACGTTGCATACGCTCCGCTCATTACGTCCATCTCTACCCGAAAAGCGAACAAATACGCTAATTCGGGACAAAAGTCAGCGACTTGGGTCGTGTGCGGACGTTGGCTGGCTGGTGATCGCGCCGTTGACGGTGGTCCGACCGTCGCGAAACCCGAGTTTGGGCCAGTGGATGGCCCAAACTCGGGTTTCGCGTGCCCACGCGTCGATGTGACAACGCAAGCCGAGTCTTAGTTACCCGGCATTGGGTTAGAACCGCCCGCAAAGCTCACGAGTCCCGAGGGACAGCCGCTAGTTTTCCCTTGGCGGGAAAGGCGAGAGGGCCTAGCCGGTGATGGCGGTGAGGGCGGGCAGGTAGCCGCTGCGGTGGCCTGCCGTGTTCGGGTGGTAGGACTCGTCGAGCTTGCTCCACTCCAGGCTGGTGAGCCACGGGGTCGGCGTGCAGATGCCGTGGCCGTCGAAGGCGGTGCGACCGTCGAGGAAGGTGAAGCCGGCGTCGGCGGCGCGGACGGCGGTGATCTCGGCGATCACGTCGGCGGCGGAGTTGAGGGCGGTGCGTTCGGTGTCGCTGAGGCCGAAGATGCCGCAGTTGCCGCCGATCTTGTACATGCGCGGGTAACCGATCACGACGACCTTGGCCGAGGGAGCGGCCTGGCGGACCGCGGCGTACGTCGTGGCGAGCGCGGGGGAGACCGTGGTGCGCGCGATGTTCTTGGCCTGCTCGACGCGGTTGACGCAGTCCTTGTCGTCGATGGTGAGGATGCACTGCTTGAGCACGTCGACGAAGCCCGCGTCGTTGCCGCCGACCTGGATGGTGACGAGTGTGGTGTCGGCGGTGAGCTTCGGGACCTGGGTGTTGATGACGTCCGCGGTCCGCGCGCCCGAGCAGGAGGCCTCGACGAACGTGGTCGACGGGTGCGCGGCCGCCCAGAGGCGCGGGTAGGCGAGCGGGCCACGACGGCATGAGTCGCTCGGGTTGTCGTAGGACCAGGTGCCCACGCCGACGGCGTAGGAGTCGCCGAGCGCGACGTACTTCGCGGGTGCGGCGTGCGCGACCGTGGTGGCGCCGAGTGCGGCTACGGCGGTCAGGAGCGCAGGGACGAGGAAGCGTAAGGCGCGCAAGGGTTCTCCCGGGGAGAGGTCGGGGTGACGCACCTACGAATAGCAACCCCGACGACGCAGGAGAAGGGAGTTAGGTGAAAGTTCTCGAAAATGCGGCCAGTCAGGTTAGTGAGTCCCAACGAAAGTCGTGGGTAATCAGCCGAACTTCGCCGCGGCGGCGATCCTGGCGTGCGCCTGCCGGGCTTCGCCGTTGAGCTCCGCCAGGATGGCTGTGGTGTTGCCTGGCGGATCGCCTTCGGGCAGCGCCTTGACCGGGGTCTCGATTTCCTCGCCGTCCTCGAGCACCACCCAGATCGAGCCGCGCACCGGCTCGAAACCGAGGTAGTGGGACGGAAGGTGGAAGAACTCCGCTACCTCGGCCCAGCCGAGCTCGCGGGACCTCGCCAGTCCGCGCAGCCGGACGCCGCTGTCGCTCGTGTAGATGCCGATCGTCTTGACTCGGTAGTGGAAGTAGGCGATCGCCGCCACGGTCGCGGTGCTCCACGCGAACTGAATGGCCCCATTCGCCGCGCCGAGCGCGGCGACGACCAGGAACGTCAGCGAGTAGCCGACGATGAAGGGGATCCGCCACCAGGTGTCGGGCGCCACCTGGCGCCATTTCGTCTTCTGGGTCATCCGTCCGGCTCCCTGTCGTGAAGGCACTGACCGAGGTGGTCTCAGTCTTGACACGCTCGGGAGGGCTCAGCGGTTGCCGATGATTTTCGATGCCTCGATGAAGACCGCGGTCCGCCGCTCCTCGGCCATCACGCGGTCGTACTCGTCCCAGTCGTCGTGGGTGCCGGTCGCGGACGTGAACACGTCGCGCAGCAGCTGCGGCAGCCGCGCGAGGTCGTAGGCGGGGTCGGGGTCGTCCGGGCCGATGAGCCTGGTGCCGCCCTGCACCGAGACCCATTCCCAGCCGCGCCGGAAGATGATCGTGGCGTGGCCGGCGCGGCGCAGCAGCGCCAGCTTGCGGGTGCCGCCGATGGCCACCAGGCCGACCGACGGGGCTCCGGTGATCGGGTCGTCGATCACCCCGGCGTTGACCACCGACGCGTGGACGGTGCCGTCGCTTCGCGTGGTCGCGATGGTCGCCAAGCCGTGCTCGGCGAGGGAGAGCTTCCGGACGAGATCCAGATCTGCCGCCATGAGACAAAAGTACGCCCGCCCGGCTTTGCAGGAAACCGGGCAATCAATCAGTGGCGCGAAGCGCCTCCGTTGAGGGTGGTGGTGGGTGACGGGCGGGCGTACGTCTTAAGGGGCGGAAATCAGCAGGCGCCGTCGTCGCGCCAGACGCCCCATTCGCCGGTCGTGCCCGGCTCCTCGCCCTGCGTCCACCACTTGGCGGTCCACTTGTGCGCGTTGTGGGACACGACGTTGCCGCCGGTGTAGATCGACGACGCGTTCCACGCGGGCTGGGTGCACGTGCCGGGCACGCCACCGTTGTCCCACGGGACCTGGCCGGAGGCGTAGAAGTTGATCGCCTGCGCCTTCCAGCGCGGCGCCTGGGCGCCGAGGCGGACCTTGAACGTGTTCCAGTCGTGCGTCGACCACGGCGACCAGCCGAGCTCGGCGTGCGCGGACAGGCGCGGGAACGCCAGGTACTCGATGTCCGCCGAGTTCTTGACCGTTTCGGTCCACAGTGGCGACTCGACGCCGCGGACGGCCGACTCGCCGACACCGCTCAGGTACGCGCCGGGGTTCCAGTTGTAGGCGTCCTGGACCTCGACGTAGCCCGCCCACGAGAGGCCGATCGGGCTGCTGGAGTTGTACTTCATGTCGAGGTAGGCCTTGTTGGCTGGCGAGAGGATCACCTTGCTGCCACGGGAAACCGCATTCGACACGCCACTGTCCGAAGTGGTCGTGCCCCAGAACTGCGGCGTCGCGTTGGCGGGCAGGGTGGCCTTGGCGATGTCGTGCCAGCCGATGGCCTGCTTGCCGTTGGCCGCGACGATCGGGAGGACCTTGTTGATGAACGTCAGGTAGTCCGCGGGCGGGGTCGCCGCGGCCTCGTCACCGCCGATGTGGAAGTACGGGCCGGGGGTCAGCGCCGAGATCTCGCGGATGACGTCCGACACGAACTGGTACGTGATGTCCTTCGAGATGCACAGCGAGCTGTAGCCGACCTCGATGTCCGTGCGCAGCGCGGGGGCGACGCCGTTGCAGTTCAGCTCCGCGTAGGAGGCCTGCGCCGCGTTGGTGTGCCCTGGCATGTCGATCTCGGGGATGATCGTGATGTGCCGCGAGGTCGCGTACGCGACGATGTCGCTGTACTGCGCCTTCGTGTAGTAGCCGCCGGCGCCGCCGCCGACCTGGGTGCTGCCGCCGTAGGTGGCGAGGCGGGGCCAGCTGTCGATCTGGATGCGCCAGCCCTGGTCGTCGGCCAGGTGCAGATGCAGGTTGTTGATCTTGTACTGGGCCAGCTGGTCGAGGTAGCGCTTGACGCTGGCGACCGGGTGGAAGTGCCGCGCGACGTCGAGCATCGCGCCGCGGTAGGCGAAGCGCGGGTAGTCGAGGATCGTCGCGCCGGGGATCGTCCACGGCCCGGTCTGCACGGTCGAGCTCTCGATCTTGCCGGGCAGCAGCTGGCGCAGCGTCTGCACGCCGCCGAACAGGCCGTCGGCCGTGATGGCGCGCAGCACGACCGTCGTCGCGGTCGAGACGAGCTGGTAGCCCTGCTGGCCGACGCTGGCGGGCGCGCCGTTCAGCAGCAGCGTGATGCCGTCGGCGGCCGGGGTCGCGGGCGCGTCGGCGACGGGCAGCGCGAAGCCGGTCGACTTACGCAAGATGGCCGCGAGGTAGTCGCCGACCTCCTTGGCAGGCGCGGAACCCGCCTCGGTGTAGATCTTCGTCGACGCCACCAGCGGGAAGGTGACACCCGCCGCGGCCTGGACCGAGACGGGGACGGGCACGATGCTCTGCAACGGCGGGGTGGCCGCGATGGCCGGGTTCTGGGTGGCCGCGGTGAGGCCACCGATCATGGTCGCGACGGCAAGGGCGACGCCCCACTTCCGTCCGCGCTGCGCTCTTGGGATCTTCATCGACATCCTCCTGGCGGCATCCAGGTCCCGGTAACCGGAACCCGCCTGGATACTGCCACTTTGAATCGGACAGGTCTAGACCAATAAGGGGTAAATTCCGGGTTCTGGGTAGGCTCGGGCCATGTTCGAGACCTTGCGTTTCCCGGTCATCGCCGCCCCGATGGCGGGTGGCCCGTCCACCCCCGAGCTCGTCGCCGCGGTGACCGGCGCCGGCGGCTTCGGGTTCCTCGGCGCGGGGATGCTGAGCCCGGACGTGCTGGCCGAGAAGATCGCCAAGACCCGGGAACTCACGAGCGAGCCGTTCGGCGTGAACCTCTTCGTGCCCGGCAAGCCGTCGACCGCCGATCTGAGCGGGCACCAGGAGCGCATGGCGGCCGAAGCGAGCCGCTACGAGGTCGACGCCGGCGCGCCGACCTGGGACGACGACAACTACCCGGCCAAGGTCGACGTGGTCGTCGAGCAACGGGTGCCGGTCGTCTCGTTCACGTTCGGCCTGCCGAGGCCGGAAGACGTGCGGCGGCTGCACGAGATCGGCAGCAAGGTCATCGTGACGGTCACGAAGCCGGAAGAGGCGCTGGAAGCCGAAAAGGCGGGTGCCGACGCGCTGGCCGTGCAGGGCTTCGAAGCGGGCGGACACCGCGGCATCTTCAAGGACGACCCGGACTCGCCTAGTGGCGGCGAGATCTACGGCGTTCTCGCGGCGCTGCGGCTTATCAAGGCGGTGACCGAGCTGCCGCTCATCGCCGCCGGGGGACTGGTGCACGGCGCCGACGTCGCGGCGGTGCTGGCCGCCGGCGCGGTGGCCGCGCAGCTCGGCACGGCGTTCCTGCGCGCGGACGAGGCGGGCACCCAGCCGACACAGCTGAAGGCGCTCGCGGTCGCGGACCGCAAGACCGACATCACCCGCGCCTTCAGCGGACGCCCCGCGCGTGGGCTGGTCAACCGGGTGATGACCGAGCTTTCGGCGCAGGCGCCGTCGGCGTATCCGGAGCTCAACAACCTGAGCAAGCCGGTGCGGGCCGCCGCCGCGAAGGCCGACGACCCGGAGGCCATGTCGCTGTGGGCCGGGCAGACCTACTCGGCCGCGACCGACGGCCCGGCCGCCGAGATCGTCGCGCGGTTGCGCGGCGAAGCTCGGGCGGCCGTCGACCGTGCGGCCAAGCTACTCGGCTGAGCGGTTCAAGATCGAGTTCCGCTTGCTGTAGGCGAAGTAGATCACCAGGCCGATCAGGAACCACACCGCGAACCGCAGCCAGGTCTCCGGCTGCAGGTAGGTGATCAGCCAGATCGAGAAGCCGATGCCGATCAGCGGCACCACCGGCATGCCGGGGGTCTTGAACGTGCGCGGCAGGTCGGGCTGCTTGTAGCGCAACACGATCACCGCGACGCAGACGACGACGAACGCGAGCAGGATGCCGATGTTGGTCAGCTCGGCCGCCTCGCCGATCGGCAGGAACCCGGCGATGATCGCCGCGGCGCCGCCCAGCACCCAGGTGAACCGGGTCGGCACGTGGCGCGTCGGGTGCGTCTTGCCGAACCACTTGGGCAGCAGGCCGTCGCGGCTCATCGAGTAGCCGATCCGCGTCGCGCCCATGAGGAAGGTGAACAGCACGGTCATGATGCCGACGATCGCGCCGATCGCGATCACCGTGGCCAGCCCGGACAGCCCGACCGACTTGAACGCGGTCGAGAAGCCGCTCTTCGGGTCGATCTCGGTGTAGTTCTGCATGCCGGTCAGCACCAGGCAGGCCAGCACGTAGAGCACCATCGAGATGCCCAGCGAGTACAGGATCGCCTTGGGCATGTGGCGCTGCGCGTCCTTGGACTCCTCGGCGGCGGTGCTCATCGCGTCGTAGCCGAAGACCGCGAAGAACACGGTCGCCGCACCGGTCACCGCGCCGCCGAACCCGGCTGGCGCGAACGGCGAGTAGTTGCCGGTCTTGATGTAGAAGAAGCCGACCAGCACGACCACGAGCACGATGAAGACCTTGAGGATGACCATCGCGGTCTCGAACCGCGCGGCCGCGCGGATACCGAGGTTCAGCAGGTAGGCGATCAGCAGGCAGAGGATGACCGCGAACAGGTCCACCTTGTGCCCGGTGCCGGTGCCGGGCGCGCCGAGCATCCACGCCGGCAGGTCGAGCCCGAGCTGCTGCAACAGGAAGCTGAAGTAGCCGGAGATGCCGATCGCGACCACCGCGACGATGGCGGTGTACTCCAGCAGCAGGTCCCAGCCGATGAACCAGCCGACGATCTCGCCGAGCACGGCGTATCCGTAGGTGTAGGCCGAACCGGCCTTCGGGATCAGCCCGGCGAACTCGGCGTAGGAGAACGCCGCCGCCGCGCTCGCGACACCCGCGATCAGGAACGAGATCAGCACGGCGGGCCCGACGCCCGGGATGCCAGCCGACTTGTCACCGGCCGCGACACTGCCCGCGAGCGCGAAGATGCCCGCGCCGATGATGCCGCCGACGCCGATGGCGGTCAGCTGCCACAGCCCGAGTGTGCGGGTCAGCCCGCCCTCACCCGAGGAATCCTCGATCTGTTCAATCGGCTTTCGCCGGAAAACCCCGGAGGTCATGACGGTGGGCTCCCAACTTCATCGGTGCGCTGTCAGGCCCGGGTTTCGGGCCTAACAGCGCACCGTACTAGTGGGTGAACCGGTCAGCAGGCTGCCGGTGGCAATGGCCGGTTACCTGTGCCCGTTCCGACGAACACGTCTGCCCAATCCAGCGCCGCGGCCTGGAAGGTCCGGGCCTGCGGGGTCAGGCCGATGTTGTGCCCGGCGCCGGGCAGCACGTAGGTCCGCAGGCAGGCCTCCGGTGCGAAGTACGGGGCTTCCTGTGCCTTCAGATTGGCCGCGGAAGCGCAGTTCGAGGCGAGCAGCCCCTGGCAGAACAACGCGTCCTCGGTGCCGTTCGCGATCAGCACCGGGGCGGTGATGTTCACCGAGGTCGGCGCCGTGAAGGCGAGCGTGGTGAGGTCGCCGACCTCGGTCAGGCTGACCGGTTCCTTGAGCTGCTCGTCGAGCGCGATCACGGCCGGGTCGTCGTCCGGGCCGTAGAAAAGGCCGCCACGCCGGCCGGGAACGGTCGTGTAGTAACCCTCGTACGCCAGCCCGAACTTGGGATCCAGCGCGGCCGGGTAGACGCCGGTGGTGAAGATGTCGAGCAGCGCGCTGGCCGACACGTGGTGCGTGACGCCGGTGAGCAGCACGCCGTCGACGTCGTGATAGGTGGCCGCTTCGAGGATCGAGGTCCCGCTGCCGAGCGAATGACCCGCCAGCAGCACCTTGCTGAAAGAGATCCCGCCGATGGTGCCCGCGCGCAGCTTCTGGATCACCTGGTGGACCGTGGCGGCGTGGCCGATGCCGGTGAGCAGCGCGCTCAGCGGGCGGCTGCTCTGGCCGTAGCCGATCCGATCGATGGTGAACGTCGCGTAGCCGCGTTCGTTGGCCGCGCGCCGGTACGAGTAGGTCTCCGGCTGGGCCGGGAAGTCCCAGTAGTACCCGCTGTAGGTGCCGCCGTGCACCAGCACCTGGACGGTCGTCGCGCCGGCCGGGACGCACAGCGTGCCGTGCATGGTCTGCGGGAGCAGGCCGAGCTGCACGGGCACCGAATGGTCCTGACAGCTCGTCGGTGCGGCGTCCGCGGCCGTCGGCGCGACGAGCGCCGAACCCATCAGGAGCGCGCCCAAGAGTAAGCGCTTTCTCCAGCCGATCATCTATGGATCCCTTCCGTGACGGCGAACGAAAAGACCCGGCAGCCCAGATACGGGCTGCCGGGTGTCGGACGGGACTGACTCAGCCGACCGCTTCCTGCGCGGTCGCCATGTCCGACACGGCGACCAGCTTGCGCTCGGACTTGGTCGTGCGGGTAACGCCGGCGGCGAAGTATGTCAGCAGCTCGGCGATCTCGGCCGGGTCGTCGAGCTGGGGGCAGTGACCCCAGTCCTGGCGGACCAGCAGCCTGCTGTGCGGGACCAGCGCGTGCAGCCGTCGCCCGGAGGCGGCGCTGACCAGCTTGTCCTTGCCGCACACCACGACCAGCAGCGGCGACGAGATGGCCTCGAGCTGGTAGGCGTTCTCCAGCTCGGTCACCATCTGCCTGGCCTGCTCCAGGCGCACGGTGGTGGCCTTGTAGTCGGGGAACAGGTCGACGAACCGCTTGACCTGCTCCTTCTCGGCGGAGCCCGCGTTGGCGTAGAGGAAGTGCGGCACCACGTTCTCGGCGATGGTCTTGACCAGGAACGAGGGCACGGGCAGCGGCAGCGACGAGTACAGCCGCAGCGGGATCGGGTACTTGGCGACCGCGCGGACCACCCACGAGTCGACGAAACCGGGCGCGGCGATCGAGACGACGCCCGCGATCGGGAGCTTGTCGTTCTGGGCGGCGCGCAGGCAGGTCGTGCCACCGAGCGAGTTGCCCGCGATGACGACCGGGCCGAGCACGGACTGCTCGCGGATCACCGCGGCGGCGAACGCGTCGAGCTGGGGCAGCATGGCGCCGGCCCGCAGCTCGTCGGCCTCACCGAAGCCGGGGAGGTCGACCGCCATGGCGGGGACGCCCGCCTTGGCGAGTTCGGTCAGGACAGGGCGCCACGTGTCCGCGCTGTCGCAGAACCCGTGGAACAACACGAGACGGGGAGTGGTCGGACGGCTGGGCGTCCGGGGTGCTCCGCGGCGAAAGCGGGTGGTGCGGCCGCTTTCGCCGTCGGCGGCCGGTGGGCCGACTTCGAGGACACGGGTGCGCACACCGGCGAAACGCCGGTAGGTCACCCTGATGGACGTCGGGTCGGACACTTTCGTCTGGCCGGCCGGTGAAGCCGGCGCCGGCCGCTGTGTTGCGGTCATGTGTCTAGGTTAGACATCGGATGTTGCTTTTGGGGCGCAGATCACAGGTCACGAAAAGGTCACAACGATCTTAGACATACGTATGTGCTGGTCACGCGGTTATGGGTGCTGACCTGCGAAGGAATTGAGGGGTACCCCTACCCAGGCCACGGCCGTATCACGGAGGGGTCTAGACCAAGTCAAGGTCACTTCGTGAACACGATTTTGCCTGCGGTGTCGCCCTCGAACATGCTCTTGAAGCCCTCTTCGGCACGCTCGAAGGGCAGTTCCTGGCCGATCTGCGGCTTGATGCCCTGGAGATCGACGTAGGAGAGCAGGTCCGCGAGCTCGTCGCGGGTGCCCATGGTCGAGCCCGCGATCCGCAGCTGCAGGAAGAAGACGCGCTGCAGCTCGGCGTGCGCGTCGGGCCCGCTGGTCGAGCCGGAGACCACGATGATGCCGCCCGGCTTGAGTGACTTGACCGAGTGCGACCAGGTCGCCTTGCCGACGGTCTCGAACACCGCGTCGACCCGCTCCGGCAGCCGCGCGCCGGACTCGAACGCCTGGTGCGCGCCGAGACCGGTGGCCAGCGCCCGCTTCTCCTCGCTGCGCCCGGTGACCCAGACCCGGAACCCGGCCGCGCGGCCGAGCTGGATCAGCGCCGTCGAGACACCGCCGGACGCGCCCTGCACCAGCATCGTCTGGCCCGGCCGCAGCCCCGACTTCACGAACAGCATGCGGTACGCGGTCAGCCAGGCCGTGCCCATCGTGGCGGCTTCGCTGAAGGACAGGCCTGCCGGCTTCGGGATGACGTTGCGCTTCGGCACGATGACGTAGTCGGCGAAGGTGCCCTGGTGCTTCTCGGTCAGCAGGGTGCGCTTCGGGTCGAGCGTGTCGTCGCCCTGCCAGCCAGGCGCGTTGACGACCGCGTGCAGCACGACCTCGGAGCCGTCGTCGAGCACGCCTGCGCCGTCGCAGCCGAGGATCATCGGGAACTGCTCTGGCTTGATGCCGACCCCGCGCAGCGTCCACAGGTCGTGCATGTTGAGGCTGGCGGCCTTGACGGCCACCCGCACCCAGCCATCGGGCACCTCGGGGTCGGGGCGTTCGCCGACGACCAGCGACTCGAGCGGCTTTTCGGCGTTGGGCGCGGAGGCGTACACGGCGAACATGTCTGCAACCTACCGGGCAGGCAAGTGAGGGCGCAGCGTCGAAGGTACGGTTGTGCTGTGTTTAACGGCCTGGCTGATTGGTGGGACGGCGTCGAGCTGTGGCTCGCGCAGCTGCCGTTCCTGCTCCAGTTCGTCTTCGTGCTGGCCGTGCTCGTCCCGCTCTGCCTGCTGGTCGCCTGGCTGATCGACAAGGCCGTCGGCGCGCTCGCGGGGTGGCTCGGCACGGGCCGTGACCGCTCCTCCTAAGCTGGCGCACCATGTTCAACCGAAGGCGGATCACCGCCGCGCTGATCGGCCTCATCGTGCTGGTGCTCGGTGGCTGGCTGGTCAAGACCCAGGTCTCCGACGACGCGCCCGCGAAGCCTGCGCCATCCTCGTCGGCGCCCTCCTCCCAAGCCGTTTCTTCGGGCAAGCTTCCGGGCAGTGATTCCGGCCTGCCGGTCAAGGGCCTGTCGACGCTGCCGTCCGAGGCGGGCGACACCTGGAAGCTCATCAAGGCCAACGGCCCGTTCCCGTATCCGCGCAACGACGGCGTGCCGTTCGAAAACCGCGAGAAGATCCTGCCCCGCAAGGACTCCGGGTACTACAAGGAGTACACCGTGAAGACCCCGGGCAGCCCCGACCGCGGCGCCAGGCGGCTCGTGACCGGGCAGTCGAAGGAGCTCTACTACACGGGCGACCACTACTCGTCCTTCGTCGTCGTGGACCCGGCGAAATGACCGCCACCGAGACGGCTGTCGCCGAGGCCCGCGCCCGTGGCGCGTACCCGCACGTCGTCGACGGCAAGCACGCCGTCGACAAGCTCTCGGCGATGGACGCGATCGCCGCGGCGCTGTCGTTCCCGAAGCACTTCGGCCGCAACCTCGACGCGCTCTACGACTCGCTGACCGACCTGTCGTGGCTCCAGCCCGGCGAGCACGTGCTGATCTGGCCCGGTTCCGACCGCCTCAAGGAAACCGACCCGAAGGCGTACCTCGCGGTGCGCGCTGTCCTTTCGGACGCCCAACGGGCCCTCGCGCCCAGCGGCGACCGAAGTGACGATCGGCTGCTGACCGTGGTACTCACGGAGGCATGACCCGCTGGTCCGCCGAGCTGGCGACGATCTCGTCGCTGCTTCTCAAGCACTACGCGTTCCCGGAAGTCGCTTCGCGGATCGTGGCTTCGTTAGGCGACTTCTCAGAGTGTCTGGACGAGCAGGCGTTCGCTGAGGCGGTCACGCCGGTTCTGCGGTCGGTAAACGGTGACAAGCACCTGACGCTCGACTTCGGCAAGCTTGAGCCGATGAGCGTCCGTGCCGCTCGTGACGGGCATGGGGTCACGGTCAGCCGGCTGCCGGATCGCGTCGCGCTCGTCGAGATCCGGCGCTTCTGGCCGGCGTCGATCTCGGGTGCGTTCGTGACGGCGGCGATGAGCGCGGTCGCCGACGCGTCCACGCTGATCCTCGACCTGCGGCGCAACGTCGGTGGCGAGCCGGACACCCTGCTGCTGGTGGCGAGCTGCCTGTTCGACCGGCCGACGGCGTTGAGCAGCCTGTACTTTCCCTCGTCGGGCGTCACCGAGCGGCTGGTCACGAGTCCCGTGCCGGGATTCGGCGGCGCGAAACCGGTGTTCGTGCTGACCAGCGCGTCGACGTTCTCAGGCGGCGAGGCGCTGGCATACGACCTGCAGCAGTGCGGCCGCGCCACCGTGGTCGGCGAGACCACGGCGGGCGGCGCGAACTTCGGCGACTACCACGCCGTCACCGACCAGCTCGACCTCAGCGTCCCCGACGGCTACCCGGTCAACCCGATCTCGGGCACCAACTGGGAAGGCGTCGGCGTGCGCCCGGACATTCCCGTGCCCGCCGCCGACGCGCTCAAGGTCGCGACGAGTCAGTCTTGAGGAACCCAGTTGGGCTTGCGCTTCTGAGCGAAAGCCGTGATGCCTTCCTGGCCCTCTTCGCTGGCGAAGAAGCGCGTCGAAAGCGCGAGCATCTCTTCGAAGCCATCTGAAGGCGTCGCCGGGCGAGGCTTGCTCAGAAGCTCCTTGGTGGTTGCCAAAGCCTTCGGGCCACCGAGAGTGAGAGCCTTGACGTAGCGCTCGACCTCGGCGTCGAGCGCGTCAGCATCGACAGCCGAGTTGATAAGGCCGATGTTGGCCGCGCGCTCCGCGTCGAAGGTGTCACCGGTGAGGAACAGCTCGTGCGCCGCGCGCGCGTTCAACCGGGGGAACACGGTCAGCGAGATGATCGCGGGCACCACACCGATGCGCACCTCGCTGAACGCGAAGGTCGCCGTCTTGACCGCGACCGCGATGTCGGTGGCGGCGATCATGCCGATCCCACCGGCACGGGCCGGGCCCGCGAGCCGTGCGACGACCGGCTTCGGGCTCGTCCACAGCTGGTCCAGGATCTGCGGGAACTCGTTGACGCCCTGGTCGCCCGCGCCGGCCCCGCGCGCTTCCTTGAGGTCCATGCCCGCGCAGAACACCGGGCCGGTGTGCGTCAGCACGATCACCCGCACGTCGTCGTCCGCGCGCGCCTTGGTCAGGCTCTCGCTCAGCTCGCGGCGCAGCTGCGCGGACAGCGCGTTGCGGTTGTGCGGGGAGTCCAGCGTGATCGTGGCGACACCAGCCGCCACCTCGTAGTGCACCAGTTCGTCAGCCATGGCCACACCCTAAGGCCCGGGGATAAAGCGGGCTTTACTCCGCGAAGTAAAGCCCGCTTTATCCCGGTGTCCTAGCCGATGGTCGTGGTGGTGAAGACCGGGCTCGGGTTGGGGAAGCACGCGGTCGGCGCCGAGATGTCGATGAACGAGCTGACCACGGCGGTGAAGGTCAGGCCGGGGTCGGTGTAGCTGGTGCCGGAGATCTTGGTCTGGATGGTGCCGGACGTACCCGCCTTCAAGGTCGCGGTGACGGTCGGCAGCTCGAAGGCGGCGCCGCCCTTGATCGGGCCGGGGAAGCTGAGCGTCGCGACGCCGTTGGCGACGGCGATCTTGGGCGGGGTGCTGCCGAGGCCGGAGCCGCCGGAGAGGGTGGCGTTCACGTAGGTCGAGTTCGCCGGGATCGGGAACTTGAGCGTGAACGTCTTGACCTCCTTCAGTTTGTAGCCCGCGACCGTGGTCGGGAGCGTGTTGGGCGCCGGGTCGATGACGACGGTGAGGTTGGCGCCTGGCGCGACCGTCGCGGGGGCGGTGACGGTGGCGTCCTGGGCGAAGTTCGCCTTCTGCGGGCCGACGATGGGGGCGTTGGCCTGGCAGTCGAAGTTGACCGCGGTGGCCGCGGAAGCCGGGGTGGCGAGCGCGAGAGCTGGGATGGCCGCCAGAGCGGCCGCGGTCAGGGTTCGGCGCAGAGCTGACTTCATCGAGGCTCCAGAGGGGGAGTTGGGGAGATGGTGAGAAGCCGCGCGGCGTTTAGATAGTTACCGGCAAGTTAAGTAATCAGTCAAGGATTGACCGTTCCCATAAGCGGGGCGTAGCTCAAATGGGAAAAAGATTCACGTATTGGCTCAGCGGGTCTGACTTGTCGGCGCAGTGCCGGTCACGTTAGGCGACGGCGGCGGCCGCGACGAGGCGCATCGCCTCGTACCGCCGCAACACTACCCGCGCTACCCGTTCATCGGGACCGAGCGGCTCGGCCACGAAGGTCGCATCCGTTGCCAGCGCGGCGATCCGGTCGGGCAGCAGTCCCGGCGCGAGGAACCACGACGCCACCACGATCCGGTCCGCGCCCCGCGTGCGCAGCTGCGCGATGGCCGCCGGGACGTCCGGCTGGGCGGTGCTCGCGAACGCGGGCGACACCGGGACGCCGAGCTTGGCCTGCCAGCGGCTCGCGAGGTCGGCGACCGCCGAGTTCGCGCCCGCGTTGGACGAACCCACCGCGCTGACAACGATTCCCGCGCCGGTCAAGTCCGTTCCGGACAGTTTGTCTAGTGCGACAGCCTCGATCAGCGGGTCGATGCCCAGTACGTCGGAGACGGACACGGTGAACTCGGGACCGTCGACTTCCGCGACGAGAGCGGGAAGATCGACTCGCGCGTGGTAGGCGCTGCCCAGGAGCAGCGGAACCACGATCACTTCGCGATGACCCTCGTCGCGAAGCTCCTTGAGCACGTCGGTCACGAGCGGTGTCGACAAATCCAGAAAGGACGCCCGCACGTCGAGGCCGGGCGCCTGCGCGCGCACGACCTCGACGAGCTCTCGCACGGTCGCCGCGGATCTGGAATCCCGGCTTCCGTGCGCGACCGCGACCAAGGGCACCGTCATGCGAACCGCTCACCGACCAGCCCGGCGGCGAGGGTGTCGCCGTCCTTCGGGTCGATCACGATGAACGCGCCGGTGCGCGGGCTGAGCTTGTAGTCGTCGACCGGCAGCTCCTCGGCGAGGCGCAGGGTGACCTGACCGATGTCGTTGAGCTGCAACGACTCCGGATCGCCCACAGTGGACAGTGTCTGCTCGTCGAAGCGGGCGTTGAGCTCCTCGACGATCGCCTTCACGGTCTTCGCGCCGTGTTTGACCCACACCTGCGCGCCCGCCTTCAGCGGCTTGCTCGACAGCCAGCACAACGCGGCCGAGATCTCGTCGGTGACCGCGGGCTGACGCTCGGCCGAGGCGATCAGCTCACCACGTGCGATGTCGAAGTCGTCGGCCAGCAGGATGGTCACCGAGCTGCCGGCACCCGCCTCTTCGAGCGGGCCGTCCGGCGTGTCGATGCGCTCGACCGTCGTGTGCAGTCCTTGGGGCAGAACGACGACAGCGTCACCGGGGCGGACCGTGCCCGCCGCGATCTGCCCGGCGTAGCCCCGGTAGTCCGGGTACTCGGGCGTGCGCGGCCGGATCACGTACTGCACCGGGAACCGGAACGCCGCGTCGTGCGGGTCCGGCGCCACCGGCACGTTTTCCAGGTGCTCCAGCAGCGTCGGCCCGAGGTACCACGGCGTCCGGTCTGATTTGGACGCGACGTTGTCGCCTTCCAGCGCCGAAACCGGGATCGACAGCACGGTGCCGTCCTGGTAGCCGAGCGACTTGGCGTGCGACTGGAACTCGTCGGCGATCACGGCGAAGGTGGCTTCGTCGTAGTCGATCAGGTCGATCTTGTTGACCGCGAGCACCAGCTGCGGCACGCCGAGCAGCGACAGCACGGCCGCGTGGCGCCGGGTCTGCTCGATGACGCCCTTGCGCGCGTCGACCAGCAGTACGGCGAGCTGCGCGGTGGACGCCCCGGTCACCGTGTTGCGCGTGTACTGCACGTGGCCAGGCGTGTCCGCGAGCACGAAACTCCGCTTGGGCGTGGCGAAGTACCGGTACGCCACGTCGATGGTGATGCCCTGCTCGCGCTCCGAGCGCAGGCCGTCGACCAGTAGTGAAAGGTCCGGCGTGGACAGTCCTTTGTCGACACTCGCGCGGGTGACCGCGTCGAGCTGGTCGGCGAGCACGGATTTCGTGTCGTAGAGCAGCCGGCCGACCAGAGTGGACTTTCCGTCGTCCACGCTGCCCGCGGTGGCCAGCCTCAACAAGCTGCTCATCAGAAGTAGCCCTCTCGCTTGCGGTCTTCCATGGCCGCTTCGGACATGCGGTCGTCGGCACGCGTCGCGCCGCGCTCGGTGAGCCTGCTGGCCGACACCTCGGCGATGACCTCTTCGACGGTCGCGGCCGTCGACTCGATCGCGCCGGTGCACGAGCCGTCGCCGACGGTGCGGTAGCGGACGGTCAGCTCCTTGACCTCTTCGTGCGGTTTCGGGCCGCCCCAAGGACCTTCGGCCAGCCACATGCCGTCACGCTGGTACACCTCGCGCTGGTGCGCGTAGTAGATCGACGGCAGCTCGACCTTTTCGCGGGCGATGTAGTTCCAGACGTCCGCCTCGGTCCAGTTGGACAGCGGGAACACGCGGACCTGCTCGCCGGGACGGTGCCGTCCGTTGTAGAGGTTCCACAGCTCCGGACGCTGACGGCGCGGTTCCCACTGGCCGAAAGCGTTGCGCAGGCTGAAGATCCGCTCCTTCGCCCGCGCGCGCTCCTCGTCACGCCGACCGCCGCCGAACACGGCGTCGAACTTGTTCTCGGCGATCGTCTCCAGCAGGGGAGTGGTCTGCAGCGGGTTGCGCAGGCCGTCCGCACGCTCTTCCAGCTTGCCGTCGTCGATCCAGTCCTGCACCTTCGCGACGACCAGGCGCAGCCCGTGCTTCTCGACGACGCGATCCCGGAACTCGATCACCTCGTCGAAGTTGTGCCCGGTGTCCACATGCAACAGCGGGAACGGCACCGGTGCGGGCCAGAACGCCTTGATCGCCAAGTGCAGCAGCAGCGTCGAGTCCTTGCCGCCGGAGAACAGGATCACCGGGCGGTCGAACTCACCGGCGACCTCGCGGAAGATGTGGATGGCTTCGGATTCCAGTGCGGCCAGGTTGTCCTGCGCCGCATCGGTCGCCGGTTCGAGCGTGGTCATGAATCCCCTTCTCAGCCGTGCAAACCGCACTCGGTCTTGGACTGGCCCGCCCACCGGCCGCTGCGCGGGTCTTGACCCGGCTCGACCTTCGCGGTGCACGGCGCGCAGCCGATCGACAGATATCCGATGGACACCAACGGGTTCTGCAGGATCCCGTGCTCGGCGATGTAGTCGTTGAACTCGTCGTCGGTCCACGGCGCGATCGGGTTGATCTTCACCAGCCCGTTGCGGTCGTCCCAGGTGACGATCGGGGTGTTCGCGCGGGTCGGCGCGTCGACGCGGCGGACGCCGGTCACCCATGCCGAGTACTTCGCGAGTGTGGAGCGCAGCGGCACCACCTTGCGCAGGTTGCAGCACAGGGCGGCGTCGCGTTCGTGCAGCTTGGGGCCGTACTCGGCGTCCTGCTCGGCGACGCTCTGCTCGGCCTGCGCGTTGACGATGCGGATGTCCGGGTACACCGTCGCGACCGCGTCGCGGGTGCCGATGGTCTCCGCGAAGTGGTAGCCGGTCTCGAGGAACAGGACGTCCACATCGGACTTCACCTTGGTGGCCAGGTCGACCAGCACGGCGTCCTGCATGTTGGACGCCACGATGAAGTCGTCACCGAACGTTTCGGCGGTCCAGCGCAAGGCTTCTTCGGCGGTGGCGTTCGCGAGTTCCGCGGAAGCCCGCTCTGCCAAGGTTTTGTAATCGGCTGTGGTGGTCATCTACTCGCCTCCGGTAGGGACAGGCCGATGAACTTGACCGAGAAGACCCGTCGACAGGCCGAACAAAGCCAGCCGCCGTTTTCTTCCGGCCTTAGATCCTCATCGCCGCAATATGGGCAGTAGAAAGGAGTCGCGCGTTCGGTCACTGCAACACGCTCTCGTCGGCACGCGTGACCCACTGGGCGAACCGCTCGCCGGGCTCGCGTCCGGCGAGGTAGGCGCGCACGAGACGCTCGACGTATTCGGTCACGTGCGCGCTGGTCACCTTGTGGCCACGCAGTTTCCGGCCGAAACCGGCGTCGAGCCCGAGCCCGCCGCCGAGGTGCACCTGGAAGCCTTCGACCTGGTTGCCGTCGTCGTCGGTGACGATCTGGCCCTTGAGCCCGATGTCCGCCGTCTGCACCCTGGCGCAGGAGTTCGGGCAGCCGTTGAGGTGCACGGTGACCGGGTTGTCCAATTCGGACTGGATGTCGGCGAGCCGCTTTTCCAGCTCTCCCACCAGTTTGTGCGCCCGCGCCTTGGTTTCGACGATCGCGAGCTTGCAGAACTCCAGCCCGGTGCAGGCCATGATCCCGCGCCGCCACGGCGACGGTTCGGCCTGCAGTCCCAGCTCGGCGAGTTCCGCGGTGAGCGTGCCGACCTCGGCCTCGGGAACGTCGAGTACGACCAGTTTCTGGTGCGGGGTAAGGCGAACCCGGTTCGAGCCCGCGCGCTCGGCCGCCTTGGCGACGGCGATCAGCGTCGCACCGTTGACCCGGCCGGCGATCGGCGCGGCGCCGACGTAGAACTTGCCGTCGATCTGCTTGTGCACGCCGACGTGGTCGAGTGTCGCGGCGGGCACCTCGGGCGCGGGCCCGTCGATCAGCTTGCGCTTGAGGTACTCGTCTTCCAGCACCTGGCGGAACTTCTCCGCGCCCCAGTCCTTGACGAGGAACTTGATCCGCGCACGGGCCCGCAGCCTGCGGTAACCGTAGTCGCGGAACACGCTGATGACGCCTTCCCAGACGTCCGGCACCTCGTCGAGCGGCACCCACGCGCCGAGCCGCTGCGCGAGCATCGGGTTGGTCGACAGCCCACCGCCGACCCAGAGGTCGAAACCGGGGCCGTGTTCGGGGTGCACCACGCCGACGAAGGCGATGTCGTTGATCTCGTGCGCGATGTCGGCTTGGCCGGAGACCGCAGTCTTGAACTTGCGCGGCAGGTTGGAGTACCGCGGGTCGCCGATGAACCGGCGCTTGATCTCGTCGATGGCGGGCGTGCCGTCGATGATCTCGTCGGCCGCGATCCCCGCGACGGGCGAGCCGAGGATGACCCGCGGGCTGTCGCCGCACGCCTCCATCGTGGTCATGCCCGCGTCTTCGAGCTTCTGCCAGATCGTCGGCACGTCCTCGATCTGGATCCAGTGGTACTGGATGTTCTGCCGGTCGGTGATGTCCGCGGTGTCGCGCGCGTGCGTCTGCGAGATCTCACCCAGCACCGCGAGCTGCTCGGTGGTCAGCGCGCCGCCGTCGACGCGGACCCGGAGCATGAAGTACCGGTCGTCCAGCTCTTCGGGCTCCAGCGAGGCGGTCCGGCCGCCGTCGATGCCGGGCTTGCGCTGGGTGTAGAGCCCGAACCAGCGGAACCGTCCCCGCAGGTCACCGGGGTCGATCGAGTCGAAGCCCCCGCGCGCGTAGATGTTCTCGATGCGGGCCCGCACGTTCAGCGGGTTGTCGTCCTTCTTGGAGCGCTCGTTCGGGTTGAGCGGCTCGCGGTAGCCCAAAGCCCACTGGCCTTCGCCCCGCTTCTGCTTGACACGCGGAGCGCGGCCGGTCGGGGTCGCCATGAGTGTCCTCCGGGCTTGTTCGAGGCACGACCGCACTGGCGGCCGCCGCCTGGTCCGTCTTCTGGTGATGCGGTGGTGGCAGGGAGTCAGCGGTCGGCGGCACAGAGTGCGCTCGCCACGCGCCGGAGATCGACGTGGCGACGAGCCACGAGGCGGATTCCGGCGCGAGTCACCCTTGCAGCGTGCCATGTGCCCACAATGTGGTCTAGCGGCGACCGCATGCTGAGATCCCCCCGTTTTGCCTGGTCAGGGGCTTGGTCGTGTGTCAAGTGTGGCGGGGATCGCAGCCGGGTTCTTGCTCGGCTCGGCTGGGGTCGTGAGTGGTATCGCCGGTTCTAACCGGCCGCATCACTCACGACCCCCGATGTTGTCGCGGTCACACCCGTTGACAGGCGTGCGATCCACGGGCTAGCTTGTTCATCAACAAGAACGAACGTTCTTTCTACTTCGAACCGAGAGGCTGGATCTCATGAAGAACCTCAAGCGCGCACTGGCCGGTATCGCCGCTGTCACCGCTCTCGTCGGGACGTTCGCGGTTTCGGGGAGCGCGGCTTCGGCGGACGAGGCGAGCCACAAGGTGAAGCCGACCGTCGTGCTGGTGCACGGCGCGTTCGCGGACGCTTCCAGCTGGACGGATGTCACCAAGAAGCTGCAACGGCGTGGGTACCAGGTGGTCGCGCCCGCCAATCCGCTGCGCGGGGTCGCGTCGGACGCGGCGTACATCAAGAGCGTGCTGCAGAGCATCGACGGGCCGATCGTGCTGGTCGGGCACTCGTACGGCGGCGTGCTGATCTCCAAGGCCGCGCAGGACGACCCGGATGTGAAGGCGCTCGTCTACATCGCGGCCTTCATCCCGGACGCCGGCGAGAGCGCGGGCGAGCTCTCCAAGGGGGCCAAGCTCGGGCCGGACACCACCAACGCCGTCGCCTACCCGGGCGGGACCGACCTCTACATCAAGCCGTCCGCGTTCCGTGACGTCTTCGCCGCCGACGTTCCCGCCGCGCAGGCCGCGGTGATGGCCGCGTCGCAGCGCCCGATCGACGCTTCCGCGCTGGGTGCGAAGTTCGAGGGCGCCGGTGCGTGGCACACGATCCCGTCGTGGGCGCTGGTCGCGTCGCAGGACAACGCGATCCCGGCTTCGGCTGAGCGTTTCATGGCGCAGCGGGCGCACGCCAAGACCGTTGAGGTCAAGGCCTCGCACGCCGTCTCGGTCTCGCGGCCGGACGCCGTCGCCGACATCGTCTTGGACGCGGCCAAGAGCGTTCGTTAAGACGCCAGCACCTGACGGCTGGCCCTGCGCAAAGTCGCCTTGACCTGCTCGGGATCGTCGAGTTCGCCGCCCTGGAGCGCTCCGTCACGGAGTAGCACCAGGGCGGCTGCGGCGTATTCGGGGTCGGGGTGACCGGCTTTGGCGACCAGGTCGAGCAGTGCGTCGTGGAACCAGGCCCGGTGCTCGGCGACCACGACCCGGACGGGGTTCTCGGGGTCGGAGTACTCGGCGGCGGCGTTGATGAACGGGCAGCCGCGGAAACCGGTGCCGCAGGTGGAGTCGCCGACGAAGTCGAGCACCGCGACCGCGGCGTCCGCTGTCGGCTCGGTGCGTGCCGCGGTTTCGACGCCGCCGCGGATCTGAGCGTGCTGGCCGCGCAGGTAGGCGACGACGAGGTCTTCCTTGGTGGGGAAGTGGCGGTAGAACGTGGCGCGCGTGACGCCGGCGGCCGTGACCAGTTTGTCGACGCCCACGGTGTGGATGCCCTCGCTGTAGAAGAGGCGGGACGCCGTCTCGAGCAGGCGGTCGCGGGGGCTGAGTGTCTCGGTCATGACTCCAGTGTAGAGAACGAACGTTCTATAGCTTGCGCTCACCAAACCACTATGGTTAAAGTGCTACAACCAGAGTGGTTAAGGGAGATGGTTGTGCAGATCAAGGGTTTCGGGCCAGGCGCGCTGGTGGACGACATCGCCGTGACCAGCCAGTGGTACCAGCGTCATCTCGGCCTCAAGGTGACCATCGAGCTCGACTGGTTCGTCAGCTTCAACCTCGGGCCGGAGCAGTTCGAGCTGAGCTTCGTGAAGCGCGGGCACGACTCGGTGCCCGACGGCTTCCGCACGCAGGACCCGGCCGGGCTGATGTTCGGCTTCATGGTCGAAGACGCCGCCGCCGAGCAGGCGCGGCTGAAAGAAGAGGGAGTGAAGATCGTCCAGGAGCTCAAGGACGAGGACTACGGTCAGCGGCACTTTTACGCGCTCGACTGCAACGGCTTGCTCCTCGACATCATCGAGCTGATCCCGCCGTCGCCGGACTGGCTGGCCGCGAACGGGTTTGCCTGATCGGGTGAGTTTCGCCGCGGCAAGATCGTTTCCCGGCTAGTTTCGGACCCCGATCCACAATGGACGGAGGACGGAATGCGCAGGATGCTCGTCGCCGCGGCGGTGCTCGCTTCGATGCTGGTGCCGGGTGTGGCCTCGGCCGCCCCGATCTGCACGCTGGCGAAACCCACCGCCAACGGGGTGCTGTACAAGGGCGAGGTCTACGAGTTCCGCGCCACCGGCTGCCCGGCGAAGGCGAAGGCGCACCTGGCCTGGCGGCTGGTCGTGGACATGCCGCTGAGCAAGGACATCGAGTCGAACGGGCGCGGCGAGTGGTACCTGCAGTACCGCGTCGACGACTTCTCGCTGAGCATGAGCACGGCCGTCTGGGTGACCTTCGACAACGGCGTGCGGACGAACTCGATCGACGTCGCGATCGCGGCCAGGCCGTAGCTCACTGTTCGGGCGGGGTGGCATGGAGGCCGTCCCGCCCGAACAGTTGCTAGGCGAGCAGCTTGTTCAGATCCAAGGTGACCGGGATAGGGCTTGCCTCTATCCCGGTCGGCGTGCCTGCCTGGATCGTGCTCTCTTCGACGTAATGGTCGTTTTCGAGCCGGTAGGCAGTCAGCGTGAGGTCGCGAAGCTGATTTCCTTGGTCCAGCGTCCAGAGGAACGGCACTCCAGCGTCGGCATAAGCCGCCATCTTGGTGTCGCGTTCAGCGCGCGGGTTGCCAGGCGACCAGATTTCGACTGCCAAAGCCAATGCGTCCGCAGGGAAACTCACCGCATCCGGCCTGGTGTTCAGTATGACGACATCAGGAATCAACGCAGTTCGCCAAGCTGTGCTGATCTGTACGTTTACGGCGGCCACCACATACAGATCTGTTCGGTTGGCAGCAGCAATCGCGTCCTCCAGCGGCCGGATCAGCCGAGAAGCCGCATACTGGTGCTTGCCTGATGGTGCGGGAGTCACGTGGAGGTATCCAAAGATCAATTCGAGGCACGACCCATCCACCGGAGGGTCCACCGCCAGCCATTCCTCAACCGTGTAAGGGCCGATCATCGGGTGTTGCATCGGGTTTGGCATAGACAAAGCTGCGGACACGGCTCACCTCCGATTCGACTCCGACCAAGTATCTCATGACCGCCCTCGTCAGGGCTCCTCAGTTCGCTGGGGGAGACTGGGGTGTGCCCGCACTGCCTCTCGATCTCACCACCACCGTCGAAGCCGACCTTCCCGCCAGCGCGCTCGAAGGGGTCGGCGAGCGCCCGTTCGGGGTCTACGTCCACGTGCCGTTCTGCGCCACGCGCTGCGGGTACTGCGACTTCAACACCTACACGGCCGGTGAACTCGGGTCGGCCGCGTCGCCCGAATCGTGGCTGGACGGGCTGAAGCGCGAACTCGACCTCGCCGCGATGGTGCTCAAGAAGGCGCCCGAAGTCGACACCGTTTTCGTCGGCGGTGGGACGCCGTCGCTGCTCGGGGCCGACGGGCTCGGGAGTGTGCTCGACGCGGTGCGGGGGGCGTTCGGGCTGGTGAAGGATGCCGAGGTGACCACCGAGTCCAACCCGGAGTCGACGTCGCCCGCGTTCTTCGACGGGATCCGCGCGGCCGGGTTCAACCGGATCTCGCTCGGCATGCAGTCGGCGGCTCAGCACGTGCTCAAGATCCTCGACCGCACCCACACGCCCGGTCGTCCGGTCGCGGCCGCGAAAGAGGCGCGCGAGGCTGGCTTCGAGCACGTCAACCTCGATGTCATCTATGGGACGCCGGGGGAGCGGGTCGAGGATCTGCAAGCCTCGCTCGACGCCGTGCTCGCCGCCGGGGTCGACCATGTCTCGGCGTACGCGCTGATCGTCGAGGAAGGGACCGCGCTGGCCAGGAAGGTCAAGCGCGGCGAGCTGCCCGCGCCGGACGACGATGTGCTGGCCGCCGACTACGAGCTGATCGACGAGATGCTCATCAAGGCGGGTTTGCGCTGGTACGAGGTGTCGAATTGGGCCTCGTCCGATGCCGCGCGGTGCCGGCACAACCTCGGCTACTGGCGGGGTGGCGACTGGTGGGGCGCCGGGCCTGGCGCGCACAGTCATGTCGGCGGGGTGCGATGGTGGAACGTCAAGCATCCGGCGCGGTACGCGTCGCTGCTGGCCGACGGTGCGTCGCCCGCGGGCGGGCGTGAGGTGCTGACCGAGGCGGACCGGCACCTGGAGCGGATCATGCTCGAACTCCGGCTGGCGGAAGGGCTTTCGCTCGACGCGCTCGACGCCGACGGGCTAGCTGAAGCCCGAAAAGCGGCTACGGAGGGCTTGCTCGATGTGTCCGCTTTGGACGCTGGACGGGCCGTGCTGACCGATCGGGGACGGCTACTCGCCGACGGTGTCGTGCGCCGCCTTGCCGCCTGAGATCCCGGCCAGGAACATGTCGAGCGCGTATTCGAAGCGCTCACCGGCCGTCTCGCCGCTGAACAGGCCGCTCATCTGCAGCAGGTTGGGGAACTCGTTGGCAGGCAACGACTTCAGGTACTCGCTGCGCTGCGCGAGCTCTTGCTGATCGACGTCGCCGGACATCCAGACGCTGCCTTCGTAGGCGAACGCCTTGGTGTACATGGAAAGCGCGTCGCCCGCGAACATCGCCTGACGCGGCGGGAGGCCGCCTGCGCGTAGCAGTGCGATCATCGCTTCGCCGTGGCGCAGCGCGTTCGGGCCGATGGGCACCATGGTGTTCCAGGCGACCTTCGCGATGCCGGGATGGCTGAGCATCGCCGCCAGCTGGGCGCGCAGCAGCTCCTTGATCTGCTCGGCCCAGCGGCTCGGGTCGGGTGCCGGGATCGGGGCGTCGCCGAGTATCCGGTCGAACATCAGCTCGTCGAGTTCGTCCTTATTGGACACGTGGGCGTACAGCGAGGCCGGTCCCGTTTCGAGTGCCTGCGCGACGCGACGCATGCTGACCGCGTCGATGCCTTCGGCGGCGAGTATCTCCAGCGCGGTCTTGACGATCAGCTCGCGCGAAAGCTGGGGTTTCGACGCGCGCCGCGGCGGTTCCCGGTGCCACGGCGAGTTCGGTACAGCCACTCGGCCACCTCCTGGCGGTAACTCTAGCGAACATGTCACTTGACACGAACACTGTTCGCAAGTAGAACGGTGTTCGTTGAACGAACGGTGTTCGTCAGATCGAAAGGGAGTCTCATGTCCGAGGAGAAAGCAGTCCTTGAGGTGCTCGCCGCGCTCGCGGAGGCGTGGAATGAAGGGGATGCGGCCGCGTACGGCCGCTTGTTCACCGAAGACGCCGACTACGTGACATTCTTTGGGATGAATATGCCGGGTCGTCAGGCCATCGAGGCCAACCACCGCGCGCTGTTCGAAGGGCCGCTGAAGGGGTCGAAGATCGGCGTCGGCGGGGCGGGCGAGGTCAAGGTCCGGTTCGTCCGGCCGGACGTCGCGATCGTCGTCGCGGGCGGCGGATCTTCGCTCGAAGGAGCGGAATTCCGTGCCTCGACCGTCGGCTATGTGCTGGTGCGCAACGGTGGCGAGTGGCGGGTCGCGTCGTTCCAGAACACCCGTGTCAGCGATCCGGCCGTCGCCCGATGAGGCCGACGTCCGCACGTGCGAGGAGTACACTGTGGACGGTCACTCGATGAGTGCGGTGGTCATACCCGGTGTGTTCGGGGCCGGATGCGTTCGCCTCTTGTGAATCGCCTTTTTGCGGGCCGCCTGCGAAAGTTGTGGCGGGGTTCACTGCGCTGCTCGATGACTTAGGCTAGCCTTAGCTCAGAGCACCAGAGGAAAGGAGTGAGCGATGGTAGTCACCCAACGCGCGACGCGTCCGTGTCTGCGGCTGGCCGTGCTGCGTGTCGAACGGCTCACCCCCCACATGATCCGGATCGTCGCAGGCGGGCCCGAGATCGACGGTTTCATGCCGAACGGCTGCACCGACGCCTACGTCAAGGTGTTGCTGCCCGTGCCGGGCGTGACCTACCCCGAGCCCTTCGACACGCAGGTCATCAAGGCGACCATGCCGCGTGAGCACTGGCCGCGGATGCGTTCGTACACCGTACGCAGCTACGACGAGGCCAAGGGGGAGCTCACCCTTGACTTCGTCGTGCACGGCGACGAGGGCCTGGCAGGCCCATGGGCCATGCGCGCGCGGCCCGGCGACGACCTGCTGATCTCCGGTCCCGGTGGCGCCTACTCGCCAGGCGAAGAGGCGGACTGGCACCTGCTGGCAGGCGACGAGAGCGCGTTGCCCGCGATCAGCGCGACGTTGGAGGCCATGTCTCCCGCGATGGTCGTGCGGGCGTTCGTCCTGGTTCAGGACGAAACCGAGCAGCTGCCGCTGAGCACGCGCGCGGTCGACTCGCGGATCGTCTGGCTGCACCGGTCCTCCGGCGACGACCTCGAGAAGGCCGTGCGCGACCTGGAGTTCCCGGAAGGCCTGCTGCAGGCCTTCGTGCATGGCGAGGCCGGGTTCGTCCGCGAGCTGCGGAAGTACCTGCTCGGCGAGCGGGGCATGCGCAAGGATCTGCTGTCGATCTCCGGCTACTGGCGGCGCGGGGCCACCGACGAGGAGTGGCGGATCCAGAAAGCGGCCGAAAAGAACGCGTAGTGTCGGCGTCGTGACCGAACTCAAGGTGGATTCCGACCCGGCCGACCTAGGTTTCGACGCTGACCGACTCGGGCGCATAGACACGCATTTCGCCCGATATGTCGACAATGGCTTGCTCCCCGGCTGGCTGGCCGTGATCAGCAGGCAAGGCAAAATCGCGTACGTCGGCAGTTCCGGTCATCGCGATGTCGAGGCCGGGCTGCCGGTCGAACTCGACACCCGGTGGCGCATCTTCTCGATGACCAAGCCGATCACCTCGGTCGCCGCGATGATGCTCTACGAACAGGGCCTGTTCCAGCTGACGGACCCGATTGCGCAGTGGCTGCCCGAATTCGCCGAGCCGCGCGTGTTCACCAAGGGCTCCTCGCTCCGTCCGGTCACCGAACCCGCGACCGAGCCGATCCGGATCTGGCATCTGCTCACGCACACCGCCGGCCTCACCTACGGCTTCCACAACGCGGGCCCGGTCGACGCGCTGTACCGCGCGCAGGGCTACGAATGGGGCACCCCGCCAGGGCTCGACCTCGCCGCGTGCAGCCAGGCGTGGGCGAAATTCCCGCTGGTCTTCCAGCCCGGCAGCGAGTGGAACTACTCGGTGGCCACCGATGTGCTCGGCCGTCTGGTCGAGGTCGTGTCCGGCAAACCACTCGACGAGTTCTTCTCCTCGGCCATCTTCGGCCCGCTCGGTATGACGGAGACGGGGTTCTGGACCGACGACAAGGACCGCCTCGCCGCGATGTACGTGCCGACGCCGGGCACCGGGAAGATCATCCGCAATGACGCTTTCGGCGCGGTCGGGACGTCCCGGCCGGACTGTCTCTCCGGTGGCGGCGGCCTGGTGTCGACGGCGGCCGACTATCACCGCTTCACGCAGATGTTGTTGCGTGGCGGGGAACTCGACGGCGTCCGCGTGCTCGGTCCGCGGACCGTCGAGCTGATGGCGTCGAACCATCTGCCTGGCCACGTCGACCTCGAGGAGTACGGGCGGGCGCTGTTCGCGGAGATGCCGTTCGACGGACACGGCTTCGGGCTCGGCTTCTCGGTGCTGGAAGACCCGATCAAGGCGAAAACCCTGGCGAGCGCGGGTGAGTTCGCGTGGGGCGGCGCGGCTTCGACGGCGTTCTGGGTCGATCCGGACGAGGACCTGACCGCGATGTTCTTCACGCAGCTGCTGCCTTCGAGCACCTATCCGCTGCGGCAACACCTGCGCCAGCTGGTCTACCAAGCATTGGTGGGCTGAAAAGGGTCGTGAGTGGTATGGCCGGTTCTAACCGGCCATACCACTCACGACCCTCGGTGCTCAGCCGAGCTTGGAAACGACCTGCTCGCCATACGCCGCAAGCGTTTGCTCGCGGTCGTCGTGCATCAGGTAGAGCGAGAACTGGTCGACGCCCAGCTCCTTGAGCTCCTCCAGGCGGTCGACGTGCGCGGACGCCGGGCCGAGCAGGCAGAAACGGTCGACGATCTCGTCGGGGACGAAGTCGGTCGACGGATTGCCGGCCTTGCCGTGGTGCGCGTAGTCGTAGCCCTGGCGCTCGCGGATGTAGTCGGTCAGCTCGTGCGGGACCGGGCCCGAGTCGCCGTACCGCGAGACCAGGTCGGCCACGTGGTTGCCGACCATGCCACCGAACCAGCGCAGCTGTTCACGCTGGTGCGGCAGGTCTTCGCCGACATACGCGGGCGCCGCGAGGCAGATGGTGATGCCGCGCGGGTCGCGCCCCGCCGCCCGTGCCGCCTCGCGGACCGAGCCGATCGTCCAGCGGGCGATGGCCGGGTCCGCGCACTGGAGGATGAAGCCGTCTGCGTGCTCGCCGACCATCTTCAGCGCCTTGGGCCCGTAGCCCGCCATCCACATCTCGAGCCTGCCGTCGCGGATCCACGGGATGCGGACGGCCTTGTCGTTCATCGTGACCTCGCGGCCCTCGGCGAGCTCCTTGACCGTGTGCATGCACTCGCGCAAGGTGGCCAAAGTGGACGGTGGCTTGCCGACCACGCGGTGCGCGGAGTCGCCGCGGCCGATGCCGCAGATCGTCCGGTTGCCGTACATGTCGTTCAGCGTGGCGAAGGTCGACGCCATCACCGACCAGTCACGGGTGGCCGGGCTGGTGACCATCGGGCCGACGATCATCGACGACGTCGCCGCCAGTATCTGCGAGTAGATGACGAACGGTTCCTGCCACAGCACGCAGGAGTCGAACGTCCACCCGTAGCGGAAACCCTGGTCCTCCGCGGCCTTCATCAGCCGCACGACCTCGCGCGCTGGCGGGTCGGTCTGCAGCACGATTCCGAAATCCACGACTCTCCCCCTAATTCAGGTACTGGTTCAGCCCGCGGCTGAGGAATTTGCCGTGTGTGGTGCTGCCGCTGAAGCCCGACGGCGACACCACGACCCGCCCGCGCGAGAGCACGGTCTCGACCTTGCCGGTGATCTCCAGGCCTTCGTACGCCGAGTAGTCCACGTTCATGTGGTGCGTCTCGGCCGAGATGGTCTGGCGTGCCGCCGGGTCGTAGATCACGATGTCGGCGTCCGAACCCGGCGCGATGACACCCTTTTGCGGGTACAGCCCGAACATCCGGGCGGGTGTCGTCGAGCAGGTCTCGACCCAGCGGCCGAGTGAGATCTCGCCTGCCACGACACCCTGGTGCAGCAGGTCCATCCGGTGCTCGACGCCGGGCATCCCGTTCGGGATCGCGCGGAAGTCGCCGCGGCCCAGTTCCTTCTGGTCCTTGAAGCAGAACGGGCAGTGGTCGGTCGACACCACCGAAAGATCGTTGGTGCGCAAGCCTTTCCACAGATCCGTCTGGTGCGACTTCTCCCGCAGCGGCGGCGACGCGACGTACTTCGAGCCTTCGAAGTTCGGCTTCTTCATGTCCTCAATGGACAGGTAGAGATACTGCGGGCACGTCTCCGCGAAGACGTTCTGGCCGTCGTTACGCGCTTCGGCGACGGCCGCGAGCGCTTGCGACGCCGACAAGTGCACGATGTACAGCGGCGAGCCCGTGACCTTGGCCAGCGTGATCGCGCGCGACGTCGCCTCGCCCTCCAGCTCCGGCGGGCGGGTGAGACTGTGGTGCACCGGCTCGATCCGGCCCGCCGCGTACGCCTGCGCGGCCAGCTGGTCGATCGCGATGCCGTTCTCGGCGTGCATCATGATCGTCGAGCCGGTCTCACGGGCCTTCTGCATGGCCAGCAGGATTTCGCCGTCGGTGGAGTAGAAGACGCCAGGGTAGGCCATGAACATCTTGAAACTCGTGACGCCGCCGTCGATGCAGGCTTCCATCTCCTTGAGCGACGTGTCGTTGACGTCGGAGATGATCATGTGGAAGCCGTAGTCGATGGCGCAGTTCCCGTCGGCCTTCTCGTGCCACTTGTCCAAAGTGGACAAGACCGAGGTGCCCTTCGCCTGCACGGCGAAGTCGATGATCGTGGTCGTGCCACCCCAGGCGGCCGCCGTGGTGCCGGTGCCGAAGGTGTCCACCGAATGCGTGCCGCCGAACGGCATCTCCATGTGGGTGTGCGCGTCGATGCCGCCGGGCAGCACGTACTTCCCGGTCGCGTCGATGACCTCGTCGGCGTCGGTGAACACGCCTGGCGCCGCCACCGCGACGATCTTTTCCCCGTCCACCAGCACATCCGCGAGCGACGCGCCGGTGGTGGAGAGTACCTGCCCGCCCTTGATCAGCGTTGTCATGGCTTAGGCCTCCGTCAGCGGTCCGTAGCTGTCCGGGCGGCGGTCGCGGTAGAAGGCCCATTGGTCGCGGACCTCGGCGAGCAGGCCCATGTCCAGATCACGGACGACGATCTCCTCCTCGGTGTCCGAAGCCGCCTCGCCGACGATCTGCGCGCGCGGGTCCACAAAGTACGTCTGGCCGTAGAAGTCGTTTTCGCCCAACGGTTCCACACCGACGCGGTTGATCGTGCCGACGAAGTACTCGTTCGCGACCGCGGCGGCTGGCTGCTCGACGCGCCACAGGTACTCCGACAGGCCACGGCTCGTCGCCGACGGGTTGAACACGATCTTCGCGCCCGCCAGGCCCAGCGCGCGCCAGCCCTCGGGGAAGTGGCGCTCGTAGCAGATGTAGACGCCGATGCGCCCGACCGCGGTGTCGAACACCGGGTAGCCCATGTTGCCGGGACGGAAGTAGAACTTCTCCCAGAAGCCCTTGACCTGCGGGATGTGGTTCTTTCGGTGCTTGCCGAGGTAGGTGCCGTCGGCGTCGATCACCGCGGCGGTGTTGTAGTACACCCCCGGCTGCTCGACCTCGTACATCGGCACCACGAGCACGACCCCGTGCCGCTTGGCGACCTCCTGCATGAGCTTGGTCGTCGGGCCGTCCGGGATCTGCTCGGTGTAGGAGTAGTAGTCCGTGTCCTGCACCTGGCAGAAATACGGGCCGTAGAACAATTCCTGGAGACAGACGACCTGCGCGCCCTGTGACGCCGCCTTGCCGATCGCTTCGACGGCGTTGGCGATCATCGACTCCTTGTCACCCGTCCACCGCTGCTGGATCAACCCGGCGCGCACTACGTCGCTCACTGATTTCCTCCTTGTTGGTAGCGGGCAAGGCCAAGGCCAGATAGACCAGGAACGCGCCGATCAGGCCGACCACCCAGTTGTAGTCGTAGAGAGGCTTGAGGAACGGGATCAGCCCGTCCGCGGGGAAGGGGCCGCCGTACGCGCCGCCGACGGCGAGCACCGCGCCGACCAGGGTCGCGACCAGCGCGCGCCAGTTCCAGCCGCCGCTGAACCAGTACGCGCCGCCTTCGGTGTAGAGGTCACGCAGCTTCAGCTCGGTGCGGCTGACCACCCAGTACCCGGCGACCAGCACGCCGGCGACGGCGCCGAGCAGTCCACCGTAGAAACCGAGCCACGCGAAGATGTAGATGTTCGGGTCCGAGTACAGCCGCCACGGCTGGATCAGGACGCCGATCACCCCGGTGATCAGCCCGCCGACCGCGAAGGTGATCTTGCGCGGGAAGGCGTTCGAGAAGTCGTACGACGGGCTGACCACGTTCGCGGCCAGGTTCGCCGAGATGGTCGCGAGCACCAGCGCGATCAGCGCGACCACGACGACCAGCGGGCTGCCGAACTTGTCCGCCAGCTTCGCCGGGTCCCAGATCTGCTCGCCATAAAGGACACTGCCGCCCGAGGTGGTCAGGATCGCCACGATCGCGATGAACGTCATCGTGGTCGGCAGGCCGAGGATCTGGCCTTTGACCTGCTTGCCCTGGCTGCCGCCGAAGCGGGTGAAGTCCGGCATGTTGAGCGAGAGCGTCGACCAGAACGCGATCATCGCCATCAGCGTCGGCGCGAACACCTTCCAGAAATCCGGTCCCCAGCCCAGTTTTCCCGGCTCGGACAGGATCGGTCCGAAGCCGCCCGCCTGGATGAGCACGTAGCCGAGCATGATCAGGAAGCCGACGGACACCAGCGGCGCGGTCCAGTTCTCGAACCGGCGGATGGCTTCCATGCCACGCCAGATGATCAGCATCTGGATCAACCAGAAGATGCCGAACGAGAGCCACAGTGTCCAGTGCTGCCCCGCGATGACCGCGGAGTCCTTCCACCCGGAGCCGGCCAGCCGCCCGACGATGATGTAGAGCGCCTCACCGCCGACCCACGTCTGGATCCCGAACCAGCCACACGCGATGAACGCCCGCAGCAACGCCGCGAGGTTCGCGCCGCGCATACCGTAGAAGGCACGCGCGAACACCGGGAACGGGATGCCGTACTTGGTGCCCGCGTGGCTGTTGAGCAGCATCGGCGCGAGCACGATCAGGTTGCCGATGGTGATCGTCAGCAACGCCTGCACCCAGTTCATCCCGAGTGCGATCAGCGACGCGGCCAGCGCGTAACTGGGGATGTTGTGCGCCATCCCCATCCAGAGCGCGAAATAGTTGTAAGTGGTCCAGGTCCGCTTTTCGACCGGGACCGGCGCCAGTTCACTGTTGAAGAACCGGCTGCCCTCCAGAGACGTGACGTCGGTGAGTTCGACCCGGCCGTCGCCGTGCGCGCGTGTCGTCGGCTCCATTGCGGCATCCTGTGCCGCCCGGCGGGCAGATGGCACTGGCAGAGTGTTCATCGTTGGCTGTGGCCGCGCGCACACTGTCGATTGCGCTCACCCGCTCCGCGATGCATAACCCGCGTCACATACTCGCGCTTAGCACGCAGGTCACGCGCATGAAACACACGAACGGGCGGTCGACCGGTCAGTCGTGAGGGCTGGGGTCGTGAGCGTTGCGGGCGGTTCTAACCGCCCGCAACGCTCACGAGCCTTTAGCCGAAGAACTCGGTGAAGGCGCGGATGACGGCTTCCGGCTGCTCTTCGGCGAGGAAGTGGCCGGAACGCTCCACTTTGCTCACCCGGACGTCGGTTCCCTTGGTGGACAAGACGTACTGGAAGAACTCGAAGCTGGCCTCCGCGGCCAAGCCGAGCATCGGCTTGGTGACCAGCGGGTAGGTCTTCTGGTCTTCGATGTCCTGGTTGAACGCCTGGTACCAGGCGTTGCCTGCGCGGATGGCTTCCGGCTTCGCGTAGGCCTGGGCGTAGATCGCGCGGGTGGCCTGGTTGATCGCGGCGGGGTTGACCAGCAGCAGGTCGCAGAAGTAGTCGATGAGGACGCGGGAACGGCCGGTGATCAGCTGCTCGGGGAGTGCACGGACCTGGTTGAAGGCGAACCACCACAGGTGGAACTCGTTCGGCTTGGGCAGCAGCGGGAGCTGGTAGAGGCTCTCGTCGGGGTGGGCCACGTCGAGGAGGGCGACCTTGGTGGTCGCGGCGCTGTGGTTGAGGGCGAAGCTGTGCGCGACCATGGCGCCGATGTCGTGGCCCGCGATGTTGACCTGGCTGTGGCCGAGGCGGCGGGTGAGTTCGAAGATGTCGCGGGCCATGGTCTTCTTGTCGTAGCCGCCCGCCGGCTTGGCTGAGCCGCCCATGCCGCGCAGGTCGACCGCGATCACGCGGTAGCGGCGGGCCAGCGTCGGCATGATCTTGCGGTACTGCCACCAGGTCTCGGGCCAGCCGGGCAGCAGGACCAGCGGTGCGCCCTTGCCGCCCGTCACGTAGTGCAGGGTGGTGCCGTTCACGTCGGCGTGCGCGCTGGTGAAGCCCAGCGAGCGGGCCAGCACGGTGTCGGAGATGGCGGCTTCGGAAACCGATTGGTCGGCGGAGGCCGAGGTGGCCCCAGCGGTCGCCGCGGTGGCGGCCACGCCCGCGCCCGCGGCAAGCATCTTACGTCTTGAGAACTGCATAACGGCTTCCCTCCAGCATTAAGTGCGGAGAGCATTGTGTGCGGTTGGGACGTTGGCAAGGCCTTTCAAGCACGCTTGAAAGCCTCGGCCTCCACACGATCTTCACAAACCGCGCGGATCGTCTCCACGCGCATTGCTTAAGGTCAGAGCCATGGAACTGGGAGCGCGGCGGATTCTCGTCGTCGAGGACGACCTCACGATCGCCGAGTCGATCGCGGCCCGGCTGCGTGCGGAGGGGCACATGGTCGAGCTGGCGCACGACGGGCCGGCCGCGGTCGCCCGAGCCGAGAGTTCCGAGCCGGACCTGGTGGTGCTCGACGTGATGCTGCCGGGGTTCGACGGGCTGGAGGTTTGCCGCCGGATCCAGGCGCGGCGCCCGGTGCCGGTGCTGATGCTGACCGCGCGAGCCGACGAGACGGATCTGCTGGTCGGGCTCGGCGTCGGGGCCGACGACTACCTGACCAAGCCGTTCTCGATGCGGGTGCTCGCGGCCAGGGTGCAGGCGCTGCTGCGGCGGGTAGACCGGGCCGTGCCGCGCAGCTCCAAGATCGTGCTGGGCGACCTCGAGATCGACGTCGACGAGCGCCGGGTGTCCAGGGGCGGCTCCGAGGCGCAGCTGACACCGCTGGAGTTCGACCTCCTCGTGCATCTCGCGAAGCGCCCGCGCGCGGTGCTGGCGCGGGAACGGCTGCTCAGCGAGATCTGGGACTGGGCGGACGCGTCCGGCACCCGTGCCGTCGACAGTCACATCAAGGCGCTGCGGCGCAAGCTCGGCGCGGACCTCATCCGGACGGTGCACGGCGTCGGCTACGCGCTGGACGTCATCTCGTGAAACTCCAGACGCTCGTCGACTTCCTGCCGAGACCGCTCGACCCGGTGCGCTCGATCAAGCTCAAACTGGCGTTGCTGATCGTCGGCTCCGGTGGGATCGCGCTCGGCTTCTTCCGCTGGCAGATCGGCTGGCTGCCGCCGAGGACCACGATCACGGCCGTGGTGCTGGCGCTGGTCACGTCGCAGATACTGGCGCACGGCATGACCCGGCCGTTGCGCGAGATGACGGCAGCCGCGGGCCGCATGGCCAAGGGCGACTACACGCGCCGCGTCCGTGCGACCTCGCGCGACGAAGTCGGCAGGCTCGCCGACGCGTTCAACCGGATGGCCGCCGACCTCGCCGCCGCCGACCAGCAGCGCCGCGACCTCATCGCCAACGTCTCCCACGAGCTGCGGACCCCGATCACCGCGCTCAACGGCGTGCTCGAGAACCTCGTCGACGGCGTCGAGCACCCGGATCCCCGCACGCTGCGCACCGCGCTCACCCAGACCGAGCGGCTCAGCGCGCTCGTCTCCGAACTCCTCGATCTCTCCCGCATCGACGCGGGCGCCTTCCCTCTCGAAGTGGAGGTCGTCGAACTCGCCCCGCTGGTTGACGAGGTCATCGCCGAGGCCGAGGTGATGGCGGCCGCGCTCGGCCGCGGCGTCCGCTTCACCGTCGACCTCGAACCGGCGATCGTCGTGCTCGCCGACCGCGCGCGGCTGCACCAGGTCCTGATCAACCTGCTCGACAACGCCGCCCGCCACGGACCGGCGGGCGGCGAGGTGGGCGTCGAGGCCAGGACGTCCGGCGACCAGGTGGTCATCGAAGTCCGGGACGAGGGCCCCGGCATCCGGCCGGAAGACCACGCCCGCGTCTTCGAACGCTTCACCCGAGGCGAGCGGGCGGGCGGCGGTGGCACCGGCCTCGGCCTGAACATCGCCCGCTGGGTCGTCGACCTGCACGGCGGCTCGATCGGGGTCACCGGCCCCGGCTCCCGAATCCGCGTGACCCTGCCGCGCTGACCTTTCCCTGAAATCAACCCGGACCCGAGCTTGGGGCCACGGGGCGATGAAGCACACCCTCTGGAGGATTTCCATGGCCGATCGGCCTGCTCACGCGACGCCGGTGGCGACTGTCGCGACCTCACCGGACGCTCCCGCCATGCCACCGCCTCAGGTGCCGGTGCTCCTCCGGCCCCCTTACGTGCCCAAGTCGGCGCGGGTGGCTTTGCCGCCTTCGGTGCTGCCCGCCGTGCTTGCCGCGGCGGTGGTCGGCGCGGTCGTGATTCCGCTGGACCGGCCGGGGATCGGGTGGTTGCTGGCGGGGATCGCCTGCGTCTTGGCTGTGGTGGTCGCGGACCGGAAAGCTCGGGGCTGGGAGCTTCGCGAGGCCGGGGATGGGTTTCTGGATGAGGGCGACGGGGCCGGGGTTGGTGAGGGAGGCCCTGACCCGCTCGATCTGGATGAAGGGAGCCTTCATACGGCCAGGGTGGATGAGGGGAGCCTTGATACGGCCAGGGTGGATGAAGGGAGCCTTCATACAGAAGGGTTGGATGAGGGGAGCCTTCATACAGCCAAGGCGTATGAGGGGAGCCTTCATACAGAAGAGCCGAGCCCGAGAAACCCAAGCCGCGCAAGGATCATCTGGGCCGCACTGGCACTGGCGCTCCTCGCCGTAGGAACGATCCGAGCCGCCGAGTGGCTCTTCGTCCTGTGCGTGCTCGCGGCCGCCGTCGCCGGATCACTCGCCGTCGTCGGGCCGCGGTCGGTCAAGGGCCTCCTGTACGACGTCCTCGCCGTCCCGATCGAGGCGTTCGGCGGGCTCGCCTGGGTCGGCCGCGGCGCCAAGAAAGGCAAGCCGAGCGGCGCGGCCAAGCGCACGGCGTCGGCCGTGTTCTTGACGCTGGCGTTGCTCGCGGTCTTCGTGCCGCTGCTGAGTTCGGCGGACGCCACGTTCGCGGGGGTGCTCAGTGCGGTGATGCCGGAGGTCGACGGGCCGGGCACGGTGCAGTGGATCTTCGTGTTCGGGCTGGTCGGGGCAGCCAGTGCGGGCGCGTTGTTCGTGCTGGCCGCGCCGCCGCGGCCGGCGGAAGCGAAGCAGCACAAGGTGTTGCACCGGGTAGAATGGGCGTTGCCGGTCGGCGTGCTGACGGTGCTGTTCGCCGGGTTCGTGTTCGTGCAGCTGGTCGCGTTGTTCGGGGGCGATGCCTACGTCCTGCGTACTTCGGGGCTGACCTATGCCGAGTATGCCAGGGGCGGGTTCTGGCAGCTGTCCGCGATCACGGTGCTGACTCTGGGGGTCATCGTGAGCGCTTTGCGTTGGGGCAGCAAGGAAACCGCTCAGGATCGGTGGTGGCTGCGTGGTGTGCTGACCGCGCTGAGCCTGCTGACACTGGTGATCGTGGCGTCCGCGTTGAGTCGCATGTGGACCTATCAGCAGGCGTACGGGTTCACCGTGCTGCGACTGCTCGTGGAGACCTGTGAGCTCTGGCTCGGCGTCGTCTACCTGCTGATGATCGCGGCGGTCTGGAAGCTGGATCAGGCGTGGCTGTCGAGGGCGGCGATCGGGACGGCGATGGCCGCGCTGCTCGCGCTCGCGGTACTCGATCCGGAACGGTTCGTCGCGGATCGCAACATCGACCGGATGGAGGCCGGTCACGGCATTGATTTCTCTTATCTGAGCACGCTTTCCGCCGATGTGCTGCCCGCGGTGGAAAGGTTGCCCGAGCCGGTCCGGACGACGGTTCGCGGACCGGTTCGGGCGGGTATCAAGGCCGATTCCTGGCAGGAGTTCAACTTCTCCAGGATGGCAGGCCGCTAGGTGGGTGTGGTGAGCACCGTTCGAGGGGGGACGGTGCTCACCACACCTGGCTTACTTCAGCGGGAAGATGTTCTGCGTCGCGTTGCCCGCGGTGCAGGCGTTGGAGAATTCCTTCTTGTAGTCGACGGCCTCGCCGTTCCAACGGCCGGTGACCGTGACGTTGACCGGTGCGAAGTTCAGCGGGCAGGCCGTCGAGGCCTCTTCGATCGCGGAGAACTTGCCGCCCGCGGCCTCCAGCACCTCGCAGGCTTTGGCCGGGTCCTTGATGGAGCCGCCGGGCTCGTTGCAGGTCAGGGTCGCGCGCGCGTAGCCGCCGCTGCTGTCGGTCTGGCTGAGACGTAAGGCGTACGAAGCGTTCTCGGGGCCCGCCAGCGAAGCCGCTGCCAAGGCGACGGCGGTGATCGTTTCGAAAATTGCCATACAAGATCTATCGGCAGTTTCGCGCGACAAAAGGCCACTCGGACGAGTGGTCGAGTCTCACGAATGGGTGGTCAATGTGTCGTGGGCCAGCAGCGCCACGTACAGCGAGAGCATCGACTCGGGATCCTCCAGCTGGACGCCGAGCACCTGCTCGATCCGGGCCAGCTGCTGGTAGTACGCGGTCCGCGAGGTGTGCGCGGCCGCGGCCGCCGCCGACTTGTTGCCGCCGTGCTCGCAGTAGTGGCGCAAGGCCTGCATCAGACGGCTTCCCGTCGCCGCGTCGCGGGAGAGCAGCGGCCCGAGTTCACGTGCCGCGAAAGCCTCCAGGCGCTCGTCGGTCGCCAGCAGCTGCAACAGACCGCGCAGGCGGACGTCGTCGAGCCGGTGGAACACCCGCTTCACGTCGGTGCGCAACGCGGCCGCGGCCACGTGCGCGGCCTCGACGAGGGTGCGGCGCGCGTCGGCCGGTCCGTCCACAGTGGTCCCGACGGCGATGACGCTCGGCGCGCGCGTCTCGTGGACGTCGGTGGCGAGCCGGTGCAGCACGGTGTCCGGGTTCGCTTCCGGTGACAGCGAGATCAGTGCTCGCACACTCGTCTCGTCGACGGTCGCGACGAGCGCGCGCACCCGTGCGCGTCGCGCCGCGAGCGCGGTCGCTTCGGCGAGTTCGCGCAGCAGCGGGCCGTTGGACACCGCGGGCAGGCCGGTGGCGGCCGGGCGCGGCCGGATGGCGATGCCGACCAGCTGTCCGGTCAACGGCACGGCCAGCGCGGACGCCCGCGCGAGCAGCTCCGCCGAGGGCACCGGCGAGGCGAGCAGCTCGCACAGCACCGCGCGGTGGGCCTGCCGTTCGAGGCTGTCGGTGTCCTTCGCGACCAGGCGATGCACGGCCAGCGCGGACGCCGCGCGCTCGGCGACGACGCGGTGCCGATGCGGCGGAACGTCCGGGCAGACCAGCACGAGCCGTCCCCAGTCGTGCCCGCGCGCGCCGACGATCGTGACCAGCCAGCCGGCGCCAGAGTGGTACCCGGTGCGTTCGCCGAGCTGGATGGTGCGCGACCGCGTCAGCCAGCCGGTGAGCAGGTCGCCGGGGTCCATGCCCGCCGCGTCGTAGGCGAGCACCTCGTGCGACAGCGTCTCCAGCACCACCGGCTGCTCGGTCATCCGCGCGACCTCGCGCAGCACGGCTTCCGGCTCCGCGCCGGACACGGTCAGCGCGGTGAACACCTCGTGCACGCGCTCGGCCGCCTTGAGCTCGGCGACCTGTGCGTCCACGATCAGCCCGTTGACCGACTCGGTGACGGTGACGTAGCGCGTCTCGCGGGACAGCGTGACCAGCGGGATCCCGTGCTTGTCGGCGGCGCGGACGAGCGCGCCGGGCAGCTCGTCGTTCCAGTGCCGGACCAGCTCGATGATCACGCCGGACACCCCGACGGCCGCCAGCTCGTCGATGTAGCGGGTGAGCGTGGCTTCGTCGTCGGGCAGCGCGACGCCGGTGGTGAGCACCAGCTCGCCGCCCTTGAGCAGGTGCGCGATGCCGGTGACCTCCGCGACGTGCACCCAGCGCACGTACGCGCCGAGCCCGATCGCGCCCGCGACGACGTGCGGGCGCCCGTGCCGCAGCACGGGCAGCGCGAGCACTTCGGCCACGGTCGGGTACATACACAGACTGTACGGGCGGTGACGGTAGTCGGTACACGTTGCCGGTAGTGCCAGCGTGCCGCCCGCACCGAGACTCGGAAACCATGAGCGAAGAGACGTTGGTGAACCGGCACCGGGCAGTACTCCCGCAGTGGCTGGCCCTCTACTACAAGGAGCCCATCGAGATCGTCCGCGCCGAAGGCAGGCGCGTCACCGACTCGAACGGCAACACCTACCTCGACTTCTTCGCCGGGATCCTGACCAATGCCATCGGCTACGGCGTCAAGGAGATCTCCGACGCGATCCGCGGGCAGCTCGACACCGGCGTGCTGCACACCTCCACTCTGTACCTGATCCGCAAGCAGGTCGAGCTCGCCGAGCAGATCGCCGAGCTGTCCGGCATCCCGGACGCGAAGGTGTTCTTCACCAACTCCGGCACCGAGGCCAACGAGACCGCGCTCATGCTCGCGACGCAGCAGCGGCGCAGCAACCAGATCCTGGCGCTGCGCAACTCGTACCACGGCCGCGCGTTCGCCACGATCGGCATCACCGGCAACCGCGGCTGGTCCGCGAGCTCGCTCTCCCCGGTCAAGGTCAGCTACGTGCACGGCGGCTACCGCTACCGCGGGCCGTTCGCGGGGCTGTCCGACTCCGACTACATCGCGGCTTGCGTCGACGACCTGCGTGACGTGCTGCAGACGACCACCTCCGGCGATGTCGCGGCGATGATCGCCGAGCCGATCCAGGGTGTCGGCGGGTTCAACGTGCCGCCGGACGGCCTGCTCGGCGCGATGAAGGAGGTGCTCGACGAGCACGGCATCCTGTTCATCTCCGACGAGGTGCAGACCGGCTGGGGCCGCACCGGCGAGCACTTCTGGGGCTTCCAGGCGCACGGCATCACCCCGGACGCGCTGACCTTCGCCAAGGGCCTCGGCAACGGGCTCGCGATCGGCGGCGTGGTCGCGCGCGGTGACCTGATGGACTGCCTCACCGCCAACTCGATCTCGACCTTCGGCGGCAACCCGATCTCGACCGCCGGCGCCAAGGCGACGCTGGACTACCTGCTCGACAAGGATCTCCAGGGCAACGCGCGCAAGCTCGGCGACTACCTGATGCGCGGGCTGCGCGACCTCGGCGACAAGTACAACGTGCTCGGCGACGTGCGCGGCAAGGGCCTGATGATCGGCATGGAGTTCGTCTCGCCGGGCACCACGCCGAGCCCCGAGTCCGCGGGCATCGTGCTGGAGGAGACCCGCGAGCGTGGCCTGCTGGTCGGCAAGGGCGGGCTGCACAACAACGTCGTCCGCCTCGCCCCGCCGATGACGTTGACCGAGACCGAAGCGGCCGAGGCACTCGAGATCCTCGGCGAATCCGTCGCACGCGCGCAGGAGGCAGCCAAGTGACCGCCCGGATCAGCCACTGGATCGACGGCAAGCCCTACTCGGCGGTCGCCGAGCGCACCGGAGACGTCTACGACCCGGCGACCGGCGAGGTACAGGCGCAGGTCGACTTCGCTTCCGAGGCCGACGTCGCCGAAGCCGTCGCCGCCGCCAAGCGCGCGTTGCCGGGCTGGCGCGGCACCTCGCTCGCGGCGCGCAGCCGGGTGCTGTTCGCCTTCCGTGAGCTGCTCGTGGCGCGCAAGGACGAACTGACGAAGATCGTCACGGCCGAGCACGGCAAGGTCGAATCGGACGCGGCCGGTGAAATCGCGCGTGCGATCGAAAACGTCGAATTCGCCTGCGGCGCGCCGCAATTACTCAAGGGTGGATTCAGCGAGAACGCTTCCACCGGGGTCGACGTCTATTCCATCGCGCAGCCATTGGGCGTGGTCGGCGTGATCTCGCCGTTCAACTTCCCGGCGATGGTGCCGCTGTGGTTCGTGCCGAACGCGATCGCGTGCGGTAACACGGTCGTGCTCAAACCATCCGAAAAAGATCCGTCGGCCGCCAACTTCATCGCCGAGTTGTTCGCCGAGGCCGGGCTGCCGTCCGGCGTGCTGAACGTGCTGCACGGTGACAAGGTCGCGGTCGACGGCCTGCTGGAGCACCCGGACGTCAAGGCGATCTCGTTCGTCGGCTCGACACCGATCGCGAAGTACGTCTACGAGACCGGCACCCGCAACGGCAAGCGGGTGCAGGCGCTCGGTGGCGCGAAGAACCACATGGTCGTGTTGCCGGACGCGGACCTCGACCTCGCCGCCGACGCCGCCGTGTCCGCGGGCTTCGGCTCGGCCGGTGAGCGCTGCATGGCCGTTTCGGTGGTCGTGGCCGTCGATCCGATCGGCGACGAGCTGGTCGCGAAGATCGCCGAGCGGATCAAGGGACTGCGGGTCGGCGACGGCAGGCGGCCGAGCTCCGAGATGGGGCCGCTGGTCACCGCCGCGCACCGCGAGCGCGTCGAGTCCTATGTGGACGCCGGGGTCGATGCGGGCGCCAAGCTGGTCGTCGATGGACGCGGAGTGGACGTCGACGGGGCGGCCGCTGGATTCTGGCTGGGCCCGACGCTGTTCGACGACGTGCGGCCGGAGATGTCCATCTACACCGACGAGATCTTCGGGCCGGTGCTCTCGGTCGCGCGGGCAGGCGGGTACGCCGAGGCGCTGGAGCTCATCCACGCCAACCCGTACGGCAACGGCGTGGCCATCTTCACCAACGACGGCGGCGCCGCGCGGCGGTTCCAGAACGAGGTCGAGGTGGGCATGGTCGGCGTCAACGTGCCGATCCCGGTGCCCGTCGCGTACTACTCGTTCGGCGGCTGGAAGGACTCGCTGTTCGGCGATTCCCACGCTTACGGGCCGGAAGGATTCCATTTCTTCACCAGGACGAAAGTGGTCACCTCGCGCTGGCTCGACCCGTCGCACGGCGGCGTCAATCTCGGTTTCCCGCGCAATGACTAGGTAATCGACCTGACTGTTCTCTCCACGGCGGGTGGACGGTGCGGCGGAACAAGCGGTACTCCAGAAAGGTGCCCTTTTCCGCCGCACTGCCATGTCCGCACCGCAGACGGGGATGAACATGCCGGAACTACCGCATTGGCCCGTGCCACGAACCTGTCCGTTCTCATTGCCGTCCGAATACGAGAAGTTGCGGGAGAATTCACCCGTGCTCCGGGTGAAGCTGCCATCGGGATATGAGGCCTGGGTGATTTCCGGGCTCAAGGACATCCGCTCGATGCTGACCGATCCGCGGTTCAGCTCGAACCGCCACGACCCCGGGTTCGGAGAAGATCGCCGAGGGACTCGTGGCCATGCCGGACTTCCGCGCGTCGCTCAACGAGATGGACGCGCCGGATCACGGCCCGAAGCGCCGCGAGGTGCTGGCCGAGTTCACCGTCCGGCGGATGAAGGCGTTGCGCCCCAGGATCAAGGAGATCGTCGACGCGCAGCTCGACCTCATCCTGCGCGGCCCCAAACCGGTCGACCTGGTGTCGACGCTCAGCCTGCCGGTGCCGTCGCGCGTCGTCTGCGAGCTGCTCGGCGTGCCGTACGCCGACCATGACTTCTTCCAGGCCCGCACGCAGGCGATGATCAGCCGGTCGTACACCCCCGAACAGCGGCATGTCGCGACCAAGGAACTGCTGACCTTCCTCGACGAGCTGGTCACGGCCAAGGTCGCCGAGCCTGCCGACGACCTGCTCGGCAGGCTGGTAGTCAAGCAGCGCGAGAACGGCGGCATCCGGCACCGCGAGATCGTCGAGCTGGCTTTCCTGCTGCTCGGCGCGGGCCACGAGACGACGGCCGCGTCGATCTCGCTCGGTGTCGTGGCGTTCTTCAAATTCCCTGACCAGCTGGCGAAAGCCTTGTCGTCGCCCGAAAAGATGCTGGACGCCGTCGAAGAGCTGCAACGTTTCTTCACCATCGCCGAGGCGGCGGGCGCCCGCGTCGCGATCGAGGACGTCGAACTCGGTGGCGTGCTGATCCGCAAGGGCGAAGGCGTGATCCCGCTCAGCAATCTCGCCGACCGTGACCTCGAAGCCTTCGAGCGGCCCGACCGGTTCGACATCGACCGCGGCGCGCGCAGCCACGTGGCGTTCGGCCACGGCATGCACCAGTGCCTCGGCGCGAATATGGCCAGGATGCAGCTGCAGGTCGTGTTCGAGACGCTCTTCCGGCGCATTCCCGGCCTGCGCCCGGCGATACCCGTGGAAGAGATGGCATATAAAGCCGATTCCGAAATCTATGGCATGCACGAGCTTCCGGTCACCTGGTAGTGACACCGATTCGTGGAAGTGTCTTTTCGGCCGCTGGAAAGTCGATGATCGGGTGAATCGCTAGGGGTCACCCTTAAGTGGTACGGACCTGACGAGGTCGTCTCCGCCGGGTTGGACGACGGCGCGCGCCGGGCGGTAGACCGTAAAAGGCGACTCTGACACCAGAATTCGCCGCCCGAAAAGCACGCCGTTTGTCCGGACGGGGATATGACATGACCGAAGTCGCCCAGCCGCAGGTCCTCTCGTGGCCGTTGAAGCGGGCCTGCCCGTTCTCTCCGCCATCGGAGTACAAGGCATTGCGTGAGGAGGCGCCCATCTCCCGGGTCAGGCTGCCGTCCGGCATGCAGGTCTGGGCCATCTCGAAGCTCAAGGACATCCGCACGATGCTGACCGACCCCCGGTTCAGCTCCGACCGCCACCAGCCCGGTTTCCCGCTGATCGCGGAGGGCGTCGAGACGATCTCGGGTTTCCGTGCCTCGCTCAACGAGATGGACGCGCCGGAGCACGGCCCGAAGCGCCGTGAGGTGCTGGGCGAGTTCACCCTCAAGCGGATACAGACGCTGCGGCCGAGGATCCAGCAGATCGTCGACGACCAGATCGACATCGTGCTGAGCAGCGGCATCCCGGTCGACCTGGTGTCGACGCTCGCGCTGCCGGTGCCGTCGCTGGTGATCTGCGAGCTGCTCGGGGTGCCCGTGCGCGACCAGGCCTACTTCCAGACCCGCACGCAGGCGATGATCAGCCGGACGTTCAGTCACGACCAGCGCCGCCAGGCCTTCGACGAGCTGCTCGACTACTTCGACGAACTGGTCACGGAGAAGGAGAAGAACCCGGCCGACGACCTGATCGGCAGGCTGATCGCGAAGCAGCGCGCCGAGGGCGGCGTCCGGCACCGCGAGATCGTCGAACTCGGTTTCCTGCTGCTCAGCGCCGGCCACGAGACGACCGCGAGCATGATCTCGCTCGGCGTCGTCGCGCTGCTCGAACACCCGGAGCAGCTGGCGAAGATCATCGCCGACCCGCGCAAGACGCTGGACGCGGTCGAGGAGATCGCGCGCTACTTCACCGTCGCGGAGGCGGCAGGCGCCCGCGTCGCGACCGCCGACGTCGAACTCGGCGGGGTGCTGATCCGCAAGGGCGAAGGCGTGATCCCGTTGTCCAGTCTCGGTGACCGGGACCCGGACGCGTTCGGAAATCCCGACACCTTCGACATCGAGCGCGGCGCCAAGAACCACATCGCGTTCGGTTACGGCATCCACCAGTGTCTCGGCGCGAACCTCGCGCGGATGCAGCTGCAGATCGTGTTCGACACGCTGTTCCGCCGGATTCCTTGCCTGCACTTGGAAGGCTCGCTCGACGAGATGCCGTTCAAGGACGATTCGGAGGTGTACGGACTGCACGAGCTGATGGTCAGCTGGTGAAGATCCACGCTGACCGCGACCGGTGCGTCGGCTCGGCACTGTGCGTGCTGACCGAGCCCGCCGTCTTCGACCAGGACGACGGCGGGCTCGTGCTGGTGCGCTCGGAAGAGGTGTCCGGCAAGGTGCACGATGCCATCGATCTGTGCCCAAGTCAGGCATTGCGTTTGACTTCCGAGTAGCTCATTTTTCTCTCATGCGTATTGGTGCACTCGTGATGGCGGCAGTGCTCCTGCTTTCGGGGCAGCCGGCCGCCGCCCGTCCGTCGTCCGCGGTATTCCTGAACGTCGTCGCGCATCAAGACGACGATCTTTTGTTCCTCACACCCGATTTGTCGCAGACTCTCAAGTCTTCCGTGACCGTCTATGTCACGTCCGGCGAGGGAAGCCATCCCGAGTCGATGACGCCAGAGGACTACGCGGAAATGCGGCAGGCGGGCGAGCGGAACGCGTACGCCACGATGGCCGGCGTCGCGAACCGCTGGGACCGCGTCGCGCTGAGAACCGGGACCGGCACGACGGCCGAGCTCGCGACCCTGCGCGCGCGGCCGTCGATCAAGCTGGTCTTCCTTCGCCTGCACGACTGGTCGGATCTGCATGGGCTGTGGACCGGCGAGGTGGCCTCCGGCGGCACTGTCCTGCCCACCGGAAGTCCCGCGCACGTCGAGGACACCTACACCAGGGACAAGCTCACCAAGACGTTGACGTGGCTGATGAACCACTTCCGTCCCACGGTGATCCGCACCCAGAATCCCGCGCCACTGAGCGGTTTCTACGCGCCGGACCCCGACAATCCCGACCACACGGCGGTCGCGCGGTTCACCAACCTCGCGGCCGAGTCGTACCGGGGCCAGGCCCAGGTGCGCAACTACCGCGGCTACGACGACGCCCAGCTCCCGACGGGCTTGGACGCGGCGGGGCGTGCGGAGCGGACCAAGGCGTTTCGCGCTTATGCCGACGTCGACACCAACGTCGCGACGTTGTTCGACGACACGGCGTCCTATCTCGGCTGGCGGCAGACGATGCTGAACCGGTGGCCGTCCGGAGTCTCGTGGACCGATGGTTCCGGTGAGGCGTATGCGGTTCTCGGTGACGAAGTGAAGCGTTGGCGCCGGAATGCCTGGGGAGAATGGGGAAAGCCGGTCGGTCTCGGCGGCAGCGGCTTCGCGCCCGCGGTGACCGTTACTCGGCAGTCCGATGGCCGGTTGCGGCTGTTCTCGTTGAACCGCACCACTTTCGACGTGGTCACCACGGTCCAGTACTGGCCTGGTGGTCCTTACTCCGGTTGGACTTCCTTGGGTAACCCCAACGGCCCTGGCGGAACGCAGACCGGGCTGGCCGCCGCGGGCACCGACGCGCAGGGACGCCTGTGGTTCTTCGTGCGCAACGGCGGCGGGGGAGTGAGCGCGAAACGGCAGAACGCGGACGGGACTTTCGGGGACTGGCAGGACATGCACGGCTGGGGCGTGCAGGACGGGCTTTCCGTGGTGTCGGTCGGCGGGCGGCTGCAGGTCTTCGCGACCCAGTGCTCGGCGACGCTGTACATCGCGGCGACCTGTTCGATCGCACGGCTCGCGGAGGGGACTGCCGGGTTCGAGTGGGACACCGCGGTCGTGCCGGGCGCGGCGGCGACCGGGCCGACGGCCGTGGCAGGCACCGACGGCAAGGCGCACGTCTACTTCCGCGCGACCGGGACCGCCGACGTGCTGGTCGCGTCCGACGGCGTCGTGACCAACCTGGGTAACCCCGGCGGGCCGGGCGAGGTCGCGGCCACCGCCACCGGCGAGGTCTACGCACGCAACGCCACGCACGGCATCAGCGCCCGCGACGCGTCGGGCTGGCGCCCGGCAGGCGGGTACACCGAAGGCTCGCCCGCCGTGGTCGGTGACGGCGTGGTGGCCATCGGCGTCGACGGCCGCCTCACCCAGGTGATCGGCTAACCCGCAGGTCAGGGCTCGTGAGTGGTACGGCCGGTTAGAACCGGCCATACCACTCACGACCCCTGATGACCTGGGGTTGAGCGCCGGGCACTCAGGGGTCCGTAAACTCGTTGGGAGTGGCGAGGGTACGGAGGTGACAGGGTGGCCAACGCGGAAGAGCGCCGGTTCGAAGTGCTGCGCGCGATCGTCGCCGACTACGTGTCCAACCAGGAACCCGTCGGGTCCAAGGCGATCGTCGACCGGCACAACCTGGGCGTTTCCAGCGCCACCGTCCGCAACGACATGGCCGCGCTGGAAGAAGAGGGCTACATCGCCCAGCCGCACACCAGCGCAGGCCGCATCCCCACGGACAAGGGCTACCGCCTCTTCGTCGACAAGCTCGCCGAGATCAAGCCGCTGAGCTCGGCGGAGCGGCGCGCGATCACCAGCTTCCTCGACAGCGGCACCGACATGGAGGACGTGCTCAAGCGGTCCGTCCGCCTGCTGGCGCAGCTGACCAGGCAGGTCGCCGTCGTGCAGTACCCGATGATGACCAACTCGACCGTGCACAGCCTCGAAGTGGTGCCACTCACACCAGCCAGGCTCATGCTCGTGCTGATCACCGACTCCGGCCGCGTCGACCAGCGGACCGTCGACCTCGGCGACGTCATCACCAGCGACAACGTGGCCCGCCTGCGCACCGTGCTGAATCACGCGCTGACCGGCCGCAAGGTCAACGACGCGGCCGTGCGGGTCGCCGAGCTGCCCGAGCAATCACCCCAAGAGCTGCGCGACGTGCTGGTGCGGGTCTGTACCGTGCTGGTGGAGTCGCTGGTCGACCACCCCGAAGAACGGCTCGTCCTGGGTGGCACGGCCAACCTCACCCGCAACGTCGCGGACTTCCCCGGCTCACTGCGCCAGGTGCTCGAGGCGCTGGAGGAGCAGGTCGTCGTGCTGAAGCTGCTGGCGGCGGCACGCAACCCCGGTGCGATCAGCGTGCGCATCGGCGAGGAAAATGAGGACGAGCAGATGCGCAGTACCTCCGTGGTGTCGATCGGCTACGGCCGGGAAGACATGCTGCTCGGAGGCATGGGGGTGGTCGGACCGACCAGGATGGACTACCCGGGCACGATCGCCGCGGTCCGCGCGGTGGCCAACTACGTCGGCCAGATCCTGTCCGGTCGCTGAACAATAGAGGGAGCAAGGAAAACCGGTGGCGAGGGACTACTACGGCACTCTCGGCGTGGCCAAGAACGCGACCGATCAGGAGATCAAGCGCGCGTACCGCAAACTGGCCCGCGAGCTGCACCCGGACGTGAACCCGTCGGAGGACGCGCAGCACCGGTTCGGTGAGGTCACCACGGCGTACGAGGTCCTGTCGGACCCGCAGAAGCGCAAGATCGTCGACCTCGGCGGCGACCCGATGGACAACGGCGCCGGACGTGGGGGCGGCGGGGGAGACCCGTTCGCCGGCTTCGGCGGGCTCGGCGACATCATGGACGCCTTCTTCGGCGCGGCCGGTGGCGGCGGCGGACGAGGCCGCGGGCCGCGCAGCCGCGTCCAGCCCGGATCCGACGCGCTCATCCGCATCGGCCTGACGCTCGAAGAGTGCGCGACCGGTGTCGACAAAGAGATAGCCGTCGACACCGCGATCCTCTGCGACCTCTGCCGCGGCGCGGGCACCGCCGAGGGCGGCTCCGTGCACACCTGTGACACCTGCGGCGGCATGGGCGAGATCCAGTCCGTGCAGCGGTCCTTCCTCGGCCAGGTCGTCACCGCGCGGCCGTGCCCGGTGTGCCGCGGCTTCGGCGAGGTCATCAGCGACCCCTGCCAGAAATGCGGCGGCGACGGCCGCGTCCGCTCCCGCCGCTCGGTCACCGCGAAGATCCCGCCCGGCGTCGGCGACGGCATGCGGATCCGGCTCTCCGGACAGGGCGAGGTCGGCTCGGGCGGCGGCCCGGCAGGCGACCTGTACGTCGAGATCGACGAGGCGCCGCACGAGGTGTTCGTCAGGCAGGGCAACGATTTGCACTGCAACTTCCGCGTCCCGATGACCACCGCGGCACTCGGCGCGAGCGTACCGATCGAGACACTCATCGACGGCGACTACGACCTCGAGATCGAGCCGGGCACCCAGCCCGCGACCGAACTCGTGCTCACCGGCAAGGGCATGCCGCGCCTGCGCTCCTCCGGGCGCGTCGACGGCCGCGGCGACCTGCACGTCCACATCGACGTCGTGGTGCCCACGAAACTCGACGAGGCGCAACGCGAACTCCTCCACGACCTCGCCCGCCAGCGCGGCGAGGAAGTGCCGACACTCGCGAACAACGGCACCAAGCACGGCGGCCTGTTCTCCAAGCTGCGCGCCAAGAATCGCTGATGCCCGAAACGACACTGCCGGTCTTCCTCGTCGACAAACTGCCGCCGATGGATTCGGTCATCTTCGACGGCGAGGAAGCCCGGCACGCCGTGACCGTCCGCCGAATGCGCGTAGGGGAGCGGATCCTGCTCTCCGACGGCGCGGGCGGACTCGTCCGATGCGTCATCGACGGCGTGCAAGGCGGCCGAGATCCCGCACTGGGACTGCAGATCGAGGAACGCTGGGTCGAACCGCCACCCGCGCTACGGGTGAACGTCGTTCAAGCGCTGGCCAAAGGCGACCGCGGCGAACTCGCCGTCGAACTCGCCACCGAAGCAGGCGTCGACACCATCATCCCCTGGCGCGCAGCCCGCAGCGTCGCCAAATGGGAGGAAGGCGCACGCGGCGAGAAAGCCTTGGCCCGCTGGCGAAACACCGCACGCGCCGCCGCCAAGCAAGCCCGCCGCGCCTACGTCCCACCGGTACTCGAGCCCGTCACGACCCGCGAACTCGTCACCCTCATCGAGTTCGCGGACCTCGCACTCGTCCTCGAATCCGGCATCACCGAACGACTCACAGACCTCACACTCCCCGCAACCGGAGAATTGCTCCTCGTGGTCGGTCCAGAAGGAGGAATCACCGACGAGGAACTGACCACCCTTTCGGACGCGGGCGCGCACACAGTGCGTCTCGGACCGACCGTACTTCGCACATCCACTGCTGCAACAGTCGCTCTCGGTGCACTCGGAGCGCTCACAACCCGCTGGAACTGAGCACGCCCAGTCACTTCGGCTACCGAGCGTCTTCGAAACCTGGGAAAAATATAGACACATTTTGCGCCCAGTCCTGGCGCGACCAAGCCAAGACCCGTTACTCTCGTTAACCGAAGCACAACACACGGTTTTCGATGTGCAAGGCCCAAGCCGCACATCGCAGATCCCCGCCGGGCACCTCCCCCCTCGGTCCGGCGGAGCCGCGGCGGCGGTGGAGCGACCCCCAGGCTCCACCGCGCCGCGGCGTCTTTGGTTGTGGCTTCGCTTCTCGCGCCTGGCGGCGCTCGGGCGCTACGCCACTAACCTGCGCCTTTGCGGTTTCGCGATTATTTTGGGGGGCCGAGCCCCCCAAACCCCCCACGGTGCGGCATGTCCCGACCCAGCGTGGTCCCGTTTGTGAGTGGGGTCGGATCGTTGGGCCTGGCGGCCCTCGATCCTAGGTGGGTTTCTTGGGTTGGGCGGGTATTCATGGAGGTGAATGGGTTTTGGGTTTTGAAACGAATCAAATGGGGTGGATTCCAGGTATTTGGAAAATTGGGGGGTTGTGGGGTCGTGAGTGGTATGGCCGGTTCTAACCCAATGCCACGTAGCTTAAGTTGATCTTGTTTGTGGTGGTGGGTTTGCGGCGTGGCGGTGTGGGTTGTCTGGGGCGGGCTGGTCTGATCGTCGGTTATGAGTTCAGGTGTGACGGCCAGCCCGGATCAGGTGTCGCTGGGTGTGCTGGTGGCGGCGGTGGATCGGGATGTGATCGACGCCGCGATCGCGGCGTGCGGGGTGGGGGCGAAGCGGTCGGATGGGAAGCTGCCGCCGCGTGTGGTGGCGGTGCTGACGATGGCGATGTGCTTGTTCCCCGACGATGATTATGAGGAGGTCGCGACGAAGGTGACCGGGTCGTTGTCGCGGTTCGGGTGCTGGGATGCGTCCTGGTCGGTGCCGACGGCCAGTGGGATCACTCAGGCTCGTAAACGGTTGGGGCCGGTGGTGATGGAGCAGGTGTTCGAGGGTGTCGCGCAGGCGGTGGCGACCTCGGACACGCGTGGCGCGTGGTTGCGGGGGTGGAGGTTGCTGGCGATCGACGGGTTCGAGGTCGACCTGCCCGACACCGCGGGCAATGTGGAGGAGTTCGGGTATGCCGGATCGGGCAAGCATCGCTCGGCCTTTCCGAAAGCGCGGGTGGTGGCGCTGGCCGAATGCGGCACGCACGCGTTCCTCGCCGCTCGCGTCGGCGCCTATGCGACGGGGGAGCAAACCTTGGCGCAGGAGCTCTATCCGCGTCTGCTTGCTGATGAGCTGCTGACCGCGGACCGGAATTTCTATAGCTGGGACGCGTGGGACAGCGCCTCACGCACGGGTGCGGCGTTGTTGTGGCGGGCACCGGCGAACCTGGCGTTGCCGGTGGTGCGGGTTCTGTCCGACGGGTCTTATCTCACGGTTCTGATCAACCCGAAGGTCCGCGGAGCGGGCCGTCGTCGTCAGATTCTCGACGCTGCGATGGCCGGGGACCAGATCCACCCCGAGGAGGCACACCTGGTCCGGGTCGTGGAATACGACATCCCCGACCGCGTGGGCAACGGCACCGGTGAGCTGATCGTGCTGCTCACGAACATCACCGACTCCGACGACGCGGCCGCCGAGGAACTCGCCGCGGCTTATCACCAGCGCTGGGAGGAGGAAACCGTCAATGACCAGCTCAAAACCCATCTTCGAGGGCCGGGCAAGATCCTGCGATCGAGGCTTCCGGAGCTGGTGCATCAGGAGATCTGGGCGTGGCTGACCGTCCATTACGCCCTGAGTGTCCTGATCGCCCGCGCGGCCGAGGCCGCAGATCTCGACCCCGACCGGATCAGCTACAGCCGTGTCCTGCGTATCGCCCGTCGTTCCGCCACCGGCACGGCGGGTTTTTCCCCCTCCGGACTGGACTGACGCACTACCCACGATCCTGGCCGACATCACCGGCAAACCCCTCCCGCCCCGCCGACACCGAACATGCCCACGCGCGGTCAAACGGTTACGCCACAACGCATACCGCGCCAAGACACGCACCGAACCAGCCAGCACCCGCCACCCCAGCCCACCCACGATCAGGCTACGCGGACTCACCCGCGCAGCCTGATCAACTCAAGCTACGTGGCATTGGGTTAGAACCGGCCGTACCACTCACTGAACCGCCCCGGGTTCGGTAGAGACTCGTTGTTGGGGTCAGGCGACCAGGCTGATCAGGTCACCTGACTCGTACAGGGTCTCGAACTCGACGGGTGGTCGGCCGCCGCACGCTCCATGGAGTCGCTGGTTGTTGTACCACTCGACCCACGCTGCGGTGGCGACGTCGACTTCTTGTTTATTGTGCCACGGCCCGTTCGGTTTAATCAACTCGGTTTATAAAGACCGATGGCAGATTCCGCGAGTGCGTTGTCCAGAGCGTCGCCAACTGTGCCGATCGACGCGTCGATACCCGAATCGATAAGATGCTGCGTGAACCGGAAAGAAGTATATTGACTTCCGGCGTCGGAATGGTGAATCAACTTTTCTTGCCCCTCGCTCCACCGGTAGTCCCTATGCCGCAACCCCTGCTCGATAGCGTCGAGCACCAGATCGGTTTCCTTGGACATACTCACGCGCCAGCCGACGATCTTGCGGGAGAACACGTCAATGGCGAACGCGACGTAGACCGCGCCCGCCCAGGTCGCGACGTAGGTGAAGTCCGCTACCCACAACCGATTCGGCGCACCGGCGGCGAACTGGCGTCTCACCAGGTCCGCGGCGCGGACACCATCAGGATCGGACACCGTCGTGCGCACCGTCTTCCCCGGACCGCGCCGGCCAGGCCCAGCGCGCGCATGAGCCGCTCCACCCGGCCCCGCCCGACGGCGACGCCCTCACGGTTCAGCTGCCACCATATTTTCCGGGCACCATACACCCGATAATTATCGTCATACACACGTCGGATTTCCTTTTTCAGTTCCTCGTCGCGAACTTCCCTCGCCGATACCGGGCGAGAGAGGGCGGCATAATAAGTGGACGGAGCGATCTTGATCCCGAACTCGGTCAGCACGGCACAGATCGGCTCGACTCCGAACCGGTCCCTATATTCCGTGATGAACGTTACGAGCGTGGCGGTCGAGGGTCGAGCTCCCTCGCGAAGAAAGCCGACGCCGCCTTCAGAATCTCGTTCGCCCGCCGCAACTCACGATTCTCCCGCTCCAACTCCCGGATCCGCTGCTCCTCCTCGGTCGTCACACCCGACCGCGCCCCCTGATCGGTCTCAGCCTGCCGCACCCACCGGCGCAGGCTCTCCGCCGACACCCCGACCTTCGCTGCGATCGACGTGATCGCCTCCCACTGCGACGAATACTGCTCTACCTGCTCAAACACCAGCGCAACCGCGCGCTCACGCACCTCACGCGGATGCCTCGAAGACCGGGCCATAACTCCATCCTCACTCACACGATGGAGCCTCCATCAAACCCGGGGCGGTTCAGCCACGGACGAGGCAGCCCGAGAACGGGTCGTGAGTGTTTTCGCTGGTTAGAACCGGTCGTACCACTCACGACCCCCACGCCGAGCCGACGATCACGCCACCTTCGCGTTTCCCCTCAATAGTAGGGTTTGGGGATGAGTGAGACGTTGTTCGAGCAGATCATTGCTCGGGAGATTCCGGCCGAGATCGTGTATGAGACTGAGACGACGTTGGCGTTTCGGGACATTGGGCCGCAGGCGAAGGTGCATGTGCTGGTCGTGCCCAAGACGCGGTACCGGAACCTGGCGGCTTTGGCGGCCGCTGATCCGCGGCTGCTGGCCGACGTCGTCGCCTCGGCTGAGAAGGTGGCCGAGCTCGAGGGGATCAAGGAGTCCGGGTACCGGGTCGTGTTCAACACGGACGGTGATGCCGGGCAGACCGTTTTCCATGTGCACGCCCATGTGCTGGGCGGGGAGCCGCTGAGCCGGTTCGGGGCCTGAGCGAGCCAGAGGGAAACCGGACTGCGTCCGGGTACGGCGTGCGGCTAGCATCGTGGGGTCGGAAGTGGAACGGCGTTAGCGCAGAAAGTGGGCCCGAGGGCACGTGGCAGGTACGGCAGAGGGTGGGGCCGCACGACCGGACGTCGGCAAGAACGAGTCCGCGGCGCAGTCCCGGTTCCCGATCCCCGACGCGGCCGCGCTGGCCCTGCTGGGATCACGGGACGAGAATCTCCGGGTAGTCGAAGAACTGCTCGAAGCGGACGTCCACGTCCGAGGCAACGAAGTCACGCTCACCGGCGCGCCTGCTGACGTCGCGTTCGCCGAGCGGGTGTTCGCCGAACTGGTGACACTCGCCGGCCGCGGTCAGCAGATCGACCCGAGCACGGTCCGTCGCACCGTCGGCATGCTCTCCACCGACTCCGGCGAGTCACCGGCCGAAGTGCTGAGCATGGACATCATCTCGCGCCGCGGGAAGACCATCCGGCCCAAGACGCTCAACCAGAAGAAGTACGTCGACGCCATCGACAAGCACACGATCGTGTTCGGGATCGGCCCGGCCGGTACCGGCAAGACGTACCTCGCCATGGCGAAGGCCGTCCAGGCACTCCAGGCCAAGCAGGTCACGCGCATCGTGCTGACCCGCCCGGCCGTCGAAGCGGGCGAGCGGCTCGGCTACCTGCCCGGCACGCTCAACGAGAAGATCGACCCGTACCTGCGCCCGCTCTACGACGCGCTGCACGACATGGTCGAGCCCGACTCCATCCCCAAGCTCATGGCGGCCGGGACCATCGAGATCGCGCCGCTCGCCTACATGCGCGGCCGGGCGCAACCGGTCTTCACCAAGGTGCTCACGCCGGACGGCTTCCGTCCGATCGGCGAGCTCGCCGTCGGCGACCTGGTCATCGGCTCGAATGGTGAGCCGACGCCGGTCCTCGGCGTGTTCCCGCAAGGTGAGAAGGACATCTACCGGGTCAAGGCCCAGGACGGTTCTTCGACGCTGTGCTGCGGCGAGCACCTCTGGACTGTCAGGACCGCGTCCGACCGGCGCCGCGACAAGCCTTGGCGAGTGCTGCAGACCCAAGAGATGATCGGCAACCTGCGCGCCGCCCACGCTCGGCGGTACGAGCTGCCGTTGCTTTCCGCTCCGGTGTGCCACCCCGCGCAGCCTGTTCCGATGGACCCGTACGCGCTCGGCCTGCTGCTCGGCGACGGCTGCTTGACGGGATCGACCACGCCCGGGTTCGCGACGAACGATCCCGAACTCGCCGTGGCGCTGGAAACAGCGCTGCCCGGGGTGCTGGTCCGGCACAAGGGCGGCGTGGACTACACGCTCAACCGGATCCGCGCGGCCGGCGAAGTCATCACTCTGGAGAACCCGGTCACCGGCATGCTGCGCGCGCTGGAATTGCTGGGGAGCCGCTCGCACTCCAAGTTCATCCCCGACGCTTACCTCGACAACTCCGCCGAAGTTCGCCTGGCCGTTCTTCAAGGGCTGCTGGATTCGGATGGCGGTCCGGTCACTCAGCTCGGCCGCACCTGCCGCATCCAGTACACGACCACCTCGGCTGCCCTCAAGGATGACGTGATCCGCCTGGTGCGGTCACTGGGCGGTGTCGCCTACACCCGGTGCCGCAAGGCCGAAGGCCGGAAGCCCGGGTTCGCGAATGGGCGCGAGGTCGGTTATCGGCACGACGCGCACATCATCGACATCCGCCTGCCTGCCGGTGTCGAGCCGTTCCGGCTGGGCCGCAAGCGCGACAAGTACCACGCAGCAGGCGGTGGTGGCCGTCCGATGCGCTTCATCGACAGCATCGAGCCCGAGGGCCGTGCGGAGGCTGTGTGCATCCAGGTCGCGGCCGCGGACTCGCTGTACGTGACCGAGGACTACCTGCTGACGCACAACACATTGAACGACGCCTTCATCATTCTCGACGAGGCGCAGAACACCACGCCCGAGCAGATGAAGATGTTCCTGACCCGGCTCGGCTTCGGCTCGAAGATCGTGGTCACCGGTGACGTCACCCAGGTCGACCTGCCGTCCGGGCAGAAGAGCGGCCTGCGCGTGGTCAAGGACATCCTCGAAGGGGTCGACGACCTGCACTTCGCCCAGCTGACCAGCCAGGACGTGGTGCGGCACAAACTGGTCGGCGACATCGTCGACGCGTACGAGAAGTGGCAGGCCGTGCAGGACGAGCAGGCGCCCGGGAATGGCTGGAAGGGTCGCCGGTGAGCATCGAGATCGCCAACGAGTCGGGAGTGGCGGTCGACGAGACGTCGATCGTGTCCGCCGCCCGCTTCGCGCTGGACAAGATGGAGGTCAGCCCGCTCGCCGAGCTGTCCGTTCTCCTCGTCACGCTCGACGTGATGGAGGACCTGCACGTCCGCTGGATGGACCTGCCCGGCCCCACCGACGTGATGGCCTTCCCGATGGACGAGCTGGAGCAGTCCCGCCGTCCCGACGCCGCGGACCCGTCGCCCGCGCTGCTCGGTGACATCGTGCTGTGCCCGGCGTTCGCCAAGGACCAGGCCAAGACCGCCGGCCACGGGCTGCTCGACGAGCTGCACCTGCTGACCGTGCACGGCGTGCTGCACCTGCTGGGCTACGACCACGCGGAGCCCGCCGAAGAGCGCGAGATGTTCGGGCTGCAGAAGCGGATACTCGGCGAGTTCCAGGACGCCGTCTCCGCGGCGCGGCGCCAGGACGCGCAGCGCAGCGCCGACGACCGCGTGCTCGGGATCGCCGGTCTCGACGCGCAGTCCGGCGAACAGCCGGAAACCCCGTAGCCATGCTGGTCTTCGCGATCGCGCTGGTGCTGTTCGCCGGTGTGTTCGCGGCAGCGGACGCCGCGGTCAGCACGGTCTCGCCTGCCAGGGTCGACGGTCTCGTCCGCATCGGCCGGGTCGGCGCGCGCCAGCTGGCCGCCGTCGTCGCGGAACGCCGCAGGCACATCAACCTGCTGTTGCTGCTGCGACTGGGCTGCGAGCTCACCGCGACCGTGCTGGTCACGGTCGCGTTCGTGCAGCTGATCCACCCGCTCGCGGTGGCCGTGCTCGTCTCGGCCGCGGTGATGGTGATCGTCAGCTACGTCCTGATCGGCGTCGGCCCGCGCACCATCGGCCGTCAGCACCCGTACCGCGTCGGCACGCTGCTGGCGGGCCCGGTCCGCGTGCTCGGCACGCTGATGGGGCCGCTGAGCAGGCTGCTGATCGTCATCGGTAACGCCATCACCCCCGGCAAGGGGTTCCGCGAGGGCCCGTTCACCTCGGAAGTCGAGCTGCGCGAGCTGGTCGACCTCGCGCAGGAACGCGGCGTCGTCGAGGACTCCGAGCGCGAGATGATCCACTCGGTGTTCGAGCTGGGTGACACGGTCGCGCGCGAGGTGATGGTGCCGCGCACCGAGATCGTCTGGATCGAGCAGACGAAGACCGTGAGGCAAGCGCTTGCGCTGGCGTTGCGGACCGGGTTCACCAGGGTGCCGGTGATCGGCGAGTCGGTCGACGAGATCGTCGGCGTCGCCAACATCAAGGACCTGATGCCCGCGTACATGGCCGAAAACGGGCCACAGCGCCTCGTCGGTGAGTTGATGAACCCGGCGAGCTACGTGCCCGACTCGAAGCGGCTCGACGACCTGCTGAAGGAAATGCAGGTCTCGCACAACCACATGGCCATCGCGGTCGACGAGTACGGCGGCACCGCGGGCCTGCTGACCATCGAAGACGTGCTCGAGGAGATCGTCGGCGAGATCACCGACGAGTCCGACACCGACGAGCGGCCCGACGTCGAGGAGCTGGAGAACGGCGCGCTGCGCGTGTCGTCGCGGCTCGGCATCGACGACCTCGGCGAGCTGTTCGGCCTCGATCTCGAAGAAGACCACGACGTGGAGACCGTCGGCGGGCTGCTCGCCGAGCGGCTGGGTAGGGTCCCGCTACCGGGTGCGGAGGCCGAGGTCGCCGGACTGCGGCTGTACGCCGAGGGCGGCAAGGACCGGCGCGGGCGGATGCGGATCACCTCGGTGGTCGTCTATCCGGCCGACACCTCCGTCGAGCGCAAGCGCACCCGCGTGCCGAAACCTGATGACAGGAGCGTTGAACATGCCTGAGCTGGACCCCGAGGACCAGAAGCTGGTGACGCTGGCCCGTTCGTCGAGGGCCAGGATCCAGGCAGCCGAAGGCGCCGCGGTGCGCGACACCGACGGCCGCACCTACGCCGCGGCCACCGTCGACCAGCCGTCCTTCAAGCTGACCGCGCTGCAGGCGGCGGTCGCCGCGGCCGTGTCCAGTGGCGCGGAAGGCATCGAAGCCGCGGTCGTCGTCAGCGGCGAGGGACTGCTCAAGGAGGCTTCGGTGCACGCCGTGCGCGACCTGTCCGAGCACGCGCCGGTCTACCTGGCCGACCCGTCCGGCACGGTGATCAGCTGATGGCCGAGCATCGTTCCGGCTTCGCCTGTTTCGTCGGGCGGCCCAACGCGGGCAAGTCGACGCTGACGAACGCGCTGGTCGGCAGCAAGGTCGCGATCACCTCCAGCAAGCCGCAGACCACGCGGCACGCCATCCGCGGCATCGTGCACCGTGACGACTCGCAGCTCGTGCTCATCGACACGCCCGGCCTGCACCGCCCGCGCACGCTGCTCGGCGAGCGGCTCAACGACATCGTGCACTCCACCTGGTCCGAAGTGGACGTTGTCGGCTTTTGCGTGCCCGCCAACGAAAAGATCGGCCCCGGCGACCGGTTCATCGCCGCAGAGCTCGTCAAGATCGCCAAGCGGACCCCGGTCGTCGGCGTGGTCACCAAGACCGACCTCGTGCAGCCGCAGCAGGTCATGGAGCAGTTGCTGGCGCTGCAGGACGTGATGGCGTTCGCCGACCTGATCCCGGTCTCCGCGAAGGACGGTTTCCAGGTCGGCGCGCTGGCGGACCTGCTGGTGCAGAAGCTGCCCGAGGGCCCGCAGCTCTATCCCGGCGGCGAGCTGACCGACGAGCCGGAGCAGACGCTGGTCGCCGAGCTCATCCGCGAGGCGGCGCTCGAAGGCGTCCGCGACGAGCTGCCGCACTCGATCGCGGTCGTCGTCGAGGAGATGCTGCCGCGTGAGGGGCGCGACGACCTCGTCGACATCCACGCTTTCCTGTACGTCGAACGCCCCAGCCAGAAGGGGATCATCCTCGGGCACAAGGGCGAGCGGCTCAAGCAGGTCGGCGCGAGCGCGCGTGCGCACATCGAGGCGCTGCTCGGCATGAAGGTCTACCTCGACCTGCACATCAAGGTGGCCAAGGACTGGCAGCGCGACCCGAAGCAGTTGCGCAGACTGGGTTTCTAGCATGAGCGAGCAGGGCGGCTACCCGCCGCCGATGTACACGCCCCCGCCGGACAACAACATGGTCTGGGCGATCCTCTCGACGCTCATGTGCTGCCTGCCGCTCGGCATCGTGTCGATCATCAAGGCGAACCAGGTGCAAGGCCTGTGGTTCTCCGGTCAGCACGCCGCGGCGCGGCAGGCCGCCGACGAGGCCAAGAAGTGGGCCATCTGGTCGGCGATCGTGACGGGCGTGCTCGGCGTGCTCGTCGCCATCGGCATCGTGGTGTTCGCCGTGATACTCGGCCTGTCCTTCAGCGACCTGCCGAACCAATGACGACCGTCTACACCGGACACCCGGCGCAGGGCCGGCGCGCGAAGACACGCGCGCTGGCCCCGCCGCTCGCCGTCGTCGCGGCGGGCGGGGTGTGCTGCGCGGCGGTGCTCATCGGCGATCCGACCACTCCCGGCGGCCCGCTGCCGGTGTGCCCGACCAAGGCGTTGCTCGGCATCACCTGCCCCGGCTGCGGCGGCATGCGGATGCTGTACAGCCTGCTGCACGGCGACATTCCGGCCGCGCTGCACTACAACGCGCTGACCTTCCTCATGGGACTGCTGTTCGTGTGGAGCACCGCGGCGTGGGCGGTCGGCAGGCTGCGCGGCCGCTGGGTGAACAGCTGGCTGCACTGGCGTTGGACACCCCTGGCTTTCGGTGTCGCGTTCGCTCTGTGGTTCGTCGTCCGAAACCTGCCGTTCGCGCCGTTCACCGCGTTACGCGTTTGAGGGAACCAGGACGCGAGTGCCGCCGTCGAACGGGTACGCTCCCGCGCACCGGCTCGTGCCGGGTCCGGTTTGACCACAGCTAGGGGGACTCCCGATGACCAATCCGTACGGCCAGCAGCCCTTCGGCCAGCAGCCTTATGGGCAGCAGCCGCAACAGCCTGGCTACGGTCCTCCTTCGGGTGGCATGCCCGCGCCCGGCTACGGCCCGCCGTCCGGCGCGGTCCCGGCGCCGTACGGTCAGCCCGCGCCCTATGGCCAGCCGGCTCCTTACGGACAGCCTTATGGCCAGCCCGGCTTCGGTGGCCCCGGCATGGGTATGGCTGGTGGCGACATCCCGGACTACAAGACCTGGGCGATCATCTCGATCTTCTTCGGCGGGATCTTCGGCATCATCGCGATCTTCAAGTCCAACGAGGTCGGCCAGTACAAGATGCAGGGCAACTACGCGGCGGCCGAGCAGGCTTCGCGCACGACCAAGACACTGTGCATCATCGGCAACGTGCTGGCGGGCATCAGCTGCGTGTTCGGCCTCATCGCGATCATCGCCGGCGCGTTCGTCTAAGCCGACTCCGATGACCGACCCCTACGGGCAGCAGCCCCCGTCGCAGTACGGCCCGCCGGCGCCCTTCGGCCAGCCGACGTACGGCGGCCCGCCGCCGGAAGGCGCCGACATCAACGCGATCCCGGACTACAAGGGCTGGGCGATCGGGAGTCTCTTCCTGTTCCTGATCGTCGGGATCTTCGCGCTGATGAAGTCGAACGAGGTCGCCGCGTTCAAGCTGCAGGGCAACTACGCGATGGCGCTCGACGCGTCGAAGGCGACCAAGACGCTCTGTCTCATCGCGACGATCGTCGGCGCCATCAGCTGTCTCGCGCTGATCGCGGTCGTCGTCGTGATCGTCATCGCGGCCGCCGCGGTGTGTTCGGGGTCGTACTGCTGAAACTGTCGGACCGTGGTGGGACGATGTACGCGTGGTGAACCTGTATCGCGACACCGGCGTGGTGTTGCGGACGCACAAGCTGGGCGAGGCCGATCGCATCGTCACGCTCCTCACGCGGCGGCACGGCAAGGTCCGCGCCGTCGCGAAGGGCGTGCGGCGCACGTCCTCGCGCTTCGGCGCGCGGCTGGAGCCGTTCGGGCATGTGGACGTGCAGTTCTACACCGGGCGCACGCTGGACGTGATCACTCAGGTCGAGACGGTCGACGCGTTCCACCTGCCGATCGTCGCTGACTACCAGCGCTACACGGCGGCCAGCGCGATCGCCGAAACCACGGACCGGCTCGCCGCCGAAGAGGGCGAGCCGTCGCTCAAGCTGTATCTGCTGGCCGTCGGCGCGCTGCGGGCGCTGGCGGGCGGTGAGCGTGATTCTTCGCTCATCCTGGACGCGTTCTTCCTGCGCGCCATGGCATACGCGGGCTGGGAGCCCGCGATCACCGAGTGCGCGCGCTGCGGCCTGCCCGGTCCGCACAAGGCGTTCAGCGTGCAGGGCGGCGGCTCGATGTGCCCGAACTGCCGCGTTCCCGGCGCCGTGCACCCGGCGCCGGAGGTGCTCGTGCTGCTCAGCGCGTTACTGCACGGCGAATGGCCGGTGGCCGAGGCCTCGCTGCCCGGCTGCCGCCGCGACGCGAGCGGGCTGGTCGCGGCGCATCTGCAGTGGCATCTGGAGCGTCAGCTGCGCTCGCTACCCCTTGTCGAAAGGCGTGCGGTGACCGGCAAGTAGGGTCAGTGCCGGTGTGATTTCGAGGCTCGAGGAGGCGGCCGTGCTGCGCAGGGGACGCGAGAACAAGGCGTCACGAATCGAACTGCGGGCGCCGGAGCCGCACGAGTCCGGCGCGAAGCCGCCGCAGATCCCGCGTGAGCTGGTGCCGAACCACGTGGCGCTGGTGATGGACGGCAACGGCCGCTGGGCCAACCAGCGCGGCCTGCCGCGCATCGAGGGGCACAAGCGCGGCGAGGCCGTGATGATCGACGTCGCCAGCGGCGCGGTCGAGCTGGGCGTGAAGTGGCTTTCGGTGTACGCGTTCTCCACGGAGAACTGGAAGCGCAGCCCCGAAGAGGTGAAGTTCCTGATGGGCTTCAACCGCGACACCATCCGCCGCCAGGTCGACTACCTCGGCTCGATCGGTGTGCGCATCCGCTGGGCCGGGCGCAGGCCGAGGCTGTGGGCGAGCGTGATCAAGGAACTGCAGATCGCCGAAGAGAAGACCAAGCACAACACGGCGCTGAACATGACCATGTGCGTCAACTACGGCGGCCGCGCGGAGATCGGCGACGCCGTCCGCAAGATCGCGCAGGGTGTGGCCGAGGGCAAGATCAACCCGGACAAGGTCGACGAGCGCACCATCGCGAAGTACCTGTACCAGCCCGAAATGCCGGACGTGGACCTGTTCCTGCGCCCCTCCGGTGAGCTGCGGACGTCCAACTTCATGCTCTGGCAGTCCGCGTACGCCGAGATGGTCTTCCAGGACACGCTTTTCCCGGATTTCGACCGCACCCACCTGTGGCACGCCTGCCTCGAGTTCGCGAAGCGCGACCGCCGCTTCGGCGCGGCCGTCGACGCCGCTTCGGAAGGTAAGTCGTGACCACGGAAGCGGCCTCGACGGCCTCCCTGCTGACGCTCGCCCGCGAGGCGCTGGAGCGCTACTTGGAGGTCCGCGTCGACGACGACGGCGCGCTGACCTTCGCGCACGCCGACGTGCCTTGCGTCATCCAGGCGACCAGGCTCGCCGAGGGCCTCACGGTGCTGAGCCTGACCTGCGTGGTCGCCTGGGATCTGCCGGACGACCAGGTGCTCGCGGCTTCGGTCGCCGAGCGGGCGGGCCAGGGTCTCTTCGGGACGCTGGGCGTCGTCCATACCGAGCGCGGCGTCGACGTGACCCTGCGCTACGCGTTCCCGGCCGAGGGCATGGACCCGGCGCCGCTGGGCACCCTGCTGATGCTGGTGATCTCGACGGCTTCGCAGCTGCGCACCGACCTGCTGGCTTCCGCGGACTGACTCGTGAGTGTTCCGGCCGGTTAGAACCGGCCGGAACACTCACGACCCCGCGTATCGTCGAGCGCATGGAGTTCCTGGCACCCGTGGCCACGTTTCTCAGCCTGCCCCTCTTTCTGGCGGCGTTCGCCTGGTACGCCGTCCGCGCCAAGCGCGCGGGCAGCGGCGGGTCGCTGATGGGACCGTTCGAGGAGATCTGGGACCCGATCGCCCACAAGACCAACATCGAGATCCAGGTCGAGGCCCAGCGCAGCCCGGAGACGCCGTCGCCGGGCGACCCGCCGGGGTAGCTACACCGTTTTGACAATGGGTGGCATTATCACTCCGGTGACCAGCGCCCCCGAGCAGAAGTCGAAGTTCAAGATCTCCTCGATCGAGGTCTTGTGCGCCATCCTGCTCATCGCGATCCTCGCCCAATCCCAGCTCCAGGGCGTCCTCGACGTCCCGGCGCTGCGCACCGGCGCCACGGTGTTCGTCGCCGTCTGCGTCCAGGCGCTGCCGTTCCTGGTGCTCGGCGTCCTGATCAGTGGCGCGATCGCGGCCTTCGTCCCCGCCCGCGTCCTCGAGAAGGTGCTCCCGAAGAAGCAAGGCGTCGCGGTCGGCGTCGCCGGACTCGCCGGAGTCGCACTGCCCGGCTGCGAATGCGCGTCGGTCCCGGTCGCCAGGCGCCTGATGGGCCAAGGCGTCGCCCCGGCGGCCGCGTTGACGTTCCTGCTGGCCGCGCCCGCGGTGAACCCGGTCGTGCTGGTCGCGACGGCGGTCGCCTTCCCCGGCAAACCCGAGATGGTCGCAGCCCGCTTCGCCGGCTCACTGCTCACGGCGATGGTCATGGGCTGGCTCTGGGCCCGCTGGGGCAAACTCGAGTGGATCACCGAGCGCGCGCTGCGCAGGCTCCCCGACGTCGAGCCCGGTGCCCGCTGGAAGACCTTCGTGGAGACCGCCCGCACCGACCTGGTCGAGGCAGGCGGCTTCCTCGTACTAGGCGCGCTGATCTCGTCCGCGATGGGCGTTCTCGTTCCACACCAATGGTTCGGCGTGCTGAGCGAGCAGATCGTGCTCGGCATCCTCGTGATGGCGGTACTCGCGGTCGTGCTCGCGTTGTGCAGCGAGGCCGACGCCTTCGTCGCGGCCTCGTTCTCGGCATTGCCATTGCTGCCCAAGCTGGTCTTCCTGGTGGTCGGCCCCGCGGTCGACGTGAAACTCTTCGCCTTGCAGGCCGGAACATTCGGCAAATCCTTCGCGTCCCGGTTCGCCCCGGTGACGTTCATCGTCGCCATCCTGTGCGCAGTCGGAGCGGGAGTTGTGTTCCTGTGAAACGCGAAACCCAGAACATCCTGTTGATCCTGCTCGGCGGCGCCCTGCTCAAGATCGCCATCAACGGCGACTACCTGCGCTACGTCAAGCCATCCCAGCAACCTTGGATCATCGCGGGCGGCGCGGTGATGGTCGGTTTGGGCGCGGTCGCGATCCTGCGCGACCTCAGGGAAAAGGTCGCCGCGCACGACGGCCACCATCATTCGGCCCGCTCGGCCTGGCTCCTGATGGTCCCGGTCTTGGCGGTTTTTCTGGTCGCCCCACCGGCTTTGGGCGCCGACTCGGTGACTCGAACGGAAGCCCGCGCGCCCCAGTCCGCCTCCGCCCAGGACGCCGCGGCCTTCCCGCCGTTGCCCGCGGGCGATGTCGTCCCCCTGAGCATGTCGGCCTTCGTGAGCCGCGCGGGCTGGGACGGCAACGGAACGTTGAACGGCCGCACGATCTCGCTGTCGGGCTTCATCGTGCACTCGGCCGACGGAACAATGCTCGCCCGCATGGTGATCAGCTGCTGCGCGGCCGACGCCTACCCGGTGACCACCCGCTTGCTCGGCGACGTCTCCGGCCTCGCGAGCGACTCGTGGGTCGAGGTGACGGGCCAGGCCGTGCCGGGCACGGCCAAGAAGGACAACAGCTACACGCCGGACTTCACGGTCGCGACCATCCGCCGCATCGACACCCCCAAGGACCCTTACGAGTACTAAAAGCTCGTGAGTGGTATGACCGGTTAGAACCGGCCGTACCACTCACGACCCCGGACAACCCGACGCGCTACGAAGGCCTGATTGTGGGTCAGTGCTTGTCGCAGGTGCCGACGATCTCGACGGTGTGGCTGATCTCGGAGAAACCGTGCGTCGAGGCGATCTTCTCGGCCCACCGCTCGACGGCGGGGCCTTCGACCTCCACCGTGTGCCCGCAGACGCGGCACACGAGGTGGTGATGGTGATGCGAGGAGCAGCGGCGGTAGATGGCCTCGCCCGAGTCGGTGCGGAGCACATCGATCTCGCCGGCCTCGGACAGCGACTGCAGGGTCCGGTAGACCGTGGTCAGGCCGATGCCGTCGCCGCGCTTGCGGAGTTCGTCGTGCAGCTCCTGGGCGGAGCGGAAGTCGTCGATCTCGTTGAGCAGCTCGACGACGGCAGCGCGCTGCTTGGTGGAACGGCGGCCGGGGACCGGTGCCGCGCTGCGGGCGGCGGAGCTCATCGTCACTTACCCTCCTGGACGTGCGCGACCGCGTCGACCACGATGTGCGCGAGGTGATCATCCACCAGCCGGTAGACGACCTCCCGGCCGCGACGCTCACCCTCGACCACGCCCGCCGTCTTCAGCACCCGCAGGTGCTGGCTGATCAGCGGCTGCGCGACGTCGAGCGCGTCGACCAGCTCGTGGACGCAGCGGTCCTCATCGCGCAACTGTAGAACGATCGCGATCCGCACCGGCGCGGCCAGCGCGCGCAGCAGGTCGCCGGCGTCCGACAGCGTCTTCGCCGAGGTCGCAGGGCCCGTTGACGACACCTGACGTGCGGTGGAATGCACTTCAGCCTCGTCGGGCAGTCCTGCCGGGGCCGCGCCCGAACTCACCGTGCCCATGTCGTCACTCCAGCCTTGTTAGACATGATTTTCGCAGTCATAGTCAACAACCGCGGTCCTCATCCTAGTGTTCCCTCCGTCAGGGGACGATTACTCGGCACTGCGCCGACCTTCGTACTACTCCGATCGAGTGAGTTGGCCACCAATTTGGTGTAACACTGCCGAGGTGATCGCAGACAGTGCAAAGTAGTTGCGGATCACTGCGCCTTGGGGCCGCCCGGACAGAGGGAAGACATGACTCGTTTCGCCACGAAACTCGCCACGGTGACGGCTTGCTCGCTCTTGGTCGCCGCGCCCATCGCCAGCGCGCAGGAGACCGAGACCGCGAAGCCTGAGCCGAGTGCGACTCCGGTCGCGTTCGGAAACCTGGTCGGGCTGGACGTCAACGGGTCGAGGTTCGTATCCGAGCTGTCGCCGTCGCCCAGCGAGCCCGCGTCGAACCTGCTGCCGACCAAGCGCCAGGTCGTGCCGGAGACTGAAGACAAGCTCGACCCCAAGGTGTACGGCAAGAACTACGAGGTCAATCTCGGCAAGTTCGGCTCGGAAGCCGACAGTCCGTTCCCGGCGGGTGTCGAGACGACCGAGTTCAAGGTCGAGGCCGAGCTGAAGGCCACCCACGTGCCCGCCGCTTCTGTCGAGGCCAATTTCGCACTGCGCGATTTCAAGCGTGGTGGCGAAACGCTCAACACCACAGTTCTCGCGTTCAAGGGCGTCAAGACCAGCGTTGAGTGCGGGACAGTCGACGAGACGACGACTTCGACTGCCGTGGATGCGCTCTGGCTGCGCAACCAAGAGGGCGCGCTCGAGGCGATCACCGATTTGCCGACGGTCGAAAAGCCGCTTGAGCGGAAGGACCTGCCGTTCGGCGCTCCGCTCACCGTAGAGGGTGCTGTCACGAGCAAGTCGGACATCAAGATCTCGCCCGTCACGAAGTTCGACCAGCTCATCCGCTTGAAGAGCTGGCTCGAGTCCGATGTGAACGCCGCTGCTGGGTGGCAGGTCGACATCGTCACGCACGCGGTTGATGCAGAGGGCAAAGTTCTCGAAGGTAAGGACGTGACGACTCGCCTGGTGCTGGGTGGTGCCAGCTGCTCGGTGCCGAAGGACTTTGTCGCGACTGAAGAAGACCCGGTGCCGACCGCGGTTCCCGCCGGTTACGCCGCTCCGGCCGCCCCCGGTGAGAGCGGCACCTCGCCGCTCGGCTTCACCCTGCTCGGCGCGGGCGCGCTGCTTGCCGGTGGCGCCGCCTTCGTGGTGCGCCGCCGCCGTCACGACCACTGATGATCGAACCGCAGAACGAGACCGCGCCCCAGCCGCGCAAGAAGTGGCTGGCGGCGGGGCTCGGCCTGCTCGCCGTGGGTGTGCTGACCACCGGTGTGCTGGTGCTTCAGCCGGAACCCACGCCCAAGGCCAACGTGCCGATCGCCTCCATCGAGCCGTCCGCCGAGCCCGTTCCGACGCCTGATCCGACCGTCGCGTCCAAGGTCGCGGCGAGTGTGGAAGCCGCTCCCGGCCAGAAGCCGGGCACGATCATGCTGCCCGGCGGCGGGACCGCGAAGCTGGTGCGCGTCGAGGTGACCAAGAAGGCCGTGCTGCCGATTCCGCAGGGACTCGACGAGGCTGCCTGGTGGGGCGCCAAGCTCGGGGCCGACAAGGGCGCCGCGCTCCTGTCCGGGCATGTGAACTGGGCGGGCAAGAAGGGCCCGTTCGACGTGTTGTGGTCGATGTCCAACGGGCAGGACGTGACTGTCATGGACACCGCGGGCGGCAAGTGGGTCTACCGGGTCAACAGCGTCGTCACGCTGCACAAGAACGACCTTCCCAAGCAGGCCCGCGCTCTCTTCGGGCAGAGCGGGCCGCATCGGCTCGTGCTGGTGACCTGCGGTGGGGACTACGTGGGCGGGACGCAGGGATACCGGGACAACCGGGTCGTGACCGCGGAACTCATCTCCAGGCCCTGAAAATCCGATGCAACCAACTAGCGCTCCCAGGCGGTGACATCCGGCGAGAACGGATGTCGAGCTAGGGAGCAGCAGTTGAAGGGGTTCTTGGTCGCCGTCGCGGCCGTCGCGGTGCTGGTCAGTGGATGCGGAGGCAGCGCTCCGGAGCAGCAGGCGGCGCCGGCCAGCCAGGCCGCGCAAGCCAATCAGCCGGTGGACGCCGGGAAGGATCCCGGCGTCGTGATGCTGCCCGGTGGCGGGGTCGCGAAGCTCGTGCACCAGGAGCTGAAGGACGACGGCACGCTGCCGATCCCCGAGGGGCTCGACGAGGCCGCTTGGTGGGGCGCGAAGGTCGGGGCTGACAAGGGGACCGCGCTCTTCTCGGGCCATGTGAACTGGAAGGGCAAGAAGGGGCCGTTCGACGAGCTGTGGCGGATCAAGGCCGGGCAGGACGTCAACGTCTCGGATGACGCGGGCGGCAAGTGGACGTACAAGATCGATGCCGTCGAGACCGTGCACAAGGACAAACTGGCCCAGCGTGCCGAGGAGTTCTTCTCGCCGGATGGGCCGCATCGGCTGGTGCTGGTGACCTGTGGAGGCGAATACGTCGGGGGGAGCACCGGGTACGAGGACAACCGGATCGTGACGGCGTCGCTGGTTGGCCGCCCTTGACATAAGTCGCTGGCTACGGGTCTGTACGCTTGAACCTTCTAACCGTCCCCGCATGCTTCGGAGCGTGGAGTGCCCGCCAATACCATTGAGACCGTTGTCAGCCTGTGCAAGCGCCGTGGCTTCGTCTTCCCCTGCGGAGAGATCTACGGCGGCACCCGGTCGGCGTGGGACTACGGACCACTCGGGGTCGAGCTCAAGGACAACATCAAGCGCCAGTGGTGGAAGACGATGGTGCAGGGCCGCGACGACGTCGTCGGCCTCGACTCGTCGGTCATCCTGCCGCGCCAGGTGTGGGTCGCCTCCGGCCACGTGAACGTCTTCACGGACCCGCTGATCGAGTGCCTTTCGTGCCACAAGCGCTTCCGCGCCGACCAGCTGGCCGAGGACTACGCCGCGCGCACGGGCAAGGAGGTGCTGGAGGACGACCTGTCCGAGGTGCCGTGCCCGAACTGTGGCACCCGTGGCCAGTACACCGCGCCGCGTGACTTCAACATGATGCTGAAGACGCACCTGGGCCCGGTCGAGACCGAGGAAGGCCTGCACTACCTCCGCCCGGAGACCGCGCAGGGCATCTTCATCAACTTCCTGAACGTGCAGACCGCGTCGCGGAAGAAGCCGCCGTTCGGCATCGGCCAGATCGGCAAGTCGTTCCGGAACGAGATCACGCCCGGTAACTTCATCTTCCGCACGCGTGAGTTCGAGCAGATGGAGATGGAGTTCTTCGTCGAGCCCGGTGACGACGAGCGCTGGCACCAGTACTGGATCGACACGCGTACCGAGTGGTACAAGGACCTCGGCATCAAGGCCGAGAACCTGCGCCACTTCGAGCACCCGAAGGAAAAGCTCTCGCACTACGCGAAGCGGACCGTCGACATCGAGTACCGGTTCGCGTTCAACGCTGGCCAGGAGTGGGGCGAGCTGGAAGGTATCGCCAACCGCACCGACTTCGACCTCACCACGCACTCGAACCACTCGGGTGTGGACCTGTCGTACTTCGACCAGGCGAGCGGCCAGCGCTACCGGCCGTTCGTGATCGAGCCCGCTGCCGGTGTCGGCCGCTCGATGATGGCGTTCCTGGTCGACGCGTACCACGAGGACGAGGTGCCCAACGCCAAGGGCGGCGTCGACAAGCGTGTCGTGCTGAAGCTCGACTACCGCCTCGCGCCGTACAAGGTGGCCGTGCTTCCGTTGTCCCGCAACGCCGACCTCTCGCCCAAGGCGAAGGACGTCTCGGCCATGCTGCGCAAGCACTGGGCCGTCGACTTCGACGACGCAGGCTCCATCGGCAAGCGGTACCGCCGTCAGGAAGAGATCGGCACGCCGTTCTGCGTCACCGTGGACTTCGACTCGCTCGACGACCACGCGGTGACCGTGCGCGAGCGCGACACCATGGCGCAGGAGCGCGTCGCGATCGACAAGCTCGAGTCCTACCTGGCCTCTCGCCTGATCGGCTGCTAGCGCGAAACCCGCGATAAAGCCCGCTTTACTCCCCGGAGTAAAGCGGGCTTTATCGCGTCCATGACACCTGTCATGGGGAGGTCGTGACAGGTGATCCGGGGACCGGCCGCGCCGAAGCGGCAAGGTTCTGGGCATGGAGAAAACACAGACCAGGCATGGGGACGCGGGGGTGGCGGCGGGGGCCGCGGTGCACCTGCGCGGCCTGCGTAAGCACTACGGCGACGTGCACGCGGTCGACGGGGTCGACCTGACCATCGCGCCGGGTGAGGTCGTCGCGTTGCTCGGGCCGAACGGCGCCGGCAAGTCGACCACAGTGGACATGATCCTCGGGCTCACGAAGCCCGACGGTGGCAGCGTGACGGTGTTCGGGGCGACGCCGGACGAGGCCGTCGCGCAGGGGGCGATCGGCGCCATGCTGCAGGGTGGTGCGCTGCTCGACGATCTGACCGTCCGCGAGACCGTGACGATGATCGCATCGCTGCACCGTAAGCCGATGCCGGTCGATGACGCGCTGCGCAGCGCCGGCATCGAAGATATCGCTGGTCGGCGGGCCAACAAGCTGTCCGGTGGGCAGAAGCAGCGGGTCCGGTACGCGGTCGCGCTGGTGAGTGATCCGGACCTGCTGGTGCTCGACGAGCCGACCGCCGCGATGGATGTGGGAACCAGACGCGAGTTCTGGAAGTCCATGTACACGTACACCGACTCCGGCCGCACAGTGCTCTTCGCGACGCACTATCTCGAAGAGGCGGAGGAGTTCGCCGACCGCGTGGTGTTGATGCGTGGCGGCAAGATCGTGGCCGATGGCTCGGTCGCCGAGGTCCGTGCGCTGCAAGGGGGTCGTACGGTCCGGGCGGTCGTGCCCACTGCCACCGAGCCGGTGATCGCGGCGCTGCCCGCGGTCACCGGCTACGAACTCCGCGCGGGCCGCGTTGCCTTGTCCAGCAACGATTCCGACGCCACTTTGCGCGCGCTGCTCGCGCGTTTCCCTGACGCACGCGACATCGAGGTCACCGCGGTCGGCCTCGAAGGCGCCTTCCTTTCGCTGACTTCCGAAGAGGACGACCGATGAGCATCACGTACCTGCGTTCCGAAATCGTCCGCATGTTCCGCTCGCCGCGGTTCGTGGTGTTCGCCGTGGCCTTCCCGATCCTGATGTTCCTGTTGCAGAGCAACGTCTTCATCAGCAAGACCGACAAGGATCACACGGCCGTGGTGATCGTGCTGATGATCAACATGATGGTGTTCGGCGGGTTCGGCGCCGCCATGTCGAACTCGACGAAACTCGCCTACGAGCGGTCGACCGGCTGGCAGCGCCAGCTTCGGCTGACCCCGTTGTCGGGTACCGGATATCTCAGTGGCAAGGCCGTTTCGGCGCTGCTGGTCGGCCTGCCCGCGATGATCCTCGTGCCCGCGGCCGCCTGGCTCACCCAGGGAATCGAGTTCGACCTCGCGAAGTGGGCCACGCTGATCGCCGTGTCGTGGGCGACCATGATCCCGTTCATCTTCCTCGGGCTGCTGCTCGGCCAGTTCGGCACCGTCGACTCGATGCAGCCGGTCAACATGCTGATCATGATGGGCATGGGCTTCCTCGGCGGGCTGTGGATCCCGGTGCAGAGCGTCTCGTGGCTGCACACCACCGCCCAGTTCCTGCCCAGCTACGGCGCGGTCCAGCTGGGCTATCACGTCGCGGGGGCGGGCGCCGACGGTTCGATGGGCGGCGCCTTGCTGCTGCTCGGCGCGTGGACCGTGGTGCTCGGGGCGCTCGTGATCAGGCGATACCGTAAAGACGGCGCGCGGGTCTAACGGAGAGGCAGTCGTGGCGAACGTCGAGGGCTCGGTCTGGCAGTGGGGGAATTGGTGGTGTGACGACATCGCACGCACCGCCAGGCCGACCCGTCCGGAGCGGTTCCCGTTCCGCTGGCTGATCCTGGGCACGGCGTTCCTGCTGCCGATGGTGATACCCGGCGTCCGGAGCATCTCGGCCGCGGACGCACCCGGGTGGGTGAAGGCGCTGATGTTCGCCGTGCTGGTCGTCTACAGCGCGTGCTACTTGATCTTCCCGCTGACCATGATCAGGTTCAAACTGCGCGCCAGGATCCTGTTCTGCACGGGGATGGTGGCGCTCGGCTGGTGCCTGATCTGGATGTGGGGGATGGACGCGATCTACCAGCTGATCTACGCGCTGGGGATCGTCGGGTTCGCGCTCCCGATCGGGCCGGCGCTCATCCTCGACGTCGCCAGCCTGTCGGCGGCCTTGGTCATCATCCTGGTCAGCAAGAACTACGACAAACTCGGCGATCTGACCACCGTCGGCTCGGTCACCGGCGCGATGTTCATGTTCGGCCGCCTGGTCCGCGCGATCCGCAGCCTGCGCAAGGCGAACGAGGACATCGCCGAGCTCGCGGTCGCGAACGAACGCGAGCGCGTCGCCCGCGACCTGCACGACATCCTCGGGCACAGCCTCACCACGATCACCGTCAAGGCGGGGCTGGCCCGGCGGATACTCGAAAGTTCCGCGGAGCCCGCGAAGGCGATCACCGAGATCCGCGAGGTCGAAGGCCTCGCCCGCAGCGCGCTTTCGGACGTCAGGCTGACCGTTTCGGACTATCGCGAGGTCTCGCTGTCGGCCGAGCTGGCCGGCGCGCGGGTCGCGCTGCGTGCCGCCGAGATCGACGCCGACCTGCCGCACGCCGTCGACGACGTGCGGCCGGATCTGCAGCGCACCTTCGGCTACGTTCTCCGTGAGGCGGTGACCAACGTGGTGCGGCATTCGAGGGCGCGGCACGTGACCGTGCGGCTCGGCCGGACCTGGCTGGAGATCGCCGACGACGGCGCGAACGCGCACGAGGTTTCACCGGGCAACGGGCTTCGCGGCCTGCAGGAGCGGCTGGCGCAGGTCGGCGGCACGGTACGGGCGGGCTGCCGCCCCGAAGGAGGATTCGTGGTGCGGGCCGAGGTGCCGTCGTGATCAGGGTGCTGCTGGCCGACGACCAGGCGATGGTGCGCGGGGCGCTGGCGACCGTGCTGGACCTGGAGCCGGACATCGAGGTGGTGGCGGCGGTCGGCACCGGCGACGACGCGGTGACCTCGGCGCGCGAGCACACCCCCGACGTCGCGCTGCTGGACGTCCAGATGCCCGGAAAGGACGGTCTGGAAGCGGCGGCCGAGCTGCACAAGCTCGTGCCGGGCTGCCGGATCATCATCTGCACCACCTTCGGCAGGCCGGGTTACCTGGCCCGCGCGATGGCCGCCGGCGCCGCCGGTTTCGTCGTCAAGGACTCGCCGCCGGAGCAGCTGGTCGACGCGGTCCGTCGTGTCCACAGTGGACTCAGGGTGGTCGACCCCGCGCTCGCCGCCGAATCGCTGGCGACCGGCGCGAGCCCGTTGACCGCCAGGGAACACGACGTGCTGCGCATCGCCAAGGACGGCAGCACGGTCTCCGATGTCGCGAAGGCGTTGCACCTTTCCGAAGGGACAGTGCGCAATCACCTCTCTTCGGCCATCGGCAAGACGGGCGCGCGCACCCGCGCCGAAGCGGTGCGGCTCGCCGAGGACCGTGGGTGGTTATGAGCCGGATATCCGCTCTGGGAGACTGAGCGGGTGAGTACGGGTGTGACGCGAGGTGCCTGGGTGCGCCGCGCGCTGTTCGGATCGGTGCTCATCGCGCTGCTGGTGCTCGGCGGGACCATGGTCAGGGTGTGGCAGGTCGCGCGGGTCGACGACCGGACGCCCGCCGACGTGATCGTCGTGCTCGGCGCGGCCCAGTACAACGGCAAGCCGTCGGCGATCTTCGAGGCCAGGCTCGCCAAGGCGAAGCGGCTCTACGAAGAGGGCGTCGCCAAGACCATCGTCACCACCGGCGGCAAGAAGGCGGGCGACAACTTCACCGAGGCCGACGCGGGCGCGTTGTGGCTGAAGCGCAACGGCGTCCCGGCCGACGCGATGCTCGCCGTCGGCGAAGGCAGCGACACCCTGCGCAGCCTCCAGGCCGTGGCCAACGAGGTGCATCGGCTCGGCCTCAAGACCGCGGTACTGGTCAGCGACCCCTGGCACGGCCTGCGCGCGCGGGCCATGGCCGAGGACGCCGGGCTGGAGGCGTGGACCTCGCCTGTGCACTCCGGGCCGATCGTGCAGACCCGCGAGATCCAGTTCCGCTACATCTGGCGTGAGACGCGCGCGCTGCTGTTCTACCGGCTGACCAAGACGCCCGCGACGGATTTCGGAGGAACCGACGTCGGCTGAGTGACTTAGGCTGGCGTCGTGGAAGACGTCTACACCGCTCATGACCGGGCGCGATGGCTCGAAGAGGCGCCCAAGGGTTCCGCGCTGCCCGGCTCGCGCTCCGACGGGCGCAGCCCGTTCTCCCGTGACCGCGCCCGCGTGCTGCATTCGGCCGCGCTGCGGCGCCTCGCGGGCAAGACCCAGGTGGTCGGGCCGGGGGAGGGCGCCGAGGTCAGCGGCGTGCCGCGGACCCGGCTGACGCACTCGCTGGAGGTCGCGCAGATCGGCCGCGGCATCGCCGAGGAGCTGGGCGCCGACCCGGACATCGTCGACACCGCGGGCCTCGCGCACGACATCGGGCATCCGCCGTTCGGGCACAACGGCGAGCGGGCGCTGAACGAGGTCGCGCGGTCGTGTGGCGGGTTCGAGGGCAACGCGCAGACGTTGCGCATCCTGACCAGGCTGGAGCCCAAGGTCGGCGACGCCGGGCTCAACCTGACGCGTGCCTGCCTGGACGCGACCACGAAGTACCCGTGGCCGAAGGAGCCCGGCAACCCCAAATATGGCGTCTACGCGGACGATCTCGCGGCGTTCACCTGGCTGCGCGAGGGCGCGCCGGACCGGGCACGCAGCCTCGAAGCGCAGATCATGGACTGGTCGGACGACGTCGCGTACTCGGTGCACGACGTCGAGGACGGGGTGCTGGCAGGCCGGATCTCGCTGCGCGTGCTGGCCGACAAGGAAGAACGCTCGGCGATCGCGGAGGCCGCGGCCAAGCATTTCTCGAAGCAGTCGGTGTCCACTTTGGAGAGCGCGGCGCATGAGCTGCTCGACCTGCCCGTGGTCGCGGCGTTCGCGTCGGAACGGCACGGTTCGCTCGCCGGGCAGCTCGCGCTCAAGCGGCTGACCAGCGAACTCGTCGGGCGCTTCGCGGCGGCCGCGGTCACCGGTACCCGCGCGAAGCACGGCGACGGCCCGCTGACCAGGTACGCGGCCGATTTGGCCGTGCCGGAGCAGGTCGCGGCCGAGGTCGCGCTGCTCAAGGCGCTCGCGCTGCGGTACGTGATGAGCGACAAGCGTCGCCTGGCCATGCAGGACGGGCAGCGTCAGATGGTCATCGAGCTGGTCACGCTGCTGACCAGCCGGGCGCCCGAGGCGCTCGACCCGATCTTCGTGCCGGCCTGGGAGGCGGCGCCGGACGACGACGCGCGGCTGCGGGTGGTCGTCGACCAGGTCGCGTCGCTGACGGATGCCCAGGCCCAGGCTTGGTACTCGTGGCATACCGGCAGGCACGGGTAGGTTCGGGGGCATGGCTTCCTCGGACGAGCACTTGCGCTTCTGCTGGACGCTGCACCGGGCGCTCGCGCCGTCGGGCGGCAACGCCTGCTTCTCGCCGTTCTCGATCGCGAGCGCGCTCGGCCTGCTCCGGCAGTCGGTGCGCGGGCGTGCGGCGGACGAGCTGGACACGGTGACCGCCGGCTCCGAGCCCGGCCTCCTGCACCAGGCGACGGACCTGCGCGACGCGGAGATCGCCGTGTCGAACACGTTGTGGGCGTGGGACCGGCTACCGCTCAACGAGGACTTTTCGCTCGACGATTGGCCGGGCGGGCGGGTCGCTTCGGCGCCGTTCGTGAGCGACCCCGAAGGCGCGCGCGAGGTGATCAACGCCGACGTCGCGAAGACGACGCGTGACCTGATCCCCGAGCTGCTGCAGGCGGGCACGATCGCGCCGGACACAGTCGCCGCGCTGGTCAACGCGCTCTACCTCAAGACGGCGTGGCAGAAGCCGTTCGTCGACCGCAACACCGCGCTCGCGCCGTTCCACGTGCACGACGAGACCCGCGAGGTGCCGACGCTCTGGCAGGAGGAGACGCTCGGCCACGGCGCGCGCGACGGCTGGCAGATCGTCACGCTCCCGGCGGGCGGCGGCGTCGAAGCGGTCGTCCTGCTGCCGGACGGCGACCTCGGCGAGGCCGAATGCGAGCTCGACGGCACCCGGCTCGGCAGGCTGCTGAGCGCGACCGAGGACAAGATGGTCCGGCTTTCCCTGCCCAAGTTCGCGATCGACGTCCGCAGCCCGCTCACCGCGACGCTGAAGGAACTCGGAGTGCGGACCATCTTCAGTCCCAGCGCGGATTTCACCCCGTTGAGTCCCAGCAAGGAGTTGCACGTCGCCGAGGTGCTGCACCAGTCGGTGCTGCGGATCGACGAGCAGGGTCTCGAAGGCGCGGCGGCGACCGCGGCCACCATGCGGCTGACCGCGATGATCACCGACGACCCGGTGGAGGTCGTCGTCGACCGGCCTTTCCTGCTGCTGGTGCGGCACGCCGGAACGGGTGTGGTCTACTTTTTCACCCGCGTCGTCGAGCCCTGAGGAAGTCCAAGTGGGTGACACCCCAACCGGTGACCGTCACAGCTTCTCGGACATCAGCCTGGACCCGGCCGAACCTTTCGACTTCGACGAAGAACCCGAGGTCCTCGAGGTCGCCGAGCCGCCCGGCCGCAAGTGGCGCCGCGCGGATGTCGGCATCGTGCTGGGCTACCTGCTGTTCTCGCTCATCCTGTACAGCGGGCAGTGGCTGAACTTCACCAGCGGCTATCTCTGGAACAGCGCGTCCGACCAGAATCTGTGGGAGTGGTTCTTCGACGTCACCGCGCGCAATGTGGTGAACCTCGACAACCCGTTGTCGTCGAACCTGCAGAACTATCCGCTCAGCGTGAACATGATGGCCAACACGGCCATGCTCGGCCTCGGCATCCCGCTGACGCCGATCACGCTGCTCTTCGGCCCGACGGTCACCTGGGCGATCGCGCTGACCGGCGGGCTCGCCGGCTCCGCGGCCGCTTGGTACTGGGTCTTCTCGCGTCACCTGGTGTCTTCGCGGGCGGGCGCGGCGATCGGCGGCGCCTTCTGCGGCTTCGCGCCTTCGATGGTCTCGCACGGCAACGCGCACCCGAACTTCGTCGCGTGGTTCCTGCTGCCGTTCATCGTGCTGAAGCTGATCCAGCTCGCGCAAGGGCTCCGGCCCGTGCGCAACGGCGTGATTCTCGGCCTGCTCACGGCGTACCAGATCTTCCTCGGCGAAGAGCCGCTGCTCATCACGGGCGTGACGTTCCTGATCTTCGGCCTCGCCTACGTGTTGTCCAGACCAAGCGAGATCCCGGCCATGATCCGCCCGTTCGCGACCGGCTGCGGCATCGGCACGGCGGTGGCATTGGTGCTCGCCGGCTTCCCGCTGTGGTGGCAGTTCTTCGGACCCGAGAGCTACCAGGCCATCGAGCACGGCTCGGTCGGCAACGACACGGCGGCGTTCACCCGCTTCGCGACCCAGTCGATCGCGGGCGACGCGAAGGCGGCCGCCGACGTCTCGATGAACCGCACCGAGGAGAACGCCTTCTTCGGCTGGCCGCTGATCGTGTTCATGGTGGTCTTGACCATCTGGCTGTGGCGCGACCGCTTCGCCCGCTCGATGGCGATCGCCATGTACGCGATGGCGTGGCTTTCGCTGGGCGTGCAGATCATCGCGGCGCACGAGGAGACCGGCATCCCCGGCCCGTGGAAGTGGTTCAACGAGCTGCCGCTGCTCGAATCGGTGCTCGAATCCCGGTTCGCCATGGGCTGTGTGCCTCTGATCGGCGCGCTGCTGGCGGTCGCGACGCATCGCGTGTTCGCACTCGGCCCCGGCACCCGCGAGGTGCCGCTGCGGCTGCTCTGGATCGGCGCGATCCTCGCGGTGCTGCTGCCGATCGCGCCCACGAAGCTGATCGTGAAGGACCGGCCGCCGACGCCCGCGTTCTTCGCCGACGGCACCTGGAAGTCCTACGTGTCGGGCGGCACGGTCGTCACGGTCCCGCTGCCCAGCGGCGGCGAGTCGGAGCCGTTGCATTGGCAGATGGACGCCAAGCTCGGTTTCCCCATGCCGGAGGGCTACTTCGTCGGCCCGAACGGCCCCGACGACAAACGCGGCCGCTACGGCGCGATCCAGCGGCCGACGTCGATCCTGCTCGACCAGGTCAAGCAGAGCGGCTCCGCGCCGCCGATCGACGACACGATGCGCGCGCAGGCCGTCGACGACCTGCGCTACTGGAACGCGGACGTGCTGGTGCTGATCCCCCGGCAGAACGAGTTCGCCTTCCGGTCCACAGTGGACTTACTGCTGAACAGGCCAGGCCAGTTCGTCAACGGCGTCTGGATCTGGGACACCCGCGACCTCACCCCGTGAGACCGGGATAAAGCCCGCTTTACTCCGCGAAGTAAAGCGGGCTTTATCCCGGGGAGTAAAGCCCGCTTTATCCCGGTCCTGTCAGAGGACGATGCGTTTGCCTGTCTTGTGGTCGAGGACTTCGGCGCCGTTCAGGATCTGGTCGCGGTGGATCTTGCAGAGGTTGTCCTTGTGCGCCAGGAAGCCGCAACGCCCGGTGCCCAGCCATGACTGCGCACGGCACATGATCGGCTCGGCCTTCTTCGGCTTGCGCGGGGTGACCTTCGCAGGCTGCACGCGGGGGAAGGCCGTGGGTGACTGGGCGTTCAGCTCGTCGATAAGCTTCTTCAGGCTGGGGTTGGCCGCGGGCGGCGTGAGCTTCCTCGGGAATGTGGCTTGCTTCCTGCTCAGGTTGGCGAGCCACTCCTGCGCCACCGGGCTTAGCGGCGGTGTGGGCAGGATGAACGGGATGGTGCCGTCCTGCTGCTTCAGGCCGATCTTCGTGACCAGCGCGTCGGTCGGGGCCTGGGTGGCGATGGTGATCTTGGCGGTGTGGTTGTCGGCGACGAACGGCTGAGCCCAGCCGAGCCCGCGCAGCACCGGGAGGTCGCCGTGGTTCTTGGGCAGGTCGATGATCAGCGCGGTGACGAAGTAGTGGTTGCGCGGGAGCGTCACGTGCGCGGTGTCGCCAAGCACCATCGGGAGGGTGATGCCGGTGGACTTGTCGCTGAACTTCTGGAACGTGAGGATCACCGGCGATCTCACGTGGGCCAGGTGATGCCGCACGGTGAAATCGACGTCGCTGGTGGCCTGCGCGCCGGGTGAGGTGAGGTCGTGGCGCTTGAGCTGAGGCGCGGCGCGGCCGCGGCCGACGGCGTTGTCGAAGAGCCAGTCGACGCCGCGGCCCGCGAGCCGGTCGAGCAGCCAGATCAGCGCGCCGACCAGTATCGGATCGACCATGTCGCCCCTCCCGTCACACTCCGCGGCGCTGTCTCGTCTGGGTTTCGAACGAGCCAAGGAGGAGAAATATGCCCCGCCTGACCGCGATCAAGTACGCCGATGCCGGACTGTTGCTCAAGTTCGCCTACCGGTTCGCCCGCAAGCGCTATGGCGCGGTGCCGGAGCCGTTGGCCATCACCGCGCACCACCAGGGTCTGCTGCGGGCTTCCGCGGTGCACGAGTTGATGGTCGAAAAATCGGCGAAGACGTTACCGCTGAGCGTGCGTGAACTCGCCGTCTACCGGACCGCTACCCAGCTCGGGTGCTCGTGGTGCGTCGACTTCGGGACCATGCTGCAACTGCACGAGGGCCTCGACATCGAGCGGCTCAAGAAGATCGACGACTACGCGACCTCGCCCGCGTTCAGTCACCAGGAGCGCCTCGCGATCGCGTACGCCGACGCCATCACCGCCACCCCGGTGGCCGTGACCGACGAGCAGGTCGCCGAGCTGGAGGCCGAGTTCGGCCGCAAGGGCGTCATCGAGCTGACCTACCTGATCTCGCTCGAGAACTCGCGCGGGCGGATGAACAGCGCGCTGGAGATCACCGACCAGGGCTTCACCTCGGGCGCGGCCTGCGAGGTCCCCCTCAGGTAGGAGACCGTTTTTCGGGCTTCAGGCTGACGTGCCCGGCGCGTGAACCGCGAAGGATTCCCCTCACACAAGGAGGGGAATCCATGGCACTCATCGCCGCCGAACGCGTCAAACTCTTCAGCACCCGCTCGGCCTGGTCGTGCGCCGCGCTGGCGCTGGCCGTCATGATCGGCTTCGGCATGCTCATCGTGGGCAACCACGTCGAAGGCACGTTCGTGCCGACCGTCGCGAGCACGCAGTTCGGCTATCCGTTCGCGCTGGCCGTCATCGTGGTGCTCGCCGCGCTGTCGGTCACCACCGAGTTCCGGGTCGGCACGCTGTACACCTCATATCTCGCGGTGCCGGCCCGCACGCCGATCCTGCTGGCGAAGGCGCTGGTCGTGGCCGCGTTCGCGTTCTGCGTCGGCGAACTCGCGGCGTTCGGCGCCTGGGGCGCGGGCTACGTCGTCGCGCCGGACGGCCTCGCGCTCGACAGCACGGCCGACTGGTTCATGGTCGCCGGCACCGGGCCGGTGTTCGCGTTCGCCGCGGTCGTCGGGGTCGCGAGCGGACTGTTACTGCAGCACAGCGCCGGCGTCGCGCTGCTGATCGTCTACGTGCTCATCGCCGAAGACGCCGTCGCCGCCATCCCGGACGTCGGCATCGACATCCACCGCTGGCTGCCGTTCAACGTCGCCAAGAAGTTCCTCAGCGGCGACGGCGGCGCCAGCGGGGGCCGCAACGGCGGCAACGCGCAGGTGTTGTCCGACTCGCCGCTGAGCCAGCCCGTCGCGCTCGCGTACTTCGCCGGTATCGCGCTGCTCTTCCTCGCGCTCGCGGTCCGGTCGGCTAAGAAGCGGGATTCGTCAGGCGGGTGAGCTTGTCCGGGTTGGCGATGTCGTAGATCGCGACGATCTTGCCGTCGCGGATGCTGACGGCGTCGACATGCGCGTCGACCGGCGGGAAACCGGCGGTGGGTTCGGGCACCGCCGGGATGTAGAAGCCCAGGTCGCCGTTGACCAGCACCGGCGAGCTCCGGTCGAACGCGTCGGGCTGGTACTTCCGCAGCAGGCCCTGGAAGAACCGGATGACCTTGTCGGCGCCGACCATGATCTGCCGGGTGGTGCGGGCCTTGCCGTTCGAGTCGCCGATGAGCACCACGTCCGGGTGCAGCACCTCGGCCACCGCGCGGATGTCACCGCTCAGCAGCGCGACCGTGAACTTCTCGAGGATCGCCTGCTGCTCGGCGAGCGCGACGCGGGGCGGCGGGTCGGCGTCGGCGAGCGCGCGGCGCCCGCGTGACCCGTGCTGGCGGGCCGCGGCGGCACTGCAGCCGAGGATCTCGCCGATCTCGGCGAACGGCACGGAGAACGCGTCGTGCAGCACGAACGCGACGCGCTGCTCCGGCGTGAGCTTGTCGAGCACGACCATCGCGGCCAGCCGGATGCCGTCGTCGAGCACCGCGGCCTCCAGCGGATCCGGCGACGGCGCGTTGCCGATCGGGGTGACGATCGGCTCCGGCAGCCACTCGCCGACGTACTGCTCGCGGCGCACGGCGGCCGAGCGGAGCCGGTCCAGGCAGATCCGGCTGACCACGGTGGTCAGCCAGGCGCGGTGGTCGATGATGGCGGCACGCTGGGCGTCGGTCAGGCCGGCGATGCGCAGCCACGACTCCTGGACCGCGTCTTCGGCGTCGCTGACCGTGCCGGTGAGGCGGTAGGCCACCGCCACCAGATGGGACCGGTGGGTGGCGAATTCGTCGGCCAGTACGTCCAGCGCGTTCATACGCCGAGTGTGCCGCAAGGCCGCCGCAAGGTCCGAACTAGAGTGGGGGCGTGGCAGGACGGATTCGGGAAAGCGATATCGCCGAGGTGCGCGACCGCAACCGGATCGACGAGGTGGTGGGGGAGTACCTGCTCCTGCGTCGAGCGGGTGGCGGCAGCCTCAAGGGACTGTGCCCGTTCCACGACGAGAAGACCCCGTCGTTCAACGTGCGTCCCACTCACGGCACCTTCCACTGCTTCGGCTGTGGCGAGGGCGGCGACGTCATCAAGTTCATCATGCAGATGGAGCACACGTCGTTCGTCGAGTCCGTGGAGCGGCTGGCGGACCGCGTCGGGCTGCGGCTGACCTACGAGGGCGGCGGCGGGTCGGTCCAGCGTGACCGCGGCACCCGCACCCGCATGGTCGAGGCGCACAAGCACGCGCAGGAGTTTTACGCCGCGCAGCTGCAGACGCCGGACGCCCAGGCCGCGCGCGAATTCCTCACGCAGCGCGGTTTCGACGGCGCGGCGGCGCAGACGTTCGGCTGCGGGTTCGCGCCGTCCGGCTGGGACAAACTGACGAAACACCTGCTGAACAAGGGTTTCGAGGTCAAGGAGCTGCTCACCGCCGGGCTGACCAAGGAGGGCCAGCGCGGGCCGATCGACCGGTTCCACCGCAGGCTGGTCTGGCCGATCCGCGACGTCGGCAACGACGTGGTCGGCTTCGGCGCGCGGCGGCTGTTCGACGACGACCGCATCGAGGCGAAGTACCTCAACACCAGCGAGAGCCCGATCTACAAGAAGTCGCAGGTGCTGTTCGGGCTGGACCTGGCCAAGCGCGAGATCTCCAAGCGGCACCAGGTGGTCGTGGTCGAGGGCTACACCGACGTGATGGCCATGCACGTCTCCGGCGTGCCGACGGCCGTCGCCTCGTCCGGCACCGCGTTCGGCGAGGACCACATGAAGGTGCTGCGGCGTCTGCTGATGGACGACGACGCCTTCCGCGGTGAGATCATTTTCACGTTCGACGGCGACGAGGCGGGCCAGAAGGCGGCGCTCAAGGCGTTCGAGGGCGACCAGACCTTCGCCGGGCAGACCTACGTCGCCGTCGCCCCCGACGGCATGGACCCGTGCGACCTGCGGCTGGCCAAGGGCGAGACGGCCGTGCGCGACCTGGTCGCGCGCCGGATCCCGCTGTTCGAGTTCGCCATCAAGAGCATGCTCAAGACCTTCGACCTCGACTCGGTCGACGGCCAGGTCGCGGCGCTGCAGAAGACCGTCCCCCTGGTCGCCAGGATCAAGGACCGCGCGGCGCGTGACGGTTACGCCACCAAGCTTTCGTGGTGGGTCGGCTGGCCCGACCCCGCGCAGGTCGTCAGCCGCGTGCGCGGCAGCGCGGGCGCGACCGACAAGCAGGCCGCACGCCGCGTCGCCGCCCCGGCGGCCAACGGCACCGGCGAGGCGGGCGACATCCCGTTGCCCGCGCCGGGCGACCCCAGGCTGGTCGCGCAGCGCGAGGCGTTGAAGGCCGCGCTGCAGGAGCCCGCGATCGCGGGCCCCGAGTACGACGCACTGCCGGAAGACGCGTTCACGCACCCCGCGTACGTGCTGGTGCACAAGGCGGTCCTGGCCGCGGGCGGCGTCTCGTCAGGGCTGGCCGGTCCGGCGCTGATCGACGCGGCGACCGCCCACTGTCCACAAGGGAAGGTCCGCACCCTGATGAGCGCGCTCGCGGTGGAACCGTTGCGCGCCAAGGGCGAGGCCGACACCCGCTACATCAGCGGCGTGCTGGCGGCCGTCCAGGAGAACCTGGTCGGACGGCAGATCGCCGAGATCAAGTCGAAGCTGACCCGGCTCTCCCCGGTCGAGGCCCCAGACGACTACCGGGCGCTCTTCGGCGACCTGGTCGCGCTGGAGCAGTACCGCAAGGCGCTGAAGTCGCAGGCGATCGGCGGATTGGACTAGCGATGCGCTGGCTGAAGTTCCTGCTGGGAGACCGGGTGCCCGAGGGCTTCACCGGCACATTGGAGTCAGGCGAACACGTCGTCGGCAGTGCCGCGGTCGACGGCGGCGGTTTCCTGGTGGTCACCCCGCTCGGCCTGTGGATCCCCGACGGCCCGCGCCGCGTCCCCTGGCACCTGGTCGCCAAGGCCGCCTGGGCGGACGGCGCGTTCACCCTGATCGAGGCCGAGGAAACCGGCCACGCAGGCGAGGCGGTACTGCTCGCCGACCTGGCGCCCGTGAAGTACCGGCTGAAGACGCCCGGCAAGGTCCCGCACCTCGTCCGTCAGCGCGTCACCGACTCCGTCCGCGCCCGGCACCGCCAGGAGCTGCCGGGCGGCGGCGCCTGGTTCGTCCAGCGCAAGTTACCCGGCCAGGACGGCGTCGTGCTCCAGGTCCGCCCCGACCCCGGCACCGACCCGGCACTCGTGGCGGACATCGCGGCCGAAGCCGCCAAGAAGCTGGCCAAGCCGACCGCATAGCAGTACGCTCGTACTCAGTACAGTCGTACTGTTACGGGAGGTGCTCATGTGGGACCCGGCCAAATACCTCGACTACGCCGACCTGCGCGGCCGCCCGTTCCGCGACCTGGTGGCCCGCATTGGCGCCGAGGAGCCTCGCCGCGTCGTCGACCTGGGCTGCGGCCCCGGCAACCTCACCGCGTCCTTGGCCGAGCGCTGGCCCAACGCCACCCTCGAAGCCTCCGACAGCTCACCCGAAATGGTGAAAGCAGCCCGCGCGGCCGGCATCGACGCCCGCGAGCTGTCGGTTCAGGACTGGGCCCCGGAGCCCGACACGGACGTCGTCATCTCCAACGCGGTGCTCCAGTGGGTCCCCGAGCACCGCGACCTGCTGCGCCGCTGGGCCGACGAGCTCCCGGCAGGCGCCTGGCTCGCCTTCCAGGTCCCCGGCAACTTCAACGCCCCATCCCACGTCCTCGCCCGCGAGGTGGCCGCCGCCTGGGACCTCCGGCTGCGCGACGAGTCCGCCGTCGACACGGCCCAGGACTACGCCGAACTCCTCGCATCGGAGGGATGCCTGGTCGACGCCTCGGAGACCACCTACGTCCAACGCCTGACCGGCCCCGACGCCGTGCTCGAGTGGATCACCGGAACCGCACTGCGGCCAGCCAAAGCGGCACTGTCCGAGGACGACTGGACGACGTTCCGCGCCGAGCTCGCCCGGCGCCTGAACGTCGCCTACCCGTCACGTTCCGACGGCACGACCTGGTTCGAGTTCCGCCGCATCTTCGTGGTCGCCCGCACCCCGGGCTCGTGAGTGTTCAGGCCGGTTAGAACCGGCCGTACCACTCACGACCCGGATGTCTAGCGCTCACCGATCTTCGCGCGGATGACCCCGGCGGCGCCCTGCACCAGCGGATGGTCGACGACCTTGCGGTAGCTCCGCATGATCTGGTCGTACCGCCCCCGCCCGGCCTTGGCGCCCAGCACATACCCTGCGGCCACACCCAGCAGGAACCTCTTCATCCACGCCACGCCCTCACGCTCGATCGCCAACCAGCGCTCCCCAGTGTCCACTAATCCCCGCCGCCGTGTCGCCGGCTTCGGGGGGGGGTGCTGTATTTGGCCCTGTGGTTGTGCGCTAAGGTTTCCCTCGTTGGTCGGAGAGATCCGATCGGTGGAGCGATCCCCTGTAGCTCAACTGGCAGAGCATTCGGCTGTTAACCGGAGGGTTCTTGGTTCGAGTCCAAGCGGGGGAGCATCGCAAGAAAAAGCCCAGGTCACAGACCTGGGCTTTTTCTTTTTCCAGGGTACGGTTTCTTCGCAAGCCGCGGTGTCACCTCTGGCGGAGAAGTTCGACGCCATCGCCGGTCAGATCGTCGAGGTAGGCCCGCCGCCCGGCCATCGCCATCGTGAGCGCCAGTGTGGATCCCGTGACGAGTGGCTCGTGATCAAGGCCCGTGGTGAACGGGCCGTCGGTCGCGACCAGGCGCAAACCCTTGGTCAGCGTCTTGCCTGCCACGGTGAAGTCCTTGGACGCGTAAAACGTCGCGACGGTCGTCGTGGCGTCGGGGGCGTAGGTGTGGTGGATACCGAGCGGGTGGCGGATGTCCTCGCCGTGCACGATCACCTCACCCAGCCAGGCTGCTCGTGGCCCGAATGGGGCTGTGGTGCTGGTGATCATCCGACGGAACCGGGCGAGCGTGTCGGCGGGGGCCGGACCCAGTTGCTCGGCGAGGCGGTCGGCGTTGTGCTTGTCGAAGTCGAATCGGCTGCGTAGGACGCTCGTCATCCATCGCAGCGGGCCGAGAGTCGCCGCGGCCGTCAGGTGGGCGAGTACCTCGCGCACGGTGAGCCCGGCGCACAGGGACGGCGTCATCCACTGGTCGTCGGTGAGGTCGGTGAGGTCATCGGCCAGTGCGGCACGCTCGGCGTGGGCGGCGGTCCAGACTTCCTTTGAAGTTCGGCGTTCGGCTGCCGGCATGAAACCCTCCTGGCTGAACTGTCTAATGAGGACTCTCGTGCGGGTTCAGTCGTCGCCCAGTACTGCTCGCAGCTCCGCCGCGAAGCGCTCCGGGTTCTCGGTGAACGCGGTGTGGCCGCCGCTGAACATGGTCGGCTCGACGCCCAATTCCGCTGCGAGCGCACGGGATGCGCGGTCGCACAGCTGGCCGGCCGAGTCGGTTCCGATGCCCACGATGATGCGGGGGCTCGCCGTCCGCAATGCTGCCAGGTCGGGCTGCCAGCCATTGGTGGCGCGTAGTTCGCGGGCGAACCAGCGCCGCTCGTCGGCCAGTTGCCGGGCGTCCCGGTCCGGCCCGAACATCATCTCCAGCATGCCCGCCGGCAGTTCGATGTTCGCTGTCCGCATGAACTTCCGCCAGGCGGCGATGATGTCGCCGCGCAGATAGGTGGCGATCATGTCGTCGGTGGCCGAGAGCAGCGCCTGACGGTCGGGCAGCAACTGGGCCAGCGGCGGTTCGTGGGCGATGACGGTGTGGACCTGCTCGGGGTGCGCTTGGGCCAGCGCGAGCACGGTGGCCGCGCCGCCGCTGGAGCCCAGTACCGCGGCCGGGCCGGCGTCCAGGTGGGCCAGCAACAGGGACAGGTCGTCGGCGCGCAGTTCGGGGGTGGATTCGGAGTCCGGGTCGGTCACCGGGCTGCGGTTGATGCCGCGTGGGTCGGTGGTGAGCACCGTGTGGCCGGTGGCCAGCAGCGTGGCCAGTGGGGCGAACGAGGCGGCGTCCATGGGGCTGCCGACCAGTGCCACCAGCGGACCGGCGCCGCGCAGTTCGTAATGCAGCCGCGCTCCTGGCACGGACAGGGCGTGGGCGGGAACGGTGTCGGTGGTGGGGGAAATCATGAGCTTGCTCCCTTGATTGAGCTACTGAACTGGACGGTACAGTTCAACTCATCTGTACGCAACAGTACATCTGCGCTAGGGTTCCCCTCATGGTCGTCGCCGGGAACCAACCGTCACCCCCCTCTGGCAAGCGAGCCGAGCGCAGCCGGAAAGCCATCGTGGCCGCCGCGCGTCAGGAGTTCTTGCGAAACGGGTTCGACGCGAGCATGGACACCATCGCCGCCCAGGCCGGCGTGTCCAAAGTGACGGTGTACAACCATTTCGGCAGCAAAGAGGACCTGTTCACGGCGGTCATCAGCCAGTTGGGGGACGAAACCAGCGCCCGCACCATGGAAGCCGCCATGCAGGTGCTGGCCGACGTCACGGACCTGCGCGTGGCGCTCACCGACGTGGCCCGGTCGATGATCGCCAGCGTCACCGAGCCGGAGGTGCTGGCCCTGCGCAACGTCATGACCGGCGAGTTGCGCCGGTTCCCCGAACTCGGCCAGACCTGGCAGCGGCGCGGCCCGGCCCGGTTCGCCGGCTACTTCGCCGACTGGCTCCGCGCGCAGACCGCGCAGGGCCGTCTGGATGTGCCCGACCCGGAGGTGGCCACCCTCCAGTTCTACGGGCTCACCGTTCACCCGCACCTGGTGGCGGCCTCGTTCGGTGACGCGATACCCGGCGAGCTGACCGACCGGCTGATCGCCGGTGCCATCGACACGTTCCTAGCCCGATACGGACCACACTGACCAACGCAGGGCAACGTCGTCGAGTACGACTACTGGTTCGCGAGCGCCGAGAGTACGAAGTGGACGGTCAAGGCGAACGCGGGCGGAACCGCCACGCCGCCGGTCGACTTCACCTCAGCCGACCAGAACCTGTTGCGGGTCCAAGCCCGCGACGCGTCTGGCGAGCTGTCTCCGGTGGCGGAGAAACGGTTGTCGCTCAACACTTGGCGACCGACGATCGGCTACGAGGGCGACATCGGGACGGAGGCCAGAGCCGCCAAGTTCACGTTCGACGCCCGCCAGCCGGGCGCGGTGACGTTCGAGTACTCGTTCGACTGGGGTCCGTTCCGGGTCGTGAGCGTTGCGGGCGGTTAGAACCGCCCGCAACGCTCACGACCCCTGGTTCGCGAAGGGCGTCAGCGGGTGCAGCGGAGCACGACGTCGGCCCACCAGTAGTTCTGCTGGCCGTACCCGTTCGCGCTCGTGACCACGCACTGGTCGTAGGGCTGATAGCCCCCTTGCACGGCGTATTGCCGGGCCTGCCTGGTCGCCGCGTTGATGGCGCCACCTCGGCTTTCGCCCATTCCGAAGGCGTGGTACTCGCGGACGTCGGCGGCGTGGGCGGTGGTGGCCAGCACGGCCGGGGCGATCGCGGTCGCGCCCGTGAACAAGGCGATCGCCAGGCCACGCTTCAGGGTCTGCTTCATGGCTTCACGCACGTCACTGAGACGTCGGCCTGGTACCAGCCGTTGCCGGTGGGGTACGCCAGGGCGGAGCCGACGTAGCACTGGTTTCTGGTGTACCCGCCCGCTTCGGCCTTCCGCCACGCGGCGCCGGTCGCGTACCCGATGGCCTGTGCGGAGCCGAAACCGGCGCTGCTGCCGTAGAACGTCTGGCCGGTCGCCGAGGCCGAGGCGGCCGGTGCCACCGCGATCAGCCCGGCGGCCAGCAGGCCCGCACCCGCGATCCATTTCCTCATGTCAGATCCCCTCTCGATGACATCAGCCCAGGCGGCTCGATGCCTTGCCTGCATTCATCTGAGCTGATGTCATCGAGCATGCCCAAGTCGGACCGGCATGTCAACTGAGGTGGATGATCTAGTCTGGATATTCACATGAGCTAATGAGTTCAGCCGAGGCGTTCGACAGCTTCTTTCGCCTCTTTCAGGCCCGCGCCGGTGCGTTCCCGGTACGCCTTGATCGCCTGGATCTTCTGTCCTTTGAGGAGGTAGGCGTGCACTTCGGGCATCTCGACTTCCGGTTCGCTGACACCGAGTTGCGCCATCAACAGGTCGAGCTTCCGCTCCGTCTGATCGAGGCGTCGTTCGACCCGGGCGACCTGGCGCTGGATACCGGCCGAGCCGACCCAGCTGACGCCGACCAGTACGACGAGTGCGAGCGAAAGTGTCCCGTAATCCATGCCGCGAGCGTAGTGGCCTCGGCGACGCCGAGCGGACTCGACAAACTACGGCGGTGGCTGTGACCCGACGGCCGGTGAACTGGTAGGCATCAGGCATCGCCGCCGTCCGAGTGAGAAGCGAGGCCCATCGTGACCAGCGTATCCGAGGAGAAGAAGGCCGAGTACGGGGCGATGTTCAGCGCCCTCGACAAGGACGGGAGCGGCACCGTCAGCGTCCGCGAACTGCGCGAGGCCATGGCGCGGCTCGGCCTCGACGAGTCGAAGGCGGTGGGCACGCTCGCGGGCATCGACCTCGACGGCGACGGTGAGGTCGACCTCCAGGAGTTCGTCGCGCTGGTACACCGGCTCGACCAGGGCGAGGCCAAGAAAGCCGAGCTCCAAGCCATCTTCGACGAGTTCGACGCGGACGGCGACGGCTTCATCAGCCGCGCCGAGTACCAGCAGGTCGTCTCGCGACTCGGCGAGGGCATCACCGACGAGCAGGTGACCGAGCTGTTCGCGCTGACCGACACCGACGACGACAAGCGGATCACCTTCGACGAGTTCCGCGCCTCCTTCGACTGAGGCGACGACGGGCACCGGCACGTCCGGTGCCCGCCGCTGCCTGTCAATGCATCGCGCGGACGAACTCCGTGAAACTGATGCGCCCGTCGCCGTTCCGATCGGCGATCCGCAGCAGCTGCGCGATCTGATGCTGTGGCAGACCTGACAAACTGAGTTCCGCGCTGGTGATGAAACCGCTGTTGTCGTGGTCGAGCCTGCGGAAGGTTTCCTGGTGCGCCTTCATCATCGGCTGCGCGAAGGCGATGAACTCGTTGAGGTCGATCCGGCCATTGCCGTCTTTGTCCAGCCTGGCGAGCACCCGCTGCAGCTCGTCGGGCCCCAGCTTGGTGCCGCCGGATTCGAGGAACCGGCCGAGCTCGGCCGCGTCGATGGTGCCGTCCTTGTTGACGTCGAACGAATCGAACGCTTCCTTGTACACTGCCCATTCATCGTGGCCGATGTCCATGCTTTCCCTTCCACGCCTGGAAACTCCGACCTTCAGCGTAGCCATTCCGGGACTTTGACCGGACGTTGTGAACGCCTCTTTCGCAACTTTGATCGTTGCGAAAGAGGCGTTCACAACGTCCGCCGCTCCCGATAAGCGTGCAAAAGGGACAAAAGGCCGGGTTGTGGTCGGGAGAGTCTTCCGGCTCGCCGAAAGTTTGGTACGACGCCGCGACCATGTCCGGGTGACGCAGTGGCAAGCGGTGTCGGCTACGACGTCGGAGTGACGTGGTTGCCGTTCGCTGACGGTCACAGAGGACTGGAACCGGCTGATCGGTCAGTTCCGGGGCGGCGGGCGTGGTCGGCGCGGTAGCATCGGAGCGGCTGTCGACACGGCCGATTCGCTGTTCTGCCATGGGAGGAGCCCCGATGCACACCCCGTCCGCTCGTTCGCTTCCGGAGTCGTTGATCCCCGGCGACCCGGTTCGGGACGCGGTGCTCCAGGCCGCCGTCGCGCGGCTCGACGAGTACTTCGGCGACCGGGTCCAGGTGGCCGTGGAACAGCTGAACATCATGGGGAACTGGGTGTTCCTGCACGGCAGGATGCACGGCACCGAAGGGGGCCGTCCGTACTACGCGGGCACCGTCTACGAGAACCGCAGGCAGGACGGGGTGATGTCCGACGTCTATGCCGTGCTGCTCAAGAAGAGCGATGAGGGCAGGCCGGACGTGGCGCGGTCCTGGCGCGTGTCCGACTACGCCATCGGCCCGACTGATGTCGCTTGGATGGAGTGGCCGGACAGGCACCAGGCGCCGCCCGCGTTGTTCGGTTTCTGATCAGCCGCCCGGTGCGCGGAGGATCTTGACCAGGCCTCCGCCGCCACCCATGCTGACCTTCTGTGATCCGTCGGGGTTGACGTTGTTCGAGCCGATGAACTGACCGTCGCCCGCGTACAGCACGACGTGGTGGCCGCCGTTGGCGATCACCACGTCGCCGGGCTTGGCCTCGGAAAGCGGGATCGACTTCCAGCCGTCCGCCTCGAGGTTGGCCGTGAGACCCGCGACCGAGGCGCTGGCCTGGCTCTTGTCGATCAGGCCCGCCGCTTCGAGGCAGCCGGAGACGAAGTTCGCGCAGTTGACGTCGTTGGGCACCCATGGCTGCATGGCGGGCAGCTCGCCGCTGCGCTTGAGGTCGCTGGCGTTGCGGCCGAGGAACCGCTCGGCGATCTTGGCCGGGTTGTCGCCGCGTGCGTCGATGGGCTTGGCGGGCTTGCCGTCGCCGGGTACGCCGCCGACCGCGCCACCGCCACCACCACTGTGGTAGTTGCCGCTTCCGCTGCTGTTGCCCTGGCCGAGCGGCGCGTGGTGGACGGTGGTGTCGACGGGCGTGGGGGCCGCGCTGCTCGCCGTCGTGCCCTCCTTGGCGGGCAGCAGCTCGACGAAGCCGCCCTCGATCTGCATGCCGAGCGGCTTGAGGAGGTCGTCGATCTGCTTCTCGGCTTCGTCCAGCGCGCGCTCGATCTCCTCCTTCTTGCCGTTGGCGTCCTTGTCGTTGAGCTGGCGGAGCCGCTCGATGTCGGACGCGGCCGCGGCGATCTCGCTCTCGTCGTCCGCGCTGTTCTTCCGCTGGCGGGCCGCGCCGATCAACGCGCGGTTGTCCGCGTCCTTGTCGTTGGCTTCCTGCGCGAGCTGGGCGACCTTCTTCTTGACGCCGTCCAGGATCTCGGAGACGCGCTGGAGGATGTTCTTCGCCGCTTCGGCCTTGTCGCTGACCTGGTAGCTGGCCTTGCCGAGCTTCTCGAGGTGATCGGCGACGGCGTCCGCGTCCTTGCCCTCCCAGTGGCGCAGCACGTCGTCGCGGAAGCGCTTGAGGTCGTCGCCGAGGTCATTGGCGCTGGTGGCGGCGGTGCCGACCTTCCTGGCCTGGTCGTCGACCGCGCCCGCGTCGAGCTTCTGTGCCTGCTTGGCGTGCGTGTCGATGGCGTCCATCGACTTCGGCCGGTCGTGCACCGGGTCGTCGAGTGGGCTCGGCTTCCGTTCTGCGGTGGTCATCGGTAAGTCCCCTGGTCCCCGTTCTCGGTCCGAATCAGTCCCGCTTGCGGTTGCCGGCGCGGAAGGTGTCGACGCCGTCGTCCTCGTTGATGTCCTGGCGCCTCGCGGCGAAGGCCAGCGCCTCGGAAGCGGCCGTCACGAGCTGCGCCGCGGCGGTCAGCTCGGCGTTCACGCCGCTGTAGAACCCCTGCGTCGTCTTGCCCGCGCTGGCCGCGTTGCCCAGCGAGCCGTACGCGCCGCCGGGATTGCCGTCGCCCAGGTCCTTGCCCGTCTTGCCGATGCCGTCCTTGAGTCCGCCGACCTTCTTGGCCAGCGCGGCTATCTGCTCTGGGTCGAATCGGCGAGCCATGTGTGGTCCCCTCCAGTCTGAGCGCCCGTTCCCTATCGCGCAGCCTATGAGTTCGGCACCCGGCGGCGCGCGCGTTTCCCGAAACGGGTGACGGCGTTTCGTGTACATCGACGTGCCCGGCCGCGCCTTGGTTCCCCGATTCCGGCAGCGGATCGTGCAGATCTTACCGCGATCCGGTCTTGCCGAGACTCGCGCGCAGCGCCTCGGTGAAGTCGGCCGCCGCGGCCAGCTGGTCGGGGGTGAGCGCGTCGACGAAGAGTTCGCGGACCGCACGAAGGTGGGGGACGGTCGCGCCGCGGAACGCTTCGGCGCCCGCCGGGGCGAGCACGACCTCGGCGCCGCGGTTGTCGGTCGCGCAGTTCTCACGGCGGATCAGGTCGCGGCGTTCCATGCGGCCGAGGTGATGGGACAGACGGCTGCGCTCCCAGTCGACGGCGGCCGCGAGGTCGGACGAACGCATGCGCTCGCCTTCGGCCTCGCTGAGCGCGAGCAGGACCGAGTAGTCCCCTGTGGACAGTGAGGAGTCGTTCTGCAGCCTGGCCGAGAGCTCGGAGCGCAGTGATTCAGCCGTCTCGATGAAGGCTCGCCAGATCTTCAGCTCCTCCGTGGTGGGGAGCTGACGCCTGCGCCGCGGGGGTGTGGTGCTCGTCATGGGCCCTCCTGATTGACGCGTCAACTAAATCATACATAATTGACGTGTCAACCACCTTGGAGGCGGAGATGACGCTGGAACTGGGCCTCAACTCGTTCGGGGACGTGGCCACGGACGACGGCCGAGCGGATCGGGCTGGGCACCTCGGTCACCGTGCTCAGCACGAACGATCCGGTGCGCGTCTACCAGGAGTTTTCGACGCTGGACGCGGTGTCCGACGGCCGCGCGCAGCTCGTGCTCGGGCGCGCTTCGGCGACCGAGTCCTTCCCGCTGTTCGGCTACGACCTGGCCGACTACGACCGGCTGTTCGAGGAAAAGCTCGACCTCTTCTTGAGACTTCAGCGTGAAGAGTCGGTCACCTGGTCCGGGACCACCCGTGCCGCGCTGGTGAATGAGACGCTGCATCCGCGGATGCGGCCGGGTGGCATCCCGACCTGGATCGGCGTCGGCGGCAGCCCGGACTCGGTCATCCGCGCGGCCAAGAACGGCCTGCCGCTCATGCTCGCGATCATCGGTGGGCGCCCGCAGCGGTTCGTGGGTCACGTCGAGCTTTATCACCGCGCGCTGGCGCAGTTCGGGCACGGCGTGCTGCCGGTCGGACAGCACTCGCTCGGGTTGGTCGCGGACACCGATGAAGAAGCCGTGGAGACCTGGTGGCGCTATTGGCGGCCGCTCGTGGCACAGCTGGCCCGTGAACGTGGTTTCTACGCTCCGACCAGGGAACGCTACGAGGCCGAACTCGAGCACGGCGCGTTGTTCGTCGGCTCGCCGGAGACCGTCGCGCGCAAGATCGCGACCGTGGCGCGTGACCTGCGGCTCAGCCGGTTCGACCTCAAATACGACATCCAGCACCTGCCTCGGCAGGCCCGCGCCCACAGCATCGAGCTGCTGGGCCGCGAGGTCGGCCCGCGCGTCCAAGAGCTACTGGCGAAGGAGCCCGCTCATGTCTGAAACCATCGGCATCCTCGGTGCCGGCAAGGTGGGCATCGTGCTCGCCAGGCTCGCGCTGGCCGCCGGCCACCGGGTGCTCATCGCCGGTTCCGGTGACCCCGCGAAGATCGCGCTCACTGTCGACGTCCTCATCCCGGACGCCGTCGCGACCACGGCCGCTGACGCCGCCGAGCGCGCCGACCTCGTCATTCTCGCGCTGCCGCTCGGCAAGCACCGCGACCTGCCCGTGGCGGCGCTGCGCGGCAAGCTCGTCGTGGACGCCATGAACTACTGGTGGGAGGTGGACGGCATCCGGGACGACCTCACCGATCCGCGGACCTCGTCGAGCGAGACCGTGCAGGCGTTCCTCGACGGCGCGCGGGTCGTCAAGGCGTTCAATCACGTCGGCTATCACGATCTCGAAGACAAGGCGCGGCCCGCGGGGGAGCCGGGGCGGATCGAGATCGCCATCGCCGGTGACGGAGACGTCTCCGCTGTGGCGCGGCTCGTCGACGACCTGGGCTTCGACGCCGTCGCCGCCGGTCCGCTGGCCGAGGGCGTGCGCTTCGAGCCTGGTGCCGAGCTGTTCGGCGCCGACGTCGACGCGGAGAAGGTCAAGGCCATGCTCGAACGGTTCCCGGAAACGGAGCGCGGACGGCTGGTCGCGGAGGCTCGCGCCTGAGCCGATCGGTCTAACTTTCATCTGAACCGTACATACTTTCGTTGACCTTGGACGAAAGTCTCCCCTAGATTCGGGCACCGTCACGAGGTTCTCCGTCGCCAGCCTCGAGGAGCAACGATGCTTCGACCTGCCCGAAAATCCCTGTTCGCCGCCTCCCTGGCGCTGCTCACCACCGTTTCCGTGGTGGTTTCGGCGCCTGCGGAGGCCGCGGTCCCGCCCCAGCAGCCCGGTGTCACGCTGCGGGTGTACGACCTGCAGACCGACCTCGACAAGCTCTGCGTGATCAAGACCGGCCAGACGCCCAATGTGGACAAGCTGATGCCGGTGATCGACTGGAAGTCCACCGCCGACTTCGGCATCGCGGACAAGTTCGTGTCCGAGGTGATCGCCAACCTGAACATCTCGGCCGCCGGCCGCCACGAGTTCCGGCTGACCAGCGATGACGGGTCCCGGTTGCGGCTCGACGACCAAGTGGTGATCAACCACGACGGCCTGCACGCACCCTCGTCCGCGACCGGGTCGATCGAACTCGGCACCGGCTATCACGCGCTGCGGATCGACCATTTCGACAACACGAACGAGCAGCAGGTCACCTTGGAGTGGCGTCCGCCGGGCGCGGCGGATTTCGCGGTCGTGCCGAACTCCGTGCTCAGCACCGACGCCGACGTCGTGCGCGTGACTTCGCCGGGGCGCAAGGAGTGCGCGGGCTCGCTCGACTCACCGGGTGACGGCCTGCCGTTGACCGGTGTGCATCCCGGCCTGACGCTGACCAACTTGCGCCCCAACGGTTTCCAGCCGCAGGTGACCGGAATGGACTGGCTGCCGGATGGCAGGCTCGCCATCGCGACCTGGGGTGGTTCCAACAACGTGCTCGGCGAGGTTCACCTGCTGAGCAACGTCACGGGGAACACCGACGCGTCGAAGGTGCGGACGCAGCGGATCGCCAGCGGCTTGAAGGAGCCGATGGGCATCAAGTACGCCGACGGCAAGCTGTACGTGTCGGAGAAGACGCGGCTCGTCGAGCTGAACGACACCAACGGCGACGGGGTGACCGACGACTACCGCACGGTCGCGACCTGGCCGTTCGGCGGGAACTTCCACGAGTTCGCGTTCGGCCTGCTGTACAAGGACGGGTACTTCTACGCCAACCTGTCCGTGTCGATCAACTACGGCGGCGCGACGACCGATCCGCAGCCCGCGCCGAACCGCGGCACCACGATCAAGATCAGCAAGGCGACCGGCGCGGTGAGCTACCTCGCCGGTGGGCTGCGCACGCCGCACGGCATCGGCTGGGGACCCGAAGGCGACGTCTTCGTCACCGACAACCAGGGTGGCTGGCTGCCCGCGAACAAGCTCGTGCGGATCAAGCAGGACCGGTTCTTCAACCATTACACGAATCCGGCAGGCCCGTTCGACGCCAAGCCGGTGACCGCGCCCGTGGTGTGGTTGCCGCACAACGAGATCGCGAACTCGCCGAGCAACCCGGTCATGCTGTCCCAGGGTGTCTTCGCCGGGCAGATGGTGTACGGCGACGTGACCTACGGCGGGCTGCAGCGGGTGTTCCTGGAGAAGGTGAACGGCGAGTACCAAGGCGCCGTTTTCCGTATGACGCAAGGGCTTGAGTCCGGTGTCAGCCGGATCAGCCTCGGCCCGGACGGTGCGATCTACACCGGCGGCATCGACGGCGGCGGCAACTGGGGCCAGCCGGGCAAGCTCGCCTTCGGCCTGCAGAAGCTGACGCCGAACGGCGCGAACGCGTTCGACATCCGCGCGATGCGTGCCGTCGCCGGCGGGTTCGAACTCGAATACACCCAGCCGTTGTCGGCCGAGACCGCGCAGAACCTGGCGGCGAAGTACCAGGCGCAGCAGTGGCGTTACAACCCGACTTCCGCATACGGCGGGCCGAAGATCGACGAGCAGACGCTGTCCGTCAGCTCGGCGAGCCTGTCGGCGGACCGGAAGAAGGTCACGCTGCAGGTCGCCGGGCTGAAGCCGGGGTATGTGGTGCACGTCCGGTCGCCGCGGCCGTTCGCGTCGGAGTCCGGCGCGGCTTTGTGGAGCACCGAGGCCTGGTACACGCTGAATTCCCTGGTCGACGGGCCGCCCGCGAGCACGACGTACGAGGCGGAACGCGCGGCGTTGAGTGGTGGCGCCGCCGTCAACACGAACCACGCCGGGTACTCGGCGACCGGGTTCGTCGACGGCTACTGGAACCAGGGCGCCACGACGACGTTCACGGTGAACGCGCCGTCGGCCGGGAAGTACAACGCGAGCCTGCGGTACTCGAACGGGCCCGATCCGGCGCCCGGCACCAAGTCGGTGAGCGTGTACGTCAACGGCGCCAAGGTCAAACAGGTGCGACTGGCCAGCACCGGGAACTGGGACACGTGGTCGTCCCAGCCGGAAACGCTGAATCTGGCCGCCGGCGCGAACACGATCGCCTACCGATATGACGGCGGCGACGCGGGCAACGTCAACCTCGACAGCCTGACTGTCACCGCGCTGCAACGGATTCCACTGTTCACCGGGTCCACTTTGGACGCTTGGGAGAAACGGGCCGGTGGCGCCGCCACCTGGCCGGTGTCCGGCGGCTCGATGGAGTCCAGCGGCGGCGACATCCGGACCAAACAGCAGTTCGGGGACTTCCGGCTGCACGTCGAGTGGTACGAGCCGGACTATCCGCCGGAGGTGACCGGGCAGGCCCGCGGCAACAGCGGGGTCTACCTGCAGGAACGCTACGAGCTGCAGGTGCTCGACTCGTACGGCGACACCACGCTCGCCAACAACGAGGCAGGCTCGATCTACTCGAAGCGGGCACCGGACCGGAACGCGGCGACCGCGCCGCGCACGTGGCAGACCTACGACGTCACGTTCCGGGCCGCGCGCTTCGACGGCGCGGGCACCAAGACCGACAACGCCCGCGTCACCGTGGTCTGGAACGGCGTCCTCGTCCACAACGACGTCGAGATCGACGGCGGCACCGGCGACAGCAACCCGGAGAACGCGAGCCCCGGCGCCATCCGTCTCCAAGACCACGGCGACCCCGGCGCCAACCCCCGCTTCCGCAACATCTGGCTCGAACCCATCACCTGAGAAGCCGCGATAAAGCGGGCTTTACTCCCGGGGATAAAGCCCGCTTTATCCCCGGGAGTTCAGCGGGCTTTACCGCGGGGTGTGCTCGCCGCGGCGCTCGAGCCAGCGCATGATCGGGTCGGCCGCGATGCCGTGGATGAGGACCGAGAGGCCGATCGCGAGTGCGGCGATGGCCAGCTGCATCGAGAACGGCCGCTCGTTCACCAGCTTCGGCAGGATCGCGGCAGCCAGCGCGAGCAGACCCGCGATGCCGAGCAGGATGTCCAAGCGCCGCCGCCTCACTCGCCATTGTCGACCCGCGTCAGCGTTAAGCCGTCGAAGAACGGATCGCTCACGGTGTGCCCAGTTCGAGGCGTGGGCGGTCCGAGTCGGGCCAGACATAGGGCAGGTCGTCGGCCACGGCCGGAAAATGCGGCCGGTCGCGCACCAGATTTCGCAGATGTCCAGCCCGTAGCGGACCAGCGCCTCCTCGTACCCGGCCCACATGGCCGCGGCCGGATGATGCCGCCAGCCGTAGCCGGGCACGGTGAGCGCGCGCAGCACCTGGATGGCCTCCACACGCTGCTTGCCCAGCCTGCGCTGGTCCAGCACCGCCGCGGTCTCGCGGAAGCCGGGGTAGGGGAGAAACGTCTGCATCAGCTGGACGGCGGCGCTTTCGGCTCTTCCGTGGTGAGCATGTCCGAGAACGGCTCGGAGTGTTTCTCCTGCTCAGCGGCTTCTTTCGCGTCCTCGATGGCGTGCTCGACCTCGGCGAGTTCCGGGGTGGCCTGGTGATCACCGTTCACTGCGTTCCCTCCAAGAAGATCGACTGGTCGGGGATTACCCCGTTTGGCGGCGAAGTAACCGGATCACGGCCCGCTCGATCGCGTGGCGCGATTCGTCGTCGTCGATCCGTCTGACGCGCTTCACCGCGGCGGCGATCGTCCGGCCGTCGCGGTAGGCGTCGACCACTCTGGGGTCCACATAGGACGTACGGCAGACCGCGGGTGTGTTGCCGAGCGCTTCGGAGACCTCTCGCATCACGGCCGCCTCGGCGCGTTTGCCCGCGGTCTTCGAGGTCGGCTCCGGCGCGGCGGCGAACGCGACGGCCGCCAGCATCGTGGCGTTCCAGGTGCGCAGGTCCTTGGCCGAGCAGTCGTCGCCTGCCAGTTCCTTGAACCGGTTGTTGATGTCCTGCGCGTGCACCTCGTGCCAGCCGTCGCGTTCCCGGTAGACCAGCAGCCGGTCGCTGCCGGAACGGCTGCGCAGCAGCGACTTCACCACCGGCGCCAGCGCGGCGTCGGTGATCGACACGGCACGCGTGATGCTGCCTTTCGCCGGATATTCGAACCGGACCTCGTCGCCGTGCACCCGCGTGTGCTCGCGCAGCAGTGTCGCGACGCCGTGCGTGCCGTTCTCCTCGGCGTACTCCTCACCGCCGGTGCGGAAGATCCCCCGATCGAGCATGAGCAGCGCGGCCGCCAGCACCCGGCGGCAGCCGAGCCCGCGCTCGGCGAGCCCGTCGGCGACGTCCGCATGCCACTCGGGCAGCCGCCGGGCCATCGCGAGCACCCGGTCGTGCTTCTCCTCGTCGCGCTTGCGTCGCCAATCCGGGTGATAGAGGTACTGGCGGCGGCCGGCGTCGTCGGTGCCGACCGCCTGGATGTGGCCGTTTTCGTAAGGGGAGATCCAGACGTCATGCCAGGCGGGCGGGATCACCAGTGCGTCGATGCGGTCGAGCGCCTCGGGATCTTTGAGCCGGTTCCCTTCTGCGGTGAGGTAAGAGAAGCCGCGGCCGCGTCGGACCCGGGTGAGGCCCTTGCCCGTCACCACGCTGCGCTTCAGTCGCGTCATCGGCCAGCGGTACCCAGGCCGGGGCCCCGGCAACCCAGGTTTGCCCGGTCGGGGAGCGGGGCGGTCGGGTCGTGAGTGGTACAGCCGGTTCTAACCGGTCATACCACTCACGACCCCCGCTGGGTCATTTGTCGTCGTCGCGGGTGACCTCGATCTGCTCCTTGCGGATCTTGCCGGACACGGTCTGCTCCTCGGTGACCGTCTCGGTGCCGAGCCGGACGCGTTCGACCGCTGTGGTCTCCTTGGAGACGACGGGCTTTTCGGCGTGCAGCACGACTTCCTGCTCCTGCTCACTGATCTCGGCACGGGTGTCGCCGGTGATCGGCTCACGCTCGACGCGCACTTCCTCGTGGCTGACCGGAACCGTCACCTGCTGCTCCTCGGTGACGACGTATTTGCGCAGCCGGACATGTCCGGTCTCGATCTGCTCGGTGCCGACGTTGAGGTGCTCTTCGGAGCGCGTCATCGCCTCGCTTGCCTTGTCCTGACGCGTGTTCGGCTTGTCCGTGTGCTGCGCGTCGGGGGCGGTACGCGGCATCGGCATGCCGTAATGCTGGTAGAGCATGGTGCTGTCGCTTTGGGACAGATGCCCGTCCGCCTCGGTCTGCGGTGCTTCGGCGACCTGGTCCTTCTCGACACTCACGTGCAGGCCGTCGTTGTCGAGCGCGGCGCCGGTGAGCGGAACGAAACTTTCCTTATGCCCGAACAGACCCGTGCGCACGGTGACCCATTCCGGCCTGCGGGTGTCGTCGGCGAGGTACACCGTGCCGACCTTGCCGATCTTGCTTCCGTGCGAGTCGACGACGGTGCTGTCGATGAGTTCCTGGGGTCGTAGCGTGCGGGTCATGGCTCTCGCTTTCCTTTCCCTGTGCTTGATGTGCGGCCAAGATCACCATTGCTCCACCGTGTGGTGCCCGCAACCGTCGTGTCGCCTGGTGAGTGACCCCGGAAAGTGTCTGTTTAAAGCGGGTTCGCAGCGGGAACCAGCGTGAATTCGTTGCCGTCGGGATCGGTGAACCCGTCGTCCGAGACGGTCGCGCCGAGCCGGGTGACCTCTTGCGGATCGCCGGTCAGCTCGAAGTGCAGCCGGTTCCTGCCGGTCTTGGGTGCGAACGGCGGGCCGCCCCAGGTGATCTTCGGGCCGCCGTGCGGTGACCGGATGGCGGTCTCCTGGTTCTGGTCCCAGACGAGCGGCCAGCCGAGCGCTTTGCTCCAGAAGTAGCCGACTTCCTGCGAACCGTCGCACGCCAGCGCGCCCACGAAACCGCATTCCGCCAGGAAGTTGTTGCCTGGCTCGATGACGCAGAACTCGTTGCCCTCGGGGTCGGCGAGCACGACGTGTTCCTCTTCGGGCAATTGGCCGATGTCTATGTGCCTGCCGCCGAGGTCGAGTGCTCTGGCGACGGTCTCCCGCTGGTTTGCGAGCGACGTGCTCGTCAGGTCGAAATGCATCTGGTTCTGGCGGGTCTTCGGTTCCTCCGTGGGGAGGAAGCGGATACGGAAGCCGGTGTCGTCGGTCGGCGCCAGGGTGACGCCGTCTTCGACCGTCCAGTTCAGCAGGCCCGCCCAGAAGCTAGCCAACCGTGCTGGGTCCTGAGCGGCGAAGCAGAGTGCGTGGAGTCGCATGGGCCTTCCTAACCCGGCTGCTGCGGCAGGGCAACGCATTTGCTACTGTTGGGCAGTCGTCCAAGGCGAGTGACCAAGAGGAGCACGGGTGGCGGAGGCAACGGCGGCCGAGCGCGGGCGGGAAGTGCGGCGCAAGCTGCTGGACGCGGCGGGCGAGCTGATCGTCGAGCTGGGCTGGCGTGCGGTCAGTACGCGGGTGCTGGCCGAACGCGCCGGGATCGGTTCGGGGCTGGTGCACTACCACTTCGCGTCGCTGCAGGCGTTGCTGACCGAAGCCGCGATCGGGCGGATGAGCGCGGCCATCGAAGAGGTCTCGGCCATGCTCGACGGCGTGCGTACGCCCGAAGACGTGCTCGAACTGCTCATGGGCGCGATCGGGGAGTACAGCGGGCAGGACGCGGAGTCGTTGCTGTTCGTTGAGACCTACCTGGCCGCGACCAGGGACGAAGAGCTGCAGAAGGCGGTCGCCGGGATCGTCGACGCGTTCCGCGCGAAGCTCGCGAGCGCTTTGGCGCGTGCCGGGGTCGCGGCTCCGGCGGACACCGCGGCGGTGCTGGCCGCCGCCATCGACGGCGTGTTGCTGCACCGGGCGTTGGACTCGGGGATGACCGCGCAGGCCGTCGGGCCGATCTTGCGGAGAATTCTGGGAGGATAGATGAAGGTCGTGATCTGTGGCGCCGGGATCGCCGGACTCGCGCTGGCGTCCTGTTTGGACGATCGCGGGTGGGAGGTGGTCGTGCTGGAGAAGGCAGGCGGCCCGCGCGTCCAGGGGTACATGATGGACTTCTTCGGCGTCGGCTATGACGCCGCCGAGGCCATGGGTTTGTTGCCACGCCTCAAAGAACTCGGGTATCAGGTGAGTGAGGCGAGCCTGCTGGACGGGGCGGGCAGGCGGCGGGCCGGGATCAAGCTCGCGCAGTTCGCCGGGACGCAGCGGGGCCGGTTGCTGAGCATCATGCGGCCGGATCTCGAGTTGGCGCTCAGGGAACGGCTTTCCGTCGACCTGAGGTTCGGGACCTCCGTCAAAGACGTTGTCGACAAAGGAAACGGCGTGGCGGTCACGCTGACCGACGGGTCCGTGATCGAGGCCGATCTGCTCGTCGGGGCGGACGGGATCCACTCGGCCGTGCGGCGGCTGGTGTTCGGCGAGGAGTCCCGTTTCCTCCGCCATCTCGGGTTCCACACCGCCGCGTATCGCTTTGATGACCCGGAAATCCAAGCGCGGGTGGGGGATCGGTTCTGTCTCACCGACACGACGGGCGCGCAGATGGGCTTCTATGGTCTGCGCGACGGCAAGGTCGCCGCGTTCGCCATGCATCGGACGGAGTCGGCGGCGCTGCCTGACGACGTCCCGTCGGCGCTGGCAGCCGAGTACGGCTCGCTCGGCTGGGTGGTGCCGCGGGCGCTCGCGCAGTGTCCGCCCGCTGCCGAGGTCTACTACGACGTCGTCGCCCAGGTCGAGCTGCCGCAGTGGAGCCGCGGACGGGTCGTGCTCGTCGGGGACGCTTGTTACGCCGTGTCACTGCTTGCGGGACAAGGGGCATCGCTGGGGATCGCCGGCGCGTACGTACTCGCCGAGCAGCTTGCGAAAGCGGAATCCATCGAGGACGGCTTGGCGGCTTACGAGCGGGTGTGGCGGCCTGTCGCCGAGGAGAAGCAACGGGTCGCTCGTGCGGCCGCGAAGTGGTTCCTGCCGGTGTCGAAAGTCCAGCTCGGGGTGCGCCGGGTCGCGTTGAAACTCGCTCGGCTGCCGGGGATCGACCGGCTCGTCGCGACCTTCGTAGGGGGTAAGCCGAGCGCGATCATCAACGTCGGCTGAGAGCCGTGCAAGCTTGCGCCGGACTCTCGCCAGCACGTCGGATTTGTGTTAAGAAAGCTTCTTAACTAATCCGGGAGGCGATGTGCGCAGGCGCAGTATGGCCGCGGCGGCGGTAGTGGTGGTTCTCGCGGGCAGCACGGCCGCGGTCGCGCAGTCGGCGGAGACCGACTCCTCGGCCGGCCGGGTCGCGCGGAACATCATCTACATCCAGGGCGACGGCATGGGCCTGGGTCAGCGGAACCTGCTTCGCTTGGCGCTCAAGGGCAAGCGCGGCGAGCTGGAGATGAACAAGCTGCCGGTGACCGGCCTGGTGCGCACCCTCTCCGTCGACCCCGACGAGGTCGTGACCGACTCCGGCGCCGCGGCCACGGCGCTCGCGACCGGGCACAAGACGACCAACGGCAAGATCGGCATGGACCCCGACGGCCGCCCGCTGGAGACCATCCTCGAGCGCGCGAAGAAGGCAGGGAAATCGACCGGTCTCGTCACGACCGCGCAGGTGACGGGCGCGTCGCCGGCGGCGTTCGCGGCGCATGTGACCAGCCGGGACCTGCAGAGCGACATCGCCAAGCAGTACATCGAGAACACCCGCCCGGACGTGCTGCTCGGCGGCGGCGAGGACTGGTGGTACCCCAAGGGAAATCCCGGCCTGTGGCCTGACAAGCCGGGCGAGGAGAGCTGCAGCCCGTACGGCAACCTGGTCGAACGCGCGCAGCAGACCGGCTACACCTATGTCCGCAACGCCGACGAGCTGCGTGACACCCGGGCGAACCGGCTGCTCGGGCTCTTCTCGAACGAGGACATGGTCGACTACGGCGAAGACGGCGTCGGCAAGTACGCGCCGCGGGTCCCGTTGCAGCTGATGGCGCGCAAGGCACTCGACACGCTGTCGAAGAACCCGCGTGGCTTCTTCCTCTTCCTGGAAGAAGAGGGCATGGACGGCATGTCGCACGAGAACAACGCGCACTCCGTGATCGACGCGGGCCGCGCGCTCGACGCCACCGTCGCCGAGGTGATGCGGTTCGTCGAGCGGCACCCGGACACGCTGGTGCTCATCGGCGGCGACCACGAGACCGGCGGCCTGAGCATCGAGGACTACGACGACTCCGAGACGGGCCCCGAGCACGCCCGCCAGGACGGCCCGTTCGCGATTCCCGGTTCGTCGCAGCAGTTCGCCGTCGACTGGACCACGCACGACCACACCGGTGCCGACACTCCGATCACCGCGGCCGGGCCCGGCTCTTCGCGGGTCGGCGGCACGCTCGAGAACACCGAGGTCTACCACGCGATGCGAGACGCCGCACGCCTCTAGTTCCAGCCAGTTCTAGTGAAGGAGACCGCAGTGAACGCGAAAACCCGTTTCGCCGCCGCGCTGTCCGTAGTGGCCGTCGCCTTGTCGACTGTGCCGTCCGCGGAGGCGGCGACGCTCAAATGGCCGGGCGGCAGTTCGGTCATCAACGCCGACAGCTCGAACGCGTTCACCGAGAACATGAGCGGTCTCTCGTTCGGCAGCCCCAGCGTGCTGTGGGCGGTGCGCAACGGCCCCGGCACGCTCTACCGGCTCGTGCCCAACGGCGTCGGCAAGTGGCGCAAGGACACGACCGGCGGCTGGGGATCAGGCAAGGATCTCCACTACGCCGACGGTTCGGGTGATCCCGACGCGGAAGGTGTCGTGGCCTCGCCGGACGGGATCTTCGTGTCGACCGAGCGTGACGGTGACAACGACTCGGAAAGCCTGCTGAAGGTCCTTCGCTACGACGCGTCCTCGACGGGCAGTTCGCTCGACGCGACCGCCGAATGGGACCTCACCGGCGACCTGCCCGAGGTCGGGGACAACGACGGCCTCGAAGCGATCTCGTGGGTCCCGGACTCCTTCTTGACGGCCAACGGTTTCTACGACGAGAAGGCCAAGGCCAAGTACGACCCGGCCAAGTACGCCAACCACGGCACCGGTCTGTACTTCGTCGGTCTCGAGGCCAACGGCACGATCTACGCGTACGCGCTGAACCAGAGCGGCGACAAGTTCACCAGGGTCGCGACCATCAAGTCCGGCGCTTCGCAGATCATGGAACTCACCTTCGAGGCGGAAGCCGGTCGCCTGTGGGCGGTCTGCGACAACGGCTGTTCGGGCCGGTCCACCACGCTGAAGATCAACTCGGACGGCAAGTTCGCGGTGACCGCCACGTACAACCGGCCCAGCGGAATGTCCAATCTGAACAACGAGGGCTTCGCCATCGCGCCGCAGTCCACCTGCTCGGGAGGGTCCAAGTCCGTCGTCTGGTCCGATGACGGCAACACCAGCGGGCACGCGCTGCGCAGCGGAACCCTGCCGTGCGCGTGACGCACGCCGACGAGCGCGAGGGGGCGCTTGGTCGGCGGCGGCCCTAACCGGTGGCGGTCCGCATCTCGATGACGGTGTCCTCCTGGCTGAGCAGCCTGCCGTCAGCGGAGCGGACCTCCACCTTGGCCACCGGTTCGCGGTGGTCCCGGTCGACGAGCCGGGCTCGGGTCTCCTCGGGGTCGAAGAAGAATTCGTCACCCCACTGCCGCAAGGCGACGAGCACCGGGAACAGGCCGAGACCCTTCTCGGTCAGCAGGTAGTCGTGATGCCTGCTCCCGTCCTCGGCCGGGACCGTCCGCAATATCCCGTGTGACACCAGGCTTTGCAGCCGGGTGGACAGGATGTTCTTGGCCAGCCCCAGGCTTTTCTGGAACTGGCCGAAGCGGCGCAGCCCGTCGAACGCGTCGCGGATGATCAGCAGCGACCAGCCGTCGCCGATCACGTCCAGCGGCCGCGCGACCGCGCAGGTCGCGTTCTCGTGACTGGTGCGTTTGACCATGCGCCGTCCCTTGGTTGCATCTTGAAACCGTGACCTGTTACGGTCCGATGGTAGCAAGATGCAACCAAGGGGGCGCGGTGTTCTCGTCGAAAGCGGCACTGCCGTTCGCCGCGGCGGCGGGCTTGGCCGTGGCCAACGTGTACTACGCGCCGCCGTTGCTCCAAGACATGGCCGCTGACCTGGGGATGGCGCACTCGACGGTCGGCGTCGTCACGACGGCGACCCAGGTCGGCTACGGGCTCGGCCTGGTGTTCGTGGCCCCGCTCGGCGACCGGCTGGACCGCAGACGGCTCGTCGGCGCGCAATCGGCGTTGTCCTCGCTCGCGCTGATCGCCGTCGCGCTCGCCCCGGCCGTTCCGGCGCTGCTCGCTGCTTTGGCTGTCGTCGGCGTGCTCGCCGTGCTGGCCCAAGTGCTCGTCGCCTACGCGGCCATCCTCGCGGACCCGGCCGACCGGGGCCGCATCGTCGGTGTGGTGACCAGCGGAATCGTCATCGGCATCCTGCTCACCCGCACGGTGGCGGGCGTGCTCGCCGACCTGGCTGGCTGGCGCTCGGTCTACCTGGTGTCCGCCGCCGCGACGCTGGCGATGGGGTTGCTGCTGTATCGGACCTTGCCGCGTTCGGCGCCGCGCCGGATTCCATATCCGAGCCTGGTCGCGTCGACGTTCCGGCTGTTCGCCGAGGTGCCGATGCTGCGGATCCGCGCGACGCTGGCGTTGCTCCTCTTCATGGCGCTCAACGTGCTGCTCGCGCCGCTGGCGTTGCCACTGTCCGCGCCCCCGTTTTCCTTGTCCACCACCGAGATCGGGCTTTTCGGCCTGGCAGGCGCCGCCGGTGCGCTCGGCGCGGCCCGCGCGGGCAGGCACGCGGACCGCGCGCAGCGGACGACCCGCGCCGGGCTGCTGATCATGCTGGTGTCCTGGTTGCCGATCGCGTTGCTGCCGACGTCGATCTGGCTGCTCGCCATGGGCGTGCTCGCGTTCGACTTCGGCCTGCAGTCGGTGCACGTCGCGAACCAGAGCCTGATCTATCGCGTGCGCCCGGACGCGCAGAGCAGGCTCACGGCCGCTTACATGTTGTGCTATTCCCTCGGTTCCGCCGCCGGCGCGATCGCGTCCACCCTCGTCCACGCCATCGCGGGCTGGACCGGGGTGTCCGCGCTCGGCGCCGCGGTGACCCTCACCGCCCTGCTGTTCTGGGCCGCCACCAAGGAGAAATCCCATGATGATCGAAATCGACGGCCTGCCGATCTTCTACCGTGAAGCAGGCGAACGCGGAAAACCGGTTTTGCTGCTCCTGCACGGGTTTCCGGCGTCGTCGTACATGTTCCGCGACCTGATGCCGTTGCTCGCCGACGACTTTCACCTGATCGCACCGGATTATCCCGGCTTCGGCCACAGCGGCGCGCCCGCGGACTTCACGTACACCTTCGACAGCCTCGCCGAAGTCGTCGAGAAGTTCACCGCGCGGCTGGGACTTGAGCGTTATGCCTTGTACATGCAGGATTTCGGCGGCCCGGTCGGCTTCCGGCTGGCGGCCAAGCACCCGGACCGGATCTCGTTCCTGGTCGTGCAGAACGCCAACGCCTACGAGGAAGGGCTGCCCGACAGCTTCTGGGCGACACCGCGACGGCTGTGGGCCGACCCGACGCCCGCCAATCGCCTCGCGTTCGCCGAAGTGGCGATGTCGGACCAGGCGCTGGAGTGGAACTACACGCACGGCACCGCGGACCCGTCGGCCATCAGCCCGCACAGCTGGGTGCTGCAGCGCGCGCTCCTCAATCGGCCCGGCGCCAAGGAGATCATGCTCGACCTGCTGGTCGACTACCGCACGAACCCCGAGCGGTACGCGGAATGGCACGAGTACTTCCGCACCTCGCAGCCGCCGACGCTGATCGTCTGGGGCCGCAACGACGAGATCTTCCCCGAGTCCGGCGCGCACCCGTACACGCGGGACCTGGTGAACGTCGACCTGCACCTGCTCGACACCGGCCACTTCGCGCTCGAAGACCACGCCGAGGTCATCGCCGCCCACATTCGCCGCTTCGGCCTGGAGGCGTGACCACCTCGGTCAGCGCATGGGTGAAGGTTGCAGCGTGAACGCCACGTTCACAACGCTGAGCTTTGTGAACGCCTCGTTCACTCCTTCAGTTCAGCCCGAGAAGGCAAATAAAAGCGATATTTAGGACATTACGGCGCGACTGGAGGGCTGCGGGCAAGTTGATCTTCGTGAGATCCGAGTTTGGGTCACTGGATGGCCCAAACTCGGATCTCGCGTGTCTGCGCCGCCTACCTGCCAAATCTTGGCCCTCGGTGCCGTGAACGCCACGTTCGCAACCTTGACGGAAAGGGACTTTCCCACCAAAAGTGACTGAGCGTTGTTGCAACGTCACTGGTGACTAGGTTACGGTGACCTAGTGTGGATCGAGATCGTGTTGCTGGCACGGCTGGCCAAAGAACCCATGCACGGCTATGAGCTGCGCAAAGAGGTCGAAGCGTCGACCGGGCGCACGCTCTCGAACAACTCGCTGTACCCGACGCTGCGGCGGTTCGTCGATGCCGGCGCGGTCACCAGGACCGCGGTCGAGCCGGAGACGAAGCCGGCGCGGCACGTGTACGAGATCACCGAGGTCGGGCAGGAGCTGCTGCGCGACATGCTCGCCGACTTTCCCGAAGAGCTGGCGCTCAACGAGCCGGAATTCCTTGCCAGGGTGGGGAATTTCAGCAGGCTGAGCGGCGGCGAGCGGCTCGCTGTGCTGGACACGCGTGATCGGGCCATCGCGGCCGAGCGGGATCGGCTGACCGCGCTGGCCGCCGCGCAGGCCGACGCGTGGACCCGCGTCGTGCTCGGCGAGGTCGGCCGCAGGCTCACCGAAGAACGAGCGTGGCTGGCCACGCTGCGCTCGCAGGCGAACGTCGAGGAGAACCGATGACCACCACCGAAGCCCCGCACCTACCCTTCGACCGTCGGAACGCGCTGGAGATCGCGCCGCTGTTCGCCAAGCTCCGTGACCGGGGCCCACTGTCCAAAGTGGTCACCCCGGCCGGTGATCTCGCCTGGCTGGTGACTTCGTACGAACACGCTCGCGAAGTGTTCCGTGACAACAGGTTCGGCCGGTCGCACCCGGAGCCGGACACCGCGCCGCGTATCTCTGACGCGGCGCTGTTGAGCGGGCCGACCGGTGAGTTCGACCATGAGGAGCGTGACCACAAGCGGCTGCGGCGGATGCTGGCGCCCGCGTTCTCGGCGCCGCGCATGCGGGCGCTGGGTGACCACATCAACGAGCTCACCGAAAGCTGTCTCGACGACATGCGGGCCGCGCAGGACGCGAACCCCGGTGAGCCCATCGATCTGACGCCGCTGCTCGCGTTTCCCTTGCCGGTCATGGTGATCTGCGAGCTGCTCGGTGTCCCGTTCGAGGACCGCGACTACTTCGGCAGCCTGTCCGAGCGCATCTCGATCCTCGACGGCGGCACCGACGGCGAGACGGCGATGGAGGAGTTCAAGGCGTACACGCTCGCGCTCGCCGAGAAGAAACGCGAGGACCCGCAGCCCGACGTCATCTCCGACATGGTCGCGGTGCAGGCCGAGGACCCCACGTTCACCGACGACGACCTCGCGCGGCAGGCCGCGGGCCTGCTGTTCGCGGGCCACGAGACCACGTCGACGCGGATCGCGCTCGGCACGATGTTCCTGCTCAGCGACCTCGAGCGGCGCGACCGGTTCGTGGCCGACCCCGAAGGCCAGGTCCAGCAGACGGTCGAGGAGATCCTGCGCCTGTCGGCGACCAGCGCGACCGGCGGGCTGCTGCGCTACGCCCGTGAGGACGTCGAGATCGCGGGCGTGCGCATCGCGCGTGGCGAAGCGGTGCTGGTCTCCAGCGACGCGGCCAACCGCGACGCCTCGGTCTTCGCCGACCCCGACGAGTTCGACCCCACCCGCGCGCCGAACGTCCACATCGCGTTCGGGCACGGCGCGCATGTCTGCATCGGCGCGAACCTGGCCCGCACGGAGCTGCGGACGGTGTTCCCTGCGCTGTTCCGCCGGTTCCCCCGGATGCGTCTCGCGGTCGGCATCGACGAGATCGTCGTGCGCAACGACAAGATCGCGGGCGGGGTCCGCAGCGTGCCTGTTTTCCTGTGAAGGGACGGAATATGAAGGTCACCGCCGACACCGGCAAGTGTGTCTCATCAGGACAGTGCGTGCTGACGGCTCCCGACGTCTTCGACCAGCGCGAGGAGGACGGGCTCGTCGTCGTCATCGACGCCGAGCCGCCGCCCGCGCAGCACGCGCTGGTCAGGGAGAGCGAGCTCCAGTGCCCGGTCGCGGCCATCCGCCTGCTCGACGCCTGAGAACCCGGGATAAAGCCCGCTAAACTCCCGGGGATAAAGCAGGCTTTATCCCCGGGAGTAAAGCCCGCTTTATCCCGGGTCTGGGTTCACGGTGCGTCATCACCCTGGTGGCCGGTCGACGGGTGCCGGTGCCACGGGCAGGGTTGGGCGTCATGGATTTCTCGGCGCCGGTGTGCGTGGTGGGTGGTGGGCAGAGCGGCATTCTCGTCGCGGCCAAGCTGCGGGAACTCGGCTATCGGGACATCGACATCCTCGAAGCGGGCGCGCGGCTTGGCGGCTACAGCGAAACCGTCACCGTCGACGGGCAGGTCTACGACTTCCAAGCCCACTTGATCGGGCAGCAGGACTTCGGGCCGGACATGGCGGGCACGGCCGTCGAGGAGCTGACGAGCAGGCATCCGGTCGAGCTGCAGAGCGAGGCGTTGTACTTCGTCTCGCGGTCCGATTCGGGCAAGCCGATGGTCGCCGTACCGCCGCATTTCGTGCCGCTGCTGCGGACTTTGACGCCGATCCAGGCGGTCGATCAGCTCGCCGACGCGTGGACGATCATCGAGCAGGCGGTCCGGGAGCGGCGTGGCCCCGGCTTGGGCGGCCTGGCGTTCGACGGGACCGCCGAGACCTGGGAGACCTACCGCGCACGGCACGCACCGCTGGTCGGCGAGATCCTGCAAGGCATCGCGCTCTACGCCAACATGCGCAGGCCGCGTCAGCCGGCCGCGACCGTGATCAACATCAACGCGCACATCTCCGGCCACGTGTCGCAGCTGGCGAAACTGCTGCTCGCCGTCTTTCCCGCCGACCGGCAGGCGATGCTCGACCGGATGCCGCCGTCGCTGCGCGCGCAGATCGACTCCCGAAGACCCATCGCCCGCAGCTTCCCGAGCGGGTTCATCAGCTTCCTGCGGCGCATCGTCGACGACCACGGACTGACCGTCACGACCGGCGCCCGGGTGACTCGGGTGGACGGGCGGCGCGTCACGTGGCAGTCCGCTGGCGTCGAGCACAGCAAGACCTACGAGAGCGTGATCGTGACAGCGCGGCCGTCACAGCTCCGGGAGTTCCTCGACGGGGACCTGTTCTCGGAGAAGAACTGCCCGCGCACCTGGACCCGCAGTTACCTCGTCCGCGTCCACGAGGAACTCATCGAATTCCCCAAAGACCGGCTCGGGTTCTGGGTGATCGACCCGTACGGCAGCTACACCGACACCGACCCGGAGCAGGCGCTGCACCGCGTCACCGCGGTCAACAAGCAGCACGCCGGCCCGTATTGGGTCTGCTTCAGCAATTCGGACCTTTCGGTCTCCGACGAGCAGGCTTGGGCGCTCGCCAAGGAGAGCCTGTTCCTCTTCCGCGACCCGGAACTCGTCGCCGAGACCATCGCCGAATGGCCCGCCTACCCGAGCGCGGCCGCGCTGCGCGACGGCTGGTTCGACGAGGTCACCGCGGCCCAGGGCCGCGACGGCGTCTACTTCGTCGGCGAGATCCTGTCCGGTCCGACGCTCGAATGCATCAGCGAGTTCGTCCGAACTGTGATCCCGGAATGGTTCGCCCGCTGAGGTAAATTCTCCTGCGCATTCGTCCGTCGCATGAGGAGGCGCCGTGTTCGGCCTCGAGATCGTCGTGGTGCTCGGGGTGGCGATCCTGCTGGGCAGCGCCGTCGCGGCCAGGCTGCGCGTCACCCCGCCGGTACTGCTGCTCGTCGTCGGCATCCTGCTCGGCTTCGTCCCGGCGCTGCGCCAGGCCAGCCTGCCGCCGGAGACGATGCTGCTGCTGTTCCTGCCCGCGCTGCTGTACTGGGAAAGCCTGACCACCTCGCTGCGCGAAATCCGCAACAACCTGCGGGTCATCGTGCTGGCGAGCACCGCGCTCGTCATCGCGACGGCAGCCGTGGTGGCGGTGGCCGCGCACGAACTCGGCCTCGGCTGGGGACCGGCGTGGGTGCTCGGCGCGGCGCTCGCGCCGACCGACGCCACCGCGGTCGGCGTCATCGCGCGGGCGCTGCCCCGCCGCATGGTGACGACGCTGCGAGCGGAAAGCCTGGTCAACGACGGGACGGCGCTGGTCATCTACGGCCTCGCGGTCGGCGTCACGACCGGCGAGCAGGTCGCGACGTCCGGCAGCGTGGCGCTGCTGTCCGCGATCGCCTACCTGGGCGGCGCGGCGGCGGGCCTGCTCGTGGCCTGGCTCGCGGTCCGGACGAGGCGGCTGCTCGACAACCCGCTGCACGAGAACCTGGTCAGCCTGCTCACCCCGTTCGCCGCTTTCCTGTGCGCCGAGGTGCTGCACGCGTCCGGCGTGCTCGCGGTCGTGGTCTGCGGGCTGACACTGAGCCAGGTCGGCCCGCGCATCGTCCGCGCGGACACCCGGCGCCAGAGCGAGGCGTTCTGGAGCCTGTCGACCTTCGTGCTCAACGGGGCGCTGTTCGTCCTCATCGGACTGCAGGCGCACGCGGTCGTGCGCGGGCTGACCACGCCGGTGCCGATCGCGCTCGGCATGGTCGGCGTGATCTCGGCCGTGGTCATCGGCAGCCGGTTCGTCTGGACGTTCACCACGCCTTACCTCATCCGCGCGGTCGACCGCCGCCCGCAGCAACGGCTGCGCCGCGTCGGCCCCCGGCCGAGGGTGCTCAGCGCGTCGGCCGGGTTCCGCGGCGCGGTGTCACTGGCGGCCGCGCTCGCCGTGCCGGAGACGATGGCCGACGGCAGGCCGTTCCCCGACCGCGACACGATCATCTTCGTCACCGCGGGCGTCGTCGTGGTCACCCTGGTGGTGCAGGGCCTCGTACTGCCGTCCGTGGTGCGCTGGGCCCGGCTGGAGCCGGACACCGCTGTCGACGAGGAACGCGCGCTCGCCGCCCGCATCGCGGCCGAGGAGGCGATGGCCGCGATGCCCGGCATCGCCGGCCGCCTCGGCACCGCCGACGCGGTGCTCGCCCGCACCGTGGCCGAGTACCGGGCGCACCTCCAGTCGTCGGACGCCGACGAGGACCTGGCCGTTCACCGCGCCGAAGCAGAATACGCGGCGCTGCGCCTGGAATTGCTGGCGCACAAACGAGCCACGATCATCCGGCTGCGCGATGAACGCCGGATCGACGACACTGTCCTGCGCCAGATCCAGTCCAAACTGGACATCGAGGAGGTCCGGCTGTCCCGCCGCGAAGTCGCCGAGTAGCCGGGGTCGTGAGTGTTTAGACCGGTTAGAACCGGCCGTACCACTCACGACCCCTTCGGGCTGTCTCGTCCGGGGCAGGGTCGTGGTCGGGCGTGGGTGAGGGCCTAGTTCGCTCGGATTCGTGGGGTGGGGCCTGGTTGGTCCGTATATGCGGGTGAGGGAGGCCCTGATCCGCTTGGTCCGGGTGGGGGAGGCCCTCACCCGGCGGATCCGAGCGTGAATGAAGGCTCTCCTTTATTCCTGGGCCTAGTGCCTGGGTGAGTGCGGTTTGCGTCGTTGAACGCCGCGAACCGCACTCACCCGCCTCGAACGACCCCTGCAGCTGGTCAAGCGGGTTGACTGTGCGGGTTTTGAGTCGTTCAGAGCCTGTTGCTTTTTGCTGTTGTGGTGTCTTCGGCATCGTCCGGTCTCTGGCTTGGCCGCCGGGCCGGGCCGGGGTGGGGTTCAGGTGGTGCGGATCTGGGCGGTGGTGATGCCCTTGGTCCAGAGTTTGAGCAGGTTGGTGACTGCGGCGGCGAGGGAGAGTTCGGCTTGGGCGGCGGTGAGTCCTCGGCGGGCGAAGCGGGTGAGCCCGCGGCGGTCTTTGAGCCAGGCGTTGGGTGCTTCGATCATCGCGCCGCGTCGTCGGTAGAGGGTCACGCCTTCTGCGGTGCGTAGCCGGTGGTTCATCTTCTCCCGCGCGGTGGCGTTCTTGGGTGGGTCGCCGGTGGCCGGGTCGGTGGCGGCTCGAGTGTTCACGGTGCGGCCTTTGGCATCGGCGATGAGACGGTCCGGGCCCGCGGTCTCAAGGTTGGCGGTCGAGTCGTAGCCGGCGTCGCCGATCATCACGCCGACGGTGAGGTCACCGCGGCCGGTGCGCCGGGCAGCTTCCCGGCGGTGGCGAGGACATCATCGGCGGTGGGCACGAACTGGTCGAGGTCGTTGGTGTCCTGGGTGGCGCGGGCGGACACGAGGAATTCGTCGTCGCTGACCGCGGTCTGGCAGTTGTAGCCCTGGACCCAGCCGTTGCGGGTCTTGAGCAGCCGTGATTGCGGGTCGGTCGTGTTCGCCACGAACTTGTCGGTCTGCGTCTGGGATTTCGCGGTGGCGGCGGCCTGTTCAGCGCGGGAGAGCGCGGCCTCATAGGCGGCGCGGGCGAGCCTGTCACGATTTCTGTGTAAGTCAGAGGTGATTACTTACGTTTTTCAGATTATCAGAAAGGCAGCCTTCCTGGGAAGAGGCGGGCTAGCGTGTTGAGTGCAACTTTCCAGCCATGCGTTCCCGTTCCGGATGTTCCGCCGCGTTGACTGGAAATGTTGCGAAGTCCGAGGTAGAGAAGTTTCATGGCTGCGTCTTTGTCGGGGAAGTGTCCGCGGTTCTTGGTGATTTTGCGGAGTTGGAAGTTGATGGATTCGATAGCATTGGTGGTGTAGACGATTTTGCGGAGTTCCGGCGGGTAGTCAAGGAACGGGATGAGGTCATTCCAGGCGTTATGCCACACGTCGATGGCTCCTGGATATTGTTGCCCCCATTTCTTGTCGAATTCGGCCAGGGCGAGTTCGGCGCCTTCGACGGTGGGGGCGCAGTAGATCTCGCGCATCGATGTGGCGATCTTTTTGCGGTCGTTGTAGGACACGAATTTCGAGGCGTTGCGGATGACGTGGACCACGCAGGTCTGCACGACCGTGTCAGGAAAGATCACTTTGATCGCGTCGGGAAGACCGGTCAGGCCGTCGCAGCAGGCGATGAGGATGTCTTTGACGCCACGGTTGCGCAGGTCGGTGACGACCTTCTGCCAGAACTTCGCGGCCTCGGTGTCCTGGATCCAGCAGCCGAGAGCGTGCTTGCGGCCGTCCACGTCGACGCCGATGGCCAGGTAGGCGACTTTGGTGGTCACCACGCCGTTGTCTTTGACGCGGATCCGGATTCCATCCACATACAGGATCGGATACACCTCGTCGAGCGGACGTGATTGCCACGCTTTGATCTCGTCGACCACGACATCGGTCACGTTCGATATCAATTCCCGGGAGGCATTCACGCCATAAACTTCCAGCAAATGCGCTTCGATGTCGCGGGTGGTCATGCCCCGGGAGTACAGTGACAGGATCATGTCGTCGATGTTGCCGATCCGACGAGATCGCTTCGGCACGATCGCGGGTTCAAAAGACCCGTTCCGGTCACGCGGAACCTCGATATCGACCGGACCGTTCATCGTCGACACCGTCTTGGTCGACTTCCCATTTCGGGAATTGCCGGAACCGTGACCGGAGGGGTCGCCGGCGTCATAGCCTAAATGGTCGGTCATCTCGGCCTGCAGCGCCCGCTCGAGGACCGCTTTGGTCATTTGATTCAGCAAGCCGTTGACGCCGTCGATCGGCGTTCCGGCCGCTTTGGCGTCCTTCAGCAGCGCGTCGATCGTCTCCGGCGAGAACGTCTCCGCCAGCTGCCGCGCCGCCGCCTCGTCACTGCGACGAGGCGATGTGTTCTGCGTCACTCGGTGTCCCTTCCGACCGCCCACCAGGCCGGTCGATCTTGGTACACCCCCGACCTACACAGTTGGCGTGACACGCCCGCGCGGGCCCGCCGGACCCTGCTGTGATCCTCCGGCGGCACCGCTGCTTTCCCCGACGGGCGGCGCCCGCCGCCGGATCGCATCTGGGCGTGCCAGGCCTCCCAGCGGGACACCGCTGTGGCTCGCTCCCGGTCCAGGCGTGCTCGGGCCACCGCGACCCGGTCCGCGCCTCGCGGCGGGGCCCCGCCACGGGTGAGGCCGGCGGCGACCGCGGCGTCATAGGCCCGCGCGATCTCAGCCCGCCCCTCGCCGGCCTGCTCGGCCGCGTCGCGACGGGACTGGATCTGCTCCAGCGCGGCCGTGATCCGTTCACCGCGACGGGTGCGGTCACGCAGGTCCGGTGGTGGTTCGTCGCCGCGCCGGTCGGCGCCGAAGCGGGCGTCGTCGGCCGCGTCGGTCTGCGCGGTCTCCTCAACGAACTTCTCGGCCAGTTTCCGCAGGTGAGCCTCGGTGCGGTTGGCGTCCTTACTCGCGTTGGCGGCGATCTTGGTGCCGTCGAACGCGACCACCCCCAGCGACACCATCCCCAGTTCGGCGGCCAGCACCAGCGACTCGGTCAGCAGATCCGTCAGCGCCGCCTCGTGACGCTGGCGGAACCGGGCCAGCACCGTGTGATCCGGGATGTCCTGCGCGCAGATGATCCGGAACGCCACATCGGTCAGGCACAACCGCTCGATCCGCCGCGACGAGGACACCCCATGCGCCATCGCATACACGAACAACGTCAGCAGCATCTCCGGGTCATACCCACGCCGCCCGACCCCACCACGCTTCGCCGTCGCGTGAAACGCCGACGTGTCCAGCCGCCCCACCACCGCGATCACGAACCACACCAGATGATCATCCGGCAACCAGTCCGCCATCGACGGCGGCAACAGAAACTCCTGCTCACGATCAACCGGCCGATAATCCCTTGCCACACAACAATTATCCCAAGTTGCCACACGTGCAACAAGATCATCAAGCCATGTCGAGCCAGTTCAAAAAGCAACAGGCTCTTCAACGACGCATTTCCCACACAGCCACCCCGGCCACAGCCGAGCACACCAGACGCGCCACCTTTGACCTTCCGCCCATTAGAACCGGCCGTACCACTCACGACCATGGTCAGGCGCGCTTGATGGTCACCTCGTCCACCTGGACGCCGTCGTCGGCGAACGCGCGCACCTTCAGCTGCGCGGCCGCGCCGTTCGCGGCCGGGGTGACGTCGACCGCGACCAGGCCGTAGCCGCGGTAGCGCACCCGTGACCAGGTCACCTTCGTTTCGGTGTACGAGGTGCTGCCCTTCTTGAAGCACTTCATCGACGTCGAGCTGACGCTGGTCTCGTTGTCCAGATAGGACTCGGCGATCTTCTTGAAGAACGTGTCGAGGCTCTGCCCGCCGCCGCCGGCCGTGATGTAGGTGGTCCCGTCCGCGGCGGAGTTGACCGTTCCGCGCGGCTTCACCTGCTTCGTGGACTTGCCCGCGCGGATCGGGTCTGTGCGCTCGTACAACCGGTTGTGCGCGTTGAGCACCAGGTCCACTTTGTACTTGTCGAACAGCGGTGCCCACTTCTGCTGGGCGAGTGTCTCGGCGCCGCCCGCGTCGGCCGTGGTGTAGACGGCCTGGTGGCAGTAGACGACGATGAAGTCGATCGTCGGGTCGGCGCGGAACTTGCTCAGCTGGCTGTCGAGCCAGCTGAGCTGCTTGCCCGCGCTGTAGTCGAGGTTGCCGGTGTTGCGGTAGCAGATGTCGTTGCCGTCCAAGCTCAGCAGGCCGACGTTCTGGTACCGCCACGAGTAGACGCCGGTCGAGCCACTCCAAGCGTTGTCGGGCATGGAGAAGCGGGCTTTGACGCCGCCGTAACCGTTGCCGGAGTACCAATCCTCCATTTCGCGGTTCCCGAGCGAGATCATCCACGGGATGCCCGCGGCGACGATCTCGTTCTGTACGAAGAAGGAATCCCAGATCCGGGCGTCGTACCTGTCCTTCGACGTGTGTGCGCCCTCGTTGCCGGGGTCGCCCTCGTAGATGGCGTAACTCAGGTTGCCCAACGCGAGATTGAAGGCGGGCGCGAGGTCCGAGATCATGCTGTTGAGCCTGCGCGCGTTGTAGCCGACGCCTTGGTCACCGAAGGCGGTGAATGAGAACGGGCGGTTGCCGCCCGCGGTGCGGAAACTGGCGATCTCGTCGGTGCGGCCGGTCGCGGTCGGGTCGTAGGCCTGGTGGCCGACCACGTAGTAGTACGTGGTGTCCGGCGTCAGGTTGTCGAGCTTGACGTGCAGGAAGTACTGGGTCGTCGTCGGGGTGTGCGGCGGGAAGTCGTGGTCCGGCTTCTGCCACGAGAGCTGGCTTTCGAGCGTGCGTACCTCGGCGGCGATGGGCTGGCCGAAGTTGCCTGGCGTGGTCGAGATGCGGACGTACGGGCCGGTGACCTTCGTCAGCTCCTGCCAGGAGATCACGACCTGCTTGGCCGGGTCGGCACCGTAGGCGAGGTGACGGCCGAGCGGGCGCAGCGTCGAGCCGGCGGGTGCGGCCTCGGTGGCGCGTAGTGAGCCGAACCGGAACAGGTTCCGTCGCGAGTATGCGGTCTGAGACATGGGCTGCCTTCTCGATCGGGGTTCAGCTACGGCGGATGGTGATCTCGTCGACCAGCGTGCCGGTCTCGGTGAGCGCGCGGACCTTCAGCAGTGCGGGCGTGCCGTTCGACGGCGGCACCACGTCGACCGAGACGAGGCTGTAGCCGCGATAGCGCACGCGCGACCAGGTGACGGTGACCTTCTGCGTCTCGCCCTCCTCGGTGTCGAACCGCATCTTGGCCGAGACGTCCTTGACGTTGCCGATGTAACTTTCCGCCACGCCGTCCACAATGGAGCTGATGCCCTCGCCGCCACCACCCGCGGTGATGTAGGTGATGCCGTCCTTGACGGAGTTGACGGTGCCCGACGACGGCACCTTCTTGGTGCCCTTGCCCGCGCGGATCGGGTCGGTCCGCTCGTAGAGGTGGTTGTGGCCGTTGAGTACCAGGTCCACTTTGTACTTGTCGAACAGCGGCGCCCACTTCTCCTGCGCCCCGAGCTCCGCGCCGTTCGCGTCGGAGGTCGAGTAGGTGCATTGGTGGCAGTACACGACGATGAACTCGACCGTCGGGTCGGCGCGGAACTTGGCCAGCTGCGAGCCGAGCCAGGCGAGCTGCTTGCCCTCCGTGTAGTCCAAATTGGACTGGCTGTTGTAGCAGACGTCGTTGCCGTCCAGGCTGAGGAAAGCGACGTTCTGGTAGCGCCACGAGTAGATGCAGGTGGAGCCGTCCCATGCGTTGTCCGGCATGCTGAAGCGGGCACGCATGCCGCCGTAGCCGTTGTAGGGATACCAGCCTTCCATCTCGTGGTTGCCGAGCGCGACCATCCACGGGATGCCCGAGGCGACGATTTCGTTCTGGGAGAAGAAGGAATCCCACTTGCGGGCGTCGTAGACGTCCTCTTCGGGATGCCCGCCCTCGCCGTTCAGCGCGTAGCTGAGGTCGCCCATGCCGAGGTGGAAGGCGGGCGCGAGGTCGGCGATCAGGCTGTTGGTCGCGACGGCGTTGTAGCCGACGCCCTGGTCACCGAAGGCGGTGAACGAGAACGCGCCGGTGGCGCCCGCGGCGCCTGCCGTGCGGAAGGTGGCGATCTCGCCGATCCGCCCGCTGGTGGTCGGGTCGTAACCCTGGTGACCGACGACGTAGTAGTACGTGGTGTTGGGCAGCAGATCGCCGAGCCGGACGTGCAGGTAGTACTGGGTGACGGATTTCGACAGGTGTGGCGAGAACGTGTGGTCCGGTTTCTGCCAGGCGAGCTGACTCTCCAGCGCCCGCACCTCCGCCGGGATGGCCTCGCCGAATTCCCCCGGCTTGGTGCCGAACCGCAGGAACGGCGCGGTCACCTTGCCCGGTGTCTGCCACGACACCACGACCTGGCGCGACGCGTCGGCACCGTAGGCGAGGTGCCTGCCGAACGGCCGCAGTGCCGAGCCTGCCGCCGTCTCGGAGTTGAGCAGCACCGTCGGGCCGACGGCCGGGCGCGGTGTCGCGGCCGCGGCCGCGCCGGGCAGCAGCACGCTCCCCGCGACGATCGTGCCCGCCTGGAGCACCGTTCGTCGCGAATGGCGTTTCATGAAGTGCTCGTACTGCTCGGCAAGGCGCGGTTGCCGTGCGGGGGATTGAGACCTGGGGCGCGGGGGAGTCTCAGACATATCCCGAAGTTAAGAAGGCTTCCTAACTATGTCAATGGGTGCGGATCAACGAGGTAATCGATTACACGAAATTCTGCAAGGTGAATTCGGTTACCCGTGTTCACTGTGAATATGTTTGCTTTATCAGCCCGATGATCTCGTCGCAGAGCAGATCGGGATCCGTTACGGGCACGTAATGTCCGGACCGTGGCGCGATGGCGTGATTGCCTTGTGGTGACTGGGCGGCGCGATGCGCGTGCGACGCGGTGGCCTGCGCTCGCATGCTCGCGGTCATGCCACCGCCGGTAAGCGCTCCCGAAACAACGGTGACCGGAATGTCCTTTATCGCCGGGGGATTTTCTCGCCATGTGGACAATTCATCCAGAAAAGTGCGCGCTTGCTCTCTCTGCGTGCGCACCACGCCCGGCGTGAATGCCTCTTGCTCCATATCGCGGCGGACGTCCGCCGGAAGACCGCGCAGCATTCCGCGGAGCAGGAATTTGAACAGACCCAGCCGCGCCAGCACGGCACCGGCCCCGATCGCCAGCCGTTCACCCCGCCGGAACCGCCTGCCGAAGAGCACCTCGGCGGCTTCGTCCGTCGGGTCGACGAGCACGAGGCCCGCGACCTGATCGGGTCGCGCGGCCGCGGCCAGCCGCACGATCGGCCCGCCCGCACTGTGTCCGACGAGGACGAACGGCCCCGGTCCGAAATGGTCGAGCAAGGTCACGAGATCGTCGGCCATCCGCCGAAGCGTTCGCCCGCCTGGATCGGGCGCGCTGCGGCCGAGTCCGGACCGGTCGTAGACGATCGCCCGCGCGGCCCGCGCGACGCCAGGCTGTACCAGCGCCCACGACGACCGGCTCGCGGCGGCACCCGCTTCGAAGACGACGGTCGGCCCCGCCTCGGGACCGGGCAACACCATGGCGTGCAGCCGCCTGCCGTCCGGCGTGTCCACCCACTCCGACGTGCCTTGCGTGTGTTGCACCGAGCGCAACGTCCCGGTCGCGCGCCCGTGATGCCAGTACGCCCGGCCCTGGATGTCCTGTTTCGCGAAGCCGAACGTGTCACGCAGCCGCGCCCGAACCTGCTTCAGCGTCTTGGTTTCCGTCGCCGCCCATGCGACCCAGCCTGTCCAGTCCCGCGGCTCGATCGCCGCGGCCAGCGAACCGGCGCCGTCGCGCGGCACCCATTTCGTGTTCAGCAGGGGATGCGTGTGGACCGGGATCAGCTCGTCGGCTTCGCTGTGCCGCTCGAGGTACAACTCGACGGGCACATCGGCGGGGACGACGTCGAGGATCGTGTTGATCGCGGGAAGTGACGCCGGATCGCCGATCAGCAGATAGCCGGCCACGCTCGTGGGCTCGAACTTGGACGAACCCAGCGTCATGACCGAGATCTTCATCCCGGGCTTCGCCGAGCGCGCCCACTGTGACGCGGGTCCCGCAGGCGAGTGCAGCACCACGTCGACGCTGAACGCGCCGCTCGCCGGATCGGCCTCGGTGATGGTGTACGCGCGCTGGTACTCGGTGTCGCCGCCGTCGGGATCGGGGAACCAGAAGCGCAGCCAGGCGGTCGGCTCCGCGGTCGCGTCGGCGAACAGGGTCGGCGAGGTGAACTGGATCCGCACGAACTGCGGCGTGATCAGTTCCGTGCCGACCACGGTCGCCTCGTGGTCGCGCGCCCCGAGCCCGCGCAGAACCGCGCCCTGAAATCCCCGTGCCATCACGCCAACCAAAGTAAGGCTACCCTAACCTCCTGTCAACCAGGGTTCCTTGGGGTCGTGAGTGGTTTGGCCGGTTAGAACCGGCCGTACCACTCACGACCCCAGGGGGTGGGCGGGCGTTAGCGTCGGCGGCGGGTCGGGTGGAGGACCAGGAGGACGCCTGCTGACAGGAGGGCTAGGGCGAGCAGGGACGGCGGTAGCGGGTCGAATCCGGTGGTGGCCAAGGGCTTCGGGGGTGACGGTGGGGGTGTCACGTCCGGGGTGGAGGGCGTGTTCACCTTGACGACGGCGGTCGCGCTGTCCGTGACCGGGTCGGCAGGCTGGGCGGTGTCGGGTGTTCCGGTCACGGTCGCGGTGTTCGTCAGGTCGCCGGACTGCGGCGCGGTGGCGGTGCAGGTCCACTCCTGGTGCGAGCCGGCCGGGAGGCGGTCGAAGGCGCGGTCGCACTGGGGGTAGGCCGGGTCCGTGACCTTGGCGGGGGCCAGGTCGACGTTGCCTGTGTTGGTCACCGTGAGGGTGAAGGTGACCGTGGCGCCGGGCGTGGTGGTCGCGTCGGCCTTCTTCGTCAGCGTGACCGCGGGCTTGGCGAGTTTGACCGTGGCGTCGTCGGTCGAGGTGACCGGGCGGCCGGTGGGGTCGTTGCCCGTCGCTGTCGCGATGTTGGTGAGGTCGTGGTCGGGCATGGTGACCATGCAGGTGATCGGCTTGGACGACGCGCCGGGCGCGAGGGTGCCGACGGTGATCGCGCAGGCGGGTGCGATGGGGTCGGTCACCGTCACGTCGGTCAACGGCACGTCGCCGGTGTTCTTCACGATGATCGTGAAGGTCGCCTGCTGGCCGGTGAGGAGCGGCTTGGCGTCGGCCGTCTTCTCGATGGAGATGCCGGGGCCGATGACGGTGACTTCGGCGGTGCTGGTGCTGGTCACCGGCCGGTCGGTGGGGTCGGTTCCCGTCGCCGTCGCGGTGTTCGTGAGGCTGGACGCGGGGTTGGTGGCGCATTGGTGACGCTGAGAAGCGCCGGGTGCCAGCACCGCGATCGTGAAGGCGCAGGCGGGTGTCTTGTCGTCCACAATGGACACCGACTTGAGCGGCACGTCGCCGGTGTTGGTCACCGTCAGGGTGAAGGTGACCTGCTCGCCGGGGCGGACCTGGGTGGGGGCCGCCTCCTTCGTGAGCTTGATGCCGGGGTGGATGACGTCGACGGGCGCGTCGTCCGTCGCCGTCACCGGCGGGCCGACCGGCGGTTTGCCGGTGACCGAAGCCGTGTTCGTCACGTCGTCCGCGGGAGCGGTCATGGTGCAGGGGTAACGCTGGACGCCCGCGGCCGGAAGGGTCGGGAACGTGCGGGCGCATTCGGGAGCCAGCGGGTCGGTCACCGTCACGTTGGTCAACGGCACGTCGCCGGTGTTGGTGACCACGATCTCGAAGGTGACCGAGTCGCCGGTGCGGAACGGGCCGCCCTTGGTGTTCTTGGTGATCGAGATGCCGGGGCGCTGGACCGTGAACGTCGCGTCGTCCGTCGCGGTGACCGGGCGCTGGAGTGGGTCGGTTCCGGTGACCGTCGCCGTGTTCGTGAAGCCTTGCGCTCCCGCGGTCACCGTGCATTGGTAGGTCTGCGACGCGCCTGCCGCCAGTGAGTCGATGGTGCGGGCACAGGCTGGGGTTTGCGAGTCCACAATGGATACCGGAGCCAGGGCGACGTCGCCGGTGTTCTTGACTGTCAGCGTGAACGTGACCGTGTCGCCCTCACGGACCTGGGTGGGCGCCGCGTCCTTGGTGATCGTCACCGCGGGATGGATGACGTCGACCGCGGCGTCGTCGGTCGCGGTGACCGGGCGTCCGGTCGGGTCGTCGCCGGTGACGGTCGCCGTGTTGGTGAAGTCGTCCTCGGGCGCCTTCGTCGTGCATTGGTAGGTTTCGACGCCTTCGAGGCGCGCGAAGGTCTTGGCGCAGGTTGGGGTTCGTGAGTCCACAATGGAGACATTGGTCAGTGGCACGTCGCCGGTGTTGGTCACGACGATGGTGAACGTGACGTCGTCGCCCGCGCGGACCGTGCGCGGGGAGGCCTCCTTGGTGATTTTCACGGCCGGGTGGATGACGTCGATTTTCGCGTCGTCCGAGGTTGTCAGCGGCGGTCCCGTGGGCGGGGTGCCGGTGACCTTGGCGACGTTCACCGCGTCGTCGGCAGGCGCGCTCATCGTGCATTCGTAGGTCTGCGACGCGCCGGGGTCGAGCTTGTCGATCGTCTTGGCGCAGGACGGGGCGAGTTCGTCGGAGACGGTGACCGCGGTCAGCGGGGAGTCGCCCGTGTTGGCGACGGTGATGCTGAAGGTGACCGTGTCGCCGGCGCGGAACGGGCCGCCCTTGACGTCCTTGGTGATCGAGATTCCGGGATGCAGCACCGTAAACGTGGCGTCGTCGGTCGCGGTGACCGGGCGCCCGGTCGGGTCGGTGCCCGTGACTGTCGCCGTGTTGGTGAAGCCGTCGGCTCCGGCGACCACGGTGCACTGATAGGTCTGTGCGGCGTCCGGCGCGAGAACGTCGAAAGTCTTGGCGCAGGACGGAGTTTTCGAGTCCACAACGGACACCGCGGTCAACGGCACGTCGCCCGTGTTCTTGACCACCAAGGTGAAGGTGACCGTGTCGCCTTCACGGACCGCGGCAGGCGCCGCGTCCTTGGTGATGCTCACCGCCGGGTGGATGACGTCGACGGCGGCGTCGTCGGTCGCGGTGACCGGGCGGTTCGACGGGTCGGTTCCGGTGACCGAAGCGACGTTCGCGAAGTCGTCATTGCCTGCGACGAGCGTGCAGGTGTACGTCTGTTTCGCTTGCGGGGCAAGGGTTCCCAGTGTCTTGGTGCACTCGGGGGCGATCGGGTCGGCGACGGAGACGGCGGTCAGCGGGGTGTCGCCGGTGTTGGTCACCGTGATGGTGAACGTGACCGTGTCGCCCGCGCGGACCACGGTGGGCGCCGCGTCCTTGGTGATGGTGACCGCCGGGTGGATGACGTCGACCGGTGCGTCGTCCGTCGCCGTCACCGGCGGCCCGACCGGTGGCGTGCCGGTGACCGAGGCGACGTTGGTGAAGTCGTCCTTGCCCGCCACGAGGGTGCAGCCGAAGGTCCAGGTCGCGCCTGGTGCCAGCGTGCCGTCGTATGTCCGCGCGCAGGCCGTGACCAGTGGGTCCGTGACCGTGACGCCGGTCAGCGGCACGTCGCCGGTGTTGGTCACCGTGAGCTGGAACGGCACGGTGTCGCCCTCGCGGAACGGGCCGCCGGTGACGTCCTTGGCGAGGGTGATCGCGGGGTGCGTCACGGTGAACGTCGCGTCGTCGGTGGCGTCGACCGGGCGGTTCGTCGGATCGGTCCCGGTCACCTTCGCGGTGTTGGTGAAGCCTTGCTCGCCTGCCACCGTCATGCACGTGTACGTCTGCGTGCCCCGCGGCTGCAGGGTGCCGATCGTCTTGGCGCAGGCGGGAACCTGGGCGTCCGCGACCGTCACGTCGGTGAGCGCGGCGTCGCCCGTGTTGGTCACGGTGATCGTGTACGTGACCGTGTCGCCGGAGCGGACGACCGCGGGCGCGGCGTCCTTCACGATGCTCACCGACGGATGGATGACCTCGATCGTCGCGTCGGCCGTGACCTTGACCTCCTTGGCCAGCGGGTCCTTGCCGGTCGCGGTCGCGGTGTTCGTGAAGCCGCTGTCGGGTGCCTTGGCCGTGCAGGTGTGCGTCTGCGACTGCTGCGGCAGCAGCGTGCCGATCGTGCGGGCGCAGGACGGCGTGCGGTCGTCCGTCACGGTGACGCCGGTGAGCGGCACGTCGCCGGTGTTCGTCACGACCAGGGTGAACGTGACCTCGTCGCCGGCGCGGACCACGCGCGGCGAGGCCTCCTTGGTGATGCTCAGCGCCGGGCTCAGCACGGTCACCGTCGCCGAATCCGTCGCCGTCACGGGGTCGCCGCCGAAGAAGTCGTTGGCGGTGACGGTCGCCGTGTTCTTGGTCGTCTGCGACGGGTTCGCGGTGCAGGTGTAGCTTTCCGAGCCGCCCGGGAGCAGGTTTGTGACGGCCCGCGAGCAGGCCGTGGTCTTGTCGTCGGTGACCTTGATGTCCTGCAGCGGGGTGTCGCCGGTGTTGGTCACCTTGATCGTCCAGGTGACGGCGTCACCCGCGTGGATGACCTCCGGGCCGGCCGACTTCTCGATCGTGATCGCGGGCGCGATCACCGGAACGGGCGCGTCGGCGGAGGCGTCGACCCGCTTGCCGAGCGCGTCGGTGCCGCTCACGCTCGCCGTGTTGACGCCGTCGGGGACCGGGGCCTGCGTGGTGCAGGTGAAGGTCGACGACTTGCCGGCGTCCAGCGTGGCCAGCGTGCGCGCGCAGGACGGCGTCTTCGGGTCGGCCACGGCGACGGAGCTCAGCGGCACGTCACCGGTGTTGGTCACGGTCACGGTGAACGTGACGGTCTCGCCGGTCCGGTAGCCGCCCTTGTCGGCCTTCTTGGTGATGCCGATCGCCGGGTGCACGACGTCGACCGTCACGCTCGACGAGCCGTCGAGCGGCTCGTTCAAAGCGCTGGTGCCGGTGACCTTCGCGGTGTTGGTGAAGTCGTCGGCCGGCGCGGTCGCGGTGCAGGTGTAGGTGGTGCTCTGGCCGCCGTTGAGGTTGCCGATCACCTTGGCGCAGGCTGGGAAGGCGTCGTCGGCCACGCGCACCCCGCTCGCCGGCGCGTTGCTCGGGTTCTTGACCTCGATGGTGAAGGTGACCTGGTCTCCCGCGTGCACCACGGTCGGCTCGGCGCGCTTGGTGATCTGCAGCTCCGGCACGGGCGTCGAGAAGGCGAGATTCTGCGCGAGATAAGCGTCGCCGGAGGTCGCGAAGCCCAGCTTGGCGCTGGTCGAGCCCGCCGCGATGGTGTCGACGTTGAACGACTTCGCGTCGACGCTGAAGTTGTTCTTCACGCTGGGCGCGGTCGCGTTGTCGGCGTTGGAGATGAAGAAGTTCCTGGTCGAGCCGGTGGCGGGCTCGGCGACCGGCTTGTCGTTGATCAGGAACTGGTCGCCCTCGATGCCCCAGTCGCCCTCGTAGGCGGTGACGCCGACGTGCGCGTCGGCCGCCGCGGCGCGGAACCCGGTGATCGTCGTCGGTGTCGTCGGGTCGCTGCTGTTCTGCCGGACGTGCCCGTTGTAGATGAAGACCTCGCGCTTGTTCGGCGCGTATACCGGGTCGCGCTGCGGGTAGGCGTAGACGAGGTCGATGGACCAGCCGCCCATGCAGTTGAAGCCCTTGGGCGCCCAGACGTTGCCGACGGTCAGGTTCAGCGGCGACCCGGTCGGCGCCTTGGCGAACTGGCCGGTGACGTCGGCGTAGGCCGAGTAGTACTGGCCGCCGCTGTAGCTGTTCGACGGGTCCTCGGTGTAGCCGGTCGGCGCCAGGTCGACGGCCTTGTCAGCGCCGACGGTCAGCCGGACCTTTTGGTCGGCGGGATTTCCCTGTGGCAGCACCGCGGGCATCCGGTTGAGCCGGTCCTGGCACATTTTCGTCGCCAAGGGAACATTCGGCGCGTAGTTGTACACGCCCGTGTTACCCGCCCAGTTCAACCGAGCGAAGGTGATTTTCGCGCCGGGCGGAATGGTGACCGCGGCGCTCGACGAGTCGAATGTCCCCGCGTCGGAGTCCACATCGGACCATTGCATGAAGTAATTGTCGTTGACCTGGGTGTCCCTGCGGTCCGCCGAGTTCGCGCAGGACACGGGGGTGTAGCCGGAGATGGTCGGTGCGCCGTCGGCCGTGACGGGGCAGCGCACGACGCCATTGCCCGCGTACAGGAAATCGCCGTACACGACCTCGTTGTAGTCGAGCGTGAATTGCTTCACGATCCCGGCGGCGGCCGGTCCCGCGCCGATCGCCGCGCTGGTGAAAAGCAGCGCGAGCGCCACGAACAGGCGAAGTGGCTTGAACGAATTCCGCATGCGGGTAACCCCCAAAAAAAATGCCGGCGACTTGCGGAGCCTGGCATGGGGATACGGTCCGTGCTCGCCCGCTCACCCTGGAAGGGGACATCGGCGTCGGCGCGACCGTGCTCCGGTCACTCGGATGGGTTACCTCCGGCATGCTAAAAAGAGCGACATGGGGGAGTTGCCGGATCCGCTGAAGTCGCGCGCCTGCCTGATCGGGACGGCCTCGCACGCCGCCGAGCCGGATCTGCCCGAGCTGCCTTCGGTCGCGAACAACCTGCCCGATCTCGCCGGGGTGTTGACCGATCCGCGCTGGTGGGGACTCCCGGCGGAGCACTGCGTGACCCTGCTCGACGCGCGACGCCCGGTCGACGTCATCAAGGCGCTGCGCCAGGCCGCGGCCGCGGCGCGGGACACGTTGCTCATCTACTTCTCCGGGCACGGCCTGCTCGGCTACGACGGCAGCCTTTTCCTGGCGCTCAACGAAACCACCGGCGACCGTGAGCTGCTCAAGTACACCGCGCTGGCGCTCGACGACGTCCAGAACGCGATGCGGGACAGCCCGGCCGAGAACAAGATCCTCATCCTCGACTGCTGCTACAGCGGCCGGGCGATCGCGGCGATGTCGGACACGCAGTCGGCCGTCACGGCCGCGCTCGGCATCAGGGGCGCGGTCACGTTGACGGCGGCGCCCGCGACCAAGGTGGCGATCGCGCCGCCGGGGCTGCGCAACACCGCGTTCACCGGCGCGCTGCTCGGCGTGCTGCGTGACGGGCTGCCGGACGGCCCCGACCCGCTCACCATGGACGTGGTCTACGAGCAGGTGCGCACCAGGCTGGCCGCGGACCGGTTCCCGCTGCCGCAGTTCCAGAGCGTCAACCTCGCGCGCGGGCTGCCGTTCGTGCGCAACAGCCGGCGGGCGGCGCCGAAACCGGCTCCGGCTCCGGCGGAAGTCCGGAAACCGCCCTACACCCGGACGCAGGGGCAGCCGAAACCCGAGTTCCCGTGGGTGCAGACCAAGTACACGATCGGGCGGATGCGGCTCGCCGGTGGCGCGGCGGCGCGGATCATGGACGAGCTGAGCCGGGAGATCCACCCGGGCGTCACCACCGCGCGGCTCGACGAGCTCGCGCGCACGCTGACCTACGCCGAGGGCGCGTACCCGTCGCTGCTCGGGTTCAACGGCTATCCCGGCGCGATCTGCGCCTCGGTCAACGACGTCGTCGTCAACGGCATGCCGAACGACAAGCCACTGCGCGACGGCGACATCGTGGGCATCTCGCTCGGCGTCTATCTCGACAGCGTCTTCGTGAAACTCGCGCGCACCTTTCCGGTCGGCCGAACGAATGAGGCGGCCAACCTCCTCATCGCGCACGCGCAGGTGGCGCTCACCCGCGCCATCCGGTCCATCGCGCCGGGCAGGCAGGTCGGCGTCATCGGCCGCGCGGTCGAGGCGACCGCGCGACGCGGCGGCTATGGCGCCGTCCGGGACTTCACCGGGCACGGCATCGGCAGGGACTTCCTCAACAAGCTGCCGGTGCTGAACTACGACGACCCCACGCACATGCTCGAACTCGAGCCGGGTCAGACCTTCACCGTGCACCCGATCCTCACCGCGGGCGGCATCGACCACGTGACCGACGCCGACGGCTGGACCGTCCGCACCAGCGACGGAAGCCGCGCCGCCGAAGCCATGCACACCGTTGCGGTGACCGAATCCGGCGCCGAGATCCTCACCGAAAATCGGCAACCCTGATCGCCGCCCAGCTGGCAAAATCTGCTTTTGTTCAGCCGTCGACCCGAAACTGCCGGTGAAGCTGCCGGTGGTTCCTCGTGGTTAACGGCAGGTAAATGCGGTGTCCTGAATGTGTGGTTCTCCAGGTACACGGTCCTACTGCCAGCACGCCCGCTTGGATGCGGGCCATGAACCAGCGTGCGGTGCTGGACTTCCTGCGCCGCAGCGGGCCCGCGACCCGGCCACAGGCGGTGGTCGACACGGGACTGTCCAAACCGACCGTCGGGTTCGTCCTCAAGGCGCTCGAAGCGGCCGGGCTGGTCCGGTCGGCCGGGACGATCACCACGCTCGCCGGGCGCACGGCGCCGCTCTACGAAGCCGACCCCGGCGCGGGCTACGTGCTGGGCATCGACGTCGGGCAGAACTACGTCCGCGCCGCCGTCTCCGACCTCGGCCGCACGATCGTCGCCCGCCGCGACGAGCCGAACCGGGCGTTCACCGGCACCGAGCTGGTGGCCGTGGTCGCCCGCATCGCGGCCGACACGATCGCCGACGCCGGCCTCACCCCCGCCGAGATCATGGTCAGGGTGATCGGCTCCCCGGGAGTCGTCGACCCGGTCAACCGCTGCTTCCGGCACTCGCCGAACCTGCCGGGCTGGGACCACGCCGGCCTGCTCGATGAGCTCGAAGGCGCGTTCGGCGCCGAGGTGCTGGTCGAGAACGACGCGAACCTGGCCGCGGTCGGCGAATGGGAGAGCGGTGCGGCACGGGGCACCTCGGTGTTCGGGTGCCTCACCGTCGGCGCCGACGCCGGGCTCGGCCTGATGGTCAACGGCCGGGTCTTCCGCGGCGCGACCGGCGCGGCGGGCGAGATCAACTACCTGCCGCACGAAGAGGACCGTCCGCTGCACCAGCGGCTGGCGTACACCGTCGCGTCCGTGGCCGCGGTCGTCGACCCGGAGCTGATCGTGCTCGCGGGCCGGATGGGTCCGGACGGTGACCTGCTGCTCGAGTCGGTCGAACGCTCGCTGCGCTCGCTGACGCCGTACCAGCCGACCGTCGTCGAGGGCGAACTCGGCGCCGACGGCGTCCTGGTCGGCGCGATCAGCGTCGGGGTGCGGGCGGCCGAGGACCTGGTGTTCGAGCGCTGGGTCGCTGAGAACTAGCCAAAGCCCAAGGGGGTCGTGAGTGTTTGGACCGGTTAGAACCCAATGCCACGTAGCTTATTTTGAAAATGAAAACTAGTTTCATATGGAAACCGCCGTGGCCAGCGACGATGGACTCAGCGGTCGCCGACGAAGGTTTTCCGCAGGCATTGCTGGCCGCAAGAAAACCGCAGGTCAGAGGCTATGATCAACTTAAGCTACGTGGCATTGGGTTAGAACCGGCCGGAACACTCACGACCCCCACAACGACCTCGCCCGCCACGTTTGCCATTCCGGCCAATAACGCCCGGAAGGGCAAATGTGGCGGGCACTTGTGGTCGCTGCGCCAGGTGGGATGACGTGAACGCCTCGTTCGCGACGTTGAACGTTGTGAACGGGGCGTTCACGTCGTCTCGCTGGTGAACTACACCCGATTTCGTGTCCACAATGGACGCCAGGCGCGAAATGTGGTCCGCTATGTCCTTTTCGCGCGGTTTTGCTGGAGTCTGAGACGTGACGAAGGGGGCCCATGTCACGCTCAGCGTTACAAGGGTGGCCTTTGTGTGGTTCAGGCGCGCCCATCGTGACCACTACGCTGGCGCGGGCGACTGAAGATCGGGTTTCCGGGCGTCCGGAAGGTAGTGAACGAGGCGTTCGCAACGACCAACGTTGCGAAAGTGGCGTTCGCGTAGATCAACTTGTCCGGCCGGCCGCAGCGACTTTGGCCGAGCCCTGCGTGTCTGGGCGAGGAAGGCTGGTAAAAGCCCGAAAGCCACTTTCGCCAGATGGGATCTGACGAAAGTGGCTTTCGGGCTTTTTCGGCTAACCGGGGATCAGCTGAGGGTCACGGCCGCGTCGTCGACGACGAACGAGGTCTGGAGGGAAGCGTCCTCCACCGCGGTGAACTTCAGCGCGAGGGTCTGTCCGGCGAACGACGAGACGTCGATCGTCTTGAGGACGTACCCGGCGGCGGCGTTGACGTTGGAGTAGCTCGCCAGCGTCGACGAACCGCCCGCGACGGTCAGCTTGTCGTAGACCGTGCTGCCCGTCTCGTTGGTGTCGATGTGCAGGTAGAACGTCAGCGTCGCGTGGCAACCGGCCGGGATGGCGACCGACTGGGCGAGCGTGTCGGTGTGGCTACGGCCGTAGCCGTCCATCCAGGCGTTCTGGGTGCCGCCGTGCGCGGGCTGGTCGGGAGCGTTGGCGCCGATGACGCCGCTGCTCGCGGTCCAGCCGGTGCTGCCGGATTCGAAGCCGCCGTTGGTCAGCTTCTGGCCGCTGCAGGTCGGGTTCGAGGTGCCGACGGTCCAGGAGAACGAGGCCGTGCCGGTCTTGTTCGCCGCGTCCTTGGCGGTCACCGTGACGTTCGAGGTGCCCGCGGTGGTCGCGGTGCCCGAGATGGTGCCGGTCGAGGCGTTGATCGACAGGCCGGCGGGCAGCCCGGTCGCGGTCCAGCTGTACGGCGCGGTGCCGCCGCTGGCCGAGAGGGGCAGGTTGACGGCGGTGCCGGTCACGGTGGACTGGTTGCCCGGGTTCGAGACGGTGACGGTGCCGTTGGCGGAGCACGTCGGGTCACCCGACTGGGCCGGAACGCTGACGGCGTCCCACGCGGCCTTGACGGTGTTGAACTCGGTGCAGCTGCCGGGGAAGAGGTTCTTCGCCGCGGTCAGCGTCCAGGTGCGGTACTTCAGGTACGAGGCGCCGCTGGTCTTGATCAGCATCGCGTTGTAGAAGATCTTCAGCGCGCTCTGCACACCCAGACCGGTGATCGAGGTGTTGTTGCAGGTGGTGCTGGTCGGCTGGCCGTTGGTCGGGTTGGTGCCCTCGGCGAGCAGGTAGAACCAGTGGTTGCCGGGGCCCGCGGCCGCGTGCACCTCGGTGTTGGGGATCTGGCTGTCGTAGCAGTTCTTGTGGCCCAGCGCCGACGGGTTGTACATGTTGCGGATCGGGCCGGAGCCGACGAGGTTGATCGTCTCGCCGATCAGGAAGTCCGGCACGTCGTAGGGCGACGACTCGTTGGCGAACCACTCGGTCGAGGTGCCGAAGACGTCGGCGACGAACTCCTGGGTGCCCGCGCCGGAGATGCCGCCGGGGGTGTTGTCGTCGATGCCGTGGCCGTGCTCGTGGGCGACGACGTCGAGCGAGCCGATCCACTGGTTGGACTGGTTGTGCCCGATCTGGATCTGGCTGCCGTCGTAGTAGGCGTTGAGGTCGTTCAGGCCGACGCGGATCGGCCAGCCGCCGCCGTTGCCGTTGAAGCCGTTGCGGCCGAGCCACTGCGAGAGCATCTTGTTCTCGGTCTGCGCGGCGAACAGCGCGTCGACGCAGCCGGTCTCGCGGCTGGTGGCATTGCCGTTGCCCCAGGCGTCGTCCGGTCCGCTGAACGTGGTGTTGTTCGCGGCGTCCTGGCAGCTGGTGTTGGCGATCGCCGGGTCTTTCATCGAGTAGGTGCTACCCGAGTGCGTGGTGTCGAGGTGCACGGCGGGGCCGTTGTAGGCGCTGTTGCCGTCACCGTTCATGACGTGTTCCTGGGTGTGCAGCACGGCGCCGGTGGCGGCGTCGACCACGACGTCGAGCTTGCTGGGGCCTTCGGCGTCCTTGCCGACGACCGTGCTCTTCCAGGCGAGCGCGGGGGAGCTGCCGAGCGCGTAGGTGACGAGCTGCGCGCCGGCCACATTGTCCACAGTGGACAGCTGCTTGCGCGCGACGGCCTCGGCCTGCGCGGCGGTCAGCTTCGGCGTGGTGGTCGGCAGGTTGATGGCCACGTCCTGGGCGACCGAGGTGCCCACGACCTGACCGGTCGAGTTCGTCGCCACCACGAAGTCGCCGCCGACGACCGGAAGACCCTTGTAGGTCCGCTCGTAGGGGATGTACTTCAGTCCGTTGGTGGAGGAGATCACGTTGTGCTGGACGAAAACATCATCGGTGCCGGCATGGAGCGCGGCGGGTTTCGCCGCGACCAGGCTCTGTGCGGCGGACAGTGCCATCGCGTCGGCCGTTTGGGCCGCTGCGGGTGGCTGGGCTGCCTGTGCCGCCGAAGTCGTCGCGATGGCTGCCGCCAGCACGCCGGCCGCGGCGAGTACGCCAGGACGTCTCAATTTCACGGTGGTTCTCCTCCGGGCAGGGTGATCCGGACCCGGGGTGCCGGGCCTGTGATCAATAGAGGTGAAAGGGTGTTACAACGAACCGCGAACAAGAATCCGGTGTTGGCACGCGGTGAACAACCGACGAACGTATTGAACTCATTGCGTTTCGGCGATGAGTCGATGAATGTGCGACAAATGTCCGCAACAGCGCTATTCGGGCACTTCGGATAAATTCTGTCCACTCTGGCCGGTGGGGCCTGCACCCGTATCGGCGCGGCTGCTGAGGCCACCGCGCCGCCGTGCCCGGTTCGCGATGATCGTTTCATGGCACACACACGGAGAAAAGTCCTCGCGGCGGTACTGGCGGCGTCACTGCTCGCGCCCGCGGCCGCGCAGGCGGCACCGGCCGATCGGCAGCGCGATCCCGTCCAGGCGCTAGAGCAAATGGCCCATCCATTGTGGTCGACCGAACCTGGCCGGTTCACCGGCGATCTCCGTGCGCTGGGCGAGATGATCGGCGAGGCGAAGGTGGTCGGGCTCGGCGAGGCGACGCACGGCTCGCACGAGTTCTTCGCCATGAAGGAGCGGGTGTTCCGGTACCTGGTCGAGCACAAGGGGTTCACCGCCTTCGCGCTGGAGATGAGCTGGTCGGCCGGGCTGAAGATCGACGAGTACCTCCAGACGGGGGTGGGCGACGTCCGTGAGGTCGCCGCCAAGAACCTGGCGGGCAGCCCTTGGGACCGCGAGGAATTCGTGAGCCTGCTGAAGTGGATGCGCGCGTACAACCAGGCTCACCCCGGCCGCACCGTGCACTTCGTCGGCGACGACGTCGGCGCGCCCGCGGTGGACGACGAATTCTTCGAGCGGATCACCGGATTCGTGCGCCGCGAGCATCCGGAAGCGCTGCCGAAGCTGACCGAGCTTTACGCCGGACTGCGCCCGCTGGACGCGTTCACGTACGTGCGCAAGCCGGTCGCGGAACGGCGGCAGCTCGCGGGCAAGGCGAGGCAAGCACTCGAGCTGATCAGCGGTATGCGCGACGCATCGGTCGAGCAGAACGCGCGCTTCATCGCCCAGACGGCCGAATTCCTCACCATCGACCCGGAAGACAAGGCCACGCTGCCGGAGTTCATGCGGCTGCGCGACCGCGTGATGGCGCAGAACGTCGAGTGGTGGCAGCGGCGGTTCGGCGGCAAGGTCCTGGTTTCGGCGCACAACAACCACGTCGCCTACCTGTCGAGCGACTACCCGGTGCATCCGGAGACGCAGGGGTCGTTCCTGCGTACCGCCTTCGGCAAGGACTATCTCCCCATCGGCTTCACCTTCGACCGCGGCTCGTTCCTGTCGACGAACCAGGCGGTCGGCGGCGGCGACTGGGAGAAGTTCACGGTGGGCGCCGCCGCGCCGGACACAGCGGAGGCCACCCTCGACCGGGTCGGCTACGAGGACTTCTACCTCGACGTCCGCACCGCGTCCGCGCGGGCGCGGGCCTGGCTGGACGCGCCCCACCCGACCAAGTCCATCGGCACCCAGTACCCGGTCCCGCTCGAAGACGTCAAGCTGGCCAAGTCGTTCGACATCGTGATCCACCTCCACGACGTGCGGGCCGCCGCCAAGCGCTCGTGAGGGGTTCGTCCGCGCGTACGGACAGGTGCGTCCTGGTTCGTCCGCGCGGACGAACGGTGCCGCCCGCCCGCCACCTAGGTTCGACTGCGGGCGGGGTGCCGATCCCCGTCCGGTGTCGTGAGGAGACGGGGAATGGGGACACTTCTGCGTGGTGGCCGGGTCCTCGACCCGGCCACCGGCTTCGACGGCGTGGCCGATGTGCTGATCGAAGGCGGCAAGGTGGCCGCGGTCGGCACCGGGCTGACCGGGCCGCCGGGGACCGTTGTCATCGATGTCAGCGGGCTGGTGGTCGGGCCGGGTTTCGTGGACCTGCACAGCCACGTGCACTCGATCGCCGGTCAGCGGCTGCAGGCGATGGACGGGGTGACGACGGCGCTCGACCTCGAGGCGGGGCTGATGCCGATCGAGCGCGCCTACGCCGAGGCCGCCGCGGCGGGCAGGCCGTTGAACTACGGGTTCTCCGCGTCCTGGGGCGCGGCGCGGGGGCAGGTGCTGGCCGGGATCATGCCGGACGCGCAGATCGACAGCGGGCTCGACATCCTCGGAAACCCGCAGTGGCAACGGTCTTCGTCTCCCAAGGAGCTTGCCGAGTGGCTGTCCCTTTTGGAGGGTGAACTCGCCGCGGGCGCGCTGGGCATCGGGATTCTGATGGGCTACGCGCCGCTGTCCGAGCCCGCGGAGTTCCTCGCGGTCGCGCGACTCGCCGCGCGGGCGGGCGCGCCGACGTTCACCCACGTGCGCGAGCTGATCGAGGTCGACCCCGCGACGCCCGTCGACGGGTCGGAGGAGATCATCGCCGCCGCGGGCGAGACCGGCGCCGCGATGCACCACTGTCACGTCAACAGCACCTCGGGGCATCACGTCGAGCGTGTGCTGAAATCGCTGGACCGCGCGCGCCGCGAGGGCTCGCGGGTGACCGTCGAGGCTTATCCGTACGGCGCGGGTAGCACCGCGATCGGCGCCGCGTTCCTGGAGCCGGAACGGTTGCGGATGAAGGGACTTCGCGCGTCGAGCGTGCTCATGCTCGAATCCGGCGAGCGCATCGCGGACGAGGCGCGCTTGCTTGAGTTGCGTCGTGCCGACCCAGGCGCGCCGTGCATCCTCGAGTTCCTCGACGAACGTGATCCACGCGAGAACGGGATGCTGCGCCAGGCTTTGGCGTACCCGGACGCGATCGTCGCCAGCGACGCGATGCCGGTCTTCTGGCCGGACGGCAGCCAGGAAAGCACCAAATGGCCGCTGCCGCCAGGCGGGACAACGCATCCGCGCACGGCAGGGACGTTCTCGAAGGCGTTGCGCTTGATGGTGCGCGAAACCGGCGCGTGGACGTGGCTGGAGGCGTTCCGCCGCTGTTCCTACCTGCCCGCGCGGGTACTCGACGACGTGGCGCCCGCCGCACGGGGCAAGGGGCGGCTCGACGTCGGCGCGGACGCGGACCTCGTCGTGCTCGACCCCGCGAAGATCACCGACACCGCCACCTACACCGACTCGACGCGACCGTCCACGGGCGTGCAGCACCTGTTCGTCGGCGGAGTTCCCGTTATCTCCCAAGGAGAAATGCTCACCGACTCGTACACGGGCAGCGCGCTGCGGGGTGAGCCGCGATGAGCATGCTCGAAGACATCGAGACCTTGGTGCGGTGCGAGTCGCCGTCGTCGGACCACGCGGCCGTCGCGCGCAGCGCCGACGTCGTGGCCGCGCTCGGACGGCGGCTGCTGGGCGTCGAGCCGGAGCGCATCGTCACCGATGGCGTCACGCATCTGCGCTGGCGGTTCGGCGGCGACCCGCGGGTCCTGCTGCTCGGGCACCACGACACGGTGTGGCCGGTCGGTGCGCTCGAAACGCATCCGTTCGACGTGACCGACGGCGTGCTGCGCGGGCCCGGCTGTTTCGACATGAAGGCCGGGGTCGTGATGGCGTTGCACGCCGCCGCGGCGCAACCCGACCGCTCCGGCCTGTCGATCCTCATCACCGGTGACGAGGAGGTCGGCTCGCCGACGTCCCGCGCGCTCATCGAAGAGGAGGCGTGGGGCTGCGAAGCCGTTTTCGTGCTGGAAGCCTCCGCGGACGGAGGCGCGCTGAAATGCCATCGCAAAGGCACTTCCCTGTACTGGATCGAGGTCGACGGGCGCGCCGCGCACGCCGGGCTCGAACCGGAGAAGGGCCGCAACGCCGGCATCGAGATCGCGCACCAGATCCTCGCCGTGTCCCAGCTCGGAAACGCCGAGCGGGGCACGACCGTCGTGCCGACCGCGTTGACCGCGGGCACGACCATGAACACCGTCCCGGCGGCCGCGCGCGTGTCGGTCGACGTCCGCGCGTGGGACAAGGCCGAGCAGGAGCGGGTCGACGCCGCGATCAGGGAACTGCGGCCGGTGCTCGACGGCACTCAGGTCCGGATCGTCGGTGGGATCAACCGGGCGCCGCTGGAAACCGAGTCGTCGCAGGCGTTGTTCGACCTGGCCTGCGTACTGGCGAAGGAATTGGGCTTGGCACCACTCACTTCGGCCGCGGTCGGCGGTGCGTCGGACGGTAATTTCACCGCAGGAATGGGGATTCCGACGCTCGACGGGCTCGGCGCCGTCGGCGGTGGCGCGCACGCCGACCACGAGCACGTGCTCGTCGAGGAGCTGCCGCGCCGGACCGCGTTGCTCACCGAGCTGGTGAAAACCGTGCTGGCTCAGGGGAATCCGTACGCGGCGACGAACTCGGCCGGTGATTCTGGTGCGGCACAACGGTGACTTGCCCGGCGCTTCTGGAAAGGATGGTCAGGTGACCGAACTTGTGATGAACGCGCCGGAGCAGGCGGCGGACACCGCGGCCGCCGCTTCGGGAGTGACCGTCCGCGCGCTGTCCGAGGTGCCCGAGCTGGCCGCCGTGTGCGGGTTGTTCGAGTCGATCTGGCAGCGGGAGGAGCCCGGCGCCGGGCCGGTGACCCCGGAACTCCTGCGCGCCATGGTCGCGTCGGGCAACTACGTTTCGGGCGCCTTCGACAACGGCGAACTGCTCGGTGCCTGCTTCGGGTTCTTCGGCAGCCCGGCGAAAAGCGCGCTGCACAGCCACATCGCGGGTGTTTCGTCGAAGGGAATGGGCCGGGGGCTCGGATTCGCGCTCAAGCTGCACCAGCGGGCCTGGGCGCTGGGGCAGGGCGTCGACTCGATCTCGTGGACGTTCGATCCGCTGATCCGGCGCAACGCCTACTTCAACCTGACCAAGCTCGCCGCCGATCCGGCCGTCTACCTGCCGAACTTCTACGGCAAGATGCGCGACACCATCAACGGGACCGGTGACACCGACCGGCTGATGGTCACCTGGGACCTGCTGTCCGAGCCGGTGCGCGCGGCGGCGTCCGGCGAGCCCCGTCAGGTGCTGCCCGCCGGTGAAGCGGTGCTGCTGGCCGACGCGGACGGCCGCCCGGTGCTCACCCCGTCCGACGCGCCGCTGGTGCTCGCCGGGGTGCCCGCGGACATCGAGGCGGTGCGGCGGGCCGACCCGGCGCTGGGGAGCGCGTGGCGCGTGGCGCTGCGTGAGGTGTTGCACGGCCTGATGGCGGACGGCGCCAAGGTCGTCGGATTCGATCGTGCCGGCTGGTACGTGGTCTCGAAGGAGCAGTCGTGAAACTGTCCGGTGTGGAAGTACTGCGCGTCAGCATGCCTTTGGTGGCGCCGTTCCGTACCTCGTTCGGCTCGCAGGACGCGCGGGACATCCTGCTGCTGCGCGCGGTGACGCCGTCGGGGGAGGGCTGGGGCGAGTGCGGCGCGATGGGCGCGCCGGTCTACTCGTCGGAGTACACCGACGGCGTCGAGCACGTGCTCGAACACTTCCTGGTGCCCGCGCTGCTGGGCGCCGGTGAGCTCACCGCGAACAAGGTCGCGCCGCTGCTCGCCAAGTTCAAGGGCCACCGGATGGCCAAGAGCGTGCTGGAAATGGCCGTGCTCGACGCGGAACTGCGCGCGCACGACCTGTCCTTCGGCGCCGCGCTGGGGTCTACAAAGGACCGCGTGCCGTGTGGCGTCTCGGTCGGGATCATGGACTCGATCCCGCAGCTGCTCGACGTCGTCGGCGGCTATCTCGACGCCGGGTACCTCCGTATCAAGCTGAAGATCGAGCCTGGCTGGGACGTCGAGCCGGTGCGCGCGGTCCGTGAGCGTTTCGGTGACGACATCCTGTTGCAGGTCGACGCGAACACCGCGTACACGCTCGCCGACGCCGCGCAGCTGGCCAAGCTTGACCCGTTCAACCTGCTGCTGCTGGAACAGCCGCTCGAAGAGGAGGACGTGCACGGCCACGCCGAGCTGGCCAAGCACATCCGCACCCCGATCTGCCTCGACGAGTCCGTTGTGGACGCCCGCTCGGCGGCCGACGCGATCCGGCTCGGCGCCTGCCGGGTGGTCAACATCAAGCCCAGCCGGGTCGGCGGCTACCTGGAGGCCAAGCGGGTGCACGACGTCTGCGCGGCGAACGGCATCCCGGTCTGGTGCGGCGGGATGATCGAGACCGGGCTGGGCCGCGCGGCCAACGTCGCGCTCGCCTCGCTGCCCGGCTTCACCATGCCGGGCGACACCTCGGCGTCCGAGCGCTTCTACCGCCAGGACATCACCGAGCCGTTCGTGCTCGACGAGGGCCACCTCGCGGTGCCGACCGGGCCCGGCTTGGGCGTCTCACCGATCCCGGAGCGTCTCGCCGAGGTGACCACCCGAAAGAAGTGGCTGAGTTCGTAGCGTCCGACGAATCCGGTGTTAGATTTCGTCGGATCGGACCACTCGGGTCCGATGTGGCGGCGTTTACGTTCGGATGGTGCTGACACCGGTGCCGGGAAAGATCCACACCAGCCTGGCGCGCGTCCTCGAGGACCTCGGGGACGTGCTGCTGGAGCCTGTCGCGGGGGTGCGCGGGTCCGCGAGCGTCGGCGGCGTGGTGATCCACGACCCGCTGGACACCTCGGAGTTCCCCGCCCGCGCGATCGTGCTCGGCGTCGGCGTCCGCTCACCCGAGGAGGTGACGGAAATCCTGCGCGCCTGCGGCACGAAAGGCGCCGCCGCGCTGGTCATCCGCCTCCCGTTCGAGCCTGTGGCGGAGGTGCGCCGGGCCGCCGAAAGGTCAGGCGTCGCACTGCTCGGCCTCGCGAACGGCGCGTCGTGGGCTCAGCTCGCGGCCCTGTTGCGCACCCTGCTGGCCGAGGGCGACGTCGGCGGCGACACCCAGACACTCGGCGGCATCCCGTCCGGTGACTTGTTCGCGCTGGCCAACGCCATCGCGTCACTCCTCGACGCGCCCGTCACCATCGAGGACCCGTCGTCCCGCGTGCTCGCCTTCTCCGGCCGCCAGGAGGAGGCCGACGAAGGCCGGATCGAGACGATCCTCGGCCGCCAAGTTCCCGAGCTGTACACCCGGGGCTTGGAGCGCACCGGGGTGTTCGACCGGCTGTACCGGGGACTGGAGCCGGTCTACGTCGACCCGGACGAGCAGGACTTCGAGATGGCGGTGCCCCGCGTCGCGCTCGCGGTCCGCGCGGGCGACGAGATACTCGGCTCGATCTGGGCCGCGGTCCCGGGACCGCTGAGCGAGCTGCGCACTCAGGCAATGATCGATGCGGGCAAGCTCGTCGCGTTGCACATGCTGCGCATGCGCGCCGGCGCCGACGTCGAGCGCAGGCTGCGCGCCGAGCTGGTCGGCACCGCGCTGGAAGGCGGAACCGCGGCGCCCGAGGCGATCGCCCGTCTCGGCCTGCTCGGCCAGCCCGCGATCGTGCTCGCGATGGGCCTGGCCGGAATCGGCGACGACGACGTCCGCCGCGTCGCCGACCGCCAGCGGATCGCGGACGCGCTCGCCATGCACCTGAGCGCGGTCCAGCCGCGGTCCGCGGTCGCGCTGGTCGGGGACGTCGCGTACGCCATCGTCCCGATGCCGGTGACCGACTGCCGCGAACGCTCCGTCCGCCTCGCTTCGACGTTCCTGGAACGGACCGGCCGCCGCGTGACGGCCGCGATCGGCATCGGCCCGCTGGCCCCCGACGGCCCGGGACTGCGGCGGTCCCGCGACGGGGCCGACCGCGCTCTGCGAGTGCTGCTGACCAATGGCGGGTCGCGCCGGGTGGCGACGGTCGAGGACGTCCACGTCGACGCGTTGATGCTGGAGCTCGCTGATTTGGCGGCCGCGCGCGGAGATGTCGCGGCGGGCCCGGTCGCGCGGCTGCTGGATTACGACGCGCGGCATCAGTCGCAGCTCGTGCACACGCTGCGGTGCTGGCTGGATGCCTTCGGGGATGTGGTGACGGCGTCGGCGATGGCTTTCGTGCACCCGAACACGTTCCGGTACCGGCTGCGGCGGCTGGCCGAGGTCGGGGAGATCGACCTGGACGACCCAGGGCAGCGGTTCGCCGCGATGCTCCAGCTGCGCCTGCTTCCCCAAGCCGGGGCGGAACCCCTGCCCGGGGCAGACGAGACTTAGCGACTGCTCCGGGCCCTGTATGAAGGGAGCCTTCATACAACGGGTGCGTATGAAGGGAGCCCTCATACAGGTGGGCTGTATGAGGGGAGTCTTCATACAACTCGGGTTCGCCCAGGCCGAGTGCATGGTCCCGGTCATCGGGACTAGTGCGCACGGCCGGAAAATGCACCGAGGGTTCGTGTGCTCGTACGAACCCTGACCTTCACCGGATGTTCAGACTGAACGCCACGCCTTGCGCCGCAAGGAATCCGGATGGAGGTGCCGCCGATGACGCCGGTCCGAGCGGAGAACACAGCGGGAAACACAGCGGAAGACGCAGCCGGGGACACAAAGGACACAGCCGAGCTGTGGACGGCCAAGCGGGTCAACCGGACCGCGTTGCTGACCATGGTGGTCATGCTGTTCGCCTGGTCGGTGGACTACGTGGACCGGTTCTCGATCAGCATGGCGTTGCCGTTGATCGGGCGGGAATTCGGGGTCGGCAAGACCGAACAGGGCTGGCTGATCACGGTTTTCGCGCTCGTTTACATGATTTGCCAGATTCCTGCCGGGTATCTCGCGGACCGGTTCGGGTCGCGGGGGCCGATGCTGGTCACCTTGGTCATGTGGTCCGTCTTCACCGCGTTTTCGGGAATGGCGGGCACTTTCGGGATGCTGTTGGTGATTCGCGGGTTGTTCGGGGTGTGCCAGGGATGTTTTCCGGCGGCTTCGATCAAGGCGATCTCCGAACGGACGACGCCGGAGAACCGGGCGACCACGACCGGGGTGATGATGGCGGCCGGTGGGGTCGGCGCGGGTATCGCTCCGCTGATCGTCGGGCCGTTGCTGCTGGCGGTCGGGTGGCGGCACACGTTCGTGTGGATCGCGGCCTGCGGCGTGATACTGGGTGTCGCGGTGTGGGCGCTTCTGCCGAAGCCACTGCCTGCGAGGCTCAGTGAGAACCGCAAGGAAACCCAATCGCCGCAAGGGATCTCGCGTAAGCAGGTGCTCAGGTCCCCGGTGATCTGGAAGTTCGCGCTGCTGTTCTGCGTGAGCAACATGCTCGCCTACGGGCTGGTCACCTGGGTGCCGAGTTACCTGGTCGAGGTGCGGCACCTGCCGCTGGATCAGACCGGCGTGTACGCGGCGATCCCCATGCTGGTCGGGATCGGGACCACCATTCTCGGCGGCTGGCTGTTCGACAAGTACTTCCACGACCGGGCGCGCTGGTATCTGGCGGTGGTGTCGCTGGTGACCGCCGGGCTGCTGGCGTTGATGGTCAACGCGAGCGGGACCGTCGAGTTCACCGTGTACGAGACGCTCGCCGTGGGGGTGTCGAGCATGGCGACCATGGCCGTTTTCGGGCTCCCGCTCAGGGTTCTGCCGCCCGCCCTGGCCGGGCTGGGCGCCGGGATCATGAACTTCGGCGGGCAGGTGGCCGGTGCGGTCGCGCCGGTGGTCATGGGGTTGCTGGCCGACCACTTCTCGTTCACCGCCGCGTTCGGGTTCCTCATCGTCACCACCGTGCTCACCGCGGTCGTCGCCTTCTGGGTGCCGCAGCACGCGGGCCAGTTCACCTTCCGGTAAGTCCACAAAGGAGTGTCAATGCGAGAGATACTGGCCCGCGCGGAAGAAGTGGGTGTCCAGGTGTGGCTACACGCCGAGGAGGTCGACGGGCCCGGCCGGATCGGGATCGGCGAGAGCGAGCCGGTGGTGACCGCGTCGGTGTTCAAGGTGCCGGTCGCGCTGGAACTCGCGCGCCAGGCCGCCGAGGGTGAACTCGACCTCGCCGAGCCCGTGACCGTGCCGCCGGGGCATCCGACGCCGAGCCCGTACGGCCTGGCGACGTTCCAGCACGAGGTCACCATGTCGTGGGCGGATCTCGCGGTGCTCATGATCGGCATCAGCGACAACGTCGCGACCGACCTGATCCTCGCCAAGGTCGGCATCCCGAAGGTCGCCGCGCTGCTCGAAACCCTCGATCTGCCCAACACGGTCGTCACCAGTGACTGCGCCGACCTGCTCGCCACCATCGGAGAGGACCTCGGCGAGCCGTATCTCGACGACGAACTACTGCTCGCGAAGCTGCCTGTCGAGCGGTTGCTCGAGCTCCGCGCCCTGGACCCGAAACAGAACCGCGGCACCACGCCGGAGGAGATCACCAAGCTGCTGAGCCTGATCTGGCGTGACGAGGCGGCGCCGCCGCGGGCGTGCGCGGACGTCCGGCGCTGGCTCGGGCTGCAGGTCTGGCCGCACCGGCTGCGCTCCGGCTTCCCGGACGACGCGATCAAGACCAGTGGCAAGACCGGCACGCTTCCCTTGGTACGCAACGAGGTCGGCGTCGTCGAGTATCCCGATGGCGGCCGGTACGCGGTCGGCGTCTTCACCCGCGCCGTCGACGCCCGAGCCAGGGTGCCGGAGCGCGACGCGTTCATCGGATTCGCCGCCGCGCACGCCGTCGGCCTGCTGCGCTCTGCCTGACAAGCTCCGCCTGACCAAGGAGAACCCCAGTGTCGAAACTGCAAGAAATCGGTGCCTGGCTGGAAAACCGGCTGCCCGGACTGCTCGCCGAGAACAAGGTGCCCGGCGCCGCGGTCGCGGTCTACGCCGGCGGCGAGCTGGTCGAGGCCGCGGCCGGCGTGCTCAACCGCGAGACCGGTGTCGAGACGACCACCGACTCGGTGTTCCAGATCGGCTCCATCACCAAGGTGTGGACGACCACGCTCGCCATGCAGCTCGTGGACGAGGGCAAGCTGGACCTCGACGTACCCGTCCGCACCTACCTGCCGAACTTCAAGCTCCAGGACGAAGACGCCGCCGCTCGCGTCACCACGCGTCAGCTGCTCAGCCACACCGCGGGCTTCGAGGGCGACATCTTCACCGACACCGGCCGCGGCGACGACGCCGTCGAGAAGCTCGTCGACAGCTTCGGCGACGTGCCGCAGCTGTTCGCGCCGGGGGAGCTGTTCTCCTACAACAACGCCGGCTTCTGCGTGCTCGGCAGGCTGATCGAAGTCCTGCGGGAGAAGCCGTTCGCGGACTGCTTGCGCGATCACCTCTTCACCCCGCTCGGCCTCACCCACGTGGCGCCCAGCCCCTACGAGGCGATCCGCTTCCGAGCCGCGCACGGCCACGTCCAGACCGACCCGGACGCCGAACCCGAACTCGCGCCCGCCTCGGTGCTGGCGCCCTCGAACGCGCCTGCCGGGTCGATGCTCGCCATGCGCCCGCGCGACCTGATCGCCTTCGCCGCCATGCATCTGAGGGACGGCGAAGGTCAGAACGGCACCCGCGTGCTGAGTGCGGAAAGTGCCCGCGCGATGCGGGAAGCCCAGATCCAGGTGCCGAAGACCGGGCTGGTCGGCGACACCTGGGGACTCGGCTGGACGCTCTACGACTGGCCGGGCGGCCCGGTGCCGGGCCACGACGGCGGCACGATCGGCCAAAGCTCGTTCCTGCGCATCGTGCCGGGCAAGGACGTCGCGGTCGTCGTACTGACCAACGGCGGCAACGTGATGGCGGTCGCCGAAAAGATCCTCGGCAAGGCGCTGGCCGAACTGGCCGGTGTCGAGGTGCCCCCGTTGCCGGTGCCCGACGCCGCCGCCCCGCGTGTCGACGCGAGCCGGTTCGTCGGCGAGTACACCTCATCGGTCGAACGGACCGTGATCAGCCAGGACGAGGACGGCCGGATCTGGATGGAGAAGTCGCCCAAGGGCGTCTTCGCGGACCTGCTCGTGCCGGGCAAGATCGAGCTGGTCGCGTTCGGCGAGGACACGCTGATCCCGCTGAAGCCGGTGCAGGGCATCTACGTCCCGCATTCCTTCATCGGCGACGACGGCGACGGCCGTGCGCTGCTCCTGCACGCCGTCCGCGGCGTCCGGCGGGTGAACGCATGAGCGTCGAATCCGGGATCAAGCAGGTCTTCGCCGACGCGGGCGCGCAAGGTTTCCTGTACGCCAAGGAGATCGGCGGTGACGTCGAAGTCTCCGTCGGTGGCGACGACCAGGTCGTGCTGGCGTCCGTGTTCAAGATCGCGGTCGGCGTCGCCTACGCCAGGGAGGTCGTCGCCGGACGCCTCGACGAGACCGAGCGCACCAAGGTCGGCTCGCGGTACCGCATCGGCGGCATCGGGACCGCGGGCTGCGCCGACGACGTCGAGATGAGCTGGCGTGACCTGGCGCTGCTCATGCTGACCATCAGCGACAACGCGGCGACCGACGTCGTGTTCCACCGCGTCGGGCAGGAAGCCGTCGACCAGGTGCTCGCGGACCTCGGGCTCGGCCGGACCAGGATCGACGGCTGCTGCGAGGACCTGGGCAAGTCGATGCTCGCCGACCTCGGCGCGGACGAGAACGCCGACGAAGAGGCGGTGCTCATGGCCGCCACCCCCGAGCAGATCTGGAAGCTCTCGATCCTCGACCCCGAGCGCACGATTTCGTCCACACCAAGGGAAATCGCCCAGCTGCTGGAAGCCATCTGGACCGACAAGGCCGCCGAACCCGAGGCGTGCGAGCGGGTCCGCTCGATCATGGCCAAGCAGGTCTGGCCGCACCGGCTCTCGTCCGGTTTCGAAGACGGGATCACGGTCGCCGCGAAGACCGGCACGCTGCCCGCCGTCCGCAACGAAGCCGGCGTCGTGTCCTATCCGGACGGACGGCGGTTCGCGGTCGCCGTGTTCACCCGCGCCGACTCGCTCGCGTTCCGCCTGCCCGCGGTCGACGCCTCCATCGGCAAGGCCGCCCGCCTCGCCGTCGATCACCTGATCGGAGCTTCCCGATGATCCGTACCTGCGCCGCGCTGGCCGCGGTGGTGGCGCTCGCGGGCGCCAGCGCCTGCGGGACCGGTTCCGGTGACCCCGCGAACCAGAAACCGGTGGACGGCAAGACGTTCAGCTTCGGCATCGGCTCCGACCCCGGCAACCTCGACCCGCACATGACCGTGCTCTCGGTGACCAACCAGGTCGCCAGGTTCCTCTACGACACCTTGATCGACGTCGACACCGACGGGAAGCCGATCCCCGGTCTCGCCGAGAAGTGGGAGGCGACGACCACCACCGCGTCGTTCACCCTGCGCCCCGGCATCACCTGTTCCGACGGCTCGCCGCTGACCGCCGCCACGGTCGCCGCGAACATCGGCTTCGTCGGCGACCCGGCGAACAAGTCGCCGCTGCTCGGCATCCAGCTCGCTTCCGGCACCAAGGCGACAGCCGACGAAGCGACCCGTACGGTCGTGGTCACCAGCGGCGCGCGGGACGCCTTCCTGCTCCGCAACGTCGGCGGCCTGCCGATCGTGTGCGACAAGGGCCTGAAAGACCGCAAGCTGCTCGCGAAGGGCGAGAGCGGCACGGGCATGTTCGCGATGACCGAGGTCGTGCCGAACGACCACTACACGCTGACCCGGCGCAAGGAGTACACCTGGGGCCCCGGCCAGTGGAAGGCCGAACCCGGGCTGCCGGACAAGGTGAACCTCCGGGTGATCTCGAACCTCACCACGGCGGCCAACCTGCTGCTCTCCGGTGAGCTCAACGCCGCGGCCATGCCGGGCCCCGACCGCCAGCGGCTGGAGGCGCGCAAGCTCTTCCACGGCGACTTCGTCGCGGCGCTCGGCGAGATCTTCTACAACCAGGCCGAGGGCAGGCCGGGCAGTGACGAGGCCGTGCGCCGCGCGCTGACCCAGGCGCTCGACCTCCCGCAGCTCGCCAAGGTGCTCACCGCGGGCAGTGGTAAGCCGTCGCAGGGCCTGGTCACCAATGAGCCCAATGTCTGCGCCGGCGACTCGATCAAGGGCAACCTGCCCGCGTTCGACCAGGCGGCCGCCAAGTCCACTTTGGATGGAGCGGGCTGGAAGCCAGGTCCGGACGGGATCAGGGCCAAGGGCGGGAAGAAGCTCGCCATGACCGTCCTTTATGGAACGCAGCTCGGCCCGACCATGGCCTCGACCGCCGAGCTGGCCCAGCAGGCGTGGAAGGCGATCGGCGCCGACGTGACACTCAAGGCCGTCGACAGTCCAGGGCTTTCGGCGGTGCTGTTCGGCACCGGGGAATGGGAGGTCTCGCTCGGCCCGATCGGGCTCGTCCTGCCGAGCCAGGCGGTGCCGTTCATGTCCGGGCCGTCGGCGCCGGACGGGACCAACTTCGCGCACATCAAGAACGCCGAGTACGAACGCCTGGTCGCCGAGGCCGCGGCGATGCCGGGTGAGGCGGGTTGCCCGAACTGGCTGGCCGCCGAAACCGCGCTGTTCAAGAAGGTCGACGTGGTGCCGTACACCAACTCCGTCGTCCCGTTCTTCGGCAGCGGCGCGAAGTTCACGATCAGCCAGTCGAGCATCACCCCGTCCTCGATCCGGATGCTCGCCTCATGACACCCCTTGTGTCAACCTCAGGATCAGAATCAGGCTGCGGCCTGCTGGTGGGTGTGTTGCTGGGCGCCTGCGTGCAGGGTGGGGTCGTAGGGTGTGCTGTTTTGCCAGCAGCGCCACATCACGCGGATCCAGGCTCGTGCGAGGATGCGGGTGGCGTGGGGGTGGTCTTTGCCCGAGGCTCGCGCCCGGTCGTAGATGTCGGCTGCCCAGGGGCTGGAGAAGCGGCTGTTCGCGGCGAAGGTCGTGATTGCCAGGCGCAGTCTTTTGTTGCAGGCCCACCGGAAGCTGACGCCGCGTTGCTTGCCGGATGCCTTGGTGACTGGGGTGATTCCGGCGAGCGCGGCGATGGCGTCGGGGTGGTCGAACGCTTCGCGGGCGTCGCCCCATTCGGCGAGGATCTGGGCGGCGTTGATGGTGCGGCGGGGGAAGGACTGGAAGACTTCGCTGTCGGGGTGGGTGTCCATCTTCTCGGTGATGGAGCGGTCCAGGTTCTTGATCGCGGTGTTCAGTGCGGTCAGGACGCCGACCTGGGCGAGGACGGCGTCACGGATGCTCTCGGACACGACGGGGTCGTTGGTTCCGGCAGGAGCGGCGCGCAGCCGGGCAAGCAGGACCGCGGCGGTTTTCCTGCCCGAGTAGCCTTGTTTCGCGCAGAACGTGGCCAGTCGTTTCTCGGTCAGGGACGTGGCCGAGGCGGCGGTGGGGTAGGCGGTGAGGAACGCCAGGGCGATCGCGGACTCGATGTTGGCGAAGATGGCTTTGGCGCCGGGCCACTGGGCGTCCAGCAGAGCGGCGAGCTGGTTGACCGCCGCGACCCGGGCATCGACGAGATCACCGCGGCTGCGGACCAGGGCGCGCAATGCCTTGGTATGACTGGACAATGGTGCGGCGGGGCGCAGCCGGTGGAAACGCACGCGCAGGTAGTCGGCGATCACGTGGGCGTCGCCGGGGTCGGATTTCGCGCCGGAAAGGACTTCGGCTTCACGCCAGGTTTTGATCGCGTTCGGTTTGACCGGCAGCACCGGGTGCCCGGCGGCCAGCAGCGCGTCAACCAGTCGGCCGTCCGGGCGTTCGATCGCGACCGGCGTCCGCTCGGGCGGGGCGAGCTTGCTCAGCCGAACGGCCAGCCGGTTGAACCCGGCGGCGGTGTGCTCGATGGTGAACGCGGCGACCTTGCGGCCGTCTCGGTCGAGTACGCACACGGCGTGTTCGACCGCGGCCCAGTCGATCCCGGCATAGAACAACGGCCCGTCATGCTGCGGCAACTATGTCGCCTTCCTGCGTGCAGTCCAGGGCAGGAGCCAGGCGGAGGCGAGGGAACCGACGGCAGAGTGGTCACTAACCGGCGCTCGATGGCGCGTCCCTTTGTCATCGCTTCGCGGTTCCGGGGAAGCCGGGGGCGGCAGTGTCATGAAGGCCCACGAAGGGCGACCACTACGGGCCGTCACCCCGGCTTCCGCCTAGTTCCTACCACAAGCCCCATCGGAGGGCCCGCACGGAAGAGGGTGCACTAGTGACCACGGCGGTACTGCCCGGCGCACGGGTGAACCCGTGGCCGGGCTTCGCCGCCAGGCGCCTCGGCCGGTTCGCCGTCTCGCTGTGGGTGCTGGCCACCGCCGCGTTCGCGATGATCCACCTGGTGCCGGGTGACCCGGTCCGCGCGTCGCTCGGCATGGGCGCGCCCGCCGAGCTGATCGCGGCGCGGCGCGCGGCACTCGGGCTCGACGATCCGTTGTGGCTGCAGTACGTGCGTTACCTGCGCGGGCTGGTCACCGGTGAGTTCGGCACCTCGATGGCCAGTGGTCAGCCGGTCGCCGACGTGATCGGTGACCGGCTGCCCGCGACCTTGCAGCTGGCGGTGCTGGCGTTCGCGGTGGTCGTGGTGGTGGCGGTGCCGCTCGGCGTGCTGTTCGCGGTGCTGACCCGCGGCGGCCGCCGCCGGGCGGGTGAGCTGGGGTTCACCTCGGTGACCGTCGTGGTGGCGGCGATCCCGGAGTTCCTGCTGGCGGTCGGGCTGGTCGCGGTGTTCGCGGTCGGCTTCGGCTGGTTCCCGGTCGCGGGCAGCGCGGACGCCGCGTCGTTCGTGCTGCCGGTGCTGGCGCTGGCCATCGCACCGGCGGCCGTGCTCTCGCGGATCGTCAGGGTCGAGGTGCTTTCCGTGCTGGACAACGACTTCGTCCGCACGGCGCGCGCCAAGCGCTTGCCTGCTTGGAAGATCTACGCGCGGCACGCGCTGCCCAACGCGCTGACCGCGTCGCTGACGCTCGGCGGGCTCATGCTGACCGGCATGGTCGCCGGGACGGTGCTGGTGGAGAACGTGTTCGCCTGGCCGGGCCTGGGTTCGACGATCGTCGCTTCGATCGTCGGCAAGGACTATCCGCTGGTGCAGGGGATCGTGCTCGTCTACGGAGCGGGCGTGCTGCTGGTGAACCTGCTGGTCGACGTGCTGCTCGCGCTGCTCGACCCGCGTTCGACGATTCGGGAGGCTTGAGATGAACCGGCTCCGGAACGCGGCGCGGACCCCCGTCGGCGCCTGCGCGGCGGTGCTGCTGGTGGCCATGGTGGCGCTGGCGGTGTTCGCGCCGATCATCTGGGGTGACGCGGCCGCGGTGGTCGACACCGACGCGATCGCCCAGTCGCCGTCAGCGGCCCACCCGTTCGGCACCGACGCGCTCGGCCGCGACATCTTGTATCGCACGCTGGTGGCGACCCGGCTCTCCGCCGAACTCGCGCTGCTCGCCACGGCGATCGGGCTGGTGGTCGGTATCGTGCTCGGCACGGTGCCGACCGTGCTGCCGCGACGGCTCGCCAGGCTGCTGGTCGCGGCGGTCAACATCGCGGTGGCCTTTCCCGGCCTGCTGCTCGCGCTGTCACTCGCGGCGATCATCGGCGTCGGCACGGAGGGCGCGGTCCTCGCCATCGCCTTCGCCATGGCGCCCGCGTTCGCCAGGCTCGTGCAGACCCTCTCCGCGAGTGTCGCCGGACGGGATTTCGTCGCGGCGGCAAGGGTTTCCGGGGTCGGCAGGCTGCGGCTGCTGACCAGGCACGTGTTGCCGAACATCGCCGAGCCGCTGGTCGTGAACGCGACCATCGGCGCCGGGTCGGCGTTGCTCGCGTTCTCCGGGCTGTCCTTCCTCGGCATCGGCGTGCAGGCGCCGGACTACGACTGGGGCAGGCTGCTGCGCGAGGGCCTCGACGGCGTCTACGTGAACCCGGCGGCCGCGCTCGCGCCCGGCGCGGCGGTCGTGCTGGCCGGGCTGGCGTTCAACCTCGCGGGTGAGACCGTGGCCGCGGTGGTCGGGCTGCGCACGCCGACCTCGAAGCGCAAAGCGGGCAAGCCGCCGGAGCCGCACGCGCCGGCCCCCGCGGTTGTGGCGGGGGAGAACCCGGTGCTCGTGGTCGAGAACCTGCGGGTGGCTTTTCCCGGACAGGGCGGCTGGACGGTTCCGGTGCGCGGCGTGAGCTTCGCGGTGGGTGCTGGGGAAGCGGTGGGTGTGGTCGGCGAGTCGGGCTCCGGCAAGAGCCTGACGGCGCTGGCGGTGTCCCGTCTGCTCGAAGCGCCAGCCGAGGTGACCGCCGATCGGCTCGAGTTCGACGGCGCGCCGCTGGAGTCCACTTCGGACCGGGTGCTCGGCACCTCGCTGGCGATGGTGTTCCAGGACCCGATGTCGTCGTTCAACCCGACCAGGCGGATCGGCTGGCAGCTGGCCGAGGTTTCCCAGCAGCACCAAGGACTTTCGCGCAAGGACGCGCTCGAGCGGGCGGCCGACCGGCTGGCCGCGGTGCGGATTCCGGACGCCGCGCGGCGGTCACGGCAGTTCCCGCACGAGTTCTCCGGCGGCATGCGCCAGCGGGCGATGATCGCCATGGGCCTGATGGGTGAGCCGAAGCTGATCGTGGCCGACGAGCCGACCACCGCGCTCGACGTCACCGTCCAGCGCGAGGTGCTGGCGCTGCTCACCCGCACCCGTCGTGCGGAGGGGGCGGCGATCCTGCTGATCAGCCATGACATCGCGGTGGTGTCGCAGACCTGCGAACGGGTGCTGGTGATGTACGCCGGACGGATCGTCGAGGACCTCCCGACCGCAGACCTGCGCGACGCGCGGCATCCGTACACGCGGGCGCTGCTGGCCACCACTGTCGACTTGACGACAGATCGAGACGCCCCGCTGCTCGTGATCCCCGGCCGTCCGCCGGAGCCGGACCGGATGCCCGCCGGCTGCGCGTTCGCCGAACGCTGTCCGATGGCGAGCGATCGTTGCCGTACCGAGGATCCGGTGCTCACCGGGGACGGGCACCGCGTCGCCTGCTGGCATCCGCACGAAGTGGAAACACCGGTCTGTGAAACGGCGGCGGCGGGAGGATCGGCATGAGTGAGCTGAAGTTCGAGGCGGTCAGCGTGCGCTACGGCGAGCTGGCCGTGGTCGACGAAGTCAGCCTGACCGTCCCTTCCGGACAGGTCGTCGGCCTGGTCGGCGAGTCGGGTTCGGGTAAGTCGACGCTCTCGCGGACCGCCGTCGGGCTCGTCACGCCCAGCGAAGGCCGGGTGCTGCTCGACGGCGTCGACGTGCGTGACTTGCCCAGGCCGCAGCCGGTGCGCATGGTGTTCCAGGACCCGTTCTCCTCACTGAATCCCCGGATGCGCATCGGTGACGCGATCGCCGAGGCGATGCCGCGCCGGGCACCCGGTAAACCGGCCGAGGTGGCCAGGCTGCTCGACCTCGTCGGGCTCGACCCCGGCCGGGCCGGGCACCTCCCGGCCCAGTTCTCCGGCGGGCAGCGGCAGCGGATCGCGCTGGCGCGTGCGCTCGCGGGCGACCCCCAGGCGTTGATCGCCGACGAGATCACCTCCGCGCTCGACGTCTCCGTGCAGGGCGCGGTGCTCAATCTGGTCCGCGACCTGCAACGGCGGCTGGGCCTTTCGATGCTCTTCATTTCGCACAACCTCGCGGTCGTCCGGTATGTCAGCGATTTCGTCGCCGTGATGTACCAGGGCCGCATCGTCGAAGCAGGCCCGGCCGAGCAGGTCCTGACCGATCCGCAGCACGACTACACCCGCGAATTGCTGGACAACCACATCCCGACCGTCGTTTAAGGAGGCAGCCGCATGACCCGGCGCCTGACCATCGATGACCTCTACGCACTCGCTTTTCCGGAGCAGCCCGCGATCGCGCCCGACGGCAGCCGGGTCGTGTACGTGCTGCGCACCGCCGATCGCGAGGCGGATTCGGACACCCGCTCCCTCTGGCAGGTCGGCACCGACGGCGGCGACGCCGTCCGGCTCACCCGCGGCAAGTCCGACCGTTCGCCCGCGTTTTCCCCTGATGGAAACAAAATCGCGTTTCTGCGCGAGGGGAACGTGTGGCTGCTTCCTGTCGCCGGTGAGCCGGCGCAGCTGACCGAACTTCCGCTGGGCGCGGGCACACCGATGTGGAGCCCGGACGGTTCCGCGATCGCCTTCAGCGCGCCCGTCGATCTCGCCGCAGGTGAAGGCGACGACGACGCGGCCCGCGCGCGGCCCGTGGTCGTCGACCGGCTCGGGTTCAAGGCCGATGGCGCGGGGCTGATCAGGACCGTCCGCACGCATCTGCACGTCGTCGACGTCGCGTCCGGCGAGGTCCGGCAGGTCACCGAGGGGGACTGGCACGCGGGCGAACCCGCCTGGTCACCGGACGGAAAGCGGCTCGCGTTCGCGGCTTCGATGGACGACGACGCCGACCTCACCTTCCGCTCCGGCGCGTACGTCGTGGCAGCCGACGGGTCCGGCGACCCGGCGCTGATCGGCTCCGGCACCGGCATGTGCGGCGCGGTGCTCTGGACCGCCGACGGCACCGCACTGCTGGTCGTGGGTGCCCGTCACACCCGGACCGGGCACACCGAGCTGCTGCGCGTGCCGCTCGACGGCGGCGAGACCGTCGACCTCGCCGCGGCGCTCGACCGCAGCCTGATGCCGGGCGGCCCCGGCTACCCGGGTGCGCTGCCGCGTGCGCTCGAGGACGGCTCGGTGCTGTTCTGTGTACGCGACCGCGGGCACACCCACCTCTATACGACGACGGACGGCGCGCCACGCCGGATTCTCGGCGACGCGACGACTTCGGTGTCCACTTTGGACGTCGCGGGCGGTACGGCGGTGACCGTGCTGGCCACGCCGGAGTCCTACGGCGAGATCGTCACCGTCGACCTGGCGGACGGCACGGTCAACCTGCTCACCTCGCACGGCAACGACGACGTCGAGCTTTTCGTTCCGCGGGAACGGGAATTCGCCATCTCCGACGGCACGACCGTGCATGGCTGGCTGGTCAGCGATCCCTCGCTCGACGGCCCGCGGCCGCTGCTGCTGGACATCCACGGCGGTCCGCACAACGCCTGGAGCGGCGTGGCCGACGCGGTCCACCTCTATCACCAGGAGCTGGCCGCGCGCGGCTGGGCGGTGCTGCTGCTCAACCCGCGTGGCAGCGACGGTTACGGCGAAGCGTTCTTCACCGGCGCGGTCGGGGAGTGGGGCACGGCCGACGCGAAGGACTTCCTCGAGCCGCTCGACGATCTCGTGGCCGAGGGCGTCGCGGACCCGAAGCGCCTGGCCGTCTCGGGTTACAGCTACGGCGGCTACATGACCTGCTACCTCACGAGCCGGGACAACCGGTTCGCCGCCGCGGTCGCGGGCGGGGTGGTCAGCGACCTGGTCAGCCTGGCGGGGACCTCGGACTTCGGGCATTTCCTGGGCGCGGCCGAAATGGGCGCGAACCCTTGGGAGGACCGCGAACGGTACCGCCGCTCGTCGCCGATCGACGGCGTCGAGCAGGTGCGCACGCCGACGCTGATCGTGCAGGGCGAGGAGGACCATCGCTGCCCGGTGGGGCAGGCCGAGCAGTGGTTCACCGCGCTGCGCGAACTGGACGTGCCGACCGAGCTGGTGCGGTACCCCGGCGGCTCGCATCTGTTCATTTTGGACGGTCGGCCGTCGCATCGGATCGACTTCAACCGCCGGATCGCCGAGTGGGTCCAGCGGTACGCGGTCGCACAGGGCACCCCGGCGCGCCGTCCGATCGACGCCGCGCACTGGCAGCGCCGGTTGACCGCGCTGGCCCGTAAGCACGGCGTTCCCGGTGCGGCACTGGGCATCCAGCGTGACGGCGAGCCGATCTGCTTGAGCACCGGCGTGCTGAACACGGCCACCGGCGTCGAGACGACCCCGGATTCGGTGTTCCAGATCGGGTCGATCAGCAAGGTCTGGACCTCGACCGTCGCCATGCAGCTGGTCGACGAAGGCCTGATCGAGCTCGACGCGCCGATCATCGACGTGTTGCCCGAGCTGCGGCTGGCCGACCCGGACGTGGCCAAGCAGGTCACGCTGCGGCACCTGCTCACGCACACCAGCGGCATCGACGGCGACGTGTTCACCGACACCGGCCGCGGCGACGACTGCCTGGAGAAGTTCGTCGAGGTGCTCGACGACGCCGCGCAGATGCACCCGCTCGGCGCGACCTTCTCCTACTGCAACTCGGGTTTCGTCCTGATGGGCAGGGTGATCGAGAAGCTCACCGGGCAGACCTGGGACCAGGCGCTGCGCGAGCGGATCTTCACCCCGCTCGGCCTGAAGCGCGCGACCACGCTGCCGGAAGAAGCACTGATGTTCCGCGCGGCGATGGGCCACGTGAAGGCCGAAGACGGCCCGAAGCCCGCGCCCGCTTGGGGACTGCCCCGATCGGCTGGCCCGGCTGGGCTGATCACCGCGTCGGTCGAGGACGTGCTGGCGTTCGCACGGCTGCATCTCGACGGCGGCAAGGCGCCGGACGGCGCCCAGGTGCTGACCGAGGCCACGGTCGCGTCGATGATCGAGAAGCAGGTCGACCTGCCCGACAAGCACAGCATCGGCGATTCGTGGGGCCTCGGCTGGATCCGGTTCGACTGGGACGGCGAGCTGCTCTACGGCCACGACGGCAACACCATCGGGCAGTCCGCGTTCCTGCGGATCCTGCCGTCGCACGGCCTGGCGGTCACCATGCTCACGAATGGCGACGGAGCCGCCGACCTGTACCGTGAACTGTTCGGTGAGATCTTCACCGAATTGGCCGACATCAGGATGCCTGCACTGCTGGAACCACCCGCTGATCCATCCATAGTGGACTCGTCGCGGCATTTCGGCTTGTACGAGCGGGAGTCGGCGCACGTCGAGATCTTCGCCGAGGGTGACCGCGTGCGGATGCGGTACACGATCACCGGAGACCTGGCCCACCTGATGCCGGACCCGGTGAAGCTGACTGACCTGGTGCCGGTCGCCGACGGCCTCTACGTGACCCGCGAGCCGGGCGACCGTGCCTGGATGCCGGTCGTGTTCTACCAGCTCGAAACCGGCGAACAGTATATGCACATGGGAGTCAGGGCGACGCCGAAAGTCGCTTGACCGCAAGGGTTTCCGCTGCCGCCGACGGCTCGCGCCGTCGGCGGCAGTAGGCCGAGCGGGTACGGGGGTTGGTCCGATCGGGGATCGGTCGTCGCGAGGAGTTCGGACGATCTTCGGTTCCACGTACCGTGTCCCCGGCGGAGGAGGCCCTATGACCAATCGTTACTCGTGCACGCTCTGCACCGGAACCTTCGATCAGCTGCCGTCGGCGGCGAAACCGGTGTGCGCGCACGCCGGGAGCATGGTTCCGGTTCCTGTTTTCGAAGGTGCGCCGACCGGGTGTTTCGATCGCGCCCGGTTCAATGGCTCGGCTTTCGCACGGCAGAACTTCGTTTCCTCACTGGGGAGGGGACGATTCGACTGCCGCTATGACCAGAACGCCGGTGTGCTGGACGTCGTCGTGAAACTGGACCTCGGCGCCGGTGACGTCCCGCTGGCCGAACAGCAGGCGCTGGCGGCGAAACTCAAGAACCGCGTGCCCGCGTACTGGAACGGCAAATGGACCTTCCGGTGCACGCGACCAGGCTGGACCGACTTGCCACCGGTGACGACCAGGTTCGCCGTGGAAATCGTTCCGGCAGGCCAAAGTCACTTCACGCTGGCGTTGTCCCGGCCGAAGGAAGACCCGGCGAAGGTACAGAAAGGCCGCCCGATCTACCTGCGTGAATGCCGGGGGTTCCTGTCGCTCAAGCAGGTGATCACCGGCAATCCGCAGGCCAAGGATCAATTGGACCTGCTCGATTTCCATTTGGACGACTTCGCACACGTCCTCGCGGCGCAGATCATCACCACGCACGAACGGCGACGGCTGCAAACCGCGCAGGAGTCCATGTGGAATGTCTTCCACTTGCCCTTGTCCGTGCGGCGGGACAATCAGGACACGACCATCTCGGTGCCCGTGAGCGCCCTTTTCCTGGGCTTCGACGGCGAGATCACCTCCTTTCTCGCCGACAAGCTCACCGACTTCTCCAAGATCGTGGCCCGCCGGATGCCGGGCACCCGTGCGGTGCCCATCGTCATTTCCCCGCCCGGCAACAAGATCGTCGCGAACCGGGAGAACTGGGACGCGCAGGCCCGGCGCGTCGTGGAGTTCCTGCAGAAACTTCCCGACGGGAACGCGATCGTGCTCGGCGCGCCGATCCCCGAGGCGGTCGCGCTGACCATCCGGATCGACGAGGAGCTGGAGCAGGGTGACCTCAACGATCTCCAGTACAACGTCGCCGTGCACGAGTTCGGCCACATGCTGGGGCTGCCAGACGAGTACGAGGACCCGCTGGACTCGCCGAACGCCAGGCCGGACGATCGCGCCAAGGCGACCGTGAAAGCCGAGTACATCAAGCTCTGCCAGCTGGCCGGGCTCGCGGCGCCGAACTTCCCCTCGCACACTTCGAGCATGATGAGCGACGGGATGTCGGTGCTGCCCTTCCACGCGGTCTCCGTGTGGGACGCGCTCTGCAAAATGACGCAGCCCTACCTCGCGCCGCAGCACTGGGAGATCCGCCCGGTCTGATGGTCGATGGTGGTGCTGGCACCACCATCGAGCCAGGTGGCTCGTGCACTGTGCGCGTCCCGGATCCTTTCTAGCCTTGTGAGCAGAGGATTCGGGACGACCACAGGAGATTCGCGTGATTCGCATCACAGGTGTCAGCAAGACGTACGGAAAGGGCGCCAACGCGGTCCACGCGCTTCGTGACGTGTCGTACCTCTTCCCGCCGGGCACCTTCACCGCCGTGATGGGACCGTCCGGTTCCGGCAAGAGCACCTTCCTGCACTGCGCCGCCGGGCTCGACAAGCCCGACGCCGGCTCCGTGCACCTCGGCGACGTCGATCTCGCCAGGATGAACGAGCGCAAGCTCACCGAGCTGCGCCGTCAGCGTGTCGGCTTCGTCTTCCAGGCGTTCAACCTGATCAGCTCGCTGACCGTGCGCGACAACATCCTGCTGCCCGCGCGGCTCGCGGGCACCAAGGCGGACAAGGTCTGGTTCCAGCAGGTCGTGTCGGAGGTCGGCCTCACCGATCGGCTGCACCACCGGCCCGGTGAGCTCTCCGGTGGCCAGCAGCAGCGCGTCGCCATCGCCCGCGCGCTGGTGACCAGGCCCGACGTCGTCTTCGGCGACGAGCCGACCGGCGCGCTGGACACCACGACCGGCGGCGAAGTGCTGTCGCTGCTGCGCCGGGTCGTCGACCTGCACCAGCAGACCGTGATCATGGTGACGCACGACCCGGTCGCCGCGTCCTACGCCGACCGCGTGGTGTTCCTGGCCGACGGCAGGCTCGTCGGCCACCTCGATCAGCCGACCGCGGCCGCCGTCGCCGACCGGATGACCCACCTGTCCGGCAAGGGGGCCGTCCGATGCTGAGCCTCGCGATGAAGACACTGCGGGCGCGCAAGGGCGCGTTCGCGGCCGCGTTCTTGACCTTGCTGGTCGCGTCCACGCTGATCACCGCGTGCGGGCTGCTGCTGCAGACCGGCATCGCGGGCGGGGTGCCGACCGAGCGGTACCGCGGCGCCGAGGTGGTCGTCACCGCCGATCAGTCCTTCAGCGTCGAGAAGCCCAAGAAGTCCGAGTTCGAGCCCGACCGGCCCGACAACCCCGGCGACCAGCTGAAGGAACGCATCCGGCTCGACCCGGCGCTGGCCGCGAAGATCGCCGCGGTGCCGGGCGTGCGCGAGGTCGTCCCGGACGTGTCGTTCCCGGTGACACTCGGCAAGCAGACGCCGGGCGCCCCGGTGCTGGGTCACGGCTGGGACAGCGCGCGGTTGACGCCGTTCGAGCTGAAGTCGGGTCAGGCTCCGCAGCGTGCCACCGAGATCGTGGTCGACCAGCGCTCGGGACTGAAGGTCGGCGACACCGTCGACGTCCAGGTCGACGACGCCCCGGCGCCGTACCGCGTCTCCGGCGTCGCCGCACCGGTAGGCGGCGAGTTCGCCAAGCAGTCGACGGTGTTCTTCACCCCGGCCCGCGCCACCGAGCTGGCCGCGACCGGCGGCCGGGTGGACGCGTTCGGCGTGCTCGCCGCACCGGGCACCTCGGTGGACGCGCTCCAGGACTCCATCGAGAAGGCGTTGCCCGAAAAGGGTTTCGAGGTCCGGACCGGCACCGACCGCGGCGCCGGCGAGTTCATCGGTGACGGCAACGCGCTCGCGATGCTGCTCGCGCTCGCGGGGTCGTTCGGCGGCATCGCGCTGATGATCGCGGTGTTCGTGGTCTCCAGCACGCTCGCGCTGTCGATCCAGCAACGCCAGCGTGAGATGGCGCTGCTGCGTGCGATCGGCACGACACCGCGCCAGCTCCGCCAGATGGTCAGCGGCGAGGCGTTCATGCTGGGCCTGGGCGCGGCGGCACTGGGCTGCCTGCCCGGTTTCCCCGTCGGCGAGTGGCTTTTGGGGATGTTCAAGGGCTTCGGCATGGTGCCAGCCGAAGTCGAGCTGGTCACCGGCCCGATCCCCGCGGTCTCGGTGGTCGTGGCATTGGTGCTCGCCGCGGTGCTGGCAGGCCTGAGCGCGGCCCGCCGCGCGGCCAAGACCCGTCCGACGGAAGCACTCGGCGACGCCGCCGTCCAGCGCACGCTGATCGGCAAGGGCAGGCTGATCACCGGTTTGGTGCTGGTCGCGGGCAGTGTCGCGCTGCTCATCGTGTCCGCGTTCCTGAGCGGTGTCGCGGCGGCGAGCGCCGCCAGCGGCGTGGCGCTGTTGCTGATCGTCGCGATCGCCGTGCTCGGTCCCGTCGTCGCCAAGGTGATCGCGTTCCTCGCGGCGCCGGTGATGCGCCGCTACCGTGTCGGCGGGTACCTGGCCAGCGCGAACAGCACCACCAACGCGGGCAGGCTGGCGGGCTCGATCGTGCCGCTGATCCTCGCGATCGGCTTCGGCTGCGTGGCGATGTTCGTCCAGACCACCCAGGTGAAGGTGGCCGAGGAAAGCGGCAAGACGAGCATCACCGCGGACTACGTTTTGAGTGCGCCCCAAGGCATCCCGGCCGCGGTCACCGGCGAGATCGCCGCGGTGCCCGGGGTTTCGACGGTCACGTCGCTGCGTCAGACCCAGCTGAAGGAGGAACTCCCGCCGACCAGTGAGGGGATGAACGACGCGATCGACACGATGGTCGTCAGCCCCGGCGACCTCGGCAAGACGCTCGACCTGCGTCCGTCCCAAGGCGACTTGGCGAAGGTGCGCGGCAACGACATCGCGGTCTCGGCGGCTACCGCGTCGAGCCTGGACGTCTCGCTCGGCGGGTCCGTCAAGCTGCGCCTGGGCGACAGCACGCTGGTCTCCTTGCGCGTGGTGAGCATCTTCGACCGGGAGCAGGGGCTGGGCCAGATCGTCGTGGACCGGGCGCTCGTGGCCGGTCACACCAACAGCCAGCGTGACGACCAGGTCCTGATCAAGGCCGACGCTTCGGCACTGGCCGCCTTGAAGGCCCAGTTCCCGGACCTGTCGGTCGCTGACGGCGCCTCAGTCGAGGCGGCACGCACGAACGCCTTGCGCGCCAACATGTGGATCAACCTGCTGGTCGTCGGCATCATCCTGCTCTACACCGGCATCGCGGTGGTCAACACCCTGGTCATGGCCACGGGCGCCCGCCGCCGCGAGTTCGCGTTGCTCCGCCTGGTCGGCGCCACCCGCAAGCAGGTACTCCGCACGACCCGCTGGGAAAGCGCCCTCGTGGTGCTCTCGTCGATCATCATCGGCACCGCGGTCGCCGCCGCGACCCTGATCCCGATCAGCATCGCACTCAGCGGTTCCCCGATGCCCTACGTCCCACCGGCCCTCTACTTCGGCCTGATCGGCATAGTAGCCATCCTCGGCCTGGCAGCCACCGAAATCCCAGCCCGCCTAGCCCTCCGCCTCAAGCCCGTCAACGCCATCGGCACCAAAGAGTAACCCCCACCCCCACGATAAAGCAGGCTTTACTCCCAGGGATAAAGCGGGCTTTACTCCCAGGGGTAAAGCCCGCTAAACCTCCCGCGATAAAGCCCGCTAAACTCCCCGAAGTTTAGCGGGCTTTATCGCGCGGAGTTTAGCCCGCTTTATCCCAGCCCCACCCCAGCAACCTCGCGGGACCAGCAACCTCGCAGGCGGGACCAGCAACCTCGCAGGCGGGACCAGCAACCTCGCAGGCGGGACCAGCAACCTCGCGTGCGGGACCAGCAACCTTGCGGACGGGAGTGGCAAACTTGCGTACTGGACTGGCAATCTCGCGTGCGGGAGTGGCAATCTCGCGTGCGGGAGTGGCAAACTCGCGTACTGGACCGGCAATCTCGCGTACGAGAAGCGCAAACTCGCGTACGGGAAGGGCAAAGATCCGGGTTCGGGGTCTTTGCCCTTCCCGTACGCGAGTTTGCTGCTCCTGTACGGGTCTTTGCCCTTGGTGTACGGGGGTGAGCGGAGGGGCTGGGATAAAGCGGGCTTTACTTCGGGGGATAAAGCCTGCTAAACATCGCGGAGTTTAGCGGGCTTTATCCCCGGGGGTTAGGCGATGATGGCCATGCCGTGGGCGCCGGGTTCGGCGGCGAAGGTGTTTTGGACGGACAGGGTGTTGATGTCGATCACCGTGACCGTGGCCGAACCGGAGTTGGCGACGAAGGCGAGTGCGCCGTCGGCGGTCGAGCGGATGCTCAGCGCGCCGGCGCCGATCGGGAGCCGCTGGAGGAGATTGAGCGAGGCGGCGTCGTAGATGCGGAGCATTCCCTCGCCCATGACGAGCCCGTCCGGGCCGACCGAGGCGGGGACCTCGGAGACCAGGAGACGGCCGGACGTGGTCGCGTGCACGGCCGTGACGGCCTGCTCGCTCGCGACGAACTCGGTCACGATGTCCTTGGCCGTGTCGATCACGTAGAGGCCGTTCGCCTCGGTGCGCTCCGCGCCGCTGAACACCGGGCCCGCGACGACGACGCGGTCGGCAAGCGCCGCTATGCCTTCGGTGCTGGGCACGTCGACGCGGCCGGTCATCTTGCCAGAGGCGAGGTCGACCACCGAGACGAACGGGGCCTCCTTGTTGGCCGTGTACAGCTTGGCGCTGTCGGGGGTGATGGCGAACCAGTGCGGGCCGTCGGCGTCGACCGGGATGCGGTCGAGGACCTTGCGGGTCTCCGGGTCGATCATGAGGATCGCGCCGGTGCGGCCCTCGCCGGACTCGACGGCGACGTAGAGGTTGTCGGTGGCGGGGTCCCACTGGAGGTCGTGCGGGCCGTGGTCGGGCGCGACGTCGATGACGTCGACGACCTTGCGGGTGTCGGCGTCGATCACGCTGATCAGGCCTGCGCGGCCGGAGTTCTGGAAGTACCAGCCCGACTTGTACGTGTGGCTGACGTAGACGAGCCCGCGCTCGGCGTCGAAGCAGGCTTCGTGCGGCTCGGGCGCGATGTCGATCGTGTCGAGGCGCTCGCCGGTCTCGGTGTCGAGGAAGACGAGGGTCGCGTCGCGCTGGCAGGCAATGGCGAGTGTTGTCATGTCTTCGAAGTTAGGAGTGATCCCGGATTATCACCAGTGCAACGTTGGCAATGAATAGTTGCGCCTGTGATAATCGGGAACATGGAGCTGGACATGAACCTGGTGGTCGCGCTGGACGCGTTGCTGCGCGAGAACAGCGTCACCGCGGCGGCCGAAGCACTGCACACTTCGGCGCCCGCGATGAGTCGGACGCTCGCCAGGCTCCGCCGTGTGCTCGACGACCCGCTGCTGGTGCGGGCGGGGCGGACGCTCGTGCCGACGCCGCGAGCCGAGGAGCTGCGACCGGAAGTGCGCGCGCTCGTCGAACGCGCGCGGGCGGTTTTCACGCCACCGCAGGATCTTGACCCGTCCACAGTGGAACGCTCGTTCGCGATCCAGACGAGCGACGCGTTGCTGTCCATGGTCGCGGCCCCGCTGCTGAGCGACATTCGCCGCCAGGCGCCGGGGATCACGCTTCGTTTCCGCCCGGAGTCCATGGAGGACACTCCCGCCTTGCGCGAGGGCTCGATCGACCTCGAACTCGGCGTCATCGACAACACCGATCCCGAGATCCTGACCGAATCGCTGAGCACCTCGACCATGAGCGGCGTCGTGCGTGCGTCCCACCCGCTGGCGAAGGGCCGGGTCACCGCCCGCCGCTTCGCCGACGCCGATCACGTCGTGGTGTCCCGCCGCGGCCGCACCCGTGGCCCGATCGACGACCGGCTCGACGACCTCGGCCTGACCAGGCGCGTGGTGGCCGTGGTGCCCACCTACTCGGCCTCGATGTTCCTGGCCCGCGACGCCGACGTCGTCTGCCTCGCCGCGCACCGGATCGGCGCCGACTGGATCGAGGCGCTCGGCCTGCGCAGGTTCGAGATCCCGCTCGAGCTGCCGCCGATCATCATCGGCATGGCCTGGCATCCCCGCAACGACGCCGACCGCGCGCACCGCTGGCTGCGCGACCGTGTACGCGCCGTGCTGGCGGACTAGGGCGTGTCCTAGCCGTCCCGGGGTCGTGAGTGGTACGGCCGGTTCTAACCGGTCTAAACACTCACGACCCCTTCTCGGCTGCCCCACCCGCGGCAGGGGCGTGGTCGGGCGTGGGTGAGGGCCTAGTTCGCTCGGATCCGTGGGGTGGGGGCCTGGTTCGACCGTATATGCGGGTGAGGGAGGCCCTGACCCGCTTGGCTCGGGTGAGGGAGGCCCTCACTCACGCCAAGCGTGGATGAAGGCTCCCCTCATACCTGGGCCAAGTGCCTGGATGAGTGCCGCTTGCGTCGTTCAACGACGCATTTCCCACACAGCCACCCCGGCCGCAGCCGAGCAACCAGACACGCCACCTTTGACCTTCCGCTCAATAACCGGCGAAAACACTCACGACCCTGGGGGATCTAGTCGCCTTTGACGAGGATCGCGCGCGTGTAGAGCAGGTCGAACCCCTGACGCTGCACGTTCTGCTGCGACTTCGAGCCCGGCTGAGTGGTGACGATGGCCAGGTCGCATCCCGAGGCGTCGGCGAGCCTGGCCGAAAGCAGCGCGGTCTGGACGCCGTTCCGCCGATGCGCGGGCAAGGTCGCGGCACCCGTGAGCTGCGCTATCCCGTCGGTCACCCGGAAACTGGCACCGCCGGCGACTTCGCCTTCCCGCAGCGCGAGGTAGCGCAGGACCCCGACGGCCGCGAAGTCGCGCATGGCGTTCTCGACGGTCTCGCGCGGGAATTCCTCATGCGAGGCGACGCCTTCGACGTCGGCCGCCGCGAAACTGTCCCCGACGACGCGCAGCCACGGGTCGACCTCATCGGTGCGCCGGACTTCGACGCCGGGCGGCGTGATCCGCTCGCGTGGCGCGCCGAGCGCCAGCCCGAGCACGTTTTCGAACGAGACGAGCCGGTAGCCGCGCCTGGTCAGCAGCTCGCCGATGGCGGGGTCGGCGAGCTGGGAGAGCTCGACCTGAACGGGGGACTTGTGCTCGGCGAAAGCGGCCTCGACCTCGTCGAGGAGCGTTGCGCTCGTCAAGCCCCCGAAGCCGAGGCCGGCGACCTTGTTGAACGGCGAGTCCGGCTCGGCGAAGCTCGCCACGCCGCCGGCGATCGGCAGCACGAAGCCGCGCCCGTCGCCCCGGCGGCGATGGGCCGCCTCGCTGCTTTCGGCCATGAGCCGGGCCTCGGCCCGCTCGATACGCTCGGCGAGCGCGATGTCGCAGAACAACGGCACGGCTTTCCCCTTCGACGGTGGTGTGGCGTGCCCACTGTGCCGCAGGCCGGGCCGACGGCGAAACCGAGTTTCACGTTCCCGGTTTTCCAGGAGAATTGAAAATCGCCGAATAACGTGCACACAAAACCCGCACAAAAAACGCACAGGGCGAATTTTAGGTCACCTATTCGGATGATGGAAGGTGATCATGGAACGTTCCTGCCGCACTGGGCGGTTAGGGTGAAATGCGCGCGTCCGTGATGAGGACGAGGGTCGCCTCCAGACAACCAGAACATTCCTGGACTTCGTCCACCGTGAAAGCAGGATCTCGCCATGGCTCATCCGCATGCCGTGGCCATTCCGTTCGCCGCGGGCATCACGGCCTCGGTGTTCCCGGCGCCGGCCACCGCGATCCGCACCAACGATCCCGTTGCCATGGCGGGAATCCGCGCGTTCGCGCGCTATCAGGCCGCCGCCGCGCGGACCATCGCGGCCATGGTGCTGGGCGCGCCGGAGCCCGCCACGCGTTGCCTGGTCGAAGGCACGCTGAACGCGGCGGCCACGTGGCGCTACCGGGTCGCCGAGCAGTCCGGCGAGACCGAGCTGTCCCGCTACCGCACGCCGTCGACCACGGCCAGGTACCGGCGGATCGGTTACGTCGGCAAAGCCAGGGAAGGCGCCACCTGGCACGCGCCGACCGGCACCTACTTCGGCGGGATCCCCACGCCGGCGCACCACACGCTCGCGCTGTTCGGCCGCTACGCCGTCAACCGGTTCGCCGAAGCCGAGTCCTGCCGCGACACCTTGCGCAACCTGCTGGTCCTCGACAACGGATCCGTCATCGCCGGCGGCGCGTTGCTCCGGCGTTCGGCCGCCGCGGACGTGGCGGACCTGGTGCGCCGCAGTCTGGCTTTACGTGGCGAGACAGGGGAAGCGGAGACCGGCGGCAACGCGATGTACGCCGTCAGCGCGCCACCGGCCGACGCCGAGGCGATCAACCATGCGGCCACCTCCGCGCTCGCGGACGCGCTGAACGCCGCGGCGGACAACGACATCGCCACGGCGAGCAGGTTGTGGGCCTTCGGTGCGTACTGCCTTTACCAAGCCCCGCGCACGGCCCGTGGTTCCGATGCGGCTTGCCGGGTCGCGCTGGCCGCGCTCGGCGCGGTCGCGTTGCGCCGGATTCCCTGGCTGCCGCACGACATCGACCTGCGCGCTCAGGTACTCGAGCAAGACGTCTTCGTCGACCAGCTGGTGGCCACGCACCACCGCAAGACCGCAGACGCGACAACGGGGTCGTGAGCGTTGCGGGCGGTTAGAACCGCCCGCAACGCTCACGACCCCGGGGGTTTGGGTTACTTGTTGGTGCCGGGGGTGAGGACCTTGTCGATGACGAAGACGGTCGCGTTCTTCGTGGGGATGTTGCCGCACAGGACCTTCGCGCCGTTGACGGTCAGGTTGTCGCCGGAGCCCTCGATCTTCAGCGGGCCAGCGGCGGTGTCGAGCGAGGTGAGCGTGCCCGCCGAGGCCAATCCCTTGGCGTCGTAACGCTTGCCGACGACGTGGTACTGCAGGATCGGGGCGAGCTGGTCCGGCTTGCCAGCGAGCTCGGCGAACTTGGCGTCGCCCAGCGCGGCGAAGGCGGGGTCGGCGGGAGCGAAGACCGTGATGGCTTCGGCGCTGTTGAGGGTGTCGACCAGGTTGGTGGCCTTGACGGCGGCGACGAGCTTCGTCAGCAGGGGGTTGGTCGCCGCGGCCGAGGCGACCGGCTGCGGGCCCATCGAGTCCAGCGAGCCAGGGGCGTTTCCTTGCGGGAGCTGGGAACACGCGGGGCCGAACACGTCGGCGTTGGTGGTGACGCCGGACGCCATCGCCGAGGACGACGGCGCGGCCATCGAGGAGGACGGAGCGGGCGCCGGTGCGCTGGAGCTGTTGCCGCTCGAAGCCGTGTCGCTGCCACTGCACGCGGTCAGCGCGAGCGCTGCGATGGCGGTGATACCGATGCCAGCGGTACGGAGCTTGTTCATGAGTGCCTCATTCAGTGATTTGTTTGTGCTCTCGCAGGGGATTCGACGCCCGATGGGGACCGGATTGGTCGAATTCGAAATTTCTTTTCACGCACCCGTCAGAGTGGCGCTGTGCCAGCCGGTCGCGCCATCGGGTACGGTTCCCGCGCGTGCGTCCGTCTGGGTGTAGCCGGATTTGTCGGTGGCGCGGCAGAAAACCTGGTGCACGCCCTTCGGGATCTGCACCTCTGTCCACCACATCCGCCAGGTGTTCAGGTTGACTTCCTGGGACAAAGTCGTTTCCCGCCAAGGACCTTGGTCGACCTTGACCTCGACTTTCGCGATGCCCGTGTGCTGCGCCCACGCCACACCGGAAAGCCGGACCGTGCCCGCGGTGACCGAGGCGAAGCCGCGATGGGAGTCGATCCGCGATTCGGTTTTAATCGGCGCCTGCTCGGCCCAGCCGCGTTTGAGCCAATACGACTGCCGCGATTTCCAGGTGGTGACCTCGATGTCGACCACCCATTTCGTCGCCGAGACGTAGCCGTAAAGCCCTGGCGTGACCAGGCGGGCGGGGAAGCCGTGTTCGAGCGGCAACGGTTCGCCGTTCATGCCGATGGCGAGCATCGCGCCCCGTGTGCGGTCGCGGGCGGCAACGACGGGCGTGCCCGAGGTCCAGCCGTCGACGCTGGTGCAGAAAAGCTGTTCCGCGCCGGACTGGACGCCTGCCTCGTCGAGCAGGTCGGCCAGGTCGACGCCGATGAAGTTCGAAGTGGACACATAGTCGCCACCGACCTCATTGGACACACAGGTCATCGTGACCGTGCGCTCCACCAGCTGCCGGTCGCGGATGTCGTCGTAGCTGTACCGCATCTCCTTGCCGACCATGCCGTGCAGGCGCAGGCTCCAGTCCTCGGTACGCAGCTGCGGCACGGTCAACGCGGTGTCGACGCGGTAGAAACGCTGGTTCGGGGTGAGGAACGCGGGCGTGCCGAGCTTCGCGAAGTCGGCGTCGGCCGGGATCGCGGGCGCCGATCGCGCGGGCACGAGCTTGCCGACGGCCTCGCGTGACGCGTTCGCGTCGCGGGTCGAGCTGATGAGCTGACCGCCCAGCCCGGCGACACCGGCGCCCGCCACCACGCCCGCGCCGCTGATCAGGAAGGCCCGCCGCGAGTTTCCGACCTTCTCACCGGACTCCGTCCTCCGCAGGATCTTCGGCGCTTTCCCATGCAGGAAAAGGAATACGGCCACGCCTGCGACAACACTCGCCAGCGGGGCGAGCAGCGCGACCAAGCCCAGGTTGGGCCGTGTGTACACGGCGACGCCGCCGACGAGTCCGAAAAGGACGATCACGCTCACGCCCGGCACCGGTGAGCGCGACGACAGCAGCCCGGCGAGCGCGGCGACCCCGATCATGGTCAGCGCCATGCCGCCGAGCAGCACCAGCTTGTCGTAGGTGCCGAACGTGCGGACCGCGAAGTCCTTGAGTTCGACCGGTGTCAGGTCGATCGCGCCGTTGCCCACCGCCAGGTAGGGCGACGCGCCGACGTTGATGAAGCCCGCCACCAGATGCCCGGCGGCGAGCGCCGCCGCCAGCGCCAGCACTCCGGTGGCGGCGGCGGAGAACAAGCGCAGTCGCGGTTGGGTCATGCAGGGCATTCGGCGCGCCGGGCGCCCCGTATTGGTCGCTGGTCCGATCAGGTGACGTGCAGCTCGGCCAAAATCCGCTTCGCCGCTTGGACTTCTTCGACCGGTGAGCCGGAGAGCGCGACGCGGACGCTGTCGCCGATTCCCTCCTTGAGCAGGAAACCGAAGACCAGCCGGAGCTGACGGCGGCGCGCGGCCGTGGTCGCGTCGCCCGCGACTTCGAGGTGCAGCGGGTAGTCGACGCGGCGCGCGAGCTGCCGGTACGCCGACGCCATCACCAGCGGGTCGGCGTGCTGCATCGACAGCGTGAGGTCACCGAACCCGTATGCCTCGAACAACGCACAGGTCTGGACGGCCGCCTCGACCAGTGCCTCGGGCGTGGCGCGGCCGTACTCGGCGAGCAGCCGCCAGTCGAGCGCACGCGCGGTGATGCCGATGTGGACCGGGATTCCCGCCGTGACCAGGTGCCCGGCCGTCTCGGCGAACTCCTCGATGTCACCGGGGTTGACCCGCACCGCGGCGCAGGACGTGTCCAGCGCGGAGAGCAGGCGCCACCGCTGGAAACCGGCGTCCGCGATGACCGGGAGCGGCGACCCGGCCACGATCGAGGGCAGCGCGCCCGCGCCGTCGGCCGAGGACACCGCGACGCGCACGAGCGAGCACTCGGCCGCCGCGAGCGTCTCGATCTCGCCCAAGGCGTCCGCCGAAGCGGTCACCTCGGCCTGGATCGCGATCGGTGCGCCGCCGCCGAGTGGCAGCTCGCCGATCATGACCTGGTGCGACGCCCTGCGTAGCGCGGCGGCCGTCATCTCCGCACCGGCTGTCCGAAGTGGAGTGTCTCGACGGGTTCCACTTCGGACACCGTGAGCGGGCCGAGCTCGGCCAGCAGCGCGAGCACGCCGTCGAGCTGGCGTGCCGGCACCGAGGGACCCGCGGTGAGCCCGATGGTGCGCACGCCGGTCAGCCAGGCCGGGCGGATGGCGGCCGCGTTCTCGATGAGGTGGGCGGGCCTGCGGTGGCGGTGGGCGAGTTCGACGAGCCGCATCGAGTTGGCCGAGTTCATCGGGCCGAGCACGAGCACCAGGTCCGACTCGACGGCCATCGCCGCCAGCGCGTGACTCTCGGTGACCAGTGGGAAGGTGGCGTCGAGGACGTCGAGCCGCCGCGCGGCGGCCTCCGCGCGCATCGAGGGGGAGAGGCCGTGCGCGGAAAACATCACCGTGGCGCCTTCGGGGACTTCGTCGAGTCCGTCCACGAAGATCGCGCCGCGCGTTTCAAGATCGGCGATGACGTTTTCGTTGTTCAGGATCTGTTTACGCACGTAGACCTTTTTTCGTGGTACCAGGTCCGTAATGATCGAAATCGCGCGCTGCACTCCGGCGGGACAGGACCTCGGCGCCGTGAGCAGCACGGTGCGCGGCCGGGAAACCGCTCGCCAGGCCAGGTCATCCACGTCGACAGTCACCACTGAAGCCACCAATCCGGGTCCGGGTCGATTTCGGCGACGGTGACGCTAACACCGTCGGCGGGTAACCTGAAGTCCCACAAGAGTGCTGGCCGATGACACTTTTCTTCACCCGAACAGCGGACGAAGAGCACCGCTGGTAGTGGAGTTTTCCCGCTGGGCTGATTATCTGCCGGCCAGGCTGATCGATTGTCGGCTTTTTGCTCCATTAGTGAGCGAGAAAGTCAGGTTTGTGCGGCCTGAGTGCGTTTTTTGTGCGATGGGAATGGCGCCAAAATTTTCCATTCCGTTGCCTAGCTTGTCACCCGATGGTGACGGGCGAACCGGGTAGGTGACGATTACGCACGGCAGCGCGGTACTCGTGACGTCCGGCTCAACCGGGCGGTGGCCGGTGTCACCAGTGCTGCCGCGCTCGAAAAAAAATCCAGCCCCGGCCGTCGAGACGGCCGGGGCTGGATCGTCCTAACAGGATCAGACGTCGTAGCGGTCGAGGTCCATGACCTTGACCCACGCCGCGACGAAGTCCCGCACGAACTTCTCCTTGGCGTCATCGCTCGCGTAGACCTCGGCGAGCGCGCGCAGCTCCGAGTTCGAGCCGAACAGCAGGTCGACACGGCTGCCGGTCCACTTGACCTCGCCGGTCGCGTCGCGGCCCTCGAAGGACTCCGCGTCGGCCGAGGCAGGCTTCCACTCGATGCCCATGTCGAGCAGGTTCGAGAAGAAGTCGTTGGTCAGCGACCCCGGGGTCTCGGTGAGCACGCCGGCCGTGGCGCCCTTGGCGTTCGCGCCCAGCACCCGCAGGCCGCCGACGAGGACGGTCATCTCGGGCGCGCTCAGCGTGAGCAGGTTCGCGCGGTCGATCAGCAGGTACTCGGCCGGGAGCCGGTGACCCTTGCCGCGGTAGTTGCGGAAGCCGTCCGAGGTCGGCTCCAGCGCGGCGAAGGACTCGACGTCCGTCTGCTCCTGCGACGCGTCCGTGCGGCCCGCGGTGAACGGCACGGTGACGTCGTGACCCGCGGTCTTGGCCGCCTGCTCCACGGCGGCGGTGCCACCGAGGACGATCAGGTCGGCGATCGAGACCTTCTTGCCGAAGGACGACTGGATCCCTTCGAGCGTGCGGAGCACGGTCGCCAGCGACTCGGGGTCGTTGACCTCCCAGCCACGCTGCGGCTCGAGGCGGACGCGGCCACCGTTGGCGCCACCACGCTTGTCGCTGCCGCGGAACGTCGAAGCCGACGCCCACGCCGCGGAGACGAGCTGCGAGACCGACAGGCCCGAAGCGAGGATCTGCTCCTTGAGCGAGGCGATGTCCGCGTCGTCGATCAGCTCGTGGTCGACGGCGGGCACCGGGTCCTGCCAGAGCAGCGTCTCCTGCGGCACCAGCGGGCCGAGGTAACGCTGGATCGGGCCCATGTCGCGGTGCGTCAGCTTGTACCAGGCGCGGGCGAACGCGTCGGCGAACTGGTCGGGGTTCTCCAGGAAACGCCGCGAGATCTGCTCGTAGACCGGGTCGACGCGCAGCGACAGGTCGGTGGTGAGCATCATCGGCGGCCGGTTGAGCGTGCCGTCCTCGGGGTCGGGGATGGTGTTCGCGCCCCCGCCGTCCTTGGCCACCCACTGGTTGGCGCCCGCCGGGCTGGCGGTCAGCTCCCACTCGTACTTGAACAGGTTCTCGAAGAACTGGTTGCTCCACACGGTCGGCGTCGAGGTCCAGGTGACTTCGAGACCGCTGGTGATGGCGTCGCGGCCCTTGCCGCTGCCGAAGCTGTTCTTCCAGCCGAAGCCCTGCTCCTCGAGCGGGGCGCCTTCCGGCTCGGCGCCGACGTACTGGTCGGGGTCGGCCGCGCCGTGCGTCTTGCCGAAGGTGTGCCCACCGGCGATGAGCGCGACGGTCTCCTCGTCGTTCATCGCCATCCGGCGGAAGGTCTCGCGGATGTCGCGCGCGGCGGCCAGCGGGTCGGGGTTCCCGTTGGGGCCCTCCGGGTTGACGTAGATGAGGCCCATCTGGACCGCGCCGAGCGGGCTCTCCAGCTCGCGGTCACCGGTGTAGCGCTCGTCGCCGAGCCAGGTGGTCTCGGGGCCCCAGTAGACGTCCTCGTCCGGCTCCCACACGTCGGCGCGGCCACCGGCGAAGCCGAAGGTCTTGAAGCCCATGGTCTCCAGCGCGCGGTTGCCCGCGAAGATCATCAGGTCGGCCCACGAGATCTTGCGGCCGTACTTCTTCTTGACCGGCCACAGCAGACGGCGGGCCTTGTCGAGGTTTCCGTTGTCCGGCCAGCTGTTCAGCGGCGCGAAGCGCTGCATACCCGCGCCGGCGCCACCACGGCCGTCCTCGATGCGGTAGGTGCCGGCGCTGTGCCACGCCATGCGGATCATGAACGGGCCGTAGTGCCCGAAGTCGGCCGGCCACCAGTCCTGCGACGAGGTCATCACCGCGTCGACGTCCACGGCCAGTGCGTCGAGGTCGAGCGAGTTGAACTCGGCGGCGTAGTCGAAGTCCTCGCCCATCGGGTTGGCGACGGCCGGGTGCTTGCGAAGAATCTTCAGGTTGAGCTGGTTCGGCCACCAGTCGCGGTTGCTGCCGCCCTCGGTCGGGTGCTGGATGCGCCCGTGAGCGACCGGGCACCCGCCCGCGCTTTCCACGTTCATCTCGCCGACAGCGGCGTCAGTGTCAGACACAGAAATCCTTCCGGAATAAGGGGTGTTCAGGAACTGGGCGCGGAGGAGCAACTCGGGCACAGGCCCCAGTAGATGACCTCTGCCTCCTCGATCGCGAACCCGTGATCATCGGAGGCGGACAGGCAGGGTGCGTGGCCGACGGCGCAATCGACGTCGGCGATCGCGCCGCATGACCGGCACACGGCATGGTGGTGGTTGTCCCCGACCCGCGCCTCGTAGCGCGCCACGGAACCGAGCGGCTGGATGCGCCGCACGAGCCCCGCGGTGGTGAGCGCCCGCAGCACGTCGTAGACGGCCTGATGGGACACTTCGGCGAGATCCGCGCGGACGGCGCCGATGATGGAATCGGTGTCGGCGTGCGGATGGGCGTGCACCGCGTGCAGCACGGACAGGCGAGGGCGGGTCACGCGGAGCGCGGCCCCACGCAACATACGCTCGAAGTCCGCGGTGGTGGGCACGCGAGCAGTCTGCCCTGTTTACTTGAATGAATCAAGTCTATGCCCCCGGCTGGGTGATCTTGGTCGCGTCCGCCCTGGTCAGGGCGACTCAAGGTGTGAGGGCTCGGCGAGCCGGGTAGCCCCGGAACATGACGCGACCTGAACCCACCACCACGGACGCGGGCATCCCGGTCGAGAGCGACGAGCATTCGCTCACGATCGGTCCCGACGGCCCGATCCTGTTGCACGACCACTACCTCATCGAGCAGATGGCCCAGTTCAACCGCGAACGCGTGCCCGAGCGCCAGCCGCACGCCAAGGGCAGCGGCGCGTTCGGCCGGTTCCAGGTGACCGGCGACGTCAGCGCCCACACCAAGGCCGCCGTGTTCCAGCCCGGCGCCGAAACCGAGGTGGTCACCCGATTTTCGACCGTGGCGGGGGAGCGCGGCAGCCCGGACACCTGGCGCGACCCGCGCGGCTTCGCGGTGAAGTTCTACACCTCCGAAGGCATCTACGACATGGTCGGCAACAACACCCCGGTGTTCTTCATCCGCGACCCGTTGAAGTTCCAGCACTTCATCCGCTCACAGAAGCGCCGCGCCGACAACAACCTGCGCGACCACGACATGCAGTGGGACTTCTGGACGTTGTCGCCGGAGTCCGCGCATCAGGTCACCTGGCTGATGGGGGACCGCGGCATCCCGCGGACCTGGCGCCACATGAACGGCTACAGCTCGCACACCTATCTCTGGGTCAACGCCGGCGGCGAGCGATTCTGGGTCAAGTACCACTTCAAGACCGACCAGGGCATGGAGTTCTTCACCCAGGACGAAGCCGACCAGATGGCGTCCGCCGACACCGACTACCACACCCGCGACCTGTTCGAAGCGATCTCGCGCGGCGACCACCCGAGCTGGACACTGCACGTCCAGGTCATGCCGTTCGACGACGCCACGACGTACCGGTTCAACCCGTTCGACCTCACCAAGGTCTGGCCGCACGGCGACTACCCGCTCATCGAGGTCGGCAAGCTGACACTCGACCGCAACCCCACCGACCATCACGCCGAGATCGAGCAAGCCGCGTTCGAGCCCAACAACCTGGTGCCCGGCATCGGCGCCAGCCCCGACAAGATGTTGCTGGGCCGGATGTTCGCCTACGCGGACGCGCACCGCCACCGCATCGGCGTCAACTACAAGCAGCTGCCGGTCAACGCGTCCAAGTCGCCCGTGCACAGCTACAGCAAGGACGGCGCGATGCGGTACACCACCGTGTCCGACCCGGTGTACGCGCCGAACTCCAAGGGCGGCCCTCGTGCCGACACGTCTCGGGTGCCGGCGGGCTGGCACGCGGACGGCGAGATGGTGCGCACCGCGTACACCTTGCGTGAGCAGGACGACGACTGGGGCCAGGCGGGCACGATGGTGCGCGAGGTGCTCGGCGACGCCGAACGGCAGCGCTTGGCGGACAACGTCATCGGCCATCTGCTCAACGGGGTGAGCGAGCCGGTGCTGGCGCGCGCGTTCGAGTACTGGCGCAATGTCGACAAGAACCTGGGCGACAGCATCGAATCCGGCGTCCGCGCCAAGCAGGACGAAAAGGACCCGAAGGCGGCGGACCAAGGCAATCCCGCACGCTCCAGCATGCAGCACAAGGCCTGACGGGGTCGTGAGCGTTGCGGGCGGTTAGAACCGTCCGCAACGCTCACGACTCGCAGGCGGTGGACAAGCAGGTTGACTGAGTGGCACTTGCGGCGCTGAACGACGCATTTCGTGCTCAGCCAACCTGCCCGTGGTGAGGAGTCGTGAGTGTTTTCGCCGGTTAGAACCGGCCGTACCACTCACGAGGCTGTTGTTGGTCCGGCGTTCAGCTGGCGGTCGCCGTGGTGGGGAAGGCTTCCCGGGAAGCCTTCGGCGAACAGGGAGTGCCATCTTGCGTGGAAGAGTCATCGCCGCGACGTTGTCCGCGATCGTGCTGGGACTGGCCGTCGCGCCGTCCGTGGCGCAAGCGGCCGCACAGGTCCGCATCAACGAGGTCGAGTCCAACGGCGGCTCGCCCGGCGACTGGATCGAGCTGGTCAACCTCGACGCCGCCACGGCCGACCTCTCCGGCTGGGTGTTGAAGGACAACGACAACTCGCACGTCTTCACGATCCCGTCCGGCACCTCGCTGGCGCCGGGCGCGTACAAGGCGTTCGACGTCGAGTCGGCGTACGGCTTGGGCAGCGCTGACTCGGCGCGGCTGTACCTCCCCGGCGGCTCGACGCTCGTCGACTCGTACAGCTGGTCCTCGCACGCGAGCACCACGTATGGCCGCTGTGTCAACGGAACCGGCGCGTTCGTCACGACCACCGCGTCGACCAAGGGCGCCCCGAACGCGTGCCCGGTCGTCGTGTCGGCTTGGCCGGGTGGCAGCTCGGTCAGCGTCGCGGACGCGGCGAACGCGTTCGGCAGCAACCTGAGCGGGCTCTCGTATCAGAGCGCCAGCGTGGTGTGGGCGGTCAAGAACGGACCTGGCACGGTCTATCGCCTGGTGCCCAACGGTGCCACGTGGCGGGTCGACTCCGCCAAGCCGCTGCGCTTCGCCAACGGCAAGGGCGACCCCGACGCGGAAGGCGTGGTCATCACGCCGGACGGCCTGTTCGCGGCGACCGAGCGCGACAACTCCAACGACAACGTGAGCGCGTTGAAGATCCTGCGTTTCGACCCGAACTCGACCGCGAGCACGCTCACCGCGACCGCGGAGTGGAACCTGACCGGCGACCTCCCGTCCGTCGCGGCCAACAGCGGGCTCGAAGCCATCTCGTGGGTTCCGGACACTTTCCTTACCTCGCACGGTTTCCGCGACGAACACACCGGCGCCGCGTACAACCCGGGCCGCTACCCCGGCCACGGCAGCGGCCTCTACTTCGCGGGCCTCGAAGCCAACGGCACGGTCTACGCCTACGCGCTCACCCAGTCCGGCGGCGGCTTCACCCGCGTCGCGACGATCTCGACCGGGTTCTCGGCGGTCATGGATCTCGAGTTCGACGCGGCGACCGGGCACCTGTGGGCCGCCTGCGACGACACCTGCCACGGCCGCACCGCGACGCTCGACATCAACGCGCAGGGTCGCTTCGCCGCGACCGCCGTGTACGAGCGCCCCTCCGGCATGCCCGACTACAACAACGAGGGCTTCGCGATCTCTCCGTCCTGCGTGTCGGGGAGCAAGCAGGTCCTCTGGGCTGACGACGGTAACGACGGCAGTCACGCGCTGCGCGCCGGAACCCTCGCCTGCTAACGGTTTCGGCCGGGTGTGTGGCCGAAGGCCTGCCTGAACACATCGATGAAGGCACTCGGTGAAGCCCAGCCGCAGCGATGCGCCACTGCGGGAACGTCATCGCGAACTCGGCGCGGAACAGCCGCGAAAGCGTTCGCTCGCTCGCGCCCGCTTCCGTCCCGAGTTCGGCGAGTGAGCGGTTGTCCGCCGGATCGGCGTGGGGGTCGTGAGTGGTACGGCCGGTTCTAACCGGCCGTACCACTCACGAGCCCTTAGACCGTGATGACCTGGGGGCCGGCGGCGGCGATCTCGGTCGCCAGGTCCGCGTCGAGCGCCGAGTCCGTGATCAGGACGTCCAGGTCGGCCAGCGCGCCGAAGCGCGCGAACTGGTCGTTGCCCGCCTTCGTGTGGTCGGCCAGCAGCACGCTGCGGCGGGCCGCGGACATGGCCGCGCGCTTGACCATCGCCTCGGCCGAGTCGGGGGTCGTCAGGCCTCGGGCGACCGAAAAACCGTTGGTGCCTATGAAAGCCACGTCGACGTAGGTGTCGCTGAGCGCGTGCAACGCCCACGCGTCGACCGAGGCCAGGGTGCGGCCGCGGAGGCGGCCGCCGACGAGCATGACCGTCAGGTTCGCGCGGGTGGCGAGTGTCATCGCGATGCCGACCGAATGGGTCACGACCGTTATCTCGGACTCGGGTGGGAGCAGGGCGGCGAGGCGGGCCGTGGTCGTGCCCGCGTCGAGGAGGATCGTGCCGCCGTCGGCGGGCAGCTGCTCCAGGGCGGCTTTGGCGATGCGGTCCTTTTCGGACGTCATCACGCCTTCGCGGGTTTCGACGGCGGCCTCGAAGCCGAGGCGCTCGGCCGGGATGGCGCCGCCGTGGACGCGGCGGAGCACGCCGTGCTGCTCGAGGACCGTGAGGTCGCGGCGGATGGTCTCCATGGTGACCGCGAACTCGTCGGCGAGCGCGGCCACGTCGACGCGGCCGTTGAGGCGGGCGCGGTCGAGGATGAGCTGTTGCCGCTCCTGTGCGTACACCCGCGCCCCCGTGATCAAGAGTCCGTCTGTGTGAGTTTATGTGGGAAACTGTCCGTTCGTCCACCTGATGTGCGGCGCAACTCACTCTTGCCCGAAATCGGGCAAGAAATTTGGCTCAGCGAATCCCGCGATGCCAAGGTGGCCGGGTGGAGGCACCGCACGCCGAACTGACGCGCTACATCGCCATGTCCGCGGGACTGCCCGCGGAGACGGCGGCACGCGTGGTCGCCGACGTGGTCGCGTACTTCAGCGAGACCACCGAGCAGTTCGTGCGCAGGCGGCATGCCGAACTACGACGTCGCGGGCGCAAGAACCCGCAGATCTGGCCGGAGATCGCTCGTGAACTGGCACACCGGCCGGTCGCGCCGGTCCCGCCGAGCGAGCGGCAGCTGCGCCGGATCGTGTACGGCTAACCAAGGAGTCAACGTATGTGTGGAATCGTCGGGTACATCGGGCCGCGGGCGGCCGTTCCCATCCTGCTGGAAGGTCTGCGCAGGCTGGAGTACCGCGGCTACGACTCGGCGGGTCTCGCGGTGGTCGCCAAGGGCAGGCTCAAGGTCGTCAAGGCGGCCGTGCGCGTCGAGGAGCTGCGTGACCTCGTCGACGACGGGCTGACCGGCACCGCGGGCATCGCGCACACCCGCTGGGCCACCCACGGTGAGCCCAACGACGCCAACGCGCACCCGCACACCGACACCTCCGGCCGGATCGCCGTGGTGCACAACGGGATCATCGAGAACTCCGAGCGCCTCCGCGCCGAGCTCGTCGCCGAGGGTGTCGCGCTCGCCAGCGAGACCGACAGTGAGGCGCTCGCGCACATGATCGCCGCGTTGCTCGACGACTCGGCCTCGCTCGAGGACGCCGTCCGCAAGGCGCTGCTGCGCGTCGATGGCGCGTACGGCCTGGTCGTGTTCGACAGCAAGAACCCCGACGAGCTGGTGGTCGCCCGCAACGGCAGCCCGATCGTGCTCGGCATCGGCGACGGCGAGATGTTCGTCGCCTCCGACGTGGCCGCGATCGTCCGGCACACCCAGCGCGTGGTCTACCTCGACGACGGCGAGCTGGCGACGCTGACCGCGAGCGAGTTCCGCACCAGGACCCTCAAGGCCGAGCGCACGGTCAAGACGCCGACCACCGTCGAGGTCATCGACGAGGACTACCAGCTCGGCGGCTTCGACAGCTACCTGCTCAAGGAGATCAACGAGCAGCCGGACGCCGTGCGCCGCGCGCTGCTCGGCAGGCTCGACGAGCGGTTCGCCACCGCGCACCTCGGCGGCCTCGACCTCGACCCGACCGAGCTGCGGTCCTTCCGCCGCGTCAAGTTCCTCGGCTGCGGCTCGGCGTATTACGCGGCGCAGGTCGGCGCGAACCTCGTCGAGGAGTTCGCGCGGATCCCGGCCGACGCCGAGGCCGCGTCCGAGTTCCGCTACCGCAACCCGGTCATCGAGACCGACACGCTCTACGTCGCGGTCAGCCAGTCCGGCGAAACCTCCGACACGCTGTCGGCCATCCGCGAGCTCAAGCGCAAGGGCGGCCGGGTGATCGGCATCGTCAACGTGACCGGCAGCGCGATCGCGCGCGAATGCGGCCGCGGCATGCTGCTGCACGCGGGCCCGGAGGTGTCGGTCGCGTCGACGAAGGCCGTCACCAACATGGGTGTCGCCTTCGCGATGCTCGCGCTCTCACTCGGCCGCGTGCGTGATCTTTCGGTCGCCAACGGCAAGCGGATCGTCGACGCGCTCGCCAAGCTGCCGTCGCTGCTGTCGGAAATCCTCAAGCTGGACGGGGAGATCGCCGAAATCGCCGGCCGGTTCGCCGACGCCGAGCACATGTTCTACATCGGCCGCGTCCGCGCCTGGCCGGTCGCGCGCGAAGGCGCGCAGAAGCTCAAGGAGATCTCGTACATCCACGCGGAGGCTTATCAAGCCGCGGAGCTCAAGCACGGCCCGCTCGCGCTGATCGACGCCACGATGCCTTCGGTCGTGATCGTGCCCGGCGACGACCTCGTGACCAAGAACATCGGCACGGTCGAGCAGATCAAGGCCAGGGGCGGCCCGGTCATCGTGGTCACCAACACGGACCTGCCCGAGGATCTGGCCGACGCGGTCATCCGGGTGCCCGCGTGCGAGCCGGAGCTGGACCCGATCCTGCTGGGCGTGCCGCTGCAGATGTTCGCGTACCACGTCGCGCGCAAGCTCGGCCGTGACCTGGACAAGCCTCGCAACCTCGCGAAGAGCGTCACGGTGGAGTGAACCCCGAGTGACACGGATGTCCGGGTGTGTTGATTTATCTTTGTCTGGTTGTCCAACTTAACAGCTAAACCGCAGGTGAACGGCCGGTTCGGGTGGTCCGAAGGGACAACCGGACCGGCCGTTCGGGCAACTGGGGTTGTAAACCCACGTAGAACCATGCAAAATCACTCAAACCAACATCCGGTGTGAGTGTGAGGTGGTGTACGCGTGTTCGTGACCGTGACGGCGAACCCCAGCGTGGACCGGACCATCGAAGTGGACCGGCTGGTGCGGGGCGAGTTGCACCGGGCGTCGCGGACGCGGGTCCACCCGGGTGGCAAGGGCGTCAACGTGGCCAGGGCGCTGGTCCGCAACGGCGTCAAGACACGGGCCGTGGTGCCGGTCGGCGGCGCCGAGGGCGCTCAGCTCGTCGCGCTGCTGACCGCGGACAGCGTCGACGTGGTGCGCGTGCCGACAACGGGGTCGGTGCGCTGCAACGTCAGCGTGGTGGAGCCGGACGGCACCGTCACCAAGCTCAACGAGGCGGGCCCGTCGCTGACCCCGGCCGACGCCGAGGCCATCAGGGACGCCGCGCTCGCGAACATCGCCGACGCCACCTGGGTCGTGCTCGCGGGCAGCCTCCCGCCGGGCGCGCCGGTGGACTTCTACGCCGACCTGGTCGCCAGGCTGACCGGCGAAGGCGTCCACGTGGCCGTCGACACCAGCGGACCGGCGCTCGTCGAGACGCTCGCCGCCAGGCCCGCGCTGATCAAGCCGAACCTCCACGAACTGGAGGAGGCCGTCGGGCGCGAACTCCCGGCCATGGCCGACGTCGTCGCGGCCGCGCACGAACTGCGCGCGCGGGGCGCCGGCGCGGTGCTCGCCAGCCTCGGCGGCGAAGGCGCGGTGCTGGTCGACGGCGAAGGCGTGTGGCACGCCAACGCCGATGCCGAAGTACGCAGCTCCGTCGGCGCGGGCGACGCGCTGCTCGCCGGCTTCCTTTCCGCGGGCGGGCAAGGGCCCGACGCGCTTTCCGAAGCCGTGGCCTGGGGCGCCGCCGCCGTTTCACTGCCCGGCAGCACGATGCCGGGCGTCGAAGACATCAAGGGCCGTGTTGTGCGCGTCGCGCGTATCAATTCCTAGAACAAACGGGAAGTCAACGATGACTAAATCGGAAACCGCGCCATCCAGGGCGCAGCAGGCCAGGGTCACGGTTCAGCGCTTCGGCGGTCATCTCGCCGGCATGGTCATGCCCAACATCGGCGCGTTCATCGCGTGGGGCCTGATCACCGCCTTGTTCATCCCGTCTGGCTGGCTGCCGAACGCGAAGTTCGCGCTGCTGGTCGAGCCGATGATCAAGATCCTGCTGCCGGTGCTGATCGGGTTCACCGGCGGGCGGCTGGTGCACGGGCACCGCGGTGGCGTGGTCGGCGCGGTCGCCACCATCGGCATCGTGGTCGGCGCGGACATCCCGATGTTCCTCGGCGCCATGGCGATCGGCCCGCTGACGGCGTACCTGCTGAAGCTGTGGGACGACAAGGTCGGCTCGAAGACCCACCCCGGCTTCAAGATGCTGGTCAACAACTTCAGCGCGGGCATCATCGGCGGCGCGATGGCCATTCTCGGCATGGTCGCCATCGGCCCGGTCGTGCAGGGCATCACCAAGGCACTCGGGTCCGGTGTGCGGACGCTGGTCGAGGCGAACCTGCTGCCGCTGGTGTCGATCATCGTCGAACCGGCGAAGGTGCTGTTCCTCAACAACGCGATCAACCACGGCGTGCTCAGCCCGCTCGGTGTGCAGCAGGCGTTGGAGCAGGGCAAGTCGATCGCGTTCCTGATCGAGCCGAACCCCGGCCCCGGCTTCGGCATCCTGCTGGCGCTGACGCTGTTCGGCGCGAAGACCGCGCGGGCCACCGCGCCCGGCGCGATGCTGATCCAGTTCCTCGGCGGCATCCACGAGATCTACTTCCCGTACATCCTCGCCGCTCCGCGCCTGATCCTCGCGGCCATCGCCGGCGGCGCCGCTGGCGTGCTCGTCTTCAGCATCACCGGCGCCGGGCTCACCGCGACGCCGTCGCCGGGCAGCATCATCGCCGTGCTCGCGGTGACGCCGAAGGGCGGCTTCTTCGGGGTGATCCTCGGCGTGGCGGTCGCCGCCGCGGTGTCGTTCATGGTCAGCGCCGTGCTGCTGAAGTTCGGCCGCGGCGCCGCCGAAGAGGAAACCAACCAGCAGGTCGCCAACGGCGGATCCGTCGCCTGAAAGGGAGTTCACCGATGAGCAGCATCGAAGGCAGCGACATCAAGAAGGTCATCATCGCCTGCGACGCGGGCATGGGCAGCAGCGTGATGGTCGCCTCCCAGCTGGCCAAGCGGCTCAAGCCGTACAAGGTCAAGGTCGAGCACACCCCGGTCGACGAGATCCCTGCCGACGCGCAGCTGGTGCTGTGCCAGGAGGGCCTGGTTTCCCGCGCCCGCAAGGCTTCCGGTGACGCCGTCGTGCTCGGCTTCCAGAGCTTCCTCGGCGACCCGCTGTTCGACCGCGTCGAGGCGGCGATCTCCGGAGGCGGTTCCCTTGCCGACTGAAACCCTTGCGGTGGAAGGCATCCGGCTCGGCTGCACCGCGACGTCCCGCGAGGACGCGATCGACCAGGTCGGCAAGGTGCTGCTGGAAATCGGGGCGGTGTCGGCGGAATACCTGCCCGCGATGCACGAACGCGAGCAGTCGGTGTCGACGTTCATCGGCGCCCAGGTCGCCATCCCGCACGGCACCGACGCGTCGCGCGAGTTCGTCAAGCGCACCTCGCTCGCGGTGCTGCAGTTCCCCGACGGTGTCGACTGGGGCGGGCACGACGTCCGCATGTGCGTCGGCATCGCGGCGAACGGGTCCGAACAGGTCGGCATCCTCTCGGCGCTGGCCCACGTACTGCTCGACGACGACAAGGCGGCGGAACTCCGCTCGGCGGCCGACGCCGAGACGGTCATCCGGCTGCTGGATTCCCTTGGTGAGGAGAAAAATCAGTGAAGGTCGCTCGCTTCTACGCACCCGGTGACATCCGGATCGAGGAGGCGCCCGAACCGGTGCCCGGCCCCGAAGAGATCAAGATCCGGGTCCACAACACCTCGACCTGTGGCACCGACCTGAAGATCTTCCGGCACGGCCACCACCACATCGACCCGCCGCGCGTGATCGGGCACGAGATCGCGGGCGAGATCGTGGAGGTCGGCGCCGAGGTCGAGGGTTGGGTTCCCGGCGACCGTGTGCAGGTGATCGCGGCGATCCCGTGTGGTGAGTGCGCCGAATGCCTGCGCGGGTACCAGACGATCTGCCCGAACCAGCTGTCGATGGGCTACCACTTCGACGGCGGGTTCGCCGAGTACATGATCGTGCCGCGCAACGTGCTCAAGGTGGACGGGCTCAACCGCATCCCGGACAACGTCGGGTACGCGGAGGCTTCCGTCGCCGAGCCGCTCGCCTGTGTCCTCAATGGACAGAACTTCGCCGGTGTCGAAGAGGGCGACGTGGTCGTGGTCGTCGGCGCCGGGCCGATCGGCTGCCTGCACGTGCGTCTCGCCCGCGCCAAGGGCGCCGGCGCCGTGTATCTGGTCGACCTCAACCGCGGCAGGCTCGACATGGCCGCCGACCTGGTCAAGCCGGACGCCGCGATCTGCGCGTCCGAAGTGGACTCGGTCGAGCAGGTGCTCGCGCTGACCGAAGGCCGCGGCGCCGACCTGATCATCACCGCGGCCGCCGCGGGCAAGACCCAGGAGGACGCGCTCCGGATGGCCGCGCGGCGCGGCCGGATCAGCTTCTTCGGCGGCCTGCCGAAGGACAACCCGATCATCGCCTGCGATTCGAACCTGGTGCACTACCGCGAGCTGACCATCTACGGCGCCAACGGATCCAGCCCCGAGCACAACAAGCAGGCGCTGGAGCTGATCGCGACCGGTGCGGTGCCGGTGTCCGACCTGATCACCCACCGGCTTCCGCTGGACGGCGTGCTCGAGGCCATCGACATCGTCAGCAGCGGCGACGCCATCAAGGTGACCATCGAGCCTGGACTGAGCTGATGGAACGGCTGACCGGCAGCCCGGCGAGCCCCGGCACGGTGTTCGGGCCGGCGGCGCGGATGAGCGCGCCGCCGGCGTTGCCCGAGCGCTGGGACCACGTCGACGACGCGCCGACCGAGCTCGCGCGAGCGGTCGCGGCGCTCATCGCGGTCTCGGAAGACCTCAGGCGCCGCGCCGAACCGCTGAGCGGGGAGGCGCGGGACATCCTGGAGGTCCAGTCGGCGATGGCGGCCGATCCGGCGATCGAGGACGGCGTCCGCGAGGCTGTCGAGGCGGGTTCGCCCGCGGCATGGGCGTTGCGTGATTCTTTCGACGCGCAGATCGAGAAGCTGGCGGCGATCGGCGGTTACCTCGCCGAGCGCACGACGGATCTCGCGGACCTGCGTGACCGGGCGATCGCGTCGGTGCTCGGCCTCGCGCCGCCGGGGCTTCCCGTGTCGGACAAGCCGTACGTGCTGGTCAGCGGCGACCTCGCGCCCGCGGACACGGTGACGCTGGACGCGTCGCTGGTGCTCGCGATCGTGACCGAGAAGGGCGGCCCGACCAGTCACACCGCGATCGTCGCGCGGGCGCTCGGCATCCCGGCGGTGGTCGCGTGCGCGGCGGCGGCCGGGCTCGCCGACGGTGACGAGGTGCTGGTCGACGGCACCGCGGGCACGGTCGTCCGCGACCCTGACGCGGAGCTGGTGGCCGAGGTCGCGCGACAGACCGAGCTGGCCCGCGAGGAACTCGCGCGGCACTCCGGGCCCGGTTCGACCAAGGACGGGCATCCGGTCAAGCTGCTGCTGAACGTCGGCGGCGCGGGTGCCGTGGCGGCCGACGCCGAAGGGGTCGGGCTGTTCCGGACGGAGTTCCTGTTCCTCGACCGGGTGGAGGCGCCGACGGTCGAAGAGCAGCGTGCTGCTTACGGGAAGGTGTTCGCCGAGTTCGGCGGACGGCCCGTGGTCATCAGGACGCTCGACGCCGGCGCCGACAAGCCGGTCCCGTTCGCCAACGCCGACGACGAGCCCAACCCGGCGCTCGGCGTCCGCGGATATCGGGTCGGCGTGCGCAATCCCGAACTGCTGGCAGCGCAGCTTGAGGCGATCGCCTTGGCCACCGGGGACCACGACGCCCAGGTGCAGGTGATGGCGCCGATGATCGCGACGCCCGCCGAGGCGGCCGCGTTCGCCCGCGTCGCGCGTGCGGCAGGCATCTCGCGGGTCGGCGTGATGATCGAGATCCCCGCGGCGGCCGTGCTGGCCGACGCGATACTGGCCGAGGTCGACTTCGTGTCCATCGGCACGAACGACCTGTCGCAGTACACCTTCGCGGCCGACCGCATGCTCGGCGAACTCGGTTTTCTGCTCGACCCGTGGCAGCCCGCGCTGCTGCACCTGGTCTCCGGCATCGCCGCCGCGGGTGCCCGCGCAGGCAAACCGGTCGGCATCTGCGGCGAGGCCGCGAGCGACCCCGGCCTCGCGCCGGTCTTCGCGGGCATGGGCATCACGAGCCTGTCGATGTCGGCGCCCGCGGTCCCCGCAGTCCGCGCGGCCCTGCGCGGACGGACCCTGGCCGAGTGCCAGGCCCTCGCGGCCGAGGCCCTGAAAAGCTCGTGAGCGTTGCGGGCGGTTGGAACCGCCCGCAACGCGCACGACCCCCGGTGACCTGCGCGAACTCGGGTCGTGAGTGGTATAGCCGGTTAGAACCGGCCATACCACTCACGACCATGGCCTCGCGGGCGCCGTCATGACGGGACCGAGTGTCCTTTGTGGACCTGGGACGCCAGCGTCGGAGTGGTTTCAAGCAGGCCCGGGATAAAGCGGGCTTTACTCCCCGGAGCAAAGCGGGCTTTATCCCCGGGAGTAAAGCCCGCTTTATCCCGGGTTCGTCGAGTGGAGAGGTAGGGGTCGTGGTCAGTGCGAAGGTTGTGGTGGGGTCGAAGGTGGGGTTGCATGCGCGGCCCGCGCGGCTGCTCGTCGAGGCGGCGGGTAAGCAGCCAGTGCGTGTCCTCATTGGACGGGACGGCGGGAAGCCGGTGCCTGCCGACAGCATCCTGGCGGTCATGTCGCTGGGGGTCGGCGGTGGGGAAGAGGTGGTCGTCTCCGCGGACGGCGAGGGGGCCGAGCGGGCGCTCGAAGCGATCACCGCCCTGCTCGCCGAGGACCTCGACGCCTGAGCGAATGTCCGGTTGTGTTGTCGAAGCCACACGATTCCAACTATTGTCACACCCTGAAGAGGGAGGTGACCGATGTACGCCGAGGAACGGCAGCGGGCGATTCTCAAGCAGGCTCGCCAGCATGGCCGGGTCGACGTGGCGACATTGGCCGCCACCTTCGAGATCACCAGTGAGACCGTGCGGCGGGATCTCACCGCGCTGGAACGCAGCGGGGTGCTGCGGCGGGTGCACGGTGGCGCGATCCCGGTGGAGCGGCTCGGGTTCGAGCCTGGCCTGGCCACGCGTGACACCGTGATGACCGCCGAGAAGGAACGGATCGTCGCGGCCGCGCTGGAGCAGGTGCCCAACGAGGGCGCCATCCTGCTCGACGCGGGCACCACCGTCGGGCGGCTGGCCAAGATCATCCCCGCTGACCGGGAACTGACCGTCGTCACGCATTCGCTCACCACGGCGTTCACGCTCGCGACCCGCCCGAACATCACGCTGATGCTGGTCGGCGGGCGGCTGCGGGCCCGCACGATGGCCGCGGTCGACAGCTGGGCGCTCAACGCGCTCAAGGACACCTACGTCGACATCGCGTTCATCGCCACCAACGGTATCTCGATCGAGCGCGGGCTGACCACGCCCGACACCGCCGAGGCCATGATCAAGCGGGCCGCCATCGCGGCCGCGCGGCGGACCGTGCTGCTCGCCGATCACACGAAGATCGGCAACGACCATTTCGCCCGGTTCGCCGATCTGAGCGACATCGACACGATGATCACCGACACCGGCGTCGATCCGCAGCTGGCCGACGAGATCGCGCAGACCGGCATCAAAGTGATCACCGTTTGAGTGTCCTGCGGCATCGGCTCGGGCCGTACCTGCTGACCGCTCCCTTCTTCGTGATTTTCGGGGTGTTCGGGCTCTTTCCGATGCTCTACACCGCCTGGGTCGCGCTGCACGACTGGCATCTGATCAACGGCGACAAGGGTTTCGTCGGTTTCGACAACTTCGTGACGCTCGCGACCGACCCGCATTTCTACAACGCGCTGCTCAACACGGTGAGCATGTTCGTGCTCTCCACCGTGCCACAGCTGCTCGCCGCGCTCGGCCTGGCCGCGCTGCTCGACCGGCCACTTCGCGCGCGCACGATGTGGCGGGCGAGTGTGCTGCTGCCCAACGTCGTGTCGGTCGTCGCGGTCGCGCTGGTCTTCGGCCAGCTCTTCGCGAAGGACTACGGCGTCGTCAACTGGGTGCTCGGGCTCGTCGGCCTCGACCCGGTCGACTGGCGCGCGGACCGGCTCGCCTCGCACGTCGCGATCAGCACCATGGTGATGTGGCGCTGGACCGGCTACAACGCGCTGCTGTACCTGGCCGCCATGCAGTCCGTCCCGCAGGAGCGGTACGACGCCGCGATGATCGACGGCGCCTCGCGCCGGCGGACGTTCTGGTCGATCACCGTGCCCGCGATCCGGCCGACCATCCTGTTCACCGTGGTGGTCTCGACCATCGGGGGACTGCAGTTGTTCGCCGAGCCGCAGCTGTTCGACGACACCGGCATCGCGGGCACCGGCGGCGCTGACCGGGAGTTCCAGACCTTGGCGATGTACCTGTACGAGCGCGGGTTCGGGCTGTTCGACGCGGGCTACGCGGCCGCCATCGCCTGGGTGCTCTTCCTGCTCTCGGCCGGGTTCGCGCTGGTCAACTTCCTGCTGGTGCGCCGGATCCGGGGCGGTGAATGACCATGGCGCGTGCCAAGCCCGGTTTCCTCGTCTACGGCCTGCTGGTGGCGGTCGGCGTCGGCTCGATCTTCCCGCTGTACTGGTCGTTCGTCGTGTCCAGCAGGGACAACTCGGCCATCGGCGAGACGACGCCGCCGCTGGTGCCCGGCGGCAATCTCTTCGCGAACATCCGCGAGGTCTTCGACAAGGTTGACTTCTGGCTGGCGCTGGAGAACTCGATGATCGTGGCCACCACGGTCGCGGTGTCGAACGTCGTGCTCGCCAGCCTGGCCGGGTTCGCGTTCGCGCGCCTGAGATTCCGCGGGCGCGACTCGCTGTTCCTCGTGGTCATCGGCACCGCGATGGTGCCCGCGCAGCTCGGGGTCATCCCGCTCTACCTGGTGGTCGGCGAACTCGGCTGGTACGGGCGGCTGGAGGCGGTGATCGTGCCGGCGCTGGTCGGCGCGTTCAGCGTGTTCTGGATGCGCCAAGCCTGCGAAGAGGCGATACCGGGCGAGCTGATCGACGCGGCCAAAGTGGACGGTTGCTCGACGCTGCGCGTGTTCTGGCACGTCGCCGCGCCGGCCATCCGGCCACAGGCCGCGGTGCTCGCCATGCTGACGTTCATGACCGCGTGGAACGATTTCTTCTGGCCGCTCATCATTCTCGACCCGAACCAGAGCCCGACCGTGCAGGTCGCACTGTCCAGATTGGCCAGTGGCTACTTCACGGACTACTCGCTCATGCTCACCGCGGCGACACTCGGCGTGCTACCGGTCGTCGCCTTGTTCATCCTGCTGGCCCGCCAGATCGTCAACGGCGTCATGCGCGCCGGCGCGTTCCGGAGCTGAATTGCCCGCCACGACGGCCGCGAAGAACCGCGCGCTGTCCTTGACGATGCGTTGCTGTGTCTCGAAGTCGACGTGCACCAGGCCGAAGCGCTGGGTGTATCCCATGGCCCACTCGAAGTTGTCCAGCAGCGACCAGGCCAGGTAGCCGCGGACGTCCGCGCCGCGCGCGACCGCGTTGTGCACGGCGCCGATGTGCTTCGCGAAGTACCGCACCCGCTCGGCGTCGTGCACCCGGCCGTCCTCGACCACGTCGGCGAACGCGGCCCCGTTCTCCGCGACGATCAGCGGCACGCCGTCGCAGTGCTCGGTCAGCCACAGCAGCAGGTCGGTGAACGACTCCGGGCGCTGCTCCCAGCCGAACGAGGTCAGCTCGCCCTGCGGCGGCTGCACGTCCATCCCGCGCAGGCCCGGCAGCGGGCAGTTGCTGTCGGCGGCCGGGTCGGCCAGCGGCTTCGACCGGGTCGGCGCGTAGTAGTTGACGCCCAGCCAGTCGAGCGGCTGCGCGATGATCTCCAGGTCCCGGTCCTGGATCGCCGGTTCGAGCGTGCCGACGTGCGCCAGGTCCTCGAGCAGCTCGGGCGGGTAGCCGCGGCCGAGCACCGGGTCGAGGAAGAACCTGTTGTGCAGGAAGTCGAACTTGCGCGCGGCCTCACGGTGGACCTCGTCGTCCACTTCGGTCAGCACGGGGGAGAAGTTGAGCACAATGGACACTTCGTCGGCGCCGCTCGCGCGCAACGCCTGCGCGCCATGGCCGTGCGCGAGCAGCAGGTGGTGCGCGGCGACGAGCGCGGCGCCTTCGTCCTTCAGCCCCGGCGCGTGCTGGCCGTTGCCGTAGCCGAGGAACGCGGCACAGAACGGCTCGTTGATCGTGGTCCACTGCCGCACCCGGTCGCCGAGTGCTTTGTGGACGGTCTGCGCGTAGTCGGCGAAATATCCGGCCACGTCACGGTTCCGCCAGCCGCCTTCGTCTTCCAGCGCCTGCGGTAGATCCCAGTGGTAGAGCGTGAGCATCGGGGTGATGTCGCGTTCCAGCAACCGGTCGATCAGCCGGTCGTAGAAGGCGATGCCGCGCGGCTCGACCGTGCGGCCGTCCGGCATGATCCGGGACCACGCCGTGGAAAACCGGTAGTACGGCATGCCGAGTTCGTGCAGCAGCTCGATGTCCTCGCGGTACCGGTCGAAGTGCTCGCACGCGCGCTCACCCGAGGCGTCGCCGAGCACCTTGCCTGGCTGCGCGGCGAAGGTGTCCCAAATGGACGGTCCGCGCCCGTCGGCCGTGACGGCGCCCTCGATCTGGTACGAGGCGGTCGCCGTGCCCCAGATGAACCCGTGCGGAAAAGTCACCGGACCCCACTCCCTAGTTCGATGCCGCCGCACGCGCTTCGGTGACCGATTGGTCCCATGCCTGATCGACGTTCTGCTTGCCTTCTTCGACCCGGCCGAGGCCGTGTCCGAACGCGGGCCGCACATGCGCGTCGTGCAGGCCGCGATAGTTGGGCCGCAACGCTTCCGCCGACGCGGCGAAGAGCTTCCCGACCGGCGCGCCGCTGAAATAGGCGTTGGTGTGCGAGAGCACCGCGCCGTCCTGGTACGCGTCGAGCGCGCTCGGCAGCAGGCCGCTGTCGAGGAAGATCCGCTTCTGCTGCTCGGGCGCGGTCAGCCAGGTCGCCAGGTCGTACGCCTGCTTCTGGTGCGTGCCCTGCGCGGGGATGGTCAGGTACGAGCCGCCCCAGTTGCCGCCCTTGCCGGGAATCGACGTGACGTCCCATTTGCCTGCCAGCTCGGGGCCGCCCGCCTCCTGGATCTGGGTCAGCATCCAGGCCGGGCAGGTGATGGTCGCGAACCGGCTCTGCTTGATCGCCACGGTCCACGGCTGGGTGAACGGGGTGACCCTGGCGGTCTGCCCTTTCGCGCCGATACCGCCCGCGAGCGCGAACGCCGAGTGGATCGCCGGATTGGTGTCGCCGATGAACCCGTCGTCGGCCTTGGCGAAGTAGTTCTCTTCGGACTGGTTGATGATCGCGGTGTAAATGGTGCCGTCCGAGTCGGCGAACTTCGCGTCCGTCACCTTGCCGGAGAACCGGTCCGCCACCTGCGCGAACTGCTCCCAGGTCGGCCACAAGGCCGCGACGGCCTCGCGGTCCGTCGGCAAGCCCGCCTTTTCGTAGAGGTCGCGGCGGTAACACATCGCGAGGCTGCCCATGTCGGTGCCGAGTCCCATGACGAAGTCGCCGACGGCGCCCTGTTCCCATTTCCACGGCCGCCACCGCGGGCGGAGGTCTTTCGCGCCGAATTGCGCCAGGTCCGCGAACTTGTCCTTGGACTGCCGGAACTGCGGCATGTACTGCTCTTCGATGGCGACGACGTCCGCCGCACCGCGCCCGGCGCCGAGGCTGGTCGCGAGTTGTTTGTGATGTGTTTCGAAGTCCGCCACCCGGCTGACCACGGTCGTTCCGGGATGCGCCTTCTCGTACTCTTTGAAAAGTTTTTCATAACCGAATTCGCCGAATGTCGCGACGGTCAGCGTCACCGGCCCGTCCGCTTTCGGTTCAGCCGCCGTGCCTGAACAACCCGCGAGTACCAACGCGCAGGTCAGCATCGCGGCGATCGCCGGTAAACCTTTCGGGCGGGCCATGACTCTCCTTCGGTCAATGCTCGGATTATGCATTCGTCCCCGTTTTTCGGCAGCGGCTGGTGACTGTTCGGGCAGGGATGGTGCCCGAGTGAACCTCATGTGCCCCCGCGCCGCGACGCCCGCGTTATAAACGATCAAGCGAGACGACGGGGAAGCTGGTCCCCGACCATGGTCCGGGAGTCGGCGTGCAACTTGGTGAGTACGCGGGAGACGAGCGACTGCACCGTGCGCCGGGGCAGGCTGAGCTCGGCCGCGATCTCCGGGTTCGACAGCTTCGCCGCGACCAGCTGCGCGATCCGGATCTCCAAGGGGGACAACGATCCCGTGCTCGGGCTGTGCGCCTGGCTGTGCACGCCGTACGGCCGCAGCCTGGCCTCGGCGCGGCGGATGCTCCAGCCCGCCGAAACGGTGCCGAGCACCTCCGCGGCCTCGGTCAGCGACCGGGTCGCGTGCTCGGCGTGACCGGCGCGGGCGAGCAATTCGGCGGCGTCCTCCAAGGCCGCCGCCAGCTCGATGGGCCTGCCGACCTCGCGGTAGTGGTCGGCGGCGGCGAGCGCGCCTTCCGGGTCGCCGTCGATCAGCGCCCGGCAGCGGGCCGCCGCGGCCGCCGCACGCGCCGGGACGGTCTCCTGCTTCGCCTCCTCGGCGCAGACGGACAGCGCTTCGTGGGCGATGTAGTGGTTTCCGGCCGCGAGCGCGATGCGGACGACGTCGGGCAACCATTGGTGCCGCAGCATCATCCTGGCGAAATCAGGCCGCAGCACCGGGCTGAACAGGCGCAGCGCCTCCTCCGGCCGCTGCCGCTGCTCGGCGGCCATCGCCATCGCGGCGAGGTAGAAGTCGCAGCTCTCGCGCTCGGACGGATTCGAGGGGGAGTGCGCCTCGGCGGCTTCCAGATGCGCGCGCACCGCGGCCCGCTGATCGCGATGACCGGCGATCAGCGCGGCGACCCCGTGCAGCAGCAGCGCGGCCGCGCCCGCCTCGCGCACGCCGTTGAACGTGATCGCGGGGCCGTCCTCGGTCACCGTGTCCAGCTCGGCGAGCGCCTCGTCCCAATGCCCGATCCAGAAGTAGTGCACCGCGGCCGAAACCTGCGGGCCGACCGGCAGGCCGTGCCTGGCCGCGAGGTCGTATCCGGCGTGCAGCGTCGACTCCGCGTCGCCGAGCCGGTCGAGGTTCTGCAACGTGAAGAGCCGGTTGTCGAGCAGGTCGAGACGCAGAGCCGCCAGCTCGGCGCTGTCACCGGTGGTGTCGAGCGCCGCGTTGACCGACTCCAGCGCGCGGTCGTGCTCGCGGCGGATCGAGTGGACGAGCCAGAGCGTCTGCAACGCGTGCGCGGCCGGATAACGTTCACCCGCCGCGGTCGCCTCCGCGTGCAGCCGGAGCGCGGTCCGCTCGGTCTGGTCGAGGTCGGCGAGGTCACCGCGCCGGAAGTTGGCGAGCAGCGTCTGATTCCTGGTGCGCCAGCTCTCCGGCAGCGCCGGGTCGTTCATCGCCTCGGCCATCGTCGCCAGCGCGCTGGGGGTGTCGCCCCGGCGGTACTGCAACGCGGCCAGCACGTGCCGCATTTCGACGCGGTCCGCCGGATCCTGCACGACCCGGACGGCGTGCACGGCCTCGGCTTCCGGGTCCTGGCCGAGGCGGAACAGCACCCTGACCATCGCCGCGGTGAGCGTGCCGCGCTCGGCCGCGCTGGGCACGGCGCTGTCCAGCGCCCGTCTCAGCAGCTCGAGCGCGATGTGCGGGGCCCGGTTGGACACCGCGACGTGATTGGCGACGAGCCAGCGGACGACCCAGGCGTCGACCTGGACCGGCTCGGCCGCGAGCTGTTCGGCGACCCGCTTGACCGGCGCGCCGTGGTCGGCGAGCGCCTCGGCGGCACGCCGGTGCAACGCGGCACGCAGTGGCTTGGCGATGCCGTCGTAAAGGGCTTGCCGCTGGAACGGGTGATGGAACGCCAGCTTCTCGCCCGCGGACTCGACCACGCCTGCGCCGGTCGCCTCTTCGAGCGCGGCCACCAGCTCCAGCGGGGACTTCCCGGCGATCGCGGCGACGTCCTCCACCTCGAACTCCGCGCCGAGCAGCGAGGCGCTGCGCAGCACCTGCGTGGTGGCCGGGTCGAGGCACTCCAGTGTGCGGCTGACCGCGGCGAGCAGCGACCGCGGCGCGTTCTCGGTGACGTCGAGCGCGACCTCGGCGACCCCGTCGACGATTCGCACGGCGTCACGGCGCAGCAGATCGTGGGCGATTTCCCTGGCATAGAGCGGATTTCCCGAAGCACGCAGCACCAGCGGGCGCAGACTCGCGCTCAACCTCGCGCCGAGAATGCCCTCGAACACCTCGCGGATCTCGGTCTGGCTCAACGATTCGATCGGCAGGACCTCGCCGGCCCTGGCCTCGACACCACGACGGAGTTGGGTGAGATCATGACGACCATGGCCGGTGCGGCATGCGGCGACCAGTAGCAGCGGCAGCTGCCGGGTGGCGGCCGCGAGCCGTTGCCACAGCAGCACACTCGCCTCGTCGGCCCAGTGCAGGTCGTCGATCACCAGCACCAGCGGACCGGCCGCGCAGGTCTCGTCGACCAGCGCCAGCAGCCGGTCGACCGCGGCGAGGATCGGGTCGCCGTGCGCGGGCTCGGCATGCAGTTCCCTGGCCAATTTGGCCTTGGCCGGATCCGCCGAGCCATGCCGCACGTCCAGGCATTCCATGATCACGTTGAGCGGAAACCGTTGCTGCAGCTCGTCGGCGGCCGTCCAGGCCAGCTGACAGCCACGCTGCCCCGCGCTCGCGAGCCCGGCGGCGAGCAGCTCGGACTTGCCGATGCCGGGCTCGCCCTCGATCCACACCGGACGGCCGCGCCCGGCGAGCACCTCGGTGACGAATCCGCGCAGCAGCCCCACTTCCCGGTCCCGGCCGAGGAAGACGCCGGTGGCGCCGCCGCGCTCGATGGCCTTCGCGATCGGCGGCGGCACGATCGACAGCGGCTGCTGCTTCGGCGCGACCGGCTCGCCCGCGGTGCCGTCCAAGATCCGCTGGTGCAGCTCGCGCAGCGCGGCGCTGGGTTCGACGCCCAGCTCCTCGACCAGCACCTGCCTGGCGTCGCGGTACACGGCCAGCGCCTCGGTCGGCCGCCCGCTACCGTGCAGCGCCCGCATGAGCGGCTCGTACAGCGACTCGCGCAACGGATGCCTGCGCACCAGCTCGGCCAGTTCGGCGACGAGCTCGCGATGACCGCCGAGTCCGAGCATCAGCTGGGCCCGCAGCTCGATCGCGGTCAGCTGGAGTTCGGCCAGCCGTGCCCGCTCCTGGTCGGCGAACGGCCCCGGCACGCCGGAGAACGCTTCGCCGCGCCAGCGGTCGAGCGTCGTGGTCAGCAGTGCGGCCGCTTCGCGCGTTTCCCGCCTGCCGGTCAGCCGCCGCGCTTCGGCGGTTTCCTGTTCGAACAGGCGCATGTCCAGTTCTGTCCTGTCCAGCCGCAGCGCGTAGCTGGACCCGGACGAGGAGAGCAGATCGTGGGGCGCGCTGCCGGGTGCGGCCTTCCGGATCGCGCCGCGCAGGCCGGAGATGTAGGTGTGGACACTGCCGGTCGCGCTGGCCGGAGCCGCGGCGCCCCAGACGTCCGCGATGAGTTCCCCGAGTGTGATCGGCTGGCCGCACCTGGCGGCGAGTGTCGCGAAGACCGCGCGTTGCCGAGCCGGGCCCAGCCGCAGCTCCGTGTCACCGAGCCAGGCGCGGGGAGGACCGAGCAGTTCGACGCGTAACCGGCCGTCCGACCCGTTCGTCACGCCGGCTCCATTCTCTGGCTGCTTGTCCCGCAGTTTAGGACGTCCGCCTCCGGTGGGGGTTGCTCACCCACCACTTGGCGACCGGTCACTCGAACGGGCGAGCAGCGGCTCCGGGCTCATACCGTCAGTACTTGCGGGCCCTTCGCGGCGATCTCGCGGGCCAGGCGCGGGTCTATCCCGGTGTCGGTGATGAAGGTGTCGACGTCGGTCAGGTCACCGAACCTGGCGAAGTGGTCGTTCCCGACTTTCGTATGGTCCGCGACGAGAATCACCCGCCTGGCGCAATGGATCGCCGCCCGTTTGATCATCGCCTCCGCCGGGTCCGGCGTGGTGAGCCCGCGAGCCGACGACAGCCCGTTGGCCGCGATGAAGGCGACCTCGACCGTGGCGTCGCGCAGGGTGTCGAGCGCGAAACTGTCCACTGTGGCCAGTGTGCGCCTGCGCACCCGGCCGCCGACCATCATCAGCGTCAGATGGGGATGCCCGGACAGCGCCAGCGCGTTCGTCAGCGAATGCGTGACCACGGTGAGCCCGAGTTCGGCAGGCAGCGCTGCCGCCAGCCTGCCCGTTGTCGTTCCGGCGTCGAGGAAAACCGCGCCTGCGGTCGGCAAATGGCTCAGTGCCGCGACGGCGATGCGTTCCTTCTCCTCGATCATGACCGTGTCGCGGTCGGCGAAGCCCGGTTCGAACCCGCGCCGTTCGATCGGGATGGCTCCGCCGTGCACCCGGCAGAGCACCCCGCTGCGTTCGAGCGCGGTGAGGTCACGGCGCACGGTTTCGGCCGTGATGGCGAAGGAAGCGGCCAGCGAGGAGACGTCGACGCGGCCATGGCGCCTCGCCTGCTCGAGAATGGCGCGCTGCCGTTCCTCGGCATACATTCGGCACTCCTTCACCAGGGGTGCCGCTCAGGCTAGTTAGCCGTGCCCGAGTGCAGGAAGCGAAGCGGAGGCGGCTGTGCGGCTTCCGGCCCCGGTGGACACCCGGTCTGCCCGAACGGGAACGTCCGCACCTTGACGCGGCGTCCTCTGCGCGGTCGGGCGACCACGGAAGGTGTTGCCTGCGTGAGGTTTTGGGTGCCGCGCTGGGGTGCGCACGGTTCGTCCGGCAGCAGCAGCCGAGCCAGCGCGGCGGTCAGCGCGAGCCGCAGTTCCTCGGAAAGGCCCCACTGCTGGGAAATCCGGTGCAGCAGCTCGACGGCGCGGTCGGTGGAGAGGTCGTCCACATTGGCCAGCACCCACTCGGGCACCCAGTCCCTGGTGAGGCTTTCGGGTGCGGCGAACAGCTGCCCGGCGACCTGCTCCGGGTGCGCGCCCGCGGTGGCCATGGTGGCCGCGATCTGCTGGTGCAGCATCGCGCGCATGGCAGGCGAGGTCGCCGCGTAGAACACTGCGCGGACCAGCGGGACACGGAAACGCAGCTGGTCACCGGCTTCTTCGAGCACGCCGGCGGCGAGCGTCTCCTCGACCGACTCGATCAGCAGTGCCAGGTCGATACCGGACGCGTGGGTGAGGTCGGTGACGCCGAAGGTGTCGCCGAACAACGCGGCTGAGTTCAGCATTCGCTTGGCGGGCAACGAAAGCGAGGCGAGATGGTCCTCGACGAGCGCGGCGGGCCGTGGCCTGCCGTCCATCGCGTCGGCCGCGGTGATGTCGGTGCCCTGCGCGTACTCCTCGAGCAAGTGGCTGAGATAAGCCGGATTGCCGCCGGTGTGGGCGCGCATGAACGTGAGCGTCGCGTCGACAGGACGGCGTCCCAGTAGCTCTGCGGCGAGGTCCGCGGTCGCGGCTTCGTCCAAGCCGGACAGGGTGATGACCTCGGCGTTCTCGCGAAGCATGGCCAGTTCACGCCGGTGTGGCCGAGGACGCGCGGTGCCGATCAGCAGCAGCGGCAGGTGGTCGGTGAGCCGGCGCAGGCGTTGCCAGACCAGCAGGCTTTCCGCGTCGGCCCACTGCAGATCTTCGAAGACCAGCACCAGCGGGCCTCGCGCGCAGAGGTCGGTGACGGTCTGCTCGGGGTGCTGCGTCTCGCCGAGACAGTCGGCGATCAGGCTCAGCGGCGTCCTGCGGCAGAGCTCGTCACCGGCGGCCCAGCGGACGTTCGCCCGGCCTGCCAGCGCTTCGGCGAGCAGCGCGCTCTTGCCGCTGCCCGCTTCGCCTTCGATCCACAGCGCGCCTTGTCCTCGGCGCACGCGGTCCAGTTCCGCATGCCTGCCAACGAAAACCGACGGCCGCTGGGGGCCGGGCGCCACGGTGCGCATCCGCTGGCTCAGCGCGAGCAGCTGCGCGCCGGGTTCGAGGCCCGACTGCTCGATGATGGTCTCGCGGGCGTTGCTGAACGCCTCCGCCGCCTCGGCCTGGCGGCCGGAGCGGTACAACGCTGTGATGTGCATGCGGTGCAGGCCTTCGTGCAGCGGATGCTGCCGCACGAGCGGCGCGAGCTCACCGGCGAGTTCACGGTGACCACCGAGCCGCAGCGTCACTTCGGCGTGCCGTTCGAGCGCGTACATCCGCATCTCTTCGAGCCTGGCACGCTGGGTTTCGGCGTACGGGCCGGGAATTCCGCTGAGCGCTTCTCCTTGCCACAGCGCGAGTGCCGCGCTCAGCGCGTCCGACTCGGCCTGATGGTCGGAGGAAAGCCGGTGGTCGCGGGCGTCGTCGAGATGACGCTCCGCGAGATGGACGTCGATCTGCGTTTTGGGCAGATTCAGGCAGTAGCCCGAGCGGGAGGTGCTCAGGATGTCCGCGGACCCGAGCGCGCGACGCAGCGCGGAGATATAGGTGTAGACGCTTCCCGTGGCGCTGGGCGGTGGATTCTCACCCCAGACGGCCTCGATGAGTTCTTCGCGGGAGACGACCTGTCCGGCTCGTGACGCGAGTACGGCGAAGACCGCGCGGCGCTGGGCCGGGCCGAGCGCGATCTCGGTGAGACCGTGCCACGCCGCGACAGTGCCCAACAGCCGGACCGTGCGGGAATCGCCCTCGTTCACCGTCATTGGCCAGTCCCTGTTACCCGTCGCTCCAAGGGGATCTTGTGGGTTCGCCGGAGTCTAAACCCGCTTGTGTGGGATTCGCAACCAATCGGGCACCGTTTCATGTTGGTTTCCCTATCGGTCACCTTTGAGCTGGGAAAGCCTGTGAGCTGCGCCGACCGGCGAATCTTCCGCGATTATTCCTAATACTGCTCACGGTAAGCGTTTGGCCGACGACGCATACTTTCGGTCACCGGCCCGTTTGTGTTGTTTTGATCGGTCGACCGTCTGTGGTCGACCGGGCAAGACCGCCGCGTTCACGGGCAGAAATACGGCGCTGGGCTGCCGTTATCCGCTTCCCGTGATCAATGCTGGGCCGAACACCGAAGCAGAGGACGGGCCAGTGGAGCAACCACGCGAGAAGTTCGACGGGGACGTCCTGCTTGCACTGGCCGTCGAAGGCAGACTCGTCCTGGACGCCGAACTGGCCGACTGCGTCGTCGCGGAGCTGCGCCGGACCGAGGCGATCGTCCACGGCAGGCTGGCCGCGCTCGAGGGGCCGGACGCGGTCGCCGGGCTCGACCAGGAAACGGTCGATCTGCGCTTCGCCGAGGTCGCCGAACCGGGCAGGCTGCGCGCGGCACTGGCCCAGCTGCCGCGCTACATCGCGGCATTCGAGCAGGCCACGAGGGTCTCCACGCAGGTCTTCACGCCACGCTGAGAATCCGTAGAGGGTTCGTGAAGAACGCCTTCGCAGACTGTGACGCAGCGTATTCGCACGCGTCGAGTTTCGGAGGGATCCCAGTGGGCACGGAAACGCAGGACATCACCGTGGCGGTCTACGCGCCGGATCCGATCACCGCCGCCGGGCTGGCCAGCCAGCTCGGCCCGTTCACCGTGGCCGACTGGGAGCAGCGCACGGACGCCGGGGTGCTCGTCTTCGGCACCGAGCGGCTGACCCCGGAGACCGTCCTGCAGCTGCGCAGGCTGTCGACCGAGCACGCCAAGCCGATCGTGCTCGTGGTCAGCCAGATCGGCGAGGCCGAACTGCTGCCCGCGATCGAATGCGGCGTGGTGGCCGTGCTCCCGCGCGCCGCGACCACCGCCGACCGGCTCGCCCACGCCGTCCGCGCCGCCGCGACCGGCGGCGGCATCCTCCCGCCGTCGCTGCTGGGCGAGCTGCTCAAGCACGTCGAGCGGCTGCAGCGCGAGGTGCTCGACCCGATGGGCCTGAACACCGCGGGCCTCACCACGCGGGAGATCGACGTGCTGCGGCTGATGGCCGACGGGATGGACACCGTCGAGATCGCGGACAAGCTCTGCTACTCCGAGCGCAGCGTCAAGCACATCATCCAGGGTGTGACCAGCAGGCTGAACCTGCGCAACCGCCCTCACGCGGTGGCTTACGCGGTGCGCGCCGGCGTGATCTGAGCGCCCGATGTCCTTGCTGAGCCGTCTTGGGAAGAAGCGTTCCGAGACCAGGCTGGTCTGCGACGCGGTCGGCCACGCGCTCGTCGTCCACGCGCCCGAGGGCATGAGCGCCGAGGCACGGGCGCTCGCGAACTCACTCGCGGCGGACGACGAGCACGACCTCGTCGTGGCGGACCTCCCGAGCGGTGGGGAAGAGGCACTCGCGGCCGCGCTCGGAACGCGTCCGCGCGGCGTCCGGCTCCTCATGACACCCCTTGTGTCAACCTCAGGATCAGAATCAGGCTGCGGCCTGCTGGTGGGTGTGTTGCTGGGCGCCTGCGTGCAGGGTGGGGTCGTAGGGTGTGCTGTTTTGCCAGCAGCGCCACATCACGCGGATCCAGGCTCGTGCGAGGATGCGGGTGGCGTGGGGGTGGTCTTTGCCCGAGGCTCGCGCCCGGTCGTAGATGTCGGCTGCCCAGGGGCTGGAGAAGCGGCTGTTCGCGGCGAAGGTCGTGATTGCCAGGCGCAGTCTTTTGTTGCAGGCCCACCGGAAGCTGACGCCGCGTTGCTTGCCGGATGCCTTGGTGACTGGGGTGATTCCGGCGAGCGCGGCGATGGCGTCGGGGTGGTCGAACGCTTCGCGGGCGTCGCCCCATTCGGCGAGGATCTGGGCGGCGTTGATGGTGTGCCGGCGCGGGGGAAGGACTGGAAGACTTCGCTGTCGGGGTGGGTGTCCATCTTCTCGGTGATGGAGCGGTCCAGGTTCTTGATCGCGGTGTTCAGTGCGGTCAGGACGCCGACCTGGGCGAGGACGGCGTCACGGATGCTCTCGGACACGACGGGGTCGTTGGTTCCGGCAGGAGCGGCGCGCAGCCGGGCAAGCAGGACCGCGGCGGTTTTCCTGCCCGAGTAGCCTTGTTTCGCGCAGAACGTGGCCAGTCGTTTCTCGGTCAGGGACGTGGCCGAGGCGGCGGTGGGGTAGGCGGTGAGGAACGCCAGGGCGATCGCGGACTCGATGTTGGCGAAGATGGCTTTGGCGCCGGGCCACTGGGCGTCCAGCAGAGCGGCGAGCTGGTTGACCGCCGCGACCCGGGCATCGACGAGATCACCGCGGCTGCGGACCAGGGCGCGCAATGCCTTGGTATGACTGGACAATGGTGCGGCGGGGCGCAGCCGGTGGAAACGCACGCGCAGGTAGTCGGCGATCACGTGGGCGTCGCCGGGGTCGGATTTCGCGCCGGAAAGGACTTCGGCTTCACGCCAGGTTTTGATCGCGTTCGGTTTGACCGGCAGCACCGGGTGCCCGGCGGCCAGCAGCGCGTCAACCAGTCGGCCGTCCGGGCGTTCGATCGCGACCGGCGTCCGCTCGGGCGGGGCGAGCTTGCTCAGCCGAACGGCCAGCCGGTTGAACCCGGCGGCGGTGTGCTCGATGGTGAACGCGGCGACCTTGCGGCCGTCTCGGTCGAGTACGCACACGGCGTGTTCGACCGCGGCCCAGTCGATCCCGGCATAGAACAACGGCCCGTCATGCTGCGGCAACTATGTCGCCTTCCTGCGTGCAGTCCAGGGCAGGAGCCAGGCGGAGGCGAGGGAACCGACGGCAGAGTGGTCACTAACCGGCGCTCGATGGCGCGTCCCTTTGTCATCGCTTCGCGGTTCCGGGGAAGCCGGGGGCGGCAGTGTCATGAAGGCCCACGAAGGGCGACCACTACGGGCCGTCACCCCGGCTTCCGCCTAGTTCCTACCACAAGCCCCATCGGAGGGCCCGCACGGAAGAGGGTGCACTAGTGACCACCCCCGAGGTCGCGCGCTGGCTCGCCGACCGGTTGGGCTGCACGGTCGTGGCGCCCGACGGTCCCGTCCTGCCGACCTCGGACGGTGGGCTGTTCGTGTCTGGCGTCGGGTGGACGCGATACCGGCCTGGGCAGGAGGCTTCCTGGGCGGGCAGGCGATTCCCTTGCCCTGACTGGGATTCCCACGTTGAGATGGGCGCAGGCCCGGCCGCGGTGGTCGAGCCGTTGCCCGCCGGGGTGTGGATCCGGCCGCACGGGCCGGAGGAGTGGCTGACGCCGGGCCGCGCGCGGCTGTTGCGGATGGTCCCGTACCGGCCCGATGTGGTGACCGTCGTGCTCGGCAAGGAAGGCACGGACGAGCTGCGCCTCGACGAGGTCGAGCGGTTCTGGCAGGCACTGCCCGAGTCGGATCGGCCCAAGGTGCGGTTCGTCGGCTACGGCCCGGTCGCGCTGCCGCCGGAGACGACGCTCGGGCAGGCGCTCGCCGAGCTGCTCGACGCCGAAGTCTGCTGCTACCTGGGCATGCCCGTCGGCGCGACGGACGTGTTCACGGTGCGCGCCGACCGTTCACACGGCTGGAAGACCTTCGCGCGCCAAGCCATCTACCGGCCAGGCGCGACCCCGGTGGTCAGCGCGTACCAGGCACCGGCCGACGAGTTCCCCGAGATCGCGCCCGCAGTGTATCGGTGCGCGCCCGACGCGGTGGTCGAGGTCGTGCCTGCCGGGCTCTGGGTCCGCCCGGACCAGGTCGACGACGCGGCGGCGGTCCGGTCACGGCCGATCGACCCCGACCGGCGGCTCGTGCTCTACGAAGCCGGACTGCGGCACCTCGCAGAGGAGGTGCTCGGCCGGTTCGACTACGCGGGCAGGCTGGTGAGCGTGCTCGAAGCCGTCGGGGAGATCGAGCTGTACTGGCTCGGGCGGCTGCTCGGTTCGCCGGACCCGGTCGAGGAATACCTGGCGGACAAGGGCGGCGCCGACCTGCCGACGTTCCGTGGCGCTTGCGTCGTGCGCGTGGACCTCGCGGGGGTGTACAGCGAGGGCCAGGTGATCGTCGAAGACGGCTTCCGGCACATGCTGACGGCTCCGTGCGTGTCGCAGGACGGCGCCGTCGAGGTTCTGGTGTGGTCGATGACCGGCCGTCGCACTGTTTCGCTGGAGCCGGACGGCGTCGACGGACGCGTGGTCTTCTTGCCTGGCACGGGTTTCAAGGTGCTCTCGGTCTCGGCGGACCGGCTGCTGTTGCGTGAGCTTTCGCCGACCGAGTTCGAGCGCGACGGCGTCGTCGCGGACAACCGCGTCGCACTCGACAAGACGATCAAGGCCACGCTGCTCCGCACGGCCGACCGCTGGGCCGCCGCGGAACCGGCGGTCCGCATCCCGGCGGACTCGGCCGCCCAGTTCCAGTTCGCGCCGGGTGATGCCCGGTGACCTCCTCGTCTGAGCTGCTGCTTTTGGTCGACCCGGCCTGGCGTCCCACCGACCTGGAGCCCGACCCACCCGCCGAGACCGCGATCGGCGCCTGGCTCATCCACGCCGACGGAACCCGCAGCCGCTTCCAGCCCAACCCGGTCTACCGACCGTCCACACCGGACTCTCCCTTCGACCCGGTCGACGCCGAACTCCGCCGCCTCGCCACCGGCGCCCCGATGACCCAAGCCCTCTACGAAACCCTCCGCGACGTCGACCTCTCCCTCGCCACCGACCTCGCCGGAACCCCACTCGTCCGCCCCGCCCCCGACGGCATCCCCTCCCTCCTCGTCACCACCTCACCCCCGCTCCGCACCTACGCCGACGCCCCCGCCTGGCTCGACGTAACCCTCACCGACCTCGCCACCGCCCTACCCTCGTCCGGCCTGGACGTCCTCCTCAACCCAGGCTCCCCAGCCTCCCTCCGCCTCACCACCCCCGCCCTCCACAAAGCCGCCCACCCCCCACCACCCCCGCGATAAAGCCCGCTTTACTCCCCGGAGTAAAGCGGGCTTTATCCCGCTCCCACGCACCCAAGCAGTCGCCTCGCGTACCCGAACGGTCGCCTCGCGTACCTGAGGGGTCGCCTCGCGTACCTGGAGGGACGGCACGCGTGCCGACTCTCCAGGTACGCCTGCCGACCGTTCAGGTACGCGTGCCGACTTCTTGGGTACGCGTGCCGACTCCCTGAGCACGCGAGGCGACTGCTTGGGTGCGCGGAGGTGCGCGGGAGCGGGATAAAGCCTGCTTTACTTCGCGGGGTAAAGCGGGCTTTATCCCGGTCGTCCAGCGGTGGGTCAGGTGTGGTCGCCGTTGAGCATGGCGGTGGCGAGTTCGATGCGGGAGCGGTAGCCGGTGCGCGAGAAGAGTCTGCTCAGGCGGCCTTCGACGCTTTTCTCGCTGGTTTTCAGCGCGGTCGCGAGCTGTTTGTTGGTGAGGCCTTCGGCAGCGAGGAGCGCCAGGAGGTGTTCGTTCTCGGCGACCGTTTCCTGGCGGCCGGGGACGGCGATGCCGTGCTCTCGCATGAGATTGCGGAGCCAGGCGCGGTAGAGGAGCGCGTCGAGGCCGCCGAGGGTGTCGTAGGTCGGGGTGAGCAAGCCTGGGTCGACGGCGCCGTGGCGGACCAGGCGTTCGACGACGATCGCCGTCTCGAACGGCTGGGCGCGGTCGTGGGCGCGGCGCAGGCATTCGGTTCCGTCGCGGTCGAGACAGGCACGCACCAGCGAGCGATGCAGGAGCACCCGGCCGGTCGGCATTGTCGAGGCGAGGCTGTCCAACTGAGCCAGGCAGTGCGAAGCCTCGGCGCGGGTCACTGCCAGGTCGGCGAGTTCGGACCAGGCGAGGTCCGAGCCGACGGCCAGGCCGCTCGAAATGGCGCTGTGCAGGCGTTCGGCGGCGCCGGTGTGGTCGCCGAGCGCGCGGTCGATGCGGGCGTCGGCGATGTCGAGCAGGTGCGCGAGCATCGGCTTGGTGGCGCGGGCGGCGGTCAGCAGTTCGCGCGCGGCCGTCAGTCTGCCTTGGGACACCAGCACCGAGACTGTCGACAGGTGCATCGCGGACGAACCGGCGTCGTGGCCGCGATGGGCGACGCTGCGCCGCGCGAAATCGACGGCGCGCGGGAATTCGCCGCGCATGGCGGCGAGCATGGACCGTTCGCCGTCGTGCAGGTTGTCCTCGGGGAACTCCTCGTCGGCGAGCAGGCGCTCGGCGCGGTGCTGCTCGCCGATGACCAGCAGCGCGGTCGCGTGCGACCGGACCTGGTCGGCGCGATGCCGCCGGACCTCCCGCAACGGCCACGCGGCGCGCGCCGCGAGGTTCGCGTCGAAGCGTTCAGGCCGCCCGGCCCACAGCTCGGCGAGGCTCGCGAACAGGTCCGAAAGCATGGCCGAGGTTTGACAGTCGGGCTCGGTGCGGGCGAGCAACGCGCCCGCGTCGGCCCAGCGGTCGAGCCGGCTCAACGCGATCGCGCTCGACGCGGCCGACCACTTCGCCGGGCCTGCGGCGACCTCCGCCAGCGCGGCGGTGTCGCCCGCGCTGTGCAGCGCGCACACCGCCATCGACTGGACTTCCTGGGTCGCGTCGGCGGAAAGCTGGTCGGGGAAATCGCGCAGCAGCAGCCGCGCGCCGGCGAGACTCTGGACGTGGTCGCCGTGCTGATGGCACCACGAGGTGTGCAGGAGCGTGACCATCGCGCGCTGCGCGCGGTCCTCGGTCAGCTCGACGGCCGCGCGCAGCCAGCGGCCGCCGCGCGCGGGCTTGTCGTTGCGGAGTGCGCGGCGGAGCAGTTCGCCGAGCGCGCGTGCCGGGTCGATCAGCTTGCCGGCCTCGGCGATCTGGTCGGCGAGGTAGTCGGGATCGGACGTCAGCGCGGTGCCCGTCCACAATGCCGTGACCGCGGCCGCGGCGAACTGGCGTCGCTCGAACGGGCCGAGTTCGGCGATCAGCGCCGAGGCGGTCACCGGGATGGTGAAGCGCCAGGTGACACCGTGATGCAGGATGCCCTCGGCGCGCAGGATGTCCAGCAGCGCAAGGGTTTCCGCCTTGTCCTGGTCGAGCACCTCGCTGATCAGCGACGGCATCGCGTCGCCGAGCGGATGCAACACGGCCGCCGCCTTCGCGACCGCGAGCACGTCCTGGCCGAGTTCGCGGACCACGCGCGGCGGCGACGTCGTCGCGGTGCCGGGCACCAGGTACGCACGACGGTCCACAATGCGCAGTGAGCCTTCCGCGCGCAGGAGTTCGAGTGCCTGATGCAACGCCGACGGCACGCCCCGGCTGAGTTCCTGTAGACGCCGCCGCAGCGCCCCGCTGGGCGCGGCCGAGATCGCTTCGACGACCAGGCGCGTGATCTCGTCGGCGCGCAAAGGCCGCAGCCGCACTGGATGCACGAGGCCATCGGCGCGTAACCGGCGAACCATGGCGAGCCCAGCGGCGGCGTCGCGCACGGGCGTGCGCGTGGCGCACACCAGCCGAGCCGCACTGCCCGCGAGCCTGCGGATGAGCGCTTCGAGCACGGCGAGCGAATCGCGGTCGATCCATTGGGTGTCGTCGAGCAGCAGCACCTGATCGCCGCCACGCACGATCGGCGCGGCCGCGGCTAGTGCCGCGCGGCGGGCGACTTCGGGATCGTCGGCGGCGCCGGCGACCGGAGCCAGCCAGGGGCGGTCGGGGCTGGAGTCGGCGGGCACCAGATCACCCGCCGCGGTGAACCGCATGGCCGAGACGGACCGGCCGTCGGCGCGAAGCCGGTCGCGCAGCCGTTCCAGCAGCGTGGTGCGCCCGACGCCGGCCGGACCGGTCACCCAGATGCAGGGTGCTCCGGTCTCGCCGAGCAGTTCCGTGACAGCGTCCACCTTCGCCATCATCAGGTGCGCACCCGGCGACAGCGCGGCGGCGTGCGGCGTCTGGCCCGTTCGGACGCCGAGTCCGCCCGGACGCCCTACTTGCCCGTTGGGGCCAGGGTGCTGCCCGTGCAAGCCCTTGATCGATCACAGCTCTTGCCGCTGGCCGACGCCCGATGACTGAATGACGGCACTAGAGAGGGGAGACCCGGAAATGGCGCGCCAACTCACCGGCAGGCAGGACGAACTCGCCGCGCTGCGCTGGGACGGGTCGACCCCGGCTCTCAAGGTCGTCAGCGGTGCCGCGGGCAGCGGGAAAACCGCTGTGCTGGAACAACTCCGCCGCGACCTCGCCGATCGTGGCTTCGTCGTGATCGAAATGGACGGTGCCGCCGAACGGCCGGAGTGGGACGCGTTCGGAGCGCACCTCCTGCTCGACGCGATCCGCGGCCGCTTCGAAGAACTGGGCACCGGGCTCGTCGCGGCCATCGACGCCGTCGGCAAGCTGTGCACGGAGGAGAGTTATTCCTCACATTGGCGCCGCTTCTGTCTGCTGAACGCGTTCAGCGCGTTGTTCACGACCATTCGCGCGACCGCGCCGATCGCGGTTCTGGTCGACGACGCCCACCTGCTCGGGCAGCCGATCGCCGCGCTCACGCCCGCGCGACGCGCCGGACACTTCGTCGTGGCGGCTTGCCACGACGGTCCGTCCGAGCTGAGCGAGCGGGCCGACGAAGTCGTCGATCTGAACTCGCTGGCCGATCCCGCGGTCGACACCCTGCTGCGGCAGCTCGCCGGGACGCCGGTCGATCCGGTCCTTCCTCGCGTGCTGCAAGAAGCGCTCGGCCGCCTGTATGGAAACCCGGGCACGCTGGTGTCCACAATGGCCGATCTGCGCGCGCGGGATCGGCTCGTGACCGTCCAAGGCAGACTGTGCTTGCGCGCGCCTGCCGAACCCGTTCGGTTGCCCGATGCGCATCCGTTGATGGTCGAGCTGGATCGCTGCGGCGACGCAGGCCGTGAGCTGGTGGCGCTCGCGTCGAGTACGGTCGGCTGCCGCGTCGACGACATCCCCATGCTCGCCGCCGCGACCGGACGCGCGCCGCTCGCGTACGGTCGCGCGGCGGACCGGCTGGTGCTCGCCGGTGTGCTCGAAAGCGAGAGCACGGGACGGCTGCGGAGCCGATGCCGCGCACTGGCCGCGGACCCCGGTGATCTGCATCGGCTGATCGCCGAGTCGCTGCTCTCCGCCGGGCGGCACGGGCCGGTGACAGCGGGTCACATCGCGGCGGCAGGCCGGACCATGCCTCCGCGCCCCGAACTGCTGGAAGTCTTGCAGGACAAGCAAAGCAAGCCGTTCGCCGCGGTCGCGCACGCCTACGCGGCGTGGTGGCACAGCAGGGACCGCGACCTGCAGGCCGAGTTGATCCGGCTGCTCATCCGTGCCGGTGACTACCCGAGGCTGGCTCAGGTGGTCGAAGAATCGCTTGATCAAGCAGACGAGAAGCTGGCCGTGGCCGCGGCGCTCGTGTCCATCCACAGTGGACAACCGATGTCCGTCGGCGTTGAGAAGGCCATCGAGGGCACGCCTCAATTGGCCTTTTGTCGCCGCTGGTTCGCGGGTGAGGAGATCCGGCTCGACGAGGTCGTCGCGTGTTTCGCGCCGGACGCCGTACTCGCGGACCGCGACCTCGAAGCGTTCTGCGCCAGCCGTGAGCTGGGCACGGTGTTCTCCGCGCTGCTCGGCCCCGACTACCGCGTGCCGGACTCGGGCCCGCTGGCCGCATATCACCGGGTCTGCCGTGAATACGCGGGCACCGACTGGTCGTCGGCGATGAGCGCGGCGCGCGAACTCGAGCTCGACCCGCACGCCGACGCCGGTGCCAAGCGGTACTCACGGATGCTCGCGTCCGAGATGGCCGACTGGCGTGGCGAAGAACGGCAAGCCGAGTCGTGGCGCGTGTCTGGTGCGTACCCGGCGTTGCGTGACCTGCCGACCCGCTTGAACGAGGTCGTGGCGTGCTTGTCCGACGGCGACGTGGCCACGTTGACCGAGGCGTACGAGACCGCGCGCGCGATCGGCGCGGCGCGGCTGATCGCGGAGACCAAGCGCGCGCTGACGCGGTTCGGCGCCGCGCCGCCGGTCACCAGGGCACGCACCGACGAGCTTTCCGAGCTGCAGCACCGGATCATCGAGCTGATCCGGCTCGGCCGCACCAACCGGCAGATCGCGGTCGCGGTGCGGATCAGCGAGAAGACCGTGGAGAAACACCTCACCAGGCTGTTCGCCAAGGCGGGCTGCCGCACCAGGCACGGACTGGCCACGTCCGGGCTGGGCGGGCGGCTGGAGCCGGTCAGCGCGTGAAACGACAGGAGCGCCGCACGTGAGTCAGAACGTCATCATGGTGACCCAGACCCCCGGCCAAGGGCACCGCAGCGTCGGCGAGGCGCTCGCCGTGGCGTCCGACGGCGCGGTCATCGTGGTCGGGCCGGGGCGGTACACCGAGAACCTGGTGCTCACCAAGGCGGTCACCATCACCGCCGAGGACGGCCCCGGCACCGTGCAGCTGGTCGCCGACACCGGGGTGACCGTCGCGCTGGCGAGCGGTTCGGCCGCGCTGTCCGGGCTCACCGTGGTCGCGTCCGATTCGGACAGTCCGGCCGTGCTGGTCGTCGGCGGGCAGCTCGGGATCACCGAATGCGTGGTGCGGGCGTCGAGCTGGGCGACGGTGTTCGCGAGGGACGCGGGAACCGTGCTGATGCGTGACTGCGAGATCCGCAATGCCGTCGGCGCGGGCGTAGTGGTGACCGCGACCGAAGGCGGCGTGCTCGACGCCTGCCGCCTGGAAGAACTGGGTACGTCGGCCGTCGTGGTCGCCGACGACGGTGCCTTGCTGATGCGTGCCTGCTCAGTGCGCGGCGCGGCGGGAAATGGGATTTGCCTTAACGGGCGCGGGAAACTGACCGTCGAGGACACGAACGTCAGCGGTGCCGGGAAGCCCGCGGTGGCCGTCGAACAGCAGGCTTCGCTGAGCGCGACGCGGCTCGCGGTGACGAAGACTTCGGCGATCGGCTTCTACTTGGCATCGTCAGGAACCGTTGTACTGCAGGAATGTCAGGTGCAGACGGCGGCTGCGGAAGGTATTTTCGTCGCCGAATCGTGCGCGCCGCAGCTGACCGGGTGCCAGGTTCGTGGCACGCGTGGGCGTGGACTGCATTTCGCCGGGCGCGCGGGCGGCAGTGTCACCGGCTGCGATGTGTCCGAAGTGGACGGTATCGGCATCGGTGTGACCGAGCGCAGTGTCACCGAGTTCGACCGGACCACGGTCGCCGGCTGCACCGGCGCGGGTGTGCGGGTGGACACCGCGTCCGATCCGTTCTTCCGGCGGCTCCGGGTGCTCGGCTGCGACGGCGCGGCGATCGAGTTGCACGGCGATGCCAGGGGACGGCTGGAGAACATCGAGATCGACGGCGGCCGAGGCACGGGACTTTCGGTGGCCGAGGGCGCGCGGCCGTCGGTCAGCGGGCTCAGCGCACGCGGCATGACGGGCGCCGGGGTGAGCGTGGTCGGTGCGGCATTGGCGTTGACCGACAGCGAGATCAACGGTGCCGGCGCGGACGGTGTGCACGCCGGCGCGGGCGCTGACCTGTCGCTGCTGCGCTGCCGGGTGCAGGGCAGTGCCGGAATGGGTTGCCTGGTGGCCGAAGGCGCGTCCGGGTCCATTGTGGACTCGGAGTTCACCGGTGGCTCCGCCGACGGGATCCGGCTGGAGACCGAGGAAGCGGTCAAGGTATCCGGCTGCACCGTGCGGGACAACCACGGCAGCGGCGTGCGCCAGACCAGGCCGGGCACCGGCATCGAGGTCGTCGACCTGATCAGCAGCGGCAACCTGGCGGCGGACGCGGTCGGCACGGCGGCGACCGCCGACGTGCCCGCGCCCGCGGCGCAGGCTCCGCAGCGGCCCGAGCTGGGCTCGGACCCGTTGGTGGAGCTGGAAGGCCTGGTCGGGCTCGCCGGGGTGAAGAGCGAGGTGACCTCGCTGATCAACCTCAACAAGATGGCCAAGCGGCGGATGGACGCCGGATTGTCGGCGCCGCCGATGGCGCGGCACCTCGTGTTCGCGGGCGCGCCGGGCACCGGAAAGACCACGGTCGCGCGGATCTACGGGCAGATCCTCGCGCAACTCGGCGTGCTGCGTAAGGGACATCTCGTCGAGGTGGCGCGTGCCGACCTGGTCGCGCAGATCATCGGCGGCACGGCGATCAAGACCACCGAGGCGTTCACCACGGCGCTGGGCGGGGTGCTGTTCATCGACGAGGCGTACACGCTCAGCCAGGGTGGCGGCGGCACCGGGCCGGACTTCGGCCGCGAGGCGATCGACACGCTCGTCAAGCTGATGGAGGACCATCGCGACGACGTGGTCGTCATCGCCGCCGGGTACACAAAGGACATGGCGAAGTTCCTGGAATCCAACCCCGGTATGGAATCCCGGTTCAGCCGGACCATCGAGTTCGCGAACTACACGCCGGACGAGCTGGTCACCATCGTGCGCACGCAATGCGCCAAGCACGACTACCGGCTCGACGAGGGCGCAGGCGAGGCGTTGCTGCGGTACTTCGACGAAATACCCAAGGACGGCACGTTCGGCAATGGCCGGACGGCGCGCCGGGTGTTCGAGCGGATGACCGACCGGCAGGCGTCACGGCTCGCGATGGCGACCACGGCGGGCTCCGCGGACCTCACGCTGCTGACCACAGAGGACTTTCCCATGGGCGGCTGAGCGAGGCGTTCCGTACCAACGATTTCCACGGCGGGAGTGAAGATGCTGCAGGGTTTGGACGGGATCGTGGCGCGGCGGCACGGCCCGCACGTGGTGGTGAGCCGCGACGACGAGCCGGCGCCCGCGCTTCCGGTCGGCGGTATGCCGGGCAGGCTGTTCGTGCTGGTCACCCCGGGCGCGCGCGAGCTGCTCGGTGACACGCTGCCCGCCGCGCTGCTGCCGTCCGGCCCGTTCACGGAACTCTGGCTCGCCGCGGACGAGACGCTGGCGCGCGGCCTGCGCGAGGAGCTCGGCGTGCCGGTGCTCACCCCACGCGGCGGGTTCATCGCCGAACCGGGCGCGGCGATGTTCGCCGAGGGTGGCTGGCGGCACGGGGAGACGGTGCACTTCCGTTTTCCCGTGCCTGCCTGGGAATCCGTGCTGCGTGGCGAGCAGGTGACCGGGGACGGCGTGGTCGCGTGGCAGATTCCGGCCGGACTGGTGGTGCGGACGGTCGCGTCCCCGGTGACGGACGCGCTGTCCGTGCCGGTGGACTACCGGTTCCCCAAGATCGTGGTCGGCGCGGGCGTCTCACCCGACGAGGTCGCGGAACTGCTGAGGCGGTTGCCACTCGGGCGGTTCGTCGTGGTGCCGGGCGTGCCCGGGGTGTCCACACAGGACTGGCAGGCTCGGCTGGCCGGGTTGCTGGAACGGGACATCGTGTTCAACGCGGTGTCGACTTATCGTCCATTCGCGACGGTGCTGCGGCAGCCGTTGGCGGGCGGGACGCAGGAAGTGCTCGACATCGCCGCCGCGCCACCAGGGTGGGCGCGGAGCGGTGAACGGCAGTATCGGCGCGGGTCCGTGCGGGCCGATGTGCTGCCGGGCGGGCTCGTGCTGAGCATGGGCGGGGCCGCGGCCGACGGGGAGGCGTTCGATCCGGCCGGGTGGACGTTGACCGTGGGCGGTGCCGGTGAGCTGGTGGACTTGCCGTTGCTGGAGGCCGCGGAACGGCTGCTGGACGGGCTCGACCCGGCGCGGCGCGCGGTGGTGCGGGTGCGCCTCGGCGGGGACGTCGACGAGCGTGGCCGGGAAGCGCTGGCCCGGTGCGGGGTTCGGTCGCTCCCGGCCCCAAGCCGGGATAAAGCGGGCTTTACATCGCGGGATAAAGCGGGCTTTATCCCGGAGGGGCGCGTCGCGGCGCCCGCGCCCGTGGTCGAGCCAGAGCCCGTAGTGGTGGCGCCGGTCGTTGTGGCTGAGCCTGCGGTCGTCGCCGAGCCCGAGCTTGAGGTGGCGCCGGTTGTCGTGGTTGAGCCCGCGATCGTTGTCGAGCCTGTGGCTGAGCCCGCGGTCGTTGCCGAGCCCGTGGCTGAGCCTGCGGCTGTTGTCGAGGCCGAGGTTGTTGTGCCGGTGGTGGAGCCGGTGTTGCCGGATCTGTCGTTCGCTCCGCCGCCGATCATGACGATGTCGGGTGCGCCGGTGTCCACTGTGTCCGGTCCGCCGGAGCCGGTGGAACCCGAGCCGATCGAGGTGTTCGAGCCGGAACCGCTCGTCGCCGAGGAACCCGAGCCTGAGCCGGAACCCGAGGCCGTCGAGCCGGAACCCGAGCCGGAAATCCCTGTCGCGGAAGAGGTTCCGGTCGTCGAGCACGGCCCGCTCGTCATCGCCGACCGTCCGAGCACCGCCGCCGAGCAGACCCGGTTCACCGCCGCGGCAGGCGAAGTCTTCGGCGAGGCGCTGGCCACGGTGAACGCGGCGCTGGCGACGTGGCCGTCCATGCGGTACAGCGGCGAGGCCGAGCTGAAAGCGGACTACGTGGCCGTCTGCCTGTATCTCGGACGCGGCGAGGCGGGCACGGCCGAGCTCAACGACGAGGTGCGCGGCGGGCGGACCGGGGGTGTCGACGCGCTGGTGCCGTGCCTGGTGTCGGGGATCAGGCGGTTGCCGACGCATCGGCGTGCCGTGCTGCGGCAGGGCAGGCTGGGTGAGGCGATCGAGCAGCGCAGCACGCCGGGGACGGTGCTCACCGAGCCCGGATTCCTGACCGCGAGCATCGATCTCGCGGTGACCGTTCCCGACGCGGACCTCGACGTGCTGATCTGGCCGTGCTCGGCGCGGCGCACCTCCGACCTGCTGATGAATCGTCCGGTGGACGAGGCGATCTTCGTCGCGGGCGCGCGGTTCAAGGCGCTCGCCGTCCGCACGGCCGACGACGAGGAGCCGCCGGAGGAGGACGTGCCGGTGGCGCCCAAGGTGGCGGTGCTGTTCCGCGAACTCGCGCCTGGCGAGACCCCGACCGGCGACGAACTCGACGATCGCGACCTCGCCGTGCTGGCCAAGCTGGACCGGGTGCTCGCTCGTCGTCGCGGTGGCGAACTGCGGCTCGTCGACGATCCCGACCTCATCACCCGCCTCAGCACCTCGATGCTGGAATGGCACGAGCCGGCCACGGTGACGGCGGCGGCGTCGTGACCGCGCGGGCCGTGCCGCTCCTGCTGGCCGGATCGTTGCTCTTCGCCACGCCGGCGTGGGCGCAGTCCGGGCCCGCGAAGCTGCCGAACAAACAAGAAGCTTGCCTGCAAGCACCGCAGGGCATGGCGTCGGCCGTCCCGTGGGCGCAGCAACAGCTTGCGCCGCAACGGGTTTGGCCGTTGACGCGCGGCGAAGGCGTGGTCGTCGCCGTGGTCGACACCGGCGTCGACGGCTCGATACCACAGCTGGCGGGCGGCAAGGTGCAGCGAGGCGTCGACCTGACGTCACCCGGCAACGGGCCCGCGGACAGCGACTGCTTCGGCCACGGCACCTTCCTGGCCGGGATCATCGCCGCCTCGGCGTCGCCGGACACCGGTTTCGCGGGCGTGGCACCGGGCGTGACCATCCTGCCGATCCGGTGCGCGACCTCGGGCGAGGCGGGCGCGTTGACGCCGGGCGGGATGGCGAAGGGTATCCGCCAGGCCGTCGACTCCGGCGCGAACGTGATCAACATTTCGGCCAGCACCACGCTGCAGGACGGCGACCTCGCCGCCGCCGTGCGCTACGCGGTCGAACGCGACGTCGTCGTGGTCGCCTCGGCCGCCAACGGCGCCAAGGACGGCGACCCCGTCACCTACCCGGCGTCGTATCCCGGCGTGATCGCGGTCGGCGCGGTCGACGTCAACGGCCAGCGCGCCGACTTCTCGCAGACGGGGCCGTACCTGTCGCTGATGGCGCCCGGCGTCGACGTGATCAGCGTCGGCCCCAAGGGCGCAGGCCACTGGCAGGGCAGCGGCACCAGCTACGCGGCGCCGTTCGTGACCGCCGCGGCCGCGCTCGTGCGCGCGTACCGGCCGTCGCTGACCGCGGCCCAGATCAAGCATCGCCTCGAAGTCACGGCCAATCACCCGCCGGTGGCCATGCCGCACCCCGCGGTCGGCTGGGGCACTGTCAACCTGCTCGCCGCCGTCACCACGGAACTCGCCGAGGAGGGCACGGCCGCCGCAGGCGCCCCGATCGCCCCACCCGCGGCCCGCGCGCCGATCGTTGCCCCGCCCGACGACCTCGGCCCGCTCCTGGCGGTGCTCGGCATCCTGGGCGCGGCCGTCTTCGCGTTCGCGCTGGTCACGACCACCCGCCTCGTCCGCGCCGCCCGCCGACGCAGCTGGACCCGCGCCCGCGTGATCGAACTCTCCGACTAAGACCTCGTGAGCGTTCCGACCGGTTCTAACCGCCCGCAACGCTCACGACCAAGGTTTCCCCAGGTCAGGGGTCGTGAGTGGTACGGCCGGTTCTAACCGGCCTAAACACTCACGACCCCAGCCCCATGCCGAGCTTGCGTACCCGACGGGTCGGCACGCGTGCCTGAGAGGTCGGCACGCTGCCGACGGTCCGGGTACGCGAGCCGACTCCCCAGGCACGCGAGCCGACCGTTCGGGTACGGCGAACCCAGGGTTCCCGGGGCCAGGGGTCGTGAGTGGTACGGCCGGTTCTAACCGGCCATACCACTCACGACCCCTGGTCTTTAGTCGGTGAGGGGGGTTTGGACCAGGCGGACCGAGCGGCGGCGGTTGATGAACTGGGCTCGGCCAGGGGGCAGGGTGCGGGGCTTGAGGCTCCCGAGGAAGGCGCCTTCCGTCTTGGGGCAGGACAGGAGCAGGGCCGGGGTGCCGAGTTCCCACATGCGGCGGATGGCCGGGTTCATCATCGAGCGGCTCGCGCCCGCCGTGCTGCGGGCGATGATCACGTGGACGCCGACGTCCGCCGCCTGGGGGAGGATGTTCATCAACGGCGCCAAGGGGCCCGCGGTGCCGGACGACTCGGCGAGCTCGAAGTCGTCGATGATGATGTAGAGACGGCCGCCCTTCCACCAGTCGCGCTTGGGGAGCCGGTCCGGCGTGATCTCCGGGCCGGGGATGCGCTTCTCGAGCACCGGGGCCGCGCCCGCGATCGACTTGGTGAGCGCCTCGACGCCGACCGCGTATTCGAGCTGGTGCGAGGACGGGATCGAGTCGTGCAGCTCGCGGCGGAAGTCGCCGAACATCACGCGGGCCTCGTCGGACGAGTGGTGCGCGACCACGGAGCGGGCGATGTGGCGCAACAGGTTCGTCTTGCCCGTCTCGGCGTCGCCGTAGATCAACAGGTGCGGTGACGCGTCGAAGTCGTGCCATTGCGGTGCCAGCTCGACGTCCTCGATGCCCAGGGGGACGCGCATTTCCGCCGAGGGAGACGGCGCCGTCGGGCCGGGCAGTTCGCGCGCGGTGAGCACGTGCGGCAGCAGCCGGACCTTCGGCGCGACGGGCGCGCCCGGCAACGCCAACGCCTCGGACAGCTCGACGGTCGCGTCGGCGAGGTCGTCGGTGTCGGACGAGCCGTCGATGCGGGGGAGCGCGGCCAGGAAGTGCAGCTTGTCCGGCGTGATGCCGCGGCCGGGGATCGGCGGCACGGTCGCCGCCACCCGCGAGTGGACCTCGGAGTCGACCGGGTCGCCCAGCTTCAGCTCGAACCTGGTGCCGAGCACGTCACGCAGCCACGGCCGCATCTCCGACCAGCGGTTGGTCGCGATCACCAGGTGGATGCCGAAACTCAAGCCCCGCGCCGCCAGCTCGGTGAACCGCTCCTCCAGCTCCTCGAAGTCCTGCCGGATCGTGTACCAGCCGTCGACCACCAGGAACACGTCGCCGTACGGGTCGAGATCGACGTACTGTCCCTGCCTGCGCGCACGCCGGTAGCTCGCCATCGAGTCGACGTTGTGCTCGGCGAAGATGGCTTCACGCCGGGCCATCAGGTTCGTCACTTCGAGCACGGTCCGCGTGACGCGGTCGCGGTCGAGGCGGTGCGCGATGCTGCCGACGTGCGGCAGTTTCGCCAAAGCGGTGAGCGTGCCGCCGAAGTCGAGGCAGTAGAACTGGACCTCGGCCGCGGTGTGGGTGAGCGCGAGCCCGGCGATGAGCGTGCGCAGCAGGGTGCTCTTGCCGCTCTGCGGCCCGCCGACGACGGCCGCGTTGCCCTTGGCGCCGGACAGGTCCGCCAGCAGCAGTTCACGCTTTTGCTGCGCGGGCAGGTCGATCAGGCCGACCGGGACGGTCAGGTTCGCCGTGTGCAGGTCGCCGACCGGGCGCGGCCCGAGCGCCGGGTGGTCGACCAGCGGCGGGAGCAGCTGGTCGAGGGTGGCCGACTGCTTCAACGGCGGCAGCCACACCTGGTGCGCGCGCGGGCCCGCGTGCTTCAACCGTCCAATGAGGACGTCGAGCATGGTCTCGATCGCTTCCTGTGCTTCGGAAACAACCGGTTCGGGCTCAGGCAACTCGACCGCGGGCGGTTCGATGTAGGCCGTGCCGAACGGGACCACGTGCTGCTCGACCGAGTCGAGCCCGGTCTGCCGCCGCTTCGCCCGGTACGGCGCCGACGAGTACGCGCCCTTGAACCGCACCAGCGTCTGCGTGTCCGGCCGCAGATAACCGTTGCCGGGGCTGTTCGGCAGCTCGTACGCGTCCGGCACGCCGATCACACTCCGGCTTTCCATCGCGGAGAACGTGCGCAGACTGATCTTGTACGAAAGGTGCGTCTCGATCTTGTGGATCCGGCCCTCGTCGAGCCGCTGCGACGCGAGCAGCAGGTGGACGCCCAGTGATCGCCCGAGCCGTCCGATCATCGCGAACACGTCGATGAACTCCGGCTTGCTCGACAGCATTTCGCTGAACTCGTCGACGACGATGAACAGCGCGGGCATCGGCTCCAGCGGCACGCCCTGCGCCCGCGCGGCCTCGTAATCCCGGCGCGACGCGTAGTTCCCCGCGGCGCGCAGGTGTTCCTGACGCCGGTTCAGCTCGCCGGTCAGCGCGTCCTGCATGCGGTCGACCAGTTCCAGTTCGTCGGCGAGGTTCGTGATGACCGCCGAGGTGTGCGGCAGCTGGTCGAAGCCGAGGAACGCCGCGCCACCCTTGAAGTCGACGAGTACGAAGTTGAGGTCCTCAGAGGAATGCGTGGTCGCCAGCGCCAGCACCAGCGTCCGCAGCAGCTCGCTCTTGCCGGACCCGGTCGCGCCGATGCACAGCCCGTGCGGGCCCATGCCGTCCTCGGCGGCCTCCTTGATGTCCAGCTCCAGCGGCGCGCCCGCGCCCGCGATGCCGATCGGCACGCGCAGCCTGCGCTTGCTGGTCATCCGCTCACGCCGGTACTTGACCGGCTCGAACGTCGCGACGTCGCCGAGCCCGAGCAGCGCGGCGAGGTCGTAGTCGGCGGCCATCGGCTCGTCGTCCTCGACCGCCTCGCCGACGCGGAACCGGGCCATCGTCCTGGCCAGCGCCGCCGCGGCGATCTCGCTGAGCTGATCGGGGCGGCACAGTGGACTCGTGCGCGGCTTCCCGAGCCGGTCGAAGGTGACCGTGCGTGCCTGCTCGGCGTCGACTTCGAGGAACAGCACACCGGGCCGTTGCTGCCACGGCAGCGAACCGGACACGTCGAGCACCACGGCGTTGCGATAGCCCTCGTCGGCGACGCGGTGGTCCTCGGCCACCTGCACGCCGTCGAGCACCAGGATGACGAACGGCTCCGACGCGGTGATCGGCGTGTCCGACTCGAAGCGCGGGCGCCCGGTGAACGCCGGCCCGCCGAGCAGCAGCTCGATCTCGGAGACCCCGTCGGTGACCAGGCGCCGCGTGCCCGCGGCGTCACGGCTTTCGAGATCTTGGTTGTGCGGCAACCACTTCAGCCAGTCCCAGCGATGCGCGCGCTCGGGGTCGACGCACACGGCGATCCGGACGTCGCCCGGCGCGTGCGCGGTGGCGAACTGCGCGAGGATCGCCCGGGTCAGGCCGAGCACGGCGTCGTCGTCCCCGCTGAACTGGATCTGCCCGAAGCCGCGCAGGTACACCGCGATCGGCGCGTTCGGCAGCGTCGAATACGCGCGCAGGAACCGCCGCAGCGCGTGCGCGGCCAGCGGCTCCAGGTCCTCGATCGGCTTGGTGTCCGGCGGCAGCAGCTTCAACGACGACCGCTGCACGCCCAGCCCGATCCTGACCTCGCCGAAGTCCTCGTGCGCCGGCCTGCGTTCCCACAGCCGGTAGCCGAGCGCGATCGACCACAGCGCACGCGGATCGGGGTGGATCCAGCGCGCGGCCGTCTGCTGCGCGGCGAGCGACTTGCGCACCCGGCCGCGCAACTGGGACAGGTAGCGGATGTAGTCACGCCGATGCCCGTGCAGTTTTTGCTTGTGGGTGACCGAACTGCGCATCAGCTGCGCGATCAGCATGCCGATGACCGACAGCACCATCATGCCGCCGCCGATGTACGACATCATCCCGGAACCGGGGCGCACGAACATCATCACCATGGCCATCGAGCCGAGGCCCATCGGCGCGTACATCAGCACCGAGCTGAGCCCGCCGCCGGAATCCTCCGGGACCGCGGGCGGTTCCTGGATCTCGATCTCCGAGTTCGGCGCGCTCGGTTTCGGCCTGCGTGCCCGCCGGGCGAAAAGGATCGTGCTCACGAGTTCTCCCTCGGTGAGTGGACTTCCCCCATTTCGCCCCCGAGGGGGTTCGAACGGGGTGGGAACAGCCGCTCATGGTGCTGGAATACGGGCTGGTTCCCGGTCTCCGACCTGGCAGGAAGGACCTGGACACAATGGAAGAACAGACACAGCATCGCACAACAACGTCGGGGAGGCTACGGTTCGTTCTCGGTAAACAGGCCACCGATGTGGCACTGCCCGCCGAGGTCCCGCTGGCCGATCTGCTGCCCGCGATCCTGCCCCAGTTCGGCGCCGAATGGGTCGAACAGGGCGCCGATCACGAGGGCTGGGTGGTGCAGCGGCTGGGTGAACCGCCACTCGACGAGGACCGCACGCTGGCCGAGCTGAACCTGCTCGACGGCGAGACCGTCCACTTGCGACCGAGAGCCGACCAGCTCGCCGCGATCGACTACGACGACCTGGTCGAGGGCGTCGGCGAGCAGGTGCGCGAGCACCCCGGCGCGTGGACGCCCGCGCGCACGCGCTGGATGTTCCGCCTCGGCGCGGGTGTCGCGCTGCTGCTGGGCCTTTTCCTCATCCCCGGCACGGGTTCCGTCGGCGTGCAGGCGCTGGTGTCCGGTGTGCTGGCGGTGTTCCTGCTCGCGGGCGCGGCGCTGGTCGCGCGCGGCGCGGCACTGCCGCAGGTCGCGACGATACTCGCCGGGGTCGGCGTGGCGTACGCGACGGTGGCCGCGTTGCTGCTGGTCGAGCTGCTGGATCCGGTGGCGACGCCGATGATCCGGCTGACCGGCGCGGCGGCGGGCCTGCTGATCGCGCTGGCCGTCGGCCTGCTCGCGGTGGCCGACTCCGCGTTGCTGTTCGCGGGCGCGGTGATGTTCTCGCTGGTGCTCGCGGTGACCGGGCTGATCGGCTCACTGACCCCGGCCACGACCTCGCAGGCGGCCGCGATCGGGTTGACGATCTCCCTGATCATGGGTGTTTTCGTGCCGTCGACCGCCTTCCGGCTGTCCGGGCTGACGCTGCCGATGCTGCCGACCGGAGCCGACGAGCTCAATGAGGACATCGAGCCGATCCCGCACAAGATGGTGACCGAACGCGGCGCCGCGACGGTGGGCTATTCGGCCGCGCTGCATGTCGGTTTGGGCAGTGCTCAGTCGCTTTTGCTGCCATTACTCGTGGTCGAGGGCCATGGCTGGTCGATGGTCCTTTCGCTGGTGATCGCCTTCCTGCTCTACTTGCGATCGCGGCACCCCGGCGGGCTGGTGCAGCGGTGGTCGATCCTGGTGCCCGCTTCGGTCGCGGTGCTCGCCAACCTGGTGCACATCGGGGCCGAGCAGGGCCAGCTCGGCCGCCTGCTGGCGGTGTTCGTGCCGGTGTTCGCCGCCGGTGTGCTGTTGCTGTTGAGCGCGGAACGCTTGCCAGGCAAGCGATTGCGGCCGTACTGGGGTCGCGCGGTGGAGATCTTGGAGTCGGTGACCGCCATCGCGGTGATCCCGATCCTGCTGCAGGTACTGCACGTCTACGCGACGATGCGGGGATTGGCGGGCTGATGCAGTCGCGCAAGGACCAGGTCCAAGCGTACTTCTTCGTGGTCGGGCGGCTCGCGGCCGCGGTGACCCACGGCAGGCCGGATGTGCTGCAGGCGCCCAACCGGCGCCTGAACACCGGCACCGCGCTGGGTATTCTCGTGGCGGGCATCCTCGTCGCGATCTTCGGCATTTACGGTCTTTTCGTGCCGGGCGGCGACAATTCGTGGCGGCACGCCGGCGCGATCGTGATGGACAAGACCGTCGGCGCGCGTTATGTCTATCTCGACGGCCAGCTGCGCCCGGTGCTCAATTATTCGTCGGCCAGGCTCGCCACCGGCAAAGCGGGCAATGGCGAGGTCATTTCGGTTTCGCAGAAGTCGTTGGCCGGTACCCCGGTCGGCCAGCCGATCGGAATTCTCGGCGCGCCGGATTCGCTGCCGACGTCCGCGCGGCTCGCGACCGGACCGTGGACGGTCTGCGCGGAGCCCGCCGGAACCGGCCCCGGCGCGCCAGGCCCCGGCGTGACGCTCTTGCTCACGCAACATCCCGGCCCCGCGCTCAGCGCCAAGCAGGCTCTGCTGGTGTCCACACCGGACAACGCGAAGTACCTGATCTGGCAAGGCAAACGGCAGCTGCTGCCGGAACGCGCGGTGCTCGAGACGCTCGGCTACAGCGACCAGGTCGCGGTGCCGGTGACGCTGGCCTGGCTCAACACCATCCCGCGCGGAACGGACATCGCGGTGCCGCGCACCACCGGCGTCGGCGACGCGGGCCCGCTCGTCGACGGCAGGCCGAGCATCGTCGGCCAGGTGCTGCAGGTGCGTAACCCGGCGCTGGCCTCGGATCAGCTCTACCTGGTCCGCAAGGACGGCGTCACCCCGCTGACCCGCACGAGCGCGGCGCTGGTGCTGGCCGCGCCGTCCACCCGCGACGCGTACCCGAACGCCACCGTCGCCCCGATCCAGGTCGGCCCGGCGGGCATCACGGGCGCGCCGGTCTCCACCGGCCCCGACCTGGTCGCCGGGTTGCCGCCGGAGCCGCCCGAGGTGGTCGACCCCGGCGCGGAAGCGTTGCCCTGCATGAAGTTCGGACCTTCCGCGACCGGCGAGCCCGCTGTTTCGGCACAGCTGCTCCCGCGCGTGCTGGTCAACGCCGAATCCGTACCGGTGGCCGAGCACGCACCGGGCACGATGGCCGATCGGGTGGCGATCCCGATGGGTGGGGGAGTGCTCGCCAGAGACCTCCCGGCGCCAGGCGCGGCGCCGGGAACCTCTTTTCTCATCACCGAAGTAGGCCGGAAGTATCCGCTCGCGGGCCCCGACGTGCTGAGCACGCTCGGATATGCCGAGTCCTCTGTGGTCAAGGTGCCCGCGGAATTGCTCGCGTTGCTGCCGAGCGGGCCTTTGCTCAGTGTCGAAGGTGCTTTACGGAGTCAGCCCGCGAGGCCATGAGGGATCTCCCTCCCTCCGGCTGAGCACGGTTATTCGAGGACTTTTCCAGCCGATCACCCGGTTAATGTTTCGCCATCAGGCTTTCCGTCGACACAGGAGGAATCCAGTGGGACATTCAACGCAACTCAATGTCGAGACCATCAATCAGCAGGCCGCTCGGCACGAGGCCACCAGCGACAGCGTCAACACCCAGCTCAACCAGCTGAAGAGCGAGATCGAGGCGACGCTGGCCGCCAGCCCGAGCGCCGCGACCCGTGCGCTGAGCACGACCTGCGACAACTGGGTCGAGTCGGTCCGCAAGTCGGTGCTGGCGCACCTCAACACCATGGCCGACAACATCCGCCGTGAAGCGTCCAACCAGGACGGCACCGACCAGACCAGCATGCAGAAGATCCTGAGCCTGCCGATGGAGACCGGGAACTTCCTGGGCGCCTGAGCCCACCATTTCGCTTATCCCGAAAGGACTTTCATCATGGCCGACGGAACGATCACTTACGACTACAACGTCATCGACACCTGCCTGAGCATGATGGCCAACAAGGCGTCGGAGATCCAGAGCCAGACCGACGACCTGGTCGCCGACGTCAAGCGGATCATGGGCGAGTGGCACGGTTCCACCGCCGACGCCTACGAAGCGCTGTCGACGGACCTGAGCAACGACCTCACGCAGAACCGCGAAAACCTGGTCAACCTGAAGAACGCGCTGGGCCAGGGCGCCGACGACATGCGGGACCAGGACGCGCGCGGCGCGGGCGCCGTCGGGCGCTGACGCCCTCGTTCCGCGGGTGGCGGGCCGTGCGCCGTCCGGCCCGGCACCCGCTCCATCTCCCCAGTCAGCAGTGAAGGAGTGTCATGTCCACGAAATTCGACGCCAAGGCCATCACGGACGCGGCGGGCAAGCTCGGGTCCATCATGGACGATATGAAGGCCTTCACCGAGCTGAAGGCGAACTGGCCCAACGCGGGGAAGTTCCCGCTCGCGCAGTGGCTGGAGCGGATCGTCGACGACCGCCGCAACGGTGTCGTCGCGCACGCCGAGCACCTCAAGCTCGCGCTCGAGGAGATGGAGACCACGCTCACCAAGATCGCCAAGGACTTCACCAACCTCGACGGCGAGAACGCCAAGAAGGTCAGTGACAGCATCGGTGAGCTGAAGAAGCACATCCGTGACGACATCGTGAAGCTCGACGAGGGCACCGAGTCCGAGCAGGGCAACTTCACGGACCAGAAGGACGACAAGGACAACGCCACCGACGGCGACGGCTACGACGACGCGCTGTACCCGGGCAAGAAGAAGTAGCTCCAGCCGCCCAGCGTCCCTTCCCCGGTGAGGATCACTTAGCCATGGCCGATAAGACCACGCACCTGGTCGGCGACTACAACCAGTCCGCGCCAGGACTCGAAGTCGGCCAGTACTCGAACTGGACCTCGCTCGACGAGGTCACGGCCGAGCTGACGCATGGCGGCAGCGCGTCGAGCAACAAGACGGCCGAGGCCTGGTACGACTTCGAGACCGAGTTCAACGCGGCCACGAAACGGCTCGGTGAGGTCAACACCAAGTTCGCCGAGCAGATCAAGGCGATGAAGGACGCGCTGGAAGGCGAGGCCGGTGACGCGTTCAACAAGTACGCCACCGACCTGCTGAAGGAGAGCGAAGACCTCTACCAGACGCTGGACACCAAGAAGTACGGCCTCACCATCGGGAACATCGGGCACGCCATCCAGGCGTTCGCGACCCGGTGGTGGGAGACGGTCGAGGAATCCCACCGGGTCAGGGAAGAGGCGATCAAGAAGATCGAGGACGCCGGGAAGGCCGCGGTCGCGGCGGCCACCGACGCCGGCGAGATCACCCGGTTGCAGAACCAGACGATCGCCGACGCCACCAACGCCCGCGCGCAGTCCGAGATCAAGCTGATCAAGGAGCTGCAGGAGCAGTTCAAGGGACTGGGCAACCAGTACAACGAGCGTGGCCAGGACCTGATGCCGCTGCGCATCGTCAACGGCCTGTCGAAGTCGGAGGACCCGCGGTTCAACGGCAGCAGCGGCGGCAAGCCCGACGACAAGAAGGATGACAAGAAAGACGATAAGCAAGACGACAAGAAGGACGACTCGTCGGATGACGAGTCGACCGGCGACGACTCCGGCAGCGGGTCCGGTTCGGGCTCCGGTTCGGGGAACGGTCCGAGCGAGAAGGAGAAAGAGGCCTACAACGACGCGAAGAACGCGGCGAACAAGGCCATCGACGATCTCGCGAACAAGACCGACGACCCCGAGCGCAAGAAAGCGCTCGAAGAGGCCAAAAAGGCCGCGGACAGCGCCATCGACGGCCTGGGCAAGGGCTCGGGGTCCGGTTCCGGCTCTGGCGCCGGTGGTGGCCCGGCGACCTCCTCCGACGGACCGGGCTCGGGTTCGGGCGCTGGTTCCGGCGCGGGCGGCGACAAGGGCGACGCCGCGCGGCAGAAGGCGCTCGACGACGCGAAGGCCGCCGCGGACAAGGCGATCGACGGCCTCTCCGGCGGTGGTGCCGGTGACACCGGTGGCGGTGCCGGTGGCGGCATGCCCGGCGGCACCGGTGCGGGTTCGGGCGCTGGCTCCGGTGGCGGCGACAAGGGCAGTGCCGCGCGCCAGAAGGCACTCGAAGACGCCAAGAAGGCCGCCAACGACGCCATCGACGGCCTCGGCAAGGGCGCGGGCGGCGGCCCGGCGACCTCGTCCGACGGGCCCGGCTCGGCGGAGAAGAAGGCGCTCGACGACGCGAAGAACGCCGCGGGCAAGGCCATCGACGGACTGTCGAAGGACACCGACGGGGCCGAGCGCAAGAAGGCGCTCGACGACGCGAAAGCCGCCGCCAACAAGGCGATCGACGATCTCGGCAAGGGCACGGGCGGTGCGGGCGGCGGCGACTCGAAGAAGGCGCTCGACGACGCCAAGGCGGCAGCGGGCAAGGCGATCGACGCGCTCGGCAAGCCCGGTGACAGCCCGGAGCGGCAGCAGGCGCTCGAAGACGCCAAGAACGCGGCCAACGACGCCATCGACAAGCTCGCCAACCCCGAGAAGGCCAAGGCGATCGAAGAGGCCAAGGCCGCGGCGGACAAGGCGATCGACGCGCTCGGCAAGCCCGGTGACAGCCCCGAGCAGAAGCACGCGCTCGAGGCCGCCAAGGAGGCCGCGAACAAGGCGATCGACGACGCGGCGAGGTCCGATCCGCACTCGCCTGATCACAAGAAGGCTATGGACGAGGCGAAAGCGGCAGCCGACAAGGCCATCGACGCGCTCGGCAAACCCGGTGACAGCCCCGAGCAGAAGGCGGCGCTGGAGGCCGCGAAGGAAGCGGCACACGACGCCATCGACAAGGCGGCCAACCCCGAGCACTACAAGGCCGTCGAGGACGCGAAGGCCGCCGCCGACAAGGCGATCGACAAGCTCGGCAAGCCGGGCGACAGTCCTGATCAGAAGCACGCGCTCGACGCGGCGAAGGCGGCCGCGAACGACGCCATCGACAAGCTCACCTCCAGCGACCCATCGAGCCCCGATCACAAGAAGGCCATGGAAGAGGCGAAAGCCGCTGCTGACAAGGCCATCGACGCGCTCGGCAAGCCTGGCGACAGCGCCGAGCAACGCCAGGCATTGGCCGACGCGAAGGAAGCCGCCAACAAGGCCATCGACGGGATCGACGCGTCCAGCCGCCAGAAGTCGGCGCTGGAGAGCTTCCTCGGCGAAGGCAAGACGGCGTCGAGCGACGGCGGACTCGCCGACGCCAAGGCCCGCGCCAACGAGGCACTGTCCAAATTGGGCGGTGGCGGCGGAGGCGGCTCCGGGCACGGCGGCGGTGGCGGCGGGGGAGTGGGTGTCGGCGGCGGCGTCGCCGAACAGGCCACCCGGTTCGACACCGACGTCGCACGCTCACGCGGGCTTTCCGTGCCGGGCACGCCGCTCACGGCGGCCCAGATCAGCACGGTCGGCGGCCTGGCCGCGTCCACCGCCGGTCAGGGCATGTCACCCGGCATGCCGATGGGTGGCATGGGCGGGATGGGCGGCATGGGCCAGGGCGAGAAGGAACGCGAACCGCAGATCTGGCTGCAGGCCGAACAGGGCATGTGGGACGAGGACGAGGGCACCGACTCGCCGCCGTCCCCGGTGCTGGGAAGGAGCTGACCGATGGGGTACGTCTCCGCGGAACCCCCGCCGCCGGAAGGGATCGAGTCGCTGTCCGGGCTGAGCTTCGAGCAGCTCGCCCAGCTGGTCAACGAGGTCGGCCCCGAGGCGTTCTACCAGCGTGCGGCCGCCTTCGACCAGGCGGGAGCCCGGCTGCAGGACGTGCTCGACCAGGTCCGCCGCGAAGAACGCGCGATGCAGGAATTCTGGGACGGGCAGGTCGCGGAGAGCTTCGGCAACGTCGTCTACGAGCTGACCGTCCGCATCACTTCGCTGCTGCAGACGATCCAGAGCCCCGGCTACGGCACGCTGCTGCGGCAGGCGGGCGACCAGCTCGCCATGCACCAGCAGCGCATGCGTGACCTGCAGCTGGCCAAGGCCGAGCAGGACAGCGCGCCACCCGCGCCCGAGGCGACGGCGCCCGAGGTCGTCGGCCAGGACCAGAAGCAGCGCGCACTCCAGATCGTGAGCGACCTTTCCCAGTCGTACCAGCAGATCGGCTCCGGGATGGCCCCGCCGGTCGACGCACCGGACGCGCCAGGCACCCAGAACACCGGCCCGAACGTGGTCGGCGACGGCGCGCCCGACACCGGCAATACCGAGACCACGAAGTACGCCTCGGGTGGCGGTGGTGGCGGCGCGGGCGGTGGCGGCTTGCTCGGCACCGGAATGCTCGTCGGCGGGATGGCGAAGTCGGCTCTCGGCGGTTCGCGCGTGCAGCAGCAGGCGTCCACGTCCGGGCAGATGGTGACTGCTTCCGGTCAGCCTTCGGGAGTGCAAAAGGTCTTCCAGCCCACTGTGGACACTGTCCCTCCGGTGCTGGGCCAGCCGACTCAGCGCGGTGTCGCGGCTCCGTCCACAGTGGGCGCTCCGGTCTTGCTGCCGGGTGCGGTCGTCGGCCGCAAACAGCAGGAGAAGAAGCAGACCACCACGACGACGACCGTCAAGGAACAGGCGATCGTCGAAGCGGTCGCTCCTACGCAGGGCGTCAAGCCGACCACGGTGTCCACAGTGGATATCCCGGTTGTCGACAAACCGATCGCGGCTGTCGCGAATGGACCGTCGTCGCCGGAGCTCTCCTCGGCGCCCAAGCACGCCGTGGCGACCGGCTCGGCGTCGACGGGCGGCGTCCGGCTGCCCTCGGTCGAGGTCGCGCCACTGTCCCCTCAGGCGCCGGTCCGGCCACTGCCCGCCGAGCTGGCGGCACTGCCGACCGGCGCCAGTTCGATGACCTCGGGAGGTGCCGCCCCGGTCGCGGCGACGACGTCGCACGCCGCCGCGACCGGTGGCATGCCGATGGCCCCGATGATGATGGGCGGCCTGCGCGGCAACGATCAGGACACCGAACGCGACGTCGACGCCATGCTCACCGAGGACCCCGACGTCTGGGACCCCGCGACCGGCGCGCCGGCCGCGATCGGCCGCCCGGCAAGGAAACCCGAGCCCGAAGCGCCACTGACCGACCTGCTGCCCGCCGACCTGACCGGCTCGCCGTCGAGGAGGATCTGATGCCAGAACCGGATTCCGGGGTCTTCGACCTCGACCGCATGGCCGCCGACGCACTGGCCACCATGGCTGACGAGCGGCGCAAACTCGGCGAGCTCGGCAAGCTGTGGAACGAGGAACGCACCACGGTCCGCGCCAAGGACCAGTCGTTCGCGATGACGTTCGACGGCCGGGGCGAACTCGTCGACCTGGTCTTCAACGGCGAGAAATATCGAAGCCTCGCCCCGGCGCAATTCGCCAGCGTCCTGATCGAGACGTTGCAGCGTGGCCGCGCGCAGAGCATGGCGAAGATGACCGATCTGATGGGACTGGGCGCGATACCCGGTCTCGATCTCGCCGGACTCGCGACGGGCCAGGCCGATCCGCAGGAAATGGTCGACGCGCTGCTCGCCCCGATGCTCGAAGGAATCGAAGGCTTCGACGACCGGAAGAAGGAGCAGCGCGATGGCTGAGGAATTCTTTCTCGACCCCGAGGGCGTCGGCCAGGCGACCCGCGACCTCAAAGCGTCCGGTAAACGCCTTTCCGGTGCTTTCACGCGGTTGACGGAAACCCTGGACCGGCACGACGGCTGCTGGGGCGACGACGACATCGGCAAGGGATTCGAAAAGAGCTACCGCCAACCGTCCACTGACGCCAGGACCGGCATCAAGGACACGGTCGACGGAATCGTCGGAATCTGCGACGAGGTCGACAAGTCGGTGGAGATCTTCGAAAGCGTCGATCACGAAAACGCCGAAAAAATCGACAAATCCGTTAAGTAAGTGAGCTGAGGAGGCAGGCATGAGTGGAGCTGACGAGACCACTCAGCTGCCTGACAGTCTCCAAAAGTTCTTCAAGGTCACCCTCGGCATGGAATGGCCGGAGGGCAGCGAGGGCGGCCTCAAGGACATGAGCCGCGCCTGGTCGGAGTTCGCCACCGAGCTGGGCGTCACCGCGACCGACGTCAAGAAGGCCGCAGGCGACATCGACCGCGCGATGAACGGCAACACGGCCGAGAGCATCGTCGACTTCATCGGCGGCGACATCTACAAATCGATCGACGAACTGATCGGCCAGTCCAAGGAGTTCGCCAAGGAGACCAAGGCGACCGCGGCGGACATCCAGAAGGCCAAGATCATGCTCATCGCGATGGCCGCGATGGCGTTGGCCACGGTCATCTCATTGCTGGCGTCCTTGTTCGGCGCCATCTTCGTGCCGAGCGTGCTCGCGGCCGCACGCGTCGGCCTGGCCGCGATCCTGAAGGAACTGCTGGCGAAAGTCGCCCAGATCACCTTCAAGCAGGCCGCGATGGCGCTCGGCAAGTTCGCCTTCACCATCGGCAAGTACGCCGCGGGCGGCGCCGGTTTCATGGTCGGCCTCGACCTCGGCATCCAGGCTGGTCAGAAAGCGGCGGGCGGCCGCGACGAGATCGACTGGAAATCGGTCGGCAACTCCGCGATCGGCGGCGCGATCGGCGGCGCCGGCTTCGGCGTTTTCCGCGGCGCCGGCAAGGGTTTCCGCAAGGGACTCCCGCCGAAAGGCAGCGGCAAGGAGGTCCCCGGCTACCTGCGCGCGATCGGGCACGGTGGTTACGCGGGTGGCCAGGTGGCGATGGTGGCCTTCACCAACCCGGCGGTGAACGCGGCCACCGGCAACACCGAAGGCAACATGTGGGACGGCATCCTCAGCGCCATGGGCCCCTACGACGGCGGCGGTGGCAAGAAGGGCGGCGGCGCCAAGGGCGGCGGCGAAGGCGTCAAGGGTGGCGGCGGCCCGTCGGTCAAGGACAAACTGGCCGCCCTGGACCTGCCCGGCGACAAGTCCACGGCCGACGGCGGCGGTCCGTCGGGACACGAGATCGTGGACGACGGGAAGCCGGTCGGTTCGGTGTTCACGCCGGATGGTCCTGAGACCGTGTCGAAGGGGCCCGGCTCGACGGATTCGGGTTCGGAGTCCGAGGGGAGCAGCGGGTCGGGTTCGCGGGGTTCTGGGCAGTTCAACGGGACGGACTCGCCGTCGAACGGTTCGGGGAAGTCTTCGGGGGCGGGATCGCAGGGCACCGATGGTTCGTCGCAGGAGGGCGACTCGACGGGCTCCGGGAGTTCGAGCGGTTCCGGACAGGGTTCGGGCAGCTCTGGGCAGGGGTCTAGCGGTTCGGGTCAGTCTTCTGCGGAGGGCTCCAGCGGATCTGGGCAAGGTTCCAGTGGCTCGGGGCAGTCTTCTGCCCAAGGTTCGAATGGTTCTGGGCAGGGGGCGGGCAACTCGGGACAATCCCCTGCGGAGGGTTCGAACGGCTCGGGGCAGGGTTCTGGTGGCTCGGGGCACTCGTCCGCCGAGGGGTCGAACGGCTCGGGGCAGTCTGCTGGGCAGGGTACGAATTCGGGTTCGCAGGGAGCGAATGGTTCTGTGCAGCCTGGTGCGCAGGGGACCAATGGCTCGGTGCAGTCGGGCTCGCAGGGGACTAATGGTTCTGGGTCGGATGTTCCCGTTTCGCAGAACCCCGGTCAGTCCGCCGGGCCGGGTTCGCAGGTCACCGGCGATTCCACCGTGCCCGTCGCCGGTGGTCTGGGGCAGCCCGCACCGGTCGCCGGTGGTTCGGGTGCTCCGGTCGCAGGCGGCTCGGGTTCGTCGGTCGCCGGCGGGGGACCGGCGCAGTCCACTCCGGGCGCGGGTGGTTCGACACAGCCGGGCGGCCCGGCTTCCGTGCCGTCGAGTTCGAACGGGCCAGCGGTGCCCACGCAGTCTTCGCCGTCGGCCGGTGCGCCGAACACGAGCGCCACGCCCTCGTCGGGCCCGGCTTCGTCCTCGTCCGGTCCCGCGAGCAATCCGGCGACGACTTCGTCGAACCCGTCCTCGTCCGGCTCGAGTTCGTCGAGCAACCCGTCGACCTCCGGAGCCACGAACAACACCGCTCCGGCGACCACATCGAACCAGCCGACCGGCTCGGCCGGTCAATCCCCGGCTGCGGCGAAGCCTTCGGCTCCGCCCGCCGTTGCCACCGGGAACGCCGGTCCGGCGCCCTCTTCGAGCCCGGCGAGCAGTGGCCCGGTCAGCAACGGCCCCGCAAGCAGTGGCCCCGCGAGCAACAGTCCGGCGAGCAACGGTGGCCCGGCAAGCAACGGTCCCGCGAGCAGTGGCCCGTCGAGCAGTAACCCTTCGAACAGTGGCCCGGCGAGCAACAGCTCGGCGAACAGCGGCCCGGCCAGCAACAATCCGGCCAGCCAGAGCTCACCCGCGCCCGTTCAGCCTGCTCCGGCGAAGCCTTCGGTCGCGCCGCCTGCTCCTGTCACCTCGGGAAATGCCAGCCCGGCTCCCGTATCGAGCCCGGCTCCGACTTCAGGCTCGACTTCCACGTCGAGCCCGGCCCAGCCCGCGCCCGTTCAGCCTGCTGCGGCGAAGCCTTCGGTCGCGCCGCCCGCACCCATAGTCTCCGGAAACACCAGCCCGGCTCCGGCATCGAGCCCAGCCAACACCTCAAGTCCCGCCAACGCTTCAAACTCGACCAGCCCGTCAAACTCGCCCTCGAGTTCAAGCCCGGCCCCCACGCCGAGCCCGGCGAGCACCTCGAACTCGGCCAGCTCTTCGAACTCTGCCAGCTCGTCGAGCGCGGCTAGCTCTTCAAGCCCGGCTAGCACTTCAAACTCGGGTAGCTCCTCAAGCCCAGCTGGCACTTCAAACCCGGCCAGCTCATCGAGCCCTGCCAGCAGCTCAAACTCGGGTAGCTCCTCGAGCCCGGCCAGCACTTCGAGCCAGACCAGCAGTTCCAACCCGGGCAACTCTTCGAACCCGGCCAACCAGCCCGCATCCAATTCGAACGCGAACTCCACCAACCCCGCGAACAGCCCAGCCGCCCAGCCGAAGCCGTCAACCCCAACGCCACAACCCACCTCGACCAACACCACGTCGAGCCAACCGGCGGCACAACCCGCCCCGGCCAAGCCCGCGATCACCCCACCGCCCCCCAAACCAGAGCCGTTCGTGGCAGCCGAGCCCACGAAGCCCATTCCGTCCACTATGGACAAACCGGCCAAGCTCACCAAGCACGAGGAGCCCGTCACCCTCCCCGACGCCCAGGCCGCCGTCGCAGCCGCGCACCTCGCCGCCGGCACACCCGAGCACCGCGTCAACGCACCGGCCGAGCACGCCCCGGACACCTTCCTCCCGCAATCGTCGTGGCAAGAACGCCGTGATGCCGCCCATCCGACCCGCTTCAGCGCCGAGCGTTTCGATCCCGACAGCACGGGCCGGACCGGCGGTGGCGAGATTTCCGGCAAGATCACTCAGATCCGCTTCGACTTGCGCCGCTTCGAAGCCGCGCCGGGGAAGTGGATCCGGGAGTTCACCGTTCCGATCGATCTCGTGTCGGAGTCGGTCGGGCCGCGGGCGCGGCGTGAGCGTGCCGCCGAGATCCAGCGTGCGCTCGACGAGCACTTCAACGAGCGGTACCGGTTCGCCAACGGTGACCAGCTGCACGTGACCCTCGACGCGAAGACGCCCGGTGAAGCCTTGCCCGGCTGGGATGCCGACTCCGGGCGCGGTGTGCCGGTCAAGATCTTCGACTCGAATCTGCCGCACGAGAATCTGAAAACCAATCAGCTGCAGTGGGACGTGCGCGGTTCCGTCAACGGCGCGCTGCACGAACTGTTCCACTTCGTCGGGCTCGGTGAGGGCGCCAAGAACAAGGCGATGCTGTTCAACCGGACCGACCAGCCGGGGATCATGGGCCCGAACGCCTGGAAGGACGCCTCGCTCACCACACGCAACATCACCCAGATCGACGAGATCTCGCGCACCGCCGGTCCCGTCATCGACCAGACGCTCACCGCGCCTCCGCGTCCGCGCACGCTTCCGCAGACCGAGCCGCGGATCACCAGTGACGGCCCCAAATCCTCACTGCACACCCCGGCCGACGCGCCCAAGCCCGACCCGAACAACCCGCCACGCGATCCCGGTGGCTCCAGCCGCGACAACATCGAACTCGACAACCTCCCGCCCCGAGAGGAACGTGCGCCGCAGGGCCCGGTCCGGCTGCACGAGACCATGCCGGACTACGTGCGCGACAACCGCGGGCCGGGCGCGGCGGAGCAGGTCCGGCCGACCGTCGGCGCCGATGTCCGGCCCGGTCTGGTCGCGGCCTACCCGGCGTTGCGTGATCACCCGATGCTCGACGTCATCCAGCAGCAGGTCGACCGCAACATCCTGTCGTTCATGGGCGAGGGACGGCCGTTCCAGCTCGTCGTCAACGGCAAGCCGATGGAACTGGTCGTGCGCGCCGAATTCGACTGGCCCAACGCGACGGCCAAGGCGCACGACGGCGATCCGGGTGCCGCGAAGTTCAGCGCGAAGACGGATGTCGACTCGACCGTCAAAGTGGAGAGTTCGCGGGACAAGGACGCCACCGTCGGCGGGGCGTTCGCGGCGGTCCCGCCGTTGATCGCGTCGCTGAACCTGCAGGGCTCGCCCGCGGCGAGCTTGACGCAGGACGCGTCGCACACCATCAACGGCGGTTCGAGCAGCAAGGGCGAGGTCACCAAGGCGTCGACCGAGGTCACCGCGCCGGTGAAGGTGACCACCGCGCTCGCCGACGCCAAGAACCAGCCGGTCGGCCGGATCCAGGACCCGGCGAACCCCGACGGCCCGCGGATCGACCACTCGGTGACCGGCACGGTCGACCTCAACGTCCCGACCAAGCTCAAGGACCCGGCCGCGCCGCCGCACGACCTCACACAGGCGCCGCCCGCGAAATTCGTGGTCGAGGAGGCCGTGTCGAGCCGCGGCGCCGGCTTCTTCGACCAGGTCGCCAGGTTCATCGGCGAGGACAAGCTCACCGCCATCGGCTCGGTCGGGCGCGAGGTGCTGAAGGACTTCCTGCACGACAGCAACATCAAGGCGAAGCTGCCCGAGATGGCGGTGTTCGACGGTGACGCGCACCCCGACAAGGGCTGGGTGCGCTCCAGCGGGCTCACCCCCGGCCCGACGAAGACCTCGTTCTCGTCGAAGGCGGGCATGGTCGAAATGCGGGCCGTCGCCAGGCAGGTCGAGGTCATCGAGACCGTCTCGGACGCCAAGAACACCGACATCGGCTCGCTGAAGAACAGCGGCACCAGCACCACCGGAGCGAAGCGGGTCGGCGGGTTCAGCGGCATGGTCGGCGTCGGCGCGGACGCCAAGGTGGCGTTCCTGTCGCTCGGCCCGGTCTTCGGCTTTTCCCACTCCCGCACCAAATCCGCGGCCTTCGACCACAAGTCGGTCGCCAAGGACTCCGTCGCCACCAAGGGCGACATGGTGCGCTACAAGACGGTCTACGACCTGCAGGTCCGCACGCCGGGGCATGCCGCGCGGACGTTGACCGGCACCGTCGACGCGACGCAGGTGACCACGCACGAACGGGCCGTCGGCGCCGGGCTGGTCGAGGGCGATGGTCCGGTCGTGCGCACGGGCGACGAGCGCACGCACTTCGCGCCGGAGCACATCGAGTCAGGGCATTCGCTCGGTGGCAGCTACCTGGACGACCTCAGCGGCGGTGACCAGGTGTACCGCACGGTCGTCGACGCGCTCCAGAAGGTGCCCGGCCGCAAGCTGTATCACCTGAGCTCGGACAAGTTCATCCGCCAGTTCGACGATCCCGCCTTCGCCAAGGGCATCGGCCACAGCGTCAACGCGATACTCAGCCGCGATCTGCAGGCACGCAAGGGCATGTCCGACGCGCACCTCGGCGCGCTGCTCGACACCATGCTCACCCCGGACGGCCTGCAGATCCCGCTGGTCAAGAAGGGCACGTTCCGCGACTACCACACCACGGTGACGCTGCGCGCCGACTTCAGCGTGACCGGGGAGTCCAACCCGATCACCGCCGAAACCTCGGGCAAGGTCAAGGAAAAGACCGGCAGCAAGTTCACCGACAGCCGCGACACCACGGTCACCGGCGGCATCCAGGGCCGGGTCCGCGGGGTCACCGGGAAGGCCACGGGCACGTTCATCGCGGAGACCAAGGCGAGCCGGATCTGGTCGAAGTCGCACAACCTCAACTCCGAGGGCATGACTTCGGACGTCCGCAAACACGGCGACGGGCTCAAGGAAGACGGTTCGCTCGACTCGCAAAGCCTGCGCCCGTTCGCCGGGACGCTCAATGTGACGCCGGAAATCACCTCGTACGTGCGCGTCAACACCGCGGCGCGCCGGTTCAGCTTCGGGCTGCCCGGCCGTTCGGCGCCGGAACTGGTGCACCGGCCGCGTGGTGAGGCCTTCGCGCCGCAGAGCATGCCGGTGCGGGTGCTCGTGCCGGAGAACCTGGTCAGCACCACCAGGCCGGACACCGTCGACGTCGTGCGCGCCAACACCCGGCCGCACGACCACACCCCGATCAGCGGACTGCGCGGCCCGGCTTCGCGCGTGCTGGACGGCGCCGAGATCCTCGCCGTGGTCGGCACCGAACACCTGCAGGGCTCGGTCAAGGATCAGCTGGTCGGCGCGTCGAAGGACCCGATCTTCCGGTTCACCGACGGGGCGAACTCCAAGCTCATCTCCGACCGGCTGTCACCGGAGGCGCTGAAGAACGACCAGCGGCTGTTCACCAGGCCGATCGTGGTCGACGGACTGCACTACAGCAGGCGGCTGGCCGACGTCAACGGCAAGGCGGCCGTCGCGCTGTCCCCGATCAACCCGCAAAAGGTGTCGGTGCAGGAGTTCCAGCAAAACGCGAAAACCGTGGGCACCGCGTCGAAGGTCGGAAAATCCAAAGGTGTTTCCAATACGCTGGCCGTGACGTTCCGCGGAGTGTCCTTTGTGGCCAGTGACGAGGCCGCGACCACCAAGAACTCGAAGACCAACGCGATAGGCGTGCTCGTCGGCGAGTTCACACCGTGGGCGTCGCGCTGGGGCAAAGGCAAGGGCAGCGAGCTGACCAGCGTCGAGCGGATCACCGTCGAAGACGGCGTGCCGGTCAAGAAGACGCTGGTCAAGGTCGGGCTGGCGGCCGAGGTGGTCGCCGAGACCAAGGCGAAGGGCAACTTCGACCGGTTCGACCTGCTGCCGGACAAGAAGGTCGCGCGCAGCGGCGAGGCGTTCGAACTCGGCGATTCGGTGCTGATGTGGGCGACCGACGCCCAGATCGCCGAGATGGAGCGGGTTTCCGCGCAGCTGCACGCCGCCACCGTCGACGACGTGCCGGTGCGGGGCGACGCGCCCGCCGCCGTCGCGCCCGCGCCAGGCCGGGCGCTGGCGCCGCCGGACTCGTTGGTGACGGCCAAGGGAACCTCGGTCGGTCTCGGCGCGATCACCACCACGATCGATCTCACGGACCGGATTCCGCACCTGCGCAGGAAACTCGCCGCCTCGCTGGGTGAGTCGACCGCCGAGCGACTGCTCCCGAAGTCCTCTTTGGACACCGCGCACGACAATCACCGCGAGCTGACCCGGTTCCTGTCCGATGTGCACCGGTCGGCCCCCAACGCGCTCAACGGCGGGCAGATCACCCCGTTGCGGCTGGAAGACCGGGTCAGCGGCAAGACGTATTACGTCAGCGTCGGCGCACGGTTCGTCGACCCGCCGACGTTCACCGGGATCGAGCACGTCGGCAAGCTGTCGACCGAAGAAGTCGCGAAAATCGAGAACACGAAACACAAATCGTCCGGCCGCACGCTGCTCGGACTCGGTACGAGCCTGCGCCCCGGCGCGTTGTTCAGTCAGCACCCCGACCCGTCCGTGGTGCCGCCCGGCACGACACCGACCGCCAAGCACGGCGCCGCGAACGGCACGCTGACGACCGGGCTGAGCGAGAGCACCAATCTCGGGGTGCGTGACACGAAGCAAACGAACACCGGCGAGGTCGCGTACTCGCAGACCGAGTCGACCACCGGCCCGATGGCGAACTACCAGGGCACGCTCGCGCTGGAGATCAAGGTGCAGCGCGGCATGGGCCTCGACGTCAACGGCCACGAGATCGCCTCCCAGGTCGTCGCCGTCGACAAGTCGCCGCGGCGCGAGGTGACCGTCCAGAAGCTGGCGGAGGAAAGCTTCCCCGACCCGTCACACGGCAGGCTCGGCGAGCCGGGCCCGGTGCGCCCGCAGTTCAGCACCGCGGCCCGCCCGGCCGCGACCGCGGACTGGCGCGGCGCGCGCGGCCACACGCCGTTGCCGGACACCGGCACCTTCGCCGCGGAACACTACTTCGGCGACATGGCCGACCTGCGCGAAGGCGCCGAGCGGGCCATCACCCGCTCCGGGTCCAAAGTGGACTCCGCGACCATCGCCGCGCTCACCGCAGGCATCACCCCGGCGACGATCAAGGCAGGCCTGCCCGCGATGGCCAAGGGCGAGTTCCTGCTCCCGCTGCCGCCCGGCCTCGACCGCGACCTCGAGATCCACGCGCGCCTGAAGGACAACCCCAGGCTTGTCGGGGCCAGCGCCGGCGTCGAAATCGACGGCAACATCAAGACTTCCGACGCCGACGTCACCGAGGTCAAGGGCGGCAGCGACCACTCGGCCAACATCGTCGCCCCCGCGGCGGGCGGCGGCGTCGGCGCGCCCAGCCACGCGAACACCATCGCCGAGGGCCGCAAGAACTTCAGCGCCATGTCCGGCAGTGTCGAGTACGCACTCCCGGTCGCCTCGAAGGACAAAGTCGCCGCGCACGAGGGCGGCGCCCCGAAGAACAAGACCAAGTCCCCGCAGTCCGCGACGCAGATCAAGACCGACAGCAAGCTCACCCGAGCGGACCTGCACGACGTCGAGTTCAGGTTCGTGGCCAGGCCGAAGGCGGGTTCGGCCAAGGCGGGCGTCGCCGACCTCCTGGTCCACGACGGCTACGTGGTCCGCCACCGCGACACCTCCGCGTTGCCGGAGACCTTCACCGACGCCGCGACGGCGTTGCAGAAGGCGGGCAAGGAGTGGACGGAGGCGTACAAGAAGCACGAAGGCCTCCGCCAGACGACCCACCCGCCACTGTCGACGGCGCCGCTGGACGCGGCGGCGACCGAGGTGGCGACGGCGGAGAACAAGTGGTGGGGCGCCAAGACGGCCTATGACTCGGAGCTGGACAAGATCCGGCACCCGGAAGCGGCGCGGGAGGCGGCTGAGCGTGCGCAACGCCAGCGCGACGCCTTGACGCGTGAGGCGCAGGAGCGGGTGGCCGACGTGGCTGCTGAGCGGGAACGGCAGCAGGCTGAGCAGGCGAGGCAGCAGCGGGCGGCGAGGGAAGCGGCGGAGGCGCGGGCCAAGGCTGAGGCGGACAAGACGCGCGCTGAGGCAGAGGCCAAGGCGCGAGCGGAAGCTCGGGCGAAGGCGGAAGCGGAGGCCAAGGCAGAAGCTGAAGCCAAGGCGCGGGCGGAAGCCGAGGCCAAAGCGAAGGCCGAGGCAGAGGCTCGGGCCAAGGCGGAGGAGAAGGCACGCACTGAGGCCGAAGCCAAGGCTAAGGCTGAGGCGGAAGCTCGGGCCAAGGCGGAAGCAGAGACCAAGGCGCGAGCGGAGGCTGAAGCCAAGGCTAAGACGGAGGCGGAGGAGAAGGCGCGCGCTGAGGCTGAGGCCAAGGCGCGAGAGGAAGCGGAAGCTCAGGCGACGACCGAAGCGGAGGCTAAGGCCAGGGCGGAAGCTGAAGCCAAGGTGCGAGCGGAAGCTGAGGCTAAAGCGAAGGCCGAGGCGGAAGCTCGGGCTAAGGCGGATGCGGAAGACAAGGCGCGAGAGGAAGCGGAAGCTCGGGCGAAGGTCGAAGCAGAGGCCAAGGCCAGGGCGGAAGCCGAGGCTAAAGCGAACGCGGAAGCGGAGGCCAACGCTAGAGCAGAGGCTGAGGCCAAGACCAGGGCAGAGGCAGAAGCAAAGGCAGAGGCGGAAGCTCAGGCGAAGGCGGAAGCGGAGGCCAAGGCCAGGGCCGAGGCGGAAGCCAAGGCGCGAGCGGAAGCTGAAGCCAGGGCAAAAGCGGAGGCAGAAGCCAAAGCCCGAGCCGAAGCCAAGGCGGCAGCCGAGGCCAAAGCGAAGGCCGAGGCAGAAGCGCGCAGGAGCGAGCATCTGACCCGCGAGGCGAAGGCGCGTGTCGAAGCGAATGGCCCTGAGCGAGAGCGGCAACAGGCCGAGCAAGCCGCCCGCGAAGCCGAAGCGCGCGAAGCACGTCGCAGTGAGGCCTTGACGCGTGAGGCGACGGCACGGATCGAGTCGAACGGCCCCGAGCGCGAACGTCAGCAGGCCGAGCAAGCGGTCCGCGAAGCCGAGGCGCGCAACGAGCGTCGCAGCGAGGCACTGACACGTGAGGCACAGGCGCGTGTCGAAGCCGCGGCTCCCGAACGCGCACGTCAGATGGCCGAACAGGCCAAGGCAGAGCAAGCCGCCCACGCCGAGGCGGAAGCCAAGGCCAAAGCCGAAGCCGCCGCGAAGGCCGAAGCCCAGCCCAAGACCGAGGCCGAACCGACAGCAGAAGCCGCGGAAAAGCCTGCGGCGCAAGTCAAACCCGAGCCCGCAGATAAGCCCGAGGTCAGCACCAAGGCCGAGCCCGCCGACAAACCCGAGTCCAGCTCCAAGTCCGAGGCCAGTGCCAAGGTCGAGCCCACGGACAAGCCCGAGTCCAGCACTAAAGCCGAGCCCACCGACAAGCCCGAGACCAGTACCAAGACCGGGTCCAGCGACAAGACCGAGTCCGGCCAACCCGAAGCCGCGACCACCCCCGAGCCCGCCGAAACCCCCACCCCGAACCCCGAGGACGGCGTCACCCTCGCCGACGAACCCACCCACGAGATCACCCCGCTGGCCGACCTGCTCGGCCCGGCGCACGATCTGTCCGATGTGGACTTCGTGCCGCTGCACAACGCCGCCGGCGAGGTCGCGGGCGTGTTCTTCCCCAAGCCGGGCGAGGCGGCCAAGCTCGATCTCGTCACCGAGCCCGACGCGTACACCGTCGCCATGCACCATGGCAAAGACGGGTTCTCGTACTGGCGCAAGTCGGACGGCGCGGAGATCAAACTGGACTCGGCGGACGCCGTCAAACTGCTGTCGAGCACGAGCCTGCCCGGCGGCGACGGCTGGCGGCAGAAGGCCGCGCTCATCTGGCTGAGCTGCAATGTCGCCGATCCGGCGATCGGCAGGCTCGGGGCGTTGACCGAGCTGCTCCGTGGCGAGGGCTATCAGGGCGACGTCCGCGGTCCGAACACCAAGGTCACCCTGCACAAGGACGGGACCAGGCATTTCGAGGACGGCGGCGCGCTGCGCACGGCCGGGGAACCGGCGCGGCCGGACGAGCGAGTCGTGGTCGGGAAGGATGCCGACGAGGCCGCCGTGTACGCCGAGGCGCAGGGGATCATGGAGGAGATCGGGTCCCGGTTCGGCGCGGTGGTGGACTCGGAGGCCGGCGTTCGCGCGGTGCGCGAGTCACACCCCGCCGCGCCCGAGCGAGTGCGCGACGCCATCGCGACGCGTAAGTGGAATCCCGAAGAGCTGCAGGGTGTCCTGGCGGCGTTCGAACACTACGCGCCGATTCTCGGTGAGGAACGTACGCGTTCGACGCGTGCGGGGAGCCCGCAAGAGGTCGTGAGCGTTAGCGCGCTTAACAAGGCGATCAAGGGTACGAAGCCTTACGTGTTCGCGACCGGCGAGTACATCTCGTCGCACAAGAGCATGGCGATCTACCCGCTGGCGCTTATCTCGAAGGCTTACGGTGGTGGCGCCAAAGAAGTGCAGGCGACCGTCACGCACGAACTCGCGCATGGCCTGCTCGACTACAAGCTCAGCGAGTTCACCGGGAAGGTCGGCAGCTGGACCGCCGACGGCAAGCCCAAGCTCGCGGAGGGCGCCGAATCTCCTTACAACGACGCCAAAACCGCGAAGGATGACTTCGTCGGCTCGGTCAAGGCTCACTTGCTCGGCGTCGCGAGCTTCGCGGAGACCTCGCCGCGGCATGCCGCGGCCGTCGCGGAGCTGCAGGCGAAGCATCCGGATGTCTTCGTCAAAAAAGAAGGCGAACTTTCCGGCAAAGCGGCCGAGCGCATCGCCCGCGAACTCAAGGACGAACAGCCCGCGTTCAACACCGCGGTCGGGGCGTGGACGGCCGACGGCAAGATCGCATTCGACGGTGAACGGCCGATCACCGACTACGGCGGCACGAACCCCGGCGAGGACCTGGCGGAAACCGCGATGGTCTACTTCCTCGAACCGGACAAACTTCGCGCCGAGGCACCCGTCCGCTTCGAGTTCTTCGAGGAACTCACGGCCGCTTGGCACCAGCCCGCGACCGCGGGGGAACACGTGACGCTGGGCAGCGAGGTGTTCAACGAGGCCAGTTCCGGCAAGGCCGAGGTGGTGCGCACCAGCAGCTTGCCCGAGGGACTCAAAGACGCTTGGGAACGCGGCGCCCGGATCGTGGGCGACCTGGCGGCGAGCCGGACCGCGGTGTGGGAAACGGCCGTGACGAAGCCGCTCGATCAGTTGCGCGCCATGTGGGAGGACGGTCCGGTGCGCAGCCCGGAGGCGCGGGCGCGGCTGCTGGAGCAGCTCGCCGGTTCGCCGAAGCAGTGGCGGACCGTGTTGTGGTCCGACGTGGTGGAGGGGCAGCGCACCGAGACTTCGCGCTTGCGGCGGCCGCGGGCGCTGTGGTCGGTCCGTCATGACAGCGACGACAACGACGATCTGCTCGACGGCTTGGGCTTCGTGCTGCCGGACTTCGGGCCCGATGTTCCCGAGTTCGACCTGGACACCGACTTCGAACCGGACGAGCCCGATTCGGACGATGATGACTTCGAGCCCGAGCCCGAGCCCGAGCCCGAGCCCGAGCCCGATGTCGACTTCGAGGTGCCGAGGTTCGACCCGCCTGCATTCGACCCGCCACCCCGGATCGAGCCGACGCCCGAACCCGCGCACGCGGAAACCCCGGCCGCACCGGTCCAGCCGGTCCCGGCGCCTCCGCTCAACGCGGCTCCTCTCGGCGCCGACCTGCTCGGCGGTCCGATCGAAGCGGTGTCCGTCGAGGACGCGGGCCAACGTGTCATCAACGCGCTGCTGCGTGAGCTCATGCTGCGCCCCGGCGACCTGAATCTCGCGGCCATCGCCGAGGCCGTCGCGACGCATCCGCGTGCCGACGAGGTGTGGACGCTCGCGGTGACGTTCCTGGCGTCGCACCCCGAATACGCCGACCAGATCCGGACGGTCACCCGCGATTGGCTGGGCCGGGACGGCGTCGTGCACCACGTGACGCTGCCGCCGTGGCTGGAGCAGTTGATCGTGCCCAAGCCAGGCCAGTTCCCCGACCCGAAACTCGGCCCGTTCGCGCAGCCCGCGTGGTTGAACCGGCCTGATCGGCTCGTGCCCGCTGCCGCTCCCACCCAGAACGGAGCATCATGACCGCCATGTCGCCGGACAACTGGTTCCTGCTGATGGACCCCGCGTGGCGCCCCGCCGCGGAGAACGCCACGCCGCCGATCGAGTCGGTGGTCGGCCTGTGGCCGGTGGAGTCCGACGGCAAGCTCGGCCGCTTCCGGCCGAACCCGGCCTACGTGCCGTCGAGCGAGGACGCGCCGTCGGATCCGCTCGACGCCGTGCTGCGGCTGTCGCAGCAGGGACGCGCCAAGACGGACCACATCCAGCTGATGCTGCGCGACACCCTGTTCGACATCGCGATGAACGGCGACGGCCGCCCGTTGATCACCAAATCCCCTGATGGAAACGCTTGCGTTGTCGTCGCGAGCGGCGAACTGCACCGCGCGCGCATCACCGCGCCCGAGTGGCTGCGCATCGACCTCGAAGACCTGGTCTCGCTGCTGGCCGACGACGTCGACGTGCTGATCAACCCCGGCGGCCCGGCCGCCGTCCGCCTCACCGGCGACTTCATGCGCGAGACGATGCTGCTCGACGACGAGCCCGTCGCCGCACCGGCCGGAGGTTTGCGCACCGCCACCTGGTCGGGCTGATGAATCGCGAGTGAACCGCATCGACGCAGGCTGTGCGGATGAAAGACACGAGAGCGGACATGGGACGCGTGATCAAGTACACGCTGTCCGGTGGCTTCATCACGGTGGCCTTCGGTGTGCTCGCGGCGATGCCGGCGCACGCGAAGATGCTGGACGGTGACGCCAAAGCGAAACCTGCTTCGACCACGGCGGCAAAGCCTCCGTCGTCGAAGCCTCCGGCCGGAAAGCCCGCGAAGGCCACACCGGCGCCGAGACCCACCGCGACGAATTCCCCTGATTCGAAGAAGGGGAACAGCGCCGTGAACCATATGGCGGCTTCCGGCAAAAAGGAGAGTGCGCCGAATGCCGACAGGTTCAAGGGTTCGCCTGCGATTGAGCAGCTGAAGAAGGGGTCGGGTTCCGATAAGTCGAAGAAGGCGGTTCCCGCGAATGTGTCTCGCGGGTCTGCTTCCGCGGACGCGGCGGCGCAGGCCGGGCTGGTTCCGGGTCTCGGGGTCGCGAAGGTCGCTGGTGAGACGATCAAGATCGCCGATTCGGCGCAGAAGTCCTACGCCAAGGCCAAGGGCGAAGCGCCGAAGCTCAATATGGCGGCATCTGGCACGAAGGAGAGTGCGTCGGGTGCCGATAGGTTCAAGGGTTCGCCTGCGGTCGAGCAGCTGAAGAAGGGGTCGGGTTCCGATAAGTCGAAGAAGGCGGTTCCCGCGAATGTGTCTCGCGGGTCTGCTTCCGCGGACGCGGCGGCGCGGGCCGGGCTGGTTCCGGGTCTCGGGGTCGCGAAGGTCGCTGGTGAGACGATCAAGATCGCCGATTCGGCGCAGAAGTCCTATGCCAAGGCCAAGGGCGAAGCGGCGAGGCTCAATCCCGGCAGGACTCGTCAGGCCCAGAAGGAGACGAGGCTGGCCACCCCGCCGGGTGACATCGCCGCGGCCAAGCAAAAGGCCACGCCCCTGGCACGGAACGCCACGTCGGTTCGCCCCGTCAGCGCATTGTCGATACCGCGGCCTGCGGGCATCTTCGACGATGACGGCACCGGTGACGATTCGCCTTGGCGGCGGCTGATTCCGGGTTGTCACACCAAGGAATGCGGCATCATCGCGCGAGAAGTCGTCAAGCGGAGTCCGCGCGTCATCGATGACGGTCCCGGGTGGGAGGGCGAGCCGATCGAACCGGACGGCAAAGGTGGTCTCGGCGGCTACAAAGGCGGCGGTTACCTGATCCGTCAGCGCGTGGTCGGTCCGGACGGGCGAGACCTCGGCGGCGTCAAGGCAGGCGCGGAGGGCAAGGTCGAGGGCGTGGTCTCGATGAAGGACGGCGTCATGCTGGGGGCCTCGGGCTTCATCGGCGCCCGGCCGACCGGGCCCGACATGACCGGAAACGCGGGCCCGGTAGGCGTGTCCGGCGCTCCGGAGGCGCCGCTCGGAATTTCCGGTCACGCCGAAATCGGGTACACACCGAAACAGGGTGCGAAGATCGGGGCAGGCGTCAAGGCCGCCCAGACGATCCAAACACCCGAGTTCGAACTCGACCTGGGCCTGATCAAGGTCAAGGCTCAGCCGGAAGTGTGGACCGGGGCCGGCGCCGATGTCGAAGGCACCTGGGCGACGGGTGCGGACAACAAGAAGCACCTGAAACTGAAGGGCGGGGCGTCCGCGGCCGTCGGCGGCGGCTTGAATCTCGACTTCTCGCTCCCGGACTGAGGAACGGGTGAAGCTGAAGGGGAGCTCGATCGTCCCCTTCAGCTTCGCCGGGATGTCCGGGTTCACCGCGTCCGGCCCTGAACCGCCGAAGCCGGACACCGCGCGGCCGCCTAGGGGAGCGGACCACGCGGGCCGCGACCGGGAAGGGGATCGCCCCTCGTCCGTCCGGCCGCTACGCGAAGCTATCGTGATCTTCAACGGAATCCCTGCACCAGGCCGCTTTTTGGGCTACCCGGGCAGCGAAGAGGCACAAAAGGGCAGCCGCCGTCGCTCTGTACCTACTAGTATGTACGGCATGCCCTTTGTTCGCATCGACGCCATCCGAGCCGACGCCGCCCGCCTCGACGCACTCGGCCAGGCCGTGCAAGACGCACTGGTCGAGACGATCGGAATCCCGCCGGACGACCGCTTCCAGGTTTTGTCCAGCCATGACGGCACCCTGCGCTACGACGGCTTCCTCGGCATCGACCGTGACGACGGCGTCGTCTTCGTCGCGATCACGATGCGCTCCGGCCGGTCGCCGGAACTCAAGCAGGCGCTGTACCGCCGGATCGCCGAGCTGGCTCACGAGTACGCGGGCACCGAGCCGCGAAACGTGGTCATCACGCTGACCGAGAACGAGCCGGTCGACTGGTCGTTCGGCCACGGCGTCGCCCAGTACGTGGAGTCGTGAGCGTTGCGGGCGGTTCTATTGAGGAGAAGGGCAAAAGTGGTGTGCTGGACTTCGGTGCGAGGGGAGCTCCTGCACCGTTGGATGCAGCAGGGTTTCCCCTCGCCCGCGGGTGTGCAGTGAGGGGACCCCTCGGTGCTGCATACACACTGAGAGGTCCCCTCGCTTCAGTCCTCACACTCGCATCGCTCACGACCCCGCGGAGTAAAGCGGGCTTTATCCCACACGCCACAGCCCTCGGCTATCCGCGAGTGGTAACTCTGCTCCGTTAGATGCAGCAGAGTTACCATTCACACCCCGCTCGCCCGGTGCCCGGCGACCCGCCACCTTGAGAGTTCCGCCCAATAACCGCCCGCAACGCTCGTGCCCCCGCTTGGCTTGGGCTTGGCCGTTCGCATGAACGGGGCTTGTGTCACGGTCAGCGGAATGAACGTGGCTTGTGTGCGGTGGTGGGTGGGTCGAGCGAGTGGAAGAATTTCTGCATCTAACGGAGCAAACTTTCCACTCGCGCGGACTCCGACCGTAGGTGGCGAGCCCCGGTCAGCTATTGCCGGAAAGTCAAACGTGGCCTGCGTCGAGTGCTTGGTCGATCTGCTGGACAGTGGGGCTCGTGAGCGTTGCGGGCGGTTCTAACCGCCCGCAACGCTCACGACCCCCAAGTGCGGCAAAGACTTTCACCTTAAGGCCGTCCTAATTTCCGGCTCGCCTCGGAGCGGCCGGATTTACGCTCGGCAGATGAAGATCGCGCTGTGGCTCGGATTGTGCGGACTGTGTGTCGTGACCGGCCACGCGATCCTTGGCGTGATCGGGTTTCTGCTGCTGACCGGCTGCCTCAACGGTCCGTCGCGGCGTTGTCGCTCAGCCGCGTCAACAACGCGGCGAGAGTACCGATCTCCGCTTCGCTGAACCCCGTACGCAGCCGCTTGTCGTGCGCGATGGCCGCCGTCGCGAGGCGGTGGAAGAGTTGCTCGCCCTCGTCCGTGATCTCGACCAGATGCACGCGACGGTTGTCGGGGTCGCGGCGCCGGGTCACCAGGCCCGCGGTTTCCATGCCGTTGAGGTGATGGGTCAGCGTCGCGCCCTGGATGCCGACGTCCTCCGCGAGTTCGCGCTGGTTGGCGCGCCGGGCCGTCTTGAGCGACATGAGGATCTGCCAAATCGGCTGGGAGCCGCCCGCGGCCGCGAGTGACTGGTCGAAGGCGCGGCTCGCGGTCTTGGCCGCCTTCGTGAGGACCAGGCCGATCGGGGTGGTGACGGGTGGAGGCACCATCGAACCGTATCGCACTCTAAGGGTTTGACATCGAATGGTTAGACATCTAACGTTCATGGCACCTCAGCGACAAGGGAGAAGACCATGAGCACCGAAGAAGAGATCCATGACCTCGGCAAACGCTGGGCCGCGGCCGAAGAGCAAGCCGACCGGCGGACGCTCGACGAGCTGACGGTCGACGGCTTCCGGCTGGTCGGGCCTGCCGGGTTCGTGCTGGACAAGGCGCAGTGGCTGACGCGCTACGACGGCGGGCTCGTCACGGAGTCGATCGACTGGGCCGAGGTGGAGCTGCTCGACCTGGGTGACACCGTGATCGCGATCGGCGTGCACGCCCAAGTGGCGTCGTACCAGGGGAATCCCGCGAATGGGCGGTTCAGGGCCACCCATGTCGTGGTACGCCGGGATGACCAGTGGCGGCTCGCGAGCATCCAGCTCAGCCCGATCGGCGGGCCGCCCCCGTTCGAAGGGGGCACGCGATGACCATCGAGCTGAATCACACGGTCGTGTGGGCACGGGACCGGGACGCCTCCGCGGCGTTCCTGGCGAACATCCTCGGCGTCGCCGTCGATCCGGTGATCGGGCCGTTCGCGCCGATCCGGCTCGGGAACGGGGTCACCCTCGACTACGCGCAGGCGGCCGAAGTCGCCGGTCAGCACTATGCCTTCCTGGTCGGCGACGAGGAGTTCGACGCCACGTTCGCCCGGATCCGCGCTGCCGGGATCACCTTCTGGGCGGACCCGTTCCACCGGGAACCCGGCGAGCTCAACGCCATGAACGGCGGCCGGGGCTTCTACTTCGAGGACCCCGACGGGCACAACATGGAACTGTTCACCCGGGCTTGAGCTGGGCACCCGGCCGCCGGATGGTGAATGCTGGGCGGTGAACCATCATCGCATCAGGAGGTACGCCATCGTGGCGACTACACGCACGGCACACACGGTCTGGGAAGGCGAGCTGCTCACGGGCAGCGGAACGGTCACCTTCGACTCGTCCGGCATCGGGAGCCAGCCGGTTTCCTGGCCGTCCCGTGCCGAGCAGGCCAACGGCAAGACCAGCCCCGAGGAGCTCATCGCGGCCGCGCATTCCAGCTGCTTCTCGATGGCGCTGTCGCACGGTCTCGCCGGTGCCGGCACCCCGCCGACCCGCCTCGAGACCAAGGCCGACGTCACCTTCCAGCCCGGCGAGGGCATCACCGGCATCCACCTCACCGTCCGCGGCGAGGTCCCCGGCCTGGACGCGGCCGCGTTCGCCGAGGCCGCCGAGGGCGCCAAGAAGAACTGCCCGGTCAGCCAGGCGCTGACCGGCACCACGATCACCCTCACCGCCGAGCTGGCCTAGCAGGCCGGGATCTAGCGGGCTTTACTCCCGGGGATAAAGCCCGCTAAATCCCCGGGAGTAAAGCGGGCTTTATCCCCGGGTTTACCGCTCGAACCTGATCGCGTCCACGTCGAAGAGGCCGCCCGAGCCCGTGCCTTGGAAGACCAGGTAGAGGGGACCTGTGCCGCCCGGGTCGGTGACGGGGGTGGCGGGCAGGTCGGCGTAGGTGTCCCAGCCGCCCGTGGTGGCCACCGTCACGCGCTGCACCAGCGGCCCGGTGACCGAGCCGGAGCGCACCTCGATCGTCCCGCCCGCGCCCGCGGACGACACCCGGTAGCCGATGCCGCGTACGCCGGCCAGGTTCACCGGATCGAACTTGATCCAGTCGCCTGGCTCGATGTAGCCGACGCGTTTGCCGCCGCTCGCGTCCGCCTGCGCGACGACCTGGATGCCGTTGGCCTCCGTGTAGAACTCGGCCTGCTTGAGCGACGGCTGCAGCACGCTTTCCGCCGAGCCGGCCAGCGGGGGAGCGCCCGTGCCGCCGCCGTCGGTGTACGTCGCGTTGATGACGCCGAAGACGTTCGAGTCGGCGCCGTGGCCGCCGTCCGCCGGTGTCGCGATCGTGCCCTCGCAGCCGGTCGCCCTGCTCAGCGGATGACCATGTCCCTCATGGCCGAGGATGTACTCGACGATCACCTTCGAACAGTCGACCGGCTTGTCGTCGGTCACGTCGACCTTGAACGCCACCGTGTCGCCGAACGAGAAAACGCTGCCGTTGAGCGGACTTCGCAACGTCACCACCGGTGCCGTGTTGCCAACGGTGACCACCACGCTCGCCGCGCCGGTCAGCCCGGTCGAGTCCGTCACCGAAAGCTTCGCGGTGTACTGGCCTGCCGTGTTGTACACAAAGGACACCGGACCGGCCGAGGTGGAGTCGGTCGTGCCGTTGCCGTCGAAGTCCCACGCGTAGGTCAGCGGCTGCTGGTCGGGATCATGCGTCCCGGCCGGGTCGAAGCGCACCGTCAGGGGCGCCGGCCCGGAGGTGCGGTCGGCCGCGATCTTGGCGACCGGTGTCCGGCTGCCCTGGGTGTAGTCGATGCGGTAGACGGCCGAATCCGCCGAACCGCCGAAGTAACCGCTGCCGTAGTCGAGCACGTAGAGCGCGCCGTCCGGGCCGAACTCGATGTTCATCGGCCTGGTCAGCGTCATCGAGTCGAAGAACGGCTTGATCTCACCGCGTTCGCCGTTCGGGCCGACGCTGATTTCCTTGATCCAGCTGCGTTCCCATTCGTAGGCGAAGGTCTTGCCGTCGAAGTACGCCGGGAACTTCGTCTTGGACGTCGACGCCGCGTCGTAGCGGTAGACCGGCCCGCCCATCGGCGACTCCGAGCCGTTCCCGAACTCCGGCACCGAGCCGCCGTCGTACGGGATCCAGGCGCGCTGGACCGGCGGCAGGTTCGTCAGGCCGGTGTTGCGCGGGCTGGTGTTCTTCGGCGCCGCGCAGTCGAACGCCGCGCCGGACGTGCCCGTGGCGAAGTCATAGTCCACAAAGGGCTGATTGTCGCCAACGCAGTACGGCCAGCCGTAGTTGCCCGGCTGCTTGATCAGGTTGAACTCGACCGTCCCGCCGGGACCACGGGCCGGATTCGCCGCGCCCGCGTCAGGCCCGTAGTCGCCGAGATGCAACCAGCCGGTCTTGCGGTCGACGGCGAACCGGAACGGGTTGCGGAAGCCCATCGCGTAGATCTCCGGACGCGTCTTCGCGGTGCCGGGCTTGAACAGGTTGCCACTGGGCACGCTGTACCCGCCGTTGGCGTTCACCTTGATACGCAAGACTTTCCCGCGCAGGTCGTTGGTGTTGCCAGCGCTGCGCTGCGCGTCGAAGACCGGGTTGCGGTTGGCGCGCTCGTCGATCGGGGTGAAGCCGTCCGAGGCGAACGGGTTGCTGTCGTCCCCTGTGGACAGATACAGGTTGCCCTGTGCGTCGAAGTCGATCTCACCGCCCGCGTGACAGCAGATCCCGCGTTCGGCGGGAATCTGCAGGATCTTCTGCTCACTGCTCAGGTTCAGTACGCCGTCCATGCCCAGCTTGAAGCGCGAAAGCTGGTTGTATCCCTTGAACGGCGCGAAGTCGGCGGCGGTTCCGGTCTCCGGTGCGTCACCGGCCGGTGTGGACAGTTTGGGCGCGTAGTACAGGTACACCCAGCGGTTCGTCGCGAATCCGGCGTCGATGGCCACGCCTTGAAGACCGTCTTCGTCGTGCGAGTACACCGGGATCTGCCCCGCGAGCTTGGTCGTCGCGGCGGAACTCGTGTACCAGACGCGCCCGTCGCGCGAGGTGTGCAGCACGTCGCGGTTGGGCAGCACCGCGAGGGCGATCGGCTCGCCGGTCTTCTCCTCGCCCTTGGCCAGCGTGATCTGGTCGAAGTCGGTGTCCACCGGCGCGGCGACGGTCGTGCCGCAGTCCGCGTCGACCATCTTGGCCACGTAGCGGATTCCGCCTGCGAGGTGGGAGCGGAACGCCGGATCGGTGTACGACTCCGCGGTGTGGCCGCCGCCGGTGTACCAGGACCGGCCGCCCGCGTTCGTGTGGCACCAGGCGGTCGGATGGTCGCCCATCGCGCCGTTGCCGGGGGTGTAGCTCTTCTCGTCGAGGCTCGCCAGCACGTGGACCTTGCCGCGCGGGTTCTGCCGGAAGTTGTACCACTCGTCGGTGCGTTTCCAGGTGGCCGGAAGGTCCACAGTGGACGGGTGGGCATGGTCCTCTACGCGCACGTCCGCCTGCTGGATCTGCGGATGGGCGAGGAAGTACGCGCCGACGAGGCCGCCGTACCACGGCCAGTCGTACTCGGTGTCGGACGCGGCGTGCACTCCCGCGTAGCCGCCGCCCGCCTTGACGTAACGCTCGAACGCCGCCTGCTGCGCGGCGTTGAGCACGTCGCCGGTGGTGGACAGCCAAACGACCGCGTTGAAGCGCTTGAGGTTGGCGTCGGTGAACGCGCCCGCGTCCTCGGTCGCCTCGACGCCGAAGTGATGCTGGACGCCGAGTTCCTTGATCGCCTTGATCCCGGCCGGGATGGAGTCGTGCCGGTAGGCGGCGGTCTTCGAGAAGACCAGCACGTTCGCCACCTCGTGGGCGGGTTCGGCTTGGGCGGGGGAGACGAGCGAGGCGAACGCCGTCGTCACCGCGAGTACGAGTTTCCAGGCTGCCGTCTTCGAGGCCACACTGCCTCCCACTTTGTCATTTTCGAAGCAGACTTTGGATCGGATGATTCGAAAGTAGGACGCTGTGGCGTCACCCGTCTAGGTGAACAACAGGGCAATTACCCAACTTCACCCGAAAAGTGGCACGACCCATTTTGATCGGTATGCTCTGCGCGAAACGCTCAAACGATCGTAAGGCTGTGTTATGCGCGAACCGGGTGACGAACGGCGGCAGCGGATCCTCGCGGTCGTGCGCGCGCGAGGCGAGGCGCGGGTCAGCGACCTCGCCGCCGAGCTGGAGGTCTCGGTGATCACCGTGCGCCGCGACGTCGAGGAACTGGCCCGCGAAGGCAAGCTCCGGCGTGGCCACGGCGTCGCCCGCTCGCTGGTCCCGGTGCCCAAGGCGCCCGCCGTGCCCGACGCGAAGGACGGCGCCGTCGCGCTGGTCGTGCCCGAGCGGCACGCGTACCTCAACGAGGTCGTCCACGGCGCGCGCACCGTGCTCGAGGAAGCCGGGGTGCGCGTGGTGCTGCACATCGCGCCGCGGGCGCGCGGCGCCGACCGGCCGATCGTCGAACGGGTCGTCGCCGACGAGGTCGCCGGCCTGATGATCGCCCCGCGCTGGCGGACCGCGGCCGACGAGGAGGCGGCGTACGGCTGGCTCGCCGAGTCGGGCGTGCCCACGGTCCTGATGGAACGCAGGCCGCGGCCGGGCAGCGCGCTGCACGCGTTCGACTCGGTGTGCACCGATCACTGGTACGGCATGCATCTCGCGGTCGAGCATTTGACCGCGCTGGGGCATCGCCGGATCGCCTTGGCCGCGCGCGACGACAGTCCGACCGCGCGCGCGTTGCGGGTCGCCTTCGCCGAGATCGCCGTGGCGCACACGGAGATCGACGACTGGACCGTCCTGCTCAGCGCGCCGGACGCGGGCGCGGACCCGGGCACGCCGCCGGGCTCGCTGATCGATCTCATCGGGGAGCGAGGCATCACCGGCGCCGTGCTGCACGGCGACGACGACGCGTTGATGCTGGTCCAGCAGCTCGCCGACGCCGGCATCCGGGTGCCTGCCGACTGCTCGGTGGTGGCCTACGACGACGTCGTCGCCGCACTGGGCAGGACGCCGTTGACCGCCATCGCCCCGCCGAAGGCCGAGGTCGGGAAAGTGGCCGCCGAGCTGCTGCTCGACCGGCTCGGCAAGGCGAGCGCCGGGCGGCCGAGGCGGGTCGAGCTGATCCCCGAGCTGAAAGTGCGCGGATCGACGCAACCGTATTCGATCGTTTGACCGCTTGGGGCCGAAGTATTGACCGTAAAACGCTCAGGTGATCAGAATGCGTTGTCCGTCACCCAGCGCTGGAGGCAACGATGCCCGGTCGACCGAGCCGCCGCTCCGTGCTCGCCGCAGCACTCGCGCTTCCACTGGCCGGCTGCTCGGGTGGCGCGAGCACCTCGAGCGGACCGACGCGCATCACCTTCTGGTCGGCGTTGCGCGGCAGCCAGCAGGTGGTCGACGCGTTCAACCGCAGCCAAAAGCGGATCCAGGTCGTCTTCCAGCAGATCCCCGGCGGCCAGCAGGGCGGCTACGCGAAGCTGAGCAACGCCGCCCGCGCGGGCAACGCGCCTGACATCGCCACCATCGAGTACCCGCAGGTGCCGGGGTTCGCCATCGACGGCGTGACACGCGATCTCACCGGACTGCTCAGTGATCGGCTCCGCGCGAAGCTGCTGCCGCAGGCGCTGGGGCTCACGACCTTCGGCGGCCGGGTGTTCACCGTCCCGCTCGACGTCGAGCCGATGGTGCTGCACTACCGCACGGATTTGTTCGAGCAGCACGGTTTGCGGGTCCCGCGCACCTGGGACGAGTTCGCCGCGGCGGCACGCGTCGTGCGTGACAAGGTGCCTGGCCGCAAGCTCGCGTTGTTCCCCACCGACGGCGCGCTGCAGTTCGCCGCGAACTCGTGGCAGGCGGGCGCGCGCTGGTTCGACACCAGCCAAGGCGCGTGGAACGTCTCGCTGGCCGACGCGCCGACCCGGCGTGTCGCCGAGTTCTGGCAAGGCCTGATCGACGACGAACTGCTTTTCGCGAATCCTTCGCTGGGCAGGCAAAGCGACGCGCAGATCGGCCAGGGACTCGTCTTCGCCAGGTATAGCGGCGCCTGGGACGCGGGTGCGCAGATGAAGGCACGCCCCGCGCAGAAAGGCAAGTGGGCCATCGCGCCGCTGCCGCAGTGGGACCCGGCGCATCCGGTCGTCGGCACACACGGCGGGTCCACCTTCGCGATCACCAAGGACTGCGCGCATCCCGAGGCCGCGATGGAGTTCATCGAATGGCAGGTCTCGAACCCGGACTCGTTGCGCGCCAGGCTGTCCAGCGGTACGAGCAGCCAGTATCCGGCGGTGCCAGCGCTGGTCGACGTCGGCCGCGCGGGCTTCGACCGTGCCTACTACGGCGGCCAGGACATCTACAGCCTCTTCGACGCCGAAGCCGCCAAGATCCGCGACGGCTGGACCTGGGGACCGCGCATGACCGCGACCCAGCGCGTGATGGAAGACGGCTTCGCGCTGGCGGGCGCGGGTGAGGGCACGCTGCTCGACGCGGTCCGCGAAGCCCAGCGCGGCACGATGCCCGATCTCGTGGCACTCGGCCTCGCCACCACCGAGCACAGCTCCTGAAAGGAGGTGATCCCCGATGGCCACATCCGCCACCCGGCGCCGTGAACGCTCCGCCTGCGCCGTGCTCATGGCGCCGTTCTTCGTGCTGCTGTTGGTCGTTTTCCTGATCCCCGTCGGGACGGCCGTCTGGCTGAGTTTCTTCGGCGACGATCAGCCGGGCCTCGGCTTCGGCGAGGAGCGCACGATCTTCGTCGGGCTGCGCAGCTACCTCGCCGTGCTGACCGACCCGACGTTCCTCAATGGACTCGGCACCGTCGCGCTGTATTGCCTGATCTACATTCCCGCGCTCGTGGGCGGCGCGCTGCTGCTGGCACTGCTGCTCGACTCCGGCGTCGCGCGACTGCGCGCGTGGGCACAGCTGGGCCTGTTCCTGCCGCACGCGGTGCCGGGGATCATCGCCGCGATCATCTGGCTGTATCTCTACACGCCAGGCATCAGCCCCGTGATCGACCTGCTCGGCAAGGCCGACATCACGGTCAACTTCCTTGGCGTGCACGGTGTCGTGCCCGCCATCGTGAACATCGCGCTGTGGAGCAACCTCGGCTACAACATGGTGATCTTCTACGCCGCGCTGCAAGCCGTCCCGCGCGAGGTGATCGAGGCCGCGGTGGTCGACGGCGCCGGCCCGGTGCGACTGGCGCTGCGGATCAAGACGCCGCTGGTCAGGGCGTCGCTGGTGATGGTCGCGTTGTTCACGCTGATCTTCGCGCTGCAGTTGTTCACCGAGCCGATGCTGCTCAGCCAGGCCACCCCGATCATCAACTCGCGCTTCTCGCCGAGCATGTACATCTTCGACGCGGCCTTCACCCGCAACAACTACGGGCTGGCCGCGGCCGCTTCGGTGGTGCTGCTGGCCTGCACGATCGCTCTGTCCTATGTGGTCACTCGCTGGACCAACCGTTCGAGGGAGGCCGCGTGAGCACGCTCGCGACGAGACCGAAGATCCTGGGCCGCACCGCCGTCAACGTCGTGGTCGGCATCTCGGTGCTGTACACGCTGCTGCCGGTGCTGTGGCTCGTGCTCGCCGCGTCGAAGGACCGCGACGCGTTGTTCGGCAGCGAACTGCTGACCCTGCACGGGTTCTCGCCGATCAAGAACCTGCAGGACCTGTTCGCGATGGACAAGGGCATCTACGGCCGCTGGTACGTCAACAGCCTGCTGTACGCCGTCCTCGGCGCCGCGCTGAGCGCGCTGGTGAGCATCGCGGCTGGCTACGCGTTCGACAAATACAGCTTCCGGCACAAGGAAAAGGCGTTCGGGCTGGTGCTGGCCGCTGTCATGGTCCCGCAGACGGTGCTCGCGCTGCCGCTGTACCTGATGGCGTCGGCCGCCGGTGTGGTCAACACGTTCTGGTCGGTGTTCATCCCGGTGCTGTTCAACCCGTTCGGCGTCTATCTCGGGCGGATCTTCAGCCAGGGCTACGTGCCGGACGAGGTGCTGGAGGCCGCGCGGATGGACGGCGCGAGCGAGCTGGCGATGTACTGGAAGGTCGCGCTGCGGATGCTCGGGCCCGGCTTCGTGACGGTCTTCCTGTTCCAGCTGACGGCCATCTGGAACAACTTCTTCCTGCCCATGGTGATGCTGTCCGACCAGAAGCTGTACCCGGTCAGCCTGGGGCTCTACACCTGGAACAGCTCGGCGACCGTGTCACCGGAGTACTACCCGGTCGTGATCATGGGCGCGTTGCTCGCTGTGCTGCCGCTGGTGCTCGCTTTCATTCTGCTGCAACGATTCTGGCGTTCTGGTCTCACCGCGGGAGCTGTCAAATGAGTCCACGTGCCGCGCTGGCGATGTCGCGGGACGCCGCCGAGGCCGTGATCGACGCGCGTGCGCTGGCCGCGTTCGGCGAAGTCTGTTCACTGGCACCTGGGGTGCTGGACTCCTTCGAGAACGCCCACGAGGTCCTCGCGGACGTCGAAGTGCTGATCACCGGCTGGGGTTGCCCGAAGCTGGACGAGAACGTGCTGGCGGCGGCGCCGCGCCTGCGTGCCGTCGTGCACACCGCCGGATCCGTGCACGCCCATGTCACCGAGGCCTGCTGGGAACGGGGGATCGAGGTCGCGTCCGCGGCCGCGGCGAACGCGCTCCCGGTGGCCGAGTACACGGTCGCGATGATCCTGTTGACCGGCAAGCGCGTGCTGGAACGCGCCCGCGACTACCGGGTGGAGCGATCTAGGGCCGCGTCGCTGCGCACTCCGCTGTCGGTAGGCAATTTCGGCCGCACGGTCGGGATTCTCTCGGCCTCGCTGATCGGCCGCCGGGTGATCGAACTGCTGCGGCCGTACGACTTTCGCGTCCTGCTGCACGATCCGTATGTCAGCGCCGACGAGGCGGCGGCACTCGGGGTCGAGTCCGTGGGCCTTGACGCGTTGTTCACCCGCTCGGACGTGGTGAGTGTCCACACGCCACTGTTGCCCGCGACGCGTGGCCTGGTCAGCCGCGAGCTGATCGGCTCGATGTGCGACGACGCGGTGCTGATCAACACGGCGCGTGGCGCGATCGTCGACCAGTACGCGCTCGCCGAGGCGGCGGCCGACGGCCGGATCCGCGCGGTGCTGGACGTCACCGATCCCGAGGTGCTGCCCGCGTCGCATCCGTTGTGGGACAGCGACAACATCCTGATCACCCCGCATCTCGCCGGATCGCAGGGCAACGAGTGGCAGCGCCTCGCGGACCTGGCGGTCGCGGAGGTCGGCCGCTGGGCCGCGGGGGAGCCGTTCGCGCATCCGGTGCGGCGCGAGAGCCTGGATCGCACCGCATGAGGCTCCCCGCGGAGGACCGGGACCTGAGCCCGTACACCGGCTACACCCGCGCGCACTGGGAAGCCGTCGCCGACGGCCTGCTCGAAGCGGCTTGGCGCTGGTCAAGCCCCCGCGGTGCCTTTCTGGACCTGCCGGGCCGCCCGTCGAAGAGCGGCGTCCGGTCCGACGGTCTCGAAGGCTACGCGCGCACGTTCCTGGCCGCCGCGTTCCGGATCGCCGGGGCGGGCGGCGCGGACCCGCACGGCCTGCTGTCCCGGTACGCCGAGGGACTCGATGCGGGTACCGCTCGCGATGGCGCGGAGTCGTGGCCGGAAATCCTAGACCACTTCACGCAGGGCCAGCCGATGGTCGAATCGGCGTCCGTGGCGCTCGGCCTGCGGCTGACCAGGCCTTGGCTGTGGGATCGGCTCGATCCGGGGGTGCAGGACCGGGCCTCGGAATGGCTGCGCGGGGCGTTGCGGCACGTGCCTGCGCCGAACAACTGGTACCTGTTCCCGTTCACCGTGGCGGGTTTCCTGGAGTCCGCCGACCGCGGTGACGCCGAGACGGCGGCGGCCCGTGACCGGGCGCTGGAGCTGCTGGAGACCTGGTATCAAGGCCAGGGCTGGTACTCCGACGGCGACGGTCGCGCGTTCGATCACTACAACGGCTGGGCACTGCACCTGTACCCGGTCCTGGACGGCTTCCTGGCCGGTGAGCCGCTGCACGGCGACCGGCTGCGGGAGCACCTGGAAAGCTTCTCGCTGATGTTCGGGGCCGATGGCGCTCCGATCCACTTCGGACGGTCGCTGACGTATCGGTTCGCTGCGGCTTCGGCGGTCGGATTGGGTGCGGTGACCGGGTCGACGCCGCTGACGCCGGGTGCTTCGCGGCGCTTGCTGAGTGGGTCGCTGCGCTACTTCCTGGACCGGGGTTCGGTCGACGAGAACGGGCTGCTCAGCCTGGGCTGGCACGGCGCGCACGAGCCGACACTGCAGTCCTACTCCGGACCCGGGTCGCCTTATTGGGCGTCGAAAGCCTTTGTCTGCCTGCTCGCCGGGGAAGAGCATCCACTGTGGACGTCCGTGGAGGAGCCTGCGCCGAGCGAAGGACCGGATCGCGTGCTGGCATTGGCCGGGCCTGGGCTTTTGGTGCAGTCCTCGGGCGGGATCGTCCGCTTGCACAATCACGGCAGCGACCACGTCCGGCCGCATGAGGGTGAGGTGGCGAGCGAAGCCGATCCGCACTACGGCAGGTTCGCGTACTCGACGCACACCGGCCCGACATCGGCTGGGAACCCGGCCGACAACCACTTCGCGGTGATCTGGAACGGGGTTCGCAGTGTCCGCCGCCGGATCCATCCGCTGGGCGCCGCCGAGAACTGGGCCGCGTCATGGCATCGGCCGGTCTTCCCGACCGGCTCACCGATGGTGCCGGGGTTGCGAGTCGAGAGCCTGACGGTCGCCTGGGGCGCCTACGAGTTGCGGGTACACCGGGTGATCGGGGCGCCGTCCGGAGCCCGCGTCGAGCTGACCGGCTGGGCGACCGGAGCTGAGGCGTTCTCGTCGTTGTGGCCACTGCACGGCTGGACGACCGAGGACGAAGTCGTCGCGCCGCAAGGAACCGCCTACACGGCCTGGGCTCGGATGCCTCGCTTGACCGGCGAAGCTTCGGCCGGATTCTTCGTCGCCTTGGCCACGCTCAGCACGGAGCCGTTGGCGGTGAAGGACTCGTGAGTGGTATCGCCGGTTCTAACCGGCCAAAACACTCACGACCCAAGTCGGCGGTGGTCGGCCTGACGCTCGTGCTGCTGCTGGGTTTCGCCACCGACGCGCACGCCGAGCCGTACGAGCGCGTGCTCAACGGCAGCTTCAGCAGCACCAAACCTCGACGGCGGAAACGTGGGCTGGGTCGACGCGCCGACCATGGCGAGCAGCCTCGGCGTGCCCGCCCAGGTCGGCGGCGGCGCCGAGCTGTTGCTGTGGGTGAAGACGCCCGGCGTGTCCGACGGCCAGTGCGGCATCGCGCCGGCCGTCCCCGCCGGGCAGTTCAGTCCCGAGCTCGCGGTCCGGCTGATCGACGGCACCTGAGCGTCACATCTCCCGCTTGAGCTTGCGCCAGCCGCCCGCCCGGTTGTTGGCGATGATCTGCCGGAACATCGCGAGCAGCGCGCAGACATTGCCCCGCAACACGAAGTACGGCTGGACGGTGCGCTTGATGGTCTCCTCGACCTCGGGATCGGCGGCGTGCACGAGGTCGCGGACCTCACGGCAGATCGCCTGCTGCCACTCGGGCAGCTTGCCGATGTAGTCGTCGACGCGCGGGTCAATCACGTAGTCCATGACTGGTTCCCCTTCAGTTCCAGAGACCGACGACGGTAGCGATCACCAGCAGTTTCACCAGCCAGTCACCCGCATGGATGACGGCGAGCCGCCACGGCGCGTCATCCCAGACGATCGAACCGGTCAGGATCAGCGCCGGGAACCCGACCCACAGGCCGAGTCCCAGCAGCACCGCGTGCCCCAGCGTCCCGGTCCCGACCAGCACGGCGAACACCGCGGCCAGCACGAACGTGCGGACCACCTCGGTGCCGATCTTCCACGGCACCGGCTTCGCCTGCTCGGCCGGATCCGCGCCGAGCAGCCGGGCCCGCGCCGCGCCGAACACCACGTACCAGGCCGAACTCACCACGAAGGCCACCACGGTCGCCACCCCGACGGCCAGGAAGTTCACGTCGCTCACTTGCTTCTCCTCTCGCTTGTGAAGAGGTGTAGAAGCAGCGGGCGGCATTTCGACATGCCGTCAGCGCGAATTCGCGTTCGCTTGCCAGCCGCGGCCGATGCCACGCAGCAGCGCCGGGTAAACCCCCAGGTAGCGGAAGGGTTTGATGCCCGCCATGTACACACGGCCGAGCAGCCCGTTCGGCTTCACGAGCACGGCCATCTGCCCCCGGTAGGCGTCGCCGTCCGGAACCCAGCCGATGTGCATCAGCGCGTGGACGGTCCGGTTGCGGATCTCCGCGACCCACTCGTCGTGCGTCTGATAGACGGAGGTGAAGGGCACCGCCTTGAGGTCCGGCCCCGTCGTCTCGGTCAGGTCGGACGGCAGCCAGTCGCGCAGCGTCGGCATCAGCTCGGCCGCGTCCTTCTTGTCCCAGCCCAGCAGCTTCCCGAGCTTCCATCGGATCGCGAAGAGCGCCTTGGGCACGGGCGAGCTGATCGGCCCGCCGGTCCCGGTCGCGAACTGGGCGACGAGCCGCGCGAGATCGTCGGGCCCGCCGGGCGTCGGCATCGCCCAGACGTCTTCGAGGTCGAAGTCGGCGGCGATCTCGTGGATCCGCCATGGTCGCGAAGTGTGCTCCGTGGCTGCGAGTCTCATGTCGATGCCCCTTATCTATACGATGGCGTATACATCGAGGCTAGCACCTTTCTATACGGTGGCGTATAGATGAGAGGGATCACATGGGCATCACCCGCACCCCGCGCGCCAAGTGGATCGAGGAGGGCCTCCGCGCACTCGCCGCCGGCGGCCCCGAAGCCGTCCGCATCGAACCACTCGCGCAGGCGCTCGGCGTGAGCAAAGGCGGCTTCTACGGCTTCTTCCGCAACCGCGACGCCCTGCTCGCCGAGATGCTCGACACCTGGGAGCGCGCGGTCACCGAAGAGATCATCGAGCAGGTCGAGAGCGGCGGCGGCGACGCCCGTTCGAAGCTGGAGCGCCTGTTCCGCCTCGCGTCCTCAGAGGACGGCCCGTTGACAGGCACCACGGCCGACCTCGCGATCCGCGACTGGGCCCGCCGCGACGAGGCGGTCGCGGAGCGCCTCCGTCACGCCGACAACACGCGCATGGACTACCTGCGCTCCCTGTTCGCATCGTTCTGCGACGACGAGGACGACGTCGAAGTCCGAGCACTGCTCGCGTTCTCGTTGCGCATCGGCAACCACTTCATCGCGGCCGACCACGGCGGCCGCAGCCGCCGCGACGTCATGCGCCTGACGAGTAAATGGTTGCTGCGCTAGCTAGGCTGCGAAGGTGAGCAGCTACCCCTCGGCGTACCGCCGGGTCCGCGACACCGGCCTGCCGCGGCGCGACCGCGTGCTGGCGCTGCGGGAGTGCGTGTTGCGTTTCGCGCCGTACGGTTTTAGTGCCACCTGGCATCACCTGGTCGTCAGTGGCGGACCGTCCCTGCTCGCCATGGTGGACGAATTGGAGCAGGCCCGGCAGGTGTGGCTCGCCTCGCATGAGGAATTCCTCGCCCGGCGCCGAGCGGAAAAGGCTGCCGGAAACCGGATTCCGCGCCGCACCGATCGATGGCACAACAACACACTTGCCTACTGTCCGGATTTCGAAGCCCATCCTGTCGAGCGGCTGGCCGTGGTGGTCCAGCGCGTGATCACCGCACATGAGTCCGGTGCCCGCCGATCGGAACGGTGCTTCGCCTGCGGGCGGACCCCGGGCGTGAACATTGCTTGTCCTGATTGCGGTGTCTCCCCGTCCTTCAGTCACATCCCGGTACCGGGCACCGCCCGCCGTTGGCGCGAAGTGTGGTTGCGCAGCAAGGAATTCAGCTGAGTCTTATGGACCCTTCGCTCTACTCGGGCAGCGCCGCTTACTACACGCGAGGTCGTTTCGCCTACCCCGAAGCCCTCGCCGACGTTTTGGCTCGCGAATTGGGCCTCGACGGTTCCGGTCGTCTGCTCGACGTGGGCTGCGGTCCCGGCTCCCTGACCTTGTTGCTGGCAAGGTATTTCTCGCAGGCAGTCGGAATCGACGCCGATGCCGACATGCTCGCCGAAGCCTCCCGCGCTGGTGCCGCCAACTGTCGCTGGCTGCACTTGCGTGCCGAGCAGCTCCCCGCCGACCTCGGCGAGTTCAGGCTGATCACGTTCGCGCAGTCGTTCCATTGGCTCGACCGCCCCCACGCCGCCGCGACAGCGCGCACAATGCTCGAGCCAGGGGGAGCGTGCGTACACGTCCACGCCACCACCCACCAAGGCGTCGACGGCACGCCTTACGCGGCGATCACCGACCTGGTCCGCACCTACCTCGGCCCGGTACGCCGCGCGGGCCAGGGCACCTTGCCCGGCGGTACGCCCGGCGGCGAAGCCGAGATCTACCGCGCGGCGGGTTTCACTGGCCCGCAACAGATCCGCGTACCCGGCCGCCTGGTCACCCGCGCCCCCGACGACATCGTCGCCTCGGTCTTCTCACTGTCCAGCTCCGCGCCGCACCTGTTCGGCGACCGCCTCGGCGACTTCGAGTCCGACTTGCGAAAGTTAGTGGGAGACAACGTCTTTACGGAGCGGACGCACGACATCGGCGTCGACATCTGGCTTCCTTGACGCCTTCTTCGGTGCGGCGGCGCACAATCGCGGCTCACCCATGTCCAGCCCGATCGCCCACGACGGCGGGCTTTCGACTTCCTCTCGCTCCATGACCGGCTCCTCTCCCTCGTACCCGCAACACGCACAAGCCCAGGAAAAGGTTGTCGTGAGCGTTGCGGGCGGTTAGAACCGCCCGCAACGCTCACGACTCCCAGCGACTAGAACGTGAATCTGGCAGGCCATTCGCGGGGGTGCCGGGCCAAGATCGCGCAGGCTTCGCGCGCCACCTCGTCCGGACGACGACCGCGCCACGCCACGTCGAGGACGGTATTCCGGCCACCGACGGTGAGAAAGACCTGAAACCGTTCGGGATTCTGAAAGTCATTGCGCGCCCAGCCCAGCTCGACGCCATGCGCGGCAAGGTGCTCCCGATCGACCCCGGTCATGACCAGGCGCGCGGCCGCCCGCTCGGGCGTTTCCCACGCGTGATCGGCGTCCATCCGCGCGAGTTCGGCGTCGTACTGCTCGGCCGCGAACACCACGACGCGTTCCATCGGCTTCTCGACCAGCCACTCCCAGTACACCCAGCCGCCCTCACGGGTGATGGCCACGTCGGTGACCCCGCACCCGTAGTTACCGCAGTCGCACCGGGCGATCGGAACCCGGCCGTCGCTCGCCAGCCGGTTGACGGGCATGAGCACATCGAACGGATCCATCCCGAGCCCCGCGCCTTCGCTCGTCATCTCGACGTCGTTGACGTAGACCTCCAGCTGGAAGTCGCTGACATCGGTGGGCGTCACCGCCAGCCGCAGCACGTCGACGGTCGACCGCTGCGCCGCCAGAACGAATTTAGGCTGGGGTGAGCTGGGATAGGGGACTCCGATTTCCTGGAGCGTCTCTATCACCAGCTCGCGGATGTCCGAGGCATCGTCATGGGCCGACGCGCTCGCGAGGTCACGCAACGCAGGTGAGTCTAGGCCGTCGATCAGTGCTTGGCAGGCAGCCGTGATCACCTCAGGTCCGCCCTCGACGTCCCAGCGCGCCACGGCTTCGTAAAGGCGCAGCTCGCGGCTCATATCGGTCATGCTCGTCATCTTCGGTGATCACCGAAGGGACCGCATCCGCATTTCGCCTGAGTGTCGCGGTCGAGGGTCGGGGCGTCTGAGCGTGAGCTGACGGAGTTGCTTTTGGGTCACCTGCCGGCCCAAAACCAACTCCGTCAGGTTCGCGGACTCACTCAACTAAGCTTCTGCGCGTGGCGACATTCGACGAGATCAAGCAGTCTTTCTGGGGCCCGGACTCGTACGGTGTCCTGCCGCCGCTGACGAGCGAAGCCGTCATCGAAGCCGAGCGCCTTCTCGACGTGACCTTGCCCGCCTCGCTGATCGACTTGCTGTCCATCCAGAACGGCGGCCAGGTCGTGCCTGGCCTGCAAGCCTGCCCCACCACCGAACCGACGTCGTGGTCGGAGGACCATGTGCCGGTCGATCAGCTGATGGGGATCGGGCGCAAGGACAACGTCCTGTCGTTGCTGGACACCCCGTACCTGGTCCAGGAATGGGAGCTCCCGGAACCGCTCGCGCTCCTCACCGGCGATGGGCACTGGTGGATCGCCCTCGACTATCGGAAGTCCGGGCGGCGCGGCGAACCCTCTGTCGTCTGGCTCGACGTCGAGCGGAGCGAGGAGTTGGTGCTCGCCGCGGACTTCCGTGCCTTCGTCGAGCGGCTCACTTCGCCGTGAAGTCCCAACGTGAGGCGCCGTGGGGTTCGGCGGTGGCCACGCCGAACGCGGTGTGCAGCGTCAGCCGGTACAGGTGCCACGGCGCAGGCCCCGCGCTGGGCGCGCTGTACGGGGCAGTGAAAGCATCGCCGTCCACCGAAGCAGGCCAGCCGCCGCTTCGGTAGACGGCCGCGATCCGCTCCAAAGTGGACGGTTCGGTCACCCGGTGCGCGTCGCCTTCGAGTACGAGGTCGATGCCGCGCAGGCGGACCGAGACCGTGCAGGCCGGGTTCGCCGCCAGGTTGCGGGCGCGGCGGGTGCCGGGTCCGCTGACGAAGTACAACGCTTCGTCGACCCAGATGGCGCCGACACCGGCCGAGTGCGGGCGGCCGTCCGGGCGCACGGTCGAAACGAAGAACGTCAGGTCGGTCTCGGGGGTGTCGGTGGCGAGGACGTCGCGGGGGCGGCTCCAGGCCAGTGGCGCGGAGCCGGAGCGGTCGAGGTTGGTGGTGGCCGGGTCGTTCGTCGTGTTCGTCATACCCTTCCGTCGAACGGGGCGGCGATGAATCGACGCACGGCTCGACGAAGTTTCGAGGGCTGGGAACGCTGGTAAAGGGCATCCCACCAACGCTTCCCCGCGGCGGCGAAGTCTTCGAGGGGCAGGGGTGTGCCGTCGCTGTAGGTCACGGACAGCGTCTCGAACTCGATGGTGCCTTCGATGCAGTACAGCTCGCTGCCGACTCTGGCCTCGTTGAACCAATACAGCGAGTGCGAGCCCGGCCCGGCCGACTGGACTTCGAAGCTCACGTTGGTCGGCCAGTCTTCGGTCAGCTCGGGGGAGTCGAGGAACTTCCAGCCGTACATCGACTGGGACACGGTGATCGACGCGAAGAAGGCTTCGACGGCGTCGAAGTCGGCCAACGGGATCGGCGGGCCGTAGCCCTCGCTCATGGGGTCGCGGCGCAGCAGCACCCGGACGCTGGACACCCCCGACATGATCAGCAGGCGGCGGTCGTCCGGAGTCTCGGGTAGCGCCAAGACCTCGAGCAGCAAGGCGACGCCGCCGTCCGGCCGCTGGCGCAAGCCGAGCACGGTCGACTCGTTGAGCGCGACGTTCAGCAGGTCGTCCATGGTGCCCATGATCGCCCGGCGCGCACACACGCGCATCCGCTTTACGCAAGCGCCTCGCGCGCGGCCAGCCATCCCGGCCTCGCCTGCCACCACACGAACCTTGACCGTTGAAGGCGGCCGACGCGGCGTCACGCCAGTGCACCCCGTCTCGGATCGCGTACAGGATGCGAGCGCCGACGCCGTAGCCGCAGAGGTCGTGAGTGGTACGGCCGGTTAGAACCGGCCATACCACTCACGACCCCAGTGGGTCAGGGGATGACGCGGTTGCGCAGGTTGTGGTCGTAGGGGCCTTCGCCGTGCACGCGAAGCTCACCGGCCACGTCGAAGCTGTAGAACGGGTGCGACGTGAAGTAGCTGTTCAGGTCCGAGCCGCCGAAGCAGATCACGTCGGCGCCGCCACTGGAGCGGGGCCCGTTGCACAAGGTCAGCGTCGGGTACCGGAACGAGTCGACCGGGCGCAGGCCCGCGCCGCCGGGGCCGGGGAACGGCAGGCGGCCGATGAGCCCGCCGGGGTCGCCCGGCTGGTTCGACTCGCCGGACTGGCGCCTGCCGTCGGAGAACAGGATGCCCTGGATGTTGCGGTCGGGCGGCTCGGTCTCGAGCACCGTGCCCGCGACGAGCGCGCCGAGGCTGAAGCCGACGATGTAGACGCGCGTGTCGAGGTCGCAGTTGTAGGTGACGTACAGGTTGTAGAGCGCGGTTCTGAGGTTGGCGACGCCGGCGTCGACGTCGGCGTACAGGTTGATGTCGGCCTGGCCGTTGGGGTACGGGATGCGCACCGGATCCGCGCCGCCCGGTGCGAAGGTGCGGTCGAGCAGTTTGAACGCGCCGCCGTCCTGATAGCCGGGCACGACGAACATGACCGGGCCGCATGGTCGTTTGGCCGGGGCCGCCTGCGCCTGTCCGACGGGCACGCAGGCGGCCGCCACCACGATCGCCAGCAGCCAGCGGCCGAAGCTCTTCCTCACGTCCTTCTCCTTTCAACGCCGGGAGTCGATCTTCGCGAGACGGTCGCGCCGCACGACAGGCTCCAAACCGGCCATTTGTGGCCGGTGCCTGGTCAGGGGCGGTCTTCACCACGCAAAACAGCCCCGTGTAGGTGACGCAGGCGCGCGCCGGGCTCGACGCCCAGGTCCTCCGCGAGCCGTGCGCGCAGCCGGGTGTACACCGCCAACGCCTCCGCTCGGTGACCGCCGGCGGCCAGCGCGTGCATCAGCAACGCGGCCGTCGGCTCGCTGTACGGGTGCGCCGTCGCCGACGCGCTGATCTCGCCGATCGCCTCCGCGTGCCTGCCCAGGCGGAGTTGCCACTCCGCCTTCCGCAGCGACAGCGAGAGCCTGCGCTCGGTCAGCCGCAGGCGCTCCAGCTCCGCGAACGGGCCGGGCAGGCCCGCCAGCGGCTCGCCGTCGAACAGGCCGAGCGCGCGGGACAACGCGCTGATCGCCGACTCGACGTCGCCCGCTCGATGCGCCGTTTCGGCCTCGGCCGCGAGGTCGTCCAGCTGGGCCGTGTCGACGCGGATGCCTTCGCTGCGGAAGCGGTAGCCGGACCGGTCGCGGACGATCATCGAGTCCGACCGGTCGTCGCCGCGGCGCAGGCTCTGCCGCAGGCGGTAGATGTACACCGGGACCACGTTGCCCACCGGCGCGTCGAGACCCCACACGCTTTCGAGCAGCTCACGCTGGCTGACCGTGCGGTCCGGCCGCAGCACGAGCGCCGCGAGCAGCGCCTGCTGGCGGACCGGGCCGAGGTCGAGTGGTTTCGCGTCGTGCCAGGCGCGGAGCGGGCCGAGCGCCGAGATCCGGAAGCTGCCCGGGGACGCCGGCTTGGGGCCTGGCGTGACGATGCCGTGGTCGAACGCGTAGACGATGGCGGCCGCGCGGTCGCGCAGGCCGAGCTTGGCGATGAGCCTGCCGATCGAGTGCGCTACCGCGGTGTCGGAGGTGGCGAGCGCGGCGGCGATCTCGGCGTCGTTGAGGCCGCGGCCGATGCCGCGGAGCACCGCGCGTTCGGCGTGGGTGACCGCGTGCGCGCGGTCGTCGAGCGTTGTGGTCGGCATGGCGAGCTCCCCCTTGTCGGCTGAGCACCGATCGTGCGGCGCGGGCTCCTGACCAGGCCAGGTCAGTAACCGGCCAAAGCTGGCCGGTCGGCGGCGGCCTGCGGAAACGCCTGGTGTCATCGGTTTTTCATCGGCTGCTGGCAACCTCGGCGACCGCTCGCCCCCGTCCCCGGAGAGGTGCCCGTGAAACCCGCCAGATTGCTCTTGCTGTTGCTCATATCCGCTCTCGCGTTCGCCGGAACCGCCGTCCCGGCGAACGCCGAAGGCTCCGCGCTCGGCGGCCCGATCACCCGGAGCGAGGTGATCTGGCGCGCCCAGTACTGGGTCGATCACCAGCCAGGCCCGTACGACCAGGGCGGTGACGCGCCGGGTCCCGGCGGCGACTTCCGCTATCGCCGTGACTGCTCCGGCTACATCTCGATGGCCTGGCATCTCGCCGACAACCCGTGGACCGGCGCGCTGCCGAACTACGCCCAGGAGATCCCGCGCGCCGACCTGCGGCCCGGCGACATCCTCAACTCCTACTACGACCACGTCTTCCTCTTCCACCAGTGGGAGGACGACCACGGCGGCTTCTCCTACTACTCGTTCGGCTCGACGCCGGTGCGTCATCTGCGCGCGAACATCAACGACGCCTACCTCGACGGGCACCCCAACGGCGACTACAAGGCGCTGCGCTACACCAAGATCATCGAAGACACCGCGGCCGCGCCGCACCCGTACGCGTCCGGCCGCGTGGTGAGCGGCCGCTCGGCCGACGGCCGGATGGAGACGTTCGCGGCGGGCGCCGACGGCGTCTACCACTCGTGGCAGACCGACCCGAACGCCGGCTGGTCGGCGTGGGAGTTCACGGGCGGGCCGCGTAACGCCCAGCTCGCGATCGCGCCGAACGCCGACGGCAGGCTCGAGCTGTTCGCGTTGTCCGACGGAACCTTCGACCACATGTGGCAGAACGCGCCGAGCGGGACCTGGTCGAACTGGGCCAACTTCGGCGGCGGTGGCTACCGGGTCGCCGCGGGCGCCAACGCGGACGGCCGCATCGAGGTGTTCGCGTCCAACGGCAGCGGCGTGTTCCACCGCTGGCAGACGTCGCCCAACGGCGGCTGGTCGAACTGGGAGGGCACCTTCGGCGGCCCGGCGAACTCGCGGCTGGCGATGGAGTCGGCGGCCGACGGCAGGCTCGAGGTCTTCGCGTTGTCGGACTCGACGTTCGAGCACCTGTGGCAGACCGGGGTCAACGGCGGCTGGTCGTCCTGGGAGAACTTCGGCACCGGCGGGCATGACCTGACCGTCAAACACAACACCGACGGCAGGCTCGAAGCGTTCGCGTCCAACGCCAGCGGCGTGTTCCACCGCTGGCAGACCGGGTTCTCCAGCTGGTCTGGCTGGGAGGGCACCGGCGGCGGCCCCGCCAACTCCGAGCTGACCTCGGACCGCTCCGTCGACGGCCGGGTCGAGGTGTTCGCCATCAACGGCGCCACGGCGAGCCACACCTGGCAGACGAACCCCAACGCGCCCTACTCGGCCTGGGAAAACTTCGGCACCGGCGGCGCCGAGATCAACGCGGGCCACAACGCGGACGGCCGCATCGAGGTCTTCGCGTCGAGCGGCGCCGGCGTCTTCCACCGTTGGCAGACCGGCTTCGCCGACTGGTCCGCGTGGGGCTGGCTCAAGGATTCCCCCGGACCCGCGATCAGCTGAATCCCTTCGTAGGTAAGGAAAAGACATGAACAGACGTAGTTTGACGCGCGCCGCGGTCGGCGTCGCACTCGCCGCCGCGGCGATCATCGGCACCACGACCGGCGCACTCGCCGCGCCACCACCCATCCCCGGCCCGATCGGCGACCAGCCTGGTGACTCGCCCGAGGTCGGCTCAGCCAGGGGCATGGCGATCCCGACCGGGCCGTGTGACCCGGCGGGCCCGTCGGCGTCCGACGGGATCATGGCCGATCAGCTCAACCCGCAGCTGCGCAACAAGATGGCCGGGTACATGAACGGCTACAAGGTCTCGTGCGCCCGAGTCGTCACGCAGGCGGTGAAAGCCCGTGGCCTCAACGAAAAGGCCGCCGCGATCGCGGTCGCGACGATCATCGTCGAGTCGAGCATCAACAACTACAGCGAAGCCGTCGACTACGACTCGGTCGGCCTGTTCCAGCAGCGCCCGTCGCAGGGCTGGGGCTCGCCCGCCGAGTGCATGGACCCGGTGCACGCGACCAACAAGTTCCTCGACGTGATGGAACAGTTCTACCCCAACGGTTCCTGGAACAACGCGCCGATCGGCGAGGTCGCCGCGGACGTGCAGCGTCCGCGTGAAGACCTCCGCTACCTGTACGGCGTCGAGGCGGGCGACGCGACGACGATCGTCAACGCGCTGTGGTCCGGCATGGGCGGTGGCCCGAAGCACCCGTTCGGCAACGGCCGCGTGGTGACCGGGCGCTCGGCCGACGGCAGGCTGGAGGCCTTCGCGGCGGGCGCCGACGGCGTTTACCACTCGTGGCAGACCGACCCGAACGCCGGCTGGTCGACGTGGCGCGCCGAGGGTGGCCCGCGCAACGCGCAGCTGACGATCGCGTCGAACGCGGACGGCAGGCTTGAGCTGTTCGCCTTGTCCGACACCACTTTCGACCACATGTGGCAGACCTCGCCCAGCGGGAACTGGTCGTCGTGGGCCAACTTCGGCGGCGGTGGCTACCGCGTCGCCGCGGGCAACAACGCCGACGGCCGCATCGAGGTCTTCGCGTCCAACGGCAATGGCGTGTTCCACCGCTGGCAGACCGCGCCGAACGCGGGTTGGTCGAACTGGGAAGGCACTTTCGGCGGCCCGGCGAACTCGCGCTTGGCCGTGGAAAACGCGCCTGACGGGCGGCTTGAGCTGTTCGCGTTGTCCGACGCGACGTTCGAGCACCTGTGGCAAACCGGTGTCAACGGCGCCTGGTCGTCATGGGAGAACTTCGGCACCGGCGGCCACGACGTGACCGTCAGCTACAACCAGGACGGCAGGCTAGACGTCTTCGCGTCGAACGGCAGCGGCGTGTTCCACCGCTGGCAGACCAGCCCCACCGCGTGGTCCGGCTGGGAGGGCTCGGGCACCATCGCCAACGCCGAGCTGGCGACTTCGCGTTCGGTCGACGGCCGCATCGAACTGTTCGCGGTCAACGCCTCGACCGCGAGCCACACCTGGCAGAGCCGCCCGAACGCGGTCTTCTCCGCGTGGGAGAACTTCGGCACCGGCGGCACGGAAATCGCCGCTGGCACCAACGCCGACGGCCGCATCGAGGTGTTCGGCACCAGCCAGGCCGGGGTGTACCACCGCTGGCAGACGGGGTTCAGCACCTGGTCGGAATGGGGCTGGCTCAACGGTTCCGGCCCGGCGGTCGGATGACCCGCGTCCACGCGCTGCTGGCGGTGCTCGTCCTCACGGTTCTCGTGGGGGCGGCACCGCCGGCGGCGGCCGCCGCGCCGTCCGGGCAGACCGGAGCCGCGCCGTTCGTGAAGATCTACGACCCGAGCGACGAGCAGGCCAGGTACATCAATGACCACACGTTCATTCAGGACGCGCAAGGCACTTGGCACCTGTTCGGCATCACGCACACCGAGCCCGCGGTCGACGAGGACGAGGACACCTTCGCCCACGCCACCGCGCCGAGCCTGAGCGGCCCATGGACGAAACAGGCTCCGGTGCTGCAAACCGACCCCGCGTACGGCGAAACCCACCTGTGGGCGCCGCACGTGATCAAGGACGGCTCGACGTACTACATGTTCTACGCGGGCGGGGGAGCCGACGGCTCGCGGCACGCGATCAGCCTGGCGACGTCGACCGACCTGTTCACCTGGACCCGGCTGCCGAGCGGGCCGCTGTTCCGCGACGGCGCCGTCGCGCGTGACCCGTACGTGGTGCGCATCGGCGGGCAATGGGTCATGTACTACACGGCGACCAGCGATCCCAGTGGCGGCAACCACGTGGTGGCCTACCGGACCAGCGCCGACCTGGTGCACTGGAGTGCGCGGTCGATCGCGTTCACCGATCCGTCGCGCGGCTTCGGCGGCGGGAACACCGAGTCGCCGTTCGTGGTGTTCGAGGCGGGGGCGTGGCATCTGTTCCTCGGCCCGCGTGGTGGTTACGTCGGCACGGACGTGTTCACCAGCGACGATCCGTTCCGGTTCACGGCCGATCAGCTGTCCGGGCACGTGTTCAGCCATGCCGCGGAGCTGGTGCGCGCCGACGGCGGCTGGTGGATCAGTCATGCGGGCTGGGGGCAGCGCGGGGTGTGGCTGGCGAAGCTGGAATTCGGCACGGGCAGCAGCCGGTACGCGGCCGACGCGAATTCCGACCCGAGCAGCCGGGTGGTGATCGTGTCCGGCGCTGACGGCAGGCAGGAGGCGTTCGCGGGCGGGCAGGACCAGGTGTGGTCGCGCTACCAGACCGTGCGCGACGGGCCGTGGTCGGACTGGTTTCCTTTCGGCGGACCGAAATCCGCGAAGCTGTCCGCGGCTCGCAACCTCGACGGGCGGCTGGAGCTGTTCGCCTCCGGCGAGGGCAGAGTGGACCATCGGAGTCAATCGGCACCGAATATGTGGCAGGGCTGGGAGAACTTCGGCACGGCGGCACACGATCTGACGGTCGCTCAGAACGCCGACGGGCGACTGGAGGTCTTCGCGAGCGGATCTGAGGGCATCTTCCATCGCTGGCAGGCCGGAAGTGCTTGGCAGGCTTGGGAACCTTTCGGTGGTCCCGCCGATTCGGTGGTCGCCACCGGTCTCGACGCGACCGGTCGTCTGGAGGTCATCGCCGCTTCTGGCGGAACCGTGCAGCGACGTCAGCAGGACGTGCCCAGCGGCGGCTGGAAGGCTTTCGAGTCGTTCGGGACCGTGCCCGGCGTGGCGCACCTGGCGCTCAACCGGCGTCCGGACGGCTCGCTTGAGTTGATCGCGGGAGGTGCGGCGGGCACGTCGCGGCGCGCCCAATCGGCGGGGGAGTGGTCGGGCTGGAGTGCCTTCGGCGGACCTCCCGGCGCTCGGGTCCACATTGGACGTAACGCCGACGGCAGACTGGAAGTGTTCGCCGCCAACGGGATCACCACCGAGCATCGCTGGGAGAACGGCACCGGCTGGTCGGCGTGGGAGACGTTCGGCGCGGGCGTGACAGGTTCCGGTTTCGGCACCAACGCCGACGGCCGGATCGACGTACTGGCAGGCAGCCGCACGCTGTACGGCCGCTACCAGGTCACCCCGAGCGGCGGCTGGTCCGCGTGGGCGCCGGCGGGCGGGCCGTTAATCGGTTGACACGCCTGGAACCCTCGACAGTCGTGAATGATCACGTAGCCAAGATCCGGAACCTGGCAGGCCTGGCGACCCCGATGGCGTTGCGCGTCGCGGTGACGCTGGGCCTGCCGGACCGGCTCTGCGAGGGCGCTTCCGCTTCTTCGGTGGCCGCCGAGCTGCGCGTGTCACCGGTTTCGCTCGAACTCCTGCTCGGCCATCTCGCGTCGCTCGGCATCGTCGAGCGGGTGGCCGAGGGATACCGGACCACCGAGTTCGGCGCGACGCTTCGCGCGGACGCGGGCAACGGCCTGACCAACTTCCTGCACCTCGACATGGCAGGCGGCCGCGCCGACCTGGCGTTCGTCGAGTTGCTGCACAGCGTCACCACCGGCGAGTCCGGCTACACCCACCGCTTCGGCAAGGACTTCTGGACCGACCTCACCGAGCAGCCACACCTGCGCGCGTCCTTCGACGAGCAGATGACCCACCGCTTCCGCTCGCAGATCCCCGGTCTCGTCGCGGGCTTCGACTGGGGCCGCTTCACCAAACTCGTCGACGTCGGCGGCGGCCACGGGACGTTGCTCGCGGCGATACTGGCCGCGCACGGTTCGCTGCGCGGCCATCTGGTCGACCTCGACCCGACCGCGACGGAAGCCACGCGCACGTTCAGCTTGTTCGAGGTCCAAGACCGGGCGCAGGTGACCGCGTCCAGCTTCTTCGACCCGCTCCCCGCGGGCGCGGACGCGTATCTGCTGTGCGACATCCTCCACGACTGGGACGACGCGAACGCGCATCGCATCCTCGCGCGCTGCGTGGAGGCCTGTACTCCCGCGAGCCGCGTCCTGGTGATCGAGGCGCTCGGCGGGCGGCAGGACAACACCGAGTTCGACCTGGCCATGCTCGCGATCTTCGGCGGCCGAGAACGTCGCCTCGACGAGTTCCACGCACTCGCCTCGGCACACGGCCTGGCACTCGAAACGGCGGTCGTGCTGACCGAGCAGCGCAACCTCCTCGAGTTCCGCCTCGCCTAAGGACTCGTGCGCGTTGCGGGCGCTTCTAACCGCCCGCAACGCGCACGAGCCCCGACGACCTCGCCAAACCTGGGGTCGTGAGTGTTCCGGCCGGTTCTAACCGGCGTAAACACTCACGACCCCCCGCCGGGCTGACGAGGTCACATCGCGAGGCGCGGCATGTCGCGGCTGAGCGAGGGGGTCCCCTGCTGCGTTGGGTACAGCGGGGGAACCTCTCGTTCACGATCTGGCCAGGCGAGGGCAGGGGTCGTGAGTGTTTAGACCGGTTAGAACCGGCCGTACCACTCACGACCCCCGGCCGGGCGAATGGGACGCGCCAGCTTCGGGGTTCCGGCCAAGAGCCGCCGCAACGCGCACGAGCCGTTAATTCGGGCGACAGCGACGGTGGGGCTGCTCTAGGCTCGTGATCATGATGTCGCAGCTGTTCTTCCTCTGAGGGACGAGAACCACCTCACCGGCGCCGCCTGCCGCGGCGCCCGGTTCGTCCTGTCAGCGCGTCATCTTCATTCAGAGGAACCTTTTCATGCCGTCTCACCTTTCGCTCGCCCCTGCCCGCACGGCGCATGTCCGCGTGTCCGATGTCCATCTCTCGTTCGGCGGGCGGCCGGTGCTCGCCGGGGTCGACCTGGTCGCGGCCGCCGGTGACCGGGTCGCCGTGGTCGGCGAGAACGGCCGCGGCAAGACCACCCTGCTGCGGGTACTCACCGGCGACCTGCCCGCCGATCGCGGCGAGGTGCACCGCGCGGGTTCACTCGGTGTCGCCGATCAGCAGATCCCGCTCGACGCGTCGCAGACCGTCGGCGCGCTGATCGACCTGGAGCTGTCCGCCGTCCGCGGCGCGCTGGCCAGGCTCGAAAGCGCCACCGACGCACTCGCCGACGGACGGCCCGGCGCGGACGACGCCTACACCGAAGCGCTCGCGGAGGTTGAGGCACTCGACGCGTGGGACGCCGACCGGCGCGTCGAGGTCTCGCTCGCCGCGTTGAACGCCGTCAGCGACCGCAGCCGTCCGCTGGGCACGCTTTCGGTCGGGCAGCGTCACCGCGTCCGGCTGGCTTGCCTGCTCGGCGCCGGTCACGCGGTGCTGTTGCTCGACGAGCCGACCAACCATCTCGACGCGGCCGGGCTCGAGCACCTCACCGAGCAGTTGCGTGCCTACCCCGGCGTGGTCGTGCTGGTCAGCCATGACCGGGCGTTGCTCACCGATGTGGCCACGACCATCGTCGACCTCGACCCGTCCAGCGATGGCAGGCCGAGGGTGTACGGCGGTGGCTACCCGGCCTACGTCGAGGCCCGCGCGGCCGAACGCGCCCGCTGGGAGGCACTGCACGCCGAGCAACTCGCTGAGCGCCAGCGCCTGTCGGACGACCTGTCCGCCGCGCAGAACCGACTGCGCGACAACTGGCGACCCGCCAAAGGGCACGGCAGGCACACGCGAGCCACGCGTGCGCCCGGTCTCGTCCGTGCCGTGCACCGGAGGCAGGAGGACTTGGCCGCGCACGTGATGGCGATCCCGTCGCCGCCCGCCCGCTTCGCCATGCCCGAGCTGCCCGCGCATCCGGGCGCGACTTTGTTGCGCGCCAACGGGATCAGCGTGCCCGGCAGACTCGCCGGTCCGGTCGACCTGGCGTTGGATTCCGGCGATCGCCTCGTGGTTACCGGCCCCAACGGCGCAGGCAAGTCGACGCTGCTGGCCGTGCTGGCCGGCGTGCTCGAACCCGGCACCGGAACGGTCAGCCGCGCCCGGCCCGCCCGGATCGGCTTGCTGGGCCAGGAGTCCGCGCTGCCCGGCGACCGCACGGCGGCGGAGCTGTACGCGGGCGCGGAAGGCCTGGGACAGCTGGGTTTGCTGGCCAGGCACGACCTGCACCGGCCGATCGGCGAGCTGTCGATCGGCGCACGCAGGCGGCTCGACCTGGCGCTCGTACTGGCCGCCCGGCCGCACGTGCTGCTACTCGACGAGCCGACGAACCACCTGTCGGCCACGCTCGTCGACGAGCTGACCGCGGCGCTCGCGGCCACCCCGGCCGCGGTCGTGATCGCCACGCACGACCGCCAGCTCCTGCGCGACACCCGAAATTGGTCGCGGCTGGCGATCTGACCCGGAGTAAAGCGGGCTTTATCCCGCGGGATAAAGCCCGCTTTACTCCGCGACTCAGCCGAACCGAACGCCGCGGTTCCGAAAAGCTAGACCTCGGTCCAGGCGATGTTGTCGGGACGCGAGCCACCAGACTCCACGAACTGGCGGACGGCTTCGCGTACTTGGCCGACCGGGATCTCGGCGCTCGCCGGAACGTCGCGGACGTGCTCCTGGTGGTCATATTCGACCATCTCGGGTGAGTCCGTCCCGTTTGAGCTGATCACGCTTCCGGACGGGCTGATATGAGTGACGAAGCCGCGTTCGCCGTTGATACCCACCTCAAGAACGCCCCACGGGGTCGAACTGGTCAAGCCCAGTTCGGCCATGCGCGGTAACTCGCCTGACCCTTGAGCCGCTTCCATGCGCGTAAGAAGGGCGTCGGCATCTGCCGGGTTGTTGAGCGTCTCGGCCTCACGTGTGAAGTACGCGGTCACCGCCACCATGGCTTGCCACCTCCTGTGAACGTTCTAACGTAACCATTCTTACCGTGCACAGTGAGTGTGTAGCCCGGAGGCAGGACCACCGAGAGCAGGCTCTCGCAGCTAAAGAAGCCGTCACAGGGGACATTGTTGATCAAGAGCGTCACATGTCGCATGTTCGGGTCGGTCTTGCCCTCTTGCCGCATTCGCGCGGCTAGCCGCAGCTCGACGTCGGATGCCCGCGCGATCGGCACGCGGGGACACCCTTCCTCTTCCAAGATCGTGTTGACTTCGTCTTTCCACTCGTCAGCTTGGCTGATCACGGCGTAGGCGCGGCCTTCGCCGTCGATCCACCGCCCGTGTGTCTTCTGGCCCTTTCCGGAGTCGACCGGGGGCGGCAGCTCGGCACGCAGTTCGTCGAGCCGCTCTGTCGAGACCGGTGCCGGTCTTGCGGAGGTCGTGTCCGCCTCTGGCTGGCCGCGGTCGTGAGACTTCCGCGCAAGTGCGCCGACCTGGGGCTCGGCCGACGGCCCCGCGATCCGGGTCGTGTATGCCGCCAGGTCTCGTTGGGCGCGGTCGAGAAGATCCACCAACGCGATGATCGCTTGCCGCTGCTCGTCGATATGGCCACCAAGCTGCTCCAGCTCAGTTCCTGCGAACAGTTCGGAGTACAAGTCGCGCGCTTCACCAAGCAGGCCGTGGTCGGCAGCGAGTTGCTCAAGCAGCCTTGTGCCCACTCCGGCGGTCTTGATCGCCTCGCGGACCGCGTTGGTGATTGCTTCGACGTCGCCCAACCTCGCCCCCTGCCCAGCTCCGCGACTCAGCCGAACCGGTACGCGAGCTGACTCAGTGCGTGGATGCGCCGATCGGCCGTGCCGAACACGGTGATGTCGGTCCAGAACACCCGCTCGTCCTGCGCCCGCACGGTCGCCAGCGCGGTCACTGGTTCGGCGGGCGGCGGCCCGAGGAACTGGGCGTGCAACGAGATCGTGGCGCCGCCTCTGCCCGGTTTCGCGAGCGTCCACGGCACGCTGGTGCCGGCCATGTCGATCAACGTGACCAGCGCGCCTTCGTCGAGCCTGCCCTTGGCGTCGAGATTGCGCTCGGCAGGCGCCATGCTCAGTTCGAGTACCCCCGGCCCGATGCCTTCGAAACGCAGCTTCCGTTCGCGCAGAAAGGGAATCGACTCGGCGGCCTTGGTGAAGACCGCGGGATCGCCCGGCGGGGTCGGTGAAGCGGGCGCGACGCCGCTGCCCTGCCTGCCGTCGGAGAGCGTGCTCGACGCGCCCGCGATGACCTGCCCGGCCTCGTCCCTGATCTCGGTCTGGTGGAAACCCAGTTCCCGCGCGAGCCTCAGCGTGGTCGTCGACGCGGTGAAAGTCTTGCCTCGCCCCGAACGCGCGTAGGTGACGTGCAACGACGTGGTGCTGGGGTCGGCCGAGGGATCCGCCGCGCGCATGCTCGCCTGCGCCGAGGCCAGTGCGAGCGCGGCCGTGGCCCCGCCGTGCAGCGCGCCGTGGGCGGTGTGGGGTTCGGTCACGGTCATCACGACCTCGCCGTCGTGCCACCGGACGCCGAGGTCACGCAGGAACGGGCTTTCGTCGAGCCAGTCGTTGTCCACGGTTCCGATCATGGCACCCTCAGCGGCCGTTGACCTCGTCCAGCCGCTTGCTGAGATAGCGGTGCTCGGCGTCTGTCGTGGCCAGCGCGAGCGCGGCTTGATAAGCCTCCGCCGCTTCTGCGTCACGGCCGAGCCGTCGCAAGAGATCAGCGCGCGTCGCGGGTAGCAGGTGATATCCGGGCAACTCGTCGGCCAGCGCGTCGACCAGCCGCAGCCCGGCGGCCGGTCCCTCGGCCATGCCGACCGCGACCGCCCGGTTCAGCGCGACCACCGGCGACGGATTCAGCAGCGCGAGCCTGCCGTACAGCGCGGCGATCTGCGGCCAGTCGGTCTCGGACGCCTTCGCCGCGGCGGCATGACAAGCCGCGATGGCCGCCTGCACTTGATAAGGACCCGGACGGCCCAGCCGCAGCGCGTCGTCGAGCAACGCCGTGCCCTCGGCGATCTCGTCGCGGTCCCAGCGGCTTCGATCCTGGTCGGCCAACGTGATCAGATCGCCGTCGGCGTCGAGCCGAGCGTCGCGCCGGGCGTCCTGGAGCAGCATCAACGCGAGCAGACCGGCGGCCTCCGGTTCGTCGGGCATGAGCCGCGACAGCACCCTGGCCAGCCGGATCGCCTCGGAACTCAGCCCGCGCCTGATCAGATCGGCGCCGGCCGTGGCCGAGTAGCCCTCGTTGAACAGCAGGTACAGCACCGCGAGCACCGACGGCGTGCGCTCCGGCAGCAGCCGCGCGGGCGGTACGCGATACGGGACGCCGGCGTTGCGGATCTTCTGCTTGGCGCGGGTGAGCCGCTTCGACATCGCCGCCTCGCCCGACAGGAACGCCCGCGCGATCTCCGCCGTGCTCAGCCCGGCGAGCGTGCGCAACGTCAGCGCCACCCTCGCCTCGATCGCCAGCGAGGGGTGGCAGCAGGTGAACATCAGCCGCAGCCGGTCGTCGGGCACCCCGCTCTCGTCGCTGTCCGGCTCCGGCTCGGCGGTCAGCGCGGCGACCTCACGCAGCTTGGCCGCGCCGACCGTCTCCCGGCGCAGCCGGTCGACGGCCCGGTTGCGCGCCGCCGTCGTCAGCCACGCGCCGGGCCGCGCCGGGACACCGTCGCGTGGCCAGCGGGTGAGCGCCAGCGCGAACGCCTCCTGCGCGCATTCCTCGGCGAGGTCCCAGTCGCCGGTGATCCTGATCAGGGTCGCGACCACCTGACCCCATTCGTCGCGGAAAGCGCGCTCGACCTCTTTCACGGCTGCCAGAGCGGACGGATCTCGATCGCCCCGCACGCCGCCATCGGATGCTTCGCCGTGATCTCGATGGCCTCGTCCAGATCGGCGCACTCGATCACGCAGAAGCCGCCGATCTGCTCCTTCGTCTCGGCGAACGGGCCGTCGGACAGCATGACCGCCTCGTCGCGCACCCGTACGGTGGTCGCGTCGCTCGGCGGCCGCAGGCCGACCCCGGCCTGGACCAGCACGCCCCTCTCGGCCATCTCGTCCGACCAACCGCCGCAGCCGGTCTCGGTGGTGGTCTCGTCGCCGCAGATCAACAGCACGTATTTCATGCTCGCCTCCTCATACCCTTCCGACGAACGGGACCGGCCCGGACGGACACCTCACCTGTCAGCATGACAAATCCAGCGCGCGAGGATGTTCGCTGACACGATCTCCGCCATGCCGAAGCTGAAGTTCTTGCTGGTCCCGCTGCTCGTCGTGGTCGCGGCGGGGCTCGGCGTGTGGCTGCACGCGGCCGACCGGTCGGCGGGGGACACCTGGCACTCGGCGGGCACCGAGGTGCCCGACCGCATCGACGTCTACGCCACGGTCCAGCGCATCGACGCGGCCGGGCGCGAGGCCGTGCTGCGCGTGCTGGCGGTCCCCCGCGGCAGGTTCGGCGAAGACGACGGCGCCGCGCCGACCGCCGAGCTGCGGCTGCTGAACTCGTCCAGCCTCCGTGGTGACCAGGTTTTCCCCGCGCACCAACGCATTTCGGGCGCCGACCTACCCATCGCGCTGTCCGGCGGCACGGTCACCGACTACCCGTTCGACAGCTACGACGCGAAGATCCAGTTCGCCGCGGAGATGAACGGCGAGCAGGCGCCGGTGCTGTTCACCCTGGACAAGGTGGACAGCCTGTTCGGGTTGTCGGTGCACGCCTACGAGGCCGCGAACGGGGTGGGCGGCGCGGAGGTCCGGTTCAGCCGGTCGGGCGGCGTGCTGATCTTCGCCGTGTTCATGATGATCACCATGTGGGGCCTCGCGATCGCGGTGCTGCTCGGCGCGAAACACCTGGTCAGCCGCCGCCGCGGCCTGGTGTGGCCCTCGTTCGGCTTCATGGCGGCGACGCTGTTCGCGCTCGCGGGCTTCCGCAACATCGCGCCGGGAACGCCGCCGATCGGCTCACTGCTCGACTACACGGCCTTCTACTGGGCCGAGGCCGTCATCGCGGTGAGCGTGGTGGTCGCGGTCGTGGCGGGCGCGATCACCGAACGGGCGAACGCCGAGCCTCGATGAGCCAGTGCGCCGCGTTGTAGAACACGCCCTCCTCGGTGAGGTGCGCGGCGATGTCGGCCCGGAGCGCGTCGATCGCCTGCCAGCGGACGTCGTCGTCCAGCCTTTCGTAGCTGAAGCCGTCGGCGATGAAGTCGTACGCGTCGTCGACGTCGGCGCCGTAGTACATGGGCACGGTCAGCCCGGTCATCTCGATGTCGGTGAACCCCGCCTCCTGCAGCAGCGGGTGCACCCGGTCGGGATCACTCAGCGAGAACGGCGTCGGCGCGTCCGCGGGCGGCGGCGGCACTTCCTTCCCGCCCGCCGCGATGGTGCGGAAGGTGGTCAGGCCCTCGTTGCGGTCCACCGGTTGCCAGGTCAGCTGCACGAACCGCCCACCAGGCCGCACGGCACGCGCGATGTTGGCGAACGCCACGCGCCGGTCACCGAAGAACATGGTCCCGTGCCTGCTGACGGCGATGTCGAACCGCGCCTCGCCGAAGTCGTGCACCTGAGCGTCCACCTGCAGGAACGTCGCGTTGCCCAGCCGTTCCCGCACGGCCAGCGAGCGCGCGAGTTCCAGTTGCGCCTTCGACAGGTCGACACCGAGCGCCGAACCCTCGTACGCGGCGGTGGCCGCGTCCCGCGTGAGCTGGCCACTGCCGCACCCGACGTCCAGCACCCGCGAATCCGGCTGGAACCCGGCCGCCTTCACCAGCGCGCCGTGGTATCCGGCCATGCCCTCGTTGAACCGGTCCGCCCGCGCGGTCCAGAAGGACCCGCTGCCGCCGTCCCACATGGCGTACTGATCGGAGTTGGAAGCGTCGACGTTCGGCGTTTCAGGCACGGTTTTTCTCCCCAGACTCGGTGTCCGAGTCTAACCGCGAGATGCCGCCGGGCGCTCGCACGCCCAGGGCACCTCCGTCAGCTATCGGGCTCGCTCGATCGCGTACCGCATGATCACCACGCCGTTCTCGAAGCCGGCGGCTTCGACCAGCTTCAGGTCGTGCGTGTTCTCGAAAACGCGGATCCCCTTGCCCCGCGCGGCCGGGCAGACCATCAGCCGGACCTCGTCGATCGCGCCCGCGTCCAGCAGCGAGCGCATGAGCCGCAGGCTGCCCCAGAGCAGGATGTCCTTGCCGCTGCCCGCCTTGAGCTCGCGGACGGTGGCGACCGGGTCGCTCGTCACGGAGCCCGCGGGGAAGTCACCCCACGGCGCCTCGGTCAGCGTCGACGAGGCGACGACCTTGGCGAGGTTGTTGAACTTCCGGCCGTACTCGCCCTGCTCTTCGGCGTACGGCCAGTAACCCTTGGTCTGGTGGTAGGTGTTCGCGCCGATGAGCATCGTGTCGACCGAGTCGATGAACGCCATCACGCTTTCCTTGAACGGGCTCGTGACCGCGTCGTCGAAGGGCTCACCGGACACGAAGCTGAGGCCGCCGTCCTCCTCGGCGGCGATGTTGTCGACGGTGACCCATTGCTGAACGACGAGCTTGCGCATGACTTTCTCCTCTGGCCGGTGTGCTCGGTGGCGGACACCCCAGGGACGAATCCACGAATCGCTTCTCGACATGATCGAATGTGACCTGGCTCACTGGGGCCAGTCGGCGAGCAGGGCGTAGTCGGCGTCGGTCAGGCCGAGCCGGTGATCGACCCGGTGCAGCAAAGCCCGGCCCGCGTGGTGTTCGGCGACCCACGCCTGGTCCGTGGCGGTGAGTTCGTCGTCGACCCAGGCGAACGATCGGCCCGCCGCCCACTCGACGAGCGCGCGGGTCTTCCAGTGCAGGCCGGCGCGCTCGTCCTCGTCGTCGAAGGGCGACTCAGGCCAAGCCACGAACGGCAGCCGGGGCAGGCCGAGTACTGGCGCGATGGCGTCGTTCGCGTCGTCCATCCAGGTCGTCGCCCAGATGAGGGAGTAGGGCAACGCGGCCAGCCGCGGGCCGTGTGACGGATCGAGCCTGCGCAGCAACGGATTGGCGGTTTTCGCTTGGAAAACCGGATGATTCCGGCCGCCGAACGGGATCAGGGGGCCGTCGACGTCCAAGAAGAGCACCGCAGGAGAACCGGTCACACCGCACAATACAGATCATGACCGCACTGCGTTCAGGACTTTGGCTGCCCATCTTCGACGAACTCGCGGACCCGATCCAGGTCGCCCGGCTGGCCGCGGAGGCGGAAGAAGCAGGCTGGCATGGGGTGTTCGTGTGGGACCACGTGCGCTGGCAGGTGCCGGTGAAGCAGGTGGCCGACCCGTGGATCGTGCTGGCGGCGATCGCGTCGGCGACCGAGAGCGTGCGGATCGGGCCGATGGTGACCCCGCTGACGCGGCGGCGGCCGACCAAGGTCGCCAGGGAGACCGCGACGCTGGATCAGCTCAGCGGCGGGCGGCTCACGCTGGGCGTCGGGATCGGCGAGGACCGGTTCGGCGAGGAGTTCTCGAAGACCGGCGAGGAACTCGATCCCCGGGTGCGGGGCGCCATGCTCGACGAGTCGCTGGAGATCCTGAACGCCGCGTGGACCGGCAAAGCGGTGCGCCACCACGGCGAGCACTATGTCGTCGACGGGATGAGGTTCCTGCCGACGCCCGTGCAGCGGCCGGGTGTGCCGATCTGGGCGGCAGGTTTCCCCGGCAACATGAAGCCGTTGCGCCGGGCGGCCCGGTGCGATGGGTTCTTCCCGGTCAACCTCGATCATCCCGATCAGGTGGCCGAGGTCGCCGAGACCATCGCGGACCTGCGTGAGCTGACGACGCCGTTCGACCTGGCCGTCGACGTGGCGCCGGGCGCCGATCTGTCGCTGTACGAGAAGGCGGGCGCCACCTGGTGGCTGACCCAGTTCTCCCCGCACGGCGTCTCGCTGGACACCGTGCGCGGCGTCGTGCGCGATGGTCCGGCAAGCTGAGGTCATGGCACACGGCACGGTCAAGTTCTTCAAGGCGGAAAAAGGGTGGGGCGCGATCGCCTCGCCGGAGTTGCCCGACGGCGCGGACGCGTGGGTGCATTTCAGCGTGATCGAAATGGACGGTTTCCGTGCGCTCGAAGAGGGCGACCGCGTCGAGTTCGAGTACGAAGCCGCCCAGCAGGACAGCTTCCGGTTCCGCGCCACCACCGTCCGCAAACTGGGGTCGTGAGCGTTGCGGGCGGTTAGTAAGCGTGAGTGGCAAATGTAGCGTGTGCAGGGCTGAGGTGAGGGTGCCCCTCGGTGCGTAGTAGGCACTCTGGGGTCCCCTCGCTTCACGATCGAAGGCCGCGAGTGGTGACTCCGCTGCATCCAGCGGAGCAGAGTTCGCACTCACCCGCCAACCCCTCGCCCGCGAGCCTGACGGAGTTGGTTTTGGGCCGTCAAGTGGCCCAAAAGCCACACCGTCGATTCAGTAAGCGTGAGTGCCGTTTGCGGCGTTGGACGACGCAAGCCGCACTCACCAGGTACGAGGCCCAGGTATGAGGGGAGCCTTCATCCACGGTCGGCGTGAGTGAGGGCCTCCCTTACCCGAACCGAGTGGATGAGGGCCTCCTTCACCCGCATATACGGTCGAACTAGGCCCCCACCCCACGGATCCGAGCGAACTAGGCCCTCACCCACGCCCGACCACGACCCTGCCCCGGACGAGGCAGCCGAGAAGGGGTCGTGAGTGTTTAGACCGGTTAGAACCGGCCGTACCACTCACGACCCCTGGTGTCAGAGCAGGCCCGCCCGGAGTGCGCCGGGCTTGCCGCAGGCGGCCACGTTCGCGACCTTCGCCAGCGCGTCGGCGAGCTTCTGCGCCTGGGCCGGGTCTGCCGTGTCCACCGTGCCCGTGGTCAGCGACAGCTCGAAGCGCTGCTTGCCGTCGGCCGTGGAGAACAGGTATGACAGGTAGCCGTGGATTCCGCCGGTGTGCCCGGAAACCGTTGTGCCGCAACCGGTTTCCATCTGCTGCAGGCCGAGCCCGTACCCCTGGCCGCCGCCGAGTGGCCTGATCTTGAACATCTCCGCGAGCAGCGGCCGCGTGAGCAGCTTGCCGCCGAACAACGCGGTGACGAACTTGTCCAGGTCCGCGGTGGTGGAGATGATCTCACCGGCCGAGGTGCCCCACGACGGGTTCAGCCGCGTGATGTCGACGACGCGCGCCGCGCCGTCGGCCTGGTAGGCGAAGTAGCCGTGGGCGTGCGGGCCGGGGATGTTCGGGTCGGTGCCGGGGAGCCAGGTTTCCCTGAGCCCGAGCGGACGCAGGATGCGCTGCCGCACCTGATCGGCCCACTCCGTTCCGGTCACTTTCTCGATCAGCAGGCCCGCCAGCACGTAGTTGGTGTTGGAGTACGACCAGTCCGTGCCGGGCGCGAACCGGGCGGGCTTCGACAAGGACACCTTGACCAGGTCTTCCTTGCGGTAGGTGTGGTACCGCTCGTCCACGAATTCCTGGCCCTCCAACGGGATACCCGGCTCGAACGAGCCGTCCGGGTTGCCCTCGCCGGTGTAGTTGAACAGGCCACTGGTGTGCTGCAACAGCATCCGCACGGTGATGCGCTTGTCCAGCTTGAATCGCGGCAGATACCGGTCCGCCGGATCGTCCAGCTTGACCTTGCCCTCGTTCACCAGCTGCAGGATCACCGTGGAGACAAAGGTCTTCGTGATGCTTCCGACGCGGTATCGGCCGTTCACGGGTACCCCGTCCCGTCCGCCGAGTTCCCGTTTACCCGCCGCTCCCGCCCAGTCGCCCTGGCTGTCGTGTACCCGTACCTGCACACCCGCGGCGCCCGCCGCGACGACTTCGGCCATCGCCTGCCGCAGGTCGGCGCGGTCGGGCGTCGCTGTCGCGGCCGGTACCGCCACTCCGGTGAGCATTGCGGCGGCCACTGCCACTACCACTGTTTTCCGCATTAACTACAAACCCCCTCGGTTCGTCGACCAGTCCAAGCTAGCGACGAACCGGGCAAAAGATCAGGGGTATTCTCCCCGAGCCAATTTCCCCGAAATGATGGTAGAGACCCAGTTCCCGGAATCGAGCAAGGCGCGGTAGGGATCGGGGCCGCGCACGGTGTCGAACACCGCGAGATCGGCGCGGGCGCCCGGTCACAGCACGCCGAAGTCGGTGCCGCCCATCGCCAGCGCGCCGCCACTGGTCGCCGCCTCGACCACGCGCTGATCGAGATCCGGATGCCGATATCCCTGTCGCGAAGCCAATTCCCGGACCGCGCGGGCCTCGTCGAGCAGATCGAGCGAGGGGCTGGACGCGAGCGAGTCGGTGCCGATCGCGACCGGCACCGACTCGGCCAGATAGTCCGCGACCGGCGGTGCGCCGACGCCCAGCACGGCGTTCGACCGTACGCACAAGGCCACGTGCACGCCATGCGCGCGGAACAGCGCGCGGTCCGCGGCGTCGCAGTGCACGCCGTGCGCCACATGCGTCGACGGCCCGAGACCGCCGATCGCCGCGAGCTGCGCGGCGGGGGACAGGGTGCTGCCCATGCCGACCAATTCGTAGGCACGGCCGAACAATTGCGCGAGCGCCGCCAGCGGACCGGTGCCGTCGCGGACGAAGACGACCTCGTCCGCCGACTCCGAAAGATGTGGATGCAGCCGCAGGTCACGCGCGTGCGCGAGGTCGACCAGCTCGCGGAACACCGCCGTCCCCACGGTGTACAGGGCATGCGGCGAGATCCCGAGCACGCGCCCGCTCGGCCGGTCCAGCACGTCGAGCAGCTGGGCACGGCTCGCCGCGGCCCACTGCTTGTCGTCGGCCAGCACGACTTCGAGGTAGGACACGCCGGTCAACCCCGACTCCGCGACCGGGGCCAGCACGCAGGCGTCGGTGACGATGTCCGCGCAGGCCGTGGTGCCGCTGCCCAGCAGCAGATCCGCGCCGCGCTTGGCGCTGTCGGCCCACATCTGGTCGGTGAACCGCTGCCGCCGCGGCCCCATCTTCTTGATCCAGGACACGAACGACGTGACCGGCTCCGCCGCCAAGTCCTCGAAATCGGTGTACTGCAAGTGAGTGTGGGCGTTGACGAGCCCCGGAAGGAGCGTGCCGCGCCAGGCGCGCACCGGCGTGCCGGGATGCCGCGCCGTGAGCTCGGCGGCCGGTCCGACCTCGGCGATCACCCCGTCATCGACGAGCACCGCGCCGTCGGCGATCGGCTCGGTGACGATCGGCAGTACGACCGGCGCGGTGTGGATCACCGACGTCAACGTTGCACCTCCAGTGCGGGAAGCTTGCTGTCGAAGGCTTTCGAGACCTGGACGAGCCAGCGCCGGTCGCTCGCGATGTCCGTGCCGCCGACCCGGTCCGGCGACTCGTCGCTGTGACCTGGCGCCTGCCTGCTGGCGAGCGCGGCCTTGATCCGCGCCGCCTCGGCGCGCGGGTCCTGATCGTCGCCACCGTCCATGTACGGCCGCAGCGCCAGAATCCCGTCGCGGATCTCGATCACCCGCCGATAGGTCTTGAACTTCATGTCCCTGACCGAAAGCAGGTCGGCGAGCAGCGGCTTCGGCCCGTCCAGCGCGATGTGCGGGTACGCCTCGCACAACGCCAGCCAGAGCGGGCGCAGCCGCAGGTGGTCGCGGTAGCCGGCGAGCCAGCCCGCCGACGGCGCGATCCCCGGGAGCAGCCAGCCGGTCAGCTTGAGGATCGCCCCGATCCCGCCGAACAGCCCGCCGATCTGGTCGGCGACGGTCATGTCCAGCCCGGTGTGCGCGGCGAGCACGTCGCCCGCCCTGGTCACGCTGTTGCCCAAGGTGAGCGCGGCGCCGATCGCGACCGTGAACAGCCCTAACCGAAGCCAGCGGCGTTCCGCGTTCCTCCCGTGCCGGTGACACAGCCGCGCGATCCGGATCTCCGCGATGGTGTACGCGGCCACGTAGCCGAGCAGGTAGCTGTCGAAGAACGGCGGATCGAGGAACACCGGCGGCCGCCCGCCGGTCGCGTGCTTGCCGACGACGAAGGTCAGGATCAGGCCGAGCACGACCGAGCCGCCGATGAGCAGCCGTGTCCACACCTTGCGCTTGGCGTCGCGGCCGTCGGTGGTCCAGTAGGTCAGCAGGATCTGCTCGCAGGTGACGAGCAGCAGCACCAGGCAGGTGCCGACGACGAAGGTGCCGCCGGTGAGCCCGACGGCGGCGGCCACGAGCTTCGCGACCGACGGCACGCTGACGGTGAAGCCGAGCATGGTCGCCGCGAACACCAGGCACAGCGTGACGAGCGCGGGATCGCGCGGATTGCGCCGCAGGTGCCCGAGCTTGTAGACCAGCCCGATCCCGGCGAACACCGCGGCGAACGGGAAGAGCACGCCGATGATCACGTCGGCGGCCGCAGTATCCGGTCGAGCGCGGCGACCGCGCGGGAGGGTTCCGGCCGGTCCGGCCGCGCGGCGAGCCTGCCGAGCAGGAACGACGCCATCAGTTCCGCCTCACGCTCGTGCGCCTCGGAGTACCCCTTGCGCGCGAGCACGGCGCGGACGAGTTCCGGTGCCACGTCAGGGAAGAGCTGGGTCTTCTCGTGCGCGTGGTGCCCGCAGACCAGGTGGGCGAGTTCGTGCACGATGATGTGTTCCTGGTGCGGCTTGCTGGTGTCGGCCTCGTAGAGGATGTAGTCGGCCTGGTCGGTCGCGACCCAGAGCCCGCACGGGCCGGGGGAGGGGAACCGCACCGGATCCAGGTGGATCGGCCTGCCGCGCGACTCGGCCAGCTTGCCGATCAGCTGGTCGGTGGTGAACGTGCGGCGCAGCCCGAGTTCACGCAACAGCTTGGCGCAGCGCTTGCGGATTCCTTGCCTGGTCAGCTTTTCAGTCATGGGGAGGCTGGTTCTCCCGCTCGCGCTGCAGCGTCCGGTCGATCATCCGCAGTATCGAGTCCTGCCCCTCCGGCGACAGCTCTTCGAGGCGGGCGGCGGTGTTGAGCAGCTTCCCGGCGCGCATCGAGTCGAGCACCCGCAGCTGGCGGTCCACCTGATCGGCGTAGTCGGAGTCGAAGAAGTACTGCACCTGCACCCCGAAATGCGTCGCCAGCACGCCGAGCGTTTCGATGCGGGGATTGGTCTCCTGGCCGGTGCGCAGTTTCCAGATCGTCGTATGCGAGATGTTCGCGCCTTTCGCGCGGATGGCCTCGGCGATCTCCTGCGAGCTCAGGTCCTTTTTACCGGCCAGTTTCGCGTGCGCGCCGATCAGGCTTTCCAGCACCTCGGCGATCCCGCGTTTGCCGTCCGCCACTCCGCACCCCTGACAGCGACATGATCATATCGCGCTCAAGATACACACTCCGCGCCCGCTGACGGGCGCGCCGCCGACGAAACTAACCCGGTGGAGGAAGCCGATTGTGACTCCTCGTGCGCATTCTACTGCTTCCGGTAGATCGTTTACCCCAACCGAGTGACGAGACTGGGCGACCATCAACTATTCTTGACAGCGTTGGCGCGAGCTGACTACGTTGGGTATACGTCGGCTGACACGAGGGTTACTGGGCGGACAGGCCGGCGCGGAGCAGTGATTCCTGCTCGGGAAGGCTAGGGGTGTTCCCGAGCAGGAATTCGATTACACGCCCGTCCGGCGCTCGGCTCCCCATTCTTGAGCGGTTTCCGCCACCTTTTCTCACCTGGGCTCGTGACGGGTCCGCGTGAACGCCTCGTTCGCGACGTTGAAAGTTGCGAACGAGGCGTTCACGCCGTTCAGTCTGAGCGTGACGCAAGCCCCGTTCATGCCGGCGAGGTCTTGCGGGCGAGCAAACCCGCGATGAGGACTTGGAGCGTTTCGCGCAGCGCGGGCGTGAAGTCGAGCTTGTAGATCGCCAACGCCGGGTCGGCCTCGTAGGCCGCGAGAATCGCCGCGGCCGGGTGCGCGTGGGTCCAGATCGCCCCGGTCATCAGCATCGCGGCCGCGCCGAACTTGGCCACACCTTCTTCGCCGAGTTCGGGCAGGCGTCGCAGGATCGAGGCCGCCAGCGCCTCGAAGTTCCTGATGCTGTCCCGTTTGTACCGCAACACGGCCTCGGTCGAGATGTTGCGCTCCAGTACGGAAGCCTGCGTGCTGACCAGCTCGCACAGCACGGGGTTCGCGGCCAGACAGTCCGTGAGCGCCGACGCGACCTGCTCGCCGCGCTCGAATACGGACGCGGCCGGGTCGATCGTGGCGAGCGCGGACTCGGCTTGGGCGTTGAAATCGGCCAGTGCGGCGGTGGCCAGCTCGAGCAGGATCGCCTCGCGGGACTCGAAGTAGCGGAGCACGTTCGACTTCGCCAGGCCGACGCGGCGGCTCAGCTCGTTGAGCGTGATCTCGGCGACCGGCATCTCGTCGAGCATCGAAGAGGCGGTGTCGAGGATCACCCGCCGCCGCTCTTCGCGCTGTTCAGGGCTGTGGGCCCGCTGGAACGACATCATGACCGCACATCTTACAGACCGACAGTCTCTTGCTAACGAACCGACGGTCTGTTAGCTTCGGAGACATAAGAGACCGACGGTCTTTAACTCGGAGCAGGGAGAACGGCCATGTATCAGGTTCCCGATCAGACCGGCAGGCGCATCGTCGTGACCGGAGCCAACAGCGGCACCGGCAAGGAGGCCACCAAGCGGCTCGCCGACGCCGGCGCGCACGTGATCATGGCCGTGCGTACGCCGGAAAAGGGTGAGGCGGCGCGGCAGGAGATCCTGCGCGAGGTGCCGCACGCCAAGCTCGAGGTGCGGCGCGTCGACCTCGCCGACCTGGACAGCGTCCGTGCCTTCGCGACGGAACTGCTCGACGAGGGCGCGCCGCTGAACGTGCTCGTCAACAACGCGGGCGTGATGATGCCGCCGCGGCGGGCCACCACCAAGGATGGGTTCGAGCTGCAGTTCGGGAGCAACTTCCTCGGCCCGTTCGCGCTGACCAACCTGCTGCTGCCGCTGCTGCTCGACTCGGCCGCGCCGCGGGTCGCGACCATGTCGAGCGGGATGGCGAACCATGGGCGGATCCGCATCAAGGATCTCCAGTTCGCCGGGAACTACCGCGCGAGTGCGGCCTATGCGCAGTCGAAGCTCGCGAACCTGCTGATGGCCACCGAGCTCGCCAAGATCTCCGACGAACGGGGCTGGGACCTGCTCAGCACCGCCGCCCACCCCGGCTACACCAGGACCAACCTCCAGACCGCGGGCCCGAACCTCGGCCGCGAGAAGCCGCGGACCGCGTTCCGGGGTGACTTCACTTTGCTTCCCTCGCAAGGAGTTCAGCAGGGCGCGGAACCGCTCCTGTTCGCCGCCGCCGACCCCGCCGCCGAGCAAGGCGCGTACTACGGCCCGCGCCGCTGGCTGGTCGGGCCGACGGTCAAGTCCGCCTTGCCGCATACCGCCAGGGGTGTCGACCTGGGCGCGTCGCTGTGGTCGATCGCCGAAGACCTCACCAAATCGACGATCCCGACACGGGTTTGAAGCGGGCCTGGAAGAACCGCAGGTGATCCGGTTCGTACGCGAACTCCAGCCCGTGCGTGATGCGGTCGCGTTCCCGGTGGACCCGGATGAGACTGTCCGCGACCACGTCCATGTGGGCGCGCGTGTAGACCCGGCGCGGCACCGCCAAGCGCAGGAATTCCAGTGGCGGGAACCGGTTCTCGCCGGTGACCGGGTCGCGTCCGGCTGACACCCCGCCTCGTTCGACGCCGCGGATCCCGGCGTCGACGTACACCGCGGCGGCCAGTGTCTGCGCCGCGAACCGGGTGCGGGGGATGTGAGGCAGCGTGGCGGTCGCGTCGACGCAGACGCAGTGGCCGCCGATCGGGTGGATGATCGGCACGCCCTCGGCGTCCAGCCGTCCGCCGAGATACTCGAGCTGGGCGATCCGCGCGCCCATGTGCGCCTCGTCGACGGACTCCGCGATCCCGGCCGCGATGGCCTCCATGTCCCGCCCGGCCATGCCGCCGTAGGTGTGCAGTCCTTCGTACAGCAGCACGAGACCGCGTGCGCGCTCGGCCAGCGCCGGATCGCGCAGCCCGATCCAGCCGCCGATGTTGACGAGCGAATCCTTCTTCGCCGACATCACCGCGCCGTCGGTCGGCGCGCACAGGGCGAGCAGGATCTCGGCGAGCGAGCGATCGCCCCAGCCTGGCTCGCGCTGCTTGACGAACCAGGCGTTTTCGACCGCGCGCGCCGTGTCGAGGAACACGGGGATTCCGTGCGCGTGCGCGAGTTCGCAGACCTCGGTCAGGTTCGCGACGCTGATCGGCTGCCCGCCTGCCATGTTGACGGTGGCGGCGAGCGACACGTACGGGATCAGTTCCCCGAACTCGGCGATGACGGCACGCAGTTTGGCCAGGTCCACATTGCCCTTGAACGGCAGCGCGGCACGCGGGTCCTCGGCCTCGTCCACGATGACGTCGTGGAAGGTCGCGCCGTTGAGTTCCTGGTGCGCCCTGGTGCTCGGGAAGTACATGTTGCCAGGAATGTGCGTGCCGGGCCGGATCAGGCAGCGGGACAGGATGTTCTCGCCGCCGCGTCCCTGATGGACGGGGATCACGTGCTCGTAGCCGTAATGCGCGCGCACGGCCTCCTCGAACACGTAGAAACTCCGTGCGCCCGCGTAGGCTTCGTCGCCGCGCAGCAGCGCGGACCACTGCCGGTCCGACATCGCGCTCGTGCCGGAGTCGGTGAACAGGTCGATCGAGACGTCTTCCGAACGCAGCAGGCACGGGTTCCAGCCCGCGTCGCGGATGGCCTGCTCGCGGTACTCCCGCGTGGTGGCCTTGATGGGCTCGACCATCTTGATACGCCAGGGTTCCGGCGGATAAGCGCTCATGTTCAACACACCTTGTCCCACAGTGGCATACGGTTCAGCAGCGGACCGGTCATCGCCGTGGTCACCAGCGCCATCACGACCATCGCGGCGTAGAAGCCGCCGTCGATGACCCCGAGGTCCAACCCGATACCGAGGAAGACGAGTTCGGTGACACCCCTGGTGTTCATCAGCGTGGCGAACACCAGTGCCGACCGCCGCGGCTCACCGGCGGCCCGCGCACCGAGATAGGCGCCGCCGGACTTGCCGAGCACCGCGACCACGATGATGACGACGGTTTCGACGGCCAGCAGCGGGGTGATCCCGCTGAGTTCGACCTTGCGCCCGACGAGCACGAAGAACAACGGCACCAGCACCGAGCCGACGGGTTCGGCGACGGCGGCGGACGGCCCGATCGCGACCCCGCAGAGGAACGCGCCGAGCGCCGCGTGCAACCCGATGGCGTCCGTCGCGGCGGCGCTCAGACAGGCCAGCGGAATCACCACCGTGGCCGGCCGGGAGAGTCGCGACAACAGCGCGCCGAACCACGGTTTGCTCAGGAAATACAGCACGAGCAACACCGGCACGAGCAATGCGAGTGTCCACACGCGACTCCCGTGCAGTGAGCCCGCGACGAACGCGAGTGCGGTCCACGCGAGCGCGTCGGTGATCGCCGCAGCGCTGAGCGCTCGTCGGCCGTCTCCGCTGCAGAGCATGTCTCGTTCGGCCAGAATCCTTGCCAGCAATGGAAAAGCGGTGACCGCCATCGCCGCGGCGGCGAACAGAACGAACACCAGGTGCCCGGCGGGCGCATGCCGCCCCGCCAACCACAGCGCCAGTAGCGCACCGAGTCCGAATGGGACCACCGTGGCGCCCAGCGCGGGCACCAGTGCCGTCTTGACCGACCGGACCGACGGCGCGAGCCTGCCGCCCGCGCCGAACAGGAACAGGATCAAGCCGAACTGGGCGAGCGCGTCGAGCGTGCCGCCCACGTGGACCTGGACCCGCCAGCCCACCGCGCCGATCACCAGTCCGCACGTGATCTCCCCGACCACGGCCGGCTGACCCAGTTTCGCCGCCACCGCGCCGAAAACCCTGGCGAGTCCTAAGAGGACGGCCAGCGCGGTGAGCAGTATCGCGGGCTCAGACATCGGGTAGCTGCCAGCGGCGGCCGTCCGAGGAGGCGACGAGCCCGCCGGGGAACATCGGCGGTTCCGCGCCCGCGGCCTCGCCGAGCAGCCCGCGCAGTTGCAGCTGCGCGCCCTCCGCGAGCACGTCACCGAGCAGGTGCCGGGAGAAGTCGCTCGACGTCACCCCGCCGACGAGATCGACGAACGCCGCGTCCGCGCTCCCGGCGTGCTTGGTGAGCTTGCGCGCCTCGCCGAAGTACGCGTGCTCGTCGGCGTGCTGGTGATAGAAGGTGATCAGGAAATCGCGGAACAGCGCGAATTCCCGGCGGTAGCGGGCTTCGAACTCCAGGAAGCATCGGTCCTCGTCGACCAGCCCGGCCAGCGTCGCGTTGATCGACCTGGCCGCCAGCAGCGCGCTGTAGGTCGCCAGATGCACGCCGGAGGAGAACACCGGGTCGATGAAACAGGCGGCGTCACCGACCAGCGCGAGGCCGGGTGACCACAGCACGGTCCGGTCGTAGGAGTAGTCCTTGCGCACGCGAAGCCGGTCGTACGGCGCTTCCGTGGCGCGGCGCGCGTCGTGCAGGAAGTCGGTGATCAGCGGGCACGCGCCGATCAGCTCGGCGTAGGCGCGTTCGGGGTCGCCCTGCACCTTGGCCGCCGACTCGCGTTTGACGACCGCGCCGACACTCGTCAGCGTCGCCGACAACGGGATGTACCAGAACCAGCCGTCGGCGAAGGAGGCGCAGACGATGTTGCCGGAGTCGGGCTCCGGCACCCGGTGCCCGCCGAGGAAGTACCCGAACAGCGCCAGGTTGCGGAAGAACGGCGAGTACTCCCGCCTGCCGCCGGCGTCGTTGTGGATGCGGCTGCCATGCCCGGAGGCGTCCACCACGAACCGCGCCGTCGAGAGCCGCTCGTGCCCGGTGTCGTCGACGTAGCGGACCCCGTTGACCCGGCCGCCGGTCTTCACGGTGCCGAACACACGATGCCCTTCCCGCACCTCGACACCGAGCCGCCGCGCGTTGTCCAGCAGCAGCTTGTCGAACCGGGTGCGCTCGACCTGGAAGGCGTACGAGGTCGGGCCCGCCATCCGGTCGGAGGCGGCGAAACTGAACGTCCACGGCTCAGGGCTGGCGCCCCACTGGAAGGTGCCGCCGCGTTTGCGGACGAAGCCCGCGCCGAGAATCTCGTCGCGCAGGCCGAGCAGCGCGCAGACACCGTGGATCGTGGCGGGCAGCAGCGACTCGCCGATCTGGTAGCGCGGAAACGATTCCTTGTCGAGCAACAACACCCGATGGCCGTCGAGCGCGGTCAGCGCCGCCACCGTCGATCCGCCGGGCCCGCCGCCCACGACGATCACGTCGTAGTCGTTCATATCCTTCACATTCCTTCCACCAGCTCGGCGAGCTGGGCGACGGTGGGCCGGAGCAGGACATCGCGGAGGGTGCAGCGCACGCCGAGCGCGCGCAGCCTGCCCGCGAGCACCGCGGCGGTCAGGCTGTGGCCGCCGAGCGCGAAGAAGTCGCTGCCCGCGGTCGCCACGGGAACCCCGAGCACGGCGCGAAACTCCGACGCGACCAGCTCCTGCGCGGGGGTGAGCACACCGGGCCGCGCCGGTGTTTCGAGCCGGAGCGCGGCGCGGTCGACCTTGCCGTTCGGCCCGAGCGGCAACGTGTCGAGCGCGATGACCGCGTCCGGGACCAGGTAATCGGGCAGCAGCCTGCGCAGCAGCTGATGCAGTTCCCCCGCGGTGTCGTGGTCGAGCACGACGTAGGCGATCAGGCGGTCGTTTTCGGCTTGGACGACCGCCTGCCGGACCCCGGGCAGCTTCAGCACGGTGTGCTCGACCGCGCCCGGTTCGACGCGGTGGCCCCGGATCTTGACCTGGTCGTCGAGCCGCCCGAGCCACTGCAGCCTGCCGTCGGGCAGGCAGCGGCACAGGTCCCCGGTCCGGTACGACCCGGCCACGAACTTCTCCGCGGTCAGCTCGGGCCTGCCGAGATAGCCGAGCGCGACTCCGGCGCCGCTGATCAGCAGCTCGCCGGGTTCGCCGACCGGCACCGGCCGCAGCCGCGCGTCGACCACCCGCGCGCCGGTGTTGCCGATCGGCAGCCCGATCGCGGGCGAGTCGTACCTGTCCACCCGGCAGGCCGTGGTGAACACCGTGCACTCGGTGGGCCCGTACAGGTTGACCGGCACCAGATCCGGCACCGCGCGCAGCCGCGACCACAGCGTCTGGCTGACCGCCTCGCCGCCCATGAGCAGCAGCCGTGGCCGGATTTCGCCGTCGAACAGACCGGCCCGGATCAACGCGGACACATGCGCGGGCACCGCCTCGACGACGGACAGCCAGTGGTCCCTGATGAACCGCGCGTACAGCTCGGGATCGGCGCGGACGTCGGTGGGCACCAGGTGCACTTCGTGCCCGCCGACCAGCCAGAGCAGCGGATTCCACGACGCGTCGAAGGCGAACGGCATCCCGTGCGCCACCCGCTGCCTGCCGCGGCGGAGCCGGAAGAACCGCGCGGCGAGCTCGCGGTGGAGATTGACCAGGCTCCGGTTTCCGACCATGACGCCCTTGGGACGTCCGGTCGAACCCGAGGTGTAGATGACGTAGGCCGGGCCGTCCGGCGGGATCAAGGGCAGCGGGATCGTCGAGTGATGCGCGAGTTCGGCCTGCCAGTCGTCCGGTGACAGCACCACGTCGGCACGCGCGGCGAGCGCAGGAACGTCGGTCAGCAGCACGGACGGCGTGGCGTCGGAGAGGATCGTGTCGAGGTGTGCGGCGGGCTGACCTGGGTCTATGGGCAAGTAGACCGCGGCGGCCTTGGCGACCGCGAACAGGCCGAGCACCGCTCGCACCGAGCGCCGCATCGCGCAGGCGACGATCGTGCCGGGAGCCGCGCCCGCCTCGCGGAGCGCGTGGGCAAGCCGGGTGCTCCAGAGGTCGAGTTCACCGAACGACCAGGCGACTTCGTCGGCGACCAACCCGATCCGGGTGGGCTCGGTGCGGGCCAGCGCCGTGAACGGCGCCCACCACTGGCCGCCGGGCAAGCGCCGGGCCGGGCCGGTGAGGCCGGTCATCGCAGTGGCTCGATCACACGCCAGAATTCGCTGCCGCGTCCCGGTTTCAGCAGGTCGAGGTGACCGCCGGGAACGAGCGCGGTGTGAAACGGCCCGGTCGTCCACTGCCGCCAGGCGTCGGTCGTGCACGCGGGATCGTCGGCGCCGCACAACGCCATGAGCGGGCAGGACACCGTGACACCCGCCGGGCCGCGGTATTTCTCCATGAGCGCCATGTCATCGCGGAGCAGATCCAGCGCGTATTCGCGAACCTCGGGTGGCACCAAGCCATCGCGATCGAGCAGTCGTACCAGGTCATGGTCGGTGTGCGGGTGGCAGCAGGGCGATCGTCGCTGTGGCGCGACGGCCCCGACCACGACCAGCGCGGCGGGTTCCGCGCCGCAGTGCGCGAACGCCCGCCGGGCCATCTCCAATGCGAGGAAAGCACCCATGCTGAAGCCGATCAGCATTGTTCGCGTGACACCGTTTTCGCCGAATCGGCAGATGAATTCGAGAGCGAGCCGCTCGGCGAGTTCTTCCAGTGTCGCGGGCAGTGGTTCGGCCGATCTGGCGCCCCTGCCTGGATATTCGGCACCCCAGGCCGCGTCCACGGTCGCGATTTCCCGGAGGGTGCCGACCGAACCGCCTGCGGGTGGAAGAAAAAGACAACGGCGTTCACCATCGGCAGTCGAGAGCTGCCTGAGCGCAGGCGTCATCGCGCCATCCTCTCCTGGCCCGCACGGGATGGAATGGGGATTCTGGCCGCCGAACGACCGCTGTTACATTAAAGGCGTAAACTGCACCGTGACGCCGTAACAGCGATTCCGAAAAGGGCCGACAGCCGTATTCGACTTTTTTTCACATCGCGACGCCAGCGGGTCCTCGCCTCTCCGCCCGTCACTTCGATGTTGAGGTAAGGGGAAAGATTACGGCGCGATCAGCGCGGCGGAGGTAACGGATTGGCGGCAACGGATTTCTACCTCAACTGGGGGAGTCCGGCGCGGACTCGACTATCCACAGCGGCCCGTCGCCGCAATTCACCTCGATGCCCTCGCCGGGTTCCAGCCGGGTGCGCAGCACCTTCACCCGGCGGCCGCCGACCGTGGCGACCGGCCCGAGCCCGGCGCCGATGAACCGCCACGTGCGAACCTGATCATGGATCACCCGCGCGGGCTGCGACCAGTCCACGACCGAGAACTCCGGCTCCAGATAGCCCGCGTAGGACGCCTTCGACTCGTCTTGCGGCTCGCCGTCCCCGAGTTCGAGTGCGGTGGCGAGCAGTTCGCCGACGACCGGGTTCAGCGACTTCCACAGCTGCGCGGCGCTGACGTCCTCGCCGAGCGAGATGTCGTCGCGCTGGGCGAGTACCGGGCCGGCGTCGAACCGCTCGGTCATCCGGTGCACGGTCACCCCGATCGTCCGGTCGCCGTTGCGCAGCGCGGCGAGCACCGGCGCGGGACCGCGGTAGCGGGGGAGCGCGGAGGCGTGGATGTTGAGCACGCCGAGCCGGGGCAGGCGCAGGACTTCCGGCGGCAGCCGCCACGAGAACCCGTACACGACGAAGAGATCCGGCCGATAGCCGGAGAGTCCCGCGAGCAGGCCTTCGGAACTGCCGGGCACCAGCAGGTCCATGCCGGGCGGGATGTCGCCGAGCACCTGGCCCAGCCCCTCGCCGACCTCGGCGGAGGTCGGCGAGTGAGGCTTCTTGGATCGGCAGTACACGTAGGCGACCGGCGTGTACCCGGCCGCCTCGCAGGTGTTGCGCAGCACCGAAAACTGCCCAGGCCCGAACGAGAACAGGACGACCGTCCGTGAAGTCATCCGTCGAGTTCCGGGATGTACTCCTTGAGCGGGAAGTCCTCGTAAGGCAGGCTCCGGTCCAGCAACTTGTCGGCCAGTGCCGAAACCTGGCTCAGGTACCTCTCGTCGCGCACGATATGAGCGCCCTTGAACGCGCCTTCCTCGGTGTACTCGGTCGCGAGCATGAGGAACTCGTCGAACAAGGTGAAATCGTCCAGGTCGACCGTGAGCACGATGTCGGCGATGCTGCCCGATTTCGCCAGGAAGATCCGCTCGCCCATTTCCGCGTTGAGCCGGAAATGCGCCAGTTCCCACTTCAGGTAATCACTCAACGGGAACTTGATGACACGTATCCGGTAGAACGGGGTACCGGTGTCGTCGAACACCCGCTGCTGGCGGACGTGGTCCTCGCGGTTCTGCTCGATCAGGTCGAGCGCCTTGCGGAAGTCGCCGGCGGCGAACGCCTCCCAGCTCGGATTCCCTGGCTCCTGGAAGGTTTGGCCCCACTCGACCTTGACCGTCCTGGTGCGCAGCCGTTCGGTCGCCTGCCAGAACTCCTTGCGGAAAGCGGGACGGTCCACGTAGTCGTCCACCACCTCGGCGGGTGGCGGGAAATTCACCTTCATCGGGTCAGCTCTCCGGGATGTCATTCTTCGCGGCCACCAGTGTCGGCCGGGCGACGACCACGATCTTTTCATAGTCGGCGCAATGCACGTCCGGCGGTAGCCTGCCCGCCAATTGCTCGGTCACATCCGTGCCGATCACCGCGAACGAACCGTCGTCGAGCTCCCAGATGTCCGGGCAACTGTCCTTTGACGTGGTCATCCCGATTTCGTGTGGCGGTCTTCCCAGCCGCTTGACGAACCGCATTCCGATCCCTCCCGATCACCGCGTGTTCAGTTCTCCTGAAACCAGTTCCCGCAGCTCACCGGCCCGATTTCCGGTGGCCGCTTCGAGCAGCGTCGCTACCTCCTCCCAGGTGAGGCGGGCTTCTTCGGTCTTGCCGATTTCCTTCAGCGCAGCCGCGAGATGGTGCAGCGAAACGGCGAGTTGCCAGTCGTCTCCGAGTTCGCGATGTGTCGAGGCGGCTTGGCGGTGGAAGGCAGTGGCGTCCTCGGCGCGGCCCAGCCGTTGGTAAGCCTCGCCGGTCGTGTCGAGTGCCTGCGCTTCCCGGCTGCGGTGGCTGAACCGGCGGAGAATGGTCGCGGCGCGCTGGCTGGACTCGAGCGCGTTCGCGAGGTCACCGGTGACGATCTCCACTTTGGACAGTTCGAGGAGAATGAGACCCTCGGTGAGGGTATCGGCCAGCCGACGGCCGATTTCGAGTGCTTGTTCGAGTGAACTTCGTGCCGCTTCGGGCAGTTGCTGGTCTCGCTGGACTTCGCTCAGGTACCGCAGGGTCGAGGCTTGTTCTCTGTCGCTCGCGGTTTCGCGGAAGATGACCAGCGCCTGTCTCAGAAACCGCTCCGCCTCACTGAGCTGCCCGGAATCGGCATAGGTGCAGCCCAGATTGCGTAAGAGGACCGCGGTGAGATCGGGCTTGCCGAGTGCTTGTGCGATCGGCAAGGTCCGCTCGAACTCCCGGCGAGCCTCGTCGAACTTGCCATGTGTGAGATAGGTGAGACCAAGGCCGTTCATCGACCGTGCCTCGCCGAACCGGTCGCCGAGCTGCCGGAACAAGTCCGCCGCGCGACGATACTGGGCGGTGGCCTCGGAGAACTTGCGATCGAGCCTGAGCCTGACGGCCAAACTGTCGAGCAGCACCGCTTCGCCGTAGCTGTCTTCCGCTCTCTTGGCCGACTCCAGCGCGGTCTCTTCCGATCGCAGCCAGGTGTAGACCGGATCGTGTGACATGTAGATCTCGGTCAGCAGCGGGGGAAGACGCCAGGCGAGATCGTGCAGTCCGGCTTCGGCGGCGGTTTCGGTGACCGTGACCAGATTGGCGCGTTCGATCTCGTACCACCGAACGGCTTCGTCGGCGTCGGTGAACGTCAACGGGTTGACGCCCACGGCGGGCTTGGGGAGGTCGATCGGCATGGCATAGCCGCGGGCGGCGGCCGCGCCTGCCGCCCGCGCGGTGTGCAGATACCAGCTGAGCATGCGGTGAAGTGCGCTTTTCCGGAGTTCCGCGAACTTTTCCTGCTGGATCTGGTCCACGGCGAAGGCGCGCAGCAGATCGTGGAACTGGTATCGGTCGCGCCCGGTGCTTTCCAGCAGATGAGCGCCGACCAGAGCGTCCAGGTGACGGCTGGCCAGCGAGGGGGCGACGCCGGCGAGCGCCGCGGCGACGCCCGTGCCGAACTCCGGTCTCGGGTGCAGGCCGAGCAGTTTGAACAGCCGCGCCGCCTCGGCCGACAACGCCCGGTAAGACCAGGCGAAGACGGTCCGGATGGCTCCGGCCTCTTCCTCGTCGTCGGTCGACAAGGCGTCCCACAGCGAGGATTCGCCGCGCAGGTCTTGAATCAGCTCGCTCAAATGCATGCGCGGCCGCGCCACCGCGCGCACGGCCGCGATGCGCAACGCGAGTGGCAACCGGGCGCAAAGCCTGGCCAGCTCGGCCAAATCCCGGTCGTCGTCGCCGGCGCGGTAGTCCGAGGTCACCGCGCGCAGCAGGGTCAGCGATTCGTGCTCGGACAGCGTCGGCAACGGCACCTGGCGCGCGCCATCACGGACAGCCAGTCCCGGCAGCTGACTGCGGCTCGTGACAATCACCAGGCAGCTGGAAGTGCCTGGTAGCAACGGCCGGACCTGGCCCACGCTCGCCGCGTTGTCCAGCACGATCAGGATGCGCCGGTCCGACACCAGTGACCGGTACAGTGCCGCGCGCGCGGCCGGATCCGCCGGAATGGCGTCGGGACGCACATTCAGCGCACGCAAGAATTGATCGAGTGCGTAGTCCGAGGTCATCGGCTCGCCGGGGTCGTAACCACGAAGGTTCACGTAGAGCTGCCCGTCGGGGAAACTGTCACGCATTCGATGAGCCCAATGCACCGCCAACGAGGTTTTCCCGACACCCGCTGTGCCCACGATGAGTGAGATTCCCACCGCATGGGGATCGCGTTCATCGGTGGTGTACAGCCGATCGAGTTGTTCCAGTTCCGCGATCCGGTTGACGAAGCCACGCACATCGCCGGGTAACTGCCGGGGTGGCCGGGCGCGCGGCTCATCGTCCGGATTTTCCAGCCCCCCGGCCATGATCGCCCGCCTCCGCTTCACCTCAAGTGATGGAGATTTCCAGCTTAGTGCGCGCGGCGCGACTCGCAACCGCTCAATGGGGGCGGAAGGAATTTGTCAACTTTTTCTTGCCGGAAATGCCAATTGTCGCCGCTGCGGTGACGGCTATGAGGTAACCGAGTGCAAGATTGCCACCGGTATCCCTTACCGGCGGTAAAACGAGTGCGAACACCGCGATCACACTTACCAGAATTGTGCGCGCTCTACCAGCGTGAATGACGGTCGCCAGCGGAACGACGGCCCACAGGAGATACCACGGCTGGACGACGGGTCCGCCCACGATGACCGCCGCCATGCCCGCACCGAGCACGAGCGGAGAACTGAGCCGCCCGCGCCATTGCCACCACAGCAACACCGCCACGGCGAGCACGGCCAGCACCGCGCCGATCGCCTTGCCCACCCCGAAGAGTGACCCGTCGGCGAACCCGGCCCAGTTCGTCGGCGCCAGCCAGCTCGGCACCGAACTCGACGTCGTCAGCGTGCGCACCCAGCCGAACCCGCCGCCCCAGGACGCGAGCGCGGTGATCGCCGCGAGCGTGCCCAGCGTGGTCAGCGCACCCACCACGGGCCGCCGCTTGACCAGTTCCACGCCCGCGACGGCTACCGCGACGATCGCGGTCACTTTCACGTTGGCGGCCAGGCACAGCAGCGGCATTCCCCAAGCCGATCCGGCGAGGACAAGCTCGAAGCCTGCCAGTACCAGCCCGACCATGAGCGCGTCATTGTGCCCGCCGCCGATGAAATGCCACAACACCAACGGATTCAGCACACCGAGCCACAACGCGTGCTCGGCAGGCGTGCCCACGCGCTCGGCGAGTCGCGGCACCGCCCAGATCATCAACCCGATCCCGCCGACCGCGACAAGTCGACAAAGCGTCACTCCGATGTGGACATTGCCGCCGGACACGGTCGCGATGAGCCGTTCGATCAGCGTGAACACCGGCCCGTACGGCGACGGGGTCCGCTGCCAGAACGGGCTGACGAGGCTGGTCAGCGGAGTGTCGAGTGCGGCGGGCCCGGTCGTGTAGGGATCGAACCCCCGCCGCGCGAGTTCGCCCTGCGCGAGGTAGCTGTAGATGTCGCCACTCAGGAACGGTGGCACGAACAGCAACGGCGTGCCCCACAGCGCGAGTGTCCACAATGTCCGGCGGCTCGGCGGCCGCGACCCGAGCAGCAGCCAGGCCGTCATCACCACGGCCATGCCGGTCAAGCCGACAGCGGGCACGGTGAACACGCCATGCGCCACCAGGACGACGACCAGCGTCCCGGCGAACCCGAGCAGCGCTGCGATGACCTACGCCTCGCCGCGCACGACCGGCGGCAGTTGGAAGTCTTGGCGCTGCACGAACACCCGCTCCAGTCGTGAGCCGACGATGTCGTCGTTGAGCAGGTAGGCCGGATCGTGGTCGAGCCAGCCCGCGACCATCGCGCTCTCGTCCCAGCTGGGCGGCGCCAGCCGGACATGGTCGAACGCGCCCCGGCTCGGATTGGCGATCCAGAACCGCGGCATCAGCGGATCGCCCTCGTCGAGGTACTCCCAGCCGGTCACGGTGACCGCGCAGAAGAAGTCGAGCGTACGACCGGCGTAGAACTTCCTGGCGTGGTCCAGGATCGTCCCGAGGTGCTCGACGGCGGCCCGCACCAGCGCCCGGTTCCGCTCGTCGAGCGGCAGGTCGTCCAAAAAGGACACCTGGGCGTAGGTGTTGAACAGCGACGGCTCGGTGAAGTAGCCGTCATGGGTCATCAACCGGTCGAGATCGAGAAGACCCTGCTCCCGCAACAGTTCCTCGAACCGCGGATCGCTCACCACCTGCCGCCTCCCGGGCCACGGCCCGCCATCGGGCCTTCGACCGGCCAGGCGAAACCACGTTCGTACAACCACTGGTAGGTCCCGCGCGGCCAGCGCGGGTCACCGTCGTGGAAGGTGCCGTCCATGTTCAAGCCGGGCGTGCCCTGCCCCGGCCCCTGGACATGGTACTGACTGCCCGGCACGTGAGCCTGCGGAGCGTCGAGCCTGCCGCCTGCCAGGTCGTTGGGCACGCCGCCCTCGCCGCGCCTGATCTGGCCGCCCGCCTGCCGCACCAGCCGCTCTCGCTCCGCCTGCAACGCGGCCGCCTGCGCTGCCGGATTGTTCTCGGCGTCGTCGTAGATCCGGTTCCAGGCTTCGCTGCGCGCCTGCGCGTTCGCGGGATCGTCCGGATCGAGGTCACGCAGTGCTTTTTCGGCCTCGTCGCAGGTCATCAGGCCGAGCGGGTCGATCGTGCGCAGCGGGTTGCCCGCGTAGGCGTACGGGTTCGGGCCCGCGCGCAGGCCCAGCGGATCGCTGCTCTGGTAGCGCCCGGTTTCCGGGTCGTAGTAGCGGAAGAAGTTGTAGTTCAGCCCGGTTTCGTCGTCGTGGTACTGCCCGGGGAACCGCAGCGGCGTGTCCGCCCGGTTGCGCAGCCTGCCGAGCGCCGCACCCCACACTGTGCTCTCCGCGCGCCACGCGAGCCCGCCGTCGGGGTCGAGCAGTTCCGTCGGCGTCCCGACCAGGTCGGTGACGATCGCGTAGAACCGGCTGTCCACTTCGGACTGACCGTGTTCGATCTGCGTCAGCGGCCGCGAGCGCCCGATGCTGTCCCAGGTGACGACCCGCCCGTCCGAGCCGAACTGCTCGGCCAGCGTCACGCCGTCCCAGGTGAACCCGACGGTTTCGGCGACCGAACCGTCCGCGGCGAGCCGTTCCTTGGCGATACGCCGTCCCAGCGGGTCGTAGCGGTAACGCCAGCGCGTGCCGTCCGGCGTGGTGACGCCGATGAGCCGATCCTCGGCGTCCCAGCTGTAGTGCCAGGTGTCGGGCTTGCGTGACAGCCTGCGCCGCTGCTTCACGACGACCCGGCCCTGCGCGTCGTACTGCTCGTGCACCCCTGGCGCGGCGCTCAGGTTGCCGCCGCGGTCGAACCCGTACCGCTCGCCGCTCGTTTCGAGCACCCGGCCGAGCGGGTCGAGCGTGAACTGCTTCGGCCCGGCGAGCAGGTCGTCGACCGCGGTCACGAAGTTGTCTTCGCGGTACTGGTACTCGCGCTGCTGCACGACGGCGGCCTGGCGCGCCGGCGACCGCCCGGCGACCGTGCTGATCGTCTGGGTGCGCAGCCGATGGTTGCCGTCCCAGGTGTTCGCCATGATCGCGCCGGTGTCGAGCAGCCGCTCCACCTCGCGCCCGAGCGGGTCGTAGCCGAACGAGACCGTCCGCCCGCCACTGCGCAGCTCGGCGGGCCGCCCGGCGGCGTCGAACCGCCAGCCGTTCTCCATCCCGGACGGCGTGCGCCTGCCGATGACGTTGCCAGCCGCGTCATAGCTGTAGGCCATGGTGCGGCCGTTCACGGTCTCCGCGGTGATCCGGCCTGCCACGTCGCGCCGCAGGGTGACCTCCGCGTCCGCGTTGACCGCGCGGATCAGCGAACCCGCCTCGTCGAACTCGAACGTCGCGACCGCGTCGTCGCTGTGCCGCGCGACGACCCGGCCCATCGCGTCGCGGACGTAGCGCAGCTGCTGCCCGGCGCCGTTGGTCTGGCCGACGAGCTGCCCGGCCGCGTCGTAGCGGTAGCTGACCGAGCGACCGGTGAAGTCGCGCTCGCCGACCACGTTCCCGGCCTCGTCGTAGAGGTAGCGCCACACCTGGCCCGCGGGGTTCTTCACCGCGACGAGCTGCATGTTCGTGTCGTACTCGAACTCGGTGCGCCCGCCGTTGCCGTCGACGCTGGCCGCGACCAGCTCGAAGTGCGTCGTCTCGATCCGGCTCACCTGCCCGAGCGGGTCGACGTGCTCGACCTGCGCGCCCTCGCCGTTGTAGCGCCAGCGGTCCATCGTGCCGTCGGGGTAGGTCTTGGCCAGCACTTTGCCCTCAACCGTCCACGAAACGGTCGACACGTTGCCGAGCGCGTCGGTGACCCTGGTGACCCGCCCGAACTGGTCGCGGTCGTAGCGATGCGTGTCGCCGAGCGCGTTGGTCACCGCGATCGGCAGGCCCGCGTCGTCGACCTCGAGCCGCACGGTGTTGCCCAGCGGATCGGTCTTGCCGACGAGATGCCCGCGCCCGTCACGCAGATACCGGGTGACCGCGCCCGCCGGATCCGTCGACGAGGTCAGGTTGCCGCGTTCGTCGTAGCCGAGCCGCCAGACCGCGCCGCCGGGGTCGACCTGCACGGTCGGCTGGCCGAACGCGTTGTACTCGGCGACCGCCCTGGTCCCGTCTGGCTGCGTCGCGCCGACCAGGTCGCCTGCCTCGTCGTACTCGAACCGGGTGGTGCGGCCGAGCGGGTCGGTGCGCGCGATCAGCCGGTCGAGTTCGTCCCATTCCTGGTACGTGGTGTTGCCGAGCGGATCGGTCTCCTCGACGACCTGCCGGGCTTCGGTGAACTTGTACGTGGTCGTCGCGCCGAGCGAGTCGGTGAAGACGGTGCTCGACTCGCCGTATTCGAAGCTGCCGTTGAGGAAACCGCCCGCGCCCTCGTTCGCGACGCAACGGCCCGCGGAGTCGTAGCGGTAGCCGTACCAGTCGCCCGCCCGGTCCTCCCACTTGAGCAACCGGCCCGCGAGGTCGTACTTGAAGGTCAGCGGCTTGCCCGACGAGTTGACCACCCGGTCCAGCCGTCCGCGCTCGTCGTGCCCGTAGCGCGCGATGACCACGTCGTCGAGCCGGAGTTCGGTGACCACACCGCCGGTGACCTGCACCGACACGTGGTAGCCACCGCTGTGCCGCAGCTCTTCGAGCGCACCGGAAGGTCCGTAACCGAAGTCGAGTCGGTTGTCGTTGCGGTCACTGATCGCGCGGATCACGCCCGCCGCGTCGAAGTCGGTGACCAGGCCTTCGTCCGGCTTGGCAAGCCGGAACCCGGTTTCGGTACGGGTAAGCGGCCAGCGCGCGCCAGCCTCGGGCAGCACCGGCGACCCATCCGACGGCGGATCCGGGTAGACGAGCAGCACGCCGTCGTCACCGACGAAGACCACCCCGAGCGCGTCGAGGTCGAGCCGCTGATCGAGCGTCGACGCCCAGTTCGGCCCGAACAGCCGTCCCGCCCGATACGAGGACACGTGCGTGCGCTGCACGACTAACGGCAGCGAGCCCGGCAGCGCGAGATCGACCTGGCTCAGGATGACCTCGCCGCTGACGACGTCGACAGGGTCGTCCTTGCAGTACCGGCGTTTCGGCGGGGTCTTGGTGTCCTGCGGATTGTCGGGCCGGGAAGTCTTCGGGCTGTCCTTGCCCGCGGAGCCGGGCGAATGGCCGCCGGGGACGTCGGCGCCGCCGGGCACATCGTCGGGAGTGGACGGTGCGTGCTCCTTTGGCGTAGGGACATCGCCTTTCGGTGTAGTGCGGGCGGCCGAAGGCGAGGTTCCTTCCTTGCCAAGCCTTTTGGCGAGCTTGGACAGCTTTTCGATGATTTCGCCGAGCTTGTCGACGATCTTGCGGACCTTTGGGCCCACGTTGCTGATCGTCTTGACCAGCTTGCGGATCACCTGCGAGACCTTCGATATGGTCGACGTGATCGCCGCCGTCGCCTGCGCCGCCACCAGCGGCGTCGCGAACCCGAGCGTGCAGGCTTCTTCGAGCGCCCAGGTGATCAGCTTGCCGACGAGTGCGGCGATGAGGTCGCGCACGGTCTCGCGGACCGCCGCCACGACCTGGCCCATGACCATCACACCGGTCGAAATCCCGTCACACAGCGACGCCGCACCCGCGACCGCGTCGACCTGCTCGGCGACCTCACCCCGATACGCCTCGCCCGCCGCGCCGACCCAGCCAGCGGTGCCGGTCTGCGATTCGTTGGTGAGGTCGCCCGCGATGGCCTGGACTTCCTTGGCCACATTCGCCCAAGTGTCCGAAAAGGACTGAATCACCGGTGGATTGCCCGCGAGCCAGTCCAGACAGTCCTTGAGCGGCTTCACGTGCTCGATCAGCCATGAGACGCCGTACTGCGCCAGCGTCCCGATCGGGTCGATGACCAGTGACAACGCTTCGAGGCCGACACCGACGGCGCCGAGGCCGCCTTCGACCCACGAGCCGTCTTTGACCCCGGAGGCGAGGTCGTTGGCCGACTCCAGAATGCCGATTCCCGTGACACCGGTCGTCTGCGACTGCGCCTGCGCGACGAGAGGGTTCCCCTCAGGCATCCGTGCTCCTCCAAGATCACCCGATCGGACGGACTTGAGTACTGACGGCCCGGATCTTCTTCCGGTTCCCGTGCACCCTTGGCTATTGGTTTGCGAAGTGCGGCGGCGGTGAGAAAACTCGTACCGTGAACTTCGAGGAACTGCTCGCCGAAGCCGAGGCCGAACCCGTCGAAGGCTGGGACTTCTCCTGGTTCGACGGCCGCGCGACCGAGGAACGCCCCTCGTGGGGCTACGCGCGCCTGCTGACCGACCGGATGGCCAAGGCGGCCGCCGCGCTCGACCTCCAGACGGGAGGCGGCGAAGTGCTCGCCGGGATCTCGGCCCCGCCTCCGCTGCTGGTCGCGGCCGAGACCTGGCCACCCAACGCCGCGATCGCCTCGGCGAACCTCAGTCATCTCGGCGGCAAGGTCGTCCTGGTCACCGAGGGCGGCGGCCTCCCGTTCGCCGACGGCACGTTCGACCTGGTCACCAGCAGGCATCCGACGGCATTGCCCTGGCCGGAGATCGCCCGCGTGCTCGCACCGGGCGGCACCTTCCTGGCCCAATGCGTCGGCCACGGCTCGAACCGCGAACTCAGCGAAGCCATGATGGGCCCACTCCCACCCGCGCACGAAAGCGCGACCCGCGAGGCATCCGCCGGCGCGACGGAGGCCGGCCTGACCGTGGTGGATGCCCGCGAGCAGTGGACCCGCGTCGAGTTCTTCGACATCGGCGCCCTCGCCTACTTCCTGCGCAAGGTCTTCTGGACGGTCCCCGACTTCACGATCGCCCGCTACCGCACCCAGCTCGCCACCCTTGACCAGCGCATACGCGCAGAAGACCGGTTCGTCGCACACTCCCGCCGCTACCTCATCGAGGCACGCAAACCCTAGCGGCGCTCGTCGTCCAGCTCATCGCGGAAAATCGCGTCAAGCCTGCGATTCGCCCTGCTCAGGGTGTGAAACCCGGCACGCAGCAGCAGGACGGCGGCGGTGAACACCACCATCCCCAGGCCGATGGCCGTCGAGTGCGTCATCAAAGCCTCCCGATGCTGCTGCGCGAGAAACCCGAGGGCGGCCCCCGCGGTGAAGGCGTCGAGCAGGGCGAGTGTGACCGTGGCTTGGCTTCGCCTGGTGGTTTCCGGGGCAGGCATAGGGCACCATCCAGGCGACGCGGCGTCATTGAAACTTATACGTCACTCGCCCAGATGAAGCCGGAGACAACCTGTTTGGCCTACTGCGTCCGCGCTGGTGGCACATTGTGATAGCTTGAAACCAACTGGGAATCGTATGCAATCGCAAACGCGTGGGGAGCCACCTGGTTCCTTCTGCGCCCAGGGGCCGGTAGCTCAGTTGGTTAGAGCAGGGGACTCATAATCCCTTGGCCGTCGGTTCGAGCCCGACCCGGCCCACCACCAGGTGGTTTCGCATACCCGCTTGACGATGCGGCGGGGCGCGTGTTGAAGTGGCGCCAGCGTCGCAGTGCACCCGGCAAGCAGACCGCCGCGGGCATGGAGGCGCCGAAACCTGGGATCTCCTCCTTGACCGACCACACTGCCCGCCTCACGGCGTTCGGCAACCAGCTCATCCAAGTCCACATCTGGCTCCGCGACCAGCTCGCCCGCCTCCGCGCCAACGCCGAGTCCGGCTTCCCTCGCGAACTACGTGCTCACTGCCTGTCCTTCTGCTCGGCGCTCACCCGCCATCACTCCGGGGAGGACGCCGGCGCTTTTCCGGCGCTGGCCGAGCAGTTCCCCGAACTGAAGCCGGTGCTCACCGAACTCGAGAACGATCACGAGATCGTCGCCGGGATCATGCGCAGGCTCGAGGAGCTGTTCGAGCAGGACGCCGACGCGAGCACCATCAGCCGGGAACTCGACGGGCTGACCGCGCTGCTCGAGTCGCACTTCTACTACGAGGAAAAGAAGATCGTGGCCGCGCTGAACGCGCTCACCTGGACCGGGCCGAAACCCGAGTTCCTGCGCACCGACGCCACCTCACCCTGAGCTTGAGGTCGTGAGTGTTTACGCCGGTTGTTGGGCGGAACCCCCAAGGCGGCGTGTCGGCCGGGCACCGGGGCGAGCGAGGTGTGAGTGGTGACTCTGCTGCATCTAGCGGAGCAGAGTTACCACTCGCGGATAGCCGTGGGCTGTGGTGTGCGGGATAAAGCCCGCTTTACTCCGCGAGGTCGTGAGTGTTCCGGCCGGTTAGAACCGGTCGTACCACTCACGACCCCGGCCGGACCACCCCATGCTCGTAAGCCAGCGCAACGGCATGAGCCCGATCCCGAGCCCCGATCTTCACGAGCAACCGCGAAACATAGGTCTTCACGGTCGCCAAGCTCAGCCCAAGTTCCTCACCGATCTCACCATTCCCCAGCCCCCGCGCCACCAAGCCCAGCAATCGACCATCCATAGTGGACAGACCGAGCGAATCCGCCCGCGGCAGCGAAGACGAGACCGTGTCGAGCAACCGCCGCGTGACCGAGGGCGAAAGCAAAGCATCGCCCGCGGCGACCACACGGATGGCTTCCAATACTTTCTCCGGCGACGTGTCCTTGACCAGAAACCCGCTCGCTCCGGCACGCAAGGCTTCGTAAACGTGCTCGTCCGTGTCGAACGTCGTCAGCACCAGCACCCGCGAAGAGATGCGCTGAGCCGCCTCGATCCCGTCCAGTTCCGGCATCTGGATGTCCAGCAACACCACATCGGGCGCCAACGCGGCCGCCGCCGACACGGCTTCCGCGCCGGTCGCGGCCTCGCCGACCACGGTCAGGTCCGGTGCGCTGTCGACGATCATCCGCAGGCCCATGCGCACGATCGGCGCGTCGTCGCAGATCAGCACGCTGATCATCGGGCCTCCAGCGGCAGTGTCGCCCGCACGGCCCACCCGCCCGGTTCCGGCCCGGCTCGCAGTTCGCCGCCCAGTAGCCTGGCGCGTTCTCGCATACCCGCGATCCCATGTCCGAGACCTTGCGAAGACCCCGAGCCGTTGTCCGTGATCGCGAGTTCGACCACGCCCGAGTCGAGCCGGATGACCACCGCGGCGGTCGCGTTTCCCGCGTGCCGCAATGTATTCGTCAACGCCTCCTGCACGATGCGATAAGCGGCGACGTCCACCGCAGGCGGCAGGTCCGGGATGGTGCTCACCTTGACCGTCAGCCCTGCCGCGGACAGCCGTGCGACCAACGCGGGCAGGTCCGCCAGGGTGGGCGGGGACTCGGCGTCGCCCGCGCGCAACGCGGTCAGCAGTCTGCGGGTCTCGTCCATGCCGCGGCGGCCGGATCGTTCGATCTCGGCGAGTGCGCGCGCCGTGTCCTCCTGGCCGGTCGCCAGGCGGGCACCACCTGCCAGCACGACCATGCCGCTCATCGTGTGCGCGAGCATGTCGTGCAGCTCGCGCGCGATGCGGGCGCGTTCCTCGGCGACGGCTTGCCTGCTCATGGCTTCACGCTCGCGGGCCAGGCGCTCGGCGCGGTCCTCCAAAGCCGTGAGATACGCCTGCCGGACGCGATACCCATGGCCGAGCAGCCACGCGGTCGCCACGTACGCGAGGACGAACACCAAGCCGATGACCAGGCCGTCGCGGCCGCGACCGGCGGCATCGCGGGTGATCAGGGTGATGACCCCGGCCGTGCCGAGCGCCACCGCCGCGCCGGCGTAAGCGGCGTGCCGGGTCTTGGCGAAAGCGGGTGCGCCGTACAGCGCGATCCAGCCGAGGAACAGCAGCGGATCGGCCCACTCCAGCCGCCAGCCGACACCGATGACCAGCGCCGACCCGATGGCCGCCAGCACGAACAGCGGGAAACGGCGGCGCCACAGCAGTGAGACGCAGCCCGCGACGATGACGATCGCGGCCGTCCACCGCGACCCGTATACCGCCAGCAGCCCCACGGCGAGCCCGGCCGCGAGCAGCCGGTCCCGTGCTTCGGTCCCCATGGCGCCGAGCGTAAAGGTTGACGGCCGCGATCAACTCCGGGTGATTCCCGGGGAAACCTCAGGGTGATGTGCCCGCCCGGTCCGCCTTCCTAGCCTGGCCGCAGCCAACACAGGGGAGAACAGGATGATGAAACTCTTGGCCGTCGGGCTGGCCGCACTGAGCATGGTGTCGACGGCGGGGGAGCCGCGAGCCGTCGGCGTGGACGACGTCGTGCAGCTCCGCCGGATCGTCGAGACCAGATCGTCGCCGGACGGGCGGCGCGTGGCGATGGTCGTCACCGAGCCGTCGGTCGCCGACAACACCGTGACCAGCCGGATACTGGTCGCCGATGGGGGTGTCACCAGGCCGGTGACCGCCGCGATCGGCCGGATCGCGAATCTCCGCTGGTCACCGGACGGCACTTCGCTCGACTACCTCGCGCCGCTCGACGGTGCGGACGAGATCTGGCGGGTGCCCGCCGCCGGCGGGAAGCCGGGCAAGCCGGTCGACTTCGCCGGACCGGCGGTCGAGATCGGCGGCAAGCACGAGCCGTTCCGGCTGGCCAACATCCCGCCGCACCGGGCGAAGATCCTCGCCTTCGACTGGTCGCCGGACGGCCGGAGTCTCGCGTTCACCACGCCCCGCCCCGGCGGCAGGCCGGTCGACGACGGCGTCGCCTTCGACGAACGCACCATGGACCTGCGCACCCTCGAAACCGGCGAATTCGACCTGGTGAGGAACGGCCTCTGGCTCTTCGACGCCAAGACCGGCCGCTCCCGGCACGTCTTCGACTCGATCATGGGCCCGGTCGCCGCTCCCGGCAAACCCGGCATGGCGTGGTCGCCGGACAGCGGCAAGCTCGCCTTCGTGACGCGGGAAACCCAGCAGCCCACCGACAACCGGGACACCCTGCGAATACTCGAAACCGCGTCCGGCGGCTTGTCCACAGTGGACGCCGGTGGAGCGCGGGTGCTGGCCACGTGGTCGCCGGACGGCCAGTCCGTCCTCGCCGCCAAGCCGGACCAGCTGGTCGCGCTTCCTGGCGGCGCGGTCGTCGCGACCTTGCCAGCCGGGACCCGGGTTTCGGGGAGCGCATGGTGGCTGGGTGACCGGGTGTTCGCCGAGCTGGCGGACGCCCGTCACGAGTCGCTCTTCGCCGCGCCGACGGCAGGCTCGCTGGCGCCGGTGTCCACAGCGGACGGAACGCTGGCCACTTGCTCGGTGGGCACGGCAGCCTTCTGCGTGAAGGAAAGCGCGTCGGCAAGGCCACGACTGTCCTTTGTCGACTTGCGGACCGGTGCGGTCAGGGACGGATTCGACCCGAATCCCGGGTTCGGTCGCGTCCGGCTCACTACTCCCGAGCCGACCGCCAGTGGCTACCAACTCGTGCCTGAAGCGTGCCGCCAGACCCGGTGCCCGGTCGTGGTGATCACCCACGGCTATGACGCGACCGAGCGGTTCATGCCCGACGCGAACGAATGGCAGTACCCGTCGCAGGTGTTCGCGGCCAAGGGGTACGTCGTGCTGCTGGTCAACGAGAAGCCGGGCATCCAGGACCCCGTGCCGACCATGGAAGCGGCGGTACGCGACTGCCGGTTCGCCGACCCCGCCCGTGCGGGCATCATGGGCTACAGCCGGGGCGCTTTCGTCGCCGAGGAGGCGATCGCGCGGTCGACGTTCTTCAAAGCGGCCTCCGCGGGCGACGGCGGCAGCCCGTCGCTCATCGAGGGAAGCGGCCAGACGACCGAGCACGTCAACGCGCCGCTGCTGCAGCAGGTCGGACCCGCGGCCGGATGGCTGACGCTCAGCATCCACCAGTTCGTGAAGAGCAAGAAGGTGCCGTCCGAGCTGATGCTGTTCGGCGACGAGACGCACATCTTCCACCAGCCGAAACACCGCGCGAGCGCGATGGAGCAGAACCTTGCCTGGTTCGATCGTTGGCTGCGAGGGTAAAAATACCGGGGTAACCGTAAATGATTAATCGCGGTCAAGACAATTCTGGTAATACGACTGGATTTCCACCGAATGGCCGCTGTTCGGGTCAGCGACTTACCGGGTCAAATAAGCGCGCCCTGGAATTCATGACCGGGAAGGTCGTAAGAAATGTCAGTCATACGCAGGATCGCGCTTGTCGTGCTCGCGGTGGGCGCTCTGCTCGGCAGCAGTCTTTCCGCAGCTCAGGCCACGGTCGAGGACCTCGACGGCACCTGGCAGTGCACGGTGCCCGGCGGCTACACCTACGACCAGGTGCAGAGCCAGCTCGGTGTCTGCAGTCCGAGCGGTTTCGCCAACAGTTATCACCTGAGAAGGCCGCAGGACAACATCTATGCCTGCAATGTTCCCGCCGGTTTCATCCACGACCGGGTGCAGAGTCAGCTCGGTGTCTGCAGTACCAGCGGTTTCGCGAACAGCTATCACCTGCGTGCGCCGGGTGACAATTTCTACGCTTGCTCCGTGCCGTCCGGTTACACCTACGACCGGGTGCAGAGCCAGCTCGGTGTCTGCAGTACCAGCGGCTTCGCGAACAGCTACAACGTCCGCGTCCCGCGCAACAACCTCTGGGCCTGCACTGTCCCGTGGGGCTTCACCTACAGCCAGGTGCAGAGCCAGCTCGGCGTCTGCTCGACCAGCGGCTTCGCCAACAGCTACCTCTTGCGCGGCTAGAAAAAGGTCGTGAGTGGTACGGCCGGTTCTAACCGGCCGTACCACTCACGAGCCCTTAGGCGGTTTCCTCGGCGAGCCGCTCGTTGGCGCTCTGCGTCTTCAGCGGGATCTGCTTGATGAACAGGATCGCCACCAGCGCCAGCACGGCCAAGGGCGCGCCGATCAGGAAGAGTTCGCTGGTCGCTTCGCCGTACGCGTCGCGGATGATGTTCGCGATCGGTTCCGGCAGCAGCGCCAGGTTCGGCACCGAGTCACCCGAACCCGCCGGCATGTTCGCCGCCTGCGGGCCGAGGCCTTCCAGCGTCAGCGTGGTGATGCGGCTGGCGAGCACCGCGCCGAGCGCGCTGACGCCGATCGAGCCGCCCAAGCTGCGGAAGAACGACAGCGTGGACGTGGCCGTGCCGAGGTCCTGCGGCGGCACGTCGTTCTGGGCCACCAGCACCAGGTTCTGCATCAGCATCCCGAGCCCGACGCCGAGCACCACCATGTACCCGCTCAGCACGACGATGTGGGTGTGCGCGTCGATCGTGCCGAGCAACAGCAGGCCGGCGATCATCAGCACGCCGCCGAGCACGAGGTGGCTCTTCCACACGCCGGTCTTGCTGATCAGCTGCCCGGACACGGTAGACGACACGAGCAGGCCGAAGATCATCGGCAGGCTCAGCAGCCCGGCCACGGTCGGCGACTTGCCCAGCGCCAGCTGGAAATACTGCGACAGGAACACGGTGCCGCCGAACATCGCCGCGCCGACGAGGAAGCTGGCGAGCGTGCTCAGCGCGATCGTGCGGTTCTTGAACAGCGACAGCGGCAGGATCGGTTCCTGCACCCGGGATTCGACGAACACCGCGGCCGCCAGCAGGAGCAGTCCGGCGCCGACCAGCGCGACCGTCCACAGTGAACCCCAGGCGAACTGGTGCCCGGCCAGCGACGACCACACCAGCAGCGTCGAGACACCGGCCATGATCAGGAACGCGCCCAGGTAGTCGACCTTGACCTCCTTGCGGACGGTCGGCAGGTTCAGGGTGCGCTGCAGCAGGAAGATCGCGGCGATCGCCAGCGGCACGCCGATGAAGAAGCACCAGCGCCAGCCCAGCCACGAGGTGTCGACCATCGCGCCGCCGATCAGCGGCCCGGCGACCGTGGCGACACCGAACATGCCACCCATGATCCCGGAGTACTTGCCGAGGTCACGCGGCGAAACGATGCTCGCCATGATGATCGGCACGAGCGCGGTGAGCCCGCCGGCGCCGACACCCTGCGCGACGCGGCTGGCGATCAGCACGCCGATGTCCTGGGAGAACCCGGCGACCAGTGAGCCGACCACGAACAACGCGAGGTTGGTCTGTACCAGGAATTTCTTGTTGTAGAGGTCGGAAAGCTTGCCCCACAACGGAACCGTCGCGGTCATCGCGAGCAGCTCGGTGGTCACCACCCAGGTGTAGGACGACTGCGAGCCGCCGAGGTCGGCGATGATGCGCGGCAGCGCGTTGGCCACCACGGTCGACGCGAGGATCGCGACGAACAGGCCCATCAGCAGCCCGGAGAGTGCTTCGAGCACCTGCCGGTGCGTCATCGCGCCCGGCCGTGGTTCGGCTGTCGTGGTCATGGTTCCCCCATTTCCTTCAGTGTGGTTCGGGTAGTCCGTTGGCGACGGCGTCCATCGCCTCGTTCAGCAGGTCACGCAGAGACCCCTCGCCGCCGAGCATGTGCCAGCGGCGGATCGCGGCACTCATTCCGGCGCCGAGCAGGGAGAACAGCAGCAGGGGATAGAAGTCTTTTTCGGCATCGCAGCCGGATCGCTTGGCGATCGCCTCGACGAGCTGACGCTCGCTCTCGGCCTGGGCGACCATCATGCGCGAGACGAGGTGCAGGTTCTCCTCGAAGATCGACATCCGGGCCAGCCACTCTTCGCGGTTGGCCTCGATGCGCTTGAAGTCGTCGTCGAGCGCGTCCAGCAGCGCCCGCATCGTGCTGACCTCGGGCGGAGCGGCGAGCAGCGACTCGACGACCGCCGCCGTGCGCTCGTCCCGGTCGGGATAGGCGATGACCACGGCGTCGTCCTTCGACGCGAAGTAGTTGAAGAAGGTGCGCACGGAGACGTCGGCGGCCGCGGCGATGTCCTCGACGGTCACCTTGTCGAGCCCGTGTTCGGCGACCAGCTCGACGGCGGCGCGGGCGAGCGTCCGATGCGTCTCGAACTTCTTGCGTTCGCGCAGCGAAAGGCCAGGCGGGGTCTCGGGCATGCGACCAAGGTAGCGAGAAACTTGCACGTTCTGCAAACTTGCAGAACGTGCACTCAGTCACATCCGTTCAGACTTTGTCCAGCTCCCACTGGATGCCGTACTGGCCTGGCATCGGATCCAGCGTGATGAACTGGTACGTGCTCACCTGCCCGTCGAACGTCGCCTCGCTCCGGTGTTCACGCGGCGCCCCGCTGCGCGGCTGGAAGTAACCGAAACATCGACGTGGTGTCATTTCCGGGTCGAACGCGATGTGCAGCACCATTTCCCTGGCCGGCCGGTAGATCGCCATCTGGGTGTGCCGATTCGTCAGGCCCGGCGGGAACCGCACCGCGAACTCCACCGAAGCCAGCTCGCCCGCGGCGAGCGGCCGGTCGAGCAGGAACTCGAACACGCACGTCGAACTCGGCACGTCCGCGCGGAACCTGGCCACCTGGCAGCCCTCGGTGAACGTCACCACCGGCGGCTGCGGCAGCGCGCTGCAGCGGGTGACGAACACGAACCGGCTGGTGCCGTCGTGGTCCGCGCGGACCAGCCTGCGCACCCGCATCGACTCCTCGCAACCCTGCGCGTTGACCCGGTACGACACGTACTGCGAAAGCCGGTGCGGTGTGTCCAGGTCGGCTGGCCCGGCGTCCACTTTGGCCAGTGCGCGGGCCACGTGCTCCGGATGTACCCACACCTGGTCGTACGCCACCGCCAGGCCAGGCCGGTTCGCCCACCGGCCGCGTGGCCTGCGCGGGCCGAGCAACGCGGCGAGCGTGCCTTCTTCCTGGCCGAGAATCGATTCGAGCGCCGACACCGCGGCGAGCGAACTCGCCCGCTCCGGCCGGTTTTCGCCATTCTGCCAATAACTCAGCGCGCTCACGCTGACCGGGGTCGCCTGCTCGCGCAGCCGCTGACTGATCTCGTTGAGGCTCAGGCCGCTGCGCCCGATCGCGTCACGCAGCGCGGCGCCGAACTCGGCGCCAACCGGGGTGCTGGTTTCGACCGGCACGGCTGACTCCCTTCACGGGCGATCCGGTGAGAGTACTCCGCCGGACGCGTTCAGGGAATTTCCAGATTGTCACGAACAATCGTTGACCGGTGTTCGCTGAACTTCCCAATATCCGCGTCACCGGATCTTCCCGGTACCGAGGAGCGGCGTCATTTCCGTTTCCGAAGTCCGAGGAGAATTCCGTGAGATCATTATGGGTGGCCGCCGTGCTCGCGGCCCGGCTCGCCGCCGATCCGGGTGTCGAGCGCGTGCAGCAGGACACGCTTGTCAGCATGGCCACGACCCAGAACAACGCGCCGTGCACGGCCGGGATGAGCCCGACCCCGAGCAAGATCATTGATGGTGTGACCATGACCAGTGTCTTCGAGAAACTCGGTGCCGCGGCGAAGGTCGCGGGCGCCTGGCGTTCCGCGACCGTCGACGACTTCATGATCACCGTCTAGCCGGCGTTCAGAGTTATCCAGCCTGGACGTCGCGGTTTCGTTGACGCACTCGGAGTCCGGGTTAAAGTCTTTTCCGAACATCAACAAATGACGTGCCCGCCCGGTCCGGGCCGCTCCTCGGCGGGCGGGCGCGTGGTCCGGATTTCTTTTTCCCCTGCATTACCCGCAAAGGATTCCGATGACTACATTCCTGCGTCGACGATGGCGACATCCAGTGGTTTACGGTGCCGCGGCCTTGCTCGCGGCTCAGACTCACCGCGTTGTCCTTGCACGGCAACGACTCCATCACCCTCACCGGCTCACGGTCGGGTTCGTTCACGCTGACCGCGGTCAACTGGCCCGGCAAGGCTTTCCACACCAGGGCGTTCGAAGGCGACTGCGTGCGCGTCACCCCGCACCTCGCCGATCCAGCGAGCACCTACTCCGTCGACTCCTACCAGTCGGGCACGCAGAGCCTGGCCGCGGCGACCTCGGTGGTGGCCGGGGTCGGCGACGTCTGCGGTTCCTCCTGCAACCAGACGGCGTCGGTGGTCAAGAACATGAGCCCTCAAGCGCTGATCTTGGCCGGTGACAACGCTTACGAGTCCGGCAGCGCGAGCGACTACAAGAACGGCTATGACCCGAACTACGGGCAGTTCAAGTCGATCGTGCACCCGGCACCGGGAAACCACGAGTACAAGACCTCGAACGCTTCCGGCTATTTCGACTACTTCGGCGGCGCGGCGGGAGAACGAGGTAAGGGCTATTACAGCTTCGACGTCGGTGACTGGCATTTCGTCGCGCTGAACTCGAACATCACCCGCACCGCGAGTTCCGCGCAGGTGACCTGGCTGAAGAACGACCTGGCCGCCAGCACCAAGCCGTGCACCGCCGCCTATTGGCACCACCCGCGCTTCAGCAAGGGCGACCACGGCGACGACACCTCGGTCACGCCGTTCTTCGAGGCGCTCTACAACGCGAAAGCGGACCTTGTGGTGGTCGGGCACGACCACAACTACCAGCGGTTCGCGCCGTCCAAGCCGAACGGCACCCGCGACGACGCGAACGGCGTGCGCGAGCTGCTGATCGGCACAGGCGGCCGCGGCTTCTACGACTACGACAAGAGCTCCGCCGGCACTCAGGAAGCCGGTAACGCCAGCACTTTCGGCGTCGCCAAGCTGACGCTGACCGCCACGGACTACCGGCACGACTTCGTCCCGGTCGCGGGCCGCACGTACACCGACACGGTGTCCGGCAAGTGCCACAAGGCGTCCAGTGCGCCCGGCTTCTCGGTCGCCGTCTCGCCTTCGTCGGTCAGCGTGCCGCCCGGCGCCACCGCGTCGGCGACCGTCGACGTCGGCGCGACCGGCGGGTTCACCGGCGCCACGGCGCTGTCGATCTCGGGTCTGCCGTCCGGGGTCACCGGCTCGTTCTCGCCCGCCTCGGTCACCGCTCCCGGCTCGTCCAAGCTGACGCTGACCGCGTCCGCCTCGGCTTCGGGATCGGCGACGGCCACGATCACGGGTACGTCGGGAGGCGTTTCGAAGACGGCCACGCTCGCGGTTTCGACGAGCAGCGGAGGCTTCTCAGACGACTTCGAGTCTGACAAGGGCTGGCAAACGGCCACCTCGGACACCGCGACCACCGGCAAGTGGGAACGCGGCGATCCCGAGGAGACCAAGGAGGCCGACGGTTCGATCAAGCAGCTCGGGACCACCACGAGCGGGGTCACCTGCCTGGTGACCGGGCGGCTCGCGGGCGCCAGTGACGGCGCCAACGACGTCGACGGGGGAGTGACGACGATGACCTCGCCGCAGTTCTCCGTACCCGTCAACGGGAAGCTCACGTTCTCCTACACCTACGCGCACGGCAACAATGCGTCCACATCGGACTACTTCAGGGTCCGCGTGCTGGACGGGTCGAGCTCGGTGCAGGCGTTCGAGCGGCTGGGCACGGCGAGCACGAAACTCGCGGGCGCCTGGCAGACGGCGACCGCCGACCTCGCGCAGTTCGCCGGGCACACGGTGAAGCTGGTCGTCGAGTCGGCCGATCTGGGCGATCCCTCGTTGTGGGAGTCCGCCGTGGACGACGTCAGCGTCACTGGATGAGGGCGGGCGCACGGCCGCTTCGCCCGGCCGTGCGCCCGCCCCCGGAAAGGCTCCCCCCGATGTACCTCTCGTCCGTCCGCTCCGCCGTCCCGCCCGCCGGAAAAGCCGTGCGCCCCGTCTCGGCCACGGTCGTCGGCCTCGGCGTGGTCAGCCTGATCACCGACCTGTCCGCCGAGATGGTGACCGCGGTGCTCCCGCTCTACCTGGTCTACGGCCTGGGCGTCGGCTACCTGCAACTCGGCGCGATCGACGGCCTCTACACCGGGGCGACGGCGGTGCTGCGCCTGCTCGGCGGCCATCTCGCCGACCGGCTCCGCCGCCCGAAGGCCGTCGCGCTGACCGGCTACGGCCTGTCCGCGCTGACCAAGCTCGGCTTCCCGCTCGCCGGATCCTCGGTCGCCGCGCTGGGGTTGGTGATCGGCGTCGACCGGGCAGGCAAGGGCATCCGCACCGGCCCCCGCGACGCGATGATCACCCAGGCCACCCCGGCCGACGCGCTCGGCAGGGCGTTCGGGGTGCATCGCGCGCTGGACACCGCGGGCGCGCTGCTCGGCCCGCTGCTGGCGTTCGGCCTGCTCAGCATGCTGGTCATGGACTACACCGCCGTGTTCGCCGTGAGCTTCTGCCTCGCCGTGGTCGCCGTGCTGGTGCTCGCGCTGTTCGTCCGCGCGCCCGCCGCCGTCCCGGCCATCAGGCCGAAGCTGAGCTGGGCGCCACTGCGGGACCGTGACCTGCGACGGGTGTGCGTGTTCGCCGCCCTGCTCGGGCTGTGCACGGTCGGCGACATGTTCCTGTTCGTCGGCGTCCAGCGGACCACCGGGCTCCCGTCCGGGGTACTGCCGCTGCTGCCGCTGGCGACCGCGCTGATCTTCATGGTCGCCGCGGCCCCGGTCGGCAGGCTCGCCGACAAGCTCGGGCGCTGGAAGGTGTTCCTGGCCGGGCATGTCGTGCTGCTAGCCGGTTACGTCCTCGTCGCGTCTTCGCTCCAGGGCTGGTTCGCGGCCACGCTGGTTTTCTTGGCACACGGCGTTTTCTACGCGTCCACCGACGGAGTGTTGATGGCCTTCGCGGGACCGCTCGTGCCGGAGGGCCTCCGCGCGACCGGGCTCGCGCTCGTCCAGACGGCGCAGGCGGTGGCGCGGGCGGCTGGCGCGGTGCTGTTCGGGGTGGTGGCGAACGGGCTGGGCCTCGCGCCCGCGTTCGGCCTGTTCGCGCTCCTGCTCACCGGTGCGATCGCGGCCGGGGCCCACCGATGAACCGGGGCGTCGTGCTGATCGCCGCGGTGCTGGTCGCGGGTGGTGTCTTCGTTGGCTGGCGATCCGTTGGCGCGCACCAAGAACAGCCGCTCGACCTGCGCAGCGGTGAACTGCTCTATGTGGACGGTGGCGGCCGAGTCCGAGAAGGAGACCGGGTCGGTCCCGCCTGCCAGCGGGTCGACGCGGCGGCGGGCACCCTCGCCTGCCTGCGCACCACCGCCGTGCCCGACCGCTCCGAGCTGCTGGTACTCGACTCGGGACTTCGCCTCACCGAATGGGGCACGCCCAGCCGGGTCCGCGTCGCGCCCACCGGGCATCTGGTCGGCTGGACGGTCTTCCGGACGGGAGACGGCTACCTCGGCGCGGTCGGCACCTTCTCGACGACGGCCGGGATCTACGACCTCGTGCACGGCATCCACTACGGCTCGCTCGAGGACTTCAAGCTCGTCGTGGACGGCCGCCCGCACACCGCGGCCGACACCAACTACTGGGGCGTGACCTTCGACCGCGACGACGACACCTTCTACGCGACAGCCGCGTCGGGCGGAAAAACGTGGCTGGTCAAGGGATCGCTGGCGACCCGGACGCTGACGTCGATCCGGGGGAACGCCGAGTGCCCGTCGCTGTCCCCGGACGGCACGCGCGTCGCGTACAAGTTCCGCACCGGCGACCGCTGGCGGCTGCACGTGCTCGACCTCTCCACCGGCGCGGACGTGCCGCTCTCGGAACCGGCGCACGTCGATGACCAGGCACAATGGCTAGACAACGCGTTCGTGGCGTACTCGCGCGAGCACACCGTCTACCGCGTTCCGGCTTCCGGCGGGGGAGCGCCGGAGGTACTGCGGCAGGACGCCTCGTCCCCCGCGGTGGCCCGATGATCCACCGCTCGTGAGTGGTATGGCCGGTTCTAACCGGTCATACCACTCACGACTCTTTCCTCGGTCAGAGCAGCTTCCAGGCCTCCGTCAGGGAAGCGCGCAGGATGGACTCGATCTCGTCGAAGTGCGACTGCTCGCAGATCAGCGGCGGCGCGAGCTGGATGACCGGCTCGCCGCGGTCGTCCGCGCGGCAGTAGAGCCCGTTGTCGAACAGCGAGCCCGACAGGAACTTGTGCAGCACCCGCTCGGATTCCGCTTGCGTGAACGTCTCCTTGGTCGCCTTGTCCTTGACCAGCTCGATGCCGTAGAAGAACCCGGCGCCGCGGATGTCGCCGACGATCGGCAGGTCGGTCAGCTTGTCCAAAGTGGACCGGAAGGCGGACTCGTTGCGCAGCACGTTGCCGTAGATGTCCTCGCGCTCGATCAGGTCGAGGTTCGCCAGCGCCACCGCGCACGAGACCGGGTGCCCGCCGTAGGTCGACCCGTGCATGAACGTGGTCGTGCCCTGGGTGAACGGCTCCATCAGCCGGTCGCTCGCCAGCACCGCGCCCAGCGGGGCGTAGCCGGAGGTCAGGCCCTTGGCGGTGGTGATGATGTCGGGCTGGTAGCCGTAGCGCTTGGCGCCGAAGTCGTGCCCGAGCCTGCCGAACGCGCAGATCACCTCGTCGGAGACGAGCAGCACGTCGTACTGGTCGCAGATCTCCCGCACGCGCTCGAAGTAGCCGGGCGGCGGCGGGAAGCAGCCGCCGGTGTTCTGCAGCGGCTCAAGGAACACCGCGGCGACCGTGTCCGGGCCCTCGAACTCGATGGCCTGCGCGATCTGGTCGGCGGTCCAGCGGCCGAACGCGTCGTAGTCGTCGGCGTGCACCGGTGCGCGGTAGAAGTTGGTGTTCGGCACCTTCAGCGCGCTCGGCACCAGCGGCTCGAAGTCCTGCTTCGCGCCGGGGAGCCCGGTCAGCGAGAGCGCGCCTGCCGACGTGCCGTGGTACGCCAGTGCGCGGCTGACGACCTTGTGCTTGGTGGGCTTGCCGATCTGCTTGTAGTAAGCCTTCGCGAGCTTCCAGGCCGTCTCAACGGATTCGCCGCCGCTGACGGTGAAGAACACCCGGTTCAGGTCGCCGGGCGCGTCGTTCGCGAGCCGCTCGGCGAGCTGGATCGCGGCCGGGTGCGCGTTGCCCCACAACGGGAAGTACGCGAGTTCGCGCGTCTGCTTCGCCGCGGCCTCCGCGAGCTCCTCGCGGCCGTGGCCGACACCGACGGCGAACAGGCCGGCCAGGCCGTCGAGGTAGCGGTTGCCGCGCGCGTCCCAGACGTACGCGCCCTCGCCGCGCACCATCACCGGGATGTCGGCGTTGGCTCCGTCCCCGTGGCGGGTGAAGTGCATCCACAGGTGGTCGCGGGCCGACGTGGCGAGCCGGTCCGAGGTCCAGGTGGCGCTCTTGGCGGCAACAGTCTCGGCGGTGGCAGTCATCGCTTCCTCACTGATTTCGTATTTCAAGGCGTTGTCTACTACGTTTATCGCATACCGGAGGCCCAAATGCAACCGAATCGGTGTTGCGTAGGCTCTCTTGGGTGACTGGAACAGTGCTCGTGCTCGGTGGCCGCAGCGAGATCGGCCTGCAGGTGGCGCGCAGGCTCGTCGACGGCGGCGCCGCGAAGGTGATCCTCGCCGCACGCCGCAGCGCGGATCTGGACGAAGAAGCCTCGCTGCTTAACAAGGCCGAAGTCGAGCGAGTCGAGTTCGACGCCGATGACCTCGACTCCCATGAGGCGCTCTTCGCAAGCCTTGGCAAGCTCGACACCGTTGTCGTCTCCTTCGGCATCCTCGGTGACCAGGCTCGCGCGGAAGCCGACGCGGCGCACGCGGTTTCGGTCGTCCACACCGATTATGTGGCCCACGTGAGCGTGCTCACCCATCTCGCGAATCGTCTGCGCGAGCAGGGCGGCGGGCAACTCGTCGTGTTCAGTTCGGTCGCCGGCGTGCGGGTCCGCCGCGCCAACTACGTCTACGGCTCCGCGAAGGCCGGGCTCGACGGCTTCGCGAGCGGGCTCGCCGACGCGCTGCACGGCTCCGGCGTCCACCTGCTGCTGGTGCGCCCCGGTTTCGTGATCGGCCGGATGACCGAGGGCATGTCGCCCGCACCGTTCTCCAGCACGCCGGACCAGGTCGCCGACGCGACGGTCGCGGCGTTGCGCAAACGTCGTTCAGTCGTCTGGGTGCCCGGAGTGCTACGCCCCGTGTTCGCCGTGATGAAGCTCTTGCCACGCGCGATCTGGCGTCGCATGCCACGCTGACCTACTTATAACAGGAACTGAAAGACTTTCTCAGCTTCTTCCCAGGAACCGCGGTGATTCTGGAAATCACTGGGTTTCACACTGTCTGGGAGGAAAGCGGTCGTGTTGGTTACTCACCGTGTTTGGCGGCGTAGTGCCCTCGGCCTCGTCGCGCTCGCCGTACTCGGCGGCACCGGCTATGCCTGGGCGCAGCTGAGCAAGCTCGACACCGGCATCACCGTCGCCGACATCATCCCGCCGTCCGCGCAGCTCCCGCCCGGTGTCTCGCCGTCCTCGGTCGACCAGAACATCCTGCTGGTCGGCATCGACTCGCGCACCGACGCGCAGGGCAACCCGCTGCCGCAGGACCTGCTCGACCGCCTGCACGCGGGCAGCACCGAAGACGGCGGCGACACCACGGACTCCATCATCGTCGTCCACCTGCCCGCAGGCGGAGGAGCGGCGACCGCGATCTCGATCCCGCGTGACTCCTACGTTCCGATCGCGGGCGGCCTCGGCTCCCACAAGATCAATTCCGCGTTCAGCAGGGGCAAGAACGCGGCCAAGAACCAGCTGCGCGCGCAAGGCCTCAGCGGTGCCGAGCTGGAGAAGCAGAGTTCCGCCGCGGGCGCCCGTTCGACCGTCGAGACGGTCCAGCAGGTCACCGGCCTGACGATCAATCACTACGCCGCGGTCAACCTCGCGGGCTTCTACTCGCTCAGCGAAGCCATCGGCGGCGTCAACGTCTGCCTCAACAACCCGGTCAACGACAAGTGGACCGGCGCGAACTTCCCGGCGGGCGAGCAGTCGCTGTCCGGCGCGGACGCGCTGGCCTTCGTCCGCCAGCGTCACGGGCTGCCCAGCGACCTCGACCGCATCAAGCGCCAGCAGGCCTTCCTGTCCGGCATGGCGAAGAAGATCCTCAGCGCGGGCACGTTGAGCGACCCGACCAAGCTGTCCAACCTGATCTCGGCCGTGCAGGGGTCGCTGGTCATCGACAAGGGCTGGGACATCTTCAGCTTCGCCCAGCAGCTGCGCGGGCTCAGCGCGGGCGCGATCGAGTTCAACACCGTGCCGGTGCAGGCGCTGAGCATGGCGACGCCCAGCGACGGCGACGCGGTCAAGGTCGACCTGAACGAGATCCGCGCCTTCGTCAAGCAGGTCACCGGCAAATCGCCCAACGGCAACGCCTCCACCGGAACCGGCACCGACTCCAGCACGAGCGTCGGCCGCGTCAAGAACACCGCACAGACCACCACCAGCACGGAGCAGCCGGTGACGTCCAACGCCACCGGCTGTGTGAACTGACGGGATGAAGCGGGCTTTACTTCAGGCACGGGGGTGCCAGGAGTAAAGCCCGCTTCATCCCGTCTTCCTTACACGAACGCGCTCTCACCCGTGATCGCCTTGCCGACGATCAGTGTGTTCATCTCGCGGGTGCCCTCGAACGAGTAGATCGCCTCGGCGTCGGCGAAGAACCGCGCGATGTCGTAGTCGAGCACGATCCCGTTGCCGCCGAAGATCTCCCGGCTCCAGGCGACGACCTCACGCATCCGCGAGGTGACGAACGCCTTCGCCAGCGACGAGTGCTCGTCCTTGAAGATCCCGGCGTCCTGAAGGTGCGCCAGCTGGATCAGCATGCCCCACGAGGCGGTGATGTTGCCGAGGCTCTTCACCAGCAGGTCCTGGACCATCTGGAACCGCGCGATCGGGCGGCCGAACTGCTTGCGCTCCTTGGCGTAGTCCAGCGCGAGCTCGTACGCGCCGATCATCACACCCAGCGCCTGCCAGGCGACGCCGCCGCGGGTGGCACGCAGGATCTCGCCGACGTCGCGGAAGGAGTTGATGTTCTGCAGCCGGTTGGCCTCCGGCACGCGGACGTCGGTCAGCGTGATCTCGGCGTTCTCCACGATCCGGAACGCGATCTTGTGCTCGATCTTGACCGGCGAGAAGCCCGGCATGTCCTTCTCGACGACGAAGCCCTTGACCTTGTTGTCGTCGACGTCGCGCGCCCACACCACGATGTAGTCGGCGAAGGTCGCGTTGCCGATCCACTTCTTGGCGCCGTTCAGCACCCAGGTGTCTCCATCACGCTTGGCGGTGGTGCGCATGCCGCCCGCCACATCCGAACCGCCGAGCGGCTCGGTCATCGCGAACGCGCCGATCTTGTCCATCGCGGCCATCTCCGGGAGCCAGCGGTCGCGCTGCTCCTGGCTGCCGCCCGCGTAGATGCTGTACATCGCGAGTCCGTTGTGGACACCGAAGAAGGTGGCGACCGACGGGTCGGTGCGGGTCATCTCCATCGCCATCATGCCGCTCAGCAGGTTCGACGCGGCGGGCCGGTGCTCGCCGTAGCCCTCGTAGGGCAGCCCGGCCAGTCCCTGCGCGCGGAACATGCCGATGAGCTCCTTGGGGAACTCGCCCTTCGCCCAGTTCTCATTGACCAGCGGCTTGATCTCGGTGCGCATGAAGTTCCGCGTCTTCAGCAGAACCTTGCGCTCCTCGTCCGAGAGCAGGGTTTCGTAGTCGTAGAAGTCGGCGACGAGCTGGTCTTCGAGGGTGGTGCTCATATCAGTTCTCCTCCTTGGTGGCGCTGTCCAAAGCGGACAGCACCGCGAGCTGCTTACGGTCGCGCGTCTCGGAAAGTTCCGAATACGTGGAGGAGCCGTAAGCCTTTTCAACTGCCTTGATCAGTTCTTCTTGTTCAGCCGGGCCTTGTTCGGGCTGGCCGAGACCGGCCCACATCTTCTTCATCGACACGCCGATGTGCTCGGCCATGTGCCGGTACCCGCCAGGCCCGCCGCCGAGGTGCGAGCCGAGGAACGGCCCGACGGTCGACCAGCGGATGCCCAGCGAGTTGGTCATCACGTCGTCGAGTTCCGCAGGCGTGACAACACCTTGCTCGACCAGGTAAATCGCCTCGCGGCTCAACGCGTTCTGCAGGCGGTTGCCCACGAAGCCGGGGATCTCCTTGCGCTCCACCACTGGCACGCGGCCGACGAAACGGTAGAACTCGACCGCGGCCTGAGTGGCTTCTTCGCTGGTCCGCTCGCCCGGCACGACCTCGACGAGCGGGATGAGGTGCGGCGGGTTGAACGGGTGCCCGATGAGGACCCGTGACGCGTCTTCGAGCTCACCGGTGAAAGCAGTCGACGGGATCGCGCTGGAGCTGCTCAGCAGCAGCGCGTGCGACGGCGCTTCCTTGACCAGCTTGGCGAAGAGATCCTTCTTGAACTCTACGTTCTCCGGACCGTTCTCCTGCACGATGTCCGCGTTACGCACGGCTTCCGTGACGTCCTTGGCCAGGTGCACCTTCGCGGGATCGAGCGTGACGCCCAGGTGCGGGCCGAACTCGGCGAGCGCGTTGTCGACGGCCTCACGCAGGTCCGGCCGCGGGTCGGAGACCCAGACGTCCATGCCGTGCCCGACGAAGAGCGCGGTCCAGGAGAGGCCGATGGTGCCCGCTCCGATGACGGCTGCGGTGGTGTACTTCATGACCGGGCTTCCTTCAAGTAGTCGTAGACCGGCTTGACCGGGGCCAGGGTGAGGTCGGTGAGGATGTGGCTGGCGGAAACGACTTCCCGCACCGGCAGGTCCGCGAGCGGCGCCAGCACGTGTTCGAACAGCTGCAGCCGCGCGGGCCCGGTCCACGCCTCCTTGATCACCACGTCGGTGATCTCGGTGCGGACCAGCTCGTTGACGCGCGGGCTGCCGTCGTAGTTCGGGACGATCTTGAGCATGAACGTCGGCACGGTGATCTGTGCCTCGGCTTCACGCAGGTCGAGCCGGTTGTGCTTGTAGCCCATGGTCGCGGTCGCGACCCGGAGCGTGCCGTAGTCCAGCGTTCCGACCAGCGCGCCGTTGTCGGCGTAGAGGTTCGGCGCGCCGACGGTCTTGGGATAGGCGCTGATCTCGCGGCCGGACGCGGTCGCGGCGAAGTTGTCGAGGTACATCGCGTGCAGGTACTCGCCGTGCTCGCCGTCGAAGGTGACCGGGATCGCCTGGCCGGACTCGGTGTACGGGCCGTAGCCGCTCACGTCGCCCATCTTCATGACTTCGAAGCGCACCAACGGTTCTTCGATCTTGAGCGGCTCGGGAACGACGGCGCGCAGTGCTTCGAGGTCGGTCCGGTAGACGATGTTGAGGTACTCGCGGTTGGTGAAGCGGGGGACCACCGGCGCGTACGCGGGGTTCGCGAGCGGGGTCGTGACGTGCTGAAGCACTTCCTGGGTGTTCATCGTGCCGTCCAAACCGGCTGGCGGCGCTCGGCGAAGGCCTGCATGCCTTCACGGACGTCGGCCGAACCCATCAGCTGAGCCATTTCCTTGCGCTGCGCCTCGAAAGCGTCCGCCTCGGGGACACCGTGCGCCGCGGTGACGATCTTCTTCACGGCGGCCAGCGCGAGCGGCGCGTTGGCCGTGAGCCGCTCGGCGAGCTGGAGCGCGACCGCGGTGGCCTCGCCGCTCGCGACGACCCGGTTCACCAGGCCGAGTTCCGCGGCGCGGGCGCCGGTCACCGGCTCACCGGTGAGCAGGAACTCCATCGCCAGGTGGTGCGGGATCCGCTGCGGCAGCCGGATGACGCCGCCGCCCGCGGCGACCAGGCCGCGTTTGACCTCGGGGAGACCGAACTTCGCGTCCTCGGCGGCGACGATCAGGTCGCACGCCAGCGCGAGTTCGAACCCGCCGCCCATCGCGAAGCCTTCGACGGCCGCGATCAGTGGCTTGGTGGTCTCCCGCTCGGTGAGCCCGCCGAAGCCGAGCCCGTCGATCGACGGCGACTCGCCTTTCAGCGCGGCCTTGAGGTCCATGCCGGCGCTGAAGGTGCCTTCCGCGCCGGTCAGGACGCCGACTCGCAGGTCAGGGTCGGCTTCGAGCTGGTCGATCGCCTCGGCGACACCCCGCGCGACCGCCGCGTCGACGGCGTTGCGGGCCTGGGGCCGGTCGATCGTGATGAGTAGTGAAGAACCGAGGATTTCGGTGCGCACACTCATGGTGGTGCCTTCTTTCTTTTCTTACGCGAGTTCGCTGAGGACCTCAGCGGTGTGCTGCCCGGGAAGCGGGGCGAGCGAGCGGACCGACGCCGGGGTCGCCGAGAACTTCACCGGGATGCCGACGGAGCGGATCTTGCCCTCACTCGGGTGGTCGACGACGTCGAGCAGGTGACCTTCGCGGACGTAGGTGTCCTCGTGCGCCTTGTCGAGTTCGAGCACCGGGGCCATCGGGATGCTGTGCTTCGCGCAGACCTCGGACCACTCCTCGGTGGTCAGCGCCGGCGCGCACTCGGTGACCAGCGCCATCATCGCGGTCTGGTGCTCCGGCGCGACCGTGTCGCCGCTGACGCGCGGGTCTTCGGCGAGGTCGGGACGGCCCGCGGCCTGGAAGAAGTCGCGGAAGTTCTGCGGGTTGTACGGGATCACGCAGGCGAGGCCGTCCTTGGTGGGCACGGCGGCGTGGCCCTGCAGCATCGACAGCGGGAAGCCGGTCTGGCCCTGCACCGGCTCGAACACGTGCCCGGACAGGTGCTCGACCAGGTTGAACGCGATCAGCGTGTCGGTCATCGGGATCTCGATGTGCTGGCCCTCGCCGGTCTTGCGCTGGTGCACGAGCGCCGCGAGCACGGAGTAGGCGATGGTCAGCGCCGAGACCTTGTCGCCGATGATGGTCGGCAGGTAGGCGGGGGTGCCGAGCGCGCGGTTCGTGATGTCGACGAGGCCGGAAGAAGCCTGCACGGTCTCGTCGTAGGCGGCGTTGCCCGCGCGGTCGGAATCGGACCGGAAACCCTGGGCGTGCGCGTAGATCAGCTTCGGGTTGCGCTCGGCGACGTCGGCGTAGTTGAGGCCGAGGCGGGCCAGCGCGCCGGGGCGCATGTTGGTGATCAGCACGTCGGCGGTGTCGATGAGCTCGAGCGCCTTGGCGCGCTGGTCTTCGTCTTTCAGGTTCAGCGCCACACTGCGCTTGTTGCGGTTGACGTTGAGGTTCAGCGGGGTCATGCCGGGGGTGGTGCGGTACTGGCCGTTGCGGACCGTGTCGGACGGCGACTCGATCTTGATCACGTCAGCGCCGAGGTCACCCAGGATCTGGGCCGCGTACGGGCCCATGACCACCGTTGAGAGGTCGATCACCCGCACGCCGTCCAATGCTCCGGTGGCGTTCTCCGTGGTGTTCATCGTCACTCCTCTTCGGTGTCTCTCTTCGCTATGCCAATGACGTTAGTGGCGAAAAGAGAAAGAGGGAATGATCATGATGCGAAGAATGGTATGACCGCAGCGGTCATACCATTATCGGCTCCTGGAATATGGTTTTCGCGTGCTCGATCAATTCGCTCAGATCGGTTCGATCAGTGCGCCAGAGCAAGCCGGTCCGCAGTTCGGGGGCGAAATCCTCAATGGGAAGAATGGTGATATTGTCCAGTTTGTACCCATGCATGGGACTACTCGGGTCGAGCATCGAGATCGAGAATCCCATTCCGCTGGAAATGAGTTCCGCCATCCCGCTGTAGCCCGTGCTCGGCAGCTTCAGCCGCTGTTTGACGCCCGCGGTGGCGAGCGCGGTGTCGAGTTGCTCGAAGTAGGCCGGCGTGGCTTCGGCGGGTGCGGCCATGTACGGCAGATCCGTCAGATCGGCGAGCCTGACGGTCTCGCGTCCCTCGAAACGGTCGGCGGGCACCGCGGCGCCGAGCCGTTCGGACATCACCTCGATCTGCGCGAGCGCTGGGTCGTTCGCGGGCAGCCTGGCGAGGGTGAGCGCGAGCCTGCCGTCGTGCACTCCCTCGACCAGATCCGCTGTCGTACCAGGCCAGCGCTTGAGGTCGAAGTGCTCGCGGCAGCGGTCTTCGAGCAGCTTGACCTTGTCGCGCAGGGTCGGATGCACGCCGGCGGGCATGCCGATGAAGACCGTGCTGCGGGTCGGCTTCGCGGCCTCGCGCAGCCGCCACGGGATCGCGTTGACCTGCTCGACGATGTCCTTGGCGAGCGGAAGCAGCGCCTGCCCGGCGGCCGTGAGCGCGACCTTGTGCGTGCTGCGTTCGAACAGCTTCTGGCCGAGTTCGTGCTCGAGGTCCTTGATGCGCTGGCTCAGCGGAGAAGCCGCCATGTGCAGCTTGCGCGCCGCCTGGGAGAAGTTGAGTTCCTCGGCGACCGCGACGAAATACCTGAGGTGCAGCATCTCCATGTCCGCCAGCCTAGCCGCACCCGGCCAATCCCCTGATCAGGGCATTCTTCCGCCCCATTCACTCGTCAGAGGGACAAGGTGGCACATCCCCGACCCCACTCGTAAAGTCGAACAAGTGAGCGAAACAAATCCTCTGCCACAGCCGCCCCGCCCGCCGCGGGGCGTGAATTCCCTGAACCTGTCCAAAATCGAACTGGGAGAAGTGATCCGTGAAACTCGAAAAGCGGCAGCGCAGGTGGAAGCGGTCCGGCTCGGTGCGGCCGTCCCGGTCGATGACGATCACGCCGAGGCGCCGGTGGCCGAGAGATTCGAGGTCGCACCGAGCCGATCGCCCGGCTAGCGCGGCGCGTCCCCGTCGTCGGTCCGGCGCAGCACCAGGCACAGGAATCCCCAGGTGTCGCGGTAGGTTCGCAGCCATTCGGTCCGATGCGCGGTGGCCACCGTGAGCGCCTCCCTGCCGTCCGGGTCGTCCTGGCGGTCGAGCGCCCATGAGGCGAGCGAGCCCGTCCAGGCCCACTCGTAGTCGTCCAGTTCCCGCCGGGTGCTGACATGCCCGCCGACGGGCGTCCAGCCATCGGCGACCACGCTGTCCATTGTGGACGCGAGATCGCCGAAGTCGCCGAGCATCTCGATGGCCTCGGCGCTGGGTTCGCGTTCCCAGAACCCGTCGCCGACCAGCACCCGTCCACCGGGAGCCAGGTGCTTCCGCGCCGCGGCCAAGGTGGGCAGCAGGCCACCGAAGACGTGCGCGGCGCCGACGCTCAGCACCACGTCGAAAGGCCGGTCCGAGGCGAACTCGGTCGCGTCCTGCCGATGCAGGGTGAGCCGGTCGTGCACGCCGAGCGCCTCGGCTGCCGCACGGGCATGCGCCAAGGCGGGTTCGGCGACGTCGACGCCGTCGGCGCGCAGGTCAGGCTCGGCGGCGAGGGCACGCAGCAGCCATTCCCCGCCACCGCAGCCGAGATCGAGCACGCGGTCACCCGGCCGCACGGCCCGGTCGAGCAGCGCGCGCACCGAATCGTCGGCGAGCGGGGCGGCGATCGGATGATCGGCATGGGCGATACGAGAGATGAGGTCACGATCCACGGCGCGCAGCCTACGGATTCCACGACAACGCGCACCCGGTTTTCCCGCCGGTGCTTGACAGCGCGGCATCCACCGCGACGATGGCCTCTGGCTCGAATCGCCCCCGCCGCCGACCGAAGGAGAAACGATGAACTGGACCTTGGAAGTCGTGGCCGTGCCGGTGTCCGATCTGGACCGCGCCAAGACCTTCTACGCGGACAAGCTCGGGTTCACCCTCGACCACGACACGAGGATGGGCGGTGACGACGGTTTCATCCAGCTGACCCCACCCGGCTCAGGCTGCTCGATCGTGCTGAGCAAGGGCATCGGCGGCATGGCGCCCGGCACCCTCAAGGGCGTCCAGCTCGTCGTCAACGACCTGCCCCGCGCCAGGGCCGAACTGATCGAGCGCGGCCTGGAACTCCCCGAGATCCAGGTCTTCACCCAAGAAGGCCCCCGCCCCATGCAGGAGGGCGACGACCTCAACAACGTCGGCTTCGTCTTCTTCGAGGACCCCGACGGCAACGGCTGGGCCATCCAGCACATCACCGCCCGCGCCTGAAAACCCCCACCGCAGCTTGAAAACTCCACAACGAACCCCACCCGGCCACCCACGACGCATAACCAGGCATCGCGTCGTCCATCTGCGTACGCGTGCCGTCCATCCAGGTACACGTGCCGTCCGCCTGGGCACGCGTGTCCTCCGGTGGCGTACAGGGATCGCAGCTCGGCTGCGGGCGGCAGGCCATTCGAGGCACCACCAGGATGACCCCGTCCCTGCCTGGTCGTGAGTGTTTAGACCGGTTAGAACCGGCCGTACCACTCACGACCCCGGCGACGCCCCCGGTTTGCCGCGGGCGAATGGAACCTCTGCTGCGTCAGATGCAGCAAAGGCTCCACTCGCCCGCCACGTTTGCCCTTCCGGCCAATAGCGCCCGGAAGGGCAAATGTGGCGGGCACTTTGTCGTCTCGCTGGTGAACTACACCCGATTTCGTGTCCACAATGGACGGCAGGCGCGAAATGTGGTCCTGTATGTCCTATTTGTGCGGTTTTGCTGGAGTCTGAGACGTGACGAAGGGGGCCCATGTCACGCTCAGCGTTACAAGGGTGGCCTTTGTGTGGTTCAGCCGCGCCCGAGCGTAAGACGCCACATTTGGCCTTCCGCTCAATAGAACCGGCCGTGCCACTCACGACCCCGCGCGGGCGTCACCGTGCGAGCGGCAGGGTCACCGTGAACGCGGCACCGCCCTCGGGAGCGGGGCCCGCGGTCAGCGTGCCGCCCATCCGGGTCACCAGCCCGTGGGCGAGCGCCAGCCCGATCCCGGAGCCGACCGGCCGCTTGCCCCGGTACTTCTTGTTGAGCACGCCTCGGTCGAAGGCCACCGGGTAGTCCTCGGCGGCGAGGCCGGGCCCGCCGTCCCGCACGGCGAGCCCGGCCTGCCCGTCGACGGTCAGCGCGAGCACGATCGGCGCACCGGCCGGCGTGACCCGCAGCGCGTTCTCCGCCAGCCCGTCGATGACCTGCCGCAGGCGTCTCGGGTCGGCGACGACGTGCACCGGGTGCGGTGGCACGAGCATTTCGAGGTGCACGTCCCGGGCGGCGCACCGCAGCCGCCAGACCTCGGCGCAGTCGGTGACGAGCGCGACCAGGTCGAGCCCGGTCAGGTCGAGCCGGAACTCGTCGGCGCCCAGCCGTGCCAGGTCCAGCAGATCGCTGACCAGGCGTTCCAGGCGCTGGGCCTCCCGCTGGATGGTGTCGCCTGCCCGGCGCGCGTCCTCGCCCTCGGCGACCCCGTCGGCGATGGCTTCGGCGAACCCGTTGACGGCCGTCAGCGGGGTGCGCAGTTCATGGGAGACCGAAAGCAGGAACTCGCGCTGCCGCGCTTCGCTGTAGTGCAACGCGTCGGCCAGCTCGTTGATCGAGGTCGCCACCTCGGCGACCTCGGCGGGACCTTCGATCGGCACGCGCAGGTCCCGCCGCCCGCCGCGCATGCCCGCCGCGACGGCGGCCGCGTGGCGTAGCGGGCGGGAAAGGAGCCTGCCCAGCACGAACCCGGCGAGCGCGGCGACCAGCAGGCCGATGCCGAGCGCGATCAGGATGTTCCTGATCAGCTTGCGCATGGCGACACCCTGCGCGTCCGTGGACTGGACGAGCGCGAAGGCCTCGCCGGTCCCGATCGACCGGGTCTCCACCAGGAACTGCGTGCCGTCGACCACCACCAGTTGCGACGAGTCGGCGGCCAGGCCCGCCTTCGCCGCGGCGCGGGTGGCGATCGGGTCGTTGCTGGCGGGCTTGCCGTTCGGGCGCTGGACGACGACCGTGATTCCTTGTCCGCGCACGACCTCCGTGATCCGGCCTTCACGGAACCGCGCGTTCGGGATGCCGCCGTCGAACTGGCTCGCGAGCACGTTCGCCTGCGCGGCCAGTGACTGCTGCTGCACGTCCCGGCCCGCCGAATTGACCAGCCTGGCCGCCACCAGCCCGGCGACGACCACGGCCACCCCGGCGACGGCGAGGCAGACCACGGTGATGCGCAACGCGAGTGAGGTGCGGCGGCGGGGCGTGGTCATCACTTGTCCGCCGAGTAGCCGATGCCGCGGACCGTCCTGATCGGACTGTGGTCGCCGAGTTTCGCCCGCAGCTGGGCGATGTGCACGTCGACCGTGCGGGTGCCCGCGGACGCGGCGTACCCCCACACGGAGCTCAGCAGCTGCTCGCGGCCGAACACCTGGCCTGGATGGCGGAGCAGATGCGCGAGCAGGTCGAACTCGGTCGAGGTGAGACCGATCTCGGCTTCACCGGCCCAGGCCCGGCGCTGGGTCAGGTCGACTCGGACGCCGCCGGCCGAGTAGACCTCGGACGGCGGCGCCGCGGCGGCGGCCCGCCGCAGCACGGTGCGGACCCGGACCGCGAGTTCGCGGGGGCTGAACGGTTTCGTCAGATAGTCGTCGGCGCCGATCTCCAAGCCCAGCAGGCGGTCCAGCTCGTCGTCGCGCGCGGTGACGAACAGCACCGGCGTCCAGTCGCCCGCCGCGCGCAACGCCTTGCAGATCTCCAGACCGTCCATTCCGGACAGTCCGATGTCGAGCACGATGGCGACCGGCTTCAGCCTGCGCACCGCGTCGAGCGCCGCCGCGCCGTCGGACTCGACGTGGACGCCGAACCCGTCGCGCTTCAGGTACATCGCGGCGAGTTCGGCGATGGCCGCCTCGTCCTCCACGACGAGGACCAGACCCCGTCCCTGCTGCTGCATGGCAGGCATCCTGCCAGCCGTGGTGTTCCCGTAGTCGGATCTAGCCGTCACCGGCCATGTCCGCGTCGATGCTGTCGAGCATGGCCTGGATGGCGCCCAGCTCACCCGGGGCCGTGGTCGTCTCCGTCGCCGGGCCGGAGGACGCCTCGTCCTGGCAGGCCGCGCATCCGAACACGGCCAGCAGGGTCACCGCCACCGCGGCGGCCGTGCGCCTCACTTCGTCGGCCCGGTGGCGGGCTTGCAGTGCGCCGCGGTGAAGTCGTCGAGCTTCTTCTTCGCGTCGGCGAGCTGCGGGAGCCGGTCGGAGCGCTTCTTGGCGCGCTCGTCGAGCTGGGTGGCGCGGTCGTTGTGGTTCTTGGCGCGCTGGTCCTGGGCACGGGCCTTGAGGTTGGCCACCGAGCCGCGGATCTCCGGGCCGCCGTTGATCCGCTCGGTCGCCTTGGTGGTGCGGGTGGTCAGCTTCGGGATCCAGGTGCCGCAGACCGCCTGGGACTCCTCGGGGCTGAGCGTGATCGGCGCGACCGGAGCCGGGGTGGTCTGTGCGGACGCGAGCGGCGCGATGGCCACCAGCCCGATCGCCACCCCGCTGCCCGCCAGCGCCAGCCTGCGCGTCCAGCTGGTCAGTTCCATCGTTGCTCCTCGAGTTCGGGTCACCGGCTCCGTGCCGGTATGCGAGAACTCTCGCCGCTACGTGTTCGAGCGGTGTGGGAGCAATGTTCGGGTTAGGTAAGGACTCCCGGGATCGTCACCGAGGTTCCGGCGAGGTCGAACGCAGGCTCGCTGGGCCGGTGTGGCAAGGCCGGGTCGAACAGCGACCCGTCCGTGCCGGCGAGGATCAGCCCGAGCTGGTGACCTGCGGGAATGACATGGTCGAGGGTGTTGAGCCGGAAGGTCATCGAGTACCAGCGGCCGGGCGTCAGCTGCTCGGCGCGCCACAGCGAGCGATGGTGCCCGATGTCGGCGGACCCGTTGGTGAGCAGCTGGTAGTCCACCGGCCCGGTGTCGGCCGCGGTGTCGAGGTAGCAGGCGCTGTCGGCCGGTGTGCTCGCTCCCCAGCAGGACCGGGTGGCCAGGTTCTTGATCCCGGAACCGACGCGCGCGGTCGCCTTCCCGTAGTCGACGAGTACGGCGCTCACGGTGGCCGAGGTCGCCGACGGGCGTACCCGCACGGTCACCGTGCCGGATCCCGAAAGCCGGGTGTCCGCTGCGAACCGGTCCGAGGTGAACAGGACACGGGACGGGGACGGTCCGGGGTTGGCGGCCCAGTCGTCCTCGGTGAGCGCCGGGTCGTCGACGATCGTCTTCTCGCCGGATCCCCGGCTGCCGGCCAGCCCGCCCTGCGCCTGTGGCCACCAGGTGCGCGGCCGTCCGCCTGCCGGCGGCCACTGAGCCTCGTCGACCCACTGGTCGGTTCGGTGCTCCAGGTGGATGCGTGGTTCGCGGTCGATGCCGTTGCGGACACCGAGCAGCCAGCGGTCCATCCACCGATGCAGCGTGGTCACGAACTCCGCGCGCTGGAGGTCGAACGGGTCCACGTGGGCCGCCTGGTGCAGCCAGGCCCTGCGCGGCACGTCCAGCCGGTTCAGCGCCTCCCACCACGGGCCGAACTGCAGCGGCCGCACGGCGGGGTCGTGCATACCCTGGATGGCGAACACGCTGGCCCGCACCTTGCCGGCGGCCGCGACGTAGTCGTTGGCCAGCCAGTACGGGTTGTAGCTGCCGTCGGTGCCCGCGAGCCGGTCCTGCTCGGCCTCGTACGGCTTGCACAACTCCTGGGCACGCGGGTTCAGCAGGCCGGGCGGGTCGCCGTCCGGCCAGCCGAGGTACGCGCCGTCCTGATTGCCGACGAGGTAGTAGGAGCTGACCCCGGCGATCGGCACGATGGTCTTGAGCCCGTCGATCCCGGTCGACGCCATCCCGATCGCCGCAGCGCCGTCCTGGGACTTGCCGATCGCGGCGACCGAGCCGTTCGCCCAGTCCGCGCGCACCCGCGAGCCGCCCTCGACCGCGCTGTATCCCGCGGCGCGGCCGTTCAGCCAGTCGATCACGCCGAGGCCGGAGGCGACATCGTCGAAGCAGCCACGGGAACGGTTGGTACCGCCGACGTCCACGAGCACGATCGCGTACCCGCGCGGGACGAAGTAGTTGTCGTAGAACTTTGCCCGGTGTTTCCTGAGCTGGGAGGGCTTCGAGGTCAAACAGGTCCTGACCTGCATCTTTGGTCGGATTGGGTCCGGTTGGGTCTGGTCCGGTCCGGACGTCTGACGGCCTGGAGACGGCCTGACGGCCTTGGCCTGCTCGGTCCAGAGAGTCAGTTGGTGGGGGCTGAACAGGGCGGTCTGGTTGGGGCTGATCTGGCGGCTGGGCATTGTCGTGGCTCCTTGGTGAGTCGGGCTACGAGGCTGTAGACCTGGTGGGCTCTCCGCCCCCGTCTTCCTCGCCCCTGCCCGCGTTAGCACCAGGCCGTCTGTGTCAAGAGTGAAGCTTGCTTCATCGCGTAGCGACGCCGTAGGCGCTCTTGATGCAGGCGGTCTGGTGTTAAACGATCTGCTGCGGGGAAGGCCCACCTTCTTTGACCCCGTCGCTCACATCCGCATGCCCGAATGTCGTCCTGACCTGTGCGGCTGCCGGGCAATTCCGCGGTGACCTCCTGCGGGCCGAGACACCCTCGGGCGAATCGCGTTGCGACCTGGTGCGGGCCCCTGAATACTCGACTGGCCCCCGGCGTTCCCCTCCCCCCTCGTGGACGCCGGGGGCTTTCCCATGCCGTGGGTACGGCGGCCCGATGTGGCCATGGTTGAGGACACGGCGGCGGCGCGCGTGCATTCGCCTGTGTCGGCGGGCTCGCCCGGCGGGGCGGCCGGAGCGGAGCGGGAGGCCGATCCCGCCATGGGGCGAAGTCCGCCGCACGCAAGGTGACCTGTGCGCGCCGCCGCAAGGCGGCGCCTTGATCCCATAGAGCCAAATTCGGCAGCAAGTTACCTAGACGTGGCCTGGTGAAGCTCGGTGACTTGAGTAACGGGGTAGCTGGTGGCCGGGTATGGAAGCATGGGGGCCATGGCTACCAACCTGCATGACCTCGTCGAGAAGCTCCCGAAGACGTTGGTGCTCTGGGACGTGGACCACACGCTGATTGAGAACGGCGGTGTGAGCAAAGATACGTACGCCTTGGCGTTCGAGTTGCTGACTGGGCGCTCAATTGAGATTCGACCGGTGACCGATGGACGCACCGACTTTCAGATCATGCGGGACATCCTGGAAGCCAACTCGGTTGATGCCAGCGGATACGTCGAGATCGCGCAGTTCGAAGGCGTGCTAACCAAGGCTATGGAGCGAAACGCGCCGGAGTTGCCAAAGCGAGGCCATATTCTTCCCGGAGTGCTGGACGCGCTGGCTGCGCTGAAATCGGCACCCAATGTCGTGCAGTCTGCTCTAACCGGAAATATCTTGCCGAATGCTCGGGCCAAGCTTGCGGCTTTCGATCTTGATTCTCGCGTCGATATGGAGGTGGGCGGATATGGATCAGATGACAAGGTGCGCTCAAACCTGGTGGATGCATCACGTCGGAAAGTGGCGGAAAAGTACGGCATCACGTTTGATCGGTCGTCAACAATTCTGATTGGCGACACACTGGAAGACGTCAAGGCCGGGCATGACGGAGACGCAAAGGTCATCGCCGTGGCGACGGGGATCTACTCGGTGGATCAGTTGAGCAAAGCTGGAGCCGACGTGACCTTGGCCGACTTGTCTAACTTGAGCCTGTTTCTAACTTCGCTCGCGAAGTTGCGCAACGATCAAAGCTAGCCGTTCTTCGCTTCCGCCTGGTCGATTCCGTATGCCTCTTCATTCCAGACAAGCTCAAAGCTCTTCATGTAGGTATCAAAGAAGTCTGCACCTGCCACCTTTCGCAGGTGCAGAATAGGCGCGATATATCCGTACGTACCATAGATGTGCTGATTGACCAACATCTGATCGTCGTATCGAAATATCGAGTTATACAAAGACGTCGCGTGCAACCGAAATTCAATCCCCTCTATTCCGACGAGCGGGCGATAGTAGGCGAGTGCCATCTTAATTCTGCCAGGAATGGCATCAAAAAGCCGTTCTTCCTTGCCTCGCAAAACCATCGCTTCCGTATCGGGGTCACCGAGCAGTATGCGGATCTTAACGCCGCTGCGCGCCTTCTTCTTGAGGATTTCGATCGCAGTAGGGTTATCCTCAGGAAGAAATAAACTGGCATTGGCAAATAGGTCAATAGATTCGGATGCACCACTAAGAAGGTCGAGCCATAGACTTTTCGGCGTATCCGACCGGTGTGGATAGAGCGCCACAAGCTCCCCCGGGACACCCCTCGGTCGCTCCTCGTCAACCGGCGGACTTGCCAACAGGGTCGTCGCTTGGCGGACTGGCGTCGGCGGCTCCGGGATGAACCCAATGCCGCCTGCGTGCTCCTCGAAAAGCTGCTGAACAGTCCAGTCTGGAAACATGCTTTCGAGGACTCGGCAATGATCCGAGTATGGCAACCTGGCTAGATCGCCAGATAACCAGCGATAGAATTGCGCTTTACTGGGCGCGCTCCCTTTCAGGTCTTTGTCGAGCCTAAGCGCCACTCGGTCGTATTCGCGCCTGAACGCACTGTGTGTATGCAGATGGCGCTGCTGAAGCAGCACTTTGAGCACGATTGGTCGGTCTTTCTCCGCCCCTGCCCGGTCGTCGGTCATGCCAACCATGATACCAGACTAGAGACAACTAGAGACAACTCGGGTCGAGGAAGATCCACACGAGACCGCCATGGGGCTGCGGCAAGACTGCTGTTTGGCCGAATCTAGTGGTGTGCCGCCAACAGGGGCGGACCCGAACAGAGGACCAACAACGACATGGCGATTTTCAAGGGTCACCGTTTCACGATTGAATTCGATGAGGCTTTTCCGCAAGGGCTTGTGATGGTCGGCGACGTGGCACCGGACAACGAGTATTTGTCGAACGAGGACAAGGCAAGGGGAAAGCAGGCTAAGCAGCGCATCGACGAGATCACAGGTAAGCGTCAGTGGAAGCTGACCGCGACCGATTTGGGCGAGACCAAGGCAAAGCGGGCCTCGTTCGAGATCACGCTGTTGGCTGATGTGCAGCCGGTGCCGACAACGTCGGAGGTGCTGCCGGGCATGCGCCCGATTGAGCTGGACGGACTCACGGCTGAACCCAAGGTCGCGGGCAACGGTGAGTTCAAGTACCAGGGTTACGCGTTCCGGGCCACCGGCTTCAAGGCTGCGGCTGCGGGTGGTGGCGCGAAGTCGACTCGGTCGGGTGCGGCTGAGTCCAAGGCAGCGTGACGGGCTTGGACTGGATGACGTTGCGATGGTGTCCAAAAAGGTAGTCCACGCATGGGAACGGGCGTATCGAGAGTACGGGGCTGTTTGGACGAGTCAGTCTCGGCTTTCGAGTGAGGCTGCGGCCCGGGAGATGGCAGAGGCTTCCCGGGCCGTGGCCTCGGCCTGGCGCGCTATTGCCGCAGATCCCGAAATTCCTTGGTGGACGCTCGCTGCCGTGGACTCTGCGGCCACAGCGTTTGAAGAGCAGGCGTGGCAGTGGGAGGCAAAGACAGGGATTGGCGGAGGGCGGGCAAATGGTCAGCATCAGGGTGACGCCGGGGCTGAATGCGATGGCGGGCATGCGCAACGTAGGTCGCGATCCGGCGGTGCTGGTGCTGACGCTGGATCCGGGAAGTCTGGTGATCGCGGCTCCGGGCGGTCCGGTGATGTGGCCGGAGTTCGTGCGTTTCCTTCACCAACTCCGCGACGGCGTTGACGAAATGATCGAAACATTCGACTTGGAAACCGAGAACAAGGAATAGGAATTATGGCGTTCAACGCGACGTGGAAACCAGGCGCGGACTCGGCTGCGGACATGCATCTGATAGGTCAGCATTTGGTGGCCCTGGTGATCTATCTGGACCCAGACAGCCTGGCTTTCACTCCGCCGAATGACGCACAGGAATGGCCGGAGTTCGCAAGGCTGATGCGGCAGATTCGTGACGGCGCGGACAAAGTCGCCGATTTCGTGGACCGGAACCAGGCGGCGGCGCTGTCGGAACAACGTGAGGAAGGGCACGCTGACGAATTGCCAGGGGTGACGACGTGAATGCGACGGGAGTCATTTTCGGTGAAGGCGTGCCCCTGCCGCTCGGGGAGCTGATCAGGCTCTCGCGCGAGGGTTTTCCCCTGTCGCTGCGAGAGGCGGCAAAACGTATGGATATGTCACCGGCGACGTTGGCACAGATCGAGTCCGGGCGGCGGCCGGTGAAGGGAATCGTGACGATGGTGCGCCTGGCGGATGGGCTGGGTTTGCCGCGTACGCAGGTTTTCGAGTGGGCGGTGGCGGACCTGGAAGACGCACGGGAACGCGGCGCGCTATGACCTCGTCACTGGCGCGGAATGAGAAAGAACAGTCGGGAAAGGGAGGTCGGGTGATGGATTCGCGGATCGTGCCGGGTGGGCGTCCTGCGCAGGTGTGGCGTGGAGCGACGATCCCGGATGTGGAGACCTGCGCGTTTATCAAGGGTATTCGGGAGCATCGGCAATTGTCGGTGGAGGAGGTGTGCAGGCTGTCCGGTATCGCCTCGCAATCGTTGCTGCGCTTCGAAAGCGGGGCCCGTGCGATGCGGTCACTGGACGCGGTGGCGGCACTGGCTGACGTGCTCGACGTGAGCCGTTCGGTGCTGGCGCTGATGGTGCTGCGGGACTTGGAGCTGAAGCGGGGAGGGTGGGAATGATGCGGGCCCACACGCCGATCTCTGGCCCGGACTGCGGGCAGGACGCGTTGCGGTGGGCTGCGGTGTCCTCGCTGCCGATGCCGGACACGCGGGTGATCGGCGGGTGGATCCGCTGGGTCCGGGCGGTGCAGCACATGACAGGTAAGCAACTGGCGGCGCGGGCGCGATGCTCGGAAAACCTGCTGTACAAGATCGAGCGGTCGGAGCAGCCGTTGATGTCGGTGGAGCTCGCGGTGCGGCTGGCTGACGTGCTGTGCGTGCCCCGGGAGTTGCTGGTGGTCCGCGCGGTCATGGACTTCCGCTATGAGCAGCCGCGTTACGAGAACGGGGGTCCGTTCACCGCCTTCTGACCTCCATGTTGGAAAACAAGTGAAGACCGATAAAAGTCCGCACGTGGGGACGCGTGTTCAACAAACGCGTCCTTACGTGCCCAAAATTGTCCCTATTAAACGCAGAACCGGCCCCTGGCTTCCCAACCTGTTCCGGTTCTGCGCCTGTCCACTGGAGTAAGCGAACAATGCAAACGATAAATGACGGCAAGTACTGCGCGTCAACGGGGGTCACCCAGATGCGCAACACAATTACTCAGCGATCTTTCCCGGTCGGGGGTGGTCGCTGATGCAGGCACACGACGTGCAGAACGTGATGATCTTCGCGGCTGTCGGCGGCGGCCTGGCGGTGCTGCTGTGGGTGCTGGCCAAGGTCGGCCGTGCCCTGGCGGGAGTGCTGGAAGCCTTGGCGGCTTTGGCGGTCCTCGCGATGGCGCTGTGGGCGGTGGTGCGTGCGGTCGGCTGGGTTGTTCGGCAACTGGCCACCTACTGGCGCACGGCGTTGACGTTGGTGGCGTTGTGGGCGTGGTGCCGCTGGCTGGGCTGGGTATGGCTGGTCGTGATCGCGGCCTCGCTGGGTCTGGTTCAGCTCGTGTGGTGGCGGCTGGACGCGGTCGGGTATGACCAGTGGTGCGGTCGTCGGCTGCGGGCGTGGTGGCTGCGCTGGACGCTCTACGGGCGCAAGCTGCCGACGTGGCTGCATGCCTGCGGGCTGACGGTGCGCGATGACGCCATCCCGATCGATGTCACGGTCAACCTGGTGTCGCGTCGGCGCAAGCGGGAAGCGACCGCGAAAGCACGCCAGGAATCCGGTGTGGCGGTCCCGAAGATCCTGTCGGTGCGTTCGGGTGCCTCGTGGGATGAGGTCCGGGTGCGCCTGGTGCCGGGTCAGACGCCGGAGGATTTCGACGACGCTGCCCGCGCCCTGGCAGTGGCTCGGAAAGTCACCCGTTGCCAGGTGCGGGAGCTGGAGCCCAACGTGGTGTCGATCGACTTCATGCGGCGGGATCTGTTGACCTCGGCGGTTACGTGCATGCCTATCCCGGAACTGTCCTCGCCTGACGGTACGTCGGTGAATCTGCGGGCGGTGCACGCGGGTGTGACCGAGTACGGCAAGCCGTGGACGATTCCGTTGGTGGGAACGGGTTCGCACATGCTCGTGGCGGGCGCTACCGGGTCGGGTAAGGGTTCGGCGCTGTGGAGTCCGCTCGTGGCGGCCGCTCCGGCGATCCGCGCGGGCCTGGTCCGGGTCTCGGGGATCGACCCCAAGGCAATGGAATTGTCTTACGGGCGTGGGATTTTCGCCCGGTACGGGCAGAACGGCAAGGAAGCGCTGGAGGTGCTCGACGGGCTGCTCGATGAGCTGGAGAAGCGCAAGCGGTGTTTCGCCGGGCACACGCGTGAGGTTCCGATCTCGACGGAGTTTCCGGTAGAGCTGCTGGAGTTCGACGAGATTGGCGCGCTCACGAAGTACACCGACCGCAAGACCCGTGACTCCATTGTGGAAAAGGTGGCGATCCTGGCCACGCAGGGGCGGGCGTTGTTGTTCTCGGTGCGCGGGTACGTGCAGGAGCCGACCAAGGAGACGGTTCCGGTGCGGGAGCTGCTGCCCCGCCGCATCGCCATGCGCCTGACCTCCAAGACGCAGGTACCCATGGTGCTCGGTGACGGCGCGTACGAACGGGGCGCGTGGGCCAACCGCATTCCCGAATCCGACGCGGGTCTGGGCTACGTGTGGGGTGAGGGCGTGCGGGAACCGCTGCGTGTGCGGGCCGGATGGGTTCCTGACCACACGATCAAGCAGCTGGAGCACTACGTCACCAACGGCGGCGCACAGGTGATCAACCTGGCTGATCGGCGCGCGAACGAAGGGAGGTCGGCATGACCACCACCACCGAGAACAACCCGGCCGACAACACCCAGGCCGAGAAACCAGCCGTGACCAGCGAAGAGAACAGGCGATTCCGCGGAGCACTTGCCGCTGACGTGGTGAAGGCGACGGCGGAGCAGCACGGGGTCTGCACGCGGCCGTTCGTGATGGAGGTCGGCGACACCGAGACCGGGGAACTCCGCTATGTCCCGGTGCCGTGCGGGTCCACTGTGGAATCGACATGTCTTCCCTGTGCCCGCAAGGCAAAGGCCCTGAGGCAAGCACAGTGCCGGGAGGGGTGGCACCGGACCAGCGAGCCGGTGATCGAGCGGGAGAAGCCATCTCAGGGGCAGCGGGAGCTATTGGAGTTCCGGGCGGACCTGGCTGCGCACTACCGGGAGGTGACCGCTGCCGGGGATGAGGTGGAAGCGGAGGAGCTGCGGGCGGAGGTGTCCAGTGTGGACGCTGAGTTGCGGGCGTCGGGGATGACGGGCCGTCTGCCGGGGCTGGATGTTCCGGCACGCACGGCGGTGAAGCGGTCGACGAAACGTCGCCAGGACACGCCGAACCTGCCTCGGCGCAAGGTCGCCAAGACCACCGTGGGACGTGAGTACGCCGGGAAGTTCCGGCCCTCGATGTTCGTCACCCTCACCTGTGACACCTATGGTCAGGTGCGGTCGGACGGCTCCCCGGTGAACCCGGCGGCGTATGACTATCGGCGGGCCGCGCGTGACGCCGTGCATTTCGCGGCGCTGGTGGATCGCTGGTGGCAGAACCTGCGGCGGGTGGTCGGCTGGGATGTGCAGTACTTCGCGACCGTGGAGCCGCAACGGCGGGCGGCTCCGCACCTGCACACCGCGTTGCGTGGGGCGATCTCGCACGAGACGGTCAAGCTCGTGACCGAGGCGACCTACCATCAGGTGTGGTGGCCGGAACATGACGAGATCGTCTACACCGACCGGATGCCGTACTGGGATGCTGAAGCGATGTCCTTTGTGGACCCGGGCACGCGAGTGCCGCTGACCGCGTGGGATGACGCCGTGGCGGCCGTGGAGGTGCCCGCGCATGTGGTGAGGTTCGGTGCTCAGGTGCACTCGAAGGGTGTGCTGGGTGGCACGGAGGAATCCGGGCGGCACATCGGGTATCTGACCAAGTACCTCACCAAGTCCACCGGTGAGGTCGTCGACGCCGACACGGTCTCTCAGCGGGATCATCACGACCGCCTTCACGCGGAGCTGTCGGTGACGCCGTGTTCGGCTCGGTGCGCTGTGTGGCTGCTCTACGGGATCAACCCCAAGGGCGCGGGCGCGAAGACGACTCCGGGGCACTGCAAAGGCCGTGCGCATCGGCGGGCCACGCTCGGGCTTCCGGGGCGGCGGGTGCTGGTGTCGCGCAAGTGGTCGGGCAAGACCGTGGCCGACCACAAGTCCGACCGTCGCGGGTTCGTGATGGCCGCGCTCGCCGAGATCGGGATCAGCAAGCCCGAACCCGACAAGGCGCGGTTCACCTGGCGCAAGGTCGAACCGGGCGACACGCAGTGCCCGCCTCGGGATCACCTCGTCATGCGGGCGATCGCGGAACGGATCACCTGGCGGGCCGAGTACGACCGGGCGATGCTCGCCGCGAATCCACCACCCGGCGACGGGGAGAAAACTTCGGCAACTCGGCCGGAGGCCGCTTGACCAGGGGGAAGGGGGACGTCATAGCGGTACGCATCCGGGTTGTTGAGACAGAAGGGCTGTGGGGACCGGAAGAACTGGAGGCATACCTAGGAATTCCAGAGAAGACGCTGCGGGACTGGCGGCTCAAGCAGTACGGGCCGCCGTTTTTCAGGATGGGTAAGCACGTCCGCTACGAACCGGCAGAGGTCCGGGCGTGGCTAGCCACCCTGAACGCGGCCTGACAAGAAATCTGAGGCCCTGGTGTCCGGCATGCGAGCAATCACGCCGGACACCAGGCCCCGACCGCTGAGAGACGAAAGGAGGGCCCATGAAGGGGCACGTGCAAGACCGCTGGTGGCGGAAGAAGAAAGTCGACGGCAAACTCGTCTACACCGAGAGTGGTCGACCGGTCCGCGAGAAGTCGGAACTGTTCGGCAAAGGTGACCGGTACAAGGTCCACTACTACGACCAAGACGGCAAGGAGCGATCCAAGTCGTTCCCGGACAAGAAGCTGACCCAGGCGAACGCGTTCCTGAACCAGATGCAAAACGACGTCCTCACCGGAGACTTCATCGATCCGGACGCCGGGGACATCACGTTTCGTGTCTACACGGCACAGTGGCGCAAAGGCCAGTCGACCGACGCCGGGACTCGCCAGACCGTGACCAACAAGCTTAGGACGGCGATTTTCCCTTTCCTGGGCGACAAAACGCTGAAGGTCGCAGGGAAGACGGACACGATCCGGGATTGGCTGGACTGGCTGGAACGGCCGAAATCGGAGGGTGGGCGTGGTCTGGCGGCGTCGTATCGGGCGGTGCTGTTCGACACCGTGTCAGCGATCCTGGAAGCCGCGTTCGACGATAAGAAGATCCGGGCGAACCCGTGCAAGGCGAAAAGCATCAAACGCCCGAAGCCCGAACAGCGGAAAGTGGTGCCCTGGAAGGAAAATCAGGTCCACATGCTGAAGCTTGCGCTTCCTGAGCCGTACAAGATTATCGTACCGCTCGGGGCGGGCCTGGGACTTCGGCAAATGGAGATCTTCGGGTTCAGCCCCGATGACATCGACCGGGAGGAAATGGTGTGCAACGTTCAGCGGCAGATCCGCTGGATTGACAACACGCCCGTGTTCGCTCCTCCCAAGGGTGGGAAGACTCGCGTGGTGCCCATGGGCGGCGGGGTCCTGGATGAGATCGACGACTACATGGAGAACTTCGAACCCGTGACGGTCACGCTGCCGTGGCTTGAACCCGGTGGGCGTCCCGAATCTGTCCGGCTGCTCATCCGCAAGGTCAAGGAACGCGACCGCTACCGGGGTCGTCCGGTCGCCGACGTGATCGACGGGGCGAACTTCACCAACGACGTGTGGAAGCCCGCATACGGCACGGCCGGACTCGTCTACACCGATCGGCGAGACGGCATGCACGGAATGCGCCACTTCTACGCCTCGTCGAACCTCGCCGCCATGGTGTCCATTCGGGAACTCGCCGAGTCCCTCGGGCACCACGACCCCGGTTACACCCTCCGGATCTACACGCACCTCGTTCCGTCGAGCCACCGCCGGGCACGGGCCGCCGCCGACAAGGTTTTCAAGCCACGCCGGACCCGGACGACCTCCGAATCTGACACGGCCTGACGACGGCCTGACAAGATCGACAACTACATAAGTGCAGGTCAGGGCCTATCCCTAAAAGTTGTCGTAGAACAACGGGAACCCCGCCGGTCGGCCGTCGGGGGAGTAGGTCTTCTTCTGCGCTTCGTTGCCTCGGCCGCAGCACGCGTAGTAGGGGCTGACGTCCATGATCACCGGCACCCGCTGCCCGCGCGCCGCGGGCTCGGACGGCCGGATGATGTCGGCGGTGACCCGGTCGATCACGCCGTCGCGATCCAGGTCCTGCCCGGTCTCGACCCAGACCGACTCGCGGATCGCCTTCTCGTAGGAGAACACCGGCTGGCTCACCCCGCCGCTCACCTCGAAGGGCGGCGGCGTGGCAAGCGCGGTCGTCCCGCTCGTCAGCAGCCCGAAAGCCAGCAGCAACATCGAAATCCGTCGGATCCCACCCATTCCCGCGAGTATTCCCGAGTTCGCGGACACCTCGCCAGCACCGATCCCAAAACCTTTCGCGCTCGTTCGCCTGCCCGGGTACGGTCCGCTGGGGGAAGCACGCACACCGGAGAGCAGGGGGCGTCGATGGCATGCCGGATCAGTGAACTCGTACTCGAATGCCGTGATCCCGAGGTGCTGGCGCGGTTCTGGTGCGAGGTACTGGACTTCGTCGAGCTCGATCGTGAGGACGGCGCCATCGAGATCGGGCCGCGCGAAGGTTTCGGCGGCGCGCAGCCGACGATCATCCTCAGCCCGAACCCGGAGCCGGTACAGGCGAAACCCAGGCTGCACATCGACGTCAACGCCACGGACCGCGATCAGGACGCCGAACTCGAGCGGCTGCTGAAGATCGGGGCGCGCCCGGCCGACATCGGCCAGACCGGCGAGGAGCCCTGGCACGTTCTTCACGACCCGGAAGGCAACGAATTCTGCCTGCTCCGCGCCCGTATCAAGGAACTCTAGGCCCGCCACGCGGCTATTTGAGGGGAAACGCAAAGGTGGCGCGATCGTCGGCTCGTCGTGGGGTCGTGAGTGTTTAGACCGGTTAGAACCGGCCGTACCACTCACGACCCCCATGACTTGCCCGCCACGTGTGGTCGCTGCGCCAGGTGGGATGGCGTGAACGCCTCGTTCGCGACGTTGAACGTTGTGAACGGGGCGTTCACGTCGTCTCGCTGGTGAACTACACCCGATTTCGTGTCCACAATGGATGCCAGGCGCGAAATGTGGTCCGCTATGTCCTTTTCGTGCGGTTTTGCTGGAGTCTGAGACGTGACGAAGGGGGCCCATGTCACGCTCAGCGTTACAAGGGTGGCCTTTGTGTGGTTCAGCCGCGCCCGAGCGCAAGACGCCACATTTGGCCTTCTGCTCAATAACCGGTCTAAACACTCACGACCCCGCTCGGGTGAGGGAGGCCCTCACCTGCGCCGACCGTGGAGGAAGGCTCCGCTCCAATAAAATGTCGCGCATGGTTGAGATTTCGGCGCGAGCGCACGCGCACGCGGCACCGGCCGTCGTCTACGCGTTGCTCCGCGATGGCGCGAGCTGGCCGGACTGGTCCCCACTCGGGTCGTTCGAGCTGCTCAGAGAAGGTGAGACGGAACGCGAGGGGATCGGTGCGCTCCGCCTCTTCCGTACCGGGACCATCAAGAGCCGCGAGGAGATCGTCGAGCTCGTCCAAGACCGGCGGCTCAGCTACGAGCTGCGGGGCGGCCTGCCGCTGCGGAACTACCGCGCCGACGTCGACCTGACCCCGCGCGACGGCGGCACGGACATCCACTGGCATTCCGCGTTCGAGCCGAAGATCCCCGGCACCGGCTGGTTCTATCGCTGGTTCCTTGGTCGGGTGCTCCGGCGGATGGCCGAAACCCTCGCGGCGCGGGCCGCCGGAGGCGCCCCATAAGCTAGCCCCATGTCAGCGCCACGACGGGGAACGACCGGCCGTACCCAGGAGGAACGCAGTTCGGCCATGCGCCTGCGGCTGCTGGACGCCACCATCGATTGCCTGGTCGAGTACGGCTACGCGGGCACCACGACCACCAAGGTCGCCGACCTCGCCGGGGTCACCAGGGGCGCGCAGGTGCACCACTTCCCGACGAAGACCGACCTGGTCACCTCCGCGATCCGCCACCTCGCCGCGAAGCGCACCGAGGTGGCGATGGCCGAGCTGGACCGGCTCAAGGCGTCGGCGGACCCGATCGGGGACGCGCTGGATCTGCTGTGGGAGATGCACCAGGGCCCGGTGTTCTCCGCGACCGTCGAGCTGTGGGTCGCCTCGCGCACCGACGACGAGCTCCGGCGGCAGATGGCGGCCGTCGAGCCGATCGCGACCAGCAGCCTGGTCGACTTCGGCAAGGCGCTGATGCCCGAGTACGCCGGGCATCCCGAGTTCCTGCACGCGGTCTACACCGCGATGGACGTGGTCCGCGGCATCCTCATCGCCAGCTGGGCCACGCGTGACCAGGCCGAGCTGGAAGCCCGCTGGGCACGCGGGCGCGGCCACCTCCGGCTGCTGTTCACCGCCCTGCTGGAGTCGGCGGCCGCGCCTCGCTGAAACCCGGCCTCAGCTCACCACCGAGGCGACGAACTCCTTGAGCGTCACGGGGTCGCGGCCGATCAGCTTGCGCAGGTCTTCGCGCGGCAGGTCCATCTCGCCGCGGGCGAGCGTGGCGTAGAAGTCCGTGATCAGCTCGACCACGTGGCCGGGGAGCCCGGCCGCGGTCAGCCCTGCGGCGGCTTCCTCTTCGGTGATCTCCTGGTAGGCGACCGCCTTGCCGGAGACGTCCGAGATCGCCGCCGCCCAGTCCGCGAAGCTGTACGAAACCGGGCCGCCCAGTTCGTAGACGGCGTTCTCGTGGCCGTCGGTGGCGAGCACGACCGCGGCCGCGCGGGCGTAGTCCTCGCGCGCGGCCGGCGCGAATCGGCCGCCCTGGCTCGACGTGGCGACGGCGCCGGTCGCGAGCGCGCCCTGCACGGTGCCCGTGTTGTTCTCGAAGTACCAGTTGTTGCGCAGGAAGGTGAACGGGATGCCGGTGGCCCTGATGGCCTCCTCGGTCGGGCGGTGCGTGTTCGCCAGCGCGATGCCGCTGGTGTCGGCGGCGGTCAGCGAGGTGTAGACGATGTGCTTGACGCCGGCGGCCTTCGCGGCCTCGACGGCGGCGGTGTGCTGACGGACCCGCGTGACGTTGTCACCGTCGGCCGAGATGATCAGCAGCTTGTCTGCGCCCGCGAACGCGGCAGGCAGCGTCTCCGGCTTGTCGAAGTCGCCATGCCGGACGTCGATGCCCAGGTCGGCGGCCTTCTCCGGGACGCGCACGCTGCCGACGACCTCACTCGACGGCACGCGCTCCAGCAGGTGTTTCACGATCAGCCTGCCGAGCTGTCCGGTCGCTCCGGTCACCACGATGGTCATGTCATCTCCTTGGTTCGAGGTCGTTCACCCAGTCGAACCTGGCTTCAAATCCAATAATTCCCTTGAGAAAGTAATGACTTTGAAGTCTGTTACTATCTTGGGGAAAGTAAGGAGCGTGCCGTGCTGCCCAACCCGTTCGAGAAGGACTGCCCGACCCGTCAGATCCTCGACCGGATCGGCGACCGCTGGACCGTGCTGATCATCCTGACCCTCACCGGCGGGCCGCAGCGGTTCACCGACATCGGGAAACGGGTCGAGGGCATCTCGCAGAAGGTGCTCACCCAGACCCTGCAGAGCCTGGTGCGCGACGGCATGCTCACCCGCACCGCGTACGCCGAGATCCCGCCGCGCGTCGAGTACGAGCTGACCAAGCTGGGCCGCAACCTCGCCGAAACAGTGTCCTACCTCGACCGCTGGGCGCGCGAGCACATCGACGAGGTCATCAAGGCCCGTGCGGCCTACGACGGGGTCAATGCCTGACGAGACCGGCTTCGTGCGCGAGCAACCCGGCCTGGGTCCGGTTGGCGCAGCCGAGTTTCACGAGCATCCGCGAGACGTAGCTCTTCACGGTCGCCTCCGACAGATGCAGCCGCTTGGCGATGTCCGCGTTGGACAGTCCTTCGCCGAGGCAAGCCAGCACCTCGGTTTCGCGGTCGGTCAGCGAAGCCGCGCGGCGACGGGCGTCCTCACCGCGCTGCGCGCCGTCGGCGCCCGCGGCCACCAGACGGCGGGCGGCTGACGGCGAGAGCACGGTGTGCCCGTCGGCGGCCACCCTGACCAGGCCGATCAGGTCTTCCGGCGGTGTCGACTTCACGAGGAATCCGGCCGCGCCCGCCCGCAGCGCGCGGATGACGTAGGTGTCGGCGTCGAACGTGGTGAGCGCGACGACCGCGGGCGGATCGGGCAGCTCGCCGATGCGCTCGATCGCGGTGAGCCCGTCGACGCCGGGCATCCGCAGATCCATCAGCACGACCCTCGGCCGGTGCCGCACCACCATTTCAACGGCTTCGGCGCCGTCCTGCGCCTGTGCGACGACCTCGATGTCGTCAGCGGAGCCGAGGATGGTGCGCAGATGCGCGCACACCATCGGCTCGTCATCGACGACGACGACCGTGATCATGCTGTGCGCTTTCTGCTGTGGGGACATAGGCGGGCAGTATCGCACTGACCTCGAAGCCGCCGCTGATCACCGGGCCCGCCCGCAGGCTGCCGCCGATCAGCTCGACCCGTTGCCGCAGGCCGGACAGCCCGGCGCCGGAGCCGCTCCCGGCGAGCACCGGGTCCGGCGCGCCGCGCGGCGGCGAGTTGCGGACCTCGATGTCCAGACCATCCGGCCGGTACCGCAGCGCGAGGTCCACTTCGGAGCCGGGCGCGTGCTTGCGGACGTTGGTCAGCGCCTCCTGGACGACCCGGTAGGCCGTGCGCGCGACGGTCGGCGAAAGCCCGTTCCCGCCGCCGTCGACACGCAAGCGGACCGGGATGCCGACCGACTCCGACTCCGCCACGAGCATCGCGGGATCGGGCAGATCGACCACGGCCGCCTGCGCGGTGCCGGTGTCCTGTTCCGTGCCGCGCAGGACACCGACCAGGTCGCGCAACTCGTCGAGTGCGCGGGTGCCCTCGCTGCGGATGCCTTCGGCCGCGTCGCGCACCGAAGGTTCCCTGGAGGACACCGTCAACGCGCCCGCGTGCAAGACCATCAGGCTCAGCCGATGCGTGACGACGTCGTGCATCTCGCCGGCGAGCCGTCTGCGTTCCTCGGCCCGCGCCTGCTCGGCGAGCAGATGCTGTTCCCGCTCCGCCCGTTCGGCGCGGTCACGCAGCGAGCGCAACAGGTCCCGGCGTGCCTGCAGATACAGCGAACCCAGTGACGGCAACGCGGTGCTGACCAGTCCGAACGGGATGACCGCCCAGCTCGGATGCCAGATCCTGGTGCCCATGACCATGAAGATCCCGGTGAGGATGAGCAGCGAGCGGCGGTCGAGAACCCGCACCAGCACGCAGAGCAGCACCGGCGTGATGGTCGGCACGGTCGCCAGGCTGATCGGATGCTCGGGCACGAACAACCCCGGCACCAGCTCGTCGGAGATCAGCATCAGCGTCGCGCCCGTCAGCACCAGGCCCGCGACGATCCTCGGGTAGTGGAAGGCGAAGATCAGCGAGAGGTCGAGCGGGATCTGCAGCAGGAGCGCCGCGTGGGGACCCGCCCAGCCCGTGGTCGGCTGGTTGAGCGAGCCCATCAGCGCGTCGAGCCCGGCGAACGCGACCGCGGCCACCACCAGCCAGATGTGGTCGCTCTTGGTCGGCGCCGGTCCGCAGGTCATGCGGTCACCGTAGCCACCCGTGCCCGGCGCGGTACGCGGAAAACCCCTTTCGCGTGACCTGGTGTCGACGAAAGTTGCGGGTGCCCAGGTCGGCGCCGACTTTCGTGGACGCGGTTGCCCACCTTGATCCGTTACGCCGCACCACCCCGATGCCGTGGACTGGGCGCCATGGACGGGATTCGCGAATTCGCCAGGTGGCCGGTGCTCGCCGTCGCCGGGGTGGCGGGCGTGGTGCTGCTGATCACCAGCGGGCGCTACGGGCACGGTTTCGACGAGGCCTACTTCCTCGTCGCCGGTCGAGATCACGCGAACTGGGGGTATTTCGACCAGCCGCCGCTGATCCCGCTCCTCGCGGGCGGGCTGGACAGCCTGTTCCCGGGAAACCTGGTCGCGCTGCGGCTGCCCATGACGCTCGCCGCGACGGGCGGGATCGTCGTCACCTCGCTCATCGCCCGCGAGCTGGGCGGCCGCCGCGCGGCACAGGTGATGGCCGCCGCGGCGTACGCGTGCAGCAGCGCGCTGATCATCAGCCACTGGGTCGCGACCTACGCGCTGGATCCGTTCCTCTGGACGGTGATCGTGTGGCTGGTGGTCCGCTGGGTGCGGGTGCGCGAGGACCGGCTGCTGCTGTTCGCCGGGCTGGTCACCGCGGTCTCACTGCAGACCAAGTTCCTGATCCCGGCGTTCTGGGTGCTGCTGGCGCTGAGCGCGCTCGTGCTGGGTCCGCGCGACCTGCTCCGCAGGCCGATGCTGTGGGCCGGTGCCGCGATCGCGGTGGTGGTGACGATCCCCAATCTCGTGTGGCAGGCACGCAACGGCTGGCCGTACGCGCACATGAACGAGGTCGTGAAGGCCGAATTCCCCGGTTTCTGGCCATTCCTGCGTGACGGCCTGCTCGGCGCGGGCGTCGGGATCGGCGTGCTCGCGTTCCTCTATGGACTGTGGCGGCTGCTGCGGTCGCCGGACTTGCGGCCGTACCGGTTCCTCGGCGTGACGATGCTCGCCCTGATCGTCGCGTTCCTGATCGCACAAGGCCGGTCGTACTACCTGATCAGCGTCTACGCGCTCCCGTTCGCCGCCGCGGCGGCCGAGCTGGAACGCCGCGACCTGGTCCGGTGGTGGAAAGCCGTTGCCTGGCCTGCCTTCGTGCTGTCGGCCGTGGTCACGGTGGCGGCGCTGCCGATCTATCCGGCATCCACAGTGGACAAACTGCCCACGCACATCGGCATCGCCTCGCTCGGCACCTCTTTCGCGGGCGGTGAGCTGCCGGTCGCGCAGCTGGGCGAAACCATCGACGGGATCTGGGCGTCGATGCCGCTCGAAGAACGCGCGCACACGGCGGTCTACGCGGAGATCTACCCGTTCGCCGCCGCGGTCGAACGCGACGGTGAAGCGCACGGCATCAACCGTGTCTACAGTGGACACCGGGGCTACTGGTACTTCGGCGCACCGCCGGATTCGGTGGACTCCGTGCTGTTCTTCGGTTTCGACCCCGGCTTGCTCAAGCCGCACTTCGCCGCGATGACACCGGTCGTCGACGGGCTCGTCTGGCGCTACACCGGAAAACTGGCACCATGGAAGCAGATCTGGCCGCAGCTCAAGCGGCAATGAGGAGAACATGATGAGGGAATTGTCCTTGCCTGCCCAGGCTTATCTGCTGGCGTTGAACGTCGAGCGGCATCGCCTGCCCGACCGGCAGCGTGCCGGTTACCTGGTCCGCGCGGCGGCCTTGACCGACCTGCTGACGCGCGGGCGGCTGACCGACGACGACGGTGTGGTGTCGCCTGCCGCCGCGGCACCCACCGGCGACGTCGTGCTCGACGACGTGCTCGCCCAGATCGCCGAGCAGCGGCCCGCGAAGTGGAAGACCTGGATCCGCCGTGACTTCCGCGGCACGCTGGCCGCGGTCGAGGCCCAGCTCGAAGCCGCGGGCATCATCCGCGTCGACCACACCCGTGTGCTGGGTCTGTTCCCCAGTGTCCGGCCTACCGTTCTCGACACGTCGCTGGTCGAAAAGCTGCGCGCCCGGATCGTCGAGGCCGTCTGCGGCCCGAAGTCCGTCCACGACGTCAGCTCGGCGGACGCGGCGCTGGCCTCGCTCGTCACGGCGATCGAACTCAACAGCGTGGTCAGCGGGCGCGACCGGCGGCACAACCGGGACAGGCTGGACGCGCTGGCGAGCCAGGGCGGCGCGACGGTTCCCGCGCTGCGCAAGGTTTTCCGGGACCTTCGCGCGGTTCGGGCGAGTGCCGCCAGCTCGGGAGGCAGCGGCGGCTAAGCCTGGAAGAGCCTGGCCAGGTGATAGTCGAGCAACGCGACGGCCTCGGCCGAAGTCCGCTGCCCGAGCAGGATGCTGGTGCCCTGCGCGTCGGCGAGCGCCCACAGGATTTCGGCTTCGCGGTCGGCTTCGCGTTCGGCCGAGACCTCGCCGGAGGCCTGCGCCTGCCGGATTTGATCGGCGAAGAACTCGAACAGTTTCGGCATGCCTTCGGTGTAGACCGAGGCCATCGACGGGCTGGCGAGCGCGCGGATGAAGTAGGCGACGCCGACCAGCCATTCGCTGGTGCTGCGCTCGTCGGTCGGGATGATCTCGACCAGGCAGGCACGCAGGATGTCGCGTGGCGTGGGGGAGACGGCGGCGGCCAGGCTCGCGGTGATGCGCTGTTCACGCAGGTCGTCCTGATGCCGCAGGGCGAACAGCAGCATCTCGTCCTTGGTCTTGAAATAGTGCTGCACGGCGCCCATCGACACGCCCGCCTCGGTGGCGACGTGCCGCAGGCTCACCGCTTCGAGCCCTTCGCGCGCGGTGAGGCGCAGCAGCGCTTCGGCGATCTGGCCGCGGCGCTGCTCGTGGTCAACCTGCTTCGGCACCCGGCCTCCGGTATGTTTACGATGCGATCGCATTGTAAACGACACTCGGGGGTATGCGATGACGGACACGGTGCGGCTACGGCCGCCGACCCACCAATTGGACCGGCGGGTGCTGGGCTGGTGGCGCGTGCACGGGCTGATCTGGTTCGGCCCGCCCGTGCTGGCGCTGGTGTTGCTCGGCCTGCTCATCCCGCCGGCCCGGTTCTGGCTGCTGGCGCCCGCGCTGGTGTTCGCGGTGCTCGGCGCGGCGTGGATCGCGCTGATGCCGATCTGGTGGTACCGCGTGCATCGTTGGGAGGCAACGGAAACAGCGGTCTACACCCGCACCGGGTTCTTCTTCCAGGAGTCCAGGGTGGTGCCGCTGTCGCGGATCCAGACGGTCGACACCCTGCGCGGCCCGCTCCAGCAGGCGTTCAAGCTCGCCACGGTCACCGTGACCACGGCGTCGGCCAGGGGCCCGGTCAAGATCTCCGGCCTCGACCGCGAACTCGCCGAGAACCTGGCCGAGCGCCTCACCGAGACCACCCAGGCGACGCCGGGAGACGCGACGTGAGCGAGTGGCAGACGCTCGACCGCCGGACCGTCCAGGTCACGGCGCTGACGTTCGCCGGCCTCGCGGTCGCGTCCGGGATCCCCGCCGTCATCGCGCTCGCGGACGGCCTGTCCTTCGGCATCGCGCTGCTCATCGTGGTGCCGTGCGCTCTGCTGGTGGTCGGCGCGACGGCGCTGCTGGACCTGCTGCGCTGGCGCGCCACCCGCTACCGCCTCACCGAGCAGCGCCTCGAAAAGCGCTTCGACCTGGTGCTCAAGTCCCAAAAGTCGTTGCCCCGTGAGCGAATCCGCAGTGTCGACCTCACCGCGAACCCGCTGCACCGCCTGTTCGGCCTCGCGGTGCTCACGGTCGGCACCGGCCAGCACGAGAGCTCCGAAAACGCCCGCCTCAAACTCGAGCCGCTCACCAGGGCCGACGCCGAGCGCCTGCGCGTCGAGCTCCTCCACCGCGAGCAACCGGCCGAGCGGCCTTCGGACGGCCAGATCGCCAAGCTCGACTGGGGCTGGATCCGCTACGTCCCCGCGTCGTTCCTCGCCCCGACGCTGGGCCTCGCCGCGGTCGGCGTCGTGTTCAAGGTCGCCGACTGGTTCAAGGCCGGCGGCGGCGTGGTCCGCTGGGCGATCGACCTGTTCGGCGACCTCCCGCTGGTCGTGTCCATCCTCATCCTCGCGGCGCTGGTCTGGCTGTTCGGCGTCATCGGCGCGGTCGGCCTGTTCGTCGAGATGTGGTGGAACTTCCGCCTCGAGCGCGAGCCGGGTGGCACCCTGCGTGTCCACCGCGGCCTGTTCACCACCCGCTCGATCTCCATCGAGGAGAAGCGCCTGCGCGGCGTCGAGGTGGTCGAGCCGATCGGCAACCGCCTGTCGGGCGCCGCCAGGGTCGACGCCATCGCGACCGGCATGCGCAAAGCCGATGACGACGACAAGACCGACTACCACACCCTCCTGCCCGCGGCCCCGCTCGCGCTGGCCAACGAAGTGGCCGCCACCGTGCTCGACGAGCCCGTCTCGCCCACGGTCTCGGCCCAGCTCACCGGCCACCCCGAGGCGGCGAGGGGCAGGCGTCTGCGCTGGTGGCTCGGCTCGGTTCTCGTCGTGCTGGCGACACTGGCGCTGCTCGGCATCCTGCTCACGGACGTCCTCCTCATCATCGCCGGAGCACTCGCGGTCCCGCTGATCCCGATCGCGGTGGCGCTCGCGCTCGACGCATACCGCAACCTCGGCCACGGCCTCACCGGCGAATACCTGGTGAGCAGGCACGGAGCGATGCGCCGCAGCACGGTCGCGTTGCAACGGACCGGCGTCATCGGCTGGACGATCAAGCAGTCCATCTTCCAGCGCCGCAAGGGCTTGCTCACCCTGGAAGCGACCACGGCGGCAGGCAGCGGTGGCTACTCGGTCTACGACATCGGCGAGCCCGACGGCATAGCGTTCGCCGACCAGGCGGTCCCGGACCTGCTCACCCAGTTCCTCGACACATCGGCCGCCACCGACAGGTCCCGCGGCTAACTTGGCCCCATGGACTTCGCCGCACTGCACCGGCCGGGACACCCGCTGCTCCTGCCCAACGTCTGGGAATTCGGCCTCGCCGCCCACCTGGTGGCCCGAGGTTTCCCGGCAGTGGGCACGACCAGCCTCGGTGTCTCGGCCGCGGCCGGCCAACCCGACGGAGCCCCGCAAACCCGCCGCCACACCGTCGCGCTTGCCGAGTCCCTCCGCTCACTCAGCGCTTTCGTCAGCGTCGACATAGCCGACGGCTTCAGCGACGACCCCGCCGAAGTAGCAGCGCTCGCGGCGGAGCTGGCGGCCCTGGGTGTCGTGGGCGTCAACCTCGAAGACGGCCGCCCAGACGGTTCCCTGACCGACCTCGACCACCAGTGCGCGAAGATCCGCGCGGTCACCGCCCAGGTCCCGTCCCTGTTCGTCAACGCGCGCACGGACACCCACTGGCTCACCGACAATCCTCCGTCGGTCGACGTAGCCCTCGCCCGAGCCAACGCCTACGTCGAAGCGGGTGCCTCCGGCATCTTCATACCCGGCCTCAAGGCCTCCTCGGACATCGAGGCCGCTTCCTCCGCACTCGACGTTCCGCTGAACGTTCTTTTCCAGCCAGGCGGCAAAACCCTGTCCGACCTCGCCGCCTTGGGCGTCGCGCGAGTCAGCCTCGGCTCCCTGCCCTACCGAGTCGCACTGGCCGCGGCCGCCGACTCGGTCCTCGCCGTCGCCGACGGCCGCGCGCAGTCGGTGACGCCGCCCTCGTACTCGGAGGTCGTCGCACTCCTGCCCAGCTGACAAAGATCGCCCGCTTCCAGCCAGAATTCCGCCCGTGCCCGAGCCGCCGCCGGATCGGGCTGACCGATCTCTTGTGCGTTGCCATCGTGGTCGCGAAGTGCCCACGGGTACTTCGCCCTGGGCGTCGCTTCGAGCAACCACTTGTTGCCACGCCAAGTGATCTGAAACAGGTTCCGATCCAGGACTATCCATCGAGCCTTGCTCACGATTCGAAGCTAAAACCGGTCTGTCGTCGAGCACTACTTTTAGTCGCCCATTCACATGAAGTCGTCGCGTACCGCAAGGAGAAACGCGCGTGCGCGTTCCCCGGTCAATGCCCGTTCACGGAAGAACTCGAAGAGATTCCGGTGGTGCTGCACATCTCTGGGATCGCGGAGCACCATCTCACCCGAGAAGAGTTCGGCGACGACGAACCGGTCGTCGTAGATGACGAACGTGTTGAACGCCGCACCCGGGATCTCGGCGGACTGCGGAATGATCGCGAGATCGATGGTGGGACGCATCGTGAGTTCGGCCATGTGAGCGCATTGCCGCGCCATGATCTCCCGACCGGCCCGCCGCCAGCGGACCGCCTGTTCGGTCAGTACGAAGAGAAACCGGCGCGACCCGTCGTTCAAAACGGTCTGCTGCTCTAGCCTTCCCTGCAACGCCTTCTCGACGTTGGTGCCCGGACTGCTGGTGACAACGGGCGTGACCGCGGCCCGTGCGTAGTCCGGAATTTGCAGCAGACCGCTGGGAATCGCGGGTAGGAATAGCCGCTGCGTGGTACACGATTCGGCCAATGCCTTGAGCTCGATCTGCTTGCGCCACAGACCGGTTTCCGCCATTGCCCGCCACGAGACGTGTTCGACGTTCGCCCGCCTCGCGATCGAGATCAGTTCGCGCGCGACATCCGCGGGAACGTCCAGCGCCGTGAGCATCCGCTCGACATCGAGCGCCGTCGGCAGCACCTTGCCCGACTCGATCCGGCTGATCTTGGACTGGGACATGGCACAGCGAACGGCCAGCCTCTCGCCGGAGAGGCCAGCTGCTTTGCGAAGCCTGCGGAGTGTGGCAGCCAGGTCGGGATCGGCTTGTCTGCCCTCAGAATCGGTAGTCAACGAAAGGTATGGCCTCCGACAACGCGAGATCACGCCAGTGTAAGTACGTTTCCAGCTCAGCCGGTTCGCCCAGCTCGCGGCCACTCAGGGTGCCGTCCGCGTTGAAGTTGAGCAGAGCGACCGTTTTTTCGTCGAAGAGCCAGAAGTCCTGTTCCGGCCATGAAGGCGGGCGCTCGGTGACATCCGCGATCCGGTAGTCCTCGCCCGCGGCCACGTTGCCGGGAACACCCCAGGACATTAGGTACCGCGTGTATTCGGTGAAGGGTCGCTTGACCACCTTTGCCCGCTGGATGGTCTTTCCTGAAGCCGTGGTCTGCCGCACGTAGGCGGCCCAGTTCGCGTTGTGCCCCTCCGGTTTCGGTTCTCCCGCCAGGAAGCGCGCTAACCCGGCCTGCTCGTTCGGTATGGTGTAGGTCTGGTGGGTCTCCAACCGGAACGCGGAGCGCTCGAACGTATCGAAGAAGGCGCCCATTTCCTCGCCGGACAGAATCACGCCAAGCCCTCCTGTAGGGCGGAGAGCGCGCTCCGCAACACGTCCAGTGGCAGTTCCACAGCTTGTTCTCCCGGCCCGAGCAGGAGTCCGCGTGCCGCGGTCACCGTATCCCCTTGAAAGACGGCGGTTCCGCGATCGGACAAATAGACGGCTGGGCAATGGGTAGTTTCACAGTCCTCAGACACTCTGCGTAGCTCCATGCTCACACCATGGCGGAACCGGTGAGTCCTCGGCAAGCGACTGGCCTACTCCAGTCGCGCATTTGCATAAACCGGTGGCGCGTTCAGGGATGCTGGACGCATGACGAGCACCCGCAGCGCCTTCGGAGCCGAGTTCGCCGTTCCCGCCGGATATCTCAACAACCCCAGCATCGGCATCCCGCCGGTCCACGTGGCCGAAGCGGTGGCCGACACCGTCATGCGCTGGAGCCGTGGCGCGACCAAGCCGCCCGAATTCGACGAAGCCGTGGCTGTCGCGCGTGCCGCGTACGGGCAGCTCGTCGGGGTGCCGGGGGAGTGGGTCGCGAGCGGGGTCTCCGTCTCGCATCTCGTCGCCAACGTCGCGGCCGGGCTCGAAGACGGAGCGAAGGTGCTCGTCGCCAAGGGAGACTTCACCAGCGTCACGTTCCCCTTCGCCGCGCAAGCGCGTCGGGGCGTCACAGTGACCGAAGTGGACTTGGCGGAGCTGCCGGGCAGGCTTGACGGATACGACCTTGTCGCCGTCAGCGTCGTTCAGTCGGCCGACGGCGCGATCGTCGATCTCGACAAGCTGCGCGAGGCGGCGGAGGCCACGGGCACGAGCGTGTTGCTCGATGCGACGCAGGCGCTCGGCTGGCTGCCGCTGGACCTCGGGTGGGCGGACTGGGTCGTCGGGGCCGGGTACAAGTTCCTGTTGTCCCCCAGGGGTTCCGCGTGGCTGTCGGTGCACCCGAGGGTGTATGAGCGGACGCTGCCCGTGAGCGCGAACTGGTACGCGGGGGAGGACCCGTGGCAGTCGGTGTACGGGCTGCCGCTGCGGCTGGCCGGGGACGCGCGGGCGTTCGATCTGTCGCCGGTGTGGTTCGCGCAGGTCGGGGCCGCGGTGGCGTTGCCCTATCTGGCCTCTTTGGACATGGCGGCCGTGCGGGCGCACAACGTCGGGCTGGCCGACACGCTGCTGACCAAGCTCGGGCTGCCGGAGCGGGGCACGGCGATCGTCGCGCTGGACGGCGACGCGGACCGGTTCGCCGAGGCGGGAGTGGTCGCGAGCATGCGGGCGGGCAAGGTACGTGTCGGCTTTCATCTCTACAACGACCTCGGGGATGTGGAGCGGGTTCTGCACGCGATCGGGTGACGAACTACCGTGTGGACCCGTGGTTGGTGCACCTTTTTCGCCCGGGATGGGCGACACGGCTCCACTGAGGCGGGTCGAGCCCGCGAAAAGCCCGGTCAGCCCGGTCCTCAAGGGCGCGGGACTGGTCGGGATCGCTTTGGTGTCCGGGTTGGTCTGGTGGCTGATCCGGCACGAACCCGCGGCGCCGGTGGCCGAACCGCCCGCCAAGTCCGCGGGCGAGTTCCAGTTCACCGTCGCGGAAAGCCCGCAAGTGGCGACGGACTGCGAGGCGCACGCGTACTCCAAGACCAAGGAGTTCTTCGCCGAGCACACGTGCACCCGGCTTTCGCGTGCGCTCTACACGACCACCTCCGGCGGCGCGAAGGCGTTGGTCTCGGTCGTGCTGGTCACCATGCCCGACGGTGAGCAGGCGCAGGAACTCAAGAAGCTCACCGATCGCGACGGCACCGGCAACGTCGACGACCTCGTCAAGGACGGGACCGCCAAGATCCCCAACGCGCCCAAGGTCTACAAGGCGAAGTACGACTCGCACGTGACCGGCAACGAGGTCGCCATCGTGATGGCCGACTTCTTCGACGGCCACAAGGACGACCCACTGCTCAAGCGCATCACCACCGACGCGCTGAGACTCGCGGGCACCCTCCGCCAGTGAAAAAATCCCAATGCGTCTTTCGGTCCCTGGTAGGTGCCGAAAGACGCATTGGGGCCCTGCTGGGGACCGAACGACGCTTTCGGGACCTGCCAGGTACCTAACGACGCATTGGGATTTTTTACGAGACCAGGAGGGCCGCAGGCTTCAGGCCGGACTGGGCCCGCCAAGGGGTGCCCCGCCGCGAGGCCGAGATCAGGGCTTGGGTGGCCGTGGTCCGCATGGCGCCGTCGGAATGCTCGACCACCGAGCGCCACGCGCTCGCCACGTCGCCCTCGGCCGAGGCGACGACGGCCATCGCCGACGCCTGGTCGGTCACCGGCTTCGGGGGTACGTAAGCGGCTTCGGGACCGCGCGGGGCCGCGCCGGCCGCGGTGAGCGTGCGCTCGCAGAAGTCGCGGCGCTTGACGTGGTCGGCGGAGCCCTCGGCCACCGCCTTGCCGAAGTCGCCCGGGAGGAACGCGCTGACCAGTCCGTACACCCAGATCGCCGCGTGCTCGGCCGCCAACGCCTGCTGCAGTGCGTCGACCGCGTCCTTGCCCGCGTCGGCCGGGGTCAACGGGGCCGCGTCGTCGCCGGGGCCGAGCACGGCGGGCTTGAGCTTCTGCAGCGCCGCGCAGTCGGCGATGATCGACGCGAGGATGCCGGCGCGGAAGCGGCTCTCGCTCTCCAGCAGCTGGGCTGCCTGGGAACGGGCGGTGGCGAGGCGTTGCTTGAGGCCCGCCATGCCTTCCGGGGCGGTCGCGGGGGCGACCTCGGACTTGGGGCGGTTGAGGCGGTCCACTTCGGACTGCAGTGCTCGCGCGTGCGCCTCGCGGGCGGTGGCGACCTCCTTGGCCACCTCGTCTTCCGAGGCGAGCGCCTGCGCGGCGGCCGCGTCGGCCTTGGCCTGCTCGAGCAGTGGGACCAACGGGTCGGGGGCGTCCGCGTACCCGGGGCCGCACGCCGCCACGAGAGGCACCGCCAGCAACGCCGAACGCAGGAGCAGGCGCCTGCTGAGCTCACTCGATCTACCGGTCACGCCGCCCCATCCTGCCAGTAGATGCCGACGCCCCGCCGCTAACACGTTCGTAAACACCTACCGGATAAGCTTGACGACCTACGTGACCATCGGTGAACAGGAGAGCTCCACGTGCCCAACGAACTCGCCGGCCGGCTGGAGCCGATAGTGGCCCAAGCCGTCACGGCCGCGGGCTTCGACCTCGACTCGTTCGAGGTCCAGCAAGCCGGCCGCCGTCAGCTGGTCAAGGTCGTCGTCGACGGTGACGACGGGGTGGGCTTGGACGAGGTCGCCGAGATCAGCCGCGCGGTGTCGGCCGCGCTCGACGAGAACGAGCACGTGCTGGCCAGCGCGTACACCCTCGAGGTCACCTCACCGGGCCTCGACCGCCCGCTGAGCAGGCCCCGCCACTGGCGCCGGGCCAAGTTCCGCCTGGTCAAGGTGACGCCGAAGGAAGGTGCCGAGTTCATCGGCCGGGTCGGCCACTCCACCGAGGAGGCGGCCCGCGTGCTCGTCGACGGCAAGCTCCGCGACGTCGCGTACGCGCACGTCGCCAAGGCGGTGGTCGAGATCGAATTCAAGCAGCCGCCCGTTGAGGACCTGAAACTTCTGGAAGCGGACGCTTCCGGCATGATCGACGCCGCTGAGAACGGGTCGAAGGAGGAGCCGAAGTGAACGTCGACATCGCCGCGCTGCGTGCGATCGAACGGGACAAGGACATCCCCTTCGAAACCGTCATCGACGCCATCGAGACCGCGCTGCTGACCGCGTACAAGCACACCGAGGGGCACCAGCCCCACGCCAAGATCGACATCGACCGCAAGAGCGGCCTGGTGCGCGTGCTCGCCCGCACCTTCGACGAGACCGGTGAGGTCGCGGAGGAGTGGGACGACACCCCCGAGGGCTTCGGCCGGATCGCGGCCACCACCGCGCGCCAGGTGATCCTGCAGCGTCTGCGTGACGCCGAGCACGAGCGCACCTTCGGCGAGTTCGCGGCCAAGGAGGGCGAGATCATCGCGGGCGTCATCCAGCGTGACGCCCGCGCGAACGCCCGCGGCATGGTCGTCATCCAGGTCGGCGAGGTCGAGGGCGTGCTGCCGTCGGCCGAGCAGGTGCCCGGCGAGTCCTACGAGCACGGCAGCCGGATCAAGGCCTACGTGGTCGGTGTCTCGCGCGGCAACCGCGGCCCGCAGATCACGCTGTCACGGACGCATCCCAATCTGGTGCGCAAACTGTTCGCGCTCGAGGTGCCCGAGATCGCCGACGGCACCGTCGAGATCGCCGCGGTGGCGCGCGAGGCGGGCCACCGGTCCAAGATCGCCGTCCACTCCAAGGTGCCCGGCGTCAACGCGAAGGGCGCCTGCATCGGGCCCGTCGGCGCGCGCGTCCGCAACGTGATGAGCGAGCTCGCCGGCGAGAAGATCGACATCATCGACTACTCCGAGGACCCCGCGCGCTTCGTCGGGAATGCTTTGTCCCCGGCGAAGGTTGTCTCTGTCCGGGTGGTCGACGAGCGGGCCAAGACGGCTCGGGTGGTCGTGCCGGACTTCCAGCTTTCGCTGGCCATCGGCAAGGAAGGCCAGAACGCGCGGCTCGCCGCGAGGCTGACCGGCTGGCGGATCGACATCCGCAGCGACGCCGCCGCGCCGGACGCGGAGGGGGCGCAGGACGAGGGTGACGAAGGCCACCCCGATCAGGGACGGCGCGCGGCGGTAACCGGTTCGGCTGAGTGAAGGTCGACGGGCTAGACTCAGCAGTGGTTCACCTCGCGCGGCCTGCCGCACACCCTTTGCTCCGGGACAGTCCGGTGCGGACGTGTGTGGGATGCCGCAAGCGGTGTGAAGCCGGCGAGTTGCTGCGAGTGATCGCGGTGGACGGACGGCTGGTCGTCGACGAACGTCGGCGGCTTCCCGGCCGGGGTGCGTGGCTGCACCCCGAGCAGGACTGCCTGACGAAAGCCGAACGTCGCCGGGCGTTCCCGAGGGCCCTCAAGGTCACCGGGATGCTGGACGCCAGCGGCGTGCGAGACCACTTCGCGCGATTGGTCGCGTTGAGTGCGGACGAGGGACAGCCCCGAGTCCATCAGGAATCAAGGAAGCAGGTCGACCCGTCATGAGTCAGCCGTGAAGCTGAAGCCATGAACGCGCGACAATAGGACGAGGTCGACGGGTCTGCCGCCGGCCTCCCCAGTGAGGAGAGCTGTGCCAGGCAAGGCCCGCGTACATGAGCTCGCGAAAGAGCTCGGAGTTACCAGCAAGGAAGTTCTCGCCAAGCTCAAAGAGCAGGGTGAGTTCGTGAAGTCCGCGTCGTCCACGGTCGAGGCCCCGGTGGCCCGCCGCCTCCGCGACGCGTACCCCAGCAAGGGCGGCAAGAAGCCGACCCCTGCCCCGCCGCGTCCCGCGGCACCGGCAGCCCCCGCGTCCAACGGCACCGCGGCCACTCCGGCCGCTCCGGCGCCGAGCGCACCTGCCAAGCCCGCCGCGGCTCCGTCCGCACCCGCGGCCCCGGCTCCCGCCGCCGCCGCTTCGCAGGCACCGTCGGCTTCGTCCGGCCCGCGTCCCGGCGGCATGCGCCCCGGCCCGCGTCCCGGCCCGAAGCCCCCGGCGCCCGCTCCCGTCGAGCAGGCTCCGGCGGCCAAGGCACCCGAGGCCCCGGCGAAGCCCGCTCAGGCGCCGTCGGCTCCCAAGCCGCCCGCCCCGGCTCAGCCGCCCGCTCAGCAGCCTGCCGCCGCTTCGGCGGCTCCGGCCGCGCCCTCCACGCCGTCCGTGGTCCCGCCGAAGCCGCAGGGCCCCAAGCCCGCAGGCCCGAAGCCGGGTCCCCGTACGCCGAAGGTCGGCAACAACCCGTTCGGTGTCGGTTCCGGTGCTCCGGCCCCGCGTCCGGCCGGTCCCCGTCCGGGACCCGGTCAGTCGCAGGGTGGCGCCGGTGACCGTCCGCCGCGTCCGGGTGGCGGCGCCGGTGAGCGTCCGGCCCCGCGTCCCGGTGGTGGCCAGGGTGGCGGCAACCGGCCGACGCCCGGCAACATGCCTCCGCGCCCGAACCCGGGCATGATGCCCGGTCGCCCGGCTCCCCGACCCGGTGGTGGCCCCGCCGGTCGCGGTGGACCCGGCGGCGCTCCGCGTGGCGGTCCCGGCGCCGGTGCCCGTGGTGGCCCCGGTGGCGGCGCTCGCGGCGGCCCCGGTGGCGGCGGCGGTGGCTTCCGTCCCGGTGGTGGCGGCGGTGGCGGTGGCGGCTTCCGTCCCGGTGGCGGCGGTCCCGGTGGTGGCGGTGGCGCCCCCGCCGGTGGCGGCGGCTTCCGCGGTGGCGGCGGCGGTCGTGGTGGCCCCGGTGGTCGCGGCGGCACCGCTGGTGCCTTCGGCCGTCCCGGTGGACCCTCGCGCAAGGGCCGCAAGTCGAAGCGGCAGAAGCGCCAGGAGTACATGGACAACATGCAGGCGCCCAGCGTCGGCGGCGTCCGCCTGCCCAAGGGCAGTGGCGAGACGATCCGGCTGCCGCGTGGTGCCTCGCTGACCGACTTCGCCGAGAAGATCGACGCCAACCCGGCTTCGCTGGTGCAGGTGCTCTTCCACCTCGGTGAGATGGTCACGGCGACGCAGTCCGTGTCGGACGACATCCTCGAGCTGCTCGGCGGCGAGATGAACTACGTCGTCCAGGTCGTCAGCCCGGAGGAAGAGGACCGCGAGCTGCTCGAGACCTTCGACATCACCTACGGCGACGACGCGGGTGACGAAGAGGATCTGCGGGTCCGTCCGCCGGTCGTGACCATCATGGGTCACGTCGACCACGGTAAGACCCGACTGCTCGACACGATCCGCAAGACGAAGGTGCGCGAAGGTGAAGCCGGTGGCATCACCCAGCACATCGGCGCCTACCAGATCGAGGCCGAGCTCGAGGGCAACCCGCGCCTGATCACCTTCATCGACACCCCGGGTCACGAGGCGTTCACCGCCATGCGTGCCCGTGGTGCGAACTCCACGGACATCGCGGTGATCGTGGTCGCGGCCGACGACGGCGTCATGCCGCAGACGGTCGAGGCGATCAACCACGCGCAGGCCGCCAAGGCCCCGATCGTGGTCGCGGTCAACAAGATCGACAAGGAGGGCGCGAACCCGGACAAGATCCGGCAGCAGCTCACCGAGTACAACCTGGTGGCCGAGGAATACGGTGGCGACACCATGTTCGTCGAGATCTCCGCGAAGCAGGGCATCAACATCGACGGCCTGCTCGAGGCGATCCTGCTGACAGCGGATGCCACGCTGGATCTTCGTGCCAACCCGGACATGGAGGCCCAGGGTGTCGCGATCGAGGCGCACCTCGACCGCGGCCGCGGCCCGGTGGCCACCGTCCTGGTCCAGCGCGGCACGCTGCGCGTCGGCGACTCGGTTGTCGCCGGTGACGCCTACGGCCGTGTCCGCCGGATGGTCGACGAGCACAACGAGGACGTCACCGAGGCGCTGCCCTCGCGTCCGGTCCAGGTCATCGGCTTCACGTCGGTGCCGGGCGCGGGCGACACGTTCCTCGTCGTCGACGAGGACCGCGTGGCACGCCAGATCGCCGAGCGTCGTTCGGCGCGCACCCGCAACGCCCTCAACGCCTCGCGCCGCAAGCGCGTCAGCCTCGAGGACCTGGATGCCGCGCTGAAGGAGACCAGCACCCTCAACCTGATCATCAAGGGTGACAACTCCGGAACGGTGGAAGCGCTTGAGGCTTCGCTGATGCAGCTCGAGGTCGGCGACGACGTTGAACTCAACGTCGTGCACCGCGGTGTCGGTGGCGTCACCGAGTCCGACATCGACCTGGCGACCGCGTCCGACGCGATCGTCCTGGGCTTCAACGTCCGTGCACAGGGCAAGGCGACCGAGCGGGCCAACCGCGAGGGCGTCGACGTCCGCTACTACACGGTCATCTACCAGGCGATCGACGAGATCGAGGCCGCGCTCAAGGGCATGCTCAAGCCGGAGTTCGAAGAGGTCGAGCTCGGCCGGGCGGAGATCCGCGACGTCTTCAAGTCGTCGAAGATCGGCACCATCGCCGGTTGCATGGTGGTCTCGGGCGAAATCCGCCGCAACGCGCGTGCGCGTCTGCTGCGCGATGGCACCGTGATCGCGGAGAACCTGCCGATCAACTCGCTCAAGCGGTTCAAGGACGACGCCACCGAGGTCCGCGAGGGCTTCGAGTGTGGTCTGACCTTGGGCAACTACAGCGATCTGAAGGTCGGCGACTTCATCGAGACGTACGAGCAGCGCGAGAAGCCGCGCGCGTAGTGCGTTCGGTCCGGCCGGGGAGGGCTTTCCTCCCCGGCCGGGCTTTTTAATAGAGATCATTTTCGTTCCGACTGATTTACCCTGATGCCATGTTCGTTGGAGCCCTCGAGCTCGACATCCTGCTCGGTGACGTTCATTCGCTGAAGCAGAAGCGATCCGTGGTGAAACCGGTGCTCGCCGAGGTGCGCAAGCGCTTCGACGTCTCGGTGGCCGAAGCGGGCCACCTCGACCTGCACCGGCGCACCCTGATCGGCGCCGCCGTCGTCGCGGCGGACGGCGCACACGTCCGGGACGTGCTCGACAGCTGCGAGCGGTTCATCGCGAGCAGGCCCGAGTTCGAGCTGCTCTCCGCGCATCGCAGGCTCATCGGTCCGGACGACTAGAACCAGTTTTTCGCCTGAGAAAGGAGTGCGTCGTGGCCGACCCGGCACGCGCGCGCAAGCTCGCCAAGCGGATCTCGCAGATCGTCGCGTCCGCGATCGAGCATGACATCAAGGACCCGCGCCTCGATCACGTGACGATCACCGACACGAAGATCACCGCGGACCTGCACGATGCGACCGTCTACTACACCGTGCTCGGTGAGCGGCTCGACTCCGTGCCCGACCTCGCGGGCGCGGCCGCCGCGCTCGAGGCGGCCCGTGGTGTGCTGCGCACCAAGGTCGGGCAGGGCACCGGCGTTCGCTACACGCCGACGCTGGCGTTCGTCACCGACAACATCCCCGAGGACGCCAAGCGGATCGAGGACCTGCTGGCCAAGGCTCGCGAGGCCGACGCCGAGGTCGCCAGGCTCGCCGCCGAGGCCCAGCACGCGGGCGAGGCCGACCCGTACAAGGCGCCTCGCGAGGACAACGACGACGAGCTCGCCGAGTCCGAGGAAAGCCGTAACTGACAAGGGTTTGTCCCGCCGGGGTCTGCTGCTCGGCGGCGCGGCGCTGCTGATGACCGGCAGCGCCTGCACCGCCGCGCCGCAGGCACCCGAGCCGGGGCCGCCCGCCGAGCCGCCGCCGTCGACACCTGCTCCGCTCACCGCTCCCGTGGTGGTGGAGCGGGTGCGTTCGGCGGCTCGGGGCATCGACGTGAACCTGGTGCTGATCACCCCTGAAGGCGTTCCTGCCGCGGATTTGCCGGTGTGCCTGGCCTTGCACGGCCGTGGCGCCAACGCTCGCGTGTTCCTCGACCTCGGCCTGCCCGCGGTGTTGACCGAAGCGGTGCGGTCCGGGATGAAGCCGTTCGCCGTCGCCGCGGTCGACGGCGACCACTACTGGGTGCGCACGACCTCCGACGACGATCCACAAAGGATGCTCCGCGAAGAAGTGCCCGGCTGGGTCACACATCGCGACCTGCGCGAGCCGTCCGCCGCGTTCGGGATCTCGATGGGCGCGTTCGGCGCGCTGCGCTACGCCCGTGATCACCCGAACCTGAAAGCCGTCGCCGCGTGCAGTGCGGCGTTGTTCGTCAGCTGGCCGGATGCCAAGTCCCGCAAGGTTTTCCGCGACCAGGCGCAGTGGGAGTCCGAGGAGCCGTTGCGGCACACGGACGAGCTGCGCGACCGGCCGATCGGGCTGTGGTGCGGCGACTCCGACCCGTTCGTCGCGGCCGACCGCAAGTTCTCCCAGGCGGCCAAGCCGGAGGTCTCCGAGTTCTCGCCGGGCTCCCACAACGATGCCTACTGGAAGCGCGTCTTGCCGGACATCGTCAAGTTCGTCGGCTCGCGGGTCACTTAGCCCGGAAGCCGTCCAGCAGGAATGTCAGATGCCTGCGCCAGTCGGGGATGTTCGACGCCGCGGCGATCGCGGTGAGCAGGTCGCCCGCTTCGGCGTCCGGCCGCAGTTGACCGGAATCGTGCGCCCTGCCGACGAGATCGAGGACCATCTCCCAGATCGCGGCCTTCGCCTTGTCGATCGCGGGCGCCGTGATCGCGCCGGCGCAGAGCTCGGCGAAGCCACGGTCGGTCGACTGCCGATCGCAGCTCAGCTCGATGAAGTGGACGAGCCCGGCCCACGGATCGTCGAACGCCAGCGCCTGGGTGGCGATCTCCAGCGCCTCGTCGAGCTGTGGCATGAACGCCGCCTCGATCAGATTCACGCGCGCGGGGAAGCGGTTGTAGAGCGTGCCGATGGCGACCCCGGCCCGGCGCGCGATCTCCTCCAGCGGCGCTTCGAGCCCCTTGCCGCCGAACACCTCGCGTGCGGCCGCGACCAGCAGGTCACGGTTGCGTTGCGCGTCTCGGCGGAGCGGGCGGTCCATGTCGTCCAGTATAAGTAAGTTGAAGGTCTCCTCAAGTTGAGGTAGCGTGGCAAATATGAGGGTCTCCTCAACTTATCGCTCTGGAGGGAATTCATGAAGACGCTCGCGATTTTCGGCGCGGGACCCGGTCTGGGCATCTCGACGGCACGCCGCTTCGGCAAGGAGGGCTACCGGGTGGCACTGGTGTCCCGCAACGCCGGCCGCCTGAAGTCCTTTGTGGACGAACTGGCCGCCGAAGGCGTCAAGGCCGAGGCGTTCACCGCCGACCTGGCGGACATCGGCGGGCACGCGGCGCTCGTCGAGGCCATCGGCGACATCGACGTCGCGGTGATCAACGGCTACCTGGGAATCGAAAGTGTCCGCCCGGCGCTTGAGATCGAGGTCGACTCATTGCGTCTCGCGTTGGAGGGAGCCACGCTCGCTCCGCTTTCGCTGACCAATCTGCTCTTGCCGCGCCTGCTGGAGCAGGGCGACGGCGGCCTGCTTTACGGCTTGGGCCTGTCCTCGAAGGACCCGATCCCGCAGCTCGCGATGTACGGCGCCGCGCAGGCTTCACTGCGCAACTACGTGCACAATCTCCACGGCGTGGTGGCGGACAAGGGAATCTACGCCGGCGCGCTCACGATCGGCGTGCTGATCGAACGCAGCGACGCCCAGGTGATGTTCGACTCGATGCCCGAAGCCGGGCTGGGCCTGCAGCCGCCACGGGCCGAGCCGAACGAGCTCGCCGAGCTGTACTGGGACCTCTACACCCGCCGTGACCGCGCCGAAGAGGTCGTCGGCCAGTTCTAGAGTAATCCGGCTACTCACTGCACGAGCCGGGATTCTTCCTAGCGTTTCTGCCCACCGGACGCGACTTGGAGGGCACATGAAACGCATCGTCTCGGTGATCGTCGCGCTCGTGGTGGGCATCGCCGGACTCTCGGTCCCGGCGCACGCGGTGGCGGCGAACCAGCTGGTCAACGCCCGCTACGGCGAGTGTCTCTCGCTGGCGAGCAGCCCGGGGGTGAACGGGACCCAGCTCGGCCACTACGCGTGTGACGGCGCGAGTGACCAGTTCTGGTTCCTCGACCCGTCGGGGACCGTGTCGATCTTCGGCAGCGTCTACTCGGCGTTCCGCCTGCGCAACCTCGCCAGCGGGATGTGCGCCGACGTCGCCGGCAACGGCACGATACTGGTGCAGCACTATTGCAACAGCCTTGACCAGCAACGATTTCGTGCGGCTGTGGTCCTACAACCAGACCGACGCCCAGCAGTGGTTCATCGCCTGACGTAAGTAAGGGTCCTGGCGTAAGAGCTGAACCCGAGGTTCTCGTACAACGGCGCTGCCGCGGCGGCTTTGGCGAGGCCACGCACCGGATACACGATGGCCTGGTCCGCGCCCGCGTCCCGCACCGCACCCAGCGCGGCGAGACACACCGCGCGGGCCAGGCCCCGCCGCCGGAACCGGGGATCGGCACCGACCGGCTCGATCAGCCCGACCCGGTTCCGTCCGTCCAGCCAGATCAGGCAACTGGCCACGAAGGTCCCGTCCTCGGCCTCGGCGGCCCAGTCCAAAGTGGACCGATAAGGCCAGGTCTCCATGGCGGCACGGTAGCTGTCTTCGGTGACCCTCGACGGTTCCCAAGCCGCATGATGCACGGCCACCCGTCGTGAGAGATCCCCCGGCTCGATATGCCGGACACGAAAGCCTTGCGGGACAACGGGTTCCGGCAGATCGTGCAACGAGCGGCGCATGTAGTCGTTGTGCACGGTGGAGTCACCGAGCCGGTACCCTTGGCGTTCGAGCGCGGCCCTGAGGTGGGTTTCCTTGTCCAACAGGGTAATGCTGCGTTCGTCCGTCTCGGCGACGGTGTCGAACCAGCGCAGGACCTCGTCGGCCAATTCCGGCCGCGCGGGGTCGACGAGGAAGTGCAGTCCGCCCGGCAGGAACGTCCAGCCCCAGGCGACGACCTGCCCGCCGTCCTCCCAGATCGCGGTCGGCCATTCGGCCTCGCGCCCGCCGATGTGCGTCCGTTCCCAAGCCTGGTCGCCGATGTGGCAGTACGTGCCCAGCGTCCAGACCCGCTCGGTGAGCGACTGCATCGCCCGCAGATCCTCGGGCCCGGCGTACCGGCGCATGGTGATCACCCGCCCGAGCATTCCGGAGCCGACAGCCCGCCCGCCACTCATTTACCCTACCCGGGGTCGTGAGCGTTGCGGGCGGTTAGAACCGCCCGCAACGCTCACGAGGGTTTCGAAGCGACCACGAGGTCGCGCACGATCGCCTGGTCCACGCGATGCGCGAACTCTTCGTAGGCCCCGCCTTCACGGACTTCGAGGCCGGCGCGCTTGAGGATGTCGACCAGGTCCGCGCGCGGGCAGACGTTGGTGTTCCACGAAATGCCCAAGGCGCCGCCAGGACGGAGCACCCGCGACCACACCGGCACGGCGGCGGCCAGCAGGTCGTGCGGGCTGCGGGCCAGGCCGGCGTCGCGGTGGCTGCCGTGCTGGACGCCGTACGGGGCGTCGGTGATGATCAGGTCGACCGAACGGGCGCGCAGCAGCTCGTCGGTCGTGAGGGTGTCGGCGTTGAAGTACGTGATCTTGCGGGTGTCGCCCGCCTTGTACTGCTCTTTCGTCAGGCCGAACTCGAGGTCGAGGCGACGGCCGAGGCGCACCTTGTTGCGGCGGACCTGGCCGGACTCGGCGGTGTGCTTGACCCGCTTGGTGCGCAGCCACGTCTTGATGAACATCTCGTAGGCGTCGAAGTCCTTGCCGTCGACGTCGAGACCGTAGGCGTGGCAGCCGTACATCATCGCCTGGTTCAGCGTGGTGCCGCGCCCGCACAGCGGGTCGAGCACGTACAGCGGCTCGCCGAAGACGGGCTTGGCGCCCGCGAGCAGCGTGACGTTGAACAGCAGCTTCGTGAACAGCTCGTTCGTCTTGCCGGGGTACTTCTGGATGGTCAGCAGGTCCGAGTCGAAGGCGGCGGCCGGGTCGACCGTCACCGGCTTCAACACGCCGTCGCCGCGCTCGAACAGCGCGTACAGCGAGGACAGGTTGGACAGCAGCGCCAGGTCGGTCGCCGTCAGCGGTGCTTCGCTGCCGAAGGTCACGTAGCTGACGCCACCGATCCGGTCTTCGCCGATCTCGCCGAGCGGGGAGCTCAACGCGGCGCCGAACACGGCCAGTTCGGCGCGCAACAGCGCGGGGGAGGAGTCGGTGTACACCCGATTGGCCGACGGATACACCAGGATCGCGTACTCAGGCATCCTGGAGAGCGTAGCGTGACCGACCGTGACAGCGTCTTTGGAGCACGACATCCGGCAAGCCGCCGCCCTGCTGACCTCCGCGACCGACGTGACCCTGCTCGGGCACGTGCGTCCCGACGCCGACGCACTCGGCAGCGCGCTCGCGCTGGGCCGGGTGCTCGGCAAACGCGGCGCGACCGTGCGCGTGTCCTTCGGGACCGGCGGCGGCGAGTGGGTGCCGCCCGAGACGCTGCGCGGGCTCGACGCCGACGGCCTGCTCGTGCGCCCCGATGAGCTGCCCGAGACCGAGCCGCTGCTCATCGGCCTCGACACGCCGACGCTCGGGCGGCTGGGTTCGCTCGGCGGCCGGGTCGCGAAGGCGAAGGAGTCGGGCGGGCAGGTGCTCGTCGTCGACCATCACGCGTCCAACCAGTTCTACGGCACCCACCACGTGGTCGACGAGACCGCCGAGGCGACGGCCGTGCTGGTGCTGCAGCTGATCGACGCGCTCGGCGACGAGCTCGACGAGCCGACCGCGCGCTGCCTCTACGCCGGGCTGGTCACCGACACCGGCGGCTTCCGGCGCGCCCGCCCGGCCACGCACGCGATGGCCGCCCGGCTGCTCGAAGCCGGCGTCCAGCCGATGGCGCTGACCAGGGAGATCGTCGACTCGCACCCGTTCACGTACCTGCCGATGCTCGCGACTGTACTGGCTGGCGCCCGGCTCGAGCCGCGAAGCGCGCAAGGCCTCGGCCTGGTGCACGCGGTCGTCACGGCCGAGACGGCGGCGACCGTGCGGTCCGAAGAGGTCGAGTCCGTCATCGACGTCGTCCGGTCCACTCGCGACGCCGAGGTCGCCGTCGTGCTCAAGGAGGGCGCGCCGGGGGAGTGGCAGGTCTCGCTGCGCGCGATGGGCAAGATCGACGTCTCGCTGGCCGCGCGCGAACTCGGCGGCGGCGGGCACCGGCTGGCCGCCGGATGCACCGTCCACGGCACCGCCGAGCACGCGCTCGGCCTGCTGCGCGACGCGCTCGACCGCGCCCCGAGGCTCTGACGGGGTCGTGAGTGGTATCGCCGGTTAGAACCGGCCATACCACTCACGACCAAGCTCAGTCGTTGGGCGGTTTCGGCGCGAAGACGCTGAACACTCCGCCCTGCGGGTCGCGCAGCTGGGCCATCGGGCCGATCGGGGTGTCGAACGGTCCAGTGAGGACGGTGCCGCCGAGTGCGGTGACCTGCTCGGCGGTCTCGCCCGCGTCGGCCACCGCGAAGTAGACGTGCCAGTGGTTCGGGGTGCCCGGCACCCGCGGCTTCACCGTGCCCGCGATGCGTTCCCCGTCGACCACGAGCGCGACGTACGGGGTGCCGCCGCCGAGGTCGCGCGCGTCCCAGTGGGTGCCGAAAACCTGGTCGTAGAAGGAAAGCGCGGCTTCGTCGTCGGTGATCAGCTCGTTCCAGATCAGCGCGCCCGGCTCGTTGACGAGCGTCGCGCCGATGTGCTCCTTGGCCTGCCAGAGGCCGACGGGCGCGCCGCCGGGATCGATGGCGAAGCACATCCGGCCCGCGTCCATGATGTCGAACGGCGGCATCATCAGCTTGCCGCCCGCGGTCTCGACGCGCGCGGCCGCCGCGTCGACGTCGTCGACCGCGAGGTAGGTGTTCCACATCGGCGGCAGGCCGGGCTGTGACTGCGCGGAGATGGCGGCGACGACCCCGTCGTTCTTGGCGGCCATCGAGTAGACGGCGCCGTCCGGCGTCTTCTGGTCGTCGAACTCCCAGCCGAACAGCCCGCCGTAGAACGACTTGGCCGCGGCCTGGTCGGTGGTCTGCAGGTCGACCCAGCTCGGGGTGCCCTGCAGGTAGGCAGCGTGGTGCGGCATGACGTTTCCTCTCTCAGGCAGTGCGGCCGGTGAACGCGATGAGGCGTTCGAGACCGGTCGCGTCTTCGGGCGCGGCCACCTCGGGACCGAAGCGGCCCGCGCGCATCGGGGGAATGACGACCTGCCGCGCCTGCTCGAGCACGTACGAGCAGAGCTGATCGCTCACGTCGAGCGTGCGGCCGAGCGCGACCTCCACGTCCCAGGCGTGCACGAGCAGTTCGAGCGACATGATGGCCGCGGTCAGCGCGGCGTCGCGTTCGACGGGACCGGCCTGGACGACACCGTCGAGCCCGCGGGCTCGCCAGGCGTCGATCGCGTGCCGCCCGGAGGCGGCGACCCTGGCCTCGTGCGTGCCGTCGGCGGGTGTCTCCAGCGGCTTGCCCGCTATCGCGCTGAGGCTGGACAGTGAGCCGAGCAGGTGCTCGACGACCTGGTCGACGTTGAAATCGGCGCAGGGCGTCTGCCGGGTGCCGTCGTCGGGGCCGAGCCGGTGCAGCGTCGCGACGCAGATCTTCAGCGTGGCTTCGGCGGCGGCCAGTTGATCGGTCACGGGGCCTTCGGACATCGGGGGAATCTCCCTCACTCCGGGTTACTTTAGTGACGACTAAAATAGCTCGTCCGCCGGATTGAGGCAAGCTTTAGCCGTCGCTAAACTCACCCGTATGGACGCATTGGCCGTGGTCGCCGAACCCCGCCGCCGCGCGATCCTGCGGCTGGTCTGGGACGCCGAGCGGTCAGCGGGCGAGGTCGCGGAGCACTTCGACGTCACCTTCGGTGCGGTTTCGCAGCATCTCGGGGTGTTGCGCAAGGCCGGACTCGTCAGCGTCCGCAAGGATGGGACGCGCCGGTTCTACCGGGCCAACCGTGAAGCGCTGGGCCCGCTGGTGCACTGGCTGGAGCAGATGTGGGCCACCGAGCTCGACCGGCTCGCCGAGCTGGCCGAAGCGGCCGAGCGTGAGGAGACGGCGTGACGCCGGAGGTGGTGGTCGAACGGCGTATCAACGCCTCGCAAGCCACGGTCTTCTCGTTCTTCACCGACAGCGCGCGCTGGCTGTCCTGGATGGGCGTCGAAGCCGAGCTCGACCCGCGACCCGGCGGCGTCTTCCGCATGCTCGTGCGCGGCGACGACATGGCGGCCGGCGAGTTCGTGATCGTCGAGCCGCACAGTCACATCGTCTTCACCTGGGGCTGGGAGGCCGAGGGCAGCCCGGTGCCGCCGGGCAGCAGCACCGTCGACATCACGTTGGAAGCCGACGGCGCCGCCACGAACCTGCGCCTGCGTCACCGCGGGCTGCCGGTCGAGATGTTCGCCGAGCACGGCAAGGGCTGGAACCACTACCTCGACCGGCTCGTCGTCCGCGGCGACGGCCGCGATCCGGGAACCGACGAGGGTTACCCCGCCTAGCTCACTCGGCGAGGGAGGCGAACCACTTCGTCCAGCGCTCGTTGACCGCGTCGAAATCGCCGAAGTCGTACGTGGTCAGCACGGCCAGGCAGTGACCGCCCGGCTTGGGCGCGTCGGCGACGATCAGCAGGCCGATCGAGTCCACGACGAGCGCGATCTGGAGCTCGCTGCGGGCATAGACCTCACCGGCGAAGGTGTCACCGGTCGCCAGCGTCACGGTGTACGCGCCGTCGATGCCTGCCACGCCGAGCTTCGCCCGCAGTGAGTCGCCGGGCACGGGCCCGTGCAGGAACACCGTCTGCCGCTCGGCGAGACCGTGGCGCTCCATGCCGAACCGCAGCTGCACCAGGAAGGTCCGCCAGCCCTCGGTGATGTCGTCGTAGTAGGCCTCCCACTCCGGGTTCGCGCCGCGCGGGCCGCGGGTGAGCCGGACGACCGTGCCACCGTCCGCGGAATGCAGGCTGAATCTGTCGCCGCCCGTCTCCAGCACGTGGTTCTCGGCGTCTTCGGTCACCTCGTCGACGTAGATCATCTGGATCTCGGCATCGAGGCTGTCGAGGTGCCAGCCGTGCCAGCGGCGGATGAGCTCCGGATCCCGCATCGCGCGCCAGACCTCGTCGGCCGGCGCGGCGATGGTGACCTCGATCTTGAGCGGTTCTTCGGTCATGACTTGCTCCCTGCTGAGGAAAACGGTGCGGGATATCCGGCACCGACCAGGCGGTACGGCTTGCCGTCGGGGGTGTCGAACGCGGCGACGACGTCGGCGATCGCGCCGGCGAGCGCCTCGGTGAAACGGTGCACGTCGGCCGGGGCCTCGAAGCGGACCTCGGTCTCCAGCGTGAAAGTGAGCAGACGGCGGCCGTCGCGCTCGGCGGCGGACTGCATGCGGGCGACGTCGCGGACGGTCGCGGACGCGGTGTCGAGCAGATGCTCCGCGGCGTGCTTGTCGCCGTCGACCGGACCCGGCGGGCGGCCGAGCACGTCGGGGTCCACTACGTAGGAATCGGCTGTGGCACGCAACACACGCTCGATGAAGCCGCGGCGCCTGCGTTCCTCGACGAGTTCGACCAGCCCGGCTTCCTCAAGCTGCTTGAGGTGATAACCGAGCCGCTGCCGGGGCATCTCCAGCTCCGCTGCCAGCTCGGATGCCGACGCCGGGGTGCGCAACCGGGTCAGCAGGCGCAGCCGCAACGGCGACAGCGCGCGGCGGAGTTGCTCCGGCTCTTCGAGCAGGTCGTGCGACGTCATGGCACCACGATCCTCTTGACAGTTTATTCTGTCAAATCGCTCGATGATCTTGTCGGACCTGCGAGTTAAGGTTCAGCACGTGGAGAACTCGACCGATGAGCGGGTGCCTGCTCGCAAGGTGCTCGGACTCGCCGTACCCGCGCTCGGCGTGCTGGCGGCGGAGCCGCTGTACGTACTGGTGGACACGGCGGTGGTCGGGCATCTCGGCGCGCTGCCGCTGGCGGGGCTGGCGCTCGGTGGCGTGCTGCTTTCCCAGATTTCGGGACAGCTGACCTTCCTGTCCTACGGCACGACTTCGCGCACCTCGCGGCTGCACGGCGCGGGCAGGCGCGCGGAAGCGGTGGGGGAGGGCGTCCAGGCCACGTGGCTCGCGCTCGTGGTCGGCGTGCTCGTGCTCATCGTGGGGCAGCTGCTGGCGTATCCGGTCGCACGTGGGCTCTCCGGCAGCGACGAGATCGCCGACGCGGCCGTGTCGTGGCTGCGGATCGCGTTGTTCGGCGCGCCGCTGATCCTGGTGACCATGGCGGGCAACGGCTGGATGCGCGGCGTACAGGACACCGCCCGTCCGCTGCGTTTCGTGTTGGCTGGCAACGCCATTTCCGCCGTGCTGTGCCCGGTGCTCGTCTACGGGCTGGACTGGGGACTCGAAGGCTCGGCGATCGCGAACGTCGTCGCGCAGGTGATCTCGGCGTCGATGTTCCTCGCCGCGCTGGTGCGAGAGCAGGTTCCGCTGCGGCCCGATTTCAAGCTCATGCGCGCGCAGCTCGGCCTCGGCCGGGACCTCGTGTTGCGGAGCCTCGCTTTCCAGGCGTGCTTCATTTCCGCGGCGGCCGTCGCTTCGCGGACGTCGACGGAAGCCGTTGGCGCACACCAGGTCGTGCTGCAGCTGTGGACGTTTTTGGCGCTGGTGCTCGATTCCGTGGCCATCGCCGCGCAGTCGCTGATCGGCGCGGCGCTCGGCGCGGGCTCCAGCAGGCAGGCCAAAGGCGTCGCCACCCAGATCACCCGGTACGGCCTGGCGCTCGGCTGCGTGCTGCTCGTCGTGTTCGCCGCGCTCACGCCGGTGCTGCCGAACGTGTTCACCTCCGACGCGGCCGTGCTCGCCGAGATCCCGCACGCCTGGTGGTTCTTCGTTGCGCTGCAACCGATCGCGGGCGTCGTGTTCGCGCTCGACGGTGTCCTGCTCGGCGCCGGCGACGCGGCGTTCCTTCGCAACGCGACGCTCGGCAGCGCCGCGCTCGGGTTCCTCCCGTTGATCTGGCTGTCGCTGGCGTTCGACTGGGGGCTGACCGGCATCTGGACGGGGCTCACGCTGTTCATGCTGCTCCGGCTGGTGTCGCTGCTCTGGCGCTGGCGGTCGGGGCACTGGGCGGTCGTCGGGGCGGTCCGGACCAATTGACCCTTCCGTATTCGCGGTCGCCCGGGTTAACCTGAAACGCGAGGGCGCCTCCTCACAGTGTTGGTTTTCACTATGGAGGTGCCTTTTTCGTGAGTACGAAGATTCGGCAACGTCGCCGAGCCGGTGTGGTCCTGCTGATCGCGTCGCTACTGGCGCTGACGGGTTTCGGTGGCGTCGCCGCCGCTGAAGCCGACTACACCCAAAGCGTCGCGAGCCTCAACGCGACGCAGGCTCAGATCTCGTTCACTCCGACCACGCCCGCGCTCTACGTCGACGTGCACTACCTCGTCAACGGCTCGGGGCAGCAGAACGTCAGGATGGTCAACGGCAGCGGCACGTGGCGGCACACCGTCGGCTCGCTGAGCACCGGAACCGTGCTGGACTACTGGTTCACCTACGAGAAGAACGGCCCGCAGTACGACAGCCCGCACTACTCGTACACCCACGGGAACAGCGCCTCGCAGGTGGCGACCCCGACGTTCAGCCCGCCGGGCGGCAGCTACACCTCTACCCAGTCGGTGACGATTTCGACCGCCACCGCGGGCTCGACCATCCGGTACACGGTGGACGGCTCGACGCCGACGGCCTCGTCTCCCCAGTACACCGGCCCGATCAGCGTCCCGTCGTCGCGGACGATCAACGCGATCGGCATCAAGGCGGGCTTCACCACCTCGGCCGTGGCCAGCGCGAGCTACACGATCGGCACCAGCGCGGGCTGCCCGACGCAGCCCGAGGTCCCGAACTTCGGGCCGAACGTGCGCATCTTCAACCCCGGCATGTCGGCCACCGCGATCCAGTCGCAGCTCGACGCCGACTTCAACCAGCAGAAGGACACGCTGACCGCGCAGTTCACCGAGCGCCGGTACGCGCACCTGTTCAAGCCCGGCACCTACAACGGCATCCACGACGACGTCGGCTACTACACCTCGGTGGCCGGGCTCGGCCAGAACCCTGGCGACGTGGTGATCAACGGTGACGTCACCGTCGACGCCTTCAACGAGTCCGACCACGGTGTGGCGCTGCAGAACTTCTGGCGCTCGACGGAGAACCTGGCGGTCGTGCCCAGCAGCGGCGCCACCCGCTGGGCGGTCGCGCAGGCCGCGCCGTTCCGCAGGATGGACATCCGCGGCGGTCTGAACCTCTTCCCGGCCAGCTACGGCTTCGCCTCCGGCGGCTACACGGCGGACTCGAAGGTCTCCGGCAAGACGGCGTCGATCTCGCAGCAGCAGTGGTACACCCGCGACAGCAACTACGGCAGCTGGGAGGGCGGCGTCTGGAACATGGTCTTCTCGGGCACGAACGGCGCGCCTGCCAACACCTTCCCGAACCCGCCGGAGACCACCCTCGGCACCACGCCGGTCTCGCGCGACGTCCCGTACCTCTACCTCGATGGCGCCGGCAAGTATCGGGTGTTCCTGCCTTCCTTGCGTACCAACGCTTCCGGCCCGTCCTGGGCCAACGGCAGCACCCCCGGCACCTCGCAGTCGATGAGCACGTTCTACGTCGTCAAGCCCGGCGACAGCGCGTCGACCATCAACACGGCGCTGTCCCAGGGCTGCAACCTGTTCTTCACGCCGGGCGTCTACCACCTCAACCAGACGCTCAACGTGACCAAGGCGAACACGACCATCCTCGGCATCGGCTACCCGACACTGGTGCCCGACAACGGCGTCAACGCCATGCAGGTCGCCGACGTCGACGGCGTGCGGCTGAAGGGCCTGCTCTTCGACGCGGGCACGACCAACTCCCAGTCACTGCTCACGGTCGGCCCGTCCGGCTCGTCGGCGGGGCACTCCGGCAACCCGACCTCGTTGCAGGACGTGTTCTTCCGCATCGGCGGGCAGTTCGCGGGCAAGGCGACCAACAGCCTGATCGTCAACAGCAACGACGTGCTCATCGATCACATCTGGGCCTGGCGCGCCGATCACGGCAGTGGCGTCGGCTGGACCTCGAACACGGCCGACACGGGCTTGATCGTCAACGGCAACAACGTGCTCGCGACCGGGCTGTTCGTCGAGCACTACCAGAAGTACCAGGTGATCTGGAACGGCCAGAACGGCCGGACGATCTTCTTCCAGAACGAGATCCCTTACGACGTCCCGAACCAGGCCTCGTGGATGGCCCCGAACGGCCGCAACGGCTACGCGGCCTACAAGGTCGGCGACAACGTGACCTCGCATGAGGCATGGGGCCTGGGCAGTTACTGCTTCTTCGACACCAACCCGGCCGTGAACCTCTACCACGCCTTCGAAGTGCCGAACCGCAGCGGCGTCCGCTTCCACAACCTGCTCACGGTTTCCTTGAACTACAAGGGAACCATCACCCACGTCATCAACGACACCGGCGCTGTGACCCCCACGGGCACAGTCCCGGTCAACGTGGTGGCCTACCCCTAAAACCCGGGATAAAGCGGGCTTTACTCCCCGGAGTAAAGCCCGCTTTATCCCCGGGAGTAAAGCGGGCTTTATCGCGGGTCGCGCCGGGCGCGGCGCCGAACTTCGCGGACCTTGCGGTCGGTCACCCGGCGCACGAGCGGCGCGGCGAGCGGGCCGAGCCCGGCCAGCAAGGCCATCGAGCGGTCCGGGTAGACGGCGAAACGCTCACGCTCGATCGCGCGCACGATCTTCGCGGCGACCGCCGGCGCGGTCATCGGCTTGACCGCGCCGCTGATCGCCGCGGTCTCCGCGGGCTTGAACTCGTTCTCCTCGGCCAGCTGCGGGGTGTCGACGTCCGGCGGATACACGCAGCCGACGTGCACGCCGTGCGGCCGCAACTCCCCGCGCAGGCACTCCATCAGCCCGCGCACCGCGAACTTCGCCGGGCTGTACGCGGTGTAGCCGTAAATCCCGAGCAGCGCCGTCGCCGACGAGATCGCCACGATCGACCCGCGGCCTCGTTCGATCATCGACGGCGCGACCGCGCGAATCGGATAGAGCGTGCCGAAGTAGTCGACTTCGACCATTTGCCGGAAAACGGAATCTTCCAGCTCCAAGAAGTGTCCGGGCCGCGCCTGTCCCGCTGCGGTCACCAAGACATCGCAAGGATCCAAGGAACCCAAAGCGGCCGTGATGGCCCGCTGATCGGAAACGTCCACCGCGGCCGTTCGAACGTCTGGAGCGCCCGCGTCGCGCAAGGACGAAGCAGCCGCTTCCAACCTGACACTGTCGCGCGCGATCAACGTCACCGAGGCGCCGCGCTGGGCGAGCATGAACGCCGTCGCGAAGCCGATGCCACTGGATCCGCCGGTGATCACCGCGTGCGCTCCGCGCAGAGACGTCATAACATGAACGATATTCAGCTCAGCCGCGTGTGGGCAAAGACACGGCGATAACGGGTATGTTTCACCGTTGCTTAGGCGATACAAATATCGAGGCGGCAACGCGGGCGTCTCCCTCATGCCGTCTACCCCTTCAGGGAGGATCACCGTGCGCCGGGCCTGGCTCATCTGGATGACCGCCGCCGCCGTCTACCTGCTCGCCGTCTTCCACCGGACCTCGTTCGGTGTCGCCGGGCTGCAGGCCGCCGAACGCTTCGGCGTCGGGGCCGCCGCGCTCGGCATGTTCACCGTGCTGCAGGTCGGTGTCTACGCCGCGATGCAGATCCCGACCGGTGTGCTCGTCGACCGGTACGGCCCGCGCAAGATCCTCACCGCCGCGCTGCTGACGCTCGGGCTCGGCCAGATCCTGCTCGCGCTCGCCCACTCGTACGCGCTCGGCCTCGTCGCCCGCGGCGTGCTCGGCGTCGGCGACGCGCTCACCTTCGTCAGCGTGCTGCGCCTGGCCGCCGCGCACTTCCCCGGCCGCCAGTACGCGATCGTCACCGCGCTCACCGCCGCCATCGGCTACATCGGCAACCTCGCCGCGACCGTCCCGCTGAGCCTGCTGCTCGACGGTCCCGGCTGGACGCCGACGTTCCTCGTCGCGGGCATCGTCACGGTCGTCTACTCGACCGTGGTGGTCCTGCGCGTCAAGGATCTGCCCGAAGGCGTCACCGCGCCGGCGCCAGAACCGGTCCGTCCGCGTGAACTCGGCCGCCAGGTCCGCTCGGTCTGGCGTGAACCGGGCACCCGACTCGGTTTCTGGGTGCATTTCAGCACGATGTTCGCGCCCAACGTGCTCACCATGCTCTGGGGCGTCCCGTTTCTCGTGCAGGGACAAGGCTTCCCGACGTCGACGGCCAGCACCCTGCTGACCGTCTTCGTCTTCGGCTCGATGGCGGGCGGCCCGCTCACCGGCGCGATCATCGGCAAACACCCGTCACTGCGGATGCCGCTGGTCGGCGGCTACCTGGTCGGCGCGACCGCCATCTGGGCCGTGCTGCTGAGCTGGCCCGGTCAGGTCCCGCTCGCGCTGCTGGTGCCCGCGTTCGCGTTGCTCGCGCTCGGCGGCCCCGCCTCGATGATCGGCTTCGCACTCGCCCGCGACTACAACCCGCTGCACCGCGTCGGCACCGCGACCGGCGTCGTCAACGTCGGCGGGTTCGTCGCGACCACGGTCGCCGCGCTCGGCGTCGGTGTCCTGCTGGAACTGACCGGCGGCAACTTCCGCGTCGCGCTGCTGGTGCTCGTCGCCGTGCTCGCGCTCGGCTCGTTCCGGATGATCGTCTGGTGGCGCCGCACGCGTGCCCACCTCTTCGCAGCACAGGCACGCGGCGAAGAGCTCCCGGTCCGGATCACGCGCCGTCGCTGGGACTCCGGACCGCTGGCAGCGTAGGCCGGAACCGGAACGCCCGGAACACTTCCAGGTCTTGGAACACCACGTTGTGCGAGATGCCGGACGGCGTCACCGTGAAGATCTGCAAGGTGTGCAGGTGATACCGGCCGTCGTCGCCCAGGCAGTACGCGATGGTCGCCGGCTGCCCGTTCGCCGAGGTCGGCACCATCCGCCAGCCGGTGCCGCGCATGTCGTAAAGCCGCGCCATGAACCGCCCGTAGTCGGCCTTTCCGGAGTACCACAGCGGAACCGGCGGCATCTCCAAGACGGCGTCGTCGGTCAGCAACGCGACGAGCCCGTCGATGTCGGCCGCCTCGAACGACCGGATGTAGCGGTCGATCACCGCGCTCACGTCCTCGGGCTCCGAGACCGACGACTCGGCCGTGCCCGAGATCCCGGCCCGCGCCCGCTGCAACGCGCTGTTGACCGACGCGACCGAGGTGTCCAGCTGCGACGCCACCTCGGCCGCGCTGAACTCCAGCACGTCGCGCAGGATCAGCACCGCGCGCTGCTTCGGCGGCAGCAACTGCATCGCCGCGACGAGCGCCAGCCGCAGACTGCCCCGCCGCACGACCCGCGACGCCGGATCGTCGAGTCGCGCGTCGGGGAACGGCTGCAGCCACGGCACCTCGAAGTCGGGCACGAGCGGGCTGCCCGGATCGTCGGACGGACCGCCGAGCCCGGCGGGCAACGGCCGCCTGGCCCGGCCTTCTAACGCGGACAGGCACGCGTTGGTCGCGATCTTGTACAGCCACGTGCGCACCGACGCCCGTTGCGCGTCGTACCGCTCCCACGCCCGCCACGCCTTCAGCAGCGCCTCTTGGACGAGGTCTTCCGCCTCGTGCACCGACCCGAGCATGCGGTAGCAGTGCACCACCAGCTCGCGCCGGAACGGCTCGGCGTGTGTCGCGAAGTCCACCAGGCGTCCTCCTAGGCGGGGGTGTTCGAGTACGCGGCGACCAGCCACTGGCCGTCCTCCTTGGACAACACCCAGGTGGCGCGCCGTTCGCGCTCGGCGGGTACCTCGGTCTCGCCTGCCATGAGGATCCCAGCTTTGCTCACCACGATGGCCGTGTTTCCGATAATCCTGGTGTCCTGCGGCTCGTCGATCCCGCGCGAACCACGCAGCGGCCCGGCGAAACCCGCCTTCATGTGCGCGTGGACGGCGGCCTTGCCCTGGTGGAACACGCCGGGCATGGTCACGGTCGCGTCCTCGCGGTAGACCTCGGCGAACGCGTCGGCGTCGTTGTCGGCCCAAGCGGTGTAGATCCGGTCGAAGAGTGCCTTGATCTCGGTCATGGGAACCTCCTGCGTCGGTGGTCGGTCGCAGGGGTATACCGGCGGGCTCGGCGGAACTCATCGCTCTCGCGGAAAAAAGATTCGCGGGCGCTGAAAGACTGCTGGCATGACCGTCGAACTGGTGCCCGCGGGCGAGGCCGACAAGCCCGTGCTGGAGAACCTGCTCCAGTTCTATCTGTACGACTTCTCCGAGATCCGCGGTGAGCGGCTCACCCCGCACGGCACCTTCACCTATCACTACCTCGACTACTACTTCCTCGGTGACGACCGCGAGGCCTGGCTCATCACCGTCGACGGCGAACTCGCCGGATTCGCCTTCGTCCGCGGCGACCTCGCCGAAGACTGGAACGTCGGCGAGTTCTTCGTGCTGCGCAAGTTCCGCCGACAAGGGGTGGCGACCGAGGCGGCAAGGCTGCTCTTCACCACTCATCCCGGCGAGTGGACGCTGAGCTTCGACCACGACAACGCACCCGCCGTGGCCTTCTGGCCCGCCATCGCCCGTGCGGTCGCCAAGGGTCCCGTCGAAGTCGACGACGCATACGCCCACGAGTCCGGCGCGCCCAGTACCCGGCTCCGCTTCCACGTCGCCGACCTTTAAGGTTTCTGCGTGTCCCAGCCGAAAAAGCCACGCCGTCCCGCCCCGCCGCCCGGTCTCGTCATCGTCGACAAGCCCGCGGGCATGACCTCGCACGATGTCGTCGCCAGGGCGCGGCGGTTCATGGGCACCCGCAAGGTCGGCCACGCCGGCACGCTCGACCCGATGGCCACCGGCGTGCTGGTGCTCGGCATCGAACGCGCGACCAAGCTGCTCGGACACCTCGCGCTCGACCGCAAGACCTACCTCGCGACGCTTTCGCTCGGCTCCTCGACGACCACCGACGACGCCGAGGGCGAGGTGCTCACCACGGCCGACCCGGCCGGGGTCACCGACGAGGCGATCGCCGCCGGGATCGCCGAGCTGACCGGCGACATCATGCAGGCGCCCAGCGCGGTCAGCGCGGTCAAGATCGACGGCAAGCGCGCCTACGCGCGGGTCCGCGCCGGTGAGGACGTCGTGATCCCGCCGCGCCCGGTCACCGTCTACCGGTTCGACCTGCTCGCCACCCGCCGCGAGGAAGATCGCATCGAACTCGACGCGATCGTCGAATGCTCTTCGGGTACCTATGTGCGCGCGCTCGCGCGTGACCTCGGCGCCGCGCTCGGCGTCGGCGGTCACCTGCTCGCGTTGCGGCGCACGACGGTCGGCCCGTTCACCCTCGCCAAGGCGCGCACACTCGATCAGCTCGAGGAGAAGCCCGAGCTCTCCCTTGATCTAGATTCGGCTGTGGCGGCGGCGTTCCCGCGACGCGATCTCGACGCGGCGACCGCCAAAGCCGTCCAATATGGACAGAGGATCCCGGCGGCGGGCATCGACGGGACCTATGGCCTGTTCGGGCCGGACGGACGTGTCCTCGCTCTCGCTTCCGATGCCGAGGGCGTGGCCAAGTCGGTGGTAGTGCTCCTTCCGGCCTAGGGTGGGAACGTGTCGATGGGGAAGGCGGGCGAAGTGCAGCGTTGGCGTGGTTTGGGAGACCTCCCCAGTGGCTGGGGCCGGTGTGTCGTCACGATCGGGGTCTTCGACGGGGTCCACCGGGGACACCAGGTGCTGATCAACCGCACTGTCGAGGTCGCGGCCGAGCGCGGGCTGCCCGCCGTGGTCCTCACCTTCGACCCGCATCCGTCCGAGGTGATCAGGCCGGGCAGCCACCCGGCGCAGCTGACCACGCTGCGCCGCAAGGCCGAGCTGGTCGAGGGCCTGGGCGCCGACGTGTTCGCGGTGCTGCCGTTCACCTTGGAGCTGTCGAGGCTGAGCCCGCACGAGTTCGTGCACGAGGTGCTCGTCGACCGGCTGCACGCGGCCGCGGTGATCGTCGGCGAGAACTTCACCTTCGGCAACAAGGCCGCCGGTGACGTCGAACTGCTGCGCACGCTCGGCAAGCGCTTCGGGTTCACCGCGCAGGGCGCCGAGCTGCAGGGCCGGTCCGTCGCGGAAAGCGAGATCACCTTCTCGTCGACCTACGTGCGCTCCTGCATCGACGCGGGCGACGTCCAGGCCGCCGCCGAGGCGCTTGGGCGCCCGCACCGGCTCGAAGGCATCGTCGTCAAGGGCGACGGCCGCGGGCACGACCTCGGCTACCCGACGGCGAACCTGTCGACCCCGCGCTTCGCCGCGGTGCCCGCCGACGGCGTCTACAGCTGCTGGTTCACTCGATCGGCTGACCCCAGCCGCAGGCTGCCCGCCGCGGTGTCCGTCGGCACCAACCCGACCTTCTCGGGCCGGGAGCGCACGGTCGAGGCGTTCGTGCTCGACATCGACGAGGACTTCTACGGTCAGCACGTCGCGCTCGACTTCGTGGCGAAGCTGCGTGACCAGGTGAAATTCAGCTCCTCTGACGACCTGGTCAAGAAGATCGACGACGACGTGGTCCGCACACGCCAGGCGCTGGAACTGGGCGATTAGCCGGAAATCGCCCTGCCATCTCGTCTCACCTGGCAAGATGCTGACGGGGTGCAAGCAAGTCGGACGTTAGGGGAGTGCGGAGCGCAGTGGAGGACCACAAGATCGTCCAGCGGAACATCGCGTTGCAGCGCGAGTGGTACGGGGAGCCGCTCGGCGACCGCGTGCGCAGGCTGGTGGTCGCCTTCGATGTTTCGCAGGCCTTCCTCGCCGAAGTGCTGGGCATCAGCGCCCCGATGCTGAGTCAGGTGATGAGCGGGCGGCGCGCCAAGATCGGCAACCCGGTCGTGCTCGCCAGGATGATCATGCTGGAGCGCAAGATCCTGGTCCCGGGTGTCGCCGCCGGTCACCGCGACGCGATGCAGCAGGCGCTCGAGGACGTTCGCGACTCGCGGCCGACCGTCGGCCGCGACAGCATCCCGGTCGGCGCCGTCGCCGACGACCACTCGGTGTTCGCCGCGCTGCGCGAGATCGCCGAGGACGAGGACCTGAACGAGGCGGCCAAGCGGCTCGACGACGACTTCCCGGCGCTTGCCGACCTGCTCCGCCGCGCCGGCAAACAAGCACCATGATTCTTTTCACCGCCCTGCTCCCGCCGCAAGACGTCGTCGCGGCGTTGGAGTCGGAGCTCGCGCGCCAAGGCGTCGACCCGGCGCTGCGGTGGTCCCCGCCGTCGAACTGGCACGTGACGCTCGGCTACTACGGGGACGTTCCCGAGATCCCGGAGCTCGCGCTGAGCGGCCGTCCCGCTCCCAGCCTGCGGATCGAGGGCGCGGGAACTTTTCCGGGCGTGCTGTGGTTGAACATCGCAGGTGAGGGGCTCGCCGAACTCGCTTCGGCGGCGGGCGCAGGCGCGGACGGCCGTAAATACCGTTCGCATCTGACGCTCGCGCGCTACGCTAAGGAAGATCCGGATGCGGGCAAGGCCTGGGCCGAGCGCCTGATGGCATTCCGCACCGAGCCGTGGGTCGCGCGGGAGGCAGTCCTCATGCGCAGCGACCGTGACGAGCGCGGGACCAGCTACCGGGTGGTCGAACGCTACCCGCTGAACGGCTGAACCCGCTGCTGGCGTAACCTTGACAGTTGGGTCCGGCTGCAGTCCGTGGCGGCCGTGACCGTCTCACCCGGCGTGATCGATCGTCCGGGCCACACGGCACCAGAAAAACTAGGAGTTAGTCAGTGGCTCTGTCCACCGAAGAGAAGAAGTCGATCCTTTCCGAGTACGGCGTGCACGACTCGGACACCGGATCCCCCGAGGCCCAGGTCGCGCTGCTCACCAAGCGCATCGTCGGTCTCACCGAGCACCTGAAGTCCCACAAGCACGACCACCACTCGCGTCGCGGGCTGCTGCTGCTGGTCGGCCGTCGCCGCCGGCTGCTCAACTACGTGATGAAGGTGGACATCGAGCGGTACCGTGCGCTGATCCAGCGTCTCGGCCTCCGCCGATAGCTTGACCCCGAGGGGGAGTGGCCGACGGTCGCTCCCCCTCGGTCTAGAACCGGCGCGAGCGCGTTCGCGGAATCCGTCCGCCGGTCCTCGGTAGTGGTTTCCGGGCATGAGGCCCGGAGGCTTCGATCGAAGACCGGCATCTTCCTCGAACGTCCTCAGGCGAAATGGGTCCCAGGGTGGGAGACTCGCGCCGTCACGAAGGAACCAAAGAGGAGATACACCCTATGACCGACTCCACCGGAGTCACCGTGCACGAAACCGAAGCCGTGCTCGACAACGGCCGTTTCGGCACCCGCACCGTCCGCTTCGAGACCGGCCGCCTGGCCCGTCAGGCCGCGGGCTCTGTCGTCGCTTACCTCGACGAAGAGACCATGCTGCTGTCGGCCACCACGGCGTCGAAGCACCCGAAGGACCACTTCGACTTCTTCCCGCTGACCGTGGACGTCGAAGAGCGCATGTACGCCGCGGGCCGCATCCCCGGCGCGTTCTTCCGTCGCGAGGGCCGCCCCTCCACCGACGCGATCCTGACCTGCCGCCTGATCGACCGGCCGCTGCGCCCGTCGTTCGCCGACGGTCTCCGCAACGAGATCCAGGTCGTCATCACCGTCCAGAGCCTCAACCCGGACGACCCGTACGACGTGCTGGCGATCAACGCCGCGTCCGCGTCCACCCAGATCGCCGGACTGCCGTTCTCCGGCCCGGTCGGCGGCGTCCGCGTCGCGCTGATCGAGGGCCAGTGGGTCGCGTTCCCGACCTGGTCGCAGCTGGAGAAGGCGACCTTCAACATGGTCGTCGCCGGCCGCATCGTCGGCGAGGGCGCCAACGACGTCGCGATCATGATGGTCGAGGCCGAGGCCACCGAGAACACCCTCGACCTGGTGTCCGAGGGCGCCAAGGGCCCGAACGAGCAGTCCGTGGCCGAGGGCCTCGAGGCCGCCAAGCCGTTCATCCGCGTGCTGTGCGAGGCCCAGCAGAAGCTGGCCGAGGCCGCCGCGAAGCCGACCGGTGAGTTCCCCGTCTACCTGGCTTACCAGGACGACGCGTTCGAGGCCGTCGCCGCGATCGCGACCGACGACCTGGCCGCCGCGCTGACCATCGCGGGCAAGCAGGCCCGTGACACCGCGACCGACGAGGTCAAGGCCGCCGTGCTGGCCAAGGTCGGCATCGAAGAGGGCGAAGCCTTCGCGGGCCGCGAGAAGGAGATCGGCGCCGCGTTCAAGGCGCTGTCCAAGAAGATCATGCGCAAGCGCGTCCTCACGGACAAGATCCGCATGGACGGCCGTGGCCTGACCGACATCCGCCAGCTCTCCGCTGAGGTCTCGGTCATCCCCCGTGCGCACGGCTCGGCGCTGTTCGAGCGCGGCGAGACCCAGATCCTGGGTGTCACCACGCTGAACATGCTCCGCCTGGAGCAGCAGATCGACGCGCTGTCCCCGGAGACGCACAAGCGCTACATGCACCACTACAACTTCCCGCCGTTCTCCACCGGCGAGACCGGCCGCGTCGGTTCGCCGAAGCGGCGCGAGATCGGCCACGGCATGCTCGCCGAGCGCGCGCTCGTGCCGGTGCTGCCGAAGCGTGACGAGTTCCCGTACGCGATCCGCCAGGTCTCCGAGGCGCTGGGCTCCAACGGCTCCACCTCGATGGGCTCGGTCTGCGCGTCCACCATGGGCCTCTACAACGCCGGTGTGCCGCTGAAGGCGCCGGTCGCCGGCATCGCCATGGGCCTCATCTCCGACGAGGTCGACGGCGAGACCCGCTATGTCGCGCTGACCGACATCCTCGGCGCCGAAGACGCCATGGGCGACATGGACTTCAAGGTCGCAGGCACCAAGGACCTGATCACCGCGCTGCAGCTGGACACCAAGCTCGACGGCATCCCGTCCGAGGTGCTCGCCGCCGCGCTGAACCAGGCGAAGGACGCCCGGCTCACCATCCTCGAGGTCATCGCCGAGGCGATCGATGGACCGGACGAGATGAGCCCGTTCGCTCCGCGGGTCACCAGCGTGAAGGTCCCGGTCGACAAGATCGGCGAGGTCATCGGGCCGAAGGGCAAGATGATCAACTCGATCACCGAGGAGACCGGCGCCGACATCTCCATCGAGGATGACGGCACGATCTACGTCGGTGCCGCGGACGGCCCGTCCGCGCAGGCCGCGATCGACAAGATCAACGCCATCGCCAACCCGCAGCTCCCGAAGGTGGGCGAGCGCTTCCTGGGCACCGTCGTCAAGACGGCCGCCTTCGGCGCCTTCGTCTCGCTGCTCCCGGGCCGCGACGGGCTGGTGCACATCTCGAAGCTGGGCAACGGCAAGCGCATCGCCAAGGTCGAGGACGTCGTGAACGTCGGTGACAAGCTCCGCGTGGAGATCGCCGACATCGACAACCGCGGCAAGATCTCCCTCATCGTGGTCCGCGAAGAGGACGAGGCCGCGAAGCCCGCCGAGGCCGAGGCCGCCGAAGCCAAGTAGGTCTGTTTCTCATAAGTGGCTCGTAAAGGCCTCCTTCACCCGTGTGAAGGAGGCCTTTGCGCACACATTAGGCATGTGAAGGATCATGGCGCAGATTCCCGGGTTTGAGCAGGCGATAGGCAGTACCCGCACGCTGGAGTCCACTTCGGACGGTGCGGTGGTCAAGCGGACGGTGCTGGCCGGTGGGCTGCGGGTGATCACCGAGCACGTGCCCGCGTCGCGGTCGGCGACGGTCGGGCTGTGGGTCGGTGTCGGTTCGCGTGACGAGCCGTCGAACGTCGCGGGCGCCGCGCACTACCTGGAACACTTGCTGTTCAAGGGAACCGCGAACCGTGACGCCACGCAGATCGCCGAAGAGATCGACGCGGTCGGCGGCGAGTTCAACGCGTTCACCGCCAAGGAGCACACCTGCTACTACGCGCAGGTGCTCGACCAGGACCTTCCGCTCGCGATGGACCTGGTGACCGACGTGGTGTTCGAGGCGCTGTGCACGGACGCCGACGTGGACACCGAACGCAGCGTGGTCCTCGAAGAGATCGCCATGCGCGACGACGACCCCGAGGACCTGCTGCACGAGACCTTCGTCAGCGCGATTCTGGGCAGTCACCCGCTCGGCCTGCCGGTGCTGGGCACCGAGGAGTCGATCACCGGGATGTCGGCGTCGGCGTTGCGCGGGTTCTACAAGCGCCGCTACACGATGCCCCGGATGGTGCTCGCCGTCGCGGGCAACATCGACCACACGCAGGTGCTTCGCTTGGTGCGCAAGGCTTTGCGCGACCGCTTGAGCGGCGCGGAGACCCCGGTCGCCGCGCGCACCGGCCGCGCGCGCATCCCGGTGACGCGCAAACTCGCGCTGCACACCGACGACACCGAGCAGGCGCACGTCATGCTCGGCCTCAAGGCGCTGTCGCGCCACGACGACCGCCGGTTCGCGCTGTCGGTGCTGAACGCGGCGCTCGGCGGCGGCATGAGCTCCCGGCTGTTCCAGGAGATCCGCGAGCGGCGTGGCCTGGCGTACCAGGTGTATTCGTCGACCGCGAGCTACTCCGACACCGGGCACCTGGCCGTCTACGCGGGCTGCCAGCCGGAGAAGCTCGGCGAGGTCGCCGGGGTGATCCGCGAGGTGCTCGACGGTGTCGCCGCGCACGGCCTGACCGACGCGGAGGTCCTGCGCGCCAAGGGCCAGCTGCGCGGCGGGCTCGTGCTGGGCCTGGAGGACACCTCGTCGCGGATGTCGCGGATCGGCAAGAACGAGCTCAACTACGGCCGCTACCTGGGCGTCGACGACACCGTCGCCCGCATCGACGCGGTCACCACCGACGAGGTCTGTGCGCTCGCTCGCACTCTGCTTCGCCGACCGGGTGGCGTGTCAGCGGCCGCCGTCGTCGGGCCTTACGCTCACTCCGACGACCTTCCAGACGATCTTCACGAGGTGATCGCGTCATGACCGATTTGATCCGCGTAGGTGTGCTCGGCGCGCGTGGCCGGATGGGCGCCACGGTCGTCAAGGCCGTCGAAGGCGCCGCCGACATGGACGTCGTGGCGGCCATCGACGCCGACGACTCGCGCGCGCTGAACGGCGCGCAGGTCATCGTCGACTTCACCCACCCCGACGCCGTGATGGACAACCTCCGCTTCGCCATCGACAACGACGTGCACGCCGTCGTCGGCACCACGGGCATGAGCGAAGAGCGGCTGGCCCAGGTCCGCGAATGGCTCGCGGCGAAGCCCTCGCTCGGCGTCCTCATCGCCCCGAACTTCGCGCTCGGTGCGGTACTCGCGATGCGTTTCGCCCAGCAGGCCGCTCGTTTCTACGCCTCGGCCGAGATCATCGAGCTGCACCACAACCGCAAGGCCGACGCCCCGTCCGGCACCGCGGGCCACACCGCCCAGATGATCGCCCAGGCCCGTAAGGAAGCCGGCATCACCCCCGGCCCCGACGCCACGACGGCCGAGCTGGCAGGCGCCCGCGGCGCGCTGGTCGAGGACGTCCGCGTGCACTCCGTGCGCCTGCCCGGCCTCATCGCCCACGAGGAGATCCTGTTCGGCGCGGAGGGGGAGACCCTGACGATCCGCCACGACTCGATGGACCGCACCTCGTTCATGCCCGGCGTGCTGCTCGGCGTGCGTGAGGTCCTCAAGCGTCCTGGTCTGACCGTCGGACTGGAGAACGTGCTCTCGCTGTGAAAGCCAGGAATGTCGCGCTGCTGCTGACGGCGGCGCTGGTCGTGTACTTCGTTTTGCTGGCAGGCCGTGCCATCGCGCTGTTCCAGGCGGGCGGCACGGTCCCGGTGCTGCTCGGCATCGGCGTGCTTTTGTTGCCACTGCTGGGTGTTTGGGTCGTGGTGTCCACCTGGCGGTCCGGCGTGCGTATCCAGCACCTGGGGCGCCGCCTGGACGAGGAGGGCGGCCTGCCGGACATCTCCGACCTGCCCCGCCGCGCCTCGGGCCGCGTCGAGCGCCAGGCCGCCGACGTCTGGTTCGACGCCCGCCAGGCCGAGGTCGAAGCCGACCCCGACGACTGGCGCAACTGGTACCGCCTCGCGTTCGCCTACGACATCGCGGGCGACCGCCGCCGAGCCCGCGAAACCATGCGCAAAGCCGTCCAGCTCGAGTCCCAGGAAGCGTGAAAAAGGCCCCCTTCACCAAGAAAGGGGGCCTTTTCTTCGCAGGGTCAGAAGTGGATCTCGCCGCCACCCGCGAAGTTGAGGTTCACGCTGGGGCCGAAGTTGTTGTATTCGCCGGTGTTCAGCTCGGAGTTGCCGGTGCTGACGACAGTTTCGTAAGTGGTGTAGGGCGCGCAGCAGCTGCCGATGCTGAGCCGGTCGCCGTTCCTGGCGCCGGAAGCGTTGGCGTGCACCTTGCCGGTGGCGGTGTTCTGCCACAACCTGAGCGTGCGGCCGCCACCGCTCTTTTCCTTGAGGACGGTGAATCCTTGGACGGTGACCGGTGCCGCCTGCGTGTCAGCTGACGCGGGCACGGACAGGGTCGTGGTCGAGACGAAGGCGATCAGCGCGGCGGCCGTGATCTTTTTGAACATGATCGAATCGTGGCATTCGGCGCTGTCACCCTGCTGCCATTCGGCGTAATCCCAGTCGAACGGGTTACGGACCGCCCGGGGTCGTGAGCGTTCCGGACGGTTATTGGGCGGAAGGTCAAAGGTGGCGTGTCTGGGTGTGCTCGGCTGTGTCCGGGGTGGCTGTGTGGGAAATGCGTCGTTGAAGAGCCTGTTGCTTTTTGAACTGGCTCGACATGGCTTGATGATCTTGTTGCACGTGTGGCAACTTGGGATAATTGTTGTGTGGCAAGGGATTATCGGCCGGTTGATCGTGAGCAGGAGTTTCTGTTGCCGCCGTCGATGGCGGACTGGTTGCCGGATGATCATCTGGTGTGGTTCGTGATCGCGGTGGTGGGGCGGCTGGACACGTCGGCGTTTCACGCGACGGCGAAGCGTGGTGGGGTCGGGCGGCGTGGGTATGACCCGGAGATGCTGCTGACGTTGTTCGTGTATGCGATGGCGCATGGGGTGTCCTCGTCGCGGCGGATCGAGCGGTTGTGCCTGACCGATGTGGCGTTCCGGATCATCTGCGCGCAGGACATCCCGGATCACACGGTGCTGGCCCGGTTCCGCCAGCGTCACGAGGCGGCGCTGACGGATCTGCTGACCGAGTCGCTGGTGCTGGCCGCCGAACTGGGGATGGTGTCGCTGGGGGTGGTCGCGTTCGACGGCACCAAGATCGCCGCCAACGCGAGTAAGGACGCCAACCGCACCGAGGCTCACCTGCGGAAACTGGCCGAGAAGTTCGTTGAGGAGACCGCGCAGACCGACGCGGCCGACGACGCCCGCTTCGGCGCCGACCGGCGCGGCGACGAACCACCACCGGACCTGCGTGACCGCACCCGTCGCGGTGAACGGATCACGGCCGCGCTGGAGCAGATCCAGTCCCGTCGCGACGCGGCCGAGCAGGCCGGCGAGGGGCGGGCTGAGATCGCGCGGGCCTATGACGCCGCGGTCGCCCGGCCTCACCCGTGGCGGGGCCCCGCCGCGAGGCGCGGACCGGGTCGCGGTGGCCCGAGCACGCCTGGACCGGGAGCGAGCCACAGCGGTGTCCCGCTGGGAGGCCTGGCACGCCCAGATGCGATCCGGCGGCGGGCGCCGCCCGTCGGGGAAAGCAGCGGTGCCGCCGGAGGATCACAGCAGGGTCCGGCGGGCCCGCGCCGCCTATGAGGCCGCGCTCTCCCGCGCTGAACAGGCCGCCGCCACCGCGAAATCCCAGACGCAGACCGACAAGTTCGTGGCGAACACGACCGACCCGCAATCACGGCTGCTCAAGACCCGCAACGGCTGGGTCCAGGGCTACAACTGCCAGACCGCGGTCAGCGACGACGAATTCCTCGTGTCCGCCCGCGCCACCCAGGACACCAACGACCTCGACCAGTTCGTGCCCACCGCCGATGATGTCCTCGCCACCGCCGGGAAGCTGGCCCGGCGCACCGGCCGCGGTGACCTCACCGTCGGCGTGATGATCGGCGACGCCGGCTACGACTCGACCGCCAACCTTGAGACCGCGGGCCCGGACCGTCTCATCGCCGATGCCAAAGGCCGCACCGTGAACACTCGAGCCGCCACCGACCCGGCCACCGGCGACCCACCCAAGAACGCCACCGCGCGGGAGAAGATGAACCACCGGCTACGCACCGCAGAAGGCGTGACCCTCTACCGACGACGCGGCGCGATGATCGAAGCACCCAACGCCTGGCTCAAAGACCGCCGCGGGCTCACCCGCTTCGCCCGCCGAGGACTCACCGCCGCCCAAGCCGAACTCTCCCTCGCCGCCGCAGTCACCAACCTGCTCAAACTCTGGACCAAGGGCATCACCACCGCCCAGATCCGCACCACCTGAACCCCACCCCGGCCCGGCCCGGTGGCCAAGCCAGAGACCGGACGATGCCGAAGACACCACAACAGCAAAAAGCAACAGGCTCTGAACGACTCAAAACCCGCACAGTCAACCCGCTTGACCAGTTACAGGGTCGTTCGAGGCGGGTGAGTGCGGTTCGCGGCGTTGAACGACGCAAACCGCACTCACCCAGGCAGTAGGCCCAGGTATGAGGGGAGCCTTCATCCACGCCGGACCACGACCCTGCCGTGGACGAGACAGCCCGAAGGGGTCGTGAGTGTTTTCGCCGGTTAGAACCGGCCGTACCACTCACGACCCCACGTCGAGCCGACGATCACGCCACCTTTGCGTTTCCCCTCAATAGAACCGCCCGCAACGCTCACGACCTCCACCATTCAGCCTTCAGCTTGAACAGCGGGCGCAACCTTCACGCGTTCAGAAGTGGAACACTCCGGCGAACATCGCGGGTGCCGCGGCCAGCAGGCTGAAGCGGATGCCACGCCCGAGCAGCCCGCCGATCAGGAACGTCGACATCGGCATCCGGACCATCCCGGCCAGCACGGTGGTGGCCATGAACGGCGGCAGCCCGATGACCGCGCTCACCCCGTACGTCCCGGTCATCCAGTGCGGATGCCGGTGGCAGCGCTCGCGCAGCGCGTCGACCCAGGCCCGGAACTTCTTGGTACGCAAGCGCATCCGCTCACGCCTCGGCGTCGGCGGGCGCTCGCGGTGCAGCCGGTCGTGCAGCACCTTGGGCAGTTTGATCGACCCGCGCGCGGCGAGGTAGTACAGCAGCTTCCCGGCGATCTGGCCCGTCGCGACCACGATGCCCACGGCGAGCCACGGCACGTCCGGCTTGCTCGCGACGAGGCCGATCACGAACACCTCGACGCTGATCAGCGGCACGATAGCGGAGCCGAAGGCGACACCGAGTGTCACACACAGCCATCCCAGCATCGCTCACCTCCCCATCGCGATCTGTGTCCAAGTTAGCAGCCGCAAAACCGGGACACCCTGAGGTAAACCCCCGTATTCATGGTGGTGCCAGCGATAAAAGATCACCTGTTCGCCGTCTTGCGGTCACCTTGCGCTGGAAACCTGGCCTGGTGGAAGAGCACAGCCGGTTCGCCCGGTTCTGCGCCGCCGTCGTGCGCCGCCTGCCATTCGGGCTGTCCCGGATCGTCGCGCCCAATTTCCTCGGCTTCGCGCTGATCAACGGGTTCACCTTCGGGGTGGACCTCGCCTTGCTGACCTTGTTCCACGGCTGGCTGGACCTGCCGGTCTGGCTGTCGATCACGCTCGGCTACATCGGCGCGTTCGCGCTCAGCTTCGTGCTGAACCGCAAGCTGAACTTCGAGTCGCACGCGCCCGCCGGCCGCCAGGTGGTGCTGTACGTCGTCGCGATCGCGATCAACTATGTCGCGTTCTTGCTCGGTGTCGGCAGCGGGCTGACCGCGCTGGGCGTGCAGTACCACCTGTCGCGCATCCTGGCGGGCGCGTGCGAGGGCGTCTTCATGTACAGCGCGATGCGGTGGGTGGTGTTCGCGAGGAACTCACGCGAGCCCGAGGTCCAGCGTGCCGGTTAGCCGCACCTCGCGGATGGTGGTCTCACCGGTGTCGAGCACGCGGACGGTGCCGTCCGGGTTCCAGCCGGCACGGCGGTAGAAGCCCAGCGCCGGGTGGTCGGACTGCCCGACCCAGCTGATGCCGCGCTCGGCACCCAGCTCACGCAGGCCCTGCGCGGCCGTCGCGAGCAGTCGGCCGGCGTGTCCCCGGCGCCCCCATCGCGGCTCTACCAGCAGCGATGCGATGAGTCCCGTCTTGCTCGCGTCGTCGGGCAGCGCGCCGGAGGCGTCCGCGACCTCGCTCTCTGGCGCCAGGCCCGCGACGCAGAAGCCGACGTTGAACTCGCCCTCGGTGGCCAGGTAGACGGAGCTGAACGGGAACTCGATCGCGTCCGTCCACTGCTGCTCGGCGTCGACGGCGTCCAGCGCCGCGAGCGCGCCTGGCAGGTCGGCATAGGCGGCCTCCCAGGTGACCCGCTGGATCCGGGCGATCTCCTTGGCGTCTTCCGCGGTGGCCAGGCGGACTCGGGCGATGCTCATGCTGGTGAAACTTAGTGGGTCCGGTTTTTGTCGGTGGGTCGTGGCACCATCGGCGACATCATGGAAACGATGAGTCTGGCCGTCGCGCGCCGCACCGCGCTGGCCGCACAGGGGTTCGCCGACCCACGTCCCGCCTCGCAGCCGACGAGGCGGCATCTGCAGCGCGTGCTGTCCAGGGTCCAGCTGATCCAGCTCGACTCGGTCAACGTCGCGGTCCGCGCCCACTACGCGCCGCTGTTCTCCCGCCTCGGCGCCTACGACGCCGCGCTGATCGACGAGGCCGCGTGGACGCACACGGCCAAGCGCCCGCGCATGCTGGTCGAGTACTGGGCGCACGAGGCGAGCCTGCTTCCGGTGCAGGACTGGCCGCTGCTGCGCTCAGGCGCCAAACGGCAGGGCTGGTGGCGCAACTATTCGTCCCTTGTGGACAAATCACCGGCGCTGATCGACGACATCCTGGCCGTGGTCAAGGAACTCGGCCCGATCGGCGCAGGCGGCATCGAGCGCGAGCTCGGCGCCGAAGGTCGCGGCCCGGGTGCGTGGTGGGACCGTTCGGAGGTCAAGAAGGTCTGCGAGTGGATGTTCGGCATGGGCCAGCTGACCACCGGCACCCGCCGCTCGTTCGAGCGGCTGTACGACCTCACCGAGCGCGTCGTCCCGCCGGAAGTGTTGTCCCGCAAGGTGTCCCCGGAGGAGGGCGCCCGCGAGCTGATCACCAGGTCCGCGGTCGCGCTCGGCGTCGCCACCGAGACCGACCTGCGCGACTACTACCGCCTCGGCCCCGGCGAGACCAAGCAGGCGGTCCGTGAGCTCGTCGAAACCGGTGTGCTGGAGCCGGTCTCGGTGCGCGACTGGAAAGCGCAGGCATACCGGCACGTCCAGGCCAAGACGCCCCGCGCGATCACCGGCCGCGCGCTGCTCTGCCCGTTCGACCCGCTGATCTGGGAGCGCGCCCGCACCGAGCGTCTCTTCGGCTTCAGGTACCGCATCGAGATCTACGTCCCGGAGCCCCAGCGCGTCCATGGCTACTACGTGTTCCCGTTCCTCCTCGACGGCGAGCTGGTGGCCCGGGTCGACCTGAAGTCGGACAGGGCGGCCGGTGTCCTGCGCGTCCAGGGCGCCTTCGCCGAGCCCGACGTCGACAGCGCGCGCGTAACGCTGGAGCTGGCCGCCGAACTCAAGCTGATGGCCGCCTGGCTCGGCCTCGACAGGGTCCAGGTCGGAGAGCGAGGTGACCTCGCGAAGCCGCTCCGCAAACTCACGCGCTAGCGCAGGCTCCGCCCGCTACAGCACCAGGTTCAGGGTGATCTTGGTGTCGGTGTCGGTCGCGTGCTCACCGGTTCCGTCCCCACGCGCGGTCCGGTACTTCCCGGTCCCGCCGATCACCGCGACCGGGAACGTCTTGCCGGGACTCGGTATCTCCCGGATGTGCATGCTGCTCAGATGCAGCTCTCCATCCGGCAGCCGGTACACGATCTTGGTCTGGATGACCACCTTCACCGGCAGCCCGGCGATGATGTCGACCACCATCCCGTGCACGGACCCGTCCCCGATCTTGACGCCGTCCTTCCCGTGCGTGCTCACGGACGTGAAGAAAACCGTCCCCGCCACCACGTTCGCCCCTGGAACACTGGGCAGCGACGTAGCGGTCCGCCGCGAGATCAACTCGACGACCTCATCGGCACCCTTGCTCACCGCCACGGTCCCCACCGCCCCCGCGGCCGCGACGGCGGGCACCGCGAACATCGCCGCCCGCCTCGAAAGATCACTCACCCCGACCACTCCTCCCGGTGTACGTCCACAAAGCACACTAGGAGCCCCCGAAACCCCACCCCACTCCCCAAAACCACCCCCGACTACACCCAGCCACCCCGAGACCCCCAACCGGCCCAACCCCACCCCGCCCCCGAGTGGCCCTCCCCACCCAGCGCCCCACCCACTCCCTCCCACACCCAGCAAACGAGGGACCCAGACTTCACCCACCCCGATCAGGTGACCCCCGCCCCATCCCGACCGGCCCGCCGCCCACACCCAGCCGGACGCCACCCGTGCACAGACGGACGTCACGTGTTCATGAACGGACGGCGCGCGTACCTGGAGGGACGGCGCGCGTACCTGGAGGGACGGCGCGCGTACCTGGACGGTCGGCACGCGTGCCTGAGGAGTCGGCTCGCCCCCGGGCAACCGATCCCGAGCCACGAGCGTGCCGACTCTCTAGGCACGTGTGCCGACTCTCTGGGTACGTGTGCCGTCCATCTATGAACGCGTGCCGTCCGCCTGGGTACGCGTGTCGTCCATTCATGAACGCGTGTCGTCCGGCCGGGGACACGCGGTGGGGCGCAAGGGAGGTCGAGGTGGAGCGGGGAGGGCAAAATCGCGTTCGGGAGCGGCAAACATGCGTGCGGGGAGGGCAAACTCGCGGGCAGGGGCAAGGGGTGTTCGCCGGTGGGAGCGGCGAACACCCCTTGGTCCCCTTCGCGGAGTGGCTTACTGGGCGGCGCGGGTGACGACCGCGTTGCCGGAGCCGGTGCGGGCCCGGACCTTCAAGGCGACCGAGCCCGCCGGGGCGGAGTCGGCGACGTCGATCTCACTGGACACCTGGCCGGCGCCGGAACTGAGGTCGATCTCGGCCGCGACGCCGCCGCGGATCCCGACCCGGACCTCGCCGGAGCCGGTGATCAGCTCCAGCGAACCCGAGGCGGCTTCGGCGACCGAGAGGTCCCCGCTGCCGCTGCGGGCCATGACGTCGCCCGCCACCGCGCCGAGCCAGACGTCGCCGGTGCCCGTGGCGAGTGTCGCGGAGCCTGCCAGGGACGAGGCCTCGACGTCGCCGCTGCCGGTGCGCAGCTGCAGGCCGGACAGGGCGGGGCCGAGCTTGATGTTGCCGGTGCCCGTGCGGATGGTCGCCGTGCCGTCGGCGCGCTCGACCGAGACCTCACCCGATCCGGTGAGAATGTCGGCGCGGCCCGCCGCGCCGGTGACCTTGACCTCGGCCGCGCCGGCGCGAACCTCGAGATGCGAGCCCGCCGGGGCGTGGACGGTCACCGAAAGCGGGATGTTCCGCAGCGCCCATGCCTTGGCGCCGTGCACCACGAACCGGTTGCCGACCAGTTCGACGCGGGTCTGGCGGATCGCCTCGACGGGTGAATTCTCCGTCTCGGACAGGCCGAACTGACCGCCGAAGCGCTCGCCGACCCAGTTGAGCAGATTGGACATGTTGTCGAGCCACGGTTCGCGGACCGTCGGGTCGTGGCGGAGCTCCGCGCGCGCCACCGAGCCGCCGAGAATGATCTCGACGCGGCCGAGCGTGACGCTCACGTCCAGCTCGAGCGGCCCGTCGACCTCGAATTCTTCCGTACGCGGCAACACAGTTTCCTCGGTCATGATCGCCCCTCAGCCCTCGACCCAGCCGTGCAGCCGGGAGTCCGATCGCTTGCCCTTGTCCTGGTGCCGCTGGTGCCCGCCGGACTTGCCGAGCGCGCCCTGCACGGCCTGTGACACGAACGTGTTCAGTGACACGCCCTGTGCCTGCGCCGCCTTCTCGGCCTGACCCTTGATCTGCTCGACGAGCCGGAGCGTGATGCGCGTGATGTCACCGCCGTCGATCGACGGGAGCGGCTCGCGTGGTGTCTCGGCGGGCGGCTCTTCGGAAGCCGCGCCACCGGTCACGACCACGCGGACGTCGCGGCCGTCGAGGCGGACCTCGACGACGTGGTCGGGCAGGCTCGCGGTGACCTCCGCGGCCAGGTCTGCCAGCGCGTTCATCAACGCCAGCCGCACCGAGGGCTCGATCGCGGCGGACAGCAGAGCCGCCGTGCGCCGCGTCTGGTCGTCTCCGGCCGAGGCCGTCGCGGCCAGGTCCTCGCGGAGGTTCGTGATGTACGGGCTCAGGTCCATGACACCACTATGACGTCACCTGTGGCGTCAGTCAAGGAGGCTGTGGTGTCACGATGACGCCACCGACCCCGGCGGTTACGCTGCCTGCGACGTGGATCGAGTAGGGAGTCGAAGTGGCCGAGACGGTTTCACCCAAGGTGCAGTTGATCGCGAAAACGGAGTTCTTCGAGCCGGAGGGCGTGCCGTGGACCACGGACGCCGACGGTGGCCAGGCGCTCGCCGAATTCGCAGGCCGGGCCTGCTACCAGTCGTGGAAGAAGCCGAACCCCAAGACGGCCACGAACGCCGGCTACATCGACCACATCATCGAGGTCGGTCACCTCTCGGTGCTCGAGCACGGCTCGGTTTCCTTCTACATCACCGGAATCTCGCGCTCGCTCACGCACGAGCTGATCCGCCACCGCCACTTCTCGTACTCGCAGCTGTCGCAGCGGTACGTCCCCGAGCGTGACGCCGCGTTCGTCGAGCCGGACGTCATCGCGAACGACCCGGTGCTGCACGAGAAGTTCCTCGCCGCCGCGCAGGCGAGCCAGGACGCCTACACCGAGCTGCTCGCCGGGCTCGAGGAGAAGTTCGCCGACGCGCCGAGCGCGACCCTGCGCCGCAAGCAGGCCCGCCAGGCCGCGCGCGCCGTGCTGCCGAACGCGACCGAGACCCGCATCGTGGTCACCGGCAACTACCGCGCCTGGCGGCACTTCGTCGCGATGCGCGCGACCGAGCACGCCGACGTCGAGATCCGCGCGCTCGCCATCGAATGCCTGCGCCAGCTGCACAAGGTCGCCGGCAACGTGTTCGCGGACTTCACCATCTCGACCCTGCCGGACGGCACCGAGGTCGCGTCCAGCCCGAAGGTGCTCGAGGGCTGATGCGCCGTCTCGCGATTGACGTCCAGCCGGGGGAGTACGCGGTCGCCAAGCTGGCCGCCGACGCCCCGGTGCCGCCAGGGCTGCTCGACAAGACCGATCCGGCGGTGCTCGTCTCGATCACCCGGACGCCGCGGGAGCTTTCGGTGATCTGCCCGGCCGCGCTCGCGCCCGCCGCGCAGGAGGTCGAGGACGGCTGGCGGCTGCTGACCGTCCGCGGCCCGCTGGCGTTCAACCTGACCGGCATCATCGCGGCGCTCGCGGGTGAGCTCGCGGCCGCCGGGGTGGCGTTGTTCTCGATCTCCACGTTCGACACCGACCACGTGCTGGTCCGTGGTCCGGAGCTGGCCACGGCGGTGGCCGCGCTCCGCGCCTCGGGTCACGAAGTCACGCTCGACGTTTAGCCACCGAGCCCGCTGTCGACACCTCCATATGTCGACAGCGGGCGCGGGTGGGACTTGTCACCCTTGTCGGCGAATGTTCGGCATGCCTAAACTTCGTTTTAGGTACCCCGACAACCCCGAAGGTGGCCTCGATGGCAGTGGCGGAAGCCGCGCGGCGGCCGAAGATCGTCCGCTGGCTCAGCGGATCGACCCTGCTCGGCCCGGCGTTCGTCGCCGCGATCGCGTACGTCGATCCCGGCAACGTCGCGTCCAACATCAGCGCGGGCGCCCGCTTCGGCTACCTGCTCGTCTGGGTCATCGTCGCGGCGAACCTGATGGCCATGCTCATCCAGTTCCTCTCCGCCAAGCTCGGCCTGGTCACCGGCCTTTCGCTGCCGGAGGCGCTGCGTGAGCGGATGCCGCGCACCGGGCGCCTCGCCTACTGGCTGCAGGCCGAGGTCGTCGCCATCGCCACCGACATGGCCGAGGTCGTCGGCGGCGCCATCGCGCTGAACCTGCTGTTCGACCTGCCGCTGCTGCTCGGCGGCGTGATCACCGGCGTGGTCTCGCTCGGCATGCTGCTGGTGCAGGACCGGTCCGGCCAGCGCGCGTTCGAGCGGGTCATCACCGGCTTGCTGCTGGTCATCGCGGTCGGCTTCCTGGCGAGCCTGTTCGTCGAGCCGCCGTCGGCGGCCGGGATCGCGGGCGGCCTGGTGCCGAAGTTCCAGGGCGCCGACAGCATTCTCATCGCGGCCGCCATGCTCGGTGCGACGGTCATGCCGCACGTCGTCTACCTGCACTCCGCGCTGGCCAGGGACCGCCACGGGCACCCGACCGGCGCCCAGCGCCGCCGCCTGCTCACCGCCACGAAGGTGGACGTCGGCGTCGCGATGCTGCTCGCGGGCGCGGTCAACCTCGGCATGCTGCTGCTCGCCGCGACCAACCTGCAGGGCAGGGAAGGCGTCGACTCGATCGAAGGTGCGCACGCGGCCGTCTCACAGGCGCTCGGTCCCGGTATCGCGCTGCTGCTCGCGATCGGCCTGCTGGCGTCCGGCCTCGCGTCCACTTCGGTCGGTGCGTACGCGGGCGCGATGATCATGCAAGGCTTGCTGCGCAAGCGAATCCCGTTGGTGCTGCGCCGGTTGATCACGCTGGCGCCCGCGCTGGTCGTGCTGGCGATCGGCGTCGACCCGAGCCAGGCGCTCGTCGTTTCCCAGGTCGTCCTGTCCTTTGGCATCCCGTTCGCGCTGGCGCCGCTTATCAAGCTCACAAGCAACCGAGACGTGATGGGCGCCGACGTCAACCACCGCGCCACCACGCTGGCGGGCTGGGGCGTCACCGCGGTGATCGTCGCGCTGAACCTGGTGCTGATCTACTTGACGTTCGCGGGCTGAAACACGAAGGAAACAAAGCGTCTCTACCTTCATCGGCATACGGAACGTTGATGAAGGACGCGCATGATCAACGAAATACTGGATGAAGTCGACCTGCGGCTGCTCCAAGCGCTGCAAGCCGACGGCCGGGCGACGCACGCCGCGCTCGGCAAGACGGTCGGCCTGACCGGCCCGTCGGTGTACGCCAGGATCAAGCGGCTGGAGCGCGCGGGCGTCATCCGCGGCTACACCACGATCGTCGACGCGGGCGCGCTCGACCAGGATCTCGTCGCCTATCTCCGGGTCGGCACGAAGGCGGGACCCGACGAGGCCGGGCCGTTCGAGGAGTTCGTCCACGCCGAACCCCGGATCCTCGAATGCCACGACGTCGACGGCGAGGACAGCTACGTCCTCAAGGTCAGAGTCGGTTCCCCGCAAGAACTTCGCGCGCTGCTCGCCGAGGTCCGCGCGCTGCCGGACGTGTACCGCACGGTCACCTCGATCGCGCTCGAAACGATCAAGGAGATCCGCGGCGGCGGTCACCTCGCGGTCCCCGCGACCCCCGAGGCCGACTGATGGGTGAGATCCTCTGGCTCGGCCTGCTGCTCGGCGGGGGAGCGGCGCTCGCGGTCGGCCCGATCTTCGTCACGATCCTGCAGGAGGCGGCGACCCGCGGCTTCGGCGCCGCGTTCCGGGTGATCCTGGGTTCGGCGGTCGCCGACCTGGTGCTGCTGATCCCCGCGCTCGCCTTCGCCTGGATGATCACGGCCATCGCGGGCGCCTCGCTCTGGGTCGGTATCGCGGGCGCGATCTTCTTCCTTTTCCTTGCGGGACAAGCGATCCGTGACGCGCGCAGGCTCTGGCGCCACGGTGAACCGGAAGCTCAAGCCGGGTGGGCGTTCTGGAAAGGCGTCGTCGGCAACCTCGCGAACCCGCTCACCTGGACGTTCTGGCTCGCCACCGGAACCCCGACCATGCTGCGCGCGCACGAACTCGGCGGCTGGTTCGGCCTCGCCGTGTTCACTGTGGTCTGGTTCGGTGTTGCATCAGGACTCGAGGCGGTCATCGCGTTGGTGGTTGCCCGATCGGGCAAGCGGTTCGGTGGTCGTGGACAAGCCGCGCTGACAGCGTTGTCGGCAGTGCTTTTCGTCTCGCTCGCCGGAGTTTTATTGGCCCGTGACGTGTTCGCCTGATTTCCAAAACCCTTACAGCTACCATTCCCGCCCGTGACCCACGAGCAGACCCACACCCAGCCAGCGCAGCAGCCGCGTGTGCTCGCCGGCCGCTACGCGATCATGAACGAACTCGGCCGCGGCGGCATGGGTGTGGTCTGGCGCGGGGTGGACCAGGTGATCGGCCGCCAGGTCGCCATCAAGGAGCTGCACCTGCCCGACGGCGGGCCCGGCGCGGCCGTGTTCGGCGAGCGCGTGATGCGGGAGGTCCGCACCGGCGGCAAGCTCAACGATCCCGCCGTCGTCACCGTCTACGACGTGATCAACGACAACGGCACCACGTTCATCGTGATGGAGCTGGTCGAGGCGCCCACGCTCGCGGACGTGGTGCGGCAGTACGGGCCGCTGCCCGCGCAGCAGGTCGCGGCCATCGGCGAGCAGGTGCTCTCGGCGCTCACCGCGGCGCACCAGGCGGGCATCGTGCATCGGGATGTCAAGCCCAGCAACATCATGGTCGCCTCGAACGGCCGCGTGAAGCTCGCCGACTTCGGCATCGCGCAGGCCATCGACGACCCGCGCATCACCACCAGCGGCATGGTGGTCGGCTCGCCCGCGTTCATGTCGCCGGAGCGCGTCAACGGCCAGGAAGCCATGCCGGAGTCCGACCTCTGGGCACTCGGCGCGACGCTGTTCTTCGCCGCCGAGGGCACGATCGCCTTCGAACGGCCGACGACCGCGGCGACCCTGCACGCGATCATGACCGAGATCCCGTACCTCACCAGGGCACAGGGCCCGCTCGCGTCGGCGATCATGGGCCTGCTCATCGCCAGCCCCGAGGCCAGGCTCAAGCCGCAGCAGGCCAAGGCGCTGCTCGCGATGGCGACCTCCGGCAGCGCGCAGATCACCGCTCCGGTCCTATCAGGACGGACGACGGTCGCGCCGGCGCAGGCGCCGAAACCCAAGCGTGGACTGTGGCTCTCGCTGGCGGCCATCGCGGCTGTCGCGATGCTGACGGCCGGGTTCTTCATCGGCAAGGTGGTCGGCAGCCCCGCTGCCGACGGGGCGATGCTGCCGACGATGACCTACGGCGAAGGCGGCGAGCTGCTCGAGTTCGAGCAGGACGACAGCCTCGACTGCTACAGCACCCCGATCGCGGCGGGCTACCGGATCAACTCCGACGCCAAGGTCGACTGCGAGAAGGTGCACCAGTTCCAGGTCTTCGACGCGTACAAGGTGCTGGAGACCGGCAGCTACAGCGACGACAAGCTCTCGTACGCCGGTTATCCCGACTTGGCGGTGCTCAAAGCCGCGGCCGAGGCCCGCTGCACGATGGCGTTCCAGTCGGCCGCCGTGCTCGCCGACCAGCGGCCGAGCCTGCAGTTCCGCGCGCTGGTGCCCACGCAGAAGGAATGGGCGCGCGACACCGGCGCCGACAAGGAGCGCGTCCGGCTCGCCGTGTGCGCGCTGACCAAAAAGGACGGAAGCCAGATCGACGGCGACATTGTGCGCAAGCTCAAGTAGCTGGAACGGAGACTTTCCGGCAAGGTGAGTCCCGCGCCGGTAAATCTTCTGGACCTGCGGGGAAAGCCAGGTCGTCACCGGGATCGTCGGTGCGAGGAGGTAACGTCTTTGTCATGTCCACCCCACCTACCGCAGCCCCCGGCAGACCGTTCGGGCGCGTGCTCACCGCGATGGTCACCCCCTTCGACGCCGACGGCGCGCTGGACCTGAAGCGTGCCCAAGAGCTCGCTTCGCGCCTGGTGGACCTGGGCAACGACGGCCTCGTGGTCAACGGGACCACCGGCGAGAGCCCGACGACCAGCGACGCCGAGAAGTCCGAGCTGATCCGCGCCGTCGTCGAGGCGGTCGGTGACCGCGCCGCGATCATCTCCGGCGCCGGCACCTATGACACGGCACACAGCGTCCAGCTGTCGCAGCAGGCCGAGGCGGCAGGCGCGCACGGGCTGCTGATCGTCACCCCGTACTACTCGCGGCCCACCCAGGCCGGGCTGCACGCGCACTTCACGGCGATCGCCGACTCCACCGGCCTGCCGGTGATGCTGTACGACATCCCGCCGCGCTCCATCGTGCCGATCGAGGTCGACACCCTGCTCAGGCTCGCCGAGCACCCGCGCATCGTGGCCGTCAAGGACGCCAAGGGCGACCTGCTGGCGGGCAGCGAGGTCATCGCGAACACCGAGCTCGCCTACTACTCCGGTGACGACGCGCTCAACCTGCCGTGGCTCTCCGTCGGCGCGGTCGGCGTGGCCAGCGTCATCGGCCACGTGGTGGCGGGCCGGATCCGCAAGATGATCGAGGCGTACGAGAACGGCGACGTCTCGACCGCGCGCACCAACCACCGGGGCATGCTGCCGGTGTACCGGGCCATGTCGCGCGTCGGCGGCGTCGCGTTCGCCAAGGCCGCGCTGCGGCTGCGCGGGTTCGACGTCGGCGACCCGAGGCTGCCGATCGTGGCGCCCAGCGTCGACCAGCTCGAGGCGGTCAGGGCCGATCTGAGCCAGGCGGGGGTCCCACTCGAAGGTGCGACGGCCTCGGACTGGAACACTGAGCGGGTAGCCCGCACGGATTCGGCGGCGGCTTACGTCGCCCCGACCACTCACACCAGCGTAGGGACCATTCCTAGGTGACCTCCTTCTCCACCGGCCCCGGGCCGACCAACGCACCGCCAGCACTCCCGGAAGGCGGCCTGCGCGTTGTCGCGCTCGGCGGCATCGGGGAGGTAGGCCGCAACATGACCGTCTTCGAGTTCGGCGGCAGGCTGCTGATCGTCGACTGCGGCGTGTTGTTCCCCGAGGACGACCAGCCGGGCGTCGACCTGATCCTGCCGGACTTCCGCGCCATCGAGGACCGGCTCGACGAGATCGACGCGCTCGTGCTGACCCACGGCCACGAGGACCACATCGGCGCGGTGCCCTTCCTCCTCAGGTTGCGGCCCGACCTGCCGATCTACGGCTCGAAGTTCACCCTCGCGCTGCTCGCGGCCAAGGCCAAGGAGCACCGGCAGAAGCCGAAGCTGATCGAGGTCAAGGAGGGCGAGCGGCGCACGATGGGGCCGTTCGACTGCGAGTTCTTCGCGGTCAACCACTCCATCCCGGACGCGCTGGCCGTCGCCATCCGCACCCCGGCCGGCGTCGTGCTGCACACCGGTGACATCAAGCTCGACCAGCTGCCGCTCGACGGCAGGCTCACCGACCTGGCCGGCTTCTCGCGCCTGGGCGACGAGGGCGTCGACCTGTTCTGCGTGGACTCGACCAACGCCGAGGTGCCCGGGTTCGTCATGCCCGAGCGCGACATCGGCCCCGTACTCGACGACGTGATCCGCCGTGTCGACCAGCGCGTGATCGTGGCCTGCTTCGCCAGCCACGTGCACCGCGTGCAGCAGGTCCTCGACGTCGCGCAGCGGCATGGCCGCCGGGTCGCGTTCGTCGGCCGCTCGATGGTCCGCAACATGGGCATCGCCGCCGACCTCAAGCTGCTGAACATCCCCGAGGGCCTGCTGGTCGATCTCGACCAGGCCAGCAACCTGCCGGAGAGCAAGGTCCTGTTCGTCTCGACCGGTTCGCAGGGCGAGCCGCTGTCCGCGCTGTCGCGGATGGCGCGCGGTGAGCACCGGCAGATCTCGATCCGCGCCGGCGACACCGTCGTGCTCGCGAGCTCGATGATCCCCGGCAACGAGACGGCCGTGTTCGGCGTCGTGAACGGTCTCGTGCGGCTCGGCGCGAACGTGGTGCACCAGGGCAACGCCAAGGTCCACGTCTCCGGGCACGCGTCCGCGGGTGAGCTGCTGTACCTGTACAACGCCGTCCGCCCGAGCAACGTCATGCCGGTGCACGGCGAGTGGAAGCACCTGCGTGCCAACGGTGAGCTGGCCGTGCGCACCGGCGTCGCGCCGGAGAACGTGGTCATCGCCGAGGACGGCGTGGTCGTCGACCTGGTCGACGGCAAGGCCACCCGCACCGGGCGCGTCGAGGTCGGACACGTCTATGTGGACGGCCTGTCCGTCGGCGACGTCGGCGAGTCGACCCTGTCCGACCGGCTCGTGCTCGGCGAGGGCGGGTTCATCGCGATCACCATCGCGGTCGACACCAGCACCGGCCGCCCGGTCACCGCGCCGACGATCTCCGGGCGTGGTTTCTCCGATGATCCGAAAGCGCTCGACGCCGTGGTTCCATTGGTGGAGATGGAGTTAGCCCGTACAGAGGCCGAGGGAATCACCGATACGCACCGCATCGCGCAGGCCGTTCGCCGGGTCGTCGGCCGTTGGGTCGCCGACACCTATCGCCGCCGCCCGATGATCGTGCCCACGGTTATCCCAGTCTGAGCGACTTTTTCACCGGATCAGCCCGTCCGCTGCCCGAAAGGGCGAGCGGGCGGGCTGATCTCGTCGATCCGTATAACAGGATTATTGCCATCCGGTCAGCACTAGGAGCCGACTCGATTTTTGACTAACCTCGACTCACTCAGTCGACCCGCGGGGCGGGGTCGGACCGATCGGCAGAAAGGCTGCGCCGGTGGGGCGACACTCGACCATCAAGGCCCGAAGACGGGTGCTCGTCCCCGTCGTCGTGCTCGGTGTGGTGATCGCGGTCAGTGCTGTCTCGTTTGGAGTGATCCGGCTCGTTCACGCGAACAGTTCGTGTGAGGCACAGACCAAAGTGGTCATGGCCGCTTCCCCCGATATCGCGCCCGCGTTGTCCGCCGTCGTCAGGGGCGTGCACCAGGACTGCGTGCAGATCGAGGTCCAGCCGCGTGATTCCGCGCAGGTGGCCGAAAGCCTGGCGATCTCCGACGGCTCGGTGAAGCCGCAGGTCTGGATTCCCAGTTCCACCTTGGCGTTGCAGCGCGCACGTCAGCTCGGCGCGACCGAGGTGCCCGAGTCCGGCGCGTCGGTGGCGAGCTCGCCGGTGGTGCTCGGGGTCGCGCAGGAGATCGCGGCCGGGCTCGGCTGGCCGGCGAAAACGCTCACCTGGGCGGACGTGCTGGGGGTGAGTGACGGCACGGTCATCCCCGGAATGCCCGATCCGGCAAGGAATCCGGTCGGGGTGTCGGCGTTGTTCGGACTGAGGGACGTCACGAAGTCCCAGCCGGACGCGGGGCCCGCGTACACCTCGCTGCTGCGGCGCTTCTCAGCCAGCACGACCGCGACCGAGTCGGAGTTGTTCACCCGGTTGCCCGGCGCTGGCGATCTCGCGGTGCAGTCGGTGACGGCGTTCCCGACTTCGGAAAACGCGGTGCTGCGCCACAATGTCGCGAAACCCGAGGCGCCACTCGTCTCGGTCTATTCACCGGCCTCTCCGTCGCTCGACTATCCGTTCGCGGTGCTCTCCGGCGCGGATCCGGCGCAGGCCAAGGCGATCCAGCCGGTGCTGTCGGCGTTGCTGTCCCAGCCGGGCGCGGTGGCCGTCGCGGACGCGGGCCTGCGTGCCGCCGGCGGGCAGGCGCTGCGCGCGGCCACGGACAACCGCGTGACCGGCCGGGGTCTGCAGACCGCGCCGATGCCGTCGCCCGCCGACGTCGACAAGATCCTGAACCTCTGGGCAGGCATCAACCTGAGCGCGCGGGTCCAGGTGCTCATCGACGTTTCCGGCTCGATGACCGGTCTGGTGCCCGGCACGGAAAAGACCCGGATGCAGGCGACGCTCGAAGCGGCGGAAAAAGGGCTGCGATTGTTCAAACCGACGAGTCAGGTACGCATACTGACGTTTTCCACCAAACTCGACGGTGACAAGGACTATCGCGAAGTGCTGCCCATGGCGCCGGTCGGGGAGCAGCTCAAACCCGGCCCGCTGGAGAAACTCCGCGGCATCAAAGCCACCCCGGACGGCCAAACCGGGCTCTATGACAGTGTTTTGGACTCGTACAAGGTCGCGCGGCGCGAATGGGAGCCGGGCAGGCTCAACATCGTCATCGTGATGACCGACGGCAAGAACGCCGACCCCGGCGGGCTCACCCGCGAGCAGCTGCTCGTCGAACTCGGCAAACTGCAGAACCTGGCGCGGCCGATTCCGATCATCGGGATCGGCATCGGCCCGGACATCGACGCGGCCGAGTTGCAGGAGATCACCAAGCCGACCGGCGGCCAGGCGTTCACCACCCCCGATCCCGGCAAGATCTCCGACGTGTTCTTCGGCGCGCTGAGCAAGCTCACCGGCGCCTGATCACCTGGTATATCCCCAGTATCGCGGCCAGGCTGATCAGGCTGAGGTACAGCTGCGAGCGCGCGTCCTCGACGAACAGCATCGAGACGACCACCAGCAGCGTGCCGGCGAGGGTGAGCCAGCTGAGCCAGGGATAGCCCCACATGCGGAGCTTGAGCCGGTCCGGCGCTTCGGCTTCGAGCGTGCGGCGCATGCGGATCTGCGAGCCCGCGATGATCGCGTAGACGAACAACGCGACGGCGCCCGCCGAGTTGATGATGAAGTAGAAGATCTGGTCGGGGGAGACGTAGCTCATGATCACGGCGACGTAGCCGACCAAGGTGGACAGCAGGATCGCCTTCCACGGCACGCCACGCGAGTTGGTGTCGGCGACCCAGCGCGGCGCCCAGCCGTGCCGTTTCAACGCGAAGAGCATGCGGGAAGCCGTGTACAGCCCCGAATTCAGCACCGAGAGCGCGGCCGTCAGCACGACCGCGCCGACGATCGTCTCGGCCGCCGGGATGCCGAACCGGCCGAACGCGGCGGCGAACGGGCTCGTCTCGGTCGGCACGTCGCGCCACGGGATGATCATCACGATCAGCGCGACCGAGCCGACGTAGAACAGGATCACCCGCCAGACGGTGGTGGCGGTGGCCTTCTGCACGGCCTTCTCGGGTTCGCTCGACTCCGCGGCGGCGATCGTGACGATCTCGGCGCCGAAGTACGAGAAGATCACGATCACCACGCCATGGATCACCGAGAACGTGCCATTGGCGAAGAACCCGTCCTGCGCGATGTTGCCGACGGAGAGGTGTGCGCCCGGCCAGAGCCCGAGCACGAACAGCAGGCCCAGCACCATGAACACGACGATCGTGGTGACCTTGATGGACGCCAGCCAGAACTCGGTCTCACCGAACGAGCGCGCGGACAGCAGGTTCGTGACGGTCAGCAGCAGCATGAGCCCGAGCGAAAAGACCCACTGCGGAACCGAAGGCACCCATTTCTCAAGGATCTTCGCGCCCGCGACGGCTTCGAAAGCGACCACGCCGACCCAGAAGTACCAATACAGCCAGCCGATGGTGAAGCCCGCCCAGCCGCCGAGCGACTCGCGCGCGTACTCCATGAAGGACCCGAGCGCGGGCGACGCGGTCGCCATCTCGCCCAGCATCCGCATGACGAGCACGACCAGCAGCCCGCCGAGCGCGTAGGAGAGCACGGCGGCGGGCCCGACCGTGTGGATCACGGCCCCGCTGCCGATGAACAGGCTCGCGCCGATGATGCCGCCGAGCGCGATCATCCGGACGTGCCGCTGGCGCAGGTTGGGTTTCAGGCCGTCCATAGCGTCGGGATCTTGCCAGCTGCCGGGCTATCCCGGCAATGGTTCACCGACGGCGACTTGCTGAGCCGGCGACTTCAGCTGCACGAGGGTCGCCCCGGCGAGCAGGATCACGGCGCCGACGGCCTGCACGACCGTCAACGCCTCGCCGAGCACGATCCACGCCAGCAGGCTCGCGAGGATCACCTCGACCAGCCCGAGCACGCTCGCGATGGCGGCGGGCAGGTACTGAAGCGCGGAGATCCCGGCGAGATAGGGGAGCACGGTCCCCACCAGCATCAGCGCGACCACTGCCACCCAGACCGGCGGATGCCACGGCCCGATGTCCGCGGGCGCGGTGAGCACCTGGACCGGGATCGTCCACGGCGGCGCGACCACGTTCACGGCGAGCGCGCCGATCCCCATGCCCCAGGTGACCATGCCCAGCGGATGCCTGCTCGCCAGCCCTCGTTCCCCGATCAGGAAGTACCCGGCCGAGCACAGCGCGGCCCCGAAACCCGCGAGCAGCCCGAGCGCGTCGAGCTTCAGCCCCTGCTAGACCTGCGCGACCAGCACGAGCCCGATCATGGCGAGCGCGATCCCACCCCAGACGGCCTTCGCCAGATGGATGTGGCGCACGAACCTCGTCCACAGCGCGATCAGCACCGGCGACACGAACTCCAGCAGGATCGCGATCCCGACCGGGATCCGGCTGGTCGCGATGAAGTACACCAGCTGGATCCCGCCGACCCCGATCAGCCCGTACGCGACCAGCAGCCGCCACTCACCCTTGCCGACCTTCAGTATCGACGGCTTGAACAGCCCCACGGCCACGAAGAGCACGGCCGCCGACAGTCCCAGCCGGACGGCCGCGACCTGCTGCGGCGTCAACCCCGCGATCATGGTCGGCTTCCCCAGCGTCCCCGAAGTACTGAAGAACAACGCCGACAGCACGATCAGTGCCGTCCCGCGCCCTCGCTGGGTCCTCGCAGGTAAAACGTCGATAGCCACACTCGCGAGCGTATCTCCCGCCCCCGACAGTCTTCGCCCCATTTACCGCGGGGGATCGTGCGCTCAGTCGGCGCGCAGACCGGCGGCGATGTGCCCGGTGATCGTCGCCAGGCGGACGCCCTGCAGGCGCAGTGCTTCCAGCGCGACGTCATCGGGCTCCGCCGACTTGCGTGAGACCCATGAGCCGCCGTAAGGGTTTCCGGACTCCAGCAGGTGGTTCGAGTTGTAGCCGAGCGGCACGACGATGGCGCCCCAGTGGTAGAAGATGTTGTTGATCGCCAGGATCGTCGACTCGAGGCCGCCGTGCGCCGTCGACGCGGTGGTGAACGACGTCGCCACCTTGTCGGCCAGTTTTCCCTTGGCCCACAAGCCGCCCGTGCTGTCCAAAAAGGACTTGAGCTGACTGGCGGGCCCGCCGAAGCGGGTCGGCGTGCCCGCCGCGACGCCGTCCGCCCACTCCAGATCGTCTAGTGAGGCCAATTCGGCACGCGGGCCCGCGTCCACATAGGACTGCCAGCGCGGGTTGGTCGCGATGGCCTCGGGCGGCGCGGTCTCCGCGACCGTGCGCAGCCGGACCTCGGCGCCCGTGTCGAGCGCGCCCTTGGCGAGCGCTTCGGCCAGGCTCGCGGTGTTGCCGGTCGCGCTGTAGTAAACGACGAGAATCCGTGTGCTCACACCATCCGAGGGTAGGCCACTCCGAAGCCCTGTCTCAGAAAGTGGGCTTCCACGGGCTGACGGTGTCGGTCGGTCGGGTGGGGTCGTGGAAGCGGGGCTTGTCGAGTTCGCCGCGACGCAGCGGGATCATGCCTTCGACGATCGCGCGCATGATCTTCTCGTGCGCGAGGCGGCCGGCGCTGGGGCGCGAGCGGTCGATCTCGGACAGGTCGACCGGTTTGCCGAAGTGGACCCGGAACGTCGGGCGGCGCATCGGCGCGCTGAGCCCGGAGCGGGCCAGCGGGGCCAGGTCGGCCGGGCCGTTGACGGTCTCGGTGCCCCAGTACACCGCCTCATGCGCGCCCCACTGGCTGATCGGGATCACCGGCACGCCCGCGGCGAGCGCGAGCCGGGCGGCGCCGGTCTTGCCACGCTCCGGCCACAGGCCGGGATCGTGGCTGATCCGGCCCTCGGGGTAGACGATGATCGGGTCGCGGGTGGTGCGCAGCGCCTCGGCGGCCTCGCCGAACTGGCCGACCGCGGTGTTGGACTCCGCGCGGTCGATACGCAGGTGGTTGCTCGCGCGCAGCGCCGGGCCGATCACCGGCGCGTCGAGGATGCCGCCCGCCAGCATGAACCGGGGGTTGATGCCGATCTTCTTGCACGCGGCCATCAGCACGAACGCGTCGAACACGCCGATGTGGTTCGGCGTCATCAGCAACGGTTGTTTCCGCAGCTCAGCGGGCACTTCACCGGTGACGCGCAGTCGGCCGACGAAGTTCACCAGGCCACGGTCGAGGTTCAGCATCGTCCGCCAGATGGCGGGTGCGCGGCGATTTCCGTCTCGGCCCATTCCGTCTCGGCCCAGTGCAACCATGACCTCAGCATTTCATGCCTTCGGAATCACCCGGATGGCCGCTCAAGGTTTGGTTGCTCGGCAAAACAGTGACGAATGTTTCGCTTGGGCTGCGAGTGGCGGACGTGACGAACGGGGACCGGCGGTTACCGTGGATACATGGCTAGTGGGTCGGCTACGACAAGGAAGAGTTCGGGACGCGGCGGGGGCAAGGGACCGGCGCGCAAGCCTCGTACCACCGCGAAGCCAAGGTCGACAGCCTCCCGCCCGGCCGCCAGGCCCGCCGCGCGCAGGCCCGCGCCGCGCCGCAAGAGCTCGTCCGGCACCTTCGGCAAGGCCGTCCGCAGCGGCTGGAGCCTGCTGGCCAAGGGCATCGGCAGCATGGCGCGCACGGTCGGCCGCACCCGCGAGCTGGAGGCCGAGCACCGCCGCGACGGGCTGGCGCTGGGCCTCATCGCGGTCGGCCTGATCGCCGCCGTCGGTGTCTGGTGGCAGGCGGCGGGGCCGATCGGCCGCTGGGTCGAGATCGGCACCCGTTTCATCCTGGGCGCGGGCGCGGTGACGCTGCCGCTCGCGCTGATCGTCACCGCCGTCGCGCTGATGCGCTCGGAGCCGCGCCCGGAGACCCGCCCCCGCATGGTGATCGGCACGCTGCTGGTCACCCTGGCCGTGCTCGGCATGCTGCACATCTTCACCGGGCTGCCGGAGGAGACCGACTTCCAGATGTACGCGGGCGGCGTCATCGGCGCGTTCGCAGGCGGACTGCTGGTCAAGGGGGTGACCAGCTGGGTCGCCGTGCCGCTGCTGATCCTCGTGCTCGGGTTCGGCGTGCTGGTGTTCACCGGCACCCCGGTCCGCGAGATCCCGCACCGGCTGCGGAACTGGGGCCTCGACGAGGAGGAGATCGCCGAAGCCGAGGCCGAGCGCCAGGCCATCCACGACGAGCGCGACGCCGTCACCGAGGCCGACCCGAAGGCCGTCCGGCTGCGCAAGCCGTCGCGCCGCCGCCAGGCCTCGAACTCCGAGGGTGAGCAGCTCGACATCGAGGCCGCGCTCGCCGAGCCGCCCACCCCGCTGCGCCCGCCGAAGCCGAAACCGAAGCCGGCCGCCGAGGTCGTCGAAAAGAAGGCCGCGAAGGCCGAGCCCGCTTTGGCGGTCACCCGGACGGTGGAAGGCGACTACAAGCTGCCGTCGCCGGAGCTGCTCAAGCTCGGCGACGTGCCCAAGAGCCGCAGCCGCGCCAACGACACGATGATCGAGGCCATCGGCGGCGTGCTGGAGCAGTTCAACGTCGACGCGCAGGTCACCGGCTTCACCCGTGGCCCGACGGTCACCCGGTACGAGGTCGAGCTCGGGCCCGGCGTGAAGGTCGAGAAGATCACCGCGCTCACCAAGAACATCGCGTACGCCGTCGCCACCGACAACGTCCGCCTGCTCGCCCCGATCCCCGGCAAGTCGGCGGTCGGCATCGAGGTGCCCAACTCCGACCGCGAGATGGTCCGCCTCGGTGATGTCCTGCGCGCGCCGTCGACGGTCAAGGACACCCACCCGATGGTGGTCGGCCTCGGCAAGGACATCGAGGGCCACTTCGTCACCGCGAACCTCACGAAAATGCCTCACCTGCTGGTCGCGGGCTCCACCGGTTCCGGTAAGTCGAGCTTCGTCAACTCGATGCTCGTCTCGCTGCTCGCCCGCGCGACGCCTGACGAGTGCCGGATGGTGCTGATCGACCCGAAGATGGTCGAACTGACCCCGTACGAGGGCATCCCGCACCTGATCACGCCCATCATCACCCAGCCGAAGAAGGCCGCCGCCGCGCTGGCCTGGCTGGTGGAGGAGATGGAGCAGCGCTACCAGGACATGCAGGTCAACAAGGTCCGCCACATCGACGACTTCAACAAGAAGGTCCGTTCCGGCGAGATCACCGCGCCGCCCGGCAGCGAGCGCGTCTACCAGCCGTATCCGTACATCATGGCGATCGTCGACGAGCTCGCCGACCTGATGATGACCGCGCCCCGCGACGTCGAGGACGCCATCGTCCGGATCACCCAGAAGGCGCGCGCGGCAGGCATCCACCTGGTGCTCGCGACGCAGCGTCCGTCCGTCGACGTGGTCACCGGCCTGATCAAGACCAACGTCCCGTCCCGCCTGTCGTTCGCGACCTCGTCGCTGACCGACTCGAGGGTCATCCTCGACCAGCCGGGCGCCGAGAAGCTGATCGGCATGGGCGACGCGCTCTACCTGCCGATGGGCGCAGGCAAGCCCATCCGTGTGCAGGGCGCGTACGTCAGCGACGAGGAGATCGCCGCGGTCGTCGGCTTCGCCAAGGAACAGGCGCAGCCGGACTACCAGGACGGCGTCACTTCGGCCAAGGCAGGCGAGAAGAAGGAGATCGACGCCGACATCGGCGACGACCTCGACGTGCTGCTGCAGGCGGCGGAACTCATCGTGACCTCGCAGTTCGGTTCGACCTCGATGCTCCAGCGCAAGCTGCGCGTCGGCTTCGCGAAGGCGGGCCGCCTGATGGACCTGCTCGAGAGCAGGGGAGTGGTCGGCCCCTCCGAGGGCTCGAAGGCGCGCGACGTGCTCATCAAGCCCGAAGAGCTGGAGTCGGTGCTGTTCATGATTCGCGGTGGCGACGGCGGGCCGTCCGACGACGAGGACTGACCCGCATGCAACCGTCCGGTGGGTTGAATCCGTCTGGTTGACGTGAGCTGGAAAGAGTGGATCCTCGCGGCATGTAGCGCGCTCGGGCTGGTGTGCGGGCCGAGCGCTCAGGCACCCGCGCCCGCGGACTCCGCGGCGCAGGCGCAACTGAACACCCAGCTGACGCTACGGACCGGGGAGTCCGTGGCACTGGCGGGCGCCGACCTACGCGTCGGCTTCGACTCGGTGGCCGACTCGCGCTGCCCGCCCAAGGTCATGTGCGTCTGGGAGGGCGACGCGGCGGTCACGGTGTCGCTGGTCCGGCCGAGCACCGGCGCGCGCGGCACGGTCGAGCTGCATTCGAACGCCGGTTTCGCCAAACCGACGGTCTATGAAGGCTTCCAGGTGGTGCTGACGAGCGTCGCGCAGCCTGCTGACCACGTGACGCTCGTGGTCAGCAAGAGCTAGCTCAGCGCGTTGTCCCAATGATCGAGGTAGGCGATCTCCTCGATCGGCGTGCGGGCGGCGGGCTTGAAGTCGGACACCGTGGTGTACGCGACCGGAAGCAGCCCGACCTGGGTGACGTTCTCCGGGATTCCGAGGATCTTCGCCGCCTCGGCCTCGCGGACCAGTGTGTAGGTGGTGAGCGTCGAGCCGAGCCCACGTGATCGCAGCGCGAGCTGGAAGTTCCACACCGCGGGGAAGATGCCGCCGTAGAAGGCGGCGAGTTCACCGTTGCCTCCCTGCGGCCGTCCCTGCAGACACGGGATGACGAAGACCGGGACCCGTTCGATGTTGTCGATGAGGAATCGGCCGGACGCCATCGCCCGCTTCACCGGCCCCGATTCGGCGGCGGGACCGGCCTCGGCGAGTTTCGAGTCCAAGTAGGGCTCTCCCACGGAGCGGAACAGCGCACCCAGCTCGTTCTTCACCGACTGGTCCCGGACGACCAGCCAACGCCAGTTCTGCACATTGCCCGGAGTCGGCGCCTGCGTGGCGAGCCGGAGGCAATCCGCGATCACCTCCGGTTCCACCGGGCGGTCGAGATCGAGCTTGCGCCGGACCGCTCGAGTGGTGCTGAGCAGGTGATCCGTGTCCATCGTGAGGCCTCCCGCAGATCGGCTGATATCGATTGACCGTACCTCCGGACAAACGCCTTGACAGTCCACTATGGTCTCCCCGTCTTTACACGTTTGAGGGGAAGGTCCGCAGTGGACACATACGGCACGTACGAATATCAGACGTCAGTCTCGATCAGCCCTGGAGCCGCGATCGGGCTCGGTATCTTCGGACTGGTCGTCGGGGTCTTCTTCATCTTCGTCGCCTGGAAGGTCTTCACGAAGGCCGGTCAGCCCGGCTGGGCCGCGATCATCCCGTTCTACAACGCGTACATCATGCTGAAGATCGCCGGGCGTCCCGGCTGGTGGCTGCTCCTTTACTTCATCCCGGTCGTCAACGTCGTAATCTCGATCATCGTCATGCTCGACATCGCGAAGTCGTTCGGCAAGGGCACCGCGTTCGCCGTCTTCGGCCTCATCCTCTTCCCCTTCGTCGGTATGACGATGCTCGCCTTCGGCAGCGCGCAGTACATCGGTCCCGGCGGAGTCCCGCAGAACATGGGCGGCGGCTACGGCAACCCCGGCGGAGGCTACGGCCAGCCCGGTCAGCAGCCGTACGGCCAGCAGGGTTACCCCCAGCCCGGTTACCCTCAGCAGCCTCCGCAGGGACAGCCTGGCTACGGCCAGCCGGGCCAGCAGGGTTACGGCCAGCCCGGCCAGCCGCCCGCCGGCTACTGATCGACGTTTTCGCGCAGGAACCTGTCGACGAGCTCGCTGATCGTGGCGAGGTCCTCCTCCAGTGCGAAATGGCCGGTGTCGAGCAGATGTACTTGTGCTGACGGCACATCGCGTTTGAACGCCTCGGCACCCGCCGGAAGAAAGAAGGGGTCGTTACGGCCCCACACCGCGAGCACCGGTGGCTGCGACTCCCGCAGCCACCGGTGGAACTCGGGATACACGGGCGGGTTGTTCCGGTAGTCCCACAACAGATCCGCCTGCGCCGCCGCGCGGCCGGGCTGTTCGAGATAGAACCGGTCGAGTTGATGGCTCCCGGGATCGATCGCTTCGGGGTTTCGCACTCCTTCGTAGTACTGCCAACGAATGTTCTCCGGAGTGAGCATTTTCTCCAGTCCTGATTGGACTTCTTCGCGCGGGCCCTGGTTCGCGAAGTCCGGCATCGCCGGGCCCAGACCCTCCACGTAGGCATTGCCGTTCTGCGTGATCAACGCGGTGATCTGCCGTGGCCGCCGCGCCGCGAGCCGCAGCCCGGCAGGCGCGCCGAAATCGAAGACGTACAGCGCATAGCTGTCGAGTCCGAGCGCGTCGACGAAATCGCCGAGCACGCCGGCGAGCGCCTCGAAGGTGAACTCGAAATCCGCCGCGGTCTCCGTCTGCCCGAATCCGGGGAGATCGGGCGCGACGAGATGCCAATGCTCGGCGAGCTCCCGCATCAGGCCCACGTATTGGTGCGACGAAGTGGGAAAGCCGTGCAGGAGCAGCAGCGTGGGTGCGGACGGGTCGCCCGCTTCGCGATAGAAGACGTCGGCCGGTCCGGCCTGGATGCGACGGTGGGCGATAGGGTGCTTCGACATCGGGACTCCTAATGGTTGCGGTGTGCTCATATCCATTAGTACACTGAAATCGAGCGCAGGGGAAGGCTCAGTGCTAATGCATGGAGGTGGCGGGAGATGTTAGTGTCGGAGCATGGAGTTCACGGTGGTCGGCGAGGGTTTGGCGGTGGATCTCGCGGACACGGAGCTGCTCGCGGTCTCACCCAAGGTGGATCTGCTGGCCACCGAAGAGGGCAACGAGAAGTTCTGGCAGCTGCACGCCGGGCAACTGCCAGAGGGCACCCGCGCGCCGGCCGCGGGCGCCACCCGGCGGCTCCGTGCCGCGGTGCGCGCGCTCCTTGACGCACGGGTGCATGGCGAGCAACCCGAGCCGTGGGCGGTGGAAGACGTCAACGCCGCGGCCGCTGCCGTGCCGACGAGCCTGCGGATGGACATCGCCTTCTCGCAGGACATCCGCTGGCACTACGACCAGGGCGGCGACGCCGCACTGGCCGCGGTCGCGCGCTCGGCGATCGAGCTCGTCACCGGCCCGCACGCGTCGCAGCTGAGGCGCTGCGCGGCCGAGGACTGCTCGATGCTGTTCGTGGCCACGAACTCGCGGCGGCAATGGTGCACGCCGAACCTGTGCGGCAACCGGGCGCGAGTCGCGCGGCACGCGGCGCGGAGCAAGCACGAGTGACGGCTCACGCCGGGTTGCCTGGCATTCGAGTGGGCGGGTGGCGCCGTTGGCGTGGCTGCAGGGTTGTGAGCGCGTCTTTTGCAACCTTGTGCGTTGTGAACGCCTCTTTCGCAACGTTCGCTCATCCTGAGGCCTTGGTTGGCTGGTTGCGGAGGGCTCAACGACGCAAGGGCGGCCCTTGTGTCGTTGAGCGTTACAAGGGCCACCCTTGTGTGAGGTGGTTCGCCCGGTTGGGCCGCGAGGCCGCTCCGAGCGCCGGAGCGACCCCGCGGAGATCAACGGCGGAGGTCAGTGGAGGGAGGAGAGGAAGCGAGGCGTCAGTTGCCGAATTTGCGGACGGCTTGGTAGTAGGTCCAGGCCGTGCCCTTGCAGATCACGTTGCCGCCGCAGAGGCTGAGGAGGTCCGAGTAGAGCTTGTCGTCGATCTTCTTGCGGTTGGTCTCGTTCCAGCGGCCCTGCTTCTTGTAGTTGCGGTAGCCGAAGTCGTGGCGGTAGCAGCCCTTGACGAAGTCCCAGCCCAGCGGCTTGTCGGGGGACCAGGAGCAGCCGTCGGAAGACCAGTCGAGCTGGCCGTTGTAGGGCTTCTGCGCCCGGACGGTCTGGAAACCGCCGAGGGAGGTGTTGAACAGGTAGGTGTCGGTGACGGCAGGAATGTCGACTGCCTGCGCCGTGCCCGCACCGAGCATGACGGTGGCGGCGACGGCGGCCGTGGTGATGAACGAACGCAGGGTTGTGCGCATTCGGGTCCCCAAGCTGGTCGGCGAATTTCAAGCCAGCACAGCATCGGGTGTTATGGCGTGGATCACCACCGCTGAAGGGTGGACGACTTGATGAAGCATCAGGGAAGTTCGAGCAACATGCGCGAATTGCCCAGTGTGTTCGGCTTGACGTAGGGCAGATCGAGGAACTCGGCGACGCCGGTGTCCACCGAACGGCGCATCTCCTCGTAGACCTCTTGGGGTACCGGGGTGCCCTCGATCTCGACGAAACCGTGCTTGGCGAAGAAGCGGGTCTCGAAGGTGAGGACGAACACGCGCTGGAGCCCGAGCTCGATCGCCAGGCCGACCAGCTGGCCGACGAGAGCGTGACCGATGCCACGTCCCCTGGCTGCCTTGTCGACCACGATCGTGCGGATCTCGGCGAGGTCCTCCCAGAGCACGTGCAGCGCGCCGCAGCCGAGCACCTCGCCGCCGGACTCGGCCACCCAGAACTCCTGCATGTCTTCGTACAGCGTGACCAGCTCTTTTTCCAGCAGTACGCGGCCGGCGTCGGAGTCGACGAGCGTCTTGATCTTGCGGACGTCCGCGATCCGGGCGCGGCGGACGGTCGGCTTCTCTGCTTCGGACGACACTTCGGAAGACACGCGTCCCAACTTAGTGGTCACCATCGGAAGTCCTCCGATGGTGACCACTAAGCGACGCACTGGACCTGAGTGATCGGGGGAGCGTGAAGGGCGCCAGCTACGCTAAGCCATGTGCCTTCTCCCACCACCGGTAATCGCCGTGTCTCCCTGCTGACCCTGGGCTGTGCCCGTAACGAGGTCGATTCAGAGGAGCTCGCCGGGCGCCTGGCCGCCGGCGGTTGGGAACTCGCTGCCGAGCCGGAAGAGTCCGACGTCGTGGTGGTCAACACCTGCGGCTTCGTCGAGTCGGCCAAGAAGGACTCGGTCGACACGCTGCTCGCCGCCTCCGACACCGGCGCCAAGGTCGTCGCGGTCGGGTGCATGGCCGAGCGCTACGGCAACGAGCTGGCCGACAGCCTGCCCGAGGCCGACGCCGTGCTCGGGTTCGACCACTACGCAGACCTCTCCGACCGGCTCGACGACATCGTCGCCGGGCGCACGGTCGCCTCGCACACCCCGTCCGACCGCCGCAAGCTGCTGCCGATCAGCCCGGTGCAGCGCCAGACCGCGAGCGAAGAGGTCGAGGTGCCGGGGCACGCGCAGCACGGCTGGGGCCCGCGAGTGCTGCGGACCCGGCTGGACGACGCGCCGGTCGCCGCGCTGAAGATCGCCTCCGGCTGTGACCGCCGCTGCTCGTTCTGCGCGATCCCGTCGTTCCGCGGCTCGTTCGTCTCACGGCAGCCGGACGAGATCGTCGCCGAGGCCATGTGGCTCGCCCAGAACGGCGTCAAAGAGGTCTTCCTGGTCAGCGAGAACTCGACCTCCTACGGCAAGGACTTCGGCCGTGACGGCGCACGCGCGCTCGAGCTGCTGCTTCCGCGCCTGGCCGCGGTCGAGGGCATCGAACGCGTCCGCGTCTCCTACCTGCAGCCCGCCGAAACCCGGCCCGGCCTGGTGAAGACCATCGCGACGACGCCCGGTGTCGCCGACTACTTCGACCTCTCCTTCCAGCACTCCAGCGAGACCGTGCTGCGCCGCATGCGCCGGTTCGGCTCGACGGACTCCTTCCTCGCGCTGACCGAGCAGATCCGCGAGTTCTCGCCGGAGGCGGGCATCCGCACGAACGTGATCGTCGGCTTCCCCGGGGAGACCGAGGAGGACCTGGCGGAGCTGGAGCGGTTCCTGACCGGCGCCCGGCTCGACGCGGTCGGCGTCTTCGGCTACTCCGACGAGGACGGCACCGAGGCCGAGACCTTCGACGGCAAACTCGACCCCGACGTGGTCACCGAGCGGGTCTCGCGGATCTCCGCGCTGGTCGAGGAGCTCACCAACCAGCGCGCCGAGGATCGCATTGGCACGATGGTCGACGTGTTGATCGAAAACGTCGACGACGACGACCCGATCGGCCGCGCGGCGCACCAGGCGCCCGAGGTCGACGGCGAGTGCGTGGTCGTCGAGTCCGACGGCCTGACGGTGGGGCAGTTCGTGCGCTGCGAAGTCGTCGATTCCGAGGGTGTCGACCTGATCGTGCGGCCGGTGCCGTGAGTGCCGCGCCCAGCGACGCGGGCGGCGACGCCCGCGAAGCCCAGCCGGCCGCGGTGCCGGAGCCGACCCCGGTTCCGACGCTGAATCTCGCGAACCTGCTGACCATGTCCAGGCTCGTGCTGGTCCCGCTGTTCGTCATCGCGCTGTTCAACGGCGACGGCACCGACACCTTCTGGCGGGCCATCGCGACCGCGTTGTTCGCGATCGCCTCGTTCACCGACCAGGTGGACGGCTGGGTGGCCCGCAAGTACGGCCTGATCACCGACTTCGGCAAGATCGCCGACCCGATCGCCGACAAGGCGCTGATCGGGGCCGCGCTGGTCGGGCTGAGCGTGCTGGGCGAGCTCGGCTGGTGGGTGACGATCGTGATCGCCGTCCGCGAGGTCGGCGTGACCCTGCTGCGCTTCTGGGTGATCAAGCACGGCGTGATCCCGGCCAGCCGGGGCGGCAAGGCGAAGACGCTGACCCAGGTCGCCGCGATCACCGCCTACCTGCTGCCGCTGCCAGCCTCGGCGGAGATCGTGCGCTGGGTGCTGATGGGCCTCGCGCTGCTGCTCACCGTCGTCACCGGGCTGGACTACGTCGTCCGCGCGGTCAAGCTGCGAGCGGCTGGTCAGCGGGCCGGAGCGGGCTCCTGACGATGGACGCGGCGGAGGTGATCGCCCGGCTCGTCGAGCGCGGCGAGACGGTCGCCACGGCCGAGTCGCTCACCGCAGGCCTGGTTTGTGCCGCTTTGACCGATGTGCCGGGTTCCAGCCGGGCGGTACGGGGTGGCCTGATCGTGTACGCGACCGAGCTGAAGACGGAACTGGCCGGCGTCGACCGGAACCTGCTCGCCGAGCACGGCGCGGTGTATCCGGAGGTCGCGGCCCAGCTGGCCGGTGGCGCGCGGTTACGCTGTCGTGCTGTTTGGGGTCTCGGCCTGACCGGGGTCGCCGGTCCCGATCCGCAGGACGGTGTGAGCCCCGGCACGGTCTACGTCGGACTGGCCGGTCCCGTCCATCTGGTCCGTGAGCTGCGACTTGACGGTGATCGATCAGCCATCCGGGTGGCATCCGTGCGTGCGGCGCTCGATCTGCTCGGGGAACATCTAGCTTGATCCAAGCGTTCGCCCTTGGCGTACGGACGTGTCAAACCCTGCGTTTACCCGTCTGCTCTGGGTAACGTGGTGACTAGTAGACCGGGAAGGGAGGCGCGTGATGACCGTGCTGTTGCGTGAGGCGATCGGTGATCGGCTCCGTCATGCCCGCACCAACCAGCGTCGAACGCTGCGCGACATCTCCCGCGCCGCCAGGGTCAGCCTCGGATATCTCTCCGAGGTCGAACGGGGGCAGAAGGAAGCGTCCAGCGAGCTGCTGGCTTCGATCTGTGAGGCGCTCGAACTGCCCTTGGGCGAGCTGCTGCACAACGTGGCGGCCGACGTGTCCGCGCTGGACAAGGTCGAGGTCGTGCCGGTGGAGGAGCGCTCCGGCGCCAAGGAGACGCCCAAGGCCGCAGGCGGGAACCTCGAAGGTGGCAGCCTGGTACCCGGCATGATCGGCAACGACCTCGCCGACCTGCGGCTTTCCGGGCCGCCGAGGATGAGCCCGGCACTGCGGACCACGATCAGCGCGCCGAAGATGGCTTCGATCATCGCGGCGTGAGAGCACTTCGATCTCTTCAGTGAGCAAAGCGGTCCCGGGGTCACGACCCCGGGACCGCTCTTGTTTCACGCCTATCACGATCAGGGTCGTCCCTGAATTCTCCCGGGGTCGCCTGGAAGGCTCAACGGCAACCTGACACGATGGAACTCAACGCCGGGGTCGGGACGTTCAACCTCTGTAACCAGCGCCGCTCAGCGCGGCGCGGTGGCAGGGGGATGCACGCCCCACCATCGGGTATTCGAGCCAGTGGGACGCAAGAAGGCAGGCGGAGGAGATGGCCAACCCTTTCGTGAAGTTCTGGAAGTACATGATGGCGGCGTTCTCGTCGAAGATCGACGAGCACGCTGACCCGAAGGTACAGATCCAGCAGGCCATCGAGGAGGCGCAGCGTAACCACCAGGCGCTCTCCCAGCAGGCCGCAGCGGTGATCGGCAACCAGCGTCAGCTGGAGATGAAGCTCAACCGCCAGCTCGGCGACGTGGAGAAGCTGCAGGCTTCGACCCGCCAGGCGCTGGTGCTCGCCGACGAGGCGCGCGCCAAGGGCGACGAGCAGAAGGCGGGTGAGTTCGAGAACGCGGCCGAGGGGTTCGCCGCGCAGCTCGTCTCCGCCGAGCAGAGCATCGAGGACCTCAAGACCCTGCACGACCAGTCGCTCTCGGCTGCCGCGCAGGCCAAGCAGGCCGTCGAGCGCAACGCGACCATGCTCCAGCAGAAGCTGGCCGAGCGCACCAAGCTGCTCTCGCAGCTGGAGCAGGCCAAGATGCAGGAGAAGGTCTCGGCTTCGCTCAACTCGATGACCGAGCTGGCCGCGCCGGGCAACACCCCGTCGCTGGACGAGGTCCGCGAGAAGATCGAGAAGCGCTACGCCACCGCGCTGGGCTCCGCCGAGCTCGCGCAGAACTCGGTGCAGGGCCGGATGCTGGAGGTCCAGCACTCGACCACGCAGCTGGCCGGCCACTCGCGTCTCGAGCAGATCCGCGCGTCCATGAAGGGCGACTCGGTCGCGCAGGTCACCGGTGGCGCCGCCGCCGCGAAGCCGGCGTCCTCGGGCGCCGACATCCAGCGCGAGATCCAGGCGCGGGTGCAGCAGGAGCAGCAGAAGAACTGAACGCGCGCTCCCGGTTCCGCGTCGCCAGGCTCTGGTGACGCGGAACCGGGGCGGCTTCGGCAAGACGAGGCGGGGGCTGGCGGATGAGCGGATCGGGTAAGCGGGACTTCAGCGAGTTCAACGCGAAGCTGGAAAAGCACATCGAGCGGCTGCCCGACTACGCGCAGCGCGCGCAGGAAAAGCTGCAGAAGTACTTCCCTCCCGGCGAGGAGGGCAACCGGCCCGCCGGTCAGCGCGGCCCGGCCGCGCCGCGGCAGCCGATGAAGATCCCGCCGGTGAAGCTGCCCCAGCTGCGGGTGTCGCCGACGGACATCCCGGTGGTGGCCGAGGCCCGCGCAAAGTGGACGCAGTGGAACACGCCCGAGTCGAAGCTCCAGCGGCGTAAGCGCCGTGCTTCGCGGGCCATGACGTTCTGGTTCATGTTGACCGTCCTTTGCGGTCTCTACGCACTCGTCACCGGACTCGGCCTGGTCGGCAACCCCGCGGGCGACATGGCGCAGGCCGTCGCGGGCATCGCGGGCGTGGTCATCACCGGCACCCTCGGCGTGCGGTCCGGCCTGCGGCTGCGCCAGCTCGGCAAGACCCAGCTCCCGGTGAGCAGCACGCCACCGCCGCTGCCTTCGGCCTCCTCGGCCGCCCGCATCCCGATGGAGCGGCTCGCCGAGTCCGAGGCCTCGCTGACCGAGCTGCTCCGCCAGCTCTCGATCCCGTCTTCCGTCGGCACCACCGCGATCCCCGAGATCTCGGTCGCCGACGCGCGCAACACCGCGAACGAGGCCGCCGCCGCGCTGCGCGGGCTGGCAGGCCGTATCCAGGCCATCGAACGGGCCTCGGGCGCCGCTCCCGCCGGTGAACGGGCCGCTTTGGACTCCGCCATTCGCTCGCTGACCGAGCAGCTCGAGGATGGTCTCGAAGGCTACGGCGCGCTCGTCGCCGCCGCCGGGCACGCGGTCGCCGCGAGCGGTGGCGGCATGGGTGTCTCCAAGGAGGCGCTCACCAACGCCACCGATCACCTGGCCGGTCTCGCGATCGCGTTGCGAGAGCTGTCCTGAACACCCTGTCCGTCGGCCGCTCGACGGCCGATCCCGCCTTGGCCGACTGGTACGTCGACGGCTTCCCCTTGGCCCGGCTGATGTCCAGGTTCGACTGCGAAGGCCTGATTCCCAGCGGCAACGGCTTCGTCGTCACAAACAACCCCCAAGACCTGCTTGGACGGTCCGGGAAGGACAGTGAGCTGCCGTCCGGACGGGAGGCGTTGTACACCTGCTCGCTGTGCGGTGACTTCGGCTGCGGCGTGCTGGCGGTCCGCGTGACCTACGGCGAGACCACGGTCAGGTGGACCGACTTCGCCTGGGAGTCCGAGAGCGAGCCGGTGCTCGGCCCGTCCACGGACTACGCCGCGCTTCCGGCGATCGAGTTCGACCTCGCCGCGTACGAGGCCGTGCTCCGTCAACTGTCGCGCTGAAGCCGCGCAACGGCCGGGTGATGACGACCTGTAGTCGTACCGGCACCGAAACACCGACGTAACGCAAAACCTGTGTTCGCCGCAACGCTCGGCGTTTACCCTGGTCACTGTGAATGCAGGGCTGTATACAACGCCGGATACGGCGAAGTCACGGGCCGCCGAGGTGTACCTCCGACTGCGCGAGGAGGTCATGGGCGGGCTCGTCACACCGCGCGTGCGCCTCGGGGAAGAGCGGCTCGCGCAGCGCTATGGCGTCTCCAGGACACCTGTCCGTGAAGCGCTCGCCAGGCTGGCCACCGATGGCCTGATCGAGCGCAGGGACAACGGCTTCTACGTCACCACACCGAATCTCGCGGAGCTCAAGGATCTGTACGAGCTACGCGTGACCTTGGAGCTCAGGGGGATCGCACGGGCCATCGAGGACCCGGCGACGTGGCACGACCTGACCATCATCGACGCCGAACTGGCGCGGTGGCAGGCTTTCCGCGCGGATCCGCCCCCACCGGACCCGCGGTTCGTCGTGCACGACGAACAGTTTCATGTCACCCTTTCGGCCGCGTCGGGCAATCCAGCGCTGACCGACGCGCTGATCGCGGTGAACCAGAAGATCCGGCGGGTCCGGATGTACGACTTCCTTACCGCGGAACGGATTTCCGAGACCATCGACGAACATCTGGAGATCCTCCAGGCGATCCGCGACGGCGAACTCGAGCGTGCTTACGACGCGTTGTTCGCCCACGTCGGTGGTTCGCTTTCGGTGGTTCTCAGTCGCGCGGAGCGCGCTCTGACGCAACTGGCGCTCCACAGTGGACTTTCTTGAGGGAACCGCCCGCCCGCCTAGGAAAGGACGCACCATGACCACGCTCCCGCCGGAACCCGAGTACGTCCCGCCGACCCCCGCGAGCGCCGTCGGCCGGGTGATGGCCGCGTTCGACCGGATCGCCGAGGTCGATCGGCCAGAAGTCTGGATCACCCTGCGTTCCGCCGAAGACGTGCTCGTCGACGCCAAGGCCGTCGACGAGCGGGTGCGCGCGGGGGAGCGGCCGCCGCTGGCCGGGCTTCTCCTTGCGGTCAAAGACAATGTGGACGTCGCCGGGCTGCCGACGACGGCCGGGTGCCCGGCGTTCGCGTACACCCCCGAGGTGAGCGCGACGGCCGTGCGGCGGCTGACGCAGGCGGGCGCGGTCGTGCTGGGCAAGACGAACCTCGACCAGTTCGCCACCGGGCTCGTCGGCTCGCGCAGCCCGTACGGCGCGGTGCGCGGCGCGAAGGATCCGCTCAAGGTGAGCGGCGGGTCGAGTTCGGGCTCGGCCGTCGCGGTCGCGCTGGAGCTGGTCGACATCGCGATCGGCACCGACACCGCGGGCTCCGGGCGCGTGCCGGCCGCGTTCAACGGGATCGTCGGGCTCAAGCCGACGCTCGGGCTGGTGCCGAAGACGGGCGTGGTGCCTGCGGCGCGGTCGTACGACTGCGTGACGATCTTCGCCCGCAAGCTCACCACGGCGCAGCTCGCGCTCGCCGAGATGACCGGGCCGGACGCCGACGACCCGCAGAGCCGTGAGTGGCCGGACTCGGTCCGGTTGAGCGCGGGTGAACACCCCCGCGTCGCGATCCCGGACGACAAGAACCTCGAACCGCTCTCGCCGAGCGCGCACCGCGCGTTCGCCGCGGCCGTCGCGTCGCTGCGTGCGTCGGGCGCGGTCCTGACCACCGTCGACATCTCGCCGCTGCTGGACGCGGCGAAGCTGCTCTACGACGGCGCGCTGGTCGCCGAGCGCTACGCCGCGGTCGGCGAGTTCCTGCGCGAGCACCCCGAAGACGCCGACCCGACGGTCGCGAAGATCATCCTGGCCGCCGGCAAGCTCAAGGCACACGACCTCGCAGCCGACCAGGAACGGCTCGCGCAGGCCAAAGCGACCGCGGCGAAGCTGCTCGCCGGGCAGGACGCGCTCGTGCTGCCGACGGTGCCGGAGCACCCGACGCTCGCCCAGGTCGAGAAAGACCCGGTCGGGGTCAACAAGCGGCTGGGCACGTACACGAACTTCGTGAACCTGCTCGACATGGCCGGTGTCGCGGTGCCCGCCGGAACCGCGGACGGCGGCTCGTTCGGGCTGACCGTGCTCACCCGTGCCTTCGACGACCAGATCGCGCTCGACCTCGCCGCGCTGTTCACCGGCGAACTGGCCGAAACCCCTTATCCCGACAAGGGAATCGACTTGGTCGTGTTCGGCGCGCACCTGCGCGGGCAGCCGTTGAACCATCAGCTCGTCAGCCTCGGCGCCCGCTTCGCCGAAGAAGTGCTCACGGCCGAGGAGTACCGCATGGTGGCCTTGCCGACGACGCCGCCGAAACCGGGCCTCCTGCACGTCGGCTCGGGTGGCGCGGCGCTGGAAGGCGAGCGTTGGCTGCTTTCCCCTGCCGCGCTGGGCAAGTTCCTCGCCGGGCTGCCCGCCCCGATGCTGCTCGGCCGGATCCTGCTCGACGACGGCACCGAAGCGGTCGGCTTCTACTGCGACCCGTCGGCGGCCGAGAACGCGAAGGACATCACCGCGTTCGGCGGCTGGCGCGCCTACCTGCGGCGCGTCATCGCCTGCCGGAAAGACCCCGGGTGACCCGGCGGACCAGGCCGGGCCCGTGCAGCGCGAAGCCGGTGTAGAGCTGGACCAGGCTCGCGCCCGCGTCGAGCATGCGCCGTGCGTCGTCGGCGTCGAGGATGCCGCCGACGCCGATGATCGGGAGCTTGCCGCCGGTCTCGGTGTGCACGAACTCGACGACCTCCCGCGCGCGGGAGGTCAGCGGCCTGCCGGACAGCCCGCCCGCCTGCTCGGCGAGGTGGGCGTCCGACGGCGCGAGGCCTTCGCGCGACAGCGTGGTGTTGGTGGCGATGAGCCCGTCGACGCCGTGCTCCTCGCAGACGCCGAGCAGCTCGCCCAGCGCCTCGTCGGTGAGGTCCGGCGCGACCTTCACCAGCAGCGGCACCGGCTTGCCCAGCTCGGCCATGGTCTTGCGCAGTTCGGCGAGCAGCTCCGCCAGCGCGGACTTGTCTTGCAGCGCGCGCAGTCCCGGCGTGTTCGGGGAGCTGACGTTGATCGCGAAGTAGTCGGCGAACGGGTGCAGCGCCTCGAGTGAGGACCGGTAGTCCTCGACCGCCGCTTCGAGCGGGGTGACCTTGGACTTGCCGATGCTGATCCCGAGCGGGACCTCCGGCTTGCCGAAGCTCTGCAGCCGCGCGGCGAGCGCGTCGGCGCCCTCGTTGTTGAAGCCCATGCGGTTGATCACCGCGTCGGTCTCGGGCAGCGTGTACAGCCGAGGCCTGGGGTTACCGGGCTGCGCGAGCCCGGTCACGGTGCCGACCTCGACGAAACCGAAGCCCAGCGCAGGCCACGCGTGCAGCGCGCGGCCGTTCTTGTCCATCCCGGCGGCGAGCCCGACCGGGTTGGGGAAGTCCAGGCCCAGCACCGAAACCGGGGCCTCGGTGCGGTAGACGCGGCGCAGCGCGGCGAGCGCGGGCGACGACCGGCTGACCTTCGCGAGCACCTGGAGGGTGCGCTCGTGCACCAGCTCGGGGTCGTTCTTGCTCAGCCCGTACAGCGCGGGGCGGACGATCTTGTCGAACAGCACGGGCCCCATCGTGCCTTACCGCTGATCCGGCTTCCATTCGTCCTCGAGCATCGCGAAGATGATCTCGTCGGTCCATTCGCCCTTGACCACCTCGTTCTCGCGCAGGTGGGCCTCCTTGCGCATGCCGAGGCGTTCCATCAGCGTGGCCGACGCGGTGTTGCGACCATCACAGCGGCCGATGATCCGGTGCAGGCCGAGCTCCTCGAAGCCCAGCCGCAGCAGCGCGGTGGCGGCCTCGGCGGCGAAGCCCTTGCCGTGGAAGTCGGGGTGGAAGACGAACCCGACCTCACCCTGGCGGTGTTCCGCGCTGAGGTACTCGAGGTTCAGGTCGCCGATCAGCTGCCCGGTCGAGGCCAGCTCGACGGCGATGGCCAGGAACTGGCCTTCCTTCTGCAGCGTCGAGCTGTGGATGCGCTTGGCCAGCGCCGCGGCCGATTCGGCGCGGCTGCGCGGGCCCCAGTAGAGGTAGCGCGCCACGTCGGAGCGCGACTGGAAGGCGTTGAGCGCGTCGAGGTCGTCCGATCGGAACGGGCGGAGGATGAGACGTTCGGTGGTGATCGGGTAGTCCGGACGGAGCATGCCGCCAGGCTAGCGAGGTCCGCCGGATTTGGTGAGGGGTTTTCCGGGAAATAAAGAAGCCCCCGACGCCCTTCCCGCACGGCAAGGTTTCAGTGGGGCCCGGGTCGGACTGAGTCCCGGGGCGTCGGGGGCCTGGTGACTGCCTGGTATTCGCTAGCAGGCAACACGCGAAGCTGGCCACGAGGTGGCCGCTGGTAGTCCCATCGCGCGGCGTCCGCTAGCGGACAGCCACCTCACAAGTCCTCTTGGTATTCAACGCAGGACCACCTCCTCTCTTGTGTACTTCCAAGCTAGGCGAAGAGTCCGATGCCCTGCAACATCATTATTTTCGTTGTGCTGGAGCGGGTCCAGCCTGGCAGTGCGGGCAGAACCAGGTCGGCCGCTTGCGCACGTCGTGCCCCTGGTCGGTGACCACGACCTTGCCGCCGCAACGGAAACAGCCCTGCCGTGTGCGTTCGTAAACCCAGTTGCGGCGGCCTCGCCCCATGTCGCCGGTGGTGCATTGCTCGTGCCGCCAGGCGTTGGCGAGCAGCAGCTTGCGGCCGAGCGCGACGACCTTGTCAGCGTCCACTTCGGACACCGGGGTCCACGGCGTGACACCGAGGATGAAGCACATCTCGACCTTGTAGAGGTTGCCGACGCCCGCCATGACCCGCTGGTCGAGCAATGCCAGCCCGAGCTCGCGGCCGGGGTTCGCGCGCAACGCGGCCGCCGCGCGTTCGGCGTGCTCGTCCGTCCACTGTGGATCGAGCAGGTCGGGGCCGAGATGGCCGACGAGCGTGTGCTCTTGCTTGGTGGGCACCAGCTTCAGGTCGTGTAGGCGGAACCCGATGGCCTGCACGTCCTCGGTCATCAGGATGACGCGCGCGTGGTGCGCGGGGAACCGCCAGCTCGCGCCGCGCGGGTAGATCCGCCAGGTGCCGTCCATCTTCAGGTGGCTGTGCAACGTCAGATCGCCGGAGAAGCGGGTCAGCAGATGCTTGCCGACCGTCCCGACGCCGAGCACGTCGCGGCCCGCGAGATCGACGGTGGCGAGCGCGGGATGACGGAACTCGCCACGCGTCAGCGTCTTGCCGGCGAGTGCCTTGTCGAGTTGCTTCCCGTGCAGGAAGACGGTGTCGCCTTCGGGCATCAGCTCGACTGCGAGGCGGGCTCTGAGGTCTCTTCCGGCTCTTCGGAGCGCACGCGGTGCCTGCCTGCCCGGTTCGAGCGCAGGATCTTCGCCAGCACCATGTTGAACGTCAGCGCGATCTCCTGCGCGCCCGGCGAGTTCCACTCGTGGATCGGGCTGCACGCGCCCTGCGCCTGCTGCACGGCGAGCCGGTCGGGGATACCGGTCGGCATCACCAGCGAACCGAAGGAGTCGCGCAGCTCGGCGACCCGGTACTGGTGCTCGTACGACCGCACGCGCAGCTTGTTGACGAGCACGCCGATCGCGCGCAGGCCGGGATTCGCCTCTTCGCGGGTCTTCTCGATCGCTTCCAGCGCGCGCTGGGCTCCGGTGACCGCGTAGATGGTCGGCTCGGTGACGATCAGCGCGCTGTCCGCGGCCACCAGCGCCGAGCGGGTCAGCCTGCCCAGCGACGGCGGGCAGTCCAGGATCACCAGCTCGTACGGCTCTTCGCGGATCGGCGCCCGGTGCAGCTCGTCGAGCGCGCGCGAGAGGTTCTCGAGACGGCGAGGGTCGGCTTCCGGCTCGTTGAGCAGCTGGAGTTCCTCGGCGCCGACCAGCACGTCGACCTCGTCGCTCCAGACACTGGGCGCGATGGCCCGTTCCAGCACCGCGCGATGCGGGGTCTCCAGCACATCGGCGAGAGTGGCGTCGGTGTACGGCGGGTCGAGCGAGGTGGTGGCGTTGCCCTGCGGGTCGAGATCGGCGACCAAGGTGCGGGTGCCCCTACGCAGAGCGGCGGATGCGATACCTAGCGCGACCGTCGTTTTCCCGACACCGCCCTTGAGGCTGAGAACCGCGACCGTGTGCACTCGACAGAGCCTACGGGTTCAGCCGGTGTGCGCTGCTGGGCAAGGTGCCGAATCTCTCGTCAGCGCTGGTGCGGGCCACACGAACAGGCTGTGACCACCCGATCGGGTAGGTCGGGGTGACCATTACGCTGCGGCCTATGAAAACGGACACCGTGGCAGCACGCGGGTCGGGTGCGGTGCGCCGCGTGCTTGAGGCCGAACTGCGGGCCGCCCGCTCGCGCGGCGTCGAGCAGCCCCTCGTGGTCGACGTCGGCGGCGGCAGCGGCGGCTGGGCGGTGCCGTTCGCCTCGGCCGGGTGCCTGGTCACCGTGGTCGAGCCCAACCCGAACGCGCTGGCGACGCTGAAGCGCCGCGCGGAGGAAGAGGGCGTGTCCTCGCGGATCACCGTGGTGGCCGACGACTCCGACGCGCTCGCGCGCCACGTCAGCCCCGGCTCCGCCGACCTGGTGCTCGCGCACGGGCTGCTGGAGGTCGTCGACGACCCGGCGATCGTGGTGGCGGCGCTGGCCGAGGCCGTCGCGCTGGGCGGCGCGGTTTCGGTGCTGGTCACCAACCGGTTCGCGACCGCGCTGCACCGCGCGCTGGCCGGGCGGCTCACCGAAGCGCGCCAGGTGCTGGAGAGCGCCGCCGGTGTGCTGCCGGGCGGACGTGACACCGTGCTGCGGCGGTTCGACGTCGCCGGGCTGGAGACTTTGCTGACGGGCACCGGGCTGACCGGCGTGACGATCCAGGGTGACGGCGTCGTCTCCGACGCGGTCGCGCGGGGTTCTCGTGAAGACGAGCTGGCGGAGTTCGAGCTGCTGGCCGCTTCGACGCCGCCACTGCGCGACGTCGCCACGCGCCTGCACGCGTTCGCACGCCGGGTTTCCTGAAACTGTCGGTGGTCGCGGGTAGCGTCCCGTTCCGTGGGTAGGAGTGGGGATCTTCGGGGCGGGGTGAGCCGGTTCCGGGTCGGTACCGGCGACACGTCGTGGCCGGACGACACCGGGTGCGGACTGCTGCATGTGGACATGGACGCGTTCTTCGCGTCGGTCGAGCTGCGCAGCCGTCCCGAGCTGGCGCACCGGCCGGTGGTGGTCGCGGGAGCGGGCCCGCGGTCGGTGGTGCTGTCGGCGAACTACCACGCCCGCGAGTTCGGGGTGCGCTCGGCGATGCCCGTCGGCGCGGCGAAACGGCTGTGCCCGCAAGCGGTCTACATCCCGCCGACGCGCGGGCTCTACAGCGAGGTCTCCGCGGGCGTCATGGAGATCTTCCGCGAATTCACCCCGTTGGTCGAACCGCTGAGTCTCGATGAGGCCTTTCTGGACGTTCGGGGCGCGTTGAAACGCTTGGCCACCACACCCGCGGCCATCGGCGCGGAGATCAGGCGCCGCGTCGCCGAGGAACACGGGATCACCTGCTCGGTCGGCGTCGCGAAGGTCAAGTTCATCGCCAAGCTGGCAGGCGGGCTGGCCAAACCGGACGGAATGGTCGTCGTGCCCGCCGCCGAGACCCTCGCCTTCTTGCACCCGCTGCCGGTTTCGGCGCTGTGGGGCGTCGGCAAACGGACCGGTGAACACCTCAAGCAGCTGGGGCTGGACACGATCGCCGACGTCGCGGCCGCGCCGCTGCCGAGGCTGCGCCGGTCGCTGGGCGTCGCGGTCGGCGAGCATCTGCACGCGCTCGCCAACGGCCACGACGACCGCGAGGTCGTGCCGGACGCGCCGGAGAAGTCGATCGGTGCCGAGGTCACGTTCGATGTGGACAAACATGACCGGGCCGAGCTCGGGCTGGAGCTGCTCCGGCTGTCCGAGCGGGTGGCCGGCACGTTGCGTGCCAAGGAAATCCGCGGCCGGACCGTGTCGATCAAGGTGCGCTTCGCCGACTTCAAGACCATCACCAGGGCACGGACGCTGGCCGCGGCCACCGACGTCGCCCGCGAGATCCACGGCACCGCGGTCGAGCTGCTCGCCGAGCACGCGCCGACGGGCGCCGTCCGGCTGATCGGCGTTCGGGTGGATGGACTCGGTTCGGCCGGTGGTGGCGAGCAGCTCACGTTCGAGTCCGACGCGCCGCGCTGGCGCGACGCCGAGGTCGCCGCGGACTCCGCACGTTCGCGGTACGGGGCCGCCGCCGTGCGCCCTGCGTCACTGCTATCTCGGCAAGACGGGTGATTTTCCTCGCCCGGACACGCTCTGTCGCTACCCCGGACCCGGCGAATCGGTGTTTTTCCTCAAATCTATGCAGGCATGATGCGAGATCGGGTAGTCGTCTGAGCGCGGGACTCGTATCCTGGACAGTAGCCCCCCGCCAGGGGGTGTCTGTTGGGTCCACGACGTTGCGCGGCCCGGCGCCCGCGACAGCTGTGCCGGAGGAGGAAAGATGCCACTCTCCGAGCATGAGCAGCGGCTGCTCGATCAAATCGAGCGCGAGCTCTATGCCGAGGACCCCAAGTTCGCGTCCACGGTGCGCGGCACCAGGTTGCGACGACCCGCTCGAAGGCGGCGTATCCAGGGCATCGCCCTGTTCGTCGTCGGGGTCGCGTTACTGGTGCTAGGCGTGGCCGTGGTACCGATCCGGGTCGCCGATATCCCGCTCGTGAGCGTGTTCGGCTTCCTGGTCATGTTCTTCGGGGTCATGCTCGCCGTCACGTCGATTCGGCAAGGTGCCGAGTCAGCGGACGGCAAAGACGGCGGGGCGCAGTCCCGTCCGTCGGGAGGCAGCTCCCGCAAGAGTTCCTTCACCCAGCGGATGGAAGAGCGTTTCCGTCAGCGTTTCGAGGACCAATAGGGTCCGTCACCGGACTTCCTAGGTAAGCCGCGTCCACCTGGTGGGCGCGGCCTTCCTCATGCTCGGGGCCGGTTGGGTGCGGAAATTCTCACACCCGCTCGGCCTCACCCGTCTCGGCACGTTACAAGGGCCGCCCTTGCAACGCTCTGGGTGACAAGGGCCGCCCTTGTCACGTGCCAGACCGCGGCCCGGCGACTCGCCCGAAGGGGTCGTGAGTGGTACGGCCGGTTCTAATGAGCGGAAGGTCAAAGGTGGCGTGTCTGGTGTGCTCGGCCGCGGCCGGGGTGGCTGTGTGGGAAATGCGTCGTTGAACGACGCAAACGGCACTCATCCAGATGCAAGAGCCAGGTATGAGGGCTCTCTTCATCCACGGTCGGCGTCGGTGAGGGCCTCCCTCACCCGAGCCGGGCGGGTGAGGGCCTCCCTCACCCGTATATACGGACCAACTAGGCCCACACCCCACGGATCCGAGTGAAGTAGGCCCTCACCCACACTCGACCAAGACCCTGCCGCAGGCGGACGGGGCAGCCGATGAGGGGGTCGTGAGTGGTGCGGCCGGTTCTAACCGGCCGCACCACTCACGACCCCACGCCGAGCTGCCGAACACGCCACCTTTGCGTTTCCGCTCAATAACCGGCGAAAACACTCACGACCCGCGTGCTCGGGCACCTCTCGCGTGCAGACAAACCGGTCGTCCAGGGCTGGAGCGACCAACGCCCAACGCCAGGCTTCTTAAGGCTTCTTACGCCGGAAGATGCTCTTCGGGAACAGCTTGCCCTTCCAGGACATCGGGGCGTTGCGGCGCAGACTGCGGCGCAGGCCGTCGAAGGCCGGGTCGAGCCGCGGGTCCATCGGGCTGCCGTCGCTGTACCACGAGCGCTCGACCACGCCGATGACCGTCCGCAAGCCCTCGCGGCCCTCGTCGTCGAGGTGATGTTTCTGGGCGAGCTTCTGTCCCGCGACGCGCACGGTGTCGCTCTCCGGGATCGGCAGGCCACGGTCCGTGCACTCGGCCATCAGCTCTTGCCACGCCGCGTCGGCCGCGCCGGGGGAGAGGCTGGAGATGGCCTGGAGGCGGCGGCGTCTGGTGAAGTCGCGGATCAGCGCGGGCGCGCCGACCAGTACCACGGTCAGCACCAGCACCACCGCGAACCAGATCGACAGCCACGCCGCGAGGAACCCGAGCGCCGCGAGCCACAGTCCGGCGGCCGCGAGCGGCAGCCAGTTCGTCAGCTGAGGTCCGAGCGGGGGTTTCGCGTCGGGGTCGTCCGGCTCGTCCGGCTTTTTCTGGCCGGAAGACTTCTTTTCCAAGGAACGGATGTGCCGGACGGCGAAGAAGATCACCAAGCCGGTCACCAGCAGCGCGAGCAGGCCCAGTATCCCGGCCACGATGACGGGCCAGGTCGAGCCTTGGTCGTCCGACTTGGTGCCGGCGCCGCTGGTGGTCGTCGGAACACCGGTGGCCGGCGCCGAGCTGGAGGCCTTGCTCGGCTTCTCGTCCTCGGGGCTCTGGGTCGCGGTGTCCGTGCTCTGCGGGTTGCTGCTCAGGTAGGGCGGGACGAAGCCCCGGCTGTCGGAGAGCGGGGTCGGGTCGAAGCTGACCCAGCCCTTGTCACCGAAGTAGACCTCGACCCAGGCGTGCGCGTCCTTCGTGGTGATCGCGCGGTAGTCGGCGACCTGCTCACCGGGGGTGAACCCGATCGCCACCCGGGAGGGGATGCCGAGCGACCGCAGCATGACGGCCATGGAGGAGGCGAACTGCTCGCAGAAGCCACGCTTGCCGCGCAGCACGAAGTCGGCCAGTCCGTCAGGGCTGCTCTTCGGCGCGGTCTTCGTGTCGTAGACGAAGCCGTTCGACTCGGTGAAGAACCGCCAGAGCGCGGCGGCCTTGTCGAAGTTGTTCGTCGCGTTCTCGGTGATCTGCCGAGCCAGCTTCACGACGTCCTGGTTGATCCCGGAGATCGCTGTGTAGGTCTCGGGTGCCTGGGACGCGCCCGCGTCGGCGTCGCGCAGCTCCTCTTTCGTCGGCTGCTTGAGCGAGGCGATCTCGGTGTACGGGCCGGAGCTGGCCTGCGTGGTGCTGAAGACCGCGCCGATGGCGGGGTCGTAGAAATAGTCCTTGCCGACGACACTGCCCTGGATCGCGCGGGGCTGGCCAACCACCGGAAGCCAGAAGTCGACCCAGTTGGTCGGCTCGATGTCGATCTGGGCGCCGGCGGTGGTGCCGTCGTCGCCCGGTGCGGGCGGCAGCGACGGCGCGTCGGCGCGCACCCGGTTGTCCAGCTTGCCGTCGTTGCCGATCCGCCAGCCGGCGTCGTCACCGTCGGGCTTGTAGGTGTCGAGCGTGAACGCGCGCAGGAAGCGCGGTGGTCCGACGAGCCCGCGGACCTTGAACAGCTCCACGTTGGTGCCCTGGTCGAGCAGGCCGCGCATCTTGGTGAACGGTGCGACGCCGTAGCCGCCGGTGCGGTTGCCGCCCTTGCCGTTGCCGGAACCACCGGGCAGCGCGCCGACCGTGCCGACGCCGGTCACCGCGGTGCCGACGATCAGCCCGAGCACCAGCGCCAGGCTGACCACGGCGACCGGGGTCGCCACGGTGCCCGGCGAGTTGCCGAGGCCAGGCGCGTCGCGGTTGCGCCAGCGGCGGTGCCGGTGGTTGCCGTCGATCGCGAGCAGACCGGCGAACGCGCCGGCGCCCAGCAGGAACGTCCACCACGGCAGCATCTCGTCGGACAGCGACGCGGGCACCGCGTAGACACAGAGCAGGACCAGTCCGGTCGCGGCAGGCGCGGACGCGGCGACGGCGAGCGTGTCGATCAGGATCGCGACCAGGCCGATCGACATCGTGGTCAGCGCCAGCAGCGGCGGGGTCGCGTCGGCAGGCGGGAGTGTGGTGCGGATCTGCTCGGCCGCGGCGCCGATGACGTCGCCCAGCTCACCGAACGCGGCGGGGCCGGGAATGATCTTGAGGATGCCGGTGGTGGTGAACGAGCCGGTCACCAGGAACGCCAGCACCAGCAGCTGCGCGAACCCGACGACGATCGTCGGCGCGCGCAGCGACCGAAGCGCCAGGCCGGTGCAGGCGACCAGCACGATCGCCACGAAGATGTAGCCGACCCAGGCCCAGCCGGTGATCACGCCGGTCAGCGAGGTCGACGCGCACAGCGTCGCGGCGCCTGCGGCGACCGGCGCGAGCACGGAGCTGTTCCACGCGGTCGGCTGCGGCACGGGCCGCTCGGTCGGGGTGTGCAGTTCGGTAGCCGTGCTCATCTAGAACGATCCCCCGATCAGGGTGCCGCGGCGGGTGGCCGTCTGGCACAGCTCGGCCCACACCTGCTGCATCGGCGTGACCGGGTCCGCGACCACCACACCCCAGCCCGCCGCCTCGAGGATCGCGATCGACTCCTCGGTGGCCGTGGCCCGGTGTCCCGGCGCGTTGAGCGAACCACCCCAGGTCGGGGTGTCGAGCAGCACGGCGAGACTGCGGATGCCGCGCGGGCGGTACTGGGTCAGCTCACGCACGGAGTCGTTGCTGACCGTGCCGAGCACGGCGATCAGCTCCTGGCCCTCGGCCGGGTCCGTGCCGAGCGTGATGTCGCGCTGGTGCGCGGGCTGCAACGCGGCCAGCGCGTCCAGCACGATGTTGTCGTAGTGCTCCCCGCCTTCGCCGGGAGTGTCCGCGAGCGTCTGGCCGTGCTCGGTGACCAGGCGGACCCGGTGCCCCGACCGGCGCAGGTGCAGGCAGACCGAGGCGGCGAACGAGACCGCCCACTCCAGGCTGGCCGCCGGACCGGCGCCGTGGTGCGCGGCCGCGCGGTGGTCGAGCAGCACCGTGGTGCCACCGCGCCACGGGCGCTCCTCGACCCTGACCATGATCTCGTCGCGCCGCGCGGTGGAGCGCCAGTGCACCTTCCGCAGGTCGTCGCCGGTGCGGTACTGCCGCACGATGACGTCCGGCTCGCCCTGGCCCGCGTGCAGCCGGATGCTGCCGTCGTCGCCGGCGCCGATCCCGGCGCCGCTGGGCAGGCCGAAGAGCCCGACCACCTTCGGCACGACGACCAGACGTGAGTGCCCGATGAGTTCCCGTTCGAACTCGCAGAGCCCGAACGGGTCGGTGATCGTCGCGCGCAGCGGCCCGACCTGCTGGATACCGCGCAGCACCGGCTGGATCGGGTAACGCAGGCCGACCGGCCGGTCGTGGGGGAGCCGCTCCACCACGAACCGGGGCCTGGCGCCGAGCGCGTACGGGACGCCGTCTTCGAGCAGCACCTCGCCTGCCGGGAGCCTGCCGTGCCGCCACAGGTCGAGCTGGACTTCGCCGACCGAGCCGACCGAGACCCGCTCCGGCAGCAGCTTGCGCGCCGCGCCGATCTTCAGCCGGGTCAGCGCGATGAAGCCGGCCACCAGCAGTGGCAGCGCGACGACGAACATCGCCACCCGGAGCAGGTCACGCTCGTTCAGCACCACGGAGCACGCCGCGGCGGCCACCCCAGCGGCTAGTAAGCAGCGGCCCCGCGTGGTCAGGCCGGAGAGTGCGCGCAGCATCTTCCTTCTTAATTGTCAGCGGTGCGATGCGCCCTGGGGCACGGGAACGCGGTGCAGCACGGAGCGCACGACATCGGTGGCCGACCGCCGGGCGGCGTGCGCCTCGGTGGTGAGCACCAGCCGGTGCGCGAGCACCGGCACCGCGACCGAGTGCAGGTCGTCGGGTACCACGAAGTCACGGCCGGACAGCGCGGCCTGCGCGCGGGCCGCGCGGACCAGCTGCAGGGTGGCACGCGGGGACGCGCCGAGGCGGATCTCCGGGATCTGCCTGGTCGCGGCCGCCAGCTCGACGGCGTACCGGCGCACCTCCGGCGACATGTGCACGCCGCGGACGGTCTCGATCAGGCGCTGGATCGTCTCGCGGTCGGAGACCGGCTCCAGGTCCTTGAGCGGGTTGTGGCCCGCGTGCTCGTCGACCATCGAAAGCTCGGCCTGCAGGTCCGGGTAGCCGATGGACACCCGCGCGGTGAACCGGTCGCGCTGCGCCTCCGGCAGCGCGTAGGTGCCTTCCATCTCGATCGGGTTCTGGGTGGCGATCACCATGAACGGCTCGTCGAGGTGGTAGGTGCTGGTGTCGACCGTGACCTGGTGCTCTTCCATGCACTCGAGCAGCGCGGACTGCGTCTTCGGCGAGGCGCGGTTGATCTCGTCGCCGACCACGATGTTCGCGAAGACGGGGCCGGGCCGGAACTCGAAGTCGCCGCTCTGCCGGTTGTAGATGGACACACCGGTGACATCGCTCGGCAGCAGGTCGGGGGTGAACTGGATGCGGCTCACCGTGCAGTCGATCGACCGCGCCAGCGCCTTGGCCAGCGACGTCTTGCCGACGCCGGGGACATCCTCGACCAGAAGGTGGCCTTCAGCCAACAGGGTGACCATGGCGATCCGGATGACGTCCGGCTTGCCGACCAGAACTCTTTCCACGTTGGCGGCGATGCGGCGCGCCGTCTCGTGCAGCTCGTCGAGCGAGGCTCTGCCGCCGACGGGCAGGCTGCCGTTGCTCTGGCCGCTCACCGAGCCGTCGCTGTACTCCTCGTACTGCGTTTGCTCGGTCGTCTGCTCCCCCTGGGGAGTCGCAGACTGTGTTCTCGACGTCACTCGACCTCCTGGTGCCGCGTGGCTCTAAGTCTTTATTGCTGTCGGCGCAGCAATGAGCCTGCCACGAAGTGTGTCAAACTCGGGCGAACTAGATGGAACAACCCTGCGATCACGGTAAGTTATCACTGGGTTTAGTACATGTGGGTGACCATGTCACCCGATTCTGGGATCTCCCGGATGCGCTGTGTCCTGTCGTATGCTGCCCTACGGGTTCGCTCGACTACGGAGAGGCGTAACCGCACATGAGCGACATGACCGTGGTAGGCAGGCAAGGCAAACCGGGGATCGGTTCGTTCGCGGTGGCGCCCGAATTGGCAGCGGACGCGTACAAGCAGATCGCCCAGTTGCAGGACGTCGTCGGCGAGATGGTCCGCCAGGCGAAGGTGCTCGGCCGCTCCGTCCCGCTGGGCGGAGGTTACGCCGCCGAGATCGGCCGGTTCATGGCCGACTACGGGATCGGCAAGGCGGGCTCGGCCGTCGAGGCGCTCACCGATTTCGGACGCGAGCTCGAAACGCTCAAGAAGCAGATCGCCAAGGCGCTGAAGAAGTACCAGGCCCAGGACGACGAGGGCGTGGACTGCATTGGCGGTTAAACGGCTCTTGCCGCTGGCACTGCTCTTGGCGGGCTGCGGCGCCTCCCCGGCCACCCGCGTGATCGAGCCGGGTGCCTCGCTCATTCCTGTCACCACCTCCGGCAGCGTCGAGCTGCTCTCACCGCTCGATCCGCTCAACCCCTGCGAGCTGCTCTCGCCGTCCGAACGGTCCGAAGCGGGGCTGACCTCGCTGGGCAAGGCGAAGCCGATCGGCCCGACCCGTGCCTGCGACTGGACGGAGACCGGCAAGTTCGGCGTCACCATCACCCTCGACGGCCGCAACGGCCTCGCCGACCTCCAGCTCGCCAAGAAGACGGGCAAGAGCAAGAAGGTCGGCTCCCATCAGGCGCTCGAAGCCGCCGACCGCGCGGCGGCCGACGGCACCTGCGCCGTGCTGCTCGGCGTCGGGGACTCCGCCTCCGTGCAGGTCGACGTCAGCAACACCACCTTCAGCGACACGGCGCTCGCCTGCGAACGGGCGGGCACGGTCGCGGAACTGATCGAACCGAAACTCCCCTAGGAGCCACTGCGATGGTCGAACGTTCGGTGCCCGCCGCGGACGCGCGGTACGAGTGGTACAGCCACCAGGCGATGGCCGCCGAGGTCGCGGACGGCAACGACCCGGCGGCGGCAGGGGAGATCGGCGGCGAGTGGGGCGAGCTGGCGCGGCGGCTCGCGGAATCGCGGCTGTCGTTCGCCGCGTTCTCCGCGCACAGTGAAGAACAGTGGCAAGGCGCGGGAGGCGACGCCATGCGGGGCGCGCTGACCAGGGCGACCGCCTGGCTCGACCACGCGGTCGAGGTCTCGGCGTCGGTCGGGGACTCCGTCGGCAGGCAGGCGGACGTGGCGGCGCGGGCGCGGGCGGACATGCCGCCGCCGGTCGACTACGACCCTGCCGGGATGATCCGCACGGCGGCCGCGAGCGGCAACCTGGCCGCGATGGCCGGGCTCGCCGACGCGATGGACGAGCGCCGGGCGGCTTCGGAAGCGGCACGCCGCCGGGCCATCGACGTGATGAACGCCCGTGACACCGCGCTCGGTCACCTCGCCGGGCAGCCCGCGTTCGACCGGCCGCCCTCACTGGGCGCGTCTTGATCCGCGTCTCGGCCTCGGCTTTCGATATGCTGTGGGCCGACCTCGGGCACGGCGTCCCGCCCGGCCCGCTCGAACTGCACAGCGTCGGCGCGACCGAAGCCGAGCGTGCGGAGATCCGCCGGGACGTCTACGACAATCTCGCCGAACGAGGCCTCTTCGACGCGGGCGCGCTCGACGAGGCGCTCGAAACCCGGCTCGCCGTGCTGGCTTCGGCCGATGTCTACGTCGAGTCGGAGGCGTTGGCCGACATGACGGCCGAGTCGCCGTTCCGCGCGGTCGCGGCGGCGCGGGGGCGTCACGCGGTGCTGGCCACCCAGCCGGACCGGACGATCGGACTCTCGGAGATCCGCGAGTCCGACCTCTTCTCCGCGATCGTCGACGTGCTGCCCGAACTCGAGCCGGGGCCCGGCTACGGCGTGAGCCTGCCCGCGGACGTGCTGAGCGGGACTTCGACGTCGCGCTCGGGTTCGTACGAACGCCAGATGCGTGAGGTCCATGCCATTCAGGCCAGGCCGGTCTACAGTGCGGGCCAGTTCACTGTCCGCGTCCGCGAGCGCGACGGCCTGCGTCGCGCGGGCGGCGTCAGCTGGTTCAGCACGGACGTCGGCTCCTACTTCGGCTCGATCGCGCCCGGCCGCGGCGGCGACTGGGTCACGGTCGCCCCCGCCGACGCCCCTCGGCTCACGAGCCGCCTCGCTTCACTGCTCGCCGTCGAGGACTGACGGCTTTCAGGGCCGATTCCCCACTTACCCCACTTTCGCCCACCGGCGGGTCGATCGGCCGGGTTCGCGCGGGGAAAAACGGACGCGCGGGGCCTACTGAGGGTTGCGTTGCCCCCGGCATGGGGGATGTTCGCCACCGTCCCCCACCGAGCCCCCACCGAGCCCCACTCGGCTGACCTGCGAAAACGCGTGACACTAGAGAGTGGTGACGGGGTTTGTCGCGTTGACTGTGGTGAAAAGTGGGGTACGGTGGTGCGCAGTGGGGCAGAAGGGAAGCCCCTGGGAGGTGGTGGCCGATGTTCCTCGGCACCCACACCCCGAAGCTGGACGACAAGGGGCGGCTCACGCTGCCAGCGAAGTTCCGCGACGCACTGGCCGGTGGGCTGATGGTCACCAAGGGGCAGGACCACTGTCTCTACGTCTTTCCACGGGCCGAGTTCGAGCAGATGGCACGCAAGGTCGCCGAAGCGCCGTTCACCAACGAAGCGGTTCGGGCCTATCAGCGCTATCTCTTCGCGGGTACTGACGAACAGCGACCTGACGGACAGGGGCGCGTCGCGATCGCGCCCGAGCTCCGGCGCTACGCCGGGCTCAACAAGGAGTGCGTGGTGATCGGAGCGATCACCAGGTTGGAGATCTGGGACGCCCAAGCGTGGCAGGGCTACCTGGACGAACACGAGGACAGCTACGCGAAGGCCAGAGACGAAGTTCTGCCGGGCGTCTTTTAGCCGCCGGGCAGGTGGCGCACCCACGCCGTCGGGGGGTGGGGGTTCGTCCTGCCACACGGATGCCGTGAGGCCTCTGTCCGCTCAAGGCCCTGGTGCACCTTCCCCGGCACCAGGTTCCCGGCAGGCGGACAGGGACCTGACGGCATCCGTGTAACCAAGGCTCTTCGTAGTAAGGCCTGAAAGGAGGGGGAGCTCCGTTATGACCACACCTGAACATGTTCCGGTTCTGCTGGACCGCATCGTCGAGCTCTTCGCTCCGGTGTTCACCGATCGTGAAGCCGTCCTGGTCGACGCCACCGTCGGCCTCGGCGGCCATTCCGACGCGCTGCTGACCGCCTTCCCCATGCTGCGCCTGGTCGCGCTCGACCGTGACCCGGCCGCGCTGGAGAAGTCGGGTGAGCGGCTCGCGAAGCACGGCGACCGCGTGAACTTCGTGCACGCCGTCTACGACCGGATGCCCGAGGCGCTCGAGGGACTCGGCCTGTCCCGTGTGGACGGCATCCTGTTCGACCTCGGCGTCTCGTCGATGCAGCTCGACCGGGCGGAGCGCGGGTTCGCGTATTCCAAGGACTCGCCGCTCGACATGCGCATGGACCCGACCACCGGGTTCACCGCCGCCGACGTGCTGAACACCTACGAGCCGCGCGAGCTGATGCGGATCCTGCGCGAGTACGGCGAAGAGCGCTTCGCCCAGCGGATCGTCAAATCCGTTGTGGCGGAACGGGAACGTGAGCCGTTCACGAACAGCGGCAGGCTCGTGGAGCTGCTCTACGACGCGGTGCCCGCGGCGAGCAGGCGCACCGGCGGCCACCCGGCGAAGCGCACCTTCCAGGCACTGCGGATCGAGGTCAACGGCGAGCTCGAGGTGCTGCGCCGGGCACTGCCCGCCGCGCTGGGCTCACTCGCCATGGGCGGGCGCGTCGTGATCGAGAGCTATCAGTCCCTTGAGGACAGGATGGTCAAGCAGGCGCTGGCCGAACTCGCGAAATCCCGGACGCCGGAAGGGCTCCCGGTGGAGCTGCCCGGACACGGACCCGAACTGAAACTGCTGACCAGAGGGGCCGAAAAGGCCGACGAAGGAGAAATCGAGCACAACCCGCGCGCCGCCTCCGTGCGGTTGCGCGCGGCTGAGCGGATCGGAGAGGCAGCCAGATGACCGCCCCCGCGAAAACCCGCCGTTCGTCATCGACGCGCCAGCGTGCCCGAGCCGCCGAAGTCGACGAGACGACGACAGAAGACGCCCCGCCGTCGCGCCGCTCGCGCGGCGGCCGGACCACCGCCGCCGAGCGTGCCTACGCCCGGCGTGCGCAGCGTGCCGATCTGCTGCAGCGTGAAGCCGAAGCCGAGCCTGCCGAGGCACAGCCCGCGAAGCCGAAGGTCAAACTCAAGCTGAAGCTGGTGCGGTTCCCGAAGTCGCGCGCGTCGTTCGTGCTGCTCATGATGGGCCTGCTGGTCGCGGGGGTCGCGGCCACGCTGTGGCTCTCGACGCAGGCCATCGCCGACTCGTACCGGCTGGAGCAGCTGAAGAACGAGAACGCGCGCAACGTCGAGCTCGCCGAGCAGCTGCAGCGCGGCGTCACGCAGTCGGAGTCCGCGTCGAAACTGGCCGAGGAGGCCAAGAAACTCGGCATGGTGCCCGGCGGCGACCCGGCGCGCATCGTGGTCGCGCCCGACGGGACGACCAGCGTGGTCGGGCAGCCGAAGAAGGTGCACGGCGCCGCCACGCCCACCCAGCAGGCGGCCCCGCCGGTCGCGCCTGCCGAGGGAACCCAGCAGGACGCGCCCATCGAGGGTGACCAGCCAGCCGTGCCAGCGGAACCGGACGCCGGAGGACAGTAATGCGGAAGCCGACGCCTCGCGCGTCGTCCAGAGGCCGTGCCACCGCCGGAGTGCGCGGCGGGACCGCGCGCCGGGGTGTCGTCGCGCCGCGCGCCACCGCGCGCCGGACCTACACCGCCGGCACGCGCAAGGCCGCGGCCAAGCGCAGCACCGGGGGCACCCGCAGCCGGTTCTCCGGGGTGCGCATCGGGCTGGTCGTGCTGATGGTCATCGCCGGGCTGAAACTGGTGCAGGTCCAGGGTTTCGAGGCCACCACGCTCGCCGAAGCGGCCGCGAAGCAGCGGTCGACCGAGATCACCATCCCGGCGCAGCGCGGTGCCATCACCGACCGCAACGGCGTCAAGCTGGCGTTCAGCGTGGAAACCCGCGCGCTGTCGGTGAACCTGAAGCTGATGCGCAAGACGTGGGACGAATACGCGGCCAAGAACCCCACCAAGGGCCGCAACTTCGAGACCGAGGTCGCCGCCGCGTCCAAGTACATCGCGGAGAAGCTGGACCAGCGGATCACCGAGCGCGAGCTGCTCGACAAGTTCCACAAGGACCAGGCGTTCACCTACCTGATCACCGACGTCGAGCCGTCGGTCGCGCTCGACATCGTGAAGAAGTTCCCGTCGATCGCGGCCGAGCCGCAGGCGAAGCGTGAGTACCCGGGCGGCTCGCTCGCGGCCAACATCGTCGGACTGGCCAACTGGCGCTCCGACGACCCGACGCCCGCCAAGCACAACGTGCACGGGCTGACCGGGCTGGAACTGCTGCGGGACAACGAACTCGCCGGGACGCCCGGCCGGATGACCGCCGACTCGCAGAACGGCAAGGACAGCGTCGTCATCCCCGGCACCGAGCGCGACGTCCAGCAGGCCATCCCCGGCGCGGGACTGGAACTGACGATCGACGCCGACCTGCAGTACGACCTGCAGAGCAAGCTTTCGGCCTACGTCGCGGAGTCACACGCCAAGGGCGGCAGCGCGGTGATCATGGACGCGAAGACCGGCGAGGTCTACGCGCTGGCCAACGACAACACCTTCGACCCCAACGACAAGGACACCCGCACCACCGAGCGGATGGGCAATCCCGCGGTGTCCAACCCGTTCGAACCGGGCTCGGTCAACAAGATCATCACCGCGACCGGTGCGATCGACGCAGGCATCGCGACGCCCGAGTCGGTCACCTCGGTGCCCGGTTCGCTGCAGGTGGCCGACAAGACCGTCCGCGACGCGTGGGCGCACGGCACCCAGCAGTTCACCACCACGGGCATCTTCGCGAAGTCGTCCAACATCGGCACGCTGCTGCTCGCCCAGCAGCTCGGCCCCGAGCGGTACGCCGACCTGCTCAAGAAGTTCGGGCTGGGCCAGAAGACCGGCATCGGCCTGCCGGGCGAGAGCGCCGGTTTCGTGCCGGACCGCACGCAGTGGTCGGGCACCACGTTCGGCAACCTGCCGATCGGCCAGGGCCTTTCGATGACCGTCGTGCAGATGGCCGGGCTGTACCAGACGATCGCCAACGACGGCGTCCGCGTCGAACCCCGCATCATCCGCGCCAAGGTCAACCCCGACGGCACCCGCGTCGCCGAGAACCCGCCGAACCGCGTCGAGGTCGTCAGCCCGCAGACGGCGAAGACGGTGCGCGACATGATGCGAGCGGTCACGCAGAAGGGCAAAGGCCAGAACAGCGGCACCGCGCCGACAGCTGCGCTGGACGGTTACCAGGTCTCGGGCAAGACCGGCACGGCGCAGCAGGTCGATCCGCGCACCAAGGCCTACAGCAACCAGCTGTACAACATCACCTTCGCCGGGATACTGCCCGCTGACCACCCGCGGTTCGTGGTCGGCATCCGGCTGGACGCGCCCGACACCACGCTCCCGATCGGACACTCGGCGGGGCCGCTGTTCCACGACATCGCCTCGTACCTGACCCAGCGGTACAACCTGCCGCTCTCGGACGGCCCGACCCCGGTGGTCCCGCTCGTCGTCGGCTGAGGTCGTGAGTGTTTTCGCCGGTTAGAACCGGCCGTATCACTCACGACCCCGGTCGGCCTGCCCGATGACGACGAGAACGACGCGGCGTGGCTGCACGATCCGGACGGCGTCGGCCCCGCGTTGTTCCTGCAACGGGTGCCGGAACCCAAGCAGGGCAAGGTCCGGCTGCACATGGACGTGCGGGTCGCCGGCGGTGCCGTGCTGACCACGGAATTGCACCGGTTCGTGGTGATGAAGGATCCCGAGGGCCATGAATTCTGTGTCGGCTGACGGTTTTCCTTGCGCCGCAAGGCAGGTTGGCGAGTCCCATACCATGGCGAAGATCGTCGGAGGCATACGCCGTACCGCCTTTCTTCACCCGAATGCGAACCGGATAGCCTCTCGTGCTGTGTCTGTCAACAACGATCCGAACGCGCGGGTCCCGGACAGCCCGGTGAAGGCGGTGGCCCCGCCGCCGCGCCCGGCCCGGATCGAACCGGTGGCGCTCACGACGCTGCTCGCTCGCGCCGACGCACGCCTGTCCTCGGCCGGTGACCACTCCGACGGGGTGGTCGTGACCGGGGCGACGCTGCGCGGGCAGCACGTACTGCCCGGTGACCTGTTCGCCGCACTGCCGGGCGCGCGGGTGCACGGCGCCGAGTTCGCCGCCGACGCGATCGCCGCGGGCGCCGCCGCCGTCCTGACCGACGAGAAGGGCGCGCAGTTCCTGCGCGACGCCCCGGTACCCGTGCTGATCCACCCGGAGCCTCGCCAGGTGCTGGGCTCGGTGGCCGCCTGGATCTACGGCGAGCCGTCGCTGAAGCTGTCGGTGCTCGGGGTCACCGGCACCTCGGGCAAGACCACCACCGCCTACCTGATCGACGCTGGCCTCGCGGCCGCAGGCCGGACCACCGGCCTGATCGGCACCGTCGAGACCCGGATCGCGGGGGAGCGGCTCGCCAGCGGGTTCACCACGCCGGAGGCGCCGGATCTGCAGGCGCTGCTCGCGGTGATGGCCGAAGCGGGCGTCACGCACGTGCCGATGGAGGTGTCCAGCCACGCGCTCGCACTCGGCCGCGCCAACGGCACCCGGTTCGCGGTCGGCGCGTTCACGAACCTGTCGCAGGACCACCTGGACTTCCACCGCGACATGGACGACTACTTCTCGGCCAAGGCGATGCTGTTCGACGGCCGGTCGACCACCGAGGTCGTCGTGATCGACGGGGAGTGGGGCCGCAAGCTCGTCACCCCGCACACGGTCACCGTCTCGGTCGAGAACGCCGCCGCCGCGTGGCACGCGACCGAGCTGGTCAGCCTGCCGACCGGGGAGCAGAACTTCGTGCTGCACAGCCCCGGCAACGCGCCGGTGCGGGCGACCATCCCGATGCCGGGCGCGTTCAACGTGGCCAACGCCGTGCTCGCGGCCGCCATCCTGGACAGCGCGGGAGTCGAGCTGGGACACATCCTCACCGGGCTCGCCACGGTCTCCGTGCCGGGCCGGATGGAGCGGGTCCACCTGGGCCAGCCGTTCACCGCGGTCGTCGACTACGCGCACAAGCCCGCCGCCGTGGCGCAGGGCCTGGACGCGCTGCGCGCCCGTGCCGACGGCCGGATCATCACCGTGCTCGGCTGCGGCGGCGACCGCGACACCGCCAAGCGCCCGATGATGGGGGAGGCCGCCGCCCAGCGCAGCGAGATCCTGATCATCACCGACGACAACCCGCGCTCCGAGGACCCGGCCGCGATCCGTGCCGCGATGCTCGAGGGCGCGCGCAGGGCCGCGGACGGCGGTGAGGTCGTCGAGATCGGCGACCGCCGCGAGGCCATCAACCGCGCCGTCGAGCTGGCCCAGCCCGGCGACGTCGTCTTCATCGCCGGCAAGGGCCACGAGAGCGGGCAGGAGATACACGGGGTCGTGCACCCCTTCTCCGACCGCGACGAGCTCGAGGCCGCCATCCGGAAATTCCAAGAGGTGAGTGTGTGATCGAGCTGAGCCTGGCCGAGATCGCCGAGATCGTCGGCGGCCGCCTGCACAACACCGACGGCACGCCCCGCGTCACCGGGTCCGTCGAGTTCGACTCCCGGCAGCTGGTGCCCGGCGGCCTGTTCCTCGCGCTGCCCGGCCAGAAGGTCGACGGGCACGACTTCGCGGCCAAGGCGATCGAGTCCGGCGCGGTCGCCGTGCTCGCCGCCCGCGAGGTCGACGCGCCCGCGATCATCGTGCCGCCGCTGGCCGAGGGCGAGGCCCACGAGCGCTCGGTCGCGCTGACCGGCGACTCCGGCGGCGCGGGCGCGTCCGTGCTGGCCGCGCTCGCCAAGCTCGCCCGGCACGTCGTGCAGGCGCTGTCCGGCGATCACCTCACGGTCGTCGGGATCACCGGTTCCTCCGGCAAGACCTCGACCAAGGACCTCATCGCGCAGGTGCTGGAGCCGCTCGGCGCCACGATCGCGCCGCCGGGATCGTTCAACAACGAGCTCGGCCACCCGTGGACCGCGCTGCGCGCCGACGCGACCACCCGCCACCTCGTGCTCGAGCTGTCCGCGCGCGGCCCCGGCCACATCGCCGAGCTGGCCGCGATCGCGCCGCCGAAGATCGGCGTCGTGCTCAACGTCGGCACCGCGCACGTCGGCGAGTTCGGCTCCCGCGAGGGCATCGCGAAGACCAAGGGCGAGCTGGTCGAGGCGCTGCCCGAGGACGGCGTCGCGATCCTGAACGCCGACGATCCGCTGGTCTCGGCCATGGCGAGCCGCACGAAGGCCCGCGTGGTCTTCGTCGGCGAGAGCGCGTCCGCGCACATCCGCGCGGCGAACGTGACGCTCGACGACCAGGCCCGCGCCTCGTTCCGGCTCATCACCTCCGGCGGCGAGGCCGACGTGAAGCTGCCGCTGTTCGGCGAGCACCACGTCGGCAACGCGCTCTCAGCCGCCGCTGTCGCGCTCGAACTCGGCGCTTCGGTCGCCGACGTCGCCGCCTGGCTTTCGGCCGTCGAGCGGCGCTCCGCGCGCCGCATGGAGGTCACCACGCGCGCCGACGGCGTCACGATCGTCAACGACTCGTTCAACGCCAACCCGGAGTCCATGCGCGCCGCGCTCAAGACGCTCGCGTCGATGAGCGAGGGCCGCCGGTCCTGGGCCGTGCTGGGCGTGATGGGCGAGCTCGGTTCGGACTCGGTGACTGCGCACGACGAGATCGGCCGCCTGGTCGTCCGGCTCAACATCGACAAGCTCGTCGTCATCGGTCCAGAGGCCGCCGCGATGCACCAGGGCGCCACCCACGAGGGCTCCTGGGGCGAGGAATCGATGCTGGTACCCGACGTCGAGGCCGCCACGGCGTTACTGCATGATCAGCTCCGGCCACAGGACGTGGTCTTGGTCAAAGCCTCGAAGGCCGCCGCACTGTGGCGGGTGGCCGATGCTCTGCTCTCCCCAGAACAGCTCTCCCCAGAAACCCAAGAACGCTCGAACGGTGGTGACGCGTGATCAGCATCCTGATCGCGGCCGCCGCGGGCCTGCTGGTCTCCATCCTGCTCACGCCCTACCTCATCAGGGTGTTCTCGCGGCAGGGTTTCGGCCAGGAGATCCGCGAGGAAGGCCCGGCAGGTCACAAGTCCAAGCGCGGTACGCCGACCATGGGTGGTGTGGCCATCGTGCTCGCCATGGTGGTCGGCTACTTCGTCGCGCACCTCATCCAGTGGATGAGCGGCTCCAAGAGCGCGTCGCCGTCGGCGTCCGGGCTGCTGGTGCTGTTCCTCGCGGTCGCGCTGGGCGTCGTCGGGTTCCTCGACGACTTCATCAAGATCCGCAAGCAGCGCAACCTCGGCCTGAACAAGACCGCGAAGCTGGTCGGCCAGCTGGTCGTGGCGATCGTGTTCGCGATACTCGCGTTGAACTTCGCCGACTCGCACGGGCTCACCCCCGCGTCGGAGAGCCTGTCGTACACGCGTGACCTGGCGCTGATCGCGTTCCCGTCGGTCTTCTTCATCATCTTCTGCTACATCGTGATCTCCGGCTGGTCGAACGCGGTGAACTTCACCGACGGCCTCGACGGCCTCGCGGGCGGCTCCGCGGCGATGGTGCTCGCGACGTACGTGGTCATCGCGTTCTGGCAGGCCAGGCTCAGCTGCGCCGACGCCGTCCAGCCCGCCTGCTACAACGTCCGCGACCCGCTGGACCTGGCCGTCGTCGCGGCCGCGGCCACCGGCGCCTGCGTCGGCTTCCTCTGGTGGAACGCCGCGCCTGCCAAGATCTTCATGGGTGACACCGGTTCGCTGGCGCTGGGCGGCTTGGTCGCCGGGCTGTCGATGACGACCCGCACCGAACTGCTCGCCATCGTCATCGGCGGCCTGTTCATGGTCGAGATGATCTCGGTGGTCGCGCAGATCGCGGTCTTCAGGACGACCAGGCGAAGGCTGTTCCGGATGGCGCCGTTCCATCACCACTTCGAACTCGCCGGGTGGGCCGAAACCACGGTCATCATCAGGTTCTGGCTGCTGTCCGGAATCTGCTGCATGTTCGGTCTCGGCCTGTTCTACAGCGAGCAACTCGGCGTCGGAGGGTAAGTCATCGTGGATCTCGCGGGAGCCCAGGTTCTGGTCGCGGGCGCGGGGGTCACCGGCAAGTCGGTGGTCCGCGCGCTCACCGCGCAGGGCGCTCAGGTCACCGTCACCGACGGCAACGCCGAGCGGCTCGCGGAGCTGTCAGGACTGGGCGCCGAGCTGGTGCCCGGCCTCACCGAGCCGCCCGAGGGGACCGCGCTGGTCGTGACCAGCCCCGGCTGGCGGCCGACCGCGCCACTGCTGGTCGCGGCGGCCGAGCAGGGTGTCGAGGTCATCGGCGACGTCGAGCTGGCCTGGCGCATCGGCCAAACCCGCGAGAAGCCGCCGGTGTGGCTTGCCATCACCGGAACCAACGGCAAGACCACCACGGTCGGCATGCTGGAGTCGATGCTGCGTGCCTCCGGCGCGGACGCCGTGGCCTGCGGAAACGTCGGCTACGCGGTGCTGGACGCGGTGCTCGAAGGCCGCGAGGTGCTGGCCGTGGAGCTGTCGAGCTTCCAGCTGCACTGGTCGTCGACGCTGGCGCCGCTCGCGTCGGTCGTGCTGAACCTGGCCGAGGACCACATCGACTGGCACGGCTCGATGGACGAGTACGCCCGCGCCAAGGGCAAGATCCACACCCACTCGAAGCACGTCGTGCACAACCTGAACGACGAGTGGTCGCGGCGCCTCGCCGACGAGAACGCCTCCGACGAGGCCGTCCGTGTCGGCTTCCGGCTGGACACGCCGAAGCCCGGCGAGCTCGGTATCGTCGAAGACCTGCTGGTGGACCGCGCTTTCGTGCCGGACCCCGCGCACGCGGCCGAGGAACTCGGCACGCTCGCCGACGTGCGCCCCGCCGGTCCGCACAACGTGGCCAACGCGCTCGCCGCGGCCGCGCTCGCGCGTGCGCACGGCGTCTCGCCCGCGGACATCCTCAAGGGCCTGCACGAGTACGAGCCGGCGCCGCACCGCGCGCAGGAGATCGGCGAGGTCGCCGGTGTCCGCTACATCAACGACTCCAAGGCCACGAACCCGCACGCGGCGAGTGGCTCGCTGCACGCGCACGCCGACATCGTGTGGATCGCGGGCGGCCAGCTCAAGGGCGCTTCGGTCGACGAACTCGTGGCCTCGATCGCTGGCAGGCTGCGCGGTGTTGTGCTACTCGGCGTGGATTCACCCGTGATCGCCGCCGCAGTCAGCCGACACGCGCCGGATGTCCCCCTTCAGACGCTTCCTTCGGGTGACGATGACCCCATGACCGCAGCGGTGCACACGGCCAGCAGGATGGCACGTCCAGGTGACGTCGTCCTGCTCGCGCCCGCCGCTGCGTCGCTGGACATGTTCCGCAGCTACGGGCATCGCGGTGACGCGTTCGCCTCGGCGGTTCATCGTCTCGCCGGGGAGCCCACCCATGACGGCGGTTGAGCAGGAACCCCAGGCCGCGAGGCCGCCGGTCAGGCGCCGCCGTGACCGCGCCGAGCGTGGCTTCACGGCGTTCCGCACCGCGCTGACCGCGTGGCTGTCCCGGCCGCTCGCCTCGTTCCACCTGGTGCTGGCGCTGACCGGCCTGCTCGGCGTGATCGGCGTCGTGATGGTGCTTTCGGCGTCGTCGGTGGCCTCCGTCGACCCGAAGACCGGCGCCGGCGCGTACGGCCTGTTCAAGAAGCACGTGATCTTCGTGATCATCGGCTCGATCGTGTTCCTGATCGGCCTGCGCGTGCCGCTCAAGCGGATCAGGCAGTTCGTCTCGATGGCCATGCTCGGCAGCGTGCTGCTGCTCGTGCTGGTGCTGACCCCGTTGGGCAGCAAGCACTTCGGCTCGCAAGGCTGGTTCGACATCGGCGGTTTCGTGTCGTTCCAGCCGGTCGAGTTCGCGAAGGTGGCGCTCGCGCTGTGGGGCGCGCACATCCTGGTGATGAAGTACAACGTGCTCAACCAGTGGCGTCACCTGATGGTCCCGGTGGTGCCCGCGGCGCTGCTGATGTTCGCGCTGGTCATGGCGCAGCCCGACCTCGGCGGCACGATCACCCTCGCGGTGGTCCTGTTCGCGCTGCTGTGGTTCGCGGGCGCGCCGAAACGGCTGTTCGGCGTGATCTTCGCGGGCGGTATCGCCGGCGCGATCGTGCTGGCGCTGATCTCCTCGTACCGGCTCGACCGCGTGCTCTCGTTCCTGTCGCCGGACGCCGACACCAAGGGGTCGTCGTACCAGGCGCTGCAGGCGAAGTACGCGCTCGCCGACGGCGGGCTGTTCGGCCGCGGCCTCGGGCAGGGGCCGTCGAAGTACAACTACCTGCCCAATGTGCACAACGACTTCATCTTCGCGCTGATCGGCGAGGAGCTCGGGTTCATCGGCTGCGCGGTCGTGCTGTGCCTGTTCGCCGGGCTCGCCATCGTCGGCCTGCGGATCGCCACCCGCAACATCGACCCGTGGATCCGGATCGTGTCCGGCACGCTGACGGTGTTCCTCGTCGCGCAGGCCGCCATCAACATCGGGTACGTGGTCGGCCTGCTGCCGGTCACCGGCGTCACGCTGCCGCTGATCTCCGCCGGTGGCACGTCACTGGTGGTGACGATGCTGATCCTCGGCATGCTCGCCAACGCGGCCAGGCACGAACCCGAGGCGGTGGCCGCACTGCGTTCACAGGGGCCGGGTAAATTCGGACGCCTGCTGCGGATCCCGGCCCCCGACCCGTACCGCCCACCGGCCAAGCGCAAGGGGTCGGTGCGAGCCACCGGCAAGGCCGCCAGGCCTGCCGCGCGGGTCGCGCGGCCCGCTCCGGCGCAGGAACGGCGCCGATCGGTCCGCGAACCGGGCAGGAGATCGACCGCAACGCGCGGTCAGGTTAAACGGAGAGGTCGTAAGTGAGCGAGCCCGTCAAGGGTGCCGAGAGATCGGCCGCAGGCAAGGCGCCGACGGTGGTGGTCGCAGGCGGCGGCACCGCAGGACACATCGAACCGGCACTCGCACTCGCTGACGCGGTGATGCGGCTGCGCCCGGACGCGAAGGTCATCGCGCTGGGCACCGAGCGAGGCCTCGAGAACAAGCTGGTCCCGGCGCGTGGCTATCAGCTGGAGCTGATCCCGCCGGTGCCGTTGCCGCGCAAGGTGACCACCGAGCTGCTGCGCATGCCGCTCAAGGTCCGCGACTCGGTCAAGCAGACGCGCGCCGTGCTGGACCGCGTCGGCGCTGACGTCGTCGTCGGTTTCGGCGGTTACGTCGCGCTGCCCGCCTATCTCGCGGCACGTGGCCGGACCCCGATCGTGGTGCACGAGGCCAACAAGTCGCCGGGCCTGGCGAACAAGGTCGGCGCGCGGTTCGCCGCGCGCGTCGCCGTCGCGGTGCCCGGCACGCCGATCGCGAAGGCGGAGGTCGTCGGCATCCCGCTGCGGCGCTCGATCACCTCGCTCGACCGCGCCGCGCTGCGTGCCGAGGCGCGCGAGTTCTTCGGGCTGGACCCGGACGCGCCGACGCTGTTGGTGTTCGGCGGCTCGCAGGGCGCCCGGTCCATCAACGACGCCCTGTCCGGCGCCGCCAAGGAGCTCGCGGACGCGGGCGTCGGCGTGCTGCACGCGCACGGGCCGAAGAACACGCTGGTCGTGCAGGAATTCCCGGGCAAGCCCGCGTATGTGCCGGTGCCGTACCTGGAGCGGATGGACCTGGCCTACGCCGCGGCCGACGCGGTCGTGTGCCGCTCGGGCGCGATGACCGCGGCCGAGGTTTCGGCGGTCGGGCTGCCCGCGGTGTTCGTCCCGCTGCCGCACGGCAACGGCGAGCAGGCGATCAACGCCCAGCCCGCGGTCGACGCGGGCGCGGCGCTGATGGTCGCCGACGGTGACCTCACCCCGGCCAAGGTGGCCGAGCTGGTCGTGCCGCTGGTGACCGACGCCGACCGGGTGAAGAAGATGAGCGCCGCCGCGGTGGGCCTGGGTCACCGGGAAGCCGACGAGGTGCTGGCGAAGATCGTGCTGGAGGCTTGTGGTGTCTGAGGTCCCTGAGGTGTTGAGCCGGGCTCACCTGATCGGCATCGGCGGCGCCGGGATGAGCGGTATCGCGCGCATCCTGCTCGCGCGGGGAGCGAAGGTCTCCGGCTCCGACGCCAAGGATTCGCGCGCGTTCCTGACGCTGCGCGCCCAGGGCGCCGAGATCGCCATCGGGCAGAGCGCCGAGAACCTGGACGCCTTCGAGGGCGGCCCGTCCGCGGTCGTCGTGTCGACGGCGATCAAGGACACCAACCCGGAGCTGGTGGCCGCGCGGGCGCGTGGCATCACCGTGCTGCACCGCGCGCAGGCGCTGGCCGGGCTGATGGAGGGCCACCGGGTCGCCTGCATCGCGGGCACGCACGGCAAGACGTCGACCACGTCGATGCTCACCGTGGCGCTGCAGCACTGCAGGCTCGACCCGTCGTTCGCCATCGGCGGCGACCTCAACGAGTCCGGCGCGAACGCGCACCACGGCACCGGCGGCATCTTCGTCGCCGAGGCCGACGAGAGCGACGGCTCGTTCCTGACCTACTCGCCGTCGGTCGCGGTCGTGACCAATGTGGAGCCCGATCACCTGGACCACCACGGCACGGCCGAGGCGTACGTCGCGATCTTCACCGAGTTCGTGCGGCGGATCGAGCCGGGCGGCCTGCTCATCGTGTGCGCGGACGACGCGCCCGCGGCCGAGCTCGCCGACAAGGCGGCCGCCGACGGCGTGCGCGTCCGGCGCTACGGCCGCACGGTCACCGGCGACGACGACGCGCGCGTGCTCGACTACACGCCGGGCCCCGAGGGCGGGATCGTCCGCATTTCCTTGCAGGGCAAGGAGTTCGAGGTCCGCGTCGCGGTGCCTGGCGAGCACATGGCGCTCAACGCGGTCGCCGCGCTGCTCGCCGGCGTCGAGCTGGGTGCGCCGATCGACGGCCTGGCCGAGGGCCTCGCCGCGTTCGGTGGCGTGCGCCGCCGCTTCGAGTTCAAGGGCCGCGCCGCCGACGTCCGCGTCTACGACGACTACGCCCATCACCCGACCGAGGTCGCCGCACAGCTGCGCGCGGTCCGGCACGCGGCGGGCACCGGTCGCGTGGTCGTGGTCTTCCAGCCGCACCTGTACTCGCGCACCAAGACGTTCTCGGCCGAGTTCGCGGCCGCGCTGGCGCTCGCGGACGAGGTTGTCGTCCTCGACGTCTACGGCGCGCGTGAGCAGCCGGAGCCCGGGGTCACCGGCGCGCTCATCGCCGACCAGATCGCGGGCGTGCCCGTGCACTACGAGCCCGCCTTCGACGTCGTCGCGCCGATGGTGGCCGACCTGGCGAAGCCCGGCGATCTGGTGGTGACCATGGGCGCGGGCGACGTGACGCAGCTCGGCCCGGAGATCCTCGCCGAGCTGGATCGGCGGGTCTAGTTGCCTGCCACCGGTCAGCGCCGTCCGCGCCGAGCCCGCCCGCACGACGGACCTCCGGCCGAGGTCCGCCCGGGTGCCGCTCCCGCGGAGCAGGCACGGGCCAGGCGTGGCCGCCGCACCGAAGCCGAACGCCGTCGCACGGCCCCCTCGCCCGCCAGGCGGGCGGGCCTGCGGCGGTGGTGGATCGCGCTGTTGAGCGTGCTCACCGTCGTGGCTTTCGGGTATTTACTTTTCTTCAGCTCGATGCTCGGCCTCCGTTCGGTTCTCGTGGTGGGCGCCCAGAGCGTTTCCGCCGACCAGGTCCGGATGGTCGCGGCGGCGCCGATGGACAAACCGATGCTACGACTCGACACCGACGAAATCCGCGACCGAGTCGCCACCATGCCCGGCATCGCCACGGTCGAGGTCTCCCGGTCTTGGCCGTCGACGGTCGAGATCAAGGTGACCGAACGCGCGGCGATCGCCTTCTTCGACACCGGCCCGGCAGGCGACGGCTTCCACCTCGTCGACGGCGGCGGCGTCGTTTTCAAGACGTTGAAGGAAAAGCCGCCCGGCCTTCCGGAGCTGAAGCTGCCTTTGGTGTCCGCCGACGACCCGGTGACCCGTGCGGTCACGGCCGTCCTGGGAATCGTCCCGCCGCAGCTGCAGAAGCAGATCGTCTCGGCCTCGGCCAAGACGCCGGGGAGCGTCGAATTCACTTTGACGACCGGGAAAACGGTGCGCTGGGGCGACGCCGACCAGACGGACCGCAAGGCCAAGGTACTGGCCGCCCTGCTCACCCAAGACGGCAAGCTCTACGACGTCTCGGCCCCCGAGCTCCCCACCGTTTCCTGAGCCTTCGCCCCACCTGAACCTGACGCGGCGCACGTTACAAGGGCCACCCTTGAAACGCTCAGCCTCGCAAGGGCGGCCCTTGTAAGGTGCCGCGCGCCAACTTCGCGGAGCCTTGTATGAAGGGAGCCTTCATACAGGCCGATCGCGGGTTCCGCCAAAGTCGACGTGCCCGGGTGAGTAGGTGCGTGAACGCCACGTTCCCAACGATGGACGTTGTGAACGTCTCGTTCACTCCTTCAACACTGCCCAAAAAGTCGGACAAAAGCGATTTTATCGGACAAATGGTATCGACTGTGGTCCTTTGTGGACATTTGCTTGGGTGTGGCTGACGCCCTGCGGGCAAGTTGATCTTCGTGAAACCCGAGTTTGGGCCAGTGGGTGGCTCAAACTCGGGTTTCGCGTGTCCGCACCGCCGACTTTGCCGGAATTCTGCGCTACGGCAGGTCCGACCCCAGGTCGGGGGAAATGGGGCGAAAGTGTCGGACCGCTGAGGCAGACTGCGGAGCATGAGCCAAGAACCCAAGCGGCCCGAACCGGACATGGTCGGCGACGAGCGCGCCCAGCTGACCGGTTTCCTCGACTTCCTGCGCGCGACCGTCGTGTGGAAGGCGAGCGGTCTCACCGACGAGCAGGCTCGCCAAGCGTTGCTGCCGAGCAAGGTGTTCACGATCGCGGGGATCGTCAACCACCTGTTCCTGGTCGAGGAGTACTGGTTCGGCGTCATCCTCAACGGCGAGAAGGACCGCTGGAAGGAGAAGCTCGACGTCGACCCGGACGCCGAGTTCCGTGAAGCGCTCGACAAGCCGCTCGCCCGGATCATCGAGGACTACGAGAAGGAGTGCCGCCGCTGCAGCGAAATCGTCGCGAAGCTCGACTTCGACCAGGAGGTGCCGTACCGGGACAAGCGGGTGAACGTGCGCTGGGTCGTGACCCACATGATCGAGGAGACCGGCAGGCACGCCGGCCACCTCGATCTGCTGCGGGAACTGACCGACGGGCTTACCGGGGAGTGACGTTCTTGCGTGGTGGCAACGGGAAGAAGCCGCTGGTGCGCTCGACGTAGTAGGCGTAGCCGGGCCGGGAACGCCGCATGCCCTTCTCCAGCAACGGTTTCCCGGTGCCCTTCGCCAGCAGGTAGGTCATCACGATCGGGGAAAGGATCATCGCCGCGCCCGTCCAGGTCGTGCACGCCATCAGATACAGGCCCCACCAGAGGCAGGCGTCGCCGAAGTAGTTGGGGTGCCTGGTGTAGCGCCACAACCCGGTGTCGAGGACCTTGCCCTTGTTGGCCGGGTCGGCCTTGAAGCGGCGCAGCTGGTCGTCGCCGACCGTCTCGAACGCGAAGCCGACGATCCACACCACGACGCCGAGCCAGCTCACCCAGCCCCAGCCGGACGCGAGCTGGATCGGCAGCGAGACGAACCAGAGGATCACCGCCTGCAGCAGGTACACGCGCAGGAACATCGGCAGCGCGGGATTCGGGCCCATCCGCTTGGCCATCTTCACGTAGCGCGGGTCCTCGGGGAGGCCGTGGTTGCGCAGATGGAGATGGACCGCGAGCCGGACGCCCCAGATCACCGTCAGCGCCGCCAGCGCGAACGGCGTGTCGGCGACCGCGAAGCTGGTCACCGCGACGATCGCGAAGCCGAGGCCCCAGAAGGTGTCGATGGTGTCCCAGCGCTTGCGTGCCATCGCGATGGCGAAGGTCAGTGCGACCGCCGCGAGGGTGACGCCCGCGTTGACCGCCAGTGTCGTGGCGATCATGCGAACTCGCGGGTGGCCGGCATCCCGCTCGATCCCTCGTCCGTCGGCCGCACCGCGAGAATTTGATCCACGCCCATCCTGTTCTCTTCGAAGGCCATCGCGCCGCCGACGAGATACAGCCGCCACACGCGCGCGCCCGCCTCGCCGATCAACGCCACCGCATCATCCCAGCGTGACTCCAGTGTGGCAGTCCAAGCACGCACGGTGTCGACATAGTGTTCGCGCATCGCGTGCACGTCGCGGATTTCGAAGCCTGCCGACTCGATGTGCCCCAGCGTCCGGGACAGCGGCCGCATGGTCATGTCCGGCGCGATGTACCGCTCGATGAACGCGCCGCCGCCCGGCGCCACCGCGCCACGTGACATCTGCTGCAGCACCAGCCTGCCCTCGGGCTTGAGCATGCGGAACAGCGTGCTCGTGTACGTCGGGTAGTTCTCCTCGCCGACGTGCTCACCCATCTCTATGGACGAGACGGCGTCGAACGGCTCGTCGGTCAGCTCGCGGTAGTCCTGGCGGCGGACTTCCACCCGATCGGTGAGATCGTGCTCGGCGAGCCGTCCCCGGATGTGCTCCAGCTGCTCCGCGGACAGCGTGATGCCGACGGCTTCGACGCCGTGGTGCTTCGCGGCGTGGACGAGCAGGGAGCCCCAGCCGCAGCCGACGTCCAGCAGGCGCATGCCGGGGCGCAGGTCCAGCTTGCGGCAGATCATCTCCAGCTTGTCCCACTGCGCCTGCGCCAGCGAGGTCTCCTCCGAGCGGAAGTACGCGGACGAGTAAGCCATGGATTCGTCGAGCAACAGCTGGTAGAACGCGTTGCTCGTGTCGTAGTGGTGTGCGATCGCGGCCTTGTCGCGCAACAGGCTGTGCAGCCTGCCCGACAAGCGCGCCTCTTCCGCGGGCGGACGCGGCGGCAGCCCGAGCACGCCCAGCGAGGCGGCCAGTCGGACGGCTTCGGCCCACTCACGCGGTCCGAGCTTCACCCGGCTGAGCGCACCGGATCGGGTGAGCGCCCAGATGCGGCGGAAACCCTCGGTGAGATCACCTTCGACGTCGAGGTCGCCGGAGACGTACGCGCGCGCGAGCCCGAGCTCGCCGGGGGAGTAGAGCAGGCGGCGCAGCGCCCTGCGGTTGCGCAGCACCACGGTCGGCGCGCCGGCCGGACCAATCCGCACGCCGTCCCAGGTACGAAGGCCAACCGGGAGCGAAACCCCGAGAAGTTTCTCCACGAATGTCACGAGGCGATGGCAGCTGCTGTTCGGCATGTCCGTGATTCGGCGCCCGGCGGCGGACGGATTGGTCCGCAACCCGCGCCAATCCGGGTACGGACCTGCTCCGAACCACCTTCGTGCAGACATCCAAGCAACGCATCGGCGTGGTCGGCGGCGGGGTGGCCGGGCTGACCGCGGCCTACCTGCTGCAACGGCGCTACGACGTCCTGCTGTTCGAGGCCGACGACCGGCTCGGCGGGCACGCCCACACGCACGACGTGCCCAGCGCGCACGGCGGCACCGTCGGCGTCGACTCCGGGTTCATCGTGCACAACGAGCGCACGTACCCGTACCTGTTGCGCCTGTTCGGCGAGCTCGGCGTGCGCACGCAGGACACCGAGATGTCGATGAGCATCCGCTGCGACGGCTGCGGTCTGCAGTACGCGGGCGCCAAGGGCGTGCGCGGCATGTTCGCCCAGCCGCGCAACCTGGGCCGCGCGAAATATCTGCGCATGCTCGCCGAGGTCAAGCGCTTCCACCTGCACGCGCACCGGCTCTTGAGCGCCACGGACGCCGGTGACGTCACCATCGGCGCCTTCCTCGCCATCGGCGGGTACACGAAGTACTTCGTCGACCACTTCATGCTTCCGGTGGTCTCGACCGTGTGGTCGGCGGACCGTGCGGACACCCTGCGTTACCCGGCGCGGTACCTCTTCGAGTTCCTGCGCAACCACGGGATGCTCTCGATCGGCGATTCGCCGCAATGGCGCACGGTCACCGGCGGCTCCCGCGAATACGTCGAGCGGGCGGCCAAGCAGCTCACCGCGGTGCATCTGTCCACCCCGGTGCGCAGCGTCTCGCGCACGGTCTGGGGCGTGGAGGTCCGCGACGACGCCGACACCGTGCACGCGCTCGACCATGTTGTCATCGCGGCGCACGCGGATCAGGCTTTGGGCATGCTCGCCAAGCCGACGGCCGCCGAGTCCGAACTGCTCGGCTCGTTCCGCTACTCCGCCAACGAAGCGTGGCTGCACACGCACGACGCGATCCTGCCGTCGGCGCGGGCGGCACGGGCAGGCTGGAACTACTCGGCCGCCGAATGCGGCGCGCACCAGGGCGCCGTCCAGGTCAGCTACGACATGAACCGGCTGATGTGCCTGGACGAGCCGAAGGGGTACGTCGTCACGCTCAACCCGGCCAGCCCGCCGCCCGAGTCGTCGGTCATCGCGAAGATGAACTACGAGCACCCGGTCTACACGCCCGAATCCGTCGCGGCACAGCGGCGGCTGCCCGAGCTCAACGACGGCAAGCTCGCCTTCGCGGGCGCCTATCAGGGCTGGGGTTTCCACGAAGACGGTTGCGCGTCCGGGGTGCGCGCGGCGGCATCGTTCGGAGTGGACTGGTGACCGCGCTCTACGACGCCACGGTCGCGCACGTGCGGCGGATCGACCCGCCGCACTCCTTCGCGCACCAGATCTACCTCTGGTTCGTCGACCTCGACGACCTGCCCGAACTTCCCTGGTACCTCAAGCCGTTCGCCCGCTTCGACGGCCGTGACCACTTTGGACCGGCCGACCCCGGCAGCATCCGGTCCAAACTGGACGCCTGGCTCGCCACCCGCGACGTCGACCTGCGCGGCGGCAAGGTCGCGATGCTCGCCAGCGCGCGCGTGCTCGGCTACGTGTTCAACCCGATCACCGTCTACTGGTGCCACTACCCGGACGGCGAACTCGCGTGCGTCGTGGCGGAGGTGCACAACACCTACAAGGGCCGCCACGCGTACCTGCTCCACCCCGACTACGACGGTTCGGCGCGCGCGGACAAGGAGTTCTACGTGTCGCCCTTCCAGACGATGGAGGGCGAGTACCGGATGCACGTGCCGTGCCCGGACGCGTTCCTCGCGGTCACCGTGGCACTGCGGCAGCGCGGTGACGTCGTGCTGACCGCTACCCTGCGCGGAGTCCGCCGCCCGGCGGGCCGCCGGGCGCTCGTCCGCTTGCTGCTCGCGAGGCCGCTGCTGCCGCAGCGCGTCTCCGCGCTCATCCGCAAGCACGGCATCACCCTCTGGCTGAAGAAGGCACCGTTGATCCGGGAGACGAGCAATGGATGAACCGGTACGGTCCCGCATCGCCCCGGTGCAGTCGGGACCGAGCGCCGAGGACCTGCTCGTGCGGGTCGCGAAGGGCGACGAGCGCGCGTTCGAGCAGCTCTACGACAAGCTCGCCGGGCCGGTGCTCGGCCTGGTCCGCCGGGTCGTGCGCGACGGCGCGCAGTCCGAAGAGGTCGCGCAGGAAGTGCTCGTCGAGCTCTGGAAGACCGCCACGCGGTATTCGCCGGACAAGGGGAGCGCGCTGAACTGGGCGCTCACGCTGGCGCACCGGCGCGCGGTCGACCGGGTGCGGTCGGCGCGCGCGAGCACCGACCGAGAGCAGAAGGCGACCTTCGAGGCCGCCAGGAATCGTCCCTTCGACGAGGTCGCCGAGGCGGTCACCTCGCGCTGGGAGCGCTCACAGGTGCGCAAGTGCCTGTCGAACCTGACCGAGCTGCAACGGGAATCGGTGCTGCTCGCGTATTACCAGGGGTACACGTATCGCGAGGTCGCCGAGGTGCTGTCGACCCCGCAGGGAACCATCAAGACGCGGCTGCGGGACGGGCTGATCCGGCTGCGTGACTGTTTGGGGGTGACGGCATGAGCTCACCTGAGATGCACACGCTCGCGGGTGCTTTCGCCGTGAACGCGTTGTCCGAGCACGAAAGGGCGCGTTTCCAGCGCCATATCGAGGAATGCGAGTCCTGCGCGCAGGAGGTGCGGGAACTGCGCGCGACCGCGGCGAGGCTGGGCGCGGCCGTCGCGGAGGAGCAGACCGGCGACCGGCTGAAGGCACGCGTGCTCGCCCAGGTCAGGGCGACCAGGCAGCTGCCGCCCGACGCACCGGTCGAGCACGAGGAGAGCGCACGCGCGACCAGGCGCGTGCCGCGTTGGACGGTGTTCTTGACGACCGCCGCCGCCGTCGTCGGGCTGGCGCTCGCCGGTGTCTTCGGCGGGATCGCGCTCAACGCCCAGGACCGGCTCGAAACCGCGCAGGCCAAGTACGCGCCGGTGGCCGAACTCCTGTCCGCGCCGGACGCGCAGACGCTGCACGGGCGTTCGGCGATCGGGGGCGGCGGGACCGTCGTCATGTCGCCTTCGCTGGACAAGATGATGTTCATGGCGTCGAAGCTGCCCAGTCCCGGCGACCGGGATTACCAGGTCTGGCTGATCGAGGGTGGCGTGCCGCGCTCGGCCGGGGTGCTGCCGCGAGCCGAGGGCGGGCAGCTCGTGCTGGCCAGCGGTGTCACCGGAACGACGCAGGTCGCGGTCACTTTGGAGCCCCTTGGCGGGGCGGCGGAGCCGACGACCGACCCGTTCTTGCGGGTTTTCACGGCTTGATGGCAAAAACCCTGTAGCTACACAGTTTTGGCGACACACGGCGTGGCAACTGGATTAACGGCTTCCTTTTACCTACCTTCCAGTCAACGCAGGTGGTTGACATAACTCTCAGCCTAGGGTTTAGGTCGAGGGTTCGACGCTGCCAGCGTGGCTGTACGGGCAGAACGAAAAGGAAGGCGGACCCGATGGCGCCCCCGCACAACTACCTTGCGGTGATCAAGGTCGTCGGTATCGGCGGCGGCGGCGTGAACGCCGTGAACCGCATGATCGAGGTCGGCCTCAAAGGTGTCGAGTTCATCGCGGTGAACACCGACGCGCAAGCACTGCTCATGTCCGATGCCGACGTCAAGCTCGACATCGGCCGCGAACTGACCCGCGGCCTCGGTGCCGGCGCCGCCCCCGAGGTGGGGCAGAAGGCCGCCGAGGACCACCGCGAGGAGATCGAAGAGGTCATCAAGGGCGCCGACATGGTGTTCGTGACCGCCGGTGAGGGTGGTGGCACCGGCACCGGTGGCGCCCCCGTGGTCGCGCAGATCGCCCGCAAGCTGGGCGCGCTGACCATCGGCGTGGTCACCAGGCCGTTCACCTTCGAGGGCAAGCGCCGCGGCAAGCAGGCCGAGGACGGCATCCAGGCGCTGCGCAACGAGTGCGACACGCTCATCGTCATCCCCAACGACCGGCTGCTGCAGCTCGGCGACATCGGCGTCTCGCTGATGGACGCGTTCCGCTCCGCGGACGAGGTGCTGCTCTCCGGTGTCCAGGGCATCACCGACCTGATCACCACCCCCGGCCTGATCAACCTGGACTTCGCCGACGTCAAGAGCGTCATGTCCGGCGCGGGCTCCGCGCTGATGGGCATCGGCTCCGCGCGTGGTGAGGGCCGGGCCATCCAGGCGGCCGAGAAGGCGATCAACTCGCCGCTGCTCGAAGCCTCGATGGACGGCGCGCACGGCGCGCTCCTGTCGATCGCGGGCGGCTCCGACCTCGGCCTGTTCGAGATCAACGAGGCCGCCTCGCTGGTGCAGGAGTCCGCGCACCCGGACGCCAACATCATCTTCGGCACGATCATCGACGACTCGCTCGGCGACGAGGTCAGGGTCACGGTCATCGCGGCAGGCTTCGACGCGGGCACGCCGACGCACAAGAAGCTGGACCCGTCGACCTTCGCGTCGGCGCGCAGCAACTCGACCGCGACGGCCACCTCCGGCCACGTCGGCCAGGGCGCCACCCCGGTCGGCTCGAACACCACGCCGACGCAGCAGACGACCAGCAACGGCTACCCGGTCGCCCCGCCGCGCACGCACACCCCGGTCGGCTCGACCGGCTCGATGTCCGGCGGCCTCCCGCAGCCGGGCAACTCGCGTGGCTACCCGGCCCCGCGCACCACCTCGGGCACGGGCAGCCTGCCCGGCCGCGCGATGCCGGTGCAGGACGACCCGTCCGACGACGACGTCGACGTGCCCCCGTTCATGCGCCGCTAGCCGACTCGACCACTTTCGGGGTCGTGAGTGGTATCGCCGGTTCTAACCGGCCATACCACTCACGACCCCGTTTTCGCAGGCCCTCACCTCTTGAGCGATAGGGTCAGGTTCGTGAAGATCCGCAGGGTAGTGACCACTCGTGCGGGCGGGGCGTCGCGCGCTCCGTACGACACGTTCAACCTCGGCGACCACGTCGGTGACGACGACGGCGCCGTGTACGCGAACCGCAAGCGGCTCGCGGCCGAGCTCGGGCTGGCCGAGGACAAGCTCTCCTGGATGGAGCAGGTCCACGGGCGGACCGCGACCACCGTCGACGGCACCGAGACGTCGGCGGCCGAAGCCACCGACGCGCTCGTCACGGCGACGACGGGGCTCGCGCTGGTCGTGCTCGTCGCGGACTGCGTGCCGTTGCTGCTGGCGGACTCCGAGGCCGGCGTCGTGTCGGCGGTGCACGCCGGCCGGGTCGGCGCCAGGGTCGGCGTCGTCCCCGCGGCCGTCGAGGCGATGGTCAAGGCGGGCGCCGAGCCGCATCGGATCGAGGCGCTGCTCGGCCCGGCCATCTGCGGTGACTGCTACGAGGTGCCCGCCGACATGGCGGCCGACGTCGAGAAGCACGTACCCGGCAGCGCCTGCAAGACCCGCAAGGGCACGCCGGGCCTTGACCTGCGTGCCGGTCTCTGGCGGCAGCTGGCCGACCTCGGGGTCGGCAAGATCGGCGTCGACCCGCGCTGCACCAACGAGGACAAGACGCTGTTCAGCTTCCGCCGCGACGGCACCACGGGCCGGATCGCCGCGATCACGTGGATCGAGCCATGAGCGAGCGGCTGGCCGAGCTCGAAGCGAACCTCGCCGAAGTCGAGGACCGCGTCGCCCGCGCGTGCGCGGCGGCGGGGCGGGCTCGCGACGAGGTCCGGCTGCTCGCCGTCACCAAGACCTTCCCGGCGTCCGACGCGGCGCTCCTGGCCGACCTCGGCGTCACCTACATGGCTGAAAACCGAGATCAGGACGCGAGCGCCAAAGTCGACGAGATGGCCGTGCTGCGGCCCGACGCCGCCATCCGGTGGCACATGGTCGGGTCGCTGCAGCGGAACAAGGCGCGCTCGGTCGCGCGGTGGGCGGACGAGGTCCAGTCCGTCGACTCGCCGAGGCTCGCCGCGGCGCTGGCGAAAGCGGTCCGAAACGCCCGCGAGGAAGGGCAACGCGAGACGCCGTTGGACGTCTTGATCCAAGCGAGCATCGACGGGGATCCGGCGCGCGGGGGCTGCCCCATCGGGCAGATTGCGGCGCTGGCGGAGGAGATCACTCTTACGGGTGATTTGAATCTCGGTGGCCTGATGGCCGTCGCGCCCATCGGTGTTGACCTGGACAAGGCGTTTTACACCTTGGGGCAAGCAAGCGAGCGGCTACGCCAAGATCACCCAAATGCCCGTGAGCTTTCCGCTGGAATGAGCAATGATCTGGAGCAAGCGATCGCGGCGGGCTCGACCTGTGTGCGTGTCGGAACCGCGCTGCTCGGCAAGCGCGGTTTAGCCTCGCCTTAGGGAGTACCGGCCCGGCGGCGAGGGGAAAGTTTGAACGTCCGCCGAGCCGGGTAGCACGGTGCGGGAGCGGCGAGGCTAGGGAGAGGGCATGAGCGCGCTACAGAAGCTGAAGGCCTACTTCGGCATGGTCCCCGCCGATGACGACGGGTACGACTACGAAGACGGTGCCGACGACGATTACCGGCGTGGTTCGTATGCCGACGACTCCTACGACGACTACGAAGAGCAACCGCGCCAGCGCACCAGGTACCGCGCCGCCGACGACGAGGGTTACGAGCCCGCCGTCCGCACGCGTCCGCGCACCACGGTGGCCGAGCCGTCGACGCACGGCGCGCTCGCCGTCGACCGGCAGCCGGAGCCGGTGGCCAGGCTGCGGCCGGTCATGGAGCCGGCGAAGCCGCCGATGCGCGACGCGCTGAGCCGCATCACCACGCTGCACCCGACGAACTACGCCGAGGCGCGGGCGATCGGCGAGCACTACCGCGAGGGCATCCCGGTGATCATGAACCTCACCGAGATGGAGAACGCGGACGCCAAGCGGCTCGTCGACTTCGCGGCCGGGCTCGCGTTCGCGTTGCGTGGCTCGATGGACAAGGTGACGAACAAGGTGTTCCTTCTCTCACCGCCTGATGTCGACGTCACCGCGGAGGATCGCCGCCGCATCGCCGAGGGCGGACTGTTCCTCCGCGGCTGATCCACAACTCGGCGCCGTCGGCTACGGAACGTGAGAAAACCGACTCCGGACCACGAAGTACCCCTCCAACTGCGTCTTCCGCGCTCCGCCATGGCAGAGTGGTGACGTGGATTTGGTCTGGCTCATCGTCTGGTACGTGCTGTTCGCCTTTTGGTTGTTGCTGACAGCACGTGTCGTCATAGAGCTCGTGCGCGCCTTCGCGCGCGAGTGGCGTCCCGCCGGAGGGGTTGCGGTAACGCTGGAGACCATCTACACAGTTACGGACCCGCCGGTCCGTTTGGTCCGTCGGATCATCCCGATGGTGCGGATTGGCGGCGTCGGACTGGACTTATCGATTATGGTGCTGCTGTTGGTTGTGTTCATCGCGATGCAACTGGCGACGCCCAAGTGACTCGGGGATGCTTGGGTGGACCTGCAGGCCATGGAGTGCGTGAGGTGATCTGATGTCGTTGACCCCCGCTGACGTGCATAACGTCGCGTTCAGCAAGCCTCCTATTGGCAAAAGGGGCTACAACGAAGACGAGGTAGATGCCTTCCTCGACTTGGTGGAGACCGAACTTGCCAGGTTGATCGAGGACAACAACGAACTCCGGCAGCAGGTGGAGCAGCTCGACAACGAGCTGGAGTCCACTCGCGGCGAGCTGGAGAACGCGAAGGTGAGCGCGGTCCAGGCCCCGCCACCGGTGCGTGAAGAGCCGCGGCGGCTTGCCCCGGTGCCGCCACCCGCTTCGGCGATGGAGCAGACCCAGTCGCACGGCATGATGGGCGACAACGGCGAGCCCAACGTGCAGGCGGCCAAGGTGCTGGGTCTCGCCCAGGAGATGGCCGACCGGCTCACCGCCGAGGCCAAGACCGAGTCCGACGGGATGCTGGCGGAGGCCCGGACCAAGTCCGAGCAGCTGCTCTCCGACGCCCGCTCGAAGTCGGACTCCATGGTCAACGAGGCGCGCACGCGTGCCGAGACCATGCTGAACGACGCTCGGACCAGGGCGGAGACCCTGGAGCGACAGGCGCGCGACAAGGCGACCACCATGGATCGCGAGGCGCAGCGCAAGTACACCGAGACGATGAACAACCTCAACGCCGAGAAGACGTCGCTGGGCAAGAAGATCGAAGAGCTGCGCACGATAGAGCGGGAATACCGCACTCGCCTGCGTGGGTTCCTCGAGTCCCAGCTCCGCGAACTCGACGACAGGGGATCGGCGGCGCCCGCTTCGGCGGCACCGGGCTCCGGCCAGCAGGGCCAGGGCGGATCCGGTGGCAGCGGCGGCGGTCAGGGCTACTCGTTCGGACCGCGCGCTGAAGCAGGCTGATCGGTTTTGACTGACGGAAACGGTTCCGGCACTCCTTGTGGAGGGTCGGGACCGTTTCCGTGCGTCCACGTGTTGTAATGCACCGTGCTCTACATCGTGCTCGTACTGGTGCTGGCGGCCCTCGGGTTGTTGGTCACGGCGCTCATCACCGCCGATTCGCTCTGGGCCTACGTCTCGATCGGCCTTTCGGTGCTGGCCGGGATCATCCTGTTCGCCGACTGGCTGCGCAGGAAGTCCCGTAAATCCGCCGAAACGGTGGAGGAACCGCCTGCCGAGGAAGTCACCGAGGAAGCGGAAGACGCCGAGCAGACGGCGCTGCTCCCGACCACCGGTGAGCTCGACGAGTCCGCCGCCGAAGACGCGGCCGAGACCGTGGTCGTGCCGGTCGTCGAACCCGAACCCGAGCCGGAACCCGTCGTGCCCCCGGTCCGCGCGAAGGACGAGGGCGACCCCGGCGAAGAACCCACCGACGCCGCCGACCTCCTCATCGTGTCGGAACTCGACGTCGAGGTGGTCGTCGTAGACGAGTACCCCCGCTACCACCTCCGCGCCTGCACCTGGCTCGCCGACCGCGACCTCATCCCGATCGGCGTCTCCGAAGCCCGCGAACTCGGCTTCACCCCCTGCGTCCGCTGCGGCCCCGACGCCAAGCTCGCCACCGCGCACCGCACCAAGAAGAAGTCCAAGGCCGACAGCTGACCCAAGCAAGCCCCGCGATAAAGCCCGCTTAACTCCCCGGAGTTAAGCGGGCTTTATCGCGGACCTCCCCGCGCCACCACCCTCCCAGCATCCCCGCTCGGACGGCACGCGTACCTGGACGGACGACACCCGTGCACAGATGGACGGCACGCGTACCTGGATGGACGGCGCGTGTACCCAGAGAGTCGGCACGCGTACCCAGGGAGTCGGCACGCGTGCCTGGGGAGTCGGGACGGCAGGCGTGGGGTGAGTTTTGGCTGGGTGGCGTGTCGTCCGTCTGTGCACGGGTGGCGTCCGTTGGCGTACGCGTGCCGTCCATTCAGGTACGCGTGCCGTCCGGCTGGGTACGTGTGCCGACTGTTCGGGTACGCGGGGGTGGGATAAAGCCTGCTTAACTCCCTGGGATAAAGCCCGCTTTACTCCGGGGAGTTAAGCGGGCTTTATCGCGGGGTTAGGGGGTTAGGTCGGCGAGGAGGGACTCGAGGTGGGCGCGTTGGTTGGTCGCGTCGGCGGGGAGGGTGGCCAGTGCTTGGGTGAGGACGGCGTGGGCTTCGGCGGGGCGGTCGAGGTCGCGGAGGATGCGGCCGTGGAGCGCGCCGGCGGCCGCGGCTTCGGAGAGCGAGTCGACGGCGCGGAAGCCTTCGGTGGCGTGGATGACGCGGGGGAGCGCTTCGGCGGGGCGCTCGAGGTTGACCAGGATGCGGGCCGCGTCGTAGTTGAGCATCGAGTGTTCCCAGCGGGTTTGGGGGTCCTCGGTGGACAGGGTGGCGGCGTGCGCGTCGGTGGCCGAGAGGGCGGCGAGTGCCCGGTCGTGGTCGCGGGCCCAGTGCCAGGACAGGGTCGCGCGGCGGCGGGTGCGGAGTTCGTCGACGGCGAAGTCCGCTTCGTGGAACAGCTCCGCCGCGCGGGCGAAGCTCGCGGCGGCCTGTGCGTCGCGGTCGAGGTCGTCGAGGATCTCGCCGGAGAGCTCGTGCATCTGACCGGCGCCGGCCTGATTGCCTTCGCTGATACAGAACTCCGAGACCTCGGCGAGCAGCTCGAGCGCCTGGTCCGGCTGACGGAGCGCGCGGTAGGTCCTCGCGAGCATGAACTGTGCCTGTGAGAAATCCTCTTCGGCGTCACGCAGCACCGGGATCGCCTCTTCGAGCCGGTCGGCGACCTCTTCGAAACGTTCGAGGTGCAGGCAGGCCGAAGCGAGTTCGACCTTCGCGCGGGCCGCGCCGAGCGCGTTGCCGTACGCGGCGAAGTCCGTGACCACGCCGGTGAACAGCGCGGCGGCTTCTTCGAGGTCGCCGAAGATCGCCTTCAACCTGGCCGCCGAAAGCCGGGCACCGGCCGCGCGGATGGGTGCGCCCGCCGCGAGGTAGCGGGAGGCGGCGTCGTCGAGCAGGCCGAGCGGCTCCGCGGTGAGCGCCTCGCTCATGGTCGCCGAGAACTCCGCGGTCTGCTGCAACAGCTGCGCGGCCTGCAGCGCGATCCCGGCTTCTTCGATCGGCTTGCGCGCGTCGTCCAGCAGCGCCATCGCGCGTTCGGACTCGCCGCTCACCAGCGCGGCCTGCGCGAGCCGCAGCAGGCCCCAGCCGTACTGCTCGGCGTCACCCAGCTTGGCAAGGCGTTCGACGCTGGCCGTGATCTCGTCCGTGCCTTCGCCCCCGAAGCTCTTGAGCAAGCCGAGACGGCTTCGCACCGCTTCGTGAGCGACCTCGTCGCCCAGCCCGCGATAGACCTCGGCGGCGCGCGACCAGTGCGTGACGGCCACGTCCCGGACCTGGTTCACGACCAGGTTCCCGGCGCCGACCAGACGGCGAGCGAGCAGCGCGCCGTCTGGCGACGGCAGCAGCTCGTCGAAGCGTGCCCAGGCCGCCGCGGTCGCGGCCTTGTCGTCGAGCAGGTGCTGCCGTTCGGCCAAGGACGCGAGTTCGGCCGGACTGTCCGGAAAGGACGCTGCGACCGGTACGGCGCTGGCGGGTTCGCGCACCGGCCCTGACAACGGGAGGAAGTCCACGACGGGCACCTGGGCGAGCCGGTCGCGCACCCAGTCGCCCTGCCTGGACGTGCCGTTGCGCGCGTCGAACCGCGCGGCGATCGCCGTCGCGCGTTCGCTGAGCCGCGCCCGCAGCTCGCGGACCGTGACGTCGCCGATGGGGGCGTTCCCGTGCCCGTCGGCCTCGACCAGGCTCAGCACGTTCGCGGCCGAAGCGGAGAACGACATCTCGCCCAGCGGGGTCGGCGCGCTGTCCAGCCAGCCGAGGTGACGCTCCAGCAGCTGCAGCCCGCGCGCGTGATTTCCGGTGAGCGCGCAGAAACTCAGGTGCACGCCGACCGTCTGCAGCTCGCTCGGCGTGCTCTGCACCGCGCGATAGGCCTGCCGGTGTGCACGCGCCGCCTCGGCCAACCGTCCTGTTCGGACATACGGGACCAGCATCGCGGTGAGGATGCTCTGCGGCTGCTCGACACAGTCGAACTGCCCGCCCAGCACGGAATCCCCGATCCGCACGGCGTCCTCGAACTCGCCGAGCCAGGTCAGGTGGGCGACCTTCGAGTTCGGTTCGCAGCCCTCGCAGTCGGACATCTCGCCGCGCGGCGCGGCCGTCCAGAGCCGGTACTGCTCGCGCGCGACGGCCTTGTCGCCGATGTGCCGCGCGATGAGTTCGCGGTGCTGGTGCACGGGGTTCATCGTGTGCCCGCCCAGCCGGTACCGGCGCTCCATGTCGTCGAGCACCGCGTAGGTCTGGGCGAGCGGGATCTCGGGGAACCCGGCCATCGCGTTGACCGTGCCCTTGAACTGCCAGAACAACCGGAAGTTCAGGTCGGGCTCGCTTTCGCCCGCGTCATGCGCGGCCAGGCACCACGAAAACGGGACGAACGCCTTCGCGGGCTCGCCGCCATGGCGATAGGCGTTCGCGATCATGAGCCGCGTCGTGTACTTCAGCCGCGGCGAGCCCTGCGCGTCCACCTGACGCAGGATCTCCTCCAGCTCGGCGATGTGCGCGCGGCCGTACGGTCGCGAGCCCGCCGCCCGCAGGCGGTTCCACAGCTCGTCTTCGCTCATCGGGTCTCCTCCGTGGGGACGGCCTGGTCGAGCAGGCCCAGGAACGACCGATTGAGCAATGCCGCGTCGGCCGGGCGAATGGGGTGGTAGCCGAGCAGCAACGCCTGGCCGTAGAGCGCTTCGACCGCGAGCGCGGTCAGCGCTTCGTCTCGCAGCGCGGAAATGCGCCGCACCAACGGGTTCCGGAAGTTGAGGACCAGCTGCGGGCGATCGTCAGCGGGCTTTTCGAAGGCCGACAACACCCCGGCCCACAGTTCGTCCACTTTGTCCTTGGTCGCGCGCAGCTCGCTTTGGAAGGCCGCCGAGCGGTCCACCAGGAACAGCACCGGCAGCGACGCCGGTTCGAACTCACGCAGCACGACCTCGCAGCCGAGCTTGTCCATGCTCCGCTGCGCCGCGGCGAGGAACGGCCGAGCGGCCAGTTCCTCGGCCGAGCCGAGCGGCGAGAACGTCGTCGTCAGCGTGCTCGGTTCGAGCAGTTCGACGGTCAGTCCCGGCTCGACGCCTGCCAGCCGCTCGATGATCTCGCTGTCGTAGGTGTAGCCGCCGTTGATCACCGCGAGGTTCTGTGCGGCGGCGACGCCTGCCAGCTGCCGGAACTCCTCGGTGGTGGCGCTGTAGCGGATCATCCCGTGCCTGGCGCGGAATTCGGTGAGCGTCATCCGGCCGACGTTGGTCTCCATCGGCCACCACTGCTCGACCAGCCGCAGCATCTCGTCGTCGTGCAACGCCAGCGCCTTGACACCCAAGTGGTGCACGCCGAGGAACCGCGTCAGCCGCTCCGGGCTGGTCCGCGCGAGCCCGACGAGCCAACCGCGCAGCCGGTCGCCCAGCGCTTCGCGGGTCGCGTCCAGCAGCCCGTCGTCGTAGAGCGACTCCCGGCTCGCGGTCGGCCGGAGCTCACTCGCGTCGACCACGCAGCGCGCGAAGAACGCCCAGTCCGGCAACAGGCTGGTCGCGCTTTCGGCCAGCAGCATGCGCTTGAGGTACACGCGGTGCCCCGCGTGCTCGGCCGGGTTGGCCGGGAACGGCAGCACGTACGCGACGCCGGTGAGCCCGGCCTCCGGCACGTCCAGCTCGATCACGTCGAACGGGGTGAAGCCCAGCAGGTCCTGCGCGTGCCCGACCAGATCGGCCTGCCGGTGCCCCGGCGAACGGTCGTCGGCACGCCACGGCACCTCGCCGGTGACGGCCTGGCCGTTGACCGTGACGTCGAAAGGCAGCATCGATCCGTACAGCCGCGCCAGGTCGGTGACGGTCTCCGGCACCAGCCACTGCTCGGCGCCGGGCCGGGCCGTCAGCGTGACCGTGGTGCCGATCGTGTCCCGCTCGGCGGGCTCGATCGCGTAGGTGCCGTCGGACCGGCCGGTCCACGCGACCGCGGGCGTGCCGGTGGCCGAGCGGGTGACGACGCGGACCTCGTCGGCGACCAGGAAAGCGGAGAGGAGACCGATCCCGAACTGGCCTAGGAACTCGTGCCTCGCGAAACCGAGGTCGTCGCGCTTCGAGCTGCGCCCGATCGTCGCCAGTAGCTCGTGCACCTGCGCCTCGGACAGGCCGATGCCCGTGTCGGTGATCGTGAGCGTGCCGTCGGCGACGACGATCGCGATCGACGCTTCGCCGCCGCGCGCGGTGACCGCGTCGACGGCGTTCTGCAGCAGCTCGCGGACGTAAACGCGCGGGCTGGAGTACAGGTGCTGGCTCAGCAGATCGACGACACCGCGCAGATCCACCTGAAAGGTACGGCTCAACTGATGATCCCCCTGAGAGTGTGCGGGCCATCGTAGCGACAACCAGGCCTGTGCAAACCCGCTTTACAGTGGGCGTTAACCTAGAGAGACAAAGGCGTCGATCCGGCCATCACCGGGAAGCCTCCGGAAGAACAGGGCGTCGCAGGCGCCCCCAGTAGAACCGGACGGGTACGGCCCGTCACAGCCGAAACGAAGCGGCCCATGCGAATGGGCAAGCGGGGTGGTACCGCGGAACCGCCGGAAACGGCGCGTCTCGTCCCCGTGTAGGCGAAGAGCCTGTACGAGAAGACGACGAGGAGCACCGCCGATGTACCCCAAGGCCCAGCTGGACGGAGAGAGCACCGTCCCGTCCCAGCCATCGTTCCCCGAGCTCGAGAAGCACGTGCTCGCGTACTGGGAATCCGACCGGACCTTCCAGGCGAGCATCGACGCGCGCGAGGCCGGGGTCAACGGCGCCAACGAATACGTCTTCTACGACGGCCCGCCGTTCGCCAACGGCCTGCCGCACTACGGTCACCTGCTCACCGGGTACGTCAAGGACCTGGTGCCGCGGTACCAGACCATGAAGGGCAAGCGCGTCGAGCGCCGCTTCGGCTGGGACACGCACGGCCTGCCCGCCGAGCTGGAAGCCATGCGCCAGCTGGGGATCACCGAGAAGTCCGAGATCGACGCGATGGGCATCGACGTCTTCAACGACGCCTGCCGCGAGTCCGTGCTGCGCTACACCGGCGAGTGGGAGGAGTACGTCACCCGCCAGGCGCGCTGGGTCGATTTCGAGAACGACTACAAGACACTCGACGTCAAGTACATGGAGTCGGTGATCTGGGCGTTCAAGCAGCTGTGGGACAAGGGCCTGGTCTACGAGGGCTACCGCGTCCTGCCGTACTGCTGGCGTGACGAGACGCCGCTGTCCAACCACGAGCTGCGGATGGACGACGACGTCTACCAGAGCCGTCAGGACCCGGCCGTCACCGTCGGTTTCCGCTTGGAGGGCAACGAAAACGAGCTCGACGGCACCTACCTGCTGATCTGGACGACGACCCCGTGGACGCTGCCGTCGAACCTCGCCACGGCCGTGCATCCGGACGTGCAGTACGTGGTCGTCGAGTCCGAGGGCAAGCGGTACCTGCTGGCCGAGGCCCGCGTCGCCGCCTACGCGCGTGAACTCGGCGAGGAGCCGGCCGTCGTCGCGCACTACACCGGCACCGAGCTGCTCGGAACCCGTTACGTGCCACCGTTCCCGTACTTCGCCGGGCACGAGAACGCGCACCGCGTGCTTTCCGCGGACTATGTGACCACAGAGGACGGTACGGGTGTCGTCCACATCGCGCCCGCCTACGGTGAAGAGGACAAGGCGGTCACCGACGCCCACGGCATCGTGCCCGTCACCCCCGTCGACTCGCAGGGCAAGTTCGACTCCACCGTGCCCGACTACGCGGGCAAGCTGGTGTTCGACGCGAACCCGGAGATCATCAAGGACCTCAAGAACGGCACCGGTTCCGCCGGCCGTCAGGGCTCGGTGCTGCTGCGCCACGAGACCTACGAGCACCCGTACCCGCACTGCTGGCGCTGCCGCAACCCGCTGATCTACCGCGCGGTCTCGTCGTGGTTCGTCGCGGTGACCGAGTTCAAGGACCGGATGGTCGAGCTCAACCAGCAGATCACCTGGTACCCCGAGCACGTCAAGGACGGCCAGTTCGGCAAGTGGCTGGAGAACGCCCGCGACTGGTCGGTCTCGCGCAACCGGTACTGGGGCACGCCGATCCCGGTGTGGCAGTCGGACGACCCGAGCTACCCGCGCACCGACGTCTACGGCTCGCTCGACGAGCTGGAGGCCGACTTCGGCGTGCGGCTGGACAACCTGCACCGGCCGTTCATCGACGAGCTGACCAGGCCCAACCCGGACGACCCGACCGGCAAGTCGACCATGCGCCGCGTCGCGGACGTGCTCGACGTCTGGTTCGACTCGGGGTCGATGCCGTACGCGCAGGTGCATTACCCGTTCGAGAACGCGGAGTGGTTCGAGCACCACTACCCGAGTGACTTCATCGTCGAGTACATCGGCCAGACGCGTGGCTGGTTCTACCTGCTGCACGTGCTGGCGACGGCGTTGTTCGACCGGCCGGCGTTCCGCGCCTGTGTCTCGCACGGCATCGTGCTCGGCTCCGACGGCGCGAAGATGTCCAAGTCGCTGCGCAACTACCCGGACGTCAACGAGGTCTTCGACCGTGACGGCTCCGACGCGATGCGCTGGTACCTGATGGCGAGCCCGATCCTGCGCGGCGGGAACCTGATCGTCACCGACAAGGGCATCCGCGACGCGGTGCGCCAGGCCGTGCTGCCGCTGTGGAACTCGTACTACTTCCTCGCGCTGTACGCGAACGCGGAAGGCGTCGAGGGCACCTGGCGCACGGACTCCAAGCACGTGCTCGACCGGTACGTGCTGGCGAAGACGCACCAGCTGGTCACCGACGTCGAGTACGCGCTGGACACCTACGACGTCGCGGGCGCCTGCTCGATCGTGCGTGAGTTCCTCGAGGTGCTCACGAACTGGTACGTGCGCCGCTCGCGTGACCGGTTCTGGGCGGGCGAGCAGGACGCGATCGACACCCTGCACACCGTGCTCGAGGTGACTTCGCGCGTGGTCGCGCCGCTGCTGCCGCTGACCGCGGAGTCGGTGTGGCGCGGGCTGACCGGTGGCCGTTCGGTGCACCTGACCGACTGGCCGAACACGGTCGAGCTGCCCGCGGACGCCGCGCTGGTGACGGCGATGGACCACGTCCGCCAGGTCGCTTCGTCCGCGTTGTCCCTGCGTAAGGCCAACAAGCTGCGCGTGCGCCTGCCGCTCGCCAGGCTGCTGGTCGCGGCGGGCGACGCCGAGCTGCTGCGCGAGTTCACCGACATCCTGCGCGACGAGGTGAACGTCAAGTCGGTCGAGTTGACCACCGACGTCGCCGCGCACGGCGAGTTCCAGGTCGCGGTCAACGCCCGCGCCGCCGGGCCCCGCCTGGGCAAGGACGTGCAGACGGTGATCAAGGCCGTCAAGGCCGGTGACTGGTCCACGTCGGCTTCGGGCGCCGTGGTGGCGGCCGGTATCGAGCTGGTCGAGGGCGAGTACGAGCGCAAGCTGGTCGCCAAGGACTCGGGTGCGGCCGCCGAGCTGCCCGGTGGCGGCGGGCTGGTCCTGCTCGACACCGAGGTCACGCCGGAGCTGTCCGCCGAAGGCTTGGCGCGCGACCTGATCCGGGTGGTCCAGCAGGCCCGCCGTGACGCCGGGCTCGACGTCGCGGACCGGATCGAGCTGGTCGTCGACGCGCCTGCCGAGGTCACCGAGGCGGCGAAGGCGCACGAGAAGTTCGTCGCGTCGGAGACGCTTTCGCTCGCCGTGAGCTACGGCGAGGTGACCGGTGGGTCCGAGGGCACCGTCGGCGAGGGCGTCAAGGTGACGGTCTCGGTGGCAAAAGTGTAGATGTTGTGATGGTCCGGACCATGTTCGCTCGATTCGGTTAATGTCGGCCCCCGGTAGCTCGCAACTGGGGGAATGTGAACGTGAGTAACGCGCGTAAAAGAGGAATTCTGATCGGCACCGCGGTGGCGGTCGTCGTGCTCGTGCTGGCCGGGGTGGTGCTGCTGAACAGCGGCTCCACCCCGGACGCGGCTTCGGGGGAGTCCGCTCCGGCCACCACCGCGCCGGGCCCTAAAGACATGGCCACCAAGTACGTGCTGGCGTTCTCGTCGCACGACGCCGCCGGCGCAGGCCGGTACACCGACAGCCCGGACGCGGCGACGGCCGCCATCTCCGACGTCTATTCGAGCGTGTCCCAGAAAGTGCAGGCGACGCTCACCGAGGTGGCGCCCGCCGCCGCGGACGCCGCGACGGGCTCCGGAAAGTTCCACCTCGTGTGGAGCCTGGCAGGCGGCAAGTGGAACTACGACGTGCCGATCGAACTGGTCAGGGCGGGCAAGGACTGGAAGGTCCACTGGACGCCGGCGCTGCTGCACCCCGACCTCAAGGACGGCCAGCGGCTGCTGCTCAAGACCGCCGGCAAGCAGCCCGCCGTCGTCGACCGGGACGGCAAGGCGCTGGTGGGCGGCGACGTGACCACGCCGCTGGTCCCGCTGCTCGACTCGGCGCTGAACGGCGCGAAGGCCCAGAGTTCCGGTGACGCGGGGTTCTCGATCGCGATCGTCGACGCCGCGGGCGCCGTCGTCAAAGACGAGTTCACCAAGGAAGGCAGCGGCACCGTCAAGCCGGCCACGTCGACGGTGAGCCTGGCGACCCAGGCGGCCGCGCAGGCGGCGGTCGACTCCGCCGGTGACAAGCCCGCCGTGATCATCTCGATGAGGGCGAACGGCGAGATCACCTCCGCCGCGCGCAACGCGGCCGCGGCCGCGAAGAACACCAACCCGTTCAGCGGCCAGTTCGCGCCAGGCTCGGCGTTCAAGATCGCGACCGCGACCGCGGCGCTGGAGAACGGCATCGGCGCGAACGACGTCCGTGAGTGCCCCGAGGTCGCGACGATCGGGCAGCGCACGCTCAAGAACGACGGTTTCGGCCTGCCGCCGAGCCCGTTGCACACGACGTTCGCGCGCTCGTGCAACACGACGTTCGGCCAGATCGCGGCCGACCTGCCCGCCGACGGGCTGAAGAAGGCGGCTGACCAGTTCGGGCTGAACGCCGACTTCAGCATCCCCGGCCTGACCACCGAAGCGGGCAAGGTCGAGGCGGCGGACAGCGAGTCACAGCGGGTCGAGGACGGCATCGGGCAGGGCCGGGTCACGGTCAGCCCGTTCGGCGCCTGCTTGATGGCGGCGACGGTCGCGTCGGGCAAGGCCGTCACCCCGCAGCTGTTCACCGACCTGCCGACCGACGTCGGCACCGGGTACAAGGCGCCGCCCGCCGGGGTGCTCGGCCCGCTGCGGCAGATGATGCGCGAGGTCGTCACCGCCGGTACCGCGAAGGGCTTGGCGGGCAGTGGCGACGTGCGGGGAAAGACCGGGACCGCGCAGTTCGGCAGCGGGGAGAACGCGCACGGCTGGTTCGTCGGCTACAAGGGCGACACCGCGTTCGTCGTGTTCATGGAGGGCGCCGACTCGTCGAAGCCCGCTGTGGGCCTGGCGGCGAAGTTCCTGGGCTGACGACGTATCGGCCGCGGCCGAGGTGTTCCTGACCTACCGTGGGCTGATGGAGACGATCGCGCTGGCCGAGGTGGCCGCGGTGCTGGCCGACCCGAGCCGGGCGGCGATGTGCCTGGCATTGCTCGACGGCAGGGCCTGGACGGTCGGTGAGCTCGCGGCGGCGGCGAAGATCGCGCCGTCGACCGCGAGCGAGCACGTCACGCGGCTGCGCGAGGCGGGGTTCGTCGGGAGCGTCAAGCAGGGGCGGCACAGTTACGTCCGCATCGACGACCCGCGGGTGGCCCAGCTCATCGAGAGCCTCGCGCAGCACGCCGACCAGCGCCCGGCCATCGGGCTGCGCACGTCCACGCGCGTGCGGAAGCTGGAATTCGCGCGTACCTGTTACGACCATTTGGCCGGGAAGCTCGGCGTGGCACTGCGGGACGGGATGATCGCGGCAGGGCTGCTGGAGGTCTCGTCGGGGCTGTCGCTGACTTCGCGGGGCCGGTCCGTCCTTGATGGACTCGGCGTGGTGATCGAGTAGGCTCCGCGCCGCCCGCTGCTGCGCGAGTGTCTGGATTGGACAGAGCGCCGCGAGCACCTGGCCGGTGTGCTGCCCGCGGCTCTGCTGCGCCGCGCGGTGGACGCCGAATGGCTCAGTCGTGACCCTTCACGGGCTATTCGGATACTCCCCGCGGCGCAGGAGCCTTTCGCCCTGTTAGGTGTGGACAGCTCCGCCTTCATCCCGCCCCGCTCAACGGAACTCGTCGGTACCCGCCGATAAGCTGGATACCGGGGGCCGGAGGCCGTAGCACAGCGGAAAACCCCGTTCCTCCGGTGCTCCACGATCGAGTGAATGGTGTGGCTTCTCTATTCTGATAGCCCACGGGGCGACCGGGATGGAGGCACGCATGGAGCAACTCCCGATCGTGCTGGGCACCGGCGGCGTCGTGCTGCTGTCCGCCGTGATCGCCGTCCGCGTCTCGATCCGCCTCGGCCTGCCCTCGCTGCTGCTGTACTTGGCGATCGGTGTCCTCATCGGCGAAGCCGGGTTCGGCGTCGAGTTCGACAACCCGGGGCTGACCCAGTCGCTGGGACTGGCCGCACTGGTCATGATCCTCACCGAAGGCGGGCTCACCACCCGCTGGAGCGCGGTGAAACCGGGGCTGGGCACCGGAATCGCACTGTCCACAGTGGGCGTCGGGGTCAGCATCGCGATCACCGGCTCCGCGCTGCACTGGCTGCTCGGCCTCGACTGGCGGATGGCGCTGCTCTGGGGCGCGGTGCTCGCGTCCACCGACTCGGCCGCGGTGTTCTCGGTGCTGCGCACCATCGGCGTCGGCAAACGGCTGGTCGGCACGCTCGAACTCGAATCCGGCATCAACGACGCGCCTGCGTACATCGCGGTCGTGGTGCTCGCCGAAGCCACCGTGGTCGACTGGACGCTGCCGCTGCTCGTCGTCTACGAACTCGCGCTGGGCCTGGGGCTCGGCCTGCTCTTCGGCTGGGCGGGCGCCCAGGCGCTGCGCCGGGCCGCGCTGCCGGCGACCGGCCTGTATCCGCTGGCCACGGTCGCGGTGTGCGTGCTCGCGTACTCGAGCGGTCAGCTCGCGCACGCGTCCGGGCTGCTGGCCACCTACGTCGCGGGCGTCGTGCTCGGCAACTCCCGGCTGCCGCACCGCTCGGACACGCTCTCGTTCGCCGAAGGTCTCGGCTGGCTCGCGCAGATCGGGCTGTTCGTGCTGCTCGGGCTGTTCGCGTCGCCGACCAGGCTGCTCGACGCGATCGTGCCGGGTCTCATCGCGGGCGCGGTGGTGCTGGTGCTGTCGAGGCCGATCTCGGTGCTGATCGCCGCGCTGCCGTTCAAGGTGCCGTGGCGCGAACAGACCTTTCTCGCCTGGGCGGGGCTCCGCGGCGCGGTGCCGATCGTGCTCGCGATGATCCCGCTCTCCGAAGGCGTCCCCGGCGCGCAACGCCTGGTCGACGCCGTGTTCGTGCTGGTCATCGTGCTGACCCTGCTGCAGGGCGCGACGCTCGCCCCGCTGGCGCGCAAGCTCGGCCTCGACGCGGGCGGCGAGGCCAAGGAGATCGAGGTCGACTCGGCGCCGCTGGACGAGCTCGGCGCCGAACTGCTGCAGGTCCGCATCCAGGCGGGCTCCAAGATGCACGGCGTCTACCTGACCGAGCTCCGGCTCCCTGAGGGTTCGACCATCAGCCTGGTGGTCCGCGACGGCAACGGCTTCACTCCGCAGAAGACCACCCGTTTGCAGGAACAAGACCAGTTACTCGTTGTCACCACCGCTGCCGCTCGCGACGCCGCTGAGCGCCGCCTGCGCGCGGTCGACCGCGCCGGCCGCCTCGCTCGGTGGCGCGGGGAGTCCGGCCACTAGAAAACGGCCACTTCGGCCGCGTTCGCACGCGAAGCGCAAGCACTCATGCGCGGAGAGCAAAGCCTCTGCGGCTGAGTTTTTGCAGCTCAGGTATGTGTGAGTGCTCACCCCGTAAACATCTGACCTTTTTGCGGCGCGAGCTGCGGGAATGTCTCGATCAGGACTCGTGCCGGTGTCGCCGAGGACTCGGGCTCGTCTCGTAAATGTCTCGAAAAGTAGCCGAAAGACTATTCACTTCAAGATCACCATGCCTTACCTTGCGTTCATTCGTGTTAGTCCGTTTGGGGGAGTGAGTCCAGAAAAGGAGGACGCAGAGTGACGAAGGTTCGCATGCGTCTTGGCGTTGTCTCCGCCGCGGCCGTACTCGCGGGTGTGCTGGTCGGGCTGCCGACCGCCGCGAACGCCGAGACGTTCCCGGCGTTCGCGCTGCCGTTCCAGACGGGCCAGCAGGTCTACTCGGCCGGTATCCACTCCGACGACGGGAACTCGGGCGTGAAGAACGCCATCGACTTCTCGCCGTACGACAAGACCGTGCGCGCGCCGCTGCCCGGCACCGTCGCGATCCAGCACTGCTCCGGCGGCGACTGGGTGACCATCGACCACGGCAACGGCTGGCGCACCGGGTACTACCACATGGAGAACATCGCGGTCACCGACGGCCAGGCGGTCGCGGCGGGCACGGTCCTCGGCAAGACCGGGAACGCGTTGCCCTGCGGTGGATCCTCGACCGGCGCGCACGTCCACTTCACGCTCTGGGCTCTCCAGGAAAGCGCTTCCAAGATGCGCGCGGACCGCGTCGCGGCCGGCAATTGGAGCGGCATGTCGTACGAGCAGGTGTCGGCCGAGGTCGCCGAGGCGTACGGCGAGCCCGTCGACGGCAAGACCTTCGGCGGCTACAAGTTCACCGAAGGCGCCGAGCAGTACGGCGGCACCGCGACCCGCCTGCGCGACAACGCCGCCACCCAGCTACCGGGCCGTTTCCGCCTGGACCGTTGAGCCCCACGCGATAAAGCCCGCTTTACTCCCGGGGATAAAGCCCGCTAAATCCCCGGGAGTAAAGCGGGCTAAATCACGGTCGTTCCAGGATTTGGGACAGGGGCTCGCGTTGCCGGCGGATCTTGGGGTACTGTCCGGAACAGGTCACGAGTGCCAGCGTTCAGCCCCGGCTTGCTGGCCGGCAACCCTCCAACCGCGGTGGGGTGCCCCGGGTGAGGACCAGGCCTGTCGCAGACGGCGACGGGCAAGCGCGGGCCCTCATGCGATGCGGGTCCCTGACCCGGAGGCGTCATGACACTCGCACTCGATCGCACGGAAACCGTTGTTACGCAGGACATCCCGGCCGTCGCAGGCGCCGACCTCCGCGTGCCGCTGGTGACCGGCGAGACCATCGGCTACGCCAACCTCGACCACGCGGCCAGCGCGCCCTGTCTCAGCGCGGTCCGCGACGCCGTCGACGAGTTCCTGCCCTGGTACGCGAGCGTGCACCGCGGCGCGGGCTTCGCTTCGCAGGTCTCCACCAAGCTTTACGAGCGCACGCGCGGCATCCTGCGCGAGTTCGTCGACGCCCGCGCCACCGACACCGTGGTGTTCACCCGCAACACCACCGATTCCTTCAATCTGCTGGCCCGCAGCCTGCCCAAGGGCACCTCGGTCGTGGTGTTCGACACCGAGCACCACGCGGCCCTGTTGCCTTGGCGTGGCCCGAATGTCCGCCGGATCCAGACCCCGCGCACCAGGCTGGCGGCAGTGTCCGCTGTGGACAGTGCGCTCGCCGGGTGTCCCGAGGGACCGCGCCTGGTCGTGCTCACCGGCGCGTCCAACGTGACCGGCGAACTGTTGCCCATCAAGGAGATCGCGGCCGTCGCCCGCCGGCATGGCGCCCGTATCGCACTCGACGCGGCCCAGCTTTCCCCGCACCGCAAGATCTCCGTGCGCGAACTCGACGTCGACTACGTGGCCTTCTCCGGCCACAAGCTCTACGCCCCGTTCGGCGCCGGCGCGCTGATCGGCCGCGCCGACTGGCTGCGCGCGGCCCAGCCGTACCTCGCGGGCGGCGGCGCGACCAAGGTCGTCACCGGCGACGCGGTCGTCTGGAACAACGGCCCCGAGCGCCACGAGGCCGGTTCCCCCAACACTGTCGGCGTGTACGCGCTCGGCGTCGCCTGCCAGACGCTTTCGAAGCAGTGGGACGAGGTCGTCGAGCACGAAACCGTGCTGCTGGAGCGCCTGCGCAAGGGCCTCGCCGCGGTACCCGGCCTCACCGAGCTGAGCCTGTTCGACGCGCCGGTCGACCGGGTCGGCACGCTCAGCTTCGTGCTCGACGGCTTCGAGCCCGGCTGGGTCGCCGCGGTCCTCTCGGCCGAGTACGGCATCGGCGTCCGCGACGGCGCCTTCTGCGCCCACATCGCGACCAAGCGCCTGATCGGCGAGGCGGGCGCGACGGGCCAGCAGGCGCTGCGGGTCAGCCTCGGCCTCGGCACCACCGACGAGCACATCGACCGCCTTCTGCTCGCGCTCCGGCAGATCGTCGCCAGGGGAGCGCGCTGGACCTACGCCAAGGTCGACGGCCGCTGGGCGCCCGCCGACGACCCCCGCGAACTCCCTGAGTTCCTGCGCTGAGTGGGTCGTGAGTGTTTAGGCCGGTTAGAACCGGCCGTACCACTCACGACCCCTGGCGCTCGGGGACCTTGGTTCCCGTACGCGAGTTTGCGCTTGGCGTACGCGAGTTTGCCGTTCGCTGGATGGGGTCGTGCGCGTTGCGGGCGGTTCTATTGAGCGGAAGGTCGAAGGTGGCGTGTCTGGTTGCTCGGCTGCGGCCGGGGGTGGCTGTGTGGGAGATGCGTCGTTGAACGACGCAAAACCCGCACGGTCAACCTGCTTGTCCAGTGCCTGAGGGTCGTTTAGGGCAGGGTGAGTGCGGTTTGCGGCGTTGGACGACGCAAACCGCACTCACCTACGCCACGACCCTGCCGCGGACGGGGCAGCCGAAGAAGGGGTCGTGAGTGTTTTCGCCGGTTAGAACCGGCCGTATCGCTCACGACCCCTGGCGCTCACGGGCCTTGGCTAAACTCGGGCTATGGGGAGTCGGTATTGGTTTCCGCTGGCGTTGCTCGGGTTCGCGCAGATCGGCATGGCCGCGCTAGCCACTGTCTCCGCGGGCTGGTTCGACTCTTCCCCGTACGGCTACACCGACCAGGCGTCGGGGCACTTCGGGTACTCGAAGGTGTTCATGTCCAGCGAAGCGTACGAAGCGCAGCTGAACTTCTCGTTCGACCGCGATGTGACCAGGCTTTGGCCGTACCTCATGGCGGTCGTCCTGGTGGCCACCGTGACCTGGTACGCGGTCAAGGCGAGGCGGGCGGGTGCGCCTTATCCGCTGCCGCGGACGCTGGGGGTCGCGTTCGGCGGGGTCGTGGCCATCGCGGTGGTCGAATTCGTCTCGTATGCCGGGTTCGGGTTGTCGGCGCAGCTGCGTGATCCGGTGATCGTCACCGCCGGGCTGCTGGTGCTGGTCTGGCTGGAGCGGAGCGTGCTGCTCGGGGTCGTCGCCGGGTTGTTCCTGCTCACGGCGTTGCTGCTGACGCCGGGGCAGGCGGGGTTGCTGATTCCGGCCGCCGTGGTGCTCGCCGGGGCGTTCGTGGCGCTCGCGAAGCGGGGCATACCGGGGCCCGCGGGCACCTAGTGGACAATGGGCAGGTGAGCACCGAGCCCGAATCGCAGCCAGACACCGTTCCCGACGAGCAGCCGGAGGCTCCTCCGCTGCCGAAGCGGCGGATCGTGCTGGTCTTCGCGGTCGCCTTGGTGGCGTTCGCCGCCGACCTGATCAGCAAGATCGTCGTGGTGTCCACTTTGGAGGGCAAGGAGCCGGTCAAGGTTCTCGGCGGGCTGCTGTACTTCCAGCTGGTGCGGAACCCGGGCGCGGCGTTTTCGCTGGCCACGGGCATGACGTGGATCTTGGCCATCGTGGCGCTCGGTGTGGTCGTCGCGATCATCTGGCTCGCCAGGCGGCTGCGGTCGGTCGGCTGGGCGATCGGGCTGGGGCTGGTGCTCGCCGGCGCCTTCGGGAACCTGGTGGACCGGATCTTCCGCGCGCCGTCGCCGTTCCAGGGGCATGTCGTCGACTTCATCTCGGCGTTCGCGCCGGACGGGCGCGGGTTCGCGGTGTTCAACGTCGCCGACTCGTGCATCTGCGTCGGCGGTGCGCTGATCGTGCTGATGTCGCTGCTCGGCAAGGACTACGACGGAACGTCCACAAAGGACACCAAGAACAAGAAGGAAGCCAAGTGAGCGCGCGCATGCTGCCCATTCCCGACGGGCTCGACGGGATGCGGGTCGACGCCGGGCTCGCGAAGATGCTCGGCCTGTCCAGGACCGTCATCGCCGAGCTCGCCGAGGCCGGTGAGGTGCTGGTCGACGGCCGCACCGCGGGCAAGTCGGACAAGCTCGTGGCCGGTGGCCTGGTCGAGGTCACCCTGCCCGACCCGCGCAACAAGCTCGAAGTCGTCGCCGAGCCCGTCGAGGGCATGGAGATCCTGCATGACGATGACGACATCGTGGTCATCTCGAAGCCGGTCGGCGTCGCCGTGCACCCCAGCCCCGGCTGGACCGGCCCGACCGTGATCGGCGGCCTCGCCGCCGCCGGCCTGCGGATTTCGACCTCCGGCGCCGAGGAGCGCCAAGGCGTGGTCCACCGGCTCGACGCGGGCACGACCGGGGTCATGGTCGTCGCGAAGAGCGAGCACGCGTACACCGTGCTCAAGCGCGCCTTCAAGGAGCGCACGGTCGACAAGGGCTACCACGCGATCGTCCAGGGTCACCCGGACCCGACGCGCGGCACGATCGACGCGCCGATCGACCGGCACCCCAAGCACGACTACAAGTTCGCCGTCGTGCAGGGCGGCCGCGAGAGCGTCACGCACTACGAGGTCGTCGAGGCGTTCCGCGCGGCCTCGCTGGCCCAGATCAAGCTGGAGACCGGCCGCACGCACCAGATCCGCGTGCACTTCTCGGCGATGCGGCACCCGTGCGTCGGTGACCTGACCTACGGCGCGGACCCGGCGCTCGCGCGCAAGCTCGGCCTGTCCAGGCAGTGGCTGCACGCCAAGACGCTCGCGTTCGCGCACCCGTCGGACGGCCGCTGGGTCGAGTTCGAGTCGGAGTACCCGGACGACCTCGCCAAGGCGCTCAAGATCCTCCGCGCCGAGAACTAGTCGTCGATCGACCAGGTCAGCGTGCGCTCGTCCGGCTCCGGCCGCGGGCTCCAGCGCACGCTGACCACCCTGGTCGCGTCCGGCAGCACGTAGACGGTGTGCCCGCCGAGGGTTTCCCCCGGCGGCACGCCGATCTTGTGCGGCGGCCGCGAGGTCAGCGAGACCGGCGCCTTGCCGATGGTCTTGCCCTCGGCGGTGAGCAGCTCCAGGTAGTTGTCCGGCAGCGAGGCGAACGGGATGCCGCCGCGGTTGGTGATCTCCGTGTGGACCACCACCGCGCGCTCACCGTCGTCGAGCCGGTAGCCGGCCGCGCTGAACAGGAAGTCGGCCGGGTCCTGCACCTCCAGCAGCTGGATGGTGAGCTGCTCGCCCTCCAGGCCCTGGGTCTCCATCACCTCGCCGATGCGGCCGCGCTTGCCGTTGCCGGGTTTCGGCGCGGACGACGGCTCGTCGCCGCGTGCCCACGACGCGCTCTGCGGCGGGCCCCAGGTGCTCAGCACCGGGTCGGGCGGAGGCGGCGGGGCGAACTGACGCTGAGGCGGGGGCGGCTGGGGAGGTGCCTGCCGAGGCGGCGGCCCCTGGTAGCGCCCGGACGGGGTGCCCTGCACGTTGTACATCCCGGACGGCGTGCCCTGGACGTTGTACGGGCCGGACGGCGTCCCTTGCGCGGGTGGCCGGTTCTGCGGGATGCCCTGCTGGGCGCCGTAAACACCCGATGGGGTGCCCTGGACGGGATGCTGGGGCGGCGCTGGGTGCTGGACCTGCTGCAGTGCCGCGCGCAGTCCGTTCGAGTCGCTTTCGACACCGACGAGCAGCGGCAAACCACTGCCGGACAACGCCACCAGCCGGTACGCGACCTCGCGGGGGTCCATCCCGACCTTCGCGGCGAGTTCGTGCACGGCCGCCTTGCCCGTCTCCGCCAGCGCGGCGAGGATTCGGGCATCCTGAGGATCGGTCACAGCCACTCGCCGAACGCTACCGCACGGTTAGGGTGGCCATCATGAGTGATGTCGCGGCGCTCGCCGACGAGTTCGTGGAAGCCTTGTTCGACCAGAGCCCGCTCTGGCCTGCCCTGCTCGGGATGCCGTCCACGCGCCAGGGACTCGGCGACGTCAGCGCCGAAGCCGATCAAGCCTTCCGCGCGACGCTCGCATCGTTCGTCGAGCGGGCGAAGGCACTCGAGCCGTCGGTCACCCGCGAGGTGCTGATCGCGCAGGCCGAGGGCAAGATCAAGCTGGTCGACGCGCGGGTCGACGAGTTCACCATCAGTGACATCTTCGTCGCGCCCGCGTCGGGGCTGCTCGCCACGCTGCCGATGGTCGCCGTCGGCGACGCCGAGCAGGCCGAGTCTCAGCTCGCCAGGCTCGCCGCCGTTCCCAAGTACCTCGACCAGGTGGCGCGGCGGCACCGCGAGGGTGTCGCCGACGGGCTCGTGCCGGTCGCGCACCTCGTCGAAGCCGCGATCGCCCATCTCGACCGGTACCTGGCCGAGCCGGACGCCGACCCGCTGCTGCGCCAGCCCGCGCCGGACGAGGACTTCGCGCACCGCCGCGCCGACCTGCTCGCCAACGTCGTGCGGCCCGCGTTCGCCGCGTATCGCGAGGTGCTCGCCACCGAGATCGCCCCGCACGGCCGTCCAGCCGACAAGCCGGGCGTCTGCTGGCTGCCCGACGGCGAGCGGATCTACGCGCTGCTCGCGTCGCACCACACGACCACCGACCGCAAACCGCAGGAGCTGCACGACACCGGGCTCGCGCTGATCGCGAAGCTGAACGAGGAGTACCGCGAACTGGGGCAGCGGGTGTTCGGCACGGACAACCTGCCCGAGATCTTCGAGCGGCTGCGCAACGACCCGGCGCTGCGCTGGACCGGCGCGGAAGAGATGCTGGAGAGCGCGCGTGCGGCGATCGGCCGCGCGGAAGCCGAAGCCCCGAAGTGGTTCGGCCGCATCCCGCCGCAGCCATGGGTGGTCGAGCCGGTCCCCGCGGAGGCGGCGCCCGGCGCGCCTGCGGCGTACTACATGCCACCGGCGCTCGACGGATCCCGGCCAGGCACCTTCTTCACCAACACCTACAACGCCACCGAACGGCAGCGCCACACCGCCGAGGCGACCGCGTACCACGAGGCCATCCCCGGTCACCACTTCCAGCTGAGCACCGCGATGGGCCTCGACGAGCTGCCGTTGCTGCGCAGGCTCGGCGATTTCAACGCCTACATCGAAGGCTGGGGCCTCTACAGCGAGCGCCTCGCGTTCGAAATGGGGCTTTATTCGGATGACATCGCGCTGCTCGGCATGCTCACCTTGGACTCGATGCGCGCGGGGAGGCTGGTCGTGGACACGGGGTTGCACGCGCTCGGCTGGAGCCGTCAGGAGGCGATCGACTACCTGGTCGCGAACACGCCGATGGCCAAGGGCGAGATCGAGGCCGAGATCGACCGCTACATCGTCTATCCAGGCCAGGCGCTGTCGTACATGGTGGGGCGCCTCGAAATCCAGCGCATCAGGGCCGAGGCCGAAGCGGTCTTGGGGGAACGGTTCGACATCAAGGCGTTTCACGATCTGGTGCTCGGCGGCGGCGCGCTGCCGCTTTCGGTACTGGACGCCGTCGTCACGGAATGGGCACGAGCATGATCAACGATCTCGCGGACGAATTCACCGAAATCCGGTTCACCGCGGACCCGCTGTGGCGGTCCGTGCTGGGGTTGCCGGGTGACGAGGACAAACTGCCGGACATGAGCGTCGAGGGGGAGCGGCGCACGCACGCGGCGCTCACCGACCTCATCGCCCGCACCGAAGCGGTCGACCCGGCCACGCTGACGCCGACCGAAGCGGTCACCCGCGAGGTGATCATCCAGCAGGCTCAGAGCATGATCGACCTGTACGACTCGCGGGTCCAGGACTTCTCGGTGAGCGACGCGTTCGCCGCGCCGGTGCAGTTCCTGCTGCTGGTCATGCCGAGCCTCACGCTGAACAGCGAAGAGAAGGCGCGTGGCTACCTGGCCAGGCTCGCCGCCATCGCGTCCTATGTGGACACGATGATCGAGCGGCAGCGCGCCGCGCTCGACGATCACCTGGCGCCGGCGAAGTTCCTGGTCGAGATCGGCATCGAGTACTTCGACCGGTACCTGGCCGACCCGGAGACGGACCAGCTGCGGATCGAGCCGACGGTCGAGGTCGACGGGTTCGTCGAGGAGCGCGACCGGCTGCTCGCCGAGGTCGTCTACCCGGCTTTCGCGCGCTATCGCGACTTCCTGGCCGTCGGCGTGCTCGCGCGTGCCGTGCCGGACGACGAGCCTGGCCTGTGCTGGCTGCCGGGCGGCGCGGAGAAGTACGCCAAGCTCATCCGCGTGCACACCACCACGGCCGCCTCGGCGCAGCAGCTGCACGACCTCGGGCTGCGCGTGATCGAAGGCCTGGAGAGCGAATACCGCGAGCTGGGCAAGCGCGTGTTCGACACCGAGGACCTGGCGGAGATCTTCGAGCGCCTGCGCACCGACCCGGCACTGCGCTGGAATTCGGGCGAAGAGCTGCTCGACGCCGCGCGCGAGGCGATCACGCGTGCCGAAGCCGTCGCGCCGCAGTGGTTCAACTCGGTGCCGGAAAAGCAGTGCCAGGTCGCCGCCGTGCCGATGTCGGACGCCGAGAGCGGCACGATCGCGTACTACCTGGAGCCCGCGCTCGACGGCTCGCGTGAGGGCGTCTACTACGCGAACACCTTCGGCGCGCAGGAACGCCCGCGGCACACCGCCGAGGCCATCGCGTTCCACGAAGCCGTTCCAGGGCACCATTTCCAGATCGTCACCGCGCAGGGTTTGACCGACTTGCCGTTCCTGCGCCGCAACGCCGACATCAACGCCTACGCCGAAGGCTGGGGCCTCTACGCGGAGCGTCTCGCCGACGAGATGGGCCTGTATTCCGGGGATCTGGCCAGACTCGGCATGCTCACCCAGGATTCGATGCGCGCGGGCAGGCTGGTGGTCGACACCGGCATGCACGCGCTCGGCTGGAGCCGCCGCCAGGCCGTCGACTTCCTGCGTGACAACACGCCGATGGCGCAGCTGGAGATCGAGAAGGAGATCGACCGGTACGCGGGCAATCCCGCGCAGGCGCTGTCGTACATGGTGGGGCGCCTGGAGATCCAGCGCATCCGCGCGGAGGCCGAGAAGGCGCTCGGGGACCGGTTCGACATCAAGGAGTTCCACGATGTCGTGCTGAACGCGGGCGCGCTGCCGATGTCGGTGCTGGACGGAGTGGTCAAGGCTTGGGCTTCGGCATGATCGAAGCGCTCGCCGACGAGCTGATCGAGATCAGGTTCGCCGTCGACCCGCTGTGGCCGTCGCTGCTCGGGCTGCCCGTCGACCATGGCAAGCTGCCCGACCCGACGGTGGCGGGTGAACGACCAATCCGCGCCGCGCTCGCCGACGTCATCGCCCGCGCCGAAGCGGCCGTGACCACGGACACGGTGACGCGCGATGTCATCGTCCAGCAAGCGAAGAGCATGCTCGACGTCTTGGACTCGCGGCTGCCGGATTACACGGTCAGCGACGCGTTCAGCGCGCCGGTGCAGCGGTTGTTGCTGTTGCTGCCGTCTCTTTCGCTGACAGATGAGGAAAAGTCACAAGGCTTCCTGACCAGGCTGGCGGCCATCGGGTCCTATGTGGATGGTGTGATCGAGCGGCAGCGTGCGGCGCTCGGCGAGGGCTTCGCGCCCGTGAACTTCCTGGTCGACATGGGAGTCGACTTCTTCGAGCGTTATCTCGCGTCGCCGGAGTCCGATCCGCTGCTGGTCGATCCCGGCTTCGACGGTTTCGTGGCCGAGCGCGACCGATTGCTCGCCGAAGTCGTGCACCCGGCTTTCACACGATACAAGGATTTCCTCGCACTCGAAGTGAAACCGCGGGCTCGGCCGGACACCCGGCCAGGGTTGTCCTGGCTGCCTGGCGGGGCCGAGAAGTACGCGAAGCTGATCCGGGTGCACACCACGGTCTCGATGTCCGCCGAGGAGCTGCACGAACTCGGACTGAGCGTGCTCGCCGGGCTGAAGGCCGAATACCGTGAGCTTGGCGAACGTGTCTTCGGGCTCACCGATCTCGCGGAGATCTTCGAGCGGCTGCGCACCGATCCGGCGTTGCGCTGGAACTCTGGCGAGGAGCTGCTGGATTCCGCTCGCGCCGCTATCGCCCGCGCGGAAACGGTCGCACCGCGGTGGTTCAACTCGGTTCCCCCGACGAAGTGTCTCGTCGACGCCATCCCGGCCGCGCAGGCCGACGGCGGCACGATGGGCTACTACATCGAACGCGCGCTCGACGGCTCTCGTGAGGGCACTTACTTCGCGAACACCTTCGACGCGCACGAGCGGCCGCGGCACGTTTCCGAGGCGATCGCGTTCCACGAAGCCGTTCCGGGGCACCATTTCCAGATCGAACTCGCGCAGGAACTGACCGAGCTGCCGCTGCTGCGCCGCATCGCCGAGGTCAACTCCTACTCCGAAGGCTGGGGGCTCTACGCCGAGCGTCTCGCCGACGAGATGGGGCTGTACTCCGGCGACGTGGCCAAGTTCGGCATGCTGCTCCAGGACTCGCTGCGCGCGGGCAGGCTGGTCGTCGACACCGGCATGCACGCGCTCGGCTGGAGCCGCGCGCAGGCGGTGGGATTCCTGCGGGACAGCACGCCGATGACTCCGCTGGAGATCGAGGCCGAGGTCGACCGGTACGCGGGCTGGCCCGCGCAGGCGCTGTCGTACATGGTGGGGCGCCTGGAGATCCAGCGCATGCGTGCCGAGGCCGAGAAGGCGCTCGGGGACCGGTTCGACATCAAGGCGTTCCATGACGTCGTGCTCGGCAGCGGGGTCCTTCCGCTGCCGGTGCTCGCGAAACTCGTCGAAGATTGGGTGGCGGCTCAGTGACTTGGTTGGACCTGCCGGAAGACACGGCTTTCGGCCTCGCGAACCTGCCCTATGGCGTGTTCTCGCGGTCAGGCCAGGAGCCCCGCGTCGGTATCGCGGTCGGCTCGTTCGTGCTCGACGCCGGCACGCTGGCCGAGGCGGCGGGTGCGGCGTTCGCGCCCGTCCTCTGGGGACCGTCGCTCAACCCGTTCCTCGCCGCAGGCCGGGAAACCTGGTCGCTGGTAAGGGAAAAGGTCACCGAGTGGCTCACGGACGCGGCGCACCGCGAACTCGTCACGCCGCATCTGCTGCCGCTGGCCGAAGTCCGGCTGCACCTGCCGTTCGAGGTCGCGGACTACGTCGACTTCTATTCGAACGAGCATCACGCGGTCAACGCGGGCAAGATCTTCCGGGTCGCGGGCACCGACACCGACGCGCTGACGCCGAACTGGAAGCACCTGCCGATCGCGTACCACGGGCGCGCCGGGACCGTGGTCGCGTCCGGCACGCCGATCGTGCGGCCGAGCGGGCAGCGCAAGCCACGCAACGAGGAAACGCCGACCTACGGCCCGTCGCTGCGGCTCGACATCGAGGCGGAGGTCGGGTTCGTCGTCGGCACCCCGTCGGCGCTGGGCGAGCAGGTCCGCGCCGACGCGTTCGAGGACCACGTCTTCGGCGTCTGCCTGGTCAACGACTGGTCCGCGCGCGACATCCAGGCGTGGGAGTACCAGCCGCTCGGCCCGTTCCTCGGCAAGTCGTTCGCGACGTCCGTGTCACCGTGGATCGTGCCGCTCGAAGCGCTTCGGCACGCGCGCGTCGCGGCGCCGCCGCAGGATCCCGAGCCGTTGCCGTACCTGCGCTGTGACGCCGATTGGGGCCTTGACCTCGGGCTGGAGATCCGGCTCAACGGGCACGTCGTCGCGCGGCCGCCGTTCGCGACGCAGTACTGGACGGCGCCGCAGCAGCTGGCGCATCTGACGGTCAACGGCGCGAGCCTGCGCACCGGCGACCTGTTCGCGTCGGGCACCGTCAGCGGGCCGGAGAAGGAGCAGCGCGGCTCGCTGCTGGAGCTCAGCTGGGGCGGGCGTGAACCGTTCGACTTGCCAGATGGGTCACAGCGCACTTTCCTCGAAGACGGCGACGAGGTGATCATTACCGCGACCGCACCGGGCCCCGACGGCGCCAGGATCGGTTTCGGCGAGGTGGCGGGGCGCGTGGTCCCGGCCGTGACGGAGGAGAAGTAATGCGGATCGGTACCGCGATCAGCTACTCGGGCGGCTTCGCCGAGAGCGTCGAGGACATCGTCGAGCTGGAGAAGGCCGGGCTCGACATCGTGTTCGTGCCGGAGGCCTACTCGTTCGACGCGGTCAGCCAGCTCGGGTACCTGGCGGCGAAGACGTCCACCGTCGAAATCGCCTCCGGCATCTTCCAGATCTACACGCGCACGCCGACACTGACCGCGATGACCGCCGCCGGCCTCGACTTCGTGTCGAACGGCCGGTTCACACTCGGCCTCGGCGCGTCCGGCCCCCAGGTCATCGAGGGCTTCCACGGCGTGAAGTACGACGCGCCGCTCGGCCGCACCCGCGAGCTGATCGACATCTGCCGTCAGGTGTGGCGCCGCGAGAAGGTCGTCCACGACGGCAAGTACTACAAGATCCCACTGCCCGCCGAGGAGGGCACGGGCCTCGGCAAGCCGCTGAAGCTGATCAATCACCCGGTGCGCCAACGGATCCCCATCCTGCTGGCCGCGCTCGGCCCGAAGAACGTCGCGCTGACCGCCGAGGTCGCGGAAGGCTGGGAGCCGATCTTCTTCCACCCCGAGAAGGCGGCCGGCGTCTGGGGCGCGTCACTGGCCGAGGGCAAGGCCAAGCGGGACCCGTCGCTCGGCGAACTCGACACGGTCGTCGGCACGGCGCTCGCGATCGGCGACGAAGTTGACGGACTACTTGATCATCTTCGCCCGTATTTGGCGCTCTACATCGGCGGGATGGGCGCGCGCGGCAAGAACTTCTACAACACGCTCGCCTGCCAGTACGGCTACGAAGCCGAGGCCAAGGAGATCCAGGACCTGTACCTGGACGGCAAGAAGGACGAGGCCGCCGCGGCCGTCCCGGTCGAGCTGCTGCGCGCGATCTCGCTCGTCGGGCCCGCGGGGTACGTGAAGGAGCGCGTCGCCGCGTTCCGCGAGGCGGGCGCGACCACGCTGGTGGTCAACCCGCTGCTGCCGGGCCGCGAGGCCCGCGTCGACGCCGTGACCCGCCTGCGCGACCTGCTCTAGCTCGTGAGGGTGTGAGCGTTGTGGGGTGACGGGGGTCGTGAGCGTTGCGGGCGGTTAGAACCGTCCGCAACGCTCACGACCCACATACGGTGGACAAGTAGGTTGACTGAGTGGGATTTGCGGCGTTGAAGAGCCTGTTGCTTTTTGAACTGGCTCGACATGGCTTGATGATCTTGTTGCACGTGTGGCAACTTGGGATAATTGTTGTGTGGCAAGGGATTATCGGCCGGTTGATCGTGAGCAGGAGTTTCTGTTGCCGCCGTCGATGGCGGACTGGTTGCCGGATGATCATCTGGTGTGGTTCGTGATCGCGGTGGTGGGGCGGCTGGACACGTCGGCGTTTCACGCGACGGCGAAGCGTGGTGGGGTCGGGCGGCGTGGGTATGACCCGGAGATGCTGCTGACGTTGTTCGTGTATGCGATGGCGCATGGGGTGTCCTCGTCGCGGCGGATCGAGCGGTTGTGCCTGACCGATGTGGCGTTCCGGATCATCTGCGCGCAGGACATCCCGGATCACACGGTGCTGGCCCGGTTCCGCCAGCGTCACGAGGCGGCGCTGACGGATCTGCTGACCGAGTCGCTGGTGCTGGCCGCCGAACTGGGGATGGTGTCGCTGGGGGTGGTCGCGTTCGACGGCACCAAGATCGCCGCCAACGCGAGTAAGGACGCCAACCGCACCGAGGCTCACCTGCGGAAACTGGCCGAGAAGTTCGTTGAGGAGACCGCGCAGACCGACGCGGCCGACGACGCCCGCTTCGGCGCCGACCGGCGCGGCGACGAACCACCACCGGACCTGCGTGACCGCACCCGTCGCGGTGAACGGATCACGGCCGCGCTGGAGCAGATCCAGTCCCGTCGCGACGCGGCCGAGCAGGCCGGCGAGGGGCGGGCTGAGATCGCGCGGGCCTATGACGCCGCGGTCGCCGCCGGCCTCACCCGTGGCGGGGCCCCGCCGCGAGGCGCGGACCGGGTCGCGGTGGCCCGAGCACGCCTGGACCGGGAGCGAGCCACAGCGGTGTCCCGCTGGGAGGCCTGGCACGCCCAGATGCGATCCGGCGGCGGGCGCCGCCCGTCGGGGAAAGCAGCGGTGCCGCCGGAGGATCACAGCAGGGTCCGGCGGGCCCGCGCCGCCTATGAGGCCGCGCTCTCCCGCGCTGAACAGGCCGCCGCCACCGCGAAATCCCAGACGCAGACCGACAAGTTCGTGGCGAACACGACCGACCCGCAATCACGGCTGCTCAAGACCCGCAACGGCTGGGTCCAGGGCTACAACTGCCAGACCGCGGTCAGCGACGACGAATTCCTCGTGTCCGCCCGCGCCACCCAGGACACCAACGACCTCGACCAGTTCGTGCCCACCGCCGATGATGTCCTCGCCACCGCCGGGAAGCTGGCCCGGCGCACCGGCCGCGGTGACCTCACCGTCGGCGTGATGATCGGCGACGCCGGCTACGACTCGACCGCCAACCTTGAGACCGCGGGCCCGGACCGTCTCATCGCCGATGCCAAAGGCCGCACCGTGAACACTCGAGCCGCCACCGACCCGGCCACCGGCGACCCACCCAAGAACGCCACCGCGCGGGAGAAGATGAACCACCGGCTACGCACCGCAGAAGGCGTGACCCTCTACCGACGACGCGGCGCGATGATCGAAGCACCCAACGCCTGGCTCAAAGACCGCCGCGGGCTCACCCGCTTCGCCCGCCGAGGACTCACCGCCGCCCAAGCCGAACTCTCCCTCGCCGCCGCAGTCACCAACCTGCTCAAACTCTGGACCAAGGGCATCACCACCGCCCAGATCCGCACCACCTGAACCCCACCCCGGCCCGGCCCGGCGGCCAAGCCAGAGACCGGACGATGCCGAAGACACCACAACAGCAAAAAGCAACAGGCTCTGAACGACGCATTTCGTACTCAGCCAACCTGCTCGCGGTGAGGGCCTCCCTCACCCAAGCCGGGCCACGCGCGTGCGGGCGAGCCTGCTGTGCGGGGGTCGTGAGTGTTTTCGCCGGTTAGAACCGGCCGTACCACTCGCGAGTCCTTGGTCTAGGAAGCGCGGGTCAGCTTCGCGCTGACCACGACCAGCGGCGAGTAGTCGCCGTGCATGTCGAAGTCGTCGGGGGAGGTCGTCAGCCGCAGTTCCGGGCTTTCGGTCTCCTTCGGCGGATCGAATGGGCCAGGGTTGTCCACCCGGTACGCGGTGAACACCGCGCGCTTGCCGTCCTCGCGGGTCACGGTGATGGTGTCGCCGGTCTTGAGCTCTTTCAGCCGCTTGAACGGCCCTGTCTCGTAACCGAACCCGGAATGACCGGTGATGACGGCGGTACCGGCCTGACCCGGGGTGGGTGAAGACGCTTTCCAGCCCAGCGAACCGACCGTGCCGGGCACCTCCTGCTTGCCGCCCGGCGTGACGCGGAGCGAGAAAACGGCCTGGTTGAGCACCCCGATCGCCGGAATGTCGATCGCGAGCGGCCGCGATTCGGCCAGCACGAGCGCGTCACCGGCTCCTGTGGGCGTGCCCGTGGGCGAAGTCACCAGGTCGATGCAGGCAAGGACGCCACCCAGCGCGACAGTCACCGCCGCCGCCGTGGCGAACAGGCTGCCGAGACCGCATTTCCTTCTGGATTCAGACACTCGCACCCGCTTCACCCGCATGTCGTACACCGGCCAAATCGTCACGGGACAGGCGTTCCGTTACCGTATTCCCTGGTGCGAACGCGGACCTCACCCGTTCGGGTTACCGGATCGTGACCTGAGCCGGATATTTGTGGGTATCCATGTGAGAGGGTTGCTTGTGACCCTCCGTGGTTCGCGACTACTGGGGGTCACGGGTTAGGAAAGAGGTGCTCGATGCGGCGTGCTGTCGCTGACATGGTGGGGGTGCTGGACGTCGGATCGTTCAGCGCCCGGCTCGTGGTGCTCCCGAGGGGTGGGTCGCCGCTCGAGCCGATGCTGACCCACCAGACCCGGCTGCGCCTCGACCGCGACCTCGACGCCGAAGGCAAACTCAGACCCAGGGGCATCGCGGCCATCTCGGCGGCCGTCTGCGCCGCGGCCAAGGTCGCGGAGAAGAACGACGTCCCCGAGGTCTACTCCTTCGCCACGTCGTCCATCCGCGACGCCGTCAACGCCGAAGAAGTCGTCGCCGAAGTGGCCAAGCAGACCGGCGTCCGCCTCCGTTTTCTTTCCGGCAGAAGGGAAGCCGAGCTCACCTACGTGGCGGCCCGCCGCTGGTACGGCGCCTGCTCCGGCCCGCTGCTCGTCTTGGACATCGGCGGCGGAACCGTCGAACTCGCGGCAGGACAAGGAGAACAGGCCTCCTTCGCCCGTTCACTCCCGCTCGGCGCCCGCTCGATGACCCGCGATTGGCTGCCCCACGAGATCGCCACCCCCAAGCGCATCGCCGCACTGCGCGAGCACGCCTTGGCCGAGGTCCGCGCGGCCCTCGACGACGTGTCCCTCAAGGAATACCGCGCCGTCGGTTGTTCGAAGGTGCTGAACCAGCTCGCCCGCCTCGCGGGCGCGCGGCCCGGCCGTGGCCAGGAACTGGCACTGGACGACCTCCGCAAGTGGATCCCGCGCCTCGCCGTGCTTCCACCGGCCCGCCGCGCCGAGCTTCCCGGCATCACCCGGCAGCGCGCGCACCAGGCGTTGGCCGGCGCGATCATCGCCGAAGTGCTGCTGACGGTCTCGGCGGGGCGAATCTCGGTCTGCCCATGGTCCACCCGTGAAGGCTTGTTATTGGGCATGCTGGACGGAGTACGTCCGGAACGGCTGGGAAAGCTCCAAGCTGCTTAAGGTCGTGTTTATTGGATCGGGTACGCGATAGCCGCGCCCAGGTCGTCCCTGGCGGCACCGCGGCATCACCCGAGTACAACCCGGTACGAGGGCGATGCCACGGCACCGCCAGGAACAACCTGGATCACGGCTCTCACGCACCAGATCCAAGAAACACGACCTAAGGTGGTTGTCATGCGCGAACACGAATCCCGCAAGCAGGACGAAGACGAAGAGCTGCCGCCGCTACACACGCCGCCGCTCAACACCGAGGTCCCCTCGGTACCGAACCGCGATGTAGGCACCGGTGGCACCAAAGAGGTCGACGACCCGCCCAACACCGACGACGTGCCTAACTAGCGCTCAGCACCCAGTTTTGCCGCGCGGCGGGGGAATCGAGCCAGACCGTGTTCCGCCCATCGGCGTCGACTGTCAGCCCGAGACGCGGCCAGCCGGGGTGGTCTGCGGCTGTCCACAGTCGGTGGGCCCGCTCGACCGGTAGCCACAGCGAGCTGGGCCCCGCTTCGGTCACCGTCCGGTCGGCGAGGTCGACGCGCGCCCACGACCCGTCCGCCGAGGTTATGGTGGCCGCGTAGGGCCGTCTCTCCGGGCTGAGCAGAGTGCCGAATGTGATGTCCCGCGGGAGGCCGCTGAGCTGAGCGAGGAACCACAGCACCGGCTCTGCCCAAGGAAGCGTCGGGGCCTCGGTCGTGAAACGTCGTTCGCCGGGTGCATCGTCGGCTCGGGGTATCGCGACGGCGTCGTCGTCGTTGTGCCGCATCGCCATGAATGACGCGAACCTCGCCACGAATCGGCCCTCGGCCCTGCCCGCGCCTTGACGGTGGAGGTGTACGAGGTTTCCCGCACCGGTGGCACGTTTGAGATCCACGAGAATGCTTGCGTGGTCGGTGAGTTGGTCTAGCCAAGCCTTGGGTACGGCGGGCACGGAGCAAGTCGCGAGAATGTGGTCGTACGGCGCGTGCTGGGCCAGTCCGAGTCCGCCGTCGACGGCGGCGAGGGTCGGGCGATAGCCGGCGTCGCTCAGGTTCTTCCGGGCAAGTTCGACGAGCCGCGCGTCGATGTCCACGGAGAAGACGTTGCCGTCGCCGAGGCGATGACTCAGCAGAGCGGCGTTGTAACCGGTGCCGGTACCGATTTCCAGCACTCGATGCCCGTCGTGAATGTCGAGGTTTTCGAGCATCCGTGCCATCAGTTCGGGATTCGTGCTCGATGACGCGGGTTCCGGGTGACCGCGTCGGTCGTCCAAGGCGGTCACCAAGGTCTTCGGCGCATAGACCCGGTCCCAGTGGGTCTCGGCGTCCCAGTGGATCCAGCGGCTGTCGCTGTCCTGTTCGTACACGCGGTGGATGAAGGAATGCCGAGGCACGGCCGCGAATGCCGCGTGCCATCGCGGTGAGACGATGGCGCCGCGATCCCGCAGCAGGTCGGCGAGGCCGCGCGCGTGCGCGGTCCAGTCGGGCTCGGTGATCGTCACGGCAAGCCTCTCGTGAGGAGGTCGGCGAGTTGGTCTGTCAGTGGTGCTCCGGTCGCGCTCTCGATCCAGCCGTACTGGCCACCGGCGTTGATCTCCAGAAAGGTCCATTCGCCGTGTGGGCCGATCACGAAATCCAAGGCGCCGTACACCAGGCCGAGTTCGGTCATGAGCCTGCGAACGGCTTCCACGACTCCGGTCGGCGCCTCGATCAGCTCGTAGGTGTTGCTGGCATAGCCCGTCCGCCAGTCGACGTGGGCCGCGTCGGTGTGGGCGTGGATCGCGGCCGCCGTGACTTGTGCGCCGATGACGAACAACCGAGCCTCGTGAGACTTGGGGATCCATCGCTGGAATTGGTGCGCGGTCACCGCGACACCGCGTAGATCCGCCAGATCAGCGCCGCTCAGCAAGCGGGTGTGCGCGAATTTCCGCTCACCGTTCTCCACGATGGACACCGCGCCGAGCATCTTGGTCACGATCGGGCCCGCGGAGGCGAACTCGGCCGTGGCATCGGGGCAGTTGGTGATCAGCGTGTCGGCCACGCGCAGTCCGCTTCGTGCCGCGACCGCGAGCTGGTGCGGCTTGTAGGCCGAGCAGGCCAGGCGTGCGGGGTGGTTGACCCACAGCACGGGCAGGGACATCAAGACACCACCGATGCCATATTTGGCCTCTGTCTTCGCGTGTTCCTGTTCGGCGCTGTTCAAACCGCGTGGAAAACAGTACGCCTTGGGTGATCGGTACCAGATCGAATGTATGTCCGCCAGCTCGACGACATGGTGTTCTGTTCGGAGCCGGCCGGACCATCGGCCGTCTCGCAGCCGCGCGGAGATGCTCAGCCGCTCGGGGAACCAGGCTGTGTTCAACCGGTGCACCACGGCTTCGCGGTCCCGTAAAGCAAGGACCATCTTGTCGGCGGTCGCGTCCCGCTCTTCCGCCAAGACGAGTACTGCCATCAGTCGTTGTGGTAGTCCTCCGACGGGTCACCTTCGGAACCGTCCATGCTGCCCGTGGTCTCCGCCGTCGGGTCTCCCCGGCCTGCCACCGATGACACCGGCATCGGGCTCATCCGCAGCAGTCCCCACGGGCGAATCCCGGTGGGCGATGGCTCTTCGGTGGGGCCGGACGTGATCGAGCCACGCGACAGCGGGAACTGCGCGCTGTGAGCGGCCAGCGGGTCGTCCAGAAAGCCTGCGGGGGCATGTGGTGAAGTCATACCGACAACCTTACTGCTATTTCGATAAAGCGGTATAGTTCGTCAGGGTGACGCTCGAAGTCGCTCTTCTACCGTTAAGGTGCCGGTGTGCGAGAGTTGCCCGATGAGCGCTGACGACACCTGGGTCAGTGTGTCCATGCCCTATGTCACCGGTGAAGTCGGCGACGCTTGGGCTGTGGAAGCCGCACAGCACTCCCGCAAAGGCACGCACAAGCTTCTCGGCGTCGCCGAAGAGCCGGCGTCGGCGGAAGTCGCCGAAATGCTGCGTCTGAAACCAGGCGAGAACGTCACTGTGCGGCGGAGGCTGGTACTGCTCGACGATCATCCAGTCGAGCTGGCCGACTCCTACTACCCGAGCGCGATCGCGCAAGGCACGCGGCTCGCCGACGCACGGAAGATCCCCGGTGGCGCTGTCGCGCACCTGGCCGAACTTGGTTACCCGCCGCACCGCCTTCGTGAGGACGTCGGCTCACGGTTGGCCGATGCGCATGAGCGGGCCGCGTTGCGGCTGCCCGATCCGGCCAGTGTGCTGATGCTGTTCCGTGTTCTGCTGACAGCCGATGATCAGCCTGTCGAGGCGAGCATCATGACGATGACAGGGTCCGGTCGCCGACTGCGCTACGAGCTCTCGTTTTGAGCCCGGCCACTTCCCGGAAACGGAGCTTGGGACTTGCCTGATCCGCGCGACACCCGTCCTCGGCATCTCCAGATCGCCGCGGATCTGCGAGCCCAGATCGCCTCGGGAGATCTGCCGCCGCACGCACAGTTGCCTTCGACGGCGCAGCTCATGGCGAGGTACGCGGCGCCGACGAGCACGGTGCAGCGTGCGCTCGCCGCGCTGAAAGGTGAGGGCTACCTCGTCGGCCAGGCGGGCAAAGGTGTCTTCGTCCGCAGTGTCCGCCCGATCGTCATCGACGCCACGGCGTACATCGACCCGGACAGTGGTGACTACCGCTACGAGCTGCTCGAGGTGCGCGAGGTGCTGCCGCCTGCCGACGTGGCGCGAGAACTCCGCCTTGAGGAAGACGCGAGCACCGTTGTCCGGCGTCGCGTCCTTCTCCGTGACGATGTGCCCATCGAGCTGTCCGCTTCGTACTACCCGAGTGCCCTTGCTGCCGGTACCGCCCTGGCCAAGCGCGTGAAGATCCGCGGCGGCGCGCCACGGGCACTCGCGGATCTCGGGTACCCACAGCGGAACTTCACCGACCGTGTCTCGTCGCGGGCACCCACCACAGCCGAGGTCGAAGCCCTTCACCTGCCGATGAGCACTCCGGTCATTCGCCAGCTCCGCGTCATCTACAGCGACAACGCGTACCCGGTGGAAGCCTCGGTGCTGATCAAAGGCGGCCATCTCTACGAGATCGTCTACAACCAGGACATCTAGTGCCGCAAGGGCGCCCGTCCGAACGGCTGCGGTGGCGGGTCGCCCGGCTTGGTCTTCGGGATCGGCAGGTTGACCGGTTCGCCGTCGAGCAGGAACCGCTCGCCGTGGTGGGTGAGTTCGAGCGGCTCGCCGTCCAGCAACAGGTAGGTCGCCTGGCCGTCGTGGATCTCGACGGAGAACCGCGTGCTCCGGAAGCAGACCCGGAACGCGATCTTGGTGAGCTGAGCGGGCAGGCGCGGTGAAAGCGTCAGGTTTCCGCCGTGGTCCCGCAGGCCGCCGAAGCCCGCCACGACGCCGAGCCAAGCTCCGGCCAGCGAGGCCATGTGCAGACCGTTGCGCACGTTGTTGTGCACGTCGTGCAAGTCGGTCAGCGCGGCCTCGGCGAGGTAGTGGAACGCGAGTGAGAGGTGACCGGTCTCCGCGGCGAGTACGGCCTGCGTGCCAGCGGACAGCGATGAGTCGCGGACCGTGCGGGCCTCGTAGTAGGCGAAGTTGCGGGCTTTCTCGTCCGCGGTGAACGAATCGCCGCACATGTGCAGTGCGAGCACGAGGTCGGCCTGCTTGACGACCTGCTTGCGGTACAGGTCGAAATACGGGTAGTTCAACAGCAGCGGGTAGTGCTCGGGCGGGGTCGCGGCGAAGTCCCAGTCCGCGTGGCGGGTGAAGCCCTCGGACTGCGGATGCACGCCGAGTGCTTCGTCGTAGGGGATGACCATCTCGTCGGCCGCGGCGCGCCAGGTGCCGATCTCTTCGCCGTCCACCGCGAAATGCGCGGCCACCTCCGGGTGGCGCTCGCAGGCGGCCGCCGCCGCGCGCAGATTCCGTTGGGCCATCAGGTTCGTGTAGACGTTGTTGTCGGCGACGGCCGAGTACTCGTCGGGGCCGGTCACGCCGTCGATGCGGAATCCGCCGTGACGGTCGTGGTGTCCGAGTGAGAGCCACAGGCGTGCTGTCTCGAGCAGGATTTCAGTGGCGTAGTGGCGGTCGAAATCCTCGTCGCCGGTCGCGTTGAGGTAGCGGATGACCGCGTCGGCGATGTCGGCGCTGACGTGGAAGGCCGCCGTGCCCGCTGGCCAGTACGCCGAACATTCGGCGCCGTCGATGGTGCGCCAGGGGAACGCGGCGCCGCGGAGGCCGAGCTGGACGGCGCGCTCGCGTGCTTTGTCCAATGTGGAGTGACGCCAGCGGAGCGCGTCGCGTACCGCGTCCGGCATCGTGTACGTCAGCACGGGAAGCACGAAGGATTCGGTGTCCCAGAAGGCATGTCCGTCGTAACCGGGGCCGGTGAGGCCCTTGCCGGGTATCGCCCGGCTTTCGCCGCGCGCGCCGGCCTGCAGCAGGTGGAACAACGCGAAGCGCACCGCCTGCTGCAACTGCTGGTCGCCGTCGATCTGGATGTCGGCGGTGGCCCAGAAGTCGTCGAGGAACTCCTTCTGCTCGGCGAGCAGTCCCTTCCAGCCGGTCTGCCGCGCGCCGGCGAGCGCGGCTTCGACCTGCGCGCGGACGGCGGGGATGGAGCGCGTTCCCGACCAGCCGTATGCGATGAACTTGGTGATGGTGAACTTCTCGCCCTGGGGCACGTCGGCGGCGACGGTGAGCCTGGCGAGGTCTTCCTCCGCCTCGATCCGGACGCGCAGCCCGTTGCCGACGTCGAGTTTGTGGTCCATCGCCGCGGCCATCCGCAAGCCGGAGACACGCGTCCGGTGGACGAGGACGGCGTGATAATCCTTGGCGGAGGCCAATTCCGCGACCAACGGTGACTCCAGTGCCGCCGCGACGCGTGGGTCTTTCGTGTCGGACTCGATCGGCTCGTTGGCGAGCAGGTCGGACTGGGCGACGAGCTGGAGTTCGTCGTCGAGCGGTTCGACCTCGTACCTGATCGCCGCCACCGCGCGCTGGGTGAACGACACGAGCCGCTGCGTACGCACGCGGACCCGCCTGCCGGTGGGGGAGGCCCACACGGTCGAGCGGGTCAGCGTTCCGGTGCGGAAGTCCAGCACCCGGTCGTGCTCGATGGCCTCGCCGTAGCGCATGTCGAGTGGTTCGTCCTCGACCAGCAGCCGGATGATCTTGCCGTCGGTCACGTTGACCACGGTCTGCCCCGCCTCGGGGTAGCCGTAGCCGCCCTCCGCGTACGGCAGCGCGTGCTCCTCGTAGAACCCGTTGAGGTAGGTGCCGGGCAGTCCGCGGGGTTCGGCCTCTTCGAGCGTGCCGCGCAGCCCGATGTGGCCGTTGGACAGCGCGAACGTGGATTCCGTCCGCTGCAGCGCGTCGACGTCGAGTCCTCGCCAGCGGAGTTCCCACGGCGAGACTTCGTAGCCGTGTTCCTCGGTCACGCTTCCTCCAGCAGCTCGGCCAGGTCGTCGACCACGACGTCGGCGCCGTGTTCGGTCAATTCCTTCGCCTGGTTCGCCCGGTTCACCCCGACGACGTACCCGAACTCGCCCGCACGGCCCGCTTCGACCCCGGCGAGCGCGTCCTCGAACACGGCGGCGTGCCGCGCTTCGACACCCAGCGCCCGCGCGCCGGCGAGAAACGAGTCGGGCGCGGGTTTGCCGCGGAGGTTCTGCTCGCGCAGTGTGATGCCGTCGATCCTGGCCTGGACGAACGGCGTCAGCCCGGCGGCGTCGAGCACCTTCGCGCCATTGGCCGACGAGGTGACCACGCCGATCTTCAGTCCGTTGTCCCGCGCCGCTTCGAGGTAGCGCCGCGATCCCTCGTACGGCGCGACACCACGGTCTTCGATGATGCGGAGCACGAGTTCGTTCTTGCGATTCCCGAGGCCGTTGACGGTCATGGCGTCGGGCCCGTCGTCGGGCTCGCCCTCGGGCAGGCTGATGGTCCGTGCGGCGAGGAACGAGCGGACGCCGTCGGCGCGCGGCTTGCCGTCCACGTAGGCGGCATAGTCGTGGTCGGTGAACGGCTCGTCCGGTATGCCGTGTTTCACCAGGAACTCGTCGAAGGTCTGCTTCCACGCTTCCTTGTGCAGTGCGGCCGTTCCGGTCAGCACGCCGTCGAGGTCGAACAGCAGTGCGGACACGGCGTCGGGAAGTCCCAGCATGCCTCGACGCTACCGGCTACCGGCGACTCCCACTGATTACGCGAGTGCGCCTGGTGTCGCGGGGATTTCGGGTGAGCGGAGCCGAGAGCTCATGCCCCAGGCCAGTTCGACGACGATGCGGACCGCTTCGGGCACCGCCGCTTCGACGGCGGCGCTCAGGCCGAGGCCGCTGCCAGTGGTGGCAGGCTCGCAGCCGACCACCAGCACCCGGCCCGCGTCGCCGCCGAGCATGCTGAGCAGGCGGAACACCGCGTCGGGCTGCATGCCGTGCGCGTCGGGGCGCAGGTTCGACTTCGACAGCTCTTCGACGTCGGCCTCGAGCAGGTAGATCGTGCCCGGCGCGTCGCCGCGGGGTGCGGCATCGATGAGGATCGTCGTGTCGTAACCGCCGAGTAGGTCGTAGGCGAGGTGTGTGCCGCTGATGCCGTAGTCGGCGATCTGGACCCAGTCGGGCAGTTTGACGTGCTCCAATTCCTTGAGCACCTCGATGCCGAAACCGTCGTCGCCGAGGAAGATGTTGCCGATGCCCGCTACCAGGACCCGTGGCTTCATTGCCGAGCCTCCACTATCGGTTCGATTCGACGGTAGAACCGTTGCCTGGCCGGCACAACCAGGCTTGGGGAGCTTTCAGTCCATTGCGCCGCGACGGTGACCGAGAGTCGTCTCGCGGGGGAGCGGTTACCCCGTTGGATGCGGCCGGACCAGGTGGATGAGGTCGTGCACCGTGGCGTCGGCGAGCCGGTAGCGGACGACGCGGCCGGTGCGGTGCGGTGTGACGAGGCCGTGCGCGCGCAACAGGCGCAGCGCCTGCGAAACGGCCGAGTCGGTCATCTCGGCGGCCACGGCGAGATCCGAAACGGAGATCTCCTTGGCGTAGTGGATGCACACGAGCAAGGTCAGCCGGGACGGGTCCGCGACGAGGGAGAACCGCCGCGCCCATTCGTCGACGACACTGCGGTCGCCGAGGCCGGCGAGCGCCGCTTCGACCCGCTCGGGGTCGATCAGCCGTCGCTCGGTGTTCACCGCTGAATGATAGCCACGACGTGGTCGACCGCCCGGTCCAGCGCGTCGGGCGAGCGGTGGATCCGGCTCAGCAGCAGCGCGCCTTCGAGGTTGTTCATGATGGCGATCGCCAGGTCGTCTGGATCCTCGTGGCCGCGCTCGCGGAGCTTCGTCACCAGCAGCTTGTGCCAGGTGGCAAACGCTTGCCCGGCGGCTTCGGTGAGTTTCTCGGACGCGTGCGCCATCTCGAGGGTGATGGTGGCGAGCGGGCAGCCGCCGCGATAGTCGTCGGCGGCGAGTGACTGGGCCGCCTTGCCGAACCACCAGCGGATCGCGTCCTCGGTGCGTTCGTGCTTCTCGAAGGCGCGCTCGACGGTCTTCGTGACGACCTGTGAGCCGAGTTCGATGGCCGCGACGCCCAGCTCCTCCTTGCCGCCGGGGAAGTGGTGATACGCCGAGCCCCACGGTGTGCCCGCCGCTTCGATGAGCCGCCGCCATGACGTGGCCGGGTAGCCCTCGCGGCGGAACAGCTCCATCGCGGTGGTGACCATGCGGTCGCGCGTTGTGGGATCTGGCACGTGTTCGAGCCTACCCCTTGACTATGACGATCGTCCTAGCCGATCGTTAGGACGATCGTCATAGAGGGAGTCGACATGGCAGTGCGTGAGAAGACCATCACCTGGGAAGACCCGCTGGCCGCCGCCGGCGCGGGGCGTGAGCTGTCCGGGCTGGAGTACATGACCGGCATCGCCGAGGGCCGGATCCCGCAGCCGCCGATCGCGGCGCACTTCGGCATGACGCTGAAGATCATCGGGCCCGGCGACGTCATCTTCGCCGCGACCCCGGACGAGTCGCTGTACAACCCGATCGGCATGGTCCACGGCGGTGTCGCGGCCACCATGCTGGACTCGGCCATCGGCTGCGCCGTCCACACGACACTGCCCGCGGGCGTCGGCTATACCTCGATCGAGCTGAAGGTCAACTTCCTGCGCGCGATCCACGGCGACACCGGCGAGATCCGCGCGCACGGCTGGGTGGTCAAACCCGGTTCGCGCGTCGCGTTCGCCGAGGCGGACCTGCGCGACGCCGACGGCAAGCTGCTCGCGACCGCGTCGAGCACCTGCCTGATCATGAAGCCGTGAAATCGCTCTGGGTCTCCATGGAGACCATCCACGACGTCACCTACTTCGCGCCGGAAGCCCGCGCGGCGCACGAAGCGGTGGGATTGCGCGGATTCTGGCGCGGCTACGTGGCCATGCGGGCGGCCCCGCTGGGTGCGGCGCCGCTCGGCCTGGTGAGCGCGGTCTTCTACAACTTCGCGCCTCGCTTCCTGGCGCGGTCGTTGCCGGAAGTGTGGTCGCTGGCGTCGCCCTCGGTGGCGCTGGAAGCCCGGCTTTCGGGCGCGGTGGCGGTTTTGGGCTCGTTCGAAGTACCCGTGCTCGGGACGCTGCGTTCGCTCGTGTCGGCGGTTTCGTGGGCCGGGCGTCCGTTGGGTGCCGCCAATGCGGCGCTGCCGTGGCCCGACGATCCGGTCGGCGCGCTGTGGCACGCGTGCACGGTGCTTCGAGAGCACCGGGGCGACGGGCACAACGCCGTACTCGCGGCCGAGGGCATCGACGGGGTCGAGGCGCACGTGCTGCGCGACGCCGCCGACGGGAGCCGGGGACTGGTGCAGCCGGCGCGGGGTTGGACGGACGCCGAGTGGGACGCGGGAGTCGAGCGTTTGACCGCGCGTGGCTTGCTCGCCTCGGGTTCGCTGACGCCGTCCGGGCTGGCGTTGCGCACCCACATCGAGGCGCGGACCGACGCGCTCGGCGCCGTTCCGTACGCCTCGATTCCCTTGGGGGACTTGGAAACCCTGAACACCTTCCTCCGTCCGGTCGCCCGGCGCCTGGTCCCGTCGGTCAACCCCCACCCCAACCCGGTCGGTGCTCCGGCGCCTTGAGTAGCCCGAAAGCCACTTTCGGCAGATAAGACCTGCCGAAAGTGGCTTTCGGGCTATCACCGGTCAGGCGGGTGGGCGGACTCGGCGGGTGCGGATGGCGTCGAGTGAGCCGTAGCGGGTGATGATCGAGGTCAGCAGTGCGCGGGTCGCGGCGACGCGGGTCTCGCCGAAGGCCGAGGTCAGCTCGGCTTCGAGGGCGGCCCGGTGTGCGCGGGCGGCTTCGACGGAGGCTTGGCCGTGCGGGGTCAGGTGGAGCAGCTTGGTGCGGGCGTCGCCGGGGGCGGGGCGGCGGACGAGGAGGCCACGGCGTTCGAGGTCGGCCACCGCTTTGGAGGCCGCCTGCTGGGTGACGCCCATGCGCGTGGCCAGCGCCGTGATCGAGAGCGGGCCCGCGAGCACGTGCTGGAAGACGACGCCGTCGTTGAAACGGAGCTCGGTGAAGCCGTCGGCGGCGAGCCGGCGCTGGACTTCGTCGGTCAGCGCCCAGCCCGCGAACAAGGAGACCAGAGACAGATCGAGGTCTTCCGGGGTAACATCCACAACCATGGTTGTGAATCCTAGCTCAGAGTTGCTCGACGACTTCGTCCGTGTCGCTCATCGGATCGTCTGGTGCACGCTGGTCACCGTCGACCGGCGGGGACGGCCGCGGTCGCGGGTGGTGCATCCCTATTGGGAACGGGACGGCGACAGCGTCACCGGATGGGTGTTCACCAGGCCGACGCCGCTCAAGGTGGCGCATCTCGAAAATCACCCGTACGTGTCATGCTCGTATTGGGATCCGGCGCACGAGATCGCGGTCGCCGAATGCGACGCCGAGTGGGCGCCGTCGGACAAAGACAAGGTGCGCGCGTTCTTCGACAATGCCGAACCGCCACTCGGGTACGACGCGGACATGCTCGGACCCGAGGGCGGTTACAGCGTGCTCAAACTCACTCCGTGGCGGCTCAGCACCGCGAAACACGCGTGGCAAAAAGAGGCTTAGCCCGCGCGCCGTTCGAACACGATGTCTTCGGCCGCGCGCAGGCCGACCGAGATCGCGCCGGCCACCACGGCGTCGTCGCCGAGTTCACCTTGGACAATGGTCGGGACCAGCGGGGTGAACGTGTGCAGCGCGCGGTCCATCGGCTCGCGCAGCAGATCGGCGTTGGTGCTCATGCCCCCGCTGAGAACCACCAGTTCCGGATCGATGACCGCGGCGATGGACGCGACCGTGTACGCCAAACGGTCCGCTTCGGCTTCGACCGCTCGCTGGGCCAGTTCGTCACCCTCACGGGCCAATCGGAAAACCTCGCGCGCGGATTTCGCCGTGCCCAGGCCGAGTTCGCGTGCTCCGCGCACCACCGACTGCGCCGCGGTCGCCTCTTCGAGGTGGCCGCGTGCGGGCGGTTCGACGAGTTCGTCGTTCGCGTGCATCTGACCGTAAGGCAGGTAACCGATTTCTCCGGCCGCGCCGGTGGCGCCGCGGAAGACTTCCCCGTGCACCATCAGTCCCATGCCGACACCGGTGCCGACGGTGATGGCCGCGAACACGTCGACACCGCGCGCGGCGCCTTGTTCCCACTCACCGACAGCGGTGAGGTTCGCGTCGTTTTCGATCACGAGATCGGGACCGACGGCCGCTTCGAGTTCGGTCAGCAGCCCGGCCTTGCCCCAGCCTGGCAGGTTCGGCGCGTGCCGGAAGCAGCGGCGGTTCGGGTCGGCGACACCGGGGCTGCCGAGCACCCTGGACACGATGTCGTCCTGGCGCAGGCCCGCGACCTGCACTGTTTCCTGCGCGAGGCGGCCGACGGCGGCGACCAGAGCCACCCCTGACCGCGCCGTGTTGCGCTCGTCGCGCCTGGCGACGACCGTGCCGCCGAGGTCGGCGACCGCGACCCTGATGTGCTCACGGCCGATGTCGATGCCCAGCACGTAGCCCGCTGTCGGGTCGGCTTCGTACAGCACCGCCGAACGGCCGGTGCCGGTGGAGGTGTGCCCGGTCGCGCGCGCGAGGCCCGCGGCCTCCAATGCCAGCAACGCCTGGCTCACCGTGGGTTTCGACAGCCCGGTCTCCTTCGCGACCTGCGGCCGCGTTGACGGACCGTTGCGGCGCAACAGATCCAGCACCGCACGCTGGTTGATCTTGCGCATACCCGCGGGGGTGCCCACCGGCGGGGTTTCGACGCCAACCACCCAAGCCCCCTCTCTACTCGACTCTCCCGGCTCAACTCTTACAAAGTATCGGCAAGGAGTGTGCGGAAGGTAAGAACATTTACAAAATCCACGTATTTAGTGAGCAACGAAATACTACGGGGCCCTTCGGAGTTGATCCGGACATGAACACAGCAGTGCGTGGCCGAGTTCGAGTAGAGCACGGGACCAAACGGGTGCGGGTGGTTTTCGCCGGGCGTGTTGTCGCCGATACCACCCGGCCGCTGATGGTCTGGGAAGTTCCCTATTTCCCCGCATATTACTTCCCTCTGGCGGACGTCTCCGGTGAAGTCCTGATCCGTGGGAATCTCACGAAACATTCGCCGAGCAGGGGCGACGCGGTACTCGCGACCGTACGCGCCGGTGAGCGGGAAGCCGTTGACGCGGCGCAGATCTATGACACTTCCCCGATCGAAGAGCTCGCCGGGCACGTCCGTTTCGACTTCGACGCCATGGACGCGTGGTTCGAGGAAGACGAGGAGATTTTCGTCCATCCCCGCGACCCGGGTGTGCGGGTGGACGTCCTCGCCAGCTCGCGGCACGTGCGGATCGAGGTCGACGGCGTGACCGTCGCCGACTCCGTCCGCCCGCGCCTGCTGTTCGAGACCGGGCTCCCCACCCGGTACTACCTGCCCAAGACCGACGTCCGGCTCGACCTGCTGGAACCGAGCGACACGGTGACCCACTGCCCGTACAAGGGGACGGCCGGGTATCACTCGGTCCGCATCGGTGACGAGCTGCACCGGGACCTGGTCTGGGGCTACGACACGCCGCTGCCCGAGAGTCAGAAGATCATCGGGCTCGTGTCGTTCCTCAACGAAAAAGTCGACGTTTATGTCGACGGGGTGCTGCAGGATCGCCCCAAGAGCAAGTTCGGCTAAGCCTCAGGGATCCAGTTTCCGTGGAAGCCCGCGGGCACCCGCTGTGGCAGGTGGACGGTGGCGACCGGCGGACCGCTCAGGTCCGTCGGGTCGACGATGACCAGGTCGCTGCCGTCCCTCGTCGCGTCGTAGACGTAGGTCATCAGCCAGCCGTCCGAGCCGTCGCCTGACGGCACGAACACGGCTTCACCAGGGGTACGGCCCTTGCCGAAGTCGTAGGTCTCGACGGTGCCGCGGTGCAGATCGAACCGGCGCAGCGTGGTCGGCGCCTCGGCGTCCGGCCCGTTCGTGCCGGTCGCGTGCCCGAACCGCGCGTCGAGCCCGGCGAGCCGGTCGTCGATGCGCGGGAACTCGCACGGCCCGTCGTCGACCTGCTCCTCGCGCACCGAGCCGGTGGTGAGGTCGATCGTCCAGCGCCAGAGCAGGGGAGCGGTGTCCGCGTGGCCGCGGTGCCAGGTGCGTTCCTGCCGGATCACGTACAGCACGATCCGGTCGCCCGATTCGTGGGCGTTGAGCGCGTGGAACACATAGCACGGGCTGATCGTGAACCAGCGCACCGCGCCTGCCGGGTCGTCGCGGCGGAGCACGCCGAGCCGGGCGCCGTAGTGCTCGTCCCAGCGGTAGGGCATCTCGCCGGTCCCGGCCAGTGCGCGGTCGAACACCAGCGGCAGGTCCATGAACACGACATGGTTCGCCGTGAGGTTGAAGTCGTGCATCATCGTCGGCGCGCCGACCTCGATCGGCTGCGACACGACGAGGTTCCCCTCGGCGTCGGCCCGGTGATACGTCAGGAACGGCGGCCGCGTGTCGTAGCCGAAGAAGTGCAGCTCCCCGGTGGTGGGGCAGATCTTCGGGTGCGCGGTCATCGGCGTGCGCAGCCTGCCGTCGAAGTCGTGCGGGCCGACGGTCTCCAGGTCGTTCGTGACCTCGTACGGCAGCGAGGACTCGACGAGCGCGAGCGTGCGGCCCGCGTGGTTGATGATGTGCGTGTTCGCGTTGGCGGCGTGCAGGTCCCGGCTGCCGTCGGCGCGGTAGATGGTGCGGGAGGGGTCGAGGAAGCTCTCGGTCCTGACCCAGCGGTTGCGGTACCAGGCGGCGCGGCCGTTCTCCAGCCGGACGCCGTGCAGCATGCCCTCGCCGATGAACCAGTGCTTGTTCTCGTCACGCGGGTTCGGGCCGTTGCGCAGGTACCAGCCGGTGAGCTCCGGCGGGATCGCGCCGGTCACCTCGAGGTCGTACGCGGTCAGCTCGTCGTGCACGGGTGCGTAGTTGCCGGTGCGGTGGAAAGCGGTGGTGGCCATTTCGGGGCGGTTCCTTACTGTGCGGTGTGGGCGGTCGCCCTGGCGCGGACGATCTTCGGGTAGCGGACGGTGAACGCGATCGGCACGGCGAAGCCGAGCACCTTGATCGTGATGAGCGCGGCGGTGGCGTGCGGCGCGTAGGCCAGCAGGATGGCGCCGGCGATCGCGTGGACGGTGAAGCTCGCGGCCCAGACGGCGGTGATGATCACGTTGGTGCGGAAGAAAACGGGGTTCGTCCAGAGTTCGCGGGGCACCATCGTGCGGGCGATGCCGAAGGTGAACGGCTTCTTGATCGCGATCGAGAGCCAGGCGGTCAGCGCGAGCCAGCCCGACGACAGCGGGTCCACCTGGTCGCGGACCGCGGAGTCGGGGAAGGCGAACGCGATCGCGGTGAGCAGCACGAAGAAGCCGAGTGCGCTCAGTTCGATGACCAGGCTGTCCCATGCTCGGTCGTTGCGGCGCTCCCAGAGCAGGGTGCCCGCGGAGAGCACGACGCCGATCAGCGCGGAGTAGCGCCAGTCGAACTGGGTCGCGACCACGGCGAAGGCGATCCAGGGAAGAAAGCTGCGCAGGTAGTTCATGATGGTGCCCCCTTGACGTTCCAACTTTGACATGTCGAAATTAGAGGGTCAGCTCTGGACCTGTCAATAGTGGAAGGTAAGGTGTCCGATATGAGCCTTCGTCACGCCGTGCTGGGACTGCTCGCGCAACAGCCGGGAAGTGGTTATGACCTGCTGAAACGCTTCGAGGAGCGGTTCACCTTCGTGTGGCCCGCCACGCAGAGCCAGCTCTACGGCGAGCTCGGGAAGATGGAGAAGGCGGGCCTCGTGCGCGTCGCCGCGGAGGGGCCGCGCGGGCGCAAGGAGTACGAGATCACCCCGGACGGGCACGCCGATCTGCGGCATTGGCTCATCGAGGTGGTCCCCGACGGCACCAAGCGTGACGATCGGCTGTTGCGGGTGTTCTTCCTCAGCGTCCTGTCGCCGGAAGAGGCGCGAACCTATCTCCAGCAGAACCTGGAGGTCTTCACCGAGCGGCTCGAAGCGCTGCACGAGATCGAGCGGGTGACCGAATGGGGGCCTGGCCTCGGCGCGAAGTACGGCCGGATCTCGCTGGAGTTCGGCCTGCGGCAGCTCGTCATGCTGCGTGACTGGGCGGAGTGGTCGCTCAAGCAGTTCGAGTAGGCGGTTTACACGGGGGCCGGAAATGTGTCGCGGCACACATTTTCCGGGGCTCGATGTCATCTGGTGACAGAGATGGACCGACACGACTACGGACCGTTGACTGGGCCGAATGCCCTGCCTAGCGTGGCTGGACCCCCGACACTGCCGAAAGGGATGTGATGTCCCAACCCACCACGGATCGGCGACGGTTCCTGACCTTCCTGGTCGCCGCGCCCACGCTCACGCTCGCCACGAAGATCACCGTCGACGCCGTCTCGCCCGGCGAAGCCGAAGCCGTCATCCCGACCCTGCCCGGTCCCGCCGAGATCCTCGACCTCGGCGACGTGCTGACGCTGTCGTGCGCGCCGACGGCGAACATGCTCGTGCTCGGTGTCTCCGCCGACGGCAAGGTCCGCCTCGAACTGCCGCGCGCCGAGGTCGGCCAGGGCATCACCACCGCCACCGCGATGCTCGTCGCCGAGGAGATGGACCTGCCGCTGGAGCGGGTCGAGGTGGTGCTGTCCGACGCCAGGCCGGAGCTGCTGTTCAACCAGCTCACCGGCGGGTCGAACACGATCCGCTCGGTGTACGGGCCGGTGCGCGCCGCGGCGGCGGCCGCCCGCGCCAGGATGGTCGCCGCCGCCGCGAAGCAGTGGAACGCCGACGCCGCCCGATTGTCCACAAGGGACGGTGCGGTGTTCGCGCCGGACGGGCGGAAGTCGAGCTATGGCGCGCTTTCCGCGCTCGCCGCGCGCACGGACCTGACGGCCAACGCCACCTTGAAGCGGGAAGCCGACTTCAAGCTCGTCGGCACGCCGACCTCGCGCAAGGACGCCCGCGCGATGGTGACCGGGCAGCTCGAATACACCCTCGACCTCGACATCCCCGGCGCGATGCCGGTGATGGTCCGGCGCCCGCCGAGCATCAACGGCACCGTCAAGAAGGTCAACAACGAGGCCGCCGTCCGCGCGATGCCCGGCATCATCGACCTCGCGGTGGTGCCGACCGGGGTCGCGGTGATGGCCGAGACGTTCGGGCAGGCGCTCGACGGCAAGAACGCGCTCGACGTCACCTGGAACGCCGGCACGGTCGACGCCGAGAACAACGCGTCGATCACGAAGAAGCTGCAGGCCGCCGCGCTGCCGTTCGTCGTGCCGCCGCTGCTCACGCAGTACGTCGACGCCGAGTTCGACTTCGCGTTCGCCAGCCACGCGCCGATGGAGTCCAACTCCGCGGTCGCCGACGTCCGCGCCGACCACGCGACCATCTGGGCCGGCTTGAAGTCGCCGATCCTGGCCAAGCAGAGCATCGCGCAGGCGATCGGGCTGCCGGAGAACAAGGTCACCGTGCACGTCCAGCAGGGGGGCGGGTCGTTCGGCCGCAGGCTGTTCTTCGACGCGGCGCTGGAGGCCGCGCAGATCTCCAAGGCGATGAAGAAGCCGGTCCGGCTGATGTGGAGCCGCATCGACGACATGCGCCACGGCCGCGCCCGCGCCGCGAGTCACCACAAGATCCGCGCGACGTTCGCGCTGGGGCAGGTGCTGACGTTCGAGCACCGCGTCGCCAGCATCGAAACCGACTGGGGGCACGGGCTCGGCGAGATCCTCACCGCGTTCGCGGCGAAGCTGCCCGTCGGCGGGAACCTCAGCTTCGCGCAGACGGTGTTCCTGTTGACCATCAAGTCGCCGTACAACTTCGGCGTCACCACGCAGCTGCTCAACGAGGTGCCGCTGAAGTTCCACACCGGCGCGTGGCGGTCGGTGTATTCGGCGAACACCCGTGGCGCGGAAGAGATCATGGTCGACGAGATCGCCGCGAAGCTCGGCAAGGACCCGGTGGCCTTCCGCAAGGAGTTCATCAAGGTCGACCGGCAGCGCAAGGTGCTCGAAAAGGTCGCCGAACTCGGCCAGTGGGGCAAGGCGATGCCGAAGGGTTTCGCGCAGGGCGTCGCCGTGCACGGCGAGTACAAGTCGTACACCGCGTGCCTGGTCGAAATCGACGCGCGCGACCCGAAGAAACCACGCGTCACCAAGGCGACCATCGCCGTCGACGTCGGCAGGCCGGTCAACCCGCGCGGGCTGCAGTCGCAGATGCTCGGCGGTCTCACCGACGCGATCTCGACGACGCTCACCGCGGGGCTGCACATCGACAAGGGCCTGCCGCTGGAAGGCAGCTACTCGCAGTTCCACTACGCGCGGCAGAAGAATTCGCCGCCGCAGGTCGAGGTGTACGTCATGCCCGCGACGGGCGACGAGCCAGGCGGCGCGGGGGAGCTGGGCCTGCCGGCGCCGGTCGGCGCGATCGCCAACGCGTACGCGCGCGCGACCGGCATCAAGCCGCGCAGCTTCCCGATCAACTTCCCGGTCGACTTCGAACCGTTCCCGCGCTGAGGAGATCCACTTGCCTACCTACACCTTCTCCGTGAACGGAAAGCCCGTCACCGTCGACGCGCCAGCCGACCTGCCGCTGCTGTGGGCGTTGCGTGACAAGCTCAAGGTCCGCGGCCCGAAGTACGGCTGCGGCATCAACGTCTGCAAGGCGTGCACCAGCCACCTGGACGGCGCGGCCATCAATCCTTGCGTGGTCCCGGTTTCCGAGGCCGAGGGCAAGGAGGTCACCACGATCGAGGGACTCGCGGACGGCGACGTGCTGCACCCGGTCCAGGAAGCCTGGCTGGAGCAGGACGTCGCGCAGTGCGGGTACTGCCAGCCCGGCCAGATCATGGCCGCGGTCGCGTTGCTGAAGCAGACCAAGAACCCCACGGACGCGCAGATCGACGCGATCGAGAACGTCTGCCGCTGCGGTTCGTACTTCCGCATCAGGGAGGCGATCAAGAGCGCCGCCGCCAAGATGAGGTAGCACTTGCGGATCGGCCGGGCGGGCTAACGCCGCATACGCGGAGCGGCTTAGCCTGTTCGGCCGAATTGGTGTTAAATTCCGACTTCCAGGTACTCGACGAGGAGGACCGAGGAAGCCATGCACTATGTCGACATCGCTCCCGAGGTCGCGGAACTGGCCGTCGAGGTGGAAACCCGGCTGCCGGAAATGATCAAGAACACCGTCGAGCAGATCCTCGACGAGATGGCCGTCTACCACGACGCGCGCTTCGTGACCTATGAACAGCTGCACGACTCGGTCCGCGTCAATCTCGGTTTCGTGATGCGGACGCTCACCGGCTCCGGCTCACCCGATCTTTCGCAGGCGCGCGCGACCGGCCGCGCCCGCGGACTGCAGGGCGCGCCGCTGCCGGAGTTGCTGCGCGCGTACCGCATCGGCCTGACCGAGGTATGGCACAAGTTCGTCGAACTGACCGGCGCCCGCCAGGATTTCGGCGGCCTGGTCGCGGCGACCACCGCGATCTGGGCGCTGGTCGACGACTACGCCGAGGCCCTCACGACGGCCTACCGCGAGGCGACCGCCGAGTCGATGGCCGCCAGGCAGAACCGGCGTTCCGCGTTGGTGGAGGCGTTGTTCGCGGGCGGCACCGAGGGCTCGCTCTGGGACATCGCGCGGGTACTGGAACTTTCGCTCGACGGGACGTTCGTCGTGGTCGCGGCGGAGGCACCCACGGTCGGCCAGGAACCGTTGCCCCAGATGGAAACGCGGCTGCGCGACCGGTGCCACGCGTCGGCCTGGCGGCTGACCCCGGATCTTCAGGTCGGCGTCGTGTCGATGCGCGACCCCCAGGCGTCGCAAGTGCTGATCGAGTTGCTGCGCGAGAATCCGTCCGGGCGCATCGGAGTGAGCCCGGTCTTCACCGGGCTGGCCAATACGGCGCGGGCGTTGCACCTCGCGCGGGTGGCGCTGTCGAGCCTCATGCCGGGGTCTTCGGGGATCGTGCAGTTCAACGAATCGCCGCTGGCCGGGCTGGTCGCGAGCGCTCCGGAGGCCTCGGTGCAGCTCGCGCATCACGTGCTGCAGCCGATCTTGGACCTGCCGGGTGACGACCGGAACGTGCTGCTGCTGACGTTGCGCGCGTGGTTCGAGCACCAGGGCTCGACGAAGCTGACGTCCGAGCGGATGTTCTGTCACCCCAACACGATCCGGCACCGCCTGAAGCGGATCACCGAAGAACTGGGCCGATCTCTGACGGACCCGGCCGACATCGCCGAACTCGGCGCCGCCCTGCGCGCGCTGCACATGTTCCCCGAGACCGCGCACCTTCCCTCACCCGGCCGCCGCTAAGGGCTCGTGAGTGGTATGGCCGGTTAGAACCGGCCATACCACTCACGACCTCGGCCGTGGAGGTCCATCGAGCTGTATGAAGGCTCCCTTCATCACGCATAGCTGTATGAAGGCTCCCTTCATCCAAGGCCGACTTGATGAAGGGAGCCTTCATACGGGCCTGGTGTATGAGGGGAGCCTTCATACAGGGTCTGCCGGATGAAGGGAGCCTTCATGCAGCCGCGCAGGGTGAACGGGCCTTCCGCGCATCCCCCTCGAAAGCGGTCGCCGAAGCTGATGGGCTCGTGACCCCAGCCCTGGGGGTTCGCCGGTGATGACCAGTGCCATCCAGGGTCGTGAGTGGTACGGCCGGTTAGAACCGGCCATACCACTCACGACCCCAGGTGTGTACACGTAGCCCGTTCGTGCTCGCTTGGTTGACACGGGATGTTGTCGTGTCTACCTTCGATACACGGGTTGGTTGTGGTGTAAGCACGAGGAGGTGCGGCATGACGTCGATCGAAAATGCGGCCACGGAGCCGGTGACCTGGCGGGATGGCAAGCGTTATGCCTGGCTGCTCGGCCTGATCATCCCGACGGCGCCCTTCCTGGCGTGGGGGCTCGTGTCCGCCACCGGGCTCGGGCTGTTCTGGTGGGCGGGCCCGATCATCGTCTTCGGCCTCATCCCGCTGATCGACCTGCTGGTCGGCACCGACGCCGAGAATCCGCCCGACAGCCTCATCGACTGGCTGGAGAACGACCGCTACTACCGCTGGGTCACCTACCTCTACCTGCCGATCCAGTACGTCTCGCTGGTCGTCGCGTGCTGGCTGTGGACGACGCATCCGATGTCCATTGTGGACAAGATCGGGCTGGCGATCACGGTCGGCATCGTCGCGGGTATCGGCATCAACACCGCGCATGAGCTGGGGCACAAGAAAGACCAGCTCGAACGATGGCTGTCCAAGATCGCACTGGCGCAGTCGGGGTACGGGCACTTCTTCATCGAGCACAACCGCGGGCACCACGTGCGCGTCGCGACTCCGGAGGACCCGGCCAGCTCGCGGTTCGGCGAGACGTTCTGGGGTTTCCTGCCGCGCTCGGTCGTCGGGAGCCTGAAATCCGCCTGGGAACTGGAAAAGGCGCGGCTCGCCCGTATGAACAAGAGCCCGTGGACGCTGCGCAACGACGTGCTCAACGCCTGGGTGATGACGCTGGTGCTCTTCGGCGCGCTGGTCGCGTTCTATGGCGTGGCGGTGTTGCCGTACCTGCTGATCCAGGCCGTGTTCGGGTTCTCGCTGCTGGAGGCCGTGAACTACCTCGAGCACTACGGGCTGATGCGGCAGAAGGAGCCGCGCGGACGGTACGAACGGCCCGCGCCCCGGCACAGCTGGAACAGCAACAACGTGTGCACCAACGTTTTCCTCTATCACCTGCAGCGGCACAGCGACCACCACGCCAACCCGACCCGGCGCTACCAGGCGCTGCGGCACTTCGAGCAGGCTCCGCAGCTGCCCGCCGGGTACGCGTCGATGATCGTGTTCGCCTACCTGCCGCCGGTGTGGCGCAAGGTGATGGACAAGCGCGTACTGGCGCACTACGAGGGCGACATCACGCTCGCGAACGTCAATCCGCGCAACCGCACCAAGATCTTGGCGAGGTACGGGGCATGAGCAGTTTCCGTTGCCCGGTCTGCGAATACGTCTACGACGAGGCGGCAGGCGCGCCGCGTGAGGGTTTCCCGGCGGGCACCGAGTGGGGCGCCGTGCCCGACGACTGGTGCTGCCCGGACTGCGGGGTCAGGGAGAAGATCGATTTCGAGGAGGTCGTGGCATGAAGGTCTACCGCTGTGAGGTCTGCGGGTTCGAGTACGACGAGGCACTCGGCTGGCCGGACGAGGACATCGCACCCGGCACGAAGTGGGACGACATCCCGGACGACTGGTCGTGCCCGGACTGCGGCGCCGCGAAGGCCGACTTCGTGATGGTCGAGGTCGAACGCGCGTGAGCGCCCTGATCGTGTCCACGTCGTTGACACGGATCAGGGGTGCTGACAACGTGGTGGACATGGCACCCCGGGTCCCGTACGCCGAAGCCGCGAAGGTGCTCCTTCGCGACACGCTGCTCAACGCCGCGTCCGACCTGTTGCGCGAGAAGCCGTGGCAGGACCTGAAGATGGGCGACATCGCCGCGGCGGCCGGGGTCAGCAGGCAGACGCTGTACAAGGAGTTCCGCTCGCGCCAGCTGTTCGCCGAGGCGTACATCCTGCGCGAGACCGAGGTGTTCCTCGCGGCCGTCGAAGAGGCGATCGTCGCGCACGTGGCCGAGCCCCGTGCGGCGCTCGCGGCCGCGCTGGAGGTCTTCCTGACCGCGGCCGCCGAGGAACCGCTGATCAAGGCGATCGTCGCGGGCGACGACAGCGACGGCCTGCTGTCCACGGTCACCAACCACGCGGGCCCGATCCTGCACGGCGCGACCATCCGGCTGACGGAGATGCTGGTCAAGCAGTGGCCGGACACCGATCACGAGGCGTTGAACCGGATCTCGCGCTACCTCGTCCGGCTCGCCGTCAGCTACGCGGCTTCGCCGGACGGCACGCCTGCCGAGATCGCGCGCGAGACGGTCACGGTGCTCGGGCCCTATCTCGATGAGGTGCTCGACGGCTAGGTTCGGTCCATGCGCATCCGCATGCTCCTCGCCGCCGTCGTCGCCCTTTCCGTGGTCACCGCCGCGCCCGCGCTGGCCGCCGACGACCAGCCGCTGCCCGGATACACGATCGTCAACCCGCCGCTCGCGCCCGCGACCGTCGGCGGCGAGCCGACCCGCGTCCTGCAAGGGGTGCACGGGCACGCCGCGTACGACATCGAAGTGCCGCCGAAGTGGAACGGCAAACTCGCCCTGTGGGCGCACGGTTACCGTGGCCAGGGCAAGGTGCTGACCGTCGACCCGCCGGGGTTCGGGCTGCGTCAGCGCATGCTCGACCAGGGTTTCGCCTGGGCTGCTTCGTCTTATTACGACAACGGCTACGACGTGAAGGCCGGCGTCACGACGACGCGCGAGCTGGCGTCGCTGTTCGGAAAGCTTGTTAAACGGCCTCGCGAGGTCTACCTCGCCGGGGTGTCCATGGGCGGGCACGTCATCGGGCGCTCGCTGGAGGAGTACCCGGGCTTCTACGCCGGCGCGCTGCCGATGTGCGGCGTGCTCGGCGACCAGTCGCTGTTCGACTTCTTCTACGATTACAACCTGGTGGCGCAGGACCTTTCGGGGATTTCGGCGTACCCGGTGCCCGCGGATTACCAGACCAACGCGGTGCCGAAGATCGAGCAGAAGCTCGGACTGACCGGAACGCTGACCGACCGTGGCAAGCAACTGCGCGCGATCACGGTCGAGCGCTCCGGTGGAGCGAGGCCGGGCGCCGACGCTTCTTTCGAGCTGTGGAAGCACTTCCTGTTCACGATCGCGGAGCCGCCGACCGGGAACAGCCTCGCGGAGTATCCGGCGCAGCTGGCGACCAACGTGTTCACCCGGTACACCCCGAACACGCCGGTCGACGTCAACCGGACCGTCCGCCGGGTGCCGCCGTCGAACCTGTGGGCCCGGTTCACGCCTTCGCTGACCCAGATCCCGCGCATCGCCGGAACACCGACCGTGCCGGTGCTGAGCCTGCACGGGCTCGGCGACATGTTCGTCCCGTTCTCGATGGAACAGGCTTACCGCGATGACGTCGCGCGGCACGGCCGCGCGGGTTTGCTGGTGCAGCGCGCGATCCGGACGTCGAACCACTGCGAGTTCAGCGCGGCTGAGGCGGGCGCCGCCTGGGACGACCTGCTCAAGTGGGTCCAGACCGGCAAGCGCCCGGCAGGCGACGTCGTCAACGACCCACGCGCGGTCTCGGCGCCCTCGTACGGCTGCAAGTTCACGGACCCCGCCGCGACCGGCGGCACCAGGCCCTTGTTCCCCAAGTGCGCCTAGATGCCGGGATAAAGCCCGCTTTACTCCCGGGAGTAAAGCGGGCTTTATCGCGCGGAGTTAAGCCCGCTTTATCCCGGTAGTTCAGGCGTCGGTCGACTTCTTCCAGAGGTTGATGTCGCCTTCGGTGGCGTACTGGTCGATGTCGCGGAGTTCCTCGGCGGTGAAGTCGAGGTTGGCCAGCGCGCCGACGTTGTCCTCGAGCTGCTTGACGCTGCTCGCGCCGATCAGCACCGAGGTCATGCGCGGGTCACGCAGGCCCCAGGCCAGCGCGAGCTGGGCGAGTGACTGGCCGCGGCGCTGGGCGATCTCGTTGAGCGCGCGGACCTTCGCGAGCGCGGTCTCGTCGATCGTGGTCGGGTTGAGGGACTTGCCCTGCGCCGCGCGCGAGTCCGACGGGACACCGTCGAGGTAACGGCTGGTCAGCAGGCCCTGCGCGAGCGGGGAGAAGGCGATGCAGCCCGCGCCCTCCGCCTCGAGGGTGTCGAGCAGGTGGTCCTCTTCGCTCCAGCGGTTGAACATCGAGTACGACGGCTGGTGGATGAGCAGCGGGGTGCCCAGCTCGCGCAGCAGCCGCGCGGCCTCGCGGGTCTTCTCCGACGAGTACGAGGAAATGCCCACGTACAGCGCCTTGCCGGAGCGGACCGCGGTGTCGAGCGCGCCGACGGTCTCCTCCAGCGGGGTGTCCGGGTCGAACCGGTGCGAGTAGAAGATGTCGACGTAGTCGAGGCCGAGCCTGCCCAGCGACTGGTCGAGCGAGGCCAGCAGGTACTTGCGCGAGCCCCACTCACCGTACGGGCCCGGCCACATGTCGTAGCCCGCCTTCGACGACACGATCAGCTCGTCGCGGTACGGCTTGAAGTCGTCCGCGAGCATGCGCCCGAAGTTGGTCTCGGCCGAGCCGTACGGCGGGCCGTAGTTGTTGGCCAGGTCGAAGTGGGTGATGCCGAGGTCGAACGCGCGCCTGGCGATGGCGCGCTGGGTGTCGAACGGCTTGTCGTGGCCGAAGTTGTGCCACAGGCCGAGTGAGATGGCGGGAAGCTTCAGTCCACTTCGGCCACAGCGCCGGTAGGGGAACGAGTCGTATCGGCTGGTCGCCGCAACGTAGGTCACGTTCCGGGATACTAGCCGGTCATCCCACCTTTGAGCGCTCCGATGCCGTCGCCGGACAGCTGGGCGAGCGCGATCTCGGTCCGCCCCGAGACCAGCAGCAGAAGATCTTCGACACGCCCCTCGATGAGCTCGCCCTCGCCCGCGGTCCAGTCGACGTCTGTCGCGTTGAGACGGAATCCCTTCAGCTTCTTCTTGGCGTTGAACGGGAAACCCATCGACCAGATCCGCTCGACCGCCTTGAGCGCGGCGGGCGGCGGCATCGTCCGCGTCCGGCCGAGCGGGCGCATGATGTCCTGGGCGTGCAGCAGGATCTCGAACAGCGGCTCGCTCGGCTTGGTCAGCGGCGCCAGCTCGCGCGAGCCCACGATGTCACGCAGCCCGGCGACGAGCTGGGCGTTGCTGAACGGCGCGGCCTCCTTGATCGCCGACTCGTGGGTCATCCGGTCGAAGTCGCCACGCGCCTTGACCAGGCCGCGGAGCATCGCGCCCCAGGTCTCGCGCGTCGGATACGTCAGGTGCGCGACGACCTCGCGCGCCGTCCAGCCCGCACAGAGCGAAGGCGCTTTCCACTCCGCCTCGGTCAGGTCGTCCAGCTGGTCGGCGAGGCTCGCGCGCTCGCTGTCGATGTCGCCCCAGTACTCGGTCACGGGTTGCTCCTTGGATTTAGTAAGGCTACCTGAATATAATGCTCCCTGAAGAGTACGAGGAGGACGCGTGGAAGACAACACCCCGGAGCTGCTTTACCTGGCCTACTCGCGGCTGTCGGAGGAGATCAACGAGGCGGGCAAGGCCGCGGACCCCGACGTCCGGCCCGCGCACGCGACCGTGTTCATCAACCTGGAGCCCGACGGAATCCGGCTGACCAAGCTCGCCGAGAAGGCCGTGATGACCCCGCAGGCCATGGGCGAGCTGGTCGACGACCTGGAGAAACTCGGCTACGTGCGCCGCGTACCCGATCCGAGCGACCGGCGCGCCAAGCTGATCGTGTTCACCGAACGGGGGGAGCGCGCGGTCGAGACCGCGTTCACGCTGATCGGGGAGCTGGAGGCGAAACTGCGCGACTTCATCGGGGCGGAGGCGCTGGCGCAGGTGCACCGCGTGCTCCGCAAGATCATCGACGAGTACTGAGATAGAAGGTCAGCGCGATCATCGAGCTGCCGTCGGGAATCTCGCCGTCCTGGATCAGCGCGCGAACCTCGGGCCAGGTGAACCAGCCGAGCTCCGCGGCCTCGCTGCTGTCGGCCTCGCCTTCCTTGACGGCGCCGCCGCAGACGAACAGCTGGAACTGGTGCGTGCTGATCCCCGCGAGCGGATAGTGCGTGAACAAGTGCTCGCAGGAGGAGACCGCGTAACCGGTCTCCTCCAGCGCCTCACGCCGGACGGCCTCCACCGGCGTCTCGCCCTCGTCGCACCAGCCCGCCGGAATCTCCCAGCCCGACCTGCCGATCGTGAACCGATGCCGCCGCGTCAAGAGCACACGGCCGTCCTCGACGATCACGGCGCCGACGGAAGGGCGGTCGAACCGGAGCACATGGTGGTCGAACCGCCGCCCGCCGGGGATCTCGACGTCGTCGAGATCGAGGTTGACCCACTCCGAGGCATAGATCCGTCGTGAGCCGTGCACTGTCCAGCGTGTCCGATCTCCCTGCATGGCCTCGATTCTTACCGAGCCGTGCCTGAAAGGGCAGGCTTCGGGGCGAGAGCCGCTCTTGGCAGGAAGGTCGTGCTGGACTGGTGCGACAGGATCAGCGCACGACACCGGAGTGACCGCGATGCCGCTTGAGGGCGAGTACGACCCGAGTCCGGCGCAATGGATCCGCGACCAGGTCGAGCTGTACGAGAGTTCGGGCGGCACGCGGGGTACGACGCTGTGGGACACCGGCCTGCCGGTCGTGATCGTCACGATGCGCGGCGCGAAAAGCGGACGGCTCCGCAAGATCCCGCTGATGCGCGTGGAGCACGAGGGACGGTACGCGGCGGTGGCCTCGAAAGCGGGCTTCCCGACTCACCCCGTCTGGTACTTCAACCTCAAAACCGGGCCGGTGGTGGATCTCCAGGACGGCGCTGAACGCTGGAGCATGATCGCCCGTGAGGTCAGCGGCGACGAGAGGGCCGAGTGGTGGGAGCGCGCGGTCGCGGCGTTTCCGACGTACGTCGAGTATCAGGCGAAGACCGACCGCGTGATCCCGGTCTTCGTGCTCGAACCCGAGGCTTAGGGTCGTGCGCGTCGCGGGCGGTTCTAACCGCCCGCAACGCGCACGAGCCCTTACAGGGCGCCGAGTCCGTTCGGGGTGCCCATGCCGGTCGGGGCGTCGTAGCCCTTGCCCGCCGTGCAGAGGTAGTCGCCGCCGCAGTCCCAGTGGGCGTTGCTGCCCGAGGTGACGTCGAACAGCGCCGACGGGTGGGCGTAGATGTGCTTGGCGTTGGTCAGCGAGGCGGAGTTCCCGGCCAGCGCGATCATCGCGGCGATGATCGGCGACGAGGCGCTGGTGCCGCCGAAGACGCCCCAGTCGCCCTGGTCGTAGACGGCCACGCCGGTGACCGGGTCGGCGACCGCGGAGATGTCCGAGCTGGTGCGCATCCCGCAGTGGGTGTCCTTCTGCCACGACGGTTTCGCGAAATAGGCGGAGCAGCCCGAACCCGCGCGCTTCCACGCGGTTTCGGTCCAGCCGCGCGTGGTACCCGGCTTCTTGGTGAGCGAGGTGCCGCCGACCGCGATCACGTCGGGGAGTGAGGCGGGCCAGGCCGCTTGGATGAAGCCGGCGTCACCGCTGGCCGCGGTGACCGCGACGCCCGCGTGCTTGAACGCGTCGGCCAGCTTCGGGCTCAGCGTGTTCTCGTCGGAACCCCAGCTGTTGGACACCGCGACCGCGCCGGAGCCGGTCGCGGTCCGCTCGGCGGCGGTCATCGCTTCGAGCGACGCGTCGTCGGCCTCGACGAGCAGGATCTTGCAGTCGGGGCAGACGGCCGAGACCATGTCCAGGTCCAGTGAGATCTCCGAACTCCAGCCCGCGTCGGGCTGGGGGAGCGGCGTGGTCTTGCCTGCCCCGTTCACCTTCTTGAAGCAGCCGTTCGCGGTCGTGCACGGCGGAAGTCCGTACGTCTTGCGGTAGACGGCCAGGTCGGCTTCGGCGGTCGGGTCGTCGTAGGCGTTGACCACGGCGACGGTACGGCCCGCGCCGCCGGTCGCCGGGATCTTGTACGCCGAGAGCAGATCCGCGCGCGCGATGCCGTCCGGAAGCGCCTTTCCGGCTGCCTGCGGGCGCTTGTCCGCGACGGCGAAGCAGCGCGCGTACCCGGCGGGCGCCGCGCCGCAGGCCGGTTTGGCCGCGGTTTCGGCCGGATCGGCGGGCGCCGCGCCCGGCAGGCCGTCAGGGGCGTTGACGAGTGCCGCGTGCTCGACCGTTTCGTCCACAGTGGACCCTTGGGTGTCTTCGGCGTGGACGCGCACGGCGAGGTAGCCGGGCTTGGCGTTCGCCGGGACGGTCCAGGTTCCCTTGGCGTGCTTGGCATCCACGACCGAGGTGGTTACGGGAAGCCAGGTCTTGCCGTTGTCGTAGGAGACGAGACCGCGGCGGACTTGAGCGGGCTGTCGGCCGCGCCCGGCTGGTGCTGGAAGACCAGTGACATCGTCGCCTCGCCCGGTGCGAGCGAGCTGTGCCGGTCGGTGTTGAAGGCTGCGCGGCTGTAGAAAATGGGCAGGGGAGCGGACTTCGCGGTCGTCGCGGAGTCGAAGCCCCAGGTGATCTGGGTGTGCGTGGACAGATTGGTGGCCACGCCGTCGTGGGTGTCGTCGATCGAGTAGGCGTAGCGGTGCTTGCCGGCCTTGAGCGCCTGCTCGAACATCACGCCCTGGGTGGTGTCCTGGTAGATCTGCTTGCCGTCCTCGGTGATGGTCGTCGTGCCCTGGCTCCACTGGCCGATGTCGCCAGCCGCGTCGGTGTCCATCACGCCGACACCGGCCAGCTTGTCCGCGGTGCGGCACAGGAAGCACGGACCGTCCACAGTGGCGGGAGCGGGCAGGATCAGCCCGTCGCGCCAGGTGAGCGAACGGTGCTCGCCCGCCTTGAGCGTCAAGTGCCGTTCCAGTTCACCGTCGAGCGGAGCGCCGCCGTCGTTGGGCAGCATCAGGCCGTCGTAGTCCAGGCCGGGCGCCACGGTCACATAGCGCCGGTCGGCCGACGGGGCGTGCACCTCCACGTACGGGAGGGTGGGCATCGCCGGGTTGGCCGGTCCGGCGCCGGGGATGGCCCAGTCGTCCCAGAGGATCAGGTCCTGGCCCGGCAGGTCGGTGGGGTACGTCGAGTCCACTGTGGCCAGTGTGGCCGGGTTGACCGGGTAGGTCTGCTCGATCGGGACGTGGTCGGCCTTGGGGATGCCGATGAAGTAGCTGTACGGCTTCGGCGCGGACGGTGGGGAAAGCTCGCGCGCGACCATCGAGAAGTTCAGCACGCCGTACTTGGGCTTTTCGGCGGCGCCGACATAGAAACTGGTGCCCGCCATCGCGCCGATGTCGAAGGACGCCAGCCTGCCCTTGGGGCCGCGCTCCCAGCCGGCCACCGCCGCCTGATGCACGCTGGGCAGCGGCGTCACGAAGGAGACCGGGTGCGCGGCGCGGCCGTCGAGCGCGACGGTGGCGCCACCGGTGGAGACGGTCACGTCGGTCTGGGTGAGCAGCTCGGTGTTGACCGGGTTGTCGTGCTCGTCGGTGTCGAAGATCGCGACGGCCACGCTGTAGTGCCCGTTCGGCACCTGGATGCGGGCGTCACCGTCGAGCATGACGCCGTCCCAGGACGCGGTCGCCAGGTTGTCGGTGTTGACCACGAGCACCTCGGCGGCCGCCGCCTTCTTGCCGGTGTGGTTGACGGCTTTGACGTGCAGCAAGGACATCTGGCTGCTCGCTTCGACGCCGCGCGGCTCGGCGGGTCCGATCCGGTAGGCGTCCAAAGAGGTCAGGTGTTTGAGTTGACCGGCGGGCACCACGGTGAACTGGCCGTTGACCTTGGAGGTGACCGCGATCGGGCTGTGCCCCGGTGCGGGCAGGAAGCGTGGCTTCGCGCTCTCGCCGTGCCCGGTCAGCAGGACGTGATCGCCGGTCGGCAGCGTGAAATACCGCTGGAGCTGCGGTTCCGGTGGAGGCGGTGCCGCTGTGGCCGGTAACGGGACGAGGGGCAGTGTCAGCAAAGCCGCTGCGACTGAGGCGATCTTGCGCAAGGTGCGAACTCCGTCTCACCGGGGACCAGAGAGCCTCACCTTGACGAGAGGACCAGACCAATGTCAAGAAATACATCTGATGAATAGACGAAGGATGGCAGCTGATTCGGACTTGTGGCGCGAAACCTCACCAAGAGATCAGACTCTAGACTCGGTGCCATGAAACCATTCCGGTTCGGCATCGTCGGGCATGGCTGGCGCGCGGACTTCTACCTGCGCATCGCGCGTGCGCTGCCCGAGCGGTTCACCGTCGTCGGCATGGTGACGCGCACGGCCGAGCGTGGCGCCGAAGTCGAACAAGCCTGGGGTGTGCCCACTTATCGGGACATCGACGGACTTCTGACGCGGAACCCGGATTTCGTCGTGACGTCCGTGCCGCGCGAGGCGAACCCCGGGATCGTGGCCGAGCTGGTCCGGCACGGCCTGCCGGTGCTGTCCGAGACGCCGCCGGCGGGAGATCGGGACGCGCTCAGGCGGCTGTGGGCGGAAGCCGGCGCGTCGGGCCTGGTGCAGGTGGCCGAGCAGTATCCGTTCCAGCCGATGCACGCGGTCCGGGAAAGCTTGGCACGTAAGGGAGTTCTCGGCACGGTCACCGGCGCGCAGGTGTCGTCGACGCATGATTATCACGCTGTCGCGCTCATCCGCGGGGCGCTCGGCGTCGGGTTCGCACCCGCGACGGTCAGCGCGCGACGGTTCGCGGCGCCGCTGCTGAAAGGTCCGGACCGGTCGGGACGGCCGGACCATGAAGAGCTCGTCACGGCGCACCGGGTCGTGGCCACGCTCGACTTCGGGGACGGGAGAGTCGGGCTCTACGACTTCACCGACGGCCAGTGGTGGCATCCACTGAGGACACACCGGCACGTGGTCAGCGGAACGCACGGCGAGATCGTCGACGATGTCGTGCACCGGATGACCGCGCGGAGCCGGATCGAGCGCAGGCAGACCGGGATGGACGGCAATCTGGAAGGCCACGCGCTCGACACGCTGACCCTCGACGGCGAGGTCTGCTGGAGCAATCCTTATTTCCCCGCAAGGCTTTCCGATGAAGAGATCGCCATCGCGAGCATGCTCGAACAGATCGGGAACCAGCCTTACCCGCTCGCCGAAGCGTGCCAGGATCAGCTGATCGCGTTGGCGATCAGGGAATCCTGGGAAACGGGCAGGCTGGTCACCACCACTCGGGAACCCTGGGCTACCGAACCGCCTGCAGGCTAAGGCGGTTCAACGCCGCTTCGAGTCCATTGAGGACGGCGTTACAGTCGCGGCGCAGGGTCTCCGCGTCGTTCGCGGTCACCAGGAAGACGCCGAGCCAGTTGCGCGAGCCACCCGACTGATCGTACGGCGGGACCGGCTGGCCGGTGGGCATGGCGAACGCCTTCGACTCCTCGATGGTGCTGCCCGGCGACAGGATCGCGCTCCAGTCGACCGCGGCCGGGTTCCACAGCGGTGTTGTCCGCCAAGGGTTTCCGGCGGAGTCGGTGGGGATCACCGCGACCGAGGCCGCCGCGCGCGTGCCTTCGACGAGCATGCGTGCCGGGTACGCGACGTCCTCGCCGAGCAGCTGGCGGGTGAGCATGCCGATCACGTCCAAGCCGTAGACGGTCTCGATCTCTTCGGTGATCAGCACACCGCCGAACCGCGCGCCGGTCTCGATCAGTTTCGGGCCGTCGGGGGTGAGCTTGAGTTCGGTGTGCGTGCCGCAGGTGTCGAGGCCGAGCGCGTCGACGGCCTGGCGTGACACCTCTTCGAGCTGTCGTTGCAGGTCGACCGGCAGCGCGCACGGCGCGGTGCTCGCGACCTCGGTGAACGGCGGGATCGACGGCAGCCGCCCGGTGATGCACAGCGGGTGATAGACCCCGCCCGCGACGATGCCTTCGACGCTGACGTAGTCGCCGTAGCCCGCATCGGGGTACCAGCCCTCGGTCGAGCTGTCGATGATCTCTTCGATCAGCAGATCGCCGTCCGTGCCCGACTGGTACAGCTCGTTCATGCCGACCTCGCTGCCCTTCTGCAGCGCCTGGGCGACCTCTGCCCACGCCGGGCCGGCTTCACTCGGCTTGTTAAGCACGAGCTGGGCCACCGAGCCCGCGCCCCAGGCGGGCTTGAGAAGCATCGGCGGACTGAGTGTCTCAAGTGCCTCACGGAGGTCGGATTCGCTTGTCACGCGCCGGAAAGCCGGGATCGGCGAGCCCGAGGCCGCCCACGCTTCCCGCATCAGTCTTTTGTCGCGCGCCTTGACCAGATTCGGCCCGGCGCCGCGCAGGCCGAGCTTGGCCGCGACCCGCGAGACCATCAGCACGGCGAACTCGGACAGCGTGAGGATCGCGTCCGCGCCCAGCTCGCGCGCGAACTCGGCGACGTAGTCGACCAGCGCGTCGCCGCGCAGGTCCGTGTGGCGTTCGGTGATGCTGGTGCACGCGGGGCGCCAGTCGTCCTCGCCCGCTTCCGGCATCGGGCTCAGCGCGAGCACGTGGAGTTCGCCGCGGGCCGCGATGCGCGGGAACGCGTACTCCAGCGGCGCGCCACCCCTGACGTAGAGGTAGAGGATCTTGCTCATGGTGTTCCTTCCAGCACGCGTTGCTGCCGTTCGACCAGATGGATCAGGGTGACGAGGGCGCCCATCAGGACGGCGGTGCCGACGGCCACGAGAACGAGGAACTGGTTCATCTTCCCGGCGGCGAGATAGCTGCCCAGCGCCAGGATGACCAGCGCGCACACCGCCCGGTCGATCAGCGATTCGAGTGAGAGCAGGGTGGCGCGGCAGCGCGGGTCGGTGATCGCGTCGTTGATCAGCTGCCGCTGGATGGGGAACGCGAGCCCGCTGGAGAACGAGAACACGCACAGGCACGCGATGGTCGCCGCCACGCCCGCCGGGACCACCAGCGCGAGACAGCCGCCCATGATCAGCGTCAGCACGAAGATCGCCCGGATGTCACCGAGATAGCGCCGCGGCCAGGACGGGCGCGCGGCGCCGAGCGCCTCGAACACCGTCGTGCCCGCCATCACCAGGCCGAACGCGGTCACCGGCAGCTGCTTCGAGTCGAGGATCGGCTGGAACAGGTTGCTCTGCAGGATTCTCACCAACGTGAACACCGCGACGCCTTGCACCATAAGGAGAATCAGCATCCGCGACTTGCGCAGCAGCACCCAGGACGGCCCGAGCGAACCCCACTTCTCGGCCTTCTCGTGGGGCTGATCGCCGGGCAATGGCGGCAGGCGCATCGCGACGACCGCGGCGATGCCGACGCTCAGCGCCGAGAGCAGGTACGGCGAAGGCAGGTACCACTGCATCAGCAGACCGGCGGCCGGGAGACAGACGATCCGGCCGATCAGGCTGTACGCCCGCGCGCCGCCTTCGGCCTGGCGATAGCGGTCGTCGGCGCCCCGGCGATGCAGATATTCGTACAGGTAAGCACTTCCGGCGCCGGAGGTCAGTGAATAGGCGACCGCGGTCAGGAGGAAATGCGACAGGAAACCGAAATAGGACGGCCACAGCACCGGCGCCAGATTCGCGAGCAGGAGCGTTCCGGCGCCCGCGACGAGGAATTTCCGGTAGTCGAACCGGTCGGCCAGCACACTCGCCGGGATGTCCAGCAGCAGGAACGCGACGTAGTAGATGCTCTGGATGCCGAAGATCTCGCTGTCGGAAAGCCCGACCTGGCGCTGGTAGAGATAGAAGATCGGCAGCCACCACAGCAGCCCGTTGAACAGCGAGAAGGTCTTGTAGAGCCGGATCACCCGGCTGACGTCGGTCACCCCGCGTACGGGCGTAGCTGGAGCAGGTACACCGTCTTCGCGTCCGCCGCCCACTCGATGTCGACCGGGCTGCCGAAGGTGTAGTCGGGCGCGAAATGCGACTGCAGCAGGCGACCGGCGAGCGCGAGCTTCTGCAGCTGATCCTTGGCCGCGCCGTCGAGGTCGACGCCGGCCGCGCCGAGCGAGACGGTGCGGCCGCCGCCTTCGACGGTGTTGTAGAGGTACTGCAACGGGACGGTGTTGCCCTCCATCACGTCGGTGACCTTCGGCGTGGCGTTGAGGTAGACGTTGCGGAAGTCGCTCTGCGCCATCGGGTTGCTGGTGACCAGCACGCCGCCGAGGTCGGCGGCGACCTGCTCCTGGATGATCACGCCCATGTAGCAGTCGTCGAGCGAGATGCCCGCCTGCTCACGCAGCCGGACACTGCGCGCGGACACCAGCGAGGCCCAGACCTCCTTGATGCTGTCGACGATGGTCAGCGCGGTGCTGACGTGGTTGATCGACTCGTAGATGCCCGCCGCGGAGAAACCGGCGAGGTCTTCGGCGTTCGACGAGCTGCGCACGACGAAGGTGCTGGTGCCGGACAGGTGCTCGATGATCGCGTCGTCGATCTCCTTGAGGATCGGCTGCGGGATCTTCGCGCCCCGGATGAGCCGCTGCAGCTGCACGCACAGCGCGTCGACCTCGCGGGCGCCGAGTTCCAGCGCCATCTTGAGCTTGCCGATCGCCTGCTGGATGCTGGGTGAGGACTCCAGAAAGCGTTGGTGCAGCGAGAAAGGAAGCGCTATCCCGCGTGGCACGCTGAGGTGGTCGGCGAACAGCTTGGCCGCGGCGGCCGCCATCGCGCTCACGTCTTCGGGGTCGGCGACGTCGAGCTGCTTGGCGAGGTAGCCCAGCAGGTTCTTCCGCGGCGGGCGCGGGATGCGGTAGAAGCCGAACAGCCGGTTCGAGCCGTGCTCCATCACCTCGAACAGCTCGCCGAGGTTGGCCGCCTTGGTGCCGTAGCGGTACGCGTCGGCCCAGCGCAGCCCGGACAGCGGCACGATCGGGCTTTCGGTGACCTCGGGGCGTTCCAGCACGACCTGGCTGGCGACCCACGAAGGGTGATTGTCCGCTTCGGACGGTCGCTCGATGCGTTCGAGGCCGATCGCGGTCTCCGCACCATCCACTGTGTACTGGACCCACTGGCCGTCGAGCGGTTCCGCCGTCTCGAACACGCCGAGCTGGACCGCGTTGGGTATCTGCCAGCCGGCGGCCAGGATGTTGGTGTGGGACAACGGCGTGGTGTGCTCGGCGTTGATGATCCCGGCGAGGCGGGGGATGTCGTCCGGCACCCGGTGCATGACGATGATGTCGTGCCACTGCAAGGGATCCGTGGTCTCGCGGTACTCCTGCTCGGAGTGGAACAGCCGTAGCCTGCCCCAGGTCTTGCCGGGGTTCAGCGCGACGAACGGCGCGGAGGAGAACAGTTCGTGCGCGAGGATGCGCGGCAGTTCGGCGGCCGGTATCCGCTCGACGTAACCCTCTTGCAGATGATTCGCGGGCTTGAGCAGCAGCGGCAACGCCTGGTCGACGTGATCGCGGACGAAATTGTAGAAGAACTGGAGCATCTCAGCGGTCATCGTGTCCGCTTCGACGGTTTCCAGCGAGAAGAACCGGGGCTCCTGGTTCGCGCCGGGATCGGCCAGCTTGTGCAGCGAGAGAATGCCGAGCAGGAATCGGCGGTCCGGCTTTTTGTAGACCTCGTAATTGAACGAGTCGAGCGAGTTCTCCAATTCCAGCATCGGAATTCCGAGAATATTCCTGGCGATGTACTTCACATGGAACAGGTCGTGCGCGCTGTTGATGAAGTGGATCTTCGAAGTGTCCCTGTCCACCACCAGCTTGACGTACGGGTAGCTGCCCAGCGTGCCCGAGAGCTGCGAGAACGCCGAGAGGGTCAGCCGCTCGCCGATCAGTGCCGGAATCGAGCCGGACGGTTCCGGTGCGGTGCTGGGTTCGCTATTCGTCGTCATACCTGCCACATCGATCGCGGTTGCCCCGTTCATGCAAGGCTAATAGCGGCAGGCGGGCCGCAGCTACCCCTAATTCGTCCGGAATAGGGGAGTCCTGGCCTGGTAGTGTCCGGCTCTATTCGTCGGAAGTGGGCCGAAAGATGCGCGTACTGTTCACCGGTGTCCCGGCTATCGGGCACCTGTTCCCGTTGGTGCCGCTGGCGGCCGCACTGCACGCCAGAGGCAACGAAGTATTGTTCGCTTCCCTTGACGGCGGCGAAGTGGTGACCTCCTCCGGTTTACCCTTCGTCAACGCGCGCCCCGGTTTGGACTGGCGCACCGAACTCCGCCGCCGCGCCGCCAAAGAGCGACCTGACTTACTCGCCCGCACGGTCGAGACGAATTCCGGTGACCGGGAGGTCTTCGTCCGCCTCGCGGCACTCGTCAATGACTCGGCAGTGGAATCCTTTGTGGACCTCGGACGGTGCTGGCGGCCCGACGTGGTCGTCTACGACTACCTCTTCCCGGCGGGCCTGCTCGCCGCGGCCAAGCTCGGTGTCCCCGCGCTGCAATGCGATCTGGGCTTCATCAGGACCGGGCACCTGCGCGACCTGATGCTGACCGACCTGGCGCCGGCACTGGACCGCCTCGGCATCGACGTCCCATCCCCACTCGGCGTCCTCGACGTCGCGCCGCGCAGTATGGCCCCGGCACAGGAAAACGGCTGGCCGATGCGCCCGGTCGCGTTCAACGGCGTGTCCACCCTGCCCGCCTGGCTCGCCTCGCGCGCGGACCGGCCCAGGGTGGCGGTCACCCTCGGCACCGTCCCACCGAAGGTCGACGGACTCAGCAGACTCGACCACCTCATCGCGGCGGCCGCCGAAGTCGACGCCGAGTTCGCACTCGTCATGGGCAAGATCGACATCTCGACCCTCGGCGAGTTACCGCGCAATGTCCGCGCGGTGGGCTGGGTGCCGTGGGACGGCGTCGTCGCGAACTCCGCCGCGACCGTCCACCACGGCGGCGGCGGAACCTCGCTGACCTCACTCGCCCACGGCGTCCCCCAGCTCGTGCTCCCCGACGGCTCCGACCGCTACGCCAACGCGGTCCACGGCCGAGGCGCCGGCCTCCGCGCGGTCGCCGGAGACCTCTCACCCGCCCTGCTGGCCCGCCTCCTGACCGACGAAAAGCTCAGCCTCGCCTCGCGTGAGGTCGCGGCCGAGATCGCCGCCATGCCTACCCCGGCCGAGGTCGCCGCCCGCATCGAGGCCTTGGCCTGACCGCGCTTGTCGGTCAGCAGATCCCGTAGTGCGCGGCGAGCTCGCCAAGCCTGGTGCCAAAACGGCGCGGCGCGCGGTCCAGCAAATGTTCCATGATGGTCGCGCCGAGCGGTTGGTACCGCACCCAATCCGGCGCAAGGTCGCGCGCCTCGACGAGGTATCGCAGGGCTTCGCGGTCACGCCGTAGCTCGGCGGCGGCCGAGGCCGGCATGAGCCGATGACCGCTTTCCCAGAACGCGGGCACCTCGCCGCCCCGCACCTCGGGCACCGAGCCCGCCAAACGCAGTGCCAGTTCCGGATCGCCGGCGCGGACGGCCCGCTCGATCTGCTGGAGAGCGGCGACTCGCGGGCCGAAGATCGCGGCCTCGCTGGCACTGTCCGACCGGGCGCGGACCGCGGCCGCCTGCGCCTCGGCGAGCAGATCCTCAGCACGGTCTGCGTTCCCTGTTCGCAAGGCGGCGGTCGCGGCGTTGAACAGAAGGTTCCCGAACACGCCCGCTCGCGCGGGGTCGCGGTCGAGCATGCCCGGCTGGATCTTCTCCGCTGCCTTCACCGCGACTTGTTCGGCTTCGGACTCGCGACCTTGCCGAATCAACGTCCACGCGAGGTACCGCAGGGACACGGCCGATTCGATATCCGGTGCGTCGGAGTGCGCGGCCGCCCGCAGTGCCAGCTCGGCCGAGGTCCAGGCGAGGTCGTCGAGTTCGAGCCTGCCTGCCAGACCAGCCCCGAGCCGGTACGCGGTCGACAGGACCCGGTGGGCCGCGGCTTGTTCGAAGCCGGCAGTCGCGCGGACGAGCCGCCGAGCGTCGACGAGCACAACGGGCAGCGCGTGAAGAAGCTCGGCGTGGTGGCCGTCGACGTATGCCCGCCAGGCGTTGTGCGCTGATCTTTCGGCGGCTTTGAGGCTCACCGTTTCGGCTGATTCGGCGAAGTCCGTCAGGCCCGGGATATGGTCGCCTGCTGTGATCGCCTTGCGAAGTGAGGCGACCTCGCCTGCGGCGATTCCAGCCTTGTCCGGCGTCCCGCCCAAGAGTTTCTCGACGGTGACATCAAGGGCGTGCGCCAGCCGATGCAGCGTGGCCGGCCTGCTGCTCGCGCGGGTGCCTTGTTCGATACGCGAGACGGTGTCGACGCCGAGACCGGACTTCTCGGCGAGTTGCTCCTGCGAGAGGTCGCGCGCCTTGCGAATACGCGCGAGGTTCTCAGAGATCGGGCTTGCGGTCACGACAGCTCCAGGACGGCGAGTCACACGCTGTGGTCAGCCTAGCGCGCTAAGCGACGACCGTCTTCGCACAACGCGAGCTGCCCAGTCCCCGCGACCTCGACAGCGGCGGCGAGCCGGCGGGCCAGATGGGGAACGACGCGCCGTTCCATCTCCGCGAGTGTGTACAACCCGACCGAATTGACCTCGGGATCGGTCAGGACGAGCCGGTCGACTTCGGCCTGGTCGATCCGGCCGCCGTCGAAGATCCACGCGATGCCTTCCGGCATCTGGTCGGTGGTCGTCATGTAATCGACGAGAATCGCGGGTCCGCGCCGCGAGATGCCGAGCTCCTCGTACAGCTCGCGCTCGGAGGTTCGCCACGGAGGTTCGTCGGCCTCGACGACACCGCCGGGGATGTCGAAGTGTTTCTTGTAGGACGGTTCGATGAGCAAAATCCGTTGTCGTTCGTCAAGCAGCAGCATTCCAGCGGACATGCGCTTGCGTGGCAGTGAACGCACATACTCATCGAACGGCAAGAGGCGCACGGGCGCGACGGTACCGCGACGTGTGCGAGCCGATGGTGGACCTATGCCTGAGGCGCCTAGAACACGGCATTGACGAGGCTGAATCAGTGGTTACAGGCTGTTGTGTCTCGCAGTACTGTGCGCAACAGTCATGGGTGACTACGCCTCGGAGGGTGGCATGGGAAACGACAAGGACAAGGCGGGAAAGCACGACGATCAGCGAGACGGAGAGGGGCAGGCGAACCCCTCGAACTGGTCGAATTACGGAGACGGCGGCGACGACGACAACAAGCACAAGAAGCAGGACGACTAGGTGGAGACCGCGGGCGAAGAAGCGAATTGGCGGCGGTTGTTCGACGAGGTGCCGCGTTGGCCGTTCATCCCGTCGCTGGTGTGGGTGGACAACCCGGCCGGGCGCGGGTTCGTTTCGCTCTCTCGTGACGAGGAACCCGAGCGGTGGCACGCGTACGTGAAGTCCGACGAGCCGATCGTCACCCAGGTCGACGACGGCAGGTTCGCGGTGACCGACGTCGGGCAGACGCCGACGAGTTCGAACAGCAAGCCATCGCTCGTGGCGGAGATGCTCGACGTGCTGGAGCTTCAGCCTGGCCATCGTGTGCTGGAAATCGGCACCGGTACGGGATGGAACGCCGCTCTCTTGTCCTCGCGTGTCGGGCCGGCGGGCGTCGTCGTCTCCATCGAGATAGATCCCGCTATCGCACTGAGCGCGAAGGAGTCCCTGTCCGCCGCAGGTTACGGCCCCATCGTCGTTGTGGCGGACGGCAGTGACGGTTACGCGCACTGTGCGATGTACGACCGTGTCATCGCGACCGCGTCGGTTCGCCGGATTCCGCGAGCCTGGATCGAGCAAACTTCGCCGCGGGGAGTGATCGTCGCGCCATGGGGTACCGATTACTGCAACGGGGCCTTGCTGCGGCTCACCGTCGCCGATGACGGATCGGCGTCGGGCAGGTTCGGCAGGAATCTGGAGTTCATGCGGGTTCGAAGTCAGCGACGTGAGTTCATCGACCCCACCGACGAACAGATCGCCATGGCGCACAGGTCGACGACCTCGTTGCGTGGCCACAACATGTACGAACTGGTCGAGTTCAGCCGGGCTGCTTTCGCGATCGGCCTCAGGGTTCCGAATTGCTATCGGACAGTAGAAGAGACGGCCAAGAAGTTCCGGCACATCGTCGAGCTGCACGACACGACCACGCGGTCGTGGGCACGCGTCGACACCGACCCGGACGTCGAGGCTTTCGAGGTTTTACAGTTCGGCCCTCGTTGCCTGTGGGACGAGGTCGAAGCCGCCTACGACTGGTGGAGAGACCGGGGTGAGCCAGGGCCGGAGCGGTTCGGGTTGACCACCTGGGCGAACGGTGGGCAAGAGGTTTGGCTCGATGAGCCAGGCGGTGCCGATCGCTGGGCCGTGGATTAGCCCGAAAGCCACTTTCGTCAGATCGCATCTGCCGGAAGTGGCTTTCGGGCTGGAACGGCGGGCGGGGGTTACTGGCGGGTAGAGTCGCGGGCGTGACCGGGACCAAGTTCTTCGCGTCGGTGGATGATGTCGAGGCCAGGCTGGCCGAGACCGGGTATCTGGCGTCCGCGGCCGTCGCGACCACCGTGTTCCTCGCCGATGTGCTGGGCAAGCCGTTGCTGATCGAGGGGCCCGCGGGTGTCGGCAAGACCGAGCTGGCCAAGGCCGTCGCGCAGGCCAGCGGGTCGCGGCTGGTGCGGCTGCAGTGTTACGAGGGTGTCGACGAGTCGCGGGCGCTGTACGAGTGGAATCACGCCAAGCAGCTGCTGCGGATCACCGCGGGCCGTGATGAGACGTGGGACGAGGCGCGGACCGACATCTTCAGCGAGGAGTTCCTGCTCGCCAGGCCGCTGCTGACCGCGATCAGGGGCGACGAGCCGACCGTGCTGCTGATCGACGAGACCGACAAGGCCGACGTCGAGATCGAAGGCCTGCTGCTCGAGGTGCTCGGGGACTTCCAGATCACCGTGCCCGAGCTGGGCACCATCAAGGCGACGCGGCCGCCGTTCGTGGTGCTCACGTCGAATGCCACCCGTGAGCTGTCCGAGGCGCTGCGGCGGCGGTGCCTGTTCCTGCACATCGGGTTCCCGGACGCGGAACTCGAGCAGCGCATCGTCCGGCTGAAGGTGCCGGGGCTCGATGACGCGGTCGCCGAGTCGCTGGTCAAGGTCATCACCGCGCTGCGGGCGATGGAGCTGCGCAAGGCGCCGTCGGTGGCGGAGACCATCGACTGGGCTCGGACGCTGCTCGCGCTCGGCGCGGACAAGCTCAGCGACGAGGTCGTGCGCGCCAGCCTCGGCGTGATCCTCAAGCACCAGGACGACGTGCTCAAGGCCGATGCCCGGCTGGAGCTCGGCAAGCCATGAGCGTGCCGACGCGGCTCGTCGAGTTCGTGGAAGCGTTGCGGGAGCACGGGATTCCGGCAGGGCCGAGTGAGACCGTCGACGCCGCTGCCGCGCTCGAGGTGCTCGGGCTCGCCGATCGTGAGCGGATGCGGGAGGGCTTGGCCGCCGCGCTCGTGCGGCGCGGGGGACAGCGGGCCGTCTTCGACGCGACGTTCGACCTCTACTTCCCGCTCGGCGAAGGCGCGCCGGAACGGGCACGCGGCGGTCCCGTCGACACCGAAGACCTGCGCGACCAGCTCGCGGGCGCGCTCGCGTCAGGCGATCAAGCCGAGCTCACACAGCTTGCCGGGCTCGCCGTGGACATGCTGGGCCAGTACGGCGAGGCCAACGGTTCCGGTGGCGGCTGGTCCGCGCATCAGGCGTTGGACAGGCTGCAGCCGCAGACGCTGATCGTGCGGGTGCTCGCGGCCATCCGCGCGGGCACGCCCGCCGAGTTCACCGACCGGCTCGACCGCGACGACGTCAGGCGCCGGGTCGAGGATTTCCGCGAGCTGGTGCGCACCGAAGCCCGCCGCCGGGCCGCTGAGCTGCGGGGACGCGAGCGCGTCGCCCGGCACGGGGTGGCGCCGAGCGCCGACCGCGTCGACTTCCTGCTGGCCAGCCGCGCGCAGCTGGCGGAGCTGCGCCGGGCCGTGCATCCGCTCTCGCGCAAGCTCGCCACCCGGCTGGCCGCGCGCAGGCGCAGGCACGCGCGCGGGCAGATGGATCTGCGGCGGACGTTGCGGCGTTCGCTGTCCACCGGCGGCGTTCCGCTCAAGCCCGCGTATCGCAGGCACGCGCCCGGCAGGCCGGAAATCGTGCTGCTGTGCGATCTTTCCGGCTCGGTGGCGGGGTTCGCGAACTTCACCATGCTGCTGGTCCAGGCGCTGCGGGATCAGTTCAGCAAGATCAGGGTCTTCGCGTTCATCGACGCCTGCGACGAGATCACGCACCTCGTCGACAGCGGGGCCGCCGATCCGGAGGACCTCGGCGCCCGCATCCTCGCCGACGCGACGCTGACCCGCTGGGACGGGCACAGCGACTACGGCAACGCGCTGCGGGAGTTCACCGAGCGCTACACCGACGCCGTCGGTTCGCGGACGTCCGTGCTCATCCTCGGCGACGCGCGCACGAACGGCGGCGACCCGAATCTGCCCGCGCTGCGCCAGATCATTGCGTCGGCTAAACATGCTTATTGGCTCAACCCCGAACGCACCGATCTGTGGTCGACGGGTGACTCGGCCGCCCATGAATACGCCACTTGCATTCCGATGCATGAATGTCGCAATGTGCGGCAATTGACGCGCTTGGTCACGCGTTTACTGCCGGACTGACAACGGTTCGCACCGCCGCCTCCCGCGCCCGTCGTGATCGGCAGGCCGCTCACGTACCGTCGGTGGGTCCCAGCCGAGGGGAGTCGCATGAGCGAGCCGAGCACGTTCGGCCGACCGATCCGGCGGGGTGTGCTGTTCGGCGCCGGTGCGCTGCTGGGCCTGCTGCTCGGCGGCGGCGGGGTGGCCGTCGCCTGGTCGGCGAAGGCGACCTCGGACGTGCCGAGCGGCGCGGAGGCGGACGCGGCCGCCGCGTGCCTGGCGATCGGCAAGGCGGAGACGCCGACGTTGAAAGGCCTGGACCTGACGGTCGCGCGCCGCTGGGACGCCGCCGCCGAACTCGCCGAGGCGGCCGCCGCCGGTGACGCCGGATATCGGCCGCTCGCGGATTCGCTGGCGAAAGTGCGGCAGGCGATGCAGCTGACGAATCTCGGAATCGAGTTCACGAGTTCGATCACGCGCGCCAAGGAATTCTGCGCGAACCGTTAGGGCTTGAGCGCGGCTTTTCCGTAGGCGTCGGCATTGCTGAACACTTCGCGGCCATAGGCGGCCGAGTTGTTGTAGGTGAGCACCGCGGTCCACCAGCCGACCGGGTCGGCGAGGTCACCGCCCTTCGCGCACATGTAACGGGCCGTGGTCAGCGCGGCGTCGTCGATGTTCTGCGGATCGGGCGCGGCGCCGTCACCGTTGGCGCGGGCGCTCCACCGCCTCCAGGTGGCGGGCAGGAACTGCATCGGGCCGACCGCGCGGTCCCACTCGGCGTCGCCGTCGAGCTTGCCCTTGTCGGTGTCGGTGATCTTCTGGAACCCCGGCGAGCCGTCGAGCGCGGGCCCGATGATCGGCGGGCTCACGTCACCTTCGGCGTCGACGTCGGAGTTGCCGTGCCTGCCGTGCTGGGACTCGATCCGGCCGATGCCCGCGACGGTCGCCCAGGTGATCCCGCAGTCCGGGGACTTCTCCGCGGTGACGGTGGCCGCGTTGACGTACGCGCGCAGCGCGCGCACCGGGATGTCGGTGCGGTCGGACACCTTCGCCACCCAGGCGTCGAGCGTCTCGGGAGCCGGCAGCGCGCCGGCTTCACCCGGGATCGCGGTCTTGGGCTCCGGCAGCAGCGCGGGTACTTCGAACCGCGGCTTGAAAGGCACCTGCGGGCGGCTGGACAGGCTGTCGTAGATCCAGATCGCCACGGCGATCAGGCAGGCGACGACGAGCATCGCGACGATCGCGCAGCCACGGCGGCTTTTCCGCTCGGGAAGCGGCGGCTGCTCCTGGTCCAGCAGGCTCAGCGGCGAGGTACGCGAATCGGTCACTCTTCCCAAGGTACGGGAAGGCACGGTTACCGGCCGGTCGCCCGTACCCGGGCGCGATCTAGCTCACGCCAGAGCAACCTCGGCGCGCGCACGCCGCCGGAATGCGTTCTTTCGCGCTGAATAGTATAGGCGACGCGGTGAATTCGCACAGGATGAGAATTCATGAAGTTATTTGAATAGCATTTGGTGCCGCTCATCGGGATTGGCGGGGCGGGGAGACCTTCGTCGGTGTCGTGGTGCCGCTCATCGGGCCAGCGAAATCCTGTGAGCAGCGGAAATGTCGGCGCGGCCGAGGTCACGTCCGATGGGCCGAACAGCGTAATCGTAAAGAGTTCTTCCCGCAATCGTCAAAGGTATCTTGTTTCCTCGCTCACTCAACTCTTACGCTGAGCGCGCCGCCGCCACCCGCCTCCCAATGTAGAGAGGTTGCCGCGAATATGTTGAGGAAGACGGCGGTTCTTGCCGCCCTTGCCGCGCTCGTTCTGGGCGCCCAGACAGCCGAAGCTCAGGTCGAACCCGGTGGCTGGACCAGTGATTCACCGGGATTCAACGTGCAGCAGAAAGGCTGCGGCACGGTGAACAACCTGACCTTCACGCTGAGCTGCTCCAGCAGCAGTGGCGAGCAGCGCGCGGAACGGCGGTACACCACCTACACCGGTGGTACACACCAATTCGAGGGCTCGTTCCGGATAGTCAGCATGGGCGGCAGCCGGATCAGCCTCAAGCAGACCTTCCGTGACGGCGGGAGCGCGGGCCCGTTCTTCCTCATGGCCGTGGAACGCGGCGGCAGGCTGTACTCGGTCGAAGGCGGCGCGACCATCGCCTCCGGCGCGACCGTGGGCACGACCGTCCGCGTCAACACCGTCAACCAGGTCGGCAAGACGCACCGCACGTACATCAACGGCTCGCTCAAGAACACCGTGAACAGCGCGAGCGGCAGCTACTACGACAAGTTCGGCGCCTACCGCACGGCGAGCGGCCAGGGCCCGATCACCGTGGTGTGGAGCGGCGTCCAGTTCTGGAAGAAGTAGCTTGAAGCTGCTGAAACTGGCCGTGGTGGCGGGCATCGCGCTGAGCGCGTGCTCGTCACCCGGCCAGGCTCCGGCGCCAGAGCGGCTCAGCGCGGAACTCGTCACGCCGATCGAGGTCCGGCTGAACTGGCGAGCCGACGAACCGGGCGCCGCGGGGCGCATCGTCGAGTTCGCCACGGAACCGCGGGGCAAGTTCACGATCCTGCAGTTCATGCCGCCGTCGCAGACCACCTACACGCATCCGGACCTGATGCCGGAAACGCCGTTCTACTACCGGGTGCGCCCGTTCTACGGCCCGGTTTCCGAGACGGTCGAGGTCACGCTGCCGCCTGGTGACTTCGACGAGAAGGATCAGCAGAACGACCACGAGTGGGCGCCGCCGAAAGCACTTCCCGAGCCGGGCGCCGTCAAGCAGCCGATCAGGGGGACGGCAGGCGGAGCGCCGGCCGGGCTGACCGCGGAGATCATGCACGCCAACGGGATCAAGTTCACCTGGGCGGACCGGGCGAGCGACGAGGAGGGGTACCTGCTCGAGGTCAAACCCGAGGGCGCGCCGGACTTTCGCGAGGTGACCGTGCTCGATCCCGACATCAACTCGGTCGGACTCATCACCATGCCCGATGAGAAGAAGGCGACTTATCGCGTCAGGGCGTTCTACTACGGGCCGGAGTCGAACGTGGTGCACGAGACGACCGGTAAGGACCCATTGGACCGTTGAGCGGCCGGTGTCGGATTTGACCGTTGACAGCCGATCGGGGAGCTGGTGTGATCGGGCGCACAATGGTTAGGAAACTTTATTAACCATGACCGCCGCCGTCGTCACGTTCCGCCAGCTGAACCAACCCGGAGGCATTCGATGTCCCGCTCAAGATGGCGCGTACCACTGCTGACCTTGCTGGCCACCGCGGCCGCGTCGGTCGTCGCGCAGCCTGCCGTCGCGGCCCCCGTCCTGTACGAGGCCGAAAACGCCGTGATCAGCAAGGGAGTGGTCGAGTCCAATCACGCCGGGTTCACCGGCACCGGCTTCGTCAACTACGACAACACGACCGGCGGGTACATCGAGTACACCGTCACCGCGGCGCAGGCGGGGTCGGCGAAGCTGACCTTCCGCTACGCCAACGGAACCACGGCCAACCGGCCACTCGACATCAGCGTCAACGGCACGCTGGTCTCGGACAACCTCGCGTTCCCCGGCACCGGCGCGTGGACGACCTGGAAGACCGCCACGGTCACGGCGAGCCTGCCTGCGGGCACGTCCAAGATCCGCGCGACGGTGGCGGGCACCGACGGCCCGAACTCCGACTCGTTGTCGGTCGAGGTCGCAGGCCCGCCGGACAGTGTCCCGCCGTCCGCGCCCGGCACGCCGACCTCCTCGGCCGTCGGCTGCTCCAGCGCGACGCTGAACTGGACGCCTGCCACGGACAACGTGGGCGTCGCCGGCTACAACGTCATCGCGAACAACGGCAACATCGTCGCCACGACACCGCAGCCGCCGGCGACGATCACCGGCCTGAGCCCGGAGACGAGCTACAGCTTCAGCGTCGAAGCCTTCGACGGGGCGGGCAACAAGTCCACGCGCAGCGCGCCGGTCAGCGTCACCACGACCAAGTGCACCGGCGGCGGCACGCCGGTCGCGATCAACGGCCAGCTGCACGTCTGCGGTGTGAAGCTGTGCAACCAGTACAACAAGCCGATCCAGTTGCGCGGCATGAGCACGCACGGCATCCAGTGGTACGCGCAGTGCGTCAAGACCGCTTCGCTGGACGCGCTCGCCACCGACTGGGGCGCCGACATCCTGCGCATCGCGATGTACATCCAGGAAGGCGGGTACGAGACCAACCCGCGCAAGTTCACCGACCTGGTGCACAACTACATCGAAGAGGCCACCAAGCGCGGCATGTACGCGCTCGTCGACTGGCATCAGCTCAGCCCCGGTGACCCGAACGCGAACACCGCGCGCGCCAAGACCTTCTTCACCGAGATCGCCCAGCGCCACAAGGACAAGGTCAACATCATCTACGACGTCGCCAACGAGCCCAACGGCGTCACCTGGGCGAAGGTGAAGTCCTACGCGGAGCAGGTCATCCCGGTGATCCGCGCGCAGGACCCGGACGGCGTCGTCTTCCTCGGCACGCACGGCTGGGCCACGTTCGGCATCTCCGACGGCCGCAACGAGAGCGACATCCTCAACAACCCGGTCAACGCCACGAACATCATGTACACCTTCCACTTCTACGCGGCGTCGCACCACGACGAGTACCTCAACGCGCTGAAGCGGACCGTGGACAAGATCCCGGTGTTCATCACGGAGTTCGGCACGCAGACCTCCAGTGGCGACGGCGGCAACGACTTCGCGTACTCGCAGAAGTACATCGATTTCCTCAACGCCAACAAGATCGGCTGGACCAACTGGAACTTCTCGGACGACGAGCGGTCCGGCGCGGTCTTCAAGACCGGCACCTGTGCCGGGAACAACTTCACCGGCACCTCGGTGCTGAAGCCCGCCGGTGTCTGGGTGCGTGACCGCATCAGGACCCCGGACGACTTCCCGACCAGCTAGCCCCTCGCCAGACCAAGACGGAGCTTTCGTTCATCACGGATGTGAACGAAAGCTCCGTCTTTTCATGTAATCCTATTTGACCGGTTGACACCGCGCTGGGGCATCTGGTGAGCTTTTTTCGATAGTTAAGAAGACTTCCTAACTATTGCATCGATCCATGACATGCACCGCGCGAGTCAGTCGACCAATGGAGGCAGGCAATGGCCCGTTCACGCTGGCAGTTAGTCCTGACGGCCGCGTTAGCCGCACTCATCGCCGCGCCGGCGGCATCCGCCGCTCCCATGCGCCAGGAGCCGAGCGCCACGCCCGCCGCGGTCCAGGCGGCGCCCGCGGGCTCGCCGGTCGCGATCAACGGCCAGCTGCACGTCTGCGGCCTGAAGCTGTGCAATCAGTACGACAAACCGATCCAGCTACGCGGCATGAGTACGCACGGGCTCCAGTGGTACGGGGAGTGCTACCCGAACAAGGCGCTCGACGTGCTCGCCAACGAGTGGAACGCGGACATCGTCCGGCTCGCGATGTACATCCAGGACGACGGTTACGAGGATAATCCGCGCAAGTTCACCGACATGGTGAACAACCTGATCGAAGAGGTGACCAAGCGCGGGATGTACGTGCTCGTCGACTGGCACCAGCTCAAGCCGGGTGACCCGAACTTCAACACCTCGCTCGCCAAGACCTTCTTCAAGGAGATCGCCGCGAAGCACAAGGACAAGGTCAACATCATCTACGACATCGCCAACGAGCCCAACGGGGTGAGCTGGTCGAAGGTCAAGTCCTACGCGGACCAGGTCATCCCGGTGATCCGCAAGGAGGACGCCGACAGTGTGGTCTTCCTCGGCACGCACGGGTGGTCCACGTTCGGCATCTCCGACGGCCGCGACGAGACCGATGTCGAGAAGAACCCGGTCAAGTTCGACAACATCATGTACACGTTCCACTTCTACGCCGCGGAACACCAGAGCAAGTGGTACGAGGGGCTCAAGCGGATCCTGACGAAGTTCCCGGTGTTCATCACCGAGTTCGGCATGCAGAACTCGTCCGGCAACAGCCCGAACGACTTCGCCTACGCGCAGAAGTACCTCGACCTGCTCGCGGCGAACAAGATCGGCTGGACCAACTGGAACTTCTCCGACAGCAAATCCGTCGGAGCGGCCATGAAGCCTGGCACTTGCGCCAAGGGTGGCTACAGCGGCACGTCGAACCTGAAGGAAGGCGGCGCCTGGGTGCGTGACCGCATCCGTACCCCGGACAACTTTCCGACCAGCTAGTTAGCGGAAGTCCGACTTCTCAGCGAAGCGGGGCTTTCGTTCGCCGGATTCCGGTGAACGAAAGCCCCGCTTCGTGCGTATTACCCACTGGGTGACGCATGTCATACCGCGCGGTATGGCAAGCGCGATCGAGTAACGGAATGGGTACGGGAAGGGGCGATCATGAAGATTGTGTGACCCTGGTTACCGCACGGTAACCAGGCAATGCGACCTAAGTCACCGACGGTGGTTGCCGCATTTCAGTGTCACCTTTTCAGCGGTCAGCCGTTCACCGGTTTCGCGGTATCACGCGCGGGTCGAATTTGACTGGAAGACCGCTCATGTTTACGGTCTGTGCCGGGACTGAGCGGGACCACGGTTGAGCCGATCCGGCCAGCGAAACTTGGGGGCGTGACCCAGGTAACGGACACCAGACCGCGCCGAATTCGCTGGCGCGTCGGAAGGACAACTGACCGCGGTGAAGAAGATCTCCATTCGGCGTAATGGTACTTCGTCTATTCGGACGCGAGTACTGATGATCGCCCTCATTCCGAGTGTCGTGCTGATGCTGGTCGGATTCGCGGTCGGCGGTTATTTGATCTACGACGCGGTGCACGGCCGCGAGTACGCCACGAAGATCCGCGAATCGGAAGCCCCGTCGATCCCGTTCTTCGTCGCACTCCAGGAAGAGCGCCGTCTCACGCTGCGTGAGCTCGCCGGCAACAAGACCGAGCACGCGGCGCTCGTCGCCCAGCGCGCCAAGACCGATGTCGCCTCCGCCGGCGTCTCGGCCAACCTGCAGAAGTTCGTCGGCGACGCCCCGGACAGCGTCCAGCGCAACATCGCCACGGTCGGCGGCCTGTTCCAGAAGCTGCCGCAGACCCGCCAGCTCGTCGACAGCGGCCAGATCCCGTCGCTCGACGCGTTCAACTTCTACAACAAGATCCTCGACCAGTTCGTCGACGGTGTCACCGGTCTCGCGCAGGACGCGCCCAACGCGGAGAACGCCTACCAGCGGATCACCGCCGTGCCGCTGTTCACCGCGATCGACCAGCTGCAACGCTCGGACGCGCTCGCCGCCGCCGCGGTCACCGGCGGCGGGTTCTCCGACGACGACTACCGCGCCTACATCAGCCAGATCGGCGCCTACCACACCCAGCTCGACGCTTCCGTCGGCCGGATGATCCCCGAGGTCAAGGCGAAGTACGACCAGCTCATCGCGAGCGACGCGTGGCGCACCGTGCAGACGGTCGAGAACGCGTTGCTGCGCAACAACCAGGCGAAGCTCCCGGCCGCGGTGCCGGAGGAGCAGTGGCGCGCCGCCGCCCGCCAGGTCGGCGACACGATGATGAGCGTCTTCGTCGCGCAGAGCTCGAAGGCCACCGAGGGCGCCATCGACGAGGCCGACAACACGCTGATCGTCTCGTCCATCGCGGCCGCCGCGGCGCTGGCCATCGCCATCGCGATTTCGATCATCGCGCTGCGGCTGTCGAACCGGCTCATCGGCAGGCTCGCCAGGCTGCGTGAAGACACCCTCGACGTCGCCGAGATCCGGATGCCCGAGATCGTCGACCGGGTCCGCAGCGGCGAGGACGTCGACCTCGACACCGAGGTCCGGCTGCTCGACCACGGCAAGGACGAGATCGGTGAGGTCGCCGACGCGTTCAACACCGCGCAGCAGACCGCCATCGCGGCCGCCGTCGAAGAGGCCAAGATCCGTGAGGGCACCAAGACGGTGTTCCTCAACATCGCGCACCGCAGCCAGATCATCGTGCACCGCCAGCTCAAGGTGCTCGACGCGGCCGAGCGCAAGCAGGAGGACCCGGAGCAGCTGGAGACGCTGTTCCAGCTCGACCACCTGTCGACGCGTGCCCGCCGCAACGCCGAGAACCTCATCATTCTCGGTGGCGGCCAGCCAGGCCGTCGCTGGCGCAACCCGGTCTCGCTGACCGAGCTGACCCGTGGCGCCTCGGCCGAGACCGAGGACTTCGCGCGGGTGAAGGTCGCGAAGCTGCCGAACATCGCCGTCAACGGCCCGGTCGTCGGTGACCTCGTGCACCTGCTCGCCGAGCTGATCGACAACGCGACCTCGTTCTCCCCGCCGGAGGCCCGCGTCGACATCCGCGGCAACGTGGTCGGCAAGGGCGTCGTGCTCGAGGTCGAGGACCAGGGCCTCGGCATCGAAGCCGCGCAGGCCGAGCAGCTCAACTCGATGCTGCGCAACCCGCCGGACTTCGGCATCATGGCGTTGTCCACCGAACCGCGCCTCGGCCTGTTCGTGGTCGCGCGCCTGGCCGCGCGTCACGGTATTTCGGTGACACTGCGGGAATCCGCGTACGGCGGCACCCGCGCGATCGTGCTGATCCGCTCCGAGCTGCTCGGCGCGGTGCCCAACGATGAGGACGAGATGCCGCCCGCCAGCGAGGACACCGTGGCCGTGTCGCCTGTTCCTGCTGAGCGCCCGGAACTGCCGGAGCGCCGCTCCCGGCACCGGACCGAGCCGGAACACACTTCGCGGCTGCAGCCGCAGCCGGAACCGCAGTACTCGGAGCCCGAGTATCCGGAGCCGCAGTACGCCGAGCCGCACTATGAGGCCGAGCCCGCGTTCGACGCGCCTTACGAGTACGAGCCGGAGCCGCAGCGCCTGCCCGAGCCCGCGATGGCCGCCGCGCCGCCGCGTTCGCCGGAGGTCCCGCCGCGGGTGGACATGTTCCGCCCGCAGCAGCCGCCGACGCAGCAGGCGATGCGCCCGGTCGAGGCGCCGCGCCAGCCCCGGCCGCCGCAGCCCCCGCGTCCGCCGCAGCCCAACGCGCCCGCCGGGCCCGGCGGGTCCATGTCGCCGGGCCGTCCGCCGCTGCCGCAGCGTCGCCGCCAGCAGAACCTGGTGCCGCAGCTGCAGAACGACGCGCCTGCCGACTGGCCGGACGAGACCCGTGAGGAGTCGCCGGACCAGGCGAGGAACCGGCTCGCCGCGTTCCAGCGAGGCACTCGTCGTGCCCGTGACGAGGAGTTCGACAACGACACGTATGGAGATCGCACGTAATGGCCAACGCAGGAGTCAGTGAGCTCGACTGGTTGCTGGACGACCTGGTCAAACGGGTCGCGGGCGCCGACAGGGCCGTCGTGCTGTCCGCCGACGGCCTGCTGATCGGCCGATCCGGCAACCTGTCCGAAGAAGACGCGGAGCACCTTTCCGCGGTGGCGTCGGCTTTCCAGAGCCTCGCCAGGGGCACCGGCCGCCACTTCGGCGGCGGCCAGGTGCGCCAGACCATGGTCGAGATGGACCACGCGTTCCTCTTCGTCACCGCGGCCGGGCACGGCGCGTGCCTCGCGCTGCTGGCCACCGAGGACGCGGACATGGGCATGGTCGCCTACGAAATGAACATGATGGTCAAGCGGGTCGGCGCGGTACTCACCGCGGCGCCGCGCGTTCAACACACGTCGCCGTGAACCGCGCGGGAGACATCTGGTTCGACGACCAGGCGGGCCCGCTGGTCCGGCCGTACGCCGTCACCGGCGGCCGCACCAGGTCGGACACGATCGGGCTCGACCTGATCACCCTCGTGGTGGCGCTGCGCACCGCGGCCGACGTGTACGACATGGAGCCCGAGTATCTGCAGATCCTGCGGATATGTCAGCATCCGATGTCGGTCGCGGAGGTGGCCGCCATGGTCGACCTGCCGTTGCCGGTGGTCAAGGTGCTGCTGAGCGACCTGATCGAAGGAAACCTGCTGATCTTCCGCACCGCGGCACCCGTCAGTGACAGGCCCAACAAACACGTACTCCAGGCGGTTCTCGATGGCATCCGGAAACTCTGAAGGTCGGCGAAGCCTCACCGCGACGGCGGTGAAGGTGATCATCGCCGGCGGTTTCGGAGTAGGCAAGACCACGCTGGTCGGTTCGGTCAGCGAGGTGCCGCCACTGCGCACCGAGGAGGTCATCACCGAGGCCTCCGCGGGCGTCGACGACCTCTCGGGCGTGGAAAAGAAGAAGACCACCACGGTCGCGCTGGACTTCGGCCGGATCACCATCAACCCCGAGCTGATCCTGTACCTGTTCGGCACACCGGGCCAGAACCGCTTCTGGTTCATGTGGGACGAACTCGCCCGCGGCGCGCTCGGCGCGGTCGTCATGGCCGACACCCGCAGGCTCGACAGCTGTTTCCCGGCCGTCGACTTCTTCGAGCGCCGCGGCCTACCGTTCGTGGTCGCGGTCAACTGCTTCGACGAGGCCTACCGGTACGGAACGGAAGAGGTCCGCGAAGCACTCGACCTCGACCCGTACGTCCCGATCCTGCTCTGCGACGCCCGCGAGCGTGACTCCACCAAGCAGATCCTCATCACGCTGATGGAGCACGTCATGGCCGACGCCGACCTCGCCGCCGCCGGAGGCCGCCGCTAGCTCCCGGCGCGTCGTCCATCCACGTACGCGTGCATGGATGGACGACGCGGTCGTGTCAGGCGTGCTCGAGGTGGGCTTTGAGGCGGCCGAGGGTGGTCGCGATGTTGGCGTTGTTGGTGGCGGCCCGGTCGGGCTGGCCGGTGATGAAGTTGGCGATCGGCCGGAACCACATCGGCACCCGCAGCCAGCAGTTCTCGACGACCGTGCAGCCCCCGTCGCCGGACCGGATGTCGTACTCCCAGCGCGAGATCGGCACCATGAACGGCGTCCGCACCTCGAACGCGAAGCTGCGGCCAGGTTCCGCGTTGGTGATCCGGCAGGTGGTCACCCACCGCCGCCAGCCGTTGCGGTTGTGCCCCTTGAACTTGGCGCCGACCGCCGGGCCCTTGGCGCCGCCGAGCCAGCTGGCGCGCACCACTTCCTCGGCGAACTCGACCATGATCGTCGGATCGCTGACCAGCTTGTACACCTCGGCCGGCGGCACGGCGATGCTCACCTGCCCGGTCGCGAGCGGCTCACCCATGCACGGACTACAACAGAACGCCGTTCAACGGGTCAAGCGAACCCAGGCAAATCGTGCGTTCCGCACACCCACCCCATGACCCCCTCGCACCCGGCGAACCCGAGGTCGTGAGTGTTTAGGCCGGTTAGAACCGGCGATACCACTCACGACCCCCGAACCCTGCCCGACCTTCCCCGTCCCGCACGGTCGCCACGCGTACCGGAGCGGTCGGCTCACGTACCCGAAGAGTCGGCACGCGTACCTGAGCAGTCGGCACGCGTGCCTGACTGGTCGGCGGAGCGCCGACCATCGGGGTACGAGTCCCGACTGCTCAGGTACGCGTGCCGACCCTGCAGGCACGGGTGCCGACTCCTTGGGTACGGGTGCCGACTCTGCAGGCACGCGTGCCGACTGCTTGGGTACGCGTGGCTCACGAGGTGGGTTAGGCGTCGGCGAGGGTTTCCAGGATGCCTTGGCCGTATTTGGCGAGTTTGTTTTCGCCGACGCCGCTGATGGTGCCCAGTGCTTCGAGGGAGCTGGGCTTTTCGGTGGCGATCTGGCGGAGGGTCGCGTCGTGGAAGATGACGTAGGCGGGTACGCCCTGCTCTTTGGCCGTGGCACCGCGCCAGGCGCGGAGCTTTTCGAAGATCGGGGCGGCCTCGGCGGGCATGTCGATCGACGAGGGGCGCTTGGCCTTGGCGGGCTTCGAGGCGGCCGTGCGCTCGGGCTCGCGGCGGAGCATGACCTCGCGTTGGCGGCCGAGTACCTCGCTGCTGGTTTCGGTGAGGACCAGGGTTCCGTAGTCGCCCTCGACCGCGAGGAGGCCCTGCGCGAGTAGCTGGCGGACGACGCCGCGCCACTCCGTGTCGCGCAGCTCGGTGCCGATGCCGAAGACCGTCAGCTCGTTGTGCTTGAACTGCTCGACCTTGGGCGTCTGCTTGCCCAGGAGGATGTCGATGATCTGGCCCGCGCCGAACTTCTGGCGGCGCTCGTGCTGCAGGCGGTAGACCGTCGACAGCAGCTTCTGGGCGGGGATGGTGCCGTCCCAGGACTCCGGCGGGGTCAGGCACGTGTCGCAGTTGCCGCACGGCTCGCCCTGCTGGCCGAAGTAGTTGAGCAGCTGGACGCGGCGGCAGGTGACCGTCTCGCACAGCGCGAGCATCGCGTCGAGATGCTGCGACAACCTGCGCCGGTGCGCGAGGTCGCCTTCGGAGGTGTCGATCATTTTCCGTTGCTGCACAACGTCTTGCAGGCCGTACGCCAGCCACGCCGTGGACGGCTGCCCGTCGCGGCCTGCGCGGCCGGTCTCCTGGTAGTAGCCCTCGACGGACTTGGGGAGATCCAAATGCGCCACGAAACGGACGTCCGGCTTGTCGATGCCCATGCCGAACGCGATGGTCGCGACCACGACCAGGCCGTCCTCGCGCAGGAATCGTGCCTGGTTCTTCGCACGGACGCGGCTGTCGAGCCCCGCGTGGTACGGGACGGCCTTGATGCCGTTCTGGTTCAAGAACTCCGCCGTCTTCTCGACCGAAGCGCGGCTGAGGCAGTACACGATGCCCGCGTCGCCCGCGTGCTCGGTGCGCAGCAGGTCGAGCAGCTGCCGCTGCGGCGAGTTCTTCGGCACGATGCGGTACTGGATGTTCGGCCGGTCGAAGCTCGCGACGAAATGCCGGGCGTCACCGAGGTTCAGCCGGGACGCGATCTCGGCGTGCGTCGCTTTGGTCGCGGTGGCCGTGAGCGCGATGCGCGGGATCTCCGGCCAGCGCTCGTGCAGGTCGGACAGGCCGAGGTAGTCGGGCCGGAAGTCGTGACCCCACTGGGAAACACAGTGCGCCTCGTCGATCGCGAACAGCGAGACCTTGCCCTTGTCGAGCAGTGACAGCGTCGACTCGACACGCAGCCGTTCCGGCGCGAGATAAAGGAGGTCCAGCTCGCCGGTCAGGAACGCGCGCTCGACTTCGCGTTTCTGCTCGAAATCCTGGGTCGAGTTCAGGAATCCGGCACGCACGCCGAGGTCGGTCAGCGCGTCGACCTGGTCCTGCATCAACGCGATCAGCGGCGAGATGACCACGCCGACACCCGAGCGCACCAGCGCGGGAATCTGGTAGCACAACGACTTCCCGCCACCGGTGGGCATCAGCACCAGCGCGTCGCCGCCGGAGACGACGTGCTCGATGATGTCCTGCTGCCCTCCCCGGAACGAGTCGTACCCGAAGACGCGGTGCAGAACCTGCAGCGCGTCGCTGGTCGCGAGTTCGGTATCGGGGGAGACCACGCCGCGATACTACGAGCAACCACCGGCACCCGGCCGGACCGGCAGGCCTAGCGGACCGAAAGCCCTGGTTTTCACGACCATTCGACCACGGTGATGAACTCGTCCGACGCCACCGCGAACCGCGTGCCGTCCGGATGCACGGCGACCGTCTCCGGCTCGTAGGTCCAGCCATAGCCCAGCATCCGCTTGCCGCTCGGGAGATGCGGCCACGACGCGACCACCTCGCCGGTCGACGGATCGAGCAGCTTCGGATGGTCGTAAAAACTCAGCAGGTGATCACCGAACCGGACGATCGTGCCGAGATGCTCGGTGACGGGCACTTTGCTCACCCAGTCCGCGGCTGTCATCGACCAGATGTCCAGGCTGCTGGCGTCGCTGAGCTGAGGCCACTTGTCCGACTCCCAGCCGATGGAGAACACCGCCAGCCGATCCTCGTCGAGCCAGCACGCCGACTCGACCTCGCCTGGCTCCATGGCCGGGAACGGTGACAACTCATCGAGGACGGCAGGCTCAGCCAGCGCCCGCCGCATGTCGTAGACCTGCGCGACTCCGGCCGGATGCCAGACCCAGCCCGCACTCAGCAGCCACCGCCCGCCAGGACTGACGGCCAGCCGCGAGTGGTACAGATCGGTCGGGTAGACACCTTCCTCCAGCGGCCGGGAAGTCAGCCGCTCCCCGGTGTCCGGCAGCTCGATCTCCAGCCGGTCGCGGCGCTCGGGGCAGTGGATCAGCACTTCCCGTCCGTCCGCGAGCCGCCCGAACGTCACGGGATAGAAGAACGCGTCCGGATCGTCGTCGTCACGGGTGAGTTCGCGGAGTGGCTCGCCTCGGTCGAGCAGGAGCCCTTCAACGCCGTATTCGTGGTAAATGACCTGGTAGCGCCCAGAGGGGGAGACGACCGCGCCGTCGTAGAAGTCGGGGAAGGGATACTGCGGGCCGCCTTCGACGGGGCCGTCGGGGTACCAGGTATAGCCGCTGACCCAGTCGGCGAGCCCGTCGCCGTGCCAGGTCAAGGTCTTCGGTGCTTGGCCGCTCGTCGGCCAGTTTTCTTCGCTTTTCATTTCACCTCGCATGGTGACAGGCCACCGCGGAATCCGCTCGCGGATTTCGGTGTATCAGCGCCGCGCCAGCCCACTCCGTCCGGGTGGAGGTGGGGCAAATGAGTGTCGTGATCTTGCTGATGCTGCTGGCCGGCGCGGGCCTGCTGCTGGCGGTGTACCTGGTCCGGAAGCGGAAGGGGCACGCGCCGAAGGCGACGAGCGCCGGGTCCGCGCTGGATGTGCCGAAGTTCCGGGTGGTGACGCTCGGCCTGCAAGGCTCCGGCAAGACCTTGCTGCTGACCAGCATGTACCGCAGGCTGCAGGTGCCGGGCGGCCGCGGGTTCCACGTCAAGGCGCCGTACGAGCAGTTCATCGAGCTCAGCCGTTGGTACCGCCAGATCGCCGACGACGGCGAATGGCCGGAGGGCACCACACGCGGCGAGATGCGCGAGTTCGAGTTCAGCGTGATGACCGAGGTCGGCGACGACACCAAGCCGGTCGTCAAGATCGGCTACCTCGAATATCCCGGCGAACTCCTCACCGACCCGGACGTCGCAGGCTCCACCGCGCAGGCGCGGCTGCTAGAGTCGATCGGGAAGGCCGACGCGCTCATCGGCATCATCGACGGCCTCCGCGTGCTCCAGGCATATCAAGGCGACCGTCGCGGTCAGGCGATCTTGCAGGTCACGCTCGACGCGATGATCAACGCGATGCTGGAGTCCCGCAAGCCGATCGCCTTCGTGATCACCAAATGGGACCTGCTCGACCAGCTGCACGCCGACGAGAACACCCGGCTGCACATCGTGCGCACGCTGCTGATGAGCATTCCCGGCTTCCGTGACCTGGTGCGGGTCCAGAGCGCGCGACGGGTGATCCGGCTGATCCCGGTCACCGCGGTCGGCCACGACTTCGCCGTGCTCGAGGGCGGGCACGTGCGTAAGAAGGCCACCGGCAAGCTGGAACCCGCTCATGTCGACATGGCGCTTTCCGCGGTGGTGCCGGACATCGTGCGCCAGGTCGAGCTCTCACTCGACCGGGAGACACGCGAGGCGATCATGACCGAGGCGCGCCGCCGCACGAAGATGGGCCCGGCCGAGGCGCTCCAGACGCTCGGCGAGTTCGTCGCGGCGCGCGCCGGGAAGATGCTGCTCTCCACGGCGGGTGGCGGGCTGCTCGCCGATTCGGGGCTGGCGTTGTTCCTGGACTCCCATTTCGACGACGGCGGACGCAAGGCGACGGCGCTGAGCGAGGCGGACCGGCGCGCCGACGAGCAGATCCTCGCGCGGCGCCGGGTGGTTTCCGAGCTGCAGCAGCAGGTCGCCGTGCTGGAAGCGAAGCTGCCGAGTTCACGGCTGGGGGACTGAGACGATGCGCGCGTGGCCGTTCCTCATCGCGCGAGGCAGGCGCCGGGGCTACTCGGTGCTGCTCGCGCCGGATTTCCTTGTCAGCGAACAGGATTACGGGTTCCTGGAGGACCACGTCCGGCCGCTGCCGGACTCGGCGCCGTTCGCGGTCGCCGGGGTGACGAGCCCGCGGGGCAGACCGGTGTGCCTGGTCTGGGCGGGTCATGCCGTGACCGAGGCGGACCTCGACGGCGGTTCAGCCCATGACGAGCACAGTCGTCCGTTGAAGCTCATGACCGGATTCCTGTGCTCTGGCAAGGTATCCGAACCATCCACAGTGGACGTCGACAAAGCGCGTGAAGAAGCGCTGGTGACGTATCGCCGGTTCCTCGAAGACGAGGAGCGCTTCGCGGTCGAGTCGTCGACGGCGTTCGAGGCGGTCTCGGCCGTCACCGAGACGCCCAAGCAGCAGCCGCCGTCCGAGCCCAAGCCGCGTTATTGGATGTGGCTGGGCGTGGCGGCGCTCGTCGTCGGCGGCGCGGTCACCGCGGTGACGCTGCTGACCGGCGCCGAGCCGGAACCGCCGCCGCTCAACCCGTGCGGCAAGGCGACGACCAGCCTGGCCGTGCTGACCACCGGGCCGAGCCCGACGATCAGCTGCCAGCCAACGAAGTCCAGTCGGTGAGCACGGTCTTCCCGTCGGCGGTGCGCAGCCGGAGCCGGAACGTCCCAGCCGGCTTCGGCCGCACCACGAACCAGCCCACCGCGTCGACCTGCACGGTCGTCGTGCCGCCGTCACGCAGCCGCACGTCGATCTCGCCCGCCTGCGGCGGCACGACCTGACCGTGCAACGCGTCCGGCCCGACCTCGACCTCCAGCGTCACCTCGGCGGCGGTGTAGGTCAGCGCCCGCACCGACGCCGAGTCGGCACGCGTGCCCACCAGCTCGGCGCCCGCCGAGTCGAAGGTCAGCTCGGCGTCGATCCCGCGCCAGGTGAACGCGGTCTTGCCCGCGGTCACGAACTCGGCGGGGACCTCGTCCGCGGTGCGCAACGCGGCTTCCAGCTCGGTCAGCAGCTCTTCGTCGGTCATGGTTCAGCCCTCCGTGCCATCGATAAAGGGCGTCAAAGCGGAGTTCTTGCGCAGCGTGCCGAGGCAGCGCATGCGGTTGGGCCCGATCCCGCCGACCGGGATCTCCAGCTCACCGGAGATCTCGGTGTAGGTCTTCGGCGGGTCCGCGAACAGCATGGTGAGCAGGCGGCGGCACCGCTGCGGCAGCTCCGCGAACGCCTGCCGCAGCGCGACGAAACGTTCCTGCCGCAGCAGCTCCTCGTCGGCGGCCGCGCCCTCGGTGTCCGGCAGGCGCTCGTCCTCGACGGGCACCTGCTTGCTCTGTCCACGCAGGACTCGCAGGCATTCGTTGCGCGCGACCGTCATCAGCCAGCCCGGCAGCGCGGCGGGCTCTCGAAGCTTCTCAAGGCCTTCGACGAGCCTCAGCCACACACTTGCGCCGACGTCGTCCGCGTCGGCGCGGGAGAGCCGGTGCCGCATGCACACCGACCAGACGAGCGGCGCGTAGCGCTCGACGAGCTGGTCCCAGGCGCGCTGGTCGCCGTCCTGGGCCCGCTTGACCAGTGCCACCACCGCCGGATCATCACGCATGGTCGCAATCATCGCGGGTAGGAGACCTTTTTGGCCACCGCGCCGGGACCGGCGCTGACGGCCGCGAGCGCGGCGCCGCCGGAAAGGCCCTCGGCCAGCGCCTTCGCGAGCGCGCCGGTGACGGTCGCCGCCGCGAACGAGGTGCCGCTCCAGGTGGCCTTGCCGTCGAACTCGGCGCGCGGGGACTCCAGCAGATCCACCTCGCCGACGACGTAAGCGCCCTGCTGGACGATGCCCGGCGCTTCCAGGTCCACCCACGGGCGATCCATCGAGAACGGCGCGTCCAGCGCGCCGACCGCGATGACGTCGTCGAACGCGGCCGGGAAGATCTTGAGCGGATTCGACGTCAGCCGCCGGTTGCCGGCGGCCGCGACGACCACCACGCCGTCGCCGAGCCGGTCGAGCGCGCGCCGCAACGCGACCGGTTCGACGTCGTTCTCGGTCACCACGCCGAGCGACAGGTTCAGGATCTTGATGTCGGCGTGCTGGAAGCTCGCGATCTTGCGCGCGGTCTCCCAGAGCGACCGCGCGCCGCTGGTGCCGTCCAGCCCAGCCTTGACGGTGATCCGGGCGCCCGCGGCGTGCTCGCGGATCTTGCCGACGACGAAGGTGGCGTGCCCGGCCCAGACGTCGAGCGTGTCCTCGGTCGGCGCGATCTCCTCGTCGGCGACGACTTCGGGGCCGAAGGTCGCGTGCCGGAACAGCGGCGTGTCGACCACTCCGATGTGGACACCCACGCCGCCGGACGGCGCGCCGACCACGACCTCGACGTCGGTGTTGAGCGGGTCGAGGATGCCTTTGTGCTGGGGATACCCGATGACGGCCGCGTCGTTCTTGCCGATGAGCGGCAGCACGCCGCCCGCCGAAAGCAGCTTCGCGTTCAGGTTCTCGATGAGCGTGTCCAGCTCGGCCGCCGAGCGCACGGCCAGGTTCCGCAGCAGCGCGAGCCCCAGATCCTCGCTGACCTCCCAGTCACCGCCCCAGGCGCCGAGGTTCTTCAGCGCGGCGGTCACGGCGTCGAGATCTTCGAGGTCGACGATCAGCTCATCGTGCGCGGTCATGGGGAGCCTGCCTTCCTGGGTCACTACCTCACGGAGTGCTTCACCACCGGTTTGATCCCACTCCCGCGAAATTCGTTTCACTCCGGGCCCGCACCCTTCATGCTTTCGGGGTGGAAAGACCGACGGCACGGCAGCAGGCGCTCGCCGCGCTGCGCCGTGCCGACGTCGACGCCGGGCGGGCGGCGCCGGTCGCCGAGCGGGCCGTCAACCGGGCGGTGCGTGAGGGTGACAAAGAGGCCGTTTCGCTGGCCGAGCGGGCCTGGGGACGGGCCTTGCTGCAGAAGGACGTCGACAGCGCGGTCCGGCATCTGCGGCGGTCGATCGACTTCGCGGGCGGCTGCCCGGTGCTGGTGGGGGAGTCGCGGATCCTGCTGGCCGCCGCGTTGCTGCAGCGGGGAAAGCCCGACGCCGCGTTGAGCGAGATCGACTCCGCCATCGAGCTGCTCGACGGGCGCGGTGTCGCGCGGGCGCAGGCGCAGCGCGCGGATCTGCTGCACCAGATCGGCAGGCTGGACCAGGCGCAGGCGGAGTATCAGGTCGCCGTCCCGCTGCTGCGCCGGACCGGTGACCTGATCAGCCTGCAGCGCACCCTGGTCAACCGGGGGATCCTGTTCACCGAGCGGTACGCGTTCGCCGCGGCGGAGGCCGACCTGACCGAGGCCGACGCGCTGGCCAGGCGGCTCGACCGGCAGCTCGCGGTCGGGATCATCGCCGAGAACCTCGGCTTCCTGGAGACCGTGCGCGGTGACGTGCCCGCCGCGCTCGCGCACCTGAGCCGGGCCGAGCGCATCATCGGGGAGCTGGGCGGGCAGCTCGGGCCGGTGTTCTCCGACCAAGCCGAACTGCTGCTGTCCGTCGGCGCGCGTGCCGAAGCCGGGGAAGCGGCAGGCCGGGCCGTCGAGGCGTTCGAGAACGAACGCCGTCGCTTGCTGATCCCGCCTGCCCGGTTGCTCGTCGCGCAAGCCGCGCAGCTCGGGCGGGACTGGGCGACCGCGCTCGACCAGGCGACGCGGGCGCGTCGCGAATTCATGCGCCAGCAGCGGAGTGAATGGGCCGAACTCGCCCAGCTCGCGATCCTGCGCGCCCGGCTCGCGTCAGGGCAGGGAACGCGGATGGCCGACGGCCGCGTCGAAACCATGGTCTCGACGCTCACCGCGGCCGGGTGGCCCGCCTCCGCGCTGGAGGCCAGACTCGCCGCGGCCCGGCTGGCCTTCGAGCGCGGCGACCGGGCGCGCGGGCGGGCTTACCTGAGCGCCGCGAGCGCGTCGACACGACGTGGACCAGCGGCTTTGCGTGCGCGCGGGTGGTACGCGCGTGCGTTGCTGGCCTGGGAGGACGGTGATGCCCGCGCGACCACGCGCGCGGTCCGCGCCGGGCTGCGCATCCTCGACGAGCACGCCGCCGCGCTCGGCGCGACCGATCTGCGCGCGCACTCGGCCGCGCATCGCAGCGAACTCAGCGAGCTGGGGCTGCGATTCGCGCTGCGGTCCGGCAAACCGTCGGCGGTGTTCGAATGGGCGGAACGTGGTCGCGCCAGCAGGCTCGCGCACCGGCCGGTCCGGCCGCCGGACGACCCGGAACTCGCCGCGCTGCTGGCCGAGCTGCGTGCCACGGCCGAGCAGATCTACCGGTACGGCCAGGCCGGGCTGCGCACCAAGCAGGCCGCGCTCGAACGCCGGATCCGCGACCGCACCCGGCTGCACCCCGGCGCCCCGGTCGAGGGCGTCGAGCCGGTGAAGGCACCCGCGCTGGGGGAGCGCGCGCTCGTCGAGTTCGTGCAGCTCGACGGCGTGCTGCACGCCGTGACGCTGGTCGACGGCCGGTTGCGGCTGCGCACGCTCGGCCCGGCCGCGCCGGTGGCCGACCTCGTCGACCGCCTGCCGTTCGCGTTGCACCGTCTCGCCAGGCGCGGTGGCAGCGCGGCTTCGCGAGCCGCCGCGATGACCCTGCTCGACAGCGCCGCCGCCGCGCTCGACCGGGCGCTGTTCACCGCGCTGCCCGAGGTCGGCGACCGGCCGCTGGTGCTGGTGCCGACCGGGTCGCTGCACAGCGTGCCGTGGTCGGTGCTGCCGTCGTGTCACGGCCGCCCGGTCACCGTCTCGCCGTCCGCGACGCTGTGGCACACCGTCGCGGCCAGGCCTGCCGGATCGTCCGGCACGATCGCCGTCGCGGCGGGCCCCGGCCTCACCGGCGCGCATCACGAGGCGCACGCCGTCGCCGCATTGCACGGCACGACTCCGTTGACCGGCGACGCGGCCACCGTCGACGCCGTGCTCAAGGCGCTCGCGTCCGCCGACGTGCTGCACCTGGCCGCGCACGGCAGGCTCGCCGTCGACCAGCCGCTGTTCTCCGACCTGCGGCTGCACGACGGGCCGCTGGTCGTGCACGACCTGGAACGGCTCGACCGGGTGCCCCGCACGGTCGTGCTGGCCTCGTGCGACAGCGGCCGGTCGGTGGTCTGTACCGGTGACGAGCTGCTCGGCCTCAGCGCGACCTTCATGGCCCGCGGCACCGCCCAGCTGATCGCGTCGGTCGTCCCGGTCCCCGACGCCGAGACCGCGCCACTGATGATCGAGTTCCATCGCGGACTCGCCGACGGCCTGCGGCCGGCCGTCGCCTTGGCCGACGCCCAAAAGGCGTTGCGCGGCAACGGCCACGCCGGTCTCGTCGCGGCCGCGGGCTTCGTCTGCTTCGGTGCTGGGCACTGAGGTGCCGAGAGCGGTGCGCTAGGCTCGTGGGACACCGGAAAGGTTGAGCAACCAGCCGTCTGGAATTCGCGTACGCGCCGAAACGGAGACGCCTGTGGTTGCTGAGTTGTTCGAGGTCACCCTTGAGAAGGGTGAGACGGTCACCACCGTGATCGCCCGAGGCGAGATCGACCTCATCTCCACCCCCGAGCTGGAAACCGCGCTGCGGAAGGCGCTGGACTCCGCGAGATCGCCGATGACCGTCGTGGTCGACCTGGCCGGGGTCTCGTTCCTGTCCTCGTCGGGGATGTCCGCGCTGATCCAGGCCCACCAGAGCGGCCAGGAGCAGGACGTGCCCGTGAGCGTCGTCGTCGAACAGCGCGCGGTACACCGCGCGCTCGCCGCCGCCGGGCTCGACCAGCTGCTCGACATCGTCTCGCGGGACGCCCACGACCCCGCCTAGCCCCCTGAGACCGGGATAAAGCCCGCTTTACTCCGCGGAGTTAAGCGGGCTTTATTTCGTCGTGGCCGGTCTTATTCGCAGGTCCACTCGACACCGGCGGGACGCTCCCCGGCGGTACGCAGGAACTCGTGGGCGGCTTCGCGAACATCCTTCGCGGCGATCTCCGCGTCGTCGGGGTACTCGAACTCGGCGGACCCGAGGTAATAGAGCAACTCGTCCCAGCCGTCGGGGAGCGCGAACGTGCCGCCTGTGCTGTAGCACTCGACATCGTGTGAGGCGTACCGAAGGGTGCCCCGGTCTTCGTGGAGGCCCACCGTCAAGTCCGGCTTGGTCGTGTCGCCGTGTGGGATGAGCTGGACGAGCTGCCGTGCGTTCGCCGCGGTCACGGCATCGAGCACTATGTCCAGCTCGGTGGCGTTGGTCACCGTGACCGGCGTGTCCAAGTGGCCGTCGTACCACGCGGCGAGTGTCACCGGAGGCCTCCTGTCATTCGTGCTGCCACGGGATAAAGCCCGCTTAACTCCGCGGAGTTAAGCGGGCTTTATCCCGTTAGTTCTTCAGGCTGGGGGTGGCGTCGGCTTCGAGGTGGACCGCGATCAGGTTGAGCAGGAGGTCCGTGTCGACGGGCTTCGTGACGTACTCGTCCGCGCCTGAGGCCAAGGTCCTGGCGCGGTCCTCTTCGGTCGCCTTGGCGGTGACGGCGATGACCGGGAGGTCGGCGTGCGCTGCCGTCTCGCGGATGGCGGAGATGGTCGCGTTGCCGTCGAGTTCCGGCATCATCACGTCCATCAGCACCAGCGCGGTGTCCTCCTGCTGCTCCAGCACGCGGATGCCCGCGACGCCCGTGTCCGCGTAGACGACCGTGAGCCCGTGCTGCTCCAAGACCGCGGCCAGCGCGAAGACGTTGCGCAGGTCGTCGTCGACGATGAGCACCTTCTCGCCGTGGAAACGGGGCAGCGTCGCCGAAACCGGGGGCAGCGTGTCCGGCGCGCTCGAGGGGAGTGTCGTGCGCGGCTTGGACGGGATGACCCAGTGCGCCGGGTCGACCGGGAGGTACAGGGTGAACGTGCTGCCCTGGCCCGGTTCGCTGTGCACGCGGAGTTCGCCGCCGAGCAGCTCGGTCAGCTGGAGGCTGATCGACAGGCCGAGCCCGGTTCCGCCGTACTTGCGGCTGGTCGTGCCGTCGGCCTGGCGGAACGCCTCGAAGATGATCGCCAGCTTGTCGGCGGGGATGCCGATGCCGGTGTCCTCGACCGCGAACGCCAGCACGCCGGGTGCCGCGCGCAGGCTCTCTTTGTCCACTTCGGACGGATCGGCCATCCGGATGTGCAGGCGGACACTGCCTTCGTCGGTGAACTTCGCCGCGTTGGATAGCAGGTTGCGCAGCACCTGCTGCAGCCGGTGCTCGTCGGTGTGCAGGCTGCTCGGCACCGGCGGGTCGATGACCACCGCGAACTCCAGGCCCTTGTCCTGGGTGAGCGGGCGGCACAGCGATTCCACGTAGTCGACGACCTCGGGCAGTGTCACGTCGGACACCTGGAGGTCGACGTGGCCGGACTCGACCTTCGCCAGGTCGAGGATGTCGTTGATCAGCTGCTGCAGGTCACTGCCCGCCGAATAGATGGTCTTGGCGAACTGGATCTGCTTCTCGGTGAGGTTGCCTTCGAGGTTGTCGGCCAAGAGCTTTGCGAGGATCAGCGCGCTGTTCAACGGGGTGCGCAGCTCGTGCGACATGTTCGCCATGAACTCCGACTTGTACGCCGAAGCCATGGTCAGCTGCCGCGCGCGCTCTTCCAGTTCCTGGCGTGCCTGCTCGATTTCGGTGTTCTTGATCTCGATGTCGGCGTTCTGCTGCGCCAGCAGCGCGGCCTTTTCGGCGAGCTCGGTGTTGGAGCTCTGCAGTTCGCCTTGCTGTGACTGGAGTTGCTCGGTCCGCGCCCGCAGTTCCTGTGCCAGGCGCTGGGATTCGGTGAGCAGCTCCTCGGTCTGCGAACTGGTCTGGATGGTGTTGACGTTGATGCCGATGGTCTCCTTGAGCTGTTCGAGGAGATCCAGGTGCACGTCGCTGAACTCGTTGACCGAGGCCAGTTCCACCACGCCGAGCACTTCGCCTTGGAACAGCACGGAAAGCACGATCAGGTTCACCGGCGACGCCGAGCCGAGCCCGGACGAGATCCGCGTGTACCCGGCGGGCGCGTTGCGCATCAGGATCGTGCGCTGGTCGACCGCGGCCTGCCCGACGAGCGACTGGCCGAAGTTGAACCGCATCGTCTCGGGGGAGTCCGGCAGCCCGTAGCCCGCGATCCGGTCGAGCACCGGCTGCCGGTTTTCCCCTTCCCTGGTCAGGAAGAACGCCGCCTGCTGCGCGCCGATCAGCGGCGCCAGCTCGCTGAGCACGCGCGAGGTCATCGTCGCCAGGTCACGGTGACCCTGCATGAGACCGGAGATCCTGGCCAGGTTGGTCTTGAGCCAGTCCTGCTCGCGGTTGGTCCGCGTGGTCTCCTTCAGGTTGGCGATCATCTGGTTGATGTTGTCCTTGAGCTCCGCGAGCTCACCGGACGCCTCCACGGTGATCTGCCTGGTCAGGTCACCCGCGGTCACCGCCGTCGCGACCACCGCGATCGCGCGGACCTGCGCGGTCAGGTTGCCCGCCAGCTGGTTCACGTTCTCGGTGAGCCGCTTCCACGTGCCCGACACGCCCTCGACCTCGGCCTGGCCGCCGAGCGTGCCATCCGTGCCGACCTCACGGGCGACACGGGTGACTTCCGCGGCGAAGGCGGACAGCTGGTCGACCATGGTGTTGATCGTCGTCTTGAGTTCGAGGATCTCGCCGCGCGCGTCGACGTCGATCTTCTTCGTGAGGTCACCACTGGCGACCGCCGTGGTGACGGTCGCGATGTTGCGGACCTGGCTGGTCAGGTTGTCGGCCATGAAGTTGACGTTGTCGGTCAGGTCCTTCCACGTGCCCGCCACGTTCGGCACCCGCGCCTGGCCGCCCAGGATGCCTTCCGTGCCGACCTCGCGGGCCACCCGCGTGACCTCGTCGGCGAACGCGCGCAGGGTCTGGACCATGCCGTTGATCGTCTCGGCGAGCGCGGCGATCTCGCCCTTCGCGTCGACGGTGATCTTCTTGCCGAGGTCACCGCCTGCGACCGCGGTCGCCACCGCGGCGATACTGCGGACCTGGCCGGTCAGGTTGTCGGCCATGACGTTCACGTTGTCGGTCAGGTCCTTCCAGGAACCCGCGACCCCGCGTACCTGCGCCTGCCCGCCGAGCTTGCCTTCCGTGCCGACCTCGCGGGCGACTCGGGTGACCTCGTCCGCGAACGCGGAGAGCTGGTCGACCATGGTGTTGATCGTGTTCTTGAGTTCGAGGATCTCGCCGCGCGCGTCGACGTTGATCTTCTGGGTCAGGTCGCCCTTCGCGACCGCGGTGGTCACCTGGGCGATGCTGCGGACCTGGCCGGTGAGGTTGTCGGCCATGAAGTTCACCGAGTCGGTGAGGTCACTCCAGGTGCCCGCGACGCCCGGCACCTCGACCTGGCCGCCGAGCTTGCCCTCACTGCCGACTTCCCTTGCCACCCGGGTGACTTCGCCCGCGAAGGCGGAGAGCTGGTCGACCATGGTGTTGAGGGTGTTCTTGAGTTCGAGGATCTCGCCGCGCGCGTCGACGGCGATCTTCTGCGACAGGTCGCCCTTCGCGACCGCGGTCGCCACCTGGGCGATGTTGCGGACCTGCGCGGTCAGGTTGTTCGCCATGAAGTTCACGGACCCGGTGAGGTCGCGCCAGGTGCCCGCGACGCCCGGCACCTGCGCCTGGCCGCCCAGCTGACCTTCCGTGCCCACCTCGCGGGCCACCCGGGTGACCTCGTCCGCGAAGGACGACAGCTGGTCGACCATGGTGTTCATCGTCGTCTTGAGTTCGAGGATCTCGCCGCGCGCGTCGACCGTGATCTTCTGCGTCAGGTCGCCGCGCGCGACCGCGGTGGTCACCTGCGCGATGTTGCGGACCTGGCTGGTCAGGTTGTCGGCCATCGAGTTCACGTTGTCGGTGAGGCCACGCCACGTGCCCGCGACACCGGGCACCTGCGCCTGGCCGCCGAGCTTGCCTTCGGTGCCGACTTCCCTTGCCACGCGGGTGACCTCGCCCGCGAACGCGGACAGCTGGTCCACCATCGTGTTGAGCGTGGTCTTCAGTTCGAGGATCTCGCCCTTGGCGTCCACGTTGATCTTCTGCGACAGGTCGCCCTCGGCCACCGCGGTCGCCACCTGCGCGATGTTGCGGACCTGGTCGGTGAGGTTGTCGGCCATCAGGTTCACGTTGTCGGTCAGATCACGCCAGCGACCGGCCGCGCCGGGCACCTCGGCCTGGCCGCCGAGCTTGCCCTCACTGCCGACTTCCCTTGCCACGCGGGTGACCTCGTCCGCGAACGCGGAGAGCTGGTCGACCATGGTGTTGAGGGTGTTCTTGAGTTCGAGGATCTCGCCGCGCGCGTCGACGTTGATCTTCTGCGAGAGGTCGCCGCGCGCCACGGCGGTGGTCACCTGGGCGATGTTGCGGACCTGCTCGGTCAGGTTGTCGGCCATGAAGTTGACCGAGTCGGTGAGGTCGCGCCAGGTGCCGGTCACGCCGGGGACCTGCGCCTGGCCGCCGAGCCGTCCCTCGGTCGCGATCTCCCGCGACACCCTGGTGACCTCGGTCGCGAACAGCGAGAGCTGGTCGAGCAGCCCGTTGACGCGGTGTCCCAGCTCGGCGAACTCGCCGTGCAGCTGCCTGCCGTCGAGCTCCAGCTCCATCGGCTGCGAGAGATCGCCGTCGGCGACCGCGCCGATGACCCGGTTCAGCTCGATGGTCGGCCTGGTGACGTCCTGGATGAGGCCGTTGACCTCGTCGATGGCGATCGCCCAGCCGCCCGGCCCGATCTCGGTCGAGACGCGCTCGTCGAGCCTGCCCTCCTGGCCGACCGTGGTGCGCACCCGCTGTAGTTCGCTCACGAGCAGCTGGTTGCGCTCGGCGATGTCGTTGACCGCTTCGGCCAGCCGCGCGGCGACACCGTCGCCCTGCGGGACGATCCGGCGCCGGAAATTGCCGTCGCGGAGCTCGTGAACAGCGGTGAGCACCCGTTCGAGCGCGCGTTCGTCGGCTGCCGGTTCAGCGTGTGTGGTCATGCTCGCTCTTTCCACCTTGCCGAGGGTCGCATGGTCGTTGTTCAGCCTCCCATGATTCGCTCTATGCTTCGACACAGCCTGCCAACGAGGCCACAGCGCACCGTGGTCGGTCCGCTACGCTGGGGCAGGAGGTAACTTCGAGATGGCAGCAGGGCCGGTGACCGGACGCGAGACCGGGCTGAGCCCGGCGACGCGCGGCCCCTCCGTCGAGGGCTACCTCGCCGACGTCGGAGCCCGGCTGATCGGCATGCTCGACCGTGAGCGAGCCGCCCGCCTGATCGCGGAACTCGCCGTCGGGCCGCTCGGCGACGTCGCGCTGCTCGTGCTGCCCACCACCCGTGGCCGTTGGGAATGGTGGCGCCAGGAGCGTGGCCGCCCTGTCGAGCACGGCCGCGTCCGCAAGGTGCCCGCCGAGTTCGCCTCCACCCTGGCCAAGGCCGTCACCAGCACCGCGGGCATCGCGGCTGACAAACTCCCGCAGGCCGAGATCAAGGCGCTGCCGCCCGCGTTCGCCGGCTCGCTCGCGCGGTGCGCGCGGCTGTCCGTGGTCTCGCTCGCGCAAGACGAACGCGGCATCCAGGGCGCGCTGGTCTTCGGGCGTTTGAAGGACGAGGACGTCTTCGGCGACCGGCAGGCGCACGCGTCCACCGCGTTCGCGCAGCGCGCCGCGTCGACGCTGGTCGGAGCGCTCAAGCACGAGCGGTGGAAGGACGCCGCGCACGGCCTGCAGACCACGCTGCGCCCGCCCGAGCTGCCGCGCGTGCGGGGCACCGAGATGGCGGTCTGGTACGAGCCCGGCGATGGTCCGCTCGGCGTCGGCGGCGACTTCTACGACGTGCATCCCCGCTCCGACGGCAGCGCGATGTTCGTGCTGGGCGACGTCTGCGGCAACGGGGCCGCGGCCGCCGCGCTGACCGGCCGCGTGCGGCACGCGCTGGCCGCGTTGCAGCTGGTGGAGCGCAGCGGCGACCGGCTGCTCAGCCTGCTCAACCAGACCATGCTCAACGCCGGCAGCAGCCGGTTCGCCACGCTGATCGTCGGCTCGATCATGGAACACGCCGGCGGCGTCCGGCTGACCATCGCCACCGGCGGCCATCCGCCGCCACTGGTGCTGCGCGAGTCCGGCGAGGTCGAGGAGCCGGTGCTGGCCGGCATGCTGGTCGGCATCGCGGAGCAGGCGAAGTTCGCGGAATGCACCGTCGACCTGGCCGAAGGCGACCTCTGCCTGTTCTTCACCGATGGCATCACCGAGGCACGCGGCTTCGCCGACCGCACCGAGCTCTACGGCCAGGAACGCCTGCGCAAGGCGCTTTCGGCGTGCGGCGGGCGGGACGCGGCGGCTACCGTCGAAGAGGTGCGCGGGTCCGTCCACCACTGGCTGGGTGACGCCGATCACGACGACATCGCCCTGCTGGCGATCCAGTGCATAACGGGGAAATGACCGGTTTCGTGCCATGATCGGTTTCTCGGCGTGAGCTTCTCGAGGAGGAACCAAGTGGCAGCGGTCAATCCGGTCAAGCGGGTGGCGTTGACGGTGGCCGGCGGTGTGCTGGTGATCGTCGGCGTGGTCCTGCTGGTACTGCCCGGCCCCGGTCTGCTGCTGGTGCTCGCCGGGCTCCTCATCCTCGCGAACGAGTTCCCGGCGCTCGAACGCTTCGTCGACCCCGTCCAGGACCGCGCGATGAAGGCGGCCGAGGACAGCGTCTCCTCGCCGCTGCGCATCGCCGGTTCGGTGCTCGCCGGACTCGGCCTGCTCGCCGCCGGCATCCTGTGGGGCCTGCGCGCGTTCCCGTGGCTGCCGTTTCCGGGCTGGAGCACGGGGTCGAGCCTGATCATCTCCTCGGTCATCCTGTTCGCGCTGCTGATCTGGAGCTACCGCCGGGTCCAGTCGCGCAAGGAAGCGGTCAAGGGCTCGTGAGTGGTACGGCCGGTTCTAACCGGTCATACCACTCACGACCCCCGTTGCTCAGGCGAGACGGCCGCCGCCGTCGACGTGCAGCACGGTGCCGGTGGTGAAGCGGTTGGTGAGCGCGAAGAGCGCGGCCTCGGTGAGGTCTTCGGTCGAGCCGACGCGGCGGGCCGGGTTCTTGGCGGCGACCGAGTCGAGGAAGGCGGCCTTGGCCTCGCCCATGCCGTCCCAGGCGCCGGAGTCGACGATGCCGGGTGAGATCGCGTTGACGCGCACGGGCGCGAGTTCGACGGCCAGCGCCTGGACGAGGTGAGCCAGCGCGCCGTTGGCGGTGGCCATGACCGTCCTTTGTGGAGCGGGCCGCCAGGCGATGACGCCGGAGAAGAAGAGCATCGAGCCGGTCACGTCGAAGTGCTTGGCGAGCAGGAGCGGGCCGGTGACCTTGGCGGCGAAGGCGTTGTCGATGGCCTGCTTGGTCAACTCGGCCAGCGGGCCGTTGGCGGCGGCGCTCGCCGTGCTGATCACGTGGTCGACCTGTCCCGCTGTGGCTGCCAGTGCGGCGATCGAGTCCTCGTCGGCCAGGTCGACGGCGACCGTCGTGACCTCGCCGCCGATCTCGGCCGCGGTCCGGCCGAGCTTGTCTTGCTCGCGTCCGGCCAGTACGACGGTCGCGCCCGCCTTGGCGACGGCGAGCGCGATGGCGCGCCCGATGCCCGAACCGGCGCCGATCACGACGACGCGGCTGCCTTCGATGGTCATTGCTGAACTCCTTCGGTGTTGGTGAATCCAGCTTCGAGTACCAGCAGCTATGCGTCCAATGCCGCTTATCGCTGCGATGTATAAGCTGAGTGCATGGTCACGGTCCGGCAGCTCGAATGCTTCGTCGCGGTGGTCGATCACGGCACGTTCACCGCCGCGGCGGCCGAGTTGCTGGTGACGCAGCCCGCGCTGTCGCGCAGCGTCCGCGAGCTCGAGCGGATCGTGGGCGCGCCGTTGCTGGAGCGCCTGCCGCGCCAGGTCGTGCTGACGCCGGTGGGCCGCGCGGTCCTGCCCGCCGCCCGCGCGACGCTGGCCGAAGCGCACCGCGTGCGCGAGGTCGGCCACCGCGCGGCCGGGCTGGTGACGGGCGAACTGCACGTCGCGGTCGTCCAGTCGCTGACGTTGGGCGCGTTGCTGCCGGTGGTGCGTGAGTGGCAGCACGCGCATGCGGAGGTCGAGCTGCGGTTGAGCGAGTTCGCGCACCGTGGCGAGCTGGAGGAGTCGGTCCGCGACGGCTTCGCGGACGTCGCCGTCGGCCCCCGCCCCGACGACTGGGCCGGTCCGATCCGCGATCTCGGCGTCGAGGAGTTCGTGGTCGTACTGCCCGCGGGCGAGGCGACCCCGGACACGCTCGCGTTGAGCGACCTCGCGGACCGCCGCTGGGTGCACTACGACCCGGTCAACGGCCTCGCGGAGGTCGTCGACCAGGCCTGCGCGGCGGCGGGTTTCACCGCCCGCGTCGCCGTGCGCACCGCGCAGACCAGCGCCGCTCCCCGGCTCGCGGCGGCCGGGCTCGGGCCCGCGCTGGTGCCCGCGAACATCCTGGCCCCGTCCGACCCGGTGAACGCCGTCTTCCCGGCGCCCGCGGTCCGCCGCCCGATCGCGGCGTTCACGCGCCACCGCCCCGACCCGGTCACCGCCGCCTTCATCGAGCTGGCCGCCCGCGTGTCAGCGGTCGTCCCGCCGCACCTGCAGCGCCCGGTCCCCGAGTAGCTCGACGGTCACGAACGCGAGCGTCGTGTCGCCGATGTTCTCCAAGTCGTGCAACAGGTATTCGTCCTCGCCGAACGTGAAACCCCGGCTCTCACCCGCCCGGTAAGTCACCTCTCGGGTGGTGCCGTCGTCCGTGTGCTGACGGCTGCGGCCCGCCGTCACCGCGGTCCACGAGTAGTCGAGCACGTGCCGATGCGCGGCCAGCCGTTCCCCGGGCTCCAGCCGGATGTCCCACACCCGAGCCCACGGACTCTCCTCCACCAACCGCCCGCCGACATTCCCGTTGAACTGGTTGTCCCGGAACTCCTGCACCAGCTCGGTCGCCCACCCCGCGAAACCCCGTCCGACGATCACGCCGGCCAACTCGTTCATCCCGGCCTCCCTTCCCTTGTGTAACCCCAGGATCGGGTCACGCGGGGCAGCCGGTCCAACGCCGATACCGCATGAAAGCCATGCCTGACGCGCATGGCATCGGCGTGCCCGGGGAGTCGGCACGCGTACCCGGGGAGTCGGCACGCGTGCCTGGGGAGTCGGGACGTGCGTCGCGGGTCAGCCGAGGAGGGCTGGGCGGGTCCAGGGGGCGTCGAGGACGTGGTGGGAGAGGAAGGCGAGGACGGTGGCGTACCAGAGCTTGGCGTGGTGGGGCGCGAGGATCCAGTGGCCCTCGTCGGGGAAGTAGAGGAACTTGTGGGGCGAGGTGGTTTCGGCCTTGGTGCGGGAGGAGAGGTCCCACCAGAGCCGGGTGGCTTCGGTGATGGGGACGCGGTAGTCCTTGTCGCCGTGGATGATGAGCATGGGCGTGGTGATGGCGTCGGCCGAATGGTGGGGCGACTGGGCGTCGGCCGTCTCGGGGGTCATCTCGCGGTGGAAGAACCAGGGGATGTCGCCGGTCTCGGCGGAGTCGTGGAGCCGCCAGACCGAGGCGTGCGCGACGATCGCGTCGAAGCGGTCGGTGTGGCCGGCGATCCAGTTGGCCATGTAGCCGCCGAAGGAACCGCCCATCGCCGCCGTGCGGTCGCCGTCGATGTCGGGGCGGGCGCTGGTGACGTCGGTGAAGGTCATCAGGTCCGTGTACGGGGCGCCGCACCACTGACCCCAGCCGCGGCGGATGAAGTCGCGGCCGTAGCCGGTCGACAGCGCGAAATCGGGGAGCAGCACCGCGAAACCGCGCTCCACCAACGGCCAGGGGTTCGCGCGCCACGACCACGTGTTCTGGGAGAGGACCGGGCCGCCGTGCACCTGGAGCACCAGCGGCGCCGGTGAGGCCGCGCTCGCGTCGTGGGGGAGCGCGAGCCAGGACCGGATCCGGGTGCCGTCCTCGGCCGTGGTGACGACTTCCTCGAGCCTGCCGGGTACCGCGATCGGCTCGACCGGGCTCGGCAGCAGCTCGATTTTCGAGCCGTCCAAAGCGATCCGCACCGGAGCGGGCGGACTGTCGACGGCCGCGCGCAACGCGTACGCCCAGCCGTTGTGTCCGATGTGGACGTCGGTGTACGCGGCGTCGTCGTCGGTCAGGCGGGTGTGCTCGCCGGTCGCCAAGTCGACACGCCAGAGCGGGGCGCGGCCGTTGTCGTCCGCGACCACCACGAGCGCGGCGCCGTCCGGTGTCCACACGGCCGAATGCGGCCAGCGGTCCCACTCGACGGCCAGCGTGCGGATTTCGCCGCCCGCCAACGGAAGCACGCCGAGCCAGCGGTCGCCCGGCTCCTCTGGGGTGAACCGGCGCTCGACGCCGAACGAGACCCGCGTGCCGTCGGGGGAGATGCGGGGCGAGTCGTATTCGTGCTCGGGATCTTCGGCGAGCACCCGGCGTTCGCCGGTCGCGACGTCGATCGCGACCAGAGTGGACCGTTGCGAGCCAGCCGGTTCGGCGACGATCCAGACGGTGACGATCGTGCGGCCGTCCGGGCTGATGTCCCAGCCGGCGCTCGAACTCAACGCCCGGCCGACGTGCCCGGTGAGGTCGCGCGGCTCGTCGCCGGACAGCACGAACAGGCGCGTGGCCGCCGGGCCCAGATCGTGGTCCCAGTACCGGACCGGGAACTCCTCGTGCAGGATCGCGGTGACCCCGCCGTCCGCGCGTTCTTTGCGGATTTCCTTGTCATGATCGGCATCGACGGCCGACGGATGCAGGTCGGAGCCGAACACGACCGTCCCGTCGGCGGCGACGACCACGTCCCGCGTGTCACCCGATAGAGCGACAAGCACGCGGGCGTCACCACCGTCGGCCGGCTGGCACCAGAGCGCCGTTCCGGACTTTTCGCCCGCCGGATCCGGGCGCGACGACACGAACAGCAGGTCGCCGCCCGGCGTGAACGCGGCGCCGGACTCGCCTTCGACGCTGCGGGTCAGTCGTTTGGCCGAGCCTGCCGCGTCGGGGTCGAGCGCCCACAAAGCCGTGGTGTAGCGGGACTTCTTGCGGTTCGGCGCCGCCACGGAGACCACGAGCCGGGAGCCGTCACGGGACAGCGTCAGCCCGGTGATCCGGGGGTGGGTGATGAAAGCGTCGAGATCAGAGAAGATCACCGACCATTCTTACCAGTGCCGGACCGGTACGTACCAGGCGTCCGTTGCGGTGAACGGGGCCGTTACGCAGCGGCGCGAACACCGTTTTCGAAGAAGGCCAACCGGATCTCGTCGTCCATCGCGCGCTCGGGGTGGTTCATCAGCCCGAACGCCAGACCGTCGGCGCTGGTGATGCCCGCGATGCCGCCCTGCGAACCGTCCAATTCGGACCCGTCCGCGTAGCGCAGCGCGGCCTGCCAGCCGTCGGTCGCCTCGGGCAGGTGGCTGAAGCGGCCCTCGCCGTGCGCGAACGGGAAAGCCAGCGTCTGTCCACTGAGGCCGGTCAGCCACGGGCTTTCGTTGCCCGGCTCGACGATGTGCCGTGCGTGCGGCTCGTTGCGGAAGGTGCCCGCCGCGTTGACCTTCAGCGCGACGCCTTCGCCGAAGCAGCCCGCCCGCAGCGCGATCTGGAAACCGTTGCAGATCCCCAAAAGCGGCCGGGTGAGGCAGGCCTTGAACTGGTCGGCGAGCCGCGTCTTCAGCAGCAGCGACGCGACCGAGCCGCCACCCAGGTGGTCACCGAACGAGAAGCCGCCTGGCACGCACAGGATGTCGGCGTCGTCGAGCCGCTCGGAGCCGTCGAGCACGTCGGCGACGAAGCGCAGCCTCGGCTCGGCGCCGACGTCGCGGAACGCGCGCAGGGTTTCGTCCTGGCAGTTCGTGCCGGGCAGGTACAGGACGTTGACTGTTGTCTTCACGAGATCCTCGCGGTGAACGAACCGGACCAGCGGTCGGCGACGGCCGGGGTGAGCAATTCGGTGCCTGCCACGCGGACGCCGGTCTCGTCGACCAGACGCCCGAGCACGACGGCGTTCAGGGCTTCGGGCAGCGCGGCGAGCGTGGCCTCGTCGAGTTCGACGAGCGCGCCGGCGCGGTGCTCGGCGAAGAGCAGTTCCGCCTGCGCCGCTTCGGTGTTCAGCTCGACGCCGAGCCCGCTCGCGAGCGCGCCCTTGACCAGACCGGCGGCGACGCCACCCGGGCCGATCCTGGTCGCGCTGCGGAACGAGCCCCGGTTCGCGGCCAGCGCCGCGAGGTAAGCGTCCACAGTGGACAAGTCGACCCCGTCCAGCGGGCCTTCGGAAACCCCGAGCAGGCGACCCGCGACGGTCGCGACCGGCGACGGGGTCCGCGGGCCGATCAGCGCGAGCACGCTGCCCGCGCCGGTCCACTGCTCCGGCGTCAGCTCGGCGGCGTCCGGCGCCTTGCCCAGCGCGGTGAGGAACACCGCGGGCGGCACGCTGACCACGCCTTCGTCGGTCGCGGTCGAGCCTGCCGACGAGTCCTTGCCGGAGATGACCGGCACGCCGAAGTGCCGGACCAGCACCGCGAGCTCGTCGACCATGCCGACCAGCCATTCCTGCCAGTTCTCGGCCAGGTGCGGGGTGTAGAAGTTGTCGGTCAGGCAGATGTCGTTGAGCGCGACGCCCGCCAGCACCTGACCGGCGACCACGTCGACGAACATCTGGCGCAGCGCGTCGACCGGGTGCACGTCGAACAGCCACGGGTTGAAGGCGGTCGAGAGCACCGCCGCCGCGCGCGAGCCGTCGACCGGCGTCCCGGCCCAGTACCCGGTCGAAACCCGCTGCTGGTCGCCGTACTGCGGGCCGTAGAAGGTGTTGCCCTGCACCGTGGAGTCGTACTGCGAGTCCGCGTAGTGCTGCGAAGCGACCTCGGCGTCGGCGACGACCTGCTCCAGCAGCTTGCCGACCTCGTCGATGCCCATCGCGGGCCACGACGGCGCGGGCGTGGTGATCGCCGGGACCGGGCCGGTCTCGATGCGGGGGATGTCGAAGTCGAGCAGGCCGTACGGCACGTCGAAGCCGAGTTCGCCGAACTCGCCTGGCTCGGCCTGCGCGAGCACGCCTGCCTCGGTCAGCTCGGGCTGGTGGAAGACGGTGTACCGGCCGGTGTCGGTGAAGCGGCCGATAGCGGTCGTGCGCACCTGGTGGCGCTTGAGGATCCGCGACGCCTCCGCGTACTCCGACGGCGGGATCGCGAGCAGCATCCGTTCCTGCGACTCGGAAAGCAGGATCCGCCACATCGGCAGCGCCGAGGTCTTCAGCGGGACGAGCGCGGTGTTGATCCACACGCCGCCCGGGTCGCCGATCTCGCCGACCGCGCTGTTGAGCCCGGCGCCGCCGACGTCGGTCAGCGCGCGCAGGCAGCCCGCGTCACGCAGGTCGACCAGCGCCTTGCGGAACTTGACCTGCTCCAGCGGCGCGCCGATCTGCACCGAGGTGACGTCCATCGTGCTGCCCGCGGAACTCGCGGACGCGCCGTGCATGCCCTCGTTGCCGGTCAGGCCGCCGATGAGGACCACCAGGTCACCCGGCTGCGGCGTGCCCGGCTGCGCGGCCGAGGTCGGCATGATGCCGATGCTGCCGCCGAGCGCGAACGGCTTCGCCCGGTACGCCGGGTGGAAGGTCATGTGGGAGTAGGTCATCGGCACGCCGAAGGTGTTGCCGTACTCCTTGATCGCGCGGATGGTGTCCGACGCGATCTGCTTCGGCGCGGGGCGGCCTGCGATCGGCGCCTGCGTCTCCGGGACACCGAGCGCGGTGTACTCGAACGAGCCGATCGGGTCGGCGACCAGCCCGGTGCCGAGGATGTCGCGCAGCACGCCGCCGAGCTTGGTCAGCTGGCCGAAGTAGGCCGAGATGGCCGACGGGCCGTTGTGCGTCTCCGCCTTGACGGCGATCGCGTGGCCGGAGTAGAAGTCCCAGACACCGGCGTTGTCGTGGAACATGCTGAGGATATTGGGGTTCTGCGTGTCCTTCGACGCCGCGACCAGGCGCCCGAGCAGGCTGCCGAGCGACTTCCAGGTGGTGTGCGCGCAGTGGTCGCTCCACCGGGCGTCGAGTGCCTCGAACAGCACGTCGGTGACCGATTCGGTGCCGAGCTGCTCTTGGATGCCCCGGATGTGCTGCATCTGCGCGAGCGAGAGGTTGCGGCCCTCGGCCTTGCCGAGTTCGGCCAGCTCGGCGTCGCTGAGCTTGGTGAGGTCGTAGTAGCGCGCCGGCTCGTAGTGCCCGCTGGGCATGAGCGTCTCGTAGCGCGGCTCGGTCTCGTGCAGCTCTTCGATCGTCTGGTTGAAGCGCGTGGCCCTGATGATCTCGGCCAGCTTCGGCGAGGACGACTTGTAGCTGGTCGCCATCTTGCCCGCGACCGCGTCGAGGCCGAGCGCCGCGCACATGGCGACGAGCGAGTCGCTCTCGTTGTCGACGACACCGCGGCGGTAGGCGACCTGGACCTCACCCTCGGCGAGCGCGACGTCGGCGACAGTCACCTTGCCGATCGGCCCGTGCAGCGCGTCGCAGACGGCCGCGAGGCCCTCGGTGCCGGGCTCGGTGGCGAACTGGATGTAGTAGTCGTGCCAGATCTCCAGATCGGGCAGACCGAGGTCACGCCCGGCACGCTCCACATCGGGCTCCGCGGCACCGGCCGTGCGCACCGAAAACTTGTGGATCACTCGTCCCCCTCTAGGGCGGTCAGGGCGGGCGTTTCACGGTGGATTGTGCAGCAGTGATGACGCTCACGCAGCCGTGGGGTGCGACCCGTACCTGGTCGTGGTGTGCATGCGCACCTCGTCGACCACCGGCGAGGTCGCGAACGCGCGCGCGACCTCGGTGAGCCACGCCGTCTCGGACTCGATGCTGGCGTCGACCGCGGCCGGCGCGTGCGGCGCGGCAGGCCAGCTGTGCCCGGCCTCCTTGGCGATCAGCGCGGCGGCGAGCGAGGCCGCCTCGAGCGTCGCCGGGCTCTGCGGGGCGCGCACCCACTCGGCCACCTGCGGCGGGATGTGCCTGCGCAGCACGAGCACGCCGTCACGGATCTCGATGATCCGCCGGTAGAGGGCGAACTCGGGGTCACGCGGCAGGCCGGTGAGCGCGATGCCGGGCTGCGCGGCGAACAGCGCCGACCACAGCGGCGCCATCGCGCGGTAGCGCCGGATCGCACTGATCCGGCGGTGCAGGCGGGCCAGCTGCTCACCCCAGGTGGCGAGCATCGCGCCCACGATCCACAACGCCACGGTCAGCCAGGAGAGGTTCAGGTTGACCGCCATGAACGTCTGGCGGCTCAGCCCGGTCAGCAGGATCCACACCGTCGGCAGGCAGGCCCAGGTCGCCCAGAAGATCGTCCACACGGCGCTCGCCGCCACCGTGCGCAGGCCGACCCGGAACGGGCCGGGCGGGCACTCCGCGGCGTAGCGGTTGATCATCCTGGCGAACACGACCAGGCAGCCCGCGCCGTAGAGATAGAGCACCAGCTGGTAGCCGATGAGCGACGGCCGCAGCGCGTTGGTCCTGGTGAACCCGTCGTCGCCGGCGTCGAACCTGGTGGTGGCCAGCAGCGCGGTCATCGTCAGCCAGGCCACGACCAGATAGCGGAAGCCGCTGCGTGGCTCCGGCGTGCGTGTCGACCCGGCGAGCCGCACCAGGAAATGCATGGCGAGCAGCTGGAACGCGTTGCCGAGCAGGCGCGCGGTGAGCGGGAACGGCTCGAACCGCATGATCAGCTCCGTCGTCGGCGGCGCGACGAACACGATGCCGACGGCGAGGCTGGTGAAGAACAGGAGCAGGTATTTCAGCACCGGCGTCAGCTTGCGGCCGCGGTTGACCAAGAGCTTGTAGACGACGACGAGCAGGATCGCCCCGCTGAAGACGTAGTGCGTCACCGGCGTCTGCCCGCTCTGCCGTTCCGGCCCCCGAACGCGGCTTCGAGCGCGCCGAGCCCGCCGGCGTGCGCGGTGGGCGTCTCACGGCGCACCTGGCGCATGATCAGCGACGCGACCAGCTCGGCCTCACGCTCCTGCTCCTCGGCGTAGGTCGTGCGGCCCAGCACCCGGCGGATGAGCTCGGGGGAGAGGTTCGGCATGAGCGCGGCGGGCACCGCGGCGTCGAGCTGATCCGAACCGGCGTGCCCGCAGAGCAAATGACCGATTTCGTGCAACAGGATGTGTTCTTGGTGCAGCGCGCTGGTTTCCGTCGTGTAGAAGACGTAATCGGCCTGATCGGTGGCCGCGAGCACCCCGCACGGAGCGGCCGAATTCGCCTTCATCGGCACAAGTTCGATTCGCCGCCCGCGCCGCCGCGCGAGTGTTTCGAGGAATCCGGTCATCTCGAATGGTGTAGGTATTTCTACCGACGCCACGATTCCCTTGCACCGCTTCCACAGTGCACGCCGCGAGGACAGCACTTTCCTCCCCTGCTAAAGCCTTTCAGCCGGTGTTGTCGTTGGACACCCCCCGCTGCGCTTCCCTCCGTTGAATAGTATCGATGATGTCGTTTACCGTGCCAAGACCTTCTTCCGAAAGCGCGACGGCACGCAGAGCGACTTGACGGACCGCGTTGTTGCGCAGTGCGCCGAGCAGTTCGAGTTCCTGGGCGATCTTGTCGCCCTGCTCGTCATCGAAGAAATACGCGGGCGGGACCTGGAAGAACGCGGCCAGCGCTTCCAGATGGCGTTTGGTGGGATTGTCCCGCCTGCCGGTCCGCAGCTGCCATAGATAGGTCGCGGAGAAGGATTCGCCGGTCGCCTCCCGGCACGCCTTGGCGACCTCCTCGTGGCTGTGCTGCTCGCCGTTCGGGCGACGCACGACGCTGAACAGGTGATCGATCCGCTCGGCGAGCTGTCCCGCTCCCGGCTCCTGCTCCATCTGCTGGCCTCTTTCGTGAGCTCAGGTGTATGCCCAGTCTAACCGGCTTTGCCTCAGTTGACAGTGTGCAGGGTTGTCGGCCATGATTCGGACGTCAGCTGAGATGAATGTCTGGCCGACCTTCGCTCATCGAAGTTGACATCAGTGGGGCCGGAGGGGGTCTTCACGTGAGGGACAGGGGTGTCCGGATGAGAAAGTTGTTCTGCGTGGTGGCCTTCGCCGCCACCGGCGTCTGCCTGGTCTTGCCCGCCGCGGCCAGCGCGGCGGGCGGCGAGTACTTCAGCGGGACGGGCACCGGCAACAGCGCGTCGGAAGCGCTGAACCGCGCCGTCGTCGTCGCCTTCCACAACGCGGCGACGGGCGGGTACGAGAACTCGCAGTGCACGATCACCACGACGGCGGTCAAACCGACGGAACCGCACTGGTACCAGGGCTACGCGCGGATCGAGTGTGTGAAGTGAGGCTCAGGGAGGCGGTGACGGTCGCCGTGCTCGCCGTCGTGGCCGGTGTCTTCTCGGTCAACGCGGCTTCGGCGTCGGCTTCGACTGACTGGGCCGCGTGCGTCTACGTCAACTACACGTACTCGCACGCTTTGAGCGCGAGCGGTCCGTACGTCTACGAAGGCCCGGCAGGGGAGGAGCGGCTCGAGCCGCGCTACCGGGGCGACACGATCCGGGTCCCGGTCTGTTCCTGAAATTGTTGTTTCGAGAGGGGAAAAGGCAAGTGAAGAGCATTGTGAAGCGGGCTGCGGCCTGCGCGTTGTTCGCCGCCGTTGCCGGAGTGGGCCCGATGGTCCTGGCCTCGCCGGCGTCGGCTTCGGTCTCGGTGAAGGAAACCCAGACGTTCACTTGGACGTCGTACGAAAACACGGCGAAGAAAGCGATCCAGAAGGCGACCACGACCACGCTGGGCTTCGCGGCCGCCGCGCGGTACTCGCCCGCGCAGTGCGGGGTCACCTGGAGTGACTCCACGCGGATCACCGCCGGCTACTACGCCGGCAGCGTCGTGCTGAGCTGCACGCGCTGAGTCCTTGGGGGTGGTGCGCGTTGCGGGCGGTTCTCTTGGGCGGAAAGTCAAACATGGCGTGGTCGGCGCTTCGACGATGTGGCGTTGGGGCCATCTGACGGCTCAAACCCCGCGCAACCCACCAGTACACACCGACTGATGACGTGAACGCCTCGTTCGCAACGCACAACGTTGCGAACGAGGCGTTCACGTCATCCGAAGCGACCCAACCAGCCCAAGAATATGGTCAAGGAAGACTAAAGCGGACAAAAGGTCACGCTGCGGAGTCCTTCGACGACCCACCTGCGCGGCGAAGTCGGCTACCACCGCGCCACCTTTGCCCTTCCCTCAGTAGTAAGCGTGAGTGGCAAATGTGGCGTGTGCCGGGCTGAGGTGAGGGTGCCCCTCGGTGCGTAGTAGGCACTCGGGGGTCCCCTCGCTTCACGATCGAAGGCCGCGAGTGGTAACTCCGCTGCATCCAGCGGAGCAGAGTTCGCACTCACCCGCCAACCCCTCGCCCGCGGGCCTGACGGAGGGGGTCGTGAGTGATGCGGCCGGTTCTAACCGGTCCAAACACTCACGACCCCCTTGGGCTACTTGAGGATTTGCTCCTTGACGACGATGTGGCCGTCGTCGGGGTTGATCTTGCCGCCGAGGCGCTGGAAGGCGCCGTCGGTGAGGTCGAGGCACTTCGGAACGTCCTTGGTCCAGGCGTAGGTGCCCCGGTCGTTGATGACCACGGTCAGCGACTTCTTGGTCTTGACGTTGGTGACCTTCACCTTGGTGCCGAACGGAAGTTGCGGGTTGCGGCTGAGCGAGGTCGCGGCCGCGTCGCGGTTGCCGTCGTAGAGGTCGCCGTTCGCGGTGCGCGCGCCGCCGGGCATCGTGCCGTAATGGGTGGCCCAGCAGTTCTGGCCCTTGGGCGGCGTGTCGGCCGCGCTCACTCCGGTCGCGGTCAGTCCGGCCAGTGCGACGAGGACCATTGTGGACGCAATTCTACCGAGCACGGCATTCTCCTGATTTCCCGAAAGTGCGTTTAATAAAGCTTCGGAAATTCGACCTTGGCATGGGTTCGGTGCGGCCTGGAAGATCACCCACCCGTCAGGGTGACAGCGCGAACCTCTACCGCTGGGTAGACGTGCTGAGCAGCCTCGGGGGCACGTCTGACGTGCGGAAAAGGTTCGAGGTTCGACCTAAACCCCACGATTGTGTGGATGGGTGTCGAACGTCTTGTGGGGCTCGTCGCGGCGTTGCTAGCTTCGGAATCGGCCGAGATCGGTGGTGGGAGCGGGCCCACTTCGAATTGGCCGAATCCATTTTTTACTGAGGAGTATTCGCGATGTCTGTCAAACGGGTGCTTGCTGTGCTGGCCACGTTCTTCGCAGTGGGGACGATGGTCGCGGCGCCGCTGGCTTCGGCGTCCACCTCGGGCGAAGAGGCCTTCGTGGTGAACAAGGACCAGTTCAACAAGATGTTCCCGAACAGGAACGGCTTCTACACCTACGAAGGCCTGGTGGCCGGGATGAAGTCGTTCGGGAAGTTCGCCAACGAGGGCAACGACGACACCAAGAAGCGGGAAGCGGCCGCGTTCCTGGCGAACGTCAACCACGAGAGCGACGGGCTCAAGGCGGTCAGGGAGTACAACACCGCGAACTACTCGCACTACTGCGACCCCGGCGCCGCAGGCGGCTGCCCGGCGGGCAGGGACCAGTACTACGGCCGCGGGCCGATCCAGCTGAGCTGGAACTACAACTACAAGGCCGCCGGTGACAGCTTCGGCGTCGACCTGCTGAAGAAGCCGGACCTGGTGGCGACGGACGCGGCGATCTCGTGGAAGACCGGGCTGTGGTTCTGGAACACCCAGTCCGGCGCGGGCAGCATGAAGCCGCACGACGCGATGGTGCAGAACAAGGGCTTCGGCCAGACGATCCGCAGCATCAACGGCGCGCTGGAATGCGACGGCAAGCGCAAGGACCAGGTGGAGGCCAGGGTCAGCGCGTACCGCAACTTCACCAAGATCCTGGGCGTCGACCCCGGCGGCAACCTGTACTGCTGAGCCGCGTCGAGCGTGAAGAGCCACCCTGGGTTTCCCGGGGTGGCTCTTCGCCGTGAACCTTGTTCGCCGCTTCGCCGACTGTTCCGATGAAGAGAACGGGAGGCGATGTGGACGAGGCCTTGCTGGTGGTCCGTTGCCAGCTGGGAGAGCGTGACGCGCTCGCGGAACTGGTCCGGCGATGGCACGTGCCGCTGTGGAACTAGCTGCGCCGCATGGTGAACACCGCCGAGGTGGCCGACGACCTCACCCAGGAGACGTGGGTCGCCGTGCTCCGTGGCCTGCCGCGGCTGAAGGAGGCCGAGCGGTTCGCGCCCTGGCTGTTCACGATCGCGCGGCGGTCGCTGATGAACCGCCTGCGCGAGGAGTACCGCGTCCCGCCGGAGCCGGAGCTCGTGGCCGACGACGATCCGGTGCTCGACCGGGTCGAGTTGCTGGCCGGTCTCGCCGGGCTGCCGTTGGTCGAACGCGAGGTGCTCGTGCTGGTCTACCTGCTCGATCTTGCGCTGGCCGACTGCGCGACCGTGCTCGGCGTCCCGGCGGGCACGGTCAAGTCCCGCCTTTTCCGCGCGCGGGGGATGCTGCGCGCCCGTCTGGCCGAGAAGGGGTTCCAGCATGACTGACTTCGAACAGCCGTCGCTGTCCGCCGACGAGGTGCTCGCCCGGCTGACGCCCGGCGCGCGGATCCGGTACGCCTTCGCGGCGCTGGCCGGGCTCGCCGGCGCGGTGCTCGTGGTGACCTTGTGGGTGACCGAGCCGGTGCCCGCGCGTACCCAGGTGGCGTTCGGCCTTCTCGCCGTGGTCGTCGCGGCGACGACGGGTGCGGCACTCGTCACCGCCGCGACGACACTGCTGATCCGTGCCCGCGCGCGGCACGCCTCCCTGCTGCGCAGGAAGGCGGCACTAGGGCCGTGACGTGGTGAACGCGGTGAAGAAACCGTTGAGGGAAGGCCTGCCCGTGCTGTCGAAGCAGTTGACCGGCGGCTGCGCGTTCACCCAGATCGAGGCGAGCGTGCAGTACGTCGCCGGATCACCGGGCGCGGCGACACCGGGACCAGGGCCGTAAGCGGTCACCTGTGCGTGTGTTTCGTTGACCTGCTGGCCGGGGAACACGGTCGCGTACTTGGCCGGGCCCACCTGACCGCAGCCGACCCCCACGGGGTACCTGGCTATCACGGTTCCGTTCTGGCACAACAGATAGCCGAACGCCTTGGGTGGCTCCGGCGGCGCGGCGCCGATGATCGACCGCTCCCGGTGGTACGACGCGGTGAAGTCGACGCCCGACGGCACCTGCCCCGTGACGGTGAAGCAGTACACCGACGCCGAGACGGTGACCGTGCCTTTCCACTCCATCACCTTGCACCGCAACGCCTGCTGGTACTGGCCGACCGCGGTCACCTGAACGTTCCCGGTGAGCGGCCCGGTCGGCGCGCCGACCCCGGTGAACTGCACGAGATAGGGATTCGTCCCGGTCACCATGACCGAGCCGCCGGTCGAGTTGTAGCGCTCCCCGGTCGCCCAGTGGAAGTAGGCGTGCGTGCCCTGGCCGCCGGTGACGCCCGGACTGAGCGTCCACACGACCGTGAACCGCGTCGGAGCGGGCGAGACCGACCGTGCCGCCTGGCATTTGACTTCGACGATCTCGTCAGCGGCCTCCTGGAACCAGCGGACGAGGTGACAGTAGTTGTTGGTGCCGCCGCCGACCGCGGTCACGTGTGCGAGGCCGACGGGACGGGCGCCGCCGGTGCCGATGGCGGGGAACTTGACCTGATAGACGCCGCCGACGAGCCTGCCCTCGGCCGAAAGTCCCGGCGCGGTGGTCTTCCAGCTGCCCCACTGGTGTGTCGGGTCGAGCGTGGTCCAAGCCGTGGCCGTCGGGTTGTCGACGTAGGCGAATCCCCATTTCGCCGGGGATGCCGCTTGCGCTGACCCCGGCGCGGCAAGGAGCGCCGCGAGCAACGCGAGGATGATGCTGAGTTTTGTTCGCATGGCTCGAGGGTCGCGCCACATGGTTGTGAGTCAGTTGTGAGCCCAGGGCCGGGATAAAGCCCGCTTTACTCCCGGGGATAAAGCGGGCTTTATCGCGGGGAGTAAAGCCCGCTTTATCCCGGGGTTCTCAGCGGAGCTCGGCGAGCAGGGAGGTGACCGCCTTCTTGGGGGTGAGGGATTTGTCCCAGGGGAGCGCGTCGCCGGGGCCGACGGGGTACTTGCCCGCGTCGGCGGTGGAGCCGTAGCGGTCGGTGAAGCCCCAGGCGCCGAAGGTCGTGCAGTTCGGCTCGTCACGGCAGACGGCGAGTTTGCCCGCGAACTCCTTGGCCTGCATGGTGGTGTCGCCGCCGGAGACCACGTCCATCTCCGAGATGCGGACCTTGAGTCCCAGTGCCGCCAGTGCGCGGACGTGTTTGCGGAAGGTCTCCGGCGGGGTGCGGTCGCCCTTTTCGTATTCGTGGTTCTGGAGGCCGACGCCGTCGATGGGCACGCCGTCCGCGCGCAGTTTCTTCACCAGCTTGTACAGCGCGTCCCAGCGGCCGCCGTCCTGCTCGGCGCCGTATTCGTTGAGGTAGAGCACCGCGTTCGGGTCGGCGGCGCGGGCCGCGCGGAAGGCCTGCGGGATGTAGTCGGCGCCCATGGCCTGATGCCAGAGGTTGTGTTCGAGGCCGTCGGAGTTGTCCTCGTTGATGGGCTCGTTGACGACGTCCCATTCGGCGACCCTGCCCTTGAAGTGCCCGGCGACGGTCTTGATGTGGTCCAGCATCACGGTTTTCTTGTCGCTGGCCGAGCGCATCCAGCTGGGGAGCGCCTCGAACCAGACCAGGGTGTGCGCGTGCACGGCCATGTCGTTGGCGCGGGCGAAGTCCACGAGCATGTCGGCCTCGGCGAACGCGTAAACGCCGCGGCTCGGCTGCACGAACTGGGGTTTCATGTCGTTCTCGGGGGTGAGCACGGTGAACTCGCGCCCGGCGATCGCGCGGTAACCGTCATCGGAGACCAACGGTCCACTTGCGACAGCCGTGCCGATGCCGATCGGACGTGACAAACCGGCGGCCTTGGCACGTAAGGAAGAACTCGACGGTTGCTGCTTCCACGCGGGCGCGTCCACGACCTTCGCCGAGCCGGAGGCGGTCAGCGCGCGCAGTGTCCAGCCGCCGCCCACCGCGGCGTCGGCGCCGAACCACACCGTGCCTGCGCCGAAGACGCCGCGCTCGGACACCGAACCGAGCTGCTCACCGCCGACGAAGACCTTGACCGAGCCGCCGCTGCGGCGGATCGACAGTGACACGTCGCCGGAAAGCCCCGAGCCGAACGTCTTGGTCTCGGCCGCCTTGTCGGACTTGCCGTCCCAGACGGCGATCTGCAGTTTGCCGCCGACGATGCCGGTCCGCACGCTCGGCGGTTCCTGACGCCACTCGTCGTAGATGACGGGAACCTTGCCGTAGAGCTGGAAATAGGCGGCCTTACCGTCCACTCCGGACAGTGTGGCGTCGACCTGGAAGTCGCCGCTCACGTCGAGCCGGGGACCGGCCAGGTTGACCGGGGGATTGGGCTGGAGCCGCGCGCCTTCGGTGGCGGTGATCCAGCGGTCGAGCGGGGTGATCACCACCCCGGACGAGGTCGGCCGCGCACCGGCGAACTGCGACCAGTTGTGCCCGTTCAGCAGATCGGCGGAGACGGCGGCGGTACTGCCGGCCGGGACGGCGGTCCCGGCCACCAGCACCGCCGCCAGAACCGCGGCAGCACGAAAAAGCAAGGTCATGAGCCCTCCACGAACTACAGGTGCGAGGCGGCGGATCGCACGACCAATGGTTTTCCTGCTTTTACCCAGCCGCGGCTAGCCTGCTGAGCACCAGGTCTTCGAGAATTCCTTCCAGGCCCAGCGTCACCGCACCGGTGAGCGTGGCCGCCATCCCGAGCCGGGAGATCTCGACTCGCGGTGGATACGGGGTCAGCTGCTCGAGCCCGGCGCGCACGGGGTCCAGCAGCAGGTCGCCGTTCTGCCCGAGCCCGCCGCCGAGCACGATGAGCTCGAGGTCGGCGACCTTGGTCAGCTGGGCGGCGTAGGTGGCGATGCGCTCGGCTTCCAGTTTGACGAGTGAGGCGGCCAAGCGGTCGCCGGCGCGAGCGGCGTCCATGATGGCCTCGGTGGTCAACGGGCTGCGCAGTGCGCTGTCCATCACCTGGGTCAGCCGGCGTTCGGCGTGCGCGAGTAGCGCGTCCGCCGCCGGGCTGTGGGGATTGAATTCCCAGCCTGGCCTGACGAAATCTATTTCGCCCGCCGCTCCGTTGTGGCCGCGGCGCAACCGTCCGGAAAGGACCAGTCCGGCGCCGACACCGCTGCCGACTTCGAGGAAGGCGAAGTCGTCGACACCTTCGCCGGCGCCGTGACGGCCTTCGCCGACGGCCGCGAGGTTGACGTCGTTCTCGACGGTGACCGGTATGTCCAGCGCCGCGCCGAGATCGGCCGCGGCCGCGAAGCCGTTCAGGTCGGGCTGGTTGGCGACGCGGATCGCGCCGGTCCGCGGATCGACGACGCCGCCGACCCCGACCGTGGCCGCGGTGACGGCGACGCCTGCCCGTTCGGCGAGTTCTTTCTTGAGCCGCAAGGATTTGGCGACCACTTCGTCGCGGTCGCACCGCTTGAGCGAGAGGTCGAGCCTGGCGAGTTCGGCGCCGGACAGGTCGGCCAGCACACCGCGGAGGAAGCGGCTGCCGATGTCGAGACCGAGCACGGTGGCCGCGCCCGGACACGGCTCGAAGAAGACGGCGCCGTAGCCGGTCTCGCCCGGCGGCGGCGGGGCCTGCTGAATGAGGCCTGCCGCGAGCAGGGTCTCGATGGACCGGCCGGTGGTCGGCTTGGAGGTGCCCAGTTCGCGGGCGAGCTGGGCACGGGAAACGGGGTGGAGCTGCCGGACCGCCTGGTAGACGGCCTGCGAGTTCAACTCCTTGACCAGCGACCCGGTCACCGCCCCGTTGAGCATGACCCGAGTCTAGTAAAGGCTCGTTACCAATTGGGTCGTGAGTGGTATGACCGGTTAGAACCGGCCATACCACTCACGACCCTGGTCGAGCTAGGTCAGGTCCGAGCAGGACTTCGCGTCCGGATCCTTCGCCCCCTTGGGTACCCAGCGGACGTTCGCGAACGAGGCCGAGAAGCCCCCGTCGGTGTAGACCAGGAACGGCGTGTTGACGTTCTCGAAGTCCATGCCGTTCGCGAAGCACGCCAGCGGGATCTTCACTGTGGACTTGCCCGCGCCCGCCAAGTCGGTGAACAGCTTGGTGGCGTTGACTTCGGTGAAGCACGGGTAGACACAGTGGACGCTCAGCACCGTCCGGTTGGCCGGCGCGGCGTGGACGATCGTGTCGAATTCCAAAGCGCCGTCGGCGTTCGGGTAGCCGCGCAGGTCACTGGGGCCGCCGGTGTTCTGCAGGTAGATCTGCGCGGGGCCGGTGCCCGTCCAGGTCGCCTTGAGGCCGTCCTGCTGGACGTTGACGTCGGACTGGACGACGTTGATCTCGGCGTGCGACGCGGTGCCGTCCGGGCCGATCTCGGTGCCGCCCCAGTTCTCGGCCGAGCCGATGAAACCCTTGTACGGCGCGATGTCCTGGCGGTTGAAGAGCTCCAGGTCCTCGGTCGCGTTGCCGCCACCACCCGGTGAGGCGCAATTGGTGCCGGGGAACGAGGTCTCGTCGAGCTTGCCGATCGGCTTGTTCTGCCAGTCGCGCAGGCCGTAGCCGAGCGCGAACTGCGGGTCGTAGTCCGCGGTGCCGGGGTTCAGCGGGGACTGGCAGGCGCTCTTCGGCCACGAGTACGGCAGCGTGCCGCTGTAGCCGCCGCGGTTGTTCCAGCCGCGGACGAGCTTGTCGGCGACGCCCGCGCCCTCGGTGCCCGGCAGCCAGGCCGCGACGAACGCGTCGGAGCGGTTGATCTCCTTGTTCATGTACAGCGGGCGGCCGCCGACGTACACGGTGACGACCGGGGTGCCCTTGCCGCTGACCTTGTCCAGCACGGCGAGGTCCTCGGGGTACAGCTTGGCCGCTTCGAGCGTCTTGCGGGTCAGGTCGCCGTTGCCCTCGGCGTACGGGGTCTCGCCGATGACGGCGATGACCGCGTCGAAGCCCTTCGGGTCGACGGTGCCCTTCTCGTCGAAGGTGACGTTGGCGGCGCCGAGGTTCTCACGCAGGCCGCCGAGGATGCTCGTGCCGTTCGGGAAGTCGGCGTTGGTGTTGCCGGTGCCCTGCCAGGTCAGCGTCCAGCCGCCGGTCTGGTTCTGCAGGCTGTCCGCGCTCTTGCCGACCACCAGCACCTTCGAGCGCGGCGACAGCGGGAGCACCTTGTTGTTGTTCTTGAGCAGCACCTGCGAGTCGCGCACGGCGTCGCGGGCGAGCCTGCGGTCCTGCAGCGCGGCCGGGGAGTCGGCGTGCTCACGGGCCGACGGCTTCGGCGCGTCGAACAGGCCGGCGCGCAGCTTGACGCGCAGGATCCGGGTCACCGCGTCGTCGATGCGGGCCATCGGGATCTGCCCGCTCTGCACCTGCGCGGTGGTGTTGGTGATGAAGGCCTTCCAGTCGGCCGGGACCATGATCACGTCGATACCCGCGTTGATCGCCTGCGGGCAGCTCGCGTTGGTGCAGCCGGTGACCTGGCCGATGCCGTTCCAGTCGGACACGACCAGGCCGTCGAAGCCCATCTTGTTCTTGAGGATCTGGTTGAGCGCCTTGTCGCTGCCGTGCAGCTTGCCCTCGTTGATGCCCGCGTCGGCGTTGGTCCAGCTGTTGAACGAGACCATCACGGTCTGCGTGCCCGCGGCGAGCGCGCCGTAGTAGCCCTGGCCGTGGATGTTGATCATCTCGGCCTCTGTCGACGGGTTGACGCCCTGGTCCTGGCCCTTGGCCGTGCCGCCGTCACCGATGAAGTGCTTGGCGGTGGCGATCACGCCGTCCTCGCCGATGCGGCGGGTGGCGCCGTCCTGCAGGCCGTTGATGGCCTCGTAGCCGTACGCGCGGGTGATGCGCGGGTCCTCGGAGAAGCCCTCGTAAGTGCGGCCCCAGCGGTCGTCGCGGACGACGGCGAGGGTGGGGGAGAAGGCCCAGTCCTGGCCGGTGGCGCGGATCTGGCGGGCGGTGGCGCCGGCGATGTCGCGGACCAGGCACGGGTCGTGCGCGGCGCCGAGGCCGATGTTGTGCGGGAAGACGGTGGCGCCGTAGACGTTGTTGTTGCCGTGCACCGCGTCGATGCCCCAGATGACCGGGATCTTGGTGCGGGTGCTGACCGACGCCTGCCAGTACGCGTCGGCGGCGGCCAGCCACGACGCCTGGGTGGCGTGCTTGTCCTTGCCAGGCCACGAGCCGCCGCCGTTGAGCACGGAGCCGATCGCGTACTGCTTGACCTCGTCCGGCGTGATCGCGGCGATCTCCGGCTGCGTCATCTGGCCGATCTTCTCGGCGAGCGTCATACCGGCGAGCATTTGGGCGATCCGGCGCTCGTCACGCGGGTTCTTCTCGACCTGGCTCTTGACCTTGGGCCAGTCGGCGAGCGGCTTCAGGCTGTTCTCGATGCGCGCGCAGCCTCGGAAGTCGCGATCGGGCTGCCCGATGACGGGCTGGCCCGGCGGCTTGGGTGCGGCGGTGGCCGTGGCCGTGCCACCCAGGAGTAGCGCACCGGCCAGTAAGGCGAACGTGCCCCGGCCGATCCGTGAGCGGGCGAGCGAGAATCTGGCCATGGGCAGTCCATTCTGCGAAGCCGTCGGGGGAACCGTGCCTGATCGTCACCGCTGGAAGCGCCCCCGTCAAGCGTTAATTTTTACTTCGAAAAAAGTATCGCCTGGTGAATTTCGGACGGGCGCGCGGTAAATGCGTTGACGCTGCGCCGGGTGGCCGGTCATGATGACTGCACACGGTCCAACGACAGGAAGACAAGGTCATGACGAGTTCAGAGCGAGCCTCCCGAAGGCGCTCCTCGTCATGAGCTAGATCTCTCATGTCGCAGAAGCCGCCTGATCTGGGCGGCTTTTTTGTTGAGACGCCGTTTGTACAAGCCATTTTGCCGTTCGCCGCGCCGTCGCCATGAGCGAGGCCAGGCGAGCACGCCCCTGTAGCTCAGCGGGACAGAGCGCCGCATTACGGATGCGGAGGTCCCAGGTTCGAATCCTGGCAGGGGCACCAAGGCGCGTTGGTCCAGTGGAAAGGATCCCGGAGTCTCAGTCCGGGGACGCGGGTTCGATCCCCGCACGCGCTACGCAGGACAGGGAGGGCTGGCTGAGTGGTAAGGCACCGGAGTGCTAATCCGTGGTCCGGCAACGTGTCCGGCGCCGCCCGTCCATGGGCGGCGGCTTTTCTTTGCCCGAAAGGACATCCGGCTTGCCCCAAAGAACCCGGGGTCGTGCGCGTTGCGGGCGGTTAGAACCGCCCGCAACGCGCACGAGCCCTTACCTGCGGGCCGGGGGTTTGCCCGCCACCGGCCCCGCAGACTTGAGCGACGGCAGGAACGGGTTCGGGTTGGCCGGGCAGACGGTTCCCGCGGCGGGCAGTGCGCCGTTGAGCAGGTAGTGGTCGACGTACGCGGTCACGCACGAGCTGCGCCCGTACGCCGTGTGACCCCAGCCCGCGTAGGCGAGCAGCCTGCTGCCTTCCAGCATCCGGTTGCTCGCCTGCGCGCCCGCGAAGCTGGTGACACCGTCGAAGTAGTTGCCCACCACCAGGACGGGGGCCGAGGTCTTGGTACGCCAGGGCCCGGTGTACCGGTCCTGGTTGACCGGCCAGTCGGCGCAGGCCGCGTTGCCCCACCACCAGAACGGGCCGAAGCGCGAGCCTGCTTCGGCGAACTTGCCGATCGCGCGGTAGGACTCGAACGAGGCGGGGAACCGGATGTCGGCGCAGACGTTGCCGTTGTAGGCGTCGAAACCGTTGTCGTAGTCGGCTTCGCGAGCGGCCGACTTCGATGCCGCGGGCTTGTCGCCGAGCGCGGCGTTGGCGAAGAAGTTCGCCACCGCGGCGAAGTCGGGCCAGCTCTCGGGTGAGTACATCGCGCTGCCCGCCGTGCTGATCAGGCCGTCGTAGGTGAGCGTCTCGCCGTCGCCGAGGTCGACGGGGTGCTCGTGGACCTTCTTGGCGAGTGCTTCCCAGCGGGCGGCCGAACCCTGCGGTGTCGCGAACGGGCAGGCCGCGCCCGCTTCGTCGCACAGTCGCAGGAATTCCTTGAACTCCAGCGCCGTGTTGGTGCGGTCGGACAGGATCTGGCCGCCGGCCGACCACAGTGCCGGGTCCAGCACGCCGTCGATGACGAGCGCCCTGATGTTGTCCGGGAACAGGTTCGCGTAGGTGTTGCCGAGGAACGACCCGTACGAGAAGCCGAGGTAGGTCAGCTTCTTGTCGCCGACCGCGCGGCGCAGCAGGTCGAGGTCGCGCGCGACGTCGGCCGTGCTCATGTGCTTGGTGATGGTGGCGTCGTTCTTCCGGCATTTTTCGCCCAGTGAGCGGTAATGGTCGAAGAACGGCCGCTCCTGCTCACGCAGGTAGGGGAAGCCGGGCACCGCGTTGAGGAACGCGGTGCTTTCCGCCTGGCCGGCGAAGCAGTGCAACGGGTCCGAGGCGCCGATCCCGCGCGGGTCGAAGCCGACGACGTCGAACTTGCCTTGCAGCGAGGCGGAAAGCTGGTCGGCGAAGTCGAACGCGAAGGCGACGCCCGAGCCGCCCGGCCCGCCGGGGTTGAGGAACACCGAGCCGATGCGGTGTGCCTGGTCGGGCGCCGCCTTCCGGTTCAGCGCGACGTGCGTGACCGGCCCGGTCGGCTGGTCGTGGTCCAGCGGCACCGTGGCCGTCGCGCAGTCGAAGCCGGGGTTCTGGGCGCACGGGCGCCAATCCAGCTTCGGGACGGTGAGACCGTCCGGTTTCGCTTCGGCGGCGGGAGCGCTGACCGCCATCGTGAGCCCGATCGCAACGGCCAGAAGCGTTTTCACTGGCCGGCCCCATGTCCTGCGCAACGAACCTCCTTGGTAGGCGGCCAAGCCTAGGGTGATCGACTCACCCGGCACAGCCGCCGACCGCGGGGTTTCGGAAGTCAGGCCAGCAGGCTGACCAGATCGGTGGCGATGCGCCGTTCGACGTCCGACGGCACCGGCTGGACCTCGGGGGCGAGCCCGCCCGCGCAGACCGCGCCGAGGCTGCGGGCCTGGAGCGTGAGGCCCAGGTCCATCGCTTGGATGGAGTTTCCGTTGGCGGCCGTCAGATTGAGCATGCGGCCTTGGTCGAGCAGCACGATCTCGCGGCCGCCGCGCAGCACATAGCCGGTGCGTCGCGCCGGTTCGGCGTACTCGACCGTGCGGACCGTCGCGGCCTTCAGCGCGGCTTTGTCGATCTCCCAAGCGAAATGGCCGACGCCGGCGAGCACCGCGCCGTCCGGCAGCGCGGCGAGTTCCGCCGCGCCGATGACACCTTCACGGCCGGTCGCGGTGAACACGACCTTCGCGTCCGCCAGCACCTCGGCGGCCGGGCCGACCTGGTGGCCGTTGAGGATCGCGTGCAGCGCGCGCATCGGGTCGGTGTCGCACACCGAGACCCTGGCGCCGAGCTTGCTCAGCGTGTCGGCGACGCCCTTGCCGCACGGCCCGTAGCCGAGCACGGCCGCGCGGGTGCCGGGGACCATCAGGTTGGTCGCGTTCATGAAGCCCTGCACGACGCTCTGGCCGACGCCGAACTCGTTCTCGACCATCAGCTTCAACGGCGAGTCGTTGATCACGATCACCGGTTTGCCCAGCTCGGCGACGGTTTCGCGGAGCCGCAGCCCGCCGGTGGTGGTCTCCTCGGTGCCACCGAGATAGCCGGCCCGTGTCCCTGACGCGAGCAGGGACATCGTCAGGTCCGCGCCGTTGTCCAGGGTGATGTCGGGATCGCACTCGAGTACCCGCGCGATGTTGCGGACATGGTCGCGCTCGTCGTCGCTTCGCCGGGTGAAAACGGAGACGCCGAGGTCCTGGAGCCCGGCGGCGACGTCGTCGTGCGTGGTGCCCGGCGAGCCGGTGAGGTGGACGTCCATTCCGGCCTCGACCAGCAGGGTGACCAGCGCGGCGGTCTTCGGTTCGACGTGCAGGCACATGGCCAGGCGCTTGCCGGTCAACAAGGGCTGGAGCTCGCGGACGGCGAGAGTGGTCAGTGGCATGTGCTTCAACGCCCAGTTCGTGGACGCGACGGTTTCGGGCATGGCTGTGCTCTCTTTCGATTTCCAACGGATTCGGGTCAGGACGGACAGAACGTCCTCAGCCGTAGAAATCGCACCGGTAGGAGTGATCGCCGAAGATCGGCGCTACCAGGCAGACGCACATCTCTTCACCATACCCGCCCGATCCGGGGTGATGATGCGACCGGCGGCGGCAGTAGATAAATCCATTGTGTCGTGAGTGTTCCCGACGGCTCTAACCGTCGGGAACACTCACGACCGGTGTTGATCAGGGTTCCCGACTTTCGAGGGTGTGGCTGGTTTGGCCGGTAGCGACACACTGAGCGTGCCAGTACGGTGACCGTGAGCTTGCGGCCGTGCTGATCGTCTCTCCCGTGCAGCCATGAGGAGTCCCGATGAAGTCAAGGTCCTTGCACCGGATCGCACTCGCCGCCACCGGCGTGGTGCTGACCGGTCTGCTCACCGGCACCGCGACGGCGCAACCCGACGCCGCGGGCGCACCGGTCTTCTGGGAGGTGTCCGCCACCAGCGCGCAGGCGAAGGCGCTGGCCAACGCCGGGTTCGACATGGGTGAATCCGGGGATGGCACCGCTTACGTCGTCGGCGACAAGACCGTCGCCGCGAAGCTGCGCAAACTCGGCTACCAGCCGAAGTTCTTCGACACGGTCTACAAGGAGCTGCCCGCCGCGTCGCCGAACTCGCTCGCCGCGGACACGTTCTACGGCGGCTACCGGACGGTGACCGCGCAGGAGGTGCACCTCTCGCAGGTCGCTTCGGCGCACCCGGACCTGGCCACCAAGTACACCATCGGCCAGTCGTGGAAGAAGACGAAAGGCCAGGGCGGGCACGACATCCAGGCCATCTGCCTGACCAAGAAGCAGTCGGGCGACTGCACGCTGTCCAAGACCTCGCCGAAGCCGAAGTTCGTGCTGATGGCGCAGATCCACGCGCGTGAGCTGTCCACCGGCGAGCTCGCCTGGCGCTGGATCGACTACCTCGCCGACGGTTACGCCACCGACGCCACCGCGAAGTCCATTTTGGACACAACGGAGGTGTGGGTCGTCCCGGTCGCGAACCCCGACGGCGTCGACATCGTCGCCTCCGGCGGCAACTCGCCGAAGCTGCAGCGCAAGAACGCCAACAACAGCCGAGGCTGCAGTGGCACCAGCATCGGCATCGACCTGAACCGCAACTCCTCCTTCAAGTGGGGCGGCGACTCGAACTCCCCGTGCGCCGAGACCTACCAGGGCACCGGCGCGGCCTCCGAGCCCGAGACCAAGGCGCTCGAGAACCTGTTCCGCGCGATCTACCCGGCACAGCGCGGGTCCGGCAACAACGACCCGGCGCCGGTGACCGCCAAGGGCACGATGATCACGTTGCACAGCTACGGCAACGACATCATCATCCCGTGGGGCTTCACCCAGGCCAAGGCCCCGAACGACGCCCAGTACCGCAAGCTCGGCGCGAAGATGTCCGCGTCGAACGGCTACCTGGTCGGCACCAACGCGGAGACCGTCGGCTACGACACCTCCGGCACGACGGACGACTTCACCTACGGCGCGCTCGGCGTGTTCAGCGTGACGTTCGAGGTCGGCAGCTCGAGTGGCACCTGCGGCGGCTTCCTGCCGAAGTACACCTGCGTCGACAGCACCTTCTGGCCGAAGAACAAGGGCGCCTTCATCACCGCTGCCAAGGCGGCGGGGGCTCCCTACCAGCAGTAAACGGCTCGTGAGTGGTATGGCCGGTTAGAACCGGTCATACCACTCACGACTCTCCCGCCGGTACACGTGGGTGGCGCGCAGCGTGTAGGTCGTCGGGACGCCGTTGACCGACACGGTGTTGTGCTCGAAGCCGATCGTGTACGCGAGGTCACCGCTCGCCTCGGCGGCCAGCAGCTCGAACCGGTAGTCGGTCGAGTCGGAGAAGCGTGAGGCCACCCAGCGGAAGGTCCGGTCGAGGTCTTCCCGGCCGGTGCGCACCGCGACCGCGGCCCCGAACAGGCTCACCGGGTCGTTCTCCGACCACAGTTCGAGCCGCGGCTCGACGTCGCCGTTGTGGATCGCCTGCTCGGCGGCGACCTGCTTCGGCAGGATCTCGGCCAGAAACGCGTCACGCTCACTCGTCATGGCCAACTCCGATGCAGTCGGACTGTGTTGAATTCGGCTAGCATGAGCCAGGTGACCGAAGGAGTCAAGAGGCGCTACGACTCGACCCGGCGCCACGAGCAAGCGCTCGAAAACCGGCGCCGCATCGTCGCCGCGGCCTGCGTATTGTTCGCCGAACGCGGCTACGGCCGCACCACACTCGCCGACATCGCCGCCTCGGCGGGCGTCGCGGTCGAGACTGTGTACGCGGCCTTCAAGAACAAGCCGACCCTGCTGCACCGCGCCTGGGACGTGACCGTCGGCGGCGACGACACCGACATCCAGCTCCTCGACCGCCCCGAACTCCGCGATGTGTTCGACGAACCGGACCTCCCGACCCGTCTCCGCAAGCTCGCCGCGGTCAATACGCGGCTGATGCGCCGGACCACGGCCCTGCGCCGAGCCGTCGAAACCGCGGCCGCGACGGATGAGGCCGCGGCGGCGATGCTGGCCGAGATCGACCGGCAGCGCTTGGAAAGCATGGCCGCGCACGCGCGAGCGGCCGAGACGACGGGCCGGCTTCGAGTGTCCGAAGTGGAGTGCCGGGATGTGCTGTGGACGACGACGGATGGGTCGTTGTGGCACGGTCTCGTCCAAGTGCGCGGGTGGACTGATGAGCGCTATGCGCGGTGGCTGGGTGAGCTCTGGGTCGGACAGCTCACCTGAGACCCACCGGCTCTTTGGCCGGCCGGGGGTCGTGAGTGGTACGGCCGGTTCTAACCGGCGAAAACACTCACGACCCCCGGCTGGCAAATGGGTTGCCGATCGGGAACAACCGGGGCGGGATCAACGGGTGGACCGGGGCCGAGCGGGTTTTCGGCCTCTGTACCGAGGTCGAAGGTGTGCCTCGCAAGAAGGTCGAAGGCAAACTGCGCGGCTAGTACCTGCCGCTTTGCGTTCTTCGGTGTCGTTGGCCAAGATGCGTCGTCCAAGCCGGATGGGGAAGGACAGGATGGACGCGTCGAAAGCGCCGGTGGTCGTGGCGGTGGATGGTTCGGCCGCCGCGCGGCGGGCTGTCGGGTGGGCGGCTTTGGCGGCCGCGCGGCGGGGGAGCGGGTTGCGGTTGCTGCACGCGATCGGCCTGGCGGACGTCGAACCGGGGAGCCGGATGTCGCCGCCGCCGGAGTGGTTCGTGGTCAAGCGGGCGATGGCCGAGACGATTCTGGCCGACGCCGTCGATGCCGTCGCCGAGGTGGTTCCGGGGCTGGAGCCCGAGCTCGAACGCGGGGAGGGGGCGCCGCTTTCGGTGCTGGTCGAGGCCACGCGCCGGGCCGCGCGGCTGGTGCTCGGGGCGCCGGACAGCGGGATGCTGCTCGGGTTGCTGGCGGGTTCGCCGGTGCTGGACGTGACCGGGTCCGCGCACTGCCCGGTCGTCGTCGTGCGGGGGACGCCGGTCGCCGAGGGGCCGATCGTCGTCGGCGTCGATGGGGGTGACGGTACGACGGCCGCGCTCGATGCCGCGGTCGAGGAGGCGGCCGATGCCGGGGCACGAGTGGTCGCCGTGCATGCCGGGAGCGACTTCGAGGCCGACAAGGACCGCTATCCGGACGTCGAGTGGGTGGTGAAAACGGCCAAGCCGCGCCAATTGCTGCTGGAGTACAGCGAATCGGCGCGGCTGATGGTCGTCGGGAGCCGGGGGCGGGGCGGGTTCGCCGGGCTGGTGCTCGGGTCGACGTGCCACGCGCTCATCCACCACGCGGCGTGCCCCGTGATGGTCGCCCGGCCTTAGAAAAGCCGGGTGAGCGAGTACACCAGCGCGGCCACCGTCGCCGCCGCCGGGAGGGTGAGCACCCAGGCGGTGATGATGTTGCCCGCGACCGCCCAGCGGACGGCCGAACGGCGCCTGGTCGCGCCGACGCCCATGATCGCCGAGGTGATCACGTGCGTGGTGGAGATCGGGGCGGCGAAGACGAACGCGGTGAAGTACAGGACCGAGGCGCCGGACACCTCGGCGGCGAAACCGTGGGGCGGGGTGAGGGGGAAGATGCGCCTGCCGAGCGTGCGCATGATCCGCAGGCCACCCGCCGACGTGCCGAGCGCGAGTGCGAGCGCGCAGGAGATGATCACCCAGAACGGGACCGAGAAATCGGTCTGGTGGCCGGTGATCACCAGGCCGAGCACGATGATGCCCATGCTCTTCTGCGCGTCCTGCAGCCCGTGGCCGAACGCGAGGCTCGCCGACGAGAAGATCTGCGCGCGCCGCATGCCGCGGTTGGCCTTGTGCGCGTCGGCCGATTTGAGCAGCCACAGCATGGCCGTCATCAGCAGATAGCCGAGCAGCAGCCCGACAGCCGGCGAGATCACCATCGGCACCAGCACCTTGGTCAGCACGCCTTGCCACTGCACGGTCGTCGCCGACGCCAGCGCCGCGCCGACCAGACCGCCGATCAGCGCGTGCGACGAGGACGACGGCAGGCCGAAGTACCAGGTGATGAGGTTCCAGGTGATCGCGCCGATGACCGCCGCGATGATCACCGTCAGCCCGTCGGCGGACGGGGTGGCGATCACGCCCTTGGCGACCGTGACCGCGACGCCGGTGCCCGCCAGCGCGCCCAGCAGGTTCATCACACCCGCGAGCAGCAACGCGCCGCGCAGCGAGAGGGCTTTGGTCGAGACGGCCGAGGCGATCGCGTTGGCGGCGTCGTGGAAGCCGTTGGTGAAGTCGAACGTCAACGCGAGGACGACGAGAAGCACCAGGCCGAAGGACCACATGGATCAGGATTCCTTGACCGCGATCGTGTGGATCACATCGGCGACGTGCTCGAAGGCGTCGGCGGCGGACTCCAGCTGGTCGACAACTTCCTTGAGCTTCAACACGGTCAGCGTGTCCAGCTCGCCGCTGAACAGCCACGACAGCAGCCGCCGGTAGACCTGGTCGGCCTGGTTCTCGAGCTCGTTGACCTGCACCCAGTACTCGTGGAGGCTGCCCGGTTTGGCCAGTTTGGGCATCGCTTCGACGGTCAGCTCGGCGCACTGGGCGAGCAGCCGGACCTGGGCGTGCACGCCTTCGGGCAGCTCGCCGAGCTGGTAGAGGGTGGCCAGGTCGACGGCGGCGTCGATGTAGTCGACCACGTCGTCCAGCCTGCCCGCGAGGCGATAGATGTCCTCGCGGTCGAACGGCGTGATGAACGACCGGTTGAGTTCCTCGAAGATGGTATGCGTGGTCTGGTCCGCGTCGTGTTCGACGTCGTGCATGCGCTGGGCCAGCTCCGCGTGCCGCTCCGCCGGCGCGGTCACGTACTCGCCGAGCACACCGACACAGGCGCTGATGTTGGTGCTGGCCTGCGTGAACAGGTCGAAGAACTTCGTGTTCCGGGGCTGCAGCCGCAACCGCATGAGGTTCCTTCCTTGCCGCTACTCCCGTGGACGGTGGATCACGCGGACCGTACCGGCAGTGCTGATGGCGGCTGGAAGGCAGCCTGGTTAACGCCGGGTGAACCGAACGGGACCGCCGGGGGCGGTCCCGTTCAGCGGGTCACGGCCGGGGTGCCCGGCGGTTTCGCCGCTGTTCCAGCTCGTCGGCGCTCACCGGCGTCAGCATCGGCTGGCCGGGAGCGCAGAACATGGTCACCACGAAGGCGGACTCGGCGTCGGCCAGGTTGTTGCCGTCCTGGTAGTGGATGACGTCGCCGCCGGGCTCCCAGAAGGTGTCGCCCGCCTTGAGCACCCGCTGTGGCTCGCCTTCGAGTTCGAAGATCATCTCGCCTTTGAGCACGTAGCCGTACGCCGGGCCGGAGTGCCGGTGCGGCGGCGCGCCCTCTGAGCCGGGCGGGAGTGTGATGAGGATCGTCATCGCCTCGGCGCCGTCGGGGATCTGCGGCGCCCCTTCGACGGTGCCGATCACCTCGATGATGGGAGGAGGTGTTGTCGCGCCAGGGTTTTCGAGGTGGTGGGTCATCATCTTCCTTTCCGTTGGTTCCTGACCACCCAGACAGGACGGGCCGCCGATCTGTGACAGGCCGCTGTCACGAATCGGGCGGCTGTGGTGTCCAAGCTGGTGAGCGAACGGAGAAAATCGATGACTCACCCGGAAGAACACCAGCTCGCGACGTCGGTGCTCGTGATCGGCTCCGGCGGCGCGGGCCTGCGCGCGGCGATCGAGCTGGCCGAGCGCGGTGTCGACGTGCTGGTGCTCGGCAAGCGCGCCAAGGCCGACGCGCATACCACGCTGGCCGCGGGCGGCATCAACGCCGCGCTGGCCACGATGGATCCCGAGGACAGCTGGCAGCAGCACGCGGCCGACACGATCAAGGAGAGCTACCTCCTCGCTCGCCCCGAGGTGGTGCGGATCGTCACGGAGAACGCCGCCCGCGGCATCCACGACCTCGAACGCTGGGGCATGCCGTTCGCCCGCGAGGCCGACGGCCGGATCTCGCAGCGCTTCTTCGGCGCGCACACTTACCGGCGCACCGCGTTCGCCGGCGACTACACCGGGCTCGAAATCCAGCGCACGCTGGTCAACCGCGCCGCGCAGCTGGGCGTCCGCGTGCTCGACACCTGTTATGTGACAAGGATCCTGGTCGACGGGAACGCCGTGTTCGGCGCGTACGGCTTCGACGTCGACACCGGCTCCCGGTACCTCATCCACGCCGACGCGGTCATCCTCGCCGCCGGCGGGCACACCCGGATCTGGCGTCGTACCTCGTCTCGCCGCGACGAGAACACCGGCGACTCTTTCCGCCTCGCGGTGCTCGCGGGCGGCCGGATCCGCGACCCCGAACTCGTGCAGTTCCACCCGTCCGGCCTGATCGACCCCGAGAACGCGGCGGGCACGCTGGTCTCGGAGGCGGCGCGCGGCGAAGGCGGCATCCTGCGCAACGCGTTGGGCGAGCGGTTCATGGAGCGTTATGACCCCGCGCGGATGGAACTTTCCACGCGCGATCGTGTCGCGCTGGCCGCGTACACCGAGATCAAGGAGAGGCGCGGCACCGAGCGCGGCGGCGTCTGGCTCGACGTTTCGCACCTGGCGCGCGACACGATCATGCGGCGGCTGCCCCGGGTGTACCAGACGTTGCTGGAGCTGCAGATGCTCGACATCACCCGATCTCCGATCGAGATCGCGCCGACCGCGCACTACTCGATGGGCGGAGTCTGGGTGCGTGCCGAGGACCACGGCACCGGCGTCGACGGGCTCTACGCGATCGGCGAGGCATCGAGCGGGCTGCACGGCGCGAACCGGCTGGGTGGCAACTCGCTGATCGAGCTGCTGGTTTACGGCCGGATCACGGGTGCGGCCGCGGCCAGGTACTCCGCCGAGCTGCCCGCTCAGCGGCGCTCGTGGGAGGCGCTGGCGCAGGCTCGCGGCGAGGTCGACTCGCTGCTCGCCGCCGACGGGCCGGAAAACGTGCGGGCACTGCAGCGGACGTTGCGGGACACGATGACCCAGCACGCCGGCGTGGTCCGCGACGAGACGTCGCTGCTGGCCGGACTGTCCGAATTGGACGAACTCGAGGTGCGGATGGCGAAGGTGGGCGTCCACCCCGACCGCGCCGGGTTCCAGGATCTGGCGCACGCCTTCGATCTGAACGCCTCGGCGCTGGCCGCCCGCGCGACGCTCGAAGCGGCGCTCGAGCGCAAGGAGACCCGGGGCTGTCACAACCGGTCGGACTACCCGGAGCAGGACCCCGCCCTTCGGGTGAACCTGGTCTGGGCCGGGCCCGGCCGGGTTGAGCGGGAGGAGATCCCGGTGGTTCCATCGGAGATCGCGGGGCTCATGCGGGAGGTTTCGACCGAGGGGAAGTTGGTGGAGTGATGGGGTCTCCTGCTGAGGACCTCGAAGAGGCGGCCGCCGTTTTCGCCGAGGTGCGCGGACGGCTGTTCGGCATCGCCTACCGGATGCTCGGCAGCGCGCTCGACGCCGAGGACCTCGTCCAGGAGGTCTGGGTCCGCTGGCAGCTGTGCGACCGGTCGAAGGTCGAGAATCCGGCCGCCTACCTCGCGACGGCCATCACGCGGCTCGCCATCAACGTGAGCGGCAGCGCGCGCAAGCGGCACGAGACCTACATCGGGCCGTGGCTGCCGGAGCCTGTCGACACCTCCGCGGATCCCCAGCTCGGGGCCGAGCGGGCCGCCGGGCTCGAGTTCGCCGTGCTGCTCCTGCTGGAGAAGCTCTCGCCGACCGAGCGGGCCGCGTACGTCTTGCGTGAGGCGTTCGACTATCCGTACAGCCAGATCGCCGAGATCGTGCAGACCAGCGAAGTGGCGTCGCGGCAGCTGGTGAGCCGGGCACGCAAGCATCTGCAGGCCGAGCGGCGGACGCCGTCGAGCGGACCCGAGCAGCGGCGGCTGCTGGAAGCGTTCCTCGCCGCCGCGCAGGTCGGGGACATCTCCGCGCTGGAACGGCTGTTCGCCGAGGACGTGGTGAGTTACGCCGACAGCAACGGGGTCGCGCGGGCCGCGCGGATGCCGATCCACGGCGCGGTCAAGCTCGCCAAGGTCATCCACGCCTGGGGAAGCGACTTCTGGACGGGCGCCGACATCTCGTGGGTCGAGGCGAACGGGCAGACCGGCCTGCTGCTCAAGCGGGACGGCGAGACGTCCGCGTTGGTGACCGTCAGCACGTCCGAAGCCGGGATCGACCAGGTCCTGTGGATGCTCAACCCCGGCAAGCTGGTCGCGTTCGCCTGAGGTGTCACAAAAGTCCGGGCTGTCTTGTCTGACTTGGTGAGCCTCGAAGAACGGGAGATGCCGTGACCAAGATCCTGGTGGTGGGTGGCGGATACGCCGGGTTCTACACCGCGTGGAAGCTGGAGAAACGCCTGCGTCGCCACGAAGCCGAGCTGGTCGTGGTCGATCCGCGGCCGTACATGACCTATCAGCCCTTCCTGCCGGAGGTGGCGGCCGGATCGGTCGAAGCGCGGCACGCCGCCGTTTCGCTGCGACGGCATCTGCGCCGCACGCGGGTGGTCTCCGGGGCGGTGACCACGATCGACCATGCCGCGCGGCGGGTGACCGTGCGGCCCGCCGACGGGCCCGAGTTCGAGCTCGACTACGACCTCATCGTCGTCACGGCGGGCGCGGTGACCAGGAAGTTCCCGGTGCCGGGCATCGCCGAGCAGGCGATCGGGCTGAAGCACGTCGAGGAGGCGGTCGCCATCCGGGACCGGCTGCTGACGGCGTTCGACCGGGCGTCGGCCATGCCGCCGGGGCCGGCGCGGCAGCGGCTGCTGACCGTGACGTTCGTCGGCGGCGGGTTCTCGGGTGTCGAGGGGTTCGGCGAGCTGCTTTCGCTGGCGGCCGCGCTGCGCAAGCACTACCCGGACCTGGAACCGGCGTTCCACCTGGTCGAGGCGCGCGACCGGATCCTGCCGGAGGTCACCGACCGGCCGGGCCGCTGGGTGGTGCGCTCGCTGGAGCGGCGCGGCGCGACCGTGCACCTGAACACCCAGGTGAAGTCCGCTGTGGACGGTCACGTCGTGCTTTCGACCGGCGAGGAGTTCGACTCGGGCCTGATCGTCTGGACCGCCGGAAACGGCGCGAACCCGGTGGTGCACAAGCACACCGACCTGCCCATCGACGAGCACGGGCTGCTCACCGTGCGCGCCGACCTGCGGATCGGCACCGACGCCGCGTTCGTGCCCGACGCGTGGGCCGCCGGTGACGACGCCGCCGTCCCCGACCTCACCTCGCGTGTGCCGGGCGCGCGGACCGTGCCCAACGCCCAGCACGCGGTGCGCCAGGGCAAGCTCCTCGCGCGCAACATCGCGGCCACGCTGCGCGGCAAGCAGGCGAAGCCGTACGTGCACCACGGCCTCGGCACGGTCGCGACGTTGGGACTCGGCCGCGGGATCTTCCAGTACCGCAAGCTCGTGATCAAGGGCCTGCCCGCGTGGCTGATGCACCGCGGCTACCACGTGCTGGCCGTCCCGAGCTGGGAACGCAAGGTCCGCGTGCTCGCGATCTGGCTGACCGCCGCGCTGTTCGGGCGCGACGTGGTCTCGCTCGCGTCGGTCGAGCACCCGCGCGACGCCTTCGTGTCCGGCGGTGACCCGCGATGATCGGCGAGCTCGTCGCCGACCGGCTCCGGCTGGCCTGCGAGTCGGGGTCGGCGGTGCGGCTCGCGACGTTGCTGGCTCCGGACGTCACCGCCGCCATCGACGGCGGCGTGCTCACGCATCCGGTGCGGGGCGTGGCCGCGACCACCCGCGCGGTGCTGGACGTGCTGGCCGGCGCGGCGATCTCGGTGCAGTCCGTGAACGGCCACGCCGGCCTGGTCGTGCGACGCGTCGACCGGGTCAGCGCGGTCGCCACGTTCTCCGTCGACGACGGGCGGGTCACCGCGATCTGGCTGGTGCTCAACCCCGACAAGCTCCGGCATTGGAACGACTACGCCGGCCGGTATGGCGTGGGGTCGTGAGTGTTTAGACCGGTTAGAACCGGCCGTACCACTCACGACCCGGAGCGGGCGAAGGCCGGAGGCAACCTGATCGGCGGCTTGCGCGTGTGAGGGGCAGCGAGGGAACGCTGAAAGGGGATTTTCATGTCCAAAGTGGTTGGACGCGGGTTGGCCGCGGTGGGGGCCGCCGCGCTGATGATGGGGCTCGGCGCATTGCCTGCGCAGGCCGACGGCGTGGATTGGTACTTCTCGCCGGAAACGGTGCAGGCCGGGGGCAAGGTGGAAGTCGGCATGTCGGCCATCAACGGCTGCAGCCCGAGCCCGGTGACCTCACCCGGGTTGGTCGCACCGATCAAGTGGGGCAACACGCCCGGCCATTTCCCGCGGCTCATCGGGTACGGCACCGCGGTCAAGCAGCCGGGAAGGTACGTGGCGACGCTGACGTGCAAGGACGGCCAGAAGACATCGAAGACGTTCATGGTGGCGGGCACGCCGGATCCGACGCCCACCCCCACGAAACCCAAGCCGACGGCCAAACCGAAGCCCAAGCCGCAGCCTCAGGTGGTCGTCAAGCCGAAGGGCGCACCCCAGACCGGCGGCGGCTACTCCGCTGCCTGACCGACGTGAACGCCTCTTTCGCAACCTTCACAGTTGCGAAAGAGGCGTTCACGTCAATCCCACCTTTGTCTAGAGCGCGTTGGTGCGTACGCCCCAGGTGCTGCGGAAGGTCTGGCCCGGCTTGAGGACGATCAGGCCTTCGCCGCTGTTGAACGAGTTGCCGGGCCCGGTGACCGGCTCGATGGCGATCGCCTTGCGGATGGGGCGGTCGACGGCGTAGTCGTCGGAATAGACGAGCAGGTACTTGTTCTTCTCGTCGGCCCAGAGCTGGACCTTGTGGCCGTCCGGGGTTTCGAGTTCGGCCAGCGTGCTTTCCGCCGACGTGCGGGCGAGGTCGGTGTAGGCGAGGTCGAGCGGTGCGGCGCCGATGACCTTCGCGGTGTGGAAGTCGTTCGCGGTGCCCGCGACCGGTGCCCGGCCGACCGGGACGCCCTTGTCGTCGTTGATCAGATACGTCGACGCGGCGATGGTCAGCTTGGCGTTGTCCACCAAGGGATCCGTCTTGAAGTACGGGTGGTAGCCGCTGCCGAACGGGGCCGCCTTGTCGCCGACGTTGGTCGCGGTGAGCGTGACGCGCAGGCCGGTCTTGGCGAGCACGTACTCGGTCTGGAACTTGAGCATGAACGGGTAGCCGTACTGCGGGTACAGCACCGAGCCGAGCACCAGGCGGCCCGACTCCTGCTTGACGAGCGACCACGGCGCGAAGTACATGAGCCCGTGGATCGCGCAGCCGCTCCAGTGCTCGGTGATCGGGGTTTCGTGCTCGACGCCGTCGAATTTGTACTTGCTGCCCGCGATCCGGTCGGACCAGGGGAGCAGGATCTTGCCCATGTGGCTGTCGCCCATGGAGCTGTCGGGGTGGCCCGCCAGGATCGCGCGGCCGTCCACGGTCCACGACCGCAGTTCGGCGCCGACTTCGGCCACCGTCAGGCTTTGCTTGCCCGAGGAAATGCGGTACTGCCGTCCGGTGGGCAGCAGGGTCTCCGCCGAAGCCGAGGCGGCTGCGACGGCCTGGCCGCCGATGGCGAGCGCGGCGGTCGTGCCTGCGGCGGCGGTCATCGCCGCGCGACGGGAAAACGTGCGCATTGTTCGTGTCTCCAAAAGGGTGGGTCAGCCGCGCAGGACGGAGTGGGGGAAGTCGAAGACCTTGGTGGGGTCGTACGCCGAGACGATCCGGCGCATCTTGTCGTGGTTCGCGCCCCAGTACGAGGTGGCCCAGTCGGTCTGCATCGGATTGACGTAGTTGACATAGGAACCGGTCCCGAGCACCCGGGTCAGCGACTGCTGTGCCTGAGTGAGCAGTTCGCCCTTGTCGGTCTCGCTCCAGCTGTAGATCTGGACCGAGGCCTTGGCGCCGCGGTGTGCGTACGCGGTGTCGCGGGCGCCGATGGCGTCGACCTCGCCGCCGACCGCGTCGAAGAGCAGGCACATGTCGGCGTGCTTGGTCATGATCTCGACGACGCGCTGGGCGTCGGCCGACTTGAGCACGCGCGGCAGCACTCGGGACGCGGCGTGGAACGCTTCGCGAGTGACCGTTCCGCCATCGCTTTCCGCCTTGCAGCTGCCGACATCCTTGCAGGGCGCGAAATACAGCACCGTGTCCAAATAGGACTTCTGGTGGACGTACTTGGTGGTCGGCTTGCTGCCCACCTCCGAGATCAGGGCGTTCAGGTGACCGTCCAGCGCCGAGGCCTTGCCGACCCAGGTGCCCTCGATCGTGTTCGACGGATCCTTGCCGGCGCCGATGTTGCAGGTCGTGGTGAGTTCCTTGGGCACGGAGTTCTGCCAGGCAGACCAGGCGGCGAGCACCTTCGCGGTGCGCGAGGAGGAGAATTCGAGCTTGAAGACGACCGGCTTCGGCGCGGGAACGGTGCTGAAGGTGAACTCGGTGACGATGCCCGCGTGGCCGCCACCGCCGCCGCGCAGTGCCCAGAACAGGTCCGCGTCGGTGTTCGCGGTCGCCTGGTGCACAGCGCCGTCGGCGGTCACCACCGAGGCGGCTGTGACCCTGTCGCAGGTCAGGCCGTACGGGCGGGTGAGCGGGCCGACGCCGCCGCCGAGGGTGAGCCCGGCGATGCCGACCGTGGCGCAGGTGCCGCCCGGCAGCGCCCTGCCCCGCGCGGCGAGCGCGGAGTACACCTGCATCAGCTGCGCGCCCGAGCCGACCACGGCGGTGCCGTCGTCGTTGATCGTGATCTTGTTCAGCGCGGAGACGTCGACCACCACGCCACTGTCCGGAGTGGAGAAACCGGCGTAGTTGTGTCCACCGGAGCGGGCGGCGAGCGGCGCGCCGCGGCCACCGGCCCGGCGCACGCATTCGATGACGTCCTGGCGATTGGCGACCTGCGCGATCGCGGCGGGCCTGCGCGACGGCAAAGCCAGGTTCCAAGTCGTGGACGCGAAGTCGTACCCGGAGTCACCGGGCCGAAGTAGTCGTCCCGACATCGCTTTGCCGAGTCCGTCCAAGTCGATGCCGCCCGCCGCGGCGCGTGCGCCGCTCGCGAGCGCGTCGTCGCCCAATGCGGACAGCAGCGCGGTGCCCGCCACCGCGGTGCCCGCCATGGCAGCGCTGGTAGTCAGGAATTTACGTCGGTTGAATCCAGCCGTCGTCACGGTTCTCCTCGGTGAGGCGGGGTGGGATTAGGTGGGAATTTAACTAATGTTTACCCACTGCTCAATAGGCGAACATGACATTCGTTGGCGATTGCACCGAACTCGGCAATGGGGTGGAGCTTCGAAAATGGCGTTATGATTGGCGTGGTTCAACCATTGAGGAATTGCTCGACGGGCAGGGTGGCGGCGCCCAAAGCGACGGCTTCCGGGCCGAGGCGGCACAGTTCGATCGACGTGGTGGCGAAGGGGTGCCTCAGCGAATGCAGGCGCGCGGCGGCCCGGATGGCGTCGAGATTGCGGTCGCCGAGCAGCAGCCCGGCCCAGCCGCCGAGGATGACGCGTTCGGGGGTGAGCAGGTTGATCAGGCTGCCGATGCCTGCGCCCAGGTACCGCACGGTCTCGGCGAGCACGCCGGTGCCTTGGTCGTCCTGGCTGAGCGCGGCGAGCGCGGACTCCTGGTCGGCGTCGTCCGCGACGGTCCCGCCCGCCTCCACGAACCGGTCGAGGATCGCCTCGGCGCCGACGTAGGCCTCCAGGCAGCCCTTGTTCCCGCAGCGGCAGGTCCGCCCGCCCGCGACCACCACCAGGTGCCCGAACTCGCTGGCCGACGCGCTGGGGAAGCCGGCGTCGCCGGTGATGATGCTGGCGCCGACGCCGGAGCCGATCAGCGCGACCACCGCGCCGGTCGTGCCGCGGCCGGAGCCGAACCAGAGCTCGGCCCTGCCCATGGTGTTGGCGCCGTTGTCGATCAGCAGCGGCAGGTCGGTGCCCGCGCGGAGCAGCCGTTCGAGCGGGACCATGTCCCAGCCGAAGGTCTGCGCGTCGACCAGCACCTCGGGTTTGCGCTGCACCACGCCCGGCACGCCGACGCCGACCCCGATGATCGAGTCGTGGCCGACGCCGCCGTCCGCGAGCACCGCGGCGATGCCGTCGAGCATCCGCGCGGTCACCGCCTCGGCGTCGTGGCGCCGGGGATCGAGCGGGTAGTCGGCCTTGGCCAGCTCGGTCATCGCGAGGTCGAACAGCTCGACGCGCACCCTGGTCTCGCCGACGTCGATGCCGATCACGTGCCCGTGCGCCGGGTCGACCCGCAGCAGCACGCGGGGACGGCCGCCGTCCGACTCGACGGAGCCGACCTCGATCACGATGCCCTCGTCGATCAGCTCACGCATCACCGAGCCGACCGAGGCCGGGCTGAGCCCGGTGTCCGCACTGAGTTCCTGGCGGCTGCGCCGGTCCCCGAAATACAGCGAACGGAGCAACAGTGAGCGATTGAATCGTCGCAGGGCGTGCACTGTGCCCCGTTCCCGCCCGCCCATCAGCCCGCCTTCCGCCGTTTGGCGCACCTTACTTCGCGGCCTGAAAAAAGTCATGTCGCGTCCTCTTGACGATTCGGCGTACCGGGCGTTAAATCACGCCTTAAAATAAGGCATGGTCTGGATCACATGTGCTCCACGGCCGTCCACTTACCTGAGGGACCTGAAGATGCGAATCGGAAAGATCGCCCCGGCGCTGGCGTTGGCCCTGGTCGCCGCGACCTCCGCGGCCTGCGGTGGCGGCAGCGGTGACGGCTCGGCGGCCGGCGGCGGCCCCAAGGAGCTCACCTACTGGGCCTCCAACCAGGGCACCAGCCTCGACAACGACAAGGCCATCCTGCAGCCGGAGCTCGACAAGTTCGAGAAGGCCTCCGGCATCAAGGTCAAGGTCGAGGTCGTCCCGTGGACGGACCTGCTCAACCGGATACTGGCCGCGACCACCTCGGGCCAGGGCCCCGACGTGCTCAACATCGGCAACACCTGGTCGGCGTCGCTGCAGGCCACCGGCGCGTTCGTGCCGTTCGACGACGCCGCGCTCGAGAAGGTCGGCGGCAAGGCCCGCTTCCTCGGCCCGTCGCTCGCCGCGACCGGCGCGCAGGGCCAGCCGCCCGTCGGCGTCCCGCTCTACGGCCAGGCTTACGGCCTCTATTACAACAAGAAGCTCTTCGCCGACGCCGGCATCGCCAACCCGCCCGCGACCTGGGAGGAGCTGATCGCCGACGGCAAGAAGCTGACCGACCCGGCCAAGGGCCAGTGGGGCATGTCGCTGCAGGCCGGTCAGGTCACCGAGAACAGCCACCACGCGGCCATCCTCGGCGCGCAGCAGGGCGCGAACTTCTTCGGCAAGGACGGCAAGCCGACGATCGCGTCCGACCAGGCGGTCACCGCGATCCAGCAGCACATCGACCTGATGCAGAAGGACAAGATCGTCAACCCGTCCAACGCGGAGTACGCCGACACCGCCAAGTCGCTCAAGGACCTGGCCGACGGCAAGGCCGCGATGTTCATGAACCAGGCCTCCGAGGGCTCGTTCAAGAACATCGGCGCGGACCTGTCCAACATCGGCGTCGCGCCGATCCCGCTGCCCGCCACCCCGCCCGCGGGCGGCCGCAAGGTGACCAGCTTCGTCGCGGGCATCAACCTCTCGGTCTTCCAGAACACCAAGAACAAGGACGCGGCGCTGGACTTCGTGAAGTTCATGCTCTCGGCGCCCGAGCAGGCCATCCTGAACAACGCCTACGGCTCGCTCCCGACCGTCCAGGACGCCTACAGCGACCCGAAGTTCCAGACCTCGGACGTGAAGGTGTTCCAGAACGTGCTGGCCAACACCGCCGAGCCGATGCCGCAGGTCCCGCAGGAGTCGCAGTTCGAGACGCTGGTCGGCACCGCCATGAAGGCCATGTTCGCCGACGTCGCGGCAGGCAAGCCGGTCGACGCCGCGAAGATCAAGTCCCAGCTCACCCAGGCCGACCAGCAGATCGCGGCCGGGAACTGAACCTGAGATGGCCATCGCTGTGAAGGACGCCCCGGCCGTGAAAGCGGCCGGGGCCCGCGAACCGGGCAGCCGGTGGGCTAAGCGCCGCAAGATCGGCCTGCCCTACCTGCTCCTGCTGCCCGCGTTGCTGCTCGAACTGCTCATCCACGTGATCCCGATGCTCGTCGGGATCGGGATGAGTTTCCTCAAGCTGACCCAGTACTTCATCCGGAACTGGTCGGCCGCCCCCAACGCGGGGCTCGACAACTACAAGTTCGTACTCGACTTCGACAGCGCGGCGGGCAAGGCGCTGCTGCACTCGTTCTGGGTCACCGTGCTGTACACGGTGCTCGTGGTCGGGCTCTGCTGGCTCTTCGGCACCTCGGCGGCGGTGTTGATGCAGCGGTCTTTCCGCGGTCGGGGACTGCTGCGCACGCTCTTCCTGGTGCCGTACGCGTTGCCGATGTACGCCGCGGTGATCACCTGGTCGTTCATGTTCCAGCGTGACACCGGGCTGGTGAACAGCGTGCTGGGCACGCACTCGTTCTGGCTGATCGGCGACAACAGCTTCTGGTCGCTGGTGATCGTGTCGGTCTGGCGCAACTGGCCGTTCGCGTTCCTGATCATCATGGCGGGCCTGCAGAACATCCCCGGCGAGCTGTACGAGGCCGCCGAGATCGACGGCGCGAGCTGGTGGCGTCAGGTGCGGGCGATCACCCAGCCGATGTTGCGCCCGGTCAACCAGGTGCTGCTGCTGGTGCTGTTCCTGTGGACCTTCAACGACTTCAACACGCCGTACGTGCTGTTCGGCAAGTCCGCGCCGCAAGAGGCTTCGCTGATCTCCATCCACATTTACCAAAGCTCGTTCAAGACCTGGAACTTCGGCCTCGGCTCGGCCATGTCGGTGCTGCTGCTGTTGTTCCTGCTGGTGGTCAGCGCGCTTTATCTCGGCATCGCCGCGCGAAGGAGGAAAGCAAGTGTCTGAACCTCGCTGGCTTCCGTGGGTCCGAAGGCTCGTACTCGGCTTTCTCGCCGTGTTCACGCTGCTGCCGTTGTACGTGATGGTCTCGTCGTCGCTGAAGCCGCTCGGCGACGTGCAGGGCAAATGGGAATGGATCCCGTCGACCATCACCATCCAGCCGTTCCTCGACATCTGGAAGACCATCCCGCTCGCGAAGTACTTCGTGAACAGCCTGGTCATCGCGGGACTGTCGACGATCTTCTCGGTGCTGATCGCGATCTTCGCCGCGTACGCGATCAACCGGTACAAGTTCCGCGGCCGGTCGTTCTTCTCGATGACCGTGCTGTCGACGCAGATGTTCCCCGGGATCCTGTTCCTGCTGCCGCTGTTCCTGATCTTCGTCAGCATCGGCAACACCACCGGGATCGTGCTGTACGGCTCGCGCCTCGGGCTGATCCTGACGTACCTGACGTTCTCGCTGCCCTTCGCCATCTGGATGCTCGCCGGTTACTTCGACTCGATACCGAAGGAACTCGACGAGGCCGCGATGGTCGACGGCAACGGCCCGCTCGGCGCGCTGATCAGGGTCGTCATCCCGGCCGCGGTGCCCGGCATCGTCGCCGTTTCGATCTACTCGTTCATGACCGCGTGGGGCGAGGTCCTGTTCGCCTCCGTGATGACCGACTCCGACACGAGAACGCTCGCCGTCGGCCTGCAGGAGTACTCGACGCAGGTCCAGGTCTATTGGAACCAGGTGATGGCCGCGAGCCTGATCGTCTCGGTCCCGATCGTCGCCGGATTCCTGTTGTTCCAGCGCTTCCTGGTCGCCGGGCTCACCGCGGGCGCCGTCAAATAAAGCCGCCGTTTCACCAGCTCATGCCGATTTACTGAGAGAGGTCTGTCTTGAACCCCGCTCTTCCCTCGGATTTCCTGTGGGGCGCGGCCACCGCCGCGTACCAGGTCGAAGGCGCCGTCGACGCGGACGGCCGCGGCCGGTCCATCTGGGACGACTTCTGCCTGGTCCCAGGAGCCATCGACAACGGCGACAACGGCGACGTCGTGTGCGACCACTACCGGCGCTGGCCGGAAGACCTGGCGATCATGAAGCAGCTCGGCCTCGACGCCTACCGGTTCTCCATCGCCTGGCCGCGGGTGATCCCCGGCGGCCGCGGCGAAGTCAACGCGCTCGGCCTCGACCACTACGACCGCTTCACCGACGCGCTGCTCGAAGCCGGGATCCGGCCGTTCGTCACGCTGTTCCACTGGGACCTCCCGTCGGAGCTGCAGGCGCTCGGCGGCTGGCCCGCCCGTGACACCGCCTACGCCTACGCCGAGTACGCGGCCGTGGTCGCGGCCCGCCTCGGCGACCGCGTGCGCGACTGGAACACGGTCAACGAGCCGCTGTGCTCGGCGTGGATCGGTTACCTGGAAGGACGTTTCGCGCCGGGCGTCCAGGATCTGCGCCAGGCCGTCGACGCGTCGCATCACCTGCTGCTCGCACACGGACTCGGCGTCGAGGCGATCCGCGCCAACGCGTCGCAGCCCGCGAACGTCGGCCTGGTCGTCAACCTGTCCGGCATCGAACCGGCCTCCTCGCGCGACGAGGACGTCGCGGCGGCCGTCCGGATGGACGGGCACGTCAACCGCTGGTGGCTCGACCCGTCCAACGGCCGCGGCTACCCGGCCGACATGGTCGAGGTCTACGGCATTGAACCCCCGGTGGTCGGCAACGACCTCGAGATCATCGCGGCGCCGACGGACTTCCACGGCCTGAACTACTACTTCCGCCAGATCGTCGAGGACGACCCGACCGGCCCGGCGCCGTACGCGCGCCAGGTCCCGGTGGAGGGCGCGACCACCACCGCGATGGGCTGGGAGATCTACGGCCAGGGCCTCGCCGACCTGATCCACCGCCTGCGCGACGACTACGGCTCACAGGCCATCTACATCACCGAAAGCGGCGCGGCCTTCGACGACAAGGTCGCCGAGGACGGTGCGGTCATCGACACCGACCGCATCGCCTACCTGGAGGAACACCTGACCGCGGTCGCGGGCGCGGTGTCGTCCGGGGCGCCGGTGAAGGGGTACTTCGCCTGGTCGCTGCTGGACAACTTCGAGTGGGCGAACGGGCTGGACAAGCGCTTCGGCCTGGTCCGCGTCGACTTCGACACCCAGGTCCGCACGGTCAAGGCGAGCGGTCAGTTCTACGCCGACCTGATCGCCGAGCACCGCGCCCGCAGGTGACGCGCACGACCCCACCGGGATAAAGCGGGCTTTACTCCCGGGGATAAAGCCCGCTGAACATCGCGGTGTAAAGCGGGCTTTATCCCCGCGTCCTTACCTGACTTGGCGAGTCCGCGACAGTGGCCGACCCGCCGATGCGGCGCCCCGCTTCACCTCGTGGGAACGCTCACGAGGTTCGTCAAAGTCTGCCCACCAAGGCGATCCCCGCGTTAAAGTCCGGCTGGACTTCGTCGGAACGGGGTGGCGGATGCGGGACGGAGAGGTGCGTTTCAGGCTGCTGGGGCCGCTCACCGTGACGGTCGACGGTGCGCGGGTCCCGCTGGGCGGGACGAAGGAGCGGGTGCTGCTGGCGCATCTGCTGCTCAACGCGAACCGGCTGGTCTCGCCGGGACAGCTGATCGAAACGCTGTGGCCGTCCGATCCGCCGACCTCGGCCACCGCGAACTTGCAGACCTACGTGTGGCGGTTGCGCCGCAGGTTGCCGGAGGCCGTCCGACGTGACGGGACCGGCTATTCGCTCACCGTCGACCGTGACGACATCGACGCGTATCGGTTCGCGCGATTGACCGAAGACGCCTCGCGGGCGGCCAAGGAAGGCGCCCCCGAGCAGGCGTTGGCGTTGCTGGGTGAGGCGGAGGCGTTGTGGCTGGGTGATCCGCTGGAGGACCTGCCCGCCACGCCCGCGTGGGACGCGGAACTGGGCAGGCTGGCCGAAAACCGGCTGGCCGCGGTCGAGGAGCGGCTCGCGCTGCAGGTCAGGCTCGGCCGGAACGACGCGACGATCGCCGAGCTGGTCGTGCTGCTCGCGGAGTATCCGTATCGGGAACGCCTGTGGCAGCAGTACATGCTGGCGCTCGACGGCGCCGGGCGGCAGGCCGACGCGCTCAAGGCGTACGCCACCGCGCGGGAGCGGCTGGTCACCGAACTCGGCGTCGAACCGGGGCCGGAACTGCGTGCCGTGCAGGCGGCGATCCTGAGCGGGGAGACCGTCCGGCCCGCGCCGCTGCGGCAGCTGCCCGCCGACATCCCGGACTTCACCGGCCGCGAGGAGTACGTGCGCGAGCTGGAAAATGCGTTGTGCGCGGACCGCGGCACGCCGCCGGTGGTGGTGCTGACCGGGCCGCCCGGCACCGGCAAGACCGCGCTGGCGATGCGGGTCGCGCACCGGCTGGCCGCCCGGTTCCCCGACGGGCAGCTCTACGTCGACCTCTCCGCGACCGGCACGCCCCGCGAACCCGGTGACGTGCTCGCCGATTTCCTGCACGCGCTCGGGATTTCCGGCAAGGCCGTCCCGGCCGGGCTGGCGCAGCGGGCCGCGCTGTTCCGTTCGCGGCTCAGCGGCCGACGGGTGCTGCTCGCGCTCGACGACGCCGCGACCGTGCAGCAGGTCAGGCCGCTGCTGCCGGCGGACGCGGGCTGCGCCGTGCTCGTCACCATCCGGGGCAGGCTGCCCGAGCTCGCCGGCGCGAAACACGTTGAGCTGTCGGTGTTCGACGAGCGCGAGGCCGCGCAGCTGCTCGCCGGGATCGCGGGCACCGAACGCGTCGCGGCCGAACCGGCCGAAGCCGCCGCGATCGTGCGGGCCTGCGGGTATCTGCCGCTGGCGATCCGGATCGCCGGTGCGCGGCTGGCCGGTCGCCAGGCGTGGAGCCTGCGTACCTTGCAGGGCAGGCTGACCGACGAATCGAGCAGGCTGAGCGAACTGCGGGTCGGCGATCTCGGCGTCCGGTCCAGTTTCGAGCTGAGCTTGAGACAGCTGTCCGAAGCCGCGCGCACCGCGTTCGGCAGGCTGGCGCTGCTGGGCGCGCAGGACTTCCCGAGCTGGGTGATGGACGAGCTGCTCGACCGGCCCGCCGCGCATGATGTGCTGGACGTGCTCGTCGACGCGAACCTGTTGTCGCTGGTCGGCACCGACGTCGCCGGGCATCCGCGGTACCGGCTGCACGACCTGCTGCGCTGCTACGCGGCGGAACTGCTTGCGGCGCAACCATTTCAGGGTCAGGCGCTGGCGCGGGTGCTCACCGCGCTGCTGTCGCTGGTGAAGATCGCGGCCGCCGCGCTGCCGTCGGCGTTCGGCGCGATGACCGGGCGCGACCTCGGCGGACGGCTCGACGCGGCCGTGGCGGGTGATCCGCTCAGCTGGTTCACCGCCGAGCGCAAGCTGCTCGCGGCCGCCGTCCAGCTCGCCGCCGACGCCGGGCTGGACGAGCTGGCCTGGCAGCTCACCGCGGCCGCGGTCCCGTTCTACGACCTGCGCGGCGCCTACGACGACTGGGCACGCAGCCACCAAGTCGCGCTGGAAGCCGTTGTGGCGGCGGGAAATCGCGCTGGTGAGGCGGTGCTCGCGCGCGGCCTCGGGCAGGTCCGGCTCTATCACGACGAGTATCCCGAAGCCGAACGCGCGATGACCCGCGCGGCCGAGTTGTTCGCCGAACTCGGCGATGTCAGAGGCGAAGCGCTCGCGGTGGCCGGGCTCGGCACCGTGTCACGGGTGCGCGAGCGTCCGGCGGAGGCCCTGGCCTTCTATCGGCGCGCGCTCGCCGGGCTCGACGAGGCGGGTGACCGCACCGGGGTGGCGCAGATGCGCAACTCGCTCGGCTCGACGCATCTGCTGCTCGGCGAGTTCGCCGAAGCCGAGAAGTGGCTCGGCCGCGCCCGCGAGCTCGCCGCCGAGATCGGCGACGCGCATCGCGAGGCGAAGGTGCTCACCGAGCTGGGCACCCTGCACCGGGAAGCGGGCCGGTTCCCGGAATCACTGGCCTGCCTGCGCCTCGCGCTGTCCATTTTGGACGAGATCGGCGACGAGCGGTGCAGCGCGTACGCGTTGCTCGGCATCGGCCAGGCGCTGCTCGCGACCGGCGAACCCGTGCAGGCGCGCGGAGTCTGCGACCGCGCGCTGCGGGTGTTCCGCGAAACCGGTAACCGGCAAGGGGAACGGACCGGCCTCGCGTTGCTGGAGCAGGCGCAGCGGCGGCGGAGTTCCGCCGCCGCCCGCACCTGAATCAGTTGCTGTTGCCGGGCTTCCAGCCCTTGTAGCTGCCGAAGTAGCTCTGCTTCGCGTGGCCGATCCGGTTGTTGACGCTGGTCGCCCAGACGCCGCCGCTGCCATCGGCGATGCCGACGTGGTAGTTCGCCGAGATCGCCCAGAACACGAACGCGCCCTTCGGCGGCGTGCCGGTGGTGTGCCGGGCGCCGTCGGACGAGGTCCAGTGCTCCTTCGCGGACTCGTGGTGCGTGGTGCGGTTCCACGACAGGCGCGCGGCCCGCTCGCAGTAGTGCTCGTACGCGGTGCTGCCGTTACGCGAGGAGTACCACGCGATGGCCTGCGTGGCGGTCCGCGCCGCGGCCAGCTCCTCGGGCGAGTCGACGATGACGGCGCTCGGGTCGGCGATGTCGGCCGCCGTGATCTCCGAGCGGAGGTCGGTGTCGGTGGTGGCGCCCGCGACGGTCCCACCGCCGATCAGCAGCACCGTCGTCACCGCGGCCACCTGGCAAAGCTTCTTGATACGCATGGGATCTCCCTCTGTTTTCGTCCAACGAGGGAGAGCTTGGCGGCGATCTCTACACCGCCACTACATCGCGGGAAACCGGCAGGCGTGCTGGTGCAGGTCTTCGAGCGCGTCGAGCATCGCCGTGCGGCCGTACCACTGGAGCCAGGCGCCCGTTTGCGCCGCGATGCCGGACAACGCGACGCGGGTGGCGTGGCTCGGCGTGGCACCTGGCCGCGGGTAGTGGACCGAGACGACACCGGCACCGCCGCCGGCCAGGATGGGGACACTGTGCACCGCGCGAATCTCCGCGCGCGCGAGTGTCTCCAGCGCCGGACGATCGAAGATGTCGCATCTGGTGACGTCGGGGACGGTGACCGATCGCCGCGTGTTCAAGGCGATCGCGCAGGCGGTTTCGTCCCCGTCGACGTGGGCGAACTGCCGGACGAACGCGGGCGAGAAACCACGTGCCTGCCTGAGATCGAGCCCGCCCCGCACCGGTGTGACGGTCTGGATGTCACCCTGCGCGGTCTGCGCGTAGCCGGTCGCGGCGTCCACCGCCGCGTCGAGCACGTCCTGCGGCCGGGTGGCGGCCGAGCCTGCGAGGAAACCGACCGGCGGCGCGCTCGTCCAGACCCTGCTGGGAAACCAGGATCGGGCGGCGCGCCGAGGTTCGGGCGCGATGAGCAACGCACGCGCGACCGCGCCGACGGCACGTCCGTGCCTGCGCGCGGCGGTGGCCATGGCGTGCGTCGCCGTTGCCGGGTCCGGCAGGTCGTAGCGTTCCATCAGCACCATGGCCGCCTGATGCTGAGCCGCCCGGTCCAGCAAGGCGGCCAGCACGTCGTCGGTGGCCGACGGGTGCGGCGACCCGGTGTGGTTCGGGGACTCGGCCGGGTCAGTCACGATGAACATCACGATCGACCATCCGAGGTCTCCTTCGGCCAAGCCCCCGTCCCACTATCCGCAGCGATGGCCCGCCGGGCAAGCCGCCAATCGGCCAGGTGATTTTCAGCCGGGCCGGTTGGTGTCCGGGATCTCGATGCTGATCGGCTTCGCCTCGCCCAGGTAGAACAGCATGAGCTTGCGGATCAGCTCGTCGAGCGTCCACGAGATCGGCGGCGCCAGCGGCCAGGTGAGCACCCCTTCGCGTACCCGCACCCACAGCGGCAATCCGTTGCGCACCAACGGATCCCAGACCGGCTCGCGGGGCACCTCGATCCAGTCGGACACGCGGTCGCCGAGCAGGTAGCGCGTGAGCGAGTTGAGCAGCGCGCGGGTGACCGGCTGTCCGGGCCCGGTCGCCTGGCTGGCCATGTCGAGCAGGGTGTCGGCGAGCGAGACGCCCTCGGGGGTCGGCGCCAGCACGGGATCGAGCACCTGCGCGGACTGGGCGTAGGCGGCGTCCCAGGTGGCGGGCACGTACTCGTCCCGGATGCCGAGCATGTGCGCGTTGACCTGCCACAGATGCAGATAGGCCGCGGATTCGGCGGGGGAGACGCGGACCCGCCAGTCGGTGAGCTTGCGCATGACCAAGGTCGGCAAGGTGTGCCAGGTGACCAGCATGTCGTTCTGGCTGATCGGGATCTGCCCGCCGCTGTGCGGCCAGTGCGGGGATTTCGGCAGCAGATGCCGCACGGCGGCGTGCACCAGCCGCGTCTTCACCGAGCTCACGATGGCGTCGCCGTCGGGCTTGTAGGCGTTGAGCGCGTGGGCGTCGACCCCGAACTTGGTGGTCTTGGCGATGCGGTCCTTCATGTCCGCGCCGCCCTTGGAGTGATAGACCGCGCGGGCCTCGGCCGGGATGGCGGTGCTCATCATCCCGCCGCCGAGCCCGTACACGAGGATGAGGTAGGTCCCCTTGGCCTTGATGAAGTCGCCGACCCGGTCGAGTTTCGCCCGGTCGGCCCACGAGGGCAGCCGCCGCGCCTGCTCCATGAACGCGCGCAGATCCTCCGGCAGGCCGGCCGGAAGTGGCTGGTCATTGCGGGTCCACGTGCGCAGCAGGGCGTTCACCCTCGGCACGTCGCCGCGATCGAGGATCGACGCGAGCAGCGGATCGGCTTCCTCGTCCCACACCCACCTCGGGTCGGCGCCCGCACCGGCGCCCGCCACCGAGCCGCTGGCAGGCCAGGTCCAGTGGGAGTGCGCTTGAGCGGGTGCCGCCATGCCCATCGCGCCCAGCGCCCCGCCGGTGATCATCAACATTTTGCGTCTGCTGAGTTCGTCCACGCCCTCAACTCCTCGTCGAGCTGATACGGTGATACAAGTTGCGTAATCGCGTATCATCAAGGAGAGCACACAATGGGCCGAGACACCACCCCCGGCTCCGACTCGGTGCTGGAGCGCGCTTTCGCCGAAGCGCTCACGGAGGATCCCGGCACCGACGAGACCACCACCCGCATCCTCGACGGCGCCTACGACCAGTTCTGCCGCATCGGCATCCGCCGCTCGACGATGGAGGACGTCGCCCGCCGCGCCGGCGTCTCACGCATCACCGTCTACCGCCGCTTCCCCACCAAGGACGCGTTGGTCGAGCACGTGGTCCGCCGCGAGTTCCGCCGCTACTTCAACGAGTTCCTGCTCGAAATCCGGCAGGCGCGCACGGTGGCCGACCGGGTGGTTCTCGGCTTCGCGACCTCGCTGCGCGCCATCAGGGGCAACCCGCTGATCGGCGGCCTGATGGACCTCGAACCCGACGTGCTCGTGCCGTCCATGATCAGCGACGGCGGCCAGACACTGGCCGCCGTCCAGCGCTTCGTCGCGAGCAGGCTCCGTCTCGAGCAGCGGGCGGGCACGGTGTCGGCCGCCGTCGACGTCGAAGTCGTCGCCGAGCTCATGGTCCGCCTGTCGTCGTCGTTCCTGGTCACCCCGAGCCAGGTGATCGACCTCGACGACGACGCGCAGGTGCGGGAGCTGGCCAGGCGCTACCTCGTGCCGATGCTCTCGGCTACTTGACCGTCCCGAGCTTGCGGATGACGGGCTCCGAGCCCGCGCCGTGCAGCACGACGCTGCCGATCACGACCAGCACGGTGCTCAGCAGGACCGTGTCCGCGGGAACCCCGTCCGGCAGCCCGTTGTAGGCGATCAGGCCGAAGACGATGGTCGTCGTCCCGCGCGGCCCGAGCAACCCGATCAGCACCCGGTCCCGGCGCGGGAGCGAGCAGCCGAGCAGTGACGCGAGCACCGGAACGAACCGGATGACGGTCAGCGCGGCGACACAGAACACGACCGCCTGCCAGCTGATCCCGACGATGAACATCACCACAGCGGCCAGTCCGACCACGAACCACATGGTCATGGTCATCAGCGCGGTGAGGTCTTCCAGCAACCCGAAGTCCTTGGTGAGCGCGGTCAGCGCGTGCCCACGCTGCCCGGACGGCGCGCGGTGGATCGCCCGCGCGATCAGCAGCCGGTGCACGTACCGGAACGCGATCCCGCACACGAACGACGTCACGAACCCGTTCCCGCCCAGCTGCACGGCGGTCGAGTACGCCACCAGCGGCGTCAGCGCGACGACGATCCGCCGGGTCTGCGCCGACGTCCACCCGGCCCGGTCGGTCCGGTGCATCAGCCACGCCACGAGGCTCCCGAGCGCGAGCCCCACCCCGATCGCGATCGCCGCCTGCGAGAACGCCGTCCCCAGCGCGCCCAGCGGCGTCTTGGCCTCACCCTCACCGCTACCGGCCAGCAGCAGAGCGAACACGAACACCGGCGTGACGATCCCGTCGTTGTACCCGCCTTCGACGTTCAGCACACTGCGCACCCGAGCCGACAGCCGCCGATCCCGCACGACCCCCTCACTCGGCGCGAAGTCGATCGGCATCACCACACACGCGACGATCAGCAGCATCGTCCACGAAAGATCAGGGAACAGCACCGCACCCAGCAGCATCGCCAGCCCGATGCTCACCGGCATCGCCAGCAACAGCACCCGCCCGGCCACCCCGGGCGAGTTACCCCACAGCCTGCCGCCCCGGATTTCGGTGGCGTCGACGAACAACAGGAACGCCAGGATGATCTCGGCGACATGCTGCGCCACATCGGTGTTCAGCGCGGCGGCGACCGAGTCCTGCACCAACAGTCCAATGAGGATTCCCCCGAGCACCATCATCGCGGGCGCCCCGAGATTCCAGCGTTGCAACCGCAAGGCCGCGAGCGAACGGACCATGGCGACCGCGGCGGCGGCGAGGACTGTGGGGATCATTCTCTGGTCAACCTTCAGTGCGTCGCCTAGGCGACTGGACGGCAAGATCGATCCCAACCTATCGGGTCGGCGCAGGTGAAGCGATGTGAGAAGCCTCCCGGCGCCGTGTCGTCCAACCAGGTCAGATGTGGCCGCTGCGCCAGGTGGGATGACGTGAACGCCTCGTTCGCGACGTTGAAAGTTGTGAACGGGGCGTTCACGTCGTCTCACTGGCGGTTGCCGCGCTTCAGCGGGTGGATGAAACGGGACGGGCGCGAGTCGTCGCCGGTGTGCGCGCGTTCGGAAAGGACGGCGAGGTGCGGGTCCCGGGGCTGGCTCGGTGCGTCGCGGGAACGAAACCGGCGGACTAGCGTGCCGGGTATGGATGATGTTCGTGTGGGTGTGGTGTTCCGGCCGGATTCACCGCCGGAGGACCTGCGTCAGACCGTGCGCGCCGCCGACGAGGCCGGTGTCGACGAGCTGTGGCTGTGGGAGGACTGCTTTCGCGAAGGTGGGCTGACCTCGTGCGCGGCCGCGCTGGCGTGGAGCGAAAGGCTGACCGTCGGGATCGGCCTGATGCCGGTGCCGCTGCGCAACCCGGCCGTCACCGCGATGGAGATCGCCACGCTCGCGCGGCTGTTCCCCGGCCGGTTCGTCCCGGCCGTCGGTCACGGGGTGCTGGAGTGGATGGCACAGGTCGGCGCCCGCGCCGCGTCGCCGATGACATTGCTGCGCGAGCACGCCGACGCCGTCCGGCGCCTGCTGCACGGCGAGACCGTCAGCACGGCCGGGCGATACGTGCGGCTCGACACGGTCGCGCTGGACTGGCCGCCGCGACAGGTGCCGCCCCTGATCATCGGCGCGCGGGGGCCGAAGACCGTCGCGCTGGCCGGCGAGGTGGGTGATGGTGTGCTCCTGGACGCGCTGGTCGTCACCCCGGAGTACGTCGCGGCGGAGGCCACCCGGGTGGCCGAGGCCGCGCGGGCGCCGGCCGACCGGCGCCGCAGGTCGTCGTGTTCGCCGAGATCGAACCGAACGTTCCCGCGCTCGGTGATCGCGCCCGCGAACTGATCGACGAGCTGGCCGCCGCCGGCGCGACTTCCGTTGTCTTGCAATGCACTTCGCAGAACCCGGACCCCGGGCAGCTGATCGCCGCGCTTTCCCGCTGACGGCGCCTCCCGCGGAGGTGGAGCGAGGGGACCCTTGGGTGCGAAATACGCACCGAGGGGTCCCCTCGCTTCAGTTCAACACTCGAAAACTTGAGGCAGCTTGCTGCGGCGTGGCCGTTGAAAGCGGCAGGAAGTTGCAGGATCGGGCCAGTGAAAATCGACTATCCTGGTTGTCGATAATGCGTTTTCGCATTCTCTGCGGGTAAAAGGATTCGCTTAAGGCTGAATGGCCCGCGTGCCGAACCGCCGCTCCGGTGAGCGTTGGTACGAAAGGATGAGCGTGCGGGTAGACAGCAAGCCGGAGCCGGTCGCCGTGGTCGGGATCGGGTGCCGGTTGCCGGGAGACACCACTACTCCTGACGCTTTCTGGGATTTGCTGCGCCGGGGTGTGAACACCACATCGGATATTCCTGATGACCGCTGGGAACCCTATGCGGAATTGGGTGCCGAGGCGGCTTCGGTATTGCGGGACACCGTGCGGCGGGGCAGTTTTCTGCGTGACATGGATGGATTCGACGCGGACTTCTTCGGGTTGTCGCCGCGTGAGGCCGAGCTGATGGATCCGCAGCAGCGGATACTGCTCGAGGTCGCCTGGGAAGCGCTGGAACACGCCGGTGTTCCGCCGCGTTCGCTGGCGGGCAGCGAAACCGGTGTGTTCGTCGGCTCCTGCACCGACGACTATCGCCGTCAGCTGCTCGAAGACGTGGCACACATGGATGCTTGGAGCGGGATCGGGGCGGCCCGGTGCGGGGTGGCCAACCGCATCTCGCACGTGCTCGATCTGCGCGGACCCAGTCTTGCCGTCGACACCGCGTGCTCGGCGTCGCTGGTGGCGCTGCATCTGGCGTGCCAGAGTCTGCGCTCGGCGGAAACCGGGCTGGCGCTCGTGGCCGGGGTGAATCTGCTCATCTCGCCGGGGGAGACCGTCACGCTGAACCTCGCGGGCGCGCTTGCCGCCGACGGGCGTTCGAAGGCGTTCGACGCGACCGCCGACGGCTACGGGCGCGGCGAAGGCTGTGGCGTGCTCGTGCTCAAGCTGCTGGCGGACGCTCAGCGGGACGGGGATCGGGTGCTGGCGGTCGTCCGGGGCAGCGCGGTGAGCCAGGACGGGCACACCAACGGGATCATGGCGCCGAACGGTGACGCGCAGCGGCAGGTGATGGAAAGCGCCTGCCGACACGCCGGTGTCGACCCGCGGACCGTCGGGTTCGTCGAGGCGCACGGGACCGGGACGCTGGTGGGGGATCCGTTGGAGGCGGCCGCGTTGAGCGCCGTGTACGGCGCGGACCGTGCCGACGACGGGTGCTACATCGGCTCGGTGAAGACCAACATCGGGCATCTGGAAGGCGCCGCGGGTGTGGTCAGCGTGATCAAGGCCGTGCTCGCGCTCTGGCACGCGGAGATACCCGCGAGTCTGCTGGTCTCCGAGCCGAACCCGGCGATTCCCTGGCAGGACAACGGTCTTCGGATCGCGACGGAGCACGTGGCGTGGCCCGCGGACGGGCGGCCGCGCCGGGCGAGCGTGTCCGGGTTCGGCTACGGCGGCACCATCGGGCACATCGTGCTCGAACAGGCGCCTGCGCGGCCGCCGGCGCGGCCGGACGGGCCGCCGCGCGATCGGCTGTTCACCGTGTCCGCCGCGTCCGAGGAGGCGTTGCGCCGCCGGGCCCGCGAACTCGCCGACTGGCTGACCCGGACCGGGGAGATCTCGCTCGACTCGCTGGGGCACAGCTTGGCCGTCCGGCGATCCCATCTCGGGTACCGCGCGGCGATCGTGGCTTCGGACGCGGCCGAGCTGAGCGAGAAGCTGCGCGCCTTCGCCGAAGACGAGGACGAGGACGCCGTGGCGACACCGGTCGATGGCGGGCTGGTGCTGGTGTTCTCGGGACATGGTTCGCAGTGGATCGGGATGGGCCGGGGGCTGCTGGCCACCGAGCCCGCGTTCGCCGCCGTGCTCGACGAGCTGGTGCCGGTGTTCACCGAGGAGCTGGGCCGCACACCACGGCAGGTGCTGCTGGACGGCGATCTCGACGACGTGGTGCTGATCCAGGCGATGATCTTCGCGATGCAGGTCGGGCTGGCCGGGGTGCTGCGCGCGCGAGGTGTCGTCCCGGCCGCGGTGATCGGGCATTCGGTGGGCGAGATCGCCGCCGCGGTGACCGCGGGCGTGCTCGACCTGGCCGAGGGCGCCCGGCTGAGCTGCCGCCGGTCGAAACTGCTGGCTCGGGAAGCCGGACTGGGCGCGATGGCCATGGTCGGTCTGCCCTTCGCCGAGGTCGAGAAGCGGCTCGCCGACAGGGCTGGGCTGGTCGCGGCCATCCAGTCCTCACCAGTGTCCACTGTGGTCTCCGGTGAACCCGCTGTGCTCGACGCCGTGGCGGAACAGTGGCGAGCGGAGGGGATCACGGTCCGCCGGGTGGCGTCCGATGTGGCGTTCCACAGCCCGCGGATGGACCCATTGGCGGCCGAGCTGTCGAACGCAGTGTCCTGCTTGCGTCCCAAACAGCCGCAAATTCCGATGTACAGCACCACTTTGCCCGGCGTACCAGGCTGCGACGCCGCGTATTGGGCGGCCAACCTGCGGAACCCGGTGCGCTTGGCCGACGCGGTGACCGCGGCTGCGGGCGACGGGCACCGGCTCTTCCTGGAGGTCTCGCCGCACCCGGTGGTGACCCATTCGATCAGCGAAACGCTGTCCGAACTCGGGCTCGCGGACGTGTTCGTCGATGGCACGTTGCGGCGCGAGGAGTCCGAGCGGCAGCGGCTGCTTTCCGCGCTGGGCGCGCTCTATTGCCATGGTGTCGAGATCGACTGGGCCGGTCTGTACCCGGCGGGCACGCTGGTCGACATCCCGGCGAACCCGTGGCGCCACCGGTCCTTGTGGTGGCGGCCGAAGCTCGGCGGTGACCCGGCGCCCCGGCACGACCCCGCCAGTCGGACTCTGCTCGGCGGCGAGAGCACCATCGCGGGCAGCCCGCTCCGGGTGTGGCAGAGCACGCTCGACGACAACAGCCGTCCCTATCCGGGAAGCCACAGCATCAACGGGGTGGAGATCGTGCCCGCCGCGGTGTTCGTCACCTCGTTCTTCGAGGCCGTTGGCTCTCTCGCACTGCGCGGGATCACCATGACCAGCCCGCTGATGACCGCCGAACGCAGGCACGTCCAGGTGATCCGCGACGGTGACTCGGTCCGGCTGGCCTCACGCGGTGCCGAAGCGGAGTGGGTGACGCATGCCGAGGCGTCCGTCGCGGCGCCGCCGAGGGACTTGACCGGCGGGCCCGTCGTGTCCGCCGAGCTGGACAGTGTCGTCACCTCGCTGGTGCACGACCGGCTCAGCGCGGTCGGCGTGCCGTCGACCGGGTTCGACTGGACGGTCGTCGACCTGCGCCGCGGCCACGGCGAGCTGCGTGGCAAGGTCGTCTTCCCGGCGGGTTCGACCACTTGGGCGCCGCTGCTGGACGCCGTGATGACGCTCGCGCCGGTCACCTACCCGGGTGACCCGGTGCTGCGGATGGTCGTGGCCGCGGACGAGCTCGCGGTGCTGGGCGAGCCGCCCGCGTCCGCGGTGATCGACATCGCCGTGCGCGCCGGCCGCCCGGACGTCGTGGACGTCAAGGCCACCGGGCCCGACGGCACGGTGCTGGCCAGGGTCGACGGCCTGCGGTACGCGGTCATCGGCGCCGTCGCCGACGATCGGCCGCAGGTGCACGAACTCGCCTGGCGGCCCGTGACGCTCGTGGCGGCCCCGAGTTCGGACCGGCCGCTGATCGTCGTCGGCGCGTGGGACACGGTGGCGGACCAGGTGGTCGCGCTGGCGCGAACGCGGGGGCGCGACGCCCGGCTGCTCACCGATGCCACCCAGCTCGCGGACTTCGACGGCTCCGACATCCTGCTGGTGCTTCCGGAAGCGGTGACCTGGAAGGCCGCCGAGGCGCAGCTCGAGTCGCTCAGCGGTTTGGCCGCGGGCGATTCGGCCAGGCTGTGGTGCCTCACGAACGGCACCGGCAGGTCACCGGCCGGTGCGGCGGTCGCCGGGTTCGCCAGGACGATCTCGGCCGGGGTGATCGAGGTGGACGGTCGCGCCGAGCCGGCTACCGCGGAACTCGTGCTCGACCTCATCGGCTCGGATTCCGGGGAAGGCCGGGTCGCCGTGCGCGACGGCCGTCCCCTCGCGGCCAGGCTGACCGGGCTGTCGGGGCCGCCCGGTCAGCCGTCCACGCGGTGCCGTCCCGGTAGCACGTATCTGGTCGCGGGCGGGCCGACCCCGCTCGGCCTGGCGGCGGCCGAGCGGTTGGCCGGACTCGGCGCGAGGCGGATCCTGTTCACCGTGCCGGAACCGTTCCCGTCGCGTGGCGAATGGGAAACCAGCGTTGACGACCAGGTCGCCGGCGTGCTGGCGTTGGAGGCTCGTGGCATCACCGTGCGCGTGGTGGTCGCCGTCTCCGACGCCACCGCGCTCGCGGACCCTGATCGGCTCGGCCTGCCTGCCATCCGCGGTGTCGTCTGCCTGCCCGACGCACTGCCACTGTGGTCGGTGCACGAGCTGTTTCCCTTGGGATCGTTGGACTTCCTCGTCTTCTTCAGCTCGGGGGAGCAGGCACTCGGGCTGCCGGGATCACCCGACTCCGCCTTGGCGGACGCGCTCGCGGCGCATCGCTCGGGCCGAGGCGAGCACACGCTGAACGTGGGACTGGTGCCAGGCAAGGAAATCAGTCCCGCCGACGCGGTTTCGGCATGGGACGCCGCCGATCGACGAGGCCTCGCCTCTTGCTTGGTCTTGCGGAGCGGCGTACTCGACTGCAGCCTGCCGATTCTCGGCGCGGAGCCGGACGAGCCGGAAGCCCACGAGGAGCAGCCTTCCGTACTCGATCCGTTGGTGTTGCTGGAAAAGCTCACCGAGGAAGTCCGGGCGCAGATCGCGAAGGAGATGCGGCTCGAACCCGCTGATCTCACCGTCTCCCGGCCGCTGACGGAGCAGGGCCTGGACTCCATCCTGACCGCCATGGTGCAACGGCGGCTGGAAAAACGGTTCGAGTGCAAGCTTCCGGTCACTTTGCTGTGGCGGACCCCGACCGTGGTCGCGATCGCGGAGCATCTCGCGGACCTGCTGTCCACGAGTTCGGGGCGCTGACCGCCTCGCGCTAGTACACGATCGGGTGACTCGGCGGCGTCGGCGTGCCGACGAGATCAAGTCGTGGATAATGCGGCCATGGCGGACGCGATCTCGGACGGGGCTTCTGCGACCTTCGGGGAGCTTCTCAAGGGGTACCGCGTTCGTGCCGGTGTGACGCAACAAGAGCTTGCCGAGCAGGCAGGCATCAGCGTGCGGGCGATCAGCGACATGGAGCGGGGGACCGTCAAGTCTCCGCAGCGCGGGACGATCGAACTGCTGGCTCCGCCGCTGGCGCTGGCCGAGGACGAACTCACCTCGCTGCAAAAGTCCGCGAAGCGGGCTCGGGCGCCGATGACCGTCGCCGCGCCGCTGGAATTCTCCGCGTTCGGCACGTTGCCTGCCGACATCGACGATCTCACCGGCCGGAAGTGCGATCTCGGCATGCTGCGCGCACTCGCCGTCGAACCGAAGAACCCCCGGCGGTCGGGGCGTTTCGCGGTGCTGAGCGGGCCTCCTGGCACCGGCAAGACGAGTCTCGCGGTGCGGGCGGCGCACGACTTCGCCGACCGGTTTCCCGACGGCCAGCTGTTCTTGAAACTGCGCGGGCTGGCGCCCGAGGCGCACGACCCGGCGGACGTGCTGCACCAGATGCTGCGGTCACTGGGTGTCGATACCCAGCGCATCCCGTCGGACCTGGAAAACCGGGTGAGCATGGGCAGGCTGCTGCTGGAGGACAGGGCGGTCTTCATCGTGCTCGACGACGCGGCCGACGAGGCGCAGGTGCGGCCGCTGCTGGTCGGCGGGCCGCGCTGCCTCACCTTGGTGACGAGCCGTCAGATGCTGGTGGGAATCGAAGGGGCGCAACGGCTCAGCCTCGACGTGCTCGGCCACGAAGACGCGCTCGCCCTGCTGGCGGCCATCGTCGGCGAGGAACGCGTCGCGGGCGAACGCGAAGCCGCGAGCGAACTCGTCGAGCTGTGCGGGCGGCTGCCGCTGGCGCTGCGTATCGCGGGTAACCGGCTCGCGAGCAGGCCCATGTGGCCGCTGACCCATCTCGTCGGCCTGCTCCGCGACCAAGGCAGGCGTCTGACGGCGCTCACCGCAGGCGATCTCGACGTCCGCAGCGTGTTCGAGCTGTCGTATCGCCAGCTCAGCCCGAACGCCGGCATGGTCTTTCGCAGGCTTTCCCTGGTGCCGTCCGCTGAATTCTCGGCGGGCGCGGTGATGGCGCTGATCGACGCGCCGGACGAGGACGACGCGGCGATCCTGCTGGAAGAACTCGCCGACGCCAGTTTGCTGCAGACGTGCACGCAGAACGGCCGATACCAGTTCCACGACCTGCTCAGGGTGTTCGCGACGGAACGGCTGAGCCAGGACGAGGCTCCCGAAACCATGGCGGTGGCGGAAAGTCGCCTTGTCAGGTGGCTGGTCAGGACGGCGGCCGCCGCGGCCGCCTACTTCCAGCCGACGGACGAGTACACCCCGCAGCCTCGGGCGACGCCGTGGTTCGCCGACCACGCCGGCGCCGGGCGATGGCTCGCGGAGGAGTCACCGAACTGGCTGGCCGCGGCGGAGAAGCGTGCCGAATCCGGCGCGCACCAAGAGGTTCTCGACCTGGCCAGGGCCATGCACTGGTACGCGGAGCTCGGCGGCACGGTGGACATCGGCGAGCTGCTCGAACTCGCGGTGCGCTCGGCGATCGCGGTCGGCAGCAAGCTCGACGAAGCATTGCACCGCAATTACCTGAGCCGGATGCGCAGCGCCTGGCAGGGTGACCGGTCGTGCGCTGCCGTCGAGCTGGCGGAGCAGGCCTGCGCGGCCGCGCAGGCGGCGGGCGATCTGCGCGTTCAAGGCTGGGCGCTGACCTACCTCGCGGTGGCGCGTCGCGATGCCGATGGCCCGGACGCTTTTCTGGAGCCGGTCGCCGAAGCGGTGCGGCTGTTCGAGAAGGCGGACTATCCGCTCGGCGTCCACCTGGTGAAATTCATGCGCGCGGAGCACGCGTACGAGAACGGTGGATTCGAAGACGCCGCCGCCGAGTTCGATGTCTGTGTCCGGTACTTCAGGCAGCTGAACGGGGGCAGGCGCAACCCGCCGGACGACATCAATTTCGCGAACCTGCTGCTGCACTCGGCGCAGAATCTGGCCGCTCTCAAGGCATTCGACGAGGCGCTCGGTCGCTGTGACGAAGCACTGGAGCTGTTCGGTCGCCACGGCGTGACCATGGGCAAGGCTCGCACGTTGCAGGCGATCGGCGGGTTTCTGCGCCAGCGCGGAGAGCTCGCGAAGGCGCACGACAGGCTGGCCGAGGCGCACGCGCTGTTCGAACGTGCCGGACTGCCTCAGTCCCAAGTGGAAACCCTGTCCGACATGGCCGTTTTATCCGACGAGTTGGGCGACCCGGTATCGGCGCGCGGTGAACGGGAACGCGCATTGTCGCTCTGCGGCAGGCTGGACTCCGCCGAAGCGGTGAAACTGCGGGAAAAGCTGACGGTCAGATAAATGTGGTGCAGGTCCGAAGATTGCACATGGCGAGCTGAATGAGTCGCTTTTGCTCGTATTCGTGCCTGTTTTCCACCGTGAAGTAACTGTTGACGCCGTCGATCTTGACGGCGGGGTAAACGTATCCGCGATTCGAACCCGGCTTCACCCAGTATTCGCCGTCGTAGTACCCGTCGCCACGACCGTGGTCGGTCCAGGACTTGCAGAGGTAAGCCTCATCCGAATCTATCCAAAAGCGTTGGCAGCGCTCACCTTTGTCGGTGGCGGCCTGCGCGCTGCCATGGCCGGTCATCATCAGGCCCGCTGCCACCGCGACGGCGGCCAGTAGGGTCGAAACTTGGTTTTTCATCGTTCGCTCTTTCTTGTGGGAAAAGGAGCGGTGGCGGATTCATGGTGAACCCGCCACCACCGTCAACGTGTGTCCTGGGTCAGCCCATGCAGGTGTTGGTGGACCAGCAGAGAATGCCGCCGGCGGCGAGATCGGCGGCGACGTCCTCCGACCACAGGTCCAGAACCTCGTCACGCGTGATTTCGTTGTTCATTTCGAACCCCTTTCGTCAAGGTGTGTTCACTCAGGATTCATAATGTAGAGGCCGCATTCGCTTTTTGACCCCGGTCGCGCAGGTTCCTGCGGCACTCCGTGTGCTGACTGCAGTTTGCTGCGCACGGACGGAAACTGTCCGCTCACGGCCTGTGTGCCCAGGGCCTCGGCAAAGTCGCTCGTCGCGGAGCACACAAACGCCACTTTTGTAGCGCTGATCGGAACATAAGCCCCGTTCGTTTCCTTCGTGCGGCTATGGCGGACCGGGCAAGTTGATCTACGTGAACGCCACTTTCGCAACGTTGAAGGTGGTGAACGCCTCGTTCACCACCTTCAGAGCGGCCCGAGAGCGCGGATATCACCCGCCCGCGACGCTGACTTTGCCGGAGCCCTGGCCTGTGCGCTTGTCGGGCAGCCGCTCTCGGCGTCGCGGGATAGCATTCGGGCAGATCCAGGTGTGTGCGGAAGAAGGGATGGTCGGCCGGTTGGGCACGGAGAGGTTCGGCGAGCTCCTGCGGTTTTACCGGCTGCGGTCTTCGATCACCCAGGAGGAACTGGCCGAGCGGACCGGTCTCAGCTCGCGGGCCATCAGCTACATGGAAGGCGGGCGCGTGCGCACGCCGCACCGCCGGACCGTGGAACTGCTCGCCGAAGGGCTCGAGCTGGCGGGCGACGAAGCGAAGCTGTTCGGCGACGCCGCGCGAGCCGGACAGCGTGCGGTGGCCGAGCAGGCGACGGGTGAGCCGCCCGACTCCGGTGTGACCTGCGTGTTGCCACCCGTCTTGGTGGAACTCACCGGCCGTGACGCCGAGCTGGCCGCGCTGGCCGAGTACGCGGACAAGTGCGTCGCCTCGGCCAAATCGCAGATCGCGGTCATCCATGGTCTGCCGGGCGCGGGCAAGACCGCGCTGGCCATCGAAGCCGCGCATCACCTCAAAGCGCGGTTCGAGCACGGGTGTTTCTTTCTGGACCTGCGTGGCATGGATGCCGATCCGCTGACCCCCGAGCAGGCGATGCGGCGGGTGCTGCACGTGCTGGGCGTGGAGGCGCGCACGGTCCCGACCAATCCCGACGATCTGCGGGCGCTCTACGTTTCGCTGCTGCGCGACCGCACGATGCTGCTCGTCTTCGACAACGCCACCGACGAGGCGCAGGTGCGGCCGCTGCTGGCGGGCACCCACGGCTCGCTGGTGCTGGTGACCAGCCGCAACACCCTGGTCGGCATCGACGTCCGGCACCGGATCGCGCTGGATCGGCTCGACGACGAGAACGCGATCGAGCTACTGGGGCTGGTCGTGGGCGAACACCGCGTCGCCGCCGAGCCGGAGGCGGCGAACCGGCTCGCCGCGCTGTGCGGCGGGGTGCCGCTCGCGCTCATGATCGCGGGCAACCGGCTGGCGAGCCGCGCGCGGTGGACGATCGAGCATCTCGTCGGCCGCCTCGAAGACGAGCGGAGCCGGTTGTCCGTGCTCAGCGCAGGCGATCTCCAGGTCCGTGCCGCCTTCGAGATCTCGTACCACCAGCTCGAACCGGACGCCGCGCGCATGTTCCGGCGGCTCGCGCTGATCTCCGGGTCCGCCATCTCCGTCGACCTGGCCACGGTCGCCTCCGGGCTGCCGGCGGGAACGGCCGAAATGGCGCTGGAGAAGCTCGCGGACGCCAGCCTGCTCGGGGCCGATGGCGCCTTCGGCCGCTACACCTGCCACGACCTGCTGCGCGTCTTCGCTCGCGAACGCCTGGAACTCGCCGAAGACGCCGAGGAAATCGAGGCGGCCCGGCTGCGGCTGCGGCACTGGCTGCTGGAAACCGCCACCAAAGCGGCTGGCTATTTCAGCCACGACGACCGGGAAATGGCAGGCACCGCTCGTGAGACCGGCCCGGCGCACGACCGCCGGTCCGCGGCCGAGTGGCTGGAACTGGAGCAGGGCAACTGGCGTTCCGCACTGCGCGACGCCGCCGCGGAGCACGAGCACCGGCGGGTGCTGGACCTCGCGGCCGCCATGCACTGGTACTCCGACCTGCGCGGCGACGGTGAGCTCTGGCGCGAGGTGTTCGGGGCAGGCGTCGAAGCGGCGCGGGCGCTGGGGGACCGGCGTGCCGAAGCCGACCAGTGCAACTACCTGTCCTGGGCGCTGTACATCCTCTGCGGGCAGCCGGACAAGGCGCTGGAAGCCCATCGCGGCGCGCTCGCGGCCGCGCAGGAGGTCGGCGACCCCACGCTGGAGGCGTGGACCTGGTACTACGGCTCCGCCATCATTTCGAAGCTGAGCGAGCCGGCGGAAGGCGTGCGCTGGAACCGGCGCGCGGTGGCGCTGTTCGAGCAGGCGGGGTACCCGGAAGGCCAGTATCTGGCCATGTCGTTCCTGGGCAAGCAGCTGCACGGGATCGGCGGATTCGACGAGGCCGTCGCGCTGCATCGCCGGTGCGTGGCCTGGTACCGAAGCAATCCCAGCACGCCCGCCAACGACGAGGTGCTGTCCATGGTGCTCACGCGGCTCGCCGAAAGCCTCGCCGCGGTGGGCGACATCCCGTCGGCGCTGGTGCACTTCGACGAGGCCGAGGCGCTGTTCCGCGAGCACGGCGCCACCCAGGGCGTCGCCAGGGTGCAGTCCGAGCGGGGCAAGGCGCTGGTCAAGGCGCACCGGCTCGACGAGGCGGCCGTGCAGCTGCGGTCGGCGTTGCGGCTGCTCGACGGCCACCGCCTGGCGGACGGGCGGATCGAGATACTGGTGCAGCTGGCCGAGATCTGCGACCAGCGCGACGAGCCTGAGCAGGCCCGTACGCATCGGCGGCAGGCGTTGGCGGAATGCGCGCGGTGCGACACACCCGCCGCCAGGGCGGCCGCGGGCAGGCTCGCGACCGAGCTAGGTGTCCCCGATGTCGGATCTGTCGGTTTTCTGGCGAAATAACGGCACTTTTGACTTATTGGGAAAACAATGTTTTGAGTCTGGCGGGAACGATGTTATGGTCAGCGGGCCTGGAATAACATTGTTCTTCAGGCCTTGCCGCGCACCCGGCGGTCGGTGAATGACGTCCAGTGGATGGACACCGGCAGAAGTTGACGAAATTTCGATTCTTCGGGTGTTTCTGCGTCGTCTCGTGACCCGGATGGATGTTCAATGACTCCATCACGGTGACGATAAATGCTTGAAAGCGAATAAGTCTCACATAATGAGTAAGCGCTTTCTGCACCTCTTGACTTCAATAAGAGCCGGTCACGGCAATGCCAACGGCTCAGTTCCGGTTCTGCGATCGCTCGAATGCAGACTTTTCACAGGCGTGACGGAGAGAGTTGGTCGACATGGTGAACCTTGCACCGGCCGAGACCACGGCCACGGCATCCGCGGCGGTCGAACTGCGTGCGCGGCTGTCGCCGGTGGCCGGCATGTTCGGCCCTGTCTCGCGGCCCGTCAGATTGCCGGTACCGGAAGGAATTCCGGAGCTGCCGATCGCCAGCTCTGCCTCCGGTGACCTGCGCTGGGTGCTGCCGGAGGTGGCCGCGTTCGGGCAGCGGACCGGCAGGCCGACCAGCGGCCTCGACGGCGCTGGCGGCGGCTTCGACGGCGATCTCGCCGAGTGGGTCGCCGTGGCCGAGGCGCTGGAACGGTACTGCTCGACCGTGTACAGCCGGGATCAGCTGATCGTCGCGACCGCCGACGAGCTGGGTGACGAAGCGCTCGACCTCTATACCCTGCCCGAGCTTTCGGATCAGGAGCTGGCCGACGAGCGGCAGCGGATCGGCATCCCCCGCAAGGACCGGGCCCGCTCGTGGGTGCGCGGCGTGCGGCTGGCCGACGCGCGGCCGGTGTGGATTCCGGCCGAGCTGGTGTGGCTCTGCTTCGACGAACCAGGTGCCGAACGGCTCGCCACGGCCAACAGCACCGGCTGCGCCGTCCACTCCGACCCGTGGCAGGCGCTGCTCAACGGGCTGCTCGAGGTCATCGAGCGCGACGCCATCTCGATCGCCTGGCGGCAGCGGTTGCCGTTGCCCGAGATCGAGGTCGACGACGCCTCGCCCGAACTCCGGGAACTGCTGGCGCGATTCGACGCCAATCCCGGCGTCTCGATGCGGCTGTTCGACGCGACACTCGATCTCGGTGTTCCGACCGTTTACGCCGTCTATCAGGAGCACCTTTCCCCGCGGCTGCGGCATGTGCTCGGCTGCGGAATCAACCCGTCGGCGGACAAGGCCGCGGCCAACGCGGTTCGCGAAGCCATCAGCTGCAGGCTCGCGCTCGAACACCAAGGCCCCGCGCCCACCGACCCCGGCACTTTCGGCGCCGTCTTCGACGGTGCGCTGTACATGGGCTTACCCGAAAACGCCGAGGGATTCGACTTTCTCGTCGGCCCCGGCCGAACGGGTGGCACCACCGCGTTGTCGAAAATCCGTTCGGCCATTCCGGAAAGCTCCCCGAAGCGGTACCTGACCGAATTGCTCGCCAAGATGCGCAAGTCCGCTTTGGACGTCTTCGCCGTCGACATCGGCTGCGACGAGTCCCGCGAAGTCGGCCTGACCGCGATCAAGGCCATCGTGCCTGGCCTGCAGCCGCTTTCGTTCACCCATAGTGCCCAGTTCCTTGCCACTCCACGTCTTTACGCGGCGCCCGCGGCGTGCGGATATCCGGTCCGCTCGCTCGAAGACCTCAATCCCTGGCCGCAGCCCTTCGCCTGAGCACCGCCGAAAGGAGAATCCCATGCCCGCCTCACCCGAGGTGCTCGTACTGCACGACGAAGGCTTCGGCGCCGCGGTCGCGCAGCGGCTGTACCCGGCGACCACCAAGGCCATCCGGCTCGACGAACTTCCGGCAGCGGAAGACGTGCCCGCCGGTGGCGTGCTGGTGCTCGCACTCGATCTGCCCGCCCCCCGGTTCGAACGCGCCGCGGACCAGCTCGCTCTCGCCCGTGGGACTTTCCTCGTCCCGGTCGTGGCGAGTCACCAGATGGTCCGGATAGGACCGGTTCTCGGGCCGGGGGCGCGGGCCACCATCGACTGCCACTACCGCCGTAGCCTGCAGCACAGCGGAGCCACCGGGCATGCCGAGCTGCAGGCGGCCTACGACGAGGTCGAAACCCGTCGCTCGCAAGGTTTCCTGCCCTCACTGGCGGCCGCCGCGGCGGCTTCGGTCACCGCCGTGATCCGGCGCATCGCCGAAGCCGACCGCTCCGATCTCCAGCAGATCACCTACCTCAGCGGGACCTCGCCCCGCATCGGCCGTCACCGGCTCACCGGCGTGCACGGCAACGCCAGATCCGCTTCGACGGTCTCCGCCGAAGACAGGTCGTGGCAGGCGTTGCTGCCACTGGCCCGCGAGCTCGCGCACGACCTTTCCGAGTTGGACGCCGTCACCGAAGGAGCGCTCAGGTGAGCCCAGCAACGACCACCCCTGACCGCATCGGCGCCGCCCGCATGGGGGCCGCGGTGGCGGGAGATCCGCAGTTCACCCTGCCGACCAGGGCCAGGAAACTGCCGGGTTTGTTCGAGGTGCCGCTGGCGGCGGGTTACGTCGTCGAAGGCGCCGCGAGCAGGCAGGCCTTCTCCGGCAAGGCCAGCGTCACGCTGCTGCCCGATGTTCTCCGGCTGCTGGACGGAAACCGGACGTACGCGGAGATCGGGGAAACGCTCGGCATCCGCGAAGCCGACGTGGTGACCATAGTTTCGCTGCTTTACGTGCGCGGCCTGGTCGAGGAGGGTCTCGACCCCGAGGTGCCGGAGGAGCCGGTGCCGCTGTGGCTGGCCCGCCATATCGACGCGTCGCGAGTGCACCGGAGCGGGCACAAGGCCTGGGAGGAACTGCTTTCCGCCAAGGTCGCCGTGGTGGCCCCCGACGAACTGGCCGCTGAACTGACCGAGCTGCTCGAAGCGAACACGATCACCGTGATTCCCGTTCCGGTCAGCCGGGACGCCCGGCTCGGCGCCGGTGACGTTCCGGAGGAGGCGACGCTCGTCATCGGCCTGACCGACGAGGTCCCGACCCCCGGCTGGCTCTACGACCTCGATCGGGTGGTGAACGAGCGCGGCGGGACCTGGATCAGGGCCGCGGTGCTCGCCGGGCGGCTGGAACTCGGCCCCCGCTTCGATGCCAGGATCGGACTGGAGCTGGCACGCTGGGAACTCGGCGCGCTGGCGGACGAAGACGCCGAAGTCACGACGGACCCGGCCGTCCGGTCCACCGGCCTCGCGATACTGGCGACCGAGATCACCAACGTGGTCTCGCGAACGGGTGGCTCCGAAAACCTCGGCGCGGCACTGCGCATCGACCTCCGCACCGGCGAGACGACCGATCTCGCCGCCGCGCCGGGCCCGATCGCCACGTTCGCGCCGGACGGCAGCCCGTCGCATTCGCTCGCCATCACCTTCGACGAGATGGTCCGCTTCCCGCCGAAGGACCAGGCCGCGCCCAAGGGCCACCTCATGCACTACGTGCCGGCGAACACCGCCAAGCAATACGACCACAAGGTCTATTCGCCTGCCGCGCGCCTGCCACTGCCGCCGGTCACCATCGCCGACCTGGCCGGGCTGGCCACGGCCGAGGCGCCGGTGGAGATCGACAGGCTCGTGCTGGCCGTCCGCACGGCGTTCGGGCTGCAGCCCGGTGGCGCGGACCGCGGCGACCTGCACGTCCACCGGTACCACGCGACGGGCGGGAACCTGGGTTCCCCGCAGGCCTACCTCGCGATCCGTGAGGTTCCCGGGCTGCCGTCGGGCTGGTGGAGCTACGACCCGTTCGCCCACGAGCTGGCCGCGCTGGGGCCGTTCGACGAGAAAAGCGCGCAATGGCTGGAAAAGGCGGCACCCGGAGCGCCTGCGCTGGTCATCAGCGCGGGCGCGCTGAGCCGGGTCGCCGCGAAGTACGGCCCGTTCGCCGCGCGCGTGATCCACATGGACGCCGGGGTGTCGCTGCACGAACTCGGCGAGACCGCCCGCCTGGTCGGCCTGTCCGCACGACGGGTCGGCAACATCCGCCTCGGCGACGTGGCGAGGATGCTCGGGCTCGACCCGGCGAAGGACCCGGTGACCGAGGTCGTCCGCATCGACTCGGCGAGCACCGACTCGGTCGAGACCGGCACGGTACCGGCGTTCGCCACCCCCGACCGCGTCCACAGTGGACTGGACTTCCTGGTCTCCCAGCCGATCGGCTCACGCGACGAGGTGATGGCCGGTCTCATCAGGGAACTGCAGGAGCGCCGGACACCCGCCGCGCTCGGCAGGCTCGGTGGCGCGTCCTGGTCGCCGCAGGACTACGCCGTCGCCTTGACCAACCGGCACGGCGGCCGGTACTACGGGCCCGGCGAGATCGGCGGCGAGGAACTCGCGAACCTGCTTCGCCGGGCGGACCGCGCGGGCAGTCTCGGCTGGAGCGAATCCGGCACCGGCAGGCTCGGCTATCTGATATTGGCGCAGCGAGTCACCGGTCTGGAACCGGGCTTCTACCGGTTCGACCCGGTCAGCGGTTTCAGCCAGGTCGCGCGGCTGCCTGCGGACTACCCGGTCGAACAGATGGTGCTGCAAGCGGAATTCGCGGGCGCGGCCGCGATCGGCGCGGTGGTCGGGCGGACGCCCCAAGCCGTGCACGAACTCGGCGCCCACGGCTATCGCATCCTGCTGGCCAGAGGAACCGCCGCGGTCAACGAGGTCTGGCTCGGCGCGCTCGCCGCGGGCCACGAGGCCTGCGGGTTCGCCGGGCTCATCCCGCACGCGCTGACCGCGCACGGCAGGCTCGACCTTCGCGAAGAAGTTCCGTTGTTCACCTTCTCTCTCGGCACGGCCCAGGATTCGCCGCTCCGCTGAAATGCAGCAAAATGCATTTGATCGCCTGGGGTTGCAGAAAACTGCACGCTTTCTCAGCTGATATTCATTGAATCAAGCTCGACCTGCGCAGATAATCATTGCATCGCTGGAAATCGATTACCAGCGTTCGTGGCGATCGTCACCGGAAGTAAGCGAACCTCAGTGAAACCGGGGAATGAAATGGACCAGAACGAGACGCTGGATCTGTGGGCCGAGGACGGCGACCAGCAGGTCGCGGCCGAATCCTGTTGCGGCGGTTGCCTTACCACGTTCTCGTGCCCGACATCGACCGCGGGCACGATCTCCAGTGCTTGCTGAGCCTGGAGCTCAGGGAAAAGGTTTCTCGAAATGAATGACATGCACGACGTCGCCCTCGATCTGTGGGCGGAAGAGCCCGAAAACCCGCTGGCCGCGAGTTGTACCGGAAGCACCGTTGCGACGCTGCCGGCCACTCTGTCGACCTATGGCTGCGCAGGCGAGTGCTGAGCCTCGGATCCGGCACCAAGAGCCCGGTGCGAAAAAAGTGCCGGAAATCGAACAACGAGAGGAACGCACGATGAACGACAACATCGACATCGCGAAGAGCTCGCTGGACCTGTGGGCTGAGGAGCCGGTGGACTCGGTGGCGGCCGATTGCTGCCTCGGCACCGTGAGCACGGCGAGCACCCCCCTCACCGCCGGTTCCGCCAGCAGCCAGTGCCCCTGAGCAAAACCACACCGAAGAAGTGCCTGAAATCGACCAACGAGAGGAACGCACGATGAACGACAACACTATGGCTCCCGCGGACGCGTTGGAGCTGTGGGCGGAAGAGTCCGTGAACGGCGTGGCGGCGGACTGCTGCGTCGGCTCGGGATCCACGGGCGGCACCGCCAGCTCGCCGATTCTTTCGTTCGGCAGCGCGGGGTGCGCCAGCAGCGAGTGCCCCTGAGCGAGGCCGCACTGGACCGACCGTGCGGGCCCGGCTCAGCTGCCGGGCGAGCACGGACGTGAGACGCCGCTGACCAAGCGGTGCGGGGACCGGTGAGTCCGCGGGCAGGCCAAGTACCCGCGGGCTCACCGGAAGTCATTCGTCAGTCATAGGAGAGGAGAAAGAAAATGGAGAAGTATTTCGCAGAACAGGACCAGAGCCTGGACCTGTGGGCCGAGGAGCCTGAATCCGGTGTGGCCGCCGACAACTGCTGCGCCAGCACGGGAAGCACCGTGGGTACCGCCAGTTCGCCGTTCAGCACCACCAGCACCACCAGCTGCTCCGGCAGCGCTTGCTGACGTGCCTGCCACAACGGCTGGTATCCGAACCTTTCAGTCAACCAAGGAGAAATGATGGAGATCATCGGTACCGATGTCGACCTGCCGCTCGACCTGTGGGCGGAGGAGGCCGACGGTGTCATCGCCGCGGACGGCTGCTGCACGAACTGCGTCGGCAGCGCCGGTTGCGCGGGTTCGGCCAGCACGCCCTTCAGCACGACCAGCACCGGCGGAACAGCCAGCACGGCCAGCACCGGCTGCTGAGTCAGCACCCGGGGACGCCCAACTCCGGCGTCGTCAATCGAAAGAAGAACAATGGAGAACAGAGTGAACGTTGATGTGACTCTCGACCTGTGGGTCGAGGACAACATGGCCACCGTGGCCGCGGACTGCTGCCAGGGCACGGCGAGCACCGCGTCCAGCGCGGGCACGGTCGGCTGCGCGGGTTCCACCGTCTCGACCGGCGGTTGCGCGGGCTGCGGTGGATCGGCCTCGACCAAGTGCTGAGTGCGCTTGATCGCCCTACCCGCTGAACCGGGTGGGTGGCCTCGAACGACCGCGTCCCCACCGGCCACCCACCCATCCCCAATCCCTGCTCGTCCCGAAATCCCTTGGAGGGCCACCATGTCCACCACAATCGAACCGTCCGGACCCGGCACGCGGAGCGCCGAGGAGGCGTCCGTGGTCGTCGGCGCGCGGTGGCCTGCCGGAGACGACGAGCTGAAGCTCAACCCCGGTGTCGAACTGCTCACCGGCGCGGACGGCCGCTCGATGCTGTTCGACGAGGCGAGCGGCAAATACACCTTCGTCAGCAAGGGCGCCTGCCTGCTGGTTCCGCAGCTGACCGCGGGTGTCCGGTACGACAAGCTGCTCGACGAGCTGGCTCGCCGCAGCGGCGCCCCGCTCGACCAGGTCGACAAAGCGTTGCGCCCCATGGTCCACGACCTCGCCAGGCTCGAGTTGCTCGCCGGCGTGGTGGCGGCTTCCGATGGCGTCGCGACCAAGGTCGCCCGCTCCCAGATCAAGATGCCGCACGCGCGGTTGCCCATTTCCACCGAACGGGCCGACCGCGTGTTCGGCGCCATCGCGCGGCTTTTCCGGGGCCGGGTCGGCGGGATGGCGCTCGGCGCGCTCGGCCTGCTCGGCGCCGCCGGGTTCCTGACCGCGGTGCTGACCCTCGTCTTCCATCCGATCGTCCCTGATCTTTCGGCGATCTGGGTGGTGTATCTCGTCATAGTCCCGCAAACGCTGTTGCACGAGACCAGTCATGGCGTGCTGTGCCGCTACTATGCCGTGCCCGCAAGGGAAGTCGGCGTCGCGCTGTGGTTCTACGTGATGCCCATCGGGTACGTGGACCGGTCCGACGCGGTGCGGCTGGAGAAGCGCTGGCCGCGGATCGCGATCCTGCTCGCCGGTCCGGCGTTCGACGGCATCGTGCTCGGCACGACGGCCACGCTGCTGCTGACCGGGGTCGGTGATCCCGGGGTGCTGGGCACGCTGGTGGCGTTCCAGACCGTGATGATGGTGATGAACTTCAACCCGATGCTGCCGACCGACGGGCAGCAGGTGCTGGAGAACGCGCTCGGCAAGCTGAACCTGCGCAGCCGCGCGATGACCTATGTGCTGCACCGGGTGCTGCGCAAGCCGCTGCCCAGCGCACTGCACCGCGTCGGCCGTGGTGACCGGACGTTGTTCTGGGGCTACGGCATCGCCTGCCTCGCCTACATGCTGCTGGTCTTCGGCTTGATCGGCGTGACCCTCTACAAACTCGTCGGTCAGCTCTTCTGACCCTCGCACTAGGAGACGACATGACTCAGCCCAAGCCGCCCATCGCGCGGTCGCGCAAGGCCAAGCCCGCGGTCAAGGCCTTGGTCGTGCTCGTCATCGCGGTCGTCCTCGGCGGTGGCCTTTACCTGCAGCTGCGGAACAATCGCGCCGAGGCCGACGGCTACGGCCCGCCGCGCACGGCCGCCCGGATCAGCGCTCCCGGTGTCGTCACACTCGGCGCGGCGAACGCTCCGCACACCGTGGACGTCTACGAGGATCCGCTGTGCCCGTTCTGCGCGCAGTTCGAGAAGCGGTTCGGCCAGCTGCTGGCCAAGGCGATCGACGAGGGCAAGGCGAAGGTCAACTACCACCTGCTGACCTTTTTGGACGCCAAGTCGAAGACCGGTGACTACTCCACCAGGGCCGCCGCGGCCATGCTGTGCGCCACGAAGGTCACCGGCACCTCGTTCGGCAGGCTGCACGAACACCTGATGGCGCCGGACAACCAGCCGAGCGAGAACGGGTCGACCGACCGCACCAACGACGAGCTGATCCGGTTCGCGTTCGACGCAGGCGCCGGGCCCGATTTCGGGAAGTGCTTGCTGGACGGCACTTTCCAGGCCGAGCTGCGCGACACCACCGCCGCGGTGCGCCCGACCATCCCCGGCACGCCGTCCGTGCGGATCGACGGCAGGCTCGTCGCACCCGGTGACCTCACCGACGGCGACTGGGCGGAGCCGTTGCGGTGAAAGCCAACGAACCGACCTTCGGCAGGAGCTCAGCGATGACTTCGTCTCCCGTCACCCTTCCCGACCGGCTCGCGCCGCTGGTGGACAACGCGCTCGGCCTGGTCGCCGAGCCCGCGTTGCTCCCGTTCCCGCCCGGTTCCGGCGTGATGCCCATCGCGTCCGCCTATCTGGGTGACGGCAGCGCCGCCGTGCCTGCCATCCGCCGGTACGCCCAGTGGTCCCGGTCCAAGCCGGAGCAGATGGACGGCAGCGGCGGCGGTTTCGACGTCGAGCTGGCCAAGGCCGTGGCGGTCGCCGAGGCGCTGGAGCGGTACTGCTCGACCGTGCACGACCCGGCCGACATGCGCTGGGCGACCGCGCTCGAACTCGGTGACGAGGCGCTCGATCTCGACACTTTGCCCCGGCTCTCGGAAGCGGAACTGGCGTTGCCGGGACAGACCTCGCGGCTCGCGGCGAAGGACGTGCCGCGCAACTGGGTGCGTGGTGTCCGGCTGCGCGACGGCAAACCCATGTGGATTCCCGCGCCGCTGGTCTACCTGTTCTACGTCCCGGACGCCGACGAGAACATCGCCAACCCGATCTCGACCGGCTGCGCCGTGCACTCCGACCCGGTCCTGTCGATCGTGAAGGGGCTCGTCGAGGTGATCGAGCGCGACGCGACCGCGCTCACCTGGCATCAGCGGCTCCCGCTGCCGGAGATCGAGGTGGACATCGGCGGTCCTGAGCTGCGCGATCTCATCGCGGCCTACGCGCGCCATTCCTCTGTGGACGTCCGGTTGTTCGACGCGACCACGGACGTGGGTGTGCCGTCGATCTTCGCCGTGCGGGTCGACCGGCGCAGCACCGACGTCCGGCACGTGGCGATCTGCGCCTCGAACATGGACCCGGTGCAGGCCGCGGTGAACGCGGTCCGCGAGGTGCTGTCCTGCCACATCGCCTTCCTGCCCCAGATCGGGAGCACTCCCGAGCGTGCCGAGGACTGCTACCGCACGATGGACGGCGCGTTGTTCACCGCGCACGCCGATCGGGCCGAGGCCTTCGAGTTCCTGTTGTCCGGCAAGGAGAAGCGGCCGCTGTCGGCGCTGCCCACGCCGCCGAACGGCAGCTCGGCGGAGGCGTTGCGCTGGCTGTCCGGACGGCTGACGGCGGTGGGCACCGACGCCTACATCGTGGACCAGACCACGGACGAGGCGGCCGCGGTCGGGATGACCGCGGTCAAGGCGATCGTGCCCGGCCTGCAGCCGATGTCGTTCGTGCGCAAGGCCCAGTACCTGGCGCATCCCCGGCTCTACGCCGCTCCGGCGGCGATGGGCTATCCGGTGCACGACGAAGCCGACCTCAACCCCTGGCCGCAGCCCGTCGCCTGAGACGGGTACGAAGAGAGGACATGCCGTGAGCATTCTCGTGCTGCACGACGCCGATTTCGGCGCGGCGGTCGCCGCCCGGCTGCGCTCGGCGCTGCCCGGCACGGTCACGCGCCGGCTCGACGGCTGGCCCGACCTCACGGCGCTGGACACGCTGATCGCCGCGCACGACCGGGTCGTCTTCGCCTGGAGCCGCCCGGTGCGGCGGCTGGAGTCCGCTGTGGACAGTGCGGTGCTCCGGCACGGCAAGACCTTGCTGCCGATCGTGGCCGAAGCCATGACGGCGCGGGTCGGCCCGCTGCTCGGCCCGAGCAGCACGGCGACCGTCGACTGCTACTACCGCAGGCGGGCCCAGCGCGCGGGCGCGCACGCCGACCTCGGCGTGGTGCACGATCATCTCGACGATCACCCCGTCGGCGAACCGGCCGGGCACCTCGGCGCGACGGTCGCCGTGGTGTGCGGGCTGGCCGGGCGCCTGCTCGGCGAAGACCCGGTTGAGCCCAGGGTGGTGCTGCTGCAGCCGCATCTCGGTGACGCCATGAGTTCGGTGCTGCTCGGTGTGCACGGCAACGCCAGGTCACGGTCTCCCTTCCCCGCCGATCAGCGGACTTTCGCCCGCCTGCGCGGGCTCATCCTCGACACGCTGGAGGCGACGGCATGATCACGACCGTCCAACGCACGACCGCCGCCGACGCGCTGAACGAGGCGGAAGCCGGACCCGGCAACGGTTTTCCCCGCCTGCTGCCCGGCATCTCACTCATCCCGACCCGCACCGGCCTGGTGGTGTTCGGCGCCGCCCAGCCCCAGGTGTTCGGCGGCAAGGCCGCGCACAGCGTCCTGCCCGCCGTGCTGCGCGCGATGGACGGGACTCGGACCACGGCCGCGATCGCCGAGCTGCTCGGACTGCCTCAGGCCACTGTGGACGCCGTGTACGCGCTCGCGCGGTCGCGCAAGCTGCTCGGCCACGGCCGGTTGCCCGACGGCGACACCGAGCGCTGGCTGGCCAAATCCGTTGCCGCGACGGCGAAAGTGCGGCTCACGGACACCGGTGACACTCGGCGGACACGGGTGAGCCTCCTCGGCGATCCGGTGCTCGCCGCCGAGCTGGGCGAGCTGCTCGCGCTCGACGGGGTGCGGGCCACGGCGGGGAACGGGACCAGCGGATCCGGTCTCGTCGTGGTCGTGCTGAACGGCCAGGAGGATCCGGGCGCACTCGCCGCGCTCGACTCCGGGCTGGCCGCGGACGGCGTCCCGTGGCTGCGGGTGCTCGTCCACGAAGGCGGCGCGGAGATCGGGCCGCGGTTCGCGCCGCGGGACGAGCTGCGGTATGCCGCGTGGTGGCCGGTCGGCAGGCGCGTGACCGCGGCCTCCGCCGCACGCGATCGGCAGGCTTCGCTCGGATTCGCCGCACTGGAGATCGTCAATCTGCTCAGCGGCGCAGGCAGGCCGGTGTCCACGGCGGGCGTCGTCGACTTCGACGCGGCGACGGGAGCCTGCCGGCAACGCCCGCGCGCGCCGAGGCCGGGTGACGGCGAATCCGCCTGCCTCGCCATGGACTACGTGGCCGGGAAGTCCACTTCGGACACGCTGACGCCGCAGTTCCTGCTGCCTCCGCCGCCGGACCCGGCGGCGATCGAACCGGTGGACTGCCCCGAGCTGACCCGGCTGCTGGGTGCGGCGTTCCCCGCCGATCTCGACAAGTCGTTGAACGCCTACGTGCTCGGCGCGAACGGCGGCGCGCACCTCTACCGCACGGGTGAGGCCGGGCTCATCGACCTCGGCGGGGTCGCGGACGTGGCGTGGTGGCGCGCCGAGCACGCGGCGGGCGCGTTCGCGGTGATCGCCGTGTCGGCCACCGTGCCCGCGTACACCAACGGGACGACGATCCGGGACGGCCTGCTGCACACCGGCGCCGCCGTGCAGCGCCTGCTCACGGTGGCCGCCGACCTCGGCCTGCGCGCACGCGACGGCGTCGGCGGCACGCTCGGCGACCTCGGCGCCGCGCTCGGTCTGCTGCCGCACGCCGAGACGCTGCTCGAGCTCGTGGTGCTGGACCGGGAGCAGGGAGAACGGCGATGACGCAGGCATACGCACCCGAAAACGCGGCCGGGCTGACGGAGCTGGTCCGCGCCGAGCTGGGCCGCGAACCCTTGCCGGACAGCGCTGGACACTGGCCACAGCCGGGCCTGGGCGGCACTGGGGACGTCGAGCTGATCTCCGGCAGGCTGACCGCCGCGGCGCTGGCGTGGCTGCTGGACGCCGCCGAGCCCGCCTCGGGCATCCTGCGGTTCACCCTCGCGGCCCGCTATGTCGACGGGCTCGCCGTCGGCTGGTACGAGTTCCGCGAGGGCGCGTTCTACGCCGTGGAGTCCGCCGACCCGCTTCCCGTCGATCCGGCGACGGTTTTCGTCGCGAGCGACCGGAAAGCCTTGCGCGAGGGCGGGGTGCATCGTTGGCGGCAAGCGCTGCTGGCGACCGGCGCGGCCGGTGAAGTGGCGCGTTCGCACGCCAGCGTGGCCGGGTACTCGTTCGCGCTCGCGGACAGCTCGACCGCCAACGAGCACGAGCTCTTCGTCCAGGCTTGGACCTTCGCGCCGGACGGCGGCTGCTGATGACCACCGATTCGCTGGCCGCCATGCGTGCGCTCGTGTCCCCGTACGGCCTGGTCGGCCGCACGGGGAACGCGCTGGGCGTGCCGCGGATCCCGGTCGGGGTGAGTTTCCTCGGTGAGCTCGGCGAGATCTTCCCGAGGCTGGCAGGCTGGCAGCGTTCGCTGGCCACGGACGGCAACTTCGACGGCGCCGGCGGGGATCTCGACGTCGACCGCGCCGAGTTGCTCAGTGTCGCGGAATCGCTCGAGCGCTACGCGACCCTCGCCGTGCGGGACGACCTGATGATCACCGCGAGCGCGCAGGAGCTGGGTGAGGAGGCGGTGGCGCCGAGCCAGTGGCCGCGCCCGTCCGAGGCGGAGTTCGCGAGCCCGGGGTTCCCGCTGACCCGCGCGGACGACGGGGCCCGCATCCGCTGGGTCAAGGCCTGGTCGCTCACCAGGGAACGGCCGCGCTACGTGCCCGCCGCGATGGTGTGGCTGCACATGGCGCGCACCAGCGCCGCCGAGTACTTCACGATGGGCAACTCCAGTGGCAGCGCGGCGCACGCGGACTATCCGCGTGCGGTGCTCGGTGGTCTGCTGGAGGTCATCGAGCGCGACTCCCTGATGCTGACCTGGCTGCACCGCCTGCGCCTGCCCAAGCTCGCGGTCTCGGCACCGGACCTGCCGCCGTCGCTGCGCCCGTACGCCGAGCGCAGTCGCGAAGCCGGGCTGGACACGGTGCTCTTCGACGCCACGACGGACTTCGGCGTCCCCGCCTTCTTCGGGCTGCAGCTCGCCGGGAACGACCGGTTCGCGCAGATCGTCGCGACGACCGCGGGGCTGGACCCGGCGGTGTGCACGGCCAAGCTCCATCGGGAGCTGGCGATGCTGCGCACGGCGCTGCGGTCCACCGACGACGCCGACGTGCCGCTCGAAGGTGTGTGCGGTGGCGCCCACGTCAACGGTTCGCTCGGCGCCAGAAGGAACTTCGACTTCCTGCTGGAAGGACCGCGCCCGGTGCGGTCCTTCGCCGAGCTGCCCAGCCCCGGCACCGACGACCCGGCCAGGCAGCTGGAGTGGGTGGTCGACCGGCTGCGTGCCGCGGACGCGGAGGTGCTGGCCGTGGACATCACCCCGATCGAAGCGCGCGCGGCCGGTGCGGTCGTGGTGAAAGTGCTGGTGCCCCAAGCGATCCCGGTCGCGTTCGGCACCCAGGCGCGGCTGCTCGGTACGCCGCGGCTGTTCACGGCGCCCGCCGCGATGAACCACCCGGTCCAGCCCGAGAACCGGCTCAACCGGCTCCCACAGCCGATGGCGTGAGGATCACCATGAACCCTGTCTTCCACACCACCCCCGGCGGCACCGGGCTGTGGGTTTACGGCGACGGTGCTTTCGGCGAGCTGGTGCTCGACGGGCTCGGTGGCGCGGTCCTCGGCAGGGCGCGGCTGCTGGTGTGCGTGACCCAGGGCGCGCGGCCGGCTTTCGCCGAGACGGTCGCGTCGCGAGCGGAGATCGCCAAGCTGCCGTGGCTGCCGCTCGAGCTCGACGGGACGATGTTGCGTTGCGGACCGGTGACGGGCACCGGCGCCGGGCCGTGCCCGGAGTGCACGGGGAGACGCCGTCGTCAGCATTCGCGGCAGGCACGTCTCGCCGGGTTGGTCGCGGACGGCACGGAACCGGCGTTCCTGCCGCAGCACCGCGAACTCGCGATCGCCGTGCTCGGTTCCGTCGTGCGGGCGTTCACCGATCACGGGACGGCGGACGAGATCCACGAGGTCGACCTGGTGCGCGGTGACTTCGCGAAGCATCGGGTGATCCCCGTCCACGGTTGCCCTGTCTGCGATCCGAGGGGGGCGGCCGAGCAGTCGTGGGTGCGGCTGGCGGCCGGTCTGGGCATCCGGGCGGGGGTGCGGCGATGACCGGGCTGCTCCGGCGTCGCCGCGGCCTTTCCTACGCGGTCACCGGCGACGCACTGGTGCTGGGCGGCTCGGTGCCCGCCGCCCGGCTGTACGGCAGGGCGGCGATCACCGCCCTGCCCGCGCTGCTCGGTGTGCTCGACGGCCACGCCGACCGCCGCGAACTCGCGGTGGCGGTCGGCGTCCCGGAGCTCCACGTCGACCTGATGCTCTCGATGCTCGGCAGGCATGGCGCGGTGGAATCCGCCTCGGTCGCCGCCGAGCCGGGCTCCGCGGCGGCGGGCTTCTTCGCCGCGGTGGCCGGGCACCAGGCCGACCTTCGCAGCGGCGAGGAGCTGTTGGCGGCCTGCGACGGCACCACCGTCGAAGTGCTGGGCGACGACGCGTTCGCGGCGAAGCTGCGTGCGGCGGTGGGCACACCCGGCCGGAAAGCGGACCGGACGCTGGTGGTGGGCGCCTCGGCCGACGCGCTGACCGAGCGACGGCGCGCCGGTTCGACGGTGCTGCCGGTGTGGACCGCCGAGGGCGAACTCGCGATCGGGCCGCTCATCCCGCCCGGCGCGGCACCGTGCCCCGGCTGTGTCATCGACGGCCAGGCCACGCCCTTGCCCGAGCGCCACCACGAACTCGCGGTGGCCTTCGTCGCCACCCGGATCCCGGTGCTGGTCACCACCCATCGCGACGACGCCACGCGGTCGCGGACCCAGTTCGTCGGCTTCGAATCCGGCCGTACCCGGTTCGTGGCCACGGCAGGCCGCCCCGGCTGCCCGCACTGCCCGGTGCTCGGACAGGAGGAGTACGCATGACCACGCATCAGGATTTCGCGGCCGCGGCGGCGCCCGCCACGTCCGCCGCGTTCGCGCCGTGGACGCTCGCGCGGGTCGGTGGCCTCCCGGCGAGAACGTGTGACCTGGTCGGTGCTCGGACCGAGGAACTGTTGCGGAGCTTGGAAAAACTGGCCGAGGAGCTGGTCGTGACCGGCTCTTCGCTGGCAGATGCCTGCTACGCGCTCGTGCCGTCGCTCGACGACGACGCCGCACTCCGCCGCAAGACGCTGGCGGTGAAGCGGGCCGCGCACCAGGGTGCCCCGTTGCCCGCCGGTGCAGGTGATCTCGCGGAGCGGTTGCCGTCAGGCGACCTGCTCGCGGACTACCGCAGGCTGAGCGACGAAACCGTTGAGCTGCAAGGGAACCTGGCTTCGTCGGTCGCGGCGGACACCGATCAGGCACGCGCGACGATGGTCGCCTGCCTGGACGACCAGGCGTTCGTCCGCTCAGTCGCGCTCGCCGCGCCGGAATGGGCACGATACGGCTTGGGCAAGGCGAAACAAGGCAAGCTCGACGCCCGCAACCTGCGCACGGTCTACTCCTACGTCACCCGCACCGCCGTGAAGACCAGCCCGTACGCCCGCCTGACGACCGTGGCGCTGCCCGGCATCGTGAGCGACGAGGCCCGCAGCTATCCCGGCGCGGCCTTGGCCCACCTGGCGTTGCGTGTGGTGGCCCGCGACCGCGACCTCGCGCCGCTGCTGCGCTTTCGCGTCGCTCCGCACACGAGTGCCTCGCCCGGCGGTTTCGTGCTGCACAACGAGGCGAGCGGCCAGGCGCACGTCTCGTGGATGGCGAACTCGGTCGGCCACGACACGGCCGCGCCCGCCTGGTTGTTCGGCGCTGTCAACGAACGGGACTACGAGTTCGGTGAGTTGCTCGCGCTGCTGGGCGGCCGCGACCCGTGGGCGAGGTACCTGCGCGTGCTCGACAGCGGCTGGGTGCACCCGGTCGCCTGCCGGCCGGGCACCGGCGACCCGTTGCGCGGGCTCGCCGACGCACTGCCGGCGGTGGCCGACCATCCACTGACCGTCGAGGTCCAGGGGCTGTGCCGGTCGATCGGCGAGCTGACGTCCGCGCCGATCCCGGAACGGACGGCGACGATCGCCGCCGCACGGGAGGCGCAAACGCGGTGGTGCGCCGCGAGCGGCGTCCGGATGTGGACACCCGACCTGGTCTACGAAGACGCCGCGGCCGGGTTCGCCGTGCCGGACCCGCTCGACGCCGAAACGGGACTGGAGCTCAGCGGCTACGCGGCGGCACTGCGGCCGCACCTGTTCCGCAGCCGCCTCTACGACTTCCTGCTCGAAGCGTTCGTTTCCCGGTTCGGCCGCGGTGGCCGCTGCACGGACGTGCTCGGCTTCCTCGCCGCGCTCACCGCCGAAGACCGCGCCGCCGCGCCGATGTCCCAAGCCGCCATGCGGGATCGCGCGGGTGCGGGCACGGCCGCGCGGGCCGCGCTGCCGGTCGGCCGCAGCAGCGCCCCGCCGTCGACCGCCGTGCTCTTCCAGGAAGCGCTGACCGAGCAAGGCCGGCTGCTGGTGGTGAACCAGCTCTGCGACGGCGTCGGCGGGATCGTCAGCAGGTTCACCGGTGTGCTCGGCGACCGCCTGACCGGTGCGCTGGACGACTGGTTTTCCGCGCTGTGGCCGGGAATCTCGCGGTACGAGCTGATCAACAGCCGAGCGTGCACCACGGCCCAGTACATCTCGGCGGGCCGGCTGCCCGCGCTCACCGTGCCCGGCGAGGGCATGCCTGCCGTCGCCGGTGACCTGCCGCTGAGCCGCACCACGCTGGCGCACGACGCCGGCCGGAACGTGCTCGAACTGCTCGGCCCCGACGGCCGCCCGGTCGGGCTGGCCTACCTCGGGCTGATCCCGCCGCACCTGAGCAGCGGGCCGCTCCGGCTGCTGAACGTGCTCGCCAACCCCTGGGTGGCGCCCCAGGAGTTCGGCGACCGGCAGTTCAACGCCGCGCCGTCCGACGGCGCCGAGATCGTGGCGCGGCCACGGAGAACCGTGGGCCGCGTGGTCGTCGAAAGAGCCAATTGGGTGTGCGAAGCGGATCGGCTGCCGTTGCCGGTCGCGGGGGAGAACGAAAGCGAGTCGGTGCTGCGCGCCCATCGGTGGCGTCGCGAGCACGGCATCCCCGCCGAGGTGTTCTGCCGCCGGGTCGACGAGTTCACCGCGAAACCGCTGTGGGTCGACCTCCGCAGCGCGGTCTCGCTCGCTGTCCTGCGGCAGGAGCTGGGCGGTGCGGGGCGCATCAGGGTCACCGAAGCGCTGCCGGGCTTCCGGCAGCACGGTCTGCGCGGGCCGTCCGGCGAGAGCTTGGCCAGCGAGTACGTCGTGGGCCTGCGCTGGCCGCGGCCGGAGGAGGCGGCATGATCGGGCAGGAGTGGTGGTTCGCGCGGCTGTACCCCGGCTCGCCCGCGGCGATGGACACCGTGGCGGCGGGCGCGAGCCGGTGGGCCAAGGCGACCGTGGCCGAGATCGGCGCGCGGTACTGGTACTTCATCCGCTATGTCGACACGAGTGGTGTCCACATCAGACTCCGCATCCAGGCGGACCCGGACGTGCTGGACGAGCTTGGCGGGCGGCTGGAGCCACTGCACGAGCTGGTCGCCACCGCGGGCACCGACGGCGAGAATCGGCGGCTACTGCCCGAGGCGGGGGCCATGGACATCAAGGGCCCGCCCGGTGTCCGGCTCGCCTGCTACGAACCGGAAGTCGACAAGTACGGCAGTGATCATCTCGCCGGCGCCGAAGTCGCGTTCCGGGATTCCAGCGAACTGCTGCTCGACCTCGACGCCACGGCGAAGCCCCAGCCGGGCGCCCGCGCCGGACTCGCCGCCGGGCTGATGCGCGAGGCCGCGTCCGCCGTGCTCACCGAGGCCGAGCAAGCCAGGTTCTGGCCGTTCCACCGCAGCTACTGGGGCGAGCATCTTCGTCAGCTCAGACTGTCCAAACAGGACTTGCGGGCTCGGTTCGACGTCGTCACCGCGGTCGTCGCGGAGCATCCGCCGAACACGGCCGAGGTCGAACTGCTGCGTGACTGGAGCGCTCGGCTGGCATCGGTGATCCACTCGGCGCCACCGCCACGGCGTTCGCAGCTGTTCTTCCACCACTTGCACATGACGATGAACCGGCTGGGCTACCTGCCCGCCGAAGAGGCCATGCTCGGGCTGGCCGTGACCGGCGGAGGCCGACGATGACGACCGAAACCGGACACACGGCACCACCCGCGTGGCTCAGCGCCGAGGCCGCCGAGCTGTACCGCCGGATCGTGCTCGATCCCGGCATACTCGGCGCCGACACGGCGTACACCCGCGGCGACGACCCGAACAAGGCCATCGCCCAGCTCGTCGAAGCCGGGCTCGTCCGGCCGGCGCCCGGCGCGGGCTGGGAGGCGGTCGACCCCGCGCTCGCCGTCGGCACGCTCGTCGGCCGCGCGCAACAGGCACTGGCCGAGCATCTGCTCCAGATCTCCATGCTCGGGCAGAACTTCACCATGCTGCACCGGGTGCACGCGAACCACGACACCGCGCCGGCCACGCTGTTCGAGCCGGTCGCCGACGAACACGCGGCGCGGGCGTTCCTGGCCGACCGGCTGCGCGGTGGCTCGCCAGACCTCGTCGCCTGTTCGGGCGGGCCGGGACCCCAGTTCACCGGCGCCGACGTCGGCGCGCTGCTCACCCCGAACCTGCTCACGCCGGGCGGCAGGGTGAAACTGGTGCTCCCCAGCGGCGCCGCGCACTCGTGGTTCACCGAGGTCGGCGACATCGGGGTGCGGCATTGCGCGCAGGTTCCGCTCACGGCGGTCGCCGTCGGCCAGTCCGCGGGCGCGCTGGCGCTGCCCACCACGGCGGGCCGGGCCCAGCGGTTCCTCGTCTATCAGCATCCGGCCGCGCACGCGCTGGTCACCACACTGCTGGATTCGTTGTGGTCCTTCGCGAAACCGCATCGGCCGGCGCCGACCGGTACCCAGCGCGCGATCGTCAAACTCCTCGCGATCGGCAAGAAGGACGAGAACCTGGCCCGCCAGCTCGGCCTCGGGCTCCGCACCGCGCGCAAGCACATCGCCGACATCCTCAAGACACTCGGCGCGCGCAGCCGATTCGAGGCAGGCGTGCTCGCCGAACGGAACGGCTGGCTGGACGATCAGGTCACCAGGGTCCCCGAGCAGACCGACGGCCGGTGACCGAAACCTGCAGATTCTTTGCAGGCACTGTGACCACAATGACTTCTCACGGTATGACCACCGTCGCGGCGGAAGTGCTGTCCCAGCCGGATCCCGGAGCTTCCCGCGCCATCGAACCCCAGGACTGACACACATGAGTTCTCCTTTGGACACCGACCATACCCCCGGGTACAGCAAGGCACTGAGCGGCCGTCAAGTGCAGATGATCGCCATCGGCGGCGCGATCGGGGTCGGGCTTTTCCTTGGCGCGGGCGGGAAACTGCATCAGGTCGGCCCGTCACTCGTGCTCTCGTACGCCATCTGCGGTGTCGCGGGCTACTTCGTGATGCGCGCGCTGGGCGAGCTCGTGCTGCACCAGCCCAGCTCGGGCAGTTTCGTCACCTACGCCCGTAAGTTCATCGGCCCGTGGGCGGGCTTCGTCTCAGGCTGGATGTATTGGCTCTATTGGGCCACGACCGGGATCGCGGAGATCACGGCGGTCGCGATCTACGTGCACAAGTGGTTGCCGGACGTGCCACAGTGGTTCACCGCGCTGGCGGCGCTCGGCGTGCTGCTCGCGGTGAACCTGCTTTCGGTGAAACTGTTCGGCGAGCTGGAATTCTGGTTCTCGTTGGTGAAGGTGCTGGCGATCGTGGTGTTCCTGGTCGTCGGGCTCGGGCTGGTGTTCACCGGCGCCCACATCGGCGACGCCACGGCGGGCGTGCACAACCTCACCGACCACGGCGGCTTCTTCCCGACCGGGTTCGGGCTGACCCTGATGACGTTGCAGGCGGTCATCTTCGCCTATTCCGGCATCGAACTCGTCGGCATCACGGCGGGGGAGACCCAGGACGCGCGCAAGGTCGTGCCCAAGGCGATCAACAGCGTCGTGTGGCGGATCGCCGTGTTCTACGTCGGCTCGGTGCTGCTGCTGGCGATGCTCGTGCCGTGGCCGTTCTACGGTTCGGGCGAGAGCCCGTTCGTCACGGTGTTCAGCAGGCTCGGCATCCCCGGTGTCGGCGACGTGATGAACGCGGTCGTGCTCACCGCGGCGCTGTCGAGCTGCAACTCCGGGCTGTACTCCACCGGCCGCATCCTGCGCGCACTGGCGGACAAGGGTGAAGCGCCCGCCTTCACCGGCCGGATGAACAAGCACCACGTGCCCTTCGGCGGCATCCTGTTCACCTGCTCGGCCTACGTTTTCGGCGTGGTGCTCAACTACCTGGTGCCCACCGAAGCGTTCGACATCGCCATCGCGATCGCGTCCTTCGGGGTGATGACCACCTGGGCGACGCTCATCTTCTGCCAGCTGCGGCTGCGTCAGGCCGCGCTGCGCGGTGACTTGGAGCGCCCGGCCTTCCGGATGCCGGGAGCGCCGTACACCGGCTGGGCGACACTGGCCTTCCTGGTCCTGATCGTCGTCTTGATGGGCTTCTCCGACGGGGCCGAGAAGATCGCCTTCTACTCGATGCCCGTCGTGGTGGTCGCGCTCGTGGTCGGCTGGCGCCTGGTCAACCGACGCCGGACGCGAACCCCGATCTCGTAGCCGACCAAGGGGTCGTGAGTGGTATGGCCGGTTCTAACCGGTCTAAACACTCACGACCCCTTTTGCTCAGGCGAGCAGGTAGGCGGCGGCGATCCGCGCGACCAGGTTCACGATCTGGCTGTCGGTCACCGTGATGCGGACGCCTTCGCCCGGATAGACCCGCACGAGCACGTTCCGCCGCAGGAAGAACGCGGCCAGTTCCTCGCTGCGGTTCCTCACGGGCAGCCAGACGAAGTTCCCCTGGCTGCGCGGAAGCTGCCAGCCCTGTGCGCGCAGCATCGTGGCGAGCCGGTCGCGCTCGGCCGCGATCTCGCCGCAGCGCTTCTCCACCGCGTGGGTGAACTCGTCGGTCAGCGCGGCCAGCGCGGCCGCCTGGCCGGGGGAGCCGACGGAGAACAACGGCATCATCGTCCGCAGCCTCGCGGTGAGCGCCCGCGGTCCGACGAGGTAGCCGACCCGAAGTCCCGCGAGGCCGTACGCCTTGGAAAACGTGCGCAGCACGCACAGGCCGCCCGCAGGTGATGCCAGGCTCCACGCGTCCTGGAAACCGGGATCGGTGACGAAGTCGCGGTACGCCTCGTCGACCACCACCAGCACGTGCGCGGGGACGGCGGCGAGGAAAGCGGCCAGCCGTGGCCCGTCGAGTGCCGTCCCGGTCGGGTTGTTGGGGTTGCACAGCAGCACCGCCCTGGTGCGGGTGGTGATCGCGGCGGCCATCGCGTCCAGGTCGATACCGTGCTCACGCAAGGGCACGGCGACGCCCATCGCGCCGGCGTGCCCGATCATCGCCGGGTAGTCCTCGAAGGACGGCCACGGGTACACGATCTGGTCGCCGGGGCCGGCGACGGTCATCAGCAGCAGCTGGCACAGCGCCGCTGATCCCGGGCCGACCAGCAGCCGGTCGGCAGGGACGCCGAGCCTGGCCGCGAGCGTGGCGCTGAGCTCGGCCGACCGCGCGTCCGGGTATTCGTTGGCGTGCGCCACCTCCTGCGCCATCGCCACGAGCATCTCCGGCGATGGCGGGTACGGGATGGCGTTGGTCGTCAGATCGTGCGATACCGAACCGGGCACGGCGCCACCTTTCACACTGAACAGCCGACCGACCGATTCTGGGCAGGCGGCCTGCAGAAATCCTGGAGACGGTCCGGTGCAGTTTTCTTCCAGCGGCGTCGGTGAGACTGGGTTCGCCGGGTGTCCACCCCTGCGCTCCGGCGAAAACGACACGCGAGACATTCCGGTAACCGCGTTGCGCCGCCGGCCGGAATGTCTCGCGTGTCTTCGTTCCCGGGCACCAAACTCACCTGCCCGGTTCGGGTGCGGGCACAACGCCCGTGCCGTCGCCGGGCCCGAAGAATGTGAAGGCAGCGAGACCAACGCGTGACGACGGGGATGAGCACGTATGAAATTCCGCCTGCTGGGTACGATCGAGGCCTGGAAGGACGACTCGGCGTTGCCGCTGGGCGGCGCGAAGCCGAGGACGCTGCTGGCCGCGCTGCTCCTCGCGGGCGGGCAACCGCTCTCGGTGTCGCGGATCATCGACGCGCTCTGGCCGGAGGAGCCGCCGGCGACGGCGCACGCGCTGGTCCACTCCTACGTCGCCACCCTGCGCAAAGTGCTGGGACGTGACGGGCACAAGGACGTGCTCCGGACGAGATCGCGGGGATATGTCATCGATCCCGAGTCGATCTGGCTCGACCTGACCGAGTTCGAACGGCTCATCGCACTGGGCAGGACCGCCATCGCCGACGGCAGGGCCGAACGCGGGGCGAGACTGCTCCGGGAGGCGCTGGACCTCTGGCGCGGCGTGCCGCTCGACAACGCCTGCGCGGGCTTCGCCGAGCCGGAACGGGTGCGGCTCAACGAATTGCGGCTGACTGTGCTGGCGGAACGATACGAAGCGGAACTCGCGACCGGCGCCGAGTCTTCGGTGGCGGGGGAGTTGGCGAAGCTGACGGCCGAACACCCGCTGCGGGAGCGGTTCATCGGCCTGCTGATGACCGCGCACTACCGGCTCGGACGGCAGGCGGAGGCGCTGGAGGTCTACCAGCACTACCGGCGACGGCTGCTCGAACATCATGGCCTGGAACCGGCGATCGGCCTGCGCGACCTGCACGAGGCGGTACTGCGCTCGGACGAGGACCTGCTCGCGCCGAGCCGCGCCGAGCGGCCGGGCCTGCCGTCGTTCCCGCCACGGCCCGCCCAGCTGCCACCGGACGTCCCGCACTTCACCGGCCGTGCCGTCGAACTCGCGCGCGTCGTCGGCGCGGTCGAACGTCCCGGCCGCGCGAGACCCGCGCTCGTGGTGCTTTCCGGGCAACGCGGCGTAGGCAAGACGGCGCTGGCCGTGCACGCCTGCCACCGGGTCGCGGAGACGTTCCCAGACGGCCAGGTCCACATCGACCTTCGCGCCGAGACGCCGCAGGAGGCCATCATGCGGGTGCTGCGCGCGTTCGGCGCCGGTCCGGTGCCACGCTCGGCCGACGAAGCCGCCGCGCTCTACCGATCATGCCTGCGTGACCGCCGGGTGCTGGTGCTGGTGGACAACGTTTCCTGCGAAAGCCAGCTCAGGGCGCTGCTCCCGGCCGCGCCCGGCTGCGCCGTGGTCGTCACCACCTGCGCGCACCTGCCAGGCTCGCCGGATCCGGTGGTCCACTTAGGACGATTGAGTGCCGAAGACGCGTCGGCGTTGCTGAAGAACCTGATCGGCACACGGGAAGACGCCGATCCGGGTGTGCTCGAAGAGCTGGCGGCCTTGTGCGACCACCACCCGCTCGCCGTGCTCGCGGCCGCGGCGCGGTTGTCGAGCAGGCCACATTGGACGGTCACACGCCTGGTCACCAGGCTGCGCGACCCCGGCACCCGCCTCACCGAGCTGTCGGCGGCCGACCCGAGGGTGCGGACCGGCACCGAGACCGCGTACCGCGCGCTCGGCGAACGCGACGCCAGGGTGCTCGGCGCGCTCGCGATCGCGGACGCGCCGTCCTATCTGCCGTGGATGGTGGCGGTGCTCGGCGAGATGTCGGAAGAGGAGGCGGAAGACCGCCTGGACCGGCTCGTGGACGCGCAGCTGCTCGAGTGCGACGGCACGGCGTACCGGATGCGGGAGCTGGTCCGGCTGGCCGTCGCGGAGCAGGTCGTGAGTGTTTTCGCCGGTTAGGGCGAACCGGTATTCGACGACCTGCGTGGGGGTCGTGAGTGGTGCGGCCGGTTCTAACCGGTCTAAACACTCACGACCCCTGAACCGCTCACGACCCCACGCCGAGCCGACGATCACGCCGGGGCGGTCCGCAGCCGTCGCCACAGCCGAAGCTGGAGCATCGCGGCGAACCGCGCCTCCGGGTCGCCGACGTCCATGCCGCTGATCTCCGCGAGCCTGCGCAGCCGGTACCGGAAAGTGTTGGGGTGCACGAAAATCGCGCTCGCGGCCGCCGGGATGTCACCGAAGGCGTCAAGCCAGGCATCGAGCGTCGTCACCAGATACGTGTTGTGCTCGGCGTCGTAGGCGCGCAGCCGCGCGATCGGCCCGGCCGGGGTGTCCCCGTGCTCGGTGATCAGCGCGGCCATCTCCAGCAGCAATATCTCGCTGAGCACGTCGGAAGTGCGGGCCACCGTGCGGCCGCTTCGTCCTTCGCGTAACGCTCGCAGCGCGCGGTCGGCGCCCGCGCGCGAGCGGAACAGGGCCGTGCCGTCGAGCGCGATGGGGCCGACGCCCGCCAGCACGCGCAGCCGCTCACCCAGCCTGCCGCAGAAATCGGCCGCGATCCGCAGCGCGCGATCCTCCGCCGCGTCGTCGTCGCCGGGCACCGGGAGCACGGCGTAGACGACATCGCCGACCAACGCAGTCGCGGCGCACGGGTGCACCGCGCCCAGATGCAACGCGAGCGCGTCGAGCACCTGCTGCCGTTCCGCGATGTACTGCGCTTCGTCGGCGGGCACGGCCGCGAGCGCGAAGGCGAGCACGGCACTGGGCCGCACGGCCAGTCCCAGCCGCCGTGCCGCTTCGGCGGCCGCGGCACCACCCTCCAGCGCGGTGCCGACCAGCCCGGCACGCAGGCGGCGTTCGACGTCGCTTCCGGTGCGCAGCCACATCATGTGCAACGCCACCAGCTTCGCCGCGTCGCACAAAGCCTCGCACTGCTCCTCGGAAAGAGGCGACTGCACGGCGGCCCAGATCGACCCGAGCACCTCGTCGCCCGCCCTGACGACCATCACGGCACGCGGCAGCGAAAGCTCGGACTCGTCGACCGGCAGCGAGTCGATGTAGACAGGCTGCCTGCTGCGGTAGATCGCCTGGAAGACTCCGTTCTCTTCCAGGTTCCTCGCCAGGTGAGCGGGCACCTGCCTGCCGAGAATGGTCGCGATCCGCGGCGGATCGGTCTCCTCCTGCCCACCCGAGAACGCGAGCACCCGGCAGCCACGGTCCTCGATGGTCACCGGAGCGCCCACCAGCGCCGAGACCGCGTTGGCGAGCGCGAAGAGGTCACCGGACGGCAGCCCGCCGAGCGTCTCCTTCCCGGCCGCGCCCCGGTCGCCGTCGTTGATGAGCGAACGGATCATCGCGGCGAGCTGATCCCACGACGCACCAGGAGCGACCCCGAGCAGCGCGACACCCGACCGTCTCGACGCCTCCTTGATCACGGGTTCCGCCCGCACCGGAGCCCGCACCAGCAGCGCCGAGGCGCCGTGTTCACCCAGCTGCGACAGCAGACCGGCGATCTGCGCCCGGTCGTGCACCCCGACCCCCAGCACGAGCGCGTGCTGCGGGAGTTCCAGTTCGTCGTGCGGGTCGTAGATCACGACGCCACCGATGTCGCGGTGCGAGCCGTCGGCGTCGCCACAGACCAATTCGACCAGCGTGCTGCCCAGGTCGTCCAATATCCGACCCAGGCGTGCCCTCGGTGGGCTGGAACTCAAGGTCGGACCTCCCGGTGTCGCTTCGGCGAAAACAGTCCCATCCTGCCGAGGAACCCGGCGTCGCGGGCGACAGCTTCCTGCCGCCGGGCCGCAACTACCTGCAGCGGCATGGAAACGCACTCGGGCGACCGAGATGCTGAAGGTGACACGGAAAAGGTGGTGGCGTGGTGGGCCGAAAATCGCTCGACTTGACGATGAACACCGTCCAGTACCCACCTTCGCCGGACATGCTGGCGGCGATGCTCGCGGCGACGGAGTCGGCACACGAGTACCCGGACATGCGGGCGACCGAACTCATCGGCACGCTCGCGGCCAGGCTCGGCGTGCCGTCCGATCGGGTGCTCGTCGGCCCCGGCTCCGCGGCGCTCTGCCAGTTGCTGGTGATGACCGTCGCCGGTCCCGGCGACGAGGTCGTCTACCCGTGGCCGTCCTTCGAGGGCTACCCGGAGATGGTCGTGCACGCGGGCGCCACCAGGGTCGCCGTTCCGTTGCGCGGGCACGGTATCGACCTGAAGGAGCTGGCGGCCGCGGTCACCGAGCGCACCAAAGCGGTGCTGCTGTGCAATCCCAACAATCCGACCGGAACGGTCTTCAGCGACGCCGAACTGGCCGAATTCGTCGCCGCCGTTCCTGACGACGTGCTGGTGATCGTCGACGAGGCGTACCGGGAATTCGTCACCGAGCCGGGCTTCCGGGACGCGCTGGCCGGCGGACCGCGCGGCCTCTGCGTGCTGCGGACGTTCTCCAAGGCGTATGGCCTGGCAGGGCTCCGCGTCGGATACCTCGTTGCTTCCCCGGCGCTGGTCGCCCGGCTGAAACCGATGATGCCGCTGTTCGCGGTCGGTTCCCACGCGCAGGCCGCAGCGCTGGCGGCGCTGAACGACGAGTTCGCCCGCGAGGTCGAAAAGCGGTGCGCCGCGGTCGCGGCCGAGCGCGACCGGCTCGTCGCGCTGCTGCGGGCACAGGGCTGGTCACTGCCCGACGGCCACGGCAATTTCGTCTGGCTTCCTGTGGGGGAGCGGAGTGCGGAACTGACGGCTTTCTTCCGAGAGCGGGATGTGCTCGTGCGGCTTTACCCCGGCGATGGCGTTCGCATCACGGTGACCGGCAGGGAAACCGGAGACCTCGTCGCGGGGATCGCGGCCGACTACCTGCTCGAAAACGGTGTGGCATGACGAGCCTGGCCGGACCGTTGAACACACTGGGCCCGGCGCTGGGCGACGCGCTGGAGCGACGGCGGCTGCCGGATTCGCTCGCGCTCGCCGAGATGCTCAGGTATTCACTGCTGCCGCCGGGAAAACTGCTGCGGCCGTTGCTCCTGCTCGAATCCGCCGCGGCGGTCGGCGGTGACCCGCGGGAGCTGGTGGACGTGTCGCTGGCCGTGGAGTACCTGCACGTCGCGACGCTGGTGCACGACGACATCATCGACGGTGACCTGACGCGCCGGGGGCGGGAGGCGGTGCATTCCCGCTACGGCTTGGCGAACGGCATCGTCACGGGCGACGCGCTGCTGTTCACCGCGTTCGAGGCGCTCTCCCGGCAAGGCCCGGCCGACGCGGTTCTTCGCGCGATGAGCACGCTCGCCCGTACCGGCCTCGAACTCTGCGAGGGCCAGGTCGAGGAGGCGGCGCTCGTCGAAAACGTCCATTGTGGACTGGAGCGCTACCTCAAGGTGGCGACGCTCAAGACCGGCGCGCTGTTCAGGTGCGCTTGCGAGGTCGGCGCGCTGCTCGGCGGCGCCGACGTCGCGGAGGCGGCCGCGTTGCGCGACTACGGCGATCACCTCGGCCGGGCCTTCCAGATGCGCGACGACCTGCTGCCCTATCTCGAATCACCGGACCAGAGCGGCAAGAGCGCGTGCAGCGATGTACTCAACCGCCGCCCCACGCTGCCCGTGCTGCTCGCCGTCGAGGTCGCGGACCGGGCGAGCCTCGCGCTGATCGAAGAGTCGCTGAGTGGCGGCCTGCCACCCGAAGTCGCACGGGCGCGGCTCGCCGGTGTGCTGGACGACCTCGGCGTGCTGGGCGAGGCGCAGGAGCGGATCCGGGCGGAGGTCGACGCCGCACGGGCGCTGCTCGACGGCCTGTCCGGTGGCCGGACCTCGGCACTGCACGAGCTTGCCGAGTTCACCGTGCGCGGGGCGGGACGAACGGGTGGCTGACCGTCCACTGTGGATGGCGCATGTGGAGACATGGCGGCCGTACACCGCCATGTACCCGGGACTGGTCGGCGCCGCGGGCGCCGCGCTGGCAGGTACCCCGCACGCGACCCTGATCGCGGCCTGGCTGGTGCCGACACTGGTCTGGATCGCCGCGCTGTACTTCGGCGACCACGCGGACCGGGAACTCGACGCGCTCACGAAGCCCCACCGTCCGCTGCCGTCCGGCCGCCTCTCCGCGCGGGCCGCGCTCGTCGCGGGGTCGGGGTGCGCCGTCACCGCCGGTGTCGTCGGACTGTGCGTCAACTGGCGTTCGATCCTGGTGGTGGCCGCCGGGCTCGTCGGGGTGGCGACTTACAGCCGGGTCCTGAAAGCCCGCGGCTTCGCTGGCAACGCGAACCGGGGAGTGTTGACGGCCATCGCGCTGGTTTTCGGCGCCATGACGGTCCAGGACTGGCCGCCCGCGGCGATCCTGCCCTGGGCCTTGGTGTTCTGCGCTCAGGACGCCGCGTCGAACCTGGTCGGCGCGTTGCGAGACGTCGATGGCGACCGGGCCGGCGGGTACGCCACGATGCCCGTTCTGCGCGGCGTCCGGGTTTCCCGGCTGGCCGCGTGCGGCTTGTACGCGCTCGCGGCCGTGCTCGCGATCGCGAGTTCCACCGGGGACCGGCATCCCGATCCGGTGCTGTTGGGCGGTGCGTTGCTGCTCGGCGCCTGCGCGTACGGCTGTCTGATGCTGGCTCGCGGCCCGGTGCGCCGCACGGCTTTGCTGGCACACGAGGTGCTGGTGGTGGAAAGGGTGCTGCTCGCGGTCGCGGTGTGCACCGTCTCGCTGGAGCCGCCGGTCGTGGCCGCGCTGGCCGTGCCTTCGCTGGTGATCACCCTGGTGAGCCAGCACCTTCTTCGGCACCAGCACGAATTCGGAACGGGAAGGACCACATCCTCATGACACGGGTTCATGGTGCGGAGGCCGAGGCGGCACTCAACGCCGGCGCGGAGTCGCTGTTCCGGCGCCGGCGGCCGGACGGTGGTGTCCACTTCACGTCGTCGGATTCGGCGACCCTCGCGACCGCGGGGGCGGCGGTCGCGCTGCACTTGCACAGCCCGACGCCGTCGCGTGAACACACCGACCTGGCACGGAAATGGTTGCTCCGTACCCAGAATCCGGACGGCGGCTGGGGCGCGGTGCCCGGCCAGCCCACCGAGGCGGTGCCGACCGCGATCGCGGCCGCCGCACTGTCCTTGCTCGGCGGGAAGCGCGAGGAGCCCGCCATCGCGCGCGGGCGGCTCGCGCTGTTCGAACGCGGTGGCCTGGAGTCGATCGCCGACCCGGCCGTCGGCGCGTTGTGCCGCCGCTTCCACGTGATGGCCGGTTGGGTGCCCGCTGACTCGGCGGTGCGGCTTCCCTTGTGGATAGTCCTGCTGCCTTCCTTGCGCCGTAAGCGGATTTCGTTCAGAACGGCGCCGTTCATCGGCTTGGCGCTGGCACAAGCCCACCGAGACCGCGGCGGTCCGCTGCGACGGCTGGTGACCGCGATCTCCACTCCGGTCGCGATCGGCCTGCTGCGCGACATCCATCGTCACGAAGGGGGAACCGGCGAGTTCGCCGCGGACCCGTGGGCGGCGGGCCTGCTCTGCATCGGACTGACCCAGGCGCGGGTGGCGCCGGACCTGAGTCGCGGCATCGCGGACTACCTCCGGTCGACCATGAACCCCGACGGCTCGTGGCCCGCCGTCCACATCGGACTCACCTACGCGGCCTTCGCGATGACCGGCTTGACCGACGCGGGCTTCGCCGAGGACGAGCGCGTGGGGCCCACCGCCGAGTTGCTCCGCCGGGCACGGCAGCCGGAGCCGTTCACCGCCTTCGCCTGCCCCGCTGGTGGCTGGAGCTACTCCGGACCCCGCGGCTGGCCGGTGACGCTGGAATCGGCGGAGATCCTGTCCGCGCTGGGCGCACTGCCCGGCGCGGACCGCGATGAGCATGTCACGGGCGGAAGCGCCTGGCTGTCGGCGAGGCAGGACACTCGTGGTTCGTGGAGTCTCTGGGTCAGGGACACGAAGCTGGCCAACGACGGACCCTGCCCTTACATCACCGCACAGGCGATCGACGCGCTGCGCGAGACCGGCGCGCCCGGCGCCGAAGCCCGGATAGACCGGGCTTTGCGCTGGCTGTCCACCCAGCAGCGGCCGAACGGCAGCTTCGACGCGCTGTGGTATCGCGGCGACACCCCGGGCACCTCGGTCGTGTTGGGTGCCTTCGCAAGGGCCGGACGCGCGGAGCACCCCGTGGCTTCACGCGCGAGGGACTGGCTGCTGCGGACCCAGCTGGCGGACGGGGCGTGGAGCACCGGCCACGGCGACGACGGCACGGTCGAAGAGACCGCCTGGGCGTTACGGGCGCTGCTCGACGCCGGAGTCTCGCCGAACGAGCCTGCCGTCCAATCCGCTGTGGGCTGGTTGCTGGCCGCGCAGGATCCGGCGGGGGATTGGCCTGAAGCGCCGGTCAGTGCCTACGTGCGGCACTGCGTGCACTACCCGAACGGGGCGATCACGATGGGCCTCGCGCTCCGCGCGCTCGCTGCGTATAACCGTGCCAGTACGGCGGTGGCGTCATGAGCGAGGAAGTCGACGTCCTCGTATGCGGCGCGGGTGTCGGCGGATTGGCCACGGCGGCCGCGATCGGCGCGCTCGGGGCGACCGTGCTGCTGGTGGACAAGCTGACCCGCCGACCGCCGATCGCGAAAGGCGAGCTGCTGCAGCCGGGCGCGCTGAGCTCGCTGCGCGAGTGGGGCGCGGAAGAAATACTGCTGCGCCAAGGAGCCTGCGCGCTGGACCGCTTGTCGATCCGCGCGCCGGACGGCGAATCCCTGCTCGCTCTCGACTACGCGGCGGTCCTCGGGCCCAAGGAGCGGCTGCTCGCGGCTGACCATCAGACCATTCTCGACGCGCTCGAGGCGACACTGCCCGGCAACGTCACCATCCGACGCGGAGTACGGGTCGACCGGTTGATCCGCGACAGCGCCGGCCGGGTCGCCGGTGCCCACATTCAGCAACCGGGCGGCGAAACCGCGGTACGCGCCCGCTTGGTCGTCGCGGCCGACGGAATCGGATCCAAGCTGCGCGCGGAAGCGGAGATGGGCGGGAAGCGGGCCGAATACGCGCACCGGCTGCTGTCTTTCGAGGTGGCTGGCGAGTACGCCGGCGAGCTGTCCGCCTACGTGACCGAACGTGGTCTGCGGCTCGTCTACCCGCTTCCCGGCGGCACGACCCGGGTCTACACGCAGGTCGGGCCGGACGAACTCCGTGGCATCGGGCACGTGGGACTCGTCGGCTGGACACACCGGATGGTCGACGGCGTTCCCGCGCTCGACCCGATGCGCGACGGCCTGGTGGCCGCGCTCGCCGGACGCCAGCTGCTGCCGGTGCCCCGGTTCCTCGCACCGTCATTGGCCAAGCCGGGTCTCGCGCTGGTCGGCGAATCGGCGCACGCCGTGCACCCGATGGCGGCGCAGGGCATGAACACCGCGATCACCGACGCCGCGGCGCTCGCGGACAGACTTCGCGCCGTGGGTGGCTTCGCCGCTGCGGACGTCGACGAGGCATTGCGGTCGTACCAGCGTGAGCGCATGCCGATGCTCGAACACATCGCCACGGTCAGCCACAACGCCGCGCGCATGATCACCGACGTCTCACCGCTCGGCAGGCTGCTCGGCCGCACCCTGATGCGCAACACCGCGCGCAATCCCCGGCTGCTCGCCGCGACCTGCCACAACATGGCCGGTGTCGACGTGCGTCCGTTGCGGCTGACGGACCGGTTCTATCAGCTGGGCCTGTTGCGCGACGCCAACGCGCAGGTCATCGCCCGATGAGCTCGGGCAGTTCGGCGACCACCTGCGCGGGAGACGGCCGCGAAGCGTTGCCCGCGGCGAGAAGCCGGGCGGCTTCGCTCCAGCGGTTCGCGGCCGTCAGGTCACCCACTTGAGCGGCCAGCGTGTCAAGCTCACCGACCATCCCCGCGCCGGTGCCCGCCAATCGTTCGGCGTTGAACAGCTGATCGGCGATCCGGGGAAGGATGAGCTGCGGTGTCCCGGCCGCCATCGCCGTCATGGTGGTCCCGGCGCCGCCTTGATGGATCACGGCGGCACACGACGGCAGCACCAAGTGGAGTGCCAACGGCGCGTCCGCGAACCGGACGTTCTTCGGCAGCGGCCCGAAATCTGGCCGCTTGTCAGGGGTCGTCGCGATGACGATGTCCAAGTCGAGCCCGCTGAGCGCGTCGACGACCTTCGGCGCCAGGAAGAGTTCACTACTGTCCAATTCGGACATGAGCGTTCCCCAAGTCACACAAACGCGGGGATGCTCGGCAGGCTCGCTGAGCCAGGCCGGGTGCTCGGCTTTGCCGTTGTAGGGGACGAAGCGCATCGGCAGGCGCGTCGAACGCCCCGGCGGCACCTGGATGGCGGCGGGACACGGGTCGAGCACGAGATCCGACTCCTCGCGCAGCCTGGCGAGACCGAACCGGGTCACCAGGTCACCGGTGGCGACCGATTCGTCGACGGGAACCAGTTCGGTGAAGTCCGCGCCCCAGAGATGCTTGACGACCGGCACGCCCAGCACCTGCGCCGCGATCGCGCCCGCGAGGTTGAACGGCTCGTGCACCACCAGATCCGGTTGCCAGAACCGGCCGAACCCGACCAGGTCGTCGACCATCGCGGCCGCGTACCGCACCGTGCCGCCGTCCGCGGTGATGCTCGCGTCGCCGTCCGAGTCGGCGTTCGCCAGTCCCCGGAACACCTCGGTGAAGTCGAGATCGGGACCGACCGCGACGGCGGGCACCCCCGACGAGGTGACGGCGGGCACGAGCGACGGCTGCGTCGCCACCCTGACCTCGTGCCCGGCGGCCATGAGCGCCCAGGCGAACGGGACGAGCGGATAGTAGTGGGAACGCCATCCCCAGGTGGTCATCAATACGCGCACCATTGAGAGCATGTTGGCGCGCAAGACTTTTGTCAATCGCAGGTTACTGCACTATCCACAGAGGAGGGTCGCCATGGACGTGGTTTTCACGGGTTTGCCGATTCGTTCACACTTGTTCCCCTTGCTCTTTCCCGTCGCCGCCGCGGCGCGGCAAGCCGGGCACCGCGTCCGCGTAGCCACTTCGGCGGCACTGAGCGGACTGGTGGAGGAGTGGGGACTTACGCCGATCCCACTGTCCACAGTGGTGTCTTTGGACGAATTGCGAAATGACCCCGAGCTCGCCGAGCGCTACCGGCTGCCGCAAGAACTGACCCACCCGGATCGGCACACCACCGCAGCGGCCGTCGAGACGGCCATCGTGCGAGCTTTCGCCGGACCGCTGGCCGGCGTGTTCGCCGACGACTTGATTTCCTCGATCGGCAAAGAAAGACCCGACCTCATCGTTCGAGAGTCCGCCGAACTCGGCGGCTACCTCGCCGCCGAGTCCTTGGGATTGCCGCACGCACAACTCGACACCGCGCCGATGTCGGCCTTGACCGCACACTTGGCCTTACCGGCGCTCAACGAGCAACGCGTCCGGCTCGGCCTGCCTCCGGTGACCGACCCGGCTCATCCCAGCCGCGGGCTGCTCGCCGGTTTCGTGCCCGAGAGCTGGTATCCGGCCGAACTCCGCCTTGCCACCGCGAAGTACTACCGCCCCCCGAACGCGGAAAGCGTCCCGCTCGCGCTCGACCCCACCGATCGCCCGACGGTCTACGCGGGCCTCGGCACCCTGGCGCCGACCCTGCCCGGATTCGAACGACTCATCACCACGATCATCGCCGCGCTCGGCACGCTCCCGGTGAACGCGACCGTCGCACTCGGTGCCGACCGCCTCCTCGCCGACCCGGTCCCGGACAACGTCCGGTTGGTGACGTCGTTGCCACAGCGCGAATTCCTGCGCACCTGCGACCTGTTCATCAGCCACGCGGGCTTCGGCGCCGTCCAAGACAGCATCGCCACCGGTGTCCCGATGGTCGCGCTGCCCCTGTTCTCGGATCAACCCGCCAACGCCGCACGGATGGCCGAGCTGGGTCTGGCAATCACCCTCGACCCGGACCGCGTCACAGCGAACTCCCTCGCCGACGCTTGCACGCTGCTGCTCGCCGACCCTCAGTACGGCAGGCGAGCGCGTTCGCTCACCCACGCCTCGTCGGAACTTCCCGGCGTCGACACCTTGCTCGCCGACCTGGAAACCCTTGCCCGGCGAGCAGGGGTCGTGAGTGTTTAGGCCGGTTATTGAGCGGAAGGTCAGAGGTGGCGTGTTGGACTTCGGTGCGAGGGGACCCCTGGGTGCGACATACGCACTGAGGGGTCCCCTCACAGCAGCCCTCACGCCCGCAACACTCACGACCCTCGCGGAGTAAAGCGGGCTTTATCCCGCACACCACAGCCCTCGGGCACCCGCGAGTGGTGACTCTGCTCCGCTAGATGCAGCAGAGTCACCACTCACACCCCTCGCCCTCTGACGTCGGTGTCCGACGAGTCTGGGTCCGCGGCCGCCGCGCCACCTTTGCGTTTCCGCTCAAATAGAACCGGCGGTACCACTCACGACCAACGCTAGACGACCGCGCCGGAGATCCGCTGTTTCTTCTTGCGGACACCGGCGCCGGGATGGCGCGCGTCGAGCATGATCGCGACCGGCGCCGCGGTGAGCACGGTCGACGCGGTGCCCGCCGCGAGCCCGATCAGCAACGCCACGGCGAAATCGGCGAGTGAACCGTCGCCGAGCACCAGCAGAGCGAGCAGCATGAACAACACGCCGAGGCAGGTGTTCACGGTGCGCGGCAACGTCTGCAGTACCGCCGCGCTCATCACCGAGGCGAACCCGTCCTTCGGTCGCGCGGCCCGCAGTTCACGCACCCGGTCGAACACCACCACCGAATCGTTGACCGACAACCCGATGACGGTGAGCAGTGCGGCCAGGAAGACGCCGTCGACCGGTTTCCCCAGCCAGGCGAACGCGCCGACGACCACGGCCACGTCCGCCACCAGCGACGCCACGGTCGCCAGCCCGAGCCGCCAGTCGAAGCGCACCGCGAGGTAGGCCAGCTGCGCCGCGACGGCGAGGCCCAGCGCGAGCACCGCCTTGGTGCGCAGCTCGGCGCCGACGCTCGGGCCGATCTGGTCGTCGCGCGTCTGCCGCGCGCCGCCGGTGGCGCCGTCGACCACCGTCTTGATCTTGGCGGCGGTGGCCTCGTCGATCGGTTCGGTCCGCACGGTCACCGTGCTGTCGCCGGACGACGCCACCACCGCGCGGTCGAAACCGGCGTCGGTCAGCGCGGTCCGCACCTGGCCGGGATCCACCGGATGCCCGGCGGTGTACTCGATCATCCGCCCGCCGGTGAACTCCACGCCGAGGTTCAGCCCGTGCGTCGCGACACCTGCCGCGCAGACCGCGACGAGCACCAGCCCGGCGGCCAGCCAGCGGCGTGGCCGCCTGAACAGCTGGGGAACCTTGGTGGTGAGCCAAATCCGCACCCTGCTGAACCTGGCGAGCCCGCTCATGCCGGGATGTCGTTGCACGAAACCGTTCCGTGCGGCCAATTCCAGCAGGACCTGGCCGAGCACGAGCGCGCTGAACAGCGACGACAGGACACCGATCACCAGCGTCACGCCGAAACCCTTCACCGGCCCGGCGGCCAGCCAGAACAGCAGCCCGGCCGCGATCACCGTGGTGATGTTGGTGTCGGTGATGGCCGTGAGCGCCCGGCGAAAGCCCACGGTCGCCGCGCGGTGCAGCCGTTTCGGCCGGGAGACCGCGTACTCCTCCCGTGCCCGTTCGAAGATCAGGATGTTCGCGTCGATGGCCATGCCGATCGCGAGCACGAATCCGGCGAGCCCCGGGAGCGTCAACGTCGCGCCGAGCGCGAGCAGCACGGCGTAGGAAACGGCCGCGTAGCCGAGCAGCGCGAGGATCGCGAGCAAGCCGGCCAGCCGGTACGCGACCAAGAGGAAGGCGGCGGTGAGCGTGAGGCCCGCCAGCGCGGCGACCGCGCTGCTCTTGATCGCCTCGGCACCCAGCGTCGGCCCGACGACACGCTGTTCGGCGACCTCTACGGGCACCGGAAGCGCGCCCGAGCGGATCACGAGCGCGAGTTCCTGCGCGTCGGCGCGGGTGAAGTCGCCCGTGATCTGCGTGGTGTCGCCGATGATCCCCGCGCCACACCGGATCGACTGATCCATCTGCGGCGCCGACACGATCTTGTCGTCCACCACGATGGCGACCCGGCGGGCCTGGGCCCCGGACGGCGCGCACGCCGCGTCGGCGGTGATCTTCTGCCACGCGGAGGTGGCCTTGTCCTGCAAGGTCATCGAAACGACCCACCGCCCGGAGGTCGAGTCGGTCACCGCCTGCGCGTTCTTGACGCCTTCGCCGGTGAGCGCGGTCGCGCCGAGCTGCAGCGGCTGCCCCGACGGGTCGTCGAGCACCTTTTCGCCTGCTTGGGCGAGCACCGGCCGCACCGAGAGTTGCGCTGTCCGGCCGAGAATCGCGATGGCCTCCTGGGGATCTTGGACGCCGGGGAGTTCCACCAGGATGCGGTTGTCGCCGGACCTGGCGAGCACCGGCTCGGCCACGCCGAGTGCGTCGACCCGCCGCCGGATCACCTCCATCGCGTCGTCGGTGGCCTTGGCGTCGGCCTTCATGGTCGGGGAGTCGTGCGTTTCCAGGACGATCTGGGTGCCGCCCTTGAGATCGAGGCCGAGCCTGGGCTGGCTGGTGAGCAGCAGAAAAGCGGACGCGGCGAGGACGGCAAGGGACAGCAAGCCCCTGACCAGCAGACCTCGCCGCGCGGAAGTGCGCGGCATGAGGGAAGAACCTCCAGCGGAACGGAGTGAACGGGTGTCGTCAGAGTCCGTTGCCGCGAGGAGGTGCGCGCCCGCCGACCGGGCCTTCGCCGGTGGTCGCGGGAACGCGGTGAGCCGCCATCGCGACCGGCTCACGGTGGCCGCGCTGCTCGGTCCCGGAAGCGCCGGGCGGGAGGTCGATCGGGGTGTGCCCAGGCTGTTCGCCCTGGGCGGTGGCGGTGAAGCGGGTGATGAGCCCCGGCGTCTCGGCCTTCGCGACCGCGCCCGCGGTGATGCCGCGAACGGGTGCCGCGGTGGCGACCGGGGTGGCGACCACGAAAGCCGCCAGCACCTGCAGCAGAACGAGCAGCGCGAAACGGTACGGCGATGGCCGTCCGGGTTTCGTCGCGCCGCTCACCCGGCTCACTCTAGCCGATCTTCCAGACGGCCAATGGCGTTCGGCCAGTGGCCTGGAGCTGGCAGGATGTGGTGCAGGGGAGTCGTGCTCGTCGGACGCACGTTCCTTTTCCCGGCTCGAGGATTGGACGCAATGGGACGCTCGTCGGTGTTCACCTTCCAGTACATCGCCATCGACACGGAGTCCGGTGTTACGCCGGAGCAGTTCGAGACCTTCGTGCGTGCTGAAGGCGTTCATCTGCCCTTGTACCCAGGGTGGCGGTGGACTCTGCTGCGCGGGTTGCGCGGAGAGCGGACCGGGCAGTACCTGATGTTGTACGAGATCGAGAGCGCCGAGCACCGCGACCGCTACGTCACGGCCCGGGGTGAGCAGACCGAGCCGGCCCGGCTGTTCTGGGCGGAGCACCCCGAGGCTGAGGCTGTGCTGGCACGGTGGCGGCGGCTGGGCACGTTCGGTGAGCTGCCCACGTTGTTCACCGACTACCGGCTGCTGGCCGACAATCCGCGGAGCACGGTCACGCCTGGCCCCCGCTACCGCGACCGCCCGGGGGAGGAGCGCGTCGCCCGGGTCGTCGGGATCCACAACCTGGCGTTGCGCGCCGGGGTGACCGAGGAGATGTTCGACCGCTTCATCGCCGAGAACCACCACCGGATCGACGACTACCCGGATTGGCGGTTTCACGTGCTCAAGGGCGAGCGGGGCAACCGCCTCGACCAGTACGTGATGATGATGGAGATCGCGAGCCTGGACGCGTTGGACGTCTTCTACCCCGAGCCCGACATCGCCACCGGCGAGGCCGCGGAGTTCGCGGCCGCCCACCGCGACACCAAGCAGATGTACGAGGAGTGGAAGCAGCTGGCCTCGTTCTCGGGCTCGCCGCAGATCTACACGGACTACCTCGCCGTCGCGGAGAACCCGGCATAGCCCGCAGCCGCGGCCGCAGGCCTGACGGAGTTGCTTTGGGGACACCTGACGGCCCAAAAGCAACTCCGTCGGCTCGGGCTCGCCGACGCCTCCGCCGAAAGTACAGGAGCTCTACTGTGCCAACGGCCAGGTCGAATCCGGCTCCAGGGCCAATGTGCTCGCCGCCGGAATCCGTGAAGGTGAAAGGAGCCAAGCCAAGGAGCAGTGATGAGAACACCTCAAACCCAGACCGCGCCGGAAGATCTGCGCGTGCCCGTGCGGGCCAGACTCGCGGCGGCGTGGACCAGCTTCATGTTCCTCTACATCTACGTCGACTACCTCGCCCTGTACAAGCCCGGCTTCCTCGACCAACTCCTGGGCGGCACCGTCCACGAGTTCGAAACCGGCCCGGCCTTCGTCGCCATCGCGCTCGCGCTCATGGCCGTCCCGATCCTCATGATCCTGCTCTCCGTGACGCTGCCCGCCCGTGTCAACCGCACCGTCAACATCGTCGTCGCAGCGCTCTACATCCCCGTCTCGCTGTTCAACGCGGCAGGGGAGACGTGGACCTACACCTTGTTCTACGGCATTTCGATCGGGCTCGAGGTGCTGCTACTGGCCTTCATCCTGCGCTCCGCCTGGACCTGGCCGGTCAGCGCGGAACACACGTAGACAGCTGATCGCGCGGGCGAACCTGCCCCAGGCCTCCTCGGTGGCGCGGTGAGCGGCGACGCTGACGCTGACCGCCGCGTGGCCGGCCGCGGTGGTGGCCATCGGCGTGACGAAGGGCGTGGCGGCGGCTGAGGCCGCCACCGCGGCCACGACAGCCCAGACTTTCCTCGTGCGACGTAGTGGTGACGGCTTGTCGAGAACTGCGAGCATGTCTAGTAACCATCCCGGCGGAGAGCCGGATTGGGTGGGGAGGGATCCGGGGATCTTTGACGTTCGGTGACCTTCCGCCTGGCCGCGGGCAGCGTTGACCGTCGTTCGCGGGGCAACTACGCTTCGCGCGAAGCATGCCTGCGGGAGGCGGATCTGCTGGTCGAGAACATGTTGCTGCGGATCGCGCGTACGCAGGCCGCGTCTGTTCAAGCTCCTGGCGAGGGTGTCTCGCGCCACGAGCTCGCCTCTCGGGTGAACGAGTACCTGTGGGACAGGTACCGGCAGCGCGCTGATCTGGACGCCAACTACGTCGGAAAACTGGAACGCGGCGTCATCACATGGCCTAACTCTCGCTACAGGGAAGCCCTGCGGCACGTACTCAACGTAGCGAACGACTCCGCGCTCGGCTTTCAGAACACACGCCGTGCCTACGTGACTGACAAGCCTTCTCCGGGTGACAGCTTGACGTTGCTGCTGGCTGACCTCGACAGGCCTCCATCGCCGCGGCGGGTCAGCCGCAGGCACATCGACAACGTCGCCCATGCGGCCAAGGCCATCAACGCCGTTCACCAGTCGAATGGCGGTTCGTTGATGCAGGAAGCCCTGATGGCAGAGCTTCGTTACGCTTCGCGACTGCTCGCACTGCCGTGTCACAGCGACCTCGAACAACCGTTGCACACCGTGGTCGCCCAACTGGCGCACACCGCGGGATTCAGCGCGTTCGACCTTGGTCGGCATCAGGCCGCTGCCCGGTTTTTCGAATTCGGGTTGTCGTGTGAGCAAGAAGGTGGAAACCCGCATTCCCGCGCGTTCATCCTCGCCTCGATGTCTCGGCTGGCCGCTTGGAACGGAAAGCACGAACAAGGTTTGGCTTATGCCGACCGGGCGCTGATGGATGCTCGCGAACTGACGCACACGGAGCTGGCGATGGTGCACGCGGCGCGTGCACGGTCGCTCGCGGCGATGCGAGACACCTCGGGCGCACTCCGTGCTTTGGGGAAGGCGGATGATCACTTCGGGGCTTCGGCACCGTCGAACGATCCGTCATGGATGACGTTCTACGACTATGCCCAACATTGTGGTGACACCGGCAATGCCCTGTTGAACCTCTCGCAGTCCGGCCACCATGTCCCTGCGGCTTTCGAACGGCTCGCTGAGGCCGGCCGGGTACGGGATCCGCTCTATGCTCGGTCGCACACACTGCGCCGGCTCCTGCTGGCCACCTTGACGATGACGGCAGGCGACCCAGCGGAAGCCGTCAGCCTCGGTTCCGACGCGATCGACTCCGCTGAGGGCATCAACTCCCATCTGATCCTGGACCTGCTCGGGGGTCTGTCCCAGGCGGCGACCGCGCACGAGATGAACCGTCACGGGTTGGGGGCCGCTTCCTTTCATGAGGATGATGGTCACCATGCCCAAGCGTTACCCGCCCGAGGTCCGTGAGAAGGCTGTCCGTCTGGCTTTGGATCGTCTCGACGAGTACGGATCCGCCTACGCCGCCGCGCACGCCATCGGCCCGATGGTCGACGTGCATCCGGAGACACTGCGTGTGTGGATCGTCAAGGCCCTCCAGCAGGACACTCCACCCGTCGCGGCGGCCGGTGAGCTGGCCACGGCCGAGCGCGCCGAGCTGGACCGGCTGCGCAAGGAGAACAAGGAACTCAAGCAGGCCAACGACATCCTGAAACTGGCGTCGGCTTTTTTCGCGCGGGAACTCGACCCGCGACACCGCTGATCGTCGGGTTCATCGACGAATACCGCCAGGTCCACGGCGTCGAGTCGATCTGCCGAGTGCTCTCCACGCACGGGATCCAGATCGCGCCCAGGACCTACCGCAAAGCTCGTCGTAAGCCACCGTCGCAGCGGGATATCGCCGACGCCTACCTGACCAACGCCCTGCGAGACGCGCAGGACACACCCGAGGCGGTCTACGGGCGCCGGAAAATGACCCGCTGGCTGCGCCGCCAAGGCCACCAGGTGGCGTTCTGCACCGTCGACCGCATCATGCGAGACCTGGGCCTGAAGGGAGTGACCCGGGGGCGTCCACCACGAACCACGATCCGCGCCAAAGACGGCGTGCGGGCTGGCGACCGGCTCAACCGGGACTTCACCGCCGATGGCCCGAACCTGGCGTGGGTGGCGGATTTCACCTACGTGTCGACGCAGACCGGATGGGCCTACGTCGCGTTCGTATTCGATGTCTACTCCCGCGCCATCGTCGGGTGGACCGCGGCGAGCGCGAAGACGACTGCCCTGGTGTCCAAGGCGCTGAACATGGCGCTCTGGCGGCGCGATCACCACGGGCATCCCGTCGAGCCGGGGTTGATCCACCACAGCGACGCCGGGAGTCAATACACGTCGGTTTCCTTCACTGATTCTCTTGCACTGCAAGGGTTATCGGCGTCCATAGGTTCGGTCGGTGATGCCTATGACAACGCACTGGCGGAATCGATCATCGGGCTGTTCAAAACCGAACTGGTCAACCGGCACGGCTCGTTCACGAACCTCTCCGAGGTTGAGTACGCCGTGATGGAGTGGGTCGACTGGTACAACAACGCCCGCTTGCATTCCCGGCTGGACTACCTCACACCGGTCGAGTACGAGACCGCCTACTACGCTCAACACCTGCCACGCCGACCGGCGCTGGTCTGATACCCGAAGCCGGTCCCTTACCCGTGACGGTTCAAGAAGCATCCGGCTGTCCGAGAGCTTCGCACCGTTCTGGCCGGAACTCGGCCGCCCGCGTGACTAAACCTTGAGGGGGTCACGGGAGTCATCAGTGTGTGACGTGGTTGAAGCCCGTGGAGGTGCGGGTGTCCGCCAGCGCTCGTGACGATGCCGCCGAGTGCTCCTTCGGGGTGTTGTTCCACGAGCGGTTCGAGACGATGAAGCGGCTGGCGTATCTGCTCGGCGCCGACGACGCGGAGAACATCGCGCAGGAGGCGTTCGTCCGGCTGCATCAGCGCTGGGCGTCGCTGGACGATCCGGTGAAAGCGGCCGCCTACCTGCGGACCACGGTGATCAACCTGGCACGCTCGCGGCTGCGGCACCTGCGTGTGGTCCGGCGTACCCCGGGTGATGTGCTTGTCGACGAGGAGTCCGCCGAAGCGCACGCCCTCCTCCGCTTCAAACATCGTCAACTCCGCGAGGCGTTACGCTCGCTGTCCCGGCGCCAAAGAGAAGTCTTGGTGCTGCGGTATTGGCTGGACCTGGATCAGGCCACGATCGCGGAGACGCTCGGATTGGCGCTGGGCACGGTCAAGGCGACGACCTCACAGGCATTGGACAGGCTGCGCGAACGGTTCGAGCGGGAAACGGAGATGTGGTGATGGACGAGTTCGAACGTCGTGTGCGCACCGCGCTCGGTGAGCTCGCCGACTCTGTGCCGTCGAGCTCGCATTCGTGGGCTGAGCACCATCGACGGAGGGAGCTGAAGCAGCGACGGAGGCGGCGGAAGACCGTGCTCGTCGCCGCTGCCGCTGCCATCGTGCTCGTCGCGGCCGTGCTGGTGCCCTCGGTGCTGCCGCATACTGACCGAGAGCGGACCGGGGCGAGCCCGGCGCCGGTTCGGGGGCCTGTCTATGTGCTCAGGCCCGGGACGGAGCTCCTTGCCGGGCCGTTCGTGCTGACGACCTATGTCGAAGATGGACAAATGCACAACGCGGCTGCCTACGTGACAGCGAACAAAGATTCCCAGGGACCGCCGACGCTGTGTATCTGGTCCGGGGTCGCGGGCGAGCCCGTCGGCACTGGTCCGAAGAGTGCGTGTTATGTGTCCACTGTGGATAAGAACCCTGAGGCCACGATCATCGTGACCGGCCGCAGCGTTCCGGATGGCGTCGCGAAGGCACATCAGGGTATGTGGGTGTTCATGACCGGCGCCAGGGTCGCATCGCTGCGTGTCTACAACCGCGACGGCGGCATGAGCGAGTCGCGGCTGATCGGTGCCGGGGGTGGCTACAACCTGTTCTCCGGCGAGTTCACCGACCCCGGCTGGTTCGACGCCTACGACGTCCATGGCGTGTTCATCAGGAGCGGAAAGCCTTAGGGCGCGTATCAAAGATCGCCGTGGAACGGAAGATTCTCGGGGCGATGCGCATAAGTCCTCATTTCTTGGTTGGGGACGAGGAATGAAAACAAGCCGCGGTCGTGCCGAAGCTTGCTTCCTGTCAGGTCGACGCACGCGCACGGCGTCGGGTTTAGTCTCTTCGAGAAATGATCTTGAAGTTGCATGGAATAGTGCAATTGTGGCCAGTGGTTTGCGAACGCAGAACTCGCAAAACGTGTCAAATCACCCCGGCGTGCATCAGGGGTCGTCAAGCTTGGCGGCAGGGTGTCCATGGCCAGGAAAATCGCGATTTCCGGCGTGCTTCAGCGCGCGCCGGACAGGCGATTTCCCGTTCGGCTGGCGCGGTATTCATCAATGAATGCGCATGCGAAACGTCGCTGGACAGTGTGAAATCCGGTCCTTATCGTGTGGAGACCACTGCGAAAAGGAGTTGGTCTTGTGATGAATGGATTCATGCGAAGAGCGGGAACAAGTCGATGGTCCTTGGTGGTCGCCGTTTTCGGGATCGTGGCGGCGATCGCGCTTCCGGCCGTGGCCACCGCGGCCCCGGCGAACGAGCACTGTGTCTACTCGGCGACCACGAAACAGCTCAGCTGCTATCAAACCCTTTCCGCCGCCACGGCGAGTGGAAGGCGGATGGCCCGAACCTCGGGTGACGTCATCGCGGCAGTCGTTTTTGAGCACCAAAACTATGGCGGGGCGTCACTGACCCTGACCGCTCCGTCTCCCTGCGTCAAAAACGACAAGATCGACTACTGGTATCCCCTGTCCGCTGCCTGGCAAAAGAAGATCTCGTCAGTGCAGTCGTGGGGGAGCTGCTGGGTCTGGCTCTACCGCCAGGACAATTCACGCGAGGGGCCCTTCATCGGCAATGTCCCTAACGTGGGGCGCGACATCGAGGACCAGGCCGTGCTCGTCGGCCTCAGCTGATCGCAGAAGGGTGAAGAACATGTTTGCCATCAGGAAAACCGGCATGGCCGCGGCCGGCTTGGCCGTGATCGTGGCAGCCGCGCTCATCCCGGCCGCGGCGTCCGCAGAGGACACGCCGACCACGCGTGAGCTGTTCGATCAGTGCAACCAGGGTCGGACCGACCTGTGCGTCTTCCATCCGACAGGGCCGGCGCAGAAGTACCGTGCCCCGTACGAGCTTGTCGGGAAGTCCAAGAACTGCACCAAGAACAACTCGACACGGGTCATCCGCTGGGAGTCGACCGCGGGAACGAAGACCAGCGTCGGCGAAGAGATCAGCGTCACGGTCAAGGCCGGGGAGATCTTCGAGGCCAGCTACAAGCAGTCGTTTGGCGAGGAATGGAGCTGGGTGAAGACGAAGGCGGACGAAGTTCGGCAGGACATCGGCCCGCATCAGGCGGTGAACATCTACGCCGCACCGATGCGCACCAAGGTGAAGGGCAAGTTCGAGATGCACTTCGGCAGCCGCTACTACGGCCACTACATCTGGTACACCCCTGAGATAGAGGTCGACGGTCCGAGCAGCGACCCGGTGTGGGTCACGCGCGCGAACCAGGTGCATGCCACCTGTTGACCGCGTGAGGTCGTTCCCTGGCGCCCCGGGGAGCCAGGGAACGACCCGGATTTCCTCCTGGCTGCTCAGCCGAAGGTGAAGGAGAACGCCTGCACTCCGCTGCCGACGGTGACGTCGAGGATGCCCGCCTCGATGTCCGGTGTGGACAGTAGTTGGTAGGAGTTGGGGGTGCCGTTCACTTGGATGGTCTTGGTCTGTCCTTTGGCTGTGTAGGTGACGGTGCCATTGCCGGACAGGACCATCCGTACTTCTTTGGCGCGGTAGTCGAGTTTGACCTGGGCGGTGCCGGTGGTGGGGGTGATGTTCTGGCTGGTGAGGGTCCAGTCACCGTTGAGGGTGAAGGTGTCTTGGGGTTGCTGGGCGGGGTAGGTGAAGGATTTCGTGCCCGCGGTGTAGTCCTCGGAACCGGCGAAGTTGACGCGTTTGGTGGAGCCGAGGTAGGTCTCGCGGGTGATCGCGGCGGTGTCGGGAGTGTCGTCCGTGGTTCCGGTCGCGGCGGGAAGGGGCTTGCCGGGATTGGCTTTGGTGAGCAGTTCGCGGATGAGTTTTTCGGTGGTCTGGTAGTCACCTTCGCCGAATTTGATGTGCCGCACGGTGCCTTCGGCGTCGATAAGGTAGTGGGCGGGCCAGAATCGGTTGCGGTAGTTCGTCCAGGTCGACAGGGTGTTGTCGAGTGCGATGGGGTAGCCGATGCCGAATTTGTCGGCGGCGGATTCAACGTTGCCCGGTTCTTTCTCGAAAGCGTATTCGGGGGCGTGGATGCCGATGACCTGCAGGCCGGCGTCGCGGTAGGTCTTGTCCCAGGCGGTGACGTGGGGGATCGAGCGCTGGCAGTTGATGCAGGAGTAGGCCCAGAAGTCGAGGAGCACCACTTTGCCGCGGAGAGCGGCGAGGTCGATCGGCTGGTTGCCTGGGGTGTTGAACCACTGCTGGATTCCCTGGAGGTCCGGGGCTTTTCCGCAGGATTCGAGTTCTTTCGCGCCGTCGGTGCAGAGGTCGAGGTCTTTGTTCTGGTCGTTTTCCAGGCCACCGAGGTTGAGCGCCTTCTTGACCTGTTCGGAGTTGTTGATGTTGTTCTGCAGGCCGCTGGTGTAGTCGGGGATGGCGCGCTGCAGTAGTTGGGGGAGGTTGAACACCAGCCCGATCGCGAGCGCGATCATCACGATGCCTGCGGTGACCCGGATTCCGCGTTGCCGTTTGCGGAACGCTGTCACCCGTTCGGCGACTCGGCGTCCAGCGAGTGCGAAGATCAGCAGGGGGAGTGCGGCGCCGACGGCGAAGGTGACGGTGAGCACGACGGTGTCGAGGCCGATCCGGCCGGTCGACCCGGCGACGGTGATCGCGGCGAGTACCGGGCCGGCGCAGGGCACGTAGACCGCGCCGAGCCCGAGGCCGAGTGCGAAGCCGCCGCGGTTGGCGTCGGGGCGGCGCTGCGGGATCCAGCTGAACGGCTTCTCCAGCAGGTGTTCGAACTTCGGGACGATGAGCCCGATCCCGATCAGGGTCAGCACGATCAGGCCGGCCCAGCGCAGAACGTCCTGCGGCAGACCGAGTACGGACAGAAGCAGCGAGCCGAACAGGGTCACGAGAGTGAAGCTGACGACGAGCCCCGCGATGATCAGGTAGGGACGTGACCGTGGCGGTTTCGCTTCGATCGGGGCTTCGGCGGTCGCGACGCTCCCACTGTTCTGTTCGGGGCGGCTGGCCGGCTGGGGTTTGTGCACGCCGCCGGAGAGGAAGATGACGGGCAGCACCGGCAGGATGCACGGTGAGATACCCGTGACCAATCCGCCGATGAGGCCGATTAACGCGAGTGTGAGCACGATTGCCCCCGTGCGGTTTTCGTCGGATGAGTGATGACAGGTATTCGGCGCCCGGACTCCAGCGGATTGCTCGGATGTCACCGTGAGCTGGTGATCGTGTCCCCTGGGTAACGGAATGGTCTCGATGATCGTCGTGGCCCATCCGGGCCGTCGGGTGCGTCGAATCCCGGTTGTTCGTTGCCTCGGAGGTGTCGGGGCTTCCGGCCCATGGTGGGCTGTCATCTCAGACTTAGGAGTTATCAGTCATGAAGCGCAGCATTCGCAGCGGTACCCTGGCAGCCGGTGTGGCCGCTTTCGCTCTTGTTGTCTCGGCGTGTGGCAGTGACGCGGGTTCGAACACCGCCGCGAGCAGCAGCGCCCCCGCCGCCGCGCCGTCGTCGGCTGCGATGCCGTCGTCGGCCGCGAAGATGGACCCTGCCAAGGATCTGGTCGGTTCCGGGTGTGCGGGGTACGCGGAGAAGGTCCCGAGTGGACCGGGTTCGGTCGCCGGGATGTCCGCTGACCCGGTCGCGGTCGCCGCGAGCAACAATCCGCTGCTGACCACGCTGGTGTCGGCGGTGTCCGGGAAGCTCAACCCCAAGGTCAACCTGGTCTCGACGCTCAACGGCGGTGAGTTCACGGTGTTCGCGCCGGTCGACGCCGCGTTCGCGAAGATCGACGCCGCGACCATCGACAAGCTCAAGACCGACGACGCGCTGCTCACCAAGATCCTGACCTACCACGTCGTCGCGGGTCAGGTCGCGCCCGACAAGATCGTCGGCGACCAGACCTCGCTGCAGAAGGGTGTGGTCAAGGTCAGCGGCAGCAAGGACGCGCTGAAGGTCAATGACGCCAACGTGATCTGCGGCGGCGTGCACACCGCCAACGCGACCGTGTACCTGATCGACTCGGTGCTCATGCCCCCGGCGTGACCCGATTCAAGTCCACAAGGGACTGACGGTGGCCGGTGGAATCGCCGACAAGCGATTCCACCGGCCACCGTTTTTGTATGGGCGGGTTTCCGGATATTCGTTACCAATACGCGGGCCTGAGGCCAACGAATCACTTCTGACAGCTCGTCCACAGCGCGGTTCGTGCACCGCGGGCGCGGGTTCGGCTCCGGCCGGGAAGGAATAGCCATGGCCGCCGCAAGCGCCACCATCACTGCTCTTCGACTACCACCGACCACCGTCACCGTCTCGGCGCCCGAGGAACTCATCGGGCGGGTCGCGCTGGGCGACGAGCACGCGTTTTCCGCGCTCTACGACCAGCTCGCCGGACCGATCTTCGGCACGGCGCTGCAGGTCCTGCGTTCCCGCGCCCAGGCCGAAGAGGTCACGCAGGAAGTGCTGCTCGAGATCTGGCGCAAGGCCGCCCAGTACGACCCGGCACGCGCGAAAGTCACGACATGGGCGCTGACGATCGCGCACCGCCGGGCGGTCGACCGGGTCCGCCACGAGCAGTCCGCCCGCGACCGTGAGGACCGCGCGGACCTGCTCGACCTGCGCCGGCCCTACGATGACGTCGCCGAAGCAGTACTGTCCACAGAGGACAACAACCAGGTACGCCAGGCGTTGTCGGCGTTGACCGAACTCCAGCGCGAGTCCATCCTGCTCGCCTATTTCCAGGGACTCACCTACCCAGAGGTCGCCGAGAAACTCGGCGTCGCGACCAGCACGGTCAAGACCCGCATGCGTGACGGCATGATCCGCCTGCGCGACGCGTTGGGAGTCCTCCGATGAGCATCGCCGAGGTCCACACATTGGCAGGTGCCTACGCGCTCGACGCCGTCACCGACCTGGAACGCGCCGCGTTCACCCGCCATCTCGCCCACTGCCCGACCTGCGCCCGCGAAGTCGCCGGATTCCGGGAGACCGCCGCGAGACTCGGGACGGCCATGAGCGCGCTGCCGAGCACTCGGCTGCGCAGCAGAGTGCTCACCGAAATCGCGGAGACCAGGCAGCTCCCGCCCTCGCCTGAGATCGAATCGCCTGAACGCCGGTCATGGCGCACCCGCGTGGTCATCGCGGTGGCGGCCATCGCCGCCGCGGTGTCACTCGTCGCTGGGATCGGCATCGGTGCGCTAAGGCCAGATCCCGCACCGCCCGCTCAGATCGCCGAGCCCGCCGCCGCGCCGGACGCGAGCGTCGTGCGTGCGAGTGGCACCGGCGGCGGCTCTCTGGTGGTGGACTTCTCCCGCCAGCGCGGCGAAGCGGTGATCACCGCACGCGCGCTGCCCGCGCTCGGCGTGGGTCGTGCTTATCAGCTGTGGGTCATCGGGCCGAGAGGAGCCCAGTCCGCAGGGCTGCTGCACACGGAATCCGGGAAGCTGACCGTGGCGCTCCCCGCCGGCGCCGACCGTGTCGCCGTCACGACCGAACCGGCGGCGGGCTCATCACAACCGACGACTCCGGCGGTGATCCGCGTTCCCCTCGCCTAGCCGTTCGCCTGGTAGTGCTTCGCGTCGGTGAAGTACAGGTTCGTGGTGAACGTCCCCGTCGTCGCCTGCGTGAATGAGTCCACACAGGACACCTGGACCAGATAGGTGCCCGCGACCACCTCGGTCATTGCCAGACGGCGGACCTTCGACATCACCGGGGTTCATTCCGTTGCCGACCGTGCGGCGCGTTCGCAGCTCGGGCTAGGAGCAGAATCGGGTGTACTGCGGTTTGAGAATCGTGGCCGCGGTGACCGTGGCGATGCAGGTCTTGAAGCCGAAGACACACCAGTTGCCGTTGTCGCTCCTGACGAGCAGCACGCCGAACGGCCCTAGCCGGTCGCGTTGCCGTGTCAGCAGCACGCCCGCCACGTCGTCCTTGACCTCGATGGCGCTGACTGAAACGGGAGTCGCGGAGGTGACGAGGGGCACGGGCACGGGCGGGAGGCCGGAGTCACGTGGGCAGAACAGTGCCCGCAGTGCCGGATCGTCGCCCGAGGTCATCACGTCCGCGATCTCTTCGGCTGTTCCGTCAGCGGTCGCCTGCGGGTTGGCGTGGACCGTGAGGTAGACGGTTACGGCGATCGCGACGATCACCACCGCGGTCATGACCAGAATCAACCGGGTACTCGGCCGCCGCCGTCCGTCGCCGGCTTCGGACGCGTCCACGTGAATGATCCCTTCGGCAATGGTCTTGGTGTGGATGAGTCTGACCGATAGTCAGAACGGTGGCAATCGGGCTGGTGCTCGGCGACCCGGCGATATTCGCACCCGGCGACACTAGTGGTTTGAACCGCCGATGAATCGATGCCGAACCGGCTTGTTCCAAGCTGCGATGACAGTGGTGCCGTCGCGGCGGCGAGGATCGAGAGGAGTCGTCGGTGAACGGCTACGTGGCGGTGCTCAAGGGGAACGTGCTGAAGTACGCGCTGTCAGGTGGGTTTCTTGCGGTAGCGTTCGGGGTGCTCGGCGCGACGTCCCGGCCACGCAAAGGGCGCTCGGCTCGCCTGGAAAGGACGTCGGCTGACTCTCTGAGTCTCGGGTCTACACCCGGGTGCTGAACGACTCGGAGATCTGCGGGCTGGTAAAGCCGGAGCGTGCGTCGCAACTGCCTGGCTGCACGCCGATGTGACCTGGGCCGCTCTGCCCGGTTGGCAGGCGGCAAGACTGAAACGGAATCGATGGGCGCCAAGGTCCCTGTTGATCTCGAGGACCCGTTGGGTGACGCGCCGAGATGATCGCTCTGGACAAGGGATACTCGATCTCTGGCACCTTCGGCTACCCGATAGGGCAAGGTCGCGGTGACCGTACTGGGTAGCGTCGTCTGCAGCCGGACGGCGGCGTCTCTGCGCCGCTTCGCGTCCGAGGTCACTCATGACGAGCTGGAGATTCCTCTTGTTGTATCGCAGACATCGGCCTCGCGCGTTGGTCGCAATCCTCGCGGCCGTGATCGGGATGTGTGTGCTCGACGTTCCCACGGCTGAGGCGGCGGAGACCGAGCCTGCCGGACTCGCCGGGACGATGCTCGGCGGCGCGTTGCGCACGCTCGAGCCCGAGCCCGACTTCCTGATTGACCTGGTCAGCAGCGCTGAGTTGCTCGACTGGCGGGGCGCGAATCCCACTGCGGCACAGACCGTCCTTACCGGACACTTGACCGCGATCCGGCAGAAGGCGGACACCGCGGTTCCCGAGACGATCCGGAAACACGCGTCGGACGAGCTGATGGGTGCGGCGTTGAGTGGTGTTCTCGGCGCTCCTGCCGCAGTGGTCGGGCCGAACGTGCGCGGGCTGCAGGCTGCCTACGCGGGACGGGACGTCACCCCGCTCAGCGCGCGGATCGAGGACCGGCTCAGCGACCGGCTCCCGGACTACATCTGGAGCGAGGCCTTCAACACCGCGCAGAACACGGTCTGGCAGGCTGTGTCCAGCGCAGCCCGCGCGGACGCGTCGTTCGCCGCCGGCTGGAACACGGTCCTAGGCAACCGTGTCGCCGTCGACGTCATGGCCTCGCCGGTCGAGCTCGGCAAGATCCCCGCTCTGCAGGCGAAGCTCGACCTGCCGACGCTGATGCACCTGGAGGCCCCCAACGAGGTGAGGGCTGCGGCGACGGCGAAGTTCAAAGACCTCGTGGACCAGACCTACGCCGAGCGCAAGCAGATGTTCGACGACTACACGGTGTCGGCGAAGACCCCTCCGGCCCAGGGGGACAAAGCCGCCGCGGACGCGGACAAAGGCGAAAAGGAACGGCAGAAGTACATCAACGCGGGCAAGACCGCACTGGACGTGGTCAGCCTGTTCTTCAAGGCGATCGGTGACGACTCCGACGCCAAGGACGTGGCCAAGTTCGCCAGCGGGGTGCTGGCGATCGCGACCGACCTGAACAAGCTGGTCGCCTCCGCTCAGGCGATCAACGAGGTGTTCTCCCTCGCCACGGTCGCGTTCACCGGCAACGTCCTGGGCATGGTCGGCACCCTGACCTCGCTGCTGGCCGGCCTTGGCGGGCAGTCGACAGACCAGGTGATTCTCGACCAGATCAAGAAACTGCGTGAGCAGATCGACAAGCTGCGCACGGAGATGCACGCGCGGTTCGACGAAATCGACACCCGGCTGAACGCCGTCTACCAGGGACTGTCCGACCAGCTCGGGGAGCTGTGGAAAGGCGTCGCTTACGTCAAGAGCAATGTCACCCAGATCGGCGAGAACCTCAGCCATCTCGAACAGCAGATGCAGGTGGCCGGCAAGATGCAGCTCGCGGCCACCGCCGGACTGTATCTGCAGGACACCTGGGTCAACGCGAACCTGCTGATCGACTACACCGCGAACCACCCCGGCCGCCAGGTCACCTACCCCCAGTACGAGAACGCGGAGAACCTCTACTACACCGGGGCGACCCAGACGGCCACCGAACCAGGCTTCGTCGTGCCGCGAACCGTCACGGGTATCGACGACGGGACCGTGACGGACGCGCTGGCCAACTACGGCCCTGACGGGATGATCCGCTATCTGTCGTCCTACGCGCAGGCGGCCTACGACGACAAGTTCCCGGTGGTCGGGCCGATGCTCGGCAACCCGGACACCTGGCGGATCGCCGCGACGGCGTACGACAAGCTGTCGTCGCAGAACCCGGATCTGGCCACCCAGATCAATCCGAACCGAGCCCGTGACGTACTCGGCGCGGGCCTCGCGATCCGCGACGCCGCGCTGAAGTTCAGCACACCCGCCGCCGGTGGCAGGCCGAACAAGCTGTTCGAGGCGCTGCCCACCGACTACCTCAGCCGGCTCGCCACCTTCTTCCGAAAACTCAGACCACAGCAGGACATCATCACCGGCGGCAAGTACCAGCTGTTCGGCGACACCGAGCAGCACACGGACAACCGTACTGACCTGAAGAAAGTCCCGCAGGTGCCGGTCTGCGGCGAAACCAGCGACGCCCACCGGATCCTCACACCGTCCACTGTGGATGGAACGAAGCTGCCGGCGCCGGAGATGTTCGTCCGTAACCTCTTGCCGCAGCTGGACAACTGGGATGTCTGCTACACCCCCGCGTGGGAGAACGTCCAGACGGTCAAGACCCGTGGCCAGTGCGAGGGCGAAGGCCGCTACTACCCCTGCAGCATCGCCACCACCACCGGTGATCTCAACGTCACGTTCACCGAAACCTGGCCGGTTGACGGCGCACAGCGCAAAGATGTCCGGACGACCTCGGCCCACGTGTCGAACGGAATGCAGATCCAGCGTTGCGAAACGCTCGACTACGGCGGGACAGGCAGTTGCCCACCGCCGATCAAGGCACTGGACCCGGTGCTGCAGAATTGGCAGGCCAAGTTCCTCAAGGTGTTCCAGGACGAGGGCCAGTCCCTGCTCAACGCGGACCAGCTGAGCGCATTGCGGGTCAAGGTCGCCGACTTCCTCCGGCAGCACCAGGCCGCGTACTACACCAGCATCAGCGACATGGTGGCGCACAACCTGGCGGACAACGTCAACGTCGGAGTGCAGCTGCTGGGCGCCTACACCCAGCTCGGGTTCCCGCGCGCGTGGCAGTCCGACACGACACTGCACCAGTTGCTGGTGGGGGACAACGGATTACCGGACAGCGACCCGGCCAAGGGCAACCTGATCGGGAACGCGTTCGCCAAGGCCGCGGCGAACCTGCTCGCCGGGAAGAACGCTCGTGAGGACAACCTGTACGACCAGTCCCTCAACGGCGTTTGCCCGCAGCTGCAAGGAGTGGACGCCTCGGACCCCTATCTCAATTGCCTGGCCGCCACCGCGTCGCTGCGAGTGGAACAGCTGAAGCAGCGGATCAGAGATCAGTTCCGGTACCGGTACGAAGGCGCCGACCAGACCCTGCCCGACACCCAGCGGGTGTTGCAGCACCTGTGGACCACGACCAAGCAGATTCGGCCGAACGCCGATCTCGGTGCCCAGGTCGACGACATCCCGGTTCCCGGCCCACGCGAGGAGTCGTGGCGCTCGGCCAGCGTCGTCGGTGAGAACGGCAACGCGCAGTACGCGCCGTCGATGGTGTCGCTCAACGGCAAGCAGTACACGATGTACGTCTCGGGCGGCGACATCTACGTCGCCGCGTCCGCCGACGGCTACCGATGGGACCCGCCGGTACGGTTGCCGGCGAATGCGCCGGTGGCGAGCGAGCCGTCGATCGCGGCGTTCGGCGGTCACTTGATCGTGCTGTACAAGGGAACGCAGGACAAGCGCACTCTCACCAGCGACGACGGCGTGCATTGGACCGATCGGGCAGGCGGCACCGGCGATCCGGGCGGGGCGCTGAACCCGAAAATGACCGTGTTCGACGGCAAGCTGTACGCGGTGTCCCGAGGTGGGGCCGACAACAGGGACATCTACGTCTCCAGCAGCACCGATGGCGCGAGCTGGGCGCCGTACCAGCAGGTCATGATCGGCGTGAAAACCGATACGGCCCCCACACTCGCGGCCTACAACGGCCTGCTTCTGATGGCCTGGACCGACGACTCCAGCGTCAAACTGGCGAGCAGCCCGTTCGGCACCGGCACCTGGAACGTCCGGTCAACCGTGGTCGCGCAGAAGGCTTCGGCGCCGTCGATCACGACGCTCGGCGGCCGGATCTACGTGTCATGGCGCAACTACGGCAACATCGCACCGGAACTGGACCTCGTGTCCAGCCAAGACGGCATCACCTGGACCACCCCAGCACTGATCCTCGTGCGCAACCGAATCGACACCCCGCCGAACCTGACCACGTTCGCCAACCGGCTCCAGCTCACCTGGCGCTCGCCGGACTCCGACCGAATTCTGACCTCGACCAGCCTCACCCTGCCCGACACCAGCCCTGCCGCCCCAGTGGCCAATGACAACCGCTACGTCCTTGACGGCCAAATCGTCCAAGGCAACGTGCTCTACAACGACACGGGCATCGGACTCACCGTCGTCGGCACCAGCGACATCGTCAACGGGAAAATGAAGATCTACGCAAACGGTGACTTCACCTTTACTCCGTCAGCCGGAGTCACCTATGCCGCCTTCAAGTACACGCTCATGGACGGGCTGGGCCGCACGGCCACCGCCCAGGTCACCATGAACCAACTCTCAAGCCCGCCACCCACCCCACCATCCAGCCAGTAGACCGGGACTGTAAACGTTCGGCGCAACTCCCGATCATGGAACTGCTCAGGGTTTGGTTGACACCTGATCTGCGAGGCTTCGGCCTTGTTTGGAAGGATGTCAGTCGTGCCTAAGCCTCATCCTCGTGAGTTCCGGGACGATGTCGTGGCGGTCGCCCGGCAGCGTCAGGTGCCGTTGAAGCAGGTCGCGAAGGACTTCGGGATCTCCGAGACATGCTTGGCGAACTAGATGCGTGACGCCGATGTTGAGGACGGTAACGGCCTGGCGGGACGTCGGATGAGTCGGCTGAGCTGCGGGAACTGCGCAAACGTAACCGGCTGCTCGAGCAGGAGAATGAGGTTTTGCGCACAGCGGCCGCGTATCTCGCGCACGGGAATCTGCGTGCGGGAGCCTGTCACGATTTCTGTGTAAGTCAGAGGTGATCTTTGTCGGGGAAGTGTCCGCGGTTCTTGGTGATTTTGCGGAGTTGGAAGTTGATGGATTCGATGGCGTTGGTGGTGTAGACGATTTTGCGGAGTTCGGGCGGGTAGTCGAGGAATGGGATGAGGTCGTGCCAGGCGTTGCGCCACACGTCGATGGCGCCTGGGTATTGTTGCCCCCATTTCTTGTCGAATTCGGCCAGGGCGAGTTCGGCGCCTTCAATGGTGGGGCGCAGTAGATCTCGCGCATCGATGTGGCGATCTTTTTGCGGTCGTTGTAGGACACGAATTTCGAGGCGTTGCGGATGACGTGGACCACGCAGGTCTGCACGACCGTGTCAGGAAAGATCACTTTGATCGCGTCGGGAAGACCGGTCAGGCCGTCGCAGCAGGCGATGAGGATGTCCTTGACACCACGGTTGCGCAGGTCGGTGACGACCTTCTGCCAGAACTTCGCGGCCTCGGTGTCCTGGATCCAGCAGCCGAGGGCATGTTTGCGGCCATCCACGTCGACACCGATGGCCAGGTAGGCGACTTTGGTGGTCACCACGCCGTTGTCTTTGACGCGGATCCGGATTCCATCCACATACAGGATCGGATACACCTCGTCGAGCGGACGTGATTGCCACGCTTTGATCTCGTCGACCACGACATCGGTCACGTTAGATATCAATTCCCGGGAGGCATTCACGCCATAAACTTCCAGCAAATGAGCTTCGATGTCGCGGGTGGTCATGCCCCGGGAATACAGCGACAGGATCATGTCGTCGATGTTGCCGATCCGACGAGATCGCTTCGGCACGATCGCGGGTTCAAAAGACCCGTTCCGGTCACGCGGAACCTCGATATCGACCGGACCGTTCATCGTCGACACCGTCTTGGTCGACTTCCCGTTCCGCGAATTGCCGGAACCGCGACCGGAGGGGTCGCCGGCGTCATAGCCTAAATGGTCGGTCATCTCGGCCTGCAACGCCCGCTCGAGGACCGCTTTGGTCATTTGATTCAGCAAGCCGTTCACGCCGTCGATCGGCGTTCCGGCCGCTTTGGCGTCCTTCAGCAGCGCGTCGATCGTCTCCGGCGAGAACGTCTCCGCCAGCTGCCGCGCCGCCGCCTCGTCACTGCGACGAGGCGATGTGTTCTGCGTCACTCGGTGTCCCTTCCGACCGCCCACCAGGCCGGTCGATCTTGGTACACCCCCGACCTACACAGTTGGCGTGACACGCCCGTGCGGGAGCCTGTCACGATTTCTGTGTAAGTCAGAGGTGATCTTTGTCGGGGAAGTGTCCGCGGTTCTTGGTGATTTTGCGGAGTTGGAAGTTGATGGATTCGATGGCGTTGGTGGTGTAGACGATTTTGCGGAGTTCGGGCGGGTAGTCGAGGAATGGGATGAGGTCGTGCCAGGCGTTGCGCCACACGTCGATGGCGCCTGGGTATTGTTGCCCCCATTTCTTGTCGAATTCGGCCAGGGCGAGTTCGGCGCCTTCAATGGTGGGGGCGCAGTAGATCTCGCGCATCGATGTGGCGATCTTTTTGCGGTCGTTGTAGGACACGAATTTCGAGGCGTTGCGGATGACGTGGACCACGCAGGTCTGCACGACCGTGTCAGGAAAGATCACTTTGATCGCGTCGGGAAGACCGGTCAGGCCGTCGCAGCAGGCGATGAGGATGTCCTTGACACCACGGTTGCGCAGGTCGGTGACGACCTTCTGCCAGAACTTCGCGGCCTCGGTGTCCTGGATCCAGCAGCCGAGGGCATGTTTGCGGCCATCCACGTCGACACCGATGGCCAGGTAGGCGACTTTGGTGGTCACCACGCCGTTGTCTTTGACGCGGATCCGGATTCCATCCACATACAGGATCGGATACACCTCGTCGAGCGGACGTGATTGCCACGCTTTGATCTCGTCGACCACGACATCGGTCACGTTAGATATCAATTCCCGGGAGGCATTCACGCCATAAACTTCCAGCAAATGAGCTTCGATGTCGCGGGTGGTCATGCCCCGGGAATACAGCGACAGGATCATGTCGTCGATGTTGCCGATCCGACGAGATCGCTTCGGCACGATCGCGGGTTCAAAGACCCGTTCCGGTCACGCGGAACCTCGATATCGACCGGACCGTTCATCGTCGACACCGTCTTGGTCGACTTCCCGTTCCGCGAATTGCCGGAACCGCGACCGGAGGGGTCGCCGGCGTCATAGCCTAAATGGTCGGTCATCTCGGCCTGCAACGCCCGCTCGAGGACCGCTTTGGTCATTTGATTCAGCAAGCCGTTCACGCCGTCGATCGGCGTTCCGGCCGCTTTGGCGTCCTTCAGCAGCGCGTCGATCGTCTCCGGCGAGAACGTCTCCGCCAGCTGCCGCGCCGCCGCCTCGTCACTGCGACGAGGCGATGTGTTCTGCGTCACTCGGTGTCCCTTCCGACCGCCCACCAGGCCGGTCGATCTTGGTACACCCCCGACCTACACAGTTGGCGTGACACGCCCGCGTGCGGGGTGCTCGGGATCTCTCGGCAGGCCTACTACCAGTGGCTCTCCAATCCGGTGTCGCAGCGCGATTGGGACGACGCCCATCTGATCAACGCCGCGCTCGACATCCACGCCGACGATCCGGCAGACGGGTATCGGTCTTCACTCGCGGTCGCCGCACTGCGTAACGCGATCACGCTGCGCGGCCCGGCCGGAGTGATCGTGCATTCGGATCGGGGCAGTCAGTTCCGGTCCACGTCCTACCGCCATGGAATCGTTCTTCTCATTGCTGCAAAAGAACGTTCTCGACACCCGACGCTGGAAAACCAGAGAAGAGCTGCGCCTGGCGATCGTCACCTGGATCGAAACGAAATACCACCGCGAACGCCGGCAACGAGCCCTCGGCAAACTCACCCCCATCGAGTTTGAGACCATCTACACCACCGCAGAAGCGGCCTGAAACACCACACCCCCAGTGACAACCAGACTCGGGGCAGTCCCAAGCCGGACAACGCGGAACACCCGACAACACATGGAACCCAGCCGACGCCCGCGAGACACTCGCCGCCCGGCACGCCTCCGGTGAACGCCCGTCCGGCTTCACCGGTACCCATAAGGTCAGCCAGCAAGACTGAACGTTCAACCGAGCAGAACACCAAGTCTCGCAACGCATCTACGGTGATCGCCGCTGAAGCCGACGTGAATGAAGCAGAAGTCAGCGGTCATCGAACTCCCGCAACGCCGCTAGGACGGTCGCGAGTGCTTCCTTCGCTGCGGCCACGGCTTCTTCTCGGCCATCTCTGCGGCTTCCCATGGCGAAGTCTTGCGGCCCGTGCCAGTCCGGTCGGTGGTCGTCTGTCGGTCGATGGGCCGGCAAGCGGACTGTTTGCTTTGTGTCGCGGTGGATAAGTCGAGGTCAGGACCGCATGGTGCGGGCAATTTCAGCCCGGTCCAATGCGATCGCGACGTCGACATCGGCGGTGACGACGCGCACGCTGCAGCGCGCCGGAGCGGCCTGGACTATGGCCTCGTGGATGACACTGACAACCGCGTTCCCTTCACATTGGCATGCGGTCACGTCCAGAACCACCACGCCACAACACAATTCGAGTCCTTCGGCGAGTTCGGCCATCAGCCTGATGATGCCGGCCCCGCTTAACCGGCCTTCCGCCGTGATGGTGATCGTCGCGTCCGCGGCCAGAACCCGGGTCTTCAGCATGCGCGCTGACTGCGTGGGTATCTGTGTCTTGAGTGCGCTCATGGCGCTCGCTCCTTTTTATTGCCCACCCGAATTTCGGGAGTACCCTCTTACGGTCTTCTTACACTTCGCGCCGTCGCCCTCGTCGTGAACAGTCACCGCTCGGCCGCCGGTGATGTCGTCGCGGTGCGCGTGCCGGTCACGGTATGCCGGTAGAACGACGATACGAGGTCGTCCCGCTCGTGTGTGCGGATGGCGGAGCGGTGCGACGGCGCCCGTCGCTACGCGGATCTGTTGCGTGCAGTCCACGTTGGAGGCAATGTGCTGCCGAGAAAAACATGAGGGCTACCCGTTGCTCAGCGACATGAAACTCATCTGAGCGAAATAAAAAACTTTGATTTTCACCCAATCCGGCGACGGTCTTCGTCCCGAACTACGGCTGATGGTGAAGTCGACATCCGGAAGGGGGTGAGATGGATGGATACTTCCCTGACTGATGACACACCGGCCGGGCACCCGTTGGTGCTGCGGCTGCTCGTGGTGGCTGGTGCGTTGTTCGGATTCACCCTGCTGGCCATGGCTGTTTCGGGTGCCGCGGAGGCGTCGGAAGGTGGGCCGCCGCAGGACCAGCCTGGTCTGCTCGATCGATTCGAGGGCACCGTGCATGGTGTCCTCAAGCCGGTCGGGCCGGCTGTCAAACCGGTCACGGGCACGGTGCACTCGGTGACGTCGCAGGTCGCCTCGACGGTGACGCCGGGCACGAGGGGGCTTGAGCGCTCGCTCGCGCCGCTGACTTGTCCGGTGTCGCACGCGGCGGAACCGGTGCTGTCCGCGCTGCGGCCGGTGACCGAGCCCGTTCTGCGTGCGACCTCGCCGGTCCTGCACGCGGTGGCCCCGGTAACCGAGCCGGTGGTGCGGGCGATCGGGGCCGAACGTGTGGTCGCTGCGGTGACCGGGCAGCCGGCGAAACCCGCCCCTCGCGGAGATGTCACTACTCCGCCGGCGGCAGGCATCCCGGGTGAGCAAACCGTATCGGACACCAGGCCCGGTCCGGGTGTCCTCACGCGGAGTGCGGCGCAGCGTCGCCCAGACGCTCGGATCGGTTCCCGGCACGGTGCCGGGGAAGCGAGTTCGGACGCGGCCGGTATCGCCGGTCCGATGTCCGGAGCGGGCGGCGGCGGGTTGCCTGCGGACGTGTCCGCGATGAGCGGGGCGACGTTTGTGGGTGCCGGCGGTCAGCACGGTGGCGAGTACGCCGTGACCGCGTCCGGTTCGGTCATGCCGGGTACGGATCGCCTGTGGCGGGCACCTCCAGCCGGCGCGTGGCCGTTGTACTGGCTGAAGTACTACGGCAACGACCATCCGAGCTGACGAACCCTTTCCACCCTCAAATCCACAATGGACAGAGTGTCAGGAAAGGGAAAGTCATGCACAAGTATGTGCGACGCGGCCTGACCGCCGCGTTCATCTCCGGCGGGTTCGTCCTGCTGGGGTCGGCGGTGGCCAGTGCCGACACCGGGAACTCCGGTCCGCTCGGCGGGCTCGGTGACACGCTGCACTCGGTGGTCGGCGGAACTGCCTCGGCGACCGGCAACGGCGGCGACGGCGGTGACTCGGGTGCCGGCGGGAACGCGAGCAGCAGCAACAACGCTGTCAGCGGGAACTCCGGTGACTCGGGCAACTCCGGTTCCACCGGGCACAACAGCGCCTACGGCGTCTGTGTGCTCGCGAAGTGCAGCACGTCGGTGTCCTCGGGCGACTCCGGGAACACCGGCGCGACCGGCTCGACCGGCAACGCGGGCAACACCAGCACCACGACGGGTGGCAACTCCGGGAACGCCGGCCACGGCGGCTCCGGGACCGCGGCGTCCTCCGGCGAGAACACGGCCGGGGCGCGGGGCGGGCACTCCTCGCGAGGCGGGATCCTCGCAGCCGTGGGCTCGGTGACCGGCACCGCGAAGGGCGGCAACGGTGGCAACTCCGGTGATGCCGGCAACGCCACCAGCGGCAACTCCGCCGTCAGCGGGAACTCCGGCAGCTCGGGCAACTCCGGCTCGACCGGCGGGAACAGCGCCTACGGCCTGTGCGTGCTGGCGACGTGCGACACCACGGTGACCTCGGGTGACTCCGGAGACACCGGCGCTACCGGGGCAACCGGTGACGCGAGCAACACCAGCGCCACCACCGGCGGACACTCCGGCGACGCGGGTAACGGCGGCGACGCCTCCGTCGTCAGCGACGGCCGGAATTCCGTGACGAACCACGGTGGGCACGGCTGGGGCTGGAACCGGCACGAGCAGGGCGGCCAGACGGGCGTCCTGGGCTGGGCCACGGGAACTGCCAGGGGTGGCAACGGCGGCAATTCCGGCGATGCCGGGAACGCCACCAGCGACAACAACGCGGTGACCGGGAATTCTGGCAACTCGGGTGACTCCGGTTCCACTGGTGGCAACAGCGCGATCGTGTGGACCGTGGGCGGTCAGCAGGAAGGCCGTGGCCACGGCTGCGGCTGCGGCTGGAACAACGACGGCACGAAGTCGAGCACCACGGTGACGTCGGGAAACTCCGGTGCCACGGGTGCCACCGGCTCGACCGGTAACGCGAGCAACACCAGCACCACCACCGGTGGGAACTCCGGCTGGGCGGGCAACGGCGGCGACGCCACCGTGGTCAGCTCCGCGCAGAACTCCGCGATGAACAACAGCGGACACCGCTGGAACTGGAACCGGCACAACCAGAGCGGCGACACGAGCGTTCTGGGTGTCGTGACCGGCGCCGCCAAGGGCGGTAACGGTGGCAATTCCGGCGACGCCGGAAACGCCACCAGCCGCAACAAGGCAGTGACGGGCAAGTCCGGCAACTCGGGCGACTCGGGCTCGACCGGCGGTAACACCGCCGTCACCTCGACCCGCGGGCACGAGCAGCAGGGCCGTCACCACGGTGGCTGGAAGCACGAGCACGGCACGACGTCGCACACCACGGTGACGTCGGGCAACTCGGGTGACACCGGCGTCACCGGCTCGACCGGCGACGCCTCGAACACCAGCACCACCACCGGCGGCAACTCCGGCCATGCGGGCAACGGCGGCGACGCCGACGTCACCGCCACCGGCTGGAACACCGCCCGTCATACCGTCTGACGGTTCGCGGGAAGCACCATGCGCGGGGCACCGGAGAGATCCGGTGCCCCGCGTTGTCGGGCGGGGAATGCCGATGGCCCAGCGCGAGCAAGGGCTCGCCGCGCTGCGACCAGCGGATCTCGTGTTCTATAGCCCCGGCAATATCCATCTATGTAGGCATCTATGTCGGCAACGGCCAGAGCGGTCATCGCAGTTAAGGACTTTTGAGCAGCATTGCGCCGACAGTCGGTTTCACTTCTAGTCTAGGTTTGCGATCCTCTACGAGTCTCTTGCCGTCCGGGCACAGGGAAGCTTGGGGAGGAGCGGTTAAGGTGAAGGAGCAGCGCGAGACTCGGCATCACACGATCGTGGTAGTGGATGTCGAAGGTTTCGGCGACCAGCGGCGCACCAACCTGCATCAACGCGCGGTACGCGACGGTCTTTATCAGGTTGTCAAAAAAGCGTTCGATAGTGCAGGCGTGCCTTGGAAAAGTTGCTACCACGAGGATCGCGGGGACTCGATATTCATACTGGTTCCAGCTGAAGCGGACAAAGCTGTTTTTGTCGAGGCGGTGCCGCCGCTGCTCGTGACAGGGCTGCGAGTGCACAATGACACCCACGCTGACGCTCAACGAATTCGCTTGCGCGTGGCACTGCACGCCGGAGAAGTCCATTACGACAACTATGGCGTCACTTCGTCCTCTCTCACTCTAACCTTCAGGCTCAACGACGCCGAGCCGTTGAAAGCCGCGCTAGCCGCATCGCCTGGGCTGCTGGCAATGATTGCCTCCGGGTGGTTCTTCGACGACGTTGTACGTCACACACCGGGCGCCGCACCGGCTACTTGGCGACCGGTTGAGCTGCAAGTGAAGGAGACCACCACCCTCGGATGGGTTACGTTGCCTGACCACCCGTACCCATCCGAAAGTGCCATCGCGACATTCTGCTCACCTGGCGGCGCCTCAGCTGTGGCGCCAGCCTCTGTCAGCAAGGGCGCGGCGATGGTGCCACGGCAGCTACCTGCGGCTGTGCGGGACTTTACGGGGCGCGTCGAGCACCTCACCACCCTTGACGCTTTGCTTCCCGGCAATTTCCATAAGCATGGTGGACGACAGTCCGCAGTGGTGATCTCCGCAGTAGACGGCACAGCCGGAATCGGCAAGACCACTCTCGCGGTGCACTGGGGACACCGTGTGGCCCATCACTTCCCCGACGGCACCTTGCACGCCAATCTTCGCGGCTACGGCCCTGGCGAACCCGCAACTCCTGGCGAGGTTCTTGAGCAGTTCCTGCGCGCCCTTGATGTCCCAACGCAGAAGATCCCCGCAGGTACTGAAGGGCAATCGGCACTGTTCCGATCCTTACTGGCAGGGAAACGGATGCTGATCGTCCTCGACAATGCGAACCATCCCGACCAGATCCGTCCTCTGCTGCCCGGAACGGCAGGATGCATGGTGCTGGTTACCAGTCGGGCGAGCCTCACGGGCCTCGTTGTGACCGAAGCAGCACACCGTCTCACTCTCGATCTGCTCACTCCACCCGAGGCGCACGAACTTGTCACTGGTGTCATCGGCTCCGACCGCACATTCAATGAACCTGGCGCGGTGCACGAACTGATCCGGCTGTGCGCGAGGCTGCCGCTGGCGCTGCGTATCGCTGCCAGCCGCATCGCCGACCACCCCCACACCACCGTCGGCGACATTGTCACCGAGCTTGCTGACGACCGCGCCCGGCTGGACGCTCTGAGCCTGGGCGGTGATGAGCGAGCGGCGGTGCGTGCGGTGTTCGACTGGTCCTACCGCCGGCTTTCAACTGATCAGGCCAGGCTATTTCGCCGCCTTGGACTCCATCCCGGGCCGGACCTGTCCTTGCCCGCCGCAGCTGCGGTTGCGGAGCTTGCCCCCATCGATACCCGGGCCCTCCTGGTCGCCCTGACCGAAGCGCACCTGATCGAACCCACGCCCCGCGGCCGCTACCAATTTCACGATCTGTTGCGGGCCTATGCCGCAGAGAAAGCTGAACAACATGATGCCCCGGCTGACCGTCGCCTGGCTCTCGACTCGCTGCTGGTGTGGTACACGCATACTGCTCATACAGCCAAAAGGCCTCCGCATCCTGCAAATACTTTGCAAACAAACGTTATAACCGAACCAGGCTATCCGTATCCGATCGGTACCTTCGCCGAAGCCTGGGACTGGCTTGGTGCAGAACGCGTGAATCTGCTCGCCGCCCTTGACTTCACTACGCGACATCAAATGAATCAACAGGTAGTCCGCCTGGCAGATATTTCCCACGTCGTGGGGGCCTTTGGTGATTGGCAAGACAAGATTATTGCCTTGGAGGCTGGGTTGAACGCAGCGCGTCGCATGGGGGGATCAGGTTTCCGAAGCGTGGTTCCTGGCCAGGCGCGGGGACACAGCGATTCGACTTCGTCAGTGGGATGTTGCTTACTCGGCCTGCACTGCTGCGGCGAGTATCGCGCAGGAATTAGATCACATAACGCTGCAAGTCTGGACGCTCAATTCACTTGGGTTGCTGGCGCTGCGAAGGCACCATTTCGCTGACGCGCTACCGCGGCTCGAGCGAGCGCTGCAACTGAGCGTGGGAATCGATACAGGACGCTGGGAAGCTGTGGTCGAGGGCAATATCGGATCGGCACTTACGGGACTTGGTCGCTACCGGCAAGCGCTTGAACACACCCGTCGCGGCTTGGCATTGCGTCGGAAGGCGGGAGACAAACCTGGTGAGGCACGTGCATTAACGCAGATCGCAAGGGCCTGGCAGGGACTTGAGGCGCACGATAAGGCCATCGCTTGCAGTCGGGAGGCGATAAACCTCAGTCGTACCACGGCCATCTTCTTGCGGGAACTCGCTCGTTCGCTTGACACCATCGCAATTTCACTGCACGTTCTGGGACAAGTCGAAGAGGCTGTCGGTTGTTGGCTTGAAGCTGCTGCCCTGTACGAGGACCACGGGCTTCCTCAGGATGCGGCTGACGTTCGCCAGCGTCTTCATCTCGCGCAGAGTGGCGGCGTCGTCGAGCAGTAGGTGGTCGATTCGGTGAACCTGGACATGGCTTGACGTGCATCGAGCCGCCGTGACTTGCCGCTGGCGGCTGCGCCTCGCTGCAGCTTTTCTGCGGTAGTGGGTGACCACCGCGATCGCGGTCGCGGTCGCGGTCGATGTCCTCCACCGACACAAGCTCGTCTGCCCGGACGTCGAGATCCGCAGGAATCAGGGAGAGGTCTCCGCTCAAGACGGGGGAGAAGTCGCCCCGGCTGACTCGGGAGGAGAAACGACCTCCCCAGTACTGGCCAACCCGAGCGGCGGCTCGCGATGAGCGCGAGGCCGGACACCCGCGCGGATACCCCGACCGTACAGCGCCGCAGGTGCGACACCTTCGTCGACGAGCTCGCCGCCGTCGACGAAGGCGCGGGCTGCTGCTGCCATCCGGGTTCCGCGCCGACCGGGGCTGGATGGATGTCATCGACGCCGACGACTTCGTCATCGGCGAAGCTCCCGCACCGGTCGCGGTGGTCACCGACAACGGGCCGTGCTTCCGCAGGACCGTGTTCGCGGAGGCGTTCACCGGCGACGACCCGCTGTTCCGCCCGTTAGGGGATGGGCTGCTGCAACAAGTCGATCATGCTCGGTCGTAGACCAGCGCCAGGCGTTGAGCCGCGGGTCGCTGTCCAAGTGGTGCGTCGTCGTCTCGGCGATGAGTTCCGCGAGCCCGCGGAGTCTGAACTGTCGGCCGACATAACCTCGCCACCGGTGTCCGGGGTCCGCGGACTGCCGCTCACCCCCGACGACTTCTTGCGCTGACGGCGGTATCTGGCGGCCCGGGGTCCTATGGCGCCGGATACCGCACGGCTGCGGGAAAGCAGTGCAGCAGTGCGGCGAGCCGCGCGGTATCGCCCGCCACCTCGGTGTCTGCCCGCTCGACGGCGTCGTGCAGCGCCGCACCGGCGAACACCAGATCGCGCAAGGTCGCCGCCTCCGGCACGGTCAGCAACGCCTCGGGTTCGGCGTGCTCACCGCGGTCCAACTCAAGGCGCCCGCCCGCAACGGTGATGCGGAACCGATCGCCCGCGACGTCCAGCTGGCAGCGCAGCGACAGCTCACCCGCCAGTGCCGGATCGAAGGTCGCGCGCAGGGCGAACAGCAGCGCGTCGACGCTCAGTTCCGCCGCGCCGTCCTCGGACAGCGGTGCGCGGCTGCCCCAGTGGGCGAGCGCGCGGAGCACGGGCTCCAGTTCCTGCCCGCGCTCCGTGAGTTCATACACGGCGGCGGGCGCGGGCGGTCCCAGACGCCTTCGCCGCACCAGGCCGTCGGCTTCGAGCTCGCGCAACCGCTGCGCGAGGACGTTCTGGCTCATCTGCGGCAGCCCGCGGTGCAGGTCGGAGTAGCGCTTCGGGCCGAAGATCAGCTCCCGCACGACGAGCAACGCCCACCGCTCGCCGACCGCATTCAGCGCTCGCGCGATGCCGCAGGGGTCGTCGAACAGTCGCTTCTTGCTCATGCACCCGATTGTACTTGCGCAACAGGTGTGAATGCTCCTAAATTAGGAGCGCAAATCTGTGGCCTCCGTCGACGGCGCCGTCATCGGCTACACACGGCACGGCGACGGGGCCCCCGGGTGGTCCTTGGTCGACATGCTCCGACGGTGACGACCACGCATCGAGAAAGGGAGAGAAGCAGTGAACGAGATGACACTTCGTGTGACGTCCGCCGACGGTACGAGGATCGCCTACGACCGGAAAGGCACTGGCCCGACAGTGATCCTCGTCGGCGGCACCCTGGACGACGGCGCTGAGAACGCGCCGCTGGCCCGGCTCCTTGCCAACCATTTCACGGTCTACAACTACGCACGACGCGGCCGGGCCGACAGCGGCAATACACCGCCGTACGCCGTGGCGCGGGAGGTGGAAGACCTCGACGCGCTGATTGCGGCAGCCGGCGGCTCGGCTCACTTGTACGGCGCCTCATCTGGCGGCGCCCTCGCGCTGGAGGCAGCAGCGGCAGGTTCGGCGATCGACAAGATCGCGGTGTGGGATGTGCCGTACGTGATCGGGGACGACCTGTGGCCGAGGTTCAACCAGTACCTCGCGGACACCCACGAGGCAGACAAAGCCGGCCGGGACGAGGAGCTACTGGAACTGTTCATGAGGCTTACCGGCGGACCCGACGCGGACATCGCGGCCGGCAAACAGCACCCGTTCTGGGCCTCGTCCGTCGCGCTCGCCCACACGCTCGTCAAGGACGCCATGGTCCTCAATGACTACAAGATCCCCACAAACCGGCTTGCCCGCATCACTCAGTCGGTCCTGGTGACCACCGAGGGTCCAACCACCCAGCCCCAGTTCGCAGGCCTCCCGGCCGACTTCTTCGACCGCGCCGCGAAAGCGATGATTGCTGCCATTCCCCAGACCGAACGACACACGCTCGACGGGCAGGGACACGTCGTCGACCCCGAACTCATGGCCCGTGCACTGAAGACGTTCTTCAACCAGTAACCCACGGGGGCGTCGGGGGGCGACATCGAAGCAATCCTCGAACACCGGGTCTCTGACACCACGCTGCGAGCCCGTCGCGATGCGTTCGACCGGATCATCGGACTCGACCTGTGTGCATCCTGTATGTGCCCCCGGTGCGACTCGAACGCACACTGGACGGTTTTTGAGACCGTTGCCTCTGCCGATTGGGCTACGGGGGCGCGATGCGAGGACTCTACGGGACGGCCAGTGACCCTCCGCAAGCGGGTTACCGGTCATCCCCAGGTGGGCGGCGTCACTCACGTGGTGAACGCCATCTGGCTGACTGGATCGTTCCCGGTAGGCTTTTGGTTCGCGGGAGACCGCGTGTCACATCCCCACGAGCCCTCAGGAGGACCCCGGTGACCGACCAGGCTGCCGAGGCCAACGGTGTTGCCACCGTGCCGCAACGTCGGGTGCTCGTCGCGGAGGACGAGGCGCTCATCCGGCTCGATCTGGTGGAGATGCTCCGCGAGGAGGGCTACCAGGTGGTCGGTGAGGCCGGTGATGGGGAACAGGCGATCAAGCTGGCCGCCGAGCTGAAGCCCGATCTGGTGATCCTCGACGTGAAGATGCCGAAGCTCGACGGGATCGAGGCCGCGGCCAAGATCACCGGGGACCGGGTCGCTCCCGTGGTCATTCTGACCGCGTTCAGCCAGCGTGATCTGGTGGAGCGGGCGCGGGACGCCGGCACCATGGCCTACCTGGTGAAGCCGTTCGCGAAGCGTGACCTTGTTCCCGCGATCGAGTTGGCCGTTTCCCGATTCGCTGAACTTCAGGCTCTCGAGTCGGAGGTGGCCGGTCTGACCGATCGGCTGGAGACGCGGAAGGTCATCGATCGGGCCAAGGGGCTGTTGATGACCGGCCAAGGGCTGACCGAACCCGAGGCTTTCCGATGGATCCAGCGCACCGCCATGGACCGCCGCACGACCATGAAAGCGGTCGCGGAAGCCGTCGTGGACAGCATCGGCTGACCTCCGCGTCACGAGGTGGGCACAACCCGACTGCCGGGGCTGGGCATTGTCACGTCCGGCCGCTAACTTCAGCGCCCGTGATGGAGGAACGAGTGTCGAGATCGCGGGTCATCGCAGCTGCCTTGGTCATCTCGCTGGTGGTGAGCGGCTGCGGGACGGATGACCCGCTAACCAGGGGGAGCGCCGAAACGGCAGCGGGCGCGGTGCCGAAGGTGGCCATTGACGCGGCCGATCCCAGGGGAGATGGGCTCGGGCAGTGCGCGAAGGTCGCGATCGCCTACGCCGGGACGATCAACGGGGAGAACGCCGCGCTCGGGCAGAACATCTTCTACGGCGTCGACCTCGCGGTCCAGCTGCACAATCGGGCGAACCCTGGGTGCCAGGTCGAACTGAAGCGGTACGACACCGAAGGGAAGGCCGAGAAGGCGCCCGGTGTCGTCAACGAGATCGTCGGAGAAAAGGCTGTGCTCGGCGTGGTGGGGCCGTCGTTCTCCGGTGAGGCGAAAGCGGTCGGCAACCTCTTCGACCAGGCTGGGCTGGTGCAGATCACGCCTTCGGCCACGAACAGCTCGCTGACCACGTATGGGTGGAAAACCTTCTTCCGGGGGCTGGGCAGCGACGCCGCGCAGGCGCCCGCGGCGGCGAAATTCCTCACCGGGATGCTCAAGGCCGCCAAGGTGTGTGTGGTCGCCGATGACACCCCGTTCGGTGTCGACCTGGGGAAGTCCGTGACGCAGGCGCTGGCGGGGACGTCCTCGTGCACGGACAGGGTCAAGACCAAGCAGACCGACTTCACCGCCGTGGTCACCAAGATGACCGCGGAAAAGCCCGACGCCATCTTCTACGCCGGTTACTACCCTGAAGCGGGGCCGCTGGCCCAGCAGCTCGACGCCGCCGGTGTCACGGCCAAGTTCGTCGGGCCGGACGGGGTCAAGAACGACGAGTTCATCCGGGCGGCGGGCAAGGCAGCCGCGAATGCCTACTTCACCTGCCCGTGCGTGCCGGAGGACAACTTCAGGGACTTCACCGTCGCGTACCGGAGCATGGAAGGCCACGCGCCGGGCACGTACTCGGCTGAGGCCTACGACGCCGCGACGATCCTGCTCAAGGGGATCGACAAGGGCATCGCCGACCGCGCCGGGCTGCTCGATTTCGTGCGCACCTATTCCGGGCAGGGACTGACCAAGCGGTTCCGCTGGGATAAGAACGGGGAACCGGAGGAAGCGCCGGTGTGGAGCTATCGGGTCGAAAACGGGAAGATCGTGACCAATGTCCAGATCAGCTAGGCGCGCGGTGGTGGTCTCGCTCGCACTCGCGGTCTCCGCCTGCGCGGCCGAGCCCGCTCCCGGGCCGGTGACCTACGACCTGGGCGCGCGGCCGGTGCGTGCCGGCGAGCAGGCGCTCAAGGTGTCACCCGCGCGCAATGGTGACACCGAGTTCACGCTGATCGGTTTGACGTCCGCCATTCCCACGATCACCGGCAGCCACGCTGAGTTCAACGCCAAGGGCAAGTTCACCAGGATCCGTCTCGTGGTGACCGGGACGGGCCTCAGCACCGTTCTCTTCGACGCCAGGCGCCAGCAGCTCGTGCTGGACGGTGGCGCCGTCGCCGACCCCGACCAGCAGGCGATGACCATCAAGCGGCAACCGGACAAATTCGACCTCGGCCCGACGGTCCGGGTCGAGTTCGATCTCTACTACGACATCGCCAAGGACGCGAAACCCGTCGCGCTGCGGGCTTTCGGCGGCCCGACGCTGATCGACGTCAAGAACCTCACCGGCACCGACATCAAACTGGCCTGAAACGTGGTGATGCCCCCTCCGCCAAGCGAAGGGGGCATCACCGAAAAGGCGTCAGACGCCCAGGTCGCCGCCGAGGTAGGCGGCCCGTACCTGCGGGTCGTCCAGCAGGTCGGCGCCGCGTGCGCTCTTGACCACCGCGCCGGTCTCCAGCACGTACGCCCGGTCGGACAGCTTCAGCGCCTGCTGCGCGTTCTGCTCGACCAGCAGCACCGTCGTGCCGCGCTTGTTGATCTCCTTGATGATGTCGAAGATCTGCGCGATCAGCTTCGGCGCCAGCCCCATGGACGGCTCGTCCAGCAGCAGCACCTTCGGCTTGGTCATCAGCGCGCGGCCGATGGCGATCATCTGCTGCTCGCCACCGGACATCGTGCCGCCGAACTGGGTCTTGCGCTCGTTCAGCCGGGGGAACAGCCCGTAGACCTCTTCGAGATCCGCGTCGAGCTTGTCCTTGCGGGTGTAGGCGCCCATCAGGAGGTTCTCCTGCACCGTCATGCCGGGGAACACCCCGCGGCCTTCCGGTGACTGGCCGATGCCCAGCATGACCCGCTTGTGGCCAGGCGTCTTCGAGATGTCCTGGCCGTTGAACAGGATCTGCCCGCTGGTCAGCGGACGCAGCCCGGAGATCGTCTTCAGCGTGGTCGTCTTGCCCGCGCCGTTGGCGCCGATGAGCGAGACGATCTCGCCTTCGTTGACCTCGAGTGAGATGCCCTTGAGCGCGGCGATCTTCCCGTAGTGGACGTTGATGTCCTTGACCTCAAGAAGCATCTTCGGACACCCCCAGGTAGGCCTCGATGACCTTCGGGTTGTTCTGCACCTCGTGCGGGAGCCCTTCTGCGATCTTCTGGCCGAAGTCGAGCACCGCGAGCCGGTCGGACACGTGCATGACCAGGCTCATGTCGTGCTCGATGAGGAGCACCGTGCGCCCGTCATCGCGGATCTTGCGGATGAGCTGCTGCAGTGAGACCTTCTCCGCCGGGTTCATGCCGGCGGCGGGCTCGTCGAGCAGCAGCAGCTTCGGGTCCGTCGCGAGCGCACGCGCGATCTCGAGCCTGCGCTGGTCACCGTAGGAGAGGTTCTTCGCCGCGTCGCTGCCACGGCCGGAGATGCCGACGAAGTCGAGCAGCTCAGCGGCCTTCTCGCGGCCTTGCTTCTCTTCCTTGCGGTGCCATGGCAGGCCGAGCGTCGCGCCGATCGCGCCGGTCTTGTGGTGCGCGTCGACGCCGACCATCACGTTTTCCAGCGCCGTCATGTTGTGGAACAGGCGGATGTTCTGGAAGGTGCGCGCGATGCCGCTCTTGGTGACCTTGAACCGCTTCATGCCGTTGATCTGGTCGCCGTTGAAGCGAACCTGACCCTCGGACGGCTGGTAAACGCCGGTGACCACGTTGAACACCGTGGTCTTGCCCGCGCCGTTCGGCCCGATGAGGGCGAAGATCTCACCCTCGTTGATGCTGATGTTGACTTCCTTCAACGCCACCACGCCGCCGAAGCGCATGGTCACGTTGTCGAGTTCGAGCACTGCGGTCATTTGGTTCCCACCTCCGCGGCGGTGGAGTCGGAGTCGGGGCCCGCGACTTCGCCGCCCATGGCCCCCATCCCGCCGGTTCCTTCTCTTAGTTCGGCTTTACGCTGCCTCGACGGCAGCAGGCCCTCCGGCCGCAGCGCCATCATCAGCACCAGCACGGCGCCGAAGGCGAGGATGCGGTACTCGGACAGGAAGCGGAACCTCTCGGGCAGCCAGCCGATCACGAAGGCGCCGAAGATGACGCCGGGCAGGTTGCCCGCGCCACCGAGCACGACCGCCGCGAGGATGGTCGCCGACAGGATGAACGGGAACGTCTCCGGCTGGATGAAGACCGCGCGGCTGGCGTGGATGCCACCGGCGAAGCCACCGATCATGGCGCCGATCGCGAAGGCCAGCAGCTTGAACTTGAACGTCGGCACGCCCATCAGCTCGGCCGCGTCCTCGTCCTCGCGGATCGCGGCCCATGCCCGGCCGACCCGGCTGCGGTGCAGCCGCACCGAGAAGATGATCACCAGCGTGATCGCGCCGACCATCAGGTAGTAGTACGGCGCCGCGTCCAGGATGAACTCCATGCCGAACACGGGTTCCGGGTGCGGGATGTTGGTGATACCGCGCGCGCCACCGATCTCGTCGGTGTTGTTCGCGGTGATCCGGACGATCTCACCGAAGCCGAGCGTCACGATCGCCAGATAGTCGCCGCGCAGCCGCAGTGTCGGCGCGCCGAGGATGACGCCGGACAGCGCGGCCAGGAAGATGCCGACCACCAGCGTGCCCCAGAAGGACCAGCCGTGCTTCGTGCCGAAGTACGCGAAGGTGTACGCGCCGATCGCGAAGAACGCCACGAAACCGAGGTCGAGCATGCCGGCGTGGCCGACGACGATGTTGAGGCCGACCGCCAGCAGAATGTAGGTGCCGACCGGGTAGACCAGCACACCGGTCCAGTCCGCGTCCGGCGACATGAACTGGCCGATCGCGGGCGCGGGCAGGATCAGAGCGAAAACGAGCAGTGCGATGTAAACGCCGTAGCGCTGCCACTGCGGGGCATCAGCCCACCAGTCACGCATTCCATCGATCGGATGGAAGCCTTTCTTTGTAGCCACTGCTTCGCCTTTCATGCGCGTGCCCTTTGCAGCGATTCACCGAGGATGCCGGTCGGGCGGAACATCAGCACGAGCACCAGGATCACGAACGCGGTGACGTCGTTCCACTGGGAGCCGAGGAAGATCGCGCTCCAGGTTTCGACCAGGCCGAGCACGATGCCGCCGAGCAGGGCGCCGCGCAGGTTGCCGATGCCGCCGAGCACGGCGGCGGTGAACGCCTTGATGCCCAGCACGAACCCGATGCGATAGTTGGTGTTCTCGATCTCCATTACGTACAGCGCGGCGGCCGCGCCTGCCATCGCGCCACCGAGGAGGAAGGTGATCCGCACGATCTTGTCGATGCTGACGCCCATCAGGACGGCCGCTTCCGGGTCCTGCGCGGTGGCGCGGATACCACGGCCGATCCTGGTGCGGCTGACCAGCTGGTCGAGGATGACCATCATGATCACCGCGGAGACGACGACCAGGATCTGGTCGGTGCGGATGTTGGCGTTGCCGATCGAGAAGACGGTGTCGCGGTCGACGAACCGGGGAGCGGACTGCTGGTTGCGGCCGGGCTTGCCGGTCAGCCAGTTGATGACCTCCAGCCCGAACAGCTCCTGCAGGAACAGGGAGGCGCCGATCGCGGAGATCAGCGCGGCCAGCCTGGTCGCGCCCTTCTTCCGGAGCGGCCGGTAGGCGATCTGTTCGAGCAGCACCGCGGCGCCGCCGGAGACGACCGACGCGATCAGCACGAGGAGCAGGAGCACGCCGATCATGGCGATGCCGCTCAGCGCGCCTGCCGGTGCGATCGCGGTGAGTGTGACCAGCGACGCGATCGTGCCGATCATGAAGATCTCGGAGTGCGCGAAGTTGATCAGCCGGAGTACGCCGTAGACCATCGTGTAGCCCAGCGCCACCAGCGCGTAGATGGAACCGATGACCAGGCCGCTGATCGTGCTCGGCAGGAACTGGTTCTGCAGTTCTTGAAGCATGACGTTTGTTGCCTTACCTGACGGGGCGAGGATGGTTCGCCACAGTTGCGGGGAACGGGGGTGCCGTGGTCACGGCACCCCCGTTCCCATTGAGGTTCTGCGCTGCTCCGTCAGTTGGTGAGCTTGGCCTCGGTCGAGGCGCCGATGTTCTTGATGGCGCCGCCGATCACCTGGTAGACGTAGATCGCGTTCGCTTCCGGCTCGCCGTTGTCCTTGAACTTGACCTTCTTGGAAATACCCTGGAAGTCAGCGGTCTTCAGGAACTCGTTGATCTTCTCGCCGGTGGTGTTCCCGGCTTCGACGGCCTTGATGATCGCGGTGGCCGCGTCGTAGCCCTCGGTCGCGTAGATGGCCGGGTCGACGTTGAACTTCGCCTTGTACTTGTCGGCGAATTCCTTGGCCGGGCCCTCGGAGGTGATGTTGCACGGGCAGCCGACGACGGCCTTCTCCGCGGCCGCGGCACCGGCGCCGGTGATGAGCTGCGCGTCGAGCGAGCCGTCGCCGGTGGCGAAGGTCGCGGTCACGCCGCCGTCACGCAGCTGCTTGAGCAGACGGCCGCCCTGGGCGTAGTAGCCACCGAAGGCGATGACGTCCGGGTTGGCCGACTTCACCTTGGACACGGTGGACGAGTAGTCCGAGGCGTCCTTCGAGAACTTGTCGCGCTCAAGGGCGACGCCCTTGTCCTGGAAGGTCTTCGCGAACGCGTCCGCGAGGCCGACACTGTATTCCTGGTCGTCCGAGAGCACGAAGGCCTTCTTCGGCGACTTGGCCTTGATCAGGAACTCGGCGATGCCGGGGCCCTGGTCGTCGTCGTTGGCGACGACGCGGTGCCAGTACTTCCAGCCGTTCTTGGCCAGGCCCGGGTTCGTCGCCGACGGCGAGACACTCGGGATCTTGCTCTGCTCCAGCGTGCCACCGATGGCCTTGGACTCACCCGAGAAGGCCGGGCCGATCAGCGCGGTGATCTTGTCCTGGGTGATGGCCGTGGTGATCAGGGTGGTGGCCTGTTCGGCCTTGCCCTGGCTGTCGTAGTTCTTCAGTTCCAGCTTGACCTTGGGGTTCTTCGCGTTGTACTCGTCGATCGCGAGCTTCGCGCCGTTGTTGGGCGGAATCACGATGCCGGAGTTTTCGCCGGTGAGGTCACCCATGAACCCGATCTTGAGGGTGGAGCCGTCTCCACCGCTCGACGGGCTGGTGCCGCCGGCGCAACCCGCCAGCACCAGCGACGTTGCCGTCGCAAGGACGAGAATTCGTCCCGTTCGCACTCGTGACACCGACTTACCTCCCATGACCAACCAGACCGCCGGGTAGGCGGCGCCCCCTCCGTCAGGGGCTGGGTTAGGGCAGGAAGATATCCTTAATGCCCCGGTTCTGCACAGGCGGACTCGCTACTCTGTGTCCACATCGTGACGGTCACACCTTGCATTTTTGCCCGAACGGGCGAACATTGATGTCTTATCATGTCTTCGCAGGTCAAGGCAGTTGCGAACGGTCACTGAGTAAGCCACTTGAGAGTGGGAAACTGTCGTCGCGAGCGTCAACCGGCGGGTAGCTTTGGTGACTCTGCGCTGAATGACGGCAGGACCGAGCACGCCGAATCCAGCGGGGGCGGCGGCGTTCTCGAATACTTTACGGGGGCCGTTTCGAGGCCATTCCCCGAGGCCCCTCGGGGCGTTCCGCGAGCACAACCACTGGTTGTCGTCATGGTCGGGAAAGCTGTTGGACCACCGCCCCTGCCAGGGGGTTTGCTGTTTTCAGGCCGGGCTCCAGAACGCGGAGCCCGCATACCGAAACCTGGGAGTGGCACATGAGCGAGCAGATCACCGGCACCGCGGCGGGCGTCCCCTTCGTGGCGCTCGGCCCGTCTTCGACGGAGCCTGCGCCGCTGGTGCTCACCTGGCACCTGATGCCGGGCAGCGCGGCCGAGATGGCCGCGGCCATCCCGCTGAGCGGCCTCGACGCCTGGCGGGTGCACTTCGACCTGCCGATGTTCGGCAAGAGGCAGCTCGACGGCGGATTCGCCGAGTTCTTCCGGCTGGCCAGTGAAGACAACGTGCTCAACATCGTCGAGCCGGTCACCGAGCGGGCGGCGGCCGAGTTCGGCGAGGCGGTCGCCGAGCTGCGTTCGCGGTTCTCCATCGCGGACGGGCCGGTCGGCGTGGTCGGCGGCTCGGCAGGCGGCGCGGTGGCGCTGGAGGTGCTGGCGCGGGCCGAACTCGAGATCGCGGCAGGCGCGCTGATCAACCCGGTGGTGCAGCTGCCGCCGGCGATCGCGGCGAACGAACGGCGCTACGACGTCAGTTACAACTGGACGGCTGCCTCGCGAGCGGTCGCCGATCGCTACGACTACCTCCGGCGCGCCGGCGAGCTCAAGCAGGACCTGCTGCTTGTCATCGGCGAAGACGACGACATCGCCATCCGCGAGCCGGCCGGTTTGCTGCACCGCGAGCTGCCGGACAGCGAGCTGGTCCGGATTCCGGGCCTCGCGCACGAGATCTACGACGAGGCTGGCGCGCCTGTCGGCGCCGCGGCGACCGTCGACAAGGTGCTCGCCGACTGGTTCAGCGGTCGCCTGGTGGCAGCCAGCTGAGTGCCGGGTCGTGGTCGCACCAGCCCGCGGCCCGGCTGGTGCGACCGGCGAGTGCGAGCAGCCTGCGCACCGGGGCGGGCTGCTTTCCCTTGCGCCACAGCATCGACCAGGGGAACAGCGGGGACGGCTCGAACGGAAGCACCCGCAGTTCGAGATCCTGGGCCAATTCCATGTCGGCGCCCGCCAGCGTCACGCGCTGCTTGCCGTAGCGGGTCTGCTCAAGGGTGTGCCGCAGGTCGTAGCTCACGCCGGAGTCGTCGATCGGCACCCCGAACGCGTCGCACATCCGCCGCAGGTAAGACAGCCATTCGATCGGCCCGGCGAGCGAGGGCAGCCAGATGCCGTCCTCGCGCAGGTCGGTCAGCTTGAGCACGTCGTTGGCCGCCAGCGGATGTTCCGGCGCGAGCAGCGCCACCAGCGGCTCCAGCCGGACGAGCCGGTGCTCGAGCTCATCCGGCAGCGGGCGGCCGAGGTCGCGCACCCGGCCGAACGCGATGTCGATCTCGCCGCGGACCAAGGGGTCGAGCGCGTTGGCGAGCCCCTGGCGGCTGCTGCGCTCGACCCGCAGGCCCGGTTCTTGCTCGGCGAAACGGCGCAGCATGAACAGCGGCGACAAGCGATTGTCGATGACGTCGAGCCGGACCGGCTGCTCGTCCGAGCCCATCGCGGCGACCGCGGCGTCGGCGACCCTGATCAGCTCACGCGCGTGCGGGAGGAACCGCTCGCCCTCGCCGGTCAGCTCCACGATCCGGTTGGTGCGTAAGAACAACTGGACTGACAAGGCGTCTTCCAGCTTGCGGATGCGCTTGGACAGCGCCTGCTGGGTCAGGAACAACGCCTCCGCGGCGCGGCTGAAATGCCGCTGGTCCGCGGTGACCAGGAAGGCGCGCACCTGCGCCAGGTCGAGATCCATCAGGCGCCCGGCGGCTTGTCCCTGACGACGCAGGTCAGGCGGGCGGTGCAGGTGCGGCGGCCCTGGTCGTCAGTGATGACGATGTCGGAGGTGATCGTGCCCCGGCCGACGTGCAGCGGCGTCGCGACGCCGGTGACCATGCCGGAGCGCACGGCGCGGTGGTGCGTGCAGGACAGCTCCAGGCCCATCGCGGCGCGGCCCTCACCGGCGTTGATCGCGGCCAGCGTCGAGCCGAGCGCCTCGGCGAGCACCGCGTTCGCGCCGCCGTGCAGCAGCCCGTACGGCTGCAGGTTGCCTTCGACCGGCATGGTGCCGACGACGCGCTCGGGCGAGGCCTCCACCAGCTTCATCCCGACCTTCTCGTTCAGCTGCTGGCCGGCGACCGCGGGGTCGATCCCGGACATCCGTTCCAGCTTCGCCAGGTCGATTTGTTCCGTCACGCATTGACTCCTTACCGATGCGACACGTAAGAGTGTCGGACCCTGACTCTAGACTCGGCCCCGTGAGCCCGAGTGAAACCCAATCAGTTGCCAGTGTCACATCCGGCGCGGACACCGCTGACCACGCCGAGCGGCCGAAGCTGCTGCTCATCGACGGTCATTCGATGGCCTACCGCGCGTTCTTCGCGGTGCCCGCCGACCGCTTCCGCACCTCGACCGGCCAGGTCACGAACGCGGTCTTCGGGTTCACCTCCATGCTCATCAACCTGCTGCGCGACGAGCAGCCGACGCACCTCGCGGTCGCGTTCGACCTCTCGCGCAAGACGTTCCGCTCGGAGACGTACGCCGAGTACAAGGCGGGCCGGTCCGCCACGCCCGACGACTTCAAGGGCCAGGTCGCGCTGATCCAGGACGTGCTGGCGGTGCTCGGCATCCCGGCGCTGACCAAGGAGAACTTCGAGGCCGACGACGTCATCGCCACGCTGACCACGCAGGCGATCGCGGACGACTACAGCGTGCTCATCTGTACCGGCGACCGTGACGCGCTGCAGCTGGTCAACGGCCAGGTCACCGTGCTGTACCCGAAGAAGGGCGTGTCGGAGATGACGCGCTACGACCCGGTGACCGTCGAGGAGAAGTACGGCCTCACCCCGGCCCAGTACCCCGACTTCGCGGCGCTGCGCGGCGACCCGTCGGACAACCTGCCCGGCATCCCCGGGGTGGGGGAGAAGACCGCGGCCAAGTGGATCAAGCAGTTCGGCTCGCTCGGCGACCTCATCGACCGCGTCGACGAGGTCAAGGGCAAGGTCGGCGACGCGCTGCGCGAGCACCTGTCGAGCGTCCAGCTCAACCGCCAGCTCACCGAGCTGGTCCGCGACGTCGAGCTGGAGCTCACGCCGCAGGAGCTGGAGCTGCGCCCATGGGACCGCGACGCGGTGCACCGGCTGTTCGACGAGCTCGAGTTCCGGGTGCTGCGGGACAGGCTGTTCGCGACGCTGTCGAGCGCGGAACCCGAGGCCGAGGAAGGCTTCGACGTCTCCGGCGCCGCGCTGGCGCCCGGCGCGCTCGCGGGCTGGCTGACCAAGCACGCGTCCGGCACGGACCCGGTCGGCCTCGCGTTCCGCACCACCGGCGCTTCGGTGCTCTCGGACGTCCAGGCGATCGCGTTCGCCGCGCCGGACGGCCAGGGCGCGCACCTCACGGTGTCCACAATGGACGCCGAGGACGACAAGGCGCTGGCGGACTGGCTGGCGAACCGGGCGGCGCCGAAGGTCGGGCACTCGATGAAGGTCGCGCTGCACGGGATGCTCGCGCGCGGCTGGAAGTTCGCGGGCCTGAGCATGGACACCGAGCTGGCCGCGTACCTGGTGCGCCCGGGTCAGCGCTCGTTCGAGCTGGACGACCTGGTGCTGCGGTACCTGCAGCGCGAGCTGCGCGCGGAGTCCGACGGCGGCGACGGCCAGCTGTCGCTGCTCGACGGCGGCGCCGAGGACGCGGACGCCAAGCTCGTCGACGCCGAGCTGGTCAAGGCGCGCGCGATCGCCGAGCTGTCGGCCGCGCTGCGCAAGGAGCTCGACGACATCGGCGGCCGCGAGCTGCTCGCCGACATCGAACTGCCGCTGCTGGAGGTCATCACCGACCTCGAAGCCGCCGGTATCGCGGTGAACGTCGAGCAGCTCACCGAGCTGGAGGAGCACTACGCCTCACGAGTCCGGCAGGCGGCCGACGAGGCGTACAAGGTCATCGGCAAGCAGATCAACCTCGGCTCGCCGAAGCAGCTGCAGGTCGTGCTGTTCGACGAGCTCGACATGCCGAAGACCAAGCGCACCAAGACCGGCTACACCACGGACGCGGACGCGTTGCAGGGCCTGTTCGAGAAGACCGGGCACCCGTTCCTCGAGTACTTGCTGGAGCACCGCGACGCCACCAGGCTGCGCGTCACCGTCGAAGGCCTGCTCAAGGCCGTCGGCGACGACGGCCGCATCCACACCACGTTGCAGCAGACCATCGCCGCGACCGGCCGTCTGTCCTCTGTGGACCCGAACCTGCAGAACATCCCGGTCCGCACCGAGGAAGGCCGCCGCATCCGCGAGGCGTTCGTGGTCGGCGACGGCTTCACCGACCTGATGACCGCCGACTACAGCCAGATCGAAATGCGGATCATGGCGCACCTGTCGAAGGACGAGGGCCTGATCGAGGCCTTCAACACCGGCGAGGACCTGCACACCTTCGTCGCGTCGCGCGCCTTCTCGCTGCCCCCGGAGGAGGTCACGCCGGAGCTGCGCTACCGCGTCAAGGCCATGTCGTACGGCCTGGCGTACGGGCTCTCGGCGTACGGCCTCGCCCAGCAGCTGAAGATCTCGAACGACGAGGCCAAGGAGCAGATGGAGGCGTACTTCACCCGGTTCGGCGGCGTGCGCGACTACCTCCAGTCCGTGGTCATCGACGCGGCCAAGGTCGGCTACACCGAGACCGTCTTCGGCCGCCGCCGCTACCTGCCGGACCTCAACTCCGACAACCGCCAGCGCCGCGAGATGGCCGAGCGCATGGCCCTCAACGCCCCCATCCAGGGCAGCGCCGCCGACATCATCAAGGTCGCGATGCTCAACGTCCACCAGGCGCTCGCCGCCTCGGACCTGCGCACCCGCGTCATGCTCCAGGTACACGACGAACTCGTCCTCGAGGTCGCCGAAGGCGAGCGCGAAGCCGCCGAAGCCTTGGTACGCAAGGAAATGGGCTCAGCCTACGAACTCGCGGTACCCCTTGAGGTCTCGGTCGGCTTCGGCCACTCCTGGAACTCGGCCGCCCACTGACCTGACCGGGATAAAGCCCGCTTTACTCCCGGGAGTAAAGCGGGCTTTATCCCGTGCCCACAACGACGTCCTCAAGCGGCGTCGTTCGCCTGAGCAGGAACACGGCGACCAGCGCGACGCCCGCGAGCCCGGCCAGTATCGAGAACCCGGTCGTGAACGAGCCCGTCGAGTCCTTCAGCCCGCCGAGCACCGCGGTGAACGCGAACCCGCCCAGGTTCGCGCACGAGTTCCCGAAGCCCGAGCTGAACCCGGCCGTCCGCTGCCCCAGATACGTCAGCCCGACGCTGAACAGTGGCCCGAAGTACAGCTGGATGAACAACGCGTTCACCCCGACCAGCAGCACCAGCGGGACGAGCCCGTCGACCAGTGGCAGCACCGCGAGCGACAACCCGAGCATCGTCAGCGAAACGGCGATCACCGTCAGCGGCCGGTGCAGCCGGTCGGAAAGCCACCCGCCGAGCAGGTTCGACGGCGCCGTCAGCAACGCGCCCGCCGCCGCGACCGCGCCCGCGAACGCCAGCGTCTGGCCCTTTTCCGAGACCAGGTAGCTCGGCAGCCAGAACGTGAAGCCCTGCACCAGCGAAAGCCGGACGAACTGGATCACCCCGACCAGCCACAGCGCCGGATGCCGGAACAGCCGCCGGATCTCCGCCGCCCGCGGATGCGTGCCCGGCTCCCGGTGCGGCGACACGCCGACCCGGAAGTACAGCGCGACGCACGCCAGTCCGATGCCGCCGAACAGCACGAACAACCCCTGCCAGCCGAGCGGTCCGACCAGCACCGGCCCCAGCGCGTTGAGCAGCACGCTCGACGAGAATCCGCCCGCGACGTACAGGCCCATCGCCGTCGCGCGCCGGTTCGGCGGGAACTGGTCGCGGATCAGCACCATGCCGGGCGCGAAGATCAGCGCGCGGAAGAAGCCCGACAGCACCTGGACCACCAGCAGCCAGCCGTACGACCCGATCACCGAGAACAGCAGTGACATCGCGTTGGTGCCGAGCAGCCCGACGCAGAACAGCCGTTTCGGGTCGAAGCGGTCGGTCAGCCAGCCCGACGGCACCTGCATCAGCGCGTAGACCAGCATCGACACGGCGGCGAGGTTGCCTGCCTGGCTGAACGTCAGCCCGAGGTCGGCGCGGATCAGCGGCAGGAACAGCGAGATCCCGCCGAACACCAGCGACTGGCTGCTCTGCCCGAGCACGATCAGCCCGATGTTCCAACCGCGCATCCGCGGATCCCCTCCGGTCAGCGGCCGACGACCTCCTCGACCGTCTCCGCCCGCCGGAGCAGCGTGAACGCCACGTCGCCGTCTTCGGTCAGCTCGAAACCGTGCACGGCGGGCTCGGGCAGGCTGTTGTAACGGTAGGGCGCGGAGAAGTAATACGCGCCGGTATCGAGCAACGTCACAATGTCGCCCTGCTCCAGCAGCGGCAACGCCCGTCCTCGGGCGACCAGGTCGCCGGCGAAGCAGCACGGCCCCGCGATGTCCTGCTCGATCGGCATGCCCAGCCGTGGCCTGCCGATCTGGTCGTACGCGGCCACGCGCAGCTTCCACGCTTCGGGCACCAGCGTCGTGCGCGCCGCGACCTGCGAGCCGGCGTGCGTGATGGCGATCCGCCGCCCGCCCGCCGACTTCGTGTATTCGACGCGCGCGGCGATGAAGCCGTTCTTCGCGAGCAGCGACCGGCCGAACTCGGTGACCACGCGGTACCGGCCGCTGAACAACGCGGGCGCCGCGGCCATCAGCTCGGCGACGTGGTCGTGGAAGCGCGGCGAGTCGTGCTCGCTGTCGAAGTTCACCGACAGGCCGCCGCCCACGTCGATACCGGTCACCTGCTGATGCCCGGCCTGCTCGTTGATCTCCTCGGCCAGTCCCACGATCATCGCGACACCCTGCGCGGTGAGCCGCAGCGGCACGCCCTGCGACCCCGAATGCACGTGGATCCAGCGCAGCCACGGCCGCGAAAGGTAGGCCTCGATCAGGGTTTCGCGGTTGCCTTCGTCGTTCAGCGCGATCCCGAACTTCGACATGCTCGACGCCGTGCTGACCGACTCGATCGACCCGCTGCCGTGCTGCGGGTTGATCCGGATCCCGATGTTCGAGCTCGACGGCCGCTGACTGAGCATGTCGTCGATCCGCGCCAGCTCCTGGAAGTTGTCGATGTTGATCGCGACGCCCTCGGCCAGCGCCCGCTCCAGTTCACGCCGTGTCTTGGCGGGGGAGTCGAAGACGATCTCCTCGCCGCCGAACCCGGCCGCGTGCGCCTGCGCCAGCTCGCCGGGGCTGGCGACCTCGCAGCTCATGCCGAGTTCGCGCAGCTTGCGCAGCACCGGCACCAGCGGATTGGCCTTGGCGGCGAAGGCGTGCCGGACCAGTGACGGCTGCGGCCAGGCCGAGTGCAGCGCGGAGACGCTTTCGGCGAGACCGTCGAGATCGACGAACGCGGCCAGCGGCGCGCCGTCCGGATCGAGAAGTCCCTGCTTGGCGGCCGCCTGCACGGCCAGATTCCGGCGTTCCACGCGCTGCTGCACCCGTCGCTCCCCTCGGCAGTTCTTCGACACTTCCAGCATCGCGCCGCGGGTGGCCGCCGTCTTTGTGGCAAAAGCACGTTAAACCGGCCGCCGGGTGTGGAATCGGCCAGTGGGCGTCACCGCCACAAGCGCAGCTGCAGCTCGGCCACCAGCCGCTGCTCGGCGTCGTGCACGTCGAGGCCGCACACTTCCTCGATCCGGCGGATCCGGTTGCGGAGGCTGTTCGGGTGCACGCTCAGCGCCTTCGCCGTCACCACGACGTCGCCGAAGTGGTCCAAGTACACGCGCAGCGTGTCGGTCAGCTCGGTGTCGTGCTTCGAGTCGTGCGCGATCAGCCGCGCGACCGGCGTGACCACCCGAAGCTCGTAGCCCGCCAAGGTGTCGAGCATGCCGTGCAAGGTCGCCGCGCTGGCGATGTCCTCCAGCCGCGCGACACTCTCCGCGCGGTCGAGCAGCACACGATGCGCCAACGTCGCGGAGGCGCGTGACCGCGGCGCCTCCGCGAGCCCGTCGACGACCTCGCCGACCCCGACCTTCACGCCGAACTGCTCCGCGAGCCGCCGCGCGATCCGCACCGCCTCGTCGTCGCCGGGCAGCTCGGCGAGCACGACGAAGATCCGCCGTCCCTCCGCGAACGCGACCGACGGCCGCCGGAACGCGGTGCACTCCAGGTTGACCAGGTTCAGCAAGCCACGCACGGGCGTCGTCTCCGGCTGGTGGAAGACGAGCACCGCGCACCTCGTGCCCAGCGCGAGCGACGACCGCAACGCGAACACCTCGGCCGACCCGTGCCCGCTGAACAGCGCCCGAGCCGACTCCTCGATCAAGAACGGCTCGCCGCCTTCGCGAGCCCGGAAGTGGATCATGTGCGGCACCGCGGCCCTCGCCGCCGCCCGCAGCGTGTCGGTCGCGCTCGCGGGCAGGTCCCGCCCGGCCCCGGCGACCCAGATCGACCCGAAGATCTCGCCGGCGGCCCTGATCGCGATCGCGAGCCGCTCCGGCGAGTCCTGCCGGTGCACGACGTCGTCCGAAGTCCACAACGCTTGGAAGAACCCGTTCTCCCGCAACGCTTCCACTCGCTCCGGCGACATGCGCTGATCCAGAATCGTCCGCCGCCGGATCTCGTCGACCGACTCGTCGGTCCGCGAGAACGCGAGCACGTGCGACCGCATGTCCTCGATCGTCACCGCCCCGCCGACGGCGTTCGCCACCGCGTTCGCGAACGCGGTGAGATCGCCGAGCGGCACACTCTCCAGCTCGTCGTCGACCGCGACGCCGCCACTCGCGATCCCGGCCCTGACCAGCCCGATCAGCTGTGCCCAGGCCAGCCAGGGCGCCCGGAACAACACCGCGACCCCTGCCTCGTCCGCCGCCGCGCGCAGCCCGTCGCCCATCCCTCTGAGCACGACCCCCGCCGCGCCTGCGGCACCGGCGGCGCGAATCAGCTCGCCCGCCGCCTGAGGGTCGACACTCACGCCGAAGACCAGCTGGTCCTGCCACCCTCGCGCGTCGGCCGGGTCGTAGACCTGCACGCCGCAGACCCGCACGTCCAGGCCGCGCGGCAGTGCGTGCGCCTCCAGCACCCCTGGCCCGAGCACGGTCAGGAGCCGCTCCAGGGAAACACCGGCCTCGTCCACCTCGTCAGCGTACGACCGCGCGCCAGGCGTTGGTGGTGCAGTGGACCTCGCCGCCGCCCTGATGTGCCCAGCCGAAGTCGTCGACCCACCGCACCCGGACCTGATTCGCCGCGAGCGCGCGCTCGGTGACCTCCTTGAACACGTCCCGGCCTCGCACGATCGGGCCGTGCGGGTCCGGTGGCATGAACAGGTGCTCGTTCACCGAGAGGCCGTTCGGGATGCCCGGTGTGAAGGCGACGAACAGCGGAAAGGTATGCAGCTCCTGGAAAAGCACGGGTACCCGGATCAGCTCGTCCGGCCGCAGCCCGGTCTCGGTGAGCATGACGCGGACCATGTCGTCGATGTGACCCGCGGCGGTTTCGTTGCCGCTCAGGAACTTCCGGTCGGCGAGCAGCTCCGCCGCGGTCGGCTTGTGCTCCGCGGCCGTGTGCTCCAGGAGTTTCGTTGACGGGGAACCTTCTTGAGTAGGTCGACCGCGAGGCGGGGATCGGCGACGAGCAAGGTCCAGCCGCGGGCGTTGTTCGCGCGGACCACGTGCAGGGGTTCGTCGACGTGGCCGACGGCCAGCCAGGTCGTGTCGAGCACGATCGGCGGCTGCTGTCCTTGCGCGGTCAGCATCTTGATGAACGCCGGATCGGGCTGCCGGGAGGCGCCGCTGCCGTAGACCAGGCGGCCCTGTGGGAAGCCGGGGTAGGGCGGCACGGTTTCGATGTTCCCGGTGGCGTTGATCAGGTCCTTGCCCAGGCTGCGACTCTCCACTGTGTACTCCTGCACGACCGCGACGTCCGGCCCTCGGAAGTCGCGGAACAGCAGGCGGCCTGCCGGGCGGGGCGTCGGCCCGGATCCCATGTCGAACACGTTCGCCGAGCGGATCGCGACCCGCATGGTCTGGGTGCCGTGGCGCGTCGGCATGCTCGCGCTCGCCGGTTCGAAGAGGTCTTGCCACCACACGTCTTTCCACCACTGCGCGGTCCCGGCGATGAACTTGGTGCTGGCTTCCTGGCGCAGGGGAGCGCTGAACTCGTCCCAGCCTTCGGGGAACCCTGACGGTAGCGGGACCGCGTCCGGCCAGCCCGGTCCCCGCGCGGGACGGGCGGCGAACACGGTGGTCGCCGGTTGCAGGTCGTTCTGAAAAAGAAGGGGCGCGACACGCATGCGGTGACTGGCGCCGAGCTTGCCGTCGATGGTCAGCTTGACGGTCACCCAGCCATCCCAGCGCGCCGGATCCCGCACGATGTCGCGCCCCTCCACCCCCAGTTCCACGCCGCGGCGCAGTTCCGCGCCGGACAACCGCGTGTCCGGCGAAAATCCCCCATTCCGCTTGACGAACACGCGAGCCTGACCGTCCACAGTGACCTGACCGGCCGCGCCACGCAGACGGCCGGCCCGCAATCGGGCCAGGTCCTCTTCGTCGCGAGAGCCGTTCACCTGGTCGTCGGCGGCGTCGTTGCAGGCCGCGAGCCGGACGTCCACCTCCGGACCGGGCCGGTCGAGATCGGCCGGGTCGACGTGGCAGCGGCGCTGATCGTCGTCGAGGTTGGGCAGGAAGACCGTGTCCCCGCTCAACGGCGCCTCCGCGGCCGCCACGACCGGCGCGCCACACAGCAGTGTCAGCCCGGCCAGCAGCGCGATTCCCTTGGCCCCCATGTGAAATCCCCTCCGTCTTGGCGATGGAAGCGACGTTATCGGCGCGCACTCAGGCTCGGGTCCTCCCAAAGGTGGAGACCGGGGTGGACCTTCGGCGCAGACCGGCGAAATTCTTGCAGGTCTTTCTTCCTGTTCCCGGTTTTCCGTGTATGTGACGATCTCTCCGCTGGCGAAACGAGGGGAGAACGAGCATGGGTGAGTTGAGTCGTCGCGGGCTGCTGCGTGGTGGCGGCGCCGCCGGCGTGCTGGCCTTGACGGGAACCGCCGCCGCGAGCGCGGAGCCCGCCGCCACCGGGCCGTACACGTACCAGGCGCTGGGGGTGCGGCCGGTCATCAACGCCAAGGGCACTTACTCGGTACTCGGCGGTTCCCTGATGTCGCCCGAGGTGTGCCAGGCGATGAACAACGCCACTCAGGCCTTCGTCGACCTCGACGAACTCTCCGACGCGATCGGGACGCGGCTCGCGAAACTGCTCGGCGCGCCGCACGTCATGGTCACCTCGAGCTGCTCGGCCGCGCTCACCCACGCCACTTCGGTGTGCCTGGCAGGCGGCAACGTCGACCTGCACGCCCAGCTGCCCGACCTGACCGGGTTGCCCAGCACCGAGGTCATCATCCCCCAGCACTCCCGGAATCCGTACGAAACCTCGGTGACCTCGTTCGGGCTCAAGGTGGTCGAAGTAGCCACCGTGGCCGAGCTGACGCAGCGGCTGGGATCGAAGACGGCGCTGATCTACTTCCTGGCCGGTCCGTCGGCCGACGAAAGCGAGCTGAATCTCAAGGCGGTCACCGCGGCGGCCAAACGTCATGACGTGCCCGTGCTGGTGGACGCGGCGGCCGAAATCCTCACCGTGCCCAACAAGCACCTGAGTGCGGGCGCGACGCTGGTCGCGTACAGCGGCGGCAAAGTCCTGCGCGGCCCGCAAAGCTCCGGCATGTTGCTCGGGCCGAAAGACCTGCTCACGGCCGCGCTCCGGGTGCACGCCGCACCCCGGCACGGCGTCGGGCGTGGCTACAAGGTGGGCAAGGAGGAAATGCTCGGGCTGCTCGCGGCCGTCGAGACGTGGATGAAGCGCGATCACGCGGCCGATCAGCGGCAATGGACGGCGTGGCTCCAGTACATCGCCGACCGGCTGCGCGGGATCTCCGGTGTGCAGACCGTCCTCCAGCGGCCGTCCGCCCTGTCCGACCACACGCCGATCCTGCGTGTCCTGTGGGACAAGAAGAAGTTCGAGACGGACGGCGAAGCGGTGACGAAGGCGCTGTTCGCCGGCGCGCCGCGGATCGCGGTCGAGCCGGACGAGTGGAGCAGCTCACCGCAGACCGGCGTGATGGTGGCCGCGTACATGTTGCAGTCAGGGCAGGAGAAAGTGGTCGCGGACAGGCTCGCCGCCATACTGCTCGATCCGCCGCGCAAGCCCACCGAGCCCGCGACGGTCGACATCACCGGCACCTGGAACGTCCAGATCGACTTCGCCGCGAGCCGGTCGACCGCGCAGGTGCTCGAACTGACCCAGCGCGGGCGGAACATCGAGGGCGTCCACCGCGGCGAGTTCGCGGTACGCGAGATCCACGGCAGGGTGGACAAGGACAAGGTCTTCATGGACAGCTGGTTCGAGGGCAACGGCGACGAGCTCTACTACGCCTTCAGCGGAACCGCGGCGGGCAAGACGATGAGCGGAACGCTGGACATGGGCGAGTACGGCACGGCCGCCTGGAAGGCCACGCGCCGCTGAACCTTAGACGCGGCCACGATTTCAGGTGGTCGTGAAACGCCTTGACCGGGCGCGCGGCGGACTGTCAGGTTGAAGTCCCAGTGATCCGGAAAGGACCCCATGTTGCGTCGTATTTCCCTGGTGGCCGCCGCCGTGGCGATCGCCGGTGCCACGCTGACGCCCGCCGCCACCGCGAGCGTCGAAGCTTCCTGCGAGGCCGGACGATTCTGCTGGTTCCAGTTCGACAACTTCGGCGGGGCCGTCACCTCCTACCGGTCGACGAACCCCGGGCAGTGCTATGGCATCGGGGGCGCCGGATACACGAGGTCGTACATCAACAACACGGGTGTCCAAGGATATTTCTACGCTTCGAAGGACTGCTCGGGTTCCCCCGGCGGCGTCATGCTGCCGAACAAGCAGGCCACGGACACCGGCGTCTACGCCTACACCTTCCGCGACGCCTGCGTGACCTGCAAGTCCTGAGTCGTGAGCGTTGCGGGCGGTTAGAGAGCGGAAGGTCGAAGGTGGCGTGTCTGGTTGCTCGGCTGTGGCCGGGGTGGCTGTGTGGGAATTGCGTCGTTGAACGACGCAAAACCCGCACGGTCAACCTGCTTGTCCGGTGCCTGAGGGTCGTTGAGGGCAGGGTGAGTGCGGTTTGCGGCGTTGGACGACGCAAACGGCACTCACCCAGGTGCGAGAGCCAGCTATGAGGGGAGCCTTCATCCACGCTGGTTCGGGTGAGGGCCTCCCTCACCCGAGCCAAGCGGGTCAGGGCCTCCCTCACCCGTATATACGGTCGAACTAGGCCCCCACCCCACGGATCCGAGCGAACTAGGCCCTCACCCAAGCCCGACCACGACCCTGCCCGGACGAGGCGGCCGATGAAGGGGTCGTGAGTGTTTTCGCCGGTTAGAACCGGCCGCACCACTCACGACCCCCACGCCGAGCCGACGATCACGCCACCTTTGACCTTCCGCTCAATAGAACCGCCCGCAACGCTCACGAGCCGATGCCTCGGACGAGGATCATCACGGAGTCGCGCACGTCGTCGCGGGTCCGCTGCGGCTGGAACACCTGCCAGTCCAGCGCCACCACGAGCATCGTGCCGAAAAGCCCGGCCGCCGCCGTCTGGATCCGCACGCCCGCGGGCAGGCGGCCCGCGTCGTCGAGGAGCACGAGCTGCTCCTTCACGATCGAGATGATCTCCTCGCGCAGCAGCGTCAACGTCTCGTGCCACTGGCCGGGCGTTCGCCACATCTCCGAGACCAGGATCTGCGAGAACCCCGGGTACTCCGCGATGAACTCCAGCGCCGCGTCCACCTGGGACTCGAGCACCTCGAGCGGGTCGGCGTCGGAGACGGCCGCGCGCAGCCGGTCCGACAGCAGGCCGACGCCGTACCGCAGGAGCGCGTCGACCAGCCCGTCCTTGCTGCCGAAGTTGTAGTACACCGTGCCCTTGGCGACGCCAGCCTCGGCGGCGATGTCGTCGACGGTCAGGCCGACCAGGCCGCGGGTGGAGGCCAGTCGCAGCGTGGCTTCGAAAAGCTTCTGCTTCGTGGCCTCCCTTCGCGGACTCACAGCGAGAGTTCCGGCTTCAGCGCCGACACCGTCCACACGCGACGCTTGCGGGCCGCGAGCGTCGACACCAGCAGCGCGCCGACGAGGTAGGTCAGCAGCACCGCGATGTCGCCGAGGATCTTGGTCGACGCGCCGGTGTACATCAGGTGGCGGAAGCCGTCGATCGCGTAGCCCATCGGCAGCACGATGTGCAGCGGGTACAGCGCGTCGGGGATGGTCTGCCACGGGAATGTGCCGCCCGCGCTGACCAGCTGGAGCACCAGCAGCACCAGGCCGAGGAACTTGCCGACCGCGCCGAAGAACGCGTTCAGCGCGTGCACCACGGCGGTGAACGTCAGCGACACCAGGATGGCGAACCCGATCGCGCCGAGCGGGTGCGCGATGTGGATGCCGACCAGCCAGGTCACCGCGCCGAACAGCACGATCACCTGTGCGATGCCGAGCACGGCCGCGGACAGCCAGCCGCCCAGCGCGACGCGGAACGGCGACGCGCCGGCGGTCAGCGCGCGGGTGGCGAGCGGGCGGAGCAGCAGGAACAGCACGAACGCGCCGATCCAGGTCGCCAGCGAGATGAAGAACGGGGCCAGCCCGGCGCCGTACGTCCCCGCCGAGGCCGCCGAGGCCGAGTTGATCGCGACCGGGTCGGCGATCGTGTTGGCGGTCGCGCTGCGGGTCGGGTCGTCGGGGTTGGGGATCTGCTTCAGGCCCTCGTTGAGACCGTCACGCAGCTGCGCCGACCCGTCCGCGAGCTGGTTCGTCGCGGTGACGGCCGTCTTCTCGCTGTCGGCCAGCTTGTTCGCGCCGGTGCTCAGCTGGTTGCCAGCGTCCGCGGCCTGAGCGATGCCGGACGCCAGCTGCGGGGAGGCGGCGGCGAGCTGGGCCGCGCCGTCGGCGACCTGCTTCGACCCGCTCGCGAGCTGGGAAACCTGGGAGTTGGCGTCCTGGATCTTGGTGTTCGCGGAGTCGAGCGGCGCGCGCAGCGTGCCCAGCGCGGACAGGACCTGCTGCACCTGCGCCTCGGGCAGCCCGTCGGCGCGCAGCTTCTGCGCGAGCGAGCCGTTGACGCTGTTGAGGTTGCTCTGCAGGTCGGCCGAAGCGCTCGCCACCGCCGAGGCGGTCGACGCGATCTTCGCGTTGCCCGCGGCCACCTGCGATGCGCCGTCCGCGAGCTTGCTCGCCTGCGAAGGCAGGTCCTTTGTCTTGTCCCGCAACGTGTTCAGGCCCGGCGACAGCTGGCCGAGGCCCGACGCGAGCTGGCCGGCGCCATCGGACAGCTGGGCCTGGCCGGACTTCAGCTGGCCGAGCCCGTCGGCGAGCTTGTTCGCGCCGGATGCGGCTTCGGCGATCTTGCCGTAGATGGTGGAGAAGCCGACCAGGAATCGGTCGGCCGCCTCGCTGCCGACCTTCTCCGCGATCGTCTTGCGCACCTGCTCGGCGACCTGCTTGGCGATCGTGCCGGACAGGTAGTTGTTGGCGTCGTTGGTGGTCAGCGTGACCGTCGCCTGCTGCGGCTGGAACGTCCCGACACCCAGCAGCGCCTGCGAGAACCCGGCCGGGATGCCGATCGCGAACGAGTACTTGTCGTCGCGCACACCCGCCTTCGCCTCGTCGGCGGACACCTCGTGCCACTGGAACGTGCCCGACTTGAGCAGCTCGTCGCCCACCTCACGGCCGACGTTGCGGCCGTCGGCGCCCTGGTCGCTGACCACGACCGCGGCGGGCAGCTTGTCCAGCCGCGAGTACGGGTCGACGTTCGCGTACAGATAGAAGGACGCGTACAGCAGCGGGACCAGCACGAGCGCGAGCATCGCGAGCTTCGGCAGCTTCCCGGCGGAAAGCCTGCGAAGCTCGTTCAGCGCGATCCGGATGGCGGTCATTCCTGCTCTCCTTCGACCTCGCGGCACACCTGCGGCGAGGGTTGGTCCAGTTGCCCGATCCGCGCGGGCTCGAAGCCCAGCGCGACCAGGGGAGTGGTGGTCAGCACGACCACGGCGAGGCCGGCGGCGGCGTTCTCGCGCGCCAGCGCCATCCACGCGCCGAGGTCGGAGGTGTGGCGCTCGGGCTGGTCGAGCACCAGCACGCGGATCCCGCGGCGGCTCGCGGCCAGCGTGGTCAGCAGCCGGGTCCGCGTCGCGGGCTCGATGTTCTCGAAGCGCACGTTCGCCAGCGGGGCGACGTCGTGCTCGGTCAGCCAGGCCAGCACGTCGGCCTTGCCGGCGGGCTTGTGCGCGAGCGCGAGCTCTTCGCCGACGACGACGCGCAACGGCAGCGCGTCGTCGGGCTCGGTGACGCCCGGCGCGTCGACGATCGCGACCATGTCCTGCAGCTTCGCCGAGTCGTCGGCGGTGACGGTCCCGGTGGCAGGCTTGATCCGGCCCGCGAGCGCGAGGCCGAACGCGGTCACGCCGACCCCGGGTTCGCCGTGCACGAGGGCGAGCTCACCGTCGGCGACGGTCAGCGAGGTGGGTGGTAACAGCGTGCCGTGGGGCCCTTCGACGGACACCCGGTCGGCTCGAACCTGCACGGTGAACTCCCGTTTTTAAACTGACTGGTCAGTTCAAAAGGTAGCCCTGTGCTGGGTGGTGATCAAGCCGAGGGGGTGCGCGTCACACTTCCGGGTCACCGAATCGCCGACGCGGGACGGACCTCCCAAATCGTCCACAAGGGACGGTAACCCTGCCTCGGCCAGAAAACGGACGCGAGCGGGTTCGGCGGGTTGTAGTACAGATACGTCCCGACCGCGCCCGCGGTGTGGAACTCGTTGTGCACCAAGGACATCAGCGCCTGCCCGAGCCCGCCGCCGCGCGCGTCCGGCGCGGTGACGACGTTGTTCACGTAACCCCACCGGCCGTGCGGCAGCAACTCGGCCGCCCACGAATCCGGCTCGGACTCGACCCAGCCGCATTCCGCGGCGGCGATCACCCCGCCGTCGCGCTCGGCGACCCAGACGAGCTGATCGCCCTCGAACTGGCGCTTCAGCTGGGGCCGGACCAGCTCCTCGGTCTCCGGGCGCTTCGGCGACGACACCAGCCCGGTGTAGTCGAACGTCGAGATCGCCAGCGCGAGCACGTCCTCGAAGTCCGCTTCCCGCGCCCGGCGGATCGTGACCCCGTCCGGCGCGACGACCTCGCCGGGTGGCGCCTTGCGCGTCGCGAGGATCGAGATCGGCACGAAACCGTGGTCGAGGAAGGCGCGGATGGCGTGCGCGTCGTGGCTCGGCCAGTTGACCATGCACGCGGAGTCGGCTCCCGGCGCCAGTTTCGCCATCCGCTCGCACCACGCGCGCAGGTGCGCGTCCATGTCGGCGGTCTTGTCCGGCGGGAACAACTGCCAGACCTCGGCGGCCGACCACAGCCGCTCGACCGAGCCTGGACCGTAGTCGTGCCTGCGCAGCACGGCCTCGCCCAGCCGCTCCTCGTGGCTCACGGCTTGCGGGTGCGGAAGATCGCGGTGCCGGGAAAAAGCTTGCCCCGCAACGGACTCCACTGTCCCCAGGTCCGGGTGTGCCCCTCGGGCCACTCCGGCTCGATCAGGTCTTCCAGCGCCAGTCCGGCGCCGGCCAGCGCGCGGACGTAGTCGCCGAGCGTCCGGTGATACTCGACGTAGGTCGCCTCGCCGTCCTCGTCGACCTCCACGTACGGCGTGCGATCGAAATACGGCTGCGTCGCGGTCAGCCCGGTCGGTCCCGGATCGTCGGGGAAGATCCAGCGCATCGGGTGCGTCACCGAGAAGACCCAAGCCCCGCCTGGGCGAAGAACACGCGAAACCTCGGTGAACACCGCGTCGATCGAAGTCACGAACGGCACCGCGCCGAACGCCGAGCAGGCCAGGTCCACGCTCGCCGTCGCGATCGGCAGCCGCTCCGCGGTGGCCTGCACCAACGGCACGTCGAGCCCGGTGCGCGCGTTGCCTTCGCGCGCGTGGCGCAGCATCCCGCCGGACAGGTCCATCGCGACGACGTGCGCGCCCTGCTGGACGAGCCAGCGCGCGCAGGCCGCCTGCCCGCAGCCGACCTCGAGCACCCGCTTGCCCGCGACCGGGCCGAGCAGTCCCGCATCGGCCTCGCGGACTCCTTCCGGGCACCACACGAAGTCGGCGTCGCCGAGGAATTCGCCGTGCGTGGCCTGGTAGTCGTCGGCGTCGGCGTCCCACCAGGCGAGGTTCGCCGCGGTCGCCTCACGCGTGCCGACCGCGCGGTACGAGGTGCCCGTCGTGCCCAGCCGCTCCTCCGCGCGTGCGTGGCGATCGTCGGGCGGTGGGGCGGGTGAGACGCTCACGCGGGTATCCTTTTCGCAGGTCGAGGGCTACTCGCAGAGACTAGCGGCGGCCAAGATCCCGCGAGCGGACCCTGATTGTGTCCCGTACAGGGGGCCGCGTAGGATATCTGTTAGCGCAGTGGGTTCGCGCTGCCTATCCCTCAGACGTGTTTCGTTGATCGGGTTCGGGCCGCGCACCGTTTGCGGTGATGTTCGCGGTCTTTTCGAGGTCGTTCGCAGTCGCCTATGCCGGTTCCCGCCGTGCCCAACAACTGCACACCCACTAATCCATCCATCACCGGAGCAACCCGCCTAATGACCATCGACACCGCCACTGCCCCGACTTCGTCCGGTACCCCTCAGGTCGCCGTGAACGACATCGGGTCGGAGGAAGACTTCCTCGCCGCCATCGACAAGACGATCAAGTACTTCAACGATGGCGACATCGTCGAAGGCACCATCGTCAAGGTCGATCGCGACGAGGTGCTGCTCGACATCGGCTACAAGACCGAGGGCGTCATCCCCTCGCGCGAACTGTCCATCAAGCACGATGTCGACCCGGCCGAAGTGGTCAAGGTCGGTGACGAGGTGGAAGCCCTCGTTCTCCAGAAGGAGGACAAGGAAGGGCGCCTGATCCTGTCCAAGAAGCGTGCGCAGTACGAGCGCGCCTGGGGCACGATCGAAGAGCTCAAGGAGAAGGACGAGCCCGTCAAGGGCACCGTCATCGAGGTCGTCAAGGGTGGTCTCATCCTGGACATCGGCCTCCGCGGCTTCCTCCCGGCCTCGCTGGTCGAGATGCGCCGTGTCCGCGACCTGCAGCCGTACGTCGGCCGCGAGCTCGAAGCGAAGATCATCGAGCTGGACAAGAACCGCAACAACGTGGTCCTGTCCCGCCGCGCCTACCTGGAGCAGACCCAGTCCGAGGTCCGCAGCGAGTTCCTCAACGCGCTCGCCAAGGGCCAGGTCCGCAAGGGTGTCGTCTCCTCGATCGTCAACTTCGGTGCCTTCGTGGACCTGGGTGGCGTCGATGGCCTGGTGCACGTCTCCGAGCTGTCCTGGAAGCACATCGACCACCCGTCGGAGGTTGTCGAGGTCGGCCAGGAAGTCACCGTCGAGGTTCTCGACGTCGACATGGACCGCGAGCGCGTCTCCCTGTCGCTGAAGGCGACCCAGGAAGACCCGTGGCGTCAGTTCGCCCGCACCCACGCGATCGGCCAGATCGTGCCGGGCAAGGTCACCAAGCTGGTTCCGTTCGGTGCGTTCGTCCGCGTCGAAGAGGGCATCGAGGGCCTGGTCCACATCTCCGAGCTGGCCGAGCGCCACGTCGAGATCCCGGAGCAGGTCGTCCAGGTCAACGGCGACGTCATGGTCAAGGTCATCGACATCGACCTCGAGCGTCGTCGCATCTCGCTGTCGCTGAAGCAGGCGAACGAGGGTGTCACGCCGGACGCCGAGTTCGACCCGACCCAGTACGGCATGGCCGCCGAGTACGACGCCGAGGGCAACTACATCTACCCCGAAGGCTTCGACCCGGACACCCAGGAGTGGCAGGAAGGCTTCGACAAGCAGCGTGAGGAGTGGGAGCGTCAGTACGCCGAGGCCCACACCCGCTACGAGGCCCACATGAAGCAGGTCGTCAAGGCCGCCGAGGCCGACGCGGAGGCCGCTGCCGACGCGGCGACCGGTGTCACCTCCGGCGACGGTGGCGAGCAGTCCTACACCTCGGCCCCGGCCGAGGCGAAGAGCGGCGGCACCCTCGCCTCCGACGAGCAGCTCGCGGCGCTCCGCGAGAAGCTCTCCGGTGGTGCGTGAGCTTCACCGCTAGCTAGCTAGCGAAACGGCCCCGAGTCCAATCGGACTCGGGGCCGTTTTCTGTCGCTGAGGCCCTGGAGGTCGTGAGCGTCGTGGGGGTCGTGAGTGTTTAGACCGGTTAGAACCCAATGCCGGGTAGTTAGGGCGTGGGGTGTGGTGTCAAGACGGTGGTTGTGTAGGTGACTTTTTGTGATGGTGGTGTTCCCGGGCGTTTGGATGGGAATGGTGAGGTGGGTCGTTTCCGTGCTCGGGGGCATTGCCGTGACCTGTGGTGTTGTGGGTTGAGTCTGCGGGTTGCTCGGTGTGTAGCGTGTGTGTGGCGGTGGTCGGGGGTGGCTCCGCGGTGGCTGATGATGCTGTCGGTGATGGTGGTCAGCGCGAGGGTGAAGGACACGCGGTTGATGTCGACGTCGGCGGTGTCGGCGCTGTCCTGGGCGAAGCGCCGTAGCAGTTGGTAGGTGGTCAGGTAGGCGTAGACCTCTTGCTCGATCCCGGTGTGGGTGCGTGAGCGCAGGACCCGTCCGGGGCCTTTTTGCAGCACTTTCCAGGAGTAGAAGGCGCGTTCGATGTCCCAGCGGCGCAGGTAGAGGTCGATCAGGTCCGCGGCGGGTGCGGCGTGGTGGTCGAGGATGGTGGTGATCAGCTGGTAGTGCTCGTGGCGGGTGTTGCCGTCGGCGGTGGTGATGGTGATCATCGCGGTGATCACGCGCACCGGCCGTGGGTCCGGCTGGTGGCGGTAATGCTTGCGGTTCGGGAACCGGGACAGGTAGGAGCCGTCGGGGCATGTCTGGTCGCTAGGCAGGTTGGCGTTGGATGTGGCGCGCCACAACAGGTCCGCTCCGGTCGTGGCCGCGGCGTGCCAGAGCGGCCATGTGTAGAAGTTGCGGTCGCCCAGCAGCAGGACGCCGGGGGTGAGTTTGTCCAGCAACCGTGTGGCGAGGGTGGTTTCCCCGTTCGCGGTGCTGGAGAACACAGCGCCGAGGAACGCGCGGGTGCCGCATTCCACCAGGCCCAGCAGCTGAAGTTTGCGGTAGCCGGACGGGCCGGCTTTCCCGCCCGCGAGCCCGAACAGGCGGGCGTTGTCCTCGGTGTCGGGCACGTCCAGAGTGGTGCCGTCCCAGGCGAGCAGCCGCCAGCCCCGGTACCAGGCCCGAGCGTCGGCGCGGGTGGCGACCGGGCCGCAGGCCCAGTCCCACAACGCTCGCAGCGGCGCCACCCCGAGGCGGGCACGCGCTGCCCGCAGCGCCGCGGCACCCGGCGACCGGACCGCGATGTCCAGTCCCGAGGTCATCGTGTCGGAGCCTGTCACGATTTCTGTGTAAGTCAGAGGTGATTACTTACGTTTTTCAGGTTATCAGAAAGGGAGCCTTCCTGGGAAGAGGCGGGCTAGGGTGTTGAGTGCGACTTTCCAGCCGTGTGTTCCCGTTCCGGATGTTCCGCCGCGTTGACTGGAGATGTTGCGGAGTCCGAGGTAGAGAAGTTTCATGGCTGCGTCTTTGTCGGGGAAGTGTCCGCGGTTCTTGGTGATTTTGCGGAGTTGGAAGTTGATGGATTCGATAGCATTGGTGGTGTAGACGATTTTGCGGAGTTCCGGCGGGTAGTCAAGGAACGGGATGAGGTCATTCCAGGCGTTATGCCACACGTCGATGGCTCCTGGATATTGTTGCCCCCATTTCTTGTCGAATTCGGCCAGGGCGAGTTCGGCGCCTTCGACGGTGGGGGCGCAGTAGATCTCGCGCATCGATGTGGCGATCTTTTTGCGGTCGTTGTAGGACACGAATTTCGAGGCGTTGCGGATGACGTGGACCACGCAGGTCTGCACGACCGTGTCAGGAAAGATCACTTTGATCGCGTCGGGAAGACCGGTCAGGCCGTCGCAGCAGGCGATGAGGATGTCTTTGACGCCACGGTTGCGCAGGTCGGTGACGACCTTCTGCCAGAACTTCGCGGCCTCGGTGTCCTGGATCCAGCAGCCGAGAGCGTGCTTGCGGCCGTCCACGTCGACACCGATGGCCAGGTAGGCGACTTTGGTGGTCACCACGCCGTTGTCTTTGACGCGGATCCGGATTCCATCCACATACAGGATCGGATACACCTCGTCGAGCGGACGTGATTGCCACGCTTTGATCTCGTCGACCACGACATCGGTCACGTTCGATATCAATTCCCGGGAGGCATTCACGCCATAAACTTCCAGCAAATGCGCTTCGATGTCGCGGGTGGTCATGCCCCGGGAGTACAGTGACAGGATCATGTCGTCGATGTTGCCGATCCGACGAGATCGCTTCGGCACGATCGCGGGTTCAAAAGACCCGTTCCGGTCACGCGGAACCTCGATATCGACCGGACCGTTCATCGTCGACACCGTCTTGGTCGACTTCCCATTTCGGGAATTGCCGGAACCGCGACCGGAGGGGTCGCCGGCGTCATAGCCTAAATGGTCGGTCATCTCGGCCTGCAGCGCCCGCTCGAGGACCGCTTTGGTCATTTGATTCAGCAAGCCGTTGACGCCGTCGATCGGCGTTCCGGCCGCTTTGGCGTCCTTCAGCAGCGCGTCGATCGTCTCCGGCGAGAACGTCTCCGCCAGCTGCCGCGCCGCCGCCTCGTCACTGCGACGAGGCGATGTGTTCTGCGTCACTCGGTGTCCCTTCCGACCGCCCACCAGGCCGGTCGATCTTGGTACACCCCCGACCTACACAGTTGGCGTGACACGCCCCCGTCCTTGTCGTGCCCGTAGACCTCGGTGCTCTTGGCATCGATGTCGATGAACGCCAACTGCCCCGCACCGGGCAGCAACGGTGCCTGCTCCGAGAGCCGCACCAGCGCTTCGGCGGCGACCGAGGTGAGCTGGCGGGCATGACCGCCGGTGAACCCCCGCAACCACGACCCGCACGTCGAGGGCGCCCGCACCCGGTCGAACAACCGGCGCATCGCGCCGTGACGGATCACGTCGAGATCGTCGATCGAATCCGCGCCGATCACCATCCCGGCCACGATCGAGAGGGCTTTCGCGTCACTGTTCGCCCCGACCGGGATCCCCAGGTCAACACGGTCTTCGATGAGCTTGCCCAGGCTGATGTTCTCCGCCAGCCTCATCAGCGGCACGATCCCGGCGCACGACACGAGACTCTGCTCGTCGAACCTCACATCGGTCCGGGCGGCGCTATGAGATGATCGCATCCAGCAGATGCCCTCTCTCTTAGTGGACTTTGTTCCGTCGCAAGAACAATCATCCCAAGTCAGAGGGCATCTGCGCGTCTACGACACGATCAACACACCAACAACACCGGTGGATCCAGGCTCAGCGTTACAAGGGTGGCCTTTGTGTGGTTCGGCCGCGCCCATCACCGCCGCGGGGCGGGGAGCGGGACACGACCCTCAACCATGGCCGAGCCTACGCACCGGAGGTGCCCCTCGCCTCCGGTCCTTTGTGGACCGGGGCCGTTTTTCGTGGTCTTACAGGCCGAGGCCGTTCATCATCGCGAGGATGCCCTCGCGGTAGACGGGCTCGTTGGCTTCGGGCGTCGGCTGCAGGAACCAGCCGGGCAGCGGGCCGCGCAGCTGCTGGACGAGTTCGACACTGACCAGGCCGTGCATGGTCGTCCACAGCAGATACGCGAGGCGCACGGCGTCGGCGCCGGGCGGGCAGGCGCGGGCGACGCGGTGGAGAAGGACACTGAACGAGTCACGCAGCACGGTCACGCGCAGTGCCGGGTCGGGGTCGAAATCCGGCACCGGGCGTTCGAACATGAACGCGTAGCGTGCCGGGCTCTCCAACCCGAAGTCCCGATACGCCAGCGCGCAGCTCATCAGGTCCTCGCGCGGGTCGTCCGTCGGCGGCGGAATGGCGTCGAGTGCTTCGGACAGCAGCTCGAACACCCGCTCGTACAGGGCGTCGAGCACGCCGGCCCGGCCACCGAACCTGGTGTAGACGGCGATGGTGGTGGAGCCCGCGAGCTCGGCGACCGCGCGGACGGTCAGTCCGGCAACGCCGTTTTCGACGAGCAGCTTCAGCGCCGCGTCGAGGAATTTTTCGCGGTGGACCTGCTGGGACGGTCTCGCTGTGCCATGTCGGGTCGCCATCTGCCGCATCCCCCTTAGGCGTTGTTGCGACAGAAGATACGATATTGCGGCCGTTAAGGGAACGCGTTTGTCCTGCCAGGTTCACCCTGACTGTCCACAGGCGACACCGCGGTCACGTGGTGGCGGGGATCCAGATGCGCTCGAGCGCGGCTTCGCGAGCCTTGCGGCGCAGCCCGGCGAGGCTGTGCTTGGCAGGCACCATCATGGCGCTGAACCAGGTGCGCCGATACTCCTCCAGCGCCAGTGAAACCGCACGATGCGCGACACAGTGCACCAGCCCCGGCGTGCCCAGCCGGTGCCTCCCGACGTGCTTACTGGATGCCATCCATTCCTCCGTGTGGGCGACCACTCCGCTTCGCACCGTACGCAAAGCGAGTATCCAAGCGTGGAACGCGACCGGCGTGTCACCCATATCAGTTCTGTCACGCCGATCGATGATCTTGCTTAACGGCGACCGCTGTGCAGCGGCGGCCGTGCATTAGGGTCTGACGCATGCTGCGCGTGGGACTCACCGGCGGGATCGGTGCAGGTAAATCGACGGTCGCCGGTCGGCTGGCCGAGCACGGGGCGGTGCTCATCGACTCCGACAAACTGGCCCGTGAGGTGGTCGAACCCGGCACCGAAGGGCTCGCGGAGATCGTCGCGGCGTTCGGTGAAGAGGTGCTTTCGGCGGATGGCAGCCTCAACCGGCCGGCGCTGGCGGCGAAGGCGTTCGCCGACGACGAGTCACGCAAACGGCTTAACGCGATCGTGCACCCGCGTGTCGGCGCGCGCACGGCCGAGCTGATGGCGGGCGCGGCGCCGGACGCGATCGTCGTGCACGACATCCCGCTGCTCGTCGAGAACGGGTTCGCGCCGAACTATCACCTGGTCATCGTGGTCGACGCGCCGGTCGAGACCCGCGTGCGGCGGCTGGTCGAGTCGCGGGGCATGCCGGAGTCCGACGCGCGCGCCCGCATCGCCGCGCAGGCGACGCCGGAGCAGCGCCGCGCGGCGGCCGACGTCTGGCTGGACAACGGCGGCGCGCCCGACATCGTGCTCGCCGAGGTCGACGCGCTCTGGGCCGACCGGCTGGTCCCGTTCGAAGCCAACCTGCGCCTGCACCGCGCGCGCGAGGCCGACTCCCCGAAAACCGTGCCCTACGACGAAACCTGGCCCGCCCAGGCCGCCCGCGCGATCGCCCGATTGAAGCTGGTCGCGGGTGACAAGCTCCTGAAGGCCGAGCACATCGGCCCGACCTCGATACCCGGAAGCCAGGCCACGGACGTACTCGACCTCGAACTGACCCTGTCCACTATGGACGAATGGCTGACGAAAGCGTTTGCGGACGCCGGTTTCCCCCACGTCGAGAACGACACCCACCTCAGCGCCGACCCAGCCCGCCCCATCCGCATCCAGCTCAAAACCCCCTAGGACCGGGATAAAGCGGGCTTTACTCCGCGAGATAAAGCCCGCTTTATCCCCGGGAGTTTAGCGGGCTTTATCCCCGCAGGAGGCCGCGCTCGAAGGCCGTCGCCACGGCCGCCGCGCGGTCCTTGACGCCGAGCTTGGCGTAGGCGTGCAGCAGGTGGGTCTTTACCGTGGCCTCGCTGATGAACAGCTTCTTGGCCGCTTCCTTGTTCGTCGAGCCGCGCGCGATCAGCGCCAGCACCTCGATCTCGCGCTGGCTCAAGGGTTCCTGCGCGGGTGCGCGCATCTGACCCATGATCCGGCTGGCGACGGCGGGGGAGAGCACCGCCTCGCCGCGCGCGGCCGCCCGGACCCCGCGGAAGAGCTCCTCGCGCGGTGAGTCCTTGAGCAGGTAACCGGTCGCGCCCGCCTCGATCGCGGGCAGTACGTCGGAGTCGGTGTCGTAGGTGGTCAGCACCAGTATCCGGGCCGGGTTCTTGCGCTTGGTCAGCTCGCGGATGGCCGACACGCCGTCGTGGCCCGGCATGCGCAGGTCCATCAGCACCACGTCGGGGCGCAGGCTTTCGGCCAGCGTCACGGCCTCCTGGCCGTTCGCGGCCTCGCCCACCACCTCGAAGTCCGGCTCGCCGGTGAAGATGCCGCGCAGGCCGTCGCGGACGATCGGGTGATCGTCGGTGATCAGGATGGTGATGGTCACGACGCTCCTGAGATCGCGGGCACGGTCGCGGACACGGCGGTGCCGCCCCCTGGTTCGGACTCGACGTCCAGTGTCCCCGAAAGCCGCTGTGCGCGTTGCCGCATCCCGGTCAAGCCGTAGCCCCAGGCCACCTCGGCGAAGCCGACGCCGTCGTCACGCACGTCGAGCGTCACCTGATCCTCCATATAGGACAGTGTGACGCCGACGCGCCCGGCGTTCGCGTGCTTCGCGACGTTCGTGAGCGCTTCCTGCGTGATCCGCAGCAGGGTCGCCTCGATCTCCGGATGCAGCGGCCGCGCGGTGCCGGTGATGGTGAACTGAGCCGGGACCGAGGTCCGCTCGGACCACTGGGCCGACACCTGGCCGAGCGCCTCGGGAAGCGTGGCTTCGTTGAGCTGCTGCGGCCGCAGCGCGTGCACCGTCCGCCGGGCTTCGGCGAGGTTCTCCCTGGCGAGCGCGGTCGCGTTGTCGAGGTGACGCTGCCATTCCGCCGAGTTGTCGCGTGCCTGCCTGGCGGCTTCGAGCTGGGTGATGATCCCGGTGAACCCCTGCGCGAGCGTGTCGTGGATTTCCTCGCTGAGCCGCTGGCGTTCGTCGAGCACCCCGGCTTCGCGTGCCTGGCTCAGCAGCTGCCGGTGCAGGCCCGCGTTCTCTTCCTGCGCGGCTTCCAGCTCGTCGTTCGTCTGGCGCAGTTGCTCGTTCTGCTTGGAGATCTTGGCCGAGATGAGCGTGCCGACGCTGACCGCGGCCGTCTGGATCAGGATGATCGGGATCCACAGCGCCGGTTCGTTCGTGAGCGCGACCACGGGCCCGCCCGCGGGCATCGTGTTGATGAGGAACGAGGTCGCGAAGATGCCCGACACGGCCACCGGCAGCGGGCGCAGCCGGAGCGCCTGGAAGAACCCGCTGATCATGAAGATGAGGAACAGCGCCTCGCGAGTGATCAGCGCCGTCGCCAGCACCAGGGTGCCCACGTAGGCCGCCGCGATGAAGAAACCGTTGTCGCGCAGACGTTTCGGCGGCCAGGTGACGGTCAGTGCCAGCCAGAGCACGGTGCCCGCGATGAGCGCGAGGGTGGCCGGCAGCCCCGGCCAGGTGTGCGGGCGGGTGAGACTGACCGCCGTCGCGATGACCAGCAGGATGTAGGGCAGCAGCTGGTCGATGTTGGTGCGCCAAGGCCACCACACATGGGTCACGCGCGCGGGCGGCCACACGTCGTTGATCAAGCCTTCAAGTCCTTGACCAGCGGCCAGATCACCGACCACGGCTGGGTGCGGTCGTTGAGCAGCCACACCGGCATGTTCTGGCTGGAGTTCTTGACGCCCAGGTGGTTGTTGATCCGCAGCACGATGTTCGCGCCCTTGAAGTGCGCGGCCAGCCGCTGCGGCTCGTAGCCGACGAAGAGCACGTTGGTCGCCGTCTCCGGCGGCTGTCCGAAGTACCAGAAACCGCGGCTCGCGCTGTACGCCGGCGGCAGCCCGCGGTCGGGGCCGTACCGGTTGAGCGCACCCGCCTGCCAGTAACCGGTGGTCACGATGGACGTGTGCGCGCGCAGGTCCGGCGGCAGGCTCTGGTACGCCTGGGAAACCGAGTCGGCCATCTGCGGCCAGCCGATCTCCTCGTGCGAGTACGCGGGGCGCAGGGTGCTCTTGTTCTCCGCGATCCAGTGGATCGGCTGCAGTGGCACGACGTACGGCAGCGTGTACAACGCCGAAAGCACGAACACCGGCCACGTCGGGATCCAGCGCCACCACAGCGCCGGGCGGTGCTTGCCGATGTACACCGCGGCGGCCGCCCAGCAGATCGGGTACATGCCGGAGATGTAGTAGTAGCGGCCGTTGGCCACGATGAACACGATCGTCAGGCCGACGACCGTCCAGCCGAGGAACCGGTACGCCCGCTGCTCACGGGTGAACAGCAGCGTCGCGAGCCCGAACACCACCAGGAACGCGCCGATCGCGAGGCCGGCGCCGGTCAGCGCGCCGGGTACGAACCCGGCGCGGCCGCCCCAGCCGCCGTTGACCTCCTTGGAGATCGCCTCGCTCATGCCGAGCTGAGGCCAGTCGTTCGCCGACTGCCACAGCAGCGTCGGCAGGATCGACACCGCCGCGATCGCGCCGCCGATCCACAGCTTCGGCCTGGCGAAGATCTCGCGCGGCCCGAACACGACCACCGCGACGCCCGCGACCACCCAGAACCCGGCGATCAGGAACTTGACGTTCAGCGTCACCGCGGTGGCGACCCCGAGCCAGATCAGCAGGTTGTCGTCGCGGGTCCGGATCCAGCGGACGATCAGCCAGAGGATGACCGTCCACAGGAACGGGTCGATCGTCGAGGTGGCCAGGTAGTGACCGCTGCCGACGAACTGCCCGCAGATCGCGGCCGCGCCACCCGCGAGCAGCTGCGCCTTGCGCTTGCCGCCCATTTCCCGCGCGATCAGCGCGGTGAACACCACGGTGGCCGCGACCGCCAGCACGGCGGGCAGCCGGAACACGACCAGCGACCCCGGTGCGATCGCGTCCATCAACGCCGCCAGCAGCGGCAGCACCGGGGGCTGGTCGGCGTAACCCCAGTCGAGGTGTTTCCCCGCGGCCCAGAAGTACAGCTCGTCCCCGAAGTAGCCATAGCGGCCGGAGACCAGGAGTAGGACCAGTCCTGTCGCGGCTGCCATGAGGAACACCGGCCGCCTGGCGAACTCGGCGGTCTCGGTCTCCTCGGTTTCGGCGGCCGCGGTGGCGGCGGTCATGCAAACTCCCAGCTGTACGTGGTCGAGGACGTCCCCCTGCACCCTACGGGCGCGGCTCATACCACGGCCGGGTGCGTTTACCCGCTGTGGCGGCCGACACAGTCAGAGCCCTAGATTACGGAACGCGGGCCAGACCTCGGACCACGGCCTCGTCCTGCCAGTGGCGAGCCACATCGGCTCATCCTGCGCGCCGCCCGTCCGGCCCAGCGGCCTGACCTCGGCGAAGTACTGCTTGAGCACCTCCTGCGGCTCCCCGATGTAGAGCACGGCGTCGGCCGTGTCCGGCGGGCTGGTGAGCGTCCAGTACCCGCGGCTGCCACTCGACGGCTCGGGCAGCCTGCCGCCGCCGTAGTGGTCGAGCGCTGCGGAGTTCCAGTAGAACCGGGTGACGATCGCGGTGCCGGGCGGCAGTGTCCGGTACGTCGCCGCGACCGAGTCCGTGAACTCCGGCCAGCCGATTTCGGCCGAGGAGAATACCGGCCTCGGCAGGTCCTGGTCCGCCAGCCAGCTCTGCGGCCAGATCGGCAACGCGCCGGGCAGCAGGACCAGCAGGCTCAGCAGGTAGACCGGCCAGGTCGCGAGCCAGCGCCACCACCGCGAGGCACGGCCGCTTTCGAGTTCCACCGCCGCGACCGCCCAGCACAGCGGCAACATCCCGGTGATGTAGTACGGACGCCCGTTGACCGCGAAGAACAGCAGGATGAGTCCCACGGTCGTCCAGCCGAGGAAACGGTAGGCGTGCCACCGGTCCGAGCGCAGCAACCGCCACAGGCCGTAGCCCACCAACAACGCGCCCACCGGAAGCCCGGCGAGCAGGAGCGCCGACGGCAGGTAAAGCAGCCTGCCGCCCCAGATGCTGGCGACCTCCGCGGAGATCGCCTGACCCATTTCGAGCTGCGGCCAGCCGTTGGCCGCCTGCCAGATCAACGTCGGCGCGACCATGACCGCCGCGATTCCGGCGCCTGCCCACAGTTTCGGTCGCTTGAGCAGATCCCGAGGCCCGATGGCCAGTAGTGCGACGACCGCGATCACCCAGAACGCGCCGATGAGGAACTTCGTGTTCAGCGCGAGCCCGGTGACACCGCCCACCCACAGCAACAGGTTGTCGTCCCGCGTCCGGATCCAGCGCACGATCAGCCAGAGGATGACCGTCCACAGGAACGGGTCGATGGTCGACGTGGCCAGGTAGTGCCCGGTGCCGAGCAGTTGCGTGCAGACGGCGAACGCGCCCGCGGTCAGCACCTGCGCCTTCCGCCCGCCGCCCAGCTCACGGGCGATGAGCGCGGCGAACACCACCCCGGCCGCCGTGGCCAGCGTCGCGGGCAGCCGCAGCACGACCGGCGAACCGGTGTCCAGCAGTCGCGCGAGCAACGGAAGCAGCGGCGGCTGGTCGGCATACCCCCAAGCCAGATGCCGACCGGCGGCCAGGAAGTAGAGCTCATCCCCGAAGAACCCATAGCGCCCGGACACGGCGAGCAGCAGCGCCCCCATGGCACCGGCGATCGCGAACACCGGCGCGGTGGCGAGCTTGGCGTCCGCGTGCTCCAGCGTCACTCCCATCGGAAGAACCGAGCCGCGAGCGCGGTGCACACCACGGTGACCACGACCATCGAGACGAGGGGAAGCACGTGCAGCGCATGCCCGGTCCAGGCATCGCGCAGCGACGTCAGCGTCGCACCGAGCGGCAGGATGTCGGCCACGGTCTGCAGCGCGCCGGGCAGCTGATCCTTGGGCACCCACACTCCGCCGAGCGCGAGCATCGGAAAGAACGTGGCATACCCGATGCCCGCCCCGGCCCGCCCGGTCGGCACGACCGCGGCCACCACGAGCCCGATCGAGAACAGCGACGCGCTCCCGAGCAAGACGCTGAGCAGCGCGCTACCCGGATTCAGCGGCATCGCCAGCCCCAACGCGAACCGTCCGACCCCCAGCACGATCACGATCACCGCGACCGCGGCAGCCAAGGTGACCAGCAGCTGAGCGGCCAGCAGCCGGCTCGGCGCGACTGGGCTGGCGGAAAGCCTTTTGAGCACGCCTTTTTCCCGATGCGTCGCCATCGCCATCGGCAGGAACATCAACCCCAGCATCCCCAGCAGCAGCGCGACGGCCATCGGCGCGATCACCGCCGCAAGCGCGGAGCTTCCCCCATATTCGGCGCTGGGCGTGTCGTTCCCCGGCATGATCCCGAAAACGACGAGCAACCCCAGCGGAATCCCGAGAATGCTGATCGGCCCACCCGGGTCCCGCAACAGCAGTTTCGCCTCGGTCGCGGTCAATTTCGCAAGCGCGGACATCTGTTTCCCCCTAGTCCAGTTTCCGGCCGGTGAGCGCCACGAAGGCGTCATCGAGATTCGCGTGCTCAACCCGCAACTCCCCAGCGATCACCTGATGCCGGGCGAGCACGGACGTCACGGCATGCAGAACATTCCCGCTCCCGGTGACGACAAGCACGCCACCCTGCCGCTCCACCTTCCGAACCTCCGGCAGCGCGGCGAACAACTCCTCCGAAACCTCCCGCGACGGCCGGAACCGGATCCGCTGCTCATCATTGACCCCTGCCACCAGCCCACCGGGGGTGTCAACAGCGACAACCCGCCCACCATCGATCACGGCCAGCCGGTCGCAGAGCCGTTCCGCCTCTTCCATGAAGTGCGTGACAAGCAGAATCGTCACCCCGGTATCCCGCACGGCCTCGATGAGATCCCAGGTGTCCCGCCGCGCCTGCGGATCGAGCCCGGTGGTCAGCTCATCCAGCACCGCGATCTGCGGACTCCCCACCAACGCCAGCGCGATGGAGAGCCGTTGCTTCTGCCCACCGGACAGCTTTTTGTAGGCGGTGTCCCGTTTCTCGGCCAACCCGAGCGTGGAGAGCAGCTTCTCCAAGTCGGCGGGCTCCCGATAGAACGACGCGTACAACTCAAGCGCTTCGAACACCCGCAGCCGATCGGGCAGTTGCCCTTCTTGAAGCTGAACCCCGACCCGTTGCCGCAATTCGGCTTTGTCCTGCTGAGGATCCAGCCCCAGCACGGAAATCACGCCCCGGTCCGGCTTCCGCAACCCCTCGACACACTCGACGGTGGTCGTCTTCCCGGCCCCGTTCGGCCCGAGAATCCCAAAGATCTCCCCTCTCTCAACGCTGAACGACACATCCTCGACAGCGACCTTGTCCCCATAACGCTTGTGCAGTCCCCGCACCTCGATGATCGGCACCCCAGGACCCGCTTTCCTTCGCACGCCCCAACTTTCGCGCGAACCACCCACCTCCCGTATCGCCTCCCCAGCCAGATTCGCCCTCCACCACCCGTCGCCTCGTATCAACCGATCGGTTGACCCACGCCTCCACCACATCCCCTCCACCCACGCCCCCACACCCACCCAGACGCCACGCGTACCTGGATGGTCGGCACGCGTACTTGGATGGACGACACGCGTACCTAGCCGGACGACACGCGTACCTAGCCGGACGACACGCGTACCTAGCCGGACGACACGCGTACCTGGCCAGACGACACGCGTACCTGGGCGGTCGGCACGCGTGCCTGACGAGTCGGCGTGCGGGCGAGCCCTTCACCTGCATGCCGGTCGGCCGGGATAAAGCCCGCTTTACTCCGGCGCTCGGTGCTCGGGAGGTCCGGCTAGGCCTGCCGGGGGTCGTGAGTGTTGCCGACGGTTCTATTGAGGGGAAAGGCAAAGGTGGCCGCGCCGGTAGCCGGCTTCCGCCGCGCAAGTGGGTCCACGGAGAGGTCCAGCCTGGCCTTTTGTCCGCTTTAGGCTTGTTTGGCCATATTCTTGGGCTGAGTAGGTCGTTCCGGATGACGTGAACGCCTCGTTCGCGACGTTGTGCGTTGCGAACGAGGCGTTCACGTCATCAGTCGGTGTGTACTGGTGGGTTGTGCGGGGTTTTCGGCCACTGAGCGGCCGAAAACCCCGCACAACGGCCCTTCGCCCGGCGGGAAGCGGGCTGACGATGCGGTGTTTGAGCCGTCAGATGGCCCAAATGCCACATCGTGGAAGCGTCGACCACGCCATGTTTGACTTTCCGCCCAATAACCGTCCGCATCACTCACGACCCCGGGCGGGCGGGCGGGGTTAGGGGGCGCCGAACCAGGTGTGGAGGGCGTGCTTCAGGGGCTCGGGTCCCTCTACCCAGCAGATGTAGCCGTCGGGGCGGACGAGGACTCCGGGGCCGTAGGCGGAGGGGAGCGTTGAGATGTCGGGGGCCACGGTCAGCCGGGGTTCCCAGTGCCGGGCCAGGTCGCGGTTGCGGGGGTCGTCGCTGAGCAGGAGTCCTTGTCCCGCAGGGAGACACAGGCCGCGGAAGCGGGTGCCGAGCAGGTGGTGGGGTGGCCCGGTCATCGGGTAGCGGATGTCCAAACCGGACACCATGTTCGCCAGGTAGTGGTTGGTGTCGGGCAACACGGCCAGGTTCGCGAAGAGGGTGCGCGCGCCCGTGTTTTCGGGTTGGGCGAGGAGGCTGTGGGTCCGGGTGGTTTCGAGGACGCGGGCGGCGATCGGGTGCCGCTCGGACTCGTAGGTGTCGAGTAGGCCGACCGGGCCGTGGCCCTTGAGGTCGGCCGCGAGCTTCCAGCCGAGGTTCATCGCGTCCTGGATGCCGAGGTTCAGGCCTTGGCCGCCGACCGGGAAATGGATGTGCGCGGCGTCTCCGGCCAGCAGGACCCGGCCTGCCCGATAGCGCTCGGCCTGCCGGGCGGCGTCGGTGAACCGGGATCTCCAGCGGACCTCCGCAACCTCGAGCGAGCCGTAGAACCGGCGCAGGCCCGCCTTGAACTCCTCGTCGGTGATCGGCGCGGTGCGGTCGGGGAGCGGGCTGGTGAGGTCGCCGAAGACGAGCCGGTACAGCCCCGGTTTGCCCAGCGGGATCATGCCGCCGAAGCCCTTTTCGCCTTCAGTGCGCTTGGGCAGGACATCGCGCATCGAGCTCCAGTCCGCGCGGACGCCCGGCTCGCCGGTGGCGAGCACGACGTCGGCGACGACGCCCCAGCCGTGCCCGTCGGTGCCGGGGAAGCCGATGCCCGCCAGCTTGCGGACCGTGCTGCGGCCGCCATCGCAGCCGACCAGGTACCGGCCGCGGATGACCTCGCCGTTCACGGTGACCGACACGCCGTCCTCGTCCTGGTTGAGCGCGGTGAGCTCCTGGCCGAAGCGCACCTTCACGCCCAGCTCGGCGAGCCGCGCTTCGAGGATCAGCTCGGTTTCGGCCTGCGGGATGACCAGCTGATACGGGTGGTCGGTGTCCAGTTCGGTGTAACTGAGTGTCTGCCCGAAGAAATGGCCGTCCCGCACCTTGGCCTGCGCACTGTCGAGCACCGGCTCGAGCAGGCCGCGCAGCGCGAAGGCCTCCACCGTGCGGGGTTGCAGGTTCAACGCGCGTGACTGCCCGCTCCGCTCCGGCGCGCGGTCCACCACCACTACTTCGACGCCTGCCAGCGTCAGTTCGGTCGCCAGCATCAAGCCTGCGGGGCCGGCGCCCGCCACGATCACATCCGTGCCCATGACTGCTCCTTAACGTTGTTAAATTCGATGATGCACTTAATGGTGTTAAGGTGTCAAGCATGGGTTTGACGAGGCAGGATCTGGCCAGGGCCGGACTGAAGTTGCTGAACGAGGTGGGCCTGAACGGCCTCACCCTGCGCCTGATCGGCCAGGAGCTGGGCGTCAAGGCGCCCGCGCTCTACTGGCACATGAAGAACAAGCAGGAACTGCTCGACGAGATGGCCACCCAGATGTACCGCGACTACACCGCGGACCGGCCGGTGCGGATGGAGAACGGGGACTGGGAGGAGTTCCTGCGCACCCGGTCCTATGTGCTGCGTCAGATGATGCTCGACTACCGCGACGGCGCGAAGGTCTTCTCCGGCACGTTCTTCACCGAGGAGCAGCTGCCGAACGCGACGCCGGTCCAGCAGTTCGTCGAAGCCGGTTTCGACGCGGGCAAAGCGGAGCGAGCGCTGTTCACGCTGTACAGCTATGTCATCGGGTTCACGATCGAGGAGCAGGCGATGTACCCGATGCCCGGTGAACGAGACGAGCGCTATCCGCCGATGGACACGGACGCGCGGTTCGAGGACGGGCTCGGCATCCTGCTCACCGGGATCAGGTCATTCCTCAGTGACGGCGCCAGCTGAGTTCCATAGTGGACAGCCAGCGGCCCAGCTCGTAACCGTTGGCGGCCAGGCCATCGACGGCGGCGTAGGTCGTCCTGAGCGCGTGCTCCGCTTCGCCGTCGGTGATCAGGCCGAGCTTCGAGGCGGCGATCAGCTCGTCGGTGTCGATGACGTCGAGCCGCTGCTTCTCCTTCAGCACCAGGTCGATGTAGAGGTCCTTGACCTGCCAGACGTCGCCGTCGACCGCCACGGTCACCACGTCGAGGTAGAAGTCCTGGTCGCGCTCGTGGCCGGGGTTGAACCAGAAGTCGTTGACCCGCAACGACAGTCCGGGCAGGATCCACGATTCCAGGTAGTGGAACTGCGGACGCCCCGGCACCGGCCTGGCCATGTACAAACCGGACTCGGTCAGCCGGTACTGCTCGACCTCGCGGACTATCCCCTTCGGATCGACGTTGGTCGCGGCGGCGATGTCGAAGGTCTCGAGCTTCGGCGGATGCATGCGCTCATTTTGCTACGAACGTGACCTTTTCCGGCGCTGACACGGATAAAGTGCGCGGAGATCTTCACGAGGGGACCACGCGCATGTTCGGGATCATCAGACCCTGCCGTCACCGGCTGTCCGCCAACCTGCACTCGGATTGGCTCGCGCATCTCTGCGGGCTCTGCCTCGCGCTGCGCGACGAGCACGGCCAGCTCGCCAGGGTCGTCACCAACTACGACGGGCTGGTGATCTCGGCGCTCGTCGAGGCGCAGACCGTGCGGCTCGACCGGCGCCGCCAGGCGGGGCCGTGCCCGCTGCGGGCCATGCGCTCCACCTCGGTGGCGAAGGGGTCCGGCGCACAGCTGGCCGCGGCGGTCTCGCTGGTGCTGGCGTCGGCGAAGGTCGGTGACCACGTCGAGGACCGTGACGGGATGTTCCGCCGCGCCACGATCGCCAAGGCGGGCAGGCGCGTCGCGAAGCGGTGGGCCGAGCAAGGCACCCGCACGGGCTCGCGCATCGGGTTCGACACCGCCGTGCTGACCGAGGCGGTCGACCGCCAGTACGAGGTCGAACAAGCCGTCCACCTGGGCGATTCGGCGTTGCTGGCCACCGAGCCGACCGAGCTGGCGACGGCAGCGGCTTTCGCGCAGACCGCGGTGCTCGCCGGCAGGCCCGGCAACGTCGCGCCGCTGACCGAGGCGGGCAAGCTGTTCGGTCGCGCCGCGCACCTGATCGACGCGGTGCAGGACCTCAAGGAAGACAAGGAAGCGGGCGCGTGGAATCCGTTGCTGGTCACGGGCACGGACCTGGCCGAGGCGCGACGCCTGTGCGACGACGCCGTGCTCGGCGTCCGGCTCGCGCTGAAGGAAGCCGAGTTCGAGGACCAGGCGCTGGTACACGCCTTGCTGGTGCACGAGCTGAAGCACGCGGTCCAGAACGCGTTCGGTGACGTGCACGGCCACCAGGCTCCCGTCGACCCGAACTCACCGAAGAAGCCGACTCGCGGTCCTGAGCGCGGGCTGCTCGCCGGGTGCGGCGTCGCGACGGCGTTGTTCTGCAGCTGTCAGTATTGCTGCGCATCGGAGTTTCACGACCCGTGGACGGGCCAGCCTCGCGAGGGTGCCTGCCACAAGTGCGACTGCTGTGACAGCTGTGACTGTGGTTGTGACTCCTGTTGTGACTGTGATTGCTGTTGCGATGGGTGCGACTGTTCCTGCTGAAGGAGAGCGATGAGCGACGAGACCGAGAAGCTGCATCGGCGTGGCCGGGCCAACTTCGCGGAGCTGGTCGAGGGCGGTGAACAGCGGCTCGACGCGTTGTTCCAGACGATCCCCGCGCTCGGTGAGCTCGCCGTCGGCACGGTCTACGGTCACCTCCACGAGCGTCCGGGGCTCGACCCGCGGATCCGTGAGGCCGCGACGCTGGCCGCGATCGTCGCGGCGGGTATGACCGGGCCGCCGCTGAGCGTGCACCTCAAGACCGGGCTCGCTTCGGGCTTGGCGCCGGGCGAGGTCACCGAGGTGGTGCTGCAGACTGCCGCCTTCGCCGGGTTCCCACGGGCTGTTTCGGCCGCTGACCAGCTGAATCGCCTGTTCGCGGACGCCGGCCTGACGTCGCCGCCCGCGCGCACGCCGCGCGAGGTCGTGCTGGCGTACTGCGTCGCGCCGCCCGAGGACGCCGAGCCGGACGTGCTGGCGTTGCTCACGGAGGTCAGCAGGGTTTCGGCGACCGCGACCGGGCCGGATCGAGTACTGGTCGAGTGCTTCGGCGACGACTCGCTCGACGGTGTCCTCGTGTTCCGGGTCGAGGGCGAAAACGTGGTAGAAGTGGGCGTCTACCGGCAGGCGGACTGAAACTGTCGGTGGGCCGTCGTAGTCTGGTTTCGTGGCTTTCGCAACCGAACACCCCGTACTGGCCCAGTCCGAGCACCGGCCCGTCTCCGAGATCCCGCGCGAGGACGGCCGGTTCAAGGTCGTGAGCGACTACCAGCCCGCGGGCGACCAGCCCGCGGCCATCGACGAGCTCGAACGGCGCGTCAAAGCAGGCGAGAAGGACGTCGTGCTGCTCGGCGCCACCGGTACGGGCAAGTCGGCCACCACGGCCTGGCTGGTCGAGCGGCTGCAGCGGCCGACGCTGGTGATGGCGCCGAACAAGACGCTGGCCGCCCAGCTGGCGAACGAGCTGCGGGAGCTGTTCCCGAACAACGCGGTCGAGTACTTCGTCAGTTACTACGACTACTACCAGCCCGAGGCGTACATCGCGCAGACGGACACGTACATCGAGAAGGACTCGTCGATCAACGACGACGTCGAGCGGCTGCGGCACTCCGCGACGATGAACCTGCTGTCCCGGCGCGACGTCATCGTGGTCGCGAGTGTCTCGTGCATCTACGGTCTCGGCACGCCGCAGTCCTATCTGGACAGGTCGAGCAGGCTCTCGATCGGCGCGCAGGTGGACCGGGACGTGTTCCTGCGCGCGCTGGTGGACATCCAGTACACGCGCAACGACATCGCGTTCGCGCGCGGCACGTTCCGCGCGCGCGGTGACACGGTCGAGATCATCCCGGCGTACGAGGAGCTGGCGATCCGGGTCGAGTTCTTCGGCGACGAGATCGAGAAGCTGTACTACCTGCACCCGCTGACCGGCGACATCGTCAAGGAGGTCGACGAGGTCCGGATCTTCCCGGCGACGCACTACGTCGCGGGCCCGGAGCGGATGGAGAAGGCCATCCGCGGCATCGAGGCCGAGCTGGAGGAAAGGCTGGCCACGCTGGAGAAGCAGGGCAAGCTGCTGGAGGCGCAGCGGCTGCGCATGCGCACCGCGTACGACATCGAGATGATGCGCCAGGTCGGCTTCTGTTCGGGCATCGAGAACTACTCGCGGCACATCGACGGCCGCGGTGCCGGCACCGCGCCCGCCACCCTGATCGACTACTTCCCCGAAGACTTCCTGCTGGTCATCGACGAGTCGCACCAGACGGTGCCGCAGATCGGCGCCATGTTCGAGGGCGACATGTCCCGCAAGCGGAACCTGGTCGACTTCGGCTTCCGGCTGCCGAGCGCGATGGACAACCGGCCGCTGACCTGGGAGGAGTTCTCAGACCGGATCGGCCAGACGGTGTACCTGTCGGCCACGCCGGGGCCGTACGAGATGGGCCAGGCGGGCGGCGAGTTCGTCGAGCAGGTCATCCGGCCGACCGGCCTGGTCGACCCCAAGGTGGTCGTGAAGCCGACCGAGGGGCAGATCGACGATCTGGTCCACGAGATTCGCGAGCGCGCGGAGCGCGACGAGCGCGTCTTGGTCACCACGCTGACCAAGAAGATGTCGGAGGATCTCACCGACTACCTGCTGGAGCTGGGTATCCGGGTGCGCTACCTGCACTCGGAGGTCGACACGCTGCGCCGCGTCGAGCTGCTGCGGCAGCTGCGGGCGGGCGACTTCGACGTGCTCATCGGCATCAACCTGCTGCGTGAGGGTCTCGACCTGCCCGAGGTGTCGCTGGTCGCGATCCTCGACGCGGACAAGGAAGGCTTCCTGCGCAGCGGCACCTCGCTGATCCAGACGATCGGCCGTGCCGCCCGTAACGTGTCCGGCGAGGTGCACATGTACGCCGACAAGATCACCGACTCGATGGCGCACGCCATCGACGAGACGGATCGGCGCCGCGCCAAGCAGGTCGCGTACAACACCGAGCGCGGCGTCGACCCGCAGCCGCTGCGCAAGAAGATCGCCGACATTCTCGACCGCGTGTACCTCGAGGCCGAGGACACCGAGACGGTCGCCGTCGGCGGTTCGGGCCGGAACACCTCCCGCGGCAAGAAGCCGGAGCAGGGTGACCGCGTCCGCAGCTCGGGCATGCTCGTCGACAAGGACGTGGCAGGCATGCCGCGCGCCGAACTCGCCGACCTCATCCAGCAGATGACCGACCAGATGATGCAGGCCGCGCGCGACCTGCAGTTCGAGCTGGCGGCCCGCCTGCGCGACGAAGTCTCCGACCTGAAGAAGGAACTGCGCGGCATGGACGCCGCAGGCCTCAAGTAACCCCAAGCCCGCAGGGGTCGTGAGTGGTACGGCCGGTTCTAACCCAATGCCGGGTAGTTAGGGCTGGGGTGGTGGTGTCAAGGTTGTGATGGGCGCGGCTCCTGGTAGAAGAGAAATCGACCAAGATCCGCTCTTCGCCAGGAGCCGCTGTGCCCGATTCTGCCATGCCCGACACCGTGTCCGCGTTCGCACCTGGGCATCTGGGTGCGTTGACCGATTACGTTCCGCCGCAGGTCATCGATGAGATTCTTGCCCAGACCCGCCGAACCCAGCGGCGGGTGCGGTTGCTGCCCGCCCGTGTGGTGGTGTATTTCGTGCTGGCGCTGACGTTGTTTCCCGGCCGGGGATACGGCGGAGTGTTCGACACGATGACCTCGGGACTGGACATCGCGGTCCGGTCGCCGGGTGCCGCGGCGCTGCGGGCAGCGCGTGCCCGCCTCGGGGTGGCGCCGCTGCGAGCGTTGTGGGACTGGGCCTGCGGCCCGGTCGCCACCCGCGCCGACGCTCGGGCCTGGTACCGGGGCTGGCGGCTGCTCGCCTGGGACGGCACCACTCTGGACGTGCCCGACACCGAGGACAACGCCCGCCTGTTCGGGCTCGCGGGCGGGAAAGCCGGCCCGTCCGGCTACCGCAAACTTCAGCTGCTGGGCCTGGTGGAATGCGGCACCCGCGCGTTCCTCGGCGCTGTGTTCTCCAGCACCGCGAACGGGGAAACCACCCTCGCCACACGGTTGCTGGACAAACTCACCCCCGGCGTCCTGCTGCTGGGCGACCGCAACTTCTACACATGGCCGCTCTGGCACGCCGCGGCCACGACCGGAGCGGACCTGTTGTGGCGCGCCACATCCAACGCCAACCTGCCTAGCGACCAGACATGCCCCGACGGCTCCTACCTGTCCCGGTTCCCGAACCGCAAGCATTACCGCCACCAGCCGGACCCACGGCCGGTGCGCGTGATCACCGCGATGATCACCATCACCACCGCCGACGGCAACACCCGCCACGAGCACTACCAGCTGATCACCACCATCCTCGACCACCACGCCGCACCCGCCGCGGACCTGATCGACCTCTACCTGCGCCGCTGGGACATCGAACGCGCCTTCTACTCCTGGAAAGTGCTGCAAAAAGGCCCCGGACGGGTCCTGCGCTCACGCACCCACACCGGGATCGAGCAAGAGGTCTACGCCTACCTGACCACCTACCAACTGCTACGGCGCTTCGCCCAGGACAGCGCCGACACCGCCGACGTCGACATCAACCGCGTGTCCTTCACCCTCGCGCTGACCACCATCACCGACAGCATCATCAGCCACCGCGGAGCCACCCCCGACCACCGCCACACACACGCTACACACCGAGCAACCCGCAGACTCAACCCACAACACCACAGGTCACGGCAATGCCCCCGAGCACGGAAACGACCCACCTCACCATTCCCATCCAAACGCCCGGGAACACCACCATCACAAAAAGTCACCTACACAACCACCGTCTTGACACCACACCCCACGCCCTAACTACCCGGCATTGGGTTCTAACCGGCGAAAACACTCACGACCCCAGTCCTAGCGCACCCCGAGCGCTCGGCACGCGTACCCAAGGAGTCGGCACCCGTGCCTGCAGGGTCGGCACGCGTACCCAAGGAGTCGGGACTCGTACCCCAAGGTTCAACGCTCCGCCGAGCGCTCGGCACGCGTGCCGACCCTTCGGGTACGCGTGCCGACTGCTCGGGTACGTGTGGCGACTGCTCGGGTACGTGTGGCGACTGCTCGGGTACGTGTGGCGACTGCTCGGGTACGTGTGGCGACTGCTCGGGTACGTGTGGCGACCCTCTGGGTACGCGAGCCGACCGTCTGGGTACGCGAGCCGACCGCTCCGGTACGTGTGGCGACCGTTCGGGCGGGGAAGGTCGGGCAGGGTTCGGGTGGTCGTGAGTGGTACGGCCGGTTAGAACCGGCCGGAGCACTCACGACCCTGGCGGGGTGGGTCAGGCGTCGGCGGGTGGGTCGGGCTGGAGGATGCCGAAGATGTTGCCGTCGGGGTCCTTGTAGTAGGCGAGGTGGCCGACGGTGGGCATGTACTGCTTGGGCAGCGCGACCGTGCCGCCCGAGGCTTCGGCCGTGGCGATGACGGCGTCGAGGTCGTCGACGGCGATGGTGTTGACCATGCCGTGGACGGGGGCGTCGGCGGCCGGTGGCGGGCCTTGGCGCGGGACGAGGCCGCCGTTGATGCCGTTGCCCTCGCCGGTGTCGATGACCCAGTACGGCACGTCACCCCAGCGTTCGAACTTCCAGCCGAAGACCGCGGTGTAGAACTCGACGGCCCGCTCGGGGTCGGTCGCGTGGATTTCGAAGTGGACGGGGCGAGGCATGCTCGGCTCCTTTCAAGCTCAGGCGCCGAGCAGCCTACGCCGCATGGGACACAGCCGCGAAGGTCAGAGGCGGGGCTTCTGAACCAGCATCGGGTCCGCGTCGAAATCGGGGAAACCGGCGGGCGGCAAAGCCTGGGTCAGCGCGCCCGAGGCCGGTGGGAGACCGGCCCAGCGGCGGACCATGGCGGTCGCGTCGGCCGCCTGGGCGGCGGGGAGCTGCGCGATCTTGGCGCCGTGGTTGCCGCCGGGGACCGTGTACACGGCCGTGTCGCGGTGGAGTGACGGGCTGAACCGCTCGGCGCCCCAAGGGTCGTTCTCGCCGTAGATGTACAGCAGCCGGTCGCCCTGGGTGCGGACCCAGAAGTCGATGTCCGGCATGGCGAAGTGGTCGAACGGCGGCATCTTGATCGACTTCGGCACGAAGGTCGACGAGACGTTCTTGCCCGGGTAGCGGATCAGGTCCTGCAGGTAGCCGTCGTACGACTCAGGGCTGCCGAGCTGCACGGAAGCCTGGTAGTAGTACGGCACGTAGCCTTCGAGCGCCTGGTCGGCGTAGGTGATCAGGCTTTCCACGCGGTCGTACCAGTCGTAGATCACCTCGGCGGGGGAGCCCGCCGCCGGGACCGTCGCGCAGTCGGCTTGCTTTTGGTACTGCCAGAACGCCCAGTACGAGTCGATGACCGTCAACTCGAGCGCGATGTCGATCGAGCCGACCGTGGTGAAGGTGTACTTCTTCTCCGCCGCCTCGCGGGCGGCGAGCGCGCCGAACTCGTCGCGGCGCTTGAGTACGTCGCGCTGGACGGCCTTCAGCGCCGCGCGGCACGCGGGGTCGTCGCCGACGCGGGCGAGGAACCTGTTGTACGAGTCGTGCTCGTTGATCACGTCGTTCGGTGCGACGTAAGGAACCGTGGCGTCGACGTCGTGGGGGAAGAAGCGGCGGTAGTACGTCGCCGTCATGCCGCCCTTGCTGGCGCCGGTCGCCAGCCATTTGCCGGGGTAGATGGCCTTCAACGCCTGGACGGCGCGGTGCTCGTCGGCCGCCGCCTGCCAGATCGTGAGCTGCTTGGACCAGTTCGGCTTGGTCGGGCGTGACGGTGAGAAGTAGCGGTACTCCATGGAAAGCTGGTTCCCGTTGACGATCTGGGTCACCTCGGACCGCGACGGGCTCGTGCTCACGTTGTAGCCCGAGGTGTACGCGACGGTCGGCGCGGCGACGTCGCGGTGCAGCAGCGTGTACCGCTGCTCGAAGGTGCCGGCGCGCGGGTCGCGGTGGTCGGCGGGCTGCGTGAAGGTCAGCTGGAAGAACCGGAAACCGGCGGGTGCGGGATTCTCCGACACGACGGTCAGACCCGGGATGTGCTTGAGTGCCTCGGCGATGTCACCCGGCGCCTGCGCGGCGGTCGCCACCGGCGCGAGGGTGAGCGCTGCCGCCAGTGCGGCGAACAGCGTCGTGAGTTTCTTGACCACCATCACTCCTTTGCCAGATCACCCGATCGTGGGCATCCGTCGGATATTCACAGACCGGCTACGACCCGACAAGCGCCTAAAGACCCGAACAAAGGGTCCTTTCCGATGACCGGTACGCGGTACGTTCGGAGGCATGAAGTACGCGGAGGGCCCCACCGTCGAAGCCGAAATCGAGATCGCCGCGCCGTCGGCGGAGGTCTGGCGCTGGGTCGTCGACATCGAACTGCCGTCGAGGTTCTCTTCGGAGTTCCTCGGTGCGGACTGGGCGGACGGCTGGCACGGACCGGAACTCGGCGCCCAGTTCGTCGGGCGTAGCGAACACCCGCGGATCGGACAGTGGCAGACCACCTGCACGCTGGTCGGTTACGAGCCGGAGCGACTGTTCTCCTGGGTCGTGCAGAATCCCGAATCCCCGGCCGCCACCTGGCGTTTCGAGCTGGAGCCCACCGACGGCGGCACCAAGCTGAAGCAGTGGGCGCGGCTCGGACCAGGCCCTTCGTTCCTCTTGAAGATCATCGAAACCATGCCGGACAAGGAAGACAAGATCGTCGCCGGCCGCCTCACCGAGCACCGGAACAACATGCTGGCCACGCTCGAAGGCATCAAAAAGCTGGCTGAGGGCTGATGCGCGTCGCGATCCAGCTCAGCGCCGAGGCGGCGCCGTGGCGCGAGCTGGTCGACTACGTGGTCGAGGCCGAACGCATGGGCGTCGACCTCTGCTGGGTGGCTGAGGCGTGGGGCTGCGACGCGGCCTCCCCGCTCGGCTACCTCGCCGCGAAGACCGAACGCATGCTGCTCGGCTCCGGCGTGCTCCAGATCGGCAGCCGCTCGCCGGTGCTCGTCGCGATGACCGCGCTCACCCTCGCGCGGATGACCGAAGGCCGGTTCCTGCTCGGCCTCGGCGCGTCCGGCCCGCAGGTGATGGAAGGCCTGCACGGCACGCCATTCGCGCATCCGCTCGGACGGACGCGCGAGACCGTCGAGATCATCCGGCAGGTCTTCGCGGACGGCCGCGTGAAATACCAGGGCAAGCACTTCGAACTGCCGCTGCCCGGCGGCGACGGCAAGGCGATCCGGCTCAGCCAACCGCCGAACCCGGACATCCCGATCTATCTCGCGACGCTCTCGCCCGCGATGCTCAAGCTGACCGGAGCCGTCGCCGACGGCTGGCTCGGCACCAGTTTCGTGCCGGAAGCGGCGAGCGCGTATCTCGACCATCTCGCCGCGGGCGCCGCGAGCAAGGGGCGCGAGCTGAGCGACATCGACATCTGCCAGGGCGCCGAAGTCGCCTTCGGGGACGACGTCGAAGCGATGGTCGCCCAGCGGAAGCCGGGACTCGCGTTCAGCCTCGGCGGCATGGGTTCGGCGGGCAAGAACTTCTACAACGACGCCTACGCGCGGCTCGGTTTCGCGGAGGTCGCCGAACGCGTGCGACGGCTCTGGGTGGACGGCCGTCGCGACGAGGCCGCCGCCGAGGTGCCGGACGAGATGGTGCTCGCGACGACGTTGATCGGCACCGAGGACATGGTGCGAAAACGTTTGCGTGCCTGGAAAGACGCCGGCGTGACCACGGTTCGGCTCTACCCGGCGGGCGAAACGCTCGAAGACCGCATCACCACGCTCGGCCGCGCGCTCGACCTAATGCCGTAGCACTTTGTCCACATAGGACTTGATCGCGGTCAGTGCCTCCGGCGACGACCACAGCTGCTCGACGTGCGCGTCGTCGCCGGTGCGGTGCTCGGCGATGCGCTCGTGAAACGGGCGGTGGATCTGCGCCTTGGTGTGCGCGAACGTCTTCGGCGGGATGGCGGCGAGCTGGTGCGCCAGTTCGAGCGCGCGCGGCAGCACCTCGTCCGGTTCGGCGAGCTCGTCGGCCAGCCCACGCGCCAGCGCGCTGTCGCCGCCGTAGGTCTCGCCGAGCAACGTCAGCTCCGACAACGCGCTGGTGCCGAACGCGCTGCGCAGGATCTCCATGGCCGACAACGGGAACGGCACGCCCACGAGCAGCTCGGTGACGCCGATCCGGCCGTGCGCGGCGTTGAGCACACGCCGGTCGCAGGCCGCCGCCAGCACCGCGCCGCCCGCGATGGCGTGCCCGTTGACGGCCGCGATCACCGGGCGGGGGAACCCGAACAGCGCCAGGAACGCGTCCGACAACGCGGGCAGGAACTCGGCGATGTAGCGCGGCCCGCCGTCGTGCAGCCGCAGCAGGTCGACCCCGGCCGAGAACATCTCGCCCGCGCCGGTCAGCACGACCGCGCGGTGCCCGTCCCGCTCGACCTCGGCCAGCGTGCTCGCCAGCTCGTGGCAGAGCTCGGTGTCGATGGTGTTCGCCTTGCCGTGCCGCAGGCGCAGCACCGCCACCTCGCCGGTGATTTCGGTATGGATCACCGGCTCAGATTACGCCGTGCGGCCGGGATCGGCTTGACGCTGATTTGACAAGCGTGACCCGATCGGACCATGGCGATCACTTCGCGACCGGTCCTAATCTGGATATGTCACGCCAGGAACGGCGTGCTTACTACTGGGGGTAGTAGCAATGAAATTGTTCCGTGGATTGATGGTGGGCGCGATCGCGGCCACCGCGATGGTCGGCGCCGGTTCGGCCGCTTCGGCGACCACGAACCAGCTCATTTGCGGTTTCCACATGGAATCCGACGGCCCGTGGTACGGCCACTGCGACGCGCCACCGCGTACCGATGTGGTCATTTTCGTCGACCAGTATCTCGCCGCCGATTACAAGATGTGCGTCCGGCCGGGTGACCACAAGCTCAAGCCGCTCGCCGTGAACGCCTGGTACATCGGGCAGCTCTGCGACGCGGGATAAGTGATTTCCGGTGCGGCCGCGAGGAGAACCCCGCGGCCGCACCGGGCTTCAGCTCGTCACGTCCTTGGTGGCGAACCGGCGCGCGGCCAGCAGGAAGAACACGGTTCCGTAGATGACCGCGGACAATATCCCGTTGACCATTTGCGTCCAGTCGATATCCGTCGAGATCAAATCGATCCACGCGTACCCGAAATGCGTCGGCAGATAATCGCGCAGCCCTTCCAGCGCGGTGATCTGGTCGAGAATCTGCGAAACGATCGCGACGATCACCGCGCCACCGACCGCGCCGAGCGGCGCGTCGGTGGAAACGCTCAGGAACAACGCGAGCCCGGCCACCCAGGCCAGCTGGATGATGATGTACAGCGTCGCGAACACCATCGCCACCAGGCTCTGCGAGAACGTCACCGAGTCACCGGTCGGGCTGATCGCGTCGCCCGCGCCGTACCAGATCACGCCGACCGCCAGCGAAACCAGCGGCAGCAGCACCAGCGCCGCGATCGACAGCAACCCGGAGACGATCGCCTTCTGCCGCAGCAGCCGATGCCGGGGCACCGGCATCGCCAGCAGGTACTTCAGCGACGACCACGAGGACTCCGACGCGATCGTGTCGCCGAAGAACAACGCCACGATCATCGGCAGCAGGAACCCGCCCGCCACGAACAACGCGAGCACCACGAAGTTCGGCGCACTGGCCGTGGCCAGGTCGACGAACCCGCCGCTGCGCCGGTTCGGGTTGGCCGAACCGATCTCGAACGCGATCACCAGAATGAACGGCAGCAGCGCGACGAAACCCAGCAGCAGCTGGGTGCGCCGCCGTTTCAGCTGCCGCTTGAGCTCGACGCCCAGCCGAAGCGTCCGGTCCGCGCGGTAACCCGCGACGGCGCCGTCCGGGCCGACCTCCGCGTGCTCGTGCGAAGCGACGTCGCTCAGCTCGGCCAGCGCGGCCGGGTCGGTGTGGACACCATTGTTGTTGCTCACTGGCTGTCTCCCACCAGCTGAAGGAACGCGTCTTCGAGACGGCGCCGCGGCCCGGCCTGCTCGACCGCGACCCCGGCAAGCACCAGCGCGGCGACCGCGTCGGCGCGCGGCATGCCGTCGAGGTTGGCGTGCACGATCTGACCTTCCGAGTCGACGTCGGTGACCCCGTCGGTGGCGCGCAGCACCTCCATCGCGGTTTCCGGCTTGTCGACGCGGAAACTGGCCTCGCCGCCCGCTGCGGTGATGTCACCGACCTCGCCGGAGGCGACCAACTGCCCTCTGTGCATGACGACCACGTGCGAACAGGTCTGCTCGACCTCAGCCAGCAGGTGGCTCGACACCACCACGGTGCGCCCGGTCGCGGCGTAGCGCTGCAGCACCTCGCGCATCTGGTGGATCTGTGGCGGGTCGAGCCCGTTGGTCGGCTCGTCGAGCACCATGAGCTCCGGCAGGCCGAGCATCGCCTGCGCGATCGCGAGCCGCTGCCGCATGCCCTGGCTGTACGTGCGGACCTTGCGGTGCACGGCGCTGCCCAGCCCGGCAATCTCCAGCGCCTCCGTGAAGTGCGCCTTCTCGGCGGGACGCCCGGTCGCCGCCCAGTACAGCTCGAGGTTCGAGTGCCCGGACAGGTGCGGCAGGAAGCCCGAACCCTCCACAAAGGACCCGATGCGGGACAGCACCGGCGCGCCGGGCGCGATCTTGTGGCCGAAGACCCTGATCGAGCCCTTGGTCGGGGTGATCAGGCCCATCAGCATCCGCAGCGTGGTGGTCTTGCCGGCGCCGTTCGGCCCGAGCAGGCCGAGCACCATGCCCGGTTCGACGCGGAACGAGAGGTCCTTCACCGCGGTCAGCCCGCCGGGGTAGGACTTCGTCAGCCCCTCGATCACCAGCGGCGTCGTCGCCAGATCCGGGTCGATGTCGTGCGACCGCTTGCGCCGGATCGCCGCGATGACCGCGATCACGATGGCCGCGAGCACGGTCGAGCCGATGCCGATCAGCTGCCCGGTCGGCCAGCCGGTGCCGAGCTGCGTGCCCGGCACGACCGGCACGCCCAGCGTCGAGCCGGGTGCCAGCGAAACCTGGTACACCGACGGCGCGTCGGGGGACAGGTACGCCTGGTCGGTGGTGCTGACGACCAGCCGCAGTGTGTGGCCTGGCTCGATCGGCCGGACGATGCCGGGCAGCGTCACGGTCACCTCGCCGGGCAGCGACGGCACGCGGAACGCGGAAATCGCGTTGGCGGGCAAGGTTCGCTGGCCGTCCGCAGTGACGTCGTAAAGCTTGGCGAACAGCACGGCCTCGCCGGGCGGGCCGTTGACGCGCAGCTTGACGGTCGAGCCGCCCGTGATGAGCAGCTGGGACTCGATCGGCGCGGAGGTGAACTGCGCCGCCTGCCCCGGCGGGTCGATGCCGAACATCCCGGCCACTCGCGAAGAACTGCTCGACAGGGCGTTCAAGCCCGGCAGCCCGCTGACGGACGCGGGGTTGCCGCCCGCCGGGTGCACGATCGGCTGCTCCGGGCCGGTGAGCGCGATCTGCCTGCGCTCGGCCGTCGCCGGATACTCGGGCGCGACCACGGTGCGAACCGACGGGGTTCCGTTGGCGCGCAACGTGCCCTGCACGTCGTAGCTGAAGTTCGTGCCGGGGTCGGCGCCCTCGCCGGTCAGGTGGAACTTGAGGAAATCGGCGATCTTGCCGCGCAGCTGCGGGCCCGGCTTGCCGCCGTCGTGCCCGCCGGTGTACCAGATCGTCTTGACCTTGCCGCCCGCCGCGGTGATCTGCCGCGCGGTGGCGTCGGACTGGTCGAGCCCGAACAGCGTGTCGCTCTCGCCCTGGACGAGCAGCGTCGGCACGGTGATCTTGTCCGTCACCGAGGCGGGCGAGACGCGGCGCAGCAGATCGAGCGTCTGCTGACTGGCCTTGCCGGTGGTCGCGAGCTCGGTGTAGGCCTGGCAGACCTGCGAGGTGAACAGTCCACAAGGGTCGGCGGCCGGGCGGGTGCGGCTTTCGCCCTGCTGCGGCGCCGACGGGGGAGCGGCGCCGATGGCCTGGCCGGACTCCATGGTCCGCTGACCGGATTCCGGCGCGTCGTTGCCGGGGTTGCCCGACGACGCGGCGCCCGAACCGGCCGAGAAGAAGATGCCTGCCCAGGTCTTCTTGAAGACGCCGCCCGCGGCGAACGCGCCCGCCGCCGGGGTGCCTGCGGCCGTCGCGGTGGTCGCCGCGTTCGGCACGAGGCCCTGCGCGAGGTCGTTGTAGGTGATCACCGGTGCGATCGCGTCGACGCGCTTGTCCGTGCCCGCGAGCAGCAACGACAGCGCGCCGCCGTACGAGGCGCCGGTCACGGCGACCTTCGGGTCACCGTTGACGTTCTGGACGTCGGGGCGCTTCGCGAGGAAGTCGATCAGCCTGCTCGCGTCAGCGACCTCGTAGCCGGGATCGTTCAGGGTGATCTTGCCGCCGGAGCGGCCGAAACCGCGCGCCGACCAGGTCAGCACGACGAAGCCGCGGTCGGCCAGCTCGCGCGCGTCGGCCGCGACGCTGTTCTTGTCACCGCCGAAGCCGTGCGCGAGGAGAACAGCGGGCGCCGGCGTGGTCTCCGGCTTGTAGAGCGTGGTGTCGATCGAAATCCGGTCGGGGGAGTTCGGGGCGGCCGGTACTTCGATCATGGCGTCGGTCGTGACGACCTTGGACGGCGGCGGGCCACTGTTGGCCCAGATCAGACCGGCCGCGGCGAGCACGGCGACGGCCAGCGCGAGCGAGGTCCAGCGGCCTGCTCGCGTGCGTGGGATCGGGATGCGGGGCACGACAGTGACCGTAGGTGAAGTTTCCTGAGAGTGTCTCCCCGAACTCACACGAATCCGACATATTCGATGGCGCGCTGTGCACGGTGACGGCCATTTCGCCCCCGTAACGGTGACGCGGGCTACCTTGACTGGCGCTAATACGACCGATCAGTCAAGATAGATCTGCTGTGAGGGGAGTATTCCTTCGCGGCGGTGTCGTCAGCACGGTGCGCCCCTCGGGGCCCCCGGCACCGTCGGCCGGTGGTCAACCGGCGGAAGAGACCTCCGGTTAGTTGCTGCTGCGCGCTATCCGGAGGTTGGGTTTCATGTTCGTTCCCCTGTGGCTATGGATCGTCACCGTCGTCGGCCTGCTGGCTCTCATCGCGGTCGACCTGGTGATCGTCGACCGCAAGCCGCACGAGGTGACCACCAAGGAAGCGGCCAAGTGGGTCGTCTTCTATATCTCCTGCGCGCTGCTGTTCTTCGCCGGACTCTGGTTCTTCGCCGGGCACCAGCCCGCGATCGAGTTCATCACCGGGTACATCACGGAATACTCGCTGAGCGTCGACAACCTGTTCATCTTCATGATCATCATGGCGTCGTTCAAGGTGCCCGCCATCCACCAGCACCGGGTGCTGCTGATCGGGATACTGCTCGCGCTGATCATGCGCAGCGCGTTCATCGCCATCGGCGCCGCGCTGATAGCGCAGTTCGTCTGGGTGTTCTTCCTCTTCGGCGCCGTGCTCGTGTGGACGGCCGTCAGCATGGTCCGCAGCAAGGACGACGAAGAGGAGTACCACGAGAACGCGCTCACCCGCTGGGTGCGCAAGCTCTTCCCGGTGACCGACGACTACCACGGCCACAAGTCCTTCGTGAAGAAGGACGGCAAGCGCTACATCACCCCGATGTTCGTGGTCATCGTCGCCATCGGCAGCGCGGACCTGCTCTTCGCGGTCGACTCGATCCCGGCGATCTTCGGCATCACCCAAGAGGCCTTCCTGGTGTTCACCGCCAACGCGTTCGCGCTGATGGGCCTGCGCCAGCTGTACTTCCTGCTCGGCGGCCTGGTCACCAAGCTGGTCTACCTGTCCTACGGGCTGGCGATCATCCTCGGTTTCATCGGCGCGAAGCTGTTCCTGCACGCGCTGCACGAGTACCACGTGGTGCCGGACTGGCTGGACATCAACAACTGGGTCTCCCTCGGCGTGATCGTCGTGGTGTTGACCGTGACCACGGTGGCCAGCTTGGCCAAGGCCAAGCGCGACGAGCAGGCTGAAGAGAACGGCGTCAGCGTTCGGTAGTTAGAAGTGCTAACTATCGGGTACCGTCGGCATTGTGCGTCCTGAAGACATCCAATACCTGACGGTCCCCGGTACCCCCGCACTGCACGGTGACCTGCTGCTGGCCGCGGTTTCCCGGCCGGATCTCAAGAGCGACGGTTATCGTGGGGGTATCCGCCGGATCGGTCTCGACGGCTCGGAAAGCGCGTGGACACACGGCGAACGCGACTCCGCACCGGCCATCTCACCCGATGGCCGGTGGGTCGCGTTCCTGCGCACCGAGTCCGGATCGGACGCGAGGCCCCAGCTCCACGTCATGCCTTCGGCCGGCGGCGAAGCCCGGCGCCTCACCTCGCTCGCGCTCGGCGCCGGCGCACCCGTGTGGGCGCCGGATTCGCGGCGGATCGCCTTCACCGCAAGGGTCGCCGAGCTCGGCCGGTACGGCGTTCCCCGCGCCGACGGTGAAAAGGCCGAGGGCGAGTCGCCCCGCCGGATCACCACGCTGTACTACCGGGTCGACGACGTCGGCTTCCTGCGCGACCGTCCACAAAGACTGTTCGTTGTGGACACCGAGTCCGGCGAGCTGTCGACACTGACCGACGCGGCCGTCGACGTCGACGACCCGGCATGGACCCCCGACGGCGCCTTGCTGATCGTGTCCGCGCCTCGCGATTGGGCGGTCGACACCGCACGCCTCGACCTCTACGCCATCCCGGCTGCGGGCGGCGAACCGCGGTTGGTGACCCGCAGCTCCGGAACGGCGATGAAGCCCACCGTCGCCCCGGACGGCTCGATCTGGTTCTACGGCTCGGAATTCCCCGGCAACCTCGACGTAGCCCGCAACAACGCACTCTGGGTGCAGCCCTCGTCGGGCGGCGGACCCCGCTTGGTGACCGAGATCGAGACGGTCGACGGCGACGTGGCGGCGGGCCCGCCCGTCATCGTCGGCGACGAGGTCTACTTCGTCGTCCGCACCAGGGGCGAGTCCCAGCTCGTCGCGGTCTCCCGCGACGCGGCCGAGGTCCCGCTCGACAAGCTCCGGGTGATCGCGGGCGAGCGCGCCGCGGTCCGCGCCTTCGCCGTCCACGGGTCCACCGTGGCCGCCGTGATCTCCACCCCCTCCACCTACGGCGAGGTCGTGCTGCTCGACGGCGCCGCGCCCCGCGTACTGACCGACTACGCGAAGCCGTTGCGCGACAAGGGAATTCGCCCGCTGGAGGAGCTGACCGGGGTCGCCCCGGACGGTTACCCCGTCCACGGCTGGGTCGTCAAACCCGAAGGCGAAGGCCCGCACCCGGTCATCCTGATGGTCCACGGTGGACCGTTCGCCCCGTACGAATGGTCCCTGTTCGACGAAGCCCAGGTCTGCGCCGCCGCCGGCTACGCGGTCCTGCTCGCGAACCCCCGCGGCTCGTCCAGCTACGGCCAAAGCCACGGCCAGTCCATCGTCAACGCCATGGGCACGGTCGACGCCGACGACCTCATCGCCTTCCTCGACGCCGCGTTGGAGTCACCGGACCTCGACGCCGCGCGCGTCGGCGTGATGGGCGGCTCGTACGGCGGCTACATGACCGGCTGGCTCGCGGCCCACCACGGCTCGCGTTTCCGCGCCGCCTGGAGCGAGCGCGCCGTCAACGCCTGGGACTCCTTCGTCGGCAGCTCGGACATCGGCTGGTTCTTCGCCGAGGCCTACGTCGGCCCTGACCCCGAAGTCCAGCGAGCCAGGAGCCCGCTGACCTACGCCGACCGGATCGACATCCCGTTCTGCGTGGTGCACTCGGAGCACGACTGGCGCTGCCCGCTGGAGCAGGCGCAACGCATGTACGTCGCGCTGAAGTCGCGCGGCGCGGAGACGGAGATGCTGCTGTTCCCCGGCGAGGGGCATGAGCTGACGCGCTCGGGGAACCCCCGGCACCGGGTGGAGCGGTTCCACGCCGTGCTCGACTGGTGGAACAAGCACCTGGCCTAGGGGTCGTGAGTGGTACGGCCGGTTCTAACCGGTCTAAACACTCACGACCTCAGTTCAGCAGGGTGTAGTTCAGCTCTTGGCAGACGCGGCCCAGTGGTACGTCCAGGCCGGGGTGGTCCAGCGGGAGCAGGATGTCCGGAGCGACCGGCAGTGCCGCGCCGCCCGGCGGGTCCCACAGGCACATGGCCGGGTCGCCGGAGTCCATGGACGAGCGGTACCACAGGCCGTCGAGGTCGCCGAAGGCCGTGCGGATCGCGCGGGCCCAGGCCTGGGTGATCTTCTTCGGGCCGCTGGAGATCTCCTGGGAGGCGCCGACGCGGGTGGGCCAGAGGCCGGACAGGTCGAGCAGGTTCAGGGTGCGCGTCGGGCGGACGATGACCAGGCGGGGGCCTCGGCTCTTGCGGTCGACCGTCGACGTGGTCTGGAAGACCTCGGCGATCGCGGTGCGCACGGACAGGCCGAAGTACAGCACGCCGTTGCCGGGGTCGGTGACGGGACCGCCGTCGCGGCCGGGGCGCTGCTGGTCGAACCGGCCGTGCGGGAGCGGGCCGGTGTAGCGGAACGTGTTCCACTGCTGGGGGTGGCGGCCGTTCGCGGTGAAGATCCTGACCATCCTGGTCTGCGGGTGCACCTGCACCACGTCCTGGGTGCGATGCAGCTCGTTGACCAGGACAGCGCGCGCAGGCGGCAGGGGAAGCCGGGCCATTCGCTTGGGTTCGTCCGTCCTGTCTCGGTGATCTTGCTCTGGCTACAGCCTAGAAGGGCGTGCCGAGCGTAGCGATCAGGCGCGCGACCGCTTCAGGGTCACCACCGGAAAGGAGCCATTGACGCGGAGTAGCCGGCTGGGAGTTGATCACCAGGTCGGACTGGGGCGTGCTCATGAAAGCGGCCACGACCAGGGCGGGCTGGTCTTCCGGCAACGCCGCGAGCACGACTTCGAGGCCCGGCAGCACGCCGGAACCGGTGAACTGCCATGACGGCAGGCGCCAGCCCTGGTCCTTCCAGCCGGTGAGCCTGCCTTCCTTGAGGCGGTGGCGGATGCGGCTGTCGTCGACGCCCAGCGCGCGGGCGGCTTCGAGGACGGTGAGCGCTGATTCGGCGAGCACGGCGTGCGCGGCGACGGTCTTGGCGCGGGCGTCCGGCTCGTTCTCGCCGGCGGGGGAGAGGTCGAGGCCGACGTCGGTCAGTGAGGCGCGCTGGTCGGCCGAGAAGTAGCGCGAGGGGTCGGGATTCGGCGGGGACAGTTTCCGAGCGGCGTCCTCGACGAGCGTGAGGAACTCGGTTGCGTCCACTTTGAGCCCGGCCTTGGCGAGTACGTTCTCGAGCGCGACTGACATCTACCCACTCTAACCCCGTTGTGCGGGTTCGTGCGGTTTCGTGCCCCATCTGTGGGTGAATTCACCAGAGATCGACACAGAGAGCACATAATCAAACACGCGGGGTAGGGAAGATGAGTCAGTTTGACCTCATCGGGCAACGTTGTCCAGGGTCCGCAGTGCGTTGCTTTCCCACGGTCACCCGGACGAGTGATCAGGTCCGGCGGGAGCTCGCGCGCTGCACCAGTGAGGCCTCCAGCATCCTCGACGCGGGCGCCAGGCTGTTGTCGGCGATGCGGTCCAGCAGCATCCGCGCGGCGATCGCGCCGATGTCGTAGGCGGGCTGGGCCATCACGGTCAGCGGCGGGTCGATGAGCTTGGCCCACGTCGGATCATCGAACGTCACGACGCCGATGTCGCGGCCTGGCCGCAGCTTCCGCTCGGCGAGCGCCTGCAGCACGTCGAGCGCGATCATGCTGTTGGCCGCGATGAGCGCGTCCGGCGGCTGCGGGCTGTCGAGCAGTTCGAGCGCGGGCAGGCGTGCGCCGCCCGCCCGGTATTCCGCGTGGCGGAACAAGTCGTTGCTCAGGCCCGCTTCGCGCAACGCGTCCTGGTAGCCCGCGAGCCGCTCGTCGGCCGTCCGGATCCCGGACGGGCCGGTCACGCAGGCGATGCGGCGGTAACCGTTGTCCAGCAGGTGCTTGGCCGCGGTGTGCGCGGCGCGACGGCTGTCGACGAGCACCTGGTCGCCGATGCCGCCGGGCAGCGGGCGGTCCACCGCGACGATCGGGGTGCCGCGGTCGCGCAGTGACTTGACGTCGGTCGACGCGCTGCTCGGCGAAAGCACCACACCGGCGACGCGTTCCTGCAACGCGACGTTGATGTAGCGGCGTTCCTTCTCTTCGTTCTCGTCGGTGTTGCACAGCACCACCGAGTAGCCCGCCGTCTGCGCGATGTCCTCGAAGCCACGCGCGATCGCGGTGAAGAACGGGTTTTCGACGTCCGCGATGATCAGCGCGAGCACCGCCGTCTCCTGGCGGCGCAGGTTACGGGCCAGGCTGTTCGGGTGATAGCCGAGTTCCGTCGCGGCGGCCTGGACCCTGGCCGCGAGCTCGGGATCCACAGTGGACTTCCCGTTCAGCGCTCTGGACACGGTGGCCGTGGACACACCCGCCCTCGCCGCCACGTCACTGATGGTCGCCACCGCGACCTCCCATCTTCGCCCCGCGCGGGGCCGTCGGCGAGAGGATAACCCGGCCACCCATGCGGCTTATTCACCGATTCGTGTTCCTGTGACTACGATGTGATCAAGACGACCGGCGGGGGAGAAAGTCGAGTGGCTGAAGCGGGCCTGGTGCTGGGCATCGACATCGGGACTTCCAGCTCCAAGGGCGTTCTTGCCGACGCGAGCGGCAAAATCCTGGCGCGGGCGAGCGTGCCGCATGAGACTTCCTCACCGCGGCCGGGGCACTTCGAGCACGACGCGGAACAGGTGTGGTGGGCGGATTTCCTGGCGCTGAGCAGGGAACTCGTCCCCGCGGCCGAGGACAGGCCGCTCGCCGGTGTCGCGGTGAGCGGGATCGGACCGGTGCTGCTGGCAGCCGACGCGTCGGGAAAGCCGCTGCGCCCCGCGATCCTTTACGGCGTCGACACCAGGGCCGGCGTGGAAATCGCCGAGCTCACCGCGGAACTCGGCGCAGAGTCCATTGTGGACCGCGCGGGCACCGCGCTGTCCTCGCAGGCGGTCGGGCCGAAGTGGCGGTGGCTCGCGCGCCACGAACCCGACGTTTTCGGTCGCGCATCGCTGTTTCTGATGGCAAGTTCGTATCTGGTGCACCGGCTCACCGGGGAATACGTGCTCGATCATCACTCCGCCAGCCAATGCGATCCGATGTACGACCTGCGTGCCGGTGACTGGGCCCACGACTGGGCGGCACGCGTCGCGCCCGGCATCGAACTGCCCAGGCTCGCCTGGCCGACCGAGGTCGTCGGCACGGTCAGCGCGGCCGCCGCTTCGGAAACCGGTTTGCCCCAGGGGCTTCCGGTCACCGCAGGCACCGTCGACGCCTGGGCCGAGGCGGCTTCGGTCGGCGTGCGCGACCCCGGCGACACGATGGTCATGTACGGCACCACGATGTTCCTGATCCAGGTGCTGGCCGACCCGCGGCCGCACACCGGGCTCTGGACCACGCAGGGCGCGTTCCCCGGCACGTACTCGCTGGCAGCGGGAATGGCGACGTCGGGTTCGATCACCGACTGGCTGCGCAAACTCGTCGGCTCCGACTACGCCGCGCTCGTCGGCGAGGCGGCCGGTGTGCCCGCCGGCAGCCGTGGATTGCTGATGCTGCCTTACTTCGCGGGCGAGCGGACACCCTTGTTCGATCCAGACGCGCGCGGCGTCATCGCCGGGCTGACGCTCGGGCACGGGCGTGCGGAGCTGTATCGCGCGGCGCTGGAAGGAATCGCGTACGGCGTGCGGCACAACCTCGAGGCCATGAGTGCTTCCGGTGGCCAGGCCGGGCGGCTGGTCGCGGTCGGCGGCGGCACCCAGGGCGGGCTGTGGACGCAGATCGTCAGCGACGTGACGGGCATGGAGCAGCAGGTGCCGGTCGAGACGATCGGCGCCGCGCTCGGCGACGCGCTGCTCGCGGCGGTCGCGGTCGGGCTGGAGCCGGACATCGCCGCGTGGAACCCCGTGCGGTCCATGGTCGAGCCGGACCCGCGGCGCCGCGCGGCGTACGACGAGTTCTATCCGCACTACCGCGCGCTGTACTCGTCCACTGTGGAAGTGGCGCATTTTCTCGCTGAGCGGCAAAACTCGACAGGGTGAATGTTTCACTGGCCGGTATTGGGGGCAGTAGACAGGGAACGTCACGGATTCACTACTATGGGTGACCTCAAGCGGCCGCCCGAAAGGGTGAATGTTGAATTTTCTAACGGTTCGCGGGTAACGCCGGGTGACGCCGTCGCGAAAAACAGGCGACGTGCTCAGCGGAAGCGCGCTCTAGCGGGAGAAGAGCTCAGGATGGGTGGACCTACCGCGACACCGCCGGCAACGGTGCCGGAACCGCGTGGTTCTCTGAAGCCGCTCGGTACTGCGGTAGTGGTTTTGGGACTCGTCGTCGTCGCGGTGGCGGTCGCCGCTCAGTTCATGCCGGACGGCAGGCGCAACGCCGAGCCGAACCCGCAGCCGCCCGTGGTCGAGCCGATGGTCGCGGTCGCGCGCAACGTCACGCACGCGGTGAGGTACGAGCTCTCCGGTGAGCACGGCGCGCGCAACATCACCTACGTCGCGCAGGGCGCCGCCATCGTGCAGGAACGCGAAGCGGCGACACCGTGGTCGAAGTCGTTCCAGCGCACCGGTGTCGAAGGCGGATCCGAGTTCTACAGCGTTTCCGCGCAGGGTAAGAAAAATGGCAAACTCCGGTGCCGCATCGTCGTCGACGATCAGGTCGTCAGCGAGAACGAAAGCACCGGAGATCAGCCGATGGTGACTTGCGCGCGTTAGCCCAGCGGGGCCAGCAGATGCCCGGTGTCGTTGAAACGCCGGATGATCCACACATCACCGAGCACCACCAGATGTGAGATCGACCCGTTGTCCGCGCCGAGGAACGCGAACGGCTCCGACTTGGCCGCCTGCCGGAACACCTCGCCGATCACCCCGCCGTGCGTGAACGCGGCGACGCGCTGGTCCGGATGCGCGGCGTGGATCCGGTCGATCCCGGCCCGGCACCGCGCGGCGAACGCGTCCATCTTCTCGGCGCCGGGGATGACTTCCCAGCGCTGCTCTTCCCACAGCTGCTGGGCGATGGGGTGATTTTCGCTGGTGTGCTTGCGAAACAGCCCGCCCTCCCAGTCGCCGAGGTGGACCTCGGTGAGCCCGGTCTCCAGCCGCGGCGTCATGCCCAGCGCGGCGGCGAGCGGCGCGGCCGTCTGCACGGTCCGGCGCAGTGACGTGACGTAGAGGGCGTCGAGCCGCTCGTCGGCCATCCGCTTGCCGACGCGCTCGGCGTGGTCACGGCCCTCGGGCGCCAGATCGGGGTCGCCCTGGCCCTCGACCATGTCGAACGGCGTGTCGAGCCGGGCAGGCGCGGATTCACCGTGCCGGATCAGGAAGATCTCGGTCGAGCCTGGTGGCGGGACGAAGCGGTGCTGGCGGTATTCGACCTCGTTAGTCACGGCTCCACGCTAACCCAGCCCGCCAGTAACGCGGACCGGTCCGTCAGCGTCCCCGTTGCTGTGACGAGTCGTGACAGCGGGAGACGGCGTGGCATCGCCGTGACGGCGGGGCTGCTGCTGGTGACGGGCGGACTGGCCGTGGTGGCGATGGCCTGGCGGGGAGACAACGGCCTGCAGACCGCGGCGAACGTCGCCCAGGTGGTCTCGCTGGTGTTCGCCGTGCCCGCGCTGGTCGCGCTGTTCTGGCAACTGCGGCGTCCATCCGTACCCGCCGCGGCGCTGGCCGTGCGGCTGGCCGCCGCGAAAGAGGTACTCGCGGACGCGGTCGCGGCCCAGTGGCGTGACGAGGCCGTGCTCCGCTCACTCGACGACCCGGACCCGATGCCGATCCAATGGCAGGTCACGGCGCGCGGCGAGATCATGGACAACCCGGCGGGCATCAGCACCGAGCCGCTCATGCTGTTCACCGCGGCCAGCGACGAGATCGCCGAGCTGGCAGGCCGGTTCCGCGCGCTGCGGCGGCCACGCCTGGTCATCCTCGGCGCCGCGGGCACCGGCAAGACCACGCTGGCCGTGCAGCTGGTGCGGCACCTGCTCGCCACCAGGAAGCCCGAGCAGCCGGTGCCCGTGCTGGTGTCCGTCGCGGGCTGGGACACCGTCGCTCATCCACGGCTGCATCAGTGGATCAGCACCCGCCTCGCCCAGGACTATCCGGCGTTGCGCGCCCCCGAACTGGGTTCCGGCATGGCCGACGAACTCACCGTCCGCGCGCAGGTCCTGCCGGTGCTCGACGGGCTCGACGAACTCCCGGAGCACACGCGGGCCAACGTCATCGCGGCGCTCAACCGCTCACTCGGCGGCGACGATCAGCTGGTCCTCACCAGCCGCACCGAGGAGTTCGCCGACGCGGTCCGCGCGGTCGGCGACGTGGTGACCTCGGCGCTCGTCGTCGAACCCGATCCGCTCACCCCCGCCGCCGCGGCCGGCTATCTGCGGCGGTGCCTGCCGTCGGTCGCCGGCCCAGACTGGGAGAAGGTGTTGCGGGAGCTGCGAACCGGCGACCCCGGCTCGGCGTTGGCGTCGACCACCAGCACGGCGCTCGGGTTGTGGCTGATCCGCGCCGTGTACATCACCCCCGGCGCCGATCCCGTGACGCTGCTCGACGAGTTCGCCACGGCGGAGGACCTGCGCGCGCATCTGTTCGACCATCTCGTCGACGCGCTCGTCGCGACGCGTACGCCCAGCGACAATCCCGACGACCTGTTCCGGCCGCGGCGACACTACGACCCGGCGCAAGTGAACCACTGGCTGAGCTATCTCGCCACCTATCTCGCGGGCACGCGCGACTTCGCCTGGTGGCGGCTGGCCCGGCAGATCGGCGCCGTCGCCCGCTGGACGCGCTTGACGCTGGCGGCCGGGTTCGGTCTGTCGCTCGGGACGGGGGTCGGCGTGGCGTTCGGGTGGCCGCTGGGCCGCGTGTTCGGTCACTCGGTCGGCCTGACGAGCGGCCTCACCACGGGCGGCGCGGTGGCGGCGCTGGTCGGGCTCGTGGCGTGGTTTTCCGCTGGGCGATGGGCGGACGACGAACCCGGTTTCGCCGATCTCCGCTTACGAGGGCGGGCCGGTGGACTCGCTGTTTCGCTGGGCAAGACGACGTGGATCGCCCTGGCGGGCTTGATCGTCAGCCTCGCGATGCTCATCGGGCTGCGAGAGCTGCTGGAGGTGAGGGACGGCGTGGCCTTCGGTGGATTCGTGTATGTCGCCACCCTTTGCGTGGTCGGCTGGCTCGCTTTCAGGTTCACCGTCAACGTGATCACCTGGTCGGAAACCCCCAGCCAGACCAAGAAGTCCGGCACGCCATGGGAAAGCTGGCGGCGCGACCGGACGCTCACCGTGTTCCGCGTCGCCGCCGGTGTGCTGGTCGGCGGTGGCACGGCGGGCCTCTCGTTCGCGGTGATCGCCGGTCTGTCCAGCGGTGTCCGGACCGGCGTGCTGATCGGCTCGATCGCGGCGGCCATCTTCGGGCTCGCCGCCGGGTTGCTCGCCGTCTTCACCGGCCACCATCGCGCTTGGCCCGCCTATCTCATCGCCACCCGCAAGCTGGCGGACGAAGGCCTGTTACCGCGCGATCTCATGTCCTTTTTGGACGACGCGCACCGGATCGGCCTGCTGCGCGCGGTCGGTCCGATCTATCAGTTCCGCCACGCCGAATTCCAGGACCACCTAGCCTAGTTGCTTGTCGACGAAACACCATCGCCAAGTCTCGCCCGGCTCGAAGCTGCGCATGACCGGGTGCAGCGTGTCCTGGAAGTGCCGGGTCGCGTGCTTGCCGATGGACGAGTCGCAGCAGGCGACGTTGCCGCACTTGAGACACATGCGCAGATGGACCCAGGTCATTCCGTCCTCGACACAGGCCGCGCACTGGTCCTCCGACGACGGATCGACCTCGCGCCAAGCGTGGCCGAGGTGCTTGCACGACCCCGCGGTGGCCGCAGGCGTCCGAAGTTCCCTGTCCTCTGCCAAAGGAGCTTCCTCCTTCGCACGGTCCAACATGGACTCTTCGATGTCCAGTCGCTCCAGCACCCGCCGGAGCACCTCGTCGTCGGCCTTGCCCGCGTTGCGCGCCTCCACGAAGTACTTGCGCTCGGCCTCCATCATTTCCAGCCGCAGCCGCCGGTAGGCGCTGCTGGGCGTCTCCTCCAGAGATCCTTGTGTGCCAAGGCGTTCCCACGCCGAGTCGGTGCGATGCCGCATTCGGTCACGCAGCCGTTCGAGAACCTCGGGCGGGTCCTCCGGCCTCTTGGCTTCCTCCAGCTTGGCGAGCGCCGTGTGGGACATGGCGTTGATGAGCGCGGCCTCCTGCAGCGCGTCCTCGGCAGGATCGGGCGCGGGCAGCTTCAACTTGCGCACCAGCCAGGGGAGCGAACTTCCTTGCAGCACCAGCGTTCCGGCCACCACCACGAAAGCGGCCAGCACCAGCACGGCCCGCTGAGGCGTGTCGTCGGGCAGCACGAAAGCGGCCGCGAGCGTGACGACCCCGCGCATACCTGCCCAGGCGACGACCGCCGAGTACGACCACCGCCACGCCTTCAGCCGGAAAAGCCTTCGCGCCGACGCGATCCCGAACATCCACACCGCACGCGTCAAGATCGTCACCAGCAGGATCGCCGAGCAGATCACCGTCAACTGCCAGCCACTGAGGTCACCACGCGCGACCTCGGCGAGAATCGGCCGAACCTGGAGTCCGATCAGCAGGAAGACCATGTTCTCCAGCAGGAACTGGATCGTCTGCCAGTTCAGCTTGCTCGCCAGCCGCGACGACCCGGACAGCATTTCCGGCGCCTTGTGCCCGAGTATCAGCCCGGCGAGCACCACCGCCAGCACGCCGGAGCCATGGATCGCCTCGGCCGACAGGTAGGCGATGAACGGCACCGCCAGCGAGAGCGCGGTATCGGTGACCGCGTCTTCGAGCCGCGTCCGGATCATCGCCGCGACGAACCCGACCACCAGCCCGATCAGGATCCCCACCCCGGCGGCCCGCAGGAAGTCGCCCCCGATCTGCCACAACGTCACCGACCCCGCGATACCCGCGATCGCGGTCCGCAACGCCACCAGCGCCGCCGCGTCGTTCACCAGGCTCTCGCCCTCGAGCAGCCGCACGATCTTGCGCGGCATCCCCACCCGCCGCGCCACCGCCGTCGCCGCGACCGCGTCCGGCGGCGCGATGACCGCCCCGATCGCGAACCCGGCCGCCAGCGGCAACCCCGGTATCACCAGCCACGCGACGAACCCGACGGCCAGCGTGGTGAACGTGACCAGCCCGACGCTCAGCAGCGCGATCGGCCCCCGGTTCGCCCGGAAGTCGACCAGCGACGTCTGGATCGCGGTCGCGTACAGCAGCGGCGGCAGCAGCCCGAGCAGCACCACCTCCGGCACCAGATGCACCTCTGGCACACCCGGCAGGTACGAGACCGCCACGCCGACCGCGATCAAGCACAGCGGCTCCGGCCAGTCGAGTCTCCTGGCCGCCGTGGTGACCAGCAGAACGGCCACAACCAGCCCAACGATCAACGCCGCGATGTCCACGGCGTCATTGTCGCTGGTCAGTCCACCCGGGTCAGAGCAGCCCCAGCGCAGTGGCGAGCGGGCCGCTCAGCGTGTGCACGTAGGTGTTGGTCAGGTGGTTGTCGCGGTAGACGACGACGTTGCCGATCACCGCCGGGCAGGACGTGCTGTCGCAGACCCAGTTCGTCATGTCGACGACTCTGACGCCGTTGAGCCCGTCCGCGGCCTCGGCCAGCGGGTCACCCTCCGAAGGGAAGGCCGAATGCCGTCTGGTGTCGCAGGCGGCGGTGCGTTCGGTGTTCCGCTGCAGGCAGGGCGGCACGCTGAGCGCGGGCCGGGGGATCTCCCGGATGACCGCGACGGGGATGGCCGCCTCGCTGAGGCGGGTCAGCACCGTGCGGTAGCCCTCGACGAGCACCGACCGCGACGGCCAGGTCCACTCCAGATCCTCCACATAGGACTGCGGGGACATGGCCGCCGTGATCACCAGGTTCGGGCGCAGTGCGACGACCGAGTCCAGCGCGGTCTGGTTGAAGTCGGAGCAGTCGGTCAGCAGCACGCCTGCCTCGCTCGGCGCGTTCGCGGTGAACGGGCAGCCGTTGCGGACGACGACCTTGAGTCGCCAGTCCTGGTGCTTGCCGACGTAATCGGCGAGCGCCGTGCTGTACATCGCCGCGTGCGAGTCGCCGAGCAGCACGACGGTCTTCGTGGCTTGCGGATTGCCGTAGGCGCACGCGGAGCCGGTCAGCGAGTTCTTGAAGTCGTAGTTGGCGCAGCCGGGGCGGTCGAGCAGTGGGAAATCGTCACGGGCGATCGCCGGGTCGGGGACGATCGGGACGCCGGTCAGTACCGGGCTCGGGTCGACGGGGGCCAGCGCGAGGGCGCCGGGGTGCTTGTTCGTGAGCGCGGACCGGGCGGCCAGGTCGTCGAGCTTGGTCTGGCCCAGGTGCCAGGGAACGGTCGCCGCGACGACACTCGTCGCGACCATGGCCACGCCGATCAGGTAGGTGACGCGCCGCCGTTTCGGCTTGCGGAACGGGTCTTCGATGAACCGCTTGGACGCGGCCGCGAGCGCGACGCTCAGCGCGGCGGCGATCAGCACCTGGACGGCGCTCAGGTGGGTGTCGCCGGACTGCTCCAGCAGGAAGACGATGACCGGCCAGTGCCAGAGGTACAGGCTGTAGGAGATGTCGCCGATGTAGCGCAGTGGCGGCACGCTCAAGTACGGCGTGACTTCGGCGTAGGTGTGCTCGTCGCCGTCACCCGCGAGCAGGAGGGCGACCGTGCCGAGGGTCGGGATCGCGGCGATCCAGCCGGGGAAGGCCATGTCGGTCGTCAAGGTCATGGCCGAGACGAGAACGGCGGCGAGCCCACCCCACCCGAGCAGGAGCTGCGCGAGCCCGCCGAGGCGGAGACGGTGGAGCGCGATCGCGGCCAGCCCGCCGATGCCGAGTTCCCACATCCGGGTCGGCGTGATGAAGTACGCCGCACCGTGGTTGGCCGGGGTGAACAGCACCGAGAACGCGAACGACAGCACGCTCACGAGCACGACCGCGCCGAACGCCCAGCGTACCGGGTTCATGCCGCGCCGAGTCGCCAGTACGGCGCTGGCCAGCAGGATCAGCGGAATGACGAGGTAGAACTGCTCTTCGACCGCCAGCGACCAGAAATGCTGGACCGGCGAAGCCGTCGCGGTGGCGTGCGCGTAGTCGGCGGACAGGACCGCCAGCGTCCAGTTCTGGACGTTCAGCGCGGCCGAGACGACCTCGCGGAACACATCCGGCCAGCGGGAGAGCGGGGCCAGCAGCACGGTCGCGGCCACGGTGGCGAGCAGCACGGCTGTCGCGGCAGGTACCAGGCGGCGAAGGCGGCGAGCGTAGAACTCGAGCAGGCCGAGGCGACCGGTACGGCGGATTTCGCTGGTCAGCGTGCCGATGATCAAAAAACCCGAGATGACGAAGAAGACGTCGACACCCACAAAACCGCCAGGCAGCCAGGTGGGTCTGAGGTGGTAGAAGATGACCAGGCCGACGGCGAGCGCTCGCAGGCCCTGGATGTCGAGGCGCTGAGCCGTTTTGGCTCGCGGCCGAGTGGGTCCCTCAGCAGCCACTGGTTCGACAAGCAGCGACACCCTGTTACTCCTCGTGACTTAAAGGACCCAGCTTGGAGCAACAGGCGTCACTCGATGGAGGAACTTTAGACGACGCCTGGTGGACGCGGGATTCGCGGTTTCCTTTTGGTTGAATCGACCGTGTCCGACACGAGGGGGCAGCGATGAGCGAGTCGACACGGCCCGGGTATCCGGGGCAGCCGGATCGGCCCTGGCCACCGCCCGGATGGAAACCACGCCAGGACAACCGCGGGTTCGTGAAGAGCGAGTACGAACGGCCGGCCATACGGCTGCTCAAGCGGGCAGGCTGGGAGCCGGGTCGCTCGGTCGGGATCGCTGACGACCTGGGTGCGCTGGAGATGGCCGGATACGAGGTCTTTCCTGGTGCCATCGCCTTCCTGCGGGAGTACTCGGGCCTGTTTCTCGCCATTTCACGGCCGGGTGAACAGGATGCCGTCTGTTTCTCGGTGCGACTTGCCTGCAGGCAGACCGACCGCGGGCGGGTCGAGGTGCACTCCGAGCTGGCGGGAGTTCGCATGGTGCCCATCGGCCTGGTGCAGGTGGATCAAATGACCGTGCTGCTCGGCGAGGACGGGCAGTTCTACGGGGGATACGTCTACACCTTCGGCAAACTGGGGACGAGCCTGCTCGAGTTCATCGAGAACACGGTCCAAGGCAAAGGGTTCCTCACCGAGCCGTGATTGATCGTCCTTGATTCGAGGGTGGGCCATGTCTCTTGAGTACGAAGCCTGGTGCGCGGAAGAGCCTGACCTGTCGCGCGTCGCGCGCGTGACGACGCTGATCATGCGATCGGTGTTCATGCTCGGCGAGCACGAAACCCGGTGCACGCTGGAAGAACGTGATTCAGCGAGGTTCGATTGGGGAGATTCGGTGTTTTGCTTGGTCTCGAAGACGGGACCTGATTTCGCTGAAGACCCGCGATGCTGGACCTTGTTCGCGGAGTCCGGTTCGCGCGGCGAGGAAGTGCACGAGCTGTTGTCCCTTGCGGTGGTGGTGTCGGCGGGCGTAGCGCACGACGGTGTCGTCGTCGACGAGACGGGGAGACTGGCGAATAGGAAGATCAGGCCCATGGACCTCATCGGCCGGGTGACGAGGGCCGAGGCGCCGAGTGCCGGAGAGCTTCTTCGTCAGCTGCGTTCACAAGTGAGAACAGGGGGCCCGGGTGACTGAGAACCCGAACACGCCTCGGATGCGGCTTGGCTATCCGGGGCAGCCGGATACGCCAATGCCGGAGCCGCCGGTGAAACGGCAACTGCTGGAGGCGGAACTCCGAAAGATCGGCCTGGAAGGGATGATCCAGCCGGGCACGGAGTACGTGATCGACTATGGCACTGTCGTGGTGGCGAACATGCTGAGCATCTATCGGCGCCGGGGCAGGCGGATGGAGACGGAGTCGGATCTGGGGCGGTAGTGCCTGGTTCGGGGCTACCCGCTCTGGTTGAATCAGGTCAGCGACTTCGGGACAGCACGCCGCACTCTCCCCAGCTCGCTCCTTGGAAGCTTCCTGAACCACGGAGGATCTTTATGAGCTCGTCCAGAGTGCGGCTCGTGCTTGCTGCGCTGCTGCTGGCCACGTCGGTGCCGTTAGGCTCCGGGACCATGGCGGCAGCAGCTCCGGGACCGGTTCCGTTCAGCAGTCTCGTCCCGGCGCCGGCCAGCGCGGTCCAGACCAGTGGGGTGACCTACACGCTGCCGTCGAGTGTCGCGATCTCGACCGATGTGGCGGGCATCGGTGACCAGCTGGCCACGACGCTGCGGAAGTCGACCGGGTACGCCATTCCGGTGCACAACCCGCCCGTCGCCGACGGGATCCAGCTGTTGCTGTCCGGGGCTCCCGCGAGTGTGGGGGACCAGGGCTACCAGCTCGACGTGACCGCGAACGGGGTGACCGTGCGGGCGAACCAGGCGGCCGGGTTGTTCGCCGGGGCGCAGACGTTGCTGCAGCTCTTCCCGCCGCAGGCGCAGGGGAGCACCGTCACGGCCGGGCCGTGGAAGCTGACCGGGGGGAAGATCGTCGATCAGCCGCGGTTCGGGTACCGGAGCGCGATGCTGGATGTGGCGCGGCACTTCTTCACGGTCGCTCAGGTGAAGCGGTTCATCGATGAGATCGCGCGGTACAAGCTGAACTACTTCCACCTGCACCTGGCGGATGACCAGGGCTGGCGGATCATGATCAACGGCTGGGAACGGCTTGCCACCTATGGCGGCAGCACCCAGGTCGGGGGCGGGGCCGGCGGGTACTACACGCAGGCCGATTACGCCGACATCGTCGCCTACGCGCAGTCGAAGTACATCACCGTGGTGCCCGAGATCGACATGCCCGGGCACACCAACGCCGCGCTGGCTTCGTACGCGGAGCTGAACTGTGACGGCAAGGCTCGGCCGCTGTACACCGGGACCGATGTCGGGTTCAGCTCGCTGTGCACCTCGAAGGAGATCACCTACACCTTCCTGGACGCCGTGCTCGGGCAGCTCGCGGCGCTGACGCCCGGCCCGTACCTGCACATCGGCGGGGACGAGGCGCAGTCGACCAAGCCCGCCGACTACAAGGCGTTCATCAACCGGGTGCAGCAGATCGTGCTCAAGCACGGCAAGAAGCCGGTGGGGTGGCACGAGATCGCGAACGCGACGCCGGTCGCCGGTGCGGTCGCGCAGTTCTGGGACACGAACACGAGCAACACCGCCGTGGCCAACGCGGTCAAGAACAACGGCACCAAGGTGCTGATGTCGCCGGCGAACCGCGCTTACCTGGACATGAAGTACACGAGCAGCACTTCGCCGGGTAACGACTGGGCGGGCACGATCGAGGTCAAGAAGGCCTACGACTGGAACCCCGGCGCCTACCTGAGCGGGGTCGGGGAGTCGGCTGTCGCCGGTGTCGAAGGTCCCTTGTGGACCGAGACGATCAAGACCATGAGCGACATCGAGGTCATGGTGTTCCCCCGGCTGGTCGGGCTCGCCGAGCTGGGCTGGTCGCCGCAGAGCACGCACAACTGGACGGCGTTCAGCAAGCGGCTCGCGCAGCAGGGTCCTTTGTGGAAGCTGCTGGGCATCAAGTACTACAAGTCGCCTCAGGTGACCTGGCCGTCAGGATCGTAAGTGACGTTTGTTGATCGACAGCTCGCCGACGGGATCGTCCGTGGGGTGGAACGCGATGGTGTCCAGGTCTTCCTGGGCCTGCCGTATGCCGCGCCGCCCGTCGGCGGGCTGCGGTTTCGGGCCCCTCAAGCGGTAACGCCTTGGGCGGGGGTTCGGGACGCGCTCGAACCGCCGCCCATGGCGCCGCAGCCCGCGCTCACGGGCAAGGGGTTCGTCGGCAGTGAAGACTGCCTTTATCTGAACGTCTACGCGCCTGCGGCACCCGGGCACTATCCGGTGCTGGTGTGGATTCACGGCGGCGGTGCGGTGATGGGCTCGCCGAACCAGTTCGACGGGAGCGCGTTCGCGCGCGACGGCGTCGTCGTGGTGACCATCGCGTACCGGCTCGGGGTGCTGGGGATGTTGTATCGGCCCGACATCGCCGAGGTGAATCTGTCCACCTTGGACCAGGTCAAGGCGCTGGAATGGGTGCGGGACAACGTTTCCGCGTTCGGTGGTGATCCGGCGAGGGTGACGCTCGGCGGGCAGTCGAACGGCGGGCGGACCGTCGGGACGTTGCTCGCCGTGCCCGCCGCCGACGGGCTGTTCAAGCAGGCGATCATTCAGAGCGGTACCGGTGTCGGGTCCGTTGTGGACACTCCGGACCAGGCCGCGAAGGTCGCCGAAGCCGTGCAGGCCGAGGCTGGCGGGGACTTGCGTGAGTTGCCTGCCGAGCAGATTGTCGCCGCGCAGCAACGGGTCGGGGTCTCGTCGGGGACGATGGTGACCTACCGGGTGGTCGTCGACGGGACTGTGCTGCCTCGGCGGCCCGGTGAGGTGAAGGCCAAGGTTCCGGTGCTGATCGGGACCAACCATGACGAGCAGGACCTGTTCCACATGCTGACCAGGGGTGGCGCGAAGCTGCTCGGCAGCGGCTCGACCGTGCTGAATCCCGAAGAACTGGCCACGGCGCGGGCGGCTTACCGCGAGCTGTTGCCGGACTGGCCGGCGGAACTCGCCGAGCGGCACGCGTTCACGGCGGGGGACTGGTGGATACCGGCGATCAGGTTCGCCGAGGCGCAGGACCGTCCTGTGTGGATGTACCGGCTGGACTGGCGGATCATGCCGTTCGGCAAGGGGATGGGCGCGCCGCACATGCTGGACGTGGCGTTGATGTTCGACGACATCCGGAACGTGAACTGGCGGTACCTGTTCGGGGCGCGGACACCCGACTGGGAACGCCTGCAGGCCGTGGCGACCGAGATGCACACGGCTTGGGTCCGCTTCATCGCGAGCGGAAATCCCGGCTGGCCCGAGTACGTTCCAGAATCACGCACCACAAGGCTTTTCGACAATGAATCGTCCACTGTGGACGATCCTGATCGGGAACAGCGGCTTACCTGGGCGTTGGGGTCGTGAGTGGTATGGCCGGTTCTAACCGGCCATACCACTCACGAGCCTTTACGCGGTGATCTTGTCGACGTTGGGGCCACCGTTGGCGGTGGTGGCCACCGCCTTGATCTTGTTGACGCCCGCGTTGAGCTGGACCGTGACCGTCTTGGTCACCCAGGTCGTCCACGCGCCGGTGCCGGGGAACGAGACCCCCGACGACACCACCGTGCCGTTGACCGAGATGTCCATCGGCCGGTTGGCCGTGGTCCCGTTCGCGAACCGGAACACCACGTTCGCGGTGCCCGCCGCCGCGGCGTTGACCGTCCACTCGACCGAGCTGCCGACCGCGTTGTCGTAGTTGACGAACCCGCTGCCGGTGAACCCGGCGTGGTTCGACTCCACGACGCCGCTCACGATCGTCGCGTCCTCGGCCTGGTAGTCCACCGGCGTGCCGGGGTTACCACCGGGGCTGGTCTTCGCCTTGACCTCCGCGCTGTACGCGGACACGTTGCCCGCCGCGTCCTTCGCGCGCACCGTGAAGCCGTACTCGGTGTTGGCCGCGAGACCGTTCGCGATGAAGGTCGTGCCGGAGGTGCTGCCCGCCGGGGCGCCGTTCACCGAGATGTCGTAACCGGTGACACCCACGTTGTCCGTCGAGGCGTTCCAGGCCAGCGCGACGCTGGAGGACGTCACGCCGGTGCTCTGCAGCCCACCGGGCACGGTCGGCGCCTGCTGGTCGCCACCGCCGCCGCCACCGGCCGGAACCGTCTGCGTGGCGGTGTTGTAGCCGGTGACGCGCACGGACGGCGAGCCGCCCTTGAGGTCGGCCGTGCGGTAGGTCGCGGTGAGCGTGGTCTGCTCGCCGGGCCACAGGCTGACCGCGTTGTCGTCCCACTGGATCGGCAGCACCGGGGTGCTGCCCACGACCACGTGGGCGTCCAGGTAGAACGCCGGCGTCTTGCCGGTGCCGGTGTTCTTCACGGTGACCTTGGTGGTGGTCGTGTCACCCGAGGTGGTCGAGCTGGCGCTCGCGGAGACCGAGGTCTGCGCCAGCGAGCTCAGGCCGGTCAGGTTCGCCGACGCCGACATCGGGGTGTAGTACCAGTCGGTGCCGCCCCAGTTCAGCGCGTCCTGGGTGCCGGAGGAGAGCCAGTAGACGTTGCGGCTGACTTCCTTGCCCGACGAGTCGGTGAGCACCAGCTTCGCCAGGTACGTGGTCGACAGGCCGCTGACCGACGGGATGGTCAGCGCGGTGGCCTTGCCGCCGTCACCGGGTACCGACACGTTCGCGTTCTGGCTGAACTTCTCGGTGCCGTCGGTGTTGTACAGCTTGACCGAGGCGGTGAGCCCGCTCGCGGTGCCGTGGTTCTTGTTGATCACCACGACCGACTTGTTGTCGTACGAGTACTGGATGTGGACCGGCTCGTTGGCCTTCTTGGCGCCGTAGTAGCTGCCGCCCTGGTCCATGTAGCGGTCGAACAGCTGCCAGTGCAGCGAGGTCCAGCCGCTGTTGAGCATCCAGTAGATCAGGCCCGTCGAGGGGTTCGACGAGTCGGTGAAGTTCCGCGCGTGCGACTCGTACTCGGCGCGGATGTTCTCGTACTGCGCCAGCTGCGCCTTCTTCACCCATTCCTGCAGGCTCGACGAGCTGCCGTAGCGGCTGTTGAGCGCGTTGCCGAACAGCTTCAGGTTGGCGAAGGTCGACGACTGCGAGCGGTGGTACTGCGCGGTCGACGGGCTCTTCCACATGGTGTCGAGCTCGCTCGCCGACATCATCCGGTTCAGCGTGTCCATCGTCGGGATGTCGACGCCTGCGCTGGTCTCGGAGTTGAAGCCCCACGCGCCACCGGAGTCGGCGTGCGCCTTGTCGTACCAGTACACCGGCGGCACGTAGTCGTACGGGCCGTTCATCTTCATGCCGGAGCTGCCCAGCTGCGGCGAGGACTTCGCCGAGGCAGCCGGGATCACCGGGACGGTGAAGTCGGCCGCGTTGATCGCGTCCAGGTACTCCTTCTCGATGGTGCCGTTCGGCGCGAAGTCACTGCCGATGTGGAAGGAGATGACGCTCGGGTTGTTGCGCAGGCGCTCGGCCTCGCCGGTCATCGAGAGCTTCGCGGTCACGTGGTCGGCCGCGGTCCAGGCCTGGCCGTTCTCGCCGCCGCTGCCGCCTTCCCACTTGTCGCAGCATTCCCAGCCGGGCATGGTCAGCACGCCCATCTCGTCGGCCATGTCGAAGAACTCGTCCGGCTCGATGTGGCCTTCCAGGCGGACCGTGTTCATGCCCATGTTGAGCACGTAGGCGAGCCGGTCCCTGGCCGTGACCGGGTCCCAGCGCAGGAACAGGTCGGGCGAGTAGCCGCCGCCGAGGATGAGCAGCGGGCGGAAGTTGATCGTGTACAACCGGCCCTTGTCCTTGATCGGGGCCTTGATGTCACGCACGCCGAAGCGGTCAGACGCGACGTCCGAAGCCGCGCCCGCGACGCTCGCGGTCAGGTTCAGGTCGTACAGGTGCTGGCCGCCCATGCCGGCGGGCCACCAGACGTCCGGGTTGTCGATGCCGACCGAGCCGAACGTGACGGTCTTCTTCTCCTTGGCTGCCAAGGAGACGTTCTGGCTGATCGCGACGCCGGCGACCGTGCCGGACACCGTCGCGGTGACCGCGGCGCTCGAGTCGTTGCGGACGTCGACCTTGGTGGTCAGGTCCGCGTGCCCGAGGTTCGTGGCCAGCTTGGTGTTGACGTGCGCGCCGCGCAGCGCGACGGGGCCGCTGCGCCGGACGAGCAGGTCACGCACGATGCCCATGTTCTGGTCCGGCGGGGTCTGCGCCCAGTCGATCCAGCCCATGGTCAGGTCGGCGTTCGGGTTGTTCGGGTAGATCTTCAGCGCGATCGCGTTCGAGCCCTGCTTCACCTGCGCGGTGATGTCGAGGTCGTGGCGGGTGTACGCGCCCCTGACCTGAGCCGAGTCCGCCACCTTCGTGCCGTTGACCCAGACGTCCGCCCTGGACAGCACGCCGGAGAAGTCGAGGTAGGTGCGCTTGTCGGTCGAGTCCACGTTCAGGTCGGCGCGGTACCACCACGGCACCGAGAAGTCCGCCTTGTTGACGTTCTTCATGTTGGTCGAATAGAACGGGTCGGGGTACTTGCCGTTGGCGAGCAGGCCCGCGTAGACCGTCGACCGGGACGAGACCGGCACCCAGCCGCTCGTCGGGAACCCCGGCTTGGTCACTGCGGAGTCGTCGCTGACCTTGGAAGAGGACTGGATGAGGTAGCCGGGGATGGCGGTCGCGGTTCCCGCGTCCGCGGCCACGGACAGTGTCGTGGCCGAGGCCGTCTGGCCGGTGGCTGACGGGACGGCGGCCACGCCGCAGACGGCGGTGACGAGCGTCGTCACCGCCAGTAACCGAATCGGGGTTCGAGAGAATCTCTGCCGGAACTTCACGAGCGCGCCTCCTCAGGCACACGGCGGCGGGGGACCTGGGACATCTGAGCGTGGGAGCCTATTGTTAGGAAAGTTCCCTAACAATTGCCTGATGCTAGACCTCGGCAGGAGGTCAGACAATGCTTGACATGCGGCTGATCGCATGACTGTGTTCGGCGCCGCCGGGCTCCCGGTGAGCGGGACAGGCCGGGAGGCGGAGTGCTTGACCGGTCCGTTTCCCAGTGTCTAGGGTGGCGCTGAAAGCGCTTTCTCGGCAGTGTGGCAATCGGGGAAACGGAGCGCGATGGTGGCTCGGATCGACGACCTGACCAGGCAGAAGCCGCCCGCGCCCGCGCGCGCCGGGCAGACCGGCCGGTTCGGTGCGTTCGCCAGGCGGAGCTGGCCTCCGGTGGCGCTGCTGGTGGCCTGTTTCGTGCTCTGGTGGGCGGTCACGGCGGCCGGTCTCGTCAAGCCTTATCTCGTTCCGTCACCGGCTGACACGCTCCGTGTCATCCTCGACAAGCCCGGCTACTTCGGCTTCCACACCTGGGTGACCACCTACGAGACCGTCCTGGGCTTCGGGATCGCGATCGTGGTCGGCGTGCTCGCCGCGGTGCTGATGGTCTCCTCGCCCGCCGTCGAGAAGACGGTCTACCCGCTGCTGCTGTTCGCACAGGTCATCCCGAAGATCGCCATCGCGCCGCTGTTCGTCGTGTGGCTCGGGTTCGGGCTCACCCCGAAGATCTTCGTCGCCGTGCTGATGGCGTTCTTCCCGGTGGTGATCTCGATGGTCACCGGGCTCAAGTCGATCGACCCGGAGATGCTGCAGCTCTCGGCCACCATGGGGGCGGGCCGGGGCCAGACCTTCCGCAAGATCCGGTTCCCCGCTTCGCTGCCGTATCTGTTCTCCGGGCTGAAGATCGCCGCGACGCTCGCCGTCACCGGCGCGGTGGTCGGCGAGTTCGTCGGCGCCAACGCCGGGCTCGGCTACGTCATCCTGCAGGCCAACGGAAACCTGGACACGCCGGTGCTGTTCGCCGGGCTGTTCATCATGTCGCTGCTCGGCGTCGTGCTGTTCGTGCTGGTGGAGGTGCTCGAGCAGTTCTTGCTGCCCTGGCACGTGAGCCGCCGCGCGGACACCGCCGCCGTCGCCACCATCTGAAGGGAAGACCGATGAAGCTCCGCGTGTTCACAGTGGCCTTGCTGGCGTTGACCGCCGCCTGCGCGCCCTCGGTCGAGCCTTCGAAGGAGTCCACCGGTGACGGGCTCGACAAGGTCACCCTCACGCTCAACTGGTACCCGTACGGCGAGCACGCGCCCTTCTACTACGGCAAGAAGAAGGGCATCTTCGCCAAGCACAAGATCGACCTGAACATCCAGGCCGGGCAGGGCTCGCAGAAGACCGTGCAGGTGACCGGCGGCGGGCAGACCGACTTCGGCTGGGCGGACACGTCCGCGCTGCTCGGCGGGGTCGGGCAGGGCATGCCGGTGAAGAGCGTCGGGGTGTTCCTGCAGAAGACGCCGTCCTCGGTGCAGTTCTTCACCGACAAGAACATCACCAAGCCCGCCGACCTCAAGGGCAAGACCATCGCGTCCACCGCGGGCGACGCGCTGACGAAGACGTTCCCGATCTTCTTGAAGGCCAACGGGATGAGCGAGAGCGACGTCGTCATCCAGAACACCGACGCGGCCGGCAAGATCGCCGCGGTGCTCGCGAGCAAGACCGACGCGCTGCTCGGCTACGCCACCGACCAGGGCCCCACGATCGCCGAGAAGGCGGGAAAACCGGTTTCCTCGCTGAAGTACGCCGACTTCGGGCTGAGCTACTTCAGCAACGGCCTGGTGGCGCAGGACAAGACGATCGCCGACCGCAAGGATCTCGTGCGGCGCATGGTCGCGGCGACCACCGAGGCGTGGACGGCGGCGAGCGGCGACGTGCCCGGCGCGGTCGAGGCCATGGCGGGCGCGTCCGAGCAGCTGCCGTCGCCGAAGGTGCTCACGGACCAGTTCAACGCCACCATTCAGCTGCTGCACACCGACGCGACCAAGTCGATGCCGCCGGGCGTCAACGACGAGTCCGACTGGAAGAAGACGATCACCGTGTTCGCGGACGCCGGCCTGATCAAGACCGCGGAGGCGCCGTCGAAGTACTGGGACGCCAGTTTCGCGGTGAAGGGATGAGCATGACGGCCAGCCGGGTGGCGGACCTGGTGTCGCTGGCGGACGTCGGCGTTTCCTTCCGTACCAAGCGAACCGACGTCACCGCGCTGCGCGATGTCTCGTTGTCGGTGCAGCCGGGTGAGTTCGTGTCGATCGTCGGGCCGTCCGGCTGCGGCAAGTCGACGCTGCTGAAACTGGTGTCCGGGCTGCTCCGGCCGTCCAGCGGAACGGTGTCGCTGCTGGGCTCGCCGGTCGAAGGCCCGCGCCGCGACGTCGGCTACGTGTTCCAGCGCGCGGCGCTGCTGGAATGGCGGTCGGCCCGCAAGAACATCCTGCTGCAGGCGGAAATGCGCCGCCTGCCCGCCGCGGAAGCGCGCCGCCGCACCGACGAGCTGATCGAGATGACCGGGCTCACCGGATTCGAGGACGCCTACCCGCACGAGCTTTCCGGCGGCATGCAGCAGCGGGTGGCGCTGTGCCGCGCCTTGCTGCACAAGCCGCCGGTCCTGCTCATGGACGAGCCGTTCGGCGCGCTGGACGCGTTGACCCGCGAGCACATGAACGTCGAGCTGCGGCGGATCTGGGCGGAGACCGGGACGACCGTCCTGCTGGTGACCCACTCGATCGCGGAGGCGGTGTACCTGGCGAACCGGGTGGTCGTGATGACCGCGCGGCCGGGCACGATCGAGGAGATCATCCCGGTCGAGCTGCCCGCCGAGCGGGACTACGTGCAGACGGTCTCGGAGCCCGAGTTCGCGCGCGTGACGGCGCGCGTCCGAAAACTGCTCGGCGCGGCATCGGCGGCTGACTAGCGGTCGTGAGTGTTGCGGGTGCGAGGGCTGAAGCGAGGGGACCCCTCAGTGCGTGTGTCGCACCCAGGGGTCCCCTCGCCCCCGGTTCGACCGGCGCCTTCGCGACCACACGAACGGACGTGTCCGAACACCAACACGCCACAGTCGCCCTGCGGATCAATAGAACCGGCCGCAACGCGCACGACCCCCCAGCACCCCGGCCGCTTGCCCGCGCTTCACTGACAGTTCATTTTCGGCGGCCAACCTCACGGGGCCGCCGGTGCGTGCGTTGGTCGTCCGAATTGTTCCGACCGACGGAGGATCATGAAGAACACAGCGAAGGCGGCGTTCGTCGCTCTGGGTGTCTCGGCCGTCAGCCTGCTGCTGACCCAGCCGGCGTCCGCGAACTCCTTCACCGCCAGCACGCAGGGCGGCACCGCGCAGTACGACGACGGCGGCGACCGTTTCTGCGTCCACGCCTACGATTCCGAAGGGGCACGCTGGATCAAGGCCACGGTGAAGCCGCTCAACGGCGTTGGGCCCACGTTGTCGTTGTCGGACAACAACAACAGCACGGGCAACGACTGCGGCAGCCTGGCGACCGCGTACGAGGACACCAAGTATCGCGCGACCATCACGGCGTACTGGGGCGAGACCGGCACCGTCACCAGCAAGACGGTGGACTTCTTCAGCTGATCTCGGTGGCGCGGCCTGCCGGGGCACCCGGCGGGCCGCGTCGCGTCACGGAGCCACGAGGTCGCCGGCGAGCAGGTCCAAGAGGAGCCCGTCGTGCCAGGTGCCGTCCGGCCCGCGCTCGTAGCGCCGCATCACGCCGACCGGTTTGAAGCCCAGCCGTTTGTACACCCGGATCGCGGCCTCGTTCGACGCGGCGGGTCGATCACCAGCCGGTGATGGCCGCGTTGCTCCAGCAGGAACGCGGCGAGCGTGTGGATGGCGTCGGCGCCGATGCCGCGGCCCTGGAAGTCCGGGTGCACGGCGATGTCGATGCCCGCGTGCCGGTACTGCGGGTCGTCCTCCTCGAAGGCGAGGATGATGCCCGCGGTCTCGTCGGCCACGTCGATCGCGAAGCAGGTGGTGTCCTCGTCGGCGTCGAGCAGGTAGGCGACCTGCTCCGCGACACCCTCCTCGGCGTCGCCCCACCAGCGGGCGACTTCGGGGTGACCCAATATCTCCTGGAACCGGGTCGCGTCGGAAGCGCCTGCGGGGCGGAGGCTGACTTTGCCGCCGAAGAGGGGCTTGTCGGTCACAGTCATCGGTGTCTCCTACCGTGCTGTTGGTCCTGACGCGATCAGCTTGCCTCCCGGATTGTTCCGACGCCAGGTCAATCCCCGCTTAGGCTGATGGAAATCCGGAACGTGCCGACGCGGACACGATCCGCTTCCCACCGGACAGCGGCTAGCCAGCGCTCCGAATTCCCATTTAGGCTCGATGGACACCTGCCGGGGGACTAGTGGAAATCGAGGGGATCTTTTTGCGCGCACCATTCAAGCGGGGCCTGCTGGCCGCCGCTCTCATCACCATGTCCATGACCACGCCAGCCTGGGCAGATGATGGTCCTGACCTGCGGTTCAGTGCCACATTCGCGGACCAGGCCTACTTTGTCGGCGAGACCGTGCCGATCAAGGTGAACGTCACCAATGTGGGTAATAAAACCGCCACCGGGGCCAAGGGGAAGTACACCAATATCTCGGGTTCCAGTCCTTTCATTCCGACATCCGAGTGGCGTGAGTTCAATCCCGGTGGCATCGGCGCGACGGTCGCGCCAGGGCAGACGAAGTCGTTCACCATGGTGGCGCGGCTGAACAGTTTCAACGGTGGCGACGCCACGTTCAAGCTCGCGGTCTCCACCGCGGGCGAGCTGACGCCGGACGACAACGCGGCCACGTTGACCATCGCGATGGTCTCGCCGTACACCAGGGCTGTGGTCGACGGCACGCTGTTCGGCGACGAAGACCGCGACGGCGTGCTCGACCCCGGTGAGGAACTGGCCGACACCGCGGTCCAGATCCGGAACAACTACAGCGGCTCGTTCAAAGAGGTCCGGACCGACGCGCACGGCTGGTTCAGCTTCACCAACGTGGCCGCTCAGCGCTACACGCTGGCCTTCAAGTCGCCGGGCTGGGCCAACGTCCAAAAGCAGCTGCGCGTGGACGGGTCGGACCGGACGACGAACCTGCAGGTCAGGACCGTCCGGTCACTGGAGGGGACGCTCGTGCCGAAGGTCGAATTCCACGAGAACCGGTACCGTCCCGGCGACACCGCGCAGGTGTCGATCTGGCTGGCCAACACCGGCAGGTTCGACCTTCGCGGAGTCCGGGCCGGGTGCGACCTCAACTGGGACGATTCCCATCTGCTCGGCTCGGACGATCCCGCTCACTGGGGTGTGCTGGCGCGGAGTGGGCCCGGGGCGACCATCGCGGCGGGTGAGGTCAAAGCGTTCGAGGTGACCGGGATCGTGCCCGACGCGGCGTTCGACACCGGGTCCGTGCTCCTTACGTGCGGTTTCGGCGACCACTTCGAGTTCTCGGACACCTTCCCGGTCGTCGAGGCGTCGGCGCGGGTGGGGGCCTAGGGCGTTTCCGGGCGGTCGAGGATGCGGAGCCAGCTGCCGTCGGCCTGACGGCGGGCGATCTGCACTCGGCCGCCCGTGCCGTCCGAAGGCCGGGTCGAGGTCATCGCGAGGTCGCCGTAGTACAGGGTCGGCAGCGGCTCCTCGACCTTGAACTCGGGCTTCGCGGCGATGAGCTGCTCGAACACGGCGCGGATCGCGTCGCGTCCGACGGTCTCCTTGCCCGGCGGGAAGGCCATGACGGCGTCGGGGGCGTAAAGGTCGGCGATACCCGCCGCGTCCCCGGCGTTGACCCGCTCGACGATCAGGCGGGCGAGGTCTTCAGGGGTTTTCGCTGTCTTGGTCATGGCACAAGCCTGCCGCCGATCGAGCTAGAAGTCCAAGAGCTAGATCGACTGGTTGCTAGAATCAACGCTTATGGAACTTCGGCAGCTCGAGTACTTCGTCGCCGTCGCGGAAGAAGCGAACTTCACCCGTGCGGCCGAGAAGGTGCACGTCGCCCAGCCCGGTGTGAGCGCGCAGATCCGCCGTCTCGAACGGGAACTGGGGGAGACGCTGTTCGACCGGTCCGGCCGCTCGGTCACGCTCACCGAGGCGGGCGCCGCGGTCCTGCCGTACGCGCGGGCGGCGTTGGAGGCCGTCGCCGGCGCGAAGCAGGCTGTCGACGAGCTGACCGGGTTGCTGCGCGGCCGGGTCGCCGTCGGCATGGTGACCTCGTGCCGCGCCGGCGACCTGCCCGATCTGCTCGCCGACTTCCACAAGAACCATCCGGCCGTCGAGATCACGTTGTCCGAAGCCAATTCCGACGTGCTCGTCGCGTCGCTGCTGGCCGGTGAACTCGACCTCGCGCTGATCGGCTCGGTCACCGGATCGGTGCCAGGACTGGAAACCTCGATCGTCACCGACGAGCCGATCGTGGCGGCCGTGTCGCGTGCGGACTCGTTCTCCGACCGCGCGACGGTTCCGCTCGCGGGACTGAAAGACCGGTCGCTCATCTGCCTGCCGAAGGGGACCGGCATGCGCGCGGCGCTCGACGAAGCCGCCGCGGTGGCCGGGTTCGAACCGCGGATCGCCTTCGAGGCCAGCGATCCCGGCGTGCTCGCCGATCTGGCCGGCCGCGGGCTCGGCGTGGCCATCCTGCCGTCGTCCTTGGCGGAAACCCGACGCGACCTGCACTCGATGTCGATCACCGAACCGGGCCTGCGCGGCACGCTCGCACTCGCCTGGCGTGCGGAAGGACCACGGGGTCCGGCGGCCCGCGCATTGATCTCCCACGCCCGCTCGCCACACGCCGGTTCCCCGATCGCCTCAAATCGTTAACACTATCGAGTGAATTTCTGTGGCAATCTCACCCCGACCTGTCACACGGGGAGAGGACGCCGCTCATGCCGGTTCGTCGCTGGAAACCGTTGTCCCTGCTAGTGGCCACCGTCGTCGGGGTGGTCGTCACGCTTCAGCTGACCACCAGCGCGACCGCCGCGACCCCGCTCACCGTCACGCAGGCGATCGCGCAGCAGGGCACGGCGAGCGCCACCGTCCGCGGTTACGTCGTCGGCCAGCCGACCGCGACCACCACGGTGATCCGCTCGAACTTCCCCAACGACTACGCGCTCGCGCTCGCCGACAGCGCGGCCGAGACGAACACGTCGAAGATCCTCTACGTCCAGATCACCACGGGTTTCCGTGCGCAGTACGGCTTGCAGAGCAACCCCGGCCTGATGGGCAAACAGCTCGACGTGACGGGCAAGCTCGCCGCCTACTTCTCGCACCCGGGCCTCACCTCGCCGACCGCGTTCGCGCAGGTCACCGGCACGCCGCCGAGCAGCACCACGACCACGACCCCGCCGACGACCACGACGAGCAGCCCTCCGACCGACAGCTACTACCAGAACGCGCTCGGCAAGACCGGCCCCGCGTTGCGCGCGGCGTTGCACCAGATCATCAGCAACAACACCAAGGTCAGCTATGACCAGGTGTGGGACGCGCTGAAGGCGACCGACCAGGACCCGGCGAACCCGAACAACGTCATCCTCGTCTACAGCGGCCGTTCGCAGAGCAAGAGCAGCAACGGCGGCGGCGTCAACGACTGGAACCGCGAGCACGTCTGGGCCAAGTCGCACGGCGACTTCGGCACCGCGACCGGCCCCGGCACCGACCTGCACCACCTGCGCCCCGAAGACGTCTCGGTCAACTCCGACCGCGGCAACAAGGACTTCGACATGGGTGGCAGCCCGGTTTCGGAAGCGCCGGGCAGCTACACCGATGCCGACTCCTTCGAGCCGCGCAACGCGGTCAAGGGCGATGTCGCGCGGATGATCTTCTACATGGCGCTGCGCTACGACGGCGGCGACGGCTTCGCGGACCTGGACGTCGACGACACGGTCAACAACGGCAGCGCGCCGTACATCGGCAAGGTTTCGGTGCTCAAGCAGTGGAGCCAGCAGGACCCGCCGGACGCCTTCGAGAAGCGCCGCAACCAGGTCATCTACGACACCTACCAGCACAACCGGAACCCGTTCATCGACCACCCCGAGTGGGTCGCCGCCCTCTGGGGCTGAACCCCGCACCCCGGGGTCGTGAGTGGTACGGCCGGTTCTAACCGGCGATACCACTCACGACCCCCGTTCAGCCGAGCGAGATGCGGTCCAGGTCGGGTGCGCCTTCGGTGTCGTTGAACAGCTTGATCGCGTTGGCGCCCGCCTGAAGCGTCACCGTGAGCGTCGAGGTCTGCGGGGTCGTGTTGCCCTGCCCGTTCGTCTTGACCTCGGCGGGCGCGCCGCCGTTGACGCTCACGAAGTACGACCGCGGGCCGTTGACCGTGTAGTCCAGGTACAGCGTGTACTGCCCGGCCGACGGCACCGTCACGTTGTCGAACTGCGCGAAGGCGATCGGCGTGCCGCCGATGTTGCGCACCTTCTGGCCGCCCGAGCACTGGCCGCAGCTCGTCACGCCCGCGTCGCCGATGTTGTTCGCCGAGTCCTCGGCCTCCCGCATGAACACCCGGTCAGCCGGGCGCAGGGCCACGCGCAGCGGCTTGGACGCCGTCAAGGCCTTGCCCAGATTCAGGAACGACGCCGTGACCGGAATGTCAGCCGCCGCGACGTTCTGACCGGCGGGCGAGGTGAGCGTCCATGTCGCTTCGAGCGTCTGACCCAGCCGCAGCGTCGACGACGTCGCCGGAGTGCCCGCGAGCGACCAGCCCGCCGGCAGTGCCGGAGCCAGCTTGACCTGGTCGAGCGCGTCGTCGACGTCCACGCGCAGCTTCGCCGTGACCTTGATCGACTGCTGGCCTGACGGCAGCCACTGGATGCCGGCCGGGTCGACCGTCAGCGTCGTCCGTGGCACGTAGGACGCCGGGGGCAGCGGCGCGACCGCGATCCGGTCGAGCCCGGGGCCGCGACGGTCCTTGCTGAACACGGTCACCTTGTTGGCGCCCGCCTTCAACGGCACCGACAAGGCGACCGGCGACGGGACGTCCGCGATCCCGGCCGCCTGCACGTCGGCGGGCGCGCCGCCGTTGACGCTCACCGAGAGCGAGCCGGAGCCGGTGGCGCCGAGCTCGAGCCGGTAGTCGCCCGCCGTGCCGACGGTCACGTCGTCGTAGGTGACCGAGTTGCGCGGGCCGTTGCCGAGCCCGGTGACCTGCAGTGTGCCGGAGCAGGCGTCGCACCAGGCGAGGCGCGCCGCGCCGTCGCGGTCGTTGTGCCACGACTCGGCTTCCAGCGGCACCTGCTGCTGGAAGAACGAGCCCGCGTACTCGTAGCCGACCTTGATCTCGTCGATCGCGAGCTGCTTGTCGAAGCGCGGCGCCTGCGGGCCGCTCCAGGTGTTCAGCACGTCGAGCTTGATATAGCGGGCGCGCTGGTCGCCGATGTCGATGAACTGGACGCCGCGTGCGCTCGGCATGGCCGACACCTTCACCGGCTCGCCCCAGTGCCTGCCGTCGTCGCTGACCGAGACCTTGTAGTCCATGATCCTGGCCGAGTCTTCGGGGCGGCCAAAGGATTCCCGGGCGTAGGTCGGCGACGCTTCACGCTGGTTCACCGCGAGGTAGCGGGCGGGCTTGCGCCGTCCGAGGTCCAGCGTGAGCGAGACCGGGGTGTGCGCGTCGGAGTCCCAGAAGTTCTCGAAGCTGCCGTCGACGAGGTTGCTCGCCGGGTTGCCAGCCTTGCTCGCCGACGCCGTCGCCTTGATCGACGACTGCGGGTAGAACCCTTGCTGCCCTGAGGTTTCCACCTTGAAGACGGTGTCGTAGGTGTCCCAGTTCTTGATGCCGAGAATCGTCAGGTAGCCGCCGGACTGGCTGAACCTCAGCCGCTCGCCGGTGCGCTGGTCGCTGACCCGCTTGACCTGATAACCGTTGTCCCGCAAGCGAACCTGGTCCGTCCGCGGCTTGGTCAGCACGTGCAGGTACTGCGTCTTCGCGCCTGCGTCGACGGTGATCACGCCGTGCGCGCCGTCGTTCCAGAACCCGGGCTGCATGCCGCCGTACATGTACCCGCCGCCCTCCTTGCCCTGCAGCGAGGACTTGATCGGCGGGGTCCAGCTCGCCATGAAGTTGTTGAACTGCTCCTGCTGCGGCGGGAACTTCCCGTTCACCATCGGGGTTTCCGCCATCAGCGACTTCATCGACGAGCCGGCGTTGGTGATGTAGCGCCCGGTCGACAGCCGGGTGTCGACCGGCGAGTCACCGCCGCTGTACCACCAGTCGCCCGTGGTCGGCAGCTTGTAGTCGGCCTCGGTGAGCCGGGGCATCGGCGTGAACGCGGCCTGCGGGTAGTCGTAGGACGGCGTCATGCCGGTCTTCTGCTCGTTGCTGACCGTGTCCATGATCGGCGTGTCCTCGTTGTTGTTGCTCAGCAACCAGGACGGCCTCTTCGCGCGGATCTGTTCGTAGAGCTTGTTCTGCTCCCAGTACTCGTTGTCGTTGTCGATCCAGAACCCGGACAGGTCGCTGTAGCGCTCCATGACCTCGAAGAACAGGTCATAGCTGTACTTGCCGAACCCGGCGCGCGTGGTCAGGTCGACCTGCTCGCCCTTGTACGCCGAATAGCCAGCCGAATCGAGCGTCTCGATGCCGGTTTCCTTGTGCCACTGCGGATCGTCGGTCATGTACAGGATGATGTGGACACCCTTGGCGTTGCCCGCCTTGATCAGCTCGCCGAGCAGGTCGCGCTGGGTGGCGCAGCTGCCGGGGATCTTCGACGGCCACGGCTTCGCGTAGCCGAGCCTGCTGTGGAACGTGGCGAGCACGATGTACGAGGCGCCGAGCTTGGTCGCCTCGTCGACCCAGTACTCGGGGGTCCAGCCGCCGCCGGTGACGTCGCGCTCCCACTCCGCGCAGTTCAGGTGCCGGGGCGCGGTGAACATGCCCCAGTGCAGGAAGAGGCCGGCGGTGGAGTCGCGCAGCCACTGCTGACGCGGGTGGTGCACCTCCGCGTTCGCTGTGCCGACCAGGCTCGTCAGCAGGATGAGGACGGCCAGTAAAAGCCGCAAACCGGACCTTGCCGTGCTGCGTCGCACCTGAGTTTTCATGCCATCGCTCTCTCGTAGGCTGACGAGAGATCCGATGATTACGTCTCTTGACCCCGCCGGTCAAGGGCTAGTCGGTCTTCAATCGGTCGAGCCATCAGATGACTGTGCGCCATCTGGCCGAAACTCCGCCACCTCTTGCGGCGGGTTACCGGTGAACGTGACATCCGGGAACCGGGCGCCGCTCGCGAAGGTCGTCTTGAGGAACCGGGCCGGTCCGCGGAACCGTGAGCCGTCGAACCTGGGTGCCCGGATGAAGTGGATGCCGCTGAAGCCCGCGTCCTTGCCGAATTCGACGTCGATGAAACCCACGCTCTTGATGAACACCGCGTTGTCGAACTTGGCGGTGCCGCCGAACACGCATCGGTCGAACCGCACGGTGTGGGCGAACCGAGCGTTGCCGAACCCGGCCTTGCCCGCGAAGGCGATGTCGGTGAAGCCACCGCGACCTTGGAAATCGGCGCGCTCGAAACCGACGTCGCCGTGGAACTCGGCCTTGGTGAACCAAGCGTCGCCGGTGAATTCGACGTTGGTGAACCACGCGGTGCCGGTGAACTTGGTCTTGGTGAAGAACCCGGCCCGCAACCGGCAATGCGACAGCCGGAAGCCGTCGAGCGCGGCGCCGGACAGATCGAGGTCGGTGTCGGGCCAGAATTTGTCGGGATTCTCGGTCGGACTGAGGTGGGTCACCAGAATGCGCTGCGCGGTGAGCCGCACTTCGCGTTCCTGCTCGTCCTGGACGGACGGCATGCGCAGGTACGCGCAGATCACGTCCACAATGGTCTGACGCTGCCCGGGATTGCCCTGCGCGAGCCGTTCCAGCGCACGCAGCCCCGCGAGGCGGACCGGCGCCTTGTCGGAGCCGAGCTGGTCGGCCGCCTTGATGTAGAGGTCGGTGATCCGCCGCTCGATCGCGTCCTCGCGGGCGTCGTTCGCGATCTTCTCGGCGAGCAGGTGCGCGTCGTGCTTCTGCCGCAGCTCCAGCTCGGTCGACCGCTGCTTGCGCGCGGTGAGCAGCAACGCGACCGCGCCACCCGCGCCGACCACGAGCGTCCCGCCGGTGCGGATCGCGTCGAGCTGCGTGGTGCCGACGCTCAGCTTCAGCAGCAGCCACGTCACCACGACCGCGATGACGACGAGTATCAGCCCGCCGATCAGGATGGCCCGCTGCGACAGCACTTTCGGGGCAGGCTTTTCGGGTCGCTCGCTCACACCACACCATCGCGCGTCGGGGAGCGTGAACCTAGCACGCCGCGATCACGGCGCCGGGAACTCGACCGCGACTTCGGCCACGGTGTTGAGCAGCTCGGTGCCGGGATGCCCGCCGCCGGGCGCCGTCTCGGCGACGACGAGCAGCGAACCGCTCTGGCGCGACGCGTAGTGGTGCCCGGTGAAGTCCACCCCGCCGAGCCCGAGAGCGCTGCTCGCGAGCGGGGAGATGTCGCCGGAGTCCTGGACGTCGATGATCCGCTTGAGCTTCCCGGTCGTGTCCGCTTTGGCCATCTTCACCCACGAGACCGACACGACGACGGTGTTGCCGCCGCTGTCGGCGACGGCCACCAGCAGCCGGTCGAGCGAGCGGCACGGGTTGCGTGCGAAGAAGTCCCTGACTTCGCTGAACGACGCGGCCACACACTTGAGGTCCCGTTTGGCCGTCTGTTTGAGACTCTTGAGCCCGAGCCGTTTCCACGCTTCGGCGCGGTCACCTTTGCGCGCGGCCTCTTTGCTCGACGACTTGCCTTTGAGACTTTGACTCGCGGCCGACTCGACGGCCGCGCCGCCGCCCCCGGCACCACTGTGGAACGCGACGATCAGCGCGACCAGCGCGGCGCCCGCGCCACCGCCTCGCGCCACCCAACGGCCCTTCTTGTCGCGCGGTTGATCCGGTCTTCCCATGGCGTGCTCCGTCCCCTCGCGGCCGGAATCCCAGATCATCGCCGCAGAGCACCCGCTGGTTCACCGAAAACCCGCGCGAACCGCCCGAACAGAGCAGTAGCGTGCGTCCATGACCGAAGCCCGGCGAAAACGCGTCCGCCTGCTCCAGAAGTACGTGATCAACCCACCACTGAAGGCGCTGACGTTCGCGGGCAAGCTGCCGGGCCACATCGTCCTCGAAACCACGGGCCGCAAGACCGGCAAACCACGCCGCACGATCGTCGGCACCCAGCGCGAGGGCTCGACGCTGTGGGTCGTGGCCGAGCAGGGCCGCTATGCCGGTTACGTCGCGAACATCGCCGCCCAGCACCGGATCCGCGTCCGTCTCGACGGCCACTGGCTCGACGCGACCGCCACCGTCCTCGATGACGACGACGTCGACGCCCGCCTCGCGTCGTTCGACGACCAGAAGCACGTCGGAATGGTCCGCAAGTTCGGCACTTCGCTGCTGACAGTGCGCATCGACATCGACGCGCCGTGAAGGTCGGCTAGCTGATCTTGTCGGCCTGGATGGTCAGGATGAGCCGCACCTGATCACGCCCGCCGTACCAGGAATAGGGCGCGCCCGTGTACCGGTGCGCCAGCTTTTCGATGTGCTGGCGCGCGCCGTCGGTCGTCATGCGCAGCACCCGGCCGCGGATCGCGTAGTAGCGGAACGGGTTGTCGGGGTCGACGACGTTCAGCGCCACGCGCGGGTCGCGCTCGATGTTCTTGATCTTCACGAAGCCCTGGACGCTGTTGATGAGGATGTGCTTGCCGTCGGTGTCGCCCCAGGTCTCGGTCAGGTGCGGCGAGCCGTCGGGCATGGTGGTCGCCAGGAAGCAGGGGCTGGGCCGCTGCAGCAGCGCGCGTAAGTCGCTTGGTAAGTCCATGCGCAGATCCTCGCGCGTCCCTCAGAGCGGGATGGCTGCGGGTGCCGTGGCGGCTTTCCGCAACGCCTCGATGACACGGAGTGCAGGCTCCGGCAACTGTGGGGCGAGCGAGTGGAAGAATTTCTGCATCTAAGAGCCTGTTGCTTTTTGAACTGGCTCGACATGGCTTGATGATCTTGTTGCACGTGTGGCAACTTGGGATAATTGTTGTGTGGCAAGGGATTATCGGCCGGTTGATCGTGAGCAGGAGTTTCTGTTGCCGCCGTCGATGGCGGACTGGTTGCCGGATGATCATCTGGTGTGGTTCGTGATCGCGGTGGTGGGGCGGCTGGACACGTCGGCGTTTCACGCGACGGCGAAGCGTGGTGGGGTCGGGCGGCGTGGGTATGACCCGGAGATGCTGCTGACGTTGTTCGTGTATGCGATGGCGCATGGGGTGTCCTCGTCGCGGCGGATCGAGCGGTTGTGCCTGACCGATGTGGCGTTCCGGATCATCTGCGCGCAGGACATCCCGGATCACACGGTGCTGGCCCGGTTCCGCCAGCGTCACGAGGCGGCGCTGACGGATCTGCTGACCGAGTCGCTGGTGCTGGCCGCCGAACTGGGGATGGTGTCGCTGGGGGTGGTCGCGTTCGACGGCACCAAGATCGCCGCCAACGCGAGTAAGGACGCCAACCGCACCGAGGCTCACCTGCGGAAACTGGCCGAGAAGTTCGTTGAGGAGACCGCGCAGACCGACGCGGCCGACGACGCCCGCTTCGGCGCCGACCGGCGCGGCGACGAACCACCACCGGACCTGCGTGACCGCACCCGTCGCGGTGAACGGATCACGGCCGCGCTGGAGCAGATCCAGTCCCGTCGCGACGCGGCCGAGCAGGCCGGCGAGGGGCGGGCTGAGATCGCGCGGGCCTATGACGCCGCGGTCGCCGCCGGCCTCACCCGTGGCGGGGCCCCGCCGCGAGGCGCGGACCGGGTCGCGGTGGCCCGAGCACGCCTGGACCGGGAGCGAGCCACAGCGGTGTCCCGCTGGGAGGCCTGGCACGCCCAGATGCGATCCGGCGGCGGGCGCCGCCCGTCGGGGAAAGCAGCGGTGCCGCCGGAGGATCACAGCAGGGTCCGGCGGGCCCGCGCCGCCTATGAGGCCGCGCTCTCCCGCGCTGAACAGGCCGCCGCCACCGCGAAATCCCAGACGCAGACCGACAAGTTCGTGGCGAACACGACCGACCCGCAATCACGGCTGCTCAAGACCCGCAACGGCTGGGTCCAGGGCTACAACTGCCAGACCGCGGTCAGCGACGACGAATTCCTCGTGTCCGCCCGCGCCACCCAGGACACCAACGACCTCGACCAGTTCGTGCCCACCGCCGATGATGTCCTCGCCACCGCCGGGAAGCTGGCCCGGCGCACCGGCCGCGGTGACCTCACCGTCGGCGTGATGATCGGCGACGCCGGCTACGACTCGACCGCCAACCTTGAGACCGCGGGCCCGGACCGTCTCATCGCCGATGCCAAAGGCCGCACCGTGAACACTCGAGCCGCCACCGACCCGGCCACCGGCGACCCACCCAAGAACGCCACCGCGCGGGAGAAGATGAACCACCGGCTACGCACCGCAGAAGGCGTGACCCTCTACCGACGACGCGGCGCGATGATCGAAGCACCCAACGCCTGGCTCAAAGACCGCCGCGGGCTCACCCGCTTCGCCCGCCGAGGACTCACCGCCGCCCAAGCCGAACTCTCCCTCGCCGCCGCAGTCACCAACCTGCTCAAACTCTGGACCAAGGGCATCACCACCGCCCAGATCCGCACCACCTGAACCCCACCCCGGCCCGGCCCGGTGGCCAAGCCAGAGACCGGACGATGCCGAAGACACCACAACAGCAAAAAGCAACAGGCTCCTAACGGAGCAAAGCTTCCACTCGCGCCGACCCCGGGCCGGACCGGCTGCGTGAACGCCTCGTTCACAACCTTCAGGCGAGACCCGAGACCCAGGCTCGGTCCCGCCGACCCCGACGGTAGGTAGACGAGTACCGGTCAGCCAGAACCGTCCGCAACGCTTCCCCGCACTAAGAACGGCGACGCGGCTTTCCGCGCTTCGGAGTCTGCTGACGGCTCTTGTTCACGGCAGGCTTCTCGGGGCGTTTCGCCTTCGCCTTGGCTTTGGCCGGAGTCTTCTCCGGCGCGGGCCGCCCGCGGGTGCTGTTGACCGTGCGGCCGCGGACGATCCCGATGAACTGCTCCATCAGGTCGGTCGTCTCGTCTTCGAGCCACGACAACGCGACGCGCGACTCCGGCGCGTCCGTGAGGGGCCGGTAGGTGAGGTCCTTGCGGTGGTGCAGCCGCGCGAGCGACTGCGGGACGACCAGCAGCCCGACCCCGGCGGCCACCAGCTCGATGGCGTCCGCGGTCGTCTCGGGGCGCTCGATGGCGGGCTGACCGGGCAGCTTCTCCCAGCCGAGCGTGTCGTCGAGCGGGTGCAGCACGACGGCGTCGGCCAGGTCCTCGATGGACACCTCGTCGGCCGCGGCCACGAGATGGTCCTTCGGCACCACGACCACGGTCGTCTCGGTGTAGAGCGGGATCGCGTGCAGGCCTTCGCGGTCGATCGGCAGCCGCAGCAGCGCCGCGTCGGCCGCGCGCTCACGGATCCGGCCCTCGGCCTCGGCGGGCGTCACCTGGACGAGGTCGAGCGTCACCTCGGGCAGCCGCTCGTTCCAGGTCCGCACCCACTTGGTGGGCGTCACGCCGGGGACGTACGCGAGAGTGAAGGAGAGAGGTACGTCCGAGCCGGTCACGAGGCCAGATTACCGGGCGTGATCGGGCGCTCGTTACCCTGGACGGCATGACGTCGCAGAAAACGCCCCAGACGATGAAGCCCGCGACCGCGGCGAAGAAGCTGGGTGTGTACCTCGAAGCCACTCCCGGTGAGTTCCAGGAGGGTGTCGTCTCCCGCGACGAGCTGAACGCGCTGCAGGCCGACCCACCGGAGTGGCTGCGCGAGCTGCGCCGCAACGGCCCGCACCCGCGCCCGGTGATGGCGGCCAAACTGGGCATCTCCATCGGCGGCCTCGCGCGCGGCGGCATCACCGACCCGCTCACCACCGAGCAGATCGACGCGCTGAAGCAGGAGAACCCCGGCTGGCTGGAGCGCGAGCGCGCCACCCAGGCCGAGGTTCGCAAGGAAGCCTTGCGTGTCAAGGAAAAGAACACCCGGTCCTGACGCCGTGCCCGCCTTCAGCGCGTTCGACGGAACGAACCTCGCCTACCACGTGCTCGGCGACGGCGAGCCCTTGGTCTGCCTGCCGGGCGGCCCGATGCAGGACGCCGACTACCTCGGCGATCTCGGCGGCCTGGCCGAGCGCTTCCGGCTGATCCTGCTCGACCCGCGCGGCACCGGCGAGTCGGCGGTCCCGTCGAGCCTGCCTTCGTACCGCTGCGATCGCCAGGTCGACGACGTCGAAGCGCTGCGCGAGCACCTGGGCCTGGAGCGGCTGAACCTGCTCGCGCACTCCGCGGGCGCGAACCTCGCCGTGCTGTACGCGGCCGGGTACCCCGAACGGGTCGCCAAGCTCGTGCTGGTGACGCCGAGTACCCACGCGCTCGGCATCATGGTCACGCCGGGGGACCGGCGCGCTGCGGTCCAGACCCGTGCGGGTGAGTCCTGGTACGGGCCCGCATCGGAAGCTTTCGACCGCGTCAACGCGGGCGGCGCCACGAACAGCGACTGGGACGCGCTCGCCCCCTTCACCTACGCCCGCTGGGACGCCACGACGCAAGCTCACCACGCCCGGGGCGAGACGCGCCGCAACGACCGTGCCGCGATCCTGTTCGGCGCCAAGGGAGCGTTCAACCCCGAAGCGACCAGGGAGATGCTGGCCGCCTGCGACGCACCGGTCCTCGTGCTGGCGGGGGAGTACGACGTCAACAGCCCGCCGAGGGTCGTGGCCGAGCTCGCCGACGCGTTCCCCAACTCCACGCTCGACCTGATGTCGGGCGTCGCCCACTGCCCGTGGCTCGACGATCCGGCCGGGTTCGGCAGGACCGTCACCGGGTTCCTGGCGTCCCGATGAAGTGGTCGACGGCGCTCCGCCACCTGCGTGACCTGGCGGAAGCCGCCGCGTCACCGGCGGCGAAGTTCTCCTTGCCGGTCACCGAGTTGTGGGCCGCGGGCACGCTCGTCGGCGCCGCGCGCGCCGATGTCGAGCACGCGACCGTCGCGGTGGTCGTGGACCTGCCCGTCGCCGAGGTTCCCTGGCTGACCAGGCCGAACGGCGCCGACCACTGGGCGAACCTCACCCGCGTCTCGAAGGTGCCGGTGCGGGTGCTGTGGCGGTCGGCGCACGCGCCGGTCTGGAATCACGAGATCGACCGGCCGGTGTTGTTCTGGGACCGCGAAAACGGCCTCGGCGACGACGTCATGCGCGCGCTGAGCGACGGGCGCGGCGAAGATGTCCGCCTCGACGCTCCGTCGCCTGAGGAGTTTCGCGCTCGCGTCCAAGCTGATCTCGACGTGAGCCTGAAGGCTTTGCGAGCGCGTACTAAGGCTTACGAGGACCGCAGGTGGGCGCCGGGCAAGCTCACGGCGGTGTCCGACGCGCTGTGGGAAGCCAGCCACGGCTACTTCGACCTGCTGGACGCTCTTAACCGCGCGTCTGGCTAGGCGTCTCGCCATAGCGCCGTCGAAACGCCTCGGCGAACGCGCTGGTGGACGAGAATCCCGAGGCGAACGCGATCTCGGCGACGCCACGTCCCCGGTTTGCCGGGTTACGCAGCCTCGCGTGGGCGTTGGCTAGCCGCTGATCCCGGATGACCTCACTCGGCGTGGTCCCGGCGGCCTGCAGCGCGGCTTGCACCCGCCGCAACGACCAGCCCAGCGCGAGAGCAGCGCCCTCACCCGTGAGCTTCGGGTCGTCGGCGCACCGCCCGACATGATCACGGAAAGCGCGTTCGACCAGCGAACCTTCGGCAGGCTCGGTCAGTGCCTGCACCAGCTCGGTCAGCTGACGGCACAGCAGCCGGAACTGGCCACGGTCCAGTCGTTCCCGTTCCGCGGCGACCCGCCGCAGGTTCGCGCCGAGCACCGCACCGAGCCCACCGGTCAGATCCAGCACGCCCGGCGTGCCGCGCGGCAGTTCGGGCGCAGTGAAGATCAACGCCCGCAGCCCATCGTCATGCGCGAGCCCGAACGGCCGATGCGCACCCACGACACCCGCCCCACCGACCCCGACCGTCTGGCACATCCCGTCGAGTTCCACCCGCACGGAGCCGTGCAGCGGCACGATCACGCGCAGCTCTTCGTTGGGATCGCGAGCCGTCATCCGCGAGGACCGGACGTAGCCGACCGCGTCCGACCGGAACTCGACCAGCTGATACCCGCCACCGCGCTGGATCGCCGTCCAAGCACCGAAACCGCGGTCGGCGCCGAACCGGTGCTCGAGTTCGCAGTGCAGCCGCCCGACATGGTCGCGCCAGAACTCCTGCCGGTCGGCCTCGGCGACGTCCATCGTGGACACTCGCCTGACCACATAGCCGGTCGTATCCATCGCTCCACTGTCGCACCTGTGCGCGCCTCCGGACAACGCCTGCGCGTATCCGGATGCCGCGTTTCCCGGAGCCGCCTAACGTCGATGCCGACCCGGGAGGTGACGATGCCCGAAATCGCCGTCAACGGCACCACACTCGCGTACGACGACACCGGCCCCCGCACCGGCTCAACGCTCGTGTTCAGCCACTCGCTTTTCTTCAACCGCACCATGTTCGCCCCGCTCGTGGCGCACTTTGCCGACCGCTACCGCGTGATCACCTACGACCACCGCGGCCAGGGCGAAAGCGCGCCGGCGGCACTGCCCGACCTGAGCATGGACGTGCTGACCGAGGACGCCGCCGCCCTCATCGAGGCACTCGACCTGGGCCGCGTCCACTTCATCGGCAACTCGATGGGCGGTTTCGTCGCACTCCGCCTCGCCGCCCGCAGACCCGACCTGCTGCGTTCGGCCGTCGCACTGGGTTCCTCGGCCGAGGAAGAGCACCAAGCCGTCCACTTCGCGCCCCTGCTGGCCAAGATGCGTGCCGAGGGCGCGGCGCCACTCGTCGACGTCGTGACGTACATAATGTTCGGTGACACCTCGCTGGCCTCGGAGTCACCGATGCTCGCCGAGTGGCGCGCGTACTTCGCGGCGCTGCCCGAGTCCATCGCGGACAGCGCCCACCACGTGATTCACCGCGACAACATCGTCGCCGAACTCGCCTCGGTCGAGGTCCCGGTGCTCGCGATCGCCGGTGCGGAGGACCACACCTACCCGCCGCCGATCTCCTCGGAGAACATCGCGTCGGCCACCGGCGGCCGCCACGTGACGGTCGCCGGGGCCGGGCACTCGGTCGCGCTCGAACAACCCGCCGAAGTCGCGGCCCACCTCGAAAAACACCTCAGTGAGTCGTGAGTGGTACGGCCGGTTCTATTGAGGGGAAGGCCAAATGTGTCTCTTGCGCTCGGGTGCGGCTGTACCACACAAAGGCCACCCTTGTAACGCTGAGCGTGACATGGGCCCCCTTCGTCACGTCTCAGACTCCAGCAAAACCGCGCGAATAGGACATAGCGGACCACATTTCGCGCCTGGCGTCCATTGTGGACACGAAATCGGGTGTAGTTCACCAGCGAGACGACGTGAACGCCCCGTTCACAACGTTCAACGTCGCGAACGAGGCGTTCACGCCATCCCACCTGGCGCAGCGACCACACGTGGCGGGCGAGTCATGGGGGTCGTGAGTGGTACGGCCGGTTCTAACCGGTCTAAACACTCACGACCCGCTGTCCGTGACGACGCCCCACCACAGGAAGTCGCGGGCCCGGGTGGCCGCGACCAGCGATTGACGGCCGCGCAGCTCGGCCGACTCTTCCTCCGCGGCCTTCCCGATCGGTTCCCGATGCGGGAACTGCACGACGAACACGGCCTGGAAGTCGAGCCCCTTCGCCCGGTGCACCGTGCCGACCTTCAGCTTGTCGTCGGACTCGCCGGTGTACTCGTCGAGCGGCAGCCAAGGAACCCCGGCTTCACGCAACAGTTTCGTGCAGTGGACGAGCGCGCGGCGATGGAACACGATCAGCGCCGTCTGCCCGAGCGGGACGGTCAACGCCTTGATCTGCGCGAGAAGTTCGTCGCGCAGGTCATCCGCGGAACCGCGCCAGGTGCGGCTTTCGCCACCCGAGTTGGCGGACTCGGCGTCGAGTAGCGCGACGCCTTGGTCGCCGTCGAGGTCGTCGACCTGGTTCGTCGCGTCGAAGCGCTGGGCGAACGAGAGCACCTCGGTGCGGTTGCGGTAGTTCACGCGCAGCACTTCGCCGCGGCCTTGGATCGGGATGCCGGCGTCGGAGAGCCGCCAGCCGCCCGGGTAGACCTGTTGCTGGCCGTCGCCGACCAGCAGGAGGCGGTTCGGGCCGTCGCCGGCGAGCTGGTTGAGCAGCCGCAGGCCCAGCAGGGTGATGTCCTGGACCTCGTCGATGACCACGGCCGCGTAGCGCTCGGGCAGCGGCCGCGAGGTGAGTTCGGCGAGCGCGATGCTGATCATGTCGTTGTAGTCGTGGAGGTTCTTCTCGGCCAGTTTGTCCTGGTACGCCTCGAAGAAACGCCAGACCAGTTCCTTCTGGTTGGTGCCGAGCCGGAGAACGCGCCCTTTTCGGGGCGCTTTGAGGTACTCGTCGAGCGTCGTGATGCCGCGGCCTTTGATGACACGGTCGATTTCGGTGCGCCAGTAGTCGGCCGAGGGCTCGAACGGTTCGAGGAGCTCGCGGTGCGCGGACCAGGCCAGGCTGAACGCCGTCGTGACCTGCGCCGAGTTGACCTTCACGCTCTTGCCGCGTTCCTCGAGCAGCCGCCGCAGCCAAGCGTGCAGGTGGATGAAATCGACCCGGTCGGCGACTTCCGGCGCCAGCCTGCGGAACGACGCCTCGTTGACGGCGGGCAAGGTGCGCACGAACGTGGTGAACAGCAGCGGCCCGGTGGAGCGCCTCGCGAGATGGCGGAGCCGGTGCAACGCGACCACGGTCTTGCCGGTGCCCGCCGGGCCGCTGATCCTGGCGGGTCCGTTGTAGTGGCGCGAAACAATGGCCTGCTGTTGCGGATGCAGAAACGTGAGCCAGGCGTCGAACGGCCGCATTTGCGCGGCACTGATCTGATCAGCCGTGAGATCTTCCGCGGCCAGCAGGCCGGCGGTGTCCCGGTCGGGTTTGGCCATGCCGATCTTCATCGGCAGGTATTCGCCGAGCCGTTCGGCCGCCTGCTTGGCGATAATGTCGATTTGACGCTTCGTGAGATGGACCGCGTCGCGCTGGAAAAGCTTGCGCAGATCGGATTCCGCGAGTGTCCAATAGGGACCGGTGCCGCGCGGCTCCTTGCCGTTTCCCGTGCCAGGCACGACGAGTACGAAATTGATTGACGTGCCGTGCAGAACCTGTCCTTGATAGTCGCGGATACCGGCGCACCGTTCTTCCGCGTGCCGCATCACGGCCTGGAACGCGGCCTCGCCAGGCGGATTTTCGGCGATCATCACGGCGGACACGCCCGTGGCGCCGACGACGAACGCGTCCGCCTTGGTTTCGTCCGGCATTCTCCGGTGCGCCAGCAGATGCCAGTTGCCCGTGGTCTTCGCGAGCATCGCGGTGAGCACGCGGCGGCGCAGCGAATCAAGCCCGGGAAATGCCTGTGCCAGCAGTTTCACCGACTCCTGATCGGCGACTCGCATCGCGTGCCTGCTCAGGTTCACGTACCCTCCCCGTCGTGACGACCGCCGCCGTCACAAAGATACGTGATATCCGGCCAATCAGGCCAAGCCGCCGTCGTGCGCGAGAATGGCCACCTGGGTCCGGTTCGCGGCCTCCAGCTTGGCCATGATGTGTCCAATGTGGACTTTCACGGTGGATTCGCTGAGCATCAGGACCTTCGCGATCTCGCTGTTGCTCAGCCCTTGGCCGATCTGGGCGGCGACGTCGCGTTCGCGGGGGGTCAGCGCGGCCAGTTTGGCGCGGGCGATTTCGCCGGTCGTGCCGGTGGCGAAGTTCGCGAGCAGGCGTTTGGTGATGCGGGGCGACAGCATCGCCTCGCCGCGCGCGACCACCCTAATCGCGTTGATCAGTTCCTTGGGCGGGGTGTGCTTGAGCAGGAACCCGGACGCGCCGTGCCGCAGCGCCGCGTAGACGTACTCGTCGACGTCGAACGTGGTCAGGATGACCACGGCGGGCGGTGACGGGCGCGCGGTGAGGCGTTTGGTGACCTCGATGCCGTCGACCTCGGGCATCTGGACGTCGGTGAGCACCACATCGGGGCGGTATCGGTCGGTCAGTTCGATCGCCCGCGCGCCGTCGGTGTCTTCGGCGACGACCTCGATGTCGTCGGCGGACTCGAGGATCATGCGGATGCCGCCGCGGACCAGCTCCTCGTCTTCGAGCAAGAGCACCTTGACCGTCATTTCGCCTCTCCGAGCGGGAACCGCGCGAGCACGCGGAACCGGCCGTCGCCGATCCGTCCCGCTTCCAGCGTGCCGCCGGTCAGCTCGACACGCTCGCGCATGCCGACCAGGCCGTAGCCGGAACCGGGCACACCCGCCGACCGCGGGGTGAGCCGGTTGGTCACCTCGACGTCGAGCCTGCCGTCTCCGGTCGCCAGGCGCACCTCGACGGCGGCGTGCGGCGCGTGCTTGGCGGCGTTGGTCAACGACTCCTGGACGACGCGATACACCGCGCGGCCGACCTGATCGGGGACCGTGGGGAGCGGGTCGGGCATCCGCAGCTCGACCCGCGCGCCGGTCGCGACGACCTCGTCCACCAGCGCTTCGAGCGAGGCGAGCGCGCCTTCGCCTGACCTGGTCGGCGTCGTCGCGTCCTCGTCGCGCAGCACGCGCAGGATGTCGCGGAGCTCTTCGAGCGCGGTGGCGCTGACGGCGCGGATCGTCTCGGCGGCCCGTTCGGTGCGCTCGTCGCTCGCCATCACCGACAACGCGCCCGCCTGCAGCGCGACCGCGGTGACCCGATGGGCGACGACGTCGTGCATCTCACGCGCGATCCGGCGCCGCTCGGCGAAGACGGCCTGGTCGGCGAGCAAGGTGCGGGTGCGCTCGGCCTCCTCGGCGCGCTCACGCAGCACCGCGAGCAGCGCGGCGCGCTGATGCATCCACAGCCCGGCGAGCGCCGGGCCGACCACGGACATGCCCAGCGCGATGACCGCGACCGTCCAGTCGAACGGTCCCTGGAAGGCATGGGGGACAGCGATGATCACGATGGTCACCAGCGCCGCGACGCCGGTCGCGACGCTGATCCCGCGCTTGGCCGCGACGGTGTACAGCGAGATCATCAGCGGCAGCAGCGTGACGTCGAGCGCCGTCGCGGCCGCCGAGACCAGCAGCACGACGAACGGCCAGCGACGACGCGCCAGCAGCGCCAGGCCCGAGACGATCACCGCCGGGACGTGCAACGGCGGGTGCGGGTCGGCCGGGTCACCGCTGGCCAGCGAGAACGCGATGGCAGCCGCGGCGACCGCGACATCGAGCGCGAGCAGGCTCGCCCGGCCGTCCCACCAGGCGAGCCTTCCGCATTCCATCGTCCCCAGGCTAGGCCCGTCGAGCCGATGCCACCGCTCAGGTGTCACGGCGAGCCAGGGTGAACTTCGTCGCCGTGAGCGCCGCCGCGACCAGCGCGGCGAACACGAGCGGCCCGGTCCAGCCGGACGCGCCGGTGGACAGCAGCGCTGTGCCGTTGAACGGCAACGCGGTCATCGGCACCTTCACCACGGCACCCAGTATCGTCTCCGCGATCAGCGTCCAGACGGCGAACACGCCGAGACCGGCCGCGGTGTGCCGCAGCAGCCCGCCGAGCGCCACCCCGGCGAGTCCGGAAAGGACGGTCAGCAGCACGACTCCGCCCGCCGCGGCGGCACCCCGCGCGGCGTCGGCGGGCAGCGTCCCACCACCGGCGAGCACCCCTGCGCCGGCGAGCACGACCATCAGCACCCCGGCCAGCAGCCCGAGCCCACCGGTCACCAGCGCCCGCGCGCCGACGATCCGGCCGGGTGCCCGCACGACCAGCCTCGTGGTCGCGATCGTCCCGTGCTGATAGTCGAGCCCGAACGCGCACACCCCGACGGCGGCCACCAACAGCGCACCCAGCCGCGCCGTCAACCCGAACGAAGACACGAACGCGTCGAGATCGCCGAGATCCCTTTTAAGCCCCCAATAAAGCCCGGAGGCGAACTGCACGACCCCGGCGCTGAGCAACAGCACCCACGTCGACCGCAGTGACCGCACCCGAAACCATTCATAAGCCAACGCCTTGTTCACGAAATCTCCCCTCGATGCCGGACCGAGCCTGCGGTAGCCGCCAAGAACGCCTCTTCGAGCCCGCTGCGCCGCACGAACAACTCCCGCACCGCGACACCCGCCCGCGCCGCCACATCCGCGACGACCTCGGTGTCCGCGGTCCCGACGACGAGTTCCCCCGGCTGCTCCTGGCTGACCCGCAAACCCGTGCGCGTCAACGCCACCTGCAACGCGGCGGCCTGCTGCGTGCGCACGACCACGTCGGTGCACGAATGCCGCTCGACGAACTCCGCCATCGGCCCGGCCGACAGCAACCGGCCGTCCCCGATGACGATCAGGTCATCGGCGAGCTGGGACATCTCACCGAGCAGATGCGACGACGCGAAGATCGTGCGCCCCTCGCCGGCCAGCCCGCGCAGGAACCGGCGGATCCAGCGCACCCCCTCGGGATCGAGGCCATTGGCGGGCTCGTCGAGTATCAGGTACTCCGGGTCGCCGAGCAGCGCCGCGGCCAGCCCGAGACGTTGTTTCATACCAAGGCTGAACTGACCGGCGGCCTTGTCCGCCACCGATTCGAGCCCGACGATGCCGAGCACCTCACGAACCCGTTTCGCGGGCAGCCCGCCGCCCGCGGCGATCATCCGCAGATGCGCGGCGGCCGTCCGCGCCGGATGCACCGCACTCGCCTCGAGAAAGACCCCGACTGTCCTTGTCGGATCATCGAGTTGCGCGTAGCCGAGCCCGCCGAACGTCGTCTGGCCCTCGCCATGTGTAAGCCCGAGCATGAGCCTGATCGCCGTCGACTTCCCGGCGCCATTCGGCCCGAGAAACCCCGTCACCACCCCGGGCCGCACGGCGAACGAGAGATTCTCGACGCCACCACCGTTGCGATACCGCTTGGTCAGCCCGGCCGCGACGATCGCGGCGCTCACGCCCCCACCTGCCGGTAGGCGTTCCCTTTGCCGACGACGAACCACAGCAGCGACCCGAGGAACGGCGCGCACAACGCGAAGATCACCCAGACCAGCTTCATACCCCCGCTGAGCGGCGACCCCAGGATGCTGACCAGCGCGCCGAGGAACAGCAGCGCGAACGCGAGGATGACGGCGATGATCAGCCCGCCCGCGACCCAGGCCTCCGGCCGGGTCTGCGTGGCGAGTACTTGGACGGCGTGCATGTGGTTCTCCCCGGTCTCTCGTGATGCGATGAGTCCAGACTGGCCGCTGGGGGAGAGATCGACATCAGAAGATCAGCGAGAACCGCCTAGGCGAAAAGTACTAGCCGCGAGCATTGCGTAGGCTCCCGTAATGCGTGCATCGGACTTGACGCTCGAACAGGTCGCACAGGAAGCCCTCGCCTGCCCCCTGCTTGTCGCAGCTCAGGCTCTCGCCGAGTGGATCGGCCAAGGCAAGCCGATCACCGGGAGTTGGGTGCTCAAGCCCGCGGCCGCGATCGAGGCGTGTGACCTGCTCGGCATCGAGACGCCGGCACGCAAACTCCGGAGTGCGGGCGACATTCCCCAGCTGGTGGCGGTGTGGACGGCGGCGCGGGGCGCCGGCTTCATCGAGCTTTCGAACACCAAGGTGATGGCGAGCCCGGCACTGCGAGCGTGGCGCGAGGGGGACCCTGGCGCCGTGGTCGCCATCTGGACCCAGGGTGCGAGGGCGTGGTTCGGGCTGGATGACGCCGATCCGGACGAAGAGGCGCTGGAACACCTGGCCACGCTCGTCACCCTCGACGATCACGGCGGCTCCGCCCCGCTGGAGGACCTGAGGGCGGGCATCGAGCGATTGCTCGGCGGAATTCCGTCATGCTCCTGCCCGGATTGTGCTCCGTCGCCCTTGTTACCCGGCGTTTTCGCCGACTTCGACGGATACGGCGAGAGCGACGCCCGCGCGGCGGTACGGATGCTGGGTGAATTCGGAGTCGCCGTCCTGCGCGACGGTCTGGCCGAATTGACACTGCTCGGCAACTGGCTCGCCGATTTCACGTTCCGCCAAAGTGCCCCGTCCGCGGATGCCGAAGCCGAGGTTCTGGTCAGCGCGCTGGCTCAGGTGCCGGACTTGGCGGCGACGGTGCTCGCGCGCCCCTGGCTTTCGTCCCGCACACCGGCCGATGCGGGCGACGCACTGCTCGCGGCCGCCGAAGCCATGGCGGGGCGAGAGCGCCTCACGGCCGTCACCCTGGCTCGCGAATGCGGCGCGGCGGCGGAATCCACCTGGCGCCGCTGGGCCGTCAAAGGCGGCATCGGCGCTTACGCCCGGATTTGGCTGGCCGAGCAGGAGGGTGTTGAGCCTGTCGATGCCGATATCGCGTGGCTCAGTGCGGATGCGCTGGTGGCGGTGGTGGACGCGCTACCGCCCGATTTCCCCGAGGAAGTGACGCCAGGTTTCCTGCTGGCCCAGTTCGGCGACGACTTGATCGAATCCCTGTCGCTCATCGAGCGGAGCGGACATCCGGAAGCGCCCCGGCTCACCAAGCTGTTCAGCGCAGGCTCTGCACGGCCTCGCAGCCTGACTCCACTGCCGGGCCCGGTTCGCGGCGGCAGTGTCGACGCCACCTATCAGATCAAGGTCCAGCTGGTCGGCGTGACCAAACCACCCGTGTGGCGGCGCATCCAGGTGTCCGCGGGCTTCAGCCTCGATCAGCTCCACGACGTGATCCAGGACGCCATGGGCTGGTTCGACTGCCACCTGCACAAGTTCTCCGACGAATGGCGCGAGTACGGGGACACAGACCCCGAACTCGGCTACTTCGACGAGCGGACGGTGCGGCTGTCCCAGCTGCTCGCCGAGACCGGTGACAAGATCCACTACACCTATGACTTCGGCGACAATTGGGACCACGTCATCACGTTGGAGAAGGTGCTCCCACCTGACGTGGCGGCCGCGGGTCCGTCGTGCACCGCGGGCAAAGGTGCGTGCCCGCCCGAAGACTGCGGCGGATCTTGGGGTTACGCGGACCTGAAGAATTCGCTGGCGGACCCTGAGGCCGAGGACCACGAGGACTTGCTCGAGTGGTTGGGTTTGGCGTCGGGTGACGAGTTCGATCCCCATGCCTTTTCCGTCGGGAAGGTCAGTGCCCGGCTCGGCCGGCCGAATCGCTAGCGCTACGGCGTTCGAGCAGCACGACGTCACGCCAGCGCCCATGCTGCGCGCCGATCCGCTCCCGCACGCCGACTTCCCGGAACCCGGCGCGCCGGTGCAGCGCGAGACTGGCCGTGTTCTCCGGGAAGATTCCACTTTGGATCGTCCAGATCCCGGCTGCCTCCGTCGAAGCGATGAGCCGGTCCAGCAGCGCGCCGCCGACACCGCGGCCGTGCGCCTCGGGGTCGACGTAGACGCTGTGTTCCACCACGCCCGCGTAAACACAGCGCGACGACACCGGGGTCACCGCGATCCAGCCGAGCACGCGGCCGGTGTCGTCGAGCGCCACGAACCGATGCGAAGGCAGGCGGGTGGCGTCCCAGGTCGCCCAGTCGGGCGCGGTCGTCTCGAAGCTGGCCTCGCCGGTGTCGAGCCCGGCTTGGTAGATGGCGAGGATGGCGTCGGCGTGCTCGTGCGTCGCGGGGACGACCCTGACCTTCGCATGTGGTGACAACTCGGCAAGAAGTGACCGAACGCGCTGGTCGATGTCGTCGCGGATGGCACGGACGGCGTCGGCGCCCTGTCCGGCTGGGTCGTCGAGTTGCCAGTCGAGGTAGCGCTTGCCAGGGAATACCGGGCAGGCGTCGCCGCAGCCCATGGTGATGACGACGTCCGAGGCTTCGACCGCGTCTGTGGTGAGGCGCTTGGGCAGTTCGTGGGAGACGTCGATGCCGAGTTCGGCCATGACCGTCACGACGGCGGGGTTGACCGAATCGGCGGGCGCGGACCCGGCGGAGCGGACGAGGACACGGCCTTGGGCGTGGTGGTGCAGCAAGGCGGCGGCCATCTGGGAGCGGCCCGCGTTGTGGACGCAGACGAAGAGGACTTCAGGAATCACGGGAACTCCGGGTTCGCAGTGCGAGTGAGACGTAGACGAGTCCGACGAGGACGGGCACTTCGATGAGTGGGCCGACGACGCCGGCGAGCGCCTGGCCGCTGGTGGCGCCGAAGGTGGCGATCGCGACGGCGATGGCGAGTTCGAAGTTGTTGCCGGCGGCCGTGAACGCGAGAGTGGTGGCGCGGGCGTAACCAAGTCCGGCGGCCTTGCCGAGCAGATAGGCGCCGGCCCACATGATCGCGAAGTAGGCGAGCAGCGGCAGCGCGATCCGCGCCACGTCCGTGGGCCTGCCGGTGATCTGTTCGCCTTGCAGCGCGAAGAGAATCACGATGGTGAACAGCAGTCCGTAGAGCGCGGCGGGCCCGATGCGGGGGAGGAAGGCCGACTCGTACCAGTCACGGCCGCGAGCGCGTTCACCGAACCGGCGAGTCAGATACCCGGCCAGCAAAGGGATGCCGAGGAAGATCAGGGTACTTTTCGCGATCTGCCAACCGGAGACGGCGAGGTCGGCTTGCGGCAGGCCGAGCCAGCCGGGCAACACGGCGAGGTAGAACCAGCCGAGCACACCGAACATGAGCACCTGGAACACCGAGTTCAGCGCGACGAGCACCGCCGCGGCCTCGCGGTCGCCGCAAGCGAGGTCGTTCCAGATGACGACCATCGCGATGCACCGGGCGAGGCCGACGATGATCAGACCGGTGCGATACTCGGGCAGGTCCGGCAGCAGCAGCCAGGCGAGCGCGAACATCAGCGCAGGGCCGGCGACCCAGTTCAACGCCAGCGACGTCCACAGCAGACGCTTGTCGCCGGTGACCGTGTCGAGCCGGTCGTAGCGGACCTTCGCCAGCACCGGGTACATCATCACCAGCAACCCGAGCGCGATCGGCAACGAGATCCCGTCGACCGTCACCGCGCCCAGCACGTCCGCCAGTCCGGGGACGAGCCGTCCGGCGAGCAGCCCGGCCGCCATCGCGGCGCCGATCCACACCGGCAGCAGCCGGTCCAAAGTGGACAGCTTCCCGGCCACGGCGGTGGTGCTCACGTGGTCACCAGCACCGCGGCCAGCCTGCCGAGCACCTCCGGATGCACCCGGTAGTACACCCAGGTCCCACGCCGTTCCCCGCTGATCAACCCGGCTTCCCGCAGCACCTTCAGGTGATGCGAGATCGTCGGCCCGCTCAACTCGAACGCGTCGGTCAGCTCGCATACGCACGTTTCGCCACCTTCACGGGAAGCGATCATCGACAGCAGCCGCAGCCGGACCGGGTCGGCCATCGCCTTGAACAGCCGCGACAGCTCCACGGCCTGCTCCTCGCTCAGCGGGTCGCGCACCAGCGGCGCGCAGCAGGCGTCCTGCACTTGCTTCGACATGTATCTATATTGACAGACTTCTAAATAGAGAGCAATCTACTTAGACATTCATCTATTCAAGGAGGCAGAGATGTCCCGAGTCCAGCTCGCGCTCCGAGTCGGCGACCTGCGGGGATCGATCGACTTCTACTCGAAGCTGTTCGGGGTCGAGCCCGCGAAGCTGCGCCCCGGTTACGCCAACTTCGCCATCGCGGAGCCCCCGCTCAAGCTCGTCCTCCTCGAAGGCGAGCCCGGCCAGGCCACGGTCATGGACCACCTCGGCGTCGAGGTCGAATCCACCGAGCAGGTCAGCGCCGCGAGCGCCCGCCTCACCGGCGAAGGTCTGGACACGTTGACCGAAGACGACACGACGTGCTGCTACGCCGTACAGGACAAGGTCTGGGTGCACGGACCCGGAAAGGAGCCGTGGGAGGTCTACACGGTCAAGGCCGACTCGGAAACCTTCAGCGCCTCCTGCTGCTGACGACGTCGCTGCCTCGGGTAGTCCAGAAAGGACGGCCGGGCCAAGATAGCGGCATGACGGATGGACGGTTGGCCAAGGTAGCCGACCCTGCTGAGCACTTGGCCTGGTTGTCCCAGGACAGCACGAGCACGGGATGGGCGACCGGCCACGACAAGTCAGGCTGGGAAGACTCGGCCTGGACACTGCACGCGATGTGGAAGCAGGCGTCGCGTTCCCGGCAGGCTGCGCCGCCGGTCATCAACGGGATCAATCTCGACGACGTAAGCGTCGACACAGGCGTGCCGCTTGGCTACGTGCCCAGCCCAGGCGAGGGAGCGACGCGCCTGCGCTGGGCCGAGCTGGCCGGCCGGATGGGCTTCCGGCTCGGGGAAGGCCAGCAGGTGCCACCTAGCCGTCGCTGGTTCCCGATCACCAGCTGGCCTGCCGACGTCGAGCCGCCGTCCGAGGGCTCGCTTGACGAGACGAGCTTGCGCGCTTTGCTGCGGATTCTCGCTCGGCACTCCGCGAGCACTTGCTACGCGTATTACGCGTCTGTGCCTAGCGGCGACTGGGACGAGCCGACGTTGTTCAGCGGCCCGCTCGACGCGATTCCCGACCTTGTCGGCGGGCCGGACGCGATGGCTGCGACGCCGTCGAACATCTGGCCTGCCGACCGGTCCTGGTTCGTCTACACCGACTGGGATCTCTGGGCGACCCGGGTGAGCGGCTCACGAGAGCTGATCGCCGAACTCGGCGCGGATCCCGACCTCGAAACCGTCGCCGTGCATCGGGGGTGAACAACTTGGCAGTCAGCGATGTCCGGCTTCCCAAAGGGCTGCGATGGGAAGCGACAAGAGTTGTTCGCCGAAGTTGATGCTGCCTCGCTTGCCCGTGTGCAGAACGATGCCGTGGCTGAACTGGTCACCGACTTGGTCACGTAGTGCGGCAAGACCTTTGAAGTCATCGGCGGTGACTGTGTCCCTTGCTTTGGATTCAATACCGACGATCTGGCCGTCTTCCCGTTCGAGGATCACGTCCACTTCCGGGCCGCCGCTGACTCTCCAATGGTGGAGCCGGACCTGTGTCTCGCTCCAGGAGGCCTGCTTGGCGAGTTCGTTGACGATGAATGTCTCGACGAGTGGACCACGCGCCGGAGCTACAGGCTTGGCCAGCGATTCTGGGGAAACGCCGAGTAGTGAGGTTGCCAGGCCGGTATCGGTGACATGCACTTTGGCGTGTTTTACGACTCTCGCTGTCGGATTCCGGGACCAAGCGGGGAGCCTGTGTATCAGGAATACCGCTTCCAATAGTTCGAGGTAGCGATTCACTGTTGTGCGGTGAAGGCCGGTCTTGTTCGAAGTGTGGACGCTGTTGTGCTCCTGGGCGGTAATGGAGGCGAGGTAGGACAAGAGCGTGGTGATCGCACTGGGCTCGTTGAGTCGTGTCATTTCGCGGATGTCGCGTTCTGCGATCGCCCGCACGTAACTGCGGAACCAGGTTCGGCGGGCCCGAGCACTGTGCATGAGGGCGGGCTCAGGGAAACCGCCTCGGCAGATGCGTTCAAAGTAGCCGGCACGGTCTACTTCAGACGGTGAGAAGTCGCGCAATGAGCCTGGATCATCGAACACGATGTCGATGAACTTGTCGAACCTGCCGTCGAACTCACCTTGAGAGAAGGGCCAGACATCGACGACCGCACCTCGTCCGGCGAGCGATTCGGACAGGCTGGGGGTGGAGAGAAAACGGGTAGATCCGGCGAGGACGTACCGGCCCGGTCTCTGAATCGCGTCGACTTCAGCCTTGATCGCCCTGACCAGTGGATCGCCGGCTCGTTGGACCTCGTCGATGAGCCTCGGTTCGGTCCCGCTTCCGGCGAACCCCAATGGGTCGCTGATCGCAGCCTGCAAGAGCTGTTCATCGTCGAGGTTGAACAGCGTGCCGCCGTGCCGAGTTCGCACGTGTCCGAGCAGTGTGGTCTTACCTGCCTGCCGGGGCCCGTTGAGTATCACGACGCGGAAGGTGGAGAGGTACTCCTCGACGAGGCCACAGCACGCGCGTGGTAGATCGGAATCAGGCATGACCACCTCGGCTGATCGTCGGGCACGACAGTCGAAGTGTACATTCCTCGGTCAGTTGGACCGACATCTCACAGAATGTTGGACCGACATCTGACAGCGGAACAAGGCGACATATTGATGATCTTGTCTGGACGCGTGCGGTCGCGGTTGGGTGCTACCAGCCGCGTTCGCGCCACTCGTCGAGGTGAGGCCGCTCGGCCCCGAGTGTCGTGTCGTCGCCGTGCCCGGGGTAGACCCAGGTCTCATCGGGCAGCACTCCGAAGATCCGCTCCGTTACGTCACCGATCAGCGACGAGAAGTCCTCGGGGTTTGTTGTCCGCCCAACGCCTCCTGGGAACAGCGAGTCCCCGGTGAACAGGTGCGGCGTGCCCGACGGATCCCGGTACAGCAGCGCGATCGAACCGGGCGTGTGCCCGCGCAGGTGGATGATCTCCAGGTCGCATTCGCCGACCTTCAACGTGTCGCCGTGCTCGACCAGGAAGTCCGGCGGAATCGGCAGTACCGAGGCATCTAGAGGGTGCGCGGCGGTGTTCGCACCGTTCGCACCGGCGACCGCGCCCAGTGCCTGCCAGTGATCGCCGTGCTGGTGGGTGGTGACGACCGTGCGGAGCGCCGGGCGGTCGGGGCCGTGGCCGATGACGTCGGAGATGCGCTCCGGGTCGTTGGCCGCGTCGATCAGGAGGGCCTCGTTCGTGCGAAGGCAGACCAGCAGGTACGCGTTGTTGTCCATCGGGCCGACCGACAGCTTGGTGATCGTCAGTTCGGGCAGTGCGCGGACGGCGGCTGGGCCGCCCGGCTCGACGTGGCCGGTGTAGTTCACCTGCCACACCGTAGTCGTTTCACTCCAACCAGTTCTACCCGCACGAGTAGGTCACAGGTTGGCCACGTACGCTCGGGGTTCCCCGACCCCGATCAACCTCAGGACGAACGTGGCGAACTCCCCGAAGCCGACAGCCCGGCGCCTCAGTTGGGATGTCATCAGGGTGGTCGCCGTCCTCTCGGTCGTGCTCGGGCACATCACGCACCAGTCGAAGATCATGCATCCGGAGCTGGCCGGGTACCCGTTCACGGTGCCCGTGCAGTTCGGCGCGACGATCCTGCTGGTCATCTCCGCGTACTTCATGTGCGCGACGCTGCGTAAGGACAAGCCGGGCCGCTGGCTGTGGAAAAAGGCCTGCCGGGTGCTGCCCGGCTACCTGATCGCCGTCTTGATCACCTACGTCATGATGCGGATCGCGGCGTCGGCGTTCAGCGGGCAGGAACTGCACAGCGGGCTGAGTGGCTTCCTGTTCGACCCGGCGATCGGGTCGCCGACCACGGACGCGCCCTGGTATCTGCCCAATGGGCTGGATCTGTACTCCAACCTGCTGATGATCCAGCAGTGGTCGACGGACTTCAATTATCTCGACGGCTCGTACTGGACGCTGCCGGTGCAGATCATGGCGTTCACGTCGGCGGCTCTGCTCTTCCCTCGCCGGTGGCGGACCGACAAGACGGTGGTCGTGCTGATCTGGGCGATGCTGGTCGTGCCGCTGGTCATCCGGTTCGTGATCTTCACGCCGACGAACACGCCGAGCTGGGCGGTCACCGCGATCTTCGGGCTGGGGCTGCACCGGGTGCACGCCTTCGCCATCGGGATCGCCATCTACCTGTGGACGAAGAACCGGCTCAAGACCTGGCACCTCGGGCTGCTGCTGGCGGGCACGGTCGTCGCGCAGGACCTGCACATGTTCCCGCTGCACTACGCGACCGCGATCGACCCGCAGCGGCTGCCGTCGGTGGCCGGGTTCGCGGTGATGCTGCTCGCGCTGTGCGCGGCCGCCAAAGGCCCTGACTGGACGTGGTTCCGGCCGCTGGCCCGGCCAATCAAATGGCTGGCGGGTATCTCTTTCGGGTTATATCTGGTGCACCAGGAGCTCGGCTACATGCTGGCCAGGGCCCTGCGCGACCTCGGCGCGACGCCGTGGGAGAGACTGGTGCTCGTGCTGGCCGCGGCGATCGTGGCCGGCTGGCTGCTGACGGTGCTCGTCGAACGCCCGGCGTACCGCCTGCTCACGAGGGAACAAAAAGCTGCATCGCTCGCGTTGCCTCACCCGTCCCCGCCGGTGGATGACCTGGTAGAGGGGCATGCGAAGACCGCTTCGCCGATTTCTGTCGGTGGTCCGTCCTAGCATGGGGTGGCGCTCCGTATGAGCGCTCCAAGACCGATTTTTTCTTGAAGGGACCCTGGCGTGGCTGATCGCCTCGTTGTTCGCGGCGCCCGCGAGCACAACCTCCGTGGGGTGGACCTCGACCTGCCCCGGGACAGCCTCATCGTTTTCACCGGCCTGTCCGGGTCCGGCAAGTCGAGCCTCGCGTTCGACACCATCTTCGCCGAAGGGCAGCGCCGCTACGTCGAGTCGCTGTCGGCCTACGCCCGCCAGTTCCTGGGTCAGATGGACAAGCCGGACGTCGACTTCATCGAGGGCCTCTCGCCCGCGGTGTCGATCGACCAGAAGTCCACCTCGCGCAACCCGCGCTCGACGGTGGGCACCATCACCGAGGTCTACGACTACCTGCGGCTGCTCTACGCGCGCGCCGGCAAGGCGCACTGCCCGAAGTGCGGCGAGCTGATCAGCAAGCAGACGCCGCAGCAGATCGTCGACCAGGTGCTCGAGATGGACGAGGGCCTGAAGTTCCAGGTGCTCGCGCCCGTCGTGCGCGGCCGCAAGGGCGAGTACACGGACCTGTTCGCGAACCTGCAGCAGCAGGGGTACGCCCGTGTGCTGGTCGACGGCACGGTCCACGCGCTCACCGACCCGCCGAAGCTGAAGAAGCAGGAAAAGCACGAGATCGGCGTCGTGATCGACCGGCTGAGCGTCAAGTCGAGCTCCCGGCAGCGGCTCACCGACTCGGTCGAGACGGCGCTGCGGCTGGCCGACGGCCTCGTCGAGCTGGACTTCGTCGACCTCGACGAGAACGACCCGCACCGCAAGCGCGGCTTCTCCGAGAACCTCGCGTGCCCGAACGGTCACCCGCTGGCGATCGAGGACCTCGAGCCGCGCTCGTTCTCCTTCAACTCGCCGTACGGCGCCTGCCCGGAGTGCACCGGCCTCGGCATCCGCAAGGAGGTCGACCCCGAGCTGGTCGTCCCCGACGACGAGCTCTCGCTCGGCCAGGGCGCCATCGCGCCGTGGGCGGGCGGCCAGAGCGCGGAGTACTTCATCCGCCTGCTCGAGTCGCTCTCGGAGACCATCGGCTTCCGCATGGACGTCCCGTGGCGCAAGCTGCCCGCCAAGGCGCAGAAGGCCGTCCTGCACGGTGTCGACGAGCAGGTCCACGTCCGGTACAAGAACCGCTACGGCCGTCAGCGCTCGTACTACGCGAACTTCGAGGGCGTCATCCCGTTCCTGGAGCGCCGCCAGGAGCAGACCGAGTCCGAGTACATGCGTGAGCGGTACGAGGGCTACATGCGCGAGGTGCCGTGCCCGGCCTGCCAGGGCACCCGCCTCAAGCCGGAGATCCTCGCGGTCACCCTGGAGCACGCCACCAAGGGAGACCACTCGATCGCCGAGGTCTGCGCGCTGTCCATCGCCGAGGCCTCGGAGTTCCTCGATTCGCTGGTGCTCGGCACCCGCGAGAAGATGATCGCGGGCGCGGTGCTCAAGGAGATCCAGGCCCGCCTGCGCTTCCTGCTCGACGTCGGCCTCACCTACCTGTCGCTGGACCGCGCGTCCGGCACGCTCTCGGGTGGCGAGGCGCAGCGCATCCGGCTGGCGACGCAGATCGGCTCCGGCCTGGTCGGCGTGCTGTACGTACTGGACGAGCCGTCGATCGGCCTGCACCAGCGCGACAACCACCGCCTGATCGAGACGCTGACCAGGCTGCGCGACCTCGGCAACACGCTGATCGTGGTCGAGCACGACGAGGACACCATCCGCTCCAGCGACTGGGTGGTCGACATCGGCCCCGGCGCCGGTGAGCACGGCGGCCACATCGTCCACAGTGGACCGTACAAGAAACTGTTGCGCAACAAGGACTCGCTGACCGGGCTCTACCTCGCGGGCAAGCACAAGATCGAGGTGCCCGCCATCCGGCGCCCGGTCGACAAGAAGCGCCAGCTGACCGTCGTCGGCGCGCGCGAGCACAACCTGCGCGGGCTGGACGTGAGCTTCCCGCTCGGCTGCCTGGTCTCGGTCACCGGCGTCTCCGGCTCCGGCAAGTCGACGCTGGTCAACGACATCCTGGCCACGGTGCTGGCGAACAAGCTCAACGGCGCCCGCCAGGTGCCGGGCAGGCACACCCGGATCAACGGGCTCGGCGAGGTCGACAAGCTCGTCCGCGTCGACCAGTCGCCGATCGGCCGGACCCCGCGGTCCAACCCGGCCACCTACACCGGCGTGTGGGACCACGTGCGCAAGCTGTTCGCGTCCACCACCGAGGCCAAGGTCCGCGGCTACCAGCAGGGCCGGTTCTCGTTCAACGTCAAGGGCGGGCGCTGCGAGGCGTGCGCGGGCGACGGCACGATCAAGATCGAGATGAACTTCCTGCCGGACGTCTACGTCCCGTGTGAGGTCTGCAAGGGCGCCCGGTACAACCGCGAGACCCTCGAAGTCCACTACAAGGGCAAGACGGTCTCGGACATCCTCGACATGCCGATCGAGGAGGCCGCGGAGTTCTTCGAGCCGATCAAGGCCATCCACCGCCACCTGGCCACGCTGGTCGACGTCGGTCTCGGCTACGTCCGGCTCGGCCAGCCGGCGCCGACCCTGTCCGGCGGCGAGGCGCAGCGCGTCAAGCTGGCCAGCGAGCTGCAGAAGCGCTCGACCGGCAAGACGGTGTACATCCTCGACGAGCCGACCACCGGCCTGCACTTCGAGGACATCCGCAAGCTGCTCGGCGTCATCAACGGCCTGGTCGACAAGGGGAACTCGGTCATCGTGATCGAGCACAACCTCGACGTCATCAAGACCTCGGACTGGATCATCGACATGGGTCCGGAGGGTGGCTCCGGCGGTGGCACGCTCGTCGCGCAGGGCACGCCGGAGCAGGTCGCGGCCACCGACGAGAGCTACACCGGGCAGTTCCTCAAAGAGGTACTCGCGCAGTAACCGCACATTTTCACCAACGATTTGAACCGGTCGGGCAACCCGGTCGTGTGGGTGGTGTCGAACAGGTCGCGCCGGTAGGGGCGGACCTCGAAGCACCAGGAGGTTCCCCATGACCGGCGCCCGGACCGCCGTGATCTCCGCTGGCACGAAAGCGGGGCGCGGATGAACGCAACTCTCGCTGGTGCGGCGACCTTCGGGGTTCGCGTTGCAGTACTGTCCTCGCCGACCAAGAACACCGGCGAGAGGACGCGAGTGGCGATCGGAGGCTGGCGGCCCAAGCGGGCCAAGGGCGAAGACCTGATCCGGCACTTGTACGAGGAGCACGGCAGAAGCCTGCTGGCGTATGCCACCAGGCTGACCGGAGATCGGGCTGCCGCCGAGGACGTGGTGCAGGAGACACTGGTCAGGGCTTGGAAACACGCCGACGACCTGGAGAACGGCAAGGGCTCGGTCCGCGGGTGGCTGCTCACCGTGGCGCGGAACATCATCACCGACCGGGTGCGTGCGCGAGCGTCGCGTCCCCAGGAGGTCGAAGAGCCCGCCGAATCGCCCGCGACCTCGAAGGACCACGCCCAGGGCGTGGTCGACTCGATGACCGTGCTGGGCGCGATGGACGGGCTTTCCCCGGAACACCGGGAAGTGCTCGTCGAGTTGTACTACCGGGGACACACCGTCACCGAAGCGGCCCAATCGTTGGGGATCGCGGCTGGCACGGTGAAATCCCGGTCCTATTACGCATTACGCGCACTACGTGCCGTGATGCAGGGCAAAGGAACGGAGGCAGCGCGATGAGCGCGATTGATCACGATCACGCGCCGCTGGGCGCGTACGTTCTCGGTGCTTTGGACGAGAACGAAAGCCGCGAGTTCGAAGCCCATCTCGCCACCTGCGACGCCTGCCGTCGCGAAGCGGATGAACTGAGCGAACTACGCGATCAACTGGACGAGGTGCCGCCGGAGGCGTTCCTCGACGGTCCCCCCGAGGGCGGTGACCTGCTGCTGCAGCGCACGCTGCGCAGCGTGCGGGCGGCGGAGGAGGCCTTGACCGGCACTCCGCGCCGACCGAAGCGGTTCCTGGCGCTCGCCGGCGCGGCGGCGCTGGTGGTGGTGGCGCTCGGCGGTGGCGTGCTCGTCGGCAGGCAGACCGCGCCGGAGAACTCGGGGCCGCCGCAGGCGATCCCGACGACCTCGGCGGTACCGGGCACGAAGACCCTCGCCGGGACGGACGGCAGCGTGAAACTCGCCGCGACGGTGACGCCGGCGGCGGGCTGGATCCGGGTGCACGCGAAGGTCGACGGCGTGCACGAAGGCGAGAAATGCCAGCTCATCGTCATGTCGAAGTCCGGCGAGGCGATCATCGCGGGCAGCTGGATCGTCTCGGCCAAGGGTGAGAAGGACGGAACCGGACTCGACGGGTCCGCGCTGGTGCCCGCCGACCAGGTCGCCTCGGTCGACGTGGTGACCACGGACGGGCGGAAGCTGGTGTCGGCCTCGGTATGAGGTCGTACCGGTTCCGGAGCACCTGGCTGCTGAAGGCGGCGCCGAACCTCGTGTTCGGCGCCGTCGTCGACCTGGCCGGGTATCCGGACTGGTGGTCCGACGTCCGCTCGGTGCGCCGGATCGACGACGACACCGCCGAGCTGGTCTGCCGCGCGACGCTGCCGTTCGAGCTGGTGCTGCGCATGCGCCGGGCCGTCGAGGACGAGCAGGCCGGCCGGATCCGGGTGGACCTCAGCGGCGACCTCGAAGGCTTCCTCGCCGGCCGGATCACGGATCTCGGCGGCGTGACCAAGCTCGAGATCGCGCAGGAAGTGGTGGCGCACAAGCCGATTCTGCGCCGCTTCGGTTCCGTCGCCGGCCCCGTCTTCCGGCTGAACCACGCACTGATGATGTGGCGCGGCCGCCGCGGCCTGACCGCCCACCTGAGCTAGACCGCGATAAAGCGGGCTTTACTCCCGGGGATAAAGCCTGCTTTATCCCCGGGAGTAAAGCCCGCTAAATCCTGGGGGATAAAGCCCGCTGAACTTCGCGCGATAAAGCCCGCTTTACTCCGGGGAGTAAAGCGGGCTTTATCGCGGTCGCCGAGCGGGAACGGGGGAACCCCCGCCCGACGACCGGATGGCGGTCAGACCGCCGCGGGTTCCCGCTCTTCCTTGCGTTCCGAGGGAGATTCGGAATGCTCGTCGAGCAAGGTGGTCTCGTCGAAGGGCGCCTGGCCTGCGAACACCCGGCCTGCCTGGTCGCGGTCGAACTCCTTGGTCCACGACCCGATCAGCACGGTGGCGACCGCGTTGCCCGCGAAGTTGGTCAGTGCGCGGGCCTCGGACATGAACCGGTCGATGCCGAGGATGAAGCCGACGCCGTCGACCAGCTCGGGCCGGTGCGACTGCAGGCCACCGGCCAGCGTCGCGATGCCGGCGCCGCTGACGCCCGCCGCGCCCTTGGACGCGATGATCATGAACACCAGCAGGGAGATCTGCTCACCCAGCGACAGCGGCTTGTCCTGCGCGGTGGCGATGAACAGCGTCGCCATCGTCAGGTAGATCGCGGTGCCGTCGAGGTTGAACGAGTACCCGGTCGGCACGGTGATGCCGGTGACCGGCTTGCTGACACCCAGGTGCTCCATCTTCGCGATGAGCCGTGGCAGCGCCGACTCCGAGGACGAGGTCGACAGGATCAGCAGGAACTCGCGGCCCAGGTACTTCAGCAGCTTGAAGATGTTGACCCGCGCGCCGATCCACAGCACCGCGCCGAGCACGCCGAAGACGAACACCAGGCAGGTCAGGTAGAAGCCGATCATGATGACCGCGAGGCTGCGCAGCGCGCCCCAGCCGGTCTCGCCGACGACGGCGGCGATGGCGCCGAACGCGCCGATCGGGGCGGCCCACATGACCATGGCCAGAATCCGGAACACCAGGCGCTGGATGTGCTCGATCCCGTTCAGGATCGGCTTGCCCTTCGCGCCGAGCTTCTGCAGCGCGAACCCGGCGAGCAGCGCGACGAGCAGCGTCTGCAGCACCTGGCCGCTGGTGAACGCCGACGCGAAGCTCGTCGGGATGATGCCGAGCAGGAAGTCGGTGCCGCCCGCCGCGGTGGTGGCCTGCTTGTGCGCGCTGGTGGCGGCCGCCGGGTCGAGGTGCAGCCCGGAGCCGGGGTGCAGCAGGTTGCCGACGACCAGTCCGATGGCGAGCGCGAACGTCGACATCAGCACGAAGTAGCCGAGCGCGAGCAGGCCGACCTTGCCGACCTTCGCCGCCTTCGCGACCGAGCCGATGCCGAGCACGATCGTGCAGAAGATGATGGGGGAGATCATCATCTTGATCAGGTTCACGAACCCGGTGCCGAGCGGCTTGAGGTCCTTGGCGAACCCGGGTGCGAGGAAGCCGACGAGCACGCCGAGCACCACGGCGGCCAACACGGCTAAATACAAGTAGTGCGTTTTGTCGCGTCGACGGGTGGCGGTGGGCACCATTGCCTCCAGCAGGGGGTAAAGGGGATTGCGGAGACTATGCGTGCCCGGGTGAGCCAGGTCACGGTTGTGTTCATTGAGTACATGTCACTGACAGCTGGTTGAAGACTTGTGCTGGTATGTGTGGGTGCCAACGAACCCACGCCAGTGGAGTCTCGCCAGGCAGTTGCTCGTGCTCCAGGCCGCCATCGTGGGTGTGCTCGCCGGAGCCGGGTTCCTGCTGGCCTACCTCGACGCGGACAGCGCGACCGACGCCAAGGCGCGCGACAAGGTCACCGTCGTCGCACGCACGGTGGCCGACGCGCCGAGCGTGCAGGCCGCATTGTCCACACCGGACCCATCGGCGGTGCTGCAGCCGTTCGCGGAGCGGGTGCGGGCCGACACCGAGGTCGACTTCATCACGATCATGAACCGTGACGGCATCCGGTTCACCCATCCGAACCCGGCGCTGATCGGCAAGCCGTACATCGGCACGACCACAGAAGCGTTGCAGGGCAGCCTGTTCACCGAGACCTACACGGGTTCGCTCGGGCCGTCGGTGCGCACCATCGTGCCGGTGAAGGCGGGCGGCCAGGTGGTCGCGATGGTCTCGGTCGGCATCACGGTCGACATGATCACCGCCGATCTGCGCGAGCGGCTGTGGACGCTCGCCGCGGTCATCGGCTCCGTGCTGGTCGCCGGGCTGATCGGCAGCCTGCTGGTGAGCGCGCGAGTCCGCCGTCAGACCCATGGCGTCGCGCCCGCCGAGCTGCGGGACATGTTCTCCTATCACGAGGCAGTGCTGCACGCGGTGCGCGAAGGTCTCGTGCTCGTCGGCGGCGACGGCGTCATACTGCTGTGCAACGACGGCGCCCGCGACCTGCTGGACGTCGCCGACCCGACCGGGTCCGCGGTCGCCGACCTCGGCCTGCCGGACGGCCTGGCCGAGGCGTTCATGAGCAGCCGCGCCGACGAGATCCACGTGACCGACAGCCGGGTGCTGGTGGTCAACGTGACGCCGGTCAGCATGGGCACCGTGGTCACGTTGCGGGACCACACCGAATTGCAGACGCTCACCGGTGAACTGAACACGGTGCGCGGTTTCGCGGAAGCGCTGCGTTCACAGGCGCACGAGGCCGCGAACCGGCTGCACACCGTCGTTTCCCTGGTCGAGATCGGAAAACCACGCGAGGCCGTCGAGTTCGCCACCGCCGAACTCCAGCTCGCCCAGCAGCTGACCGACCGCGTCGTCGGCGCGGTCGAGGAGCCGGTGCTGGCGGCCCTGCTGCTGGGCAAAGCGGCCGAGGCCGCCGAGCGCGGCATCGAACTGACCATCACCGAGGACACCGCCATCGAAGACACGGCCATCGCCGCCCGCGACCTGGTGACGATCCTGGGCAACCTCATCGACAACGCCATCGACGCCGCATCGTCCACAGTGGTCGTCACGGCCCGCGCCGAGGAGGGCTCGCTACTGCTGCGCGTCTCCGACGACGGTCCTGGCATACCGCCTGGCGCCGACGTCTTCCGCCGAGGCTGGTCGACGAAACCGGCCGAGGGCCACGGCGTCGGCCTGGCACTGGTCGGCCAAGCGGTCCGCCGCTACCACGGCACGATCGACATCGGCAGCGACACCGGCGCGGTCTTCACGGTCAGGCTGCCGCTGTGATCAAAGTGCTGATCGTCGAAGACGAACCGGTCGCCGCCGAGGCGCACAAGGTCTACGTCTCACGCCTCGCCGGGTTCAGCGTCGCCGGGGTGGTGCATTCGGGCGGTGACGCCTTGCGTTTCGTCGAGCGCACTCCCGTCGACCTGGTGCTGCTGGACTTCTACCTGCCCGACACCCACGGCCTCGCGGTCTGCCGTTCCTTGCGCGCGGCCGGTTTCCCGGTCGACGTCATCGCGGTGACCTCCGCCCGAGACCTCGCGGTGGTCAAGGCCGCGGTGTCGGTCGGCGTGGTCCAGTACCTGCTGAAGCCGTTCACTTTCGCTTCGTTGAAGGAAAAACTCGAACGCTACGCCGAGTTTCGGAGTTCGGCGGGGGAGGTGGCCGGGCAGGCGGAGATCGACCGCGCGCTGGGTTCGCTGCGTGCTTCGGACCAGTCGGCCTTGCCGAAGGGCATGAGCGCGCCGACGTTGACGGCGATCACCGAAGCCTTGGCCGCGGCCGAAGACGGCCTGTCAGCCGGAGCTGCGGCCGCCGCGATCGGCGCTTCCCGCGTCACCGCGCGCCGATACCTGGAATACCTGGCGGACAACGGACTCGCGCAGCGCGAACCCCGCTACGGCCAAGTCGGCCGGCCGGAGGTCTGGTACCGCGCACGATGAGGTCGTGAGTGTTCCCGACGGTTAGAACCGTTCGGGTAACTATTCAGGACCCCCCTGGTTGGAGTAGTCACGTCTCCTACCAGGGGGTTTCCGAAGCAAAATGCGCTTCAGTGAAGCGCCTTGCGCCCGATTTGCCTGTTTCACAAGATCGAATAGGCCGCCTTTTGTGGTCTGGACCATTTTTCCCACGTCGCTGACCTGCATATACGTCGAGCTGGGGGTACCTGAATAGTTACCCGTTCGGAACACTCACGAGTCAGCCAGCGGTGCAGGGAAATCGCGAGTTCGACGGGTGCGTCGTAGTGGATGAGGTGGCCCGCCCCGGGGATGATGTCCAGTAACGCGCCGGGAATGGCCTCGGCGAGCGTCGACGCCCTGTCAGCCGGAATCCAGGTGTCGTCGGCACCCCAGATGACCTTGACTGGCAGATCGAGCTCGGAATAGCGGTCCTGCACCTCGTCGGTGTAGCGGACATCGGCCTCCGCGATCTGCTGATAGAACGCGCGCTGCCCATCGGCACTCAGCCACGGCTCGGTCAAGGTGTCGAGCTGCGCACGGCTGAGGCCACGATGACTGGCCGTCGCGATGTACGACTCCAGCGCACCCCGGTGCACCACCGCGGGCTGTGCCGCGAAGACATCGGCGTTCGCGGCGACGAGCCGGAAGAAGTCCGAACCCCACGGGCGCAGCGCCACGACGTCGACCAGCGCGAGTGAGGCGTATTCCGCGTCGTGCAGCAGGTTCGCGCGCAGTGCGACGGCGCCGCCGTAGTCGTGAGCGACCACGTGCGGCCGTGTCAGCCCCCAGTGCGTGAGCAGCTCGGCCAGCAGCTCGCCCTGCGTGCCGAGGTCGACCGCCTGCCCGGCGTGCTTCGACGACTGACCGTAGCCCGGCATGTCCCACAGGTAGACGGAATACTCCCGGCTGAGCGCACGCGCGAAGGGCGCCCACAGCTGCGCGGACCAGGGCGTTCCGTGGCACATGACCACCGGGTCTCCGGCCCCCAGCCGATCCCAGGCGACTGAGCGCCCTCGCCATGCGAAGGTCTGGGACAGCTGAAGATCGTCGTTCCCCATGATCGGGACCCTACGTCATGATCGGTGTATAACGACTTATATTGCGTCGCGCTGATCCGCGCCCGTCGCTAGGGTGGGCGAATGGTGTCGGTCAAGCAGGTCCAGATCACTTTCGACTGCGCGGAACCTGAGCGTGTCGCTCGTTTCTGGTGCGAGATCCTGGGTTATGTCGTCCCGCCGCCACCGAAGGGATTCGACAGCTGGTCGGATTTCGACCGCTCCCAGCCCGCCGAGCGGCAAGGCGCGTCGTTCGCTTGCGTCGACCCGACAGGTGCGGGTCCGCGGCTGTACTTCCAGCGCGTTCCCGAAGGCAAGGTCGTCAAGAATCGGGTGCACATCGACGTGCGGGCGGCCGTCGGTCTCGCGGGCGCGGAGCGTCTCGCCGCGCTCAAGGCCGAATGCGCCCGGCTGGTCGAACTCGGTGCGGTGTGCGAGGAAGTGCTGGTCTCCGATGACCTCAACGAGTCGTGCATCCGGATGCACGACATCGAGGGCAACGAGTTCTGCCTCGACTGAGCGTCTCAGGTGCCGCGCACGGTGAGGTCGTGAATCCGCCAGACGATCTTCGGCGGAGCTGCTGAACTGGGGTCATGCCCACGCTGACTCGATCGATGCCCGCCGTCCTCGCGGTGATGATGGGCATCTTTTCCATTGTCACCACGGAAATCCTGCCCATCGGCCTGCTCACCCCGATCGGCGTCACGTTCGGGATCTCGCCGGGCACGGCGGGCCTGATGATGACGATGCCGGGTCTGCTCGCCGCGGTCGCCGCACCCGCGGTCACCGTCGCGACCGGACGGCTCGACCGCCGCGTGATGCTGTGCGCGCTGTTGCTCGTGTTGGCGGCAGCCGACTTCCTCGCCGCGATCGCGCCGGCGTACTGGGCCATGACGGTCTCGCGAGTCCTCGTCGGACTCGTCATCGGCGCGTTCTGGTCGATCGGCTCCGGTCTCGCTTCCCGTTTGGTGAGCCCGGACCGGGTGGGCACGGCGACCGCGGTGATCTTCTCGGCCGTTCCGCTCGGTTCAGTGCTCGGCGTACCCGCGGGCACCCTGCTCGGTGACCTTGTGGGCTGGCGAGTGGCTTTCGCGGTCATGGGAGTGCTGTCGCTCGCCGTCTTCGCCGCGCTGATGCTGGTGCTGCCGCCGTTGCCCGCCGAGCACGTGACCAGCTTGACCGTGCTGCGCGACCTGCTCCAGGAACCTCGCGTCCGGCGCGGCTTGATCGTGACGTTCCTGATCGTGCTCGCCCATTTCGGCACGTACACCTATGTGACGCCGTTTCTGCGCCAGGTCACCGGGGTGAGTCCCGCGCTGATCACCGTGTTCCTGCTGGTGTACGGAATCGCCGGTATCGCGGGCAATTTCATCGCGGGCGGCCTGCGGCTTCGCGTCGCGTTCACGGGCAGCGCCTGCCTGCTCGCCGCCACCACACTGCTGCTTCCCGTTCTCGGCGGGCTCGATCTGGTTGCGCTGCTCTTGCTCGTCACTTGGGGCCTCGCGTACGGCGCGGTGCCGGTCTGCTCACAGACTTGGTTCGCGAAAGCGGCACCGCAGGCACCCGAGGCCGCCACCGTGCTCTTCACCTCGTCGTTCCAAGCGAGGTCGTGAGCGTTGCGGGCGGTTCTAACCGCCCGCAACGCTCACGACCCACCTACGGCAGGCGGAGTTCCTGAGGCCGACCTGGAACGCCTGGGCGGGTCTGCCACGGGTGCGGGCCGTCCAGCGGTCGGTACTCGACGCCGAGCGCGTCCAGGCGTGGCAGGTGGTGGTCACGCAGGCGCGGCAGGAATTCCGCGAAGTCCTTGCCCTCGGCAGGGCTCCACGCGACCTCGGCGAACGCGCTCAGCCTGGGGAAAGCGGCGTAGTCGACGCGGCGTGCCGTGTCGAGGTGCTCGCTCCACACCTGCGCCTGCGCGCCGAGAATCCCCGGCAGCCCCGGGTCGTAGGCGTAGACGTCTTCCAGGGTGCGCACGAAGCCGACGGGGATCGGCTCGTCCGGGTGATCGGACTGGCGGTGGTCGAGGTAGACGTGCTGCTCGGGGCACATGACCACGTCGTGCCCGGCCGCGGCGGCGACGGCGCCCGCCTCGGAGTTGCGCCAGGAGCTGATGATCACCTTGGGGAGGTCGGGGATCTCGAGCACCTCGTCCCAGCACACCGCGCGGCGGCCGCGGGACTCCAGGTGCGCGATGATCTTGCGGACGAAGAGGCCGTGGTCCTCGGTCGCGCCGGGTACCTCGTCGCCGCCGATGCCGATCACCTCGGACGGGAAGATCTCCAAGAGCTGGTCGAACACCGCCTTGAAGAAGTCCACTGTGGACTCCGAGGTGTTCAGCAGCGAGGTGCTGATGCCCCACGACGTCCAGACTTCCCACTGGGCCGACGGATCCGGGCCGAGCTCGGGATAGGCCGCGATGGCCGCGCGGGCGTGGCCGGGGATATCGATCTCCGGGACCACCGACACCGCGCGCGCACCCGCGTAGGCGACGATCTCGCGCAGGTCGTCCAAAGTGTAGAAACCGCCGTGGGGGCGGCCGTCGCGCTCGGGGCCGTCGTGGCGGCCGACCATCGAACCGGTGCGCCAGCCGCCGACCGAGGTGAGCCGGGGGAATTCCGGGATCTCGATGCGCCAGCCCTGGTCGTCGGTCAGGTGCAGGTGCAGCACGTTGAGCTTGTGCGCCGCCAGCAGGTCGATGAAGCGCAGGACCTCGGCCTTGGTCCGGAAATGCCGGGCCACGTCGAGCAGGCACCCACGCCAGGCGAACCGCGGGTGGTCGACCACCACGCCACAGGGCACAGTGGACGGTCCACCCGGGACGGACCGGAACCACGACGGCCCGGCCAGCTGACGCAACGTCTGGCGGCCGTAGAACTCGCCCGCCGCGTCGGCGCCGTCCAGCGTCACCCCGGACGGCGTGATCTCCAGCCGGTAGCCCTCGGACGGCAGGTCCGCCTGACGTACCTGGACCTCGGCAGGCCATGGGCACGAACCTGGCTGGGGTGTCACGGAAACCGGGCGGGGGAGCAGCCCTTCGAAGCCGGTCATCCCTTCACCGCCCCGGCCATGCCGGAGACCAGCCTGCGCTGGACCAGCACGAAGAAGATCAGCACCGGAATCGTCATCAGTGTCGACGACGCCATCACCGCACCCCAATCGGTGTCCTCGGGTTTGAAGAAGACCAGGATCGCCTGTGGCAGCGTCTGGTTGTCGGTCTTGGAGATGATGAACGTCTTCGCGAACAGGAAGTCGTTCCACGCGTGGATGAACGCGAGCACGCTGATCGCCACGAGACCCGGCGCCACCAACGGGAACAGGATCTGCCAGGTGAACCGCAGCCGGCTCGCACCGTCCAATTTGGCCGCTTCTTCCAGCTCGACCGGCACGGCCGCGACGAACCCGCGCAGCATCCAGATCGCGAACGGCAGGCTGAACGCCAGGTGGACCAGCACGAGCGAGCCCAGTTCGTTGAGCCCGAACGCGGGCGCGACATCGCCGACCGAGCGCATCAGGAAGAACAGCGGGATGGTCAAAGCCTCGATCGGCACCATCTGCGCGACCAGCAGCATCACCAGCAGCACCGTGCGCCCGCGGAAGTTGAAGCGGGTCAGCGCGACCGCGGCCAAAAAGGACAGCAGCAGCGACAAGAACACCACGGCGACCGCGACGAGCACGCTGTTCAGGAAGAACTGGCCGAATCCCGAAACGTTCAGCACCCGGTTGAAGCTCTCGAACGACGGTGACGTCGTCCACGGCTTCGGATTGGCGGACTGGATCTCGCCCTGCGGCTTCAGCGCCGACAGGACCATCCAGTAGATCGGGAAAGCGACGATGCCCGCGATCACGACCGTCACCACCTCGGCGACGAGTCTGCCGGGCTTGCGTACTAGAGCCATGCGTCGCTCCTGCGTTGCGACCGGACGTACAGCCCGGTGATCGACAGCAGGAGCAGCGTCATGACGACCCCGATCGCCGCGCCGAGCCCGTACTGCGAGCCGGCGAACGCCTGCTGGTAGGCGTAGACGTTGAGCACGAGGTTGCGCCCGGCGACGCCGCCGCCGTTGGTCATCACGTAGATCTGGGTGAACACCTTGAAGTCCCAGATGATCGACTGGATGGTCGCGATCATCAGCAGCGGCCGCAGCATCGGCACGATCACCGACCGCGTGGTGCGCAGCCACGACGCGCCGTCCAAAGAGGACGCTTCCAGCACCTCGGTGGGAATCGCCTGTATCCCCGCGTACATCGTCACCATGACGAACGGGAACGAGCACCAGATGACCTCGGCCGCGACCAGCCCGAACGTGCTGACCGTGCCGAAGGTCCACGAGTGGTGTGCCATCCCGTCGAAGCCGATGCCGACCAGTATCTCGTTCACCAGGCCGAAATCGGCGTCGAACAGGAACAGCCAGACGTACGAGCCCGCCATCGCGGGCGTCGCCCATGCCGCCAGCGCGGCCAGGAAGAGCAGCATCCGGGGGAAGGCGCGCACCCGGGTCGCCAGCACGGCCAGCGCGGTGCCGACCAGCAGGCTGCCGACGACACAGGTGCCGGCGAAACCGAGCGTCTTGCCGAGCACCGTCCAGAACTGCGTGTTCTCGAACAGGTCCAGGTAGTTGGCGAACCCCAGGAACTTCAACGGCGCGCGGCCCGCCGCCTGCGGCTGGCCGTAGTCGTAGAACGAGATCAGGACGAGCTGGTAGATCGGATACAGCAGCAGCGCGCCCAAGAGAATCGCCGCGGGTGCGAGGTACCAGGCGGCGGCGCGCCCGTCCCCGCGCTTCCTGACCGGCTTCCGGTCAGTGGCCACGGGGGCGGGACGCGTCAGTTGATCGGTGGCCATGTTCAGGAACCGAACGCCTTGTTCATCTTGTCGGCGGCGTCGTTGAGCGCGGTGTCCACCGGCTGGCCGCCGGTCGCGATCTGCTGCACCGCGGTCGGCAGGATGTTCTGCGCGTCGATCCGCGCCCACGACGGCGTGACCGGCACGAACTTGGTGCCCGCCTTGACCGTCTCGACGAACGGCTTGAGGAACGGGTCGCTCTCCGAGACCTGCTTCTGCACCGAGGCGAGCGTGGGCAGGTTGCCCATGCCCTGGTACATCTTCGCCTGGTACTTGGCCCCGCCGAGCAGCTGGATGAACTCGACGCCGAGGCCGCGGCGCTTGCTGGCGTTGAACACGCCGAGCAGGTTGCCGCCCGCGAACGCCGGCGCGATCTTGCCAGCGGTGGTGCCGGGCAGCGGAACGACCGCGTACTTGCCCTTCACCGCGCCCGCGTCGACCGCCTTGCGGTTGAAGTCACCGCCGATCGACATACCCGCCTTGCCGCCCGCGAACGCCGTGATGCTCTGCGTGCCGGTGAGGTTGGCGCACTGCTCCGGCGGGCAGATGTCCGCCTTCAGCAGCGACGCGTAGTTGGTGAGACCGGTCTTCGAGGCCTCACTGTTCAACGCGGACGTCCATCGTGGACCGTCCTGTTTGGCCAGTTCGCCACCGGCGGCCCACAGGTACGGCATGATCGCGTAGATGTACTTGCCGCCGACGGAAATGCCGTACAGATCCGGCTTCTTGGCCCGGATCTGACGCGCGGTGTCGGCCAGCTCCGCCATCGTCTTCGGCGGGGTGAGACCCAGCTCGGTGAAGATGTCGGTGCGGTAGTACAGCGCGCGGACGCCGGTGAACCACGGCAGGCCGTACGCCTTGCCGCCGACCTTGGCCGTATCGAGCACGGACGGCACCAGGTCGGCGCCCTCCTTCCAGCTCTGCAGATCGCCGCTCAGGTCGGTGAGCGCGCCGGTCTCGACGTAGCTCGCGGCGTCGGTGTTGCCGTACTCCGCGACGTCGGGTGCGTTGGACGGATCGTTGAACGCGCCGGAGAACTTGTCCGCACGCCCCTCGACGGGGATCCACTGCACGTCGACCTCCACACCGGCGTGCGCGGCCTTGAACTCGGCGATGGCCTCCTTGACCGTCGCCTCCTTCGGCGCCCGGTTGGCCTCGTCGAACAGCCAGACCCGCACCGTGCCGGTCTTTTCGTCCCCACCGGCGGCCGGAGCCGACTGGGTCGGGGCGCAACCGGCGGCGAGCCCCACTACGGCGAGCCCGGCGAGGGTGCGTCGGATTCTCATGTCGAAAACTCTCCTTAGAAGAAGCGCACCGAGTTCACCTGGGGGATGGACAGCTTGCCCTTGACCGCGCCCGGCAGGCCGGTCGCCGGGTCACGCGGGAGCCAGCTGAGCGTGCCCGAGGTGTCTGACGAGACGTAGAACCACTGCTCGGCGGGGTCGAGCGTGATGTGCCGCGGGTACACGCCGCCGACCTTGACGTTGCTGATCAGCTTCAGCGTCTTGCCGCCGTCGGAGATCGAGAAGCTCGCGATCGTGTCCGAGCCGCGCACCGACGCGTAGACGAACTTGCCGTCGGACGAGGTGATGATCTCGCCGGGGTACTGCTCGCCGGGGGTGCCCGGCGGGACGGCCGCGACGACCTGGCCCGGGGTGAGCTTGCCGGTGGCCGCGTCCCACGCCGCGACCGTGACCTCGGCGCGGAGCTCGCCGAGGATGTAGGCGTACTTGCCGTCCCTGCTGAACGCCAGGTGGCGGGGGCCGGCGCCCGAAGGCAGCTTGAGCTGCTGGTTCAGCTTGAGCTTGCCGGTGGACACGTCGAGCGAATAGACGTAGACCGAGTCGGCGCCGAGGTCGACGCTCAGCACCCAGCGGCCGGTCGGGTCGTTGACCACCTGGTGCGCGTTCGCGGCCCGCTCGGCGCCCTTGTGCTTGACCAGGTCGGTGGCGTCGCCGAGCTTGCCGCCCGAGAGGATCGGCAGCACGACGACGTCGCCGCTGGTGTAGTTCGCGCCGAGCACGTACTTCTGGCTGGAGTGCACGACCAGGTGCGTCGGGCCCTTGCCCTTGGTCGACTTCTTGTTGATCAGCTTCGGCTTCGTCGGGTCGGCCAGGCTGAACGCGGAGATCGTGCCGTTGCTGTCGTCCTCGTTGGTGACGTACAGCGTCTTCTTGTCGGCGCTGATGTCGAACCACGAAGCGGCGTTCACCCCGGAGATGGTCCGGTCCACCTTGATCGCCGGGTCGGTGCCGGTGCGGTGCCCGACGTCGAGCCCGTGGCCCTTGTCGGTGTAGCTGCTGATGTAGATGGCGCCGCTCCCGTAGACCTGCGGCCCGGTCGCGCCCGCGACCTTGGCCCCGACGACACTGGCGATTCCGGCGGCGCCTACCGCGCCTAGGAAGGTACGACGGTTGAGCCCAGTCATGGTGTAACTCCCCGGTAAGTGTGTGCTTCGTGGTTTAGACCACTGCCATCAACAATGCTGCCACGGCGAAACCCGAAATGGAAAGGACTGTTTCCAAAACCGTCCAGGTTTTCAGGGTTTCCGGCACGGACATGTTGAAGTACCGGGAAACGATCCAGAATCCGCCATCGTTGACATGGGACGCGATGATCGAACCCGCGGAGATCGCGACGACCAGCAAAGCCAGCTGTACCTGGGAATATCCGAGCGAGGCGACGGTCGGCGCGATGATGCCGCTGGTGGTGACGATGGCCACCGTTGCCGAACCTTGTGCAATCCTCATCCCGCAGCTGATCACATATGCGGCAAGAATGACCGGCAGCCCCGCGTTCTTCAGCGAACCGGCCACCGCGCCGCCGATTCCGGTGGCAGAGAGCACCGCGCCGAAGAAAGCGCCGGCGCCGACCACGAGCAGGATCATCGCGACCGGGCGCAACGCCTTCGCCGACAGTTCGTTCAGGTCCTTGCCCGTCATCCCACGACGTAGACCGAGTAGCCACGAAGCGAGCAGCGTCGATATGGTCAGTGCGACGGCCGGGGTGCCGATGAACGCGGCGATGCCGGTCAGCGTCTTGTTGGACTTGGGCAGCCAGATGCTGCCGAACGTGCCTGCCAGGATGAGCACCAGCGGGACCGCGATGATCCCGGCGACCAGCTTGAGCGAAGGCGCGTTCGTGTCCTCTTCGGACTCGTCGGCGACGAGCATCTCTTCCGGGACCTCGATGTGCAGGCGCTTGCCGACCCAGGACGAGTACAGCACGCCGCCGATGAACCACGCCGGGATCGCGCAGACCGCGCCCATCAGGATGATCCAGCCGAGTTCCACGTGCAGCAGACCGGCCGCGGCCACCGGGCCGGGGTGCGGCGGGAGGAACGCGTGCGTCACGGAAAGGCCGGCCAGCAACGGCAGCGCGTACAGCACGAGCGACTTGCCGCCCTGCTTGGCCGCGACGTAGACCAGCGGCGCGAGCACGAAGATGCCGATGTCGAAGAAGACCGGGATGCCGAAGATCAGACCGGCGATGCCCATCGCCAGCGGTGCGCGCTTCTCACCGAACGCGCGCAGCAGCGCGGTGGTGAGCACGCGGGCGCCGCCGGACTTCTCCAGAATGGACCCGAGCAGCGTGCCGAGGCCGATGATGGCCGTGATGTGGCCGAGAATGCCGCCGAAACCCTTTTCCAGCAAGGAATCCGAGGCCTTCTGTGCCGAGCCGACGAGGGTCCCGACCGGCACGCCCGCGGCCAGCGCGGTGAGCAGGCCGACCACGATCAGCGCGATGAAGGGCTCGACCTTCCATCGGATGATCATGAAGAGCAGCAACGCGATCGAGACGGCGGCCAGCGTCAGCAGCCCGCCGGTGGAGTGTTGGAGCCAGTTCAGCATTGATCCCTCCCGGGATTCCTTAACGAATGCCCGGCCAGCGCACCGGTCGGGCGGCCGTCGTCGATCGCGGCGACGCCGTTGACGAAGACATAGGGGATACCTTCGGCCTGCTGCCTCGGGTCGTCGAAAGTGGCGGTGTCCCGGACGGTCTCCGGGTCGAACAACACCAGGTCGGCCGCGTAGCCCGGCTTGATCAGCCCGCGGTCGGTCAGTCGCAACCGGCGCGCGGCGCGCCCGGTCAGATGCGAGACGCACTCGGCCAGGCCGAGCACGCCCAGCTCACGGACGTACCGCGCGAGGTAGCGCGGGAACGTGCCCCAGGCGCGCGGGTGCGGCCTGCTGCCGACCAGCAGCCCGTCGCTGCCGCCGGTGTGCGTCCGGTGGCGCATGATCGCCTGGACGTTCTCCTCGTGCCCGACGTGCATCAGGCAGCTCGTGCCGAGCCGCTCGTCGAGCAGCGTGTCGAAGTACAAAGTGGACGGTGTGGTGCCCGCGGCCTTTGCGGACACCTCGACCGAATGGCCGACGAGGTGGTCGTTGCGCTGATTGCGGACGCCGTTGATCTCGATGCTGTCCCAGTCGATCGGCACGCCGTGCGCGCCGTCGGAGCCGGTCTCCTCGATCTCGGCGCGGATCCGCTCCCGGGTGTCCACATCGGACAATCGTGCCAGCGTCGGCTCCAGCCCGCCTTCCGTGGCCCAGCTGGGCAGCAGCGCGGACAGGTAGGTCGCGCCAGGCAGGTACGGATAGGTGTCGAGCGAGATGTCGCAGCCGTCGTCGAGCGCCTCGTCGAGCAGGTCGAGCAGCAGGCCAGCTTTCCCTTTGTTCACCGAGAAGTTCATGGTCGCGTGCGCGAGGTGCAGCGGGCAGCCGGAGCGGCGCGAGACGTCGACCATCTCGGCGAACGCCTCCAGCGCGCCCTTGCCGTAGCTGCGGTGATGCGGGCTGTAGAAGCCGCCGCCCTGGCCGACGACCTCGCACAGGTCGATCAGCTCCTGGGTCGACGCGTACATCCCCGGCGTGTAGGTCAGGCCGGACGACATGCCCATCGCGCCCTCGGCCAGGCCCTGCGCGACCAGCTCCTTCATCTTGACCAGCTCACCGTCGGTGGCCGGGCGGTCGTCCCAGCCGACGGCGAGCATCCGGACGGAGCCCTGCGGGACGAGGTACGCCGCGTTGACCGCGATGCCCTGATCGAGCCGGTCGAGGTACTCGCCGACCGAGCGCCAGTTCCAGTCGAACCCGGCCGGGTCGTCGTTCCAGCCTGCGAGCTGCTGGCGCAGGCCTTCGAGCGTGCTGTCGTCGACCGGCGCGTAGGACAGGCCGTCCTGGCCGAGCACCTCGCTCGTGACGCCCTGCGACACCTTCGCCAGATGATCCGGCTGCGCGAGGACCTGCAGGTCGGAGTGCGAATGCATGTCGATGAACCCAGGCGAGAGGACGAGGCCGTCCGCGTCGATCACACGGGCGCCCGTCAGCGAGCCCGGGTCCGCGATGCCCGCGACCAGGCCGTCGGTGACGCCGACGTCCTGGGTGGTGATCGGGTCGCCGGTGCCGTCGGCGACCGAGGCTCCTCGGAAGACGATGTCCATCAGAAGTACGTCCTGACGAAGTCGACCACGGTGGTGCCGTCGACCACGGGCAGCAGCGGCCACTTGTCGAACACCGTGCACGGATGGGACAGCCCGAGCCCGATCCAGTCACCGACCCTGACCGGCGAGTCCTCGGGTAGCGCGAGGAACGCGTGCTGATCGTTGAGCTTGGTGATCTCGTGGCCGGTCAGCTCGCTGATCTCGCCGTCCTGGCGCAGCAGCTGCGGCTCGGGCAGGCCTTCGTCGAAGGACGCGTCGCGCTTGCCGATGGTCAGCAGCGCGAGGTTCTTCGAGGGGTTGGACGTGACCTGCGCCCACGCGCGCAGCGCCGGGCGGAAGGGCGCGCTGTCGGTGATGCGCGGGTGCTCGCCGAGCGGCGAGATGCCGCGGTAGAAGCCGTCGTCGTGCGTGAGGTAGGCGCCGCTGCGCAGCACCGGGAGCACGTCGACGCCCTCGGGCCAGCCGCTGGTCAGCGCGTCGGCGACCTGGTCGAAGTACGCGCTGCCGCCCGCGGTGACGACCACCTGCCCGGTGATGAGACCCTTGGCGTGCAAGGAGATCGCGAGCTCACGCAGTCCGTCCACATAGGAGTGGATGAGCGCGAGCGCCTTGTCGTCGGTGTCGTGCGAGAGCGCACCTTCGTAACCGCCGGTGCCGATCAGGCGCAGCGCGGGGCTCGCGTGCACGGCCTCGGCGATGGCGAGCGCGGTCTCGGTGTCCCGTGCGCCGGTCCGGCCGCCGTCGGCGCCGAGTTCCAGGATGACGTCGACCTGGCGCTGAGCGCCCTTCAGGGCTTCGGTCATCAGCTCGACGCCGCGGACCGAGTCGACCCAGCAGCTGAACTCGAAGCCGGGGTCGCGGTCGAGTTCCGCGGACACCCAGCGCAGGCCCGCAGGGTCGACGAGCTGGTTCGCCAGCAGGATCCGGGACACCCCGAACGCGCGGTAGACGCGCACCTGACCGGCGTTGGCCGCGGTGATCGCCCACGAGCCGAGTTCGGCTTGGCGCTGATAGAGCTGAGGCGCCATGGTCGTCTTGCCGTGTGGCGCGAGCTGCACACCACGCGACGCGCACCAGCGCGCCATCGTGGTGAGGTTGTGCTCCAGCGCGTCGGCGTCGAGCACGACGAAGGGACCGAAGAAGCCGCCGTCGAACAGGTCGAGCCGTTGCTCGGCGGCCTTGTCCAGCGACAACCCGGCCAGCGCCGGCGCGCTGGCACGGAAATTCCAGCCGAGAGGCTCTTCTCGGATCGCCGCCAACGCGGCAGAGTCGAGAGTGCAAGCGTCCGCAGGCTGATTCATTCCCCGTCACCTCTGTTGCGTATGTTGCAATGGACGTTGCGTATGTTGCGCGCCATAGGTGTAGCATCCGGTGCGCGGCAGGTCAACGGGAGCTAGACGGCGGGGAGATGGTTAGTGGCGAGCGCTGTGCTGTGCATCGGCGAGTCGATGGCGTTGTTCGTCCCCGCGGAGAGTGGCCCACCCGATCGGGTGCGCACTTGGAAGCGGACGATCGGCGGTGCCGAGTCGAACCTGGCGTCGCATCTGCCAGGGCTGGGACTGTCCAGCGCCTGGGTGAGCGCCGTCGGCGACGACCCGTTCGGGCGAGCGCTGCTCGCGGAGATCTCGGCGGCGGGCGTCGACGTGAGCGGGGTGTACGTGGACCCGACCAGGCCGACGGGCCTGTACATCAAGGAAAGCGGTTCCTCCGGGAGCCCGGTGCGGTACTACCGGGCAGGTTCGGCGGCGTCCGGCATGGGCCCCGAGCTGCTGGAGAAGATCGACTTCACCGGCGTCCGCGCGGTGCACCTGTCGGGAATCACCCCCGCCCTGTCGGAAAGCTGCCACGAGCTGGTGCGCGCGATCCTCGCGAAGCCGAAGCCCGGCACGCTGGTCTCGTTCGACGTCAACTTCCGGCCCGCGCTGTGGACCGGCCGTGACCCGAGCGTGCTGCGTTCGCTCGCGGCACAGGCCGACATCGTCCTCACCGGCGACGAAGAAGCCGAAAGCGTGTGGGGGACCGGCGATCCAGCCCGGCTGCGCGAGCTGCTGCCGTCACCGCGCACCCTGGTGGTCAAGCACGGCGAACGCGGCGTCACCCTGCTCGAAGACGACACGGTCCTGTTCGCGCCGGCGCTGAAGGTGGACGTCGTCGAGCCCGTCGGCGCCGGCGACGCCTTCGCGGCCGGCTTCCTGGCGGCCACGTTGCGCGGCGACGACCCGCTGACCCGCCTCCGGCGCGGTCACCTGCAGGCCGCCGCCACCCTGCTCACCCATGACGACGTGGGCGAACCACTACCCGGCGAGGTCATTACGTCGCTGCTCGCGGCCGACGACCAAGCCTGGGCCGACGCAAGGCTGGGTGGAGCATGAGCCAGAGCCTGGACCGCGCGCTCACCGTGCTCACGGGGCTCGCGAAGGGCCCGAAGACCCTCGACGACCTCGCCGAAGAGATCGGCGTGCACAAGTCGACCGTGCTGAGGCTGCTGCGCACCCTCGAGTCGCATCACTTCGTGCGCCGCGAGGGCACCCGCTACTACCGGCTGGGCAGCGCGCTGTTCGACCTCGCCAACCAGGCACTCGAAGACCGCGACGTCCGCCGGTCCGCACAGCCCGCGTTGTCGGAACTCAACGCCCGCACCGGGCACACGATCCACCTCGCGTCCTATGAGGACGGTGAGGTGGTCTACATCGACAAGTACGAGGGCCGCCACTCGGTCCGCATGTACTCCCGCATCGGCAAGCGCGCCCCGCTGCACTGCACGGCCGTCGGCAAGGTACTGGTCGCCGCGATGCCACCGGAGCGCCGCCTCCAGGTCGCCGAGGCCATCGACTACGTCCGCCTCACGCCGAACACCATCGCCAACGCGTCGGACTACCTCGTCGAGCTGGCCCACGTGTCCGACCGCGGCTACGCGGTCGACAACGCCGAGCACGAGGACTTCATCCACTGCATCGCCGCCCCCATCCGCGGCGCCCGGGGTGAGGTGCTCGCGGCGGCCTCGATGTCGGTGCCCAAGGTGCTGCTCGACTACGACGGCCTGATGGGCCTCGTCCCGGAACTGGTCGCAGCCGCGGCCGAAGCTTCCGTCCACAGTGGATGGACGGGAAACATGGAAAGGGGAAAGTAATGGGCAAGACCGCGATCACCACGGAGAACGCGCCGACCCCCATCGCGTCGTTCTCGCAGGGTGTCCGCAAGGGCAACCTGCTGCAGGTGGCTGGTCAGGTCGCCTTCGACGCGGCCACCGGCGCCATCGTCGGCGACACGGTCACCGAGCAGACCAAGCAGACCTTCGTCAACCTGAACGCCGTGCTCGAAGCCGCCGGCTCCAGCTTCGACGACGTGCTGATGGTCCGCGTCTACCTCACCGACGTCGACCACTTCGCCGAGTTCAACAAGGTCTACGACACCCTGGTGTCCGGGGTCTTCCCCGCCCGCACCACGGTCTACGTCGGCCTCCCGGCAGGCCTTCTGGTCGAGATCGACGTACTCGCCGTCCTCGGCGACTGAGACTCGTGAGTGGTATCGCCGGTTCTAACCGGCGATACCACTCACGACCCCAGTACTGAGGTGTAGCCGTTGATCGCGGGCTGGCCGCCGAGGTGGGCGTAGAGCACGTTCGAGTCGCGCGGGATCTCGCCTCGGGTGACGAGGTCGATGAGGCCTGCCATCGACTTGCCCTCGTAGACCGGGTCGGTGATCATCCCCTCGAAGCGGGCCGCGGTGTGGATGGCGTCCACTGTGGACTCGTCGGGGATGCCGTAGATGCCCGCGTGGTAGCGCTCGTCGAGTTCGGTCTCGGCGGGCTCGGGCGCGCCGATCAGTGTGGCGGTGGCGCGGGCGATGCGGGTGACCTGGTCGCGTGTCTCGGCCGGCTTGGCCGAGGCGTCGATGCCGATGACGCGGCGGGATTTGCCGGTCAGCGCGGTGCCCGCGATCATGCCCGCCTGGGTGCCGCCGGTGACCGAACAGACCACGATGGTGTCGAAGAAGACGCCGAGTTCTCGTTCCTGCGCCTCGAGTTCGACGATCCAGTTGGCGAAACCGAGTCCGCCGAGGCGATGGTCGGAGCCGCCCGCCGGAATGGCGTACGGCTTGCCGCCCGCGGCTTCGATCTCCTTGACCGCGTTCTCCCAGCTCTCCTTGAAGCTGATGCCGAAGCCCGCGTTCACCATCCTGATGTCGGCGCCGAGTATCCGCGAAAGCTGGATGTTGCCGACGCGGTCGTAGAGCGGGTCGTTCCAGTCGACCCAGCTTTCCTGCACGAGCACGGCCTTCAGGCCGGCGCGGGCGGCGGCCGCGGCGACCTGGCGGGTGTGGTTGGACTGGACGCCGCCGATCGAGATGAGGGTGTCGGCGCCCTGGCCGAGCGCCTCGGCGAGCAGGTATTCGAGCTTGCGGGTCTTGTTGCCGCCGAAGGCCAGCCCGGAGTTGAGGTCCTCGCGCTTCGCCCAGACGCGGGCGCCGCCGAGATGGGCGGTGAGCCGGTCGAGCGGGTGAACGGGGGAGGGGCCGATCAGCAGCGGGTAGCGGGCGAAGTCGATCATCGGTCCTCCAGCAGGGATTCGAGTTCGGTCCAGATCGTGCGGGTGATGCGGATGGCGGCCTCGGCGTCGCGAGCGGCGATCGCGACGATGAGCTCGTCGTGGCGTTTGACCGAGCGGTGGGCGGGCAGCGAGCCGAAGCGCGCGTATTCGAGGCGGCGCAGCAGCGGGGTGTAGCGGTCGAGGGTGGCCGCGAGCGCGCGGTTGCCGCAGGCCTCGACGGGTACCGCGTGCAGCCGGTCGTCGGCGGCGATGGCGGCGTCGATGTCGCCGGTGGTGATCGACTGGGCGAACTCGGCGTTGGCGTCGCGCATGGCGGTGAGCTGGGGCTCGCCCATGCGGGGGAGCGCGTCGCGGATCGCGAGTTCGTGCAGGCCTCGGACGAGACACAGCGCGTCGCGGACGTCGTCGGTCACGACCGGCGCGACGCGGGTGTAGCTCTGCGGCTTCGAATCGACGAGCCCCTCGGCCGCGAGCCGTGTCAGCGCTTGGCGGACCGGCGCTCGTGACAAGCCGAGCTCCTCCGCGATGTCGGCGTCGCGCAGGTTCGCGCCCGGCGCGAGCGTGCCGTCGATGATGGCGCGCCGCAGTGTCTCGTAGGCCTCGTCACGCAGGAGCGACCGCGACAGCCTGGGTAAGCTACTCACATCTAACATTTTAGTTGAGTGTCGCGCCGAGCGCAAAGAAAAGGGTCGTGAGTGGCGTGACCGGTTAGAACCGGCCGTACCACTCACGACCCCTGAGCTGCGGTAACGCCTAGTAAACCGGGCCGGTGTACTTCTCGCCGGGTCCCTGGCCGGGGGAGTCGGGCACGGCCGACGCCTCGCGGAAGGCCTTCTGGAGCGACTGCAGGCCGTCGCGCAGCGGGCCGGCGTGCGCGCCCAGGTACTCTGCGGAGGCCGTGACCAGGCCCGCGAGCGCGGTGATCAGGCGGCGTGCCTCGTCGAGGTCGCGGTGGGGGCTGGTGTCCGGGTCGGCGTCGGCGAGACCGAGGCGCTCGGCCGCGGCGGACAACAGCATCACGGCCGCCCTGCTGATGACCTCGACGCTGGGAATCTCCTCCAGGCCTCGGATGTCCTGGGAATACTCGGGCTGCTGCGAAGGTTGATCTGACACGTCTGGTACCCTTCCACCTGCGACCAGCTCCCGAGCAATCGGGGGCGGACAAGTGGAGCCCCGCTCCCACCCGAGTCACCGCCGCAAGACAGGTGTCCGGGTCCGGTCTCGCCACACCGGCCGCAAGGCCGTGGTGGCGAAGCGTTCGATCCTCGAGGTCGTTCGCGATCGGAAAAAGAGTGGGCCCCGCGCGTCAGGACATCCTGATGACGGGGCCTTCTGTATGTGGGCACCAGGTCGAGTAACAGGAATCATTCCTCGGACCAAGGAGGCCCCATCAGCTCCGAGACACGCATCAACGACCGCATCCGGGTACCGGAGGTCCGCCTCGTCGGACCCGCCGGCGAGCAGGTCGGCATCGTCCGGATCGAAGATGCACTGCGGCTGGCACAGGAGAACGATCTCGACCTCGTCGAGGTCGCGCCCCAGGCGCGCCCGCCGGTATGCAAGCTCATGGACTTCGGCAAGTTCAAGTACGAGAGCGCGCAGAAGGCCCGCGAGTCACGCCGTAACCAGCAGCTCACCGTCATCAAAGAGCAGAAGCTGCGGCCGAAGATCGACCAGCACGACTACGAGACCAAAAAGGGTCACGTGTCCCGCTTCCTCGCCGCCGGGAACAAGGTCAAGGTGACCATCATGTTCCGTGGCCGCGAGCAGTCGCGCCCCGAACTGGGTTTCCGGCTGCTGCAGAAGCTGGCTGACGACGTGACCGAGCTCGGTTTCGTCGAGTCGTCGGCGAAGCAGGACGGCCGCAACATGATCATGGTGTTGGCGCCGCACAAGAACGTCAAGCCGAAGGCCAAGCCGGCCAAGGACGAAGAAGTCGCCGAGTCCTGACGGTTTCGCGCCGCACGCAACGCATGTCGCAGCACACCGGTCTCCGGTGTGCTGCCGCCTGAAAGAGGAAAGCTCCAAAATGCCGAAGATGAAGACGCACAAGGGCACGTCCAAGCGGGTCCGCATCACGGGTACCGGCAAGCTGCGCCGCCAGAAGGCCGGCCGTCGCCACCGGATGGAGGTCAAGTCCAGCGAGCTGTCGCGTCGTCTCGAGGGCACGACCGAGGTCAACAAGGCCGACGTCGGCCGCGTCAAGCGCCTCCTGGGTCGCTGACCCTCTCCAGCTCGTACCTTTAACCACCCGGGGTGTGATCCGCCCCCTGAGATCGACAGGATGGACCCGTGGCACGCGTCAAGAGGGCGGTCAACGCCCAGAAGAAGCGTCGCGCAACTCTCGAACTGGCCAGCGGTTACCGCGGCCAGCGTTCGCGGCTGTACCGCAAGGCCAAGGAGCAGACGCTCCACTCGCTCAACTACGCCTACCGGGACCGCCGTGCCCGCAAGGGTGACTTCCGCCAGCTGTGGATCACCCGCATCAACGCGGCCGCCCGTGAGAACGGCGTCACCTACAACCGCTTCATCCAGGGCCTCAAGGCCGCTGGTGTCGAGGTCGACCGCAAGATCCTCGCGGACCTCGCGGTGAACGACGCCGCCGCGTTCTCGGCGCTCGCCGAGCTCGCCAAGGCGAACGTCAACACCGAAGAGAAGAAGTCGGCCTGATCTCCTCAGACGCGCGCACACAGCCCGGGGCTGATCCGTTCACCGAGCGGACACCCCGGGTTGTTGCTGCGCGCAAACTGACCCGCCGCGCCGAGCGTGACAAGACCGGCCGGTTCCTCGCCGAGGGCGCGAACGCCGTCGAAGCGGCGCTGGCGCACGGCAAGGTGCACGAACTCTTCGTCGCCGAGCGGGCGTCCACCCAGCACACGACACTGATCGCGCGTGCCCGCGAACTCGGGGTGCGGGTTTCCGCGATCACCGACCGCGCGGCCGAGGGCCTCTCGGAAACCGTTACGCCCCAAGGCATCGTCGCGGTGTGCGAGCTGCTCGACCGGCCGCTCGCCGGAATGCTGCCCACCGACGCCACACTCGTCGCCGTGCTCGTCGACGTCGCCGACCCCGGCAACGCGGGCACCGTGATCCGGGTCGCCGACGCCGCAGGCGCCGACGCCGTGATCCTCGCGGGCGAGAGTGTCGACCCACACAACGGCAAATGCGTCCGCGCGGCCGCGGGCAGCCTGTTCCACCTGTCGATCGCGCGTGTGCGCGACATCGGCGAGGCGCTCGCCGCCTGCACCGAAGCCGGGCTCACGACGCGGGCCGCGCACGGGTACGCCGACGAGCAACTGGACACGATCGACCTCACCACGCCGACCGCGTGGGTGTTCGGCAACGAAGCGCACGGGCTGCCGTCCGAGGTACTCGACGCCGTCGACAGCGCGGTCCGCATTCCGCTCTACGGCAAGGCGGAAAGCCTGAACCTGGCGACCGCCGCCGCAGTCTGCGTCTACGCCAGCGCGATGGCCGCCCGCCGGAGCTGACCGGCCACCCTGCTGTTGATCTTCAGGACGCCTTCGTCACCCGGTGACGCTCGCGAGGGTTCCTGGTCGGTGTCATGAGCCGATCACCTAGAATCGGCTGTCATCCCTCACGTGTGCCGTCCTGGCCGCGTGCGGCCGCCGATCCCGTCACCAACGGACGCCGAGGAGTTATGTCCGGAGCCACCGAACAGCAGAACCCGACCGCGGGCGAAGCCCTTTCGCCCGAAACCCTCCGGGCTGCGATCAAGAAGGCCGAAACGGACTTCGCCGCGGCAACCGACCTCGACGCGCTGGCCGCCGTCAAGCCTGCGCACCTGGGTGACCAGTCGCCGCTGCTGCTGGCCCGCCGCGAGATCGGCGCGCTGCCCAAGAAGGAGAAGGCGGAGGCAGGCAAGCTCGTCAACGAGGCTCGCCAGGCCATCCAGTCCGCGTACGACGCGCGCCTGGTCGTGCTGCAGGCCGAGCGCGACGAGCACGTGCTGCGCGAGGAGACGGTCGACGTCACCCTTCCGTGGGACCGCGTCGCCCGTGGCGCGCGGCACCCGATCACCACGATCTCCGAGCAGATCGCCGACGCCTTCATCGCCATGGGCTATGAGGTCGCCGAGGGGCCCGAGCTCGAAGCCGAGTGGTTCAACTTCGACGCGCTGAACTTCGGCAAGGACCACCCGGCCCGTCAGCTGCAGGACACGTTCTACGCGGGCGAGGAGGACTCGCGGCTGCTGCTGCGCACCCACACCTCGCCGGTGCAGGCGCGCACCCTGCTGCACCGCGACCTGCCGGTGTACGTGGTGTGCCCCGGCCGGACCTATCGCACCGATGAGCTGGACGCCTCGCACACCCCCGTCTTCAACCAGGTCGAGGGCCTCGCGGTGGACAAGGGCATCACGATGGCCCACCTCAAGGGCACGCTCGACGCGTTCGCCCGCGCGATGTTCGGCGAGCACTCCAAGACCAGGCTGCGTCCGCACTTCTTCCCGTTCACCGAGCCGTCCGCCGAGGTGGACGTGTGGTTCGAGGAGAAGAAGGGCGGCCCCGGCTGGGTCGAATGGGGCGGCTGCGGCATGGTCAACCCCAACGTCCTGCGTGCCTGCGGCGTCGACCCCGAGGTGTACTCCGGGTTCGCCTTCGGCATGGGCATCGAGCGCACCCTGCAGTTCCGCAACGGAATTCCGGACATGCGCGACATGGTGGAGGGCGACGTCCGCTTCACCCTTCCCTTCGGAACGGAGGCGTAGTGCGAGTCCCCGTCAGCTGGCTGACCGAGCACCTCGGCCTTGGTGAGGCGATCGAGCCGCAGGAGCTCGTCGACGCCTTCATCCGCATCGGCATCGAGGTCGACGACGTGCAGCCGCTCGGCCAGGTCACCGGCCCGCTCGTGGTCGGCAGGGTCGCCGAGATCGAGGAGCTCACCGAGTTCAAGAAGCCGATCCGGTTCTGCCGGGTCGAGGTCGGTGAGGAGCACGCCCCCGAACTCGAAGAGGGCGACGACCCCGCGGCCGTCCGCACCCGCGGCATCGTCTGCGGCGCCACGAACTTCGCCGAGGGCGACCTCGTCGTCGTCGCGCTGCCCGGCGCGGTGCTGCCCGGCGACTTCGCGATCGCCTCGCGCAAGACCTACGGCCGGATCAGCGACGGCATGATCTGCTCCGCCCGCGAACTCGGCCTCGGCGACGACCACACCGGGATCCTCGTGCTGCCGTCCGGCACCGCGAGCCCCGGCGACGAAGCCCGTGAGCTCATGGGCCTCGGCGACACCGTCCTCGAACTCACCCCGACCCCGGACCGCGGCTACGCGCTTTCGATCCGGGGCCTGGCCCGTGAGCTGTCGAACGCGCTGGACGTCCCGTTCGGCGACCCCGGCAACTTCGAGCTGCCCGGTGCCGAGGGCGACGCCTGGCCGGTGCACATCGAGGACACCGACGGCTGCAAGCGGTTCGTGCTGCGCCGGGTCACCGGCCTCGACGCGAGCGCGCCGACGCCGTGGTGGATGCGCCGCAGGCTGATGCTCTCCGGCATCCGGTCGATCTCGCTGGCCGTCGATGTCACGAACTACGTGATGCTCGAGGTCGGGCACCCGCTGCACGCCTTCGACACCGGCGCCGTCCAGGGCGATCTGGTGGTGCGCAAGGCGAAGCCGGGCGAGAAACTGACCACTTTGGACGATGCGGTCCGCGAGCTCGACCCCGACGACGTGATCATCGCCGACGAAAGCGGCGTGATCTCGCTGGCGGGCACCATGGGCGGCGCGAGCACCGAGATCACCACGGAGAGCACCGACGTGCTCCTCGAGGCGGCGCACTGGGACCCGGCTTCGATCAGCCGCACCGCCCGCCGCCACAAGCTGTTCTCCGAGGCGGCCAAGCGGTTCGAGCGCTACACCGACCCGCAGCTGTGCGCGCACGCCGTCGAGCGTGCCGCGCGTCTGCTGCGCGAGTACGGCGACGGCTCGATCCAGCCGGGCCGCACCGACGAGGGCGGCGTGGAGCCGTTGCCCGCGATCACCATGCCGATCAACCTGCCCGACCGGGTGGCCGGGGTGAACTACGACCGTGGTGTCACCGTCCGCAGGCTCGGCCAGATCGGCTGCAAGGTCGAGCTGAACGCGAGCGACGACGGGACCGCGCTGGTCACCGCCGCGCCGCCGAGCTGGCGTGGTGACCTGGTGCAGCCCGCCGACCTGGTCGAGGAGGTGCTGCGCCTCGAGGGATACGACAGCATCCCCTCGGTGCTGCCCGCAGCGCCCGCCGGCCGCGGACTCACGGACACCCAGCGTCGTCGCCGCGCGGTCTCGCGTGCGCTCGCCGAGGCCGGGTACGTCGAGGTGCAGCCGTTCCCGTTCATCTCGAAGTCCGTGTGGGACGCGTTCGGCCTCGCCGAAGACGACGTGCGCCGGCACACGGTGCGCGTGCGCAACCCGCTCGAGGCGGACAAGGACCAGCTGGCCACGACCCTGCTTCCCGGGCTCCTGGAGACCCTGCAGCGCAACGTGTCCCGCGGGTTCAAGGATCTGGCGCTGTTCTACGTCGGCCAGGTCGTGCTGCCGGGCGTCAAGCCGCTGCCCGTGCCGGACCTCGGCGTCGACCGCAGGCCTGCCGACAACGAGCTCGCGCTGCTCGAGGCCTCGGTGCCGCTGCAGCCGACGCACGTGGCCACCGTCCTCACCGGCCAGCGCCTGCGCCCCGGCTGGTGGGGCAAGGGCGAGGACGCCACCTGGGCCGACGCGGTCCAGGCCGCCCGCACGATCGCTGCGGCCTCCGGCATCGAGCTCACCGTGGCCGCCACCGACCTGCTGCCCTGGCACCCCGGCCGCTGCGCCAAGCTGCTGGTCGGCGACTGGCCGGTCGGGCACGCCGGCGAGCTGCACCCCAAGGTGATCGAAGCGCTCGGCCTGCCGAAGCGGACGGTCGCCATGGAGCTCGACCTCGACGCCATCCCGCTGCCGGACTCGCGCCCGGCGCCGCAGATCTCGGCGTACCCGCCGGTGCTGCTCGACGTGGCGCTCGTCGTCGACGCCGGCGTGCCGTCGGCGGACCTCGCCGAGACCCTGCGTGGTGCGGCGGGCGACCTGCTCGAGAACATCGAGCTGTTCGACACCTACGCCGGCACGCAGATCGGCGAAGGCAAGCGCTCGCTGGCCTACAAGCTGCGGTTCCGGGCCCCGGACCGCACGCTGAAGGTCGAAGAGGCGATCGAGGCCAAGGACGCCGCAGTGGCGGCCACGGCTGAGAGGTACGGCGCGGAACTTCGCGCTTAAAGGTGTTTGAGCGCCTCGCGCTGAGATAGCCCTGACAACCCCGGGTGGGTGGTGACGATGCCCTTGCGCAGGAAGAAGTCCTTGTCGGCCACGTTCAGTTCGATGGTCTTGGACAGCAGCGAGGTGTCCGTGGCCTCCTTTGAGCCGATCTGGCAGATCACCGCGGTCCGGCGCCGCCAGCGGTCGGCGTCGGCCGCCCAGTCCCGCAGGCGCGGCTTGAGCACGTCGGGTTCCGCACGCAGTATCGGGCCGATCCGGCGGACGGCGATCTCGTCCACGTAGTCCCACCAGGCGCCCGTGACGATCAATTCGTCGTAGAGTTCGAGCGATTCCGAGTCCAGCCAGTGCGCGTACGCTCTGTCGCCGGTCAGATCCAGCGCGACATATCGCTCTTCGCGATACTTGGCGTCGCGCCACAAGGTGAGTACGGAGTCGGTGAACGATTCCCGGTCGGGCAGCGGATGCGCGCGGAAAATCTCTCTCGTGAGCTCGCGCCTGGCCGGTTTCTGGACGCCGAGGAAGTCCATCTCGGACTTCATGTACGCCCGCATCTCTGGCGCTTTCACCGGATCCGCCCGCTCGGCCAGTCCTGTGCGGACGGCGTCGACCAGGTCCCGCGAGGCCTGCATTTTTACCTCCACCGGATGGGTAGATGACGAGTACGCCAGGTGGCGGACCCGTGACGTTTGTCCGAATCGGCTCACTGATGAGTCTAGGAAATACCAACGAAAGACGGATGGTGAAATCCGTGTCGGTCGGCGAAGTTGTTGGCAAGACTCGGTATTTTCCCTGAAATCGGGACGAACGTCGACGAAAAGGAACATCGTGAACAAATTTGCTGCCGCGGTAGCGGCCGCGAGCTTGCTCGTCAGCGGAGCGGCCATCGCTCCCATGGCGGGCGCGGCGCCTGCGGCGACCGAGTTCGCCCCGGCGCCCATCAAGTGGGGCAAGTGTGAGAGCGCTCGCCTGCAGAAGGCCGGTGCGGAGTGCGGCTTCCTGGAGACGCCGCTCGACCACGCCAAGCCGAACGGCGAGAAGATCCAGATCGCCGTCTCGCGCGTCAAGCACAAGACCCCGCAGTCGCAGGGCATCATGGTCGTGAACCCCGGCGGCCCCGGCGGTTCGGGCCTCGGGCTGTCGACCCTCGGCGCGGCCGTGCCGAACGGCGCCGGCGACAACTACGACTGGATCGGCTTCGACCCGCGTGGTGTCGGCTCCAGCAAGCCGGCGCTGACCTGCGACGGCAACTACTTCAGCTACAACCGGCCGCAGTACGTGCCGACCACCCGTGAGCTGGAGAAGACCTGGCTGGCGAAGTCGAAGGGCTACGCCGACGCCTGCAAGAAGAACGGCGCGCTGCTCGACCACATCAAGACCGTCGACGTCGCGAAGGACGTCGACAACCTGCGCAAGGCGCTGGGCGAAGAGAAGATCAACTACTACGGCTTCTCCTACGGCACCTACCTCGGCCAGGTGTACAGCACGCTGTACCCGCAGAAGGTCCGCCGGATGGTGCTCGACGGCAACGTCGACCCGCGCAAGGTCTGGTACCAGGCGAACCTCGATCAGGATGTCGCGTTCGACCGCAACATCAAGATCTACTTCGAGTGGGTCGCCAAGTACGACTCGATCTACCACCTCGGCAAGACCGGCAAGGACGTCGAGAAGCTCTGGTACGCCGAGCAGAAGAAGCTCTACGCCAACCCCGCAGGCGGCATCATCGGCGGCGACGAGTGGACCGACGTCTTCCTGCAGGCCGGGTACTACGTGTTCGGCTGGGAAGACATGGCCAAGGCCTTCGACGGCTGGGTGCACAAGGGTGACTGGCAGACGCTGAAGGGTCTCTACGACGACTCGAACGCCCAGGGCGAGGGCGCGGACAACGGCTTCGCCGTCTACGCGGCCGTGCAGTGCACCGACGTGCAGTGGCCGAAGAGCTGGACCAAGTGGAAGATCGACAACTGGCTGACCTACCTGCGCGCCCCGTTCGAGACCTGGGGCAACGCCTGGTTCAACGCGCCGTGCCTCTACTGGCCCGCCAAGGCCGGTAAGCCGGTGGAGATCGACGGCAGCAAGGTGCCCGGCATCCTGCTGATCGACGAGGAGCTCGACGCGGCCACCCCGTACCCGGGCAGCCTCGAGGTGCGCAAGCGCTACCCGAACTCCAGCCTGATCAGCGCTCCTGGCGGCACCACCCACTCCGGTTCGCTGTCCGGTGTGTCGTGTGTCGACGACAAGATCGCTGACTACCTGGCCACCGGCAAGCTGCCGAAGCGCACACCCGGCCAGGGGCACTCGGACGCGCAGTGCGAGCCGGTCCCGCCACCGGTGCCCGCGGGCGCCGCGGCCGCTCAGCGGTCGGACAAGGCGAAGGCCGGTGCCGACGCCAAGAAGGAACTGCTTCCGCAGCTGCTGCATTTCTGAGTTGACTGAGTAGTGCTCCATCACGGTGCCCCGATCTGGTCCGCCAGGTCGGGGCACCAGTGTTTCGGCACCGGGACGGCGGGTTCGGGAAGCGCCTCGGCGCCGGGGGCCACGTGTTTCGCGATGAGTCTCGGAAACCTGGTTCTGAGGCTCGGCAGGTCTTCCGAGAGCTGCTCGCCGTCCGGCCGTGCGCTGCCGACGAAGCCGAAGGCGTCGTAGATCGCCTCCGCGGCGATGGTGTCGTCGACGCTGTGCTGCAGCCGGATCGGCCGCCAGAACTGATGCTCTCTCATCGTGACTCCCTCGTTGCCGAATGTGATGGCATCACCGTACGTCGAGGGTCCGACAATTTCGGAGAGCAGCAGGTCGGACGCGGAAAGTCACGAAACTGTCGGTGCCGGGGTCTACCGTCGCGGGCATGAACATCACCAAAGAGCACCGGACAGAGATCCGGGTCGGCACCAACACCTATCGCATCGAGGTCGCCGCGCAGCCGAGCGACGACCACACCCAACCCTCGCAGTGGGTCGCCATCACCATCGGCGGCGCCGATGCCGACGGCGACCCGGTCGCCGAAGGGCGGCTCGATCTGCAGAACCAGGTCGTGTCCACGGTGGCGGAGTTGCTCGCGGAGAGCCTCTTCGACTTCGTGGGCAGACCGAAACCACCGCCGCGCCGAAGACCAGGCGATCGGCCTGCCAAACAAGGCCAGTCCTGGTCGGCGGGCGAGGACGCCGAGCTGGAAAAACGGTGGCTGGCAGGCGAAAGCGTCGAGGCGATCGCTCACTACTTCGAGCGGACACCCGGCGGCATTCGCGCGCGGCTGCCTCGGGTCGGCTGTGATCCGGAGAACCAGGGGGAGTACCTCCCGACCCCGCCCAGCCGCAGGCCCGAAGCACTGGGAGGTGAAACGGAGTAGGGCCGGTGGTGGGCCGGTCTTCCGGACTTGCCCACCACCAGCCGCCTAGGAAGCTTTGCGCTGCTTGAAAAATCCGGTGTTTGAAAACTGCAGAGTGTGCAATGCCGAAAACCCGAGGTCGTCGTCGTGACCGGTCACGACCCCGGAGTTTCGCGCCAGGTGACGGGCAGGCTGGTCGGGCCGACCGTCACCAGGCCGGTCTTCCAGACCAGGTCCGCCACCGAGCACGTCGGGCGCAGTCCGGGCAGCCGGGTGAGCACTGTCGTGTAGGCGATCTCCAGTTCCATCATCGCGAGCGGGATGGCCACGCACCGGTGGACGCCGTGGCCGAACGCCAGGTGCGGGCTCGTCCGCGCGAGGTCGACGTGGCCGGGATCCGGAATGGCCTCGGCGTCGTGGTTGGCCGACGGGGTCACCGGGATGATCGTCGAACCGGCCGGGATGTGGACACCGGACAGCTCGACGTCAGCCAGTGCGACCCTCTCCTTGGCGGAGCAGAAAACCGGGACGTAGCGCAGCAGTTCCTCGAGCGCGCCAGGCAACAGGCCAGGGTCGGCGGTCAGCCGGTCGAGCTGGGCGGGCGAGAGAGCCAGCAGTGAGTTCGACAGTGCGCCGGCGACCGGTTCGTAGCCGCCGGTGCACAGGTTGAGCACGGTGTACAGCAGCTCGGGTTCGCTGAGCTGGTCACCCGCGTCGCGGACGGCGATGAGTGAGGAGACGAGGTCGTCCGCGGGACTCTGGCGTTTCGTGGCGACGAGATCCCCGATCAGGCCCATGATCTCGCCGAAGGCCGAGCCGACTTCGGCGCGGTCGCCGGTGGACAGGGTGATGTCCATCAGCGAGCGCAGCCGGTGACGGTCCACATCGGACACTCCGAGCAGCGCGCAGATGACGCGGGCCGGGAACGGCCTGGCGAAGTCGTGCAGGAAATCGGCGGGCGGCCCGGCTTTGATCATGTCGTCGACCAGCTCCGCCGCGATCCGGGTGGCGACCGGGCGCAGTGCTTCGACCGCGCCTGCGGAGAAGGCATGGGCGACCAGTTTGCGGATGCGGGTGTGGTCGGGTGGGTCGAGGTTCATCAGCACCGGTGGCAGGCGGCTGAGCTGGGTCAGCACCGCCGCGTCCTGCCGGGCGGCCGCGGCCGCCCGGCTGAAGACCGGGTCCATCAGCACGCGGCGGACGTCGGCGTGGCGGGTCGCCAGGTACGCCGTGCCGCCGGAGGCGATCGGCACCAGCGGCACCGGGTCTTCGCGGCGCATCCTGGCCAGCTCCGGGTGGTCGCCGACCCCTTGCCATTCGGTGAACGGGAAGGTCATCCGAACCAGCGCCTCACCGCGGTCTCCAGCGAGCCGGCGCCCGCGACCCAGGCGACATGGCCGTCGGGGCGCACCAGCACACCGTCCACATCGGACAGTGGGCTGCCCGGCTCCACCTTGGCCGGCACGACGTCCACCCCGGCCGCCGTCCACGGCTCACCGGAGAGGTTCAGCAGCAGGCCGCGGCCCGTGCGCAGCAGCGATGTGGTGTCCGTGGTCCCCGCGTCCGTGGTCAGCGGCGAGTACGGCAACCGCGCGCCGAGCAGCGGATGCGTGCCTTCGCCGTAGCGGACGTCGAGGCCTGCGATCGCGGCGGCGAGGTGGTCGCGCACCGTGCTGTGGGTGATCAGCTCGCGGAACACCTCGCGCAGCGGGTCGACCGAGGTGTCGCCGAGCAGCAGCTGGGCCTGCGCCTGGATGTTCGTCTTGACCCGGACGCCGACCGGATGGCGTTCGGCGTGGTAGCTGTCGAGCAGTCCGGCCGGCGCCGTGCCGCGGAGCTCGGCGGCGAGTTTCCAGCCCAGGTTGAACGCGTCCTGCAGGCCCAGGTTGATCGCCTGCCCGCCGACCGGCATCACATGGTGGGCGGCGTCGCCGGCCAGCAGCACCCGGCCGCGCCGGTACTCCGTCACCTGCCGCGAGGTGTTGCCGAACGCGTCGACCCACACCGGCTCGCCCGCGCTGACATCCTCGCCGGTGACCCGTTCGTACGCCGCGACGACCTCGGCGAACGCCGGGGGAGCCGAGCGGATGCGCGGTGGGCGGCCGAACTCGTGCACCACGAGCCGGATGAGCCCGCCGTCGATCGGCAACGCGATCGCGAGGCCCGCCGGATAGCGCTGGAAGAACCGGAACGGCACCTCGATGCCGCGCACGTCGGCGCGCAGCAGCTCGAGTTCGGCGTCCACGCCGGGGAAGTCGAACCCGGCCAGCTCGCGGACACTGCTGCGCTCGCCGTCGCAGCCGACGACGTAGCGAGCCGTCAGCGAGCCGTTGACCACGACCTCGGACTCGGTCTGCTCGACCGAAGTCACCTCGTGGCCTCGGCGGATCTCCGCGCCGAGTTCGGTCACCCATGCCGTGAGCATGGCCTCCACCCGGGCCTGGGCGAGCTTCATCCGTCCAGGGTGGACGGTCGGCAGTTGGCCCAGATCGAGGTCGAGCCCGCCGAAATGCCCGTGGTCGTCACGATCGACAGCGCCCAGGTGTTCCAGCCTGCCGCGCTGGTCGAAGATCTCGACGGACCTGGCGTGGATCGCGCCGGCCCGCGACTGCGTCGTCGGCTCGGTCAGCCGCTCCAGCACGACCACCTCCGCGCCGCCGAGTCGCAGCTCGGCGGCCAGCAAGAGACCGGTCGGCCCGGCGCCGACCACGATGACGTCGGTGTCAGGCAAGGACTTCCTCCTGGCTCTCGGCATAGGCCTTGGCATGGTGCAGGGTGGCGAGACTGTTGGCGCTCAGCGCGGCGCGTACCTGGTCGAGCGTGGCCGGGTCGTGCACGGACACCGAGTGCTCCGACGTGACCTGCACGCCGTCCTCGTCCTCGAGGATCTGCCACTGTCCGGTGTGGAGGGACAGCAGCGCGGGAAGCAGCGTCTGCTTGTAGACGATCAGCTTCGGGAACGTGACGCGCACGGACGAGGTCGTGTGCACCGAACCGTTCGGCGCGCGAGTGTCCATTTCGAGCAGTTGCAGCCCGGGGATGTCCTCGGTCAGCGCGACCCGGTCGACGTGCGGCAGCCGCTCCGGCCACCGGTCGGCCTCGTTGATGAACGCGTACACGTCGGCCGCGGAGCCCTTGATGTGCACGGTGTCCGCAAACGTGTGCACCGGCGCGACCGTGCCTTCGGCGAAGGTCTTCAGCGCGGCGAGTTCCTTGTGGCTGTTGCGGTCGACGGCCTCGTCGATCCACGCGATCCCGGTCGGGTCGATGGCCTCGTAGTCGTGCAGGAGCCGCACCCGCGAGCCGCCCGCCGGCGACGGCTCGATCACCCAGGCGCCGCCCATCGACGCGATCGGCGCGCGTGGGACCTCTTGGCGGAACTCGACACGCAGTGCTTGGGGATCGAGCACGCGGCGGGACGTCCACGTCCTGGGCGAGCCGTTGGCCGTCGCCCACAGCCGGATGCGCTCGACGTCGCCGGACCGCTCCAGCACCGAGGCGTGCACGGTCGGCTCGAAGACCGTCGGCCACCGGGTGACATCGGCGAGGAACGCGTAGATGTCCGCGGGCGCCGCGTCGACGGTGATCTCGTGTTCGACGTTCATCGTTCTCCTTCAGAAGTTGCCGAGGCCGCCGCAGACGTTCAGCGCCTGCGCGGTGATCGAGCCCGCCGGGTCCGAAACGAGGTAGCCGACCAGCCCGGCGACCTCCTCGGGGGTGCTGTACCGGCCGAGCGGGATCTTGGCCTGGAACCGGTCGAGCACCTCGTCCTCGCCGATCTCCCACGCGGCCGCGTAACCTTGGCGAACCCGTTGCGCCATGGGCGTTTCGACATAACCGGGGCACACCGCGTTGACCGTGATCCCGGTCTTGCCCAGCTCGTTGCCCAGCGACTTCGTGAACCCGACGACGGCGTGCTTCGACGCCGAATACGGCGCGCCCAGCACCACGCCCTGCTTGCCGGCGGTCGACGCGATGTTCACGATCCGGCCCCACGGCCGGTGCCGCAGCCCGCCGGTGTTGAGCACCGCGCGGGTCATCCGGAACACCCCGTGCAGGTTGGTGTCGATCACGTCGAACCACAGCTCGTCCACCAGATCGGCGGTGACCCCACCGCCGCTGCGGCCGGCGTTGTTGACCAGGATGTCCACCGGCCCGTACCGGTCGACAGCGGCCTGCACGAACGCCTGGACGTCCGTTTCGGACCGGACGTCGCATTCGGTGCCGTCGACTTCGAAGCCATCGGCGCGCAGCTGCTTGACGGTCGGTGAGACGTCGTTGCGGGCGCAGAGGAACACCTGATGCCCGGATTCGGCCAGCTGCTTCGCGACGGCGAGCCCGATGCCACTGGTGGCGCCGGTGACGAGTGCGGTCCTAGCCATGGTTGATCAGCTCCAGCAGCGCGCGCGGGGTTCGGGCGGTCGCGGTCGCGTCGTCGTCGAGTTCGACACCGTGGTCGCGCGAAAGCCGTCCGGTCGCCTCGATCAGGGCGACCGAGTCGTAGCCGAGGTCGGCGAACTCGGCGTCGATCAGCTCACCGCTGACCGGCTCCGGCGAGCCCGCGCAGTCGGTCAATATCCGGAGTAGCTCGTCCAAGGTGAGCACTGTTCAATCCTTTCGTCGCAGCAGGATCGCCGAGTTGAAACCGCCTTGGCCGCGCGCGAGCACCAGCGCGGTGCGCAGCTGTGCGGGCCTCGGCATGGTGACCAGGTCCAGGTCGTGGGCGTTGGTGACGTTGGTCGTCGGCGGGATGACGCCGTCGCGGATGGCGAGCAGCGCCGATGCCACGTCCAGCGCGCCGCCGCCCGCGTAGAGCCGCCCGGTCATCGTCTTGGGCGCGGTCACCGGGACCTTGCCGAGCACGGCCGTGATGGCTTCCGCCTCGGCCAGGTCCAGTTCGGGCACGGCGGCCGCGTCGGCGAACACCACGTCCACTGTGGACTCGCCGGCGTCCGCCAGCGCCAGTTCGATCACCCGGCGATAGGCGTCCGGGCCGAAGGTGGCCGCGTATCCGGCGATCTCGCCGTAGCCGCGCTCACCGGCCGTTTCTTCGTTCTCCAGCACGAGAATCGCGCCGCCCTCGCCGGGCACGTGACCTGCCGCGCCGGTGTCGAACGGCAGATAGGCGCGGTCCGGATCGGCCGACGTGCTCACCCGCCCGCTCGCCAGCAGCGATACCCAGCCCCACGGGCAGAGCGCGCCGTCGACCGCGCCGGAGACCACGAACGGCGTGCCGCCGCGGATCTGCCTGCGTGCGTGGCCGAGCGCGTCGAGTCCGCCAGCCTGGTCCGAGACGAGCACGCTCGACGGCCCGCGCAGCCCGTTGCGGATCGAGATCTGCCCGGAGTTCACCGCGTAGAACCACGCGAACGACTGATACGCGCTGACGTGCTTGGGGCCTTTGCTCCACAGGTTGCCCAGTTCACGCTGGCCGAACTCGAACCCGCCGCCGGTGCTCGCGGTGACGACCCCGCCGCCCCCGGTGTCCTCGATACCGGCGTCTTCGAGCGCCCAGGCCGCGCTCGCCAACGACAGCCTGGTCATCGGATCGGTCTGGGGGAGCAGCCTGCCCGGCAGGTGCTCGGCCGCGTCGAACCCGGTCACCTCACCGGCGAGCGTCGCCGCGTAGCGCGACGGGTCGAAGCGGGTCAGCCGCCCGATCCCGCCGCGCCCGGCGAGCGTCGCGCGCCAGTAGTCCTCGACACCGAGGCCGTTCGGCGCGGCGACGGACATGCCGGTCACGATCGTCTTCATGCGAGCACCATCGCGCTCTGGAAGCCGCCGAACCCGCTGCCGACGGTCAACGCCGTGTCCACCCGGTGCTCGCGCGCGGTCAGCGGCACGTAGTCCAGGTCGCAGCGCGGATCGGGCTCGTGCAGGTTCGCGGTCGGCGGCACCACGCCGTAGCGCCTGGCGAGCAGGCAGGCCGCGATCTCGATCGACCCGATCGCGCCCAGCGAATGGCCGACCATCGACTTGATCCCGCTCATCGGCGTCCGGTACGCGTGCTCGCCGAGCGCCGCCTTCACCGCCGCGGTCTCGTGCACGTCGTTCTGCTGCGTGCCGGAACCATGCGCGTTGACATAGTCCACATCGGACGGATCCAGCTTCGAGATGTCGAGTGCCTGCCGGATCGCGGCGGCCATCTCGGTCCCGTCCGGCCGCAGCCCGGTCATGTGGAAGGCGTTGCTGCGGCTGGCATAGCCGGTGATCTCGCCGTAGCAGTCGGCCATCCGGCTGCGCGCGTGGTCGAGTTCTTCCAGTATGAACACCGCCGCGCCCTCGCCGAGCACGAACCCGTTGCGCGAGCGGTCGAACGGCCGCGACGCCTGCTCCGGCTCGTCGTTGCGCGGGGTCGTCGCCTTGATCGCGTCGAAGCAGGCGACGGTGATCGGCGAGATCGGCGCGTCCGAGGCGCCCGCGATCATCACGTCGGCCGAGCCCTCACGGATCAGCTGCCAGGCGTGCCCGACCGAGTCGATGCCCGAGGTGCAGCCGGTGGACACCACCGCGGCCGGCCCCTGCGCGCCGAGCGCCGTCGCGACCTCGGCCGCGGCCGAACTAGGCGCGAACGCGCCGTAGAGGTGGCGCACCGCGTACTCCGGATCGACCAGCCACTGTGCGCCGTCGTCGCTGACCACCCGGTATTCGGCGTCCAGCGTCATCGTCGCGCCGACCGCGGTGCCGAGCGCGACCCCGGTCCGCTCCGAATCCACAGTGGACAGTCCGCTGTCGGCTAGCGCCTCGCGGGCGGCGACCACCGCGAACTGGGTCATCCGGTCCATCCGGCGCAGTTCCTGCGCACCGAGCCCGTGCGCGCGCGGGTCGAAGTCGACCTCGGCGGCGACCTGTGAGCGGAACGGCGACGGGTCGAACGTGGAGATCCGGCGGGTGGCCGTCCGGCCGTCGGTGAGCAGCGTCCAGAACGGCTTGACGCCGACGCCACCCGGCGCGAGCACGCCCATCCCGGTCACCACGACCCGGCGGTTCATGGCGCTTCCCACTGGTAGAACGAGGTGGCCATCGCGTCGGCAGGCGAGCGCCAGGTCTCCGGATCGAACGGCGAGATGTGCGGCTTCAGATCGGCGCTCACCGCCACGAACAGCGGATGCGTGCGGGTCTGCTCGATCGACTGCGGCCCGTCGCCGTCGAAGTCCTGCAGATGGAAGTACAGGCCCTTGTAGGAGAAGAGCTCCCGGCGCTTGGTGCCCATGATCCCGGGCATCTCGCTGCGGTCGAACTCTTCGAAGATGCCGGCGACGTCCTCGCCGGAGCCGGGCGCCATCCGCGCCACGATCAGTGTCCTCATCGCGGTTCTCCAAACCAACGTCGCAGTGCGGCGGTCAGGTCTTCCTCGCCGGCCCAGGCCACGTGTCCATCGGGCCGGACGAGTAAGGCTTCGGTTTTCGGCGGCAGGTTCTCGGCCGACGCGGTGACGATGTCGACCCGGTCGGCCCACGGCGACGCGGCCCGTCGCAGCTCGGCGTCGTCGGAGAGGTCGAGCAGCAGGCCACGCGCCGGGTGCAGCAGCTCGGTCGTGTTCGGCGCGCCGTCGAGGTCCACCCGCGGCAATCTCTTGCCCAGCAACGGATGTTCACCGGGGCCGACGTCGTAGCGCAGGTCCAGCCCGGTGACCATGCCCGCGAGATGCCGGGTGACCTCGTCGTGCGCGATCAGTTCGGTGAGCACGTCGCGGACGGGCTGGATCGTGTCGTCGCCCATCAGCACCGTGCCTTGCGCGGCGGAGTTGACGAGCAGCCGCTCGCCGACCGGGTGCCGCTCGGCGTGGTAGGTGTCGAGCAGCCCGGCAGGCGCCCAGCCGCTGACCTGCGCTGCGAGTTTCCAGCCGAGGTTGACCGCGTCCTGCACGCTGACGTTCAAGCCCTGTCCGCCCGCCGGCAGGTGCACGTGCGCCGCGTCACCCGCGATCAGGATCCGGCCCTTGCGGTAGGTGGTGGCCAGCTTGGCCGGGTCACCGAACGCGCTGATCCACTGTGGACGGCCGTGGGAGATGTCCTCGCCGGTCAGCCGATGCCAGGTCTCGGCGAACTCCGCGAAGCTCGGCGGCCCGGTCCGCCGCCGGGGTGGCGCGCCGCGTTCGCACAGGATGACGCGGTCGACGCCCGCGCTGATCGGGCCGACGATCACCATGCCCAGCGGCACCGATCGGCCGATCATCCGAGGTTCCAACGCGCAGCCTTCGACGTCGGCGAGCAGCAGTTCCCGGGTGGCCTCGCGACCCTCGAACCCGATGCCCGCCAATGTCCTGACGAGACTGCGACCTCCATCGCAGCCGACGACGTAGTCCGCGCGCAGCTTGCCCGAACCGGTCTCGATCTCGACATGTTCGTCGGTTTCGGTCAGCCAGACGACTTCCTGACCACGTCGGATGTCCGCGCCGAGCGAGCCTGCCCACTGGGCGAGCACGGCCTCGGTGCGTGCCTGGGTGACGCCGTACGCGCCGTGATGCGCGCCGTCGAGCACCGCGAAGTCCACCGGCAGCCCGCCGAAATGCCCGCCGGGCGTGGTCTTGAGATTCCCGAACAACGGGAGAATACCCCGCTGATCGAAAACCTCCATCGTGCGCGCGGTCAAATTCAGCCCGCGTGATTCCCCGGTCGGCTCCGGGAGCTTTTCCAGCACCACGACTTCGGCTCCGCCGAGCCGGAGTTCGCCCGCCAGCATCAAACCGGCAGGACCCGCGCCAACGACGACAACTCGCATCTGCCCACCCTCGCCGCTCGAACCCCAGTGAATTCAAATTTCCACGCGTTCACGGGCACGGGCAACGAGTTGTCCGTCAAATTCCGGCAAGGCTTTGGCAGACCATGTCAAAACATGTCAGAGGAATGTCAAATCAGGCCTGACCCAGGCGGAACCCGACTCCGCGGACCGTCACGATCCAGTCGCTGGAGCCGAGTTTGCGGCGCAGGCTGTTCACATGGGTGTCCAGCGTCCGGCCGAGGTCGTGCTCGTCGCCCCACACCTCGAGCATGATCTCCTTGCGCGGCACGACGCAGCCCCGGCGCGACGACAGCAGCCGCAGCAGGTCGAACTCCTTGCGCGTGACAGCGATGACCCTGCCGTGCAGCCGGACCTGCCTGGTGGGCGCGTCGAGCCGCAGCGGACCCTCCGGCGCGGGCACGGCGATCGGCTGCCGCCACGGCCTCGGCGGCACCTCGACCGGTTCGCACTCACCGAAGAACGCCTGCCAGTCGACCGCGACCCCGCGTTCGTGCAGCCACGCGAGCGTGGTGACCACTGACCGGTACTCCTGGCCGCCGCGTACCAGCGGCGCGAACTCGGCCGCGGGCACGCAGTCCTGCCCGAGCTCGGACAGCACACCGTCGGCACCGACCTCGGCGAACGTCGAGACCCCGTCGTCGGCGAGCGCGAAGATGCTGCCGAACATGCGCGGCGGCGAGGCCATGTGCGACGCCCAGAACTCCGGCGACGTGACGTCCCCGCCGATCACGATCGGCAGAACCGGCGGTCGGAGCGTGACCGTTTCGAGGACCTTGTCGAAGATTCCACCCCGATAGGCGGACACCAGCGCGCAGGCGTCACCGAGCGTCAGCACGCCCGCGACGTAGGCCGCGGCCAGCGCGCCGATGGACTTGCCGACCACGACGTCGGGCCGCACGCCCCAATGCCCGAACAGCCGCACGAGCGCGAGTTCGAGCACGAACACGTCATCGTCCACTCGCGACCGGAGGTCGGCGGCGGTCTCGGCGAACACGGGGTAGCGCGCGCTCAGCAGGTCGATCGTGCTGGTCGGGTCGATGGCGCGGCTGGTGAACAGGTAGGCGATCGGGCCGAACGCGGCGCGCGTCACCGGCGTCCGTCCCTCGGCGACGCCGGCGAGTTCGTCGAGCAGTTTCGGAGTGTCCTCGGCGACGAGCACGGCGCGATATTCGAAGGGGCGGCTGGCCGCCAATGTGCAGGCGACATTTTGCGGAGCGAGGGTTGCGCCGAGATGAGCGCGGAGTTTTGCGGCGTATTCCCGCACCGCGGACTCGGAACGGCCGGACAGTACCCATGGCATAGGGCTTCCACCTGCGGGAATACCTCTTTGCGTCGGCATGGGACGTAGCCCCAATGAGCGGGACAATTTGTCCGCGAGTTCGGGATTGCGGCCGATTTCCACGACCAGTCGCCACGAATCGGAATCGCAGTGCTGGACGGACATTTCGAGCGCGCCTACCTGCCACACCTCGCCTATCCCCATCAGCCCATTAATGCCAGACCCGGACCTTCCCCGTGTTCCTCCATCCGAGTGGTCTGATGTCTGGCGCGCGCACTCTCCGTGTCCCACCCCGGTTTGATTGAGTTTGCATGAGTATGCATAATCATTCGTATGACGGTGAAGATCGCGGTGGCCGGTGCGAGCGGATACGCGGGCGGGGAGTTGCTGCGCCTGCTGCTGACGCACCCCGAGGTCGAGATCGGCGCGCTCACGGCGGCCAGCAGCGCGGGCACGAAGCTCGCCGCGCACCAGCCGCACCTGGTCCCGCTCTCCGGCCGCGTGCTCCAGGAGACCACGAAGGACACGCTCGCCGGGCACGATGTCGTCTTCCTCGCACTGCCGCACGGCCACTCGGCCGAGATCGCCGCGCAGCTCGGGCCGGACACGCTCGTCGTCGACCTCGGCGCGGACCACCGCCTCTCCAGCGCGGACGACTGGGCGCGCTGGTACGGCGGCGACCACGCGGGCCAGTGGCCGTACGGGCTGCCCGAACTGCCAGGGGCACGCGAGAAGCTGAAGAACACCAAGCGCATCGCGGTGCCGGGCTGCTTCCCGACCGGTGGCTCGCTCGCGCTGGCGCCCGCGTTCGCCGAGAAGCTCATCGAGCCGAACGTGACCGTCGTGTCGGTGACCGGCACGTCCGGCGCGGGCAAGGCGCTCAAACCGAACCTGCTCGGTTCCGAGGTCATGGGCTCGGCCAGCGCGTACGGCGTCGGGGGAGCGCACCGGCACACCCCGGAGCTCATGCAGAACCTCGGGGCCATCGCCGGCGAGGCGGTCACGGTGTCGTTCACGCCGGTGCTCGCGCCGATGTCGCGCGGCATCCTGACCACTGCCAGCGCGCCGCTGCGTCAAGCATCCGACGTTTACGAGCTCTATCGGAAGTTCTACGCCGACGAGCCGTTCGTGCAGGTGCTGCCCGAGGGCATGTGGCCGACCACGGCCGCGACGCTCGGCTCCAACAACGTCCAGCTCCAGGTCACGGTCGACGCGCTCGCGAACAGGCTCGTCGTGGTCGCCGCCATCGACAACCTGACCAAGGGGACCGCGGGCGGCGCGATCCAGTCCATGAACATCGCTCTCGGCTTCGAAGAAACCATCGGCCTTTCCACGGTAGGAGTCGCACCATGACCGTCACCGGTCCTCAGGGTTTCCGCGCGGCGGGGGTGGCCGCCGGGATCAAGGCGGGTGCGCTCGACCTCGCGCTCGTCGTCAACGACGGCCCGCTCGACGTGGCGGCCGGGGTGTTCACCCGCAACGTGATCAAGGCCGCGCCCGTGCTGTGGTCGCAGGAGGTGCTCAAGCAGCAGCGGCTCAAGGCGGTCGTGCTGAACTCCGGCGGCGCCAACGCGGCGACCGGCCCGCTCGGTTTCCAGGACACGCACGCCACCGCGGAGAAGGTCGCCGAGGTGCTCGAAGCAGGCGCGATCGAGGTCGCCGTCTGCTCCACCGGCCTGATCGGGGAGCGCCTGCCGATGGACGCGGTGCTGTCCGGCGTGGACGTCGCCGTCAAGGCACTCGAAGCCTCCGAAGCGGCCAGCCTCAACGCCGCGACCGCCGTGATGACCACCGACAGCAAGCCGAAGCAGGCGTTCAAGGCGCACCGCGACGGCTGGAGCGTCGGCGGCTTCGCGAAGGGCGCCGGCATGCTCGCGCCGAACCTCGCCACCATGCTCAGCGTGCTCACCACCGACGCCGTGGTCACCAAGGACGCGCTCGACAGCGCGTTGCGCGCGGCCACGAAGGTCACCTTCGACCGGCTCGACGTCGACGGCGGCACGTCGACCAACGACACCGTGCTCGTGCTCGCCTCCGGCGCCAGCGGCGTCGAGCCGTCCGACGCCGACCTCGCGCGCATGCTCACCGAGGTCAGCCACGACCTGGTCATGCAGCTGCGCGCGGACTCCGAGGGCGCGACCAAGGAGGTCGACCTGACCGTCAAGGGCGCTCAGTCCGAGACGGACGCCGTCAACGTCGGCCGCACGGTCGCCGAGGACAACCTGGTCAAGACCGCGCTCTTCGGCTCGGACCCGAACTGGGGCCGCATCGCCATGGCGCTCGGCCGCGCGCAGGCGCACATCGACCCGGAGACGCTGTCGATCACGATCAACGGCGCGACCCTGTTCGCCAACGGCACCACCGCGCAGGACCGTTCCGAGGCGGACCTGACCGGACGTCACATCGACATCGTCATCGACCTCGGCGTCGGCGAGCACGAGGCCACGATCTTCACCACTGACCTGTCGCACGGCTACGTCGAAGAGAACAGCGCGTACTCCTCATGAGCCCTTCAGAATCACTGATCCCCGCCGACGAGCGGCTGGCGCTGGCCGCCGAGAAGGCGGGCGTGCTGATCGAGGCGCTGCCCTGGCTGCAGCGCTTCCACGGCGCGACGGTCGTCGTCAAGTACGGCGGCAACGCGATGATCGACGACGAACTCAAGCAGGCGTTCGCCGAGGACATGGTGTTCCTGCGGCTCGCCGGCCTGAAGCCGGTCGTGGTGCACGGCGGTGGCCCGCAGATCACCTCGATGCTGACCAGGCTCGGCATCGAAGGCGAGTTCAAGGGCGGCCTGCGGGTCACCACGCCCGAGACGATGGACATCGTCCGGATGGTGCTGGTCGGCCAGGTCAGCCGTGAGCTGGTCGGGCTGATCAACAAGCACGGCCCGTACGCCGTCGGCATCTCCGGCGAGGACGCGCAGCTGTTCACCGCCGAGCGCAAGCAGGCGACGGTCAACGGCGAGGCCGTCGACATCGGGCTGGTCGGCGAGGTCGCCACGGTCAACCCGGACGCGGTGCTCGACATCGTCAACGCCGGCCGGATCCCGGTGGTGTCGACCGTGGCGCCCGACATCGACGGCACCGTCCACAACGTCAACGCCGACACCGCGGCGGGCGCGCTCGCCGCCGCGCTCGGCGCCGAGAAGCTCGTCGTGCTCACCGACGTCGAAGGCCTGTACGCGAACTGGCCGGACCGGTCGTCGCTGGTCGACCGGATCCGGGTGGACCGGCTGGAGCAGCTGCTGCCGGGACTGGCCAGCGGCATGATCCCGAAGATGGAGGCCTGCGTCCGAGCGGTCCGAGGCGGGGTCAGCCGCGCTCACGTGATCGACGGTCGGCTGGCCCATTCCGTGTTGCTGGAAGTGTTCACGTCGAGGGGGATCGGGACGATGGTTTTTCCGGAGGATGAGCTGCCATGATCGAGTCCAATGTAGACGGCCAGGCGCACTGGAAGTCCGCGCTGATGGACAACTACGGCACCCCGCAGCTGACCCTCGTCCGAGGTGAGGGTGCACTGGTGTGGGACGCCGACGGCAAGTCCTATGTGGACCTGGTGGGCGGCATCGCCACCAACGCGCTCGGCCAGGCACACCCCGCGGTCGTCAAGGCGGTCAGCGAGCAGATCGCCAAGTTCGGGCACGTCTCGAACCTGTACGTGAACCCGGTCGCGGTCGAACTCGCCGAGGCGCTGGTCGACGTCGCGGGCCTCGCGGGCAACGCCAAGGTCCTGTTCGTGAACTCCGGTGCGGAGGCCAACGAAGCCGCGCTGAAGATCAGCAGGCTCACCGGCCGCACCAAGATCATCGCCTTCGACGGGGCCTTCCACGGCCGCACGATGGGCGCGCTGACGCTCACCGGCCAGCCCGGCAAGCGCGACCCGTTCAAGCCGCTGGTCCCGGGCGTCACGCACCTGCCGTTCGGCGATGTCGAAGCACTGAAAGCCGCCGTCGACGATGAAACCGCGGCCGTCATCATCGAGCCGATCCTCGGCGAGGGCGGGGTCATCCCGGCGCCCGACGGTTTCCTGCAGGCCGCCCGTGACATCACCAAGGACAAGGGCGCGCTGCTGATCCTCGACGAGGTGCAGACCGGCATCGGACGGCTCGGCACCTGGTTCGCCTTCCAGCAGGCCGGTATCGTCCCCGACGTCTTCACGCTGGCCAAGGGCCTCGGCGGCGGGCTCCCGCTCGGCGCGACCATCGGCGTCGGCGCGGCGGCCGACCTGATGAAGCCCGGTCACCACGGCACCACGTTCGGCGGCAACCCGGTGTGCTGCGCGGCCGGTCTCGCGGTCATCAAGACCATCATCAAAGACGATCTGCTCGACCACGTTTCCGCGCTGGGCAAGGACATCGCGGCCCGCGCCGAGCAGTTCCCGCTGGTGAGCGGCGTCCGCGGCGCCGGACTGCTGATCGGCATCGGCCTGCGCAAGCCCGTCTCCGCCACCGTCGCCCAGGCGATGCAGGAGGCCGGTTACCTCGTCAACCCGATCCAACCCGACACGATCCGGCTGGCACCCCCGCTGACCCTCACCGCCGAGCAGGCCGACGGCTTCCTCGACGCGCTCGAAACCACCACAAAGGACCTTTGATGCCCAGGCACTTTCTCCGTGACGACGACCTGACCCCGCAGGAGCAGGCCGACATCCTCGACCTCGCCGACAAGCTCAAGGCCGAGCCGCACAGCTCACAGGCGCTCAAGGGCAAGTCGATCGCCGCGATCTTCGAGAAGAACTCGACGCGCACCCGGCTCTCCTTCGACGTCGGCATCCACCAGCTCGGCGGGCACCCGATCATCGTCGACGGCCGCGCCATGCAGCTCGGCCGCGAGGAGACCATCGAGGACACCTCGCGCGTTCTCTCGCGCTACGTCGACGCCGTCGTCTGGCGGACGTTCGCGCAGAAGCGGATGGACGCGATGGCCTCGGTCAGCCGGATCCCGGTGATCAACGCGCTGACCGACGAGTTCCACCCCTGCCAGGTGCTCACCGACCTGCAGACCATCCGCGAACGCAAGGGCAAGCTGGCCGGCGTCACCGTCACCTACCTCGGCGACGGCGCGAACAACATGGCCCACTCGTTCCTGCTCGGCGGCGCGACCGCGGGCATGAACGTCCGCGTCGTCTCGCCGGAAGGCTTCCAGCCGGACCAGGGCGTCACGCTCGACGCGAAGAAGCGCGCGGCCGAGACCGGCGGCAGCATCACCTCCTTCACCGACCCGCACGCCGCCGTAGACGGCGCCGACGTGCTGGTCACCGACACCTGGACCTCGATGGGCCAGGAGAACGACGGCCTCGACCGGGTCGGCCCGTTCCGGCAGCTGCAGATCAACAGCGCGCTGCTGGCCCGTGCCGCCGAGGACGCCATCGTGCTGCACTGCCTGCCTGCGCACCGCGGCTGGGAGATCACCGACGAGGTCATCGACGGCCCGGCCAGCGCGGTGTGGGACGAGGCCGAAAACCGCCTGCACGCCCAGAAGGCGCTGCTCGTCTGGCTGTTCCAGGAGGCAGAACGACGATGACCAGGGCTGGCAGGCAGGCGCGGATCTCAGAGCTGGTGTCCACTATGGCCATTCGAAGCCAGACGGAACTGGCGAAGCTACTCGCCGCCGAAGGAGTCGAGGTCACGCAGGCGACTTTGTCGCGTGACCTCGACGAACTCGGCGCGGTCAAGCTACGAGGCGCGGACTCGGGCGCTCCGATCTACGTGATCCCGGAGGACGGCAGCCCGGTCCGCGGTGTCCAGGGCGGCACCTCGCGGCTGTCCCGCCTGCTCGCCGAACTGCTCGTCTCCGTCGATTCGTCTGGCAATCTGACGGTACTGCGCACCCCGCCGGGCGCGGCGCAGTTCCTGGCCAGCGCCATCGACAGGGCGGCACTGGAAGAGGTCGTCGGCTCCATCGCGGGCGACGACACGGTCGCGGTCATCGCCAGAGAGCCGTTGACCGGCAAGGATCTGGCTGAACGGTTCACCGCGTGGGCGAACCGGTCCGAACACACTTCTTGAAAGGGAACATCTTGAGCGGCATCCAGTTGTGGGGCGGGCGGTTCGCCAGCGGTCCCGCCGAAGCCATGGCGGCGTTGAGCCTGTCGACCCACTTCGACTGGCGTCTCGCGCCTTACGACATCGCGGGCTCGCGTGCGCACGCTCGTGTCCTGCGCAAGGCGGGGCTGCTCACCGATGACGAGCTGGTCGGCATGCTCGCCGCGCTCGACACGCTCGCCGCCGACGTCGAGTCCGGCGCGTTCACGCCGGTGCTCGCCGACGAAGACGTCCACACGGCGCTGGAGCGCGGCCTCATCGAGCGCGCCGGCCAGGAGCTGGGCGGCAAGCTGCGGGCGGGCCGGTCGCGCAACGACCAGGTCGCCACGCTGTTCCGCATGTTCCTGCGCGACGCCGCCCGCCGGATCGCCGCCGGCACCTTGGACGTCGTGGAAGCCCTTGTCTCCCAAGCGGAACGCTATCCGGACGCGATCATGCCAGGCCGCACGCACCTGCAGCACGCGCAGCCGGTGCTGCTCGCGCACCACCTCCAGGCGCACTGCCAGGCCCTGCTTCGTGACGTCGGCCGTCTGCGCGACTGGGACATCCGCACCGCCGAATCCCCTTACGGCTCAGGCGCTTTGGCCGGTTCGTCGCTCGGGCTCGACCCCGAGTCGGTGGCGGCCGAGCTCGGCTTCGACACCAGCGTCGACAACTCCATCGACGGCACCGCCTCGCGTGACTTCGCCGCGGAGTTCGCGTTCGCGGTGACCATGCTCGCGGTGAACCTGTCGCGGATCGCCGAAGAGGTGATCATCTGGAACACCGCCGAGTTCGGCTACGTGACGCTCGACGACGCGTGGGCGACCGGCAGCTCGATCATGCCGCAGAAGAAGAACCCCGATGTCGCGGAGCTGACCCGGGGCAAGGCAGGCCGTCTCATCGGCAACCTCACCGGCCTGCTCGCGACCTTGAAGGCGCAGCCGCTGGCGTACAACCGGGACCTGCAGGAGGACAAGGAGCCGGTCTTCGACTCCGTCGATCAGCTGGAGCTGCTGTTCCCCGCGCTCGCCGGGATGCTCGGCACGCTCACCTTCCACACCGAGCGGCTCGCCGAGCTCGCGCCCGCCGGGTTCACGCTGGCCACGGACATCGCCGAGTGGCTGGTCCGGCAGGGCGTGCCGTTCCGCGTCGCGCACGAGGCGGCGGGGGAGAGCGTCCGTGTCGCGGAGGCGCGTGGGGTCGGGCTCGACGAGCTGACCGACGAGGAGTTCGAGAAAATCAATCCCGCACTGACCGCGCAGGTCCGTGAGGTGCTCACCGTCGAAGGCTCGGTCCGATCGCGGAACTCGCGCGGCGGAACCTCACCCGATCGTGTGGCGGAGCAGCGTACGCGGCTGGTGGAGCGGGTGTCCGGCATCCGTGAATGGCTCCAATAGGCGATCACCCGACAGTGGAGACCGTTACCCTCTTCGGCATGCGCAAGTCAGTGATCACCCGCTCGGCCGTCGCGATGACCACCGGCCTGGTGGTGCTGAGCATCGCCTCCGGCGCCGGGCCGGCGATCGTCGTCGGCCAGCCGCCCGCGGTCGCGGAAGCCGAAGAGGTAACGGCGGACGCCCCTGAACCCGTGGCACTCGCCGAGGGCTGCGCGTGGAGCATCCAGAACCTGCCGAGCCCCGCCGGTGAGGGGCTCACACAGGCCATCGGCGCCGACGGCCGCGGCCGGATCGTGGGCGAGGGCGACAAGTCCGGCGTGGTGACCTGGGAACGGGGCGTGCTGACGGTCGTCGGTCATCCCAACGGCCTGACCAGCACGGACGTGAAAGACGTCAACGCCGCGGGCACGATTGTGGGCACCGCTCTGGACGCGAACGCGCGTGCGCACCGGGCATATTCGCTCAAGGCGGGCAAGTTCACCGTGCTCCCGGTCCCGGCCGGGTTCACCGACTCGGGCGTCACGGCGATCAACGGCCGCGGCGACATACTCGGGTCCGTGAGCGACTCCGTCTCGCACTCGGCCAAGGCCGTGGTCTGGCGGGCGGGGCAGCCGGTCACACTCGGCATCGACGAACGTGCCACGCCAGAGGACATCGACGACGACGGCACGATCCTGCTCAACCGCGAGAGCGGACCGGCGCTGTGGAACGACGGGGCCGAGCGGCCGCTCGACCTGCCGGAGGGGCTCAACGGCGTCCGGGCGACCGCGATCCGCGGTGGCAAGGTCGTGGGCTACGGGCTCCCGCAGGAATTTCCCGCCAGGTCGTCGGGCGACGAGTTCGTGCCGCAGGCCTACGCGCAGGCGCTGATCTGGGTCGACGGCAAGCCGGGCGAACTGCCCAGCGGGACCACCGCGAGCGAGATCAACGCGAACGGGCTGGTCGTGGGCAACGCGGGCCAAGGCCGCGAGGCCGTCAAGCATCCGGTCGTCTGGACCGACACCGCGGCCGAGGCCGCCGAACTCGGGCTCCCGGACGGCGGCAACGGCTACGTGAACGGCATCGGAGACGAGAACACGGCGACCGGCGCCGTGGACACCAAGCCCGTCAGCTGGCAGTGCCGGTGAGACCGTTCGACCGCGACGAACTCTCGATCGACCCCGTTGACCTGGCAAAACTCCTACTCGGCTCGGTGATCGAGTCGACCGGTCCCGACGGCACCGTCGGAGTGCGGCTGGTCGAGGTCGAGGCCTACCGCGGCCAGGACGACCCGGCGTCGCACTGCTATCGCGGCAAGACCCCGCGCAACGCGGTCATGTTCGGCCCGGCCGGCTTCCTCTACGTGTACTTCGTCTACGGCATGCACTTCTGCGCGAACGTCGTCGGAACCGAGGAGGGCGTGCCGGGCGCGGTGCTACTGCGCGCGGGGGAGGTCGTCTCCGGCCTGGACGTGGTGCGGAAGCGGCGGCCGACCGCACGTGGTCCCGCCGAGCTGGCCAAGGGACCGGCCATCCTGACTTCGGTGCTGGGGCTGGACAAGGCGCAGGACGGCGCCGATCTGCTGTCGCCGTCGTCGAGTGTCCGGCTGTACACCGGTGACCGGATCCCGGAGTCTCAGATCAAGTCGGGGCCACGCGTCGGCGTCGCGATGGCGATGGACACGCCGTGGCGGTTCTGGATCGACGGCTCGCCCGCCGTGTCGGCGTATCGCAGAGGTGGAAAGCGCCGTACCCGGTCGATATCGGCTTGACCAGGTGCGCGAGGATCTAAGGCGTGAGTGAACACATCCTTGACGAGCTGTCCTGGCGCGGCCTGATCGCGCAGTCCACCGACATCGACGCGCTGCGCCGAGAACTCGACCGAGGACCGATCACTCTCTATTGCGGCTTCGACCCGACCGCGCCCAGCCTGCACGCCGGCAACCTCGTCCCGCTGCTGATGCTCGCGCGGTTCCAGCGCGCCGGGCACCGGCCGATCGCGCTGGCAGGCGGCGCGACCGGCATGATCGGCGACCCGCGTGACACCGGCGAGCGCACGCTCAACACGCTCGACGTGGTGGGCGAGTGGGCCGAGCGCATCCGCGGCCAGCTCGAGCGGTTCGTCGACTTCGACCTGCCGTCCAACGGCGCGATCATCGTGAACAACCTCGACTGGACCGGGCCGCAGAGCGTGCTCGAGTTCCTGCGCGACGTCGGCAAGCACTTCCCGGTCAACACGATGCTGAACCGGGAGACGGTGAAACGCCGTCTCGAGACCGACGGCATGTCGTACACCGAGTTCAGCTACCTGCTGCTGCAGTCGCAGGACTACCTGAAGCTGAACGAGAAGCACGGCTGCAAGCTGCAGGTCGGTGGCTCGGACCAGTGGGGGAACCTCGTCGGCGGCGTCGACCTGATCCGCCGGGTCAAGAGCGAGAGCGTGCACGCGCTGACCGCTCCGCTGGTCACCGACGCGGAGGGCCGCAAGTTCGGCAAGTCCACCGGTGGCGGCAACCTGTGGCTCGACCCGGAGATGACCTCGCCGTACGCGTGGTTCCAGTACTTCGTGAACGTGGGCGACGCCGACGTCATCCGCTACCTGCGGATGTTCTCGTTCCTCTCCCAGGAGGAGATCGCCGCGCTCGCCGAGGACACCGCGGAGCGGCCGCACCTGCGCGCCGCGCAGAAGCGCCTGGCCGAGGAGTTCACGACGCTGGTGCACGGCGAGGAGAACACCCGCCAGGTCATCGCGGCTTCGGGAGCGCTGTTCGGGCGCGGTGAACTGGCCGAGCTGGACGCGCGCACGCTGGAAGCGGCGCTGGCCGAGGTGCCTTCCGGCGAGGTCAAGGTGTCGGACGAGCCGACGATCATCGACCTGCTGCTGGCGGGCGGGCTCGTCGACAGCAAGGGCGCCGCGCGTCGCACCGTCAAGGAAGGCGGGGCGTACGTGAACAACGTGAAGGTGACCGACGAGGAGTGGAAGCCGTCGCTGGACGGGGCGCTCCACGGCCAGTGGCTCGTCGTGCGCAAGGGCAAGCGGAACCTGTCCGGCGTCCGCCTGCGCGGCTGATCAGGCTCGACGGCCCGAAATAGGGGGTCTGACCTGGTGTTTTGCGCTTAAGGTACCCCCCTGTTTCGGGCCCCGATCGGGCGTGTAAAGTTCTCCAAGTCGCCAGGGAAACCGGGTGGCCGCCGGGACTGCGAACCAAGCTCTCACCTCAAGGTGATTGAGTGGGCGTCCCACAAAAACTGCTAGGAATTAATGCTAGGGATAAGGCCGCGTGCGGCGCGATCCCAAGCGTGTTGCTTGAGAACTCAACAGTGTGCTAGTGAACTAAGCCAGTAGAGCTTATTTATTGAACCTCGTTTGAGGTTCCTTTGAGAGCAAGTATTTTGCCTCGATTGAATTCGAAGACATTGTTGGAGAGTTTGATCCTGGCTCAGGACGAACGCTGGCGGCGTGCTTAACACATGCAAGTCGAACGATGAAGCCTTCGGGTGGATTAGTGGCGAACGGGTGAGTAACACGTGGGCAATCTGCCCTGTACTTTGGGATAAGCCTTGGAAACGAGGTCTAATACCGGATATGACTAGCCTTCGCATGGAGGCTGGTGGAAAGCTCCGGCGGTACAGGATGAGCCCGCGGCCTATCAGCTTGTTGGTGGGGTAATGGCCTACCAAGGCGACGACGGGTAGCCAAGCCTGAGAGGGTGACCGGCCACACTGGGACTGAGACACGGCCCAGACTCCTACGGGAGGCAGCAGTGGGGAATATTGCACAATGGGCGCAAGCCTGATGCAGCGACGCCGCGTGAGGGATGACGGCCTTCGGGTTGTAAACCTCTTTCGCCAGGGACGAAGCGTAAGTGACGGTACCTGGATAAGAAGCACCGGCTAACTACGTGCCAGCAGCCGCGGTAATACGTAGGGTGCGAGCGTTGTCCGGAATTATTGGGCGTAAAGAGCTCGTAGGCGGTTTGTCGCGTCGGTTGTGAAAACTGGAGGCTTAACCTTCAGCGTGCAATCGATACGGGCAGACTTGAGTTCGGTAGGGGAGTCTGGAATTCCTGGTGTAGCGGTGAAATGCGCAGATATCAGGAGGAACACCGGTGGCGAAGGCGGGACTCTGGGCCGATACTGACGCTGAGGAGCGAAAGCGTGGGGAGCGAACAGGATTAGATACCCTGGTAGTCCACGCTGTAAACGGTGGGTGCTAGGTGTGGGCGACATTCCACGTTGTCCGTGCCGTAGCTAACGCATTAAGCACCCCGCCTGGGGAGTACGGCCGCAAGGCTAAAACTCAAAGGAATTGACGGGGGCCCGCACAAGCGGCGGAGCATGTGGATTAATTCGATGCAACGCGAAGAACCTTACCTGGGCTTGACATGGACAGGAAACATCCAGAGATGGGTGCCCCTTGTGGTCTGTTCACAGGTGGTGCATGGCTGTCGTCAGCTCGTGTCGTGAGATGTTGGGTTAAGTCCCGCAACGAGCGCAACCCTTATCCTACGTTGCCAGCGCGTTATGGCGGGGACTCGTGGGAGACTGCCGGGGTCAACTCGGAGGAAGGTGGGGATGACGTCAAGTCATCATGCCCCTTATGTCCAGGGCTTCACACATGCTACAATGGCTGGTACAGAGGGCTGCGATACCGCGAGGTGGAGCGAATCCCTTAAAGCCGGTCTCAGTTCGGATCGCAGTCTGCAACTCGACTGCGTGAAGTCGGAGTCGCTAGTAATCGCAGATCAGCAACGCTGCGGTGAATACGTTCCCGGGCCTTGTACACACCGCCCGTCACGTCATGAAAGTCGGTAACACCCGAAGCCCATGGCCCAACCCGCAAGGGGGGGAGTGGTCGAAGGTGGGACTGGCGATTGGGACGAAGTCGTAACAAGGTAGCCGTACCGGAAGGTGCGGCTGGATCACCTCCTTTCTAAGGAGCACAACACATCCCGGGTTTAAGCGCCTGGGAGTGGCCAGAGTTTAGAAGACACACGTTCTTCTGCTCCGGTTGCTCAAGGAATTGTGGAACTACTGGTTTATGTGTGCTCGCGGTGATGATGCCGCCGGTTAGTACTGCGGAGCTTGCTTCGCGTGGAACGCGGGTGGTCGGATTCGGGTGGGTTTCATGTTCGCTGGCACGCTGTTGGGTCCTGAGGCAGCACGCTGGTGTTGTTTCTGGTGTGGTGTTTGAGAACTGTAGAGTGGATGCGAGCATCTTTGTGGTCAAGTTTTTAAGGGCACATGGTGGATGTCTAGGCTTCAGGAGCCGATGAAGGACGTGGGAGGCTGCGATATGCCTCGGGGAGCTGTCAACCGAGCTGAGATCCGAGGATTTCCGAATGGGGAAACCCAGCACCAGTTATGTGGTGTTACCCGCATCTGAATATATAGGGTGTGTGGAGGGAACGCGGGGAAGTGAAACATCTCAGTACCCGTAGGAAGAGAAAACAACCGTGATTCCGTGAGTAGTGGCGAGCGAAAGCGGATGAGGCTAAACCGTGCACATGTCAAGCTGTCAGGCGTTGTGTGTGCGGTGTTGTGGGACCCGCCTTGAAGATTCTGACAAGTCTTCGGAGGCACGTTGCAGTTAGTGGAACTGTTTGGGAAAGCAGACCGGAGTGGGTGAGAGTCCCGTACGCGAAAACTGTGATTGTGTTTCTTGGTGGTGTTCCCGAGTAGCAGCGAGCTCGTGGAATTTGCTGTGAATCTGCCGGGACCACCCGGTAAGCCTAAATACTTCCTGAAGACCGATAGCGGACTAGTACCGTGAGGGAAAGATGAAAAGTACCCCGGGAGGGGAGTGAAAGAGTACCTGAAACCGTGTGCCTACAAGCCGTCAGAGCCTTCGGGTGATGGCGTGCCTTTTGAAGAATGAGCCTGCGAGTTAGTGCTGCGTGGCGAGGTTAACCCGTGTGGGGTAGCCGTAGCGAAAGCGAGTCTGAATAGGGCGATTTTAGTCGCGTGGTCTAGACCCGAAGCGGAGTGATCTACCCATGGCCAGGGTGAAGCGACGGTAAGACGTCGTGGAGGCCCGAACCCACTTAGGTTGAAAACTGAGGGGATGAGCTGTGGGTAGGGGTGAAAGGCCAATCAAACTCCGTGATAGCTGGTTCTCCCCGAAATGCATTTAGGTGCAGCGTCACATGTTTCTCCACGGGGGTAGAGCTACTGGATGGTCTAGGGGCCTTACCGGGTTACCGAAATCAACCAAACTCCGAATACCGTGGTGTGAGAGTGTGGCAGTGAGACGGCGGGGGATAAGCTTCGTCGTCGAGAGGGAAACAGCCCAGAACACCAGCTAAGGCCCCTAAGTGTGTGCTCAGTGGGAAAGGATGTGGGATTGCCCAGACAACCAGGAGGTTGGCTTAGAAGCAGCCACCCTTGAAAGAGTGCGTAATAGCTCACTGGTCAAGTGGTCCTGCGCCGACAATGTAGCGGGGCTTAAGCACACCGCCGAAGCTGTGTCATTCATACAATACATCGGCTTCCATCTTCGGGTGGTTGTCTAGTGGTGTGGATGGGTAGGGGAGCGTCCTGCATCCAGGGAAGCGGCGGCGGAAGCCAGTCGTGGAGGGTGTGGGAGTGAGAATGCAGGCATGAGTAGCGAATGCAGAGTGAGAAACTCTGCCGCCGGATGACCAAGGGTTCCTGGGCCAGGCTAATCCGCCCAGGGTAAGTCGGGACCTAAGGCGAGGCCGACAGGCGTAGTCGATGGACAACGGGTTGATATTCCCGTACCCGAGCATGTGCGTCCCTGATGAGGCGGTTGATACTAACCACCCAAAGCGCAAGCTGAAGCCTTCGGGTGAATGTTTGTTGTGGAGCGTGGGATCTGATTCCGTAGTAGTCAAGTGATGGGGTGACGCAGGAAGGTAGCTCCGCCAGTGAATGGTAGTACTGGTGTAAGCGTGTAGGCCGGAACATAGGCAAATCCGTGTTCCATGAGGCTGAGACGTGATGCGTAGCCGATTGAGGTGAAGTAGAGTGATCCTATGCTGCCGAGAAAAGCCTCTAGCGAGTGCATGCACGGCCCGTACCCCAAACCAACACAGGTGGTCAGGTAGAGAATACTAAGGCGATCGGGTGAACTGTGGTTAAGGAACTCGGCAAAATGCCCCCGTAACTTCGGGAGAAGGGGGGCCAAACACCTTGAAGCCTTTTACAGGCTAGGGGTGGGTGGCCGCAGAGACCAGCGGAAAGCGACTGTTTACTAAAAACACAGGTCCATGCGAAGTCGCAAGACGATGTATATGGACTGACGCCTGCCCGGTGCTGGAACGTTAAGAGGACCGGTTAACTCCCTTCGGGGGGTGAAGCTGAGAATTTAAGCGCCAGTAAACGGCGGTGGTAACTATAACCATCCTAAGGTAGCGAAATTCCTTGTCGGGTAAGTTCCGACCTGCACGAATGGCGTAACGACTTTCCGGCTGTCTCAACCACAGGCCCGGCGAAATTGCACTACGAGTAAAGATGCTCGTTACGCGCGGCAGGACGGAAAGACCCCGGGACCTTTACTATAGTTTGGTATTGGTTTTCGGTTCGGCTTGTGTAGGATAGGTGGGAGACTGTGAAGCGATCACGCTAGTGGTTGTGGAGTCGTTGTTGAAATACCACTCTGGTCGAATTGGGAATCTCAACCTCGGACCATGATCTGGTTCAGGGACAGTGCCTGATGGGTAGTTTAACTGGGGCGGTTGCCTCCCAAAGAGTAACGGAGGCGCCCAAAGGTTCCCTCAGCCTGGTTGGCAATCAGGTGTTGAGTGCAAGTGCACAAGGGAGCTTGACTGTGAGACAGACATGTCGAGCAGGGACGAAAGTCGGGACTAGTGATCCGGCACCACCTGGTGGAAGGGGTGTCGCTCAACGGATAAAAGGTACCCCGGGGATAACAGGCTGATCTTGCCCAAGAGTCCATATCGACGGCATGGTTTGGCACCTCGATGTCGGCTCGTCGCATCCTGGGGCCGGAGTAGGTCCCAAGGGTTGGGCTGTTCGCCCATTAAAGCGGCACGCGAGCTGGGTTTAGAACGTCGTGAGACAGTTCGGTCCCTATCCGCCGCGCGCGTAGGATACTTGAGGAAGGCTGTCCCTAGTACGAGAGGACCGGGACGGACGAACCTCTGGTGTGCCAGTTGTCACGCCAGTGGCATGGCTGGTTGGCCACGTTCGGAAGGGATAACCGCTGAAGGCATCTAAGCGGGAAGCCTGTTCCAAGATGAGGTATCCCACCCCCTTTGAGGGGTTAAGGCCCCCAACAGACCATTGGGTTGATAGGCCAGAAATGGACGCACAGTAATGTGTTATCGAGTTGACTGGTACTAATAGGCCGAGGGCTTGCCCACAAAAATGCTTCGCATCCACTCTACAGCTCTGAAACCCCACACCCGGGCCAGCTAGATCGGCTCAGTGAGTGTGTTGTTTCGTAGTGTTTCGGTGGTTATAGCGCCAGGGAAACGCCCGGTCCCATTCCGAACCCGGAAGCTAAGCCTGGTAGCGCCGATGGTACTGCAACCGAAGGGTTGTGGGAGAGTAGGACGCCGCCGAACTCAACATAAGCCCGGCCCCGGTCGAGAACCCCCAAGGTTTTCCCGGGGCCGGGCCCTTTTTTTATGCCCGAAACCCGCCGCGGTCGCGTACCCAGACGGACGACACGCGTGCATGAACGGACGACACATGTCCATGGATGGACGACACTCCGCAGGCGGCGCGTCGCGAGACCTGGAGAGTCGGGACGCGTGCCTGGAGAGTCGCCGCGCGTACCTGAGGGGTCGGGACGCGTACCTGAGGAGTCGGCACGAGCGCCCGACGAGTCGGCACGCGGTGTGCGGGTGTCGTCCATCCGCGTACGGGTGCCGTCCGGCTGTGCATGCTTGGCGGCCATCCAGGGACGGCCCGACTCCCCGGGTACGCGTGCCGACTCGCTGAGCACGCGTGGCGACCCTTCGGGTACGCGAGCTGACCCGTCGGGTACGGGGCGACTTTCCGGGGAGGTGAGATACCGGCTGAGCGCGAGGTGGCGGTGTGGGTGCGTGGCAGGTTGTGTGGCGGGTGGGATTTCGAGGTGGTGGGGGATTTTGTTGGGTGGGTCACTCGTTTGAGGGGCTCAGCAATGGGGTGAGTGGGGGACGGGGCTCCGCCGCATTTGGGCTGAGTGCGGTCCGTTAGAATTGCCGATTGTCCGCGGTGGCGGACCTTCTTCGTATGTTCAGTGTTTTTTCGGTGGCAGGAGGCCCCAAGTGTCCGAGTTCGGTCGACGTGACTCAGAGGATGAGGCGGCGTCAGGCCGGTCGGCTCGTCGCGACGCCGCCCCTCGTGGGAAGAGCGTAGGCGGCCCGCGGGGCGGCGCCAGGCAAGACCGTGGTGGACGGGACGGTGGCTATCAGGGCCGTCCGCGCCGCGATGACCGCGGTGACCGGGGTGGTTACCAGGGCAACCGGGCCGGCGGCCGTGATGGTGGCGGCTCGGGTGGCTATCAGGGCAACCGCTCCGGCGGTGGCGGTTTCAACAAGGACCGGGGCGACCGGCCCAGCGGTGGCTACCAGGGCAATCGGGACGACCGGCGTTCGTCCGGTGGTTACCAGGGCAACCGTGACGATGACCGCCGCTCCGGTGGCTACCAGGGGAACCGGAGCGATGACCGTCGCTCCTCGGGCGGTTACCAGGGCAACCGCGATGACGACCGTCGCTCCGGTGGGTACCAGGGCAACCGTGACGACAAGCGGTCCGGTGGCGGGTACCAGGGCAATCGGGATGACAAGCGGTCCGGTGGCTACCAGGGCAACCGTGACAACGATCGCCGATCCAGCGGTGGCGGTTACCAGGGCAACCGGTCCTCTTCGGACGATCGCCGTGGTGGCTACAACAAGGACAACCGCTCCGGCGGGTACCAGGGCAACCGCGACAACGATCGCCCCTCCTACAACAAGGACCGCGGCGACCGGCCGTCGTACAACCGGGACGACCGTCCGTCCTACAACAAGGACCGGGGCGACCGGCCCAGCTACAACCGCGATGACCGGCCCAGCTACAACAAGGACCGTTCGGACCGCCCGTCCTACAGCAAGGATCGCGCCGAGCGGCCGTCGCACAACCGCGACGAGCGCCCGAGCTACAGCAAGGATCGCCCGTCGTACAACAAGGACGAGCGGCCGAGCTACAACAAGGACCGTGGCGACCGTCCGGCCTACAAGGACCGCGACAGCAAGCCCCGCTTCGAGCGCAAGGACGACCGTCCCTCCCGTGGCAACCGTGACGAGATGCGCGCGAAGCACTCGTCCCGTCCGCCGGGTCCCAAGGACGACGCCGAGCTCGCCAGGGAGCTTCTGCAGGCTCCCGAGCTGCCCGAGGGCATCGAGTTCTCGGACCTCGACGACGAGATCCGCCAGGACCTCCGCACGCTGCCCAAGGCGCTCGCGGAGACCGTCGGCAAGCACCTGGTCGCGGCCGGCGGCCTGATGGACTCCGACCCCGAGAAGGCGCTCGAGCACGTCAAGTACGCCAAGGCGAAGGCCTCCCGCGTGCCGGTCGTTCGCGAGGCGCTCGGGCTGGTCGCCTACCAGGCCGGTAACTGGTCCGAGGCGCTCTCCGAGCTGCGGGCCGTGCGGCGGATGACGCGCAGTGACGTGCACATCGCCGTCATCGCGGACTCCGAGCGGGCCATGGGGCGGCCGGAACGGGCGCTGGACCTCGCCAAGGAGGTCAACGCCGACTCGCTGCCCAAGGATGTGCAGGTCGAGCTGCGGATCGTGGCCGCTGGTGCGCGGCGGGACCTCGGGCAGCTGGATGCCGCCGTGGTCGCGCTGCAGACCGATGACCTGGTGCCGTCCAAGCGGGATCCGTGGAGCGCTCGCCTGTTCTACGCCTACGCCGACAACCTCGAGGCCGCCGGCCGGAAGGAAGACGCGCTGAAGTGGTTCCTCAACGCCGCCGAGGCCGATGAGGAAGACGAGACCGACGCCGCCGAGCGGGCCGCGGAGCTCGGCAGTGAGTGACGCCCTGCTCGCCGGGTACGACGCGGTGCTGTTCGACCTGGACGGCACCGTGTACCACGGCGCGCAGGTGATCGAGGGTGCCGTTGACGTGATCGCCGACATCCGCGCTCAGGGCGCGGCTGTCCGGTTCGTCACGAACAACGCCTCGAAGGCTCCCGAAGCCGTCGTCGAGCACCTCGGCGAACTCGGTATCGAGGCCGAGGCGCACGAGGTCAGCACCAGTGCGCAGGCGGGTGTCGCGCTGCTCAAGGAGCGTGTGCCCGCCGGCACGCACGTACTGGTCGTCGGCGCCGAGTCGCTGGCCGATGAGGTGCGCGACGCGGGCCTCGTGCCGGTGCGTGAGGCGAGCGAGGACGTCAAGGCCGTCATCCACGGGCATTCCCCCGACAACGGCTGGCGGATCCTTTCCGAGGCCACGCTCGCCATTCGCGCCGGTGCGCTGTGGGTGGCCACCAATGTGGACAAGACTTTGCCGAGTGAACGGGGCCTGCTGGTCGGCAACGGCTCGATGGTCGCCGCCGTGCGGTCGGCCACCGACCAGGAGCCGCTCGTCGCCGGGAAGCCGCAGCCAGGACAGTTCCTGGCCGCGGCGAAGGGCGCCGAACGGCCGTTGGTGGTCGGGGATCGGCTCGACACCGACATCGCGGGTGCCATCGCCGCGGACATGCCGGTGCTGTGCGTGCTCGGCGGGGTTTCCACGCCCGCCACGCTGGTCATGGCCATCCCCGAGGAACGGCCTCAGTTCATCGCGAGGGACCTCACGGGACTCCGTGAACCAGCCGAAACCCTGAAGGTCGGTCCCAGCGAGACGTGGACGGTCGACGTCCGTGACGAGCTGGTCGTGTCCGGTGACGGTGACGCGCTCGACCTGCTGCGGGCGCTGTGCCACGCGGCGTGGGAGTCGGGTGTGACGGGCGTCAGGCCCGACGGGCAATCGGCCAGCCGCACGCTGGCCGAACTCGGTATCGGCTAGCGTGACGGGGTGCATCCGCAACACACGCCGTACCCGCGGCCGATGCCGGGACCACCGCCGTCCCGGCCGGTCGAAGCGGACCAGACAGAGCCTCAGGACACGGATCCGCGCGCGGGCATCGACGAAGCCGTGAGCGCGCTCGACGAGCTGGACAGGCTGCCGCTGTCCGAGCACGTCGAGCGGTTCGACGCCGTGCACACCGAGCTCACCGTCGCGCTGTCCAGCATCGACAAGGTCTGAGCCCATGCCCCGCAGGGCCCGCCTCGACGCGGAACTCGTCCGGCGCGGCCTGGCCCGCTCGCGCGAACAGGCCTCGGCGCTCATCACCGGCGGCAAGGTGACCGTGCGCGGCATGGTCGCGAGCAAGCCCGCCACCGGCGTGGAATCCGACGCGCCCATCGTCGTCCGCGACGAGGACGACCCCGGCTGGGCCTCGCGCGGCGCGCACAAGCTGCTCGGCGCGCTGGAGGCCTTCGAAGGACTCACCGTCGAGGGCAAACGCTGTCTCGACGCCGGCGCGTCGACCGGCGGGTTCACCGATGTACTGCTCCGCAACGGCGCGTCCACGGTGATCGCCGCCGATGTCGGCCGCGGCCTGCTCGACTGGCGGCTGCGCACCGATGAGCGCGTCGTCGTCAAAGACAAGACCAACGTGCGGAGCGTGACTCCGGAGGACCTCGGCGGGCAGGTCGACCTGGTCGTCGGCGATCTCTCGTTCATCTCGCTCAAGCTCGTGCTGCCCGCGCTGGCCGCGTGCGCGAAACCCGGCGCCGACCTGGTGCCGATGGTCAAGCCGCAGTTCGAGATCGGCAAGGAACGTCTCGGCAGTGGCGGCGTGGTGCGCGATCCGGAACTGCGGGTCGAGACCGTGCTCGGCGTGCTGGCCGAGGCGGCGAAGCTCGGCCTCGGGTTCCGGGGCGTCACCGCAAGCCCGTTGCCGGGACCGTCCGGCAACGTCGAATACTTCATCTGGTTGCGCCAGGACCCCGGGACGTCCACTGTGGACAACGTGGACATCGAGGCACAGGTGCGGACGGCCGTCCTGGAGGGCCCGCAGTGAACGCCGACCGTGAAGTGCTGCTCGTCGTGCACCCCGACTACGACACCACCCGCTCCGCCGCGCGCGAGGTGTCCGCGAAGTTCTCCAAGGCGGGCATCCGGCTGCGGGTGCTCGACAAGGAGGTCCGCGACCTCATCGAGCCGAACCAGGGGCTCGGCTCGCCGTGCCTGGTCGTCGCGCCCGAGGAGGACCCGGCGGAGGGCACCGAGCTGGTGTTCGTGCTCGGCGGCGACGGGACGCTCCTGCGTGCGGCCGAGCTGGCCCGCCCGCACGGGGTGCCGGTGCTCGGCGTGAACCTCGGGCGTGTCGGGTTCCTGGCCGAGGCGGACTTCGACAAGCTCGAAGACACCATGCAGCGCGTGGTCGAGCGCAACTACCGCGTCGAAGAGCGGATGACCATCGACGTCACCGCCACCTGCGACGGCGAGGTCATCGCCGAGACCTGGGCGCTGAACGAGGCGAGCGTCGAGAAGAGCAGCCGTGACCGCGTGCTGGACGCGCTGATCGAGGTCGACGGCAGGCCCGTGTCGGCGTTCGGCTGCGACGGCGTGCTGTGCGCGACGCCGACCGGCTCGACCGCGTACGCGTTCTCCGCTGGCGGCCCGATCATCTGGCCGGACGTGCAGGCGCTGCTGGTCGTGCCGAGCAACGCGCACGCCATGTTCGCGCGGCCGCTCGTGGTGTCCAAGGACTCCGAGATCACCGTCGGCATCGATCCCGACGGGTCGACCGCGGTGCTCACCTGCGACGGCTCCCGGCACTTCGACCTGCCTGCCGGAACCCGGATCCAGGTGGTCAGCGGCCGGGTCCCGGTGCGGCTGGTCAGGCTGTGGGACGGGCCGTTCACGGACCGGCTGGTGCAGAAGTTCGCGCTGCCGGTGAAGAGCTGGCGTGAGCGACACGCCCGGGGCGCCGAATAGAACAAGTGTTTGAATGCGCCGTTCACCGCGCTTTCTCGTGGTTTCGGCGCCAAAAGGCCCCCTGTGCTGCGCGAAGCCGATGGGTGGGCGACTACGGTGGTGCCCGTGCTTGCCGAGATGCGCATCCAGGGCCTCGGAGTGATCGAGGACGCCCTGCTGGAGTTCCACCCGGGTTTCACCGTGGTCACCGGGGAGACCGGCGCAGGGAAGACCATGGTCGTGACCGGGCTGCACCTGCTCTCCGGAGGCCGGGCCGAGGCGTCGAAGGTGCGCGTCGGCACGAACAAGGCCACCGTCGAGGGCCGGTTCATCCTGGTCGGGGCCGATGGCGCCAAGGAGATCGTCGCCGACTCCGGCGCTGACGTCGACGAGGACGGCAGCGTGATCGCGCTGCGCTCGGTCGCCGCCGACGGGCGTTCACGTGCCCACCTCGGCGGCCGCTCCGTGCCGGTCGGTGTGTTGTCCGACCTGTCGGAGCAGCTGCTCGCCGTGCACGGGCAGAACGACCAGCTGCGGCTGCTGCGCCCGTCCGAGCAGCGTGACGTGATCGACCGGTTCGCCGGGGTCGCCGTCGCCGACCCGCTCGCCGCGTACCGCGAGGTCCGCGAGGACTGGCTGGCCGTGGTCAACGAGCTCAACGAGCGCACCAGCCGGTCGCGTGAGCTCGCGCAGCAGGCCGACATGCTCAAGCTCGGGCTCAGCGAGATCGAGGCGGTCAGCCCCGAGCCCGGCGAGGACAACGAGCTCACCGAGAAGATCAAGCGGATGGCCGCCGTCGACGAGCTGCGCGAGTCCGCCGCAGGCGCGCAGGCCGCCGTCTCGGGTGCCGCCGACGGTGACCCGGACGTGGTGAGCGCGCTCGCGCTGATCGCCGAGGCGCGGCGCCGGGTCAGCAGTTCCGAGGACCCGATCCTGCGTGACATGGAGCCGCGGCTCGCCGAGGCGGCCGTGCTGCTGTCCGATGTGGGCACTGAACTCACCGGCTACCTCGACGGGCTCGACGCCGACCCGGCGTTGCTGGAGAAGGTGCTCGCCCGCCAGGCCGACCTGAAGCGGCTGACGCGCAAGTACGCGGCCGATGTGGACGGTGTGCTCGCGTGGGCCGAGGACGCCCGCGCGCGGTTGTCCACAATGGATACGTCGGAGGAGGCGCTCGCCGCGCTCGCCGACCGCCGCGACGAGCTGGCCGCGGAGCTGGCCGAGCACGCGGCGACGCTGTCGGCCGCGCGTGCGCTGGCCGCCACCGAGCTGGCCGAGGCGATCACCTCGGAGATGTCCGGGCTCGCCATGGGACAGGCCGAAATCGAGGTCACCGTGCAGCGGCGGCCCGCCGAGGCCAACGACCCGTACGCGCTCAAGGTCTTCGACACGATGGTGCACGCGGGCACCGACGGCGTCGACGAGGTCGAGCTGCTGCTGCGCGCGCACAACGGCGCGCCGTCGCTGCCGGTGCACAAGGCGGCGTCCGGCGGTGAGCTTTCGCGCGTCATGCTGGCGATCGAGGTCGTGCTCGCGCACGCCGACACCACGCCGACGCTGGTGTTCGACGAGGTCGACGCCGGGGTCGGCGGCCGGGCCGCGGTCGAGATCGGCCGCCGGCTGGCGCGGCTCGCGCGCAGTCACCAGGTCCTGGTCGTCACGCACCTGCCGCAGGTGGCCGCGTTCGCCGATCAGCATCTCGTGGTGGACAAGGGCACCTCCGGCGGCATCACCCGCAGTGGGGTGCGCGTGCTGGAGCAGTCGGAGCGGGTGATCGAACTCGCGCGCATGCTGGCCGGAATGGAAAGCACCGAAACCGGCCGCGCGCACGCGGAGGAACTACTCGCGGTCGCCGAGGCGGACAAGAGCGTGCCCGAGTCGTGGAAGGAATCACCCACCCGTACGGGTAAGAAGAAAGGCGCCACCGCGGGAAAACGTGGTAAATAGCCAGTTCACGAGCGGTAAGGGTCACGGTTAATTGTCCGTGGTCGCTTCGGCGTGGCGGACGCGTTCTCGCGTGTCACTTTGTCACCATCAGAAGCATGAAGCTCACCGGTCTGCTCGCCCGTAACTCCGAAACGCTGCCCGGGGTCACCGGAGTGGCCCGTGTCGATCGCCGTACCCGCGAACTGCTCCGCCGCATCGGCGCAGGTGACATCGTCGTGCTCGACCAGATCGACCTGGACCGGTCGACGGCCGACGCGCTCGTCGACGCCGAGGTCGCGGCCGTGGTCAACGCCGCGCCTTCCATTTCGGGACGCTTTCCCAATCTGGGGCCGGAAATCCTGCTCGCGGCGGGCATTCCGCTGATCGACTCGGTGGGCAGTGAGCTGCTGCGCCGGGTGAAGGACGGCACGAAACTGCGCGTGCTCGACGGCGTGGTTTATGCGGGTGACCGCGAGATCGCGAAGGGTTTCGAGCAGACCGCGGAAAGCGTCGCCGATCTGATGATCGAGGCGAAAGCGGGGATGTCCACCCAGCTGGAAGCCTTCTCCGCGAACACCATCGAATTCCTGCGCCGTGAGCGCACGCTGATCCTCGACGGCGTCGGCGTGCCCGAGCTGCGGGTGCCGCTCAAGGAGCGTCACGTGCTCGTGGTCGCGCCGGGCAACGGGCACGCCGAGGACCTGAAGAAGCTCAAGAAGTACATCTCCGAGCACCGCCCGGTGCTGGTCGGGGTCGACGCCGGCGCGGACACCCTGCGCGCGCAGGGCTACCGGCCGGACATCATCGTCGGCGACCCGCAGGGCATCGGCGCGGACACGCTGCGCGCCGGCTCGGAGGTCGTCGTCCCCGCGCAGCCGGACGGGCACGCGCCCGGCCTGGAACGCATCCAGGACCTCGGCATCGGCGCGGTCACCTTCCCCGCGTCCGGCAACGCGGAAGACCTCGCGCTGCTGCTCGCCGACGCACACGACGCGTCGCTCGTGGTCACCGTCGGATTCCAGGCCACCCTGCGCGAATTCCTCGACCAGGGCCGCTCTGGCTCCAACCCGTCCACCTTCCTCACCAGGCTCAAGCTCGGCACCAAGCTCGTCGACGGCAAGGCGGTGGCCACGTTGCACCGCAGCCGCGTCTCGATCGGCGCCATCGTGCTGCTCGTGCTCGCCGCCATCGTGGTGGTCGTCGCCGCGCTGCTCGTCTCCGACGTCGGGTCGGTCTATCTCGACTGGGTGCGCGACACCTGGAACTCGTTCACCAGCTGGGTCAAGGGGCTCTTCACGTGATTTCTCTGCGGTACCACGTCGTTTCCATCGCTGCCTGCTTCCTGGCGCTCGCCGTCGGCGTCGTGCTCGGCTCCACCGCGCTGAACGGCTCGCTGATGTCCGGCCTGTCGAACCAGAAGGACGACCTCGCCAAGCAGGTGTCCGATTTGGAGAGTCAGCGCAACGCGGTGAACGCGCGCCTCGCCGACGCGGACGCCTTCGCGGGCTCGCAGGGCGCGCGCATCGTCGCGGGCCTGCTCGACAAGCGCTCGGTCGTGCTGGTGACCACAGAGGACGCCAAGCCCGCCGACCGCGACGCGCTCAAGCAGCTCATCGGCCAGTCGGGTGCCTCGGTCACCGGCGAGGTCCAGCTGACGGCGTCCTTTTCGGACCCGTCCAAATCGGACCAGCTCCGCCAGATCGTCACGCGCCTGCAGCCCGCAGGCGTCCAGTTCCCGACCGCACCCGACTCCGGGACGCTCGCAGGCGCCCTGCTCGGGTCCGTGCTGCAGCTGAACAAGGACACCGCGAAGCCGCAGTCGTCGCCCGAGGAGCTGACGGCGGCGCTGAGCGGACTGACCGACGGCGGTTTCGTGAAGGCGGCGGGCGACGTGAAGCCGGCGCAGCTGGCGGTCGTGCTGGTCGGTGCTCAGGCGACCGGCGACGGCGCGGGCGACAAGGCGGCGACCATCGCCCGCTTCGCGACACAGCTCGACCGCTCGGGCGCGGGAGCGGTTCTGGCCGGTGTGCCGGGCTCCGCCGACGGCACCGGCGCCATTGGCGTCGTACGGGCGGACACCTCGGCCACGTCGATCCTGTCCACTGTGGACAACGTCGACACCTCCGCAGGCAGGATCACGACCGTGCTCGCGCTGCGCGAGCAACTCGAAGGAGCTTCGGGCCGCTACGGCCTGGCGGGCAACGCTCAGGGGCCCGCTCCGGGCGTCAAGCAGCCCGGGTCGTGAAAGCCCGAAAGTGGCTTTCGTCAGGTGTTATCTGACGAAAGCCACTTTCGGGGTTTGAAGACCGGGTCAGGCGGTGAGCATCGAGGACCAGGCGTCGACGAAGCCGGGGAAGGTTTTGCCGACTGTGGCGGGGTTTTCGACGTCGACGCCGGGGATGCGGAGGCCGAGCACGGCGCCCGCCATGACCAGGCGGTGGTCGTCGTAGGTGTGGAAGACGCCCGCGGTCATCGGGGCCGGGGTGATGCGCAAGCCGTCCTCGGTGTCCTTGACGTCGGCGCCCAGGCCGGACAGCTCGGCGGCCAGTGCGGCGAGGCGGTCGGTCTCGTGGCCGCGCAGGTGGGCGACGCCGGTGATGACCGACGGGCTGTCCGCGAAGCACAGGAGCGAGGCGATGACCGGGGTGAGCTCGCCGACCTCGTGCAGGTCCAGTGTCGCGCCCGAGAACGAGCCGCCGCCGGCGACCGTCAGGCCGTCGTCGTCGAGTGAGACCGAGGCGCCGAGCTGGGTGACCAGGCCGCGCAGGTAGTCGCCGGGCTGGGTCGTCGAGGACGGCCAGCCTTCGATGCGGACCTTGCCGCCGGTCAGCAGCGGGGCGACGACGAACGGCGCGGCCGTCGAGAGGTCGGGCTCGACCGTGTAGACCGGGCAGGACAGGCGCGCGGGCGGGACGTGGAACTCGACGCCGTCGCGGTCCACTGTGGCGCCGAAGCGGCGGAGCATGTCGAGCGTCATCGCGATGTGCGGCTCGCTCGGCGGGTTGCCGCCGACCAGGCGCACGGTGACACCCTTTTCGGTCGCCGGCGCGGCCAGCAGCAGCGCCGAGAGGAACTGGCTGGACGCGGACGAGTCCAGGTCGACACGGCCGCCGGGGAGGCCGCCGTGGCCGCGGACGGTGAACGGGGGCGCGGCGCGGCCGTCGTCGTCGATGTCGGCGCCGAGGTCACGCAGCGCCTGCAGGAGCGGGCCGATCGGGCGGCGGCGGATGGCCTCGTCGCCGTCGAAGAGCACGGGGGAGGAGCCGAGGGTGGCGAGCGCCGGGGTGAAGCGGGCGACCGTGCCCGCGTTGCCCAGCACCACGTCCACGGTCTCTTCGACGTGGATCCTGGCGGGGTTGAGCGGATGCACCAGGTAGCCGCCGCCTGGCGTCTCCTCGGAGCGGGCGCCGAGCGCGGCGAGCGCGCCCAGCATCAGCCTGGCGTCGCGGGAGTCGAGTGGCGCGCGCACGCGCGTGGGCGCGGTCGCGAGCGCCGAGAGCACATAGGCGCGGTTGGTGATCGATTTCGAACCGGGGACGCGGACCACCGCGTCCAGCGGAGCCTCGGCGACCGGGGCGGTCCAGCTGTCTTCGTCCGTCACGCCGGAGATCCTAGTGGACACGCCCAGAGAGATTTCCACTCGTTTGGCGGTTACCGGCGTGGCCATCGCGCGCCACGGCGGACGTGAGATAGGGTGGAAGCCCGTGGGACTTCAGTCGCGGGCTACCAAGTATGTCTTTGTCACCGGAGGCGTTGCCTCCTCTCTGGGTAAGGGACTCACGGCTTCGAGCCTGGGTCAGCTCCTTACCGCACGTGGGCTCCGGGTCACGATGCAGAAGCTCGATCCTTACCTGAACGTGGATCCGGGCACGATGAACCCGTTCCAGCACGGCGAGGTCTTCGTCACCGAGGACGGCGCCGAGACCGACCTCGACATCGGGCACTACGAGCGCTTCCTCGACCGCGACCTCGACGGCAAGGCCAACGTCACGACCGGCCAGGTCTACTCCGAAGTGATCGCCAAGGAGCGGCGCGGGGAGTACCTCGGTGACACTGTGCAGGTCATCCCGCACATCACCGACGAGATCAAGTCGCGGATCATGGCGGCGGCCGAGGCCAATGTTTCAGTGGGTCAGGCGCCGGACGTGGGCGACCCCAAGGCCGATGTGTCGGGTCAGGCGCCGGACGTGGTGATCACCGAGGTCGGCGGCACGGTCGGCGACATCGAGTCGCTGCCGTTCCTCGAGGCGTGCCGCCAGGTCCGCCACGACGTCGGCCGGGATCACTGCTTCTTCCTGCACGTCTCGCTGGTGCCGTACCTGGCGCCGTCGGGCGAGCTGAAGACGAAGCCGACCCAGCACTCCGTCGCGGCGCTGCGCAACATCGGCATCCAGCCGGACGCGCTGGTCTGCCGGGCCGACCGTGAGCTGCCGGAGGATCTCAAGCGCAAGATCGGCCTGATGTGCGACGTCGACACCGACGCCGTCATCGCCTGCCCTGACGCGCCGTCCATCTACGACATTCCCAAGGTGCTGCACGGCGAGGCGCTCGACGCCTACGTCGTCCGCCGCCTGGGACTGCCGTTCCGTGACGTCGACTGGACGGTGTGGGGCGACCTGCTCAGCCGGGTGCACAACCCGTCGGAGACCGTCCGGGTCGCCGTCGTCGGCAAGTACATCGACCTGCCGGACGCGTACCTCTCGGTCACCGAGGCGCTGCGCGCGGGCGGGTTCGCCAACCGGGCGAAGGTCGAGATCGTCTGGGTCGCCTCGGACGACCTGCAGACCAAGGCGGGCGCGGCGGCCGCACTGTCCACCGTGGACGGTGTGCTGATCCCCGGCGGGTTCGGCATCCGCGGCATCGAGGGCAAGCTCGGCGCCGTCGAGTTCGCCCGCACGCGCGGCATCCCGACGCTGGGCCTGTGCCTCGGCCTGCAGTGCATGGTCATCGAGGGCGCGCGCAACCTGGCCGGCCTGGAGAACGCGGGCTCGACCGAGTTCGACGAGAACACCGCGCACCCGGTCATCTCGACGATGGCCGACCAGCTCGACGTCGTCGCGGGCGAGCGGGACATGGGCGGCACCATGCGCCTCGGCGCGTACCCGGCGAAGCTCAAGGCGGGCTCCCAGGTCGCGAAGGCGTACGGGTCGACCGAGGTCTCCGAGCGCCACCGGCACCGCTACGAGGTCAACAACGCCTACCGCAAGCGCCTTTCCGACGCCGGTCTGGTGTTCTCGGGCACCTCGCCGGACGACCGCCTGGTCGAGTTCGTCGAGCTGCCCGCGGACGTGCACCCGTTCTTCGTCGGCACGCAGGCGCACCCGGAGCTGAAGAGCCGTCCGACCCGCCCGCACCCGCTGTTCGACGCGTTCGTGCAGGCCGTCGTCGCGTACCGGACCGCCGAGCGGCTGCCGGTCGAGCTGCCGGAGACCCCGGTGGCCGCCCGATGACCGAGCCCGGCACGCACGAGTTCACCGTGGAGTCCACAAGGGACATCCACATCGGACGCGTGGTCGGCATGCGGGTCGACGAGGTCCGCATGCCGGGTGGCTCGACCGCGAAGCGCGAGGTCGTCGAGCACCTCGGCGCGGTCGCGGTCGTCGCGCTGGACGCCGACGGCAACGTCACGCTGATCCACCAGTACCGGCACCCGCTCGGGCACCGGCTGTGGGAACTGCCCGCAGGCTTGATCGACAAGCTGGGGGAGGACCCCGTCGAGGCGGCCAAGCGCGAGCTGGTCGAGGAGGTCGGCCTCGGCGCCGAAAAGTGGGAGACCCTCGTCGACGTCGCCGCGTCGCCGGGGTTCACCGACGAGGTGGTCCGCGTCTACCTGGCCCGCGAACTGTCCGAAGTGGACAGGGACGTGCTCGGCGACGAGGAAGCCGATCTGGTGGTGCACAAGGTCCCGCTGGCCGAAGCCGTCCGGATGGCGCTCTCGGGTGAGCTCGTCAACGGCGCGACCGTGAGCGGCGTGCTGGCGGCCCACACGGTCATCAGCGGCTACGGCCAGGCCCGCCCCGCCGACGCGCCGTGGGAAGACCGCCCCACCCGCTTCGCCTCCCGAGGCCTCTGACTGTAGTTGCCCGAATGCGTCTTTCGGTCCTTGCCAGGGACCGAAAGACGCATTCGGGACCTGCCAGGGACCGAAAGACGCATTCGGGACCTGCCAGGGACCGAAGGACGCATTGGGATAAAAACCGTCAGTCGCGGAGGCGGCGGCCGAAGGGGTCGGTGCCGCCGTTGGCGATGAGCAGGATCCCGTCGATGAACGGCCAGATCGCGCCGATGCCGAAGGTGAACAGGGTGACCAGCAGCTGGGCGACCGCGATGCCCGTGTGGCCCGTGTAGAACCGGCCGGTCCCGAACGGGAAGATGATCTGCAGCACGCCCGCGACCAGCTTGGACTTGGGCGAGTACAGCGCCGGGGGCGGCGGAGCCCAGTGCGGCGCCGGCATCGAGCCAAGCGGCGGCGGCGCGTAGGCGGGCTGGGCGAACGTCATCGGCGGGAGCAGGAAGACCGGCTTCGGCGCGGGCAGGTCGTCGAAGAGCGGACGCAGGTCCGCTCGGGTCTTCGCGTCGAGCACGCCGGTCACCCGGGTCTCGTATTCCTCCGTGCTGAGCCGCCCCTCGGCGAAGTGATCGCTCAGCACCTTCATCGCCTCTTCTCGTTCGGCGGTGCCGATGCGGAGGTTCTCCGGTTCCGGTGCGGTGGACATGCCCTGAACGGTAGCCCGAAACGCGCGCGGCAGGGCCTAGAGTGTCGACCGTGGCAAAGGCGGGCACCACCGGTGTGGCCGACGTCGTGGCGGCGTATCTCGATCATCTGACGGTCGAGCGTGGCACGGCGCGCAACACCCTGGACAGCTACGCGCGCGACCTCCGCCGGTACACCGGGCACCTCGAGTCGACCGGGGTCACGGACTTCGCCGACGTCACTTCGGAGCAGGTCAGCGCCTTCGGGATGGCGCTGCGCGAGGGTGACGAGGAGCATCAGCCGCTCGCCGCGTCCTCGGCCGCGCGGGCGCTGGTCGCGGTGCGCGGGCTGCACAAGTTCGCGCACGCCGACGGCATCACCGAACACGACCCGGCCCGCGAGGTGCGCCCGCCGTCGCCCGCGAAACGGCTGCCCAAAGCGTTACCGGTCGGCGATGTTCTCCGGCTGCTCGACACCCCGCCTGCCGAGGGCGAGCGCTCGCTGCGGGATCGGGCGCTGCTGGAACTGCTCTACTCGAGCGGCGCGCGCATCTCCGAGGCCGTCGGGCTCGACATCGACGACATCGACGCCGAGGAACGCACCGTGCTGCTCGACGGCAAAGGAGGCAAGCAGCGGCTGGTGCCCATCGGCAGGCCCGCCGTCGAAGCGCTGCACGCCTATCTCGTCCGTGCCCGCCCGGAGCTGGCCAGACGCGGCCGCGGCACGGCGGCGGTATTCCTCAACGCCCGCGGCTCCAGGCTCTCGCGGCAGAGCGCTTGGCAGGTTCTCAAGGACACCGCCGAGCTGGCGGGCATCTCCGCGAGCGTCTCACCGCACACGTTGCGGCACTCGTTCGCCACGCATCTGCTGGAGGGCGGCGCGGATGTCCGGGTCGTCCAGGAGCTGCTGGGACACGCCTCGGTGACCACCACGCAGGTCTACACGCTGGTCACCGTGAACACCCTGCGTGAGGTTTACGCGACCGCTCATCCGCGTGCACTCGGGTGACTAACTCGGTCTTGGCCCGGCGTGCCTCGTTGGCGGTCGCCGATATCCGCGCATAGTCTTCGGGAGACCTCGGTAAAAGGAGCTTTCGCGCCATGTCGACACCGAACCAGCCGGGAAGACCGGCCGCGTCCGCCGGCTCGGCAGCGGCTTCGCTGAGCCAGGTCACCATCGCCACCGAAGGCAAACGCGACACCGACTACGACCCTGAAAACGAGACCCAAGCCATCGCCGCGCAACTCCGAAACAACCGACCACAGGACAAACACGGGAACGGCCCGACCGGCCGTCCGTACCGGGAGCTCCCGGAGCCGCCGCCGCTGGAACGTCATGGTCCGGCCAAGGTGATGGCGATGTGCAACCAGAAGGGCGGCGTCGGCAAGACCACCTCGACGATCAACCTCGGTGCCGCGCTCGCCGAGTGCGGCCGCAAGGTGCTGCTCGTGGACTTCGACCCGCAGGGCGCACTCTCGGTCGGCCTCGGCATCCAGCCCCATGAGCTGGACCAGACCGTCTACAACGTGATCATGGAGCGGTCCGTCTCCATCACCGACGTCATCCGCAAGACCCGCGTCGACTACGTCGACCTGCTGCCGAGCAACATCGACCTGTCCGCCGCCGAGGTCCAGCTCGTCGCTGAGGTAGGACGCGAACACACATTGTTAAGGGTCCTTCGTCCGGTGATGGAGGACTACGACTATGTTCTTGTCGACTGCCAGCCCTCGCTCGGCTTGCTGACGGTGAACGCGCTGACCGCTGCGGACGGCGTGATCATCCCGCTTGAGTGCGAGTTCTTCAGTCTCCGTGGAGTCGCGCTGCTCATCGACACGATCGAAAAGGTGCAGGAGCGGCTCAACCCCAAACTGGACATCACCGGGATTCTCGCCACCATGTTCGATCCGAGAACCCTGCATTCGAAGGAGGTCATGGCGCGCGTGGTGGAGGCATTCGGGGAGACCGTGTTCGACACGGTCATCAACCGCACCGTGCGGTTCCCAGAAACCACTGTGGCTGGGGAGCCGATCACTACCTGGGCTCCCAAGTCCGCCGGCGCGGCGGCTTATCGCGCGCTGGCCCGCGAGGTGATCGCTCGGTGAGCAGGCGCGCATCCCTGCCCGGAGCGTCGGAACTGTTTCGGATCACGACCAGCACGACCAGCCCCGCACTCGATCTGCCTCCCGTCGAACGGCACGAGAAACCTGAGCCGCCGAAGAGCAACGGCAACGGCCACAGCCAGCAGCTGAACCGCGCCGCCGCACAGGGCTCCGGCCGCACCAAGCACGACGCGAAGATCACCGTGTACGTGTCCGGTGAAGAGCTGCTCGCGATGGAGCAGGCCAGGCTGAACCTGCGCGGCAAGCACAACCTCGTGCTCGACCGCGGACGGCTCGTACGTGAGGCGGTGGCCGTCCTGCTCGCCGACTTCGACGAGCACGGCGAGGAATCCGTGCTGGTCAAGCGGCTGCGGGCGGGCGGGACAGAGGACTGAGATGGACGAACCGGCAACGGAGGAGACGCCGGCGCCGGTCGAACAGATCCTCGTGCACGGGGGCATGGTCCCCGAAGAAGCAGCGTCGTCTGGCAAGTTCAAGGTGCACCTCGCGAACTTCGAGGGCCCGTTCGACCTGCTGCTGCAGCTGATCTCGCAACACCAGCTCGACGTCACCGAGGTCGCGCTGCACACCGTCACCGACGACTTCATCCGCTACACGCGGGCGCTGGGCGCGGACTGGAACCTCGACGAGGTGACCGAGTTCCTGGTCATCGCGGCAACACTGCTCGACCTCAAGGCCGCGCGGCTGCTGCCGTCGGCCGACGTCGAGGACGAGGACGACCTCGCGCTGCTCGAAGCGCGGGACCTGCTGTTCGCGCGGCTGCTGCAGTACCGCGCGTACAAGCAGGTCGCGGCGTTGTTCGGCGAGCTGGAGGCCAGCGCGCTGCGGCGGTATCCCCGCTCGGTCGCGCTGGAGGACCGCTACGTCGGGTTGCTGCCCGAGGTCATGCTCGGCGTCGACGCGGCGAAGTTCGGTGAGATCGCGCTCGCGGTGTTCCGGCCGAAGCCGCCGCCGACGGTCTCGCTGGACCACCTGCACATGGGCAAGGTCTCGGTGCGCGAGACCGCGGCGCTGCTGCGGCTCAAGCTCGCCGAGAAGGGCGAGGCCACCTTCGCCGAGCTGTGCGAGGACTGCGAGCACACGATCGAGCGGGTCGCGCGGTTCCTGGCGCTGCTGGAGCTGTACCGCGAAGCGACGGTGCAGTTCGACCAGCTCGAAGCGCTCGCCGAGTTGCGGGTGCGGTGGACCGGGGGTTCTGTCGAGGAAGCCGCTGCGGTGGGCGCGCAGGCCGCCGCCGTCGCGGAGGAAGAGGAGTACGGGTGACCACCCCCGAAGAGCACGCTGTGGACGAGCCGATCGCTGAGGAGGCTCCCGCCGAGGAGCCTTCAGAAGCTTCGGAAGCTGAGGAACCTTCCGAGGACGAGGGCGACGACGAGGGCATCGAGCCGATCGAGTTGCCCGAGCTCGACGACGAGGGACTCGAGGCCGTGCTGGAGTCGCTCCTGCTGGTCGTCGACTCGCCGATCAACGAAGAAGCGCTGGCCACGACGGTCGAACAGCCGGTCGCGCGGGTCACGGTCGCGCTGCGCACGATGGCCCAGAAGTTCACCGACCGGGGCAGCGGGATCGACCTGCGGCGAGCCGGTGAAGGCTGGCGTTTCTACACCAGGGACACTTATGCCCCGTACGTGGAAAAGCTGCTGCTCGACGGCCAGCGGTCCAAGCTCACCCGCGCCGCGCTGGAGAGCCTGGCGGTGATCGCCTACCGCCAGCCGGTGACCAGGGCGCGGGTGGCGGCGGTCCGTGGCGTGAACGTGGACGGGGTCATCCGGACACTGCTCGCGCGTGGTCTCATCGAGGAGGCCGGTACCGACCCGGACACGACTGGCACCCTGTACGTGACAACTGAACTGTTCTTGGAGCGACTCGGCCTGTCCTCACTGACGGACCTGCCCCCGATCGCCCCGTTGCTACCCGAAGTGGACACCATCGATGACATCTGACCCGCATCCAGAGGGCGTACGCCTGCAGAAGGTGCTTTCGCAGGCCGGAGTGGCCTCGCGCCGCGCCGCCGAAGACCTCATCGTGCGCGGGCGCGTCATGGTGGACGGCGAGGTGGTCACCGAGCTCGGCCGCCGCGTCGACCCGGTCAACGCGGTGATCCACGTCGACGGCACCCGCGTCAACCTGCGTGAGGACCTCGTCTACCTGGCGCTGAACAAGCCCAAGGGCGTGCACAGCACCATGAAGGACGACCGCGGCCGCCCGTGTGTCGGCGACTACCTGCGCGGGCGCTACGACGACGAGGGCGGCATCGTCCACGTCGGCAGGCTCGACGAGAACACCGAGGGCCTGCTGCTGCTGACCAACGACGGCGACCTCGGGCACCGGCTGATGCACCCGTCGTACCGGGTGCTCAAGACCTATCTGGCCGAAGTGGACGGTCTCGTCGCGCGCGGGCTCGGCAAGGACCTGCGCGCGGGTATCGAGCTGGGCGACGGGCCGATCAAGGTCGACCAGTTCCGGGTGAAGGACATGCACGCGGGCAACACGCTCGTCGAGCTGGTCATCCACGAGGGCCGCAAGCACATCGTGCGCAGGCTGATGGCCGAGGTCGGCCACCCCGTGCGCAAGCTGGTGCGCACCGCGATCGCCGACGTGCAGCTGGGCAACCAGCGGCCCGGTTCGATCCGGCGGCTGAACAAGGGCGAGGTCGGCGCGCTGTACCGCGCCGTCGAGCTGTAGTCGTGAGTGTTCCCGACGGTTCTCACCGTCGGGAACACGCACGACCGTCTTGGTGGGCTTCAGGCCAGCGCGATCGCCGTGGCGGCCCGCATTGGTTTAAATTTCATCTATTTCTCCTCAGGTTGAATTGTCCTGCGGACAAAGTAGATCGGCCCACTGTCACCGCCCTGTCGTTCAGGCGTCGCGGCACAGCCGATCGGCTCGCCTCGTCGTCTCCGGCTGCCGGTACTTCGGCGCCAGCCGCAGCACCTCGGCGCATGCCCGCTCCAGGCTGATCCGGTGTCCAACTGAGACGAAGACCGGCTTCACGCCGCGCTGCGTGCGCAGTGCGGCACCGACCGTTTCTCCCTTGTCCAGCAAGGGAGTGGTCGCGCCCCGCTCGTCGGGGGGAGTGTCGTAGCCGGTCATCGGCGTTTTCGCGACGCCGATCGTCGGGATGCCGGTGACCACGCCGAGATGGCACGCGAGGCCGAACCGGCGCGGATGCGCGAGCCCGTGTCCGTCGGCGATCAGCAAATCCGGCACAACGGTCAATTTCGCGATCGCCGCCAGCAATGGCGGAAGTTCGCGAAACGAGAACAGGCCGGGCACATAAGGGAATCGCACCGGCTCGATCGCCGTCGCGGACTCGATCTCGGTCAGCGAATCGGCGTCGAGCACGACCACCGCGGCCGCCACGTGATCGTCGCGGTAGTCGACGTCGAGACCCGCCACGGCGCGCGGCGCGAAGCCCGACGGCTCACGGGACTCGACCCGCGGCGCCAGTTCGAGCTGCCGCGCGATCGCCTCGGCTTCGGTCTTCGGCCACTGCATCCATTGAGCGTATCGAGGCCGATTACCCACTTTCCGCCCTACTGGGGTTGGTTGATCTCCCACCAATGTGGGTGACATGCGAGCTTCCGTAGCGGTGGTTTTGGCTTTGCTGTTCTCCATGGTGACCCCGGTAGTGGCGAGTGCCGCGCCGCAGGTCAGTGAGCCCGTTTACGACTTCGCCGGCGCCATTCGGGAGACCGTGTGGGTGAGCACCGGCCTTGATGGCGACGCCGACGGTCAACCCGATCGGGTGGCCGCCGACATCGTCCGCCCGAAGGAGCCCGCCGCACAGGGGATCAAGGTCCCGGTGATCATGGACGCGAGCCCGTACTACGCGTGCTGCGGCCGCGGCAACGAGAGCGAGCTCAAGACCTACGACAGCGCGGGCAGGCCGGTCGGCTTCCCGCTGTTCTACGACAACTTTTAGGGATAGGCCCTGACCTGCACTTATGTAGTTGTCGATCTTGTCAGGCCGTCGTCAGGCCGTGTCAGATTCGGAGGTCGTCCGGGTCCGGCGTGGCTTGAAAACCTTGTCGGCGGCGGCCCGTGCCCGGCGGTGGCTCGACGGAACGAGGTGCGTGTAGATCCGGAGGGTGTAACCGGGGTCGTGGTGCCCGAGGGACTCGGCGAGTTCCCGAATGGACACCATGGCGGCGAGGTTCGACGAGGCGTAGAAGTGGCGCATTCCGTGCATGCCGTCTCGCCGATCGGTGTAGACGAGTCCGGCCGTGCCGTATGCGGGCTTCCACACGTCGTTGGTGAAGTTCGCCCCGTCGATCACGTCGGCGACCGGACGACCCCGGTAGCGGTCGCGTTCCTTGACCTTGCGGATGAGCAGCCGGACAGATTCGGGACGCCCACCGGGTTCAAGCCACGGCAGCGTGACCGTCACGGGTTCGAAGTTCTCCATGTAGTCGTCGATCTCATCCAGGACCCCGCCGCCCATGGGCACCACGCGAGTCTTCCCACCCTTGGGAGGAGCGAACACGGGCGTGTTGTCAATCCAGCGGATCTGCCGCTGAACGTTGCACACCATTTCCTCCCGGTCGATGTCATCGGGGCTGAACCCGAAGATCTCCATTTGCCGAAGTCCCAGGCCCGCCCCGAGCGGTACGATAATCTTGTACGGCTCAGGAAGCGCAAGCTTCAGCATGTGGACCTGATTTTCCTTCCAGGGCACCACTTTCCGCTGTTCGGGCTTCGGGCGTTTGATGCTTTTCGCCTTGCACGGGTTCGCCCGGATCTTCTTATCGTCGAACGCGGCTTCCAGGATCGCTGACACGGTGTCGAACAGCACCGCCCGATACGACGCCGCCAGACCACGCCCACCCTCCGATTTCGGCCGTTCCAGCCAGTCCAGCCAATCCCGGATCGTGTCCGTCTTCCCTGCGACCTTCAGCGTTTTGTCGCCCAGGAAAGGGAAAATCGCCGTCCTAAGCTTGTTGGTCACGGTCTGGCGAGTCCCGGCGTCGGTCGACTGGCCTTTGCGCCACTGTGCCGTGTAGACACGAAACGTGATGTCCCCGGCGTCCGGATCGATGAAGTCTCCGGTGAGGACGTCGTTTTGCATCTGGTTCAGGAACGCGTTCGCCTGGGTCAGCTTCTTGTCCGGGAACGACTTGGATCGCTCCTTGCCGTCTTGGTCGTAGTAGTGGACCTTGTACCGGTCACCTTTGCCGAACAGTTCCGACTTCTCGCGGACCGGTCGACCACTCTCGGTGTAGACGAGTTTGCCGTCGACTTTCTTCTTCCGCCACCAGCGGTCTTGCACGTGCCCCTTCATGGGCCCTCCTTTCGTCTCTCAGCGGTCGGGGCCTGGTGTCCGGCGTGATTGCTCGCATGCCGGACACCAGGGCCTCAGATTTCTTGTCAGGCCGCGTTCAGGGTGGCTAGCCACGCCCGGACCTCTGCCGGTTCGTAGCGGACGTGCTTACCCATCCTGAAAAACGGCGGCCCGTACTGCTTGAGCCGCCAGTCCCGCAGCGTCTTCTCTGGAATTCCTAGGTATGCCTCCAGTTCTTCCGGTCCCCACAGCCCTTCTGTCTCAACAACCCGGATGCGTACCGCTATGACGTCCCCCTTCCCCCTGGTCAAGCGGCCTCCGGCCGAGTTGCCGAAGTTTTCTCCCCGTCGCCGGGTGGTGGATTCGCGGCGAGCATCGCCCGGTCGTACTCGGCCCGCCAGGTGATCCGTTCCGCGATCGCCCGCATGACGAGGTGATCCCGAGGCGGGCACTGCGTGTCGCCCGGTTCGACCTTGCGCCAGGTGAACCGCGCCTTGTCGGGTTCGGGCTTGCTGATCCCGATCTCGGCGAGCGCGGCCATCACGAACCCGCGACGGTCGGACTTGTGGTCGGCCACGGTCTTGCCCGACCACTTGCGCGACACCAGCACCCGCCGCCCCGGAAGCCCGAGCGTGGCCCGCCGATGCGCACGGCCTTTGCAGTGCCCCGGAGTCGTCTTCGCGCCCGCGCCCTTGGGGTTGATCCCGTAGAGCAGCCACACAGCGCACCGAGCCGAACACGGCGTCACCGACAGCTCCGCGTGAAGGCGGTCGTGATGATCCCGCTGAGAGACCGTGTCGGCGTCGACGACCTCACCGGTGGACTTGGTGAGGTACTTGGTCAGATACCCGATGTGCCGCCCGGATTCCTCCGTGCCACCCAGCACACCCTTCGAGTGCACCTGAGCACCGAACCTCACCACATGCGCGGGCACCTCCACGGCCGCCACGGCGTCATCCCACGCGGTCAGCGGCACTGCGTGCCCGGGTCCACAAAGGACATCGCTTCAGCATCCCAGTACGGCATCCGGTCGGTGTAGACGATCTCGTCATGTTCCGGCCACCACACCTGATGGTAGGTCGCCTCGGTCACGAGCTTGACCGTCTCGTGCGAGATCGCCCCACGCAACGCGGTGTGCAGGTGCGGAGCCGCCCGCCGTTGCGGCTCCACGGTCGCGAAGTACTGCACATCCCAGCCGACCACCCGCCGCAGGTTCTGCCACCAGCGATCCACCAGCGCCGCGAAATGCACGGCGTCACGCGCGGCCCGCCGATAGTCATACGCCGCCGGGTTCACCGGGGAGCCGTCCGACCGCACCTGACCATAGGTGTCACAGGTGAGGGTGACGAACATCGAGGGCCGGAACTTCCCGGCGTACTCACGTCCCACGGTGGTCTTGGCGACCTTGCGCCGAGGCAGGTTCGGCGTGTCCTGGCGACGTTTCGTCGACCGCTTCACCGCCGTGCGTGCCGGAACATCCAGCCCCGGCAGACGGCCCGTCATCCCCGACGCCCGCAACTCAGCGTCCACACTGGACACCTCCGCCCGCAGCTCCTCCGCTTCCACCTCATCCCCGGCAGCGGTCACCTCCCGGTAGTGCGCAGCCAGGTCCGCCCGGAACTCCAATAGCTCCCGCTGCCCCTGAGATGGCTTCTCCCGCTCGATCACCGGCTCGCTGGTCCGGTGCCACCCCTCCCGGCACTGTGCTTGCCTCAGGGCCTTTGCCTTGCGGGCACAGGGAAGACATGTCGATTCCACAGTGGACCCGCACGGCACCGGGACATAGCGGAGTTCCCCGGTCTCGGTGTCGCCGACCTCCATCACGAACGGCCGCGTGCAGACCCCGTGCTGCTCCGCCGTCGCCTTCACCACGTCAGCGGCAAGTGCTCCGCGGAATCGCCTGTTCTCTTCGCTGGTCACGGCTGGTTTCTCGGCCTGGGTGTTGTCGGCCGGGTTGTTCTCGGTGGTGGTGGTCATGCCGACCTCCCTTCGTTCGCGCGCCGATCAGCCAGGTTGATCACCTGTGCGCCGCCGTTGGTGACGTAGTGCTCCAGCTGCTTGATCGTGTGGTCAGGAACCCATCCGGCCCGCACACGCAGCGGTTCCCGCACGCCCTCACCCCACACGTAGCCCAGACCCGCGTCGGATTCGGGAATGCGGTTGGCCCACGCGCCCCGTTCGTACGCGCCGTCACCGAGCACCATGGGTACCTGCGTCTTGGAGGTCAGGCGCATGGCGATGCGGCGGGGCAGCAGCTCCCGCACCGGAACCGTCTCCTTGGTCGGCTCCTGCACGTACCCGCGCACCGAGAACAACAACGCCCGCCCCTGCGTGGCCAGGATCGCCACCTTTTCCACAATGGAGTCACGGGTCTTGCGGTCGGTGTACTTCGTGAGCGCGCCAATCTCGTCGAACTCCAGCAGCTCTACCGGAAACTCCGTCGAGATCGGAACCTCACGCGTGTGCCCGGCGAAACACCGCTTGCGCTTCTCCAGCTCATCGAGCAGCCCGTCGAGCACCTCCAGCGCTTCCTTGCCGTTCTGCCCGTACCGGGCGAAAATCCCACGCCCGTAAGACAATTCCATTGCCTTGGGGTCGATCCCCGAGACCCGGACCAGGCCCGCGCGGATCGCCGGAGCGGCCGCCACGAGCGGACTCCACAGCGCCGAACCCTTACCCGACCCGGTAGCGCCCGCCACGAGCATGTGCGAACCCGTTCCCACCAACGGAATCGTCCACGGCTTGCCGTACTCGGTCACACCCGCGTGCACCGCCCGCAGATTCACCGACGTACCGTCAGGCGAGGACAGTTCCGGGATAGGCATGCACGTAACCGCCGAGGTCAACAGATCCCGCCGCATGAAGTCGATCGACACCACGTTGGGCTCCAGCTCCCGCACCTGGCAACGGGTGACTTTCCGAGCCACTGCCAGGGCGCGGGCAGCGTCGTCGAAATCCTCCGGCGTCTGACCCGGCACCAGGCGCACCCGGACCTCATCCCACGAGGCACCCGAACGCACCGACAGGATCTTCGGGACCGCCACACCGGATTCCTGGCGTGCTTTCGCGGTCGCTTCCCGCTTGCGCCGACGCGACACCAGGTTGACCGTGACATCGATCGGGATGGCGTCATCGCGCACCGTCAGCCCGCAGGCATGCAGCCACGTCGGCAGCTTGCGCCCGTAGAGCGTCCAGCGCAGCCACCACGCCCGCAGCCGACGACCGCACCACTGGTCATACCCGACCGCGTCCAGCCGCCACCACACGAGCTGAACCAGACCCAGCGAGGCCGCGATCACGACCAGCCATACCCAGCCCAGCCAGCGGCACCACGCCCACAACGCCACCAACGTCAACGCCGTGCGCCAGTAGGTGGCCAGTTGCCGAACAACCCAGCCGACCGCACGCACCACCGCCCACAGCGCCATCGCGAGGACCGCCAAAGCCGCCAAGGCTTCCAGCACTCCCGCCAGGGCACGGCCGACCTTGGCCAGCACCCACAGCAGCACCGCCAGGCCGCCGCCGACAGCCGCGAAGATCATCACGTTCTGCACGTCGTGTGCCTGCATCAGCGACCACCCCCGACCGGGAAAGATCGCTGAGTAATTGTGTTGCGCATCTGGGTGACCCCCGTTGACGCGCAGTACTTGCCGTCATTTATCGTTTGCATTGTTCGCTTACTCCAGTGGACAGGCGCAGAACCGGAACAGGTTGGGAAGCCAGGGGCCGGTTCTGCGTTTAATAGGGACAATTTTGGGCACGTAAGGACGCGTTTGTTGAACACGCGTCCCCACGTGCGGACTTTTATCGGTCTTCACTTGTTTTCCAACATGGAGGTCAGAAGGCGGTGAACGGACCCCCGTTCTCGTAACGCGGCTGCTCATAGCGGAAGTCCATGACCGCGCGGACCACCAGCAACTCCCGGGGCACGCACAGCACGTCAGCCAGCCGCACCGCGAGCTCCACCGACATCAACGGCTGCTCCGACCGCTCGATCTTGTACAGCAGGTTTTCCGAGCATCGCGCCCGCGCCGCCAGTTGCTTACCTGTCATGTGCTGCACCGCCCGGACCCAGCGGATCCACCCGCCGATCACCCGCGTGTCCGGCATCGGCAGCGAGGACACCGCAGCCCACCGCAACGCGTCCTGCCCGCAGTCCGGGCCAGAGATCGGCGTGTGGGCCCGCATCATTCCCACCCTCCCCGCTTCAGCTCCAAGTCCCGCAGCACCATCAGCGCCAGCACCGAACGGCTCACGTCGAGCACGTCAGCCAGTGCCGCCACCGCGTCCAGTGACCGCATCGCACGGGCCCCGCTTTCGAAGCGCAGCAACGATTGCGAGGCGATACCGGACAGCCTGCACACCTCCTCCACCGACAATTGCCGATGCTCCCGAATACCCTTGATAAACGCGCAGGTCTCCACATCCGGGATCGTCGCTCCACGCCACACCTGCGCAGGACGCCCACCCGGCACGATCCGCGAATCCATCACCCGACCTCCCTTTCCCGACTGTTCTTTCTCATTCCGCGCCAGTGACGAGGTCATAGCGCGCCGCGTTCCCGTGCGTCTTCCAGGTCCGCCACCGCCCACTCGAAAACCTGCGTACGCGGCAAACCCAGCCCATCCGCCAGGCGCACCATCGTCACGATTCCCTTCACCGGCCGCCGCCCGGACTCGATCTGTGCCAACGTCGCCGGTGACATATCCATACGTTTTGCCGCCTCTCGCAGCGACAGGGGAAAACCCTCGCGCGAGAGCCTGATCAGCTCCCCGAGCGGCAGGGGCACGCCTTCACCGAAAATGACTCCCGTCGCATTCACGTCGTCACCCCTGGCAATTCGTCAGCGTGCCCTTCCTCACGTTGTTCCGACAGCGCCGCCGCCTGGTTCCGGTCCACGAAATCGGCGACTTTGTCCGCGCCGTCACGAATCTGCCGCATCAGCCTTGCGAACTCCGGCCATTCCTGTGCGTCATTCGGCGGAGTGAAAGCCAGGCTGTCTGGGTCCAGATAGATCACCAGGGCCACCAAATGCTGACCTATCAGATGCATGTCCGCAGCCGAGTCCGCGCCTGGTTTCCACGTCGCGTTGAACGCCATAATTCCTATTCCTTGTTCTCGGTTTCCAAGTCGAATGTTTCGATCATTTCGTCAACGCCGTCGCGGAGTTGGTGAAGGAAACGCACGAACTCCGGCCACATCACCGGACCGCCCGGAGCCGCGATCACCAGACTTCCCGGATCCAGCGTCAGCACCAGCACCGCCGGATCGCGACCTACGTTGCGCATGCCCGCCATCGCATTCAGCCCCGGCGTCACCCTGATGCTGACCATTTGCCCGCCCTCCGCCAATCCCTGTCTTTGCCTCCCACTGCCACGCCTGCTCTTCAAACGCTGTGGCCGCAGAGTCCACGGCAGCGAGCGTCCACCAAGGAATTTCGGGATCTGCGGCAATAGCGCGCCAGGCCGAGGCCACGGCCGGGAAGCCTCTGCCATCTCCCGGGCCGCAGCCTCACTCGAAAGCCGAGACTGACTCGTCCAAACAGCCCCGTACTCTCGATACGCCCGTTCCCATGCGTGGACTACCTTTTTGGACACCATCGCAACGTCATCCAGTCCAAGCCCGTCACGCTGCCTTGGACTCAGCCGCACCCGACCGAGTCGACTTCGCGCCACCACCCGCAGCCGCAGCCTTGAAGCCGGTGGCCCGGAACGCGTAACCCTGGTACTTGAACTCACCGTTGCCCGCGACCTTGGGTTCAGCCGTGAGTCCGTCCAGCTCAATCGGGCGCATGCCCGGCAGCACCTCCGACGTTGTCGGCACCGGCTGCACATCAGCCAACAGCGTGATCTCGAACGAGGCCCGCTTTGCCTTGGTCTCGCCCAAATCGGTCGCGGTCAGCTTCCACTGACGCTTACCTGTGATCTCGTCGATGCGCTGCTTAGCCTGCTTTCCCCTTGCCTTGTCCTCGTTCGACAAATACTCGTTGTCCGGTGCCACGTCGCCGACCATCACAAGCCCTTGCGGAAAAGCCTCATCGAATTCAATCGTGAAACGGTGACCCTTGAAAATCGCCATGTCGTTGTTGGTCCTCTGTTCGGGTCCGCCCCTGTTGGCGGCACACCACTAGATTCGGCCAAACAGCAGTCTTGCCGCAGCCCCATGGCGGTCTCGTGTGGATCTTCCTCGACCCGAGTTGTCTCTAGTTGTCTCTAGTCTGGTATCATGGTTGGCATGACCGACGACCGGGCAGGGGCGGAGAAAGACCGACCAATCGTGCTCAAAGTGCTGCTTCAGCAGCGCCATCTGCATACACACAGTGCGTTCAGGCGCGAATACGACCGAGTGGCGCTTAGGCTCGACAAAGACCTGAAAGGGAGCGCGCCCAGTAAAGCGCAATTCTATCGCTGGTTATCTGGCGATCTAGCCAGGTTGCCATACTCGGATCATTGCCGAGTCCTCGAAAGCATGTTTCCAGACTGGACTGTTCAGCAGCTTTTCGAGGAGCACGCAGGCGGCATTGGGTTCATCCCGGAGCCGCCGACGCCAGTCCGCCAAGCGACGACCCTGTTGGCAAGTCCGCCGGTTGACGAGGAGCGACCGAGGGGTGTCCCGGGGGAGCTTGTGGCGCTCTATCCACACCGGTCGGATACGCCGAAAAGTCTATGGCTCGACCTTCTTAGTGGTGCATCCGAATCTATTGACCTATTTGCCAATGCCAGTTTATTTCTTCCTGAGGATAACCCTACTGCGATCGAAATCCTCAAGAAGAAGGCGCGCAGCGGCGTTAAGATCCGCATACTGCTCGGTGACCCCGATACGGAAGCGATGGTTTTGCGAGGCAAGGAAGAACGGCTTTTTGATGCCATTCCTGGCAGAATTAAGATGGCACTCGCCTACTATCGCCCGCTCGTCGGAATAGAGGGGATTGAATTTCGGTTGCACGCGACGTCTTTGTATAACTCGATATTTCGATACGACGATCAGATGTTGGTCAATCAGCACATCTATGGTACGTACGGATATATCGCGCCTATTCTGCACCTGCGAAAGGTGGCAGGTGCAGACTTCTTTGATACCTACATGAAGAGCTTTGAGCTTGTCTGGAATGAAGAGGCATACGGAATCGACCAGGCGGAAGCGAAGAACGGCTAGCTTTGATCGTTGCGCAACTTCGCGAGCGAAGTTAGAAACAGGCTCAAGTTAGACAAGTCGGCCAAGGTCACGTCGGCTCCAGCTTTGCTCAACTGATCCACCGAGTAGATCCCCGTCGCCACGGCGATGACCTTTGCGTCTCCGTCATGCCCGGCCTTGACGTCTTCCAGTGTGTCGCCAATCAGAATTGTTGACGACCGATCAAACGTGATGCCGTACTTTTCCGCCACTTTCCGACGTGATGCATCCACCAGGTTTGAGCGCACCTTGTCATCTGATCCATATCCGCCCACCTCCATATCGACGCGAGAATCAAGATCGAAAGCCGCAAGCTTGGCCCGAGCATTCGGCAAGATATTTCCGGTTAGAGCAGACTGCACGACATTGGGTGCCGATTTCAGCGCAGCCAGCGCGTCCAGCACTCCGGGAAGAATATGGCCTCGCTTTGGCAACTCCGGCGCGTTTCGCTCCATAGCCTTGGTTAGCACGCCTTCGAACTGCGCGATCTCGACGTATCCGCTGGCATCAACCGAGTTGGCTTCCAGGATGTCCCGCATGATCTGAAAGTCGGTGCGTCCATCGGTCACCGGTCGAATCTCAATTGAGCGCCCAGTCAGCAACTCGAACGCCAAGGCGTACGTATCTTTGCTCACACCGCCGTTCTCAATCAGCGTGTGGTCCACGTCCCAGAGCACCAACGTCTTCGGGAGCTTCTCGACGAGGTCATGCAGGTTGGTAGCCATGGCCCCCATGCTTCCATACCCGGCCACCAGCTACCCCGTTACTCAAGTCACCGAGCTTCACCAGGCCACGTCTAGGTAACTTGCTGCCGAATTTGGCTCTATGGGATCAAGGCGCCGCCTTGCGGCGGCGCGCACAGGTCACCTTGCGTGCGGCGGACTTCGCCCCATGGCGGGATCGGCCTCCCGCTCCGCTCCGGCCGCCCCGCCGGGCGAGCCCGCCGACACAGGCGAATGCACGCGCGCCGCCGCCGTGTCCTCAACCATGGCCACATCGGGCCGCCGTACCCACGGCATGAGAAAGCCCCCGGCGTCCACGAGGGGGGAGGGGAACGCCGGGGGCCAGTCGAGTATTCAGGGGCCCGCACCAGGTCGCAACGCGATTCGCCCGAGGGTGTCTCGGCCCGCAGGAGGTCACCGCGGAATTGCCCGGCAGCCGCACAGGTCAGGACGACATTCGGGCATGCGGATGTGAGCGACGGGGTCAAAGAAGGTGGGCCTTCCCCGCAGCAGATCGTTTAACACCAGACCGCCTGCATCAAGAGCGCCTACGGCGTCGCTACGCGATGAAGCAAGCTTCACTTTGACACAGACGGCCTGGTGCTAACGCGGGCAGGGGCGAGGAAGACGGGGGCGGAGAGCCCACCAGGTCTACAGCCTCGTAGCCCGACTCACCAAGGAGCCACGACAATGCCCAGCCGCCAGATCAGCCCCAACCAGACCGCCCTGTTCAGCCCCCACCAACTGACTCTCTGGACCGAGCAGGCCAAGGCCGTCAGGCCGTCTCCAGGCCGTCAGACGTCCGGACCGGACCAGACCCAACCGGACCCAATCCGACCAAAGATGCAGGTCAGGACCTGTTTGACCTCGAAGCCCTCCCAGCTCAGGAAACACCGGGCAAAGTTCTACGACAACTACTTCGTCCCGCGCGGGTACGCGATCGTGCTCGTCGACCTCGCGGGCACCAACCGGTCGCAGGGCTGCGCCGATGTCGGCGGGCCGTCGGACGTGCTCTCCGCGAAGGCCGTCGTCGACTGGCTGAACGGCCGCGCGCAGGGCTATACCGCCAAAACCGGCGGCTCGGCGACGACGGCGGGCTGGTCGACCGGGAAGGTCGGCATGATCGGCAAGTCCTACGACGCGACGATCGCCAACGGCGTCGCCGCGACCGGGGTGGACGGACTGAAGACGATCGTGCCGATCGCCGGGATCAGCTCCTGGTACAACTACTACCGCTCCGACGGCGCCACCTTCGGCTTCAACCCGGTCGGGCTCGCGCAGACGGTGGAACGCGGCAACAGCGGGCAGAACTGTTCCGCCGCCAACCAGAAACTCACCCAAGGCGCGACCAGCAACGGCGACTACGGCCCGTTCTGGTCCGCGCGCGACTACCTCACCACGGCCCAGAACGTGCGCGCGAGCGTGCTGCTTTCGCACGGGCTCGGCGACCTCAACGTCCAGACCATCCACTTCGGACAGTGGTGGGACCGGCTCGCGGCCAACGGCGTCGAGCGCAAGATCTGGCTCTCGCAAACCGGGCACGTCGACCCGTTCGACTACCGGCGCGCCCAGTGGGTCGACACCTTGCACCAGTGGTTCGACCATTACCTGCTCGGCATCGACAACGGCATCGAGCGCGGTCCGATGGCGAGCATCGAGCGTGCGCCGGACCAGTGGGTGGACCAGTCGTCGTGGCCTGCCGCGAACACCTCCGGCGTGACCTACCGCCCGCACGCGGGCGCCGCGGCGGGCCTCGGTTCGCTGACGACGGCGCCGTCGAGCGGCACCGCGGCGTTCACCGACAATCCGCGGCTGAGCGAGACCGACTGGGCGGCCCAGCCGTCGAGCGTCTCCGGTAACCGGGTGCTGTACTCGACCGGCAAGCTCGACCGTGATCTGCAGATCTCCGGAACGTCCACGATCACGGTCACCGCGACGCCGAACACCTCGACCGCGCAGCTGTCCGCGGTGCTCGTCGACTACGGGCCCGCGACGATCCGCAACTACACCGGCTCCGGCGAGGGCATCAAGACCGGCACCGGCGAAACCTGCTGGGGCGCCAACGCTCCCGGCGACAACGGCTGCTACCGCGTCACCACCGCGGACTCGGTGACGGTCGGCTCGGAGATCTTCAGCCGTGGCTGGGCGGACCTCGGCAACTACCGCTCGCTCGGCAAGGAAGAGCCGCTCACCCCCGGCAAGGCGTACACGATGACCTTCCGGCTGGCGAGCACCGACCACGTCGTCCCCAAGGGACACCAGCTCGCCCTGATCATCGGCGGCACGGACCAGGGCTTCCTCGGCCAGCCACGCGCGGCGACCAAGTTCACCCTGGACCTGGCTAAGACGTCGGTGAACCTTCCGGTGGCCGGCTCGGCCCCGAGCTTCGGGCTGGACGTCTCGGTCAACCTGCCGCTCGGCCTGGGTCACCTGCGCCTGAACCCCGAGATCCGCCTCGGCTGGTAAAAAAATCCCAATGTGGCTTTCGTCAGATTTGAGCTGACGAAAGCCACATTGGGGGCCTGAAACCTGACCAATGGCACATTGGGATTTTTTTAGCTGGGTTCGGCGGCGGGGGAAGTGCGGGCGGAAACCTTGCGCTGCAAGGCTTTCGCGATGGGCTCGACCACGCGGGCCGCGGTCGGGCCGAGGATGGCCATGAGCAGGACGTAGGCCGTGGCGAGCGCGGCGAGGTCGCCGCTGACCGCGCCGGTGGCCACGGCCAAGCCCGCGATGACGATCGAGAACTCGCCTCGGGCGACCAGTGCGGCGCCTGCTCGGGCGCGGCCCAGTTTGCCGATGCCCTGGCGCCTGGCCGCCCACCAGCCGGTGCCGACCTTGGTGAGCGTGGTCGTCACCGCGAGCACGACGGCCCAGCCGAGTACCGGCGGGATCGAGGCCGGGTTGGTGTTGAGGCCGAAGACCACGAAGAACACGGCCGCGAAGAGGTCGCGCAGTGGTTCGAGCATGTGCGTCGCGTTCTCGGCGGTGGAGCCGGAGATCGCGATGCCGAGCAGGAAGGCGCCGACCGCGGCCGAGACCTGCATGGCCGACGCGACGCCCGCGACGAGCAGCGCGGCGCCGAGGACCTTGAGTAGGAAGACCTCGCGGTCGGGGCTGTCGACCAGCGCCGAGACGTAGCGGCCGAACTTCAGCGCGATCACGAGCACGACGGTGATCACCATCAGCGAGATGCCGACGGCTTCGAGGCCGCCGAGGAAGCTGACACCGCCGAGCACCGCGGTCAAGATCGGGAGATAAAGGGCCATCACCAGGTCTTCGAAGACCAGGATCGACAGCACCACCGGGGTTTCGCGGTTACCGAGGCGGCCGAGGTCGCCCAGCACCTTCGCGATGATCCCCGAAGACGAGATGTAGGTGACGCCCGCCATCACGAGCGCGCCGATCGGGCCCCAGCCCAGTATCAGCGCGACCGCCGCGCCCGGCGCCGCGTTCAGCACGATGTCGACCAGACCGGCCATCCACGAACGGCGCAGTCCGGTGAACAGCTCCGCGGCCGAGTACTCGAGGCCCAGCAGGAGCAACAGGAGCACGACGCCGATCTCGCTGGCGAGGTGGGTGAAGCCGCCGATGTCGGTCAGCGGGATCAGCCCGCCTTGGCCGAAGCAGAGGCCGCCGATCAGGTAGAGCGGAATGGGGGACATCCCGATCTTCCCGGCCAGGCGCCCGAGCGCGCCCAGCACGAAGAAGACCGCCCCGAGTTCGATCAAGGACAGTGCGGTGTGATCCATCCGCTCAGCCCGACTTGAGGATCTTGGCGGCGGCTTCGAGTCCTTCGGAGGTGCCGACGACCACGAGCAGGTCGCCGCCGGTGAAGGTGAAGTCCGGGGTCGGGGAGGGATGCACCTGCCCGGCGCGCATCACCGCGACGACCGAGACGCTGGTGCGGGTGCGCAGCGCGGTGTCGCCGAGCGTGCGGCCGTCGAACGGCGAGTTCGCCTTGATCGGCAGCTGCTTGGTGTTGATGCCGGGCAGGTCGCGGTGCTCCTCGTTCAGCTGCGCGACGAGCTGCGGCGCGCCGAGCAGGTTCGCGAGCGCGCCCGCCTCCTCGGAGCTGAGGGGGATCGAGGCCATGCAGGCGTCGGGGTCGTCCGCTTTGGACACTATGAGGTCGGTCTGGCCGTCGCGTTTGCTGACGACGCCGATCCTCCTTCCGTTGCGCGTCGCGAAGTCCTTACGCACACCGATCCCAGGAAGGGGAGTCACCTCGACGTTCACGTCACCACCGTAACCCATTGTCCGATTCGGGCGGATCAGCCGACCAGCAGCAAGATCCCCGTCACCACGACCAACGCCGCGGTGGCGCCGTGGATTCCGAACGCGGCGGCCTTCTTCCCCTTGTGCCGCAACACGACCAGCATGTCGCCGAGCGGGATGCTCGCGATCGCGAGCAGCAGCCAGCCCAGCGCGTGCTGGTCACCGTAGATCCACAGCGCCACGACGATCACCGCCGACCCGAGGTCGCGCACGCCCTTGACGTGGAAGTAGCTGTCGCCGCGCGACGGCAGTTCCCGGAACCCGAAGCCGGGCGCGATCGCGGCGGGCTTCCAGATGTACATGACGCCGATGTAGGCGATGAACGCGGCGAGCAGGCCGGTGAGGACGTAAGCGGTGGTCAGCATGAGGGTTCCTCCAGTGATCTAGCAGTGCTAGTAATACTGGCAACGCTAGCGTAGCGGCGCTAGCTTGTCTAGCAATGCTAGGATCTGGGTATGACCAGTCCGACACGCAAGCAGCGCGACCGCGCCGATCGGGAACTCGCGATCGTCGCCGCGGCCAGGGAGCTCGCCGAGGCCGAGGGCTGGGACGCCGTCACCACCCGGCGGCTCTCGGCCAAGATCGAGTACAGCCAGCCCGTGCTCTACAGCCACTTCGCCGGCAAGGACGCGATCATGGCCGCGGCCGCCGTCGAAGGCTGCGCCGAGCTTGCCGTGATCCTGCGGAAAGCCCGGGTGGAAGGGAGCACCGCGCGCCAGGCCATGGCCGCGCTCGCCCGCGCGTACGTCGGCTTCTCCGACGAGAAGCCTGCGCTCTACGACGCGATGTTCACGCTGCCGACCGAGCTGCGGTTCGGCGGGCCCGACGCGCCGCAGCCGCTCAAGGACGCGTTCGGCGAACTGCTGGCCATCGTCGGGCCGGTGGCGGGGGACCGGGACCTCGAAACGCTGACCGAGACGTTCTGGGCGGCACTGCACGGCATCGTCACGCTCAACCGGAACGGGCGGCAGCGGACGGCGCAGCGTGAGGCACGTCTCGCACTGCTGGTCGAGCAGTTCGCCCAGGGCACGGCCGACTGAACCGACCGGCACCCCACCAGGCAGAATGGGGACCGGAAATCGGCGGACGAGCTAGGAGAGTATCGGTGGCGGGAGCCCTACGTGGTGTGGTCGCGCTGGACGGCCCGTCGGGGACCGGGAAGACCACGGTCGCGCGCAAGCTCGCGGCGAAGCTGAGCGCCGGCTACCTCGACACCGGTGCGATGTACCGGATCGTCACGCTCGCCGTGCTCCGCGCGGGTGTCGACCCCCAGGACGCGGACCGGGTCGCCGAGGTCGCGCGGGCGGCCGAACTCGCCATCGGCACCAGCCCCGAGCGGCCCAGCGTCGAACTCGGTGGCGAGGACGTCGCCGCCGAGATCCGGGGCCCGGAGGTCACGCTGGCCGTCTCGCCGGTCTCGGCCGTGCCCGCCGTGCGTGAGTTCCTCGTCGCCGAGCAGCGGCGGATCATCGCCGAAGTCGTTGACGCGCAAGGCGGAATCGTCGTCGAGGGTCGTGACATCGGCACCGTCGTCACGCCGGACTCGCCGCTCAAGGTCTTCCTCACCGCGTCCTCGGACGTGCGCGCCAAGCGGCGCAGCGCGCAGGACTCGGCCGCCGGTCGCGAGTCCACTGTGGACGACGCGAAGGCGAGCGTCGAGCGGCGCGACAAGCTGGACTCGACGCGCGCGGCCTCGCCGCTGCGCAAGGCCGAGGACGCCGTGCCGGTCGACACCTCCGAGCTGAACATCGACCAGGTGATCGTGGCGCTGGCCGAGCTGGCCAGCCAGCGCGGGCTGCTCAGCGAATGCCCGGTCGAGGTCACCCGGTGACCGCGAAGGGACTTCCCGAGGGCTCCGTCGGGTGGATGCACGAGATGGGCCGCCTCATCGGCCGGTACTGCCTGCGGCCCGCGTTCCGGGTGAAGGTGCACGGCCGTGACCGGATCCCGGTCACCGGCCCGCTGGTGGTGATCGGCAACCACAGCTCGATGGCCGAGCCGGGACTGCTGTTCGGAATGCTGCCGCGCCGCAGCGCGTTCCTGGTCAAGGACGAGCTTTTCCGTGGCTTCGTCGGCTGGTACTTCCCGAAGCTCGGGCAGATCCCGGTCAAGCGGGACGCGGTGGACCGCAAGCCCCTGCTCACCGCGGCGGGCGTGCTCAAAGACGGCGGGTGCGTCGGGATCTTTCCCGAGGGCACCCGAGGTGCCGGCGACGCCGAGAGTTTCGAGCGTGGCGCGGCATGGCTCGTGCGGGCGGGTGGTGCCACCGTGGTGCCGGTCGCGACGCGCGGGACACGCAAACCGGCCGACGGCAAACGCCGCTGGCGGCCGCGAGTCGACATCATGGTCGGCGAACCGTTCACCCCGGAAATAGGGCGGGGCAAGACCGGGCTGGAGGAGGGCACCGAGCAGATGCGCGTTGCCCTCGCCGACCTGGTCGCGGTTTTGGACAAATGGCGCTTGGAACACGGAATCCAAGACACGCGAAAGTAGTAGAGCAATGGAAGAGTTCGACGGAGCCGGCGAAGTAGACGGCTCCTGGTCAGACGAGTCCGAGTTCGCGTCGCTCGACGCGGCGATCGAGGCAGGCGAAGCGGCCGAAGAGGCCCAGCTCTCGCAGCCGGTGCTCGCCGTCGTCGGCAGGCCGAACGTCGGTAAGTCGACGCTGGTCAACCGCATTCTCGGCCGCCGAGAGGCGGTCGTTCAGGACGTTCCCGGCGTCACCCGTGACCGGATCGCGTACGACGCGTTCTGGGGCGGCCGCCGCTTCACGCTGGTCGACACCGGCGGCTGGGAGCCCGGCGCTTCCGGGCTGCAGGCCTCCATCACCGCGCAGGCGGAGATGGCGATGTCCACCGCCGACGCCGTGCTGCTGGTCGTCGACGCCTCGGTCGGCGCGACCACCACCGACGAGGCCGTCGCGCGCGTGCTGCGCCGCTCGAAGACCCCGGTCCTGCTGGCCGCCAACAAGGTCGACGACGAGCGCCTGCTCGCCGACACCGCTTCGCTGTGGTCGCTCGGCCTCGGCGAGCCGTACCCGGTCAGCGCGCTGCACGGCCGCAACTCGGGTGACCTGCTCGACGCGATCATCAAGGCGCTGCCCGAGGCGCCCCGTGACGGCGACCGCGCCGTCGCCGGTCCGCGCCGTGTCGCGCTGGTCGGCAAGCCGAACGTGGGCAAGTCGAGCCTGCTCAACAAGCTCACCGGCGAGCAGCGTTCGGTCGTCGACTCGGTGGCGGGCACCACGGTCGACCCGGTCGACTCGCTGGTCGAGCTGGACGGTCAGACCTGGCGGTTCGTCGACACGGCCGGTCTGCGCAAGCGGGTCAACTCGGCCAACGGCGCCGAGTACTACGCCTCGCTGCGCACCAAGACCGCGATCGACGCGGCCGAGGTCGCGATCGTGCTGCTGGACTCCAGCGAGCCGCTGTCCGAGCAGGACCTGCGGGTGCTGACCATGGTCGTCGAGGCCGGTCGCGCGTGCGTGCTGGCGTTCAACAAGTGGGACCTGGTCGACGAGGACCGCCGCCACCAGATGGTGCGTGAGCTCGAACGCGGCCTGGTCCGCGTGCCGTGGGCCGACAAGGTCAACATCTCGGCGCTGACCGGGCGTTCGGTGCGCAAGCTGGCGCCCGCGCTGCGTACCGCGCTCACCTCGTGGGACCAGCGCGTGCCGACCGGCCTGCTCAACGCCTGGCTGTCCGACCTCATCGCGGCCACCCCGCCGCCGGTGCGCGGCGGCAAGCAGCCGAAGGTGCTGTTCGCGACCCAGGCAGGCATCCGGCCGCCGACGCTGGTGCTGTTCACCACGGGCTTCCTCGAGGCGGGTTACCGCCGGTTCATCGAGCGCAAGTTCCGTGAGCGGTTCGGCTTCGAGGGCTCGCCGGTGCGGATCAACGTCCGTGTCCGCGAGAAGAAGCCGCGCGTCGGCTCCAAGCCTTCGAAGGTCGCAAAGAAGAAGTAGTAGCGGTCCGTGATGGCCACATTCCGGGAAAACTGTCCCGGAGTGTGGCCATTCGCGCGTGTCAGGGCCTTGACCTGGTGATTCCCGACACTCGAAAGTGACCTTCAAGAGATCTGGCGTTCACCTTTGGTAAAGTCATCGGTCTGTTAGCGGGCACCTCATTCGGAGTGCAAGCCCGAATACGCTCGTCTGGAAGGTGAGTGATGGGCTTGCGCGCCCACAGATTTGTCCTGCCCGAGGTGTCCTTCTGATGACCCTGACGGCTGAAAGTTCGCTCTTTACCTGCAACGCCGAGCTGACCGTCGCGCCCTCCGCGGCGCCGGTCGCCGACCGCGCGCTCTTCTGGTCCGGTCTCGGGGCCAGCGAGCGCACCCTGCTCGACATCCTCGCCGAAACGACCGCGAAGCACCCCAACGCGGGCGCCATCGACGACGGCACCACCGTGCTGACCTACCGCAAGCTCGGCGAAGAGATCGACGCCTACGCCCGCCTCCTGCGCGAGGCCGGTGTCGGCGTCGGCGACCGCGTCGGCATCCGGATCTCCTCCGGCACCGCCGAGCTGTACATCGCCATCCTGGCGACCCTGACCGTCGGCGCCGCGTACGTCCCGGTCGACGCCGACGACCCCGAAGAGCGCGCCGAGCTGGTGTTCGGCGAGGCCGAGGTCGCCGCGGTCGCCACCGACGGCCGCACCATCACCGTCCACGGCACCCCTGGCGGCCGCACCGGCACGCCCGGCCCGTCCGAGGACGCCTGGATCATCTTCACCTCCGGTTCGACCGGCAAGCCCAAGGGCGTCGCGGTCACGCACGGCTCCGCGGCCGCCTTCGTCGACGCCGAAGCCCAGCTCTTCCTCACCGAGGAGCCCATCGGCCCCGGTGACCGCGTGCTCGCCGGCCTGTCCGTCGCGTTCGACGCCTCCTGCGAAGAGATGTGGCTCGCCTGGCGCTACGGCGGCTGCCTGGTGCCCGCGCCGCGTTCGCTGGTGCGCACCGGCGTCGACCTCGGCCCGTGGCTGGTCGCGCAGCAGATCACCGTCGTCTCGACCGTCCCGACGCTGGCCGCGCTGTGGCCGGCCGACGCGCTCGAGGACGTCCGCCTGCTCATCTTCGGCGGCGAAGCCTGCCCGCCGGAGCTGGCCGAGCGCCTCGCCGTCGAGGACCGCGAAGTCTGGAACACCTACGGCCCCACCGAGGCCACCGTCGTCGCCTGCGCCGCGCAGATGACCGGCGAAGGCCCTGTTCGCATCGGCCTCCCGCTCGCGGGCTGGCAGCTGGCCGTCGTCAACGAAGCGGGCGAACTCGTCGGCATGGGCGAGACCGGTGAGCTGGTCATCGGCGGTGTCGGCCTCGCGCGCTACCTCGACGCCGAAAAGGACGCCGAGAAGTTCGCGCCGCTGCCGTCGCTCGGCTGGCAGCGCGCGTACCGCAGTGGCGACATGGTCCGCGCCGAAGAGGAAGGCCTGCTGTTCCTGGGCCGCCTCGACGAGCAGGTCAAGCTCGGCGGCCGCCGCATCGAGCTGGGCGAGGTCGACTCCGCGCTCCAGTCGCTGCCCGGTGTCCAGGGCGCGGCCGCCGCGATCCGCAAGACCAAGGCGGGCAACCAGGTTCTCGTCGGGTACGTGGTCCCGGCCGAGGGCGTCGAGTTCGACCAGGACGACGCCGCGACGCGGCTGCGTGACCAGCTGCCCGCCGCGCTGGTGCCGCTGCTCGCGCTTGTCGACGACCTGCCGACCCGCACCTCGGGCAAGGTCGACCGCAACGCGCTGCCGTGGCCGCTGTCCACTGTGGACGCCGCGTCGTCCGGGCTGTCCGCCACCGAGGCCTGGCTGGCCGAAGGCTGGGCGGAAATCCTTGGCGTGTCGGTGAAAAGCGCCAAGGCCGACTTCTTCTCCAACGGCGGCGGCAGCCTCACGGCCGCGCAGCTGATCGCCCGGATCCGGACCCGCCACCCGCAGGTCTCGGTCAACGACATCTACCAGAACCCGAAGCTCGGCGCGCTCGCGTCGATGCTGGACGCGCTGACCGGTCAGGAGACCGAGCGCCGCGAGATCGCGCCGACCCCGCGTCGCGCCGGCATCATCCAGAGCGCGCTCATGGTCCCGCTGATGGGACTCGTCGGCCTGCGCTGGGTGACCATCGCCGCGGCGCTGTCGAACATCCTGTCGCTGCTCGGTTTCGGCTGGGCTCCCACGCTGAACTGGGCGTGGATCGGGCTCGCCTGGGTGCTGCTGTTCAGCCCGGCCGGTCGCATCGCGATCGCCGCCGGTGGCGCGCGCGTGCTGCTGAGCGGGGTCCGCCCCGGCAGCTACCCGCGTGGCGGCAGCGTGCACCTGCGGCTGTGGACGGCCGAAAAGCTGGCCGAGTTCAGCGGCGCCGACTCCATCGCGGGCGCGTCCTGGATGACCACCTACGCCAAGGCGCTCGGCGCGCGGATCGGCAAGGACGTCGACCTGCACTCGCCGCCGCCGGTCACCGGTTTCCTGAAACTGGGCCGCGGCGCGGCCATCGAGCCCGAGGTCGACCTGACCGGGCACTGGGTGGACGGCGACATCGTCCACATCGGCGCGCTCCGGATCGGCGCCGACGCCAGGATCGGCGCGCGCAGCACGCTGTTCCCGGGCGCGCGGATCGGCAAGGGCGCGGAGATCGCGGCCGGGTCGACCGTCCGCGGCGCGGTGCCCGCCGGTCAGCGCTGGGCCGGTTCGCCCGCGGCGCGTGCCAGCAAGGAAGGCCTGAAGTGGCCGTCTTCGCGGCCGCCGCGGTCCCGCTTCTGGGCTTCGGTCTACGGTGCGACCTCGCTGGTGCTCGGTTTCCTGCCCGCGCTAGCCGCGGTGCCCGCCGTCGCGATCCTCGGCACCGCGATCGCCGGTGCCCCGTCGCTGGGAGCCGCGCTCGGCCAGGCGCTGCTGTTCGTGCCGCTCGCGACGATCGCGTACTTCGTGACGTACGCGCTGCTCGTGCTGATCGGTGTCCGCTCGCTGAGCGTCGGCATGGTCGAGGGCTACCACCCCGTCCACGGCCGGATCGCGTGGCAGGTCTGGGCGACCGAGCGGCTGATGGGGATGGCCCGCGAAGGCCTGTTCCCGTTGTACGCCAGCCTGTTCACCCCGGTGTGGCTGCGCATGCTCGGCGCGAAGGTCGGCCGCAACGTCGAAGCGTCGACCGTGCTCGCGGTGCCCAAGATGACCCAGGTCGACAGCGGCGCGTTCCTCGCGGACGACACCATGGTCGCCACCTACGAGCTCGGCCACGGCTGGCTGCACGTCGCTCCGGCGCGCATCGGCAAGCAGGCGTTCCTCGGCAACTCCGGCATGGCCGCGCCCGGCCGCTCGGTGCCGAAGCGCGGGCTGGTCGGCGTGCTGTCCTCGGCGCCGCTCAAGGCGAAGAAGGGCTCGTCGTACCTCGGCATGCCGCCGCTGCCGGTGCGCCGATCGGTCGGTGACGCCGACACGAGCCGGACGTTCACGCCCGCGTTGCACCTCAAGGCGATGCGCGCGCTGGTCGAGCTGTGCCGGATCATCCCGGTCATGTGCGGTGTCGCGCTGACCGTGCTGGTGATCGGCGCGGTGCTCGCGCTGGGTTCGGCGTTCGGGTTCGGCGTGGCCGCGCTGCTGGCCGGGCCGCTGATGCTGGCCGCCGGTGTCGTCGCCGCGCTGACCGCGACCGTCGTGAAGTGGACGCTGGTCGGGAAGTTCCGCGCGATCGAGCACCCGCTGTGGAGTTCGTTCGTGTGGCGCAACGAGCTGGCCGACACCTTCGTCGAGGCGCTCGCGGTGCCGTGGCTGATCGGGTCCGTCGGCGGCACGCCGATCCTGACCACCTGGCTGCGCACCATGGGTGTCCGCGTCGGCCGCGGTGTCTGGCTGGAGACCTACTGGCTGCCCGAGTCGGACCTCGTCAGCCTCGGCGACGGCGCGACCATCAACCGCGGTTGCGTTGTCCAGACACATCTCTTTCACGATCGGATCATGAGTATGTCTCCGGTCGCTCTCGAAGAGGGCGCCACGCTGGGCCCGCACGGTATCGTGCTGCCAGGGGCGAGTATCGGTGCTCGCACCACCGTCGGCCCGGGGTCCCTGGTGACCCGAGGCGACGCGGTGCCCGCCGACTCGCGCTGGCTGGGCAACCCGATTTCGGCATGGAAGGTGGATCGTCGCGGGTGATCTTCAAGGCTGCCGCTCCCGCTCCAGGTGCGGACACCTCCGGCGATTCCTATCTGCCCCGCCACGGTAACGGCGGTTATCGCGTCAAGCATTACGACCTCGAGCTGGACTACCGGATCGGACCGAACCGGTTGTCCGGCAAGGCTTCGGTGGTGTGTGTGGCCACCCAGGCGCTGTCGCGGCTCTCGCTCGACTTCGGGGAGTTCCGGATCAACCGGGTACTCGTGTCGGGCAAGCCCGCGCGGTTCACCCGTAACCAGCACAAGCTGAACGTCAAACCGCAGAAGTCGCTGCCGGTCGGCGCCGAGTTCACCGTCGAGGTGCACTACGTCGGCAACCCCAGGCCCATCGCGGGCATGTGGGGCGACATCGGCTGGGACGAGCTGACCGACGGCTCGCTCGTCGCGAGCCAGCCGATCGGCGCGCCGTCGTGGTTCCCGTGCAACGACCACCCGGCGGACAAGGCGACGTACCGGGTCGCGCTGACCACGGCGTCGCCGTACGCGGTGTTCGTGACCGGGAACCTGAAGTCGCAGTACACCCGCGCCAGCACGACGACGTGGGTGTTCGAGCGGACCGAGCCGACGCCGACGTACCTGATGAGCGTCCAGATCGGCCGGTACGACGAGTTCGAGTTCCCGCCGTCGCGGGTGATCCAGCGCGCCGGTGTGCCGCACCGGCTGCACCGGAACTTCGCGCGGGACTTCGGGCGGCAGGCCCAGATCATGGAATCCTTGGAGACCATGTTCGGGCCGTATCCGTTCGACGAGTACGTCATCGTGGTGACCGACGACGATCTCGACGACCCGATCGAAGCGCAGGGCATGTCGATCTTCGGCGCGAACCACGTCGACGGCCGCCGCACGCACGAGCGGCTGGTGGTCCACGAGCTGGCGCACCAGTGGTTCGGGAACTCGTTGACCGTGGCCGACTGGCGGCACATCTGGCTCAACGAAGGCTTCGCGACGTACGCGGAGTGGCTGTGGTCGGAGGAGTCCGGCGGGGCGTCCGCGCAGACGCTGGCGCGGTCCTGGTACACGCGGATGAAGGCGAAGCCCGCCGACCTGAAGATCGCGGATCCCGGCGTGGAGCGGATGTTCGACGAGCGCGTGTACAAGCGCGGGGCGTTGACGTTGCACGCTTTGCGGCACGAGATCGGCGACGACGCGTTTTTCGCGCTGGTGAAGGCTTGGGCGACCGAACACCGCCACGGCACCGTGACCACGCGCGAGTTCGTCGCCACGGCCGAGCTTTACGCCGGCCGCTCCCTGCGCGACTTCTTCCGCGGCTGGCTGGAAAGCCCCGTCATGCCCGCCCTGCCAGGACCGGGATAAAGCAGGCTTTACACCCGGGGATAAAGCCCGCTTTACTCCCGGATGTTTAGCGGGCTTTATCCCGGGGAGTAAAGCCCGCTTTATCCCGGGTTTCAGGCCGTGGCGTAGCCGTTGGTGTAGGCGTAGCGGATGGCTTGCGCGCGGTCGCGGCTGCCCGTTTTGGCGTAGATGCGGTTGATGTGGGTTTTGACCGTCGCCTCGCTGACGAACAATGCTTTCGCGATCTCGCGGTTGGTCTGCCCGGCGGCGAGCAAGCGGAGCACGTCGCGCTCGCGGGCGGTGAGTTCGTCGGCCTCGGCTTCGGTCGGCGCGGGAAGTTTCAGTGCCGCCGAGACGAGGCGGCGCTGGACTTCGGGATCGAGCACGGCCTGGCCCGCCGCGGCCGCGTGGATGGCGCGCCCGATTTCGTCGCGGGTGGCCGACTTCGTGAGGTAGCCGAGCGCGCCCGCGTCGAGCGCGCGCAGGATCGAGTCCTCGTCGGCGTAGGTGCTGAGGACCACGACCTGGGTTTCGGGATGGCCGTCACGGATCCGGCGAGTGGCGGTGACGCCGTCGCAGCGTGGCATCGCGAGATCCATGAGCACCACGTCCGGCTTCTCGGTCGCGACGAGTTCGGCCGCGACGTCGCCGTCCGGTGCCTGGCCGACGACCGTGATGCCCGGCAGTACCTCGATGAGCAGCGCCAGTCCTTCTCGGACAGCGGACTGGTCGTCCGCGACGACCACACGCACCTCGGTCATGACGGCACCTTGACCGAGACCTGCCAGCCGTCGCCGAGCGGGCCCGCGACGAGCGTGCCGCCGACGAGTTCGGCGCGTTCCCTGATGCCGGTGAGGCCGTAGCCAGCCCCGGTTCCGGTGAGCGGTCCGGCCGCGGACGCGGGATTGGTCACGGTGGCGGTCACTTCCTTCCTGGCATAGCCGAGTTCGACCGTGACGGGGGAGCCCGGCGCGTGCTTGCGCGCGTTGGTCAGCGCCTCTTGGACGGTCCGGTAGAGCGTCAACCCGGCGGCGGGCGGCAGTTCTCGCGGATCGCCGGTGATGCTCAGCCGGACGTTCTCACCGTCCACAAGGGACGGAAGCAGGTCCGGCAGCGAGACGGCGTCCTCCCGCAACGCCTGCACCGCGCGGCTGGTCTCGATGATGCCCTCCCGCGCGAGCCTGCTCGCCCGGTCGACACAGGCGGCGATCTTGGTCAGATCCTTGGTCTCGCTGTGCAGCATCGCGCCCGCCGCTTCGAGCTGCAGCGAAAGCGCGGACAGCGAGTGCGCCAGGATGTCGTGGATCTCGCGCGCGATACGGGCCCGTTCGGCCAGCGCCGCCGAATGTCGCGTCTCGGCGACCAGCATCTCGGCCTGTTCCATGCGCTTGAGGTACTGCCGCCGTGACGCCCCGGACAGCCAGACGCTCAGCAGTACCGCGCCCAGCACGGCCTTGCCGCCCCAGGAATCCCGGCCGAGCACCGCGGCGCCGACGGCCATCGCGAAGATCACCCAGCTGGTGGCCAGCGGCATGCTGAACCCGGCGATGAACATCATCTCGCACAGCAGCAGGGCGCCGAACAACGTCGACCCCGCGACGACCATCACGCCGCCTACCGTCGTCGTGACGAGCACCGCGGCCAGCAGCAGCCGCGGGGTTCCGGTCTGCGAGGAGAGCATGATCGTGGCGACCAGGCAGAGGTAGGCGAGCACGTAGCCGGCCAGCCACGGGGTGTCGGTGCCCGGCACCAGCCCCGCGATGACCAGGTAGCCCAAGCCCGCCGTGCCCAGCGCGCACCGGGCGTACGCGTGCCCGCGCGGGCGGGTGAACATCAGCGGCAGGAACACCCGATCAGCTTGCCAGCATCAGCGGCTCCCCGCGTCCATTCGCGGATGGAGACCGGGTGGACTTCACGGCGTGACGATCGCCGTCGCGACCCTGACCAGCTCGGCGATCACGTCGTCGAGCGGGATCCGGTAGCCCCCGGTCGCCCAGTGGAACACGAGCTCGTTGACCGCCCCGATCAGCGCGACCGCGCCGAGATGGAAGTCCCGGTCCCGCGCCTCGCCCCGGCTGACCGCACGTGCCGCCTCGGCCTCCAGCAGCATGACCCACCGTTCCCGCCAGGTGATCCGATGCTGTTCGACCGTCTCACTGACCCCGATGACCTCCACATAGGACAGCTTCGCCCACCGCGGATCCTTCGCGGTCGTGGTGATGTACGCCCGCACCGCGATCTCGATCCGCGTGGCCAGCGCCGCGTCCTCGGCCTCCGCCTTGCTGAACGCCTCGGCCACGGCCCCGACGGCCAGCTCCAGCACCCGCGTGTGCAAAGCGACGAGCAACGCCTCCCGGCTCGCGAACTCCTCGTAGAAGTTGCGCGTCGACACCGCGGCGGCCGCACACAGCTTCTCGATCGAGCTGGCCGCGTACCCCTCGGTCCCGAAAAGCTCCAACCCCGCGCTCAGCAACCGCTCACGCCGCTCGGCGCGGCGATCCTCCGCCGTCCGGCCCCCGTAAACCCTTTGCTCACCCACCCACCCACCTTAAGCGGTCCAACGCGCACGAACGCGGCCCATGTAACCGTCAGCGGAACAAAAGTGGCGTTTGTGTGGATTCGCGGTTATCCACAGGGCGAGGTCGCAGGCGACGCGAATGGACCGGCTGGCACGGGTTATCCACAGGCCTGAGCAAGGGGGCTAGCGGGATGGGGACGGGGCGCTGACGATCAAGGCGTGGTGAGAAAAGGTGAGTGGGCCGACAACTTCGAAGCCCTCTACAGTCAGAGCCGGTATGGCGTGATCACGATCGCCCGGCTCATCGAGCTCGGCGTACCGCGAAAGACCTGCTACGACCAGTGCAAGCCTGGGCGCCCTTGGCGGTTGTTGTTGCGTGGGATCGTGCTTCTCGGTTCATCGGCGCCGACGAGGCGACAGCTGGTGGAAGCCGCCCTGCTGTACGCACCCGAAGGATCGGTCGTGACCGGCAACGAGTCGTGCAGGAGTCATGGCCTGCTGAAGTTGCCGTCGCACGATCGCCGGGTTCATGTGCTCATCCCCGGCGAGCATCAGGTCTCCAGCGCGGAATTCGTCTTGACCGAGCGAACGAACCGGGTGCCGGAGCCGGTCATGCGCGAGGGTATGCCGCTGGCCCCCGTGGCGCGGTCCGTTCTCGACGCATGCCGTCGGATGCGTGCGCGTGATCCGATCGCCGCGTTGGTGAGCGAGGCGGTGCAGCGAGCCGAGCTGAGCCCGGCCGAGTTGCTCGAAGAACTGGCGAAGGGCAGCAACCGGGGCAGCGCGTTGGTGCGGGAAGTGCTGCTGAAGGTGCACGCGGGTGCCCGCTCGGTTGCGGAGATCGATGCGATGAGCGTCTGGCACAGGACCAAGTTGCCCGAACCGTTGTGGAACTTCGAACTGCGCACTGAGCGCGGTGAATACATCGGCACGCCCGACGGTTGGTTCGAAAAGGTCGGCCTGGCTTGGGAAATCGACTCGTACGACTACCACTTCGATCGCGCGGGGTACGCGAAAACGTTGGAGCGCAACGCTCGCTACGCCGCGGCGGGAATCAACTGCCTTCAGACGACACCGTCGCGGCTTCGCTCCGAGCCGGTGCTCGTGGCGGCCGAACTCGTGGCCGCGCATCTCGCCGCCTCACTCCGCCCGCTTCCGTCGGTCTTGGTGGTCGGCCGCCGCGGGTGATCCCACCTCATCGTCGGAACGAAAGTGGCTTTTGTGTCGCTCAGCGGAACGAACGTGGCTTTTGTGTGGATCGACCCCGCGAGGGGAGAGGTCCGATGTTTGCAGCTTTTGGGGGTGGTCAGGGTGGGGGTGGGTCTGGAAATATGCGGGGCGCTGGGGTGCGGCGGGCGGGAAACGTAGTATGAATCCGGAGGTTGTCAATGGGTGACGGACTCTCCAGGAGGGCTGTCCTGCGGGGTGCCTCGGTGGCCGTGGGTGCCGCCGCGCTCGGGGGACTCTGGGGAATCGGGGCGCCTCCTGCCTTCGCCGGGCCGAGCAGGCATCGGCGGGTCGTCGATGACGCGCGCATGGTGTGGAAGCGCTTACCGACGGGGTGGCAGGACGGGCCGTTCCTGGCGAACGGGTTTCTCGGGGTGCAGGTCTACAAGAGCCCGCAGGCGCAGACGCTCAAGTTCATGCTCAGCCACACGCAGGTACAGGACCAGCGGATCCAGTGGGAAGCCGGGATCGGGCTGTCGCGGCTGCCGATCGGGTACCTGACGCTCACGCTGGCCGGCGCGGTCACGAACGTCGATTGGGCGCTCGACCTGTGGAACGCCGAACTCGGCGGGACGATCACCACCACGCAGGGCAGCGTCGCGTTCTCGGCGTACGTGCACAACGACACGGGTGTGCTGGTCGTCGCGCTGGAGCCGTCGGCGGGGGAGGCCACCGCGGCCTGGGGATTCCAGCCGCTCGAGTCGGCCACCACGCGGACCATCCGGAAGCCGCCCGAGTACACCGCGAACCCGAAGCCCACGCTGGGCACGAGCGGGGCGACGCAGTACGCGGAGCAGCCGTTGCACGCCGGTGGCGGGTACACGACCGCTTGGCAGGAAACGAAAATCGGGACGCGGCGGCTGTTCGCGGCCACCGTCGCGTACAGCTTCCCGAAGGCGACGTCGACCGGTGACGCCGTGCAGAAGGTGCGGCAGACGCTGGCGACCAGGCCCGAGGTGCTCGTCGCCGATCATCGGCGGTGGTGGAACGCGTACTACCAGCGCAGTTTCATCTCGGTGCCGGACAAGCTGATCCAGCGGTTCTACTGGATCCAGCTGTACAAGATCGCGGCCGCGACCAGGGCGAACGCGCCCGTCGTGTCCGAATGGGGGCCGTGGTTCCCGGAGGTCGGGAACAGCTGGACCAACGTCTGGTGGAACCTGAACGTCCAGGTCACCTATCCGCTGGTCAACAGCACCAACCACGCCGAACTCGACGCGGTCACCGAGACCTTCCGCCGCGATCACGCGAACCTCGTGCAGTCGGTGCCGCCTGCCTACCGGGACGGCCAGACCTACGCGCTCTCGCATCCCGGTGACTGGCGGCTGCGGCCCGGTGGCACGCGCGCGGTCGGGATTCCCGGGCCGACCACCAAGAACGACCACACCGGCAACCTCACCTGGGGGCTGCACAACGTCTGGCTCGCGTACCGGCACTCCATGGACCAGCGCATCCTGCGTGACGTCCTGTACCCGACGCTGGTCAAGGCGCTCAACTTCTACCGCCACTTCCTCGCCATGGGCGACGACGGGTACCTGCACCTGCCGATGACCCGCTCGCCGGAGTACGCCGACGCGGCCGACTGCACCTACGACCTCTCGCTGATCCGCTGGGCGGCGAGCACGCTCATCGAGTCCGCGGCGACGTTGCGCGTCGACGATCCGCTCATCCCGGCCTGGCGCGAGATCCTCGCGAAACTCGTTCCGTACCACCAGACCCCGTCCGACGGGGTGCTGATCGGCGACGGTGTCCCGCTCGCCGAGTCACACCGGCACTTCTCGCACCTGTTGTGGCTGCATCCGTTGCGCGAGAAGCTGTGGGACCGTCCCGAGGACCGGGACATCATGATCCGCACCTTCACGCATTGGCAGAGCCAGCGGGTGAACTGGCACGGCTACAGCTTCGCGGCCGCGTCGTCGATGAGCTCGATCATGGACGCGCCGGAGGACGCGCTGACGTTCCTGCGGTTCTTCCTCGACCGGAACATCGTGCACGACACGCAGCTCACGCCGAACACGATGTACCGCGAGGGCTCGAACTTCGCCATCGAAAGCCCGATCACCGCCGCACAGTCCCTTGTGGACATGGTGGTGCAGGGCGCGGCCGGTGTGCTCAAGGTGTTCCCGTCGGTGTCGGCGAAGTGGGCGGAAGCGTCGATTTCCCAGCTGCGCACGGAAGGCGCGTTCCTGGTGGACGCGTCGCGCCGCAACGGGCAGACGGAATGGGTCCGCGTGCACAGTGCGGCCGGTGAACCGCTCACGCTGGATCACGGGATCACCGGCGCCATCGAGGTCCGTGATGAGTGGGGCCGTCAGCTGCCTTATCGCGTCGAGGGGCCGCACACGATCTCCGTGCCGCTCTGCGCAGGCAAGTCCGTGATCGTCAACCGGCCCGGTGCCAGGCCGGACCTCGAGCCGCGCGACGTCGCGGCATTGGAATCCACGCCCGCTTGGGGGCTTCCCGCTTAGGAGTTCCGATGGTCGATCTCAATCGCAGGACCGTGCTCGGCGGCGCGCTGGCCGGGCTCGCCGCCGGCGCGCTGGGCAGTACCGCGGCGTCGGCGGCGGCCGAGAGTACGTACGACGGTGTCGACTGGGCGGATTTCCTCGGCACCGCGGACATGGTGTGGACGAAGATGCCGACCACCTGGTACGAGGGGCCGTATCTCGGCAACGGGTTCCTCGGCTCCGGCATCTACCAGGAGCCTGGCAAGAACGCGATCCGGTTCAACGTGCAGCACAGCCAGGTGCAGGATCACCGGCCGGAGTTCGGGTCGCTGTTCGGGCTGGCCAGGCTGCCGATCGGGTATTTCACGCTGGAGCCGGTCGGCGCGATCACCGCGATCGACTGGCGGATGGACCTGTGGAACGCCGAGCTCAAGGGCACGATCACCACCGCGGCCGGCAGTCTGACGTTGCGTGCGATCGTCCACAGTGGAGATTCGGTGCTCGCGATCGAGGTCCAGCCGACCGAGGGTGAGCGGAACTTCAAGTGGGTCTTCCATCCCGGTGACGCGGTGAGCCCGCGAACCGACCCCAAGTTCGGCAAGCCGCCACCCGCCGGATACCTGCCGAATCCGCCGGCGGTGCTGCAGACGAGTGGCGACGCTTCGCTGAGCGTGCAGAGCCTGCTGGCGGGCGGAGAGCACGTAACAGCCTGGCGTGAAACGACTTTCGGCACCAGGCGGACGCTGTACACCGCGGTCGCTTGGTCGCATCCGCAGAAGACCGCCGCGCGTGAAGCGTTGCGGATGGTGCGGTGCGTGTCTCCGCTGGCCTTGTTCGCGCTGGGACACCGGCGTTGGTGGCACGACTTCTACCGGCGGAGCTTTCTGTCCATTCCGGACACCCGGCTGCAGAGTTTCTATTGGATCCAGCTGTACAAGTTCGCGTCGGCCGCACGCAAGGAAGCGCCGGTCATGGCGACCTGCGGACCATGGCTCGAATCGACGCCGTGGCCCGCGACCTGGTGGAACCTCAACGTCCAGCTCGAATACTGGCTCATCCACGGCTCCAACCACCTCGAACTGGACGCGGTGAGTTACGCGCTGGACAAGTTCCGGCACAACGTGGTCGATCAGGTCGCCGAGCCGTATCGCGCGGACTCGGCGGGCATTCCGCGCACCACCGACATGACGCTGCTCAACGGCGGCGGCACCGGCACGGCCGGGTACGCGGTCGGCATTCCGGGCCAGGACCCGCCGACGCCCGAGGTCGGCAACCTGACCTGGGCGTTGCACAACGTGTGGCTGTCCTATCGGCACACGATGGACCGGAAACTGTTGCGGGACACGCTGTTTCCGTTGCTGCGCCGGGCGATCAACTACTACTTGCATTTCCTCAAGCCAGGCGCGGACGGCAAGCTGCACCTGCCGCCGACGTTCTCGCCGGAATACGGCGTCAACGCCGCCGACTGCAACTACGACCTCTCACTCATTCGCTGGGGTTGCCGCACGCTGCTCGATTTCGCGCGGGAACTGCGGATCGACGACCCGCTGGCCGGGCGCTGGCAGGAGGTGCTGACCAGCCTCGCCGACTATCCGGTCGACGCCAACGGGTACATGATCGGCGCGAACGTGCCGTTCGCGAAGTCGCACCGGCATTACTCGCATCTGCTGCAGGTGTATCCGCTGTACGAGATCACCTGGGAACGCCCGGAATTCCGGGAACTCATCGAGAAGTCGCTCAACCATTGGGTCGGTTTCGAAGGCGCGCTGCAGGGCTACACCTTCACCGGCGCCGCGTCGATTTCCGCGCAGATGCTGCGTGGCGACAAGGCGGATTTCTATCTCGGCGAACTGATGCGGCGGTTCATTCAGCCGAACACCATGTACAAGGAATCCGGGCCCGTCATCGAAACGCCACTTTCCGCCTCGCAGTCGGTGCACGACATGCTGTGCCAGAGCTGGGGTGGCGTGGTGCGGCTGTTCCCGGCCATTCCGGCGACCTGGCGCGATATCTCGCTGCGTGATTTCCGCACTCAGGGTGCTTTTCTCCTCAGTGCATCGCGCGAGGCCGGCGTTACGAAATGGGTCAAAGTGCGAAGTGAGGCCGGTGCGCCTTGTGTGCTGCGGCCGGGAATCACCGGTGAGCTCGCCGTGCGCGACCAATGGGGCCGCCCGAAACGCTGGCGCGCGCTCGCGAATGGCGACATCCAGATCGAGCTGGGCAGGGGAGAGGAGGCGATCGTGCATCGAAAGGCGACCGACCTGACATTTCCGTCGGCCCGGTTACGCCGAATGGGCCGTCGAAGCCGTGGGGAATGCAGTAAAGGGCGCGAATGGCGGATGCCTGCCGCCCATCGGAGGCGGCAGGCTTGGCTGAATGGGACTGGTCCGCAGGCAACAGCATCTGAACCAGGCGCTCATGCGCATTCCACGGCGCGCGGAAAGCACGGATCGGGCCACGCTGACCAACACCTTCGTGGCCGCGGGCTCGTTCGCGGCGATGCTGCATTCGACCGACCACCAGATCCTCTACGGCCGTCGCGGCGCTGGTAAGACGCACGCGCTGCTGTACCTGGCCGACCTCGTCGACCGCACCGGCGACGTGGCCGTCTACCTCGACCTGCGCACCATCGGCACGGCGGGCGGCCTCTACGCCGACAGCACGGTCGACGCGGCCGTCCGCGGCACGCATCTGCTGGTCGACACCCTCGAAGCCATCCACGAAGAACTGCTCGCGGCCGCCGTCGAAACCGACATAGCCGACGCCGAAGGCCTGCTGCACGCACTCGACGCGCTGGCCGACTCGGCCACGGCGGTCCGCGTGGTCGGCCAGGTCGAGCACGAGACCAGGATGGGCGCGGGCGGCGAGGTCTCGCACGGCGTCGAGGTCGCCCCGTCCGCCGTGAAGCTGTCGCTCGGCGCCAAGCGAACGGCAACGCAGGAGAGCAGGCTCCGCCGCACCGGGACCGAGGAGCATCACGTCGTGTTCGGCCCGCTGAGCCGGGCGCTGCGGGCGATCACGCGCTCGCTCGGGCAGAGCAGGCTGTGGTTGCTGCTGGACGAGTGGAGCAGCATCCCGCTCGACCTGCAGCCGCTGCTTGCCGACCTGCTGCGCCGCAGCGTGCTGCCGACGGCCGGGATCACGGTGAAGATCGCGGCGATCGAACGGCGCTCCCGGTTCCGCGCGCCCTCGCCCAGCGGCGACCACATCGGCATCGAGGTCGGCGCGGACGCCGCGTCCGCCGTCAGTCTCGACGACATCATGATCTTCGACAGCTCCCGCACCCGCGCGCAGGAGTTCTTCGCCCAGCTGTTCCACAACCACGCCGGCTCGCGGCTGACGACGATGATCCCCGACCCGCCGCCGGACCCCGAGTGCTACGTGGCGGAGACGTTCCGCGGCATCGCGTTCTCGGAGCTGGTCCGCGCAGCGGAGGGCGTCCCGCGCGACGCGATCAACATCGCCGCGCTGGCCGCGCAGCACGCGCACGACGAGCCGATCAGCGTGCGCGAGGTGCGGCTGGCCGCGCGCGATTGGTACCTGCGCGACAAGCAGACGGCGATCAGTGGCAACGAGCCCGCGCACCGGCTGCTGCGGAAACTGGTGGACGAAGTCGTCGGGAAGCGGCGGTCGCGGACGTTCCTGCTCGATCAGATCGGGGGTGCTCGGCACACGATGATCGAGGAGCTTTACGACGCGCGGTTGTTGCATGTGCTGAAGCGGGGTCTCTCGGACAGCAAGCACCCTGGGACGCTTTACGACGGGTTCGCCATCGACTATGGGTGCTATGTGTCGCTGCTGCTCAGTGGGGACACGAAAGCGAAGCCTCGGGCTCGGGGGACTTGGCTGACTTCTCCCAAGGGCGTGCCTCGGGATGGGTTCACCCTGGCGAACGAGGCCATCGACCTGGGCACCCTGGGGTCGTGAGTGTTCTGGCCGGTTAGAACCGGCTGTACCGCTCACGACCTCTTTACGGGCCAGGATAAAGCGGGCTTTACTCCCGGGGATAAAGCCCGCTAAACATCGGGGAGTAAAGCAGGCTTTATCCCCGGGCTCTGGTTCTGGCGGGAGGCCTAGTCTTGGGGTTGCGGTGGGTGCGTTTCGGACCGGGGCACCGTGGCTTACGCGGTGTTTGGGGTTGCTGGAAGGTTTCGGGTGTCCATTGTGGATTGTCGTGTGGATGGTGGCATAGTCCTCTCGTTTTGGGTATGATGGAGGCATGTCCAACACTGAGACACTTGCCGAAGCGCCGCCGCAGTGGTGGCGCTGGGACAAGGACGCGCTCATGCTGGACTACGTTGCCCTCGAACAAGAAAAACGTCGCCTGGACGCGAAGCAGGGGCAGATTCTCGCGGAGATTGAATCCCGTGGCGTGCGGGAAGTGACGGGGTATGCGGCGCTCTCGCAGTGGGTGGCGAAGTGTGCTCGGGTGAAACCGTCGGAGGCGTTGGCGCGGGTGAAGCGAGCCCGCGACTTGAACCGGCGTCGTGATGGTGCCACCGAGATTCCGGCGTTCGCGCCCTACACCAGCGCTGCGGCTGCTGGAGGCGACTTGGGCACGGATCAGATCGACGCGGTGTTGAAGGCCTTGCACGCGCTGCCGACCACAATGACCGCCGAGGAGCGGGAAGATGGGGAGAAGATCCTCACCGACCTGGCCACCGTTGGCGATCTCAACGAGATTCCCGTGGCCGGGAAACGCCTGCTCGACCAGATTGATCCGGACGGGCCGGAGCCGCGTGATCCGGAACCGGCGGAGCGTGGGAATGAGTTGCAGTACATCACCCACTGCGATGGCAGCCATGGGGTGAAAGTCCGTGTCGACTCCGAAACCCTCGCCCGGCTGAAGGCCCTCCTCGATCCTTTGGCGAAACCTCGCGCGGCCACCGATGAGGAAGGCCCGGACACTCGCTCGCAGTGGGAACGCAATGGCGATGCTTTCGCCACCTTTGTTCGCCTCGGCATGGCTCACCCGGACATCCCGACTCAGGCTGGGGAGTCGGTGCATGTGGTGGTGACGGTGTCGCTGGAAGACCTCAAAACCGGCCTCGGCCGGGCGTGCCTGGACTTGGTCGGCGATATCTCCGCCGCCGAGGCGCGACGGATGGCGTGTGAATGCAAGGTCATCCCCGCCACCCTTGGTGCGCATGGGGAACCGCTTGACCTCGGCCGGGCTCAGCGGCTCGCGTCTCCGGCGCTACGCCGGGCCTTGGCGATCAGGGACCGGGGCTGCGCGTTCCCTGGATGCACGGAGCCTCAGCAACGCTGTACCGCGCATCATATTGTCCATTGGGCACACCACGGCGAGACCGAGATCCATAATCTCGTGCTGCTCTGCGGGCGCCATCACCGCCTGGTCCATCACAGTGACTGGAAAGTCCGGATGGCCTACGACAACCTTCCGGAGTTCATCCCACCGAAGTTCATCGACGCCGCCCAGACACCCCGCCGCAACACCATGCACACCACCCGAACCTGAACCGACAGTCGCAGAACGCAAGCCATAGCCCCACCGCCCAGGCGCAGCCACCCCACTGCGCCGCATTCTCATGCCCCCAGCCTGAAGCTGATCCTCGATTCGATGGCTTCCCCTGCCCCAGGCAGCCCGACCCAGAAACGGGGTGGGCGCAACGCACTCCCAGCCACCAACGGCCGACCCAGGGACTGATCACGCCACGGTGCCCCGGTCCGTATGGAGGTTTCCGCTGCCGACCACCACAAAAACGGGACCACTGGGCGGAAATTTCCATACGGGACCGGTCAGAAACGCAACCACCGCAACCCCAGGGCCAGGGTTCCTACTCGGCCTTGATCGTGATCACAGTCCAGGCCCCGACGAAAACCTGATCTCCGTCCCGCAGCGGCACACGCTTCTTCGCGGGAATCGTACGAGATCGGTCGTTCACGTGGGTGCCATTGGCCGAACCCCGATCGACCACAGCCCAGGTCCCATCCTCCTGAGCGACGAGAGCAGCATGTTCACGCCCGACAGCCCGATCCTCAGGCGGCCCGGTCAGGTCGATCTCCGGGTGGATGCCCAGGTCCGCGTCCTTGCGCCCGATCAGGAGAGCCTCGCCGCGCAAGGTGAACCGTCGAGGCAGCAGCTGGGTGGGGAACACGAGCGAGTCGTCGTCAGCGCAGGTGAGGTCGTAGAACTCACGGTCGGCGCCGACGGTCGCGACCCAGCGGCGGGGTGAGGTGGCGCGGACCTGGTCGGGGGCGTCGGCGGGGAGCTGTGAGTCGTAGCCGTCTACTTCGCAGAAGCGGCCGATCTGGCCGGGGTGGCCGTTCGGGCAGTCCCACTCGGGCTCTGCGGTGACGGGCTGGGGTGGGGCGTCGGTCATCGAGCCGCCGCAGATTTCGCAGTCGATGGGGTCGTTCGACTGGTGGCCTTTAGGGCAGATCGGCATGGCCGGTCGCCTCCTTGCGGTGGGTTACCTTGGTGTCGAGTTTGAGCATCTCGCCCATGGCGTGCGCCATTTCGGACTGGATGTCCTTGGTGTCGCTGATGTCGTCGAGGCGTTTGACGACGTGGGTGTTGCCCGTCTCGACCGCGATTTCGCGGGCCTTCTGGAGTTTGGCGGTGGCGCGGGCGTTGTCGCCGGCGGCTTTGGCGGTGAGGCCGTCTTCGACGAGCTCGGCGATGTCGGCCTGGCCGGTGAAGTGGGCTACCTGGGGGCTGATTCTGGTCGAGAGCTTGAGGTCCTCTGTCCATTTTGCGCGGATGCGGTGCTCTTCGGACTCCTGGGCGCCGGCGACCATGCGGATGCGGGCGGCGACCATGCCCTCGCCGATGGTGCCTGGCTGGACTTCGACCGAAAGGTGGTAGTCGCGGGTTTCGGCGCCCCAATGGCCGGTCGGGTACTCCTGGATGCGGGGGCTGATCTCGACGCCGCGGCCGGTGAGGTCGGTGATGCGGGGGAAGACCTGCTTGAGGAAACGGACGCGGGCGTGCGCGGGTGTCCAGAGCCTGAGGCCGACGTCGGCGGTGGCGCGGCCCATCAGGGTTTCGTTGATCTGGCGGAAGTCGGCGGCGAGTTCGGACGGGTCGAGCAGGCCTTTGGCGGAGCCGAGGAGCGCGGTGGCGATCTGGTCGAGGGTCGTCGCGGACCAGCCGGTGCCGACGCCGCGGCTGTCGCAGACGAAGTTGCCTTCGCAGGCGCGCAAGGTTTGGGCGAACTGGCGGTCGGTCTCGAGTACGTTCTGGCCGTCGGTGAGCAGTAGCCCGTGCTTGACTTTGGCGTCGCTGCGGGAAAGCAGGCGTGAGGCGGCTTCCAGCCATGACCCGATCGCGGTGCCGCCTTCGACCCTGAGCCTGCCGACGGACTTGGCCGCCGCCTGCCTGGTCTGACCGGACGCCACCGCGAGCTTGCCGCTGACCGGGTAGACCAGGCGGGCGTTGTTGCTGCCGGCGACGATCGCGAACTTGACGCCGTTGCGCAGCTCGTTGATCGCGACCTTGACCGCGCGTTTCGCCTCGACGAGCTTGGCGCCCTCCATCGAGCCGGAGCAGTCGATCATGATCACCTGTGCGACCGTGAGGTCGGCGGCGGGCACCGAGAGGCCCTCGCCCGCCGCGGACACCGAGATGACCGCGTCCATCAGCCTGCCGTCGGCGGGCAGGTACTCGTTCTGGTCGACCTGGATCTGGAAGTCCAGTGGCATTTCAGGCGTCCTCCTCGGTCGGCGGGCAGGCGAGCGCGGCCACGCTGATGTTGTCCCCGCCGCCCGCGCCCAGCGCGCGGCCGAGCAGGAGCCGCACGGCCGTCGACGGGGTGCTGACGTGGTCGACCGGGGCGACCAGCTTGGCGTCGAGGTACTGCGAAAGCCCGTCGCTGCAGATCACGACGAGCCCAGGGGAGTCGGGGACGAACCGGTGCACCTTGGGCGTCACCGGGCCGGCGTCGGCGCCGAGCCAGCGTTCGAGCGCGTGGATCATGGGTGTCGCGAACCGGGGGTCGTCGGGGGACACACCCTCGGCGGTGAGCCTGCCCGCGGCGGAGTCGTCGACGGTCAGGCGGTGCGCGCCCGCCGGGCCGAGCCAGTACGCGGGGCTGTCGCCGACCCAGCCGATCACCACGGAGCCTTCGTGGAAGAGCGCGGAAACGTAAGTGCAGCAAGGAGGATTGCGGTCGCCGGGCTGACCCAGCCCGGCGACGGCGGAGGCCGCGGCGATGATCCCGGTGGCGGTGGCGCTGCCCGGCGGTTCACCTTTCGCGCAGGCGTCGAGCAGCGCGCGGAGTCCTTCCGAGACGCCCAGCGTGGCGGCGGTCTGCGAGTTCGCGGACGTGGCGACGCCGTCGCAGATGACCGCCGCGAGGACGGGACCCTGGGTGCCGATCGCGACGGCGTCCTCGTTACGGGGGCGTTTGAGGCCGACGTCGGTGACGCCGGCGACCAGGCCGAGGTCGAGCAGTCCCTCGTCGGCGGGCGAGAAACGCATGGTGGGTTCGACGGCGAGGGGCTCGCCGAGCGATCTGCCGCACTCCTCACAGAACTGCCAGCCTGGCTGGGCCGGTGCTGTGCAATGTGGACAGTGGGTCATCGTCACACCAGGGTTTTCGGGCGGACCTCGTTGGCCCGGTCGACCAGCCGCGAGCGGGTGCCGCGGTCGGTGGTGAGCTTGGCCAGCTTGCGGTAGGCCGCTTCGAGTTCACGGCGCAGGTCGTCGTCGGCCTCCTGGGCGTCTAGCCGCGCGGTCAGCACCTCGATCTCGAGTTCGGTGAGCAGGCGGGCGTCCAGTGAAAGCTCGCGCAACCGGGTCACCGCGTCGGTATGACGGTTGCCGCCGATCAACAGCCGGATGGCGCCGATCCGAGCGGACATGTGATGCGTCGAGTGCTCGGGCACCGCGTCGAGCGCGGCGATGGCTTCGCCGCTCTTGCCGCGGAGAGCCAGCATGCGTGCCAGCCCGAAAGCGGCGCTGACATAGGAATCGTCGGTGTGCCAGACGCGGGAGTAGAGCTCTTCGGCCCGTTCGTTGTCTTTGAGCCACTCGTGGGCGGCCGCCAGCGCGAGCTTCGGCGCGAGTTCGCCGGGCAGCGCCGAGTAGACGGCGTCGAACCGCTGGACGGCTTCCTGGGGAGCGTCGCCCGCGAAGGCGGCCACCCCGTGGTACCAGTCCGTTCGCCAGTCGCACGGCATCGCCTTGTCGAAGTCGGCGAGATCGGCCTTCGCCTCCTGCAGCTCACCGACCGCGATACGCGCGCCTGCCAGCCGCAACAGCACTTCCGGGCTGCGATCCCTGGCGTCGGCGAGCGTTTCGACCAGCTGATCCCGGTCGACGCCGCCGAGCGTCATCAGGAACGCCGCCTCGGCGTCGTCCGGGTCCACCAGCGGACTGGGCAGGCAGGACGGCACGTCGGCCCAGCTCACCGCGTCACCGGTGCCGAACGCGCGCGCCTCGCGGGTGAACAGCGTCGACACCACGATGCCCGGCTCGTCGTTCTCCTTGGCGAGCACTTCGGCGAGCACGCCGGCGACCTGGTCGCGGAAGTCCTCCGCGGCGCCGAACCGCCGCCGGGGCTCGGGGTGCGCGGCCCTGATCAGCAAGCGGTGGAAGGATTCCTGGCGCTCCAGCCAGGCGATCTGGCCGAGCGGCGGGATGCTGTGCTTGTACGCCTCGGTGAACCCGGCGAACGGGAAACCGAGCACGGCCATCGTCCGGCCGAGCGTGTAGAGGTCGGTGTCCGGGCACGGGCGGCGCGGCTTGCGCGGGTCGTCGATTTCGGGCGCCTGGTAGCCCTCGGTGCCGAACACCGCGCCCTTGTCGTTCTCGTGCAGCATCGCGCCGAGGTCGATCAGCTTGGCACGCTGGTCGACCTGCATCACATTGTCCGGCTTGAGATCGCAGAACCGCAGGCCACGCCGGTGCAGGTAGCCGAGCGCGCCGAGTATCTCGTCGGCGTATTTGAGCACCACGCGCACGGGCAGCGGCGCGGGCCCGCCGTCCACCCGGTTCCGTTGCAGCACATCGCGCAGCGTCCGGCCGCCGAGGTACTCCATCACGATGTACCCGGCGGTGGCGCCGGTGTGCGGATCGGTGTGCCGGACGAAGTCGTGGATCTTGACGATGTTCGGGTGGTCGACCTCGACCAGGTACCGCTGCTCGGCGACCGCGGCGGCGACCGCGTCCGGGTCACCGGTGTCGATCAGTCCTTTGAGGACGACCCAGCGCTCGGCCCTGCCGTCACCCAGATTCCGGTCCCTGGCAAGGTAAATCCAGCCGTAGCCGCCATATGCGAGGCAGCCGAGTATCTCGTACTTGTCGACATGCTGACCGGGCTCCAGCGACGGCCGGAAGGAGAACGGCGTCCGGTCGTGCGGGCAGAAACCCTCGGTCAGCCCGGGTTTGTCGGCTTTCGGCTGGCCGACGAGCCGACGGCACAGATGGCAGATTCGGCGCCGGTAGGGCACTTCCGGGTCGGCGAGCACGGCGGTCGCCGGGTCTCGCGGCGTGAACGGCGGCAGCTCGACCTGTTCGACGAGACTGCCGCGATGGCGTGCCTTGGCGCCGGTCGTGCCGCGCCGCGACGAGGTCGACGGCAGCTCCGGCACGACCGGCTCGCTGGGCTTGTCGAACCCGCAGGTGTCACACGAATCGTCGCTCAGGTACTCGCCGTCGCAGCCGGGGCGCACGCAGGCCGTCATCGTTCTTCCCCTCGCTTGGCCTGGACCGCCGCCACGTAGGCCGTGGTCGCGACGGTGGCCGCGGCCAGGTCACATGGCCTGCTCCACAACAGTTCCCAGGCCGTTTCGTGCAATGTGGACAGATCCTCGTCCTCGGCGAAACCGAGGCGGGCGGCCATCGCGGTGTAGCCGTCGAGCTTGCCGCGCAGCTCGTCACGCCGGTCGACCAGCCCGCTCGCGCGGGCACGCTCGAGCTCCAGTTTCGCCTCGTGCGCGGAGACGGCCTCGGCCAGCGCGCTCAGCCTGCTCGTCGCCTCCGCCCAGCGCCCGGCCCGGATCAGGCCGTCGACGGCGCCGAGTCCCGGCAGCGACGGCAGCTCCGGCAGGCCGGCGTTGGCGATCTTGCTCCGCACCGTCGCGCGGGTGCGCTCGACGTCGGCTTCGACGGCGGCCAGGCCGGTCAGGCGCTCGCCGACCCGGTCACGCAGCGCGCGCACGGCATGCACCCGCGGCGCGTGGTTGGGTGCGAGCGCGAGGCCGGAGACGTTGCCGTCGTCGCGGTTGCGCGGTGACGGCCCGGACAGCCGGATCATCTCGGCGCGCAGCCAGTTCGTGAGCGCGCCGATGGTCAGCAGTGGCCCCGCGCCCGGCACGCCCTCGCGCAGCGCGGTGAGCAGCGCGCCGGTGAACAGCGTGTGCTTCGCGCCTGCCGGGGCCAGCGCGGTCTGCGACGGCGCCGTGGAGGTCAGGATGTACGCGCCTTCGACGTCGACCTCGGCGAACACCACCTCGCCGCCGCCCGCCATGGTCTGGCCGATGGCGCGGCCGCTGAAACAGCAGTCGATCACCAGCACCCTGGCCCGCGCCCTGCTGGTGCGGATCGACTCGCGCAGCTCGGCGCAGGGCAGCGCCGACGTGCTCACCGTGTTCTCCTTCGTGCGGCTCGTCGCGAGGTACAACTCGTTGCCAGGCCCCGAAATCAGGCCGTGGCCCGCGTAGTACACGAGCAGCACGTCCTCGGCTTCGGCCGCCGCCTTGGCGAGCGCCTCGCCGACCTCGGACTCGTCGGCGGGGTCCGCCAGCACCGCGCAGTGCGCGTCGGGCAGGCCGGTGCCCTCCGGCGAGGTCAGGACCGCGCGGAGGTCTTCGAGATTGCCGGCGACGGCTGGGAGGTCGGGTAGGGCCGCGTAGTCACCCACGCCCACCAGCACCGCGCGCGACCGCGCCGGATCCGGCAGGCGGGCGGTCATCCCGCCTTCTCGTCGGGGTTCTCCAGCAGCGCGCGGACCACCTTCTCGGCGTCCTTCGAGTGGATGTCGAGCTCGACGCTCTGCCCGGTCGCGTTGGTGACCTTGAGCCGTACCTTCGACCGGCGCGTGCCGAGCCAGGTGCCGAGCGCGGCGGCGAGTGCCGCGACCGCGCCGCCGTCGCCGAGCGTCGCGATCAGCACGTCGGCGACCCCGCCCATCTCACCGGGCCGGATCGGGGCGCTTTCCGGGGTGATCAGCCCGCGCAATTCCGCCTCGTCGGCCAGCCATTCCCGCAGTGACGCGAAATCGTCACCGCCCACCTCGATCCGTGCGCGCACGTGTGCTCCTTCATTCGTTGCGGTAGTCGGGCGGGGGCACCGATTTGTTAAGCCCGCCGAAGAACGTCTGGTACAGGTCCGCGAGGCTGCCGTCGGCTCGCATCTGCTCCAGCACGGCGTTGACCATGCGGACCAGCTCGGGCGCCTCGTTGCTGATGGCGACCCCGGCCGGGTCCGGCCCGGCGGAGGAGTCGGGGAGCACGGTCGAATTCCGGTCCTGCGCGGCGAAACCGGCGAGGATCACGTCGTCGGTGACGACCGCGTCGACCTGACCGCGCTGCAGCATCACCATGCAGTCGGCGCTGTCCGGAACGGACACCGGCGTGGCCGCCGACTTGAGGATCCTCGCGATGTTGACCGTGTTCTCCGCGGCGCAGACCTTGCGGCCCGCGAACGCGGTCAGATCCGTCGGCTTCTTCTCGACCGTGCCGCGGACCAGGATTCCCTGTTGGGCGACCAAATACGGCGACGAGTACAGGAGCCCGTACGTCTGCTCGCGCTGGCAGGTCATGGTGGCGTCGGCGATGACCATGTCGACCTTGACGGCGTTGCGCTTGGCGCTGTCCGGCTGCGCGCGGTTTTCCTTGGTGTCCAGCGATTCGAAGCGGCTGCCGGTCGGCACGGCGACGTACCTGATCTTTTTAGGCCGGTCTTCGGGCGCCACCGTGCCGAAGACGGCGTCGGCGATCCGCTCGGTGAGCCTGATCTCCAGCCCGTCCATCACGCCGGTGCGCAGATCGCGTGAACTGAGTTGCTGCAGTGTCTGGCTGACGCCGACCACGAGCTGCCCCTTGGCGCGGATCGCGTCGAAGGCGGCACCGGACGGAAGCCCATTGGCGGCTCTGACCAGCTTGTTCGGGTTGAGGCTGCGGGGTACGCCGGTGCAGGTCGACTGCTGCGCGACAGGCGCGGCGGGGGAGAAGGCGGCGCCTTCGGGCGCCGGTTGCGGTGCCGGGCGGTGGGGCAAGGTGGGTTCGGCAGGCACCGAGCAGCCTGCGGCGAGCAGCGCGAGCGCGACGACGAGTCGTTTCATCGGTACTCCGAGATACGGGGCCAGAGCCCGGCGACGGTCGCCGCGGCGGCGAGCACCATCAGCACGACGAGCACACCGGCGACGCCAGCCAGCGCCGATCGTGAGTCCTTAATGGACATTCGAACGTCTTCGGACGCGGTGGTGGCCACCTTGCCGAGCGCGTCGTCGAGTCCGGCGGCGAACGTCTGCTTCTCGTTGGCGGACGGCTGCGTGATCGCCGCGGCCGCTTCGCCGTAGGTCACGGCGCCCTTGCCCTCGAACGAAGTGTGCGCGTCACGCCAGCTGGTCAGCGACTTGCGTGCCTCGGTCAGCGTCTCGGCCTGGGCCTTGCCCGCCGGCGAATCCTGGGCTTTGCGCACGAGTTCGCCGATGTCGTCGAGCGCCTTGCTCAGCCGCTCGTGGTCGCCCAGCTGCGGGAAAATCAGGCTCCGTGCCTCGTCGCCGTCGGCGCTGCGGCCCTGCGCGCGGGCATCGGCGACCGGCGAGATCAGCTGCCGGGTCTCGTCGAGCGCGTCCGCGCTGTGCGAGGCGGCGACCGTCGACGCGACGGCGAGCCAGCCGAAGGCGGCGACGGTGAGCACGGTGGCCGCGACCATGCCGATGTTGAACCGGCGGCGGGTGCGGCGGGCGACGTACCGTTGGCAGTACGCCAGCACCGCGACCGCGAGCACGCACGCGAGCGTGGCGACCCAGGGAAAGTCGTCGACCTCGTCCTGCGCCTCGGTGCTCGCTTTCGTTTCGGCGTCGCGGACGGCGGTGGCCGCGGTCAGCATGGTGCCGCGCACGAACGCGGTCGCTTCGGTGAGATACGAGGTGCCGAGCGGCTTGGCTTGTTTCGCGTAGATCCAGCCCGCTTCGACCAGCTCGACATAAACGGGGATCGCGTCCGTCAGCTCGCTCAGCTTCTGCGCGGTGACGCCGGTCGGCGCGGTCCTGGTGGCGGACTCGAGCGCGGCGGTCGCGGCGGCGATGTCGTCGCGGAACGCCTGCTGCTGAACGGGTTCGGCGTCCCCGCTGACGAGCATGACGTTGAGCGAGGTCGCGTCGGCGGCGGCCAGCGCGCGGTACACCTCGAGCGCCGCGGTGGTGACCACGGCGTGTTCGGCGCCGATTTCGTCGAGGCGGTCAGCCCGGTTGCCGACGCTCAGCACCCCGACGAGGCCCGCGACGAACGACGAAATGACCACCGCTACGACAATGAGCGTAAGCCGACCCTCCGTTCGGCGGAAATGCGCGGCGGCGAGCGATCGGAACGACGAAATGATCTTCCACCCCTCAATGCCCACAGTGTTCGTTCGCGACGAGCTGTGACCGTACCCCAGTCATGATTTTTTGGGGACGGCATTGTCAGGTTGTTGCAATTCCGTATTTCGTTCACTCGAACGGCCGATTGTAATTGCATTGACTTCGCCCGTATTAAAACGCGTCGTGAGTGTTCCCGACGGTTCTAACCGTCGGGAACACTCACGACCCGGAATGTCAGGGTGCCTCGGTGGACGGCGGCTTGGGGTCGTCGTTGGTCCACTCGGCCGAGAGCACGACCTCGACCGAGGAATTGATGGGACTGACGACCGGCTGAGCGGTCACTTTGAACTCATAGCTCAGCAGTTTGCCGGTGGCCGTGTCGACGATGAGCCGCACCGCGCCCTCGTTGCGGCCCGCCTTGGGGGCGATGGTGAGCGCCATTCCAGGCCTGCCTTCGGGATCGGTGGCGGGGCCTTCGGAGCGGACATCTTCGAGACCGGCGAGCATCCGGAACAAGCCGGCGCGGGCCTCGGGGCGGATCGGGAATTCCGACAGCAGATAGGTGGCGAACCGGATGAGCCAGGCTTCCCCGCCGACCTGCGGGTCGAGCGGTTTGCCGAGCAGGAAGCTCTTGAGCTGATCGGGATCGGCAGGCAGGGAGTTCATCTCCTGCCTGGTCAGATACAGGCGTTCCCCGTTCGGCCCGACACCGTAGCCGAGGACCTCCTCCCGGTTGACCTCACCGAAACGCGGCTCGCCGCCTTCCACCGTGAGCACGGTGATGCCGTCGCGGACAGTGATTCGGGCAGGTGAACCCTGACGTTTCCAGGCTTCCACGTCGGACGGCTTCGTGGGCTTCGAGCCCAGGTTCACGGTGCCGCCGAAGTCCGGGGCGGCAGGGTCGGCAGCCACCCAGTTCTCGCTGAGGAAGCGCGTGCTGAACTGGTAGAAGTCCGGTGCGGTGCCGACGTCGGACTCCACGACATTGAGCTTGCGGGAGAGGTAGAACCGTCCCGATGTGGCAGGTTGTTTCGCGGCCTGGGTGGCGGCGACCAGCAGCACGTCGCGGCCGGAGAGCGGGCCCGTCGGCTTGTTGTCCGCGACCACCACGATCCCGGCGACCACGACCGCGCCGAGCGCCGCCGCCAGCATGGCTCGCCGGCGGATGGGTGAGCTCGCGGGTTTCGCGGTGAACACGCGGGCTCGCGCCTGGGCGACCACCAGTGGATCGGGTGCGGCGGCGGGCGGGAGGAGACGGCGGATTTCTTCGAGGTCGTTCATGACTGTGACTCCAGAGACGTGCGGACTTTGCGGCGCGCTCGGCTGAGGCGGGAACAGACCGTCCCGTAGGAAATGCCGAGTGCGGCCGCGACCTGGTCGTAGGTCAGTTCCGCGAGTGCGATGAGCAGCAGGACGTCGCGGTCGCCCGCGGACAGCCCGGCGAGTGCTCGGGCGAGTGGTTCGCGCAGATCCTGTGCGCTGACCCTGGCGATGGCGGCGTCCTCGTGGCCGAGTGCGGCCGAAGGAACGTCGAGCCTGGTCAACGCGCGATAACCGCGGATCTCGGACCGGCGGTGGCGGCGCATCAGGTTGCTCGCGATGCCGTACAGCCACGCTCGATGGTCGCCGCGCGACGGGTCGAACCGGTCGCGGGTGCGGTAGGCGACGAGGAATGTCTCGGAGGCCACGTCATCGGCTATGTCGACCCCCAGTCGTCTGGCGACATAGCCGTGTATCTCCGCGAAATGCCGGTCGAACACCGCTTCGAAGGCGTCCGGTGGCGATTCCGCTTTCGCGTCGGGTGGAGCTGTCATGCAGCACTCCTCGGTCGCGCGCCCACCGGCCTGTCCGGTGGGCGCCGTCAACCGTTCTTGCCCGAAGCGATCTTCACCCTTCTCGATCAGAGATCAGATGGGGTTGTGCTGACCGAGCGGTGCGGTGCAGAAGGGGCCGCCGAGCCACTCGCCGCCGCTGGGCTCCGGGCTGTCCTTGAGCTGCTCCGCGTAGACCTCGGCGTTGTCGAGCGACTTGTAGCCCAGCGCCTCGGCCTCGGCCAGCGAGTAGAGACGGCGGGTGTTGTCCGAAACACCCCAGATGAGCCGGTAACCGGGGGAGGGCGCCGAAAGGCAGGCCTCGAACAGGCGCGCGCCGTCGTCGGGGGAGAGCCAGGTGACCAGGCCGCGGCGGCCGAGCACCAGCGGCGACTCGAAGCAGGAGCCGATGCGGATGGCGATCACGTCCATGCCGAAGCGGTCGTGGTACATCGCGCCGAGCGCCTCGATCGCGGCCTTGCTGACGCCGTAATAGGTGTCAGGACGCGGCGAGGAGTCGGCGGGGTGGCCGCCTTCGGGGGTCTCGTCCACGCGGCGGAAGCCGACGGAGTGGTTGCTGGACGCCAGGATGACGCGCTTGATGCCCGCCTTCTGCGCCGCGTCCAGGACGATCTGGGTGCCGTTGATGTTGACGTCGAGGGTGGCTTCCCACGAGTTCTCGCGGCTGAGGCCGCCGAGGTGGATGAGCGCGTCGGCGCCCTCGCAGGCCTTGGCCATCGCTTCGGGGTCGGTCACCGAGGCGGTGACGATCTCGACCGCTTCGCCGTCCGCTGCCGGGGTCTGCTCCGCGAGGTCGAGCAGGCGCAGCACGCGGCCCGCCTTGGCCAGGCGCGGGCGCATCAGGGTGCCGACGAACCCCGCGGATCCGGTGATCAGGACGCGCTGGTCTGCCATGAAGACTTCCTTATCGCTAGAGGGTTTTTCAGCGGATGCCGGCCCGGCGCAGGCGCTGCCCGAGCTCGGCGGTGGTCTCGGCCAGCAGCTCGCCGACGCGGCGGACGTCTTCGTCGGTGACCTGGCCGACCGGCATCGAGCAGCTCATCGCGTCGGTGCCGGGGATGCGGTAGGGGATGACCGCGGCGACACAGCGGACGCCGAGACTGCCTTCTTCGCGCTCGGACGCGTACCCGCGCTCGCGCGTGGCCGCGCATTCGGCGTGCAGCGCGTCGAGGCTGGTGATGGTGTTCGGGGTGAGCGCGGTGAGCTGATGCGGCATCAGCTCGTTGATCTCGTCGTGGGTGAGCTCGGCGAGCAGCGCCTTGCCCAGCGCGGTGGCGTGTGCGGGCAGCGTGCGGCCGACGCGGGAGACCAGGTGGGTGGACCTGGTCGACTCGCGGGTCTCCAGGTAGACGACCTCGGTGCCGTTGCGGCGGGCGAAGTGCGCGGTGAGTCCCGTCTTCTCCCTGACGAGCTCGAGTGCCTCCGTGGCGAACGGGACGACCGGGTCACGATCGAGGTACGCCGTGCCGCAGATCAGCGCGCGGACGCCGAGGCGGTAGCGCGCGGTGTTGGCGTCGGCTTCGAGCCACCCGGCTTCGAGCAGGGTCTTGAGCAGGCCGTGCAGGCTTGACCTGGGGAAACCGGTGCGGGTGTGCAGATCGGACAGTGACAGCCAGACGTCGTTGGCCGCGAAGGTCTCGATCAAGTCGATCGCGCGGCGGGCCGATTTGACTCCGGCGTTGTCGCTGCTTGCACCCGTCGGGTTACCCGTTGCCGGGATTGCGACCTTTTGCGGCATCTGGGCCTGCTCCTTCTGGTCGTTGACAGGTGACTTGGGCCATATTAGCGTCCCGAACAACGTTCTTATGGATGAACATAATCACTATAACAGACTCCGTTCACGGATGTGAACAACGAGAGGGGTCAGCGGTGCATTTGCTCGACTGGATCATGGTGTCCGCGTACTTCGTGTTGATGGTGGCGATCGGCTTCTGGTCGCACAGCCGCGTCAGCACCGTGAGCGACTTCTTCACAGCAGGCGGCAAGATGCCGTGGTGGCTGGCGGGGATCTCGCATCACATGTCGGGGTACAGCGCGGTGCTGTTCGTCGCGTACGCGGGCGTGGCGTACACGGACGGCATCACCGTCTACTTCTGGGGCATGGCCTCGATCGGTATCGGTGTCGGCATCGGATCCTGGCTGTTCGCGGCCAGGTGGAACCGGCTGCGCTCGAAGCTGGGTGTCTCCTCGCCGCTGGAGTACCTGGCCAAGCGGTACAACGTCCCCACGCAGCAGGCGCTCGCGTGGAGCGGCAGCCTGCTGAAGATCTTCGACATCGCCGCCAAGTGGTTCGCGGTCGCGACGATCCTCAACGTCTTCGCGGGTGTCCCCTACACCTGGGGCATCATCATCACCGGCACGATCACCCTCATCTACTGCACCGTCGGCGGTCTCTGGGCCGACGCGCTCACCGACTTCGGCCAGTTCGTCATCCAGGCCATCGCCGCGATCGTGATGCTCTGGGTCGTGCTCGCCAAGCTCGGCGGCATCTCGGGCCTGTGGACCATGTGGGGCAAGCTGCCCCCGGCGCACCTCAACCCGACGACGGCGAAGTTCACCACCATCGTGTTGCTGGTCTACGTGCTCGTGAAAACGTTGGAGTACAACGGAGGCATGTGGAACCTGGCGCAGCGCTACATGGCCGCGCCGAACACGCACGAGGCCAAGCGCGGCGCCCGGCTCTCGTCGATCCTGTACCTGCTGTGGCCGCTCGTCATGATGTTCCCGATGTTCGCGGCCCCGCTGCTGATCCCCGGCATCAAGAACCCGAACAACGCCTACGCGATCATGACCACCACGTTCCTGCCGCCCGGCCTGATCGGCCTGGTGCTGGCCGGCATCTTCTCGCACACCATGGCGATGGTCTCGTCCGACGCGAACGCGATCTCGGCGGTCATCACCCGCGACATGATGCCGGTGCTGTGGAAGAAGGCACGCCGGTTCACCGAGGCGCAGGGCCTGCTCGCCGCCCGGATCACCACCGTCGTGTTCGTCGTGCTGACCATGATCGTCGCCACCCAGGCCCCGAAGCTCGGTGGCGTGCTGACGATCGTCGTGCAGTGGGTGGCCGCGCTGATGGGCCCGATCTCGGTGCCGCTGCTGCTCGGCCTGCTGCCGTGGTTCCGCCGCTCGGGTTCGCGTGCCGCGCTCATCTCGTGGGCCGGTGGCCTGCTCGCGTACGCGCTGGCCTACTACGGCTTCAACGCCTCGCTGGCGGTGACGGTCTCGCTGCCGATCCTGGTCTCGCTGGCGCTCTACATCGGACTCGGCGCGCTCATGCCGGAGCGCAACGCCGTGACCGACGAAATCATCGACACGATCGACCAAGAGGACGAGGTCGAGTCGGACAAACCGAAGGAGGGTTCGGCCGTCCCCGCATAACGGGGGCGGTGCGAACACCTAAGAAAGAAAACAGGGAGAGTCGAAATACATGGCACAGCCCAAGATCGAGCTGGACGGTCTACTCGCGTTCCCGTTGACGCCGTTCACCGAGGATCTCGAACTGAACCTCGATGCGTTCGCGGAGAATGTGGAGAGTCACATCGCGGCGGGAGCCGGCGCGCTGTTCGTTGCTTGCGGGACGGGTGAGTTCAGCTCACTCTCGCCTGCCGAACTGACAGCGATACTGGCGAAGGCGCGCGAAGTGGCGAACGGCCGGGTTCCGGTCTGGGTAGGTGCCGGTGGCGGCGCGGCGACGGCCCGCGCCGGGATCGCGGCGGCTCAGGACGGCGGCGCCGACGGCGTCCTCCTCCTGCCGCCGTACCTGGTGACCGGGCCGCCGTCGGGGCTGATCGACCACGTGCGCTACGCGGTCGGCGACTCGACGGTGCCGGTCATCGTCTACCACCGCGGCACCGGGGTGTTCTCGGCCGCCACGGCCGTGGAACTGCTCGACATCCCGTCCGTGGTCGGCCTCAAGGACGGCTTCGGCGACGTCGAGCTGATGACCCGCATCGTCACCGCGATCCGGTCGGTCGACTCCGACCGGGCGCGGGACTTCCTGTTCTTCAACGGTCTGCCGACCGCGGAGGTCTCGGCGAAGGCGTACGCGGCGATCGGTGTCGCCCGCTACTCCTCGGCCGTGCACTGCTTCGCGCCGGAGATCGCGCACCGGTTCCACGCCGCGCTCGCGGCCGGTGAGACCGAGGTGATGGACGCGCTGCTGGCCGGTTTCTACCTGCCGCTGGTGGCGTTGCGCGACGAGACCCCCGGCTTCGCGGTGTCGCTGGTCAAGGCCGCGGCGCGGCTGCGCGGCGACAAGGTCGGCACCGTCCGGCCGCCGCTGATCGAGCCGACGTCCGACCAGATCGACCGGCTGGAGAAGGTCGTCGAGGGCGGTTTCGCGGTGCTCAAGGGGATCGACGCCTGATGAAGATCCAAGAGATCGTGCTCACTCCCGTCGCGTTCGCGGATCCCCCGCTGCTGAACGTGATGGGCGTGCACGAGCCGTTCGCGCTGCGCGGCGTCGTCCAGGTGCTCTGTGACGACGGCGTGGTCGGCCTGGGCGAGTCGTACGGCGATCTGGCCTTCCTTGACCAGGTTCGCCAGGTGATCCCGGAGCTGAAGGGGCACGACGTCTTCGACCTGCCCGGCCTGCAGCGCAAGATCGCGGGTGTGCTCGGCAAGGCCGTGTTCTCCGACCAGCACGGGCTCACCGGCGGCTTCTCCAACCGCAAGACCATCGCCACGGTGTACTCGCTGTTCGAGGTCGCTTGCCTTGACGCGCAAGGACATTTCCTCGGCAGGCCGGTCGTCGACCTGCTCGGCGGCAAGGCCCGTGACGCGGTCGACTTCTCCGCGTACCTGTTCTACAAGTACGGCGCGCACCTCGGCGCCGAAGCGGACTCGTGGGGCGAGATCACCACGCCGGAGACGCTCGTCGGCGCCGCCCGCCGGATGATCGACCAGTACGGCTTCAAGTCGATCAAGGTCAAGGGTGGTGTCTTCGAGCCGGACCAGGAGATCGCGGGTATCCGCGCGCTGGCCGACGCGTTCCCCGGGCTGCCGCTGCGGATCGACCCGAACGCGGGCTGGAAGGTCGACACGGGTATCCGCGTCGCGCGTGAGCTCGACGGGGTGCTGGAGTACCTCGAGGACCCGACACCGGGCATCGAGGGCATGGCCAAGGTCGCCGAGCAGGCGAACATGCCGCTCGCCACCAACATGTGCGTGGTCAGCTTCGACGACATCGAGCCGGCCTTCCGCCAGCGCGCGGTCGGTGTCGTGCTGTCCGATCACCACTTCTGGGGCGGGCTGCGTGACACGCAGGCGCTGTCGAAGACCGCGGAATGCTTCGGTATCGGGCTTTCCATGCACTCGAACAGTCACCTCGGCATCTCGCTGGCCGCGATGGTGCACGTCGCCGCGGCGACACCGCACCTGACCTACGCCTGCGACACGCACTGGCCGTGGAAGACGACCGATGTGATCGCGCCGGGCGCGCTGGCGTTCTCCGGCGGTGCGGTCGCCGTCCCCGACAAGCCAGGCCTCGGCGTCGAACTGGACCCGGACGCGCTCGCCCGCGCGCACGAGGACTACGTCCGATGTGGACAGACCAAGCGGGACGACGTCACGTACATGCGACGTTTCGTCGGCTCGTTCGAACCGAACACGGCACGGTGGTGAACCCTTGCGGGTAACTGGTTACGCGTATTCCTGGGACGTCTTGGGCGACCCCGGCTTTGTCGAGCGCGCCCGCGACCTGGGCGTCGACGAGGTCGCGGTGGCGGTGTCCTATCACTCGGCCCGTGCTTCGACGCCGTGGTCGCCGGAGCACACGGCCGTGGTCGCGCGGCACGCCGCGCTCTACCGTCCGGTGCGGGAGGAAGCCTGGCGTGGCGCCAAGTTACGCCCGGCCGCCCCGGAGTGGGACCCTGGTGACGCCGCCGGGGACGCCGTCCGCGTCTTGAACGCGGCGGGCATTCCCGCGGCGGCGTGGATCGTACTCACGCACAACTCCTTGCTGGGCACGGAATTCCCCGAGTTCGCGGTACGCAACTGCTTCGGCGAGTTGTACCCGTGGGCGCTGTGCCCGGCGCAGCCGGAGGTGCGTGAGTACGCCGCCACGCTGACCGCGGAATGCCTGGAAGGGCTGGAGTTCTCCTCGGTCATCCTGGAGGCCTGTGGTCCGCTCGGTGCGATCCACCAGCACCAGCACGAGAAGACCGACGGTGTCTGGGCGCCCGCGGTGGCACGGCTGCTGTCGATCTGCTGCTGTGACGCCTGCGCGGCGGGCTGGGCCGAGGCGGGTGGCGACCCCGAAGCCATCCGAGGCAAGCTCCGCGCCGAGGTCCGGCGGCTGATCGAACTCGGCGATCTCACGGTCACCGAGGACAAGCTGCTGCCGTCGTTGCGAGAACTGCTTCTCGCCACGCGCCAATCGGCCGTCGACACGTTGCGCCGCGGGGTGATCGCGCAGATCCCGGACGGCGTGCGGATCGTGCTGCACGGCGCGCTCGACCCGTGGGTCACCGGCGCGCTGCCGGGCCTGACGCCCAGCGCGGTCAACGACGTCGACGCGGTGGTCCTGTTCAGCTGGGTGCCCGGCACGGCAGCCACCGCGGCGGTCACCGCGGCCCGGCAGGCTTTGCCGTCCACAGTGGACATCGGCAGTTACGTGACGGCCGTGGCCGCCAACCCGGTACCCGACATGGAGGCCTACGCTCGGGAACTGGGGAAGGCGGGGGCCGCGGAACTGCATCTGTACCACCTCGGGCTCGCCGGCCCCGGACGATGGCCGGACATGCACGGCGCCACCAGCGGCGCGCACGCTAGCTAGGAGAAACGTAGAGACATGGCTCAGACAGACCCAGCCACGCTGGAACAGATCCTCGCGGCCGCGGCGGAGGCCAGTGGGCCCGCCGCGGCCGCGACCCCAGCCGAGCGCGCCGCTTGGCTGGTCGCGGCCGCCGACGCGCTCGACGCCAACGCGGACGAATTGACCGCGCTCGCCAACTCGGAGACGAACCTGCCGGTCGCGCCGCGGCTGCAGGGCGAGCTCAAGCGCACCACCTTCCAGCTGCGCCTGTTCGGTGAGGTGCTGACCGACGGGGAGTTCCTCGGCGCCACCGTCGACCACGCCGACCCGGCGTGGCCGATGGGCCCGCGCCCGGACATCCGCCGCTCGCTCAACCCGATCGGCCCGGTGCTGGTGTTCGCGGCCAGCAACTTTCCGTTCGCCTTCAGCGTGGCCGGTGGGGACACCGCGTCCGGTCTCGCCGCGGGCTGCCCGATCATCGTCAAGGCGCACTCCGGTCACCCCGAGCTGTCCGCCCGCACCGGGCAGATCGTGAAGGAGGCGCTGGCCGCGGCCGGCGCGCCCGCTGGCATCTTCGACGTCATCTACGGTCAGCCCGTGGGTGTCGCCGCGTTGAACGACCCGCGCATCCAGGCGGCCTCGTTCACCGGCTCGGTGCCCGGTGGCCGCGCGCTGTTCGACATCGCGAGCGCCCGGCCGCGGCCGATCCCGTTCTACGGCGAGCTCGGCAGCGTCAACCCGGTCGTGGTGACCCCGGCGGCGCTCGCCGAGCGCGGCGAGGCCATCGCCAAGGGCTACGCGGGCTCGTTCACCATGGGTGCCGGCCAGTTCTGCACCAAGCCGGGCCTGCTGTTCCTGCCGGAAGGCCACGGCCTCGAGGACACGCTGCGCGAGTCCGTCGCCGGGATCGCCGGTCAGGCGATGCTGAACGACCGCATCGCCGCCGGGTACTCCGAAGGCGTCGACAAGCTGCGCGGCGTCTCGGGTGTCGAGGTGCTCGCGGAAGGCGGTGGCAAGGGACCGGAGTTCACCCCGACCCTGTTCGCCACCACGGCGAAGAGCTTCCTCGCCGACGCCGACACCGTCCGCGAGGAGTGCTTCGGCCCGGCTTCGCTGATCGTCACCTACACCGACCAGGCCGAGCTGATCAGCCTGCTCGACGTGATCGAGCCCGGCCTGACCGCGACGATCCAGGGTGAGGACTCCGACGCCGACTGGGTGCGCCCGATCCTGCCGTCGCTGACCAAGATCGCCGGCCGTCTGCTGTGGAACGACTGGCCGACCGGGGTCACGGTCAGCTGGGCGCAGCAGCATGGTGGCCCGTACCCGGCGACCACCGCGCCGACGTCGACCTCGGTCGGCACGGCGGCCATCACCCGGTTCCAGCGGCCGATCGCCTGGCAGAGCTTCCCGGACGCGTTGCTGCCGGAAGCCTTGCAGGAGGCCAACCCGTGGCAGCTGCCGCGGCGCACGGACGGTCGTCGCTAGCCATGGGTCGTGAGTGTTCCCGCCGGTTCTGACCGTCGGGAACACTCACGACCTCGAACAGGTCCCCCACCCGTAATGACAATGGAGTCCCCCGGAGGTTCCGTCATGCCCGTAAACCGGAGAACGGCCTTGCGCACCACCGCCGTCGCCGCCGCCTCGGTCGCGCTCACCAGCGCTGCCGACGGCACCGCGTTCGCCGCGAAGACACCAGGGCTACCGGACGGCGTGGGCACCAGCCCGATCGTGACGGCCTACCGGGAACTCCAGGTCGGCTTCGGCCGTGACTCCGCCGAGCGGACCGCGGCGCTGGCGAACATCGACCGGGTGGCGAAGGCCAACTACGCGAGCATGTCCGTCACGGGCGGCGCGTTGTGGGCGGACCTGCCGCTGGGTCCCGGCAGCGCCTACACCACCTCGATGTACGCCAGGCTGCGGTCGATCGCGGTCAACTGGGGCACGCCGGGCGGCGCGCTCGCCGGTGACCCGGTCGTGCTCGAGCGGATCAAGTTCGCGCTGGAGCTGCTCTACACCAGCAACCAGTACAGCGAGAAGACCGACGAGATCGGCAACTGGTACACCTACGAGATCGGCATCCCGTACTACCTGCTGCACACACTCGCCACGGTGGCCGACAAACTGACGCCCGACGAGCTGGCGAAGTACCTCAAGCCGGTGTTCCGCTTCAACGCGGACCCGAACCGGCGCACCAACAACGCCGCGTTGGTCGAGACCGGCGCCAACCGGGCCGACAAGGCGCTGATCGCGATCGTCTCCGGCGCGATGGTCGGCGACGGCGCGACGATCACCAAGGGGATCGAGGCGCTGACCGACGTCGCGGGCGCGGGCGCGGCCAGTGTCGTCGCGAAGCTCAACAAGGGCGCCGGCGACGGGTTCCACGTCGACGGCTCGTTCATCCAGCACGACTCCATCCCGTACTCCGGGCACTACGGCATCGTGCTGCTGACCGCGCTGGCGGGCACGATCCACGTCACCAAGGGCACCGCGTACGCGCTGCCGGAGGAGCTCAAGCAGAAGATCTACGCCACGGTCGCCGACACCTTCGCGCCGTTCGTCTACGCGGGCGCGCAGATGGAGTCGGTGCGCGGGCGCATGCTCTCGCGCCAGGGCGAGACCGGCCACGACATCGGCCACCAGCTGACCGGCGCGACCGTGCTGCTGGCCAAGTCGGCCACCGGCCCGGTCAAGTCCGAACTGGCCGAGCTGGCCACCAAGTGGATCAAGGAAGACACCTACGCGCCGTACCTCAAGATCCCGGACCCCGAGCGGTTCGCGCCTGGCCCCGACCTCGTCGGCATCCCCGGTATCGAGTTCGCGCAGGACCTGCTGGCCACCAAGGCGAAACCGGCGCCGACCGTCCCGGCGCACCGGGTGTTCGGCCAGCAGGACCGGCTCGTGCACGTCACGACCGCGTGGTCGGCGACGCTCGGCATGGGCACCAGCCGCATCTCGCGGTACGAGTCGGTCAACCAGATGAACCTGCACGGCTGGTACACCGGCGACGGCGTGCTCTACACGTTCCTCCCGAACGCGAAGGGCCACTACACCGACGCGTACTGGCCGACCGTCGACCCGCTGCTGCTGCCGGGCGCGACCATCAAGACCGGGCCGACGCCGCCGTTGCAGGACGTGCCCCGCACGCCGAACGCGTTCGGCGGCGGTGTCCGCTGGGACGGCTCGCATGGCGCGCAAGGCCTGGACTTCGTGTCGTTCGACGGCACGCTGACCGCGAAGAAGTCGTGGTTCTTCACGCCGTCCGGCGTCGTCTGCCTCGGCGCGGGCATCACCGACGCGTCCGGCCAGGAGGTGCGGACCGCGATCGAGAACCGGAACCTGCAGGGCGCGGGCGGGGCGCTGCACGCCGACCTGAGGCGGGTCCCGACCGAGGCCGGCAAGTCGACGACGCTCAAGCGGCCGCACGCGCTGCACCTCGAGAACGTCGGTGGCTACGTGCTGCTCGACAACGCCGACGTGGTGGCGTTGCGGGAAGACCGGACCGCGACCTGGCGCGACATCGACACCGGCGCGAACACCAAGGGCAGCCTGGAACCCTTCACCCGGCGCTACCAGAAGCTGGTGCTTTCGCACGGCGTGAAGCCGGTCAACGCGACGTACGCGTACGCGGTGCTGCCCGGCGCTTCGCTGATGTCGACCATGGCTTCCTGCCTGGCGTTCCGGGTGCGCTCGAACACCACGACCGCGCAGGCCGTGAAGCTGTGGGACAACACGCTGCTGGCGAACTTCTTCGCGGCGGGCACGGTCGACGACGTCACTGTGTCCGGCCCGGCGTCGATCGCCTTCGGCAAGGTCGACGGACGCTGGAAGCTCGCCGTCGCCGACCCGACCCACCAGCAGGACACCATCAAGGTGACCGTGCGCCGCAAGACGATCGACGTCCAGGTCAAGGACACCTTCGGCGCGACCAGGCTCATCGACCTCCCGCGGTAACCCAGGATAAAGCGGGCTTTATCCCCGGGGATAAAGCCCGCTTTACTCCGCGGAGTAAAGCCCGCTTTATCCCGGCCCTTTGAGCGGGGGCTTGCCCGCGAGCTGGCCGCGGCGGGAGATGTCGAGCTTGCGGTAGATGTTGGTCAGGTGGAACTCGACCGTGCGCCTGGTCAGGACGAGTGCCGTGGCGATTTCGGGGTTGCTCCAGCCTTTCTGGGCGAGCGCGGCGACGTCGCGCTCGCGTTCGGTCAGGGTGTGCTCCGGCTCGGTGAGCTTGAGGCTCGCCTGCGCGCGTGCCAGCTCCAGGCGGGCTTGCGAGCGGCTGAGGACCTCGACGGCCTCGGTGAGCAACGCGGGGGAGTCGCGCACGGTACCGGCGACGCGCAGGGCGACACCCAGCCTGCGCGGGAGGTTCCGCTCGCGTGCCGACGTGAGCTCGGTTTCGGCCAGTGCCAAGGCTTCCTCTTGGTTGCCCAGTTCGAAGTGGGCGAGCGCGGCCGCGGTGCGCCACGGCGTCTGGGGATGGTCGGCGCGGCCCAGGTGCGCCAGCCGCCTGCCGCAGTCGAGCTGGTCGGCGAGCGCGGCCGCGTGGTCGCCCGCCGCCGCGTGCAGCAGGCCGCGTGCGTGCAGCATCAGGCACCCGCGCAGGTAGGTGGTCATCACGATGGTCCGGTGCCGGGCGCGCAGCCGGTCGATCTCCTTGCGGTCGCCGAGCGCGGCGGCGAGCCGCAGCCGGATGCCGTCGAGCAGCACGTCCCGGATGTCCACTATGGACAGTTTGGCCGACGCGGTGGCGAGGTCGGCGGCCGCGGCGGTGAGTTCTCCGCGCTGGTAGTGGATTTCGGCGCGGTTCACCAGCGCGATGCCGGTCGCCAGCGGCAGCCCGCGGTCACCGTCGTCGAGCACCTTCTCGCAGAGCAGGAGCGCGAGGTCGTACTCCTCGATGTTGGTCAACGCGCCCACCACGGCGCCGAACGCCCGCAGCTCGCCGAGGCCGGTGATCGGCCCGGTCGGGCCGTTCGCCAGCGCGAGCCGCCGGACGGCAGGCACGGCGCCGGTCACCGAGTCGCGAGCGGCGATGAACGCGTTCAGCCGCCGCGTGCCCGCCGCGGAGGTGTGACCGAGTTCGGCGAGCCGCCGCGGGATCTCGACCACGGCCTGCGGGTCGTGGCGTGACTGGTAGAGGACGCCGACCTCGAGGTCGGCCGCCAGCGTGGGCAGGCTGACCGCCCAGCGCCCCACCGCTTTGCGCAGCACGTCGAGCGCTTCGTTCCAGCGGCCCGACAGCCAGAGCGCGTCGGAGAGCAGCTCGGTCGCGCGTGCCAGCCGGTCCGGTTCGCGGACGGTCCCGACCACCTGGGTCAGTGTGCGCACGGCCGCCGCCGGATCGACGTGCACCTCGGCCGCGCCGAGTTCGAACAGCACGGCCGCGCGCCGCTCCGGCGGGACCGGCTCGCGCAGCACACGGCGCAGCTGGGCGACGGCCTCGCGGGGTTCGCCGTCGGCGAGCGCGGCGCGCGCCGCGTCGACCAGTACATCGGCCACCCAGTGCTCCTCGATCCGCGTGGTCTTGCGGATGTGCGCGGCGACCAGCCGGTCCGGAGCCTGCGCGCGGTGCAGCATGCGCGCGGCCTTGACGTGCGCGTCCTCGCGGTCCGCCGGACTCAGCCCGGCGGCGATCGCCACCCGCACGCCACGGTCGGCGAACGTGGCTTTCTTCGTGCCTGTCAGAAAACGCAGTTCCCGCAACCGTTTGGCCGCCTCCTGCGTGCCGGACGGGGCGAGCCCGGCGACCGCGCCCGCGAGGTCGAGGTCGGTCGGCACGTCGTCGAGCGCGGCGACGGTCCGCGCGAACGAGACGAGCGCCGGGTCCTCGTCGGCGAGCACGCGCTGCACCAGCTCGCTCAGCTCCGGCGTGCCGAACGCGGCGAGATCGAGCCGCCTCGGCCGGATTTCGAGGCAGGTCCTGATCAGCGCGCCGATCCTGGCCGGGCTGCCCGCGCTGACCACCTGGCAGGTCTGCGCGAACGCCGGGCACACGTCGGCGCCGAGCTCGTCGGCGATCATCCGTTCGCAGGCCAGCGGATCGAGCCCGCCGAGGGTGAGCCGGTGTGACGGCGGGCCGTCGAGACCGGCCGGGGTGCCCGTGAGCAGGATGCCGATCCGGTGCCCGGCCGCCAGCCGCCTGGCCACGTAGCCGAGCCATCGGGTGGACTGCGGATCGGCCAGCTGCGCGTCGTCGACCAGCAGCAGCACGGGAAAGCGCTCGGCGAGATGCGCCGAAAGCCACAGCCACCAGCCGTGGAGCTGGGCTTGGCCGTCGTCGTCGAGCGGCAATGGCAGCGAACAGTCCAGCAGCTGCCGGACGATGCCGAATGGGAAGTCCCGTTCCGCTTTCGCGGCGCGCGCGGAAAGGACCAGGAAGCCTTCGGTTTCGGCCAGTTCCGCGGTTGCCGTCAGCAACGCCGTCTTGCCGCTGCCCTCAGCCCCGGCGAGGGTGACCACTGCTGGCTCGCCCGCGCCGATCCGCGCCAGGTGACCCGCGAGCAGGTCGAGTTCCCGGTCCCTGCCGTGGAGCCGCCTTCGGTACGTGACTTCGGCGAGATCCACGGTGGCGAGGGTAGGGCGTGTTGGCCTGCGGGTAAAGGATTTCCCCTTGCCTGCCATCGCATACATCGGATGGAGTATGTCATATATCACGTATCCTGTGGAGTTCCGCAGTTCCCGGGCAGTGGCCGCCGTGTGACCATGTGAGGAAGTGGACGGCGAGGGTGGGGTTACGTGGAATTCAAGGTTCTCGGCGCGCTGGAGATCGTCGATGAGGCCGAGGTCGTGGAACTCAGCGGGGTGAAGCAGCGCGCCGTGCTCGGCTATCTGCTGTTGCACGCCAACAAAGTGGTGCCGATGAGCCACGTGGTCAAGGCGCTGTGGGGCGGCGACGTGCCGCCGTCGGCACGCAAGATGGTGCAGAACGCGGTCTCGGCGCTGCGCCGGATGCTCGCGACGGCGTCGACCGACGCGCCGGTGCTGCTCACCCACGCGCCGGGCTACCTGCTGCGCCTGGACCCGGAGTCCCTTGACCTGCACCGATTCCAGCGCCTCGTCGAAAAGGCGCGGACGGACCTGGCGGCGGGTTCGGCGAAGCAGGCGGCCACCGCGTTGCGCGCGGCGCTGGCGCTGTGGCGTGGCCCGGCGCTCTCGGATCTGGTCGAAACCGGGCTGAACTGGTCGGAACTCAGCGCGCTGGAGATCGCCAAACTGGGCGCTGTCGAAGACTGCTTCGAGGCGGAACTGGCCTGCGGCAGGCATCACGAGGTGCTGGCCGAACTCGGCGAGTTCGTCGTGCGCGAGCCGCGCCGCGAACGGCTGTGCGGGCAGCTGATGGTGGCGCTCTACCGGGCGGGCCGCCAGGCCGAGGCGCTCGACGTCTATCAGCGGACGCAGGCGCTGCTGGTCGACGACCTGGGCATCGAACCCGGCCGCGAGCTGCGCGCGCTGCAGAGCATGATCGTCAACCAGGACCTGTCGCTCACGGTCGGCCCGCGGCAGCCGGTGGTCGCGGCGGCGCCGGACGTCAGCCTCGAACGCAAGCAGGTCAGCGTGCTGCTGGTGCATGTCAGCACGCCCGCCGACGCGGACCCCGAGGACGTCGACGAGGCGCTGCCCGAGATCGCCACGCTGGTGAGCGACGAGGTTCGCCGGTTCGGCGGTGTCGGCGGCGGCGCCATCGGCTCGATGTTCCTCGCGCTGTTCGGCGTTCCCCGCACCCACGACAACGACGCCGAGCGCGCGGTGCGTGCCGCGCTGGCCATCCGCGACCGGCTCGACGGCTCCGAAGTCAGGATCGCGGTGTCCACCGGCGGCGCGCTGACCCGGTTCCAGCGCGGCGACCTGGCGGCGGCGCCGGTCGTGACCGGCGCCGTGCTGGACTCGGCTTTGCTGCTGCTGGGCGCCGCCGGCTCGATCGTCGCGTCCGAAGCCACCCGCCGCGCGGCCGACGGGCGGATCGTCTTCGACGGCGAGCTGGCCGTCGCGCCCGCCGAAACCCGCGAGCCCGGCGCCGGGCCGCTGATCGGCCGCGTCCACGAGCTGCAGCTGCTGCGCAGCCTGCTCGGCCAGGTCCGTGACCTGCGGCGGCCGCATCTGCTCACGGTCATCGGCCGTCCCGGCATCGGCAAGAGCAGGCTCGTCGCCGAATTCGGCCGCCAGGTCTGCGCGAACCGCGAAGCCGTCGCCTGCCTGTCGGGTTTCACCTCGCCGTTCACGGCCGATTCCCCGTATCTGCCGCTCGCGGCCATGATCGGCGAGCCGGGCGCGGACTTCGCGGCCTGGTGCCGCCACGTCGAGTCGGCCGCGGTGGACGGCCCGGTCGTGGTGGTGCTGGAAGACCTGCACTGGGCCGACGACGTGCTGCTCGCGGCCGTCGAAACCCTCACCGACCGGCTGCCGTCGGTGCCGCTGCTCGTCATCGCGACCGCGCGCCCCGAGCTGCTGCGGCGCCGTCCGGCCTGGGGCGGCGGCCGTCGCCACACGACCATGACCACGCTCGATCCGCTCAGCGAGCACGCGACGGCGGAGATCCTGCTCGACCTGGCGTCCCGCGAGGGAGCGGACCGTGCCGGTCTGCCCGAGCTGTGCGACGCGTTGGCGGGCCGCGCGGGCGGCATCCCGCTGTTCGCGGCCGAGTACGCGAAACTGCTGGCAGGCGACGTGCGCGGGGAATTCCCGGTGCCCGCAGGCGTGCACAGCGTGCTCGCGTCGCAGCTGGACATGGTGTCGCCGGCCGAGAAAACGGTGCTGCTGGACGCTTCCGTGGTCCCGGAGCCGTTCTCGGCCGAGACCGTCGCGTCCGTCGGGCGACGCGACGAGGCCGAAGTCGCGGACGCGCTGACGCAGGTCGAACGGCTGGGTTTCCTGCGCCGCTCTGGCGGCGGGTACGTGTTCGAGCACCCGCTCGCGCGCGAGGTCGCGTCCGCCCAGCTGCCACGCTCGGAACGCGCCGACAAGCTGCAACGCGCGTTCGGGGGGTCGTGAGTGGTATGACCGGTTAGAACCGGCTGTCTGAGTTCAGGACATACTGAACAGTTGATGTTTCAGCACATCGTGAACACTTGATCGGCTCGTCGGCGTGGTGATCGGCACTTCGGTGTTGATCATCGCGTTGATGAGCGGAACTGGGTTTTCGATGGATCCTGAGTTCGTTGCCGCTGTCGCGCGCAAGGCGCACGGCGAGAAGATCAACGTGGCCCGGTTCTGTGACGAGCATGACGTCTCCCGCGGCACGTTCTACCACTACGTAGAGCGGTTCCGGGCCGAAGGTGCCGACGGGTTCACCCCGCGCAGCACCGCCCCGCACCACCACCCGAACGCCCTGCCCGGCACGGTCGGCGAGGCGGTGCTGCGCGCCCGCAAAGAGCTAGCCGATCAAGGCCTGGACAATGGCGCCCTGTCGATCCTCTGGCGGCTGGAAGACGCCGGGTTCGTCCCGTTGCCCTCACAGTCCTCGATCTACCGCATCCTGCTCGACCGGGGCCAGATCACACGCGAACCCCGCAAACGCCCACCTCGCGGCAGGCGCCGCTTCGAATTCGACGCACCCAACGCCTGCTGGCAGATCGACGGCCTCGACGTCTGCCTCGACGACGGCACCAAGGTCTGCATCATCCAGATCCTCGACGACCACTCCCGTCTCGACGTCGGCTCCCACGCCGCGGCCAGCGAGAACACCGCCGACACCCTCACCGCGCTCGAGCTGGCGTTCGCCCGCTACGGCCACCCCGCACGACTGCTCTCGGACAACGGAACCGCGTTCAGCGGCAAATGCCGCGGCTACCTCGCCGAAACCGAACGCGCCCTCGCCACCCACGGCATCCAGACCATCGCCTCCACCCCCAGGCACCCGCAAACCTGCGGCAAGAACGAACGCGTCCACAGCACCCTGCGCCGCTGGCTGAGCGCCCGGCCCACGCCCACAACCCTGCCCGAACTCCAAGCCCTGCTTGAAAAATACCGCCACATCTACAACAACCGCCGCCACCAAGGCATCGGCGGACACACCCCTCAGCAACGCTACGACGCCACCACAAAAGCCCAACCCGACACCAGCCGCCGCGCACCCGCAGGCCGCGTCACCCGACCCGTCGCCAGCAACGGAGTCCTCCAACTCCACGGCTGCCACATCCCCATCGGCCGCGCCCACGCCCACACCACCGCGACCGTGTTCTGGCAAGGCGACCGCGTCACCATCCTCATCGGCGACACGATCGCCCGCGAACTCACCCTCAACAGACAAGTACGCTACCAACGCCACTAACCACACAAACTGTCCACGATGTGCCGAAACACATCTGTTCAGAATGTGCTGAAACATGACAACCGGTTAGAACCGGCCATACCACTCACGAGCTCTTAACCCTGGGCGACCTGCGAAGCGATCCAGTCGGCCAGGACGTCCGCCCGCACGGTCGTTTCGAGCTTGTCGTGCGGGCAGTCCGGCCCGCTGCTTTCGATCGACACCAGCTCTTGCCCGACGAAGTACGGCGCGCCCGAGTCATAGCGGCAGGCACTGGTCATGGCCGACGGCGCCACCCCGCGCACGCCGAGCGTCTTCTCACCGATCGTGCCGACCTCGACGGTGCCCTGCTGCAGTTTCGTCGACGCCTTGGCGTCCTTTTCCGTGCTGCCCCAGCCCGCGAGCGTCAGCTTCTCGTGCACGGCGGGCACGGTGCGGCGCACGGTCAGCGGCGCCACACCGGTGACCGGCGCGTCGAGCTGGACGAGCGCGGCCGGGCTCCCGGTGGCCTGCACGACCCGGACCACCTGACGGGTCGCGCCCGCCGAAGCGTCGGCCTCGTCGGTGCGGCCGACCGTCACCGTGGTCGGATACGGTGACGGGCCGGAGACGGGATTTCCCTTGATGTCATGGAAACAGTGGCTGGACGTCAACACCCACTGCGCCGACACGAGCGAGCCGGAACAGGCACTGGAGTACGTGGTGCCGGTGGGCCGCGGAATGCCGGTCATGGTCAGCTTCGCGGCGAACCCGAACTGTCCCGGTGGCACATCGGACCCGTGCGCCACCGCGAACGCGGGTGCCGCGCCCGCGGTGACGCAGACGAGTGAGACAGCGGAAACGAGCGACCTGGCGCGCAGGACTTCCTCCTTCGACGAGCCCCGTGCCGGGGCGGAAAACCTTACTCCGCCCCATCGGCACGCGGCCCCGTCTTCTGGATGGCTCGATCAGGGCTTGTTGAAAGGCATGCACCCGTACAGGTTCAGCACCCCGAACGGGGTCAGCGCGCAGATGTGGTTGGCATGGTCCAAATCGGTCTCGGCGCAGATCGAGATTCCGCCGAGCGTGAGCACGCAACCAGCGAAGACGTACCCGGGCTGGTTGGGCACCGGGTCCGCGGAGGCGGGCGCGGCGGACAGGACACCGGCCGCGGCGACGGTCGCGGCGAGGATGGCGAACTTTTTCATGGCTGACGCTCCTTTGTGGCCTGGGAACTGCTGTGAGCTGGGAATACCCGGCGGACACGCCAGTCAAAATGATCTTCCGCGAGACTCACCCGATCGAGGGTGTGGTGCGCCTGGTTGAGGTGAAGCGCTCACGACCCCCGCTTGGCTTGGGCTTGGCCGTTCGCATGAACGGGGCTTGTGTGTGGTGGTGGGTGGGTCGAGCGAGTGGAAGAATTTCTGCATCTAACGGAGCAAACCTTCCACTCGCGCGGACTATTGAAGGGAAGGGCGGATGTGAAGTGAGGGGACCCCCGGGTGCGACGCGCGCACCGAGGGGTCCCCTCACCTCAGCCCTGACACCCGCAACGCTCACGCCCCCGCTACCAAGCCAGGTCCGGATTGAACCGCCCCGGGTTTGATGGAGGCTCCATCGTGTGAGTGAGGATGGAGTTATGGCCCGGTCTTCGAGGCATCCGCGTGAGGTGCGTGAGCGCGCGGTTGCGCTGGTGTTTGAGCAGGTAGAGCAGTATTCGTCGCAGTGGGAGGCGATCACGTCGATCGCAGCGAAGGTCGGGGTGTCGGCGGAGAGCCTGCGCCGGTGGGTGCGGCAGGCTGAGACCGATCAGGGGGCGCGGTCGGGTGTGACGACCGAGGAGGAGCAGCGGATCCGGGAGTTGGAGCGGGAGAATCGTGAGTTGCGGCGGGCGAACGAGATTCTGAAGGCGGCGTCGGCTTTCTTCGCGAGGGAGCTCGACCCTCGACCGCCACGCTCGTAACGTTCATCACGGAATATAGGGACCGGTTCGGAGTCGAGCCGATCTGTGCCGTGCTGACCGAGTTCGGGATCAAGATCGCTCCGTCCACTTATTATGCCGCCCTCTCTCGCCCGGTATCGGCGAGGGAAGTTCGCGACGAGGAACTGAAAAAGGAAATCCGACGTGTGTATGACGATAATTATCGGGTGTATGGTGCCCGGAAAATATGGTGGCAGCTGAACCGTGAGGGCGTCGCCGTCGGGCGGGGCCGGGTGGAGCGGCTCATGCGCGCGCTGGGCCTGGCGGCGCGGTCCGGGGGAAGACGGTGCGCACGACGGTGTCCGATCCTGATGGTGTCCGCGCCGCGGACCTGGTGAGACGCCAGTTCGCCGCCGGTGCGCCGAATCGGTTGTGGGTAGCGGACTTCACCTACGTCGCGACCTGGGCGGGCGCGGTCTACGTCGCGTTCGCCATTGACGTGTTCTCCCGCAAGATCGTCGGCTGGCGCGTGAGTATGTCCAAGGAAACCGATCTGGTGCTCGACGCTATCGAGCAGGGGTTGCGGCATAGGGACTACCGGTGGAGCGAGGGGCAAGAAAAGTTGATTCACCATTCCGACGCCGGAAGTCAATATACTTCTTTCCGGTTCACGCAGCATCTTATCGATTCGGGTATCGACGCGTCGATCGGCACAGTTGGCGACGCTCTGGACAACGCACTCGCGGAATCTGCCATCGGTCTTTATAAAACCGAGTTGATTAAACCGAACGGGCCGTGGCACAATAAACAAGAAGTCGACGTCGCCACCGCAGCGTGGGTCGAGTGGTACAACAACCAGCGACTCCATGGAGCGTGCGGCGGCCGACCACCCGTCGAGTTCGAGACCCTGTACGAGTCAGGTGACCTGATCAGCCTGGTCGCCTGACCCCAACAACGAGTCTCTACCGAACCCGGGGCGGTTCAGATCGACCAGCACTCGCCACCGTTTGGCTTTCCGCTCAAATAGACTGCGCGGCGTGACCAGGGATGCGCGAGGGCTGGGCGGTGCGTGGACGCGGTTCCAGCGCCATGAGTTCCCGAGCCCGTCGCCGGACCTCGCGCGGTTCGTGGCGAGGTTCTGGGTGGTGACCTGGGACTACGACGAGCCGTACCGGCAGCTGGTCGTGCCCTACCCCAAGGTGCACTTGACTTTCCGCGACGGCGACGCCGTGGTCAACGGCGTGAGCAGCGGCCACCGGATCAAGGTGCTCGAAGGCCGGAGCAGAGTGTTCGGCGTCGAGTTCCGGCCCGGCGGGTTCCGGCCGTTCCTCGGCGCGCCGGTGTCGGCGATCATGGATCGTGAGATCGACGCGCGCGAGGTTTTCGGTGCGGTGCCAAGCCGAATCGACGTCGAGTCCGTCGAAGAGTTCCTGCGTGAACGGCTGCCGGAGGCCGATCCCAGAGCCGACGAGGCCGCCGACATCGTCGCGTTCATCGCGGCGCGGCCGGAGATCGCCAGGGTCGACCTGCTCGCGAAGCAGTGGGGGACCAGCGTTCGCGGGTTGCAGCGGCTGTTCGCCGAGTACGTCGGGATCGGGCCGAAGTGGGTGATCAGGCGATACCGGCTGCACGAGGTCACCGAGCGGCTGGCGAAGGGGGCCGAGATCGACTGGGCCTCGCTCGCCGTCGAACTCGGGTACGCCGATCAGGCCCACTTCGCCCGCGACTTCAAGGAAATGTTCGGCGAACCGCCCACGCGGTACGCCGAGCGCTACTGAGTGGGGCGGTAGCAGTCGGAGAACCCGGTCGGCTTGGCCGAGGAACTCGCCAGCAGCGCGACGACCTGATCGCGGCGCAGGTTCTCGGGGTAGCCTGGCCAGTCGGGCTCCTGGCCGTTGACGTGGAGTTCGTCGAGCCAGTAGCCGGGCTTGCCGACGGACTTCGCGAACTCGAGGTCGCAGCCGTTGAGACGGACCATGGCTTCGAGGGTCTTCTCGGACGACTTGATCGTCCGGGTGCCGACCTTCTTGGTCTTCTTCTCGGTCTCGGTGTGCGCGCCCGTCGGGTTGGGGAAACCCGCGGCCTTCAGCTCACTGACGAACTTGCTCTCGTTGCTGGAGCAGCCGGCGAGTGCCGCGGCGGCGCCCAGCAGCACCAGGATGGTGGCGACGGTTCTTTGCACAGCGACAGCAAACCGTACGAACCGTCCCAGCCGCTCGCGAATCGCCGAAATCGGGCGGGACCGCTCCCGAAAGCCCGGGTTTACCCTCACCGCCATGACCGAAGACCAGGTGATCACCCGTCCCATGCCGCTCAGGCTGGCGTTCGGTCTGTGGATCTGGGCGGTGGGGCTGACGTTGCTGGTCGTGCTGCTCGGGCTCGTGCACCTGCCCGAGCCGTCGGCGGGCAGGCCGAGCGGGCAGGGCACCGGCGTCCTGGGCAGCGCGATAGTGCTGGTCTGTTCCGCAGGCTGGACGCTCTGGCAGTACCACAGGGGCCTGCCGCTCGCGCGGGTGGTGCTCGCCGGGCTGACCGTCTACTTCGGCTGGACGCTGATCGTCGACGCGATGGCGGTGGGGGTGATCCGGTCGGATTTCCCGGGTGTCGACCGCTTCGCGGTGGTGGTCGAACTCGTCCGCGTGCTCAGCATGATCGTGGCGGTGGTGTTGTCCTTCACGCCGTCCGCCCACGGCTGGTTCCGGCGCTACGAAAGCGGGCGGCACAGTGGCGCGAAACTCGCCGCCTGGTTCTGGGTGGTCCGGGAGTTCCGGTTCGGGCGGCGGTGGGCGCGGGTCACGCTGCTGGTGACCGGCGCGGTGTGCGCGGCGTTCGAGGTGGCCGTCATCGTCGACGCCAGCACTTTCGACACTCCCGCGTACGTCACCTGCGCTGTCGTCCAGCTGATGGCGTTCGCCGCCGCCGTGGTGCTGTCGTTCGTTTCGCCTGCCAAGGACCACTTCCGGGTTGGATGATCTCCGGGAAAGGGTGCAATCTGGTGGGATGGAACCCACCACGTGGCTGACCGAGCAGGTCGTCGCGAGCTTCGACGGCACGCCGGACCCGCGGACGCGTGAGCTGCTCACCGGGCTGGTGCGGACGCTGCACGAGTACGTGACCGAGCACGAGGTCACCGAGCGCGAATGGTCGCGCGCCATCGACTTCCTCACCCGCGCTGGGCACCTCACCGACGACAAGCGGCAGGAGTTCGTGCTGCTGTCCGACGTGCTCGGCGTGTCGAGCATGGTCGACCTGCTGATGAACTCGCGGAGCCCGGACACCACGCCGTCGGCCGTGCTCGGGCCGTTCTACGTCGAAGGACCGCCGCCGCGAGCCCACGGTGACGACATCGCCGACGGCCTGCCCGGCACACCGCTCTGGGTGGACGTCCAAGTGACCGACACCGACGGTAAACCGCTCGCGGACGCCGTGGTCGACGTCTGGCAGTCCAATGAGGACGGGTTTTACGACGTCCAGCTGCCCGAACTCGACGGGCCGGTGCTGCGCGCCAGGTTCCACACCGATGGTGACGGCAGGCTGCGGTTCTGGTCGATCCTGCCGCACGAATACCCCGTGCCGGGTGACGGGCCGGTCGGCGAGCTGCTCGCCGAGACGGGCAGGCACCCGTTCCGCGCGCCGCACCTGCATTTCCTCATCCAGGCGGAGGGTCATCCCCGGCTCATCACCCAGCTGTTCGTGCGCGGTGGGAGGTATCTCGACAGCGATACGGTGTTCGGCGTCAAGGAGGAGCTGATCGCCGAGTTCGCCGAGCGGACCGGGCCTGCGCCGGACGGCCGGGTGCCGGGCGGTGACTGGCGGTCGCTGGAGTTCACCTTCCGGATCGGCTGAACCGCTGGTTGGGAGGGGTCCCCGAGCGCCGTTGGCAGACTGCCAGACACCTGATTCAAAGGAGGCCGCCATGGCAGGCATTCGGCTCACCACGTCCCATGACAGCCTCGCGCTGGGGGTGAGCGCGGACCCCGGTTCGGTTTCGGCGTTGTCGCTGACCGGCGGGCTGACGGTCGCGCCGGTCGAGGGCCGGACGATCAGCTTCGGCCGCAACCGGCCTGAGGTCGACATCTGCGTCGGCGAGAACGACCTGCGCGTCAGCAGGCGGCACGGGCTGCTGACCAGGCAGGACGGCCAGTGGTGGGTCAGCAACACCGGCCAGCTGCCGCTGCGGCTGCCGTCGAGCCGCTGGCTGTCCAGCAGCGAGGACCCGGTGCCGCTGCCCGACGGCTACACCCCGCTTTTCGTGCGCAGCTCGCCGCGCCGCGAGCACCTGCTGGAGCTCTACGTCGCGGGCGTCGATGGCATCCGCCCGCCGACCAGGCATGAGGCGGTGACCCAGCCGCCGCGCCGCTGGCGGCTCACCGAGGAGGAGCGCCTGCTCATGGTCGTGCTCGGGCAGCGGTATCTGCTGCACGAGGCCCAGCCGCAGCCGGTCGCGCGCCAGCAGGCCGCCGAGATCCTCGACGAGCTGCAGCCGGACGCGGGCTGGGGCGTCAAGCGTGTCGAGCACATGGTCGCCGCGGTCCGCAAACGCCTCTCCGACGGCGGCGTCTTCGGCCTGCGCCGCGAGGAGGTCGGTGAGCCCGTCGGCAACACGCTCAACGACAACCTCCTGCGCGAGCTGGTGCTGTCGACGACGATCGTCCCGCCCGACCTCATGCTCCTCGACCGGCTCAGCTGACGCCGAGCACCATCCGGTGGGCGCCGCTCAGCTCGGCGCCCGGTTCGACGCCGAGATCACGCACGATCGCCGAGCGCGCCCGCCGGAACGTCGCGATCGCCTCGCCGCGCCGCCCGGCCTCGTGCAGCAGCGAGATCAGCCGCGTCCAGATGTCCTCACGCAACGGGTCGTCGCAGGTCATCGCGCGCAGCAGGCCGATCGCCTCGGCCGACCGCCCGAGCGTCTGGCAGGCCGTCGCGAGCAGCTCACGCAGCTCCCAGCGCACCTCGTCGAGCCTGGCGACCTCGGGCGCGCGGTCGTCCGCCGTGAGATCCCCGAACGGCATGCCGCGCCACAGGTCGAGCGCGCCGGTGAGCAGCGCGACCGCGCGGGCGGCGTCACCGTCGGCCAGCATGAGCCTGGCCTCGGCGGCGCGCGTGGTCACCAGGTCGGCGTCGACCTCGTCCGGCCGGATGCTCACCCGGTACGCGCCATCCCGGCTTTCGATGCGCGGCTCGGGCAGCACCCGGCGCAGCCCGCAGACGTAGGACTTCACGTTGCCTGCCGCCGACGCCGGGACGGCCTGGTCCTGCCAGATCAGGTCGATCAGCCGGTCCATGCTCACCCAGGTGCCGCGATGCAGCAGCAACGCGGCCAGCAGCTTGGTCGGCTTGCCCGGCTTCAGTTTCACGGCGGACCCGTCGGCCGAACGTGCTTCGAGCGGGCCGAGAACGTGGAAGTGCATGCCGCTCACTGTTCTCCGCGTACATGAGGATTTGATGACACTGAATCGCCAGTGAACCGGCTTCCGGGATCGTGCTCGCCAAGTGTGGCCGCGACTGGCGCGGCTGGTGGACCCGAGGGCGGACTTCCCATGGACCTCAAGCGATTCTCGAAGTACGGCGTGGCCACGATGGTCACGGCAGGCGCCGGCGTGGCGGCGGTGGCGATCTTCGGCGGCGACGGCGAACCGGCCGTGGTGAAGGCGCCGACCGCGGTGGCCGACCCGGCGCCTGCCAAGCCCGCCGCTCCGGCCCAGGCACCCGCGCCCGCGGTCGCACCGCTGGCGGTCGCGCCGGCGGTGGCTCCGGTCCCGGTCGCCCCGGCGTCGAAGCCGGTGTCGGTGAAGAAGCCCGCGAAGGTGCAGAAACCCGTGGTGCGCAAGGCTTCCGTCACGCCGCTCAAGCGCATGGTCCCGGTCGTGACCACAGTGGACACGGTCGCCAAGGCGAAGCAGCGCGTCGAGGCCGCGGACGCGAAGGTCAAGCAGGCCAAGTCCGATCTGCGCCAAGCCCGGATCGAAGCCGCGAAGGCCCGCGCCGACCTCGCGAAGCTGACCAAGCCCGCGCACGTCAAGCCGCACGGCAAGCCGGTCGTGAAGCCGAAGCCGGTCGTGAAGCCGCACGTCCTGCCCAGGCCGATCGCGCACCCCGGCGGCAAGGTGCACGTCTCGCTCGACTCGTCGCAGGTGAAGCCGGGCCAGACCCGCACGATCACCAAGACCAGCGCGGACGGCTCGGCCAGCTCTTCGGTCACCGTGAGCCGGTGGTAGTCATGAAGGACACGAAGGTTGATCTGGGGAAGACGGTCCTGTACACGGTTTCCGGCGGATTGCTGACCGCGGCTTTCGCCGTTATGGGTGCGGCCGCCGCGCAGGCGGCGCCATTGCGGGTGCCCGACCCGCCTCCTGCCACCAAACCGCAACCGAAGCCGGAGCCCGGCGGGACGCCCAAACAGCAGCAGGACGAGAAGCGGGCGATGAGCAAACGGCGAACAGAGAATGCGAGGAAGGCGACGCCGGCTCCTCTGGTACCGGCTAAGAAGGCCACGCCTGTTCCTCAACAGCAGGAGAAGAAAAAGGCCAAGCCCTTTATGGGACCAGTCGCTGTCACACCGGATAAATCGGCGAAGGACAAGCTCAAGTACCTCGAGCCGGGTGACACTCTGCAGAGCTACGTGAAGCGCTCTCGGTGGTTGCCCAACAATGCGGGTGGTGGCGGTGTCGCGATTTCGTCCGATCAAGGTCCACGAGATGCCAGGGATCCGAAGAAGAAGCTTCCCGCCAGTACGGGTACTGCGGTGAACAAGCAGAAGCCTCGTGATACCAAGGATATGAAGAAGAAGCTCCCCGAGAAGGCAGGCGGCGGCGGTGTCGCAGTGTCCGACCAGCTTGGTGACGCGAGACGGACGAGTGTTTCGGCGGCCAAGAGCGGGCCCGATGCCAAGCAAGAGCAGAAACCTCGAGGTTCGGTCTCCGTGTGCGCGGGCGGCGCGCTCGCCGCGGTCGTCAGTTCCGCCGGGGCGAAAGGCTGCCTGGTGGCCGACAGCAAAGGCCTGGGCTGGTCCACCAGCGAGCGCGTGGGACTGGCTGCCGGTATTGGTGTGTCGGGATCGATTGGGGTCGAAGGATCCACGGCCGGCATCGAGGATCTCGCAGGCGAATCTGTCAGCGGTGGCGTAGGTGTCCACGCGGTGGCGGGTGGCGAGGTGTCGGGCTCGATCACCAGAGACGGGAAGAACGTGTCAGGTGGCGCCTCGGTCGGTGTAGGCGGGGGTGCGAAGGTTTACGCGGGACCGGAATACACGCAAAGCGGCCGCTTTTTCGACTGGCCGTCGATGTCTCCGGACGAGCAGGCGGACAGCGTCCGTGACGCGAGGCGGTGGGGTCGCTGAGTCAGCTCGCGGTGAGGCGGTAGCCACGCCCTTTGACCGTCTGGATCACCGCGGGTTCGCGGAGTTTCCGTCGCAGCTGGGCCATCAACACCTGCAGCACGTTCGAGGCCGGGTCGAGCATCTCGTCCCAGCCGTGCCGCAGGAGGTCCGGCTGCGACACCACGTGCCCCGGGCTCGACATCAGCCGTTCGAGCACCGCGAACTCGGTGCGCGTCAAGGTCAGCAGCACGCCGGCGCGCCGGACCTCGCGGCGGCCGGTGTCCAAGGTGAGGTCTCCGCAGCGAAGCACCGAAGCGTTGCCGATCGGCGTGCGGCGGCAGAGGCTGCGCACGCGGAACACCAGCTCCTCCACGTCGAACGGCTTCACCAGGTAGTCGTCGCCCGCGCGCAGGCCGGTGACGATGTCGTCCGGTCCGTTGCGGGCGGTGAGGAACAGGACCGGGATCGCCCAGCCGGTGGCGCGCTTGGCGGAAACGTAGGTCAGCGCGTCGCCCGACGGCAGCATGCGGTCGAAGATCGCGCAGTCGTAGGCGTTCACGTACAACGCCTCGTCGGCGTCCGGCAGATCGGGCACGGTGTCGACGGCCAGTCCCGACGCGCGCAGTGCCAGCTCGACCGTGAGGCGGATGTCGGGGTCGTCTTCGGTGACCAGCACGCGCATCAGCGGTCCACCAGCCAGCCGCGGTCGGCCGCCTTGGCGCCGGCCTGGAAGCGGCTGCGGGCGCCGAGGCGGGCCATGATGTCGGCGACCGTGCGGCGGATCGTGCGCACCGAGACCTCCAGCCTGGCAGCGGCCGCCTCGTCGGTGCAGCCCGCCGAAAGCAGGTGCAGCAGCTCGCGTTCGCGGGTGCTCAACTCGGTCGGCGGTGCCGAGTGGAACGGGACCGCGGTGCGCCAGATGCGGGCGAACAGCTCGACCGCCGTCGCGGCGATGTCCGGCAGGTCGAGTACCGCGAACCCCGACGGCGAACCGGGGACGACGGCGATGCTGCCGTCCAGGACCATGGTGTCGGCCGGGATGGTGGGCAGCGTCCGCACGGTGGCGCCCGCCAGCGACAGCATGCTCAGCCTGGCGCTCACGCCGGTGGTGAACCGGACCCGGTCCGGCACGAGTATCCGGTAGCTCACCTCGTGGCGGAAGTTGTCCGCCAGCGTCGCGAGGGTGCGCGGCGCCGCGCGCTCGGTGGTCATCGCGATGACCTCGGTCGTCACCGAGGTGAGGAAACCGGGCGCGAGCACGGTCATCGGGCCGCTCCGATCAGTGCCTGGTGCTTGACCTGGTCGCGGATCACGATGTGCCAGCTGTAGCGGCCGGGCGAGGGCTGGGTGATCAGGTGCCTGGCGAACAGCGAGTCCAGAACCTCTTGCGCCACTGGGATTTCCAGGCCGGCCAGCTCGGCCGTGGTGGCCGCGTCGACCTGGATGTGGGACGCGCCGAGTGCCATCACGCGCGACTCGGCGGGGGAGAGCTCGCCGAACGAGGGCGCGAACAGGGCGGCGAGTTCGGCCGTGAGCGCGTCGATCGTCCAGAGTGGACGGTTGCGCAGCATGGCGGTCACCGCGCGGATCGCCGCGGGCAGGCCGCCGCAGTGCGTGAAGATCTCGCCGGGTGCTCCGGGGAAAAGCTGCCGCGCGTAGTGGACGGAGAGCGGTTCAGTGGTCAGCGCGGTCGCTCCGGGTAGCCACAGCGCGCGATTCCTGGTCGTGATCACGACCGCGCATCCCGGACTGCCGGGCAGCAGCGGCCGCACCTGCTCGGCGTCGGCCGCGTTGTCGAGCACCAGCAGCAGACGGCGGTCCGCGAGTTCGCCGCGCCACACGGCTTCGCGCTCGTCGGGGTCGGCGGGCACCGGTGCGCCCGCCGCGCGCAGCAGCCGCGCCAGCACCGTCGACGGCGGCAGGCCGGCGCGCAGGTCGACGAACAGCTGACCGTCCGGGTAGGCGGCGGCGGACTCGTGCGCCGCGTGCACGGCGAGTGCGGTCTTGCCCGCGCCGGGCATGCCGTCGAGCACGACCACGGGCACCGCGTTGGTCGTGCCGCCCAGCACGGCGCGGATCTGGCTCAGCTCGGTCTCGCGGCCGGTGAAGTCGGCGACCGTCCTCGGCAGGTCGCGGCGGGTGAGACCGGACTCGGCGGCGAGCGCGCTGCGCTGCGCGGCGATCAGCTCGGGACCCGGCTCGACGCCCAGCTCCGCGCTTAACACCGCTCTCGCGCGCTGATAAGCCGCGAGTGCCTCCGAACGCTGCCCTGACCGGTGCAGAGCGCGGATCAGGCGTGCCCACGACCCTTCCTGCAGCGGGTCTTCCTCGGTCAGCACCTGTAGTAGCCGGGCCGCGACGTCGTGGCGGCCTTGGCAGGCGTAACCGTCGGCCAGCTTCTCGCGCAGCCGCCGCCGGAGGTGGTCGGCGCGCGACGCGGCCGAGGCGGTCAGCTCGTCGGGAAGTCCTTCGTACGGCTCGCCGCGCCACAACAGCAACGCTTCGGTCAGGCAGGTGACCGCGCCCGCCGCGTCGCCGTTGACGCGGGCATGGTCGGCCGCGGTCTCCAGATTCTCGGCGACGCCGATGTCGAGATCACCCCGGTCGACCCTGATCCGGTACGCGCCGGTCCGGCTTTCGATGCGGTGTCCGCCGTGCAGCTCGGTCAGCGCGCGGCGCAGCTGCCAGACGTAGGTCTTGAGGTTCTGTTCGGCGGACGCGGGCGTGTCCTGTTCATGCCAGATGACGTCGACCAGCTGATTCACGCCGACCCAGGCGTTAGGGTGCAGGAGCAACGCGGCGAGCAGCATGGTCGGCTTCCTGGCGCCTGCCACGGCCGCCGCCCCGCTCCGGTCGTATGCCTCGAACTTGCCGAGCACTCCGTACAGCACCACACACCTCCGCGTAACTCCGGCTACCAGAGGATTGGAAGCCAGCAGAGCTGGGAGGGGTCCCCAGATGGGTCTGATCGGGTCGAGCTCCGACCGGCTGCGCGGGCTCCGGCGCGTGCTCACCGTGCTCTTCACCGCGATGAACGCGCTCGGCCTCGTCGTGTTCGCCTGGCTGCTGATCGACGCCGACGCCGCCGACGGCAGGCAGCGCCTCGACGCGGAGCTGAGCCGGATCAGCTCGACCATCCTGCGGCTGATCGAGGCGGACGGACGGTACGAGGCCAACGATCCGCTCAACGACCGGTGCCCGCAGTTCGCCGTCGTGCCTGTCGAACCGATGCGGTTCGCCCAATACACCAGCAAACGTCCCTGCGTCGCGGTCGACGAGTCGCTGCCGCGCGCGCTCGCCGCCGAGGCCGTCGGCAAGCGCGCGCCCGTGGCCGGCTATCGGAAAGCGTTGGACGGCAAGGAAATCCGGGTCATGGCCGAGCCGTTCCGGGTGCGCACCGGCGAGTACGTCGGCGCCGTGGTCGCGCTCGCCGACGCGGAACCCGAAGCGAGCAGGCACAACCGGATGCTGCTGCAGGTGTCCGGCGGCTGCGCGGTGCTGATCGGCGGGCTCGGGCTCGCCGGGCACGTGCTGGCAGGCCGCGCGATGCGGCCCGCCACCAGCGCGTTGCGCGAGCAGGAGCTCATGCTCGGCGAGGTCGCGCACGATCTGCGCGCGCCGGTCGCGAAACTCCGTGTCCTCGCCGAAACCGCGCAGCGGCACCCGGACCTGCGGCCCGAACTGCTGCCTCGCGCGGTCAAGCTGGCGAGCGAGATGGGCGGCATCATCGACGGCTCGTTGCTGCGCGCCCGCGTCGCGTCGGGCGCCGAGAAGCTCGCCGTCGAACCGGTCTGGCTCGATCAGCTGGTGGAGGGCATGGTCGAGGACACCCCCGCCGACGGCAAGGCGGTGACCGTCACGACGCAGGCCGCCAAGGTCGACGCCGACCCGGTGCTGCTGCGCCGCGCGATCCGGAACCTGCTGGTCAACGCGATCCGACATGCCGAAAGCGGCGTTCGGGTTTCGGTGCTCGCCGACGGCAGGGTGCTGGTGGCCGACGACGGTCCCGGTGTCGATCCCGAGATCACCGCGAAGATGTTCGAGCCGTTCGCCAGCGGCGGCGGGTCGTCCGGACTCGGCCTCGGCATCGTCCGCTGGGTGGCGCTGGCGCACGGCGGCACGCTGCGGGTGTTCAACGCCGAGGACGGCGGCGCGATCTTCGAGCTCGCGCTAAATGTATCGAGAATGGATCGGCCTTCGTAGGCTCGCCGGGGTGAGCCGAGGTGGAAGGGGGCGCCACGCGGCGAAGACCCCCGGTGCGTTGATCGTTCTCGCCTGCGCCGCCGTGCTGGCCGTGGCGCTCACGGGCGCGACGAAACCGTTGTCCGGCATGGAGTTCGGGCAGGACGGGCACTGGGTGCTGAACGCCGCGGCGGGCATGGTGTTCCATGTGGACGGCGCCAGCAAGTACGTCGACGCGGCCGCGCCGATACCGGACCCGGAAAAAGGGAGCCAGGTCGTCCAGGGCGACACCGGTGGTTACGTGGTCGGCAGCTCGAAGATCACGGGGTTCGGGAAGTCCTCGCTCACGGTCGAAGACACCAAGCCGCTGTCCGAACGGCCCGTCGCGCTCGAGGTCACCGGTGGCCCGTATCTGGTCTTCCGACAGGCCGGAACCGTTGTCAGGCTCGGGAAAACACCCGTCACCATCCCGGCGGACGGCAAACTCGGCGCACCAGTCGTCACCCGCGAGGGCTCGCTGTGGCTGCACCGGGTCGACCGCAACGCGCTGTGCGAGCTGCCCAAGGGCGCCGACCGGCTCGCCTGCCCCGTCGCGGTCCCCAGTGGACACTCCGGCGCGCTGACCGTCGCGAACGGCCGTCCCTCCTTTGTGGACACCACGACCGACGCGCTGCGCGAGATCACGCCGGGCGGTCTCGGCGATCCGGTGCCGCTCGGCGTCGATTGGCCGAACGACGTGCTGGTCGCGTCGACCGACGTGGGTGGCAAGGTCGCTGGGCTCGACCAGCGCGGCAAGAAGCTCTACCTGATGGACAAGACCGGCACCAAGACGGTCCCGCTCGACGACGGGAACTACGTCGGCATCGCGTCGTCCGGAGCCGTGGTCGCCTTGGTGGACAAGGACAAGAAGGCGCTGGTCACCTACGGCGTCGATGGCGTCAAGCGCGACGACCGGCCGATTCCCGGCGGTGACGCGCCCGTCCCGCTGGTCAAAGGCGAGGACGGCCGGGTCTATGTGGACGGTGCCGAGGGCACGCACGTGCTGGTGGTCGACCAGGACGGCGCGGTCAGCCCGGTGCAGGCGACCGGCGTCGGCAAGAACCCGGACCCGGTTCCGCAGCCCGATCCGGTCAAACCCGATCCGGCGCCGGGACCTGGACCCGAGCCGAAACCGAAGGACGTCCGCAAGCCGGAGACACCGCAGCCACCCAAGCCACCCGTGGCGCCGGCCAGTCCGCCTGGCGCACCTGGCGGGGTCACCGCGACCGCGGGCGACGGGTCGGCGACAGTCAAATGGTCGGCAGCCAATCCCAATGGCGCACCCATCACGGGGTACCGCGTGAGCTGGCCGGGCGGCTCCAAAACGCTCGGCGGCGGCACGCGCACCACCACGATCACCGGACTGGAGAACGGGACCTCGTACGTGTTCACGGTCGAGGCCGTCAACCGCGCGGGCACCGGCGCGGGCGCCGATTCCGCTGCCGTGACACCGAGAACCGTGGCCAAGCCACCCGGTAAGCCAGGTGCGCTGAAGATCGCCATCAAGACCGGGGAGGCCAACGCGACGGTCACGTGGTCCGCCGCCGCGGCCAATGGCTCGCCGGTCACCGGCTATCACGTCGAGTGGAACCGTGACGGCGTCGCGAGTGCCGACGTGGAAGGTGGCGTGCGGTCCTTCACGCTCCGGGGCGTCGGTATCGAGAGTCCGCTGAAGGTGACCGTGACCGCCGAGAACGCCAACGGGGTCGGGCAGGGGGCGACCGCGACCAAGAACGAGGGCGACGAGCCCGACGTCAAGCGCACGGCCACGGTTTCGCGCGGCAAGACCACCACGGCCGACCAATGCGATCCGCCGGTCTGCGCGTTCATGCGCATCGTGCTGAAGGGGTTCACGCCGAACAAGGCGATCACGATCACCGCGATGACTTCGGATCAGGGGCCGCACGGCAGCAAGCCGTTCACGATCAAGGCGGACGGGACATTGACGACGGAAGCCTTCTCGATGGGCACGCCTGATCGTGACGTCTGGGTGATCGCCGACGGCGTCGAGTCGAACCACTTCAGGTGGCCGTCGTCATGAGGCTCACCCGGCGAGGCTGGGCGGTGGTCGCCTGCGTGCCGCTCGCCTACGGCATCGGGGAGTGGGCGGGTTACCCGTTCTTCCGCGCGCTGGCGGGAATCGCGCTGGGCGCGCTGCTCGCCGCCGTGCTCACCACGTTCCGGCGGCCGGACGTGACCGTCCACCGTGAACTCGAACCCGACCATGTCGAGCGGGGCACGCCCGCGCTCGCCCGGCTGCTGGTGCGCAACAACGGCGACCAGCGGCAGCCGGGGTTCACCGCGCGCGAACGGGTCGAGCGCGGCGAGTTCGTCACGGTCGACGTCCGGCCGCTCTCACCGGAGGAACAGGCGCCGTACCACTACGAACTGCCGACCGCCGCGCGCGGCAAGCTGACCGTCGGCCCGCTCGTGCTCGAACGCTCCGATCCGTTCGGCCTGCTCCGCCGCCCGCTTGCGGCAGGCGACACGGCGACACTGTGGGTGCGCCCGAAGGTGCGTCCCGCGCGGGCGTGGGCGGGCGGGCACCCTCGGCACCACCACGAGGGCGCGACCACCGACGACGCGCTGCGCGGGTCGGCCGATCTGCGCGACGTGCGGCCGTACGTGCTCGGCGACGAGGTCCGGCATCTGCATTGGAAGGCGACCGCCCGCACCGGGCGGCTCATGGTCCGCGACTACGTCGACCCGGAACAGCCGAGGTTCACACTGATACTGGACACCCGGCCGAAAGTGTTGTCGGACAAGGAATTCGAGGAAGCCGTCGACGTGGCAGCCTCGCTGGTCACATCGTCCACAATGGCCGGTCACCGATGCCGGATGCTCACCTCGGCAGGCCGGGATCTGCCGACTTCCGGTGGCACGCAGGCAGCGCGGCAGCTGCTCGACGTGTTGTGCGAGGTCGAGCAGGCTCCAGGTGCGCTGGCGTTGCCCAAGTCCGGTTCGGACGGTGGCTGCCTGGTGGTCGTCACCGGACGGCTGCGCGCGCCGGATCTGCGCGAACTCGCCGCGCTGCGGCCGAGATTCGCGTCGATGGTGCTGCTCGGCGTCGGCACGCACGGGCTCGGCATGCAAGGACTCGGGGTGCACGGCGTCGACGGGGTGCCCGGCGCACGGGCGATCAGCGCGGTCGACGCGGGGGAGGCGGTGCGGCGGTGGAACGCGATCGCGTGAACGTCGCGTGCGTGCTGGCGGCCGCCGCGGGCGCCGGGTTGTTGTTCGGCCCGGTTTTCGGGCTCGCCGCGCTGGTACTGCCGGTGGCCGCGGTCGCGGCGGTGGCCTTCGGCGCGGTCGAACTGAGCAGGCGGGTGCCCGCACTCGCGGCGTGGCGGCCGGTGCTCGTGCTGGCAGGCGGCCTGCTCGCGGTGATCGAAACCGCGCTCGCCGACACGACGCTGGCCGGCCTGCCGACAGGCGAGACGATGCGCGCGCTCGTCGACGGCATGGCGCACTCGTGGCAGCTGGCGTTGCAGTCCACCTGGCCGATGCGGCCGGACCTGATGGTGTTCGTGCCGCTCGCGGTGCTGCTCGCCTGCGTGCTCGGCGTCGAGCTGCTGCACTGGGTGCGCGCGCCGCTGGTCGCGCTGCTGCCGAGCTTGGCCGTCGCCGGGCTGAGCCAGGCGTACAGCGCGCTGACCGGGCCCGTCGCGGTCGCGGCCGCGCTGTGGTTCGCCGTGCTGGCCGGTGTGCTGATCTGGACGGGCAGGCGGCTGGTGCTGCTGGCCGTGGTGCTGTGCGTGGCGGGTGCCGTCGCGGTGACCGCCGCCGACCCCGCCGGGCGGCAGGCGTACTCGCTGCGGCAGACCGCGCCCGCCGACCCGGCGCCGGTGACCGGCCCGCTGACCGGGATCGCCGCCAGGCTGGCGAATCCGGCCGTCCCGGTGTTCAGCTACCGCAGCGACACGCGCGTGGACCGCTGGTCGCTGGCCGTGCTGGACCGCTTCGACGGCGTGAACTGGTCGTCCGATGGCCTGCTGCGGCGGATGGGCACAGAGCTGACGCCCCGTCTCACCGAACCTGCCGAACACGGCGCGACCGTCCGCGTCGACGGCTTGAGCGGGCCCTGGTTGCCGAGCCAGGCTTGGCCTGTGTCGGTCACCGGCGTCGAGCCGCTGGTCGACGAGGACCGCGGCTCGCTCGTGAACCCCGCGCCCGGCCGCGCGGAGTACACGATCACGTGGCGCGAGCCGGGGGTCTCGTCGCTCATCGACCGCCCCATCGACCCGGACGTGCCCGGCGGCCTCGGCCCGGTCGGCGCGATTCCGCCCGGCATCCCGGAACTGGCCGAGCGCGCGGTCGGCGGCGTGCGGCCGTCGTTCCAGGCCGCGCTGGCGTTGGAACGGTTTCTCGCCACCAACTACCAGGTCGCGAAGGAACCGGGGCTCCCGACCGGGCACGGCTGGCCGCAGCTACGCCGGTTCCTGCTCGACGAGCCACGCGGCACGAGTGAGCAGTTCGCCGCCGCGTACGTCGCACTCGCCCGCATCAAAGGCATCCCGGCCCGCCTGGTCGTCGGCTACCGCGCACCGGCGGCGCCGTCCGCGGACGGCTCGTTCGTCGTGCACAACGGCGACGTGCTCGCCTGGCCGGAAGTCGCCGTGTCGGGCGTCGGCTGGGTCCCGCTCGACCCGACCAGCAGCGCCAAGGCAGGCAGCGCGGGCGGTCTGGCGGCCGCCGCCGCGGCGGCGAGGACCGAGCTGCCGAAGACCGAGCAGCTCAAAGACCCGATCGCGCCACCCGGCGAACCGGCCGACGAGACACCCGACGGCCCGTGGAACTGGCCGGCGACCTTGGCGGCCGGAGCGGCGGGCCTCGGCGGACTGCTGGCCGTGTGGCTACTCGGCGTCCCACTGGCGACCGCGCTCCGCGCGGCCCGCCGCCGTCGCCGCCCCGGCTCGGCCGCGGTGCTCGGCGCGTGGGCCGAGGCCCGCGATCGCCTGCGCGCACACGGCGTCCCGACCACGCCCGGCATGACCGTCCGCGACCTCGCGGCCTCCGCGAGCCCATTGGTCGACAAGTCCACAGTAGACGGACTCGCCGCGCTGGCGGCTACGGTCGACATGGCGCTCTGGTCCGGCATCCCCCCGACCCCGGCACTGACGGCCAACGCCTGGTCAGCGGTCCGCACGATCCGCCTCGGCCTCGCCAGCCGCCCGATCCCCACCCGCCTCCGAGCCGCCCTCAACGCCCGAGCCCTCCTCCGCCCCTAACCCAGCCCCCACCTCCTCCCCACCCCGCGATAAAGCCCGCTTTACCCCCGCCGATAAAGCGGGCTTTACACCCGGGGATAAAGCTCGCTAAACATCGCGAAGTAAAGCGGGCTTTATCCCGGGGTGTATAGCGGGCTTTATCGCGCGGAGTTTAGCCCGCTATATCGCGGGATCGCGGGGCTAGGGGCAGGTGGTGCCGCGGAGGGGGTAGGGGTCGCTGCTGATCGTGCCTGTGGTGTCGGTGGCTTGGAGGCGGAAGCAGTACTTGCGGCCCGGTTCGACCTGAACGGTCAGAGAGCGGCTTTCGTACGCGAATTCGGTTCTGGGCTTAGGGTCGCCCTCGATGTAGACCGTGAAGAAGAAGCCGTCGGGGGCCTGCCAGGTGAGGTCGACGGAGGTGTCGTGGTCGACCGGCGGGTTCAGTTCCAGCTTGATCGGGGTGCTGGGCATGGTCTTGGGTGGCGGCTGTGCGGGCGGTGGCGGGGGAGGAGCGTCGCCGAACAGCAGCACTCTGGCCAGCACGAGCGCCGCGACGCCGCCCGTGATCGCGATCGCCGTGACGTGACGAGCGCGTATCCGGCGCGGGTCCACTGAGGACGGTCCGATCTCGACGATCGGTTCGCCGAGCAGAGCGAGGTCCAGTGTGGACTCGCCACCCGCCAGCAGGTCGGCCGCTTCGCCGACGCTGGGTCGGCGCGAGGGATCCTTCGCGAGCAGACCCGCTATCAGCGCGATGAGGTCGGACGGCACGTCCGGACGGTCGATCGGCGGGGCCTGGTCGCCGAGTACGCGCAGGATCCGCGCACCCGGCCGCTCGCCGATCGCGGCCGGGAACGGCGACGAACCGGTGAGCGCGAAGTAGAGCACGGCGCCGAGTCCGTAAAGGTCCGATTGCTCGTTTCGGAGGCCGGTGCGCACTGTTTCGGGCGCCAGATAGTCCACAGGGGACTCCGCGAACCGGTGCCGCAAGGTCAGCCCGAAGTCGGCGACCACCGGCTCGCCGGAGGTGCGCAGCAGCACGTTGTGCGGGCTCAGGCCGCCGTGCACGACACCCGCGCGGTGCGCGGCGGCGAGCGCGGTCGTCACGGCGCCGCCGACCGCGACGGTGTCGTCGGGCGAGAGCGCGCCGATCGTGTCGACCAGCCCGGCGAGCGACTGCGCGCACCGGGGCATGAGCAGCGCCGTCCGGCCGTCCGGTAGCTCCCGGATGTCCTCTATATGTAGTACGGAAGGGACAGCGCGCAGCTTCGCGCGCTCGCGGTCGAACGCGGCGCGGGTCTCGCGGTCGAGCGATCCGGGGAACACCTTGACGGCGAGTCCGTCGCCGTCCGCGTAGACGGACGCGGCCGGGCCCTCGCCGAGAAGTACCAGGTCAGCAGGTGTGGTCATGGCCAGGTGGACGTTACTGTGCCACGACTGGGACCCGTCCCGGTGAGACGCGCCGCGCTGCGGCGGGCGCGATCGGGCATGCTTACCGCCGAGTGCGATCATCGAGGGGAAGAGACGATATGAGCAGCACCCGACGAGAACTGGCGGTACCCGCGCGGGTGGACAGCCCCGCCGCCACGCACGCGCCACAGGGCAAGCTGGCGCGCTGGCTGTTGCAGCACCGGGTCCAGCCTGTCGGCGGCGCCGGCAGCGACGAGGGCCACGGCAAGCCCGAAGCCTGGTGGAAGGTCATGTGCCTTACCGGTGTCGACTACTTCTCCACGCTGTCCTATCTGCCGGGCATCGCCGCGCTGGCCGCGGGCGCGCTGTCCCCGCTGGCGACCTTGCTGATCGTCGCGCTCACCCTGTTCGGCATGCTGCCGATGTATTGGCGCGTGGCGAAGGAAAGCCCGCACGGCCAGGGCTCGGTCGCCATGCTGGAGGACCTGCTTCCGTTCTGGCGCGGCAAGATCTTCGTGCTGGTGCTGCTCGGTTTCGTCGCCACCTCGTGGATCATCACGATCACGCTGTCCGCGGCCGACGCGTCGGTGCACGCGCTGGAGAACCCGCACGTCCCCGGATTCCTGCACGGGCACGAGGTGATCGTCACCGTCGTGCTGCTGCTGATTCTCGGCGGGGTGTTCCTGATGGGCTTCAGCGAGGCCGTCGGTGTGGCGATCCCGCTGGTCGCGGTGTTCCTCGTGCTCAACGCCGTGGTCGCGGTCGGCGGCGTGATCGAGGTGTTCGCCAAGGACGGCGCGCTGCAGTCCTGGCTCGACGCGCTGACTTCGGGCGGCGGTGGATTCAGCGGCGTGGTCGGCCCGGCGATCCTCGCGTTCCCGTTGCTGGTGCTCGGTTTGTCCGGCTTCGAGACCGGCGTCAGCATGATGCCGCTGATCGCCTCCGAGGGTAAGAGCGCCGAGGAGCGGATGGCCGACCGCATCCGCAACACGCGCAGGCTGCTCACCACCGCCGCGCTGATCATGTCGGTCTACCTCGTGGCGACCAGCTTCATCACCACCGTGCTGGTGCCGAAGGAGAAGTTCGCGGCAGGCGGCGAGGCCAACGGCCGCGCGCTCGCCTACGTCGCGCATCAGCTGTTCGGCGAGTGGTTCGGCACCGCGTACGACGTCAGCAGCATCCTGATCCTGTGGTTCGCGGGCGCGTCCGCCATGGCAGGCCTGATCAACATCGTCCCGCGCTACCTGCCGTCCTACGGCATGGCGCCGGAATGGGGCCGCGCCGTGCGCCCGGTCGTGATGGTCTACACGCTGATCTGCGTGGTGCTGACGGTGATCTTCCAGGCCGACGTCGACGCGCAGGCCGGCGCGTACGCCACCGGGATCCTGGCGATGATGGTGTCCGGCTCGGTCGCCGTGACCATCTCGGCCGTCCGGTCGCGGCAGCGGCGCGCGTCGATCGGCTTCAGCGTGCTGACGCTGATCCTGGTGTACGCCTTGGTGGCCAACGTGATCGAAAAGCCGGACGGCATCACGATTTCCGCGTTCTTCATCCTCGGCATCGTGGTCATCTCGCTGATCTCCCGCGTCACGCGCACGACCGAGCTGCGCGTCGAGCACATCGAGTTCGACGACGACGCGCGCCGGTTCATCACCGAGTCCATCGAGCACGACGGCGCGCTGACCATCATCGCCAACCGCCGCCAGGCCGGTGACACCGACGAGTACACGGCCAAGGAGGCCGAGCAGCGCGGCATGAACCCGGTGTCCGACTCGGCGGACATCATGTTCCTCGAGATCGACGTGGTCGACCCGTCCGAGTTCAGCGACGTCCTGCGGGTGAGCGGCGTCGAGATCGGCGGCTTCCGCATCCTGCGCGCGGACAGCCCGGCCGCGCCGAACGCGATCGCCGCCATCCTGCTCGCGCTGCGCGACGCGACGGGCGTCAAACCCCAGTGCCACTTCGAATGGAGCGAGGGCAGCCCGCTCGGTCACCTCTTCCGGTACTTGATCCTCGGCCGCGGCGACACCCCGCCGGTGGTCCGCGAGATCCTGCGCACCAGCGAGCCGGACCCGGCCCGCCGGCCCGGTATCCACGTCGGAGGCTGACCATGCCCCAGTGGCTGGAAGCGGGCTGGTGGGGCCTCGTCGGCGGGGCCGCGCTGGTCGCGGGCGCCGGCATCGCCTGGTTCATCCGGGTGCCCCGCTGGCTCGTCGCGGCTGTGATGGCGTTCGGCGCCGGGGTGCTCATCTCGGCGTTGTCGTTCGGGTTGATGGACGAGGCCGAGCGCACCGGCGGCCTGGTGCCGACAGCCTTGGGCTTCTTAGGTGGGGCGGGCGCTTACGTGCTTGCCGACGCTTTGCTGTCTCGTAAGGGCGCCAAGCATCGTAAGCGCTCCGGCAACCAGCAGACGACCGAAGCCGCCATGGCGGGCAGCGGGACCGCGATCGCTGTCGGTGCGCTGCTCGACGGGGTGCCGGAGTCGGTCGTCTTGGGCGTCTCGCTGCTGGACGGCGGGACGGTCGGCGTCGCGATGCTCGCGGCGGTGGTGATCTCGAACCTGCCGGAAGGCCTTTCGAGCGCGGCCGGGATGAAGCAGGCCGGGCGCAGCGCTCGCTATGTCTTCGGGGTCTGGATCGGCATCGCGGTCGCTTCGGGATTGTCGGCGACGCTCGGCTATGTCGGGCTGCGCGGCGCTTCGCCCGCGACGATCGCCCTCATCACGGCCATCGCGGCAGGCGCGATCCTGGCGATGATCGCCGACACGATGATCCCGGAAGCCTTCGAGCGCACCCAGGTCTTCACTGGCCTGATCACCGTACTGGGCTTCCTCACGGCGTTCACGATCGACCGGCTCTGACCTGAACCCGGGGATTGAGCGGGCTTTATCCCCGGGAGTAAAGCGGGCTTTATCCCGGATTGGCTAGCGCTCGGTGAGGGTGCGGTCGGCCAGTTCGAGGGTGCGCTGGACGCCGATGTCGGCCAGGAAGCGGTCGTCGTGGCTGACCACGATGAACGCGCCGCGGTAGGCGTTGAGCGCGCTGGTCAGCTGCTCGACGCTGGCGAGGTCCAGGTTGTTCGTCGGCTCGTCCAACAGCAGCAGCTGCGGCGCCGGCTCGGCGCAGAGGATGCACAGCAGCGTCGCACGCAGACGCTCGCCGCCGGAGAGGACGCTGACCGGCAGGTTTGCCCGGTCGCCGCGAAACAGGAAGCGCGCCAACAGGTTCATCGTGTCCGACGGCGGCAGCGTCGGCGCGAACGCGCGCAGGTTCTCCAGCGTGGTGCGCTCGAGGTCGAGCAGATCGAGCCGCTGCGACAGGTACGCGATCCGGCCTTCGGCGCGGTTCATCAGGCCGCCGTCCGGGGCGAGCCTGCCGTCGATGACCTGCAGGAGTGTCGACTTGCCGACCCCGTTGGCGCCGGTCAGCGCGATGCGTTCCGGGCCACGGACCGCCAGGTTCAGGTCGGCGAACAGGTCGCGGACCCGCAGCCGTTCGCCCTGGAAGACCATGCGCCCGGCCGGAACCGTGGTGTTCGGCAGGGAAAGCGCGATCGTCTGGTCGTCGCGCAGCGCCTTGCCCGCCTCGTCGACCTTGGCCTTCGCGGCTTCGGCGCGCTGGGTGTGCATGTCGTTCGCCTTGCCGGCGGACGCCTCCGCCTTGCGCTTCAACCCGCCTTGGATGATCCGCGGGATGTCGGCGTTGGTGCGCGCACCCGTGCTCGCCCGCCGCGCGGCACGCTCGCGGGCTTGCTGCAGCTCACGCTTCTCGCGTTTGAGCTCCTGCTCGGCGTTGCGAAGGTTCTTCTCGGCGACGTCGCGCGCGGCCCGTTTCGCGGCCTCGTAATCCGAGAAATTGCCGCCGTGGAACCGAATCTGACCATGGTCGAGCTCGGCGATGCGGTCCATCTGGTCGAGCAGCTGCCGATCGTGGCTGACCAGCAGCAGACATCCCTTCCAGTCACCGAGCACGTCGTAAAGCCGGCGCCGCGCGTCACGGTCGAGGTTGTTGGTCGGCTCGTCGAGCAGCAGCACGTCGGGCTGCTTCAACAGCTGCGCCGCCAAGCCGAGCGACACGATCTGGCCGCCGCTAAGCGTGCCGAGCGGCCGGTCCAGCGCGACCTCACCGAGCCCGAGCCGGTCGAGCCCGGCGCGGGCGCGCTCCTCGATGTCCCAGTCGGCGCCGACGACCGTGAAGTGCTCCTCGCTCGCGTCACCCGACTCGATGGCGGCGAGCGCGCGCACGATCGGCGCGATCTCCAGCACCTCGGCGACGGTCGGCTCACCGGTCAGCGGCAGGCTCTGGGGCAGGTAGCCGAGCACCCCGTCGACGGTGACACTGCCGCCGAGCGGCTCGTACTCACCGGCGATCAGCTTGAGCAGCGTGCTCTTGCCCGCGCCGTTCGGCGCGACCAGGCCGGTGCGGCCGGTGCCGACGCTGAAGCTCAGGTCAGCGAAGACGGGCGTCCCGTCCGGCCAGGAAAAGGACAGGGCGGAACAGACGACAAAGGTTTTGGACATGGCGAAGGCTTTCGTGCGAGAACGGACGAGGTGAGGGCATGACAAGCAGCGGTGGCGCCTGTCTGCGCACCGCTGCTCCTACGCCGGTTCACCCGGAGATATCGTCCTCGGCCACCATCATGATCACCGACGATAACATCTAGTCTCCGCCGGGTCGCGTTGATTTCACCCGCGCGCGTAACTCCGCCGCCTGCGCCGGGTCGAGTTCGTCGAACAGGGCGAGCGCCTGATGCCAAGCCACGTAAGCGGAATCGGCCTGGCCCGCGGCGTGCAGCGCCTCGCCGAGGTCACGCAGACTCCACGCCTGACCCCACTGGTTACCCACCTCACGATGGATGGCGAGCGCCTGCCGCTGCCAGTCGATCGCCTCCTCGAAGCGGCCCAGCCCGGCGTACGCGACGCCGATGTAGGTGAGCGCGCTGCCCTCGCGCCAGCGGTTGCCGACCTCCTGATGGATCGCCAGCGCCTGGCGCTGGTACATGATCGCCTCCTCGAACTGCCCGAGCTCCGCGTTGGCCGCGCCCATCCCGCTGAGACTCCACGCCTCGCCCCAGCGGTTCGCGATCGCGCCGTGCACGGCCAGCGCCTGCTGATGACGGTCGATGGCCTGATCCAGCCGCCGCAGCCCGGCGAAAGCCAGGCCGAGGCAGGTCAGCGCGACCCCGAGCACGTGGGTGGGCGTGCCGTCGTGCCCGCCCTCCGCGACGAGCGGGGTGAGCACCGCGCGGGCGCCTTCGAGCTGGTCGACGGCCCGGTCGAACTGCCGCAGCTCGACCGCGAGAATGCCGAGGTTGGTCAGCATCCAGCCGATCCCGACCCGCTCGCCGAGCCGCCGCGCGCAGGTGAGACCGATCTCGTGGGTGGTCAGCCAGTCGGCGAGATATCTGCGCAGGTAAAGGAATTCGCCGAGCACGGCGGGCAGTTGCCAGCCGAGCGCGTCCATCCCGTACTCGCCTGCCTGGCCGACGGCGGCGACGAGGTTGAGCCGCTCGGCCTCGCACCAGAGCAGTGCGTCGTCGCTGGACTCGAACGTCGCCTCGTGGCTGTCCACCGGCACCCGCCTGCGATGCGGGGCGAGCATCCGGTCGGCGGCGTCGGCCGTGACCAGGTACCAGGTGAGCAGCCGTCGCATGGCGGCCGTGCCGTCGTCGCGGAAGCCGGGTTCCGCCGCGCATTCGGCGGCGTAGACGCGGAGCAGGTCATGGAACCGGTACCGGTCGCGGGCGGTCTCCTCCAGCAGGTGCACGTTGGTGAGCGCGTGCAGCAGGCGCCGTGCCCGATGCTCGGACACGCCCAGCAGCACGGCGGCGGCCGCGGTGCTGATGTCGGGTCCTCGATGCAGGCCGAGCAGCCGGAACAGCCGCGCCACATCGGGCGGCAGCACCTGATACGACCACGAGAACACCGCTCTCGCCGCGGTCGTCTGGTCGTCGTCCTCGGTGGCCAGCACGTTGAGCCGGTCGTGCTCCTCGGCGAGATCCCCGGCGAGGTCGGTCAACGTGAGGTAGGCGCTGGCGGCGACCCGTTCCGCGACGATGCGCAGCGTCAACGGCAGATAGGCGCACTTCTCGGCGATGTCCGCCGCCGCCTCGGGCTCGGCGTCGATCCGCTCCGCGCCGACGATGTGGCGCAGCAGCGCGATCGAGTCTTCCCCGGACAGCGATTCGAGGGTGATCCGATGCGCGCCGTCGCGCGCGACCAACCCGGACAGCCGATTTCGGCTGGTGACCAGCACCAGGCAGCCCGACGAGCCGGGCAGCAGCGGGCGGACCTGGTCGGCCGCGTTGGCGTTGTCCAGCAGGATGAGCAGCCGCCTGCCGTTCAGCTCGGAGCGATAAAGCGTGGCCAGCCCGGCCAGGTCGGCGGGAATCTTGCTCGACGGCACATCGAGCGCGCGGAGGAAGCCGTCCAATGCCTGCTCGGGACTCAGCGGTGGTTCGAGGTCGTAACCGCGGAGGTTGACGTAGAGCTGGCCGTCGGGGAAGCGGTGCGCGTTCGCCTGCGACCAGTACGCGGCGAGCGCGGTCTTGCCGATCCCGGCGGTCCCGGAGATCGCCGAGACGATGACCGTCGAGTGCTTCAAGTCCTGCCCGTCGATGAGCTCGCCGAGTTCCTTCAGCTCCGGCTCCCGGCCGACAAACCCTTGTACGGCAGCGGGAAGCTGCATCGGAACGCGCTGAGCGGCACGCGGCACGGCCGAGCCGGCGGCCGGCGCGTACGGCCGATCCGGCAGGCTGATCCAAGCGGTGGTCTCGGTCTCCTTCACCTTGACCTCGACGCGCCGATGCGTGGTCGGCGCACTCTCTGGATGATGCCGCACGACCTCCTCGTAGAACCATTCCGACACGATCTGCGCGATCACACCCGTCGACGACGCGAGCGCCGCTTTGAGCGCGGGCGCTTCGAGCAGCCGGAAAGTCAAATTGATCGCCGACCCGACGACGCCGTGCGAGTCCTGCACGATCTCACCGGCGTGCACCGCCACCCGAACCCGTATTTTCGCCCGGCCGCCATGTGCTTGATTGTGTTCTCGCAACGCGGTGGACAATTCACCGGGAAGCCGCGAAACCGCCAAAGTTTTCGGCAGCTCCGGTGGGATCAAGAAAAGCACGCCGTCACCGCGATCTTCGTGATAGCAGCGGTCCCAGTGCAGTCCGGACCGGGAAAAAGCCTGCTCAAGCACCCGGTACAGGCCTGCGCGCAGCGTCGCTTGTAGCGGATTGGTCCGGTCACGCGCGCTGAATCCCTCGATATCGACCGCGAGAATCGTGCGATGGAACGCCGCCGGCAATTCGCCCATGTGTCGCTGCTCCGCGTTCGAGGCGGGAAAACCTACGCCTCCGCGTCGCCGGAAAAGGGAGAAGTGTTACGAGATGTCACCCGACCGCAACACGCACGAGCCTTTCAGTGGTACTCGATGTCCCAGTGGTTGCCCTCGTAGGAGTAGAGGTCGCCATCGGCCGAGCGGTACTGCTCGCTGCCCAGCGCGGGTGGCACGACCGGCGTGAACGTGCGCCGGATGTAGCCGTTCACGCAGCTGGTCAGCCGGATGTCGACCTTGTAGCCGAGATAGTGGCTGTACGGCAGGTCCGCGTGCCCCACCTCGGTCCCGCCGGTGATCACCAGCGAGCAGCCACTGCCCGCGCGCAACGCGAGCACACCGTCCACAGTGGTCTGATTGATCTCGTCCAGCGAGGTGCATTCCGGGTTTTCCCGGTCACTGCACCGGCCGGACGAGCTGATAGTGATACCCGCCGCCGCGAACTTCGCGGCCGCTTCGGCGTGGCTGAGCTTGGCTCCCGCCGCCGTCGCCGGATTCGCGAAGGCGGCGGAGCCGAGCAGGCTGAGACCGAGCGCGGCCACGCCGAAACCCGTTCTGGCGAAACGACCCATCTGGTTGGACTCCTCGGCTGTCGATCATGGACATGGTCGACAGCTAGTACGGCCGAGTCCGCCGAAAGGTTGAGACTCAGTGCGCACCGAACCAGAAAGTCAGTGCCTCACCCGTTGTGGACGGACCGGTCACGACATCGCGGCGGCGAACGCCCCGGTCTCGTACGAACCACCCTTCTGGCGCACGATCACGGCGAGCCGGTTGGCCGCGTTGATCAGTGCCACCAGCGAGACGAGCGCGGCGATCTGGTCGTCGTCGAAGTGCTTGCGCACCTGTGCCCAGGTCTCATCGCTGACGCCCTGGTGCGCGTCGGCGAGCCGGGTGCCCTCCTCCGCGAGCGCCAGCGCGGCCTGCTCCGCCTCGGTGAACACAGTGGACTCACGCCAGGCGGCGACCAGGTGCAGCCGGAGCGCGGTCTCGCCCGCGGCGGTGGCCTCCTTGACGTGGAAGTCGATGCACCAGCCGCAGCCGTTGATCTGGCTGGCGCGCAGGCTCACCAGCTCCTGGATGCCGTACGGCAGTCCCGACTGGCCGATCACCGAGCTGGTGTTGGCGAACCGCTTGGCGATCTTGGTGCCGATCTCGTTGCTGAACAGGTCGAAACGGGGTTCCATGACTGCGTCCTCTCACGTGGTGTCGGCCATGAGATGCCGGTGCCCCCTGCCGTGTGACAACCCGGAGCTGTGACGCACGCCATGTCACAGAACCGGGCCGGCCGGAGTCCGGTGGGCGATACAGTCGCGATCGCGAAGGGGAGAAGCTCATGACCGAGGCGTTCCTGGCTCACCGGAACCTGCTGTTCACGGTGGCCTACGAGATGCTCGGTTCGGCCGCCGACGCGGAGGACGTGCTCCAGGAGACCTGGCTGCGCTGGTCCGGCGTCGACCGCGAGATCGTCGAGAACGAGCGCGCGTACCTGGTCCGGATCACCACGCGCCTGGCGCTGACCCGGTTGCGCACACTCGGCCGCCGCAAGGAGACCTACGTCGGGTCGTGGCTGCCGGAGCCGCTGCTCACGGCGCCGGACGTGGCCGAGGACGTCGAGCTGGCTGACAGCGTGTCGATGGCGATGATGCTGGTGCTGGAGACGCTCACCCCGACCGAGCGCGCGGTCTTCGTGCTGCGCGACGTGTTCGACGTCGGCTACGACGAAATCGCCGAGGCGGTCGGCAAGACCCCGGCCGCGGTCCGCCAGATCGCCCACCGCGCCCGGTCACACGTCGCCGCCCGCCGCCCGCGCGGCACCGTCTCCGCGGCCGAGTCCCGCGACGCGCTCGCGGCGTTCCAGCGCGCGGTCGAGACGGGCGATCTTCAACGCCTGCTGGACCTTCTCGCGCCGGACGTCGTGCTCATGGGCGACGGCGGGGGAGTGAAGCAGGCGGTCCTGCGGCCCGTTTCGGGAGCCGACAAGGTGGCCCGCCTGCTCGCTTCCGGCATCGGCCGGATCGCCGCCATCGGCTCGCTGCAGCCGGTGCAGGTCAACGGTTTCCCGGCGCTGGTCGTCCGCGTCGACGACGAGATCGACACGGTGCTCGCGGTCCGGATGGACGACGGACTCGTCACGGGCCTTTACGCCGTGCGGAATCCGGCGAAACTGTCGCATATGGACCGCGAGACCGCGCTGCGTCGTTAGGGCGTCCCGATCCTGAGGTAGCCGTGGTCGGCCAGCCGCCGCCCGGCTTCCTCGTAGTCGGCCGGATCCGGCGACGCGATGGTGGCGAGCCCGTCGACGTACCGGTTGTACATGCAGAACGCGGCCGCGATCAGGACGGTGTCGTGGATTTCGACGTCGGTCGCGCCGAGCTTCTTGGCGGCCTCGACAAGGTCTGTGGTGACGGCCTTACCCGTCTCGCGAGCGGCGAGCGCGATGCGGAGGAGCGCGCGCAGCTTCTCGGAAACCGGCGCCTCGTCGACGCCACGCCAGGTCGCCTCGACGACGCTCTGCCCGTCCTCGAGCTGAGCCGCGGCGGCCGCGCCATGGCTCAGCGAGCAGAAGGTGCACTCGTTGCCGCGCGACACGGTGGCGGCGATCAGTTCCCGCTCGCCGATGGTCAGCGAACTCGGTCCGCGTAGCAGGGTCTCGGCGAGGAGGCCGAGCGGCTCGGCGGTCTCCGGGCGGAAGGCGAACAGACCGCTGATGCCGGGCAGGGGGGAGTCGATGTCGATGTGCGGCAAGGGTTCCTCCTCGATGGACTTGGCGCATCCCTATCACGCGAACCTTGAGATGGGCTAGAGGTCGTGAGTGTTCCGGCCGGTTCTAACCGGCGTAAACACTCACGACCCCTGAGCCTCGCGGTGAGCAAGAAACCACCCGAGTGGCTCTCGACTTAGTTGAAGCCTCGTATAAAGTGGAAGCGCGCCGCGGAGGGGACTTGTGCGGTACCCGGCGGGCCATGTCGGTCCCCCTCGCGGCGACTACAGGCCGTAGGCTCGAAGGATGAGCGCGGCATCAACCACCGACCATCCGATGGTCGAAACCCGGCACCAGACGCAGCTGCTCACGCTGCTGCGGGACGAGGGCCCGATGTCCCGGGTCGAGCTGGGGGAGCGGCTGGAACTGCCGCGTGCGCGGGTGGCCGTCGAGGTGGGCAGGCTCGCCGAGATCGGGCTGGTCGAGACGGCTGGGCCGTCGGCGAGCCGTGGCGGGCGGCGGTCGACGCTGGTGCGGCTCGATCCCGGGCTGCGGGTGCTGGCGGTGGACATCGGGGCGACGTCGGTCGGGGTCGCGGTGACCGATGCTTCGTGCGAGGTGCTGACGCATACCGTCGAGGACTGCGATGTGCGGCAGGGGCCGCATCCGGTGTTGCGCCGGGTGGCGGAACTCGCCGTCAAGGTCAGGGAAGAGGTGCCCGGCAAGCTGATCGCCGCCGGGATAGGGCTGCCGGGGCCGGTGAGTTTCGCCGAGGGGATGGCGGTCGCGCCGCCGATCATGCCGGGGTGGGACCGGTTTTCCGTGCGTGATCACCTCGGCGGACTGTGGAGCTGCCCGGTGACCGTCGACAACGACGTGAACGCGATGGCGCTCGGCGAGCGGCACGCGGGGGTCGCGCGGTCGACCGATGACCTCGTGTTCGTGAAGATCGGGACCGGGATCGGCTGCGGGATCGTGTTGGGCGGCAAGGTGTACCGGGGTGTCGCGGGCACCGCGGGCGACATCGGGCACATCCGGCTCGACGACTACGGGCCGACGTGCGCGTGCGGTGAGGTCGGCTGTCTCGAGGCGTACTTCGGCGGGGCCGCGCTGGCCCGCGACGGGTTGACGCTCGCGCGCAGTGGCCGGTCCGCGTTCCTCGCCGAGGCCGCCGCCGAGCACGGGACGGTGACCGCGCAGGACGTCGGCCGCGCCGCCGCTTCGGGGGACTTCGGCGCCGTGAACCTCATCCGCGACGGCGGGCGCAGGCTCGGCCAGGTGGTCGCCTCGCTCGTCTGCTTCATCAATCCGGGCATGGTCGTGATCGGTGGCGGGGTCGCGCAGCTCGGTCATCAGCTGCTCGCCGAGGTGCGCGGGGCGGTGTACCGGCGGTCGCTGCCGCTTGCCACCGGCAACCTCCCGATCGTGCTTTCGGAGCTTGGCGACACCGCGGGCGTGATCGGCGCGGCATGGTCCGCGACCGATCGCGCATTCACCCTAAGCAGCTGAGCCAACTCACCTAGTAGTGCACAGATCGAGCAGACTTTTGCATCGAAAATGCAAAAGTCTGTGTCTTATTGTGCGACTAATCGGGTGACAAGGTCGGACAAGACCTTTAATTCACCTTGACGAGTGACACGCGCCACCCTACTTTCGCTGCCTGAGTAACAAAGTTTGCTCGGTCAGTGGCAAAAGTGGGGACAACGTGGTCGTGATGGACAGCCCGCGCGTGGCGAACCTCGCCGCGCTCTTGCGCGCTCTGCGCGAGGGCCCGATGTCGCGCACCCAGCTGGCCGCGCGCTGCGGGATCACCAAGGCCGCCGTCTCCGGGCTGGTCACCGAGCTCTCCGAACGCGGGCTCGTCCGCGCTGCCGGGGTGCTCACCGGGGGCAACGGCAGGCCCAGCCAGCTGGTCGAACTCTGCGGCGCGAGCGCGTACGGGCTCGCGCTGAGCATCGAGGCCGACCGGTTCACCGCGGTCACCGTCGACCTCAACGGCCGGGTCATCGCCGAGGAGGCCGAGGCCGCCGACGTCCCCGCGCTCGGCCTCAACCGCGGCATGGACGAACTCGCGCTGCTCGCCACGCGCGTGCTCCCGGCGGACGGCCGTCGCCCGGTCGGGGTCACCATCTCCGTGCCAGGCCTGGTCGACTCGGCCGCCGCCGTGCTCCGGTTCGCGCCGACACTGCGCTGGCGCGACGCCGAGATCGCCGATCTGATGGCCGCGCGGCTCCAGCTGCCCGCCGAGGCCATCGCCGTCGACAACGAGGCCAACCTCGGCGCGATCGGCGAATCCGTCGCGGGCGCCGGCATCGGCGTGCGCGAGCTGTTCTACCTCTCCGGCGGCATCGGGGTCGGCGCCGGGCTGATCTCCGCGGGCTCGGTTTTGCGTGGTGCGCGTGGTTTCGCAGGCGAGGTCGGCCATGTCGCCGTCGATCCCAACGGTGACCAATGCCCGTGCGGACGCGCGGGGTGCCTGGAGACCAAAGCCGGACTCGCCGCCGTGCTGCGCGCCGCCGCGCCGCCCGGAGACCCATTGCACGATCCCGCGCTCGGCGTCGACGGCCGCGTCACGCTGCTGCGAGACCGGGTGCTGCACGGCGACCGCCGCGCGGCCACCGCGGTGCTCGAACTCGGCGTCGCGCTCGGCATCGCACTGTCCACTGTGGTCGATGTGCTCGACCCGGATGTCGTGGTGCTGGGCGGATACTTCGCCGAACTCGGCTCCTGGCTGGTCGAGCCGATCCGCATCGAACTCGCCGCGCGCCCGCTCGGCACCGGCGCGCGCTGCCGCGTCGAGCCGTCCCCGCTCGGCACGGCCGCGCCGCTCAAGGGCGCGGCGCACCTGGCGACCGAGCGGCTGTTCGCCGATCCAACCCTGATCCCACTCGTGGAGGCGTCGGTATGAGCTTGCTTTCCGTACGCGGGATCGTGAAGACGTTCCCCGGTGTCCGCGCGCTCGGCGGGGTCGACTTCGACGTCGAGCCCGGCGAGGTGCACTGCCTGCTCGGCCAGAACGGCGCGGGCAAGTCGACCCTGATCAAGGTGCTGGCCGGCGCGCACCGGCCGGACGAAGGCGAGATCACCTGGCAGGGCGAGGCGGTCACGCTCGCCTCGCCGGTCGACGCGCTCAAGCTCGGCATCGCCACCATGTACCAGGAACTCGACCTGGTGCCGGGACTTTCCGTCGCCGAGAACATCTTCCTCGGCCGCGAACCCGCCAAGTTCGGGTTCAGCCGCGTCGCCTACGCCCGCGCCGAAGCCGCCAGGCTGATGACCAGGCTCGGCCACCCCGAGATCCGGCCGGGCACCGAGGTCGGCAAGCTTTCGGCGGCCGGTCAGCAGCTGGTGTCGATGGCCAGGGCCCTCGCGCACGACGCGAAGCTCCTCGTGATGGACGAGCCGACCGCCGCGCTCGCGGGCGAAGAGGTCGACAATCTCTTCCGCATCGTCGAGGAGCTGACCGCCGAGGGTGTCGCGATCGTCTACATCTCGCACCGGCTCGAAGAACTGCGCCGCATCGGGCACCGGGTGACCGTGCTCAAGGACGGCAAGACCGTCGGCACCGGGCTCGACGCCCGCACCACGCCGACCGCCGATCTCGTCCAGCTGATGGCCGGGCGCAAGATCGAGACCGTGTTCGGGCCGCGCCACGAGGAGCACGTCCAGGACACCGAAGTCCTTCAGGTGCAAGGACTTTCGCGCGCGGGCGAGTTCGAGGACGTCAGCTTCAGCGTCCGCGCGGGCGAGGTGCTCGGCATCGCGGGCCTGGTCGGCTCCGGACGCAGCGAGCTGCTCGAAACGATCTTCGGCGCCCGCGACGCCGACGCCGGAACCGTGACGGTCGACGGAAAACAACTCAAGCTCGGCAGTGTCTCCGGCGCGGTGAAGGCCGGGATCGGGCTCGCGCCGGAAGAGCGCAAGAGCCAGGGCCTGCTGCTCGACCTCCCGGTCGTCCACAACGTGACACTCGCCAGCCTCAGCCGCTACGCGACACTCGGTTTCACCGAACGCGCGAAGGAACTCGAGGACGCGGGGGAGAGCCTGCGACGCCTGGACCTGCGGCCTGCCGATCCGCACCGGATCATCGGCACGCTCTCGGGCGGCAACCAGCAGAAGGCCGTGCTCGCGCGGTGGCTGGTGCGCGGCTGCCGGGTGCTGCTCCTCGACGAGCCGACGCGTGGCGTCGACGTCGGCGCGCGGGCCGAGCTGTACCGGCTGATCAGCGAACTGGCCGCGACCGGGGTGGCGATCGTGCTGGTCTCCAGCGAGATCCCGGAGGTGCTCGGGCTGTCCGACCGGGTGCTGGTGCTGCGTGAAGGACGGGTGCTGGCTGAACGTTCGTCGGCGGACCTCACCGAAGCGGACGTACTCGACGTGATTCTCGAAGGGAGTGCGGCGTGACAGAGACGGTGCTGGTGACCGAACCGGAGAAGCCATTGCCCGCCAAGGAAAAGCGGTTCCTCTGGGGCGCCGACCCCCGGCTGGTCGGACTCGGCGGTGTGCTGGTGGTCCTGTGCCTTGCCGGGCAGTTCACCCGGCCCGACCAGTTCTTCACCGAGGGCAACATCTCGACGATCCTCCGGCTGGCCGCCGCCATCGGCGTGGTCAGTGTCGGGATGACGTTCGTGATCATCAGCGGCGGCATCGACCTGTCCGTCGGCTCGATCGTCGCGCTGTCGAGCGTCTGGCTGACGACGCTGGCCACGCAGTCGTACGGGCCGTTCGTGATGGTGATCTGCGGGCTCGCGGTCGGCCTCGGGTGTGGCCTGATCAACGGGATCTTGGTCTCCTACGGGAAGATCGTGCCGTTCATCGCGACGCTGGCGATGTACGTCTCGGCGCGCGGCCTCGCCGAGCGGATCAGCGGCCGCCGGACCCAGGTCGTCGCCGAGACGGGCTTCCTCGACTTCTTCCGGGGCGACTTCCTCGGCATCCCGGTGCTGATCTGGATGTTCGCGCTGGTCTTCGTGGTCGGCTGGATCCTGTTGAACCGCACCACTTTCGGCCGCCGCACCTACGCGGTCGGCGGTAACGCCGAGGCCTCGCGGCTGGCAGGCATCAACGTCAAGCGGCACACCGCGCTCGTCTACGGCGTCGCCGGGCTCTGCTGCGGGATCGCCGCGCTGATGGTGGTCGCGCGCACGACCGCGGGCGCGTCGACCAACGGCACGCTCTACGAACTCGACGCGATCGCGGCGGTCGTCATCGGCGGCACGCTGCTCACCGGTGGCCGAGGTTCGCTCGTCGGCACGCTGATCGGTGTCCTGATCTTCACCGTGCTGTCCAACCTCTTCACGCTCAACAACCTGGACACCGACATCCAGAACATCGCCAAGGGCGTGATCATCGTGCTCGCCGCCCTGCTGCAGTTCCGCGCCCGCAAGTCAAAGACCAGTGGAGGGTCGTCATGACCGGACAACCGTTACAGCGCCGTGGTTTCCTGCTCGGTGGCGCGGCCGTCGGCGCGGGCGCGCTGCTCGCCGCCTGCACCTCGAACGAGGCGCCCAAGGCCGACTCCAACGCGCCGGTCGCCGCCGGGAACAGCAGCCAGCCTGGCAAGCCGGTCACCATCGGCTTCTCCGCGCCTGCCGCCGACCACGGCTGGATGGCCGCGATGACCAAGAACGCCAAGGCGCAGGCCGCGAAGTTCAGCGAGGTCACGCTCAACGCGACCGAGGGCACCAACGACGTCAACCAGCAGATCTCCCAGGTGGAGACGCTGATCAACGCCAAGGTCAACGTGCTGGTGATCCTGCCGTTCGACGGCAAGGCGCTCACCGCGGTCGGCCAGCAGGCGATGGACAAGGGCATCCCGGTGATCAACCTGGACCGGGTCTTCGACACCCCGCTCGCGTACCGCACCTGGATCGGCGGCGACAACTACCGGATGGGCGTCAACGCGGGCAACTACATCGCCGCGCAGATGAAGGCCAAGGGCATCGCCACGCCGATCATCGGCGAGGTCGCCGGGATCGACTCGCTGCCGCTGACCCAGGAACGCAGCAAGGGCTACAAGGACGCCTTGGCAAGACACGGTTTCCAGGTCGGACCGCGCGTCTCCGCGCAGTTCACCCCGGAGTCCGGTGAGGCGCAGACCGCGAACCTGCTGCAGTCGGCCGCCAAGCTCGACGCGCTGTGGAACCACGACGACGACCAGGGCGTCGGCGTCAACGCGGCGATCCAGAACGCGGGCCGCAAGGACTTCCTGATGGTCGGCGGCGCCGGCTCGAAGAACATGATGAACCTGATCAAGGCCGACGCCTCGCCGATCAAGGCGACGGTCCTGTACAGCCCGTCGATGGCGTCCACGGCCATCGCGCTGGCGCGGCTGCTCGGCCAGACCAAGGGCATCGGCGACTTCGCCGAGCACGAGATCCCGGCCGAGATCACCACCTACTCCGCGGTGGTCACCAAGGAGAACGTCGACCAGTACCTGGACGTCGGCTTCGACTCCTGACCCCAAGCCGGGATAAAGCGGGCTTTACTCCGCGGGATAAAGCCCGCTTTATCCCCGGGAGTAAAGCGGGCTTTATCCCGGTCCGCACAGGCAAACGACAAGGAGGGGCATGAGCCCGGCTGCAGGGGAAACCATCGGGATCGGCATGGTGGGCCACGCGTTCATGGGTGCGGTGCATTCGCACGCGTGGCGCAACGTCCACCGGTTCTTCGACACGCCGCTGGTCCCGAGACTCGCCGTGCTCGGCGGGCGCGACGAGACGCGGGCCAAGGCCGCGGCGCAGCGGTTCGGCTGGGCCGCGGTCGAGACCGACTGGCGCGCGCTGATCGCCCGTGACGACGTCGACCTGATCGACATCTGCACCCCCGGTGACAGCCACGCGGAGATCGCGATCGCCGCGCTGGAAGCCGGAAAGCACGTGCTGTGCGAGAAACCGATGGCCAACACGGTCGCGGAGGCCGAGGCGATGGCCGAAGCCGCGCGCAAGGCGGGCGAGCGTGGCGTGCGGTCCATGGTGGCCTTCAACTACCGCCGCGTGCCCGCGCTCGCGCACGCCAGGAAGCTCGTCGCGAGCGGGGCGCTCGGCGACATCAGGCACGTGCGCAGTGTGTACTTGCAGGACTGGCTTTCGGATCCGCAATCGCCGATGAGCTGGCGGCTGAACAAGGACCTCGCCGGTTCCGGCGCGCTGGGTGACCTCGGCGCGCACATCGTGGACGCCGCGCAGTTCGTCACCGGCGAGCTGATCACCGGGGTGTCGGCGCTGACCAACACGTTCGTCCACCAGCGACCGGACGCCGACGGCGGCGTCGGCGAGGTGACCGTCGACGACTGCGCGCTGTTCATCGGCCGGATGACCTCCGGCGCGGTCGCGAGCTTCGAAGCGACCCGCTATGCCCTGGGGCGCAAGAACTCCATGCGGCTGGAGGTCAACGGTTCGAAGGCGAGCCTGGCGTTCGACTTCGAGTCGATGAACGAGCTGTCCTGGTACGACGGGACCGCGCCGTCGACCGAGGCCGGGTTCCGCCGGATCCTGGTCACCGAACCACAGCACCCGTACGTCGGCGTCTGGTGGCCGCCCGGTCACCTGCTCGGCTACGAGCACACCTTCACGAACGAGGTCGCCGATCTGCTCTCCGCGATCGGCGGCGGTTACCACCCGGAACCGAGCTTCGACGACGGCCTGCGCGTGCAGCGGGTACTCGGGGCGGTCGAGGGGAGCGCCGCGGCGGGCTCAGGCTGGCAGGAGGTCTGAACCAGCGGAACCTGTCCGGTAAGTCTGGCCGAAAGTCGCGTGGCAAACGCCGGTCCGGCTGGTTCGATCCGAAAGGTACTGACGTAACAGATCGAAGGTGGGAAAATGCCTGCTCAGGAACGCGTCGGGGTCTGGTTGATCGGCGCACGGGGATCGGTGGCCACCACCGCGGCCGTGGGCCTGCTCGCGCTGCGTGCGCGGGTGGCCGGGCCGACAGGATGTGTCACCGAGCTGCCCGCGTTCGCCGGGGTACCACTGCCCACCTGGGACGACCTGGTGCTCGGCGGGCACGACATAGTGCACACCGCGCTGGAGAAGCGGGCCGAGCAGCTCGTCGACGCCGGGGTGTTCGGTCACGCTGTGCTCACCGCCGTCCGATCCGGACTGTCCGCTGTGGACACCGAGATCCGCGACGGGTACCACCCAGCGGCACACGCGGGTTCGCAGGCGGACGCGGCGGCGCGGCTGTCGGGTGACATCCGCGCCTTCGCCGAGCGGCACGACCTGGCCAGGGTCGTGGTGCTCAACGTGTCGTCCACCGAGGCGCCGTGCCCGCTGCTGCCCGAGCACGAAAACCTCGCGCTGCTGGAACGGGCGCTCGCCGATCCCACCCGGTCCGTGCTCCCGCCCAGCTCGCTTTCGGCGTACGCGGCACTCCGAGCGGGGTGCCCGTACGTCGAGTTCACGCCGTCGGCGGGCGTCACCTTGCCCGCGTTGCGGCAGCTGGCCGAGCGGGAAGGCCTGCCGTACGCCGGATGCGACGGCAAGACCGGGGAGACGTTGCTGCGCACGGTCTTGGCGCCGATGTTCACCGCGCGGGCGCTGAAGGTCCGGTCGTGGTCGGGCACCAACCTGCTCGGCGGCGGCGACGGCGAGACGCTCGCCGACCCGGTGACCGCGGGCAGCAAGCTCGACTCGAAGGCACGCGGGCTGGCCGCGCTGCTCGGCGGTCAGGTCACCGCGCCACTGCACATCGACAACGTGCCCGACCTCGGCGAGACGAAGACGGCCTGGGACAACGTGTCGTTCGAGGGGTTCCTCGGCGCGCGGATGAGCCTGCAGTTCACCTGGACCGGCTACGACTCGGCGCTCGCCGCGCCGCTGATCCTGGATCTCGCGCGACTGGTCGGTGCGGCGCACGCGGCCGGGCAGCGGGGTGCGCTGACCGAGCTGGGCTTCTTCTTCAAGGACCCGCTCGGCAGCGACGAGCACCGCTTCGCCGAGCAGACCCACCGTCTCCTCGACTGGGCGGGGACTTTATGAGGGCCTATGCGGAACTCGTGCGAGCGCCTGCCGCGCTGACCGTGCTCGGTGACACGGTCGCAGGCGCGTCGGCGGCCGGTGTCCCGTTGAGAGGGAAGCGTTTGCTGCTCCCGGTTTCTTCGGTCGCCTTCTACTGGGCGGGCATGGCGTTGAACGACTGGGCCGACCGGAAGCTCGACGCAGTCGAGCGTCCCGAACGGCCGATCCCGTCGGGCCGGGTGAGCGCGGAAGCGGCGCTCGGCACCGGGGTCGGGCTGACCGCGGCGGGGCTGGGGCTCGCCGCGCTCGGCGGCGGGAAGGCCGCCGTGCGGGTGGCGGTTCCGCTGGCCGCCGCGGTGTGGGCGTACGACACGCTGCTCAAGCCGACGGCGGCCGGTCCACTCGGGATGGCGGTCTGCCGGGCACTCGACGTGCTCATGGGCGGCTGTGCGCCACTGGCCGCCGCGGCGGTCGGAGTGCACACACTGGGCGTCACCGCACTGTCCACAGGGGAGGTGCACGGCGCTTCGCCGACTACGGCGCGTGTCGCCATGACGACTAGTTGTGTGGCGACAACGTTGGCAGTGACAGGTCAAGCCCGCGGCCGGTGGCATCGGGCCGCCTCGCTGGCCGCCGGTTCCGGGTACGCGTCGTTCGTCGGGCGCGCGCAGGCGGACGCCCTGCGCGACCCGTCGGCCAAGAAGGTCCGCGAGGCGACCAAGACCGGGATCCACGGCATGGTCCCCTTGCAGGCGGCGGTCGCGGCACGCGGCTCGATGCTCGGCGCGGCTTTGGTTTCGGCCGCTTTGCCGCTGGCCCGCCGGTTGTCGCGGAAGGTGAGCCCGACATGACGTTCACCTTGGGCTACGGCACCAACGGCTTCGGCAACCACACGCTCGACGACGCGCTCGCCGTGATCGCCGAACTCGGCTACGGCGGCGTCGCGCTGACGCTCGACCACAACCACCTCGACCCGTACGACGACGACCTGCCCAAGGAGGTCGACCGGGTCGCCGCTCGCCTGTCCTCGCTCGGCCTGAACCGGGTCGTCATCGAGACCGGGGCGCGGTACCTGCTCGACCCGTGGCGCAAGCACCAGCCGACCCTGCTGTCCGACGATCCCGGCCTCCGCATCGATTTCCTGCGCAGGGCCATGAAAGTCGCGGCGGACCTCGGCGCCGACTGCGTGTCGTTCTGGTCTGGAGTCTCCACTGTGGACGATGACGTCGCGTGGCGGCGGCTGCGAGACGGCGTCGCCGAGGTGCTCGACCACGCGACGGTCCGGCTCGCGATGGAGCCCGAGCCGGGCCATCTCGTCCAGCACCTCGCCGACGTGCTGCGGCTGCGCGAGGAACTCGGCGAACCCGGGCTGCTCGGCGTGACGCTCGACGTCGGACATTGCGTCGCGGTCGAGCCGGTCGACGCCGCCGCCTGCGTCCGGCAGGCCGGTGACCTGCTGTGGAACGTCCAGCTCGACGACATGATGCCGAACGTCCACGAGCACCTCGAATTCGGCACCGGGCAGCTCGACCTGCGCGCGACGCTGGGCGCGCTCGCCGAGAGCGGCTACACCGGGCTGGCCGCGGTCGAACTGCCCCGGCACAGCCACGCCGCGCCCGAGGTCGCCCGGCGGTCGATCGAGGCATTGCGTGCGGCCATGCCGGTGCAGACCTGGCTGGAGAAGGCGGAATCCCGTATCCGCGAGACCCCGTCGGCCATCGCCGGGCTGTTCCCCGCGGTGGGCCGCGAGGTCGGCCGGTCCGCGCTGCGTCCCGACACCGATCCGCACGGACTCGTCGACGGGACCATCGACGACCAGGCCCGATCCCGGTTGCTCGCCGTGCTCGCCGCCCAGCTTGACGCGCCGGCGCTGGCGAGCGAGGTGGGGGAGCTGTACCGCTACGGCGACGACGCCGAGCGGCGCGGTGTCCTTCGTGGACTCAACGAGCTGGTCGCGGCCGGCACGCTCGATCAGCCGGTGGTCGAGGCCGGGCAACAGCTGGTCGCGGACGCCTTGCGCGCCAACGACATCCGGCTGGTCGCCGCCGCGATGGGCGTCTTCGCGGCTCGCCACCTCGACCAGCACGCCTGGCGGCACGGGGTGCTGAAGTGCGTTTTCGTCGGCGTGCCGCTGGCGGCCGTCGCGAGCATCGAGGTCAGGAAGGACGGTGAGCTGCTGCGGATGCTGGCGGACTTCGCCACCGAACGCGGCGCGGCCGGGCGTGACGTGCCCGCCGACGCACTCGAGTTGCTGAAGGAAGGCTGATCGTGCGCATCTTCGATCCCCACATCCACATGACCTCGCGGACGACCGACGACTACGAAGCGATGTACGCGGCCGGTGTCCGCGCGCTCGTCGAACCCGCGTTCTGGCTCGGCCAGCCGCGCACCAGCGTCGGCTCCTTCACCGACTACTTCGACGCGCTCATCGGCTGGGAGCGGTTCCGCGCCGCGCAGTTCGGCATCCGCCACCACTGCACGATCGCGCTGAACCCCAAGGAGGCCAACGATCCCCGTTGCCGTGAGGTGCTCGACGTGCTGCCACGCTACCTCGCCAAGGACGGCGTGGTCGCGGTCGGCGAGGTCGGCTACGACTCGATGACCCCGGAGGAGGACGACGTCTTCGCGCGCCAGCTCGCGATGGCCGTCGAGCACGACCTGCCGGTGCTCGTGCACACCCCGCACCGCGACAAGCTCGAAGGCACCAAGCGCACGCTCGACGTGGTCCGCGAGTCCGGCATCCCGATGGAACGGGTCGTGGTCGATCACCTCAACGAGGTCACCGTCGGACTGGTCAAGGATTCCGGCTGCTGGATGGGGTTCTCGATCTACCCCGACACCAAAATGGACGAACACCGGATGGTCGCCATCCTGCGCGAGCACGGCCTCGGCAAGATGATCGTCAACTCGGCCGCCGACTGGGGCCGGTCCGATCCGCTCAAGACGTTCATGACAGGGCAGGCGATGCTCGACGGCGGCTTCGCGCAGTCCGATGTGGACAAGGTGCTCTGGGACAACCCGGTCGAGTTCTACGGCCAGAGCGGCAGGCTCACCCTCGACCCGCTGCCGGGGTTCACCGGCGAGGCGCAGGAGTTCTCCGGCAACTCGGTGCTGCGAGGTGCGCGTAAGTGATCTCCTACTGCACGAACGTTCACCCGGCCGAGGACGTCGCCGGGATCATGCGCCAGCTCGACGAGTACGCGCTGCCCGTGCGCGAGCGGCTCGGCGACGACCGGCTCGGCGTCGGGCTCTGGCTGTCCGCGCCGGTCGCCCGCGGCCTCGCGGACGACCGGGCCGCACGCCGCAGGTTCCGCGCCGAACTCGACGCGCGCGGGCTGGCCGTGTACACGCTCAACGCGTTCCCGTACGGCGGCTTCCACGACGAGGTGGTCAAGCACGCGGTCTACGTTCCACAGTGGACCGACGAGGCCCGGGTCTCCTACACGATCGACTGCGTGAACGTGCTCGCCGACCTGCTGGCCGACGACGCCGCGTACGGCAGCATCTCGACGCTGCCGCTGGCCTGGCGTGAGCCGTGGAGCGGCTATGACGACCTGCGTGCCGCCGAGTCGTTCGAGCGGGTCGTCCGGGCCGCGCGGGCGACGGGGGAGCGGCCGATCAAGCTCGCCGTCGAACCGGAACCCGGGTGCGTGCTCGACACCGTCGCCGACGCGCTCGGCTGGCTGTCCGGCCGGGTCGATCCCGCATATGTCGGACTGTGCGTGGACACCTGTCACCTCGCGGTGTCCTTCGCGGACCCGGCGCAAACGCTTGCGGCCATCGCGGAGTCCGAAGTGGACATCGTCAAGGTGCAGGCTTCGGCCGCGTTGCACGTCGAAAAACCGTCCGAGGCACGAGAAGCGCTCGCCGCTTTCGCTGAGCCGCGCTATCTGCACCAGGTGCGGGAACTCGGCGACCGCGTGCTCAAGGCCGACGACCTTCCGGAAGCCATGAGCGACCTGCCGGGGGAAGGGCCGTGGCGCGTCCACTTCCACATGCCACTGCACTGGACACCCGAAGCGCCACTGGCCACGACCACCGACGTGCTCCGCACTGTCCTCAACGGACTGCCGGGCGAACCGCACATCGAGGTCGAGACCTACACCTGGAGCGTGCTCCCGGACGCCGGCGACCTGGTCGGTGGGATCGCCGCGGAACTGCGGTGGGCCAGAGAACAGGTGGCAGCATGAAACCGCTGGTCGTCATCGACGTGGTCGGCCTGACCCCGAAGGCCTTGCGTGACATGCCGAAGCTCGCCGCGGTCGCGCGCGACGGCTGGCAGGCCGAGCTCGGCACGATCCTGCCCGCGGTCACCTGCAGCGTGCAGTCGACCTTCCTCACCGGACTGATGCCGGCGCAACACGGCATCGTCGGCAATGGCTGGTTCTTCCGCGAACTCGGCGAGATCTTCCTGTGGCGCCAGCACAACCGGCTCGTCGGCGGCGAGAAACTCTGGGAGACCGCGCGGGCCGCGCACCCCGGATACCAGGCCGCAAACGTTTGCTGGTGGTACGCCATGGGCATGTCGACCGACGTCACGGTCACGCCCCGGCCGATCTACCACGCCGACGGCCGCAAGTCGCCGGACGCCTACGTGCGCCCGCCGGAGTTGCACGACAAGCTCACCGGCGAGCTGGGGGAGTTCCCGCTCTTTCAGTACTGGGGACCGACGGCGTCGCTGAAGTCGAGCCGCTGGGTGATCGGCGCGACCCGGCAGATCCTGCGTGAGCGCAGGCCCGATCTGCTGCTGGCGTATGTCCCGCATCTCGACTACGACCTCCAGCGCTTCGGTCCCGACTCGCCGGAAGCGTCGAAGGCGGCACGCGAACTCGACAAGGCGCTCGCGCCGCTGCTCGACGACGCGCGTAACGCGGGCGCGGCCGTGGTCGTGCTCAGCGAGTACGGGATCACGCCGGTCAGCAGGCCGGTCGACATCAACCGGGCGCTGCGCCAGGACGGCCTGCTGGAGGTCTACACCCAGGCGGGCATGGAATACCTCGACCCGTGGGCGTCGCGCGCGTTCGCCGTCGCCGATCACCAGGTCGCGCACGTCTACGTCCGCGATCCGTCCGATGTGGACAGGGTCAAGGCGCTGATCCGCGAGCTGACCGGCGTCGACGAGGTGCTCGACCGGGAGGCGCAGGCCCGCTACGGGCTCGACCACGAGCGGGCCGGTGAGCTGGTCGCGGTCGCCGAGCCCGATTCGTGGTTCACCTATTACTACTGGCTCGACGACGACCGCGCGCCCGACTTCGCGCGCGGCGTGGAGATCCACCGCAAGCCCGGCTATGACCCGGCCGAGTTGTTCTTCGACCCGGCCGACAAGTTCGCCAAGGCCCGCGCCGGGCTCAACCTGGCGAAGAAGTTCGCCGGGCTGCGGTACGCGATGAACGTGGTGCCGACCGATCCGCGCTGGGTCCGCGGTTCGCACGGACGGCTCCCGGATTCGGCCGACGACGGCCCGATCCTGGTGTGCTCCGAGCCCGGTTTCGAGCCTGCCGGTCGCTTGGGTGCGACCGATGTGCATCCGCTGTTGCTGTCTCTGCAGGGCCTGAAGTAGAGGAGTTCCGATGGGCCGTCCCATCACGTTGTTCACCGGCCAGTGGGCCGATCTGCCGTTCACCGAGGTCTGCAAGCTCGCGTCGGAATGGGGTTACGACGGGCTCGAGATCGCTTGCTCCGGCGACCATTTCGAGGTCGACCGCGCACTGTCCGAACCGGACTACGTGCCGAACCGCCTGCAGTTGCTGGCCGACCACGGCCTCAAGGTGTGGGCGATCTCCAATCACCTGACCGGCCAGGCGGTCTGCGACGATCCGATCGACGAACGGCACCAGGCCATCATCCCCTCGAGGGTGTGGGGTGACGGTGATGCCGAAGGCGTCCGCCAGCGCGCGGCCGCCGACATGGCCGACACCGCACGGGCCGCGGCGCTGCTCGGCGTCGACACGGTCATCGGGTTCACCGGCTCGAAGATCTGGAAGTACGTGGCGATGTTCCCGCCGGTCTCGCAGGCGGTCATCGACGACGGCTACGAGGACTTCGCGCGCCGCTGGAACCCGATCCTGGACGTGTTCGACGAGGTCGGCGTCCGGTTCGCGCACGAGGTGCACCCGTCCGAGATCGCCTACGACTACTGGACGACCAAGCGCACGCTGGAGGCCGTCGGCAACCGGCCCGCGTTCGGCCTCAACTGGGACCCGTCGCACTTCATCTGGCAGGACCTGGACCCGGTCGGGTTCATCCTCGACTTCGCCGACCGCATCTACCACGTCGACTGCAAGGACACCCGCAAGCGCTTCGACGGCCGCAACGGCAGGCTCGGCTCGCACCTGGCGTGGGCGGATCCGCGCCGTGGCTGGGATTTCGTCTCCGTCGGGCACGGCGACGTGCCGTGGGAGGACTGTTTCCGCGCGCTCAACGCGATCGGCTACGCGGGCCCGATCTCGGTGGAATGGGAAGACGCGGGCATGGACCGGCTGCGTGGCGCGGCCGAGGCCGTGACCTATCTGCGCGAGCACTTGTTCGACCGCCCGTCGGCCGCGTTCGACGCGGCTTTCAGCAACCAGAAATGAGGGAAGTCCATGTGCGGTGACGAAGCTCAGGCAGTTTCCCGGCGTTCCATCCTGCGCGGCGCGGCGGCGACGGCCGCTCTCGCGGCGGGCGCGGCACTCGCGCTGCCCGGCTCGGCGACGGCGGCGCCGGAATTCGGCTACCGGCGTATCCCGCTCAGCAAGATCAGCATCCAGCTCTACACCCTGCGCGACGCGTTGCAGGCCGACACGCCCGGCACGCTGTCCGCGCTGGCCGACATCGGCTACCGGCAGGTCGAACTCGCGGGCACCTACGGCCGGTCGGCGCAGGAGTTCCGCGCGCTGCTGGACAAGAACCACATCCGCGCGACCTCCACGCACGTCGGCATCGACGGTGACCTGAACAAGACGATCGCCGACGCCAAAGTACTGGGGAACCGGTACGCCAACGTCCCGTTCGCGCAGTTCTCGACCATCGACCAGTGGAAGGCCTTCGCCGGGCGGCTGGACGCCGCGGCGGTGGCGTTCGCGGCGGCGGGCATCGAACTGGGGTACCACAACCATTCGCACGAGTTCGCGCCGATCGGCGGGGTCCGGCCGTACGACGTGCTGACCGCGAACACCGACCGGCGGTACGTGCACCTGGAGATCGACCTGTTCTGGGCGGTCAACGCCGGCGTCAACCCGATCGAGCTGTACGAGGCGAACTTCTCGCGGGTCATGCAGTACCACGTGAAGGACCGGACGGCGGACGGCCAGATGGTCGACCCCGGCGCGGGCGTCATCAACTTCCCGCGCATTTTCGCCGCCACCTACTGGAATCTGCGTGAGTACATCGTGGAACACGACAACCCGGTGAACTCGCTGACCACCGCCAAGGCCGGCTTCGACTACCTCCGCGACCTGCGCTACTGACGGGAATATCCACAATGGACATAAGCAGAGGACTCTCCCGCCGGTCGGTACTGGCCGGCGCCACCGCCGGGGTGCTCGCCCCGGTCGTGGTCGGCGCCAGTTCCGCGCCGCCGTCGGCGACCGCGGCGGGCTTGACCCGCCGCATCACCATCTACGCCGAGCAGTTGCCCGGCGGGCTTTACGGCTACGGCCTCGAACCGGGCCAGGCCACGGTTCCGGGGCCACTGCTGGAGATCTACGAGGGCGACACACTGGAGATCGAGCTGGTCAACAACACCGACCAGCGCCTGTCGATCCACCCGCACGGCGTCAACTACGAGACCTCGTCGGACGGCGCGCCGCTCAACGCGTCGTTCAACAAGCCGCGCGAGACCCGCACGTACATCTGGCGCACGCGCACGCAGTACCAGACCAACGGCGGCTTCTGGATGCCCGGAAGCGCGGGGTATTGGCACTACCACGACCACGCGTTGGGCACCGACCACGGCACCGGTGGCCTGGCCAAGGGCCTCTACGGCGGCCTGATCGTACGCAAGCGCGGTGACCTGCTGCCGTTGCGGCAGTACACCGTGGTGTTCAACGAGATGATGATCAACCACAAGATGGCCCCGGACACCCCGATCTTCGAGGCCAGGCTCGGCGAGCGCGTCGAGTGGATCTGCATCGGGCACGGAAATCTGCCGCACACCTTCCACCTGCACGCGCACCGCTGGGCCGACACCCGCACCGGCATGCTCGCCAGCGCCACCGACAACGCGCAGGTGATCGACAACAAGAACCTCGACCCCGGCAGCTCGTTCGGCTTCCAGGTGATCGCGGGCGACGGTGTCGGCCCCGGCGTGTGGATGTACCACTGCCACGTCCAGCAGCACTCCGACGGCGGCATGTCGGGGATCTTCCTGGTGCGCAACCCCGACGGCAGCCTCCCGGCGGGCGCGCAGGACGCGCTCGACCGGTTCAAGGGGCACGTCCACACCCCGTCGACCACCGACGACCACTCAGTCCATTCCATGCACACCACCCACTGACCACCGACACCCCGGGATAAAGCGGGCTTTACTCCCGGGGATAAAGCCCGCTAAACCCCGTGGGATAAAGCCCGCTAAACCCCGTGGGATAAAGCCCGCTAAACCCCGTGGGATAAAGCCCGCTAAACCCCGTGGGATAAAGCCTGCTAAACCCCGCGGGATAAAGCCTGCTAAACCCCGCGGGATAAAGCGGGCTTAACTCCGCGGAGTAAAGCCCGCTTTATCCCGGATGGGGCGGGCACCCAGACCACCAATGAAGGAGTGAGGATGGGGCGACAAGTATCCAGACGCTGGTTGAGGCGGCGATCGATAGCCGCACTCGCGGTCGGCGCCGTCGTCACGGCTGGCGCGCCGCTGACGATCACGCCGGTCGCGCAGGCGGCACCCGCCGCGAACGTGCCGGTCAACGTGCTGGTGTTCGCCGGCGCGGCGGCCGATCAGAAGGACCCGGTCGTCCGCGCGGCCGACGCGATCGCGAGCCTGGGGCAGGCCAACGGGATCACCGTCACGTCCTCTTCGGACCCAGGCGTGTTCACCCCGGGCAACCTGGCGAAGTTCCGCGGTGTCGTTTTCCTTTCGGCACAAGGTGTCACGCTCAGCCGTGACCAGGAAACCGCGCTGCAGGGCTACATGAAGGCGGGTGGCGGCTTCCTCGGCCTGTCCGACGCGGCCCGCGCGCAGGACGGCTCGCAGTGGTTCACCGGCCTGATCGGCGCCCGCCCGGTCGGCGCGCGGCCCACCCCCGAGGCCGTCGCGTCGGTCACCGCGAGCGCGGAGAATCCGCCGAACGAGACCAAGGAAAAGCTCGCCGACAACAACGAGAACACCAAGTGGCTGGCCTTCCAGAGCACCGGCTGGGCCGCGTACAAGATGGCCGCGCCGGTCGCGGTGAGCAGCTACGCGCTCGTCTCCGCGAACGACGCTCCCGGCCGCGACCCGAAGAACTGGACGCTGCAGGGTTCGAACGACGGCAGCGCTTGGACCGACCTCGACACCCGCACCAACGAGGTGTTCGGCGAGCGGTTCCAGACCAGGACGTTCACCTTCACCAACACCACGGTGTACTCGAACTACCGCCTGAACATCACCGCCAACTCGGGCGAGAACATCGTCCAGCTCGCGGACCTCAAGCTGTTCAAGGACAACTCGACCACCCCGCCGCCGCCCGAGCCCGCGCCGCAGGCGGCCGTGGTCGACGTGCTCGACGGCGCGCACCCGGCCACCGCGGGCCTGCCGAAGAACTGGACCCGCACCGACCGCTGGCTGAACTGGGAGACCAACCCGGTCGGCACCGTGCACACGGTCGCGCAGGTCGAGGAGAAGACCTACACCCCCGGCACCGGCGCGAACGGTCCGTTCCACCCGGTTTCGTGGTGCCGTGACTACGACGGCGGCCGGTCCTTCTACAGCAGCATGGGCCGCACCGAAGCCAGCTACGGCGACACCCAGTTCCGCAACCACGTGCTCGGCGCGCTGCGCTGGACCACGGGCATGGTCCGCGGCGACTGCAAGGCGGGCATCGCGTCGAACTACAAGGTCGAGCGCCTGACCGCGAAGAACCAGCCTGGCCAGATGGACCAGATCGGCGAGCCGCACGGGCTCACGATCGCGCCCAACGGCCGGGTGTTCTACATCGGCCGCGCGGCCTGCCCGACCGGTCCGATCGTCAGCTGGGACGACCCGAACGTCGGCCTCGGCTGCGGCACGATCCACCAGTGGGACCCGGTCACGAAGCAGCCCAAACTGCTGACCACGTTGAAGGTCATGGGTAACCGTGGCTCCGGAGACGAGCTGGTCAAGAACGAAGAGGGCCTGCTCGGTCTCGTGCTGGACCCGAAGTTCAGCGAGAACGGCTGGATGTACGCCTACTGGATGCCGCACGAGTCGATCGACCGTGACAAGCGCGTCGGCAAGCGGACGATCTCGCGGTTCACCTACGACCTGACGAAGCAGACGCTGGACCAGGCGACCCGCAAGGACCTGATGTCGTGGGACGTCCAGATCCACAGCTGCTGCCACGCCGGTGGTGGCATGGCGTTCGACAAGGACGGCAATCTCTACGTCGGTTCCGGTGACAACAACTCGTCGCAGGGCTCGAACGGCTACTCGGGCAACAACTGGACGTTGGAGTACAAGGGACTGTCCTTCCAGGACGCTCGCCGCACGGCCGGTAACACCAACGACTACGGCGGCAAGATCCTCCGCATCCACCCGGAGGCGAACGGCACGTACACGATCCCGCCGGGAAACCTGTTCCCCGTGGGCACTTCACCGGCCGACAAGACCAAGCCGGAGATCTACGTGATGGGCGTGCGCAACATCTCGCGCCTGCAGATCGACCCGGTGACGAACTGGCTCACCGCCGCGTGGGTCGGGCCGGACGCGCCGTCACCGAGCCCGGAGCTCGGCCCGGCGAAGTACGAGACGGCCACGATCATCACCGAAGCCGGAAACCACGGCTGGCCGTACTGCATGGGTAACCGGCAGCCGTACCGCGACCGCAGCTCCAGCAACGCGGCGGAGCTGACCGGCTGGTACGACTGCAACAACCCGGTCAACACGTCCCCGCGCAACACCGGCCTGGTGAACCTGCCGCCGGTGAAGGACAACATGATCTGGTACTCGCCGGACGGCGGCGGGCCGGTGTTCCCCAACCGTCCCAACAGTTCCATCCCGACGTACAACGCGGCGGACGCCACGTACACCGAGCCGTACCTGCGTGGCGGCAGCCAGGCGGTCATGTCCGGCCCGACGTACCACCGCAACCTGGTGAACACCAACAGCGGCGTCGCCTGGCCGTCCTATTGGGACAACAAGTGGCTCATCGGTGACCAGAGCAACTCGCAGAATCGCATCGCGGTGACCGTCGACCCGAACGGCGTGCCCACGCACCAGCCGCCGGTGTTCGCCGAGACACTGCGGCAGATCCTGCCCGGCGGCGGCGGTGACACGAAGCTGCAGAGCTGGATGGACGCCAAGTTCGGGCCGGACGGCGCGCTGTACGTGCTCGACTACGGCAGCGGTTTCTTCACCCTGCAGGAGAATCAGAAACTGCTGAAGATCAGCTACATCGGCGGCGCGGCGACCCCGGCCACCACTGCGTCGTCGACGATGGTGCAGAACAAGCCGCTGATGGCGTCGTTCACCGGCTCGAAGTCCGGTGGCGTCTCGTACCGGTGGGAGTTCGGCGACGGCTCGGTGTCCACTCAGGCCGATCCGAAGCACACCTACCCGCGCACCGGGATCTACACCGCGAAGCTGACCGTGACCTACGCGGACGGCGAAGCGGTGACGACGCGGAGTTCGATCAACGTCGGCTGCCTGACAGCGGATCCGGGTGTCACGGTGACCTTCGGGGACACCGACACGACGGTGGGCAACCATCTCGCGGGTGGCGGCTGCCGGGTCGACGACCTGATCGACGACGAGAGCACGTGGTCTTCGCACGCCGGGTTCGTCAATCACGTCGAGCAGGTCACGGAGTCCCTTGTGGACCTCGGCGTGATCAACGCGGCGGAGTCCGACAAGCTCAACGCGGCGGCCGCGGCCTCACCGATCGGCAAGGCCGGAACCACCGGCTACGACGCGATCTTCGACGGCACGGCAGAGTCGTTCCGCAACTGGGCGCAGGCACCGTCGGGTCAGTTCGCCATTCAGCCGGACGGGTCACTGCGGCCATCCGGCGGGCTGGGCATGCTCTGGTACGCCAAGCAGCAGTACGGCGACTTCTCGGTGAAACTCCAGTTCAAGGACATCGCGCCGGGTGACGGCCGCGCCAACAGCGGCGTGTTCACCCGGTTCCCCGACCCGAGGACCCCGCTGGCGCAGCGCCCGCCGGGCAGCTGCGGGACGGTCGGCTCGGCACGCACCTCGGAGGCGTGGGTGGCGATCTACTGTGGACACGAGATCCAGATCTACGACGGTGAGACCGGCGAGCCGCAGAAGACGGGGTCGATCTACAACTTCGACCCGCAACCGCTTTCCGCGGCGGGCGCCAGGCCGAAGGGCACCTGGAACGACTACGAGGTCAAGGTCGTCGGGCAGCACTACACGATCATCCGCAACGGCGCGGTGATCAACGAGTTCGACAACACACCCGGCAAGCAGTCCTCGCGTGCCGGTGACCCGCCGACGGATCTGCGGCAGTTCCTGACCGGCTACATCGGTCTGCAGAACCACGGTGACAACGATCTGGTCGAGTTCCGCAACATACGCGTGCGACAGCTGTAGTGCGAACCGGCCGGGCGTGTGCGCACGCCCGGCCGGTCTTTCTTCTTGAGGAAGGTTTTCCCCGCGATGGTAAGAAAAGCTTTCGCCGCGCTGGGCGCGGTGCTGATCACGTTAGGGCTGCTGGCGACGCCGGCGTCGGCCAGGCTGTTGCCGATCGCCCCGGCACAGACGCTCACCTGGACCGCGAACAACAGCGTCACCGCGTACGCGTCCGCGCCGTCGACGGCCGAAGCGGGTGAGACCACGATCGTCTTCGAGAACAGCGAGGCGACCGGCAACACCTCCGGGATGTCGCACACGCTGACCTTCGACACCTCGACCGAGGGCTACAACCACAACGTCACGACGAACATCGTCGCGAACCCGTTCGACCCGACGAACGGCCGCCACGAGGTCACCGTGACCCTGCTTCCCGGAAAGTACCGGTACTTCTGCGCTTTCCCCGGTCACGAGACGATGACCGGTGTGCTGATCGTCACCGACGGCGGCAGCCCCGACACCACCCCGCCGACGGTCAACGCCTCGGTCACCGGCCAGAAGGACCCGCAGGGCAACTACCTCAAGTCGGCCACCGTCGCGCTGACCGCGACGGATGCTCAGTCCGGTGTGGACAAGGTCGAGTACAAGCTGGACAGTGGCGCGTGGACGGCGTACACCGCGCCGGTCGCGGTCTCGACGCTCGGCGCCCACATGGTCCACTACCGCGCCACGGACAAGGCGGGCAACGCCTCCCCGGAAGGCATGTCGTCGTTCACGATCGTCGACGGCCCAGCAGAGGACAAGACCCCGCCGACGGTGACCGCCGCGCTGACAGGGCAGCGGGACCCACAGGGAAATTACCTCGACGTCGCAACGGTTTCGCTGACCGCCACGGACTCGGAGTCCGGTGTGGCGTCCGTCGAATACCAGCTCGACGGCGGCGCTTGGACCGCGTACACGGCCGCGGTCGCGGTGAACACCGCGGGCATGCACATGTTCCACTACCGCGCGACCGACAAGGCGGGCAACGTCTCGCCGGAGGGCATGTCCCACTTCACGGTCGTGAAGAGCGACACGACCGCGCCCGTCGCTTCGGCGACGGTCGACGGCACGAAGGACGGCGACGGCAACTACATCGGCAAGGCCACGGTCACGGTGGCCGCCACCGACGCGGGCTCCGGCGTCGGCGCCATCGAGTACAAAGTGGACGGCGGCGCATGGACCGCTTACGCCGCACCGTTCCCGGTGAGCACGGCGGGCGCGCACACGGTCACCTACCGCGCGACCGACAAGGCGGGCAACGTCTCGCCGGAGGGCACGGTCACCTTCACCGTGGTCGCGGGCAGCGACACCACCGCGCCTACCGTGTCGGCCGCGCTGATCGGCGACCAGGATGCCAACTGGTCCTATGTGGGCAAGGCGACTTTGACTTTGTCGGCCGCCGACTCGGGTTCCGGCGTCGCGTCGATCGAGTACAAGTTGGACAGTGGTTTGTGGACTGTCTACACGGCGCCTGTGGTGGTTTCGACGCTGGGCTCGCACGTGGTGAAGTACCGCGCGACCGATGTCGCGGGCAATGTCGCGGCCGAGCAGTCGGGCGCGTTCAAGGTGGTCCAGATCGGGCCGAGGCCGGACGCCTGCCCCGACTCGGACGTCCGCGACACGGTCATCATCGGCGACATCGACAGCCAGGTCGAGAACATCGACACCGGCAACGGCTGCACGATCAACGACATCATCGACGAGAACGCCGAATACGCGTCGCACGACAGCTTCGTCCGGCACGTCAAGGCGGTCACGGCCGAGCTGGTCGACAACGGCGTCCTCGCCTCCAGCGACCGCGGCCGCATCGTCATGGCCGCGCTCGAGTCCAGCGTCGGCGGCCCCCCGTCCTCACTCCCGGACTCGGCCCGCCGCAACCTCGCCTAAAAGCTCGTGCGCGTTGCGGGCGGTACTAACCGCCCGCAACGCGCACGAGCCCTTGGCGGTGGGCGGGTCATAACGCGCGGCACCCCGTCGTCACGTTAGGCGACAGGCGACGTTCGGAGGGTGTCGGTAGTGGGCGAATCGGTCATAAGATCACAGAGGCGCCCAATGATGTCGACACCGCTCAGCACGTACGGACCCGAGGAGTAGAACGTGCTTCGACGTACTTTCGCCGGTGTTCTGGCCGGCGCCGCCTTGGCGCTGCCGCTGGTCGCGGTCTCCGCGACCCCCGCCGCCGCGGCACCCGAGATCCTGGCGACCACGCTCACCTACGACGACAGCCAGGCCGGGGAGTTCAAGACCCAGGTCGCGGCGGGCGTCAACGTCTGGAACACCACCGTCACCAACGTCCGCATCGTCAAGGCCACCCCAGGCCAGCGCGTGAACATCCGGGTCGTCGCGACCGACGGCTGGCCGCAGGCCAACCTCGGCCCGGTGCGCCCCACCGGCACGGCGACCGTCTGGATGGGCCGGGAGGCCGTCAACCAGGGCTACAACGTGGTTCGCATCGCGGCCCACGAGATCGGCCACACCCTCGGCCTGCCCGACATCAAGCCTGGCCCCTGCTCGTCGCTGATGTCCGGCTCCACCGGCGGCGTCAGCTGCCAGAACACCAAGCCCAACGCGACCGAAGCCGCCCGCGTCCAGCGCAACTACCAGGGCACCGCCGCCGTCTCGACGAACGCGGTCCTCACGGACGCCGCCTGATCCCGTTCGCGCTCATCGCGTGCCCCTGCGCGATGAGCGCGACCAGGGTGGTCCCGCGCTCGAACCGCCCGCTGTCCAGTAGCGCGTAAAGCCCGTACATCATCTTGGCCTCGTAAACCCAGTCAAGCGCGACAGGCTCGAAGCCCCGGATGAACTCGTCCAGCTCGGGCTTTCGCTTGGCGTACCCGCCGAAATGGAAATCGAGTTCGATCGACCAGTTTCCGGTGCTTTCACCGAACGCCGCTTCCTGAAGCCCTTTTACGTCGTCGTAAAGGAACTCGGCCCCTTTGAGCACGGCGAAACCCAGCGCTCGCTGGTGCTCGGCGAGCCCGTTCGCCACCCCGGCCAGTGTGCTGCCGGTCCCGCAGGCGCAACACAGCACATCGAACGCGACGTCGATCTCGCTGACGATTTCCCGGCAGCCTCGAACTCCCGCCGCGTTGGCCCCGCCCTCGGGGATCACGTAGGCGTCGCCGAACTCGAGCGTGTCCTTCCGGCGGTAGGTCTCGCGGTCGACGTACTTGAGGCGCATGCCGTTGCGCTCGGCGTAGGCCAGCGACTCGTTGAGCGGCTCGTGCTTCTCGCCCCGGATGACCCCGACCGTCTCGAACCCGAAGTGCCGCCCGGCCGCGGCCACCGCCCGGATGTGGTTCGAATACGCGCCGCCGAACGTCACCAGCGTCGACGCACCTCGTTCCCGCGCCGCGGCGACGTTGTACTTGAGCTTGCGCCACTTGTTGCCCGGGAACTCCGGGTGGATCAGGTCATCCCGCTTCAGCCAGACCCGGACCCCATGCCTGGCCACCCGCTCGTCCTCAAGCTCGACCAGCGGCGACGGCAGCCTCAGCCCGGCCAAATCCTCCACCCGCCCACCGTATTGGGTCGTGAGTGGTATGACCGGTTAGAACCCAATGCCACGTAGCTTGAGTTGATCAGGCTGCGCGGGTGAGTCCGCGTAGCCTGATCGTGGGTGGGCTGGGGTGGCGGGTGCTGGCTGGTTCGGTGCGTTTCTTGGCGCGGTATGCGTTGTGGCGTAACCGTTTGACCGCGCGTGGGCATGTTCGGTGTCGGCGGGGCGGGAGGGGTTTGCCGGTGATGTCGGCCAGGATCGTGGGTAGTGCGTCAGTCCAGTCCGGAGGGGGAAAAACCCGCCGTGCCGGTGGCGGAACGACGGGCGATACGCAGGACACGGCTGTAGCTGATCCGGTCGGGGTCGAGATCTGCGGCCTCGGCCGCGCGGGCGATCAGGACACTCAGGGCGTAATGGACGGTCAGCCACGCCCAGATCTCCTGATGCACCAGCTCCGGAAGCCTCGATCGCAGGATCTTGCCCGGCCCTCGAAGATGGGTTTTGAGCTGGTCATTGGCGGTTTCCTCCTCCCAGCGCTGGTGATAAGCCGCGGCGAGTTCCTCGGCGGCCGCGTCGTCGGAGTCGGTGATGTTCGTGAGCAGCACGATCAGCTCACCGGTGCCGTTGCCCACGCGGTCGGGGATGTCGTATTCCACGACCCGGACCAGGTGTGCCTCCTCGGGGTGGATCTGGTCCCCGGCCATCGCAGCGTCGAGAATCTGACGACGACGGCCCGCTCCGCGGACCTTCGGGTTGATCAGAACCGTGAGATAAGACCCGTCGGACAGAACCCGCACCACCGGCAACGCCAGGTTCGCCGGTGCCCGCCACAACAACGCCGCACCCGTGCGTGAGGCGCTGTCCCACGCGTCCCAGCTATAGAAATTCCGGTCCGCGGTCAGCAGCTCATCAGCAAGCAGACGCGGATAGAGCTCCTGCGCCAAGGTTTGCTCCCCGTCGCATAGGCGCCGACGCGAGCGGCGAGGAACGCGTGCGTGCCGCATTCGGCCAGCGCCACCACCCGCGCTTTCGGAAAGGCCGAGCGGTGCTTGCCCGATCCGGCATACCCGAACTCCTCCACATTGCCCGCGGTGTCGGGCAGGTCGACCTCGAACCCGTCGATCGCCAGCAACCGCCACCCCCGCAACCACGCGCCACGCGTGTCCGAGGTCGCCACCGCCTGCGCGACACCCTCGAACACCTGCTCCATCACCACCGGCCCCAACCGTTTACGAGCCTGAGTGATCCCACTGGCCGTCGGCACCGACCAGGACGCATCCCAGCACCCGAACCGCGACAACGACCCGGTCACCTTCGTCGCGACCTCCTCATAATCATCGTCGGGGAACAAGCACATCGCCATCGTCAGCACCGCCACCACACGCGGCGGCAGCTTCCCATCCGACCGCTTCGCCCCCACCCCGCACGCCGCGATCGCGGCGTCGATCACATCCCGATCCACCGCCGCCACCAGCACACCCAGCGACACCTGATCCGGGCTAACCGTCACACCTGAACTCATAACCGACGATCAGACCAGCCCGCCCCAGACAACCCACACCGCCACGCCGCAAACCCACCACCACAAACAAGATCAACTTAAGCTACGTGGCATTGGGTTAGAACCGGCCGTACCACTCACGACCACCTCAATGGGCGGGCGGGGGAGAAGGGGCGGGCGGGCTGAACGCCGTCAGGAACCGGTCCCGGAAAGCGTTCATCGGCCAGACCGGAGCCCCGGCAGCAGGCTTGAGGCCGTCCGTCCAGCCCCACCCCGAGATCCGGTCCAGGACCGACGGATCGCGCGCGACGATCGTGATCGGCACGTCGCGGCCCGCGTTCTCGCCGGTGACCATCGCGTTGGGCTGGTGGTCGCCCAGGAACACCAGCACCAGGTTGTCGTCGCCGTAAGTCTGCACGTACGAGATCAGCGACCCGAGCGAGTACTCGATCGACTTCCGGTAGTCCGCCCGCACCACCGCCGGGTCACGTGAATAAATCGCGTCGTGCGGGTCGTCGCCGGTGGTCATCGGGGCGTAGACCGAGCCGTCGCCGACCTGGTCCCAGCCGATCTGGTGGGGCAGGGGAGTCCACGGCAAATGGCTCGACACCAACGGGATGGTCGCCATCAGGGGTGCGTGCGGGGCAGCGCGCTCGGTGCGCTGGAAAGCCGAGAGCGTGTACTGGTCGGGCATCGTGGCGTAACTGAAACGCGGCCCGCGATAACCGAGGTCGTCCGCCGGGTAAATCCGGTCGTAGCCGAAGAACTGGCCCTCCGGCCACGCTCGCGTGATGCCGGGCATGACCCCGACCGACCGCCAGTCCGCGCGCCGGAAAGCCTTGTTCAGCGTCAGCCGGTCGCTGGCCACCAAGGTCTGGTACCGCTGCTGGTTGTCGACCTTCAGCCCGGACAGGAACGTCGCCTGTGCCATCCAGCTGCCGCCGCCCGACACCGGGGACGTCAGGAAAGCGCTCCGCGACGAGCAGCCCAAGGAGCGCAGCGTAGCAGTCCCCTTGTCAAGCACTTGGCCGACTTGCCAAGCCATCTCGGGATGTTCCAAAGCCACCCGGCCGTAGCTTTCGACGAACGAGACGATCACGTCCTTGCCGCGCAAGGCCGTCAAAAGATCACGGGAGGGCGTGTCGCGGAAGGCGTCGACGGCGGCCTCGGCCGCGAACTCCGAGCGGTCGCGCAGGCCCGCGTTGACCTGCCGGGCGTGGGCGCCGACCAGGTTTGCCGCGCTCGTGGACGTGATCGGCACGCCGGGCACCGCGAGCGTGAACGACACGACGGCCAGCACCGCGACCGAGCGCAGCGCCGCCGGACGATGCCGGACGACCGCGCCGGTCAGCCGCACCACCGACCACGTCAACGCCACCACCAACGAGACGGCCAGCACCAGCGCCAACACCACCAGGCCGATCGAGGCCGCTCGGCCGGAGGTCACGTCGACGTACTCGACGCCGGGGCCGAAGAGGGGCCAGTCCAGCACCAGGTCGAACGGGCGGAACAGGACCGCGTCGAAGCCGATGTCCAGGATCTTCACGACCGCCAGCAGGCCGAGCGCGATACCGCCCGCGATCGCGGCGACACGCCGGGCGCGCTCGGGGAGCACCAGCAGGACCACCACGCCGATCAGGCCTTCGATCGGGACGCGCAGGAATGCGGACGGCGTCAGCTGGTCGAGCCGGGTCGGCGCGGTGAGCACGGCGAGCACCAGCAGGCCCGCGAGCACGGTGAACACGCGCGCCACCCGATGATCCTTAAGAAACGCCAATGCTTTGCCTCTCTCGGTGCTGCCTTTAGATACGTGCGCGGCCACTTCCGCGTTCAATCGGTACCGTGTGAGCCGTGACTCGTCCGTATGTGCTTCTCAGCATCGCCGTCAGTGTCGACGGCCATATCGACGACCTGAGCGCGGTCCGGTTCCCGCTGTCCAACGCCGAGGATTTCGATTGTGTCGACCAGATCCGCGCCGAATCGGGTGCCATCCTGATCGGCGCCGAGACGGTGCGGACGGACAATCCGCGCTTGCTGGTGAACTGCGCCGAACGGCGTTCGGACCGCGTCGCGAGCGGGCGGCCCGAATATCCGGTGAAGGTCACCGTCACCAGGTCCGGCGCACTGGGCCGGGATCTCAAGTTCTGGCACTGCGGTGGCCGGAAACTGGTCTACACAACGGATTCCGGTCAACGGCAACTCGACCTGCGTGACCTGGCCGATGTCGTCTCGCTCGGCGAGTCCGTCGATTTCGGTGCGCTGCTGGACGATCTCGGCGCACGCGGTGTCGACCGCCTGATGGTCGAAGGCGGCGCGAGCATCCACACCGCCTTCCTCGCCGCCGGGCTGGCCGACGAGGTGCGGATGGCGGTCGCGCCGATGCTCATCGGCCAGGCCGCCGCGCCGCGTTTCCTCCAGCCCGCCGCATTCCCCGGCGGGCCCGCGCGCCGGTTCCACCTCGAAGACGTGGTGAAACTCGGCGATGTCGCCGTCCTGCGCTACTTCCCGAAGATCACGAGCGGCTGACCAGGTCCTTGATCGTGTCCCGGCGGAACCACGCGATCACCGCGGCCGCCGCGAGCAGGATCGCGGGCAGCATCGGCCCGCCCTTGGCCAGCAGGAACAGTTCCGTGCCGACCGCGCCCGCCAGCACACCGACCAGCCCCAGCGCGGCGAGCCCGCACAGGCGCGGGATCAGCAGGCCGAGCCCGCCCGCGATCTCCAGCACGCCGGTGACGTACCGCAGCCACTGGCCGAAGCCGATCTCGTCGAACTTCTTCACGTAGTTGTCGCCGAACAGCGTGTACCCGCTGTAGATGATGTAAGCGGCGAGCGCCACCTGCAGTATCCACAACACCACGTTGCCGACGCGGACGGCGGCTTTTGCCTCAGACACGGGAACATCCTTCCACCGCGGTTGACTTGAACACCATGCGAGAACGCCAGAGTGAGACCACATCGCGGCCGAACGACCACGTGAGCAGCGCGAGCGCGAGCCCGGCCAGGTACCCGGCGTGCGGGAAAAGCCCCGACGCCGCCACGACCAGGAGAATTCCTTGCAGCGCCGCCACTGTCTTGCGCGCGTAGCTGGGCCGGAGGTCGCCGGTGAGCCACGGCAGCGCCCACGACGCCGCCACGAACACGTACCGCATCGCGCCGATCGCCAGCACCCACGGCCCGTGCGCGAACGCGACGTGCACGCTCAGCACCAGGATCAGGAACGCGTCGACCTCCATGTCGAACCGCGCGCCCAGCGCCGAAGCCGTGCCCGTGCGCCGCGCGACCTGGCCGTCGACGAAATCGAGCGCCAGCGCCACCGCGGTGAACGTGACGAGCACCGAGGTCGCGTCCGAACGCTGCGCCACCAGTGCCGTCACCGCGCCGACGAGCACGCCCCGTGCGAGGGTGACCCGGTCGGCCGGTCCCAGCGAGCGGGTGCCCGACCGGTCCATCGCGGCGCTGAGGAGGACCCAGGTGGCGAGCCCGTACGCGAGCCCGGCGAGCCAGCCCGCCGTGCCCAGCCCGGCCGTCGCGCCGAGCACGCCCAGCAGGAGGACCTGCAGGCCGGCCCAGGCGCCCTGCTCCTCAACGGCGGGTGCCGTGTTGTGCTGAAGTGTGACCATTGTGGACCGCTTTCTCGGAGGTTGTAGATGACACGACAGGCAAGGGCCTTTTGGTTCAATGGATCTGGAAGAAGTGAGATCCGCCCTGTCCGGCTCCCCGAACCACGCGACGGCGAGACACTGGTCCGCACGCTGTTCACCGGGGTCAGCAGGGGAACCGAGGCGCTGGTCTTCCGTGGTGAGGTCCCCGAGAACCAGTACGCGACCATGCGCGCGCCGTTCCAGGAAGGTGACTTCCCGTGGCCGGTCAAATACGGCTACCTCAACGTCGGCGTCGCCGAAACCGGGCCGCTGGCAGGCCGGACCGTCTTCTGCCTCTATCCACATCAGACGCATTACGTCGTCCCCGACTCCGCGCTGACGCCCGTGCCGGACTCCGTCCCGCCGGAACGCGCCGTGCTCGCCGGCACGGTCGAGACCGCCGTCAACGCCGTCTGGGACGCGAAACCGCTGATCGGGGACCGGATCGCGGTCGTCGGCGGCGGAATGGTCGGCGCGAGCGTGGCCGCGGTGCTCGCGAAGTTCCCCGGCGCCAGGGTGCAGCTGGTCGACGCCGACCCGGCGCGCGCGGCCATCGCGGCCGAGCTGGGCGTCGGCTTCGCTGACCCGAAAGCCGCATTGGGGGAATGTGACCTCGTCGTGCACGCCAGCGCGTCCGAGGCGGGCCTGGAGACGGCGCTCGGCCTGCTCGCGCCGGAGGGCACGGTCATCGAGCTGAGCTGGTACGGCGACCGCCGGGTCAGCGTGCCGCTCGGCGAGTTCTTCCACTCACGGCGGCTGACCGTGCGCAGCAGCCAGGTCGGCACGGTCGCCCGCCCGGACCGGACGTACGCCGAGCGCATGGCACTCGCGCTCGACCTGCTCGCCGACCCGGTGTTCGACGCGCTGATCACCGGGGAAAGCCCGTTCGACGAGCTGCCGTCGGTGCTGCCGAGGCTGGCGAGCGGTGAGTTTCCTGCCCTCTGCCACCGGATTGACTACCGTCGTGATCATGCTTCCTCGTGACACCACGGCCGACGTGCGTGCCCGCCGGGCGACCGTCGCGGTGCTGCCGGTCGGCAGCTTCGAACAGCACGGCCCGTATCTGCCGCTGACCACGGACACCGTCATCGCGTGCGCCATCGCCGAGTCGATCGCGGCCGCGTACCCGGTCCAGCTGCTCCCGCCGATCACGATCTCGTGTTCGCAGGAGCACGCGTCCTGGCCGGGCACGGTGAGCATCTCGGCGAAAACGCTCATCACGGTCATCGAAAACATCGCCGCGTCGTTGCGGCTCTCCGGCGTCGAAAACCTGGTGCTGGTCAACGGGCACGGCGGCAACTACGTGCTGCGCAACATCGTGCAGGAGTCGCGCGGCCGGATGGTGTTGTTCCCCGGCAGCCACGACTGGGACACCGCGCGCACGGCCGCCGGGATCGAGACCTCGTCCTACGCCGACATGCACGCGGGCGAGCTGGAGACGTCGATCCTGCTGCACGCGCACCCTGAGCTGCTCCGGCCCGGCTTCGAGACGAGCGATCACGACAGTGGTCAACGCCCGCACCTGCTGACCCACGGCTTGGCGCCGTACACGGAGTCCGGCGTCGTCGGTCGGCCTTCGCTGGCGTCAGCCCGCAAAGGCGAGGACCTTCTCGGCGCGCTGACCAGTGCTTTCGTGGACTACCTCGGGCTGTTCGACTCGCCTGCGGAACAACACGAACACGCCAGGCAGGGCGGCGATCAGGGCTAGCACCCCGTAGACCACCCCGGTCGTGAGACCTTGCGCGGCGCCGAGCCCGGCCGCGTTGAACGCCACCGCCAGAAACGCTTCGCGCGGCCCGAAACCGCCGATGTTGACCGGCACGGCCATGACCAGCAGCGCCAGTACGGCCAGCGGGAACAGCTGCCCGATCGACGCCGTGGAACCCGCGACATCGGCCGCGACGAGCAACAGCGCGACATGTCCCGCGAGCGTCGCCACGGACAGGAAAACCACGCGCGGCAACGCTTTCCGCGACAGCAGGCCGACACGGGCATCGGCCCAGATCGTCAGCACCGCGCGCCGGGCGCGGTCGTTCGTAGCGACGAAGACGGCAGCGGCGGCGAGCACGGCCAGCGTGATCAGCACCGCGCCGCGGCTCGGCGCCACGTCGACCGGCAGCGTCGACTGGGTGCACACGACCGCGATCCCGGCGGTGATCAGCACGGCCTGACCGGCGAACCGCTCGAACACGACCGCGCGGACACCGCGTCCGACATCGCCGGACTGCCTGCCGTGGTCGACCGCGCGATGCACATCCCCGAGCACGCCCGCCGGGAGCACCGCGTTGAGCAGCAACCCCCGGTAGTAGTCCGAGACCGCGGCCTTGAGGCTCAGCGGCAGGCCGAGGCGGCGCGCGATGACACACCAGCGCCAGGCGCTGAACACCGTGGTCAGCAGCCCGATGCCGAGCGCGGCGAGCACCGACCAGCCGGTGATGGCGCGCAGCCCGGCCACGAAGGCGCCGGTGCCGAGCCGGAAACCCAGCGCTGCCAAGATCCCGAGCGCCAGCAGCAGGCGCAGCCACGGCCAGAAACGCTTCATCAGCTCGTCCTCGGTATCGCTAGAAGGTCGGTGTGGCCGACCGAGACCTGGGGGCCTTCGGCGAGCCTGCGCCGCAGGTAGGCGGGTGCTTCGGCGGCGAGGCCCGGCTCGTGCTCGACGGCGGCGCCGACCCAGCCGCGCAGCCATTCCGCGGCCAGCGCCCGCTGCTCACCGCCGAGCCGCCACGGGCTCGGCCGGGTGTGGACTTCGGCGTCGGCGAACGCCTCGGCCGCCGCCGCGACGGCGTCCGGACCGAGCAGCCGCCTGCCGTCGACGGCACGCCGCTGGTGTGCGTTGAACGCCGCTTCGAACTCGGCGTCGAGCGCCTCGGGGCGCGCGAACTCGATCTTTCCCGTGACGGAGAGCGTGAACAGCGCTGGCACACCGGCTGATACGCATGCCGAGGCCAACTCGTTCACTTCGGCACGCGTGAGCAGGTCGAGCAGCGCCGACGCGGTCACCAGCGAGGTGCCGGCGAGATCGTCCGCGCGCAGCGCCGTGAGGTCGCCCTCACGCGTCTCCACGGTCCCCGCGATCATGCTCGCACCGGCCAGTTCGAGCAGGCGCGGGTCACGGTCGTGCAGCACCCAGTGCGGCGCGACGCGCAGCCGCGCGCCGAGCCAGCGTCCCATCGATCCCGTTCCACAACCCAAGTCACGAAAGACCAGGGGGGTTCGGTTCAATCGGGTTTCGCCGAGCAGGTCGAGCAGCTCGGTCGAGCGGGCGTCGGCGTCGGCCTGCTCGCGCAGCGCGAGCCATTCTGGTGCGAAGCTCATGCCCGCAGACTAGCCAGCACCTCGGCCATTTCGCGGGCGGATTCGTCCCATGTGGACAGTTCGGCTCGACGTCGTTTCGCCTTCGCCCGCAGGTCGTCCCGATGTGCGGAATCGGTCAGCCAGCGGCGAAGTTCGCTGGTCAGCGCACCCGGCCGGACGAGAACGCCGCCGTCACCGAGCGCGTCGGGCACGGCACTGGCGAGCACGGGAATGCCGCGGGCGAGCGCCTCGGTGACGACCATGCCGTAGGTCTCCGCACGGGAGGAGAGCACGAAAAGATCGGCTTCGGCGTAGGCGTCGCCGAGAGGTTCGCCGGTGAGCGGGCCGACCAGCTCGACGCGGTCGCCGAGGCCGTGCCGCGCGATCAGCTCGCGGACGCGCTGCGTGTGCGCGGTGTCGCGCAGCGGTCCGACGCAGACGCAATGCCACGGCAGGTCGGCGAGCGACGCCAGCGCTTCGATCAGCAGGTCGTGACCCTTACGCGGGGTCACCGAAGCGACGCACAGCAGCCGTGAGACGCCGTCGGTGCCCCGGGCGAACGGCGCGGGGTCGACGCCGGGCGCGACAACGTGGACCTCGCGCAGGCCGTGGTGGCTTTCCAGCCGCCGCGCCGCCGCCGTGCCGGTCGCGATGACCGCGCTCGCGGCTCGCAGGACCTCGCGCTCCTTCGCGTCCAGCTCGGCGGCAAGCGCTGGCTCCAGACCGGTCTCATCGGCCAGCGCGAGATGAACCAGCACCGCCAGGCGGAGTCTGGCGGCTTCAGGGACAACGATTTCGGGAACACCGCAGGCCACGAGCCCGTCGAGCAGCACGACCGCGCCGTCCGGGAACCCGGCGAGCGCCGCGGCCAGTTCTCCACGCGCCCGCGCGTCAGGGCGTGGCCAGCTGCCGGGAATGGCGGTTTCGCGCACGTCCAGCCGCTCGCACAGGCGCCGGTCGTAGACGTTGCCGCCGCTCGGCGTGGCGGGATCGTCGACGCCGCCCGGCAGCACGACCTCGATCACAGCGCGCGTTCGTAGCCGGCCCAGGCGACGTGCGACTCGTGCAGCGTGACCTCGATCGCGGAGAGCCCGCGCGCGCCCTCGCCGAGTGTGCCGTCGTGCACCAGGTCGGCGAGCCGGTCGGCGATGTACTTCGCGAGGTACTCGGTCGAAGTGTTTGTCCCCGCGAAAGCGGGTACTTCGTCCAGGTTGCGATAGTTGAACCCGGCGAGCACCTTGCCGAGCTCCACAGTGGCCAGTCCGATGTCGACGACGATGTTGTCCGCATCGAGTTCCGGCCGTTTGAACCGAGCGTCCACTACGAACGTTGCACCATGTAGACGCTGGGCCGGACCGAAGACCTCGCCGCGGAAGCTGTGGGCGATCATCACGTGATCGCGAACGGTGACGCTGAACAAGACGTCCTCCAAGGGGATTGCGGTTCGGACTCCGGCCGAGCGTAGTGAACGATCAACCGGAGCGCGCTGACTAGGGGACTGGATGCACGAGCAGGCTTTTCGACAGGACGACGTCGCCGAATCCGAGCTGGTGACCCGGCGGGGCACCTTCCGCGCGGTGGCGTTCCGCGCCGACGGCTTCGAGCACATGGCGCTGGTCTTCGGCACGCCCACGCCGCGCGACGACGTGCTCGTGCGGGTGCACTCCGAGTGCATGACCGGTGACATCTTCGGCGCCATGCGCTGCGAATGCGGCGAGCAGCTCGACGCCGCGCTGGACGCGATCGTCCGCGAGGGCGCCGGCATCCTGGTGTACCTGCGCGGGCACGAGGGCCGGGGCATCGGCCTGGTCGCGAAGGTGCGCACTCACGTGCTGCAGGACGAGCAGGGCCTCGACACGCTCGACTCCGCGACGACGCTCGGCCTGCCGGTCGACATCCGCGACTACTCGCCCGCCGTCCGGATCCTCGGGCACCTGCGGGTGCGGTCGGTGCGGCTGATGTCGAACAACCCCGACAAGATCCACGCGCTCGAGTCCTCCGGCATCCGGGTGACCGAGCGGGTGCCGCTGCTGATGGCCCCGAACGACCACAACATCGGCTACCTGACGGCGAAACGCGACCGGCTCGGCCACGACCTTCCCCAGATCGAGGGGTGCGTCACCCGCTGACCGTCCACTGTGGACACCACTGAGTGGGTATGTCCGGCGGCGTGATTCACTCGTTGTGGTGACACAGAGTGCCCTAGCATCGATCGAGCGTGAACAGCGCTGGACGAGCAGGGGAGTGGCTCATGGGTCGGCACCGAACCGCCGGAACATCATCCGTTCGGTGGCTGCGCGTGATGCCGGCGTCTGCGTTGGTGATCGCCTGGGCCGTGATGCCGCTTCCGCGAGCGCCGGTGGTCTCGGTGGAGAAGGTCGTCCCCGCTACACCGGCGATCGCGCTCGCCGCGCCCGCCGCTCCGCTTCGGGTGGCGCCCCCGCGCCCCGACCTGACGCTGTCGTCGAACGCGCTGTCCGTCGCGCCGGGCGCCGCGGGCGTGCAGACGTTGCGCGTGGCCAACGTCGGATCCGCCGAGGTCACGGACCCGGTCACGCTCACCTACGTCACGCCGACGTACCTCAACGTTGATCACGACCAGCCGCTGCCGTCGGGCTGCGAGATGCGCCTGACCGACCCGGATCCGACGATCCCCGAGGTGGTCACCTGCCGGATTCCCGGTCCGATCGCGGCAGGTAAGGAGGTGACCGTCGGCATCCCGGTCGCCGCGACCACCCGGGTCCGCTTCGTCGGCCGGGTCCGCGGCATGGCCATGGCCGCGCCGACCGGGGCCGACGCCGACCTCGGCGACAACTGGAACTACGCGCAGGTGGTCATCACCCGCCCGACACCGAAGCTGCCCGACGGCAACCCGGTCGACCTGTACCTGACCAACGCGGTGCCCGCCGTGTCCGACGGCCAGCCGGGCAAGGTCACCTTCACCTACGGCAGCAAGGCGCCGCACGAGGCGAAAGGTGACATCCGGCTCACCTACGTGACGCCGTTCTACGTCAACGTCGACCACGCGAAACCGTTGCCGTCCGGCTGCAAGATGCGCCTGACCGACCGCGACCCACTGGTGCCCGAGATTGTCGTGTGCTCACTGAAACCCTTGAAGGCAGGCAAAACCGGCTCACTGGCCATCCCGGTCGAGCTGGTCAAGGGCGCCCCGCCCGGCCCGCTCGGCGGAATGGCACTCATCGCGCCGGCCACCGATGTGGAACGCGGTCAAATCGACAATTTCCTCGCGGCCAACGTCGTCAACATCACCGCCGGTTGACGGCCCGAGCGGAGCCGCACACTCACGAACCCCTTTGTGGTACAATATGAACGCGGCCATGGCAGGTCTTCCTTTGTCCTCTTTGAATCAATTATTCCGGATTCCTTTTAGGGTTGATTTCTCGGCCTTAAAGTGCAATTTCTGGGTCGTTTCGCCGGTCGGTGTTCATAATCGGGCCCATGAATCCCACTTACGTTTTCGTGCACGGCTCAGGCAGCAGCGGTCGCGCTTGGTCCACGGTCCAGCAGGAAATGGCACTGCGCGGCCATCGGACACTCGCGGTCGACCTGCCCGGCCGAGGCGCGGGCTTCAGCCAGGCCTACCACGACCAAGACCTCAAAACCTTCGCGACAGAGCCGTCTTCGCTGGCGGACGTGACGGCCGAGCAGACCATCGGCCACGTGATCGACGTCGTCCGCCGCGTCCACGAACACGGCCCGGTCATCCTGGCGGGCCACAGTTTCGGCGGCCTGGTCATCACGGCTGTCGCCAACGCGGTCCCGGACCTCTTGTCCCATCTCGTTTACATCGCCGCCCAATGTCCGGTCAGCAGCGCCGCGGCCGAGTACCCGGCAGGCCCGGCGTGGGCGTCGAGCGACTTCCTGCCCGCGGCCATGGCGATCACGGTCGGCAACCCCGCCGACCTCGGCTTCATCCGGCTGAACTGGCGCGGCGCCGACCCCGCGATCCTCGAACGCCTCCGCCGCGCGCTCGCCGCGGAACTCACCCCGGAGCAGTACCTCGGCCTCATCGCCTACACCCAGCCGGACGAGATCTTCTGGCAGACCGACCCGGCATGGGACCACCGCGCCGACAAAGCCACCTGGGGCCGCGTGCCCCGCACCTTCGTCCGCACCGGACTCGACCGCGCGATGCCGCCCGAAGCCCAAGACCTCTACATAACCGAAGCCAACGCCCTCACCCCGGCCAACCCGTTCGCCGTCCACACGATCCCGAGCAGTCACACCGGCTTCTTCCGCGGGCCCGCCGAGCTGGCCGACATTTTGCACGACCTTCGTCACTGTCGTGGTGAAAAACAAACCACGGAAACGCTCTGCGCCAACAGGATGGTCCGTTGAGGCATTTCAGTGAATGCCGTTGTTGGCACCGACTTCCGGATCTTAGGCTTCCGCTTGCACTTGGCCAGGTGACACACCTGATCAATGCTGCGAAGGGGCGGAAATGACGCGAAGAACCTGGCGGTTCGGCGTGAGTAGATCTGCGATACCGGCGGTGGGCGTGCTGCTCGCCGCGATGATCGTCATGGCACCGGACGTGGGCGCCGCCGCGCCGTCGGTGCTCACCAAGAGCGCGCAGAACCTGACGCACCCTGGTGCGAACCCGGTGAACCACGGTGACACGCTCAACTGGGTCGTCGACTACGCGAACACCGCGGGCGGGCCGACGACCATCACGGACCCGATCGCCGGCGCAGGCTCGGCGCAGACCTACGTGCCCGGCTCGCTGAAGGTGCCGCCGGGCTGGACACCGGCCTGGTCGCAGGACGGCACGCTCTTCCAGCCGAACGATCCCGGCGCGGCCACTGTTTCCGTGCGTGCCACCAACCAGAACGCGCGCCCCGGCGGCACCACGCTCACCGGCAACCTGCTGCCGCCGGTGCAGGCGGCGGCGACCGCGACCGGCGGTGACGGCTACACGCCGATCCTGCACCGCACGGCCTCGGGCTCCGTCGAATCGTGGAACATGTTCCACCACGCCGCCGCGGCCTCGCCGAAATTGGTCTGCGTCGACCTTTCGGCGGGCGGGCTCTGTGCGGGCGGGCCGTGGCCGAAGCCGGTGAACACCACGCCGGGCCCGTTCGGCTCCGGGGCGACCGGTGACATCGCGAGCGCGTTCATCTCGCAGTATGTCGAAGATCCCGGGCGGCCGGGGATCGTCTACTACGGCGGAACCACCGCCACGGGCACCGGGGTCGGCTGTCTCGACCTGGAGCAGCGGGAGAACTGCGGGTTCTTCCCGCTGGCGACCAACGCCGTCACCAACATCGGCGGGCTCGTCGCGACCGGCGGCAACATCTACGGCGCCGGGAGCACCGGCCAGGTGCTGTGCTTGACGATGGCGACCCGCGCGCCGTGCGCGGGCCAGCCCTACGCCGCCGTCGCGCCGGGCAACGGCCAGGGCGGCGCCAACTACACCGGCTCGCTCACCGTGGTGAACGGCAAGGTCTTCGTCTCCACGTCGCCTGGCGGGCAGACGCCGATGCTGGGTTGCTTCGACCCGGCCACGACGACCGCTTGCGCCTCCTGGGCGACGCCGAGGCCGATCGGGCCCGCGCCCGGCTACCTCTCGTACAGCGCCTACACCGCTTACGACACAACAGGAAACGCTGTCGGCGCCTGCGGGACTGCCATCGCCGCCGTGCCGACCGGATTCTGTTACGCCTTGGACGGCACGACACTGACGCCGCCGTCGTTCTCGTCGCTCCTGTCCGGGGAGCTGGTCTTCAACCCGGAGACCGCGACCACGGCCGACGGGCATGTCCGCAGCTACTTCGGGTCCTGGGGCCGCACCCTGGGCGCGACCACCTGCCACGACTGGACGACGGCCGCCCCGTGCGCCGGATTCCCGTCGCCCGCGGGACATCCGGGTGTCAACGGCGGCACGACCCGCGACTACGGGTACGCCTACGACTCGACGACCCGGTGCCTGATCGGCCTCGGCGACGCGGGCATCCTGTTCTCCGAGGACCCGATGACCGGCGCGTCGCCGTGCATCCACAGTGGCGTGTCGATCGACCTGAACCCGTCCGCGTTCTACTGTGACGGCGGCACCGGGCACGTGCAGGGTTACCAGAGTGCCAAGCTGGAGAACATCAACCTCGCCAACGTGAATTTGGCGGCGTCGACGGTCAAGGTCACCGACGCGGGTGGAACGGTGGCGACCCCGGCCATCGCGCCCGACGGCTCCATCGACCTGTCCGGTGTCTCCTACGCCGCGCATCCGTCGATCTCGATCGCGGTGTCGCTGGTGCTCAACAACGGCAGTGACTTCACGCCGACCAACCATCCGTCGGTGACGGTGACCTATCTCGGTGACGCGCCCCAGGTCTGCTTCCAGACCACGGTCGCGGCGGCGTGCACGGCCACCGGGGTGACGAACACGGCCACCGGCGGCGACGCGGGCGGCGCCAGCACGTCCAACACGGTGAGCTTCCCGGTCAAGCCCGGCGAGGCCTGCCTGCCGAACGTGACGGTGAACAAGGAGATCTGCGCGTCGCACCAAGCGGCGGACTGCGGGCCGGGCGGCGCCGGTCCCTGGGTGAAACAGGCGCCGGTCGGGATTCTCGGGCTGCTGCTCGCGCACCCGTACTGGCGGATCACGGTGACCAACGCGGGCCCGATCGGCATCACGGGCGCCAAGGTCAACGACTCGGCGCAACCGTCGTGCGCGACGGCCGCGGGAACCTTCTCGCTCGCGCCGGGCACGGCGAAGCAGGTCTACTGCTCGTCGTCCGTCCTGCTGGTGCTGCTGCCGCTGACCAACACGGCGTCGGCGACGTACACGCCGGTCGGCAGCACGCCGGTGACCAGCGCCGGATCGTCGGCGACCGCCTGCAACCTGCTCTGCATACTCGGAGGCTGACCTGATCGGCCCCGCCGCCTGACCGGCGGCGGGGCCACAGGGATTGCTTTCCGCCGGAGTGGGTACCCGAGTCGTTCCGATCGGGGAAGCGGTGATCGACCATGGTGCCGGTGGATGTCCGAGGGCTGGCCGTACTGCCGCCGATGGCGGCGCCGGTGTTGCTGCTGCGCGAAAGCGTCGGCGAACGCCGTTGGCTGGCGATCACGATCGGCGAGGCCGAGGCGTCGGCACTGCTCACGGCGCACACCGGCGAGCCGAGCGCGCGGCCGGGCACGATCGAGCTGCTCGGCCACATCATCGAGGCGCTGGGCAGCGGGCTGCGCGCGGTCGAGGTGACGGCGCTGACTGACGGGATCTTCTACGCCGAACTGGTGCTGGACGGTGAACTGCGCGTCTCCGCGCGGCCCAGCGACGCGATCGCGCTCGGCCTGCGCGCCGGTGTCCCGTTGCACGCGGCCGAAGCGGTGCTCGACGTGGCGGCGCTGGAGTCGGTCGTGTTCGACGGCGCCGACGCCGAAGACACCGGGGACGCGGCCGAAGAGGACAAAAAGGTCGAGCACTTCCGGGAGCTGCTCGACCGGCTGACGCCCGACGACTTCCGCGATTAGTCCGGGCGTTTGACTCGCTTGGAGTAGTGCGCCGCCGATGTGCTCACCCGCGGTGCTGCTCCGTCACCGTGGTGAGTGACCAATTGCTGCAAATGAACAGTTCGCGGCATTGATTGCCCATTTTAAGGCGCTTTTCCCGGCACTCATTCGGTGACTGTACGGTCGCGGGTCCGGATGCTAGCTTCGTTTGTGCTCGGGGCCGGGGAAAACGGCCGCGGTTATGCGGGACAATTGTGTCTATTTTTCATCCGAGGGAGCTTGAATGGCCATCGTTCACGGGACTGCGGGTCGTCCGGTGCTGCGTACCGACTACCAGCGTTCGGTAGCGGAGTATTGGAACACTGAGAAAGATCCGGTCAACCTGCGTTTGGGTGACGTCGATGGTCTTTACCACCACCACTACGGCATCGGTGACTACGACCCGGCAGTGCTGGAGGTGCCCGCGGAACGGCGCGATGAGGCCATCATCGCGGAGATGCACCGGCTGGAGACCGCGCAGGCCGACGTGCTGCTGGACCATCTGGGTGACATCATGCCCGGTGACCGACTACTCGACGCCGGGTGCGGCAGGGGCGGCACCAGCATCATGGCGAACCACCGCTTCGGCTGTCAGGTGGACGGGGTTTCGATCTCCGAACAGCAGGTCGAATTCGCGAATGCCAGGGCGCGTGAGCGTGGCGTCGACCACAAAGTGAAGTATCACTTGACCAATATGCTCGACACCGGTTTCGAAACGGGGGCGATGCGTGGTGCGTGGAACAACGAGAGCACCATGTATGTCGATCTTTACGAATTGTTCGCCGAGCACGCGCGGCAGATCGCTCCCGGTGGCCGGTACGTGACGATCACCGGGTGCTACAACGACGTGACCGGTGGCCGGTCACGCGCGGTCAGTCAGATCGATCAGCACTACATTTGCAATATCCACTCGAGGGGCGAGTACTTTAAGGCCTTGGCGGCGAACGGCTTCGTCCCGATCAACGTGGTCGACCTGACCGCCGCGACGATCCCGTACTGGGAACTGCGGGAGAAGTCGTCGGTCGCCACCGGGATCGAGGGGCCGTTCCTCACCGCGTACCGCGAGGGCAGCTTCCACTACCTGCTGATCGCCGCCGACCGCGTCTAGCCAGTCCGACCGAGAAGACGGGAGCATGATGACCGAGACCGTTACCGCACCAGAGGAACTCGCGCCCGCGGTGTCGCCGCAGGTCCGCGGCTGTCCATTGCGGACTGTTCCGGCGGTGACGGCCTCGGCGCTCGCGGGACCGTCCGGACTGGGCACGTCGGCCGCCAGGCTGACGACCCAGTTCGGACCCGACCCGGCCTACGCGGAGGTCGCCTGGGGCGACGGCAAGGCGTCGGCGCTCTACGTGCCCGTGCTCGAGCGGAACGACGAAGCGCTCGCCGCCGAGGTCGACGCACGGCTGGTCGAATGGGCGGGCGACTGCGGTTTTTCCGAAGAGGACCAGGAAAAAATGCTCAAGGCCGGCTTCGGCAGGCTGGTCATGCTCGCGCACGCGGACTGCGACGATCCCGACCGGCTGCTCATCGCGGCCCAGCTCAACGCCGCCTGGTGGGCGGCGGACGACTACTACGCCGACGACAGCGAGATGGGCGCCGTGCCCACCCGCCTCCCACCCCGCCTCGCGCTGGTCATGGCGGCGATGGACCCCGTCGCGCCCGCAGGCGAGTTCACCGCCGAGCTCGACAAGGCGCTGCGGGGCGACCCGATCCTCATCGGCCTGCGGTCCGGCGTCGAACACCTCACCAAGCACGGAACGCCGTCGCAGGTCCAGCGGATCTGCTACGCGACGTTCGCGATGTTCGTCAGCTGGAACGCTTACGCGGCTTGGCGTTACACCGGCGAATACCCGCCGGCGTGGGAGTATCTGGCCGCCCGCCAGCACGACAGCTTCTACACCTCGATGACGCTGGTGGACGCCGTCGGCGGCTTCGAGCTGCCCGCGAACCTGTACTACGACCCGCGCGTCCGGCTCGCGCTCACCCAGGCGGGCACGGCGTCGGTGATGGTCAACGACCTGTTCTCGGTCGCCAAGGACGCGGCTGACGAGAACCCGGTCTGCAACATGGTCCTGCAGATCGCGGCGGACAAGGACATCTCGATCGAGGACGCCACCGAGATCACGGTCGACCTGCACAACCAGCTCGTCCGCGACTTCGAGGCAGGCCACCGGGCGCTGCTGGCGGTGCCCTCGCCCGAGCTGCACCGGTTCCTGCGCGGCGTGCGGGCCTGGATGGGCGGCGGTTTCGAGTGGCACAACACGAATCCGCGCTATCGGAGCTGATCGTCAGCAGCAGTGCTGCCCGCGCCAGGCTTCGCGGCCTTCCTTGACGGCGACGGCCGCGATCGCGAGCGCGACCACCGGGTCCGCCCACCACCAGCCGAGCAGGCTGTTGAGCACCAGCCCGGCGAGCAGCACGCCGGAAAGGTACGTGCACAGCAGTGTTTGCTTGGAATCGGCGACCGCGCTCGCCGAGCCGAGCTCACGCCCGGCGCGCCGCTGCGCGTACGACAGACCCGGCATGACCACCAGCGAAACCGCGGCCAGCACGATCCCGACAGTGGAATGCCCGGCGGGTTCGGCTTTGATCAGAGCCTGGACCGCTTCGAAGCCGACATAGGCGGCCAGCGCGAAGAACGACACCGCGATCACCTTCAGCGCGGTGCGTTCGCGTGCTTCGTGGTCACCGGAGAACTGCCACGCGACCGCGGCCGCCGAGGCGACCTCGATGACGGAGTCCAGCCCGAACCCGATCAACGCCGTCGACGACGCGGCCGACCCGGCACTGATGGCGACGACCGCCTCGACGACGTTGTAGGTGATCGTCGCCGCGACCAGCCAGCGCACCCGCCGGGTCAGCGCGGTACGGCGTTCCGGGAGCACGGCAGGCGCGCAACAGCCGTTCTCACAGGTCATGCGGGGCACGGTTCTTCGACAGCGAGCACGACCTGCGCGAGTTCGTTGAGCGCCTTCGCGAGATGCGGGTCGGCGAGCCGGTAGCGCACCTGGCGGCCCTCGTAGGTCGCGCTGACCAGGCCGCAGCCACGCAGGCACGCGAGGTGATTGGACACATTGGACCGCGAAAGTCCCAGCTCGGCGGCCAATGCGGCGGGATAGCTCGTCCCGTCGAGCAGCGCGACCAAGATCCGGCAGCGCGTCGGATCGGCCAGCGCACGGCCGAGCCTGGCCAGCGCATCACCCCGCGTCTCACACTTCAGCACAAGCCGAACAGTACAGCACCCACTGAACTGTCAGGGTCGTGAGTGGTACGGCCGGTTCTAACCGGCCAAAACACTCACGAGTACTTGAAGCGGGGTGCTCGCCTGGTCAGCGGGAACCCGCCTCAAAACCCACTCGCCCACCACGCATACGCCACCTTCATCACCCTGACCGTGACAAAAGCCCCGTCCATGCCATGCCAACCGAGCCCAGCCTTCGGGCTTGGTCCGCGCGAAAGCCGAGTTTGGGGCGTTGGGTGTCCGGGATCGAGGCTTTCGCGCGGACGCGTCCGCAGCGCTGGGGTCGTGAGTGGTACGGCCGGTTCTAACCGAATGCCGGGTAGTTAAGGATCGGGCCGGTTGGTCAAGTCAACGCTCGGCGGGTGCCGCAGAGGCGGGCTGAGCGTTGTGAACGGGACGTTCACAACGCTCAACGTTGCATGCGCTCCGCTCACTACGTCCATCTCCAGCCGAAAAGCGGGCAAATACGATATTTCGGCCGTTGACGGTGGTTCGACCGTTGCGAAACCCGAGTTTGGGCCAGTGGATGGCCCAAACTCGGGTTTCGCGTGCCCACGCTTCGATTTGACAACGCAAGCCAAGTCTTAACTACCCGGCATTGGGTTCTAACCGGCCGTACCACTCACGACCCCAGCGCTGCAAGGTCATGGGCTTGCAGCAGGCCGGATCAACCCGGTCTCGTAGGCGACCACGACGGCTTGGACGCGGTCGCGGAGTCCGAGCTTGGCGAGGATGCGTGCGACGTGGGTTTTGACGGTGGCTTCGGAAAGGTGCAGCCGGGCGGCGAGCTCGGAGTTGCTGAGGCCTTGGGCGAGCAGGCGCAGCACTTCGAGCTCGCGTGCCGTCAGCGTGGCCAGGTCGCGGTGGACCGTCGCGGTGCCCGCCTCGCGGCTGGCGAAGCGTTCGACGAGGCGGCGGGTGATGGTGGGGGCGAGCAGCGCGTCGCCCGAGCGGACCAGGCGGATGGCGGCGACGAGGTGCTCGGGGGTGACGTCCTTGAGCAGGAAGCCGCTGGCGCCCGCGGACAGCGCGGCGTAGACGTAGTGGTCGAGGTCGAAGGTGGTCAAGATGAGCACGCGGGGTTCGTTCTCGCCGCCGGTGAGGATGCGGCGGGTGGCTTCGAGACCGTCGAGATCGGGCATGCGGATGTCCATCAGCACCACGTCGGGGCGGGTGCGGTGGACCGCGTCGACGGCCTCGGCGCCGGTGCTCGCCTCGGCGACCACGTCGATGCCGTCGGCGGTCAAGATCATCCGGAAGCCGGTGCGGACCAGCGCCTGGTCGTCGGCGACCACCACACGCACACTCACGGTGCCTCCCAGGGGATCAGTGCGGTGACCCGATAGCCGTCGTGGGCGCCCGGCCCGCTGCGGAGCGTCCCGCCGTAGAGCGCGAGACGTTCGCGCAAGCCTGCCAGCCCGCGGCCGGTTCCGGGCGTGGCCGCCGCGGCCTTGCCCCCGGTGTCGGTGACCTCGACCTTGAGCCGGTCCGCCCCGTACTCGACGGTCACGCTCGCCGCCGCGCCGGTCGCGTGCTTGACCGTGTTGGTCAACGCCTCCTGGACCACCCGGTACGCGGCCAGCCCGACGCCGGAACTCAGCGGACGCGGTTCGCCCGCGACGGTCAGCTCGACCGGCATCCCGGTGTCGCGCACCCGCCCCACCAGCGCCGCCACCTGGTCGAGTCCCGGCTGCGGCGCGAGCTCGGCGGCCGCGCCGTCCACGGCGAGCAGGCCCATGACGTGGCGCAGCTCCGACATTGCCGCCCGGCCCGCCGCTTCGACCGCGAGCAACGCCTCACGAGCCTGGTCGGGGGAGCGGTCCATGACCTTCCTGGCCGCGCCTGCCTGGATGACCATCATGCTGACGTTGTGCGTCACCACGTCGTGCAGCTCGCGGGCGATGCGGGTGCGTTCGAGCTCGGCCGCGCGGCGGACCGCCTCGGCCTGCTCACGTTCCACTGTGGACAGACGGCTGCGGCTCTCGTCGGTGCGGACACGCCACAAACGCACGCCGTACGCCGCTCCGACGGCCAGCAACACCACCAGCAACGGGACGTAACCCGTGGGGATCGTGGGCAGCGGCGTGTTGTCGGTGACCATGTCGACCACGAACACCGTCACCCCGAGGCTCGCCAGCGTCGGCATCCGGTACGGGCTGTACGCGGCCGCGCTGTACGCCGCGACGACCGCGGCGTAGAAGGTGAGCCTCGGCGTGTTCGCCGGTGTCATCAGTACCGCGGCGAGCACCAGCCACAGCACGGCCAGCGGATAGCGCCGTCGGAACAGCAACGGCACCGTGCCGGCGAGCCCGACGGCGATCAGCGGCACCCAGTCCCCCGGCGCGAGCGGGCTCACCCGCCGGGGCGGGCTGATCACGCCGAGCAGGTTGTCGAGCGTGTAGTGCACCGCCATCACGGACAGCGCGAGCGCGAAAGCCACGTCGAAGAGCCGGCCGCGCCAGGTCAGCCGCGGTGGCCGACCGGCGGGCGTCGCCCACTCCCGTAGCCGCGCGTTCATCACCCGGCCCATTCTTCCGGAGCGGACGGTGCGCGGGCATCCATCGCCGGACTACATCGCGAGGATGACGGCCGGCCGCACGTGGTACCCGAAATGGCCCGGCCGACCGACGCGCTCCATGACAGCCCGCCCCTAGCGTCGAAAACCTCATCGACCAGGGGAGATCTTCATGCGAAAACACGTACTGGCCGCCGTGGCGGGACTTTTGGCCATCGTGACGTCCACCTCGGTGGCGGAAGCCGCGCAAACGCCGTACCTGCCTCCACCGACCGGGCACTTCCCGGTCGGCAGCACCTCGCTGCACCTGACGGACACCTCCCGTTCCGACCCCTGGGTTCCCGCCAGGTCGCGGGAACTCATGGTCACCTTGTGGTACCCGGCGCTGCCTTCCGGCGGGCGCCGGGCGCAGTACATGACGCCCCGCGAGTCCGAGCTGTTCTTGACCGACGCGGGCATCACCGGCCTGCCGCTCGACCTGCTGAGCAAAACCAGGACCAACGCCATCGGCGGCGCGAAACCGTTGGGAGGTAAGCACAGTATGCCGCTGATCGTGCTCTCGCCCGGCTACACCAAGCCCCGCGCGACGCTCAGCTCGCTCGCCGAGGACCTCGCGAGCCGCGGTTACGTGGTGGCCGGGATCGGGCACACCTACGAGAACGCGGCGACGGAGTTCCCCGACGGCAGGGTCGTGACCTGCGCCTCGTGCGAGGTGCTCCACGACGAGGCGTTCTGGGCGAAGCTCGACGCGGGACGGGCCGCCGACACCTCCTTCGTGCTCGACGAACTGACCGGCCCGCACGCGAAGTGGCCGAGTGCCGACCCGGCCAGGATCGCGATGGCAGGCCATTCCGCGGGTGGTTCGGCCGCTCTCACCACCATGGTCGCCGACCCCCGGGTCCGTGCCGGGATCGACATCGACGGCACCACCAACACCCCGGTCCCGGACGGCGGCCTGGCGCGGCCGTTCCTGTTCCTGGGCAGGGCATCGCAGTACACGCCGGGCTTGCCGAGCCCGGTCATCACCTGGGAACGCGACTGGCGCCACCTCACCGGCTGGAAGCGCTGGCTCGTGGTGGACGGCCCGGTGCACGCGTCGTTCACCGATGTCGGCCTGCTGGGCGAGCAGCTCGGCCTCGACTTCGGCGCGAAACTGCCCGCCGCCCGCACGTCGGAGATCACCCGCGCCTACGTCGGGGCGTTCTTCGACCTGCACCTGCGGCACGAGCGGGAACCGTTGCTGGACAAGCCATCCCGGCGCTATCCCGAGGTCGCGTTCTGCGCTCCGGCCTAGCGGACGAGCCGGAAGAAGGCACGCACCTCCTCGACGAACAACTCGGGCTGCTCGAACGCGGCGAAGTGCCCGCCGCGTTCGGGCTCGCCCCAATGGCGGATGTCGGTGTACCGCTTCGCCGCCCAGCGGCGGGACGGGCGCGGCATCTCCTTCGGGAAGATCGAACAGCCGGTCGGCACGTCCACGGTGTCCGTGGTGGACCGCGAGAACCACTCGCCGACCTCGCGGAAACTCTCCCAGTACAGCCGGGCCGACGAGGTCGCCGTGCCGGTCAGCCAGTACAGCGTGATGTCGTCGAGCAGTTCGTCCCTGGTGAGCACCTGGTCCAGCTCGCCGTCTGTCCACGACCGGAACTTCTCGGCGATCCACGCGGCGAGACCGGCGGGGGAGTCGTTCAGCGCGTAGCCGATCGTCTGCGGCTTGGTGGTCATCTGCTCGGCGTACCCCGACTCGTGGCGTTCCGCGTGCCGCAGATCGGCGAGCGCCTGTTGTTCGGCTTCGGTCAAGTCGTCCAGCGTCGCCGGGTCGGGCGCGGCGATCGGTGGCATCACATGTATCCCCGCGAGATGGGCGCCGTCCTGCTGGCCCAGGCTGGTGGTGACGCTGGTGCCCCAATCGCCGCCCTGCGCGCCGTAGCGTTGATAACCCAGGCGTGCCATCAGTTCCGCCCAGGCGCGGGCGATCCGCTGCACCGACCAGCCCGGTTCGGCGGGCCGGTCGCTGAAGCCGTACCCAGGCAGCGATGGGCACACGACATGGAACGCGTCGGCGGGGTCGGGTGGATCACTGAGCGACGGGATCACTTTCTCGAACTCGAACACCGAGCCGGGCCAGCCGTGGGTGAGCACCAGCGGCAGTGCGTTCGGGTGCGGTGAGCGGATGTGGATGAAGTGGACACCGAGGCCGTCGATGGCCGTGCGGAAGTGCGGCAGCGCGTTGAGCCTTCGCTCGGTCGCCCGCCAGTCGTAGTCGGTGGCCCAGTACGCGCACAGCTCACGCAGGTACGCCAAGGGAACACCTTGCGACCAGTCATCGACCGGCTCGGCATCGGGCCAGCGGGTGCGGTGCACTCGGTCGCGGAGGTCGGTCAGCTGCTCGTCGGGAAACCCGATCCGGAATGGAGTGATCATGCCACCGAAGCTAGCCGCGGGCACCGACAGTTTTCGTTTCAGTCCACTATGGACGGTATCAACGCCGACGTCGCCTGAAGGATTTACGTGACGTGGCGACGCCTGCCATATGCAGCGCCAGGCATAGCAGCCCGGCAGTGATGAGCGTGGTACCGGTGATCACCTGGCCGAACGCCAGATCGGCCAGCTGGAGCAGCAACGCGATCCCGAACAGCACCGCGGCGGCGATGGCGAGCATGCGGACCTCGCTCTCGAAGAGTGAAGCGTGATTCTATCCGGGCCGCGGCGCGTGCGCATGACGGATTCGGCCGGAGACAAGGGATCTTGGACGACGTGAACGCGAAGGCAACCCCGTCCACGACAACCGGAATCAGCGCACGGATTTCGCGTGCTCACGCGTCGCTTGACAGCGCAAGCCAAGCCTTAACTACCCGGCATTGGGTTATTGGGCGGGAACCCAAAGGTGGCGTGTTCGGCTGCTCGGCGTGGGGGTCGTGAGTGGTACGGCCGGTTCTAACCGGCGAAAACGCTCACGACTGCATCCCGGGACGAGCCGGCTCGCACGCTGCCCCTGACCCCGCTACACGCCCGCTTCACACACCACTCGGGTGGCTTTGACAGACTGCGGACATGATCCTCGGCTACGTCCTCGCGCTGCTGGCGGCGCTCGCGTCGGGCAGCGGCTCGGTGCTGGAGTCGATCGGCGTGCGGCGGGCGGGCGCGTACGGGGGCCGGGCGCTGGACCTGGTCAACCTGCGCAACCAGTCGATCTACTTCCTCGGCATCGGGGTCGACCTGGTGGGGTTCGCCTGCGCGGCGGCCGCGTTGCACCGGCTGCCGTTGTTCCTGGTGCAGTCCGTGCTCGCGTTCAGCGTCGGGGTCACGGCCGTGATCTCGGCCTTCCTGGGCGCCAGGCTGGCGGCGGCGGGCTGGGTGTCGCTCGGGGTCGGCGCGGTCGGGCTGGTGCTGCTGGGGATGTCGGCCCAGCCGGGGCCCGCGCGGGTGCTGCCGACGCAGTGGCGCTGGATCCTGCCCGCCATGGCGATCGTGGTGTTCGCGATCGCGTACTACGTGCGGCGGCACGACCGGCCGTGGGCCGCCCAGGTGCTCGCGTTCGCGACCGGGCTCGGGTTCAGCGTGGTCGGGGTGTCGGCGCGGACGTTGCACGTGCCCGACGCGAAGTGGCTGCTGCTGATCGAGCCGTCGGTGTGGGCGATGATCCTGAACGGGCTGGGCGCGGCCGTGGCGTTCGCGATGGCGCTGCAGAAGGGCGGCGCGACCGCGGTCAACGCGATCATGTTCACCACGAACACCGCGCTGTCCTCGCTGATCGGGCTGGTGTTCCTCGACGACCGGATCCGCGACGGGTTCGTGTCGTTCACCGTCGCCGGGCTGGTGCTGGCGATGGGCGGCGCGATCGCCACCGCGCACTACGCCACCCACGCCAAGACCGTGGTCGTGAGTGGTACGGCCGGTTAGAACCGGCCGTACCACTCACGACGCTGGTCAGCCTTCGACCCGGTGTGACGCCCAGAAGGACGTCAGGTCGGTCGAGCCCGCCGCCGCCTGGGCCGCGGCCTTGAACTCGGCCGTGGTCGAGACGCCGTACCAGTGCGACTGCGCGTAGCTCTTGAGCAGGTTTGCCATCGCGGTTTCACCGATGAGCCGCCTCAGGTCGTGCAGTGTGCACTTGCCGTAGTTGTAGACGACCGTGGAATAGCGGGACGAATGCGCGTCCCAGTACGCCATCGAATTGGTCAGCTTCTCTGCGCTCGACTGCCACGTGATGCCGCAGCCGCTGCCGGTCACCCCGCGGTAGAGGTCGGTGGCGTAGTCGGTGAAGCTCTCGTCCAGCCACGGCGAGTTGTACTCGTCGTCGCCCACGATGCCGTAGAACCACTGGTGCGCGATCTCGTGCGGCAGCGCGACGTTCGACACGAGGTCCATCACGAAGCCGGGATACTCCATCCCGCCGAACCAGAAGTTGTTGTCCAGCACCACGTCCAGCTCGGAGTACGGGTAGTCGCCGAACCGTCCCGAGTGGACGTCGATCGAGTCCTTCGCGAGGTTGAGCATGGACGTCGCGTTGGCCGACGAGATGCCGCTCACCGAGTAGACGTTGACTTTGAAGCCCTTGTTCGACGTGCCCGAGATCTTGGCGAACGGTCCCGCGCCCCAGGCGAAGTCACGCACCTTGGCCGCGGTGGCGTGGGTGGTGGTCGTGCTGCCGCTGGTGGTCTCGGTCGAGGTGCCGGTCGCCGGGGTCAGCAGGCTGGTGGGGTGCACGAGCGTGACGTCGAAATCGCTGATCAGCGAATAGAACGACTCGCCGTTGTTGGTGTAGGGATCGAGGTGCCAGCCCGCGCCGTCGCGGACCGCGAGCACCGGCAGGGCGTTGCCGATCATGTTGTACGCGCCGTCGTGGCCGAACCGGTCCGCGCCGCTGGGCACCACGATCTTCAGGTCGAAGCCGATGGAGGCGGATTGGTTCTGTGCCAACGGGGCGGGCAGCGTGATCTTCAGCGCGGTGCAGTCGACGCTGAGCGGGGACGCGGTGCCGCCGGTGACGTTCGTGACCGTGATCGGCGTCGTCGGGCAGCTGCCGTGGTAGTTGTCCCACAGCCGCAGGTACACCTCGGGCAGCGGCGTCGCGGAGCCGTTGGTGAAGCTCGCGCTCTGGTGCCCGGTCCAGGTGTCGCCTGCGGTGTTCGACGTCAGGTTCACCGTGTACGCGGGGTTGATCGGGGTGCGCGCGGTGTCCGGGGGAGTGCCGGTGCCGGTGGTCAACGAGAAGTCGTCGAGCACGAAGTTGGTCACCAGGCTGGAATCCTCGGAACCGGTGACCTTCACCGTCACCGTCTGCCCGAGGTAACGGGTCATGTCGACGGTGCGCAGCGCATAGCCGGTGTTTTTGTCCAGATTGGAGTAACTGGCCAGCGTGTCCGATCCGGCCTGAACGACCAGAGTGTCGTATTTGGTGCTGCTGGTCGTTTCCTTGGTGTCGATGTGCGCCCAATAAGTGAGCGTCGCCGACGAGCAGCCGGTCGGCAGGGTCACCGTCTGCGCGAGGTTGTCCGTGTGCGTGGTGCCGCGCGCGCCCAGTTTCGCTTCCATGGTGCCGGCATGGGCGGGCTCGGCGGTCGTACCAGCGGTGATGACGCCCGTGGTCTGCGTCCACGGCGCCGTGCCGGTTTCGAATCCGCCGTTGCCGACGAGCTGGTCGCCGCAGGCGGCGGCGTGGGCCGATGACGTGAAGGCCGCGACTCCCACCAGGCTCATGGCCAGTGTGAGCGCAGCAGAAAGTACCCTCGATCTCATGGGGTTGTCCTTTCTGGGCCCCGCGACTCGGAGCCACGGACAGCGTCCCCTTTGCGAGGGGGCCCAACAACCCGCCATGAGTATTGTTCCGGCGGCGCACCGTCCTCAGTGGACTCGCGAATCGGTCAGCGCGGACAGCGCGTCGACGAACCGGTCCGGCTGGAAGCGCGCTGGATCGGTGAGGACGAGCCTGGCGGCCATTTCGGCGAGGGTGACCATCGTGTGCGCGGCGATTTCGGGATCGAGCCAGTGCAACGTCGCGCGCGCGAAGTCCTCCGCGCGCGCGAGGGTGAGCGCGCGGGCGGACTCGCGCGCGGCGTGGAACTGTGCGGGCAGGTCCGGCATCGGCATGACGACACAACGCCAGCGGTCAGGGGATTTCGCGACCACGTCGAGAAAATCGCGCAGCAACTGAGGTAACAGGCCCGGCGCGGTGAGATCGTCCGGCATTATTTCGAGCACTTGGCGCAATGCCTGTTCCTGCTCTCGGCGCAACAACGCGCTCAGCAGCGCGGCCCGATTGTCGAAAACGCCGTATACGACCGGTTTTGTGACACCGGCGCGCTCGGCGACGGCCTCCATCGTCACGGCGCTGTGCCCGGCGGTGACCACCAATGCCAGCGCCGCGTCGAGCAGCTCGGTCCGCCGTTGCTCGGCGGGCACCCTCGCCGCATAGGTACGCCGTTTGCCGGCCAATTCCGCCTCCCTCTGGACAAAGCTACTCTAGCGTAGCATATTACTACTCAACCGTAGTAATCAGAGGAGACGCGATGACGCGCCAGGACTATGGCTTCTTCGGACCGGACTCGCCGACCTGGAAGGTGTGGACGGCGCCCACCGCACTGGTCGGCTTCCAGCGGTCGGTGGTGCTCGAGCATTTCGACCCGTTCCTGACCGCCGCCGTCGCCGACCTGCGCGGGATCTACACCGATCCGGTCGGGCGGCTCGACCGCACGCTGGCCTACTTCCTGACCGTCGCGGTGGCCGACAGCCCGACCGCGCTGGCGCTGTCCGAGCACCTGATGAAGGTGCACGCCGAGGCGACCGGCATCGAGCCGATCACCGGCAAGCGCTACAGCGCCAACAACCCGAAGTCCCAGCTGTGGATCCACGTCACCGGCTGGCATTCGGTACTCAAGTGCTATGAGCTGTACGGGCCCGGCCCGTTGTCCCCGGCGGAGGAGGCGCGGTATTGGGCGGACTGCGTCCTCGCCGCGGAACTCCAGACCTGCAAGCCGTCGGACGTGCCGACCTCACGGGAAGAGGTGCGTGAGTACTTCGCCGCCGTCCGCCCGACGCTGTGCGTGACCGAGCGCGCCCGCGAGGGAATGCACTATCTGCTGCGCACCCCGCGTGCGCAGGGCAAGCTGCGGCTGTGGGCGATGAGCAGGCTGATGGCCCCGCTCACGATCGCCAGCCTGCCGAAGTGGATGCGCGAACTCGGCGGCTTCGACCAGTTCGGCGTCGTCGACCTGGCCGTCCGCCCGGCCGGTCGCCTCGCGATGCTGGCGGCCGGTCCGCCGAAGGCCAAGCTCGCCGTCATCTCGGGCACCCTCCCGATGACCCACCGGGCGCTGAGCGACCACCTGCGCGACGAAACCCCGGTGCGGCCGGAGGTCGTGACCCCGGCGCAGGCCCGCTATCTCACCGAGGCGAGCTGACCTCTGCCCAGGCCGGCTTCGCGTGCGACGATGACCGCCGCCGTGCGGTCTTTCACGCCCAGCTTGGCGAAAATGGCCGAGATGTGGTTGCTGACCGTCTTCGACGCGAGCCGCAACCGCAACGCGATCTCGGAGTTCCGCAGCCCGACGGCCATCAGCGTCAGCACCTCGTGCTCCCTCGCCGTCAACCCCGGCACCGCCGGTGCGCCGAGCCGGCGGGACAGCAGTTCGCCGACCCGTGCGGCGATCGCGGGCGACAGGACCGCCGCGCCAGCGGAAACCCCGCGCACCGCCTGCGCGAGATCCTCCGGTTCGGCGCCCTTGAACAGATAGCCGCGGACGCCGGCGCTCAACGCGGCGAAGATCGACTCGTCGTCGTCGATCGTGGTGAACACGAGCACCGCCGTGCCCGGCGACCGGCGCAGCACCTCGCGCACCACGCCGATCCCGAACCGCAGGTCCAGCACCAGGACATCGGGGCGGTGCAAGAGCGTTTCCCGCAGCGCCTGCTGCGCCGTGCCCGCTTCGCCAGCGACGGCGACGCCGTCGATCGCCGACAGCAGCGCGCGCAGGCCACCGCGGACCACCGGCTGCTCGTCGGCCAGCACGACGGTGACGGTGTCCGTGGCGGGGCTCCGCAGCATGTTCAGCACCCCAACACCATGCACCGGCGGACGCCGGTCGCGGGAGAGTGGGCGCGGGCGCCCACCCGGAGGGGAACGAAGGTCTGCCCCATCGGCCGGTGGGTCACTCACACGACGTACCCGTCGTGCCGGAGGCGGGATGGGCGGGTAATAGTCGAGCTTGATCGAAAAGCCCCGCGTCGAGGGAGGTCCGGCCGTGACCAGGTCGGCAAGGAAGCTCGTGGTCATCGGCCTGTCCTGTCTGCTGTGGACGGTCGCGCCGCCCGCGCAGGCCGACGGGCCGGCCATCCTGCGGCTGACCACCGCGCAGCGTGACGTCCACGGCACCGGCGTGGACACCGTCGTCGACCTGAGCCTGCGCAACGATGGGCCCGCGACCGCCACCGACGTCCGGCTGTCCGGGACGCTCAGCGGCGAGCTGGGATCGCTGGTCGCCACGTCGGACCGATGGACGTGCACCGCCGATCTGGCACTGCAAGGCGGCAAGTTCTCCTGTGAGATCAAGGAGATCCCCGCGGACGTGACCGAGACCGTCACCGTGCGCCTGCGGCCTGGCTCGCCGCGGCTGCCCAGGATCACCCTCGAGCTGGGGCTCACGGCAGCCAACCTCGATCCCGCCTCGGTGGTGCCGCCCGGCCGGATCCCGGTGCCGGTGCGCGGGACGCCCGGCGGGCTCGCCGGCACGCAGAGCTCACTCGTCAGTACTGCGACCCCGCAGGTCGCAGGCTGGCGGTCGATGACGCTGCCGATCACATTGACCGAGTTCCCGGCGGCAGGCGGCTACCGGTTCGCCAGGCATTTCGGCTTCCTCGCCCGTGACGACTGGGCCTACCTGGCGGTGCAGCCGTACCCGGACGGCACGATGCACGTCCTGTTCTCCATCTTCGGCCCCGGCGTGGAACCGGCCGCCCCGGAGACCTGCCGGACCGGCACCGACGGTGTGGAGGGCGCGACCTGCGAACTCGCCGGGCTGCCGGTCGCCCGCGGGCACCGGTACGAACTGACCGTCACCCGTGACGAGCCCGTCGACGGCAAGACGACCTGGCGTGGCACGTTCCGTGACGCTGCGGCCGAACCGGCGCGGGAGCCGATCGCGATCGGCGCGTGGAAGATCGACGCGGCGTCCGGCGATCTCAACAACAACCCCGGTTCGTTCATCGGGTACTACACGGACGGCGTGCTGTGCGCCGACCTGCCGCCGATCGACGTGACTTTCGGTGCGCCGCAAGCGGAATCGGCCACCGTGCGGACCATCGCGTCCGATGTGGGCGGTGCTTGCGAGCGGGACGACCGGTTCTGGGCGGAGACCTTCGAGGACGGCGGCGCCCGCGTCAAACTCGGCCACGTCCCGGACGAACCGGTTCCCGTGCCCGCTCGGTGACCCGCCTTCGCAGATGGGCCAGCGCGTTACTCCGAGTAGACGCGTCTGGCCGTGTGATGCCCCGCAAAGCCTTGGGCAAGGGGGCAGTCGGGTGATATCACCGTCCAGTCCGCCGCGCGGTGGGCTGGTTGTGAAAGGTGATCGCATGCCGATGAGGCGCAGAGTGCTGGCCGCCGGAGTGGCGGGGTTGTTCGGCGCGTTCGCGACCGGGCGCACCGCCCAGGCCGTTGAGAACACCGAGAACGCCGAGGCCGCGGTCCCGCCCGTCCGGCTCGACCTGCTGAACCTGGTCAACCTCTCGCACGTCAACGACCCGGCGACGACCAACGTGTTCCCCGGCGACCCGGCGTTCACCCTGGAGACCATCGCCACGATCCCGGAAAACGGCTACTACCTGCAGTTCGTCCGCGAAGGCGAGCACACAGGGACGCACTGGGGCGCGCCAGGCCACTTCAACACCGGCCAGCCGCTCGCGGACGAGATGGATCCGGCCGACCTGTTCCTGCCCGCCGTCAAGATCGACATCCGCGCCAAGGCCGCGCGCAACGCCGACTACGCGGTGACGATCGACGACCTGAAGGCGTGGGAACGCAAGCACGGCCGCATCCCCAATGACTCGATGGTCATCCTGTGGACCGGCTGGGACGCCAAGTGGGGCACGCCGGCGTTCCCCAACCTCGACGCCGACAACCGCATTCACCAGCCCGGTTTCTCGATCCCGGCGGTCAAGTGGCTCATCGACACCGGCCGCCTCGGCCGCCGCGGCGGCACGGGCACCGACACGTTCAGCCCTGACGTCGGCACCGACGAGACGTACACGGTGTCCCAGCTCGTCTACCAGCGGCACCGGATCAGCCTGGAGATCCTCGCGAACCTGCGCGCGCTGCCGACGACGGGCGCCTGGGTGCTCGCGGGCGGGCCGATCCACCGGCACGGCTCCGGCTCGACGGCGACCATCTTCGGCGTGCTCCCGCCGGGCGTCCGGGCCTAGAGAACGACGCCCGAAAGCCCCAGGTCGGCCAACGGCGCGGGGCGCCCGAAGCGGTACCCCTGCGCCATCGTGCAGCCCGCGCGCGCGATCAGCTCGGCCTGCTCGGCGGTCTCGATGCCCTCGGCGACCACGGCCAGCTCCAGGTCGGCGCACAGCCCGACCAGCGACCGGCACAAGGCCGCGTCGCGCGCGGGCTGGATGCCCGTCGTCAACGCCCGGTCGAGCTTGATCAGGTCGACCGGCAGCGCGTGCAGCCAGGTCAACGAGCTGTAACCCGCACCGAAGTCGTCCAGCGCGACGCGGACGCCGAGCGCGCGCAGCCGCCGGATCGCCTCGGCGGCCGCGGTCAGGTCGAGGATCGGGATCGTCTCGGTGATCTCCACGACGAGGCGGTACGCGGGCAGGCGGTAGCGGTGCAGCGCGTCGCGGATGCTCTGCTCCAGCGAAGCCGTGCCGAGCCTGCTCGCGCCGACGTTGACGTGCACCGACAGGCCGGGTTCGAGAGCGGTGATCTCGCGGCAGGCGAGGTCGAGGACGAGCGCGTCGAGTTCGGCGCCGAGCCCGGCGGCCTCGGCGGCGCGGACGAAGGTGTCCGGCGCGATCTCGGTGCCGTCGGGCGCGGTCCAGCGGGCGAGTGCCTCGACGGCCACCGGCGCCTCGTCCGCCAGCAGCACGATCGGCTGGAACGCGAGGCTGAAGCCCGCCGGGGTGCCGCCGCGCGCCTGCCGCAGCGCGGACGGGAAGTCGGGCGGGCCGTCGGCGGAGGGCCGGTAGACGACGGTCGTGTCCTTGCCGAGCCGCTTGCCCGCGTACATCGAGGTGTCCGCCCGGCCGAGCAGCAGGTCCGAGGTGATCAGTGGCTCGCTGGGATCCGGCACGACCAGTCCCATGCTCGCGCGGACCGCGACCAGCGTCCCGTGCACCGCGAACGGCCGCCGCAGCGCGCCCTGGATCCGCTCGGCGACGGCCTCCGGCGCGTCGACCTCGCCTTCGAGCAGTATCGCGAACTCGTCGCCGCCGAGCCTGGCGACCGTGTCGGTCGACCGGACGCAGCCGAGCAGCCGCTGCCCGACCTCGTGCAGCAGCACGTCACCGCCCGCGTGCCCGAACCGGTCGTTGACCTCCTTGAAGTCGTCGAGGTCGACGAAAATCAGCACCAGCGCGCCCTCGGCACGGGGCTCGTCGGCGACGGCCCGGTCGAGCCGGTCGGCGAACAGCGCCCGGTTGGCGAGTCCGGTCAACGGGTCGTGGAACGCCTGGTGCGCGAGCTGACGCTGGCCTTCGTAAACGCGCACGAGCAGCAGCCGGTTATCAAGCAGCGAGAGCAGTTGCCGGGCCAGCACGAGGAAGACGATCAGCAAGCCGACGCACACCTCGACCGCGTCCGGCCCGTCACCGAACACCAGCTGGCCGGTGATCAGCAGTGCGACCGCCGTCACCGGCAGATAGGGGAGCGCGACCTGCCACCAGTCGACACTGGTCGCGGCGTCGTCCTCAGTACGACGGCGGCCCGGCGACGCCAGCACCGCGTACGCGATGAACAGCGGCCCGAGCACGAACCCGGCATCCGACCACGGTTTCATGCTCTCCGCGCCGACGCTGACGAGATAGGCGAAGACCGCGTCGGAACAGGCCAGCGCGACGATCCCCGCGGCGAGCAGCAGCAGGTTCGTGCGGTAGGGCCGGTCCACCCGGTCGAACACCACGAGCAGCACCGCCATGACGACGAGCACCAGATCCGAGAGCGGATATGAGATGGCCACCGCCCACGCCAGTGCCTCGGGCCCGGTGGAATGGACCAGCTGGCCGAGCGCCGCGGTCCAGATCAGCACGAACATCGAGCCGGTCACCACGAGCCCGTCGAGCACCACGGTCATCCCGAAATGCGCGGTCCACTGCGACAGCTGGCGGCGCTCCGAATGCGGCCGCTCCTTCGATCTCGCGAGCACGACCAGCGCCGCGATCGCGAACACCGGGAAGGTCAGGTAGCCGACGTCCGCCATGGACGGTGACGGCAGCCCGCGACCGTCGATCAGCTGATACCAGGACCAGATGAACTGGCCGACCGACCAGCCCGCCATGCCGAACACGATCAGCAGCCGCCACCACCGCTGCGTGCCGCGGACCCGCCGCGCCACGACCCAGCCGCAGATCACCGCCGACAGCCCGGTGCTCAGCTGCAGCACGTCGTCGACCCACTGGGCGAAGTAGTCGCCCCAGAACGCGAACCCGTTGAGGACCACCAGGCACGCCAAGAGCACGACCAGTCCGATCGCCACCCGATACCGCCGGACAGTCATGGCACCTCACGTGGTCAAGTTCGCCGGTCGGACTGAGGCACATTACCCCAGACGGAGTTCGACAACGCGAACGAAACGGACCGGTTCACCGACTTCGGCGGCGAGTCGTGAGTGGTATGGCCGGTTCTAACCGGCGAAAACACTCACGACCCGAGCAGGGCGCGGACCCGGTCGAGCACAGGCCTAGCCGTCACGATGCCGGGCCGGTCGTGCGCCGCACGCAGGTCACGCAGGCGCGCGAGTGCCTCTATCACGGCGTCCAGCGGTGATCCGCTGGTCGTCATGTCGGCCTGGTCCGACGGCGGCGCGTAGCCCGCGGGTTCCCGCAAGAACGGGGCCACGAGCTTGTTGTGGTGGAAGACGGTCGCGGCGCCGTGCCCGCGGCAGGCGTCGAGGAGCAGCTCGGCGTTCTCCCGCAGCGGCGCCGATGGCGGACCTGCTTCGAGCTCGGACACGACCATGTCCAACAAGGACTCGGTGGTCGCCAGCGAACGCAGCAGCGGCTGGTCGGCAGGTGCGACGTACGGGTACTTTTCGGTGATCACCTCCTGGTAGAAGGGATCGTGCGGCGAGCAGAGGCCCAGCAGCACGTCGACCGCGTTGACCGCGCCGAAGTCACCCGCGTTGACGCCACGGAACTCCCGCGAGCCGACGCGATAACTCTTGAAGTAGGGCCGGATGTTGTAGAAGAACCGGTCCTTGTCGAGTTCGTTCGCGAGCGCCTGGCTGAAGCGCAGTACGTCGCGCAACGCGGCCACCGCGTCCGTGAGGTGATAGGTCGCCAGCGGATTCGAGACGCCCAATGCGGGCACGCTGAGCAGCGCGTGCGTCGCGCGGCGGTACGCCATCACGGAAAGTCCGTTGTACAGCAGGAAAGTCCGCTCGCTCTCAAGCGTGGTGAAGGTCGCGAAGGCCCCGCCGACGGCCCGGTTGCCGATGTTCTGGTGCGACGCCGCGAACCGCGGCGCGACGCCGAGCGACGCACCCAGCGCCAGCGCGAGCGGCGCGAACTCGGCCTGCTCGGGCTCGACCTCGTGGCGGCGGCAGGCGGCGAGATAGAAGCCGATCATGCCGAGCAGCTCGTAGCGCGCGTCCGCGTGCTCCGGCAGCTCACGTCGCGCCGCGATCTCGCCGATGAGCGAACCGCCGTCACGCACGAGCGTGGCCGTCAGCTCGTCCACCTCCGCCCGGCCGCGCAGGACGAGCGTCTTCTCGGCGAAGTAGATCTCCTCGAGCTTGGTGTTGAGTTCGGTGAACTCGCCGCGGATCCATCGGTCCAGGTCGGTGATCGCTCGTGTCATACGCTCAGTCTGGGCCTGGAAATGGTCCGCTCACCAGTACCATTGCCGGGCAGCTCGACCAGACCATAAGCTCGGGTCATGGATGATCGGATCGCGGCCGAGGTGGTCCGCCAGCACGACCTGCTCGCCACCTGGCTCGGCTCCCGAGCCGACGACAGCGTCCTGGCCGACCCGCGCGCCGCCCACACGGCCGACTTCACGCTCGTCACCGTCTCCGGCGAGGTGCTGGATCGCGAAGCGCTGCTGGCCGCGCTGGCGGGCGCGGCCAATGTCCAACCAGGACTCCGCATCGAGATCACCGAAGTCACCGTCGTCTCCCGGTTCGGCGAGGCCGTGCTGGTGCGATTCCTCGAAACCCACGTGGCGGGGGAGCACCGCACGGCACGCCGGGTCAGCGCGCTGCTGCGTCCTGAAGGCTGGGCGTACGTGCACGAGACCGCGGTTGGCTGAGTGACGGCGCGCTGAGATAGAAATAGCCGCATGCGCGACTTCGCCAAGGGTCTCCGGATGTTCGGGCAAGGCCTGGGCATCCTGCTGCGGTCACCCCGGCTACTGCTGATCGGCGCGCTGCCCGCGGTGCTGACCACGCTGTTGCTGCTCGGCGGCCTGGTCGCGCTGGCCTATTCGATCGACGACCTGGCCGCGTGGGCCACCCCGTTCGCGGACAGCTGGTTGACCGGCTGGCAGGCGACGATCAGGGTCACGGTCGGCGTCGCGGTCTTCGCGGCCGCGCTCGCCATCGGCATGATCGGCTTCTCGGCGTTGACGCTGGCCGTCGGCGGGCCCTTCTACGAGCACATCGCCGAGAAGGTGGAAGACGACCTCGGCGGCGTGCCCGGCGCCGTGGAGCTGTCCTTTTGGCGGCTTCTGGGGATGGGCCTGCGCGACGGCCTCCTCTTGGTGGGGCGCTCGCTGTTGTTCACCGTCCCGCTCCTGCTCGCCGGGTTCATCCCGGTCGTGGGCCAGACCGTGGTCCCGGTGCTGCTCGCGCTGGTGACCGCCTGGTTCCTCGCGCTCGAGCTGATCGCGGTCCCGTTCTACCGGCGCGGCATGGGCCTGAAGCAGCGCACGGTCCTGCTGCGCAAACGCCGGGCGCTCGCGCTCGGTCTCGGCCTGCCCGCCTCGCTGCTGTGCGCGATCCCGCTCGCGGCGATCATCGTGATGCCGGTGGCCTTCGTCGGCGGCGTCCTCGTCGCCCGCGAAACCCTCGCCGAACCCTCCTGAAACCTCCGGTCCTGGCGATGGTCGTGAGTGTTAGGCCGGTTATTGGACGGAACCCCAAGGCGGCGTGTCGGCCGCGCCCTCGGTGCGGGGGGATGCGTGCTCGCGAAAGCCTCGAACCTGGCCACCCAACGCCCCAATCTCGGCTTTCGCAGGGGGCCACGCTCGTGAGCGTTGCGGGCGGTTCTAACCGTCCGCAACGCTCACGACCCCAAGGCGTGAGTGGGTTGAGGCGGTGACCATCCTGATTCCCGCTCGCCAGGCCCCGTTCTGGGTGAGAAGGGTGCCCCTTGTCACCTAGAGCGTTGCACGGGCGACCCTTGTCACGTGCGCTCCGGCGTACGACCCCTTCGGCGAACGAAAACTGTCGGTGGGTGGCGATAGGTTCTGTGTTGTCCCCGCCGAGGTGTCGCCGCAAGGAGAAAGTACGTTGTCTGACTGGGAAAGTTCGAGCTTGGCACGGGTGCTGCCGCCCGCGTCCCCGCGCAAGCTCGCGAAGGTCCCGTTCGTCGAGCTGGCCGACGGGCGGGTGCAGGGTGTGGTGTCCAGCGGGTCCGACATCGGGCGGGTCTACGTCTCGTCTGTCGAAGCCGGGACGTTCGAGTTCGCCTGCAGTACCAACAACAATCGGCCGTGCGGTGGCGCTCGTGGCTCGTTCTGCAACCACATTCTCGCGCTGATCACCGAGGCGGTGCTGCAGTACGGCGCCGAGCGGGTCGCGCGGTATCTGCGGGTGGAGCCGGATGAGCTGACCGCGCAGGCGATCAGCTCGGCGATGACCAGTACGCGTCCGTCCCAAGGGGACAGAGCCGCCGCCGCGGCCGTGTTCAGCCGGTTTCTGCGGCATCTGGCCTATTTGGAACTGGCTCCGACGACCGCGCCGGTGCCGGAAATGCAGTGGTTCCCGCCAACGAGGACGGTGGTCTGATGCTGGCCGATCTGTTCAGTGAACCCGTCGCGGGGCTCGACGAGGCGCTCGCCGCGGTCGACGCCGTCGACCGTGCGCTGGTGGCCGGGTTGCTCCGGCCGCAGCCGGCGCAGGTCGCCTGCTTGACCGAGCTGGCCGACGCGATGGCCGGTTCGCCGCTGACCGGAAGGGTCGCCGAGGCGGCCGAAAAAGCCGCCGCCGGGGTCGCGGGAGAGGAGCATCTTCTCGCGCTGGCCGCGGCCAGGGTGGCGTTGGTCGGCTCGGTGCACGACGCGCTGATGGCCAAGGTCGCCGAGGCGATCGGGCGGCCGCTCGGCGACGAGACCGCCGTGGTCACCGCGTCCGACCAGTCGCCGAACCTGCTCGCGGCCGCCCGATCCTGGCTGACCGATCTGGCGCGCGCCGGGTGGCAGGGGATCGACCACGAGCTGGTTTCCGGTGCGGCGCCGGTGGTTTCGGCGCTGCTCCCGGAACCGGGCCTGCGCAGGCTGGCCGCCTTGCTCGACGGGTTCGCCGCCGAGCTCGCCGCGTCCTGCCCCGGTGCGCGGCTCGACCGGTTCCCGGCGCGGCGCTGGGGTGACCTGTGGTCGCGCGCGATGGTGCTGACGTTGTCCGGCGGGGCCACTCCGGTGGGCGCCGTGACCGGCCGTCTGCTGCCGTTGGGTGTTGACCTGCAAGAGCATTCGACCGCCGCGCAGGCTCAGGTGCACGCCGTGTTCGAGCCTGCTGACGGTTCCACGCCGCGGGTGGTGCGGGCGAGCGTTTCCGCGCCGAAGCCGGACACGATCATCGGCGCCGGGATCTGGCAGCTGCTGCGGCCGCATCTTTCGCTGCTCCAAGCCGTCAGCGAGGGCCGATCGATGGACCTCACCGACATGCCGATCACGCTCGAAGGCGATCTGCTCTGGAACGACGAGCACGCTCGCTTGGGCGGGCCCGCCGACGCTTTCGCCACCGCGCGGGTCGCTCTGGCCACCGCGAGCATGTCGGCGACGGCGCCGCTGGACCGGCACCCGGCAGGCATCGCCGTCCCGGTTTTCCTTGAGGGATATGGCATCGAGGACGAGTCGGCGTTCAGCGCGGGCGGGCATCGGCTGCCCGTGGACGTCGACCGCATCCCGGCGGCCGGTCCGCTGACGCCGGAGGCGGTCGCCAAGTCCGGCGCGTGCATCGGACTGTTGCGGTGGGACGCCGGCACCTTCCGTCTCCAGCCGCTGGCCGTGGAAACCTTGGTACGCAAGAAGGTCACCGCGCTGCACGCCGGCGCATGGGCGGGTGGCACGACCGACAAGAACGGCGTCAAGGCGGAGAAGGCCGCCACCGACGCCGCGGCCGTGCTGCGCGAGCGAGCCGGAAAGTTGCTGCGGACATGAGCGAATCACCCGACAACCGCCGCCAGGTACTGTACTGGCGCCTCCTCTCCCGGCTGTTCGACAACGACGAGCAGGCCGCGCTCGAATCGGCGAGCCTGGCCGTGGTCGAGGACATCGGCCTGCCCACCGCGGTGCTCGACCCGTACGCCGGCGTCGACTCCATCGTGCAGCGGCATCCCGGCCTGGCCGCCGAATTCGACCGGCTGATGGTCCCGGAGCCCGGCGAGGAACGGGACCGGGCCGCCGAGGTGCGGCGTGCCGCGCTGGTGTCGAAGGTGCTGCTCAACGTCTTCGCCACCGGCAACGGCAACGTCACCGCGAGCCAGCTCTCGCGCTGGCAGGCCGACGCGACCTGGCTCAAGCGTGCGCTCGGCTGCGAGGCGGGCGTGCCGAATCCGAGCACGCAAGGCACCGCCGCCGGGCATCCGACGCCGGACCTCAGCACGCTGCTGCCGAAGATCGGCGAGATCGAAGCCGACCTCGTCAAGCGCATGCAGTTGCGCGAGGTGCTCGCCGACCCCGCGCTCGCCGCGAAGCTCAGCCCGAGCATGTCACTGATCGAGCAGCTGTTGCGCGACAAGGACAACCTGTCCGGCGTGGCGCTGGCCAACGCGAAGTCGTTGATCCGCCGGTACGTCGACGAGGTCGCCGAGGTGCTGCGCACCCAGGTCGAGAAGGCGACGGTCGGCGCGCCGGACCACTCGGTCCCGCCGAAGCGGGTGTTCCGCAACCTCGACCTCGACCGCACCATTTGGCAGAACCTGACCAACTGGAGCCCGGAGGAGGAGCGGCTCTATGTCGACCGCCTCTACTACCGGCACACCGCGCGCAAGACCACGCCGCAGCGGCTGATCGCGGTGATCGACCAGTCCGGCTCGATGGTCGATTCGATGGTCAACTGCGCCATCCTGGCCTCGATCTTCGCCGGACTGCCCAAAGTGGACGTTCACCTGATCGCCTACGACACCCAGGCACTCGACCTCACGCCGTGGGTGCACGACCCCTTCGAGACGTTGCTGCGCACCAATCTCGGCGGCGGCAACGACGGCATGGTCGCCATGGGGCTGACCCAGCCGAAGATCGCCGAGCCGCGTGACACCGTCGTCGTCTGGATCTCGGACTTCTACGAGACCAGGGTGGAGCAGCTGTTCGAGAGCATGGCCGCCATCCACCGGTCCGGCGCGAAGTTCATCCCGGTCGGCTCGGTCACCAGCTCCGGGCGCGGCAGCGTCAACCCGTGGTTCCGCGAACGGTTCAAGGACCTCGGCACCCCGGTGATCTCCGGTCACATCACCAAGCTCGTCCACGAACTCAAGACCTTCCTGACCGCCTGAACCTCTTGACCTTCCTGACTTCCCGAAAGGCCTGACATGTCCGATCTGTTGCGCGCACCCGCCGAGCTCAAGTACGCCGAAGAGCTGGACTGGCTGGAGTCCGTCGACGACGGCCCCAAGCCGTTCGCCTGGCGGCTGTCCCCGAAGATGCTGCGCCTGTTCGTCCTCGGCTCCGAGCGGGCCGACGGGCTCGACCGCGAGATCTCGCAGAAGTGGTTCGGCGAGCGCAGCATCGTCGAGCGGGCGATCGTCACGCTCGCGTCCGACCGCGGCCTGCTGCTGATCGGCGATCCCGGCACCGGCAAGAGCTGGCTCGCCGAGCTGCTCGCCGCCGCGATTTCGCGGAACTCCACCCTCGTGGTGCAGGGCACGGCGGGCACCACCGAGGACCACATCAAGTACTCGTGGAACGTGTCGATGGTCATCGCCAAGGGCCAGTCCCGCGAGTCGATGATCCCGTCGCCGATCATGACCGCGATGGAAGCGGGCTCGATCGGGCGCTTCGAGGAGCTGACCCGGTCCACCAGCGACGTGCAGGACGCGCTGATCTCGATCCTGTCCGAGAAGTACATCTCGGTGCCGGAGCTGGACAGCGACAGCATCGTCTTCGCGAAGCCCGGCTTCTCGATCATCGCCACCGCCAACAGCCGGGACCGCGGCGTCAACGACCTGTCGTCCGCGCTCAAGCGGCGGTTCAACTTCGTCCGCATCCCGGTGGTGACGAACAAGAAGAGCGAGACCGAGATCGTCCGCTTCCGCACCGAAGAACTGCTGCGCCGTCACCAGATCGAGCTGGACGTCCCGCCGACGCTGCTCGACGTCCTGCTGCGCAGCTTCGGCGACCTGCGGGCCGCCGCGGTCTCGGCGGGCAGCGACGACGAGAAGCTCGAGTCCGCGTTGTCCACGGCCGAACAGATCGGCGTGCTCGAAGACGCGATCCTGCACAGCAACTTCTTCGGCGAACGCGCGCTGACCGCGCGCACGCTCGCCTCCTCGCTCGTCGGCTCGCTGGCGCGGCGTGAACCGGAGGACCTCGCCATCTTCAACAAGTACCTGCACGGCGTGGTCGAACCGCGCAGCAAGGACGAAGGCGGGGACTGGCCGGAGTTCCTGGAGGGTGGTCGCGACGCGATTGCCACCTTGTCATGAGCGGCGCCTTCGAGGCGTTGCGCGGTGAGCTGAGAGAGGCGGCCGCCGCGTTCGCCGACGGGCCCAGGGCGCTGGAAGGCATCCTGCTCGGCCTCGTCGACGACGTCGACCGAGCCGTCCGCGAACCGCTGGAGATCTTCCCGGTCTGCCATCACTCGCCGGCGTCGGCCATCGCTATGGCCCGCCGGCTGCGGGAGAAACAGCCGAAGGTGGTCTATCTGGAGCTGTGCGAAGACATGGCCCCGTTGCTGACCGAGCTGCGCAACTGCCGTCTTCCGGTGGCGGTGCAGGCGTTCGCGACCGAGGTAGACGGGTTCCCCGCCGAGTGGGCGCCGCTGTCGGTGGTCGCGCCGATCACCGAGGCTTCGGCGGAGTACCAGGTGATCTCGTACGCGCTGGACACCCCGGGTGTCGAGCTGGTGCTCGTCGACCGGTCCGCCGACCACGTCTTCCAATGGGACCGTCCCGAGCCGTCGGAGACACAGCCGGAGGAGGAAGAAGCCGCGCTGCACGGCGACGCCGTCGGTGTCGAGATCGGCGACCTGCGGCCGCGGTTCGCCGAGCTGGAGGAACACCTGCTGCGCCACGGCAAGGTGCGGCACTGGTCGGAGTGGTGGCACCAGTACGTCGAGCTCCCGCTCGGCGACAGTGACCACGACACCTATCGCCAGGTGATGTTCCTGATCGGCAGCCTGTTCCGCCGCCTCGCGCCCGGTGACACGAGCCGGGTGCGGGTCGACGAGGACCGCGAGCGCTACATGTGGACCAGGATGCGCGAGCACCTGGCCGCCTCGGGCGCCGACCCCGCCGACTGCCTGTACGTCTGCGGCGCGTTCCACGCGTCCAGCCGGGTCGCGGAGTTCGGCGTCGGCGGCACGGCCGGGTTCGTGATCAGCCCGCGCACCGAGAGCACCTGGCAGTACGGGCTGATCCCGTCGAGCCACGCGGCGATCGAGGCGCAGTTCGGGCTGGCGGCGGGCTCGGTGTCGATCGCGGCGACCGAGTGGGCGAAGAACCTCAAGCGCACCAAGGTGAAGCCGTTCCAGCTGGCCGGTCAAACCGGCGCGAAGAAGCGCAAACCGCCCGCGGTGGCGAGCGGGCCCATGACCGAGATCGTGGCTTCGGATCACCTGTCCGGCTTCCTGCAGCGACCGCCCACTTTGGACACGTTGGACGAGGCCGAGCTGCTGGGCTGGTCGGTCGACGTCGTGCGCGCCGCCCGCCGCAACGGATATCTGGCCTCGACCGCCGACGCCATCGCGGTGTTCGAAACCTCGATCCTGCTCGCGGGCATGCGCGACAGGGCGAAGCCGACCCCGTACGACTTCCAGGACGCGGCGGTCACCTGCATCGAGAAGGACGTCGTGCCCGGCAGGCGCGACGTCCGCCGCATCGTCGAGATCATGATGGGCGGCGACCGGATCGGCCAGGTCGGCTACGACGCGTTGCCACCGCTGGCGCGTGACGTGCACGACCGGCTCGTCCCGCTGAACCTCAAGCTCCAGCAACGCGGTGTCCAGCGGGCGTTGCTCGACATCGCGGCGAAGCCGGAGCTGGAGCGCTGCTCGGACGTGCTCTGGATGCTGCGGTACCTGATGCCGTACGGCGCGGCCCGGCCGATCATGGGGGAGCGGCGGCTCGGCGAACGGCCGATCCAGGAGTCGTGGGATCTGGCGCTGGGCACGCATCAGCGGTCGCTCATCGAGCTGGGCTACGAGGGCGTCAGCATCGAACAGGTGCTGGAGCAACGTCTTCGCCGGGCGGCGTATCACCCGCAGGCCACGGCCGCGAAGGTGCTCGCGGCCGTCGAAGACGCCACGCTCTACTTGCGCAGTGCCCGGCTGGCCGACGAGCTGGGCAGCCGCGCGCTGGAGGTGCTCTCGACCGAGCGCACCGTCGACGGCGCACCCGAAGTGCTGCGCCGGGTGCGCAGGCTGCTCGGGCACTACCGGACCAGCGAACCGGTGCTGCCGGGCTGGATCGAGTCCTTCGTCAAGGCCGGGTACGCGCATTACTGCACGTTGCTGCCCACCGCGTTCACGGACGAGGACGCGACCGTGGACCAGGTCGCGGCCATGCTGGGCTTCTTGTTCAGCATGGAGACGCTCGCGCTTTCGCTGGGCTGCGACCGCACCCAGCTGGAGCTGGCCATCGCCGGGTCGCATCCGGACGAGCCGTCCAAGGTGGCGCTGCTGTGGGCCGCGCAGGTCCAGCTCGGCGTGCTTTCCCGCGCGGAGCTGCGCGCGCGGTGCGCCGACCTGCTGGCGAATCCCTTGGTGCTGCCCGCTTATCCGCGCTACCTGAGCGGGTTCGTGCACGCGCTGGAGCCGGCGCCCGGCTTGGCCGACTTCGTCGTCGAGGCGGTGTCGAAGGCCTTCGCCGAGCTTCCGGACCCGGTACTGCTGCCCTGGCTGCCGACGCTGATCACCACGTTGCGCGAACGGGGCGCCGAACTCGTCCCGCTGCTCATCCGCGAGGCAGGCCGGTTGTTCCCCGGCAAGCTCGCGGCGCTGGACGAGTGGGTGCCGCCATGGCATGCCCAGCCCGCGGAGCCCGAAGTCCGGCGCTCCGGGGGAGGCGGCGTCGCGTTGCTGGCCGCGCACCCGGCGACCACCGACGCCATGGCGACTCTGCTGGGCTGCGAGGGCGGTTGGGAAACCGCCAAGTCCGGGGTGGCGTTGCTGGGCCGGTTCCCGGACACGGCGTCGGCGCTGGACGAGCTGCTGTAGGAGTCGTGAGTGTTTTCGCCGGTTCTAACCGGCGAAAACACTCACGACCCGTGATCAGCGGATGACGTCGTAGACCAGCTTCTGGACGCCGTTCGAGTACGACTCGCTCTCGATGAGCTTCAGGTTCTGCTTGGCCTTGTCGGTCTCGCTGAACAGCCGCTTGCCCGCGCCGAGCAGCACCGGGAACACGAGCAGGTGATACCGGTCGATCAGGCCCGCGTCGGACAGGTTGCGGTTGAGGTTGGCGCTGCCGTGCAGGCTGAGCGGCCCGCCCTCGGTCTCCTTGAGCGCGGCGACGTCCTCCAGCGAGCGCAGGATCGTGGTCTCGCCCCAGTTGGTCACCAGGTCCTCGTCCTTGAGCGTGGTCGACACGACGTACTTCGGCATCGCGTTGTAGCCGGGGAACTCCTCGGTCATGGTCGGCCACACCGGCGAGAACGCCTGGTAGCTGACGCGCCCGAGCAGCAGCGCGGTGGCCTCGCCCTGCTCGCGGCCCTTGAGCTCGTAGGCGGCCGGGTCGAACTCGATGTCCTGGAAGGTCCAGCCGGAGTTGCGGTAGCCCGGTTCCCCGCCCGGTCCCTCGATGACGCCGTCGAGCGAGACGAACGTGGTGGAAATCAGGGTGCGCATCTGGTGCTCCTCGGTTGCTCTGACCTGCTGTCACTGACTCGTCGAACGGCAGCCGCCGAAATCGACGCCGCGCGCGAAGAAAGTTTCGGCGTGAGCCTACTGAGCCTGGGCGACCCATAATGTGATCATGGCGCTTTCCGAGGACCTGCTCGTATGGCAGGACGAACTGCAGGCCGAAGCCGACGAGATCACCGCCGCGCTCGGGCTGGACAAGTCACTCGCCGCGCTGGGCGATCCCGTGCGAGTGGGCAGCTCGGCGCTGCGGCTGATGGTGCGCCGCGACATCGACCTCACGGTCGTCTGCCCGGCGCTCGACGAAGCCACCCACGAAGCGGTGTGGCGGATCGGCGCGGACCTGGTCGCCTCGCCCAGGGTGCGGCAGGTGACCATGCGCGACGACACCGGCCACTGGAACACCGACCCCGCGTATCCGGACGGGCTCTATCTCAAGGTCGAGTACCGCACGCTGGCCGGGCAGACCTGGAACCTGGACATCTGGTTCGTCGACGACCCGGCCCGCCAGCCGGATCTGGCGCATCTCAAGGCTTTCCCCGAGAGGCTGACCGACGAGATCCGGCTGGCGATCCTGCGCATCAAGCACGCGTGGGCGGGCAACCCCGGCTACGGCTCGCTCGTCACCAGCTACGACGTCTACCGGTCGGTGCTGGACGACGGCGTCCGCACGCCCGAGCAGTTCGAGGCGTGGCGCAGGCGTTAAGCGAGCAGTTCCTTCACCCGGGGGATGACCTCCTCGCCGTAGAGCCGGATCGACTCCAGGCGCTGCTCGTGCGGGAGCGCGCCCGCGCCGTACTTGAGCTGGAACCGCGACAGCCCGAGCGTGCGCACCGACCAGGCGATCTTCTGGGCGACGGTCTCCGGGGAGCCGACGAACAGCGCGCCGCGCGGGCCCGCCATGGCGTCGTAGTCGGCACGGGACATCGGGCCCCAGCCGCGCTCGGCGCCGATCTTCGCGAAGGCGGCCTGGTGGTGGGGGAAGTGCTGGTCCATCGCGAGTTCGTCGGTCGCGGCGATGTGGCCGGGGCTGTGCATGCCGATCGGCAGTTCCCCGTGACCGGCCTCCGTCAAGGCGCGGCGGTAGAGGTCGGCCAGCGGGGTGAACCGCTCCGGCGATCCGCCGATCACGGCCATCACCAGCGGCAGGCCGTGCGCGGCCGCCCTGACCACCGACTGCGGCGTGCCGCCGACCCCGACCCACGCCGGCAGGCTGCCGGACTCGGTGAGCGGGTAGGCCTGCGCGCGGTCCAGCGCGGGGCGGACGGTGCCGGTCCAGGTGACCGGCTTCTCCTCCTGCAGCTTGGTGAACAGGTCCAGCTTCTCGGCGAAGAGCACCTCGTAGTCCGACAGCGAGTAGCCGAACAGCGGGAACGACTCGGTGAACGAGCCGCGGCCGAGCGTGACCTCGGCGCGCCCGTTGGACAGCGCGTCCAGCGTGGCGAACCGCTCGTAGACGCGGACGGGGTCGTCGGAGCTGAGCACCGTGACGCCCGTGCCCAGCCGGACGCGCTCGGTCTGCCCGGCGATCGAAGCGAGCACGACGTCCGGTGACGAGACCGCCATCTCGGTGCGGTGGTGCTCGCCGACGCCGAAGTAGTCGACGCCGACCCGGTCTGCCAGCACGCCTTCCGCGACGACCTGCCGGATCGCCTCGGCCTGGCTCACCGGCTGGCCGTCCGCGCCGTTCTCCACGTCACCGAAGGTGTCCAGGCCGAAGGTCGGCTCTTGCCGCGTGCCCAGGATCTCGTAAGCCATATCCACTCCCCTAAAGTAGTTGAACGCTCAAACACATGTGAGAGCGGGGCTATTCCCTGGGCCTTGATTGTGATCTGGGTCACTTACGGCGAGGGTTTCTGTGACCGGCGAGTGCGCCGCCAAGTCTCCTGTGCGTACGGCAAACAGTCGCAGAGGTGAGGGTTCGTGAACGGTCGAGACGCGCAAGTGGACATGACCCAGGTGGCGGCCGCGAAGGACGGCGACCGCGAGGCGATGGACGCGCTGGTCGCCGAACACCTACAGCTCGTGTACAGCATCGCCGGGCACGCACTGTCCTCCGCCGCGGACGTCGACGACGTGGTCCAGGAGACCATGCTGCGCGTGGTCCGCGATCTCGACCGCCTGCGCGACCCTGACCGGTTCCGCTCGTGGCTGGTCGCGGTCACCCTCAACCAGATCCGCGACCACTACCGCCGCAACCACGCCGCGCCCGCGCCGCTGGACGAGTACGAGGAGCGTCCCGACCCCGAGGCCGAGTTCGTCGAGGTCTCGCTGTCGCGGCTGCAGGTCGCCGAGCAGCGCCGCGAGGTCGACGAGGCGGCGCGCTGGCTCGCGCCCGCCGACCGGGAACTGCTCGCGCTGTGGACGCTGGAGCGCGCAGGCCACCTCACCCGCACCGAGGTCGCCGAGGCGCTGCAGCTGGAAGCGCACGTGGTCACGGTCCGGATCAGCAGGCTCAAGACCCGGCTGGAGGCCGTCCGCCCGCTCGTGCGCGCGCTGGCCACCGAGCCGCGCTGCGCCGGCATCACCCAGGCGGCCGAAGGCTGGTCCGGTGAGCCGGGACCGTTGTGGCGCAAGCGTTTCCTCCGGCACCTCGAAGACTGCGCACGCTGCAGGCGCGGCGCGTCCGACGCGCTGCCGATCGAGCGGATCCTGATCGGCGCGGCGCTGCTGGCCGTTCCGGTCGGCTTCCTGCCCCGGCTGCTGTCGACACTGCACACGCCCGCCGCCCAGATCACGGCCGGTTCCCCGCTGGCCGCCGTGTCCCCGTTCCGTCGCGTGGCCAACTTCGCCAGCGCGAAACCGGCGCTCATGGCGACCAGCGCCGCCGTCGCCTGCGTGCTCGGCGTGGCGGGCGTGCTCACCTTCACGCCGTCCGCGCCGCCACCGGTCGCCCAGGCCGCGGACGCCTTCGTGGCCCCTTCGGTGTCACTGACCTCGACGTCGTCGCCGGAGCCGACCGTCACGCCGTCGCCCAGCGAAACCGAGTCGAGCGAGCCCAGCGAGTCGAGTGAACCGGCGCCGTCGACCACCCGATCCACGAAGTCCACGCCACCGAAACCACCCCGTTCCTCGGCGGCGGCCGACCAGGTCCTCGCGCTGATCAACGAGACGCGCGCCGACGCCGGGTTGCCCGCGCTCCGGGTGGACCCGGCGCTGGTGACCGCCGCGGGCAAACACAACCAGGAGATGGCAGGCGGCTGCGGGCTGTCCCACCAATGCCCCGGCGAACCCGGCCTCGGCGAGCGCGAGACGGCGGCGGGCGCCAAATGGCGCACGTGCGGCGAGAACGTCGGCACCGGCGGCCCCGTCGCCGACTCGAACGACGCGATCACCCGCATGGCACTCGGCCTGACGCAGAGCATGATCGACGAGAAGCCGCCGAACGACGGCCACCGCAAGAACATCCTCAGCTCGTCGTTCACCAGGATCGGCATCGTCGTCACCCGCGACGCGCGCGGCAGCGTCTGGCTCACCCACGATTTCGCGGGCTAAAGCCAGTCGTGCTCGCGCGCGTACCGGGCGGCCTCGTGCCGGGTGCGCGTCTGGGTCTTCTGCATGGCGTTGGACAGGTAATTGCGCACGGTGCCCTCGGCGAGATGGAGCTGCGACGCGATGTCGGCCACCGAAAAGCCTTCGCGGGTCGCGCGCAGCACGTCGATCTCGCGGTCGGTCAACGGGCAGTCGTCGACGACCGCGAGCGCGGAGACGTCCGGGTCGACCCAGCGTTTGCCTTCGTGCAAGGCCTTGATGACCGAGGTGATGTGCGACGGCTCCGCCGACTTGCTGACGAAACCCTGCACGCCGAGCTTGAGCGCCTTGCGGAGCACGCCGGGTCTGGCGTGCCGGGTCAGCATCAGGATCACCTGTCCCGGCAGGGTTTCGCGGATCTCGGCGACGGCGCCGAGCCCGTCCACAGTGGGCATTTCCAGGTCGATCACGAGCACGTCCGGCCGGTGCTCGAGGGTGGCCCGCACGGCGCTCTCGCCGTCTTCGGCCTCGGCGAGCACGGTGATCTCGCCTTCGAGGGGGAGCAAGGCCGCCAACGCCTTGCGCAGCAACGCCTCGTCGTCGGCGAGCACCACGGTGGTCATGCTTCGTCCTTTCGCGGAAACTCGGCGGCGGTCAGGAAACGGCCGTCCCGCTGCTCCACCGTCAGCTCGCCGCCGTTGTCCGCCAATCGTTCTCTGAGTGTGGACAGCCCGCGCAGCCGGGGCAGCGGGCCGTCCTGCGCGCCGTCGTTGGCGATGGCGATGCCCGACGCCGACAGCGTGATCCGCACCTGGGCCGCCTGCGCGTGCCGCAGGATGTTCGTGGTCGTCTCACGCAGCCCCTGGCCGAGCAGCTCGGCGGCGCGGACGTCGACCTCGGCCTTCCGCTCGACGCGCACGAGGATTCCCGCGGCCTCGAAGAGGTTCTTCGCGTTCTCCAGCTCGGTCGAAAGGTTGAGCCGCCGCTGCGAGTAGGCGAGCTCCTTCGTCTGCGTGATGGTGTCGCCGACAAGCACGCGCACCTCGCTCAGCTCCCGGCGCACCCGGTCGGGATCGCTGTCCAGCAGCTTCTCGGCCAGCGCGACCTTGAGCTTGACGACGTGCAGCGTGTGCCCCTGGATGTCGTGCAGATCGCTGGCGAACCGCATGCGCTCGCGGACCACGGCGAGTTCGGCTTCGCGTTCGCGTGACTGCTCCAGCTCCAGCAGCAGGTCGTAGATCCGCTGGCTGGGGAACATCAGCGCGGTCACGAAGAAGATCACGGCGGTGGGGGCGACGACGTACTGGAGGAGGTTCTGGGTGAAGTCGCCGTCGGTCATCACCAGGAACCGCGCCGAGCCCGCGACCGCGACGCACCCGGCCAGCGCCAGCGCGGCGAGCAGCCGGTGCCGCCGGAGCAGGGGAATGATCATCGGGCCGACGACGGAGACGCTGAAGAACGCCGCGCCGCTGGCGGTCAGCGCGCCGAAAAGCCACACCGTCCAGGTGATCGCGAGGCACGGCTTCGCGAAGCGGAGGAAGTCGCCAGCGGTCCACCGTTCGACTCCCACCAACGCGGTCAGCACGCCCGCGGCGAGCACGATGCCCTGCCACCAGTGCCTCGTGTCGTTCGCGACCACCAGCGCGCCGGTCAGGGCCAGCACCGGGAGCAGGGTGATCAGGTTGAGCCTGCGCAGCCGCCGCTGGGTGGCTGTGAGCTCGGGTGCCGCGCTGTACATCGGGGTGCTCCATGATCGGCGGCAGAGTCGCCGTCCAGCATCGTCCATGATCGGCGCCGCCACCAGTGACGCCACGTCATGCCCGCACCCCCAGTAATGTCACGGTGCGGTGGTGACACTGTCCCACTGCCGCTCACCTGCGGATTCGCTGATCATTTCCGGCATGACACCAGTGATCGAAGTAGACCAGCTCAACCTCGCCTACGGTGACTTCCACGCGGTGAAGGACCTGACCTTCCACGTCGGGCGCGGCGAGCTCTACGCGCTGCTCGGCACCAACGGGGCAGGCAAGACCTCCACTTTGGAGATCGTCGAGGGGCATCGCGCACCCACCTCGGGCACCGTGCGGGTGTTCGGTGAGAGCCCGGCCGACCGGCGCGCCGTCCGGCCCCGGATGGGCATCATGCTGCAGGAGAGCGGCTTCACCCCGGACCTCACCGTCCGCGAATCCGTTGCCCTGATCGGAAACCTCACCGAGCGAACGGACAATGTGGACCGGGTGCTCGGCGTCGTCGACCTCGGAGGCAAGGCGGGAACCAAGGTTTCCCAGCTCTCCGGCGGCGAGAAGCGGCGGCTGGACTTCGCCACGGCCGTCTACGGCTCACCCGAGCTGATCTTCCTCGACGAGCCGACGACCGGCTTGGACATCCAGTCCCGCGACGCGCTGTGGGACGCGGTGGACAAGCTGCGTGAAGACGGCGCGACCATCGTGCTGACCACGCACTACCTCGAAGAGGCCCAGCAGCGCGCCGACCGCGTCGGCCTCATGCACCAGGGCGCCTTCCACCGCGAAGGCACGGTCTCCGAGCTGACGCGCGCACTGCCGTCGACCATCCGCTTCGGGCTGCCCGATCGCGCTCCGGCACCCCCGCTGCACGCCGTGCGCGGTAGCGACGGCGTGTTCCTGGTCGAGACGTTCGGCCTGCAGAAGGACCTGCACACCCTGCTCGGCTGGGCGCTGGACCACGCTGTCGAACTCCAGGACCTGCAAGCCGGGCCGACCCGCCTCGACGACGTCTTCCGCGCCATCAGCGCCTAACGGAAAGGACCTTCCCCATGCTTACGATCGCTCGCGGTGAGCTGATCCAGATCTTCCGCAACCGCCTGGTGCTGCTCACCAGCCTCGTGCTCCCGATCGGGTTCAGCGCGATGTTCATCGGTATGCACGACACCTTCGCGTCGATCGCCGGCGTCGGTTATCTCGCCGCGCTGGTGCTGTCCTTCGTGGTGACGGTCGGGCTCTACACGACGACGGTGACCACGCTGGCTTCCCGACGGCAGAACCTCTTCCTCAAGCGGCTGCGGTCGACGGCGGCGAGCGACACCGGCATCCTGGCCGGGTTGCTGCTGCCGATCACGGTGATCGCGCTGGTCCAGACGGCGGTCATCTTGGCCGTGCTGGCCGTGGTCGCGGGGAAGCCTGCCAACGTCGGATTGCTGGCGGTGGCCGTGGTCTCGACGATGGTGATGCTGCTCGGCCTCGCGCTGGCGACCGCCGGGCTCACGAATTCGCCGGAACACGCCCAGGTGACGACGATGCCGGTGGTGCTCGCCGTGATCGGGGTGGCCGGCTGGGTCGGTGCTTCCGGCACCGAGAACCTCACGCTGCTCAAGCGTCTGCTGCCCGGCGGCTCGGCCACCGAGCTGGTGCTCAACGCTTGGCAGGGCGGCGTCGCCGTGACGGACTCGCTGGTGCTGCTGGCGCCGACCTTCGCCTGGGCTTTCGTCGCGCTGACGCTGGCCAAGCGGATGTTCCGCTGGGAGCCGCGACGCTGATCCCGAGATAGTTTCGAGTTTGACCACCTTGGGGTAGGCTGGCGCGGTGCGGGAGGTGGACGCGGCCGAGCTGGACTTCTGGTCGTTCGTCGCGCTCGCCAACCGGCGGCTCGCCGAGGAATACGGCTTCAAGCACCAGCTGGCCACCGAGGTGCTGCTGACCCTCAACCGCGCGTCCGATCTGGTCACCTACGACCTCGAAGCCGCTGTTCACCGGCCACGGGACCGGTCGTGGTCGGCGTTCCGGCTGCTGTTCGTGGTGTGGCTGGCCGGGCCGCTGGAGTCGAAGAGCGCGGCCAGGCTGACCGGGATGAGCCGGGCCGCGGTGTCGAATCTGACCAAGGTGCTCGTCGCGGACGGGCTGCTCCACCGGACGCCGGACGAGCGGGACGGCCGCTCGGTCCGGTTGTCGCTCACCGAGCCGGGGCACGAGGAGATGGTCTCGATCTTCCAGGAGCACAACGAGCGCGAGTTCGGCTGGACGGACGCGCTCACCGAGACGGAGCAACGGATCTTGGTGATGTTGCTGGGGAAGCTGATCACCAGCCGGGCCGAGTTCGACGCCCGGCGGCGGAACTGAGCTGGTAGTAAATGTGTGAACTAGTTCGGCCGACTACGAGGAGCTGATGGCATGATCCCGGCACTCTTCGCGGGCTTGTGTGACGACGCCGCCGTGTTCCCGCCCGGTCTGGCGCCGCTGCCGGACGCGATCGCCGCGCACGATCTCTACGAAAAGGCCTGGTACGCCGACCTTGTCGGACCGCTGGTGCTCGCCGCGCCCGCGCTCGGCGGGCTGGGGGAGCTGCTCACGCCGCGCGAGCACCCGCTCCCGATCTCGGTGACGCTGCCCGGTGGACCGGAGCAGTTGGCCGGTGTCTTCGAAGCCGCGGCCGAACTCCCGGTGGACCTGCGCTCCGTCGAGATCGCCGTGCCGGCCGGCATGGGGCCGGACGAGGTGCTCGCGGCGGTGTCGGCCGTGTCCGCCCCGGTGTACCTCGAGATCCCGCGCGACGACCGTCGTCTCCCGCTGCTGCGCGCGCTCGCGGGAACGGGCCACCGTGCCAAGTTCCGCACCGGCGGCGTCCGCGCCGACCTGTACCCCGACGAGGCCGAGCTGGCCGCCGCGATCCGCGCGGCCATCGACGCGGACATCCCGTTCAAGGCCACCGCCGGGCTGCACCACGCGGTGCGCAACACCGACCAGGAGACCGGGTTCGAGCAGCACGGGTTCCTCAATCTGCTGCTCGCGGCAGGCGATCCCGGCCGTGCCGAAGAACTTCTGGCCGAACGCGACGGCGACGTCGTCGCGGCGCGCGTCGGCGAGCTGGACGCCGGCGTCCGCGCGCGGTTCACCTCGTTCGGCACCTGCAGCGTCCACGATCCACTGACCGAGCTGGCCGGTCTCGGCCTGCTGCCCCGAGGAGAGGCATGACCACGATCGACATCCCGGCCGGATCCCCGTTCGGGACCGACAACCTGCCCTACGGCGTGTTCTCCGCAGGCGATGCCGCGCCGCGGGTCGGCGTCCGGGTCGGTGACTCGGTGCTGGACCTCGCCGCGGCGCTCGGCGACGACGTGTTCGCCGCGCCGACGCTGAACCCGTTCATGGCGCAGGGGTACGACCGCTGGGTGGCTGTGCGGGAAAGGATCGTCGCGCTGGTCGCAGGCGAGGTGCCCGACGCGGCCGTGCACGCGGTCGCCGACGTCGCGCTGCACCTGCCGTTCGAGGTCGCGGACTACGTCGACTTCTACGCCTCCGAGCACCACGCGTCGAACGTCGGCAGGCTGTTCCGGCCGGACGCGGAACCGTTGCTCCCCAACTGGAAGCACCTCCCGGTCGGCTACCACGGGCGGGCCGGGACGGTGCTGGTCTCCGGCACCGACATCGTGCGACCGAGCGGGCAGCGCAAGGGCCCCCAGGACCCGGCACCGGTGTTCGGCCCGAGCGCCCGGCTCGACATCGAGGCCGAGCTGGGCTTCGTCGTCGGCACCGGCACACCGCTGAACACCCCGATCGCCACGGACGACTTCGCCAGGCACGTGTTCGGCGCGGTGCTGCTCAACGACTGGTCGGCCAGGGACATCCAGGCTTGGGAGTACGTGCCGCTCGGCCCGAACCTCGGCAAGAGCTTCGCGACGTCGATTTCCCCTTGGGTGGTGCCGATTCTGGCTTTGGAGGCCGCGCGGATCCCGCTGCCGGGGCAGGACCCCGAGCCCTTGCCGTACCTGCGCGAAAGCCGTCCGTGGGGCCTGGACATCGACCTCGTCGTCGAATGGAACGGCGAAGAGGTCAGCCGCCCGCCTTACCGCGAGATGTACTGGTCGCCCGCGCAGATGCTGGCGCACATGACGGTCAACGGCGCGTCGTCGCGCACCGGCGACCTGTACGGCTCCGGCACGATCTCCGGCCCGGAAAAGCATCAGCGCGGCGCGTTCCTCGAGCTCAGCTGGGGCGGCAAGGAACCGCTCACGGTCAAGGGCGAGGAGCGCACCTTCCTGCTCGACGGCGACGAAGTGGTGATCACCGGCACCGCGCCCGGCGCGAACGGTGGCCGCATCGGCTTCGGCGAGGTCCGGGGTCGCGTGCTTCCGGCCTAGCTCAGCCGCCAGCCGGGGTCGTGAGTGGTACGGCCGGTTAGAACCGGCCGTACCACTCACGACTCATTTCCGGTAGAAGTGGACGTTGCGCCACTGGTGCTCGGCGCCGCTGGTCTGCAGCGTCCCGTACACGCCGTACTTGAAGTAGTGATCGCCGGCAGGCCCGTTCGCGGTCTGCACGAGCTTGCCGTTGATGTAGATCGAGAAGCTGCCGCCGGAGGCCGTCGCGTTGTGCGTGACGTTGACGTGCACCCACTTGCCGTAGATGTTGCTGATCAGGTCCTTGCCGCCGCCGCGCAGCGTGCCGCCGTTCTTCGCGTAGGACCTGATCATCAGCGTGGTGGCGCCGTCGCCGTCGTTGCCGAAGATCTGCATGGCGCTTTCGTCGTCGGTCCCGGCGGTGACCTTGACCTCGCCCTCGAATTGCCGCTGACCGGTACGGTAGTTGTCCTGGATCCGCGCTTCGACGCGGTTCGACCCGTTGTTGAAGAGCTTGAACGTCTGCACCCCGCCGGACCGTGCGTACGAGCCGCCGGGCCCGGAGGCGTTGTTGGTGCTGCTCGGACAGGACGTGATCACGCCCTTGCTCTGGATCTGCACGTTCCACGCGGGGCTGTGTTCGGTCCAGCCACTGCCGACCGGCCCGGCGAAGGCGGCGGGCTGGACGAGGACGACTCCGGCCACGGTCGCCACGGCGGTGACGGCGAGTTTTCGGGTGAGGTGCATCGTGCTCCTTATGCGTCATTGCAGGGGAAACACGGCGGAGAGGTCATTGTGGACTAGACCTTTGGTTACGGCAAGATCCGGGCGCACCCGGCCACGGGGTCAGCCCCAGGCGACCGGCAGCTCGCGGACGCCGTAGACCAGCGTGTTGTGCTTGTAGCGCAACGAGCTTCGCGGCACCGCCAGGCGCAGATCCGGCGCCGCGCGGAACAGCCGCGTCAACGCTTCCTGCAATTCGACACGCGCGAGTTGCTGCCCGATGCACTGATGCGGTCCGAAGCCGAACGCGAGGTGCGAGCGCGGCGATTCGCGCATCAGGTCGAGTTCGTCGCCCGACCGGTACATCGACTCGTCCCGGTTGGCCGAGTTCAGCGCCGCGACCAGCCAGTCGCCCGCCCGCACGGGACGGTCGCCGATCCGGACATCCTGCGTCGCGTAGCGCAGCACGCCGAACTGGACGACGGACAGGTACCTCAGCAGCTCCTCCACGGCGCGTTCCGGTTCCGCGAAGAGGGATTCTCGTTGTTCGGGGTGATCGAACAGCACCAACGTGCTGAGCGCGATCATGTTGGCCGTGGTCTCGTGGCCCGCCACCAGCAGACTCAGGCCGAGCAGTACCAATTCGTCCATGGAGAGCGGATCGCCGGTGGCTTGACCCCGTTCGATCAATCTGCTGAATATGTCGTCCTGCGGGTTATCTCGCTTTTCGATGAACAATGTGGCCAGGAATCCGGACAGCTCGTCCATCGCCGCTTGGCCGTCTTCCAGCGTAGAGTCGGTGCTGACCAGCACTGAACTCTGCTGCTGGAACCTGGCGCGGTCCGCATAAGGAACGCCGAGCAGCTCACAAATCACCAGCGAGGGAATCGGCAGCGCGAAGTCGGCCACCAGATCCGCGGTACCCGGTTTGGCCAGCATCGCTTCGAGATGACTGTCCACCAAGTCCTGGACATAACCGCGCATGGTCTTCATCCGGCGCACGGTGAACTCGGCGATCACCATTTTCCGCAGTCGTGAGTGAGCCTGGTCGTCGAGCTGGATGATCGAACCCGGTAGCACTTCCTCGGTCAGGTCGGCGTTCGGGTTGACGTGCACCGACGACGCGCCCCGCGAACTCATCGTCCGTTCCGACAGCAGCGCGCGGACGTCGTCGTACCGCGTGACCAGCCAGGCGTCCATGCCTGCCGGGCAGCGCACCTTCGACGTCGGCTCGGTTCGCCGCAGTGTGCGGTATTCCTCGGGTGGGTCGATGGGGCATTTCGCCGGGCGCGCTGTCGGGAGGTTCGAGATTTCTGACGAGGTTGTGGTCACGTATTCCACGATGGAGCAGTAAGGCGCCCACCCGCATCGTCCGAACGGGGGCCCGAGTTCTCCCCCTTTTTTTGCCCTGTGGATCTTGCTGGTGAGAGCATGGCGGCGAGTGCTGCAGCGGCGCTGAAGTCCCGCGGAAGTCCGCCGACCCGAAGGAGTCAAGGTGCGAGGCGAATACCCGGCGATCGCGAGCCTGCGCGGTCTCGCGGTGGGTGACGCGTTCGGCTCGAGCATCCTGCTGCCGGGCGAGCACCCGTCGATCCGCGACCGCGAGCTGCCCCCGGCTCCCTGGTCGTGGAGCGACGACACGGAGATGGCCTGCTCGATCTACGACATCCTCGGCCGGTACGGCACGATCGACCAAGACGCCTTGGCCGCCTCGTTCGCCGTCCGCTTCGACCCCGACCGCGGCTACGGTTCCGGCGCTGAGCGCATGCTCCTGCGCTACCGGGCAGGGGAGTACTGGCGCGACGTGGCACCGGCGGCCTTCGGCACCGGCTCCTGGGGCAACGGCGGCGCCATGCGGGCCGCTCCGCTGGGCGCCTGGCTCTGCGGCGACCTCGGCCTGGTGGTCACCGAGGCCGAGAAGTCCGCCGTCGTCACCCACGCCCACCCCGAGGGGGTCGCCGGCACGATCGCCGTGGCCATCGCGGCGGCTTCGGCAGCGGGCTGGCCCTCGCTCACTCCGGCCCAGCTCCTGGAGACCGCCGCCTCCTGGACTCCCCACAGCGAGGTTCGCCGCCGTATCGAATCCGCGCTCGCACTGCCTCCGTCCACACCGGTTCGGGAAGCCGCGGCCCTGCTCGGCAACGGCCGCGAAGTGAGCGCCGTCGACACGGTTCCGCTGGCGTTGTGGATCGCCGCCCACCACCTCGATTCCTATGTGGACGCACTGTGGACGGCCGCGGCGGCCGCCGAAGACCTCGACACCGTCTGCGCGATCATCGGTGGCGTCATCGCGGCCCGCACGGGCGCCGCCGGAATCCCACCCGAGTGGCTCACCGCGTGCGAGCCCCTGCCGTACTGGCTGCCCGGGAGTGCGCCGCGAGCGTGAAACCGTCGATTCTTCAGCTGACCCGCAGCAACTCGACCAGGCGTTCGCGGGGCAGGTGCGGCGTGCGGTGACCTTCCCGGCCGGTCATGGTTTCGTTGGCGGTCAAGGCATTGAGCACAGCCTCCTCGACCGCCTGGACGACAGCTTCGTAGAACGAGTCCATCAATCCCCACGGGACGAACCGCAGCGTCTCGAAACCCCCTGGCTCAGCGGGGAAGCCGCTCGTCAGCGCGCCCTCGTTGGCGGTGGAGAAGGCGAGGAAGACGTCGCCGGAGAAGTGTGATCCGCTGGTTCCGGTGCGGGCCAGGCCGAGCGGCACCCGGCGGGTCAACGCCGTGCACTGGCCGGGCAGCAGCGGTGCGTCGGTGGCCAGCACCACGATCACGGACCCTGCACCCGCCTGCGCCACGGTCCAATCCTCGAGCGGGTTGTCGTCGGCCAGCAACGCTCCCACGGGGTTTCCCGCGACGGTCAGCTCACGCCGTGATCCGAAGTTGGCCTGGACGAACGCGCCGACCGTGTACTCGCGCGGGCCGTGGGACACCAGCCGTGACGCGGTGCCGCTGCCGCCTTTGAAGCCGTAGCAGTTCATTCCCGTGCCGCCGCCGACCGAGCCCTCCTCGATGGCGCCGGTGGCCGCCGCCTCGATCGCGGCCATCGCGTGTGCCGGTTGGACGGTCGGGGCGTTGATGTCGTTGAGGTAGCCATCCCACGTCTCCGCGATCACCGGCAGCAGCCATTCATGCGCACCGTCCGGTTTCTTCGCCGCGACCCAGTCGATCACGCCGCGGTGACACGGGCCGACCGCGTGCGTGTTGGTGATCAGCACCGGCAGGCTCAGCGCGCCGGTCTCGGTGAGCCAGGTCGTCCCTGTCATCTCTCCATTGCCGTTCAACGAATACCAGCCGGCCGCGCACGGGTGCGCGACCGTCTCATGTGGACGGGGCAGGATCGCCGTCACGCCGGTGCGGACGGACTCACCGGAGACCAGTGTGGTGTAGCCGACCGCGACACCGGGCACGTCCGTGATCGCGTTGAACGGTCCTGGCCGTCCGGGCAACTCCACGCCGAGCGAACGGAAACGCGGCTTGCCTGCGGGGGTCTTCAGCGTCATGGGAGCTCACATCCGGTCACGGCCGTCGCGTAGGCGATGATCTGCCGTTTCGCTTCGGCGGGTTCGTAGGTGGACACGGCCATCGTCATGTACAGGCCGTATCCGTCTTCCAGCGTCACGATGTTGCGGGCGATGGTCAGCGCGTCACCGGCGAGGCGGAACGCGCCGGTCGCCGCGCCCGCCTCGAGAATGCCGACGTAGATGGCCACTTGCCGTTGGTAGAGCTCGATGTACCTCGCCGCGTAGGCGGGGTCCTTGCGGGCGAACGCGCCCAGTTCGTAAAGCAGGTAGGCCAGTTCGTCGCCGGGGCCGTCCGGCAGGCCGCTGTCGATCATCGCGAGCAGCCGCTGTCGCGGATCCGGCTCGTCGCTCACTGCTTCCTCGCGCGCCGTGCAGAACCGGCCGATCGCTTCCCGCTGCACCTCCTGCAGCAGTGCGGGCAGCGTGGGGAAGTAGTAGAGCACCGAGCCGGACGACAGCCCCGCGCGCTCGGCGACGTCGCCGAGCCGCAGGTCCACCAGGCCGCGCTCGACCACCGCGCGCCGCGCGGCCTCCACCAGTTGCGTGCGGCGGGCTTCCTGCCGCTTGGGACGTGCCATGGTCACGATTCTGTCGAACGATCTTCAAAAAACCAAATCGGCACTTGACTGGGACTCTGGATAGTTCTTTGATACATCTTCAAAGAACGCCACCAACGGAGGTGTGCTATGACCGAGCCGGCCACCGTCGCCGCGCCCCGCTTGCGGCGAGGCCTGAAAGTCCTCGGCGCCCTGCTCATCACGCTGTCGGCGATCAGCCCGGCGTCCTCGGTCTTCATCATCGCGCCGGGGGTGGTCGCCCAGGCCGGCACCGGCGCGATCTGGAGTTTCCTCGCCGCCGGCGTGGTCGGCGTGTTCATGGCGTTCGTCTACGCCGAACTGGCCTCGGCCTACCCGGTGGCGGGCGGCGAGTACGCGATCGTCGGCCGGGTGCTCGGCCGGCTGCCGGGTTTCCTGGTGATGGGCCTGATCCTGGTCACCCAGGTGATCATCGTCGCGGTGATCGCGCTCGGCGTCGGCATCTACCTGTCGGCGGTGTTCCCCGGCCTGAACGGCCCGGTGGTGGCCGCGGTGACCGTCGTGCTCGCGGCGGCGTTCGGCGTGCTGGACATCAAGCTCAACGCCTGGGTGACCGGCGTCTTCCTGGCGATCGAGATCCTCGCGCTGCTGGTCGTGGCCGCACTCGGTTTCCTGAACGTGGAACGGCCGTTGTTCGCCGAACCCGTCGCCGCCAGCCCACCCGCGGCCGTGGGCATCGGCGTGATCGGCGCGGCCATCGCGATCGCGATCTTCGCCTACAACGGCTACGGCTCCGCGGTCGTACTCGGCGAGGAGACCGCGGACGCCTCACGCGGGATCGCACGGGCGATCCTGTGGGCACTCGTGATCACGGTCATCGCCGAGATCATCCCCGTGGCCGCCGTCCTGCTCGGCGCACCCTCGCTGGACGGCCTGTTCAGCGCGCCGAACATGATGGAGTACTTCATCACCGAGCGCGCCGGCTCCGGCCTGAACACGGTGATCAGTCTCGTGGTGGCGCTGGCGATCATCAACGCGGTGCTCGCGATCCTGTTGCTGACCGCCCGCCTGTTCTTCAGTACCGCGAGGGATTCCGTGTGGCCCAAGCCCATCAGCCGGTCACTCGGCACGATCCACCCGAAGTTCCACACACCATGGGTGGCCACCCTGGTCGTCGGCGCGCTGTCGGCCGTCGTGTGCTTCGTGGACTTGAACCTGCTGCTGGTGGTGACCGGTTCGTCGTTGATCGTCGTCTACGCGGCCCTGTGCGTGGCCGCGCTCGTCGGCCGCCGCAACGGCACGACGACCCATGCGCAGTACCGGATGCCGTGGTACCCGGTGGCACCGGTGCTTGCCTTGGTGGCGCTGGCTTTCGTCACGGTCCAGACCGCGCGGGATCCGGCCGTGGGGCGGCCCAGCCTCCTGGTGACACTCGGCATCCTGGTGCTTTCCGCGGTCGGTTATGCCTTGCGTCGCAAGCACTGGGTACTGCGCGGTCCGGAGGACGAGTAGTGGTCGGAAGGCAGTGCGAAAGCCCCATCGCTCACGAGGAGAGATGGCTTCCGGCCTGAATGGGGGAGTTGGCGGAGACGGGGCTCCGGCCGATGCGGCCGGAGCCCCGTCGGTTACGCGGGAACGGCGCTCAGGTGCGGGCGGGACGGCGGCGAGGCCGTCACGGTGCCGCAGGTCGGGCACGCGTGTTCGTACTGCGCGCCAGGGCGGTCGGTGGGGGCCGATCCGCCCGAGGCGAGAACCCAGCGTGGCTTCCAGAAGCCGGTGATCTCCTGCGCGTCGATGCCGCAGACGAGCAGGAACGTCTCGACTATGGACCACTTGGGCAGCAGTGTGCCGCTGAGCGACCGGCTGAACGTCGCCTTCGAGACGAACCGGCCGATCGCCTCGCTGCGCTTGGACAGTTCGCCCAGTGAGGGGTCGCCGTCATGGATCTTCACGTCCTCCAAGTCGTCGAGCAGTCGGGCGACCGCTTCGGGATCTGGTTCGTGGGTACGGGTTGACATGGTGATCTCCTTTGAGGAGGTGTCCGCACGGGCCGGGGGTGGGTCCGCGTTCGCGCCGGAACGCGGACCCACCGTGACGCCCGTAGGTCAGCTGGTCCTACGCGGCAACGGCGGCCGGCGGGAAGAAACCTCCTCCTCGACCGTCGTCGTCGCCCAGCCCGCGGCGCACCACCTCCGCCGCGACCAGAGCCACCGCGCCGGATGCCCCGACGGCGAGTGTCAGGTCGTAGTGGAAGATCATCGCCTCCGCGAGGAAGACCAGCATCGTTCCCAACACGAGAAGGACACCGAGAACACGACTGCTCACCAAGATCACCTCCTCCCGCTCAAGCTCAGTTCTGCTCCGGATGACTGACGGGAGAAAAAGGTCACGTGCCACCGCGACCATCCCGCTGCTCTCCGTAGTACCTGAGCCGACAGAGGGCGCGCAAACTACCGGGCCGTATTTTCCGAAACGGACCGAACTGCAACGAATTGCAACGAACTCGCGAGTGTGTGCGTGTTTTCTTGTCCGGCCGCTCGGTGACCGTGTGGACAATTCAGGAGCTATTGGTTAGCGTAACTAACGATTTTCAAGATGGCGATCAAGGGATCATGGGAGCATTTCTTTCAAGGTCACCTGAAAGGTGAGTCGTTGCGATCAATGCTTTCGCGGAGAGCGAGATGGCGGAGAAAAGGGGAAAGCCCTCGCGCTGGCAAACGCAAGGGCTTTCTGTTCCCGCGCAATCGCCATCCGGAGCAAGCGGACTGACCTTGAACGGGAGATTGTGAAGTTTTGTCCAGGCGCCACGGCGAAGCCAACCGACAGCGCACATGATCTTCGTGGACCACGGTACGTCGGTGGGCTTGAGGTCGCAACGAGACCTCCCGGACATCCGGCTCCCATGCCGGACCGGGTGGCTCAGCCTGCTCTGGACCAGGGCGCGGCGGCTGGTGACTTGCCCGCTCGAGCTGCTCCGCGCAGGTCGAGCAGCAGGCAATCGCCGCGCGCCAACGCGCGAGGCTCGCCCGCCCGGCCAGACGAGATGCTCGTCGGTCGGGAGCGGATCACGGACCGGCCGCGTCCGCGCGCGAGGAGGTGATTCCGCGGCGGGCGCGCGTCCGCACGGCGAGCACGGTTGTTGGCGCGCGCTGCCGGCATCCGGCCGTCACTGTGCTTTGGGCATGGCCGCGCTGTCCACGTGACGGGGGAGGAACGGTCCATGACTTCCTGTTCGGGACTGTGGCCGCGCGCGCGTCGCGGGGCTTCGGCGGCATGTCCGGGCGACACCGGGTCGTCCGGGTTTGTCGTTCCCGGGGTCGGATCCAGGCACGGCATTCGCGTCCCGGTGGCGTGCGCCGGTTCACCGTCGTGCCGCCACCGGTCCATGTTGTCGAGCATGGCGATTGTTGAGGTTTTGCCCTGCCAGAACGTGCCCATCACCGAAATGTGTACGGGAGGCGGCGCGGTCGTCGTGCCTAGCGCGGCCCGCACTGTGATGAAAGCAGTACCTGGTCCACCAAGCAGCCAGTCGGCAGCATCGGCCCATCCGCGAGGAGTCAGCCACCGAGGCGCCGAGCAGGTGCCTCCTGGGTGCACGAAGAGCAGGCCGCCGTCGCCCTCCCCACCGTGTTGACTTCGGCAGGTGAATCCTGTTTCCGGCAGCGGGCCGGCGTCGTCGGCGGTCTCCACCAGCCTTTCGAGTTCGAGCGGGAGACCCAGCACGCGGACGGCGAGCACGCCCAGCCGACGATCGCGAGGCGACGTCGAATCCTGCAGTGTTTCCTCGGCGAGGAGCATGCGGAACCAGCTGGGCGACACGGCAGGCGGCACGTCCGCCCAGGTGAGAGATTCGTCCGGGTAAGTCCACTCCGGTGGAAAGAACGGGTTCGCGCCGCCCTCCCACACCAGCGGTGCGCGCGGACGGGGAAGCGGCTGCGGCTCGAACCAGTAGCGCATGGTGTCGCCGGATGCGACCATGCCTATGCCGGTGATGACGACAGGAAGCCGTGAGGTCGTGGGGGCGGTGGCGTGCATGATCTCTCGACCTCCTCCGGGAACATGCCACGGATTAGGATTGCGTTCGCTGGTTCGCTTACCTGGCCGATCCTCCGCATTTGATTCCCGGCCTGCAAGCCGTACCAGCGGGTATTCGAAGACGGAACGACCTGCAACGACTTGCAACACCGCTGCTGCTATCGCCGGCGATCGCTAGCCCGCTAACCTGCTCACACGGCTTACGCGCGCGCCGCCCACGCGTCCTCTGCCGCATGCTGGACGAAAACCCTGCGCAGGGCTTGAAAAGGCTACGCCTCGACTGAGGCTCAGCAAGGGAGTTCGTGTCGCAAGACGGAGGTCGGGATCGTCTGTATCCGTGCCGATCACCGTTGTTGCGGTGCCGCGCTTCGACGGCGCTCGCCTTCCCAGACCTGGCCTTCGGCGTCGGTGATCGCCTGCACGGACCTGACGAGGTTCGCGCGGGCGGCTTCGCCGTCATAGGGTTCCGCGCCGACGGAATACAGCGCGACCTGATGTTCGATCGAGTAGCAGGCGCGGGCGCGGGAGATCCAGTTCTGATCCCAGCGGAAGATGCCGCGCGCGCCACTCGTGATGACCACGGCGACACCGATCAGCGCGCCCGCCGAGGGTTGATGCGCGATGACCGTCACCGCGGGCCCGACCGCGGCGAGTACCAAGGTCGCCAGGTCGCAATAGTGCATTCGGCGGCAGTTCTTCCTGCTGGTGGTCCGATAGAACTCCCATTTGGCCAGCACCGAGCGCGGGATTTCCCTGCCAGGCTCGGGTTCGTGGATCCAGTACGGGGTGGGTCGACTCTGTCTGCGGAAGAGCACGGTCACTCCTGACTGTCGGCTTACAGCCATGACTCGTCCGTGGTCCCCGCGGTGTTACGTCGCGCAGGTCAGTCCTCGGGCGCCGGATCGCGGTGATGAGCGCCAGCGTTCCCAGGCACAGCCACACGGTGTAGGGGAGCAGTTCGGGGGAACGCGGACGTCAGCGCGGCGACACCGGCGGCGACGGACACCGCGACGTTGAGGACGTAGTCCACGATCAGCGACGCGACCGCCGACGACGGTCAGGCGGTGCTTCGCGTTGGTGTCTTTTGGGATGGTTCGGCGTCGAGCCGCGCTAGTACGTCCTGCACAAGGAAGCAGCTTCAGCGAGGTACGCACGCCGCCGGCGGCGTGCGTGCGTTTTCTTAACGCCGGAGCCGCACTTTTTGAGCCGCTGCCTGGAGGTAGGCGAGTGTCGCGAACATCAAAATGCCGTCAAACTCATGATCGGGACGTTTCGCACCGTTGATCAAGTAGGGCAGGCTGAGTTATCACGCCGCCGCACGAAGAGGTTCTTGAGTGAACGACGCCGACCTGTTGCCTGAACAACGTCAAGGAGAGCAAAGCCGGCCGTTGTCCCCGCCTTCGCGCCCATCGACCACGACCGTGCTCGTGGTCGACGCCGACCCGCACAGTCAGGACGAACTGGGTAACGCCTTGTCCTCGGCCGGTTATCGAGTCGACAAGGCAACAGATGACGAAACCTGTTCGCGTGCGGTCACCGATGCCGAGCCGCATGTCGTGGTCGCCGATGTCGACGGATTCGGCGGGGCGGACGCGGTCGCCGCGCTACGCGGCCGCTCGAACGTGCCGATCATCGTGCTGTCGGCGCGAGCCGGCCACCACGACAAGATGGAAACATTCGAAGCAGGCGCCGACGACTATCTGACCAGGCCGTTCGAGATGGACGAGCTGATGGCCAGGGTGCGGGCGCTCGTGCGGCGGCGGTCGCTGTCCGGTCAGGCTTACGCCGAGCCCGCCGTCGAAACGGACTCGTTCACGGTCGACCTGTTCGCGAAGAAAGTGCACAAGAATGGGACCGCCGTGCACCTGACTCCGAACGAATGGGGCGTGCTCGAGGTTCTCGCCCGCAATCCAGGGCGCTTGATCCCGCACCGGCACCTGCTCGAACAGGTGTGGGGTCCCGGTCACCTCACGCACTCCAACTACCTGCGGGTCTACATCGCCCAGCTGCGACGCAAACTGGAGCCGGTACCCGCGCGGCCCCGGCACCTGCTGACCGAACCCGGCGCCGGCTACCGGTTCGAGTCCTGAAGTCGTCGAGCTTGCGGTGTAAGGAAATCAGGCCCTGAGCGTCTAGGGTCCGTTACGAACGCTTCACCTTCCGCATTCGCGAGCGTGAGCTGATGGCATGCGTAGTGAACAGCCATCTTTGCCTGGTGGGTTTGGTTTTCCGTTGGGCACTATGCTCGCCGTCCCCGTCACCTGTGTCGCAGTCGCGGCGGGGTGGCGTTCGCCTCGATCGTCCGCGCGGCACACGTGCCGCTCCGTGATCACGACCTGAAGGTCGCGGTGATCCCGGCGCAGCGATCCAGCCGCGGCGACCGTCTGCCTGATCCGGTGCCGGTCGGTGCCACGTCGGAACCATCACGATTCCCCTCGAACGGCACATGAACGCTCAACAAGAAAGTCCCATCCCTCACGAGGAGAGATAGGACTTTGACCTGCGAAAATATGGTGCGCGATACTGGGATTGAACCAGTGGCCTCTTCCGTGTCAGGGAAGCGCTCTCCCGCTGAGCTAAACGCGCCTTGCTGTTGAAGGGAACACTACCAAGCCCCCGGAGCCCTCGAAGCCCACCCCCGTAGTCGAGTACCGCAACTCTGGTGCTATACCCCGAACCCGCCTGTCCACGTAGGACTCAAAGCAGGCCCGATCCACCGCCGGACCAGCGCCCGCAGCTCGTCATCGGACAGCGCAGGAGTCGACGGGTACTGCAGGAACGAGATGAACAGCCGCATGAGCATCTGGGCGAGCCCGTCGAGTTCGTCGTCGGCGACGCCGGCCGCCGCCCAGTCGACGGGCAGGTTCCGAAGGATGCGGGCGCCCTGGGAAAACGACAGGGGAGAGGTGACCCCGGCCGTCATGAAGTCGGCCTCGCCCGCTTGGAAGAGCAGGCCCAGGTAAGGCTCGTTCGGGACCGTCCGTACCGCGAACACGACCGACTCGACCGCCGCGTCTTCGGCTGTGTCGAACGCGGACAGGTGACGTTCCATACGGGCGGCGAACTCCTCGACGCCTGCCATGGCGACGGCGCGGAGGATGTCGGCCAGGCTGGGGAAGTAGCGGTAGACCGTCTGGCGGGTGATGCCCGCTTCGGTGGCGACGTCGGACAGGCTGGTCTTGGTGAGGCCTGCTCGGTCGATGCAGGCTGTTGCCGCCTCGACGATGCGGCGGCGTGCCTCGTCCTCGGTGCCGGGTGGGTTGCCTTGCCAGCCGTGGTGCCCCATGCGGACCATCATTACCTGGAGAGGGCCGCCGGGGCTGTGCGACTCGCCCGGTAGGTGAGCAGGCCCGCGCCCAGGAAGCAGGTCAGCGCGTACGGTCTGCTGCCGACCGGGCCGTCGCCCGTGAACAGGGAGCTGATCCAGAACGCCGCCATCGCGCCCAGGTAGACGGCGGGGTAGACGCGGACGAACGGGGACGACGGCTCGGCCGGGGCGCGGTTGGACACGAAAATCCAGATGCCCGCCAGCCAGACCAATGCCAGTTCGGCAAGAAGCACCCAGGTCTTGTCGGTGAAGAAGCTCGCCGGGATGCCGGCGATCGCCATGGTCGGGGGCGTGAGGATGCCCGCGAGCAGTACGCGCGGCGCCAGCGACCGTCCACTTCGGCCACTGGTGAGGCGGACGACCAGGTAGGTCATGGCGCCCATGGACACCGAGGCGAACAACAGCATGCTGTTCATCGGGACCGACGCGAGCGCCGGATGGTTGACGAGGTGGTTGTCCATGTTCCACGCCCACCATTTGAGCTGGGGGCCGAGTTGGTCGAAGACCTCGTAGAACACCTGGCATACGAACGCGACGGCCACCGCGCCCACGGCCGGGCCGCGGCGGAAGATGCCGAGCGAGCGGACGAGTTCGTAGGCGAGCTGGCTGATCACCGGGTAGAACGCGATGATGTACAGGGGCAGGCGATCCCCCATGAACTGCACGGTGAACTGGTTGTGGGCGAAGATGAAGCCGTACTGCCGCTCGAGCCCGAACCACTCCGGGAAGTACAGCGGCGGCTCGATGATGAACAGGTAGACCAGCGAGGTGCACCACAGCGCCAGGTTGACGGGGTCGCCGTCGCGGTGGCGGCGGAGCGCGTGCGCGAACGCGAAGATCGCGCCGCCGATGATGAGCAGTTCGAGCAGCGGCATGGTCGGATGGGCGAGGTCCCAGGGCGGGCGGACCGACAGCACGGGGGAGACGTCGTGGCAGTCGAAGCCGAGGCCGCGGGTCACGGCCTCCGCCTCCGGTCCGCAGACGGCGCTCATCGCGTGGCCACGGCTGAATAGTCCGCGGCGGGTGGTTCGACGCGGGGGTCGAAGCCGAAGGGGACGCGGTGCTTGCCCAGTGCGGCGCGGGCGCGGTAACGCAGAAGACCCGCGAGCACGCGTGGGTTGCGCATCATCTCGCCCAGGGACTCGTCGAGGTTGAAGACCTTGGCGAAGTGCTCGTCGACCACGTCGTCCTCGCGGGCGGCGCCGACGATCAGGCTGAAGGCCGGGCCGGACATGGCCGCGACGATGCGGCGCTGCCATTCGGGGAGGGTCTCGGTGCCGACCGCGCAGGCGTAGCCCTGGTCTCTCGCCATCGCGAGGCGCCATGGGACGTTGAGCAGTTTTCGTTGGGCGGCAAGGAATCGCTTGGCGTCGAAGCGATCGAGATGGTCGCGCAACAGTAGCGCCGAGCCTGCCGCCGAGCTGATGCCTTGCGCGTAGAACGGGTTGAACGCGCAGATCGAGTCGCCGATGAAGGCCAGGCCGCGCGGTGGTGTCTTCCAGCGGTCGTAGCGGCGCCACTTGTTGCCGGTCGACCTGGTCAGGTGCACCTCGGACGTGGGCTCGCAGCGGTCCATCGCGGACGCGAACAGCGGCGTTCGCACGCGGGCAGCCGAGGCGGCGAAGGCGTCCGTCGTGCGCGGCATTTCGAGGCCCCATGAGCCCATGCAGGCGATGACCCTGTTGCCCTCGATCGGGAAGAAGTTGACCAGGAACTCGTGCTCGGGCGGGTGCTTGTCCTTGTCTTGCGTCGGCATGATCACGAGGTGCTGCCACCACCACGAGGCCGGCCGGTCGGCGGGCAGGTCGTACCAGCGTGAGGTGTACGTGACCTTGGCGTCGAGCGTGCGCACCTGCGGTTTGGGCCAGCCTGCCGCCGTCAGCCAGTCGCCGACGGAGGAACCTCGGCCCAGTGCGTCGACCACGAAGTCGGCGTCGAGATGCCCGGCATCGGAGTCGACTCCGGTGATCGCGCCGTCGAGTGTGGTCAGGCCGGTCACCGTGACGCCTTCGCGGATGGTCACGTTGGCCAGTTCGCGGACCTTGTCGCGCAGCACGCGCTCGATGAGGATCCGCGAGCTGTAGATCATGGTCATCGCGCTGCGTTTGCGTGCCGACCAGCCGGGTCCGTCGAGGTAGGCGGCGTCCATCGACGGCATCAGGTGCAGGCCGCCCGCGGCGATGAGGTCGTCCTCGAAACCGGGGAACAGCGCGCCGATCGCGCGGCGGCCGGAGTTCAGCAGGAAGTGTGGATGCTTGCTCTGCGGCACGCCGCGCCGGTGCTCGGCCTCGGCCGGTAGTTCGTCGCGCTCGAGCACCAGCACCTGCTCGAAGTGCGGCGCGAGCGCGCCTGCGGCACACAGGCCTGCGGCGCTGCCACCCAGGACGACAGCGGTTTTGCCGAGCTCCATCCGGACCAGCTCCCCACGTCAATCATACAAAGTGCCCTTGAATGTATGAATGGCGTGAGATGCGTGTCAAGCGGCGGCGAGTTCGACCCGGACCGAGAGCAGTGATCGCAACGGGACGGGCGCCGCGTCGCCTCGGACGCGGGGCCGCAGCCGCTGCGCGGTGAGTTCTTCGATGAGACGTTGGGCCAACGGGATGATCAAATGCCTGGCCCAGCAGCGGGCGCCGAGCAGCCCGAACGGCGCGAAGCCGGGAGTCCGGTAGCCGTCGCCGTCTTCCCAGCGCTCCGGGATGAACGAATCCGGCGCCTCCCAGAAATCGGGATCACGATGCATCAAGAGTGGGAACAACGCGATGGAATCGTCTTTCCCGATGAGCGGGTGCAATTCCGTGTATTCGGGATCGGGGGTGCGCCACAGCATCCACGCGGTCGGCAACAATCGCATGGTTTCCCAGAGTGAGTTCGTCACGTCGGCGGGGGTGTCCCGATGCGACAGCAGCCAGGACGCGTTGGCCACCAGGCCGCTCAACCCGCCGATCAAAAGCGCGCTCGCGCGCCGATAAAGCGCGATGATGTGGCGGCGCTGCGGATAGGTCGGGCAGTCGGTCACCATGCGGGAAAGCGAAGACCGCGCTTCGCTGTCGCCGGGAAACGCCGCGACCAGCATGTCGGCGCCGCGTGAGATCGCGTCGGAGTCGAGGATGCGCGGGTTCGTCAGCGCCGACAGTCGCGCGCCGTCTGTGCCGAACAGCATGTCGCGTAACACTGTTTGCCCACGTCGGGGCCACTTGCCCGCCAAGCTCGGGACAGCTGATTCGAGCGCGCGGTTCACGTCTTCGCCGAGTGCCCTGATGACGCGCATGGCGAGTTCGTCGCTCACCGCCTTGCCGCGAACCGGTTTGAACACCGAACGTTCGCCGGGGAGCACCGCGCGGGTCGCGACCAGGGAAGACATGAGTTCCGGGTCGGCGACGCCGACGGTGTTCGCGCTCAGCCGGAACACCTTGTGCTCCTGCCGCAACAGGCCGGTGACGCGCGAGCTGAAGTCGATCTTCGGCGCCGCGGGCACCGGGCCTGTGCGCAGCAAGGTCAGCTCCAGTGAATCCAGGTGTAACGCCTCATGGACTTCGACTCGAACATTTCTTTCACGCGACGCACGAGTTTCATTGAGCTCCCTTCGCATGGCCGGACCATTTCTAGGGAAGCTACCTCATGGAATCGGTGAAGAAAACCTTGTTCTGATTGATTTATCACGATGATCAATGGCTCCGGATGATCATCGTGATTGACAAATTGGTCAGGGAAGCGCGTTTCCCCGTGCGGAAATCCAGAGCCGGTACCACTCTTCGTGTGACAATTCCGGCTCGCGGCTGACGGAATCGGCGCAGGCGCGGATACGGGCGGGATTGGTCGTCCCGATGACCGGGGAAATCCGTCCCGGGTGCCGCTGCAGCCACCAGAGCAGCACGGACTCCGGCGTGGTCCCCTTGGCCGCGGCGATGGCCGAGACCAGGTCCGCCGTGGCGCGCTCGGCCTCGGTCTCCTGCTGCCCGCTGTACCGCCCGCGCGCGAGCGATCCCCACGCCTGGATCTGCATGCCACGCCTGCGGCAGTACTCGGTCACGCCGGACGGGAACCCGACCGTGGCGCCTTCGGCCGTGTTGACCAGCACGCCCGCCTCGACCCAGGCGCGGCTGGCGAGGCTCATCTCGAGCTGGTTCGCGATCAGCGGGAAGTCCAGGTGGTGTTCGAGGTCCTGGATCTGCTCGGCGCTCATGTTCGAGACGCCGAAGTGCTTCACCAGCCCCTGGTCGCGCAGCTTCGTCAACGCCTCGGCGACTTCTTCCGGCCGGGCCAGCGGATCCGGGCGATGCAGGAGCAGCACGTCGACGTGGTCGGTGCGCAGCCGGCTCAGGCTCTGTTCGACCCGCTCGATGATGGACGCGCCGCGCAGGTCGTAGTGCCCCGGCATCCCGTCCTCCGCCAGCCGGATGCCGCACTTGGTCTGCAGCACGATCCGCCGGCGCAGCCCCGGATCCCGCGCGAGCAGTTCGCCGAACACCGACTCCGCCTTGCCGAAGCGGTAGATGTCGGCGTGGTCGAACGCCGTGATCCCCACTTCGAGAGCGGTGCTCACCGCCTGCTCGGCGGCGTCGACATCCGTTGCGCCGTAAGGCTGTCGGTCCCAGGAGCCGCCAAGACCCATGCACCCGTACCAGGCCCGGGGTGCCGGTGGCTCTGTACTCACCATGAAGTCATTCACTCCTACGCGTAAGCGTGCTTGCCGTAAGGCCGATCGTCAGTGGCTTGATCGAGGATACGGTTCGCGACCCGGCCCAGCGCCGCGAGCAACTCCTCGCGCCCCTCCGGTCCCCAGTCCTGCAGCTGCTCGGCCAGCCAGTTCTTCCAGGCCTCGATGAGCTTGTCGAGTTCCACCAGCGCGAGTTCGGTGGTCGCCCACCGGCCGTTGTGGTAGGTGAGGTGACCGGTCAGCTCCAGCTTCGAGAACACCGGCTCGAAGACCTCGGGCGGGATTCCGAACCGCTCGCTGACCGCCGTCAGCGTCGCGGGAGTGTCGCGCCGTTCCCTGATCCGGACCTGCCCGACACACCACAGCCCGCCGCGGTCCAGCTCGCATCCGGAGCGCGCGAGGATGTGCGGCGACGCGGTCCGTCCCTCCTTGGCCAGCAGCCTGCCGACGGCGCGTTCCAGATCCTGGTCGCGGTCGCTCGGGTCGGGCATCGCGAAGCCGGTGCCCAGGTCGGGCGCGCCCGCGCGCGACGTGTCGCGTAACGGGACCTCCTTGAGGAAGAACGCGAGACCCAGCGCGACCAGCCCGACCGGCGCGGCGTACAGGAAGACCGAATGCAGCGAGTCGCTGTAGGCCTGGATGTACGGCGCCGACACCGACTGCGGCAGCTGGTGCAGCGCGGACGGCACCTGGACGACCTGGGGGTTGAGTCCTGGGGGGAGCGGATGTTCCGCCGCCGCGCGCGCCATGTTCGGCGCCAGCTGGTTGGCGTAGATCGTGCCGAAGATCGCCGCGCCGAACGAGGAACCCAGCGAGCGCAGGAAAGTGACCCCGGACGTCGCGACGCCGAGGTCGCGATAGTCGGCCGTGTTCTGCACGACGATGACCAGCACCTGCATGCTCAACCCGATACCGAGGCCCAGCACGACCAGATAGGCCGACATCTCCCAGAAGCCGCTCGTCGCGGTGAGGCGCGACAGCAGATAGAGCCCGAGTGTCAACCCGACGCCGCCGAGGACCGGGAAGATCTTGTAGCGCCCGGTCTTGCCGACCAGGTTGCCCGCGACGATCCCGGAGACCAGCAGCGCCAGCACCATCGGCAGCATCCGGACGCCGGAGTTCGTCGCCGAGATCCCGTGCACGTACTGCAGATACGTCGGCAGGTACGACAGCGCGCCGAGCATCGCGAACCCGACGACGAAGCTCAGCGTCGCCGACACCGCGAACACCGGGTTCCGGAACAGCCGCATCGGCAGCGTCGGCTCCTTCGCGCGCCGCTCGACGAAGACGAACCCGCCAGCAGCACGACCGAGCCGATGGCCATGCCGATGATCGTCGGCGAGCCCCACGCGTACTGCGTGCCGCCCCAGCTGGTGACCAGCGTCAGCCCGGTCGCGGCGAGCCCGATGAGCAGGATGCCCAGGTAGTCGATCACCGGCTTGACCGCGGCCTTCACCTTCGGCATCGCGCCGGCGGCGACGATCAGCACGATCACCGCGACCGGCACGTTGACGTAGAACGCCCACCGCCACGACAGATGGTCGACGAACAGCCCGCCCAGCATCGGCCCGAGCACGGTCACCACGCCGAACACCGAGCCGAGCGCGCCCTGGTACTTCCCGCGCTCGCGCAGCGGCACGACATCGGCCACCAGCGCGGTCGCGGTGACCATCAGCCCGCCCGCGCCGAGCCCCTGCACGGCCCGCGCCACGATCAGCCAGATCATGTCGTTCGCGAACCCGCAGAAGAACGAGCCGCCGGTGAACACGATCACCGACAGCTGGAACATCAGCTTCCGCCCGAACAGATCGCCCAGCTTGCCGACGACGACCGTCATGATCGTCTCGGCGAGCAGGTACGAGGTGATCACCCAGGACAGATGCCCGGCCCCGCCGAGATCGCCGACGATCGTCGGCAGCGCGGTGCCCACGATCGTCTGGTCCAAGGCCGCCAGCAGCATCCCGAGGGTGACGGCGGCGAACACCGCGTTCACCCGTTTCCGGCTGAGCTCCGGCGGTGCGCTCTCGTGCCGTTCGGCGATAGCGGTGGTCGTCATGACGTTCACACTGCTCACCGCACGTGCGCCCGGCGCGCTCCAACGCCGATGATCACCCGATTCGGTAACAGCGCCAGGGTTGCGTCGGTGAGGTAAAGGTCATCCGGACGCATCCGAACGGCTCGGTGAACATCTTTCCCAGTGAGGGCACAAACGGTGAATCGATCTCGATTCGCAACACTGAGGAGAACCAGATGAACATCAAGTTCAAGGCAGTCGCCGGTCTCGCCGTGGCCACGGCCGGGGTCGTACTGCTGGCTCCCGCGGCTTCGGCGAACCCGTCCGACAAGCCGTGCGACATCTCCGACCTCACTGTCACGGTCACCCCGGATCCCACCTCGGCGGCCGGCCAGCAGGCCTACGTGATCCACTACGCCGCCGCGGGCGAGCACACCAACTGCAAGCTGCAGGGCATCCCGACCGTGGTCACCTTCACCAAGGGCAGCGGGCACAGCGAGGGCGACGGCAGCGGCATCGTCGTCGTCCCGGACGACCCGTCCGGCGACAGCTACATCCCGGTCAACGTCCAGCCCGGCAAGCCCGCGGAGTCCCGGATCCTGATGGCCTCCCAGGCGCCGGTCACCTTCGTGCCCAGCGCGGTGAACCTGAACCTGCCGAGCGCCCACGGCGACACCGTCACCGTCGGCTGGCCGACCGGCGCGCCGCTGAAGGGCGACTCCGTCGAGGTCACGGCGGTCTCCCCGGCCTGACCCAGTGCCGGGATAAAGCGGGCTTTACTCCGCGGAGTAAAGCCCGCTTTATCCCGGCTTAGCCGTTGATCGCGGGCGGCGCCGGGATCGTGTAGCCGGACGGGCCCAGGTTGGCCTGCAGTGAAGCACGCCAGGCGCCGCTCGCGATCATCTTCCGCAGCGCTTCGTTGATCTTGGACCGGCTCGCGGCGTCGTCCTTGCGCAGGCCGATCCCGTACGCGCGCTGGGTGAACGGCTTGTCGACCACCTTGAGCAGTTCCGGATGCTGCCCGGCATAGCCGCTGAGGAGCGCGTTGCCGGTGGTGATGGCGTCGACGAGATTGGCGAGCAGCGAGGACACGCAGTCGGAATACTGCTTGTACTGCACCAGTTTCGTGTCGTGGGCGAACGTGTCCTTCACGTACTGGGCCGAAGTGGACTCGCTGACCGTGCACAATCTCTTGCCGTTGAGCGACTGCGGGCCGGTGATCGAGTTGTCGGTGCGCCGCACGAGCAGGTCCTGGCCGTAGGGGAGGTAAGGCCCCGCGAAAGCCACCTGCCGCTTGCGCTCTTCGTCGATCGTGTAGGCGCCGACGACGAAGTCCACCGCGCCGCCGGTGATGAAGTTCTCCCGGTTGGCCGGGCGGGTCTCCACCCAGGTGATGTCTTCCGGTTCGACGCCGAGTTCGGCGGCTATGTACCGGGCGACGTCGATGTCGAAGCCCTCGTAAGTCTTGTTAAGCGTCTTAAGGCCCATGCCGGGCTGGTCGAACCGGATCCCGATGGTGAGCTTGCCCGCGTCCGCGGAGGCGAGCGTGTTGCCAGGGCGAGGAGGCTCGCCGCCGCAGCCGGTCATCGTCGCGGCGGCCACCAGTACGCACAGGGTGGCCCGCCATGAACGTCGCAGCCTCATTCGCCGTGCTTCTCCTCGATGTCGGAGCGAAGATCGTATGGGCTCTTCGTCCGGCGAGGTGGCTACTGCACGAAACCCGGCGGTCGTCAGAGCTTGGGCCAGCCGCGGCGCAAATGGGTGAAAGCCGTGTCCAGCGCGGCGGGCGGGTCGGGCTCCGTGCCCGCGATGTCGGGGATTTCCAACACATAGCGCGCGAGCAGGCGTAGTGAGAGGTCGCCCGCGTTCTGGCCGGTCTGCTCGGCGATGACGTTGACGAGCGCGGTTTCGCAGCCGGTCCACAGTGTCCTGGCGTAAGCGCGCAACGCCGGCGTCGAGACGACGAGTTGCGCGACCGCGCGGGCCTTCGGGTCTGGGGCGGGGTCGAACGGTCCTCGTGTGGCGAGAAAGTCTTGGAGCGCTTGCAGGATCGAGACGCCTCTCGCGCGCTCGCGCACCGCGGCGGTCAGGGCCTGCTCGCGTTCGGCGCCGTCGCCGAGCACCAGCGCTTCCTTGCCGCCGGGGAAGTGCACGAACAGCGTCGACACCGCCGTGTCGGCCGCTTCGGCGATCTCGGCGACGGTGACCTTGTCGAACCCGCGCTCCAGGAACAGTCGTCGCGCGGCGGCGGAGAGCGCTTGGCGCGTGGCGGCTTTCTTGCGCTCGCGCCGTCCCGGCACCTGCGTGGGGTCCATGACGTCACCGTACGCCAAAGTCGGAGTGTGTACAATTTCGGAGTCATTCCGACTTTGAGGGGGACTGTCATGCAGTGGGACGTCCGTCGGCTGCCGCGAGCCGATAGCAAGAAATTCCTGGTCACCGGCGGCAACGCGGGCATCGGGTACTTCGTCGCCGAGCAGCTCGCCACCACCGGGGCGACCGTCGTTCTCGGCAGCAGGGACGCCGCGAAGGCCGCGGCCGCGATGGCCTCGATCCGTTCCCGTGTGCCAGGGGCGCGCCTGTCCCACCTTCAGCTGGACCTCGCCTCGCTCAAGTCCACAGTGGACGAACTGGATCACCTCGACGCGGTCGTCTGCAACGCCGGCGTGCTGCTCGACCAGCCGGAGCGACGCGAAACCGAGGATGGCCACGAGCTGATGTTCGCCACCAATCACCTCGGGCACTTCGCGCTGATCGGCAGGCTGGCGCCCTTGCTGTCCGGCGGGCGCGTCGTGACGACCGGCAGTTTCACGGCGAAATCGGTGCGACTGGACCTCGGCGACCTCCAGTCCGCGCGCGACTATCGGCCGAAGGACGCGTACGCGCGCTCGAAGCTCGCGCAAATGCTGTGCGGGTTCGAACTCGACCGCCGCCTCCGTGCCGCCGGCCACGCGACGATGAGCGTGGTGACCCACCCTGGCGGCGCGCTCGACTCCCTCACGCCGTCGCGGCCACCGGTCCACCTCCAGACGGCCGGTCAACGCCTGCGCGGCCTCCCTGCCGGGATTCTCTTGCAGGGTAAGGAAGCGGGTGCGTGGCCTGCCGTGCGAGCGGTGCTCGACCCTTCCGTCCAGGGCGGTCAGCTCTGGGGACCACGGGTGTTCGGACTCCGCGGCGAACCCAGGCTCGAAGCCGTCCAAGGGGTGTTCGCCGACAAGGAACTCGCCGCCCGGGTGTGGTCCGCCAGCGTCGACCTCACCGGCGTCGACCCCCTAGAGTCGCGGCCATGATTGAGCAGCCCGCTGATCTCGAAGCCGTGCGCGACTCCTACGACCGCGTCGCCGACAACTACATCGACATGGTGGTGACGACAGGGCTCGGCGACATCCGTACCCACCCGTGGTTAAGCGCCGTGATGGACGTGTTCGCCGACGCCGTCCGTGAGCTGGGACCCGTGCTCGACGTCGGCTGCGGACCGGGCACGGTCACCGGCTACCTGGCCGAACGCGGCGTCGACGTCACCGGAGTGGACCTGTCGCCCCGCATGATCGAGCACGCGCGTCGCCTTTATCCGGACTGTGAGTTCAGGGTCGGCTCGTCGACCGACCTCGAACTGGCCGAAGCGTCCTACGGCGGGCTGCTGGGCTGGTGGTCGTTGTTCAACCTGCCCCGTGACGTGCTGCCGCAGGTGCTGTCGTCGTTCGCGCGAGCACTGAAACCCAAGGGGCAGTTGATGATCGCGACGCACGTCGGCGACGGCGACAGGGAGCGCACCGAGGCGTACGGGGGAGTCCCGGTCACCTGGACGACGTATCTGTGGCGACCCGAACAGCTCGTGGAGCTGCTCGAGCAAGCCGGGCTGCGGCCGACCGCCGAGCTTCGGCTTCCGCCCGACGGGCCGATCGGCCCGACCGTCGTGCTCGTCGCGGAACGACCTTGATCTAGTCGTTACCGGGGCAGGCAACCCCGGCCATGGCCGTGCGTCTTAGGGGTGTCGGAACAAGGGAAACCGCTGGGGGAACAGCAAAAGGGCCCGGTTGACGACATTCATTTCTTTCATTCGCATACGAACCATGGGGAGAAGACTGTGCGCATCAAGAACGCCGCCGTTTCCGGTATGACGATCGGCTTGCTGGCCCTGTCCGCGGGAACCGCACTCGCGGCCCCGACGAGCGGTCCCTCGCTGAAGCTCTCGCCGAACACCGCTCATGTCGGCGCGGAGGTGACCGTCACCGCGCTGTGCGACGGCGGCGCGGTGAGCGCGCTCGACGCCGACGTGCTGGGAATCCACCACAGTTCCAAGGAATCGAAGGTCACCTACGTCGGCAAGGTGCGCGACCTCGCACCGGGCGTCTACGACGTCTCGTTGACCTGTTCGTACCCCGAACAGGCCGCCAGGCACATCTCGACGAGGTTCCACCTGGTGCCGCCGACCACGCCGAACGCGCTCGTCTACGCGTCGCCGTCGGTCGGCAAGCCGGGTGACACCGTCAAGGTCCAGGGCGTCTGCACCGGGGCTGACGGCTACGTGGTGATCTCCGGCGCGCTGGGCGTCACCTGGTCCGGCTTCAAGGACCCGAAGGGCAAGTTCGCCGACAACGCGGTGGTGAAGGACATCGCGCCCGGCATCTACGACCTGAAGGTCAACTGCTTCGAGCCGGACGGCTCGACGCTGTCCGCGCACAACCGCTTCACCGTCCAGGCGAAGGACGCGCCGAAGCAGGCGGAGCCGGTGCGCAAGGCCGTCGCGCCGGTGAAGCAGGTAGCGCAGGTGCCGAAGGGCGCCCCTCAGACCGGTGGTGGCGGCTTGGCCGCCTGATCACCGGAGCAAAAGAGAACCGCCGTCGGGGACTGGGGCCCGGCGGCGGTTCTTTTTCTTGACAGGACCCGCCCGAGCCGCCATGGTTAGTTACATGAGTAATGAACCGACGAACCGCAGTGCGCGGTGGTCGGCGTGAAGGACGACGGACGGCCGCTGTTCCTCCAGATCGCCGAGCAGATCGAGAACTCGATCGTCGACGGGAGCCTGGCCGCGGACACGCAGGTGCCCTCCACCAACGAACTCGCGGCCTTCCACCGGATCAACCCGGCGACCGCGGCGAAGGGCATCAACCAGCTCGTCGCCGACGGGATCCTCTACAAGAGACGAGGCATCGGCATGTTCGTCGCCACAGGCGCCCGCGCGGAGCTGCTGGAACGACGGCGCGGCGACTTCACGCGGCAGTTCCTCGCCCCGCTGATGGCGGAGGCGGGCAAGCTCGGCATGGACGCCGAGGAGATCAAGAAACTCATCGACGTCTGGGAGCCACAACCATGAACGTGGTGCGCACGAACGGTTTGACCAAGAGCTACGGCGCTCTCGACGCGCTAGCCGGGATCAGCCTGGAGCTGTCCGAGAACACGATCCACGGCCTGCTCGGCCGAAACGGCGCCGGCAAGACCACGCTGATGCGGATCCTCACCGGCCAGAGCTTCGAGACAGACGGCACGGTCGAGGTCTTCGGCCGGCACCCGTACGAGAACGCCGACGTGCTCTCGCAGGTCTGCTTCATCAAGGAAAGCCAGCACTACCCGGAAAAGTTCCGGGTGAGGCACGCACTGCGCGCCGCGGAACTGCTCTACCCGAACTGGGACAACGCGTACGCCTCGGCGCTACTGGCCGACTTCGCCGTCCCGGCGGACCAGCTGCTCGGCAAGCTCTCGCGAGGCCAGCTGTCGGCTGTCGGCGTGATCATCGGGCTGGCTTCGAGGGCGCCGTTGACCCTGTTCGACGAGCCGTACCTCGGCCTCGACGCCGTGGCACGCCAGCTTTTCTACGACCGGCTGCTCGCCGACTACGCCGAGCACCCGCGCACGATCGTGCTCTCCACGCACCTGATCGACGAGGTCAGCGACCTGATCGAACACGTCGTCCTGCTCGACCGCGGCCGGGTGCTCATCGACGCGGACGCGGAGTCCTTGCGCGGCGAGGCCGTCGCGGTCACCGGGCCGGCTGACGCCGTGGAACGCTTCGCCGCCGGATACGACGAAATCCACCGCGAACGCGTCGGCGGCTCCCTGCGCGTGATCCTCACCGGCGCTCCCGCCCGGTCCGAAGCCGGGCTGGACTTCGAGCCGGTTTCCCTGCAGCAGCTGGTCGTCCGCACCACCCAACGCAACGGCGTGCCGGTCGCCGCAGGGAAGGAATCCCGATGAAACGCGTACTCGACGTCGCACGGATCCAGCTGGTCAACTGGCCTGCCTTGATCGCCTATCCGCTGGCCGTGGTGGCCGCGATGCCCTTGCTGGGCTGGGTCATCGACATCTCCAACGGGGAGACGGCCACCGGCCCGCACGAGGTCTACCTGCTCCCGGTGGTCGGCGCGGTGGCGGCGGCGGGCCACCTGCAGACAATGACCCAGGTCTTCCCGTTCGCGCTCGGGCTGGGCGTGACGCGACGCAAATTCGCCGAGGCGACGGCGCTGGTCATCACGGCGCAGGCACTCGTTTTCGGCCTGGTGCTGGTGGGTTTCGGCGCCATCGAGCAGGGCACCGGCGGCTGGGGCCGTGAGGCCAGGATCTTCGCACCCGGCGCGATCCACGAGTACGGCCCGATCACGCGATGGCTCGCCTACACCGTGCCGATCATCGCGGTGTCCGCGATCTGCGTGCTGGCGGGTGTGGTGTTCCAGCGCTGGCGTCAGACCGGCATCTACCTCACGGTCTTCGGTGGTGCGGCGGCGTTGGCGGGAGCCGGTGCCTTGGCGACGTCGCAGGGCTGGTGGTCGTCGATCGGGCGATTCCTGGGCGGGCAGCCGTCGCTTGCCCTGTTCGCCGCCTACCCGCTCGCGTTCGCGCTGGTGCTTGGCGCCGGGGCCTGGCTGGTTTTGCGCCGCGCCACCGCCTAAGGGGTCGTGCGCGTTGCGGGCGGTTCTAAGAACCCGTCCTTGATGCCGGTTGCGGGTATAGGTCGGGCCTCTGCTAGTGATCTTGACACCACATCTTGATCATTTCCCAGCAGAGGCCCGGTCTCCCTTTGTACTCGATCATCGATCGGCCCACGTCAGCGGGTTGTCGTAGCCGTCGCTACCCCACCGACACCACCGACGCCGAGTGGGTGTTGCTTGAGCCGTTGCTGCCGCGCCCGGCGTGTGAGACCGCGGCGGGTGGCCGTCCGGAGAAACATCACCGCCGCGCGATCGTGGACGCGTTGCGGTATGTCACCGACAACGGCATCAAATGGCGTGCCCTGCCGTCGGACTTCCCGCCCTGGAAAACAGTGCACGGATTCTTTACCCGCTGGTCGAAGGCGGGGGTGTTCGAGAAGATCCGTGACCGGCTACGGGAGAAGATCCGGCTGCGCGCGAACAGGAACCCGGCACCGTCGGCGGCGGTGATCGACTCTCAATCGGTCAAAGCCGCCGAAACCGTCGGCAAACCTTCTCGCGGCTATGACGGCGGGAAGAAGATCGACGGCCGCAAACGCCACATCGCCACCGACACCCAAGGCCTACTACTGGTGGTGCTGGTCACCGCCGCCAACCTGCAAGACCGCTCCGCGGCCCGGCTGCTGCTGCCCGCGCTGCACGCCCTCCAGCGTGGCGTCACCTGGGTGTGGGCCGACGGCGGCTACACCAGCAAAGACCTTGTCCAGTGGACCAAAAAGACCTTGGGCATGACACTCGACATCGTCAAGAAAATCGTCGGCCAGAAAACATTCGTTCTCCTGCCCAGACGCTGGGTCGTCGAACGCACCTTCTCCTGGATCACCCAAGCCAGACGCAACGTCCGCGACTACGAACGCCTACCCGAACACTCCGAAGCCTTCATCAACCTCTCCATGATCACTATCATGACCAGGCGCCTGACCCGCCGAAAAAAGCGGGCCAAGACCACCTAACGAAGTTCCAAGACGGGTTCTAACCGCCCGCAACGCTCACGAGTCCTTCAAAGCGTGGCGCTGGTGCTCGGTGATGTCGTTGAGCACGCGCTTGAAGTGGCCGAATTCCTCGCGGCCGAGGCGTTTCGCGTGCCGGTTCTGGATGTCGGCCATGATGGCGTCGGCCGTGCGCATCTGGGCCAGCCCGCGTTCGGTGGGGCAGATCAGCTTCGCGCGGCGGTCGCTCGGGTCCGGTTTGCGCTCGACGTAGCCGAGTGTCTCCAGCTCGTCGATGAGCGTGCCGACGATTTGCTTGTGCTGCCCCGAAAGCCGGGACAGGTCGGTCGCGCGCACGCCGTCCGGGTCCAGGTAGGCGAGCACCGCGCCGTGCCGGTGCTTCAGGTCGTCGAAGCCCTGCTCGGCGAGCGTGGTGAACAGCTCGCGCTGGACCGCGAACAGGAGCCGTCCGGAAAGGACACCCAGGTCGGGGTCGGTCGCGTTCCGTTCCGCGCGGGTGACCATCGCCGTTCTCCTTTCGGGTCGCCGATCGTCACTGTATCGACCGTCAGCGGCGGGCGAGTTCGCGGCCGAGATGGTCGCGAAGATGGATTTCGATGAAGTCGCGCAGGTAGGGATCGTTCGCCAGCCGGTCGAAGGCCGCGGCCAGCGTGGGATCCGGTGCGGTGGTCAGGTGCACCACGCGCCAGACGTTGCGCGGATCGTCCTCCGGGCCGGTCACCGAATGCTCGACGTGGAAGATCGGCTGCCCGGCGCCCGCGGTGAACACGCGGCCGTCGGGTGCCTCGAAGCGCTCGGCGCCGACGAAGTACGCGCGCCGGTTCTCGTGGTCGAGGCGGACGTGCTCGATGATCGTCGCGTAGCGGTCGGGGTCGGCCCACAGCCGCTGGTCGGACACCCGGGTGAAGTCCTCGAAACGGCCATGCCACGTGCTCGGGAACTTCTCAGCGCTGCCCGGTTTCACCACCGACGGGATGAACTTGTCCGGCGCCGCCGCCTTGCGAACCTCCATGTCCCACAACAACTCCCCGGTGTACGCGAACGGCGGCCGCACCTCGTAGCGCTCGCGCAGCACCTCGTTCACGCGCACCGGCGGCAGCGCGACGGAAGTGGTGCCCGGGTCGTTCCAGGCCTGCTCCAGGATCGCCTCGTGGTCGAGCCGGCCGACCGCCCGCGCGATCCAGCCGGTGACTTCCGGCCAGACGGGGTGATACGGGTGGACCACGTCGAAGTGGGTGCCGCCCTCGACCTCGATGTACTGGGCGCCCTCGGTCTTTTCGACGTACCGACTGCTCCACGCGGCGGGCACGGCTTCGTCGGCGGTGCCGTGCACGGCGAGCACCGGGACACCCGCGCTCGGCAGCTCGAGCGGTGACGTCCAGTCGAAGTGGCCGTCGATCAGCAGCTTCGTGATCCCGTCACCCACCAGTTCGGCCACCGCCGGCCACACTTCGGGCCGTGCCGTCTCGGGCGCGTCCTTCGGCGGCTCGGCGTTCGGGTCGGCGAGCACCTTGCCGAACCCGGTCGCCTCGGCGGCGCGGAGATCGAGCGGCGCGCCGAGCGAGACCACGCCGACGGGAGTGATCTTGGGCGCGGCGCCCGGCGCCTCGGCCGGTAGTGCCGCGCGGTGACCCGCCCACGTCGCCAGGTGCCCGCCCGCGGAGTGACCGAGCAGCACGACGCGGCTGGTGTCGAGCGCCGGATCCATCCCGTCGAGCGCGTCGACGGCGGCGGCGATGTCGAGGAAGGTGCCAGGCCAGCCGCCACCCGGCTCGCCGATCCGGCGGTACTCGACGTTCCACACCGCGTAGCCCTTGGCGACCAGGTCGTCGACGACATCGGTGATCTGGCGCCGATCCCACATCGCCGCCCAGTATCCGCCGTGCACGACGGCCACGGCCGGGAACGGCCCGTCGCCCTCGGGTAGGTAAAGCTCGCCGACCTGCGAAGGCTCCGGTCCGTACGCGATCGTGCGGACCCGCCTGCCTGCCGGGTCGTCGTAGCGCACGCCGCGCTCGGCGCCGACCAGCGCGTCGATCGTGCCGAAGAACTCGGCGATGGCGGGCAGGTTCGCGCCTTTCGCCTTCGACTCGTCCCACGCGGCGTCGTCGGTCCATTCGACGAAGTCGAGCCAGGTGCGCTCGTCGATACGCACCAGGTTCGCGCTGACGAAGCCCCGCCGGTCGGACTGGAAGGCCTCGACCATGCCACGACGGGCGTCCAGCATCGCCCGCGTGCGCTCCGGCTTCACGGTGAAGGTCGTCATCTCGATGACGGACATCGGCAAACTCCTTAGTCACGAATCCTGATAGTCATGATACGTGACTAAGTTGCCGGATATTCCCGCCGCCCCGCAACCGCGAAGGGGTCGTGAGTGTTTGGACCGGTTAGTACTGCAACGGCAGTTAGGTGAGTGGGTAGCCGCGTCGTTTGTAGTGACTGAGGCGGGCTTGGTGTTGTCGTCGGCGGCGGAACCGGGACCAGGCCCAGATGTAGTCGGTGGCGTCGGCGACACGCAGGACCAGCTTGGTGAGCAGGCGACGGATCTCCGGTAGCTGAATCCGATCATGCCTGGCTCGTCGACACCGATTCCCCTTTTATGGCAAGGGATCTGGCGACGGCGAGCCAGGCGTGGGCGAGCATGGACAGGGTGATGTGGGCGTACCACGCTCGCCAGGACCGGACTTGGTAGTGGTCGAGCCCTGCTTCGTTCTTGGCTTGCTGGAAGCATTCCTCGATCCGCCAGCGGGACCCGGCGATCCACGCCAAGTCCAGCAGTGTCGAGCGGCGTGGTCCGTAGCAGACGTAGTAGGCGATCTCGGTCGGATCGGAGATCGAGCGGCGGGCGAGCAGCCAGTGCCCGCGACCGGCCTGCCAGCCGGTGCGGATCGGGGTCCTGGCCCAGTCGAATTCGCGGGGTCCGTGCGCGCCGGCGCCGACCGAGAGCCGCCGCCACGCCTTGGCTAAGCAGGTCCGCGACCAGCTCACCGGTCCGGGCCTTCTCGCCGTCGACGGTGGTCACGGTGTCGCTGATCTTCAGGGCCAGCACGTGGGCGGCGTCGCGGGCTTCGAGCCAGTCCCGCAGGTACTGGGCCTGCCCATAGGCCTCATCGGCGGTGACCCACGCGAACGGCACACCCGCGGCGAACGCCCGCTCGAGCATCGCCATCGCCTGCCGCGGCTTCGTCTCGAACTCGACCTCATCGGCAATCCCGGCCTTCCGGCAGCGGCCGCGATCAGCCAGCCACGACTCAGGCAGATACAACTCCCGATCGATCAGCACATGACCACGCGCGGACGCATACGCCAGGAACGTCCCGATCTGACAGTTCTCGATCCGCCCCGCGGTCCCCGAGTACTGACGCTGCACCCCCGCCGAACGGATGCCCTTCTTCAGAAACCCGGTCTCATCCACGATCAGCACACCACCGCGGTCACCGAGGTGCTCGACCACGTAGTCCCGCAGGTCGTCCCGCACACCGTCGACGTCCCAGTCCGCCCGCCGCAGCAACCGCTGCATCCCATCCGGGCACACCTCACCGGCCTGCTCGGCCAGCGTCCACCCGTTCTTGCGCTCCAACCCCGCGACCAGCCCGGACATGTAATCCCGGGCCCTGCCACGCGGCTCCGACCGCGCGAACCGGCCCGAAATCAGCTCATGCACACGATCCAACTCAGCCATCGCCACATCAACCACCACAACGATGATCTACCACACCACCACCAAGTGCCGTTGCAGTACTAACCGGCCGTACCACTCACGACCCCTGGTCGTTCGGGTGCGCGGAGATCAGCCGTGGCTGGCGGCGAAGCCCACGGCGACCCGGCCCTGGCCTTGTTTGCGCAGTTCGAAGCCGTACGCGACCGCGCCGGGATCGTTGCCGTGCAACGCTTTGACTCGCTCCCAGGTGTGGTCGCCCGGTTCGTCCGGGCGATACGGCGCCGACCAGAACTGCGGCGCGGTGCCGCCGCAGCTGCGGTGTCCCCAGAACTTCACGGTCTTGGTGTTGTCGGTGAACACGGTCTTCGCCGTGTCGTCGATGGTCCACCAGTCTTGGCAATGCGGGCTGCCCGCGTTCGCGGTGCCGGTCACGGCGAGGCCGCACAGCAATGCCGCCGCGACCGAGCCGCTCAACTTCCCCCAGTGCATCAAACAGTCTCCTTCTTCGAGTCGATGCGGCGAACTGTACCCGAAATGTCCGAGTCGGCAGGCGGCCTGGGCGGCTTCGCGGATTGACGTAAAGGTCACAGTGATTGGTCTGAGTTGACGGACTATCGGTGCCACTCGAAAGGCGGTTGACAAGATCAACTTGGCGAAGATCAACTACGAGGCGTGACGACTTCGTGCATATTGACCTCATTTGAGTGATCTTGGGTGTTCATTCGGTGGGACGCTTTAGTAAAGAAAGACGGGAGAGTTCTTTACTAATGGAACACTTCCACTTGGTTTTACGGTATCTATTGAGTGGTGGCCGTCACCGCGGCCGGCCGCCATCGACATCCATCGACCTCGATCACGGAGGAATCAAGCAATGAGCAAGGTGACCAGCGAACGCGAACACGCGCCACCGCCAGGTGCGGGCAAGTGGCGGTCGCTGCGGGAGAATCTGCGCTACGACGTTCCGGCGTCGCTGGTCGTGTTCCTCGTGGCGGTCCCGCTTTCGCTCGGTATCGCACTCGCGTCGGGCGCGCCGATCGTGGCAGGCCTGATCGCCGCCGTCATCGGTGGTGTCGTCGCGGGGGCGCTCGGTGGTTCGGTGCTTCAGGTCAGCGGTCCCGCCGCGGGGCTGACCGTGATCATGGCCGACACCATCAACACGTTCGGCTGGAAGACCACCTGCGCGATCACCCTGGTGGCGGGCGCGCTGCAGATCCTGCTGGGACTGAGCCGCATCGCGAGGGCCGCGCTGGCCATCTCGCCCGCGGTCGTGCACGGCATGCTCGCCGGTATCGGCGTGACGATCGTGCTCGCCCAGCTGCACGTGGTTCTGGGTGGTGGCCCGGAAAGCTCGCCGATCGCCAACGTCAAAGCCCTGCCTCAGCAGATCATCGAGCATCACGAACCCGCCGTGCTGATCGGCGTGCTCACGATCGTCGTGCTGATGCTCTGGGGCAAGATGCCGTCGGCGGTTCGCAAGATTCCCGGGCCACTGGCCGCGGTGCTGCTGGTGACGGTGCTCGCCGCCACGACCGGCATGGACGTCGCGAAGGTCGACACCCCCGCGAATCTGCTCGACATCCGTTTCGTGCCGCTGTTCCCGTCCTCCGGCTGGTTCCAGTTCGGCATGGCCGTGGTGACGATCGCGCTGGTGGCCAGCGTCGAGAGCCTGCTCTCGGCCGTGGCGACCGACAAGATGCACAAGGGGCGCCGCGCCGACCTCAACCGTGAGCTCATCGGGCAGGGCGCGGCGAACATGACCTCCGGCGCGCTGGGCGGCCTGCCGGTGACCGGCGTGATCGTGCGCAGTTCGACGAACGTGCAGTCCGGGGCGCGCACCAGGATGTCCGGGATCCTGCACGGTCTCTGGATCCTGCTGTTCGTCGTCGCTTTCGCTGGCCTGCTGCGCAACATTCCGCTCGCCGCGTTGGCCGGACTGCTGGTCTACGTCGGCGCGAAGCTGCTGAACCTCACGCACGCCAAGGAAATCCGGCGGCACGGCGACCTGCCCGTCTATCTGATCACGCTGGCCGGTGTGGTGTGCATCGACCTGCTGTCCGGGGTGATGATCGGGATCGGCGTCGCGGCCGTGCTCATGCTGCGCCGCCTGCTGTGGTCCGGCATTCACGCCGAGCCCGACGGCGACGGCTGGCGGGTCGTGGTCGAGGGCGCGCTCGCCGCGCTGTCGATTCCCCGGTTGTCACTGGTGCTCGGCGGATTGCCGCGCGGCAGCAAGGTGACGCTGGAACTCGTCGTCGACTACATGGACCACGCGGCGTTCGACACGCTGACCACCTGGCAGAAGGCGCACGAGAACAGCGGCGGCATCGTCATCGTGGACGAGGTCGGCCACCCGTGGTTCGAGCGGGGCAGGGCGGGGGAGCCGACCGTCCACAAGTCGAAGGCGAACCCGGTGGTGCCTCGCTGGTTCGCGCCGTGGTCGGACTGGCAGCAGGCGGAAGGCCCGTCGGTGACCGGCGCCAGCGTGCCGGTGCAGAGCTCGATGCGGCGTGGCACGGAAGAGTTCCAGCGGCGCACGTCGAAGCTGGTGCAGCCGACGCTGAGCAAGCTCGCGGATTCACAGCGGCCGCAGACCCTGTTCATCACCTGCGGCGACGCCAGGATCGTGCCCAACCTGATCACCACGAGCGGGCCGGGTGACCTGTTCACCGTGCGCAACATCGGCAATCTGGTGCCCGACAACGCGAGCAGCGCCGACGGCACGGACACCTCGATCGGCGCCGCGGTCGAGTTCGCGGTCGGTGTGCTGAAGGTGAGCGAGATCGTCGTGTGCGGACACTCGTCCTGTGGCGCGATGAAGGCGTTGCTGAACGGCGTGCCCGCCGGTGCGCCCGCGTTGAGTTCGTGGCTGCGGCACGGTGAAGCGAGCCTGGCCAGGTCGCGTTCGCATCCGGTCATCGGCATCGAGGGCGAGCAGACGCCGACCGGCGCCAACCAGCTCGCGCTGCACAACGTGCTGGAGCAGCTGGACCGGCTGCGGGAGTACCCGGTGGTCCGGCAGGCCGAAGCGCTCGGCGAACTCGAGCTGATCGGCATGTACTTCGACGTCGGCGGCGCGCAGGTGCATCTCTACGACACCCGCACGGGCGCCTTCAGCCCGACGGGCAAGTCCGTGCCGAGCGGCCGGGACGCGACGCTGGCGGCGCTGGCGACCAGGGGTCACATCATGCCGACGAATGGTTCGGCGGGCTAGAACTCCGCTATTCACGCGAAAGCCGGGTTCGGGAGGAATGTTTCCCGAGCCCGGCTTTCGCGACCCCTGAATTCGCCCCGATTTCGCTGATAAAAGTCACCTTGACGATCTCTTTGCAAATCCTTTACGTTGGGTTGGTGATGATCTCCAGGTCGTCACGTTCTCGCACACCCCATCCGGAGGTATGACATGGACAAGCTGGTCAAGCTCATCGCCAAGGACGACGTCTGGTCGAAGTGGGTCGCCGCGAACTCCGCTCCGGCCGCCGGCAAGGAAGGCTGCATTTCCAAGTCGAAGGAAGGCTGCATTTCCCGCGGCTGAGTCCAGCGTCGTGAGTGGTATGGCCGGTTCTAACCGGCCATACCACTCACGACACCTTCCGAGCATGGGTGGAGATGTCTATGCGGCCCTCGGCCGAGATGGTCGAAAAGATCCGGGGAATTCCGCTGTATCGCGACTCGCTCGAGTCCGGCGATTTCCCCATTCTCGAAAAGAGTGTCATCGCGCGGGGTTTCCCCGGCAATTGGATGACCCCGGAACTCAAGGAGGCGCTGGACACCGGCGCCGCGGAGTTCGTGCTGTCCACCGGGACGAACCACGCGCGCATGCAGTTGATCCGCCCGCCGTACTTCCTGCTCAAGTCGTATTACCGGCTGTGGAGCGAACATCCGGACATCGCGCACACCTGGGTGGCCGGGTGCCCCCGGGTGTCGATCACCACCGTGCTGGCCACCGAACACGTCGCGCGGGTGAACGCCAAAGCGCGCGGCGTGCAGCCCGCCGAGCGGCCGAGCCTGGAGGACCGGCGCCTCGACGAGCGGACGCTCTACCTCAACCAGCGCCTCGATCCCGCGCTGTGGTCGCGCGAGGACGTCGGCCGCATGCTCGACGAGATCGACCAGGCGCGCGCGACGCACCCGGAAGGGCGCTACCACCTGGACTGCTCCAGCTACCACCTCGCTCACCTGGTGCTGAAGGCTCGGGAGTGGGGACTGGCCGACCGCCTGCCGCAGCCCGACAGCATCGTGCACGCCTACGAGTACACGCCGGACAACGTCTCCCGGTTCCTGCGCGAGCACTTCGCCTGCCCGATCGTCGATCTGTTCGGCAGCACCGAACTCGGCTACCTCTACTACAGCGACCGGGACGGCCGGTATCACCCGTACCTGGATCAGATGCGGGTCGAGCTGGTCCCGGTCGAGCAGGGGAGCACGCTCTACAGCCTGATCGTGTCCAGCATCCGCAATCCCCACATGCCGCTGATCCGCTACCGCTCCGGCGACTGCGCCCGCACGGTCGACGGGACCCCGGACCCGGCGAGGATCGCCCGGTTCTGTGGCAGGGAAAAGGAACTCATCCGAGTCGGCTCGACGCTCGTCTGCCACGGCGACCTCGACCGGTGGATCGGCGAGCGCGCGTCATCGGTGTTCCTCTACCGCTTGCGGGTGGGTGAAGGAGCCGCTGCGGAGCTGGAGTACACGACCTTCGACGGCTCGCCGATCGAGGGCGGCGCGCTCGCCGAGGCGCTGGCCGAGCACCTCGAACTGTCCGTCGAACTCGTGCATCGCGAGCACATCCCGATCGGCAAGTCGGGCAAATACGCCTGGCTGCACCCGGATTCCCGAGACCACTAGGAGCGTTGCCATGTCCGTCGACCTGCGATCACTGCTGGGAGAAGGGCTCTACGACGAGACCGTCGCCTATTTCGCGCGCAAGACCGGCGAACCGGCCGAGTACGTCGAACGGCAGACCCTGGAATGCCTGCGGTACCTGTACTTGGTGTCCGCGCACCGCGCCGACCTCGCCGGGTTGTTCCTCCCGGTCGAGCAGGAGATCGACGAGATCTGGCACTACCTGATCCTGCAGACCGCCGAATACCGTGACCTGTGCGCCAGGCTGCCCGGCGGTTTCTTCATCGAGCATCGCAGCATCAGCTATTCCGAGTACCAGGCGGAGCCGCCGCGCGAGCAGGCCATCAGCGAGGCGTTGCGCTGGATCCCCTTGTACCAGAAGGAGTTCGGACAGTTCGACGAAGGCGCGCTGCCGCATTGGACGATGGTCCGTTTCCTGCACACGGAACTGGGCCTGTCCCTCGACGAGATCGGCGCGGCCGCCGTCAGCTGACCGAAGCGGCCACGCGGGTGTTCTTCACGGCGTAGGCGACGGCGAGTCCGGTGACGAGCTGCACCACCAGCACGACCCCGAACGACGTGGCCGCGAAGACCGTCCCGAGCACGGCCACCCCGATGGCCATCGAGCCCTGCTGGGTGGTCACCAGCACCCCGCCGCCGACACCCGCGTGCGTGGTGGGCACCGCGGCGAGCACCGAGATGTTCGCGGCGCCCACCACCAGCGCCTGGCCGAGACCGATCAGGACCAGACCGGGCAGCGCTGTCCACACAGGACCGTCCAGCCCCAGCCAGCCGAGCAGCCACGCGACACCGAGCGCCTGCACCAGCGCGCCGCACGACGTCGTGCGGTCGCCGAGACGCGACCGCAGGCCCGGCACCGCGAAGGACCCGAGCAGGAACGCCAGCGACATCGGGGCCACGGCCAGCCCGGCCGTCATCGGATCCAGGCCGAAGCCGTGCTGCAGCGTCAACGGCAGCGCGAACAGGAAACCGGCCCACGCGGCCAAGAACGGCGCGAGCAACAGCAACCCGCCACGCACCCGGGGTTCGGTGAGCACGGACGGCGGCAGCAACGGCGACGCCACGCGATTTTCCGTACGCCACAACGCGAACGCCACCACCGGCACGGCCGCCAGCAGCACGAACGTCCACCAAGGCCAGCCGAGCACCGGGCCGCGGTTGACCGGCACGAGCAGAAGCAGCACCAGCGAGCCCAGCAGCGCCGTGCCGCGCGGATCAAGCCCCGCCGGACGCTCGGATTTCGTGTCAGGAACCAGGAAAACGGCCAGTACGGCCGCCACCAGCCCCAACGGCAGGTTGATCAGGAACAGCAGCCGCCACGACGTACCCCACAGATCCGCGCGCAACAGCACCCCACCGAGCACCAGACCGAGAATCGCCGCCAGACCGCTCACCGCCGCATACCCGCTCATCGCCCGCGCGCGACGCTCCGGCGCGATCGCGGACTGGATGGTGCCGAGCACCTGCGGCGGAATCAACGCCGCCGTCGCACCCTGCGCGACCCTCGCCGCGATCAGCCAGCCGGGACCCGTCGCGAGCGCGCACAGCAGCGACGTCACGACGAAGCCCAGCAGCCCCACGACCAGCACCCGGCGGCGGCCGAACGCGTCACCGAGCCTGCCGCCGAGCACCAGCAGCAGTGTGAACGCGAGCCCGTACCCGGCGACGACGAGTTCGAGATCGGCGTTGGCGGCGCCCAGGTCCGTGCCGATCGTCGGCAGCGCGACGTTGACGATGAACGAGTCCATCATCGGCAGCAGCGTGCCCAGCAGCACGACGGCCAGCCCGGCGAGGGACAGCGGATGTTCGCGGCCGGTCACGGCGCGGTCAGCGTGAAGCCGCGGTAACCCTGCTGGGCGACCGATTCGCAGATCCCACGGTAGACGTCGAGCCCGCCCGAGTAGGGCATGAACACTCGCGTCTTGCCAGGCACATTCGCGCCGAGATAGTAGGAATCGGCGTGGCGGTACAAGGTTTTGGCCGCCGCTTCGGCGACTTGTCCGGTCCAATCCTCCTGCGCCGCCTGCTCGGCTTCGGCGTACAGCTGCCCGGTGGATCGCAGGTGCAGCAACAAATCCCTGATCCAAGCGACGTGATGTTCAATCGCCCTGAGCACGTTCGACAGCACCATCGTGCTGCCAGGACCGGTGATCGTGAACAGATTGGGGAACCCCGCCACCGACAGCCCCAGGTAACTGCCGGGCCCGCCGGCCCACTGCTTCTCCAGCGAGACGCCATTCCGTCCAGTGATGTCCATCCGCGTCAGCGCGCCCGTGAAAGCGTCGTAGCCGGTGGCGAACACGAGCACGTCGAGCGGATACGTCTGTTTCGCCGTGCGGACGCCGTCCTCGGCGATCTCTGCGATCGGCTCCTCGCGCAGGTCGACGAGCCGCACATGGTCGTGGTTGAACGTGCTGAAGTACCCGGAGTCCACGCAAAGCCGCTTGGTCCCGATGGGATGTCCACTCGGAACGAGCCGCTCCGCGGTTTCGGGGTCATCGACGGCCGCCCTGATCTTGGCGCGGACGAAGTCGGCCAGCAGCGCGTTGGCTTCGAGATCCCGCCCGGTGTCGGTGAACGTCGCGACGATCGAGGTCCCGCCCAACGCCCAGCGCTGGTCCAGCGCCGCCTCGCGGTCGACGGGATCGGTGTCCAGGATCGGCTGCCCGGTCCCCGTCACCGGATGCCCGAACCGCGTCGTGCTCGCCAGCCGGACCCGTTCCTCGTACCTCGCCGGTTCGGCCGCCAGCTCGGCCTCCTCGAGTTTCCGGTTCCCCGCCGGGACGCTGAAGTTCGCGGTCCGCTGGAAGACCACCAGCTCAGCGGCCAGCGCGGCGAGTTCGGGGATCACCTGAATGCCGGAGGACCCGGTGCCGATGACCCCGACTCGCTTGCCCGCCAGCTCGACCGGTTCGTGCGGCCACCGGCCGGTATGCAGCTGCGTGCCTTGAAACCGCGAGGATTCCGGCACCTGCGCGGCCGACATGCAGCCGACGGCGGAGACGAGGAACCGGCAGCGGTACTCGCCGCGGTCGGTGCGCACCAGCCAGGTGGCGGACTCCTCGTCGAACGCGGCCCCGGTGACCCGCGTGCCGAAGCTGATCAGCGGCAGCACGCCCGCCCGCTCGGCGAAGTGTTCGGCGTAGCGCAGGATTTCCGGCTGACCCGCGAACCGTTCGGACCAGTGCCATTCCCGGTGCAGGTCACGATCGTGGAGGTAGCAGTAGTCGAGACTCTCGATGTCACAGCGCGCTCCGGGATACCGGTTCCAGTACCAGGTTCCGCCGACCCCGTCCCCGGTTTCGAAGCCGTGACAGGAAAAGCCGTGCTTACGCAGTTCCGAGAGCATGTGCAGGCCGGCGAACCCGGCCCCGATCACGATGGCGTCGTAGTCGATCGGCGCGTCATCGCTCAAGGGTCTTCCTCTCCTCGCCCTACTCCGGTCAGGCGAAAGAGGCCGAACCCCACCGCCAAGATCGACTATAGCGGCAAAACGGACATCTTGGCCGATAGGTTCTCCGGCTCAGTTCCGTGCGACTGCAGCGTCACTGCAGCACCCGTTGCCACGATCCCGTCATGGACAAGTTTCGCACTCGCCGCGCCAGGGCTGCGGTTGTCGTCGTCGCGGCGACCGTGGCCACGATTGTTTCGGCGGCCCCGTCCGCGCTGGCGGCCGACCCCAGCACTCCGTTCCGTCTCACGTACGGCGCGAGCTACGGCGTCGGCAAGATCCGCTGGCACGCCCGATCCGTCGATCTCGACGTCACGGTCAAGGCCCACGGGCTACCGCCGAGTGCAGGCGATCGCCTACGACAGCAACGGCAACGCGCACTGGCCTGTGGGCATCGGCGCGGAAGACACGACCTACACCGAGAGCGTCAATATCCTGCAAAATGTCGTGGGTGGCCCGGCCCGCGTCGAGCTCGAGTTCTGGGACGTAGACGCGAACGTGATCCGCGACCGGGAGGTCCTCCGCCGCCCCTGACCGTTTCATCGAGATTTCATCGCCCCGCTCTACCTTGCGTGCGCCAGAGGAATTCGCCGGGCGCAGGGGACGAGATGACCGATCAGCCGCCGAAGAAACGCCGTATCGCAAGGCTTTTCGCCACGACACGCCGCAGATGGGCCTTGGTGCTGGTGGTGAACTGCCTGGTGCTGACCGGGATCGGCTTGTGGGCCTTCTGGCCGCAGGCGGTGCGCCTGCTGCCCGGCTCGGTGCAGGCGAGCGTGCTGCCGATCGAGGAAGCGGGCGCGGTGCTCGGCGTCACGCTGCTGTCGAGCACCGACTCGACCGAACCACCGCCGGAACTGGCCACGACTCCGGAGAGCTGCAAGGCGGCCGTGGGTCCGGCGACGAGGGCGGTGTACGGCGGCGGGTGGACGAAGTTCTACTCGGCGACATATCAGGACTCGGCGGACGTGGCCGACCACGTGGTGATCCAGGTGCTGGGCACCTACCCGGACGGCAAGCAGGCAGGCGAGGTCTTCACCACGCTGAGCAAAGCGGTCAGCGGCTGCGAGTCGGCCACCCGTACGGCCGGGGGCGCCAGCTCGAAATGGCTTTACGAGGCGGACGAGACGACCCCGGACACGCTCACGTGGAGCGCGTTTCAGTCCGGCGGCGGTGAGTGGGGCTGCTACCGCCAGGCGAAACTGAAAGGCAGCACGGTGTTGCAGGCGGCGGTCTGCCAGAGCGGTTTCGGCGCACCCGCGGCCGCGAAGATCGCCGAGAAGTTCGCCGCCAAGGTGGGTCAGTGACATGCGCTCGCTGATCATCCGGCTGCTCATAGCGCTGGTACTGGCGTTCTCGGCCGTCACCCCGGCGCTGGCCGCCGACGACGCGGCGGGCATCAGCGCGCAGATCGCCGCGGTCGACAAACAGCTCGCCGAGATTCCCCGCCAGAAGTCCGCGATCGACACGCAGCAGTCGGCGCTGGATCAACGCACGGCCTCCTACAACCAGCGCTCGCAAAGCGTCCTGTCCCGCCTGAACGCGGTCAGCCAGAAGATCGAGCAGCACAACGCGGTGGTCCGCGGCTACCCGGGCGGCGCGCCGCCCGCGGTCGCGAGATCACTCAACGCCGAGGCCGCCGCGCTCAACTCCGAGAAGACCGGACTGCAGTCGGAGGCCAGCGCGATCGCCGGTGACGGCGACGCGATCAAAGCCGAGCAGCGGCAGCTGGAAACCAAGCGAACCCAGCTGGACACCCAGCGCGCGACACTGTCCGCTCAACGGCAACAGCTACTCGCCTCCCTGACCAGCGCACTGCTCGAATCCCTCGCCGCGAGCCCCCAAACCGTTCACCAGGCCGACGGCGGCGACCCCGCACGACCTCCCGCCGCCGCGCAGCAGGCCCCGGACGCCGGCGGCGACCCGGCGTCACGGCAAGACACCCGCGCCGCACTCGACGAGTACGCAGGCACCAACCACGTCGACATCGACCAGCGCCCGGTCACCGCGACCCTGTCGCCGAAGGCCATCGCCCAGCTCCCCGCGGACAAGGCCGCGCACCTGCCCCCGAGCCACACCTTCGACGGCCTGATCCCCAAACCGGGCGGCACCTACAAAGCCGTATCGGTGGACCCGCCGGGCACCGCGCCCCAGGACTACGCCGACGCCATCGACGCGGGCGGCATCGCCATCGGCACACGCGACGGCAAGCCGGTCCTCATCGACGAGGTCGCCCGAGTCCCAGCCCCCGCGCCACGACCCCACGACTGCGCCGGCCCGTCCTGCCACGGCGACATCCCCGCCGACGAGCGCAACTACAGCAACCCGAAGACCGGCCGCGTGGACGCGAGCTGGTCCACCTTCGACAAGGCGCTGGCGGCCGCCCGCGACCACGCGGGCGGCGACCTCGGACCCGACGCCCTCAAGATGTACGACCGCAACCCCAAGACCGGCGAAGGCACCGGAACCCTCATCGGCGAGCAGACGGCCGACCGCCTCCGCGGCTGGCGCGTCGACGGACTCGACGGCCACATCAACTGGTGGAACTGGACAACGGGCAAGAAAGGCAAGGGCGGCACGTACGGCCACGACTGGTTCCCACCGGACCCCGCCACCCCCGGGTCGCGCTACATCGGCTGGGCACCGTGGCAGGATGCCCAAGGCAACATCATCGAAGGGAACTGACCATGGCCACGCACGGCGGGAACGTCTGATGCCACCACGGTTGACGAGCACACTGAGCTCCCTCGGCGTCGAAGCCGACCGCGACACACTCGCCGCCGTGCAAGCGGAGCTCGGCGGATCTTTCGCCGCACTGACGGAAATCCGCAGCCAGTGCACGGCCGAGCTGGATGCGGGCGAACTGGAACCCGCCGAGCTGACGGACTGGCTACTGGCCCAAATCCCGGAGTCCGCCGTCCGCGTCGCGTGGGTCGCCGACGGAGTCGGCGCCACGATGAGCTTCACCCGGTTCGCCGAAAACGTCGACGATCTTTGGTACCCGGCCATCGACGACATCGTGATCGTCGACGACACACACGCCGTCCTCGTCCTCGACCACGAGGAACGATTCACCTTCACCCGCCGCGCCGACTCTTAAGCCACGGCCCAATCCGCTGGCACGCCCGATCCATCGACATCGACGTATCGATTGCTGGGCGACGGTGCGGCAGCCCCCAGCCAACCGAGGGGCGTGGATACGGTTTGCCGGCGAGCTATGGCGGCTCTACCAGATTGTTGAATGGCGGGTCGTCACTCACTTGGCTTGTTTCGGCGAGAACGTTGTTCAAAGCGGTGAATCGTTTTCAGGTTTGCGCCCGGCGGAGTCAGCTCATCGCGCGCGCCAGGTGGCAGAACGAGAGCGGCCGGTAGTGTTCGTTTCACTGCCGACGTTGCGATTCCAGGAACGTTATAGGTGTTCACGGTCGGAGTGAGCGAACGGCAATTTTGACCGGCTCGGTTTCTCGGCGGTTCGGTTCTGCTCGCCGCTTGTCGAATGCTGCACGCCGCTCGCCGCGTATCCCTGGCTGGCGGCTTACGCGGGTTTGCGGTCTGGCCACTATGGATCGGGGCCGCGATCCGGCCGTGTCGTTGTCGTCCTGGTCAGACAGACTGTTTGTGAGGTCCAAGTTGCATCCCGCATCGCCGCGGTTCCCGCTCCGTTCGGCATCGGAGCGTCGAACGTGACCAAGGGGACCACGCGGCCGTCCGCTGACGGCGGCGAGATCATCGAAGGCGAAGTCGACCACGACTTTGCCGTCACCGCGTCGTCGGTCCCGGGGCGCATGGTCGGGGAGGGGGACGCCTACGGGCTTGGCGTGCGCCGCTCGTCCACCGTTCCTCCTGCTGTGGGGTCGCAGCCGCTCACACCGTACTTGGCGCGGGCGTTCGACACCGATCTCCGAGCCAGGGTGGCCAACGCCGCCGAGGGCGTGAGCACCCTCGTGGTACTGGGCTACGAGTCGCCGAGCGGGGCCAGCCGCGCCTGCTGGGAGGCGCTGCACCAGACGGTGCCCGAAGGCGAGGAGATGCTGTTCAACGGGTGGTGGGTGTGGCCCAAGCTGAGCCCTGGAACGCCAGAGGAGTTGCTGCGGTTCCTGGACGGCATAGAACCACGAACCGTCCTGTTTCTCGATCATCTCGAGTGGTATCTCGACGCTGACCAAGCGGGCTTGGGGGAGAAGGTCGTCGAGCAGCTTCGCCAGCTGCTGCACGATCAAAGTCGCGCACCCGTGCTGATCATGGGCACGATGCCTCGCGAGCACTGGCGGTGGCTGATGGAGTGTGACGATGCCGCGGAGTCGCGCCGACGGTCCCAGATCCGCAGCCTGCTCGACTCCGCCGACCTCTGGATGCCCGCCGAGCTGAGCGACGACGAGATCGCCGCCGCCCGTACCTGGCCGGACAGCCGGATGCGGGCCGCCGTGCGGCACTCCGACAAGAGACGGGTGATCCAACGGCTTGCCTCGGCCCCTGAACTGGAACGCCGATATCGGTGTGCGTCGGCGGCCGAACAAGCCGTGTTGCGTGCGGCGATCGCGTTGAGGCTGCTCGGGCACGAGGATTGGGTCCCCGCGATGCTGCTGCTCGACGCGGCCAGAGCCCATCACCCGGCCGGAGGTTTCGAGCTCGGGTTGGACATCGCCCTGCGGGAGCTCACCCGCCCTGGCCTGGCCGGAACCAGCCCGCTGATCCGGCGCGGCGCCGGGGCCGGCGAGTACCGCCTCGATGAGTACGTGGCGGAGATCGGCTGCCGGGAACGCCGCGCGGAGCCCACCACCGAGGAGCTCTGGACCTCGGTGTGTCATCACGCCGCGGTCGACCAGCTGGTGATCTTGGCTCGCGCCGCACGCCGGCGCCACCTGCTGCTGGTCGCGGCGAGCCTCTTCGGCAGGGCGTTCGAGCTGGGGGATTACGGCGCGGTCGGGGAACTCGCCGACATGCTGGGCAAGGCCGGCCAGGTCGAGGCCGCGGCCGAGCACTACGCGGTGCTGGCAGAAGCGGGTGATCTCGGCGCGATCAGGCAGGCGATCGACATGCTACTCAGCGCGAAGCGCACCAAGGTCGCGCTGGAGTGGCTCGACAGGTACTGCACCCCTGACCGGACCGAACTGCTCGGCATCGCCGCCCAGGCCTACGCCGCAGCAGGGCGCCGCGATCAAGCGATCGAGTGTGGCCGCAGGGCGGCCGTCCGTGGCGACTTCGAGCCGATGATGGTCGTGGCGGGCATGCTCAACGAGGAACGGCGCCTGGACACAGCGATCGAGCTGCTGACCGAACTCGCCGACAGCGGGCATCGCGCCGCGCTGAGCGCCGCCGTCGAATACCTCGCTGACGCCGGCAGCGACGACGTTGCTCAGCAGTGGCTGCAAGCACGCATCGACGCGGGGGACAGCAACGCCTACCTCCCTGGCGCCGTCCTGCTGGCAAAGTCGTTCCAGATGGAAAAATGCAAGGCCTGGTTCGAATCCGCTCGTGCCGCAGGGGTTCCCGGTGCCGCCGGTATCGCGGCGAAGACCTTCGCGGCGCTCAAGTACTTCGAGCTGGCCCAGCAGTTCGCCGAGCGCGCGGTGAAGACAGGTGAGTACGAGGCCGTGGTCGAGGCCGCTGTCGTCCTCGCCGGATCCGGGTTCTATTCACGCGCGGCGACGTTGTTCCAATGCGCCGCAGACGCGGGTCACCACCCGGCACTCGCGATCGCGGCCAGGACTTTCGCCGCCATCGGGCAGGTCAGCGAAACCCGGCGCTGGTTCGACCAGGCTCGTACAGCGGGTGTGGCCCCGGTGCTCGACACCTTGATCGCCGGACTCGCCGCGGCCGGTCACCAGCATGAGGCGATCGATTGGTTCCTGGATGAGGCGGACACGAGCCGCCAGGCCGGACTCGCGCCGATCATCCAGGTCATGCAATACGCAGGCCGTGTCGGAGCACCCGATCCCGAAAAGGAATGGTGCCTCGGGCGGGATGCGGTGAACTGGTACCGCACGCACACCGACCTCGGGGAACCGGAGATCTACCACCGGATCGGGGAGGAGCTGTTCGCCGCCGGGCTCGCACTCAAGCAGGACGCGCGGGCGAACATTCCCGGCAACGACAGACACGACACGGAAGCGTCGCAGCTTCAGTCCGCAGGCGCTGAATGGTGCCAGTACGCGGCGAAGTACGGCTGCGTCCCCGCGAGTCTGCGTGCCGGCGAAATGCTGATCGTCGTAGGCAGGCACGCCCAGGCGCTACCACTGCTGCGCACGGCGGAGGAAAGGGGAGAAGTCAGCGCGGTGGCGTTACGCGCGTTGTGTCTGGCACGCCTCGGGAATCCGGAAAGCTTCGACGAGATAAACGCCTTGCTCCGGCGCGCTCATGCACTGTCCGCCATGACCGAATACGCCGCCGCCGCGGCGATTCTCGCCGGATGCGCACCTCGTCTCGACAAGGTCCCGCATGTCGAGGGCCAGGATGCGTGGGCGGCGCAACAGGCCCAGGAAGCACAAGACGCGAAGGCTGCCGAGGTCGCCTCCGCGGCACGCAAAATGGGCGAGGAGCTGCTCGCCCTCGGTATGCGAGCCGGGGATCCCGAATCGCTACGGCAACTTCAACGTCGGCACCTGGCCGACTGCAAGTGGGAGAAGGCGATCGAGTTGTTCCGGAAGGTCGTCGAACGCGGCCTCTGTGACGCGAAGGAACTCGCCAATGGTTGGGACGCGGTGGCTGTGAGCCTCAGCGAGGCCGAACGCAAGGCGTTCAAAACCTACGGCCTCACCCCGGGTGGTGCCGCCGCGGGAACCTGGCGGCTCGCGCCACCGGACCGACGTTCCGTGCCACGCCTGCACGCGAACCAGACGCCGCAGCGGCAGCACCGGTGATCCACCGACGGCGCTGCCGGTGCTGCTGCCAGTGGTTTTGCATGGCACGACCGCCACTCGGGACGCACGCTTCCGCCATGATCAGCATTCTCAAGCGAGCCATCTCAGTGGTCGAAAGGGGCATGCGGCGGACGCAAGTCCAACGACAGCCGAGCACCAGGTACCGGTCGCCACCGGTCCGCCCGCCGGGGAACTCCCACATGGTGCGCCCGAGCAGGTTGCGCCACCGCCGCAGCAGCACGTCCCGGTAAACGCCCGCCTGGTAGCCGGGCTCGTCGAAGGCGAACGCACCAGCGTCGGCGGGATCGGGCAGGTCGACGACGTGCAGACTGCCGGTGGGCGTGTCGCCGTCGCCTGCGAGGGTCGGGCCGCGAGCGATCATTTCCTTGTCGTACCGGTCCATATAGGACCAGTGTTGCCCCAGCAGTTGTTCGCGAAGCGCCAACGATCCTGACCGGTCGCGGTGGTCGCAGAGGAACTCCGTTGAGGTGGTCCAAGTGGAGTACGAGCCACCCGGCGAATGGGGGAAGGTCGATCGATACTCCGACACCACAACATTCCCCCAACACTTTCAAATAAGACCCCGGTTCAGAGTTCGTCCCGCGACACGGCAACAACCTGGATCGAAGGGAAACTCATGAACACCAAACCGACCCCGTTCGCCCGGCGTGCCGTCCGGGCCGTGGTGACATTCCTGCTGACACTGGCCACCGTGGCAGGCGTGCTGCTGACCTCGGCACCTGCCCAGGCGGCACCCACCGCCTCGGTCAAGCCCACCCGGATTTCCGTGCCATTGGTGGTGAAACCCGGCAATGGCGCCGCCAACGCGGTTCCGGAGCCCTGCGGCACCTTGTTCATCACCATCGCGCCGGAAGGGCTCGGCCAGCAGGCTCGGCTCTTCTACGGCTTCAGCATCACGATCGGCAGAAGAGCCGTCTACCGGAACCTCCTGGTCCGGTACTCCAATGAGGCCAACAACGTGGACAAGACGTTCGAGGACACCGGCTACATGTTCAGTTTCGTTTACGACAAGGAAAGGGTCGTGGTCACGGGCATTCCGCTCGGGACGATCATCGCCACGATCGGGGCATCCGTCGTCCTCACCGACTTCTCGGAGTGCATCGGCATCGCCTCGAACACACTTCCCTTCCCGTAATCGACGAAAGTCGCCGCGGTCAGCCGAGAGCTGACCGCGGCGCGGGCTGTCCGGCGGCGTGCCGGCTCGCCGCACGGTAGTGTCCGGGTTACTTTGCTGAGCGTTGGGAAGGGGAGCCCGGTGCTGGTGCCGCACGAGGTTCCGTTGGGACCGGGTGTGTTCGTCAATCGCGAGCGGGAGCTGGGCCTGCTGCGGGAATTGTTGCCCATTGGCGGTGTCGGACGGCCGCTGATCTGTATTTGCCGGGGCTTTCCCGGGGTGGGCAAGACCGCGTTCGTCCGGCACTACGTCGAGCTGATCAGCGATCTCAGCGGTTACCCCGGCGGGTACCTTCATGTGGATTTCAGCGCGTCGCCGAGCGGTGAGGTCGTGTCGGTGGCCGACGCGCTCGCCTCGTGCTTGATCTCGTGCGGTGTCGCCAAAGAGGTGATCCCCGATGGTCTGGCCGCTCGGGCGAACCTGTTGCGCAGTCGCACCGCCGAGCGCGGCGTCATGATCGTGCTGGACGACGTGACCGATCCCGGGCAGGTCACGCCCTTCGTGCCGCGAGGTGCGGGCAGTGCGGTGCTGGTCGTCACCAGTAGCAAGCTCACTGAGCTGCAATTCGACGGTGCCGCGGTGGTCGAACTGGAACCCTTGCTGGCCGAGGACGGTGTCCATCTGTTCACGAGCTTGCGCGGAGGCGACGCCGCCGACGAGTCCGCGCAGGTCGCCGAGCTCGTTCGGCTCTGTGCGGGGCTTCCCGTGGCGTTGCGAGTGGCGGCGGCGCGGCTGGCGGCTCGCCCGGATATGCGGGTAGGTGACCTCGTCGCGCAGATCGCCGACGAAGGTGCTGGTATGGCCGCGTTCGCGGTCAGAGGCGTCGACAAGGTGTCCGCGGTGTTCGCGGTGACCTACGGTGCCCTTCCGGAGAGCGCGGCCAGGCTGTATCGGCTGCTGGGGTTGTTCCCCGGCCGGGATCTCACCTTCGAGACGGCCACCGAGCTGGCGGGTCCCGGGGACAGCGCCGTCGTCGACCTCGAGACGCTGATCGAATCGGGTCTGCTGACCGTCGACTCGGCGAGCAGGCTTTCGCTGCATCCGCTGCTGCGGCGGCACGCGTCCGGGCTCGCGGAGTTTGACGAGGGCAACGTCCGGTCGGCGGCGCTGCGCCGGGTGCTGTTCGGGTTGCTGTGCCGGGCGACGTTCGCCGATTTGGCCGTGCTCGGTCCCGGGCGTCTGCGCTGCACGCGGCACGAGCCGATTCAGGCGGGCTACTCGAATCCGTTCACCGGGCCGGAGGCCAAGAAACAGGCGCTGGCCTGGTTCGAGTCGGAGCGGTTGAACTTGATGGCGGCCGTCCGGCTCGCCGTCAAGCACGGCTGGAACGACTTCGCCTGGCAACTCGCCGAGGCGATGACCGCCCTGTATGTGCAGCGCCGATATCTGGTCGAATGGACCGAGTCCAGCGATCTCGGCGCGCAGGCGGCGGCGCTGGCCGGTAATCGGGACGCCGAGGCGCGGCTGCGCAGCTTCGCCTCCCGCGCGTGGACGGGCCTGGGCGATCTGGCGCGCGCCGAGCGGGAACTCGTCGAGATCGCGTTGCCGATGGCCGAGCAGTCGGCGAGCAAGCGTTTGCAGGCGTCGGTGTGGGAGCTGATGGGGCGTTTCCACGACGCGACCGATGACCGGGAACGAGCTGTCCAGGCTTACCGGCGTGCCATCGAATTGTTCACCGAGGAGGGTGACGCTCGCGGGATCGCCTTCGTGCTGTTCTTCCTTGGCTGCTCCCAGGAAGGCGCGGAGGCGTTGGCGACGCTGGAAGACGCGCTGCCTCGGGTTCGCGAGGTCGGCGACCGCCGGATGGAAGGCCGGGTCCTGACCAGGCTGGGCGCGGTGCTCGATGAAGTCGGCGAGCCGTCCCGGGCGCGTGCGGTGCTGGAGAGCGCGGTGGAGGTGCTCGTGCAGGACGGAGCGCATTTCTACGAGGCGACCGCGCAAGAACTGCTCGGCGAGCTGGCGTATCGGCAGCAGGACGTGGCCATTGCGCGGTCGGCATTCACCCGGGCGGCAGGCCTGCTGCGTGAGTTGTGCAGCCCACGCGCGAGTGAGGTCGAGGAACGCTTAGGCCAGCTCGACGTCGACTGAGTTCGGACCGGCGAGCACGGTGAGACGCCGGTTCCGCAGGCTGCCCGAGATCAGGCAGTGATAGGTGACGGAGCCGAGAATCAGCGTGTCGCACGGTGTCCGCGTTGTGGCGAACACTCGTCGTCCACCTCGGACCGTCGACACGGCGCCATCCGGCGTGGCCGCGATCGCGACTCGCACGCCGGGATGGGCGACGAGAGCGGCTTCGGTCCAAGCGACGGCCGCGTCATGGGTAAGCGGTGTCGAACAGGCGAGAACGGCCGCCTTCTCGGTGATCCGCAAGTTCGGTTCGGTCTCGTCGACCGCCAGGTGAGTCTCGTGACGGCCGGTCCGCACCACGGCGGGATGGCGCGTCAGCGTGATGGTGTCCACGCCCGTCGCGTGCACGGCGAACGCCGTTACCTTCGATTGCGTGACGTCGGGGTCGGGCACCCGGAGCATGGGCGCCTCCCCATCCGGCGGGGGCAGCTCGAGTGCTCGGTAGACCAGGTCGCGCAGGCGGGTCGTCGCGGCGCCGACCTCCGCGAAGACCCGATCGGTGACGGCCGACAGGGATCCTGGCCGATGCTCGGCCTTCGCCTGTTCCAGCTGGTTCAGCAGATCCTGGCCTCGGATCAGCTGGGGAGCGATGGAGGTCAGGTCGGCCACCGGTGTGCCGGGGACGGTCTCCGCCGAGTGCCCGGTGAGCAGGAGCGGGCGGTCGAGCCCCGCCGCCAGCAACCCCAGCGATCCGTGGTCCGTGATGACCTGGTCCGCCGCGATCAAGGCGGCGTGCCAGCCCTTCTCCGGGGGCAGCAGCACCAGGCCCGCCGCGATTTCGTCCGCCAGCCAGAGGCGGATCTGGGTCGGCCCGTACCAGGACCAGATGTTGGGATGGAGCGCCGCGCACACCAGATGACGGTCGGCGGGAAGGTCCGCCAGCAACTCCGCGGGTAGCGTCCGCCAACGGCCGAGCGCGGAGTCCGGCCGCCAGGTCGACGCCACCATGACGACATTTCGATCACCGGCACCGAGCACCCGGCGGTAGTGCGGCCGCAGCCGTTCGCTCGCCAGCAGCCGGTCGAATGTCGCGTCCCCGGTGACGACCGTGTGCCCGATCGCCTCGGGGCAGGCCGCGTGGACTTGCTTCTCCTGATCGGGATGGGAGAGGACGACGGTCACCTTGCCGTCAGCGAGTGCCCGCTGCGGAGGTAGACCGGCGAGCCGGACGCCGGTGCCATCGGGGGTCGGCACGTACTTGTTGAGGCCGAGCCCGTGCGGCAACACGATGGTGTGGCTCGCGACCTGGTCGAAGTCGACGTTTTCGCTGGCCGACAGCGCGAGGTCGTAGTGAAGGTCGGGTACGAGTTCCCAGGGGACGATGTGCTGCACGCCCGCGCTCGCGAGCAGCGCGTGCACGCCGCCGCGGAACGGTGTCGTGTCGTTGACCGTGAACAGGAATTTGATCCTGAGTTCGCCACGGAAGAGCTGCAGGGTCTCGAGAAGCCTGGTGGTCGAGGTCAGGGTTCGGGCGATGATCAGGACGGTGGGTTCAACGCCGAACGTGCCCCAGACGGCTTCCGGCTCCCGGCTCCCGGCTCCCGGCTCCCGGCTCCCGGCTCCCGGCTCCCGGCTCCCGGCTCCCGGCCGTCATAGTGTAGCAGGGTGAGTACGGAGCGTTGCTGCTGGGTGAAGTTCTCGCTTGCTTGTCATGGCTGGAAGCAGGTCACCCGTTTCGTTGCTGGGACGCGGTCGTCCCAGTTTAGTGGTGTGCCGTGGTGGATGGTCGATCGCTGGGGCGTGCCGGTCGCCACGGCTGCCGCGTGGCCGGATCTGTGGCGCGCACATGACCCTGCACGTGCTGTTGGCGCGGCGGCAATTCTTTTATGGTTCCGCACTACAGTGTGCGTCTCTTGTGCGTGAAATGCGTACGCGGCGGCATGCGTATACGGCAGAAGTTGATTACCCCGTTCGGGTAATGAATAGGTCTTCGCTCCTGGTTGAGCGCCTGTTGTCAATTCGTTTCATCCGAAAACCTGCAACTTGCAGTTGTCAGTTCGCTACCGTGGATAACGGGCCGCTCGGGGTGGCCCGCGGGGTGGCGACGAGGGGCGGGCGATGGGACAACCTGGCGAATGGCTGAGCGATGTTCATTTCTGGGTGTCCGACGCGCCTTCCGCGGGGAGCGCGGGTGGTCAGGGCGGTGACCCGCCAGGAGCGGGTCAAGGGTTCAGCCTGAGTCGCGATGAGGCGCTGAGCATGCTGGTTCGAGCTCGAGGTGTTTGCGACGAGCTTCGCGCGTTGCAACGAAAAGCTGAGCAGCTCACGCAGATGCAAGCTCCCGCAGACGAACCAGCGAGTAAAGGCTATAACTCGGCGGGGAATGGTGCGTTCGGTTACGGCTCTGGTCATATCCACAAAGAGATCGAATACCTGTCCGAGTTGATCAGCCGCCTCGAGCGCGCACTCGGAATCACCGCGCAGGGAGACGAGGATGCCGCCGCGGACATGAAACGAACAACCGCCGGGCTCGGAGGCCTTGTCGGATGAGTCGTCGAGTGGCCATGCCGTTGCTGGTTCTGGGATTGCTCGTTGCCTGCGGCTGTTCCAACGGCAACCTCACACAGTCGACACCTTCGGTCGATAGTTCGTCCACGCAGGCCGGTTCGACGAGCCTGCCGCACAGTGGCGCTCCCAAAGTGGTGAACCCGCTACCGGCGTCAGTCGTCTCCGGTGATCCCTGCACTGACACGCTGAATCCTGAGCAGCTCAAGCGAGCAATCGGTGCCACCGTTCAAGGTAAGCCTGACACGCTTGCCACCGGACCGACATGTGACTGGGGCAACCTCGAGACCGGCGGTCATGTGGGCGTCGGGTACACGACCCGGACACGTCAGGGACTCAGCGGTCTCTATCAGAACACCAAACCGCAGGCGATAATTTGGCGAGAATTGCCATTGATACAAGGGTTTCCCGCCGTTGCCCATGTGACGCCCCAGGGCGGTCTGCCTGACGTGTTCTGTGCGGTGGACATCGGGATCGCCGATGATCTGTCTGTCGACGTCGGCATTTTCCTGGGCGGTAGCAAGAAGGGCAAAGTCGATCCATGCGGGGTCGCAGCACAGGTCGCTGACTTGGTCATGACGACGCTGCGGCAGAGAGCGGGGGGATGAGATGGGATTCTTCGATCAGCTGGGCAGAGCGGCACAGTCGGCTTGGAACGACGCTGGAAATGTTGCCGAAACCGTTGTGAAGGAAGCAGAAAACGTCGCCGGCTGGGCTGCTGACCGAGCAGCCGACGTGACCAACTGGTTCGGCGATCTGTTCGCGGGCAATCTCGGTACCCAAGCGGTGGAAGCCTCCGTCATGGTGCAAGCGGTGCTGGCCAGTCGTGGAGCACCTTCTTGGCATGAAGGTGCTCAGATCGCGGATGAACTCGCGAACAGGCATCACGACATCGGCAACCGGATCGGCCAGATCGGCTCAGGTCTTCAGGCCGTCTGGACCGGGCGCGGAGCGGACGCTGCGCAGACCAAGCTCCGCCCGTTGGCTGACGTGGTCGACGCGGCCGCTCGAACCTTCACCGCCAACGCGAGCAATTTGAACGGAATGGCCCACGGCTTCGATCACCTCAAAGGTTCGCTCGTGCCGATGCCGGCGAAGCCCCATAAGAATTTCGGCGACATTGTCACCCCTTGGGACACCGACACCGAACGGCAGATCGACAACTACAACCGGATCGCCCAGGAGAACCTCGATCGCTATAGCGCTTATGCCCAGCAGGCTCGAGCGGGTAGGCAGCAGCTCAAGATCGACTATGGCCAGCTCGGTGACTTCGGCAACGGCGAATTCGCCATCGGCCAGACCGCCGGCCCGGGGAAGCCGCCCGCGCGTCGTGGAGTCGGCTCACCTCGCGGCACAGCAGGCGAAGCCCCAGGGAGAAGCCAGGGCGACCAAGGCACTGGTACCTCAACGAGCCGGGAACCGGACACGAGACCCGGCGTTTCCGGGCCTGGCGCCGTCGTTCCCGCCGAGCACACCCGGCCGGCAGCGGTGTCCTCCCCGTTGAGTGGCGAGGTTCTTGCGCAGACAACGGGCGGATCACCTTCGAACGCGATCTCGCTGCCGCCAGGCAGCTCGGCGGACCCAGGCCAGGTCAACGGTCGGATAGGCGCCGGTGGATCACTTGCCGTCGGACCGGGGCGAGGCGTCGGAGCGGCGCGGCCCGGAGAAAGCGCCGGACGCGCGGCCGGTATGGGCGTGAAAGGTGCGGCTGGTGGCCGCGGCGTACCAGGGGCCGGCGGTGTCGCGGCCGGTCCCGTCGGCGCCCGCGGAGCTGAAGATCACGAGCACGAACGCAGGTACGGCGTGGTCGACGACTCGATGTTCGGCCTCGACGTGCATGGGGACCGAGTGCTCGATCCGACCACCGGAATGCCGGTGACCCCACCGACCATCGGCGGCTAGCGGGAGGAACCGTGGCTGTCATCGACAGACCGGTGCGGATTCCCAAACTGGCCTTCCACCTCATCTGGGATTTGGCGGACCTCGGAGAGCCACATCCCGTCGTCGGCACCAACAACTACTACATGACCAGTGAGTTCCAGGCCGAGATGGAGGTGCGCGCACTCGGGCGCCTGGCGCAGCTCGGGCTTGCCTCAGATGGACTGGTTGACCGGCGTCTCAACGGCACGCTTCGCGCGATTGCCGAGTGCGACAGCCAGTTCTACGCGTGGAGCACGTTTCACGACCGCGATGACAGCGGTGCGATTCTGCTGGCCGCGGCGGGTCCCGACGCCGTAAGGCTCATCACCGACCACGAAATCGTTCAGCTGGAGCCGATCTCGCCGAGTCGTTTGGCCGAGCAGTTCGTGGCCACCCTGCCGGACGTGCCCGGTGCCGGCATCCGCCCGATGGCTGTTTCGAGGGCGGCATACGGCCCGCGCGACTTTGACGCTCAAGACCCGCTGGCTGAAGCACGGGTGTCAGGATCCGCAGAGTACTTACGCGAGCTCATGCGGGCCGAACGTGATGCCGTTCATCAACTTTACGTCGCGGTTCGCGACCGGGCGGGAGCCCGGCGGCGGAGCCTCCCGCTTTCGGCGATCGATCTCGCTGATGAGGGACGCGTCCTCACCTACCTCACCGACAGCGACGACGGCGAGGAGGAGATCAACCTCGTCTCAGGAACTTCGCGCAAGCTCGTGGCGGTTCTTGAAGCCACTGTGGACGGTTTGTGAGGCGCGCAGGCAAGACCGGGATCGATGAAATGGATCACGATGGTGGCACAAGGTCACCGAACAGACTTCTGGCCAAGTCTGCGTGCCGGCGTCGAACATCATCCTGCGACGACTGGCCAGGAGCCAGTGACTTGAGAGCCCCTTGCGCGATGGTGTCGGCCTGCAGGCTGGCGGCGAGCGCACGTCCCTTCGTCGCATCGTCGCGGTGCAGCTCGGCTTTGTCCTCAGCGGAGTCGGCCCGGCTCTCCGCCTTGTCCGCTCGATCGCGTTGCACCGCGGTGCCGAACAGCGCTCCTGCCGCTGTGAACGCCACCGCCTCGACGGAACCGAAGACCCAGGCGAGCCTGGTCCAGGTGAGGTCCGTCGACGAGCCGGCCATGGTCAAGAGGTAAATCGAGAAGAGCAACCAGATCGCGAGCGCGAACACCGCTACCCACAAGGCGGCGCCTCCGAGCACCTTCGTCGACTCACCTTTACCTGCGGAATCTGCGCTTGCCTTCCGAACGGACATGACCGTGGCCCTCCTTGATAGGAATCCGTTACGCACATTGGGGACGCCGCTGGTGCGGATGATCGTTCGATACCGCCACACTGTCGCGGCGAAGCGTGCTGCCGCGGTCGCGCGCCGCGGACCTGACGCTCTGGACAAGTCGGGGCTCGTCACGTTCGTCTGCGGTACCGACAGCGTCGCCGAACTGGCATCGGTCTTGACGAGCAAAGCGATGTAGCGGCGCCGCACCGCTTCCAGCGGAGCCAGGTCCAGCTCCTTGCCCAGCCGATCGCCGTCGATCAGCGTCGTCAGCCGCAGACCGATTTCCATGCCGAACCGCAGTGTCGGCGGCGCGAACCGGGATGCCTCCGTAAGCAATCGCACGGTCGCCTCGTCATCATGGTGCCGCCAGGCACTTTCCGCGGCGAGCGCCAGGCCGTCGGCGCCGAGCGTGCGTGCTGCCGCAGTTCTCCGGCACCACAGCGCGAGCCTCGCCCGATCTCCGCCGAGCGCGTACGCATAGCCGACGAGGAGCTGCGTGTACGACGGGGCGGACCAGTTCACTGTCGACGCGGCACCCCTCAGTCGTTCGACGGTGCGAGCCGCGGCGGCCGCGGCCGCATGCTGGCCGGCCAGTAGGTACCTCATGAGGTGGCGGCCGAACGGGTCATCGGGCTCGACCCTCGGGCGCGCGACAGAGGAATGCGGGCGGTGCCAGAGAACCCGGACGCTTTCGGCGGCACCAAGCGGCGGCACCCCGAGCACGCGGCGAGGGGTTCGGCGGCTTGCCACCTCGAGCCGCATGGCCTGCGGTGCGCCGGCCAGGTGATCGACCGTCACCGTTCGGCTTTGGCGCGAGTTCGACCGAGCCGGGTGGCAGACGGTCCCACGAGGTCAATGTCATGCCAAAGGTGTCCGGTGACTGGCCACGTGGTTCTTCCTCGGAATCGCCCGTTGTGATCTCGTCGGAGGTGAGCTGATCGAAGTCGAGCAGCAACCGGATCGGGCCTCGGTGCTCCACTATCGGATTCAGCAGATGCGGGCGGTATCCGGGAATGGCGACCGCGATCGCATTACGCTCGCGGAGCCACAGGTCGACGCTTTCACCCGCGCATGCGTAGCGAAGCCGGTTTTGCTCGAGGAATCCGACCGGTGTGCACGACGCCAGGTGCCTGCTGTCCGGAAGCTGTTTCCATTGGAAAGTGACTTCTACCATTGGGCCGACTCCTCCCCGGTCGCGGCCACGACTTGCTTGCGTCGGTCGACACAGAGGTCGTAGAACGACCTGCAGGTTCCGTGCTCGCCGTCCTGCCAGGCCACCTCGACGCGGTAATTCCCGGCGGGCAGGTTCACGGTGTGCTGGTGGCCGTTGAGCTCCCCGCGATCGACGACCTGGCCGCCGAATCGAATGCAGAAATCGAGTGGCAGCGCGGTGCTGGTCGGTTCTGGCAGAAAATCGACCGGGAAGCTCGGCGCAGGCTGCGGCCGGTTGATCCCATGTGGAGCGTGCTCCCCGTTGACGCTCGGCTCCTTTCCGTCAATATTGGGTACGTCGGGATGAGCATGCCGGACCGCTTCGGGCAATTCCCGCTGGAGCCTGTTCTTGGTGATCGTGAACGTACCGCCGATCAGTTCGCCCGCGGTATCGAGCAGGGGAAGAAAAGCCTTCGAGAACAAGGTTCCTTCTGCCGCGCTGATCGTGTAACCCTTGGCCCCCATCCGCGCTGCCATGATGTTGAGCTGGAATTCACGTCCGCTGTAATCCGAGGCGGCGACAGGTACAGGCGGGTAGATCCCGCAGGATGTCCCTTGTGGAGCGACGGCGGTAGCGCAACAGTCGTATATATAGATGTTGGATCGCGCCTGGCAGGTCTTCAACGACTCGGCGACCGCCATCAAGTTGATACTCTCGACATAAGGGTCGTTCAACTGGTTGGCGCCACCGAGAAAGGCGAACAACCCAGCGGCCGGCCCGGCGACTCCATGGCCGGCCACATACAGGATCGCGACGTTGTCGTGGTTCGAGTCGCAGTCTTCCTGCCAGCGCTCCAACGCGTCTCGGACATTGACGGCCGTCGCGTCCTGCCAACGTCCGGCGGGAAGGAACGGCAGCTCATCTTCGGTGGGCGAGAGCAGCAGGCGAACGGTGCGGAGCGGTATCTCAGCGGGATCCAGAAATCTGGACTCGAGGAAGGTGGCGAAACAGGCCGCCCCGGTGGCGCATCCCGGAACGTCTTCGAACTGGGGGAGTGACCTGAACCGCGGATGCCAAGGCCGCTTCCGGAGTGGGTAGTGACTGACTCCGATCACGAGTGCGTGCACGCCCGGACCGGAAGTTGCCTCGTTCACCGGACAGCCGTGGCTGAACAACTGATCGTCTTCCTCATGCGTACAGGTCATGTCGCCCACCTCGCTGTACGAGTCGCGACCACGCAATCCGCTGTTACGCGCAGTTACCGAACCTTTGTGATCGCTGTCGACCGTGGGGGTTGGGGGGCGGGGGCGGCACGGGGTCCCTCAAAGTCATCAGCATTCGACAACGGAAAAAGCCCCCGGACGAAGTCCGGGGGCTTGAACACAATCGACCAATATGGTGCGCGATACTGGGATTGAACCAGTGACCTCTTCCGTGTCAGGGAAGATCAACCGGGTTCCCGACCAGGCGATTCTCGTATTTCAGCAGGTCAGTACGTCCTGTTCCTCCTCGTTCCGGCGGCTTGCCACTCGTTGCCGTCGCCGGATTTTCGCCGGATGATCTTGGCTTCGGAGGACGTGTTCGACGTGTCTGATCGTGATCCAGTTGTGAACGTCGTGACGGCGATCGCCGCGACGGTGGTCGCCTTGACCTTCTTGTTCGGCTTCGGCAATGTGCTAAATCTGGCTTTGAGGCTCGGCGTGCCGGTGTGGATCGCGCCGCTAGTGGCGCCTGCGGTGGATCTGTCGGTTCTGGGGCTTTTGCTGGCCGTGCGTCACCTGGCGCTGCAGGGCATGGCCGCGGAGGGCTTGCGCCCCCGGTCGACGGCTTCTCCTGTTCGCCAGCGTGGTGACGTTGGCCTTGAACGTTGCGGATCCACTCCTTGCGGGCCATGTCGGCAAGGCTGCGTTCGATGCGGTGGGGCCGCTGCTGTTGATCGGGTGGGCCGAGGTCGGGCCGGACTTGTTACTGAAGCTCGAAGGCTGCCAAAAAACTATTAAAGTGCCTGGTAGTGGCGCTGCTGAGGCGGCTTCGTCCGGGGGAGTCGCGACCGACGAAACGGACCGTGCGGATGATCTTCTGTCGCGTGCTAAGGAAGAAGACATGCTGCATTGGGTGCGAACCCAGCGGCCCATTTCGGCGGAGGTGCTCCGCGAGCAGTTGGGGATCGGTGCCTCTCGAGCCCGGATGCTGGTGAAGGCGGTACGGTCCGAGTACCGGGCTCGCGCCGGTGATTAGTGACCAGGTCAGGGTCGTTTGCACGGGTTCGGCTCTCAGTTGCCCGAGCCGCTGGCAAAGCTGCTGTGGTGAGAACAGGTTCTGCAATGGGGGTCACGTCGAGACCGCTGGTCGGTCCTCTGTCCGTCGCGAGGGAACTGCAGCACCGAATGCTCACGGTCCTCGGTGTGGAGATTGGCGACCGCGAACATGAAGTGGTTGACGGCTTCGCCAGCAGCGACGCTGTTCAGCGCGATCACGCTGGGGGTGGGAACCTCGCCGATGTATCGGGCTTGCTCCTGGACATTTTCCGGAAGCATGTCCAGTGCCAAGCCGGTCGCGTCGATCAGACCGCTACATTTCAGGCAGCCGTTTCCGGGGATCTGCTGCCGGACGGTCACGTGGATACGACCGATCTGTCCGTCTAGGCCGACTGCCCTTGAGCGTGTGCGCGAAGTTTCTGCCGTGTGCTGCGATCATCGGATTTCTCCGGGCGTCGGGCTCTTCTCGCGAGCGAAAGCCCCTCAGGTTGTGGCAGCCGCCGCCCCGCGTATGTGGTCCGCTGGGTCTGGCTTTGTCGACGACGTGGTGCGACGCTCCTTCGATGGCGGTCGAGGTAGGCAAACGGAATTGTCTCGCGTGTGGGAGCGAAATCCCCGAAGCGGCTCGCCTTTCCGCTCGCTTTTGCTGTGATGCGTGCCGTTCCCGTCACTGGCGTTGGGAGCGTAGGACCGCGCTGAGAGTCGACTTGTTGACGCGCGGTCGAGAGAACGAGGCGAAGGCGGTATGCCTCGGCTGTGGTGAAACGTGGGTGGTCGGTCTGCAGCGTCGCCCTAATGTCCGCTACTGCTCTTCCCGGTGCAGAACACGAGCCTGGCGGGCGCGGCACCGTGCCGTTCGCGAAACCGTCACGTAACGGTTTCGCGAACGGCAAAAAATTGGCTCTGATCTGCGAAAACATCGAGATCTGACCCTTGCGCCTTCCGTTAGCGGCGCGCAAAATTCGAATGTTCACGAAGCGCCCCGGCCGTCCGCGCGACCGACGACTGGGGCGGCCGTGTTGATGATTCGAAGGATGAGTGAGTCATGGTTTCTGGCATCGGGCACGTGACGAAGGCGCGGTACGAGCTATTGCTGGATCGCGCTATCAAGGCGATCGAGTCGGTGGGTGGTCATCAGTTTGAACTCGGTGATATCGCGCTGGAGATTGAACCCATGAACCGAGTGGGAGAAGCGGGCGGTGGTGTCTACGACACGCTGCGCACCTTCGCCGACGATATCGGCGTTGAATTCAGCACCTTGCTCGGGTATCGCATGACTGCGGCGGCTTGGCCGAGCGGGAAGCGGCGCCTCGATCTTGGCAGCTTCACGGTCCACCGGACGATGGCTCATCTGGACCGCCGCTTCCAGCTCATCAAGAAGCCGACACTCAACCCGCGTACGCGTCGTCGGTACTGGCGGGTCGACGACGCGGCGCGCCTTGCTGGCCGGACGCCGAAGCAGCCGGAGAGCAGGCAGGAAAAGGTCGCCAAGGTCCACGATTTGGTCCGTGACACCGAGGTCGCCGCCACTGTGGCGACCAACCTCCTGCATCGGCCCGAGGTGGCGAGCAAGGCGATGGCCGACCACACGGCCCGTCGCAGCGTCAACACCGCTCAGTTCGAGCGTGCGCGAGAGGTGCGGCACAAGGTCGAGAAGCAGATTCCCGCTGCGCGCAAGCTGCGTTATTCGATCGAGGTCACGCAGCTGATCGGCGGCTGCAACGCCTTCGTGGCGGTGGTGAACCGTGCGTTGCCGATGTTGCGCGAGAACAATCTGACCGATGCTGAGGAGGCGGCCGTCGGCCGGTATCTGGTGAAGGTGCGCGCGGCGGCCGACTGGTGCCAGACCAGCCTGGAGACCGGGGACGCGAGTATGGATGAGCAGCTGGCGCAGTTGCTCGGGGAGGAGTGAGCGATGGTCCGCGTCCCACTTCCGCGTCCCGTGGTTGGTGAACGAGTCCGGCTCGCCTTGGAGGCCGCTCGCCCCGGCGCGCTCAAGACCGCGGCGCTCGTCGAGGTGACCGAACTCAGTCTCTACCAGGTCCGTAACGGGCTGCGCTGGATCAGAGAGACCGCGGCCGTCGAGCACCTCACCCCCCTGACCTGGACTTTTCGGTCCGGCTACGCCTTCTCCGACGAGCCGGAGGACTGGGTCGACTATGAGCAGCGCCAGGTCATCGCCGCACTGACGAAACTCGAGCTGACAATCACCGGTGTGTTCGCCCCGCACCAGGGCAGGAGCGCTGACCCGTACGTCACGATGGCGGTTCAGCAGATCAACGGCGTCATATCGGCCTTGAAGTTCGTGCGTGATCAGGCTCCCCGAAGCTCGCGTGAGAACCACCAATCGATCAAAGCTTGAACCCTGGACGCGCCTGGACACTTGACTCGCCCGAAGGTCTGCATCCGGCTATCGGCGGGCACTACGGCGCCAAACGAGTACAGTCCGCCTGTCAGCTAGCTCGCCGCCATCCAGATGCGGACGTTCGCTCGGCGACCGTGGGTGCGGGAGGTGGCGTTACGATCCTTCGCCCGGAGCAGGCGTCATTCCTCCAGTTGCTGGAGTTCGGCTGCCCTGTCGTCGTTGGCTGCGGCGAGGCCGTCGACGATCCGGCGCCACCGTGCGGTTTCGGTGGCGCCTCCGGTGCCTTTTTCGCGCAGGGACGCGAGCCAGCTGGTCAGGAACACGCATTGGTTGGCGAAGCGCTCGTGCCGGCCGTCGATCACCTGCTCTGCCCAGTCGAGCGCGGTGGTGAGCTGCCAGTTCACTGGGCCGCATTCGGCGAGCGAGGCGATCGCGTCGGCCGCTTGTGGTTCGTGCTTGGCCAGTGGAATCCAGCGAGCGACCAGGTCGGTCAGGGTCTCCGGGGCGACCCACGTCGTCCGGGCGCGCTGGAGGGTGGCATCCGGGGCCGGGTCTCCCGCATCGAGCCGCGGGTACGGGATGAGTGCGTTGATCGCCCAGTCGACCCAGTGGTCGTCGTTGCGGAAGTCGGTGCCCGTGTCGACTGCGTCGAGTACGGCGGTCATCGCCTGCCGCCAGAGCGCTCCGAGGTGTGGCCGGAGCGCGTCGTCGTTGGTGAATAGCGTCGCCAAGTCGGTCAACAGGGTCTGCAGTGCGCCCGCGTTGCCTGCGAAGAACTTGACGTGCTCAACCAGTGGTTCGAGGTGCCCGTCGACGGCAAGCGTCACCAGCACGTGTGCGACGGCTCCGCGTTGCTGGTCGGACGGTTCGCTGTGGTTTTCCCTCGCCGCGTGATCCGTGCCGCGGCGATGTGCGGCCAGGAGTGCGTCAAGCAGTGTCATGGCCTCGGCGCCGACGCACGCCGCGTGCCGGGCACTTGCCGCCGCGACCAGCGGCGGTACCAGCCGATTGACCTCGAGGTTCTCGGGTTCGGTGGCCGCTAGGTCGGTAGCGTACGGTGGCGACAGGGGGTCCAGCGTCCATGTGCCGTCTTCGGTCACGCTGAACCGCGCGTCGCTGAGTCCCGCTTGGTTGGCGTCCCAGAGCACTCGGTGGTGGCACGTAAAGGATTCCGTGGTGTCGCACGGCGTCGTCCAGATTGGTGCGGAGGCGATGGCGAACTGAGTGCGGACCTCGTTGAAAACGCTTGTGCCGCAGCTTCGCAGGCCTCGCTCGACCTGCTGCTGATCGAGGTTCATCGCGTCGAATGCCGGGAGCAGCAGCAGGGGGAGCGCGGCGGCGGCCGATCGGTCCGCGCCGTGGGAATCGAACGTTGACTCACAGTCTCTGTAAGTAAGGTCAGGTTCGACCACCGCTTGAACGAGGGTTTCGACGGCCCAGCTCAGATCGTCGTTGGGAACATCGGCTTGGTGCCGCGCTTGTGCGACGATCGCCGCGGCGGCCACGGCCGCGGCTGGTTTCGTGCTGTACAAAGCACTGCCGGCGGGGAGAGCGGTCGGAAGCTTCCGGGCGAACTCGATGTCCTCGATCAGCGTGTCGGTCGGCGCGACCCGATCGGCCGACTTCGCGTAGATGTTGTTCAGTCGTAGTGCCGACCCCTTTGTCACCACGTCCGAGCGGCCGGGTTCGAGTTTGGCGGCTACGGCCTCGGGAGGTATGTAGTGCACGAGCACCCCGCCGTCGGTGGCTTCGGCGTAGTAGTTCTTCGGGTGGAACGCCGCCCGCCACGTTTCGGCTTCGACCAACGCTTCCTCGTTGTCGCGGAACAATTCCCGCGCGCGGCTGAACAGCTCGTCGCCCAGTATGGCGAGCTTCGCCAACCGCGCGGAATCACCTCCCAGCGCGGCTCGGAGAGTGAGGTATGGGACAGCGTCGTCGACACTGCGGCGCTGTCGTTCTGTTCCAGCAGGCACCGGGCTGCGGAGCCGCTCCTGCCCCGACCGCGATGCCTCCATGTGCCAGATCTCAGGGTGCACGAGCCACGGGTCGAGCAGATCGGAGGCACAGTCGAGATGGCGGAGCAGCAGACCGACGACGAGGCCTGGCACGGCGAGATTGTTGCAGTCACGCAAAAAGAGCGTCACGACATCGCTCGCTGGGATCGAGTGATCGTCGATGAGGTTGTCCGCGAAGCGCTCCATCGCCAGCAGCGCGCTGACGCACGGATCGCGGCCGACGAAGAAGCCTCGGTACCAGGTCCAGGTGTTCACATCGCCGTAGTACGGGCGCTTTCCCAAACCGGGCAACGTGATTTCCAGGTACTGCTGCGTTTGGTCGCGGTGGACGGCACGGGGCATGCCCCGTCGCGTTCGAGTGTGCACGGCGTGGTCGAGGATCCGGTTGATCAGGGCAAGCGCGTCACGGGGAACGTGGCTGAGCAGTTGCCAGAACGGACCGTAGTGCCAGGCTGCCCGGGGGACGAGCGGGGTGCTTTGGTGGCCACGGATGCCGTCACTTTGGTAGGCGCAGCCTGAGGGATCACGCTTGTCGATGTAGTAGGCCTCGGCGAGTTCGAGCATGAGCTGAGGCTGGTACGCCACCATGGTGATGACGGCACCGGGAGACTCCACCGCCGGCCACAGACGGCCGCTGCGTTCCTCAGCGACTTGGCGCAAGAACGCTTCGGCTGCGTCATTGAGGTCAGGGCCGAGTGTCGCGATCGCCTCCACGGCGAACTTGTCGTGGGCAGGTGGACCGGAGGCCAGGATGGTGTCACGGATGCGCTGCCGCAGTTGTGACGGCGCCGCGTCGGCTTGGGCCTGACCGCGTAGCCAAGCCAGTGTCACCTCGCCGATCTGCTTGTCGTCGATTACTTCGTCGAAGGCAAGTGCGACGACTGGCCTCAACGCGACCGGGTCACCGAAGCCTGCCTTGGTGTAGCGCTGCAAAGCCAGCCTTACCAGGGTTTTTCTTCCGTCGGCGTCGTTCGAACAGAGTGATGGCCAGATACCGGACACTGTCGAATGCGCGTCTCCCAATGCGAGTGCCGCTTCGACGGGTATTTCGGACCAGCGCTGGCCGAACCGTTCGGCGATGTCGTCGAAAAACGATGCCAGTTCACCCCAGGCCAGCGCGACGTCCGGGTGAGATCGAAGTCGCACTTGGCAGGCGAGCCGCACCGCGCGAATGGCCCAGCGCGGTGCTTGGGCCGCGATGAGCACCTGCCAGCCGTCGACCAGCAGCAGCCGCGCCACGGCGAAGTCACGTATGAGATCGTCGGCGAACTCGTCGTCGGTACGCCAGGCGGCAGGCAGGCGACTGGACTTGAGCACCCCAGCCGACCGGAGCGCGGGCAACACCGCGGGATCCGCTCGTGGACTCGCGCTTGTGGGCTGCAGTTCACGGTGGGCCTGTGCGATCACGGCGGCTTCGCGCTGATCGGGGGTCGGTTCGCCGGGGTGAGTCTGCTCGTTGTTCCGGACCAGGCCATGCCACACATCGGCCAGCACGTCGGCTTCGGACCGCATGTCGGAGGGATCCGGGGCGACACCGGACCGCAGCAGATAGCGCACCAGGCCGGGACGGACGACCAGCCAGCGTGATCGTTCGTCACGCAGCCGGTTCAGCCTGGTGAAGCGGGCCGTGATCTGGTCACTCTCGGCGCTGGTCAGTGCTGGGACGACATGCTCCTGAGGTGGACTCACACCGCAGGCTCGGGTGGCCTCGCCGAGAATCTCCCGTACGCGGCGCGCTCCATCAGTGCGGGTGACGGCGACGACTCCCATGTCGGCTTCCAGCGCGGCGCGGCTGACGGCATTCAACAGTGGGCCGCGGCCGGCGAGCGCGAGTTCGGTGCCGTCCACGATCACGAGTCGCATAGCGCCGACGGCTGCGGTGCCCAGCACGTCGGCCAAGGCCGCGCCTAGGTGTTTCCGCAGCTCTGTGGGCGTAGGCGGCAGATCGCGGAGGCCCAACGCGAGTACCACCGCGCCATTGGCCGCCAGCTGGTCGGCCGCCTTGAGGGTGAGCGCAGATTTCCCCACATCGGGCTCGCCGGTCACGACCAGCGCGCCGCTTTCGCCCGCGGCGGCCATGGAACGCATCAACTCGGCCCGCGCCTCGGCACGGTCGAGTTCCAGCGTGGTTTCGCCATCGTGCAAGTCGGTTTGAGTCGACTGCCGAAGTTCCTGCTCGAGCGCGTCGAGACTAGACCACGCCTCCGAATACGAGCGGGATCGGAGTAGCGGCGCGCCGACCAAGTCGCGACGCAAGATCAGCTCGGTGACCTGAGCACCCGAGGGTGCGTAGCGTCCAGTGAGCTCGACCAGCTTGGCGAACAAGGCGTCCGCAGCGGCAGGAGCGCCACCGGGAACAACGGCGCGCAACGCGCTGACCGCCGCGGTCCGGTCGTTCTCGTCACCGTCTTCCAAGCGCAGCTCGGTCACCCGCAGCGCGGACAGCAGACGCCAGGTCAGTTCTTTCGACGGCATCTCAGTTTCAAGGTCCTCGGCGGCTTCTTCGATCAAAGTGTCGAAGTGTTCCAGCCGGGTTTCGGCGCGCTTGTTGACGGCTCCGCCAGCGACCTGCTCGCGGAAGTCGCCAGGGTGCGCGCGAGCCGCGACGGTGAGTTGCCTCAGCTGCCTGGCTGCGGTGTTCGGGCTCGCCACCGCGAGCACCAGGCACCACAGGCCTGCCTCGACCTCAGACCAGTGCTCGATGACGACCCGTAGGTAGGACCGCAGAAGAGGTACCGAGTCCTTGTCGCTCTTGGTCAGATCCGGGGCTCGCCGAACGCCGATCGAGGCGCGCCGGACGGTCTCACCATCTACGGCCTCAAGCAAGAAATCGTCGACCGGGCTCACCGCACTGGCTTGGAACCACACCGATCGGGGGTGCACGTCGTCGCCGAGTTCGGTGCGTGGATCCCCGGTCAGCAGCGACACCAGGAGCGTTGCCCCATAAGCGTGCTCCAGCCGCGTGCCGCCCCCGCCGGTCGCGTAGGGAGCGGCACTTGTGGAGAGTGGATTGCCCGAAGTCATCGCCACCCATCTTACTTCCCCGTGGGCGGAAACCCGGGTGGGTCGCGCACGCTGATCTGCGAGTTCGGTCGAGGCGCGTTTCTAGTCGATCAAGGCGAACATCTCGCCGTCGCTCGCCCCCGGCGCTATCGGCCTCGTTAGTCCAGCCGGTGAGGAACTGGTTGATCGCGACCAAGCGGGAGGCGAGGTTGGTCCTGCCGTCGTCGGTGAGCAGGGTGGTGATCTTCGGACCGAACAACGGGTCCATACCCGCGCGCTGGCATGGCGGAAAGGGCTGTGTCGAACCCTGCGGCGTCGTCGAGGAAATCGCCGCGTGTCAGGTGCGCACGCCCAGGCTGTTCGGCGTCCGGTTGGCAGATCGCCTTAAGATCGCAGCTTCGGTCTTTGGGAACGGTCTGGTCTCCTCGGCTCGCGTCCACCACGTACTAGCGTTCGGCCAAACTGCTGCTGTAGTCGGGCAGGTGGCAGGCTGCTCCGAACACCGGGTTATCGTCTTGCGCGTGTCACTGCGAGCAGGGCGGCGAACCGTCGGCGGCGGCTTCTTGTAGGCCATTCACGAATTCGGCGGTCAGCCGAGGTGTCGAACTCCAGCGACACCGGCATTGCGAGGCCCAGCTCGGCTTTCAGCAGGCGGTAAAGTTCTACCGCCGCGATCGAGTCGAGCCCGAGTTCATCCAGCCCGCTGGTCCGGAGGTTCTGGCCGAATGAGAGTTCTCTGGAGAAGCCTGCGGCCGCTGCGTCTGGCTCTTTCGCGCGCTTCGGCGAGCGAGGCCATTTCGAACAGCGTGGAACGATTTCCTCGCTGTTCGAAATGGTCCAGCGAAGGCAAGACGGCACCTACTCGCCCGTTTTGCGTCGTGGCTCGATCAGTCTTGCGCTGGCTCTTCTGCGCCGGTGACCAGTGGACCGGCGCAGATCGCCGCCGCCACGAGGCCCAGCGCGGCGTCTGACGCTGCTGGGGCCAGGTTTCGGGGCCATTCAATTCCAGGGTGAGCAGCCGTCGGCACGCCTTCATGAGAACCCAGAGGTTCAACTCTAGGTCGTGACTGGGGTCGGCGGCGAAGAGCGAGGCCATTGTGCTGACTCCCAGCAGGCGGTCATAGCCGACCAGGCTTCCGTCGTGCGCGACCCGGGAGCGGAGGTCGTCGATGTTGTACAGGTTCCTGATCTCCGCTTTGTGCAGCACGCGCTGTAAGGACTTCACGACCCGGTCGCCGTAGCCGACCATCGCGGTACACCCGTCGGAATTTTTGCACTTCCGCAACGGGACGTTCCGCTTGCCGATTGACTCGATGGTGGCGACGTAGGCCAGCATCGACATCGACGGGTGCCTCCTGCTTAGGCGGAGTGCTTCGTGGAACGCGACGACGGAGTCTCGAAGTTCCGGGTCCTCTTGCAACGTGAAGTAGGCGGCGCTGAGCCACTGCGGCAACTCGAGCTCCGAGCTCTCCGCGAAGTTGTCCGTTGTGAAGCCGTTCTCCACGAGTTCCTGCGGGGTCGGCGGGAAGTCGATCTCGTTCTGCGGCTCGATGAAAGTCCTCGGCGCACGTCCCAGCATTCGTCGAACGTGATGGACAGCAGTGCGCAAAGGAGGCGGAGTTCGCGTCCGGCCGCCGCCTCGGCCTGCTGATAGTCATGGCCAAGTACCGCTCCCGAAGCTCGCGCGGGCCAACTGAGGATGAAACCTCGCTGGTTGGTCAGGTGCGAGCCGGTGGGAACCACCTCGAACAGGCGTTCCTGGCTGGGAGTGAGCTTGATCGTGCCCAACATGCATTCTTCGGCGAGCTTTGGTGCGCTGCGCGAGCGCGTGATCTCGATGTTCGGCCCGACGATGGCGGACCAGCGGAGCTCCTGTCGGCTCGCGTTGGTCGCCGATTCCGCCTTTCTGGCCGCGACCAGCCAAGCGTCGAGTTCGGCATCGGTGGCCCAGCCGGAAAAGCTGAGTTGCATGCCGGTCTTCGTTTTCTGCAGCTCGATGTCGATAGGGCTCTCGCTGTCGCGAACGGAAAGTTCGTACGGGTTCGATTTCCGCTCGGACTTGTTGATGCCGAGGTTGAGAATCCCCAAGGCCTCTCCCAAGCACGCGAGCAGATTTCGTAGCCAGATGTCGCGGTCCTCTTCGGGAATCAGGTAGTCTTCGACTTTCCTGCGTGGCCTGTCAGTGGGTTTCTTGCTCATATTTCACCTTTTCCGGCGGTACTTGCTTGGGGGAAGCTTACGACTTTCCAGGCGTCGCACAAATCATTTTCACATTGATCAACAATGTGTCGCAACGCTGCTTTCGCGTCGTGCACGCTAAGAAGGAGCTCGCGCTGGGTGCTCTGAGCGGCTGCTGCCTGTGAATAGAGGGTCGGCGACCAACTGCTCCCACCGGCTTCGGTCTTCGAGACGCATCGCCTGAGGATGTCGTCACCCGGCACCGCGCGCTTGGCAGAGACGGGGGTGGTGTTGCTGCACGACGTTCTGCTGCGCCGCGTTGAACTCCGCTTGAGAGTAGCGCGTCATGGTGACCATGACGTCTGACCAGTGTGAGAACCGGGAAGGCGAATCCCGCATGCAGGTCCGCTCGTGCACTTTGGTTACCATCATCGTCGATGAGCTGCTCGGCCGTGGTGGCGATACCGAGACGCAGCGCGTTCATTCCGTTGGCCGTGAACCCCCCTTGCTGATCATCCGGCGCCGCCGCATGTGGTCCGGTCCAGGTTGGGGACGCGCGATAGCCATGCTACGAAAGACCGCGATGCGGCTGAACGGCTGCGAGCACTTACTCGGTCTTTTCGTTCTTGCCGAAGGCGCGTCGGATGGCCATTGCTGCGATGGTCGCGCCGAACGCCAGCGCGGGCGCGAGGCTGGCCCAAGGCGTCGCTGTGGAGCCGATGTGAATTCGGATGGCGGATGCTGGCGCTGAAGGCGGCGTCATGGGTGAGTCAGTGTCACTATCCAGCTTGTGAAGCGATGGGCCACCTTGAACGAGCGGCAACACGACCTCCTGCGGCGCATCGGCGCCGCTGCCGAGCCGGTGACATCAGGTGAGCCGACGCTCGCGAGAACCGTTTACGCCCCTGACCGCGGCTTGGTCGGGCTGCTGCGGCGGTCGGGATGCTGGACGGCGCAGCTCAGCGAAGCCGGACGCTTCTACCTTGAGCATGGTCATCACCCGGAACGCCCGCCGGTCGGGCCCCGGATCGCGGTGCCGACTGATCGTCGAACTGGTGACGTGGGACGAGCTGTGCCGACAAAGGTACCGGTCGTCTGGGATGGCCAGCCGTACGAACGTGCCGGGATGCTGTGGAAGCCGGGTGCTGGCACCGACGTCACGTTCGAGGAGTTTGTTCAGGCTTGGTTACTGGTGTTGGAGATCCTGGGGGAAGGAGCTGGAACGCCTGGCGCTTCGAGGAGCGCGCTCAAGAGTTGCAAGACGCTCGGGAGGTGTTCGTGCAGTGGGAGCGCGCCGAGCTGGGGTTCCGGATGATGACCTCTGACGAAGTGACAGAGTGGCTGGCTGATCTCGCGACGGAGCGGGAGACGAACAGTCGTGAGCGGGAGCGGTGGCGCCTTGTTACGGTCGCTGGTGCGTCGTCGGGTTCGAGCCTGTCACGATTTTTGTGTAAGTCAGAGGTGATTACTTACGTTTTTCAGGTTATCAGAAAGGGAGCCTTCCTGGGAAGAGGCGGGCTAGCGTGTTGAGTGCGACTTTCCAGCCATGCGTTCCCGTTCCGGATGTTCCGCCGCGTTGACTGGAAATGTTGCGAAGTCCGAGGTAGAGAAGTTTCATGGCTGCGTCTTTGTCGGGGAAGTGTCCGCGGTTCTTGGTGATTTTTCGGAGTTGGAAGTTGATGGATTCGATGGCGTTGGTGGTGTAGACGATTTTGCGGAGTTCGGGCGGGTAGTCGAGGAATGGGATGAGGTCGTGCCAGGCGTTGCGCCACACGTCGATGGCGCCTGGGTATTGCTGGCCCCATTTCTTGTCGAATTCAGCCAGGGCGAGTTCGGCGCCTTCAATGGTGGGGGCGCAGTAGATCTCGCGCATCGATGTGGCGATCTTTTTGCGGTCGTTGTAGGACACGAATTTCGAGGCGTTGCGGATGACGTGGACCACGCAGGTCTGCACGACCGTGTCGGGGAAGATCACTTTGATCGCGTCGGGCAGGCCGGTCAGGCCGTCGCAGCAGGCGATGAGGATGTCTTTGACGCCACGGTTGCGCAGGTCGGTGACGACCTTCTGCCAGAACTTGGCGGCCTCGGTGTCCTGGATCCAGCAGCCGAGGGCATGTTTGCGGCCGTCCACGTCGACACCGATGGCCAGGTAGGCGACTTTGGTGGTGACCACGCCGTTGTCTTTGACGCGGATCCGGATTCCGTCCACATACAGGATCGGATATACCTCGTCGAGTGGGCGTGATTGCCACGCTTTGATCTCGTCGACCACGACATCGGTCACGTTAGATATCAATTCCCGGGAGGCATTCACGCCATAAACTTCCAGCAAATGAGCTTCGATGTCGCGGGTGGTCATGCCCCGGGAGTACAGTGACAGGATCATGTCGTCGATGTTGCCGATCCGACGAGATCGCTTCGGCACGATCGCGGGTTCAAAAGACCCGTTCCGGTCACGCGGAACCTCGATATCGACCGGACCGTTCATCGTCGACACCGTCTTGGTCGACTTCCCATTTCGGGAATTGCCGGAACCGCGACCGGAGGGGTCGCCGGCGTCATAGCCTAAATGGTCGGTCATCTCGGCCTGCAGCGCCCGCTCGAGGACCGCTTTGGTCATTTGATTCAGTAAGCCGTTGACGCCGTCGATCGGCGTTCCGGCCGCTTTGGCGTCCTTCAGCAGTGCGTCGATCGTCTCCGGCGAGAACGTCTCCGCCAGCTGCCGCGCCGCCGCCTCGTCACTGCGACGAGGCGATGTGTTCTGCGTCACTCGGTGTCCCTTCCGACCGCCCACCAGGCCGGTCGATCTTGGTACACCCCCGACCTACACAGTTGGCGTGACACGCCCTCGGGTTCGGCAGCAAGTCGTCAGCTCGCATCTCTTTCCTGATAAAGATTTGTAGTTCATCTGCGATAGCGGCAACTTACTGCGCCTGAACGTCGTCGGAAGCTGGGGCCGCTCGTATTCCACTTGGCTCAAGCCCGAAATCGTCGATCCCTGCAGCTGCTGCGATCCCGTTGTGAGCGGCTGCTAGGAGCTCCCGGACAGCTGCGACACTTCCAGCGGCAGCGCGCTGCTGAATTTCGGTATATTTGCGTAGCTCGGAAAGATGGCGAATGTGCTCAATGTCGGCATAACGGTCACTGGCGTCGGCCAGGTTCCGCAGCTTGTCCCACATCGCCAACTTGGCCATCCTGCGTGCGACTCGTGACCGTGCGCTTCGATCGCCGTTCTTGCCCATGTCCTCGGCGATTTCCAAGGCCTCGTGCGTCCTTCCGAGTTCGTCGAGCACGTCACCGAGCTGCTCTCGCGATCTTCCGGGATCCCGGAGGACGGCCGCCTCCCAGAAGTGAACCGCCTCAGCGAGGCGGTCCTTCTCACGGAAGTACTCAGTGAGGGACTGCAACGAGTCGAAGTCGCCACCCTGCGCGCGTGCTGTCAGTGTCGCGATCTCTTCGTTCTCGCGAAGCCATCGAGCTGTGGCGATGCTAGCCAGGACGCTTCCTGTGTCCGCGCAGGCTCGCAAGTCATCTATCCGATTAGCGGTGTAGAGCAGGTCGACGAGAACAGTCTCGAGGTCGACTTCGTGGTCCTCGTCAGCATGTTCCCCAAAACGAGCCTGGTCCGAGCTTGCCTGGGAATCGTCTGCGAGCCGGGTAAGGGCCTCGATAGCTTGAGTGAGCTTATTCGTATTAGTGCAGAGACGGATGTATATGAGGAGCTCACTCTTTCCACCGTCTTCGATCCACTGCTGAGACATGCAAAGCGCCTCGGTGAGTTTCCCCTCTTCCTCGAGTATGCCCGCCATCAGGACGCGCGCGCGTGAGTTCCCCTCCTCGGCTAGTTTGAGCAGCATTTTTTGTTCCGAGCGCCATGCCAAGGTCTCTGCGTACTCTGCATCGCCCCAACTTTTGCTGAGAGCGTCAATTTCGGCGAGGCGGCCTGCGTTGGTATAGAACTCGCGAACTTGGTCGCGCGTACGTCGGTCGCCTTTGGCGGCCCACGGGAGGAGTAGTTCGATTGCCTCGTCTTCTAATTTCCGCGCGACTAGCAAGGAAGCAGCACGCCGCGCGGCTGCCACGTTTCTCTCAGCTATTTTCTTCCATTCTTCCAGTGTGTCTGGATGTTCGAGTCGATCAAGGAATCGGGCGAGCTGAATTCGATCGCTGTCGTCATTTGTTGTTTCGGCGAGGCGGCTGAGAATACCGTGTGCCTCGTGGCTGCTGCCTGCTTTGCGCAGCTGGTAGAAGTCGGAAATCCACCGAAGAGTAGGGACGTTTCCTTGTTTTGCAAGATCTGCTAGTGATTCTACGGCTCGTTCCGCCTGGCCTCGTTGCACGAGGAGGTCTGCTGCCTTCAAGCGCGCGCTGACGGTATTGGAATGCCGATAAACTTTTTCGGCAATTCGGTAGAGTAATCTACCCTGCGCGGAATCTGCCACTCGTTCGAGGTCGTCCTTGTCGAGTACGTGCTCGATAATTGCCAACCAGGTAGTTTCGGGTATCAAGCGCAATGGAACTTGCTGTGTTAAATATTCGGCAACACTGAAATGTGTTGCAGTTGCCGTCTCGCTTTCCGGCCAGAGGGTGGCCGTGACTCCGTGCAAGAGAGTGGTCGCATAGGTGAACGCATCGTTGAATTGTGTCGCGGTCAGGCTTCGGCGTTCCCGCTGGGTCAGGTAGCCTGGTGCGGCATCGGTCAGGAAATCCCGTGATACGGGGGAATTTACGCCCAGGTCTCGGGCGTCGATGGCGGCTGAGATGACAGCGCGCGCAACCGGCGGCGCCAGTCGCCAGCGGCGCAGCAGCGCGGGCGCGGCGGTCAGTGTCTGAGTCAGGCTGTAGTCGGTGACCCGGAGGGCTGTCGCGATGCGAATGTCGGTAAGAGCGACGGTCTTGGCGTTGTTCTGCTCTCGCTCGGTCAGGTGATCGTCAACTTCAACGATTTTTGCCATTTTGAGGACTTCCACGGCGGGACCTGGCGATTCGAGTGAAGCCAAAGCTGCGTACCGGTTGGGCCATAGCGTGCCCACGATGATCACCGGCTCTGGCGCTGACAAGAGACGGCGGACGGCGTCGGCGCGCAGACGTTGGGATGGCTCAAAGTGCTCGCCGAGTTCGTCCAGCCAAAGTACAGTCCGCGCTGGAAGCTTTGTGGGAACGGCACCTGGTGCGGACGAAACGAGCCACCAATTCGGCAATTCGGCGGTAACAGCTTCGTAGGCGCTGCGAGATTTGCCGGCGGACGACCAGCCGACCAGTACGACAAAACCGCCGGTGCCGGCCATCGTCCGCAAATCACTACGCAGCTCGTCGTCGAGATCGCGACCGACATAGCTCGGTAACCCATCCGCGAAGCCGGGCATCTCAATCGCGCGATGTACACCCAGGTATACCGGATCCCAATCTCGCACCCGGTGTGCTCCCTCGGGCCGTGCAGCCGATTTCCCGTTCGCCCTGTGGAGTGTCTCGATCCAACTCCACCACTCGTCTCTGGGAACATCGCATACCCGCAGGTACAGCCGCAGGTTGTCCTCGGTGATCCGCCGTCCCTTGCTCATGTCCTCGATGAGGTTCTTGCTCAGGTCGCACGGACGGTTGTTCATCTTGCAGGCCTCGGCCGCCAACATCCTGATCGACAGCTCCGCCTCGGTCCGCAGGTCGATCAGGGCTTGCCCAAGGCCCTGCAGATCAGCGATCCGCGCAACGCGATCACCGCTGTCCGCCATCGTTCGCCTCTCCCCGTCCTGTCCGGCCCATTGTCCAGTGTCCGGCGGACAGGCAACAAGACGTGTCGAAAGGTCACTCAGATGTCCTACAAGGTGTCGGACGACTCCGCCCGGCTGCTGCAGTCGTCGCCACAGCACAAGACAGCCTATGGAGGCGACATGGACTTCTGGGATAACCTCGAAGAGTGGGCCGGACCTGCTCGAGTCGTGGCCGCGGTGATCAACCTCGTTGTGGCGTTGCTGCGACGGCGCGGGCAAAATCGCTGATCTCGAGGTGGCGTGAGGTCATCGGTCTCACCCGTTTGGGTGCAGCCGGTGATCTCGCGCTGCCAATCAGGCTCTCATCGGAGTACCGATCCCAGGTGCCTGGTGACGTAAGCTAGATCCGGACGGGACGACCTGGGAGGGCAGCCATGAACATTTCCCCGGCGCCACCTCGGTATCGAATGATTCTCGCAGTGGATGTCGAAGGGTCGACCGCTACCTCAAACACTTCAAACCGCTCGAAGGCGCTCGTCATGCGTCACGTGATGTACGACTTGATCGAGGAAGCGCTGCTGAGTGGCGGCGTCGCTGAGCGATACCGGGATCCGCCGATCGATCGGGGCGACGGTGTCCTCATCATGATCCATCCGGTGGACGAGGTTCCGAAGAATGCTCTGCTTGCAACGGTTGTGCCGACGCTCAGGCGACTGATCGCACGCTTCAATCTCGAGCACCCTGATCGTACGTTCAGGGTGCGCGCCGCAGTGCACGCAGGCGAGGTTTACTACGACAGTCACGGCTGCTTCGGCGAGGGGCTGGATGTCACGTTTCGGCTACTGGATGCCCCTCAGCTGAAGAGCGTGCTGAAGCAAACATCCGCTCCCTTGGTCGTGGTCGTCTCAGACGACATCTACCGCTCGCTCATCCGGCACGGCTACGGCGACGTCGACGAGTCTTCTTTCAGCCCCGATGTCCAGGTGCAGGTCGCCGGCCAGCGACACCACGGGTGGGTACAGGTATCCGGAGCTGAGCGCCGCGACGGTAGCGGATCTCCTTTTCGAGCGCGTCTGGCGCTCGACGGGTGGATGCGTGACAAGTCGGCAGGCTGACCGCTGACTGCACGCCGAGTCTTCGCGGCGCTCTATGACCACTGGTCATACCAGGTCTGAGGCGAGCCACTTCCCACGACGGTCTGGGCGGTGATCGTGTACGGGGACCAGGTCGTTGGTGCGAGCGGTCTGTATTCTCGGTGTCTCAAGGCTTCACGATCGAGAGAGTGCGCGTTGGACGTGCTCGACGAGATTCGATCGGCGAGACCGCGACATCCGTAGGGTGGATGTCGCGGTCTCACCACTCGGCGAACCCGATCCACTCACGAGTGAGGGGGCATGAGTGGATCACGGGGCGGTACTGGTGGGGTCAGACGTTGGTGAGTTGACAGACGTAGCCCGCTTCAGAAACAGTTCGCGGTGAAGTTCTGCGACGGCACCTTGAACACCGCGACGGCACCGGACATGGCCTTCCCCCAGTTCTGGGGCGTTCCGCCACAGCCGATCGAGAGGTCGACCCGGTCATCCGTGCTGTTGAGATTGAAGTTGAACCGCTGGGCTCCTTGCGCTGGGTCGACCGAGCCCCAGTTCGCCCACCCTTGCTGGCCCGAGCTGGCGTGGTACCACATGCCGACGAGATGAGCGTGCTGCGTTGGTACGGCATCGGGCTGCCGCGCAACGAGGCCTGCTCAACCTGCGGCTCGATGACCGTGGAGGAGGTAGCGGCCGACGTGCCGATCGATCTGTCCGAATTCAAGCCTTCGTCAGAGTGACGTCGGCGCATTGTGCGTTCCCTCGCGCGCCTCTGGCAAGTTCGGGTGTCGTCTGGCTCTGGCCTGCCGTCCTCCGGCGCGGCCTCGGCGCTGCTGAAGCTCGAAGGCTGCCAAGAAACCGAATATCGGTGCCGCACGATCTTGGAACTTGGTGAACGTGGTGCGGGCAGAGCAGTGAGCAATGATTTGCGTGATCGATTCTCGGTGCAGGTGGCAGCTCACCGCTATGGCACGGCGAAATTGCTGTCAACTATTGTCTCCACCCGGTGCCTGGTTGATCGGGTCCGTCAATGCGCCAGGCTCGACACCCTGCCGTGATCGCGGCCCGATACCGCTGGAACAACCCCACAAGATGTCCGGATGCTTCCTCGACGATTCCGCGGCTGGCTTGTCGATCGTAGGGAAAGGCATAACATGAATGCAACGGTGAAGCGGCAGCTGTAACCGGTGAGTCGCTGGCTGCGACCTTTTGGCGGTGTAACGACTGCAGGCGCCGGAGGTGGGCTCATCAGAAGGAACCGGATCAGTTTTATCAACGCGCTAATGACGCCGGTCGCGTTGATCGTGGTCTTCGTCAATATCGTGCTCAACCGGCCGCGCACCTGGCTGGAATGGGTGATCATCGCCTTGGTTCCCCTTGCCGCGGCTCTGGTGATCAGCGCGGCTGGACGCCGTCGAGGCCCGCCGGACGGGCCGCTGCGGTTCGCCGCGGGGGTTGTGCTCATGTTCGGCGTGGTCGCTGGCATCGCTAGCGTCGTCACGCTGCTCTACCTGGGTTTCGACATCGCTTTGGCGGAGTCACCTGACCCAGTCGGATCCCATCTTCTCGGCTTTGCGGCTTCGGCGACCTCGCTGGCGGTGGGCTGGTCGTTGGTCTGGTGGGCACGGCACCTTTACGACCGTGCACTGCTGACCTTGGTGCCGGCGCCGGAACAGCCGGAGCCGTGGGCGGTCGAGCGCCCACAAGAAGTGGACGCCGTGGTCCGGACCCTGCTCCGGCGCGGTGCCTCGACGGTCGGTGTCACTACCGCGTTGCCAGGGGCCGGCGGTGTCGGCAAGACGACTGTCGCTCGGATGGTGCGTGCGGACAAACGGGTGCTTCGCCGCTTTCGCGGCCGGATCCACTGGGTGACGGTCGGCCGTGAGGTGCGTCGTGACGCGCTGGTGGACAAAGTCAACGGCCTCGTCCGGCAGATCGCACCCCGGGCGGCCTATCCGTTCGCTGACCTCCGCCAGGCCACGGAGCACCTGCTGATGGTGCTGGAGGACGGGCCGTCGCGGCTGATCGTGCTCGACGACGTGTGGTTCGATGATCAGCTGGCGGCATTCCCCGTTGCCGGCGACGCCGTGCGGCTGGTGACGACCCCGGTTCCCTCACTGGTGGTCGGCTCGGGGGCCGCGATCGCCGTGGATCAGATGACGGCGGATCAAGCGCGTGCCGTGGTGGCCGCGGAGCTGGCCGAACTGCCCTCGGCCGCGGTCGACGAGCTGATTGTGGTGACCGGTCGTTGGCCTCTCCTACTCCGGCTCGTCAACAAGATCCTTGTCGACCAGAGCCGCTTTCGCCCTGACGCCGGTGCTGCCGCGGAAGAGCTGCTCCAGCGGTTGCGCCGCCGAGGAGGCGAGGAGGAGACGTTCCCGATAGAAGCCGGGAACGACGAGCCTGACCTGGAGGATCACGTTCGCCGCCGTCGTGCGGCCGCTGCGACGATCGAGGCAGGCATCGGATTGCTCAGCCGGACCGAGGGGGAGTTGTTCCGCGAACTCGCGATCTCGGCGGAGGACGGGCCGATCGCCGTTTCCCTGGTCGCTCACCTCTGGGAGGCGACACACGGACTGAGCGAGCTCGAGACACAGCTGTTGTGCAGCCGTCTGGCCGAGCTCTCCCTGGCCACGTTGTCCACCAGCGGTGACAGCAGCGCGATCCGGTTGCACGAAGTCGTTCGTGACCATTTGCGCCGGCAGCTGGGTCAAGACGAGCTGCGAATGCTGAACAGCGTATTCCTCGACGAAGTCGCGCTCGGGCTCCCCACGGTCCGAACCAGCTCTCGCCGGTTGAGCACCGCCTGGTGGAAAGTGCCGCGTTTGCCGCAGTACCTCGCCGACCACCTGATCTTCCACCTGCTCGAGGCGGGGCGTGATACCGAGGCAGAGGCACTGGCTATCGACTTCCGGTGGGTGGAGATGAGGCTCGAGCAAGCCGGGACGTCGGGTGCCGTCCTCGACTTGGAGCGGGTCGGAACTCCTCGTGCCCTGCGCTTCAGCCGATCTCTCGGCGGTCTGAGACACGCCTTCCCCGATGAGGTCTCGTCGAGCGGGCTCACCACCATGGCGGCATTTGCGCAGCAGCTCTACGCGGACCGTGCGCTCGATCCAGGTGACCCGGTGCAGTATTCGGTGACGGGCGCCGAAGACGTCGAAGTACTGCTCAAGAAAGCGAAGGACATGGGGACCGAGCGGCTGCAAGCGGCCGCGCGAGCGCACTTCGCGGCGGCCGCTCGCCACGCCAAGACGAACCGGGAATCGGATGAGCGCCGTAGCCGATTCGCCGCGCTGATCGCATTGTCGCTCGCGGCGCGCGGCCAAAGCACGCAGTCCTCATGCGATTTCGCGTTGGCGGCGCTCGACCAGATCGATCACGGTGAACCGGGTGAGGCCGAGGTGAGAACCTCGGTGCTTGCCTATCTCGGACCCGGCCACGACGAAATCCGATCCGCCGTCCGCGATCTCTCCCGGCCGGGCTCGGCCGGCTTCGACCACCTCGTTCCGTTGCTCGCCACGAGTGAGGCCGCAGCGCGGGTGATCACCGAAACGGTGCGCAATGATCGGCTGCTCGCCAGCGCGGCCGCCAGGTACCTGGGCCGTGGGCGTGCCACCGACGCTGACCGGAGCCAGCAGTGGACGGCGGTGATCGAGCGATGGCGACGGGAACGTCGGCGGCTCTACTACCAGCTCCGCACCCTCGAATTGCTGGACCTGCAACCGGATTCCCTGCAGGAGGCGGACGAGCTGCTGTCCGAGCGCCAGGCGAAAGTGTCCGCCGCGGCGGACCTGGCCGACCTCTCCGAGGCGATCCGGGCCCTCCGCGCCGTTCAAGGCGAGTGGCGTTTCGACGCCAAGGAGGCGGCGCTCCGCAAGGTCGTCCGGCTGGCCGAGGCAGCCAGGGCGGAGGTGCGGGCGGCGCCGACCGAACTCGGGGTCGCGGTGGTCCACCCCGCCGCCGAGCGGGTCGAGGAGCTGGCCCGCGAGCTTCGAGCCCAGCTGGTCGCGAGCCATCCGCCCAAACCTCAGATCTCTCCGGCTCTGCCGAAAGTGCGGTTGAGCGGGGGCCGTGCCTCGGTGCAGATCCGCGTCGGCAACGCCGAAGGCGGGGCGGCCCCGTTGGAGGCGGCGTCACTGATCGTCACCACGGACTCGGAGGACTACCGGATAGTCACGGAGCGCGTGGAGGTTCGCTCGCCGTTGCGAGGTGGGGAGAGCGAGATCGTCGAGATCGTGCTGGAGCCGGTCGACGGGCTGGGGACGGCCGGCACGATCGTCTTCGACGTCGCGCTGAACTACCAGCCGGTCGAAGACGTCGCGGCGGTCGTCGTCAGGAGTCAACTCTCTCTGACGATCGACCGCGACTTCGCGCGGATCCGGCCTAACCCGTACGCGTCGGGCGGAATGGGCCGTCCGGTGGACGATCCGCGCATGTTCTACGGACGGGGCGAGCTCGTCACGCGGATCCGGGAACGGCTGCGCACCGCCGGGTCACCGGGGGTGGGCATCGCGATCTTCGGCCACAAGCGGACCGGGAAGTCGTCGGTCCGGCTGCACCTGCGGCGCCGCTTGCGCGACGACGACGGGTTGCCGGTGGTCGACGTGGGAAACCTGGCCGAACTCACCCCGCAGGAACGAGCCGGCACCGATCGCAACCTGCTCGGTGCGCTGCTCTGGCGGATCCTGGAGATCGCCGATCATGAAGTGCACGGTGGAACCTCTCTCATCGCCCCGGGATTCGACCGGCAAGCGCTGATCGCCAGTCCCGATCCGGTGCAGGACTTCGGGCGGATCATCGAACAGCATCGCCGCGAACGCCCCGCTTGCCCGCCCTGGGTGGTGCTGATCGACGAGTTCCAGTACCTGCAGGAGTGGATTCGCCAGGGCCTGGTCCCGCCGTCCCTCCTGCAGGCTTTCAAGGCGATCGTCGAACGACGGCTGTTCCACGTCGTCTTGGTCGGGCAGTCCGAGATGGAACAGCTGATCAGGACCGATCCGAACACGTTCGGTGTGTTCGGGCTGGAACGGGTGACCTACCTCGCCGACAAGGACGCCCAAGCGCTCATCGAAGAGCCAGTGCTCGCGGCCGATGGCCACAGCCGGTATCAGGGCAGGGCGGTTGCGGAGATCCTGCGGCTGACCGGCGGAAATCCGTACTACGTCCAGCGTGTGTGTTCACGAATGGTCGACTACATGAATGCCCAGCACGCCTCTTGCGTGAGCGAGGCGGACGTTGGCCGGGTCATCGACGCGTTGCTGGGTGACTTGACCGCAGGCGACTTCGACAGCCTGCAGGCACCGAACGCGACCCCTCTCGCACATCGGCTGATCCGATCGATCTCGGCCGCCGGTGTGGCGTCGGTCACCTTGTCCGCGATCGAGCAGGCCTTCGGTGCGGAGGTGCCGCAAGGCCTGCTGGACGACTTGACGACCCGAGGCGTGCTTCGTCAGGAACCGGGCGGATATCGGATCGTGGTCGGCCTTTACGCGGAATGGCTGCGCTATTCCGGACATTTGCGAGGAAATGATGTCTGACAATTCGTTTCAGCCGGGCGGCAGGCCCGCCGCCGGGGACGAGTTCGTCGAGCGGACCGGCCTCACCCGGAAGATCGCTGAGGTGTGGGAGAGCCCGGCCGGCCGGGCAATCTCAGCGTCATCGGCCACAACCGGTCGGGCAAGACCAGTCTCGTCCGGCACGCGCTGAGTCTGCTCGACCGTTCCGACGTGGTGGTCGTGGAGGTGAACGTCATCGCCCACACGTCCGTTTTCGACTTCTTCCGCTCGGTCGCAAAAGAACTGTCCGAAGGCTTGACCGATGTTCCCGACCTCGCCTCGGTCGTCGATCGGGTGGGTACCGCGCGGGAATGGTACGACCTTGAGAACGCGGTATCGGCGCTGTTCAAGGAGGTCGGCCGCCTCGAGCGGTACGTCCTGCTCGTCCTCGAGGAGTTCGACCGCGCGCCGCTGGTACTGGCACACCTGTCGGCCTTCCAGCTCCTGCGGTCCCTGGTGAGCGAACCCGACTACCCGGTCGGGCTGATCACCATCTCCCGGCGGGCCGTCATCGACATCGAAACCGACGCCGCTGGCGGCTCACGGCTCGACGGAGTGCTCGGGCAGCGGTGCTATGTCGGGACGCTTTCGCACGAGGAAGCCAGCCGGCTGATCGAGCAGGCTCGGCCGGTGGCCGACCTGTCCGGAGCCGCCGAGGTGATCATGCGGGTCACGGGCCGTCAGCCGTACCTGCTCCAGGTGTTGTGCCATGACCTGGTCGAGCGATACCTCGAGAACGGCACGATCGACGTCGAAGGTGCGCGTGCGGCCGTACGCCCGGTCTTTCAGGCGTACTTCGACCGCCTGCTCCAGGACATCGAGGCCGATTCGCCGGGACGTGGCCGGACCACTGTCCTGGATGTCGTCGGCGAAACTCAGGAGATTCCCTACCCCGGCGAGGTGAACAAGCTGGTCACCCTAGGGATCCTCGAACAGGGGAGTGCTGGGTTCCGGCTCTTCACCGACGAGTTCGCCGAGTACCTGCGGGCCGTAGCGCCGCCGCCCGTGGCGCAGCGGTGTGTCGCACTGGCGATCGCGACCGAATGGAGCTCACGCCATGGCGGGTTGAGCACCTTCAACCGCCAGCTGTGCCGGGGCCTCGCCGCGCACCAGGCCGAGGTCTACTGCATGGTGCTCGACGCGACCGACGAGGAGGTGGCTGACGCGAAGGGCGTGGGTGTCACCTTGCTTCGGCGCCCTACGGTGTCGGGCGCGCCCGAGCTGAGCAGTCTCCTGCGGCGTCCGGACTTGCCCGAGGGCACGGTCCCGACGCTGATTATCGGACATGGGCGGGTCACCGGGTCGGCCGCGGTGGTGCAGAGCGAGGACCACTTTCCCGGTGCCGCGAGACTGCACTTCGTACACATGGCGCCAGATGAGATCGAGTTCCACAAGCACGACCGGACCGACGACGCGGCCGAGACCGCCGAAACTCGGACTCGCATCGAACTGACGCTGGGCCGGAGCGCGGACCGGGTGGTCGCGGTCGGGCCGCGGCTGCACGGCCGCTACCTCGGCTACCTGTCGAACCACGACGACCGGGAGCCGATCCGGTTCGACCCGGGTTTCGACCTGCTCGACGCCCGGCCCCGCAGGGTGCCGACGGGAACACCGTTGACCATGCTGACGACCGGGCGGATGGAGGACTCGATACTCAAGGGCCTGGATATCGCGGCGGGAGCCGGTGGCCTGGTGGCCGGCTGGCGGCACGAGCACGGACTCTGCGAGATCGAGCTCGTGGTTCGCGGCATCCCGGCCAGGTCCGCCGACCGCACGCTTGCCGAGCTCACGGAATGGGCTGCCAACCAGAAGCTGCTGCTCGTCCCGCGGAACTTCACCCCCGACGGCGAATACCTCACCGAGGACCTGCTGCGCTCGAGCCTGTTCGTGATGCCGTCGCGAGCTGAAGGGTTCGGGCTCGTCGGCCTGGAAGCGATCGTGGCCGGCACGCCGGTACTGGTGTCGGAGAAGAGCGGTCTGGGCGCGCTGCTGAAGCTCGTGCTGGGGGACGCACGGGCGGCACAGTGGGTCGTGCCGATGTTCGGCGAGCAGGCGAAGGACGTGGCGACCTGGGCGCGGTCCATCGAGCGTGCGCTCATGGACCCGGAGTCTTCGTTCGCCAGGGCGGAGGAGTTGCGGCAGGAGCTGGCCAGGCGGCTCAGCTGGGCGGACGCCATCGAGGCCTTGCTGACGGCGGTCCGCACCGCATAAGCGTGGACGGTGGAGAGCCGGGGACCGCGAACCAGGGCGGCTGCAGTCTTATTTGACAGGAAAGCCAAACGTGGCGCGGTCCGACGGTCGAGTTGCTCTCCGCGAACGACCACCTGCTTGCAAGGTCGGGCCGATGCCGCACATCCTGCTCAGTCAACCTGCTTGTCCATTGGCTGGGGGGTCGTGAGCGTTGCAGGCGGTTATAACAATCGGCGACAACACTCACGACCCCTTCTTCGGCTGCCTCGGCCGTGTCAGGGGCGTGGTCCGGAAGCGCCCGCGCAGGAACGTCACGATTTGCCGGGCGCCGTCGCGGGAAGCCGGGACGTAGACCATCTGGATGCGGGCACGCTCCGCGGCCGGCAGCGGCACGCAGTCTTCGGCGGCGTAGACGGGCTCGAAGGTCCGGACGACCTGGCGGGTCTCGGCGACGGCTCCTTCGAGTGTGCCGTCGGCTTCCCAGGTGGCTTCGAGCACGATCCGGCATTTCAGCGTGCCGTCTTTGTCAGCGGCCATGCGGTGGAAGAACTCTGGGACGGCTTCTTTGCCGTTCGGGTCGTCATCGTCGAGTTCGGGGAAGGTGAGCAGCGCCTCGAGCCGCAGCGTGCGGCTTTTCGGGGCGTTCTGCTCGTCCGCCGGCACGTGGAAATCGTCGACGCGGATGCGCCAGTCGTCCTCGGTGAGACCGAACAATCGCAGGAGCGCCTTGCAAGCGGAGGTCTTGCCGGAGCCGTTCGTGCCGATGAACGTGGTCATGCCCGGTTCGAGCACGATCTCGGTCCTGTTCGGACCGAAACAATGGAAAATCACCAGCGAGAGGCTCTCAATGTGTATTTTTGCTCGTCCTGACGTTTCTGCGTGGTTTCGGTGTTCGCAGGGAAAGACGGCACTGTCGCGCCCCGTGTTACTGCCTCGTGTGAGACCGGCACCAAACTTACCTGTGCGCATTTTGTGCGGCTTTTGTGCGGGCAACGGACCTTATTGACCGGTTGTGTAACGCCGCGGTCTGGCCAAACGAGTGTCTTGATGCGACGGTGTGAACGGGACCGATGTCGTTTTGCGGCTTGGGGGAGGTGATCGGTGACCGAATCGTGGGAGCCATTGCTCGACGATCCCGGCCAGGAAGTCGTGATCCCGACCGACGATGAATCGATCGTGAGGCGACGCCGTGCGCTGGCGCCGATTCAGGTCCTGACCGATATCGAGCGCACCAAGGCCGCGCTGGACGGGGCGTATTGGGACCGCTATGACCTGTTCACGATCGCGTTGGCCGTGATCGACCAGGTGGCGCTGGCAATGGGGATTTCGGCTGGTCGTACCTGGGAGGAAACTCTCGAGTACGCGGTCGGTCAAGCCGCCAGGCAGGTTCCTGACGCCGACGAGGCCGAATGGCGATCCGTGGCGGAGCGGGTGCTCGTTTCACTGGTCACGACTGACGTGGAAATCGTGAAGCATCTCGTGCACACCACGACCGGCCCGTCGTGGCGGAACCAGCGTTTCCGGTTGCTGTACCTGCATCCGACGGGCAGCGAGGGGCTCGAACACCTGCGGGCCTCGGAGCAGGCGATCAACATTTTCGTGGAGGCGCTCGATCTCGACGTCGAGGCCGCGCAGATCGCCAACGAGGCCCAGCTCAACGCGCTGATCGCTCGCGGCGCGGTCGAGTCGGCCGTCCAGATCGCCAAGGTCGCCCGCTATCGATCGATCCAGTACCAGGAACGGATCCGGCGGATCGTCGCCGACACGCTGATCGATCCGGACGTGCACGATTGGCTCGGTGAGGTTCCCGCGCTTCTGGAGGACGCGCTCGGGCATGTCAAAGACCGACTCGGCGCGGAATCGGCGCTGCTCGACGCCGTCGCGGACCGCCGCGCCGAACTGGACGACCAGACCAAGCTCGACGCGGCCAACCAGCTGATCGAAATCCTGCGCGAATGCCGTAGGCGTCACGATGACCTGCACCGGCATCTCATCGGCGCCCGTAGCCGGCTGCGGGAAGCACTCGACGACCGGTTCCGTCGCGCCCCGCGCACCGCGCGGCGGTTCGACATCGGCTCGGATCTCTTGGCCGCCTATCTGGCTCGGGGTACCGCTGTGGCCGCTGAGGCGGCCGACCGCATGATCGCCCTGTTCGGCGGGCTTCCGGTCCGCTGGTGGCCGTCGCTTTCCACGGTGACCGACGAGCTGTGCGCCCCGGCGCCCCCGCCGAGGCCCGGTGACGAGTACCAGCCGCCCGAGTTCGACGACGACCTTCGCATCGAGTGGTGGGAGCCCTACGAGGACACCGTCGAGGCGATGTTCGCCGGAATCGAACGCCCGACCCGGCTGTCCCAGCTGCTCGCGCGGGTCACGCGGGTCACCGCTGAGGTCGAGGCCGACGAGGACGAACCCCCGTTGGATGAGGGGTTGTTGACCGCGGCGGTCGTGCACGGCGCGCACCGGGCGTGGGCGCCTCGATTGGCCGGTCGCTCGGCAGGGGACCGGATCATCGTGGCGGTCACCACCGGAACCACGCTCGACGCCGGGGGTGTCCGAGCCGACGACCTGCTTCTGGTGCCCGGTGAAGTAGTGGCCGACATCAACGAACCGGCGCCGCGGCCTCGTTCCGCCCACCACGGCGAGGAGGCGGGTCGATGAGGTCTTCGGACGACGACATCGATGTCGGGAAGTTCTTCGCGTGGGCGGCACGGCCCAGGGAAACGCCAGGCCGCAACGAGGACTTGCACCGGATCGTGCGCCGGTATCTCGACGAGCCCGATTTCGCCTCGGTCGTGGACCGGGTCTTTTCCGGCGCGGGACTGGACCTGCAGGTGGACGGCCGGGACGGGATCATCGTCACGGCTCGCCACCACGCACTGCTCCGGCTGAACGCGAGTGACATCGTCAAACGCGCGCAGCCGTCCCATCGGACCGTGCTCGGTGCGGTGCTGCTGGCGGTCGCGCGCACCGCGTACCCGGAATCCGGGATGGTCGACGACCCTGACCGGGTAGCGGTGTTCACCACCCAGTCCGTTGTGGACACTCTGGCCGTGCCGCCCAGCGGCTTGCCGAAGAGTCCGCTGAGGACAGTGAGGTTGACGACGACCTGGTCGAGGGCTGGCGCCGCTGGCTCGATCTGCCACAGGCACGGCCGAACGCGCAACGCCGGTCGACCGGCGATCGGCGAGGGGCGGTGAACCGGATCTGCAAGCTGCTCACCGAGGCCGGCTACCTGAACGCCCGCGGCGACACCGACGGCGGGACGTGGACGGCCCGGCCGCGATTCCGGTACGCGGTGGCCGCTCTCACGGAAGATTCGGAGCTCTACGCCTTGGTCAACGACCTTCCTGAACCGATCGACCACCCGGCATGACCGAATCGCTGTTCACGAGCCAGGCCGGCCCGCCGCCTGCGATGCCTGTGCCGCCGCTGCGCTTGCGCAGGATCAAGCTGCATGGTGTCGGACCAGAAGGCGCCCGCTTCGATCCGCTCGATCTCGACTTCGCGACCCGCGAAGGCGCCGCGGCCAGGGTCCTGCTTTCCCTGACCAACACCGGCGGCAAATCGACGTTGATCACCTTGGTGTGCAGTCTCATCGTGCCCGCGGCGCGGGCACAGGTCGGCGGCAAGGTGCTCGGCGACTACGTCCTCACCGGCGACACCTCGCACATCGTGTGCGAGTGGGAGGACGCGACCACTGGCCGTCGCACGGTGACGGGCGCGGTGATGGAATGGAAGGACGGCAGGCGGCAGCCTCCGCACACGTCCCGGTCGACGAGCAACCTGTTCCGTTCGTGGTACTTGTTCACCACCGGCCCTGACCTGCCCGGCATGGACGATCTTCCGTTCGTCGCCGACGGCCGCAGGGTGTCGTACAAGGCTTTTCTCGCCGCTGTCGACGACCTGATCGTCACCTGCCCGAGTGCGCGGGGAGTGCTGACCGACACGCAGCAGAAGTGGACGAAGGCACTGGAAGAACGGACAAGCGTCGACCCGACCTTGTTCGGCTACCAGATGCGGATGAACGATTCCGAGGCAGGCGCGGAGAAATTGCTCGCGTCGTTCGATTCGCCGGACAACGTGGTCCGGTTCTTCGTGGCCGCGCTCAACGACCAGCGTGAGCTCGAGACTTTCACCAGCAGCCTCGAAGAATACGCCGTACTGGCTGCGCAGCGTTCGGAACTCGAGCTGATCGCCGCCTTCGGCACGGAGATCGCACCCCTCATCGAGCAGGTCGCGGCCCAGGCGGAGCAGACCGAAGCGACCTCCGCGACGGCTCGCCGGGAGCACGCTCTGGGCGGCGAGTACGCCGGAGCCCTCGGCAACCGGATCGACCGTGACGAAGCGTCGCTGGCCGAACTCGACGCGGCGCTGGACATCGCCAAGGACGAAGTCGGCCGCGCGCGCCAGGCTTATGGCCGGATCAGCGACATTCGGCAGCAGCTGCAGCTCGAGGAAGCGCGTGCGCGAGCGGAATCGGCCGCCCGAGCGGTCGAAGAGGCCGACGTCGAGGCGGACAAGGCTTATCGGCACGAGCAAGCGTGGCAGGCTGTCGACACGGTGATCGATCTCGATACCGCACGGCGGGAGAGCAAGGCCGCCGAACACGCCTATCATGCTGCGGACGCGGGGCTGGACACATTGCGAGCCGAAGTCGAGGATGCGGCCGCGCGTACGGCCGGTCGGCTCGACGCCTTGGCGGTCGAAGCGGCCCAGCTCTCCGAAACAGCGGATGCGGCCGCGTGGAGTGCGAAACAACAGGCGGTGGAAGCAGGCAAGGAAGTCGTCGAACTCGCGCTTCGACTAGATCGAGTCAAAAGCGAGCTGGCCACCATCAAGCAGCAGCGGGAAGAAGCCGACAAACGGGTGGCCGCCGCCATCTCGGCCGGCTGGCTGGCCGACGACGAACTCCCAGTAGCTTGTACCCGCCGCTGGCAGGAGGCACGCAGCGAGGCCATGCAGGCGATCGAGCGGGCTCAAACGGAGGCGGAGACCGCGGACAAGGCCGCGAAGCGCATCAGCGGCGAGATCGAGCCCTTGGATCGTGAACTCGCGGATCTTCGGCACGCCGCGCATGACAGCAAGACAAAACTGGCGGCATTCGATCAGGACCTGTCGACGGTCTGCAAAGACGAGACAGTGGTACAGCTTGTCGGTGGTCCGCCAGCCGACAGCGCCGTACTGACCCGCGCTGCCGCAGTGGCGAGGGAATCCGCTCACCAAGCTGACAACCGAGCGGCGAACCATGCGGACCTGGCCCGCGCCGCCACAGAAGAACTGGTGCTGATCGACGAGGCCGGGATTGCGCCGGCCGGGGCGGACGCGTTGGCGGTGCTGAAAAGATTGACCGACGCCCGAATCGGCGCGTCCACTGGGCTGAGCTGGATCGAACGCAACATCGTCGACGCCGACTGGCGCGCCGCGTTCATCGCGGCCAATCCCGTGCTGGCGGGCGGTGTGGTCATCAGCGACCCGAAGCGGTTCGCCGATGGCGTCACCGCACTGACCACGAATGCCGTATACACCAAGACACCGGTCACCGTCCAGCTCGCTCCCGCGTCCACTGGGGAGCCCGCGGGCGACTGCTCCCCGCAGCAGTACGTCGTCGTGCCCCATCGCGGTGCGTGGGATCGAGACTGGGCCGCCCGAATGCGGGACGAACTGGAGCGGACAGCCAGAGATGAAGGCCAAAACGCGCTGAACGCGCGCCAGGCCGCGGCCCGTTACCGCGCCGCGGACGCGGAATGCGAGGGTTTCGTCCGCCGGTGGGGACAAACGACCCGGGACGAGCTCGCGGAAACGTATGACAATGCCGTGGAGATGGTCGCTCAAACCGAGGTGCGTCGAGAGAGCCTGGTGACAGAGCGCGAGGCGCAGGAGAACACCGCGCGGGATGCTCGGGCGGAGGCCGGCGAGCAACGATTGCTGTGGCAGAAGGCGGATCGCCACGTCGCCTCTGCGATCGCTCTCGACGAACTCGTACAAGCAGCGGACGCGGGAATGGCGCAGGTGCCGGGGCTCACCGCCAAACGCACCCGGATGGTCGAGGACCAGCGCAGGGCCGAAGCGACGATCGACAGCGCCGACGGCATCTTCGCCGAACAGACACAGACGGCAGCAGAAGCACGAAGTTCTCGCGACGCGTACCAGCGAGAGCGAGGACAGTTGGGCATCGACGAGTCGGCCCCCGATCCAGGTGGCAATCTCCAGGTGCTCCGCCGTGAGTGGCAGGCTCTGCTCGTCGAGTTGACGACCGCTGAACAAGGAATGGTCGAAGCCGAAACGTTGAATCGCGCGCGGCAGCGAGTGAGTCATGCCCTGGAGCGCGCCGGCCGGTTCGACTCCTTGGTGCTGGATGATGCGGGTGAACTGGCCGCGACCAGCGAGGCGTCATCGGCTTCCAACCGCATCAGCGCCCAGAATCGTGCGCGAGCGGCTTCCGACGCCAAGCGGGGCGCCTTGACCCTTGCGAAAGCCGATCTCAAGCAGGCGAAGAACACCTTGGCCGACGCTCGGCCCTCGGCCGCCGATCACCAGAACTTCATCGACCTCACCGCGACCGAGTGGCTGCCCGCGGCGCCCGATGAGATTCCCGGCCTGCTCGAACGGCTGGAAGGGCGCAATGTCGAACTGCGACGCGTCCGCGACGAAGCCGAGCAGGCCGAGGCGGAGGCACGCGAGTTGAAGGACGTGGTGGCCGAGGATGTCGAGTCGCTGAAGGACACCGCCGGCCTGTGGTCTGCCGATCGGCTGCCCACGGCGCGAATTTTCGAAGGCACGAGAATCGTCGCGCGTGACCGGATGCGGGAATACCTGCGGCGCCAGGTCACCGCGGATCGCGAGGAACGGGAAGCGAAGGGGCGACTGCATCACGCGATCGTCACCGCGCGCGGCAGCGCGATGAGCACGAGATGGTCCAAGCTCGAAGCGGCCGCGGCCATCCGTATCCGATCGCTTCCCGAGCCCGACCTGGTGGCCGAAGCGGCGGTCTTGGCCAAACGGGTTCTTGCCTCGGCCGAGTCCGCTGCCGCGGACCTGCGCGAGCTCGACAAACATCGTGGAATCCTGCGTGACAGCCTGCTCTCGCTCTGCCGGGACCAGCGTCGGATGCTCCGTGAGGTTTCGCGCTACTCGAAGCTGCCCGAAGGACTCGGAGAACTCTCCCACCAGCCCGCGCTCAAGATCCATTTCGCCGAGGCGCCCGACGACGAGGCGGCGGCCCGGCTCGCGAGCCGCATCGACGGCTGGTCCATCGAGCTGAGCGAAAATCCGAAACGGGCGAAATCGTCCGATGTCCGGGCGCGTTGGCTGGCGGACGCGACCCGGGACACCGTGGTCGAGCGGGCACGCGCGGGTGCTTGGTCGATCGAGATCCTCAAGCCGTCGATCGACGGCAGGGTCCGGTACTGCCCGCCGGACCGCATCCCGATCGAGTTCTCCGGTGGCCAGGTGCTCACCCTGGCCGTGCTCGTCTACTGCGCCTTGTCCCGTGTCCGGTCCGCCCATCGTCAAGGTGGCCCGCGGCCGGCCGGGACGTTGCTGCTGGACAACCCGTTCGGCGCGGCGTCGGCCGAAGCGTTGATCGAGATGCAGCATCAGCTCGCGGCGCACTCCGGCGTCCAGCTGGTGTGCGCGACCGGTCTGCACGACCCGGCGGTCGACGCGGCTTTCACCGGCCACGGCTCGGTGATCGTGAAGCTCCGCAATGACGGCGATCTGCGCCGAAATCTCGCGTACCTGCAGTTGCGTGCCACCGTCGTCGACGGGGTGGACGTCCTCGATGCGGCAACCCGCGGCCGTGACCGTTCGTCCGCCCGCAACTGGGTCGACGCGACACGATACGAGGTCGACACGTGACCGTCCGGCCCGCCGAAGTCGCGACCCTGCGTGCCGCGATCCTCGGAACGAATTCCGTGAAGATCGAGTTCGACACGCTCTGGCGGCTCTGGAACCAGGCCGCACCACGCTTCACCGGTGACCCTGGCCAGGCCGCCGCGTTGCACGAGGCGCTGCTGGAGCTGTCTGGCGCAGCGGTCATCGAGCTGCCCAAACAGGCATGGGACAAATCGACTGTCCCTGCCTTGCCTCGGCACGTGCTCGTACCCAGTGCTCGGCGTCTTGGGAGCGAGCGGCCCTGGGTGACTTTCCCGTGGTGCCGCCGACTGGGCTGGGTATCCTCGTTGCCGGTGCTCTCACCAGCGCTTTTCGCCGATTTGGTGAAGATCAACGATTGGCTCGGGCGTAACGATGCCGAGAAGCTGCCTCTCGTGCCCGTCCGGTATCGCTCCGCCGAGATCTTCGCCAGGGAGAAGCGCCTTGACGAGCTGGAGCGGACCACATTGTTCGGGCCAGAACGGCTGAGTCTTGCGATGCTGGCGTGTACAAGGCTTGCTCCACCTGCTCCGGCCGCGGTCGTGGGGTCTGGTCCGGACGTCCTCATCGTCGAGAACAGTGACACGTACTGGGTCGCTGTCCAGGAGCTTCGGGGCAGCGCGTGCCACGACATCGGCGCCGTCATCTGGGGCTCTGGCAAGACGTTTCCGGCGCAGGCGCCCTCACTCGCCACCGACGTGGCCGGGCAAGGACCGCTCCGGGGAGTTGCTTGGTACTGGGGAGACTACGACCCGGCGGGCACGTTCACGGCCGTGGCGGCGGCGAGATCGACCGACGCCGTCGACGTCCGGCCGGCAGCGGGACTGTGGGCGGCGATGGCAGGCCTCGCGGTGCAGGAAGCCGGAACGGTCGACTGGACGAACGCAGTCGGCCGGGAATGGCTCGGCCGTGAACTGTGGGATCGCCTGTCGTACGTTCGCGCCGCTGGTGGACGGATCGCGCAGGAACTCGTTCCGCTGGGTCTTGTGGCGGCGTGGGCCGGCGAGCCCGATGAGAGGACGCCGGCGCACTGACAATGTGGCAGCCGCTTGTGGCCTTTGTGTGGTTCAGCCGCACTCAGAATGGTTCCCGCGCCGACGTCGGCCAAGTGGCCGCGAGTCGGCCTTCGTCATATGCTGATGCAATTGCACTCGCACCCGCACGTGATTTCGCACGATACGGTTGGTTTGGGCGTGTAAGTGTTCACTCGATGGTGATAGATCGCTGCTGCATTCAGGTTAACGTGTCGCGAAAACGGCAACCCATGGTTGCTTTGAGTGTGCACTCGTCTCACTCTTTGGGGTGAGTTTTTGTAATTTGAACAGCTATTTGAGTGCGCCTGCTACTTTTGCTGGCTGCCGCATGTGGCTTTGGTAAAAATTGGCATTTTCTGGGATTGGAAGTATTTCGCGTGTACAGGGCTCGGAGTTCTCTTGATTTCCTGATCGGACTGCCGTGAGAGTGGTGACTGGAGAGGCACTGTCGCCAGCTCGGGCGGAAGATCGGCGGGTGAGTGTTCGGATGTCGCTTCGGCTCGCGTCGGCGTTTGTTTTCGTTTGGGAGACAACCTCTGTCTCGCCGCGGGCGTGACTGTTCGCGCTCATCGCTGTTGAGCTGGCTTGATTTCGAGAACATGGAAAATATGCGGCCGAATAACCGGCCGGTTCACTCGAAGGGGTTGCCGTCGAATATTCGAGCGAATATTCCTTCTGGCACGCTGGACGGGTCCGACCCGAAGTGGCGGACTCAATTCAAGGTGTGGCAGACTTGCCGTACGAAAATGATCGCGGTTTCAGCTATTCTGCGTATCCTCGTGCATGTGAAGCGGCGCGACCCTCTGGGTGAGAGAGGGCCGCGCCATAGTTGCCCCGTTTGCAACCAGTCTCGGAAGGACAACATGACCACCCTAGACCTCGGCCGCCGGGTACGGCCATCAGGACATGCTGTGAATCACTCCAAGGTGCGCGTTCCAGTGGCGCCCGCGCTGGGTGACCGCGTTCGTTGTTCGGTTCTCGGCCGCCCCTCGCTCGGCTGTGCCGGCGAGATGGGTGGCGGGATTCCCGGCTGAATCCAGTTGTCGGAACCTGCGCCGCGCGCGAGTCGGGGGCGCGGCGCGGAGCTTCCTGTCTACATGTCAACAGCTTGTTCGACATTCTTTGGAGTGAACATGCCCCGGAACGGTTCGCTGCCGACTTGCGTATCGAATATTCGACGCCCACTCTGGAATCGAATATTCGACTCGCGGGCTCTGAGGGGGAGCGATGCGGTTCTACTACTCAATGCCGTGCACGGTCATTTTTCCGCCGGGCGCGTGGCGGCGCTCGAGCTTCAGCGGGCCCAACGGCGGGACCTGTGTGGAGGTCAATCTCGCCGCTCGGGAAGCAGTGGGGATACGCGACAGCAAACTCCGCCGGTCGCCTGTGCTCGTCTGCTCATGGGAGGGCTGGCTGGCATTGCTCGACACCCTGCGCCAGGACCAACCGGCAGGCTAGCCACCGAGCGTGTTCACCCGCGTGAGCCGCACGCCGATCCGGGGTGGCGGTGCCGATGACGGAGTACCATCCCGCACCGGACACCGACATCACGGTCCGGCGCAAACTTGGCGCTCTCCTCAAGACGGAGCGAGTCCGGGTAGGACTGACCCAGTCCGAGGCCGTGGCACTGGTCGGCAAGGCGCAAAGCACGATCGCCAAGGTCGAGAATGGGCAGACCTCGGTTTCCCGGCAGGACCTTGCCGCCTTGATCGAGGGGTACGAGGTCCACGACGACGCCATGAAAGCGAAGATCTGGGCATTGTGGGAGCGGGCTTGTTCCCCGGCTCGGCTCCGCGATGAGCAGCGGATCGGCACACCGCCGTGGTTTCTCAAGCCGCTGGAAACAGAACAAGCGGCCAAGGCCATTTGGTCGTGGACCGGTGAGCGGATTCACGGACTGCTCCAGTCCGAGTGCTACATGGTGGCCCAATTGAACGGTGAAGGGCGCGGCCCGGAGATGACCCCGCTGTTCCGGCAGCGGAAGAACCGGCAGAAGGTGTTCGGTGAGGCAGGCAAGAGCTTCGACTTCATCTTCAGCGAATCCGCGCTCGATCGGCTGTGCGCGCAGACGCATCGCTCGCATGTGATCAGCGATCAGCTGCGGCACATGATCTCTCTGGCCGAACTGGACAACGTGACGATCCGATTCCTGCCGTATCACAGGGGGTCCTACGCGGAACTGGATTTCGTCATCTTGCGACCTTTCGGTGGCAAAGACGACTGCGCTTACAGCGAGCGCGTCGACGGGGTGTCTTGGGCGACCAAGCGGACAATGCCGATTTACCGCCAGGCGTGGTCCGCGAAGGAGTCGACAGCGGCCACTCCGGAAGACACATTGCAGGAGCTACGCCGTCGCCTCGAGCGTGCGGCACCCGAAGGCCTCGAAGTGGGTTGATGTCCACCGGGTGCCGTATATCGCGTTAAGCCATTCGTAAACTACGCTCAGTGAGGGATTGTCATGGTCCAGGCGACGAAGGGGATGGCTGTGGCCGACGAGGGCATCGAGGCGTATCCACCACCGGGGATCGACATGGATCGCCCCAGCGTGGCCCGGGTTTACGACTATTACCTCGGAGGTGACGCCTCATGGGACATAGATCGGCGATTCGGGGACCGGGTGCTTTCCGAGTTTCCGATGCTTCGGCGGATCGCCAAGGCCAACCGGGTGTTCCTGCATCGGGTGGTGCGTCATCTCCTGCGCGCGGGAATCACCCAGTTCCTCGATATCGGCGCCGGCCTGCCCACGATGCAGCACGCTCATCAGGTGGCGGACGATCTCGCGCCGGGGCAGGCCAGCGTGGTCTATGTCGACTACGAACCGGTCGCCGTTTCGCATTCCCAGCTGCTGCTCGCTGAGAACGGCGATCCCAGCAGGCACGCTGCCATCCATGCCGATCTGCGTGCTCCCGACCGGTTGTGGCGGCAGGTCGGCGAGACGGAAATCCTCGACTTGGACAAACCGGTGGCGATTCTGCTGATAGCGGTGCTGCACGTGCAGCAGCCCGCGTCGCCCGATAGCGGTGATATCGGCGACGTCGGCCCGGCCGCGGTCGCCCGGTATCGTGAACTCGCGCCGCACGGATCTTATCTCGCGATTTCGCACATCACCGATGACGGCATACCGCCATACTACGAAGAACCGCTCGTCAAGCTCAAAGAGATGTACGATGGCGCCAGTAGTCCCGTGGTGTGGCGAAAACCCGGCGAAATCGAATCCTTGTTCGGCGACTTCGACCTCATTCCGCCCGGTCTCACCTGGACCGCCCAGTGGCATCCCGAAGACGCCGGCCCGGCCGAGCCGGAGATCGCCTTCGCCTCGCCGAACGAGTCATTGATCCTCGCGGGAGTCGGCAGAAAGCCCTGACGGTCAGAGGGCGCGGCGACGTTTTCCGCCGCCGCGCCCCCTGACGGCTACACCCGTCGCTCAGGTGGGCGGCCGTGTGCACCTAGCTGTAGCAGCACGTACAGTCCGGCCGCGGAAAGCGCCGCGGCTCGCAGCGGGACGGATCCGGCCACCAGTACGCCTGCGGTGACGGCGCCGATTGTCGCCAGCAGCACGACCGCCTGCCAGATGCGGCGCCAGTCGCCTGCGAGGACGCGGTTGACCAAATCCCAGGCCAGATCCCAGCCTGACCGGCATGGTGGGGAGAAGACCGCCTGATTGAGCGGCGGCTTCTCTGGCGGCTCGCCCACGCTGACCAGAATGCCTGTCACGTTCTCGTGTCTCCTGCCTTTTCTGCGGGGAAGGGTTTGCCCGTGGCCGCCCGGACGGTTTCGCGTGCTGCCACTGAACCCATCGTGGCAAAGAATCGCACTGGGGCGAAGCTCGTCGACTTATGTTTCGGTGGTCGGTCCGTGGGCGAAGTTAAGCGGTCGTGCTGGCAAATGTGACCATTGACTTGTGGCGAATATTCGTTCAGAAAATTTCTATGTTAGCCCCATTGTGTGTCTTGACTTTTCGTCGTTGCGCGCCGGGCTTGAAGTGGCGAATATTCCCTCGCGCGGAATTGTCCGGCTTAGTGCAATGGGGTGAAGAAATCGACTGCGGTCGATCGAATATTCCTGCTTTGCCCGCATTTGGTCGTGGAGGTGTACGCGTGCCGCTGCTCGGCGCGGATCGCTGACCGTTCGTCGAGAGGGTGCTTGAATCGTGTATCCGGGTCAGCTCGTCCGGGCGGTGAATATTCATCTGAAGCTGCCGTTGTAGTTCGACAGGCGACGACACAATGGCCACCCATGAAACACTCGAGGGACATGGGCGACCCTCGTAACGTCGCCGATCCAGGACTGTGATCGTGAGTGTGCCGGTCGTTCGACGAGCAAACCGTCGGCGCACTCACGACATCACGCGTTGCTCATCGACGTGTTGTGGAGCAACTTCAGTTCGTGCTCGGAGGCGGCGGTGCGTCGCCTGTCGGCGAGCGCGGCGTAGGTCGCGACGTCATGCCAGCGGTTCTGGGTGTGGAACAACTCGCGCAAGGTCGCTGCCGGTTCGAGTCCGGTGTCCAGCATGATGCCGCGCATCCGGTGATGGTCTGGCGGTGGCCTGCCCTGACCCGGTGTCGGTGTTTACTGAAGCTTGCGCGTCGCGGAGATCTCGCCGCTTGGCCCGGTCTCCGCGTGCTGATCGTCCGGCGTGAGCTTTATCGGCGGGGGGAGCGGGAACGGTCTCGACGACCACGTGTACGAGTTCGTCCGACCGGTTGGTCAGCCGGTGCGTCTTCTCGACGAGCAGGAAGGACAGGTCTTCGCAGTGTAGATCGGGTGCGTGGGCGGTCAAGCCCGGCGAGGAGAGGATGGCTTCGATCAACGCCTCGTTGTCGGCCGTCGCCCTGGTTCCGTCGGCCCGGTCCGGCGCTCGCAGCACACCTTCCGGCAGGTGCTCGCGCACGGCCGACCACAGGCGTGCGCGTTCATCGCGCAGCATCACCGCCATCATGCGCCACTGCAAGGGATGAAGTTCGCAGTCGGTATCGCGGGTGAGGTGGGGCTTGGTCGGTGTTGCGACGGTCGGACGGCCGGTCTAGCGGTGCCTGGATGACGGTCTGACCCTTGAGGTCATGCAAACTTGCACGCTGGTGGGCTCGCGCAACACGAATTCGATGCTGTACGGAGCGGCTTGGCGGGCCGCGAGAGCTCTGGGCTATCGACGGCTGATCACACGCAGCCAGGCAGGCGAGAGCGGCGCGAGCCTGCGTGCCGCGGGCTCGTTGCCCGCTGAGACCCTGAGGTCGCGCCTTGGGTGGAACGGCCCGGCCGGCAACGTGACTCACAAGGTTTCGGCGGTGTTGCCCGCGTGCGGTGGGAGGTCTCCTCGGAGTAACGGCGTCGCCCAGGGGAGGTGAGGACGGGAACGAGCGGGAACGCGCTCGAACGAGTGAATCGTTTGCGTCCCAGCTGGTTTCGTTGTTACAGCTGGCAAAGCCGGTACACGCCAGTTTGGGCGTGGTGAACCGCGTTGTCGCGTGTCCCGTCGTGAGTACTCAGGAAAGTCCTGCAGTGGCGCCAGAATCGGAGGAGAAGTGTGTGAGTAGTCCATCAAATCATGGCGACACGGGCGATGTGCTTGCGCTGACATCGGCGATATGCAGGTTGGCTGACGCGGTCGACGTGCTCGCTTCGCGGCAGCCTCGCGACGCGCAGGCGTTGCTGACCGCGGAGGAGCTTGGTCAGCTTCTTGGCATATCGCCGCGCACACTTAAAGACCAGGCCAGCGCGGGTGCGTTCCCGCACCGGCGGTTCGGCAAGCATTACCGCTTTAGTCGCGAGGACGCGAGTGAGATCACTCGGCTCGCGGGGCGAGGTGTCCGCCTTCGATGGCGCGCCCGTTACAAGCGTCCCGATGGGACGGTCGGGAGCCTGTCGGGGTTCGACTCGAAGAAGGCTGCCAAGGAGTGGGCCGGTGATCAGGAGGCCTTGATCCGGCGAAACCTGTGGATCGATCCGCTGGCCGGTGCGACGCTCTTCGGAGATTTCGCTGAGGCCCATCTCGACGCTATCCGTGGTCGGCTGGAGCCGAACACCGTGGCGAAAATGCCGTCCTTCCTGGACAACCATCTGCTGCCGCAGTGGGAGTCATGACCGCTGGCAGGGATCTTCAACGGCTACCTGGAAATTTGAGAAGTGGGTGTCCGAGCTGCACGATGACTAAGCGGAGTCGACGGTGGCGTCGATCTTCGCCACGTTTCCGGGTTCATGGAGGCCGCGGCGAACGCGAGGCTGATCCCAGCGAGCCCATGCTCGAGCGTCCGGGTCACCTCCGGTGCGTACGACACCGAGTACCTGGTGGCCAGCCCGGCGCAGATCTTGCGTGGCGCGATGCGCTTGTACGAGTGCGGGCTTGGGATACGTGGATTCGTATTGTGCCTGATGGATGGCTACACCGGCGCTCGTTGGGGTGAATTGGTCGGGCAGCAGCGGCACGAATATGACGCGGCGGTTCGCAGCCCGGTCACGGCGCCGCGGGAAGCAGCGAAAGGGGAGGACCAAGACCCCGCCAGGGACGCGGTTTGTGGAGATTCCGCCCAGCGTCGCGGTGTTCTACGAGGAGCCAATGGACAGCCACAGCCATCCGTTCGTCCTGTGCAGCCCTGAAGGCAATCCGTGGCAGCGGTCGAATTTTCGTTACCGCTACTGGCGTCCGGCGTGGGACGGCGTCGCCGAGGACAAGCCGGGTTCGGTGCCGCCGGTCCTCGAAGGCTTTACGTTCCACGAGGGCCGGGGGCACTCACGCGACATGGTTGACCGAGGACGGAGTTCCGGAAGTCACCAGGCGTGCGAGGCTCGGCCAAAAGATGAAAGGCATGGGCAGGGTCTACGACCATGTGACCCCGGCGATGCGTCAGCACGTCATCGCGTCGCTGGAAGCGCGGTGGGCCGCATCCTTGATCATGCTCCGGCCGACCGAGCGCGAGAAGCTCGCGAGCTGGTTCCCACACTTAAAGGTGGTGTACCGGAATCTTGAGATCGAGCCGGTGAAGAAGATCCACGCCGGATCTACGCCACGCAAAATTAAAACCCCATCCCTCGCAAGGAGGCATGGGGCTCTGACCTGTGAAAACGTATGGTGCGCGATACTGGGATTGAACCAGTGACCTCTTCCGTGTCAGGGAAGATCAACGCGGTTCCCGACCAGGGCATCCTTGAGTTTCCGCAGGTCAGCACGTCCTGTTCCTCCTCGTTCCGGCGGCTTGTGACTCGTTGCCGTCGCCGGATTTTCGCCGGATGATCTTGGCTTCGGAGGACGTGTTCGACGTGTCTGATCGTGATCCAGTTGTGAACGTCGTGACGGCGATCGCCGCGACGGTGGTCGCCTTGACCTTCTTGTTCGGATTCGGCAACGCGCTCAGCTTGGCTTTACGGCTGGGTGTCCCAGTGTGGATTGCACCGCTGGTCGCACCGGCTGTCGACCTGTCGGTGCTAGGGCTTTTGCTGGCCATGCGCCACCTGGCGCTGCAAGGGATAGCTGCGGAGAACCTGGGGCCAGGGCGGCGGCTTCTCCTGTTCGCCAGCGTGGTGACGCTTGCCTTGAATGTTGCGGATCCACTCGTCTCGGGCCGGTTGGGCAAGGCTGCATTCGATGCGGTGGGTCCACTGCTGCTGATCGGGTGGGCGGAGGTCGGCCCGGATTTGCTGCTGAAGCTCAAAGGCTGCGAAGAAACTATTAAAACGCCTGGTAGCGGCACTGTTGAGGCTGCTTCGTCCAGGGGAATCACGACCTACGACGCGGACCTTGATGATGCCCTTCTGTCACGTGCTAGGGAAGAAGACGTGCTGCATCGGGCGCGAACCCAGCGGCCAATTTCGGCCGAAGTGCTTCGCAAGAAGCTGGGTATCGGCGCCTCTCGATCTCGAAGCTTGGTGAGAGTGGTCAGGGCAGAGAGCGGTGGGAAGTGATTTGGGTAATCGACCGTGGAGTGGACGACGGTGAGGTTGCAGGGGTCTGCTGTAGGGCGAGCGCGCCTCGCTGCAGACGCTCGGCTCGAACTGTCCGTGACCATGGCCAACGTGTTCGATCTTGGTTTGACTGCCCAGGTAAGACTGCCGGGGCGCGTTCGTCCCGAAGAGACAGGAGCATTCCGTACATGGCAGCGGCTGGTCGGGGTGGGACGAGGCCTGTCCTACCCCCGATCAGCGGTTCACCACTTGCAGCCCATGACCGCCACTCAGCGCCCTGTCTGACCTGATGCTGATCCGGTCGCCCAGCTTGCCGTGGAGGTTGTCCAGACAGTAGGCGGCCGCGCTCGCGGTGGGCCCCCACGACGTGGAGGTGGTTCCACCTGCGGATGCGAGTTGGGCGACCGTCAGCAATACGGCGCCAACCACCACCGTGCCGCCGACGAGCCTGGGCACCCGTCGGGTAACCGCAGTCTTCTGCATGTGCAACTCCGATTCTTTCGAAATGCGAGGAGGTGGCGCAAGCCTAGGAAGGCGAACGACCACCTGCCGCCGAAAATCGGCAGTTTCCGATTGAGACCGAACGATCTTCGGTATTCTGCGCAGGTGCTGGAGCTGGTCAGGTCGGTGGCACGGGTGCGCGGCGAGGATGTTCCGGCGGTGACCTGGTCAGGCGACCTCGCTGGCGTGGTGGACACAGCGGGACGACGAGGTCTGCCACACCGCTCATGGCGATGTAGTGGTCGGGGACCTTCTCTCGAACGGTGCCGGGTGTGCCCAGCGCGAAGTAGACGATGCCGTTCGCTGGCGCGGCCGGGTAATCGCGCCGCCGACGGGCTTGTCGTTCCAGACGTCCTGGTTGCTGGCTGTCGGAGTCGGATAGTCTGTTGCATGCTTACGGTAGCTGCACTTCGCGGATATGTCCTGGAAGAGGTATTGGCCAGGCTGTTGTACTCTAATGGCTACCGACTACTGGTTTCTGCGTATGAAGATTCCGATGAGCTGATCGACGGTGGGCATGGGCTTCTGGTCCGCGGCCGCGGTGCGAACCATCAAGCTGATGTGCTGGGTGACTTGGCATTTTCTGTGCCGTTTTCTTTGCCGATCAGACTCTTTGTCGAAGCCAAGCATTGGAAAAGGCGAGTCGATCTTCCTGAAGTGCGTAACGCGCATGGTGTCATCCATGACGTCAACGAACACTACGCGACTGCCACCGCGCATGCCCGTGCGCTGCCGGTACGTCGACACCTCTACCAGTACGCTCTCTTCTCGGCCAGCGGGTTCACGAAGGATGCGCAGCTTTACGCGCTCGCGCAGCAGATCTCCTTGGTCGACTTGAGTGGTCCTGCGTTCAGACCGTTGCTCGAGGCGACCCGTCGCGCGGCCGACGAATTGATCCGAATCGCCAGAGCGGCCGGCGTCCAGAGCTTTTCCGTCGGGCAGGTTCGCGCCGCGTTCAGGTACGCCTTCGGTAGCTCGAGAGTCGCCGACTACCCGTATCGACGAGATGTCTCGCATGGATCCGAGTTGGATCAGGCGTTCGTCTCGGTCGCGGACGGGCTGCTCGACCATCTCTACCCAGACTTGCTACTGGGATTCCCAGCCGCTCCATTCGTGGTGGTACTGCGACCGGACGATCCGGTGAGGTTCCCTGCCCACCTCCGTAGCCATGGCCCGGATATCAAGGTGACTATCAGGTTCGCGAAACAGGGCTCAGTTGCCGGAGACTGGGTCATCGAGCCCGCGGACGGCTCGGGTGAGTTCAGGCTGCGGTTCGCCATCCCCGGCCTCGTCAAGAACTGGCTGGTCGACGGAGATTCCGCGATGCGTGCCTGGGACTTCAAGGCCGACATGTTGTCGTCGATCGCCGTGTTCCACGACGGACGGCTGATCCGGCTGCTCTTTGAACCTGATCGTCGTGGATGACCGCGTTTCCTCGACCGTTGGCGCGGAGCTGGCGTTCGGAGGTGGCCCAGCTGAGGTGGCAACACGCCCACTGGGCAGGTTCGGTACCTGGACGGGCAGAGACCAAGAAGCCGAATCCGTCTGCTCAGTTCATCTCCGTGCCAGAGTCAGATCTTTGCGTGCCGAAGCTTTGAACCGTCACGGGTAAGGGACCGGCTTCGGGTATCAGACCAGCGCCGGTCGGCGTGGCAGGTGTTGAGCGTAGTAGGCGGTCTCGTACTCGACCGGTGTGAGGTAGTCCAGCCGGGAATGCAAGCGGGCGTTGTTGTACCAGTCGACCCACTCCATCACGGCGTACTCAACCTCGGAGAGGTTCGTGAACGAGCCGTGCCGGTTGACCAGTTCGGTTTTGAACAGCCCGATGATCGATTCCGCCAGTGCGTTGTCATAGGCATCACCGACCGAACCTATGGACGCCGATAACCCTTGCAGTGCAAGAGAATCAGTGAAGGAAACCGACGTGTATTGACTCCCGGCGTCGCTGTGGTGGATCAACCCCGGCTCGACGGGATGCCCGTGGTGATCGCGCCGCCAGAGCGCCATGTTCAGCGCCTTGGACACCAGGGCAGTCGTCTTCGCGCTCGCCGCGGTCCACCCGACGATGGCGCGGGAGTAGACATCGAATACGAACGCGACGTAGGCCCATCCGGTCTGCGTCGACACGTAGGTGAAATCCGCCACCCACGCCAGGTTCGGGCCATCGGCGGTGAAGTCCCGGTTGAGCCGGTCGCCAGCCCGCACGCCGTCTTTGGCGCGGATCGTGGTTCGTGGTGGACGCCCCCGGGTCACTCCCTTCAGGCCCAGGTCTCGCATGATGCGGTCGACGGTGCAGAACGCCACCTGGTGGCCTTGGCGGCGCAGCCAGCGGGTCATTTTCCGGCGCCCGTAGACCGCCTCGGGTGTGTCCTGCGCGTCTCGCAGGGCGTTGGTCAGGTAGGCGTCGGCGATATCCCGCTGCGACGGTGGTAAGCGACGAGCTTTGCGGTAGGTCCTGGGCGCGATCTGGATCCCGTGCGTGGAGAGCACTCGGCAGATCGACTCGACGCCGTGGACCTGGCGGTATTCGTCGATGAACCCGACGATCAGCGGTGTCGCGGGTCGAGTTCCCGCGCGAAAAAAGCCGACGCCAGTTTCAGGATGTCGTTGGCCTGCTTGAGTTCCTTGTTCTCCTTGCGCAGCCGGTCCAGCTCGGCGCGCTCGGCCGTGGCCAGCTCACCGGCCGCCGCGACGGGTGGAGTGTCCTGCTGGAGGGCCTTGACGATCCACACACGCAGTGTCTCCGGATGCACGTCGACCATCGGGCCGATGGCGTGCGCGGCGGCGTAGGCGGATCCGTACTCGTCGAGACGATCCAAAGCCAGACGGACAGCCTTCTCACGGACCTCGGGCGGGTAACGCTTGGGCATGGTGACCATCATCCTCATGAAAGGAAGCGGCCCCCAACCCGTGACGGTTCAACGTTTGGGTTTCCGCCCAATAACCGTTGGGAACACTCACGACTACCGGCCGCCTAGGGCTTGCAGGTCGGCCTGTTCCCGGGGTGATGGTCGCGGCCGCGTTCATGGGTGGGGCCGGGTTTCGGGTTCGAGTGCGCGGCTGGGCTTTGAGCGCGGCCGAGACTCTATTCAGGTGCGGGCGTGCATGGTGTTGCGGCGAGGCGCTCGGGTGGGGTCGATGAACGCTGGTGGAATGAACTCCGGGTGGTTGTCGGTGGCGATGCGGACGTCCCACTGGCTGTGGTGGATCAGTCGGTGGTGTCGGCTGCAGAGCAGCACCAGGTTGCCGATCTTCGTTTCGCCGTGGTGTGCCCAGAAGATGATGTGGTGGGCGGTGCATTGCTGCTGTGGCGCGTCGCAGCCGGGGAAGGCGCAGCCCCGGTCGCGGATGGCCAATGCTCGCCGTTGTGCCGGGGTGGCGAGGCGTTGCTCGCGTCCGACATCTAAGGGCTGGCCGTCCGCTCCGAGAGTGACCGGGATGACTTTGCAGTCACACGCCATCCGGCGGGTCTCAGCGGCGCTGATATCGCCGACCAGGTCCAGGCGGCCTTGCCCGATCCCGGATCGGAGTTCGTCGAGGCTGATGGTGACCACGACATGCACACTGTCCCCGGCTTGGGTGGGGATTTCCGGGTTGAGGATGCCCATCTGCACGAATTCGGTGAACGCGTCGCCCCACCGTTGCCACTGCGACCGGGTATCCCGGCCTTCCTCCTCGGTGGCGGGGCGGGGTTTCGCGAGCGGGTCGAGCAGCGCTTTCAATCGGGCGATGGTGTCGGCGTCGGTTTTGACTTTCAGGCCGTGGGTGCCGTCGCGGTGGGTCACGAACTCCAGCTCCCGCCGAGGAGCCACCGGATCGGGATCTTTCGGCTCACGCCCATCAGGATCGAGCCGATCCCGCAGATTCGCTGCGGCTTTGGTGATCTCCCGCGGCCCCGCCGTACGAGCCAAGTCAACGAGGATGTGTTCCCCGGTCTCGCGGTCCTCTGCCGAGATTGAGGCGGGTAGTCCGGTGAGGGCGGTGATGATCGGATCCAGCTGCGCTGGACCGAGATCACCGCTCAACGCCGCCGCGGCGGCATAGGGCGCCAACGCGGGTATCTGCGCGCCACCGTCGTGGCGGGGGTTGAGGGCGCGGGCTCGTTCCACGCGGGCTTTCGCCTCGGCGGGTTTGATCTGGACCCAGTCGACCAGCATCTGAGCCACCGTCGCATAGCCGGACACATCCCGCACACCACGCGATTCGACCTCAGCCAGGATCTGACCCTGCTCGGCGTCCAGGCGGCGTTTCTCCCTCTCCCGCGCTACGTACGCCATCAGCAGCGCGTCATCCTCGAAGCGCCACCACTCGGGTAGCGCTTGGAGGTCAGGGGTTTGTGTGCTGATCACATACTCCACTTTACTCGTGTTAAGGGGCGCATGCCACTAGCCACTCAACCTTTCTCGCTTTCTTTGGCGCACAACCAGTCCCGAGTGAGCCAAGGTGCCCTCGGTAGAGGCAACCCAGGCAAACCCAGACCCCAGGGCTGTATCAAGACGGGAAGTCGGGACTCCGCAAGAGCGTGGGGTTGCCCAATGGGGCAGACGTGCGCCGGAGGGGTAACGCGAGAAGGTGGCGTGCGGACTTACCCGCAGGGAACGCGAAGCGGAGACTGCTTATGCGGGGTGCGGAGAGCGGCGGTCGTGGTGTTCTGGAGGGCGCCTTCGCGGTGCTGGAGGCACTGTCCACAACGGAGGGCGGCCTTGGGTTGTCGGAGATCTCCAGGCGGGCGGACTTGCCGAAAGCGACTGTGCACCGGTTGCTGGAACAGCTGAGTGAACTTGGTGCGGTCGAGCGGCGGGATCGCCGGTACCGGATCGGGGCGCTTGTGTCGTGGCTTGGGCGGGCGTGGCGGCCGGATCCAGGGTTGAATCTCGCTGCGCGTGGGCCGTCGGAACGGCTGGCGGAAGTGAGCGGTGCGAATGTCGCGCTGTGTGCCAAATTCGGGCCTGAGGTGTACATCTCGTCGATGGTCACGGTTGCCGCTTTGCCTTATGCGCGGCAGCGGGCTGGGACGCCGCTGCCGCCGGGGACCGCTTGTTCGGCCGTGTTGCTCGATGGGGAGTCGGATCGGGTGGTGGTCGATGCGGGGCGGGTCGTGGCCGGGTTGTACTGCGTGGCCGCGCCGGTGAGGGACGAGCAGGGGCGGACTGTGGCCGCGCTCGGGGCCATGACGATGGCTGGGCGTCGGGTCGAGCAGCTGATCGAGCTGGTGCGGGTGGCGGCCGAGGCGACGACCGGTGCGATGGCCGGTCCGGTGAACGGACCGATCGCTTCCTTCTGACGGGCCGTTCGGCAAATCTGTGCGCATTACTTGGGGAGGGTTCATGACCGAGAAGACGCCTGAATTCCTGGTGGGCCCGTCGCCGCTTGTTGCCCGGCGGACGGTGCTGCGGGTGGCCGGTGGTGCCTTGCTGGTGGCGAGTATCGATTTCGCCGCGAACCCTGGCAGTCTGCCCGCCGCTTTCTCCGGTACGCCGACGTTCCGGGCTTCGATTTTGCGGCGTGAGGATCTGCTGACCATTGACTTCGCCGGGTACAACCTGGTGCGGACCAGTGATTCGCATGGCCGGAATCCGCGGTTGGTGCGGCAGCAGGCGGGGGCGGCGTATCTCGTGGCGAGCCTGGCGCCGCAAAGTGTGGGTGAACAGGCGTTCTTCGGCTCGTATCCGGGTGGTGTCGCGCGAGCTGTCCTCAGTGGATCGACCGTTCTCGCGTTCCGGCTGCCGGACAGTACTGAGAGCATTCCGTACCGGCTCGGGGATCTGCTCGACTGGGCCGCGCTTTCGTTGTCGGTCGGCGAGAACGCCAACGGGCCGGGCGAATCGGGTGATTCCGGGCCGACCACCGCGATCGAGGCGCCCTGGCATCTGCTCGTCTCGCCGGACAGCACCGCGACGTGGCAGCACGCGGTCACGCCTGTCACCAAAGGTACCCGCACCGAGTTGTGGCACACCCGGCTCGCGCCGGGCAAGACGATCCGGGCGCTCGGCGATGCCGGCGCTGATCCCGGGTTCGACGTGCCGCTGGATCAGGTCAACCGCGCCAGGATCGTCAAGGCCAGTACGACAGCGGCGGCGGTCGATGTCGACAAGCTGATTCTGAGCCCGCTCGGCGCGCTGATGAACGTGCACGGCGCATGGGCGCAGAACAGCGTGCCCGCGCTGGAGGTCTCGGACTGGAAGCACCGCTCGACGCTCGGCCGCGACCAGTATGTGCGGGTGGTGCTCGCGGGCTATCTGTTCCCGTTCGGGCATCGGGCGTCGCTGATCGAACTGACGGAGCGCAAGGTGGACCAGGGCGCTGCCGTGCTGTTCAAGCGGCGGTTCATCGTGGTGCGGGATCCGGTGCGGGACTTCACCCGCGAGCCGGAGGCCAAGTACGAGAAGAACGCGGGGCGCGGGAATCCACTTCGGACGGTCCGGCTGCTGACGCTGGTCACGCCGGATCTGCCGAACCCGGTGCCGCCCAACATCATCCCGGATCCGCCGCCGGGCAGTAAGTTCCCGTACGCCGACGGCCCGAAGCCGACCGTGTTCTGGGTGCCTTCCGCGGACGCCACGAAACACCTGCGCTTCGCCGTCGAGGCGACGGACGTCGAAGGGCGCACCGTGCGGTTCGACGTGCCGATGATCTGGATGGACGTCAACAGCGCGCGCGGCTATGTCTTCCCCTTCAAGGACTGCGAGCGGAAGCCCGATGACCCGCCCAACCAATTCTGCGACCGGCCCTCCCCGCTGGCCTACCTGAACCAGATCGCGCTGCAGTACCAAAAGCTCGCGTATCAGGCGTTCTACCCGGATCCGAAGCCCGACACGGTGACCCTCGGCGCGAAGGCGGACGTCACGATCGCGTTGAACGGCGCCAAGATCGCCTACGGGCCGCCGTCGGCCGGCCGGGGTGGTGACACGGCGCTGGAGACGTTCAACCTGGTGCTGTCCGCCGAAGTCGCGCAGCGGGAGCCCGACAACGCCTTCAAGAAATTCCTGGCCGACAACGACCTGCCCGCGTTCTACCCGCTCATGCAGGGCAGCTCGGTCCGTCTCGCCGGACCGGAAGCCGTTGCGGGCAAAGCGGTTTCCACCTCGTCGGGGCCGGTCGATCCGCTCACCGGGCAACCCAACGTCGGCGTCCGGATGAACCTGCCGCAGTCGTTCGTCGACAACGGGTTCGACGCCGCCGAAGGCCTCGCCAAGGGCCTGCCGGAGCCACCTGGCGGCTGGAAGAACCTCGGCAGCGTGTTCCTGCAGGCCATCGACCCGGCGGTGCCGGTCGACTTCTCGAAGGCCGCGGACAAGGTCGGCGGTGTCGCGGGCCCGAGCCTGTTCGTCACCGGGCTTTCGCGGGAACTCGGCACTTTCGGCGGCAAGGTCGACGACATCGTCGCGGGCCGGTTCGACCCGAAGACGTTCTTCCAGGCCAACGCCGCCAAGCTGCTCGGCACGCTGAACCTCGCCGACATCCTGCCCGATGTGCCGGCGACCGGCGCGAACTTCAAGCCTGGCCAGGTCGAAGGCGTGCCGAAGATCGTCGACGTGGTCACCTTTCCCGGCGGCGACCGGACCAAGCCGCCGACGGCGAACACCACCACCGTCACCTGGAACCCGAAGCCGAAATCGGCGCTCGACGTGTTCGTCGCCGACGACGGCAAGGGCAAGGACGCGACGTTGTCCTTGCTGGCCACCATCGTCACCGACTTCGCCGTGCCGCAGAACTCGACCTTCTCGATCAACGGCGAGCTGCGGAACTTCCGGATCAAGCTGTTCGGCTCGCAGGAGTTCCTGATCCTGACCTTCACCAGGCTCAGGTTCGTGGTGGACAAGGGTGGCAAGCCGAAGATCGACGTCGACCTCGCGGGCGTCGAGTTCGCCGGGCCGCTGAGTTTCGTCAACGTGGTGCAGCAGTTCCTGTCCACCATCGGCTTGCCGGGACTGGCGATCGACGTCGGTCCCAAGGGGATCGACGCGGGATACACGCTCGCGTTGCCGAACATCGTCGTCGGTGTCTTCGCGTTGCAGAACCTGAGCCTGACCGCCGGGTTGCATCTGCCGTTCGACGACAGCCCGATGCGCGTGCGGTTCGCCTTCTGCAGCCGGGAGAACCCGTTCCTGCTCACCGTATCCCTGTTCGGTGGCGGCGGCTTCCTCGGCGTCGCGCTCGGCACCGACGGGCTGGAGATGATCGAGGCCTCGCTCGAGTTCGGTGGCGCGCTGGCGCTGGACATCGGCATCGCCAGCGGCAGTGTCTCGGTGATGGCGGGCATCTACTTCCGGCTGGAACGCCAGCCAGGCGGGAATCCGCCGGAGCGTATCGAACTCACCGGTTTCCTGCGGATCGACGGGCATTTGACCGTGCTCGGCATCGTCACCATCTCGGCCGAGTTCTACATGGGACTGACCTATTTGGACCCCGGCAAGGCGCAGGGCCGGGCCACGCTGACCGTGAGCGTGTCCATCGCCTGCTTCTCCAAGTCGGTGAGCCTCACCGTGGAGCGCAGGCTCGGCGGCTCCGGCGACCCGCCGTTCGGCGACACGATCTCGTCCGCCGACTGGCGGGCTTACTGCGGCGCGTTCGCGCTGGAGGGATGATGGCGAAACAGACGATCATCTGGACCGTGCTGCCCGTTCGCGGCCCGAGCACCGGCCAGCTCAAGCTCTCGGTCTTCCTGACCTTCCGGCTGACCCCGGACGCGAACCGCACGCTCGGCGCCTTCGGCGACCTGGCCGACTGGGCCGCGGTGCCGATCACCTGGGCGGTCTCGGTCAACGGCACCGAGGTGCCAGCCACCGAGACGTCCACACGCGACACATCTTTGTGGACGAAGGTCTTTCCCGCCTCGACACCGGTCACGCCCTACGGGATGGACACCTTCTCGGACAAGGCGAACCGCTCGTACCCGGTGTCCAAAGTGCACGATTTCGTCAAGCGTGAGTACCGGCAGATCGCGGTCGGCTCGCCCACCGCGCCGGTGCATCTCGACACGCTCGTCGGGCCGCCGGGGCAGCCGGCCGGGCTCGGCAAGATAGGCGGGATCGCGCAGGAAGGCGAAGGCCGTGATACAGCCATCGGCTCACTCGAAGAGAGCTATGTGGAGTCTTCATCGTTGCCCCGCAAGGGAATCGACAACACGCCGATGGACTTCACCATGGCCGACCAGTTCTTCGACCGGCGCCGGACCGAGGCCCCGAAGAACACGGTCGCCGATGTGCCGCCGGTGCCGATGCCGGCGCTCGACTTCCATCAGCTCGTGTCGTCGCTGGGGGAGCACCCGCAGGTGCTGCGCAGGCTCGGCTTGCTGCGCGACCTGGTGTTCACCCCGCCTGCCGGCGTGACGTCGCCCATGAAACTCCAGGTCGTGCCGACGTTCCCGCACGCGCCAGGAGTGTCCACCGAGGACATCCGGCCGATCACGAACGCGGTGACCGAGAACGGGGTCTTCGGGCCGGGCGCGCGAGGCGGCGGGCTGGCGAAGGGCGTGCTCCCGCTCGCCACCGACGACTTCCACACCACGAGCGTCGACGTCGACAGCGCCGCGGCGAAGGTGATCTCCTTCGTCACCGTCGCCAACCGCGTCCAGACGTCCTTGCACCTGCCGAAACCGGCGCCGGGCGAGCCGCCGAAGCCGCCGTCCGCGCCGCTGCCGCCTGGCCAGACGACGCCGCCGAAGTAAGAGGGGACCCCGAGATGGCCGACCTTTCCGTACCCCCGCTGCCGTCGGACGACGTGCCCACCGCGTACACGGTGCCGTCGCTGCGCACGCGCGGGCTCAGTGTGTCCCATGTGGACAGGGCGACCGCGTTCGTGAACGTCGCGAAGCGGTCCGAGCGCCTCAACGCGCTGTATTCGTCGAACGACGTCGGCAACACCGAGGCCGCGCTCGACGCCGACGACACGATCCGCGGTTACGCGGTGGACGTCTGGGACGACGTGAGCCGCAAGTGGCACAGCCTGTGCCGCCGCATCGCGACCTACACGATCCCCGGCACCACGACCACCTTCCAGGTCGAGGACGAGGGCGCGGTGACGCTCGCCGTCACCGGCCCGTCCGATCTCGCGGGCCCCTCGAACGACCAGTACCTGCACGAATCCCTGTTCCACTGGAACGGCTGGAGCCTGGTCGCGCCGCGGCCGGGCAAGATGATCCCGAAGGAGGGCATGCCCGTCGACCCGGCGCCGCAGGCGGGCGGCAGCCCGATCGCGGTGACCTTCCAGGCAAAACCGGGCACGTTGCCGCGCCTGCGTTACGGCCGGACGTATCGGTTCCGCATGCGCGCGATCGACTTGGCAGGCAATGACGTTTCGGGTGGCACCACCGACTTTTCGGACGCCAGCCCGCCTCAGGTGCACCGCCGGTTCGACCCGGTGCCGACACCGGTGATCCTGCTCGCCGCGCCGCGCGGCGCGGGCGAGTCGGTCGAGGAAATGGTGGTGCGCGGCAACTTCGACGCGCCGATCGCGGAGCCCGCGTACCGGCACGTGGTGCCGCCGAAGATCAGCCAGCTGATGGCCGAGGAACACGGCCTCTTCGACGTCAACGGCGGGCTGAGCGTCAACGACTACCAGATGATCGCGCAGCGCGACGCCGCGACCTGGGCGACTCGCGGCGTCGAGGACCCGGCAGGACAAGGCCAGCGGTACTACCCGGATCCGTTGCTGCAGGTGCCTTATCTGCCGGACGTCTTCTCTCGCGGGACGTCTTTCCAAGGCCTGCCAGGCGCTTCGGGCGTGGTGAAGATCGACTTCAACTACCTCAACGCCATTCCCGACCGGCTCGGCCTGATCGGCGGCATCAGCGGCGCGCTCGCGCTCACCTACGGCCTGCTCGGCAGCCTGCTGGGCGTGACCTCGCCCGCCGCGTGGCCGAACGCGCAGCCGTTCAAGATCCGCCTGGTGGAGGGAAACCGCGCGCCGAGCTGGAACGCGCTGCTACGCGTGCTGACCGTCGAGCTGCCGAAGGGGCGGCGCACGGAGGTCGCGTACAGCTCGTACGTGAACTCCGCCGACGCGCCGCAGCTCGGCGTCTGGGGCTGGGTCACCGAAGGCGGCGGCGACGTCTCGGCGCTGAAGACGCTGGTCACCTCCGGCAGGCATTGGATGATCACGCCGAACCGCAAGCTGATCCTGACGCACGCGGTGCGCCAGCCGGTGACGAAACCCGCGTTCGGCACGCTGACCGCGACCCGCTCGCCCGGCCAGAACTTCGCCTCGCTGACCGGCACGGTGACCGTCGACCGGCCCAGCACCGGCAAGCTCGACCTGCGCGGCAGCTGGGTCGAGCAGATCGACGACCTCCGCGCGCCCGGCCCGGTCTCGCCGACGCTTTCCGCTGTGGTGAAACAGGATTCGCTCGGCTACGACGGTCCGGACACGGCGTCGCTGGCCGCGCGGCACGAGTTCGGCGACAGCAAGTACCGGCGCGTCGGATACAGCCTGCTCGGCACGACCAGGTACGCCGAGTACTTCACGAAGACCCGCAAGATCACGTTCATCGGCACGCAAGGCGTGAAGCTGAGCGACGACGGCGTCGTCCCGTCCAGCGACGTCGTCTCACTCGACGCGACCACCTACCGCCAAGGCGCCGACTACGTGATCGACTATCCGACCGGGAACATCGCGCGGATCGCCACCGGCACGATCCCGGCAGGCACCCCGGTGACGGTGCGCTTCGTCGAGCCGCCGATCACCCGGGACGGCGCGGCGGTGAAGTACCTCGACATCCCCGCTTCGGCGCGCCCGGCCGCGCCGAAGGTGTCGTACCTGATCCCGGCGTTCGACTGGGCGTCGGCGAACAGCGGCACGATCTTCAACCCCAAGGTGACGAGCACGCGCCAAGGCGGCGGCCTGCGCGTCTACCTGGAGCGTCCGTGGTTCTCGTCGGGCGACGGCGAGCAGCTCGGCGTGGTCACCTGGGCGGGCTCGGGCGCGCCGGGCGCGCAGTTCGACGGCCTGCTCAGCGAATGGGGCCGCGACCCGATCTGGGTTTCGGCCGCACCGCGCGCGGAACGCCCGGCCAACGGCGACTTCGCGCTCGCGCCCGGCGCGAGGACCGGGCTCACGCTGGCCGAGGTTCCGGGAGCGGCGAGCGTCGGTGTCGCGCCGCACGACGTCGCGTACGACACGACTCGCGGGCTCTGGTACGCCGATCTCCAGGTGGACGCGGGCACGCCGTACTTCCCGTTCATCAGGCTGGCGCTCGCGCGGTACCAGGCGCACGCGCTGCCGGGCTGCGAGCTGTCGCCGGTGGTGCTGGCGGACTTCATCCAGCTCGCGCCCGGCCGGACCGCGTCGGTCACCTGGTCCCTTTTGGACTCCCAGGCGCTGAGTTTCTCCGTCACCGGCCCGGGCTACACCAACGCGGTCGCCGGGACCTCGGGCAGTGGAACGTCCACTGTGTACGCCTCGGTGCAGCAGTACGACCCGGACCTCACCGGCGATCTGGCCTGGGTCGACGTGCCGGGCATGCCGCCGATCGCGTTGACGGCCGCCTCGGCGGGCGGGAACACGTTCACCTGGTCCGGCGCGCTGCGGCTGCCGGGAAACCGGCTGCTGAACCGGTACCGGCTGGTGCTGCGCGAGGTCGAGCAGTACACCGCCGACGCGGGCGACGTCCGCGCGGCGAACTCGGTCACCGGCGCGGCCGGTCAGCGCACGGTGTACGTCGACACGATCCCGCTGTGAATCAGTGGCAGTGGCAGCAGCTCTCCTGACGCGGCGGTTCGCCGTCCGCGCAGGGGAGCAGCACCGGCCCGACGCCCGGTAGCGAGCCCGCCCGTGCCGCGGCGAGCAGCGCGTCCGCGGCCTGGCGGCCGTTCTCACCGGTGCGTGACATGCGCGCGGCGATCAGCCCGGCCACCAGCGGTGTCGAGAACGAAGTGCCGCTCCAGCGCGCCATGCCGGCGAACTCGCGACGCTCACCGGCGTGCGGCGGCTCCTCGCAGACGAAGGTGCCGGTCGCGTAGGCGTTGACGATGTGCTCGCCCGGGGCGTAGACGTCGACCCAGCCGCCGAAGTCGCTGAAGGACGCGCGGGTGCGCCAGTTGGCCGAGAGCGCGCCGACCGAGACCGCCCAGGGAAAGGCGGCCGGCCAGAAGGGACCGCGGTCGCCGTCGTTGCCCGCCGCCGCGACGAGCACGACGCCTTTGTAGTGCCGCAGCCGATTCTGGTAGAAGACCTCGAAGCCGAGCAGCGGCAGGTTGTCCCGGGTCCGGCCGCCCGCGGACAGGCTGATGACGTCGGGCATCTCGTTCAGCGTGGCGTCGAGTCCTTTGACGATCTCCGACTCGAACTGCGCGCCCGCGTTGCGCAGTCCCGCCTCGACGATCACCGTCGACAGTGGCGCCATGCAGCGGACCACGCCCGCGATGAACGTCCCATGTCCGGCGTACGGCTGGATCAAGTTTCCGGGCCCGAACGGGTTCTCGGTATCGCCGGTGACACCCTGAAGCCACGCGTGCTCGGCGGGCGCGGAAGCCAGCAGCCCGGTGTCCACAACGGACACGACGATGCCGTCGCCCGCGTCGCCGGGGCAGCTGCCGGGATCGGGGTCGCAGGCTTGCGTGGACTCCGGTTCGGTGGCCGGACAGCAATGCACGGGAGTGATCGACAGTACGTGATTCGGTGTCGCGACGCCGACACCGAGCCTGGCGTCGACCTCCCGCAGCATCTCGGGCACGTCGGAGCCCTCGACCCAGAGCAGGGTCACCCCGTTCATCATGTTGTCGACCGGTTCGCCGCCGACGATCGCCTGCACCCTGGCCAGATCCTCGTCGCGGACCAGGCAGTGTTCCTTGTGGTACAGGTACTCGACCTCGCCGGTCTCGCGCCAGTTCGACGGCGCGGCGCCGGCCACCCGATTGCGCTCGGGGTCGCTGAGTTTCCGCAGTATCAGGTCGATCTGCGCTTCGAGCCTGGTGCGGCGCGGCGGCGGTTTCTCCTCGGAGGGCACCGGCCCGGTCTACCATTCTTGCTGTGACGGGGGAAGGCGGAACCGCCGGGCCTGCGCCGAACGGACCAGCCGAGCTGCTGACCCTCGCCGCGTCGCGCCCGCGTGAGGCCATGACCAGGGCCCGCGCGCTGCTCGCCGCGTCGCCGAGCCGGGCCGACGCTTCGGTCTGCCGTCAGGTGATCGGCATCGTCCTGCGTGACTTCGGGGACATCGCCGAGTCGATCGGCCAGCTCCGCGCCGCGCTGCGGCTCGCGCGGGGGACCGCCGACCGTGAGGCCGACGTGCTGGCGACCTTGGGCGCGACCCTCGTCTACGCCGGGCGCACCAGGCAGGGGCTCGACGCGCTGGGCGAGGCGGTCCGGCTCGCCGGTCCCGGGCTCGCCGGCCGGGTGCTCGTCCGCCGGGGTGTCGCGCTGCAGCTGCTCGGACGGCCCCGCGAGGCGATGGACGACCTGCGCCCGGCGATCGAGCTGCTCGACGGCGACCCGATCTGGGCGGCCCGCGCGCTGACCACGCGGGCGTTCGCGCAGCTCGCGCTCGGCGCCACCGAGCGGGCGGAAGCCGACATCGGCGCCGCCGCCCGGCTGCTCGCCGAGGCGGGCCAGGAGCTGGAATCGGCGTTCGCCCAGCACAATCGCGGGCTGGTCGCGTCCCGCTCCGGCAACCCGCCGCTGGCGCTGTCGTTCTTCGACGAGGCGGCCAGGCAGTACGCGCGGCTCGAAGCCACCGTGCCCGATCTCAGCCTCGACCGCTGCTCGGTGCTGCTCGCGGCGGGGTTGCCGCGTGACGCGCTCGACGAGGCCGTCGCGGCGATCAAGGTGATCGACGAGATCCGCGGCCAGGCCACGAAGAAGGCCGAACTCCTGCTCGCCGCCGCGACGGCCGCGCTTGCCGCGGGCGATCCCGAGGCCGCGACCGAGCAGGCGCGCACGGCGTACCGGATGTTCGGCGCGCAGCAACGGCCGTGGTGGCGGGCAGGCGCGCGGTTGCTGCTGCTCCAGGCCAGGTTCGAGAGCGGCGAGGTGACCGGCGGGCTGCTGCGCCAGGCCGAGCTGACCGCGAAGGCGTTGGCGGAACTGGGCTCGGAACAGGCGTTGCGCGCGCATCTGCTGGCAGGCCGGATCGCGCTGGCGAGAGGCAAACGTGCCGTGGCCGAGCGGCATTTCGCGGCCGTCACCCCGGCCAGGCGCAGCGGTCCCGCACTGTCGCGTGTGGAGGGTTGGCTCGCCGAGGCGCTGCGCGCGGAGGCCGCCGGCGACGTCCGCCGGATGCTCAGCGCCTGCCGGACCGGGCTCGACCTGGTCGACGGCTACCGGCTCACCCTCGGCGCCTCGGAACTGCGCGCGCACGCGACCGCGCACGGCGCCGAACTCGCCGCGATGGCGCAGCGGCACGTCCTGCGTGCGCAACCGCCGCGCGGCCTGCTCGTGTGGAGCGAGCGCTGGCGGGCGGCCGCGCTGGCCGTGCCGAGGGTCGCGCCGCCGGAGGATCCGGCACTGCAGTCCGAGCTGACCGCGCTGCGCGAGGTCAGCAGCCTGGCCACGCCCGGTTCCCGCCGGGAGCAGCGGCGGCTGGAGAACGCCATCCGCGCGCGGGTGCTGCGGACCCAGGGCGGCGGCGAGTTCGACGGGCACCGGCTCGACGTGCCCACGCTGCTCGGCGCGCTCGGCCCGGCGCGGCTGGTCGAGATCGTCGACGTCGACGGCGAGCTGCACGTGCTGGTCTGCGGCGGCGGCGAGGTGCGCCGGTTCACGGCGGGCTCGGTCGCCGAAGCGGGCCGCGAGGCCGATTTCGCCAGGCTGGGCCTCACCACGCTGGGCGCCAACCGCACGACCCGGCGCGTCGACCCGGCACTCGGCATGGTCGAGTTCACCGGCGAACGCCTCGAACGGCTCCTGCTCGGCGCCGCCGCCGGTCACCTCGGCGACGGCCCGGTGATCGTCGTGCCACCCGCCGCGCTGCACGCGATCCCGTGGGCGGTGCTGCCCGCGCTGCGGCATCGCGAGCTGAGCGTCGCGCCGTCCGCGAGCGTGTGGCTGCGGGCCAGGAACGCCGTCGCGCCGCGCCGCCGTGACGTGGTGCTGGTGCGCGGCCCCGGCCTGGAGACCGGGGGAGCCGAGGTGCCCGCGCTCGCGAAGGAATACGACGACGTCGTCGAACTCGGCCAGGGCGCGGCGACGGCGGGCCGGGTGCTCGCCGCGCTCGACGGCGCCTGGCTCGCGCACATCGCGGCGCACGGCACGTTCCGCGCGGACAGCCCGATGTTCTCCTCGCTGCGGATGGACGACGGGCCGTTGACCGTGCACGACTTCGAACGCCTCCGCCGCGCGCCGCACCGGCTCGTGCTCTCCAGCTGCGACTCCGGGCGGCTCGCCACGACCGGCGCCGACGAGCTGCTCGGGCTCACCAGCAGCCTGGTCCCGCTGGGCACGGCCGGGATCATCGCGAGCGTGGTCCCGGTCAACGACGCCGCCGTCGTCCCGCTGATGGTCGAAACGCACCGCCACCTGCGCCGGGGCGCCTCACTCGCGGGCGCGCTGAGCGCGGCCCGGCACGCGCTGCGCGACGATCAGCTGGTGACGGTGACGGGCTTGTCCTTCATCGCGCTGGGTGCCGGCTGAGGCACGGTCACAGCAGCTCCAGGATGGTCGCGTTGGCCTGGCCGCCGCCCTCGCACATGGTCTGCAGGCCGTAGCGCGCCCCGCGCTGCTGCATCGCCGCGAGCAGGGTGCCCATCAGCCGGGTGCCGCTCGCGCCGAGCGGATGGCCGAGCGCGATGGCGCCACCGTTGACGTTGACCTTCGACGGGTCGGCGCCGGTCTCCTGCAGCCAGGCCAGCACCACGCTGGCGAACGCCTCGTTGACCTCGAACAGGTCGATGTCGGCCAGCTTGAGGCCCGCGTTGCGCAGCACGCGCTCGGTCGCCGGGATGACACCGGTCAGCATCAGCAGCGGGTCCGAGCCGGTGACGGCGAAGCTGTGCAGCCGCGCGCGGGGGCGCAGGCCGAGCTTCGCGGCGGTCTCGCTGGAGGTGATCAGCACGGCCGAGGCGCCGTCGTTGATCGGGCTGCTGTTGCCCGCGGTGACCGACCAGTCGATCTGCGGGAAGCGGATGGCCATCGCCGGGTCGTAAAAGACGGGCTTGAGTCCACTGAGGACGTCCACTGTGGTGAACGGGCGCACGGACTCGTCCGTGGTCACGCCGTTGATCGGCACGAGCTGGCTCGCGAACCGGCCCTGCGCGTGCGCGAGTGCGGCCTTGTGGTGCGACTGGGCGGCGAACTCGTCCATCGCCTCGCGGCGCAACGACCACTTGGCGGCGATCAGCTCGGCGCTGATCCCTTGCGGGACAAGGCCTTCCGGATACCGGTGCGCGATACCCGGGCCGAACGGGTCGGCGCCTGGCGGCACGTTCGACCACATCGGCACCCGGCTCATCGACTCGACGCCGCCCGCGATGACCAGGTCGTACGCGCCGGACATGACACCCTGCGCGGCGAAGTGCACGGCCTGCTGGCTGCTGCCGCACTGCCGGTCGATGGTGGTCGCGGGCACCGTCTCCGGGAAGCCCGCACTGAGCACCGCCCAGCGCGTGGTGTTCTGCGCCTGCTCGCCGACCTGGTCGACGGCGCCGCCGATCACGTCGTCCACCAGCGCCGGGTCGATGCCGGTGCGCCGCACGAGCCGGTCGAGCACATGGGCGAAGAGGTTCACCGGGTGCACGTCGTGCAGGGCGCCGCCCGGCTTGCCCTTGCCCATCGGCGTGCGGACGGCGTCCACGATGACCGCGTCTCGCATGACTGCCTCCAGAAGTGAGTTGGAAAGTCCAACCTACTGTCGCACCACCTCAGTTGGAAATCAAGACCGACTCCGGCTAGAGTCGGGGGATGGCGAAACAAGCCAGGGAATGCTCGATCGCGAACGCGCTCGAGGTCGTCGGTGAGCGCTGGAGCCTGCTCGCGCTGCGCGAGGTCTTCTTCGGCGTCCGCCGGTTCGACCAGATCGCGCACAACACCGGGGCCAGCCGCGACATCCTCGCCACCCGGCTGCGCAAGCTCGTCGACGCCGGGCTGCTGGAAAAGAAGCAGTACGAAGCGCACCCGCCGCGTTACGAATACGTGCTCACCGAAGCGGGCCGCTCGCTCAACCTCGTGCTGCTGCAGCTGATGCGCTGGGGCGACCGGCACGTCACCGAGGGGCCGCCGCCCACGGTCTGGCGGCACGCCTGCGGCGAGATACTCGAGCCCAAGACCGTCTGCGCGCACTGCGACGCGCCGATCGAGCCGTCCGGCATGACCCTGGTCCGTAATTCGAGCGCGACCTGACGTTTCTTTCTGATCGGGAAGGTCCACCCGAACGTAGCATCCGCCCCCTAGGCTTAAAGCGCCCGAAGCGCGTACCGAGGGGATGGCAGATGGCGGTCGAGGAATACGAACAGGACGGCGTGTGGGTGATCCACGCGCGGCCGGAGGAAGAGACCCCCGGCTGGCCGCCGCTCGTCTTCGTGCACGGCGGCCAGCACGCGTCGTGGAGCTTCGACCACCTGCTGCCGTTCTTCGCCGACCGCGGCTGGGAGTGCCTCGCCTTCGACTGGTTCAACCACGGCCGCTCCCGCAAGACCGACGCCGAGACCTTCCTCAAGCGGGGCATCGGCGACGTCACCACCGAGATCGCCATCGTCTCGTCGCTGGCGGACGGCCCGCCGCTGCTGGTCGGCCACAGCATGGGCGCGGCCGCGTCCATGGCCTACGCGGCCTCGAACGCCGTCGCCGGGCTCGTCCTGCTGACCCCCGTCCTGCCCGCCGGTATCGGGGAGGCCGCGGACTCGGAGGCAGGCGAGTTCCCCATCGACATGGACCAGCTGGTCCCGCCGCTGCCGCTCGCCCGTGCGCGCGAGCTGTTCTTCACCTCGCTCGACGAGGTCTCGGCGCGCCGCTACACCCGGCTGCTGACCGCGGAGTCGCCGGTCGCCGTCCGGCAGGCCGCCGAAAGCTCACTCGAGGTCGACCTCGACGCGTTCGACGTCCCGTCGCTGGTGATCGCGGGCGGCAAGGACCGGATGTGCCCGCCCGCCGCGCAGGAGAAGCTCGCGACGGTCCTGGGTTCGGAGTACTTCGTGCTCGAGTCCGCCGGGCACGACGACATCCTGCTCCACCACGCGGCCTGGCAGGTCGTCGCGGCCCGCATCCACGACTGGCTCGCCGACACCATCTAAGACCGGGATAAAGCCCGCTTTACTCCCGGGGATAAAGCCCGCTTTATCTCGCGGAGTAAAGCCCGCTTTATCCCGGTCCTGGGGTCAGGCGGTGAGGTTGACCTGGGTCAGCAGGTCGGGGTCGAGGTCGTGTGGGGAGCCGGAGCCTGCGATGCGGTGGTCTTCGTCGAAGACGATGCAGCGGTCGGCGATGCGGGGCAGGACGTCGAGGTCGTGGGTGGCGTGGACGATCGTCTTGCCCGCCGCGGCGAGCTGCTCGATGAGGTCGATGAGCCAGCGGCGGCTGCGGGGGTCGAGCGCGGCCGTCGGCTCGTCGAACAGGAGCACTTCGGGGTTCATCGCGAGCACGCTCGCGATCGCGACCTTCTTCTTCTGGCCGCCCGAGAGCTGGAACGGGGTCCGGTCGGCGAGGCCGGTGATCCCGAGCATCGCGAGGACGTCCGCGACCCGGCCTTCCGTCTCCGCCGAGGAAAGCCCGAGCTGCGCCGGTCCGAAAGCGACTTCCTCGGCGACCGTGGGGGAGAAGACCTGGGCGTCGGAGTTCTGGAACACGAAGCCCACCCGCCCGCGGAACGCGGCCGAGAACTGCTCGTCCTCCAGCGCGTCTTCGGTGACTTCCTGCCCGAAAGCCGTGTAGCGGCCCGAATCAGGGAAGAGCAGCCCGTCGAGGATCTTGAGCAACGTCGACTTCCCGCAGCCGTTCGCGCCGAGCAGCGCCAGCCGTTCGCCCGCGTGGACTTCGAGCGAGACGCCGTCGAGCGCGGTGAAGCGATCGAGGTAGGCGAAGCGCAGATTTTCGCAGCGCAGCAACGGTTCAGCCACGGTAACCCCGCGAAACCATGGCCTGGTGGACCTCTTCGGCCATGTGATGCGCCTTCCCGAGCACCGCGCCCGCCGAAGCGGCGACGAACCGGCGCGACGCCTTGTCGTGCCGCTGCCTGCCGACCGAACGCGCCTTGCGTGCCTCGTACATCTCCAGCACGACCGTGAGCAGATAAAACAGGTACCGGTACGCCATCCCGACGATCTGCACGAACATCCTCGGCACGCCCAGTCCTCGCAATCCGGCGAGCAGGCGTGGCCACGAGGTCGTGGAACTGAGCAGCACCACCAACGAGACCGAGACGGCCACGCGCAATACGATCAGCAGCGCCGAGTTCAGGCCTGGCGCGGTGAAACCCTGCGGCTGCCCGTTCCAGTGCCACAGCGTCAGCACGATCCGGCCGGGCGTGACCAGGCTGAGCGTCGCGGGCAGGACCATGATCCCGGTGAAGATCGGCACGAACAGCCACACGCGCTTCACGAAGTACAGCACCGGCAACCCGGACAGCGCGCCGAGCCCGAGCGTCACGAGATAGAACGCGGCGAGCGCCCACGGCGTGTGCGTGAAACCCACCGCGATGAGGAGGCCGAAAACCGCCACGATCTTGAGCCTGGGGTCGAGGCGTTGCAGGAAACCGTTGTGCCGCGCCAAGTCCTCCGAGAACAGCGTCTGCCGCAACAGGTTCGCGTCGCCCTTGAGCGTCTTCTCGACGTAGGAACCCTTGGCGCGCTTGCCGATACAGCCGCACGGGCACAGCGCGGGCTCGCGTTCGAGCAGCCAGGCAGGGGTCACCGCCTGGCCCTGACCTTGCCGATCAGGAACACCGTCGCGCCGACCACGGCCACCCCGATCACCGCGCACACCACGTACGCCAGCCACGGCGGCCCGCCGAAGCCGTAGCCGTCGAACGGGATCGTGGTCCAGACCCTGGCGCTTTCCGGCGCGTCCTCCCCGAACGCCTCGCCGGTGGCCAGCAAGCCCAGCGGGGTCAGCACGACCAGTGCCGCGATCGCGGCCCAGCCCACCCAAGGCCGCTTCAGCTCCGAGTCGTTGGTCCGCAGCAACGGCAGGTTCGCCCGTTGCAGATACGCGACGACCCCGCCGCTCAGCGCGGCCTCGGCGAACCCGGCGACCAGCAGATGCGCGAGCAGCATCGCGGGGATCGTCTGCGACAGGTGATACGGCGAATACAGCGGCGCGCCCGCCGCGTCGTGGAACAGCGAGGGCTGGATGCCGAGTTCGATCCCGGTCAGCAGCGCCGCGACGGTGATGCCGACGTAGCCGCCGACCGCCGCGCCGAGCACCCGGCGCGGACTCGTCGGCTCGGAGTTGCCGGAGATCAGCTTGTACAGCCCGTACGCCACGAAAGGCATGGCCACGGCCATGTTCGCGACATTGGCGCCGTACGCGAGCACGCCGCCGTCGCCGAACAGCAGCGCCTGGAACAGCAGCGCGACCGCCACCGCGATCATCGCCGCCCACGGCCCCAGCACGATCGCGATCACCCCGGCGCCGACCGCGTGCGCGGTGGTCCCGTCGGGGATCGGGATGTTGAACATCATCACCAGGAAACTGACCGCCGAGAACATCGCCAGCGTCGGCACCTGCCGGGTCTTGACCACGGTCTTCACCTTGCGCACGGCCACCGCCAGCGCGGGCACCGCCACCGCGTAGCCGACGGCGCAGGTCGCCGGGCTCAGATATCCGTCAGGGATGTGCACGCCGTTCAGTCAACGCCGAGGCCGCCATTGATTCAAGGGTCAACACATGATCAGACGCTCAGATATCACATGGCCTGCGCGGTCGTGGCGGCGAGCAGGTCCTCACGGGCGCGGGCGACCCGCGACCGGACGGTGCCGACCGGGCAGCCGCAGACCTCGGCGGCCTCGTCGTAGGACAGGCCGAGCACCTGCGTCAGCACCAGCACCTCGCGCCGGTCCTGGGGGAGCGCGTCGAGCAGCAGGCCCAGTTCGACCAGGTCTTCGAAGCTGGAGCCGCGCGGCGCCTGGCGTTCGGCGGCCGCCTCCCAGTCGGTGTGACCGGAGATCTTGGGCCGGGCGCTCGCGGCACGGTACTGGTCGACGACGACGCGGCGGCCGATCGCAAGCAGCCAGGTGCGCGACGAGGAGCGGCCGGCGAACCGGCCGAGGCTCTGGAACGCGCGGAGGTAGGTCTCCTGCGTGAGATCGTCGGCCGAGCGCGGCTCGGTGAGGTGGGCGAGGAACCGCCACACGTCCGCTTGCGTGGCCCGCACCCAGGCTTCGAGCGCTGTGCGGTCGCCGCGTCCCGCCGCGATCGCCAGCGCGGTGACTCGCTCGTCTTCGCCTGTCTTGGCCACGATTCGTGATCCTAAGGCAGGCACCTGAGCGCTTCTTAAGTACTGGGACGCCTGAGCGGCCGCTCGATGGCGCTGCCTAGTAGGCACAGTGCCGCCTCGCCATGTGGCGGGCCGATGAGCTGGGCGCCGACCGGGAGGCCGTCGTCGTCGGTGCCCGCCGGCACGCTCAGCGCGGGATGGCCGGTGACCGAGGCGAGCGCGGTGAGCCGCGCGTACGCCGACTCGACCGGCTCCGTGTGCCCGTTGACCGAGACGGTCGTCGCGTCCGTCCAGGTCGCGGTGACCGGCACGGTGGGCACCAGCACCGCCGAAAGTCCTTGCCGTGACAGGACTTCTTCGAGCTCACGGCGGACGGCCGCGGCGATGCGCAGCGCGCGCAGATAGTCCGTTGTGGACACCAGGGCGCCTTCGCGGATCAACGCGGCCATGGGCGCGGTCAGCCCGTCCGGCTGCCCGGCGAGCGGACCCGACCACAGCGCGGCCGCCTCGGCAGGCATGATCACCGAAGCCGCCGCCTGCGCGTGCGACCGGGCCAGCGGCAGCGCGATGGTCACCAGGTCGACGCCCGCCGCCCGCAGTCCGGCCGCGGTGTGCGCGAGCACCGCCGCGACGGCCGGGCTGACGTGGTGTTCCCAGAGATGACCCGGCCAGCCCACGCGCAGGCCGTCGACGGTTTCGGGCGCCGGCGTGACGATCCCGCCGAGCACCCGGTACGCGGCCAGGCACTCGGCGGCCGTGCGGGCCAGCGGGCCGACGGTGTCCAGCGAAGGCGCCAGCGGGGTGACGCCGCGACGCGAGACCGTGCCCGCCGTCGGGCGCAGCCCCGCGACCCCGCAGAGCGCGGCCGGGATGCGCAGCGAGCCCGCGGTGTCGGTGCCCAGTGCCAGCCGCACCGAGCCGTCGGCGACGGAGACCGCCGCGCCGCCGCTCGCCCCGCCCGCGTCGCGGCGGGGGTCCAGCGGGTGCGCGCAGCCGGGAGTCGTGACGCCCCAAGCGAGTTCGCCGACGCGTGTCCGTCCCGTGAGGACCGCGCCCGCGCGCCGCAGCCTGGCCACCACGCTCGCGTCTTCGACCGGGAGACGATGACCGAGGCCCGGCGTGCCACTGCGAGTCCACTGGCCCTCGACGTCGATGGTGTCGCTGACCGAGTACCGGACACCGCGCAGCTTCCGCACGACACCGTGGCCGGGCTCGTCGTCGAAGGCCGGGTCACCCAGCGGGGCTTCCCGCACCGCTTCGACGGCAGCCCAGTCCACAGTTGGAACATGGTAGTCCGGTGACCGCTTCGCACACCCAGCGTGAAATGACAAGTCTTTTCAGCGAAGATCAAAATTCTTGCCCTGCTACGGCTATAGTTAGTAAATTAGTCCCGGACGGGCGAGGACCTGCGTGACCATCCCGCGGCTCGGTCGTCCCTGTGTCGTGGGTGGGGCACGGCCAACCCCCAGTTTCAGGTGGTGTCCCACTCACGACGACCCTTCACGGGCGGACGGACTGTGTCAGTTCGATCCGCGCGAGCGGCGGGCTCAGGTTGGCCAGCAGCGAGCCGGCCAGCGTCTTCAGCAGCCGCCAGCCGAACGAACTCGTGTCCGCCGCCCACAGCGTCGGCGCCGTGACGGCCACGCGCACCTCGTCCCCGAGTGTCCAAAAACGACACCGCAGTTCCTCGAGCGGGTTGGCGACCGCGATCAGCAGCGCGCCTGCCTCGTCCACCGCCATCTTGAGGTCGGCGACCCCGTCCGGCCCGAATCCCGCGCGGACGGCGACGCCCTCGGTCACCGTGCGGAGCACCGCGAGCTGCCTGGGGTCGGCCGGAAGCCGCACATCGACGGCGCCGCCCGGCAGGTCTGGCGGCTCCGGGTCCTGTGCTTGTCCGTTCCATCGTGGTGCCATGGAAACGGAGTACCCACTCAACCCGGAACTGACACCGGCCAGGTGGAAAGCGCGGCGCGGCTTTCGAAGCGGCGTGGTTCGCCGGTCAGCGGATCGGTGAATTCGAGCGTCTTCGCGAGCAATTGCAGCGGGCTGGAGAAATCGTCGAGCGGCGTTTCGCGCAGCACCGGATAGAAGTCGTCGTTGACGATCGGCAACCCGAGCCCGCTCATGTGCAGCCGCAGCTGATGGGTGCGCCCGGTGTGCGGGGTCAGCCGGTACCGGCCCAGCTCTCCTCGGTGTTCCAGCAGCTCGACGTGGCTTTCCGCGTTGGGCTCGCCGGGCACCTCGTACGCGGTGATCACGCCGCGCTCCTTGACGATCCGGCTGCGCACGGTCGTCGGCAGCGCGACGTCCGGGTCGTACGCCGCGATCGCCTCGTATTCCTTGCGCACCGCGCGGTCTTTGAAAAGGTTCTGATATGCGCCGCGATGCGACGGCGTGATCACGAACATCACCAGCCCGGCGGTGACCCGGTCCAAGCGGTGCGCGGGGCTGAGCGTCGGCAGCTCGAGCGACTGCCGCAGCCGCACGAGCGCCGTTTCGAGAATGTGCTGACCGCGGGGAATGGTCGCCAGGAAATGCGGTTTGTCGACCACCAGCAGATGCTCGTCGCGGTGCACGATGCCGATGTCGAACGGCACCGGCACCTCGACGGGCAGATCACGGTGGAACCAGATGAACGAGTTGGGCACGAACGGCGCGTCCGGCCCGAGCGGGCCGTCGAGCCCGACGATCCGGCCCAGTTCCAGCATCTCGTCGATCCGGCCCGGATCGAGCCGGGGCAGCCGCTCGACCAGGTGCTCGCGCAAGGTCAGCCAGGGACCCTCAGCCGGCATCTTCAGCCGCGCCGGGTCCAGACCGTGCCGCTGCGGCAACGGCGGCTGGAGCTTGCGTCTCACCCTCGAACCCTAACCGGTTCACCCTTTTACGGCGCACCACCCACCACACCAGGCCACCGGCCAGCCAGGCGACCAGCGCGACGGCGATCGACGTGGTCAGCTGCTTGCCCAGCACCCAGGCCTCGACACCCAGCACGCACAACCCGATCCCGACCAATACCCGGTGCAGTACGGGCCGCAGGCGGAACGGCGCCGCGGCCTCCTCAGCGGGGAAACGCTTACGCAGCCGCAAGGACGCCGTGATGATCACCGCGAGCGCGACGATCTCGGCGATCGAGGCCGCGCCCGCCAGCGCCTCGATGCTGAACCCGCCGAGCACCGGCCCGATCCCGATCAGGTACAGCCCGAACAACAGCCAGTGCGGCGACCCGTGGCGGTTCAGCGCGCCCGCGCGGCGCGGGAACCAGCCGTCGCCGATGGCCGCGAGCACTGGCCGGGTGGCCGCCATCATCAGCGCGTTGATGTGCCCGATCACCGACACCACCGCGCCGCCGAGCACGAAGAACGCGAACCAGCCCGAAGAGAGGATGTGCTTGGCCACCACGGTCATCGGCTGCCCCGCGGTCTCCGAGACCGGCAGGATCGCGACCGACGGCAGCGCCATCAGGAAGTACAGGATCGCCGCCGCCGCCGTGCCGCCGATGATCGCCAGCGGGATGTCACGGCCCGGCCGTTTCATCTCGCGGCCCATCTCGGCCACGTAGGTGCCGCCGTTGGTCGCGAAGGTCAGCAGCGCCGCCGCGGCCAGCAGCTGGCCGACCCCGTTCGGCGCCACCTCGGTCACCGCCGACCAGCGGACCTGCTTCATCCCGGTGATCGCGTAGGCCCCGAACGCGATCAGCATGATCCCGGCGAGCACCAGGCCCAGCCGGTTGGAGAAGCTGATCTGGACCAGGTTCGCGACGAAGAACAAGGTCAGCAGGCCCAGCGCGAACGGCGCGACCGGTATCGACGGCGCCAGCGCGTGCACGTATTCCGCCGCGGTGAGCGCCATCAGGCTCAGCTGGGTCGTGACGATCACGGCCAGCAGCATCGTCAGGTAGCCGGCCGACGGGCCGATCAGCCGCGCGGCGTAGCTGTAGCGCGCCCCGGTCACCGGGAGCGCGCTGCCGACCGCCGCGTACGGGATCGAGCACAGGATCACGGTCAGCGCCGCCATCAGGTACGCCACCGGCGCGCCGGTGCCGGTGATCGCGATGGCCGCGCCGGTCAGCGCGATCACCCCACCGCCGACGATCTGGTGGAACGAGATGCTCAGCGCCTGCGGCAGCGTGATCGTGCGCCGCAGGCCGGCGTCCACGGAGTCGGCCATGGTTCTCCTTCAGAAGTCACTACGCGGGCAGAGATCCCCCGACGGCGTAGGAGAAGGATCAACCGGTACGGACCGGAAACGTACTGGTGTCCGAGCTTATCCGTCACATCCGCGCTGCATGGTCGCGCCGTCCGCGCCGGTCAGCGTGACGACGTCCGGCCGGATGTTCCCGCTGCCGGTCGAGTTGAGCGCGGTCAGCGCCGTGCACGAGATCTGGCTCAGGCCGACCGGTGGAACGCCCTTCAGCGGGAACGACAGCGTGATGGTCAGCATGCTGTTGACGACCTCGTAGCCGACCAAGCCGCCTGAGGTGGGCAGGAAGGTGACCAGCCCGCGTTTTCGCTCCTCGCTGTCGGGGCCTTTCGTCAGCAGGGTGAGCGAGTTCGACAGCAGACTCCGGCCGTCGGACGGCCGCGCGACGCCCTGGACACGGCCGTCGACCACGAAGAAGAGCACCAGTTCCGTCGGGGTCGCGCCGGAGGTCGCCCCGCGCGGGACGAAGGTCGGCGCGGGTCCCATCGGCACCGCTCCGGTCGCCTGGATGCCGCAGCCCGACAGCAGCAGCGCGAGTGCGATGACCAGTCGTTTCACCCGTGCCTCCTCGGCAGCCGCAGCACGAACCTGGCGCCGGTCCCGGTGTTGGACGGCACGATCACGCCGCCGTGCAGCTTGGCGTTCTCCTGCGCGATCGCGAGGCCGAGCCCGCTGCCCTCCGACCGCGCGCGTGAGCTGTCGGCCTTGGTGAACCGGTCGAACACGTGCGGCAGCATCGACTCCTCGATGCCGGGACCGTGGTCGGTCACCTCGATCCGCACCTCCCGCTCGTCACCGCGCAGCGCGATCTCGACCGGCGGGCGGCCGTGGCGCAGCGCGTTGCCGACCAGGTTGGCCACGATCAGGTCGAGCCTGCGCCGGTCGACCCATGCGGTGATCCCCTCGGGCAGATCCAGCACGAGGTCGGTGTCGGAACGCCAGCCGCGTGCCTGCAGGGTGTCGCGGATCGCGGTCGCCAGGTCCCACTCGTCCGCGAGGAGTTCGGCGCGGCCCGCGTCGAACCGAGAGATCTCGACCAGGTCCTGCACCAGCCGGGTGAGCCGCTTGGTCTCCTCGGACACGAGCCTGGCCGCGACCGCGGTGTCGGGCGGCAGGTGCGCGGCGTCCTCGTCGAGCACGTCGGTGACCGCGTTCATCGCGGCGAGCGGGGTGCGCAGCTCGTGGGAGACGTCGGCGACGAAGCGCCGCGCGTCGGCCTCCATCGCGCGCAGCTCGCCGACCGTGCGCTCCAGCTCGGACGCGGTGGTGTTGAAGGTGCTGACCAGCTCGGACAGCTCGTCGGACCCCTTGGGCTCCAGCCGGACGTCGAGCTTGCCGTGCCCGAGCTGGCGGGCGGCGGTGTTGAGCGCGCGCACCGGCCGGAGCACCTGGCGGGCGGCGAGCAGCGCGAGCGCGACGGCCAGCGGCAGCGCCAGCGCGGCGGTCTGCCACGCCCGGGTGGCCAGCTCGTCGATCGCGGTCTGCTGAGCGGTCAGCGGCACGCGCGCGTAGACCTCGATCCCGGTGTGCTCGACCTTGCCGTCCGGGTTCCGTTGCAGCACGGGGATGCCGAGGAAGACCACGGCGTAACCGCTCGAGTCGACCACCCGCTGGAACTGGTTGTTGTCGCTCGACGCGACCTGGGTGCGCAGTGCGTCGGGCAGTTCCTGGATCGCGGGCCCCGAGCCGTAGCGCTGGTTCTGGTAGACGACGACGGCGTTCGTCTTGAGCCGCCCGGCGAGCGTGCCGAGCATCGTCGGTGTCGGTGGCACCTCCAGCACCGGCAGGAACGCCTTGACCTGGTCGTTGAGCTGCTCCATGCCGGGGTCCTGCACCCCGACGAGGATCGTGGTGCGTGCGGAGAGGTACATCGAGCCGGACGCCGCGACGGCGCCGACGATGGTGATCACGGCGAACGCGGCCACCAGCCTCGGCCGCAGCCCCGAGACCCACTGCCTGAGCGAGGTCACGACTTGCCGAACCGGTACCCGAAGCCCCGTACGGTCTGCACGTGCTCGGGGTGCGCGGGCACGTCCTCGATCTTCGAGCGCAGCCGCTGCACGCAGGCGTCGACGAGCCGCGAGTCGCCGAGGTAGTCGTGGTCCCACACGGCGGCCAGTATCTGCTGGCGGCTGTAGACCTGGCCGGGCGTGCGGGACAGTTCCAGCAGCAGCTTCAGCTCGGTCGGGGTGAGCGGCACCGGCTCGCCCGCCTTGGTCACCAGCAGCCCGGTCCGGTCGATCTCCAGGTCACCGTGCTTTTCGACGGCTGGCTGATCGGCGGGCGGCCGCTCGGCGACCGCGCGCCGCAGCACCGCGCGGATCCGCGCGTCGAGCACCCGGGGCTCGATCGGCTTGACCACGTAGTCGTCCGCGCCGGCTTCGAGCCCGGCGACGATGTCGAAGTCGTCGCTGCGCGCGGTCAGCATGATGATCGGTATCTCACCCGACGCCCTGATCCGGCGGCACGTCTCGAACCCGTCGATCCCGGGCAGCATGAGGTCCAGCACGACGATGTCGGGCTGGGCGCTTTTCAAAGTCTCCAGCCCGAGTTCCCCGGATTCGCTGGTGTAGACCACATGTTGCTGACGGCGCAGGGCCAGTTCCAGCCCTTCCCGGATCGCCGGGTCGTCTTCGATCACCAAAACCACTGCCACAGCGGCCATTATTCGGATGTTCCGCCGAATTCGCGACTCAGGCCGATCTTGTAGCGAAACCATGACATTGCGCGGACGGGATCACTAACTCCGCTCGGCAAAGTCATGGTCATGGTCCTCACCTTGGAAAACAGGAGCACGGCTTCCGCACCCAAACACGCCATCGCCACCCCCTCGGTCTCCCGTTCACTCGCGCTGCTCGGCGGCGCGGCCGGTTTCGCGGTCGCCTTCGTCGCCGCGTACCTCCTCTTCGTCCACACGACGGGCGGCCAGCAGGTCGAGAACGGCGCGGTCCGCAACGCCCAGCTCGGACAGTCCACATCGGACTGGTCGCAGCCGTTGCGCGAGGTGGACATGATCGTGCTGCTCGGCGCGGCGAGTGTGTCGATCGTCCTGATCTCCTTGGTGCGCCGCCGTTTCTCACTCGGTGTCGCCGGACTGGTCGCGCTGGCTGGCCCGGTGATCGTCTCGCAGATCCTCAAGCTCTACGTGCTGGAACGCCCCCGCCTCGGCGAACGCGGCCTGGCCTCGCACAACAGTTTCCCGAGTGGACATGTGACGGCCGCCATGGCCATCGTGGTCGCGCTGGCCATCGTGCTGCCCCGCCGCTTCCGCTCCTTCGTGCTGCTCGCGGGCGGCGCCGGCGTCGCCTGGGTCTCGTCGGCGACGATCTCACTGGGCTGGCACCGCTTCAGCGACACCATCGGCGCCAGCCTGCTGGTGGCCGCCTTCGGCTTCGCGGTCGCGGCGATGCTGTCCCGCCGCCACCTCGCCAGGGTGGGCGTGGCGCCCGCCGTCATCGCGGCGGTCGCGCCGCTGCTGTTCGTGCTCGCCGGCTACGCGATCTTGAGCACGGCGACCTCCGGGCCCGCCCAGTTCGTGGCCGCGATGGTGCTGGCCGCCGTCTCGGCGATCGCGCTGGCCGGGTTCCAGCTGTGGCAGCTGCGCCGGGTGGTCTTCGACATCCCGTGACGTGGTTTCGGTCGGGGGAACCACGTCACTTGCGTGAACGCCTCGTTCGCAACCTCACACGTTGCGAACGAGGCGTTCGCTACGTTCGGCGGCCGCGGGTGGCCTGTTTGAGGTCCGCGCTCGACTTGTCCACCAGCGCGCGCATGGCGGTCTCGGCGGCTTCGGGGTCGCGGGCGGCGATGGCGTCGTAGACGGCCTGGTGGCTGGGCACCGGGTCGTCGGCCTGGGTGGTGCCGTGGACGAGCTTGTCGCGCTCGGCGAGGCCGATCGCGATCACCCGCTCGATCTGGAGCAGGAAGTTGTTGTGCGTGGCGGCCAGCAGCAGCCGGTGGAACTCGAGGTCGGCGGCGACCATCGCGTCGAGGTCGGCACCGGCCTCGGCCATGCGGCGCAAGGCGTCGGCGAGCGCGCGCAGGTCCGTGTCGTCGGCGCGCTCGGCGGCCATGCGGGCGGCGGCGGGCTCGACGACCGCGCGGACTTCGGTGAGCTCGTCGAAGAGGTCGGGGTCGGTGGCGGCGGCCGCGGCGGTCTGCCAGCGCATGACGTCGGCGTCGAGGAAGTTCCAGCGGGCGCGGGGCTGGACGAAGGTGCCGCGCTTCTGGCGGGCGTCGATCATTCCCTTGGCGGTCAAGACCTTCAGTGCTTCGCGGAGCGCGGTGAGGCTGACGTCCAGTTCGGCGCGGAGCGCGGGGAGGTCGAGGACCGTGCCCTCGGCGAACTCGTTGGACAGGATCCGGCTGGCGAGCAGCTCGACGGTCTGGCCGTGCAGGCCTCGTGGCCGGTTCGGGATCACTCGCGTCCTTTCGGGGGTGGGGGAACCGTCACGATAGTACGGACGCCGGTCATGGGTTTAGCTAATAAATTACGAATTAATCTTGACAGGCTGTGAGCCAGGTCGCAGTCTGGCCGCATGAACGAATCCGGCCTGACCCAACGGCGTAGTCCAGGCCTCACCCGACGGGGTTTCCTGCTCGGTGTGGGCTCGACCGCCCTGCTCAGCGGCTGTGCGACTTCGGCGACCTCGGGGCCTGTGAAGCAGGCGGCAGGCGCGGTGACCGTCCAGTCGAACCTGTCCTCCGCCCAGGCCAAGGTGGCCATCGAGGCGCTCGCGAAGGCTTTCAGCGCCCGCGGCGGCGCGTCGGCGACGGTCAACACCGTCGCGTCCGAGACCTTCCGGACGCAGCTGCCGAGCTACCTCACTTCGGCCACCCCGCCCGACACCTACACCTGGTACCCCGGCTCGATCCTCGCCGGCTACGCGCGCAAGGGCCTGCTGCTCGACGTCGGCGACGTCTGGCAGACCATGGGCGCCTACAGCGACACCTTCCGCAAGCTCAGCGGCGACGGCACCGGCAAGCTGGTCTTCGTGCCGACCACCTACTACTGGTGGGGCTTCTTCTACCGCAAGTCGAACTTCGCGAAGTGGGGCGTGCAGGCGCCGACGAACTGGAGCGAGTTCCTCGCGCTGTGCGAGACGCTCAAGGCCAAGGGGGTCGAGCCGATCGGCATCGGTGCGGGCGGCAACACGCCGTGGACCGCGTCGTCCTGGTTCGACTACCTCAACATCCGGATCAACGGTGCCCAGTACCACCGCGACCTGCTGGCCGGGAAGAGCCGCTTCGACGACCCCCGCGTGGTCAAGGTGTTCGAGCAGTGGAAGACCGCGCTGCCGTACTTCGACTCGCGCGGCACCGCGATCGCGTTCCAGGACGCGACGACCTCGCTGCTGCAGGGCCGCACCGGCATGGTGCTGACCGGCACCTTCTTCACCGACGCCGCGCCCAAGGACGTGCTCGACGATCTCGACTTCTTCCAGTTCCCGGTGCTCGACACCGCCGTCCCGGTCGTCGAGGAGGGCCCGACCGACGGCTTCTTCGCGAGCTCGAAGACGGCGCATCTCGACGCGACCAAGGAGTGGTTGAAGTACGTCGCCACCGCCGAGGCGCAGGAGCTCTACATCAAGAACTCCTCGGGTACCGCGCTGCCGACACATCCTGACGCGAAGGACGCGGGCACGCCGCTGGTGGCCAAGGGCCGGAAGATGTTGCAGGACGCCAAGGATCTCACCCAGTTCTTCAACCGGGATTCGAGCGACGCGCTCCAGCCGACGGCCGACGCGGCGTTGATCCGGTTCATCCAGAAGCCACAGGAACTGACCTCGATCCTGAACGAGTGGCAGGCGGCCGCGCAGAAGGTCTGGGCGGAGTGACGGCTTTGGCCACGCCCGTCCGCGCCGGCACGAACGCGGCCCCGGCACGGGCGAAGAAGCGCAAGGGCTTGCCGCCCGTGCTGCTCGCCTTCGTGCTGGTGCCGCTGCTCGTCGAAGGGTTCTGGGTCCTCTGGCCGGCGTTGCAGGGCTTCTACCTCTCGTTGACCAGCTGGGACGGTGTCTCGGCGCCGGAGTGGACCGGGTTCGGCAACTACGCCGAGATGTTCGGTGACCCGACGTTCCGGACCGCGGCGCTGAACACGCTGATCTGGCTGGTGCTCTTCGGCGGGCTTTCGGCGGTGGGCGGACTCGGGCTGGCCATGTTCCTGCAGCGCGAACGGCGCGGCGTCGGGTTCTACCGGGCGGCGCTGTTCACACCGGTCGTGTTTTCGCTGGTGGCGACGTCGCTGATCTGGCAGGGGCTTTATCAACCCGATGGATTGATCAACAAGCTCCTGGGCGCTCTAGGGCTTGAGTCGTGGCAGCACGCATGGCTCGCGGACTCGAACACCGCGCTCTACGCGGTGCTCGTGCCCGCGCTGTGGCGACAGCTCGGCTACGTGATGGTGCTTTATCTCGCCGGGCTCAAGGGCATCGATCCCGCGCTGTACGAAGCCGCGAAGCTCGACGGCGTGACGCGCTGGCAGCAGTTCCGGTACGTCACCTGGCCGCAGCTGCGCGGGGTCAACTCGGTGATCCTGTCGGTGATCGTGATCGACTCGCTGCGCTCGTTCGACGTGGTGTGGGCGATGACCAAGGGCGGGCCGTATCACTCGTCGGAGCTGCTCAGCACGTACATGTACGCGACCGCGTTCCAGTCGCTGCGGCTCGGCTACGCCTCCGCGCTGGCCGTGGTGATCTTCGTGCTGGCGTTCGGCGTGATCGTCACCTACCTCGTCCGCGCCTTCAAGGAGGACACCGTATGAGCAAGCGGCGGACCTTCCTGTTCCACGCGGGCGCCGGGACGCTTTCGGTGCTGTGGCTGCTGCCGATCGCGCTGGTGCTGCTCACGAGCATCCGGTCCTTCGAAGACGTCGCGGCGAACGGGCTCGGCAGTTTCCCGCAGTCGTTCACGCTGGCTCCGTTCGGCGAGGCGTGGAACGCGGGCGGCGAGTCACGCGCGATGCTGAACAGCCTGATCGTCACCCTGCCGACGGTGTTCTTCGCACTGGGGCTGAGCGCGGCCGCGGCGTTCGCGCTGAGCCGCTACGAGATCCCGTTCCGGCGGACGATCCTGCTCGTGATGCTCGGCGGAAACCTGCTGCCACCGCAGATCCTGCTCGTCCCGGTGTCGAAACTGGCCGAGCTGCTCGGGATCTACGACACGCTGACCGCGCTGGTCATCGTCCAGGTCGGGTTCGGGCTGGGCTTCTACACCTTCGTGCTGCAGGGGTTCATGCGCACGATCCCCGGCGAGATCCAGCAGGCGGCGGTGATCGACGGCGCGGGCCCGGTGCGGATCTTCCTGTCGGTGATCCTGCCGCTGACCAGGCCCGCGCTGGCCGCGCTCGGCGCGCTGGCGTTCACCTGGACGTTCAACGACCTGCTGTGGGCGATCACCGTGCTGCGCACGGAAACCGTCATGCCGGTGACACCCGCGCTGCTCGGCCTGCAGGGCCAGTACGTGTCGACGTGGAACGTGATCGCGGCCGGTTCGGTGATCGCAGCGATCCCGACCGTGGCAGTGTTCCTCCGGTTCCAGAAGCACTTCATCTCCGGACTGGCCATTGGCGCGGTGAAATGACGACATATCGCATGAAAACGACCTCCTACACGATCGCGGACCGGGAGGACTGGACCGAATTGGTCGCCTGGGGCCCGCACGGTGTCGAGCACGGGCCGTCCCCGTTCGCGAACCAGGGCGAGATCCACTTCATCACCGAAGCGGACGCGGCGCCTCTTGAGTACGCGACGAGCTGGCGGCGGCCCTTCTCGGGCGCCGATCTCGTGTCTTCGGCCGACGGGCTGCGGGTCGAGCTGAAGTACGAGCCGGTCGCGGGCACCGATGTGCTGCTGCGCTGGGCCGAGGTGACCAACACCGGTGACGAGACCGTGGTGCTCGACCGGCTGGGCTCGGCCGGGGTCTGCGTGCCGACCGGCAAGCCGTTGCTGACCTTCCTGTCGGGTCAGTGGGCGCAGGAATTCCAGCGGCGGCAAGTGGTTCTGCCCGCCGGACGGTTCCAAATGGAGAGCCGGTTCGGTGTGCCTGGCCATGCCTACGCGCCTTGGCTTGCGGTGCAAGACGCCGAGGGCGGGCAGGCCTGGGGTGTGTCGCTCGCCTGGTCCGGGTCGTGGGAGATCGACGCGAGTGTCGAGCCGGCGGGGATCACGAGGATCCGTGCGGGCAGGCTGGGGCCGGTCGTCGTCGGTCCCGGTGAGACGGTCGCCGGCCCGCGCCTGGCGCTGGCGTCCAGTGTGGACGGTCTCGACGGGCTCGCGCGGGTGTGGCACGAGTACGAGCGGACCTTGAGCAGGCCCGTCGAGCGCAAGGTGCTCTACAACTCCTGGGAAGCAACGGGTTTCGACGTCCGGTTCGACCGTCAGCTCGCGCTCGCGAAGCGGGCCGCCGAGATCGGGGTCGAGCTGTTCGTGGTCGACGACGGCTGGTTCGCCGGGCGTGACGACGACACCGGGGGACTGGGTGACTGGGAACCGGCCGATCCGTCCTTCGGCGAGTTCGTCGAGGAGGTCCGCGCGCTCGGGCTCGACTTCGGGCTGTGGGTCGAGCCGGAGTCGGTGAGCCCGAAATCCCGCTTGTACGCCGAGCATCCCGACTGGGTCTATCACCGCGATGGGCACCCGCGGACGCTGATCCGGAACCAGCTGCTGCTCAATCTCGGCCGCGAGGACGTATTCGAGTTCTTGCGGTCTACTTTGGACCGATTGCTGGGTTCTTATGCGATCAGCTACCTGAAGTGGGACATGAACCGGCCCGCGACCGAGCGCGATCCGGCGCTCGACGGCGCGCATGTCGCCAACTACCACCGGCTGCTCGACCACGTGCGGGAGCGGTATCCGCACGTCACGGTCGAGGCCTGCGCGGGTGGCGGCGGCCGGACCGACCTGGCGACCATCGCCCGCGCGGACGTGGTGTGGCCCAGTGACAACACCGGCCCGCTCGACCGGCTCGCCATCCAGGACGGCTTCCTGCTCGCGCACGCGCCACATCTGATGAGTTCCTGGGTGACCGACTCGGCCGGGTTTTTCGACCCGCGGCCACGCTCGCTGCGGTTCCGGTTCGTGCTGGCGATGGCCGGTGTGCTCGGGATCGGCGCCGATCTGTCACGGTGGACCGGCGATCAGCTCGCCGAGGCGTCAGTGCTTATCGCTCAGTACAAGGAAATTCGATCGGTCATCCACAGTGGACAAGTCTATCGGTCACGCGACGCCGTGCAGTACTGTGGCGCGGACGGCACGGTCGTCGTACTGGCCTGGAACACCGGTGAACTGACCGGCGCGCCGTTCGTGCCGGGCCGGTCGTCCCGCGTGCCGCTGACCGCGCTCGCCGCCGAGTCCTATGTGGATCGGAACGGCCGCAGCTTTTCCGCATCCCAGCTGGTCCACGTCGGGCTCCCGTTCGACTGGACGCCCGAGTTCGACGCCGATTTCACCGTGCTGCACCCCGTCTCGTGACGAAAGGCTACAACGCCGTGGCTCGAAGAATGTTCATCGCACTGCTGACCGTCCTCTTGGGACTGGGCATGGCCGTACCGGCGAGCGCCGGTGACGACCAGGGCGCCCCCGAGTACTACGACAGCGGCCTCGCGCCGACCCCGTACATGGGCTGGAACACCTACTTCGCGATCGGCGCGCCCAGCGAGGCGTCGATCAAGTCCATCGCGGAGCACATCATCTCGTCCGGCCTGCGGGACGCGGGCTACAAGTACATCTGGATCGACGGCGGCTGGAACGCGCCGAATCCCCGTGACGCGCAAGGAAACCTGGTCGCCGACCCGGCCAAGTTCCCGTCCGGTCTGTCCTCTTTGGTCAACTGGCTGCACGACCGCGGCCTGCGAGCGGGCATCTACACCGACGCCGGGCCGTCGATGAGCAAGAACTGCGCGGCGGGCAGTGGCGGCGGCTACTACGAGAAGGACGCGAAGCAGTTCGCGCGCTGGAAGTTCGACGCCATCAAGATCGACTTCCTGTGCGGCATCGCCGCGAACCTCAAGCCGGCGCAGGCGTTCGCCGAGTTCAGCAAGGCCGTGCGCAAGGCGGGCCGTCCGATGCTGCTGAACCTGTGCAACCCGGTCACCGACGTCTGGGGTGTCCCGCACGGCCCCGACCAGGTCGCCGGCATCGCCTACACCTACGGCCCGACCAACGCCGACTCGTGGCGCACCGACACCGACGTCGCGTTCGGCACGCCGTACGAGGGCATCTGGCGCGACATGCTGCGCAACATGGACGACAACGCCGCGCATCCCGAGGCGAACGGTCCCGGTCACTACAACGACCCCGACTACCTGATTCCCATGCGCAAGACGGAAAAAGGCACCTACGAGCTCAACGAGGAGGAGTCGACCACGCAGCTCGTCATGTGGTCGGAGATGGCCTCCCCGCTGATCATCGGCTCCGACCCGCGCACGCTCCCGGCTTCGATGATCGACACGCTCAAGAACCCTGAGATCCTCGCGGTCAACCAGGACCCGCTGGCCATCCAGGGCGTTCGTGTCGCGGACGGCGTGTACAGCAAGGTCTTGTCCGGTAAGGGAAAGCGCGCGGTCGTGCTGCTCAACCGCGGCGAGGCGCCCGCGTCGATGACCGTCGACTTCGCCGACGCCGGGCTCGGCGGCCAGGTGGCCGTGCGTGACCTGCGTGCCCGCGCCGACCGTGGCGTCCTGACCGGGTCGTACACCGCGACGGTCCCGGCACACGGCACGGTGTTCGTGCAGCTCAAGGGCACGGATCTGGTGCCTGGCAATGATCTCGGCGGCAACGCCTCCGCGAGCCCGGCGATCGCCAGGATCGACGACACGCACGCCGTCGCGCTCGTCCGCGACCAGCGCGGCGAGCTGCAGCAGCAGGTGCTGAACGGGACCTCATGGTCCGGCAAGTGGACGCCGGTCGGCGGCAGGATCCTCGGCCAGCCCGCGGCGTTCGCCAGCGGTGACCGGGTGGACGTCTTCGTGCGCGGTACGGACAATTCCGCCTACCAGCGGACTTCGTGGCGTGGCAACTGGGGACCGTGGGTCAACCTCGGCGGCAAGCTGACCGACTCGCCGTCGGTCGACTTCACCTCGCCGAACTCGTGGACGCTGGTCGCGCGCGGCGCGGACGGCAAGGTCTGGAAGCGCACCGCGCAGAGCGGCTGGAGCAGCATCGGCGCGCCGAAGGACCAGCCGATCTACGGACGGCCGAGCGCGGCGGGCGGGCAGGTCGCGGTCCGTGCCGCGGACGACAGCGTGTGGACCTACACCAACGGCGCGTGGGCGACGCTCGGCGGCGTGGTCAGCGGCAGCCCGACGCTGCTGGCGACGGAAGGTCGCGTCTACCTGTTCGCGCGGGCCAGCGACTACACGCTCTGGCAGATCAACCGGACCGACGGCGCGTGGGGCACTTGGTTCAAGCGAACCGAGTTCGCGAGCAATAGCCTGGTGGGCGCGGTCGGCGCGGCCGCGGGCGCGAACGGCTCGGCCTGGGTCGTCGTCCGCGGGCCCGACGACCGCGTGCACCAGTCGAAGCTCTAGGAGGGCGTTTTGTCGAGTGTGGTGGTGACGGGAGCGGCGTCGGGGATCGGCGCCGCGACCGTCCGGCGGCTGGCCTCGGCCGGGATCGCGGTCGTCGCGGTGGACATCGCGGAGGTGGACCTCGACGTGCCTGCGGTCGTCGGCGACGTGACCGCGGAGGAGACCTGGGAGCAGGTGCTCGACGTGGCCGGGGGAGTGACCGGCCTGGTCGGCAACGCCTACACCTCCGTAGTCAAGCCACTGCACGAACTGGACCGTCCTGAGTGGACACGCCAGCTGGAGGTCAACCTCACCGGCGCGTACCTCGGCGTGCGGGCGTGCCTGCCGTCGCTGATCGACCGGCGCGGCTCGATCGTGCTGGTCTCGTCGGTGCACGCGCACTTCGGGCTGCCCGGCCATCCCGCCTACGCGGCGACCAAGGGTGGTCTCGTGGCGATGGCCAGGCAGCTCGCCGTCGAGTACGCGCCGGAGGTGCGGGTCAACGCGGTGCTGCCGGGCCCGGTGCTCACCCAGGCATGGGACAGGGTGAGCGCCGAGGACCGGGAGCGCAGCGCGGCCGCGACCCCGGCAGGCCGGCTCGGTGACCCGGCGGAGGTCGCCGAGGTCATCGCGTTCCTGCTGTCGACGGCCGCCTCGTTCGTCACCGGCGCCGAATTCGTGGTCGACGGTGGCTGGTCGGCCGCCAAGGACTCCTCGTGAAAGGGAAAGCGTGAAGATCACCGGGATCGAGACGTTCCTCGTGGCGCCGCGGTGGCTGTTCCTCAAGGTCAGCACCGACGAGGGCGTCAGCGGCTGGGGCGAGCCGGTCGTCGAGGGCCGCGCGGGCAGCGTCCGCGCGGCCGTGCACGAACTGGCCGAGCTCGTCGTCGGCCAGGACCCGCTGCGCATCGAAGACCACTGGCAAGTGTTGCGCCGCGCGGGTTTCTACCGTGGTGGCCCGGTGCTGTCGAGCGCGCTGTCCGGGTTCGACCACGCGCTGTGGGACATCGCGGGCAAGGTCCGCGACGCCCCGGTCCACGAGCTGCTCGGCGGCCCGGTCCGCGACCGCGTCCGGGTGTACTCCTGGGTCGGCGGCGACCGCCCGTCGAACATCGCCGAGGCGGTGTCCGCCCAGGTCGAAGCCGGTTTCACCGCGGTCAAGATGAACGTCGCGGGTCCGCTGACCCCGATCGCCACCCCGGCCGAAGCTGCGGCCGCGGTGGCGCGTGCCGAGGAAGCCCGTTCGGTGCTGGGCCCCGACCGCGACCTCGCGATCGACTTCCACGGCCGCGCCTCACCGGCCATGGCCCGCCGCCTGGTCCGCATGCTCGAAGACGTCCAGCCGATGTTCGTCGAGGAGCCCGTCGTCCCCGAACTGCAGGGCAGCGCGCTGGCTTCGGTGGTCTCGGCGTCGACCGTGCCGATCGCGGTCGGCGAGCGCCTCTACTCACGCTGGGACATCAAGCCCGCGCTCGACGCGGGCGTCGCCGTTGTCCAGCCTGACCCGGCGCACGCGGGCGGCATCTCGGAGCTGCGGCGCATCGCCTCACTCGCCGAGATCTACGGCGCCCAGCTCGCCCCGCACTGTCCACTCGGGCCGATCGCGCTGGCGGCGAGCATGCAGGTCGCCTTCGCGACCCCGAATTTCCTGATCCAGGAACAAAGCCTGCGCATGCACTACAACGTCGGCACGGAGCTGGTGCACTACCTGGCCGACACCTCACCGTTCGATTTCGTGGACGGCCACGCGTCCCGCCCGCTCGGCCCCGGCCTCGGCATCGAGATCGACGAAGCGGCCGTCCGCCGAGCCGCCGAGACCGGCCACGCCTGGCGCAACCCCGTCTGGCGCCACGACGACGGCACCCTCGCCGAATGGTAGACGTCGTCTGGCTGGACAACGGCATCCTGCGCCTGGGCTTCGTCCCGGCGCTCGGCGGCCGCCTGCTCTCGCTTGTCTTCGAAGGCCACGAAGTGTTGTGGCGTAACGCTTCTCTGGTGGACTCGGACCTCCAGCCGATCGGTCACCAGCCGAGGCCGGTGTCGGGAACGATGGGTGACTGGGTCAACTACGGCGGCGACAAGACCTGGCCCGCACCCCAGGACGAGTGGCTCGGCCCGCCCGACCCGATCCTGGATTCCGGCCCGTACACGGCGTCCGGGGATCTGGTGCTGACCAGCGCCCCCGATCCCCGCACCGGTTTGCGGCTTTCGCGCCAGTTCACGTTGTTGCCCGGCGCGTCGTCGTTCCACTTGCGACTGACCGCGATGAACATCAGCTCGCGACCGGTGCGCTGGGCGTTGTGGAACGTCACCCAGCTGCCGCCCGGCATCGTCCACGTCGGACTGGACGGCCCGGTGGTCGAGCTGATCGGCTCGGTTTCGTGCCAGGACGGGGTCATTCCCGTCCAGTCCACTGTGGGCAAACTGGGCTTCCCCGGCAGCACGGGCTGGGTCACGCATTTCGGCACCGAGGTCAGCCTGACTCAGCGCTTCACCGTGGACCACGACGCCGAATACCCGGATTCCGGGTCGCCGCTGGAAGTCTGGATCGAATCCCCGCAACCGGAACCGATCAGCTGGCTCGGCGGCCTCGACCCACCCGACCACATCGTCGAATGCGAAGTACTCGGCCCACTCACCACACTCGCACCAGGCGAGCGGACGGTCCTCGACATCGACTACGAGATCGGCGGATGTGGATAGTCCGATGAGCGATGCTGGAAGGACAGGATCGCCGGGTTCTGGATGACCCCGTCGCGGATCTCGACGGCTCGCCTGATCGTTTCGTGAGAATCCCACTCGCCGGTCATCACCGGGCGCAGGTAGGGGAGCAGCGCCTCGCTGATCTCCCAGGTCGCGGAGTTCCAGAGGTAGGACGGGCTGTGGTCGACGCCGTAGTAGCGCACATTGTCGCCGACGAAGAACGACGGCTCGGTGAACGTCGTCGGCCGCGCCCAGCTGAAGCCCATGCCTTCATCACAGGACACGTCGATGATGAGGCTGCCGGGAGTGAAGGCGTCGAGGTCGTCCTCGAGCAGGAAGGTCAGCGGCGACTCGGTGTCCTGCAGCACGCAGTTGACGATGATGTCGTGCTCGGCGAGGAACTCGGCCAGCGGTAACCGGCCGTGATCCGACGAGGCGTGACTGCGCCGCGGATCCTCGTTGTCATGGTCGAAATGAACCATGCGCGCCGAATGGATCGGTGAGCTGACGGCCGTCACACCGCGGTTCGTCAGAATGTGGACGTCATGCACGCCGTGCGCGCTCAACGCGGTCACCGCGCCGCGCGCGGTCGCGCCGAACCCGATCACGGCGGCGCGCAATCGCCTGCCGTAGACCCCGGTCGATCCGGCGAGCTGCAACGCGTGCAGCACCGACGAGTACCCGGCGAGTTCGTTGTTCTTGTGGAACACGTGCAGATTGAACGACCCATCGGAGGTCCAGTGGTTCATCGCCTCGAACGCGATGAGGCTGAGCTTGCGGTCGATGGCGAGCTGCGTCAGTTTCTCGTCCTGCACGCAATGCGGCCAGCCCCACAGGATCTGGCCGTCCCTGAGTTCGGCGAGATCCTCGGCGAGAGGCTTGGGCAACAGGATGAGGTCGCTTTCCGCGATGAGTTCGTCGCGAGTACGCAGCCCGGCGACCTGGGTCGCCAGCTGTTCATCGGACACGCCGAAGCGTTCGCCATAGCCGTGTTCGAGGAAGATGGTCTTCCGCAGCGAAGCGTCGATCCGCTCGAAATGCCGGGGATGGATCGGCAGGCGGAACTCGTTTTCCTTGCGGGAGCGCGAAAAAATGCCAAGGCGAAGCTGAGACACGGTCATCCTTTGTAGTGGTGTATGTCCGCCAGGCGGAGGCGGAAGACCTGCAAGGTCAGGCCGAAGTACTTGCCGGTCTCGCCGACCCACTGCATCCCGACCCGCCGCAGCACGGCCGCTGCCCGGATGTTCCCCGGTCGCACCACGGCGAAGATCTCGTTGACGTCATGCGCGAACGCCCATTCGGCCAGCGCCAGCGTGGACTCGGCGGCGAAGCCGTTGCCCCAGCTGTCCGGGCGCAGCTGCCAGCCGATCTCGAGGTCGTCGTTGCCCGGTGGCAACGGCAGCAGGATCGCGCCCCCGATGACCTGGTCGTCCTCGCGGCGCACGATGGCCCACCGACCGGCGGGCAGCGCGAACCGCGCGCCTTCCGCGATCCAGTGCTGCACCAGCAGCCGCATGGCTGCGAGATCGGGTACCCGGTCGAGCTCAGGACTCAGCCAGCGCGCGACGTCGGCATGTCCATAGACGGCCAGCGCGGCGGGCGCGTCGTCGACCCGCCAGGCTCTGAGTATCAGCCGCTCGGAAACCAGCGGCCCGGTGTCAGGGGCACGTCAGGCGCACCGACGCTGAAAGGTGTTCCACGGGCCCGGCATACCGGTGCTCCCGTCTCCGGATCGCAAGAGCCGGCATGGGGGAAAGACGAGGACGACGCGGGCCCGATTGCCCACGTACGAGATGCTCTCGACCTTCCCAGCCTACCCTGTCGCGCTCAACCACCACTCCGCGTTCGTGGCGCCCCGACATTTCACCAAGCCAGGGGACATGCGCGTCGCGGGCGGTTCCCCGATAACCGGCCGCAACACTCACGACTACAACTTCGGGTCCCGTCCTAATGCTGATGGTGCTTGAGCAGCCGGGTGAGCAACTTGTTCCAGGCGGCGCAGCTGCCGGTCGCCCGCCTCGGTGAGCGTGACCAGGTTGCGGCGGCGGTCGTCCGGGTCCGGGGTCGGCGAGACGAAACCCTGCTCGGCCATTGCGACCAGAATGCGGTAGTGGTACCCGCGCGCGCCCGACTCGGCGAAGCCTCGCCGAGGCGAGGCGCGAAGCGCCCCACCGGACGAGCGGCCTGCGCATGGCCTACACGGTCGTGCGGACCCCGGAGGGCTGGCGCCTCGCCGAGTCCTGGACCACCCTCGCCTGGATGCGCTGACTCAGGCGACTGGGAACTCCTCCCGTCCGACCACGCGCAGCAGATCCAGGTATTCCTGGAACGAGGTCCCGGGCGGGGCGGTGAACACCTCGAGCCGCTGATCCTCGGAAGGCGTCAGCAGGATCTCGCAGTCCAGCTCCAGCAGCCCGATCGTCGGGTGCTTCACGTGCAGCCTGCCCACGCGTCGCATGCCGACCTCGTGCAGCTCCCACAGCCGCGAGAACTCGGGGCTCGCCGCGTGCAAGCGCTTGACCAGATCCGTCGCGGCCGGGTCGTCGACCCGCCTGGCGACGGCCGCGCGCAGGTCGGCGACGTGCTGGCGGCTGTAGTGCTCGTGCTCCTCGGCGGGGTAGGCCGCGCGGACGACCGGGTCGGTGAACCAGCGCCAGACGATGTTGCGGTCCTTGGGGCGGGTCGTGCAAACCGTGCCGAACAGGGCCTCGGCCAGCGCGTTCTGGGCGAGGACGTCGCCGAGGTCGCTCAGGATCTGGGCGGGGGTGTCGCTGAGCCGGTCGAGGAGGAACTGCAGGCCGGGCCGGATGTGCTCGCCAGCCTGCCGCCCGGCCGGGGGACGGTGGCCCGCCAGCAGGTAGAGGTGGTCGCGCTCGTCGTCGTTGAGGCGCAGCGCCCGCGCCATCGCGCCCAGCAGCTGGGTCGACGGCTGCGGGCTGCGTGCCTGTTCGAGGCGCATGTAGTAGTCCGTGGACATGCCCGCGAGCATGGCGACCTCTTCGCGGCGCAGTCCCGGGGTGCGGCGGCGGGCGCCGGGGGACAGGCCGACGTCGACGGGGCGCAGGCGCTCGCGGGAGCGGCGCAGGAAGTCGGCGAGGTCGCGGCGGTTCATGACCATCTCAACCGAACCGCTCCGCACGGCATTCCGGCCCAGCCTGGGATCGCCGATCCTAGGGAAAGCGGTCCGTTTTTACGCGGCTCGACTGCTGCCAGATTCAGTGGTGTCCACTTCGGAAACAGGGAGACACACCATGAAGGCAGTCAGGTTCGACAACTACGGCGACCTCGACGTGTTGCGGGTCGCCGAGGTCGAGCGGCCCGAGCCCGGCGCGCACCAGGTGCTCGTCCAGGTCAAGGCGGCCGGGATCAACCCCGGTGAGGCCAAGATCCGGATCGGCGCGCTGCACGAGATGTACCCGGCCACCTTCCCCTCCGGCGAGGGCAGCGACCTCGCGGGGATCGTCGTCGCGACCGGCGAGGGTGTCGAAGGCTTCAAGGCGGGTGACGAGGTGTTCGGGTTCACCAACAAGCGCGCCAGCCACGCCGAGTTCGTGCTCGTCGAGGACGGCGAGCTGCTCCTCAAGCCGGCGGACGTGCCGTGGACGGTCGCGGGCTCACTGTTCGTCGCGGGAACGACGGCCGTGGCCGCTGTCCGCGCGGTTGACGTCAAGCAGGGCGATGTCGTCGTCGTGTCCGGCGCCGCGGGTGGTGTCGGGACGATCGTCGTGCAGCTCGCGGTGAACGCGGGCGCGACCGTGATCGGACTCGCGAGCGCAGGCAGCCACGCTCGGCTCAAGGAACTCGGCGCGATCCCGGTCGAGTACGGCGAGGGCGTCGCGGACCGGATCAAGGCCGAGGGCACGCCGGTCGCGTTCATCGACAACTTCGGCAGTGGATATGTCGACCTCGCGCTCGACCTCGGCATCGCGAAGGAGCGGATCAACACGATCATCGACTTCGCCGCCGTGGCGAAGCACGGCGTCAAGGCCGAGGGCAACGAGGCGGCCGCGACCACCGAGGTGCTGGCCGAGCTGGTCGCGCTCATCCAGAAGGGCGCGCTGGAGATCACCATCGCCGCCACATACCCGCTCGCCGAGGTCCGCGAGGCCTTCCGTGAGCTGGAGCGCCAGCACACTCACGGCAAGATCGTCCTGGAACCCTGAGCGGCTTCGAACACCGTCCCGTCGAAGGCGCCCGCCAGGTAGGCGGACCGGCAGGCCGCGCGCCGCACCTTGCCGCTGGTCGTCTTCAGGACCAGCCCCGGCTTGCCGACGACGACGGCGTGACAGCCGAGCTGGTGGTCTTCGTGGATCAGCGCGGACACCGTGTCCGCGATGTCCGTGATCTCGGCGGGGGAGACCCGGTCCTTGCGGGTCTCCACGAAGATCACCACGCGCTCGTCGTCGTCGCCCGGCACGCCGAACGCGGCCAGCCCGCCGGGCCGGACCTGGGGATGGCAGTCGCGCACACTCTCCTCCAGGTCGATCGGGTAGACGTTGTGCCCGTGCGTGATGATCAGGTCCTTCAGTCGCGAGGTCAGGTACAGCTCGCCGTCGTGCACGAACCCGAGATCGCCGGTGCGCAGGAACTCGCCCGGCTCATCGGCGCAGCGCGCGCGGAACGTCGCCGCCGTCTCGGCTTCGGCGCCCCAGTAGCCGAGCGCCTTGGTCGGTGAGTCGATCCAGATCTCGCCGACCCGGTCCGGCGCGCACCGGCGGCGGGTGTCGGGGTCGACGATCAGCAGCCGCCCGCCGTCCTTGGTCATCGCGCCGCAGCCGATGTACTCGACGCCGTCCTCGCCGGGGCGCGGCAGCACGATGCCCTTTTCGAGCGCGATCTTGTCCACCCACAGCCTGCTCTGGCCGCCCATGGTCACACTGACCGTGTGCTCGGCGAGCCCGTACGCGGGGCAGAACGTCTCCGGCCGCAGCCCGCTGACGGAGAAGGCGGCGAAGAAGTTGTCCACTGTGGACGGGCGGATCGGCTCCGCCGCGGACAGCACCGAGCGCAGCGTGCTCAGCTCCCACCGTTTGCGCATCTCGGGTGTCGTCTTGCGGACCGCCAGCTCGAACGCGAAGTTCGGCGCGGCGACGTGCGTCGCGCCGACCCGGCTCATCACCTCGAACCAGACGGCCGGGCGCTGCAGGAACGTCAGCGGCGCCATCAGCCAGCTGTGGCCGTTGCCCGCGAGGGTGCTGATGATCATGCTGATCAGCCCGAAGTCGTGGTACTGCGGCAGCCACGACACGGCACGCGTGCCGTCGCCGAGCCCGAGGTCGCGCGCGTTGGCGAACACCTCGTGCGCGAGGTTCCGGTGCGTCACGACCACGCCTTTCGGCGACGACGTCGACCCCGAGGTGTACTGCAGCAAGGCGGGTTCGTCGGCGCATTCCGGTTCGTGCCAGTCGTGCGCGAGCACCCGCGCGGGCGCGATCGTGTCCGTCCGGTACCACTTGACCTTGGGCCAGCGCGGGGTGTCGCGGCTCAGCATCGAGGTGACCGAGCCGAGCGTGCGCGAGCGGTCGTAGGCGGTGTTCGTCAACGCCGCCCGCGCGCCGCAGCCGTCGATGACGTTGCCGAACCCGGCGAGATCGGGCTTGAGCCGGAACGGGCGCGGCGGATGGACGGGCACCGGGACGACGCCGGCGATCAGGCAGCCGGTGAGCGCGCTGAGGAAGTCCGGCGACGGCGGGTAGACCAGCGCGACCCGGTCGCCGGGGGTGAGACCCCAGTCGCGCAACGCGGCGGCGACACCCTCGGCGGAGGCGGCCAGCTCGCCCGCGGTGATCGTCAGCTCGTCGTGCCCGAGATCGTCCACGAAGGTGAACAACGGCCGCGACGGCTGGTTCTCCACGAGGTCGTGGAAAGCCGTCAGCACGGCCACCGGTTCGCTTTCGGGCACGGTCAACTCTTAGGTGGTTTCCCGTCCGCGCGCAAGCCCGCTGACTTGAGTTCGCGGTACTCACGCAGGACCAGCACGATGATCAGCAGGTCGAGCGCGGCGAACACGGGCAACGCGATCGAGTGCGTGTGGACGGCGCGCAGCACCTCGTACACCACGAACGCGCCGAGCACGACCGCCGCGATCGGGTACGCGCGCACGATCTTGCGCGCGAGCGCCCACACGAGCACGAGCTTGATCAGTCCGTGCGCGAGCAGGTAGACGATCGCGAACGTCTTCGACCCGCCGTTCGCGAAGCCGTCGGCGGCGGCCTGCAGATGCCGGGCGAGCGTGCCCCGCGGATCGCCGAGCAGGTCACGCGTGATCACCGCGTGCGCGAAGCCGGTCACCACGGAGGCGGGGATCACCGCGAGCACGAGCGCGCCGAGCACCTGCGCCGCGCCGTCGAGTCCTTTGAGCGCGATCGCGATCCTGAACAGCTTCTCCGTGCGGTCCGCCATGACCGTGAGCTTGCCCGAAAACCGGCCGGGACGCCCAGCGAAGTCGTGTTTCTCGGGTCTGGCGCGGCTATCGCGTGCCCGACCCGAGAAACACGACTTACTTCGAGAGGGTGTTGCCGAGCCAGTTGACGTAGACCGGGGATCGGCGTGCCTGGTCCCAGTAGCCGGTGGCCGCCGCGCCCGCGAGCTGCTCGCAGTAGCGCGCGACCGGGCTCTCGCTGTGCATCGCCAGCACGTGCCGCAGCTCGGTCTTGATGTCCTTGATCGGCAGCACCGCGATTCCCTTGGCCGCCATGGTGGTCGCCTGCACCAGCATCATGCCGAGCCCGCGTTCGAGCACGTCCCTGGCGTTGTACCCGCTGAGCCGGTACGCCACGTGCGGGGTGAACCCGGCCTGCTCGCACAGCCCGCGCAGGTACTCGCCGCAGCCGATCTCCAGATCGGCGGGCAGTATCCAGCTCTGGCCCGCCAGGTCGCCGAGGCACACTTCGTCCTGATTGGACAGTGGGTTGGTGCTCGCCATCGCGACGAACACCGGCTCGGTGACCACGTCGCGCACGATCACGTCCGGCGGGCGGGGCAGCGGCAGGTTCGGATGCTCCAGCAAGGTCGCGAGCTCGAGCCCGCCGGAAGCGAGCAGATCCATCGCGTCGTGGCCGCCCCGTTGCTGGCGCATGGTGATTTCGGAGTTCGTCGCCAGCTCGCGCAATCGTTGGATCACCGGACCGGCGAGCGGTGTCGGGTGGCCCGCGAACCGGATCACCCTCGGCGCGCTGTCCCGATCAGCGGTGCGAAGCTGGGCTTCTTCGAGGAGTTTGTCCAGTGAGGGCAACAGAACCCGGGTGTGGTCGATCACCAGCTGGCCGAGCGCCGTGGGTCTCGCTCCTTGCTTGTCACGGAAGAACAGGGAACCGCCCAGCATCCGCTCGACCCGCTGTAGCTGATAGGTGAGCGCCGGCTGGGTCAGCCCGAGGCTGGCAGCCGCTTTGGTGAGACTTCCCGCGTCGCCGATGGCGCGAATCATTCTGAGCTGACGGACCTCGAGCTCCATGCGGATGAGCATACAAGTAAACCGTTTGGCACGAAACTACCCGGTAATGGGTGCTGGCATGGGAAAAACGGGTCCGTGGAATGTGTGGCGCGTTACCCCGATAATCGGCGGATGCATTCGATTTCCCGCCCCTCGCAGGAAAAACGGTGTGTTGGACAGCGTTAGCGGCGTACGTGCGTCGGCACGTGCACGCGACGGCAATCGGTTTCCGGGATTGTCAGTTCGATCAAGGCCACGTCACGTCCAGCCGGTCGAGGCAGCTGTGCCTGCCGTTGCGGAAGTACCGGATCGGCGTGCGCGGCAACCGGTAGTCGGGATGGCGCGCCAGTTCCGCCAGCACCGCCTCGAATTCCAAGCGTGCGAGATGTGCACCGATACAGAAGTGGAGGCCGGCGCCGAAACCCAGATGGTGCACCGGCCCGCGGTCCAGCCGGAACTCGTCCGGCGCGGCGAACCGGCGAGGATCCCGGTTCGCGGCGCCGGTGAGCAGCACGACCCTGGCGCCGCTGGGGATGACCACGCTCGCGATGGCCACCTCTCGGGTGGTCACTCTGGTCCCGTGGTCGACCGGCGACCACAGCCTGAGCGTCTCCTCGATCGCGACCGGAATGAGGCCCGGATCGCCGCGCAGCCTGCTTTGCAGATCGGCGCGCTCACCCAATTGCCACAACAGGTGTGACAACGAGTTCATCGTTGTCTCGTGCCCGGCGACGGCGAATGCGACGAGCATCGCGTGCAATTCGGATTCGGTCACCGGCCTGCCGTCGATCCGGGCGCCGACGAGTGCGGACAGGTAGTCGTCGCCGGGTTCGGACTTGGCACGCTTGATCTCCGCGCGGAACAACTCGGCGAACGGCGGCCAGAATCGTTCCGCCGGGCCGTCGCTCGGCATTCGCGTCCAGCTGATCGCGCTGAGTTCGGCGATCCGCGCTCGCGCGTCCTCGGAGAAACCGACGGCGAGCGAGACGGCGGCGAGTGGCAGCGGAGCCGCCAATTCCGTGACCAGATCACCGCCGCCGCGCCGCACGAGTGGTTCGACCAATCGGCGTACCAGGTCCGCGATGTCGTACTTCAGCCGCCGCACGGCGCCGATGGTGAACGGCGGCCGCATCAGCTCACGGAAGACCGCCTGTTCGGGAAGGTCGTAGTCGAGGGGCGCGAAGCGCGGCGTGTCCGCGGTGCGCGGGAAGAGCACGCCTTCCGCGGAGCTGAACGTCTTGTGGTCCTTGAGCGCGGCTTCGACGTCGTCGTAGCGCGAGAGTATCCACATGCCACCGTGGGCCCGCGAGTAGGCGACCCGGCGGCCTTCGCGCAGCGCTCGGTGCACGAGCACGGCCATGTCCGGGGTCAGATCCGGGTCGTGGTGGTCGAAATCCCGGGTCAGCCGGGCGCTGGCGAGCTGTGTCGGGTGAGCGCCGGCCATCATCCGCCGATCTTCCCGATGGCGGGCCGCCTGGGCAACCGCCGTTCGGATCAGCGGTGGACAGTCCACAAAGGACCAAGGAGACGGCGGTGGCGGGCAGGTGGACGCGACACCTGCCGAAGGTCACGCGCACGACGAAGCCACCCTTTCTTCAGGGTTCGAATTAATGGAATCCGCGCCGCTTGCGGTACCGGAAGATACTCAGGCCCCAGTCGGCTCACAAGACCGCTCGCGTTGTGCGGGCAGGTGCCGCCCAATGGGGCAGCGGGCGCCCGAATCGGCTAACCGGCGGCGTCCGTCACCGCGCTGTGGGCAGACCCGGCCGGGCGAAGAGGTGACATCGCGGGCGCGGTGGCCGCCATTGGGGTCGCGCCGGGTCACCGATGGTGATGGCGGGCCGAGTGCCGCTTCGGCAAGGTGGCCCCTAATGGCGGCATGAAAAAGCCGCAGACAGGGGATGGTCCCTTGCCTGCGGCTCAGTGGTCGGCTAGTGGGCCGTTGGTTCGCGGTGGGTTTCCGGCGCGGCGTGCTTGGGCAGCGCGATCGGCTCGGTCACCGCCCGGTCGGCCTGGGCCGGTTCGACCACTTCGGGGGGCTCCTCCTCGATCAGCACCTGCTTGCGTGCGGGCAGCATCGCGATCACCAGGCCGAGCACGGCGAGGCCGAGGTGCAGCCAGTTGTCGGCGGTGTTCAGGTCGAGCGGGTTGCCGACGGCCGACACCGGGTTCGAGCTCAGCGCACCGGTGATCATCAGGCCCCAGACGAACGCGGCGCCGTAGCCGAGCAGCAGCAGCCACCCGTAGAACCGCGCCAGCCCCGAGCCAGTGGCGAGCATGATGCCGACCAGGCCGACGACCAGGTGCACGGTGTTGTGCAGCGGGTTGATCGCGAAACCCAGCAGTGTCGTGTGATGGTGCCCGGCGAAGTCGCCGAACCCGGTGCGGGTGAAGCCGATGATGCCGGCCACGACGAAGGCGATACCGGTCAGCCCCGCCAGGACCTGGACGGGCTGCAGTCCTTTCACCTTGATGCGGGCCTTGTTCGCGCGAGTCATCTCAGCGGTCCTCTCCTTCAGGTCAGGCCGTCTCGCCCAGGGGTACCCAAACCGGACGCGCCCAAACCGGGAGAGGTTTCCCGGCTCTACGATGTCGGCATGGATCCTGAAGCCGTCAGCCAGGCGTACGCCCGGTTCTTCGCGGGCGAGCCGGAGCAGCTGGACCCGGTCGCGCTGTTCGCGCGGGTCGCCGCGTCCGTCCCCGCGTACCGGAAGTTCCTCGCCGAGCGCGGCATCGACCCGGCTTCGGTCCGCACGCTCGACGACTTCCGCCTGCTTCCCTTGCTGGACAAGGATTCTTACCACCGCAGGTACCCGCTGCCCGAACTGTGCCGCGACGGCACACTCGCCGGCTGCGACATGATCGCCGTGTCCTCGGGGTCCAGCGGCACGCCGACCATCTGGCCCCGCTCACTGGCCGACGAGCTGGCCATCGCGCGGCGGTTCGAGCAGGTGTTCCGCGCCTTCGAGGCCGACCGCCGCAGCACGCTCGCCGTCGTGTGTTTCCCGCTGGGCACCTGGGTCGGCGGCCTGTTCACCACGGCCTGCGTCCGCCATCTCGCCGCGAAGGGCTTCCCGATCACCGTGGTCGCACCCGGCAACAACAAGGCCGAGATCCTGCGCGTCATCCCCGAACTGGCACCGCACTGCGAGCAGCTGGTGCTGCTCGGCTATCCGCCGTTCCTCAAGGATGTGGTCGACAGCGGCGAAGGCTGGGACCGCCACGATGTCAAGCTCGTGCTGGCGGGCGAAGTGTTCAGCGAGCCGTGGCGCGACCTGATGGCCGAGCGCACCGGCCTGCGCGACCGCGAGCGCGACGTGGTTTCGCTCTACGGCACCGCGGACGCGGGCGTACTCGGCAACGAAACGGCGCTTTCGGTCTCGATCCGCCGTTTCCTCGCCGACCGCCCGGAGCTGGCGCACGAGCTGTTCGGCGGCGTCCGCCTGCCGACACTGGTGCAGTACGACCCCGGCAGCCGGTTCTTCGAGGCGGTGGACGGCACCCTGCTTTTCAGCGGCGACAACGGGATCCCATTGATCAGGTACCACATCGCCGACGAGGGCGGCGTAGTGTCCTATTCGGACATGCTCGCCTTTTGTCGCGAGCACGGCTTTACGCCGACACCCGGCCCGGAACTGCCGTTCGTGTACGTCTTCGGCCGCTCACTGTTCACGGTCTCGTACTTCGGCGCGAACGTGTACCCCGAGAACGTGACCGTCGGCCTGGAGCAGCAGGGCATCAGCGACTGGGTCACCGGCAAGTTCGTACTGGAGACCGTCGAAGACGCCGCCCGCGACGTCCGCTTGCGTGTCACCGTCGAGCTGGCACCCGGCCGCACCGGCGACCCGGCCGTGCTCGCCGAGTCCATCCGGACCCACGTGGCCAGGCTCAACAGCGAGTTCGCGCACTACGTTCCCGTCGAGCGTCAGCTACCCGAGGTGGTGCTCAAGGACGCGGGCGACCCCGAGTACTTCCCGGTCGGCGTCAAACACCGCTATACCCGCTGAGAAGCGACCGTTCGTCCACATAGGGCCGCAGCAGCGCGGTGAGCTCCTCGTCCTCCCGGCCGTTGAGCTCCTCGGACGCGATCTTCCTCGCCGTCCCGGCAAGAAAGTCGGCGACCTGCACCCGCGCGTCGTCCCGCGAGTCGACGAACCGCATCTCGCGCAGCCCGGTCCGCGCTTTGATCAGCTCCACGACACTTTCCGTCAGCGCGGTCTGGTCATCATGGACGATCGACACCGCCTCGCCGCCCCAGTACTCGGCGCCCCAGTATTCGACGGCCCGGATGAGCGCGGGAACGAGCGGATTGAACGGCATCGCCCCACCGAGCCCCCGCCCCCGGAACGCTTCCAGCCGCGGCCGCGCCAGCACCAGCTCGTCGACGATCTCGTGCGCCCCGCGCAGCGCCTCCACCCGCGCGAAGAACGACGCCGCCGTGCCCTGCCGGTTCTTGACGCGCACAAGATCATTGAACGACGCGAGCAGGTCCGTCCAGGTCGCGCTTCCCAGCGCACGGCGCCCCGCTCGATGCAAGGCGACGGCATCCCGCCCGAGCACGCCCGCGAGCGTGTTCGCGACGAACAGTCTCTTGTCGGTCAGATGCACGCGAGCGCGCCCGTGGATCGGCCCCGACGGGCCGAGAAACCACACCAGCACCGCCCGATGCTTGCTTCGCAGCAGATGATTGGCCTTGTACTCGACCGCGGGCGACCGAATCCGCCTCCGCAGCTCCCGCAGGCATTCCTCGGCGGCGCCTGCGTCGAGCAGCACCCCGGCATGCGCGAACACATCGGTCTCGCCGCCGATGAGCTTCTCACCCTCGGAGCCGGACTCGTCACACGCCACCACCCGCACCGGCCGGATCTTGCCACCGCCCGCCCTCGACGTCGATCAGGTTTCGGGTCTGTCCGAGTCGCTTCTAGGGCGGTCCCGTATGAACATTTCCGCTGCCTGGGCCGGGTGGGTTTTGTGCTTGCTGCGGAAATATCCATACGGCCCGAGGGCACAGTGGGTTGATCCTGCTCTGGCTCACCAGATGCCCGCGACCGGGCTCTGCTGCCCGCCTTGCGTGCTGGGTCGGGCAGCCGGGGCTGGGGGTCGTGAGTGTTTAGACCGGTTAGAACCGGCCGTACCACTCACGACTAGTGCCCGGCCGGGGCTTGCAGGTCAGCCTGCCCCCCGGGTGGGCGATGGTCGCGGCCGGGTTCATGGGCGGGGCTGGGTTTCGGGTTCGGGTGGTGCGGCCGGAATCTCAAGTTCGGGTGGTGCGGCCGAGGATCTAGGCGAGGGTGGCGTGGGCGAGGGGCCAGGTGAGGCGGTGTGGCCAAGGCAGGGCTGCGGCCGGCTGCAGGCTCGAGCCCACGGCTGGGCTTAAGCGCGGCCGTGGCTTCCGGTTCGGGGTGTTCAGGTGCGGGCGTGCATGGTGTTGCGGCGGGGTGCTCGGGTGGGGTCGATGAACGCTGGTGGAATGAACTCCGGGTGGTTGTCGGTGGCGATGCGGACTTCCCATTGGCTGTGGTGGATGAGGCGGTGGTGTCGGCTGCAGAGTAGGACGAGGTTGTCGATTTTCGTTTCGCCGTGGTGGGCCCAGAAAACAATGTGATGGGCCGTGCATTGCTGCGGCGGCGCATCACACCCAGGGAACGCGCAGCCCCGGTCGCGGATGGCCAGTGCTCGCCGTTGACTCGGGGTGGCGAGGCGTTGTTCGCGTCCGACGTCCAGGGGTTGGCCGTCGGAGCCGAGGGTGACGGGGATGACTTTGCAGTCGCATGCCATGCGGCGGGTCTCGGCGGCGCTGATGTCCCCGACCAGGTCCAGTCGGCCTTGCCCGATGCCGGATCGCAGTTCGTCGAGGCTGATGGTGACCACGACGTGCACGCTGTCCCCGGCTTGGGTGGGGATTTCCGGGTTGAGCATGCCCATCTGCACGAACTCGGTGAACGCGTCACCCCACCGTTGCCACTGCGACCGGGTATCCCGGCCTTCCTCCTCGGTGGCCGGGCGGGGTTTCGCGAGCGGGTCGAGTAAGGCCTTCAATCGGGCGATGGTGTCAGCGTCGGTCTTCACTTTCAGGCCGTGGGTGCCGTCGCGGTGGGTCACGAACTCCAGTTCCCGCCGAGGAGCCACCGGATCGGGATCCTTCGGCTCGCGCCCGTCGGGGTCGAGCCGATCGCGCAGATTCGCCGCGGCTTTAGTGATCTCCCGTGGCCCTGCCGTGCGAGCCAGATCAACGAGAATGTGCTCGCCGGTCTCGCGGTCCTCTGCCGAGACCGAGGCGGGTAGTCCGGCGAGGGCGGTGATGATCGGATCCAGCTGCGCTGGACCGAGATCACCGCTCAACGCCGCCGCGGCGGCATAGGGCGCCAACGCGGGGATCTGCGCGCCACCGTCGTGGCGGGGGTTGAGGGCGCGGGCGCGTTCGACGCGGGCTTTCGCCTCGGACGGTTTGATCTGGACCCAGTCCACGAGCATCTGCGCCACGGTGGCGTAGCCGGACACGTCCCGCACGCCACGGGATTCGACCTCGGCCAGGATCTGGCCTTGCTCGGCGTCTAGACGGCGTTTCTCCCGTTCGCGCGCTACGTACGCCATCAGCAGCGCGTCGTTCTCCACGCGCCACCACTCGGGTAGCGCTTGGAGGTCAGGGGTTTGTGTGCTGATCACATACTCCACCTTACTCGCGTTAAGGGGCGCATGCCACTAGCCACTAAACTTTTCTGCTTTCCTTGGCGCACAACCCTCAGGCGGCGGAAATGTTCATACGGGACCGCAGTAGAGGCAACTCAGCCTCAAAGGCGACCAGTAGTAGTAAGCGTTCCCAACGGTTATTGAGGCGGGGCACCGGAAGGCCGAGCCACCCGTCAGGTGTGGTCGATCTTGGGCACGGAGGCGATCAGCCGCTGGGTGTACGCGTGCGACGGCGACGTGAGTATCTCGGCCGTGGTGCCTTCTTCGACGAGCTTTCCCTTGTGCAGCACGGCGACGCGGTCGGCCACTCGCTCGATGACCGCGAGGTCGTGGCTGATGAACAGGCACGCGAAACCGAACTCGGCGCGGAGGGTGTCGAGGAGGTCGAGGATCGAGGCCTGCACTGAGACGTCGAGTGCGCTGGTCGGCTCGTCCGCGATGAGCAGTGCCGGGCGCAAGGCCAACGCGCGTGCGATGCCGACGCGCTGGCGTTGGCCGCCGGACAGCTGGTGTGGGTAACGGTCGCGCAGGCTCGGATCGAGGCGGACGGCGGTGAGCAGCTCGGTCACGCGGGCGGTGAAGTCGCCCTCGAATCGGTGCAGGGCAAGGGGTTCCGCGATGCTCTTGCCGATCGTCGCGCGTGGGTTCAGTGAGGACGCCGGGTCCTGGAAGACCACGCCGATGCTCTTGCGGACCTCCTTGAGCGCTCGCCTGCCCGCGCCCGCGATGTCGATGCCGCCGACGCGGACCGATCCGGCGGTGATCGGGATGAGGCCGGTGATCGCGCCCGAGATCGTGCTCTTGCCCGACCCGGACTCGCCGACCAGGCCGACCACCTCGCCCGGTGCGATGCGCAGGCTGACGCCGTCGACCGCGCGGACGCCGTGCGAGCGGGGGTAGGACACCGCCAGGCCGCTGATCTCGACCGCGCTGTCCACAGAGGACTCACATGACCCGGAAGAAGCGCCGGAACCCAGTGTCAGTACCGAATCCAGCAGATGCTTGGTGTAGTCCGTCTTCGGCTGGGTGAACAGCTCGTCGACCGTGCCGCGCTCGACGACCTCGCCCTCGCGCATCACCACGACCCGGTCGGCGAGCGACGAGACGACGCCCAGGTCGTGGGTGATCAGGAGGATCGACTGGCCGAGCTTGCGCAGCAGCTCCAGGATGCCCGCCTGCACCGTGACGTCCAGCGCGGTGGTCGGCTCGTCGGCGATGACCAGCGCCGGGTCGTTGGCGATGGCGATCGCGATGACGATGCGCTGGAGCTGGCCGCCGGAAAGCTCGTGCGGGTACGCCCGCATGATCCGGCGTACGTCGGTCAGTTCGACCTTCTCCAGCAGCGAACGCGCACGCTCCTTCGCGGCCGTCACCGATTCGCGGCGGTGGACCCTGATCGCCTCGACGAGTTGTGCGCCGACGCGGAAGACCGGGTTCAGCGCGCTCATCGGCTCCTGGAACACCATGCCGATCTCGCTGCCGCGTACCGCGCGCAGCTCGGCGGGGGAGAGGCCGTACAGGTCGCGGCCGGCGAGCAGTGCCGAGCCGGAAACGGTGGCCGACGAGGGCAGGAGGCCGAGCAGTGACATGGCCGTCACCGACTTGCCGGAGCCCGATTCGCCGACCACCGCGACGACCTCGCCGGGCGCGACGTCGAAACTCACCTGCCTGGCCGCGTGCACCACGCGGCCAGGCAAGTGGAAGTCGACTGAGACGTCGCGCAGCGACAGCAGTGTTTCCATGGCCTACTTCGTCAGCCCGATCTGGAGGTAGTTCGGGTACGCGGGGAAGCCGCCGATGACGAAGTTGCCGACCTTGGACCCGTGCAGGAACGAGTTGCGGTTGTAGATCAGCGGGACCACCGGGGCGTCCTGCAGGATCAGGCGGTCGGCCTTCGCCCAGATCTTCCCGGCCGCCACCGGGTCGACGGTGCCCTGCGCCTCGTTGATGAGCCGGTCGGCCTCGGGGTTCGAGTACCGCGACATGTTGTAGCCGCCGTTGCCGATCTCCTTGGTGGCGAACAGCGGCTGGATGTTGCCGTTGGCGCTGGGGAAGTCGGGCTGCCACGAGGTCAGCGTGAGGTCGAAGGTGCCTTCGTTGCCGGTGACCAGCGCTTCCCACGCCTCGGAGTCCATCACCCGCAGCTCGGTCTTGATCCCGGCGCGCAGGAGCGCCGCCTGGATCGCCTCCGCCTTCTTCGGGTAGTTGTTGCTGTTGTAGACGACGAAGTCGAGCGGGCCGATGCCGTCGGCGTGGCCGGCTTCGCGCAGCAGCTGCTTGGCCTTCTCGACGTCGCCGCCCGGCGGCGCCGGGTAGAGGTCGTACACCTCGCGGCCCGCGATGCCCTCGGTGATGAGCGTGGTGGCGAGACCGCCGGCGAGTTCCGCGCTGCCCGCCGAGGCGATCTGGAAGGACGCCTTGTCCACCGCGTACTGGAACGCCTGGCGCACCTTGGGATCGGCGAGCGCCGGGCGGCGCACGTTCAGCGCGAGATAGGCGAGCGCGCCGGACTTCGACGTCGTCAAGCGCTGTTTCGCGGCCTGGTTGCCCTGGATCTGCGCGAGCTGCGCGGCGGCGACGAACGACGCCGCGAAAGCGGACTTGTCGTTGCCCGCGTCGGCGATCAGGCGCTGCGAGATGACGTCGGTCTGCTGCCCGAGCTGGATCACGATCTCGTCGGGCAGCCCGCCCCGCGCCTCGTCGGTCCCCTTGTCCCAGTGGGGGTTCCGGCTCAGCTTGACCTCGACGCTCTTGGTGTAGGAGGCCACCTGGTACGGCCCGGAGGCGATCGGCTTCTCGGTGTACGACGCGTCGGTGCCCTTGCCCTTCGGCACCGGCGCGAACGGCGGCGTGCTGGCGATCCAGGTCCAGTCACCGTAGGGCTGGGCCAGCCGGAAGATGATCGTCTTGGGGTCGGGCACCTCGATGGACGCCAGCTCCGCGCCTTCGAACGGGCCCTTGTAGTTCTCGGCGCCCACGAGCAGCTTCTTGTGGTACGCGAGCCCGCCGGTGAACGCGGCCGCGAAGGTGCGCTCGATGCCGTACTTGATGTCGGCGGCGACGATCGGCGTGCCGTCGGCGTAGTGGATGTTGTCCTTGAGGGTGAACGTCCACGTCTTGCCGTCGTCGCTGGGACGGCCGGTGTCGGTGGCGAGGTCGGGGACCACGGTGGCGGGCTTGCCCTCTTCGATCTTCCACGAGGTCAGCCTGCGGTGTACCAGCCCGAGCGCGGTGATCGCCAGGTTCTGGCTCTTCGCCGGGTCGAGCTGCTGCACGCTGAGGTCGGTGAGGATGTAGAGCGTGCCGCCCTTGGCGACCTCGGCGGATCCTGCCGCGGGCGTCGTCGGGTTGGCGTTGCACGCCGCGAGCAGGCCGCCGGTGCCGGTCAGCGCGGCGGCCGCGGTGACGCTTTTGAGAAAAGTCCGCCGATCCATGTGGTGTTTCCCCTCTTCAGTGGACACGGGCTCGCGGGTCGAGCAGCCCGTAGCAGATGTCGGCCACGAAGTTGGCCAGGATGACCAGCACCGCGGCGAACACGGTGATCCCCAGCAGCAGCGGCAGGTCCTTGAGCGAGACGGCGTCGATCAGCAGCCCGCCGAGTCCCGGCAGCGCGAACAGCCGCTCGGTGATCACCGCGCCGCCGAGCAGCCCGCCGAGGTCCATCGCGAACACCGTCACCACCGGGAGCGCGACGTTGCGCAGCGCGTGCTTGCCGATCACCGTGCGCTCGGCCAGCCCGATCGCGCGGGCGGTGCGGATGTGGTCCTCGCCGAGCACCTCGAGCATCTGGGTGCGGGTGAGCCTGGCGTAGACGGCGATGTGCACGGCCGCGAGCACCAGCCACGGCGTGATCAGGTGCCACGCCCAGCCGACCGGGTCGTCGGCCAGCGCGACGTACCCGCTGACCGGGACCATGTTGAAGGTGAAGCCGAAGAGCAGGATGGCGAGCAGCCCGAGCAGGAACGTCGGCGCGGACACCCCGGCCAGGGTGAACGCCATGCTCAGCCGGTCGGCGAGGCTGCCCCGCTTCACCGCCGAGAACACGCCGAGCGCGACGCCGCCGATCAGCCAGATCACCGCCGCGCCGAGCGCGAGCGAGACGGTCACCGGCAGCCGGGCGGTGATCAGGTCGGTCACGGTCGAGTTCTGCAGGAACGAGTAGCCGAAGCACGGCGCGTCGCAGGTGATCGCCGTCGGGCCGGTGCCGAAGGTGCGCCCGGCGAAGATGCCGCCGAGGAAGTCGAGGTACTGCTGGATCCACGGCTTGTCGAAGCCCATGAAACCGCGTGCCAGCGCCAGGCTTTCCGGGGTGCACGGTTTGCTGCACGACATCCTCGCCGGATCCTCCGGGAGCAGCGCGAACAGCGCGTACGTGCACAGGCTGATCACCAGCAGCACGAAGACCATGCCGGCCAGGCGACCGGCGAGAACGCGGAGCAGGAGCACTAGCCGCGCACCCCGAATCGGGGATCGAGGGTGTCGCGCAGCGCGTCACCGAGCACGTTGAACGCCAGCGTCGCCGCGAACAGCGCGAGGCCGGGGAAGAGCAGGTAGGTCGGCTGGGTCTGCACCCAGGTGATCGCGTCGCCGATGGTCCGGCCCCAGCTCGGCGTCGGCGCGGTGATCCCGACGCCGAGGAACGACAGCGCCGCTTCGAGGCCGATGAGCTGCGGGATGCTGATGGTGGTGAGCACGATCGCCGGCGCCAGCAGGTTCGGCAGCAGCTCGTGCCGGAACACGTGCCACGGCCCGGCGCCGAGCACCCGCGCGGCCGAGACGAAGTCGCGTTCGCGCAAGGAGAGCGTCTGCGCGCGGATGATCCGCGCGGTCCGCGGCCAGTTGAACACCGCGATGAGCGCGATCAGCAGCAGCGGCCGGGGGAAGGACGGCGGCGCGACGGCGCCGATGGCGATCATGAAGATCAGCGACGGGAACCCGAGCAGCACGTCGATGGTCCGCATGACGATCCGGTCCCACCAGCCGCCGAGGTACCCCGCGCTCGCGCCGAGCACGACGCCCAGCACCATCGCGACGGCCGTCGAGGCCAGCCCGATGAGGAACGACGTGCGCGCGCCGTAGACGACGATGGCGAAAAGGTCACGCCCGGTGAGCGGCTCGACGCCGAACCAATGGTCCCAGTCCAGTCCGCCGAATGGCCCAGCGCCGGTGCTACCCGGACCGGTGAGCAGCTCGGTGTGGAAGGTGTACGGATCCTGGCCCTCGACGGCGGCGATCAGTGGTGCCGCGATGCCGGTGACGGCCAGCGCCGCGATGACGATCGCGCTGGTCAGCGCCCACTTGTCCCGTTTGAGGGTGCGCAGCAGCTCACCCGCTGAGCGACGGCTCGCGGGTCCGCCGACGGGCAGCTGGGACTCGGACACCGCGTCAATCTAGGGCGGTGAGTACCTACCTGGGGGGAGGGTGCGTCGGTATTTCACCCCTTGAGACGAACGATCATCACGTTGTGTAATAGCAACTTCGGCCGGTTGAGGAACGCGACGGCGCGAGGAAGGATCGTCAACCATGAAGTTCATGTCACCGATCGAGCGGCTCTACCGGGACATCGAACATCTCGCGGACGCCATGGGCGCGGCCTGCGAGCGGGACGCGGTGCTGCCGTGCCTATCCGCCTTCTCCGACGGCTTCACCGGCACCGGCCTGGCGTTCCGCACGACGACCAAGGCGGGCGGGACGCCCGATCTCAGCTACCGGTACACCGGGTTCGGCGGCCCGAGCCCCGATCCCTACGCGATCGCGCTGCGCCACGGCCTCCTGCCCGAGCCGGACGGCCTGGTCGACACCGCGCACCGGGAGATCGCGACCAGCCTGCCGGTCGACATCTGGGGCGCCGACTTCGGCACCACCACCGGGATCGAGAAGATCTACGCGACGTTCGGAGTCGGCGAGGCGCAGCCGGTTTCGCGCATCGCCGCGCTGCCGTCGATGCCGATCGCGATCGACGCGGAGGCGGCGTTCTTCGCCAGGTACGGCCTGGGCGACGTGGGCCTGACGGCCGTCGACGTCCGCAACCGCACGGTCAACCTGTACTTCCACCCGGCGCCGGGGACGCTGACGCCGGAGATCGTCTCGCGGATGCTCGCCGACCTCGACCTGGCGATCCCGGCCGACGAGGAAGTGGTGCGGCGCTGCGCCGACGCGTTCTCGGTGTACTTCACGTTCAGCTGGGCCTCGCCGCGGATCGAGCGCGTGTGCTTCCCGCTGTTCGTGCGGGCGGACGAGCTGGCGCCGTTGAGCCAGAACCCGATACTGACGAGCTTCGCCGAGCACGCGCCGTTCGAGCCGGGGCCGCGGTATTTCGTGCACGCGGCCGCGATGACGCCGGTCGGGTACTACTTCAAGCTCGAGAACATCTACCGGTACTACGCGGGCGAGTTCTGGGACTCGATGGCCAAGGCGGTGCCGCACTGGCGCGAGCCCGCACTCAAGGACTCGTGAGTGTTTTGACCGGTTAGAACCGGCCGTACCACTCACGAGGCCAATGGCTTCTCGGCGTCGAGTACGTGGCCCAGTTCGTGGCGCTCGGCGACGGAGAGGGGGACGGTGGCGAAGTGGATCTCGCCGTTGGCGTCGGGGGCGGTGGTGACGGCCAGGGTGAGGCCGTGCTCGGATTCGGCGATCGCGACGCGGCCGCCGCAGGACAGTTCGACCACGGTGGCCGGGGGCGTGTCACGCCATCCGAGCCAACGGCTGACGAAAGCGAAGGCCATGGTCGTCCCCTCTCATGATCCGGTCTGCCCGGAGGGTGCCCAGGAAACCCGATGTTCACACCTGCACCCGGTTCGACGCCCGCGTGGAAGTGAGCAGTGCCTCTCGCCTGCGGATTCAGAATCGGAGTGACCGGGTACCCCATCGGACGGACGCGAAACGGCCTCAGGGTTGACCTGAGCCGACAGAGCGGTACCGTCGTAGTCACTGGCCCTTGTTCAGACACGTGCTCCGGTCAGCCACCCTGCGGGGATCCCGCTGCGAGAGGAGCACCAAATGACTGCGTTGTTCTCCGATCCCGATTTCGCGGGCGGTTTGTCCTGCACGCTCACCGGCCCGTCACCCGGAGTGACGGTGGTGACCGTGGTCGGCGAGATCGACACCGCCACCGTCCCGGATGTCGCGCGGACGCTCGACGAGGCCGCGGCCATCTCGGGCCGGGTGGTGCTGGACCTGTCCAGGGCCGCTTTCCTCAGCTGCGACGCGCTGCGGGTGCTGCACCGGGCCCACGAGCGCATCGAGCTGGTGATCGTGGCCTCCGGCCGGGTCATTCCGCGCACCCTCGCGGTGACCGGCATGGACGGGCTGCTCAGCGTCTACCCCGACCTCGTGACGGCCATCGAGCACCCCCGGCACACGCCTTCGGCGAGCTGACCCTCCAGGTCCGCCGGCCAGTACCGGCCGGCGGACCTCGTCCGGGTTCAGTCCTTCTTGTAGCCGACGGCGCCCGCGCGGTCCACTCACGACCAGGCTCAGCGGTTTGTCGGCAACGCGCTCATGACTTGCTCCTGCTCACGATGATCTTGACGACGATCAGCAGCCCGACGAACCCGGCGATCACCGGGATCTTGTTGCGGCGCACCACTTCCGCGCCGTCGCGGACCTTGGTGGCCGCGGGCTCGGGCAGCTTCGCCGTCGCTTGGTCGAGCTTCTCGTCCACGCTTTCCTTGACCCGGGTCTTCACGTCGAGCTTGTCGCCCAACGCTTCCAGCGTCTCGGTGAGTTCCTGGCGGGTCACATCCCGGTCCAGCCGGGCTTCTTCGGCGTTCTTCGGGAACTCGCTCATGAGCGCACCCCTTGCTTGACGGTGTCGACGTCGTCACGGACGCCTTCGATGGCCTCCTCCGGCAGCGGTGGCACGGCCTGCTGGACTTCCTTCTTGCCCACCAAGGCCGCGATCCCGGCGATCAGCAGCAGCGCCACGCCGATGATGACGGCGGCCAGCCAGCCGGGCACGACGAGCGCCAGCGCGAGCACCGCGGCGGCGACCAGTGTGGCCGCGCCGAACAACGCCATCAGCCCGGCGACACCGAACAGCCCGGCGCCCAAGCCCATGCGCTTTCCCTTGCGCTGCAACTCGAACATGCCCAGGCGCAGCTCGTCACGCACGAGCCGCTTGAGCTCGTCGGACAGGTCCGAGACCAATTCGCCGAGCGAACGCTCCTCAGGCGGGCGCTTGCGTGCTTCTTCGATCACTGATCACACCTCCCGGTTCGAATGGATCACCGGGTACCCGGATGAGGCCGTCCCTAATCACCCGTCGTGTTTGCGCCCGCGGCCGTACGGGTAGGCGGGTCAGATGACCATCAACACCGTTCCGGACGTCGAACTGGCCAACGGCGTCACCATCCCGCAGTTCGGGCTCGGGGTCTTCCAGATCCCGCCGGACGACACGGCCGAGGTCGTGTATCAGGCGCTGGAGGCCGGCTATCGCCACTTCGACACCGCGCAGATGTACCGCAACGAGGAAGGCGTCGGCGAGGGGCTGAAGAAGTCCGGTATCGCCCGCGAGGACGTCTTCATCACCACGAAACTCGCCAACGACGCGCAGGGCTACGACAACGCGATCAACGCGCTCGAAGGCAGTCTGCAGCGGCTCGGCACCGACTACGTCGACCTGTACCTGATCCATTGGCCGTTGCCAGGTAAGGATCTCTACCCGACGACATGGACGGCGTTCACCGACATCCTCCGCGCGGAAAAGGCACGGGCCGTCGGCGTCTCCAACTTCCAGCCCGAGCATCTCGACCGGCTGCGCGAGGAGTCCGGCGTGGTGCCCGCCGTCAACCAGATCGAGCTGCATCCCTTGCTCCAGCAGGAAGAGCTGCGCGCGTACCACCGCGCGCACGACATCGTGACCGAGGCGTGGAGCCCGCTCGCGCAGGGCGAGGTGCTCGACGATCCGGTCATCACCGGACTCGCCGAGAAGCACGGCAAGTCGGCGGCGCAGGTCGTGCTGCGCTGGCACGTCCAGCTCGGCAACGTCGTGTTCCCCAAGTCCGCCAACGCGAAGCGGCTGCGCGAGAACATCGACATCTTCGGCTTCGAGCTCGACGACGAGGACCTGCGGTCGATCGCCGGGCTCGACGCCGGTCACCGCACCGGCCCCGATCCGGACACCTTCGCCGGCTGAGTCGCGTTTCTCCGCGCGCCGACCTGGGTATCTCCCGTGCAGACGCAGAAAGGAGCGCCCGCATGGACACGAACGCGTACCTGACGTTCCTGCTGATCGGGGTGGCGCTGGTCGCGGTGGACGGCCAGATCATCTATCGCAGCGGCCGCCGGTACCTGGAGAACTCCTACGGTGATCCCGAAGCGGGTGCTTCGATGACCCGCCTCGTGACCGTGCTGTTCCACCTGGCCGTGCTAGGTCTGCTGGCCTTGCTCTCGACCATCCATCTGGGCGGCAGCGACCTCCCCGGCATCGTCGGCCGCGTGGGCGTGCTCCTGCTCGTGCTGGCGATCGCGCACGGCATCACTCTTGCCATCCTCGCGCGCATCCGCGAGGAGCAGGTCGACGAGGCCGCCGTGACCAGCCGCAGGCAGCGGACCGACCCCGAACCGCAGCAGGGCACCACGGTCACCCCGGTTCCCGGGCAGGAGGGCCGTTACCCCGCGGTCAGCCCCTCGCTCGACCAGCGTCCGTAACGCGCCAAGGACCCACCTTCATCCGCGAAGGTGGGTCCTTTCCTGCCCGTCCGGCGGTTTCCCGCCACTGCGCTCGTCTGTCCGGCGAGTGGGCTCGCGCGTGGGTGGACCGGCCGATAAAATCCCGTCAACCGGTGTATCACACCATTGTCGACGTTCGTCTGTGCACGGAGGAGCAGAGTCCGATGTCTTGGCAGGAGCTGCCTGTCCCGGCTTCGAGCTTGGGGAACAACGCGGATCAGGTCGGTCTTTTCCACTACGACGTGCAGTCGTCGAAGTGGACCTGGTCACCGGAGATCTTTGAGATGCATGGCAGGAAGCCGGGGGAGGTGGAACCCACCACCGACCTGCTGCGCCGCCATCGGCATCCGGACGACCCCAGTCACCTGGCCGACGTGATCGTCGCGGCCAAGGCCCCGTTCAGCAGCCAGCACCGGATACTGGCCAAGGACGGCCGGACCGTGTCCATCGTGGTGGTGGGCGAGCCGGACCGCGGCGAGAATCGCGAAGTCCGCACGGTGCACGGGTATTTCATCAACCTGACCTCGAGCAAGGCCGCCGAGGCCGAGGAGCGCGACGGTCTCGCCGACGAGGCGGCGGGCATCCGCTTCGCGATGGCGTCACGCGCGCCGATCGAGCAGGCCAAGGGCATGATCATGCTGGCGTACGGGTGCAACGCCGCGGACGCGTTCCAGGTGCTGATCGACGCTTCCCAGCAGTCGAACACCAAGCTCCAGGCGCTGGCCACGTCGCTGGTCGCCGAGATGGAGACCGGCGTGGCCCAGCCAGAGTCGGCACGCACGAACCTCGAAGCCGCCCTGCTCCGCTTGGGCCGTCGCGCCGGCTGACCCCGCTTAGACGGTGAGGAGGTCGACCACGGCGGCGGCGTTCGCGCCGTCGCCGAACGCCCGGCGTTGGCGCCGCGCGCCGCAGCCGGATTCGCGGTGCCTGGCGAGGCCCGCTTCGGCGAAGTCGTGGTCACCGGCGGCTTTGAGCGCGTCGCCGACGTGGGTGAGCAGCTCGTCGAAGACCGCGGGCGCCGGGACGAGGTCGCCGTGCACGGGATGCGGGAGACGGCCGTCCGAGCCGTCGCGGGACGCGCGCCACAGGTGCCCGCGCAACACCTCGTTCGGCAGCTCCGGCAGGTCTTCTTCGGTGTCGAGCGCGGTCTGGACCAGTCCGCGGGCGAGTACGGCGAGCAGCGCGGCGTCCTCGGGGACCGGTGCGACGTCGGCCACGCGGAACTCGATGGTCGGCTGATTGTCGGAAAGCCTTACGTCCCAATAGACCATGCCGCGGTCGAGGATCGCGCCCGCGCGTAGCCAGCCGTCGATGAGGCTCTCGTAGTGGTCGAGCGAGCTGAAGCGAGGCGGGGGACCGGCGGACGGCCAGCGCGTCCATTGCTGGTAGCGCCAGCTGCTGTAGCCGGTGTCCGCGCCCTGGGCGATCGGGGAGTTCGCCAGCAGCGCGAGCAGTGACGGAAGTCTTCGCCGCACCTGGTTGAGGACCCGGATCCCCGTCGCCTTGTCCGGGATGGCGACGTGGACGTGACAGCCGCAGGTGGCCCCGCTGTGGGCGGTGGCCCCGAAATGCTCGGCCATCCGCTGATAGCGCGCGCCGGGCGTGATCCCGGGCGGACCGGGTTCGGGCAACGGCGCGGTGCCGCTCGCGAGCAGCCGGAGCCCGCGCTCGGCCGCGGCGCCCGCGAGCTTGGCGCGCAACGACTTCAGCTGATCGAGCAGCTCCTCGGGGGAGCGGCAGACGTCCGTGGCCGACTCCGCCTGCGCGCGGGTGAGCTCCTTCTGCAGCTCACCGTTCGGCTCGTCGGCGGCTTCGACGACCTCGCCCGCCAGCTGGGAAAGGTGGCCTTCCACGTCGACCACAAAGAATTCTTCTTCGACCCCGAACGTGAGCGGTTCGCTCATTCTTTGCGTCCTTTGCCCTTCCCTGGCTTCTCCTTTTTCGGCGGCTTGACTTCGGCCCGCTCGGCCGGTTGCTGTGCCTTTTGCTGCTGAACGGCTTCCGCGGGCAAATTCGCGGTGGCAATCGCCGGAATGGGCACTGGGACATTCGGCGGAGTCGTGGACGTGCCGGGGTCGGCGACCTGCTGCGGGGGAGCCGACGGCTGCGGCGCGGTTTCCGGGCTCTTGCCGACGGCGAAGGCGAGCGAAACGGCGGTCAGCAGCCCAAGCGCGGCGGCTACCCGGGTGCGGCGCACGCCGCGTTGCTCGGGAACAGGCGCGGTGAACGGCGGCCGGAGCAGCCCCGCGACCTGGGCGGCGGTAGGGCGCTTTTCCGGTTTCCTGGCGGTCATCCGCCGCAGCAGCGGGGACAGCTCGCCGGGCAGGTCCGGCGGGATCACCGGCTGCCGGTGCACCCGCGCGACCGCGGACTCGACCGCGGTGCCCGGATATTCGCGGTACCCGGTCAGGCATTCGAGCAGCACCAGGCCGAGCGCGTAGATGTCGGCCGCCGGCCCGACGGATCGGCTGAGCACCTGCTCCGGCGCCATGTACGCGGCGGTGCCGACCACCTCGCCGGTCTGCGTGATCGCGGTCGCGTCGACGAGCTGCGCGATGCCGAAGTCGCCGAGCAGTGGCTCGTCGCCGTCGAGCAAGATGTTGCCCGGCTTGAGATCCCGATGCGTGACGCCGTGCGCGTGGATGTACGCCAGCGCGTCGGCGAGCTTGACCGCGAGCGCGGTGACCTCGCCCGGGGTCAGGCTTCGCGAACGCATCCGCGCGCCCAAGGTCGGGCCGTCGATCAGCCGCATGACCAGGTACGGCCTGCCGTCGTGCGTGCCGAAACCGGACAGCGTGACCAGCCCCGGGTGGTCGAGACCACGCAGGATGCCCGCTTCGCGAGCCTGCCGGGTGGCGGTGCCCGGCAGGAACAGTTTCACCGCGACTTCCCGGTTTTCGAGCCGGTCGCGTGCCTGGAACACCTGCGCGGTGGCGCCGGCGCCGATGAGCGGGCCCAGCGCGTAACGGTTCGCGATCAGCGTCGGCTCCAGACCGCGCTGGCCGGGGACCAGCTTGGTCAGCTCGAAGCTGGGCCAGGTGCTCGTCGAGTCATGCCTTGTGCCGCCCATCGCCGGCGCACCCGATCCTCTCGGTGTCATGGTGTCCGGGCTACCCGCGCGGCCGCCCGGTCAAACGGCTTTCGTGTGTGGGGAAGCCTATCGGCGCTGTACACCCCCGAAAGGCCGGGAGCGTGCCGAGGGCCGGCACCCGGTGGGGTGCCGGCCCTCGGCCGCGGGGATACCGGTCAGTACCAGTGCGCGCGGCCGCCGACCTTGTTGCCTGCCCGGCCCAGCAGTGCCAGTACGAGGCCTGCCACCACGAGCACGATGCCGATCGTCCAGATGATCGAGATCCCGGTCAGGAATCCGATGATCAGAAGAATGACTCCAAGAGTGATCACTTTACGAGTCCTTTTTTCCAGTGGGGACTGTCTGCCCGGGTAATGCCCGCCCCGGCATCGGTTCAAACATCTTTCACAGATCGAGATCCAGATGCCGGGTCGCCAAAGTTTTGGCGAGTTCGGACAGTTTCACGTTGAGATCTTGCGAAGTGGTGCGCAGGATGTCGAATGCCTTTTCCGCGTCGACCCCGCGGCGGTGCATCAGGATGCCTTTCGCCTGGCCGATGACGTCGCGGCTGTCGAGTGCCTTGCGCAGGTTTTCCGCTTGCAGCTCGGCGCGGTCGAGCGCGCGCGTATGCGCCAGCGCCAGCGAGGCGTGCGTGGCGAGCAGCAGCGCGATGTTCACGTCCGACTGCGTGAAGGCAGCCTTGCGTGAGGAAAAGATGTTGAGCGCGCCGCTGAGCCGGGGCGGCTTCGAGTCCAGGATCAGTGCCGTCGCCAGCGCCGAGTGGTAGCCGCGCTCGGCGGCGGCCGGGCCGAACCGGGGCCAGCGCGTGGACACGCCCAGGTCGTCGCTCTGGCCGATGGCCGGTCCCGGCTCGGTGGCCGCGTCCAGGCAGGGGCCTTCGTCGAACTTGTACTGGAGCTGGTCCAGCTCGGTGGCGGCGTGCTCGGTCTCCATGGGCGTGTGGAACGAGCCGTCGGAGCCGCGCAACGTCACGCTCACGAGTTCGGCACTGGGTATCAGCTCACCGGTGGCCAGCACGATCCGCTCCAGCGCGCCCGCCACGGTCGTGGCATCGAGCAGCGTCTTGGTGAGGTCGGCGAACCGGGCGGCCAACGCGCTTTCTCGTTCGATGTCCATATCAAGGGCGAATTCCCCGCTCCCGGTGGCACCAAACCCCACTCAGGGTGACCGGGCGTGCCCGCCCTGTTGTGACCGGTATAGGGACGGCGCTATCGTGCCTTCAGCCGGGAGGAGACCGCATATGGCCACCGAGCCGACGCCGCCGCTGGGCGATGTGCTCATCCGCGTCAGCCGGGTGAACACGGTCTGTGTCGTCGCGGCCTTCGGCGAGGTTGACCTGGTCAGCGCGGTCACCCTGCGCGAGGCGCTCTTGGGCGGCCTGGAACCGGCTCCCGGCGGGCTCGTCGCCGACCTGTCCGGTGTGACGTTTTTCGGCTCCAGCGGGCTGAGCGCGCTGGTCGCGGCCGACGAGCGCGCCAAGGAACTCGGCGTCTCGTTCGCGACGGTCGGGACGGAACGGGTGGTGCTGGTGCCGCTGCGGGTCACCGGGCTCGACGAGCTGCTGGCGGTCCACCCGAGCGTCGACGAGGCCGTGCGGGCCGCGCGGTCGTCCTAGCGCGTTGGTCCATCCGGCCGATCAGTCCGGAGTGGACGGTCAGTGGGCGTCGACCGCGGCCTGAGCCGCGTCGTAGTCCGCCTGCGCGGCTTCGAGTGCCTGCCCGGCTTCGGCTTCGGCCGCCTCGGCGTCGGCGAGCCGTTCGCGCAGCGCGGCCGTCGCCTCGGCGGCACGGTCGGCCTTGCGGCGGGCGCGGGTGAGGTCGGCGTGCGCCTTGTCGCGCGCTTTGCCCAGTTCGTCCGCCTCGCGCCTCCGTCGTTCGCGTTCCTGCTTAGCGGCGGGGTCCTCGGTTTTCGGCTTCCTGGGCGGCTTTTCGGCCGGTTTGGGGACGAGCTTGAGCTTGGGCTTCTTCGGGAGTTCGACGGTGGCGGCGGTCAGCCAGTGGTCGCCCGAGTCAGGCTGCAGCGCGGCGGTGAGATGGCCGGCGGCGGCGGCTTCGGCGGCGTCGGGGTTGGCCACGACGGCTTCGAGCGTCGCCTCGACCTCACGGGCCACCGGCTCGCTCAGCGACGGCGTGAGCCTGAGCGTGCGGCCGACCAGTTCGTGCCGCTGCCTGGTCAGCACGCGCAGTTCGGCGCCGTTCAGCTCCGCATGGGCCTGGCGCAGTTTCTCGCCGAGCGCCGCGAGTTCTTCGAGCGCCTCGGGATGGGACCTGGCGAGCCCGTTGACGGCCGCGGCCGCCGCGGTCGGCTTGCGCAGCGCGCGGATCCGCTCGGCGAGCGCGGCGTCCCCGCCGGCCTTCGCCTCGCGGGCGCGCGTGTTCCGCGCGGTGATGAACTCGGACGGTTCACCCGCGTACAGCTGCTCGACCACCGACTCGAACTCCATCGCCGTCAGCGAACCACAGAGCGGTGTGCGAAGCCACACGGTTGATCTCGCGCCGCGTCGGGTAACAGAGTGGGCAGAGAGAGGGTGGTATCAGTGACGAGCTCGGCGACTGTGGAGGCGGCCGCGAACCCGTTCGTCCATCCCGCGTTATTCTACCGCGGACCGCGGGAGTATCTGGCGGGGACGGTCCCGTTCGTACTCGACGGCCTGGCACTCGGCGAACCTGTCGCCGTCGCGGTGCCGGGACCCAATCTGGACCTCATCCGCGGCGGCCTCGGCGCCGCGGCCGACGACGTGCTGCTGCTGGACATGACCGAAGCCGGCCGCAATCCCGGCCGGATCATCCCCGGCGTGCTCCGCGCGTTCGCGGACCGGCACGGCGGCTCGCGCGTGCGGATCATCGGCGAGCCGATCTGGCCCGACCGGTCCGAGCGCGAATATCCGGCCTGCGCCGCGCACGAGGCGTTGATCAACCACGCCTTCGACGGGCGGCCGGTGACGATCCTGTGCCCGTACGACGCGGACCGGCTCAAGCCACGCGTGCTCGACGACGCGCTGCGCACGCATCCCGTGGTCATCGACGTCTCCGGCGAGCACGAGAGCGATCTCTACGCGCCGGACGAGGTCATCACCGGCTACAACCTGCCATTCCCCGAACCGGGTGAAGCGTTCTCGCTGGCGGTGGACCTGAGCGGGCTGAAGGCGTTGCGCGTGTTCGCCGCCGAGCACGCCAAGCTCGCCGGGCTCGGCGACGACCGGGTCGGCGACGTCGTGCTGGTGGCGAGCGAGCTCGCGGCGAACAGCATCGTGCACGCCCGCGACCGCGCGTCCATCCGGTTCTGGCACGAAGACGGCCATCTGGTGTGCGAGTCCGCGGACCACGGCCACCTGGCCGACCCCTTGGCAGGCAAGCGGCCCGCCGAACCGGGCCAGTTGGGCGGACGGGGCCTGCTGCTGGTCAACCAGCTCGCCGACCTGGTCCGCGTGTACTCGGTGCCGGGCAGCACGGTGATCAGGGCCTGGTTCCGCCGCTGAGCACGGAAAGGAGTCCCATGGCAACGCCCGTCAGCCAGCTCGAACGGGAACGCAAGTACGACCTCGGTGCGGGTGGTCAGGTGCCGATACTCGCCGGCGCCGGGGCGGTGGCCAGCCAGGAAGGTCCGGTCGAGCAGCTGCTGGACGCGACCTACTTCGACACCGGCGACTACCGCCTCGCCCGCGCCGGCATCACCCTGCGGCGCCGCACCGGCGGTGACGACGCGGGCTGGCACCTCAAGCTCCCGGTGTCGGCCGACACCCGCGAAGAGCTCCATTTACCCTTACGCCCCAACAAACCGTCCAAGGTGCCCGGCCGTCTCGCCCGCCTGGTGACCGCGTACACGGCGGGCTCACGGCTGGTGCCGATCGCGCATCTCAAGACCGACCGGTTCTCCTACCGGCTGGCCGACGCGGACGGCCACGTGCTCGCGACGCTCACCGACGACCACGTCACCGGCGAGGCCGGGGGAGCGGTCGCGCACATCGACAGCTGGCGCGAACTCGAGGTCGAACTCGAAGCGGGCACCGAGCCCCGCCTGCTCGACGACCTCGACCGGGCACTGGTGCCCTCGGGCGCGTCCGCGTCGAAGTACCCGTCCAAGATGCGACGGCTGGTGGGCGACCTGGTCCCTCGGCGGAAATCGGTCAAGCTGGGCAAGAAGCCCGCCGCGGGCCCGGTCGTGCTCGGCTACCTCCGCGAGCAGTTCGACCACCTGCGCCGCAACGACATCGGCGTCCGCCGCGACACCGACGACGCGATCCACCAGATGCGCGTCGCCTGCCGTCGCCTGCGCAGCGCGTTCCGCTCCTTCGATCGGGTCATCGACGTGCCCGCGTCGCTCTCGGCCGAGCTGAAGTGGCTCGCGGGCGAACTGGCCCCGGCCCGCGACACCGAGGTCATGGCCGCGACGATCAACAAGCAGCTCGACGCACTGCCACCCGAGTTCGTGCTCGGCCGGGTGCGTCAGCTGCTCGTCCGCCACTTTTCACGCGAGGGTGAGGAGGCGCGGACCCGCGCGGTGGAAGCGTTGAACAGCAAGCGATACCTGGCCCTGCTGTCCTCTTTGGACGATGTGCTGGCCGCACCGCCGTTGACGAAACGTGCCCGACGGCCCGCGCGCAAGGAGTTGCGGGCGGCCGTCCGCAAGGCGGCTTCGAAGCTCGCTCGCGCCGAGGCGGCCACCCACGACGCGGCCGACCTGGACACCGCCTTGCACGAGACGCGCAAGAAGGCGAAGCGTGCGCGTTACGCCGCGGACGCGGCACGGCCGGTGCTGGGCAAGAAACTCGGCAAGTGGCGCAAGAAGGTCAAGGCCGTCCAGGGAACTTTGGGCGAGCACCAGGACACGGTCGTGACCCGGGAAACCCTATACCGCCTCGGCATCGGCGCCTTCCGAGACGGCGACAACGCGTTCACCTACGGCCTGCTGCACGCCCACAACACCGAACTCGCCCACGCGAAGCAACACGCCTTCCGCACCCAATGGCCCACCCTCCCCAAGCCCTGACCACTGGCCAGGGTCGTGAGCGTTCCGGGCGGTTAGAACCGCCCGGAACGCTCACGACCTCAGCGCTGGGCGGCCCTTAGCCCTCGCCGGTGAGTTTGCCTCGCAGCTGATCCAGGGTCTGCGAAAGCAGGCGTGAGACGTGCATCTGCGAGATCCCGATCTTCTCGGCGATCTGCGTCTGCGTCAGGTTGCCGAAGAACCGCATGACGAGGATCGACCGCTCCCGCGCGGGCAGTTCACGCAGCAGCGGCTGCAGTGCCTCGTGGTTCTCGACGTTGACCAGATCCAGGTCGTCCTCGCCGAGCGTGTCCGCGAGTGACATGGTCTCCGAGTCGCTGAAGATCGGCTTGTCCACCGAAAGCGTCTGGTACGCGTTGCCCGCCAGCAGGCCTTCGCGCACCTCGTCGACGTCGAGGCCGAGGTGCTCGGCCAGCTCGGTCGGGGTCGGCGCGCGGCCGAGCCGTTGCGAAAGCGCGCTTGAACCCTGGCTCAGCGAGAGGTGCAGCTCCTTGAGCCTGCGCGGGACGCGCACGGCCCAGCCGGTGTCGCGGAAGTGCCTGCGTACCTCGCCCATGATCGTGGGCACGGCGAAGGACAGGAAGTCGCTGCCGCGGTCGGGCTGGAAGCGGTCGACCGCGTTGATCAGGCCGATCCTGGCCACCTGCAGCAGGTCCTCGCGCGGCTCGCCACGGCCGGTGAAGCGGTAGGCGATGTGTTCGGCGACGGGGAGGAACTCGGTGACGAGCCGGTGCCGGATCGAATCGCGACGCGGATCGTCGGGATCGAGTGCGCCCAGCTCCGCCAGCAGTGGCACACAGTGGGCGTACTCGTCGCGACGCTGATGGGTCATTTCCCGTTCAGCGTTCACACCACATCAGTCCCCGAGCGCAGGATGAACTCGATCGTCACCACGCTGCCGGGGCCGGGTCCCGAGTCGATGGCCGTCCACGCCGACTCGGTGAGCGTGGCGAGCACGTGCCAGCCGAACGAACTGGTGCTGGGTGCCTCGGTGTGCAGCGTCGTCGTCGAAACCGAGACCTGGAGGCCGCCCAGCACGGGGCGGAACCGGCACCTGAGGAAGGCGCCGAGGTCGGCCTGCTCGATCAGCTCCGCGCAGGCCTCGTCGACGGCCATCTTGGCGTCGGAAATGGCGTCGAGGTGGAAATCGGCCCGCGCCGCCATGCCCTGCGCGAGCATGCGGACCAGTGACAGCTGCCCGGCGTGCGCCGGTACGCGTAGCTCGACCACCTCGTCGAGTAGCTCGTCGACGCTGTCGGGGGTCTTCTCATGCCTAGCCTCCATGGCGGGGCTATACCCACTCACCGGGCAGCTGACACTTTTTGGCGAGGTTTATCTCGGAGTGTGCACAAAGGACGGATCGACGCCCTTTCGCGCAGCGTCGGCGCCAGGAAGGGCGGATCCGCCGATCTTTCGGACCTGACCAAGGCTGACCTGGACAAACTCGCCCGCGAGAAGGCTATAAAGGGCCGATCGAAGCTGAGCCGGACCGATCTCGAGGCGGCTCTCAAGGCTTCTTGGCAACTTTTTCGCCAGGAGACGTTTGTGATCGCGCGACTCTGGGCACCACCGGCTTGATGCCGACGAAAGCCGGGTGAGTGGACGATGAACGATGAACAGCTCCGCGCGATGCTCGTCGGCGCGGTGGCTGCGGCCCGGCGTGGCGCGGACCAGGAAGCCGTGTTGCTCTGTGACTGCCTGACGACCGGGTCCGAGCAGCTGGCCCGTGACGGGATCCGTCAGCTGGCCGTCGCCAACGTCGAGATGCTGCGTTCGCTGGTCGAGCTGCCGCTCGACGGGCAGCCGCTGTTCGTGATCGACGGCGAGGACGCCGACGGCGCCCGGATCTCGATCGACGAGTTCGAACCGGCGCAGCGCGCCGCCACCAGAGTCATGCTGGCCTACGCCCATGACCGCCCCGCCGACGCCGACATGCAGCTCGACGTCGTCGCGCACATCCCAGGCCCGGCCGAGATGCGGCTGGTCTTCGTCCACATCCTCTGCTGGACGCTCGAACTGCTCGACATCTGCGATGAGCGCGACCAGCCCATACCCGCCTGGCTCCGCGCCGTGGCCGCTTAGCTCCGCCTGCACGAACCCGGGCGCCCGTCGGGGGTGTGCCCGGCGCTGTGCACGCGTCCCCGATGGAGCGGGCTCTATCGCTGGATAGAGCCCGCTTCGTCAGTCGTCAACGCCCTCTAGCCGCAGTGCTCGGACGGGCTGTCGTACTTCACCCCGCCCGCGGAGCCGCCCCACTTCACGCACTTGTTGCCGGCCGGCGCCTTGACCGGTCCGGCGAAGTACGAGAACGACCCGGAGTCGGTGTCGCGCTGGGAACCCGCGACCTCCAGATAGGCCGAGGTCGCCGTCGGCGTGCCCGCGTCGGCCTTCTTCATCGTGCTCACGCAGTTGTTGCCGTTGGCCGCGTTGTACGAGAGGTACACCGTGCCCTCGGCGCCCAGCGGCGCGGAGTCGATGACGCCGTAACCCTGCCCGCACGCGGGCGCGCCGAGCATGGTCTCGGTGATCGCCGAGAACCGGATGGTCGCGTTCGCGTTCAGTTCCGGGCCTGCCTCGTACAGCACGCCGACCGAGCCGGTGCCGAGCTGCAGCATGTCGGAGTACGCCGCGTCCTCGCCCCACACCAGCAGGCCTTCGGACTTGGACTGCCAGCTGCCGCCCTCGTCGAAGGACGAGCGCACGACCAGCTCCTTGCGGCGGTCGCAAGTGGACGGTCCGGCGAACACGAGCCGGTTGTACGCGCCGCTCATGCGCATCACCGAACTCTGCACGGTCGGCGTGACGAGGTCGTTCTCGAAGGTGAACTTCGACGAGAACGAGGCGCCGCCGTCCGAACTGATGGCGTATGCCCGGTTCCGTGTGCCTCCGGCGAGGCACTTGTTGTCATTGTTGGCGTCGTTGCGCGCCGCCGCGTACACCCGGCCGTCGGCGAGTTCGATGACGCTGATCTCCTGCGGGTTCATCGCGGTCGTGGTGCTGGTGTCCGTGGCGCCGCGTTTCCAGGTGACGCCTTGATCGTCGCTGTAGATGAGCGAGCCGGTGTCCTTCGTGCCGATCGAGTAGCTCATGCCCGCGACGATCCGGCCCGCGTGCGCGCCCTTGGTGAGCACGATGCCGTGTGACGGCCCGGTGGCCAGCCAGCCCGGCGCCGAGTCGAAGCCCAGTTCGGTGGTCAGCACCTTGGGCACGGTCCAGGTCTTGCCGTTGTCGTCGCTGTGCTGCACGCGCGGGATCCGGCCGCACGACGGGTTCTTGACGCACTCCATCGTGGAGAGCAGCACGACCCGCCCGGTGGACGGGACGACCACGGCGGTCGGATTTCCCTTGGTGTCACCGAATCCCTCGATGACGATCTGGAGTCCGCTCCAGGTCTTGCCGTTGTCGGACGATCTCTTCAGCACCAGGTCGATGTCGCCGTGGTCGTTGCAGAAGCTCGCGCCGCCGTTGCGTCCCTCGGCGAACGCGAGCAGGTCGCCGTTCTTCGCCTTGATCACCGACGGGATGCGGAAACAGTCGTAGCCCTCATTGTTCTGCTTGAACACCACCGTGTTGCCGACCGCCGCCTGTGCGGCGGGCGCCACGGCCGCGGTCATCGCCGCCGCCGCGACGAGCCCGGCCGCGAGGCCGAACGCTGTCCGCGTGAATCCTGCTCTTCTCATGGGTTCAGCGTCGTGGCGGCTCGTACAAGAGGTGTACAAGCCGCGCGGACCGGCGCTTGTACGGCTCTTGTACGAGCGGGTGTGAAGCTTTCGGCACCTCGGAAATTCAAGGAGCACGAAGTGAAGACAAGCATCAGAGCTGCCGTGGCGGCGACCGGTTTCGCCATGCTGGTGACGGGACTCGGTGTGGGGGCGCAGACCGCGCAGGCGGCTTCGAGCTACCCCGTTTCGACCACTGTGGACGGTCGCACGGTCAAGGACCCCAACGTGGCGGTCGGCAAGCAGCGCATCTCGAACTTCTACACCTCGGGCACCATGGTGACGCTGGCCTGCCAGGACACCGGCCCCGAGGTCGGCGGCAGCACCATCTGGGACCTCACCACCGACGGTGTCTGGGTCGCCGACACCTACGTCAAGACCGGCTCGACCTCGATGGTGGCGCCGAAGTGCTCGTTCCCGAAGTCCTACCCCGCCAAGGCCGACCTCAACGGCCGCGCCGACAAGGGTGACGCGGCGACCGCGCCGGGCAGTGTCGCCGACAAGTACAAGGAAGGCGCCTCGGTGCCGGTCGTCTGCCAGGCCACCGCCGGCGACGAGATCTGGGACAAGACCTCCGACAACCTCTGGGTTCCGGACGAATACGTCAAGACGGGCACCGAGGGCTTCGTCTCCGGCCTCCCGCACTGCGACACCGACGGTCTCAAGCCGCCGTCCTCGACCAACCCGGCCGACCCGCGCGCCAACGAGGCGATCGCGTTCGCCAAGGCCCGCCTCGGCCACACCGACTGGAACAACCAGTGCGAGCTCTTCGTCGAGCGCGCCTTCGGCACCAGCGGCCGGTTCGCCACCGCGCTGACGCACTACCAGTGGCAGAAGAACAACGGCCGCATCCACCGCGGCACGCACGCCCCGGCGGGCACCGCGGTGTTCTTCACCAGCACCACCAGCGCCGGTCACATCATGCTGGCGCTCGGCGGCGGCACGGCCATCAGCACCGGGCCGTCGGTCTACCAGACCAGCAGCTACGAGTCCCGCAGCGACTACCTCGGCTGGGCCTACGTCCCGTCCAGCTGGTAACCACTGATCGACAGGGGGCCGGTGACCGCGAGGTCACCGGCCCCTTTTTCATAAGGAGAATCCCATGTCGGCAAGGAAGATCGCGCTCGCGCTACTAGTGGCGGGCATCGGCCTCGGCGGGCTGGTGCCCGGCGCCTCGGCGGCGCAGGCGTTCACCGTCAAGACCACTGTGGACGGTCGCACGGTCAAGGACCCCAACGTTCCCGTCGGAGCGCAGCGTGTGTCCGACAAGTATCCGGCGGGCACCCAGGTTTCGCTGGTGTGCCAGGACACCGGGCCGTCCTACGGCGGCAGCACCGTCTGGGACCTCACTTCCGACGGATACTGGATCCCCGGCGCCTACGTCGAAACGAACGGTGTCGCGCAGCCGCAGTGCGTGCTGCCGAAGTCGTTCCCCGCCAAGGTGGATCTCAACGGCCGTGTCCACAAGGGAGACTCATCGGACGCGCCAGGCGTGGTCGTCGACAAGTACCTCGCCGGTGCTTCGGTGCCGGTCCAGTGCCAGGCCACCGCGGGCGGCACGATCTGGGACTACACGGCCGATGCGCTCTGGGTGCCCGACCAGTACGTCGCGAACGCTTACGTGGCAGGCATTCCCCGCTGCGACACCGATGGCGAGTCGCCGTCCAACACCGGCGAGCACGGCCGCAACACCGGCCCGGCGGGCCCCAGGACCGGTACCTCCGCCGAGAAGATCGCCCGCGTGATCGCGGCCGCGAAGTCCATGGTGGGCAAGGGGTACGACTACGCGTGGGGTGGCGGCGGCAAGGGCGGCCCGTCCTACGGCATCCACCACTACCCGGACAACGATCCCGCTCAGGGTGACGACTACAACCGGTTCGGCTTCGACTGCTCGGGCCTGACGCTGTACGCCTTCTGGAAGGGCGCCGGGGTCGACCTCGGCTACTGGACGGGTGAGCAGTACAAGGCGGGCACCCGGGTCCCGGTCGGCCAGATGAAGGCGGGCGACCTGATCTTCTGGGGCGACGGCGACGACTCCGAGTCCACCACCCACGTCGCGCTCTACCTGGGCGGCAACCAGCTCCTCGAATCCGCGCCGCCCCGCGACGGCAAGAGCGTCCACATCCGCTCGCTCTACGGCCAGTCCAACTGGATGAACCACGTCATCCGCGTCTTCCCCTGACGCCGGACTGGGATAAAGCGGGCTTTACTCCCGGGGATAAAGCCCGCTAAACATCGCGGAGTAAAGCCCGCTTTATCCCGGTAGTCTCGGGTTCGTGATCAGGACCGTCCTGGGGGACATTCCGGCCGGCACGCTCGGCGTCTGCAACGCGCACGACCACCTCTTCATGGCGACGCCCAAGCTGCCGGGGCAGGAGCTCGACGACCCCGACGCCGCGACCGCCGAACTCAAGGCGTTCGCGGCGCTCGGCGGGGGAGCCGTGGCGCAGTGGACGCCGTACGGGCTCGGGCGCCGGGCCGACGACCTGCCCTGGGTGTCGAAGGCGGCCGGGGTGCACGTGATCGCCGCGACCGGGCTGCACGCGGCGGAGTTCACCCCGCCCGCCGTGCTCGCCCAGGTGAAGAACCGGCTCAGCGAGATTTTCACCAGCGAGCTGACGCAGGGGATCGAAGGCGGCGACATCAAGGCGGGCATGATCAAGGTCGCCGGCGGGTTCCACGGTCTCGACGACCACGCCACGGCCACCATGACCGCCGCGGCCGAGGCGTCGAAGGCGACCGGGGCGCCCATCGGTGTCCACTTGGAACTCGGGACCGGCGCGCTCGACGTGCTCGAACTCCTCTGTGGACGGCTGGAGGTTCCACCCGATCGTGTGATCCTCGGGCATCTGAACCGCTCGCCGGACTTCCGGGTCCACCGGCGGGCCGCCGAAGCGGGCGCGTTCCTGGCCTTCGACGGCCCGAGCCGCGCCAACCACGCGACCGACTGGCGGCTGTTCGACGCCCTCGTCGCGCTCGCCGAAGCCGGTCATGCCCATCAGGTGCTGCTCGGCGGCGACACCACGACGGCCGCCGCGCGAGGCAACCCGGGGATGCCGCACCTGCTCAGGGTCGTCAAGCCCGGCCTGGAGAAAGAACTGGGCGAGGCCGCCGTGAAGAGTTTCTTCGTCGGCAACCCCGCCCGCGCGTTCGACTGGCCTACTTAGGCCCGAAGCCCTCCTGGCCGGGACGGCGACGCCGCAGGTAGCGCTCGATGTCGGCGGCGATCTTGTCGCCGCTGACATCCTCCGGGTTGACCTCGTTGTTCTCGTCCTCGCGCTCTTCGAGCGAGCGGACGTACTCCGAGATCTCGTCGTCCTCCTCGGCCATCTCGCTGACCGTCCGCTGCCACTCCTCGGCCTGCTCCGGCAGCGCGCCGAGCGGGATCTCGACGTCGAGGACGTCCTCGAGCTTGTGCAGCAGCGCGAGGGTGGCCTTCGGTGACGGCGGGTGCGAGACGTAGTGCGGCACCGCCGCCCAGATGGACACCGCCGGGATGCCTGCCTGCACGCAGAAGTCCTGCAGCACGCCGACGATGCCGGTCGGGCCCTGGTACCGGTTGCGCTCCAGGCCGAACCTGGTCGCGGCCTCCGCGTCGTAGGCCGTCCCGGTGACCGGGACCGGGCGGGTGTGCGCGGTGTCGGCCAGCAGCGCGCCGAGCGTCACCACTGTGGACACCTTCAGTTGCTCGATGTGCTCCAGCAGCTCCGCGCAGAACGCGCGCCAGCGCATGTTGGGCTCTGGTCCTTGCACGAGCACGACGTCACGGTCGAGCGCCTCGGGGCGGCAGACGGACAGCCGGGTCGTCGGCCAATCCACCCGCCGGGTGACCCCGTCCACCATGCGGACTGTGGGGCGGCTCACCTGGAAGTCGTAGTAGTCGTCTGGCTCCAACTCGGCCAGCGGCGTCGCATCCCAGTTGAGCTGCAGGTGCTCGACGGCTCTGCTGGCCGCGTCACCTGCATCGTTCCAGCCTTCGAAGGCCACCACCATCAGCGGGGCGGTGAAGTCTGGGCGCTCAGCGTGCTCGTTCTCGCGCTGCTGGGTCTCGTCGACGGGCTCACTCACTTGACCAGCCTACGACCAGGCCACCGTAAGCTGGTGGGTATGTCCAATCGTGTTTCGTCACCGCTTCTCGACGCACTGCGAACCCGGGTCGTGGTGGCCGACGGTGCGATGGGGACCGCACTGCAGGCCCATGACCTCTCGCTGGATGATTTCGCCGGTCTCGAAGGCTGCAACGAGATCCTCAACGTCACCCGGCCGGACGTCGTGAAGAGCGTTCACCGTGGTTATCTCGAGGCCGGTGCGGACGCGATCGAGACCAACACGTTCGGCACGAACTTCGCCAACCTCGCCGAGTACGACATCCCGGAGCGCATCTTCGAGCTGTCGGTCGAGGGCGCCAAACTGGCCCGCGAGGTCGCCGACGAGTTCTCGACGCCGGACCGTTCTCGTTTCGTGCTCGGTTCGGTCGGCCCCGGCACCAAGCTGCCCACCCTCGGGCACGCCCCGTTCGTCACGCTGCGTGACGCGTACCAGGAATCGGTCCGCGGCCTGCTCGCCGGCGGGGTCGACGCGGTGCTCGTCGAGACCACTCAGGACATCCTCCAGACCAAGGCCTCGATCATCGCCGCGCACCGCGCGATGGCCGCCGAGGGCCGCCGGGTCCCGATCATCGCCTCGATCACCGTCGAGACCACCGGCACCATGCTGCTCGGCACCGAGGTCAACGCCGCGCTCGCCGCGCTGGAGCCGCTCGGCATCGACCTGATCGGCCTCAACTGCGCCACCGGCCCCGCCGAGATGAGCGAGCACCTGCGCCAGCTCTCCCGGCACGCCCGCGTCCCGCTCTCGGTGATGCCGAACGCGGGCCTGCCCGAGCTCGGCCCGAACGGCGCGGTCTACCCGCTCGGCCCGGAAGGACTGGCCGAGGCGCTGTCCGGGTTCGTCCGCGAGTTCGGCGTCGGGCTGGTCGGCGGCTGCTGCGGCACCACCGACGAGCACATCCGCCAGCTGGTCGCGGCCGTCGCCGACCTCCAGCCGGCCGCGCGGCGACCGCGTCCCGAGCCCGGCGTGTCCTCGCTCTACCAGGCGGTGCCGTTCCAGCAGGACGCCAGCGTGCTGATGATCGGCGAGCGCACCAACGCCAACGGCTCCAAGAAGTTCCGCGAGGCGATGCTCGAAGGCCGCTTCGAGGACTGCGTCGAGATCGCCCGCGACCAGACCCGCGACGGCGCGCACATGCTCGACCTCTGCATCGACTACGTGGGTCGCGACGGCGTCGCCGACATGGCCGAGCTGGCCGGTCGCCTGGCCACCGCGTCGACGCTGCCGATCATGCTCGACTCCACCGAGCCCGCCGTGCTGCAGGCCGGGCTGGAGCAGCTCGGCGGCCGCTGCGCGGTCAACTCGGTCAACTACGAGGACGGCGCCGGCCCCGACTCGCGGTTCCAGCGGATCATGCGGCTGGTGCGGGAACACGGCGCCGCGGTCGTCGCGCTGACCATCGACGAGGAAGGCCAGGCGCGCACCGCCGAGTGGAAGGTCCGGATCGCCAAGCGGCTGATCGAGGACCTGACCCAGAACTGGGGCATGCGGGTCGAGGACATCATCGTCGACTGCCTGACCTTCCCGATCTCCACCGGGCAGGAGGAGGTCCGCCGCGACGCGATCGAGACCATCAACGCGATCCGCGAGCTCAAGAAGCTCTACCCCGCCGTGCGGACCACGCTCGGACTGTCCAATGTGTCCTTCGGGCTGAACCCGGCGGCCCGCCAGGTGCTGAACTCCGTGTTCCTGCACGAATGCGTGCAGGCGGGGCTGGACACCGCGATCGCGCACTCGTCGAAGATCCTGCCGATGGCGCGCATCCCCGACGAGCAGCGCGCCGTCGCGCTCGACCTGGTCTACGACCGCCGCCGCGAGGGCTACGACCCGCTGCAGGAGCTGATGGCCCTGTTCGAGGGCGTCAGCGCCGCGTCGAGCAAGGCCTCCCGCGCGGAGGAACTCGCGCGGCTGCCGCTGTTCGAGCGGCTGGAGCGCCGGATCGTCGACGGCGAGCGCAACGGGCTCGACGCCGACCTCGACGACGCGCTCAAGGAGCGCCCGGCGCTGCAGATCATCAACGACACCCTGCTGTCCGGCATGAAGACCGTCGGCGAGCTGTTCGGGTCGGGGCAGATGCAGCTGCCGTTCGTGCTGCAGTCGGCCGAGGTGATGAAGGCGGCCGTCGCGTTCCTCGAACCGCACATGGAGAAGGAAGACGACAGCGGCAAGGGCCGCATCGTGCTGGCGACCGTGCGCGGCGACGTGCACGACATCGGCAAGAACCTCGTCGACATCATCCTGAGCAACAACGGCTACGAGGTGGTCAACCTCGGCATCAAGCAGCCGATCACCACGATCCTCGAAGCGGCCGAAGAGAACAACGTCGACGCGATCGGCATGTCCGGCCTGCTGGTGAAGTCCACGGTGATCATGAAGGAGAACCTCGAGGAGATGAACTCCCGAGGCGTTTCCGCGCGCTGGCCGGTGCTTTTGGGCGGCGCGGCGCTGACTCGGTCCTATGTGGAGAACGACCTCACCGAGATGTACCTCGGCGATGTCCGCTACGCCCGCGACGCGTTCGAGGGCCTGCGGCTGATGGACGCGATCATGGCAGCCAAGCGCGGCGAGTCGCCGATCATCGACGCCGAGGCGGAGGCCAAGCGCGCCGAGCGCAAGGCGCGTCGTGAGCGTTCGCTGCGCATCGCGGAAGCGCGGAAAGCCAAGCTGGAAGCCGAAGATCCCATCGAGGACCAGCCTGCTCGCTCGGACGTCGCGACCGACGTCCTGGTCCCGTCGCCGCCGTTCTGGGGCAGCCGGGTGATCAAGGGCGTGCCGTTGGCCGACTACGCGTCGATGCTCGACGAGCGCGCGACGTTCATGGGCCAGTGGGGCCTCAAGGGCGCGCGCGGCGGCGCCGGACCGTCCTATGAGGACCTTGTCGAGTCCGAGGGCAGGCCGCGGCTGCGGTACTGGCTGGACCGGCTCGCCACCGACGGGCTGTTGCAGCACGCGGCCGTCGTCTACGGCTACTTCCCTTGCGTGGCCGAAGGAAACGACCTCGTCGTGCTGACGGAGCCGTCGCCGGACGCGCCGGAGCGCACGCGCTTCAGCTTCCCCCGGCAGAAGCGCGACCGCCGGATGTGCCTGGCCGACTTCTACCGCCCGCGTGAACTGGCGCTGGCGGCGGGCGAGGTCGACGTCGTCCCGTTCACCCTGGTGACCATGGGGCAGCCGATCGCGGACTACGCCAACGAGCTGTTCGCCGCCAACTCGTATCGGGATTACCTGGAGGTGCACGGTCTCGGCGTGCAGCTCACCGAGGCGCTCGCGGAGTACTGGCACTGCCGGATCCGGCAGGAACTGCGGTTCTCCAGCGGCGCGGCGATGTCCGATGAGGACCCCGAAGACGTCGAGGACTTCTTCAAGCTGGGTTACCGCGGCGCGCGGTTCTCGCTCGGCTACGGCGCCTGTCCCGACCTCGAAGACCGCGCGAAGATCGTCGAGCTGCTGGAGCCGGAGCGGATCGGCGTCAAGCTGTCCGAGGAGTTCCAGCTGCACCCCGAGCAGTCGACCGACGCCATCGTCTGCCACCACCCCGAAGCCAAGTACTTCAACACGTAGGAGTGAATGTGAGCGAATTGTCCGCCGTGCTGTGGGACATGGACGGCACGCTGGTCGATTCCGAGAAGCTGTGGGACGTGGCGCTGTACGAGTGCGCGGAGTGGCTCGGCGGGACCATCTCGGAAGAGCAGCGCATGACGCTGGTCGGCTCCAACATGAACGACACATCGAGCTACCTGCTCGAAGTGTGCGGCAAGCCGGCGACCCCGGAGGCGATCGCCGAGACGGGGGAGTGGATCCGCGACCGCACGGCCGGGCTGTTCGACGACGCGCTGCCGTGGCGTCCCGGCGCCCGGGAGGCGCTCGCCGCGGTGCGGAACGCGGGCATCCCGTCGGCGCTGGTCACCTCGACCGAGCGCTCGCTGACCGAGCTCGCGCTGCACACGATCGGGCGTGAGTTCTTCGACGTGACCGTGTGCGGCGACGAGGTCGGCGGCCTCAACAAGCCCCACCCGAAGCCGTATCTGCTGGCCGCGCAGCTCCTCGACGTCGACCCGAAGCTCTGCGTCGCCATCGAGGACTCCCCGCCCGGCGCCGCCTCGGCGGCCGCGGCGGGCTGCACCGTCCTGGTCGTCCCGAACGACGTCCCGGTCGACCCCGGCCCCCGCCGCGTCTTCCGCGACTCCCTGGCCGGCATCGGCGTCCCCGAGCTCCGCGACCTGCTGAACCCGGGATAAAGCCCGCTTTACTCCCGGGGATAAAGCGGGCTTTATCTCGCGGAGTAAAGCCCGCTTTATCCCGTCGACGCCGATGTCGTTTTTTCGCCAGCGCGAGGCGTCGGCAGGGGTGATGCTGGTGGGGTGCATGAGGACTTCGAGCGGTGTGTGCGGGCGGTCCAGTCGAAGGACGCCCGCTTCGACGGGTGGTTCTTCACCGCGGTGCTGACGACGCGCATCTACTGCCGTCCCAGCTGCCCGGTGGTGCCGCCCAAGCCCGAGAACATGACGTTCCACCCGAGCGCGGCCGCGGCCCAGCAGGCCGGGTTCCGGGCCTGCAAACGCTGCCGTCCCGACGCGAGTCCCGGCTCGCCGGAGTGGAACGTGCGCGCCGACCTGGTCGCCAGGGCGATGCGGCTGATCGCGGACGGCGTCGTCGACCGCGACGGCGTGCCGGGACTGGCGAGCAGGCTCGGCTACAGCGTGCGGCAGGTCGAGCGGCAGCTGATCGCCGAACTCGGCGCCGGGCCGCTGGCGCTGGCCAGGTCGCAGCGGGCGCAGACGGCCCGGCTGCTCATCGAGACGACCACGCTGCCGATGAGCGATCTGGCGCTGGCGGCCGGGTTCTCCAGCATCCGGACGTTCAACGACACCGTCCGCGAGGTCTTCGCGCTGTCGCCGACCGAGCTGCGCCGCCGGACGAAAGCGCAAGCCACGACCGGCACGATCGCGCTGCGGCTGCCGTTCCGCGCGCCGCTGTGCCCGGACAACCTGTTCGGGCATCTCGCCGCGACCGGCGTGCCGGGTGTCGAGGAGTGGCGTGACGGCGCGTATCGCCGGACGCTGCGGCTGCCGCACGGGCACGGCGTCGTCGCGCTGCGGCCGTTGCCGGAGCACATCGGCTGCCAGCTCACCCTGACCGACCTGCGTGACCTCTCGATGGCCATCAGCCGGTGCCGCTGGCTGCTCGACCTCGACGCCGACCCGGTCGCCGTCGACGAGCTGCTGTCCCGCGACCCGCTGCTCGCGCCGCTGGTGGCCAAGGAACCCGGCCGCCGGGTGCCGCGCACGGTCGACGGCGAGGAGTTCGCCGTGCGCGCGGTGCTCGGCCAGCAGGTGTCGACCGCCGCCGCCCGCACGCACGCCGCCAGGCTGGTCCAGGCGCACGGCGAGCCCATCGACGATCCGGACGGCGGCCTGACCCACCTCTTCCCGGACACGGAAGCGCTCAAAGAGGTGGATCCCGAGACGCTGGCCATGCCGAAATCCCGTCGCCGGACGCTGCTCACCTTGATCGAGACCATGGGCGACCTCGATCTCGGCGCCGGTTCGGACTGGGATCGCACGCGGGCCGCGCTGACCGAGTTGCCCGGTTTCGGCCCGTGGACGGTCGAGACGATCGCGATGCGCGCGCTCGGCGACCCGGACGCGTTCATCCCCAACGACCTCGGTGTGAAGCTCGCGGCGAAGGCGCTCGGCATCGAGAAGCTCGACGAGCACGCCGCGCGCTGGCGGCCGTGGCGCGCGTACGCCGTACAGCACCTCTGGGCGACCGGCGACCACCCCATCAACTACCTTCCCGCGTAAGGAGAAACACATGACCAGGACCCACGCCGTGCTCGACAGCCCGATCGGCAAGCTGACGTGCGTCGCGCAGGACGGCGCCCTCGCCGGGCTGTACATGGAGCAGCAGCGGCATCTCCCGAAGTTCGAGACATTCGGGCCGGAAGACGACGGCGCCGAGCTGTTCGCGCGGGTGGAAAGCCAACTCAAGGAGTACTTCGCGGGTCAGCGGCGTGAATTCGACCTGCCGATCACGTTCGCGGGCACCGAGTTCCAGCGTCGCGTGTGGACGGAACTGGCCGAGATCCCATATGGCGAGACGATTTCCTACGGTGAGCTCGCCCAGCGGCTCGGCAATCCCAGCGCCTCGCGGGCCGTCGGGCTGGCCAACGGCAAGAACCCGATCAGCGTCATCGTGCCTTGTCACCGCGTTGTCGGCTCGACCGGCGACCTGACCGGCTACGGCGGCGGAATCGAGCGGAAGCGCTTTCTGCTGGACTTCGAGCGCGGCCCGGTGGCGTTGTTCTAAGGCCGGGTCCAGCCGGTGGAATCGCGGATGGAAGGATCGGCGGTGTGAAGACCTTCGATGAGCTGTTCGCCGAGCTTGCCGAGCGCGCGCGTACCCGCCCCGACGGCTCCGGCACCGTCGCCGCGCTGGACGCGGGCGTGCACGCGCAGGGCAAGAAGGTGCTCGAAGAAGCCGGCGAGGTGTGGATCGCCGCCGAGCACGAATCCGACGAGCGGCTCGCCGAGGAGATCTCGCAGCTGCTGTACCGGCTCCAGGTGCTGATGCTGGGCCGTGGTCTGTCCATCGAGGACGTTTACCGCTACCTGTGAAAGAGGGAAGTCCGATGCTGCGTGTTGCCGTGCCGAACAAGGGAGCGCTCGCCGTTTCCGCTTCGGAGATGCTCGGTGAGGCGGGGTACCGGCAGCGCCATGAGGCTCGCGACCTGACCGTGCTCGACCCGCACAACGAGGTCGAGTTCTTCTACCTGCGGCCCAAGGACATCCCGATCTACGTCGGCTCCGGCGAGCTCGACCTCGGCATCACCGGCCGCGACCTGGCGATGGACTCCGGCGCCCCCGTCGACGAGACCCTCTCGCTCGGCTTCGGCGGCTCGACGTTCCGCTACGCCGCCCCCGCCGGCCGCGAGTGGAAGGTCGAGGACCTGCAGGGCAAGCGCCTCGCGACCTCGTACCCCAGGCTGGTCCGCAAGGACCTCGGCGCCCGCGGCATCGAGGCCGAGATCATCCGCCTCGACGGCGCGGTCGAGATCTCGATCCAGCTCGGCGTCGCCGACGCGGTCGCCGACGTGGTCGGCTCCGGCCGCACCCTGCGTCAGCACAACCTCGTCGCCTTCGGTGACGTCATCTGCCGCTCCGAGGGCGTGCTCGTGCACCGCGCCGGCCGCGAGCTGACCAAGGCACAGGCCCAGCTCTCGGCGCGCCTGCAGGGCGTCGTCTTCGCGCAGCAGTACATGATGCTCGACTACGACTGCCCCCGCGTGCTGCTCGAAAAGGCCATCGCGGTCTCCCCAGGCCTCGAGTCGCCGACCGTCGCCCCGCTCGCGCACGAAGACTGGGTCGCCGTCCGCGCGATGGTCCCGCGCAAGCAGGTCAACCAGATCATGGACGAACTCGCCGAACTCGGCGCCAAAGCGGTACTGGCCTCGGACATCCGCTCCTGCCGGCTGTGAGTGTCCTCCCGGCGTTCGCCCCCATCTGGGCGATCACCGGGCTCGGGTACCTGCTGAGCCGCTTCGCGGTGCTCGGCGACCGCGCGGACCAGGTGTTGACCCGGTTCGCGTTCACCGTCGCCATGCCCGCGGTGGTCTTCAGCACCCTGACCAGCACCTCCTTCTCGGCATTGGTCAACCCGGGACTGCTCGCGTTCGTCGCGGGCACCGCGGCGGTGGGCATCACCGCCGCGGTGCTCTCGCGCTGGGTCTTCCGCCGCAAGCGCGGCGAAGGCGTCGTCACCGGCATGGCCGCCTGCTACACGAACGCGGGCAACCTCGGCATCCCGGTCGCCCTGCAGGTGCTGGGCGGCTCGTCGTTCATCGTCTCGGTCCTGCTGATCCAGTCGCTGGGCATGATGCCGCTCATGCTCGGCCTCCTGGAGTCCGACGTCCCACGCGGCGAAAGCTCCCGCCTGCGCGCGCTGCTCATGCTCCCGGTCCGCAACCCGGTCATCGCGGCGTCGCTGCTCGGCGTGCTGGTCGGCACGACCGGCTTGCATCTGCCTGACCTGCTGATGCAGCCGATCCACACACTCGGCAACGCCGGTGTCGCCACCGCGCTTTTGGCGCTGGGCATGTCTTTGAACCCCGGCAAGACCGTCGTCACGGGCGAACCCCGCCGCGGCGAACTGACCATGGTCGTGGTGCTGAAGGTGATCGCGCAGCCGCTGGTCGCTTTGGGTGTCGGGCTGGCTTTGGGCCTGCCGCAGCCGGTCATGCTCGCCGCGGTGCTGTGCTCGGCCTTGCCCACGGCGCAGAACATCTTCATCGCGACGAGTCAGTACGCGATCGACAGCCGCTTCACCCGCGACGCGGTGTTGATCACGACTTTGCTGTCCATGGCAACGCTTTCCGTGATCGCGGCGCTGCTGAGCTAGTTGTGCAGCGCTGAGGCGAGGCGTGCGATGAGCTCGTCCGCGACGGCGTTCGCCGAATGACGCAGTGCTTCCGCCGGGATGGACTCTTCGGCGTCGAACCGGATGCGAACCCGTTCCTGAAGCGGAATCGCGTGCTGGTCGGCCGCGGCCGGATCAGGGCGGCCCAGCCGCACCAGGCCGACCGGGTCCAGCCCGATCGTCGGCGCGACCGAATCCGCGAGTGGCAGCTCGATTTCGGTGAGCAGTGCGAGCATTCCGCGCAGATGCGTGCTCAGGTCGTCCTCGTCGATGACCGAACCGATTTGCTCGCGCGGCAACTGGAACCAGCACGACCGCTGACCGGACCGGTGCACCGCGATGCCGGTTCCTGTCGCCCGATCGGTGGAATGTGCCCACGTCACGTCATCCGATGAGCTGACCTCGAGTCCTTCGGACGCCTTGAAAAACCCTTGCGCGCGGCCAAGTTCGGTCAGGGAGACGCTGCCGAGTTCCTCGTGGCGGAAACCGGGGTCGACCGGCACGAGGTGCAGTTCGACGGTGGCTCCCTGCGGGTGGGCGGTCAGTTCGGAGCGCCAGACGACCGGAAGGGCCTCAGCCAGGGGAGTCCACGACAACGACGACTCGGCGTGCGCGTGGCCTGGCTCCGGGGGAAGCATCGGAAGCGTCCCCAGCGGCGGGTGAACCTGCGTGGCCTGGTCGTCGTCATGCACCCGAAGACGATAGCAAACACGCGGCGCTCGCGAAAATTGACAATTCACGGGTATTCATGGCACTGGACATTAACGTGCCAGCTTGCGCGAGAACCTGGTTTTCCCGATTTGCGGGACTACGTTCTCCGGGCTATGACGACCTCCTTTTCGAAACCCCGCGAGCTTCACCTGGCGGACGTGAATCCCTTTCTGTCTATCACCGTTCTCGAATGCGTCGGTGACGATGTCGATGTTGCCTTCAAACAGTTCCAGCGCTTTCTGCGGAAAACGGCGAATGACCGTGGCCGCGCCCATGAGGTGAATGTCTGGTCGGAACGGACCGTCGGCGCCAGGGAGGTGGTCGACGAGGTCGGCGTGCTCGGCGACTTCGGGTTCGACGGGCTGTTCTTCATCGCCAGGGAACTGGTGCGGGTGCCTGGCTGGGCGAGCAAGGAGTCCGGGCTGGCCGACGTGTGCCAGCAGTTGATCATGGCGCTGCGGCGGAATCGGCTGGTCGCGGTGTACGGGGATGTGCCGAGTTCCGAACGGTTGCAGACCTGGGTGCGGCGGACGGGGACGTTCCGGTTCGTCGCGCAGCCGGTGCTGGCCGCGACGTTCAACGGGGACGCGCGGATGGTGTGGATGCGCGGGATGCACCGGCGGCGGGTGAGCAAGCCGGACAGCAAGGCGCTCGGCGGGCAGCGGGTGCAGGACACCTTGGACGGGCTGGACGACAGCACGTTCGCGCTGGCCGCGGCCAAGTTCTTCTACGAGCCGGTGGACGAAAAGGCGTTGCTGCGTGACGTGATCACGGTGAACCCCGGCAAGTCGACCATTTCCTGGAAGCGGACCTCCGATTTCCCGATGTTCCTGGCCGCCGCGGGCGAAGCGCTCGACATGCTCGAAAAAGCGCTGGTGAGCGAAGCGGAACCGGAGCCGCCGTTCGCCGAACTCGCCATCCCCGAAACCGACCTCGGCAAAGTGTGGGGCGCCTTCGAGATTTCGGTGGCGGACGTCGATGACGAGGAGGCGGACGAGGAGTTGGCCGAGCGCGCCGAGCTGCTCCGGTCAGCGATACTCGAGGTGCGTGAGGTCTCGGGCTCTCCGGGCGCGCTCGTCGAAGTCGGTCTCGACGGCTCGGCCGCGGGCACGCTGCTGATCAAGCCGAGCAAGGTCGGCGACGGCGTCCAGCTCGACGTGCGGTACTCGGGAGCGCCCAGCGCGGAGCAGATCGCCAGGCGGATCAAGGAGGCCATCGGTGACGGTGACCTGCTGACCGTGCACTACCAATCCGGCCACGCGTTCAACAACCGCCAGGTCTTCCGGGAGAACCTCAAGTCGGATCCGTTCCCGAACCTCAGGTTCGCGGATTTCACCGGTCACCGGGTCACGAAGGAGAAGCCCACGTTCGGCAAGGGGAAGTCGCTCCACGACGCGATCGGTCAGCCCGGCGACGACTCGTTGTTCGCCTGGGTGGTCAAGACCTTCGACCAGGGCTGGCTCCTGTGCGACGACGGCGCAGGCGAGGTAGCGGACTTCCTGCACCTCGCCGAAGACGGCACGCTGACCGCGATCCACGTCAAGGCGGCAGGCAACCTCAGTGCCGATCGCCGCATCGCGGTGACCGCCTTCGAGGAAGTGGTGAGCCAGACGGTCAAGAACGTCCGGCGGCTGCGGACCGACGAGCTGCTCGCCCGCTTCGACGGGAAGCTGCTCGAAACCCGCGCGGCCTGGCACGACGGCGTGCGGGTGGCAGGTGCGGAGTTCCTCGACGAGCTGCGCGTCCGGGTGCCCAGCGATCACACCAAGGTGATCATCGTCCAGCCGCATCTGCTGGAGACCGTGCACGACAGCGCCCGCGAAGCGACGCGCCTCGGCAAGGTGACGAGGGACTCGGCGAGCCTCGCGCTGCTCGACGACCTGTTGCACCGCACCAGAAAGAGCGTGGTCACCCTGTGGGCGGACCTGACCGTGATCGGCTCAGCCTGAGGTCAGGACCGGGATAAAGCGGGCTTTACTTCGCGGGATAAAGCCCGCTTTATCCCGGGGAGTAAAGCGGGCTTTATCGCGGTCAGTGCGGGGGGCGCGGGCGTTTGGGCATGAGGTCGTAGAGGCCTTTGCGGGCGCCGTTGTCGTTGGTGTTGCGGGCTTGGGAGACCTGGGTGATGAAGTCCTCGAAGATGAAGTCCTCTTCGGCGGGGATCACCGCGGGCTGCGGGCGCTGGGCGTAGTACCCGTCGAGCGTCTCCGCGATCTCGCGGAACGAGACCGCCTGGATGGTCTCCGGGGCGTAGGTGGTCACCGGGACGCCGTGCGCCGCGGCCTCGTTCATCACCACGCCGAGCGGGATGTGGGACAGCATCGGGATGCCGAAGCCGTAGAGCTCCTGCAACGCCGCCGCCGCGTAGTGCGAGATCGGGCGGCGGTACAGGCCGGGGACGATGCCGAAGTAGGCGATCGGGGGCCGGTTGACCGTCTGCTGGACGTAGTTGACCTGGTCGTTGAGCAACCGGAGCGCGCGGATGCTGGTGCGGTCTGGCTGGACCGGGACCAGGATGCCGTGCGAAGCGGCGAGCGCGTTGTTGGTAAGCACGTCGAGCGCGGGCGGGCAGTCGATGACGATGTGGTCGTAGTTCGCGAACTGCAGGACCCTGGCGAGCTGCCAGCCGGGCACCCGGAACTGGTCGAGCCTGCGGATGAGGTCGAACATCCCCGGCGAGGTCGGGATGACGTCGAAACAGCCGCCCCGGCCGACGTTGCTGCGGGGATGCGGCACGATCAGCTCTTCGACCGGGCCCTTCCAGATCTTGGTGAGCGCTTTCGCCAGGCTCGGCGCCTCGGCGGGTGCTTCGGACAGGCCGAGCATCTCCGTGGTGGCGTGGCCCTGGGGGTCCAGGTCGATGAGCAGGACGCGCCGTCCGCGCTCGGCCAGCGCCGCCGCCGCGCCGACGCTGAGCGAGGTCTTGCCGACCCCGCCTTTCTGGTTGACCACCGAGGTGATCTGCATTCTGGGCATGCTCCCTGGTTCGTGGTTGGCGCGAAGGGTATTCGATCTACGGTCAGCCCGCACGGGTTCGGACCAACAGCGCCTGCGCCCCCGTTCCTACCTGCCCTGACAGATCGTGCAGCGTACTGGTCGCGGTGCCGAGCCCGTGCGCGCCGACGGTGGTCCGCGCGTCGAGGCCGATCCAGTCGCCCTCCGGGGTGCGGACCAGGTGGACCGTCAGGTCGGTGTTGATGAACCACCAGCGGCGCGGATCGAGGAAGTTGGACACGCCGTTGCCGGAGTCGGCGAAGGTGAACAGCCGCTGCAACGGGCTGATCTTCTCGCCGTCGACGAGCTCGACGCGCGGGCGGCCCCACACCGCGCAGGCGCCCGGCTGGTCCGGACCACCGCGCACGGCCCGCAACTCCATCGCTTCGAGGTAGCCGCCGTGCCAGCCCTCCGGCCACTGGGCCTCCGGCGCGTCGTCCGGCAGCGGTCGCAGCGGTTCGGCCAGGTTCGCGGTGATCTCGTCGGTGTCCGAAGTGGAGATACGCCACGCCGACGCGCGCGCGACCGTGCGGCTGCCGTCGCGCAGCTCCGCCGAGAGCAGCTCGACCGAGCGGCCGGGGCGGTCCAGACCAGCGCTGACGGTCAGTTCCGTCAGCGGCGCCGGGCCGAGAATCTCGACGGTTACCCGCGCGAGTTGCTTGCCCTGCGCGCCTTCGACACCTTCGAGCGCGCGCACGAGCAGCGCCGACGGGGGCCCGAAGTGCTGGGCGTCGGGGTTCCACGGCCCGGCCGTGTGCGCGGTCGGCTGGAACCGCCCGTCGCCGAGCGGCAGGAAGAACGCGTCGGCCATCAGTCCGCCCTGTCTATCGGGGTCTCGTCGCCCGCGTCCGGCTCCGGCCAGCCCGGATACTCCGGCGGCGTGCCGCCGAACGACGGGCAGCGCGCCTGGTGATCGCACCAGCCGCACAGCTTGCTCGGGTTCGGCCGGAAGTCGCCGGTCTTGCCCGCCTTGAGAATGGCCTGCCAGATCGCTTCCAGCGTCCGCTCGAAGCGCAGCAGCTCCGCCTCGTCCGGCGTGTACGCCAGCGACTGCCCGTCCGTGAGGTACATCAGCTTGAGCTGGCGCGGCACGATCCCGCGCAGCCGCCACAGCACGACCGCGTAGAACTTCATCTGGAACAACGCCTTCGCCTCGCCGATCTCGCGCGGCGCGGCGCCGGTCTTGTAGTCGACCACGCGCATCTCACCGGTCGGCGCGACGTCGACCCGGTCGACGTACCCGCGCAGCAGCACCCCGGAGCCCAGCTCGATCTCGACGTGCAGCTCGCACGCCTCCGGCTCGAACCTGGTCGGGTCCTCGAGGCCGAAGTAGGTGTCGATCAGCTTGAGCGCCGACTCCAGCCACTTGCCGACCTGCTCCGGCTTGTCCTCGGCGAACAGCTCGGTCCACTCGGGCCGCTCGGCCGACAGCTCCGCCCACGCCGGTTCGAGCAGCTCCTTCGCCCGCGCGGGCAGCCGATCCGGCTGGGGGAGCGCGAACAGCTTCTCCAGCACCGAATGGACCAGCGTGCCGCGCAGCTGCGCCTTCGTCGGCACTTCGGGCAGCCGGTCGACCGCGCGGAAGCGGTACAGCAGCGGGCACTGCTTGAAGTCGCTGGCGCGTGACGGCGACAGCGCCGGACGCCTGCGCGCGACCGGTCCCGTCGTCGGTTCACTCACCTCGGTGCTCTGCGACATGGGGCGAGCGTATCTCCCACCACCGACAGGTTCGGGGACCGCAACACCTCACCCGATCGCGCCCATCGAGATCACTCGACTCCCACACGGCGGCCCGTAGGCTTCTGACGTGGCAGCCACCAGTCAGCAGGGCGCGGGTTCGCATCGGCGATCCGTGCTGGACGGCGGGCTGCTCCTGTTCCGGGTCGACGGGGTGCCGGTGCTGCTGGCGCCCTCGTGGTGGATCGGCTCGCTGGTCGTGGTCGTGCTCTACGCGCCACTGGTCGGCAGGCTGCTGCCCGGCGCGTCGATGACGACGTCGTGGCTGCTCGCGGCGGCCTTCGCGATCCTGCTCGGGCTTTCCGTACTGGCACACGAACTTGGCCACTGTCTCGTCGCGCTGCGGCTCGGCATCCCGGTCCGGCGGCTGCGGTTGTTCCTGCTCGGCGGCGTCTCGGAAGTCGCGCGCACGCCGCGCAAGCCGGGCCAGGAAGGCCTCGTCGCGGCGGCCGGCCCGATCGTCTCGCTCGGGCTCGGCGCGTTCTGCGCGGTGCTCATGCTGGCCGTGCCGTCCGGCGGGTCGGCGTGGCTGCTGGTCGCCGAATGCGCGGTCGCGAACTTCGCGGTCGGCGTGTTCAACCTGCTGCCGGGGCTGCCGCTCGACGGCGGCCGGATGCTGCGCGCCGGCGTCTGGGCGATCACCGGCAAGCGCGCCAACGGCACCAAGGCCGCGGTCGTCGGCGGCGGGCTGGTCGCGTTCGGGCTGATGGTCTGGGCGCTGTGGGGACTCGCGGCGGGCGCCGAGGACCGCTGGCTGCGGCTCGGCGTGTGTGTCGTCACAGCGTGGTTCGTCGCGATGGGCGCGAGCGGTGAGCTCGCCGCCGAGAGCAGGCGCAGCTGGCCGGAAGGCCTCGCGCTCGCCCAGCTGATCCGGCCCGTTCTCCAGCTGCCCGCCGAAAGCCCGGTCGCGGACGCGCTCGCCGCGTCGGCGGGGCGTGGTGTGATGCTGGTGCGCGCGGACGGTGTCGCGGCCGGGCTGCTCGACGAAACGGCCGCTCAGCGGCTCGCGGCGGAAAGCCCGCTCTCGCCTGCCGAACTCGCCGCGGAGCCGATCCGCGCGGAGACGGTGCTGCTCGCCTCCGAGCCGGGCGAGGAGATCGCCGAACGGGTGCGGGAAACCCCGGCCTGGCAGTTCCTGGTGGTCGACGACGAGGGCAGGCCCGCGGGCGTGCTGCGCCGCGAGGACCTGCGTGCCGCGATGTCGGGGCACTTGCCCGGCTGACTCGGCGACCTGCGACGATCAGACGTCACGTTTCGTCGTTGGAGGTTCGAGTGTCGGTCAGTGGACCGTTTCAGGTGGGGGACCGGGTTCAGTTGACGGACCCGAAGGGGCGGCACTACACGATGGTGCTCGAACCCGGCGCGGAGTTCCACACCCACCGCGGCGCGCTGCTGCACGACGACGTCGTCGGACTGCCGGAAGGCTCGATCGTGGTCTCCGGCGGCGGCACGTCCTACCTCGCGCTGCGCCCGCTGCTGCCCGACTACGTCCTCTCGATGCCGCGCGGCGCGCAGGTCATCTACCCGAAGGACGCCGCGCAGATCGTCATGTGGGGCGACATCTTCCCCGGCGCGCGCGTGCTCGAAGCCGGGGCAGGCTCCGGCGCGCTGACCTGCTCGCTGCTGCGCGCGGTCGGGCCGACCGGGACCGTCCAGTCGTACGAGATCCGCGACGACCACGCCGAGCACGCCGAGCGCAACGTCAAGCGGTTCTTCGGCAGCAAGCCGGACAACTGGTCGCTGACGGTCGACGACCTGTCCTCGCACGAGGGCCAGGTCGACCGGGTCGTGCTGGACATGCTCGCGCCGTGGGACCAGCTGCCGACGGTCGCGAAGAACCTCGTGCCCGGCGGCGTGCTGACCGTCTACGTCGCGACGGTGACCCAGCTCTCCCGGATCACCGAGGCGTTGCGTGAGCAGCAGTGCTGGACCGAGCCGGACTCGTGGGAAACGCTGATGCGGCCGTGGCACGTGGTCGGCCTGGCCGTGCGCCCCGATCACCGGATGGTCGCGCACACCGCGTTCCTGCTGACCGCGCGCCGCCTCGCCGATGGCGTCGTCTCGCCGCGCGTGCAGCGGCGTCCGAGCAAGGGCGCTTAACCCGGGATGCACCACCGATCCGCTTTCTTGCGGATCGGGAAATCGGTGTCCTTTTTGCCGCCGTTGCCGCTTTCGACGTGGATGGTGATGGTCGCGCGTTCGCCTGCGACCTTCACCGGCTGCACCATCGTCGCGGTGACAGTGCCCGCTGTGTCCCATTTGTCCTGAAGTTGTTTCAGCGCGGCGGGACTCTGCGGTTCGCAGGCGAGTTTCCCGAACGCGGCCGAATCGGCTTGGGTGATCGCCGCGGCGATCGCCTGCCCGGTCGCGACGAGCTCGCTCTCGACCAGCGACGGGCTGGTCAGCGTCGACGTCGGTGCCGGGCGTGGCGGCGGTGGCGCGGACGGCGCCGGTTCCGGCTCGCGCGGGCCGATCAGCAGCAGGCCGGTGAGCACACCGGCCACGACGACACCGAGCAGGACGAGCCCCGCGTAGAGGCGCTTCCTGCCCGGTGACGAGGCTGGGCTCAGCTGTCCGCCAGCCCGTTGTAGCACCAGAGTCCGGCTTCCTTCTTCAGCTTGATCACGCCGTTCTGGGACTTGCCGTCGAAGGTCGCCTTGATCGGCGCCTTCGCGGTGTCGCCGGTCTCGACCGGCGCGCCGGTCGACTCGGCCTGCGCGGTCGGGTTCACCGGGAGGTCGTCCTTCTGGTTCGCGCTGCGGCACGCCGCGCTGCCCAGCGCCTTGCCGTCGTGCGCGTTGATGGCGGCGACGACACCGTCGGCCATCTCCTGCGCGCTCGGCTTGCCGCCGGGCGCCGGGCCCGCCGAGCCGGTCGGCTTCGCGCTGCCGGTGGCGGACGGCGAACCGGTCGCGGACGGCTTCTTCGAGCTGGGGTTGCCCCCGGGGCCGGGCGCCGGCGAGGACGGGCCGGGCGTCTGGCTGGTGGCGACGTCGTTGGTCTTGCCGTCGTCGTTGTTCAGCCAGATGATCAGGCCCGCCGCGCCGCCGAGCACCACGACCGCGGCGATGGCGATGCCGACGATCAGGCCGGTCTTCTTCTTCGGCGGCTCGGGGTCGACACCGAAACCACCCGGATAGACGCCCTGCTGCTGGCCCCACTGGTCGCCGCCCTGCGGGAACTGCTGGGTGCCGCCGGGGTAACCACCCTGCTGGCCCCACTGCGGCTGCTCCTGGCCCCACTGAGGCTGCTGCGCGGGCTGCTGCTGGCCCCACTGGTCGCCCTGCTGGCCCCATTGCGGCTGCTGGGGCGGCTGGGCGGGCGGATAGCCGCCCTGCTGCGGTTGCTGGCCGCTCGGCGGGTAACCGCCGCCAGGCTGCTGTCCGTACGGTCCCGGCTGCTGTCCGTACGGTCCCGGCTGCTGCCCGTACGGACCTGGCTGCTGCGGCGGGTAGGTCATCAAAGCTCCCTGACTGGCTGGCGTGAAACACCTGGTCGGCCCCAAGCGGAACGTGGCCCGATGCTAACCACGGGCACGCTCGCCCGCGCGGTTAGGTGCCACTGGCGCTGGGTATCAGTGCTGCGACGCGCAGGACGGCGCGCCGGTTCCCGCACCGGCCGTGGAGTGTTCCGGTGGCCGGGTCCCGGTGAGTGGATCTCGCGAATCGTGCGCAATCCCGGCGCACGGACGGTAGTGATCGGAGGTGTTCTTCGTGCACCGTATTGGACTCTTGTGCTTGGGAAATCTCCGTGCTGTTGCAAGGTCGAAAGGGCGACGCGCCGATCCTGTGATGCGGAAAGGACTTTTATTGTCGGTGATCGCCGGTACCGTGGACTGAAAAGCACTCCGAGGAGGTGCCCGATGCACCATGACCTTCCCGGAGGTCGGCATGAAGATGCCGACCCTTCAGAAACGACTGGAGCTGGAATCACGTCGGACGAACAAGCGCGGCAGGTCCGTTTCCTCGAAGAGGAAGTGGCCCTCCTGCGTCGTAAGCTGACGGACTCGCCTAGGCAGAACCGCGTTCTCGAACAGCGACTCGCCGAGGCGTCGGAACGTGTGAGCCAACTCACTGAGCGCAACACGAAGCTGGTCGAGACCCTCCGTGAGGCTCGAGGCCAGTTGCTCGCTCTCCGTGAGGAAGTGGACCGGCTCGCCCAACCACCGAGTGGTTACGGCGTTTTCGTGGAAGCGTTCGAGGATGGCACGGTCGACGTGTTCACCGCCGGGCGCAGGATGCGGGTTTCGGTCTCACCCGCGGTCGAGGTCGAGTCACTGCAGCGTGGCCAGGCGCTTCGTCTCAACGAAGCACTGACCGTGGTGGAGGGCGGCGGCTTCGAGCGCACGGGCGAGGTGTGCGCACTGCGCGAGGTGCTGGCCCCGGAGCAGGACGGCGGTCCATACCGCGGTCTCGTTGTCGGGCACGCCGACGAAGAGCGAGTGGTCTTCCTGTCCGACCCGTTGGCGGATCAGCCCCTCAAGCCGGGCGACTCGCTGCTGGTCGACTCGAAGGCGGGGTACGCCTATGAGCGGGTGCCCAAGGCCGAGGTCGAGGACCTCGTGCTCGAAGAGGTCCCCGACGTCCAGTACGAGGACATCGGTGGCCTGAGCAGGCAGATCGAGCAGATCCGCGACGCGGTGGAGCTGCCCTTCCTGCACGCCGACCTGTACCTGGAGTACCAGCTGCGGCCGCCGAAGGGCGTGCTGCTCTACGGTCCTCCCGGGTGCGGTAAGACCCTGATCGCCAAGGCCGTCGCCAACTCGCTGGCGAAGAAGGTCGCGGCGGCCAAGGGTGAGGACGGCACGGCCAAGGAAGTGAAGTCCTACTTCCTCAACATCAAGGGTCCCGAGCTGCTCAACAAGTTCGTCGGCGAGACCGAGCGGCACATCCGCCTGATCTTCCAGCGGGCGCGGGAAAAGGCGTCCGAAGGTACGCCGGTGATCGTGTTCTTCGACGAGATGGACTCGATCTTCCGCACCCGTGGCAGCGGCGTGTCGTCCGATGTCGAGACGACGATCGTGCCGCAGCTGCTCTCGGAGATCGACGGTGTCGAGGGGCTGGAGAACGTCATCGTCATCGGCGCCTCCAACCGCGAGGACATGATCGACCCGGCGATCCTGCGGCCGGGCAGGCTCGACGTCAAGATCAAGATCGAGCGTCCCGACGCCGAAGGCGCCAAGGACATCTTCTCCAAGTACCTGCTCACCGGGTTGCCCATCCATCAAGACGATCTGGCCGAGTTCGGTGGCGACACCAAGGCCACGATCGACGCGATGATCCAGCACACCGTCGAGCGGATGTACGAGGAGACCGACGAGAACCGGTTCCTCGAGGTCACCTACGCCAACGGTGACAAGGAAGTCCTGTACTTCCGCGACTTCAACTCGGGCGCGATGATCCAGAACATCGTGGACCGGGCGAAGAAGTCGGCGATCAAGTCCGTGCTGGAGACCAACCAGCCCGGCCTGCGCGTGCAGCACCTGCTGGACGCGATCGTCGACGAGTTCGCGGAGAACGAGGACCTGCCGAACACCACCAACCCGGACGACTGGGCCCGTATCTCCGGCAAGAAGGGCGAGCGGATCGTCTACATCCGCACGCTCGTCACCGGCAAGAACACGGACTCCGGCCGGGCGATCGACACGGCCACGAACACCGGCCAGTACCTGTAAGACCCCGTACGCAACGCCCCGTTCGCAGCCTGCGAACGGGGCGTTTCGTCATGCGTGGGGGTCGTGAGTGGTACGGCCGGTTCTAACCGGTCTAAACACTCACGACCGCTGGCCTGCGGCGCTTGAGGGTGAGGCGGCCGTGGGCGGCCAGGATGCCGAGGATGACCAGCAGCGCGCCGGCGGGCTGGTTCCAGGTCAGGGGTTCGTGCAGGACGACCACGCCGAGCACGACGCCGACGACCGGCGTGAGGTAGGTGACCGCGGCCGCGTTGGTGGCGCCCCAGGCGACGATGATGCGGGCGTTCCAGATGTAGGCGACACCCGTGCTGAGCGCGCCGAGCGCGGCCATGCTGAGCGCGACGGCGAGGTTCAGGTGGACAGGCCCCGTGGCCACCAGCGGGCTGAGCGCGAGCATCATGACCGTGCCGAGCGTGACCTGCCCGAAGGCGAGCACGGTCGGCTCGATGTGGCGCTTGCCGAGGAAGTGGCGCATGTAGACGAACGACGTGCCGTAACAGGTCGCCGCGCCGAGGCAGGCGAGTTGCCCGAGCAGGTCGGCGCTGCCGAGGCCGTTCCAGACGCCGACGATCGTGAGCACGCCGGCGAAGCCGAAACCGAGGCCGATCGTGGCGCCGCGGGTGAGGCGTTCCTGTCGCAGGATGACGCCACCGATGAGCACGGTCAGCAGTGGCGTCGTCGCGTTGAAGATGCTCGCGAGCCCCGAGGAGATGCGGGTTTCGGCCCAGGCGAAGAGCTGGAACGGGATCACGCACATCAACAGGCCCATCACGGCGAAATGCCCCCAGATGACCGGTTCGCGGGGCAGGCGCGGGCGCTGGATCAGGACGATCAACGCCAGCGCGAGCGCGCCGAAGGCGAGGCGGGCGAGCGCGACCTGACTGGGGGAGAGGCCGGTGAGACCGACCTTGATGAAGAGGAAGCTCGCGCCCCACAGCGTCGCGAGCAGGCCGAATCGCAGCGCGATCCCGATGTTGCCGGTCATGGTGACAGTCAACGGGGCAAGGCACTTCCGATGCCAGCGGATTTCGGACATGGGTGTCCAAGGTCTCCCGGCGTGGCGTGGCGCCCGCTGGACGTATAACGACCTATACTGCGGGGCATGGATGAGCACAGGATGAGCGCGCCGATCACGTCCGCGGATGTCTTGGCGTGGCTGGAAAACGCCACGGAGGCGGTCCGGCGGGGCGAGCTGGACGCCGACTCGATCATCGGCCTGCTCGGCGAGTTCCGGCAGGCGTCGACGGCGTGCGCGAACGCGTCCGACTGGCTGCTGCTCGCCGCGCGCGAGGAGGGCGCCAGCCTGCGCCAGATCGCGCCGGTCTTCGGCAAGGGGTATGTGCGCGCGCCCGCCGCGCGGCTGGAAAAACTGCACAGGCAGGTCCAGAATTCGGGCCAGTGGCTCGAAATCCTGCGCAGGCACGAGGCCTAGTCGCCCGTTAAGGTGCTGAGGTGTCCACTTCCACGCACTCGCTGGCCAGGGTCGGGCTTGGGCTGGCCGCGCTCGGCCGCCCCGCCTACATCAACGTCGGCCGGGCGGACCAGCTCCCGCCCAGCCGTGACATCGAGGCCATGCGGGGCGCGACGCACGAGGTGCTCGACGCCGCTTATCAAGCCGGGGTCCGCTGGATCGACACCGCGCGGTCGTACGGGCTGGCTGAGGAGTTCCTCGCCGACTGGCTGACCGAGCGGCGGCCCGAAGGCGTGACGGTGTCGAGCAAATGGGGTTACGCGTACGTCGGCGGCTGGCGGCTCGACGCGGAAGTGCACGAGGCCAAAGAGCATTCGCTCGCCCGTTTCCGTGCACAGTGGACGGAGAGCCGCGAGCGTCTCGGCGATGTACTCGCGCTCTACCAAGTGCATTCGCTGACCGCGGACAGCCCGCTCTTCGACGACCAAGCGTTGGTGGAAGCGATGGCGGCGCTGGCCGATGAGGGCGTGCGTGTCGGTTTCTCCACGTCGGGACCGGCGCAGGCCGACACGATTCGCCGCGCGTTCGAGCTGACGGCGCAAGGGTGTCCCGTCTTCACCTCCGTCCAGTCGACCTGGAACCTGCTCGAACAGTCGGCAGGCGACGCGCTCGCCGAGGCGGCCGAAGCCGGGAATTCCGTGCTGGTCAAGGAAACCCTGGCCAACGGCAGGCTGGTCGTCGACCCGCCGCCCGTCATCGCGGCGTTCGCGAGCGACCGGAACGTCACGCCGGACGCGGTCGCGGTGGCTGCCGTGCTGGCTCAGCCGTGGGCGTCGACCGTGCTCGTCGGACCGGCGAGCACGGCACAGCTCGCGTCGAATCTTCGAGGCGCCGGACTCGACCTCGGCGCCGGCGATTTGGCGCTGCTGTGTGGTTTCCGTGAATCCGCCGGTGGCTACTGGGCGAACCGATCCTCCCTGCGATGGCAGTGAGCGGCTCGACTACCCTCCTCGCCATGCGTCATCGGGGAGTCGCGGCCGTCGCCGCGGTGGCAGTGCTGGGATTGTCGGGCTGCGCCGACCGGCCGAACGACCTCGACACCTACTACGACGACCCGGCGCCGGCCGCGAAGCCGAGCGCCCCGGCTCCGAAGCCGCCGGCGCCGTCCTCGTCGCTCCTGCCGCCGCCCAAGCCGAATCCGGCGACCTTCCCCGGGCTGACCGACGACGACCTGTCCGACGAAGGCGTGCACCGGGTGGCGAACAAGCCGGTCACCGGCTGCCTGGCCGAACTGCCGGAGGGCACGACGAAGGACGAGCACTGGCAGTACTCGTCCGGCGCGTCGCTGGTCCAGCGGGTCACGCACTACGGCTCCGGCGCGGACGTGCTCAAGGACTTCACCTGCGACGGGCAGGAGCGCACCATCCCCAAGGTGGCGCGCGCCTCGGCCCAGCGTGTCTCCTGCGAGGGCGACACGTGCACGGTGCTGGTCGCCTGGCAGCCGTACGTGCTCGGCCTGCAGGTCACCGCGAGCACGCCGACGCGTGCGCTCGACACCGCCAAGCGGCTCGCGCCGATCCTCGGCGAGAAGATCCGCTAGCCGAAGCGGCGGAACCACTCCCGGATGCCCTGGCGGCCGTCCGGGATGAACGGGCTGTCCGGATCGTCGACCCAGGCCCGCAGCTCGTCCAGCGGCATCCAGCGGCCGTCGACGATCTCCTCGGGCTGATGAACAACCGGCCCGTCCCAGCGCACTTCGAAGGCGAAGTTGTGACAGCGGATCGTGCCGTCTTGGTAAACGTCGACGAAGAGCGGGACCGGGCTTACTCCTGAGATGCCGAGTTCTTCGGCGAGTTCACGGGTCGCGCACTCGGCGGGCGTCTCACCGGCCGCGACGACACCGCCCGCCCAGCAGTCCCACGTACCGGGATAGACATCCTTGTCAGGGGCGCGCAAATGCACGTAGACGGCGGTTCCGTCGCCCGAACGGACCAGCACCACGCCCGAGGCGTGCCACAGACCTTCGGCGCGCATCACCCTCCTGGGTGCGCTTCCGACCACTGCTCCAGCGGGGTCATAGAGGGCAACGAGTTCGTCACTGGCAGACACGCGGCCATCATCGCAGTGGCTCAACCCGTAGGGTGTGTGCATGCGGCGGATCATGGGAACCGAAGTCGAGTACGGCATCTCCGTGCCGGGCGACGCGACGGCGAACCCGGTGTTGACCTCGACCCAAGTCGTGCTGGCCTACGCGGCCGCGGCGGACATACCGCGGGCGAGGCGCGCACGGTGGGACTACGAGGTGGAGTCGCCCCTGCGCGACGCGCGTGGCTTCGACCTGGCGGGCCCCGGCGGGCCGGGGCACGACCCCGACGTCGAGGACCTGGGCGCGGCGAACGTCATCCTCACCAACGGCGCGCGACTCTACGTCGACCACGCGCACCCCGAGTACTCGGCGCCCGAGGTCACCAACGCGCGTGACGCGGTGATCTGGGACAAGGCGGGCGAGCGGGTGATGGAGCTGGCCGCGATGAAGGCGGCCACCGTGCCGGGCCAGCCCCAGCTGCAGCTGTACAAGAACAACGTCGACGGCAAGGGCGCGAGCTACGGCACGCACGAGAACTACCTGATGGCGCGCTCGACACCGTTCACGGCCGTGATCGCCGGGCTGACGCCGTTCTTCGTGTCGCGCCAGGTCGTCACCGGCTCCGGCCGCGTCGGCGTCGGGCCGCAGAGCGAGGAAGCGGGCTTCCAGCTCTCGCAGCGTTCGGACTACATCGAGGTCGAGGTCGGCCTGGAGACGACGCTCAAGCGCGGGATCATCAATACCCGCGACGAGCCGCACGCGGACGCGGACAAGTACCGCAGGCTGCACGTCATCATCGGCGACGCGAACCTGTCCGAGTATTCGACGTACCTCAAGGTCGGCACGACCGCGCTGGTGCTGGACATGATCGAGTCCGGCATCCGGTTCGACGAGCTGAAGCTGGACGAGCCGGTGCGCGCGGTGCACCAGATCAGCCACGACCCGACGCTCAAGGTGAAGGTCGCGCTGGCCAACGGGCGCAAGTACACCGGGCTGGACCTGCAGTTCGCCTATCACGAGATCGCTTCGGCGAACCTGGAGCGGACCGGCGCCGACGAGGCGTCCAAGGAGGTGCTGCGCGTGTGGGGCGAGATCCTCGACGCGCTCGCCCGTGACCCGCAGGAGTGCGCGGACCGGCTCGACTGGCCCGCGAAGCTGCGGCTGCTGGAGGGCTACCGGGCCCGTGACCAGCTCGCCTGGGGCGCGCCGCGGCTGCGCCTGGTCGACCTGCAGTACTCCGACGTGCGCCTCGCCAAGGGCCTCTACAACCGCCTGGTCACGCGTGGGTCGATGAAGCGGCTGGTCACCGAAGAAGAGGTGCAGGCGGCGATCACCACCCCGCCGTCGGACACCCGCGCCTACTTCCGCGGCCGCGCGCTGGAGAAGTACGCGACCTCGATCGCGGCCGCGTCCTGGGATTCGGTCATCTTCGATGTCGGGCGTGAGTCGCTGGTGCGGATCCCGACCTTGGAGCCGCTGCGGGGCACGAAAGCGCACGTCGGGAAGCTGCTGGACGACGCCGCGACCGCTGAAGAGCTCGTCGAGGCTTTGACGGGGTCTGACTGACACGGCTCGGCTGTGGCGAAAATGTCATGACTGCTGGGTAGGCTAGGAAACGACGGCTACACCTGGAGGCGAAATGGCTCAGGAAAAGATCGAAAAGCATGGCGGCGGCGACTCCGACGAGGAGCTCGGCGCCGACGGTTCGGCCGGCCAGGAACGCCGCGAGAAGCTCGGCGAAGACGTGGACACGATCTTGGACGAGATCGACGACGTGCTGGAGGAGAACGCCGAGGACTTCGTGCGCGCGTACGTGCAAAAGGGTGGTCAGTAAGCCTCCTCCGCCCGCTTCACAGATTGGACCTGAGAGCACGTATGGGAAACACCGCTGGTAACCAGGGTTCCGCGCTGCCCGCTTCCTACTTTTCGTCGGCGACCTCGTCGTTCTCCGACTTCTTGCGCGCGCAGGCGCCCGAGCTGCTGCCCAGCGCCAAGCTGGCGCCGGGCATGCAGGCGCCGGAAGCCCCGCACGGCACCACGATCGTCGCGGTCACCTTCGCCGGTGGCGTGCTGATCGCCGGTGACCGCAGGGCGACCTCGGGCAACCTGATCGCCACGCGCGACATGGACAAGGTGTACGTCACCGACGAGTACTCCGCGGTCGGTATCGCGGGCACCGCCGGGCTCGCGCTGGAGATGGTGCGGCTGTACGCGGTCGAGCTGGCGCACTACGAGAAGATCGAGGGCGTCTCGCTCTCGCTCGACGGCAAGACGAACAAGCTCGCCACGATGGTCAAGGGCAATCTCGAGATCGCGATGGCCGGGCTCGCGGTGCTGCCGCTGTTCGCCGGGTACGACACCGAGGCCGAGGACCCCAAGCGGGCTGGCCGGATCGTGTCGTACGACGTGACCGGTGGCCGGTACGAGGAGCACGCCGGGTACCACGCGATCGGTTCGGGTTCGCTGTTCGCGAAGTCGTCGCTGAAGAAGCTGTTCGACCCCGACGCGGACGTCGAAGCCGCCACCAGGGTGGCGGTCGAGGCGTTGTACGACGCGGCCGACGACGACTCGGCGACCGGCGGGCCGGACCTGGTGCGGCGCATCTACCCGACGGTGGTCACCATCACCGCCGAGCACGGTGCGGTCGCGCTGCCGAAGGAGCAGGCCGCCGCGGTGGCCGAGGCCGTGGTGAACGGCCGCGCCGAAGCCGCACGCGGACGCTGACCCTGCCCTCTTTGATCTCTAGAACGGAGCAACGACCGTGACGATGCCGCTGTACGCCTCTCCCGAGCAGTTGATGCGGGAGCGGTCCGAGCTCGCTCGCAAGGGAATCGCGAAGGGCCGCAGTGTTGTCGCGCTGAAATACCGCGGCGGGATCCTGTTCGTCGCCGAGAACACCTCGGCGACGCTGCACAAGGTGTCCGAGATCTACGACCACATCGGATTCGCGGCCGTCGGCCGGTACAGCGAGTTCGAGAACCTCCGCGTGGCCGGCATCCGGCACGCGGACCTCAAGGGCTACCAGTACGACCGGCGTGACGTCAGCGCGCGTGCGCTGGCGAACGCGTACGCCGCGACGCTGGGCAGCATCTTCACCGAGCAGCTGAAGCCGTTCGAGGTGGAGATCTGCGTGGCCGAGGTCGGCACCTCGTCCGCGGAGGACCAGCTCTACCGGCTGACCTACGACGGCTCGATCTTCGACGAGCCGCAGTTCGTGGTGATGGGCGGTCAGGCCGACGCGATCTCCACGAAGCTCAAGGAGTCGTACGAGGCCGAGCTGGAGCTGGGCCCGGCGGTCGCCATCGCGGTGGCGGCGCTGCGCTCGACCACCACCAACGGCAAGACCGAGGCGGACCCGATCAAGCTGGAGGTCGCGGTGCTCGACCGTGACCGCCCGCGCCGGTCGTTCCGCAGGCTCACCGGCGCGGCGCTCGAAGCGCTGCTCCCGGCCGTGCCCGAGGCTCCGAAGGACGAGGAAGCCAAGGACGCCAAGGACGACGACAAGCCCAAGGACTGAGCCAGACCGCGATAAAGCCCGCTAAACCCCCGGGGGTTTAGCGGGCTTTATCGCGTCTTCGATCGTGCTCACAACCGAATGACAACCGGGGTGCGTTACTCAGGAGTCAGCGGGGCGCGGAGTGCGCCGCCGCATCACGCACGGGGGTGTCGATGAGAGCGAAGGTGCGCGCACTGCTGGGCGTGCTGCTCATGGCGGCGGGCGGGTTCGCCTCGGCTTCGGTGGGCCAGGCGGCCCCGGAGGCGTGTCCGGCCGCGACGGTGAGCGCGCAGTGGCAGGCTCAGCCGGAGGGCTCGGGCCGGCGCCACGCCGGTACCGGATCCCGGTGACGGTCACCGCGCCCGCGGGGTGCACGGCGAACGGCACGGTCCGGTACCGCGTGGTCGACGGCCGGGCGCACGGCGTCTATCCCGAGCTCAGCGCGGACCGGGGCAGTGACTACGCGGCAGACCCGGAGATGCCGCTGACCGGGACGTTGTCCTGGAAGGACTCGCTGGAGACCAAGTACGTCGACATCGCCGTGAACCAGGACTTCCTGCCCGAGCAGAACGAGGCGTTCTGGCTCGAGCTGCTCGAACCCGCGGGGCTGGTCGTCGCCGAGGACCGGGTGCCGAACGCGATCAACGACGACGACGCGAAGCCGCCGCCGGACGCGGTGGTCGTCGCGCCGGACGGCAAGATCTGCTGGCGGTACTGCGAGGTGCCGGTGTACGGGTTCGGTTTCGCCGCGGCGGCGGCCGCGAACGCCGGGCAGACGATGACCGTCCACTACCGCACGGTCGAGCAGGGCGGGTCCACCGGGTCGATCGGCTATGTGCCGGTGCGGGACGCGGTGCTCACGCTGACCGCGGGCCAGCCACTGGCGAAGGCGAAAGTGCAGCTGCTGCCGGTCGACCGCGAGGTCAAGTTCGAGATCGAGTTCTTCTCACCGCAGGGCGGGAAGCTCGCGATGAACCGGACGGTGGTGACCGTCAAGCCGTGGCGCTGACGGCTTCGGCTTCGGCCGTCGCGTTCACCTGCCGGAACAGTTCGCGGGCCCTCGCCCGGTGGGTGGCCGCGGCGGCCGTTCTGTCCTGAATGTCCGCCAGCTCGGCCAGATCGCGGTGCAGCCGGGCCTCTTCGTAGGGGTCCGGCACGACCGTGCGCACGGTCAGCGCGAGTTCGAGGTTCACCTTCGCCGGGTCCAGCGCGCCCACGCCCAGCTGGGCCCTGCCGAGGTGACCGAGCGCGGAGGCCTCGCCGTGCCGGTCGCCGACGTCACGGCTGATCAGCAGCGCCTGCTCGAAGTCGGCGAGCGCGGCAGCGAAGTCCTCAAGTCCTAAGTGGACGAGTCCGGTGTGGAGCAGTGATTCCCATTCCTGCCAGCGGTCGCCGATCGAGCGGCTGCCTGCCAGCGCCTCGCCGAGATGGGCGAGCGCTGCCGCGTGGTCGCCGAGTTCGAGGTAGGCCTCGCCGAGTGTGTCCAAAGTGGCCGCTTCGAGCCTGGCGTTGCCCAGCTTGCGAAACGTGGCCAGCGCGTCGGTGAGCGGGGCCAGGCTTTCGCCGGCGCGGCCCATCTGGATGTAGGTGTGGCCGAGGTTGCGCTGGGACAGCGCGCGGCCGAGGTGGTTCCCGGCGGTGGCGCAGCGGTCGACGGCGAGCTTGTGCGCGACGATCGCCTCGTCGAACCGGCGCAGCTCGGCGTAGGCGTTGGCGGTGTTGTTGTAGACGTGGCCCTCGCCGTCGAGGTCACCGGCCGCCTGGACGGTGCGCAGCGCCAAAGCGTTGGTGGCCAAGGCATCGGTGAGCCGCCTGGTCATGAAGTAGGACACGCCGAGCGCGCGCAGCATCTCGCTTTCGGCGAGCGGGTCGCCGAGTTCGGTGGCCGCGGCGGCGCCCTCACGGCACAGCTCGACGCGCTCCTGCCAATGGCCGGTGGTGTCGTAGAAGCTGGTCAGCAGGTAGGTGAGCTGCCAGGTCGCGGCGAGCCGCCCGCGCTCGCGCGCGTAGCGGACCACGGGCAGGAGGTTGTCGCGCTCGGCGTCGAGGAACGCCAGCGCGGCGTGCCGGTCCGCCTCGAACGGCGGCTCGGTCACCGGATGCTCGGGCGCGGGGTCGACGAGGTCGCGGTTGGGGTCGATGACCCGGTTGGCCGCGGCGGCGACGGAGAGATACCAGTCGACGAGCCGGTCGCCCGCTTCCGCGAGCGCGTCCGGTGACTCGTCGGTGACGGCGCACTGGCGGGCGAATTCGCGGATCAGGTCGTGGAAGCGGAACCGGTCGGTGCCCGCCGGGGTCAGCAGGTGCGCGGTGCTGAGCTCGGCGGCCGCCGAGCGCGCGACGGCGACCGGCATCGCGCAGAGCGCCGCGCCGAGCGAGGTGCTGAACGTCGCGCCAGGGGTGAGCCCGACCCGGCGGAACAACGTCATCTGGTCAGGGCTCAGCGGCTGGTACGCGCTGGCGAGCACGGTCCGCACCGTGCGCGAGTCGCCTTCCACCGCGAGGTTGTCGAGTCTGCCCGCGCCTGCCAGCTCGGCGGCGAGTTCGGCGATCGAGCGGCGTGGATCACCCGCGAGCCTGGCCGCGGCGATGCGCAGCGCCAGCGGCATGCCGCCGCACAGATGCGCGAGCCGCGCCGTCGGCCCCGGCTCGCGCGCGACCCGTCCGGCGCCGAGCACCCTGGTCAGCAGTGCCACGGATTCGGCGTGGGAGAACGAATCCAGCGCGATCGGGTGCACCGCGTGCCTGCTGCCGAGCGCGGCGAGCGCCTGCCTGCTGGTGATCACCAGCAGCGCCTGGTCGGTGCCGGGGATCAGCGGCAGCACCTGGTCGACGTCGCGAGCGTTGTCGATCACGATGGCGCAGCGGCGGTCGTGCAGCAGCGAGCGGTAGAGCCCGGCGCGCTCGGTGAGGTCGCCGGGGATGCGCTCGTCGGGCAGGTCGAGGCTGCGCAGCAGATGCGCGAGCGCGTCCGCCGCCGACATCGCGCGGCGCGGATCGTGGCCTCGCAAGTCGAGGAACAGCCTGCCGCCGGGAAACCGGCCGGCAATCCGGTGTGCCCATTGGACGGCGAGCGCGGTCTTGCCCATGCCCGCCGCGCCGGAGACGACGACGATCGGGCGCTCGGGTTCGTCGAGCAGGTGGTCCAGACCGGCCAGTTCGGCGTCGCGGCCGGTGAAATGGCCGACCCTGGCCGGGATCTGGGCGGGCACGCCGGCGCTCGGCTGGCCGGGTTCGAGGTCGGGATCGCGGCGCAGGATCGCGGTGTGCAGCGCGAGGAGTTCCGGGCCGGGGTCGACGCCCAGCTCTTCGGCGAGCCGCTGCCGGACGATCCCGAACGCTTCCAGCGCGTCGGTGTAGCGGCCGCAGCGGTACAGGGCGAGCATGTGCGCGGCCGCGAGGCGTTCGCGAGCCGGATATTCGGCTTGCAGCCGGGCGAGCTCGCGGGCGGCGTCCTCGTGGTTTCCCAGGCGGAGTTCGGCGTCCCAGAGATCCTCGATCGCGGACAGCCGAAGTTCGTGCAGCCGGTCGATCTCGCGGCGGCCCCAGCCGGCGAGCGCGGTGTCGGCGAAGGCGTCGCCGCGCCAGAGCGTCATCGCCGAGCGCAGCGCCGAAGCGGTGCTTTCGAGGCTCGGGTCCTTTTTGGCCGCGAGGACGCGGCGTTCGAACAGCAGCGCGTCGACCGTGTCCGGGTCGGCCGCGAGCAGGTAGCCGGGGTTGCGGGTGTGCAGCACCTGGCCGAACCCGCAGGCGTCGAGCGCCTGGCGGATCCGCGCGACGTGACTGTGCAGCGTCTTGACGGCCGTGCGCGGCGGGTCCTCGCCCCAGAGCATGTCGACCAGCCTGCTGCTGGGCACGACGCTGCCGGCGTGCAGCGCGAGCACGCCGAGCACCGCGCGCTGGCGGGTGCCGTGCAGCACGCAGGGCCCGGCGGGGCCGAGTGCTTCGACCGGGCCGAGTACGCGCAGCTCGCTTCCCATGGTGGAGCGAGCGTATCCACGCGCGGGTGGTGCGAAAACGGCCAACCGGACGACAACCGGTTCACAACCCGCCGAGGTGAGGCTTGATCGGCAACCGAACCACGGCGAAGGGGTACCGATCATGCGACGACTTCAGCGGCGACGGTCAGCTGTGCTGGCGGCCACGCTCGCGGCGATGCTGCTGGGCGCGGTCCCGGCGTCGGCGACGCCCTCGTACCGTGACGTGTTCATCAGGGACAACACCGGCGACACCGCGGGCGCGGAGCCCAGCGTCGGCGACGTCTGGTACAGCCCGGACATCTGGGTCTGCCCGCCAGCCAACCCGGGCTGCACGGTCGACACCAACCCGGTCGTCGGCGCGCTGAACTGGGTCCACGTCAAACTCAACCGGCAGGCGGGCGCGGAAACCGACGTCACCGGCACGCTGCGGCTGTACTACACGGCCATGGGCGGCGCGGCGAACTGGGGTGGTGACGCCGACCCGCTCGACGACTGGACCAAGATCACCGACGCGTTCGGCGTGACCGTGCCGCCCGGCGGCTACGAGCTGGTGCTGCCGTGGAACGGCGTGCCCGGCCCCGGCCACTACTGCCTGCTGGCCAGGTGGGAGTCGGTCGACACGATGACCACGCCGGAGGGCCCGAACACGCTGACCAACACGCGCAATAACAACAACATCGGCTGGCACAACGTGAACACCGTCGTGCTGCCCAGGCTGCAACCGCAGCCGGAGCCGTTCATGATCGGCAACCCCTGGCGTGAAGGCGACTTCAAGACGAACCTCGTGCTGAAGGCGGACGGGAAACCCTTCGTGGGCCCGGGAAAGCTCGTCGTCGACCTCGGTCCCGACCTGGCGGCGCGGTGGAAGCAGGCCGGTCAGCGCGGCGTCGGTGTGCGCCCGGCCGGTGACACGACGGTCGAAATCGTGGACGGCAAGTTCGCCCGCATCGACGGGCTGGTGCTCAAGAGCCGCGAGCGGGTCCCGGCCAAGATCGTCTTCACCGCGGGCGCGGCGGCCGCCGGGCAGTTCGTGGTGCGGGTGAACCAGACGGACGGGCAGGGAGTCGACGTTGGCGGCGTCGAGTACCGCCTGACCGTCAAGTAAGAGGAGGGGACGTGAGGGCCTTCGTCACCCCGTGGGGCGCGGCGGGCGAGGGCCCTCACGGCATGCCCGGGATAAAGCCCGCTTTACTCCCGGGGATAAAGCGGGCTTTATCCCCGGGAGTAAAGCCCGCTTTATCCCGGGTTTCAGGGCGTCGAGGGGCCCGCGGCCGAGCCGGGGGAGTGGAAGTGCTGGTCCGCGAAGACGAGCAGGTAGGGCAGCGTCGCGCGGGCCGTGTGCCAGGTGTGGTTGAAGCCGCGCTCGACGTGGACCACGGCCTCCTGGCCGCGGGCGTGCAGTGCGTCCGCGATGCGCTTGGCCGTCGAGACGTCCGTCGGCGCGCCCGACCCGACCGCGAGCATCACGGCCACCGGGGCGGGGAAGTCCATGGTCGGCAGGTACTGACGGGGCGTGTCCGCGCGGATCGCCGCCTGGTCGCCGCCGAGCACGCTGATCGAGTTGTTCAGGTCGTCATACGGCAGCGCGATGATCAGCGTGCCGAACTGCTGGACGTGGTGCAGGCCGATGTTCAGCGCCGCGAAGCCGCCGCCGGACATGCCGCCGAGCGCGCGCCCGGTGCGGTCGTTGACTGTGCGGTAGCGCTGGTCGATCGCCGGGACGACCGTGTTCGCCAAGTAGTTCTCCAGCTGCGGGCCGCCGGGGATGTTCAGGCCTTCCCAGTCCTGGCTGGGCTGACCGGCGGTCATGTCGACGCTGACCACGATCATCGGCGAGATCAGCTTCGCCTTGCCGAGCGAGTCCAGGCTGCCGGGGGCGTCGCCGGAGGTGAGCCAGTCGCGGGGCCCGCCGAACGGGTAGCCGTGCACCAGGTAGACGACCGGGTAGCGCCGTCCGGCGTTCTCGGGGTCGAAGTAACCGGGCGGCAGCAGCACGAGGTTCTGCCCCGCCGGGACCTTGTTGGGCGGATCGGCGAGCGTGACCGTCTCCGTGCGCGCCTCGCCCTTCTTCGGCGGGGCGCCGGGCGGGCTGACGGTCGCGCCGGGCACCGGGGTCGGCGCCTCGGGGTCGTTCTTGCCGTCGTCGAGGAACCGGCCAGCCGCGTTGAGGACGCCGCCGCCCTTCTGGAGCAGCTTGCCGAGATCGTCGGGGGTGCGGACGTAGCCGACGTAGGTGTTGACCGCGGTGATCGCGGCGACCAGGAAGAACGCGCCCGCGCTCGCCAGGCTCCACCGGCGGACCCGGCGGTTGCGCCACAGGCAGACCGCGACCGTCACCGCGGCGACCGTCCACGCCGCCGCCGTCAGCCAGATCAGCGGCGACTCGAGCGGCCCGAGCTGGCGGGCGCGGTCGGTGATCTCGTTGGGCAGCACCGGGTCGGCGATCACGGGTGGCCTGCCTCCAGCCCCATCCGCTCGGTGAGGAACGGCAGCGAATCACGGAACGCGGTGCTCCAGGTGTCCCAGTCGTGCCCGCCGGGCACGACCATCGACTTCACCTGCATGCCCGCCTTCTCCGCGGCGTCGACCGCGTTCGGCATCTGGCTGGTGAACGGCTCGTCGTCATCGCCGGCGGCGAAGACGCCCGCCGACTCGGGAAGTTTCTTGGTTTCCAGGATCTTCAACGGATCCTGGCGGTCGTAGGCGGCTTCGTCGCCGTTGAAGACCTCGTCGATCGCGGCTTCCCTGGTCTCGCGCATCGGCCGGTCCTCGCCGGAGAAGTCGAGGAACGTCGGGTACAGCTTCGGGTGCCGCACGGCGAGTTCGAACGCGCACGTGCCGCCGTAGGACACACCGGCGACCGCCCAGGTGCGGGTGTTGCCGTCGACCCGCAGATGCGCGTTGACCCACGCGGGCACGTCCTGGCTGAGGTAGGCGTCGACGTTGCCGAGCGGACTGTCCATGCAGAGCAGGTCTTCGTCGTTCACGCCGGTGTCGTCCGGCGCGATGATCACGGGCAGCCGCCCGCCGTGCTCGGTGGCGTACTCGTCGAGCGCCTGGACCACTTCGCCCTCGTCGAACCAGTCGGCGACATCGCCCGGCACACCGGAAAGCAGCACCAGCACCGGAGGCTTCGCCGACCCGTCGCCGTACCCCGGCGGGAGGTAGACCTTCGCGTCACGCGCGCGGAACGCGGAGCTGATCGCGGGTATGCGCACGGTCGACACGGCGCCCGCGGTCAGCGAGGCCTGTTGTGAGCCGGTCAACGGCACCGTCACCGCGGGCGCGCTGCTCTGCGCCGTCGCGCATCCGGCTGCCAGAAGCACGGCGGCCGGTACGGCGAACCGCACCTTGGTCTTCACCCGCATCGAGAAACTCCACCCCTGCGTCAGCTGCGTTAGTGCCAGCCCCTTCCGATCACTCTATTCGGTGCTTATGAGTATTCAGTGAGCGCGCCCGTCGATGAGCGCGCCGAGCCCGTCGATCACCCGGTCGAGTCCGAACGCGTAGGCATGCTCGGCGTTGTAGGAAGACTGGTGCGCCTCGCCGGCCACCGACCCGATCCGCGCGGCCGTCGGATGGGCTTCGGGGTCGAAAACCCTGGTGAGCAAGGGTTCGTTGGCCGCCCACCAGTCCGCGTCGCTCAGCAGGCCGTCGAGCTGGGAACTCTTCTGCTCGACCGCGGCGCGCGAGGCGGAGTGCACGAACGAGAGCAGGTAGGTCAGCGCGGCGTCGGTCTCGACCTCGTCGAGCGGCGTCCCGTCGAAGGCCTGGAGCTCGTGGTCGTACTTCGCCATCAGGCCCGGACCGAGCGGCGGGCGGATCGTTGAGACATTCGCCACCCAGGGGTGCCGCTCGAACAGCGCGCGGTTCTCCCCGGCGACCGCGCGCACCCGCTCCCGCCATGACTTCCCGTCGTGCGCCGCGCGCGGCATCCGCCGGTAGACGAGGTCGAGCATCAGGTCGAGCAGCTCGGCCTTGCCGGGGACGTAGGTGTAGAGCGACATCGGCGCGACGCCGACCGCCTCGGCGACCCGGCGCATGGTGACGGCCTCGATGCCGGTCTTGTCGGCCAGCTCGATGGCGGCCTCGACCACCTCGTCGACGGTCTTGCCCTGCTTGGGCCCGCGCGCGGCGGGCCGATGGCCAGGCTCGCGCCAGAGCAGTTCGAGGGTGCGTGCGGGGTCGCCTGCACTGCTGCGGTCGATCGGCATGGGCTCCATCCTTGCGCAGAAACCTCGTACTAGGTACTCTGTACATCGTACGAAGTTTTAGGTTCGCTCTTGAGAGGGACTTACTTGCAGGTCACAGCTTCGGCCATTTCCCTGAACGTGGACGACGTGCCGGCGTCCAGCGCGTTCCTGACCCGGCACTTCGGCTTCCGTGAGCAGATGGCCGCGGACGGGTTCGCCTCGCTGACGCGGGACGACGCGGCGATGGACGTGATCTTCCTGAAGCGGGGGATCGAGGTGCTCCAGGAAGGCTTCCGCGACCAGCACGCGTCCGGGCTCATCGTCGCGCTCGTCGTCTCCGGCATCGAAGACGAGGAGCGCAGGCTTCGCGACGAGGGCATCACCATCACGATGGCGCTGCGCGAAGAGCCTTGGGGCGAGAAGCTCTTCCAGGTCACCGACCCCAACGGCGTGCTCATCCAGCTCGTCGAGTGGGCCTCGTGAGTTACGCGTGGTTGCGGTAGATCGTCAGCGCGCTGGAGCGGGACTTGAAGCGGAAGACGTTGCCGAGCGGGCCGACCTCGCCGTCGGTGGCGACGCGGCGGTTGCCGTTCAGCAGGTTGACCTCCAGCTCGGGCAGGTCGCGCTCGACGTAGACGTGGCTCGCGGACAGCGAGTTCGTCAGCATCGCGAGCACGAACCGCAGCCGTGAGTACGGCAGGTCCGCGCGCAGGTACCGGACGTCGAGCAGGCCCGTGTCGAGCGCGGGCCTCCTCGACGGCGCCAGGCCCTTGGGCGCGTAGACGCCGTTGCCGACGAAGAGCAGCCACACCTCGGCGTGCTTGCCGTTGAGCTCGACCTCGAGTGGCTTCGCGTGGCGGAGCGCGCGGACCATGGCGATCGCGGCCGACGGCCACTTCGGGAAGCGCTTCTGGAGCTTTTCGCGCAGCCGCACCATCTCCGGGTAGCCGCCGATGCTGGCCGTGTTGACGAACCAGCGCTGCTCGGTCTCGCCTGCGCCCTCGATCTCGACCTCGCCGAGGTCGATGCCGACCGCCGAGCCCGCCTCGGTCGCGGCGTCGGCGTCGGGCATGTCCTTGACGCCGACGTCGCGCGCGAAGTGGTTCAGCGTGCCCGCCGGGATGAGCGCGAGCGGCAGGTTGAAGTCGGCGGCGACGGCCGCGACCGCGGCCACGGTGCCGTCACCGCCCGCGACGCCGAGCGCGCGGACGGCGTTGCCGCGCATGTGGATCTCCTGCTCGAGCTGCTCACGCACGTCGAGCTTGGGGTCGGGGTAGATCAGCGTGGCCTTGGGCCAGGCGTAGCGGACGTCCTCGGTCGGGTCCTGGCCGTCGACGCCGGAGTGCGGGTTGACCAGCGCGAGCATGTCCTCGCCGTCGACCATGAGCGGCGCGTCGGCGCTGTGCGCGGTCCTGGCCGGGATGTCCTCGTGCAGCGGCCACCAGTGCCGGGTGATAGCGGCGACGCCGAGGCCGATCGCGACGCCTGCGCCGACGTCACTGGGCCAGTGCACCCCGGTGTGCACCCGCGAGTACGCCACCGCGGCCGCGACCGGCGCGACGGCCAATCCCGCCTTCGGCGACTCCATCGCCACCGCCGTCACGAACGCGGCCGCCGAGGCCGAGTGCCCGGACGGGAACGACGACGAGGTCGGCCGGTCGACCAGCCTGCGGTGCTCCGGCACCAGCTCGGCCGCGGGGCGCCGACGAGGGAAAATGGGCTTGCCGATGAGGTTCGCGGTGAGGCTCGCGCCCGCGATCGCGGCCACCCCGCGCAGCGCGCCGCGGCGCGTCGGGCCCTTCTTCACGGCGAGCAGGATCGCGATGACCCACCACAGGCGCGCTTTGTTGGCCGATTGAGACAGCTTCGTAAGGACGTCGTCCGCGCGTGTCGCGGGGATGGCCGCACTGGCCCTCATCAGCCGCTTGTCGGTGCGCCCCACCTTGCGGAAAGGGCGCATGAGCTGCTCGAACACGGTCCTCAACTCCTGAAGCCGACGCGCGGAGGATCGCCCAAAGCGGGCGCGGTTTCACCAAGAGCAACGTATCCCACCGCGTGTCGCCGCCCGAACGGCGCACCGGAGGAGGGGGTGTTGCGCCTACTCTTGTGGAATGCAGCGGCGGATCTTTGGCATCGAGACCGAGTTCGGGGTCACGTGCACCTTTCACGGGCAGCGCAGGCTCTCGCCAGACGAGGTGGCGAGGTACCTGTTCCGGCGAGTGGTGTCCTGGGGGCGGTCTTCCAACGTCTTCCTTTCGAACGGCTCCCGGCTCTACCTCGACGTCGGCAGTCACCCCGAGTACGCGACGGCCGAGTGCGACGACCTGACCCAGCTCGTCACGCACGACAAGGCCGGCGAGCGGATCCTCGAGGACCTGCTCGTCGACGCCGAGCGCAGGCTCGCCGACGAGGGCATCGGCGGCGACATCTTCCTGTTCAAGAACAACACCGACTCCGCGGGCAACTCCTACGGCTGCCACGAGAACTACCTCGTCGGCCGGGCGGGCGAGTTTTCCCGGATCGCCGACGTGCTGCTCCCGTTCCTGGTCACGCGGCAGCTGATCTGCGGCGCCGGCAAGGTGCTGCAGACCCCGCGCGGCGCGGTGTACTGCCTCTCGCAGCGCGCCGAGCACATCTGGGAGGGCGTGTCGAGCGCGACCACCCGCTCCCGGCCGATCATCAACACCCGCGACGAGCCGCACGCCGACGCCGAGCGCTACCGCAGGCTCCACGTCATCGTCGGCGACTCGAACATGGCCGAGCCGACGACCCTGCTCAAGGTGGGTTCGGCGAACCTGGTGCTCGAGATGATCGAGCAGGGTGTCCAGTTCCGCGACTTCACCCTGGACAACCCGATCAGGGCCATCCGCGAGATCAGCCACGACCTCACCGGCCGCCGCCAGGTCCGCCTCGCAGGCGGGCGCGAGGCGTCGGCCCTGGACATCCAGCGCGAGTACTACGCCCGCGCCGTCCAGCACGTGAAGGACAACGGCTCCGGCGCGACCGCCGACAAGGTGATCGAGCTCTGGGGCCGCGCGCTCGACGCGGTCGAGCAGCAGGACTTCAGCAAGATCGACACCGAGATCGACTGGGCGATCAAGCACCGCCTCGTCGAGCGCTACCGGGCCAAGCACGACCTCGACCTGTCGAGCCCCCGTATCGCCCAGCTCGACCTGGCGTACCACGACATCCGCCGCGGCCGGGGCGTGTTCGACCTGCTGCAGCGCAAGGGCCTGGTCCGCCGGATCACCGACGACGGCGAGATCGAGCTCGCCAAGGACACCCCGCCGCAGACGACCCGCGCCAAGCTGCGCGGCGACTTCATCGCGGCCGCGCAGGCCGCCGGTCGCGACTTCACGGTCGACTGGGTGCACCTCAAGCTGAACGACCAGGCCCAGCGCACCGTGCTGTGCAAGGACCCGTTCCGCTCGGTCGACGAGCGCGTCGAACGCCTGATCGGCTCGCTGTAAAGGGGTCGTGAGCGTTGCGGGCGGTTGTTGAGCGGAAGGTCAAAGGTGGCGTGCCTGGTTTGCTCGGCCGCCGTGGCCGGGGTGACTGTGTGGGAAATGCGTCGTTGAACGACTCAAAACCCGCACGGTCAACTCGCTTGTCCGGTGACTGAGGATTTGTTCGAGGGCGAGGTGAGTGGCCCAGGTATGAGGGAGCCTTCGTCCACGGTCGGCTCGGGTGAGGGCCTCCCTCATCCGGGGTGAGTGTGTGGGGGCCTCCCTCACCCGTATATACGGTCGAACTAGGCCCTCACCCCACGGATCCGAGCGAAGTAGGCCCTCACCCACGCCGCACCACGGCCCTGACACGCACGAGGCATCCGACGAGTAGGTCGTGAGTGTTGTCGCTGGTTGTTGAGCGGTAGCTCCGAGGTGGTGTGGTCGCGGAGTCGGCGAGCCTGGGCCGACGGAGTTGGTTTTGGGCCGTCAGGTGTCCCAAAAGCAACTCCGTCAGGCGCCTTCCACTCCGGCTGGGGCGACGGCTCATACGGCACCTGGGTCGGCCGCACCGCGGACGGCGCGGTCGCCCAGTTCGTCACGGACTTCCAGGTCATCAATCCAGACCAAAGCTGATCACGCGTTCGGGGTGGATCCGGATGATCGGCCCGCCGATGGGCGCGGCCGAGTCTTCCGGCGTCTCGATCGCCTCGCCGCGCCCGCGGATCTCGACCATCCGCACCCGCCACGGGCTGACCGACGCGATGTCGTCGACCACGAACGCGATGTGGGCGTTGTCCGCGAGGTTGCGGTACTTGCGGCTGGCGGCCATGTTGTAGCCGCCGATGTCGATCGTGCCGGTGTCCTGGTTGTACCCGAAGCTGACCGGGTTGTTCTGCAGCGTCCCGTCGGGCCGCGCGGTCGCGAGCCGCCCGAGGCGCTGGGTGGCGAGGTAGCCGAGCTCGATTTCGCTGAGTGCCATACGCGCGACCCTAAAATCTCGACTTACCTGGAGGTCAAGGCTCGTGAGTGGTACGGCCGGTTAGAACCGGCGAAAGCACTCACGACCCCAATCAGACGTTCGGGTGGTGTCGCGGGGCGGGTGGGTCCGCAAGGATGCGGGGATGCGAAAGCTCCTGCTCTTGACCGCGCTCATCCCGCTCCTGCTGCCCGGCGCGGCCGCCGGCGCCGCCGAAGACCACGCGCCGGCCTGGCGTGACACGCCGTCCGGGGTCGACGCGCAGCTACGCGGGCTCGACGTCGTGTCCAAGCGGGTCGTGTGGGCCAGCGGGAGCAAGGGGACCGTCCTGCGCACCACCGACGCGGGCCGGACGTGGCGGCAGGTCGGCCCGCCGGGCACCGAGGCGCTGGAGTTCCGGGACATCGAGGCGTTCGACGCCGACCGCGCCGTCATCCTCTCGATCGGCCCCGGTGGCGACTCGCGGATCTACCGGACCGAGGACGGCGGCGAGAACTGGCGGCTGAGCTTCCAGAATCCGGACGAGAAAGCATTCTACGACTGCGTTTCGTTCTTCGACAACCGGCGTGGACTGGCGCTGAGCGACCCCGTGGACGGGAAGTTCCGTGTTCTGTCCACTGAGGACGGTGGACGGACCTGGTCGGTCAACCCGGCCGACGGGATGCCCGACGCGCTGCCCGGCGAGTTCGCCTTCGCCGCCAGCGGCCAGTGCCTGACCACGGCCGGGCGGGACGCGTGGATCGCGACCGGCGGTGGCGCCAAGGCCAGGGTGCTGCGCTCCGGTGACGGCGGGCGGCACTGGCGCGCCGAGGAGACGCCGATCCCGAGCGGCGAGGCGGCGGGTGTCTTTTCCGTCGTGTTCCGCGATCCGGGACACGGTGTCGCGATCGGCGGCGACTACAAGGTCCCGGCCACCTCGGGCGCGACCGCGGTGAGCTCAGACGGCGGCCGGAGCTGGCGCACGCCGCCGCAGTCACCGGCCGGATACCGGTCAGGGCTGGCCTGGCGCGGGAACACCGTGCTCGCCGTCGGGCCGACCGGCAGCGACTACAGCCCGGACGGCGGGCGTCATTGGCGGTCGTTCGACACGGGCAGCTTCGACTCCGTCAGCTGCGCGCATGGCGCGTGCTGGGCGTCCGGGGCGAAGGGCAGGATCGGCGTTCTGGACCGCTAGGCCCGGAAAAGCCAGTACCTCACGATCGGGCCGACGCGGGCGGGCTAGGGTGGTCGGGTGTCCACCGCCCGCGCCGAACGCCTGGTCAACCTGGTGCTCGCCCTGCTGTCCACCCGGCAGTATCTCAGCGCCGACCGGATCCGCGAGATCGTGCCCGGCTACTCCGACGCGCCCACCGACGAGGCGTTCTACCGCACCTTCGAGCGGGACAAGACCGAGCTGCGCGAGCTCGGGATTCCGTTGGAGTACGGCCGGAACTTCGTCTACGAGCAGGTCGAGGGCTACCGGATCGCGCGCCGCGACTACGAGCTCGGCGAGATCGAGCTGAGCCCTGACGAGGCGACGGCCGTCGGGCTGGCCGTGCGGCTGTGGGACTCGCCGGAGCTCACCGGGCAGGCGCAGGGCGCGCTCGTGAAGCTGCGCGCGGCCGGTGTCGAGATCGACGACCAGGCGCCGACCGTGGTGGAACCCAAGGTGCGCACCGAATCCGCGTTCGGCCCGCTGCTCGCGGCCGTGCAGAACGGGCAGGCCGTGCAGTTCGAGTACCGGCGCTCCGGCTCGCCCGAATGGCTCATGCGGACCATCGAGCCGTGGGGCGTCGTGTCGTGGCGCTCGCGCTGGTACGTCGTCGGGCACGACCGTGACCGGGACGCCCCGCGCTGCTTCCGGCTGTCCAGGCTCAACGGCAAGGTCAAGACCGTCGGCAAGCCCGGCGTGGTCCGGCGCCCCGCCGACGTCAACCTGCTGCAGTTCGTCGCAGGCTCCAGCGGCGGCTCGGACGACCAGTCGCCGGTCGCGACCGCGCGCGTGTGGGTCGCCGACGGCAGGGCGGCCAACGTCCGCCGCCGCGGCCGCGTGGTCGGCCGTGACAGCGCGGGCGGCGACGAGGGCGACGTCATCGAGATCAACCTGTACTTCCCGGAGAGCGCGGCCGATTGGATCGCCGCGCAGGGCCCGGACGCGCTCGTACTGGAACCGGACGTGCTCGCGAAGGCCGTCCGCGAGCGGCTCGAGGCCGTCGCGGGAGGAGGTGCCCGATGAACGACCGGATGCCGCGCCTGCTCGCGCTCGTCCCGTACCTGCTGGCCCGCCCCGGGATCAGCTTCGAAGAGGCGTCGCAGGACTTCGACATCACGCCCAAGCAGCTCCGCAAGGACCTGGAGCTGCTGTGGATGTGCGGCCTGCCCGGCTACGGGCCCGGTGACCTGATCGACCTGTCCTTCGAGGGCGAGACGATCACCGTCACCCACGACGCCGGGATGAACCGCCCGCTGCGCCTCACCGGCGGCGAGGCGACGGCGCTGCTCGTCGCGCTGCGCGCGCTCGCGGAGACGCCGGGCGTGCTCGACACCGACGCCGTGCGCCGCGCGATCGCCAAGATCGAGGCCGCGGCCGGGCGCGCGCAACCGGCGGGCGTGGTCGTCGGCGGGGGAGTGCGCGAGGGCAAGCGGACCGCGCGCGCCCGCGAGATCGTCCAGCAGGGGCTGCACGCCGGCAAAGCGCTGCGGATGCGGTACTACTCGGCCTCGCGCGACGAGATCAGCGAGCGCACGGTCGACCCGATGCGCATGCTGATCGTCGACGCCGTCGCCTACCTCGAAGCCTGGTGCCGCCGCGCCGAGGGCGTCCGGCTGTTCCGGCTCGACCGCGTCGAGCACGTCACCGTCCTGGACGAGCCCGCCCAGCCGCCGCCCGACGCCAGGCCGACCGACATCTCCGGCGGTGTCTACTCGACGCTCCCGCAGCAGCCGGAGGCCGTGCTCGTGCTCGCGCCCGACGCGCGCTGGGTGGCCGAGTATTACCCGTGCGACGAGCTCGACGAGCTCGAAGGCGGGCGGCTGCGGGTCCAGATGCGCTACGGCGACGAGTCGTGGATGGTGCGCCTCGTGCTCGGTCTCGGCGGCGACGCGGTGGTCGAACAGCCGGCCGAACTGGCCGCCGCGGTGCGTCAGCGCGCCGTCGACGCGCTGGCACGGGCACGTCACCTTGCGTCCGCTTCGAACCAGTAGGCTGACGACGTGTCGTACGCCCCAAGCCTCGCGCTGCTCGTGGCCGGGCTGCTCGTGTTCGGGATCATCACGTTTCGCACGATTCGTACCTTGCGCCGGTTCAGCAGGACCGCGAGCATGGTGTCGGCGAGCACTCAAGATCGGGCGGGGATGATCCGCGCCCGGTCCGCTGCCTTGCGCGTGGCGATCGAAGACCGTCGACGCAAGCCTGAAAACCAGTAACATCGCATCCAGACGCAGATAGGAGGCCACCATGCTGAACGGATTGCAGCCGTGGCACTTGATCATCTTGGTTCTTGTCGTCGTGCTGCTGTTCGGCGCCAAGAGGCTTCCGGATGCCGCCCGGTCCATCGGCAAGTCGATGAAGATCTTCAAGGCCGAGACCAAGGACATGCAGGGTGACAAGGCGAAGGACGACGATGACGACGTCGTCGCCGCCGACACCAAGCAGATCCCGCCGGTCGCGAAGCCGGCCACCTCGGCCGACGACCAGGTCGCCGCGCTGCAGAAGCAGCTCGACGAGCTGAAGAAGCAGCAGGCCGAGCAGAAGAACGCCAGCTGACGTAGTTGGTTCAGGTCGTGTTTCTCGGATCGGGCACGCGATAGCCGCGCCCAGGTCGTCCCTGGCGGCACCGCGGCATCGCCCGAGTACATCCGGTACGAGGGCGATGCCGCGGCACCGCCAGGAACAACCTGGATCACGACTCTCACGCACCAGATCCGAGAAACACGACCTACAGCCGGTCGGGACGTTTCCCGGCCGGCTCTGACGAGAACGGATCGTCCAGTGGCGGATGCCGCCTCCGAGAAGGCCGACGGCCGCTTCACCAAGCGACGCAGGCGCAGCCGACGGCTGAACCCCGACGGCACGATGACGCTCATCGAGCACATCTACGAGTTCCGGCGCCGTCTCGGCTACGCGCTGCTCGCGATCGTGGCGGGCGGCATCCTCGGCTTCATCTGGTTCCAGACGAAGGTGTTCGGGGTTTCGCTGGGCGATCTCATGAACGGCCCGTACTGCGGCATCGACTGGCATCGCAGGCTCGGCTCGACCGGCCCGAACGACTGCAAGCTGCTGCAGACGGTGCCCTTCGAGGCCTTCATGATCCAGCTGAAGGTCGGTGTGGCCGCCGGCGCGGTGCTGCTGTCGCCGATCTGGCTGTACCAGATCTGGGCGTTCATCGCGCCGGGCCTGTATTCGAAGGAGCGCAAGCACGCGCTGACCTTCGTGGCGTTCGCGTCGATCCTGTTCGCGGCGGGCGCGGTGCTGGCGTACATCCTCATCCCGCACGCTCTGCAGCTGCTGATGAACTTCGGTGGCGACCAGTTCGTCACCGCGCTGACCGGTGACAAGTACATCTCGTTCATCCTGTCGCTGCTGGTCATCTTCGGCGTCAGCTTCGAACTCCCGCTGTTCGTGGTGATGCTCAACCGCGTCGGCGTGGTCAAGTACCAGCAGCTCAAGAAGTGGCGCCGCGGCATCATCTTCGTGCTGTTCCTCTTCGCCGCGTTCGCGACGCCCGGTTCGGACCCGTTCTCGATGATCGGCCTGGCAGGCGCCCTGACGGTGCTGTTCGAGCTGTCGATCCAGATCGCGCGCTTCCACGACCGCAAGCTCGACAAGGTCCGCGACGCCGAGGGCTGGGACCAGCTCGCCGACGACGAGGCGGCGCCGTTCGAGTACACGCCGAGCACGATCGACGAGCCGGACACCGCGGCCGACAAGCCCAAGGTCAAGCCCAGCACCGACGACATCACCTAGTTGGGCGTCCACGCGGCACTGGCCGTTCATCCCGCGTCGGGGCACGGCGCGGCCGCCAGGATCATGGACACGGTCGCGGCCAGGCTGCGCGCCCGCGTCGACCGGCTCGACGTCCTGGTCGCCCACTCCGTTGCCGAATCTCGTGCACTCATGACGAGTTCGGCCGCCGAGGGCCTGGACGTGCTGGTGGTGCTCGGCGGCGACGGCGCGGCACACCAGGGCGTCCAGTTCTGCGCGGGCACGGACGTGGCGCTGGGCCTGGTCCCGTCAGGCACCGGCAACGACTTCGCGCGAGCCCTGGGCGTGCCAAGCGATCCACTGGCCGCCGTTGACGCGCTTGATCTGACGGCGCGGCGTCGTATCGACCTCGGCCGCGTCGGGGACACGTGGTTCGCGACGGTGCTCTGCTCGGGGTTCGACGCACTGGTCAACGAGCGCGCCAACAACCTGCGCTGGCCGTCCGGGCCCCGGCGGTACGACGTGGCGATCGTGGCAGAGCTGGCGTCGTTCCGGGCGCGGCCGGTGCTGATCCGGACCGAGCACGAGACGTTGCAGCTCGACGCGACACTGGTCGCGGTCGGGAACACGCCGTTCTACGGCGGCGGCGTGCCGATCTGCCCGCAGGCGCGTCCCGACAGCGGGACATTCGACGTCACGGTGGTCGGGAAGCTGCCCCGCCGCCAGCTGCTGCGCATGCTGCCGAGCCTGCGCACGGGCAAGCACATCGAACACCCGGCCGTGCGCACCCTGAAGGCCGAGTCGGTGCACCTCGACGGCAACACCTGGCCGGTCTACGCCGACGGCGAACCCCTCGGCCAGGTCCCCACCGACATCCGCTGCGTACCCGGCGCCCTGACCGTCGTGAGCGTTTAGGCCGGTTAGAACCGGCCGCATCACTCACGACCCCCTAGGGCTCAGCCGAGGTGCTTCTTGAGGTCGTCCAGTACCTTCATCGCGCCGACGGGGCCGAGGCCGAGGAACCAGACCTCGTCGTTGACGGGGATCGCGTGGTTCGCTTTGACGGCGCCGAGCGCGGTCCAGAGGCCGCTGGAGGTGACCGCCTTTTCGTCGGGGCTGGGGCCCGCGCCGTAGCTGGAGTAGAAGATCCAGTCGGCGTCGGCCTGGTCGATGCGCTCCTTGGAGATCTGCGCGGCCAGCTCGTTGATGTCCTGGTTGGCGGGCCGGGCGAGGCCGATGTCCTTCAGGATGACGCCGATGAAGGACAGGTTGCCGTAGAGCCGGATGTTGCCCGAGAGGAACCGCAGCAGCGAGATCTTGGGCGTGCCCTTGATGCCCTCCTTCACCTCGTTGACCCGCTTTTGGTAGTCGTTGAGGACCGTGACGGCCTGCGTCTCCAGGCCGAGCGCGTCCGCGACGAGCAGCGTGTTCTCCTTCCACGGGAAGCCGGGGCGGATGCTGAACACCGTCGGCGCGATCGCCGACAGCTGCGGGTACAGGTCGTTGGCGCGGAGTTTGCTGCCCAGGATGAGGTCCGGTGCGAGCTTGGTGATCGCCTCGAGGTTGAGGTTGTTGATCTCGCCGACGGTCTGCACCGTCTTGACGCGGTCGGCCAGATACGACGGGACGCCGGTCTGACCGGCCGTCGTCGCCATGCCGACCGGGGTGAGGCCGAGCGACAGGACCGCGTCGAGCTCACCGCTGTCGAGCACGACCACGCGCGACGGCTTCTTTTCGAGCTTGGTCTCGCCCAGCGAGTGCTTGACCGTGCGGGGGAAGACGCCGGGCCCGGCGTCCGAGCCGAGCTTGGCGGTCTCGGTGTCGGCGGTGGCGAAGAGGCGGCCGCCGGTGGCGACCTCGGTGTCGCCGACGCCGGACGAACTCGGCTTCGACGGCTGGCCGCACGCGGTCGCCAGCACCAGCACGGCGGCGACCGCTACTGTCCACTTAGGACGAGATGACATCGGGTGTTTCCTTTCCTGCGGCAAAAGCGCGGTGCCTGCCGATCGGGACGACCATCGGGGTCGCCGAGACCGGGTCGGCGATGATCTGGCACGGCATGCCGAAGACCTCCTCGACCAGCTCGGCGGTGAGGATGTCGGCGGGCGCGCCCTCGGCGGCGATGCGGCCGTCCTTCATGGCGATGAGATGGTCGCCGTAGCGGGCGGCGAGATTGAGGTCGTGCAACACGATCACGATCGTGCGGCCGTCCGACGCGTTGAGCTCGGCGAGCAGGTCGAGCACCTCGACCTGGTGCGCGATGTCGAGGAACGTGGTCGGCTCGTCGAGCAGCAGCAACGGGGTCTGCTGCGCGAGCGCCATTGCGATCCACACCCGCTGGCGCTGCCCGCCGGACAGCTCGTCGACCGGGCGCGACGCGAGCCCGACCGTGTCGGTGGCGAGCATCGCGCGGGCGACGGCCGCGTCGTCCTCGTCGCTCCAGCGGCGGAACATGCCCTGGTGCGGGTGCCTGCCGCGGCCGACGAGGTCGGCGACCGTGATGCCCTCCGGCGCGGTCGGGGACTGCGGGAGCATGCCGAGCACGGTCGCGACGTCCTTGCTGCGCAACGTCGTGATGCCCTTGCCGTCGAGGAACACCGCGCCCGCCGTCGGGGTGAGCAGGCGCGCGAGGCCGCGCAGCAGCGTCGACTTCCCGCAGGCGTTGGTGCCGACGATCATGGTGACCTTGCCGTCGGGGATGCGGACCGAGAGGTCCTTGACCACCCGCAGCGGCCCGTAGCCGAGTTCGAGGTCTTCGGTGTGCAGCGTCGGTGTCACGGCTTTCCCCATCAGATCCGCCCGGCCCGGTTGGCCGTCGCGAGCAACCACAGCAGGTACGGCGCGCCGACCGCGCCGGTCACCACCCCGACCGGCAGCTGCGGGCCGAGCAGGTGCTGGGCCGCGAAATCGGCCAGCAGCACCACGAGTGCCCCGGTCAGCGCCGCGGGCACGAGACCGCCGCGCGCGCCGGTCAGCCTGCTGGCGATCGGGTTGGCGACGAACGCGACGAACACCACCGGCCCGGCCGCCGCGGTCGCGAACGCGGCCAGCGCGACCGCGATCAGCAGCAACAGCAACCGGGTCCGTTCGACGCGCAGGCCGAGCCCGGCCGCGGTGTCATCACCCAGCTGCAGCCCGGTCAGCGAGCGGCTCGACAGCAGCGCGGCGGGCACCAGCACCGCGAGCGCGATGGCCAGCGGCCCGACGTGCGTCCAGCTCCGGCCGTTGAGATTGCCGGTCAGCCACACCAGCGCCTGCTGCGCCAGCGTCGTGTCCGCCCAGGTCATGAGATACGAGATGACACTGCTCAGCACCGCGCCGACGCCGACGCCGATCAGCACCAGCCGGTATCCGCTCACCCCGCCCCGCCGCGCGAGCAGATAGATCGTGAGACCGGCGAGCAGCGCGCCCGCCAGCGCGGCGGCCGAGACGAGCGCACCCGAAGCGCCGAACAGCACGATGCCCGTCACCGCAGCCGCGCTCGCGCCCTGCGTCACGCCGATGACGTCCGGGCTGGCGAGCGGATTTCGCAGCAGGCGCTGGAAAAGCGCGCCGCCAAGGCCGAACGCGAGCCCGACCAGCAGCCCGGTCAACGCGCGCGGCAGCCGCAGCTCGAGCACGACGTGCGCGGCGCGCCCCGCGCCGTCGCCGAACAGGAGGCCCGGCAGGTCACCCAGCGGGATGTCGAAATCCCCGACGGCGAGCGACAACGCGAAGATCGCGGCGACGGCCAGTAGCAAAACCATTGAGACGGAACGGCTTCTGACGAAACCGCGGCGGCGTACGGCCCTGATCGTGCCGACGGCTTCGGCGAGCGTGCTCATACCGCCACCGGCTTCTTGCGGCGCACGAGCGCGACGAACACCGGCGCGCCCAGCAGCGCGGTGATGATCCCGACCTGCACCTCGGCCGGTCGGGCGACCACCCGGCCGACGACGTCCGACAGGAGCAGCAGCAACGGCGCGAGCAGCGCCGAGAACGGCAGCAGCCAGCGATGGTCCGGCCCGGTGAGCATCCGCGCGACATGCGGGACGGTCAGCCCGACGAACGCGATCGGCCCGGCGATCGCCGTCGCCGCTCCGCACAGGACGATCACGGCCAGCGCGCAGACGGCCCTGGCGAGCACGATGTTCTGGCCGAGCGACCGCGCGACGTCCTCGCCGAGCGCGAGCGCGTTGAGCATCCGCGCGGCGACGACCGTCAGCACCACCCCGGCCACGATGAACGGCACCGCGCCGGCGATCGTCGCGGCGTCCCGCCCGGTCAGCGAGCCGACCTGCCAGAACCGGTACTGGTCGAACGTGGTCGTGTCGGTCAGCAGCAACGCGCTGGTCACCGAGGCCAGCGCGGCCGAGACCGCGGCTCCGGCGAGCGCGAGCTTGACCGGGGTCGCGCCGGCGCGGCCGAGCGAGCTGATCCCGTAGACGACACCGCCCGCGACCGCCGCGCCCGCGAAGCCGAACCACACGTAGCCGCCGACGCTGCTGATCCCGAACGTGCCGATGCCGAGCACCACGAACAGCGCCGCGCCCGAGTTGACGCCGAGCAGTCCCGGGTCGGCGAGCGGGTTGCGCGTGGCGCCCTGGATGACCGCGCCGGACAGCCCGAGCGCGATACCGGCCAGCAGCCCGGCGAGCGTGCGGGGGAGCCGGAGCTCGCGCACGACCAGGTGATCGGGGTTGGCCGCGTCGAAGTGGAACAACGCGTCGAGCACCGTCGGGAACGACAGCTCACGGGTGCCGACGGCGATGCTCAGCAACACGGCGAACACCACGGCCGCCGCCGCTACCAGCAGCCATGCCGTCAGCGGGGTCGCTCTGGCTCGCACGGGTCACTGCCTTTACCAACCGGGAATAAGGTATGCCTACCCTATATTGCCCGTGGTCAGCCGCCTAAGGGGCCGGGTAGCCGCCCGCCCGCCAGACGTAGGTCCGGAAGGTCGACGGGGTCATCAGCTGCTGCACGGGCACCTCGTGCCGGGTCTGCTGTGGCAGGAAGACACCACCGCAGCGGTGGCAGTACCAGCCGCTCGCCCAGAGCTCCCGCGACTCCGGCGTGCCCTGCCGGAGATGACGGTTCTTCTTGACGCGCGAGCCGTACAGGCCGCCGAACAGCGCGACCATCGCCAGCAGCAGGCCCGCCGGGGCGAACACGGTGATCGTGGAGATGATCGGCGACGCGGCCATCTCCGGGTGATTGTCGCCGACCACCAGGAAGCCGATTAGCGTCATGAAGAACGCCGGGATCAGCAGCACCAGCGCGAGCGCGAGGAAGCAGCCGCCGCCACGCAGCGGCGGGGTCGGGTCCAGCTCACGGGCCACCGCCGACATCGACGTGCCGCGGTAGTTGCCCTGCACGTACGTGACGTTGCCGTCGCCGTACGAGACGGGGATCGCGCCGCCGACCACGGTGTGCGCGACCGAACCGCCCTGGTGGACCGCCGGGACGCTCTGCACCTGGTCGACCTGCGCGCACTGCGGACAAGCGAGGTTCACGGCTCACCCTTCCTTCTTCGTCGGCTCGGTACTCAGACTGCGGAGGCACGCGTCAGGTTCCCGCGTGCGAACTGTCGGTGCCATGTGGAACCCTGATCAGGTGGCCAATAGCCCTTCTCAATCACCGGCCGAGGCCTATGCGTCCTCACAGCGCCGCGGCAAGTACCCGCAGCTGACCCGCTTCGCGGCGGAGGCGTCGTTCGAGTTCGACGACTTCCAGGTCCGCGGTTGCCAGGCGCTGGAGGGTGGGCACGGCGTGCTCGTCTGCGCCCCGACCGGCGCGGGCAAGACCGTGGTCGGCGAGTTCGCGGTGCACCTCGCGCTCGCCGAAGGCCGCAAGTGCTTCTACACGACGCCGATCAAGGCGTTGTCGAACCAGAAGTTCACCGACCTCGTGGGCCGCTACGGCGCGGACAAGGTCGGCCTGCTGACCGGCGACACCTCGATCAACGGCGGCGCCCAGGTGGTCGTGATGACCACCGAGGTGCTGCGGAACATGCTGTACGCGGGGTCATCCACCGTCGACGAGCTCGCCTACGTGGTCATGGACGAGGTGCACTACCTCGCCGACCGGTTCCGCGGCCCGGTGTGGGAGGAGGTCATCCTGCACCTGCCCGAGCACGTCAAGGTGGTCGGCCTGTCCGCCACGGTCAGCAACGCCGAGGAGTTCGGCGAGTGGCTGGTCGAGGTGCGCGGCGACACCACGGTCGTGGTCGACGAGCACCGCCCGGTGCCGCTGTGGCAGCACATGCTGGTCGGCAACCAGCTGCTGGACCTGTTCGCGGGCCAGGAGCACGGCGAGACCGACCTGCGGATGAACCCGACGCTGCTGCGCAAGGTCGAGGAAAGCCACCGCTACCAGGGCGGACCGGGGTTGCGCGGGCCGCGCGGCCGCCGCAACCCGCCGCAGCGCGGGCCGAGGTTCCGGCCGCCGCAGCGCGCCGACATGGTCGAGCGGCTGGACCGGGCCGGGCTGCTGCCCGCGATCGACTTCATCTTCTCGCGCGCGGGCTGCGACGCGGCCGTCGGCCAGGTCGTGCGGTCCGGGCTGCGGCTCAACGGGCCGGACGAGGTCGAGCAGGTGCGCCGGATCGTCGCCGAGCGCACCTCCGGGCTGCCCGAGGGCGACCTCGAAGTGCTCGGGTACTGGGAGTGGCGCGACGCGCTGGAGCGGGGCGTCGCCGCGCACCACGCCGGCCTGCTGCCCGCGTTCAAGGAGACCGTCGAGCAGCTGTTCCTGCTGGGCCTGGTCAAGGTCGTCTTCGCGACCGAGACGCTGGCGCTGGGCATCAACATGCCCGCGCGCACGGTCGTGCTGGAGCGGCTGGTCAAGTACAACGGCGAGGCGCACGTCGACCTCACGCCGGGCGAGTACACGCAGCTCACCGGGCGCGCCGGGCGCCGGGGGATCGACGTCGAGGGCCACGCGGTCGTCGCGTGGCAGCCGGGTGTCGACCCGAAGCAGGTCGCCGGGCTCGCGTCCACGCGGACCTATCCGCTGCGCTCGTCGTTCCGGCCCGGCTACAACATGGCCGTCAACCTGGTCGCCCAGCTCGGCGCCGACGAGGCCCGTGACCTGCTGGAACTGTCGTTCGCGCAGTTCCAGGCCGACCGCTCGGTGGTCGGCACCGCGCGCCGGATCGACCGCAACCGCGAGGCGCTCGCCGGCTACAAGAAGGCCACCACCGGCGACTTCGACGAGCTGCTCGAATACGTCGAGCTGCGCGCCAAGATCTCCGCGCGGGAGAAGACGCTTTCGCGGCAGAACACGTCGAGCCGACGCGCCGAAACCGCCGCCTCGCTGGAAAAACTCCGCAAGGGCGACGTGATCGCGGTACCGGCGGGCCGCCGGTCCGGGCTCGCCGTGGTCGTCGACCCCGGTCTCGACCCGATCCGCGAGCCACGTCCCGTCGTGGTCACCGAGGACCGCTGGTCCGGCCCGCTTTCGGCGTCGGACTTCTCGTCACCGGTCGAGCCGCTGGGCCACATCCGGCTGCCGAAGCACGTCGAACTGCGCTCGCCGAAGAGCCGCCGCGACATCGCGTCCAGCCTGCGCAACGCCGGGATTTCCTTGCCGGGCAGGGAAAAGCGGCGGTCCGGCGCGAACGAGGACGGCGAGCTGGCCGCGCTGCGGCGAGCGTTGCGCGCGCACCCGTGCCACGGGCTCGCCGAGCGCGAGGCCAACCTGCGCTGGGTCGAGCGCTACCAGCGGCTTTCGGCGGAGACCGAGCAGCTGGAGCGCAAGGTCGCCGCGACGACGCACTCGCTCGCGCGCGCCTTCGACCGGATCCGCGCGCTGCTGACCGAACGCGGCTACCTCACGCCGGTCAAGAAGGCGGCAGAAGGCGAGCACGTCACCGAGGACGGCAAGCGGCTCATGCGGCTCTACAGCGAGTCGGACCTGCTCGCCGCCGAGTGCATCCGCCACGGCGTGTGGGAGGGCCTCACTCCGCCGGAGCTGGCCGCGGTCGTGTCGACGCTGGTCTTCGAGGCGCGCCGCGACATCGCGGGGGAGGCCAGGCTGCCGCAGGGCGCGGTTCCCGAGGCGTGGGACGAGATGATGCGCCTGTGGGCCGACATCGCCGACGACGAGCGGCGCCACAAGCTCGAACGCACGCGGGAGCCGGACGCCGGGTTCGCCTGGCCGGTGTACCGGTGGGCGCGCGGCGAGTCGCTGGAGAAGGTGCTCACCGCGGCGGAGGCGAACGGCCAGGAACTGTCCGCGGGCGACTTCGTGCGCTGGTCACGGCAGGTCATCGACCTGCTCGACCAGATCAAGGAGGTGCTCGGCAAGTCCGACCCGATCGGCGCGGCCGCGGCCGACGCGGTGCGCGCGCTGCGACGCGGCGTGGTCGCCGCCGGAGCCGCCTAGGCCGATTGGTGCGTGTGCCTGGTTGGACCTTGTGGTTGGATCGATGCGGTAATCCATGGTGACTTTGGCGGAGGCGAACAGATGAGCACGCCGTACGGCGGCAACGACCCGCAACAGTGGGGTCAGCAGCCCCAGCACGGGCAGGAGCCGAGTGGCGCGTACCCGCCGCCGCCGAGCGGGCCGCAGCAGCAGCCCGGCTACGGCCAGGACCCCGCCCAGCAGCAACAGCAGTGGGGCCAGCAGCCGCCCGCCTATGGCCAGCAGCCCGGTTACCCGCAGCAGCAGCCTCAGCAGTGGGGACAGCCGGACCAGACCCAGCAGCAGTGGGCGCCGCAGCAGCAGCCCGGCCAGACCGGTGCGCACGACCCGCAGCAGTGGGCCCAGCCAGGCCAGACCGGCGCGCACGACCCGTCACAGTGGGCTCAGCAGCAACAGCAGCCCGGTGGCGCGTACCCGCAGAGCGGGCCGCAGCAGATCCAGTACGGCCAGCCCGGTCAGCCCGGTCCGTACGGCGACCCCGGCCAGTACGGCCAGCAGCCGGGCTTCCCGCCCGCGCCGCCCGCCGGTGCCGCCGGTGAGAAGAAGTCCAAGAAGGGCCTGTTCATCGGCGTCGGCGCGGCGCTCGTCGTGATCGCGGCCGTGCTGGTGCTCGGCTTCGTCACCCCAGGCTTCTTCAACACCAAGGTGTTCGACAACAACGCCATGCAGAGCGACGTGCAGAAGATCCTGACCGGCACGTACAAGCTCGAGGGCGTCACCAAGGTCACCTGCCCCGCCGAGCAGGAGGTCAAGGACGGCGCCAGCTTCAGCTGCACCGCCACGATCAACGGCAAGGACCAGCAGATCCCGATCACGGTGCAGGGCAAGGACGGCAACTACCAGGTCGGCATCCCGGCCAAGTAGCTTTCGGCTTCCCCGTGAACGCCCCTTTCGCAACGTCCGACGTTGCGAAAGGGGCGTTCACGTCGTTCGGGGTGGGTCGTGCACCGGGGAGCGGGGTGTGATCACTCATGCCACCATGTGCGGGTGAGCGCGACCAGGTTCGGGGATTTCCTGCGGTTTTATCGGATGCGGATTCTGCTGACCCAGAGCGAACTCGCCGACCGCGCGGGGGTCAGCGTGCGCGGTATCGGCGACATGGAACGCGGCCGGGTCGCGACTCCGCACCGCGCCACGGTCGATCTGCTCGCCACCGCTCTCGGGCTACTGGACGAAGAGGCGGCCGAGTTCCGCGAACTCGCTCGCGGTGGCGAAGGCGCGAGCGAGCCGGATCCGGAGGAGCCGCGCGCGACGTCGGCGGTCCACACGCTGCCGCCGCTGCGCACCCCGTTCATGGGACGGGAGCGGGAACGTGCCGCGCTGGACGACTTCGTGGCGAACGCCCGATCCGCCGCGGTGCCGCAGGTCGCGGTGGTGCACGGGCAGCCGGGCGCGGGCAAGTCCACGTTCGTGATCGACGCGGGGAGCAGGCTGGCCAACCGGTTCGAGGACGGGTGCCTGTTCGTCGACCTGTACGTGATGGGCGAGCCGGTGCCGACGGACCGTGCCGCGCACCGGCTGCTGTGCGCGCTCGGCGTCGACGAGCGCGTGATCCCGGCCGATCTCGGTGACAAGCTGGCGCTGTACCAGTCGCTGCTGTTCAACCGCACGTTGCTGCTGGTGCTGGACAACGCGGTGAGTGAGGCGCAGGTGCGCCCGCTGCTCGGCGGTGGCCCGGGGACGGTGGTGCTGGTGACGAGCCGCAGCACGCTGGCCGGGCTGAACGCGGGCTATCGCGCGGAGCTGGGTTCGCTGGACACCGCGAGTTCGATCGCGCTGCTGGAGACGGTCGTCGGCGCGGGGCCGGTGGCCGCCGAGCCCGCGGCGGTCGCGCGGGTCGCGGAACTGTGCGGCGGGGTGCCGCTGGCACTGGTCATCGCGGGCAACCGGATCGCCAGCAGGCCACAATGGACGATCGCGGGCTTCGCGGGCAGGCTGGAGGACGAGCGGCGCAGGCTGTCGGTGCTCTCGGCCGGTGACCTGCGGGTGCGGGCCGCTTGTGACCTGTCGTGCAAGCATTTGAGCCCCGACGCGGTCACCATGTTCGCGAGGCTCGCGCTGGTGCCTGGCCCGGAAATCGGCGTCGACCTCGCCGCGGTGGCCGCCGGGCAGGACGTGGAGGCCGCCGAGGCCGCGCTGGAGGAACTGGCGAACGCGAGCCTGCTCGGCGTGGGCGCGTCACCGGGCCGCTATGTGCACCACGACCTGCTGCGGGTGTTCGCCCGCGACCGCCTCGAACGGGACACGGATCCCGCCGTCGTCACCGAAACGGGCACCCGGGTGCGGCACTGGCTGCTCGCGGTCGCGACAAAGGGAGCGGCGTGGTTCGACGAAACCGCCGCGCTCGGGCTTGACGCCCAGTGGCCGACAGACGCGGCGGCGGAACCTGGGTTCGACGGGCCGGATCCCGTGCGCACCAGGGAAGCGGCCGACCGCTGGCTGACCGGGGAAGTGGGGCAGTGGCTCGGCGCTCTTCGCGCGGCGGCCGAGCTGGGCGAGCACGAGCAGGTGCTCGGGCTGGCGCAGGCGCTGGGCTGGTTCGCGCTGCTGCGCGGTCACGGCGAGCTGTGGCGCGAGGTCTTCGAAGCGGGCGCCGCCGCGGCGGACGCGCTCGGCGACACGCTGGCACTGGAGCGGCAGCTGGACTTCCTGTCTTGGACGCTGTGGGAGCTGTGCGGCCGGATCGACGACGCGCTCGCGGCGCACAAGCGCGCCTCGGCGCTGGCCGACGAGCTCGGCGATCCCGCCGCACGATCGCGCAACCTGTACTTCGGCGCGCCGATCCACTGGTACCTCGGCGAACGTGCCGCGGCCATCGCCGACGCGCGGATGGCGGCGGAACTGTTCGCCGGGATCGGGTACGAGGCCGGCGAGCACATCAGCATCGCGATGCTCGGCTGGTTCCTCGGCCAGGAGGGGAAACTCGGCGAAGCCGAAGCCGCGCACCGGCGCAGCGTGGTCTACCTGCGCGCGAAGGAACCCAACCCGGCCGATGACGAACTGCTCGCCTCGTTCCTCGCGCGTCATGCCGAATGCCTCACCGGCGCGGGAGACCTGACCGGCGCCTTCGCGCTGCTGGACGAAGCGGACACGTTGTACCGCAAGCACGACATCAGGCCGAAGGTGGTGTGGGTGGCGGGACTGCGCGCCGCCGCGCTCGTCCGGGACGGCCGTGCCGCCGAGGCCGCAGGCGAACTGACGGGGGCGCTGGAACTCGCGCCCACCCCGGACAGCCGGATCGAGACGCTGGTGCGGCTCGCCGAGATCGCCGAAAGCGCGGGCGGCGGCGTGCTCGCCCGCGAACACCGGATCCGCGCGCTGGCCGAGTGCGCCGGGTACAACACCCCGGCGATGCGCGCGGTCGCCGGGCGCCTCGCGGGCGAACTCGGCGTCGACACGCCGATCTGAGGGGTGGCCCGCCCGGTTTCGGGAAGGCCATCATGCGTGCCATGAACGAGTACACGATCCGGACGCTGGACCCCGCCGAGCACCGCGCCGCCGCCGACCTGTTCCGCGGCACCCTGCACCTCAAGAACCTGACCGACGAGGAGGCCGGCCGCGGCCGGGGCATCCACCAGCCCGGCCGGACGATCGGCGCGTTCGACGAGGAAATGGTCGGCACGCTGCGCTCGTTCGACGCCGAGCTGACCGTGCCGGGTGGCCGCCGCGTCCCGATGGCCGCGGTGACCGGCGTCGGCGTCCGGTCGGATCGGACCCGGCGCGGCGTGATGACCGCGCTGATGCGTGCCCAGTTCGACGGCTTCGCCGAACGCGGAGTCGTCGCGGCCAGCCTCTACGCCTCCGAAGGCTTGATATACAGCCGCTTCGGTTACGGGGTCGGCATGCTCGCGAGGATCTACTCGATCAACACGCGCCGCGCACGGCTGCACGACAACGTCGCGGCGGGCGGCGAGATCACCAGGCTCACGCTGGAGGCGGCGCTCGAAGACCTGCCGAAGCTCTACGACGCCTTGCCGCACACACACCCGGGCATGATGACGCGGTCCGTGCACTGGTGGGCCGGGTTCGAGCAGATGTGCCGCGGCTCGGACGACCCGATGATCACCGTGGTCCACCGCGGCGAGGACGGGCTCGACGGGTTCGCGGTCTATTCGGTGCGGCGGCGGTGGCCGGATCCGGTCGTGCTCAGCGTCGAAGCGCTGGAGTACGCGAATCCCGGCGCGTTCGCCGGGCTGTGGCGCTACCTGCTGTCGGTCGACCTGGTCGACGAGGTCAAGGCGTACTTCCGGCCGATCGACGAGCCGGTCGAGCTGCTGCTCACCGACCCCCGGCAGTGCACGACCAGCCGGGTCGAGGACGAGTGCTGGACGCGGCTGGTCGACGTCGAAGCGGCGCTGGCCGCGCGCACGTACACCGGCGAACCGCTGGTGATCGAGGTCGTCGACGACTTCCTGCCCGCCAACTCCGGCCGCTACCGGATCTCCGAAGACGGCGCCGCGCGCACCGGCGAACCCGCCGCGCTGCGCCTGGACGTCGTGGCGCTCGCGATGCTGTACTTCGGCGCCCGGCAGGCGTCCGCGCTCGTGACCGCCGGGCGCGCCGAGGTGCTCGCTCCGGGCGCGGCGGAAGCGGCGGACCTGCTGTTCGGCACGCGGGCGCGTGCCTGGTGCGGTACTTTCTTCTGACTTGGGCGATCTTGGCAGCCAGGGAGGTCGACGGTTGGTTTCGCGGACGGTCCTGACCGGGCTCTCGTGCGCCGTCCTGCTCACCGCCTGCTCGGGTGGCGACGCGACGCCGGCGGTCACCACCACAACGGTCACGGCGACGGCGCCCGCCTCCTCGTCCGCGTCGGTGCCCGTCGAGACGGCGCCGCGGACGAAGGTGTTCGACCACGCCGCGATGGAACGCTCGGTCAAGCAGATCCTCGTCGACACCTACAAGGTCGAAGGGGTCGCCGAGGTGACCTGCCCGCCGGACCTCGAGGTCAAGGACGGCCGGATCTTCAACTGCGAGGTGAGCGTCGGCGGCGCGACACAGCGGGTGCCGATCACGGTCAAGGGCGGCGACGGGAACTACGAGGTCGGCGTTCCGGTCAAGTAAACGGTTGGGCGTGCCCGGCTTTCCTTGGCAAGATCGGCGGCATGAGCGACTTCGTGGTGCGTGCCGTGGCCGAGGGCGAAGAGCGAGCGACCCGTGACGTGCTGGGCCAGGCGTTGCACAAACCGCCCGTCGACGACGAGACGTGGCGGCTGACCGCTTCCGCCTGGCCGGCCGCCGGCAAGTTCGCGGCCTTCGACGGGGCGGACCCGGTCGGGGTGACCAGCTCGTTCAGCACCGAGATCGTCGTGCCGGGCGGGCGCCGGGTGCCGTTCGCGGCCATCGACGGCGTGGCCGTGCGCGCGGACTCCACCCGGCGAGGGGCGCTGACCCGGCTGATGGCCGCGCAGCTGCCCGATCTGGTCGAGCGCGGGCACGTGCTGGCAGGCTTGCACGCGAGCGAGGCCACGATCTATGGCCGCTACGGCTACGGCGTCGCCGGGCGGATGCAGATCTTGGAGATCGACCGCGCCAAGGTGCGCTGGCGCGCGGACGCGCCGCAGTCCGGCCGCGTCCGGCTGCTCGACGGCGCCGACGCGGCCAAGCTCGTGCCGGACATCTACCGGTCGATCGGCCTGCCCAGGCACGGCAACATCGGCAGGCCGGATCTCTGGTGGCTCAACAACCATGACGGGCCGATCCGCGACGGCCACCGGGTGGCGGTGCACACGGGCCCCGACGGCGACGACGGGTTCGCCACGTTCGTCACGCACGCTCGGCGCGCGCCCGCGCTGGCCGACTGGCGCACGGAGCTGAGAGTGCGTGAGATGCACGCCGCCGACCCGGCCGCGCTGGCCTCGCTCTGGCGGTTCCTGCTCGGGATCGATCTGGTGCAGACCGCTTATGGGCAGGCCAGGCCGCTGGACGATCCGCTCCCCTCGATGCTGGAGGACCCGCGTGCCTGCCGGACGATCAGCATCGAGGACGAGCTCTGGCTGCGGCTGCTCGACGTGCAGGCCGCGTTGAACGCGCGCACGTACGGCCGCGCCGAGCCGGTGGTCGTCGAGGTCGCCGACCGCCGCCTGCCCGCGAACTCCGGTGCTTACCGGGTCACCACCGATGGCACGTCCCGCACCGACGCCGCCGCCGATGTCCGGCTGGACGTCGAGACACTCGCGATGCTGTACCTGGGTGCGTGGCGCCCGAGCCTGCTGGCCGACGCGGGCCGGATCGAGGTCTTCGACGCCGGCGCGCCCGCCAGGCTGGACGCGCTCTTCAAGACGGTCGTCGAGCCGTGGTGCGGGACGCACTTCTGATGACGACGATCAAGCGACTGACCCCGGCCCAGCTCGCCGCCTCGGTCGACGGGCTCGCCGCGTTACTGGTCGACGCGGTCGAAGGCGGCGCGTCGATCGGGTTCCTCGACCCGGTCGGGCACCTGGAGATGGTCGCCTGGTGGCGGGAACTGGTGCCGGGAACCGAAGCGGGGCACGTGATCGTCTTCGCCGCCCGCGAGGGCGACGAGATCGTCGGCACCGTCCAATTGCGACGCGCCACCCTGCCGAACGCCTTGCACCGCGCGGAATTGTCCAAGCTCGTGGTGCATCGCAAGGCACGCGGCCGTGGGCTCGGCCGCGTCCTGCTGTCGACGGCCGAGCACGCCGCCCGAGACCTCGGCATCACACTTCTGCTGCTGGACACCGAGACCGCCAGTCCAGCCGAGCGGCTCTACCGCGCCACCGGCTGGACCGAGGTCGCCACGGTCCCCGGCTACGCCCGCGATCCGGCGGGCGTCATGAAGCCGACGACCTTCTTCCGCAAGACTCCCTAAGCGCCGGGGAGGGCTTTCAGCAGGCGGGCGACCGAGTTGCCGAGGTTCCAGCGCTCGGCGAGTTCCGCGACCCGGTCCGGGTCGGCGGGCGCCGAGGGCACGGTGTCCGGGCGGGACTGCTCGACCGGCGCGTCGACCGCGACGCGGACGACCGTCGGCGCGACGGCGAGGTAGTCCGCCGCGTCCTGCAGCTTGAGGCGCATCTTGAGCGGCAGGCGCTTGTCCTGGCTGTTGGCGGCTTCGATGAGCGCGGCGAGCGAGCCGAACTGGGTGATCAGCTTCGCCGCGGTCTTGTCGCCGATGCCCGCGACACCGGGCAGCCCGTCGGACGGGTCGCCGCGCAGCGCGGCCATGTCGGCGTAGAGCGGACCGGCCTGCTCGACCGGGACGCCGTAGCGCTCGGCGATCTCCGGCGGGCCGAGCACCTCGGCCTTCGCCCAGCCCTTGCCGACGTAGATGACGCGGGCGGTGGTCGGCTCCTCGCGCACGATCTGGAACAGGTCGCGGTCACCGGAGATGACCTCCACCGGGTCCTTCTTCTCGCGGTGCGCGAGCGCGCCGATCACGTCGTCGGCCTCGTAGCCCGCGGCCTCGGCGGTGGCCAGCCCGAACGCCTCGAGCAGGTCTAGGATGATCGGGACCTGCGGCGTCAGGGTGTCCGGCACCTCCTCCGAGCCGTCGGTGACATCCTCGGCGACCCGCTGCGCCTTGTAGCTCGGCAGCAGGTCGGTGCGGAACTTCGGCCGCCAGTCCGCGTCGAGGCAGGCGACGAGCCTGGTCGGCTTACGGTCGGTGAGGATGCGCGCGATCGTGTCGGTGAAGCCGCGCACGGCGTTGACGGGCGTGCCGTCCGGTGCGGTCATGGACTCCGGCAGCGCGTAGAACGAACGGAAGTACAGGCTCGCGGAGTCGAGCAGGGCGAGTGTCACGGTGGACAGCTTGCCACGAGTTTTCGGTGTTGACTCCGGCGGCATGCCGCCGCTGATCGAGAACCCGCGTTTCGCACGCTTCTTCGCCAAGCATGCACTGCGCAACGAGCGCCGAGGCAACGCCGTGCTCCGCGCGGAGATGCTCGCCGGGCTGACCGGCGAGGTCGCCGAGATCGGCGCGGGCACCGGCCTCAACCTGCGCCATTACCCGGCCGCGGTCACCCGGATCCTCGCCGTCGAGCCCGAGCCGACCATGCGCGTCCGCCTCGCCCAGGCCGCCAACGAGCGGGTGGAGCTGGTCGACGCCGTCGCCGAAGACCTCCCGTTCGGCGACGCTTCGGTCGACGCGGTGGTCATCTCGGCCGTGCTGTGCTCGATCGGGGACGCGCCCCGCGCGCTCGCCGAGGTCCGCCGGGTGCTGAAGCCGGGCGGCGAGGTCCGCTTCTACGAGCACGTCCGCGCGCGTGCCCGGCTGCACGGCCGGTTCCAGGACCTCGTCGCGCCACTGTGGGGCCGCATGATGGGTGGCTGCCGTCCGAACTCGGACACGCTGGAGTTGTTCCGGGCCAACGGGTTCGTGATCGAGCGCTGGCGCGAGTTCGTCTTCCCGGCAGGCGTGCTGGTCCCGGTCGTCGGCCCTCGGATCCTCGGCATGGCCACGGTCGCCTGAGCGGAGTCCGCGAAAAAATAACTTCAGCGGGGCGAACCCGGGGCGGTCGGGCGACGTAAGTCAGGGAAACCGTCCTGCCGAAGGGTGCGCTCCCTATGTCCACCGCCGAGGTGATTCCGCTACGCCGGGTCCACCATCCGGTCGCCTCCTGGATTCCCGGCGCGGCGCCGCCCGCGTTCGGCCCCGACGCCGTCACCCGGGTGATCGGCGAGGTGCGCGAACCGGTCTTCGTGCTCGCCGGGCCCGATCACGGTGTCGGGGTCGCGCTGGGCGGCTCGATGACCGACACCGGCAAGGGATACCGGCTGCTGGGGACGCTGCCGCCGCTGTACCCGGAGTGGCTCGGCGACCGGTCGTTCTGCGAGACGCACGGCGTCCGTTTCCCTTATGTCGCGGGGGAGATGGCGAACGGGATCGCCACGCCCGCGATGGTCATCGCGATGGCGCGCGCCGAAATGCTCGGCTTCTACGGCGCAGGCGGGCTCGCGCCGTCGCGGGTCGAGGCCGGCGTCGACGAACTCGTCCGCGCGGTGGGCGAGCTGCCCAACTGGGGCGTCAATCTGATCCACTCGCCGAACGAGAGCGCGGTCGAGGAGCGGGTCGCGGAGCTGCTGATCGAGCGGCGGGTGCCGATCGTGTCGGCGTCGGCGTTCCTGGATCTCACGCCCGCGATCGTGCGGTGCGCTGTCGCGGGGCTGAGGTCGGAGTCCGGTCAGGTCGTCCGGGCGCGGCGGGTGTTCGCGAAGGTCTCGCGGACGGAGGTGGCCGCGAAGTTCATGGCGCCCGCACCGGCTTCGCTGCTGCGGGTGCTGCTCGATCGTGGGCAGATCACGGCCGAGGAAGCCGCGCTGGCCGCGCGGGTCCCGGTCGCCGAGGACATCACCGTCGAGTCCGACAGCGGCGGGCACACCGACAACCGGCCGCTGTCCGCTTTGCTGCCGACGATCCTCGCGCTGCGCGACGAGTACGCACGGCCGGTCCGGGTCGGCGCGGCGGGCGGACTCGGCACACCCGGCGCGGTCGCCGCGGCGTTCGCGCTCGGCGCGGCCTACGTCGTCACCGGGTCGGTCAATCAGTCCTGTGTGGAGTCAGGGCTTTCGTTGGACGCCAAGGAGATGCTCGCCAAGGCCGAAGTCGCCGACGTGATCATGGCGCCTGCGGCCGACATGTTCGAGCAGGGCGTGAAACTGCAGGTGCTGCGCCGGGGCACGATGTTCGCGCCGCGCGCCGCTCAGCTCTACGAGATGTACCGGTCGTTCGGAAGCCTCGACGAGATCCCCGCCCCGGCGCGCGCCAGGCTGGAGCGCGACATCCTGCGGGCGACCGTCGACGAGGCATGGGCGTCGACCGCCGCGTTCTGGCGTGACCGCGACCCGTCCGAAGTGGACAAGGCGGAGCGCGATCCCCAGCACAAGATGGCCTTGGTGTTCCGGTCCTATCTGGGCAAGGCGAGCCGGTGGGCGATCGAGGGTGACGCCGGCCGCCGGTTCGACTACCAGATCTGGTGCGGCCCGGCGATGGGCGCGTTCAACCGGTGGACCGAGGGCACGTACCTCGCCGAACCGGCGAACCGCACGGTCGCCGAGGTCGCGCTGAACCTGCTGGAGGGCGCCGCCGTCGTCACCCGCGCGCACCAGCTCCGCACCTATGGCGTTCCCGTTCCCGCACGGGCCTTTTCGTACGCTCCGCGCCCACTGACCTGAGGTGACAAGATGTCCCAGCTTCCCATCGCCGTCGTCGGCGTTTCCGCGCTGCTCCCCGGTTCGTCCGATGTGGATGGTTTCTGGCGGTCCGTGCTCGGTGGCCGCGACCTGATCAAGGACGTGCCGGAGTCGCACTGGCTCATCGAGGACTACTACGACCCCGACCCGTCCGCGCCCGACAAGACCTACGGGAAGCGCGGTGCCTTCCTGGATCCCGTCGACTTCGATCCGATGGCGTACGGCATCCCGCCGAACCAGCTCGAAGCGACCGACACCACCCAGCTGCTGAGCCTGATGGTCGCGGACCGGGTGCTCGCCGACGTCGGCGGTCAGTCCGAAATAGACCGTGACAAGGTCAGCGTCATCCTCGGCACCGCGCCGCTCGAACTGCTCGCGACCATGGCGAGCCGACTGCAGCGCCCGGTGTGGCTGAAGGCGTTGCGGGAGAACGGGATTCCCGAATCTTCGGCACAGGCGGTGTGCGACTCGATCGCCGGGAGCTACGTGCCGTGGCAGGAGGCGTCGTTCCCCGGCCTGCTGTCCAATGTGGTCGCCGGGCGCATCGCGAACAAGTTCGACCTGCACGGCACCAACTGCACGACCGACGCCGCCTGCGCGAGTTCGCTGGCCGCGCTTTCCGCCGGTGTCAACGAACTCGCGCTCGGCCAGGCCGACATGGTGATCACCGGCGGCGTCGACACGCTCAACGACATCGTCATGTACATGTGCTTCTCGAAGACGCCCGCGCTGTCGCCGACCGGTGACTGCAAGCCGTTCTCCGACGCCGCCGACGGCACGATACTCGGCGAGGGCCTGGTCATGTTCGCGTTGAAGCGGCTGGCCGACGCCGAGCGTGACGGCGACAAGGTCTACGCGGTGCTGCGCGGGCTGGGCACCGCGTCGGACGGCCGCAGCACGGCGATCTACGCACCGCTCGCGGACGGCCAGTCGCGGGCGCTGCGCCGCGCGTACGAGTCGGCGGGCTACGGCCCCGACACCGTCGAACTCGTGGAGGCGCACGGCACCGGCACGACCGCGGGCGATCTCGCGGAGTTCACGGCACTGCGCACGGTGTTCGCCGAGAGCGGCCGCGCGGACAGCCAGTGGTGCGCGCTCGGCTCGGTGAAGTCGCAGATCGGGCACACGAAGTCCGCGGCGGGCGCGGCCGGGATGCTCAAGGCGGTGCTGGCGCTGCACCACAAGGTGCTGCCGCCCACGATCAAGGTCGACCGGCCGAACCCGAAGCTGGGGCTGGCGGAGAGCCCGCTGTACCTGAACACGCGGGCCCGCCCGTGGATCAGGGACGCCGCGCATCCCCGGCGCGCCTCGGTGTCGAGTTTCGGGTTCGGCGGCAGCAACTTCCACCTGACGCTGGAGGAATACATGCCCGGGGAAGGTCACGCGCGCCCGGCCTGGCGCTCGCACACCGCACCGTCCGAACTGGTACTGCTGAGCGCGGCGACGCCGGGCGAACTGCTCGCCAAGGCGGAGCGTGTCGACCCGTCGGCTCCGCTCGCCGACCTCGCCCGCGTGTCACAGAGCGAGTTCGTGCCCGCCGACACCGCCAGGCTCGCGATCGTGGCGTCCTCTGTGGACGATCTCGCCTCGAAGCTCAAGCAGGCCTGCGCTTTCGTGACCATGGCGCCGGAGAAGCCGTTCACCACCCCGACCGGCGTGATGTACGAGTTCGGCGTCGCCGTGTCGGGCCGGGTGGGCTTCCTGTTCTCCGGCCAGGGCAGCCAGTACGTCGGCATGGGCGGCGACCTGGCGATGGAGTTCCCCGCCGCCCGTGAGGTATGGGACGCCGCGGCCGGTCTCGGCGTCGGTGACCGTCCACTCCAGACTGTCGTGTTCCCCGTCCCGGTCTTCACCGACGAGGAACGCGACGCCCAGCAGGCGGCGCTGACCGCGACCGAGTGGGCCCAGCCCGCGCTGGCGGTCCAGTCGCTGGCGCAGATCAGCCTACTCGACGCGCTGAAGATCTCGCCGGACGCGGTCGCCGGCCACAGCTTCGGCGAGCTCGTCGCACTGCACACGGCGGGCGCCTTCGATGCCGCGACACTCGTCCGCCTGGCTCGTGCCCGCGGCGAAGCGATGCGCGACGCGGCGTCCGTCCCGGGGGCGATGCTCGCGGTTTCGGCCACCCGCGAGGTCGTCTCGCCGCTGCTGCCCGACGACGTGTGGATCGCGAACCACAACGCTCCGTCCCAGGTCGTCGTCTCGGGTTCTCTTGCTGGAATCGCTGCTGCAGAAAGCAAGTTCGCCTCGGCAGGTATCGACACGCGTCGTCTCGACACGGCCACGGCGTTCCACTCACCGCTGGTCGCCCCGGCAGCGGAGAGCCTGCGATCCTATTTGGACACAGCCGAGATCACGACGCCCCGCATCGACGTCTTCGCCAACACCGACGCGGGTCTGTACCCGGCCTCCGTCTCGGAGATCCGGTCGCGCCTCGCCGGCCACGTCGCCGCCCCGGTCCGGTTCGTCGACGAGATCGAGTCGATGTACGCGGCGGGCGTCCGCACGTTCGTCGAGGTCGGCGCGGGCGCGACACTGACCGGTCTGGTCGGCAAGATCCTCGACGGCCGCCCCCACCTCGCGGTCAGCCTCGACCGCAAGGGCCGCCACGGCGTCACCGCGCTGTACGAGGCGCTGGGCAGGCTCGCGGTCAACGGCCTCACCGCCGACTTCGAAGCGCTCTGGGAGCACAACGCCCCGCCGTTGGAGACCCCCGACCCCAAGCCCCGCATGACCAAGCAGCTCTCCGGCGCCAACTACGGCAAGCCCTACCCACCCGCCCCCGCCGCCCGCATCCCCGCCCCCGCCATCGAAACCGCCCCCTCCGACCTGGAGCACCTAATGCTCGACGTGGTCGCCGACAAAACCGGCTACCCCGTGGAGATGCTCGACCCCTCGATGGACCTTGAGTCAGACCTCGGCATCGACTCGATCAAGCGTGTCGAGATTCTCTCGGCCGTCCGCCGCGTCTCACCGGACCTTCCCGACGTGGACCCGGTGGAGTTGGGCAAGCTGCGCTCGCTCGGCGAGATCGTGGAGCGCCTAAGGACTCGTGAGCGTTGCGGGCGGTTAGAACCGCCCGCAACGCTCACGACCCCCTCCGACCTGGAGCGCACGATGCTCGGCGTGGTCGCGGACAAAACCGGCTACCCCGTGGAGATGCTCGACCCCTCGATGGACCTCGAGTCAGACCTGGGTATCGACTCGATCAAGCGCGTCGAGATCCTCTCGGCCGTCCGTCGCGTCTCACCGGACCTTCCCGACGTCGATCCGGTCGAGTTGGGCAAGCTCCGCTCGCTCGGCGAGATCGTGGAGCGCTTAAGGACTCGTGAGTGTTTAGACCGGTTAGAACCGGCCGTACCACTCACGACCCCAACTGACCTGGAGCGCGTGATGCTCGACGTGGTGGCCGAGAAGACCGGCTATCCCGTGGAGATGCTCGACCCTTCGATGGATCTTGAGTCGGATTTGGGTATCGATTCGATCAAGCGTGTCGAGATTCTCTCGGCCGTCCGTCGCGTCTCACCGGACCTTCCTGACGTGGATCCGGTGGAGCTGGGCAAGCTGCGTTCGCTCGGCGAGATTGTGGAGCGCTTAAGGACTCGTGAGCGTTCCGGGCGGTTAGAACCGCCCGCAACGCTCACGACCCCCTCCGACCTGGAGCGGGTGATGCTTGAGGTGGTGGCCGAGAAGACGGGTTACCCGGTGGAGATGCTTGACCCGTCGATGGATCTTGAGTCGGACTTGGGGATTGACTCGATCAAGCGGGTGGAGATTCTGGCGGCCGTGCGGCGGTGTACGCCGGAGTTGCCTGAGGTGGATCCGGTGGAGTTGGGGAAGCTGCGGTCGTTGGGGGAGATCGTGGAAAGGCTAGGGCTCACGAGTCCGAGTAGGCCGGGGGCGATTGAGCCGGAGACTGATGTTGAGCGGCTGGTGTTGGGGATTGTTGCTGAGAAGACCGGATATGCCGTTGAGACGCTGGCCGGGTATATGGATCTGGCGGGGGACTTGGGGATCGACTCGGTGAAGCGGGTGGCGATCATGTCGGCCATTCAGGCTGGGAAGATCGCGCTGCCCGAGGTGGACCCGGTCGCGCTGAGTGGGCTGCGGTCGCTGGGGGATGTGATCGACTGGCTGCGTGCGTCCGCGGACTCGGCGATCGTCAGCCGGGCGAAACCCGAGGAAAACTTGGTCCGGCATGCGGTGCGGGTGGTGCGGGCCGAGGCTTCGGGGCTTGCGATTTCGGGGCTGTGGGGCGGAAAGGTGGTCGTCACCGAGGACGGGCGGGGTGTCGCCGCACATGTGGTTTCGCGGCTGAAGGCGAGGGGCGTCGAGGCGGAGGTCGGGACGGCGGCCGCGGGGACGTACGGGGTCGTCCACCTCGGCGGGCTGAGTGAGCGGGATCCGGATGAGGTGCAGCGGGAGGCGTTCCGGGCCGCGCGGGCCGTTGCCGAGGGGTGCCGGGTGTTCGTCACCGTGCAGGACACCGGGGGAGACTTCGGGACCGGTGGCTCGGAGCGTGCTTGGTACGGCGGGCTCGCCGGGCTGGCGCGGACCGCGGGGCGGGAGTGGCCGGATGCTTCGGTCAAGGCGATCGACTGTGAACGGGGGAGCCGGACTCCGTCGGCTGTCGCGGGTGCGATCGTGAAGGAACTGCTGACCGGCGGGTCCACTGTGGACGTCGGACTGCGTGCCGACGGGACTCGGGTGACCGTCGAAACCGTGGCCGGTACCGTCGAGCGCGGAGCAGCCGCACTAAACGAAAAGTCCGTGATCGTGGCGACCGGCGGTGCTCGTGGTGTGACCGCTGAGGCGATCAAAGAGCTGGCACGGGCTCATCGGCCGCGATTGGTCCTTGTGGGACGGACACCGCTGACCGGGGAACCTGCCTACCTCAACGGCGTCACCGATGAAGCCCAGCTCAAGCGACTGGTCATGCAGCACACCGACCAGCCCACTCCGGCGAAGATCAACGAACGGGTCAAAGCCGTGCAAGCGGCGCGGGAGATCCGGGCGAACCTCGACGCGATCCAGGCCGCGGGGTCTCAGGTGCGGTACCTGGACGTCGATGTGCGCGACCGGCGGGCACTCGACGTGGCGCTCGACGGGGTCAGGGCGCAGTGGGGACCGATCACCGGGGTCGTGCACGGGGCCGGTGTGCTCGCGGACAAGACGATCGCAGAGAAGACCGACGAACAGTTCGAGCGGGTCTTCGAGACCAAGGTGGACGGTCTGCGTGCGCTGCTCGCCGCTACCGAAAAGGATCCGCTGACTGTCCTTTGTGTCTTCTCGTCGATCGCCGCGAGGGTAGGGAATCCGGGCCAGAGTGACTACGCGATGGCCAACGAGGTGCTCAACCAGGTCGCCTGTGCGGAACGCGCGAAACGGCCTGACTGCGTGGTGCGGTCGATCGCGTGGGGGCCGTGGGCGGGCGGGATGGTCGGCCCGGCGCTGGCCGAGCACTTCGCCGCGCAGGGCGTTCCGCTGATCGAGGTCGGCGAGGGGGCGCGGGCCTTCGTCGCCGAGCTGGCCGGGCAGGGTGACACCCACGTGGTGGTCGCCGCCGGGCCGTTCGCGCCGGACCCGGCCACGAAAGGAGATGTCCGGCTCGCCGGGCAGTCCTTTCTGGACGATCACGCCATCGGAGGCACGGCAGTGGTGCCGATGGCGATGGTCCTGGAATGGTTCGCCGCCACCGGTGCGCCGGTGATCAAGGACCTCAGCGTGCTGCGCAAGATCGTGCTGACCGACACGCTCACGGTGAGCAAAGACGGCGACAGCCTGGAACTCGGCAACAACTACCGGGCCAAAGCGGGCAGCCTCACCAGCACGCCGTCGCAACCGAGTGTCCCCAGTGGACTGAGGCAGGCGAAAGCAGACGTCTACGACGGGCACACGCTCTTCCACGGGCCGAGTTTTCAAGCCATCCAAGAGGTTCCGTGGATCGGTGACAACGGCGCCACCGCGATCGTCGTCGGAGCGCGGGAACTGGGGTGGCCCGGCGGGACCTGGCACACCGACCCCGCGGTGATCGACGGCGGGCTGCAGCTCGCGCTGCTGTGGGCCGAGCAGGTGCTCGGCGCGAGCCTGCCGATGGGGGTCGCCGAGTGCCGGACCTACCGGAAAGGGCTGGCCGACGGGCCGGTCCGATGTGTCCTCACGGCACGGGACGTGCGGGCCGAAACCGCCGAGTGCGACCTCGTCTTCGTCGACGACAGCGGTGACGTTCGGGCCGAACTACTCGGTGTCTCGCTGGTCAAGCGGCCGTAGGGAGTGGGCATGCGCTTCGAACCGATCGCGATCGTCGGGCGGGGAGCCGTGCTGCCCGGCGCGCTCGGCCCCGACGCGTTCTGGGCGAACATCGCGCACGGGCGGACCAGTCTCGGGCCCGCGCCCGAAGGCCGGTGGCGGGTGCCGCGCGAGCGGATGATGACCACGCCGGACGCGCCGGAGGACGGCACCTGGAGTGACATCGGCGGGTACGTGCGGGGATTCGAGTTCGACCCGGCCGGGATCGAACTCGACACCGCCGGGCTCGATCCGCAGGTCGAGTGGGTGCTGCACGGGGTCAGGGCGGCGTTGCGCGAGGCGGGGCAGTACGGGCCCGCGCCCAGTGCCGGGCTGGTGCTGGGCAACCTGGGCTTCCCGACCGCGGGCATGGCCGCGTACGCCGAGCAGGTCTGGCGCCGGGAGCCGCGTTCCGATGGGCGCAACCGGTTCATGTCCGGCCTGCCTGCGCACCTCGCCGCGCAGGCGTTCGGGCTCGGCGTGGGAGCGTTTTCGCTGGACGCGGCATGCGCGTCCTCGCTGTACGCGATCAAGCTCGCCTGCGACCGGCTGCATGACCGCGGCGCCGACCTGATGGTGGCCGGTGCGGTCAACTGCGCCGACGACCTGTTCATCCACGTCGGGTTTTCGGCGCTGTCGGCGCTCAGCCGGACCGGGCGAAGCAGGCCGTTCCATCGGGGAGCCGACGGGCTCGTCCCGGCCGAGGGCGCGGCCTTCGTCGCGCTCATGCGGCTCGCCGATGTCACCGACCAGGAAGTGTTCGGCGTGATCCGCGGGATCGGGCTGTCGAACGACGGGCGCGGCGCCGGGTTCCTCGCGCCCGCCGAGGAAGGGCAGCTGCGGGCGATGCGGCTCGCCTACGAGATGGCGGGCGTCGCGCCGGAAACGGTGTCGCTGCTCGAATGCCATGCGACCGGGACGCCGGTCGGAGACGCCGTCGAAGTGCGCAGCGCGGCGAAGATCTTCACCGGCCACAAAGGACTGGCCGCCGGGTCGGCCAAGTCCAATGTGGGCCATCTGATCACCGCGGCCGGGGTGGCTGGCCTGCTCAAGGTCGTCGGCGCGATGCGGGCCGGTGTCCGCCCGCCGACCCTGCACGCCGACACCCCGATCGACGCGCTCGACGGCACCGCGCTGCGGCTGCTGCACGAACCCGAAGCGTGGACCGGGCCGAGACGGGCCGCGATCAGCGCGTTCGGCTTCGGCGGGAACAACGCGCATCTGATCGTGGACGATGTGGACAGTTGCGGCGCGGTCGATCCCTTGCCGCCCAAGCGATCCGAGCCGATCGCGATCGTCGCCATCGGTGCCAGGGTCGGCACCGGCGAGAGCAGCCACGATCTGCGAAAGGCCCTGTTCAGCGGTACCGGGGACGCCGGGCGGCGCGAGACCGTCGACGTCAAGCTGACCGGACTCCGGGTCCCTCCGCTCGACCTGAAACGGACGCTGGCTCAGCAGCTGCTGGTGCTGGAGGCCGCGCGGGAGGCCGTCGAAGGCCTGGACCTGCCACGCGAGCGCACGATGGTGCTCATCGGCATGGGCTGTGACCCCGAAGTCGCCCGCTATGGCGCACGCTGGCGCGCGGCGGACGGTGCCGAGTTCACCCCGGCGCTCACCAGCGCGGGTGTCGTCGGGACCATGCCGAACATCGTCGCCAACCGGCTCAACTCCCACCTCGACCTGGCCGGGCCGAGTTTCACGGTCTCGGCCGAGGAGACCTCGGGGATGGTCGCGCTGGAGATCGCGGCACGGGCGATCGGCACCGGCGAGGCCGACGCCGCGATCGTCGGTGCTGTCGACTTGTCGCACGAGCCGGTCCATCAGCAAGCCCTCGAAGACCTTGGCCTAAAACGGAAACCCGGTGACGCGGCGATCGTTCTCGTACTCAAGCGACTGTCCGATGTAGACGAACACGACGTCATCGCGCTGGTGGAAGACGCGACCGGCGAGCCGGACCGCGACCTGGATTTCGATCCCGGCGAGCTGTTCGGCAATCCGCACGCCGCCCAAGGTCTGCTCGCCGTCGCCACGGCCGCGCTGGCGCTGCGCCACCGAGCGATCCCGCGCGTCGGCGCGCCCGCGGATCCGGCGTTCGACGTCCGCGCGGCCGAAGTGGCGGTGAAGCCCCTGCAAGGCAAGGAAAAGCGCGTGCTCGTCAAGGCGTGCACGTCCGCGCCTTGGGTCGCCGAGCGCCCCGCCAGGCTCCGCGTGTACTCCGGCGCGGACAAGCGAGGCGTGCTTCGAGCGCTCGAAGCCGGGCACGAGTCCGACACCGGCCCTGCCCGCCTGGTGCTGCTCGGCGACAAGGAACCGGCGATACGGTGGCTCACCGACGGCGGCCCGAAACCCGAAGGCGTCGCCTTCCGCGAGACCCCGCTGACCGGCGAGATCGGTTTTGTCTTCACGGGCGGGATCTCCGCGTATCCCGGTATGGGCCGGGAACTCCTGCTCGCGTTCCCCGACCTGGTCGAGGGGATCGAGGCCAGGTCCGGCTCCGTACGCGAGGCCGCGGCCTGGGCGTTCGACGGCCCGGACAGCGCGCCAGCCACGGTGCTCGACCAGATCTGGGGCACCGCGCTGCTCAGCCAGGTGCACGCCGGGATCAGCCGTGACCTGCTCGGGCTGAAGCCCGGCGCGGCGCTCGGGTACTCCGCCGGTGAGTCGAACGCGCTCGTCGCGCTCGGTGTCTGGACGGACATGCGCGCGCTGATCGCCGAGATGAACGGCTCCGGGATGTTCACCCGCGAGGTCGCCGGCGAGTTCGCGGCGATCCACCGCGCGTGGGCCCGTGCGGGTGTCGCGGGCACACGCTGGAAGAACTACCTGATCGGCGTCGGGCCCGACCTCGCGCGCAAGGCGCTCGACGGTGAGGTCGCCGCGCACCTGATCGCGGTCAACTCACCGGATTCGTGTCTCATCGGCGGGGACGTGCCCGCGTGCGAACGGGTGCTCGCGCGGCTCGACACCGCGTACACGCTGCCGGTCCCGTACGAACTCGCCGTGCACACCCCGGAGCTGGCGGAGGTGCGCGGGCAGTGGTGGCGGCTGCACCACCGGCAGGCCACGCCGCCCGACGGCGTCCGCTTCTACAGCTGCGCCACCACCGGCTCCTACCTCCCGACCGCCGAACGCGCCGCCGACGCGCTGACCGCGCAGGCCGTCGGGACCATGGACTTCGCCGGAACCGTCGAGCGGGCGTGGGATGACGGCGTGCGGATCTTCCTCGAGCACGGCCCGAAAGCACTGTGCACCGACTGGATCCGCCGGACCCTCGGCGGCCGCGAACACCTCGCGATCCCGCTCGACGCACAGGACGGCCGCAGCGTCCGCCAGCTGTCCCGGGTCGCGGCGGAACTCGTCGCGGCCGGTGTTCCCGTTGACACCACCGCACTTTTCGACCGGCTTTCCGCGTCGCTGCCCCTCGACCGCGGGCCGGAGCGTGTCGTCACCCTGCCCGCTCACCCTCCGGAGATCAAGGTGCCAGAGACCACCATGGCGCGTGCGCCACAGCTACCGCCCTTCCTGTCCACAGTGGACGCACCGGGCCCGCTGTTCGACCGGAAGCAGCTCGAACAGCTGGCCGTAGGCAAGATCTCCGAGCTGTTCGGCGCGCTGTTCGCCGCGCAGGACGGCTACGCCAGGCAGACGCGGATGCCGTCGCCGCCGATGCTGCTCGCCGACCGGGTCATCGCCATCGACGCCGTCGCCGGGTCGATGGGCACCGGGTCGATCCGGACCGAGACCGACGTCGAGCCGGGCAGCTGGTACCTCGACAGCACCGGCCGCATGCCGCCGGGCATCCTCGTCGAGGCGGGTCAGGCCGACCTGCTGCTGATCAGCTGGCTCGGCGCCGACCTGCTCAACCGCGGCGAGCGCGTGTACCGCCTGCTCGGCTGCGAGCTGACCTTCCACGGCAGCCCGCCGGAACCCGGCGAGAAGCTCGAGTACGAGATCCACATCGACGACCACGCCGAGCTGGGCGGCATCCGGCTGTTCTTCTTCCACTACGACTGCCACGTCGACGGCGAGCTGCGGCTGTCCGTGCGCAAGGGGCAGGCCGGGTTCTTCACCGATCAAGAGCTGGCCGGCAGTGCCGGTGTCCTCTGGGACCCGAGCCGGGAGGAGCCGCCTGCCGGGCCACTCGACCCGCCCGCGGTGACCGGCGCACCCCGTCGCTACGACGCCGACGCCGTGCGCGCGTTCGCCGAAGGCCGCCCGGCCGACTGCTTCGGCGATCCCTGGGACGTGACCCGCTCGCACAGCCGGTCGCCCCGGATCGACGACCGTGACCTGCTGTTCCTGCGCGAGGTCACCGACTTCGAGCCGGCGGGCGGGCCGTGGCGGCGTGGCTACCTGCGCGCCGAAACGCCGATCACCCCCGGCGACTGGTTCTTCGACGGCCACTTCGAGAACGACCCGTGCATGCCGGGCACGCTGATGTTCCAGGGCTGCCTGCAGGCCATGGCCTTCTATCTCGCGGCCTGCGGGTTCACCATCGACAACGACGCGTGGCGGTTCGAGCCGGTGCCCGGTGCGGCCTACGACCTCCGGTGCCGCGGCCAGGTGACGCCTGCCAGCGAAAAGCTCGTGTACGAGGTTTTCGTGACCGAACTTTCCGCCGGACCGAACCCGACGGTCTTCGCCGACGTACTTTGCACTGTGGATGGAGTGAAGGCGTTCCACGCCAAGCGGGCGGGCCTGCGGCTGGTGCCGGACTGGCCGCTCGGGCAGTGGCGTGACGGGCTGGTCGCCGCGCCGGAGACCGCGCCGGTCGCCGAGGTCGACGGTGTCCGGTTCGGTTATGAATCGTTGCTTTCCTGTGCTTGGGGAAAACCGTCCGGTGCGTTCGGCGAGCTGTATTCCCGATTCGACGGTCATCGCCGGGTGGCGCGCTTGCCGGGACCGCCCTATCACTTCATGACGCGGATCACGGAAACGACCGGTAAATTGGGTGGTATGGAAGTCGGCAGTTCCGTCGTCGCCGACTACGAAGTGCCCGACCAGGTCTGGTATTTCACCGAGAACAATGGCACGATGCCGCTCGCCGTCCTGATGGAGGTGGCCTTGCAGCCCTGTGGCTGGCTCGCCTCGTACGCGGGCTGCGCGGTGGAAATAGCCGACGATCTGCTCTTCCGAAATCTCGACGGCGAAGGCATAGTTTCCGGCGACATCACGCCAGAGACAAAGGTGATACGCACGTATGCCACCCTGCGGGACATCTCGGTGACCGGGACGATGATCATTGTTTCGTTCACCGTCGAGTGTTTCGCCGACGACACGACCGTGTTCGAAATGGACACCGTTTTCGGTTTCTTCCCGAAGTCGGCTTTCAAAGATCAGCAAGGGCTGCGCGCGTCCGAAGCGGAACGCGCGGCGATCGCCGCGCCGACGGGGCCGCCGGTCGACCTGACCGCGCGCCCGGCGAAGTACTGCGGCGGCCCGCTGCGGCTCGCCGGCCCGATGCTGCTGATGCTCGACCGCGTCACCGGGTACGACCCGGCCGGCGGCGAGGCGGGACTCGGCCGGCTCACGGCGGAGAAGGACGTCGACGCGGGGGAGTGGTTCTTCAAAGCCCACTTCTTCCAGGACCCGGTCCAGCCGGGTTCGCTCGGCATCGAGGCGATGTACCAGCTGCTGCAGTTCTACTTGATCGAACGGGGCGCCGGTGCGGGGATGACCGCGCCGAGGTTCGAGGTGCTGACCGGGCGGCGGCCGCTGGTCTGGAAATACCGCGGCCAGGTCGTTCCCACGCACGGGGTGATCGGCACCGAGCTGGAGATCACCGAGTTCGACGGGAAGTGCGCCCGCGCGAAGGCCTGGCTGTGGGTCGACGGCAAACGCATCTACAGCGCGGTCGACCTCGGGGTCCGCGTCGTCGAGGGCGAGCCCGCCGAAGAGGAGGTGCTCGACGTGCGCACCGACACCTGGCTCGGCGACCACCGTCCGACGTGGACGGTCCCGGCGCTGCCGATGATGTCCGTCGTGGACCGGCTCGCGCCGGCGGCGGACGCGTTCGTGCTGGAGGACATCGAACTCCGGCGCTGGCTCCCGGCGACCGGGCCGATCCGGCTCAAGTCCGAAAAGGACGGAGAGAAGTCGGCATTGCTGGCGTGGCGTGACGCGACCACCCCGAAGCTGTCTCGCTTCGAACCGGTGGCCACCGCGACCATCGGACGGCCGGGCGAGCGGCCGCAAACGCTTGCGCCGCTTGCGAACGTCGAACCGGTGACCGATTTCTACACCTCCGGCTCGCTGTTCCACGGGCCCGCCTTCCAATACCTGACGTCGTTGCGGCGCGGCTCGAACGGCGCGTCCGGTGTGCTCGACGCGAGCCGGGGGACTGTCCCTCGTGGACGGTTGAACCAAGGGCTGCTGGACGCGGCGACCCACGTCATTCCGCACGACAGCCTGTGGCAGTGGGTCAGTTCGATCCCGAGCGGTCAGGTCGCCTATCCGTGCCGGATCAGCCGCTTCGAGCAGTTCGAGCCGTTGCCGGACACCGGCGAGATCGAAGTCGAGGCCAGGTTCGCCGGGCTCGACGGCCGGTTCCCGCTCATCGATCTGCAGCTGCTCGCCGCGGGCCGGGTGCTGGTCGCGATGCGGCTCGTCGAGGTGCTCATGCCGACCGGGTCCTTCGGCACAGCGGCGCCGGAACAGCGCCGCGCCTTCCTGCGCGATCGGACCTATGTGGACGGTCTGGGCCTGTCCCGCACCAGTGCCGGCAGCACCACGCTCACCCGGTCCGACGTCGAGCAGTGCGACTGGCTCGCCGGCACGGTCGCCCAGGTCTACGGCCTGCCGCCCGCCGCGCGGGGCCGCGACCATCTCGCGCAGATCGCCGTGCGCGACCACGTGGCACGCCAGGCGCGAGTGCACCCGTCCGCCGTCGACCTCGGCGAAGACCCGCTCGTCGCGTATGTGGCGGGCACCCCGTACCGCGTTGAGCTGGAGCAACGCCCCGAAGCCGTGATCGTCCGCACTTGACTCATCCCCCGGAGGCTCCCGTGACCGAGCACATCCTTGCCGCGTTCCAGAGGCTGCGCACGGCCGACCCGGACCGTCGCCTGTTCACCTTCGTCGACGAGAAAGGACAGAACGAGGCGAGCCTGACCGCACGTCAACTCGGCGAGGCGGCCGACCGCGTCGTGGAAGCCTTGGGGGAGTGGGGCTTCCGCCCCGGCGATCGGGCGATCCTGGTCTATCCGCCTTCGCTGGACTTCGTCGGCGCGTTCCTCGGCTGCCTGGCCGCCGGGGTGCTCCCGGTGCCGGTCTATCCGCCGAACCCGTTCAAGCTCAAGAAAGATCTCGCGACCTTCACGGCCATTGTGGACAACTCCGGCGCCCGTGGCGCGCTCACCAGCAGCCTGTACGACCGCTCGCGCACCGCGGGCACGGTGACCAGCTTCTTCAGCAAGGACACGCCGAGCTGGCCGAGCCTCGGCTGGTACCGCACCGACAAGAAGAAGGCCGTGTCCGGCCCGGTGACCTGGCACGAGCCGGACCTCGGCGACCCGGTGTTCCTGCAGTACACCTCGGGGTCGACGTCGACGCCCAAGGGCGTGGTGCTGACCCACGGCAACCTCGCGCACGAGGTCGCCGCGAACGCCGCCGATCTCGGGCTCGGGCCGGACACGCGCGGGGTGTTCTGGGTGCCGCAGTACCACGACCTCGGCCTGATCAGCGTGATCTGCTCGACCATCGCGGGCAACGGGCGCACCACGCTGATGTCGCCGATGACCTTCCTGCAACGCCCCTCGGTCTGGTTCGACGTCATGTCCCGCGTCGGCGCCACGCACACCGCCGCGCCGAACTTCGCGTTCGAGCTCGCGGTACGCAAGACGACCCCCGCGCAACGCGCCGCCTGGAACCTCGGCTCGCTGAAAGTGGTCATGTCGGCCGCCGAGCCGATCCGCCCGTCCACTGTGGACGCCTTCTTCGCCGCGTTCGCGGACACCGGGCTCAAGCGCGAGATCTTTTATCCCGCATACGGTCTCGCGGAGACCTCGGTGAGCGTGTCGATGGGCGGGCGCGCGGAATTGACGGTCGACAAGTCCGCTTTGGAGAGTGGCAAGGTGGTGGCGGTGCCCGACGGGGTCACCTACCTCGGGTGCGGCCGGATCACCAAGCCGGGCGCCGTCCGGATCGTCGATCCCGCGACCGGCGCGCGCTGTGGCGACGGTGAGGTCGGCGAGGTGTGGGTCGACTCGCCGACCAAGGGCCTCGGCTACTGGGGCATGGACTCCGACGAGACGTTCCACGCGCGCGTCGACGGTGAGGACGGCGACTACCTGCGCACCGGTGACCTCGGGTTCTTCCACGAGGACGAGCTGTTCATCACCGGCCGCCTCAAGGACCTGATCATCGTGCGCGGCCGCAACCTCTACCCGGCCGACGTCGAGGATTGCGTCCGTGACGCGCACCCGCTCGTGCGGCCCGGCGGGATCGCGGCGTTCGCCGTCGACCACGAACAGGGCGAGCGGCTGGTGCTGTTCGTGGAGACCAGGCAGGACAAGGTGACCGCCGCCGACGTCGACGGCATCGTCGAGGCCGTCCGGCGCCAGGTCTACGAGGACCACCAGCTCGCGTGTCACGCGGTCGTGGTCGGCAAGGCGGGCACGGTGCGCAAGACGACCAGTGGCAAGGTGCGGCGGCTCGCGTGCAAACAGGCGTTCGTCAGCGGGGAGATCGAGGCCTCGGCCGCCACGATCCGGGTTTCGGTCCACCAGGAGGCATGATGCGGTTTTCGAACGGGATCGACGATCCCCGCCTGCTGGCGGTCGACGCCGACTTCCAAGCGGTGCTCGACGGCTTGTCCCCGCTGGTCGAGGCCGCCCGGATGGCACGCGCGCGCACCTTCCACAAGACCGCGACCACGGCCGCGGGCACGCTCAAGCTCAACGAAACTCTCGACCTGCCCGCGCATGATTTCCTGCGGCCAGGCAGGGAATTCGACGTTCTCGCGCGGTACAGCAACGGCGTGGAGAGCGACGACATCGCGCCGTCGATTCGCGGCATCACGCTCCGGCTGCGCGACCCCGGCACCGAGGAAGGACTGCTCGACCTCTCGCTCAACACCGGCGAGCTGTTCTTCCTGCGTACCGCCGAAATGTTCCTGAGGTACTCCAACGGAGACGCGGACGACATCGACCGCGAGGTCCCGGAGTTCAAGCGGAACGGCTGGCGGCTTTACCGCTATGCCAGCACTTTCGCCGATTACCACTACTACTCGCAGGTCCCGACCGGCTACGTCGCGGCGGACGGCACCCAGTACCTCGTGCGGTACCGGCTGCTGCCCGCGACCGGCGCGCCCGACACCGGGCATGTCGACTTCGAAGGCCGGGGCCTGCCGCCGGAGCCACCCGCCGAGAACCCGCGTGACCCCGGCGACGATCCGCGCCCGAAGAACTTCCTGCACCTCGAACTGCGGGAGCGGCTGCTCGAAAGGGGCCCGATCGGCGGGACACTGCAGGTCCAGCTGCACCCGGTGACCGAATCGGCCGAGCAGAACGAACTCGCGCTCGACTGCATGCGGCCGTGGGACCTGCCGTGGCTCGACCTCGCCACGCTGCACCTCGACTCGCTCGTCACCAACGCGAAGATCGAAGGACTGCGGTTCAGCCCGGCCGTCGCGCCGGAGTCGCTCGGCAGCGTCCTGGCGACGTCGCCGTACGAGAACGCCTCGCTGAACCACCTGCGGGTGCTGCTGTACAGCCTCAGCGCGGCCGCGCGCCTGGAAGAACCCGCGGAGCCCGCACCGAAGATGATCGGCTGCCCGTTCTCCGGTCACTCCACTGAGGACAGTCCTCAGCGGACCGTCGCGGTGATCGGCGCCGGACCGGCCGGGCTGAGCGCGGCACGGGAGCTGGAGCGCGTCGGTCACCGCGCGATCGTGCTGGAGGCATTGCCCGAGGTCGGCGGCAAATGCGAGTCGGTGGACCTCGACGACCGCGCGTACGACCTCGGCGGTCACGTCTGCACGACCCAGTACGCCAACGTCGCTCAGCTCGCGGCCGAGCTCGGCATGCCGACCGAGGACACCACCCCGCACCGGGTCTACGACCTTGACGACGGCGAGGCCAAGCCGCAGAGCACGGCGTTCTTCCGGCGTGAGACGTACGGCAAATACACCGAGTTGCGGGATCGGCTGTTCCCGCGCATCGCCGAACCCGGCCTCGCGCATTCGGCGCGTTCGCTGGCACAGCCCGTCTCGCAGTGGCTGGCGGAGCAGGGCCTCGAGTCGCTGGCCGAGTCGCTCGGCGTCGGCTACACCGCAGCCGGATACGGGTACCTCGCCGGTGATCTGCCCGCGCTGTACTTCGTGAAGTACGCCGAGATGACCGGCTTGCTCTCGGCCAAGCCGGAACTGCTCGGGCACACCGGCAGCTTCACCATCCTCGGCGGGTTCAAGGGCCTGTGGGAGAAGGTCGCCGCGCAGCTCAGCGATGTCCGGTGCGGGACAACGATTTCCGCCATCGACCGTGACTTCGACGCGGGGCGCGGTGGCGTGCGGATCACCACCGATCAGGGCGTGGTGACGGCCGACGACCTCGTGCTGACCGTGCCGCTGGACCAGGTGCTGCCGGTGCTCGACGCGACCCCGGAGGAACGCGACCTCGCCGGGCGCGTGCGCGTGATGGACTACTACACCACGGTGATCACCGCGACCGGCCTGCCCAGGTCCGCCTTCTACCTGGTCGATCAGCACACCCGGCCGTCCGCCGCGCGCGGGCACGCCGTCGCGTTCCACCACCGCTATCCCGATCAGGACGTCTACGCCTGCTACTCCTACGGGGAGCCGGGACTCGACGGCGACGACATCGTCGCCAAGCTGCGGGAGAACGTCGAACGCATGGGCGGCGAACTCGCCGAGGTGCACACCCAGCGGCGCTGGCGGTTCCTGCCGCATTTCGGCGGCGAGGACCTCCTCGACGGCGTTTACGACCGGATCGAGCAGTTGCAGGGACAGCGGCACACGTTCCACGCGGGCAGCCTGCCCGCGTACGAGCTGGTGGAATGCACGGTCGCGTACAGCCGGAAGCTCGTGCGCGAGCACTTCGAGGGTAGCGACGATGTTTTCGTTGAGTCCCCGGCCGAACAGCCGGAGCCGCTCGACCGGCCGAAGCCCACTGTGGACAATCTGCGCGAGTGGCTGATCGAGAACGTCGCTGCCGAACTCAGGCTGCCCGCGGACCAGGTGAGCGCGACCGCCCGCCTGGACCGGTTCGCGCTGGAGTCCATGTCCGTCGCCGCTTTGCAGGCGGGACTCTCGGACTGGCTCGGCTTCCGTATCCCGCACACGTTGTTCCTGGAGCACCCGACGATCGAGTCGATCGCCGAACACCTAGCCGTCACAGAAGAAGCCGTCACAGAAGAACCGGCCGAGGTCACGGCCTCCAGCTCGACCCTCCTGTTGGGACTGACCGCGGCGCGGCCGTTCTTCTGCATCGGCGGCGCGCTCGGCGCGGCCTACTACCTGCTGCAGCTGGCCAGGGACGTCGGCTCGGCGAGGCCGTTCTATGGCGTGCGTGCGCCGGGCTACGACGGCAGCGAGGACCCGCTCGACACGGTCGAAGAGCTGGCCGCGCGGTACATCGAGTCGATCAGGCTGGTCCAGCCGTACGGCCCGTACCTGCTCGGTGGGCATTCGTTCGGCGGCGTGGTGGCCTACGAGATGGGCCGCCAGTTGCGCGAAGCAGGCGAGGAGGTCACCCGGATCGTGCTGCTCGACTCGTACGTCCCGATCCAGGGCCAGCCGCTGCCGCCCGAGGACGACGCGGCCGCCATCGAGGAACTGCTCACGATGAACAGGCTCGCGTTCAAATCGGGCGGGCCCGCCGGTGTCGAGATCGACCCTGAACTGGCCGTGTCCGAACAGAAGGAGCGGCTCGGCCGGTTCCTCGGCGCGAACGGCTCACTGCCGGTCGAGGAGCACATCGGCAACATGCTCCGCGTCTACCAGGCGAACATCGAGGCGAACGTCAAATACCAGCCCCGGCCGTCGGATCTCAAGGTCACCCTGCTCAAGGCCATGGACGGCTTCCCACCGGTGATGAAGCCGCACCGCAACACCTCGCTCAAGCTCGACCTGCCGGCGAACGGCTGGGAGGAGATCGAGCTGGGGGAGCTGGACCTCGTCGAGATCCCCGGCGACCACTTCACCATGTTCGTCGAGCCGAACGACGAGAAGGTCGCGGCGGCCGTCCACACCGCACTGTCCGAAGAGGAACGCCGCAGCGCGAACACGTTGATCCAGGCCGAATCCACCCGGTCGAAAGCCGAGACCACGATCGCGTTCAACCCGCTCGACCCGGCCTTCCTCAACGACCCGTACCCGTTCTACCGCGCGCTGCGGGAGAGCGCGCCGATCCACTACGAGGACACGCTCGGCGGCTGGATCTTCACGCGTTACGACGACGTCTCGAAGCTGCTGCGCAACCATTCGATCCTGCGGCCACCGGTGACCGACTACCTGTTCGCGTCCGTGCCGCAGCGGATGCGCGACCACATGGTCAACTTCGAGCGGCAGCTCGGGCTGATGCTCCCGTTCGCCAACCCGCCGTACCACACGCGGGTGCGCAGGCTGATGAGCAAGGCGTTCACCCCCAAGCTGATCGAGGCGTACCGGCCGAGGGTGGAGGAGGTCACGGACCGGCTGCTCGACCGGATCGAGGCCGACGGCGGCGGCGACCTGATGACCGCGATCGCCTACCCGCTGCCGTCCACGGTGATCATGGAGTTCATCGGCGTGCCCCGCGAGGACCACGCCAGGATGACGCACCTGGCCACCGAGATGATGCAGCTGCTCGGCGCCCAGTACGCGAAGGACGCGCCCGCCATCGCCTCGGCCGCGCACGCCGGGCTCGACGAGTTCAACGAGCGGCTGATCGAGCTCATCGGTGAGCGGCGGCGGGAGCCTGCGGACGACCTGTTGTCTGCTTTGGTCACGTTGACCGGCCCGGACGGGAAACTGACCGACGAGGAACTGATCCTCAATTGCATGGCGATGCTCAACGCGGGACTGGAGACGACCGCGAATTACCTCGCCAATGGAACGTTTGCATTATTCGGTAATCCTGATCAGCTGCGGCTGTTGCGGGAAAACCCCGGGCTCGCCCCGAACGCGGCCGAGGAATTGCTGCGCTATGACGGGCCCGCCCCGATCATGACCCCGCAGCAGGCCGTCGAGGACGTGGTGATCGGCGGGCAGCTGATCAAGAAGGACCAGCTGCTCTACCCGGTCGTCGGGGCCGCCAACCGCGACCCCGCGCGGTTCCCCGACCCGGAGCGGCTCGACCTCACCCGCGAGCCGAACGGGCAGCTCGGCTACGGCTTCGGGATCCACTTCTGCATCGGCGCCGCGCTGGCCAGGATCGAGGGGCAGACGTACTTCTCGAAACTGGTCACACGGTTCCCCCACCTGCGGCTCGACCCGGACAAACCCGCGCCGGTGTTCCGTGACGACCCGCTGCTGCGCGGGCTCGAAACGCTCCACGTCCGCGTCGACTGAGGACTCGACACGCCCGTACTCGCCAAGATTTTTCCCAGACGCCGAATCGGACTTTTCACCCCGTCGCCCGCTCGACGGCGCCCGCCCCGCGGACCAAAGGCCGCGCGGGCGGGCCACGGGCAAAGGTCTTGCCCAACTGCGGTTTCCGTGTTCGTTGTGCGGCGCGCACAACGAAATCTTTGTGCGCGCCGCACAAAGGACGGGTTCCGGTTCTTTACCGCCTTCGCGTGGGCAATTGCGACGCGGCCGTCCCGTTCAGCGGCTTCCGGGATGCAATACGGTCGCCGTCGTTCTACGCTGACCGCACTTGACGTAGGGCGCGTCTCGAAATTCTGATCGCGGTCTCCCCACCTGGATCACGAAGCCCATCGACCAGAATTTCGAGACACGCCCTAGATCGTCGGTATTGCGCGGACGGAATCGCGGCAAGGGTGTATGGGGGCGTGGGTGGCGGAGACGAGGCGCGGCATGGACGGGCCGGAGGACGATCGGTCGTTCAACGGGCGACTCATCCTGGTAACGGTGTTCGGATTCGTGCTGCTGGTGCCGCCGCTGCTGTCGGTGTTCAACACCGGGGCGCAGGTCTTCGGCGTGCCGGTGCTCTGGGCCTACCTGTTCGTCGTGTGGGCCGTCCTCATCGGACTCGCCGCCGTGCTCGCCGGACGCTCGGGCTAGCGCGGTGCTGCAGACCTGGGTCGTGGTCACGGTTTCCGTCGCCTACCTCGCCGTGCTGTTCGCGGTCGCGTTCTATGGCGACCGCCGCGCCGACGCGGGCCGGAGCCTGATCAGCCGCGGCACGATCTACGCGCTTTCGCTGACCGTGTACGCCACCTCGTGGACCTACTACGGCAGTGTCGGCCGCGCGGCCACCAGCGGGGTCAGCTTCCTGACGACGTATCTCGGCCCTACGCTGATGTTCGGGCTCGGCTGGCTGGTGCTGCGCCGGATCATCCGGATCAGCAAACGCAACCGGATCACCTCGCTCGCGGACTTCATCTCCGCGCGCTACGGCAAGAGCACCTGGCTCGGCGGGCTGGTCACGGTGATCGCGGTGCTCGGTGTCGTGCCGTACATCGCGCTGCAGCTCAAGGCCGTGTCGACCACCTTCGAGATCATCCGCCGCCGTCCGGACACGACCGCGGCCGTCCCGCTCTTCCAGGACACCGCGCTCTACGTGGCGTTGCTGCTCGCCGGGTTCGCCATCCTGTTCGGCACCCGGCATCTCGACGCGACCGAGCGGCACGAGGGCATGGTCGCGGCGATCGCGTTCGAGTCGGTCGTCAAGCTGGTCGCGTTCGTCGCGGCGGGCGTTTTCGTGACTTTCGGGCTGTACGGCGGTTTCGGGGACCTGTTCACCCAGGCCGCGAACGCGAAACTGACCGCGCTCTTCTCGCTCGGCGGCACCACGGCGACGTGGGCGTGGATGATCGTGCTCTCCGGGCTCGCGGTGCTGCTGCTGCCGAGGCAATGGCAGGTCGGTGTCGTCGAGAACGTCGACGAGCGCCATCTCAAGCGGGCGATCTGGCTGTTCCCGCTGTACCTGCTGGTGATCAACATCTTCGTGCTGCCGATCGCGGCGGCCGGTCTGCTCCGGTTCGGCGGCTCGGTCAACCCGGACACCTTCGTGCTGGCGCTGCCGATGGCGTCGGCCCAGGAAGCGCTTACCCTGCTGGTCTTCGTCGGCGGGCTGAGCGCGGCCACCGGCATGATCATCGTCGAGACGGTCGCGCTCAGCACCATGGTGTCGAACTCGCTGGTGGTGCCCATCCTGCTGCGCCGCCATCCGAGGCTGACCAGGCGCGGTGACCTGGCGGGCGTCACGCTGGCCGTGCGCCGGATCGCGATCGTGCTGGTGATGCTGCTCGGCTACGCCTACTTCCGGTTCGCGGGCCAGGGCACGGAACTGGTGTCGATCGGGCTCGTCTCGTTCGCCGGGGTCGCGCAGTTCGCGCCCGCGATCCTCGGTGGACTGTTCTGGAAGGGCGGCACCCGCAACGGCGCGCTCGCCGGGCTGTCCGCCGGGTTCGCCGTGTGGGCGTACACCTTGGCGCTGCCGACCTTCGCCGGCTCCGGGCTGCTGGCCGACGGTCCGTTCGGGATCGCCGCGCTGCGCCCGCAGGCGTTGTTCGGGCTGACCGGAATGGACCCCGTCGGGCACGCGATGTTCTGGAGCATGCTGGTCAACATCGGCGGATACTTCGCGGTCTCGCTCGCCGGCCGCCCGCCCAACGCGGCCGAGCGCGCGCAGGCCGTGCTCTTCGTCGACGCGCTCGCCGACCCGGAACGGCCGCGGATCTGGCGCGGCCGGGTGACCGTGGGCGAGCTGCGCACGCTGACCGAGCGTTTCGCCGGAGCCGACGGCGCGTTGGACAGGTATGCGCGCGAACGTGGCTTCGCCGTCACCCCCGACGCCGAAGCGGCCCCCGAACTGGTGCAGCACGCCGAGACCCTGCTCGCGGGGCCCGTCGGCGCGGCGTCGGCGCGGATCATGATCGCCTCGGTCGTCGGCGAGGAGCAGCTGCGCGTCGAAGAGGTCATGGAACTGCTCGACGAGGCGTCCCAGGTCGCCGCGCTCGAGGAGCGGCACCGGCTCGCCCGCGAACTGCACGACTCCGTCTCGCAGGCGCTGTTCTCGATGACGCTGCACACCCGCGCGGTCGAACTCGCGGTGCAGAAGGAAGGCGGCGACCCGGCGGGCCCGGTCGCCCGCGGCTTGACCGAGCTGCGCGGCCTCACCCAGGGCGCGCTCGCCGAGATGCGCGCGGCCCTGTTCCAGCTGCGGCCCGACGCGCTGCACGAGGACGGGCTGTCCGAAGCGATCCGCAAACGGGCGGCCGCGATCGCCGTCCGCGAGGACATCCAGATCCGGGTGCACGCGCCGGAAGACCGCGTGCCGCTGTCCGAACGGGCCGAGGAAGAGCTGTTCCGGGTCGTCCAGGAAGCCGTCCACAACAGCGTCAAACACGCGGGCCCGACCCGGGTCGACGTCACGCTGGAGGTCGACGACGGCACACTGGTCGTCGAGATCACCGACGACGGCACGGGTTTCGACCCCGACGAGCAGCACCCAGGGCACCTCGGCCTCGACGGCATGCGCGAGCGCACGAGAAGGCTCGGCGGGCGCTTGACGATCGCCAGCTCACCCACCGGCTCCACCGTGCGGGCGGTGCTGCCGGGTGTCGTCCAGACCGAGTACGAAACGTAGGAGAACCACCATGGGGCCACCGCCGATCCGGGTGTTCCTCGTCGACGACCACGTGGTCGTCCGGCGCGGTATGCGCGCGTTCTTCGACATGCTCGACGACATCGAGGTGCTCGGCGAGGCGCCCGACGGCCAGTCGGCACTCGACCAGCTCGCCGTCTCCGCCGCCGGCGACAAGCTCCCCGACGTCGTCCTGATGGACTTGCTGATGCCCCGGCTCGACGGCATCGCCGCCACCCGCGTGATCAAGAAGCTCTACCCGCACGTCGAAGTCGTCGCGCTCACCAGCTTCAGCGAGGCCGAGCGCGTCCACTCGGCACTCGAAGCGGGCGCGGCGGGCTACCTGCTCAAGGACGCCGAAGCCGACCAGGTGGTCGCCGCCGTCCGCGCCGCGAACCGCGGCCAGGTCCACCTGGATCCGGCGGTGGCCAGGAAACTGACACGCTCACTGGTCGCGCCCCAGCGGACGGCGACCGCGCTCACCCCGCGCGAACGCGAGATACTGGTGCTGGTCGCACAGGGCAAGTCCAACCGGGACATCGCGGAGGCGCTGGTGATCAGCGAACGGACCGCGCGGACCCACGTGAGCAACGTGCTTTCCAAGCTGGACCTGGCTTCGCGGACCCAAGCGGCGCTGTGGGCGGTCCGGGAAGGCCTGGTCGCCGGGCCATGAGCTGGTCGTGAGTGGTACGGCCGGTTCTAACCGGCCAAAACACTCACGACCCTGGTCGGCGCAGGGCGGCGACTCGGCGGGTGTAGGACTCGGTCGACAGGTCGTCGTCGGTGATGCCGAGGTCGTGCAGCACGGCCCGGATCACCGCGAGCGCCTCGGCGACGTGCTCGGCTTCGACGATGGTCTCGACCTCCAGGAACGTCTGCCCGGCCAGGTCCGGGAGCTCGGCCACGGTGGCGAGCAGGTCGTGGCCGCGGTCGGTGAACCGGTGGTTCTCGCAGTGCTTCCGGAAGGCGATCCGTTCCACGAGGCCGAGCCCGTGGAAGATCGTGCGCAACACTCCGGCGTCGCCCGCTTCGGTCTCGTGCTCCGGCTTCGCGTGCCTCGAACCGGTCCGTGGTTCCTTGAACGTGAGCAGCGTCTTGGTCGACTCGCCGGTGGTGACCGTGCGGACCCGGAGGTTGTAGTCGCCTTCGGTGAGCCGGTGATCCGGCCAGTCGTAGTAGGTGTCGGAGTAGGTACAGCGCTCGACCTCGGCACGGGCACCCAACGCGGCGCGGACCGCGTCCGGGTCGCGCAGTACCGCGGTCAGCTCGGCTTCGATCGGCATGGCTGCTCCTTCGAACCTTGGTGCAGCGCAGCATAAACGCGGTCGCGCAACGAGTTCGCCTCCGGATCCGACAGGGTGCGCGCCAGGTGCCTGAGCACGATCTTGACCAGCACGTTCTTCTGCTCCGGTCGCGCGCCGAGCCGCTCGAGTGCTTGCGGCGGCAAGGCCGAGCACGGGGTCTCGCCGAGGATCTCGACCGACTCGACGCAGTCGGCGTCGTCGCCGAGCGCGGTGCGGACGCGGTCGCCGAGGTCCTCGGCGAGGTCGCCGGGGTCGACCGCGATGGACACGTCGCGCCGGATCGCGGGCATGGGGGAGACCGGGCGATAGGGCGTGAGGTCGGTCATCCGGCTGCCGGAACGCAGCAGCCGGATGTCGGGAATGTCCTTGAGCAGCATGAGAATCCGGTCGAGCCCCAGGCCCATCGCGAGCCCGCTCCACGACCCGTCGAGCCCGGCGCGCGCGAGCACCGCCGGATGCGCGAGCCCGCATTCGAGTATCTCGATGCCGTCGGCGTCGACCTGGAGCCCGGACGTCGTGTACGGGTGGACGCGGGGTGACCGGAGCTCGGAAGTGCCTGGTACCAACGCTTTCAGCACCGCGGTGATCATCGCGGCGAGGTCGTGCTCGGTCAGCGTGCCGCGCCGCAGCCGCCACAGGTCGACCTGATGCGGGGTTCCGGTGTGCAGCCGGTCGACCGAGTCACGCCGGTAGACGATCCCGGGGCACACGAGCAGCACGTCGGCCGAGGGATGGGCGGACAGTTCCCGGAGCGCGGAAGGGATCAACGCGGTCGAATGACTGCGAAGCATCCGATGTTCGTCGACGTAGCGGGTGTACCGGGCGTCGCGCGTGACGTCCGCGCCCGCGTAGCCCAGGTTGTCGTAGTTGTCTTCGATCGGCACGATCCGCCGGCCGCGGCGCCAGCGGACTTCGCAGTTCCACAGCTCGGTCAACGCGGTCACCGCGCGCTCGGCGACGAGCTGGATCGCGTGCGGGCCCTCGGCGGGATCGGTGAGATCGCGGACGGCGAGGTCGCGGGAAAGTTGTTTGGGGGTAAGACTTTGGGACATGCTCGGCTCCTCGGGTGGTCGGGGTGGTGGAGACCCCTGGCCACGCTGGGAGTCAGCGGCGCGTCGAAGACCCGCTGGTGCCCACACGGGACCAGGGGCCGGTAAATCGGCGCGTGTCAGTCATGTTTGACATGGTAGCCGCGCGGGGTGCGAAGCGCATCGCAATTATGCGAGAGGATCACGTAAACATCCGAACTCTGGCTAGGATGACGGGGTGAGTCTCAGGGAGCTGTCGCGGACCGAAACCGCTCTCGTCGGTGTCCGGATCACCTGCCTCAGCACTGTCCACGGTGGACTCGACGAGGGCCTGCTGATGAAGGCGCTCGACATGGTGGTCACCGCGGATCCGGTGCTGCCCGCCAGGATCGGCGGCGGGGGAACCGGTTACCACCTCTACCTTCCCGACGCCGAACCACCGAGCCTGCGCCGGGGGATCGGCTCGCTCTACGCCGAACTCGACGTGCCGATCGGCCCTGGTGATCCGCTGCTGCGCGCCGTGCTGTTCCGCGGCGAGGAGGAAGACACCTTCGTGCTCGGCGCCGCGCACGCACTGTTCGGCCGGCACGGGCTGACGGAGTTGTCCGAGACGATCTGGCGCGTCTACACCGCGCTGGCCGACGGCACCGAAGTGCCCACGATCGTTCCGGGCCCTCGTCTGCCGGATACGTTCGCGGGTCAGGGAAATCGGGTCACCCAGCGCGGCCGGAAGCTCCCGTTCGACCGCGGTGGCAAGCCGGGCGTGGAGACCCAGCGGATACTCGTCCAGCCGAAAACGACGCGACGGCTCGCCGAGGTCGCGAAGGCGGCGAACACTTCGGTTCCCTCGCTCGTCGGCGCCGCGACGCTGCTCGCGGTCAGGGACGTGCTCACGCCGCATTCCGGTGCGCTGCCACTGTGTTTCGCTTCGACGGCCGGTCTGTGCTTCACCGACGTCTCGCCCGATCTCGACCCTTTGGCGCTCGCCCGCCGGATCGCGGGCGGAACACCCGTGCCGGACCAGCTCATCGCCGAGGTGGCGACGGTGCGGTTGAGCGATTTCGGCTCGGTGTCCGCGCCCGCGATGCCCGACGGCGTGGAGCTGACCGATCTGCAGGTGCACGTCTCGCCGCGCTGGACGCCGTCGGGCCAGGGCTGCCTGCCGTTCGGCATGCTCGTCGTGGACGGCAGGCTGGACCTCTCGATCGCTTACCGCACAGAGTGTTTCGGCGCCGAGTCGATCCGGCAGGTGCTCGATGGCACGTACGCGGTGCTCGATCAGGTGAGCTCGGCGCGTGACTCCAGATAGCGCTGCTCGGGCAGGCTGAGCGTCTGGCTCGCGGCGAGGCGGTAATACTCGCGGGCTTGGTCGCGGTCGCCGGCGAGATCGAGCAGATGCGCGCGAACAGCCGACACCCGGTGATGCTCGGCGAGCGCTGGATCGGCTTCGGCGACGGACAACTCGAGCAGCCCGTCGCGCGGCCCGTGCACCATGGCGAACGCGACGATCCGGTTGAGCGTGACCATCGGGCCCGGCGTCAGCGCGGCGAGCAGGTCGTACAGGCCGAGGATCTGCGGCCAATCGGTGTCCTCGGCGCGCGGGGCCTCGTCGTGCACGGCCGCGATCGCCGCCTGCAGCTGATACGGCCCGATCGGCGCGTCCCGCAGCGTGCGGGTGATCAGCTCGACGCCCTCGACGACGGCCTCACCGTCCCACAGCTTCCGGTCCTGCTCGTCGAGCGGCACGAGCGCGCCGTCGGCACGGGTGCGCGCGGGCCTGCGCGCGTCCGTGAGCAGCATCAACGCGAGCAATCCGGCGACTTCGCCGTCCTCGGGCAGGCGCGTCCGCAGCTGCCGGGTCAGCCTGATCGCCTCGGCGGTGAGCTCGACCCGGTGCAGGTCTTCGCCGGAACTGGCGGTGTAGCCCTCGTTGAAGATCAGGTACAGCACGTGCAGCACCTGCTTGAGCCGCTCGGCCACCTCGTCGGCCGGTGGCATGCGGAACTCGGTGCCGGTGGCCTTGATCCGCTGCTTCGCGCGGCTGATGCGCTGGCCGATCGTCGATTCCGGCACCAGGTACGCCCGCGCGATCTCGCCGGTGGTGAGGCCGCCGACCGCGCGCAGCGTCAGCGCGATCTGCGAGGCAGGGGTGAGCGAGGGGTGGCAGCACAGCAACAGCAGCGTGAGCGTGTCGTCGACGGCCGGGCCCGGCTCGGGCGGCGGCTCCGCGGCGACGGTCTCCTCACGACGGCGGCGAGCGGTCTCGTTGCGGTGGATCTCGGTCCGGCGACGGGTGGCGACCGTGATCAACCACCCCTTCGGGTTACCCGGCAGCCCCTCGTCCGCCCACTGGATCGACGCCGCGAGCAACGCCTCCTGCACGGCGTCCTCGCAGGTGCCGAACCCGCCGAACCGGCGAACGAGCACGCCGAGCACCTGCGGCGCCAGCTCGCGCAGCAGGTCCTCGATCGCCCGGCTCACTTCGCCCATTCGTCCAGCATGCTCATTTCGAACACCGGCCGGACCTCGACCTCGCTGAGCGCGGCGTCCGGCACCAGCGCGGCCAACTCGACGGCACGTTCCATGGTCGGGACGTCTACCAGGTAGTAACCGGCCAAACACTCTTTGACCTCGGCGAACGGGCCGTCGGTGCTCATGATCTGACCGTCACGCACGGAGACGCGCTTCGCGTGCTCCTGCGGCACCAGGCCTTCGGAGTAGACCAGCTCACCGGACTCCGCGAGCTGCTCGGAAAGCCTCCGATGGGCCATGCCGAACTCAAGCTGCTGCTGCTCACTCAAGGTTTCCCAGGCCGCGCGGGACTTCTCGTTGCTCAAAACCAGGATCAGGTACTTCACGGGCGCCTCCCAAAAATTTCTTTCACCCGGGTGTCGAAACCGGCTCGTCGGCTTCTACACCCCTCACGTAAGAGGTACCGAAGCTTAGGAGATCACCATGACCCAGGACGAGACCAGCATCCGCGAGATCTTCGACGCCCACATCGCGGCGATGCGCGCCAAGGACCCCGACGCCCTCGTCGCCCGCTTCGCCCCGGACGCCGTGACGTTCACGCTGGCCCCGCCGCTGCGCAACTCCGGCCCGGCGGTCACGGACCCCGCCGGCGTGCATGCGTGGCTGGCCGGTTTCACCGGCGAGATGGACTTCGAGATCCGCGACCTGGAGCTGGCGATCGGGGACGAGGTCGCGTTCGGCTTCAGCCTCAACCGGCTCTCGGCGACACCGCAAGGCGACACCGAGCAGTTCGACCTGTGGTTCCGCGCGACGGTCGGCCTGCGCAAGATCGACGGCGAGTGGCTCATCACGCACGAGCACATGTCGACGCCGTTCTACATGGACGGCTCGTTCCGCTCCGCCGTCGACCTCAAGCCCTGAGCCGGGATAAAGCCCGCTTTACTCCGCGGAGTAAAGCGGGCTTTATCGCGCGGAGTAAAGCCCGCTTTATCCCGGTCAGTGCGGGATGAGTGTCCAGCGCTGGTTGGTCTCGGCCTTGTCGGCGAAGAGCTGGACCAGGGTGGCGTTGGCGGTGCCGTGTGCCCTGGCGTCGAGCACCTTGGCCGACTGGACGCCGCGCAGCGCGTAGGGCGCTCCCGACGGGTCGGTGGTGAACTCCCATTGCTGGTTCTGCCCGTAGTGGCAGGTGAACTGCAGGGCGAGTGCCTGGTTTTCGACGCTGGCGTTGTCGATGTCCAGGCATTTGCCGGAGTTGCGGTTCTTGAGCCCGTAGATGTTGTTGCCGAGCGGGACGAGGTCCCAGATCTGCTTCACCCCGCCGACGCAATCCCAGAGTTCGGTGGCCGCGCGGTCTTTGAGCGCGTCCTGGCCGGCTCCGGCGACCTGGATGCAGCGGCCGGATTCGACGCCTCTGATCTCGACCGCCTTCGGCGTGATCGGGGTCGGGCGGTAGACGACGCCGCCACCGCCGTCGAGGCTCCAGTCGATCCGGCCGCCCTGGAAGTTGCTGCGCCTGCCCTTGGGCGTGGCCAGCTCGTCGCTGGTGGGGTAGCCGAGCCAGGAGCGTTCCGCGCCCAGGTCGTTCCACTTCTGGCGGATGGCGCCGTAGACGAGCATCGAGCCGATGTTGGGGTGCCAGTAGATGGCGCCGTAGTTGCCCGCGAAGGTGGAGTAGACGCCGATACCGTCCGGCAACCTCGTCGAGTCGGAGGCCGGCCAGCTGAGCATGCCGCCCTCCGCGCCCGCTTCGAGGTATTTCCGGTAGATGTCACCGTAAATGCCGTAGACGCCGCCGTTCGTGACGTCGTACACCGCGCCGCCGGAGAACCTTTGCTTCTGCCCGGCGGGGCTGCCGAGCGGGCCGAAGGACTCCTGGAAGCCGACCGGAAGGCCGATGCCTCCGTTGTGGGCGCCCATGGCCTTGTACTTCTGGTAGATCCGGCCCGCGACCGGGTAGACACGGACGTCCGCGCCTTCGTGGCGGAGATAGATGATGCCCCGCTCGTACTCCCGGTAGCCGTTGCCTGCTCCGTCGAGCACCGCTTCGGCGATGGGCTTGCCGATGGCGGCGCGGAGGTCGGCGTTGGAGTTGTACAGCCGGTCGATGGGCATCGGCGGCTTGGGCGCGTCGGCGAACCAGTCCGAGGGTGAGGGGACGCTGTTGACCCTGAACTCGGTGAAGTCGCTCCGTGAACCCGGCACGAAGAGGCCGTAGTAGCTCGCGCGGTCGGTGAACGGGGCCAGGGTGTCGTACGACGGGCACCAGGTGGCCAGTTTCCGGAACAGGTCGGTGCCGTCGGTCGGCGCCACGTCGACGTGCGCCCGGCTCATGGTGCTTTCGCTTTCCACGTACCGGATGTAGCGGCCGGGCCTGGTCACCGACTGGAACGAAAGACAGCTGGGATCCGCGAGACCCGCCTCGACCTTCCAGGTCTGCTTGGGCTGCGGGGCGGCCGTCCACTTGGTGAGGGTGGCCGTTCCGTTCTCGTCGGTGAGGTAGACGTCCTTGTCGCGGGTCTCGGAGATGCCACGGATGGTCTGGATGTCGTGCTGGTACTGACCGACTCGCAGGAACTTCTCGCGGTCGATCGACGTGCCGGCGAGCGCGGTGTCGGCGGCGCCCACCAGGTCGGGGTGGAACCGGCTGGCGAGCGCGGTGTCCCGGATCGCGTTGATCTGCTTGACGCGTTCCAGGTCGCGGCGGCGGAGTTCGTTGTCGATGTCGCGCTGGCGCGCGTCGGCCGCGCCGGTCTCGATGAACTTGGTCCGGTCGGCGTCGTCGAGGCTCAGCACGGCCTCACGGGCGGCGAGGAAAACCTCGCTGTCCTTGGGCGCGAGCTTGTAGACCGTGCGGACGAAGTCGTCGTCGTCGAGCTTGCGCATCTTGTCGTCGGCGATGATGCCGAGCGCCTGATAGGCCGCGGCGGCCTTCTTCTCCTCGGCGATCGCTGCGGCCTTCTCGGCTTCGGTCTTGTCGTTGGCCTCACGGATCTGCCGGGCGACGTCTTCCTTGTGCGAGGTGAAGATCTCGACGGTGAGGAAGGACCACTGCTTCTCGGGCGTGCCGTTCAACGCCTCGCGGGCGGCCTTGCGGGTCTCGATGTCCTTGTGCTCATCGGTGTTCAGGTCGAGGAAGACGATGAAGTCGTAAATGGACCGGCCGAGTTCCGGGGTGTACCTGTCCTCGGTCACGCCGATGACCTTCGCGGCGTCGACCTTCGCCTTGCGTTCCTTCTCCAGCTGCTGGCGCCGCTCGGTGACGATCGCGATGTCCGCCTGGTGCGCCGCCGCCATGCCGGTCTTGATGTAGGTGGTGCACGGGGCGCAGGGCGGATCGTTCTTCACCAGCAGCGCGTCGATCGCCGCCTGCTTGACCTTCTGGTTTTCCGGCTCGGCAGGCCGTGGCTTGTCCTGGTCGTCGGCGGCCCGGTACATCGCCGAGGTGAAGTCGCGATCGGACAGTTGCGTCAGCTCCGGCCCCGCCACGATTCCCAGCAACGCCGCGGCGTTGCCCTTTTCGATCTCCGTCGACGGCGGCGGGCCGTCGGCCCGCGCGGTGTCGAAACTCATCAGGCTCACGGCCGTGGCGAGCACGGCGGGAAGCACCGCGCTGCGCAGAACACGTCTCAGTCTCATTTTCGGCTCTCTCAAAGAAAAACGGATAATGAGGACGCCGGCCACTGAGATTCCAGTGGCCGGCGTCTTCTCATGCGGGAAGAACGGTGCTACTGGGGAATGATGGTCCAGCGCTGGTTGCCTTCAGCCTTGTCCGCGAACTGCTGGAGCAGGGTGGCGTTGGCGGTGCCGTGGCCCTTGGCGTCGAGCACCTTGGCCGAGTGCGCGGCCCGCAGCGCGTAGTTCGCGCCGGTGTTGTCGGTGGTGAACTCCCACTGCTGGTTGAGACCACCGTGGCAGGTGTGCTGGATGATCCCGCCCTGGTTGTCCAGCGTGCTGTTGTAGACGTCCAGGCACTTGCCCGAGTTGCGGTTCTTCAGGTTGTACTTGTCGTTGCCGAGCGCGACGACGTCCCAGATCTGCTTCACGCCGGCGACGCAGTCCCACAGTTCGATGCCGGCGCCGTCCCTGATGGCGTCCTGCCCGAGGCCCGCGACCTGGATGCAGCGGCCGGACTCGACGCCCTTGAGCTCGATCGCCTTGGGCGCGACCGCGGCCGTCTTGTACGCGACGGTGGCGCCGCCGTCGTTGCTGAAGTCGATCCGTCCACTTTGGAACGTGTTGCGCCTGCCCTTGGGCAGGTCGAACTCGTCGCTGGTGGGGTAGCCGAGCCACGACTTCTCCGCGCCGATTTCGTTGTACTTGCCCCGGATGGAGCCGTAGACGAGCTTCGCGCCGGTGGCCTGGGTGTAGTAGATGGCGCCGGTGTTGCCGAAGAACGTGGTGTACCAGCCGATCCCGTCGGACAGCGGGACGGTGTCCGAGGTCGGGTAGCTCAGCAGGCCGTTCTCCGAGCCCGTCGCGGCGTACTTCTGGTAGGTCTCGCCGTAGACGACGAACGTGCCGACGCCGGACACCACGTACACCGCCCCGCCGGTGAACCGCTGCACGCGGCCCTTGCTGAACGCGCGCTCGTCCTCGACCGGGTAGCCGAGCACGCCGGTTTCGTAACCGAGCGAAGAGAACTTGGCCAGCACCTCACCCGTGACGACGGAGGTCGTGAGGTTGGTGGCTCCTGGGCGGAAAGCCTGGTACAGACGGCCGTTCTGGTACTTGCGGTAGCCGACGCCGTTGCCGCCGAGCACCGCGTCGGCGGTCGGCGCGCCGAGCTTGCCGCGTGCGCTCGCGTCGGTGTTGTAGCGACGCTCGATGGGCATCGGCGGCTTCGGTGCTTCCACCGACCACACGGTGCCGCCGGACGGCGCGTTGACCGCGAGGTCGACCTTCGACAGGACGTGGGTGAAGGCGATCCCGGAACCGGACCGGCGTGCGCACCAGGTCACCGTCGGGCCGAAGGCGTTGGTGCCGTCGGCCGGGTCGACGCTGAGCCGGTTGTTGATGTAGCGCAGGTAGTGGTTCGGCCGGGTGGTGGAGGCGAACGAGTGACAGGTCGGGTCGGCGAGCCCCGGCTCGACCTTCCAGACCTGTTCCGGGTGCTGGCCGGTCGCCCACGGGGTCAGCAGTGTCTGCCCGTTGCCGTCGGCGAGGTAGAAGTCGTCGAGCGCGACCGTGCGCAGCGTCTGCGTGAGGTTCTCGTCCTTGCCGGTGAGCAGGAACCGGATGCGGTCGCCCGTCGTGCCTGCCAGCGCCTTGTCGGCGGCGGCGACCAGCGCGGGGTGGGCGAGGCTGTTCGCCGCGCGGGTGCGCAGTTCGAAGATCTGGCGGGTGCGTGTCTCGTCGCGCTTGCGGAGCGTGTTCTCGATGTCGCGCTCGTGAGCCTCCTGGGCGCCGGTGTCGATGAACCGCTTCCACTGCACCGGATCGTGGCTGGCGAGCGCCTCTTCGGCGGCGCCGAACACCTCGGTGTCCTGCGAGGCGCGGTTCGAGATCTCGAACACGAAGGACTGGTCCGAAAGGCGGGTCATGTTGTCGGGCGCGACGATGCCGAGCGCGTGCCAGGCCGCGTTCGCCTTGGCCTCACGGGCCAGCGCGGCGTCCTTCTCGGCCTGGGTCTGGTCGGCCTTCTCCCTGATCAGGCGCTGGACGTCGGCGGTGTGCGCGATGCCGAGCCCGGAGCTCAGGAAGGTCCACTGCTCGTCGGGGGTGCCGCCCAGCGCGAGCTGCGCCTTTTCCTTGACCAGCTGGTCCTTGTGCGCGTCCGCGTTCAGGTCGAGGTAGGCGATGAAGTCGTAGAGGGACATGGCCTTCTCCGCGTTCCCCACCGGGATGCGGAGCAGCTGACCGGCGAGCGCCTTGGCGTCGCGCTCCTTGTTCTGCTGGTCACGCCATTCGAGGTCGAGCCGGACGTCTTCGTCGTGCGCGACCTTCATGCCCGTCTTGATGAACGTGAGACAGGCGGCGTCGCCCTCTTCGAGTGCCTTGAGCGCGGCGGCCTTCACGGTGCGGTTGCCCGGCTCGAGCGGGCGCGGCTTGTCCTGGTCGTCCGCGATGCGGTACATCGCCACGGTGAAGTCGCGGTCGGTCAGGATCATCAGCTCGGGGCCGGGATTGACGCCGAGCAGCGCCGCGGCCGCGATCTTCTCGTCGTCGGTGGACTGGGCTGCCGCCGCGCGGGCGGCTGTGCCGGTGGCCGGTACACCGACCGGTTCCCAGTTTTTCGTTGCGGTGGAAGGTGTTTCCGCCGCGGTGGCCGCGACGGCGGGAGCGGGAGCGAGTCCGGCGAGCGTCGCGGCCGCGGCGCCTGCCACCACCGCGGAGCGCACGCGCCGGGGCCAGGCCCGGTTCGGTCTGTTCGCTGAAACGGAGCTACTCAAGATGGATTCCTTATGATGGTGGAAAGTCCATGGGAGCACGCGATAAAACCCCAGGCGCGTGCGAAGAAATCGTTGCCATGTCGGCGAAAAATGGTCAAGACCAGCCGTTGGACCGTAACAGGTTCGTGATCACCAGAGTGGCCAGGTGTGACCTGGATCATATTCCGAAGTCGGCCGTGTATCTTTTCTGGCAGAGTCGGCATTCTGTGTGTGAACACGGAATACCGACTAACTTGGGGGTTATCGGTGCACTGGGGATCGGCCATTACTGGCTGTGCTTTGGCGACCGCGCTCATCGTCACCGGCAGTGGTTCGGCGATCGCGGAAGTCCATGGCACTACTGCGATCGGCGCAGTTCAAGCGACCGGAATAGAGCAATCGCCGTGGTATCCGAATGTCCGGCAAGCAGCGCTTTATCACGCTCAGGCACTGGTCAGGGCATCCGCATGGCAGGCTTTGCGGTCATCCGACGAAGCGGTGCTGCGTGAGTTCGTGCTCCGCGGATTCGGGAAAGCGCGGCAGCGGGCCAATGAATTCAATGCGCGTAACCGGGATTTCGCTCAAAGGGTTTACGACACGTATACGGCCGCTTATTCGCCACTGGTGCACGCCACCGCCGACAATGTGCTCAAAGGTAGTAGCGCTGACTGGGATTGGTTCGCCCGTACCGGCTTCGCGGAAGCCAAAGCGCGCGACAACGCGGCCAGGGAAGCCGACGAGCAGCACAAACAGCAGATCGCGCAGGCCGACCGCGACTTCGTTCGCCTGCTGTCGACCAGCGATCCCGGCGAGCAGGTGCGGCAGGCCGCGCAGTACGCGCTGCGCAACGGCGGGCTGGACGCTGACATCCGGGAGTTCTACGCGAGCGGCTGGATGGCCGCCGCCGGGCTCGACGTCGAACTCTTCCGCGTGCGTACCCAGGACGCGGGCATGTACCTGCACGCCACCATCTCCCAGCTGATCATCGACGCGCAGGAAGCCGAAAAAGCGGCGCTCGCGGCGACCGGGGAAGCGGCGGTCCAGGCCCGTGCCGTCGCCGCCGGCGCGTGGGCGGAGACGAAGCAGAAGGCCGACGCGGCAAGGAAAACCTGGGACGACGAGGGCAAGCTCTGCCTGGATCAGGCCCGGTACTGGCAGACCGTGCTCGACCGGGCCAGCGGGCAGGCCGATCCGGTGTGGCAGAGCATCGGCGCCGCGGCCGACAAGCAGCGCGGCACCTGGACGACCGAATCCGCCTTCGCGGACGGCCAGTCCCGGCACTGGGGTGACGTCGGCGCCGACGCGCAGGCCGGGTACGACCGCATGACCACCGAACACTGAGTCTTTCTCCTTCTTCCCTGTCCCTGTTCTTGTTTTCGTGAATCCGGGGTGTCCTAACCATGTCCAGATCACCGTGGCGCTCGAGGCGGAAGACATCGATCGGCTGGCGCAGAGCCGTGGTCCTCACGGTGACCGCCGCCTTCCTGGCAGGCACCATGAGCGACGGCGCCACGGCGATGGCCGAAACGGCCGCCGCGCGTGCCGCCGCTCAGCGGCCGTTGGCCGGCAAGGAAAAGACGCAGAACGCGGCGCCCGCGCAGGACGGGCTGGACCCCGAGGATCAGGCGCTGCTCGACCAGATGCAGCGTGACCTGCTCGCCGACATCGCCGCGTTCGACGAGGACGAGGAAGTCCGCGAGGCGGCCAGGGTCACCTTGAAGAAGGCGGAGACCGGCGACAAGAAGGCCGTCGAGGACTTCTTCGACCACGGCCAGCAGGACGCGAAAAAGGCCGCGAAGGACCGGAAAGACCGCGTCGACGCGGAGAACCGCAAGCTGATCGAGGCGCTGGTGGGCACGGGCGGCCCGGCGTTCAACGCGGCCGTCACGCTCGCACTGCAGAAGGACGCCCGCGAACGCGCGAACTTCCTGGCCTTCGGCCGCGACATCGCCGCGGAGCAGGATCGCCGCGACGGGGCCTATGAGAAGGAACTCAAGGACCGGCGGCGGGCGCACGTCCAAGCGGCGGCCGCACAGGGCACGCCGGAGGTCTCCAAAGCGGCCAAGGCTGCATTGGCCGCCGGCGACGCCGCGATCGAGGACTACCTCAAGACCGGTTATCTGATCGCGGCGAAGAAGGACGCGGACGCCCGTGACGCGCAGCTGGCCGAGTTGGAGCGGCAGCGCAAGGAGAACGAGGCCGCGTCGGCCGAGGCGCAGAAGATCGTCAGGGCGATGAAGGCCCGTCGCAACATCCTCACCGCGCACGGCGACGGCTTGAAGGCGCTGGAGCGCGCGGCGAACGACATGACCGGCGCGGCGGACGCGTCCCGTGAAGCGGCCAGGGTGCTGGCCGCGGATCAGGCGAGCGGGCAGTACCACCCCGAGCTGTACCAGCGTGCGAAAGACCGGGTGGCACAACAGCTTCAGTACGCGATCGCCGACGCCAGGGAGGCCGAGACCGCGGCAGCCGGCGCGACCACGCAGGCCAACATCCTGGTCGAGAACGGGATGCCGCACGGCTTGCAGTGGGTGAAGGTCGTGCAGGGCATGGCCGCCGCCGCGCAGGCAGGCAAGCAGGCGACGGAGTCGGCGGTGCACGCGGTGGACGCGATCGCCGCGGACGCGGCGGCGACCGATGCCGCCGACAAGGCCAAGAAGCACGAGGAAAACGCCAAGCAGTGGCTGGCCAACGCGAAGTCGCACGAAGCGAGCGCCTTGCAGATGGCCAAGGCGGCCCGCGACGAGGCCAACGCGGCGGCCGACGCCGCGCGGCTCGCGAAGCAGGCGAGGATCGACGCCGAGGCGGCGTTGGCCAGTGCCAAGGTGCACGCCGCGAACGTCAAGCAGGCTCGTGCCGACGCGGAGAACCAGCGGACCATCGCGGCGCAGAAGCGGCAGGAAGCCGAGCAGTGGCGCGGGGTCGCGGAGCAGAAGCGCAAGGAAGCCGAGGCCAAGCAGCAGGTGGCCGCGCAGGAGCGGGCCAAGGCGGTGCAGGAGGCCAACCTCGCGCGTCAGAAGCGGCAGGAAGCCGAGGCACAGCAACGGATCGCGTCCGACAAGCGGGTCGCGGCGCAGCAGCAGGAGCAGATCGCGGCCGACGCGGCCAAGGACGCGCGGGCACAGGAGCAGATCGCGGCCAACGCCGACAACAACGCGAGCACCGAAGAGAACCGGGCCCACCAGGCACGGGAAGAGGCCGAGCAGCTCCGGCAGACGGCCGACACCGCCGAGAAGCGGGCGCAGGCGCTCGGTCAGCTGGCCGACCGCGCGGAAAGCTCGTCGGAGATCATCCAAGAGGACAAGGTCAAGGCGCGCAACGCCGCGAACCAGGCGCGTACCGACGCGAACACCGCGCGGGGTGCGGCGAACACGGCGCAGCAGCGTGCCAATGAAGCGGGTACGGCCGCGGCGAACTCACGCAAGGCCGCCACCGAGGCGCAGGGCGCCGCGGGCCGGTCTCGCGCGCACGCGGACCGGGCGCAGTCCGCGGCGTCGGAGGCCCGTGCCGCGGCACGGGAGGCCGAGCACGCGGCGGGAATGTCCCGTGCGGCGGCGAATCAGGCGCAGGCCGCCGCGTCGCGGGCGAACCAGGCGGCCAACCGGGCCGAGCAGGAGGCCGCCGCGGTGCACGCGGAGGCGATGCGGGCGCGGGCGGACGCGGAGACCGCGACCGCCGCCGAGGCGCGCGCCGCGGAGAGCGCGCGCAAGGCCATGGATCTGGCGCAGCGGGCGATGGTGGAGTCGGCGAAGGCACTCGAGGCCGCGGACCGGACTCGCGACGAGGCCAACGCCGCGTCCGAGGAAGCGGCGACGGCGGCCGTCCAGGCCGGGATCGCGACCCGTGCCTCGGCGGCGACCACGAAGGCTTCGGCCGGTATCGCCAACCCGGCGAACACCGCGATCACGCTCACCAACCCGTTCGCGGGCACCGACATCGACGCCGACTTCGTCCAGCTGGTCGCCAACCGCGCCAAGGACATCGGCGACACCCAGGTCAAGGCCGCTCAGCAGGCCGCGGCCGACGCCAACCAGAAGTCGATCGAAGCGGCCGAGGCGGCGAGGAACGCGGGCGACCTGGTGAAGCCGGCCTACGAAGCCGCGGCCAACGCGGCCAAGTCGGCCGCCGACGCGGCGAAAGCGGCGGCGGAGGCGCAGGTTTCGGCCGCCGACGCCGCGGTCGAAGCGGCGGCCGCTCGCCGGATCGCGGCGGAGACCGAGGCGGTCGACGCCGAGGCTCAGGCCGACGCCAAGGCGGCCCGTGCCGCGGCCGACCAGGCGGCGGCGGACGCCGCGCTCGCCGGTCGCGCGGCGGATCAGGCCGAGCGTGACGCGGCCGCGGCCCGCCAGGCGGCGGACAGCGCCACCAGGGCGGCCAACGAGGCCACCGCGGCGGCCAACCGGGCCCAGCAGGACGCCGACGCCGCGGCGAGGGCGGCCACCCAGGCCGAAAAGGACGCCGAGGAAGCGCGTCAGGCCGCGGCCCGCGCGGACCAGTACGCCAAGGACGCCGATTCGGCGGCGAAGAACGCCGAGAAGTACGCGGACAACGTCGAAGCGAGGGCGCGGAACGCCGAAGCGGACGCCAAGGCGATCCAGGCTCAGCTGGCCCAGTTGCAGGAGGAGATGCGCCGGGCCGCGGAGGAGCAGGAGCGCCGGGAGGCCGAGCAGGCCATCGCCGACGACAGCGAAGTCCCCGCGCTCACCCCTGAGGAGGAGGCCGACCTGCGCGCCGAGAAGGGCCAGGCCGGCGTCGACCAGTACAACCAGGCACGGGCCGAGGCGAACAAGAGCCTGCTCGACATGATCGTCGCCGAGGGCGGGCAGATCATCCTCGACCTGATCGGGTACACCGACGCCAAGAAGTGCTTCATGGAGGGCGACTTCATCTCCTGCGTGATGACGGTCATCAACGCGTTGCCCATCCTCAAGCTCGCCAGGTTCCTCACCAAGATCCCGGACGCCATCAGCACGACCGTGCGGATCGTCAAGGGCATCAGGACGTTCAAGGACCTCAAGGTGGCGGCGCGCGGTGTCATCACCAAGCTTCGTGACCTGCTCAAGCAGCTCAAGGGGTGCAAGCAGCCGGGGATGCGCGCGGCGGCGGGCTGCTCGGTGGTCGACCGGCAGAAGATCCGCGAGAAGGAGCTCGAAGCCCACAAGGGCCAGCCGTCGGTCTCACCGAACCCGGGGCAGCGGCTCAGCAGCATCCAGGGCCAGCAGACGATGAACGGCTGTTTCAACACCATCGTCCCCACGGACGTCTCGTTCAACTACCCGATGCAGGACTTCACCTGGCTCGGCAACCCCGCCAAGCGGGCCACCGGTGGCATCGTCTGCGCGAAGGGCACGACCACGCGGTCCGGTGAGCCGGCGCCTCCGGTGGGACACCCGGAATCACCGGCGAAACTGGGCACCGAGCCGGTGCAGAAGGGCCACCTGGTCGCGGCCAGGCTGTGGGGTTCGATGAGCGTGGAGAACATCGTGACCCAGTACCGGGCGGTGAACCTGTCGGACGTGAAGATCGTCGAGAACGCCGTCGGCGACATGCTCGACCGGCACCCGGCCAGGGACGTGTCGGTGATCTACGAAGTGCACGTGCAGTACCCCAGCGCCACCGCCGCGATGCCGGAGTGGATCTTCATCGAAGCGATCTCGTCCAACGGCGCGAACTGCTTCGCTACGATCCACAACGTGCCGGGTGGCAACGTGAACAAGGAACGCTGCGACTCGTTCCGGACGGCCTGACGATGACCAGGAGCGAAGCATGACCCACGTGGACGAGGTGGCGCGTCTCGTCGGCTGGCGGCCGGGGGATTTCCGGCCCGAGGTCGACTGGGCCGCGGTCGAACGGGAGCTGGGCCTGGCGCTGCCGTCCGACTACAAGGAACTGCTGACCCGGTTCCCGTCCGGCGCGTACCGGTCGGCCATCGAGGTGGAGAACCCGGCGCAGAGTGCCGACGAGCTCGCCGGCGCCAAACGGCACAACGAGGAGTTCCTGGAGATCTTCGCGGACCCGGACACCGGATACCTCTCGGGCGTGCCCTACGTGCTGTTCCCCGAGCCCGGTGGGCTGTATCCGTGGGGGAGCACCGATTCGGGCGGCACGTTCTGGTGGATCACCGAGTCCGCGGACCCGGACACCTGGCGGGTCGCGTACAACGACAGGGACAACTGGCACGAGCATTCGGGCCCGATGTCGAAGGTCATCCACGAGATCCTGGTGAGCACCGGCGAGGACAACATCCTGAAGTGGGACTTGTCCGGGAAGCCGGTGGAGTTCACCGGCTTCGTCGGCTCCCGGATGGTGTCCTACCCGGCGTCTTAGGGTCGTGAGCGTTGCGGGCGGTTAGAACCGCCCGCAACGCTCACGAGCGGTTGCGGGACTCCAGGATCGCCGCGCGCCGGGCGAGCCGGTGGCGCCTGCGGATCTCGGCCTCGGCGAACCGGCGCTTCTCCTCGGGCGTCTCGGGCAGCACCGGCGGGACGCCGCGCGGCTTGCCGTCGCCGTCGATGGCGACCATCACCAGGTACGCGGTCGCGACGTGCACGGCGGGCACGGTCGCGTCCCAGCGGTCGGCCTCGACCCGGACGCCGACCTCCATCGAGGTGGCGCCCGCCCAGTTGACCTGGGCACGCAGGTGGACGACGTCGCCGACCCGCACCGGGGTGAGGAAGAGCATCTCGTCCATGGACGCGGTCACCGCCGCGCCGCCGGAATGCCGCGCGGCGACGACACCGGCCGCGTCGTCGACGAGCTTCATCATCACCCCGCCGTGGACCGTGCCGAGCAGGTTGGTGTCGGTGTTGGCCATGATGTGCGACAGGGTCAGCCTGGCGGCGTCGGCGCGTAGTCCGGAGTGGTTCACGACGCTGACGGTAGCCGAGGGTTGTTTTACCCTTGTACGGGGGAAATGCGGACTGTGTCACTCCCGACGGACAGTGGATGTCAACAGCTGCATACATGGGTTAGCATCCGCCCGTACTGGCCGCCGACAGCCGGGAGAAGCAGTGCTGCGTATCCACTTCACCGAAGCGGACCTGTCCCGGATCGAGCTCGCGCCGTCCGCGGACCCGATGTGGGAACTGCTGCTCAGCTCCTACCGCCTGCGCAGGCCCGAGGGCGCGCCGGTGTTCGGGCGCTGGCGGGACAGCACCCGCGCGGTGCTGCCGCCGAACGGCCGCGCGCTGCTCGACCTGATCCCCTCGCACGGGTACTGCCCCGACTTCCTCACCCCGCCCGCCACGGTCGCCACGATCGACGAGGGCATCGACGCGCTCGCCGCGACGCCCGCCGAGGACGTCCGGGAGGACCTGGCGGAGCTGGCGAAGGACCACCGGCTGCCGCAGTGGGCCGATCGGGTGAGCGACGGCGACGTCCGGGTGCTCGGCACGGCCGTGCGTGACTACTTCCGGCGCGGGATCGCGCCGCACTGGAAGCACATCACCAAGGTCGTCGGCCGCGACCTCTCCCGGCGTAACGAGACGCTCCAGGTCGCCGGGCCGGGCAGGCTGCTTTCGACGCTGCACCCGTCGGCGCGCTGGCGCGCGCCGGTGCTGGAGGTCGAGTTCCCGGTCGACCAGGACCTGCACCTCGACGGCCGTGGCCTGCGGCTGATCCCGGCGTTCTTCTGCATGGGCATGCCGACCACGTACAAGAACCCGAAGCTGCCGCCGGTGCTCGTCTACTCGGTCGGCCACTGGACGGCGCTCGGCGCCAAGCGCGCGGAGGACACGGGCGCCGCGGTGCAGGCGCTGATCGGCGAGACCAGGGCCAGGATCCTGCGCACGCTGGCCGAGGAGGACCTGAACACCACCGACCTGGCGCGCCGGCTCAAGATCGCCCCGGCGACGGCGAGTGAGCACGCGTCGGTGCTGCGGCAGGCCGGGCTGATCGAGAGCAGGCACCGCGGCCGGTCGACCATGCATCGTGCCTCACCGCTGGGGCTGCAGCTGCTGCTGGGGCCCATGGCCAGGTGACGATTCGGCCCCATCCGAACCTTGTTGACGGCGTGGCAATTCCGCTGGAAGGTGACGCATAGTCACCACCGCGGAGAGGAAGTACCCAGCGATGACGAATCCTTTCGAGGATTCCGGACCCCGTGTCCGTACCCTGCTCGCCGAGCACGACCCGATCTCCGGGCACTTCGTCGAGGGCGTGCTGAGCGCCGGCCAGGGTCTCTCGGTCGTCGCGGTCGTCGACAGCCACCGGCCGATCGCCGACTGGCCGCTGCGCCAGACCGACGTGGTCGTGCTCGGCCTCGGGCATGGTGACTTCCTGCTCGGCGTGGTCCGCGACCTCGCCGGGCGCGGCGTTCCGGTGCTGGTGCTCGGGATGGACTGGACCCGGCGCGGGCTCGACAACGCGCTCGCCGCGGGTGCGTCCGGCTGCCTGGTGAAGAACACCGAACTCGACGGCGTGGTCAGCGGGGTGCACGCCGTCGCGGCCGGGAACCGGGTGCTGTCACCGGAACTGCTCGAGCTGTACGTTCCGCGCGCGGAGTCATCGCCGCGCGCGGAGGTCGTCGGCAAGCTCAGCGACCGTGAACGCGAAGTGCTCACGTTGCTCGGCCAGGGCATGTCGACGGCCGAGGCCGCGAAGCTCTGCGGTGTCTCGAACGCGACGATCAAAAGCCATGTCTCGCACGCGCTCACGAAGCTCGGCGCGCGCAACCGCCTCGAAGCCGTGCTGATGATCAGGGATTCGTTCATCCCCGCACGTCGCCCAGCCGTTTAGGGCGAACGGATAGCCGATCGATAGTCGATCGGAAGTCGCGTTCCTTAGGTTTGCCGCAAGTTGTCTCAGCGGCCTTGACCGAGGGAGCCGAACGTGAACCAGGCGAAGCAGGTCCTTGCGCCGGATGAGGTGGCGCTGGTCACCCGGAAGTTCAACGCGACCGAGGTGCCGCTCGACAGCCGATGTCTGCCCGATCTGCTCCGGGAGCAGGCGCGAATACGGCCGGACGCGGTGGCGATCCGGTACGAGGACGAGTCGCTGACCTTCCGGGAACTGGTGGCACGCGCGGAAGCGCTGGCAGGCGCCCTGCTGGAGTCCGGTGTGGACGGTAGCGCCGGCCTGTTCGCCGAGCCGTCGCTCGAACTTCCGGTCGGCGCTTGGGGAATCCTGTTCGCCGGGGCGGCGTATCTGCCGCTTTCGCCGGAATATCCCGAAGAACGCCTGCGGTACATGGTCGAGGACCACGGCGTCGGGGTGATCCTCACGCAGCCTTCGCTGGTCTCGCGCGCGACGGAACTCGCGCCGGGCGCGCGCGTGGTCACCTTCGGCGGCGCGGGGGAGCAGCGTGCCACGGTGACCGCCGACGACCTGGCGTACGTCATCTACACCTCCGGCAGCACGGGCAAGCCGAAGGGCGTGATGGTCGATCACCGCGCCATCGTCAACCAGATGCGCTGGCTGCGCCGCGTCCAGGGACTGGACGAAAGCCGGGTCGTGCTGCAGAAGACGCCGATGAGCTTCGACGCCGCGCAGTGGGAGATCCTCGCGCCGTGCGTCGGCGCCCAGGTCGTCGTCGGCGGGCCCGGCACCTACCGTGACCCGGACCGCCTGCTCGCGTTGATCCGGCGCCATGAGGTCACCACCATCCAATGTGTACCGACACTGCTGCAGGCCTTGCTGGACACCGAAGAACTGTCCACTTGCGACTCGCTGCGGCAGGTTTTCAGCGGTGGCGAGGCGTTGTCGAAGTCGCTGGCGCTCGAATGCGTGACGGCGCTGCCGGACTGCGCGCTGGTCAACCTGTACGGCCCCACCGAATGCACGATCAACTCGTCCGCGCACACGGTCGACCGCGACGCGCTCGCGGAAGGCCCGCCGACGATCTCGATCGGCTCGCCCGTGGACAACACCCAGTACTACATCCTCGACGAGCAACGGAAACCCGTCGCCGTCGGCGAGGTCGGCGAGCTGTACGTCGGCGGGATCCAGCTCGCGCGCGGGTACCTGCGCAGGCCGGACCTGACCGGGGAACGGTTCATCGACAACCCGTTCGAGGCGGACTTCGGGTATTCCCGGCTGTACCGCACCGGCGATCTGGGGTACTGGAACGCCGACGGGACCGTGCAGTTCGTCGGCCGCACCGACAACCAGGTGAAACTGCGCGGGTTCCGCGTCGAGCTGGACGAGATCCGGCTCGCGATCGAGAACCACGAGTGGGTCAAGAACGCCGCGGTCGTGGTGAAGGACGGCGGCCGCTTCCAGGAGCTGATCGCGTTCATCGAGCTGAACCCCAAGGAAGCCGCGCTGATGGACCAGGGCAACCACGGCGCCCACCATCAGTCCAAGCAGAGCAAACTGCAGATCAAGGCCCAGCTGGCGAACAGCGGCTGCCGCGACGCCGAGTCGCTGAGCGGCAAGCCGGTGGTCGACCTGCGTGGCTGGATGCCGACACCCGAGCAGCGCCGCCGCGTGTTCGCGCGCAAGACGTACCGCTTCTTCGAGGGCGGGACGTTCGTCAAGGCGGACATCCTGAAGCTGCTGGACTCGCACGTCGGTGGCGTCGACCCGCGCACGATCGGCGAGCTGGAATTCGCCGAATTCGGGGAGATACTCCGGTATTTCGGGCAGTTCCAGAGCAATGAGCGGCTGCTGCCGAAGTACGGCTACGCGTCGCCGGGCTCGCTGTACGCGACGCAGATGTACTTCGAGCTGAACGCTTTCGGCCTGCGGCCCGGTTTCTACTACTACCAGCCGGTGCTGCACCAGCTGATCCTGATCGAGTCGGCGACGGTGCCGGCGTCGACGGTGAAGGTCCACTTCATCGGCAAGAAGCAGGCCATCGAGCCGGTGTACAAGAACAACATCCAAGAGGTGCTCGAAATCGAAGCGGGCCACATGGTCGGCCTGTTCGAGGAGATCCTGCCCGAGCACGGGCTGGACATGCGCGCGGCGGACTTCGCGCCCGAGGTCAAGTCCATTGTGGAATGCGCGGACGAGGACTACTACCTCGGCGCCTTCGAGATGGTCCCGTATTCCGGGCCGCGCCCCGACGACGCGCTCGACGTCTACGTCCAGTCGCATCCGGGCTGTGTCGCCGACCTGCCTGCCGGGCAGTACCGGTACGCCGACGGCGAGCTGCACCGCGTGTCCGGTGAGCTCGTGCTGAAGAAGCACGTGATCGCCATCAACCAGCAGGTCTACGAGCGGGCGAGCATCGGGATTTCGCTGGTGAGCAGGGGAGAGTCGTGGCGCAGTTATCTCGACCTCGGCCGGAAGCTGCATCACCTGCAGATGAACGACCTCAACTTCGGCTTCATGTCCGCGGGCTACAGCTCGAAGACCGGCAACGATCTACCGTCGGCCAGGCGGCTGGACGGCATACTCGGCACGCGCAACCCGTCGTATTTCTCCGTCGGCGGCAAGGTGAGCGACGAGCAGGTCAGCGCGATGGGCATGAAGGAGGACGTGGTCCACATGAAGGGCCCGACCGAGCTGATCCGCGACGACCTCCTCACCTGCCTGCCCGACTACATGATGCCGAACCGGGTCGTCGTGCTGGACCGTTTGCCGTTGACGGTCAACGGAAAGATCGACTCGGTGGCACTGTCCAACTGGGACATCGCCGACGTCGCGGACCGCCCGTTCATCGCGCCGCGCTCGCTGACCGAGGCCAGGATCGCGGGCATCTGGACGAAGGTCATGCGCCGCGACACCGTCTCGGTGCTCGACGACTTCTTCGAGTCCGGCGGCAATTCCCTGATCGCGGTCGCGCTGGTCAACAAGCTGAACAAGGAGTTCAGGACCATGCTGCCGCTGCAGGTGGTCTTCGAAGCGCCCACGGTGGAAAAGCTCGCCGCGCTTGTCGACTGCGGTGACGGCCGGACCTGCTCACGCCTGGTCCGCCTGCGCTCGGAGGGTTCGGGCTCGCCGATCTTCTGCTGGCCGGGCCTGGGCGGCTACGCGATGAACCTGCGGACGCTGGCGGGCCGGATCGACCGGCCGTTCCTGGGGGTGCAGGCGTACGGGATCAACGCGGGGGAGACCCCGTACCGCACGATCAGGGAGATGGCCGCGGCCGACGTCGAGGTCATCAGGCGGCTGCAGCCTTCGGGGCCGTACACGCTGTGGGGCTACTCGTTCGGCGCGCGCGTCGCGTTCGAATCCGCCTACCAGCTGGAACTCGCGGGTGAGACGGTCGACCATCTGTTCCTGCTCGCTCCCGGCGCGCCGCGGGTGCGTGCCGGTTCGGAGGCGTACCTGACGATCCTGTACTCGGTCTTCGCGGGCAGCATCACCGGCCCGCTGCTGGACGAATGCCTGCGCACGGTCGACGACGACGAGTCGTTCGTCGCGTTCATCAGCGACCGGTTCAACGGGCTCGACCCCGATCTGGTCCGCCGCATCGTCCGGGTGGTCCGGCAGACCTACCAGTTCAAGTACGTGTTCAGCGAACTCGCGGAGCGCAGGATCTCGGCGCCCGTCACGATCTTCAAGGCCCGCGGCGACGACTACTCGTTCATCGAGAACAGCTCGGGCTACTCCGCGGTCGCGCCGACGGTGATCGACGTCGACGCCGATCACTACAGCATGCTCAAGGACCCCGACATCGACGCGCTCGTCAACGCCATTTCGGACCGCCTCACCCACTGAAGGAGAAAGTCATGCCCCACGTCAGCATCAAGCACTTCCCGGCCCCGCTCACCAACGACCGCGAGGCGGCCTTGGTCTCCGCGGTCACCAAGGCGGTCACGGACGCCTTCGGCTGCGACGAAGGCGTCGTCTCGATCGCGGTCGAGGCCGTCTCACCCGAGTCCTGGAACGACCGCGTCTACCTGCCCGAAATCGTCGCCCGCCCCGAGTTCTTACGCAAGACCCCGAACTACTAGGCCCCGCAAGCCGGGATAAAGCGGGCTTTACTCCCGGGGATAAAGCCCGCTAAATCCCCGGGAGTAAAGCCCGCTTTATCCCGGTGTTGTCAGCGGAGGTGCTCGATGACCTTGGCGAAGTCGGCCAGGAAGGGCTCGAAGACCGTGAAGTAGGTGAAGCCGAAACGCTCACGGTGCGCGCGGATCTGGTCGGCGCATTCGCGGGGCGTGCCGACGATGGCGCTCGGGAGTTCGAGGATCTCGTCGACCGTGAGGCCGGTGAAGAGCTGATGCGACAGCTCCTGCGCGGCGGCCTTGCGGTCCTCGGTGATGACGACCGCGGGCACCATCGCGTTCAGCTCGATCCGCCGCTCGCCCGCGAACTTGCGGACGTAGGTCGTGCGCTCCTCGAGCACGTCGGCGGGGGACAGCGTCGGTGTCGGGCCGCCGGTGGGACCGCCGGTGAGCGCGACGACGTCGGCCAGTTCGGCGGCGACGGCGAGCATGCGGTCACCCCAGCCCGCGACCATGACGGCGGCGCCGCCTTCCTGCGTAGGCTGCGGGTACTGGTGCGGGTTCTTCAGCGCCTCCGCGGTGCGGCGGACGTGGGCCACGCGTTCACCGGGTGTGCCGAAGTCGAGGCCCGCCATGTCGAACTCGACCTTGAGCGAGCCGGAGCCGATGCCGACCTCGATGCGGCCGCCGGTGAGCTGGTCGGCGGTGGCGACGTCGCGGGCCAGCATCGTCGGGTTGTAGAAACCCGCGTTGAGCATGTAGGTGTTGAGGCGCACGCGTTCGGTGACCTCGGCGGCCGCGACCAGGCTCGGGAACGCCGAAGCCAGCCCGACGTGGTCCGACACGCCGATCACGTCGAAGCCCGCCTGCTCCGCCTGGCGGCACTTCGCCTGCCATTCCTGCTTCGACGGGGGCACCAGCATGCTGATCCCGAACCGAAAATCCACGTTCCCCTCCAGTGCTCGCTGTTGGGCCCCAGCCTGGTCACGCGCCGGAGGTCCGGCAACGCGCTCTGACCAAAACTTGGGAAAAATTTGACATTTGCGTTTTCCGGCCTTATTCGGCAAGACTGAATGGGCGCGAGCGACTGGGGAATGATTCCGCCGCGCCTTCATGCGAATAGGGAGCGTAATGAGCGCAGATCCAGGGCAATTGCTGCCCATGCTGGCCGCCTATATTCCGGCGAAGGTCTTGCAGACGCTGGCGAGCCTGGAGGTCCCCGACTTCCTGGGCGAGCGGGACCGCACGGTCGAAGAGCTGGCCGAACTGAGCGGGACGCACGCGCCCTCGCTGGAGCGTCTGCTGCGTGCGGCGGGGGTTTTGGGGCTGGTACAGGAAATCGAGGGCGGGAAACTGCGGCTGACCGAGCTGGGTTCGGTGCTGCGCAAGGACACGCCGAACTCGGTGCGCAATTTCGCGCTGCTCTCGTCCGGCTCGATGTCGTGGCCGGTGTGGGGCGAGCTGGAATCGACCGTGCGCACCGGTGAGCCCGCGTTCGAAAAGGTGCACGGCAAGAAAATGTGGGCGTACATGGACGACCACCCCGAACTCAAGCCGATGTTCTCGACCGCCATGTCCGAGGCCACCCTCACGGTATTGCCGGACATCGTCGCGACGTTCAACCCCGGCGAGCACGGCACGCTGGTCGACGTCGGCGGTGGCAACGGCCTGCTGCTCGCGGCGCTGCTCGGCGCCAACCCGGAGCTGCGCGGCGTGCTCGCCGACACCTCGGGCGGGCTCAACGACGCGCCGTCCGTGCTCGCCGAAGCGGGTGTCGAAGACCGGTGTGAGACCGTCGAGGTCGACTTCTTCGATTCGGTGCCTGCGGGCTACGACGCGTACCTGCTCAAGAGCGTCATCCACGACTGGCCGGACGAGCGCGCCACGGAGATCCTGAAGGTCGTCCGCGCCGCCGCGAAGCCGCATTCGGTGCTGTACCTGATCGAATTCGTGATGACCGGCAAGTTCGGTGCTGCCCCTGAGGCCCCGAACGTGCACGCGATCATGAGCGACCTCAACCTGATGCTCGGCACCGGCAGCCGCGAGCGCACCCGTGAGCAGTTCGCGGAGCTGCTCGCCGAGGCCGGGTTCGAGCTGGACACCGTCACCCCGTGCGGGCAGAGCGGGTTCAGCGTGCTGCGCGCGGTGCCGGCGCAGCGATGAGCGAGCGGGAGCCGGTACCGGCCGGACGGCTGCGGCGGGCGCTGCCACTGGCGGCGCTCGCCGGGCGGACCGCGGGTGAGACCGTGGTCGCCGCGCTGCAGCAGCGGGTGCTCGGCGCGGAGGGCAAGTCGGCCGCCGCGCGGGAGCGGGCCGCCGGCCGGTACCAGGTCCTGCTGGGACGCTCGCGCGGCGTGCTGATGAAGGCAGGGCAGATCATCTCGTTCATGTCGGTCGACGCGCAGGGCGGCGCTTACCGGAACGCGTTCGGGAAACTGCAGTCCGACGCGCCGCCGATGGACTGGGCGGACGCGGTTTCCGTGCTGGAAGCCGAACTCGGCGCGCATCCCGACGAGATCTTCGCCGAGTTCTCGCGGAAACCACTGGCCGCGGCGTCCATCGGCCAGGTGCACCGGGCGACCACCAAGGACGGCCGGGACGTCGCCGTCAAGGTCCAGTATCCCGGCATGGAAGCGGCGATCGCCGCCGATCTGGCCAATGTGGACCTGCTGACCACCTTCCTGCGCGTGCGCGGCGTGATCACCGGCGACAAGGCGGGCGTCGACACCCGCGCACTCGTCGCGGAGATCGGCGACCGGATCGGCGAGGAGATCGACTACCGGATCGAAGCCGCCAACCAGGCCGAGTTCGCCGACGCCTACCGCGGCCATCCGCGGATCAGGGTGCCCGAGGTCGTGCCGGAGCTGTCGACGCGGCGCGTGCTCACCATGGACTTCGTCGACGGCATGGGCTGGCGGGACGCCGTCGAGTGCGGCCAGGACCTGCGCGACAGCTGGGGCGAGGTGATCTACCGGTTTCTCTGGGGCAGCCTGCGCTCGTTCCGGATCGCCTACACCGACCCGCATCCCGGCAACTACCTCTTCCACGCCGACGGCACGGTCAGCTTCCTCGATTTCGGCTGTGTCAAACGGTTCACACCCGAGCAGGTGGCGAACCTCGTCGAGCTGGAACAGGCGGGCGTCGCGGGTGACGCCGACCGGCTGTGGCAGGCGGCGCTGGACCTCGACTCGCTGACGGCGGATCCGCCGACCCCGGCCGAGCTGCTCGACTGGATGTCCGCACAGTGGACGCCGATGACCGCCGAGCAGCCGTTCACCTACACCACCGAGTACGCGGCCGCGGTCACCAAGCGGATGTTCTCGCCGTTCGGCGAGTACGGCGCGGTGATCAGGAAGATGAACATGCCACCCGAGACGCTCTTCCACACCAGGATGGACGCCGGGATCACCGCGATACTCGGCGCGCTGCGCTCGACCGGGCACTGGGCGGAGATCATCGCCGAACTCGACGGCGCGGTCACCGGGGGCAAGCCGTGACCGGGATCCACTTCGAAGAGACGGTGGGCATGTTCGTCGTCTCCTCGTTCGACACGGCGCAGGAGATCCTGCGCGGCCAGGGCTGGGCCAGCGATCTCAGCGACAACATCGAGCTGATGAGCGAACTCGGCGGCACCGATCAGCTGCCGCCGTTGCTGCGGAGCATGCTGGGGTTGTTCATGGACGGCCCGGCGCACGACAAGTTCCGCAAGCTGGTCGCGCCGAGTTTCACCGCGCGCCGGATCGAGCGGTTCCGTGGCCGGATCGGCGCCGTGGCCGAAGCCGCGCTGGACGGCGTCGGCGGCGAGTTCGACGTGGTCACGGAGCTCGGCTACCCGATCCCGGTCTCCGTGGTCGCGGAGCTGCTCGACGTCGGCGTCGAGGGCGCGCAGCTGATCTACACCGAGGCGCCGCGGCTCGCGCGGCTGCTGGAGTTCAACCCCGGCGAGGATCTGCTGCTCGACGCGGCCGAGGCGACCGTGAACTGCGTGAATTTCCTGTTGCCGCTGCTGGCCGAGCGCAGCGCCGAGCCGGGTGAGGACTTCATCAGCGCGATGCTCACCGCCGAGGCCGACGGCGAGCGGCTCGATCTGGAGGAAGTGCTCGCGATCGTGCTGACGCTGCTCGTCGCCGGGCTGATGACCACGGCGAACCTGATCTCCAACGGGGTGCTGAACCTGCTGCGCAGCCCCGGCCAGGCCGCGATCGTGCGCGCCAAGCCGGAGTTGATCACCGAATGCGTCGAGGAGGTGCTCCGGATCGATCCGCCGGTCGCGTTCACCGGGCGGACCGCCGTCACCGCGCACCGGATCGGCGGGCTGGACGTCGAGCCTGGGCAGCGGGTGATCGTTCACCTCGTCGGTGCCAATCATGATCCGGCGCGGTTCGCCGAACCGGACACCTTCGACATCCTGCGCGAAGACTCCGCGCAGGTGGCGTTCGGCGGGGGAGCGCACTTCTGCCTGGGCGCCGCGTTGGCCCGCGTCGTGACGGAGGAGGCGCTGAGCAGGCTGCTCGCCCGGTTCCCGGATCTCGTGCCGGCCGAGCCCGAGGTGCGGTGGCGGGCCAGCGCGGCGTTCCACGCGCTGGAGCGGCTCGCGGTGCGTGTGTGAGTAGAGATCTTTCCACCGGAATCACCCCGTCGTGTGGACGAGGATGCCGTCCGGTCGAATCTCCCCCAAGATCTGGGGTGCGTTCCGGTCCCTCACGTCGCACCAGAGGGAAAGGTCGCCCATGGACACCCCGGTCGCTTCGCTGGAACTGGAAGTCATCCACCAAGCGGTCGAAAAACATCTGGCGCGGTTCTTCAACGCCAAGAGCCGCGAGACCACCGACGCGCAGCTGGTCGACCTGCGGATCCCGCAGACGCTGGGCGAGTTCGTGTTCGCGGGCGGCAAGCGCCTGCGGCCCGCGCTGTGCGTGCTCGGCTGGCAGTCGGCGGGCGGCACCGACGGTTTCGACGCGGTGATCGCGACCGCGGCGTCACTCGAGATGTTCCACGCGTTCGCGCTCATTCACGACGACGTCATGGATCAAAGTGACATCCGCCGTGGGCAGCCGACACTGCATCGGATACTCGCCGGGCGGCATCCGGATCGCCCGAATTCCGACCTGCTGGGCGTCAACGCCGGGATCCTGTTCGGCGATCTGGCGCTCAGCTGGACCGACGAGCTGCTGTACGGCGCGGCGCTCACCCCCGGGCAACGGCAGGCGATCGCGCCGATCCTGTTCGCCATGCGGACCGAGGTGATGTACGGGCAGTATCTCGACCTGATCGCCACCGGCAGGCCGACGACCGACCTCGGGCACGCGATGCTCATCGCGCGGCTGAAGACCGCCAAGTACACGATCGAACGGCCGTTGCATCTGGGCGCCGCGCTGGCAGGCGCGGACAAGACGCTGCTGCGCGGGCTCACCGCGTTTTCGATCCCGGTCGGCGAGGCGTTCCAGCTCCGCGACGACCTGCTCGGCGTCTACGGCGACCCCGACGAGACCGGGAAGTCCACAGTGGACGATCTGCGGTCCGGCAAGCACACCGTGCTGATGGCGCTCGCGCTCGCCCGCGCGGAACCGGCCGACAAACGTCTTTTGCGTTTCCTGGTAGGCGATCCCGACCTGACCGAAGTGGACGCGGCCCGCGTACGCGCGGTGCTCGACGCGACCGGCGCCCGCGCCTCGGTCGAGCGCATGATCGCCACCCGCTGCCGCCGCGCCGAGCGCTCACTCGCCACGCTCCACCTCCCGCCCCCGGTCACCACCGCCCTCACCGCCTTCGCCCGCCGCGCCGCCACCCGCCCCTCCTGACCCGCGATAAAGCGGGCTTTACTCCCGGCGATAAAGCCCGCTTTACTCCGCGAAGTTCAGCGGGCTTTATCCCCCGGGATTTAGCGGGCTTTACCTCGCGGAGTTCAGCGGGCTTTACCTCGCGGAGTTCAGCGGGCTTTACCTCGCGGAGTTCAGCGGGCTTTACCTCGCGGAGTTCAGCGGGCTTTATCCCCCGGGATTTAGCCTGCTTTACTTCCTGGAGTTTAGCGGGCTTTATCCCCTGGGGTTTTGCGGGCTTTACTCCCGGGGATTTAGCCTGCTTTATTCCCGGGAGTAAAGCCTGCTTTATCGCGGGGAGTTTAGCGGGCTTTATCGTGGGGAGTAAAGCCCGCTTTATCGCCGGGAGTAAAGCGGGCTTTATCGTGGGGGGTAAAGCGGGCTTTATCGTGGGGGTGGGTCAGGGGTCAGGCTGCGAGCAGGGTGAGGGGGGTTTGGGTCGGCTGGGGGGTGTTGGCCAGGGCGAGGCTGGCTTGGCAGGCGGTGACGAGGCGGGCGGTCGCCGGGCTGTGGCCGTCGCCGCAGTGGGGGCAGGTCATGGTGACCGTGCGGCCCAGGTGGTCGATCGCGACCGTCAGCCTGGACGCGCAATCTCGGCACCATCGATGCCTGGTCACGGGGCTGACGTGCAGTGGCGACGCCACGCATTCGTGGATCCAGCGGCCGTGCACGTGGCAGGTGAGCCGGTCGTCCGGCGCGAGCCGCCCGGCGTCCTCGGCGCGGTCCTCCCAGGCCAGTCTGCCGGAAAGGGTCCATGGGTTCGTGGTCGTCGCGTTCATTTCGTTCCCCTTCCGTGGCCTCTTGCCCGTTCGTCGAACGGGTTACCCGCGGATCGACACGCTCGACCGAGAACTTCGCGAAGAGTGTCACCTCGGGTGCGTACCGGTGGCGCGGGTGGTCTTCTGGACAGCGGCCATATTGGTCTAGACAATAGGGGTCACATCACACTGGAGGACCGCGATGAGGCGTTCCAGACCGCTAGTGACCCTTGCCGTGCTCATGCTGGCCGCCTTCGGGGCGGCACCCGCGAGCGCCGCCAACCTGTTGACCAACCCCGGTTTCGAGAGCGGCTCGACCGCGGGCTGGACCTGCCCGGCCGGAACGGTGGTGAGCAGCCCGGTGAACTCGGGCGGCTACGCCCTCGCCGCCACCGCCGCCGGCTCGGACTACGCGCAGTGCGCGCAGACGGTGTCGGTCGTGCCGAACACGACGTACACCGTCTCCGCCTGGGTGCGGGGAAACCCGGTGTACCTCGGCATCACCGGCGGCCCGTCGACGTGGACGGCCGCGACCGCCTACACCAAGCTCTCGCTGTCGTTCACCACGACCGCGAGCCAGACCTCGGCCCAGCTCTACCTGCACGGCTGGTACGGCGCGGGCACCTACAACGCCGACGACGTCACGCTCGACGGTCCTGGTGGCGGCACCCCCGGCGCGCCGGGGGTGCCGGGTACGCTCTCGGTCGGCACCGTCACCGCGAACTCGATCGCGCTGAGCTGGCCGTCGGTCACCGGGGCCACCGGCTACCGGGTGTACGAGAACGGGGCGGTGAAGTCGACCGTGACCGGTACCTCGGCCACCCTGGCCGGACTCGCCGCGTGCTCGTCGCACAGTTACTCGGTCTCCGCGTACAACTCGGCCGGCGAGTCGCCGCGCAGCACCGAGGCGAGCGCGACGACCTCGGGCTGCACGGACACCGGCCTGCCGAAACACGCGCTGATCGGTTACCTGCACGCCAGCTTCGCCAACGGCTCCGGCTACACGAAGATGGCCGACGTCCCGGCCGCGTGGGACATCATCAACCTCGCGTTCGGCGAGCCGACCTCGGTGACCTCGGGCGACATCCGGTTCACTCGCTGCCCGGTCGCCGAATGCCCTGCCGTGGAGAGCGACGCCGACTTCATCGCCGCCATCCGCGCCAAGCAGGCGCAGGGCAAGAAGGTGCTGATCTCCATCGGCGGCCAGAACGGCCAGGTCCAGCTGTCCTCGACGGCCGCGCGGGACAAGTTCGTCAGCTCGGTCTCGGCGATCATCGACAAGTACGGCCTCAACGGCCTCGACGTCGACTTCGAGGGCCACTCGCTCGCGCTGAACTCCGGCGACACCGACTTCCGCAACCCGACCACCCCGGTGATCGTCAACCTGATCTCGGCGCTGAAGTCGCTGAAAGCCAAGTACGGCAGCGGGTTCGTGCTGACCATGGCGCCGGAGACGTTCTTCGTCCAGGTCGGTTACCAGTTCTACGGCGGCGTCGGCGGCGGTGACACCCGAACGGGTGCCTACTTGCCGGTCATCCACGCGCTGCGTGACTCGCTGACCGTGCTGCACGTCCAGGACTACAACTCCGGCCCGGTGATGGGCCTGGACCAGCAGTACCACTTCATGGGCGGCGCGGACTTCCACATCGCGATGACCGACATGCTCAAGGCCGGGTTCAGCGTGTCGACCACGGGCAACTTCTTCCCCGGCCTGCGCCCCGACCAGATCGCGATCGGGCTCCCGGCCGCGGTCAGCGCCGGCAACGGCCACACGGCGCCGGCGGCGGTGCAGTCCGCCGTCACCTGCCTGGTCAAGAATTCCGGCTGCGGGTCGTACACGTTGCGGGGCGGCGCCTCGCCCGCGCTGCGCGGGCTGATGACCTGGTCGATCAACTGGGATCGCTACTACAACTGGGAGTTCCAGAACGCGCACGAGCCGTTCCTCAACGGCCTCCCCTGAAAAAGCTCGTGAGTGGTATGGCCGGTTCTAACCGGTCATACCACTCACGAGTGAAATGCTCGGGTTGTCGAGGCCAGATCGCTCTGCGACGATGCTTCCCCTGTCGCGACTAAGGAGCATTGCCATGGCTTCACGGCTCAACCCGTACATCGGCTTCGGCGGAAACGCGCGCGAGGCGATGGAGTTCTACAAGGAGGTCTTCGGCGGCACGCTGGTGCTGAGCACCTTCGGCGACTTCGGCGACAAGGAGGCGTCGAACGCGAACAACATCATGCACGGCCAGCTCGAGACCGACAGCGGCTACACGATCATGGGCGCCGACTCGGCGCCCGGCACCGAGTCCAAGCCGAGCGACGCGATCTCGGTCAGCCTCAGCGGTGACGACGCGGACGAGCTGCGTGGCTACTGGGAGAAGCTCGCCGAGGGCGGGACGGTCGCCGTGCCGCTGGAGAAGCAGATGTGGGGCGACGAGTTCGGCATGTGCACCGACCGCTTCGGGGTCGGCTGGATGGTCAACATCGTGGCGGCGCAGCAGGGGTGACCCGCTGACCGCCGAGGGGCCTGATCCTGTTGGACACCAACGGGATCGGGCCCCTTTTTCCGCGAAAGAAGGACCCGCTCCACCTTTGGTGTAGGCGCACCAGGTGAACCTGGCCACAGTGGCAGGCACATCGGCGCGAACCACCCGTGTCACTCGTTCGGCGGTGTTTACATGGCCACTCCCGCCGGAAGACGAAGGTGACACATGATCGGATTCGAAACTGACCTGCAGGACCTCAGGGACGCCAGCGGGCATCTCGGGGCCGCGGCCGACGCCGCCGCGCAGGCCCACACCGGGGTGCGCAAGCTCGACGTCCCGACCCCGCCGGAAAGCTCCGGGATCTTCGACATCGGCGCGATGTTGCCGGTGTACAACGTCTTCGGCCGCTCGCTCGGCATGCCGGCGGTGTCACAGGCCTTCGAGAAGCACCGCGAGCAGATCCTCGACCTGATCGGGCAGCTGCAGCAGAGCACCCGCGACACCAGCCACGCGCTGCTCACCGTCGCCGACATGTACGCGCGCGCCGAGGCCGACGCGCAGGCGAGCCTGCACCGGGCCGCGCAGGGCTAGGGGGAGCGAGCATGGACGACTATTTCGGCGCGCTCGACGAGGACGTCGAGACGAAGGGTTGGGCCCAGGATTCCCGCAAGGACCGGGCCAAGCTGCTGGAAGGCCTCGACGGCGAGATGCGCGAGGGCTGCGACACGGCGCTGAACGCGCTGCAGCGCCTGCGGTTCTCCGACATCATGTTCGGCGGCGACGAGTGGTACGACAAGGCGCAAAAGGACATCGTGGGCGTCTTCCACGAGTTCGACGACGCCGAGATCGAGAACGACGCCAAGGACAGCCTGCAGGGCATGATCAACGACCTCGACAAGGTCTGGCGGACGCTGCAGGACGACTCGAGGGCCGAGCTGGACCAGGCCGAGAAGCGCATGGAGTACTGGCGCGGCGAGGCGGCCAACACGGTCAAGGCCTACATCAAGGGGCTCGCGGACGCGTACACGCGCGTCGAATCGAAGATCACCGTGCTGGAGGCCGACGTGGTCGCCGCGCGCGAGGCCATCGCGTCGGCACGTGAGGACCTCTGCACGCTTGCGAAGGCTTACGACGAGCAGGCGACGCAGTTCGTCAAGGACGCCGAAGAAGCCCATGACGCCAAGCTGTACAAGGTGTTCGCGGGTGCTTTCGCAGGCGCCATCGCCGGTCTGCTGACCGTCGCCACCGCCGGTGTCGCCGCACCGGCGGGCGCCGCGATCTTCACCGCCGCCAACGGCGCGCTGGTCGCCGGCAACGCGGCCGGGTCGGCGATCGGCGCGGCCGTCGGGCTCATCGGCGAGCCGAACGGCAAGAGCGGCATGGAGATGCACACGAATTTCATGAAGAGCGTCGGCAAGATCCGCGACGCCGCGGCCGACGCGGCGGGCACCCTCGCCGACCGCATCGGCAACGACATGAAGGACATGCCGAGGATCCCGCCGCCGCCGGATGTCAGCCCCGGCGACACCTTCGACCCGTCGAAGTTCGAGACCGATCGGACGTCCAAGGAGACCGAGAAGCGCGTCCGCGACGGGAACGTCGACATCGCGCCGGACGGCCGGACCCACAGTGGGCCGACGGAACTGGGGACGCTGGACTAGATGACGGACCAGCGCGACCCCGCGCCGTCGCCGAAGCCGGATCGCGCGGCCATGGTCGCCGCGCTTTCCGCGCTCTCGGTGGACTCGGCGTCCCCGGACGGTGCGGTCGCCGTCTCGGTCAACACCGATGGCGTCATGACCAGCTTGCGGCTTTCCGACGCGATCCGGCGGTTGTCGCCGGACGAGATCGCCGATCTCGTGGTGCGTACCTACGTTGACGCGCAACGGAAGTCGGCTGAACGCAGCGCGGAGCTGATGCGCCCGCTCGGCAACGCGGGCTACCTGGCCGACCGGCTGCGCTGGCGCCTGAACTTCGAGCCGGCGCCGCAGGCCGTCGAGCGCCGCGCGCCTGTCGACAAGGCGATTCTCCGTGACCGGTCGGCCGACGACCCGCCTCGGCCGTCGAACACGGTGCCCGAGACGGACGACGAGTGGTACGACAAGGGCATGCGGTTCGACCCGGCATGGTGACCGGTTGGCGCCGATTCGATGTTCGATGTCGAATGGGTTACAAGCGTCCCGATCGGACGGTCGGGAGCTTTGTTTGGGCTGGGCTTGAAATAGACCACCGAGCGCGAGAAGCTCGCGGGCTGGTCCCCTCGCACCGAAGTCCGACCACCCGCAACATGCACAACCCTCGCGGGAGTAAAGCGGGCTTTATCCCGCACACCCCGTCGCTTCGGTAACCGCGAGTCCGCGACCGCGGCCGACACGCCACCTTGGGGTTCCCGCCCCACCGAACCTCGAGGCTGTCTACCGGAATCTTGATATCCAACAGTAAAAGCCCCATCCCTCACAAGGAGGAACAGGGCTATGAACTGCGACAACAGATGGTGCGCGATACTGGGATTGAACCAGTGACCTCTTCCGTGTCAGGGAAGCGCTCTCCCGCTGAGCTAATCGCGCGAGGTGGAGACGGGATTCGAACCCGTGTACACGGCTTTGCAGGCCGTTGCCTCGCCTCTCGGCCACTCCACCGTGTAAGGCCCGAGAGGGCCTTCCGAGCGGATGACGGGATTCGAACCCGCGACCCTCACCTTGGCAAGGTGATGCGCTACCAGCTGCGCTACATCCGCACTACCTCGGTTCCGGTAACCCGTCGCCGTGGTGTGTGAAAACAATATCCCACCCCGGGAACGCCTGTGACAGGGGGGTGGCCTTTCGGTGTCGCAGGCGCGTCATCAGCTCAAATCGTTGGGAATGAGGTGGGTGAGCGCGTCGTCGACGTCGACCCAGAGGTGCTCGTTGCCGGGGAGCACGACGTCGTAGGTGCGGTCGAGGAAGTCGGCGAGCTCCTGGGCGGAGGCTTCGAACATCGCGTGCCCGGAGGGGGAGTTGAGTTCGATGAGCACCGACTCGGGGTCTTCGACCGAGGGGCGGATGCGGACGTCGCCGTCGCCTGCGTCGGCGAGGAGGCCGTCGGCGAGGAGGTCGCGGGCGTACACCCATTCGACCCAGCCGGCGCGTCCGGTGCGGAAGGCGGCGACCACGGCGTACGGGTCGCGGGTGTCGTATCGCAGCTCCACCTTCACCGGAACCGCGGGCGTCCGCGGGGCCAGCAGGTCGAAGACCGCCGTCGAGCGGAGCGTCACGTGATCGTTGCGCATCGTCCTACCCTTCTTCTCCCTTCCCGGCCCGGTCGACCGAGTGCTAATGGAGAGACGTACCGAAACGCTGTTCCGCTCGCGGGTTTGGTGTAGATCACCCGTACGGGGGCTCGGCGCCGGTACTTCACCCCATCATCACCCTCGACGCGCAGGCCTTCGCATGCACCCCTGAGGTCGTCCTGGATACATCTTGCTCGGTTTATCCGGCCGGGGATAGCACCGTCGCACGAATGTCGAACGTCGCTGCCCGGATGGGTGCACCGGACAACCCTCGCTAGCAGTGCGTTGTTCGCTCCGTGGCCGGGCTGGCGCGGTCTGTGCACGCTTTGAACCACCCCTTTGCCGGAGTCCAAAAGTCGTCCGCTAGAGTGTGTTTCACACCGCGAGGCGGGCGATTAGCTCAGCGGGAGAGCACTTCGTTCACACCGAAGGGGTCACTGGTTCGATCCCAGTATCGCCCACAACACCAAAGCCCCCGGACTCACCGAGTCCGGGGGCTTTGGTGTTTCCGGGGCCGGTTTTTCACCCGCCTGCCGGTTCTGCAACTTGCAGATCGGTGATGGGGTCGTGATGAAGTGCCGCTGTGGCGGGCTTTCCACGCCGGTGGTGGAACACTCACCTTTCACCCGTGCACCGGTTGCGCGTTTCCGTGGCATCCGCGCGTCACGCACAAAGAACCTCAAGAGGCTTGCGGGGCGTCAGGTCTTTGTCTCAAGAGGGTGTCCCGGTGGGCCGGCGGACGTGATGTGGGACACGCGGACAGGGCACTTTGGACGCCGCCGGCTGCGACGGAAAATTCGTACCGTGAACTTCCGGTGGTGAACGTCACCGGTCGCGGGGTGGCTCGTTGGACAGTCCGGCCGTCGCATCCGGTGGCCGTCCGCCCGCTTTGTCCACTGTGGAAAGTCTACTCAGCGCAGTGTCCATTGTGGAATGACGAGGTTTTGTCACCTGACTGGAGTAGTGGACGCTGGGTGAGCCAGGCGGCCGGTGGAGTCATTGATTTTCCGACTACATTGTGTAGTTGTGGAATTCGAGCGGCTGATCACTTGCCGTCATCTTCCTGTTATCTAACTGGTGATCATTTCGCTTTCTGGGACGTCGAAACCCTTTTGTGACGCCTGTAACGCCGTCGTGAGAGTCACCGATACCTTGGCGAGTGTCGCCCGATTGGTGACCGACAGCGTACGGGGATCGATAACTCTCTGTAGTTGGTTTCGGGGTTAACTCGAGGTTTGTTGCGTGTATCCGGCAGTGAACGACGCAGGAGGTCCGATGGAAGAGTCGGTGCGGTCATCCTCACCAGTGGGTGAGGCGATTCCGCATATCGACCTTCACCAAATTCCCCGCCCTGCCAAGCGGACGCCGCGTGCGGTGGTCACCGAGGCCGGTTCGCGGAATACGCCTTCGACGGCTTGGGAAGCGCACTACCGCTCCTGGGTCATCGGGGCGGACGTGCTGGCGACAGTGGTGGTGATCGCGATCAGCGCGGCGATCATCGACAAGCTCGAATTGCACAACATGCATGCGATCGGCACCATCGCCGCCGTGCTCTGCGCGCTGCCTGCCAGCCGTGCGTGGAGCCAGCGGGTGCTCGGTGAGGGCGCCGAGGAATACCGCCGTCTCGGCAGGGGACTGGTCACCGCCGCGGTGCTGGTCGCCTTGGGCGGCTTGCTGTTCGGCGCGCTGGACGTGCAGCCATGGGTGTTCATCGTGGTGCCGGTGATCGCGCTGATCACCTTTCCTCAACGCTATCTGCTCCGTCAGGTGCTGCACCGCCAGCGCAGGCAGGGCCGCTGCCTGCTGCCGGTGATGGCGGCCGGCGCCCCGGACACGGTCGCCGATCTGATCGGCCGCACGCGCACCGAGCCCCACGTGGGCTGGCGGGTCGAGGCGGCGTGCACGTTCAGCGGAACCGGCGCGGAGCGCGACACCGGTGAGGTCGACGGGGTTCCGGTGGTCGGCAGGCTCGAAGAGCTGGCCGAGCACGTGCGCCGTGGCGGATACCGCGTGGTCGCGGTGACCGCCGACCAGTACTGGACACCGCAGCGGCTGCAGCAGCTCGCCTGGGACCTCGAGGGGACCTCGGCCGAGATGGTGGTCGCGCCGGTGCTGATGGAGGTCGCCGGCCCGAGGCTGAACGTGTCGAGCGTGCTCGGCATGCCGCTGCTGCGGGTGACCGCCCCGCGCTTCACCGGCGGCCGGAGGCTCGTGAAGGAGTTCGTCGACCGCTGCGCCTCGGCGCTGCTCCTGACCTTGCTTTCCCCGTTGCTGCTGATGATCGCGCTGGCGATCAAGGTGAACGACCGCGGCCCGGTGATCTACCGGCAGCGGCGGATCGGCCGTGACGGCGCCTCGTTCACGATGCTCAAGTTCCGCACGATGATCACCGACGCCGACAAGGTCCGCAAGACGCTGGAGAAGGACAACGAAGGCGCCGGGCCGCTGTTCAAGATGCGCAAGGATCCCCGCATCACCAAGGTCGGCTCCATGCTGCGGCGTTACTCGCTCGACGAGCTGCCCCAGTTGTTCAACGTCCTTTACGGAAAGATGTCGCTCGTCGGCCCGCGCCCGCCGCTGCCGGAGGAGACCAAGAAGTACGGCTCCGACGCACGACGCCGCCTGCTGGTGAAGCCGGGTCTGACCGGGTTGTGGCAGGTCAGCGGCCGCAGCGACCTCACGTGGGACCAAAGCATCCGGCTCGACCTTCGCTACGTCGAGGACTGGTCACTCGCGCTCGACATGGTCATCCTCTGGAAGACCGTGCGCGCCGTGGTCGGCGGCGAGGGAGCGTACTGAGTACGGACACGATCTCGGCGCGGTAGCGCTGGGGTGCGAAGAGCCCGGTGGCCTCCACGGAGGCCAACCGGGCTTTTTCTGTTGCGGCGCCGGGGTTTTCGGCGACCTTCCGCAGCTCGGCCGCCAGTGCTTCGGCGTCGTCGGCCGGGACGACGGCGCCCCGCCGTCCGTGAGCTGCGCCACTGGAAACGGTCTCCGGCAGGCCCTGCGCGTCGGTGACGATCACGGGCACGCCCGCGAGCTGGGCCTCGACCGCGGTGTTGCCGAAGGGTTCGACGCGCGACGGCACGATCGCGACGTCCGCGTGGGCGTAGGCGTCCCAGACGTCGTCACGGAAACCGCTCAGCCGCACCGAACCGGCCAGGTCGCCGTCCTTGATCAACGCGTCGAGCTCGTCGGAGAACCATTCGTAGCCGGGGAAGATCGACCCGACCAGGTCCAGCGTCGCGTCGATCCCGTCACGCCTGAGCAGCGCGAGCGCACGCACGGCGACATCCGTGCCCTTGCGCGGCGAGATCCGGCCGACCAGCACGATCCGCAGGCCAGGACCGGGCACCGGAGTCACCGGCGCACCTGGAACCCCGTTGTAGATCAAGCGGGTCCGGGCGGCGAGGCTGGGCAGCGCCCGGTGGAGCACCTCGCCGGTCGCGAGGCTGTTCACCACGACCGTGTGCGCGGCGAGCAGCGGCGCGGCCAGCGCGACCCGGATCGGCGCCGCGACACCGTCTTCCGCCTCGTGGACGTGCGCGAGCACCCGCGTGCCGAACAGCCGGGCCAGCGGCAGCCACAGCGGCACGGTGACCGTGTTGACGTACAGCACATCGGGGCGGTGTGTCCGGATGAGACGGACCATCGGGCGCAGGCTCGACGCCGTCTCCCGGAGTAACCCGATGAGCCCGGATGGCCGCAGCGCGGCCTTGCGCAGCACCGGAACCGGGCAGACGACCACCTCGCCGAGCGCCGACGCGAGCGGCCCGTCCTGCGGCAGCGTGACGACGACCTCGTGACCCGCGTCGCGCAACGCTCGCACGGATTCGGCGAACACCCGGTCCGATCCGTACAGCTCCGCCGAAGCGTGCGCCATCAGGATTTTCACGCGCGCCTCGCCACGTTCACCCAGGCCGCGAGCACGAACAGCCAGGTGCAGCCGACGTTGGCAGGCGCGCCGAGCCCTTCGGTGAACACCGAGTTCGCGATCATCGCGGGCAGTGCCGAAAGGATCATCATCCGCTCGACGGGCAGGCTGAGCCGCCGTGCCGCCAGCAGGACGGCCGCGAGCAGCGCCAGCCAGCAGGCCGCGCCGAGAATCCCGGTGTCCATCAACAGGTTGACCAGCGCGTTGTGCCCGCCGCCGAGCCCGATGCTCTCTAGGAACAGCCCGCGCGACGCGGTCAGCCCGAAGCCGTACAGCGGATGCTGGGGGAACAGCTCAAAGGCGTAGCCCCACAGGTCGGTCCGCGAGTTCAAGGTGGACAGTTTCGCCAGCGACTCGCCGCGCGCGAAGAACGACTCGATGGCCGACGAGCTGCTCAGCGCGATGGTGATCAGCACGACCGCGAGCACCACGCCCGCTTCGACCTTGCGCTGTCCGCGCCATCTGGTCCAGACCACCAGGAGCACGCCGACGATGGCGCCGATCACCGCGCCGCGGGTCTTCGTCGCGACCAGCCCGCCGACGCAGATCGCCAGCAGCACCAGGTAGACCGGCAGCGGCCAGCGCGGACCGGCGCGGTCGAGGCCGTGCGCGAGCACGTACCCGGCGAGCAGCACCACGGCGATCGCCAGCATCTCGCCCGCTTCGACCGGGTGCACGTAGAGCCAGGTGAACCGGCCTGCCTGCAGCTTCCCCTGCGGGAAGTGGACCAGCAGGCCGAACAGCACGGAACCGGCGATCAGCACGAAGAACCCATGCGCGAGCCGATGCATGTCGGCGGGCTTGGCGTGCCGGGCGAGCGCGCGTGACAGCGCGAGCACGACCAGTACCTGCGCGCCACGGACGAGCGCGAGTTTCAGGTAAGGCGAATAGAGCGCCGAGCCCGCGAGGATGAGCGCGTACGCATAAGAGAGGAACGTCACGACGTCCGGCCTGCGCACTCGCGTGTTCGGGCGGAACCGGACGAAAAGGAAGACCGCGACGAGTCCGTAAGTTCCGATTTCGGCGAGCACGAACAGGTCCGCGTTCCCGGTGACCGCCTGGTCGTTGGCCCGAAGCCGGAATTTGTAGTCACTCGCCACGACCAACGCGAGTACGCACGCGACCGGCCAGATCGCCCCGGGGTTCCCCGTGCGGCCGACCGCCGAAATGCGGTCTCGCGCACCGGTGAAGCTCATGGGTTCCCTCGAATTGACCGTATGGACTAGACGAATCCCGCGATCGGTGTAACACCGGAGGCGATCACTGATATTACTATGCTGGCACTCATCCGTGTGACGCCGACCGGGTCCGGACCAGACCACCAGGTCGGCGTTGTGCTGAACGGGTGACCGATTCCGCTGAACTTGACCCGATCGGTGACGGATGCGCATTGCGATGATAGGCACGCGCGGTGTTCCGGCGCGTTATGGCGGCTTTGAAACGTGCATCGAGGAAGTCGGATATCGGCTGGTCAAGCTCGGTCACGAGGTCACCGTCTATTGCCGCCGTGCCGAGGATCCGGACGCGGGCGAGGGGTTCGGCGAGTACCAGGGCATGCGGCTGGTGACTTTGCCCGCGCTGCGCCGCAAAAGCCTCGAAACGCTCAGCCATACCGCGCTTTCTGTCCTGCACGCGGTGAAACACCGCCCCGACGTCGCGTTCGTCTTCAATGCCGCCAACGCGCCGTTGCTGCCGATACTGCGCGCGCGGCGCATTCCGGTCGTCACCCACGTGGACGGTCTCGAGTGGAAACGTGCCAAGTGGGGTGCTTTGGGCCGCCGCTACTACCGCGGCGCCGAAGCGCTCGCCGTGCGCTGGTCGGACGCGCTCATCGCCGACGCCGTCGGCATTCAGGATTACTATTCCCGGCGTTTCGGCGTGCCGACCGACTACATTCCTTATGGCGCGCCGATTCTCGGCAATCCCGGCACGGAACGGCTGACCGAGCTCGGCTTGACGAGCCGGGACTATCACCTGGTGGTCGCGCGATTCGAGCCGGAGAACCACGTCGACCTGGCCGTCGAGGGGTATCTCGAAAGCGGCGCCGAGCGTCCGCTGATCGTGGTCGGCGCCGCGCCGTACGCCGACAAGTACACCGCCAGGATCAAGGCGCTCGCCGCGCGCGGCAACGTCCGGCTGCTCGGCGCGGTCTGGGACCAGGACCTGCTCGACCAGCTCTACGCCAACGCGCTCACCTACATCCACGGTCACTCGGTCGGCGGCACCAACCCCTCCCTGCTGCGCGCGATGGGCGCGGGCGCCGCGACCTCGGCTTTCGACGTCTCGTTCAACCGCGAGGTGCTCGGCGAGCACGGCCGCTACTTCACCCGGCCGAGCGAACTCGCCGAGCTCTGCGACGCCGCCGAGGCCGACCCGGCCGCGACGACGGACCGCGGCCGTGACCAGATCGCCTCGCTCGGCCGGTACGAGTGGGACGGCGTCGCCGAAAAGTACGAGCAGCTCGCGCTGCGCATGACCCGCTAGACCGCTCCCCAACCCCCGCCGCAAGCAAAAGGAAATCCGCATGTTCCGCGTCCGGAAGCAGGCGTGTGCGCTGGTCACGCTCCTGACCGCCGCCGCGCTGGCCACCGCAGTGCCCGCCACCGCCGCCGATCTCCCCGTCGCCGTCACCGCGGGCGCCATGGCCGCACCGCAGGTGGACGGGATCGTGTTCACCGTCGCCATCGTCGGCGACACGGTGTTCGCGGGCGGCCGGTTCTCGAAGGCACGCCCGGCGGGCGTCGCGCCCGGGGGAGCGGGTGAGGTCGACCGGCACAACCTGCTCGCGTTCTCACTGACCACCGGCAAACTGCTGCCGTGGGCGCCGGACGTCAGCGGCTCGCAGTACACCTCGGCCACCAACCCCGGCCCGTTCTGCAAGACCGTCGGCGCCAACACCTACGTGTGCGACACCGTCTTCCGGATCAAGAAGTCTCCGGACAACACGCGGATCTACGTCGGCGGCGACTTCGACAAGATCAACGGCCAGTGGCGGTCGCGCCTGGCCGCCTTCGACATCGACGACGGCGCGCTCGCGCTCGACTTCAAGCCGACCGTCGCGGGCCGGGTGCGCGGTATCGCGGTCACCCAGGACACCGTCTACGCCGGTGGTGGCTTCAAGAAGGTCAACGGCGTCAACCGGGACAAGCTCGCGGCGTTCGCCTTCGACGGGACCATGCGCGACTGGGCGCCGACGGCCGACGCCGAAGTCTACGCGCTGGCGCCGGCGCCGGACTTCGGGCGGGTGCTGATCGGCGGGCAGTTCGACAAGTCCAACGGGGTCAGCCACCACGGCTGGAACGCGGTCGACGCGTACACCGGCGCCGACGCGCCGTGGAACAACAAGCTCGGCGTGAACGACGTGATCACCGACATCGTCACCGACGGCACCACCGCGTACGCGGGCGGCTTCAACTCGATCGGCCCGGACGTCCGCTACGAGGGCCGCGTCGCGGTCGACATCGAAAGCGGCGCCCTGAACTGGAGCGACGGCTGCTACGGCGACACCCAGGCGGTGACGGTGAGCCGGGGCGTGCTCTACAGCGCCTCGCACACGCACGACTGCTCCGCCATCGGCGCGGCCCCCGAGAACGGCCCGATCGACTACTACCGGCTCGTCGCCGAGACCGCGGCGGCGACCGGCACGGCGCCGGCCACCGTGAACACCGTGCGCCGGGGCGACCCGATCCCGGAGATGCTGCCCTGGTTCCCGAACACGAACGCCGGTCCGGCCGACAGCTATTGGAAGAACGGCACCTGGGCGCTCGACTCGACCGACAAGTACGTGGTCGCGGGCGGCGAGTTCACGACCGTGAACGGCAAGGCACAGCAGGGACTCGTGCGTTTCGCCGCGCGCGGCGTGACCGGCGCGGTCAACAAGGGCCCGCAGACGCCGTTCCGCGCGCCGTCGCTGGAGAAGGACGACGAGGGCAGCGTCCTGGTCACCTGGACGGGCACTTGGGACGCACAGAACTCGGACATCACTTACCGGGTGTACCGGGTCGGCGTGTCCGCGCCGCTGTACGAGGAGACGCAGCCCTCGCGGCCGTGGGAGCTGCCCGAGATGAGTTACCTCGACCGTGACGCTCCCGGCGGTGGCACTTACTACATTCGGGCGGTCGACGCGGACGGCGTTGTCATTGGGTCACCACAGGCCTCGATCTGAGCTGTTCCGTTCAGCGAGACAGGATGCCGACATTCGGCGTAGCGACCGGGGTGATCCCGAGCACCGCGGCGATGTCCCCGGGTAGCGGGCGGCCCGCCCGAACGCCGGGCGCGTCGGGCCGAAGGGAGTAATCCCCGTGGTCCTGGTCGTGGAACGGTGACGAAGTGACTATCCGGTCGAGACTGTGTTCGTCACGCCCGGTAGCGGCGAACAGGTCCTTGACCGTGCGGTAGGTCGCGGAGCGGCCGCCGCCGAGGTACCAGCCTGCCAGTTCGCCGTCACCCGATCGGAGGAACGCGTTGCCGTCGCTCTCCGAGACGAACGACGGGTTCTTGGCCGGGTTCTCCTTGTAGTCCGCCGATTCGATGACCGGTTCGCCGTGCAGGAAGAGATTGTTGACCAGCACGGTGTCTGAGGTCAGCCAGCTGAGCCCGTGTTCGGAACTGAACGGGTCCGGGTCGCGCTTGTCGTTGTAGACGCCGAGCGCGACCCGGTTCCCGGCGAAGGTGTTGTGGAAGACGCGCACGTGGTCCGCGCTCGAAATCTTGAGCCCGCGGGTGCCGTTGCCCACCACCACGTTCGACGCGATGAGCGCGCGTGCGGAGACCTCGTAGTAGAGGCCGTTGCCCGCGTTGCCCCGCGCGAGATTGCGGATGACGGTCGCGTCGGTGCAGCCGAGGTCGCACCACCAGCCGGTGCCGATGTTGTCGACGAACTTGTTGTCGGCCACGTAAGGCTTTCGCGTCCGCGTGATCTTCGCGCCCGCCGCGCCGATCGCGTCGCCGGTCAACGCGAAATGCTCCTGGTTGTTGGCGGTGAAGGCGTTTTCGGTCAGCCGCAGGTCGTCGGCGCGGTTCGCGACCAGCCCGACCAGCCCGTTGTCCACAAAGGAGCTTCGGGAAACGACGCCGCCGGGCTGGAACACCGCGGCGCCGCTGGACGCCGACCAGGCGAAGGTGGCGTTCTCGATCGTCACGCCCGGCGCGTTCACCACGACCATCGCGCCGCGCTTGCCATAGTCCTGATTGGACCCGTACTGCGCGACGCCGAGCCCGCGGAACACGCTGCCGCCCGCGTTCGCGGAGTCGAACTGCAGCAGGCGGTCGAACACGGTGCCTTCGACGAGCTTTCCGTCCGGCGCGTCGCCGATGAACAACGCGTGCGCCTGCCGGTCTACGAAGAACTTCCCGGGGCCGACGTCGCCTGCTTCGGACACCTGCTTGAGCGGCGAGCCGTCGACGAAGACCATGTCCGGCGAGCCGGCGAGCGGGTATTCGGGATCGATGATCTCCGGGATAAAACAGGTCTGGCACAGCTGTGGTGACCAGTTGTCGTGGCGCCAGCGGTTGCCGGTCTTCGCCCAGCCGGTCACCTCGACGCTGCCCTTGAGCCAAGCCTGTTCACGCGGATACGGCTGGAGCGTGAGCCGTTTGGACACCTGGCCGACCGTTTCGCGGTAGGTGCCCGCACGCAGCACGACGGTCCCGCCGGACGACGCGCGCTTCACCGCGGCCGCGACCGTGCGCAGCGGCTTGTCGACCGTGCCCGCCGCCGTGTCGTCGCCGGTGGGGGAGACCACGAGCGCGCCGTCGGGCACCGGGTATTCGGTGGCGGGCAACGCGACCGCGGCAGGCGTCGCCGCGCCGCCGCCCGGCCGGTTCGCCGGGAGGTCACGGGGCATCAGCACGACGACCGAGGCGACGACCCCAGTCAGCACGACGGCGCCGAGTACGAGCCAGCGCGGCTTGATCATCTGCTCAGGATGGCACGGAGATCAGCTTCCGCAAGGCGGTGCTGGAGGTCTGGATGGTGTACGGGAAGTACTCGACCCGGGCGCCGACGCCCGCGAGGTCGGCTTCGAGCTTGCGGCCGCGCTCGGTACCGCGCCAGTCGTCCCCTTTGAACAACACGTCGAACCGGAGTGCTTCCCAGCAGTCGAACTTGTCGCGGAACGGGTCGGGCACGGCCTCGTCGACGTACCGGATGGCGCGCACGATCTCCAGCCGCTCTTCGAACGGCACGACCGGCGGCTGGCCCTTGACCTTGAGCACGACATCGTCGGTCACCACGCCGACGATCAGCTTGTCGCACGCCGCGGCCGCGCGCGCGATGATGTTCAGGTGCCCCACGTGGAAGAGGTCGTAGACGCCGGGCGCGTAACCGACGACAGGTCCGTGCTCGCTCACTTCTCGAGTGCCTCCATGTCATGGAACCACTTCCTCAGCGCGGCGAGCAGGAAGACCAGGTTCGCTCCGAAAAGGGCAGCGTAGATTACCGAGAACACGCGCGGGAAGCCCAAAGTCGCGAATGTGAGGCAAAGCAAGCCGTAGTCCGTCGGGATCACCAGCAGGGAACGGACGGTCGACGGCTTACCCGAGGTGTCCGGCTTGACACCGAGCCGCCGCCGCAACTGGTCGTTCAGGATGATTGCGAAAAACATGACGGTCGCGACAACGGAAAAGCCGATCGGCACCAGCAAAGCGGGCGCCGGTAACGCGAAGAAACGGTAAGCGCTGACCAGAACGGCCAAATGCAGCGCGGCGATCTTGCCCGCGTCGATCACGTGGTCGAGCCATTCGCCCGCCACGCTCCCGCCGCCGCGCAGCCGCGCGAGCTGGCCGTCCGCCGCGTCGAAGGCGTACCCGATGACCAGCGCGAGGCAGACCGCGAGGCCGATCAGCGGGGCCGGCTCGGTCAGCGCGATCAGCGCGATCCCGGAAAAGGTGAACACCGCACTGACCCCGGTCACCTGATTCGGCGACATACCGAGTTGATACGCGGCGGCGGCGAGATGACCACCCAGGCGGCGGTTGACGAAACGGGAGTACGCCGGAGCGCCTTTGGCTGACTTCTGCGCGGCCGGTAGCCGTTCCAGAGCGGCCCGATAACCGTTCTTCGCGGGGGCATTCACGATCGGCAACGCTAGCAGTTTCGGGCTGACTGCTATATTTCGATCCGCTCACCCCGTTCGCAGATCGGACCACGCCCGCATGGACGACCAGCCGTCGCCGAAGATTCTCGACTCACTGCACCGGTACCGCTGGAGTTCACTGGGGATCGTCGGCGTCGTGGCGCTGCTGAGCGTCCTGGTCGCCCTGTTCCTGCGTGACAGCGGCAGCGCGCAGACCCGGATCGTGCTCAAGGCGCCGGACAAGGCGGGTGTCGTCGGTGTCGACGCGAGCAGTGAGTCGGCTTTCGTCCGGTATGTGAACCAGCGCGCGCTGTTCGTGGTGTCCGACCGCGTGCTCACGGTCACCAGCTCCAACGTGGCGAACTCGGTCTCGGTCGACACGTTGCGCAAGCAGGTCACGGCGAAGGCGTCGTCGAACGGCGACTCGATCGACGTCACGGTCGCCGCAGGCGACTCCGGGACCTCGGTGCGCATCGCCGACGCGCTGACCAAGGCGTACCAGTCGGAGTCCAAGGCGGACGTGCAGGCGTCGGCGCAGAAGATCCTCGACACGCTCGCCGCGCGGCGCAAGGACGTCGTCGAGGCGAGCACACCGGACGCGGGTGGTCCGAACAACGCGGCCGCCGGTCAGACGATCAGTGACCTGGACAAGCAGGCCACCGCCGTCCGGGTCGCCGCCGACCAGTTCGGCGACGGCGTGTCCTTTGTGGACAAGGCGGCTGCCGACAGTTCCGGCCTGCTCGGCTCGCTGGTGCGCGACCTCGGGATCGGCGTCGCGCTGGGCGTGCTGCTCGCGGCGGCCGTCGCGTGGGCGCGGGCCGACCGTGACCGCCGCGTCTCGGCGGCGGACGAGCTGGCCGCGGCGACCGGTGAGCCGGTGCTCGCGGAGATCGAGACGTTGTCCGAGGCCGAGGTCGCCGCGCTCAAGGAGGTCGGCAGCCCGCCGCTGTGGCCGTACCAGTTCGCCGCGTCCGGGCTGCGCACCGCGGTCGACCGCGGCGTCGTGGTGGTCACCTCGAGCGCGCCCGGCGACGGCGGCACCACGTCCACCCTGCAGATGGCGACCGCCGCCGCGCTGAGCGGCGCGCGGGTGCTGGTCGTCGACGCCTCGGTGCGCACGCACGGGCTGTCCGACGCGCTGGCGCTGCGCTACGACCCGCACGGGCTGACCTCGATCGCGGTCGGCGCGATGCGCACCGACGACTGCACCAGGGTGGTCGACCTCGGCGACCGCGTGTTCCTGTGGGCGATCCCGGCCGGGCAGTACCAGGAGTCCACACTGGACCACTTCCGGTCGAGCCTGCTGCAGAAGGCGGTCGCGGCCATGCGCTCGGCCTACGACCTGGTGCTGATCGACTGCGCGTCGCCCGCGATCGCGCCGGAGGTCACGCCGCTGATCCGCGAGTCGGACGGGGTTGTGGTGGTGGTCAGGCGTGACCGCGAGACGCGTGCGGTGCACCGGCTGCGTGAGCAGATCGGGCTGCTCGGCGGCACGATCACCGGGTACCTGTTCACCTTCGCGAAGCCGCGGCGGGACGCGCCGAAGCGGATCGTCCGGCACTAGTGCGTGCGCTAGCGCCCGTTATTTCCCAAGGCGTCACCGCCGGGACGAGCCTGTTGCTGCAGGTGCTCGCGGCCCGGCAGCTCGGGCTCGCCGAGTATGGCGTGTTCGCGGTGTTCCTGGCGCTGCTGGTGAGCGCGACGGCGTTGCACGCGGGGTATGTCGGGGACAGTCTCGCGGTGCTGGACCGGTTCGACCGGCGGCTCCGTGCGTCCATTGTGACCAGTGCGCTGCTGTCGTTCGCGCTGTGCGGCGCCGCCGGTGTGGTGTTCGCGCTGGCGTTGCGCGACCTCGGGACCGGGCTGGTGTTCGCCGGGATGCTGGTGCTGTGGCTGGCCGAGGAGACATTCCGGCGGCTGCTGATCGCGCGGATGGAGTTCTGGAAGCTCGTCTGGAACGACGTCTCCTATCTCGTGGGCACGCTCGTCGCGTTGGGCGCTTGGTACCTGCGTGCTCGTGAGGTCACGATGCCGATGCTCTTCGCGGCCATGGGCGTCGGCGCGTGCACGGCCGTCGTCGTGGGGCTTGCCCAGCTGCCACGGTCGGAACTGCGCGCGCTGCGGCCTGGCTGGGCCGGGATGGGCGAGGTGGCGTCGTTCGCGGGCTGGCGCGCGGCGCAGGCGGCGTTGCGGCCGACGGCGTTGCTGCTGGCCAGGATCATGGTCGCGCAGCTGCTCTCGCTCGCGGCCGTGGGCCTGCTCGAAGCCGCGCGCCTCGTGGTGGCGCCGCTGCAGGTGGTCATCAACGGCGCGGGGAGCTTCCTGCTGGCCGGGTACGCGTCCGGTCAGATGCAAGGGACTCGGCGGGCGTCGGCGAAGCTCGCCGGGGTGACGCTCGGCGGGGGAGTCGTGCTGGCGCTGGCGGCCGAGCCGCTCGGCCGCCTGATGACCGGGGCGCCCGTCGACAGCTGGCTGGTGCTCGGCTGGGTCGTCTACCTCGGGACCTGGGCGGCCGGGCTGCCGTTCGTCACCGCGGTGGTCGCGCAAAAGCGGTCGCGCGCGGTGTTCCTGGTGCGGGTCGTCGACTCGGTCGCGGGGCTCGTGCTGGCGGCGGTGGCGTTGACCTTGGATCTTCCGCTGGTGCTCGTGCCCTGGTTGATGGCGGCCGGGCAGCTCTATTCGTGCGTGCGCCTGTACTCACTTGCTGTGACCCCGCACACACCGGAAATAGTCAAACGCTCAACTACGTTGTGATCGATCATGACTGCTTCCACTGAAATCCTGAACGTGCCCAGCGACGTGCAGGACCTGTTGTTCCGTCAGGCCCGTACCGCGAACACCTTCAGCGACGAGCCGGTGACCGACGAGCAGATCCAGGCCATCTACGACCTGGTGAAGTGGGCCCCGACCTCGATGAACACCCAGCCGCTCCGCGTGCTGGTGCTGCGCACGGACGAAGCCCGCCGGCGCCTCCTGCCGCACATGGCCGAGGGCAACCGCGCCAAGACCGAGACCGCGCCGCTGACCGTCGTGCTCGCCGCCGACACCGAGTTCCACGAGAACCTGCCGGAGCTGTTCCCGCACTTCCCGGGCGCCAAGGACATCTTCGCCCCGGACGACGCCGCCCGCGCGGAGACCGCCAAGCTGAACTCGCTGCTCCAGATCGGCTACTTCATCATCGGCATCCGCGCGGCGGGCCTCGCCGCCGGTCCGATGACCGGCTTCGACAACGCCGGCATCGACAAGGAGTTCTTCGCGGACAAGCCGTTCAAGTCGCTCGTGGTGATCAACGTCGGCAAGCCGGGCGAGAACCCCTGGTTCGACCGTCTTCCGCGCCTCGCCTTCGACCAGGTCGTCGAAACGCTCTAAGGGCTCGTGCGCGTTGCGGGCGGTGAGAACCGCCCGCGACGCGCACGACCTAATCCGAGTGAAACGGCTGGGCCGCGCCGACTAGCATCTGGTGGTCAACGTTTTGACCACCATGAGGAGTCCATCGTGTCCCAGCCGTCGTCAGTAGCAGCCGTAACCGCCTCGCGCGTGGTGGTACCGGCGGGCACTACGGCGGGCACCGCGGTCCGGGAAGCCGGACTGCCGACCAAGGGGCCGGACACGATCGTCGTCGTGCGTGACGCCGAGGGCAACCTCCGCGACCTGGCCTGGGCCCCGGAGGCCGACGCCGAGGTCGAGCCCGTCGCCGCGAACACCGACGACGGCCGCAGCGTCATCCGCCACTCGGCCGCGCACGTGCTCGCCCAGGCCGTGCAGCAGCAGTTCCCGCAGGCGAAGCTGGGCATCGGCCCGCCCATCAAGGACGGCTTCTACTACGACTTCGCGGTCGACACCCCGTTCACCCCCGAAGACCTGCAGGCGCTGGAAAAGCGCATGAAGCAGATCGTCAAGGGCGCGCAGCAGTTCTCCCGCCGCGTCTTCGACTCGGTCGACGAGGCCAAGAAGGAACTGGCCGACGAGCCGTTCAAGCTCGAGCTGGTCGACATCAAGTCCGATGTGGACACCTCGGAGGTGATGGAGGTCGGCGGCGGCGAGCTGTCGATCTACGACAACCTCGACCCGCGCACCAAGGAGCGCGTGTGGAGTGACCTCTGCCGAGGCCCGCACGTCCCGACCACCAAGTTCATCCCGGCCTTCAAGCTGACCCGCGTCGCCGCCGCGTACTGGCGCGGCAACGACAAGAACCCGCAGCTGCAGCGCATCTACGGCACCGCGTGGGAGTCCACCGAGGCGCAGGACGTCTACCTGGAGCGCCTGGCCGAGGCCGAGCGTCGCGACCACCGCAAGCTCGGTGTCGAGCTGGACCTGTTCTCCTTCCCCGACGAGATCGGCTCGGGGCTGGCCGTGTTCCACCCCAAGGGCGGCATCATCCGGCAGGAGATGGAGAACTACTCGCGCCAGCGTCACGTCGAGGCCGGGTACGACTTCGTCAACTCGCCGCACATCACCAAGGGCAACCTGTTCGAGGTCTCCGGCCACCTCGACTGGTACCGCGACGGCATGTACCCGGCGATGCACCTCGACGCCGAGTACAACGAGGACGGCACGGTCCGCAAGCCCGGCCAGGACTACTACCTCAAGCCGATGAACTGCCCGTTCCACGACCTGATCTTCCGCTCGCGCGGGCGCTCCTACCGTGAGCTGCCGCTGCGGATGTTCGAGTTCGGCAGCGTCTACCGCTACGAGAAGTCCGGCGTCGTGCACGGCCTCACCCGTGTGCGCGGCATGACGCAGGACGACGCGCACATCTTCTGCACCCCCGAGCAGGTGCCCGGCGAGCTCAAGTCCCTTTTGGACTTCGTGCTGAACCTGTTGCGCGACTACGGTCTCGACGACTTCTACCTGGAGCTGTCGACCAAGAACCCCGAGAAGTACGTCGGTTCCGACGAGGTGTGGGAGAACGCGACCGAGGTGCTGCGCCAGGCCGCGCTCGACTCCGGCCTCGAGCTCGTCCCCGACCCGGGCGGCGCCGCGTTCTACGGCCCGAAGATCTCCGTGCAGGCCAAAGACGCGCTCGGCCGCACCTGGCAGATGTCGACCATCCAGCTCGACTTCAACCTGCCCGAGCGTTTCGAGCTCGAATACACCGCCGGCGACGGCAGCCGCCAGCGCCCGGTGATGATCCACCGCGCGCTGTTCGGCTCGATCGAGCGCTTCTTCGGCGTCCTCACCGAGCACTACGCCGGCGCGTTCCCCGCGTGGCTCTCGCCGGTCCAGGTCGTCGGCATCCCGATCACCGAGGACCAGGTCGACCACCTCCGCGGCGTCGAGAAGGCGTTGCGCGCCAAGGGCATCCGCGTCAACGTGGACGCTTCCGACGACCGCATGCAGAAGAAGATCCGCACCCACACCACGCAGAAGGTCCCCTTCATGCTCCTGGCGGGCGCGAAGGACGTCGAGGCGGGCGCGGTTTCGTTCCGCTTCCGCGACGGCGGCCAGATCAACGGTATCCCGGTCGACACCGCCGTCGAGGCGATCGCCGGCTGGGTCGCCCGCCGCGAGAACGCTTCGCCGAACGTGGAGGCGCTGGAAGCGGTCATCAATTGACCGAGCCGGTTCCGCAGGACGGTGCCGGGGTCCCGGACGCGTTGCAGCGTCTGTGGACCCCGCATCGCCTCGCCTACGTCCAGGCCTCGAAGCCCGACGAGGGCTGCCCGTTCTGCAAGGCGCCCGGCCAGTCCGACGAGGACACCCTGGTACTCGCCCGCGGCGAGTCGGTGTACGCGCTGCTCAACCTGTACCCGTACAACCCCGGTCACCTGATGGTCGTCCCGTACCGCCACGTCGCGGACTACACCGACCTCACGCCGGAGGAGACGGTCGAGCTGGCCGAGTTCACCCAGCGCGCGATGGCCGTGGTCCGCGAGGTCTCCTCGGCGCACGGCTTCAACATCGGCATGAACCAGGGCGTCATCGCGGGCGCGGGCATCGCGGCCCACCTGCACCAGCACGTGGTGCCCCGCTGGGGCGGCGACGCCAACTTCATGCCGATCATCGGCCACACCAAGGTCCTGCCGCAGCTACTGGCCGAGACCCGCAAGCTCCTCGCCAACGCCTGGTAGGTCGTGAGTGTTCCCGACGGTTCTATTTGGCCGGAAGGGCGACTGTGGCGTGTTGGTGTTCGGACACGTCCGTTCGTGAGGGGACCCCTGGGTGCGATATACGCACTGAGGGGTCCCCTCGCTTCAGCCCTCGCACTTGCAACATTCATGACTCTCGCGGAGTAAAGCGGGCTTTATCCCGCACACCACAGCCCTCGGCTATCCGCGAGTGGTAACTCCGCTAGATGCAGCGGAGTTACCACTCGCACATCCCTCGCTCCTTGACCTGGTGCCCGGCGAGCCCGCGACAGCGGCCGACGCGCCACCTTTGGCCCTCCGCTCAAAAACCGTCGGGAACACTCACGAGCCCGTCAGGCCCAGCGGATGCGGGTTTCGCCGACCATGAGCGGGTTCAGGTCGGCGTGGACGTCGTCCGCCCGTTCCCAGAAGTCGGCCGCCAAGCCGTGCTCGCCCCGCGCCGCGGCGATGTTGCCGATGCCCGTGTAGGCACGCGCGGTCTCGTAGCTGCTTCCGCAGGCCAGCGCCCGGTCGGCGGCGTCGTGGTAGGCGACGGCCGCGCGATCGTGGTCGCCCGCGTGGAACCAAGCCCAGCCCAGGCAGTTGAGGGCCATCGCGGCGTCGAGGTCGAGCCCCAGGTCGTCGAACGCGGTGAGCGTCGACGCGGCCAGCGCGGCGCCTTCGGCCGCGCGGCCGAGCGGGATGAGGACGAGCGCGATGCCGCGGTCGGTGATCGCGGCGTTGCGGCGGTTGCCCATGCGCGCGTAGAAGGCCTGCGCTTGTTGAAAGTCGCTCAACGCCTCGGCGTGCCTGCCTCGGTAATGATCGGCCCAGGCACGATGGGCGCGTGTCATGTTCTCGCCGTGCTCGTCACCTAGGCCGCGATACAACGCGAGCGCTTCGTCGTAGCAGGTGAAGGCCGCTTCGACGGCGCCGCTGTCGACGTGTGCGACGCCGAGGTTCGCGGTCGTGGTCGCGAGCACCCAGCGGTCGCCGAGCGCTTCGGCCGACGCCTTGGCCCAGCGGTGCGTCGCGATCCAGGGATCCCAGAGTTTGGCCGTGAAGAAGAATCCGCGCAGGAAGTGGGCGAGCTGCCAGCAGCGTTCGTGTTCGCCGCGCTCGCCCGCCACCCGGCACAGCGACGCCAGGCCACGCCATTCGGCCCGAAACCAGGAGAGCGCGGCTTCGTCGTCTTCGAGTGGCACCGGCTCGGGTGGACGCGAGCCGAAGACGCGCCCGCGCACGAACCGGCGTGACGTGAGCAGGTGGTCGCCGTGCGCGGCCACCTGCACCGAGAAGTCCAGCAGCCGCCGGAAAGCGCCGTCCCGCTCGGTGACGACGTCGGCGGCGAACAGCTTCAGCAGATCGTGGAAGCCGTACCGGTCAGGGGACGGCTGGGTGAGCAGGCACGCGTCGTGGAGCCGGTTGAGCAAGCGATCGGTCTCCCGCCGCGGCAGGCCGCCGAGCGCGGTCGCCGCGTCGAGGTGCAGGTCCGCGCCAGGATGCAGGGCGAGCAGGCCGAACAGTCTCGCCTCCGCGGGTGCGAGCTGGTGCAGCGACAGCCGGAACGCGGCGAGCAGCGAGCGCTCGCCGTCATCGAGTTCGCCGAGCCGGTCCGCCTCGGCGCCGAGGCGGTCGTCCAGTTCTTCGACGGTCCACGCCGGATTGGCTTGCAGGCGCGCCGCCAAGATTCGGATCGCCAGCGGCAACCCGGCGCATCGCTCGACCACGCGGGTGACGACCTCGCCCGGCGATGTGCCGGTGATCGAGACGAACAGCTCGGCGGCCTCGGAGGTGTCCAGCACATCGAGCGTGACTTGCCGGGTGTCGTCCAATGAGCTCAGTCTCGATCGGCTGGTGATGAGCACCCGGCACTTGGGCTCGGCGGGCAGCAGCGGCCGCACCTGGGCGGCGCTGGAGACGTTGTCCAGCACCAGCAACAGGCTACGGCCACGAAGCCGGGACTGGTAGACCATCGCCCGGTCGTCGGGATCGGACGGGATCCGCGCCGCCGGTTCACCCAGCCTGCGCAGCAGCCGGTCGTGCACGGCTGCCGGATCCGCCTCTTCGCCGGGGCTGTATCCACGCAGGTCGAGCCAGACGCAGCCGTCGGCGAACGCGGCTTCGAGCCGGTGGGCGCAGCGGTTCGCCAGTGCGGTTTTGCCGACCCCGCCCATGCCTGAGATGACGCAGATGCCACCGTCGGACTCCAGCGCGGCGCGGACCGCCTGGAATTCGGCGGCGCGCCCGGTGAAGATCGCGGTGGCCGGCGGCAGCCCCGACAGCCGGGCGTCGGGACGGGTGCGCCGTTTCGCGGGTTCGCGGGGCAGCAGCGCGGTCAACGCCCCGGTGAGCTGGAGTTCCCGTTCACATTGCTCGGCGAACGCCGGGTTCGGCAGCGCGAGCCCGGTTTCGATCTTGCTCAGATAGCCCTTGCTGTAGTTCGTGCGCGCGGCGAACTCGGTCAGCGAGACACCGGCCGCCCGGCGCAGGCGCCGCAATTCGGCGCCGAAGGTCGCTCGTTCGCTCATCGGCACCCACCCTCGTCGGAGTACCAGTATGGCCGCGACGGCGACGGCCCGGCAGTAGCCGCGACGTGCCCGCGGACCCGCCGGTCCGCGGGCACGCGACCCGGGTTCGTTGTTCATCGCCCGCCTCAGCCGAGTACGAGGGTCAGCAGGGCCAGGATCAGGCCGATGGTGTGGGTCTGCATGATCAGCGCACCTCCTTTCGGTGACTGGTCGCCACGGGATCGGCCGGTTTCGCGGGTGCGGTGACCTGGCCTGCGCCGAGCACCACGCCGGTCGTCAGTGCGAACAGCGACAGCCAGAAAGCAAGCCTCAGCAGCAGGGAAAACGAACACATGACCTTCATTTCGTCGCCTCCGATGGGCAGCTTCAGGCAGCACTCGAGAACACGGGAACTCCGTGGTTTCCGGGGGTTTTCGCCGCGGATTCGGTGCGGCTCACCAAGAATGCGTTCGGCCGGAGCGGTGCGACAAGGAGTTTCCCGTTTCCAACAGCGACAGGAAAGAAAGCCGCAAAATAACGATCCCGGCGATCGGCCATGATCCGGTGGACAACCGGCGACCGGAGTGACGAGTATTGGCGATCGTGCGTTTAATCCGCTTGGGAGGACTGGTGAACGTGAGCGCGACAGACCTGGTCGGCGAATTGAAACTGCTGCGCAAGGGCCGGGGGATTTCCGTCGTCCAGCTTGAGCAGCGCGTCGGCCCCGCGATGCGTGCGGCGTTCGGCATCGCGGACGCTGATGAGGTCGCGGAGATCAGAAAGAAGCTCACCGAGGCATTGATCAACCTGGCCGCATCGCTGCCCGATGATTTGCGCACGGCCGCGCTCGCCGCGTTCGGCCTGCACGAACAGGCCAGGTTCCCGTTCTACCAAGATCGGGTCAAGTGGGTGGCCCAAGCGATTCAACGCGATGAACGGACGGCGCGGCGCCGGATCGACGAAGGTATCGCGCGCATCGCGGAGCTCGCCGTTTCCGTGCAGGCCGGCGAGTCGGAACCCGCTTATCCGAGCCGCAGCTGGCACACCGAGGAGCTACGCGTGGCACTGTCGCTGGATCAGGAAGTGCCGGAAGTGTTCGAGCTGCGGCGGGTGGTCGCCGACGCCGACGACATCGACGAATTGGATCTTGCGCTGACCCTCACCAACTCGCGGAATCGCCGCGAAAAGGTGGGCGAAGATGATCTGGAGGTGGACGTTTTCTATGGTGGCAGCCTGTCTCGGCGGATGATGGAATCGAGCGAGCGGTTCGGCCTGATGCTGCGCCTGCCGAAACCGCTCCGCCGTAAAGCCCGCCATGACATCGCCCTGCGCTTCCGTGCGAAGCTGAGTCATCCGCACTACGTCTGCGTGCCCCGGCACCCGGTCGATTTGTTCGACTTGCATGTCAAGTTCCCTCAGTCCATGTCCGGCGGGATCGTCAAATTGGAGAATCTGTTCCAGGACGACGCCCGCGACCCGTCGGCGCGCGGCGAGGCGCTGACCCCGGACGCCTCCGGCGAGGTGCACGTCCAGTTCCGCAAGCTCGCGCCCGGCTTCGCCTACGGGGTTCGCTGGGAGCCCGCGGACGTGAGCTGACGGCCTGGCCGGCCGCAGCGCGCGAGCGCGGTGCCGAGGTCACGTGTGGTCGCCACCGTCTCGGGATGGGTGAGGCCGAGCATGCTGATCCGTGGTTCGAGGATCGTGTCGAGCAGATCCGCCTGCTGGCAGAATTCCCCCAGCCGCCCATGGGCGGCCGCCATCGCGTGCACCACCCGGTGCTGCAGCCGATGTCCGTAACCGAGCACGCGCAGCACCGCCTGTTCGGTCGCGGCCAGCACCCGCAGCGCGTGAGCGGGGTCGCCGAGCGATGGCGGCGCGCAGTCGGCCATGACCCTGGCGGTGAGCGTCAGCGGTGCGTCGAGGCCGTGAACCTTGGCGTATGCGGCCTCCAGCGCACGTGGCGACTGGGCCCGCACGTCCAGGGTGAACGTCGCCTCCGCGACCACCAACTCGGCTTCGACGCACTGGGAATGCTGGTCACGGCCCTGCGCCCGGTAAGCCGTGATCACTTCGGCGGCGACTTTTCGCGCCCGGTCGAGCCGTCCGGCGTCGAGCAGGCTGACCGCGTACTCGAGCCTGGCGCTCTGGGTCAAGTCGTCGGACGGCGATTCCGGCGTCGCGCCTTCGAGCAGCGCCGCGGCCTCGGCAGGCCGGCCACGCAGCCGTCTGGCACGGGCCGCGGCGACCACGAAGCTCAGCCGGTCCGGCTCGGCGCGGGGAAGCCTGCCGCCGTGGTCGAGCCAGAAGATCCGGTCGGCGGCGGCGTAGTCGCCCTGGCAGTCGAACGCCTGCGCCGCGATCAGCGCGGCCGCGTGCCTGTCCTGCTCGTCGGCCAGCGTCAGCGCCGCCTGGGCGTGCCCGGCGGCCTCGGCGTAGAGGCCGCAGCCGATCTCGGCGCGTGCCGCGGCCATGAGATCGGCGGCGGCCGCTTCGCCGGTGGACAGGATCAGCGCGTGCGTCTCGCCGGCGGCGTGCCAGTCACCGAGCCGCTCGTAGGCCGCCGCGACCGGACGCAGCAGCCTGGCCCGGTGATCCGGGGCGCGCTCGGCGACGGCGCGCGCATGCTGAAGCAGGAAGTCGCCGTCGGGCGGCGTCTCGATCAGCACCTCGGCCGCGCGCTCGAGGAGTTCACCAGTGTCGAACTGGGCGATCGCCACCGTGCGCACGAGCGCCGCCATCAGCACGTCACCGTCCACTTGAGACACGAAGTCGAGCGAAGCGAGTTCGTGAACTGCTTGGGGTACCTCGGAAGTACCCAGCGCCGCGACGGCGAAGTCCACCGGAAAAGGCACCGGCGCGAGCACCGCGGCGAGCCGGAGCAGTTGCCGCGCCAGCGGGCTGAGTTCGTCGAGCAGCGCGCGGATCGCTTCCACGGCGGTCTCCGGCCGTCCGTCCAGCTCGGCATCGTCATCCGCGTGCTCGACGGCCAACCCGACCGCTCGCAACGCGAACGGATGCCCGCCGCAGCGCCGGACCAGGCGTCGCGCCGCGGGATGATCGGCTGTGCCGAGGACGCTGATGCCTTCGTCCTCGGGCAACCCCGAAAGTTCGAGCGTGGTGAAACCCCAAGCCGCCTGGTCCGCCCTGGTGGTGATGAGCGCGGCACTTCCCCCGTACGGCGTGAGAAGCCGGTTCAGCCGGGACGGCGGCAGCTCGGCGGGGATGTCGTCGACGATCAGCAACAGGTCTTCCGCGCACAGGCCGAGCAACCGGTTGAGCGTGATACCCGAGACGTCGATGCCCAGCCGGGCGGCCAGCACGCGCACCAGCGACAAATGGAACTGGGAAAGGAATTCCTCCGGCGGATGATGACCGAACGGGCCGAGCCGGATGACGTCGGAGTACGCGGAGCGGAAGCGATGGGCGTACTGCTCGGCCAGCGCGGTTTTGCCGATTCCCGCCGGGCCTTGCAGCACCAGTGCCGAGTGCGAGGTGGTCAATGCTCGGTGTATCGCCGAGAGTTCGCGGCGACGGCCGACGAAGCGCGCTGATCCGGTCATCGGGTTCGCTCTCTTCCGATCGGGTTTCTTCGGGGTCCGTAAAGGATCGGTGCCCGCGAGTGCCGTGGTACGGGGATTTCCGGAACTGTCCGGGTTTTGACGATCAATGACGGACGTGCCGGACAAAACGTGGACAGTAAGCCCCGCACCGTGGCGTTACCGGGTGGTGCGGCCGACCATCGGGCATCCGAACCGAATCACCCGGGAGCCGAACATGGGAATCGCCGAAGCAGCCGCACCGTCCGGATCGGACGGACGATGGGCCAAAGAGGAACTCGGCCCGCTCGTGCTGGCGGCCAAGACGGGCGAGCCTGGCGCGCTGCAGACGTTGCTGAAGGTCATCGAGCCCACGCTGGTGCGCTATTGCCGCGGCCGCATGGGCCGCCGCGACTTCTCCTATCTGTCGGCCGACGACGTCGCTCAGGAAGCCTGCCTCGCGCTGTGCAAGATGCTGCCGGGCTACGAAGACCGCGGCGGCTCGTTCTACTACCTCGCCCGCGCGATCGCGGCCAACAAGGTCGTCGACGCCTACCGCGCGGTCTCGCGGGACAAGTCGGACCCCATGCCCGACCTGACCGAGACCGTGCTCACCGCCAACGAGCCGGAAACCGAAGCACTGCAAGCGGATCTCGGTGCCCGGCTCGCCACGCTCATGGCCACACTGCCCCCGCTGCAGCAGGAGATCCTCACCTACCGCGTCATGACGGGCCTGACCGTCACCGAAACCGCGGCCGCGCTCGGCACCACCCCAGGCAACGTCCGCATCGCACAGCACCGCGCGCTGCGGAAGCTGCGCACGATGATCGAGCGGGACGAGTTTTAGCGCAGCGTCGGATCACCCCAGGCCAGCTCCGGCAGTCTGGTCGCTGCCGGACCGCGGTCGCCGAACGGGCCCGGCCGGTACATCTCCAGCCGAAGCTTCAGCGCTCCGGTGACGTCCAGATCGATACTCGCCGATTTCCCCAGCGCGACCGTGATTTCGGGCCTGGGGACGCCGTCGAGACAGATCCGGAAGTGTCCTACCTGGAACGGCTCGGCGGCATCGTCGAGCACACCGGCCACCGCCGTCAGCCGCCGATACGCGACCCCGAGCTCGATCTCGACGAACCCCAGCGGATCCGTGCCGGTCTTCTTCGGGCGGAACACGATGCTGTCCTCGTACCGCACCCCGTTGACCGACGCGGCGCCCACCCGGACCTGGGCGCTGCTCGAAACCCACGGCAGACCATGGGCCAGCGACACTTCCGCCAGCCGATCCTCGTCCTGCCAAGCACCGCGTTCCGGCATCGGGAACTCAGGGCGGCCGGTGATCGCGGCCAGCAGGCCGGCCACCCCGTCCCTGGTGAACTCGTTGACGCGAAACCTCGTGGTGGAGTACGGATTCAGGAAGGTCGGGATGTCGTCGAGCGACCGCCCGGGGAACACCACCGGCAGGAACCGTTCGGTCTCCTCGGCCAGATTCCTGGTCAGGTTGTTCCGGATCATCGCGGCCTCGAACTGCGCGCCGCGCCCCTTATCGGGTGGGGCCAGGCCATCGGCGCGCCGCTTGTACTCGGGCGAGGCGATCACCAGCACAAAGTCCGCTTCGGTCAGATGGTCGATCGCCCACAACGACCAGTCCCGCCGCGGGCCGTCATCCCACTGGTCCAGCCGCACGTCCAAGCCGATGACCGTGCGCAGGAAGTGCGCGAAGAGCCGCACTTTCTCCTTGTGTTCCGGCGAATCATGTGAGTACGTGACGAAAACCCTTGGCGCGTCGCGATCGGACATCGGCGCTCCTTTTCCTGCTCGCTGGAACTCGGTGACAGGCATTCTGGCCCGGCCACCCCGTCCTCAACCGGACTTGTCGGCTGCTTGTCACCTTTCTGTCTTTTCCCGTGATTTTGTCCCACGCACGCCAATGGTGATCTTCGCTCGCGGACATCGTTCCCGATCAGAGTCGCCGCGGACCGCCCAGCCGTACGCGATGGCCGGTAAATGTCCAGAAATTGTCGATTTTTTGGACCTGTTTCGGTTACACCCCGTAGCCCTAACATCGGGGGCTGTCGGCGGCCGGGGGACGAGGGAGCGATGGCGCGGGTGTACGAATACGACGTGTTCATCAGCTATCCCCGCGCGGGCGCGACCGTGCCCGCGTGGGTGCGCACGCACTTTTACCCGCGCCTGAAGGAGCTGTTGGACGACAATCTCGCCGAGACGGTCAGTATTTTTCTCGATGACGAGATCACCATCGGCGGTAAGTGGCCGCAGCAGGTTCGGGACGCACTGCAGCGCACGCGTGTGCTGGTGCCGGTCTGCTCACCGAAGTACTTTCGCGACGAGTGGTGCCTGGCCGAATGGTATTCGATGGCAGAGCGAGAAAAACTTGCCGGTCTCACTTCGCATGGGTTGATATATCCGGTGATCTTCAGCGACTCACTGAACTTTCCCTCCTGGGCGCACGAGCGGACCATGCGGAGTTTCAAGGACTGGAACCTGCCCTATCCGCACTTCCAGAACAGCCTTGAGTACTTCGACTTCCACCGAGCAGTGGAGAGCATGGCGGAGGACCTGGTGGGGCTCATCGAGCGGGCGCCTGAGTGGCGATCGGACTGGCCGGTGCACACGCCCATGCCCGACCCGCCCCCGGTATCGAAGCTGCCGAGGTTCTGACCGATGCCGGGAACCGTGATCACCTTCTACTCCTACAAAGGCGGCGTGGGGCGCAGTTTCACGCTCGCCAACATCGCGGTTCTGCTGGCGCGTTGGGGCCACCGAGTCCTCTGTCTCGACTGGGATCTGGAAGCGCCCGGCCTGCACGACTATTTCCGGCCGATGATGAACGCGGCTCCCGCGAGCGGTGTGGTCGACCTGATCGACGACTTCCGCGCCGAACGGGTGCGCCCCGCGGCGCACACGACCCGGCTGACCGGGGTGAACAAGCTCGATGTGATAGCCGCGGGCCGGATGGACGACCGATACGCGGGTCGAGTGCAGAACATCGACTGGGAGGGGCTCTACGAGCAGGGTTTCGGCGACTACCTCGAACTGTGCCGCGAGCAATGGACTTCCGAGTACGACTTCGTCCTGCTCGACAGCCGCACCGGGATCTCCGACATCGGCGGCATCTGCACGGCACATCTCCCGGACCGGCTCGTCGTGTTGTTCACGGCCAATGTCCAGAGCATGGATGGTGCCGTAAGCATCGTCAGGCTCGCCGACGTGGCTCGTGACCGGATGCCCTACGATCGGCCGAGGCTCGCTGTCCTGCCGGTACTGTCCAGATTCGACAGCCGCGAGGAGTACGCCCGCGCGGACGAGTGGCGGCGCATCTGCCTGGACAAGACCAAGGGACTGTTCACCAACTGGCTCGACCGTGATGTCCCGCCGGAGCTGATGTCACGGCACCTGACCCTGCCGTACATCTCGTACTGGACCTTCGGCGAAGAGTTGCCGGTCTACTCGGAGTTGAATCCCACCGCCGACCAAATCAGCTATGCGCTGGAGACGGTTGCCTCGGTGATCGCACATCACTTCGAGCGCACGGAGTTGCTGGCCGAGAACCGCGACGCCTACGTCGGCGCCGTCCGGACGGAGAAGCGCACCTTCACTCGTGAGGTCCGGGTGAGCACGCCTCGATCCACCTTGCAAGGCGCGACCGAACTCGTCAAGCATCTGGAAGCCCAAGGCGTGCATGCGGAGCTTTCCCTTTCCGGCGACCGATCCCTGCTCGGCAAGGCCGAGGACGGCGCCAGGCATCTCTGCCTGATCGTCGATCAGGAGGTGAGCCGGTGGCAGAAGGCTGAGGTCGAACTGTTCCTGCACCGGACATTGGGCCAGGACCGGAGGCTCATCCCGGTCCTGACGGCGGGAACGGAACCACATCGGCTGCCGGGGTATGTCGGCAACCTCAGGTACTTGCGGTTTGGGCTTTCGCGCGGGCCCGCCGAGGTCGCACGAGGCTTGGTCGAGCAGCTCAACGGAATCACAGGGTTGGTCGACACCGGCGACGTCGATCTCATCACCCTCATGCGGCAGGTCTCTGACGCTCGGCTGCGTCCGCTGCTGTGGGAGCTCGTGGACGAGCTCGTCCGGGCGTTGACCACCGCCGTCGGGGCCGGAGACGACTTGCGTGCACAGGAACTCGGGGCGGATCTGGCGCTGGCGATCCGGCCTCGTACCAGCGAAAACCATCACGTCGGCGTGCCGGTGGGCACGCGGGAGGCGATCGAGTGGGTTGAGCGGTTCCTCGGCAGCCGGCACCAGTTCAAGGGAAATCTCCGGGATTAGACCCGGGCGGGAGAGGATCTCGGATGACGGATCGATTGGGACACAAGCAGACCGCGGCGCTGTTCACGCTCATGGTGCTCGCTCGCGAGGTGGAGAACCCGGAGCTGGAGTCCATTGTGGGCTTCCGCCTCGACGGCAAGGAACGCAGGCAGTTGAACGACCTCAACCTGGTCGCCAGCTGGAAGCGCGGACGCCTTTTCGCACACGAGCTGACCGAGCGTGGCTGGGCTTGGTGCGAAGACGAAATGCGTGCCGGTGAACCGGCGCCGACGTCCGTTCGCAGCACGCTCGCGAGTGCCATGTACGTCGTTCTCGGCGGGTTGGAAGAGTATCTGCAGCGGAAGAACCTGCGATTGGCAGACGTCTTCGCGCCCGAGGTGAAGATGGCGGCCGAGGATGTGGAGAGTCGTATCCGGGCTGCGTACGGCAAGCTCGCCAGGGCTCCGCGTGACTGGGTCGGATTGGCGGAGTTGCGTGCGGAGCTCGGCAACGTGCCCGTCGCGGACGTCGACGCCGCGCTCAAGGAGCTGAGCCGGTCGAGGCAGGCGCATCTCGTGCCGGAGTCCAACCAGAAGACGCTCACCGCGGCCGACCGCGAGGCGGCGATCCGCATCGGCGGTGAGGACAACCACCTGCTCTCCATCGAGGCGTCATGATGGACCAGGCGACCGCGCTGTCGAATCTGCGGTTCGACTGGGCCGACACCCCCGACCACGTCTGGCGTGACTCGCCGTATCACGTCAGCGGCCTGCACACCGACGTCGCGGCCGAAGTCGACAAGGGGATCCGGGACGCGGCGGCGAGTGACGGACCGAGCCCGATCGGTCTTGTGCTGCAAGGAAAGAAGGGCGTCGGCAAGACGCACCTGCTCGGACTCGTGCGAAGGCAGGCGTACCGGGCTCGTGGGTACTTCTTCCTCGACGACCTCACCGCCGGTGACGCCTTCTGGGAGAACACGGCCGAGGCGATGCGCGGTGGTCTGTCCCGTGTGGACGAATCCGGGGCGACTCAGCTGACGAGCTTCCTGCGGCGGGTCTGCCTGCGTGCCAACGTCGACGCGAAGGCCACCGAACGGATCCTCAATGGACGGAGGCTGACCAAAGAGGACCTCGACAAGTTCCTCCATGGACTGCGGGGGATCGATCGGCAGATCGCGCTCGAGTGTGCCGATACCGCGCGGGCGATGGTGCTCTACAACAGCGAAGACACGACGACGAGCTACATCGGTGACGACTACCTGGGCGGGTTCGAGGAGTCGAAGTCGGGGGACCGGCAGAAGTGGGGGATCCGGCCGCAGCCCAAGCCCGCGCTGACGACGGTGCGGGACATCAGCAAGCTGCTGGCGCTGACCGGGCCGGTGGTCATCGCCGTCGACCAGCTCGACACCCTGATCGCCCGCTCCGACCTGAACACCAAGGAACCTGGGGCGATCTCGGACAGCGACCGGCTGGTCGGGCAGATCGCGGACGGCCTGATGCGGCTGCGCGAGGTGACCCGGCGGACCGTGACGGTGCTCGCCTGCCTGCCCAACACCTGGACGCAGATCAAGTCCAAGGCGGCCGACACCGTGCCGGACCGGTTCCGCGAGCACCTGACACTGGGCCGGGTCACCGACGCCGAACTCGGTCGCGAGCTGATCGCGAAACGTCTCGGTCTCGCATACAAAGAGATGGGTTTTGTGCCGCCGCACCCGACCTGGCCTGTGGCGCCGGAGGCGTTCGAGGGCTCGTGGGACGAGTGGACTCCGCGTGAACTGCTGAAGCGGGTCGGAGCGCATATCGACCTGTGCGTGCGAACCGGGCAGATTCGCGAGCTGTCCAGCTTCGACGATCAGGCGGTTCCTCGTGTTGTCACACCAAGGCCCGAGCTGAAGCCGGACCGTTTCGCGGAACTGGACGCTCGGTTCGAGGAACTGCGCGCGGCTGCGGATGTCGCAGCGCTGCTGGACCAGCGCACGGAAGACAAGGTCATGCCCGGCTTGCTGTCTGCCGCGTTGCGCGGCTGGATCACCGAAGTCGGCGACGACAATCTGGAGTGGGCTTGGACCGCTCGTAATGAGCGCAACGAAGTGCACGCGTGGCTCACCCACACGATCGACGAGACCTCGGATCTCGAAGAGCACTGGGCGTTCCGGGTGATCTTCGCGCCGCACCACCTCGCGGTGTTGCATCGCCTCCGCAAGGCGCGATCCGCTGCGGGCCTGCGTGTGGGCGCCGACAACCGGCATCTGATCTTGCTTCGCAACCTGCCGTGGTCGAAGGGACCGAAAACCCAAGCCGAGCTGGGAGCCTTCGAAGCCGCGGGTGGACAGCGTTTCACCCTGTCCGAATCGGATGTCCGCACGTTCTGGGCGCTCGACAGAATGTTCGCCGAGGCGCCTGCCGGGTTGCACGAGTGGCTGGTGATCCAGCGCCATGCCGGTAAGTCGGACTTGCTGTCGGCTGTGCTGCCCGACGGACTCCCGCAGCAGGCAGCCGTTGAGGCCGTCACCGAGGAAGTGACGAGGCTTGAGCCTTCCGTCGACGGGGAGATCACGCTCGGCGCGCTGGTCAAGGGCGGTGCGCCGGTACGCGTCGAACTGGCGGCGCTCCGCAAGCACGCCGCGGTGTTCGCGGGCTCGGGGTCCGGCAAGACCGTCCTGCTCAGGCGCATCATCGAGGAGTGCGCGCTGCTCGGCGTCTCCACGATCGTGCTCGACCCGAACAACGACCTCGCGCGGCTCGGCGACGCCTGGCCCGAGGAGCCCGAGGCCTGGGGACCCGACGACGCGACGCTCGCGAAGCGGTATCTCGCCGAGACGGACGTCGTCGTGTGGACACCCGGGCGGGCATCCGGCAGGCCGCTGGCGTTCCAGCCGCTGCCGGACTTCGCGGGAGTTCTCGACGACGAGGACGAGTTCTCCGCGGCGGTCGAGGTGGCCGTGGCGACGCTGGCTCCGCAGGTGCGGCTGACCGGGAGCACGGTCAAGGCCAACATCGGGCTGGCGGTGCTGCGGCAGGCGGTCGTGCATCACGCGCGGACCGGGTCGCGGAGTCTGCCGGGGCTGATCGAGGTGCTTTCGGATCTGCCGGAGGGCGTGAGCACGCTCAACAACAGCGGGCGCGTCGCCGGGGATCTGGCCGAGGCGCTCAAGGCCGCGATGGTCAACGATCCGCTGCTGGCCGGTGGGGGAGAGCCCGTCGACCCGGGAATCTTGCTCAACCCGAGCTCGGGCAAGCGCGCGCGGGTCTCCGTGATCAGCTTCATCGGCTTGCCCGCCGAGGAACAGCGGCAGAACTTCGTCAACCAGCTGCAGATGGAGCTTTTCGCTTGGATCAAGCGGAATCCGGCCGGTGACAAGCCGCTGGGCGCGTTGTTCGTCATGGACGAGGCGCAGATGCTCGCCGCTTCGGGGACGCTCACGGCCAGTACGCGCAGCACGATCGTGCTGGCTTCTCAAGCGCGTAAGTACGGGCTTGGCCTCTTGTTCGCTACTCAAGCGCCGAAGGGCTTGCATAACCAGGTCGTCGGCAATGCCATGACTCAGTTCTTCGGAAGGCTTAACAGCCCGGCGCAGATCGCTGCCGCCAACGACCTTGCGAGGGCGAAGGGCAGTCCGGTCGCCGACATCTCGCGGCTGGAGCGGGCTCAATTCTACGTGGCGAGCGAAGCGTTCGGGTTCCGGCAGGTCACCACGCCGCTGTGCCTGACGCATCACCCGGCGAGTCCGCTGCGCGTCGAGGAGGTGATCGAGCGGGCTCAGCGCGAGAACCACTGAACGGACAGTGATCGGGTTTGCGAAAGCTTGGGTGGTGGGATGGATACGTCGTTGGCGGGCCGCGCGCGTCGGTTGTTCGAGTTCTTGCGGGGTGCGCAGCGGCTGAAGTCCAGCCCGGTGCGCTCGGTGGACGTCTATCAGCGCGAAGGCGAGGTGATCTGGCTTTCCGATGTGCCAGAGCATCCGGCGATCACCGTGCTCGAGGAGGGCGGCGAGGGCCCGCTGCTCGCTGTCGAGCGGGTGGTGGTGGCCGATCCGCCGGACCCTGGCGACGAGCTGGGCCGGTGGCTGACCGAGCCGCTCGACGAGCCGGACCAGGAACCGTCGCTGCGTGAGAGTATTGTCGAACCGTCCGATGAGGACACTCCGAAAACGCTGGAACTGAGCGACTTTCCCCGCATGCGGGCGCGCTACAGCAGCTGGTTCGCGCGCTGGGAGTCGTGGGCGCACCAGGCGCAGACCGACCGCCCGGCCCGTGACCTCTACGGGAGGCTCCACCAGATCTACATCAAGTCCACGGAGAGTCCGGAGGACTTCGAGCTCATCGTCGGCACCGGCTGCTTGAGCTGGCAGCCGATCAAACGGCATCTGCTGACCTGCGCCGTTTCCGTCCATTTCGACGACCGGACCGGGGTGATCGAGGTCCGTGCCGTCGAGTCGAGCGAGCCCGTGCGGCTCGAACTCGACATGGTCGACCCTGGACTGATCACCGCGCCCGAGAAGATCAACGAGATCCAGGCGGACGTCAAAGCTTATGAAGGACCAGCGCTGGATCGGGCCGCCACCGGCGACTTCATCCGCAGGCTCGTGCACAGCCTCGATCCCGACGGCGAGTACCGCGACGAGAACGAGCACTCACCGGCCGGCAGGCACGCGGTCGCCGCGTTCGCGCCCGCGCTCATCCTGCGCAGGCGCACCTACCAGGGCCTGATCGAAATCTTCGACACCGTGCTCGCCCAGCTCGACCGGACCGGCGAGGTGCCGGACGGGCTGATCCCGCTGCTCGATCCCGATCATGTGCCGTCCGCGCCGGAGGCCGCCGGCGAGGGCGCGATCATGGACGTCGACGGCGAGCCGTTCCTGCCGATGCCGGTCAACGACAAGCAGTTGTCGGTCATCAGGCGCGTCGACGTGCTCGCCCAGACTCTGGTGCAGGGGCCGCCGGGCACCGGCAAGACGCACACCGCCGCCGCGTTGATCTCCCATCTGCTCGCGCAGGGCAAGCGGGTGCTGGTCACCGCGCAGACCGATCGCGCGCTGCGCGAGGTTCGCGAGAAGCTGCCCGAGGAGATCAAGCCGCTCGCCGTGGCCGTCGTCGGCACCTCACGCGAGGACATGGCCGACCTCAAACTCGCCGTGCAGGAGATCGCCGCCGCCGCGAGCGATCACGACGCCGAGGCGAACTCGCAGGTCATCCGGGACCATCTCGCCACGATCGACCGGCTGACCCGCGAACGCGCCGAGCTGCACAGCAGGCTGCTCGAAGCGCGGGAACGCGAGGTCAGGGACCGCGAACACCAGGGTTACCGCGGCACGCTGTCGGCGATCGCCCAGCGGATCACCGCCGAGCGGGACCAGTACGGCTGGCTCGACCATGCCGCCGGCGAAGCGCCGCTGACCAGCTGGGAAGCGACGGAATGGCTCGGTTTTCTGCTCGACGAAGGGCTCGAAGCCGACGAAGCGCAGGCCCGCTCCCAGCTGATCGAGGTGGACCGGCTGCCCGACCCGGCCCGGTTCGCGCGCCTGGTCGCGGACGAACGTGTCGCGACCGAGCAGGCGCAGCGGTTCGCGCGCGTGGTCAGGCATCCGGCGTTCGTCGCGGTGTCGAGGCTGGAACCCGGTCAGCGCGCCGAGGTCCGGCAGCGGCTGCGTGACCTCGCCGCCGAGACCGAGCAGCTCGCGGGCCGCCGGGAGCAGTGGCTGGCCGACGCGCTGCGTGATGTCCGATGTGGACGTGCGGACCCCTGGCGGGCACGGGCCGCGACCATCGCGGGTTTGGTGTCCACTTGCGACACTTCGGTCGGCAGGGTCGGCCCGCTGGTCGAGGTTTCGGTGCGGGAAGGCGATCTCGGGGGACATGTCGCGCTGGCCACCGAGGTGCGGAGGTTCCTCGACGGCGGCGGGGCGATCAAGACCATGGCCGACGGCGCGCCCAAGATCGGCGCCTTCGCGCACAAGACCGTCAAACAGGCGCAGCCGCTGTTCGACGCGGTCAGGGTCGACGGTGTCGCGCCGACGTCGATTCCGCGGCTGGAGACGTTCATCGCGTGGGCCGAGGCGACCAAGGCGCTGACCGCGCTGGACCGCGCGTGGCCGGAGAACACCGTCATCCCGCCCGAGGACACCGTCCAGGAGCGGCTGCAATGGCATGTCACCGAGCTCGCCCAGCTGCACCGGGTGCTCGCGCTCGCCGACCGGCTGAGCGCCGAGGAGCAGCGGCTCCAGTGGCTGAAGCTCCCGCCGCCGAACTGGACCGAGCTCGCCGATGTCCGCTGGTACGCGGGTCTCGTCGACGCCGTCTCGGCGCAGGAAGCCTTGGCAGCGGCCAGAAAGCCACTCGTCGAGCTGGAGACGTTCGTCGGTGAGACGGCACAGTGGACGGACGCCGCGCGGTGCGTCGCGGAACTGCTGGGCGCGGTGCGGAGTCGCCGTCATGAGGAATTCGCCGCCGCGCAAGGGAAACTGGCCAGAATGTGGCAGGTCCGGCAGCAGGCGTCACGCCGCGACGAGCTTGCGTCCCGACTCGGCGACGCCGCGCCGGAACTGCGTCGCGAGATCGAGGAAACCCGGCACGAAAGCGTTTGGCAGTCGAGGATTCCGGGATTCGCGGAGGCCTGGCGCTGGGCGGCGACCCGAGCCTGGGTGACCGATTTGGACGCGATCGACGTCAACGCGGTGCAGTCCCAGATCAGCGGCATCGAGCGGAGCCTGCGCAAGGAGGTCGAGGCCGTCGCGGCCAGCCGGGCTTGGGACCACGCCGCGTCGCCGGGCAGGCTCAGCGGCACCGCCCGCGCCGACCTGACCCAGTACGCGCAGCTGGTGCAGCGGGCAGGCAAGAACACCGGCGCCTACCGGCACCAGCGCCGCGCCGAGATCCGCAAGGCGATGGACCGGTGCCGCCCGTCCGTGCCGGTGTGGATCATGCCGATCTACCGCATCGCCGAGCAGCTGCGGGTGCGGCCGGACATGTTCGACGTGGTGGTGGTCGACGAGGCGTCGCAGGCGGGCACCGAGGCCGTCTTCCTGCAGTACCTGGCCAAGAAGATCGTCGTGATCGGCGACGACAAGCAGGTCTCGCCGTCCGCGGTCGGCGTCGACCAGCAGGAACTGCGTGACCTCGCGCGGCAGTACCTGGCCGACGACCGGTACCGCGATTCCTGGCAGGACCCGAAGCGGAGTCTCTTCGACGAGGCCAAGATGCGCTACGGCGGGCTGATCACGCTGACCGAGCATCGCCGGTGTGTGCCCGAGATCATCGGGTTCTCGAACCGGATCGCCTACGAGCCGGACGGCATCAGGCTGATCCCCGTCCGGCAGTACGGAGTGGACAGACTCGAACCGGTCAAGGCGGTCTACCTCGCGGACGGCTACGAGCGCGGCGTCACGCACAAGAGCAACCCGGTCGAGGCGGAGGCGATCGCCGAGCAGATCGAGAAGTGCGTCGCCGATCCGGCTTACGACGGCAAGACGTTCGGCGTGATCTCGCTGCTCGGTCCCACCCAGGCGAAGACGATCGAGTCGCTGCTGCTCGCGCGGATCCCGCGCGAGGAATGGGCGAGCCGGAACCTGCGCTGCGGGGACGCCGCGGACTTCCAGGGTTCCGAGCGGGACGTGATGTTCCTGTCGATGGTGGCCGCACCGGCGCCGGACAAGCGCATGGCGGCGCTGACGCAGGAGCAGTACGTCCAGCGGTTCAATGTCGCCGTCTCACGGGCGAAAGACCAGGTCTGGGTGTTCCACTCGGTGCGGCCGGACGAGCTGCCGAACCGGGAGTGCATGCGGTTCCAGCTGCTCGACTACAGCTACGGCGTGATCAACCGCGGACGTGAGGACGTGGTGTGCGAGGTGGTGCCGGAGGACCGGCGCGTCGAGCCGTTCGATTCGCTGTTCGAGCAGCGGGTGTTCAACCGGATCGTGGATCGCGGTTACACGGTGATCCCGCAGTATCCCGCGCAGGGGTATCGGATCGACCTGGTGATCGTCGGCGGGCACGGCAGGCTGGCGGTCGAATGCGACGGCGACCAGTGGCACGGGCCCGACGCCTATGACCACGACCTCGCGCGGCAGCGTGACCTCGAACGCTGTGGCTGGCGGTTCGTCCGTATCCCGGGGTCCGCGTTCGACGTCGACCCGGCGGCCGCGCTCGCGGGACTGTGGCAGATCTTGAGCGACGAGGAGATCCGGCCCGCGGGCTGGACACCGGTGGTGGTCGCTGAGCCCGAGTGGCCCGCGGAGGCGGGTGTGCTCGAAATCGTCTCGCCGGACGCGTACGTGGAGTATTCGGGCATCCAGCCGCCGGTCGCGGAGGTGTCGCGGAACGAGCTGATCGAGGGGATCGCGGAGATCGTCGCGGTCGAAGGCCCGATGCTCGGCGAGCGGATCCACCGCGTCTACATCCAGAGTTCGGGCGGCCGCCGGGTCGGCTCGGAGCTGGCCCGTTCGCTCAATTCCGCTGTCAGCCTCGCCGTCCGTCGCGGGGTGCTGCTCGCAGACGACCCGCTGGGGCAATCGGGGGTCCGGCCGATCACCTACCGCCTGCCCGACCAGCCGCCGGTGCGGCTCCGGGAGCTGGGACCGCGTGACCTTCACGACATGCCGCCGCGCGAACTGGCCGCGGTCCTGTCCGAAGTGGCCGAAACCCTGGGCTGGGCCGACGAGGAGGCGCTCTTCCGCGCGGTGCTCGACAGGCTCGGCCTGAAGCGCCTCACCGCCAACGTCCGCTCCCACCTGGCCGACGTCGCCGTCCTCGCCCGAGGCGCGGACAACCCGTGATAAAGCGGGCTTTACTCCCCGGAGTAAAGCCCGCTAAATCCCGGGGAGTAAAGCCCGCTTTATCGCGGGGCTTCAGGCCTGCAGCGCGGCCTGGAGCTCGATCTCGATCTTGACCTTCTCGGACAGGAAGGCGTTGCCCTCGGGGCCGACGCCGAAGTCGCGGCGGTTGACCGTGGCCGCGGCGGAGACGCCGATGGTGTCGACGTTGTTGTTCGACGGGTTCGGGTTGATGCCGTTGAACTCCGCGTCGAGGGTGACCGGGACGGTCACGCCACGCCAGGTCAGCTCGCCGTCGATCTTGTAGTCGTCGCCGTCCTCACGGATGCCGGTCGACCGGAAGGTGATGGTCGGGTGGTTCGCGACGTCGAAGAAGTCGCCGGTCTTCAGGTGGTCGTCGCGCTGGCCGTTGCCGCTGGCGACCGAGGCCGCGTCGATCTCGACCGTGACGTGCGAGTCGAGGATGTTCTCCGCCGTCACGACCGTGCCGCCGAAGCCGGTGAAGTTGCCACGCGACTTGGCGATCCCCAGGTGCTTGACGCTGTAGGCGACGTCCGAGTGGGCGGTGTCGATGGCCCAGGTGCCGGTGACGTAGCCGGGGATCTGAGTCGGTGCGCTCATGGCTGGTTGCTCCTTGGTGAAAAGTCTGTTGGTTGAGCTCTCAACTACGACCATAGCGCGATCTGGTTGAGAGCTCAACTAGGGGTATCATGGACCACATGTCCGAAACCCGATGGCTCAGCGAAGACGAGCAGAACGTCTGGCGTGAGTTCAGCGCGGCCACCGGGATGCTCATGGCGCACATCGAAGGTCAGCTGCAGCACGAATCCGGCATGCCGCACACGTATTACGGCGTGCTCGTCGCACTGTCCGAAGCGCCGGGACGGCGCCTGCGCATGAGCGAACTCGCCGACGCGCGCAAGGCGTCGCGCAGCCGCCTGTCCCATGCCGTCGCCAGGCTCGAAGCGAACGGCTGGGTCCGGCGCGAGTCGTGCGGCAGCGACAAGCGCGGCGCGTGGGCGATCCTCACCGACCGCGGGTTCGCCGCGCTCGAAGCCGCCGCGCCCGGCCACGTCGAGACCGTGCGGGAGAGCCTGTTCGACCCGCTGACCCCCGAACAGGTGAAGACGCTCGGCGAGATCAGCAGGGCGATCCGCAGCAACCTCTCACCGCGCTGCGAGGCCGCGAGGGCGGCCATGGAAGCCGCCGAAGCAGAGTGAGCGAACGCACGGGCACCCACCAGCGTGTCAGCACCGTCGGTGCCAATGGATAGGCTGCCTTCGCCCACCTTCCCCCGCAGCCAGGTGCCCCTCGCATAATGCTCAACATCTTCGCGCGTGAATCCGTCTCCCGCGTCACCGATCCGATCGGCAAGGCGCTGGTGCGCCTCGGCCTGTCCCCGAACGCCATGACCGTGATCGGGACAGCGGGCGCGATCGTCTGCGCGCTGGTGTTCTTCCCCAATGGCTGGCTGCTCACGGGCACGTTCACCGTGTGGGGCTTCGCGATGCTGGACCTGCTCGACGGCGCGATGGCCAGGGCGCGCGGCTACGGCACCCCGTTCGGCGCGGTGCTCGACGCGACCTGCGACCGGCTGGTCGACGGCGCGCTGTTCGCCGCCATCGCCTGGTGGTGCTTCGCGCGGGACGACAACCACCCCGCCGCCGCGGCCGCGCTGATCTGCCTGGTGCTCGCGCAGGTCATCTCCTACGTCAAGGCCCGCGCGGAGGCCTCCGGCTTCTCCGCAGACGGCGGGCTGGTCGAACGGGCCGAGCGGCTGATCATCGCGCTGGTCGGCACCGGCCTGCACGGGTTCGGCGTCCCGTACACCGTGGACATCTCGCTCTGGCTGCTCGCGGCGCTCTCGGTGGTCACGCTGCTGCAACGGATGGCCGCGGTGGCGAAGGCGGCCAGGGAGGCGAAAAAAGCATGAGCTTCGCTGGACGCCTGGCCGACTGGGGCTACGCCGCAGGCTGGCAGCTCGCCAAGATGCTGCCAGAGTCGACCGGCTCCGGGCTGTTCTCGCTCGGCGCGGACCTGGCGTCCCGCCGCGACGGCGCCGGCGTCCAGCAGCTGCGGAAGAACCTGGCCAGGGTCGTCCCGCAGGCCGACGCGACCGAGCTGGACGAGCTCACCAAGCGCGCGATGCGCTCGTACGCCCGGTACTGGCACGAGTCGTTCCGCCTGCCGTCGATGGACCACAAGGAGGTCAGCCGCAAGGTCGCGGGCCTGATCACCGGCGTGGAAAACCTCGACGCCGCGCTCGCCGAGGGCAACGGCGCGGTGATGGCGCTGCCGCACAGCGGCAACTGGGACGCAGCCGGCGTCTGGCTCGCCGACTACCTCGGCGGGTTCACCACGGTCGTCGAGCGGCTGAAGCCCGAGTCGCTGTTCAAGCGCTTCGTCGCCTACCGCGAGTCGCTCGGCTTCGAGATCGTGCCGCTGACCGGCGACAGCGCGGCCATGCGCGTGCTGCTCAAGCGCCTGCGCGAGAACAAGGCGATCTGCCTGGTCGGCGACCGCGACCTCACCAACTCCGGCGTCCCGGTGAAGTTCTTCGGCGAGCAGACCCGCATGCCAGGCGGCCCGGCGCGGCTCGCGGCGGCGACCGGCGCCGCGCTCATCCCGGCGGGCTGCTGGTTCACCAACGACGGCTGGCAGATCCGCCTGCACCCGCGCATCAGGGTCAACGCGCGCGAGGAGGTGCCCGCCGCCACGCAGGCGCTGGCCGACATCTTCGCCGGCGACATCGCCGCCCATCCGACCGACTGGCACATGCTGCAGAAGTTCTGGATCGCCGACCTCGAGGCCGAGCACCGAGTCAGCCTGGGCACATGAAGATCGGCATCGTCTGCCCGTATTCGTTCGACGTGCCCGGCGGCGTCCAGGGGCATGTGGTCGACCTCGCCAGGGTGCTGATCGACCGCGGCCACACCGTGTCCGTGCTCGCGCCCGCCGACGAGGACTCCGACGTACCGTCCTTTGTGCACCCCGCAGGCAAGGCACTCGGCATCCCCTACAACGGTTCGGTCGCCCGCCTCCAGTTCGGCCCGGTGTCCTACGCCCGCGTCCGGCGCTGGCTGCACGACGGCGACTTCGACGTGCTGCACCTGCACGAGCCCGCGGTGCCCAGCCTTTCGCTGCTGGCACTGAAGATCGCGGACGGCCCGATCGTCGCGACGTTCCACACGGCCACCACCCGCTCCCGCACGCTCGCCGCCTTCCAGCCGGTGCTGCGCCCCCTGCTGGAGAAGATCACCGCGCGCATCGCGGTATCGGCGCTCGCGCGCCGCGTCCAGGTCGAGCATGCCGGCGGGGACGCGGTCGAGATCCCGAACGGCGTCGACACGGACTTCTTCGCCACGGCCAAGCCACTCGACGGCTACCCGAGGCACGGCGGCACAGTCGGTTTCGTCGGCCGCTTCACTGAGCCACGCAAGGGAATGGGCATCCTTCTCGAGGCACTTCGCTTGCTGCTGCCCGAATTCCCGGAACTGCGCCTGCTGGTCGTCGGCCGAGGCGACGCCGACGAGCTGCGCCGCGAGGCCGGCCCCGCGCTCGCGCCCCATCTTGAGCTCCTCGGCCAAGTCGACGACGGAATGAAGGCTCGCGCCTTGCGCAGCGTCGACGTCTACTGCGCGCCGAACACCGGCGGCGAGAGCTTCGGCATGATCCTCACCGAAGCCATGGCGGCCGGAACCCCAGTGCTGGCCAGCAACCTCGACTCCTTCCGCCGCGTACTCGACGACGGTCGCGCGGGCGTCCTCGCCGAAACAGGCGACCCGGTCGCACTCGCTTCGGCATTGCGCGAGCTCCTCGAAGACCCGGCGCGCCGCCTGTCGCTGGCCGCGGCGGCGGGGGAGCGCGTCGCGATCTTCGACTGGTCCGTGGTCGCCACCCAGGTATTGCGCGTCTACGAGACCGCGGTCGCGGCCGACCCGCGCCACGTGAGTGAGAGTGAGCGGGAGTTCTCGTGACCTGGCTGATCGCGCTCATCGTGGCGATTCTCGTGCTCGGCGGCCTGTTCCTGGTCGCGACGGCCAACCGCCTCGACCGCCTCCACGTCCGCCTCGACGCAGGCTGGCTCGCCCTCGACGCCGCACTCGCCCGCCGCGCGGTCGTCGCCCGGACTGTCGCTTCGTTGAACGGCTTCCCCGGTCTGCACGCGCTGGCCGAGCGCGCCGAAGCCGCCCCGCGGGCGGAACGCGAGTTCGAGGAGAACGACCTCACGCTGCGCTTGGCGGAGATCGACCGTGGCGGGCTGCCTGTCGCATTGGCCGACGAGCTGACCGATGCCGAACACCGGGTTGTCATCGCGCGTCGTATGTACAACGACGCTGTCCGGGACACGCTCGCGTTGCGCCGGCGTCGGAAGGTCCGGTATTTCAAGCTGGCGGGCACGGCGCCGCACCCGGTCTACTTCGAGATCGCCGAACCCGACGTCTAACGCGTGCAGCGTCTGATGACCCAGGCGCTGTAGGCCCAGACGTGTTTCTCGGCTTCGAAGCAATCGGTGAAACCGGCTTCGTCTGACTTTGCTTTGGCGTCCCAGCGCGCGTACATCAACGCGAATTCCGGGCCGAAGCTGCTGTCTCCGTCACCGCGGAAATCCCTTGTCTCAGTGGCGGAAGCGAGCGGAGCGCTCAGCAAGGACACGGTGATCGCCATTGCGGTGGCGAGTGTTTTTCGCATGCATAAAACGTTAGTGAGCCTCTGGTGGTGGCACACTAGCCCGCATGGCCGATTCCTCTTGCGAAGTAGCACACGGCAATGCCGCCCCCTCGGTGGAGCAGCGAACACTGGTCGCCGTCTTCGCCTCGCCGGTCGCGCGTTTCCTGCTGGCGTACGGCCGTGATCTGGGCTACCGCCCGGTGCTCTTCGAGCCCGATCCTGACCGCTCATTCCCTGAGGACGTCGAAGTCTTCTCGAAAGCTCCCGAAGTCGATGACACCGCCGACATCGTGGTGACCGACCATCACCGCCCCGAGCTGGGTACCGTGCTGCGCGACGTACTCGCGGGGCCGTCTCGTTGGATCGGCGTGCTCGGCAATCCGCGCCACCCCGGGCCGCACGTCGAGGCCCTCACCGCGCTGGGCGTTCCCACCTCGGACATCGCCAGGGTGCACCGGCCGGTCGGCCTGAACATCGGCTCGCGCACGCCGCCTGAAATCGCCATCGCGACACTGGCGGGGCTCATCGCCGACCGCAACGCCCGCCCTGGAGGCTTCTCATTCTGAAATGGCGGGCCCGGCTGAGTAATTGCGCGTGCGTGCCGCTGAGTAACCCTCCGCGACCGTATATGTAGGCATGCTTGACGTTCGTTCGGGAGATTGAAAACCGTTCTGGTGCTCGCGTAGTGTAATCAACTGGCTACGGGAGGGAGGCCCAGTGTCGGGTTATGAGGTCATGATCGACAAGATCAAACACACGGGTGAGGCTGCGGAACGGGTGGCACGGGGCCTGCAAGGTGTCGATTGCTCGGCGACCTTGCCCGGTGGTGACGCGGGAATGCCAGGTGCGCGGTCCGTGCCCAAGCTGGCCGCTGTGATCGAGGCCTGGCGGGGACGTGAGAGAGGGTTCGTCGGCACATTGGACGAGCACTCGGTGAACATGGCAAAAGCCGTACGGCTCTACAGCGGCAACGAGGAAGTCGCTGCGCACGACCTGAGCGTCAAAGTGTCGACGACGGCAGGCCCGAGGCCAAGCTGATGGTCGTGTGGGGAGAGGTCAAGCGCTGGGCGCCCGGTCCGCTGCTGGGTGCGGTCGGCCCGATGAACGACGCATACAACAAGATCGTCGCGCTGTCGGATGACTTGCGAGACATCAACACCCCGGACGGGTGGCGCGGCGACGCTGCCAGCGCCGCGGCCGGCCAGGTCGACCAGATTATCGACGGCCTGGAGGAGTACGCCGCCGAGATCGCGGCAGGCAGGCGGAGCGTCGGCGATACCGGAGACGCGATCAGCGGTGTCGTCCACGGTGTGGTGGAGGTCGAAGGCCTCGCCACGTCTCACCACTTCACCATCGCCGACAGCGGGGCGATCGTCGACAACGGGCCGCCGCCGGACACTCCGGACGATCAAAAGCAAGCCGTTGCGCGAGACCGGCAGAAGATCGCGGCGGAACTTAGGGACCGCATTGACCAGGTGATCCGCAGCGCGACCGACGTCGACGACGATTTCTGCGTCGTGCTCGACCGCATTCTGTCCGGACACACCATCGACGCGGCCGCCAATGACAACGAGCACACCAGCCTCGCCGCGGCGGCCAACGCCGGAGACGCGGTGGGTTCGTTGACGATCCCCGCCCCACCACCTGAGGGTGCGACGGTCGCCCAGAACGCCGCCTACTGGGCCACACTCAGCGAAGGCCAGCGAACCAGGCTTGCGATGGATCGACCGGAACTCGTCGGCCCGCGAGATGGGTTTTCGGCGGTGCAACGCGATATCGCCAATCGCACGCTGATGGAACGCGCTCGCACACGCCTTCAGCACGAACGCGATCTGCTCCAGAAGAAGATCGACGATTTTCCGCGCTTGCCGAGTGGAGAGCTCAAACTCAATGATCGGCTCGCCTTCGACCGTCTCAAGGCGGACCTCGAAACGCTCGACAAGAAGCTTCGTGGCATCGACTCAGTCAGCCAACGCCTTGAGCCGGAGATACCCGGCAGGCCACCGGCCTACTTGCTGGGGATCAACGGCGACAACGTCGGCCAAGCGATCGTCGCCATCGGAAATCCGGACACCGCGGCCAACGTCGCCACCTACGTACCTGGCACGTTCGCCGGGCTGGACGGAATGGCGACCGACATCAACCGATCCGACCTCATGGTGCGCGCGGCCGAAGACGCCGGGTCCCGATCGACCTCCGTGATCACTTGGGCGGGCTACGACGCCCCGCAAAGTCTGCCCGCGGCAGGCAGTACGGACTACGCCGACGGCGGAGCGCCGAGATTGGATCGTTTCCAGGACGGGCTGGCGGCAAGCCATGATCCCAAGAACCCCATGAACAGCACTGTCATCGGACACAGTTACGGCACCACGGTGGTCGGCCACGCCGCGCGGGATCTGGGTCTCAATACCGGGAATGTCGTTTTCGTGGCCAGCCCTGGGGTAGGCGTCGATCAGGCAAGCCAATTGCATCTCGACGGCGTCAGTCAGAACCAGGTCCCCTCACACGTGCATTCCACCATCGCGCTCACCGACCCCATCGGCCATCTCACGAATATCCACAACCCGATGGCCGACAGTGTCGATCCGCTTGGACCCGACCCTGCCGACCGAAGATTCGGCGGTGACGTCTTCGAATCGAACATGACGAACCCGGCGACCTCGCACAGCGACTACTGGAACCGGGGATCCACCTCACTGCGCGGGATGGGCGAGGTCATCGCGGGACGAGCACCAACCTGATGAATCGGACCAGGACCAGAGCCATGATGACGACGTCGGCCACGATCACGGCGGTCTTTGTGGCATCGCTGGCCACCCTCACAGCGTGCGGAGACGAAACCATGGACCCGACGATGACCGCCGCTCAGGCGAAAGCTCAAGCGGCAGAACATGTGCGGGAAGCGACCACGGCATCGCTACCGACCGGATTCCAGCTGATCGATCGCGGTTCACTCCCGCTTGGTTGCACGGACACACAAGGCAAGCCCGACGGCCGGACCGAGATCGCCGTCGATTACTGGATCGACGGTATCGATCGAGCGAAGAACGACGACTACGTCGACGCCGTCAAGAACTGGTGGACAGCGCATGGCTGGAACATCGAGTCCGACAGCCGCCCGCGCGACATGTTCGTGAACGCCAAGAACAGTCACACCGAGTTCACCATGTCGATCAAAGCCACGCCGGACGGCCGGTTGTCGATCGACGCGTCCTCGCCCTGCGTCTGGCCGAACGGCACACCTCAGCCCAAGGCCTGAGCCCGGCCCCGGCCGAGTACCTGGCAATAACCCGAAAGTGGCTTTCGTCAGATGCGATCTGACGAAAGCCACTTTCGGGCTTTCACGAGCTGGGGTCAGTGGGCGGCGGCTCCCTGGGGCATGGGTTCGAAGCGGGCGTGGTGGCGGGTGAACGTCGCCGTGCCCGAGGTCAGGGAACGCAGGTCGATCGCGTAGCGGATCAGTTCCGTTGCCGGGACTTCGGCGCGGACGGTCGTGCGGCCGCCGTCGTCGGCCTCGGTGCCCATGACGCGGCCTCGGCGTGAGGACAGGTCGCCGAGCACGTTGCCGAGGTGTTCGTCCGGCAGGCGGACCGCGACCTCGTCCAGCGGCTCGAGCAGGGAGACCCGGCCGTTCGCGGCCGCGTCACGCAGAGCCAAAGCGCCCGCTGTCTGGAAGGCGGCGTCGGAGGAGTCGACGCTGTGGGCTTTGCCGTCGACGAGGGTGACGCGGACGTCGATGACCGGGTGACCGTCGACCAGTCCGCGCGCGAGCTGGGCGCGGACGCCCTTTTCGACGCTGGGGATGAACTGGTGGGGGACCGCGCCGCCGACCACCTTGTCGACGAACTCGAAGCCGCCGCCGCGGGGGAGCGGGGAGACCTCGATGTCGCACACGGCGTACTGGCCGTGCCCGCCGGACTGCTTGACGTGGCGGCCGTGGCCGCGCGCGGGCGCGGCGAAGGTCGAACGCAGGCTGATGCGGACGGGCTCCGTGTCGACGTCGGCGCCGCCCGCGCGCAGGCGGGACAGCACGACGTCGGCGTGAGCCTCGCCCATGCACCACAGCACGAGCTGGTTCGTCTCGGCGTTGCGGTCGAGACGCAGCGTCGGGTCGCCTGCGACGAGGCGGGAAAGGTTGCGCGCCAACGTGTCCTCGTCGCTGCGGGTCTTCGCGATGACCGCGACGGGCAGCAGCGGCTCCGGCATCGCCCACGGCTTCATGAGCAGGGGATCGTCCGGTGACGACACCGTGTCGCCGGTTTCGGCCGAGCCGACCTTGGTCAGCGCGCAGAGGTCGCCCGCCACGCAGAACGGGACCTCACGCAGGTTCGCGCCGAGCGGGGAATAGAGGTGCGCGACGCGTTCGTCGGCGTCGTGGTCTTCGTGGCCGCGTTCGGCTAGGCCGTGCCCGGACACGTGCACCGGCCGCTCCGGCCGCAGCGTCCCGGAAAACACCCTGACGAGTGAAACCCGGCCTACGTACGAGTCGACGGCGGTGCGGACTACCTCGGCTGCCAGCGGGCCGTCGGGGTCGGTGGTCAGCGTCGCGTGCGGGGTGCCGTCCGGTGCGGTGACCTCGGGCAACGGGTGCTCCAGCGGGGACGGGAACGCCCTGATCATGCCTTCGAGCACCTCGGCGAGACCGAGCCCGGTGGTCGAGCAGACGGGGATCACCGGATGGAAGGAACCACGCGCGACGGCGGTCTCCAGGTCCGCGATGAGCGTCGCCTCCGGCACCTCCTCACCCGCGAGGTAACGGTCCATCAACGTCTCGTCTTCGCTCTCGGCGATGACGCCCTCGATCAGCTCGTTGCGTGCCTGGGTCATCCGGTCCAGGTCGGCGGGGTCGGGGTCGGTGATCTTCGGCGGGAACCCTTCCGAGTAGTCGAAGAACCGCTGCGTGATCAACCCGACCAGGCCGTTGCCCGCCGGTAGGTAGAGCGGGAGCACGCCGGCGCCGAACGCGTCCTGGCAGGCGGCGATCTCGGCCTGCGGGTCGGCGCGGTGGTGATCGAGCCTGGCGATGACGACCGCGCGGGGCATCCCGACGGCCGCGCACTCCTCCCACAGCGCGATCGTGGCCGCGTCGACGCCTTCGGCGGCGCACACCACGAACAGTGCCGCGTCGGCGGCGCGCAGGCCGGCGCGCAGCTCACCGACGAAATCGGCGTACCCGGGCGTGTCGATCAGATTGATCTTGTAACCGTTGTGGACCACCGGAGCCACGGCCAGCCCGACCGAGCGCTGCTGCCGCACGGCGGCGGGGTCGTGGTCGCAGACGGTGGTCCCGTCGACCACCGAACCGGCCCTGTTCACGGTGCCCGAGGCGGCCAGCAACGCCTCGGTGAGGGTGGTCTTGCCGGACCCCGACGGGCCGACCAGCACTACATTGCGCACCTTCGCGGGATCGTCCACAGCGACGGCGGCCCCGGAGTCTCCGTTCCTGCTTTGTTTGTCGGCCATTTCACTCTCCTCATCGAGCAGTGTGCCCTCGATCACACACCCGATATGCTGGCGGCGGCAAGACCTGGGGCTAGGGGGCTGAGATATGACATTCAATCGGCGTACATTCCTGCGGATTTCCGGAGCGGGTGCCGTGGCAGTCGGCGTAAGCGGCGCGTCGGCGCCGCCGTCGCGGTGGGACAGGCTGCGAGGCAAACTCAAAGGTCCGCTCTATCTACCGTCGGACGCCGGCTATGACGGCGTCCGCACGGGTTTCATGACCATGTTCGACGACCATTTCCCGGCCGCGGTGGCCAAGGTCGCGTGCCAGGAGGACGTCCAGGCGTGCGTCGAGTTCGCGGCGAGACACGGCATCCCGATCGCGGCACGCAGCGGCGGCCACGGTTATGTCGGCTATTCGACGCCCGATCAGGGCCTGGTCGTCGACCTCGGTCCGCTGAACACGATCGAGGTTCGCCCGGACGGGCGGGCGGTCGTCGGGGCGGGTGCCCGGCTCGGCGACGTCTACACGGCGGTCGCGAAGGCGGGCAGGCTGCTGCCTGCCGGATCGTGCGCGACGGTCGGGATCGGCGGGCTGACGCTCGGCGGCGGCATCGGCGTTCTCGGCCGTAAATATGGGCTGACCTGCGATCGGGTCGTCTCGATGCGGGTGGTCACGCCGGACGGGCGGCTGCGGACCGTCTCGGCGACCTCGGAACCGGACCTGTTCTGGGCGCTGCGTGGCGGCGGTGGCGGCAACTTCGGCATCGTCACCTCGTTCACCTTCGACACCGCGCCCGCCCGCGATCTCTCGGTGTTCGCGCTGGGGTTCGCGCCCGAAACGTTGCCGTCCGTGCTCGCCGCGTGGCACGACTGGGTGCTCTCGACGCCGGACGAGCTATGGGCGAGTATCGGGATTTCCGGCGGCGTGCAGCCGTCGTTCGGGCTCGAAGGTTGTTTCGTCGGTTCCGCGAGCGCGGCCGCGCCGTTCCTCGACGATCTCATCAGGCGGGTCGGCACGCAGCCGATTTCGCGGTCCGCGGAGAACCTGAGCTATTTCGCGACGATGGAGCATTACGGCGGCTGCGGCGATTTCACCGCGCCCAAGTGCGGCCCGAGCTGGAGCGGCGGGAAGGGTCAGTACGCCAGGGGTGCGTACGTGGGCGCGTCGCGGATGATCTCCGCGCCGCTGTCGGATCCGGGGCATTTCGCCGACGTCGTGACGGCGACGCCGGGGATGTACACGATCGTCGACACCTTCGGCGGCGCGATCGCGCGCGGCGACTCGGCGTTCCCGCATCGCGACGCGGTTTCGAGCGCGCAATTCCTGCTCGACGTCGGCCCGTCGACCGGTGACGAGGCGACCGTGCGACGCCAGGTCGGCCAGGTCCGCGACGAAATCGGCAAGATGACCGGGCAGACCGGATACGTGAATTACCTTGATCCGGAAATGCCGCAGTGGGCGCACGCCTATTACGGCCGCAGCCTGCCGAGGCTGCGCCGGGTCGCCGGGAAGTATGACCCGGACGGGTTATTCGCGTTCCCGCAAGGTCTGTCTACAAAGGATTGATCTAGACTCGGCGGAGTGCCGCAATTCGCGCTGACCGCCCAGGACATGGCGCACACTCGCTTCGCGTTCTCCCCGCTGTGGGAATGCGTCGCGAGTGTGCGCGTGCTCGCCGAACCCGCGGCTCACGCGCTGCACCTGCCATGGGCCAAGCAGGCGCAGCGCCGGATTTCCCAAGCGGGACTGGACATCGGGCTGCTGCGCGACCTGGTGCCCGAGCGGCAGCTGCCCGGTTTCCTCGCGCCGACCCCGTCGACACCGCTGCCGGAACTGGAACACGAACTCGACGTGCTGCGTGACGTGCCCGCGCGTGTCGTCCGGCGTGATCTGGACACAATGGACTCTTACGGCTCCGGTGGCCTGGCCCGCTTCTATCGCGACCCGGCGAAGGGCCTGGAGCGGCTGGCGTCGCTGATCGAGGCGTATTGGGAACTCGTGCTCGAACCGTGCTGGCGGCGGATCAGCGCGCTGCTCGAGGCGGACGTGCTCCACCGGGCCAAGCTGCTCGCCGAGCACGGCGCCGAGCGCCTGCTCAACGACCTCTCACCGATGGTCGCCTGGCACGAGGGCGCGCTGACCGTCGCACACGCGCACCTGCACGCCGTCCATCCACTCGGGACACGGGGACTGGTGCTCGTGCCGTCCGCGTTCGCCTGGCCGAAGGTCTATTCGAAGACCGACCCGCGCTGGCAGCCCGTCGTGCGCTACCCGGCGCGGGGTCTCGCGGGTCTCTGGGACGACGGTGGCGCGCCCGCGTCCCGCGAACTGGCCGCCGTGGTCGGCCGCGGGAGAGCGATGTTGCTCACGGAATTGGCCGCCCCGGTGGCCACTTCCGAGCTCGCCACAAGGACCCGCATGACCCCGGCCGCGGTGCGCGGACAGCTGACGACTTTGCGGGCTGCGGGCCTGGTCAGCGCCCATAAAGCAGGTCGCGAGACGCTCTATGTGCGAACCGCCGCTGCCGACGGCCTGGTGGCCGCCCGCCCCGAAGTGGACTGCTGAAATCGTCGCGTACTGGCCTGGGTCGGCGGTCCACGTGGCACCTAGACTGGGCGGCACAGCCCCCTCTTCGAAAGGCCACTTCAGTGACTGACGTTCAGCCCATTCCCGAAACCGGCACCGCCCGCGTCAAGCGCGGCATGGCGGAAATGCTCAAGGGCGGCGTGATCATGGACGTGGTCAACGCCGAGCAGGCGAAGATCGCCGAGGACGCGGGCGCGGTCGCCGTCATGGCGCTCGAGCGCGTGCCCGCCGACATCCGCGCGCAGGGCGGCGTCGCCAGGATGAGCGACCCCGACCTGATCGACGGCATCATCGAGGCCGTCTCCATCCCGGTCATGGCGAAGGCGCGCATCGGTCACTTCGTCGAGGCGCAGCTGCTGCAGGCGCTCGGCGTCGACTACATCGACGAGTCCGAGGTGCTCACCCCGGCCGACTACGCCAACCACATCGACAAGTGGCAGTACACGGTGCCCTTCGTCTGTGGCGCGACCAACCTGGGCGAGGCGCTGCGCCGCATCAACGAGGGCGCCGCGATGATCCGCTCCAAGGGCGAGGCAGGCACCGGCGACGTCTCCAACGCGACCACCCACATGCGCAAGATCCGCGCCGAGCTGCGCCGCCTGTCCTCGCTGCCCGAGGACGAGCTCTACGTCGCCGCCAAGGAGCTGCAGGCCCCGTTCGAGCTGGTCAAGGAGGTCGCGGCCAAGGGCAAGCTCCCGGTCGTGCTCTTCACCGCCGGCGGCATCGCCACCCCGGCCGACGCGGCCATGATGATGCAGCTCGGCGCCGAGGGCGTCTTCGTCGGCTCCGGCATCTTCAAGTCCGGCAACCCGGCCCAGCGCGCCGAGGCCATCGTCAAGGCGACCACCTTCTACGACGACCCCGACGTCATCGCCAAGGTCTCGCGCGGCCTCGGTGAGGCCATGGTCGGCATCAACGTCGACGACGTGCCCGAGCCCCACCGCCTCGCCGAGCGCGGCTGGTAAGCCGGACGATCCATCCTGTCGTCGCGGATCCCGTTGCAGGCACGCCTGTGCCGGGATCCGCGAGATCAGGTCCAGCGGTGATCCCCGTCAGGATGGTCGAACCAGAGGGTATGGGCCTCGGGGGTGACGGTGAGCCCGAACCGGTCCCAGCCCGGCTGATCCAGCCGGTTCCAGAGCTGGTGCGCGCGTTCGACGGCCAGCCAGAGCCGCCGCGGCCCGCCTTCGGTGACCTGATGCGCCCCGTCCGCCGTAGCGAGGGCGATCTGGGCCCAGGAGCCATCCGGAGTCGAGAGGGTGACAGCGGACGGCTGGCTGGTGGTGTCGGACCCGGTGTAGCCGATCGAGACGTCCGGGCCGAGATCGAACGCGGCCAGGAACCACACCACCAGGCTGTTCCACGGCGTCTGCGGATCAACGGTACTGGTCCATCGGTGGGCGACGGTGGTGTCGCGCGCCGCCCAGGTCACGGTCCGATCCAGCCCGCCCGGCTGGTGGCGCAGGCTCATGAAAGCGGCGTAGGTCGGGTCGAATCGGCCCTCCGCGCGGTCGGTGTCGGTTCGGGTGATCCGGACGAGGTTGCCTGCGCCGTGTGCGACCTTCAGGTCGGTCAGCACCACGCCGCCGATCCGTAGCTGCTGGACCCAGGCCCAGGGGACCGCCGGCACCGCGCAGGTCGCGATGATCCGATCGAACGGGCCGTGCTCGGGCAGCCCGAGCGCGCCGTCGGCGGCGACCAAGGTAGGGGTATAGCCGAGCGCGGCGAGCCGGGTGCGGGCCAGATCGATCAGGTCGGGTTCGACATCGACCGAGAACACGTTGCCCGCGCCGAGCCGATGGGACAACAGGGCGGCGTTGTAGCCGGTGCCGGTGCCGATCTCCAGCACTTGGTGTCCACTGTGGACGTCGAGGGATTCGAGCATACGGGTCATCAGGCCGGGCTGGCTGGACGACGAAAGCACCCGAACGGGGTCGGTGTCCCGCTGCAACGCGGTGATCAGTGGCTTGTTCGAGTAGACCGCGTCCAGCCACGCCATCCGGCTGTGCTGGGTGCTGGTGTCGGACTCGATCCAGGCACCGGAGGTGTCCTGTGTGTAGAAGCGGGGTACGAGCTCGTGCCGCGCGACGGCGCGGACCGCTGCCTGCCAGTCGGGGTCGGTGAGCTTGCCCAGCTCGGTGAGAGTGTCGGCGAGTCCGGCGGCGCGATCTTGCCACTGCGTGTCCAAGGTGGTCGTCACGAGCACACTCCAGCGAGTAGGTCCGCCAGCGCCGCGGTGATCGGCGCTCCTGTTTGCGCTTCCAGCCATCCATACTGCCCCGACGAGTTGCTTTCGTAGAAGATGTGTCTCCCAGTGTCCTTTTCGATGCCGAAGTCCAGCGCCGCGTACGTCAGGCCCAGCGCCTTCATGTACGCGCGAACTCTGGCTTCGATCTCGGGTGGTGTGTCGATCAGCTCGTAGGTCAGTGCACCGAAATCAGCCCGCCAGTCCTCGAACGAGGCAGCTGAGTTCGCCTTGATGAGGATGGTGAACATCCGCTCGCCGGTGACGACCACGCGGGCCTCGGCGCCCTTGGCTACCCACGCCTGCGCCTGAAGCGCCGTCGTCGCGACACCCCGCAAGTCCGCAGTAGTGAACCTCCGGGTGTAGGCGACCTTGAGCAGGCTTCCCTCGGTGATGCTGTTGGGACCGAACGACTTGTGCACTACCTCGCCAGGCAGTTGCCCGGCGAAACGGCGCACCGCAGCCGGCGAGTTCGTGACCAGTGTCGGCACGACATGCAGCCCGCATGCCGCAGCGGTAGCCAGTTGCAGAGGCTTGTACATGGCATCGGCGGCACGGTTCGGGTGGTTCACCCACAGCACGTCCGGCAACGCGGCGAGCACACCGCCGAGTCCGAGCCGGGCTTCCCTGTGCGCATAAGTACGTTCGACGTCGGTGAGTTCGGGAGGAAACACGAATGTGGATGGGTCGCGGTACCAAATGGCGCGGATGTCGCCCAGCTGAAGGGAGCGGTGGCCGGTGGACAAAGTGCCGGTCCATCGGCCACCGGTGAGCTCCGCGTCGAGCACGAGCCGGCGCGGAAACCAGCTCGTGTCGGCGCGGAACACCGTGACATTCCTCCGTCTCAGCTCTGCCACCAGTGCGTCGGTCGGGGCGTCGGCTTCCTGCGCGAGGATGAGAACGGTCATCCTTCTTCCCATCCCCAGTTCTCTTCCGGGCCCTCGTCGCCATCTGTGGAGGACTTCGTCTTCCATTCCTTGCCCATGGTCTCGATCAGTGGCCTTCCGTCGGTGTCGACCGCGACCTGCTGGTCGTGGCAGTAGGAGAACGGCTTGGTGATCGGGGCCGGTACAAGTTGCGTGAATCGCAGACCGAACGGTCGGGTCTCCTCCTGGCCCGGCGCGGCGGAGGTCGCCGGCACCCGCACGGTGTAGCGGAGCTGAGCACTGGACAGCGGATTGTCGTTCAGGCTGGAGCCGAGCAGGTCGGTCATTGCTGTGCCTCCTGGTCATCCGGGCTTGCCGCCCGGCCTTACCGTGAGAACACCGCGGCCTCTAGGTGTGCCGCTAGGCTGAGTGCCGACTCACGGTGCATACACGCACACTCACGGTCTCGACAACCTGTTCCGGAGGCGGCAGCGATGACGGACAGGGCAAGGATCACCGACGCCGCCGAGCCGGGTGCCGAGGTGAACGTATTCGCCGTCGAACTCGAACGCTGGCGAGACGTGCGCGGTTTCTCCCGCGCTGCGCTGGCCAAGGCGATGGGCTACGACCGCTCCTACGTGTCCAAGGTGCTCTCCGGCACCGAGCGCCCGTCGGAGGCGTTCGCCAGGCATGCAGAGGTCGCGCTGCGTGCCGGTGGCGCCCTCCGCACCGCTTACCGCGGCTTCGAGACTCACCGCCCGGGCAAGTCCCGGCCCGCGCCGCCGGTAGCCGACCATCCAGTGGCAGGGACGGGAAGTCTGGTGGTCGACCACGACGACGCGACCCTGCGCTACGAGGACGGTGTCTATCGGCTCACCCAGCGTCGTCGCCTGGTCAACCAGGGGGCCGGGCCGATCACCCGCTACCTGATCCGCATCTCGGTCGACCGTTATCCGGGCGATCCGGAGCGCTCCAATCGGCTCTACAGCGAGAACCCGCTCACCTGGGACGAGATCGGCCTGCGCGCGTGGCACGGCCGTGGCCGCACGAACCCGATGGACTGGGCTGCCCACCACGACCGGGACGCCTTCAAGGAAGTCTGGCTCCTCTTCTCCGGTGAGCACGGGCATTTTCCCTTGTATCCTGGGGAATCCTGCTGGATCGAGTACGAGTACACCGTCAGCGAGGCGCACTGGGGGAACTGGTTCCAGCGCGCGGTTCGGCTGCCGACCCGCACCCTGTCGGTGTGCCTGGACTTTCCCGCGGATCTGTCGGCGGCGGTGTGGGGCCTGCACACGTCGATGACCGCACAGGCCATGCCGTTCGCCACCGCGATCGGCCGCGACGACACCGGCGACCGTCACGTCTTCTCCTGGTCGTGCGAGGACCCGCCGCTCCACGCTCGCTATCGCCTCGAATGGGACTTCCGCGGCCGCGCGACCGGCGGGCCGCCGCCCGCACCGAGCGTCGTGATGGCCTCGCTCGGTGTCGTGCAAGACACCGACCCCGCGCTGCGGCGCGTCGCACGCCGGTTCGACTTGCCTGCCGAGGCTGAGGACGCCCGCCGGGTGGTCACCGAGCTGAACTCGGCGTGTGAGCGCGTCGCTCAGGCGCACACCTTCGGTAAGGGCATGGGGATCGCCGCACCGCAGATCGGGATCGACCGCGCGGCCGCGATCGTGCGGACCCCGGACGGCGAAGCGATCACCCTGTTCAACCCGGCCATCATCGAGCAGGCAGGCGACTTCGACGAGCAGTACGAAGGTTGCCTGTCCTTTTTCGACGTTCGCGGTCAGGTCCCGCGCGCCCACGTCATCCACGTCGAGCACACCACCATCGACGGCCAGACGAAGATCACCATGTTCGACCGCGGTGTCGCCCGCCTCGTCGCACACGAGGTCGACCACCTGCATGGGACGCTCTACGTCGACCGAATGCGCGCCGGGGTCGAGCCGATCCCGGTGGAGCAGTACCGCGGCACCGGCTCGACCTGGAAATACTGAATCGGTGAGAGCGACCAGTTCGTCGATTCTCAGCTGAGCGGCCGGGTGAGGGCGAACACGGTCGTGGACGCCCCGCCACCGCATTTCGGCGCCCCGCCGACGAAGTAGGCGGTCCCTCCGACGGCCGCCGCGCCGAACGCGTGGCGTGGCGCGGGCAGCGGCGCCAGCGTCGTCCACGCGTCGGTTTCGGGGTCGTACTCGAAGGTGTCCGAGTAGGCGTCGAAGCTGCCGGCGTTCCCGTTGGCGGAGCATTCGCCGCCCACGTAAAGGATTCTGCCGTCGAGCACGCAGTACGCGCCCGAGGAACGGGGCGCGGGCAGTTCCGCCGCTGCCGACCACGTACCGGTCGCGGCGTCGTACACGTCGTGCCGGGACAGGTTGTCGGCGATGTCCTCCCGACGGCCGCCGAACAGGTGCAGCCGGTCTCCGAGCACGGCGATGCCCTGGTGGTCGCGCGCGGGGCCGGGCATCGGCGTGGCCGTCGCCCATGTTCGCGTGCGCGGGTCGTAGGTGCGATGCGTGTTCACCGTGCCGAAGCCCGCGGACAGCTCGGGCCCGCCGGGGCCGGTGTCGAGCTCGACGATCCGGCTGGACGTGCGCCCGCCGAAGACGTGCAGCAGCCCGCCCGCGGCGGCCACCGCGACCGAGCCGATCGCCTCAGGCAGGGGCGGCAGGACGTGCCAGGTGTCCGTCGCGGGGCCGTAGGCGAACACGGAGTCGCGCGGTCGCATGTGGACGGGCTCGAGGAAACCGCCGACGGCGTAGAGGAGTCCGTCCAGCACCGCGACCCCGGCGTGGCTCAGCGGCGCGGGCATGGGGGACCGTTCGCGCCACGTGTCCGAGGAGGGGTCGTAGGCGGTGTTGCGGGTGCAGGCCCATTTCGGCGCGCCGGTCGTCTGGAGTGTGCCGCCGAGTACGTGGATCTCGCCGTCGAGTTCGGCGACCCCGATCTCGGCGCGCGCCTCGGGCAGTGGTGCTCGTTCGGTCCACGTGGTCACTGGTCGTTCGTTCACGATCCCAGTAGAGACCGGCACTTCGGCGGCGCGCCAATACCGATGGCGTAGGGCGCCGACCGTCCGGGTATCAGCCCACTTCGCGATAGGCGGCCACGGCGAGCCGGACGAAGGATCGGACGAGCGGAGTGGGGTCGTTCCCGTTCCAGGCGACCACGACCCGGCTGGGCTGCATGTCAGTCAGGGGTACGACGGCCAGTTCCGCCGGATGCCGGTTCCCCAGTGGGGTCAGCCCGATCGTGCCGTTCCACAGCACGGCCTGCCTGCACTCGTGCACCGCGCGCACGACAGGGCCCTCGCGCGGCTCGCCACCGTTCCAGTAGGACTGCCAGAGCGGATCGGTGCCCGCCGGGAACTGGAACCAGCGGCGGTCCTTCAGCTCTGCCAGCGTCAGCCCGGTCCGCCGTGCGAGCGGATCGTCGGTGCGGAGCACCACCCCGACCGGATCGGCCCGCAACTCGTGCACAGACAGCCCCGCCAGGTCGAACGGCGCCCGCGTCACCGCGACATCGACCAGCCCGGCCCGCAGGCCGCAGGTGGGATCGGTCAGATCGGCCTCCCTGACGCGGACCTCGACCGCGGGATGGCGCCGCCGGAACGCGTCCGCCAGCCGGGTGGCCGCGACGTCGTCTCCCTCACCCAGCAACCCGACCCCGAGCACCCCCGGCCCGTCGGCGGCCGCCACCCGCGCCCTGGTCCGCTCGGCCATGTCCAGCATCAGCCTGGCCTGCTCCAGCAACGCGTCACCGGCCGAGGTGAGCGTGATCCCGGCGGGGGAGCGGGTGAGCAGCGTGGCGCCGAGGTCGGTCTCCAGCTGCTTGATCGCCCGGCTCAGCGGCGGCTGGCTCATGTGCAACCGCGCGGCCGCGCGGCCGAAGTGACGTTCTTCGGCGACGGCGACGAAGTAGCGGAGTGTGCGCAAGTCCATCACCGCGCAGCGTACCGACGCTGATCAGCGGTTTCATCGGGACTTCATCGTGTCCGCCTAGCGTCGCTCGCCGAAGTAGCGTCCTTTGTGGACCTGGGCGGAATCTGGGCGGGCACACTGCGAGGCTGCCGCGCATGACGATGAAGAGGATCTTGGCGGCGGCCGGATGCGCGATCGCCGCGGCGGTGAGCCTGGCGCCCGCGGCGACGGCGCAGGCCGAGGCCGCGCCGAACTGCCAGTACGGCGACAGCTACGGCACTCGCGTCACCTCCGCCGCGGTGGGCGGGATGGGCGCCGTCCAGCTCTGCCGTGACAGCAGTTACCGATACTGGGCCTTTCTGCTGCTGACCCGGTCGCCGTCGTCCGGCCGGCATGGGCAGGGCTACCTCGAGCGCTACCGCGACGGGAAGTGGGAAAGCTACGTGACCTGCGACAGCTCCGGCGGCAACGGCAAGGTCTTGCCAGGGCAGACCCGCTGCTGGACGCCGAAGTTCACCGGGTTGAGCGGGCACTACACGTTCCGGGCGTGGGGCGCGGTGTTCGACAACCCGCGTCCCCACGACCCCGTCGCCTCGGGCTACACCAGCCTCACGCGCTGACCCGGGCGGTGTTTAGCGGGCTTTACTCCCGGGGATAAAGCAGGCTTTATCCCCGGGAGTAAAGCCCGCTTTATCCCGGGTTCTCAGAGGTGTTCGGAGATCTCGAAGCTGCGGGTGTCGGGCTCCAGTGCTTCGAAGATGTGCGCGACGTCGCCGGGGTAGCTGATGTAGTCGCCTGGCCCGAGTTCGACGGGGTCGTCGAGCGGGCCGACGAGCGCGCGGCCCGTCGCGATCACGATGTGCTCGATGACGCCGCGCATGTGCGGCTCGGAAACGCGGGCCGAACCGGGCTGCGCGACGATCTGATAGAGGTCGCGCTGCGCGTTCGGCGGGCATGACGAGAGCAGCGTGCAGAGGTAGTGCGCGCGCTCCGAGTAGATCTGGGGGCCTTCGCCCGCCCTGATCAGGCGCACCTGCGGGACCGGCGGCTCGAAAAGCCGCGACAGCGGCACGTCCAGCGCGACCGCGAGTGCCCAGAGCGTCTCGACGCTCGGGTTGCCGGTGCCGGACTCGAGCTGCGAGAGCGTCGACTTCGCGATGCTGGCCCGCTTGGCGACTTCGGTGAGAGAAAGGCCCGCGTAGGAGCGCTCGCGGCGCAGTGACGCCGCGATCACGTCCAGTGGTGCGCCGCCCTTGGGCTGCTCGTGCTGCATGTGTTCGCTCCAGCGGTCTTTCCGTTCGACTTGACGAACGGGTGCCAAGTGTTCAGTATATGATGCTATGCGTTCGATTTGGCGAACTTTAGATCGGCGACTCGCCAGGGACATCGGCCTGGTCTGTCTCGCCGACACGATCGTGGGGATTTCGTACGGCGCGATCTCGGTCAGCTCCGGCTTCCCGGTGTGGGCCCCGATGCTGCTGTCGTTGCTGGTCTTCGGGGGCGCGTCCCAGTTCATGTTCGTCGGCATCGTCGCCTCCGGCGGCAACCCGATCGCGGCCGTGGTGGCCGGGCTGCTGGTCAACGCGCGGCATCTGCCGTTCGGCTTCGCCATCGGCGACGCGCTCGGCCGGGGCTGGGCACGCCGCATGCTGGGCAGCCACCTGATGATCGACGAATCGGTCGCGTTCGCGCTGGCGCAGGAGGACGCGGCCAAACGCCGCGCGGCGTACTGGGCGTGCGGGATCGGGCTCTTCGTCTGCTGGAACGTCGGCGTGGTGGCCGGCGCGTTCGCGGGCACGGCGATCAGCGACACGGACGCGTTCGGCTTGGACGCGGCGTTCCCGGCGGTGCTGCTGGCGCTCGTGCTGCCCTCTTTGAAGGACAAGGCGACCAGGCTGCCGGTCGCCATCGGGGTGGCCGTCGCGCTGCTGACCACGCCGTTCCTGCCCGCCGGTCTGCCGGTGCTGCTCGCGCTCGTGGGCGTGTTCGCCGCAGTGGACCGCCAGAAGGTGGAGGTGATGAGCTGATGGAAACGATGCCGCTGATCGTCGCCGCGGTCGTGCTGGCCGCAGGCACGTTCGGGTTCCGGTTCGCCGGGCCGGTGCTGCGCGCGAAGCTGACGTTGTCCCCGCGTGCGGAGAAACTGATGACCGTCTCCGCGGTCGTGCTGCTGGCCGCGCTGGTCGGCATCGCCGCGCTCACGGAGGGCCACGGCTTCGCCGGTATCGCGCGCCCGGCCGGTGTGCTGGTCGGGGGAGTACTGGCCTGGCGCAAGGCGCCGTTCGTCGCCGTCGTGGTCGCGGCGGCGGCCACCGCGGCGCTGCTGCGGCTCGCAGGTGTGCCCTGACAGCCGGTGACCAGGGCGGACCGCCTAGAGTGATGGGAAGGTCTTCGGGAGGTCAGGGTGTCGGTCGCTGGGCCGTTGGTGGGTGTGCTCGCTCTGCAGGGCGCCGTGCGCGAGCACGTCGCGATGCTGGAGCACGCCGGCGCGCGCGCCATCGGCGTGCGCAGGCTCAGCGAACTGTCCGAAGTGGACGGTCTGGTGCTGCCGGGTGGCGAGTCGACCACCATGTCGAAGCTGCTCGAGACGTTCGAGCTGCTGGAGCCGTTGCGTGAGCGCATCGCGGACGGCATGCCGGCGTTCGGCTCGTGCGCCGGGATGATCCTGCTGGCGAAGCAGGCGCTCGACGGCAGGCCCGATCAGCAGCAGCTCGGCGGGCTCGACATCGTCGTCCGGCGCAACGCGTTCGGCAGGCAGGTCGACTCGTTCGAAGAGGATCTGGAGTTCACCGGGCTGGACGGTCCGTTGCCCGCGGTCTTCATCCGCGCCCCGTGGGTCGAGAAGGCGGGCGACGACGTCGAGGTGCTGGCCCGCGTGCCGCGCACCCCGTCGGCCGGTGAGGCGGCCGATAGGATCGTCGCGGTCCGGCAGGGGGCGGTGCTCGCCACCGCGTTCCACCCGGAGCTGACGGGGGACGAGCGGGTGCACCGGTTGTTCGTGGAAATCGTGCGCGAGGCGTAGGCGCAGCAGCTGCGCATTGCAGATGGAGGAGAGATGAGCGGCCACTCCAAATGGGCCACTACGAAGCACAAGAAGGCCAACCTCGACGCGAAGCGCGGCAAGCTCTTCGCGAGGTTGATCAAGAACATCGAGGTGGCCGCGCGCACCGGCACCGGCGGTGGCGACCCGGACGGCAACCCGACGCTCTACGACGCCATCCAGAAGGCCAAGCGCAACTCGGTGCCCCAGGACAACATCGAGCGCGCGCGCAAGCGCGGCGCCGGTGAGGAAGCGGGCGGCGCCGACTGGCAGACGATCACGTACGAGGGCTACGGCCCCAACGGTGTCGCCGTGCTGATCGAGTGCCTCACCGACAACAAGAACCGCGCCGCCATGGAGGTGCGCACCGCGCTCACCCGCAACAACGGCTCGCTGGCCGACCCGGGTTCGGTGTCGTACATGTTCAACCGCAAGGGCGTGGTGATCATGCCCAAGGCCGACGCGACCGAGGACGACGTCCTCATGGCCGTGCTCGACGCGGGCGCGGAAGAAGTCAACGACCTCGACGAGAACTTCGAGATCGTTTCCGAGGCGACCGACCTGCTGCCGGTGCGCAAAGCCTTGCAGGAAGCCGGTTTCGAGTACGACTCGGCCGACCTGACCTTCCTCCCGTCGGTCAGCGTGCCGCTGGACGTCGACGGCGCCAAGAAGGTTTTCAAGCTCATCGACGCGCTCGAAGACTGCGACGATGTGCAGAACGTCTGGGCCAACTTCGACGTGTCCGATGAGGTCATGGCCGAAGTCGGCTGACTTTTTTTGTTGGCACACTGGGAATGAACGAGAGCGTGGGGCAGAATGGCCGCCGTGACGACGACCGACTCCATCACCGCGCAGGATTCCCAGCTCGTCGAGTGGATCGAGGCGCAGGCGAAGGAGCGGGGCAACGCCGTCATCAGTGTCCCTGAGGACAACGACGGCGCCGGCTTCTGCTTCACCGCCTGCGCCTGGGCGCTCCACGAGGTTCCCGAAGCCGTCGTCATCGGCCTGCCCGCGCACATGGGCCCGGTGCTGCTCGACGCTTATGTGGACCGAGCCGCGGCAGGTGAGGACTTCGAGACCGGCCGCCGCTACGTCGATTTCTTCGAAGGCGTCTCGGTCACTTTCGAATGGGTCGCCAAGGGGCATTACCCCGAATTCTTCGGCAGCGCGTTCCTGATCTACCCCGACGGTGACTTCCCGGCCTTGCAGCTGATCGTCGCCACGCCGGACGGGCACTGGCCGTGGAGCCCGTCGGCTCCGGAAGGCTTCGCCGACTGGCAGCCGGTGCTCACCGAGTCCGGGGGCCCCGAGAGCTGGACCCCGGGCGTCGACGGCGTCTGAGATCAGGCTTGGCTTGCACTGTCAAGCGACGCGTAAGCACGCGAAACCCGAGTTTGGGCCAGTGGATGGCCCAAACTCGGATTTCGCGACAGGCTGGACCCACCGTCAACGACTCGATCGCAAGCCGGCCACCGTCCACGCAGGACTCAATCCGCAGAGTCATGCCCGCGATATCCTATTTGTCCGCTTTTTGGGTGGGTGTGGACGTTTCGAACGGGGCTCATGTGTCGCTCAGCGTTACAAACTCCCCGTTCGCAACGTTCAACCGACCTGCGCGACACCCGCCCGACAGCGGACTTGACCAACCCGCCCGATCCTTAACTTCCCGGCATTGGGTTCTAGCCGGCGAAAACACTCACGACCCCTGCTCGGCTGTCCCGTCCGTGGCAGGGTCGTGGTCGGGCGTGGGTGAGGGCCTAGTTCGACCGTATATACGGGTGAGGGAGGCCCTCATCCACTCGGCTCGGGTGAGGGAGGCCCCCACCAGGCCGACCGTGGATGAAGGCTCCACCTTTGAACTTCCGCTCAACAGATCTGACGAAAGTGGCTTTCGGGCTTTTCAGGGCACCTCAGGCTGAGAACTCGATCGAGTCGTCGGTGTAGGGCGGGACCACGAAGGTGCCCATGAGGCTCCAGTCGCCCAAGGACGAGGCCGACTGCCAGGTCCCGGCGGGCACGACGACCTGGGGGCGCTGACCGGCCGCGACGTCCAGGCCGAGCACCACGCGCGAGAGCGAGCCGTCGGGGGATTCGAGGGTCATGGCGACCGGGGACCCGCCGTGGAAGGCCCAGATTTCGAGGCGGTCCAAGCGATGTCTGGCCGAGACGGCGGGCGGCACCAGCAGATAGTAGATCGCCGAGGCCTCGGATGAGCGGTGGCTTTGGACGTAGAGGCCGCCTTCGACCGGGAGCGGGACCAGGCCCAGGTGTTCGATGATCTCCGACGGGGTCGGCATGTCTGCGGCTGAGGGCACGGCGTGAACGGTAGCCTGATTCCTCGAACTGGTGTTCGTGGGAAGGGAACCAACGGTGCGGGTATTCGGGGTCGACCCCGGTCTGACCAGGTGCGGGTTCGGCGTCGTCGACGGCGGGACCGGCCGGTCGGTCAGTGCTGTCGCGGTCGACGTGATCCGCACGCCCGCCGACATGGATCTCGCGAAGCGGCTCATGGGCATCTCGGACGCCGCCGAACGCTGGATGGACCTGTACAAGCCGGAGGCGGTCGCCGTCGAGCGGGTGTTCGCGCAGCACAACGTGCGTACCGCGATGGGGACCGCGCAGGCGGGCGGTGTGGTCGCGCTGGCCGCCGCGCGGCGGAACCTGCCGGTGGTGTTCCATACGCCGAGTGAGGTCAAGGCCGCGGTCACCGGGTCCGGCCGCGCGGACAAGGCTCAGGTGACCGGCATGGTCATGCGGCTGCTGAAGATCACCGAGAACCTCGGTCCGCCGGACGCCGCCGACGCGCTCGCGCTGGCCATCTGCCATCTTTGGCGTGAGCCCATGCGGGTCAGGCTCGCCGAGGCGGAGGCGCGGGCCAAAGAGATGGCGCAAGTGCACAAGGCAAGGCTGGCGGCGGCCGCGAAACAGGCAGGTAGGCGATGATTTCCTCAGTACGCGGCGAAGTTCTCTCCGTCAGTCTCGACCATGTGGTGATCGAGGTCGGGGGAGTGGGCCTCGCGGTCCAGTGCACCCCGTCGACGCTCGCCACGCTGCGCCGCGGCGAGGAGACCAGGCTGCACACCGCGCTCGTGGTCCGCGAGGACTCGTTGACCCTCTTCGGGTTCGCCGACGCCGACGCGCGCGAGCTGTTCGGCCTGCTGCAGACCGTGTCCGGCATCGGGCCGAGGCTCGCGCTGGCGACGCTCGCCGTGCTCGACCCGGACAAGCTGCGCGCCGCGCTCGTCGAAGGCAACATCACCGTGCTCACCCAGGTGCCGGGGATCGGCCGCAAGGGCGCCGAGCGGCTCACGCTCGAGCTGCGCGACAAGGTCAACGCCATCCCCGGCGCCGACGGCGTCTCGTCGGCCGCGCCGTCGGCGATCCGCGCCGAAGTGGTGGAAGCGTTGGCGGGCCTCGGTTTCCCGGCCAAGCAGGCCGAGCTCACCGTCGACAAGGTGCTCTCCGAGCAGACCGACGCGACCACCTCGACCGTGCTGCGTGCCGCGCTCGCGACCCTCGGCCGGAAGCGGTAGGCGCCCGGCGTGGAGTATGAAGCCATGGCCGAGCCGGACGACGAGACGCTGTCCGCGCTCGCGCAGACCGGCGAGCAGGACGTGGAAACCACGCTGCGGCCGAAGAAACTCGGCGAGTTCATCGGCCAGCCCCGCGTCCGCGAGCAGCTCGAACTGGTGCTGGAGAGCGCGCGCAGGCGCGGCGTGCCGCCCGATCACGTGCTGCTGTCCGGCCCGCCGGGCCTCGGCAAGACGAGCATGGCCATGATCATCGCCGCCGAGCTGGGCGCCGCGCTGCGGATCACCTCGGGCCCCGCGCTGGAACGGGCGGGCGACCTCGCCGCGATGCTGTCCAACCTGGCGCCCGGCGACGTGCTGTTCATCGACGAGATCCACCGCATCGCCCGCCCGGCCGAGGAGATGCTGTACCTGGCGATGGAGGACTTCCGGGTCGACGTAGTCGTCGGCAAGGGCCCCGGCGCGACCAGCATCCCGCTGGAGATCGCGCCGTTCACCCTGGTCGGCGCGACCACCCGGTCCGGCTCGCTGACCGGCCCGTTGCGCGACCGCTTCGGCTTCACCGGCCAGATGGAGTTCTACTCCGACGACGAGCTCGACCAGGTCGTCACGCGGGCCGCGCGCATCCTCGACATCGAGATCGACCCGCTCGGCTCCGCCGAGATCGCCCGGCGCAGCCGCGGCACGCCCCGTATCGCCAACCGGCTGCTGCGCCGCGTGCGCGACTACGCGGAGGTAAGGGCGGACGGTGTCGCCACCAGGCAGGTCGTGCGCGCCGCGCTCGAGGTCTACGACGTCGACGAGCTGGGCCTCGACCGGCTCGACCGGGCGGTGCTCGGCGCGCTGGTCAAGTCGTTCGGCGGCGGCCCGGTCGGGGTGTCGACGCTCGCCGTCGCGGTCGGTGAGGAGCCGACTACGGTGGAGGAGGTCTGCGAGCCCTACCTGGTGCGCGCCGGTATGCTCGCGCGCACTCCGCGTGGCCGCGTCGCCACCGCGGCGGCATGGGAGCACCTCGGCCTGCAGCCCCCGGATCGCGTACTGCCCGACCCGGGACTGTTTGACCAGCCGTAACCTGGCACACTCGAAAGAGCACATACCCCAAAACCGGACGTATCACCCCCAATACGCGTCCGCCGAACGGAGAATCATGAACAATCTGGCGCTGCCCCTGCTTCTGGTCCTCGTGCTGGGCGCGACCCTCTTCATGGGTTCCCGCAAGCAGAAGAAGGTGCAGCAGGCTCAGAAGGACCTGCAGGACAGCATCCAGCCCGGTGACCGCGTGATGACCACCTCCGGTCTCTACGGCACCGTCGCGGACGCCAGCTCCGACACCACGATCGACATCGAGATCGCGCCGGGCGTCATCACCACGTGGCTGCGGCTCGCCGTCCGCGAGAAGGTCCAGCCCGAGGTCGAGGAGACCGAGGACGAGATCGTCGCCGAGGAGTCGTCGATCATCGAGTCCTCCGCGGGCATCGAGGAGCAGAAGTCGACCGCCCAGGTCGCCGAGCCGCTTGAGCACGGCAAGAAGTAGTACCCGCGCTCCCGAAACTCCCGACTTTCGTCGGGGGCGGGGGTCACGCCGGACTCACGCAGCACCGAGTAGTGTCTCGGTGCTGCGTGCGTGTCCGCCGTCACTTGTTCGCGCGTGGAAGCGGTAGCACCACACACCATCCATGGGGAAACCCTCAGTTCGAGGAGACCGAAGCACCGTGGCATCACCGGCCGGGCACCTCCGCCCGGGACGCTATCTCGCCTTATTCGCCGGCATCGTCGTCGTGCTGTACGCACTGGTGTTCTTCACCGGTAACCACAGCCCCAAGCCCAAGCTTGGCATCGACCTGCAGGGCGGCACCCGGGTCACCCTGACGGCGCGCACGCCGGACGGTGGGGTCCCCTCGCGAGAGTCCCTCAACCAGGCACGCCAGATCATCGAGAAGCGCGTCAACGGTATCGGCGTCGGCGGCACCGAAGTACTTCTCGACGGCAACAACGTCGTCATCACCGTTCCCGGTGAGCAGGGTGGCGACCAGGCGAAGACGCTCGGCAAGACCGCGAAGCTCGGCTTCCGCAAGGTCATCACGACCCAGCAGGTGACGCCGCCCGGTATGCCGCAGACCCCGCCGCCGTCCGGTTCGGCCACCGCGACCCCGCCGCCGTCGAGCGGCGCGCCGTCGTCGCAGGCGACCCCGACTTCGAAGCCTGGTGGTGGTGGTGGTGGCGCCGTCGGTGCGCAGGCCCAGCAGCCCAGCCCGACCCCGACGCCCAGCCCGTCGGCTCCCGCCCCCGCGCCCGCTCCGGCTCCCGGCGGCAACACGGACGCGGACACGGCCAAGCAGATCCAGGCCGCGCAGGCGGTCCGGCAGAACCCGGACCTCGCTGGCAAGTCGGACGACCCCAAGACGCAGGCCGCGCTGCAGGCCGCCTATAACTCGATCACCTGCGCCCCCGGCGAGGAAGACCCGCTGGTCGGTAACGACCGCACGGACCTGCCGCTCGTCACCTGTGACGTCAAGGGCACCGAGAAGCTCCTGATGGACAAGGAGTTCCTGCCGGGCACCGAGATCGCGGGCGCGACCTTCGGCTTCGACAACCAGCGTGGTGGCTGGGTCGTCAACCTCAGCTTCAAGAGCGAGGGCGCCAAGATCTGGGGCAACTTCACCAAGGACAACCTGCAGCAGCGCGCCGCGTTCGTGCTGGACACCAAGGTCGTCTCCGCGCCGACCATCCAGGCCACGATCCTGGACGGCAACACCCAGATCAGCGGCCAGTTCACGCAGAAGGACGCCAAGGACCTCACCGACGTCCTCAAGTACGGCTCCCTGCCGTTGTCGTTCGAGTCCTCCGACGCGACCACCGTGTCCGCGACGCTGGGCCTCGCTTCGCTCGAGGCCGGTCTGATCGCGGGCGGCATCGGCCTGCTGATCGTCTTCATCTACTGCCTGTTCTACTACCGGCTGCTGGGTGTGCTGACGATCTTCTCGCTGGCGCTGTCGTTCTCGCTGGTCTACGCGGTGCTCGTGCTGCTCGGCCGCTGGATCGGGTACACGCTCGACCTGGCCGGTATCGCGGGTCTGATCATTTCGATCGGTATCACCGCCGACTCGTTCGTCATCTACTTCGAACGGCTGAAAGACGAGATCCGGGAAGGCCGGAGCTTCCGGTCCGCCGTGCCGCGAGGCTGGGTCCGTGCCAAGCGCACGATCCTGGCGTCCGACGGTGTCAGCTTCCTGGCCGCGGCGATCCTCTACATCTTCGCCGTCGGTGACGTCCAGGGCTTCGCGTTCACCCTGGGTATGTCCACGGTCCTCGACCTGGTGGTCGTGTTCCTGGTGACGCACCCGTTGATCGCGATGATCTCGAAGTCGAAGTCGAAGTTCCTGTCGAACCCGAAGAACCTCGGGCTCGGCGCGGTGCAGGAAGTGGGTTCGCACGTGAAGACGACCGGCCCCAAAGTGGGCGCGGTCGGCGCCGGCGCGAACGTGAAGGAGGCCTGACGTGGGCGTTGAAGACCTGGGCACGGACGCCACCAAGGCGCCTGCCAAGAAGGGCAGTATCTTCCAGCGGCTGTACGTCGGCACTGGCGCGTTCGACATCGTCGGCGCGCGCAAGCGCTGGTACATGTTCTTCGGCGTGCTGGTGCTCGGCTGCATCCTGTCGATGGGGATCAAGGGCTTCAACTTCGGGATCGACTTCGAAGGCGGCACCCAGATCCAGTTCTCCGCCACCGGCGCCCGCGGTCCGATCACCGAGGACCAGGCGAAGGAGGTCTTCAAGAGCACGCTCGGCAAGGACTCCGACGAGGTGCAGAAGGTCGGCACCGGCGCGGCCACCACGCTGCAGATCCGCACCAGCACCCTGGAGAACGCCGACACCGTCAAGCTCAAGAAGGCGATCGCCGAGCAGCTGGCTCCGCTCGACAGCACCGGCCAGGCAGGCGAGAAGGCCATCTCCGACAGCGCCGTCTCGGCGTCGTGGGGTGGCGAGATCTCGGAGAAGGCGCTGCTGGCGCTCGGGATCTTCCTGCTGGCCGTGGTCATCTTCCTGGCGGTCTACTTCGACCTCCGGATGGCGGCCGCCGCGTTCATCTCGCTGATCCACGACATCGTGGTGACCGCGGGCGTGTACTCGCTGGTCGGCTTCGAGGTCTCGCCCGCGACCGTGATCGGTCTGCTGACGATTCTCGGTTTCTCGCTGTACGACACCGTGGTGGTGTTCGACAAGGTCCGCGAAAACACGCGCGGCCTGCTCGGCCTCACCCGCCGCACGTACGCCGAGGCGGCCAACCTGGCGCTGAACCAGACCCTGATGCGGTCGTTCAACACCGCGTTCATCGCCATGCTGCCGATTCTCGGCCTGCTGATCGTCGGCTCCATCTTGCTGGGCTCCGGCACGCTGCAGGACCTGGCACTGGTGCAGCTCACCGGCACCATCGTCGGCGTGCTGTCCTCGGTCGCGCTGGCCACGCCGCTGCTGGTCGACCTGAAGCTGCGTGACCCGAAGTACCGGCAGCAGGCCGCCCGGGTTGAGGCCCGTCGCGCGAAGGCCGCCAAGCCGGCCGCCGCCGACGACTTCGACGCGAGCGACGACGACGCCTTGGCCGCCGAACTCCGCAAGGAGAAGGCGTACGCGGCGGCGGCGAGCGTGCCCGGCCGGATCCCGAAGAACAAGCCGAACCAGAAGCGCAAGAAGTAAAGATGGAGCTGCAGAAGGCACTCGGCGTCATCGCCGAGGTGCCGGACTTTCCCGAGCCCGGCGTGCTCTTCCGCGATCTCACCCCACTGTTCGCCGACCCCGCGGCCTTCGCCGCGGTGGTCGGCGCTTTGGCGGAGACGGTCGGCCCCGAGGTCGACCTGATCGCGGGTGTCGAGGCACGTGGTTTCCTGCTCGCCGCCGCCGTCGGGTACGCCCGCGGCATCGGCGTGGTGCTCGTGCGCAAGCCGGGCAAGCTGCCGAGGGTCGCGGGGCGTGTCGACTACGAGCTCGAGTACGGCACGGCGTCCGTCGAACTGCCCGAGGGGATCGTTTCACCGGGCCAGCGCGTTGTGGTGATGGACGACGTGCTCGCGACGGGCGGCACGGCCGCCGCGGCGTGCAAGCTGCTCCGCGACGCCGGGGCGACCGTCGAGGGCGTGTCGGTCGTGATGGAGCTGACCGCGCTCGGTGGCCGGGCGGTACTCGAAGGTAACGGAGTACACGCACTTCAGGCCTGCTGAACCTGGGCGCTTCGACGCTTTGTCGTAGCTGGGCGTTACCCTTGACGCTCAGAGCCCCATGCAGCAGGAGGTGCGGGTGAGCCAAGAGCTCGATTCCGTAGTGCCCGCCCAGAACGGCGCCGCTCCGACGCCGTCGGCCACCCGGCGGGTCAGGGCCAGGCTCGCGAGGCGGATCACCGCGCAGCGGCCCGCCTCGGTCAAGCAGGTGCTCGAACCGCTCGCCGTGGTGCACCGCGAGCTGCACCCGAACGCCGACCTCGCGCTGCTCCAGCGGGCCTACGACGTCGCCGAGGAGCTGCACCGCGAGCAGCGCCGCAAGTCCGGCGACCCGTACATCACGCACCCGCTCGCGGTCGCGACCATCCTCGCCGACCTGGGCATGGACACCACGACGCTCGTCGCGGCACTGCTGCACGACACCGTCGAGGACACCGGCTACTCGCTGGACAGCCTGAAGTCCGAGTTCGGCGACAAGGTCGGCGAGCTCGTCGACGGCGTCACCAAGCTCGACAAGGTCAAGCTGGGCACCGCGGCCGAGGCCGAGACCATCCGCAAGATGGTCATCGCCATGGCCCGCGACCCGCGCGTGCTGGTCATCAAGCTGGCCGACCGGCTGCACAACATGCGCACCATGCGCTTCCTGCCGCCCGAGAAGCAGGCGCGCAAGGCCCGCGAGACCCTCGAGGTGCTCGCGCCGCTGGCGCACCGGCTCGGCATGGCCACGGTCAAATGGGAGCTGGAGGACCTGGCGTTCGCCATCCTGCAGCCCAAGAAGTACGACGAGATCGTGCGGCTGGTCGCCGACCGCGCGCCGTCACGCGACATCTACCTGCGCTCGGTCATCACCGACCTGACGGCCAACCTCGAAGGCTCGCGGATCACCGCGAAGGTCGAAGGCAGGCCCAAGCACTACTACTCGATCCACCAGAAGATGATCGTCCGCGGCCGCGACCTCGACGACATCCACGACCTGGTCGGCGTGCGGATCCTGGTCGAGGACGTCCGCGACTGCTACGCCGCCATGGGTGTCGTGCACGCGCTGTGGCAGCCGGTGCCCGGCCGGTTCAAGGACTACATCGCGCAGCCCCGCTTCGGCGTCTACCAGTCGCTGCACACCACGGTGATCGGGCCGGACGGCAAGCCGCTCGAGGTCCAGATCCGGACCTACGAGATGCACCGGACCGCCGAGTACGGCATCGCCGCGCACTGGCGGTACAAGGAGACCAAGGGCACCCACAACAACGCCAACGCCGTCGATGTCGACGAGATGGCGTGGATGCGGCAGCTGCTCGACTGGCAGCGGGAAGCCGCCGACCCCGGCGACTTCCTCGAATCGCTGCGCTACGAGCTCGCCGCGCGCGAGATCTTCGTGTTCACGCCCAAGGGCGACGTGATCACGCTGCCCGTCGAGTCGACCCCGGTCGACTTCGCCTACGCCGTGCACACCGAGGTCGGCCACCGCTGCATCGGCGCGCGCGTCAACGGCCGTCTCGTCGCGCTGGAGCGCAAGCTCGAAAACGGCGAGGTCGTCGAGATCTTCACGTCCAAGGCGGAGACCGCTGGCCCGTCCCGCGACTGGCTCTCCTTCGCCGGTTCGCCGAAGGCACGCGCCAAGATCCGGCAGTGGTTCGCGAAGGAACGCCGCGACGAGGCCATCGAGGCAGGCAAGGAGCTGATCACCAAGGAGGTCCGCAAGGTCGGCCTCCCGATCCAGCGCCTGGTCTCGGCCGAGTCGATGGGCATGGTGGCCACCGAGCTGCGCCACGGCGACATCAGCTCGCTCTACGCGGCCGTCGGCGAGGGCCACACCAGCGCCAAGCACGTGGTTTCGCGGTTGGTCGCGCTGATCGGCGGCGTCGACGAGGCCGAAGAGGAACTCGCCGCGCGGGCGACACCGTCCACCGTGACCCGTCGACGCGGCTCCAACGACGTCGGCGTGGTCGTCAAGGGCACCACGGACATCTGGGCCAAGCTGGCCCGCTGCTGCACCCCGGTGCCCGGCGACGAGATCCTGGGCTTCGTGACGCGCGGCGGCGGCGTTTCGGTGCACCGCACGGACTGCACGAACGCCGAGGACCTGCACGCCCAGCCCGAGCGGCTGGTCGAGGTCGAATGGGCGCCGTCGGCGTCGTCGGTGTTCCTGGTGGCGATCCAGGTCGAGGCGCTGGACCGGCACCGGCTGCTGTCGGACGTCACGAAGGTGCTCGCCGACGAGAAGGTCAACATCCTCTCGGCGTCGGTGACGACTTCGCGCGACCGGGTCGCGGTCTCGCGGTTCACGTTCGAAATGGGCGATCCCAAGCATTTGGGTCACGTGCTGAAGGTGGTCCGCAGCGTGGAAGGCGTCTATGACGTGTACCGGGTGACCTCGGCGTCATGACTGAAGGGTTCGAGTTCGCCCGTGAAGGCGCCGTCGCGCGGCTGACGTTCGCCAGGCCGTCGAAGAAGAACGCGATCACGCACGTGATGTGGTCCGCGCTCCCGGAGATCATCGCGGGCGTCGAAGCCGACCCGTCGGTCAAGGTGCTCGTGCTGACCGGCGCCGGCGACGACTTCTCGGCGGGCGCCGACATCAGCGAGTTCGGCGAGCTCCGCTCCAACGCGGAAGGCGCGGCCGTCTACGACAAGGCCATCGAGGCGGCCGTGCGCGCGCTGACCGGCATGCGCAAGCCGAGCATCGCGAAGATCCGCGGCAACTGCATCGGCGGCGGCTGCCAGATCTCGGTCGCCTGCGACTTCCGCTTCGCCGCCGAGGGTTCCCGCTTCGGCATCACCCCGGCGAAACTCGGCATCGTCTACGACTTCGTCTCGACCCGCCAGCTCGTCTCGCTCATCGGCCCCGCCCACGCGCGGTATTTCCTGCTGTCCGGCGAGCTGATCACGTCCGCGCGCGCCCGCGAGATCGGCTTGCTCAACGACGTCTTCGCGCCCGCGGAGCTCGACGACGCCGTGGCGCGTTTCGTGGAGACCCTCTGTTCGCGGTCTCAGACGTCCATCAGGGGCATGAACCGCATCATCGAGAAGATCTTGGCCGGGCAGGTCGAACCGGACGCTGAGGTCGACCAGCTGCGCCTGGACGCCCTCCACGGCGAGGACTACGCCGAGGGCGTCGACGCCTTCCTGACCAGGCGAGCACCCCGCTTCAAGTACTCGTGAGTGTTTAGACCGGTTAGAACCGGCCGTACCACTCACGACCCATGCGTGCTCGCGAAAGCCTCGAACCTGGACACCCAACGCCCCAATCTCGGCTTTCGCGGGGTGGGCCAACGCGCGCGACCTAGGCGTGGGCTCGGTTGGCATGGCATGGATGGGGCTTTTGTCACGGTGGGCGAGTGGGTTTTGAGGCGGGTTTCCGCTCGCCAGGCCCGTGCTGGGTGACAAGGGCGGCCCTTGTCACCCAGAGCGTTACAAGGGCGGCCCTTGTCACGTGTGCTCCGGTCCCACGACTGGGGTCGTGAGTGTTTAGGCCGGTTAGAACCGGCCGTACCACTCACGACGCCAGCGCGACCACAAGGAAGGGCCCCGCCGTCAACCGCCCGGCGGGGCCCTTCTGCGTGGTGCGTGGGTCAGCCTTCGACGCTCACCGCGGTGAACTTGACCGGGGTGACCGGCTTGCCGGTGCCGTCCTGGCTCGTCGCGGCGGAGGCCGGGTCGATGCCAGCCCTGGCGACCTTGTCGAGCACCTGGAGGCCCTCGTCGGAGATCGTGCCGAAGACCGTGTAGTTCGGCGGGAGCTGGGCGTCGCCGTAGACCATGAAGAACTGGCTGCCGTTGGTGTCGGGGCCGCTGTTGGCCATCGCGAGCACGCCGCGGCCGTACTTCAGCTCGGGGAAGGTCTCGTCCTTGAACGAGTAGCCGGGTCCGCCGGTGCCCTTGGCCGTCGGGTCACCGCACTGCAACATCTGCAGGCCTTCGGTGGACAGCCGGTGGCACTCGGTGTCGGTGAAGTAGCCCTGCTTGGCGAGGCTGACGAAGCTCTCGACGGTGCACGGGGCGAGCGAGCGGTCCAGGGTGATCTTGATGTCACCGGCGGTGGACTTCAGCGTCGCGTTGACCGTGCCGGTCGAGGCGAAGTTGCCGTTCGCGGGCGCCTTGGCGGGCTTCGACGCGGGGCGGTCGGCCTCGGCCTTGAACTCGCACGAGGTCGGGTTCGCCAGCGCGGTCGGCCGCTTGACGGGCTCGGCGCGCTGCGTCGGGATCTTGATCTCCGGCGGCTTGGTCGGAGTCGCCGATGCCTGCGTGTCGGTCGAGTCGCTGCCGTTGGTCGCGACGATCAACCAAATGGCGCCGGCGACCGCGATCACGGCACCGATCGTCACGCCAATACCGACGTTCCTGCGCCGCTTCGCACGCTCGGCCCTGTGCACAAGCTGCCTTTCGAGCTTGCGCTTCGCGGCCTCACGGCGCTGCTGGTTGGTCGCCACCCGCGTCCTCCCGGTTCCACTAGGTGTCACACGCCTGGGGTAGCGGCAGTGTATGGGCACAGCCTGTAAGGCCGGAGTACAGGGTTGGCTAGGCTGGCCGAAATCGCCTGAAATGGGGATTCATGCCCGGTCAGAGGGAGGATTCGTGCTCGTCGTGGGGTTCGCGTGTGGACCGCTCGCGGCCAATTGTTACCTGCTCGCGACCTCCGCGGGCGCAGGCTGCGTGATCGTCGACCCCGGCCAGGACGCGCTGGAGCCGATCACGGCCGCGCTCAGGCAGCACCGGCTGACCCCGGACGGCGTGCTCCTCACGCACGGCCACTTCGATCATGTGACCTCGGCGGCCGCGTTCAGCGTGCCCGTCTGGCTGCACGAGGCCGACCGTGACCTGCCGCCGGAGCCGCTGGACTTCACCCCGCTCGAAGCCGGGACGCTGACCGTCGCAGGCTTGGCGATCGCCGTCGACCACACCCCCGGGCACACGCCGGGCTCGGTGGTGCTGCGGCTGGAGAGCGGCGAGGGCGGGAAGCTGGCGCTGACCGGCGACACGGTGTTCGCCGGGTCGGTCGGGCGCGGCGACGCCGAAGAACTCCGGAACTCCTTGCGTGCCAAAGTGATGACCCTGCCGGGTGACACCGTCCTGCTGCCCGGCCACGGCCCGGCGACCACGATCCGCGCCGAGCGCACCGCCAACCCGTACCTCGGAGAAGTGACCCGATGACCAACGAGCCCGAACGGCTCCCGCTCTACCACGACGACCCCGCGCTGAGCCGCCGCCGCACCTGGTCGGGGATGATCGGCGTGCTCGTCTTCGCCGCCGCGTTCGGCGGCATCGCGGGCCTGATCGGCGGCCGCGTCGCCGGTCTGGTCACGGCCGCCGTCGCCGGGTTGGCGCTGCTCTACATCGTCCTGTTCAACCTGCGCAGGCGCCTCTGGCTCGAAGGCACCGTCGTGCTCGTCCGCACCTGGGGCATCCGCCGCGTCGACCTGGTCGCCGCCGAGCGCATCGACCTGCTGGTCACCGACATCCGCGGCACCCGCACGGTCGCCCTGCTGATCAACGCGGGCCAGCGGCGCAAGACCGTGAAGATCGACCTGGCCCTGTACGCCGGCACGGGCGGCCGCGAACTCGGCATCCTGCAGCTGCGCAGGCTCGCCGACGCGGTGGTCAACAACGTCGAGGCGAACGGGCTCGTGTTCTCGGAGCTGCTGGTGTCCCAGCTCAAGTCCGAGGCACGCGGCGACGGCCTCGGCGACCGCCCGCTGTACCGGCTCGCGTCGGCCGCGCCCTCGGGCAAGATCGCGCAGCGGTTCACCATGGAAGCGGTCAGCCGCTTCGTCGCGACCCTCGACTGACCTGGTCGTGAGTGTTCCGGCCGGTTCTAACCGGCCGGAACACTCACGACCCCAGGGGGCGGGGTGACTCCCGGATGGTCTGCGCGGCGAGGCGCCTTCGGTCGGCAGTGGTCACTCGGGGCCCTCGCGTCAGCCGAAGAGAGCGAATGGTGACTTTGCTGCGTTGGATGCAGCAGAGGTGCCACTCGCTCGGGCCGATCGGCGCGACAGGGTCGTGAGCGTTCCGGCCGGTTCTAACCGGTCTAAACGCTCACGAGGTCTTCGACGGGCTCGCGGGAGGCGATCAGGGCGGCCAGGATCGTCGTCACGGGGACGGCCGCGACGATGCCGACGCTGCCCGCCAGCGTCCGGACGATCTCCTGCGCGATGTCTTCCGAGCCGAGGATCGCGCCGAGGCCGATGCCCGAGAGCGACGAGTACAGCAGCACCGGGAGCGCGGCGCCCGCGTAGGCCATGACCAGTGTGTTGACGGCCGAGCCGACGTGGTCGCGGCCGATGCGCAGGCCGGCGCCGTACAGCTCGCGCCAGCTCAGCGCCGGGTTCGCGCGGCGCAGCTCCCAGACGGAACTGGTCTGCGTGACCGTCACGTCGTCGAGGACACCGAGCGCGCCGATCACGACGCCGGCGAGGAGCAGACCGCGGGCGTCGATGCCGTGGCCGAGTGAGCCGATGAGGTTGGACGTGTTGTCGTCGAGCCCGGTCAGCGACGCGGCCGCGGAGAACACGGCCGACAGCACGCCGATCAGCGCCAGGCTGACGAGTGTGCCCAGCACGGCCACCGAGGTTCTCGCCGACAGGCCGTGTGTCAGATAGAGGGCGATGAACATGATCACCCCGGCGCCGACGATCGCGACCAGCAGCGGACTCTCACCGGCGAGGATCGCGGGCAGCACGAACAACGCCAGCACGAGGAAACTCAGGCCGAGCGCGACGAGTGCCGCGACGCCCTGCCAGCGGCCGAGCACGATCACGGCGACCGCGAAGAGGCCGGCCAGCAGTGCCAAGGGAAGCCCGCGCTGGAAGTCGACGATCTGGTACGCGGACGGGTCGTCGGCCTTGCCGCCGTTGTAGGACAACACGATCGCGTCGCCCGTGCTGAACCGCGGTGTGCTCGGCTCGATCGGCACGGTCAGCTTGAGCGGCTGGCCGCTCGACTGGCCGTCGGTCAGCTTCAGCTCGACCGTCAGGCATGGCTTGGCGTCCGGTTTGGGCGCGCCGACCTGGACCTCGCCCTGGCCGAGGCACGGGCCGGTGACCGTGGTGGTGATGGTGCCGTGCACCGGGGTGCCCTGCGGGACGACACTCGTCGGCGCCGCCTTGCCCCACGGGTACAGCACGATCATGCCGAGCACCGTCGCGGCGGCGAGCGGGGCGAGCAGCCAGATCAGCAGGAGGCGGACGCGGCGTGACGCCGGGGCGGCCGGGCCGTGCCCATGACCGTGACCGTGGCCATGCCCGGTCACCGGAGACTCGACGGGCTCGGCCGGTTCAGCCGGTTTCGGGCGCGCGGCGGGGCGGCGGGGCCGGTCGGCCTGGCGTTCGGGCGGTGGCCGTCGCCGGACCGGACGGGACGGCGTGTCGGTTATCCGGCGAATCGGGCCGGTGACCTCGTTGTCGCCCTCATCGGCGCTGGAATGACGGTCCACGCGCACATCGTGCACAAAAGCCGCACGAGCCCTTTGCCCGGGGGGCGGTCTTTCGCGCGCGGGGGTGACGCGGGCTGGGCCATACTGGAATTCGGGAAAGCGACGATCGGGGGAGATCGGTGGCGCACGAATCCAGTGAGGCGGGGGTGCCCGTCGCCGCGGCCCGCCCGGCCTCGCCCGCCGTCGATCGGGCGCTCACGGTGCTGGAGACGCTGGTGGGAACGGAAGAGGGACTGACGCTGACCGCGCTCGCGCGCACCACCAACATCCCGCTCGCCACCTGTGCGTCGATCGTTTACACACTCGAAAAGCGGGGCTACGCGAGCAGGCTGGTCGTCGGCAGGAGCCATTTCTGGCGGGTGACTTTGCGGTTGTACGAACTCGCGTCACCCTTGATCCGGCAGGAGGATTTATCCGAAGTTGCCGAACCGCAATTACGCCTGTTGGCGGACAAACTGCGCATGCCCGCTCATGTCGGTGTGCTGAACGGCGCTTCGGTGGTCTATGTCGCGAAGGCGACGAGTCCCGGTTTCATCCAGTTCGACACCTATCCCGGCAAGGTGGTGCCGTTCACTTCCACCGCGCTCGGCAGGGCGATCGCCGCGCATCTGCCGGACGCGCAGCTCGAACCGCTGCTCGGCGCCGCGGTGCCGGACCCGCCGTACGGCCACGCGCTGGGGGTTTTCCGCTCGCAGCTCGCCAAGGTGCGGCAATTGGGCTACGCCATGGAGGACGAAGAAGACGAAGCGGATGTCGCCTGTTTGGCGGCACCGTTCTTCGACGCGGACGGCCGCGTCGCCGGTTCGGTCGGGGTCACCGGGTTCACCCGCGAGCTCGCCGGCGCCAGGCTCGGCATCGCCGCCGATCTCGTTGTGCGCCAGGCGAAGCAGATTTCCGCCAAGCTCGGCTGCTGAGGCGGGAACAGGTTCTAGCGCGGCCGCCGCCGAGAAGTTATCTTCGAAATGGGGTGCGGCGGATCTTCGCGACACCTCCTCACCAGGCCCGTCGGGGGACGGGCGAGGGAGGGAGCGGGGATGAGCCGGGCGGGGATCGTGCTGGTGGGTTTGGGCGAGACGGCGCTGACCGCGCATCTGCCCGCGTTGCTTCGGCATCCGTCGGTCCGGGTGGCAGGCCTGGTCGATCCGGTGGACCGGCGGCGGGCGCTCGCGCAGGAGCGCGTTCGCGCGCCCGCGTTCAGCGATGTGACGCCGTTCCTCGACGATCCGGCGGTCGACGGGTTCATTCTGGCCACGCCGCCGTGGGTGACCCCGGCGCTGCTCGACCGGCTTGTCCGAAGTGGACGGTGCGTGCTCACCGGCCAGGTGCTGGCGACCACCAGCCGCGCCGCGCGGCCGTTGTCCGCGCTGCCGACGGAGTTCCGGTCACGGGTGCAGACCGGGCTCGCGTACCGGCACGATCCGGCGCTCGCGGTGCTGCGTGACTGGATCACGCGCGGCAGGCTCGGCGACGCGCTGCTCGTGCGCGCCCACATCTACGGCGAACTGCGTGACCGCGCCGATCCGAAGCACACGGAACGGATCGAGACCGCGCTCGGGCACGGCATGCCGGTGCTGCACGAGGGTTCGCACGTGTTCGACTGGCTGGCGTACCTGTTCGACGGCGGCCCGCGCGCGGTCGAGGACACCTGGGCGTTCCCCACCCGCTCGGGCCTCGGTCAGCCGAACGTCTGCGGCGCCCGGCTCGTCTATCCTAAAGGGACGGTCGTGCTGGCCGAGTTCGGCTGGCTGGCAAGCGCTTTCCCGCACGCGGAGCTGAGCGTGGTCGGCGATCGCGGGCACGCCAGGCTCGACACCGGCAGCTTCGTGCTCGACCTGATCACCGCCGACGGAGCCGAGCGCGTCGAATTCGAGCCCGATCACCGCACGCGTTGTTTCGACTTGCAGCTGGAGCGTTTCGTCGAGCTGATCACCGGGGTGCGCGCCGAGCCGACGCCGGATCTCGCCGACGGGCTGGCGGCGCTCGCGCTGAGCGAGCGGATCGCGAATCTCGCCAGAGGTTTGATGGGATGAAACCGACTATGCAGCAGGAAAGGAACGCCGGTGACGCGCATCGCCGCTGTCCACACCGCAGCCGTCGACCTCGCCCCGGATCCCGATCTGGTGGTGCGGGGAGCCAGAGGGGCGCATGACCGGTCGCATTTCCTGCTCGTGCGGGTGGTGACCACCTGCGGGGCCGAGGGCTACGGCGAAGTGAGCGCGACCCCGTTCCGCAGCGGTGAGGACGCGGCCAGCGCGGCGCATTTCATCAAGCACGTGCTCACGCCTGCGTTGCTGGGCAAGGAACTCGCCCCGATCGGTGGCCTTGAGTCCCTGATGGACAGAGCGCTCGCCGGGAACCCGTTCACCAAGGCGGGATTGTCGACGGCGCTGTGGGACGTCTACGCGCGGACCCTGGATCTGCCGCTGGTCGAGGTGCTCGGCGGGCCGTACCGGACCGAGGTGCCGATCAAGCTTTCGCTGTCCGGCGACGGCGAAACGCTCGAGCGGACCTACGCGGCCGCGGTCGCCGCCAGGTTCCGCGCGTTCAAGGTGCGGGTCGGGCTCGGCGTGCGTGGTGACGTCGCGCGCGTGGCGCGGGCGCGGGAACTCGCAGGCTCGCAGGCGTTCCTCGGGCTGGACGCGAACGGCGGCTGGACACGTTCGCAGGCCGCGGCGGCCTTGCGCGAGCTGGACGTCTCGCGGCCCGCGTTCGTCGAGCAGCCGGTCGTGCCCGGCGACCTGGAAGGCATGGCGGCGGTGCGTGAGTTCGGGCTGCCGGTGGTCGCCGACGAGTCGGTGTTCGGCACCGGCGACCTCGTCCGCGTCATCCAAGCGGCCGCCGCGGACATGGTGAGCCTCTACGTCGGCAAGGCGGGTGGTCCCGGCCGCGCGGTCGCGATGGGCGCGCTGGCCGCCGCTTTCGGCTTGGACACCGTGGTCGGCTCCAACGGCGAACTCGGGCTCGGTGCCGCCGCGCAGGCGCACGTCGCGTGCGCGTTGCCGGAACTGAGCGCCGAGGTGCCGTCGGACATCATCGGCGCGCACTATTACAACGAAGACATTCTTGAAAAGCCTTTGGACAGCAACGGGGTTCGTGTCCGTCTCCCTGACGGACCCGGCCTCGGTGTCCGTCCTCGCGAAGACCTGGTGCGCCGCATGCGCTAGGCGGGGGAATGTCGGAGGTGCACCCGGCGGTACGCCGACGGCGGCGTGTCGTAATGGTCGAGGAAGGCTTGGCGCAGGGTTTCGGTCGAGCCGAAACCACAGCGGCGGGCGATCGCGGCCAGCGGCAGTTCGGTCGTCGACAGCAGATGCGCGGCGGCCTCGGTGCGCGTCGCGCGGACGTGCTTGCTCGGTGTGGTGCCGAGGTGCGCCTCGAACAGCCGGCTGAGCTGGCGGGTGCTGATGCCCGCGTGCGCGGCGAGCGCGGGCGTGCCGAGGTCGGCGTCGAGCTTCTCGGCGATGTGGGCGACGAGGTCGCGGACCACGCGGTGCTCCGGGGGCGGGCCGGAGAGGAACATGCTCACCTGCGCCTGATTTCCCGGTCGCTGCAGGTAGGTGACGAGCATGCGGGCGACCTCGCGGGCGAGCGTCGGGCCGTGGTCCTCTTCGACGAACGCCAGCGCCAGGTCGAGCCCGGCGGTCACGCCGGCGGCCGTGTACATCGAGCCGTGGCGGATGAACAGCGGCACCGGGTCGACCGTCACCGCCGGATAGCGCTCGGCCAGCCTGGCCGCGTAGATCCAGTGCGTGGTCGCGCGGCAGCCGTTGAGCAGACCGGCGGCGGCGAGCACCGCCGCGCCACTGCACACCGACGCGACACGGCGGGTGCTCTCGGCCAGCCGGCGGACGTGATTGAGGAGCCGGACGTCCTCCGCCGCCTTCTCGCAGCCGAGGCCGCCCGAGATGATCAGCGTGTCGAGACCGCCTTCGACCTGGTCAAGCCGTTGCTGTGCGCCTAGGGTGAAGCCGTTCTGGCAGCGGATGCCGTGGCCGTCGATGGTGGCGGTGCGCAGTTCGTACCGAGGTTGCCCGCCGAGCCGGTTCGCCGCGTCGAAGACGTCGGCCGGGCAGGCGAGGTCGAGCAGTTCCGCGTCCGGATAGCCGACGAGCACCACGCGGCGGGGAATGCGCTCCATAGGCGGCGACGCTAGCAGTCTCACCTGGCCGATGGACGCGGTTCGCAGGATTTGAGACATTCACGCCACCTGATCTCCTGGTGGGCGAGACCCTCGGTGCATGACAGATGAACCCAAGACGATCGCGTTCGTCCTCTATCCGGGACTCACCCTGCTCGACCTCGCCGGCCCGCTGCAGGTGCTCGGCGCGTTGTCGGAGCTCGGGATGCCGTATCGCGCGGTGACGGTGGCCGAGCGCAAGGAGCCGATGGGCACGGACACCCCGCTGTCGCTGCTCGCCACGCACACCTTCGCCGAGGTCCCGAGGCCCGCTGCGGTGATGGTGCCCGGCGGTGGCGCGCCGACCATGCGCGCGCTCACCGACGAGACGCTGCTGTCCTATTTGCGTGGGGCGGCCGAGAGCGCGGAGTTCATGACCTCGGTGTGCACCGGGGCGATGATCCTCGGCGCGGCCGGGCTGCTCGAAGGCCGCGAGGCGACGACCCATTGGCTCTTCCTCGAGTCGCTCAAAGAGTTCGGTGCGACGCCTGCCAGGAAGCGCTGGGTGGAGGACGGCCCGATGATCACCGCGGCCGGGGTTTCGGCGGGAATCGACCTGGCACTGCATCTGGTCGGCCGCATCGCGGGAGACGAGGTGCAGCGCGGTGTCCAGTTCATGATCGAGTACGACCCGGAGCCGCCACTCGGCCCATTGGATTGGTCCGCCCCGCCGCGGGAGCTGTTCCAGCAGTGGATGGAATCTTCGCTGCGCCAAGGACTTGAGGGTCATCCCGAGCTGCTCGCGCGTTTGCTCGTGCACGTCTGACACACTGTCCACAGTGGAAGGCCGGGACCGTTCACGCTGGTCCCGGCCTTTTGTTCGTGAATTCCCGACGGGACTTACCGCGACCGCTCGGTTACCGATATAGTCATCGGCGCAAGTTACCGGTGAGTCCGATCCGGGCGGGAGGAGCTCCAGCGGACTGATGATCATCCGGGTGATCATGGTCGAGGCGCCGGCCTCGCTCGCGGCGGACTCCGCCGCGCCCCTGATGGTTTCGACCATTGGCCGAACCGCCGACTAAGCATCGAGCCGTCCACCTTCTGTTCATTCGCGGACATATTTCAGACGGCCGTATTAGCAGCTTCCGGCAAGTTTCAATGGTCGTATTCGCAGCTTCCTGCCGTTCTGGTGTTCACATGCTGGGAGCGGTCCTAACGCGCTTCCGCGTGATCGTTAATTCTGTGAAAATAAGCTGGACCGCAGTGTATTGCCGGAGTAGATGCCCAGCGTCAGGCCATGATCACTGACCAGGAAAGCTACTTTGTGTCGGCCGCGTGTCGGCCGTGCTAACACCAGTCGACCGCGGATTGCCCGTTGGGTGGGATCTGTGCCAATTTCGTGAGACGACCCCTGTTAACCCTGTTTAGACATTGACGAGACAGCGATCGCGCGCTTAAGTACTGACCGTCACCCTTTTTCCCACTTCCGTGTTACGGGGGTTCTCATGCGCGTGTCGAAACTCGGCACCAATGACGCTGCGTCGGCCACCGCGGCCGATCTTGTCCTCGCGGTGACCCCGTTCGGAATTCCTTCCGCGCGGGTCGTCGCGGCGGCGGCGCAGGCCGGTGGCCTGGGCGTTCTCGACCTCACTTCGGGCGGGCGCGCGGCGGCCGAAGAGCTGGCGCTCGCCGCCGAATGGGGTGTGCGCGCTTACGGTGTGCGTCTTGCCCACACAAGCGACTTTCCGGTGAAAGTTCTCCCCGGGCAGGTTCACACGGTGGTGCTGACCGTCGACTCGGCACTGTCCGCAGAGGACTTTCCCGGTCGCCGGGTGCTCGCCGAAGTGACGGGTCGCGACCAGGCGCGCCGCGCGGCGGCAGCCGGCGCGCACGGGTTGATCGCGCGTGGACATGAGGCAGGCGGCCGAATCGGCGAGCTGAGCAGCTTCGTCCTGCTGCAGCAGCTGCTCGCCGACGCCGCGCACGACCTGCCGGTGTGGGTGTGGGGCGGCGCCGGGCCGCACACCGCGGCCGCGGCGGTCGCCGGCGGCGCGACCGGTGTGGTGCTCGACACCCAGCTCGCGCTGCTGACCGAAGTGGACCTTCCCGCCGAGATCACCACCACGCTCACCGGGCTCGACGGCTCGGAAACCGCAGTGGTGGAAGGTATTCGCTCGCTGCAGCGCCGGGGCGCCGATCCCGGCCGGACACTGCCGGTCGGTCAAGACTGTTTTCTCGCCGGACGCTTCCAGGAAACCTGGGGCACGGTCGCCGCCGCCGTCCGCGGTGTGCGCGACGCGGTGACCGGAGCGCTCGCCGCGCCCGTCCCCGAGCTGTCGGTGGCGCAGGGGCCCATGACCCGGGTGAGTGATCAGGCCGCGTTCGCCGCGGCCGTCGCGAATGACGGCGGCCTCCCGTTCATCGCGCTCGCGCTTTCCGGCGCCGCGCAGACCCGTGCGGTTTTGGAACAGACGAAAACCGCGCTGGGTGACGCGCGCTGGGGTGTCGGCGTTCTCGGATTCGCCGACGAGAATGTCAAAACCGCGCAACTGGAAGTTATTCGAGAAATCCGGCCGTCGCACGCGATCATCGCGGGCGGCCGTCCCGCGCAGGCCGCGGCGCTCGAAGAAGCCGGCATCGAAACCTTCCTGCACGTGCCGTCGCCGGGTCTGCTCAAGCAGTTCCTCGACGCGGGCGCGCGCAAGTTCATCTTCGAAGGCTCCGAATGCGGCGGGCACGTCGGCCCGCGCAACAGTTTCCCGCTGTGGGAGGCGCAGCTCGGGGTACTCGACGACTATCTCGACCTCGCGCCGGAGCTTCAGCTCTATTTCGCCGGTGGCGTGCACGACGAGCGGTCGGCCGCCATGGTCACCGCGATGGCCGCCCCGCTGAGCGCGCGCGGCGCGAAGATCGGCGTGCTGATGGGCACCGCCTATCTGTTCACCGAGGAGGCCGTCGCCGCAGGCGCGGTGCTGCCGTTGTTCCAGCGGCAGGTGATCGAAGCCGAGCACACCGATCTGCTGGAGACCGCGCCCGGCCACGCGACCCGGTGCGTGCGCAGCCCGTTCACCGACGAGTACGCCGCGATCAAGAAGGACCTCGCCGAGCGCGAGGTGCCCAGCCGCGAGGCGTGGGAGCGGCTCGAACAGCTCAATGTCGGACGGCTTCGGCTCGCCAGCAAGGGAATCGAGCGCGTCGGCGGCGACCTGCGCGAGGTCGCCGAGGACCGCCAGCTCGCCGAAGGCATGTTCATGGCGGGCGAGGTCGCCGTCCTGCGGTCCGAGGTGACGACCATCGCCGCGTTGCACGAATCGGTCGGCGCCGGCGCGCGGGAGTTCCTCGCGAACCGGGTCGCGGAACTCGGCCTGGCCACGGCGGAAACCGAGGCCGCGCCGGAGCCGCTGGACATCGCGATCGTCGGGATGTCGTGCATGTTCCCGCAGGCGCCGGACCTGACCACGTTCTGGGCCAACATCCTCGGCGGCGTCGACTCGGTCACCGAGGTGCCCGCCCGGCGCTGGGACCAGTCGCTCTACTACGACCCCGACGGCGACGGCAGCCGCACTCCTTCGCGCTGGGGCGGGTTCCTGCCCGAGATCCCGTTCGACCCGCTCAGCTACGGCATCCCGCCGTCGTCTCTGTCGGCCATCGAGCCGGTGCAGCTGCTCGCGCTCGAAGCCGCGCGCCGCGCGCTCGTCGACGCGGGCTACGGCGACCGCGAATTCGACCGCTCCAAGGCCTCCGTGGTGTTCGGCGCCGAGGCGGGCAGTGACCTGTCCAACGCGATGACCCTGCGCACGGTGCTGCCGTCCTACCTCGGCGAGATCCCGCCCGCGCTCGACGCGCAGCTGCCCAGGCTCACCGAGGACTCGTTCCCCGGCGTGCTGGCCAACGTCATCGCGGGCCGCGTCGCGAACCGGCTCGACCTCGGCGGCGCCAACTACACGGTCGACGCCGCCTGCGCGTCCTCGCTGACCGCGGTCGACGTGGCGTGCAAGGAACTCACCGCGGGCACCAGCGACCTGGTCCTCTGCGGTGGCGCCGATCTGCACAACGGCATCAACGACTACCTGCTCTTCGCTTCGGTGCACGCGCTTTCGCCGACGGGCCGCTCGGCCACGTTCGACAGCGCGGCCGACGGGATCGCGCTCGGCGAGGGCGTCGCCTGCGTCGCGTTGAAGCGCCTCGCGGACGCCGAACGCGACGGCGACCGGGTGTACGCGGTCATCAAGGGCGTCGGCAGCGCGAGTGACGGCCGGGCGCTCGGCCTCACCGCGCCGCGGCCCGAAGGCCAGCACAACGCGTTGACCAGGGCCTATCGCAACGCCGGGATCTCACCCGCCGAAGTCGGGCTGGTCGAGGCGCACGGCACCGGCACCGTCGTCGGCGACCGGACCGAGCTCGGCACGCTGACCAAGGTCTTCGCCGAAGCCGGCGCCGAACCGGGTGCCTGCGCGGTCGGCTCGGTCAAGTCGCAGATCGGGCACACCAAGTGCGCCGCCGGGCTCGCCGGGCTGATCAAGACCACCCTTGCCCTGTACACCGGCGTCAAACCGCCGACACTGCACGTCCAGAAGCCGAATCCGGCCTGGGAAGCCGAAAACAGCCCGTTCGCGTTCAACACCGAGGCCAGGCCGTGGGCCGCGGCACCGGCCGACCGGATCGCCGGCGTCTCGGCGTTCGGCTTCGGTGGGACCAACTTCCACGTCGTGCTCCGCTCACACCACGGCGGCGCGCCGCCCGCGCACGCCGCCGACGAGTGGCCGGTCGAGCTGTTCACCTTCCGCGGCGCCGACCAGGCCGCGGCGGCCAAGGCGGCGAAGGAACTGCTCGCGCTGGTCGAGGCGGACCCCGGCAAGTACGAGCCGTGGCGCCTGCGCGACTTCGCGCTCAGCGCCTCCCGCCGGTCGGAGCTCGGGGCGACCAGGGGAGCACGCGTCAGGATCGCGGTGCTGGCGTCCACTGTGGACGAGCTGGCCGGGCTGCTTCGCCGGGCCATCGACGGCGAGCACAGCCCTGATCTGGGGCTCTTCCAAGCCACGGACGAGGAAACCGGCGAACTCGCGTTCCTCTTCCCCGGCCAGGGCAGCCAGCGGCCCGGCATGTTCGCCGACCTGTTCGTCGCCTTCCCCGAGCTGCAGCGGTACCTGCGGCTCGGCGGTGCGACGGCCGACGTGCTGTTCCCGCCCGCCGCGTTCGACGAGGCCGGTCGCAAGGCGCAGCTCGCCGCGATCACCGACACCCGCGTCGCGCAGCCCGCGCTCGGCATCGCCGGGCTGGCCGCGAACACGTTGCTCGCCAAGGCGGGTGTGCGCCCGGCGATGATGGCCGGGCACAGCTACGGCGAGCTGGTCGCGCTGACCGCGGCAGGCGCGCTGAGCCCGGAGAGCCTGCTCCGGTGCAGCACCGCCCGCGCCGAAGCGATCCTCAAGGCGACCGGTGCCGACGACCCCGGCACGATGGCGGCCGTCTCGGCGGGCGCGCCGGAGGTCACCGAGGCGCTCGAGGACGCCGGGCTGGGCGACACCGTCGTCACCGCCAACCGGAACTCGCCCAAGCAGACGGTGATCTCCGGGCCGACGGCCGCGGTGGACGCGGCGGTCGAGAAACTGCGCGCGAAAGGCTTGGGCGCCAAGCGGATCACGGTCGCGTGCGCGTTCCACAGCCCGCTGGTCGCGGCGGCGGGCGACACCTTCGCGGAGGTGCTCGGCGTCGAGCCGGTCGCCGAACCGGAGATCCCGGTCTGGTCGAACCGCACCGCCTGCGCGTATCCGACCGAGCCCGCGGCCATCCGCGGTGAGCTGGCCGCGCAGATCGGCGCGCCGGTCGGGTTCGTCGAGCAGATCGAGGCCATGTACGCCGCAGGCGCCAGGGTGTTCGTCGAGGCCGGGCCGGGTTCGGTGCTGACCAAGCTGGTGCAGGCCATCCTCGAAGACCGTCCACATCGGACGGTGTCGCTGGAGGGCAGGCGCCGGACCGGGCTCGCCGGGTTCCTCGGCGCGCTCGCGCAGCTCGCCGTCGCCGGGGTGGACGTCCGCACCGGCTGGCTGTTCCAGGGCCGTGACGCCATTGAAGCCACTGTCGCCGCTCCGCATCGCCGCAAGCGCGCGGGCTGGACGGTCGACGGCCACCTGCTTCGCACCGCCGACGGGACGATCCCCGCGACGGCACTTCACCCAGCCCAGCGTATTCCGGAGGCGCTCGTGACCACCAGCCCCGTGTCCACCAGCGGCTCCGAGGCGCTGATCGCCGAGTTCCTGCGCACCAGCAGGGAGATGGTCGCGGCCCAGCGCGACGTCCTGCTCGGCTATCTCGGCACGGATCCCGCCCCAGTCCAACCGGGATATAGCGGGCTAAACTCCGCGGAGTTTAGCGGGCTTTATCCCGCCCCAGCCCAGACCGTGGTCGCGCCTGTGGCTGTCGTTACGGAGAACGTCGCGCCGAAGCAGGACGTGCTGTCGGTCGTGCTCGAAGTCATTGGCGAGCGGACGGGGTATCCGGTCGACATGATCGAGCCGGACCTGGATCTCGAAGCGGACTTGAGTGTCGACTCGATCAAGCGTGCCGAGATCGCCGGTGAACTCGCGAGCAGGCTCGGGTTGCCGCTCGACGGCGACTCCGAGGAGCTGGCCAAGGCACGCACCGCCGCGAGCATCACCGCGCTGATCGGCGGTAAGGCGAGCGCACCCGCGACCGTCGTCACGGTCGCACCGAAGCAGGACGTGCTGTCGGTCGTGCTCGAAGTGATCGGGGAGCGGACGGGGTATCCGGTCGACATGATCGAGCCGGATCTCGATCTCGAAGCCGACTTGAGTGTCGACTCGATCAAGCGTGCCGAGATCGCCGGTGAACTCGCGACCCGCCTCAGCCTCCCGCTCGACGGCGACTCCGAAGAACTCGCCAAGGCACGCACGGCCGCCGCGATCACCGCGCTCATCGTCGGTGGCGGGGAGACCGAGCCCGCGCCGGTGGTGACCGCAAAGCCCGCGAGCACCGACGAGCCGATCATCGTCGCGCCGAAGCGCTTGATCATGACCGAGTTCGAGCTGGCGACGGCCGAACTCAGCCCCGGCGAGCTGTCCGGCCGCGAGTTCCTGGTGCTCGGCAGCGGCGACCTCGCCGACGCGCTGGCGGCCAAGCTCGGCGCCCAGGGTGCCGAAGCGCTGGTCACCACCGAGGCGCCGTCGGCCAGGAGGTTCGACGGTGTCTACTTCCTCGGGGACCTGAGCGATCCCGTGCTGCCCGACGCTTTCCCGACCTACCAGGCGGTTCTGGCCACCTCACCGCGCTGGGTGCTCGCGAGCGGACCGGCCGAGGGCCTGCGCGGGTTCTTCCGTTCGGTGTCCCGTGAGTACCCGGACACCATCGCCCGCGTCGTCGAGCAGTCGGGCGACACCACCGCGATCGTGGACGGGCTGATCGCGGAGCTGTCCGGGGTGGACCGCGAGCCGGTCGTCATCCGGACCGGCGAGACCCGCCGGGGCCTGCGCATGGAGGAGACCCCGCTCGGCCTGCTCGGCAGCACGGGAGCCGGGCCCGCCGGTGACGGCGCCGCCGAGGCCGCCGCGCTCGGGCTCGACCGTGACTCGGTGGTGCTGCTGGTCGGCGGCGGGAAGGGCATCACCGCCCGGTTCGCCACCGCGCTGGCGGCCGCGAGCCGGTGCCGCGTCGAGCTGTTCGGCCGGACCGCGCTGACCGCCGACGAGGACGCGGCGACAGCGGGAGCGTCCACCGAAGCCGAACTCCGCTCCGCGCTGATCGCGAGCGGACTGCGCAAGCCAGCCGAGATCGAGAAGGCGGTCAGCCGCATCCAGGGTGAGCGCGAGGTCCGCGACACCGTCCGCAGGCTGACCGAACTCGGCAGCGGAGTCCGCTACCACTCGGTCGACATGCTCGACGGCGCCGCCGTGCAGCGCGCGATCAAGGAGATCCACACCGAGCACGGCAGGCTCGACGGCATCGTCTACGCGGCGGGCGTGATCGAGGACAAGCTGATCGCGGAGAAGGCGCCGGAGTCGTTCAGCCGGGTCTACAGCACCAAGGTCGACGGCGCGCAGGCGCTGCTCGACGCGGCCGGGACGCTTCCGCACGGCCCGCGGTTCGCGGTGCTGTTCGGCAGCATCGCCGCCACACTCGGCAACCGCGGCCAGTCCGACTACGCCTCGGCCAACGACGCGCTGGAGACACTCGGCCGCCGCTGGTCCGAAGTGGACGGACGGCGCGGGCTGACCGTCCACTGGGGACCGTGGGCGCCGACCGGCACCAACAACGGCATGGTCACCCCCGAACTGATGCGCAACTACGCCAAGCGCGGCATCGAGCTGATCGACCCCGAAGAGGGCACCATGAGCCTGCTCCGCGAGCTGGCCTGGGGCTCCGAGGACGCCACCGCGGTCGTCTACACCGCCTCCGGATGGTGAGCTCCGTGCGCGTCGCCATCGTCGGGATGTCGGTGCTCTTCCCTGGGGCACCGGATCTCGACACGTACTGGCGCAACCTCGTGCGGGGTGTCGACGCGATCACCGACGTGCCCGACGGCCGCTGGGACGGCGACTACTACGCGCCAGGCGCGGAACCCCGCGCCGACCGGATCTACTGCAAGCGCGGTGGTTTCGTCGACGAACTGGCCGAAGTGGACGTCACCGGGTTCGGCATCATGCCCAACTCGGTGCCCACCACCGAGCCGGATCAGCTGATCGCGTTGCGCGTCGCCGCGCAGGCGATCGCGGACGCCGGTGGCGACGAGCGGCTGCCGTCGGATCGCCAGCGGACCGGGATCATTCTCGGCCGTGGCGGCTACCTGACGCCCGGTCTCGTCCGGCTGGACCAGCGGGTGCGGACCGCGACTCAGCTGGTGAGGACACTGGGCGAGCTGCTGCCCGAGCTGTCGGGGGAGCGGCTGGAACAGGTGCGGCAGGCGTTCACCGACCAGCTCGGCCCGGAGGCGCCCGAGTCCGCCATCGGCTTGGTCCCGAACCTCGCCGCGTCACGGCTCGCGAACCGGCTCGACCTGCGCGGCCCGGCGTACACAGTGGACGCGGCGTGCGCGTCCTCGTTGGTCGCCGTCGACCACGCCGTGCGCGAACTGCGGACCGGGCGGTGTGACGTCGTGCTCGCGGGCGGCGTGCACCACTGTCACGACATCACCTTCTGGAGCGTGTTCAACCAGCTCGGCGCGTTGTCGCCGAGCCAGCGGATCCGGCCGTTCCACCGCGGCGCCGACGGCGTGCTGATCGGCGAGGGCACCGGTGTGGTCGTGCTCAAGCGGCTCGAAGACGCCGAGCGCGACGGCGACCGGGTGTACGCGGTCATCACCGGCACCGGCGTGGCCAGCGACGGCAAGACCGCGAGCCTGCTCAACCCCGACTCCGGCGGCCAGGTCCGCGCGGTCCGCCAGGCGTGGGAGGCGGCCGGGCTCGACCCGGCCGAGCCCGGCTCGGTCGGCCTGCTCGAAGCGCACGGCACCGCGACGCCCGCCGGTGACGACGCCGAGCTGGCGACACTGGCCGAGGTGTTCGGCCCGGCGTCGGACGACCAGCGCGCGGTGATCGGCTCGGTCAAGTCGATGATCGGCCACACCATGCCAGCCGCGGGTGTCGCCGGGCTGGTCAAGGCGGCTTTGGCCGTGCACCACGGGATTCTGCCGCCGACGCTGCACTGCGACGACCCGAACCCCGCGCTCGCCCGCACGCGATTCACCACTTTGGACAGTGCTCAGCCATGGCATTCCGACGTACGCCGGGCCGGGGTCAACGCGTTCGGCTTCGGCGGCATCAACGCGCATGTCGTGCTCGAACAGGCCGCTTCGAAGCCCGCGGTCGAGGTCCGTGAGCCGGAACGGGTACTGCGGCTGGCGGCCGCGAGCCCGGCAGAACTGGCCGTCGCGCTCGACGCCGACGACAGCGACGTGCTGGCGGCCGGGCTCGACGAGCGGATCCCGGCCGGTGGCCCGACCCGTCTCGGCATCGTCGATCCGACGGCGAAACGGCTCGCGCTGGCACGCAAGGCCGTCGCGAAGGGCAAGCCGTGGCGCGGCCGCAACGATCTGTGGTTCGTGCCGGAGCCGTTGCTCGGCCAGGGTGGCGGCAAGCTCGCCTTCGTCTTCCCCGGTCTCGAAGCCGAGTTCGAACCGAACTCCGCGGACATCGCCCGCCGCTTCGGGCTCCGCTGGTCACTGTCCGAAGAGGACATCAAGATCGGTGACGTCGGCCGTCAGGGCACCGGTGTGTTCGAACTCGGGCGGCTGCTGAACTCCGCGCTGCGCAAGCTTTCCGTGGTGCCGGACGCGGTCGCCGGGCACAGCCTTGGCGAGTGGACCGCGATGGCCGCGGCGGGCATCCACGCCGAGGACGAGGTCGACGCCTTCCTCGCCGAGTTCGACCCGGACGCGCTGCGAGTGCCCGGCCTGGCCTTCGCGGTCATCGGCGCACCGGCTGCCCGGGTGCTGGAAGTCCTCGAAGGACAGTCGGAAGTCGTGCTGTCCCATGACAACGCGCCCAACCAGTCGATGATCTGCGGACCGGCGGCCGCCGTCGAAGAACTGGTGCGGCGATTCCGCGACCAGGCGGTGATCTCGCAGATCCTGCCGTTCCAGTCCGGGTTCCACACACCTATGCTCGCGGCGTACCTCGACCCCATTCGCGAGGCCGCCGAGACCTACTCGCTGCATCCCGCGAAGCTGCCGGTGTGGTCGGCGACGACCGAGTCGGTCTATCCGGCCGGACCGGCGGCGATCCGCGACCTGTTCGTCCGGCACCTGCTGGAGCCGGTCCGGTTCCGCCCGATGATCGAGGCCATGCACGCACAGGGCTTCCGCGCGTTCGTCCAGCTGGGCGCCGGGCAGCTGGGCTCGCTGATCGACGACACGTTGCAGGGCAAGGAACACCTGGTCGTCGCCGCGCATTCCGCGCACCGGCCTGGACTCGCGCAGCTGCACCGCGTGGTCACGGCGTTGTGGGCGGACGGCGCCGAACCCGACGTCGAACCCTTGGTCGGCAAGAGGCCCTCGGTGCGCAAGCCGATCCGCCTGGACCTCGGCGGCGCGTTGATCTCACTCGACGAACGCACCCGCAAGGAGATCTCCGCCGGGCTCGCGCCGGCCGGTCCGTCCCCTTTGGACTCGCTGAGTTCGCCGATCGCGGCCGAGTTCTCCGCGCTGCTCAAGGACACCGCGGCGCTCGCGTCCGATGTGCTCAGGGCGGGCGCCACCCGGACGGTCGCGCGTCCGGTGCTGCCGCGCGCGCTCGAAAGCACGTTGCGCGTGTCGATCGAGACCATGCCGTACCTGCTCGATCACTGCTTCTTCAAGCAACCGGCGGGCGCGGCGCCCGCCGACTCGTGGCCGGTCGTGCCCGCGACCACGGTCATCGGGCACCTGATGGACTTCGCCGAGCAGGCCGCGCCGGGGTTGCGCGCGGTCGCCGTGCACGACGTCCGGCTGACCAAGTGGATCACCGCGATCCCGTCGCACGACGTGCCGGTCAAGATCGTGCCGGACGGCCCGCACCGGGTGACCGCCTCACTGGGCGGCTACTCGCAGGCGACCGTCGAACTGGCGCCGGCGTTCCCGGCGAACCGGCCCGCGCCGTGGACGTTCCCTGCCTACGAGGAACGCGCGCCCGAGCTGACCGCGGAGGCGCTCTACACCGAGCGCTGGATGTTCCACGGCCCGCGCTTCCAGGGCGTGAAGGAGCTGCTCGCGGTCGGTGACGCGCACACCCGCGCGATTCTGACGACCCCGGCCGCGCCCGGCGCGCTGCTGGACAACGTCGGGCAGGTGCTCGGGTACTGGATCATGTCGCAGCTGCCGTCGCGCACGACGGTGTTCCCGGTCGGGATGAAGGAGATCCGGTTCTACGGCGACCACCCGGCGGCGGGCGAGGAGCTGGAATGCCTGGTCCGGATCACCGCGCTCAGTGAAGCCCTGCTCGAAGCCGACATGCAGCTCGTCCACAAAGGACAGGTGTGGGCCGAGTTCAGCGGCTGGGTCGACCGCCGCTTCGACAGCAACCCGGTGATCCGCCGGATGGACCGCGTGCCGGAGCACAACACGCTGTCCGAGATCCAGCCGGGCGGCTGGGCGCTGGTCCACGAGCAGTGGCCTGACCTCGCCACCCGCGAGCTGATCATGCGCAACATCCTCGCCGGCGCCGAGCGTGACCAGTACGAAAGTCATTCCCCGCGCGGAAAACGGCAGTGGCTGCTCGGCCGGATCGCCGCCAAGGACGCCGTGCGCCGCTGGCTGTGGAACCGCGGTGACGGCGGGATCTTCCCGGCGGAACTGCGGGTCGGCAACGATCGCTCCGGCCGTCCGCTCGTCGAAGGCGCCTACGGGAAGGTCCTGCCGGAACTGACCGTGTCGATCGCGCACCGCGGCGAGGTCGGCGTCGCCATCGTCCGAAGTGGACGTTGTGGCATCGACGTCGAAGAGGTCATCAAACGCAGCGACACCACCTTCTCCGCGGCGCTGACCGCGGGGGAGTGGGAGCGGCTGATCGAGGCAGCGAAGTATCACGACGACTCGGAAGACCTGTGGTTCACCCGGTTCTGGACGGCCAAGGAGGCCGTCGCGAAGCTGCGCGGCACCGGGCTCATGGGCGAACCGAGGAACTTCGAAGTCGTCAAGGCCGATCCCGAGGTGCTGACCGTCCGGGTGGACGGCGAGGAGTACCCGGTGTGGCACCGGCGGGTGGCGAACCCGGCCGGGCTGCCGGAGCGCGAGTACGTCGTGGCGTGGACTGAGGAAGAGGAGAAGAAATGAGCACTGAGACCACGGTCGCGAACGAGGAGACGGTCTTCGCGGACATCTCGGCCATGCTGCGGGACCTGCTCGAGGAGTACGGTCTCGACGACACCGAGATCACCATGGACACCAAGTTCCACGACGACCTGGAACTGGAGAGCATCGACCTGGTCGCGCTGGCGGGCTCGCTGCGCGACCGCTACGGGGAGACGATCAACTTCGCCCAGTTCATCGCCGACAAGGAACTCGGCGAGATCATGGCGATGACGGTCGGCGAGCTCGTGCGCTTCGTCGTGAAGTCGCTGTCATGAGCAAGATCCGCGTCGGCGAGATCGACGTCCACGTGCAGCGGCTGCCCCCGGTCATCCAGCCGCCCGCCGGTGAGGAAGCCCCGATCGTCGTGCTCATCCACGGTCTGCTCTACGACAGCCTCGCCAGTTTCTACTTCACGCTCGGCCCGGCGTTCGCCAACGCGGGCATGGACGTGATCATGTACGACCTGCGCGGGCACGGGAAGTCCAGCCGCCCGGCGACCGGCTACCTGCTCGAAGACTTCGTGCACGACCTCGACCTCACGCTCGGCGTGCTCGGCGTCGACCGGCCGGTGCACCTGATCGGCAACTGCTTCGGCGCGACCGTCGCCTACGGCTACGCGGCCTCGCGGCCCGACCGGGTGGCGAGCATCGTCGCGATCGAGGGCACGCCGCCGGTGCCGCTGTGGGCCGAGATGCTCGGCGACACGCTGGCCGACGCCAAGGTCAACCTGGCGTCGGAGGAGTACATCGCGAACCTGTCCGCCGAGCACGGCAGCCACATGGCCCGGCTGACCAAGGCCGCGGGCCGGATCCTGCAGGTCACCGCGCTGGCCGAGGAACTGGTGCGCAGCAAGACCATCGACCACTACCTCGGCGACATCAAATGCCCGGTGTTCGCGTTGTTCGGCGAGGACTCGCCGATGGCCATCCAGCGCGAGCACATGGAGAAGTACCTCGAACGCGGCCGCGTCACCATGCTGCCGGACCAGGGACACTCGGTCCTGGTCGAACGGACCGAGGAGATCACCGCGCTCATCAGCGACTGGGTCGCCGAGCACTCGCTGGTGGAGGCGGAATGAGCCGCTTCCTGTTCGTCGTGCCGCCGCTGGTCGGGCACATCAACCCGACCATCGGCGTCGCGGCCGAGCTGACCGCGCGCGGCCACGAGGTCGCGTGGGCGGGCGCCTCGGAGATCCTCGCCAGGCTCGTCGGGCCCGGCGCGACGATTTTCGACTGCTACGCGCCAGAAGCCGGCCTCGCCCGCACGGCCGACCTCAAAGGACCGGCCGCCTTCCAGTTCCTGTGGGAGGCCTTCCTCATCCCGCTCGCCGACCACATGGGACCGGGCGTCCGCGCGGCCATCGAGCGGTTCGAGCCGGACGTGGTGATCTCGGATCAGCAGGCCGTCGCCGGTGGGCTGATCGCCGAAGACCTGGGCCTGACCTGGGTCACCTCCGCGACCACGTCGGCCGAGCTGATCAACCCGCTCGGCGGGCTGCCCAAGGTGGCCGCCTGGCTTGACGGGTTGCTCGAAGACCTGCGCGGTCGCATCGCCGGGCGCGGTAGCGCCGACCCGCGGATGTCGCCACACGGCGTGCTGGCCTTCACCACCCGCGAGCTGCTCGGGCCGGTTGTGCTGCAGGACAACGTCTGGCTGATCGGCCCGTCCATCGCGACCCGGCCGTCCACTTCGGACTTTCCTTGGGAGTGGCTGGACTCGCCGTCGCCGACCGTGCTCGTCACGCTCGGCACGGCCAATGTGGACGCGGGTGCCGGATTCCTGACCGCCGCGGCGGGTGCGTTGTCCTCAATGGACGTTCGTGCCGTCGTGGTCGATCCTGGCGGTGTGCTCGGTCCCGTCGGCGACAATCTCCTTGTGCGCGGCCATGTTCCGCAGCTTCCGCTGCTGGAGCGGGTGGACGCGGTCGTCTGCCACGCCGGGCACAACACGGTGTGCGAGTCGCTCTGGCACGGCGTGCCGCTCGTGGTCGCGCCGATCAGGGACGACCAGCCGATCGTCGCCGGCCAGGTCGTCGACGCGGGCGCCGGCGTACGGTTGCGCTTCGGCCGGTCCACTCCGGACAAGATCGCCGAAGCCGTCACCGCCGTGCTCGACCCCGCACAGGGCTACCGTCGCGCCGCCGAGACCGTCGGTCTCTCCTTCCGTGCGGTCGGTGGCACCACCGGCGCCGCCGACCACCTCGAAGGCCTGCTAGTCAAAGTGGGGAACTGATGAGCGCACCCGGGTCGTTCGGCGCGTTGCTCGCGTACGCGAAGCCGCATCGCAAGGTGCTCGTCGCGTCACTCGGCATCACACTGCTGGCCAGCGCGTCCGGGCTGATCCAGCCGAAGTTCGCGCAGGAGATCCTCGGCAGGCTGGCGCTCGGCACGAGCGTGACCGGGCCGATCCTCGTCCTCGCGGTGCTGCTCGTCGCGGGCGCGCTGCTGACCGGGCTCAACGCCTGGCTGCAGCAGCGGACGTCCGAGCGCGTCGTCCGGCAGGTGCGCCGCGACCTCGTCTTCCGGCTGATCCGGCTGCGCGTGCCCGAACTCGACCGGCGCCCGCCCGGCGACCTCATCGCCAGGGTGACCTCGGACAGCACGCTGCTCAAGAGCGCGGCGACCGAGGGCTTGATCATGTCGGTCAACGGCGTGCTCACCTTCATCGGCGCCATCGTCATGATGGCGACCCTCCATCTAGGACTGCTCGCGATCACGTTCGTCGTGCTGCTGCTGGTCGGCGTCGTCATGACGATCGTGCTCCCGCGCATCAAGGCCGCGGTCGCCCGCGCGCAGGACTCGGTCGGCGTCATCGGCTCGATGCTCGACCGGACACTCGGCGCGACCAGGACCGTCAAAGCCAACGGCGCCGAGGGCCGCGAGACGGCCGCCGCGCAGGAGGCGGTCGAGGAGGCGTACCAGGCCGGCCTGGTCGGCGCCCGGTACAGCGCGATCGTCAGCATGGTCGGCGGCGCGTCGATCCAGACCGCGTTCCTGGTGGTGCTGGGCGTCGGCGGGGTGTTCGTCGCGAACGGCTCGATGGCCGTGTCCGAGCTGATCGCGTTCCTGCTCTACGTGTTCTTCCTGGCCAGCCCGATCGCCTCGCTGGTGACCGGCACGAGCATGCTCCAGCAGGGCCTCGGCGCGGTCGGCCGCATCGGCGAGGTCGCCGAGATGCCGATCGAGGAGGACGTCGAAACCTCGGCCGTGCCACTGGCCACCGGTCCGGCGCCCGCCATCGAACTGCGCGGCGTCGAATTCGCTTACCCCGGCCGCAGGCCGGCGCTGAACGGGATCTCGTTCAGCATCCCCGGCGGCACACAGACCGCGCTCGTCGGCCTGTCCGGCGCGGGCAAGACCACGCTTTTCTCGCTGCTGCAAAGGTTTTACGAGCCGTCATCGGGCACGGTCCTGATCGGCGGAGTCGACATCTCGACGCTTTCGCGCGCCGAGGTCCGCCGCCGCATCGCCTACGTCGAGCAGGACGCGCCCGCGATGGCGGGCACCATCCGCGCCAATCTCCTTTATTCGGCACCGGAAGCGTCCGACGACCAGATCGCCGAGGCGCTGCGCGTCACCCGGCTCGACGGCCTGATCACCCGGCTCACCGACGGCCTCGACACCCCGGTCGGCCCGCGCGGCGTCACGTTGTCCGGCGGCGAACGACAGCGCCTCGCCATCGCTCGCGCACTGCTGCGACGGCCTCAGGTCCTGCTGCTCGACGAGGCGACCGCGCAGCTCGACGCCCGCAACGAGCAGGCGCTGAGCGAGGTCGTGACCGGGCTGGCCGCGCACTGCACGGTCGTGCTGATCGCGCACCGGCTGTCGACCGTCATCGAGGCCGACCAGATCGTGGTGCTCGAACATGGCAACGTCCGCGCGATCGGCACCCACCGCTCCCTTGTGGACGACGACGACCTCTACCGCGAACTCGCCTCCACCCAACTCCTCGCCGCCGAATAGCCCGAGGACTTGGGGTCGTGAGTGGTACGGCCGGTTCTAACCGGTCAGAACACTCACGACCCCCGCTGGGTAAACTGCTTGGACTATGGAGATCTGGATCAATCCGAAGTGCTCGAAGTGCCGGTCGGCGTTGTCGGTGCTCGACGCGGAGGAGGCCCAGTACACCGTCCGGTACTACCTGGAGACGCCGCCGACGGTCGCGGAGCTCGAGGCCGTGCTGGACCGGCTCGGGCTGGAGCCGTGGGACATCACCCGGTTCGGTGAGGCCGTCGCGGGCACGCTCGGCCTGAAGTCGTGGCCGCGCGACGATCGTGCCCGCTGGGTCGCGGTGCTGGCCGAGAACCCGATCCTGATCCAGCGGCCGATCATCACGGCCGACGACACCGCGGTCGTCGGCCGGTCCGAGGAGTCAGTGCGGTCCGTGCTGGACTAGCCGGAGCAGGGTGCCTGCCGGGTCGTTGACGGCGGGGTCGAGTACGACGTCCGGGCTGACCGGGGCCTCGTAGGGCGCGTTGATGCCGGTGAAGTCGCTGATCTCGCCGTTCCTGGCTTTCGCGTAGAGGCCTTTGGGGTCACGGGATTCGCAGACGGCGAGCGGCGTGTCGACGAAGACCTCCACAAAGGACAGACCGGCTGCCTCGTGCGCCTGTCGTATCTGGTCGCGGTCGGCCTGGTACGGGCTGATGAGCGACGCGATCGCCACGATCCCGGCGTCGGCGAAGAGCTTCGCGACCTCGCCGACGCGGCGGACGTTCTCGGCGCGGTCGGCCGCGCTGAAGCCGAGGTCGCTGTTCAAGCCGTGGCGCAGGTTGTCGCCGTCGAGGAGATACGCGGGCCTGCCTTCGGTGACGAGGCGGCGTTCGAGTTCCGCGGCGATGGTCGACTTGCCGGAGGCGGACAGGCCGGTGAGCCAGACGGTCATGCCCCTGGTCGGCCGGTCGTCGCGGGTGACGGCGGTTTCGTGCCAGACGACGTTCGAGGCGGCGCCGGTGATCATGCCCGCCGCGACGGTGTCGTGCGTGGTCTCGTCGACGAGGATGAAGCCGCCGGTGCCGCGGTTGCGGCGGTACGGGTCGAAGTGCAGCGGCCGCCGGGTGCGCAGCCGGACGCGGCCGATCTCGTTGAGGGACAAGGAAGTCGCGGTCTCGTCGCGGTGCAGGGTGGTGACGTCCAGCCGGTAGTCGAGCTTGCGGACGGTCGCCTTCGTGCGGCTGGTGGTGTGCTGCAGCGAGTATTCGTGGCCCTCGGTCAAGCCCGCACGCTCGCTGAACCAGCAGAGCATGGCGTCGATGTCCTGGCTCGCCTGCGGCTGATTCCCCGGGCGGCACAGCAGATCACCGCGGCCGACGTCGAGCTCGTCGGCCAGTTCGACGGCGACGGCCTGTGGCGGGAACGCCTCGGTGATGGGTTTTCCGCCGGGGCCCCAGATCGCGCGGATGGTCGTGGTGAACCCGGCGACGCGGACCTCGTCGCCCGGCTTGAAGACGCCGCCCTGGATCGTGCCGGCGTAACCGCGGAAGTCAGGCTTGCGTATAACGTACTGTACAGCGAGGCGCGCGTCGATCAGGTTGCGATCGGACGCGATGTGCACCTCCTCCAGCTGATGGAGCAGGGAAGTGCCCTCGTACCACGGCATCGCGGCGCTGCGGTGCACCACGTTGTCGCCGAGCAGCGCCGACATCGGTACGAACGTGAGATCGTGGACGTCGAGTTTCATCGCGAAGCGGCGGAACTCCTCGCGGATCTCGTCGAACCGTTCCTGGGACCAGTCGACGAGATCCATCTTGTTGACGCAGAGCACCAGGTGCCGGATGCCGAGCAGGCTGGCGAGGAACGCGTGTCGCCGCGACTGTTCGACGACGCCTTTGCGCGCGTCGATCAAGATCAGCGCGAGGTCCGCTGTGGACGCTCCGGTGACCATGTTGCGGGTGTACTGCACGTGCCCCGGCGTGTCCGCGATGATGAACTTCCTTTTGGGCGTGGCGAAATACCGGTGCGCGACGTCGATCGTGATGCCCTGCTCGCGTTCGGCGCGCAAGCCGTCGGTGAGCAGCGCTAGATTCGGGTAGTCCTCGCCGCGGTCCCGGCTGGCGCGCTCGACGGCGGCCAGTTGATCCTCGAACACCGTCTTGGAGTCGAAGAGCAGCCTGCCGATCAAGGTGGACTTGCCGTCGTCGACGCTTCCGGCGGTCGCGAGCCGCAGCAGCTGGGACATCAGAAGTACCCTTCCTTCTTCCGATCTTCCATGCCCGCTTCGGAAATCCGGTCGTCGGCCCTGGTCGCGCCCCGTTCGGTGACCCGGCTGACCGCGGTCTCGGCGACGACCTCGGCCGCGGTCGACGCGGTGGATTCCACGCACCCCGTGCAGGTCGCGTCGCCCACGGTCCGGAAACGCACGGTCGCCTCGTAGGGCTCCTCGCCGGGTTCGAGCGTGACGAACCGGGTGTGCGCGAGCAGCATCCCGTCACGCTGGAAGACCTGGCGCTTGTGCGCGTAGTAGATGCCGGGCAGCCAGATGTCCTCGGCCTCGATGTACTGCCAGATGTCGAGCTCGGTCCAGTTGGACAGCGGGAAGACCCGGATGTGCTCGCCCTTGCGGTGCTGTCCATTGTAGAGCGACCAGAGCTCGGGCCGTTGCCGTCGCGGGTCCCATTGCCCGTGCTCGTCACGGAAGCTGAACACCCGCTCCTTGGCGCGCGCCTTCTCCTCGTCCCGTCGCGCGCCGCCGAACACCGCGTCGAACCTGTGTTCGCCGATAGCTCGCAGCAACGTGGCCGTCTGTAAGCGATTCCGGCTCGGGCCGTCGTCGGTGACGCGCCCGGCGTCGATGTCGTCCTGAACGCGCGCGATCAGCAGCCGGACGTCTTCGGTGCGCGCGTCCCGGAACTCGATCACCTCGTCGAAGTTGTGCCCGGTGTCGATGTGCAGCACGGGGAACGGGATCGGCGCAGGCCAGAACGCCTTGGTCGCCACGTGCAGCATGACGACGGAGTCCTTGCCGCCGGAGAACAATAGCACCGGCCGCTCGAAGGTCGCGGCGACCTCACGGAAGACGTGCACCGCCTCCGCCTCGAGCGTATCCAGATGGGAGAGCTCGTACGCTGTGGTCACGATCGAAAAAACTAGAACAAGTTCTTGCGGTCGGTCAACCCCGCGAGGACGCTGTACCCATGGACCTGGTCGCACTCGAAGAGCTCAAGCGGCTCAAGTACCGCTACCTGCGCAGCCTCGACCTGAAGCGCTGGGCCGAGTTCGAAACCACCCTCGCCCCCGACGCCACCGCCGACTACGGCGAGCAGCTGCGCTTCGGCAGCCGCGCGGAGATCGTCAAGTTCATGCGCACCTGGCTGGAGTCGGACATCATCACCGTTCATCACTGCCACCATCCCGAGCTGGAGATCGACGGCTCGACGGCGACGGGGAGCTGGTGCCTCGACGACACGATCATCGTCCCCGAGCACCGCCTGATGATCCGCGGCTCGGCGTTCTACGAGGACGTCTATGTCCTCGGCGACGACGGCTGGCGCATCGCGCGCACCGGCTACCAGCGGACCTACGAGTCGACGATGTCGCTCGACGACATGCCGAGCTTCAAGCTCACGGCCAACCGCTGGGCTGCGGGCTGACACGGCCCGCGGGAAAACCCTGGTCACGTTCTCGGAACCGGGATAAAGCGGGCTTTACTCCGCGGGATAAAGCCCGCTTTATCCCCGGGAGTAAAGCGGGCTTTATCCCGGGTGGGTTGCGGGGTGGGGGTCAGCCGCCGACCGCGGCGGTGACCTTGGCGGCGATCTCGGTCAGGGCTTGGCCGCGCCGGGCGATCTCGGCGCCCGTGATCGTCATGCCGACCGACAGGGTGAGGACCAGCTCCTGGGCGCCCAAGGCGTTGAACGTCGGCGCCGCGATGAAGTTCACCGGCTGCTTCTTGCGTGGAGCCAGATCCTCCGCGAGGTAGAAGCGTTCGCCTAGGTTGGACACCATTTCGCCCACCAGGTCCCGCACCTCGGCCGGTAAGTCGTAAGCCGCGACGCCTGCCATGAGCGAGTGCAGCCGCACGCCCGCCAGTGTCAGGCTCTCGACCAGGTACCCGCGTTCGCGGCATTCGGCGCCGACCTGGCGCAGGCGTGGCCGGTTCAGCTTGACCGGCAGGGTCGGCGGCTTCGCGAGCCAGCGCTCGAAGTCGGCGTCCGGACCCCACAGGACGTACATCAGGCCGACCGGGGGAGCGAACGGGTAGCGCTGGCCCGCCATGCCCGGCCCGGTGCGTTCGAGCACCACGATCTGCTCGCCGACCACGGCCGACGCCGAGCAGACGCAGGCATAACGCTCGGCCAGCTCCTCGAGCATCGGCCGCGCCAAGCCTGCCGCGGTGAAGCCTTCTTGGGCGACGCGGCCCGCGGTGATCAGGGCGGGGCCGAGGCCGTAGGTCTTGGTGACGGGGTCGCGCAGGAGGTAGCCGCCGTCGGTCATCGCGGTGAGGATGCCCAGGCAGGTCGGCTTGCTCAGGTCGAGTTCACGCGCGAGCTGGGACAGCCCGAACCGCTTGCCGCCCGCGGCGACCAGGAAGTCGAGCACCTGGAGCACGCGGGTCGTCGGCGGGGACGTGCGCATTGACCACCACCTAGAACAAGTTCTACTCTCAGCGAACGCAAACTGTACCAGTCCGGTCCATATTTGTACCGCGAGGAGTCGCTTGTGCTCACGCAGCCGTTCGCCGCCGCGATCGCCGAAGCCGAGAAGATCATCACCGAGGCGCCGCACATCCGCACCGAGCAGGACCTGCTGGAGGGGTACGACTACCTCGCGGGCGGCATCCGCGCGTCGCTGCAGATGGCCTGGGCGTACGAGCGTGACTTCCCGTTCTTCACGCAGTCGACCGGGCCGTACACGAAAATGGGCCTGGACAACCCGGACACCCTGTACTTCAACGCCAACATCCGCGAAGACCGCGAGTATCTGGTCACCGGCGTCCGCGGCACCACCGCCGACCTGAGTTTCCAGATCCTCAACGGCGACTACTCGCCCGTCGTGGTGCCGGACAGCCTGGCCGCCTTCGACGACCGGGCCATCGAAATCCGCGACGACGGCACCTTCGAGATCCGGTTCGGGCCAGGCAAGGCCGCGAAGAACTACTTCACGCTCGGGCCCGGCTCGTCGATGCTCGTGGTCCGCGAGGTCTTCAGCGACTGGTCGGAGCGCAAAGGCGAGATCACCATCCAGTGCGTCGACACCCGAGGCGGCGCGCCGAAACCGCTGAGCCGGGACGCCATGACGAAACGCTACGGCGTCGCCGGGAAGATCCTGCTCAGCAGGCTGAAGACGTTCCTCGCCTTCCCGAAGTGGTTCTACCTCGACCTGCCCGTCAACACGATGACCGAGCCCCGGCCGACGCCGGGCGGGCTCACCACCCAGTTCTCCTCTGCCGGGCACTACGACCTTGCCGACGATCAGGTCATGATCGTCACCGTGCCGAACGCGGGCAAGGAAACCGCGCCGTACCAAGGAATCCAGCTCGGCAGCCCGTGGTACGTGTCGATGGACTACATCAACCACCAGACCAGCCTCACCGCCGACCAGGCGCACACCGATCCCGACGGCAAGATCCGCTTCGTCGTCAGCGAGCGCGATCCCGGTGTCGCGAACTGGCTGGAGCGCACCGGGCACGCGCACGGCTACGTCCAGATACGCTGGCAGCGGCTGACCCGCGACCTCAAACCCGACGACGGACCCGAGGTCGAGATCGTCGATTTCGCGGACCTGCCCGCGAACCTGCCGTTCCACACCCCGATCACCCCCGAGGACCGGGCCGCGCGGATCGCCGCGCGCCAGGCCGCCGTCGCGCGAAGGATGCTGGGCTGATGCTCGAAGACAAGGTCGTCGTCGTATCCGGGGTCGGCCCGGGACTGGGCCGCTCGATCGCGCTGCGGAGCGCGCACGCGGGTGCGAACGTCGTGCTCGCCGCCCGCGACGAGGCGCGGCTGCGTGACGTCGCGAAGGAGGTCGACGCGCTCGGCCGCAAGGCGCTCGTGGTCCCCACCGACATCACCGACGACGCCTCGGCGGGCGCGCTGAAGGAAGCCGCGCTCGGCGAGTTCGGCCGGGTGGACGCCTTGGTCAACAACGCGTTCGCGATGCCGCCGATGGTCGATCTGCTCGACATCGAACTCGAAGCGCTCAAGACCGCGCTGGACACCACCACGCTGGCCGCGCTGCGGCTGACCAGGCTGTTCGCGCCCGCGCTCGAAGAGGCGGGCGGCGCGGTCGTGATGATCAACTCGATGGTGGTGCGCCATTCCCGGCGTACCTTCGGCGCGTACAAGATGGCGAAGGCGTCACTGCTGGCGATCTCGCAGAGTCTCGCGACCGAGCTCGGCCCGCGCGGCGTCCGGGTGAACTCGGTGGCGCCCGGCTACATCTGGGCGGACAACCTGCGGTGGTATTTCGCTTATCTGGCCAAGGAAAGAGGCCTCACGCCCGAGGAGATCTACGCCGAGACCGCCGCGACCATCGATCTGCGGAAACTGCCCGAGCCCGACGAGGTCGCCGACGCGGTGGTCTTCCTCGCGTCGCCGTACGCGCGGGCGATCACCGGCCAGTGCCTCGACGTCAACGGCGGCGAATACCACCACTGAGGAGCGTTTGTGCAACGGGACAACGTCGGCACCGTCGCGGATCTGCACGCGTCGGCGACCAAGATCACCGGCCTCGACGACTTCGGCGACGACGAGTACCTGGAAGGGCTCGAAGTCCTGCTGGAGTCCTACGCCCGCGACGAGCAGCTGACGCCGCTCGGCTACCGCGTGCACCGTTCGTTCCTGCGCGGCGCGCTGGTCGGGCGGCTGCTCAGCGAAGCGGCGTGGCACCGGCATCCGGAACACGCGGACGTGCCGATCGAACGCCCGATCTTCGTCACCGGGCTGCCCCGCACCGGCACCACCGCCCTGCATCGGCTGCTCGCCGCCGATCCACTGCACCAAGGCCTCGAAGTGTGGCTCGCCGAGGTTCCGCAGCCTCGCCCGCCGCGGGACAAATGGGCGGCTGACCCCGTCTTCCAGCACATCCAGGCCGGCTACGAGCAGCACCACATCGACCATCCCGAGTTCATGGGTGTGCACGCGATGTCCGCGGACCAGATCGAGGAGTGCTGGCAGCTGCTCCGGCAGTCGATGAAGTCGCTGTCCTACGAATGTCTCGCGCACCTGCCGACCTACTCGAAGTGGCTCGACGGCCAGGACTGGACCGGCGCGTACCGGCGGCATCGCCGGAACCTGCAGCTCATCGGCCTGCCGGACGCGGGGAAGCGCTGGGTGCTGAAGAACCCGAGTCACCTGTTCGCGCTCGACGCGCTGCTCGAGGTGTATCCCGACGCGCTGATCGTGCAGACCCATCGTGAGCCGAGCACGATCATCGCGTCCGTCTGCAGCCTGAACGAGCAGGCCTCGGCCGGGTGGTCCGACCGGTTCCGCGGCGCTGTCGTCGGCCAGGACCAGGTCGACACCTGGTCACGTGGGCTGGATCGATTCACCGCCGAGCGAGCCCGCCACGATCAGTCTCAGTTCTTCGATGTCGACTACCGGGAGTTCGTGGCGGACCCGCTGGGCACGGCGGCGGGTGTCTACCGTCATTTCGGCCTGCCGCTGGGCGAGCAGGCCGAGGTCGCGATGCGGCGTCTGCACGAGCAGAGCACCACGGGCCGTGCGAAACCGGCGCACCGGTACTCGCTCGCCGACTTCGGGCTCACGAGTTCAGGTGTGGCCGCCCGTTTCGCGGGCTCTCCGGTCTCGGATGGTCGTTGACCACCATGTTGTAGACGTCGGTCACCTGGCCGCGCAGCCGCGCGACCGCTGACCGCATGTTCGCGGCGATTTCATCCGGGTCGACCTGATCCACGTCACCCTCGGGCGCGTGCCTGCCGACCGAATTTTCCTCCTCAGGCACGTTCGCTTGCTACCCCGATCGGGCGAGACTGAAACGCACCTCTTGGAGTGGCCGCCGTCACTGTGTCGGATCCTGTCGGAATCTGTCAGAAATCGGTCGCCGGGCAGGGCGCGCGCTGCTAGCTTCCGGGGCCGTGGATCTCTTCTCGCGCGCGTGGACCGCGTTGCTCTCGGCCGTGGCCGACCTCAAGGACGAAGACTTCGCCCGTCACTCCGGCTGTGCCGGCTGGCTGGTGCGTGACCTGGTGTGCCACCTGGTCATCGACGCACAGGACGTGCTGATCACCCTGGTGACGCCCGCCGAAACCGAACCGACCCGAGACTCGGTCACCTACTGGCAGGTGTCCGACAAGCCGCCGACGGGCGACGATCCGCTCGACGCGCTGATCGTCCGGCTTGCGGCCGCGTACGAGGACCCGGCGCTGCTCAAGTTCCACCTCGACGACGTCGGCTCGGCGGCAGGCCGCGCCGCCGAACTCGCCGACCCCGGCATCCGGGTCGCCACGCAGGATTTCGTGCTGACCGCCGGCGACTACCTCTCCGCGTACGTGCTGGAGTGGACGTTGCACCACCTCGACCTGATCGCCGACCTCCCCGGCGCGGCGCGGCCGCCCGCCGAGTGCGTCGCCAAGGTCAGGGGGATGCTGGAGAAGATCGCCGGGTCGCCTTTCCCGGCTTCGTTCTCCGACACGGATGTGCTGCTCGTCGCCACCGGGAGGCGCGCGCCGACCGAGGCGGAGCGGGCCGGATTGGGTGAGCTGGCGGCGAAACTCCCGCTCGTGCTGGGCTGATCGCGGCGCGGCCGAGGTTTGCCGCGCGAGGGCACCGGGAACTTTCGGGTGCGATGCGGACGTTGTGATTACAGGACGCATCGGACGAAAGGGGATGGGACATGCCGTCGTTCAAGAAGCTCGCCGCGCTCGCGGGCACCGCGGCCGCCGTGCGCGGGTACGCGAAGAAGAACCCGGAGAAGGTCAACAAAATCGCGGGCCAGGCCGCGGAATTCGTCGACAAGCGGACCAAGGGCAAGTACCACGGCCAGATCGGCGGGATGCTGCAGAAGGTGCGCAAGGCGACCAACGACCCCGGCCCAGGACACGTGTAGCCGACGGGAGCCCGTGCGCCGAGAATGAGGCGCATGGGCATCCCTGTGGTACTCGACTGCGATCCGGGGCACGACGACGCCATCGCGATCATGCTGGCCGCCGCCGACCCGGCGATCGACCTGCTGGCGATCACGACCGTCGCGGGCAACCAGACGCTTGAGAAAACCACGCTGAACGCACGGCGCGTGTGCACTGTCGCGGGGATCACGGACATCCCGATCGCGGCGGGGTGCGCGCGCCCGTTACTGCGGCCGCTGCGAGTGGCGCAGGACGTGCACGGCGAGTCCGGTTTGGACGGTCCCGCGTTCGGCGAGCCGGTGGTCGAGGTGGCGCCGGAGCACGCCGTCGAGCTGATGCACCGGCTGCTGGCGGAGCGGCCCGTGACGCTCGTGCCGACCGGTCCGCTGACCAACATCGCGTTGCTGCTCACGCGCTATCCCGAGGACGCCGGCCGGATCACCGAGATCGTCCTGATGGGCGGTTCCACCGAACGCGGCAACACCACTCCGTACGCGGAGTTCAACATCTTCGTTGACCCCGAGGCCGCCGCTGTCGTATTCGGCAGCGGGGTCCCGGTCACCATGTGCGGGCTGAACGTCACGCATCAGGCGCTGGTCACGCCCGACGTCATCGCCCGGCTTGACGCGCTCGGCACCGAGCTCGGCCGGTTGAGCGTCGAGCTGATGACCTTCTTCGGCGCTACTTACCGTGAGCTGTTCGGGTTTTCGTCGCCGCCGTTGCACGACCCGGTCGCCGTCGCGCGGGTGATCGACCCGTCGCTGGTGTCCTGTGTCGACGCCCATGTCGCGATCGAGACGCTCGGCGAGCACACCAGGGGAGCGACCGTGGTGGACTTCGGCGCCACGCCGAACGCGCGCGTCGCCGTCGCGCTCGACACGGAACGGTTCTTCGAGCGCGTGGTCGGCGCGGTGCGCGCACTGTCCACAAAGGACTAGAGGTCGTCGTGTCCGATAATTGTCCGAAGCCGGCAGTTCGTTAACCCTTGACACAACCGTTACTTCGGCACCACCCTGATGACGCTGTATTGAAACGATTCATTCCGCCTGAGGGGAACGCACGGTGAACCGTGTCGCCGCGAAGTCGCCGATCGTGGCGCTGCGTGACGTAGTCAAGAGTTTCGGCGCGGTTCGGGCACTCTCCGGCGTCTCACTCGAACTCCGGCCCGGTGTCGCGCACGCGCTGCTCGGTGAGAACGGCGCCGGAAAGTCGACCTTGATCAAGGTACTCGCCGGCGCGCATCGGCCGGACGCGGGGGAGATCCGCATCGACGGCGCCCCGCACCGCATGCACGGCCCCGGCGACGCGCAAGCCGCCGGGATCGCGGTGATCTACCAGGAGCCGACCCTGTTCGGCGATCTTTCCGTGGCGGAGAACGTGTTCATCGGCCGTCAGCCGCTGAAATCCGGCCGCCGCATCGACCACGCGGCCACGAAGAGCGCGACCGGCGCCTTGCTGGCGAGGCTGGGCGTGACACTCGACCCCGACCGGCCCGCGCGCGGGCTGTCCATCGCCGATCAGCAGGTCATCGAGATCGCGAAAGCGCTCTCCCTCGACGCGCGGGTGATCGTGATGGACGAGCCGACGGCGGCGCTGTCCGCCGCGGAGGTCGAAAGACTGTTCGGCGTGGTAAGGGCTTTGCTGGCACAGGGGGTCGCGGTCTTGTTCGTCTCACACCGGCTGGACGAGGTCTTCGAACTTTGCGAGGAGGCCACCGTGCTCCGCGACGGCGGCCACGTCTGGACGGGCCCACTGGACCAGACCACGCCGGACGAGCTGGTCAAGCGCATGGTCGGGCGCGAGCTGTCGGCGCTGTTTCCCAAGCAGGCGACCGAACCCGGCGAGGTGGCGCTGTCCGCGCGAAGGCTCACCCGCGAAGGCGTGTTCGTCGACGTCTCGTTCGACCTGCGGGCAGGCGAGATCGTCGCGCTCGCCGGGCTCGTCGGCGCCGGGCGCAGCGAGGTCGCGCGCGCGGTGTTCGGCATCGACCGGCTCGACGCGGGCGAGGTGCGCGTCGGCGACCGGGTGCTGCCCAGCGGTTCGCCGAGCGCGGCGATGGCGGCCGGCATCGGGTTCGTGCCGGAGGACCGGCGGCAGCAGGGGCTGGTGATGGACGCGTCGATCGAGCGCAACACCGCGCTCGCGTCGCTCGGCAAGCTGAGCAAAGGCGGGATCGTGCGGCGCCGCGACGAGCGCGCGCTCGCGCAGGACTGGGCGGTCAAGCTGCGCCTGAAGTTCGCGAAGCTGAGCGACCCGGCAGGCGTGCTCTCCGGCGGCAACCAGCAGAAGGTCGTGCTCGCGAAGTGGTTGTCCCGCAAGCCGAAAGTGCTCATCGTCGACGAGCCGACGCGCGGCATCGACGTCGGGACCAAGGCCGAGGTGCACCGGCTGCTCTCCGAGCTGGCCGCCGACGGCGTCGCGGTGCTGATGATCTCGTCCGAGCTGCCCGAGGTGCTGGGCATGGCCGATCGCGTGCTGGTGATGCACGAAGGCAGGCTCGCCGCCGAGCTGCGCGCGCCGCTGACCGAGGAGTCGATCGCGCTCGCCGCGGCTGGTCGCGGATGACCGCGCACGCCGAGGCTCGCGCCGTCGAGCCGGAACGCGGCGCGCGGCGGCTGCTCGACCGCGCCGGGCGCGTCCGCGAACTCGGGGTCGGCCTCGTGCTGGTGCTCGTGGTCGCCGGGACGGCGGTCGCGAATCCCCGGTTCGTGCACCCGCAAAGCCTGCGTGACCTGCTGCTCAACGCCTCGATCATCGCGCTGCTGACGGTCGGGCAGACGATCGTGGTGGTCACGCGCAACGTCGACCTGTCCGTCGGCTCGGTGCTGGGGCTCTCGGCGTTCATCACCGCGTCGGTGGTGGCCGCGCATCCCGGGATCCCGGTCGCCGGCGCGCTGCTGCTCGGCGTCGCGCTCGGGCTGGTGTGCGGGATCGTGAACGGCCTGGTCGTGTCGCTGGGCCAGGTGCCGAGCCTGGTGGTCACGCTCGGCACGCTGTATGTGTTCCGCGGCTTGGATTTCGCGCTCGCGCACGGCACCCAGGTCAACGCGGCCGACCTGCCGCAGTCGCTGCTCGGGCTGGGCAGCGGGCGCGTGCTCGGGGTGCCGTACCTGGTGCTGATCACGCTGGTCGTGGTGCTCGCCGCGGCCTTCTACCTGCGGTCGTACCGGTCCGGCCGCGAGCTGTACGCGATGGGTTCGCATCCCGAAGCGGCGATGCTCGCCGGGATTCCGGTGCGGCGCCGCGTGTTCACCGCGTTCGCCGTCTCCGGCGCGGTCGCCGGCCTCGCGGGCGGGCTGTGGATGGCGCGCTACGGCACGGTCGACGCGGCGGCGGGCACCGGGCTCGAACTGCAGGTCGTCGCGGCGGTCGTGGTCGGCGGGGTGGCGATCTTCGGCGGGTCGGGCAGCGTGCTCGGCGCGGCGCTCGGCGCGTTGCTGCTGAGCACGATCACCAGCTGCCTGATCGTGCTGGGCGTGCCCGCGTTCTGGCAGCAGGCGATCACCGGCGCGCTGCTGCTCGCCGCGATCACGGTCGACAGGATCGTGTCGCTGCGTCTCGCCGCCGCGTTGCGTCCCGACCGGCGGAAGGCGGACCACGATGCGTGAGCGGCTGCTGCGCTGGGAAACCGTGCTGGTGCTGGCCGTCGTGGTGGTCGCGCTCGTCGGCGGCGGGGATTTCCTCAACGGCAAGAACCTTTTCTACCTCGGGCTCGACATCGGCGAGATCGCGTTGATCGCGTTGCCACTGACCCTGGTCATCGTCGCCGGCGAGATCGACCTCTCGGTCGCGTCGGTGCTCGGACTGTCGAGCGCGCTGATCGGGACCCTGTGGAACGCGGGACTTCCGCTGGAGACGATCCTGCCGATCGTGGTGCTCGTGGGCGCGCTGTGCGGCGCGGTCAACGGTCTGCTGGTCACCGGGCTCGGGTTGCCTTCGCTGGCGGTCACCATCGGCACACTCGCGCTATACCGCGGACTCGCGCTCGTGCTGCTCGGCGACACGGCGGTCGCGGACTTCCCGTCGAGCTACACCCAGTTCGGCACCACGCCGGTCCCCGGCACTGATTTCCCTTACCCGATAGTGGTTTTCGCGGTGCTCGCGGTCGCGTTCGGCGTGCTGCTGCACGGAAGCTCGTTCGGCAGGGCCGTCTACGCGATCGGCGCGAACACCGAAGCCGCGCGATTCTCCGGGATCAGGGTCAAACGCACGAAACTGATCCTCTTCACGCTGACCGGCGCGGTCGCCGCGCTCGCCGGTGTCGTCTACACACTGCGGTTCTCCAGCGCGCGTGCGGACAACGGCACCGGGCTCGAACTCGCCGTCGTCGCGGCCGTCCTGCTCGGCGGGGTGTCCATCTTCGGCGGCAAAGGCTCGCTCGGCGGGGTGATCGCCGGGGTGCTGCTGCTCGGCGGGCTGCGCAATCTCCTGATCCTCGACGACGTGTCGACCGAAACGCTCACCATCGTCACCGGCCTGCTGCTGCTCGTCGGCGTGCTCGCGCCACCGAGCGCGGTCCGGTTCGCGCGCTGGCGGGCAGGCCGAACCATACTGAAGGAAGCGACAAGATGATCCGAAAACTCGCCACCGTCACCGCGCTCGCGCTCCTGCTGGCCGCGTGCGGCGGCACCACCAAGGACAGCGGCGCCAAGCCCGGCGGCCCGAGCGGCACCACCGGCGCGGCCAACGCGCAGGCCGAACTCAAGACCGGCCTCAAGTTCACCTACCTGCCCAAGGCGGTGAACATCCCGTACTTCTCGGTGGTGGGCAAGGGCGTCGAGCAGGCGGCAGGCGAGGTCAAGGGCGAGTACAAGGCCACCGGCCCCTCGGACGCGAGCGCGGCTTCCCAGGTCACCTACATCAACACCGCCGCACAGCAGCGCCAGGACGCACTGCTCCTCGCGGCCAACGACCAGAACGCGGTCGCACCGGCCTTGAAGGCCGCCCGCGCGCAGGGCATGAAGGTCGTCACCCTCGACTCCGACGTCGCCGCCGACGCACGCGACCTGTTCATCAACCAGGTCGACTCCACCGAGATCGCGGTCAAGCAGGTCGAGCTGATCTCCGAGGCCATCGGCGGCACCGGCGAGATCGCGCTGCTGTCGGCGACCGCCAACGCGACCAACCAGAACACCTGGATCGCGATCATGAAAGAGGAACTCGCCAAGCCCAAGTACGCCGGTCTCAAGCTGGTCGACACCGTCTACGGCAACGACGAAGACCAGATGTCGTTCCAGAAGACCCAGGGCCTGTTGCAGGCGCACCCCGGTTTGAAGGGCATCATCGCCCCGACCACGGTCGGCCTCGCCGCGGCCGCCCGCTACCTCAGCTCCTCGGAGTACAAGGGCAAGGTCGCGCTCACCGGCCTCGGCACCCCCAACCAGCTCCGCGAATACGTCAACGACGGAACCGTCAAGTCCTTGGCACTGTGGGAACCCGCCAAGCTCGGCTACCTCGCGACCATCGCCGCGGCCTCCCTCATCTCCGGCCGCATCACCGGAGCCGAGGGCGAGAAGTTCACCGCCGGCTCACTCGGCGAGTACACGATCGGCAAGAAGGCCGAGGTCATCCTCGGCCCGCCCACGGTCTTCACCAAGGACAACATCGGCCAGTACAACTTCTGACCAACCCACTTCACGACTGAGGTCGTGAGTGGTACGGCCGGTTCTAACCGGCGAAAACACTCACGACCCCTGCTCGGCTGTCCCGTCCGCGGCAGGGTCGTGGTCGGGCTTGGGTGAGGGCCTAGTTCGCTCGGATTCGTGGGGTGGGGGCTTAGTTCGACCGTATATACGGGTGGGAGAGGCCCTGACCCGCTCGGTTCGGGTGAGGGAGGCCCTCACCCGAACCGAGCGTGGATGAAGGCTCCCCTCATACCCGGGCCTTGTACCTGGATGAGTGCGGTTCGCGTCGTCCAACGCCGCAAACCGCACTCACCCCGCCCTGAACGAACCTCAGTCACCAGCCACCCCGGCCACGGCTGAGCACACCAGACACGCCACCTTTGAACTTCCGCTCAAATAGAACCGCCCGCAACGCTCACGACCCCTTGGTGGAAAAGGCGTTGACCGGGTCGTGGGGTGGCGGTCAGACTGGGCGGCATGAACGAGACGTGGCGTGAACCCGGGGGCGGTTTCCTTATGTGACAACAACTGTCACGTCCGAAGCCGCCATCGGTGCTGCCGATCGGCGGCTTTTTCTTTTGCCGGTGTGTCCAGGGGACTGCTCGGATTCCAAACCCGGGCATTGGGGTTCGACTCCTCACACCGGTGCCCGGATACAGGGCGCGTTGGTCCAGTGGCATGGATTCCCGGCTTTCACCCGGGCGACGCGGGTTCGATTCCCGCACGCGCTGCCCAGGGTTCGCGAAAATGTCGGACCCCTGTGTTCCCATGATCGTGAGCGGTTGAGCCACCCCGGCAGGCGGGGAGCCCGCGAACGAACAAGGAGCACATCATGGCCGGAGAAACCGTCATCACGGTCGTCGGAAACCTCGCCGCCGACCCGGAACTGAACTTCACCTCGTCCGGTGCCGGCGTCGCCAACTTCACCGTCATCTCGACCCAGCGCATGCTGGACCGCGAGTCCGGCGAATGGCGTGACAAGGACAAGATCGCGCTGAGATGCAGTTTATGGAGACAACCCGGCGAAAACGTGGCCGAGTCGCTGAACCGGGGCGATCGCGTGATCGTCCAGGGCAGGCTGAAACAGAGATCCTACGAGACCAAGGAAGGCGAGAGACGCACCGTGGTCGAGCTCGACGTCGAGGAGATCGGCCCCTCGCTGCGCTGGGTCACGGCCAGGCTGACCAAGGTGAGCCGAGGCGGCGACGGACCGGCCGAGTCGCCATGGGCCTCGCCGCCGGTGCCGGTGGGAGCGGGGGTGGGCGGCGAGCCCCCGTTCTGATCGTTCCCGCCCGAGCTGAAGGGGTCGTGAGTGGTACGGCCGGTTCTAACCGGTCAAAACACTCACGACCGCTTAGGCGATGCCGATGCCGATGACCGGGCTTTTGGCCGGGTCGAGCCATTGCAGGAGCTGGTCGAGTTCGCGCGCGGGGATGGAGACACAGCCCGCGGTCGGCTTGCCGGTGGAGACGTGGAGGAAGAAGGCCGAGCCCGCGCCGGGCGTGGCCGGGTCGCGGTTGTAGTCGATGACGGCCGCGCGGTCGTAGGCGCGGCCCACCGTGCCGAGGTCTTCGCCTGCCGTCTCGTCGAAGGGGCATTCGCCGGGCGGGCATCGGTAGTACTGGTTGTAGAACTCGGACTCGGTGTCGGAGACCCACCAGTCGTGGGTGTCGACCTTGCGGTACGGGATCTTGTAGCCGTTGCCGGGCTTGTTGCCGAAGCCTTCGGTGAGCGTCCAGACGCCTGCCGGGGTGTGGGCGGCGCCTTCGCTTGCCTGGCCGATGCCCTGCTCGCCGACGAACGCGCTGACCGGCCCGAGCACGGCCTGCCAGCCTGGGCCGGACCGGTGCCAGGCGGTGAGCTGCGCGGTGGTCGCGGTCTCGTCGGCGCCGACGACGGTCACTATCTGGCAGGCGCTGCCGTCGTAGGGCAGTGGCAGCTCACGGGAGGTCACGGCGAGGATCGTGGCGGCGAGCACGCGGCCCGGTCAACTTGACATCCTCGAACCGAGCAGGTGAATTTCACGATTCGGTGTGCCGGAGTACCAGGAGCATGCCGCGTTCGTCGGCCTCGGCCTGGTCGTTCTCCACGCAAGCCGTGAGGTCGGCGTGGACAGCCTTGCTGTCGATACCTGCGCCGATGAGCACGAGTTCGGTGCGTCGCTGCTCGTCACGGGCCCAGCGGGTCCGTTCGAAGCGGAGGAACGCGCCGACGGACTGCATGGCGAACTTCTGGCGCTCCGCGCTCGGGCCGAAGTCGATGAAGCCCTTGATGCGGTAGAGGCCGTGCGGGCGGGCCTCGAGGAACTTCACCAGCCTGCGCGGGTTGAGCGGGCGCTCCGAGACGAACTCGACGCTCTCGTAGGCGGCGTGGATGTGCTCGGAGTGGTCCGCGTGTTCGTGGCGCAGGTCGTCGAACGAGAGCTGGCCGGTCTTGGGCCCGGGCTCGGGGTCGAAGAACAGCTCGGGGTCGATCCGGCCGAACTCCGTCGCGAGCACGGGGGTGCCGGGCGCGAGTTCGGTGAGCAGCGCGGTGAGGCGTTTTTGCTCGGGCTCGGGCACGCGGTCGGTCTTGTTGAGCAGCACCAGGTCGGCGAACCTGAGGTGCTGGTCCAGCTCGGGGTGCCGCGTGCGGGTCTCGTCGAACTCGGCCGCGTCGACGACCTCGATCAGGCCGCCGTAGGTGATCGCCTGGTTCTCGCTGGCGATCATCAGGCGGATCAGGTCGCGGGGCTCGGCGAGCCCGCTCGCCTCGATCACGATGACGTCGATGTTCGCCTTGGGCTCGGAGAGCTTGCCGAGCATGGCGTCGAGGCCGCTGGCGTCGACCGCGCAGCACAGGCAGCCGTTGGACAGCGAGACCATCGCGTCGACCTGGCCTGCGACCGACATGGCGTCGACGCCGATGGCGCCGAAGTCGTTCATGATCACGCCGATGCGCGCGCCCTGGTCGTTGGTGAGCAGGTGGTTGAGCAACGTCGTCTTACCGGAGCCCAGGAACCCCGCGACGATGAGCACCGGAATCCGCTTCCGCGCCAAGACTTTCCCTCCTGCTCCAGCAGCGACCCGCGGTCACCATAACGGGTCGCCGCCGGGTGCCTTCACGGCAGGAGGATCAGCTTCCCGCGCACGTGGCCCGCTTCGCTCTCGTCCTGCGCCGCGCCTGCCTCGGCCAGCGGGTAGGTGCGCGCGACGGGGAGCTGGAGCTGTCCGTCGGCGACGAGCCGGGTGCCGTCGGCGAGCGCGCCGGGCACGTCTTCGGACGGGCTGCCGCCGGTGAAGCGCACGCCGTGGTCGGCGGCGTCCGGTGCCGCGATGGTGATGACGCGCTCGGTGCCGCCGGTCAGCTCGATCAGCGCGGGCAGCGAGCCGCGCCCGGAGGCGTCGAGCGCCGCGTGTACCTCGCCGGGAGCCGCCGCGCGGACCCGGTCGGCCAGGCCGTCGCCGTAGACCACGGGGATCGCGCCGAGTGAGCGCAAGTACTCGTGGTTGGTCTCGCTCGCGGTGCCGATCACCGTCAGGCCCCGGTGCACCGCGAGCTGGACGGCCACGGTCCCGACGCCGCCCGCCGCGCCGTCGACCACCAGCGTCTCGCCCTTCTCGAGGTCGAGCAGGGCGAGCGCGCGGTACGCGGTCTTGGTGACGCCGGGGATGGCCGCGGCCTGCTCCCACGAGACCTCGGCGGGCTTGGCGGTGATCGCGGCGGCCTCGGCCAGCACGACCTCCGCGTAGCCGCCGCCGGTCGCCGAGCCGAGCACCTCGTCGCCGACGGCGAACTCGGTGACGCCCTCGCCGACCGCGTCGACCACGCCGGCGACGTCCCCACCCGGTATCGCCGGGAATTTCGCCGGGAACGCCTTCCCGCTGCGGATCTTCCAGTCGATCGGGTTGACCGAAGCCGCACGAACGGAGATCCGGACCTGGCCGGGGCCCGGTGACGGAACCGGCCGCTCAGCCACGCCGAGCACGCTGGAGTCGCCGTACTCGGAGAACTCGATGGCGCGATATGTCTCAGTCATATCCGTCGGCAACCGAGCGGGCGCGCCGGGTATTCCTCACTCGTTCGGGCGCTGCCCCCACGCGGCGATCGTCAGCCAGGAGTAGTCCACAAAGGTCGGGTCGTCGTAGGTCGAGTACGCGGAGTCGAGCACGTCCTGCTCGATGAGCCCGGTCTCGACAGCGTGCGCCTCGACCAGCTGCGTGGTCGAGCGCAGGAAATGCGCCAGCGGCGAGCCGCCTCGGGCCGGCCTGATCTGGCCTTCGGAATCGCAGCCGACGAGCCCGGCGTGTTCCAGCGGCAACGGCAGCGTGCGGGCGAAATTGGGATCGGTGCCCACGCGCTGGGACAACACCAGGCCGAGTGTTTCCAGCGACCGCCGGACATCAGGGTCGGAGGACAATTCGGGCAATGTGGTCGCCATTTCGACCAGCAGGGTTCCGCCGGGGCGCAGCCACGACGCCAGCCGTTTGAGCACCGTTTCGCGCTCGGCCAAATGGTCGAGTACGAACCGGGTGTGGATCAGATCGAACTCACCCGGCGCCGGATCGACGGTGATGTCGTGATGGAGCACCGTGATCCCGAGTTCTTCCAGCGGTCCCAGGAACTTCAGGCTGAGATCGGTGGCGACGACGTGCTCGCCGCCCGCCAATTCCGCCATTCGCCGCGCGACCGAACCGGCGCCCGCGCCGACCTCCAGGCACCGCCATCCCGGCGCTATTCCGAAACGGTCGAGATTGCGCAGGCTGAACGGATCAAAGATCTGCTCCAACAGGCTCAGGCGCTCGTACTCCGCCTGGGTCCGTGTGTCGACGAAACCGTTCCACCCAACCGTTTTCGGCATCGAGGATTCCTTTGTGGATAACGTGGATCCCCCTCCGTGGCCGAGCATAGGCGATCACGCACAGCCAAGAACCGGGGTCGCCCAGTCGGCGTGGTCGAAATTCTTTCCGTCGCCGCCGTCGGTCGCTTCCAGTGTCAATCGCCGCACGCCGGTGACGTCCACAGTGACCGGTTTCGCGCCGTCGCCACTGTGGACGACGCCGGTGTCGGCGACCGGGCGGCCGTCGGCGAGAACGCGGAACGTGACCGAACCGGGCGAGGTGACCTCGTCGTCGATCCCGACGCGGGCGCTGAAGGCCGAGCAGGCGCCGCCGAGCCACACGGTGACCGAGCCGGGCGCGTGCATCCCGATGCCCTTGGCGTACTGGGTGCCGCCGATCGACAGCGTGCGCCCGTCGCCGGGCTCGGCCTCCCCATTGGATGTGTCGCGTTCGACCGGACCGTATCCATTGTTTTCCGTCAGGAATGGCAGGTCGCTGACCTGTGTGGTCCCCGACGGGTTCGGCGGCGGTACGAAGGTCTGGACCACGGACTCGACATGCACCGGCAGTTTGGCGGGGTCGCCGGGGAAGCGGAAGTCGGCCGCGACCGGCAGGTCCACGGAACCAGTCGGTTGGCCGGCCGCGGTGAACCGCCACGTGCCCGAGAGCGTCTCACCGGCCGCGAGCTTGGCTCGCGTGAGAGCGGGTCCTGTCACCGACCAGCCCTGGGGCGCGGTGGGCGCGAGCCGCACGTCGGTGATCGCGGCGTCCGGGGTGAACGACCCGGTGACGTCCACGGTGCTGCCCTCGGCCGACGGCGGGGTCAGCGTCAGCGTGGTGCGCGGTACCTGCCGGACCGGTTCGTCGCAGGTCGTGCGGCCGGGCTTGGCCGGGCAGAGTATCGACACGAAGCCGCCGTTCGTGGCCGTCGGCACCGCGAGCCGGTCGGCCTTGCCGACCGTGCGGAGGTCGCGGACGTAGCCGTCGCGCAGGGTGTCGCTGAGCCAGTTGCCGTCGCCGAGGAAGTTCAGCGGCAGGTCGAACGTCTTCGCGGCCTGCGCGGACAGCCCGCCGACGAACCAGCGTTCACCCGAACGCCGCGCGACGACGGCTTCCCGGCCTGGCCGTCCACTCAGGAGCCTGGTCTCGTCCCAGACGGTCGGCAGCTGGTCCAGCGTGCGCAGCGCTTCGGGCCGCGCCTGGTAGTTCTCCGGTTTGTCGGCGCCGTGCTGCCAGCCGGACTCGTACACCAGGAAGGTCGCGACCTCGTGCAGATCGGTGGTGTCGCGATCGGACACGACGAACGCGGTCGGCGTGTAGTCCATGCTGCCGACCACGTTGCGGGTGAACGGGAACATCGTGTTCGTGGCCGCGCGGGTGCGGAACTGCTCGGCGCCGCGGACCGCCTCGAAGCTCATCACGTGCGGCCAGGTGCGCTGCAGCCCTCGCGGGATGGTCGCGCCGTGGAAGTTGACCATCAGCTTGTACTTGGCGGTCGCCGCGGTGATCTGGTCGTACCAGGCGAACCTGGCCTGCGAGTCCGAGTCCATGAAGTCGACCTTCACGCCCGCCACGCCCCAGGACTTCACCTGCGCGAGCCTGGTCTCCCGCTTCTCCGGGGTGTCCAGGTTCGTCCAGTGGAACCACAGCAGCACGTCGACGCCGCGAGCGCGCGCGTAGCGGGTCACCTCGGGCACCCAGGACGGGTCCCAGCCCTCGTCGATCAGCACGTACGGCCAGCCGTTGCGGGCGGCGAAGTCGATGTACTGCTTCTGCCGCGCGGGATCGCTGGGGCTCTGGTGTTCGGACAGCCACGACCAGGCCACCTTGCCGGGCCGGATCCACGAGGTGTCGGCCAGTTTCGACGGGGTCGCGAGATCGTCGACGAGCGTCGAGCCGGTGACCGTCGCGAGGTCGCCGACGATCGCGGTCCGCCATGGCGTGCTCAGCGCGCCGGGCACCTGGGTGTCGGCGAGCTTGATCGAGTAGGTGCTCGAACCGGTCGAGTGAGTGAGCCTCGCGCCGGAATAGCGTCCGTCCACATCGGATTCGGTGAGCAGCACGTAGTCGCTGCCGACGGAAAACAGTGACGGGAAGCCGAAATCACCTGAGGTGGCACCGGACGCGGTCGTTTCGACGCGGGTGTCCTCGTAGTTCGGGGTGTAGGGGAGCAGCCAGGCCGGAGCGCTCGCGGGCAGTGTGAACGCCGACGCCTCACCGGTGATCGTCGCGGCGGACGGCAGCGTGTAGCGGTACGCGACGCCGTCGTCCGACGCGCGCACGATGACGTTCAGCCGGGTGCCGCCGTCACCGGCGAAGGCCAGCGTGGTCTCGGCGGAACGGGCGTGACGCTGCAGCTTCTTGCCGGTGGTCATCGTGTACTGCTCGTCCACGGTCCTGGTGCTGCGGCTCAGGAAACGCAGGTTCTTCGTCAGGTCCGCCGCCGTGGTGCGGACGCCGAGCGGCGCGGGTTCCAGCACTCGCCGCCCCGCGCTGGTGACCCCGAACGCCAGTCCGCCCCCGGCTGTCTGGGTGACTTCGGCAGTGACTTTGCCCGACAGGCTGACCGTCCAGCCCGCGGCTTGCTGCGGCGCGGGTAACAGGGAAGCGAGCAGGGCGAGGACAGCGGAAAACGATGCCATGATCGTGGAGTCTTGTGACGTGCCGCCGAAAGGTCAACAGGACAACAGGACACAGTCGAACACCGCTCTCAAGGAAAGTGTCGCAGTGGTTGCGTCCTGCGCACCAGTTCGCGGAGATCGCCGCTGACCGCGCCTGCGGCCCTGGCCTGGACCAGGATATTGCCCAGTGCGGTGGCTTCCGTGGGACCGGCGACCACCGGCAACCCGCAGGCCTCGGCGGTGAGCCGGCACAGCAACGTGTTCCGCGCGCCGCCGCCGACGATGTGCACCACCTCGACCGGGCGCCCGGAAAGCCGTGCGGCGTCTTCGATCGCCGAGCGATAAGCCTCCGCGAGACTGTCTAGGACACAACGGGTGAATTCGGCGGGGGTTTCCGGCTCGGGCTGGTCGGTTTCCCGACAGGCCTGGGCGATCCTGGCAGTCATGTCACCGGTGGCAAGGAAACGCGGATCGGTGGCGTCGACCACCGAGCGCTTCGGCAGGGTCGCGGCTTCGGCCAGGAGCGAATCGAGGTCGACCGTCCATTCGCGACGGCATTCTTCGAGCAGCCACAGGCCCATCACGTTGCGCAGGAACCGAACCTGCCCGTCGACGCCGAGTTCGTTGGTGAAGTTCGCGGCCTCGGCTTCGAGTGTGAGGATCGGCTCCGGCAGTTCGACGCCGACCAGAGACCACGTTCCCGAGGATATGTAAGCGAAGTTCCCGTCCACGGCGGGCACGGCCGCCACCGCCGAGGCCGTGTCGTGCGAACCGACCGTGTACACCGGCGCGGACTGCCCGGTTTCCTTACTGACCAAGGGAAGCAGCGGCCCGGTGAGGTCACCCGGACGGCGCAGCGGGGCGAACAGCCCGGGATCGCGATTGATCAGGCCGAACGCCTTGGCCGACCAGTCACGCGTACGCGGATCGAGCAGGCCGGTGGTCGACGCGTTCGTCAGCTCGGTGCCGGACTTCCCGGTCAGCCAATAGGTGATCAGGTCGGGGATGAGCAGCAGCCTCGTCGCGGCCCGGTGCTCCACGCCGAGCTGGAAGATCGTGTTGATCGGCAGGAATTGGCAGCCGGTCTCCGCGTAGAGCCCCGGCGGCTGGACCGCCCGCGCGGTGCGTTCGTCCCGGTAGTGGACGGGGTTGCCGACCAGCGAACCCCACGCGTCGAGCAGGCCGTAGTCGACCGCCCACGAGTCGACGCCGATGCCGTCGACCGGCCCCGCCGCGCGCAAACCGTCCAGAACCGCCTGGTACAGACCGAGCACGTCCCAATGCAGCGTCCCGGCGACACGCACCGGCCGGTTGGGGAACCGGTGCGCTTCCCGGAGTTCGAGTGTGGCGCTGTCGGCGGTCATCACCCGCCCGCTCGACGCGCCGAGGTCGACCGCGGCGAAGACGCTCACCGCAGGAACGCCCCGGTGACCCCGCCGTCCACCGGCACGTGCAGCCCGGTGGTGTGGCTCAGCTCGCCCGCGGTCAGCACGAACACGGCGTTCGCCACGTGCTCCGGCAGCACCTCGCGCTTGAGCAGCGAACGCTGGGCGTAGAACGCGCCGAGGTCCTCCTCGGCCACCCCGTAGACGGCCGCGCGCCGTGCGCCCCAGCCGCCCGCGAAGATCCCGGAGCCGCGGACCACGCCGTCGGGGTTGACGCCGTTGACCCGGATGCCGTGCTCGCCGAGTTCGGCGGCGAGCAACCGGACCTGGTGCGCCTGGTCGGCTTTCGTCGCGCTGTACGCGATGTTGTTCGGCCCGGCGAACACGGAGTTCTTGCTCGCGATGGAGACGATGTCGCCGCCGAGCCCCTGCGCGATCATCTGGCGCGCCGCCGCCTTCGAGACCAGGAACGACCCGCGTGCCATCACGTCGTGCTGGCGGTCCCAATCTTCTGCCGTCGTCTCCAGCAGTGGTTTCGACACCGACAGGCCCGCGTTGTTGACCACCAGGTCGATCCCGCCGAAAGCGAGCGCGCCCGCGGCGAACGCGGCTTCGATCGAGGCCTCGTCGGTGACGTCCATCGTGACCGCGACCTGCCCGAGTCCGTTCGCGACGGCCTCTGCCGATTCGGTGTCGACGTCCGCGACGACCACGCACGCGCCTTCCGCGGCGAGCCGCCGTGCGATGGCCTTGCCGATGCCCGAGCCCGCGCCGGTGACCAGCGCGACCCGGCCCTGCAGGGGTTTCGGCTTCGGGCGGCGGGCGAGTTTCGCCTCCTCCAGCGCCCAGTACTCGATGCGGAACTTCTCACGCTCCTCGATGGGCGCGTAGGTCGAAACGGCCTCGGCGCCACGCATCACGTTGATCGCGTTGAGGTAGAACTCGCCGGCGACCCTGGCCGTCTGCGCGTCGGCGCCGAACGAGAACATGCCGATGCCGGGAACGAGCACGATCGCCGGGTCGGCGCCGCGCATCGCGGGGGAGTCCGCGGTCGCGTGCCGCTCGTAGTAGGCGCGATAGTCCTCGCGATACGCCGCGTGCAGCTCCTTCAACCGGGTGACGACCTGGTCGAACGGCGTGGACGGCGGCAGGTCGAGCACGAGCGGGCGCACTTTGGTACGCAGGAAGTGATCGGGGCAGGAGGTGCCGAGCGCGGCCAGGCGAGGATGCTCGGCGCGCGCGAGAAAGTCGAGCACCGGCGTGGCGTCGGTGAAATGGCCGAGCCGCGGCCGGTCGGTGGAGACGAGCCCGCGCAGCACCGGCGCCAGCTCGGCCGCCTTGGCGAGCCGATCGGGATCTGCCTGGTAGCCGGGGATTTCCGGGCCGAACGGCTCGGGACGCCCGTGTTCTTTCAGGAACTCCGTCGCCGTCCGGATGATCTCCAGCGAGTGCGCCTCGGCTTCGTCGGAGGTCGCACCCCAGGCGGTGATGCCGTGCCCGCCGAGAATGCAGCCGATGGCGTCCGGGTGATCGCGCTCGACGGCCGCGATGTCCAGCCCGAGCTGGAAACCGGGCCGCCGCCACGGCACCCAGACCACCCGGTCGCCGAAGCACCGCTCGGTCAGCTTCTCGCCGTCGGTCGCCGTCGCGAGCGCGATCCCGGCGTCCGGATGCAGGTGGTCGACATGCGCGGCGGTGACCAGCCCGTGCATGGCCGTGTCGATGGACGGCGCCGCCCCGCCACGGCCATGCAGGCAGTAGTCGAACGCGGCGACCATCTCGTCCTCGCGGTCGGGGCCGGGGTAGACGCCGGCCAGCGCGCGGAGCCGGTCGAGCCGGAGCACGGCGAGCCCGTCGGCGGTCAGCGTGCCGAGGTCGCCGCCGGATCCCTTGACCCACAACAGTTCCACCGGCCGTCCGGTGACCGGATCGGTCTCGGTGCCCTTGACCGAGGTGTTGCCGCCCGCGAAGTTCGTGTTGGCCGGGTCGGACCCGAGCCGGTTGGACCGGCCGATCAGCTCGTTCACGCGCCCCAGCCCGCCTGCTCGCCGCCGACGCGTTCCGCGGCGATCTTCTCCTGATACCCCGAACGCCGGTAGGCGGCGACGGGATCGGGGTCGAGCCCGCGCTCGGTCCGCAGCTCGGCGAGCAACGGCCGGACGTCGGTGTTGTAGGCGTCCATGAAGACATCGTTGGCCGCCAAGACATCCCCACTGTCCTGAGCGGACTTGAGCGCCGCGCGGTCGACGAGCAGCGCCTTGGCCGTCGCCTCCTGGACGTTGCAGATCGAGCGGATCTGGCCGGGGATCTTGAGCTCGATGTTGTGGCACTGGTCGAGCATGAACGAGACGGACTCCAGCCCGTCACCGCGCACGACCTCGTACAGGATCCTGAAGAGCTGGAACGGATCCGCCGCGCCGACCATCAGGTCGTCGTCGGCGTAGAACCGCGAGTTGAAGTCGAACGCGCCGAGTTTTCCTTCCCTGAGCAGGAAAGCGACGATGAACTCGATGTTCGTGCCCGGCGCGTGGTGCCCGGTGTCGACGCACACGGTCGCGCGCTCGCCGAGTTTCAGGCAGTGCGCGTAGGACGTTCCCCAGTCCGGAACGTCGGTGGTGTAGAACGCGGGCTCGAAAAGCTTGTACTCCAGCAACATTTGCTGGTCACCGGTCAGTCTGTCGTAGACGGTCGCGAGTGCTTCGGCGAGCCGGTCCTGCCGGTCGCGGATGTCGTCCTGGCCAGGGTAGTTCGTGCCGTCGGCGAACCAGAGCTTGAGGTCACGCGAGCCGGTCGCGTCCATCACGTCGACGCACTCCAGCAGGTGATCGAGGGCCTTGCGGCGCACCGCCGGATCGGGATTCGTGACGCTGCCGAGCTTGTAGTCGTCGTCCTGGAACACATTGGAGTTGATGGTGCCGAGCGCGACCCCGGCGTCCCGCGCGTACCTGGCGAGCGCGCCGTAGTCGTCGACCTTGTCCCAGGGGATGTGCAACGCGACGCTCGGCGCGACCCCGGTGAACGCGTGCACCTGCGCCGCGTCGTCGATCTTCTCCTCGGGGGAGCGGGGAACACCCGGCTGGGTGAACACCTTGAACCTGGTCCCCGAATTGCCGTACGCCCACGAAGGCGTTTCGATGCGCTGACCGGCCAGTTTCGCTTTCACCGCGTCCATTCGGACTCCCGCGCCGACGATTGAAACGTTTCATATCCATGGTATGGTCCGCCACGGGCACACGGCAAGGGTGAGGTCGGATGGTCGGTATCAAAGACGTCGCCCGCCGGGCCGGCGTGTCGATCGGCACGGTCTCGAACGTCGTCAACCGCCCCCACATGGTCGCCCCGGAGACCCGCGTGCGCGTGCAGACGGTCATCGAGGAGCTCGGCTACGTCCGCGACGAGTCCGCCAGGCAGTTGCGCGCCGGTCGCAGCCGCACCCTCGCGCTGCTCGTCCTCGACCTGGCCAACCCGTTCTTCATCGACGTCGCCCGCGGCGCCGAAGAGGCCGCCTACGAGGCCGACCTGAACGTGATCACCTGCAACAGCGGCCAGCGCGTCGACCGCGAGACCGCCTACCTCGCGATGCTCGCCGAGCAACGCGTCCGCGGCGTGCTGCTGAGCCCCGTCACCGACGCCTCGGTGGACGGCTTGCGGCGCAACGGGATCCCGTACGTCTTCGTGGACCGCCTGGTGCCCGGCGCCTGCTCGGTGTCGGTCGACGACGTCGCGGGTGGCGCGCTCGCGGCCCAGCATCTACTCGATCGCGGGCATCGGCGGATCGCGTTCGTCAACGGTCCGTCGGTGCTCGCCCAATGCCGCGACCGGGAGCAGGGGGTTCGCTCGGTACTGGCCGACCCGATCGTCCTGGCGGCCGGTGGTCTCGACGTCGCCTCCGGCCGCGCCGCCGGAGCCCGGCTGCTCGCGCTGGGGCCGACGGCGGTCTTCTGCGCCAACGACCTGCTCGCGCTCGGTGTGCTGCAGGCGATGGTCGCCGCCGGCGTCCGTGTCCCCGACGAGATGGCGATCGTCGGCTACGACGACATCGAGTTCGCCGCGGCCGCCGCGGTCCCGCTCACCTCGGTCCGCCAGCCCGCGGCCCGGCTCGGCCGGACGGCGGCCGAGCTGCTGATCGCCGAGACCTCGGGCGAAGACCCGCACGAGCACGAATCGGTGGTGTACAAGCCCGAACTCGTCATCCGCGAGTCCACGGGGTCGTGAGTGGTACGGCCGGTTCTAACCGGCGAAAACGCTCACGATCGCGGCGGCTCACAAGCCGAGGCGATGGGCCAGGCCGCGGATGTCCCGGCCGGTGCGGCCCGCTGGCCGGGTGCCGAGCAGCGTGGAGACGGCTTGCCGGGTGTGCGCGTCGGCTCGCACCGGCAGCGGCGCGATCCGTTCCGCGCGCTGCAAGTACGTCACCGCGCGCGAGGCCTGGCCCGTGACCCGCGCGTAGGAACACCCGACCATCAGCTGAATACCCGCCGCGTAGATGCGGTTCGTGACGTCGTGCGCGGTGTCCGCGATCGCGATGATCTGGTCGAACCGTCCGACGTCGTAAAGCCGCAGCATCCGGTGGAAATAGACGAGCGCAGGCGTGAACGGCAACGCGGCCAACGGATCCGGCGCCGCGGAACTCGCCAGCCGGTCGGCCTCGGCCAGATGGCCGAACGCGGTCGCCTGATCGAAATGGACTTCGGCCTGTGCGGCGGCGAGGTGGAGTTTGCCGCGCACGGACGGGCAGGCGGTGAACGAGCCGAGTGCGCGTTCGGCCATCGCGGCCGCGTCCGTCCATGCGCCCGCGCGGGTGCAGGTTTTGCTTCGCCACAAGACGTTCACCGCGCGCTCGATCGGATCGTCGAGCGCTTCTGCCTGTGTGTGGCCGAGTTCGACGACGAAGGCGGCCAGGTCGAGCAGGCCGATGTCGAGCAGCATCGGGACGCAGACGCTGTGGTACAACCGGAGTAGCTGGTGTGGATCCGTGCAGCGGTCGATCAGCGAAGGCAGGCGCCGCATCAGGATCAGGTACTCGCCGTGGTTCATCAGGTAACACGTGTCGTCGACCTCGGCGGTGAGTTCGGGCGAGGTTTCGTGCGGGCGAACGGAAGAAGAAACCGCCAGCAACGTGGTCCGAAGGTCGCGCACCGCGGTGTCCCAGTGTGGCGAAGTGGACGGCAGGCTGGTGCCGAGCAGGTCGCCTGGCGAGACGCGCAGCGCGTCGGCGAGCGCGCTGATGTGGCTCAGCCGGTCGAGCGTGCGGGTGCCGTTTTCCACCATGGAAAGAAAACCGGGGGAGAACCCGGCGAGTTCGGCGGTGGTGCGCAGGCTCAACCCCCTTGTTCGGCGGGCTTTCCGGATCCGGTGCCCGACGTCGACTGGAAAAGCGCTGCTGCTCACGGAAAAACCTCTCACGATATGGACGGCGGGGATCAGCGTAGCCGCTCCCCGGCTGGCGAACGAGTGAATGTGCGCGACCGTTCACAGCAGTGAACCCATTGTGTGTCAACGGTTCTAGCGTTGGCCCAGCATTGTTTCCGACCTAGTGAGGAGTCTTCATCATGGGCCGTATCAGGCGTTCCTACGCGATCGGCATCGCGGCCGCGTGCGCGGCGATGGCCGTCTCGGCGGCGCCGGCCGCCCAAGCGGACGAGCTGGTCCCGACGCGGTCGGTGCTGCTGCTCACCGTCAGCATGCCGCACCTGAGCACCGTGGTGGACCGCTACCGCGTGCTCGAGTGCTCGCCGACCGGCGGCACGCACCCGCTGGCGGCTGGCGCGTGCGCCGACCTCGAATACGCCAACGGTGATTTCAGAGCCGTGACGAAGGACGACCCCCGCTGCCCGATGATCTATTCCCCGGTGACCGTGTCCGCGCAGGGCTGGTGGCACGGCAAGCGGACGAGCGCGGTCCAGACCTTCGCGAACACCTGCGTCCTGCGCGCGGAGACGGGCGCGGTGTTCGCCTTCTGAGAAGACGGGGCCGGCCGGGCGGCTGCAGGGACCGCGGCCGGCCCCGTCCCAGGGGAAAGCAGGGGCAGAGCACCCGCTGCCCTTCCCTGACCCCGGCGTAAGGGATGACCCTGGTCGCAAGACCGGGGGATTCGCCGGTCCCGCTCGGCGTGTCGGCGCGGCATCGTTGTGAGCCAGACCACAATGGGCAGTGAAGGCGGGTGTTCAGGATGGGACAGACGCGATTACCGGGGACCTTGTCCAACCGGGGCAGGGCGATGTTGCGGGCGGTGGCGGCCGGGCGTGCCGAAGTCACGTGCAGCTGCGAGCCCGACATGCGGATCGACGGACTGCTCTGCTGCGACCAGATCGTCGCGCATGAGCTGGTGCGCCTCGGGTACGTGCGCCCGGGACGGCCGAGACCAGGCGAGTCGTGGGTGGCCGCGGAGCTGACCGAGGTCGGACTGGCCCTGCTCGAACCGATGGTCGCCGCCTGAGACTAACCTCGCCTCATGACGGCGACGGTGACCAAGCGCATGATGTTCTTCTCCGGGGGCTCGCACCCGGTGCTCGCCCAGGAGATCGCGGCTGAGCTCGGCGTGTCGATCACCCCGCAGACCGAGCACACGTTCGCCAACGGGGAGAGCTTCGTCCGCTTCGACCGGTCGGTCCGCGGCAGCGACGCGTTCGTGCTGCAGACCGAGACCCGCCCGATCAACACCTGGCTGCTGCAGCACCTGATCATGCTCGACGCGCTCAAGCGGGCCAGCGCGAAGCGGATCACCGTGCTCCTGCCGTTCTACCCGTACTCCCGCCAGGACAAGAAGCACTACGGCCGCGAGCCGATCACCGCGCGCCTGGTCGCGGACATGCTGGCCACCGCGGGCGCGGACCGCATCATGACCGTCGACCTGCACACCGCGCAGGGGCAGGGCTTCTTCGACGGTCCCGTCGATCACCTGCGTGCCCAGCCGATGCTCGCCGAGCACGTCCTCTCGCGCTACGCGGGCGCGGATTTCACGGTCGTCGCGCCTGACTCTGGCCGGGTGCGGCTCGCCGAGACCTGGGCGGAGCTGCTGAACGCGCCGATGGCCATCATCCAGCGCCGCGACACCCTCGAAGGTGAGCACAAGGGCATCCACACGGTCGTCGGCGACGTCGAGGGCAGGCTCTGCGTGGTGGTCGACGACATGATCGACACCGGCGCGACGGTCACCGGCGCGACCAAGCTGCTGCTCTCCGAGGGCGCGACCGAGGTCATCACGACCGCGACCCACGCCGTGCTCTCGGGCGACGCGGGGCAGCGCATCGCGGCCTGCGGCGTCAAGGAGGTCGTGCTCACCGACACCGTGCCGATCCCGGACAGCTCACGATTCCCGCAGCTCACGGTGCTGCCGATCGCGCCGCTGCTCGCCGACGCCATCCAGGCCGTCTTCGACGACGCCTCCGTCGAAGGTCTCTTCGAGCGTTAAAGGCCGAGCGCGTTGTCCGGCGGCAGCGGGGTGACGACCGGCGTCTCGTCGGTGAAGATCTCCGCGCGGCCGAACAGTTTCTCCAGCTCATCGCCGCTCACACAGCGCGCGGGGAACACGGCGGACGCGGCGCGGCGCGCGACCGTCTCGACGGGCAGCTCCTGCTTGGACGCGGCCAGCACGAGGTTGCCGAAGCGCCTGCCGCGCAGCACGCCGGGGTCGGCGAGCAGCAGCGCGTGCGGGTACACCGACGCGACGGTCGCCATCACCCGCTTGGCGAACTTGAGGCCCTGGCCGTCGGAGATGTTGACTAGCAGCGTCCCTGACGGCCGCAGCACCCGCGCGGTGTCGCGCAGGAACTCGGCGGTCGCGAGCCCGCCGGGCATCTCGGCGCGCTGGTAGGCGTCGACCACCAGCAAGTCGGCCGAGTTGTCGCGCCTGGTGGCGACGCCTTCGCGGCCGTCGCAGACGCGGACCTTCAGCGCGGCCACGCTGCGCAGCTCGAGTTCTTCGCGGACGAGTTCGACGAGCCGGTCGTCGGCGTCGAACACGAGCTGGCGTGAACCGGGTTTGGTGAAGGCGATGTAGCGGGGGAGTGTGCAGCCGCCGCCGCCGACGTGCAGTGCCTCCAGCGGGCCCGGCAGCGAGTCGACGACGTCGCCCATCCGGCGCACGTAGTCGAACTCGAGGTGGCCGGGATCGTCGAGGTCCACATAGGACTGAGCGACACCGTCGACGCTGAGCAGCCAGGCGTTGTCGCGGTCCCAGTCACGCACGAGCTCCGCGGTGCCGAACCGCACGGGGTACTGGCCCGCCTGCGGACCGGACGGTCCTGGGCGGGTCCTCGATTCGCGCCTGCTCATCGGCGGGCCGGTGGCGGCGGAACGGCCTTCGCGGCCACGATGTCGTCGAGCGCGATGTTCGACAGGCCCCGCTTGGTTTCGACCTCGCAGGTGGTCTCGTCGAGCGCGCGGAGATAGCCGAGGGCGTCGGTGAAGCCGCCCTCGACGCGGTAGCGCACGACAACCCGGGTGCCCAATGCGAAGCTGAGCTTCACCGGCCGTCCAGATGCGCGGTCAGCTCGGGGTCGGTCGGCTCGACCAGGTGCGTGCCGTCCGGCCAGACCAGCGTCGGGATCCGGCGGTTGCCGCCCTGGAGTTCCCTGACGGCCTTCTCGGCGGCTTCGTCCGCTTCGACGTCGATGTAGTCGTACTCGACTTCACCGGCGTCCAGCAGCGCTCGGCTGCGCTTCACGTCGGGGCACCAGCTGGCGCCGTAAACGGTCAGTTTCCGCACGGTGATCATGGCTCCAGCTTAGTGCGGAGCGGCCGGGGACCTCGCGAGGTCCCCGGCCGGTCAAGCGGCGCGGCTGCGGCGAAGCAGGTTCCGGCGTTCGGTTTCGGTGGCGCCACCGAAGATGCCGGAGGTGAGCCCGTTGTCGAGCGCGTAGTCAAGGCACTTCGCGCGTACCGGGCACGCCCCGCACACGGCTTTCGCCTGCGCGACCTGGCGAGCGCCGGGGCCCCGTTCGGAGACCGGGAAGAAGAGCTCGGGTTCGATGTCGCGGCAGGCGGCGTTTTCGCGCCAGTCGATGTGGTCCATGGGCATGGTCAACGCCTCCTCGAATTGTTCGCGCGCGCGGAAACCCGCAACGCGATTTCGTCTGGTGTGTTTTCCCCTGCCGATCGGCCGGGTACTGAGGATCTCACATCACAACCCGTCCAGGCTCCTGGTTATTCCGGGGCTTGACGCGGCGGCTATAGTGAACCTGTTGGTTAATTAACTAGGTGGTTAAACGTGTCAGACCAGCTCAGCGGCATCTTCTCGGCACTCGCCGACCCGACGCGCCGCGCGATGCTCGCGCGGCTGGCGGGCGGTGAAGCTTCGGTGACGGAGCTGGCCGAGCCGTTCGAGATGAGCCTTCCCGCCATCTCGAAGCATTTGAAGGTGCTCGAACGAGCCGGGCTCATCACCCGGGGGCGCGAGGCGCAATGGCGGCCGTGCCGGCTGGAGGCGGGCCCGCTCGGCGCCGCCGCGGACTGGCTGGAGAGGTATCGCATGTTCTGGGACAGCAGTTTCGATCGCCTCGACGACCACCTGCGCGCGATCCAGAAAGGGAAAAGCGATGGATGACACCCTCCGGCTCGAGATCACGCGGATCTTCGACGCGCCGAGGGACCTGGTGTTCCGGGCGTGGACCGATCCCGCGCAGCTCACCCGCTGGTTCGGGCCACGCGGCATGACCACCCCGCTCGACACCATCCGCGTCGACCTCCGGCCCGGTGGCGAGTGGCGGGCCTGCATGGTCCGCGACTCCGACGGCTTCGAGGCGCCGGCGGGCGGGCTCTACCGCGAGGTCGTCGAACCGGAGCGGCTCGTTTTCACCTGGGGTATCGAGGTGCTGGGCACGATCGAAGAATCGCTGGTCACCATCGTGTTCGATGATGTCGGCGGTAAAACGAAGATGAGCTTCACCCAGGTCGGATTCCCGACCACCGCGAGCCGCGACGAGCATGAGGGCGGCTGGACGGAGACGTTCGAGCGACTGGCTTCGCTCACAAGTGAACGGGGATGAAAATGCCACAGGTCGTTTCCGCCGAAGAATGGCAGGAAGCCCGTGACGCACTGCTGGTGAAGGAAAAGGCGCTCACCAAGGCGCAGGACGCGCTGGCCGCCGAACGCCGCAGGCTGCCGATGGTCGAGTGGGACGCCGGCTACGTCTTCGAAGGCCCGGACGGCAAGACCACGCTGCTCGACCTGTTCGAGGGCAGGCGCCAGCTGATCGTCTACCACTTCATGCCGTTCACCGAGGCAGGCCCGTGCCCCGGCTGTTCCTTCGTGGTCGACACGATGGGCCGCCAGGAGCCGCTGCACGACCGCGACATCTCACGCGTGGTCACCTCGATGGCGACCGTCGACGAGATCGGCGCCATGAAGAAGCGCATGGAGTGGACCGTCCCGTGGTACTCCGCGCTGGGCAGCACGTTCACCGACGACTGCGGTGTCGTCAGCTTCGGCGTCAGCGTCTTCCTGCGCGAGGGCGACAAGGTCTACCGCACGTACTTCACCACCGACCGCGGCGGCGACCAGCTCCTGTCGACCCTGCGCTACATCGACCTCACCCCGCTCGGCCGCCAGGAGGCCTGGGAAGAGGAGAGCCGCGGCGACGACGGCCCCGGCTACTGGTGGCGCCCTCACGACGAGTACTGAGCACCGGTGCAGAATGCCGGACATGAAACGCAGCGCCGGCATTCTGCTCCACCGTTCCCACCGCGAGGTCCTGCTCGGCCACATGGGCGGCCCGTTCTACGCGAAGAAGGACGACGGCGCCTGGTCCATCCCCAAGGGCGAGTACGAGCCTGACGAAACCCCCGAAGCCGCGGCGCGCCGGGAGTTCGCCGAGGAACTCGGCCTGCCGGTGCCCGACGGCGCGCTGGTGCCCTTGGGTGAGGTGAAGCAGTCGGGTGGCAAGCTCGTGACGATCTGGGCTTTGGAGGCCGACCTCGATCCGGCCCAGGTCGTGCCCGGCACCTTCTCGATGGAGTGGCCGCCCCGCTCAGGCAAGACCCAGGAGTTCCCCGAACTCGACCGCGTGGCCTGGTTCTCCCTCGACGAAGCCCGCACCAAGCTCTTCAAGTCCCAGCACGCCTTCCTAGATCGCCTAACCGCCCTCGCCTAGCCCACCCCGCATCCCCCACCCAGACGACACGTGTGCACAGATGGACGGCACGCGTACCTGGGCGGACGACACGTGTGCACAGACGGACGACACGCGTACCTAGGCGGACGGCACGCGTACCTGGGCGGACGGCACGCGTACCTGGAGGGTCGGCGCGCGTACCCGGGGAGTCGGGACTCGTGCCTGGGGAGTCGGCACGCGTGCGCGGGCTGGGTTGTCCGGTGCTCACGAGGGGCAAACTCGCGTGCGGGAAGCGCAAACTCGCGTGCGGGAGCAGCAAACTCGCGGGCGAGGTGCGAAGCCGGGGGCGTGCCGACTGCTCGGGCCCGGGTCCCGACTCCTTAGGTACGTGTGCCGACCCTTCAGGTACGCATGCCGACCTTCCAGGTACGCGTGGCGTCCGCCTGGGTACGCGTGGCGACCATCCATGTACGCGTGTCGTCCGGTTGTGGACGCGTGGTGTCCATCGAGGGGCGTGTGGGGGATGGGTGTGAGTGGGTTAGGGGGATTGGGTTAGGGCGGATAGGTGGGCTTGGGCTTCGCGGAGCTGGGTGGCTACGCGGTCGCGGGTGGCCGTGGCTTCTTCGGTGGCTTCGGAAACCAGGGCGAGTGCTTCTTCTTTGGCGAGCTCGACCATGCGGCCGAGGCGTTCGGCCAGGCCGTCGGGCTCGATGGGGGTTCGGCAGATGCGGTCCACGCGGGCGCGCAGGTCGCGGTTTTCTTCGGCTAGCGCGTCCAGGGTTCTGGTGACGTCGGACGCGTGCGCGCGAGCGGCCTCCCGCTCGGCGGTCAGCAACCGGAGCTCGGTCTCGACGCAGCGCAGGTACGACTGGACCTCTTGCCTGTCGTACCCGCGCCACGTCACGCCGAATCCCGGCCGCAGCTCTTCGACCTCGTTGGCCGTGGCTCTCACCTCCACAGTGGACAGACGATTTCGCCCACCGGCAGAACAAATCTCGGGTCTTCCAAGTTCCCAAGTTACCGAGATTCGCGCAATCGGCCAACCCGGTCTTCGGCTAACACACCACCTTGAGGTTCGCCCAGTCGCCGTGGTCCGAAGTGGACCCGTCGCCGCCGTCGGTCACCACGAGATCCAAAGCGTGCACACCGGACACATCGGCCTGCAACGGCTTCGCTTCGTCGCGGAAGCGCACGACGTCCGAGGAGGCGAGCGACTTGCCGTCGCCGATGACCTCGAACTTCACGCTGCCGCCATTGGCCTCCAGGTCGACGCCGACCAGTGACGTCAGGGTCCGGCATTTGCCGCCCAGATAGAAACGCACGTGCGAACTCGCGTGCACGCCGAGGCCGTCGTCGTAGGTCGCGGTGCCGATACGCATCTGGTGACCGTCGCCCTGGCCCTGCTCGCCGTTGCTCATGTTCCGCTCGACCGGGCCCCAGCCGTTGGACGCGCTCACCCAGTCCACTGTGGACAAAGAGATCGTGCCCGCTCCCGGCGCCGTGGCCAGCGTGGTCGACGTGCTGGTCGTCGCCGAGCCGCGCCCGCCGACCGACCAGTACTCCGCGGACACACTGGGCGAAACGGTCGCCGGAACCTGCGCCGACGGCTTCAACGTGAACGTCCGCTGCCATGACTTACCAGGCAAAACCACCGGCACGGACGCCTCGGCCGAGCCGTCGGCCGTCCAGCCCGCGGGCACCGCGAAGCGCACGCGCGCCGCCGCCACCGGGGTCGTGCCGTCGTTGAACAGGGTGACCGTCGTCTTCAGCGGCTCACCCTTGCCCGAGAGCTCGGGCGCGTCCAGCGCCAACGTCGTGTGCGGCGCCAAGACACCTCGCGACGGCCACACCCGGAACACCGAAGCGCCGTGACCAGGCACGCTCGCCCGCACGACCCCGGCGCTCGACGTCTCGGCGCCGGTCCAGAGATCGCGGACCTTGTAGTCACGTGAACGCAGGCCCAGCGCGGAAATCTCGGTCGACACCGTCCTGGTCGCGCTGGCCCGGTTGAGCAGCAGCACGGCGGCCGAGCCGTCGGACATCGGCTTCGCCCAGACCTCGGCGTCGCCGTCGTCGCGGATCTTGTGGCCCTGCTTGCCACCCCAGTCCTGGTTGACCGCGATCAGGTCGCGGTTGAGCAGAATGCGGCGGGTCTCGGGCGTCATCGCGCCCAGGTCGTTGCCCGCGATCAGCGGCGCGTTCAGGATCGACCACAACGCGAAGTGCGCGCGGTACTCGGTGTCCGTCATGCCGCCGTTGCCGACTTCGAGCATGTCAGGGTCGTTCCACCCGCCAGGCCCCGAGTACGCCTCCAGCCCGACCTGCTTGTCGAGGATGTCGGTCATGCTGTCCCAGCTGTCGGCGATGTCGAGCGTCGTCCGCCACAGCTGCGCGCCGACGGTCCGGCCCCACAGCCACGGCTTGTTCTCGCCCCATTCGCACAGCGCGTAGACGATGTCGCGGCCGGTCGCCTTCAGCGCGTCGCCCATCGCCTTGTATCGCTCGCTCGCCGGGCGGCCCTGGGTGTTGCAGTTGTCGTACTTCAGATAGTCGACACCCCACGCGGCGAACGTCCGCGCGTCGACGGCCTCGTGGTCGAGCCCGCCCGGCATGGTGTCCGCGCAGGTGCGGGTGCCCGCGCTGGTGTAGATCCCGAGCTTGAGGCCCTTCGCGTGGACGTAGTCGGCGAGCGCCTTCATGCCGCTGGGGAATGTCTTGCGGTTGGCCTCGAGGTCACCCATGACGTTGCGCTGCGGCTCGGCCCAGCAGTCGTCGATGTTCACGTACTTGTACCCGGCGTCGCGCATGCCGGAGCTGACCAGCACGTCGGCCGCGGTGCGGATCTTCTGCTCGTTGATGTCGCAGTGGAACGCGTTCCAGCTGTTCCAGCCCATCGGCGGCGAGGCGAGCTGGCCGCTCGCCTCGGCGGCGGGGACGACGGTGAAAGCCGACAATGCGACCAAGAACGCCAATAACCGGCGCATCAGAACTCCTTACGGGGTAACGGTGACGGATTCGCCTGCGCGCAAAGTGACGGTGCGGCGCCACGATCCGGCGCGGATCTCGGTCTTGGTGCCACCGACGCTGCGAATGGTCGCGCGGGTGACCTTGCCGCCGGACCAGGCGACGTCGACGGTGAACCCGCCGCGCGCCCCGACGCCGGTGACCTTGCCGGTGGCCCAGGCGCCGGGCAGGGCGGGCAGCAGCTCGATCACGCCGGGCCGCGAGTAGACGAGCATCTCCAGCATCGCCGACGGCGCGCCGAGGTTGGCGTCGATCTGGAACAGCATGTGGTCGCCGTTGGCGTACATGTCGAAGAAGTTCGCCGCGGTGCCGTTGCCCATGTTGATCGACGGCCGCATGACGTTGAGCACCGACTGGTACGCGCGGTCGGCGTCCTTGAGCCGCGCCCAGCACAGCGCGCGCCACGAGCACGACCAGCCGTAGCTCTCCATGCCGCGCGCGATCAGCAGGTTCCGCACGCCGTCGAGCAGTGCCGGGGGAGAGGTGTCCGCGGCGATCCGGTCGCCGGGGAAGAACCCGACGAGCGGCGAAAGGTGCCGGTGCGTGGTCTCGCCGAGGTTGTCCTGGCTCATCCATTCCTGCAGCCAGCCGGTCTTCGGGCTGACCTCGGGCAGATAGAGCCGATCTTGCAGGCCCTTGATCGTGGTCGCGTACGCGGCGTCGACACCGAGCGCCGCCGTCGCCGCGCGGAAGCTCTGGAACAGGTCCCAGACGATCTCCTGCGCGTAGGTGATGCCCTTGGCGTCCTGCGGGCCGTGCTCCGGCGACCAGTCGTTGTCGTCGACGAGCACCTCGCGCCCGCGCACGGTCATCGTGATCAGCCGCGATTCCCAGAACTCGCACGCGCCCTTGAGCAGCGGGTAGATCTTGCGCAGGTAGTCGCGGTCCTGGGTGAACTCGTAGTGCTGCCACAGCGAGTTGCACAGCCACGCGTTGCCGCCGGGATGCCACCACCAGCCGAGCCCGCCGTGGGTGTTCGTCGAGAACGCGACCGCCCAGCCCGCGATCTTGCCGCTGGTGTTGCGGAAGCGGTTACGCGGGTCGTTGAACAGCTTCTGGGTGACCGACGACCAGGAACTCAGCTGCGAGACGCAATAGTCGGCGAACGCGTCGAAACAGGGCGAAAGCCCGGCGCGGTCGGCCAGCCAGTAGTTCATCTGGACGTTGATGTCGGTGTGGTAGTCCGCCATCCAGTCCGGATTGTTGGTGTGCAGCCAAAGACCCTGCAGGTTGATCGGCAGGCTGTCGCGCGACGACGTGATCGTCAGGTAGCGCCCGAACTGCAGATAGCTCGCTTCCAGCTCGGGGTCCGGCTGGCCGGAGGTGTAGCGGACGGCGATGCGCGACCACGAGTCCAGCTCGCGCTGCGTCCGGGTCGACCGGCCGAGGTCGATCGTCTGCCGGTTGTAGAGCGACTGGTAGTCCTTGACGTGCGTCGCGAGCAGCGCCGACGCGCTCGCGGCCGTCGCGGTGCGTGCCTTGGTCTTCGCGATGGCGAGCGGATCACCGGCCGTGCGGAAGCCCTTGGCGGCGTCGGCCGAGTAGTTCGTGCCGCCGCTGAAGACGATCAGCAGGTCGCGGCAGTCGGTGAAGGTGACATCGGCGCCCTTGACCGCGACCTTGCCGGACCCGGTCGCGCTCACCACGGCCGCGTACTTCAGGCCGTTCGGCAGCGCCGCGCTGAACGACGCGTCGGCGACTTTCTCGCCGTGCGTGCCCTCGAGTGTGATCGTGCCCGACTGCGGACCGCCACCGAGCCGGACGATCACTACGTCATCGGGGTGGCTCGCGTAGACCTCGCGGGTGAAGCGGGTGCCGTTGACGGTGTAGCTCGCCGACACCACGCCGTTGCTCAGGTCGAGCTGCCTGCGGTAGCCGGTGAACTTGGCGTGCGCCGGTATCGTGATCCGCAGCTTGGCCAGCACGCTGAACGTGCCGAACTTCGTTGTCTCGTAAGGGAATTGCCCATCGTCCTGCAACGCGTCGTTGGCGTCGCCCGACCAGAGCGAGGCGTCGGCGAGGTAGAGGAAATCGTTTGCCGGGTCGCCACCGGTGAGTGCGCCGAGCCTGCCGTTGCCGACGGGCAGCGCCTGTTCCATGATCTTCGCCTCGGTCGCCGGCGAGGGGTACCAGAGCGTGCTGGCCTGGCCTGCCGCGACGAAGTCGACGTCTTCGGGTCTGGCTGGTTCGGCATGGGCTTCGAACGGACGGAGTCCGCTCAGCGCGAGGCCCGCGCCGGTCAGTTTGAGGAACGTACGGCGGGAGTTGGTCATGAATGAGTCCGTTCGGCGGGGTGATCAAAGTGCGGACACTCGCCGAAACGTACGACCTATGTTTCGATAGTGTCAACCGACGAACGGATAAAAGCGTTCTGTAGGGCCAAAAATCAGACTAATGATTGATCGGGCGTCTTGATAGATCAGATGTCTTGTTGGATGTCTCGTGACTTCGGCGGTTGACGACGCGGAGCTCGCGGCGTAAGAATCACACATCAAAGATCCTATATGATTCTGCGAGGCAACGATGCCGACCCGCAAGCTCGCCGTGATGGTCCTGCTCCTCGGCCTCACCGCGTCCTGCAGCACCCGGGGCGCGAACACCGGCGCGGCCGCGCCCCAGCCAGCCAAACCGGCCGATTCGGTCAAGGTCGCGCTGGTCCCCGGCGGCCCGCACGCGTACTTCCAGGACTGGAAACCGGCAGGTCAGCGCGCCAAGGCCGACTTCAAGCTCGGCGCGGTCACCTTCGACGAGACGAGCCAGTGGGACCAGGCGAAGCAGAACAGCGTGCTCAACGCGCTGGCCTCGCAGGGATACACGGCGTTCGGCGTCTTCGGGGTGTCCCCGACGGACATCAACAGCACCTTCAGCGACCTGAAAGCCCGCGGCGCCACCGTCGCCTCGCTGGGTTCCTGTCCGGCGGGTGACAAGGTCGACGCCGATTTCTGCCTGTCGACCGACGTCGGCGACGCCGCGTACAAGGCGGCGAAGGCGGCCATCGAGGCGATGGGCGGCAAGGGCACCCTGGTGCACCTCACCGGCAACAACGTCGACTCCAACACCCAGCGCCGGATCGCCGGTGTGCGCAAGGCCGTCGAGGAAGCCGGGGTCACCCTGCTGACCACGATCACCGACGTCGACAAGGACCTGCAGTCGGCGCAGAAGGCCGTGTCCGACCTGCTTTCCGCGCACGGCAAGGACATCCAGGGCATCGTCACCACCGCGTACAACCCGGCCGTCGCCGCGGCCGCCGGGGTGAAGGCCTCCGGCCTGCCGGTCAAGGTGGTCGCGATCGACGACGCGCCCGAGACGCTCGCCGGGATCCGCGACGGCTCGGTCGCGGCCACGGTCGCGCAGAATCCCGCAGGTCAGGCCTATGTCGGCACGCAGGTGCTGACCAAGCTCGCGACCGGCGCCTGCACGCTCAAGCAGCCCGGCGTGACCGTCGACTCCGGTTCGTTCGTGGTCACCGCCAAGACGGTCGCGACGTTCGACGCCGAGCGGCAGGCCAAGACCGCCCAGCTCACCACCCAGTTCGACCAACTGCTGACCTGCAAGGAGACCCGGTGACGAAAGTGGTCAAGGCTGAGGCGTTCCTCGTGGACGTCGAGGTCGAGCGCACGCGGACCGACGCGGTGCAGGCGTTTCTCAAGCAGGAGACCGTTTTCGTCGAGCTGCGCACCGACGACGGCGCGATCGGCCTCGGCTACTCGTACACGATCGGCACCGGCGGCAGCGCCGTATTGGCGCTGCTCAAGGACAATCTCCTGCCTCGGTTGATCGGCCGCGACGCGCGGCTGGTCGAGTCGATCTGGCGCGACCTGTTCGCGTCGACCCGCTCGACCACGGTCGGCGCGATCACCTCGCTCGCGCTGGCGGCCGTCGACACCGCGCTGTGGGATCTGCGCTGCCTGCGCGCCGGCGAGCCACTGTGGCGGGTCGCGGGCGGGTTCGATCCGCGGATTCCCTTGTACGACACGGAAACCGGCTGGCTGCACCTGAGCGTCGACGAGCTGGTGCTCGGCGCGAAGGCCGCCGTCGACGCCGGCTGGGGCGGGATCAAGGTCAAGGTCGGCAAGCCGACCGCCGGCGAGGATCTGGAGCGGCTGCGCGCCATCCGCGAGGCCGTCGGCCCGAGGTTCGATCTCATGGTCGACGCCAATCAGTCGATGACCTGCGCCGAGGCGATCCGCCGCGCCGAGGCGTTTTCGAGCGTGGACCTGTTCTGGCTGGAGGAGCCGCTGCCCGCCGACGACGTCAGCGGGCACGCGCGGCTCGCGCGGTCGACCAGCGTCCCGATCGCCGTCGGCGAGTCGATGTACTCGATCGCGCAGTTCCGCGAGTACCTCGAACGCGGCGCGGCGTCGATCGTCCAGGTCGACGTGGCCAGGATCGGCGGGGTCACCCCGTGGCTCAAGGTCGCGCATCTGGCCGAGGCGTTCAACGTCGAGGTCTGCCCGCATTTCCTGATGGAACTGCACGTCAGCCTCACCGCGGCCATCCCGAACGGCCGCTACGTCGAGCACATCCCGCAGCTGCGCGCGATCACGACCGCCGAGATGGCCGTCGTCGACGGGCACGCGGTCGCGCCGGAGACGCCAGGACTCGGCATCGCGTGGGACCGCGCCGCGATGGACGATCGGCGCGTGGCATGACCGTCCTCGCGCCCAAGCGGGTGCTCGCCGACCAGCGCACCGGGCTGGTCGCGCTGATCGCGGCGCTGGTAGTGGTCTTCGGCTCACTGCGCGCGGGCTTCTTCGACGAGCGGTTCGTGCTTTTCCCGCTGCTGCGCGACATCACGACGTTGACCGTGGTCGGGCTCGCGCAGCTCGCGGTGCTGTCGATCGGGCATCTCAACATCGCCGTCGGGCGGATGGCCGCGTTCGGCGCGATGTTCATGGGACTCGCGTACGACAACTGGCACCTCCCGCTCTACGCCGGGCTGGCTCTCGGGCTGATCGCCGGTGCCGCGATCGGCGCGCTGACCGGGTTGATCATCACCACGTCCGGGGTGAACTCGTTCGTCGTGACGCTCGCGATGGACTTCGCGCTGCTCGGCCTGATTTCGTTGGTGTACTCGGAATTCACCACCTCGGCGGCGTTCGTCTCGAAGCCCGCCGGGATGGCCGAGCTGCGGCAGTACTCGTTCGCGGAGGTCTGCGCGGGCGAGGTGTGCGGGTCCGGCGCGGTGCCGCAGCTGTTCGTGTTCGCGCTGATCGCGATGGCGCTGGTCGGCTACCTGTTCCGGCGGGCACGCGCGGGCCGGGAGATGCTGATGGTCGGCACGAACCCGGTCGCGGCGGAACTGTCCGGGATCGACGTGCCGCGCCGGATCGTCGGCGCGCACGCGCTGTCCGGCGCGCTGGCCGCGCTGGCGGGCTTCCTGCTGGCGGTGACCAGCGGCTCGTTCACCGCGGGCATCGGCTCGGAGTTCATGCTGCCGTCGTTCCTCGGGCCGGTGCTCGGCGGGACGCTGCTGACCGGCGGCGCCGTGTCGATCATCGGGACGTTCCTCGGCACTTCACTGACGCAGGTCATCCGGCAGGGACTGACGATGCTCGGCGCGAGCGTCGAAAGCCTGTCGTTGTCCTTGGGCGCGATCCTGCTGGCGGCGTTGTCGCTGGACCGGATCCGGCACGTCATCGGCGAGCGACGGGCGGTGCGCCGATGAAGTACTCACTGCCCGCGGTCGCGGTGGCCGGGTTCGCCGCGCTGGCCGTCGCTTCCGGTGGTTCGCTGCTGGCCGGACCGTCAATGCAGACCATGCTCGTCTATCTCGCGGTGCCGATCCTGATCGGGCTCGCGCAGATGGTCGCGCTGGCCGTCGGCCAGATGAACCTGTCCGTCGGCGCGCTCGGCGGGTTCGTCGCCGTCGCGGGCGGCCGGGCGATGGCCGACCTCGGCGTGCCCGCCTGGCTGACCGTGCTCGGCGCGCTCGCGCTGGGCGCGGCCGTCGGCGTGCTCAACGGCGTGCTCGTCGTGCTGACCAGGATCAACGGGTTCATCGTCACGCTCGCCACGATGACCATGCTGACCGGGTTGCAGTACCAGGTCGTCGGCACCGCGACGGTGTCCGGCTATTCGCTGCGCTCGTTCGGCTCGGTCGCGATCTTCCACATCCCGGTCGTGTTCCTGCTGGTGCTGCTCGTGGCGGGCGCGGTGGCCGGGTTCCTGCGGCACGCGGTCGCCGGGCGCCGGATGCTCGCCAGTGGCGGAAACCCGTTGGCGGCCAAGCTTTCCGGGATCTCCAACGACCGGTCGCTGGTCTTGGCGCACGGGTTGTCCGGACTGCTGGTCGGCGCGGCGGCGGTCGTCACGCTGGCGACCGCGCCCGGCGTGAACCAGAGCATCGGCGGTGACTGGCTGCTCGCCAGCTTCGCCGCGCCGATCATCGGCGGCACGGCACTGGCCGGTGGCGCGGTGTCGGTGACGGGCACCGTGCTGGCCGCGTTCATCGTGCGGCTGGTCGACGTCGCGCGTGCGCAGTTCTCGCTCGATCCCAGCTGGGTGAGTTTCGTGGTCGGCGCGGTCGTGCTCGGCACGGTGCTGCTGACCCAGCGGCGACGGGTGGCGATATGAAGGCGGAAGGGCTGGTCAAGGCGTTCCCGGGGGTCCGCGCGCTCGACGGCGCCAACCTGACGATCGAGCCGGGTTCGGTGCACGCGCTGCTCGGCGAGAACGGCGCCGGGAAGTCGACGCTGATCAAGATCCTGACCGGGGTGTACAAACCGGACGCCGGGCGGCTGGAGTTCGACGGCGAGATCGCCGTGGTCCATCAGGAACGCAATCTCGTGCCGGGGTTCTCGATCGCGGAGAACATCGTGCTGCGGCGGCCGCCGTCCCAGCGCGGGCTGCTCGACCGGGCTGCCGCGCGGGCGGAAGCCGTGCGCTGCCTGGACCTCGTCGGCCTCGATCTCGACCCGGACCGGCCGGTACGCGGCCTGCCCGTTTCCCAGCTGCAGCTGATCGAAGTGGCCAAAGCGCTTTCGCTGGGCGCCGGCGTCCTCCTGCTGGACGAGCCGACGACCGCGAGCACACCAAGCGAGGTCGAGCGCCTGTTCACGGTCGTGCGGCGCCTGCGCGACGCGGGCACGGCGGTGCTCTTCGTCAGCCACAAGCTCGAAGAGGTGTACGACCTGTGCGACATGGTCACCGTGCTGCGCGACGGCGTCTCGGTCCTCGAATCCGCGCCCTTGGCCTCGGTCTCGCGCGCCGACCTGATCACCGCGATGGTCGGCCGCACCCCCGAGACCGGGATAAAGCCCGCTTTACTCCCGGGGATAAAGCAGGCTTTATCCCCGGGAGTAAAGCCCGCTTTATCGCTGCTTGAGCTGGAGTCCGTGAGCACCGCGCTGGGGCATCGTGAGGTGTCGCTGAGCGTGGGGCGCGGGGAGATCGTCGGGCTTTATGGGCTGGTCGGGGCCGGGCGGAGTGAGCTGGCGAAGGCGTTGCTCGGGCTGGCGGCGATCACGGCCGGGGAAGTCAGGGTGCGCGGGAAGGCGACGCGGATCCGGGGTGTGCGCGACGCGCTGCGGCGGCATCGCATCGGGTACGTGCCGGAGGACCGCAAGCACGAGGGGCTGTTCCTGGAGCAATCGATCGCGCGGAACATCGCGGTGTCCGTCTGGGATCGGCTGTCGGGGCGGCTGGGGATTTCCGCGCGGTCCGAGCGCGACCTCGCGGCGCGGTACGTCGAACGGCTGGGTATCCGGCTGTCCTCTGTGGACCGTCCGGTCGGTGACCTTTCCGGCGGCAACCAGCAGAAGGTCAGTCTCGCGAAGTGGCTGGCGGCCGACACCGAGATCCTGATCATCGACGAGCCGACCGTCGGCATCGACCTGCGGACCAAGGCCGCGTTCCACGACCTGATCAAGCAACTCGCGGCCGACGGGCTGGCGGTGCTGCTGATCACCAGCGACCTGGTCGAGATGGTGACCCTGGCCGACCGGATCTTCGTGATGCGGGACTTCGCGGTCCGCGGCGAGGTCGTCAACGACCACGACTACGCGCGGATCAGCCAGGCCGTGATGGGCCACATCCACGCCGGGGCCTCGTCGTGACGCTGCTGCGGGTCGACCTCGGCACCGGCGCCTCGGTGGTCGAGGAGGTGGACCGGCGCCGGTTCCTCGCCATCGACGAATTGCTGGCCGCGCCATCGATGCCGGTGTGGCATCCGGCGCAGCCGGTGCTGTTCGTGGCCGGGTTCTCGGCTCGGCGCGCGCTCGCGCTGGACCGGTTTTCGCTGGTCGCGCGGTCGCCGTTGAGCGGAGGCGTCGGCGAGAGCCGGGTCGAGGGACCGTTCGGACCGGCGCTGGGCGACCTCGGGCACACGGCGGTGTCGATCACCGGCCGCGCGCCACGGCCGAGCTACCTGCTGCTCGGTCCAGGCTCGGCGCGGGTGCTCGACGCGGCCGACCTCTGGGGCGCCGACACGACCGAGACGACCGATCGGCTGCTCGAGCGGCACGGTCTCGGCGCGCACGTCGCGGCGATCGGACCGGCGGGGGAGAACCTCGTGCGCTTCGCGAGCGTCGTCACGGACTACTCGCATCCGGCGGCACGCATGGGACTCGGCGCGATGCTGGGCGCGAAGCTGCTGAAAGCCGTCGTGGTCACCGGTGGTTCCCCGGCCGAGTTCGCCGACCCGGCCGCGGTCGCCGCCATCACCCGCGACTACGCGGCCGGTATCGACGCGAATCCGTTGACACTGAGCCAAAAAGCGGACCCGGGATTCGGCGCGTGGCCCGCGAGCGGGCTCGACGGCTACCTCGGCGTCCGCAACTACAGCACCTCCGGGGTGAATCTGGCGGGATTCACCCCGGAGGCCTACCAAGCCCGCCTCAGCCGGTCATCGGGCGGCTGCCCCGGTTGCCCGCAGGACTGTCTCAAGTCGTTCGACGGCCACACGCTGCACCAGGAGGCGGTCGCCGCGTTCGCCGGGAACCTCGCGATCGACGACCTCGACGTCGTGCTGGACCTCAACGCCTGGTGCCACCAGGCCGGCGTGGATCCGGTGTCGCTGGCCGGGGTGCTGGCGTTCCGGTGCGAACTCGCGCAGGAAGCACTGCTCCCGGGTCCGCGTTTCGGCGACGCCGACGCGCTGGTGGCGTGCGCGGCGAAGGTCATCCAGGGCGACGACGTCCTGGCCGAAGGTGTGGCGCGGGCGTCCCGGCTGCTCGGATTCGAGCAGTTCGCCATGCACAGCAAGGGAATCGAGCTGCCGTCGTTCGATCCGCGCGGCTGCCAGGGACTCGGGCTGGCGTACGCGGTGCACCCGCTCGGGCCGCGCTACGACGCCGTCGAGCACGACATCGACTTCGACCCGATCGACGGTTTCCTGCCGGGTGAGCCGATGGCCGCGCTGACGGAGTCCAAAGTAGACTTTGTCGCCGACCTGATGGAACTCTGGAGCGGCTACGACGCGGCCGGGCTGTGTCTCTTCGCCGCGCCGCCGACCCGCAACCTCGACGAGGAATCCGCCTCCGCGCTGCTCGCGGCGGTCACCGGCTGGCCGATCACGCCCGCCGAACTGCGCGCGCTCGGACGGCGGCGGTTGGCGTCGATGCGCCGGTACAACCTGCGCGAAGGCCTGCGGCTGGACACATTGCCGTCGCGGTTCTTCACGCGACCCATCGACAGCGGGCGGCACGCCGGCGCCGTCCTCGATCCCGAAGTCTTCGAAGCCGCGGTCTCGCGGCTGACCGCCCTGCTCGGCTGGCTCTGAAAGGAACGACCGTGTTCTTGCGCAGACTGGGTGCCCTGCTCGCCGTCGCGTGCGTGGCCTTCGCGACGCCCGCCGTGGCCGCTCCTCGGCAGATCGTCGTCTACGCGGCGCCGAACGGCGTCGGGCCGTTGTGCGCGGCCATGCTGCCGTGCTCGGTGACGACCGCTCAGCAACGGGCCCACCTCCTTGCGCGGTACGCCGAGGTCGTGGTCCGGCTCGCGGGCGGCACCTACTCGTTGAACGCGCCCCTCGTGCTCGGTGTCGAGGACTCGGGCGTGCGTTGGCAGGCCGCGTCCGGCCAGAAACCCGTGTTCAGCGGGGGAATTCCGGTGACGGGCTGGCGCGAGTCGGGTGGCTTGTGGAGCGCGCGGGTCCCCGCTGACCTGCGCACACGCCAGCTCTACGCGGACGGCGTACGGCTTCCGCGCGCGCAGGGCGAGGTCGCGATGAAGCAGACGGCGACCGGCTTCGACGCCCCGGCGATGGCCTCGTGGCGCAATCCGTCCTCGATCGAGTTCGTGCTCGGCGACGGACACGGTTCGTGGAGCGAACCACGATGCGGCGTCGCGTCGATCCAGGGCTCGGCGGTCACCATGCGGCAGCCGTGCTGGGACAACATGAAGCTCGCCGACCAGCCGCGCGGACCCTACGGCGACAACCCGGCGGGCGGGTTCCCGACCTACCCGGCCGACGCGGTGCCGTCCCGCGTCGAGAACGCGTTCGAGCTGCTCAGCCCGGGAGAGTGGTACCTCGACGAGGCCCAGCACGTCGTTTATTACCAGCCCAAGCCCGGCGAGAACGTCCGGTCGATGCACTTCGTCGCGCCCAAGCTAGAACAGCTGATGCGGACGTCGACCTCGGCCGCCGCGCCGGTGCACGACGTGACGTTCGAAGGCATCGAGTTCGCTTACGCGACCTGGCTGCGGCCGAGCGGCGACGACGGGTTCGCCGAAATGCAGGCCAACTTCACGCTCACCGGGCCAGGCGCCTCGAAGAGCCAAGGCCTGTGCGAGTACTCGGTGCCCAAGGGCACCTGCCCGTTCGCGTCGTGGACGCGACCGGACGCGGCGGTCGACCTCACGGGCACGCGGAACGTTTCGTTTCTGCGCAACACTTTCACGCACCTCGGCGGTGCCGGGCTCGGCCTGCAGCACGGCGTGCAACACGACTTGATCGAGGGCAACGTCGTCACCGATGTGTCCGGGATCGGCATTCTTCTCGGCGCGGTCGACGATCCCCGGCCTGCCACCGACGCGGAGATCGCCACCGGCACCACGATCCGGAACAACCTCCTGCACCACACCGGCGCCGAGTTCACCGGCGCGCCCGCCATCGTCAACGGTTATTCGCGTGGAACGTCCATTGTGCACAATGAGATCGGTGACGTGCCGTACAGCGGAATCTCGTCCGGCTGGGGCGGCTGGCGCACCAACTCGGCGTTCCCCGGCGAGAACCCGAACATCAACGCGGACAACACCATCTCGAACAATCTCGTCTACCGCGACATGCTCGTCCGGTACGACGGCGGCGCCGTCTACACCAACGGGCCGCAGGGCACGAGCTACGAGCACGGGCTGACGGTCGCGGGGAACGTCAACTTCAGCGGGAAGAAGACCGCGAACACCGTCTACAACGACGAGGGCGGCGACTACGTCACGATCACCGGCAACGTCCAGTACGACGACGGCGGCGGGTTCAACGGCGGCTGCTCGACCACGGGCCACGTGCGGCTCAAGGACAATTACCACGTCGGCCCGCTCAACTCGTTCCCCTGCGCGCCCGCGCCCGTCGGCCTCGAAGACCTGGGCGGCAACCGGCTGATCTCGCCGAACCCGCAGGCCGGCGAGATCCCCGCCGCGGTGCTGGCGGGCGCCGGGCTCGAACCGGCGTTCCGCGATCTGACGACCACGAAGCCGCCGGTGCTCGTGCTGGTTTCGCCGTCCTGCACGGGTGACCTGCTGCTGTCCGGTTCCGGCTTCACACCTGACTCGGTCGTGACCGTCGGCGGCAAGCGCGTCACGCCGGTTTACGTGTCGCCGAATCATCTGACGGTCTCGGCGCCGTTCGGTGGCACCGTCACCGTGAGCACGGCTTCCGGAACGAGTTCGGCCGTGGCGTCCTCGCTGTGCGCCGGGCTGAGCACGCGGTTCGACAACGTGGGCATCACCTCGGACGGCGACACCTCGCGCGGCAACGTCGACGGATACGGCTACAGCTACTCGGCCGAGGCGCTGGCGGCGAAAGGCGTGACCCCGGGTGCGCTGATCTCGTCACACGGCATCAAGTTCACCTGGCCGACCGGCTCACCGGACAACGTCGCGTCGCGTGGCCAGCTCGTCGGCGTGAGCGGTGCTTCCGACACGCTCGGGTTCCTGCTCGCCAGCACCTCGGGCTCGCCGGACACGCAAGGCACGGGCAGCGTGCGCTACACGGACGGGAGCAGCCAGGACTTCACCGTCGGCAGCCCGAACTGGGAGGGCACGCCGCCGGTGGTCCCGGTGGTGAGCATGCCGTACCGCAACGGCCCCGGCGGCCGCGACAACCGGCCGGTGCACGTGTTCTACGCCGGGGTGAAGCTGGATCCGCACAAGACGGTGAAGACCGTGCGGCTCCCGGACGAGCCGAAGCTGCACATCTTTTCGGTCGGCCTCGCGGGTAGTCCTGACCTGGCGCTGGGCAAGATCGCGACGCAGTCTTCGGACGCGTGGGGCGGCCTCGCGACGCGCGTGGTCGACGGCGACACGAACGGCACGTTCGGCTACAACTCCGTGAGCCACACCGATCTCGACGCGCACTCGTGGTGGCAGGTCGACCTGGGCGCGACCGGGCCGGTGAGCACGGTCAACGTCTGGAACCGCACGGATTGCTGTTCCGAGCGGCTCAACGACTACTGGCTCTTCGTGTCGGCGAACCCCTTCGACACCTCGCTGACGCCGGAGCAGCAGGCCGCGCGCCCTGGCGTGTGGTCACGGCGGCTGAGCGGCTCGGCTTCGGTGCCGCTGTCCGTGACCGGGCGCTACGTGATGGTGCAGCTCGCTCGCCGCGACTACCTGTCGCTGGCCGAGGTGCAGGTGTTCGGCACGCCGGTCGCGGAGGAGGGCTGGGTCGGCACCTGGGGCACGGCGCCCGCGGCGGGCGGCGAATCGCGGGCCGGGCAGTCGGTGCGCAACGTAGTGCACACGAGCGTCGCCGGGACCTCGGCGCGGGTCACCTTGAGCAACAAGTTCGGCACCTCGCCGCTGGTGCTCGGCGCGAGCGTCGCGCTGCGTGCCGGCCAGACCGCCGACGCCGTGCCGGGATCCTTGCGCAGGCTGACCTTCGCCGGCCGCGACACGGTGACCGTTCCCGCTGGTCAGGACGTACGCAGCGATCCGCTGGACTTCGCCGTTCCCGCGGACGGGGATCTGCTGGTGACCACGTACACGCCGTCGGCGGGGCCGTCGACCTATCACCCCGCCGCCAGCCAGACGTCGTTCGCGGGCGCGGGCGACCATGTCGGCGACGTGTCGGGCGCCGCGTTCGGCTGGCAGCTCGGATCCTGGTTCTACGTCAAGGAAATCGACGTCCGTGGCTCGGCGGCCCAGGCGAGCGTGGTGGCGTTCGGCGACTCGATCACCGACGGCGGCTACTCGACGTCCAGCGCCAACCACCGCTGGCCCGACTACCTCGCCGACCGGCTGGGCCAGCGCTTCGGCGTGCTCAACTCCGGCATCAGCGCGAACCGGCTACTGCTCGACGGCGGCGAGCTCGCCTACGGCCGCAGCGGAGTGTCGCGTGTGGACGACGACGTGCTCGACCGCACGGCCGTGCGCACGGTGATCCTGTTGCAGGGCATCAACGACATGCTCCAGGACCCACGCCAGAACGACCCGGCCAAGTTCGCGGCGGGTTACCGCGCGCTGGTGGATCGCCTGCACGCCAAGGGAATCCGGGTGATCGGCGCGACGATCACGCCGTTCAAGGGCTGGTGGGGCTGGGACACCGGGCTGGAGGCCACCCGCACGGCGGTCAACGAGTTCATCCGCACCAGCGGCGTCTTCGACGGCGTCGTCGACTTCGCCGCCGCGCTCGCCGACCCCCAGGACCCCCTGCGCATGCGGCCGGACTACGCGGCGGAGGACAAGCTGCACCCCTCAGACGCGGGCAACGAGGCACTCGCCGCGGCGATCGACCTAGCCTCCCTGTGATCGTGGATCATGCACGATATACTGGGTGCATGGAATTGCCGAGCAGGCAGGTGCTCGCCGACAGCGTGTACGAGCAGATCCGCGCGCTCATCATGAACCACGGCATCTCGCCGGGCGACCGCGTCAACATCGACGTGGTCGCCCGGGAGCTGCAGGTGTCCGGCACCCCCGTCCGGGAGGCGCTGGCCCGCCTGGAGTCGGAAGGCCTGGTCTCGCGCTTGCCTTTGCGCGGCTACCGGGCCACGGAGCTGCTGACTCCGCAGGAGATCGCGGACCTGTACGAACTCCGCCTCCTCCTCGAACCCCAAGCCGCTGGCAAGGCCGCTGCTCGGATGACCGACGCTTTGGCGGAGACCTTGCGCGAGGAGCTGCTGACTTGCCCTGCGGCGCCGACCAGCGGCAACTACGAGGGCTACAAGGCGTTGACGGCTCACGACGCCCGGCTGCATCGGCTGATCCTCCACGCGGCGGGCAACGAGGCGGTCGAGCAGGCCATCACCCGGACCCACTGCCACCTGCACTTCTTCCGCCTCTCCTACAACCAGCCGTTCGGCGAGCAGACCATCGACGAGCACCACGCCATCGTGGAAGCCCTGATCGCCGGCCGTCCCAAAGGCGCCAAAGACGCGATGAAGCACCACCTCGAAACGGCCCGCGACCGCATCCTCGCCCGGCTTTAGCTCTCCCGGGGGTCGTTGCAGGCGGTTATGCGGTGTTGAACGCCTCAAACCCACACGGTCAACCCGCTTGTCCAGTAGCCGAGGGTTGTTGGGGATGAGGTGAGTGCTGTTTGCGGCGTTGGACGCCGCAAACAGCACTCATCCAGGTGCGGAGCCCAGGTATTGAGGGGCCGTCATCCACGGTCGGCTCGGGTGAGGGCCTCCCTCACCCGAGCCGAGGGGGTCAGGGCCTCCCTCACCCGAAGCAACCGAGTCAGGGCCTCCCTCACCCGCATATACGGTCGAACTAGGCCCACACCCCACGGATCCGAGCGAAGTAGGCCCTCACCCACGCCCTGCCGCGCGCGAGGCAGCCGAGAAGGGGTCGTGAGTGTTTTCGCCGGTTAGAACCGGCCGTACCACTCACGACCCTGGGTCAGCGGAGGGCGCAGGTGAAGAAGTCCGCGATGGTGGTGCGGATCGCGCGGGTGTGGTCGGCCGGGCCTACCAGGTCGGCCAGGCCCTGGGCAGCCATCAGCCCGGCCGAGTGCAGCTGCCGGGCCATCGGGCCGTAGTCGGTGAAGGCGTAGTGCGCGGCGTCGGCGTAGTTCACGCGGCGGGCTTGGCCGGAGGCGAGCAGGTGTGACCAGTCGCTGCGCATGTCGTCGTCTTGCCCGCGCTCGGAGGTGAGAAGGAGCAGCGGCCGCTGGGTGCCCTCCCGCGCGACCGGGAAGATCTCGCGGGGCTGGCCTTGCGGGGCAGGCCAGTAGCTGAGGTAGCTCTCCATGCTGACCGTGGCGTCGATGCGCCGGTCCTCGTACGTGGCCTTGACCGCCGCTCCGCCGCCGAGCGAGTGCCCGTACATCCCTACCCTGCGCAGGTCCAGCGCTCGATTCAGGTTGGCGGGCAACGGTTTCCCGTCGACGTCGGGGTTGGTGCCCCCGGCGAGCCGCTCGAGCTGGTCGAGGACGAACTTCGTGTCGGCCACCCGGGTGTCGACGGACTTGCGGATGGTCTGCGGGAACTCCGCGGGATCCGGCGGCAGCTGGATCGGGCGGACGCCGTCCGGGAACTCGACCTCGCTGGCCTCGCCGGTGTGGTCCATGGTCACCACCACGAAGCCGCGGCTCGCGAGGTCCTCGGCGATGCCGCTGCCCAACGTCCGGGGCTCCGCGCCGCCCGGGGTGTAAAGGATGACCGGGTGCCTGGTGCGCCGGGCGGGTGCGTCGAGGTAGGAGTGGGTCTTGGTCGCGGCCCAGTCGACGCCGCTCTGGGGCAGCTGCGGGTGCAGGTAGACGGTGTCGAACGCGCCGAAGCGCTCGGCGGCTCCGGGCGTGAACTGCGGTGCGCGTTCGCGGCCTCGGGTGTCGGCGGCCGGGTAGTACACCGAGACCATGAGTTCCCTGGGGACGGCCGGGTTCCACGGGTCTTGCCGTGACGGGTCCTTGAGGTGGAGGGCGGTGGTGCCGACCTTGCCCGAGCCGGTCGGGGGTGGCAGGTCGAGTGTGTACTTGCCGCTCGCTTGCGCGACGCCGGTCGTGGTCAGCAATGTGGTCAGCAATGTGGTCAGCGCGAGGGCTGTGATCTTCGTGAGCATGCTGCCGAGCTTGCTGCCAGGACCCGGGTCGCGTCGTGCAGCCGGGGTAGGAGCGACCGGTTGATCCCGGGTGGATCAGTCGGCGTATTCCTCGACGAGCAGGTCGTCGACGGTGAAGTCGCCGACGGTCGCGTTGCGGTCCACATTTCCCGCCACGCCACTGACTTTGCCGGTCTGGGTGTGCTGATGCACTGCCAGCAAAGGATGTTCCCAGCCAGGATTGCCGGGATCGCCGTTGTAGCGGGCGATCCAGAGGCGGACCTCGTCGTCGGCCCAGTAGTCGGGGCGCAGCACGCGGGTGTACCAGTCGAGGTTCGCGTACACCAGGATGCGGCTGACCTCGGTGCGGTCGCGCATCAGCTCGATGAACTCGCCGACGTAGTCGTCGGCGTACGGGCGCAACGACGCGTCCTCCATGTCGAGCATGGGCGCGAGGCAGCCGGGGGAGAGCAGGCCCGCCTCGTCGAGCTGGCCGACGAAGTGGTCGACCTGGCCGGCGACGTCGCCGGGGCGGGCGAAGTGGTAGCCGCCGGGGATGACGCCCGCGTCGAGGGCGGCGGGCACCCGGTCGCCGCTGGTGCTGTCGATCCAGCCGGTGCCCTCGGTGAGCTTGAGGCTGGCGAAACCGATGCCGTCGTCGCTGACGGCGTACCAGTCGAAGACGTTGTTCCAGTGCGATACGTCGATGCCGTAGTCCGTCACTGCCGGATCCTTCCGCAGGTATCACTCCCAGTGTCGCAAGGATCCGGAAGCGTCACCGGCTGGAGTCGGGAATCCGACGCTCAGCCGTCGAAGCGGTAGAGACCGTACTTCTGCATGAGGCCGATGACCTTGTCCGAGTAGCCGGGGTCGGTGGCGTAGCCCGCGGCGTGCACCTCGCGGATGAACTGGTTCGGGTCGTCGGGGTAGGCGAACGCCTTCGCGTAGCGCGCGCGGCTGGCGAGGAAGAGGCCGTGGTCGCGGAACGAGTCCTCCATGGACGCGTAGGTGCGGAACGACGCGAGCACCTCGTGGACCGGGCAGCATTCGAGGGTGATGAAGTCCGCGCAGCCGAGCGCGATGGGGCCCGCGCCCGACGAGCCGCATTTGATGCCGAAGTAGTTGTTGTTCACCGCCGAGCGGCCCCAGCCCGATTCGAGGATCGCCTGCGCGACGGTCACCGACGCGGGCACGCCGTAGTCGGCCCTGCCGCGCTGGGCGGCCGGACCGGCGGAGTCGATGAACGCCGTCGCCGTCGCGGGGTCGACGACGAGCACGTCGGCCGCCTCCGCCGGGGTGGACAGGGTGCCGCCGAGCAGCACCAGGACGATGATCGGAAGTAACTTGCGCATGGCCTCGTTTCCGTTTTCACGGGAGCCTGACCGCTCGAAGTTGATCACGCGAGTCGGGAGTCACCCGTACGGTCGACTGGCGGCAATTCGCCGGGAACGAGTTGTTCGGGCTCACGTAATGGACGGCCTCGCGGGTAGTTGACGGACTCCGGCACGGCCGGTTTGCCGTGCTCAAATCGCGCCATATTGTGAAGATCGAAGCAATTCCCCGGCCGGGAAAAGCGCTGACTTCGAGTGAACCGGAAATGGCGGTGAAGCGATCATGCGGCGTGCGACGGGCAGTGTGGCCGCCTTGGTTCTGCTGGCCGCGGTACTGGTCAGGGGCGGGGGCGCGGACGCGGCAGGTGAACAGCCGAAATATGATTGGCCGCGGTTCTCCTTCGATTCGGCGAAATCGGCGGACAATCAATTCGGTCGGACGATCGACCCGGCAGGCGAGGCGGGGCTCGAGCTGTTGTCCGACGTCCCGCCCAGCAAGACATTCGGCGGTGGCGGTGGAATCACCGGTTCGAGTCCAGCGCTTGCCCCGAAGCGGCTTTTCGACTATTCCGGCGCGCACGACTGGGGTGACGGCAAGACCTGGCGGCGCAGCTGGACCGCGTTCCCCGCGGACGGCGGCGCCAGGCAGGGTGACGGCGACCGCGAGGCCGACTCGAGCCATTAGGCGGCAGTAAGTTGCCGGTCCGGCAATCTTGCCGAACCGGCAACTTTCTCCTATGGTCGGTTCGTGAGCGAGGGACTGCGCGAACGCAAGAAACTGGCCACCCGGCAGGCGCTGGGCTGGGCAGCGCTGAACCTCGCGCTCGAACACGGGCTGGAGAACGTGCGCGTCGAGGACATCGCCGCCGCGGCCGGGGTGTCCGAGCGGACCTTCCGCAACTACTTCGCAGGCAAGCACGAGGCGCTCGCCGCCCGGTACTACGACAGCATGGTCGAGGTCGCCGCGACGCTGGCGGGCCGTCCCAGAGGCGAACCGTTGTGGGACGCCATCGAGCACGTGCTGTCCGAGACCACGAGGGAGCAGGGCGAACAGAGCACGCGGATGCGCGACTCGCTTCGCGCCTTGCTGGCCGAACCCGCGCTGCAGGCGGAGATGATGAAGGTGACCTTCGCCGCGGGGAACGCCTTCGCGAAGGCCGTCGCCACGCGCACCGGCACCGACGCGTGCGATCTCTATCCCCGGCTGGTCGCGAGCGCGGTCGGGGCCGCGCAGCACGTCGCGACCGAACGCTGGCTGCACGCGGACCCGCCGATACCACTCTGGCCGGAGCTGCGGGAGGCGTTGCGCCTGCTCGCGACCGGTCTGCCGGAACCGAAGGGGACCACATGAACGGGATCTACCACGAGTCACGCGGCAGCGGCCCGGTGCTGCTGTTCATCCCCGGCGGGAACGGGGACGCCGGACCGTACAGCCACGTCTCCCATCACCTCGCCGACCGCTACACCACCGTCAGCTACGACCGGCGTGGTTTCTCGCGCAGCGTGCTCGACGCCGAACCCGACGACGCCAAGCGGCTGGACGTCGACCTCGACGACGCGCTCGGCCTGCTGGACGAGTTCACCGATCAGCCCGCGTACGTGTTCGGCAGCTGCTCGGGCGCGATCGTCGCGCTGCACCTGCTCGCCCGGCACCCTGACCGGATCAAGAAGATCGTGGTGCACGAGCCGCCGCTGGCGTCCCTGCTGCCGGACAGCGACAAGTGGCTGGGGGTGTTGCGGGAGATCCATGACGTCTTCCAGTCGGAAGGGCTCGCGCTCGCGATGCCGAAGTTCGCCGCCGCGATGGGCACGGCGCAGCGGCAAGCGCCTGCCGGGGACGACATCCCGGACGAGGTGCTGGAGATGGTGGCCAGGATGAGCGCCAACATGGACTTCTGGATGCGGCACGAACTGCTGGTGTACCCCAGCCTGGTGCCGGACCTCGAAGCGCTGGACGCGCTGAAGGACCGGATCGTGCTCGCGGGCGGGCTGGAATCCAAGGAACACCTGCCGTATCTGCCGAATGTCGTGCTGGCCGAACGATTCGGCGCCGAGGTGCTCGACTTCCCCGGTGACCACGTCGGGTACGCGCCGCCGCACGCGGACGAGTTCGCCGAGCTGCTCGCGGACGCGCTCGCGAAGGACTGACGGCTTTGGTCATCACGCCGGGCAGGTCGTACGCTCGTCATCTCAACCCAGTCGGGAGACCGCGATGCTCCGGGTGTTCCTGGTCGACGATCACGAGGTGGTCCGGCGTGGGGTTTCGAACCTGCTGGACGAGGACGACGGGCTGACCGTCGTGGGCCAGGCCGGGAGCGTTTCCCAGGCGCTGGCCCGTATTCCGGCGTTGCGGCCGGACGTCGTCGTGCTCGACGTCCGGCTGCCGGACGGCAACGGCATCGAACTCGCGCGTGAGCTCCTGTCGAAACTGCCCGGCGTGAAATGCCTGATGCTCACCTCCTATACCGACGAACAGGCGATGCTCGACGCGGTGATGGCGGGCGCGAGCGGCTACGTCATCAAGGACATCAGGGGCATGGACCTGATCTCCGCCGTGCACGAGGTCGGCGCCGGGCGGTCGCTGCTCGACACCAGGGCCGCCGCGATGCTGATGGGCAAGCTGCGGGAAGGCGGCCGGAAGAAAGGACCGCTTTCCCAGCTCACCGATCAGGAACGCACCCTGCTCGACCTGATCGGTGAGGGCCTGACCAACCGTCAGATCGCCGAACGCATGTTCCTGGCCGAGAAGACGGTCAAGAACTACGTCTCCCGGATGCTCACGAAACTCGGGATGCAGCGCCGCACCCAGGCCGCGGTGCTCGCGACGGAGCTGCGCGGCCAGCACGACGTCGGCGCGGAAACCTGAGCCGGCACTCCCTTTCACTGACAATTGCCTGCACACTGGGAGCGCCGGGGGTGAAGGGTTGGCGGGATGGCCAGGTCGGAACTCGAAGGCGCACGACACCGCGCGGGCACGTTCTCACAACTCCGGGTCCGTGAGGTCCTGCACGACCTGCAAGACCGCATCGAGCTGCTGATCGGCACCCGCGACAAGATGGACGGCCTGCTCGACGCCATGCTGGCCGTGGCTTCGGGGCTCGAACTCGACATCACGCTGCGGTGCATCGTGCGGGCCGCGATCGACCTGGGCGAGGCCCGCTACGGCGCGCTGGGCGTGCTGGCGGAGAACGGCTCGCTCGCGGAGTTCGTCAACCTCGGTATCGACGACGGCACCCGGGCGCTGATCGGGCGGCTGCCGGAGGGGCACGGCCTGCTCGGCGTGATGATCGACGAGATCGACCCGCTGCGGCTCACCGATCTCTCCCGGCATCCGGCCTCGGCGGGCTTCCCGCCGCACCATCCGCCGATGCGGTCGTTCCTCGGCGTCCCGGTGCGGGTGCGCGACGAGGTCTTCGGCAACCTCTATCTGACGGAGAAGAAGAACGGCGAGCAGTTCACCGAGGACGACGAGATGGTGCTGCAGGCGCTGGCCGCGGCGGCGGGCATCGCCATCGAGAACGCGCACCTCTATCAGCAGGCGCGGATCCGGCAGCAGTGGCTGGCCGCGACCAGCGAGGTGACCACCGAGCTGCTGGCGGGCACCGACCCGGCCGACGCGCTGAACCTCATCGCCGACCGCGCGCTCGAACTCACCGGCTCGCACGTCACGATCCTCGCGCTCCCTGACTCCCGGGCGGACGAGGACGTCGAGCCGGAGGAGCTCGCGGTCACCATCTGCGCGGGCCCTGGCAAGCTGGGCGGAGCGCGGATCGCGGTCGCGTCCTCGGTGCCGGGGGAGGTGTACCGGGACCGGACACCGAGGACGGTGCCGGCGTTGACGTTGCCCGGCGGGGTCGAACTCGGGCCGACCCTGCTGGTGCCGCTGCGGGCGGGTGACCGGACTTCCGGGGTGCTGATGGCCGCACGCGAGACCGGCGCGCCGGGGTTCGATTCACGGCAGCTGCCCGTGCTGGCCTCGTTCGCGGACCAGGCGGCGCTGGCGCTGCGGCTCGCCGAGCAGCAACGCGCCGCGCGCGAGCTCGACGTGCTGGCCGACCGTGACCGGATCGCCCGTGACCTGCACGATCACGTGATCCAGCGGCTGTTCGCCGTCGGGCTCGCCATGCAGAGCACGCACCGACGGACGAAGTCACCCGATCTGCAGCAGCGGCTCGGTGAGAGCATCGACCAGATGCACGAGATCGTCCACGAGATCAGGACGGCGATCTTCGACCTGCACGGCGGGCAGACCGGCCTGCGGCTGCGCAACCGGCTGCACGACATCATCGACGAGCTGACCGACGACACGTCGCTGCATCCGACGGTCAGCATGGCCGGGACGCTCGACACCCTCGCGCCCGTGCTCGCCAAGCACGCCGAGGCGGTGGTCCGCGAGGCGGTCGGCAACGCCGTGCGGCACGCGCGGGCGTCGAACCTGATGGTCGACATCGGCGTGCGCGGCGACGAGCTCCGCATCGCGGTCAGTGACGACGGGGTCGGGATCCCGTCCGACGCCGAGCACCGCGGCCTGCGTAACCTGCTGGAGCGGGCCGAGTCCACCGGCGGCCGGTTCGTGATCAGCCACGGCCGCCCCGGCGGCGCGCACGTCGAATGGACGGCGCCGCTGCGGTGACCGCGCGGGCAGCGTAGTTGCCGGTCCGTTCACACCCCCAAGAGCGAACGGACCGGCGAACAGGGTCTTGTCTACTTCAGATGTGTTGTTCAGCGCCGAGGGCTGGACGTTGATCAACAGAGTCTGAACAATGATCGGCCGGGAAAGGGGATTGAAGTGCCACGGCCTGAGCGCCCGATCGAGGGCGATGACAGCGCGCTGGCGTGGTTCGCGGAGGATCTGAGACGGCTGCGGGAGAAGGCGGGTAAACCGACCTATCGGCAGCTCAGTTCCCGTGCGCACTACTCGGCCGCCTCACTGTCCGAAGCGGCCGCGGGCCGTAAGCTGCCCAGTCTGGCGGTCACGCTGGCTTTTGTCGACGCCTGCGACGGCGACCGCGGTGAATGGGAAACGCGCTGGCGCGCCGTTTCAGCGGAATTGTCCCCGCCACCGGGACAGCCGGCCGATGTCGCGGGCTCGGTGGCCCCGTACGCCGGGCTGGCGTGTTTCGACGTCGACGACGCGGACCGGTTCTTCGGCCGCGAAACCGTCATCGCCGATGTGGTGAAACGGGTACGCGAACAACGGTTCGTCGGCGTGTTCGGCGCTTCCGGCGTCGGCAAGTCGTCGGTGCTGCGCGCCGGTCTGGTCACCCGGATGCGCAAAGATCCCATGAATCAGCGCGTGCTGGTGTTCACCCCCGGCGCGCACCCGATCGAAGAATGCGCGGTGCGGCTCGCCGAACTCGTCGGCGAATCCGTTCCGGAACTGCGCGCCGAGCTGGCGCTGGATCCCGAGAACCTGCATTTGCGCATCCGGCAGGCGATGGCCGAACGGGGCGACGGGGCCGAGTTGCTGCTCGTCGTCGACCAGTTCGAAGAAGTCTTTTCCCTCTGCGAGGATTCCGCCGAACGGGAATGGTTCATCGACGCGCTGGTGCTGGCCGCCACCGCCGCGACCAGCCGCACCCGCGTGGTGCTGGGCGTCCGCGCCGACTTCTACGGGCACTGCGGGCGGCACCCGTCGCTGGTCGCCGCGCTGAGCGACGCCCAGGTCCTGCTCGGGCCGATGAGCCCCGACGAACTTCGCGAAGCCATCACCCGGCCCGCCGCCGCGGCGGACTGCGCGGTCGAGACGGCGCTGGTGACCAGGCTGGTCGCCGAAGCCACCGGGCACCCCGGCGTGCTGCCGCTGCTGTCGCACGCGTTGCTGCAGACTTGGCGCGGCCGCAGCGGGATGACGCTGACGCTGGCCGGCTACGACAAGACCGGCGGTATCCAGCACGCGGTGTCACGCACTGCCGAGGAGGTCTACACCGGACTCAGCCCAGCGCGGCAGACTGCCGTCCGCCATCTCTTCCTGCGGCTGACCGCGCCCGGCGACGGCGCACCGGACACGCGCAGGCGGGTCTCGCGGCGCGAGCTCGGCACCGACGAGGACACCAGCGCGGTCGTCGACCGTCTCGCGCGGGCCCGGCTGGTCACCCTCGACCACGAATACGTCGAAGTGGCGCATGAAGCGCTCATCCGGCACTGGCCACGGTTGCGTGGCTGGCTCGACGACGACCGCGAAGGCCTGCGGCTGCACCGCCAGCTCACCGACGCCACCGACACCTGGGAGTCGCTCGGCGGCGACACCGGCGCGCTGTACCGCGGCACCCGGCTGACCAGGGCGCTGGACTGGGCGACCCGCAACGACACCGCGCTGACCGCCCGCGAGCGCAAGTTCCTGCACGCCAGCCGGACCGTCGAGATCAAGACCAGCAGGCGGCTGCGCCAGCTGGTCGCGCTGCTCAGCGTCGTCTCGCTGGTCGCGGTCACCGCGACGATCTTCGCGGTGCGCGCGCAGCGGACCGCCACGGACGAGCGCAACGCCGCCCGCGCGCAGATCGTGGCGAGCGAGGCCGTCACGCTCTATCCGGGCGACCCCGACCTGGCGGTCCAGCTCAGCCTGGCCGCGCACAAGATGGCGCCGACCACCCGTACCCGCGAGAGCCTGCTCAGCACCGTGCCGCTCTCGGTGGTGACCCACCCGAGCGAGGTGCTGTCGGTGGCGTTCAGCCCCGACCGGCACACGCTGGCCACCGGCGACGACGACCACACCGTGCGGCTGTGGGAGGTCTCGGACCCGCGGCATCCGGCGGCGATCACCACGCTGCCCGGCCACACCGCGGAGATCAACTCGGTGGCGTACAGCCCGGACGGCCGCACCCTGGCCTCCGGCAGCTACGACCGCTCCATCCGGCTGTGGGACGTCACCGACGTCGCCCACCCGGTGGAGCTCGCGACGATCAGCGGGCACACCGAAGCCGTCCAATCGGTGGCCTTCAGCCCCGACGGCCGCGCGCTGGCCACCGCGAGCGTCGACCACACCCTGCGGCTGTGGGACCTCACCGATCCTCGCCATCCGACCGAGACGTCCGTGCTCACCGACTCGCTCGATTCGCTGCTGAAGGTGGTGTTCAGCGCCGACGGGAACCTCGTCGCCGCGGCGGGCAAGGACCAGATCGTGTGGCTGTGGGACGTCGCCGACCGCCGCCACCCGGTCAAGGTGGCCGCGATCACCGGGCACACCCAGGTCATCGCGACGGCGGCGTTCAGCCCGACCGGACGCGTGCTGGCCACCGCCGGCGACGATCAGACCGTGCGCATGTGGGACGTCAGCGACCCCCGTCACCCGGTTTCACTGGCCACGCTCACCGGGCACGCGGACGGGATCTACGCGGTGTCGTTCAGTCCCGACGGGCGGACGCTGGTCTCCGCCGGCGACGACCGCGCCGTGAAACTGTGGGACGTCGCCGATCCACGGCACCCGGTCGGCATGGTCACGCTGACCAGCCACACCGACGCGGTCAGCTCGGCGGTGTTCAGCCCGGACGGCCGCACGCTGGCCACGGGCAGCTGGGACAACACGACCCGGCTGCTGGACACCGACTTCCAGCAGGCCATCGACCACGCCTGCGAGCACGTCCACACGCCGATCACCCAAGAGCAGTGGGAGCGCTACTTCCCCGGCGTGGACTACGCCCGCCCCTGCTGAACCCCTGGCGCGGCCCGCCCTGAAGGTTGTGAACGCCTCGTTCGCAACGCTCAGGGTTGTGAGCGAGGCGTTCACGATCTGGCCTGGCGAGGGCAAGGGGTCGTGAGCGTTGCGGCCGGTTAGAACCGGCCGGAACGCTCACGAGGGGTTGTGTGAAGCGCTGAATCAATGCTTCACTTCTTGGGTGCCGTACCGGAGGACGCCTGCCGTGCAGGCCAGGATGGACGCCCAGCGCGCGAGCGTGCTCAACGCCGCCATCGAGCTGCTGGCCGAGCAGGGCTACGCCGGGTGTTCGATGGCGGCCGTCGCGGCGAAGGCCGGTATCGCGACCGGCAGCATGTATCAGCACTTCGAGAACAAGGCCGAGCTGGCCGTCGAGCTGTTCCGGACCGTCTGCGCCCGCGAGGTCGCCGCGGTCGTCGAGGCATCGCAGGAAGGCGAACTCGTCGAACGCGTGGTGGCGGTCATCGAGACGTTCGCCGGGCGTGCCTTGAAGGCGCCGCGGCTCGCGTACGCGCTGCTCGCCGAGCCCGTCGATCCGGCCGTCGACGAGGAACGGCTGATCTTCCGGCGTGCGTTCCGTGACGTGTTCGCCGAGCGCATCGCCGAAGCCGTCGAGGAAGGCGTTCTGCCGCCACAAGATCCGCAACTGACCGCCGCCGCGCTGGTCGGCGCCGGTGCCGAGGCGCTCGTCGGACCGTTGGTCGACGGCGCGGCGAGCCCGGACACCGTGCCCGCGCTGGTCCAGTTCACGCTCCGAGCACTGGGAGGCTCCGTATGAGCACGCACGAGGTCACCAACCAGGTCCCGCCGCTGCGCGACCACGACGTCGCCGCGTACGCGCCGCTGCTCGAAGGACTCGAGCGCGAGGGCGCCGGCTGGGCCGAACCCGAGCTGCGCGAACTCGGCAAGCTCGCCGGCGGTGAGGAGGCGCAGGAGTGGGCGCGGCTCGTCGAGCGCAACCATCCGATCCTGCACACGCACGACCGCTACGGGCACCGGATCGACGAGGTCGAGTTCCATCCGCACTGGCACGACCTGATGAAGGTCGCCGTCGAAAACGGTGTCCACGCCGCGCCTTGGCGTGAGAACCGGGTGGGCGCGCACGTCGCCAGGGCGGCGAAACTCTTTGTGTGGGGCCAAACCGACGCCGGTCACCTCTGCCCGATCTCGATGACGTACGCGGCCGTTCCTGCGCTGCGAGCCAATCCCGAACTCGCGAAGACGTACGAGCCGCTGCTGTCCTCGCCGGTCTACGACTACGGCTTACGGGTGCCCAGCACCAAAAAGGGCCTAATCGCGGGCATGTCGATGACCGAGAAGCAGGGCGGTTCGGACGTCCGCGCCAACACGACCACGGCAAAGCCCGCCGGCGACGGCTCGTACGTGCTGACCGGGCACAAGTGGTTCACGTCCGCGCCGATGTCCGATCTCTTCCTCACGCTCGCGCAGGCGCCGGGCGGGCTGTCGTGCTTCTTCGTCCCGCGTGTGCTGCCGGACGGCACGCGCAACGCGATTCGCTTGCAGCGCTTGAAGGACAAGCTCGGCAACCGGTCCAACGCGTCGTCGGAGATCGAGTACGAGGGCGCGCACGGCTGGCTGGTCGGCGAAGAGGGCCGGGGTGTGCCGACGATCATCCAGATGGTCAACCTGACCCGGCTCGACTGCGCGGTCTCGTCGGCCGCGGGTATGCGGATCGGGGTCGCGCAGGCGCAGCATCACGCGACGCACCGCAGCGCGTTCGGCGCGAAACTGATCGATCAGCCGTTGATGCGCAACGTGCTCGCGGACCTCGCGGTCGAGGCCGAAGCCGCGACCGTGGTCGCCATGCGGCTCGCCGGCGCCACCGACCGCGCGATGGCGGGGGACGAGTCCGAGTCGCTGTTCCGCCGTCTCGGGCTCGCGGTGAGCAAGTACTGGGTGTGCAAGCGCGCGCCCGCGCACGCGGCCGAGGCGCTGGAATGCCTGGGCGGCAACGGTTACGTCGAAGAGTCCGGGATGCCGAGGCTGTACCGCGAGTCGCCGCTGCCGTCGATCTGGGAAGGCTCCGGCAACGTCGCGGCGCTCGATTCCTTGCGTGCCATGGCGAAACAGCCCGAGTCCGTCGAGGCGTTCTTCGGCGAGGTCGAGCTGGCCGCCGGCGCCGACCCGAGGCTCGACGAAGCCGTCGCCGGGTTGCGCAAGCAGCTCAGCGACTTCGAGGACATCGAGTACCGCGCGCGGCGCATCGTCGAGTCGATGGCGTTGGTGCTGCAGGGTTCCCTGCTGCACCGGCACGGGCACCCCGCGGTCGCCGACGCGTTCTGCGCGTCGAGGCTCGACGGCGACTGGGGTATCGCCTTCGGGACTTTGCCGTCCGGCGTCGACACCGAGGCGATCCTCACGCGCTCGGCTACGCGCGGTTGAGACCCTCGTCACAGGAACAAGTTCGCCCGAATAGAGCAGTGCGAGGTTCTCACCAGCTGCGAAGGCAGTGTGTCGGTGTCACATTGAGCGACTGATCGGCGGCTGGTTGTAGACAGCGCGTATTCGATTCTGCTTGCATAACGCGCGTTGCAGAACTGTGACCGCTCAACGGGACGCCTACGCGATAAGAAAGAAGTACGCCACATGGCCTTACGGGCTCGGGAGTTGCTGGATCGCTCACGGGTCTTGCTGGACCGTTCGCGGGTGGCCGCCGCCACCTTCCTCACCGCGCCCCCGAAGCACGGCCCCGAAGCACCGCCGCGGGCCATCGAGGCGGCGCCGCCGGTCAAGCAGCAGGAATCCGATGGCGTGCTCGCCGGAATCTGTTCCAGCGTCGCGCTGCGTGACTTGAACCTGGTCGACGCGCTCCTCGCGCAGCTCGAGCAGATGGAAGCGGGCGAACAGAACCAAGATCGCCTTTCCGAGCTGTACAAGCTCGACCACCTCGCGACCCGCCTGCGCCGCAACGCCGAGAACCTCCGGGTGCTCGCCGGGCGTGACGCCGGCGAGCCCGCGCCCGCGCCGACCTCGCTGGTCGACGTGATGCGCGCGGCGATGTCGTCGATCGACCACTACTCCCGCGTCACGATCGGCCGGGTCGTCCAGCTCGGCGTGGTCGGGTTCGCGTCGGAGGACCTGAGCCGGGTGCTCGCGGAGCTGTTCGACAACGCGGCCAACCAGTCCGCGCCGAACACCGCGGTCAGCGTCAGCGCGCACCTCACCGAGCAGGGCAGTGTGCTGCTGCGCATCGAGGACGAGGGCATCGGCCTTCCCGACGAGCGCATCGACGACCTCAACGCCCGTCTCAACGGCGCGCCGGTGCTGGACGACGAATCGGTGCGGCACATGGGAATCGCGGTCGTCGGCAGGCTCGCGGGCAGGCACGGCATGAAGGTCAGGCTCGACCGCCGCACGCCCAACGGCACCGTCGCCACGGTGATGCTGCCCGCCGGGCTGATGGCCGAGCTGCCGGAGAGCGTCTGGTCCGGCTCGCAGACCGTCGTGTTCGCGCAGGCCAGGCGCGCGGAGCCGATGCCGCGCCGCACACCGGTCGCCACGGCGCCGCCCAAGGCGCCGAAGCCCAAGCCGACCCCGCATCCCAGGCCGGCGTCGCCGTCGGAAGGCGGCATCACCGCGAGCGGCCTGCCGCGCCGGGTCTCCCGCAGCATCAGGACGTTGCCGGACGAGCCCGCGCCCGCGGCGCAGGGCGTCAACGGGCACGACCAGCTGCTCGCGGACCTGGGCGCGTTCAGCGAGGGCGAGCAGGCGGCACGGACCGAGATCGATGGAGAAGGAAACACACGGTGACGGTCGCGCATACCGATTTCGCCTGGCTGCTCAATGATTTCGTGCGCAAGGTGCACGGCGTGAGCCACGCGCTCATCATGTCGTCGGACGGCTTCCCGCTGACCGCGTCGGAGTCGGTCGAACCCGACGACGCCGAGCAGCTCGCGGCCATCGCCAGCGGCCTGCTCAGCCTCGCGGGCAGCAGTGCCGCGTTGTTCGGCAAGGGCGCGTGCGAGCAGATCATCATCCGGCTCACGCACGGGTACTTCCTGTTCATGGGCATCGGCGCGGGCGCCGGGCTCGCGGTGCTGACCGGGCCCGAATGCGACATGAAGGTCGTCGCCTACGAGATGACCCAGTTCGTCACCAACGCCGGGCACGCGCTGACCCCCGAGGTGCGCGCGGACCTGAGGCGAGTGCTCACCGCCCGTCGCCCGCAGGCTTAAGGAAAAGTGATTCCCGTGTCCAGCGATGACGTCCCCTTCCGCATGCGGAGCAGGCGGATCCGCGCGTACGCGCTCACCGGCGGCCGGACCAAGACGCGGCATCAGCTGCTGGTCGAGACGCTGATCTCGGTGCCGCAGTACGACCCGTCGCTCGCCGACTCGCTCATGCCGGAGTCGCGCGGGCTGTACGAGGGCGCGCGCAGGCAGGCCTCGGTCGCCGAGCTCTCGGTCGAGCTCGACCTGCCGCTCGGCGTCGTCCGGGTGCTGCTGTCCGACCTCGCCATCCAGGGCGCGATCTTCATCCACCCCACCGCTTCGGCGTTCCAAAACGACACGAACGTCCTTGAGAGGATCCTCGATGGGCTCAAGCGCCTCCCCGTCTGATGTGACGATCTCGGCGAAGATCGTCGTGGCCGGCGGGTTCGGGGTCGGCAAGACGACGCTCGTCGGTTCGGTCTCCGAGGTGCCGCCGCTCAACACCGAAGCGTGGATGACCGAGGCAGGCGCGGACATCGACGAGGTGCCGCCGAACGGCACCAAGACCACGACCACCGTCGCGATGGACTTCGGCCGGATCACCCTGCACGACGATCTGCTGCTGTACCTGTTCGGCACGCCCGGCCAGGCCCGCTTCTGGTTCCTGTGGGACGACCTCTCGCGTGGCGCGCTCGGCGCGATCGTGCTGGTCGACACCAGCCGGATCGACCAGTCGTTCGCGGCGATCAACTACTTCGAGAACGACTCGGAACTGCCGTTCATCGTGGCGGTCAACCAGTTCGAGGGCCAGCCGGAGTACGACCTCGACGAGGTCCGTGCCGCGCTCGCGCTCTCGCCGGACATCCCGCTGATCACCTGCGACGCCCGCAACCGCGCCTCGGCGGTGGCGACGTTGCAGCACCTGGTGTCGCACACGCTTTCGCTCGCGGTGCTTTCCGGTCCCGAACTGGCAATGACCTAGGAGGAGCATGCGCAGGGTACTGATCGTCGGAGCCGGGCAGTCGGGATTGCAGCTGGCGTTGAGCCTGCTGGAGCACTCCTACGACGTCACGGTGATGTCGGCGCGCACCCCGGAGGAGATCCGGGCGGGGCGGGTCATGTCGACGCAGTGCATGTTCGCCAACTCGCTGCAGCACGAGCGGGACCACAAGCTGAACCTCTGGGAAGAGGAGACGGTCAAGGTCGAGGGACTCGGCGTCTCGATCGCCGCGCCGGACAGCACCCGGGCGCTGGACTGGTTCTGCGAGCTGGACGACTACGCGCAGTCGGTCGACCAGCGGGTGAAGATGGCGGGCTGGCTGGAGCTGTTCGAGGAGCGCGGCGGCAACCTCGTCATCCACGGCGTCGCGACCTCGGACCTCAACGCGCTGGCCAAGCTGTACGACCTGGTCGTCGTCGCGGCAGGCAAGGGCGAGCTGGTCCAGCTGTTCGACCGCATCCCGGAGCTTTCGCCGTACACGTCGCCGCAGCGCGCGCTTTCGCTGGCGTACGCGCACGGTGTGGCGCCGCGGCCGGAGCATCCGGACAAGGCGGCGGTGCGGTTCAACATCATCCCCGGTGTCGGCGAGCTGTTCATGATCCCCGCGTACACGCTGAGCGGGAACTGCGACATCCTGTTCTTCGAGGGCGTTCCCGGCGGTCCGCTGGACGTCTTCGCCGACCGGCCCGGCCCGCAGGAACACCTCGACCGCATCAAGTCGCTGGCCAAGCAGTTCCTGCCGTGGGAGTACGAGCGCATCCGCGACGCCGAGCTGACCGACGCGAACGCGACGCTCGCCGGCGGCTACACCCCGGTGGTGCGCAACCCCGTCGGGACGCTGCCGTCGGGCGGCCTGGTGCTCGGCATGGCGGACGTGGTCGTCGCGAACGACCCGATCACCGGCCAGGGTTCCAACAACGCGGCCAAGTGCGCGGCGTCCTATTTGGACTCGATTCTCGGCCAGGGTGACCGGCCGTTCGACGAGCCGTGGATGCGCGCCACGTTCGACTCGTACTGGTCCTACGCCCAGCACGTGACGAACTGGACGAACGCGCTGCTGCAGCCGCCGCCACCGCACGTTCAGCAGATCCTCGGCGCCGCGTCGCAAATTCCCGATGTGGCCAAGCGGTTCGTGAACGGTTTCTCGGACCCGACGGACTTCCAGCACTGGTTCATGGACCCGGACAAGACGGCCGCGTACCTGGCGACCTTCGGGTAACACCTGGCCCGTCCCGGTCGACCTTGCGGATATGCGGGCGAAACTGGGTGATCGGCTGGCCGCCGCGCGTCGACGGGCCTTCGTCGGCCGCGAGGCGGAACTCGCGCTGTTCCGGTCCTTGGTGACGCCGGGCTCGCCGGGTTCCGTGGTGTTCGTGCACGGGCCCGGCGGCGTTGGCAAGTCGACACTGCTGCGGCAGTTCGGCTGGCTCGCCGAGGAACTCGGGCGGCGGGTGGTGCGGCTGGACGGCCGCGAGCTCGAACTGCCCGACGTCGACGACGACCATGTCGTGCTGATCGTCGACAACGCCGAGCTGATCGTGCCGGTCGAGCGCTGGCTGCGCGACGAGCTGTTCCCGGTGCTCGCCGAAGACGCGGTCGTGGTGCTCGGCGGGCGCGAACCGCCGCCGGTGGTGTTCCGCACCGATCCCGGCTGGCTCAGCATGGTCCGCTCGATCCGGCTGGCGAACCTGGACCGCTCGCACGGCGTCGAGCTGCTGCGGATGCGCGGGGTGCCCGACACACTGCACGGCAGGGCGCTGGCGTTCACCCACGGCCATCCGCTCGCGCTGGCGCTGCTGGCCGACGTGTCCGCGCAGTCGGACGGGCTGCCGGAGACCACGGCCACCCCCGAGGTGCTCCGGGTGCTGCTGCACAGTCTCATCGGGACGGTGCCGACGCCAGAGCACCGCGCGGCGCTGGAGGCGAGCGCGCAGGTGCTGGTGACGACCGAGCCGTTGCTGGCGGCGATGCTCGGCCTGCGCAACGCGCGTGAGCTGTTCGACTGGCTGCGCGGTCTGTCCATCATGGACTACGCGCCGCGCGGGCTGTTTCCCCATGATTTCGTGCGCGAGACTTTGGCCACCGAACTGCGCTGGCGTAATCCCGAGGCGTACCAACGTATCCGTGGCCGTGCGCGGGCGTATTACCAGCAGCAGTTCGCGGACGCCGACGCGGCCACTCAGCGCGCGTCGCTGCTCGATTTCGCGTTCCTCTACCGGGAAAACCCGATCCTGGGACCGTTTCTGGCCGATGTCGGCCCCGAGCTGTCGAGCGGTCCGCCGAGACCGGGGGAGTGGCCGTCGCTGGCCGCGATCATCGCCGAGCACGAGGGCGACGCTTCCGCGGCCGTCGCGAGCCGCTGGTACGCGAGCCAGCCGTCGTCGGTCACGGTGATCAGGGACGCGGACGCGGCGGTCGGCTTGATCGTCGCGCCCGCCTTGGACGCCGCCTCCGAGGCCGACCTGCGTGCCGACCCCGCCGTGCTGCCCAGGATGCGCGAAGGCAAGGTGCTGCTGGTCCGGCATTGGATGTCGGCGGATGGGCACCAGCGGGTCTCGGCCGTCGTCACCTACATCACCGTGGTGCTGATCCGGCTCTACCTGGCCACGCCCGAGCTGGCGAGGTCGTACGTGACCTGCGCGGATCCCGATTTCTGGGCGTCGGCGTTCCGGTACACCGACTTCCATCCGGTGCCGGAGGGCGCCGAGTTCGGCATGTTCGCGCACGACTGGCGCGAGGTGCCGCCGATGGCCTGGATGGCGCTGATGGCTGACCGCGAGTTGGCGCCGGAGACGACGGCGCTGTCCGAAGGCGAGTTCGCGGCCGCGGTCAAGCAGGCGCTGCGCGACTTCACCAGAGCCGACCGGCTGGCCGAGTCACCACTGGCGTTCCCGGGGAAGACACCGCGCGAGCGTGCGCGCGTGCTCGCGGACACGATCCGCGCGGCGGCCGCGAAAATGGAGGCCGCGCCGAAGGACCGGCGCGGCTTCCGCGCGGTCCACCACACGTACCTGGTGCCCGCCGAGTCCCAGGCACGCGCCGCCGAGCTGCTCGACCTGCCGACCAGCACCTACCGCAGGCATCTGACGGCGGGCGTCACCCGGCTGACTGAGCTGTTGCGGGCGGAACTGGGCCAAGACTGAGCGTGGAACGGTCTCGTGGGTGACCAGTTCCCGACCGTACCTTTCTCCCATCGATCAACCACTTCGAAAAGGAGAAAGACCATGGCGCACAAGACAATCACCCGCATCGGCACCGTCGCTGCCGCGGGCGGCGCGGTCGCGCTGGCACTGCTGGCCGGCGCCGGTTCCGCCTCGGCCAACCAGTTCTACGGCGGCACGCTCACTCCGGGCCAGCAGATCTGCGTCCAGCAGTACGCCGGCTACCAGGTCCGCGTCGACGGCTCGGCCACCGGCCAGGGCGCCAAGTTCAAGCTGCAGCGCAACGGCGTCACGATCGTCGGCTCACCGGGCCTGGTGACGGCGTTCGCCGCCGAGCTGCGGTCGAGTTACGGCAACTTCCCCGGCCCCGGCTACTACGTGGCCTGCGTGACCAACAACGGCACCGCCAACACCAACGTCCGCCTCCAGCTGCGCACGGACGGCGAGTTCTAGGTCCGGCCGAGCCCGGCGGGGACGCGATCCCCGCTGGGCTAACCTGGCCTGATGCTGACGACCGGCCGTTGCCGATTCTGCGGACGCGACGAGACCCCAGGGCAGCACCGCGCGCCCGGCCCGATCTGCGCGGCCTGCGTCGAAGCCGGCCTGGCCATCGTCCGCGACGGCGAGGCACGCACCAGCGCGGGCGACACCACGCTGCTCCGCCTGCTCCCGGACGCCGAAGCGACCTGCGACCACTGTGGCCGCCACGAACGGCTGACCTTCCTCGGCTTCCGCCGACCGCTGGCCCGCGTGTCCTGCCCGGAGCTGGAGTCGGTCATCTGCGAACCCTGCCTCGACGCTGCGGGCGACCTGATCAACAAGACCGTCCGGGAGTCGTGAGTGGTACGGCCGGTTCTATTGGCGTGTCGGCCGCGGTTGCGGACTCGTCGGGTATCGGGGCGACGGGGTGTGCGAGTGGTAGCTCTGCTGCATCTAGCGGAGCAGAGTTACCACTCGCGGATACCCGAGGATTTTGGTGTGGGGTAAAGCCCGTTTACTCCACAGGGGTCGTGAGTGTTTCGGGTGTCAGGGCTGATGTGGAGCCTGTCACGATTTCTGTGTAAGTCAGAGGTGATTACTTACGTTTTTCAGGTTATCAGAAAGGGAGCCTTCCTGGGAAGAGGCGGGCTAGGGTGTTGAGTGCGACTTTCCAGCCGTGTGTTCCCGTTCCGGATGTTCCGCCGCGTTGACTGGAGATGTTGCGGAGTCCGAGGTAGAGAAGTTTCATGGCTGCGTCTTTGTCGGGGAAGTGTCCGCGGTTCTTGGTGATTTTGCGGAGTTGGAAGTTGATGGATTCGATAGCATTGGTGGTGTAGACGATTTTGCGGAGTTCCGGCGGGTAGTCAAGGAACGGGATGAGGTCATTCCAGGCGTTATGCCACACGTCGATGGCTCCTGGATATTGTTGCCCCCATTTCTTGTCGAATTCGGCCAGGGCGAGTTCGGCGCCTTCGACGGTGGGGGCGCAGTAGATCTCGCGCATCGATGTGGCGATCTTTTTGCGGTCGTTGTAGGACACGAATTTCGAGGCGTTGCGGATGACGTGGACCACGCAGGTCTGCACGACCGTGTCAGGAAAGATCACTTTGATCGCGTCGGGAAGACCGGTCAGGCCGTCGCAGCAGGCGATGAGGATGTCTTTGACGCCACGGTTGCGCAGGTCGGTGACGACCTTCTGCCAGAACTTCGCGGCCTCGGTGTCCTGGATCCAGCAGCCGAGAGCGTGCTTGCGGCCGTCCACGTCGACACCGATGGCCAGGTAGGCGACTTTGGTGGTCACCACGCCGTTGTCTTTGACGCGGATCCGGATTCCATCCACATACAGGATCGGATACACCTCGTCGAGCGGACGTGATTGCCACGCTTTGATCTCGTCGACCACGACATCGGTCACGTTCGATATCAATTCCCGGGAGGCATTCACGCCATAAACTTCCAGCAAATGCGCTTCGATGTCGCGGGTGGTCATGCCCCGGGAGTACAGTGACAGGATCATGTCGTCGATGTTGCCGATCCGACGAGATCGCTTCGGCACGATCGCGGGTTCAAAAGACCCGTTCCGGTCACGCGGAACCTCGATATCGACCGGACCGTTCATCGTCGACACCGTCTTGGTCGACTTCCCATTTCGGGAATTGCCGGAACCGCGACCGGAGGGGTCGCGGCGTCATAGCCTAAATGGTCGGTCATCTCGGCCTGCAGCGCCCGCTCGAGGACCGCTTTGGTCATTTGATTCAGCAAGCCGTTGACGCCGTCGATCGGCGTTCCGGCCGCTTTGGCGTCCTTCAGCAGCGCGTCGATCGTCTCCGGCGAGAACGTCTCCGCCAGCTGCCGCGCCGCCGCCTCGTCACTGCGACGAGGCGATGTGTTCTGCGTCACTCGGTGTCCCTTCCGACCGCCCACCAGGCCGGTCGATCTTGGTACACCCCCGACCTACACAGTTGGCGTGACACGCCCCTGATGTGAGGGGACCCCTGGGTGCGTATGTCGCACCCAGGGGTCCCCTCGCTCCGAAGTCCAGCACGCCACACTTGCCCTTCCCTTCAAAGGCAGTTAGGGACGGGCCTCCTGGGTCAAGCCGTGCTTCTGCGGGTGTCGATCCGCACGAACGCCACTTTCGTTACGCTGAGCGACACGAACGCCACTTTCGCAACGTTCAACGACGCGGCAGAACCAGGTAAAAGGGACAAATTGGCGCGTGAGGGTGCGGTTCGTGTCCTTTGTGGACCTTCGATCTGGCCAGGCGAGGACGGGAGTCGTGAGTGGTACGGCCGGTTCTAACCGGCCGTACCACTCACGACCCTGGTCGGTCAGGACTTGCTTTGGTCGTTGCTCAGCCATTTCGCCGGGCGCATGCGCACCAGCAGCGAACCCTCGCCGAGCGCGCCGTCCACGTAGGCCTTCGCGTCGGCTTCCGGCAGGTAGCGGCCCGCGATGCGGTCGGCTTCTTCACGGGTCGGCCCGCCGTCGTTGGCCGTGACCGGGCCTTCCGCGGTCACGTACTTGTACGGCCAGCTCTCCGACTGCGCGAGCAGGCTGAACCGGCCTGCCGTGCGGATCGCCTTGTCCTTCTGCGAGCCCCGATCCATCCAGATCAGGACCTCGCCACCCGGTTCGTAGTCGTACCAGACCGGGACGGTCAGCGGCGCGCGGCCGTCGCGCTCGATGGCCAGCACCCCGACGTGCACCCCGCTGAGAAACTCCTCGCGTTCCTCGGCGGTCATGACGAAAGACATGTGCGTCTCGCTTCCCCTCAGTGGAGCCAGTTGAATGCCCTATGACCGGGACAACACCGGTCACGCACCAGACATTCCGGCCACCCGGACTTGGTAAACGGTTGTGGCGCATTCCGCTAAAAGGCGGTAAGGCCGCCACGCCGCAGACCCTTTTCGTTCGGCCACCCGACGTGACACTTGTGAGTGTTCCCGGCGGCTCGGACAGCCGGGAACACTCACGATTCGCTATACGATGCCCGCGTGACCACACCGGACGGTATGACCGCCACCCAGGCCATCGATCGGATCGAGGCCGCGGCCCACCCACGTCCCCACGACCGCCGCCTGCACGCGCGCGGCGCCAACTACGACGCCAAGTTCGTCCCCAGTGGACAGATCGGCCAGCTCACCAACGCACGGCACCTCACCGAGGAGACCGACCTCGTCGTGCGGTTCTCCAACGGTTCGCCGCAGTACGATTCGGACGACCGGACCAGGGGCATCCGTGGTATGGCCGTGAAGTTCCTGGCCGATGGCAAGGGCATCCACGACCTGGTGGCCGCCAACTTCCGGGTGTTCCCGAGCAGCACGCCGGAGGGGTTCATCGAACTCGTCGAGGCGCTCGCCGGATCCACAGAGGACACTCTCAAGGCGAAGCTGACCACCGGCCGTAAGTTCGCGAGCTTCCTGATCGACCACAAGGAGAGCCACGCGGGCATCAAGGCCTTCGTGTCCCGCAAGGCACCCGCGAGCTTCGCGACCACCCGGTTCGACGGGCTGCACGCGTTCATCTTCGTGAACGACGCCGGTGAGCGGCAGGCGTTCCGCTACCGGATCGTCCCGCAGCTGGGTGAGGTGGATCTCGACGCGGCGTACGGCGCGTCGCTGGACAAGCAGTTCCTGAACGCCGAGCTCGAGCGGCGATTGCAGGCTGGGCCGGTGTCGTTCACGTTGGCCGTGCAGCTGGCCGAGCCCGGTGACGCCACCCACGATCCGTCGATCGCGTGGCCGGAACACCGGCCGCTGCTGCCCGCCGGCGAGATCCGGATCATCGGGCTTTCCCCGGAATCAGCGGCTTGGGAACGGCAGGTTTACGACCCGATGCGGCTCGCGCCCGGTGTGGAAGCATCCGATGACACGGTGCTCGCTTTCCGCCCACATGCGTACTCGGTGTCGGCCGAACGGCGGCTCGGGTAGGTTTTCCGGCGTATTAGAACAGCGTTCAAGACGGGATTCGCGGCCTTTTCGAGTCTCGATTCGCACCAAAACCGGCGCGGCTTACACATCCGCACGGCGGATCGGTTACCGTACGCATGTACCGCACATTCGAGTAATGAGGAGAGCGCTTCATGGCGCAAAAAGTTGTCGTCGAAATGGTCGACGACATCGACGGTGAGATCGCCACCCAGACTGTTCCCTTCAGCCTGGACGGCGTTTCCTACGAGATCGACCTGTCCGACGAGAACGCTTCGCACCTGCGCGACGAGCTCGCTCGTTTCATCTCCGCCGGAACGCGGACCGGCGGGCGCAAGCTGCGCCTGGCCACCGGTCAGTCGGCGGCGAGCGGCGGCACCGACCGCGAGCGCTCCCGTCAGATCCGGGAATGGGCGCAGTCCAACGGCTACGAGGTCTCCGACCGCGGCAGGCTCGCCGCCGAGATCGTCGACGCCTACGAGGCCGCCCAGACGGCCGTCGCCGACGCCGGTGACGACAAGGCCCCGCGCAAGCGTGCCACCCGCAAGAAGGCTTCGGCCAAGTAGTAACCGCAGTAACCGCCTGGGAGCCGTCGAGCTGGCACGTTACAAACGTGCCAGGTCGACGGCTTCGGCCATGGCGCGGTAACCCGCGTCACCGGGGTGCAGATGATCGCCGGAATCGAACTGCGCCCGCATCTTGAGCGGATCCTGTGGGTCCCTGATCGCCGCGTCGAAATCGACCACGCCGTCGAACACCCCGCTCGTGCGGATGAACTTGTTCACCGCCAGCCGGGTCGCTTCCAGCGTTTCGTCGTACACCCGCCACCCTTTGAACGGGGTGAGCGTGCCCCCCAGCACCTTGATTCCATGCGCGTGCGCACGGGCCACGAGCTGTTCATAAGCGGCCGTGATCGCCGCCGGATCGGTTTGATGCGGATCCTGCTGGATGTCGTTGATTCCCTCTAACACGATGAGTGTGCGAACGGACGTTTTAGTGAGCACATCGTCGTTGAACCGAGCCAGTGCGTTGCGCCCTGCGCCACCGGGGCCGCCGAGCAGCAGCCGGTTCGCCGAGATTCCCGAGTTCACGACGCCGAAGGTTTTGGTCCGGTCGGCCAGATAATCGGGCCAGCGCCGATTGGTGCTCCCGGTCGAACCGACCCCGTCGGTGATCGAATCGCCCAAGGTGACCACCGAGCCCCGCGCGCCGGAGCCGCGCACGTCCACGCCGGTCACGTAGTGCCAGACGGCCGTGGTCTCGGTGTAGGCGGCGCCCGCGGTGTCCAGCGCGTGATCGCCGTCGCGGGTGAAGAACGACGTCTGGCTCGCGGCCGGGTGATACGTCACCGGCCCGGAGGGCGTCGGCACATAAGTGGTGACCAGCAGGTCGGAGTCGGCGGGAATCGCCAGGTCGACGCTGTCACTCTGCACCTCGGCGCCCGCGGGGATCGTCACGCTGGCGCGCTTGCCGAAGGTAAGTTCCTTGACCGAGCCCGGTTTCGCGTCCGCGGTCCCGGCTTTCGCGGAGACGGCGACCGAGCTGTGCCCGACCACCAGCGGCGCGTTGCCGAACGCGTTGGACAGCGTCACGCGTGCGGACCGGCCACCCACGCTGGTATGGACCACGTTGCGGATCGAGAAGTTCGGGTACCCGTTGTCCGTGCCCGGCACCGGCCCCGCCGCCGAAGCACCCCAGGTGCCCACCCAGGCGCCGGGATCGGGTGGCGCCGGGAACTGCGCGCTCGCCTGCGCGGCGGTGAACACCACGGCGGCGGACACTCCTAAAGCGACAACGCGGATCTTGCGCACGAAACCTCCCGCAGTCGGCAACAACCCGACTATAAGAGGAAAAGGTGACTGCTCAACCCCTGCGTTCGGTTCTGTCCGGTCCTTGTCTGGCCCCGGGGTCGTGAGTGGTACGGCCGGTTAGAACCGGCCGTACCACTCACGACGGACCTACTGGGTGCGGATGCGCAGAGCCTGACCGCCGGTGGTCGTGCTGTCGCTCACCTGCTGCGCGCTGCTCTTCTGCCACGTGATGTCGTAGCTGCCGCCACTGCGCTCGACCTTGGTGCCGCTGACGAACACGCCAGCCACGTCGTTGGTCAGGATGGCCGGGCGGCCGTCGGTCTTGTCGAACTCGAAGACGCTGTCGACGAAGCCGATCGCCTTGGCGTGGCGGATCCAGAAGCCGTACGACGGGCGCTTGCCGAAGATGCGCGGCGGGTAGGCGTCGGAGACCTCGGGCGGGTTCGCGCTCGCCTCGGACGCGGGGTGGCCGCCGGGGACGGTCAGCTTGACCGACTCGAAGGTGACGTTCTCGGTGGGGGAGTCCGTGCGCCCGGAGATGGTGCTGGCGTAGTCGGGGTCGCCGGGGATGTCCTTCGGCGCGGTCAGGTTGGTGCCGGTGACGTTCTTGAAGGAGATGTCACGGATCTTGCCTGGACCTGGCTTCCCTGGGCAGCGGCCGCGGTTGCCGATGTGCAGGAAGATCGGCGAACCGGTCTTGGTCAGCTTGATGTTCTCGTAGCTGATCTTCTCGATGGTCGCGCCGTCCATCGACACGATGCCGAGGCCCGCCTTCGACGCGCCGCCGATGGTGAGGTTCTTGAACTGGATGTTGCGGAAGCTGCCGCAGGTCTCCGAGCCGAACTGCACCGCGTTGTTCTCGGTCGAGGTGATCGAGGTGTCGCGCACGATGTTGTTCTCGGACACGAACGTCTTGCCCAGCGCGTAGTCGCTCTTGAACGCGACCGCGTCGTCGCTGGCGACGACGGTCGAGTTCGACATCTCGATGTTCGAGCTGTTGATGAAGTTGATGCCGTCACGGTCGTCGCCGGTGTCGACCTTCAGCTTGTCGATCTTCATCCCGTCGCAGCCGTTGGTGATGATCGCGAAGTGCCCGGCCTGACGCAGCGTGATGCCGCTGATGCTGATGTTCTTGCACAGCGTCAGCGAGAGCATCTTGTCGGCGATGCCCGCCTTGATGTCCTCACCGGTCTCGATCTTGTTGTTGCCGTCGATGACCCCGGAGCCGGTGAACGACACGTTCTCCACGCCGGCGCCGCGCAGCAGCGCGTTGTTGAAGTGGCTGTGGCCGAAGTCCTGGTACTTGTCGTTGGGGTTGGACTCCGGCGCGTCCATCCCGCTGCCGGAGGCGATGATCTTCGAACCCGCCTGCAGGTTGATGGTGATGTTGCTCTTCAGGTGGATGGTGCGCGCCAGGTAGGTGCCGGACGGGACCTCGACGATGCCGCCGCCGGCGGCACTGGCCGCGGTGATGGCCTTGTCGAAGGCGGGGGAGTCGACGGTGGTGCCGTTGCCCTTCGCGCCGAAGTCCTTGACGTTGAAGGACGCCGCGTGGGCGACCCCGGCTGGGGTGATCGCGGCGAGTGCCGCGGTGAATGAGAGCACGGTGAACAATGCTCCGGTCGGTCGACGCTTCATCATCTTCCTTCACTAGGGGGTGCGGCGTCGAGGCGGCGGAGCTCGAAGATGCACTGAAAGCGGTTTCGCTTCGGAACCCTAAGAGGGTGTTCCAGCTCACGTCAACAGCCGAATGACGGCACTCTGGCGGGTGGAAACACGCAGCTCGATCGGGCTACATACAGTGCGTGGCTGACGCCGATAGTTTGGTCTGATGCTGACCGAACTGCAGATCGCCAACCTGAGCACCGCATTCGACGTACTCGACGTCACCCGGGACGGCGCGCTCGATCAGGATGATTTCGAAAATATTTCGGAATCGGTGCTCTCCGGAATCGATCGGCCTGCCGGATCGATATACGGCCAAGCCGTCCGCGACGGCTACCTCAACTGGTGGGAGCAGATCCGCGAGGACGCCGACGGCGACGGGGACGGCCGGGTCAGCAAGGCGGAGTACCTGGCGGCCGTCGACCGGGGTCTGTTGCACACCACGGACTATCTCGACGCGGTGACCTGCGTGGCGGACGCGCTGTTCACCGCGGTCGACACCGACGGCGACGGCTCGCTCAGCCACGAGGAGATGACCGCGATCTACACCAGTGTCGGCATCGGCGGCGAAGTCGCGGCGGCCGCGTTCGCCCAGATCGACACCGACGGCGACGGCCGGATCACCTCCGCCGAATGGCGTGCCGCCGTTCAGGGGATATTCATGGCGACCATTGCCGAGGACGCCGGTTCGAATATGCTCGGAAACGCCTGAGCTAGCGTTTCCCGGTCGCCTCTTCGAGCCCTTTCGCGGCCAGCCGGTCGGCACGCTCGTTCTCCGGATGCCCGGCGTGCCCCTTCACCCAGTGCCACTCGACCTCATGCCGAGCCGCGGCCTCCTCGAGGCGCCGCCACAGGTCCGCGTTCTTCACCGGCTGCCGCGCCGAGGTCTGCCAGCCATTGGTCTTCCACTTGGCGACCCAGCTCATGATCCCGTTACGGACGTAGGTGCTGTCGGTGTACAACCGCACAGTGACCGGACGAGTGAGACTTTCCAACGCCTCGATCGGCGCGGTCAGCTCCATCCGGTTGTTCGTCGTCTCGCCTGCTTCCCCGCCGCACAGTTCCTTCTCGACGGTCCCGTACCGCAGCACCGCGCCCCAGCCACCCGGCCCCGGATTCGGCACACACGCCCCGTCGGTGAAGATCTCGACCACTTGCTCGCTCACCGCGCCACCCTAACGGCCGCCGTGTGGTTTCGTGGGCGGGGTGAAACTCAACGACATGATCAGCACGATCCGTGACGCCATCACCGTGCAGCGGGTGTACGCCGACCCGATCGAGCGCGACGGCGTCGTCGTCATCCCCGCCGCCAGCGTCCTCGGCGGCGGAGGCGGCGGACAGGGCCGCCAAGCCGCAGACGAGGGCGAAGGCGGCGGATTCGGCGCGGCCGGCCGTCCGGTGGGCGCGTTCGTGATCAAGGACGGCTGCGTGACCTGGGTGCCCGCGGTCGACGTGACGCGGATCGTGCGGACGGTGTTCGGCGCCGTCGTGGCGATCGCGTACCTGCACCTGCGCCGGAAGTCGTAGTCCGCCTGGCACAATCGGCTGTCTTGTTTTGGGGAGGACACGTGGCGCGATTGACGTACCAGGACGCGGTCAAGATCCTGGGTGCCGGGAACAGCCCGGTGGTGCAGGCGCTGGACAAGCTCTTCGGCGGACTGCTGCTGGGGGCCACTCCGTTCGTGCCGGATCTGCTGTCGATCTTCGACGCCAAGAGCGAGCTGACGAAGCTGGCCGACGAGCTGGTCACGCACGGCATCGACAAGCGGCGCAAGCTGACGCAGTTCGACCGGATCCAGCGATTGCACGCGGCACGTGGTGTGCTCATGGTGACGGCGTTCTTCGAAGCTTTGGAGCACGCTGACCTGCCGTTTCGGCTCGGTGACGCCCGGATTTCGCGCAAGGACGCGATGGGCCTGGCCGGATCTGGGACCGAGCACGGCTCACTCTCGGAGGTCACGTCCGCGATTCTCGATACGGAACTACCGCTGCTGGGGGTACACGCGGACAGCAAGCGTGTCCAAGCGGAACTCGAGAATTGCTACAAGACGCTGGGCGATCGGTTTCGCGGGTTCGTCGAAGGCTTGAGCATCTGGGACGAGCTGGACGAAACGCAGCGGGTACGGACCCTCGACGTCGTCGGCCGAGTCGTTCCGCTGGATGCCGTCCGGCGCTTCGATGTCTTGATGCAGCGGGCCGCGACCGACTGCCCCGAGTTCGCGATCTGGCTGAATCTGGCCGGTCACCAGATGACCAGGGACGGTCTCGCGCGCCTCGGCGAAGCCGTGCGGCTGCTGCTCGACAGGGCGGCACCGGTCGAGCAGGTGCCGCCCGCGCTGCAAGCGGTGGTCCGGGTCAACCGCGCGATCCTGGACCGAAAGCTGATCAACGTCGACGAGTTGCCGGACGGGCTCGACGCACCCAAGGTCGAACAGGCCTACATCGACCCGCACTTCCGGTTGGTGGAGGCCGATCTTCAGAACTCGATCAACAGCGAAGACTTCTGGTACCACGTGGAGTCGCGGAAGAAGTTCAGTGAGTTCCTGCTCGGCTATCTGGCCACGCCGTGGGCTTTGCTCAATCCGCTGGTGATTCTCGGGCACCCTGGCGCTGGGAAGTCGCTGCTCACCCAAGTGCAGGCGGCTTCGTTGCCGTCACCGGACTACGTGACCGTTCGGGTCCCGCTGCGTGACGTCCCCGCGGACGCGGAGATCCACGAGCAGATCGAGCAGGCCGTCCGCCTCGCCACCCACGAGTCGGTGTCCTGGCCGGACTTCGCCAGGGCGGCCGGGGACTCGGTGCTGGTGGTCATGCTCGACGGCTTCGACGAGCTGCTTCAGGCGACCGGCGTGAGCAAGTCGGACTACCTCGTGCGGGTCAAACGGTTCCAGGAGATCGAAGCGACGCAGGGACGGCACGTCGCGGTGATCGTCACCAGCCGGGTGACGGTCGCTGACCGCATGCGGCTTCCCGGCCGGACGGCCGTGGTACGGCTTGATCCGTTCGATCTCGGGCAAGTGGAGCGGTGGCTCGACGAATGGAACAGTGTCAACCGTGACCACCTGGTCAGCGCAGGGCATGGGCCGCTCGACCTCGACGTCATCGAGCGTCATCTCGATCTTGCTTCGCAGCCGCTGCTCCTGCTCATGCTGGCCGTGTACGACGCTGAAGGCGGCGCGCTGCGCGACTCGGCGGGGAGTCTCAGCCAGACCGAACTGTACGAACGGCTGCTGCGGCGATTCGCGCGCCGCGAGGTGTCCAAACACGACAGTGACGCCGGTGCGGACGAGATCGAACGCGAGCTGCTGTTGCTCTCGGTCATCGCGTTCGGGATGTTCAATCGCGGCGCTCAATGGATCACCGACGAGCAGCTCGCCGAGGATCTGACCGCACTGCAGCTCACACCGCCCGCGCGGCAGAACGTGACAGCCGGGCACCGGCGGCTGGCCGGGCCCGCGAAGGACGCGCTCGGCCGGTTCTTCTTCGTGCATCGCGCGAAGACCTCGCTGGACGAAGTCGAGATCGGAACCTACGAGTTCCTGCATGCGACCTTCGGTGAGTACTTGGTCGTCCGGTTGGCCTGGCAGTGCCTTGTGGACATGATCGACCGCGCCGGGCGAGGAGACTCGAGTTTCTTCTCGGGTCAGCAGCGGATCGACGACGCGAAGCTGAGGGCGTTTCTGTCCTGGTCGGTTCTTTCGGTGCGCGCCAACACCATGGATTTCCTCGACGAGTACGTTGCCACCCTTTCGGATGAGCAACGTGGGAAAATGCGCGGAGCGGTGCTGGCGGCCTTCCATGACCTCCACCAACCCGAGGCCAATGTGACCTATCGGTCCTATGGTCCGGCGGCGAAAACGCCGACGCAGCGGCTCGCCACCTATGGCGCAAATCTCCTGCTGCTCGTGGTCGCGATCGGCTCGTCGGTCACCTCGGACGAACTCTACCCGCATGCTTCGCGCGGCGCGGAGGAATGGCGACGCGATGCGCAGTTCTGGCAGTCGCAGCTCACCTCGGACGAATGGCTCAGTTTGTCCAGTAGGTGCGTGATATCGCGGGATGTCAATGATCGCGGTGAGCGCTTGGTTCGTCTCAGCGTCCGAAAGGAGAGCAGTAACGCGCTGACGTACTCGAATTTCGGCTGGCCGTACGCGAAGGGTAGCTTCAGGGACTACATTGTCGCCGGTACGCTTGGGTCGAACCCCTTCTTTCAGTCGGCAGCATTCATTTGTGATGTCAGTGTCGACATCGTTGCCGGCGCACTGGTTGAAGCGGGCGCCCTGCTTGAGGACTTCCTCACGTTCGTCAATGAGGGTGGCCGGGGTTTTGAATTTGTCGCAGCAGACATGTTCGCCGCGTTTTCTTTTCATGGCGCGGGTGCCTCGCGAAGTAAAAGGCATGAGGTCTACGCGCGAATTGTATCGTTCGTCAGATTTACCCGGGGACACTTTGAGGAAAGGTTCGCTTCGCAGGTCTTACAGATGTTGGTGAACGACGAAGTCATCTACTCTGAGTTCATTGTGGAACAACTTCGCGACCTCGCGGGCGCTTTTGCGCCACCTGTTGGTCCGGGTAACCTTTCACTTCTCTTGCGGTTGTTTTCGAGAGTCGCGCAGTACGAGGTTGTGCTCGAATCGCTGGGTGTGTTGATGGAGCAGAACGAACTGAGGGTTGAGCAGATCGCCGAAACTTGGTGTGTCTTGGCCGAGAAGGGCATCCCGCACGCACAGTTCCCCGAGAAGCTGCGCGAGCAGGCCAGTCTCCTCCGGTGGCCCGAGCGAGGCGAGTCCCTCGCTCACCGCCCCGACCTCCTCAAGCGCCTCTCAGTCCTCGACGACAAAGAGTTGCTCTAGCGAGGCAACCTCCAGCGCCGCCCCGGCGTGCAGGTGATCAGCGAGGGGACGCTGAAAGGGGATACTCATGTCTTTTCCAGTCAAACGCGGTCTGGTGGCCGCAGCGGTCGCGGCCATGGCCGCGGGGGTCGGCGTGCTGCCCGCGCACGCCTCGGACGACGTGTCGTGGTACATCACGTCCGAGGTCGAACCGGGTGGGCAGGTGTTCGCCAAGACCCAGAACGCGAATGGCGGTTGCACGCCGAACGGGCCGGTGACCTCACCCGGTCTCGCCGAGCCGCTCAAGTGGACGATCGGGGGCAACTTCGGCACGTACGCGGGCTACGGCACGGCCGTGAAGAAGCCGGGCAAGTACGTCGCGTCGTTCACCTGCACCAACGGCAAGAAGACGTCGAGGAGCTTCACGGTCAAGGGCACGTCCGAGCCGACACCGACCGGCACGCCGACGCCCACCACGGCCAAGCCGAAGCCGCCCGCGCCGAAGCCGAAGCCCAAGCCGCAGGTGGTCGTCAAGCCGCAGGGGGCGCCGGCGACCGGCGGCGGTTACTCGGCCGCTTGAGCCAGCAGTGACTGGTACCAGCCGTCCCACGGATGGTTGGTCGCCGGATAGTTGGCGAGCGGGCTGGTCGCGCGGGACGGGTCGTCGAAGTCCCAGCTCCGCACGGCACGCCCGGCTTGGCGGGCCGCCACGATGAACGAGGAGCTGGACGCCGGAGCGGCGTAGAACAGCGCGCCCTGCTTGAGTTCCGCGCTGTCGCCTTCCTGGTATTCGTCGAAGGCGGTCTGCTGATAACGGATGCGGTCCCCGGTCACGCCCGTGGCCGAGTACCGGAGCGTCTGGGCGGGCGTGGCGCCGTCCGCGCCGGTCCAGACGCTCACCGGGCCCGAAACCGACTTCGGGTAGCGGGCGTCGGAGGTCTTCGCGTTGCCGGTCCAGGTGACCGTCTGGCCGCTGAGCGTGCCGCGCCATTCCCAGTTTTGGCTGCTGCTCTGGCTTTTGTGGATCTCGCGCAGCGTCGAGCCGGTGAACACGACGGTCGGCAGCACGCCGCTGTCGTACTGATGACTCGGCGACCAGGTGATCTCGCCGTCCGCGCCGAGCTTGCCGACGTGATACCAGAGCGTGCTCGCGCTCTGTGACTGGTGCACCTCGACGAGCGTGCCGTCGTCGCGCAGCGCGACCGCGGGGGTCTGCCCGCTGTCGTACCTGCCGTGCCTGAGCCAAGTCACCCGGTTGTCGGCGCCGAGCGTCCCCGTCCAGTACCAGAGCGAGCCGCCGCCGGAGTCGTGCACTTCGACGACCTGGCCGCGGCCGTTGACCGCCACCGCCGGGTTGTAGCCGAGGTCGCGGCGGTACTCGGCGCGGCTCTTGCCGTCACCCGAAAGCAGGCTGATCACGCGCCCGCGCAACGTGTCCACTGACGGCAGATTGCCGGGATAATCCTTGGCCAGCAGCAGTTTCGAGCCGAACGCGCTCTTGAGCTCCTGGTTGAGCGCGGTCAGGTTGCCCGCCGCGTACGACGGGTTGTCGGTCAGGTCGTCCTTGAGGTCGAGCATCACGACCAGCGGCGCGTGCGTGCGATGCGCGTTCGACCAGTTCGACACGACCGCGAGCCAGTCGCGCAGGTTGTTCGACGCGGGATTGCCCGCGTGGTCGACCTCGTTGCCCGGCCCGCTGTGGCCGAGCGCGTAGTCGCCGGTCGAGCCGTAAAGATTGTCGTGGATGTCGTACTCGAGGAACCGGACGCCGTGGTCGAGCTGGTAGGTGATGGAGTTCTTGGCGCCGCCGGAGTAGCTGTTGTGCGTCGCCTTGAAGACGGCCGACGCGAACGGCGTGTCCGCGCTCGCGGGGCCTGCGGTCAGACCGGCGGCGAGCACCAGTGCCGTGAACAAGGTTCCTGCTCGTTTCATGGCATCGCTTTCGTTACGGTGAGCGGAGCGGACCAGGGGAGGACGAAGTGAGTATGCAGCGCCCGGCCACGGCGGCGGAGCTTTTCGACGATATCGGCGCGGGCTACGAGGAAGCCTTCGGCAGGCCACCGGTGGTGGACAGGGCGGTTCGCGAACTACTCGACCGGCTGCCGCCCGCGGCGCGCGTGCTCGACATCGGCAGTGGCACAGGCCGCCCGGTGGCGCACGATCTCGCCTCCGCGGGCTGCCGGGTGACCGGTATCGACGTCTCCGGCGTCATGGTCGAGATCGCCCGCTCCCAAGTACCGTCGGCCGAGTTCGTCCACGCGGACGTCCGCGCGTGGGATTCGCCGGAGGCGAGCTGGGACGCCGTGTGCGCGTTCTTCCCGTTCCTGCAGATGTCGCGAGCCGACACCGGGTCCGTGCTCGCGAACATCGCGCGCTGGCTGGTACCCGGCGGTCATCTTTCGCTCGTGACGGTGCCTGCCGACGTCGAAGACCTGACGGTGGACTTCCTCGGGCGTTCGGTCCAGCTCACCAGTTTCACGCCCACGGATCTTGTGGCGCGCGTCGAATCGGCAGGTCTGACGGTGCTCGGCACGCACGTGGAGGTCTTCCAGCCGGACAAGCCGGGCGCCGAGGCCGAAGAACATCTGCTGATCACCGCGCGCCGCCCGCTTACGGGACAATACTGAGCGTTCCCGAGGCGTTGGAGGGGGAAATGCGGTCCGGTCAGGTGGTCGCTGGAAGATATCGGCTGGTGGAACAGGTCGGCTCCGGCGGAAACGGCGTGGTCTGGCGCGCCGTCGATGAGCAGCTCGACCGTCCGGTCGCGCTCAAACGTGCAATTCCCGGCGACGGAAGACGCTACTCCGAGCAAATCCGGGAATTGCGCCGCGAAGCGCGATTACTCGCCCAGTTGAACCATCGGAATGTCGTCACGCTCTACGACGTGCTCGACGACGACGGCGAATGCTGGCTGGTGATGGAATACGTCCCGGCGCGGACGATGGCCGAGCGTGGCGTGCTGACCCCGGTCGAGGCGGCCAACGCCGGTGCGCAGATCGCCGCCGCTCTGGTCGCACTGCACGCCAGGGACATGCTGCATCGGGACATCAAGCCCGCCAACATCCTCATGCTCGACGACGGCGAGGCCAAGCTCGGCGACTTCGGGATCTCCCAGATCGTCGCGGGCGAGGAGACGGTCACCGGATCCGCGTTGCTCGCGGGCACACCCGGCTACGTCGCGCCGGAGGTCGCGCGGGGAAGCGACCCGCTACCGGCCTCCGACGTGTTTTCGCTGGGCTCGACGCTGTTCGCCGCGGTCGAGGGCACCTCACCGGTGGGCGCCACGACCGACAACGCCTTCCTCCGGATCCGGCGTGCCGCCGACGGGAACATCGCCGTCGCACGCCAGGCCGGTCCGCTGGCGCCGGTGCTGGAGCGGCTGCTGGCGGTCGACCCGAGCCTGCGCCCGACCGCGGCCGAAGCGCGTGACCTGCTGGCCGCCGTCGCGAAGGTGACGCTCCCGGAAATGCCGGCGGCACCGCGGCGCGGTCGGCGCACACTGCTGCTGGCCGGTGCGGGCGCGACCGTGGTGGCCGGGCTGGTGGCGTGGTTCGCGCTGAGCGGGCCGCCCGCGGCGGAACCGGCACCGGCTCCCGGGCTGGTGCTCCCGGTGACCACGATCATGGGTGACCTCCACACCGCCGACGTCTGCTCGCTGATCGTCACCGGGACGTTCAAGCGGTTCGGGAAGTCGGATTTCGTGCCGGACGAGGACAATTTCGACCAGTGCGACGTGATCTTGAAGTTCGACCACGGCGAACTTGACACCCAGGTCAAGTTCATCGCCATCCCGGTGCCGGTCGAGATTCCCGGCACAGCCGAGAACAGGGGCACCTTCGCCATCACGCGGGGCACGTCCGCCGGTGAGTACTGCGTCAACCACATCCTCTTGCCCGAGGGCTACGAGATCAGGATCGACAGTTACCGGCACCGGCGGCCGGACTTCAACGATCTGTGCGCCGTCGCCAACGCGGCGACCGATTATGCGGCCGCGATACTGGCCAAGGGCAGGATCCCCCGACGGCCCGAGCCGCATCCACAGTCCGCGATCAAGCTGGACGCTTGCGCTTTGCGTGCGTCTTCGACGCTCGCGCGCACCGGTCTCGATCTGGCCCACCCGAGAGCTGGATTCGGGAACTGGGCGTGCGACTGGAGCGGAACCGGGTACGAGTTCGGCCTCGAGTTCCTCCGCCGCAGGCCGCCGGACCCGGGCACCGTGGCCCGGACCGTCGACATCGGAGGTGCCGAGGCCAAGGTCTTCAAAGAGGACGCGGGCTCCGCCACCTGCGTGGTCGAACTTCCCCTTTATCAGTACGAAGACGCGTTCCGTGACCTCAAAGACGATGCTGTGTTCTCCTCGGTGTCCGGCGGTTCGTCGGTGGAGGAGCGCTGCGGTCTGGCCATCGAGCTGATGACCTCGTGGAGGCGGAAGTGACCGAGCAGCTCGCCCAGCTGGACGGCAGCGTGCTGCCGTCCGGTCACCACAGTCTCGCCTGGGGCGTGCCCGGGGTGGCCGGCACGCTGCACGTGCTCGCGGTGACCGGCGGCATCACGGTCGGCCCGCGCGAGGGACGCACGATCCTGTTCGGCCGCAACCGGCCGGACGTGCACGTCTGCGTCGGCGAGAACGACCGGCGGATCAGCAGGCACCAGGGCTCGCTGACACATCGCGACGATCAGTGGTGGCTCAGCACCTCAGGCAGGCTGCCGCTGCGCCTGCCCGGTTCGCGGCTGCTGTTCAGCGAAGACGAGCCGTTGCCGCTCGGGCCCGGCTACACACCGCTGTTCGTGCGCGGCTCCAGCGGCCGTGAGCACCTGCTCGAGGTCCACGTCGGCACGCACGACGGTGACCGCCCGCGCACCGAGCACGACGCGCCGACCCGCCCGCCGCACACCTGGGCGTTGTCGCCGTCCGAACGGCTCGCGCTGATCGTGCTCGGGCAGCGTTACCTCCTGCACGAGGCGTATCCGAATCCGCTGTCGTGGCGGCAGGCGGCCGAGTATCTCAACGATCTCCGGCCCGCCGAAGAGTGGACGCACAAGAAGGTCGAGCACCTGGTGGTCGGGGTGCGCACCAGGCTCAGCCGCGGCGGTGTCGCCGGGCTGACCCGGGAAGAGGTCGGCGAGCCCGTCGGCAACACCCTCAACCACAACCTGGTCCGTGAGTTGATGGAGAGCACCACTTTGGTACCGCCGGACTTGGGGTCACTCAACCACGACTAACGCCGCCCGAACTCGCCGTAGAGGGTTTCGCCGTCCAGCATCGCCCGGTACGCCAGCTCGATCCGGCGCGCCTTCGACGGCCGCAGCCGCGTCTTGGCGGCGTCGAGGTCGAGGAACTCGCACCCGCTGATCTCGTCTTCCTGCAACCGGATCCGGCCGATCTCGTCGGCGTCGAGCACACCGCCGTCGAAGATGAGCTGCATGCTGTCGCGCCACAGGCCGTGCGTCGGCATCCAGTCGATCACCAGCAGGCGTCCGATGTGGACTTCGAGGCCCAGCTCCTCGTGCACCTCACGCCGGCACGCGGCGAGCGGCGACTCGTCGTCCTCGGTCAGCCCACCCGGGATTTCGAGGTAGGGCTTGTAGATCGGCGAAACGAACAGGACCCGGCCGGCCTCGTCGCGAATGAGCGCGCCCGCGGCCACGCTCTTGCGCGGCAGCCTGCTCGCGATCCCGGTGACGAACTCGCCTTCCGGCTCGCCGTCGTCACGGATGTCCTGGGCGAACAGTGCCGGGTCGCCGCAGTGCTTCATCGAGCCGCATCCTTCCGAGCGCAACGGAAAGAGCCTCTGCTCAGCGAAGTGCTGAGCAGAGGCTCTTTCGTCCGGTCGGGCTGACAGGATTCGAACCTGCGACCCCTTGACCCCCAGTCAAGTGCGCTACCAAACTGCGCCACAGCCCGGACCCGTCCTCCGGGTGTTCCCCGGAAGGCGATGTGAGTACTTTAGCGCCTGCCTCCAGTGCCCTCGCAACCAGGTCACCCTGTGTGTCTGACCTGCACTAACAGTCAAAATCGGGTGCGGCGGTGATCGACAGCTGTCAGGGTGGTCCGATGGGGAGACGACTGGTGGTGGCGCCGCGGGCGCTGCCGACTGTGGGACCGCTGGCGCGGGTTGCCGCGTGGCGGGGGCTCGAGGTCGTGACGCACTTGACCGGAGGTCAAGGGCGCTCGCACTACTACGGCGGGCCGAAGGTGGGGGAGCGGGTCGCGCGCGAGCTGGGGATCGGGTTGCTGGAGCCCGCTGACGACTGGCTGCCGAACGTGCCGCCGGAGTTCGCCGGGCGGGCTGTCGAGGCGATGAGTCTCGGCGAGGCGTGGGGGTTGCGGGAGCGGGCGTTCGTGAAGCCGCCGAGTGACAAGGGGTTCGACGCGCGGGTCTATCGCGACGGGCGGGAGCTGCGGGGAGCGACTGTGGGCTTGGCCGAGGACACGCCGGTCTTGGTCAGCGAGGTCGTCGAGTTCGCGAGCGAGTGCCGGTTGTTCGTGCTGGGCGGGGTCGTCCACGCGGCGTCGCGGTACGCGACCTGGGGGAGGCTGGATCCCGGGCCGCGTGACGCGGTGCCCGGGGAGGTGCTCGCGCTGGCCGGGAGGTACCTCGGTGCGCACGGTGGTGAGCTGCCCGGCGCGGTCGTGCTCGATGTCGGCGTCGTGGACGGGCGGGCCGCGATCGTCGAGGCGAACATGGCCTGGTTCTCCGAGTACTACATGGCCGACCTCGACAAGGTGCTAGATGTCGTGCTCGAGGCCGCAGGGCCGTTGGCGGAGGTCGCGCCGCGGGACCGCCGGTTCGTGAGGGGCTCCTCCTGGGAAGGCTTGGCGGAGGAGCCCCTCACGGGCTAGTTCGGGTTGTTCGCGTGGGTCAGGGTCTGCCAGGAGACGAAGAGGGCGTTGGTGCCCGCCGGCCGCCTGGACTCGGTGAGTTGCTGGGTGTTGGGCATGTCGTTGCCGAGCCGGGTGTGCATGGCGTTGTAGCCGACCTCGGTGACCGGGCCGAGGCCGAGGTTGAGCTTGCCGCCGCAGAGCCAGGACGGCACGGCCGCGCCGAGTTCGTACTTGGCGTGGAAGCCGAGGCCCTGGCGGAGCCGGTCGCCGATCTCGGGGTAGAGATCCTGGCCCTGGATACGGGTGGTCTCCGCGAAGTCGGCGATCGCGGCGAGGCCGTAGCCGGTGTGGGTGAAGTCGCGGCAGGTCTCCTGCGCCAGTCCGTCCACGAAGGTGCTTTGGTTCTGCCAGTATTTGACGACCTTGGCCTTGGTGTCGAGGCCGCTGCCCGGTGTCACGCGTGGCTGCGAGCCGTCGGAGGTCAGGTAGATGTAGGCGGGCACGCGGGCGCGGAACTTGGACACGGCCGTGTCGTAGCTGCCCTTGTCCTCCAGGAACACGGAGATGCCGATGGCGGCCTCCAGCATGCTGAGTTCCCAGTTTCCGTTGCTGTTACTGCCTTTGATCACCGTGGGCAGGTACACGTTGCGCAGCATCGTCCCGAACCGGCCCGAGTTCGGCCAGCTCGAATAGGTGTATTTGATGATCTCCGCGGCGCGGGGCCACGATGAGCCTGCCCAGCCGGTTTGCAGTGGGGCGTTGGAGTTGGTGTGGCTCTTGATGGTGGCCGACCAGGCGTCCATGATCGCGATGGACTTGGTGGCGTAGCGGGAATCGCCGGTGATGTACCAAGCCAGTGCCAGCGAATACGCGGCGATGGCGTCCTCGCGCTCGTCGGTGCAGCCGTAGTTGGGCTTCGAATACGGTCCGCATTCGACGGTCGCGCGAGGCTTCGGGGTGCGGGTCAGTGAGGCGTAGCCGCTGCCCAGCATCTGGTTGTAGGCGTTCTTCCACGGCTGGGCGCCGGAGTTGACCTTGCCTTTGACGAAATCGAGCTGGGTCTTGCTGACCAGCACCCCTGGATGGGCGAAGGTCGCCGGCGCGGCGGCTGCCGGGGTCGCGGTGACAGCGAGCGAAACGAGTAGTGCCGCCGCTGATATTCGGAGTCCACGTTGACGTACGAACATCATGCTCCTTTTGCAGGGAAGGAGTTGAGCTGTGCCTTGCAGTGTGAATGGTCTAAACCAAGAGAGTCAAGGTCTTAGTTTTTGGCCTGAATAAACACATATGTGAATGATCACCCGCGCAGGCGGCGTTGCGCCTGGTGGAGGTTGGCCGGTGAAATCGCGGTCGTGCCGTAACTTTCCAGGCGGGCGTTCAAATCTCCGGCGAAATCGGGTTTGTCGATCTGCCCGAAGTCGCGGACGGCCGAGATGGCGACGGTCGCGCTGCACGGTGCCACCTTGTCGATGCGCACGCAACCGGCCCGCTCATTGGTGACCGTGATGTTCCAGTGAGCGAAACGGCCGCCGTACAACGGGCCCGCGTCCGCGCTGCCGCCGTGCGCGCCGTCGTTCAAGATCGTGATTTCGGTGCGGACATTGGCGAACGGCAGCCCCCGGTGAGTGTCGAAGGTGCCCGCTTCCATGACGCCGCGCGACCAGACGTTGCCGGACGACAGCCCTTCCACGTTGATCCCGTGGTGCGCCGCGCCCGGTGTCGTCTCGGTGAACTTGGCGATACCGAAGTCTTCGACGAGGTTGTCATGCGATTGCTCGCGACATGCGTAAGAATGGTGTTGGCCGCGACCCGACACCCACGTCCGCGACAGCGTGATGCCCTTCGACGACACCAGCAGGAAGCCGTTGTCACTGTCCACGACGGACACGTTGTCCGCCCAGCAGTCCCACGCGCACTGGAAGACGAGCCCGTTGTAGCCCTTGTCCTTGAGATGCTGCGGCCGCGCGGTCTTGACCATTTGGATGGTCAGGTCCTCCACGCCGGATCCGCTCACCGGCGTCACCATGGTGGTCAGCCGTGGCCGCCATTCCGGCCGCGCGTCGAGCGGCAGCGGCTGGCTCAGCCGGATCTGCTTGCCGCGCACCGCTTCGATGCGTACCGGCCACTGGAACGGCCGGTACGACAGCAGCTTGGTCTTGTCCGACCACTTGTACGCCGCGGTGCCGGGCACGTCGCCCGCCATGTGCCGCAGCAGGCTGTAGTCGGCTGTGTCGTCGAGTTGCAGCAACACCCGGCGTCCCGCGCAGAGGCCGCGCGCGTCGTCGACGGTCAGGGTGAACGCGCCGCGCGTCGCAGGAGCGGTGAGCGTCGCGATCGGCTTGGTCGCGGTGCCCTCGTTGCCGGTCCAGCCTTCGAGTGGCCAGTCGTGGGCTTGGATGGCCGTCACGAGATCGCGATAGCGGTCGCGATGGCAGACCCAGACCAGGCCGCCCGACCAGCTCCACGCCGAATTGTCGCCGCCGCCGTAGCGGCTGCGGTTGATGCCGATGATCTCTTCGAGCGACTTGGTGGCGAACAACGTGGTCCGCTCGCGCCCGGCGCCGCGCAGCACGACGTTGTCGTAGCCGATGCGCACGATGTCGTCGATGCGGTAGGTCCCCGGTGGCAGGTGCACCGCGCCGCCGCCGCGCTTGCCGACCTGCTCGATCGCGCGGTTGATGGCGGGTGCGGCGTCGGCCGAGCCGTCGGGTTTCGCGCCGTACGCCAGCACGTTCGCGTGCACCGGGACGTGGGGAAGCCGTTGCCCGGTCCGGTATCCGGCATAGGCGACGTTGGGGATCTGCGGGTGATTGTGTGGGTTCTGGGTGAATTCGCGCCACAGCGCGGAGCTTTCGTCCTGGGCGGCCAGCGCTGTTCCGGTCATCGGGTAGGTCGCCGCGAGGGCCGCGACGCCCGCCCCGCCCATCAGGAATTTTCTCCGCTGCATCTCCACGCGCACACGGTAAAACCGCTTTACATCCGATGTAAATAGTCGGCAGCGGTCAAGAATGCGACAAAAGCGGAGATGTACCGCTGAGAGGTCCGATGTAAGGACTCGTGAGTGTTCCCGACGGTTCTAGCCGTCGGGAACACTCACGACCCATGCCTACCTGAGCCCGCCGTCGACGGCGTTCATGAGCGCGCCGGTGCCGTCACCGGACATCTCCCACGCCATCACGCCGAGCAGCCCCTTGCTCTTGAGCCAGGCCGTCTTGGCCGCGATCGACCAGGTGTCGTCGAACGTCCACCACTGCCCGTTGTTGCCGGTGTAGCAGGACGTCGCGACGGCCGCCGTGTCGTGGTAGACCGTGCAGCCGGGCACCGACGCGATGAGGTTCGAGTACCCGCGCGTGCCCGCTTCCTCGGCGAACTGCCCGGGTGCCGCGCCCGTCGCGGACTGCCATTCACCGTTCTTCCCGCCAGGGGCAACGCCTTGCCAGCCGCGGCCGTAGAAGGCGAGCCCGAGCGTCAGCTTCCGTGGATTGACGCCCTTGTCGGTGTAGGCCTTGATCGCTGCCTCGACACTGAACTTGTTGGTGTACGGGTCATCCGCGTCGGCGTACAGGTTGCCCTGGTGGCCAGTGCGGTTCGGCTCCCACGAGTTGTCACTGCCGGCGCCGTGGAAGTCGTAGCCCTGCACGTTCGCCACGTCCAGGTACTGGAAGATCTTGTCGACTTCCCAGCCACCGGAGACCTTGCCGGGGTCCGCGGGCGTGAACGCCTGCAGCTGGTACCGCTTGCCGGTGGTCGCGCCGTACGCGTCGAGCTGTGTGCGGAACTCGGCGAGCAGCGCGGTCAGGTTCTGCTTGTCGTTGGGACTCCAGTGATTGCCGGGGTGCCCGTCGGGACTGCCCGGCCATTCCCAGTCGATGTCGATGCCGTCGAAGATGCCCGCCGCCGTGCCGGGACCACCCGCGCCGCCGTACGGCGCGATGTTGCCCTTGATCCAGGTGTCGACACACGACGAGACGAACTTCTTGCGCGAGGCGTCGGTGGCCGCGACATCCGAGAAGTACTTCGAGTACGTCCAGCCGCCGAGCGAGACCAGCACCTTGAGGTTCGGGTTGGCCGCCTTGAGCTTCTTGAGCTGGTTGAAGTTGCCGCGCAGCGACTCCCAGCCGGTGTCGCCGACCCCGTCGACCGACTGCGAGGCCGACATCGGCCGCGAGTAGTCGGCTTCCGCGTCACCCGAGCCGTCACCCTGGTTCGGGTCCTGCGGGTTGGCGCTGGTGCCCTTGGTGACCCCGGACAGGCAGGTCAGGTTGACCGGGTCGATGTTCTGGAACGCGTACAGCAGATGCGTCAGCTTCGACGCCGCACCCGAGGTCTGCAGGTTCTTCACGAAGAACTGCCTGCCGTAGATGCCCCACTGCACGAAGTAGCCGACGCGCGCGTAGCCGCTGACGATGTCCGTTGTGGACGCGGTCAGCGCGTTGCTCGCCGCGGACGCGTTGTCGTAGCCGTCACGGGCTTTGACGGTGAAAGTGTACGAAGTGGATGGTGAGAGCCCGGTGACCTTGGCGGTCGTCGTGGTGACGGTGGCCGCCAGCGAGCCGCCTCGGTAGACGTCGTAGGCGACGACGCCGGTGTTGTCGGTCGAGGCGTTCCAGGCGAGCGTCACGCTGCCCGAGTCCGCGGCGGTCGACCGCAGATTGCCCGGTGCCGTCGGAGCCTGCGTGTCGTCGCCGGGGTTGTTGGTGGTGACCGTCAGCGGCGCGCTCGCCGGCGACGCGGTTCCCTTGGTGTCCTTGGCCTTCACCGTGAACGTGTACGCGGTGTTCGCGGTGAGACCGGTGAGCGTGGCCGTGGTGCCGGTCACCGAGGCGGCGACGGTGTCGCCCTTGTAGACGTCGTAGCCCGCGACGGGCAGCGAACCTGCCGTCGAGGCGTTCCAGGCCAAGGTGACCGTGGTCGTCGTCTTCACGGTGGCGCGTAGATTGCCCGGCGCCGACGGCGGCGTGTCGGGTGAGCCGTCGCAGTTGGCGTTGTCCACCCGGCACTGGGTCGGCTGGACGGCCGAGCTGAGCTGGAAGGTCGGGCTGTACGGATACGTCGACCGGCCCGGTTGCAGGGTGGCGATGTAGTACGCCGGGGTGAGGGTGACCGAGGTGCCGGACTGGCTGATCGTGCCGTGCTGCCCGGAGGTGGCGGTGACGCCGGACGGCAGCTGGAAGGTGATCGCCCAGTTGCTGACCGCGGCGGAGCCGGTGTTGGTGACCGTGTATTCGCCGGTGTTCCCGTTGAGCACCAGCGCTGCCTTGAGGCTGCCCGCTGCCGAAGCAGGCGGGCTGAACGAGGTCGTCGCCAGCAGTAGCGTGGCGAACGCGACGAGTAAGCGGCGGAGGGTACGTCTCATGGCTGTTCTCCTAGCGACTAAGGAGGTGCCTGCTGTGGTCTAGACCACAAAAGAAGGTAACCCGCCGATGGGCAAACGTCTAGACCACTTAGTAGGGCACTAGCCGAGCAAGACCGTCGAAGCCGCCACGCGAAGGCAGTCGAGCGCGACCGGCAACAGCGGATTGCCATTGTGCGGCCGATGCACAGCGAGCACCCGGCGGCTCGCGGTCACCCCGGTCGGCCGCAGCGCCCGGATGTCCTCGCCGGAGACGGCCAAACCGGGCAACATCGCGACGCCGAGCCCGCGCGCGACGAGGTCGCGCAACACCGTGTAATCGTTGCTACGGAAGATGATGCGTGGAGTGAACCCGGCATCCTGCGCCAGCCGCCCGAGCGAGCGCGCACCCGCGGTGTCCTCGCGCGTGCACATCCACGGCTCGTCCGCCAGTTCGGCGAGATCGACTTCAGGACCTTCCGCCGCGTGCGCCGACGGGACCGCGATGGTCAGCGGTTCGGCGAGCAATTCCGTGCGGCGCAACGATATGGGCCATTCGCGCGGTGCGAGGTCGTACTCGAAGACGAGTGCCAGATCGACCGAACCGTCCACCACCCCGCCGAGCACCTCGTCCGGCTCACCCTCGTCGAGCTCCACCTCGGCGCCGGGACACCGCGCGACGATCTCGGCCAGCGCGGGCGGCAGCACCCGAGCGCTCGCGGTCGCGAAGCTCGCCAGCCGCAGCGTGCCGTGCTCGCCGAGCGCGATCGCCCTGGCTTCACCTTCCAGCTTGGCCAGCGCGCCGAGCACGTCCTGGCTCCGCTCCGCGAGCAGCCTGCCAACCGCGGTCGGCCGGACGCTGCGCGCCGAGCGCTCGAACAGCGCCGCGCCGACCGCCCGTTCCAGCAGCATCATCTGCTGCGAGACGGCCGACGCGGTGTAGCCGAGCGTCCGCGCGGCCTCCGCGAACGATCCGGTGCGGACGCATTCACGCAATGTGCGCAGGTGGATCGGGTTGAGCACGCCGTGACACTACGGCAGCCTGCCCCGCAGTTCCATCGCCGCGCGCACCCGGCTCTGCGCGATCGACATGGCCGCCGCGTGCGGCAGCGTCCCCGAACGCTCGGCCGCGGTCAGCACCTGATCGGTGTTGCGCCGCACGCGTTCGGCGACCGAGGCCATGATGACGGCCGGGTCCGGCCGGAACGGCGAACGCCGGGCGTCCATCGCGAAGGCCGCCGCGATCACGCCGCCCGCGTTGGCGATGAAGTCCGGCACGACCGTGACCCCGCGCCCGGCGAGCACCTGCCGTGCCGCCGGGGTGGTCGGCAGGTTGGCGCCCTCGATGATCAGCTGCGCCTTGACATCCGGCGCGAGGCCGACGTCGAGCACGTCCTGGCGGGCCGCGGGGATGAGCACCTCGCAGTCGACGAGCAGCTCGGCGCCCGCCGCGATCCGGTGCTGCGGCGGCGCGGCCTGGACACACGCGTCGCCGTGTTCGGCGCGCAGGTCAAGCCACTTCGGCACGTCGAGGCCGCTGGGGGAGTAGATGGCGCCTTCCGAAGTCGACAAGGCGACGATCTGCGCGCCGAGTTCGTGCAGCCGCCGGGCCGCGGCCGCGCCGACCGCGCCGAAACCCTGGATCGCGACACGCGCGCCCGCCGACGAACGGCCGATCCGGAACAGCGCCGCGTCGGCCGATTCGGCGACGCCGTGCCCGGTCACGCCGAGCTTGTCGTAGGGAACGCCGCCGAGTTCCTCGGGCACGCCGACGGCCGCGCCTCGGTCGCCGAGTTCGTCTTGGATGATCGCCGCGTCTCGCTCGGTCAGGCCCATGTCGAGCCCGGCGACGTACTGCGAAGGGATTTGATCGGCGAGTTTGCGCGCGAACGCACGCAAGACGCGTTCCTTGTCCGCGCCGTTCGGATCGCCGGCGATGCCCGCCTTCGCGCCGCCGTGGAAGAGATCGACGGCCGCCCACTTCCACGTCATCACCCTGGCGAGCCGCGCGATTTCGTTGACAGAGACGTCCGGGCTCATCCGGACGCCGCCCTTGCCGGAGCCGCGTGCCGTGTTGTCGATGACGAGCACGCCCCGCATCCCGGTTTTCGTGTCCGAGACGCAGACGATCTTCTCGGGTCCCCACTCGTCCATGCTCTGCAGCAGATCCACGCAGTGTCCTTAAAAAGAGTCCTCAAACGACGTTGTGTTCAGGCTTGATCTTGTTTCCCGTGAAACGTTGCACGTCCAATGTGGACACGTCGACAAAAGGCTTTTCGCCGAGCACGAGGTCGCGGAGAACCTCGCCGACGGCCGGACCTTGACCGAACCCGTGCCCGGAAAAGCCTGTGGCGTAAAAGAAACCGGGGACATCGGCGGACTGGCCGATGATCGCGTTGTGGTCGGGGCTGATCTCGTAGAGCCCGGCCCAGCCGTGCGCGATCCCGACTTCGGCGAGTTTCGGCGCGCGGCGCAGCACCGCCGAGCCGAGCCGGTCGAGCCAGCCGTCGTGAGTCGACAGGCGGAAGCCGAACTCCTCGTCGGGATCGGACATGCCGATCAGCAGTCCCGCGCCTTCGGGGTGGAAGTAGAACGTCGTGCCGAAGTCGATGGTCATCGGCAGCTCCGGGGGCAGGTCCGGAATCGGCTCGGTCACCCGGATCTGGCGGCGCAGCGGCCGCACGGGCAGGTCGACGCCCGCCAGTTCGCCGACCTCGGCCGACCAGGCGCCCGCCGCGCAGATGACCGTCGAAGTGCGGACGGTCCCGTCGGTGGTGTGCACCGCCGAGACGCGCCCGCCGGTGGTCTCGATGCCGGTGGCGGCGCAGTGCCGCCGGATCGTCGCACCCAGCCGTCGCGCGCCCTGCGCGAAGCCTTGGACGACCGACTCCGGCGTGCAATGCCCGTCGCGCGGCGAATACGCGGCCGCGAGCAGACCTTCGGTGCTGATGACCGGCGACAGCGCTCGTGCTTCGGCGACGTCCAGCATGCGGCTCGGCACGCCGGCGGTGTTCTGCACGGCGACGCCCGCGGTGAACGCGGCGACATCATCCGGCTTGTCGAGCAGGAACAGATAGCCGTGCTGGCGCAGGTCGATCTCACCGCCCGGCCGCCGCGCGAAGCCTTCCAGCAACTCGATGCTGCGCGCGCCGAGCGCGATGTTGACCGGGTCCGAGAACTGGGCGCGCACCCCGCCCGCCGCCTTCGAAGTGCTGCCGGACGCGAGCTCGTCGCGTTCCAGCACCAGCACGTCGATCCCCGCTTCGGCCAGGTGGAAGGCGGCGCTGACGCCGACCACCCCACCGCCGATGATCACCACCTCGGCCGCGCCGCGCATTTCCATAACGCGACCGTATGACGCCGGAGCGTGCCCGCGCGAGCCGTTCAGTGCCAGTAGATCTGGGGCTCAGAGCCATCCATCGGCGCGCTCGTGATCATTTACGCTGGCCGCGGCGCCGTGAACTCGTTTCGCCCGGATCGCGAACAACAGGGTGAACGGTCCCACGGCGAGAGGCTGAACTTGAGCTCAGACGCAGCGGTGATCGAGGCGTCGCTAGGCGAACCAGGCCGGTTCGCGGCGATCTTCGACCGCCACGGTCCCCACATACATCGCTATCTCGCACGACGGCTCGGCAGAGAGGCAGCCGACGACCTCGTCGGCGACACCTTCCTGATCGCCTTCGACAAACGCGGGAAATACGACCTGGCGCGGCCGGACGCCCGGCCGTGGCTGTACGGCATCGCGACCAACCTGGTCAGTCAATACTGGCGCGACCAGGGCAAACAGGCACGGCTGCGACTGGTCACCGGACCGGAGCCGGTCCAGGACGGGCACGCCGACCGCGTCGCCGAGCAGGTGACCGCCGAGGCGATGGGCGACGTGCTCACCCAGGCGCTGAACACGCTGTCCGAAGGCGACCGCGACGTGCTCGTGCTCATCGCCACCGAAGGACTGGCCTACGACGAGGTCGCGGCCGCGCTCGACATTCCGGTCGGGACGGTCCGGTCACGGATGTTCCGCGCCCGCAAGAAGGTCCGCGCCTCGCTCGGCTTGACGACTTCCGAGGAGATTTCCCAGCATGGATGAGCTGCAGTTGCTGAAAGAAGCGGGAGACAAGACCCCGCTCGTCACGCTGGCGGAACTGGCGCCGGCGCGTGCGCGGCTCGACGCCGTGATGGGTGCCGCGCCCGCCGTCGCGCCGAGGTCGCAGCGCAAGCGCCTGCTCTGGGGCGGTGCCGGGGTGGTCGGGCTCGCCGCGGCCATCACCGCGGTGATCGCGGTCGCGCCCGTCGACGAAGTGGCGCCGCAGGCAGTCGCCGATCCCGTGCGGGTACTGACCGAGGCGGCCGCCTCGGCGCTGCTCGCGCCCGACGTGGAGCCCCGGCCGGACCAGTTGATCTACACCAAGACGCAGAATCCCGGCAGTGTGCGGGAGACGTGGCTTTCCGTCGACGGTGAGCACGACGGGCTGGTGAAGCAGTCCCAAGGCGACTTCCCGCTGCCTGGCTGCATCAACGGGAAGGCCCAGGTGGTCAAGGGCGACGAGCCGCTGCCGGGGCAGTTCGAGAAGTGCAAGCCGTCACCGTCCTACTTGCGGGACCTGCCGACTGACCCCGACGAGATGCTCGCTTACCTGCTTAAGAACCACAGCGGTGCCGATGGTGACGTCAACGCGCTGGGCAAGGATGTCGCGTCGCTCGCCAACGAGAGGTACCTCCGCCCGGCCGCCCGCGCCGCGCTGTTCCGCGCCGCGGCCAAGGTGCCGGGTTTGTCGGTGGTGGAGAACGCGAAGGACGGGATCGGCAGGCTGGGTATCGGTATCACCTGGCCGACGCCGGCGGGATCCACGAAGGACGCCAAGCCGACGATTCTGGTCTTCGATCCCAAAACCGGGGTGTACCTGGGCAGCCGAGGCACCGCGGTGGTGACGCGCGCGATCGTCGACAAGATCGGAGACCACCCCTGACCGGGTGACGACGGCGTCGCGAAGCCCTGACTAGAATTCGTGCCAATTGGCAAGATTTCGCCGGGAAGGGGTTACCGGATGGGGGCTCGGGGACCGTACGCGCCGGGGGTCGCGCGGCGGGAGGAACTCATCCAGGCGGCGCTCCAGGTCTTCGCCACCAAGGGCTACGAAGCCGTTTCGCTGCGGGAACTCGCCGCGCAGGTCGGGATTTCGCATACCGGGCTCCGTCATCACTTCGCCTCGAAAGAGGAGTTGCTGATGGCGGTGCTCCGGTACCGCGACGAGCAGGCGCTCGAACCCGAAAAGACCGACGGCGTCACCGGAATGGACTGGTTGCGCGCCAGCGAGCAGGTCGTGGCGCACAACGTCCGCCAGCCACATCTGGTCCAGCTTTTCGCGACCTTGTCGACCGCGGCGGTCGAACCTTCGCATCCCGCGCACGCGTATTTCGTCAAGCGGTACGCCCAGGCAAGGGAAATGGCGGCGGAACACGTGCGCGCCGCCCAAGCCGCCGGCCAGATCGGCGCCGACGTCAACCCGGAACTGGTCTCGCAGCTGTTCTTGGCGACCATGGACGGCCTGCAGATCCAGTGGCTGCTGGACCCGGAGGCCGTCGACATGACCGCGGCTTACGGACAGTTCCTGTCGCGGTTCATCGAGGCGCTTTCCGCCACCGTCTCACCGTCCGCGGAAAGTCGCTTTACCCGGTCCGTCGGTGAGGAATGATTTGACCGCGCCGCGCAGATCCTCGGTGTCGAACAATGCCGAGGCGATCGTGGTGACGTGGGCGTTCGCCTCCGCGACGCCGCCGTTTTCGTAGTGCGCGAGCACCTTCTTCGTCGCGGCGTGCGCCTTGGTGGGCCCGGCGGCCAAGTCCTCGATGAACGCGCGGCACGCGGCGTCGAAGTCTTCGACAGGCAGCACCCGGTTGACGACGTTCCAGCGTTCGAGCGTCGCGGCGTCGTAGGTCCCGCCGGTCATCACGAACTCTTTAGCGCGCCCGACACCCGCACGCGCGGCGAGCCGCTGGGTGCCGCCCATGGTCGGCGTCAGGCCGACAACCCGTTCCACCAGACCGAATTTGGCGCGCTCCGAGGCCAGGATGATGTCGCAGGCGACGGCCACTTCGAACGCCCACGTCAGGCACAGGCCGTGCGCGGCGAAGACCGTCGGGAACTCCAGTGCGGCGATCCGGTCCGGAATGGACAGCATCTGGTCCAGCAGGACCTTCGCCTCGGCGGGGCTGCCCTGCGCGTCGAAGAGCGACACGTCCACGCCACCACTGACGATCTTGCCCTCGGCGCGGACGAGCAGCGCGCGCGGGCTGTCGGCTTCGAGTTCGCCGATCGCCTCGGCGAAGCGATCCTGGAGCTCGGCGGTGTAGAGGTTCAGCGGGGGAGCGTCGATGGTCAGCACGGCGAGGCCGGAGCTTTCCCGTTGCACTTGGATCAAGGTCAGTCCTGTTCTTCCGCGTCCACCAGCGCGTCCCAGTGTTGCTGGGCCTCCGGCCGCCAGTCGACGTGGGTCTTGTGGAACAGCTCGGCGGCCTTCAGCCCGCTCCAGTTCGACGGCAGCAGATCCGACGGCAGCTGCGGGTCCAGGAACGGGAACCGGCGCCATTCGTGCACGAGCCGGGTCTGCGCGCGTAGCACCGCCTCGCCGCCCGCCGGGTTGAGGCCGGTGAACTTGTCGATGAAGTCCTCGTACCGGTCCTTGAGCTCGGTCAGGTCCCACGAGCGCGCGACCATGGTCTCCTGCTCGCCGACCTCGCCGTAGTGCGAGGTGAACGACATCGCCTGGGTGTCCAGGCCGAGCTCGTGCACGATCTGCTGCGCCTCGCGCTGGCGCGTGATGTCCGGGCTCACCCAGACCCCGGACACCGGCGAGCCGAAGCCGGCCCAGGTCAGCCGGGTGCGCAGGCGATGACGCAGGTCGCGCTTCGACTCGGGCACCGACACGATCAGCATCAGCCAGCTGCCGTCCCAGCCGCGGGTCTCGTTGCCGAAACCGTAGATCCGCTCGGCGCCCTCGGTCAGCAGGCGGCGCCCCGGCGGCGTCAGGGACCAGCGGACCCGGCGGCCGACGCGCTCCGAGACGACCCAGCCCTCGGCCGACGAGCGCGCGAGCGCCTGGCGCGCGGACTTCTCCTCGACCTCGAGCAGGCCGAGCACGTCCACCAGTATCGAAGTCCAGACCGGCTTGTCTCTCGGCAGCACGAATTCGCCCAGCACCGTCATCAGCAGGGAGCGCGCGCTGGCGTGGCTCACCTCCCGGCGGCGGGAAACGGTCGGCCGCGGTGCGGCGCCCTTCTGCTCGGTCGTGCGCGACCGAGCTCCGACCATGGCGTCGGTGGCGGCCTCCGCCATCGCTCTCACCGCCTCACTGCTCACGGAACGTCAACCTCGTCAGCCTACCCAGGCCATCGATCGGGCGGGGCAAGTCGGTCCGGAGTTTCGCCAAGTAACCGAAATGGCACGCCCGCGGGGCTGGCGGGAGTTTCGTCCCGGTGAACGGAAGCGGGACATTTTGCCCTGCCGTGGTCAGAGGGCAAGAAAGCAGTTGTCACGCAGCGTTTTCTGGGGTCCGCCAACTAGGTGAAGAAGGCCTTTGCGGGTGCCACTACACTCATCGGGCTTTCTAGGGTGAAGATCTTCGGATCGGGGCAGCGGTAAGGTGGTCGCCTCGCACGTGGATTTTCGCCGATGGCTGAGGCGGGGAAGAGCGGCTGTGACGACTTTTGCAGGGGCGGCGCGGCGATGGACTTGGGCCGGGTATCTTGCCGCCGGTTTAGCGGTCATCGCCGCTTACTACGTGACCGTCATTTCTTCCGCCCCGCAACTATTGCGGGTCGTCCTCTACTGCGCGGTCAGCGTCTCGGCGTTCGTCGCCGTGTTCTGCGGGTGCGTCCGTAACCGGCCGGCCGCCAAGCTGCCCTGGGTGCTGCTCGGGCTCGGCCAGATCGTCTACGCGACCGCCGACACGAGTTTCTACGTCGCGCACTACCTGCTCGACGACCTCGCTTTCCCAGCGCTGGCCGATGTCTTCTACCTGGGCCATTATCCGCTGGTGGTGGCCGGTCTGGTCGTCCTGATCCGCTCGCGCACCCCGGGCTGGGACCTGCCTGCCGTGCTCGACGCCGCGATGCTCGCTGTCGTCGGCGGCATGCTGTCGTGGCTTTACCTCATCGCGCCGCAGGCGACCAGCGCGGCGCCGATGCTGGTGAAGGTGGCCTCGGTCGGGTATCCGATGATGGACCTCGCCATGTTCGCGGTGGCGCTGCGTCTTGTACTCGGTCAAGGTCGTCGACCCGTCGCCTTTTCACTGCTGTCCCTGAGTTTGCTGTCCTTCGTCGTCGCCGACACCGTCTATGTGGTCCAGCAGGTCAACGGCACCTATTCGGCAGGCAATTTCCTCGACGCCATTTGGCTTTCCGGGAACCTGCTGCTAGGTGCGTCCGCATTGCACCCGACCATGGGCAAGGTCGCCGAACCGGTGCCGTTCGGCGCGCCGGTGCCTGGACCGTGGCGCATCACCGCCTTGTGCACCGCCGTTCTCATCGCGCCCGCCACGGTGCTCATCGAGAATGCCCGCGGTGCGCATTCCGGTATTCCCGTGGTCGCTTGTGCTTGCGCGGTGTTGTTTCTGCTCACGATCGCGCGATTGGCCGGGCTCGTTTCCCAGCAACGCAAACTGGCGATCACCGACGCCTTGACCGGGTTGCGCACACGCCGTCACTTCGAAGCGCAAATGGTCCCCGAACTCGCCAGGGCGCGCCGCGCGGGCGGGTCCGTCGCCGTGCTGATCGCCGACGTCGACCATTTCAAGTCGGTCAACGACCGGTACGGCCATCCTGTCGGCGACGAAGTGCTGATCGAAATCGGGAAGCGGCTGCGGGAGGCCATCCGGCCCGGTGACCATCTCGCTCGCTACGGCGGCGAAGAATTCGCGATCCTGATCCGCGACGCCGGCCCCGACGACCCGGCGGTCATCGCCGAGCGGCTGCGTCAGCAGGTCGCCGACCGTCCGATCGTCGTCTCCGGCGACGTGTGGATCGGCGCGACCATCTCGGTCGGCACGGCGAGCTACCCGCTGCACGGCAACACGCCCGGTGAACTGTTCGGCGCCGCGGACCGCGCGCTCTACTCGGCCAAGGCACAGGGCCGCGACCGGGTCGTGCTCGCCGACCTGAGCGGGCACCCACCGGTCGACCAGCACGCCGAGCGGTCGCTGACGCTCGATCTGGAGAAGGTCGCCGACGAGGTCGACGGCTGGCTGTCCAACCACGAGCACAGCAAGGTCGTCGGCTACTGGTCCGGGCTGGTCGCGACCGGGATGGGCCTCGCGCCCGAGGTCGCGGGCCGGGTGGAGCTGGCCGGGCGGCTGCACGACATCGGCAAGGTGCTCGTGCCGCAGGAGGTCTGGACGAAGGAAAAGCCGCTGACCGACGAGGAGTGGCTGCTCGTGCGGCAGCACCCGGAGTTCGGCTGCAGGCTGGCGAAGACCGTCGCCGGGCTCGATGACGTCGCCGAGATCATCCGGCAGCACCATGAGCGGTTCGACGGGACGGGGTATCCGGGCGGGCTGGCCGGGGCGCACATCCGGATCGAGGCGCGGATCTTGGCGGTGTGCGACTCGTGGGCGGCGATGCTGGCGGATCGGCCGTATCAGAAGGCGTTGACCGAGGACGGGGCCGTGCGTGAGCTGCTGAGCGGCCGGGGCACGCAGTTCGATCCTGATGTGGTCGCGACGTTCCTGACTCTGCACCGGCACCGCAGGCTGGGGCCGCTGCCCCTGCTCGACCCGGCTGGCAAGACGCCGGCCGGGCGAGCCTGAGGGGGTTTACTTGGCTTCGTCGGCGATCGTGTTCCAGAACTGCAGTTCGTAGTCCTGGAAGAGGCGCGCGTACGTCCACGCCTCGTCGGTCGCCTCGTTGCGGTCGATCCCGGCCTGGACGATGGTCGCGGCCTGCTCGTCCGCGCCGGGGATCGGCGCGCCGAAGAAGTCGAAGAACCCGCAGGCCTCGTCGTCGAAGCCGTAGTGCTCACGCATCGCCTTCGCGATGGTCGCGCAGTAAGTGCCGAAGGCGGCGAAGTTCGCGTTGAGCGCGACGACGACGTCGGCCGGCTTGCCGTTGAGCGCCATCCACGCCATGAACGACGGGTACGCCTGGCAACCCGCCAGCGGGCGGTACTCGCTGAGCGCCTTGTCGTCGAGTCCCGTCACGGCGGCCAGTGCCTTCAGCTTCTCGAGCGCGAGGCCTTCGCCAGCGCCGAGCCCGGCGAAGAACTCGCGAGCACCCGGCTCGCTCGCCCGCGCCGCCAGGTGCAGGAAGCTGCGCTGGTCGCTGGGCACGATGCGGCTTTCCTCGGCCGCGATCAGCCGGAACACCGAGCGCGGGGCCTCGCCGCTCGCGATCAGGTCGACCAGGCGGTTTTCGCTCTCCTTCGGTGCCAACTCTTGGTGGACTGCGTCAAGCAACTCACGAGCCGAAGCGGCCATGGATCTACCGTTCCCCTTTTGCCGGTCGGTGACCGTTCGCTGACGGTCGGTACCGGACGAGCCTAGCGAAGCCGCTCGCGGACCTCCATGAGCGCGAAGCCGAGCAGGTTCAGGCCGAGCCAACGGTCCGGATCGGCGGCGCGTTCGTCGTCCTCGGCGAGGCCTATGCCCCAGATTCGGTCAAGGGGCGATGCCTCGACGAGCACTCGGTCACCGGTGTTCAGAAGGAACGTCTTGATTTCGGCGTTCTGTCCGAATTTGGCGAGGTTCCCGGTGACCACGATGTCTTGGCGGTGCTCGGTCCAGACTCGCTCGTCGAATCCGGTGATCTGCCGACCCAGGGTTTTGGCCTCGTTGGGGTGGCTCGCGTTCCTGATCTTGTCCGCGGTCACCGGGTCGTCGAAGAGCAAGGCCTTGGCGGTCATCATGTAGTGCTCGGCCGTCGCGTAGGTGTGGCCGTCGACGGTGAAGTCGGCAGGCCACCATTGGCTCAGGCACGACTTGCTGACGGCTTGGCCTTGGTGACCCCAGAAGTAGAGGAACTTGGGGCGATTTTGAGTTGTGGCTAGGTCTTCGACTGATCCGAGCTCGGGCATGGGGCTTTAGTACCAGGCTTTGGCGGCCTGTCGCACCAGGGTTTCGTGGTTCACGACCGCGGGTCCTCGGTGATCGGCCCGCTTGCCATGACGGGAACCAGCGGCTCGCGGCTCTTCGTGTAGCTGCGCCGGGTGATCGCTGAAGTCCAGATGGCCTCGCCGTCGGCTCCGATCTCGACCTTCCATTGGCCGGAGTGCTTGGCCCGGTGGTGCCGGCGGCATTCGCAGTTGCCGTTGTCGCTGTTGGTGGGGCCGTTGCGGTTCCACGGCTTCAGGTGGTCGTAGTCGGTTTTGTTGGCGAGTCGGTCGCAGGCCGGGAAGGTGCAGGTGTTGTCGCGGAGTTGGACGAATTCCTTGAGTGCCGCGCTGGGGCGGTACTTTTTCTCGGCCATTTTCTTGGGGTAGCCGCCGTCGTCGGTGAGGACGCCGGTCCAGGTGGCCTGCAGGCCGTGGGCGATTTCGCGGAGTTGGTCGGCGGTGATGGCGCCGTAGCCGCGGAGTGTGCCAGGGAGGTTGTCGAGGCCGAGGATGGTCGAGGCGTTGCCTGTGACGTAGACGTGGGCGATCGTTTTGCTGGAGTACTTGCCCAGCAACAGATCTCGCAGGATGTCGGCGCGGAGCTCGTTCATCGAGCGTGGGTCGTCTTCGCGTTTGAGCTCGCGGGCGATGGTGTCGATACGGTCCTGGACCGCCAGGATGTTTTCGTCTGAGTCGTGCCAGAACTGCGTCGCCATCCCGTCGGGCTCGGTCCGCATCGAAACCCGGCGGCCTTGCTTGGCGATCGCACGGCGCTTGGCTTCGCCTTCGGGGTCGACGTGCAGGATCGCCTTGCGTAGCAACGCCCAGAGCCGCCCGGGGGACAAGGTGCAGGCGTGGGGATGGATTGTCGCGTCCACCGCGCGAGCGTTCTCCGCGGACAGGCCTGAGCAGGCCCGGTCGATGATGCCGGCGCGCAGCCAGTCGAGTTCTCCGGAGGTCAGCGCGGTGAAGGTCTCGGGATGTTTTGCCGCCAATGTGTGCGCGAAGGCGATGTCCTTGCCCGCTCGTGATGACGTGGACTTGCGCTCGACCGCGATGAGGTCGGCGGCCGCCTTGGTGTCGCCCACGGCGTCGACCACTGCGTTGACCGCGCGAAGGTAGGCGGCGTCGAGGGTTGCGCGGGCGTTGTCGACCGCGTTCAGGAGGTCCATTCGTTCCGAGGTGGACATTTCAGTGAAGTCCACGGTTGCCAAGACTGAGGGTGGCCGGTCCGCGTAGGCGGTCCCAGCTCTTCGTTTATCGCTCACATGTTCGAATGTAGCGGCCTATATATCTGGCCACAATGACACCTTCGAGTGACTCGCAACATCTCTGCAACGAAAACGGCGAGGCGAGGTCAGATCAGCCATGAAAGCCGCCGGGTCGTCCCGGTGACCGGACATTGTGCCCGCAAGTCGCCCCCGCGCCGAACAAACAGCTGGCAATGTTGGCGGAAACAGGGGAGATGGGGGCACAGTGGACGACGCGCAGAAGTTCGATCGCAAGCGTTTCCTGCGACTCGGCGGTATCGGGGCAGCGGCCGCGGTGGTGACACCGGTGGCGACCGCCCAGACCGCGCAAGCCGCACCGGCCGCACCGGACACGACGTTGGTCTTCAACGTCAAAGACTTCGGCGCCCGCGGCGACGGAACCACAGACGACACGGCGGGCATCACCGCCGCGGTCAAGGCCGCGGTCGCGGGCGGCACGGTGTACTTCCCGCCGGGTGACTTCCGTGTCAGAGGCGAAGTGCTCATTCAAACGGCCAATATCGTCGTACGCGGCGCCGGCTGGGCATCCCGGCTCACGCAGATCGACACGGGCAAGGCCACTTTGCGTTTCGCGAGCGTAAACGGTGTGGCAGTAAGGGATTTGAGCTTCACCGGCCACGGATCCGAGCACGTCGCCGGAGACGGGAACGTGGCCTACAACGGCGTCGCCGCCGTCCGGTTCGACGGCTGCACGAACGTAGCGGTGACCGGCTGCCGGATCGACCGCCACGCGGGCGGCGGCATTCGCTGGACCGGATCGCTGCGCGGCGCCCTGTTCGCGGAGAACACGATCACCGGGATCGGCGGCGATCCCGGCCCGATCCGGCGCTCCGACAACAACAACGACTTCGCGATCGGCCAGTGGATGTGCACCGCGGGCGACGACATCGTCATCCGCGGCAACACCATTTCCGGCCACTGCTTCGGCATCGGCTGCGGGCGCGGCACGGGCCTGGTGATCAGCGGCAACGTCATCCACGACATCCCGGGCCAGCACGGCATGTACCTCTCAGCGCCGGGCAGCGCGCAGCTCGCCGGCAACGTCATCAGGAATGTCGCGCTCAACTGCGTCAACGTGCAGATCGCGAAGTCGGCCGAAGTCGACGTGGCCTCGCTCGTGGTCGACGGCAACGTGCTGCACGACGCCACCTCGGGCATCGTGCTGAACACCGCGCAAGGGATCACGAAAGCCGGGTTCCAGCAGCCGGTCGTCACGGGCAACTCCGTGCGCGCCATGAGTCAGTACGGCATCGCCGTCGACCGCACCTCGAATGGCTCGATCATCGGCAACACGGTGTCCGCCACCGGCGCGTACGGTCTGCTCCTGAACGGGTTCAGCGGCACGGTGCGCGACAACACGGTCATGAACACCGGCTGGAGCGGCCTCTACGTCGACCTGATCGGCGACTGTTACTCCTCCGCGAACGTGTTCACGGACTGCGCGATGAACAGCGCGGCGGCGGACAAGGCGGCGTTCTACGTGACCGCGGTCAAGACGACGACGGTCACCGGCCAGCCGGTCTTCCACAGCGATTCCGACGTGCTGCACGCCGCCGCCCCGGAACCGACCACCTTGCAGAAGTGCCTGCGCAGCAGTGTCGGCACCGGTGTGTTCATCCGCGGGCTGATCAACCGGACCACCAAGCCGTGGGAGTTCAAGGGTGAGCTCATCCACCTGGACTTCGCGTTCTCGCGGACCGCCGACTTCGCCGACACCGCGCAGCTCAACCCCGCCACGCCGGTCTACGGCCGCGGCAGGCGAGAGCTCTATGGGCTCCAAGATCCGGCGACCGCGGGGATGACCGCGTTCTTCCGGCCGGGCGACACCTGCTGGAACGCCAAGCCCGTGGCCGCGGGAACACCTGGCTGGGTTTGTGTCGCCGCGGGCACGCCCGGCACGTGGAAGGCGATGGCCGCTCTCGACGGCTAGCCTCCTGAGAAGGCCTACTAAGCTCGTAAGTCTCATGAGCGCCACACTCGTAGCGAAGGACCTCGCGGCCGGCCACGGCGATCGCGTCCTCTTCTCCGGTTTGCAACTCGTCGTCTCGCCCGGCGATGTCGTCGGCCTGGTCGGCGTCAACGGCGCGGGCAAGTCGACCCTGCTCCGCACACTCGGCGGCCTGATCCCCGCCGAGCAGGGGAGCGTGCAGCTGAGCCCGCCCACGGCGACCGTCGGGCACCTCCCGCAGGAGCCCGAGCGGCGCGAGGGCGAGACTGTGCACGCTTTCTTGAGCCGACGTACAGGCGTCGCCTCGGCGCAGGCGGAGCTTGACGCCGCGACGGCAGCGCTGGCCGCCGAGGCCGTGGGCGCCGACGACGCCTACGCGACCGCGTTCGACCGCTGGCTCGCGCTCGGCGGAGCGGACCTCGACGACCGGATCGGTGAGGTCGTCAACGAGCTCGGGCTCGACGTCAGCCTTGAGCAGCCCATGACGTCGCTGTCCGGCGGGCAGGCGGCGCGCGCGGGCATGGCTTCGCTGCTTCTTAGCCGTTACGACCTCTTCCTGCTCGACGAGCCCACGAACGACCTCGACCTCGACGGACTCGATCGTCTTGAGCGGTTCGTGAAGAACCTGCGCGCCGGAACCGTGCTGGTGAGCCACGACCGTGAGTTCCTCGCGCGGACGGTGACCAGGGTCGTCGAACTGGATCTGGCCCAGCAGCAGGTCAATTCCTACGGCGGTGGCTACGAGTCGTACCTCGAGGAGCGCGCGGTCGCGCGCAGGCACGCGCGCGAGGAGTACGAGGAGTTCGCCGACACCAAGGCCGCGCTCGAAGCCCGCGCGAGCATGCAGCGTGGCTGGATGGAGAAGGGCGTCAAGAACGCCAGGCGCAAGGCCACCGACAACGACAAGATCGGCCGTAAGTTCCGGTCGGAGGCCACCGAGAAGCAGGCGTCGAAGGCCCGTCAGACCGACCGCATGATCGAGCGGCTCGAGGTGGTCGAGGAGCCGCGCAAGGAGTGGGAACTCCGGATGGAGATCGCGGCGGCGCCGCGGGCAGGCGCGGTCGTCGCGACGCTGCGCGGAGCGGTCGTCGACCGGGGCGAGTTCACGCTGGGGCCGGTGGACCTGCAGATCGACTGGGCGGACAAGGTCGCCATCACCGGCGCGAACGGCGCGGGCAAGTCGACGCTGCTGGCCGCGCTGCTCGGCCGCATCGAGCTGACCGAGGGCGAGGCCTCGCTCGGCTCCGGGGTCGTCGTCGGCGAGGTCGACCAGGCGCGCAAGCTCTTCCTCGGCGATCAGCCGCTGGTCGACGCGTTCGCCGCCGAAGTGCCTGAGCTCGCGGACGCCGAGGTGCGCACGCTGCTGGCCAAGTTCGGGCTCAAGGCCCAGCACGTGCTGCGGCGCGCGGCGACGCTCTCACCGGGGGAGCGGACCCGGGCCGCCTTGGCGTTGCTGCAGATCCGTGGTGTCAACCTGCTCGTGCTGGACGAGCCGACCAACCACCTGGACCTGCCCGCCATCGAGCAGCTCGAGTCCGCGCTCACGAATTACCCCGGCACCCTGCTGCTGGTCACGCACGACCGCCGCATGCTGGAGGCCGTGGAGACCAATCGGCGTTTCGAAGTCGCCGACGGCAAGGTCACCGAACGCTAGGACGCCGAATCCGCGTCCAGGTGGTACTGCTCCAGCACCGCCGTGGCCAGGTGGTGACGCAGTAGCGCCGCCTCGGCCATGGTGAGCCGGATGTCCGGGCCGTTTTCGACCCGCAGGGTCAGGTGCGCACCGCCGACGTCCTGGGTGACGCCGACGGCGATGGGTACCGAGCGCCCCGTGTCGGGCTCTCTTCCGTTCACGATCAGGGTGATGCTCCACGGTCTTGGCTGTGCGCTGACGGTCATCTCCAGCTCCCGGGTCGGTTACCTCCACCGTGAACGGGAGAACGTGACCCAGACCTCATGACGGGACTATTCGGTAACCAATGGGTCACGGTGACGAGCGTGACAACGGAGTAACACTACGTCACTTGATCTCGTTTGGGTCGTGATTTGTGCACGGAGTGCAGCGGTCATACCCATCTTTGGTCGTAAAGCACTAGCACGGCGGAGTGTGACGAGCTTCACTGGAAGGGAGCAGATCCGAAGAACCGACTGAGGGGTGGAGATCGAAATGTCCGCGGTAGCGAAACCGGAATTGGTGCAGGCGCTGTTCTGTTCGCCGTTGCCGGTCACGGCCGATCTGCCGGTCGACAGCATCAGGGCCGAGATCGAAAGCATTCTCCAGGCGCAGGAATCCAGCGGATGCCTGTGCGACGTCGCACAGGAGGCCGGTGATCATCCTGAGAGTTACCTCGACCGCATCAGATGGTGCATCAGCTGTGTTCAGAAGGCTTACCCGCAAGTGGGGGCGGCCTGACGGGCAGAGAAGAGGGGACCTGAACCGAAACGGCCAGGTCCCCTCTTAAACGCTCAGCCCTTGGTAGCGCCGCCGGTGAGGCCCTTGACGAACTGCTTCTGCAGCGCCAAGTAGAAGATCAGCACCGGAAGCGTGGCGAGGAACATCAGCGCGAACACGCTGCCCAGGTCCGCCTGGTATTGCCCGATGGACCGGTAGATACCCGTGGTCACCGTGGTGCCCTGGGACGGCCCGAGGATGATGAGCGGGTCGATGAAGTCGTTCCAGATCCAGACCCCGAGGAAGATGAGCACGCTCGCCGTCGCCGGCTTGAGCAGTGGGAACACGATCCGCCAGAACACCTGCATCCGGTTGGCGCCGTCGAGCAGGGCCGCCTCTTCCAGTTCGACCGGCACGCCGCGGATGAACCCGCTGAAGACGAACACGCCGAACGGCACGTAGTAGCCGACGTTGAACAGCACCAGCCCCTGCAGGGTCGCCATCAGGTGCGTCGCGCGCAGCACGTCGGTGATCGGGATGAGGATGACCTGCGGCGGGATCATCAGCCCGGCGAGCAGGACCATCGTCAGCGCCTTCGTCCAGCGCTTCTGTGACCGGGCCAGGTAGTGGCCGAGCATCGCCGAGAGCACGGTCAGCACCAGTATCGACAGCAGCGTCACGACGATGCTGTTCGTGAGACTCACCCAGTAGAGCCCGTCCGGCCTGGTCAGCACGGCGCTGATGTTCTTGAGCGTCGGCGGCAGCGGCAGCGCGGACGGCTCGGTCGAGATCAGGTCGCCGCGCTTGAAGACGTTGACGAGCACGTAATACAGCGGGATGAAGAAGACGGCGCTGACGGCGATCGCCACCACCGGGCGGACCCAGGACCGCTTGTCGGTCGTCACGGCGCTCACAGGTCGACCTCCCGCCTGCGCAGGAACTGCAGCACGATCGTGGTCACGACGGCGACGATCACCAGCATCACGACCGCCATCGCCGACGCGTAGCCGGCGTGGTTGGCGTCGAGGCCGGTCGCGAGCACGTTGAACGCGATCGTCGCCGTGGTGCCGGAGCCGGGCCCCCCGTTGGTGATGACCTTGACGTAGTCGTAGGTCTTGAAGGCCGAAATCAGCATCACGACGGTGTTGATGGTCAGCGACGGCGCGAGCAGCGGCCAGGTGACCGCGCGGAACCGGCGCCACGGCCCGGCGCCGTCGATCTCCGCCGCCTCCAGCAGCTCGGTCGGCACGCCCTGCAGGCCGGCCAGGTAGACGACCACGCAGAAGCCGAGCATCTGCCAGCAGACGATCGAAGCGACCGAGTACAGCGCGATGTCCGGGTCGGACAGCCAGCCCGGCGGATGATCGACGCCGAGCGCGCGCAGCACCTGGTTGATCGGGCCCTGGTCGTCGAGCAGCTTCTGCCAGATGATGCTGACCACGACCGAGCTCAGGATGACCGGCGTGAAGAACACCGTCCGCAAGGCGTTGTAGAGCCAGCCTTTTTTGTCCAGCAGCAACGCGATGCCGAGGCCGAGCACGTTCGGCACGATGACCACGATCAGCGTGAGCACCGTGGTCACCCAGAGCGCGGTGAGGAAGGTTTCGTCGCTGAAGAGGTTCTTGTAGTTCTCCAGCCCGACGAACTTCGTGGGCGGGTTGAACGGGTTGTAGTTCGTCAGGCTGTAGCCGAAGCTGATCAGGATCGGCGCCATCACGAAGCAGAGATAGATCAGCACGCCGGGCGCGCCGAACGAGGCGAAGTGCCACACCCGCGGCAGGATCGGCTTGCGCCTGCGGCGGGTGGGCGACTTGCCTTCCTCAGCGCGCTCCGGCGTCGGAGCGGTCACGACATCTGTTGCCATTGTGGGTTATTTGGCCTTTGCCCATTCGGTGTCGAGGAAGGCGCACGCGTCGGCGACCGACTTGCGGCCGGTGATCACGTCCTGCGCGGCCTGGTAGACCTTGTCCTTCATGCCGGGCAGCAGGCCGTCGTCGGCGGTCTCCCAGGAAAAAGCGTTCACGACCGCCTTCTGCTCGACGGCCTTCTGGTACAGGTCGTAGCCTGCCTTGAACGTCGCGCCGGCGTCGGCGGGCGGGGTGTAGCCCTTGATGGCGGGGAAGAGGCCGTCGGCCTTGACCGAGGTGTCGAGCTGGGTCTTGTCGAGCTGGAACGCCAGTGCGAAGGTGCGCGCGGCCTCGAGGTTCGCGGACTTGGCGTTCACGATCATGCCGCCGCCGGTGTAGGCGGGCACCACGAGCTTGCCGTCCTCGCTGGGGAAGTTGAACACGCCGATCTCGAAGTCGTGCGGCTTGGTGTCGGCCGCCGACGCGAACCAGTTGCCCATCGGGTACATCGCGCCCTCGCCCTTGAGGAAGGCGGCCTGGGTGTCGTCGTAGCTGCGCGAGACCTGGCTCTTGTCGATGTAGCCCTTGGCGACCAGGTCGGCGAACTTGCCGAACGCCTTCTGGAAGTCGGGGTCGGCGAACTTGACCTTGTCGGCGCGGCGCTGGGTGAGCCAGTCGGGGGTCTTGCCGTAGAGGTCGACGCTGACGAGCCCGTCGAGGATCATCGCCGACGGGAAGCCTTCCTTGCCGCCGCCGATGACGAACGGCTTGCCGCCCTTGGCCTTGACCTTCTCGGCCGCCGCGACGAGCTCGGCCCAGGTGTTCGGCGTGGCGGTGATGCCCGCGTCGGCGAACATCTTCTTGTTGTAGTAGATCGGCGGGATCGTCTGGGTGTTCGCGGGCAGCTGGTGGTGCCCGCCCTTGATCGGGTTGGCGTCGGGGAACTGGAAGTCCTTGAGCTCCTCCGGCGTCCAGGCGTAGAGCGCGCCGGACTCGGCGAACCCGGCCGAGTCGACGGCGATCGCGACGTCGGGGAACTGCCCGGAGGTCAGCAGCTGCTTGGCGTACCCGGTGCGGTCGGTGCTGGGCGCGACCAGCTTCTTGACCTTGATGTCGGGGTGCTTGTCGGTGACGCGCTTGATCGCGGCGTCCCAGTATGCCGGGGTGAGGTTCGGCGATTCGAAGGTCAGGAACGAGATTTCCTTGCCGCCGCCGCCATTCGTGCCGGTTCCGGTGTCGGCGCCGACCGTGCACGCGCTCGCGGCGAGGAGTATCGCCGCTCCCAGCGCCAGGGACCTTCTCATGATCAGCCGCCTCTCACCACACTGCCTGAACCCCATGGGCCTCGGTGACCCGCGTCACGAGACTCGCGCATTCGATCCGATGTTTAGACAACTGTCAAGCCTTTAGAAGGATTGAAAGCTGCGCTGTGACCTTATACATCCGATCTCTGCTGAGAGGATCTTATACGTCAGATACGATACAAGCGCACTATCGCGCTGCCGTGGTCGCCCTTCGGCAGGTCGATCGCGAGCCCGTGCGCGAGCAGGACGGCTCCGTGGTGGACGGTGCCCGTGGCGGGGTCGCGGTACCGGGCGGCGGGGTCGAGACCCTGAAGCCGGACGCGCCGCTCGGGCAGGTTGAAGTGCCCGGACTGCCGGTAGGCGAACACGACCGTCAGCTCCGGCGACACGTACTGGACCGCCGAGATCCCGGACGCGGACGGCGGCTGGAGCCGGTGGAGTGCGCCGTGCTGAACGGTCTGGCGGATCTCTTTGTAGAGCGCGATCTGCTCACGCGCGAAGGCGAGGTCGTCCTCGCTCCACTCGGCGATGTCGCCGCCGATGCCGAGCACGCCCGCCATCGCCACGTGGAACCGGAACGCCAGTGGCGTCGACCGGCCGGTGACGAAGTTCGGGTTGTCGGTGACCCAGGCCGACATCGCGCGTGCCGGGTAGACCTGGGTGTAGCCGTGCTGGATGCGGAGCCGGTCGAGCGCGTCGGTGTTGTCCGAGGTCCATACCTGATCGGTGCGGGCGAGGATGCCCAGGTCGATCCGGCCGCCGCCCCCGCTGCACGACTCGATGCGCAGCCCGGGGTGCTCGGCGCGCAGCCGGTCCATGATCGCGTAGACGGCGTGGGTGTGCCCGGTCCACAGGCGGTCGGGGTCCTCGTCGTCCGGCCAGCCCGCCTCGCTGAACGGGCGGTTCATGTCCCACTTGAGGAAGTCGATGCCGTTGTCGCGAACGAGCGCGTCGAGCCAGCCGAACGCCCACTCGGCGACGTCGTCGCGCGCGAAGTTGAGCACCAGCTGCCTGCGCAGTTCGGAGCGGCGGCGATGCGGGTGGTGCAGCACCCAGTCGGGATGCGCGCGGTAGAGATCGCTGTCCGGGTTGACCATCTCGGGCTCGACCCAGAGGCCGAACTTCATGCCCAGCCGGTGCACCTCGTCGACGAGCGGGGCGAGGCCGCCGGGGAAGCGGTCGCGGTTGACGACCCAGTCGCCGAGGCCCGCGTTGTCACTCGTGCGGCTGCCGAACCAGCCGTCGTCCATCACGAACAGCTCGACGCCGAGGCTCGCGGCGTGTGCGGCGAGTTTGCGCTGACCTGCCTCGTTGACGTCGAAAGCCGTTGCTTCCCAAGAGTTGTAGAGCACCGGGCGTACTTCGTCGGAGTGGGGGAGCACGTGCGCGAGGGTGTACTCATGCCAGGCACGGCTGACGCCGCCGAAGCCGTTTTCCGAGAACACGCCCGAAAAAACGGGCGTGGTCAGCACGGAACCTCGGCCCAGCCGGTGGGTGACGCCGTCTTGGCCGAACCCGCCGGTGACCGTGACGCGGCCGTCGATGCTCCTGGTCGTGGTGAGGCGCCAGGACCCGCTCCAGGCGAGAGCGGTGCTCCAGACCTCGCCGCGGGTTTCGGACGCGTCGCCGGCGTCGAGCATCACCCAGGGATTGGCGTGGTGGCTGGTGATTCCGCGCCTGCTGGAGAAGACCGTCTCGCCTTCGACGACGGGTTCGCGGCGCAGCTGGCTTTCCGCGGCCCAGCGGCCGACCACATGGGACAGCCGGTAGTCCGCGCGCTCCGGCAGCACCCAGGCGGCCGAGTCGGCGCGCAGCACCTCGACCGGCTCACCGTCGTTGGCGAGTTCGACCCAGCGTTCGAGCACGTCGCCGCGGACGCGGTAGTGCAGGTCGATCCTCAGTGGATAGTGGCGGTCGCGGAAGGCGATCCGGAGCGTGTCGCCGTCGATCTCGTGGCCGGTGTACGCCCACTCGAGTGCGCGGGTCCCGTCGGCAAAGCGGACCTGCAGCGAGGGTGTCCAGTAGCGGGTGCCACCGTCGACGGCGAGCTCTTCGCGGCCTTCGTCAGGGTCGTTGAACCCGTCCCACCACGCGGCACTCGGCCGGAGCACGTCCGCGACCTGCTCGGCCGTGAGTGAGGGACCCCAGTAGACGTGGCGAGGCGCGTCCTCGTCGGTCAGCTGGAGCGCGTACGTCCAGGTGGTGGTCTGCAGTACCCAGAGCCGGGACTTCCCGTCGAAGGCGATCACGAGCGCAATCTTGGCCTCGGTGCCCGGAAACGGCCAGGGGACCGATCATCGGGACGGTGATCGGCGTCGCACTGCTTGACCGTGGTTGTTAGGCTTGCATAGCCTAAGTCCGTGGGTGTGAAAATGCCGGATGGCGGCGTACGAGGAGAGTTCGTGTCGGTCTACGAGGATGAGTCCTTCAGCGCTTCGATTGATCCTCTCCCGCTCGTGGTGAAGCTCGCCAGGGCCGGACTGTTCGACGACTACGTGGTCTACGAGAGCGGCGGCCGCTGGACCGTCGCAGGCGGCGAGCTGGCGACGGTCTCGCTCGACGCGACCGAGGTCAAGACCAAGCTCGCGGGAGCGGACGAGACCGTTCAGAGCTGGACGGGGTCGCCTGCCGACGCGTTGCGCCGGGCGCTCGACGCACTGCCGATCCAGGGCTGGAACGCCTACGGCTGGCTGGGTTTCGACTTCGCCGGGCTGATCGCGTCGCTGGTCTCGCGCGGCGCCGAGGCGCCGGGCGGCGAACTCGCCCGCCTGCTCGTGCCGAGGACCGAGGTCAAGATCGACGAGCGCGGCGTGGTGGTCCGCGGTGTCGACGAGGCCGAGCGCGCCCGCGTGCTGGACCTGCTGCGCGAGCCGGTCGAGCAGGTCGTCCCGGCCGCGACGGGCATCGACGTCCGCGCCGACGGCGAGGGCTACCGCGATCGCGTCGCGCAGGCGGTCAAGGAGATCCAGCTCGGGCAGTACCAGAAGGTCATCCTGTCGCGGACGGTGCGCATCCCGTTCGAGGCGGACATGGTCGGCACCTACGAGGTCGGCCGCCGGGGCAACACCCCGGCGCGCTCGTTCCTGCTGCGGATGAACGGCACCCAGGCGGCGGGGTTCAGCCCCGAGGTGATCGTCACGGTCGACGCCGAAGGCCACGTGCTGACCCAGCCGCTGGCGGGCACCCGCGCGTTCGGCCGGGGCAGCGAAGCCGACGCGGCCGCGCGCAGTGAGCTCGAGTCGGACCCGAAGGAGGTCTTCGAGCACGCGGTCTCCGTGCGTGCCGCCCAGGAGGAACTGCGCGGTGTCTGCCGGGCGGGCACCGTCGGCGTCGACGACTTCATGGGCATCAAGGAACGCGGCAGCGTCCAGCACCTGGCCTCGCTCGTGACCGGCACGCTCGACGAGCAGCGGACCTCTTGGGACGCCTTGGAGGCCGTGTTCCCGGCGATCACCGCTTCGGGCATCCCCAAGCGCGAGTCGCTGGACGCGATCTTCCGTCTCGACGAGACGCGGCGCGGCCTCTACTCCGGCGCGGTTCTCTCGGCTTCTCACGACGGAGCGCTCGACGCGGCCCTGGTGTTGCGCGCGGTTTATCAGCAGGACGGCCAAGCTTGGCTGCGCGCGGGCGCGGGCATCGTCACGGACTCGACTCCCGAGCGTGAGTTCGAGGAGACCTGCGAGAAGCTCTCCAGCGTCGCGCCGTTCGTAGTGCGCGCCGACTGATCTTGAAGTCTTAAGCAAGCGAGAGAGCGGGCTTACCCCACTGGAGGGGTAAGCCCGCTTTCGTGTCTTAAGAAGCTTTGGTGCGGAAGCGCCAGAGGACCCAGGCGAGGTAGACACCACCCAGCGCCCCGGTCATCGCGCCGACTGGGAGCAGCGTGTCGCCCGCGACCCGCTGCGCGGCGAAGTCCGCGACCACGACGAGCAACGCGCCCATCCAAGCCGACGGCAGTAGATTCGGCCCAGCCGACCTGGTAAGCCTCTTCGCGAGCTGAGGAGCCACGAGCGCGACGAAAGCGATCGGCCCGGCGGCGGCCGTCGCGATGGCGCAGGCCGCGGTGCCGACGATCAGCAAATACAGCCTGCTGCGCTCGATCGGGACACCCAGCGCCTGCGCGGCGTCGTCACCCATTTCCAGCATCTTCAGCCACTTGCCGCCCGCCAGCACCAGCGGCACGACGACCAGCAGCGCCCACAGCAGCGGGACGGCGTGCCCCCAGCCGCGGTTGTCGAGGCTGCCGGTGATCCACACGGTCGCGCGGCCCGCTTCGTTGAGGCTCGCGGTGACCAGGAGGTAGAAGTTGACCGACTGCAGGATCGCGCTCACCCCGATGCCGACCAGCACCAGCCGGTAGCCGCGCACACCCTGCTGCCACGCCAGCAGGTACACCAGCAGCGCGGTCACCAGGCCGCCGACGACGGCGCCGAGCGAGATCGCGGCCGTGCTGCCACCGAGCAGGACGATCACGGCGAGCGCGCCGGTCGCCGAGCCGTAGGTGAAGCCGACGATGTCCGGGCTGCCGAGCGGATTTCGGGACAGGCTCTGGAAAACCGCGCCGGACAGGCCGAGCGCGATGCCGACGCCCGCCGCGACGAGTACTCTCGGCAGGCGCAGGTCGAGCACGGCGAAGTTGGTCATGCGGCTGCCGTTGCCGAGCAGCGTCCTGATCACGTCCAGCGGCGCCACCGCGATGGCGCCGGTGCCGAGCGTGAACACCACCATCAGCGCGAGCAGGGCCAGCAGGAGCACGGAAGCCGTGACGGGCCGGGTTTTCACGAGCGCACCATCCGTGTCCGGCGGACCAGGTAGATGAACACCGGCGCGCCCAGCAGCGCCGTGACGACGCCGACGTCGAGTTCCTGTTGCGCGACCACCCGGCCGAGGATGTCGGCGGCCAGCAGCAGCGCGGGGGAGAGCACCATGCAGTAGGGCAGCATCCACCGCTGGTCGGGGCCGGTGAGCGCGCGCACGATGTGCGGCACCGCCAGCCCGACGAACACCAGCGGTCCGACGGCCGCGGTCGCCGCGCCCGCCAGCAGGGTGATCGCCACCAAGGTCAGCACCCGGGTGCCGCCGATGTTCGCGCCGAGCGCGCGGCCCGCGTCGTCGCCGAGCGCGATGGCGTTCAACGGGCGAGCGAGCGCCAAGGCGAGCACGAGGCCCACCGCGAGGAACGGGGCGACACGGGCGATCGTCGCGCCGTCGGCCCGGTTGAGCGAGCCGACCGTCCAGAAGCGCATCTGGTCCAACGTCTTGCTGTCGAGCAGCATCGCGCTCTGCGTGACACCGGTCAGTGCCGCCGTGATCGCGGTGCCGGCCAAGGCGAGCCGGACCGGCGACGCGCCGCTGCGGCCACCGGTCGCGAGCGCGTACAGCACGATCCCGGCGAGCGCCGCGCCCGCGAAGGCGAACCAGACGAACGCGCGCAGGTCCGTGATGCCGAGAACGCTGACCGACAACGCCGCCGCCGCGGCGGCGCCCGCGTTGACGCCGAGCAGGCCGGGGTCGGCGAGCGGGTTGCGGGTCAGCGCCTGCATCAACGCGCCCGCGGTGCCGAGTGCCGCGCCGACGGCGAGGCCGATGAGCGTGCGTGGCACCCGGAGATCCCACACGACGAATCCGACGTCCGGAGTGGACTCACCGAACAACGCGGTGACCACAGTGGACAGCGGGATGGAACGGGCGCCGACCGCGATACTCACCAGCGCGATCAGGGCGAGCACGGCCACGGCGACGACGAGCCCCGTGGCACGCGCCGCGTCAGTTTTCTTCAAGCAGCTTCCCCAAAGCCTTCTTGCTGACCTTGCCGACGGTGGTGAGCGGGAACTCTTCGAGCACCTCGACCCGGTCGGGGAGCTTATACGCCGCGACCCCGCGCGCCCGCAGGAACGTGGTGACGTCACGCAGCGCCGGCGCCTCGCCCTTGACCACGAGGAACGCGCAGATCCGCTCGCCCATCACCTCGTCGGCCATGCCGACCACGGCCGCGTCGTGCACCAGCGGGTGCGCGAGCAGGTGGTTTTCGAGCTCCTCGGCGGGGATCTTCTCGCCACCGCGGTTGATCTGGTCCTTCACCCGGCCTTCGACGATCAGGTGCCCGCTCGGCAGTACGCGCACGAGGTCGCCGGAGCGGTAGAAACCGTCTTCGGTGAACGCGCGCTTGTTGTGCTCCTCGGCGCGGTAGTAGCCGCGCAGCGTGTACGGGCCGCGCGTGAGCAGCTCGCCTTCGGCGGCGTCGTTGCCGTCGGCGTCGAGCACACGGACCTCGTCGGCGGGGGAGAGCGGCCTGCCCTGCGTGGTGACGATCAGCTCTTCGGAGTCGTCGAGGCGCGTGTAGTTGAGCAGCCCCTCGGCCATGCCGAACACCTGCTGCAACTGGCAGCCGAGCGCCTCACGCACGCGGGCTGCGGGCTCCGCGCTGAACTTCGCGCCGCCGACCTGCAGCAGCTCCAAACTGGACAGATCGTCGTCGCTCCACTCCGCGTTTTCCATCCACAGCAAGGCGAGCGGCGGAACGACGGCGGTGACGGTGACGCGCTCGGCCGCGATCAGCTCGAACACCACGTCCGGGCTCGGGTTCGGCGCGAGCACGACCGTCGCGCCCACGGCGAACGTGCCGAGGATCCCGGGGCAGGCGAACGCGAAGTTGTGCGCGGCGGGCAGCGCGACCAGGTACACGGTGTCGGCGTCGAACCCGCACACCTCCGCGCTCGCGCGCGCGTTGTAGAGATAGTCGTCGTGCGTGCGCGGGATCAGCTTCGGGGTGCCGGTCGTGCCGCCGGAGAGCAGGAACAACGCGACCTCGCCAGAGTCGGGTGCGTCGAGCGGAACCGGTGCGGCGTCGGGAAGCGCGGTGAACTCGGCCGGATCACCGGAGACGAACACGTGGCGCAGCCCCGGAACCGCCTTCGTGACCGTCCTCGCCAGCGAGCGGTAGTCGAACGTGTCGTCGGAGTCCGCGATGACGTACGCGGTCGCCTCGCTCAGCTCGCACAGCGGCACGATCTCGCTCTCGCGGTGCGCGGGCAGCGCGAGCACCGGCGGCGCGCCGACGCGCAGCAGCGCGAAGATCGTCACGACGAAGTCGTCGATGTTGGGCATCTGGACGACCACCCGGTCACCACGCGCGATGCCCGCGGCGACGAAACCGGCGGCGACCCGGTCCGCGCGGGCGTCGAGGTCGGCGTAGCTCCAGCGGGTGCCGGTCGGCCCGACCAGCGCGGTCTTGCCGGGGTGGTGCCGCGCCCCGTCCCGCAGCAGGACGTCGAGCGGTTGCCCGGCCCAGTACCCTGCCGCGCGGTACTTTTCGGCCAGTTCCTGCGGCCAGGGCGTGCACCCGTCCAGCATCTCGGCTCCTCGTTCCGGGGGATGAACTTAGGTTAGGCTAGCCGACGTATTCGGATGCTCACGAGGGGACGACGGACTTGCGGCTCGGGGAACTGGTCATCGATATCGAGCCGCTGCGCCGCAGTGGCGCGTTCCGGCGGGTCTTCGCCGCGCAGACGCTGAGCGTGATCGGGGCGAGCCTGACGAACGTCGGCATCAACCTGCAGGTCTATCAGCTCACCAAGTCTTCACTGCAGGTCGGCCTGGTCGGGCTGGTCTTCGGCGCGACACTGCTGGCCGGGCTGATCGCGGGCGGCGTGCTCGCCGACCGGTCCGACCGGCGCAAGGTGATCCTCGGCAGCCGCGCGGGCACCGCGCTGATCCTGACGGGACTGGCGGTCAACGCCGCGCTTCCCGCGCCGTCGCTGGGCTTCGTCTACGTGGCCGCGTTGTTCGCAGGCGGGATCGCCGGGCTCGGCGGATCCGCGCTGATGGCCGCGATCCCGGCGCTGTCCGGGCCGAAACTGGTCGCGGCCGCCGGTGCGCTGATCACGGTGACCAGCCAGTTCGGCGCGATGGTCGGCCCGGCGCTCGCCGGGCTCGTCGCGTCGGGCCCCGGTATCGCGTTCTGCTTCGCGCTCGACGCCGCCGGTTACGTGGTCGGGCTCACACTGCTGTGGTTCCTGCCCGCGATGCCGCCGGGCGAATCCTCGGACACCGCCCAGCATCCGCTGCGCTCGCTGGCCGACGGTTTCAAGTTCATCAAGGGCAACCAGGTCGTCGCCGGGCTGCTGCTGATCGACATGTGGGCCGTCGTCTTCGCCATGCCGTACGCGTTGTTCCCGCAGCTGGGCACCGAGGTCTTCCACGGCGGGCCGACCGCCGTCGGCCTGCTCTACACCGCGCCCGCCGTCGGCGCCTTCCTCGGCGCGCTCACCAGTGGCTGGACCGGCCGGATCAAGCACACCGGGCGCGCGCTGATCGCCGCCGTGCTGCTGTGGGGCCTGGCGATCACCGGGTTCGGGCTCAGCGGCCAGCTCTGGCTCGGCCTGACCTTCCTCGCGCTCGCGGGGCTCGGCGACACCATCTCGGAGATCCTGCGCCGGGCGCTGCTGCAGCACTACACACCCGACCGGCTGCAGGGCCGCGTCGGTAGCCTGTGGCTGGCGCAGGCGACCGGTGGCACGGCCATCGGCAACGCCGAGGCCGGCGTGGTCTCGCGGCTGCTCGGTGGTTCCGCCGCGGTCGTCACGGGCGGGCTGGTCTGCGTCGCGGGGGTGGTGATGATGGCGGTGGCCATGCCGAAGTTCCGCGAGGCGAGCCTGCGCACCCCGTCGGCGGACGAGCTCAAGGTCTAGGGAGAACACGTGCCAGTCGCCCAGGTCAACGGGATCGAGCTCAACTACTGGGACACCGGCGACGGTGAACCGGTCGTGCTCGTCATGGGCATGGCCGCCACCGGCCGGGTCTGGCAGCTGCACCAGGTGCCCGCGCTCGTCGAGGCGGGCTACCGGGTGATCACCTTCGACAACCGGGGAACCGGCGGGTCGAGCGAGTGCGGTGACGGCTTCAAGATCGACGACCTGGTCGCCGACACCGCCGGGCTGATCGAGTGCCTGGACCTCGGGCCGTCGCGGGTGGCGGGCACTTCGCTGGGCGCCCAGGTCGTGCAGGAGCTGGCGCTGGCGCGGCCGGAGCTCGTCACCAGTGCGGTCCTGCTGGCGACCCGCGGCCGGATCGACTTGCTGCGCAAGGCTTCGCGTGCGGCCGAGCGGGAACTGCGGGCCAGCGGGCTCGAGCTGCCCGCGCGGTACGAGGCGATCGTTCGCGCGCAGCGGAACCTCTCGCCGGCGACGCTCAACGACGAGGCGAAGGTGCGCGACTGGCTCGACATGTTCGAGTTGTCGCCGGTGGTGTGGACGCCGGGACTGCGTGCCCAGCTGGCACTCGACATGACCGAAAGCAGGCTGCCCGCCTACCGCGCGATCAGCGCGCCGACGCTGGTCATCGGGTTCGCCGACGACGCGGTCCTGCCGCCGTTCCTGGCCCGCGAGGTCGCCGACGCCATCCCCGGCGCCCGCTACCGCGAGCTGGCCGAGTGCGGGCATTACGGCTACTTGGAGCGACCCGAAGCCGTCAACGCCGCGATGCTGGAGTTCTTCGCCGCCCGGTAGCGAGTCCTGGGTCACGTCGATCGGCGGTGGACTGTTGCACGCCCGCATGTCTAAGGTAAGCCTGGCTAAAGTAAGGCTTGGCTAACCTTTGACAGGGAGTGAATCCGGTGACGAACCCGTTCGACGACGACGGCGGCAAGTTCTACGCGCTGGTCAACGAGGAAGGCCAGTACTCGCTCTGGCCGACGTTCTCGGACGTGCCCGCGGGCTGGACGGTCGCCTTCGGTGAGGACTCCCGGCAGGCCTGTCTCGACCACATCGAGGCGAACTGGACCGACATGCGCCCGCTGAGCCTGGTGCGCGCCATGGACGGCAGCGAGTCCTGACCGTGTCTGCCGTCGAGGACGTTCTCCCGCTTTCCCCGCTGCAGCAGGGCATGGTCTTCCATGCCCTCTTCGGTGACCACGACGTCTACACCGTCCAAGCCGTGTTCGACCTGGACGGACCGGTGGACGCCGCACGCCTGCGCGAAGCCGCGGGCGCGCTGCTGCGCAGGCACCCCAATCTGCGGTCCGCGTTCCGCGCGAGCGCGTCGGGGCAGCAGGTGCAGGTCATCCGCCGCGACGTGGAACTGCCTTGGCGGGAAAGGGAAATCCTCTCCGAAGACGAGTTCGGGGAGTTCCTCGACGGCGACCGGGCGGAGCCGTTCGACATCACCAGGCCGCCGCTGCTGCGCTTCACGCTGGTGCGCGGCACCCGCGACCGGCTGGTGCTCACTTCGCACCACCTGCTGTGGGACGGCTGGTCCGCGCCGATCCTGGTCCGCGAGCTGCTGGCGCTCTACGCCGGTGAACAGCTCGCACCGGTCCGGCCCTACCGCGACTACCTGGCGTGGCTCGCCCGCCAAGACCGCGCCGCCGCCGAAAGCGCGTGGACGCGGGCACTCGACGGGCTCGACGGGCCCACGCTCATCGCGCCGGACACGAAGCCGGGCTTGCCGGCGAGCGCCGGATTCACCCTGCCGCGCGAGCTGACCGCGCGGCTGGCCGAAGTCGCCCGCGCGCGTGGCCTGACGGTGAACGCCGTCGTCCAGGGCGTCTGGTCGGTCGTGCTGGGTGCGCTGACCGGCCGTGCGGATGTCGTCTTCGGCGCCACGGTCTCCGGGCGCGATCCCCGCATCCCCGGTGTCGATTCGATGGTCGGGCTGTTCATCACCACCCTGCCGGTGCGCGTCCGGCTCGATCCCGCCGAGTCGCTCGCCGCGCTGTTCGCCCGGGTGCAGGCCGACCAGGCCGCGTTGCTCGACCACCAGCACCTCGGGCTCGCCGACATCCAGCGCGCCGCCGGCCACGCGACGCTCTTCGACACCCTCGTGGTGTTCGAGAGCTACCCGGTGGGGGACCTGCCCGAAGCGCGCGGGCTCCGGCTGGCCGGGGTCACCGTCCGCGACGCCACGCACTACCCGCTGGCGCTGATCGTGCTGCCGGGCGAGGAACTCGGACTGCGCGTCGACCACCAAGACGGCATCGACGCGCCCGCGATCGCCGCCCGCTTCGAGCGGGTGCTGCGCCGGTTCTTGGCCGAGCCTTCGCTGCCGCTCGCCAAGCTCGGGCTGCTCGGCGAAACCGAGCGTGCCCACGAACTCGGCGCCGCCGTGCCCGTGCCGGAAACCACGCTGCCCGAGCTGTTCTCGGCTCAGGTCGCACGCACGCCCGACGCGACCGCGCTCGTGTTCGAGGACCACTCGCTGACCTACGCCGAACTCGACGCCCGCGCCGGCGCGCTCGCGCGGCGGCTGGCGGCCCGCGGGGTCCGCCCCGAGACGACCGTCGGGATCCAGCTGGAGCGGTCGCTCGATCTCGTCATCGCGTTGCTGGCCGTGCACAAGGCCGGTGGTGCCTATGTGCCGCTCGACCCGTCGTATCCGGCCGAGCGCCTCGAATTCATGATCGCCGACGCCGCGCCCGCGGTCGTGCTCACCACGCTGGACGACGACTCGGCCGAGGGCGAGCCGGAGCCGCCGCGGCCGGGCAACCCCGCGTACGTCATCTACACCTCGGGTTCCACCGGGCGTCCGAAAGGCGTGGTGGTCGACCACGCGGCGATCGTCAACCGTCTCTTGTGGATGCAGGACGAATTCCGCCTCGGCCCTGACGACCGCGTGCTGCAGAAGACCCCGTCGAGCTTCGACGTTTCGGTGTGGGAGTTCTTCTGGCCGTTGATCACCGGCGCGGCGCTCGTCGTCGCGAAACCGGGCGGGCACAAGGATCCCGGTTACCTCGCGTCGCTGATCGAGGCCGAGCGCGTCACGACCGTCCACTTCGTACCGTCGATGCTGGCCGAGTTCCTGAGCGGACCGGCGGCCCGCGGCAGCCTGCGCCGGATCATCTGCAGCGGTGAGGCGCTGAGCGCCGACCTGCGCGACCGGGTGCGGGACAAGCTCGGCGTCCCGCTGTTCAATCTCTACGGGCCGACCGAAGCCGCCGTCGACGTCACGGCGTGGACCTGCGCCGACGAGACCACTGTCCCCATCGGACACCCGGTGTGGAACACGGGCGTCTTCGTGCTCGACCGGTTCCTCCGGCCGGTGCCGGAAGGCAGCGTGGGCGAGCTGTACCTCGGGGGCGTACAGCTCGCCCGCGGCTACCTCGGCAGGCGTGACCTCACGTCGTCGAGGTTCGTCGCGAACCCGTTCGGGGAACCCGGTTCCCGGCTCTACCGCACCGGCGACCTGGTGCGCTTCACCGCGAACGGGCTGGAGTACCTCGGCCGCGCCGACGACCAGGTCAAGCTCCGCGGTTTCCGCGTCGAGCTCGGCGAGGTCGAAGCCGCGCTGACGGCGCTCGACGGGGTGACCGCCGCGGCGGCCGTCGTCCGGCCGGAACAGCAGAGCCTCGTCGCCTATCTCACGCCGGAGTCCGCGGACCCGGTCGCCGCGCGTGCCGGGCTGAGCCGCGTGCTGCCCGAGCACCTCGTGCCGTCAGCCTTCGTCGTACTCGACCGGCTTCCGTTGTCGCCCAGCGGAAAACTGGATCGCAAGGCGCTGCCCGAGCCCGAGTTCGTCACCTCGGACGGCGAGGCCAAGACCCCGGCCGAAGAGATCCTGAGCGGTCTTTTCGCCGACGTGCTCGGCGTGGCGTCGGTCGGCGTGCACGACGACTTCTTCGCCATCGGCGGGCATTCCATCCTCGCCACCAGGCTGGCGGGCCGGATCCGCGCGGCGCTCGGCGTCGACGTTCCGGTCCGGACCGTGTTCGACGCGCCGACCGTCGCGCGTCTCGCGCGTGCGCTGGACGGCGGACCGGTGCGCCCGGCGCCCGGCCCGCGCCGACGTCCGGCGGAATTGCCGCTTTCGCCGGCGCAGCGCAGCCTGTGGTTCCTCGACCGGCTCGAAGGACCCAGCTCGGCCTACAATCTTCCTTTCACCGCGAGGCTTTCCGGTGACGTCGATGTCGCGGCGCTGCGCGCCGCACTGTCCGATGTGGCCGGACGACACGAGTCGCTGCGCACGATCTTCCCGGAGACGGACGGAAACCCGGTTCAGCGGATCCTCGAAACCGTGAGCCCCGAGCTGGTCCAGCGCACCGGCTCCGACGTGGCGGCGGCGACCAGTCACGAGTTCCGGCTGGCGGAAGAGATCCCGTTCCGCGCCGAACTGCTGACGGTGGCCGAGCAGGAGCACGTGCTCGTCCTGCTCGCGCACCACATCGCCGGTGACGAGTGGTCGGCGCGGCCGCTGCTGCGTGACCTCGCGCATGCCTACGCGGCCCGGCGCGCGGGAGCGGAGCCGTCATGGCGGCCGCTTCCCTTGCAGTACGCGGACTTCACACTCTGGCAGCAGGAGCTGCTCGACGAAGTGAGCGAGACCCAGCGTGCCTACTGGGCCAAGCGGCTGGAAGGCGTCCCCGAGGAACTGCCGATCCCGGCCGACCGGCCGCGCCCGGTGGCGCCGAGCCACCTCGGCGCCATGGTCACCACCCGGTTCGACGCCGCCGCGGTGCGCAAGCTCGCCCGCGCTCGCGGGGTCAGCGAGCTGATGGTCACCCAGGCCGCCGTCGCCGTGCTGCTGCACCGGCTCGGCGCGGGCGAGGACATCCCGCTGGGCACCCCGTCCGCCGGCCGCGGCGACGAAGCGCTCGACGACCTCGTCGGCTACTTCGTCAACACGCTGGTGCTGCGCACGGACCTGAGCGGCGGCCCGTCCTTCCGCGAGCTGCTGGCGCGGGTGCGGGAGACCAACCTCGGCGCGTACTCGCACGCGGATCTGCCGTTCGAGCGGGTCGTGGAGACGGTGAACCCGCCGCGTTCGGCGGGACGGCATCCGTTGTTCCAGGTGATGGTCTCCCACCGGGACCCGGCGAGCATCGCGCTGGAACTCGACGGCGTCACCGCCACCCCGCTGCCCGTCGAGAGCCAGTCCGCGAAGTTCGACCTGTCGTTCGAGTTCGGCGAGACCGAGTGGACCCTGGTCTACAGCACGGATCTCTACGACCACGCGACCGCCGAAGCCATGGCCGACCGGTTCAACCGGCTGCTGGCCGCGCTCATCGCCGACCCGGCCCGCCCGGTCGGCCTGATCGGCCTGCTCAGCGAGGCCGAGCGAGCCCAGCAGCGCGCGTGGAACGAGACGGCGACGAGCGTCCCGGTGACCACGCTGACCGCGATGGTCGAGGAGCAGGTCGCCCGCACGCCCGACGAGCCCGCCGTCGTTTTCCACGACGCGAGCCTCACCTACGCCGAGCTCAACGCGCACGCGAACCGGCTCGCCCGCAGGCTGGCAGGCCTCGGCGTCGGTCCCGAACGGACCGTCGGCATGCACTGGGAACGCTCGATCGAGATGATCGTCGGCCTGCTCGCCATCGAGAAGGCGGGCGGTGCGTTCGTGCCGCTCGAACCGTCGTGGCCCGCCGCGAGGATCGCGGAGGTCTGCGGGAGCGCGGCACTGACCGCGGTGCTCAGCGGCGCCGGGCACTCGGGTCCGGTCGGAGCGCTCGGTGTTCCCGTCGTGCACGTCGAGCTGGGTGAAGTGTCTGAAGAGGACAGTGCGAACCTCGGCGTGCCGATCGAGCCGGAAGGCCTGTCGTACGTCATCTACACCTCAGGGTCGACCGGCACGCCCAAGGGCGCGATGATCCGCCACCGCGCGATCACGCACCGGCTGCTGTGGCAGCGGGAACTGCTCGGCTTCGGCACCGGCGACGCGGCGCTGTTCAAGGCGCCGCTCGGCTTCGACATCTCGATCAACGAGATCTTCCTGCCGCTGGTCACCGGCGGCGCCGTGGTGATCGCCGAGCCGGACGGCGAACGCGACATCGACTACCTGCTCGGCCTGATCGAGCGGCACCGGGTCACCTTCACCTACCTGCCTTCGTCCATTTTGGACCTGCTGGTCGGGCTGGACGGCTTCGAGCGCCGTGGCCGTTCGCTCAAGCACGTCTGGTGCGGCGGGGAGGTGCTCACACCCGAGCTGTTCCACCGGTTCCGCGCCACGAGCGACGCGGTGATGTACCACGGCTACGGCCCGGCGGAGGCCACCATCGGCGTCAGCCACGTCGTGTACCGCAGCGACGCGGTGCGCAGCGCGATCTCGATCGGCGGGCCCAACGGCAACACCTGGCTCGTGGTGCTCGACCGCAACCTCCAGCCGGTGCCCGCCGGGGTGCCCGGCGAGCTCTACGCGGGCGGCGTCTACCTCGGCCGCGGCTACGTCAACGACGCGAAGCGGACGGCGGCCGCGTTCGTCGCCGACCCGTTCGGGCCGCCGGGTTCCCGGCTGTACCGGACCGGCGACCTCGCGCGCTGGGTGGGCGACGGCACGCTGGAGTTCCTGGGCCGCGCGGACAACCAGGTCAAGATCCGCGGCATGCGGGTCGAGCTGGAAGAGATCGAGGCCGTGCTCGAACAGCACGAGGAGATCCGCCGCGCGGTGGTGCTCGTGCGCGAGGACCAGCCGGGCGTGAAACGGCTCGTCGGCTACGCGCTGGCGTCCGGGGCGTCCACCGAGCAGGTCCGGTCCTGGCTGAAGGGCAGGCTGCCGGAGCACATGGTGCCCAGCACTTTCGTGTTCCTCACGGAGTTCCCGCTCATGCCGTCGGGCAAGGTCAACCGCCGTGCGCTGCCCGCGCCGGAACCGGAACGCCGCGACACCGGCCGGGCGCCCGCGAACGAACGCGAACGCGTGCTCTGCGCGCTGATGGCCGAGGTGCTCAAGATCGACTCGGTCGGGCCGGACGACAACTTCTTCGCGCTCGGCGGCGACAGCATCCTGTCGATCCAATGGGTCGGCAAGGCACGCGCCGCAGGCGTCCCGATCTCGCCGCGCCAGGTCTTCGAGCACCAGACCGTCGCCGCGCTGGCGCTGGCCGCCGGGCCCGAGGTGAGCGTCCAGCCTGAGACCGACGACGAGGGCGACATCCCGTTGACGCCGATTCTGCGCTGGTGGGCGCGCACGGCCGAGCCGGGCATGCACCAGAGCGCGCTGCTGCGGATCCCGCCGGGTGAGCAGGTCGAGTCCGCGCTGCGGGCGGTGCTGGACACGCACGAGGTCCTGCGGGCGCGGTTCACCGGCGACGCGCTCCGTATCCGTCCGGTCGCGGTGTCCGAGGTGCTCGACCGGGTCGTCGTGACCGCGGGGGAGGACCTGCGCGAGCTGGTGTCGAAGCACTACGCCGACGCGGTCGGGCTGCTGGACCCGCAGGCGGGCGCGCTGGTGCGCGCGGTGTGGTTCGACCTCGGCCCCGACCGGCCGGGCAGGCTGCTGCTGGTGCTGCACCACCTGGTCGTCGACGGGGTTTCGTGGCGCATCCTGGCCGCTGATCTCGCCGAAGCCTGGGCGGGCCGCCCGCTCGCCGCTCCGGCGACCTCGTTCCGCCGCTGGGCACGTGACCTGCTCGCGACCGTCACGCCCGACGCGTCCCGCTGGGAGTTCGACGGGCCGGGCACGTCGCTCGGCGCGCGGCCGGTCGACGACCGGGACACCTTGGGAACGCTGGACAAGCTGACCGTGACGCTTCCACCCGCGCAGGCGAAGCCGTTGCTGACCACCGTCCCGGCTTCGGTGCGGGCCGGTGTGCAGGACGTGCTGCTGACCGCGTTGGCGTTCGCGCTGCCCGCGGGCACGCTCGTCGCGCTGGAAGGCCACGGCCGCGAGGAGCACCTCGTGCCCGGCGCCGACCTCTCCCGCACCGTCGGCTGGTTCACCACGGTCTATCCGGTGGCGCTCGACGTCACCGGCGCCGACCCGGCCGCCGCGCTCAAGCGGGTCAAGGAACAGCTGCGCGCGGTGCCGGACAACGGCATCGGCTTCGGGCTGCTCGGCCTGACCGAGCCGGAGCCGCCGGTGTGCTTCAACTACCTCGGCCGGTTCGACATGGGCGCGGCCGACGGTTTCTGGGTACCCGCCGAGGAATCCGACGTGCTGACCGGCGTACTCAAGTCCACAAAGGACACTCCGGTCCGCTATGGACTCGACGTCACGGTGGTCACCGAGGACCGGGCGGACGGCCCCGTCATCAAGGTCACCTGGTCGTGGCCGTCCGGTGTGCTGACCAAGACCGAGGTCGAGGCCATCTCGGCCTCGTGGGTGCGCACGCTCGACACGCTGGCCGCGCGTACCGGCCTCGGCGGTTTCACCCCCTCTGACGTGCCGCTGGTCTCGGTGAACCAGGGCCAGCTCGACAAGATCGCGGCGAAGTGGCGGAAGAAGTGAGCGAAGAAACCCTCGTCGAAGACGTCCTGCCGCTTTCCCCGCTGCAGCAGGGCATGCTCTTCCACGCCTCCTACGACGACTCGGACACCGACGTCTACACCGTGCAGACCGTGCTCGGTCTCGACGGTGAACTCGACGTCGAGCGGCTGCGCGCGGCGACGGTCGCGTTGCTGCGGCGGCACCCGAACCTGCGTGCCTGCTTCGTGCAGGAGGACATGGACGAGCCGGTCCAGGTCGTGCTCAGCGAGGTCGACCTGCCGTGGACCTACCTCGACCTGTCCACTGTGGACGACCAAGAGGCGAAGCTCACCGCGCTGCTCGCGGCCGACCGGGTCGCCCCGTTCGACCTGGAGAACCCGCCGCTCATCCGGTTCACCGTGATCAAGCTGGGCCCGGCCGAGTACCGGCTGGTGCTGACCAACCATCACATCCTGCTCGACGGCTGGTCGCTGCCGCTGCTGGTCACCGACCTGCTCGGGCTCTACGCGGGCAGGTCGTTGCCCCCGGTCCGGCCGTTCCGCGACTACCTCGCGTGGCTGGCCGCGCAGGACGCGGACTCCGCGCTCGCCGCGTGGAAGTCCGCGCTCGACGGCATCACCGAGCCGACGCTCCTGGCGCCGTCGCAGCCGTCTCGCGTCCCGGTGCCGCCCGGCAAGATCAAGCTCGAACTGCCCGAAGACCTGACCCGGCGGCTTTACGCGCGGGCACGGGAACTCGGGGTCACCGCCAACACGATCATCCAGTCGGTGTGGGGCCTGGTGCTCTCCCGGCTCACCGGCCGCGACGACGTGGTGTTCGGCGCGACCGTCTCCGGCAGGCCTGCCGACCTCGCGGGCGTCGGGTCGATGGTCGGGCTGTTCATCAACACCGTCCCGGTGCGCGTGCGCACGGGCGCCGCCGCCCCGCTGGCCGAAGTCGTGTGCCGGGTGCAACGCGAGCAGGTCGCGCTGATGGACTACCAGCACGTCGGGCTCAGCGAGATCCAGCGTGCCACCGGCGATCTGTTCGACACGCTCGTCGTCTTCGAGAGCTACCCGATCGACGACGAGGCGGTGGCCGCCGGCGAGGCCGAGGCAGGCCTGCGGCTCGGCCGCATCGAGGTCGACGACGCGACGCACTACCCGATGACACTCGCCGTCGCCGCCGAACGCGAGCTGGCGGTCACCTTCGAGTTCCGGCCGGACGTGTTCGACCGCGAGTTCACCGAGACGGTCGCCGGGTACTTCCGGCGGGCGGTCGAGCACCTCGCGGACGGCGCGGGCTCGCCGGTCGCGGCCGTCGACCTGCTCGGGGCGGCCGAACGCGCGCGGCTGCTCGGATTCGGGACGGGCAAAGCGCTCGACGTCCCCGCCGTCACGCTGGCACAGGTCTTCGAGGAGCAGTCCAGGCTGACCCCCGACGCGATCGCCGTCGCCGACGGCGAGACGCGGCTGACCTTCGGCGAGGTCAACGCCCGCGCCAACCGGCTCGCCCGCTACCTCGCCGAACGCGGCGCCGGACCGGAGCGGATCGTCGCGCTGGCGTTGCCGCCCGGCCCGGACGTGCTCGTCGCGCTCGTCGCGGTGCTCAAGACCGGCGGCGCGTACCTGCCGCTGGACCCGGAATGGCCCGCCGAGCGGCTCGACGTGATGATCGCCGACGCCCGGCCGGCCGTGACGCTGTGGACCTACCCCGAGCTCGACGGCTACGGCGACACCGACCCGGAGCCGCGCGCGAATCCCGCGCACCCGGCCTACGTCATCTACACCTCGGGCTCGACCGGCACCCCGAAGGCCGTCGTGGTCTCGCACCGCTCGATCGTCAACCTGCTGGTCAGCCACCGCACCGACTTGTTCGACCCGGCACGCGAAGCCGCGGGCGGCAGGCCGCTGCGGGTCGGGCACGCGTGGCCGATGGCCTTCGACGCGTCCTGGCAGCCGATGCTGTGGATGTTCGCCGGGCACGAGCTGCACCTGGTCCCGCCGGACGTCCGCCGCGACGCCGACGCGTTGCGCGAATTCCTTGCCGTGCACCGGATCGAGTTCATCGAGCTGTCGCCGTCGCTGCTGGGCCAGGTCGCGTCCGAGCCGGGCTGGCGCGGCGAGCTGAAGGTGCTCGGCGTCGGCGGGGAGGCCGTGCCGCCGGACCTCTGGCGCGTCCTGCGCGAGACCGAAGGCCTCGCCGTGCACAACCTTTACGGCCCGACCGAATGCACCGTCGACGCCGCGGCCTGCGAGTTCTCGCGGATGGAGAGCCCGTGCATCGGCTCACCCGTCGGCAACGCGCGCGCCTACGTGCTCGACCGGCAGCTGAACCACTGCCCGCCCGGTGTCGATGGCGAGCTGTACATCGCGGGTGACGGGCTGGCACGCGGCTATCTCGGCAGGCCGGGCGTCACCGCGTCCCGGTTCATGGCCGACCCGTTCGGCCCGGCGGGCGCGCGGATGTACCGCACGGGTGACGTCGCGCGCTGGACGCCGGACGGCCTGATCGACTGCCGCGGCCGGGTCGACGACCAGGTCAAGATCCGCGGTTTCCGGATCGAACCCGGCGAGATCGAGGCCGTGCTCCTGTCCGACCCGCGGGTCGCGCGCGCGGCCGTGGTCGTCCGCGAAGATCTGCCAGGCGTGCGCAGGCTCGTCGCGTACGTGGTCCTGCGCGATTCCACTGTGGACGGACTGCGGGAACTGGTCGCGAGCAGGCTGCCGGACTACATGGTGCCGGTGGCGGTGCTGCCGATCGACACCTTCCCGCTCACCGCCAACGGGAAGTTCGACACGGCGGCGCTCGCGGCCCCGGACCTGTCGGACGCGAACGCCGTGGCTCCGCGCACCGAGCGCGAGCAGCGGTTCGCCGACCTCTTCGCCGAGGTGCTCGGCCTGGACTCGGTCGGCGTCGAGGACAGCTTCTTCGCACTCGGCGGCGACAGCATCGTGTCGATGCGCCTGGTCAGCAAGGCCAGGGCCGCCGGGTTGAAGCTCTCGCCACGTGACGTGTTCGAGCACCGGACCGTCGCCGCGCTCGCGGCTGTCGCGGCCGAGGGCGAGGCACCCGTGCGCGAGGCAGGCGCCGGTGTCGGCGACATCCCGCTGACGCCGATGCTGCGCTGGTTCGCCGAGCAGGGCACCCCGCACGACCGGTTCAGCCAGGCCAGGTTCCTGATCACCCCGGCCGGGCTGGACGAGGCCGGGTTGCGCGGGCTCGTGCAGTCCCTGCTCGACCGGCACGACGTGCTGCGCACCACCTTCGCGCGTGCCGACGGCCAGTGGCGGTTCACCGCGCGCCCGGCGGGCGCCGTTCGCGCCGAGGACGTCATCCGGCGTGTCGACGCGAGCGGCCTGAGCTACGAGAGCATCGGCGAGCGGCTGCCGGGCGTGCTGGAAGAAGACCTGGCCACGCTCGCGCCCGCACGCGGTGCGATGGCCAGGTTCACCTGGTTCGACGCGGGGGAGGGCAAGCAGGGCCGCCTGCTGATCCTCCTGCACCACCTGGTGGTCGACGGCGCGTCTTGGGGCTTCCTGGTGCAGGACCTCGCCGACGACTGGGCCGCGCTGCGGCGCGGTGAAGCCTTCGCGAGCGCTTACCCCGGCACGTCGTTCCGGGAATGGGCGCTGGGCTTGGAAAAGGCCGCCGCGACCCGTCTGCCCGAAGTGGACCTGTGGCGGGACATGCTCAGCGCTCCCGACCCGGTGCTCGGCGCCCGCAGGCTCGACCCGGCCGTCGACACCCGCGCGACCGTGCGCGCGGCCAGGACCTCGCTCGACGCCGACGTCACCCGCGCGCTGCTCACCTCCGTGCCCGCCGAGCACGGCGTCTCGGTGGACGCCGTGCTGCTCGCGGCGCTCGCGCGCGCACTGCGCGGCGACGGTTCACTGCTCGTCGCGCTCGAAGGCCACGGCCGCGAGGAGCAGGTCGTCGACGGCGCGGACCTGTCCGGCACCGTCGGCTGGTTCACCAGCGTGTTCCCGGTCAGGGTCGACCCCGGTGACGGTGACGTCCACAAGCGACTGTCCCGAGTGGAGGAACAGCTCGCGTTGCCGGACAAGGGAATCGGACACGGTCTGCTGCGCTACCTGGCCGAGGCGCTGCCCGGCCTGCCCGAGCCGCAGATCGAGTTCAACTATCTCGGCAGGCTCACCGCGGGTGAGCGCTCCGGTGAGCCGTGGACCGGCGCGCCGGAGACCGGGGCGATGGGCGGCGGCGTCGACGGCTCGATGCCCGCGCCCTACTGCCTGGTCCTCAACGCGCTGGTGCGGGACCACGAGGGCGGCCCGGTGCTGGAGGCCGACTGGCAGTGGCCGTCGGCACTGTTCACCGAGGACCGGATCCGGGCGCTTTCCGACGCGTGGTTCGCCGCGCTCACAGCTATCGCAAGGGGTGAAGGATGAACGCCGATCTGGCGGCCCGCCGCCGTGAACTGATGCGCCGGAAGCTGGCGCAGGCGGGCCTGCGCGAGCCGGCGCGCCGCATTCCCCGGCGCGGCGACGACGAAGCGATCCCGCTGTCGTTCGCGCAGTCGCGGATGTGGCTGTTGCAGCAGCTCGAACCGGGCAGCGCGGCGTACAACGTCTGCCTGCGCATAGGCTTGCGCGGCACGCTCGACCGGGCCGCGCTCCAGCGCTCGTTCCAGCGGCTGGTGCAGCGGCACGAGATCCTGCGCACCCGGTACGTGCCCGGCGCCGACGGCGTGCCGTGGCAGGTCGTCGACCCGTACGCCGTGGTCACCATGGACCAGACCGACCTGCGCGGGCTCGACGAGGCCAAGCGGGAACAGGTGATCGAGGAGCAGGCACGCCGCGACTCGGGCGGCTCGTACGACCTGGCCACCGACCACCCGATGCGGCTGCGCCTGCTGCACCGCGGCGACGACGACTTCGTGCTGGTACTGGTCGTGCACCACATCGCGTGGGACGGCTTCACCTTCAACGCGCTCTCGCGCGACCTCAGCGCGCTCTACCGCGAGGACACCACCGGGCAGCCGTCCGGCCTCGAACCGCTCGCCGTCCAGTACGCCGATTTCGCCGTCTGGCAAAGGAAAACCCTCACCGACGAACGGCTCGCCGGTGACCTCTCCTACTGGCGCGACGCACTCGACCCGATCCCGGAGAACCTGCCGCTGCCGGTCGACCGCGCGCGGCGGCTGAGCCCGTCCTCGGCGGGCGACCGCCGGTTCCACACCTTCGCGCCCGAGCTGACCGCACGCCTCGTCGAGTACGCCAGGGAAGCAGGCGCCACCCCGTTCATGGTCGTCTTCGCCGCGTACGCCGCGCTGCTGCACCGCTACACCGGTGCCACCGACGTGCCGATCGGCTCGGCGTCGATGAACCGCGACACCGCCGAGCTGGAACGGCTCATCGGCAACTTCGGCAACACGCTGGTGCTGCGCGCCGACCTGACCGGCGACCCGGTGTTCGGCGAACTCGTGTCCCGGGTGCGGCAGGTCTGCACCGACGGCTACGCCCACCAGTCGATGCCGTTCGACGTGCTCGTGGAGAAGCTGAACCCGCCGCGCCAGCCCGGCCGTTCGGTGCTGTTCGACGTCATGCTGCTGTTCTTGACCCAGGGTCTGCGAGGTCTCGACTTCCCTGGTGTCGAGGCGACCTGGGAGACGGTGCACAACGACACCACCCAGTTCGACCTGGCGCTCGAGGCGTTCCTGACCGACGGCGACCTGCGCATCGAAGCGACCTACCGCGACGAGCTGTTCGAAAAGTCCACTGTGGACCGGTTTCTCGCGCACCTGGAGAGCCTGCTGGCCGCCGCGCTCGCGACGCCCGAGGTACCGGTGGGACGGCTGGAGTTCCTCGGCGCCGACGCCGCCATCGACTGGCCGTCGGCGAGCGTGCCGGACGAGACGCTGGTGTCCCTGTTCGCCGCGCAGGCGGCCCGTACGCCGGACGCGGACGCGCTGGTCTTCGAAGGCGACAGGCTCACCTACCGCGAACTCGCCCAGCGGGCGGACGACCTCGCCGGGGTGCTCGCCGCCCGCGGCGCCGGGCCGGAGTCCGTGGTCGGCGTCGCGGTGACACGCTCGGCCGAGCTGGTCGTCTCGCTGCTCGCCGTGCTGAAGTCCGGCGCCGCCTACCTGCCGCTCGACCCGTCCTATCCGGCGGACCGGCTGGCGTTCATGATCGACGACGCCGCACCGGTGGTCGTCCTCACCGACGCGCGCTCCCCGATCCCGGGGCTGGCCGTCGACGAGCCGCTGCCGGGTGAGCGGGGCGAGACGCGCTCACCCGCCGGGCCGAACCCGGCGTACGTCATCTACACCTCGGGGTCGACCGGCAAGCCCAAGGGTGTGACCGTCGAACACGCGGCCATCGTCAACCGTCTGCTGTGGATGCAGGACGAGTACCGGCTCGGCCCGGACGACCGAGTGCTGCAGAAGACGCCGTCGAGTTTCGACGTTTCCGTGTGGGAGTTCTTCTGGCCGCTGATCACCGGCGCGACGCTGGTCGTCGCCAAGCCGGACGGACACAAGGACCCCGCGTACCTCGTTTCGGTGATCGAGGCGGAGTCCGTCACGACTGTCCACTTCGTACCGTCGATGCTCAGGTCCTTCGTGGACGAACCGGCCGCGGTGCGCTGCACCTCGCTCCGGCGCGTGATCTGCAGCGGTGAGGCGCTGCCGTCCGAGCTGGCACGCCGGTTCGCCGGGCTGTTCACCGCCGGGCTGCACAATCTCTACGGCCCGACCGAAGCGGCCGTCGACGTCACCTACTGGCCAGCCGAGGACGGCACCGACTCCGCCGCCGGGTCGGTGCCGATCGGCCGTCCGGTGTGGAACACCCAGGTCCACGTGCTCGACCGGGCACTCCAGCCGGTCGCGCCCGGCGTCACCGGCGAGCTGTACCTCGGCGGCGTCCAGCTCGGCCGCGGCTACCTGAACCGGCCGGGCCTCACCGCGTCGCGATTCGTGGCGAACCCGTTCGGCGAAGGCAGGCTGTACCGCACGGGTGACCTGGTGCGGCGCAACGCCGCGGGCGCGCTCGAATTCCTCGGCCGCGGCGACGACCAGGTGAAGCTGCGTGGTTTCCGCATCGAACTCGGCGAGGTCGAAGCGGCGATCACCGCGCTCGACGGCGTCCGCGCGGCGGCGGTCGTCGCCCGCGAGGACCGCCAGCAGCTCATCGCCTACGTCATCGCGGACGACCCGGACCCGGCCGCGTACCGGGCCGAGCTCGCCGCCTCGATGCCCGAGCACCTGGTGCCGTCGGTGATCATGCCGGTCGACATCTTCCCGTTGTCGCCCAGCGGAAAGCTCGACCGCCGGGCACTGCCGGAGCCCGAGGCCGCGGTGGCGGAGGGCGCCAAGCCCGCCACCGCCGAAGAAGCTGTCCTGTGTGGACTGTTCGCCGAACTGCTCGGCGTGCCGGGCGTCGGCGCGCACGACGACTTCTTCGCACTCGGCGGGCACTCGATCATGGCCACCCGCCTCGTCGGGCGGATCCGCGCGGAACTCGGCGCCGAGGTCGCGCTGCGCACGGTCTTCGACGCACCGACGCCGTCGAAACTGGCCGCGGCGTTGTCCGAGGTCGCCGGCGCGCGGCCCGCGCTCACCCCGAGGCCGCGGCCCCGCCGTCAGCCGCTGTCCGCAGCGCAGCGACGGCTGTGGTTCCTCTACCGGCTCGAAGGGCCGAGTCCGACCTACAACATCCCGCTGGCCGTCAGGCTCGCCGGACCGCTCGACGTCGACGCGCTGCGCGCGGCGATCGCCGACGTGGTGTCACGGCACGAGGTGCTGCGGACGGTGTACCCCGAGTTCGAAGGCAAGCCGTACCAGCGGGTGCTCAAGTCCGCCGCCCCGCTCAGCGTGGTGCACTCGGCGGAGCCCGAACTCGACGGCAGGCTCCGTGACGCGGCCAAGCACGCGTTCGTGCTGGACAGCGAGCCGCCGCTGTCGGCGAAGCTGTTCGTGCTCGACGAGTCCACGCACGTGCTTTCACTGCTCACGCACCACATCGCGAGCGACGGCTGGTCCGGTGGACGGCTGCTCGCCGACCTCTCGGCCGCCTACACCGCTCGGTGCCGTGGACTGCGGCCCGACTGGTCGCCGCTGCCCGTGCAGTACGCGGACTACGCGCTCTGGCAAGAGGAAGTGCTCGCCAAGGACGCCGACGCCCAGCTCGCCTACTGGACCGAGCGGCTCGCCGGGCTGCCGGAAGAGCTGCCGCTGCCCGCCGACCGGCCCCGCCCGGCGGTGCCGAGCTTCCGCGGTGACGCGGTGCCGTTCGCACTCGCGCCGGAGACGCACCGCGCGCTCCGCAAGCTCGCGCGGGGTGTCGGCGCGACCGTGTTCATGGCGTTGCAGGCCGCGGTTTCGGCGCTGCTGAGCCACTTGGGCGCCGGCGAGGACATCCCGGTGGGCAGCCCGATCGCGGGCCGGACCGACCCGGCGCTCGACGGGCTGGCCGGGTTCTTCGTCAACACCCTGGTGCTGCGCACCGACCTCGGCGGCGACCCGTCGTTCCGGCAGTTGCTCGGCCGGGTCCGCGACACCGACCTCGACGCGCACGCGCATCAGGACCTGCCGTTCGAGCGGCTGGTCGAAGCGCTCAACCCCGCTCGGTCGATGGCCAGGCACCCGCTGGTCCAGGTGATGGTCGCGCACGAACTCGCCCGCCGCGAGGCTCGGCCGTTCGGCGCCGCCTCGCTGGTGGAGGAGCGGGTCGACTTCTTCGCCGCGCGGCTCGACCTGTCGTTCCACCTCTTCGAGTACGAGGACGCCGACGGGGTCGACGGCTGGCTCGTCTACAGCACCGACCTGTTCGACCGGTCCACTGTGGACGCCATCGCCACCCGGCTCGTCCGGCTGGTCGACGCGCTGCTGGCGGCTCCGGACCAGCCTCTGTCGCGCACGAGCGTGCTCAGCGCGGACGAACGCCGGGAGCTGCTCGCAGACCGGAACGCCACCGCGCGGACGGTCGAGCCGGGCACTCTGCCGGGACTCATCACCGCGCAGGTGGCGCGGACGCCGGACGCTGTCGCCGTCATTTTCGAGGGCGAACAGCTCACCTACGCCGAACTCGACGAGCGGTCCAACCGGCTCGCCGGGCTGCTGCGGTCGCGCGGCGCCGGGCCCGAGCGCACGGTCGCGGTCTCGCTCGCGCGCTCGGCCGATCTGATCGTCACGTTGCTCGCGATCGTCAAGACGGGCGCGGCCTACCTGCCGCTCGACCCGTCCTACCCAGCGGAGCGGCTGGCGTTCATGGTGGAAGACGCCGCGCCGGTCCTGCTGGTGACCTGGCCGGACGGCCCGGCGGGACTCGACGTGGACGCGATCGTCGTCGCCGACGCTGACGGCCTGCCCGCCGACGCGGTCGAATCAGGCGTCACCGGGTCGAATCCGGCGTATGTCATCTATACCTCGGGTTCGACGGGCAAGCCCAAGGGTGTGGTGGTCGAGCATGCGGCGATCGTGAACCGTCTGTTGTGGATGCAGGACGAGTACGGGCTGGGCGCGGACGACCGGGTGTTGCAGAAGACTCCGTCGAGTTTCGATGTGTCGGTGTGGGAGTTCTTCTGGCCATTGATCACCGGTGCGACCTTGGTCGTCGCGAAGCCGGACGGTCACAAGGATCCCGCGTACCTCGCATCGCTGATCGAAGCCGAACGGGTCACGACCGTCCACTTCGTGCCGTCGATGCTGCGTTCCTTTGTGGACAACGGCGGTCATGGCAGCGCGCTGCGGCGCGTGCTGTGCAGTGGCGAGGCGTTGCCGACCGAGCTGGCCCGCCGCGCGGCCGACGTGATCGGCGCACCGGTGCACAATCTCTACGGCCCGACCGAAGCCGCCGTCGACGTCACCTACTGGCCGGTGACGGCCGGAGCGGGGGAGAGCACCGTCCCCATCGGACGTCCGGTGTGGAACACCACCGTCTACGTGCTGGACCGCTTCCTGCGGCCGGTGCCTCCTGGTGTGGCCGGTGAGCTGTACCTCGGTGGAGTCCAGCTGGCGCGCGGCTACCTCAACCGGGCCGGGCTCACCGCGTCGCGGTTCGTGGCGAACCCGTTCGGCGAGGGCAGGCTGTACCGCACCGGCGATGTCGTGCGCTGGACCGGGCAGGACGCGCTCGAATACCTCGGCCGCGCCGACGACCAGGTCAAGATCCGCGGGTTCCGGGTCGAACTCGGCGAGATCGAGGCAGCGGCCGAGCGGCTGGCAGGCGTCACCGGCGCGGTCGTGACCGCCAAGGACCAGCGGCTGGTCGCCTACGTGCGCGGAACCGGACTCGACCCGCTGGGCCTGCGGCGGCGGCTTGCCGACTCGCTGCCCGACCACATGGTGCCCGCCGCGGTCGTCCCGCTCGACGAGTTCCCGCTGACCCCGAGCGGCAAGCTCGACCGCCGCGCGCTCCCGGAACCGGATTTCGCCGGGCTCGCCGGGGAAACCAGGCCGCGCACCGAACGCGAGTCGGTCCTCTGTGGACTGTTCGCGGAAACGCTGCGGCTGGACAAGGTCGGCGCGGACGACAGCTTCTTCGAGCTCGGCGGCGACAGCATCCTGTCGGTGCAGCTGGTCAGTCTCGCCCGCAAGGCGGGACTGGCGCTGAGCCCGCGCGAGATCTTCGAGCACCGCACGCCGTCGGCGCTCGCGGTGGTGGCCGGCGGCCTGTCCGGCACGACGACCGATCCGCTCGAAGCCGCGCTCGGGCTGGCCGAGGCCACGCCGATCCAGCGCTGGGCCCGCCGCGAGAACGGGTTCGGCGGCCTCGCGCAGGCCGTGCTGCTGGTCGCGCCACCGGAGCTGACCGCGGCGCGGCTGACCGCGGCCGTGCAGGCCCTGCTCGACCGGCACGACCTGCTGCGCGCCCGCTGGGACGACGCGCTCGGCGGCCTGGTCGTCCCGGCACCGGGGTCGATCGACGCCGCGCACCTGCTCAACCGTGGTGATTCCGCCGCGCTGGACAAGGAGATCGAGGCGGCCGCCGACCGGCTGGACCCGGTGGCTGGCCGGATGCTCGACGTCGTCTGGCTCGGTGTCGACCGGGTGCTGCTCGTCGCGCACCACCTCGTGGTCGACGGTGTTTCGTGGCGCATCATCGCCGCGGACCTCGCCGAGGCCTGGGGGCAGGCGGCGGCAGGCCTCGCGCCGGCGCTGGACCGGACCGGCACCTCGTTCCGCCGCTGGAGCCGTCTCGTCGCCGAGCAGGCCGAGGCCCGGCTGCCCGAGGCCGATCTGTGGCGCGACGTGCTGCGGGACGCGCCGGTGCTGTTCGCGCCCGACGGCGGCTCGACCGTGCGGGACACCGAGCTGGTGCTTTCCGCGACCGAGACAGCGCCGCTGCTTGACGGGGCTTATCAAGCGGGCGTGCACGAGCTACTGCTCGGCGCGGTCGCGGCGACGGTGACCACCTGGCGTCACCGGCGCGGACTTCCGACCGGTGAAACCGTCCTGTCCTACGAAGGTCATGGCCGCGAGGAACAGATCGCCGAGGACGTCGACCTGTCCGGCACGGTCGGCTGGTTCACCACGCTGGCCCCGGTCCGCGTGCGCTTGTCGGCCGCCGAGGCGGCGGCCGTCCAGTCCGGTGGCGCCCCGGCGGGCGAGATCGTCAAGCGCGCCAAGGACTCGCTGCGTTCGCAGCCGGACCACGGTTTCGGCTACGGGGTGCTGCGGCACTTCACCGAGGAACTGGACGCGCCGGAACCCGGCGTGGTCGTCAACTACCTGGGCCGGATCGGGACGGGGGAGCCGAAGCCGTTCTCCTTCGCCCCGGAGGCGCCGATGCTGCGGGTGCGCCCGCACGAGGGCCGGGCGGCGGACTTCGGCCTGGAGATCACCGCGCTGCTGGCCGACGGGCCGGACGGCGAGCGCCTGCGCGTGGTGCTGACCTGGCTCGACGGCGTGCTCGACCGGCCGGGTGCCGACGAGCTGGCCGACCTGCTCGGTGCCGCGCTGCGGGGGATCGGCCAGGCGGAAGGCGCGGGACCGACCCTGTCGGACCTGTCGCTGGTGTCGGTCACGCAAGAAGATTTGAACGAGTTCGAGGAGAGCGACTGGTGAGCGACAACAAGCCGACGGTGGACGAACTGCTGAGCGAGGTCACCGGCCTGCTCGGCGCGGAGGCGGCCGCGCTGTCCGAAAAGGACAGTCTCATCGAGTTCGGGCTCGACTCCATCCAGCTCATGCAGGTCGCGGGCAAGTGGCGCCGCCGGGGCGTCAAGGTCAGCTTCGCCGAACTCGCGAAACGGCCGACTTTGGCCGACTGGCGCCAAATCCTGGCCGACGCACCCGGTGTCGTGGCCGAGCCGGTGACCGTCGAGGTCGACGAGGACGCCCCGTTCCCGCTCGCGCTCATGCAGCACGCGTACTGGATCGGGCGCGACGAGGAGAGCACGCTCGGCGCGGTCGCCGCGCACCTGTACGTCGAGTTCGACGGCGAGAAGGTCGACCCTGACCGTCTGGAGCGCGCGGTCGTCAAGCTCGTCGCGCGCCACGGCATGCTGCGTGCGCGAATCGGCGACGACGGCACCCAGCGCATCCTGCCCCAGCGGAGCCACTCCGCGTTGATCGTCAACGACCTCAAGCACGAAGACGAACTCGAGGCGCTGCGGGACAAGTCGTCGCACGCGCGTCTCGACGTCTCCGGCGGTGAGGTCTTCTCGATCCAGCTTTCGCGGCTGCCGGACGGCCGGACCCGGCTGCACGTCGACGTCGACATGCTCGCCGCCGACGCGATGAGCTACCGGATCCTGCTCTCCGACCTCGCCAGCTTCTACGCCGACCCGGCGCTGGACCTCGCGCCGATCGGCTACAGCTACCCGCGCTACCTCGCCGAGCGCGAGGTCACCCGCGTGGCCGACCAGGAGAAGGCCAAGGCGTACTGGCAGCAGCGGATTCCCGAGCTGCCGTCCGCGCCGGACCTGCCGCTGGTGCCCGAGGCCGAACGCGGCGACGCCAACCGCGTGACCCGCCGCCACCACTGGCTTTCGCCCGAGGACCGTGCCCGGCTGGGCGCCCGCGCGCACGAGCACGGCCTGACCCCGGCGATGGTGGTGGCCACGGCCTTCGCCGAGTCGATCGCCTCGTGGAGCGCGCAGCCGCGGTTCCTGCTCAACGTGCCGATGTTCGCCCGCGAGCCGATCCACCCCGAGGTGGACGCGCTGGTCGGCGACTTCACCGGCTCGGTGCTGCTCGACGTCGACTTCTCCACCGAAGCGTCCTTTGTGGACCACGCGCGCGGGTTGCAGGAGCGGATGCACGCCGACGCCGCGCACGCCGCGTACTCCGGCGTCGAGGTGCTGCGTGACCTGTCCCGGCACGAGGGCGAGCAGGTGCTCGCGCCGATCGTGTTCACCAGCGCGCTGAACCTGGGCGAGCTGTTCGACGACACCGTGCGGGCGAGCTTCGGCGAACCGGTGTGGATCATCTCGCAGGGCCCGCAGGTGCTGCTCGACGCGCAGGTCACCGAGGTCAACGGCGGTCTGCTGATCAACTGGGACGTCCGGGAGGACGCGTTCCCCGCCGGGATGATCGACGAGATGTTCGCCGCCTTCCACGGGCTGGTGACCCGGCTCGGGCAGTCGGCCGAGGGCTGGGAGCTCTCCGTGGGCGTCGCGCTGCCGGTCGCGCAGGCCGAAGTCCGCGAGCGCGTCAACGCCACGGCGGGCGAGCGCAGCGGACGGCTGCTGCAGGACGGCTTCTTCGAGCTGGCCGCTCGTACTCCGGACGCACCGGCGGTGCTGTGGGGTTCGGACGGCACGTTGTCGTACGGCGAACTGGCCGAGCGAGCCTTGCGCGTCGCCGGTTCCCTGGTGGCACAAGGGGTTCAGCCGGGCGACACCGTCGGCGTGAGCTTTCCCAAGGGCCCCGATCAGCTCGTCGCTGCGCTCGGCGTGCTCGCCGCAGGTGCCGGGTACGTGCCGATCGGCGTCGACCAGCCGCCCGCGCGCCGTGAGCGCATCGAGCGCATCGGCGGGCTGAAGCTGGTGCTGACCGAGGTGCCCGACGCGGCGCCGCTGGCCGAGCCGGTGCGGGTCGGCGAAGAGTCGATCGCGTACGTGCTGTTCACGTCCGGTTCGACCGGCGAGCCCAAGGGCGTCGAGGTCCCGCACCGCGCGGCCATGAACACCATCGACGACCTCAACGAGCGCTTCGAGATCGGCGCGGACGACCGCTGCCTGGCAGTGTCCGCTTTGGACTTCGACCTCTCGGTGTACGACGTCTTCGGCCTGCTTTCCGCCGGGGGAGCGGTGGTACTGGTCGAGGAGACCGACAAGCGCGAAGCCCGCCGCTGGGCCGAACTGGCCGCCGCGCGCGGCGTCACGCTGGTCAACTGCGTGCCCGCGCTGCTCGACATGCTCCTGCTGTCGGCCCGTCCCGGCGAGCTTTCCGGGTTGCGCACGGTGCTGCTCGGCGGCGACTGGGTCGGCACCGACCTGCCGGGTCGCGTGGCCGCGCAGGCGCCGGAGTGCCGGTTCGCCGGACTCGGCGGCACGACCGAGACCGCGATCCACTCGACCGTCTGCGAGGTGCGCGACGTCCCGTCGACGTGGCGGTCCGTGCCGTACGGGACGCCACTGCGCAACGTGCGGTGCCGGGTGGTCGACGTGCTCGGCCGCGACTGCCCCGACTGGGTCGGCGGCGAGCTCTGGATCGGCGGCGACGGCGTGGCCGCGGGCTACCGGGGCGACCCCGAGCGCACGGCCGACCGGTTCGTCGACCACCAGGGCGCGCGCTGGTACCGCACCGGCGACTTGGCCCGCTACTGGCCGGACGGGACACTCGAGTTCCTCGGCCGCCGCGACCACCAGGTCAAGGTGCGCGGCGTGCGCATCGAACTCGGCGAGGTCGAAGCGGCGCTGGCCCAGCACGCCGGCGTCCGCTGCGGCGTCGCCGGGGTCGCGGGCAGCCAGCTCGTCGCGGCCGTCGCCGGCGACGTCGACGCCGAGCAGGTCCGCGAATGGTCCCGCGACCTGCTGCCGCCGCACATGGTCCCGTCGCGGATCGTCGTGCTCGACGAATTCCCGCTGACCTCGAACGGCAAAATCGACCGGCGCGCGGTCGCCCTTTCCTGGGCCGTGCAAGTCGATTCTTACCATGCGCCGAAAACCGCTTTGGAAAAGGTCGTCACGTCGATCTGGGCGGATGTCCTCGAAACCGGGAAGGTGGGCCTCGACGACGCGTTCTTCGCGCTGGGCGGCGATTCCGTGCTGGCCACGGTCATCATCGGCAGGCTGCGCGAGGCACTCGACACCGACGAGGTGTCCGTCCGCACCCTGTTCGCGACGCTCACACCAGGCGCGATGGCCGCCCGTCTCGCCTCGGACGACTCGGTTCCCGGCAGGCTCGAACAGGTCGCGGAGATTTACCTGGAGGTTTCCGAGCTTTCGGCGGAAGAACTCGAAAGTGAACTGCTGGCCTGAAAGTCCGAAAAAATTGAAAAGGTAGGCACCGGGCCTCGATCACGGGTGAAACTGAGCCCGTGATCGAGTTCCAGGCCGTGGTCGAGGCATACCATTCCACGCCGTTTCCGCAGTGGTCCGTCGCCGACCGGCCATCCGACGACCTCATCGTGCTGACCGGCGGTCTCACGGAGCCCGAGGTCGGCAAGGCGATGGCCGTCATCGCCGACTACAACCAGCGCGAACCCGGCTCACCGGACGCGCTCAGGCTCCTGCGCGACCTGTCCGCCGCCGAGCGCGTGGTCGCGCCCGGCGGCCTGCGCGTGCGCGACACCACCACCGGCGTCACCATCGAACCCGGTTGCTGCTGCGGCGTCGAAGACTGGCGCGACTGGTTCTACCTGGTCCGCGGCGCCGAACCCTGGCTGGGCCACGACCCCGAGCCCGAACTCGACTTCGTGCCGGGTATCGCCCGCCTCTGGCCGGAGAACGGCCGCGAGAACGGCACCCCGCCCGTCGAGATCCGCCTCGCCGACCTGCCGGCACACCTCGCCGTGATCCAGCGCGAACTGCTCGATTTCCTCGACCTGGTACGAAAATGGGCCGAGCCTTACGGCCCGGCCCTCGCCGCCGACCTGGTCGCCGCGCTCGACGACCACTTCCACATCAGCGAACCCTTCGACTAAGGGGTCGTGAGTGATACGGCCGGTTCTAACCGGCCGTATCACTCACGACCCCGAGAAGCGTCCTCTAGCCGACCTTCTGCGCAGCCGTGTTTCGCAGGCGCACCCTCGATGGTCAACGCGCTTGCCTCTTGGTCGGGTCGTGAGCGTTCCGGGCGGTTAGAACCGGCCGCAACGCTCACGACCCCAGGCCCTTTTGGCGGGGTGCGTGCTTTGGGCGACGCAATGGCACTCACCCGTGTATGAGGGGAGCCTTCATACACGGTCGACCGGGTGGGGCCTCCCTCACCCGACTCGGGTTGGTGAGGGGGAGCCTTCACTTGGGTCGGACCGGTGAGGGGAGCCTTCACCCAGATATACGGATGAGGGCCTCCCTCACCCGAGGAATCGGGTGAGGGAGGCCCTCACGCAACGCTAGACCACGCCCCTGGAGCGGGCGGGCCGCCGAGACCAGCGTCGTGAGTGATACGGCCGGTTCTAACCGGCGATACCACTCACGACCCCGAAGCGTTTTAGCCGATCTTCTGCATGGCGGCGTTCAGCTTCTGGAGCGAGCTGGGGATGCCGAGCAGCGTCGGCGCCCGCAGCTGCGTGATCGCCTCCATGTCGATGACCAGGTAGTTGCCCTTCTTGATCGCGGGCAGGTCCTTGACGAGCTGGTTGTCCTCGACGGCCTTCTGCAGGTCCGCGCCGGTGTAGGCGATGACGATCAGGTCGGCGCCGAGCTTGTCGTACTGCTCGGGGCTGAGCGAGCCGGTCGGGCTGCCCGCGGTCTCCTTGGTCGCGGTCAGCGCGGACGGGCTCAGCTGCATGCCGAGCTCCTCGATGAACTTCACCGCGAAGTCGTCCTTCGACGCGAGTGTGAAGATCTTGCCGGGCGTGTTGCCGACGGAGACGGTGAACGTCTTGCCCGCCGCCTTCGCGTTGTCGGTCTTGACCTTCGTGATCTGCGCGGTGGTGTCGGCGATGAGCTTGTCGGCGTCAGCCGCCTTGCCCAGCGCCTTGCCGACGACCTGGACGTGCTGCTGCCAGCTCTGGCCGCCCCACTCCTTTTCGTAGCCGATGGTCGGCGCGATCTTGTTGAGGTTCTCGTAAACCTTGTCAAGACCGAAGGCCGCCGACGCCAGGATCAGGTCGGGGTTGAGCTTGCCGACCTGCTCCGGGTCGAGGCCGGCGCCGGTGTTCACGATCTTGGTCTTGGCCGGGTCGAGCTTGCCCTTGAGCCAGGTCGCGACGCCGTCGGGCTGGGTCTGGCTGTCGGAGAAGAATCCGACCGGGGTGACCCCGAGCGCGAGCGCCGCGTCCAGGTCGTCGGTGTAGGTGCCGACCACGACGACACGCTCGGGCGCCTTCGCGACCGTCGTGCTGCCGAACTTGTGGGTGATCGTCACCGGGAAGGCGCCCGGCTGGGCCGACGAAGACCCGGCGGCGGGCGTGGTCGGCTTGTCTTCGACGTTGCCACACGCGACGAGGGAAAGAGCGAGCGCACCGGCGGTGAGCCCGGCCAGAAGGCGGCGGGACATAGGGGACCTTTCGGGGGTTTTCTTACTGGTGGGACTTGAGGTACCCGCCCATGGCGGGGAAGAAGGCGGTGGCGTCGTGCTCGACGCCGTCGTCGGTGCGGACCCGCTCGATCAGCAGGCCGCGCTTGTCACCGCGGCGCGCGTCGGCGCCGGCGACGATGACGATGCCCTTGCCCTCACGGATGAAGATCCGGCCGGGCGTGCCGCCGTAGCGGCCTTCGGACACCGACGCGGCGGTGATCCGCACCCGCTGTCCTTTGTGGAACGCGTAGGCGTTCGGATACGGGTCGGACTGCGCGCGGACGAGCCGTTCGATGTCCTCGGCGGGCCAGGTCCAGTCGATCCGGCTGTCCTCCAGCGAGCGCTTGTGGAAGAAGCTCGCCTTGCTGCGGTCCTGTTTGGTCAGTACCGCCTCACCCGACGCGAGCAGGTCGAGCGACTCGGCGACGATCGGGCCGATCAGGTCGACCGTCTTGTGGAACAGGTCCGTCGTGGTGTCGCGCGGGCCGACCGCGATCGAGCGCTGCAGCACGACGTCGCCCGCGTCGAGCTCGTCGTCCATCATGTGGGCGGTCACGCCGACCTCGGGCTCGCCGTTGATCAGCGCCCAGATCAGCGGGGAAAAGCCCGCGTAGGCCGGCAGCAGCGAGTCGTGCACGTTGAGCGTGCCGAGGCGGGGGAGTGTGAAAATCTCCGGCGGCAGCCAAGTTCGCCAATTGTTCGCTACGATGAGATCCAGGTCGGCGGCGCGGAGTTCGTCCAGCAGATCGTCGGGCCGGTTGCGGAGCAGTACCGGGATGCCGTGTTCGGCGGCCAGGTCGGCGACGGAGTCGGACCAGATCTTCTCGTAGGCGTGGTCGCTGGCCGGATGGGTCACGACCAGCGCGACCTCGTGCTCCGACTCGATGAGTGCCTGCAGGGTGCGGTGGCCCCAGGTCTGGTAACCGAACAGCGCGACCCGCATGGGTCTCCTCCTTGACGTCTGGGCTCGGCAAACCCCGCAAGTGAAGCAAGCCTAACCTAACGATGCAAGGCTTCCTCGCGGGACGAACATCACCCTCGAATGCACTAGCTGAGGCTAGCCTAACTTAGGTTAGGGTTTCCTCTGTCAATCGTCTCTGCGAGGGGAATCAAATGCCACAAGCTCTGCCCGGTGACCACGTTCCTGTGTACGACGTCGTCGGTGTCGGCTTCGGTCCCTCCAACCTCGCGCTGGCGATCGCGCTGACCGAGCACAACGCCACCGCCGCGCGGCCGGTCACGGCGCACTTCCTGGAGAAGCAGGTCAGGTTCGGCTGGCACCGGGGGATGCTGATCGACACCGCGACCATGCAGGTGTCGTTCATGAAGGACCTGGTCACCATGCGCAACCCGACCAGCTCCTTCTCCTTTCTCGCCTATCTGCACGAGAAGGACCGCCTGGTCGACTTCATCAACCACAAGAACCTCTTCCCGCTGCGGGTCGAGTTCCACGACTACTTCGAGTGGGCCGCGGCCAAGGTCGACGACCTGGTGTCCTACTCGTCCGAGGTCACCGAGGTGCACCCGGTCGTGGTCGACGGCGTCATCGAGTACTTCGACGTCCGCGCGGTCGTCGCGGGCGAGGCGAGCGAGTTCCGCGCGCGCAACCTGGTGCTGGGGACCGGTCTGCGCCCGAACCTGCCCGAAGGCGTCACGCGCACCGACCGCGTCTGGCACAACCACGAGCTGCTGCACCGCGTCGACGAGCTGAAGTCCGCGTCCCGCTTCGTCGTGGTCGGCGCCGGTCAGAGCGCCGCCGAGGTCACCGCGCTGCTGCACGACCGGTTCCCGCAGGCCGAGATCTGCGGGGTCTTCTCCCGCTACGGCTACAGTCCGGCCGACGACAGCTCGTTCGCGAACCGCATCTTCGACCCCGAGGCCGTCGGGCACTTCTACGAGGCGCCGGAGGAGGTCAAGGAGCGGCTGATGCGCTATCACGGCAGCACCAACTACTCCGCGGTCGACATCGAGCTGATCGACGATCTCTACAAGCGGGTCTACCGCGAGAAGGTGCTCGGCGTCGAGCGGCTGCGGTTGTTCAACGTCTCTCGCCCGGTCGCGGTCACGGAGAACGAGGCGGGCGTCCAGGTCACCGTCGAGTCCTTGGTGGACCGCGCGCAGACCTTGCTCGACGCCGACCACGTCATCTACTCGACGGGCTACCAGCCCGCCGACGCGTCACCGTTGTTCGGCTCGCTCGAATCGTTCTGCAAGCGCGACGACGCGGGCCGCCTGGTCGTCGAGCGCGACTACCGCGTGCGCGCCTCGGCTTCGCTGCGCGGCGGGATCTACCTGCAGGGCGGCACCGAGCACACGCACGGCATCACGTCCTCGCTGCTGTCGAACACGGCCGTGCGCGTCGGCGAGATCCTCGGCTCGATCCTGGACCGCCGGTCGGTCCAGGCGGACGAGCCCGTCTACGCGATCAGCGGGCGCTGACCCGCTCTGGCGCTGGCTCGCCGAACCGGGCCAGCGCCAGCGCCGCCGCGACGGCGAGCACGAACCCCGCGATCGCGAGCGGCGCGAGCCCGGCCCGCGTCCGGTCGCCCAGCACGATCACCCCGATCAGGCTCGGCAGCACCGTCTCGCCGATGACCATCATCGCGGTCGCCGTCGTCACCCCGCCGCGCTGCAAAGCGCTGGCGTAGAACAACATCGCGAGCCCGCCTGCCACCGCGACCACGTACACGGCCGGATCGGTGAGCAGATCGAAGGGCGCCACGCTCGGAATGATCCGCCCCGCGATGGCCACCATCCCGAAGCACAACCCGGCGATCAACCCCAGCGCCGGCGTCCGGACGCTTTCCTTGGCCCGCCCCAGCAGCATCCCCGCGATGCCCAGCACCACGACCGTCCCGCCGAGCCCGAGATGGAACGCGGTCCCGACGCTCGCCGTGCCCTCGCTCTCGGCCGACGCACCGAGCAACGCGAGCCCGAGGCAGACCACGGCGATCGCCGTCCATTCGCGACGCCCCAGCCGCACCCCGAGCTTGATCGCCGCCACCGCGGTCACCGCCAGGCTCGCCGCGAGCGCCGACTGCACCACGAACAACGGCAGCGTCTGCAACGCCGCCAGCTGCGCGACGAACCCGAGCACGTCGAGCCCCAGCCCGGCCAGGAACTTCCACTGCTTGAGCACCCGCACCAGCAGCCGGGGATCGACCCGGTCGCCGTCGCCCTCGGTCGCGCGGGCGGCGACGGCCTGCATCACCGACGCGATCCCGTACGCGCAGGCGGCCAGCAACGCGCAGATCAGTCCCCACCACATGCGATCACCTTATGCCCGCCGGGGTAACGCCGCCTTGATCGGACTCGATTCCCCAGGAGTCTCTGGGGAGGAGCCGACGATGATGGGGCGGCACTGGTTCAAGCTGTTCTACTGCGTTCTCGGTGCCGGGCTGTCACTGTGGACCGGCGACTGGTGGTGGCTGGCGTGGGCGGTGCCGATCGCCCTCGTGCTGACGATCGCGCTCGTGCTGTCTGGGCACTCCCGGGAATTCACGGTGCGGAGACGGTTGCGGCAGATAGCCGAGCTGGCCGACCGGATCGGCGCCCGCGAAGGCGAGGTCGTCTCGGAGCATCGGCAGCGAGATGGTGTCATCGGCATCGATCCACGGCTCGACGTGGTCACGGTGCGCGAAGGCACTGAGGGGGATTTCCGCGAGAAGCTGATCCGTGCCGCTGCCTCGGCTGGATACCATCCGCGGCCCAACGGCATTTTCGACAGTGTGGCCGGGCCGCTGTACATACTGGTCCAGACCGCGGTGGGCAGGTCGTTCGAGTGCGACATTCCCGAGGGCAAGGTCCGCGTCATGATCATGATCGGTACGCGGCGATGATCGCGCTAACCGGCCACCAGCTGGACCAGCGCGCCGCCCAGTAACGCGCCGCCGAGCCCGGCGACCACACTGATCATCACGTTGGCGACGGCATGGAGCTTCGCGCCGGTCTCGGCCAGTCGCAGCGTCTCGTACGAGAACGTCGAGTAGGTGCTCAGCGTCGCGCAGAACCCGGTGCCCAGGAACAACTGGACCCACTGCGGGACGGCACTGGAGCCGGCGGCGCCTGCGAGCCCGCCGAGCACGAAACACGCGATCATGTTGACCGTGAAGGTGCCCCACGGAAACGCCCCGCCGTGTCGTGCCTGCACCGCCCGGTCGGTCAGATAACGCAGCGGCGCGCCGAGGACGGCTCCGGCGATGACGAGCAGCCAGTTCACGCGGTATCCCTCCGGGTGAGCGCGGCGCGGGCCAGCGCCGCCCCGGCCCAGACGGCGGCGAGCGCGGTCAAGATCGTCGTCATCAGGTAGATCATGGCGGTGACGGCATGGCCGTTGCCGATCAGGCGCTGCGCGTCGACCGCGTAGGTCGAGAACGTGGTGTAGCCGCCGATGATCCCGGTCCCGACGAACGGCCGGACCAGCGCATGCACGGTCGCGCGTTCGATGATCAGCACCAGCACGAAGCCCAGCAGCGCGCTGCCGGTGACGTTGATGGCGAGGGTGGTCCAGGGAAACGCCGTCGCCTCGGTCGGCCAGAGCAGCGTCGCGCCGTAGCGCGCGCACGCGCCGATCGCGCCGCCTGCGGCGATCACCGCGAGCGTCGAGGCGGGCACCTTGGTCATCGCCGTCCAGTGTAGACAGCGGGCCGCTGCTGGTAGGGTCCGGCCATGTCGAACACGAGTTCGAGCGTGGAGCGCGCATGGCCCGAGACGCTGGCCGACGACGAACTGCGCCTGCAATGGGAGTTTCTGCGCTTCTTACGCGCGACAGCGGTTAACAAGGTCTCAGGGCTTTCGCGTTCCCAGGCGATCGCAGCGCCGCTGGCGACTTCGCCCGGCATGAGCGCGCTCGGCGTTATCAAGCACCTGACCGCGGCTGAGCGCTGGTGGTTCTCGATCGAGGGCGGCGGCAGCGACTTGCCGTCGTTGTGGGCGGGCAGTCCCGACCCGAGTTGGAACATCACCGACGAAGACACCCCGGCTTCGGTCGTCGCCGCTTATCAAGCCGAGTGGGCCCGGTCGGAAGGCGCACTCGTCGGCATGGCGGCTTCGGAACGTTCACAGCGCAAGGGCGAGTTCACCGTGCGCTGGCTGCTGGCGCACCTGGTCCAGGAGACGGCCAGGCACGTCGGCCATCTCGACTTCCTGCGCGAGATGGCCGACGGCGAAGTCGGCGAATAAAGGCTCGTGAGTGTTTTCGCCGGTTCGATGGTGAATTGCACCGGTCTTGTGTCCACAAAGGACGCCAGGCGTGAAATGTGGCCCGTTATGTCTTATTCGCGTGGTTGTGGTGGAGTCTTGGACGTGACGAAGGGGGCCCATGTCACGCTCAGCTTTACAAGGGTGGCCTTTGTGTGGTTCAGCCGCGCCCATCATGACCACCGCGTCGGGTTTCGCGTGCTCACGCGTCGTTGACAGCGCAGGCCAAGCCTTAACTGCCCGACACGAGCTTTTACTCCGAGGCGATCAGGTCTCGCAGCTCGCGCAGGGCCTCTTCGAGCTTCTCGGCGAACAAGGACATCTTGTCCGCCACCGGAAGTGGCGTGCTGAGGTAGATGTTCAGCCGGTCCTGCAGCAGCACGTACGCCACGCCGATGCATTTGCTGCTCGTCGAGCCGAAGCCGAAGTACTGGATGTTGTACGACGGCGCCGAGCTGGTGCTCAGGTAGTCGTCGCGCATGACCGTCCAGCCAGGGGAGTCGTACAGCGCCAACGGTTCCGTGACCTCGCCGCGCCGTTTCTGGATGAGCTGCAGCTCCCAGAGGTGCTGTTCGGGCGCGTCGCCCAGCTGGCATTCCTTCGCGCGGGTGACGTGTTTTGTCGCTGCCTTACGGAAAGCGGCGCGGCGGGCGGCAGCGTCCGCGGCCGGATCCTCCATGGTGGCCACGAAACGGATGGCTTCCGGGGTGACGGAGCGCATCGCCTCGGTGCGGCCGTTCTGGTACTGGCGGGTGGCGATCGACTCGTAGGTCGCGCCCTGCAAGCCTTTCGTGCGCTTGTGGGCGAGCTGGTACGCCATCTGCACGAACCCGTCCGGCGACATGCCGAGCTCTTTCGCTTTGGTGGCGCCGAAATCCCGGAACGAGAAGATCGACGTCGCGTTGTCGGCCGCGTACTTCGCGAACGCGGCCGCCGCTGCTTCGGCGTCGGCGCGCAGCGCGGGCGTCAGCTTGAATTCGATCGGCGAGAACGCGGGCGTGCCCTGGGAACGGGCGCCCGAGCGGGCCGACTGCTCGGCGGCGGGCGAGCCGAGCAGGGTGTCGGTGAAGCCGAGGATCGTGGTGCCGTCGAGACGGCAGTGCTCGACGTTGATGCCCGCCGTGCCGTCCGCGAAGACGATCAAGGACACCGCCTTGTCGAACCAGCGGTTGGCGCTGTCGCCGTGGAACAGGTGATCACACGCCTCTTGCGTGTCCTTCGGCGCGAAGTCCTCCAAACAGAGGCAGAACAACGCGGTCTCGACGGCGTCGAGTGCCTCGGCGTTGCCCTCCGCGAGCAGTTGCTGCCTGGTCGACGCCCAGTCGGCGCGGGCCTTGGTGGTGAAGTGTCCTGCCGAGGTCTCCGGGGTGGTGGCCGACTTCATGATCGCGTCGAGTCCGGCCACGAGGTCCTCGATCGAGTGCGGCACGCCGTCGGGGCCGATGACGTCCAGCCGGATCATGGCGCCGCGGAAGAAGACCACGATGTGCCGCTCGGCCGACGGTCCCGGCCACTCGTCGGTGTAAGGGGTGCGCGCGGTGTCCTGGACCTCGCCGGGGATGCGGGTGGCGGAGAACAGGAACTTGTGCTGCACCATCGAATGCGCCTGGCCGCGCTGCACGATCGGCGGCAGCAGCTCGTCGTCGAGCATGAGCTTGTAGTTGACCGCCGAAGCCACGAGCCCGGCGGCGCGCTGCAGCCGGCCCTCTTCGGATTCCTTGAACAGGAAGAAGAAGTTGGCGTTGAGCGCGATCCGGTCGCGGCGGCCGAGATAGCGCGACGGCCAGAACGTGTCGAGCCAGCTGTGCACGCCGTCGGACCCGTTGTACGCCTCGAGTGCGGCGTGCAGCTCGTGCGCGGGGCTTTCCGGCGCCAGGTAGGCCTTCACCGCGGCTTCGGTCGTCGCCAGCTCCTCGGTGCTCAGCAGCGGGGTGCACCATTCGAGGAACCGCGCGCAGGTCGCTTCCAGCGTCGGTAGCGGTACGCGCGGGAGGAGTTCTTCGTTGCCGAAAGTGCGGCTTGACCATTCCTGGCTGTTGTTCACGGGCATCCTCTATGTGGTGCGTGGACGGGAAAGGTAGAGCTGAGCGTAGAGCCAGCCGTCGTCTTCGAGTCCGCGTGGATCCACTCCGGCTGCCGTGAGCGTGCCGATCACCTGGGACTGTTCTTCCGCCGAGCTGAACCGACGCTGTTTGAACACACCTTCGACGGGCACGGTCTCGTAGCCCAGCTCGGCGAGTGCGTGCGCGATCGGCTCGTACGAGAACATCCGCAGCACGAAATGCGCCATCCACGGCCTGCGGCTGCCGTGCGCGGCGGCGACCCGGGAGATGGTCGCCTCGGTGACGTAGCCGATGCAGCCGGTCGAGACGACGATGTCCGCGGTGGCGAGCTGTTCCCGTTGCCGCTCAGTGGGTTCGTTGTGCTCCAGGTCGGCTTCGAGCGCGTCGTCGATGAACCCGGCCTCGAGCGCGTACGCGAGCGCGGGGCGCGAGCGGTCGAAGCCGATGAACCTGGTCTTGGCCAAGCCGAACCGGCGGCGGAGGAGATCGCGGTCGCGGGCGATCAGCTCGTCACGGCCGAGCGGGCTCTCGCTGTAGAGCTCGTACAGCTCGTCCATCGACGCGTCGCATCTGAGCAGCGCGGCGTTGACGCCGTAGGAACAGCCGATGTCGAGCACGGTCGGCTCGTCGACGTGGTGCGCCGCCCGGTATTCCTCGACGAACTTCGTGAAATGCGGTTTCGCGAGCTGCGGGATGCAGTAGTCCAGTTCACGCAGCGCGCTGAAGAAGGCGCGTGGATCGGGCTCCGTGTAGATGTGGTCGAACGAGGTCTTCGCGGCGTTCTCGGCGCGCACTGGTGGTCTCCCTCAATCCAGCAGCTGGTCACTCCGGACGGCGTTCCCCGCCGCGGCCAGGTGCTCGGGCAGCACCCGGCCGAAGAGCTGCCGGGTCCGTTCGACGCTGCCGATGACCCCCGGCCGCTCGCTGTAGGCGAAGATCGCCGAATGGCGTGCTGTCTCGCCGCCCACCGTACTCACCCGGTGCAGCGAATACCGGCCTTTGAACAGCTGAAGATCACCGGGTCGCAAGGAAAGCCGCCTGATCAGGTGGTCCCCGCGCCCCGCCAGCACGGCGCGGACGTCGTCGAAGTTCTCCTCGGCCGCCGAGCGGATGTTCGGGCAGTACTCGAAGACACCGCCCGTCTCGGATTCCTGCGTGAGCATGCTGACGGTGAACTCGTTCGTGTCGAAATGCCAGGGATGGGACAGCCCCGGTGACACCACGTTGAGCACCAGCCCGGACAGCGGATCGGCGAGTTCACACACCCGGGGGAGTTCGAAACAGTCGGCGACGAACCGCTGGAACAGCGCGCTCGTGTACAGCTGCTGGATCAGACAGTGCGCGGGAATGCGGTCACGCGCGACGAAGGCGTTGCCGCGCTCCATGGTCGTCCGGCCAGGATGACCTTCGGGCAGCGGCGTGTCGACGGCGATGTTGTAGGCGTTGACGGTCTCCACGTCGAAATGCGCGAGCGGCGCCACCTGCGCGCACTCGGCGCGCAACGCGTCGATCAGCGCCGGGCGCACGAAGTCGGGCAGCACACTGCATCCCGATTCCCGCAGTTCACGACGGGTCGCCGAGACCGCGTCACGCCAAGCCGCGCTCGCGGGCTCCGACAAGGGATAGCGGGCGGTGTCGATCACCTGTTCAGCAACCAGAGCCTCGGATGTGCTCATGGGTACCCCCGTCCTGGTTTTCCCGTGAGGTTACTGAACGGTAGGGGTGGACTCTGCCGCTGAACGGGTGTCGGTCAACGTGGCCTTCACAACTCGGTGCCTAGGTTCTAGGTCATGATCATTGAACGGGTCGAGGTGACCTCGCCGCTCGCGGACCAGGACGAATCGGTGTGGCCGCTCTCGATCCCGGCGATCCGCGACGTGGCCGAGAACGGCTTGGACTTCACGAGCGACCTGGTCGTGCTGGTCGGCGCCAACGGCATCGGCAAGTCGACGCTGCTGGAAGGCATCGCCGAGGCCTACGGGCTGGACGTGCGCGGTGGTCACGGCGGCCGGAAGTACTCGAGCGCGCTTGACAAGGGCCCGCTGGGCGAATCGCTCAGGCTGCACCGCGGCAAGAGCGGTTTCACCGGGCGGAAAGCGACGGGATTCTTCCTCCGCGCCGAGACCGCGCACGGCATGTTGTCGTACATGACGGAGTTCAACGTCGCGGGCTACGGAGACCGCAAGGCCGACGAAGTCAGCCACGGCGAGTCCTATCTGCAGGCCATCACCGGGCGGTTCAACGAACCCGGGCTCTATCTGCTCGACGAAGCCGAGGGTCCGCTGTCGTTCCACTCGACGCTCGCGCTGCTGAACCACCTGCGCGAGCTGGTGAGCACCCAGCAGGCCCAGGTCATCTACTCGACCCACTCGCCGCTGGTCGCCGCGCTGCCGGGCGCGCAGATCCTGGAGCTGACCGAGTACGGCATCGAGGAACAGAAGTGGGAAGACCTCGAGGCCGTCCGGCTGTGGCAGACGTTCCTGCGCAACCCGAGCCGGTTCTTCTAGGACACGCCCTAGCCCGCGGTGAGCACGTCGGCGGCCGCCTCCAGCACGGCGACGATCTCGTCGACGTTCAGCCGCAGCGCGCCTTCGCGGACGAACGGGGAGGGCAGCCGGTACCGCAGCGTCCCGTCCTGGGCCCACTCCGTGTCCAGGCCGTCAGTGGTCGGACCCCAGCGCGCGAAGTCGGGCATCCGCCCCGCCTGGTAGGCGGCGGCGTCCAGCCGCAGCGAGTGGGCGAACTGGGGCACGTAGGCCGTGTTGTCGAACGGGGTCGCGATGACGCCGTCCAGCCAGAGGGTGCAGGTGCGCAGCTGCGTCCCGTCGGACGGCCCGATCTCCAGCGCGAGCCGGGACCGGTCGCCGATGAGGATTTCCGTGGCGCGCCAACGGGAAACGTCCATGTCGAACTCGAGTGCCTCGGCGACGGCGTCCAGCGTGGCCGCGGTCGCGGTCACGTCGAGCGTGACCGACTCCGGCAGCCCGCCGAAGCCGAAGTCCTCCAGCGTGCGGCGCAGGTTCGGGTAATCGGGCGCGCGATCGGGGTAGGTGGTGTACACGCCGATGTTGCACAGCGTCGGAACGTGTGACCGATCCGGGCCGGACAGCCTGGCTCCCGCCAGGTAGATCCGCGCGGTCCGGTGATGCGGCGCGGCGTAGTCGGCGGGACCGAGTTCGACGGCGAAGGTCGCCCGGTCGCCGTGGAGCCCCGCGGTCCGGACGGCGAACGCGCCGAGCAACTCGTCGGGGTCGTCGTCGATGGCAGGCTCTCGCTCGGGCCGTCCGGCCAGGCACAGCAGGCTTTTGGCGCACTCGTGGCGTACTCGCGGGTCTTGGCCGAGCATCCCGCGATGCAGCGCAGCCAACGAGCGCGGATCGAGCGGCAGCGACCGGAGCGCGACGGCCGCGGCTACCCGATCGTCGGACGACCCGAAGCCTTCCAGCACTGCTGCGAACATGCTCAGCCGTTGTCGGCAGGCTCGGTGCCCGCCCGTTGCGCCGTGAAGACGTCAGGCAGCGGCACCGCGAGCTGGATCGGGATCGACCACGGAGCCGGCGGTGGGGGCGGGGTTTCGTCTTCGAGCATCGGAAGCCTTAAGAAGTCGGAGACATGGTCTGTGGCGGCTCGGCGAGTCTCGCCTGCTGGTCCTCGTCGGTGACGGCGACGCGCGTACTGGCTCTTCGCCGATCCAGCGCGCGTCTGAGCTTCGAAAGGACTGCCACGTCCGTGGTGTCCAATATCCGCGAGTACGGGATCTCGTCCGGGTGCAGCTCGCGCAGCAGCACCGCGGGCGGTGACTCGAAGTCGAGCGCCAGCACCTTGAACCGGGTCCTGGCGCTGAACACGATCTCCTCCGGCAGCCCGGCGACGCCCAGGTCGTCCGTGCGGCGGCCGTTGCGTGACCAGATGAGCAGGTCGACGTCCGAGCCGGGCACCGTGATCCCGGTGGTGGCCGAGGTCGTCAGGAACCCGGGTTCGGTCAGCACCTCGCCCTCGCCGAACGCCAGGTTCTCCTTGCCGGACAAGCGGATCGGGCGGTAGACGACGCCGCGGTGCACCGGCAGGCGGCGCAGTCCCGAGTTCAGGCAGGCCAGGTAGGCGGTCGGCACCGGCGTGCCCGCGGCGAGCTTGGCGTTGATCTCGACCGCGCCGAGCGGGCCGCCGCCGAGATAGCAGCGGACCGCCGCGAGGTCGGCGCGTTCGGCGGCGGGCACGGCCGGATCGGGTTCGAAGGAGGCCATCCGCTGGAACTCGGTCTGCTCGACCTTCGTGCTGCGGTGCCGCGCGTGCGGCATGGTGACCGGCTCGACCGCCACCGGCGCGGCCGTTCCGGCCTGCGAACCGGCAGGCACCTGCGAGAACTCCAACGCGCGCGCGTGGCCGCCCGCGGCCTCGGTCAGCATTTCCCGATCGGACTCGGTGACCCTGGCGAGGACGAGGATGCGCAGTCGTGCCAACGCGTCTTGCGGAAGTCCGGCCAGCAGTGACGACAGGATCTCCGGTGTCCAGCCCGGCAGCCCGGCACCGGGCAGCCCGACCGTCACGATGAACCGGTGCGGCTCGGCGGCCAGCAACGACGCGGCGTGCCTGCCGGTCGCGATGGCCGACGGGATGATCGCCAGCCCGGCGGGCACGACCTCGGCGACCGGGTCCCCCGGCGTCAGCTCGGCCGCCCTCGGCAGCCGGAAGACGCGGTCCTTGGCGACCACCCAGCCCGCGGGCGGCGGCGTGTACGCGAGCACGCGGATGCGGCCGTCCGGCTGATGGACCCGGATCGTCGCGGCATGCCGCAACAGGTGCCCGCCCTCGATGTTGTGCGCGATGAAGTGGACGGAACCGTCGAGCGCGTAGAGCGGCATGCCGGTGGCCGCCCGGACATCCTGGCCGAGCCTGCCCGCCAGCTCGGCGAGCCAGTCGGTGGTCGCGACCCGCGGAGTGTGCGGCACGAGTTCGAACGGCGTGCGCAGGCGCGTGAGCAGCGCGGCCGCCTGAGCGGGGGAGTAGCCGGCCTCGCCGGGCCGCCCGAGCACGAGCCGCGGCCGCGCCGGATCGACGGCGACCGCGTACGCCGGATCGACCGGGGACGTCGCCGCCGCCCCCTCCGGCCGGACGAGCAGCCCGGCCGGGATCGGCTCGACCGTCAGGCCCGCGACCATGACCGGCTCCTGCGGCAACAGGGCTTCCCACTCCGGCTGCGGGAACCGCTTGCCCCAAGGACGGCTGGTGTCCGACGGACGGAAACACCGCCAAACCCCGCCATCGACGAACAACAGCCCACCCGGCGCCAGCGACAACGCACCATCCGGCGCGAGCACCTCGACGCCGAGACTCTCGGCGAGCCGCTGCGGGAACGGGCTGCCGGTCTTGATCGGCCGTCCGAGTCCGGACAGAGCGAGCCAGACGCGCTTGACGGAGAGGTCCCGCTTCGCGGCTTGAGCGACGACCTGAGGCAGATCCCGGTTCATCAACGCGCCGACGGTGGCGGTCACGACGGCTTCACCCGGCACCGACGGCACGGCCGTGAACAGGGCATGCTCCCGGGCATCCCGATCACCGGGTACCCTGATGATGCTGTTCGCGCCGCACGGCTCGATGAACAGGGCCGAAGACATCAGCTCACTCTCGTTCACTCTTTAGTGGACACCGTAGCGGTCGGCGCGTTCGTCCACTCGGCCTAGTCCTGCCCAGCCTAGGGCTCGTGAGTGTTCCGGCCGGTTCTAACCGTCCGGAACACTCACGACCCCTACGCTGTGGGCCATGAGCGATCGCCTCTACTTCCGACAGCTTCTCGCAGGCCGCGACTTCGCGGTAGGTGACCCGGTGGCCACGCAGATGGTCAACTTCGCCTACCTCATCGGCGACACCGAGACCAGGGAGGCGGTGATCGTCGACCCCGCGTACGCCGTCGGCGACCTGCTCGACGTGCTCGCCGAGGACGACATGCGGCTCACCGGGGTGCTCGCCACCCATCACCACCCCGACCACGTCGGCGGCACGATGATGGGGTTCACGCTGCCGGGGCTTTCCGAGCTGCTCGCGCTGCAGCCGGTGCCGGTGCACGTCAACAACGCCGAGGCCGAATGGGTCCGCCGCACCACCGGGGTGTCCGACTCGGATCTGCGCGGGCACGACCACGACGACGTGGTCGAGGTCGGCGACATCCCGATTCGGCTGCTGCACACGCCCGGTCACACGTCGGGCAGTCAGTGTTTCCTGGTCGCCGGGAAGCTCGTCTCCGGTGACACGCTGTTCCTCGAAGGCTGTGGCCGCACCGACTTCCCCGGCGGTGACTCCGAGGCGATCTACGCGAGCCTGCGTGAGCTGGCCAACCTGCCGGGTGACCCGGTCGTCTACCCAGGTCACCAGTACTCGGCCGATCCGTCGGCGAACCTTTCGCACGTGCGCGACACGAACTTCGTGTTCCAGGCCCGCAACCTCGACGAGTGGCGGCGGATGTTCGGCTAGGGCGTGTCCTAGCAGAGAAAGGTCGCCCGGATCACCCCGTTCTGGCCGGTGTCCGGCCGGCCTTTCACAGCGTAGAAAGAGTGCAGACCTCAGAAAGGCTGTGCTCTTGTCAGTCGTGCGAAGGGACAGGCGGCGTCGCTGGGCGCTGGTCGCGGCGGTCGCCGTGACGCTCATAGCGGTGCCCGCGGCTGTCAAGGCCGTGGCGCCGTCGAGCGCGCAGGCGGACCCAGACCAGCTGCGCACGCTGATCCTGCGCTCGGCCCAGCAGCCTTATCAGGGCTATGCCGAGAGCGTCGGCTCCATGGCGCTGCCTGAGCTTCCTAACTCCGGGAGCCTCACCTCGCTTCTTAACGGCAAGACCAGGCTGCGTGCTTGGTATGCGTCGCCGGAAGAGTCCCGCGTCTCCGTGCTCACCGCCGCGGGGGAGCAGGACATCTACCGCACCATCGGGAACGCCTACAGCTGGGACTACGAGACGAACCTGCTCACCCAGCTGGTCGGCGAGCCGCCGATCCGCACCCCGCGAGCCGGCGACCTGCTGCCGCCCGAGCTGGCCCGCCGTCTGCTCGGTGCCGTTCCCGAGAACCCGGTGACGCCGTTGCCGAGCCGTCGCGTCGCCGGGATCGCCGCGCCGGGACTGCGGCTCGTGCCCGCCGATCCGGCCACCACGCTCGGTCAGATCGACGTGTGGGCCGACCAGGCCACCGGCCTGCCGCTGGCCGTCGAGGTCACCGCGCGCGGCCAGAACAGCCCGGTGCTGACCACCGCGTTCGCCGAACTCCAGCAGACGCGGCCACTGCTCGACTTCCCGGCGAGACTGCCGGGCAGCGGCTACAGCGTCACGAACGCGCCGGACATCGCGTACGACCTCGGCGCGCTGGCGCGGGTGCAGCTGCCGGGCAAGATCGCCGGGCGTGAGCTGCGCACCGGCGCCGAGGACTCGCAGGGCGCCGGCGTCTACGGCGCGGGGCTCGCGGCATTCGTGGTGGTCGCGGTGCCGCGTGACCTGGGCGCCGCCATCGCGGACGCGGCGGCCAGGGCGGGCTCTTCGCCGGTCCAGCTGAACACCGGGAACGGGCAGGCGTTGCAGATCTCGCCCGCGTCGCTGCTCATCGTGCGCTCGACGAAGAACCGGCGCTGGTTCCTGCTGGCCGGCACGGTCACGCCCGGCCTGCTGCAGCTGGCGGGCACCGAGCTGTGCGGGCTGCCCCGATGATCGTGACTCACGCGCTGACCAAGCGCTTCGGCGGGCTCACCGCCGTCGACTCCGTGAACCTCTCGGTCGCCGAGGGCGAGCGCTACGGCTTCCTCGGGCCGAACGGCTCCGGCAAGACCACGCTCGTCCGTATGCTGCTCGGCCTGGTCTACGCGACCAGCGGCGAGATCGAGATACTCGGCCGCTCGGTGCCGAGGCATCTGTCCGACGCGCTGCCCGAGGTCGGCGCGCTCGTCGAAGGCCCGGCCGCGTACCAGCACCTGTCCGGGCCGCGCAATCTCGAACTGCTCGACGCGTCGGGCCGCGGTGGCCGTCGCACGCGGCGCGCGCGGGTCGAGGAGGCGCTCGAGCAGGTCGGCCTCGCCGGGATCGACCGGCGCCCGGTGAAGGCGTACTCCCTGGGCATGCGCCAGCGGCTCGGGCTGGCGGCCGCGCTGCTGCGCAAGCCGCGCCTGCTGATACTCGACGAGCCGACGAACGGGCTCGATCCCCAAGGCATCAAAGAGATCCGGGAGCTGCTGATCGGGCTCAACCGCGATGGCACGACCGTGTTCCTGTCCAGCCATCTGCTGTTCGAGGTCGAGCAGCTGTGCACCCACGTCGGCGTGGTCGACCGGGGCAAGCTGGTGCTGCAGGACGAACTCGGCGCGATGCGGTCGCCGACCGGCCGGGTCACCGTGCAGACCCCGGACGCGTCCGCGGCCGTCCTGCTGCTCGACGGCCAGCTGGAGCATCGCGAGGGTGACCGCCTGCTCATCCGGCATCCCGATCCGGCGCGGCTCAACACCTGGCTGGTCGAGTCCGGGGTGCGCGTCGCCGCGATCGAGCCGGAATTCCGTTCGCTGGAACAGGTCGTGCTCGACGCGACCAGCTCCGGCGCCGACCGGTTCGACGGGAGCAAACCGTGATCGCCGTCGAACTGCGCAAGCTCGCGCTGCGCCCGCGGGTGTGGGTCAGCGTCGTGCTGCTGTGCGCGCTGCCCGCGCTGGTCGCGGTCTTCCTCGCCACCGCGGACTTCGCGCCGCCGCCCGGCCAGGGCGGCGCGTTCCTGTCGGCGGTGATGAGCAACGGGGCGTTGTATCCGGCCGCCGCGCTCGCCTTGGTGCTGCCCGTTTTCCTGCCGATCTCGGTCGCGGTGCTCGCCGGCGACGCCGTCGCGGGTGAGGCGGCAGGTGGCACCCTGCGGTACCTATTGGCACGACCGGTGGGCAGAACCCGCTTGCTGGCGGCCAAAATGTGCGCGCTCGCGGTGTTCACGCTGATCGCCGTGGTACTCGTCGTGCTCACCTCTTACCTGCTGGGCACCGCGTTGTTCGGCACCGGCGCGGAGGCGGTCGGCCAGCCGGGCGCGGTGACCTCGCTGTCCGGATCGGCGCTGTCGACGGGAGATCTCGCGACGCGGCTGCTCGGCGCCATCGGCTACGTCGTCGCCTCGATGCTCGGCTTCGGCGCCATCGCGTTGTTCTTCTCGACGGTCACCGACTCGGGCCTCGGCGCGGCGCTCGGCGCGCTCGCGGTGCTGATCACCAGCTCGGTGCTGGAGACGCTCGACGCGGCCGCGGTCGTCAAGCCCTACCTGCCGACGCACTACTGGCTGGCGTGGATCGACTTCTTCCGCGACCCGCTGTTCTGGCGCGACATCACCAGCGGGCTCTGGCTGCAAGCGGGCTACCTGGTGGTGTTCTTCGGCGCGGCGTGGGCGAATTTCGCGACCAAGGACATCAGCAGCTAGGCACGCTCAGCGGCTCGGTGCCGAGCGCGGCCAGCACCATCCTGACCACCACGGGATGCGTCGGCAGCTCCGCGTGCTGCACGACGACGCCGGGGCAGACGTCCTGCACGGCGAGGTTGAGCGCGCCGTCCAGCTCCGCGGACTCCGGTGGCGTGACGGTCCGGTCGTCACGGCTCCACACCGAAAGCCAGGGCAGCCCGGCAGGCAGCTTCTCGGCGTCCATCCTGGCCAGCACCGGACTGCCCGGCGCGAGCTGCTGGCAGGCCAGCGGGCAGCCGCCCGGCACGATCGCGCCGCCGATCGCGGCGACCCGCGTGCCGTGCAGCGGCGCGCCGAGCGTGATGATCCGCCGCGCCTGATGCGCGCCGTCGCGGCTGGTCCACAGCCTGGCCACGACCCCGCCTGCCGAGTAGCCGATGACGTCGACCGACGGCGCGTCCGCCGCCGCCTCGCTGAGCACCTTGACCTGGGCGAGCAGGTCGCCGGTGCCGTCACCGTCCAAGGTGAGCACGCGGGTGTCGCGGCCGGTCTCCTCCCGGATCCGGTCGGCCAGCGCCTCGAGCGCGTCCCGTCCGCCGCCGTAGCCGGGTACGAGCAGCACCGGGCCGAGGCGGTCCTGCGACGGCCGCCCGGTCTGCGGCGCGCCGGGCCGCAGTGCGCTCACGGTCACCCAGGCGGCGAGCAGCGCGAGAACCACGGTGAGGATGCCGAAGAACAACCGCCTGCGTGGGCTCACCCGTTCATGATGGCAGCGATCTGCCCCGCGGCCTCCGAGACGAGCTCACCGAATTCGGGCAGTTCCGCCTCGGTGACACGGCTCATCGCACCCCAGACACTCACCACGCCGAGCGGGCGGCCGCGCGTGCCGAGCACCGGGGCGGAGGCGCCGAACAGGTCGTCCTCCATCTCGCCGACGCTGACCGAGTACCCGCGCTCGCGGACGCGGGCGAGCACGGTGCGCAGCTCGCGCCGGTCGACGATCGTCTTGGCCGTGTAGCGCTTCAGCTCGGCGGAAAGCAGCGTGCTCGCTTCGTCCTCCGGCAGCCAGGCGAGGTACGCCTTGCCGGTCGACGTGGCGTGCAGCGGCGCCTGCCAGCCGAGCCAGCGCGCGCTGAGCACCGAATGCGGGACGGCTTCGTCCACATAGGTCAGTCCGAACCGCCGTGGCAGCGCCAAATTCGCGGTCTCGCCGGTCGTGGCGGCGATCCGCTCGATGATCGGGTGCGCGCGGCGGACGAGTCCCTCGACCCCGGCTTCCGACGCCCAGCGCTCGACGGTGAACCCGATCGCGAAGTTGCCGGTCTCGGGGTCGCGTTCGAGCACGCCGTGGTGTTCGAGGGTGGCCAGCAGCCGCCACGCGGTCGCCCGGTTGAGCCCGCACCTGGCGCCGAGCGCGGCGGCCGACTCGCCGCCGGGCGGAGTGTCCGCCACCGCGTTGAGCAGGGCAATAGCCCGGTCGAGGGACTGCACACGAGCGTCGGCGTCCATGGCGGAATCCTTACTTGACGCGTCGATCCGGCGAACGTTACCGTTTCATTATTATGTGCAGTGTTGCACATTATGAGACGCGGGGGCTGGTGTGGTGGTTGCGCCGCTGTCGTTGTACGAGATCCGTGTCCCGAAGGAATGGGTCGACTACAACGGCCACATGACCGAGGCCTGCTACCTGGTGGCGGCGGGCGAGAGCGCGGACGCGTTCTACGCCTGTCTCGGCGTCGATCCGGCGTACCGGGAGACCGGGCGCTCGATCTACACGGCAGAGACGCACCTGCGGCACCTCGGCGAAGCCGTCGAAGGTGACGAACTCCGCCTGACACTGGAGCTTCTCGGGTTCGACGAGAAGCGCATCCACGTCTTCCACACCGTGTCGCGGCGCGGGGACGTGGTCGCCACGGTCGAGCAGATGCTGCTCCACGTGGACACGGTCGCCGCCCGCGCGACGCCGATGTCCGAAGAACTGCAAGGGAAACTGGCCGCGATCCACGCCGCGCACGCCCCGCTCGGCGTGCCGGACGGGACCGGCCGCGCCATCACGATGAGTAAGGAAAGCCGATGCGGTTCGACCTGACCGAGGAACAGCGCCTGATCGTCGGCACTGTCCGGGATTTCGTGGAGAAAGAGCTGTACCCCCACGAAGACGAGGTCGAGCGACTGGACGAGGTCCCGGCCGATCTCCAGAAGCAGATCACGGAGAAAGCGCTCGCCGCCGGGCTCTACGCGCCGAACATGCCCGCCGAGATCGGCGGTGGCGGGCTCGACGCGGTCGGCGTCGCGCTGGTCGAGCGCGAGCTCGGGCGCGCGGGCTACGCGCTGCACTCGCTGGTCGCGCGGCCGAGCAACATCCTGCTGGCCTGCGAGGGAAGGCAGCGCGACGACTACCTGCTGCCGACCGTGCGCGGCGAGCGGATCGACTGCCTCGCGATGACCGAGCCGGGCTCCGGCTCCGACGTCCGCTCGATGACCACCCGCGCGGTCCGCGACGGCGACGACTACGTCATCACCGGCGGCAAGCACTTCATCTCGCACGCCGACGTCGCCGACTACGTGATCCTGTTCGCCGCCACCGGTTCCGAGCGGACATCGCACGGTGAGAAGGCGCTGATCACCGGGTTCCTGGTCGACCTCGACTCGCCGGGCGTGACCGTGCGGCGCGGCCCGGCGTGCGTGTCCAACCGCGGCTACCACACCTGCGAGCTGTTCTTCGAGAACGTCCGCGTGCCCGCGTGGAAACGGCTCGGCGACGAAGGCCAGGGCTTCGAGCTGATGAACACCTGGCTCGGCTCCACCCGGCTCAGCGTGGCCGCGACCTGCGTCGGCCGGGGGCGGCGCGTGCTGGAACTCGCGCTGGACTGGGCGGCGCGGCGCGAGCAGTTCGGCCAGCCGATCGGCCGCTTCCAGGGCGTCGGCTTCCCGCTCGCGGACCTCGCGACCGAGCTGGAGGCGGCGGAGCTGCTGACGCTGCGTGCCGCCTGGAAGTGCGACCATGCCGTGATGACCGACTCCGACGTCGCGATGGCCAAGCTGTTCGCATCGGAGGCGCTCGGCCGGATCACCGACCAGGCGGTGCAGGTGTTCGGCGGGCTCGGGCTGATGGCCGAGACCAGGATCGAGCGGTACTGGCGCGACGCCAGGCTGGAGCGGATCTGGGACGGCACCAGCGAGATCCAGCGGCACATCATCTCGCGCGCGCTGCTGCGCCCGAGAGGTGCTTGATGGGCCGCCGCAACCTCCACCGGCTGCTCGCGCCACGGCACATCGCGGTCGCCGGGGGAGCGGCCGCCGTCGAGGTGATCAGGCAGTCGAAGCAGATCGGGTTCGCCGGCGAGATCTGGCCGGTGCATCCCGAGCGTGACGAGATCGCCGGCGTCCCGTGTTTCCCCGACGTCTGGGCGCTTCCCGAGGCGCCCGACGCGACGTTCGTTTCCATCCGCGCCCGGTCCACTGTGGATTTCGTGGCCACACTGTCCCAAGTGGACGCCGGTGGCGTCGTCTGCCACGCGTCCGGATTCGCCGAAGCCGGCGCGCAAGGTCTCGCACTGCAGAAGGAACTGATCGAAGCCGCCGGTGACCTCGCGGTGATCGGGCCCAACTGCTTCGGGCTGCTGAACTACGTCGACGGCGTCGCGCTCTGGCCGGACCAGCACGGCGGGCACCGCGTCGAGCGCGGCGTCGCGCTGCTGAGCCAGAGCGGCAACGTCGCGCACGGCCTCACCATGCACCGGCGCTCGCTGCCGATCGCGCACGTGGTGACCATCGGGAACGGCGCGTGCACCCACATCCCCGAGCTGATCGACGCGATGGTCGACGACGAGCGGGTCACCGCGATCGGCCTCTACCTCGAAGCCATCGACGACGTGCCGTCGCTCGCGCTCGCGGCCACGCGCGCGCTGCGCCGCGGTGTGCCGATCGTGGCGTTGAAGTCCGGCTCGTCGGAGCTCGGGGCGAAGACCAACCTGAGTCACACCAGCGCACTGTCCACATCGGACGACCTGTGCACGGCCCTGTTCGAACGCTGCGGCATCGCGCGGGTCGACGACCTCGTCGGCCTAGCGGAGACGTTGAAGTTCCTGCACGTCCACGGCCCGCTGCCGGGCGGGACGGTCGCGTCGGCCAGCTGCTCGGGCGGCGAGGCCGCGCTGGTGGCCGACCTGGCGTCTGCCCGAGGCCTCGAAATGCCGGACATTCCCTTTTCTGCGAAGGAAAAGCTGGTAGCCGCCCTGGGGGAGAAGGTCGGCGTCGCCAATCCGCTCGACTACCAGACCTACATCTGGGGCGACGCCGAAAAGCAACGCGATTGCTTCACGGGCCTGCTCTCGGCGGGCTTCGATCAGCACCTGCTGGTGCTCGACTACCCGAGGCTCGACCGCTGTCACGGCGAAGACTGGCACTCCACAGTGGACTCCTTCATCGCCGCCCGAGCGGCCACCGGCGCCCGCGCGTCCGTGGTGAGCATGCTCCCCGAGGGCATTCCCGAGGAGGTCGGCGCGAGACTGCTCGAAGCCCGCATCGCCCCGATGCAGGGACTGGCCGAATGCCTCGACGCGATCCGCGCGGCAGCCGAAATCGGCAGGGCCCGCGAGCAGGAACCGCCGCTCGCGGGCATCGAGCCGACCGGCCCGGTCCGCCAGCTCGACGAGTGGGAGAGCAAACGCGCACTGGCCGCGGCGGGCGTGCCGATCCCGCACGGCCTGGTCGTCGACGCGGACGAAGCCCCGGACGCGGCCCGCGAACTCGGCTTCCCCGTAGTGCTCAAGGCCGTTTCGGAGACGCTCGCGCACAAGACCGAGGCAGGCGCGGTCAAACTCGACCTGCGTGACGCCGAGTCGGTCCGCATCGGCGCCAAGTACCTGCGGCGCCTGTCGTCCCGGCTGCTCGTCGAGCAGATGGCGACCGACGTGCTGGCCGAGCTCATCGTCGGTGTCCGCGCCGATCCGAGGTTCGGCCTGGCCTTGACGATCGGCAGCGGCGGCACGCTCGTCGAGCTCGTCGGCGACTCGATCACGCTCCTGCTGCCCGCACGCCGCGACGACATTTCGGCGACATTGCGGAAACTCCGCGTCCATCGCCTGCTCACCGGCTTCCGCTCGAAGCCGCCTGCCGACCTCGCCACCGTCGTCGACGCGATCGAGGCCATCGCGGCCTACGCGATGTCCACAAAGGACAATCTGGTCGAGCTGGACGTCAACCCGCTGCTGGTCTTCGAGCACGGCGTACTGGCCGTCGACGCCCTGATCCGCATTAAGGACTCGTGAGCGTCGTGCGGCCAAATTCCTCCGTTCGCCGCAGCTGACCACCTGCGGACCGGGGTCGTGAGTGGTACGGCTGGTTCTAACCCAATGCCGGGTGGTTAAGGCTTGGCTTTGCGTTGTCACATCGACGCGTGGGCACGCGAAACCCGAGTTTGGGCCATCCACTGGCCCAAACTCGGGTTTCGCGACGGTCAGACCACTACCCGAGCCCAGATGCCGGGACCGCGTTGACACTCTGAGGCCGCGGCTCGACTGTGGGGGCATGGCCATCACCCTGCATTGGTTCCTGCCCACCTCGGGTGACGGTCGGACGATCGTCGAGCACTTCCACGCCAAGAAGTCACACGGCCCGGCCGCCCAGCGCGACCCCGACATCGGCTACCTCACCCAGGTGGCGCAGGCGGCCGAGCGGCTCGGCTTCACCGGCGTGCTCACTCCGACCGGCACCTGGTGTGAGGACGCCTGGCTGACCACGGCCGCACTGCTCGGCCAGACCTCGACGCTCAAGTTCCTGGTCGCGTTCCGCCCCGGCACCATCTCGCCGACGCTCGCCGCCCAGATGGCGGGCACCTACCAGCGCATTTCCGGCGGCAGGCTGCTGCTCAACATCGTCACCGGCGGCGACGACCTCGAACAGCGCCGCTTCGGCGACTGGCACGACCACGATCTTCGCTACGCCCGCACCGACGAGTTCCTCTCGATCCTGCGCGGCGTCTGGTCCGGCAAGCCCTTCGACTTCCACGGCGATCACCTCCGCGTCGAAGGCGCGACCACGCTGGCCGCACCCGACCCCGAGCCCGAGATCTACTTCGGCGGCTCCTCCGCCGCGGCGCTCCCGGTCGCCGCGCGCCACGCGGACGTCTACCTCACCTGGGGTGAGCCACCCGCTCAGGTCGCGGAGAAGATCGCCCGCGTCCGCGCGTTGGCGGGTGACCGCCCGCTCCGGTTCGGCGTCCGCCTGCACACGATCACCCGTGACACCTCCGCCGAAGCCTGGTCCGAGGCGCGGAAAATGCTCGACGCCTTGGATCCCGAGCAGGTCGAACAGGCGCAGCGCGGACTCGCGGCCAGCGAGTCGGTCGGGCAGCAGCGGATGGTCGCGCTGCACGGCGGCGACCTTTCCCGTGGCGTGCGCGGGTTGGAGATCCACCCTGGCCTGTGGGCGGGCATCGGCCTGGTGCGAGGTGGTGCGGGCACCGCGTTGGTCGGGAGTCATGCCGAGGTCGCCGACGTGATCGAGGAGTACCACGCGCACGGCGTGGACGAGTTCGTGCTCTCCGGGTACCCGCACCTTGAGGAGGCTTACTGGTTCGGCGAAGGCGTCCGGCCTGAGCTGATCCGCCGAGGGCTTCTCAAGGCTTGATAGGCTTTAGCGCAGCAGCACGTCGAAAGCGACAGTGAAGAACGCGGCGAACGAAGAACCGTCCTTCGCCGCCCGTTCCCCGACGATCGCTCCTTCCCAGGCGTTGACCAGGAAGCGGCCCAGTATCTCGGGATCTTGCGTGGACGTGATCGAACCGTCCGCCTGGGCGTCCCGGATCGCCGACACCACCGCGGCCGACCAGCTGTCGAAGGCCGCCACGAGACCTTCCCTGATCACCGGGCTGTGGTCGGCGGCCTCGTTCGCGAAGTTCCCGAAAACGCACCCGCGCCGGTAGTCGAACTTCTCGATGTCGCGAGCCAGGAATTCGAAGTGCGCACGCAGCCGCGCGAGCGGTGCGGCGGCGTCCCGGTTCGTCAGGTCCGGGACGCGCCGCGTGTCGCCGTAGCGCTCCATCACCACGAGCGCCAGCGCTTCCTTGCTCTCGAAGTGGTTGTAGAAGGACCCCTTGGGCACGCCGGCGCTGTCAGTGATCAGCTTGACGCCGCAACCGTTGTAGCCGTGCTGGTGGAACTGCTCGTACGCCGCGTCGACTATCTGCTCGCGCAGGCTGGCCCTGGCCATCGGGGTCCCTCCAAGATGAGTGGTCGTCTCCAGCTTAGTTCGCCCGCCACCAGTCCGTGACGGCCTTGGCGTAGCCCGGCGCGTCCTCTTCCCAGACGAAGTGACCGGCGTCGAGGACGGTGAGCCTGCTGCCCGTCAGGCGCTCGTGCAGGTACTCGGCGTTCACGACCGGCACCACTGGGTCCTTGGCACCCGCGATGATCTGGACCGGGGTCGTGATCGTCGGCAGCAGGTCACCCAGGATCGGGAGTTCCGCCGGGTAGGCGCGGACGTACGGCATCTGGTCGGCGAAGCGCTGGTCCCAGTACGCCGCGAGATAGTCCTCGCGCACGTCCCTCGGCAGTTCGTACCCCTCGATGGCGTTGATCGCGGTCGTCACGACGTCCTTGGGCTCCATGGCCCGGTACGGCGCCAGGTCCTCGGCGAGCACCCACTCTTCGAGCACGCCGCCCAGCCGCAACGGCACCGCCGCGCCGCCGCTGCCGACGGTCACGCTGCGGAACCGTCCCGGGTGCGCCGCCGCGGCGAAGAGGGAAGCGGCCGTGCCGATGTCCGGGCCGACCACGTGTGGCGCCGCCAAGCCGAACTCGTCGGCGACGCGGACGACGAACTCACCCATCGCCTTCGGGGAGAGCAGGTCCTCACGCAGCTCGGAGTGGCCGAAACCGGGCAGGTCCACCGCGATCAGCCTGGCGTGCTCGGCCAGCTTCGGCCAGGTCGCGTCGAAGGCGTAGAGGCTTTCCGGCCAGGGGCTCAGCAGGAGTGCTTCGACGTCGCGCGGGCCGTCGCTTTCGGCGTAGCGGATGGAAAGGCCGTTGATCGTGCGGAAGCGGGTCTTGATCTCACTCATGTCCTCGTCCTCTCGAAGCGTCGGTCATTTCAATATGACCGGTCGTCTTAGAATTGGCAAGGAGAGTGACGGGGGTCACGATCAGTCGGCCCAGTTCGTCGACGCGTAGACCACGATGTTGTCGCGGTAGGAGCGTTCCGCCGCGTCGAAACTGCCGCCACAGGTGATCAGCCGCAGCGCGCTGCCCGGCGCCGGGCCGTACACGGCCGCGGTCGGGAACGCGTCCTTCGGGTAGCGCTGCACGGTGTCGACGCGGAACGTGGCGGCTTGCCCGTCGGAGCGGCGGACGGTCACCTGGTCGCCGGGTTTCAGGTCACGCAGGCGGAAGAACACCGCCGGGCCCGAGCGTGAGTCGACGTGGCCGGCGAGCACCGCGGGCCCGGGGTCGCCCGGCACCGGCGCGCCGGTGTACCAGCCGACCCGCCGGAAGTCCGACGGCGGGGTGAGCTGCCCGGCCTGATCGAGGCCGAGCGGGACGATCTCCGTCTCCTCGACCCCGATCGCCGGGATGGACAAGCCGACCGGACGCGTGTCACCGCGCGGCGGCAACGACTCCACAGTGGCCGGACTCGGTGTCGTCGTCGGCGGACTGGCCGGAGCGGGCGCGGCTGCGCAGCCAGCCGCGAACACCAGGCACAGCAGGAAAAGCTCAGCGCGTCGCACGGCGCCAGGTCAGCCAGCCGAGTCCTAAGAGGACACCCGAGGCGACGACGAGCCAGCCTCCGTAGCCACCCGGCGCGGTTCCGCCGCCGCCCGTCTCGATGCCCATCTTCGGTGGATCCGCCATGGTGGCGCCGTCGGCGAGCGCCTCGGTTTTCAAGCCACCGCCGGGATTCTCGGTCACCAGCACGGTCGTGACCGAACCGGCGCGCACGTCGACCGAGGCCTGCGACGAGGTCCCGCCGCCCGTCAGCTGGAACGGCCACCGGCCTTGCGGGACGTCCGCGTACGGCGTCGCGAGACCGTACGCCGCGTCCTTCGCGACGACCATTCCGTTGGGGCCGTTGACGGTCACCGGCGCGACCGCCGCCGAACCCTGCACCAGCCGCACCCGGCCGGAGCCCGCCTTCGGCTGGGTGAGGTCGTCGGTGATCAGCTCACCCTTCAACGTCCCGTCCGGGCCGTTGGCGAAGACGAACAGCGAATACGCGGTCTGCGCGGTGATCGACACGGTCGCCGTGAGCGCGGGCGGCGTCGAGGCGGCCGCGTCCGCCGGGCGCATCGACAGCGTGTACGCGCCGGGGTTGAGCGACGAATACGGGGTCACCGCGCCGTAACCCGCCTTGCGGATCACGACCTTCTTCTGGCGGCCGAAGGCGGCGACGTAGATGTCGACCGGCGGCACCTTGGGGGAGAGGTGGCCGACGCGGAGCCAGCCGACCGTCGGGCCGGGGCCGGTCGTCGCCTCGGCGACGGACGGGGTCAGCGGTAGCGCGGCGAGCACCAGCACCGCCGCGATTCTTCGGAAGCGCTCCATCTCGACTGCCTTTCAGGGAGTGTCGAACGGCGCCAGCAGGCCGCCCGGCGGGAACAGGGAGTAGGTCACCGTGACCAGGCCGTCCGCGGTGGCGACCGACGCGGGCCGGAAGATGTCGCGCTGGCCGCCGAAGAACTGCGCGATCTTGGCGGGATCGTCGCCGGTCAAGACCACCCGGCGGCGCGGCTGCCCCGCCGAATCCTCGCCGGGGATCGCTGGCAGCGCCACGATCTTGAGCGGATCGAGCGACACGTAGGCGGCGATCGTCGCCAGCAGCCGCGGGTCGACCTGCCCGCCGCGCAAGGCGTCGGCGTCGGCGAGCAGCCGGACGCGTGGTGAGGTCGCGAGCATCGAGCCCGCCCGCGCGCGCGAACCCTGTTCCTTGGCAGGCGGCTCCGCGTCGGCGGTGCTGACGCGCGAGACCTCCACGTCGCCGAAGCGTGCGGCGGGCTTGGCGAACGTCAGCTCCGGCAGCGCGGGTTTCCGGCTACGCAGCGCGGGCGTCGAAAGCACCCAGTCGGCGGTTTCGCAGTCGGCCGCGCAGGCGGCGGCCACCAGAAGTGAACCGGTCGGCCAGCCGGCGGCGGCGAGCTCGGTCCAGCCCTCGTCGTCGGCCACCACCCGCGAGCCGGAAGCGTTGTCCCGCAACCATTGCGCGCCTTCGGTCAGCGTGGGGGGCGGCGGGTCGGCGCGGAGCACGGCGAAGCCACTGATCCAGCTCGCGGTGAGCGCCGCGATCACCAGGTAACCCGCGATCACCACCGGGATCGAGTACCGCCGCCTGCCCGACTGCCTGCGATGGCGTGGCGCGCGGGCCAATGCCGCGCCGCGCAGCGTGCCCGCGGTCGTCAGCAGCGCGAACGGCAGCGCGAGCGTCAAGGCGGCGGGGCCTTGCCACAGCGCCGCGATCGCGAGCAGCACCACGCCGACGCCGAACGGCCGCCACGTCCGCGACCACAGGCCGGCCACGGAGACGACGACGGCGATCGTCACGACGACCGGATCCAGCCCGACCCACGAGCCGAGCCCGGAACCGGGGCCGAGCGACGGCCGCAGCAGACCGGCGGCGGGCCCGAAGGCGAGACCGAGCGCCAGCGTGAAGGTCACCCCGATCGTCACCGCGCGGTTCGGGTCACGATGGCGTACCAGCAGCCAGCCCGCTGTCGGCAGCATCGCGAACGCGAGTGGCGACGTCAGCACGGCGGCCAGCAGAAAAACAGAAACCAGCAGATCGCGGCCCAGCCCGCGCGCGGTGTGGATCATCGCCAGCGCGGCGAGCAGCCAGAGCGCGGCCAGGTTCTCGGCGAGCACCAGCCGTTGCACGCCGATCGCCAGCGGTGACACCGCTAGTACGACGACGGTGCCGGTCGCGGCCCAGTTCGGCAGCCCGGCGCGTTTGGCGAGGATCCACAACAGCACCGCGGTGCCCAGCGCCGCGACGACCGCGGCTTCGCGCACGGCGTCGACAGGGGCCTGGCGGTCGAACGCCCGCGTCAGCAGGTCGTAGCCGGCCAACTGCGCCCAGCCGAACGGGCTCGACGCGCCGGTGGGCACCCCCGGATAGGACTGCAGGTGGCTGAGCGCGAAGACCCGCGCGACCGGCTGCGCCTCGAAATCCGTCCGCCCCGCCGCGAGATGGACGAGCCGAAGCCCGCCGGTCAGCGCCAGCAGCGCCAACAGGACATCGACGGACTCGAGCCGGCGCCGCCCGAAAGCCCGGTGCGCCGTCGAGCGTTCACTGAGCGCGACCTGAGTCATCGTCGGCACAGCGTAGTCCGCCATTCGCGCCGAAGTAAGCGTCCAGCCGGGCGTCACCGAGACGGCCTATCGTTTCGTTGGCAGGCAACGAAGATCAGGTCAGCGCGCGGGACAACGCGAGCGCGGCGGTACGCACGGCGGGCCCGACCCGTTCGGTGCGCACCCGGTTCACCCAGCCGGAGATCGACAGCGCCGCCACAGGCTTCCCGTCACCCCCGAGCACCGGGCTGGCCGCGCACACCACCCCGGTCCCGGATTCCTCGCGCTCGTAAGCGATCCCCTCGGCCCGAATCTTGGTCAGCTGCCGCTTCAAGAGGCCTGGCGCGGTAATGGTCCTGGTACTCACCCGAGCCAGCCCGCCCGCGATCACACTGTCCACTTCGGACTGTTCGGAGAACGCGAGAATGGCCTTCCCGACCGCGGTCGCGTGCGCCGGGAACCGGCCACCGATCCGAGACGGCAGCCGCGGCGCGTCCGGTCCCCGCAGAATGTCGAGATAGACGACCTCAGCGCCTTCGAGCACCGCGAGATGCACGGTGTTGCGCGTCGCCTCCCGCAGATCGGCCAGATGCGGCCGCGCCGCGTCGACCAGCCCACGCTGCCGGATGGCCAGCTGCCCGATCTCGAACAGCTTCAGCCCCAGCCGCACCGACGTGCCATCCCGCTCCAGCAGCCCGTTCGCCACGAGATGCCCGATCAGCCGGTGCACACTCGACTTCGCGATCCCCGTCCGCCGCGCCAGCTCGGACACCCCGAGCGGCCCGTCACCCGGCCCGAACGCGGTCAGCACCGCGGTCAGCCGGAGCGCGGTCACCCCGGCGTCGTTCTCGATCTCGTTCCGCACAGCGGCACACATGAGGTGAGTGTGCCGCATTCCGGCCTCGCCCGGGTCACGACTGCCTGTCCTGCGTTGGCCGCAGAGTGGAGTTTCGGGTGAATGCCGACTTGATGTGCCGCAGGGCTGAAAACGTTCCGTACCCTCGGGCATGGGTGAGGGGAGAGGGGTGTGTCGCTCGAGGACATTGTGCGCGGAGTGACCGCAACGCTCAGAGGGCTCCCCGTCGGCACCGTGGAAGCCGCTGGTCGGGCGTTCCAAGAAGCACGCGATGGTCTTGCCGAGGCCACACGGGGCGCACACGACCAGGACGCGGGTCAAGCGTTGGAGCGCCTCGTCGTAGCTGTTGACGAAGTCGCGCGGGTGCGGAAAACGCTGCAGATGATCGCGCGGGAGTTGACCGATTATCTCTCCGCGATCAGCGGAGGTGAGTCGCCCAGCAGATCCGGAGGCCTTCCCTCGGCGCGGACTCGACCGGTCGACCGGCGTCCGCTTGGCGCTGCCGAGCTGGCGGCTCTCAGGGATCAGCTGCCACCCGCGGTGCCCAAGCCCAACCCTGAGGGCAAGAAGACGTACGGCAAGTGGATCGACGCCGAGGGGAACACGCAGCAGCTCGCCAGTGGCCGTGACGCCGACGCCGAAGAGGTGTGGAGTCAGCTGCAAGCCGCGGGGCTGTCGGCAAGCAGGCGTCCGGTTGTCGCCGACCATGTCGAAATGAAACTGGCGGCGCGCATGGTGAACAGTGGCACCACGCACGCCGAAGTCGTCCTCAACAACCGGCCTTGTTTGCGACACGAGGTCGCATGCGTTAAGTGGATGCACCGATATGGAGGTCCGATTATGTCGGAGGTGTAGTCCCGGCTTTGTGTCCGTTGAAGCCGTCCCCGCTTTCGACGTGCGTTGCTGGTAACGGCAGGGTGCGAAGCTCGAATGGAAGCCGAAGGGTTCCTGTTCCATCCAGGGGCTACGGGCGAGGGGAAGACCGGACGGGTGAATGCAGTGAACCCTCAGTGATGCCGCGTTATGTTGGACCCTCACCGATGGGTTGTTTGAGTGAGGTATAGGGCTGGCCGTTGAGAAGCGGCGGGTGCCGGTCATGGAGCAAGGGTTGACCGGGTCGGACACCACCGCCCCGCGGTTCAGGGGGCACCCACCCCGGTCGTTTCTTACGTATGCGGAACGTGGTAACCCCGACGAGGTCCGAGATTCGGTGAATCGCGGTAGGCCGACCGTAAGGAGAGCGTAATTCCTCGGCGGGATTGGGATGATCCAGGAAGCGAATGCCAGCAGCCGAAAGGACACAGGAAACCGCACGCGCTTTCCCGGCCTCTCTCAATCTGGGTCGTGTGGATAACTGGCTGGATACGGGCTTGATGTCCGGCCTGAAAGGGAGCTGACGTGGATCAGGTGAGTCTGTGAAGGTGGTGTGGTTGTGACGTCGGAACCGAAGGACAAGTTAGGCGCTACCGCTTCGGCGGCGGTGAACGGACCGGAGGACGGCTATCTCGATTGGGACCGGGTTGACTTCCCTGTCGCGGAGAAGCAGGTACGGCGATTACGGCAACGGATCTTCACGGCGAGCAAAGCGGGAGATCTGAAGAAGGTACGTAATCTTCAGAAGCTGATGCTGCGCAGTCGCTGCAACACTCTGGTCAGTGTTCGGCGAGTGACGCAGGTCAATGCTGGCCGCCGGACGGCGGGCATCGACGGCCGGGTCGTGGCCTTCGATGACCAGCGCGCCATGCTGACCTGGTGGGTGCACCATCAGGTCAGGCCGTGGCGGGCGAAGCCGGTCCGGCGGGTGTATATCCCGAAGGCCAATGGAAAACAGCGCCCTTTGGGGATTCCGGTGGTGGTGGATCGCGTGCTGCAAGCACGCATGGTCAACGCGCTGGAACCTGAATGGGAAGCCCGGTTCGAACCCAAGTCGTATGGGTTCCGGCCGGGACGCGGTTGCCATGACGCGATCGGGCAGATCTTCGGGTCATCGCGGGGCAAGAACCCACGACGGCAGTGGATTCTCGACGCGGACCTGGCCGCCGCGTTCGACAACGTCGACCACGGCCACCTGCTGGACGCACTCGGAACCGTTCCGGGGCGCGGTCTGATCCGGCAGTGGCTCAAGGTAGAAGCGCGGTTGAAGGGACACGGTTTCTTCCGTCTTCGGAGGGAACTCCGCAGGGCGGGGTGATCAGTCCGCTGCTGTTGAACATCGTGCTGCACGGGATGGAGAACGCTGCTGGCGTGCAGTACCTGAACTGGAGGGAGCAGCCTGGGTATGCCAAGCCGGACTCGCCGGTGCTGGTGCGCTATGCCGATGACATGGTCGCGCTCTGCCACACGCGGCAGCAAGCCGAGCAGGTCAAAACGCGGCTGGCTGAGTGGTTAAAGCAGAGAGGGCTGGCCTTCAACGAGGACAAGACACGTATCGTCCACCTCGACGAAGGGTATGACTTCCTCGGCTTCAACATCCGTCGTTACAACGGGAAACTGCTCATCAAACCCAGTCGCGAGGCGGTCTTCAGGATCAAACGACGGTTACGTGCCGAGATTCGTGGCCATCGCGGCCACGAGACCAAGGCGTTGCTGCGCACGCTCAATCCGATCGTGCGTGGCTGGGCGGCCTATTACCGCACGGTAGTGTCCAAGAAGATCTTTCAGGACTTGGACCACTATGTGTTCCACCTACTTTATCGGTGGGGGCTGCACCGTCATCCGAATAAGTCGCGACGGTGGATCGTTTCGCGCTATTTCGGACGTTTCAATAAGTCCAGGAACGAGAAGTGGGTTTTCGGTGATCATGTCACCGGTGCCTATCTACACCACTTCGGCTGGACGAAAATTGTTCGGCATATCATGGTCACAGGCACCTCGTCAGTGGACGACCCCACATTGACGGACTACTGGGCAGATCGTCGCCGCAGAAGGTTCTCGCCCGTCGACAACACGACCCTGCGACTGCTCAAGCAACAGCAGGGAACGTGCTGGGTGTGTGGCGATTATCTGCTCCATGCCGACCGGCAACCGGAAAGCCCGCAGGAGTGGGAGCGATGGTTGCGGGTGGTCAAGAAGGCGATGAGATCGAACCACATCGCCACGCGACCACCGGATGAGCCGATCAAGGAACAGATCTATCTCATACACGCCTACTGCCGGACAGGGTTCCGGCGACAGGACCAGTCATCCGCTCGATCGCCTTCAGGGCTTGCTTGAGCCGGATGCGGTGAAAGTCGCAAGTCCGGTTCTGAGGGGGCGGGGACGCAGCAATGCGTCCCCGCTACCCGGCGGCGGGTTGCTGAGCTGCGACCGCTTGCTGCCGGTGATCTTGCCCGCGGGATACTCGATGACGGTGCACGGACCGGACTACCGAAGGACTTTCACAGGAGGCAAGAAGTGGTTGAGCTAGAAGTCTGGTACGACCAGGAGCCGGAAAACGACCTTGGGCCGGGCGCCCCGGCGATCGTCGTCGGCAGCGTGGTCGAACTGGACGAACTACTCAATCGGGTGCTCGAAGAGACCAAGGACAACCGTCTCGGCCAGATGGTCCAAGTCGGCATCAAGGGGAATGGCGGCTACCCCGTCCTCGAGGTCGGCGTCGGCATGGAACTCGGTTTCATCACCTATCACGATGAAATCGGTGGAAGTACCAAAGGTGAAGGCAGCCCCGACGAACTGGTCCCTTACGTCTACATGGGCAATGTTTCCGAGGTGGCAGCCGATGCCGAAGTCCCGATGAGCACTGTGCGCCGTGGGCTCCATGAGTTTCTTACGACTGGTGAGCGACCGAGCGTGGTTGAAACTGACGCGTCGTGATCCGCTGCTCGAATGAGCTAAGCGAAGTCAGGGCTTGTCGGCGTTGAGCACCAGCGCCACGCAATGGCCGACCAGCCGGTCACGCGGAACCTCAAGAGTCCCATCGAGATAGCCGATGAACAGGTTCGCCAGCGCCCCGACCAACCCGATGGCGGTCATCTGCCGATCGAGGTCATCGGCCCCGCTGGACAGCTGCCCCCGCACAAGAGCCGCGAAAGCGGGCAGCAGTTCGACCCCGCGCCGGCTCAACGCAGGCTCGGTCGTCGGCGCGAGCAGTAGCACCCGCCCCTTGCTCGGGTCGTCGACGATCAGCTCGACGAACGCGGTCACGGCGGCTTCGGCGCGGGCGTCCGGGGTGGGAGCGGCTTGGACCGCGTCGACGAGTGCTTGGTGGGCGAGAGCTCCGACGTGCTCGTACGTCGCGACGACCAGTGCTTCGCGGTCGGGGAAGCTCTCGTAGAAGTAGCGCTCGGTGAGTTTCGCGTGGCGGCACGCCGCGCGGACGCTGAGCGCGGGGCCGTCCGAGGCGCCGAGCAGGTCGATGGCCGCGTCGAGGAGCTGGGCGCGGCGGGCGGCCTTGCGGTCTTCGAGCTTGGTGCCCGCCCAGGTGCTCATCTACCTACTCCTCAGTTGACTACGGCCGTTGTCAATTCTAACCTGACCACGCGCGTTGTCAGTCAACCATCTCGACGAGGAGTGGTCATGCCGGAACCGCTGGGTCCCGATTCACTCACGTGGAAGTACTTCGGCGACTGGCGTGGCCTGCTGATCGGGCTGTGGGCCGGGTCGATGCAGAACATGCACCCTGAGCTGGGCGCGGGCGTCGAGGAGCACTCGCGGTTCTTCGAGGAACGGTGGCAGCGGCTGTTCCGGTCGCTCTACCCGATCGGGGGCGTGGTCTACGACGGGCCGAGGGCGCACGAGACCGCGCTGGCCGTGCGCGGGTATCACGACATGATCAAAGGCGTGGACAAACAAGGTCGCCGCTATCACGCGTTGAACCCGGAGACCTTCTACTGGGCGCACTCGACATTCTTCATGAGCGTGGTGCTGATGGCCGACCACTTCATGGGCGGGCTCGACGAGGCCGCGAAACGACGGCTGTTCGACGAACATGTCCAGTGGTACCGGATGTACGACATGAGCATGCGGCCGGTGCCGGAGAGCTGGGAGGCGTTCCAGCTCTATTGGAAGCGCATGTGCGAAGACGTGCTGGAGGACAACAAGGCCACCCGAGACGTGCTGGACCTCAGCGGCCTGCCGAGCCCGGTGTCGTGGCTGCCGGATTGGGCTTGGCGGCCGATGCGGGTGCTCGTCGCGCGGAACTTCGTGTGGCTGACCGTCGGGCTGTACGACCAGTCGATCCGGGACCTGCTCGGGTATCGGTGGAGCGCGGGGGACGAGCGCAGGCACCGGCTGGTCGGGAAAGCGATCGACTTCGCGTTCAAGTTCGTGCCGTTCGACCGGCGGTACCACCCGAGGGCCCGCGCGGGATGGCGGCGGGTGCGGGGTGCGATCCCGGCCGACGCGCCGCTGGTGGAGACGCCGCGGCGCAACCTTCCGCCGATCTCACGGCGTGACAATCCCGCGCACTACTCGCCGAAGGTGTAGGCATTGACTATGAAACTGGGCTATCACCTCGGGTACTGGTCCTCGGGTCCGCCGGCGGACGCGCTGGAGACGATCAAGGAGGCCGAGGCGCTCGGCTTCGACTCCGTGTGGACGGCGGAGGGCTACGGCTCGGACGCGTTCACCCCGCTCGCCTGGTGGGGCGCGTCGACCGAGCGGATCAAGCTGGGCACCAACATCGTCCAGATGTCGGCGCGCACCCCGACCGCGACCGCGATGAGCGCGCTGACGCTCGACCACCTCTCCGGCGGCCGGTTCGTGCTGGGGCTCGGCGCGTCCGGCCCGCAAGTGGTCGAGGGCTGGTACGGACAGCCGTATCCGAAGCCGCTCGCGCGCACCCGCGAGTACGTCGAGATCGTGCGCAAGGTCGTCGCGCGCGAAGAGCCGGTGACCATCGACGGCAAGTTCTTCCAGTTGCCGCTGCAAGGTGGCACTGGGCTCGGTAAGCCGCTGAAGTCCACTGTGCACCCGCTGCGCAAGGAGATCCCGATCTATCTGGCCGCCGAAGGCCCGAAGAACGTGGCTTTGTCGGCGGAGATCTGTGACGGCTGGCTGCCGCTGTTCTTCTCGCCCAAGACGGACGCGTTCTACCGCGCCGCGCTCGAAGAAGGCTTCGCGCGGCCGGGCGCCCGGCGCACGATCGACGACTTCGAGGTCGCGGCCTCGGTGCCGGTGATCGTGCATGACGACGTCGAAGCGGCTGCTGGCTTTATCAAGCCTTCGCTCGCGCTGTACATCGGAGGGATGGGCGCGAAAGACGTCAACTTCCATCACGACGTCTTCGCGCGCATGGGCTACGAGGACGTCGCGGACAAGGTGCAGGAGCTCTACCTCGCCGGGCGCAAGGCCGAGGCGACCGCGGCGATCCCGACCTCGCTGGTCGAGGACACCGCGCTGATCGGGCCCGCCGCCAAGATCCGCGAAGAACTCGCGCGGTGGGAGTCCACAGTGGTCACCACGCTGCTGCTGCGCGGCGACGCGGGAACCCTGCGCTCGGTCGCGGAGGTCCTCGCCTGAAATCCGGGATAAAGCGGGCTTTACTCCCGGGAGTAAAGCCCGCTTTATCCCCGGGCTTGCGCCGGTGACGCGGATCACTTAACGTGAAAGTAGTTCGCGTTTGGAGGCGTTATGACGGTGAGCCGTAGGCACGTGCTGGCTGGAGCGGCGGCGTTGCCGCTGGTCGCGGGCTTGGCGGGGCAGGCGAGAGCGGCTCAGGCACAGGGCGGCTACCTGGTCGGCGTCGGCATCGCGGACGTCACCGGGCCCGCCGCCGAGAACGGCATGATGGGCTACTCCATGCCGCAGCAGAAGACCGCGGGCATCCATCTGCGGACGCGGGCGCGTGCCTTCATCGTCGCCGACGGGACGAACCGGATCGTGTTCGTCACCGCCGATCTCGGCGCGATCTTCCAGTCGGTGCACCAAGGCGTGCTGCGCAAGCTCGCCGCCGCGTTCGGCGACCTCTACACCGAGCGCAACCTGCTGCTCAACGCCACGCACACGCACGCGGCCTGTGGCGGCGATTCCCATTACGCCGCTTACGATCTCGCGATACTCGGCTTCCAGGAGCAGACCTACAACGCGGTGGTCGACGGCATCTTCGAGGCGATCTCGGCCGCGCACCGCAACCTCAAGCCCGGCACGCTCACGCTGGGCAGGACCACGCTCGAGAACGCCAGCGTCAACCGGTCCCGGCCCGCGTTCGAGCTGAACCCGGCCGCAGACAAGGCGCATTTCCCGAAGGCGATCGACCCGGCGGTGACCGTGCTGCGGTTCAGGCAGGGGAGCGCCGACGTCGGCGCGATCAGCTGGTTCGCCACCCACGGCACCTCGATGAACAACGCTAACCTGCTGATCAGCGGTGACAACAAGGGCTACGCCGCGTACGAGTGGGAGCACGACAACCGCGGCGTCCGCTATCTCGACGGGCCCGCCGGGTTCGTCGCCGCGTTCCCGCAGACGAACTCCGGTGACATGTCACCGAACCTCGACCTGAAGCCGAGCACCACCGCCGAGGAGCTGACCCGCACCAAGACGATCGGCGACCTGCAGTTCCAGGCGGCCAAGCGCGCGTTCGACGCGGCGCGGGAGTCCGTGACCGGCGGGGTCGACCACCGGATGACCTATGTGGACATGTCCGCGGTCGTCGTCGACGGGAAGTACACCACCAGCGGGAAACCGCAGCGCACCTGCGCCGCGGCCATCGGCGTCTCGATGCTGGCGGGCAGCGTCGAAGACGGCCCGGGTATCCCGATCCTGCCCGAGGGTGTGAAGAACCCGTTCATCGACTGGCTCGGCGGCGCGGACGCGCCGATCCCGCAGGCGCTCGCGGACGCGCAGGCGCCGAAGGTGGTCGCGGTCCCGTTCGGGCTGATGAAGCCGTATCCGTGGGCGCCGGAAGTGCTGCCGCTGCAGATCGTCCGCATTGGACAGTTGTATCTGGTCGGCGGGCCCGCCGAGTTCACGATCGTCGCCGGGTTGCGCATCCGCCGCACGGTCGCCGCCGAACTCGGTGTGCCGCTGGAGAACGTCCTCGTGCAGGGGTACGCCAACGCGTACAGCCAGTACGTGACGACGCCGGAGGAGTACGACTCGCAGCAGTACGAAGGCGCGTCGACGCTCTTCGGCCGTAACACTTTGCCCGCTTACCAACAGGAATTCGGCAAGCTCGCGGCCGCGATGAAGACGGGTGCCACGGTGCCGCACGGGCCGACCCCGCGTGATCTGCGCGGCAAGCTGATCAACTTCCAGACCGGCGTCGTCTTCGACAGCGCGCCGATGTTCAAGAACTTCGGCGACGTGCTCGCCGACGCTTCCGCGACCTACCGGCGTGGCGACACGGTCACCGTCGAGTTCGTCACCGGGCACCCGAAGAACAAGCTCCGCCCCACGTTCTTCGAGGTCCAGCGTTACGACAACGGCCAGTGGGTCCGCCACGCCGACGACGGCGACTGGGACACGAAGTACCGCTGGACCCGTACCGGCATCGCCGATTCGAAAGCCACCATTACCTGGGATGTCCCGGCGAATGCCCCGGCGGGCAAGTATCGCGTGGTGCACTTCGGGGACTGGAAGAACGGCTGGAACGGCGCGATCAGCTCGTTCAGCGGCGCCTCCCGCGCCTTCATAGTCTCGTAAAGGGGAACCTGTGCGGAAAATCGGCATCGTCGGCGCGATAGTCGCTGCCCTCTTCGGCTTCGCGGTGCCCGCGCACGCGGCGGGCGAGGTGAACGTCCTGGCGTTCAACATCTGGCAGCTGCCGTGGATCGCGAACCCGAACACCTCCGACAAGGAGGCCAGGGCACGCGCCGCGGAGTCCGTCATCCGCGCGGAGGACGCCGACGTCGTCGTGCTCTCCGAGGCGTTCAGCGCACAGGCCGAGGATCTGCGTACCCGGCTCAGCAACACCTGGCCGCACCAGACGCCCTTGGTCGGGCAGTACTGCTCGACCTCGGCGGGCTGGACGACCGTCGACGGGAACTGCTCGTCGTCGCCGTTCGTCATCAGCGGCGGTGTCACGGTGCTGAGCAAATATCCCATTACCGCGAAGCATCAGCTCGTCTACCGCAACTCCTTGAGCGGCACCTGGGACAACTGGTCCAACAAGGGCGCGGCGCTCGTCCGGATCGTCGCGAACGGCCGTCCGCTGTGGATCGCGGGCACCCACATGCAGGCCGACGAAGGCCCCGACACGCTGCCCAAGGCACACCAGACGCGCATGGCCCAGCTGGGCGAACTCCGCGACCTGGTCGCGAAACACGCACCGGCCGGCGAGCCGGTGAGCGTCGCGGGCGACCTGAACATCGAGTACTTCGCGGGGCAGCAACGCAAGGACGCGCAGGGCCGCACCCAGGTCCAGCAGGGCGAGGCCGCGCTCGGCGGCACGCTCTCGACTGCTCCCGGCTACACCTTCGACGCCGTGACCAACCCCAAGGCCGCGCCGGCGGGCTACCGCGACTCGCTCGACTACATCGGCGCCGTGTCCGGCCGCGCACCCGCCGCGGTCGGCCCGGTACGAGTGGTGCATTACGACGGTGGCACGATTCCCTCCGACCACTATCCCGTGGCTGCGAAACTCCAGTACTGATCTCCTGGAGATTTCGGGGTGACCCGCGACAGGAGGACCATGGCGGCGCTGCCAGCAAGCACGAGGTTCAACTACTCGTTCGGCTCGTTCGTCACCGGGACCTTCGGCACGGTGCCGGGCCTGCTCCTGCTGCCGTACCTGACCGACACGATGGCCGTGCCCGCCGCCGCGGCAGGCTTGATCGTGCTGGTGCCGAAGGCGTGGGACGTCATCTTCAACCCCATCGCGGGCCGGCTGTCCGACGCCGACCTGGTGAAACGGGGGAGCAGGCGGCCGTTCCTGCTCGGCGGCGGCATCGGCGTGGCCGTGCTGTTCGCGCTGATGTTCGCGCACCCCGGCTTCGGCAAGCCCGCGCTCGACGCGACCTATGTGGTCATCACGTTCTTCTTGTGCGCCACCGCGTACGCGTTCTTCCAGGTGCCGTTCAACGCGCTGCCTGCCGAACTCACCGAATCGCCGGCCGAACGCACGAAGCTGACGAGCTGGCGGATCGGCTTCCTCGCCGTCGCGATCCTCGTCGCCGGTGGCGGCGCGCCCGCGATCACCGACCTCATCGGCGGCGCGGGCGGGTACCGGGTCATGGGCGTGGTGATGGGCCTGGTGACGCTCGGCGGCACCCTGGTCGTGTACTTCGGGCTGCGCAGTGCGCCGGTCGGCTCGCTGCGCCCGAACACCGTGAGCTTCCGCGAGCTCGTCCGCACGATCGCGGCCTGGCGCCCGTTCCGCTGGCTGCTCGGCGTGTACTTCGTGCAGGCGCTGGGTGTGGGCACCGTGCTCGCCGGGATCAGCTACTACGCCTCGCACATCCTCGGCTCGTCCGGCTACCGCACGGTCATCTTCGCCGTGTTCGTGCTGCCCGCGCTGGGGATGATGCCGGTCTGGCCGATCGTCGGGTCCCGCTGGGGCAAGCTCGCCGGGTTCCGGCTCGCCACGGCCATCTTCGGCGTCGCGCTCATCGGCCTGCTCGGCGGCCTGATCTTCCCGGTGTGGCTTTCGCTCGTCTTCGCGGCGCTGGCGGGCGTCGGCTACGCGGGCATCTCCGTGTTCCCGCTCGCGATCCTGCCCGACCTGATCAGCGCCGAAGAGGAACGCACCGGCGCCACCCGCGCGGGCATCGCCGCCGGCGTGTGGACGGCCTCGGAGACACTCGGCCTCGCGGTCGGCCCGTTCCTGTTCAGCGGCGTGCTCGCGGCAGGCGGGTACCTGTCGAGTGACGCGAAGACCGTCGTGGTCCAGCCGGACAGCGCGATCACCGCGATCCTGCTCGGCGCGACCGTGCTGCCCGCCATCCTGATCTCGCTGGGCATCCCGCTGCTGCGCCGCTCGGTGCTGGAGGAGCACATCAGTGCCTGACGACGTACTCGCCGAGCTCAAGGCCCTGCGCGCGGGCGACCTGCCGACCCACGGCGGCCGCACACTGGCCTACGTCTACGACAGCGGGCTCGCGGGCGTCGACGAACTGGCCGCGTCCGCGCACGCGATGGCGTCTTCGGCCAACGGTCTCGACCCGACGGCGTTCCCCAGCCTGCTGCGCATGGAGAACGACCTCGTCGCGGCCGCGATCGCGCTGCTCGGCGGCGAGGTCGGTTCGGTGACCTCCGGCGGGACCGAGTCGTGCATGCTCGCGCTGCTGGCGGCCCGCGACGCGCACCCGGAGATCTCGGCGCCGTCGGTGGTGCTGCCGGTCACCGCGCACGCGGCTTTCCTGAAGGCGGCCCACTTCTTCGGCGTGCGCGTGATCGCCGTGCCGGTCGACGCCGGGTTCCGCGCGGACCCCGAGGCGATGGCCGCCGCGATCGACGAGACCACGGTCTTGGTCGTCGCCAGCGCGCCGTCGTACGCGCACGGCGTGGTCGACCCGATCCCGGAGATCGCCGCCGCCGCGTCGGCGCGAGGTGTCCGGATGCACGTGGACGCGTGCATCGGCGGCTGGGTGCTGCCGTATCTCAAGCGACTGGGCGCGCCGGTGCCGCCGTTCGACTTCCGCGTCCCCGGCGTCACGAGCATGTCGGTGGACCTGCACAAGTACGCGTACTGCCCGAAAGGCGTGTCGGTTCTGGTGCACGCCAACGCTTCGCTGCGCCGCTCGCAGTACTTCGCGAGCGCGGACTGGCCGGGTTACACGATGCTCAACACCACGCTGCAGAGCACCCGCTCGGGTGGCCCGCTCGCGGCGGCGTGGGCGGTGCTGCGCCACATCGGCGACGACGGTTACGAGAAGCTGGCCGCCGACGTCTGGGACGCCGTCCGCACGATTCGCGCCGGTGTCGACGCGATCGACGGCCTGCGCGTGCTCGGCTCGCCGGATTCGACGCTCGTGTCGATCGCCGCGATCGGTGAGGATTTCGACCTGTTCACCGTGGCCGACGAGATGAAGGCGCGTGGCTGGTACGTCCAGCCGCAGTTCGCGCATCTGTCGTCGCCGGTGAACCTGCACCTGACGATCACGGCGGCGAATCGGGGCCACGAAAAGGAATTCCTCGACGACTTCGCCGCGTCGGTCACCGCGGCGCGCGCCGCCGGCCCGGTGATCGTCGACGCCGATGTGGCGGCCTTTGTCGCTGCTTTGGATCCGGATTCACTTACCTCAGAACAATTCGCGGGCTTGCTCGCCGCCGCGGGACTCGGGGGAGCGGCCGGGCTGCCCGAGCGCATGGCCCCGATCAACGCCTTGCTCGCGACCGCGCCAGCCCGCCTGCGCGAGCGCCTGCTGCTGGAATTCCTGGGCGCGCTCTACCAGCCCGGTGGTCGCACGGAAGGGTGAGAGCGACCTGTTCCAGCCGGAAAAGGTGATCTCCTGCTGCTAGCGTCGCGTCCACTTCGGACTGAAAGGGACCGCACGCCATGACCCTCTCGCACGCGGCGCACACCGACCACCCGCACCTGCACGGCGACGGCTGCGGCCACGTCGCGGCCCCGCACGGTGACCACGTCGACTACGTGCACGACGGCCACCTGCACCGCGCACACGACGGGCACTACGACGAGTGCGAACCGGCCGACCACGCCGTGCACGAGGCACACGACCACGTGCACGGCGAGGGCTGCGGCCACGTCGCCGTCCCGCACGGCGACCACGTCGACTACCTGCACGACGGCCACCGCCACGCCGTGCACGGCGACCACTACGACGACCACTAGTGCACGTGCGGGGCGTCCCATTCCGGGAAGAGGTCGTCCCCGATCAGGCAGTCGGCCAGTGCGCCGAGCAGGCCCGGTTTGTCCAGCTCGGTGCCGATGAACGCCAGCTCCTGCCGGGGCGCCTGGCAGACGCCGTGCGGTTCGAACCGGGCGACCGAGCCCGCCTGTGACCACAGGCCGAGCACGCCGGGCCGTGAGGCCAGGCTGAAGAAGCCCTTCGACCGCAGGATCGTGCCGAACTCCTTGGCGTCCAAGGAGTTCACGAACGTCCACAGCAGACCGGGGTCGAACGGCCGGTCGGCGCGGAACACCACGCTCGAGATGCCGTACTCCTCGGTCTCCGGCACGTGGTCGCCGTTGAGCTCGGCCACCCAGCCCGGCGCTTCCTGCGCGCGAAGCTCGTCGTAACGGCCCGTGCCGAGCACCTGCTCGACCGGCACCTTGCCGTGACTCGACACCAGCACGTGCGCGGCCGGGTTGAGCCTGCGCAGTGTCGCGACCAGACAGTCCACTTCGGACACCGGGACCAGGTCGGTCTTGTTGAGCAGCAGCACATCGGCGAACTCGACCTGGTCGATCAGCAGGTCGCTGACCGTGCGGGTGTCGTCCTCGTACTGGTCGAGACGCCGCTCGGCCAGTGAGTCACCGGCCGCCAGTTCGGCGAGGAACCGCACCGCGTCGACCACGGTGACCATGGTGTCGAGCCGGGCGACGTCCAGGAAGCTGAACGTCGCCGCGACCGGCATCGGCTCCGAGATCCCGCTCGACTCGATGAGCAGGTAGTCGAAGCGGTCCTCCGCGCAGAGCCTGGCCACCTCGTCGAGCAGATCCTCCCGCAGCGTGCAGCAGATGCACCCGTTGGCCATCTCGACCAGGCGTTCCTCGGTGCGGGAGCGGACCAGCGCGGCGTCGATGTTGATCTCGCTCATGTCGTTGACGATCACCGCGACCCGCAGCCCGCCGCGGTTGGCGAGCACGTGGTTGAGCAGTGTCGTCTTGCCCGCGCCGAGGAAGCCCGAGAGCACCGTGACCGGTGTGGTCACTTGGCGAGCCGCTGGAAATGCTTGATCAGGCGGCGCGGCACGAGCTGTTCGACGCCGTCGACCTTGATGGGCACCAGATCCGGCACGGCGGCCTTCCACTGCGCGCGGCGGGAACGGGTGTTGCTGCGCGACATCTTGCGCTTGGGCACGGCCATTACTTGGTACGCCTTCCGTAGCGGCGGTGGAACTTCTCGACCTGGCCCGCGGTGTCCATGACCCGCGCGGTGCCGGTCCAGAACGGGTGCGACGAGGCGCTGACCTCGACGTTCACCAGCGGATAGGTGCTGCCGTCCGTCCACTCGATGGTGTGCTGCGAGGTGATGGTCGAGCGGGTCAGGAACGCCTCGCCGCTCGCGGTGTCCTTGAAGACCACGGGGTGGTAGTCGGGGTGGATGCCCGGTTTCACTGGTTTTCTTCCTTTCGGTTCGAAACTGGCTGCAGGTCTTCGGCGTCGTCGTCCTCGCACGGCTCTTCGTGCCACGAGCCGAACGGGTCGGGGTAGACGCGCCACGCGGGCGGCCCGGCGGCGAGCTCCTCGTCGGTCAGCAGCGCGCCGGTCAGCGCGGCCTCGACCTCGTCGGGGGTGGCCCGGTCGGTGACGACGACGATCTCCTGCGCGCGGTCGCCGTGCTCGGGATGCCAGCGCAGCGACGCCAGCGTGCGGCGCTCGGGGGACACGTCCGCCCAGTCGGGGCCGTCGTCGGCCGCGAGCCACGGCCCGGCGTGCCCGATGCCGAGCCCGCCGCCCGCCGACTCGATCCAGAACGCCACGTCCGGCTGGCTCGCCACCCAGGCCCGGCCACGGGTGCGGATGACCCCGTCGAGCAGCACGTCGATCGCCTCGTGCAGGCGTTCCGGGTGGAACGGGCGCTGCGCGGTGAAGGTCAGCAGCGCGATCCCGCAGTCGGCGTGCAGCGGGGGCTGGCCGCGCAGCAGCGCGCCGTGCATGTCGGACGGTGCGCCGAGGCGCGCGTCCGAAGGCACCAGGCCGAGCACGGTCGTCGAGTCCAGAGTGGACAGTTCGACGCGCGGGATCGACGGCGCGACCCGGTCGAGGATGGCCGACGCCTTGGCCGCGGTCCACGCGTCGGGCGCCGCGCCGCTCAGCACGAGCACGTCCGCCGCTTCGACCTGGGCCAGCGCGACCTGCGCGATCGTGCGCTCGTCTTCCGGGCTGGCGAGCAGGCCGCGTTCGCCGAGCAGGTCGTCGCCGGTGACGTCGTCGAGCCAGGTCGCGCAGTCGACGACCGTGAACACTCCGACCGGCTCGACGTCCTCGATCACCGGCGTCTCGCCGACGAGGACGTTGCGCAGCGCCCAGCCGACCGGTTCCGGCTCCATGGCCTCGTCGAGCTTGAGCACGATCCTGGTCACCTGCGGCATCCGGGAAAGCTTGCGCAGCAAGGGAAGCAGGTCCTCGCGCAGCGTGCAGGAGACGCAGCCGTGCGCGAGTTCGAGCGTGGTCGTCTGGTCACGGCCGTTGAGCTGGACGCGGCGCCGCACCACGCCGGAGGTGATCTCGCGCAGGTTGTGGTGGACGACCGCGGTGCCTTCGGTGCGCAGCAGGGCGGCGAGGGTGCCGCTGCCGGGTGACAGGCCGCTGATGAGGACGAGGGGCACTCGCTGGTTTTCGATCACGCGTGTAGAGTAGATGAAAACGATAACCACTACCAACTTGGGAGGGCATGTGTCCGCCGTGTGCCAGGTCACCGGCCGCAAGCCGGGCTACGGCAAGCAGGTCTCGCACTCGCATCGCAGGACGTCGCGGCGCTGGGAGCCGAACCTGCAGGTCCACCGCTACTTCCTGGCCAGTGAGAACCGCTGGATCCGGCTGCGGCTGTCCGTCAAGGGCATGAAGACCATCGACAAGCGCGGCATCGAGGCGGTCGTCGCCGAGCTGCGCGCGAAGGGGGTGAAGCTCTGATGGCCAAGAGCAACGACGTCCGGCCGATCATCAAGCTGCGGTCGACCGCGGGCACCGGGTTCACGTACGTGACCAAGAAGAACCGGCGCAACGACCCCGACCGGATGGTGCTGAAGAAGTACGACCCGATCGTGCGCAAGCACGTCGAGTTCAAGGAGGAGCGCTGATGGCGAAGAAGTCCAAGATCGCGAAGAACGAGCAGCGCAAGGTGATCGTGGCCCGCCACGCCGAGCGCCGCGTCGAGCTCAAGGCCGTCATCGCGTCGCCGCGCTCGTCTGCCGAGGAACGCAACGCCGCCGTCTCCGCCCTGCAGAAGATGCCGAGGGACGCGAGCGCCACCCGGATCCGCAACCGGGACGCCGCCGACGGCCGCCCGCGCGGCTACCTGCGCAAATTCGGGCTGTCCCGAGTCCGGATGCGGCAGGCCGCGCACAACGGCGAGCTGCCCGGCGTCTCGAAGTCGAGCTGGTGAGGCCGGTGAAGAAGGAGCGGAGGCCGCTCAAGCGCAAGCAGAACCCGCTCATCGCCGAGGGTGTGTCCGAAGTGGATTGGAAGGACGTGAACCTGCTGCGCAAGTTCATTTCCGACCGGGGCAAGATCCGGGCGAGGCGGGTCACCGGGCTGACGCCGCAGCAGCAGAAGCAGGTGGCCGTCGCGATCAAGAACGCGCGGGAGATGGCTTTGCTCCCGTACCCGTGAGAAGGCGCACCTCCTTGTGCGCTGTGCGCACGCGGCAGGCATGCTGTTCGCCATGCCAGATGACCCGCACTATCTCTCCGGGCTCGACCTGACCGGCCGCCGTGTCGTGATGGTCGGCGGCGGAACCGTCGCGCAGCGCAGGCTGCCCAGGCTCGTCGGCGCGGGCGCGCGCGTCGAAGTCGTGTCCCCGGAGACCACGCCGTCGGTCAGCGCGATGGCCGACGCCGGCGAGATCGTCTGGCATCAGCGGGCCTACCGCGGCGGCGACCTCGCCGACGCCTGGTACGCGCTGGCCTGCACCAACGACCCCGAGGTCAACGCCGCCGTCTGCGCGGAAGCCGAACGCGCCCGCGTGTTCTGCGTCCGCGCGGACGACGGCACCCAGGGCACGGCCGTCACGCCGGCGTCCGGCCGCCACGGCGGGCTCCTGCTCGGCGTGCTCTCCGGCGGCACGCCGCTGCGCTCGGCCGCGGTCCGCGACAGCATCCTCGACGGGCTCCGCGCGGGCACCGTCGACGACGGCCGCGTCGCGCCGGAGGAACTCCCCGGCGTCGCGCTCGTCGGCGGGGGACCAGGCGACCCCGAGCTGATCACCGTCCGCGGCCGCCGGTTGCTGGCCCGCGCGGACGTCGTGGTCGCCGACCGCCTCGCCCCGCGCGAGCTGCTCGACGAGCTCGCGCCCGAGGTCGAGATCGTCGACGCCGCGAAGATCCCGTACGGCAGGGCCGCGAGCCAGGAAGTCATCAACAGCACGATCATCGAGGCCGCCAAGGCCGGCAAGTTCGTCGTCCGCCTCAAAGGCGGCGACCCGTACCTGTTCGGCCGCGGCTTCGAGGAGTACCTGGCCTGCGTCGACGCGGGCATCCCGGTCACCATGGTCCCCGGCATCACGTCCGCGTTCGCCGTCCCCGCGATCGCCGACGTCCCGGTGACGCACCGCGGTGTCGCGCACGAGGTCGTGGTCGTGTCCGGCCACGTCGCCCCGGATCACCCTGCCTCGCTGACCGACTGGCCCGCGCTGGCCAAGCTCAAGGGCACGATCGTGCTGATGATGGGCGTCGAGCGGCTCCCGCAGTTCGCCCAGACCCTGCTCGACGGCGGCCGTCCCGCCGACACCCCGGTCGCCATCATCGAGGACGGCACCATGCGCACCCAGCGCGTCCTGCGGTCCACATTGGACGTCGTCGCGACCGAAGCCAAGGCCGCGGGCGTCCGCCCACCCGCCGTCATCGTCATCGGCCCCGTCGCAGGCCTCGTCCAACCGCGATAAAGCCCGCTTTACTCCGCGGAGTAAAGCGGGCTTTATCCCGCTTCCTGCCGGGGTCGTCTCGCCGGGCTGGACGCGGCGGGTGTACGCGCGACGAGCCCTGGGGCGTGGGGCCGGGATAAAGCCTGCTTTATCTCGCGGAGTTTAGCGGGCTTTATCGCGGTGTATAATGGCCTATACGGCTTGGCTTTCGTCGAATTCGTAGCAGCGACCGCAAAAAGAAGCGATGGCGGTGGAGAGGCGCTGCGGGTCCGTGCGGAGTTCGACCGGGCTGCGGGCCTGGATGAACTCGGCGTGCGGCATGTCGGCGGCGAGGGTGTCGGCGTCGCCGAACGGGTGGATCGGGTCGCCCTGGTGGCCGATGACCAGGGTCGGCACCGTGATCTGCTTGCGGATCGACTTGGGCGGGGCCGTCCGGCCGAAGAGGACACCGTGCAGCAGCGCGGCCATGCCGGCGGGCTCCTGCTCGAGGGTGTCGGTGACGACGTCGACCCACTGGCTGCCGTGGGGCACAAGGCTTGCCGCGAGCGCCACCGCGCGGACGCTGATCGGGACGAATCGGGCGGCCAGCAGCAGGGGGCCGAACACGAGCAGGCCCGCGACGATGGCGTTGTCCAGCACCGGCATCTCGACGACCATGCCGTGCAGGCGTTCCGGCGCGGCGACGGCGACCTCGAGTGAGACGTTCGCGCCGAGCGAGGTGCCGCCCATGACCGCCTGATCGATGTCGAGGTGATCGAGCAGCGCGACCGCCTGCTCGCCGAACGCGGTCATCGAGTAGTGCCACGACTCGGGCGGGCGCTCGGACTCGCCGTGCCCGAGCAGGTCCATGGTGATCACCCGGAAACCCTCGCGGGCGAGGCGCCTGGCCAGCGGCGCGTGCATGCGCCTGGTCAGCATGATGCCGTGCATCAGCACCACGACGCGGGGCCCGCTGCCGTACTCGGTGTAGTGCAGTCGATGCCCCTGGTGGGCGAAGGAGCCGGACAGTTCGATCGGCCGATTCCGCCTGGCGGAACGCCGCCGTCGCGGGAACTGAGTCAAACTGGTGACGGTCATCCGAACTCCCCTCGTTCCTACCCCTCCAGGAAAGCATGCCCTGACCAAGTTGGCACAGTGTCAACCGGATGAGTCAAGATGACTGCCATGACCGCTACCGCAAAGCTGCCCGATCTTGTCTCGCTCAAGGTCGAGGTGACCGGCCATGTCGCCGAAGTGACCCTGCTCGGCCCGTCCAAGGGCAACGCCATGGGCCCCGACTTCTGGCGTGAGCTGCCGATCGTGTTCGGCGCGCTCGACGCCGACCCCGAAGTGCGCGCCGTGGTGCTGACCGGCAGCGGCAAGCACTTCTCGTACGGCCTCGACCTGCCTGCGATGATGCCGAGCTGGGCGCCGATCCTCGGCGGCGAGTCGCTCGCCGGGCCGCGCACGGAGTTCCTCGGTCACCTCCGGGAGCTGCAGGAGAGCGTCACCTCGGTCGCGCGGTGCCGCAAGCCGGTCATCGCGTCGATCTCCGGCTGGTGCATCGGCGGTGGCGTCGACGTCATCGCCGCCGCGGACGTGCGCGTGGCCAGCGCCGACGCGAAGTTCAGCGTCCGCGAGGTCAAGGTCGCGATCGTGGCCGACCTCGGCAGCCTGCAGCGGCTCGCGCCGATCATCGGCGACGGCCACCTGCGTGAGCTGGCGCTGACCGGCAAGGACATCGACGCCGCGCGCGCCGAGAAGATCGGTCTCGTCAACGACGTCTACGCCGACCAGGAGGCCGCGCTCGTGGCCGCGCGGCAACTCGCCGCCGACATCGCTGCGAATCCGCCGCTCGTGGTGCAGGGTGTGAAGGACGTGCTCTCGGTCAACACCGAGCGCCAGGTCGCCGACGGCCTGCGTTACGTCGGTGCCTGGAACTCGGCGTTCCTGCCGAGCAAGGACCTGGCCGAGGCGGTTCAGGCCTTCATGGAGCGAAGGGCACCCGAGTACAAGGGCGAGTGAGGAGTACGCGTGTTCCGTGCGGCGAGGGATTATCTGCTGGCGCACCGTGAGGACTACGGCACGGCCTACCGGGACTTCGAGTGGCCGCGGTTCACGGAGTTCAACTGGGCGCTCGACTGGTTCGACGAGATCGCCCGCGACCCGGCCAACGCCGAACGGTACGCGCTCTGGATCGTGGAAGAGGACGGCTCCGAGAACCGCTGGACGTTCCCGGAGATGGCGCGGCGCTCAGACCAGGTCGCGAACTGGCTGCGGTCACTGGGTGTCCGGCGTGGGGATCGGCTGATCCTCATGCTGGGCAACCAGGGTGAGCTGTGGGAGACGATCCTCGCCTCGATCAAGCTCGGCGCGGTCATCATCCCGGCGTCGACCCTGCTGGGGCCCGCCGACCTGACCGACCGCGTCGAGCGCGGCGCGGCCAAACACGTGGTCATCCGCGCGGAGGACACGCCGAAGTTCGAGACGGTGGCGGGCGACTACACGCGGATCGCGGTCGGCGAGCCGGTCGACGGCTGGGTGTCCTACGCGGATTCCCAGGACGCTTCGGCGGAGTTCACGCCGGACGGCCCCACCAAGGCCGACGACTCGCTGCTGCTGTACTTCACGTCAGGCACGACCGCGAAACCCAAGCTGGTGCGGCACACCCAGGTGTCCTACCCGGTCGGCCATCTGTCCACAATGTACTGGATCGGCCTCGAACCCGGCGACGTCCACCTGAACATTTCCTCGCCTGGCTGGGCGAAACACGCGTGGAGCAACGTCTTCGCGCCGTGGAACGCCGAGGCGACGGTGTTCCTCTACAACTACACGCGCTTCGACGCGGCGGCGTTGATGGCCCAGATGGACCGGTGCGGCATCACGAGCTTCTGCGCGCCGCCGACCGTGTGGCGCATGCTCATCCAGGCCGACCTGACGGCGTTGCGGGTGCCGCCGCGCAAGGTGGTCGGCGCGGGGGAGCCGTTGAACCCCGAGGTCATCGACCAGGTGCGCAAGGCGTGGGGCGTGACCATCCGCGACGGCTTCGGCCAGACGGAGAGCAGCGTCCAGATCGCCAACACGCCCGGTCAGGACGTCGTGCCGGGCTCGATGGGCCGTCCGCTGCCCGGGTTCAAGGTCGCCTTGGTCGACCCGGTGAGCGGCGAGGTGTCTTCGGAAGGCGAGATCTGTCTCGATCTGTCGGAGCGCCCGGTCGGCCTGATGACCGGGTACGCCGATGACGACGAGCGCACCTCGGCGGCGTTCGCAAACGGTTATTACCACACGGGCGACGTCGGTTCGGTCGACGCGAACGGCTACATCACCTATGTCGGCCGCACGGACGACGTCTTCAAGGCGTCGGACTACCGGATCTCGCCGTTCGAGCTGGAGAGCGTCCTGCTCGAACACGACGCGGTCGCGGAGGCCGCGGTGGTACCGGCCGCCGACCCGATCCGGCTCGCGGTCCCGAAGGCCTTCGTGGTCCTCGCGGCCGGTCACTCGCCGACGGCCGAGACGGCTCAGTCCATTCTGGCCTTCTGCCGGGAGCATTTGGCTCCGTACAAGCGAATCCGCCGGCTCGAGTTCGCGGAGTTGCCCAAGACGATCTCGGGCAAGATCCGCCGTGTGGAGCTCCGCAACCGCGCGGGCGGCGCCGATCTGCGGCCGTCGGGCGAGTTCCGCGAGGAGGACTTCAAGGACTCGTGAGTGTTCCGGCCGGTTCTAACCGGCGAAAACACTCACGACCCACCTCGAAGGTCACAAACCAGACATTAGTCGCACATGAGGAGAAAGATCGCGCCTCCGCGAGGGCAGGATTGCAGCCGGTTCTCGCTTATGAACTCGCGGAGGTTCGGATGGGTTCGCAGATCTTCTCGATTTTCCTGCCGGCGGCGCTCGCGCTGGTGATGTTCGGTCTCGGCCTGTCGCTGACCTTGGCCGACTTCGCCAGGGTGGTGAAGTACCCGAAGGCCGCCATCGTGGCGCTGACGTGCCAGATCGTCGTGCTACCCGCCATTTGCTACGGGCTGGTCGTGCTGTTCGGCCTCAACGGCGTGCTGGCGGTCGGCATGATGCTGCTCGTCGCGTCGCCCGGTGGCACCTCGGCGAACCTGTTCAGCCACCTCGCGGGTGGTGACGTCGCGCTGAACATCACGCTGACCGCGATCAACTCCGTGCTCGCGGTGTTCACGCTGCCGCTGGTGGTCGCGCTGTCGGTGGCGCGGTTCATGGCGGACGACGCGTCGATCGGATTGCAGCCGGCGAAGCTGCTGCAGGTGTTCGCGGTCGTGCTGGTGCCGGTCGCGATCGGCATGTGGGTGCGGCACCGCTACGTCGCGTGGACCGAGAAGATGCAGAAGCCGGTCAAGGTCGCTTCGGTGGTCGTGCTGGCGCTGGCTGTCACGTTCTCGATCGTCGGGAACTTCAAGCTGCTGCTGGACAACAGCGACACGCTCGGGCCGGTGGCGTTGCTGCTTTCGGTGCTGAGCCTCGCGGTCGGCTACGGGGTGCCGCGGCTGCTGCGGGTGGAGCGGCGGCAGGCGATCGCGTCGGCCATGGAGATCGGGATCCACAACGCCGCGCTGGCCATCACTGTCGCGGTGTCGGTGCTCGGCAGCGAGGCCATGGCCGTCCCGGCCGGGATCTACGGCTCGGTGATGTTCGTGCCCGCCGCGATCGCCGCCTACGCGTTGACCCGCAAGAAGTCCGAAAAGCTCGTGAGCGTTGCGGGCGGTTAGAACCGCCCGCAACGCTCACGAGTCCTCAAGCGGTGGTGCCCTCGACCTGGCGGTCGTCCTCGGTCGAGCACGTGGTCACCGGGTCGTCGGGGCCGCTGCCGCAGGTCCACTCGCCGACCGCGATCGGGCCGGGGCCCTGCGGCGACTTGGCCTCGGCCGGGGTGAGCTTCTGGAAGTACTCGGTGACGACCTGGGTCGCCTGCGCGCAGTCGACCGCTCCGCCGCGGATGGTCACCTTGGCCTGCTTGTCCTTGGCGGGCACCTCGCCGCACTTGGTGCCGGCCGCCGCCGGGTTCGCGGCGGGGCTGGGCGCCGGGCCCGACGGGGGAGCGACGGCCGCCGGTGACGACGGGGCGGCCGGCGGCGGCGTGCTGTCGCTGCCGCACCCTGACAGGGCTAGCGAGGCGACGAGCAGGCAGAACACGGTGACTCTGGACATGTGCCCTTCTCGGTGAATGGGTTACTCGGTGGGGACGACCGCGGCGAGCACGGTCGCGTTGTCCTTGCTGCAGGTGGTGCCGCCTTGCGCGGCGGGCGGGCCCGACACGCAGAGCCAGCCGTCGACCGTGTCGCTGACCGGCTCGTTCGACTCGACGGGCTGCTTGCCCGCGATCTTGCGCTGGAACTGCTCGACGATCTTCTTACCGGTCGCGCAGTCGACGCCGCCGCCCGACTGCCCGCCCAGCACCTGCAGGGTCAGCCCGCTGGCGGCGGCCACGGTGCCGCAGGTGCCGTCGGCGGGCGGCGCGGTCGTCTTGGGCGGCTTGGCCGTGGACGCGCCGGTCTCGACCGGGATGGGCGGCAGCGACGGCGGGGAAGAAGCGGAGCTCGAAACCGGCGGGGGAGAAGGTGGCGGGGGCGGCGCTGGCGCCGGATCCGCGGCGCAGCCCACGGCGAGCGCGGCCACCGCGAGGCACGCCAGAACGGCGCGTCCGTGCGTCATGCCACCCTCCCGGCGTGGTGTGAACCGAAGATGAGGAGGGTACCCGGTCGGCAGGAGGAGCCGATCGGCACGGTGACCTCCGGCGACACCGACAAAGAGTCCACAATGGACGGTTAACGGAGTGAATCGCTTTGTCCTAAAGGGTGAAATCCGCGTGCCGGGGCTAACGATCCGGCCACGACAGCCGACAAGGAGAGTGAAAGACCCGCCGTCCCCGACCCGTGAGAGCCATGAGTAACTCCGAAGTCCCCGTCACAGACAACCCGCCGACAGACCCTTGCTCCGTGGTGTGGAGCCACGGCCGTCCCTTCGTGCTCGAGGCGCCGTCCGGCCGCCCGCGCTGGGTCGGCACCGACACCCGCGGCAGGCCGCAGGCCCTCACCCGCGCTGAGCTGGCCCGCAGGGGCTGGAGCCACCGCCGCGCCAGCTAGCCGCAGGACACTAGGCTGAGCGGGTGAGCACCACCCCTGAAGAGTCTTCACTGCTTCGGCAGGCGTTCAACGTGCCGAACCTGCTCTCCATCCTGCGCCTCGCGCTCGTCCCCGTCTTCCTCTGGCTCCTGCTGGGGCCGGAGGAAGACGGCTGGGCGCTCGCGTTGCTCATGTTCAGCGCGCTGACCGACTGGCTGGACGGCAAGCTCGCCCGCTGGCTCAACCAGATGAGCAGGCTGGGACAGCTGCTCGACCCGGCGGCCGACCGGCTGTTCATCCTCGCGACACTCGTCGCCTTCCTGATCCGCGACATCGTGCCGTGGTGGGTCGTGGCGCCGCTGGTGCTGCGCGAGGCCGTGCTCGCCGTCTGCGTGCTGGTGCTGCGCCGCAACGGTTTCGCGCCGCCCGAGGTCACCTACATCGGCAAGGGCGCGACGTTCGTGCTCATGTACGCCTTCCCGTTCCTGCTGGTCACCACCGGCACCTCGGATCTGGCCGCGTTCTGCCGCCCGATCGCGTACGCCTTCACCACCTGGGGCGGCGTCCTCTATGTCTGGTCCGGCGCCCTCTATGTCATCCAGTGCGTGCAGGCCGTCCGCGGTGGCGGGGATCGGGATGCGGCCGCCGCGGCGTAGGTGAGAGACTCCGCGCCAGCCGTTGTCAGAGCACGAAAGGGGAGCGGCTTTGACCACTCCAGAAGAACTCCGCTACACCGAAGAGCACGAGTGGGTCGCGACCCGCGGCGAGACCGTGCGCGTCGGCATCACCGAGTACGCGCAGGACCAGCTGGGCGACGTGGTCTTCGTCGACCTGCCCGAGGTCGGCCGCCAGGTGAGCGCCGGTGACGCGTTCGGCGAGGTGGAGTCCACCAAGAGCGTCTCTGAGCTGTTCGCGCCGCTGGACGGCGAGATCGTCGCGGTCAACGACGGCGTCGCCGACCAGCCCGAGCTGATCAACAGTGACCCTTATGGCGAGGGCTGGCTCATCGAGATCAAACTCGACGACCCGACGAGTGTCGACAGCCTGCTGGAAGCCGAGGCGTACCAGGCGTTGACCAAGGACTAGCACTGTCTGGAGGCGGATCTTTCCTGGTTGGGAGGCCGCGGGTCCGGTTGGGGGAGCCGCGGCAGCCCTGATCGATCAGGCACGGTACGTTTGCACACATACGTTCTTTTGAGGCAAAGCAACATCAGCGGGTGAGGAGAGCTCAGGTGAGCACGAACGACGGACCCGGCGTTCCCCCGGAGTCTTCTCCGGAGCGGACGTCTGTCTTCCGCGCAGACTTCCTGGCCGATGTCGAGGGACAGCAGGCCGCCGCGCAGCCTGCGCCCGCGACGCAGGATGCCGGTCTGGACGCGCTCCGCGCGAACCAGGCTTTGCTGGTCGTGAAGCGTGGCCCGAACGCGGGCTCGCGTTTCCTGCTCGACGTGGACACCACGAGCGCGGGCCGGCACCCGGACAGCGACATCTTCCTCGACGACGTCACGGTTTCCCGCCGCCACGCCGAGTTCCGGCGTGAGGGTGGCGAGTTCGTGGTGATCGACGTCGGCAGCCTGAACGGCACCTACGTCAACCGCGAGCCGGTCGACCAGGCCGTGCTGACCGGTGGCGACGAGGTCCAGATCGGCAAGTTCCGCCTGGTCTTCCTGACCGGCTCCGGGGGTCAGGGGGCGCAGTGACGGCGGCCGGGCGGCCACAGCGCGATGGGTTGAGCATCGGGGCCGTGCTGGCGCAGCTGCGCGGCGACTTTCCCGATGTCACCATCTCCAAGATCCGGTTCCTGGAGTCGGAGGGTCTGGTCCAGCCGGGCCGGACCCCCTCCGGGTACCGGCAGTTCGCCGTGGCGGACGTGGAGCGCCTGCGCTTTGTGCTGTCCGCACAGCGGGATCACTACCTGCCGCTGAAGGTCATCAAGGAGCAGCTGGACGCGGCCGACCGCGGCAACGTGGCGGTCGTGTCCGCTCCGCGTCCACCACGCAAGCTCGTCTCGCTCGATCTGAGCGGGAACGAGGACTTCGGCGCGCGGATGCCGGGCCCGGACGACTTCGCGTCCGAGCGGGAGATCCGGCTGACGCAGGAGGAACTGCTCTCACAGGCTGGGATCGACCTGGCCATGCTGGGGGAACTGCAGCAGTTCGGTCTGATCCGGCCCGGTGCGGCCGGTTTTTTCGATCCGGACGCGGTGCTGGTCGCGAAGACCGTCAAGGCGATGACCGAATTCGGTATCGAGCCGAGGCATTTGCGCGCGTTCCGGGCTTCCGCTGACCGGGAAGTCGGACTGCTGGAACAGATCGTGACCCCGGTGTATCGCCACCGTGACGCCGACGCGAAAGCGCGCGCCGACGAGATGGTCAAGGAGCTGGCCGCACTCTCCGTCGCGCTGCACACGCTGCTGGTCAAGGCGGGCATACGGGGCGTCACCGGCGGCTGAACCGGGCATGGAGTGTCAATTCCGCATGCCTGTTGTCACGCCCTATGTCAATGACTGAATATGCGGCTGTCAATGCCGTACGGTTATACCTGGGTTTGCGTAGCGTGAGCCCGCAGAAGGTGTCCGGACGACGAGCACAGCGCCGTCAAGACGGGTAGCGTCGAGCAAGTCGGGGCTTACCGTCGAAAAGAGGGCGTTGAAGCCCGTGTGCACGAGAGGGAGGCGAGGCCCGATGAGCGAAATGCGCGTCGTCGGAGTGCGGGTCGAACTGCCCGCGAATCAGCCGATCTTGTTGCTGCGGGAGACCGAAGGCGAGCGGTACCTGCCGATCTGGATCGGCTCGGTCGAAGCCACCGCGATCGCCTTGGAGCAGCAGGGAGTCCGCCCCGCCCGCCCGCTCACCCATGACCTGCTCAAAGAGGTCATCGGAGCGCTCGGCAGGGAACTGGAACAGGTCGTCATCACCGATCTCCGCGAAGGCACCTTCTTCGCCGAGCTGGTGTTCGACGGCGACATCCGGGTCTCGGCCCGCCCCAGCGACTCGGTGGCGCTCGCGCTGCGGATCGGCGTGCCGATCCACGCGGAGGACTCCGTGCTCGAAGAGGCAGGCCTGATCATCCCGGACGAGCAAGAGGACGAGGTGGAGAAGTTCCGCGAGTTCCTCGACTCCGTGTCCCCTGAAGACTTCCGAGGCGCGGACACCTGAGCCGCACTCACTTCATGAAGGCCCCTGGCACCTGGTGTGCCGGGGGCCTTCACGCTTGGGTGGCCTTGACGAACAGGTCGCCGAGCTCCTTGGCGTACGCGTCGTAGTCGATCGACGGATCGGCGGCGGCCGCGGCGGCGACCCCGTCGATGGCCTGCGCGATCGACATGGCCATCACCTTGGCGTTGAACGCGCCGAAGGCACCTTCGTTCTGACCTTGTACCAACTGCCGTTCGATCCGGCCGGTGCGCAGCTGCTCGATCATCGGGCCGGTCATGAACCAGCCGTCCTCGTCGTCCGAGTTCGCGGCCAGCTCGGTGAGCACGCGGACGAACTGCGGGTGCGAGCGCAGGAACTCGAGCTCGGTGTCGATGTAGGCGCGCAACAGCTCCGCGCGGTCCTTGAGGTCGGCGACGCGGTCGGCGAGGAACTGCTCCTTGGGCGCGATGGCCGAGGTGAGCACGTTCTGCATCAGGCCGGCCTTGTTGGTGAAGTGGTAGGTGATGATGCGGGTGCTCGACAGGCCTGCCCGCTCCTTGATCTTGGCGAAGGAGGTCTTGCGGTAGCCGAGCTCGGCGATCGTCGCGATGGTCGCGCTGATGATCTGTGCGCGCCGTGCCTGTTCGGTCACGGAGAGGCCAAGCTCCGGTTGCGTCTCGGGTGTTATCTGCATGAGTAAAAATTAACACGACCGAGTAAGCGAGGCAAGTGGGTAGTAAACTCTCAACGTAAACTTGAGGTCTCCGCGCGTCGCGTTGACCGCCCCCGGTCGGCGGCTTACCGTCAAAGGCGGTAAATCGCCACGATGTGATTCGACACCTGGGGACTGTCGTGGCGTGTTGCCGTACCGAGCGTCCCGATCATGGGGATACTCGGCGTGTTCGCCGGCCGCCTGGTCGGGCGAGGGGAGGCATACTGTGGTCGAGGCTGGACAGCACTCCGCATCGGAGCCGAGCCAGGTCGCCGAGCAGGGTGAGTTGTTCCCGGATGCCTCGTTGCCGGATGAGCTGGTGGGCTACCGCGGCCCGGCCGCGTGCCAGATCGCGGGTATCACCTACCGGCAGCTCGACTATTGGGCGCGCACGAAGCTGGTCGCGCCGAGCATCCGCACGGCTCACGGGTCCGGCTCGCAGCGGCTGTACTCCTTCAAGGACGTTCTCGTCTTAAAGGTGGTCAAGCGGCTGCTGGACACCGGTGTCTCACTGCAGAACATCCGCGTCGCCGTCGAGCACCTGGCCGTGCGCGGGGTCCGCGACCTCGCCAAGGTCACCCTGTTCTCCGACGGGACCACGGTGTACGAGTGCACCTCGCCCGAGGAGATCGTTGATTTACTGCAGGGCGGGCAGGGCGTGTTCGGCATCGCCGTCAGCGGCGCGATGCAGGAGATCAGCGGCACCATCCACGAATTCCCGGCCGAGCGCGCCGACGGCGGCGTGATCGAGACGATGACCCCGGACGAGCTCACCCAGCGACGCAACGCCCGCCGCACGGGATGATCACGCGCAGGGTAGGCTCTCGTTCGTAGTCGCCGACCCCACGCGGGAGAGCCCGGGTCAGAACACTGAGCCCGGCGCCGAAGGAGCAAGTCCTCCCCGGAACCTCTCAGGCACAAAGGACCGCGTGGGTCAGACGCCTCTGGAAAGTGGATTGCCCGGGTATCTCCGGGTAACCCCGCCGACGGTGCAAGCCCGGCTCAACCTCGGGTGAAACTCTCAGGCGTCCTCGAAGGACACGGACAGAGTGGGGAGGGCCAACCGGCCCTTTCCCCGCCGTCCGGAGGTCGTAATGGCCCGCATTTCGTTGTCCGACCTGGAACAGGGAACCCCGTTCGCGGACCGGCACATCGGGCCACGCCCCGAAGAACTCGCCCGCATCCTCGAAGTCGTCGGCGTCGAGTCACTCGACGACCTCGCCGAGCGTGCGGTACCCGCTTCTTTACGTGACCCCGCACCGGAGATGGACCTCCCGGCGCCCGCTTCCGAAGCGCAGGCGCTGGCCGAGCTTCGCGCGCTCGCCGCGTCCAACCGGCCGATGATCCAGATGATCGGGCTCGGCTACCACGACACGATCACCCCGCCGGTCATCCGCCGCAACGTGCTGGAGAGCCCGGCCTGGTACACGGCCTACACGCCGTACCAGCCGGAGATCTCGCAAGGCCGCCTCGAGGCACTGCTCAACTTCCAGACCATGGTCGCCGACCTGACCGGCCTGCCGATCGCGAACGCGTCCATGCTCGACGAGGCGACCGCCGTCGCCGAGGCGATGACGCTGGTCCGGCGCGCGGGCAAGTCGAAGTCGGCGCGGTTCGTGGTCGACGAGGACACGTTGCCGCAGACCATCGAGGTCGTGCGCACCCGCGCCGAGCCGCTCGGCATCGAGATCGTCCTCGCCGACCTGTCGCAGGGGATTCAGGGGCTGGGACTCGGCGGCGACTTCTTCGGGATCCTGCTGTCCTACCCGGGTGCTTCGGGCGCGGTCCGTGACCACGAGCGCGTCATCGAGGAGGCGCACGGCTGCGGCGCGTCGGTCGTCGTCGCGGCCGACCCGCTCGCCCTGACCCTGCTGCGCCCGCCCGGCGAGATCGGCGCGGACGTCGTCATCGGCTCGACGCAGCGGTTCGGCGTGCCGATGGGCTTCGGCGGCCCGCACGCCGCGTACATGGCCGTACGCAAGGGTTTCGAGCGTCAGCTGCCCGGTCGTCTGGTCGGAGTTTCGGTCGACGCCGACGGCGCGCCCGCCTACCGGCTCGCGCTGCAGACGCGCGAGCAGCACATCCGCCGTGAGAAGGCGACGTCGAACATCTGCACCGCGCAGGTGCTGCTCGCGGTGATCGCGTCGATGTACGCGGTGTACCACGGACCCGAGGGCCTGCGGACGATCGCGCTGCGCGCGCACCGCATGGCCACCGTGCTCGCCGGCGGGCTCACCGAGTCCGGAATCGATGTACAGCACGGAGAATTCTTCGACACCGTCACCGCGGTCGTGCCAGGACGGGCTTCGGCGATCGTCGCGACGGCGCGCGAGCTGGGCGTCAACCTGCGGCTCGTCGACGCCGATCACGTTGGCATCGCGTGCGACGAGACGACGACTCGTGAGCATCTTTCGCTGGTGTGGAAGGCTTTTGGCGTCGCGGTGTCCGATGTGGACGCTCTCGACGCTGACACCGCCGACGGCCTGCATCCGGAACTCGCGCGGACGTCTGCGTTCTTGACGCACCCGGTGTTCAGCACGCACCGGTCCGAGACGGCGCTGCTGCGGTACCTGAGGACGTTGTCGGACAAGGACGTCGCGCTCGACCGGAGCATGATCCCGCTGGGCTCGTGCACGATGAAGCTCAACGCCGCGGCCGAGATGGAGCCCATCACCTGGCCGGAGTTCGCGGGCCTGCACCCGTTCGCGCCTGCCGAGGACGCGGCCGGGCTTCTGAAGATCGTGTCCGATCTGGAGGGTTGGCTCGCCCAGATCACCGGCTACGACGCGGTTTCCTTGCAGCCCAACGCGGGCAGCCAGGGCGAGTTCGCCGGCCTGCTGGCGATCCGCGCGTACCACCGCTCGCGCGGCGAGAGCGCGCGCGACGTCTGCCTGATCCCGTCGAGCGCGCACGGCACCAACGCGGCCAGCGCGGTCATGGCGGGCATGCGCGTCGCGGTCGTCCGCTGTGACGACCAGGGCAACATCGACCTCGATCACCTGAAGACTTCGGTACTCGAGCACGCGGACGATCTCGCCGCGATCATGATCACCTACCCGTCGACGCACGGCGTGTACGAGGACACCGTGCGCGAGGTCTGCGGGCTGGTGCACGACGCGGGCGGTCAGGTCTATGTGGACGGTGCGAACCTCAACGCGCTGATCGGCCTTGCCCAGTACGGAAAATTCGGCTCGGACGTCTCGCATCTCAACCTGCACAAGACGTTCTGCATCCCGCACGGCGGCGGCGGACCGGGCGTCGGCCCGATCGGCGTCCGCGCGCACCTCGCACCGTTCCTGCCGAACCACCCGCTGCAGCCGCTCGCGGGCCCGCTTACCGGCGTCGGCCCGATCAGCGCGGCGCCGTGGGGGAGCGCGTCGATCCTGCCGATCTCGTGGGCTTACGTCCGCATGATGGGCGCCGACGGCCTACGCCGCGCGACCCTGACCGCGGTCGCGGGCGCCAACTACATCGCGCGGCGACTGAACGAGCACTTCCCGGTCCTGTATTCGGGCCACGACGGCCTCGTCGCGCACGAGTGCATCCTCGACCTGCGCACGATCACCAAGCAGACCGGCGTCACCGTCGACGACGTCGCCAAGCGCCTCGCCGACTACGGCCTGCACGCGCCCACGATGTCGTTCCCCGTCGCGGGCACCCTCATGGTCGAGCCGACCGAAAGCGAAGACCTCGCCGAGCTGGATCGCTTCTGCGAAGCCATGATCGCCATCCGCCGCGAGATCGACCACGTCGCAGCCGGCACCTGGCCACTCGAAGACAGCCCGCTGCGTCTCCGGCGAGTGGAACCGCGCCTACTCCCGCGAGATCGCCGTCTTCCCCGCCGGTCTCACCGCGACCAAGATCTGGCCGCCGGTCCGCCGCATCGACGGTGCCTCCGGCGACCGCAACCTCGTCTGCTCCTGCCCACCCCTCGACGCCTTCGCCGAGTAACGGGGTCGTGAGTGTTTAGACCGGTTATTGATCCGTAAGGCAAATATGGCATGATCGTGGTGTGAACGCGAAGGTTCGGGTGACGGATGCGCGGCGGCTTTCCCAGCAATCGCAGGAGGATCTGCGGCGGCGGGTGGTCGCCGCGGTCCAGTCTGGGCGGACCCAGGTTGAGGTCGCGGAGCTGTTCGGGGTGTCGGTGCGGTCGGTGACGCGGTGGTGGACAGCGTTTCAGCGCAACGGGAATCGGGCGTTGTATGCCGAGAAACGTGGTCGGCGTGCTGGCGAGCAGATGGCGCTGGATGTGAGGCAGCAGGCGCGGTTGCGGCGGGCGGTGCTGGGCAGGTATCCGGACCAGTTTCAGCTGGTGGGGCTGGTGTGGACCCGTGGTCTGGTCGCTGACCTGGTGAAACGCTGGTTCGGGCTGGAGTTGTCACGGGTGACGATCGGGAAGTATCTGCGGTCGTGGGGGTTCTCGCCGCAGAAGCCGGTGCAGGTGGCGTATGAGAAGAACCCGGAGAAGGTCACCGAGTGGCTTGAGCAGCGGTATCCGGCGATCGCGGCGCGCGCGAAGCGGGAGAAGGCGGTGATCCTGTGGCTGGATCAGACGGGGCTGCGTTCGGACGCCTCGGTCGCGGCCACGTGGGCTCCGGTCGGGAAAACCCCGGTGGTGCCCAACAGTGGCAAGCGGTTCACGGTCAACGCGATGGCCGCGATCAGCAACAAAGGCGAGCTCTACTTCACCGTGTTCCAGGGCGGGTTCAACGTCCACGTGATGATCGAGTTCCTCGATCGGCTGGTGCGTCACGTTGATCGCAAGATCCACCTGATCGTCGACGGGCACCCCTCACATCGCGCGATCCTGCTCAAAGACTGGCTCGCCCAGCGGACCGAGCGGATCGAGATGCATTTCCTGCCCGGTTACAGCCCCGAACTCAACCCCGTCGAACTGCTCAACGGCGACCTCAAACACCACGTCACCGCAACACAAAGCCCCCGCACCCAAGAGGAACTGGCGGCAGGCGCACGCACCCACCTGCGCCGCCGCCAGAACCAACCCGACCGCGTGAAAGCCTTCTTCGGCAAGGAACCCGTCCGCTACGCCGCAGACTGACACGCCATATTTGCCTTACGGATCAATAGAACCGGCCGTACCACTCACGACCCCCGTGCCCAGGTAGGCCTGGCGTCGCGCCCAGGCCTCGCGCTGACGGCGGGGGTTTCGCGTGTATGAAGGCTCCCTTCATCCAGTTCGGCCCGTATGAGGGGAGCCTTCATACAGCCTGGGCGTATGAAGGGAGCCTTCATCAAGTTCGAGCTGTATGAAGGGAGCCTTCATCCAGCATGGGTGGATGAGGGGAGCCTTCATACAGGCCGGTAGCCCCCAGCGGCGAGGGTGGCGGCTGGTGTCCTGAGTGGACAGTTGATGGGCGCCGAGGGAACGCCATGGGTGACGCATGGGTCGGCTGGCTGGAGTGAGGGCCTCCCTCACCCGGCTGGAGGTGGTCAGGGCCTCCCTCACCCGACATTTCGGGTGAGGGAGGCCCTCACTCGGCGGATTCGGGTCAGGGAGGCCCTCACCTGAACCCCTCGCGACCACGAGCCGGCCCCCAAGGGGTCGTGAGTGTTTAGGCCGGTTAGAACCGGCCGTACCACTCACGACCCCCGACGTCAGGCGGGGACTTTGTCCAGGAAGCCGCCGACCGCGCTGATGCGGCCGTCGGCGATCACGACCACGTCGAACCCGATGACCAGCGGCTCGGGAGCGTCGGGCGCGCCAAGGTGCCACTGGAAACGCGCCAGGTTGTGGTGCGCGTCGGGTTCGGCGGGCAGGGTGAAGACGAGGCCGGGGAACTGGGACTGGGCGCCCGCGATGAAGGTGTCGATGCCGTCGTGGCCGCGGACCGCGCCGAGCGGGTCGGTGTAGGAGGCGTCCTCGGTGAAGGTGTCCGCGATGAGGGCGCGGCGGCGGGCCGGGTCGGTCTCGTTCCAGACGGCGAGGTAGCGGTCGGCGATGTCGGACATGGTGTGAACCCCTTTTCGGTTTGTGATGGCACAACCTTGTCCGGGGGACCGGCCGCCCGTCGATTACGCGGGAGGTAATGGCGACCGCGAGGCGAACTCCGTAGCGTCGCCGGGGTGACTACTGCGACGCGTCAGCGACCCGTCGGCCAGCTGCTGCGTGAGTGGCGGGACCGGCGCCGGATCAGCCAGCTCGACCTGGCCATCGAGGCGGAGATTTCCACCAGGCACCTGAGTTTCGTCGAGACCGGGCGTTCGCAGCCGAGCCGGGAGATGGTGCTCAAGCTCGGTGAGCACCTCGACGTGCCGCTCAGGGCGCGCAACCAGCTCCTGCTCGCCGCGGGCTATGCGCCCGCGTACGCCGAGACCGGGCTCGCCGATCCCGAGATGGCCGCCGCGCGCCAGGCCGTGCGCCAGCTGCTCGCCAGCCACGAGCCGTACCCGGCCGCCGTGGTCGATCGGCACTGGAACCTCGTCGAGGCCAACGCGAGCATCGGGATCATGGTCGAGGACGTCGACCCGTCGCTGCTCACCAACGTGCTGCGCGCGACGCTGCATCCGGACGGGATGGCGCCGAACATCGTGAATCTGGGGGAGTGGCGGGCGCATCTGCTGGGCAGGCTGCGCAGGCAGGTCGCGCAGACCGCCGACCCGGTGCTCACGGAGCTGCTCGACGAGCTGCGTGGCTATCCCTGCGACCAGCCGGTGCCCGAGGTCGAGGTCCCGGCGCCCGGCGACATCATCATCCCGCTGCGCCTGCGCCATCACGGCACCGAGCTGACCTTCTTCTCGACGGTCGCGACCTTCGGGACGCCGCTGGACATCACGCTGGCCGAGCTGGTGATCGAGTCCTTCTTCCCGGCCGACACGCCGACGGCTGAGTATCTGCGGCGGGGATGGCAGGATACGCGGGGGTAGAGGAATCCGACGTGAGGACGCCACGCCATGGCCGACGTGCCCACCATCCGCCTCAACAACGACGTCAAGATCCCGCAGCTGGGGTTCGGTGTGTGGCGGGTGCCCGCCGACGGCACGGCCAAAGTCGTCACCACCGCGCTGGAAGCCGGTTACCGCAGCATCGACACCGCCGCCATGTACGAGAACGAAGCCGGTGTCGGCGAGGCGATCCGCGCCTCGGGGATCCCGCGTGACGACCTGTTCGTAACCACCAAGCTCTGGAACGCGCACCACGGCTACGACAAGGCACTCAAGGCTTTCGACGCGAGCCTGGCCGCGCTCGGGCTGGACCGGATCGACCTGTACCTCATCCACTGGCCGCTGCCCCGGCGCGGTAGCGCGGGCGAAACCTACCGCGCGCTCGAAGCGATTTACCGTGACGGACGGGCTCGCGCCATCGGCGTCTCCAACTTCACCGCGGCACACCTGCGGTCGTTGTTCGAGGAGACGGAGATCGTGCCCGCGGTCAACCAGGTGGAGCTGCACCCCGCGCTGCAGCAGGTGCCGCTGCGCGAGTTCCACGCCGAACGCGGGATCGTCACCGAGGCGTGGAGCCCGCTCGCGAAGGGCTCGCTGCTGGGCGAAGAGGCCATCACGGCGCTCGCGTCCAAGTACGGCAAGAGCCCCGCGCAGATCGTGCTGCGCTGGCACCTTCAGCTGGGGAACGTGGCCATCCCGAAGTCGGTGACGCCGTCGCGGATCGCGGAGAACATCGACGTCTTCGACTTCGAGCTGGCCGACGACGACATGCTGGTCATCGCGGAGCTGGACAACGGCACCCGGACCGGGCCGGACCCGGACACCTTCGACTACGCCTAGGTGCCCTTGATGCCGGCGCCCGCGAAGTCCTTCTGCTGGTCCGGCTGCTTGAGGAAGTCGCGGAAGGCCTGGGCGGCGCGCTTCTGCGTGTCGTCCACCCGGCTGTCGCCGAGGCCGACGTACGGGTAGTCGGCCGACATCGCGTTCGCCACCGACAGCGGCGGCGCGCTGACCAGCTCGGGCTTCTTGGACTGCAGCTCGCCCGCCCAGAACGAGGACTCGGGGATCCAGGCGGCGGGCAGCCCGCCGATCAGGTCCAGCGGCGCGGCGCCGGTGAGCGAGGCGAGCACCTCGGAGGACTTGAACGCCGAGACGTCGACGTGGACGCAGTGGTCACGGACGACCGTCTTGGCCTTGTTCCACTTCTCGGCGGCGAGGGTGACGGGCCGCTCGATCGACTGCGTGGTCACCACGCGGATGTTCGAGTTGCCCGCGTCACAGCTGACCGCCTGCGCCTCGGCGCGGCTGTTGGACATGCTGTCGAGCCAGTTCCAGCCCGCGATGCCGAGGCCGACGAGCAGCACGAACACGAGACAGGCGATGGGCCACTTGGCCATCCGGCGGCGTGGTGCCTTCTTGCCGACGATGCGATGGGAGCCGGTGCTTTCGCCGCTTCCGGCCTGTGCACGACGGGCGGGCGGGTCGAGGGGGTGAGGCAGCGGTTCCTCGGCCAGGGTATGACGCCCCATCGTTATCCTTTCGCTACCGGTCCATGCGCTCTGTAGGCGCAATCAAAACGTTATCACTCTAACAGGTGTATTCAAGGGGCGAAATGCGGTGACGCACAGTTTTAGCATGAGGTGTCAACATGCTCACCGTGTGAACTTTCTTTAGCTCAGGTAACGATAGGCGCGGCGTGACAGGCCCCTCACGCTGCGGGGTTGTTGTCATTTGCCGATAACCGCGCGGAATCAGAAAAGAATGGTCAACTCCGCGCAGGTTTCACGGAGATTTTCGCGCAAAGGTGCCGCCCGACGTGCGAATTCCGCCTGGGCGCCCGCGTATTCGCGGCGGCCGTCCACCGTCTCGATACGGACCGGTGGGTACCCGTGGTCCGCCAGATCGTACGGACTGGCACGCATGTCCAATTCCCGGATTTCCGCCGCCAGTTCGAAACAGTCGCCGAGCAGCTCCGCCGGGACGAACGGATCGAGCTTCGCCGCCCACTTGTAGAGATCCATGTTGGCGTGCAGGCAGCCGGGCTGCTCGAAGTCGGCTTGAGTCTCCCTGGACGGCTGCAGCTCGTTGCGCGGGCGCGCCTCCGGCGTGAAGAAGCGGAACGCGTCGAAATGCCCGCAGCGCACGCCCATCGACTCGACCACCTCGTCGGTGCCGGGTGAGCCGAGTCTCAGCGGCAGCTGGGCGTGCCGGATCTCACCCGCCGGCTGCCGGTAGACCATCGCCCACTCGTGCAGCCCGAAACAGCTCAGCCGCGGCGCACGGGACGCGGTCGCCGTCAGCAGCGCGCCGATGTAGGTCACCGTGCGCCGCGACGCGGCCGACGGGTCTACCGTGATCCCGCCTGCCACCTCGCGGTAACCCTTGCGGTCGAGGAACCGCCGCGCCTGGGCGCCCGCCAGCACCACGCCGAGCCCCGGGCTCCACCGCTCCAGATGGGACGGTTTGTGCGAGTAGTAGGTGAACAGGAAGTCCAGCACCGGGTGCTTTTCCTGCCGCGAGCGCCGTTCGGTGTGCGGCACCGTCCAGCGCCGCATCCGCTCGGCGTGCGCTTCCTCGCGGGCACGCCACTCGGGTTCGGTCAGTACCTTCATACCCGCACGTGCGTCCCATCGCGCACGGTGCCGACGTACTCCTCGACCAGATCTTCCAGCGCCACCACGCCGATCGCCCTGCCGTCGGCGTCGAGCGCGCGGGCGAGGTGGCTGCCTTCCTTGCGCATGGCCGAAAGCGCGACGTCGAGCCGCGCGTCGGCGCGCAGTTCGGTGAGCGCACGCGTCTTCGTCGCGGGGATGATGCTCGACGGGGCCTCACCGGCCTGGTCGAGCACGTCCTTCACGTGGAGATACCCGATCAGCTCACCGGTTTCGGCGCGCAGCGGGAAACGCGAGAAGCCGGTCGACGACACGATCGCCTCGACGTCGCCCAGCGTCGGCGTGCTCGGCAACGTCTTCAGCTCGGCCGTCGGCACCAGCACGTCCGCGACCGTCTTCTGGACCGACGACAAAGTCTGCGTCAGGCGCAGGTGTTCGGACTGCTCCAGCAGGCCCTCGCGACGCGACTCGCTGAGCAGTTCGGCGAGTTCCGCTGAGGTGTAAGCGGTTTCGAGCTCGTCCTTCGGCTCCACCTTGACCAGCCGCAGCGCCGAGTTGGCGATGAAGTTCAGCAGCCAGATGAACGGGTTCACCAGCTTCACCCACGCCACGTGCAGTGGCACCAGCCACAGCGCGAGCCGCTCCGGCTCGGCGATCGCGAGGTTCTTCGGCACCATTTCGCCGATCAGCACGTGCAGGATGGTGATGAAGGCCAGCGCGATCGCGAACGAGATCGTGTGCCGCAGCACCTCCGGCACACCGAACAGGTCGAAGAACGCGGCCAGCCGGTGCGCGATCGCGGGCTCGCCGAGACGGCCGAGCAGCAGCGAGCAGATGGTGATGCCGAGCTGTGCGCCCGCGAGCATCAGCGAGACGTTCTTCGACGCGTTGATGACCGTGCGCGCGCGGGTCTTTCCCTGCTCCAGCAACGCTTCCAGCCGGTCACGGCGCGAGGAGATGAGACTGAACTCCGCGCCGACGAAGAACGCGTTCGCCAGCAGCAGCACGACCACGAGGAAGATCGAGAACCAGTCGCTCATCGGACCAGCTCCTGATCGGCCTGGGTGAGTTCGAGCGAGCGCACGTTGACCTCGGCGATGCGCAGGCGGTCCATGGTGGTCACCGTGAGCCGCCAGCCGTCCACATCGGTCCAATCGCCCTCGGCCGGTATCTTGCCGAGGCGTTCGAGGATGAGCCCGGCGATCGTCTCGTAGTCACCGTCGGGCATGTGGAAACCGGTGACGTCGGTGACCTCGTCCGCGCGCAGCTGACCGGACACCATCCAGCTGTCGGCGCCGAGTCGTTGCGCCGCCGGGGTTTCGTGCCCGTCGTGCTCGTCGCGGACGTCGCCGATGATCTCCTCGACCACGTCTTCGAGCGTGACCAGCCCGGCCGTGCCGCCGTACTCGTCGACGACGATGGCGAGCTGGAAACGCGAGTCGCGCAGCCGGTTGAGCAGCGAGTCACCGGGCAGTGACTCCGGCACCGTCGGCACCGGGCGCATGACAGAGCCGACGCGGACCGTGTCGCGCTCGGCGCCCGCCACGGTGAACGCCTGCTTGATGTGGACCGCGCCCTGCACGTCGTCGAGATCCTCGGAGTAGACCGGGAAACGGGAGAACCCGGTCTCGCGGGACAACGCGATGAGCTCGTTGATCGACTGGTCGACGGTGAGCGACTCGAGCTGCACGCGCGGGGTCATGAGCTCCTCCGCCGTCCGCTCGCCGAAGCGCAGCGACTTGTCCAGCAGTTCCGCGGTCGAGGTGTCGAGCGTGCCGCTCTCCGCGCTGGAGCGCACGATCGAGCCGAGCTCCTGCGGTGAACGGGCCGAGCGCAGTTCCTCCTGCGGCTCGACGCCGAACTTGCGCACCAGGAAGTTCGCGCTGTTGTTCATGATCGTGATCAGCCAGCGGAACAGCGCCGAGAACCGCGAGTGGTACCCGGCGACCGCGCGGGCGGTCTGCAGCGGGCGCGCGATCGCGAGGTTCTTCGGGATCATCTCGCCGAGCAGCATCGACAGCGAGGTCGCCAGCAGCAGCGCCACCGCGAGCGAGACCCCGGACGCGACCGCGTCGGACAGGCCGAGCGCGGTCAGCGGCGGCCGCACCAGCTCACCGATCAGCGGCTCCGCCAGATAACCGGTGATCAGCGTGGTGAGCGTGATCGCCACCTGCGCGCCGGAGAGCTGGAACGAGAGGCTCTGATGGGCCTTCTGCACGGTGATGGACCGCTTGTCGCCGACCTGGCGGACGTTCGCGTCCACGGTCGAGCGCTCCAGCGCGGTCAGCGAGAACTCAGCGGCGACGGCGAGGCCGGTGCCGATGGTCAGCAGCAGGAAGAATAGGACGCCCAAAACGGCGAGAAGGACGTCGATCATCGTCGCCCGCCGGGGGGAAAGCCGGGTTCGCCACCCGGCTCGATACTGTCACCAGGTGACTGCGCGTCGCGCACGAAAAGAGTCACTCCTCTAGAAGATGTTTGCGGCGAGCCCAATCTTACCGGGTGACCAGCGGTTCTACGCGCGGTATGGCCTTCGTCCCAATAACGCGACCAGCCGGGTGGGCGCGTCGGCGTGCCGGGAGACGGCCACCGGCGGGTCGAAAAGGCCGAGTCCCTGCCACTCGTCGAGCTGCGGGCGCAGGACTTCCAGCAGCTCGGCGGCCACAAACGCGTCGATCGGGTTCGGCTGCCCGATGGCGGTCGCGAGGTCCCACGCGTGCACCGCGAGATCGATGGTCATCTGCCAGCCGTAGTCGGCGCACTCGATCAGCCCGGTCGAAACCTGCACGTTCCTGGTGAGCACGCCGGGTTCGTGGAACGCCTCGCGGGCGGCCGCGGCCGCCCGCTCCCAGGTCTTGAGCGGATCGTCGCCGAGCACGTCGCCGTCGAACCGGCCGCCGACGTCGTCCATGGTCGCGCCCGCGAGCAGGTGCGGCACCCAGAGCTGCTCGGCGGTCAGGTGATTGACCAGGTCACGCACGGTCCACTCGCGACACGGCGTCGGCAGCCGCCAGTGCCGGGTGCCGACCCCGCGCAGGACCCGGTCGAACGAGTCCATCGCGGCGCCGTGCGCTTCGAGAAGAGCCACGTGGACAGTTCACCATGATCGGGGTGGCTATGCCGGACGGATCCGCGCGCTCACCCGGTGCCGTCGCACCGACTCCTCGACGAGGTCGAGCACCGGGCCGAGATTGTCGGCGGGCAGCCCCATCGCCAGATGCGAGACGAGGCCTTCGAGCACCAGCTCCAGGAAGCTGGTCAGCACGGCGACGTCGACGTCGTCACGGAGATTTCCTGCTTCGCGCTGCCGGAGGAGGCGCTGACGGGTGGCGGCGGTGAGCTGCTGCGACCGTTCGGCCCAGCGCGCCCGGAACTCGGGATCGGTGCGGAGCCGTCGTGACACCTCGAGCCGGGTGCCGAGCCAGTCGGCGGGATGGTCGCTGCCCTCGGCGAGCAGGTCGCGCATGACCTGCACGAGACCCTGCTCGGCGACGACGTCGGCCATCCGGACGGCGTCGTCCTCGGCGAGCGCGAGGAACAGGGACTCCTTGTCGCGGAAGTGGTGGAAGATCGCGCCGCGCGACAAGCCGGTCGCCTCTTCGAGCCTGCGCACGGTGGCGCCTTCGTATCCGAAGCGGGCGAAACACACTCGGGAGCCATCGAGGATCTGGCGGCGTCGTGCGTCGAGGTGATCCTGGCTCACACGTGGCATCCTTATTTCTTAACACCGCGAGCCCAGGTTTAGCAATCCGTACGTACGGTTTGTTGCGCTCCGTCAACGTGGCGAACGCCGCTTTCACAACCTTCAACGTTGCGAAAGCGGCGTTCGTTACTTCGGGTGCTAGGGGATGGTGAGGACCGGGACCGTCTCGGGCGAGGCCTGGACCCGGTTGTCCTCCGCGAGCTGCCAGCCGGTGACGCGAGGCGGGATGCGGTCCATCGACCAGGCGCTCAGCAGCAGCGCGACCTTGGACTGCATCTCGGTGCGCAGGCGCTGGAACGAGTCCGCCGGGTCGGCGCCGACCTCACCCAGCAGCAGCCACCAGGCCCAGGCCGCCGCGCCCGCGTTGGCCACGAAGTCCGGGATCACCGGGATGCCGCGCGCCGTGAGCAGGCCCTCGGCTTCGGGCGTCGTCGCGGCGTTGGCGGCCTCGATGACCACGCGGGCCGCCACCGAACCCTGGTTGCCGGGCGTGATCGCGTACGAGATCGCCGCCGGGACGAACAGGTCGGCCTCGATCGAAAGGACCGCGTCGCGGGGGAGCCGCGAAACCTCAGCCGGCACCTGCGAACGGTCGATCTCGCCGAAACCGTCGCGCAGTTCGAGCAACGCCGGGATGTCTAGGCCGTCCGGGTGATAGAGGGTGCCCGCCGCGTCGGCCACGGCGATGACCTTCATGCCGGCCTCGTGCAGATAGAAGGCCGCGCCGCCGCCCATCGTGCCGATGCCCTGGATCGCGACGGTCGTCGCCGCGCACTCCTGCTCCCACGCCGCCGAGACGCCGAGGCAGGCCTGTGCCACGCCATAGCCGCCGACGACGTCACCGAGCAGCAGGCCGCCGGGGACGGGTGCGTTCAGTCCGGCTTGGACTCGGCGCAACGTCCTCGCGGGGTCGGCCGAACGGCTGATCGCCGCGTGGTACGACTGCTCGAGGCCGAGCCTGGCGAAGACGTCGTCGATGAGGTGCTGGGGGACGCCGAGGTCCTCCGCGGTCACCCAGTGCGCGTCGAGCCACGGCCGGAAGAAGGCACAGAACCGCTCCAGCACCTCGACCGCGCGGGGATCCTTGGGGTCGAAGTCGATGCCGCCCTTGGCGCCGCCGACCGGCAGGTTGAACGTCGCGGTCTTGTTGGCCATGCCGCGCGCCAGGTCTTCGACCTCGCTCAACGTGCAGCCCGCGCGCATCCGCGTGCCGCCGGTCGCCACACCCGAAACCAGCGAATGGATGACCAGGTAGCCGTGCGCGCCGGTCACCGGGTCGATCCATGTGGTCCTGGCCAGCGGCTCGGATTCCTGCCTTCTCAACATCTCCACCCTTCGTCACGTGCACCTGTCACCAGCGTGCGGCGGGGGTGGCGCGCGCGTCCAGTTAACGAAAGTGCACGAAGTTGTTTAGGGTTTCTGCATGGAGCTTTCCTTGCACCGCTTGCGGATGCTCCGGGAGCTGCATCGCAAGGGCACCGTCACGGCGGCCGCCGCGGCGTTGCACTACACGGCTTCCGCGGTGTCCCAGCAGCTTGCCCAGCTCGAGCGCGATGTCGGGGCGAAGCTGTTCGAACGGCTCGGCAGGCGCGTCCAGCTGACCGAGCTCGGCAGGCTGCTGACCGAGCACGCGGAGGAGATCCTCGGTTCGGTCGAACGGGCGACCCACGCGCTGGAGGAGGCGCAGGAGCCGCTCACCGTCAAGCTGACCGCGGGCGTCTGGGCCTCGGTCGCCTCGGGACTGCTGCCGTCGGCGTTGACGACGCTGGCCGGCGAGCATCCCGGTATCCAGGTCCGCACCAGGGAACTCGCGCCGGAGGACACCGCCGACGCCGTCCGCGACGGCACGCTCGACCTGTCGTTCGTGCTCGACTACAGCGACGCGCCGACGCGCTGGGATCCCGACCTGGAGCGGGTGACGATCGCGGTCGAACGGCTGCACGCCGCGGTGCCGATCGGAGCCGTGCCGTCCGGCGCCGCCGCGCTGGCCGACCTCGCCGAGCACCCGTGGATACTCGCCAGCCCGAAGAGCCACTTCGGCAAGGCCGTGCGGGTGGCCTGCGCGCGCCACGGGTTCGAGCCGAAGATCAACCACGAGGTCGAGGAGCAGTTCACCGCGATGGCCATGGTGGCGTCAGGGCTCGGCGTCACGCTCGTGTCCGACCTCGGGCTGACACTGCGCCCTCCGGGTATAGATGTCGTCCCGCTGACCACGCCGCTGCTGCGCACGGTCTCCATCGCCTACCGCACGAAGGCGTCGCGCCGGCCCGCGTTGAACCTGGTCATCGAGGCCGTGCGCGGCGCGGCGGCCGAGCTCGGGCTGGCCGTCTAGTTCTTACGGTCCGCGTACTCGTAGGGGTGCCGCCGAGTCGAGTGCTGCGAATTGTCGTACCCCGCGTGTAGCGTCCGAAGGAGGTTTCCCACTCATCGGAGGCGGTGAAAAGAACATGACGGCGGTACGTGAATTCCCGGAGAAATCCGGGAGTGCGGTGAACCGCACGGCCAGGGTGCTCGCGGACAGAGCCGCTGGTGAGGCATATGTCGCTTCGGTCTGTTTCAAGCACGGGCCACCCCGGCTGCTCGGCGTCGAACTCGAGTACACGGTGCACTACACGGACGACCCACGAAGACCGCTGAGCCCGGACGACCTGGCCGCCGCGCTCGGTCCGCACACCCCCAGGACGCTCCGCCCCGAAAGTCCCGCACTTCCCCTGCCGGGTGGCTCGCCGATGAGCCTCGAACCCGGTCTGCAGGTAGAGATCTCCGCCAAGCCCCAGCCTTCGCTGAGCGCGCTGGCCGAGGTGGTCTCGCAAGACCTGGCCCGACTATCCGAACTTCTCGCCCGCCATGGCCTGCGCTTGGGCGAATCCGGCATCGACGCCCATCGGCGGCCTGTCCGGACCCTGCGCACCGAGCGGTACGCGGCCATGGAGCGCCGCTTCGCCCCGATCGGCGAAGGCGGCATCACCATGATGGCGGGCACCGCCGGCCTGCAGATCTGCGTCGACGCGGGCGAAGAAGCCCAGCTGGCCAAGCGCTGGGCCGCCGTGCACGCGCTCGGGCCACCGCTGCTCGCGCTCTTCGCGAACTCGCGCGTGCACGCGGGCCGCGACACCGGCTGCGCCTCGGCGCGCTGGCTCGCGGTGATGCGCACCGAGCCGGTGCGCACCCAGACCACGGGGTCCACATCGGACCCGCCGTCGGCATGGGCGAGCAGGCTGCTCGACACGCCGCTCATGGTGCTGCCGCGCGAAGGCGCGCCATGGGACGCGCCGGACGGCCTGAGCTTCGCCGACTGGATCGACGGCCGAGGTGCCGGCGCCGTGCTGCCCAGACCGACCGAGGCCGATTTGGCGTACCACCTCAGCACGATGTTCACCCCGGTCCGGCCACAGGGCTACCTCGAGGTCCGTTATCTCGACGCGCAACCCGGCGCGGACTGGCTGCCGCCGGTCGCGCTGTTCACCGCGCTGCTGGCCGACGAGTCCACAGTGGACATGGTGCTCGACCTGTGCGCACCGGTGCTGGACCAGTGGGAAAGCGCCGCGAGGCTCGGCCTCGCGGACGCCGGAATCGCCGCGGTGGCGAGGAAGGTGGCCGATCTCGGCTGCGCCTCGCTGCACCGCACCGATCTTCCACAACGGACGATCGCCGAGATCGCCGACGCCGTGCAGAAACGTGCCGGCGCTGAGGAGACTTCCCGAAATGACCGCAGTAGAAGAGAACCCGCTCCGTGAACTATCCCCGCAGGACCTGCGCGCGCACGCCGCCGAGGCGCTCACCCGCGCCAGGGCCCGCAGCCTGGTGCTGACCGACGTCGACGACGAGACCCTGACCCGGCAGCACTCGAAACTGATGTCCCCGCTCGTGTGGGACCTCGCGCACATCGGCAGCCAGGAGGAACTCTGGCTGGTCCGCGACGTCGGCGGCCGTGAGCCCGTGCGCGGCGACCTCGACGAGATCTACGACGCGTTCCTGCACGCCCGCGCGGACAGGCCGTCGCTGCCGATGCTCGGTCCGGAGGACGCGCGCGGCTATGTCCGCGAAGTGCGCGCGAAGTCGTTGGAAATACTGGAAAAAGTGCCGCTGAGCGGACGCAGGCTGCTCGAGGACGCGTTCGCGTTCGGCATGATCACCCAGCACGAGCAGCAGCACGACGAGACCATGCTCGCCACTCATCAGCTACGCCAGGGCGACCCGGTGCTCCACGCCCCGAACCCGCCTTCGGGTTCGGGGAGGCTGCCTGCGGAGGTGCTGATCCCCGGTGGCCCGTTCCTGATGGGCACGTCGGCGGAACCGTGGGCGCTCGACAACGAACGTCCCGCGCACGAAACCGTGGTCGAGGCGTTCTTCATCGACACCACCCCGGTCACCAACGGCGCCTACACCGCGTTCCTCGACTCGGGTGGCTACGACGACCCGAAGTGGTGGAGCGAGCCGGGCTGGATCTACCGCAACGAGCACGACATCACCGCGCCCCGCTTCTGGAAGCGGGAAATCGACGGCTGGTGGCGCACGAGATTCGGCGTCTACGAACGGGTGCCCGCCGCCGAGCCGGTCGTGCACGTGTCGTTCTACGAGGCCGAGGCGTACGCGAAGTGGGCAGGCAGGCGCCTGCCGACCGAGCCCGAGTGGGAGAAGGCGGCCAGGTTCGACCCGGGGAGCGGCCGGTCACGCCGGTTCCCGTGGGGTGACGACGAGCCCCGCGAGGAGCACGCCAACCTCGGCCAGCGGCACCTGCGGCCCGCCGAGGCCGGCGCGTACCCCGCCGGGGCGTCGCCGCTGGGCGTGCATCAGCTGATCGGCGACGTGTGGGAGTGGACCAGCAGCGACTTCCACGGTTACCCGGGCTTCGCGGCGTTCCCGTACCGGGAGTACTCGGAAGTGTTCTTCGGGCCGGAATACAAGGTGCTGCGCGGTGGTTCCTTCGGTACGGACGCGGCGGCGATCCGGGGCACCTTCCGCAACTGGGATTACCCGATCCGGCGGCAGATCTTCTCCGGCTTCCGCTGCGCCAGGGACGCCGGACCAGGGGAGATCGGCTAGCGATGTGCAGGCATTTGGGGTACCTCGGGCCGCCGTGCGCGCCGGGCGAAACGATCTTCGCGGCGCCGCACTCGCTGCTGCGCCAGTCGTACGCGCCCGCGGACATGCGCGGCGGCGGCACGGTCAACGCCGACGGGTTCGGGTTCGGCTGGTACGGCGAATCCGGTGAGACGCTGCGCTACCGGCGCGTCAGTCCACTGTGGGCGGACGAGTCGCTGCCCGCGCTCGCGCAATCCTTACGCACCAACGCTTTTGTCGCCGCCGTGCGCAACGGCACCACCGGCATGCCGGTGACGGAGGCCGCGTGCAGCCCGTTCACCGACGGCAGGTGGCTGTTCAGCCACAATGGACTCGTCACCGGCTGGCCTGGCTCGATGGCCCCGCTGGCGGAGAAACTGCCGGTCACGGAACTGTTCACGGTCGAAGCGCCGACCGACTCGGCGCTGCTGTGGACGTTGCTGCGCGAACGCCTGCGTGACGGCGAAGACCCGCTGGAAGCGGTCACCGGCCTGGTGCTCGCCGTCGAGGCGGCGGCGCCGGGGTCCCGGCTCAACTTCCTGCTCACCGACGGCGAGCAGCTCATCGCGACCGCTTGGACGCATTCGCTGTCCCTGCTGCGCCAGGGTGACGCCGTGTACGTCGCCTCCGAGCCGTTCGACGGGAACCCCGACTGGACCCCGGTGCCCGAGAGACACGCCGTGCGCGCCGACCGTGCGACGGCGACGATGATCCAGATCGGCCAAGAACCAGATCGGAGTGCTCGACCCTGATGACCGAAGCCGACCTCGAAGTGCACCACAGTGCCGAGTCCGCGGCGGGCGCGTTGCGCGCCGACGTCCGCGAAGGATTGGCGGCCACCCAGAAGTGGTTGCCCGCCAAGTGGTTCTACGACGCGCGCGGCAGCGAGCTGTTCGAAGCGATCACCGCGCTGCCCGAGTACTACCCGACCAGAGCCGAACGGGAGATCCTGCGCCGCGAGGCGGGTGAGATCGCCCGGCTGACCGCCGCGCACACGCTGGTCGAGCTCGGCTCCGGCTCCAGCGAGAAGACGCGCCTGCTGCTCGACGCGCTGACCGAGCACGGCACGCTCGAAAACTTCGTCCCGCTCGACGTCTCGGCGTCCGCGCTCGCCGAAGCCACCACCGCCATTGCGGCCGACTACCCGAAGCTGGACGTGCGCGGTGTCGTCGGCGACTTCACCCAGCATCTCGACCTGCTGCCCGGCGAGCGGCCGCGGGTGGTCGCCTTCCTCGGCGGCACGATCGGCAACTTCCTCCCCGCCGAGCGCGCGAAGTTCCTCAGCTCCGTGCGCGAGGTGCTGGCGCCGGGGGAGTGGCTGCTGCTCGGCACCGACCTCGTCAAGGACCCGGCGACACTCGAACGGGCCTACGACGACGCCGCCGGCGTCACCGCCGACTTCAACCGCAACGTCCTGCGCGTGATCAACGCCCGGCTCGGCGCCGACTTCGACCCGGACGCCTTCGCCCACGAGTCGTTCTGGGACACCGAGGCCGAGTGGATCGAAATGCGCCTGCGCGCCCGCGAAGCCGTCACGGTGCGCATCCCGGGCGCCGACCTCGAGGTCCCCTTCGCGGCGGGCGAGTACATCCGCACGGAGATCTCGGCGAAGTTCCGCCGCGACGGCGTCGAGGCCGAGCTGTCCGCGGCAGGCTTCGAACTCGCCCACTGGTGGACCGACGCCGACCACCGCTTCGCCCTCACCCTCGCCCGCTCGACCGGCTGACCCACCCCACCCCACCCAACGGGATAAAGCGGGCTTTACTCCCGGGAGTAAAGCCCGCTAAACCCCCGGGGATAAAGCCCGCTTTACTCCCGGGGATAAAGCCCGCTGAACTTCCGGGAGTAAAGCGGGCTTTATCGCGGGGAGTAAAGCCCGCTTTATCCCGGTCTTCGGGAGTGACCCGGGGTGGGGAGCGGGCGTGGGGTTGGGAAGGATGCGGGGGTGCGTAATCCTCTTGTGGCAATGGCGCGGGCGCTGGGGACCAGGCCGTGGCTGATGAGCCTGGCTCCGGGGATCATCTGGGCCGATCAGAGGCTGCACCGGGCCTCGTCCGGCCGGTTCAGCCTGGTCGCGATGGCCGGGCTGCCGTCGCTGCGGCTCACCACGACCGGCCGCAAGTCCGGTGTGGCCAGGAGCAACAACCTGCTGTACTTCCCCGACGGGGACGGCTTCGTGCTCACCGGCTCGAACTGGGGAAAGCCGAGCGACCCGGCGTGGACGTTCAACCTGCGTGCCAAGCCGGAGGCGACGATCGCGATCAAGGGCCGCGAGACCGCGGTGGTCGCCCACGAGCTGACCGGCGAGGCCTACGACGTGATGTGGCGGCGGCTGCTCGAGTTCTGGCCGGGTTACGCCATGGAGCGTACGGCCGCGGGCCGACGGTTACCGATTTTCCGGTTGGCCAGGTCCATTTGAGGCTTTTGCTCCATCCTTTCGGCCGGTGACGGCGCTCACCCGACTGTGGAAGGGTCGGAACCCGTGACTCACCGTGACACGCGGTGACGTGTGGGAGGAGAAGTCTTGCCGAGATCCACGAGGAGGCCAGTGCGGGTATTCGCGCTGGTGGGGGCGCTCGTAGCCGGGACGGTGCTGGCGGGAGCGACGACGGCCGCGGCCGCCGAGGACGGCGGGAAGGTCTTTCCCGCGCCGGTCGGCGCCACGCCGCCGGTGAAGTGGGGTATTCCCTGCCCGGCGGGCACGCTGAGCGGAGTGCCTGCCGACAAGCTGAAGGAATACAGCTGCGGCAGCTACCGGATGCCGATCGACCATGACAACAAGTACCTGGGCACCATCGACATCGGGCTGCTCAAGCACTCGGCGAACACCCCTGACAAGAAGATCGGGTCGCTGTTCCTCAACCCCGGCGGCCCCGGTGGCGCCGGCCGCCGCATGGCCATCTCCGGCACCCGGTTCCTGCAGCCGTCGGTCGTCGACAAGTTCGACCTGATCGGCTTCGACCCGCGTGGCGTCGGCATCAGCAACCCGCTGAAGTGCTTCACCACGCAGGAGGACGCCGACGAGGTGTTCGGCGCCCAGATCGCCGTGCCGATCTCGCGCGCGGAGATCTCCGGCACGCTCGCCGCGTACCGCGACTACGGCCAGTTCTGCAAGAACAACGCGGGCGCGCTGCTCAACCACATGTCCACCAAGGACGTGGTGCGTGACCTCGACGTGCTGCGTGCCGCGGTCGGCGACCAGAAGCTGACCTACGTCGGCTTCTCGTACGGCACCCTGATCGGGTCGACCTACGCCGCGATGTTCCCGAAGCAGTCCCGCGCGATCGTGATCGACGGCAACGTCGACCCGCAGCTGCGCACCTCGGACGGCGTCCAGTACGACCGCGAGCGGGCCACCGGCTTCGAGATCGCGCTCGACGGGTTCCTCAAGCGCTGCCAGCAGGTCGGCACGAACTGCGCGTTCAGCTCCGGCCAGCCGCGCGCGAAGTTCGACGAGCTGCGCACCTACCTGCGCTCGAAGCCGCTCACCGCGCCCGACGGCAAGCCGTACACCATCAACAACTTCACCGGTGACATCTCGGGCGCGCTGTACGACCCGGGCGCGTTCAGCGGTCTCGCTGCCGACCTGCAGTACTACTACAACGCGGCCTTCCCGCCCGCCGGTGCGCAGACGCAGTCGCTGGCAGGCGCGAACCTGAAGGTGCTGAACGGCAGCGGCAGCGGCCGTCAGGACGGGCGCGGCGACTCGCCGTACACCGGTGACGACTCGTACTTCGGCGTGAACTGCCTCGACAAGCAGTTCAAGGGTGTCAAGCAGGACAGCGTCCCGGCGATCGCCGCGAAGTGGGAGCAGGAATCGCCCACCTTCGGTCGCTACCAGGCGTTCTCCGACACCGCCGGCTGCCCGGTGTGGCCCGCCAAGAAGCCCGACGTCTACCGCGGCCCGTGGCGCGCCGAGACCGACACCCCGGTGCTGGTCATCGGCAACTACTACGACCCGGCGACGCAGTACAAGTTCGCGCAGCGGATGACCAAGCAGCTCGGCAACGCCAGGCTGCTGACCGTCGACGCGTTCGGTCACTGCATCCTCGGTGACGCGCTGGGCGTGGACAAGGCCACGGCCGAGTACCTGGTCGACCTCAAGGTGCCCGCCGCAGGCCAGGTCTTCCAGCCCAACGTCCAGCCGTTCGGCACGGCCGCCGCGGCGGCCTCGGCTGACAAGCGCTAACCAGCTCGGCCGGGGATAAGCCCGCTGAACTCCCGGGGATAAAGCGGGCTTTATCCCCGGGAGTAAAGCCCGCTTTATCCCGGGGCTCGGCATTGTGGGGTCGTGAGTGGTATCGCCGGTTCTAACCCAATGCCACGTAGCTTGAGTTGATCAGGCTGCGCGGGTGAGTCCGCGTAGCCTGATCGTGGGTGGGCTGGGGTGGCGGGTGCTGGCTGGTTCGGTGCGTGTCTTGGCGCGGTATGCGTTGTGGCGTAACCGTTTGACCGCGCGTGGGCATGTTCGGTGTCGGCGGGGCGGGAGGGGTTTGCCGGTGATGTCGGCCAGGATCGTGGGTAGTGCGTCAGTCCAGTCCGGAGGGGGAAAAACCCGCCGTGCCGGTGGCGGAACGACGGGCGATACGCAGGACACGGCTGTAGCTGATCCGGTCGGGGTCGAGATCTGCGGCCTCGGCCGCGCGGGCGATCAGGACACTCAGGGCGTAATGGACGGTCAGCCACGCCCAGATCTCCTGATGCACCAGCTCCGGAAGTCTCGATCGCAGGATCTTGCCCGGCCCTCGAAGATGGGTTTTGAGCTGGTCATTGGCGGTTTCCTCCTCCCAGCGCTGGTGATAAGCCGCGGCGAGTTCCTCGGGGCGTGTCATGCCAACTGTGTAGGTCGGGGGTGTACCAAGATCGACCGGCCTGGTGGGCGGTCGGAAGGGACACCGAGTGACGCAGAACACATCGCCTCGTCGCAGTGACGAGGCGGCGGCGCGGCAGCTGGCGGAGACGTTCTCGCCGGAGACGATCGACGCGCTGCTGAAGGACGCCAAAGCGGCCGGAACGCCGATCGACGGCGTCAACGGCTTGCTGAATCAAATGACCAAAGCGGTCCTCGAGCGGGCGCTGCAGGCCGAGATGACCGACCATTTAGGCTATGACGCCGGCGACCCCTCCGGTCGCGGTTCCGGCAATTCCCGGAATGGGAGGTCGACCAAGACGGTGTCGACGATGAACGGTCCGGTCGATATCGAGGTTCCGCGTGACCGGAACGGGTCTTTTGAACCCGCGATCGTGCCGAAGCGATCTCGTCGGATCGGCAACATCGACGACATGATCCTGTCACTGTACTCCCGGGGCATGACCACCCGCGACATCGAAGCGCATTTGCTGGAAGTTTATGGCGTGAATGCCTCCCGGGAATTGATATCGAACGTGACCGATGTCGTGGTCGACGAGATCAAAGCGTGGCAATCACGTCCGCTCGACGAGGTGTATCCGATCCTGTATGTGGATGGAATCCGGATCCGCGTCAAAGACAACGGCGTGGTGACCACCAAAGTCGCCTACCTGGCCATCGGTGTCGACGTGGACGGCCGCAAGCACGCTCTCGGCTGCTGGATCCAGGACACCGAGGCCGCGAAGTTCTGGCAGAAGGTCGTCACCGACCTGCGCAACCGTGGCGTCAAAGACATCCTCATCGCCTGCTGCGACGGCCTGACCGGTCTTCCCGACGCGATCAAAGTGATCTTTCCTGACACGGTCGTGCAGACCTGCGTGGTCCACGTCATCCGCAACGCCTCGAAATTCGTGTCCTACAACGACCGCAAAAAGATCGCCACATCGATGCGCGAGATCTACTGCGCCCCCACCGTCGAAGGCGCCGAACTCGCCCTGGCCGAATTCGACAAGAAATGGGGGCAACAATATCCAGGAGCCATCGACGTGTGGCATAACGCCTGGAATGACCTCATCCCGTTCCTTGACTACCCGCCGGAACTCCGCAAAATCGTCTACACCACCAATGCTATCGAATCCATCAACTTCCAACTCCGCAAAATCACCAAGAACCGCGGACACTTCCCCGACAAAGACGCAGCCATGAAACTTCTCTACCTCGGACTCCGCAACATCTCCAGTCAACGCGGCGGAACATCCGGAACGGGAACACACGGCTGGAAAGTCGCACTCAACACCCTAGCCCGCCTCTTCCCAGGAAGGCTCCCTTTCTGATAACCTGAAAAACGTAAGTAATCACCTCTGACTTACACAGAAATCGTGACAGGCGAGTTCCTCGGCGGCCGCGTCGTCGGAGTCGGTGATGTTCGTGAGCAGCACGATCAGCTCACCGGTGCCGTTGCCCACGCGGTCGGGGATGTCGTATTCCACGACCCGGACCAGGTGTGCCTCCTCGGGGTGGATCTGGTCCCCGGCCATCGCGGCGTCGAGAATCTGACGACGACGGCCCGCTCCGCGGACCTTCGGGTTGATCAGAACCGTGAGATAAGACCCGTCGGACAGAACCCGCACCACCGGCAACGCCAGGTTCGCCGGTGCCCGCCACAACAACGCCGCGCCCGTGCGTGAGGCGCTGTCCCACGCGTCCCAGCTATAGAAATTCCGGTCCGCGGTCAGCAGCTCATCAGCAAGCAGGCGCGGATAGAGCTCCTGCGCCAAGGTTTGCTCCCCCGTCGCATAGGCGCCGACGCGAGCGGCGAGGAACGCGTGCGTGCCGCATTCGGCCAGCGCCACCACCCGCGCTTTCGGAAAGGCCGAGCGGTGCTTGCCCGATCCGGCATACCCGAACTCCTCCACATTGCCCGCGGTGTCGGGCAGGTCGACCTCGAACCCGTCGATCGCCAGCAACCGCCACCGCCGCAACCACGCGCCACGCGTGTCCGAAGTCGCCACCGCCTGCGCGACACCCTCGAACACCTGCTCCATCACCACCGGCCCCAACCGTTTACGAGCCTGAGTGATCCCACTGGCCGTCGGCACCGTCCAGGACGCGTCCCAGCACCCGAACCGCGACAACGACCCGGTCACCTTCGTCGCGACCTCTTCATAATCATCGTCGGGGAACAAGCTCATCGCCATCGTCAGCACCGCCACCACACGCGGCGGCAGCTTCCCATCCGACCGCTTCGCCCCCACCCCGCACGCGGCGATCGCGGTGTCGATCACATCCCGATCCACCGCCGCCACCAGCACACCCAGCGACACCTGATCCGGGCTGGCCGTCACACCTGAACTCATAACCGACGATCAGACCAGCCCGCCCCAGACAACCCACGCCGCCACGCCGCAAACCCACCACCACAAACAAGATCAACTTAAGCTACGTGGCATTGGGTTCTAACCGGCCGTACCGCTCACGACCTCTTTGCGTTGGGGGTTAAGGTAGCGGTGAATCATTCACCGATGGTGGGGGTTGTGCGTGTCGCGCTTCCTTCGTGCCCGCTGGGTGATCGCGGTGGCGGTCGTCGTGCTCGCGGGTGTCGTGGTGGCCCTGAAGTGGCCTCGTAGCTCGGAATCCCTTGCAGAGTCCGAAATCTCCGTTTCGCGGTCTTCGTGTGCCGAGGGCTGGAACGCCAAGCCTGGCAGGCAAACGCTGCAAGTGCGGAACACGGGTGCGGTGACGGCCGAGGTCGAGTTGATCGACCCCGGCACCGGAATGGTGTACGGCGAAATCGAGGGGCTCGGCGCCGGGACGGTCCGGGCTTTGCCGGTCGAGCTGGGCAATGGCGATTACGCGTTCCGGTGTCTTCCCGAAGGTGACGCGCCTTTCGTGGGGCCGAAAGCGCACGTTTCGGGCGGAGCCGAGCGCCGCGGGCCTGCCGTCGTCCCGGTGACGAACGCCGATCTGCTCGGGCCGGTGAAGGCGTATCACGAGTATGTCCAAAACGGACTCGGCACGCTTACCGAACAGGTCGCCGCCGTGAAAACCGCCGTGCGGGGCGGAAATCGGGCGGCGAGCCAGTCGGCGTGGCTGACCGCGCACCTGACCTACGAGCGGCTCGGTGCCGCCTACGACGCGTTCGGCGACGCGGACGCGGCGATCAACGAGACCGGGTTCCACGGGCTCGAAGCCGGGTTGTGGCGCGGTGATGACCTGGCGAAGCTCGTGCCGGTCACCGAGCAGCTCGAAACCGATGTGCGTGGATTGCGTGAATTCTTCGCCGGTGCCCAAATCGATCAAAATGATCTCGGGTTGCGCGCGCATGAAATCATGGAGAACTCGCTGCAATTCGAGCTGACCGGCAAGACCGATGGCGGCAGCGGGACTAGCCTGGCGACCGTTCTGGCCAATGTGGACGGAACCAGTGCCGTGCTCGACGTGCTGCGGCCGTTGCTGACACCGCGATTCCCCGGTCTCTCCACTGTGGACAAATGGATGAATCGGACAAGGACGGCGGTCTCGGCCGCGAGACGCGCCGACGGCACCTGGACGCCGCTGGCACAGCTCGATCCGGCGCTGCGGCAGAGGATCAACGGCTCGGTCGCCGAGCTGACCGAGCAGCTCGCGCCGATCGCCGCGATCGCCGAACCGAGGAGGGTGTCGTGAACCTGGCGCGCCGGACCTTCCTGCGTGGCGCGGTCGCGGGCGTCGGCATCGCCGGGCTCTCCGCGAGCGCCCACGCCCAGCCCGCCTTCCACGGCGCACGGCAGCAGGCGATCCTGCGTGAACCCGCCCGGCAGAGCGTCGTCGTCTCGTTCGATGTGATCGCCGAGAACCGGGACGAGCTGACGGAGCTCTTCAAGACCGTCACGGACCGCGCCAGGTTCCTGGTGGCCGGAGGCGCGCCCGCCGCGCTCGGCATCACCGCGCCGCCGTCGGACTCCGGGGTGCTCGGGCCGGAGGTGCCGCGCGGTGACCTCGGCGTGGTGCTCGGCGTCGGCTCGTCGCTGTTCGACGACCGGTTCGGGCTCGCCGCGCGCAAGCCGGACAAGCTCAAGCCGATGCCCGCGTTCCCCGACGACGCGCTCGACGAGAAGCAGTGCCACGGCGACCTCAGCCTGGTGCTCACCGCCGAGCAGCCGGACACGGTCCTGCACGCGCTGCGCGACATCACGCGCGCGACGCGCGGCGGCATGCAGGTGCGCTGGAAGCTCAACGGGTTCAGTTCACCCGCCAGGCCCGACGGCGCGCCGCGCAACCTGCTCGGCTTCAAAGACGGCACGGCCAACCCCGTCGAGTCCGAAATGGACCGTCTGGTGTGGACCCCGGACGGCGGCAGCTACCAGGTGATCCGGTTGATCAGGATGCTCGTCGAGTTCTGGGATCGGGTCTCGCTGTCCGAGCAGGAGAACATGATCGGCAGGCGGCGCGACACCGGCGCCCCGCTCGACGGCGCGCGCGAGACCGACGTGCCGCGGTTCGGCGACGATCCCGTCGGCACGGTGATCCCGCTGACCAGTCACATCCGGCTCGCGAACCCGCGCACCGACGACACCGGCGGCAGCAGGCTGCTGCGGCGCGGGTTCAACTACGACCGCGGCGTCGACGCGAACGGCAACCTCGACATGGGGCTGATCTTCACCTGCTACCAGCGCGATCTCGAAGCGCAGTTCGAGACCGTGCAGAAGCGGCTCGACGGCGAGCCGCTGACCGACTACATCTCGCCGTTCGGCGGCGGGTACTTCTACGCGCTCCCGGGTGTCACCGGTACCGACGACTACTACGGCCGCGCCTTGCTGGCCCGTTAGGAGGATCCACAGTGGACAAAAAGGTGCTGGTGGCGCTGGCGTCCGCCGCCGTGCTGGCCGCCGGCTGCAGCGGAAGCGGGGGAGAGCAGCCCGCGCCACCGTCACGGGACAGCGAGGCGCGGACGGCCACCCCGATCAAGCACGTGGTGGTGATCTTCGGCGAGAACATCGCGTTCGACCACTACTTCGGCACGTATCCCAACGCGGCCAACACCGACGGCACCCAGTTCACCGCCGCCGCCGGGACACCGCAGGTCAACGGGCTGACCCCGGACCTGCTCACCCACAACCCCAACGCGTACCAGCCGAAGCGGCTCACCCACGAGCAGGCGATGACCTGCGACCAGGACCACGACTACAACAAGGAACAGGCCGCTTACAACGGCGGCAAGATGGACAAGTTCGTCGAGAACACCGAGAAGGACAAGTGCACCGGCCAGCCGGTGCTGTTCGGCGAACCCGGCCTGGTCATGGACTACTACGACGGCAACACCGTCACCGGCATGTGGAACTACGCCCAGCACTACGCGCTGAACGACAACTCCTTCGACACGGTGTTCGGCCCGTCGACGCCCGGTGCGATCAACCTGATCTCCGGGCAGACGCACGGCGTCCAGGCCGTCGACTCGGTGAGCGGCGAGCCCAAGGACGACCCGAAGGCGGCCGTCTCGCCGGACGCCTCGAAGGTCGGCACGATCATCGAAGACCCCGACCCGGCGTTCGACGACTGCTCGGACAAGAACCACATGGCCAAGGACAACCTCGCGGTGATGCAAGGCCGCAACATCGGCGACCTGCTCAACGAGAAGAAGGTCACCTGGGGCTGGTTCCAGGGCGGCTTCCGCCCGACCACGCCAGGCGGCGGCGAGAGCGGGCGCTACGCGGTCTGCGGGCAGTCGCACAAGAACATCGGCGGTCAGTCCGTTGTGGACTACAGCCCGCACCACGAACCGTTCCAGTACTACAAGTCCACGGCCAACCCGAAGCACCTGCCGCCGAAGTCGCCGGACGCGATCGGCAAGACCGACCAGGCCAATCACCAGTACGACCTGGCCGACTTCGACACCGCGCTCGGCGCGGGCAACCTGCCCTCGGTGAGCTACCTCAAGGCCGGGTCGTACCAGGACGGCCACGCCGGCTACTCCGACCCGCTCGACGAGCAGGAGTTCGTGGTCGACCAGGTCAACAAGATCCAGCAGTCGCCGCAGTGGGCGTCGACCGCGATCGTGCTCGCCTACGACGACTCCGACGGCTGGTACGACCACGTCGCCGGACCGGTCGTCAACGGCTCGAACGACGCGAAGCAGGACTCGGCGATCTGCACCGCGCAGCCGGTGAAGCTCGGCGGCCACGCCGACCGCTGTGGCTACGGCCCGCGTCTGCCGCTGATGGTGATTTCGCCGTACAGCAAGGTGAACCACGTCGACCACACGCTGACCGACCAGACCTCGGTGCTCCGCTTCATCGAGGAGAACTGGTCGACCGGCAAGATCGGCGACTCGTCGTACGACGAAATCGCGGGTGATATGCGGTCTATGTTCGATTTCGGCGCCGCTGCCGGAAAACCGCTGAAGCTCGATCCCAAGTCGGGTGCCATTATGCCTTGATGGACATTCATCAAGAGAAGTCATCGAGTCGCTTAATAGCGAATGGGCCAGTTGACAAAGTGGCGCTCGACCCAACGGCCTACGCTTTTCGTGGTCCGGGGATAACGACGTTTCGTGCCAGCTTTGCTGGGGTGGGTCCTCGCTCACCCCAGCAAAGCCCAGGGAGGAAACGTGAGTTGCGAGCCGGTCGCTTATCCGTTCAACAGCTCCGAGGGACTGGAAATATCGGACATTTATGCGAAAGCGCGTGAATCCGGAACTCTGCTTCGCGTGCAATTGGCATATGGTGAGCCGGCGTGGCTGGTGACCCGTTATGCCGACGCCCGTCTCGTCTATGGTGATAATCGATTCTCGCGGTCGATGGCATTGGAGCGGGATCAGCCACGCCAGGTGCCGGAAACGCTGGACGAGGGCCTGATGTCGATGGACCCGCCGGAGAACACCCGACTACGTGGCCTGATCGCCAAGGCGCTGACCGCGCGCCGGGTCGAGGAAATGCGGCCGCGGATCCGTTCGCTGGCAGAGGGTCTGCTCGATGGGCTGATGGCGAAAGGCGACACTGCCGAATTGGCGGCCGAGTACGGTTTCGCCTTGCCCGGAGCGGTCATTTGCGGGTTGTTCGGCGTTCCCGAAAGCGACCACGACGACTTCATCAAATGGAGCAACGCCACTGTTTCGACCGAGGGCCTGACTCCGGGACAGGCCGCCGAGTATCGCGCCACCCAGCACGAATACATGATGAACGCGATCGCCGAGCGGCGGGCGCGACCGACCGACGACCTTTTGAGCGGACTGGTCGAGGCTCGCGACGAACACGACAAGCTGAGCGAGTTCGAGCTGGTGGTTTCCTCGCTCGGACTTTTGTTCGGCGGTTACGAGACCGTGGCTTCGCAGATACCGAATTTCACTCTGCTGCTGATGGAAAACCCCGAGGAGTGGCAGCGGCTGATCGACGAACCGGACTTGATTCCCAACGCCATCGAAGAACTGACGAGGTACGTTCCGCTCGGCACCGGCGCCAGTTTCGCGCGGTACGCCACCGAAGACATCCAGATCGGGGACGTGCTGGTCAAGCGCGGTGAACCGGTGCTGGTGTCGATCGGCGCGGCCAACCGGGACCCGGAGCAGTTCGAGGGACCGGACCTGATCCGTCTCGACCGCAAGCAGGTCCAGCACCTCGGCTACGGGCACGGGCCGCATCACTGCCCAGGCGCGGCGCTCGCCCGCTGCGAGCTGCAGGAGGCGCTGCGCGCGCTCACGGTCAAGATGCCCAAGCTGAGGCTGGCGGGCGAGGTCGTCTGGAAGAAGGCGATGATGGCGCGTGCGCCGAAGGTGATGCCGGTGACCTGGTAGCGCTGTTGTCCCAATGCGTCTTTCGGCACCTACGGGGTGACGAAAGACGCATTGGGATTTTTGCGCGGTGCTTACGGCGAGGCCCGAGCGGGCCGTGTACGGTGGGTCGAGTTGATCTAGTACGAGACCGGAGAGCGAGGTGAGCGGAACATGCCGGAAGACAGTTCTGGGAAGACCGCCCTCGTGAGGTACGTGCGCTAGCGCGGTCTTCGTCCTGTCTGGCTGTCCGCACGCCAGAAAAGCGAGATTCGCCATGAACACCTTTGAGATGCTGCTTCGCGTGGCCACCGGCGTCGGCCTGGGCACCGTGATCGGCTTCGAGCGCCAGTTCCGCGCCAAGATCGCGGGCCTGCGCACCAACGCGCTCGTCGCCGTCGGCGCGACGTTGTTCGTCCTGTTGTCCGCGCACGGTTTCGGTGACGTCACCGGCGCGGGCAGCGCCGACCCGACGCGGGTAGCGGCCCAGATCGTGTCCGGGATCGGGTTCCTCGGCGCCGGCGTGATCATCCGGGACGGGATGAACGTGCGCGGGCTGAACACGGCGGCGACGCTGTGGTGTGCCGCGGCCGTCGGAGCCCTTGCGGGAGCGGGACTTTACGCGATCGCGGCCACCGGGACCGCGGTGATCGTGGGCGTCAATGTCGGCCTGCGCGCGCTGGGACGCAAGGTCGACCGGAAGCCGGGCGACGCCGAGGGGTGCGCCGAGTGAGCCCGCGAAGCGCGGTTACACGCTCCACCAGGGACCGCAAGAGGTCTTGCCCTTGCGGCAGATCTGGAATTTGACGTACTTCTTCCCGGTGTACCCGGGGTTCGCGCTGTCCCAGGGCACGTCGGCCTCCTTGTTGTCCAGGCTGATCCGGAGGTGGTGATCGGAGATGGTCCCGACGGTGTTCGTCTTTCGCCAGGTGCCGTTCCTGGTGCGGTCCGCGTTGGCGGTGGTCCTGCCGCGGGTGATTTTCATGGTGACTCCTATTGACGGTCGGCTGCCGAAAACGTACATCGACATTCAGGCACGTAACAGGAAGTAACGTCGGCAATAAAGAAAAGCGGGCTTCATCCTGGGAAAAAACCAGGATGAAGCCCGCTTTGTCAGCGCTCGCGTCAGGCGTTGGTCATCTTGCGCAGGACGTACTGCAGGATGCCGCCGTTGCGGTAGTAGTCCGCCTCGCCCGGGGTGTCGATGCGGACGTCGGCGTCGAACTCGACCTTGGTGCCGTCGGCCTTGGTGGCGGTGACGTGCACCGTGCGCGGGGTGGCACCCTCGTTGAGCGCGGTGATGCCCGAGATGTCGAACGTCTCGGTGCCGTCGAGGCCGAGCGACGAGGCCGACTCGCCCGCCGGGAACTGCAGCGGGATGACGCCCATGCCGATCAGGTTCGAGCGGTGGATGCGCTCGAACGACTCGGTGATGACCGCGCGGACGCCGAGCAGCGAGGTGCCCTTGGCCGCCCAGTCACGCGACGAACCCGAGCCGTATTCCTTGCCGCCCAGCACGACCAGCGGGGTGCCGGCGGCGGCGTAGTTCTGCGCGGCGTCGTAGATGAACGCCTGCGGGGCGCCGTCGACGGTGAAGTCGCGGGTGTAGCCGCCCTGCACGTCGTCCAGCAGCTGGTTACGCAGCCGGATGTTCGCGAAGGTGCCGCGGATCATCACTTCGTGGTTACCGCGACGCGAGCCGTAGGAGTTGAAGTCCTTCTTCTCCACGCCGTGCTCGGTGAGGTACTGCGCGGCCGGTGTGCCCGGCTTGATCGCGCCGGCGGGGGAGATGTGGTCGGTGGTGACCGAGTCGCCGAGCTTCGCCAGCACGCGCGCGCCGGAGATGTCGGTGACCGGCGACGGCTCCGCCTGCATGCCGTCGAAGTACGGCGGCTTGCGGACGTAGGTGGACTCGGTGTCCCACTCGAAGGTCTTGCCCTCGGGGGTGGGCAGCGACTTCCAGCGCTCGCCGCCGTCGAAGACGTCGGCGTAGTCCTTGGTGAACATCTCCTGCGTGATCGCGTAGTCGATGGTCTCCTGGATCTCCTGCGCCGACGGCCAGATGTCCTTCAGGAAGACGTCGTTGCCGTCGGTGTCCTGGCCCAGCGGCTGGTTCTCGAAGTCGAAGTCCATCGTGCCCGCGAGCGCGTACGCGATGACCAGCGGCGGCGACGCGAGGTAGTTCATCTTCACGTCGGGGTTGATGCGACCCTCGAAGTTACGGTTGCCCGAGAGCACCGAAACGGCGGTGAGGTCGTTCTCCTGGATGGCCGCGGAGATCTCGTCCGAGAGCGGGCCGGAGTTGCCGATGCACGTGGTGCAGCCGTAGCCGACCAGGTGGTAGCCCAGCTTCTCCAGGTACGGCCACAGGTTGGCCTTGGTGTAGTAGTCGGTGACGACCTGCGAACCCGGCGCCATCGAGGTCTTGACCCACGGCTTGACCGACAGGCCCTTGTCGACGGCGTTGCGCGCGAGGAGCGCGGCGCCGAGCATGACCGACGGGTTCGAGGTGTTGGTGCAGGAGGTGATCGAGGCGATCACCACGGCGCCGTGGTCGAGGATGAACTCGCCGCGGTCGGCCGAGCTGACCTTGACCGGGTTGGTCGGGCGGCCGGTGTGGCCGTTCGCCGCGGACTGCAGCTCGACCGCGTCCTCGTCCTTGAAGGACAGGGCGGCCGGGTCGCTGGCCGGGAAGGTCTCCTCGACGGTCTCGTCGACGTTGGTGTGCGGCGCGGGCTGCTCGTCACCGACGTAGTCGTGGATCGACTTGCGGAACGACGACTTCGCGTCGGTCAGCTCGATGCGGTCCTGCGGGCGCTTCGGGCCGGCGATCGACGGGACGACCGTCGACAGGTCCAGCTCGAGGTACTCGGAGAACTCCGGCTCGCGGGCCGGGTCGTGCCAGAGGCCCTGCTCCTTGGCGTACGCCTCGACCAGCGCCACCTGCTCCTCGGAGCGGCCGGTCAGCTTGAGGTAGCGGACGGTCTCGTCGTCGATCGGGAAGATCGCCGCGGTGGAGCCGAACTCCGGGCTCATGTTGCCGATGGTGGCGCGGTTGGCCAGCGGCACCGCGCCGACGCTCTCGCCGTAGAACTCGACGAACTTCGAGACGACGCCGTGCTTGCGCAGCATCTCGGTGATGGTCAGCACGACGTCGGTCGCGGTGACGCCGGTGGGGATCTCGCCGGTCAGCTTGAAGCCGACGACGCGCGGGATGAGCATGGAGACCGGCTGGCCGAGCATCGCGGCCTCGGCCTCGATGCCGCCGACGCCCCAGCCCAGCACGCCGAGGCCGTTGACCATGGTGGTGTGCGAGTCGGTGCCGACGCAGGAGTCGGGGTACGCCTGGCCGTTACGGGCCATGACCGTGCGCGCGAGGTGCTCGATGTTGACCTGGTGCACGATGCCGGTGCCCGGCGGGACGACCTTGAACTCGTCGAAGGCGCCCTGGCCCCAGCGGAGGAACTGGTAGCGCTCGCGGTTGCGCTCGTACTCGATCTCGACGTTGCGCTCGAACGCGTCGGCGCGGCCGAACACGTCGATGATCACCGAGTGGTCGATGACCAGTTCGGCGGGCGCCAGCGGGTTGACCTTGTCGGGGTCGCCGCCGAGGTCGGTGACGGCCTCGCGCATGGTGGCCAGGTCGACGACGCAGGGGACACCGGTGAAGTCCTGCATGATCACCCGCGCGGGGGTGAACTGGATCTCGATCGACGGATCGGCCTTGGGGTCCCAGTCGCCGAGCGCGCGGATGTGGTCGGCGGTGATGTTCGCGCCGTCCTCGGTACGCAGCAGGTTCTCGAGCAGGATCTTGAGACTGTAGGGAAGGCGCTCCGCGCCCTCGACCTTGTTCAGCCGGAACACCTCGTACGAGGCGTCACCGACCTTCAGCGTGTCTCGAGCGCCGAAGCTGTCCTTGCTGGCGGGTGCAGTCACGTCTAACTCCAGTGGTGGCCAGGCGATGGCCGAGGTCAGTTCGGGTATCTGGTCGTAAGCCGTCGGCCGTCGGGTCGGCCGTGACCGAGTGTTGCGTACCCCCACCGTAAGACCGGATGCGGGATGGCACACCTCGTCACGTCTCAAACAGTACGCCTGTACTTTTTGGAGTTCAAGTGTCCCCCTGATGGGGGTATTGAGGCTCACGGTGCGCGAGTTTCGGCTGTTACGTCTGGTAATGATGGGACGTTCGTGGCAATCTCTTGCTCCGAAAGTCTCAAATGGAGGTGGAGGGTTGTTGCCGCGAAGAGGGTATGACCAGCGAGGACTGGCTTTGGCGGGTATCTGCCTCGGCCTCGTCCTGTCACTGGGCGTGCCCGGCCTGGCCGCGGCCGTCCCGCCCCCGCCGCCCAATCCGAGCGACGCGGAGATCAACTCCAGCAAGGCCGACGCCAACGCCAAGGCCGGCGAAGTGGGCAAGCTCACCAACCAGCTGGCGCAGGCCGAGCAGCGGCTCTCGGAGCTCCAGGACGACGTCGAGCTCAAGATGGAGCAGGCGAACAAGGCGCTCGTCGACATGCAGTTCGCGCAGGACGAGGCCGACCAGGCCGACCGCGAGGCGCAGGCCGCGCGCAAGGAGTCCGACGCGGCCGCCGCCGAGATCGAGCGGGTGCGCGCCGATCTCGACAAGTTCGTCGCCAGCAGCTATCAGCAGGGCAGCACGATCGGGTCGATCTCGGCCTATATCGGCGCCGACAGCCCGAAAGACCTGCTCGCTCGCGCTTCGCTGCTGAACTCGGTCGGCGGCGGGCAGCTCAAGGCGCTCGACGAGATGCGCCGCGCCCAGACCGAAAAGGGCAACAAGGACTCCGCCGCGCGCAAGGCGGTCGAGGTCGCGCAGGCCAAGCAGGACGTCGCCGAGCGCGCCAAGCACAACGCCGATTCCGCGAAGGCCAACGCCGAGCACGCGCAGAACATCCAGGAGAACCAGAACTCCGCGCTCGAAGCCGACAAGCAGAGCGTCGAGCAGAAGCTGTTCGAGGCGCAGTCCAAGGTCACCGGCCTGCAGGGGCAGCGTCAGCGTTACCAGGACTGGCTCGCGCAGAAGCAGCGCGAGGACGAGGAGCGTGCCAAGCAGGCCGCGCTCGCGGCGAACAAGGGCAATGGCGGAGGTGGCTCACCGCAGCCGCCGCGCGGCGGGAACGTTCCGCCGGCTTCCGGCAACGTCGAAGCCGTCATCGCGCGGGCGATGTCGCAGCTCGGCCGTCCGTACGCGTGGGGCGGCGGCAACGGCAGCGGCCCGACGCGCGGTATCCGCGACGGCGGCGTCGCCGACCGGTTCGGCGACTACAACAAGATCGGCTTCGACTGCTCGGGCCTGATGATCTTCGCGTTCGCGGGTGTCCGGTCGCTGCCGCACTACAGCGGCTATCAGTACACGTCCGGGCGGCAGGTGCCGCTTTCGCAGATGCGCCGCGGCGACATGCTGTTCTGGGGCGGGCGCGGCGGAATCCACCACGTGGCGCTCTATCTCGGCGGCGGGCAGATGGTCGAGGCCCCGCAGTCCGGTTCGTACGTCAAGGTCTCGGCCGTGCGCTACGGCGGGATCATGCCGTACGCGACCCGCCTGATCGGGTGACGACGGCCGGGATCGTCCTCGCGGGCGGCGGCGCGCGCCGCCTGTCCGGAGTGGACAAACCACAGCTGACGGTCGGCGGAAAGGCGTTGCTGCGCCGGGCCGTCGACGCGCTGGCCGGTGTCTCGCCGATCGTCGTCGTCGGGCCGGAGCGCGACGGCTACCCCGAGGTCGTGTGGACGGTCGAGGCCGAACGCGGCGCCGGTCCGGTCGCCGCGCTGGAAGCCGGGCTCGCGTGCGTCGGCGACGCGGAGTTCGTGGTCGTGCTCGCCGGTGACCTCGCCGCGGTCACGACGTCCACTGTGGACAGACTGCGCGCGGCGATCGGGGCGGACGACGGCGCCGTGCTCGTCGATCCGGACGGCAGGCTGCAATGGCTGATCGGGGTGTGGCGGACCGCCGCCGTGCGGTCCGCTTTGCCCGAATTGACCGGCGGTGCCTCGCTGCGCGCCGTTTTCGGCGGGCTGCGGATGGTCGGGGTGCCGTCCGAGCCGGGGGAGAGCGCGGACATCGACACGCCCGAGGACCTGCGCGAGATCGGCGGGTAACTCCCTTCACAGCCGTCATACCGAGGATCCGGTTGGCTTGACTGGCGCACCTCCCTGCTCTCGAACAGGTACGGTCGCACCGCAATCGGCCAAAAGATCTTTCGCAGGAGGCACGAGTGACCGAGCCCGGCTACGCCGAGGGGGCACAGCAGCCCGGCACACCGGCGCGGGACGCCCAGTTGCTGGAGCGGACGGTGTTCGAGGTCAAGCGGATCATCGTCGGGCAGGACCGGCTGGTCGAGCGCATGCTCGTCGGGCTGCTCGCCAAGGGGCACCTGCTGCTGGAGGGTGTGCCCGGTGTGGCGAAGACCCTCGCGGTGGAGACCTTCGCGCGGGTGGTCGGCGGCTCGTTCTCGCGTGTCCAGTTCACCCCCGACCTGGTGCCCGCCGACATCCTCGGCACGCGGATCTACCGTCAGGGCGCGGAGAAGTTCGACGTCGAACTCGGTCCGGTGGTGGCGAACTTCGTGCTCGCCGACGAGATCAACCGCGCGCCCGCCAAGGTGCAGTCGGCGATGCTCGAGGTGATGGCCGAGCGGCACGTGTCCATCGGCGGCAAGACCTTCCCGATGCCCGACCCGTTCCTGGTGCTCGCCACGCAGAACCCGATCGAGAACGAGGGCGTCTACCCGCTCCCGGAGGCGCAGCGCGACCGGTTCCTGTTCAAGATCCTCGTCGAGTACCCGACGGCCGAGGAAGAGCGCGAGATCGTCTACCGGATGGGCGTCACGCCGCCGCAGCCGCACGAGGTGCTGAGCCCGAGCGAGCTGGTCCGGCTGCAGAACGTGGCGGCGCAGGTGTTCGTGCACCACGCGCTCGTCGACTACGTGGTCCGGCTGGTGCTGACCACGCGTACCCCGGCCGAGCACGGCCTGACCGACGTCGCCGGCTGGGTCTCCTACGGCGCCTCGCCCCGTGCGAGCCTCGGCATCATTGCGGCTTCGCGCGCGCTCGCGCTGGTGCGCGGGCGTGACTACGTGCTGCCGCAGGACGTCGTCGACGTCGTGCCGGACGTGCTGCGCCACCGGCTCGTGCTGTCTTACGACGCGCTCGCCGACGGTGTCCCGATCGACCACATCATCACGCGTGTGCTGCAGACGGTGCCGCTGCCGCAGGTCTCCGCCAGGCCCGCGCCCGGAGGCGGGCAGCCGGTCCCGGCTGGAGTGCCGGGCCGCTAGTGAAGACTGAGAAGGGCCGTCCGTCGTGGGCACCCCCGGTGCTGCGGGGGGAGCGGCTGGAAGCCGGGCTCAAGACACTCGAACTCGAGGTGCGCCGCAGGCTCGACGGGCTGTTGCAGGGCAACCACCTCGGCCTCGTGCCGGGGCCGGGGTCCGAGCCCGGCGAGGCGCGGCCGTACCAGCCGGGCGACGACGTGCGCCGGATGGACTGGGCGGTCACCGCGCGCACCACGACGCCGCACATCCGCGAGACCGTCGCCGACCGTGAGCTGGAGACCTGGGTGGTCGCCGACCTGTCGGCGAGTCTGGACTTCGGCACCGCGCTGTGCGAGAAGCGCGACCTGGTCGTCTGCGCGATGGCCGCCGTCGCGCACCTCACGGGCGGCGGCGGAAACCGGCTGGGTGCGTTGATCACCAACGGTTCCGACGTCACCCGCATCCCCGCGCGCGGCGGTCTGCCGCACGCCAGGGGACTGGTGCGCAGGCTCGCCGACACCCCGCGCGCGCCGGAAGGGGTGCGCGGCGACCTCGCCTCGGCCATCGAGCAGCTGCGGCGGCCACCACGCCGCCGCGGGCTCGCCGTGGTGATCTCGGACTTCCTGGGCGGCACGGAATGGCAGCGGCCGTTGCGCGCGCTTTCGGCCAGGCACGAGCTGATCGGCATCGAGATCGTCGACCCGCGTGACGTCGACCTGCCGGAGGTCGGCACGGTCGTGCTGGCCGACCCGGAGAGCGGCCGTCAGCGCGAGGTGCACGCGACCCCGTTGCTGCGCAAGGAATTCAGCGCGGCCGCGCACGCGCACCGGCAGGAGGTCGCCGCGGCGCTGCGGCGGGCGGGCGCGGCGCATCTGACGTTGCGCACCGACTCCGACTGGATCGCCGACATGGTCAGGTTCGTGGTGGCTCGCAAACGGCGTTGGTCTGGGGGCGTGGCATGAGCATCACCGGATTCGCGGCGCCGTGGTGGTTCCTGATGCTGCTCGCGGTCATCGCGGTGGCCGTCGGGTACGTGGTGTCGCAGCGCGTCCGTCGCAAGCGGACACTGCGCTTCGCCAACCTGGAGCTGCTGGAGAAGGTCGCGCCGCGCAGCCAGGGCTGGGTCCGGCACGTGCCCGCGGTGCTGATCGTGCTGTCGCTGCTGGTGCTGACGGTGGCGCTGGCCGGGCCGACCGCCGAGCAGAAGGTCCCCCGCAACCGCGCGACCGTGATGCTGGTCGTCGACGTCTCGCTGTCGATGGAGGCGACCGACGTCTCGCCCAACCGCCTCAAGGCGGCCCAGGACGCGGCGACGGACTTCGCCGAGAAGCTCACCCCCGGCGTCAACCTTGGCCTGATCTCCTTCGCGGGCACGGCGACGGTGCTGGTCGCGCCGACAACGGACCGCCGAGGCGTCGTCAACGGCATCAAGAACCTCAAACTGGCCCAGTCGACCGCGACGGGCGAGGGCATTTTCGCGGCACTGCAGTCGATCGAGAGCTTCTCGGCGGTCGTCGGCGGCGTCGACGGACCTCCGCCTGCGCGCATCGTGCTGATGAGCGACGGCAAGCAGACCGTGCCCGAGGATCTGTACGCGCCGCGTGGCGCTTACACGGCTTCTCAAGCGGCTAAGCAGGCTCAGATCCCGATCTCGTCGATCTCGTTCGGCACCTCGCATGGCACGGTCGAGATCGAGGGCAAGACGGTCGGCGTCGAGGTCGACGACCAGTCGCTCAAGGAGGTCGCCAAGCTTTCGGGCGGCGAGTTCTACAAGGCGGCGACGGCCGAGGAGATCAAGCGCGTCTACGCGGACCTCGGCGAGCAGATCGGCTACGAGCTCAAGAACACCGACGCGAGCAGGCCGTGGGCCATCGTCGGCACGCTGCTGCTGATGATCGCGGCGGGCGGGGCGTTGTTCCTCGGCCAACGACTTCCTTAGTCGTGAGTGGTATTGCCGGTTCTAACCGGCAATACCACTCACGATCCTTGTGGCCGCGGAACCCTGGTGCCGCGCCCAGGCTCGCGCTGACGGCGGGGTTCGCGTGTATGAAGGCTCCCTTCATCCAGCTCGGCCTGTATGAGGGGAGCCTTCATACAGCCTGGGCGTATGAGGGGAGCCTTCATACAGGCCGGTAGCCCCCAGCGGCTTTGGTGGCAAAGGCGGCGGCTGGTGTCCTGAGTGGACAGTTGGTGGGTGCCGAGGGAATGTCATGGGTGGTGCGTGGGTCGGGTGGCTGGGTGAGGGCCTCCCCCACTCGGCTGGAGGTGGTGGGGGCCTCCCTCACCCGACATTTCGGGTGGGGGAGGCCCCGACTCGGCGGGTTCGGGTGAGGGAGGCCCTGACCCGGACCTCCGCTGCTACGCGGCGGGCCCCGAGGGGTCGTGAGTGTTTTGGCCGGTTAGAACCGGCAATACCACTCACGACATTTCAAGTGTGAGTGAATCTCTCACAGAGAAGCGCTGGGTTCTTTAGAATTCTCGTGATCGAGCCTGTCACGATTTCTGTGTAAGTCAGAGGTGATTACTTACGTTTTTCAGGTTATCAGAAAGGGAGCCTTCCTGGGAAGAGGCGGGCTAGGGTGTTGAGTGCGACTTTCCAGCCGTGTGTTCCCGTTCCGGATGTTCCGCCGCGTTGACTGGAGATGTTGCGGAGTCCGAGGTAGAGAAGTTTCATGGCTGCGTCTTTGTCGGGGAAGTGTCCGCGGTTCTTGGTGATTTTGCGGAGTTGGAAGTTGATGGATTCGATAGCATTGGTGGTGTAGACGATTTTGCGGAGTTCCGGCGGGTAGTCAAGGAACGGGATGAGGTCATTCCAGGCGTTATGCCACACGTCGATGGCTCCTGGATATTGTTGCCCCCATTTCTTGTCGAATTCGGCCAGGGCGAGTTCGGCGCCTTCGACGGTGGGGGCGCAGTAGATCTCGCGCATCGATGTGGCGATCTTTTTGCGGTCGTTGTAGGACACGAATTTCGAGGCGTTGCGGATGACGTGGACCACGCAGGTCTGCACGACCGTGTCAGGAAAGATCACTTTGATCGCGTCGGGAAGACCGGTCAGGCCGTCGCAGCAGGCGATGAGGATGTCTTTGACGCCACGGTTGCGCAGGTCGGTGACGACCTTCTGCCAGAACTTCGCGGCCTCGGTGTCCTGGATCCAGCAGCCGAGAGCGTGCTTGCGGCCGTCCACGTCGACACCGATGGCCAGGTAGGCGACTTTGGTGGTCACCACGCCGTTGTCTTTGACGCGGATCCGGATTCCATCCACATACAGGATCGGATACACCTCGTCGAGCGGACGTGATTGCCACGCTTTGATCTCGTCGACCACGACATCGGTCACGTTCGATATCAATTCCCGGGAGGCATTCACGCCATAAACTTCCAGCAAATGCGCTTCGATGTCGCGGGTGGTCATGCCCCGGGAGTACAGTGACAGGATCATGTCGTCGATGTTGCCGATCCGACGAGATCGCTTCGGCACGATCGCGGGTTCAAAAGACCCGTTCCGGTCACGCGGAACCTCGATATCGACCGGACCGTTCATCGTCGACACCGTCTTGGTCGACCTCCCATTCCGGGAATTGCCGGAACCGCGACCGGAGGGGTCGCCGGCGTCATAGCCTAAATGGTCGGTCATCTCGGCCTGCAGCGCCCGCTCGAGGACCGCTTTGGTCATTTGATTCAGCAAGCCGTTGACGCCGTCGATCGGCGTTCCGGCCGCTTTGGCGTCCTTCAGCAGCGCGTCGATCGTCTCCGGCGAGAACGTCTCCGCCAGCTGCCGCGCCGCCGCCTCGTCACTGCGACGAGGCGATGTGTTCTGCGTCACTCGGTGTCCCTTCCGACCGCCCACCAGGCCGGTCGATCTTGGTACACCCCCGACCTACACAGTTGGCGTGACACGCCCTCGTGATCATCTCTGGAGGGATTCATGAACACAGCTCGCATCCGCAGGACCCTGCTGAAAGTCAGCGTCGTCGCCGCACTGGCAGGCGCGCCGTTGGCGATCGCCGTCCCGGCCGCGCAGGCCGCCCCGCCGCCCGGTCACTGTGGCTTCTGGTCGGAGGGAATCGGGGCGAACGAAAGCGAGTCCTGGTACGTGAACTGCCACAACTCCAATGTGGAACTGCGCATGCGGGTTCCCCAAGGCGACTTCTACCGCTGCGTCGGCGTCGGCACCACCTTCCTCGACCCGCTGAAGCCCAGCGGCACCGGCAACATCACCTCGGCCGAGGCAGTGGGGGTCTGCTGACGAGACCTTCCCAGTCCCAGCGCGGCATCCTGAGGTTGTTGGGCACGGTCGGGTCCGGATAGGACAGAACCTCGGCAACGGCCCAGCGCATGTAGTTCTCGAGAGCCTCGCGGAACTCGGGGTCGCCGGGCAGGCCGGCGTCATCGGCGGCCGCCACGAAGCAGTCGACGAAGCGCCGTCCCAGGTCGGTCATGTCGCCGTTGCCCGAGTGCATGGTGAGCATGGCGGAGTGGTCGCCGCACTCGGTCGAGTAGCGGGGCGGGCCGCCCATGACCTCGGCCCAGTAGGCGGCCAGGCGCTCGACGTGCTGGGGATGCTGGTCCTCGTGGGAGAACGGGTGATTGAGCTCCGGGTCGGCGAGGCACCTGGCGTGATGCGCCGTCGCGAGCCTGAGGAAGGCCTGCTCGCCCCCGGCGAACTCGAACAACGTGGGACGCGTCATCGGCCCAGTAAAGCAGGGCTCGTGCGCGTCGCGGACGGTTCTATTGGGTGGAAGGGCAAAGGTGGCGTGTTCGTCGGCTCGGGGTGGGGGTCGTGAGTGGTGCGGCCGGTTCTAGCCGGCGAAAACACTCACGACCCCTTCTTCGGCTGCCTCGTGCGTGTCAGGGTTGTGGTCGGGCGTGGGCGAGGGCCTGGTTTGTTCGGATCCGTGGGGTGGGGGGGCTAGTTCGACCGCATATGCGAGTGAGGGAGGCCCTCGCCCGAACCGAGCGTGGATGAAGGCTCCTCTCATACCCGGGCCTAGTGCCTGGGTGAGTGCGGTTTGCGTCGTCCAACCGGTGGATCCAGGGTTCAACGACGCATTCCCACACAGCCACCGCGGTCGAGCACACCAGGCACGCCATCTTTGAACTTCCGCTCAATTGTGGAATTATTCGAGGGGGAATCGAATATGAAAACCGTTCATCGTTTTTGTGCTGCGTTTTTCACTGTCGCCGCGTTGAGTTCAGTGGTCGTCGGTGGTGCGTCGGCGGGGCAAGATGTCACACTTGAACCAGGCGAAACACTGACTATGATGTCGGAAGCGCAGTATCGCGCGACGTATGGCGAGCCTGCCCTGTTCGACAACCGGCCGTTCACCGGCCGGGAAAAGCTTGTCTACGCGTCGGACTCCGTTCCCATGGATCCGCCGCTGTACTGACGCGGCACGGAGATGACAGGATTGGATACCTGCACTACGCGCAAAGGCACAACGTGATCTCTGAACGGCCGATCAAGACTGCGTATGAAAAGAACCGTCCGAATGTGGTGCTGGGCACTCACCTGGAGTATCTAGCGTTCGTCACGAACGGGGCAACCATCCGGGTCACCTTCCGGGCGGTCCAGGAGCAGGCGACGCGATCCTCCGATGGCGCGTATGTTACGCCAGGTGGGCTGCCCCTCGGAACAATCACCGCGTACTGCGACGGCAGGGACGTCTGTCCCGATTTCATCAACTGACAGCGATGGCGTCGGCGCCCGGGTTGGCAGGGAACTCTCCCGCCAACCCGGCGACGATGCCGCGTTGAGCGAGGCTTACGCGGACGCGGCGTTCACCACCGTGCTGGCGAGGCTGCTGGAGCTGACCTCGAACCTCGGCGACCGAACGACACCGGCGGTGTGCGCGGTGGTGCGTCGATCGCCATGGCGGTTCCTGGTCTGCCTCATGCAGGATCAGGACCCGGACCGTCGCTACGGCATCGAACTGCCGCTGTTCGGCACCGATGGGCAGATGGCGAACCACTACTGCCTGGTCAACGCTATCCGTGATGTCCACCTGCACCGGCAGGAGTACCTGGCGGACGAGAGGGCCGACTACCTGTTTCACGAAGCCCGCGTCGTGCACGGGGATCGTGCGGTGGAGTTCGGCGGGCACCCGAAACCCGTGGAGGACTCCGTCTACTCGACCGTGCGTTTCATCGGAAGCCCTCTGCCCGACCTGGCACCACCGCCGGGAGCGATATTCATGCTGGCCGGGTTCTCCTACCACGACCTGGCTGCGCTGCGGGTCTACCTGCGCTATCTGCGTGAGGACATCGTTCTTGGTGTCGACCTTCCCGTGTCACGCCCGCAGGACCCCGGCAATGGGATCGGCGGCGGGTTCGCCTTGGCCGAGCTGTCGTCACTGTTCCGAGAAGGAATTCCCGAACATGTCGCCGCACACGAACATCCGGCCGATCAGTACTGTGCCCGTCTCTACGACCTGCGTCCCTGGTTCGGCGATCAGCGGACCTGATTCGCGGATCAGAGGCCCGTCACGTCGAACGGTGGCACTTTCGCGCACGAGCCTTTAGAAGATGCCCCGGCCGGTGATGATGTAGTCGCACTCGAAGAGTCCGTCGACGGGCACGCCGACCGCGTTGTTGGTGGCCGAGATCTTGATCTGGGTGCCGGTCTCGCCGATCGGGGTGACCGTGATGTTGAAGATCACGAACGCCGCGCCCGCCGAGGCCGGTGCGTCGCGCGGGTGGACGAGCGCGGTCACGACGGGGCGGCCGACGAAGCGGACCGGCAGTTTGATGAACGCCTGCCGCACGTGGGCGCCGCCGGCCGGCACGAAGGTCGGCTCGATGCCAGAGCAGACGAAGGTGTCCCCGAGGCGCTGGATGCTCGGCGCGGTCACGGTGTTCTGCAATGGATCACTCCCCATGATCGGTGTCGGAACACCAGCAGATCACCCGGCCGGGGTGCGGGGCCATACGTAGTTGTACGTACCCGGTCCTTGTGGGTACTAAAGCAGTCACGCGCGACGTCGTGGCGTCGGTAGTGTGACCATGGACCAGCCGGCTCAGGGGAGGACGATCGAGGTGCCCGCATTGCGCTCGGCCGTCCTCGCGCAGGCTTGGGCGCGGGTTCCCGGGGTCGACGTGCTGTCGGCGCGGGATGGCGGGCCGCTCACCCGTACGGTCAAGAAGATCATCGATCCGCTGGTCGTGCGGACTTCGGTGCGCGCCAGGCTGGGCAAGCCGCTGCTGGAGCCGGACGAGGCCGCCGAGTTGATCGAGCTGGTCGTCGCGGACGCGGACCGGCTGCGGGCGACCGCTGCCTGGTTCACGCGGCTGAAGCGGCAGCGGCGGGCGTTGCGGATCACCGCCGGGGATGTTCAGGATGTCTGCTTCCCGCTGGCGTACGAGCTGGCGACCGGGTTCGGGATGCCCGGCGCGGACGCGGATCAGACGGCCGCGGATGCCTTGCGCGACCTGCATGGGGAGGCGGGGGACGCGGCCGTCGACCGGCTCGCCGCCTATCTCGCCGATCAGCAGGTGGCCGCCGAACTGACCGCCGCGTTGCGGGAACGGTGGCGAGCGGTCGTTGAGCCTGAACAAGATCTGGACGCGCTCGCGGAATTCGTCGAGACGCTGGCGGACGCGGCGTGGCGGAAAGTGGCTGGAGCCGGGCATGCGCTCGGGATTTCGCTGCGACGGGCCGGTGGCTTCGACGAACTCAGGAAGGCGATTCAGCGGATTTGCGGGGTGGAGACGCCGGAGCTGGGGTTGCAGCGGGGTTCGGTGACGACGATCCCGCCGTTGGACCGCGGCGGTGAAATCGGCGCCGAGCTGCTGGAACGCAGTGTGGAACGGCGGGTGCGGGCGACGTTGCGGCGGCTGCCAGCCGATGAGCGGGATCAGCCGGTGGCCGAGTTGGTCGATGACGAACTCACCCGGTGCGCTGCCGGGTTCGGGCTCGGGGAAGCCGAGCTGGCCGCGTGTTTCGCGCTCGGGGTCGTGCTCGCGCCCGCGCTCCGGCCGCTCGATGGGGCGTCGCCTGACGGGGTGCCGGAGTTCGCGCGGCGGCTCAACGCGCAGGTCGCGCGGGAGGGTTACGTACTGCATGCCCGGCGTGCGCTGGCCGGGGACACGCCGTTGACGCCACGGCCCGACGATGATCTCGTGCGGGAGCTGCGGGAGTTCGCCAAGCAATTCCTTGGCAGGCTGTGGATTCGGCTGCACGGGTTCGACGTGCGCGGGGAGTGGCCCGCTGACGCGGCCGAAGTCCGAGACCTCGTGACGGGTGTGGTGCGGTCGACGTCTCTCGACCTGCGGACGAAGGTGCGGCGCTCGCTCATGGCGCGGCTGCCTGAGCTGGAGGTGGCGTCGTGACGCACCCCCTGCGCACGCCCGTGATCGCCGCGGATGGCGCGCTGATCCGGTTCGACTTGGCCGCACTGCTGAGCGGAACGGTCACGTCGATGCGGATCGAGGTGACCGACGGCTCCGCCGAACAGTGGCTGACTCGCTTGTGTGGCAACGAAAACGCGATGGCCGCGCTCGCCGGGGAGGTCGACGTGCCGGTCGTGCCGGAGCTGGCCGAGCTGGCGTTGCTGCTGTGGGCGCGGCGGTGGTGGCCCGCGAGCGCGGTGCTCGGGATCGCGTCGCTGGATCCCGCGCTGCTGGACTTCGAAACGGCGCTGGCGACCGCGGCGGTCGAGGACGTGGCCGAGGGCATGCTCGACGGCTTCGAGGCGACGCCCGGTGAGCTTTACGACGCGGCCGCCGACTCGCTGCTCGCGGCGGCGGGACCGGTCGCCGCGGAAGCGCAAGGACTTTGCGCGGGGCTTGCCGCGTGGTTCGACGAGCGTGACGATGTCGTGCGTGCCGAAGCCGCCGCGGCACTAGCCGGGCGGCTGGAAGCTGTTGCGCCATCGCAACGTTCGTACGCGCTGGCCGCGGGCACGCCGCAGACGGCGGACGGGGCCGGACTGCTCGCCGAGGGACGCGCGAGCGTTGATTGGGCCCGCGTACCGCCAGGGGTGCTCGACGCCGCCGAGAACACGGTCGCGTGGCGCGTGCTCGCGGCGGGCGGTGCCACGTGGATGCACGTCGAGGTGGCCGGTGCGTTCGCGGACGCGGCGTTGACGGCCTACGCGACCAACCGCGGCGAGACGTTCGCGGAGGTGCCGCTCGCGCTCGGCGCCGGAAGTTTCGCGGGCTCGGTGGAGCTGGGCGAAGCCTCGGCCCGCCTTGCCGCGGTTCGCGATGTCCACATTGGAGTCGAGGTCGGCGCTGAGCCGGTTTTCGTGACCACGCCTGAAGATCGAGCCGCGGTCGTCGCGCTCGTGCGAGCGCGTGATGGCATGCCGCCGGTTGAGCGGACCTTGGCCGAGCGGGCGGCGGCCGGGTCCGCCGCCGAGGAGTTCTGACATGCTCATCGGCCTGCCGCCGCCGTCCGCGCTGCCTGATCGGCCGTTGCCCGCCGAGCTGGACGGCTCCAGCTCGCACGGCTACAACTGCCGTTGCGTGGCCGAGCATTTCGGCCTCGATCCCGCGGGCTACGGCGAGGTGCCCGCCTGTTCGCTGGATGAGAAGGCGTACCGGCGACTGCTGGTCGAGGCGAGTCAGGTGCAGGACAAGGGAAAGCGGCTGTCGGCCAAGCGGGATGTCGTGGGCGCGCACCGCGCGTACGGGAGGATGCGCGAGATCGCGCACGCGCTGGACCGGACCGATCTCGAACTCGCCGCGGTGAGCGACCTGGCCGTTCTCTGCTACTCGGCCGGTGACCTCCGTAACGCGAGGCAGTGTGCCGAGGCCGTGCTGACCGTGTTCAAGATCAGCACGATCGCGATCGTCCACTTCGGACAGTACGCCGAGCTGCGGATGATCGAGGGGTCGCGTGAGGTCGCCGAACGCGTGCTGATCAACCTCAGCATCGAGGAGAGCGACAGCGCGCGGGCTCGTGAGCTGATCGACGGGCAACGCGCCAGGGCCGCGTTCCGTAAGGCGGCCGAGCCGGGGCAGTTCCCGCCGGAGCTGCTCGACGTACACGGCGCCGACGAGATCGAGTTGCGGATTCTCGAAGTCCGGGTGCTCATCGCCGAAGGTGACCTGGTGGCCGCGCGGAGCGCGCTCGAATCGATCCTGGCCGCGCTGGCGAAACTCGCCGGTGTCGGCGAGATCCGGGATCAGGTGGCCGGGCTCGAGGCGATGGCGTTGGCCGAGCGCGGCCGCATCCGCCAGGCGGGCGGTGAGGAAGCCGACGCCGATTTCCTGCGGTTGAGCGCCAGGCACGACGGCCCGGCCGCGGCCAAGTTCGACATCCACCTCGCCGAGGCGCGAGCGGTGAGCGGTGACCTCGCGGGCGCGATCGACCTGATCGTCGCGGCCAGGGACCGGCTCGGCGCGGCGGGCCTGAGCGGCGACGTCGCCGACGCGAGCCACGCGCTCGGCTTCCTGCTGCTGCTCCACGGGCACATTCCGCAGGCGCGCGAACAGTTCGTCCACGCCGGACAGGTGTGGAAGGCCAATGGCGACACCGCGGGCCTGCGCAGGCTCGACGTCGCGCTGGCCAGGTGCGACGCGTCCGAGGGACGGTGGGAGTCGGCGTACGCGCACACCGCGCGGGCGCAGGAAGCCGCCGTCGCGTCGGGTGAGTGGCTCGAACGCCTGCGCGCCGATTTCCTGGCGGCGACGGTCCGGTACGCGCACGGCGAAGACCTGCCCGCGGTGCTGGATCTGCTGCTGCCGGTGGCGCTGGCAGCGGAGGAGTACCGGTTCCGGTTCGACTCGGCCGCCGCGCGGACGGCCTGGGCGAGCGGCGTCGCGGGCCCGGCGAACTCGCTGGTCATGGCCTTGCTGACGCAACTCGGCGAGCGTCGGCTGAGCGCCGAGATGATCGAGCGGACCTGTGCGGTCGGGTCGTTCAGCGGCGCCTCGATAGACCTCAGCGGGGTCGTGCCGAGCCTGTCGATGGTTCAGCCGTCGCCGGGGGAGCGGCTGCCGTTGGCGGCGCTGGGCGCGGTGACCGCGTCGCTGCCGTTGCGGCTCGCACCGCCGCCGGATCTGCGCTGGTCACCGGGTTCGGCGATGGAACTCGACCGCTGGCTCGCGATCGCGGCCGAGCGCTACGGCCTGCGCCGGGAGCCGGCCGAGCCGGTGCCGACCTGGCCCGCCGCCAGGGACGGCCGCGAGACCTTCGTGCTGCGCTACGCCGACGCCGGGCACACCTATCTGAGCTGGCGAAGCAGCACCGATCCGGACACCGTCCACACGCACCCGATCGACGCCAGGCTCATCGGGACGGCCCGGGAGTTCCTGGCCGAAGCCTCGCCGACGCCGCACGAGGGCGAAAGCGTCGCCGACGCGGTGGGCCGCGCGTTCGCCGCGTTCAGCCTCGCCGGTGAACAGCGGCTGGCGCGGAGTCTCGCGCTCAACCTGCTCCCGGCGGACCTGGTCACGTGCCTGCGGTCGGCCGACGCGGCCGGACGGCGGCCGTTGCTGCGCGTGCAGCCGTCGCCGAGCCTCGCGGCCGTGCCGTGGGGACTGCTCGCGTTGCCGGACCGGCGGCCGGAGCGGGTCCTGTCGCCTGGCGAAGAGGGGATCTGCTTCGACGGCGACGAGCGCGTGCTCGACATCGCCGACGTCTCGCTGCTCGCGCCCGCCGGGATCGCGCGGGTTTCGCCAGCGTCTGACGGACCGCCGGTGTACCTGCTCGATCCGCGGATCCCGGGGCAGAGCGCGTTCGGGGAACTCGGTTCGGTGCTGGGCAAGCAGGAGGAATCCTCGGCGCTGATCCGGCATCTCGACGCCCGGCTGGCAGCCGGTCCGGTCCGTCCCGATGCCACACGAGGACTCGACCTGGTGCGCCGGACCGACACCGACCGGCGGCTGCTGGCGAGTCTGCTGCGAGAGCCGTGCTCGCGCCTCGTCTTCGCTGGTCACGTCAGCCTTGTCTCGGGCGAGCATGGCGCGCAGACCGCTTTGCACCTGTCGTGCCCGGCGGAACTGCCGGGGACGGCGGCGCCGATCGGGGCGCATCGGCCGTTCACCGCCGCCGACCTCGCACTGTCCGAAGTGGACACTATGCCCGCGCGGGTCGCGTTGATCGGCTGTGCCAGCGCGAGTGATTTCGGCCTGGCCGAGCCGTTCGGCATGCTCCTGGCCGCGGTCGCGGCAGGCGCGAACGTGGTCGCCGCGACGGTGTGGGCGCTGCCGACCTCGGCGGCGGTGCCGTCCGGCGACCCGATGGCCGAGCTGATCATCGCCGCCGACCGCGCGCTGGCGGGCGACGACCCGGTCGGGGCGCTGTGCGAGTGGCAGCGGGAACGGCTCGCGCTGTGGCGCGCGGGTGGCGGGCCGGAGCGCTCGCCGGTCTTCTGGGCGGCTCTGACCTGCTTGGACGCGCAAACCTGGGTTCGGTAGCGGCGGCGTCCGCCGAAGCTGTGTGCAGCACAAAAGCACCGGCGAAAGGCAGGACGAGATGTTCAAGAAGATCCGCGACAAGGTCAACGAAGCCACCCAGCAGGGCATGGCCAGGGGCGCGCAGGACTTCCAGCGGCACGCGGCGCAGTTCCAGCAGGCGGCCGCCGCGCAGGGCCACCACATCGTGCCGCAGCTGCCGACCCCGCAGCTGGCCGCGCAGGCGTACCAGAACATGCAGGCCGACCCGGCGATGGCCGAGTTCCTGGCGCTGCCGGCGGACGAGCAGCTGCGTCAGCAGGCGGAACTGCAGGCGTACGGCACCGAGCTGCGGCGCCTCTACGACACCTGCGAGCACGCGACGCTGGTGATCGAGGCGCTGGAGGCGACCGGGCGGACGATCGCCGGGCAGGCGCAGTACAGCGCGACGCTCCAGGTGACCGTCCAGAGCGGCTCGACCTACCGGACGGTGATCCAGCTGATCGCGCCGCTGGCCACGATCCAGCAGTACGCGCCCGGCACCAAGCACGAAGCCCGCGTCGACCCGACCGACCCCGCCAAGGTCGGCGTGTTCGGCCCGATCGCCTGAGGGAGGCGTGATGTTCGCACTCGGACTGGACGGACTGGACACCCCGCGCCGTCCCGGGAAACGGCTGCTGTGGCTCGGCATACCGACGACGCTCGCCTGGGCGGTGGTCGGCTGGACCGGCGCGCTGGGCCTGCTGGACAACTTCCGGTTGATGTCGCTGAACCGCGTCGGCTCGTGGGGGGCCGACGGGGGACCGGCGGTGTCGCTGGTGTTGTTCTTCAGCGTCGCGATCACGGTGGCGTCATCGCTGGGATTCGCGATGCTGTGGTCCTCCGGCTTCTCGCTGAGCCGGATGGGCATGGGATTCCGGGCGAGTTCGCTCGCCGCCGCGCTGGGCATCGCGATCGGCAGCGGGCTCGCGAGTCCATCGTGGACGGAGCCGGAGGCGGTCGGCAAGCGGCTGGGCTTCCTCGACGGGCCCGCGCAGGAGTGGTCCCAGGTGGACTGGATCGTCTACTACGAGCCGTACCTGGTGCCGGGGATCGCGGGATTGATCGCGCTGGTCCTGGTTTTGGTGCTGCTGAAGGACTTCCTCGCCGTCTCGGCGGCGGAAGACCGGAAGGAGGCGTTGCAGCAACGGGGCCGGGTGGTGACCGGGTACGTCACGCACGTCGAGTTCACCAACGTCTGGGTGATGGGGAACCCGCGGTTCAAGGTGCATGTGACGTACCCGAGCGAGTCGGGGGAGCGGACCGTGGTCACGACGATGATCACGTCCGCGTTCCAGGCGCCCTCGCGGGGCTCGACCGTCAAGGTCCGGTACGACCCGCAGGACCCGGACTCGATACTGGTGGAAGCCGACCCGCAGGACCAGTCGGCCGGTCGGAACCCTGGTGGCTTCCTGCCGCCGCAGTGGTAGGGCCCGTGCCCGGCTTGTGCGCGCTGATGAGGTTGTCGCACCCCTCCACGCGCAAGTCGGCACGGTACCCCCGCGGCTGCTCCTCGACGCACGGCTCGGCCGCGGTCGCGTCGGCGTCGCGGAAGAACATGATCCACTGATCGGTGTTGTTGTAGTAGGAGCTGACATGGTCGTTGACCGCGATGCCGTTGGTGAACCAGTCGCCGCCGTAGTTCGCATCACCGAGGCCGTACGCCTTGAAACCACCGGTGAAGTACGCGCTCTCCCAGACGCAGACGGACCCGTCGGGGCAGGCTTCGAACGGCGTCTCGACGGCCGCAACGGCCGGGCCCGACGCGGTCGTCTCCGGCGGCCCGCAGCTCCGCAAGGCGGTCACCGTGCCGGACACCGCGATCAGCACGGCGAGCGCCGCGATCCAGGCGACGCGCGGATTCCGCTTGCCGCGTGGCGGTTTCGTCAGGTCGGCCAGCACGGCGGGGTCACGGGGATAGGGCGCGTCCGGCCGCGCGATCCACGCGGAACCGCTGGTCTCCTTCACCTGGATCTCGATCTGCCGGAACGTGCTCGGGTCGACCGCGCCGGACTGGCGCACGACCACCTCGAACACCCACGGCGAGACGATCAGCGCCAGCACGCCGGGCGAATCGGCCAGCGCCGCCTTGACCGGCGCCGCGTCGAGCAGCCGGAACGTGGTGTTGATGGCGGGCGAGGTGACCCCGTTCGCGTCGAAGACCACCTCGCCCGCGTGCACGGCCATCCGCAGCCGGACGACCTGCTCCGGCGGGCTGTTTTCGTTGTGGGCGCGCACTTCCTGCGCCAGCGCGGCAGGCACCACGTCGAGCAGCGGCCCCTTCGGGATTTCCGGCGGCACCAGTACGAAGACGCTGTCGCCCCGGTCTTCGTGGTAGCAGTCGGCCCAGCGTGCGCCCGCCGCCTCGAACGCGGCAGCCACCGCCCGGTACAGGCCCGCCCTCGTGCCGAGCTGATGCGGGATCGTGCGTTTCGGGTCGCCGAAGCCCTCGATGTCGACCACGACGACCGTGCGATGCACGGCCGCGTCGGAACCAGCAGCCTTTTGACCTCCCCAGTCCTCGCGGCCAAGGAGCAGTTGTACCGCCGATGGACCGGCTCGCGCCGCTGAATTCGCCCGACCGGCCCTATGGACTCACCCGGCCGAGCGACTCACCCGGCGTGCAGCACGAAGAACAGGAAGACCGGGAACGTGTTGAGCAGGTGGAAGTCGTCGGGATACGCCTCACGCGCGGCCGTTCCCAGAAACTCAGCCGGGCGGTGTGCCCGCCCATGTCCCATTCCTCGTCCCGCTTGAACGGCTCGAAGTAGTCGGGCCTGCGCCCGGACATGCGGTGCAGGAGGTGGTTCGCCATCGGGTGGTCGACCGAGAGGATGAGCCTGCCGCCGGGCTTCAGCACGCGGCGGAGTTCGGCGAGGTCGGCGACGCGCAGGTCGGCGTCCGCACCGAGTCTGCGGCGGGCCATGTCGATCATGCCGGTGCTCTGGTCGAAACCGCTGACGAGCGCGCCACGGTCGCGCAGCGCGGCGAACAGCGGGCCCGATCCGCAGCCCGCACAAAGGTCAGCGATCCTGCCCCGGCCAGTCGAGCAGGCGGGCGCCGAGCACCGCGGCTTCGAGGGTGAAGCGCTGCGCCGGGTCGCGGGGGTCGTAGCCGGTGAGCTGTTGGATGCGGTCGAGCCGGTAGGTGATGGTCCGGACGCTGAGGAAGAGCCGTCGCGCCGTTTCGGTGGTGACGCCGCTGGAAGCGAAGTAGCCGCTCAGGGTGTCGAGCAGCGGCCTGGCGCCGCCCCTGGTGCCGGTGAGCGGCTCCAGCACGGTCGTGACCAGGTCGACGAGCGCCGCGCGGTCGCGGAAGAGCACCTGGTAGACGAGCAGTTCGCTGGCGTGGAGGACACGGGCCGTCAGGCCGAGCGAGGTGGCGAGGTCGAGCGCGTTGCGGGCTTCCTCATAGGACCGGACGACGCCGCTGGGGCCCGCGTGCGCGCGGCCGACGCCCGCCTGCCAGGTGCCGGTGAGCGTCTTCTCGACCTGCTTGGCGAACTCGGCGGGCACGTCGGTGTCGGTGCCCGGCGCGATGCACAGCAGGAGCCCGTCCTTGGTGGTGATCAGGACGTCGTGGGTGCCGAAACGGCCCAGCAGCGCGGACTCGATGTGGACCGTGGCCGCGTCGTCGTCGGCGAACGGGGTCGCCGCGCGGACGGCCGTGACCACATAGCCAGCCGCGAGCCGGAAGCCGAAGCGTTCGGCCCGCTCGGCGAGGCGGCCGAGGTCGGCGCGGCCGTAGAGGAGATCGTCGATGAACTCGCGGCGGTCGGAGCCCTCCTGGCGCAGCACGAGCCGCCGCGCGCCGTCGTAGCCGTCGGCGAGCGCGACGACCGCGTCGTCGGCGGCGCGGAGCACGGCTTCGGCGATGGTGACCACCTGGTCCTTGCCGCGTGCGGCGGTGATGGCGGGCAGTGTGTGCCAGGTCATCCAGCTCGCGCTGAGGTAGAGGTCGATCAGCGCGCGCAGCGGGACGTCCTGCTCGGCCGCGGTGGCGCCGAGCACGCGCCGCGAGTCGAGTTCGCGATGGGTCAGGCGGCGGCCGGAGCCGCTGACGGCGGTCAGCATGTCGACCCATCCGTCCAGGAAAACCGGCGCGACACCCGAGTCCCGCGCCGCGCGGGCGGTGACGTCACGCCGGTGTTTCTCGCGCATGGATCCCCCGATGATCTTTTGCCCGGGTTCGGCAGCGGGCCCGAGTTGACCTTAGCCGAGGGAACGGAAACCCCTGATGATCTTTGCCGGACTCCGGCAAGGAAGACCGCTCGAATCTGGCCGGGACGCCGTCTGGTCCCGCTCGGGCGCGGGTCAGCAGTATGAGCATCCGGTTTCGGGGGTCGAAACCGCTACCGGGGAGGTTCGATGAAGAGATTCCTGCGAAGAACCGCGACCATCGGCACGGCCTGCGTGCTCGCTTCGGCGGTCACGCCCGCGTTCGCCACCACGGACACGCCGGCGTCGGCCGCGGCGGTGTACACCGACATTTCGGCGCCTGCCAAGAGTTTCCCGGCCACCGGCACCGACGTCCCGGTCGGCGCCTGGACGGACGCCGATCACCGGTACCACTCGTCGAAGGCGTACTTCACCTTCGACCTGCGCCCGTTCCGCGGCGCGAAGGTGTCCTACGCCGAGGCGTTCGCGACCGAGACCGCGGCGAACGACTGCGCGAAGCCCCGCGCCACCGAGCTGTGGGTCACCGACGCGGCGGCGCACCCGACCTGGCGCGACCAGCCGAAGGAGCGCACAGGCTCGCCGGCCCCGGCGCCCAGCCCGGCTGCCTCTGGGGCCGCGTCGAATGGGACGCCACCCAGGCACTCGGCTCGGCGATCGCGGCGGGCAAGGACTCGCTGACGGTGGTCTTGCGGACCGCCGACGCCAAGCAGTTCGACCCGGCGTACGGCAGGCGCGTCGAGAACCGCCTGCACATCACGATGGACTACAACCGTCCGCCCGGCATACCGTCCGACCTGCGGGTCGACTACGCGCCGTGTGGTCAGGAACCGTTGTACACCAACGCGATTCCCGGTGCGTTGACCGGACTCGTGCCGGATCCCGACGGCTCCCGCGTCTCGGGGAAGGTCGCGCTGTGGCCCGCGGACGACCCCGCGCACAAACTCGAACTCGGGCCTGATTCCGCCACCGGCGCACCGCACGCGGCCCGCTTCGAACCGCCTGCCGGCTATCTCGCGGACGGCCGCACCTACCAGTGGACCATGCGGGGCGTCGACGACGACGCGCTCACCGGCCCGGCCAGCGCACCCTGCACCTTCGTCGTCGACCGGACCGCGCCCGCGAGCGCACCGGCGGTGACCTCGGCCGACTATCCCGCCGACGGCCAGTACCACGGCGGCCAGGGAATTCCCGGCACGTTCGTCGTCGATGCCAAGGGCGACACCGACATCGTCGCCTTCGAGGTCAGCGGCATCCCCGGCCTCATCCCCGCGGACCGGCCAGGCGGCAAGGCGACCGTGCAGTTCACGCCACGTGACGAATTCGGCCGGTTCACCGCGTGGGGAGTCGACCGCGCGCACAACCTGAGCCCCGCCTCGGACTACGGCTTCCTGGTCGGCTCGACGACGCCGGCGGTCACCACGAACGCCGACGTCATCAGGGTCGGCGAGCAGCTCAGCCTGGACTTCGCACCGGGCAAGATGCCGGGCACGATCGTCGAGTACGTCTACAACTTCGACGGCAACGGCGACCAGACGATCACGGCGCGCCCGGACGGCACCGCGTCCGTCACCGTCACCCCGGTCGACCAGTGGAGCAGACTGACCGTGCGCGCGAAGAACGCGCAGGGCTGGCTTTCCCAGGAAGCACAGGCGTTCTTGCAGCTGGGCAACGGCAGGCCGTCGGTGACCAGCCACGTCTACCCGGAGAACGCGCCCAGCGGTGGCCCGGGTGTCGCGGGTGACTTCACCTTCACGACGCAGCGGGCGGGCGTGGTGAGCTTCGTGTACAGAGTGGACGGTGGAGCCCCGGTGACCGTGGCCGCGCAGAACGGCTCGGCGACGGTCTCGGTGATGCCGGATACCGCTGGGGCGCACCAGATTCTGGTCACGTCGACCAACGCCGACGGCAGCTCGAGCGAGCAGCGGGGCTACGACTTCTACGTCAAGGAGGCGTGAGCAGGGGGATGGGCCTGGGCGAGGGGGCCAGGCCCATCCCCGATGCTCGGCACGCCGATCGGAGGATGTGCGGGGGCGCTAGGCTCTGGCCATGGAGTTCCGGGTTCTCGATGGCGTGAAGGTTCAGCGGCCGTCGTTCGACGTCGAAGATCTCGCGGCGGAATCCGGTCCGCTCAAGGGTGATTTCGACCTGGATCTCGTACACCTCAGCGGCGTGGATCAAGCCGCGGTCAGCGGCGAGGGAACCCTTTCGCACTCTTTGGTCGAGTCGGTGAAACTGGCCGGGGCACGGCTCGCCCCGCTCACGTTGTCCGACGTGACGGTCCGGAACGTGGACCTTTCGAACGCGGTGCTCAGCGACACCACCGCCAGGCGCGCAGAGTTCACGAAGTGCCGGGCGATCGGGCTCAACCTGGGGCTCGTGCACGCTGCGGACCTTTACGTCGAAGCGACCCAGTTCGACTACGCCTCCGTTCGCTTCGGCAAGGTCAAGAACTCGGCGGTGTTCGTCGGCTGCACCTTCCGTGAAGCCGTGTTGTCCGGTGATCTCTCGAACGTCGTCTTCGCGGATTGCGACTTCGCGGGTGCCGAGTTCGAGGCGATTCGGGCTGGTGCTTGTGATTTGCGCGGATCCCGTTTGGCGGGTGCGCGAGGCTTGCTGACCTTGCGGGGTGCCCTGATCACCACCGAGCAGGCGCTCTCGGTCGCGACGACTCTCGCAGTCGAGAGCGGACTTTCCATCGTCGACTAGCCGTTACCGCTTGTTCCAGTTGTCCCAGCTTGGTCGATTGTCGAACTTGGGCTTGTTGTCCCAGGACTCGCGATTGTCGAACTTCGAGATGAGAGCAGGTGACCAGCGGGCGATCAGGACACCGAGGCCTTGTGCTTGTAAGCGGATGCGGTTTTCAAGCAATGCGGTCTCGTCCACTCCGGATCACTCCTTCCAAAAGCGCGATCTTGCTGTTACGACAGTAGTTCGTCAGGGTGTTGTCGAATCGTCCGTGCTCAAAGTGCCGGTTGGCGGGTTGCCCTCCTCCGCAGAAGCCGAAGTAAGCGCAGGATGCTTGGCAAGCGGAAACGCCGTCTCGAAACTCGTTGACCCAGCGCGATCTCAAGCCATGTTCGAGGAGTTCGTCAAGTGGTGAGTCGAGTACGTTACCGCAGCTGAACGGTCCGAGCCTGGCCGAGGAGAATCCGGCAAGCTCGGGCGATATCAAGGTGACTGCGCCGTCGTGGGCGATGGTCGGCAGCGGGTCGATGAAACCGGGCATGCGCGTGAGATCGTGTTGGTCCAGTACGTGACCGAGATAGGTGAGCGCGCGATTTATTTCGCGCACCCGTAGCGAAGGGTTCGCCGCCCAGGCGTTCGTCAGGGCGGTCCAGAATTCAATGACCATCTCAAGGTCGCGTGCGTTGCTGACTTCGTTGACGCCTTCTTGTTCCTCCAGATTGATGCCCAGCTGCGATATTCCGAGTGTGGCGGCGAACTCCAGCAGTCGGTGAGCGCGTGCCGGTGTGGGGTCGGAGACCACCGCGATGATCGAAACTTCGTGGTGGTGCTCGATCAGCTTCGCGATTCCTCTCAGCGTGCGCTCGAAAGTGGCGTTTCCCGCGAGGGTGACGCGTTGTTCATTGTCAGCTGCTGGGCCGTCGACGCTGACGCCGACGTGAACTTGTCGTTCGGTGAAGAATTCGCACCAGCCGTCGTCGATCAACGTGCCGTTGGTCTGGATGCCGTGTGCGACGTCGAGGCCGGCGAAGCAGTCCATCAGCCGGCCGAGTCGCTCCATGCCGATCGCGAGCGGTTCTCCACCATGCCAGCAGATCTCAATGGTCTGGGTGTGGGTCCAGGCTTCCACCGACGTGGCGACGGCGCGGGCGACGGAGAGTGGCATCTCGAGACGCCTTCGGCGGAACGGCAGATAGCAGTAACGACAGTCCAGATTGCACAGCGTCGTCGGCTGCATGATCACGGATTCCGGTCGGCAGAACGGGAGTTCGCGCTTGTGGACCGACACGGCGTTACTCCTACCCGTCGGTGCTCGTATACCCGTGGGCAGGCCGTGGATCGTTGTGAGAAGTGTGGTCCATGACTGTCTCCCCATACCGTTTTAGGACTAGGCCTAAGTAGGATGACATGAGCCGACCCCTCGTGCAATAGGACTAGGCTTAATGAGCTACCCTGCTGGCGCGGGCCGACGGTCAGAGGAGGTTGCCTTGGGAGCGCTTCCGCGCTATCAGGAGATTGCCGGCGAGCTCCGAGCCGCTATTTATCGGGGTGAGTACCAGCCGGGCGACAACCTGCCGCAACGGGTCGATTTGATGAACCGTTACGGCGTCTCTAAGGAGACCGTGTCGAAGGTGTATCGCGTTCTTGAAGCCGAAGGCCTGGTGCAGGCCACTCGTAAGAGCGGTACCAGGGTTCGCCGGCATCCTGAGCGCCTTCAGCTGACTCGTGAACGTACGGCGTACCGCGATGAGATCGGCTATTTCTTCGACTTGTCGGCTCAGCATTGGCGGGCGCTTGGGCCTGTGGAGATCAACCGGGCGCCGGCGCCCGGGGAGATCGCTCGCCTGCTGGACATTTCGCCAGGCACCGAGGTCGTCATCCGGGACCGCGTCATGGGTGACCCCGATACCGGGCGGGTCTTTCAGCTCACCGCCAGCTACTTGCCGGCGGATCTGGTTGACGAGCTGCCAGTTCTCGAGAGTGTCGACACAGGGCCTGGTGGCATCTATGACCGTATCGAGGAGGCGGGTCATGGCCCGCTCACCTGGTACGAGCGACTGTCCGCTCGAGCGGCGACCGCGCGAGAAGTAAAACTGCTCGCTTTGGCGCCAGGGGTACCTGTGCAGCGGATCGTGCGAACCAGTACCGACCCGCGCGGCAAAGTCTGCGAAATCAACGCGATCAGCCTCTCCGCGGAACTGCACGAGATCGGGTACCCGATCGAACGTCACCCGAGTGCGCGACCGTCGACCTGACCGTCGGAAGAGGACTCGGTCTCAAGCCCACGACAAGTCCCGGTGGGGCTAGGGGCGGGTGTTGGTCCAGAGGACCTTGACGGACGAGGCCGCGCGCTCGGTGCGGACTTCGATCACGTCGCCCAGGATCGTGGCTCGGTCGAAGACGATGGCTTGGTCGTCGCGGTCGTAGGTCACGCGGTCGCTGAGGAACACCGGGGCGCCTTCGGGGCGATCGAGGAGCGTCGCGAGGCGGGCGGTGAGCAAGGCCGGGCTGAGGCGTTCGTCGGCGCGGCTCGCGAGCCGGCCGTCGGCGGCGAAAGCGTCGTAGAGCGAGGTCGCGGTGAAGTCGACGGTGGACAGTGAACCCGCGAAAGGCAAAGGGATCCAGGAGACCTGGTGGATCGCGGGCGCACCGCTGACCTGGCGAAGGCGTTCGATGCGGAAAGCAGGCTGGGCGGCTTCCAAGCCCAGGCGCGTGGCCACCCAGGCGGGGAGCGCGCGGCGGGCGCGGCCAAGGAGAACCGTGGCGATGGAGTGGCCTTGCTCGCGCAGGTCGTCGGCGAGGCTTTTCAGGGAACCCATGCTGTAGACGGCTTTTGGCGGCGAAACGTAGGTGCCGCGACCGGCCTCCTGGGTGACCAGGCCGCGCTCGGCGAGGAGGCTGAGTGCCTGGCGCAGTGTCATCAGGGTGACGCCGTATTCGGCGCTGAGGTCACGTTGGGAAGGCAGGGCCTGGCCGGAGGCGTAATGCCCCTCCTGGATCTTGAGGTTCAGGTCGGCCGCGATCGCCGCGTACTTCGGCTGCCGCCGCTCGTCGCCCATGGCCCTGCTTCACCTCGTCAGTCGTCTACTGCGTCCAGTGCCGTGCGCATGCCGGCCAGCTCCGCGTAGAGGTCGTCGGCGCTGCTGCCGTCGAGCACTTTACGCATCAGGGCCGAGCCGATGATCACGCCGTCGGCGTAGCGGGCGGCCTCGGCGGCGTGCTCGGGGCGGGAGACGCCGAAACCGACCAGCACGGGGAGATCCGTGAGCCCGCCGAGTGACCGGGCGAGTGTGCGGCCCTCCGATGGCAGGTCGTGTTTCTCGCCGGTCGTGCCCATCAGGCTGACCGCGTAGACGAAGCCGCGGCTTCGTTCGGCGATCGTGCGGAGGCGGTCCGGGCCGGTCGACGGGGCGGCCAGCAGCACCAGGTCGATGCCGTGCCGGACGGCCGCTTCGGACACCGGGGCCATCTCGTCGACCGGGAGGTCGGGGACGATCAGACCGGTGACGCCCGCGTCGCGGAGTGCGGCGCAGAACGTGCCGGCGCCGTTGCGCAGCACCAAATTCGCGTACGTCATCGTGACCAGCGGGATGGACAGGTCGAGCTTGGTGAGGTCTTCGAGTATGCCGTCGACGGTCGTGCCGCGGCTCAAAGCGCGGTCGGACGCTTGCTGGACGGTCGGGCCGTCGAGGGTGGGGTCGGAGAAGGGGAGGCCGATCTCGATGAGGTCGGCGCCCGCGTCCTGGTAGGCACGCAGGTAGTCGGTCCAGTCGTCGGTGATGCCGCCGGTGACGTACGGCGCGAGGAGCTTGCGGCCCTGCTCGCGCGTCGCGCGGGTGCGGGTTTCGAGTGCGTTCACGAGCGCTCCATCAAGGTGTGCATGTCTTTGTCGCCGCGGCCGGAGAGGGTGAGCAGTACCGTCGAGCCCGCGGGGATCTCGCCGTTCTCGGCCTCCCGCAGCACCCAGGCGACGGCGTGCGCGGACTCCAGCGCGCACAGGATTCCCTCGGCGCGGGCGAGCCGGTGGACGGCGTCGAGCACCTCGGCGTCGGTGACGGTGAAGTACCGGGCGCGGCCCAGATCGGCGAGGTAGGCGTGCTCGGGGCCGACTCCGGGGTAGTCGAGGCCCGCCGCGATCGAGTGCGCTTCGCTGATCTGGCCGTGCTCGTCCTGCAGCACCTTGGTGCGGAAGCCGTGCAGGATCCCGGGAAGACCGGAGTTGATCGCGGCGCCGCCTTCGGGCTCGACGCCGATCAGCCGCGCGGGGGTGTCGACGAAGCCGGCGAACGTGCCTGCCGCGTTCGATCCGCCGCCGACGCAGGCGACCACGAAATCCGGGGTGGCGGTGCGCAACTCGGTCGCGCACTGCGTGCGGGCTTCGTCGCCGATGACGCGCTGGAGCTCGCGGACCATCCACGGATACGGGTGCGGGCCCATCACCGAGCCGAGGCAGTAGTAGCCGTCCTCGACCGAGGAAACCCAGTGCCGCAACGCTTCGCTGCACGCGTCCTTCAACGTCCGGCTGCCCGAGAGCACCGGGACGACCTCGGCGCCGAGCATCCGCATGCGGAACACGTTGAGTTCCTGGCGTTCGATGTCACGCTCGCCCATGAACACCGTCGCCGACATCCCGAGCAGCGCCGCCGCGGTCGCGGTGGCGACGCCGTGCTGGCCGGCGCCGGTCTCCGCGATGAGCCGCCGCTTGCCCATGCGCTTGGCGAGCAGCGCCTGCCCGAGCACGTTGTTCACCTTGTGCGAGCCGGTGTGCGCGAGATCCTCACGCTTGAGCAGCAGCGTGATGCCGAGCTCCGCGGACAGCCGCCAGGCGGGCGTCAACGGGGTCGGGCGTCCCACGTAGACCGTCAGCAGCCGATCGAGCTGGCCGTGGAACAGGGGATCGGCCCAGGCATCCCGGAACGCGTGCTCGACCTCTTCGCAGGCCGCGATCAGCGACTCCGGCACGAACCGGCCCCCGTACTCGCCGAACCGGCCGAGTCCCGCGGGCTCGTGGGCGTCCACGGCCATGCTGCGCGTGTCCATCTCGCCTCCAACTGTTCTAGAACTGTCTGACCACTGTGTACCACAGATGGGCCAGACAGTTCTAGAACAGTCAGCGGGACTGGAGCATCGGGCGGAAGGCGTCGCGGTGCGCCCAGGCCAGGTAGATCTCGCCCGCCGCGACCGCGCCGGCGATCAGCAGGCCCGACGGCGCCAGGAACAGGTGGAAGGCGAAGATGCCGACCACGATCGGCGCGAGCAGGGTCAGCGCGAGCGGGACGAAGCGGTTGACCAGCAGCAGCACGCCGACGAGCAGCTGGATGCCGCTGACCAGCTGGTTCATGTACCCCGTCTCGAACAGTGCGATCGAGAACTTCAGCGCGCCCTCCGGCATGCCGCTGGCGTCGCCCGGCATGAACATCAGGAAGCCGTTCAGGCCGAACACCGTGAACACCAAGCCCATCAGGACACGGGCGGTGGCGGTCACGACGCGGACGGGGGTGCGGACCTGGGTGGCGATGGTGGCAGTCATCTTGAGCTCCTCGATTTCGGGTTCTTACCCCTTCGTCGAGTGGCTTCCGGCCGGATCGACAACCCGAGGAGGAAATTTTCAGACGAGTGCCGCGTTCACCCGATCGGCCGAACTGCCCCGGACGTAGACGGCCCGGATCCGGTGCAGCGCGCCCGGATCACGCAGCGGGTCGCCGTCGACCACGAGCACGTCGGCGTCGTAGCCGGGTGCGATCCGGCCCTTGCGGTCGCCGAGCCCGACCACGGCCGCCGCCCGCGAAGTGCAGGCGCGCAACGCTTCCGCCGGGCTCATGCCGAGGCCGAGCAGCTGCGTGAGCGCCGAGCGCAGCACGTCCGGCGGCTTGACGGGCGCGATACCCGCGTCCGTGCCCGCGACGATCAGCGCGCCCGCCTCGTAGAGCTTGCGCAGGTTCGCCTCCATGGCGGCCATCCTGGTGGCGAGCGCAGGCGGCATCTCGACGCCGGGCACCGGCACGAAACCGAGCGTCGCGCCGAGCGCGGTCTGCCGCTCCACGAGGGTCGCGAGCAGGCCGGGCGGGATCTCGTCGACGCCGTCCTCGGTCATGAAGCTGACGTGTTCGAGCCCGTCGACGCCGGCCGCGACGGCGTCGACGATCGCCTGGGTCCCATGCGCGTGCGCGGTGATCGGCAGCTGGTGCCGGTGCGCCTCCTCGACCGCCACGCGCAGCTCGTCGAGGCCGAACTGGGCGAGCTCGGGCTTGCTGCCCGGTGTCATGTTGCCGCCGCTGGCCATGATCTTGATGACGTCCACCCCGCGTGCGGCGTGCTCGCGGATCGCCGCGCGGATGCCGTCGGCGCCGTCCGCCTCCTCACCGAGGAAGTGACAGTGGCCGCCGGGACTGGTGATGGGCGGACCGGCCGCGACGATCGTCGGCAGCGTGGGGTCCGACGCGGCCGCGTCGCGCAGCCCGAGCGAGAGGAAGCCGCGGTCGCCGAGATCGCGCACGGTGGTGACCCCGCCGCGCGCCGCGGCACGGGCGGCGGCGGCCATCGCGGCGAACGCCTCGGCGTCGTCGCGGCCCGCGAGCCCGGCCACCGGGTCGAAGCTCGAGTCGAAGGCCAGGTGGACGTGGGTGTCGACCAGTCCTGGCAGGATCGTCGCCTCGCCGAGGTCGACGACGGTGGCGCCGCCGGGCACCTCGGTGCCGATCGCGACGATCTTGCCGCCGTCGAGCACGACGGCCGGGTCGGGCGTCAGGGTGTCGCCGGTGCCGTCGAACAGCCACGCGGCGCGCAGGACGGTGAGCGGGTTCGTTGTCATGCGGCGAGCCTGCGCCGCGGCGGCCGCGCGGACATCCGTAGTGCTACTGAGGTTCGGTACCCATCCTCGCGCCCGCCACCCACGCGGCGATCTGCCGGTTCGTCAACCCTTGCCGCTGCGAGGCCGAACCCGAGCCGCGCCGAGCCGGTGATCGCGACGACACCCGCGCCGCCGCAGACGAACAGGTCGGCGTGCGGCCTCGGCCGGATCGATGTCGCCGAGCACCTCGCGCTCGGCCGCGCGCCCGATGAACCGGTCCCGTGCGTTCCTGGTCATCGTCCCCCGATCGCCGCCTCCGGCTCATCGTAGGACTTCGGCGCGGTAGGCCAGGAGCGCCGCGTCGGTGTCGGCGGCGACGAGGTCGGCGTTGAGGTGGGCGCCCGCCAGCGCGCCCGCCGCGGCGGAGGCGCCGACCTGAGCGCTCAGGTCGGTGGCGTTGCCCGCGACCCAGACGCCGGGCACGGCCGTGGTGCCCGCCATGCCGGACGCGATGCGGCGGCCCATCCCGTTCGGCAGGTCTTCCATCGGCAACGCCAGACCGGCGAGGCCTTCGACGCGCGCCTGCATACTGGTGGCGACCGCGACGACCGCGCGCGGAACGAACTCCCCGTCGGCCAGCCGGATTCCGGCGATCTCACCGTCCTCAGTGGACTCGATGGCGGCGACCGGGGTGTCGACGATCCGGATCCCGCGCGCGGCGAACCGGGTGCGGGTGTCCTCGTCGAGTCCGGTGTCGCGGGTGAAGTAGACGAGGTCGTCGCTCAGCTGGCGGAACAGCAGCGCGTGGTGGACGGAAGCGGGTCCGACGGCCAGCACGCCGATGGGTTCGTCACGCACTTCCCAGCCGTGGCAGTACGGGCAGTGCACGACGCCGTGTCCCCAGTGCCGCGCCAGTCCGGGCACGTCGGGCAGCACGTCACGAAGTCCCGTGGCGACGAGCAGCCGCCTCGCGCGCAGGGTTTCGCCGCCCGCCAAGGTGACGGCGAAGGCCCCATCGGCCGGGACCGCGCCGATCACCTCGCCGGAGATGATCCGCCCGCCGTAGCGCTGGACTTCGTCGCGTCCCGTTCGCAGCAGATCGGCAGGCGGGGTCCCGTCGTGGCCGAGCAGTCCGTGGATGCCGTCGGCGGGCGCGTTGCGCGGGGAGCCGCTGTCGATCACGGTCACGGAGCGGCGGGAGCGCGCCAGCATCAGCGCGCCGTTGAGTCCCGCGGCGCCGCCGCCGATCACGATGGCGTCGATGGTTTCGGTGTTCGTCATGGTGACGAACGTAAGCGCGGTTTGCGTTCAACGCATACACTCTTGCCTATGACGCAAGAAGATGGCGAGCTGGACGGCCTCGTGCGCAAACGGATCCGCGCACTGCGGGTCGCCCAGGGCTGGTCACTGGAGGAACTGGCGACCCGCGCCCGGCTCAGCCAGTCGACGCTCAGCCGGATCGAGAACGGCCAGCGCCGCCTCGCGCTGGACCAGCTCGTCACGCTCGCCCGCGCGCTCGACACCTCGCTCGACCAGCTGGTCGAGACGGCGACCGACGACGTGGTCAGCCATCCGATCAACGACCACGGGCAGCTGCGCTGGCCGATCAAGTCCGATCCCGGCATGGCGGTCATGCGTCAGCGTCTGGTCGATCCGCCGCCGGACAACCCGTCCCGCTTGCGCGCGCACGCCGGCCGCGAATGGCTGGTCGTGCTTTCGGGGACCGCGATCCTGTTGCTCGGGAACCGGCGTCTTCGCGTGGAGACCAACCAGGCGGCGGAGTTCCCGACGATGCTGCCGCACGCCGTCGGGACCGCAGGAGGCCCATGCGAGATCCTGGGCATCTTCGACCGCGACGCTCGCCGGGGCCATGCCTCGTGAGCGTTGCGGGCGGTTCTAGCCGCCCGCGACGCTCACGAGGCTTGGGGTCCGTCTCGTTGCCTCCGGTTGTGGGGCAGGGCCTCCCTCACCCCGAGCACGTCGAGTGAGGGCCTCCCTCACCCAAGCCCTGTCGAGTCAGGGCCTCCCTGACCCGGATCCGCCGAGTGAGGGCCTCCTTGACCCGAAATGTCGGGTGAGGGAGGCCCTGACCACTTGCAGTCGGGTGAGGGAGGCCCTGACCAGCCAGACCCATGCGTCACCCGTGGGGTTCCCTGGGCGCCCATCAACTGTCCACTCAGGACACCGGCCGCCACCTCCGCCGCTGGAGGGCCTGTATGAAGGCTCCCTTCATACACGCCGAACTTGATGAAGGCTCCCCTCATACGCCCATGCTGTATGAAGGCTCCCTTCATGCAGGCCGAGCTGTATGAAGGGAGCCTTCATACACGCGAACCCTGCCGTCAGCGCGAGCCTGGGACCTCAGGCGGAGTAAAGCGGGCTTTATCCCCACGCCGCGGCACCCAGGCATCCCAGCCTTTGCCCGCGCCGCCAGGTTTTCGGGCGGGTTCTTGCGTTTCAGGCAAGATCGTATGCCTTTGGCGCATGGTCGTCCTAGCTTGGGAGGCACAGGCGATGAAGGGATTTCTCATGGACGTCGAGTACGCGCAGTGGCTGGAGAGCAGGCGAGAGGAGATCGCGGGCAAGGCGAAAGTCGTTGGCGTCGCGAGGGTTTCCGGATCGCACCCGGCGCCGGGGGAGTGGCCTACCGGCGCAGGCTTGACCGTCACGACCACGCCCGCCGGCGCCGACGGCGGCTACGGCTTGATCGTCACGAACGACAAGGCGCCCGCGCCCAGCGGCGTCGACACCTACGCGTACGACCCGGCGTGGGTTTTCGAAGGTGAGTACCGGGAGGCGACTGCCGGGCGGCGCATCGAGGTCGGCAGGCTGACGTCACCGCGCAGCACGGAAGCCATCGCGTCGCCGGTCGATCTCGTGGTCACCATCGGCGGGACGGAATACACGCTGGCGGTGCTCGAAGACATGCCGGGCCAGCGTCTGGTGGTGTTCACGGACGAGACCAGCGGAACCGAAACGCCCGCGATCGGCCGCTGGCTGGTGCTGCCGCAGGTTGAGCCGGGCAGTCCGGTGATGGTCGACTTCAATCGGGCGACGCTGTCGTATCACCACCTGTCGCCCGCGGTGTTCACCTGCCCGCTTTCACCGCCTGGCAACAGTTTGCCGCTGCGTGTCGAGGCGGGGGAGCGCGCGCTCGTCTACGACCTCGGGCAGAAGGCGATCGCGTTCCTGCGGCATCTGGAGAAGTCGGAGTGGACGGCCGCGCGGGCGTTGTGCGCCGGTTCGGCCACCGTCTGGCACAACGACGGCAAGGGGCAGGCGTCGATCGACGAGACCATGAGGTCCATGGCCGCGCAGTCCGAGACGATCGAGTCGATGCGCTACGACATCACCCGGCAGCTCACCGGGCCGGACGAGGTGCTGCAGCAGCACGCGGTGCGGGTGACCACAAAGGACGGTACGCGTGGCAGTGTCCATGCGGCGGCGTACTTCCGCTTCGAGGACGGCCTCATCACGCGGATCGAGGAATACGCGAACTTCGTGCCGGACGAGTCGTAACACCCGCGTGTGGCACGATCAGCCGGAATCGGCAGCGGAGGAGCGGGCATGCGCGGCAGGCGGACACAGCACGAGGATGTCGCGCCCGAGCACATCGCGGCGGTGCTGCGTGAGCGGATCTACGGCGGTATCGCCTGCTTGAGCACGCTTCTCGTCCTGGTCCGGCCCGCGGACTCTTCGCCGTGGGTCGCGGTGGTCGACGTCGCGGTGGCCGCGGGCGGGCTCTGGGCCGCCAGCCTGCTGTCGGAACACGTCGCGCACCTGGCCGCGCACGGGAAACGGCTGCACGGCCTCGAAGCGGTGACCGCCGCGCGGGCGTCAGCGCAGATCCTGCAGGCGTCCGGGATTCCGCTGGTTTTGCTGATCCTCGCCGCGTTCGGCCGGATTCGCTACGAGGTCGCGCTGAAGGCCGGGATCTGGGTTTCGGTGGTGTCGCTGGGTTTGTTCGCGCTGCTCGCCGCCCGGCGGACGCGGTTGCCGCTCTGGAAACGGCTGCTGCTCGTGGTCGCGCTGCTCGCGCTGGGCGCGCTCGTGGTCACGGTCAAGACGCTCGCCCACTGACCAGGGTCGTGAGTGGTATGGCCGGTTAGAACCGGTCATACCACTCACGAGTCCTTACTGGCAGGCTTCGCAGTCCGGGTCGTCGATGCGGCAGGCGGCGCCGTCGGTGAGCGGGAAGTCGAAGTCGTCGAGCGCGGGCACGAGCGTCGCGGCGGCCTCCGGCGACGACGGCGAAACAGTGGCGGACATGGTGTCACTCCCTTGATCACGAACCTGTGTAACCAGATGTAGCGCCGTGACCCGGCAGACATTCCGTGACCCGCGACACAGTCAGCGGGCGTCGCGGACCGCGAGGAGATTGGCGACCAGGCGCTCGGCGTCGGTGTCGGGATCCAGCGGGATCGACATCAGCGCGCGGATGTAGGCCGGGGCGAGGATGAGCTCGAAGATGTCCAGCCAGGCGAGCGTGGTCGAGCCGCTCGCCTCCAGGGTGGCCTCGAACTGGCGGACGCGTGGTCCGGCGAACTGCCCGATGTCGGACAGCCCGTTCTCGCCCGCCCTGGCCATCGCCTTGAAGAAGGCCATCTGGTTGGGCGAGCGCAGGTCGGTGAGCAGCTTGGTGACCCAGACGAGCATGTCGGCGCGCAGGTCACCGGTGGCGGGCACGGGGGAGCGCTCGCCGAGTTCCTCCACGACCGTGTCGATGATCAGGCCCTCCGCGGTGCGCCAGCGGCGGTAGATGGTCGCGATGTGCACGCCCGACCTGGCCGCGACGGCGGCGACGTCGATGGTGCCGTCCGTGGACTCGGCCAGTAGTTCGCGGGTGGCCGCGTGGACGGCGTCCCTGGTTCGGGCGGTGCGTCCGCCGGGGCGCGTCACGCCTGTCGCTTGGGCCATGCGAGAAGGCTATCGCGAATCAGTTGCGTTAGCACCTCGAGGTGCGCTAGCTTTAAACGCGAAAGATTCGCACTTAGGAGTTACGGGGGCAGGACATGACCAAGGCACTGATCGTGGGCGGCGGGATCGCGGGCGACACGCTGGCGCTGTTGCTGGAGCGCGACGGCTGGCTGGTGACGGTCGCCGAGATCGCGCCGGCGCTGCGGACCGGCGGGCAGACCGTCGACCTGCGCGGGGACAGCCGCGAGGTGCTGGAGAACGCGGGCCTGCTCGAAAAGGCGCTGGAGTGCCTGGTCCCGCAGAGTGGCGCCGCGTGGATCGACGAGACGGGGCGCCCGCTCGCCAAGATGCCGGTGGAAGCCTTTGACGGCAAGGGTTTGGTCTCGAAGGAAGAGCTGCTGCGCACCGACCTCGCGCGGATCATCCACGAGGCGGCCGGGCCCGGCGTGACGCACCGCTTCGGCGAGACCGTCGAGGCGCTGGAGGACCAGGAGAACGGCGTGCTGGCCCGCTTCCGCGGTGGCGACGAAGAGGTGTTCGACCTGGTCGTCGGCGCGGACGGGGCGCACTCGCGGGTGCGCGCGCTGCGGTTCGGCCCGGAGGTGCGGTACCGCAGGCCGCTCGGCCTGGCGCACGCCTGGTTCACGCTCGACGAGAAGCCGGGGACACCGGAACTCGACGGCTGGTTCCTCATGCACAACGCGCCCGGCCGCCGCGCCGTCGCGGCCAGGCCTGGGCACGCCGGTCAGCAGGAGATCGGCATGACCTTCGGCGCCGACACGCTGCCGCCGCGCGGTGACCACGAGGCCAGGTTCGCTTTGCTGGAGGAGACCTTCGCCGGCGTCGGCTGGCGCACGCACGAGTTCCTCGACGCCGCCAAGACGGCGAAGGACTTCTCGCTCGACACCCTCGACCAGGTGCACATGCCGACTTGGCACGACGGCCGGGTCGTGCTCGTCGGCGACAGCGCCTGGTGCGCCAGCCCGCTCAGCGGCCTCGGCACCGCGCTGGCGCTGCGTGGCGCCGCCGAGCTGGCGTCCGCGCTGCGCGAGGCCGGTGGCAGGCTGCCCGCCGCGCTGGCTGCGTTCGAGTCGGCCATGCGGCCCAGGGTCGAGTCGGCGCAGAAGCTGCCGCCGGGCCGGGTCGCGGCGGCCGCCCCGAACACGAAGCGGGGCATCCGGTTCAACGCCTGGGTGATGCGCACGGTCCAGTCGAAACTGCTGCGGCCGCTGATGAAGCGGGCGTTCGCCGCGACCGAGCACGGCCGCGAGTCGGTCCCGTCCACGGTGTGAGAATTGTCGGTCCCACCGCATAGGGTGAGGGAGTGATTACGCCATCGCTGCCGCTGATCGACATCGGACGCTTCCGCGACCCCGCCGCGGACCGCGCGGAGTTCCTCGCCGAGCTCCGGCGGGCCGCGCACGAGGTCGGCTTCTTCTACGTGGTCGGGCACGGCGTGCCGGACCGGCTGACCACCGGGATCTTCGACGTGGCCAAGGAGTTCTTCGCGCTGCCGGTCGAGCGGCGGCTGGCGATCGAGAACATCCATTCGCCGCAGTTCCGTGGCTACACGAGGACCGGCTACGAATACACCGGCGGGTCACCCGACTGGCGTGAACAGATCGACATCGGGCCGGAGCGGGATCCGGTCGCGGGCGGTCCCGCGTGGCAGCGGCTCATCGGCCCGAACCAGTGGCCCGAATCGCTGCCGTCGCTGCGGGAAACGACGTTGGCGTGGCAGGCGGAGGCGTTGCGGGTGAGCCGCGAGGTGCTGCGCGCGCTGGCCGCCGCGCTGGGTCAGGACGAGGGCTACTTCGACGTCTGGTTCGACGACGAGGCGTCCACGCACGTCAAGATCATCCGCTACCCGGGGCGGCCGTCGGCGGAGCGGGACCAGGGCGTCGGCGCGCACAAGGACTACGGCTACCTCGCCTTGCTGCAGCAGGACGAGATCGGCGGCCTGCAGGTCCAGGCGGCCGACGGTGGCTGGATCGACGCGACCCCGGTGCCGGGGAGCTTCGTGTTCAACATCGGCGAGATGCTGGAGATCGCGACGCAGGGCTACCTCACGGCGACCCGGCACCGGGTGGTGAGCCCGCCCGCCGGGGTCGAGCGGTTCTCGGTGCCGTTCTTCCTGGGCCCCAGGCTGGACGCGGTCGTCGAGCCGCTGAAGCTGCCGCCCGAGCTCGCCGCGCACGCGAAGGGCGTCAGCCAGGACGCGGACAATCCGCTGCACGCGGCGTTCGGCGAGAACGCGCTCGTCGGCTGGCTGCGGTCGCATCCGAAGGTCGCCGAGCGCTGGTGGGGCGACGTGGTGGGGGAGCGGGCATGAGCAGCTTCGAGACCCGGCAGATCCACGCGGGCGCGCAGCCCGACCCGACGACCGGCGCCCGCGCGACGCCGATCTACCAGACCACGTCGTTCGCGTTCGACGACGCGCACCACGCGGCCGAGGCGTTCGCCTTGCGCGACCTGGAAACACACGCCTACACGCGCTTGTCGAACCCGACGACCGCGGTGGTCGAGGCGCGGCTCGCCGACCTCGAAGGCGGGGTCGCCGCGGTCGCGGTGGCCAGCGGCCAGGCCGCGTCGACGTTGGCGTTGCTGAACATCGCGCGCGCCGGTGACCACGTCGTGGCGGCCGCGAGCCTCTACGGCGGCACGTACAACCTGCTGGCGTACACCTTCGCGGACCTCGGGATCGCGGTCGACTTCGTGCGCGACCCCGACGATCTGGCCCAGTGGCGCGCCGCCATCCGGCCGGAGACGAAGGCGTTCTACGCGGAGACCGTCGGCAACCCGCGCGGCAACGTGCTCGACATCAGCGCGGTGGCGGACATCGCGCACGCCGCAGGGGTGCCGCTGGTCGTGGACAACACGGTGCCGACGCCGTTCCTCGCGCGGCCGCTGGAGCACGGCGCGGACATCGTGGTGCATTCGACGACGAAGTTCCTGTCCGGCCACGGAACCGGCATCGGCGGCGTGGTGATCGACGGCGGCCGGTTCGACTACACGGCCGAGCCGGACCGCTGGCCGCAGCTGACCCGGCCGGACCCGAGCTACCACGGGCTCGTCTTCGGACAGGAGTTCGGCGAACTCGGCTACAGCCTGCGCCTGCGCACCAAGCTCGTCCGCGATCTCGGCCCCGCGGTCTCGCCGTTCAACAGTTTCCTTCTGCTGCAAGGCATCGAGACGTTGTCGCTGCGGATGGAACGGCATGTTTCGAACGCGGCCACTGTCGCCGCCTGGCTCGCCGAGCGGCCTGAAGTCGAAGCCGTGCACTACGCGGGCCTGCCGGGAAACCCCTGGCACGACGTGGCGAAGCGGTACCTCCCGCTCGGCGTCGGCGCGGTGGTGGCGTTCGAGCTGATGGGCGGTCTGGAAGCGGGCCGCCGGTTCGTCGGCCGCCTGCGGTTGTTCAGCCACCTGGCCAATATCGGCGACGTGCGCAGCCTGGTGATCCATCCGGCGTCCACCACGCACGCACAGCTGGACCGGGAGCAGCAGCTCGCCAGCGGTGTGACGCCTGGGCTGATCCGGCTTTCGGTGGGCCTCGAAGGCGCCGGCGACCTCATCGCCGACCTGGACCAGGGATTGCGCGATGGCTGAATTCAACGGCGTCAACGGCAAAGTCCACTATGGACATTGGAGCCCGGCGGAGCCGACCGTGCTGGTCGTGTTCCTGCACGGCCTCGGTGAGCACATCGGCAGCTACGGGCCGCTCACGGAAGCGCTCACCGAAGCCGGGTTCGCCGTCTGGGCGGCCGACCACGCCGGGCACGGCCGCAGCGAGGGCGTGCGCGTGCTGATCGACTCGGTCGACGATCTGGTGGCCGACGCGGCCACCCTCGTCGGCCTCGCGCGGGCCGCGCATCCCGGGCTTCCGCTGGTGCTGGCCGGGCACTCGCTCGGCGCGACCGTCGCCACCCTGCTCGCGGGCGAGGCCGACCCGGCCGCGCTGGTGCTCGCCGGGTCGTCGCTCGTGCCCGATCCCTCCGGCGGGCTCGCCGTGCTGCTCGCCAGCGGGATCGATCCATGGGAGCTGCGCAAGGACCCCGGCGAAATGACCAGGCACGCCGGATACGCCCAGCAGATCCGCGATGATCCGCTGACCTGGCAGGGCGGCTTGCGGATGGAGACGCTGCGTGCGCTCGTCGAGGCCGCGCCGCGCGTGGCCGACGCGCTCGGCGAGCTGAACCAGCCGGTCTTGCTGCTGCACGGCGAAGCGGACGACATGGCGCCGGTCGCCGGCGCGCTCCGGGCCGCCGAGCTGCTGCCGGACGCGCGGGCCGTCGTCTTCCCCGACGATCGCCACAACATCCTGAACGAGCTGGACCGAGAGGAGGTCTACCGGGTCTTCACGACGTTCATCGCGGAGCGGGTACGAGGCTGATCTCGGCCCAGGTCGTCTTGTGCGCCAGCGCGTGCTCGACGCCCCAAGCCGAGCTGAGCGCCTTGACCAGCAGCAGCCCGCGCCCGCCCGGCTCCAGCACCGGGCGCTCGCCCCGCAGCTCCGGCAGCAGCTGGGGACGCGGGTCGTCGACCTCGAGCCGCACCACCGCCCGGCCGGACGGCTGCCACATCCGGAACGCCAGCACGCCGCCGGCGTGCTTGAAGGCGTTGGTGACCAGCTCGGTGGCCAGCAGCTCGGCGTCCGCCACGACCTCGGCGGGCACGTCCACCAGGCGCTCGCGCAGCCACGCGCGCATCGGGGCGAGCGCGAACGGCCCGGCGGTGACGGGGAATTCGTGCTCACCTTGTCTGTGCTCGACGCTCACGACGCTCCTCAGCGGTAGGTCCCCGCTGACGAAGAGCGTGGGGTGGTTCGGCTGCACCCAATATGGTGACACCCACCACGCCGCCACGCTCATCAGCGCTCACCATGCCCGGCACCGGTGCGGGTGAAAGGATGTCGATCGTGGACGTGCGCATCCCCGTTCTTGGAGACGACCAGCCGTGACCACGGACTTCACCTGCACCACGCTCCTCACCGCCGCCGGGCCCGTGCTCGGCTTCGCCGGTGAGCTCGACGCCGATGTCGCCCCCGAGGCACTCGAAGCGATCGGCGCGCTGACCCTGGAGAAGGGCCAGCAGCTGGTGGTGGACCTCGGCGAGCTGGCGTTCTGCGACTCGAGCGGCGTCGCCGTGCTGATCGCGGCCCGCAACCACGCGCTCGCCGCCGACGCGGGCATCGCGCTCGCCGCGGTGCCGCCCCAGCTCAGCCGGACACTCGACCTGGTCGGGCTGACCGGCTTCTTCACCATGTACGCCAGCACGGCCGACGCCCGAGCGGCTTGGGAGTCGTAGCGCTGATCAAGCAGGCCACTGCTGGCCGCGCATCCAGGAGTCGAGCGCGATGAGCGTCTTGGTGCCGGTGACCTGATGGTGGGTGCGGATCTCGTCGATGGTGCGCTGCAGGTGGGCCATGTCGCGGACGCGGAGCCAGACGAGCGCGTCCGGGTCGCCCGCGATGGTGAAGACCGCCTGCGCCTCGGGCATCCGAGTGGTCGTGCGGACGATCTCGCCGACCTTCGTGGTGCCGGTGAAGCGGAGTTCGGTGAACGCCTCGATGCCCCAGCCGAGCTTGGTGTGATCGAGCTGGACGGTGTAGCCGACGATGACGCCGGTCTCCTGCAGCCGGTCGATGCGGCGTTTGACCGCCGCGGTGGACAGGGTCACGCGGGCGCCGATGTCGGCGAGGGTGCGGCGGGCGTCCTCGCGCAGCAGCTCCAGGATCTCGCGGTCGGTCTCGTCGATGAGCATGAGGTCGGAGCGTAGTCTCGCACAACAAATATCGTCCAGAAGCGCGCGAAGCGTGGATATTTTGCGTGGGAACCGCCAACTTGGGCCCGGCTGTTGCGGCCTGGCCGGACAGACGGGTCTCCTACTGCGAAGGACGGCGGAGGAGGACGGTGTGGCGGAGCAGTTCACGCTCGAAGACCGGTACTTGCGGGAAGACGGCACCGTCTACCTGAGCGGGGTGCAGGCGCTGGTGCGCATGCTGTTCGACCGGGTGCGCCACGACCGCGCGACCGGGACGTCGTCGCCCGGCGTGTTCGTCTCCGGCTACGAGGGGTCGCCGCTGGGCGGGTACGACCTCGAACTCGGGCGGCGGTCGGTGCTGCTGGACAAGCACGGCGTGGTGCACCGGCCGGGACTGAACGAGGAGCTGGCCGCGACCTCGGTCATGGGCAGCCAGCTCGCCGGCGCCACCGGCGTCTGGTACGGCAAGGCGCCGGGACTCGACCGGGCCACCGACGCGCTGCGGCACGCCAACCTCGCGGGCACCGCTCCGGCCGGTGGTGCGGTGGCGCTGGTCGGCGACGATCCCAACGCGAAGTCGTCGACCGTGCCGTGTGCCTCCGACCTCGCGCTGGCCGACCTGGCCATGCCGGTGTTCTACCCGGCGGACTCGCAGGACGTGCTCGACTTCGGGCTGCACGCCGTCGAGCTGTCCAGGGCGAGCGGGCTCTGGTCGTCGATGAAGCTGGTGGCCAACGTGGCCGACGCCGCGGGCACCGCCCGTGTCCGGCCACAGTGGACCGCGCCGGAGCTGGGCGCCGGGTTCAAGCCGTATCGGCACCAGCCCAGCGCGCGGCTGCTCGGCACCAACCTGATGGCGCTGGAACGCAGTCTCTTCACCGAACGCCTGCCGCTGGCCGTGGAGTACCTCCGGGTGAGCGGGGTCAACCAGATCGTCCACAGTGGACCTGGCGACCGCATCGGGATCATCACCGCCGGAAAGCCCTATCTGGACTTGATGCAGGCGCTGCGGCTGCTCGGTCTCGACGAGGAAGCGTTGACCCGCAACGGGATCCGCATCCTCAAACTCGGCGCGATCTATCCGCTGGAGCCGTCGATCGTGCGTGAGTTCGCCGACGGGCTCACCGAGATCGTGGTGGTCGAGGAGAAGCGGTCGTTCCTCGAAGCGGCCGTCAAGGAGGTGCTGTACGGCACCGCGGGCGCGCCTGCCGTGTACGGCAAGACCGGTCCCGACGGCCGCACCCTGTGCACCGAGCTGGGTGAACTCGACCCCGAGCGCGTCGCCACCGCGCTGGCGAGCAGGCTCGGCGACATCCCGTCGGTCGGCGCGTGGCGGCAGCGGCGCCGCCGCGATCGCATCGCCGTGCCGCTGCTGGCGCGCACGCCGTACTTCTGCTCCGGCTGCCCGCACAACTCCTCGACGAAGGTGCCCGAAGGGACCGTGGTCGGCGGCGGGATCGGCTGCCACGCGATGGCGTTGTTCATGGAGCCCGAGCAGGTCGGGGACGTGGTCGGGCTGACTCAGATGGGCGGCGAGGGCACCCAGTGGATCGGGATGGCGCCGTTCGCCGAGGCCACGCATTTCGTGCAGAACCTCGGCGACGGCACGTTCACCCACTCCGGCAGCCTCGCGGTGCGTGCCGCGGTCGCCGCCGGGGTGAACATCACCTACAAGATCCTCTACAACTCGACCGTCGCGATGACCGGCGGCCAGGACGCCGTCGGCGGGCTGCCGGTGGACCGGCTCGCGGCGCTGCTGCTGACCGAAGGCGTCGCCAAGGTGGTCATCACGACCGATGAGCCGACCAAGTTCCGCCGGGTGCGCCTGCCTGCCGGAGTCGACCTCCGGCATCGCGACGAACTGATTGCCACGCAAGAAGAACTGGCCGCGGTGCCCGGCGTGACCGTGCTCATCCACGACCAGGAATGCGCCGCGGAGAAGCGCCGCAAGCGCCGTCGCGGCAAGCTGGAGACCCCGGCGGCCAAGGTCGTGATCAACGAGCGCGTCTGCGAGGGCTGCGGCGACTGCGGCGCCAAGTCGAACTGCCTTTCGGTGCAGCCGGTGGCGACCGAGTTCGGCCGCAAGACCACGATCCACCAGTCTTCGTGCAATGTGGACTACTCGTGCCTCGCAGGCGACTGCCCGTCGTTCATGACCGTGGTGCCCACCGGCCGCAAGCAGCGGCGCGGCCTGGGTGAGCTCGGCGCGGCCGAACTGCCCGAGCCGACGCGCACCGGCACCGACTTCACCGTCCGGATCACCGGCGTCGGCGGGACCGGCGTGGTCACCGTCGCGCAGATCCTCGCCACCGCCGCCGTGCTCGAAGACCGGCACGTGCGCACGCTGGACCAGACCGGGCTCGCGCAGAAGGGCGGCGCGGTCGTCTCCGACTTGAAGATCACCGCCGAAGTGACCGCGCAGGCGCCGAAGCTCGCGACCGGCGAATGCGACCTCTACCTGGCCTGTGACGTGCTGGTCGGCGCCGATCCCGCCCAGCTGTCGGTGGCCGACGCCGCGCGCACGACCGCCGTCGTCTCCACCACCGAGGTGCCGACCGGCCGGATGATCGTCGACACCACCGTGTCCTTCCCCGACGCGGAAGCCGTGCGCGGCGCGATCTCCGCGAGCGCCGTGCGCACCGTCGTGCTCGACGCCCGCGCGCTGGCCGAGACGCTGTTCGACGACGACCAGTTCGCCAACATCCTCCAGCTCGGCGCGGCTTACCAGACCGGCGTCATCCCGCTGGAGGCGGCGAGCCTAGAACGCGCGATCGAGCTCAACGGCGTCGCCGTCGCCGGGAACCTGCAGGCCTTCCGCCGTGGCAGGCAGCTCGTCGCCGACCCGGACGCGCTGGCGACGCCGGCCGCGGTCACGGTGACTCGCACGCCGTCGCGGGCGGCGCTCGCCGCGCGTGCGCTCGTCAAGGCCGAGCCGGGTTCGGAACTCGCGCGCCTGCTGGACATCCGCGTTCCCGAGCTGGTGTCCTATCAGGACGCTCGCTACGCACGCCGCTACGCCGAGTTCGTGGAGCGGGTGCGCCTGCTGGAAGGCGACTCGACCGCCGTCACCGAGGCGGTGGCCAGGAACCTGCACAAGCTGATGGCCTACAAGGACGAGTACGAGGTCGCCCGCCTCGCGCTCGACCCCGAGGTGATCGCCGGGATCGAGGCCGAGTTCGGCGTCGGCAGCCGGTACGCCTACCGCCTGCACCCGCCGGTGCTCCGCGCGCTCGGGATGAAGCGCAAGATCTCGCTGGGACAGCGTTTCCGGCCGGTGTTCGTCGCGTTGCGCGCCGCGCGGAAACTCCGCGGCACCCGGCTGGACCCGTTCGGCGCGGCCAAGGTCAGGAAGGTCGAGCGCGAGCTGATCGACGACTACCGCGAGACGATCCTCGCCGCGTTCGCCGGCGTGGACCGGGAAAGCCTGCTCGCGCTGGCCGAGCTGCCGGACCTGATCCGCGGCTACGAGGACATCAAACTGGCCAATGTGGACGCCTACCGCCGGGAGCAGGCCGTGCTGCGGAGTCGGGTCGTGAGTGTTTTGGCCGGTTAGAGAGCGGAGGGGTAAATGTGGCGTCTCTCGCTCGGCCATGACGAGGGCGCGGCTGAACCACACAAAGGCCACCCTTGTAACGCTGAGCGTGACATGGGCTCCCTTCGTCACGTGCAAGACCCCACCGCAACCGCGCAAATAAGACATAACGGACCACATTTCGCGCCTGGCGTCCTTTATGGACACAAAACCGGGCGTGGTTCACCAGCGAAACGACGTGAACGCCCCGTTCACAACTTTCAACGTTGCGAACGGGGCGTTCACGTCGTCCCGCCTTGCGCAACGGCCACAAAAGTGCCCGCCACGTATGCCCTTCCGGGCAGTAGAACCGGCCGTACCACTCACGACCGCGCTAGCGGATACGCCATTTCCGCATGAGCTTCAGGCCGGAAAGCATGCCCTCGACGTACTTTTCGTAGGCCTGGCCCGGCCGTGGGCCCATGACCTGTTTCTTGAGCACGGCCAGGTTCTTGACGTCGGTGTACTTGAGCAGGCCCTGGTCGCCGTGCCGCGCGCCGACGCCGGAGGTCTTGACGCCGCCGGACGGGGTGCCTTTGGCTGCGTACGCGGTCGCGAGGATGTCGTTGATGTTGACGTTGCCGGACTCGATGCGCGCGGCCACGGCACGCGCGGCGTCGGCGTCGCGGCCCCAGACCGAGGCGTTGAGGCCGTAGTCGGTGTCGTTGGCGAGTGCGATGGCCTCGTCGATTGTGCGGTATTTGTGCAGTGCCACAACGGGTCCGAAGGTTTCGGTGACGCCGCAGAGCATGTCCTTCGTGACGCCTTCGAGGATCGTCGGCTCGAAGAACGCGGGACCGAGATCGGGGCGCGGCTTGCCGCCGCAGAGCACCGTTGCGCCGTTCTCGACGGCGTCGTCGACGTGTGCCTTGACGCGGCGCAGATGGTCGGGAGAGATGAGGGAGCCCATGTCGGGGCCGAAGTCGTAGGCGGCGCGGACGTCGAGCGCCTCGGTCTTGGCCACGAAGGCGTTCTTGAACTCGTCGTAGCGGGACTCGGGCAGGTAGATGCGCTCGATGTGCATGCAGATCTGGCCCGTGTTGCCGAACGCGCCGAAGATCGCGCCCTGCGCGGCCTCGGCGATGTCGGCGTCTTCGAGCACGATCATCGGGTTCTTGCCGCCGAGTTCGAGGCAGCAGCCGATGAGGTTGCGGCCCGCCCGTTCACCGATCACCCGGCCGGTGGCCGTCGAGCCGGTGAACATCACGTAGTCGGCCTGGTCGATCAGCGTCGGGCCGACGTCGGGGCCCTCGCCGCACACGACCTGGAACAAACCCTTGGGCAGCCCGGCTTCCTCAAGCAATTGGACGCCGTAGAGCGGTGAGAGCGCGGTCTTGTTGTCCGGCTTCAGCACGACCGCGTTGCCCGCCATCAGCGCGGGCACGGCGTCGGAAATGCCGGTGGCGAAAGGGAAGTTCCACGGCGCGATGATGCCGACGACACCCTTCGGCTGCCGGATCTCGGTCGAGGTCGTCAGCAGCGGGACCGGCCCGCCGCGCTTGGTCGGCGCCAGCAGTTTGGCCGCCCGCTTGAGGTAATGGCTCATCACCATCGCCGGATCGCAGGTCTCCTCGATCGCCATCCGGCGGTTCTTGCCGCTCTCCACCTGGATGAGGTCCGTGGTGGTGCGCGCGTTGTCGACGAAGAGGGTGTGCGCCCGCTTGAACACGCCCAGGCGCTGCTTGAGCGGCGTCGCGGCCCATTTCCGTTGCGCCGCGCGAGCTTCGGCGAACGCGCGCTCGATGTCGGTCGGCGTCGACTGCGGCAGCTCGACGAGCGTCTCGCCGGTGTAGACCTCGGTGAGCTTCCAGGTCGCGCCGGACGAGCCGGGCACGCGGGCCACCAGCCTGCGCAGCAGCGCGTCGGTGGCCGAGGCCGGGCGGGTGAGGCCGAGCGGGGTGACGGTCATGGCCCTTCTTCCCTCAGCTGCCGGAAAGGACGAGTCGCGCGCCCATCTCGCCGATCATGATGGCGGGCGCGTTGGTGTTGCCGCCGGTGATCGACGGCATGATCGAGGCGTCGCAGACCCGCAGGCCGTCGATGCCGCGGACCTTGAGGTCGGGGCCGACGACCGCGAGCTCGTCGACACCCATCCGGCAGGTGCCGACACCGTGATAGACCGAGGTCGCGCGGTTGAGGATCGCGTCGCGCAGCTCTTGGCCCCGCAGTCCCTTGCCGGGGTGCAGCTCTTCCTTGACCGAGCCCTTGAACGCCTTCGACGCGAAGATCTCGCGGACCAGTTCCGAGCCCTCGCCGAGCACTTCGAGGTCGGCGGGATCGGCCAGGTACTGGAAGTCGATGAGCGGCGTCGCCGTCGGATCGGCGGAGGCGAGCCGCAGGGTGCCGCGGCTCTTCGGGTAGATCAGCGTGGTCAGCACGGTGAGCGCGGGCCGCTTGTCGACGTCGTGTCTGATCGGCGCGTCCTGGTTCGGCGAGACGTACGCCCACGGCAGCAGGTGCAGCTGGAGGTCGGGGATCGCGCCCGCCTGCGAGGTCTTGAGGAACGCGACCGCCTCGAACACCGAGTTCGCCAGGAACGTGGTGCCCGGCTTGAGCATCTCCTTGACGAGGCCGCGGGCGAAGTAGCTCGGCGCGCCCTTGTTGCGGCTGGACGTCACGGTGAAGGTCAGCGCGTGGAACATGTGGTCGTGCAGGTTGTCGCCGACCGGCAGGTCCGCGAGCACGTCGATGCCGTGTGCCTTGAGATGCGCCGCGTGGCCGATCCCGGACAGCATGAGCAGCTGCGCCGAGCCGACGAAGCCCGCCGAGAGGATGACCTCCTTGCCGGCGCGGATCGTGCGGTGCGTGCCGTCGGCGTCGGTGACCTCGACGCCGACGGCACGGCCGTGTTCGATGAGTACCTTCTTCACCAGCACCCCTGACCGCAATCGCAGCGTCGGGGGAGCGAGGTGGTGCAGGTAGCCGCGTGACGCGCTGTAGCGCAGGCCGTCCGCGGCGTTCTGCTGCATCCGGCTGACGCCTTCCTGCGACTCGGCGTTGTAGTCGTCGAGTATCTTGCAGCCGACCGCGTCCGCGGTGGCTTCGAGGAACAGCAGGGAACCCTCCTGCGGGGTCTTGCTGCGGGTGACCCGGATCGGGCCGCCCGCTCCCCGGAACGTGTTCTCGCCGTCCTCGAAGTCCTCCATCCGCTTGTAGGCGGCGTTGACACTGTCGGCGTCCCAGCCGGTGTTGCCCTCGGCGGCCCAGTCGTCGAAGTTGGCGCGGTTGCCCCTGACGTAGACCATGCCGTTGATCGAGCTGGAGCCGCCGACCACCTTGCCGCGCGGCACCGGCATGCGCCGGTCGAGCAGATGTTTCTGCGGAACCGAGTAATAACCCCAGTCGAACGGCTTCTTCAGCTGGGGGACCGCGTGCATGGGGCCGACCAGACCCGGCTTCTTGACCAGCATCTTCTCGTCGGTCTTGCCCGCTTCGAGCACGATCACGCTGGCGCCGGACTGGGCGAGCCGCCCCGCGATCGCGGCTCCCGAGCTACCCGATCCGACGACCACGTAGTCGGCCTCGTCCATATGCGCTCCTCGGTACGGCCCGGCGAAACTGGAACCTGTTCTAGTTCCTGCTCAGACCGTATAGCCTCGCCGCCCGGTTCCGCAACGGCCCGGCCGTCAGAACCGGCGCAGGGTGAACGTCCGCGCCGAGGTGTCACCCGTGGTCAGCGCTTCGAGGTGGCCGGTCAGCACGGCGGTGCCGAACGGGCCCGCCGCCGCGGTGGTCGGTGCGCCGCCGGTCCACGGCGTGACCGGTGACTGGCGTGCCGTGCGCCAATGGTCGCCCGAGGTCAGCACGCGGACGCCGTTGACGCCCGCCGCGCCGAGGCTGTTGGTGACTGACACGAGCGAGCCGTCGCGGCGCAGGACGAGCCCGTCGCCACCGAGCAGTGGCTGGTCGAGCTTCACCTCGTCGACCCGGCCGGAGTCCATGTCCACTTTGAACACCCGGCCCGTGCTGTAGACGACCGTGAGCACGAACCCGTCCGGATGCCAGACGATGCCGTTGACCCCGAAACCGGGCGCCGCGAAATCGGGGTGGGTGACCCGTGCGGTGATCCGGCCACGCGGATCGACCCGGAGCAGCGCGTCGCCGACGGTGTCGGTGACGTAGGCGTTGCCGCGCGCGTCGACGGCCACGTCGTTCGCGGCGTGCTCACCGGCGCCACCGGCAAGGTCGACCAGCGAAATCCGTTGCCCGGTACGGAGATCGAAGATCCCGAGCCCGGACTGCCGGTTGACGGTCGCGGGGCCGGACCGCTCGCCGAGCCCCAGATCGGCGTAGGTGACGAGCAGCCTGCCGCGCGCCGCGTCGACACTGATGCCGAAAATCGATACCATGGCCGGGTCGCTCACGAGCGTGCGGACGGTCTTGTCGCGTTGGACGATCGCGACCGTGCCGAATCTGACGGAGCCCACCAGATAGCTCTGCCTGGTCGGATCCCACGCCACCCCCTCCGGATAGAGCGAAGGCGCCGTGACCTCCACGTCCCGCGCCGGATGAGCCTGAGCGGGCGGCGCCACGAGCCCGCCGATCGCCGCGGTCAGCAGCAGCGGCAAGGCCAGTCGATTTCTGAATCGCATTTTCCCGAATCCCTCCAGTAGTCGCGATTCAGCCTTCTTCGCCCCGCGGGGTCTCGCCAGACCCCGCGGTTCCTAGTACCTCGACTACCACGAAAGCCGGTACCCCGATGTCCCTGTTGTCGCAATTCCCCAAGAAGACCACCGGAACCGAGCGCGACCTGCTCGAGTACATGCTCGACCGCAACCGCAAGGCGGTCGTCGACACCGCGCGCGGCCTTTCCGAAGCCGACGCGCGCCGTCGCCTGGTGCCGTCGCTGACCACGCCGATCGGACTGGTCAAGCACGCCGCCGTCGCCGAGCGGGTGTGGTTCCAGCGCACCATGCTCGGCCTGCCCGAGTCCGAATGCGACGGTCGCGCGCTCGGCGGTGACGGGAGTTTCGTTGTCACGCAAGAAGAAACGCTCGACGACGTGATCGCCGAGTTCGAGCGCACCAGTGCGCGGTCCCGCGAAATCGCGTCTCGGTTCGAGCTCGACGACCTCCGTGAGCACTGGATCGTGGGCGAGGTCAGCCTGCGGTTCGTGTACCTGCTGCTGATCGAGGATTTCGCGCGGCACGCGGGTCACGGCGACATCCTGCGCGAACAAATCCAGGCCGCACTGGAGGAACTCCAGGTTTAGGATCGAAATCATGCGCTTCGCGATCAAAACCTCACCGCAGGACACGGAGTGGGCCGACATGCTCGCCGTGTGGCAGGCCGCCGACGAGATCGAGCTGTTCGAATCCGGCTGGACCTTCGATCACTTCTATCCCATTTTCTCCGACCCGACCGGCCCGTGCCTCGAAGGCTGGGTCACCCTCACCGCGCTCGCGCAGGCCACCAAGCGGCTCCGGGTGGGCACGCTGGTCAGCGGTATCCACTACCGGCACCCGGCGCTGCTCGCGAACATGGCCGCGACGCTCGACATCGTCTCCGGCGGCAGGCTGGAGATCGGGATCGGCGCGGGCTGGAACGAGGAGGAGTCCGGCGCGTACGGCATGGAACTCGGCTCGATCAAGGCACGCAGCGACCGCTTCGAAGAGGCTTGCGAGGTACTCGTCGGCTTGCTGACCCAGGAAACCACCACGTTCCAGGGCGAGCACTACCAGCTGACCGACGCCCGCTGCGAGCCGAAGGCCGTGCAGCGCCCGCATCCGCCGATCTGCATCGGCGGCAGCGGCGAGAAGCGGACACTGCGCACGACCGCGAAGTACGCCCAGCACTGGAACTTCGTCGGCGGCACGCCGGAGGAGTTCGCTCACAAGCGGGACGTGCTGCACCGCCACTGCGCGGACATCGGCCGCGATCCCGGCGAGATCACCCTGTCCTCGCACGTCCGCCTCGGCGCGGACGGCGACTACGCCAAGGTCGCCGCGGAGGCCGAGGCCCTCGGTGAAGCGGGCCTCGACCTCGCGATCATCTACCTGCCGCCGCCGCACACCCCGGCCGTGCTCGAACCGCTCGCGAAGGCGCTCGAACCACTGCGCTGAGCCCGACTGGGGTCGTGAGTGTTTAGACCGGTTAGAACCGGCCGTACCACTCACGACCCCCAGTAGCAGTCAGGCGCGAACCGGAAGCTTGGTCAGGCCGTGCATCAGCAAGCCCGGCCGCCAGGCGAGTTCGGCTTCCGGCACGGTCACCTCGAGGCCGGGGAACCGGTCGAGCAGGTGCCGGAACGCGATCACGCCCTCGGTCCTGGCCAGCGGCGCGCCCAGGCAGTAGTGGATCCCGTGCCCGAAGGCCACGTGCTGCGCCGCGGACCGGGTGATGTCGAGCGACGCGGTGCCGAAGCGCTCCTCGTCGCGGTTGGCCGCGAGCAGTGACACGAGCACCAGCTGCCCCGCCGGGATCTCCGTGCCGCCGATGACGACCGGCTCCGTGGTGAACCTCAGCGTCGACGTGCTGATCGGACCGTCGTAGCGCAGCAGTTCCTCGATGGCGCCCGGCAGCAGTGCGGGCTCGCCGCGCAGCTTGGCGAGCTGGTCGGGGTGACGCAGCAGCGCGAGCATGCCGTTGCAGATGAGGTGCACGGTCGTCTCGTGGCCCGCGACCACCAGCAGGAACGCGGTGTCGACCAGCTCACGCTGGCTCAGCGAGCCGTGCTCGTCCTGCACCTGCACGAGCGCGGAGAAGAGGTCGTCCCTCGGCTCCGCGCGCCGCTCTTCGCAAAGCTGCGCCAGGTAGTCGGTGAAGTCCGTCGCCGCCTTGACGACCTCCTCGGGATCGAGCGCGCCGCCCTCGATGGTCGTGTTGGACCACTTGATCAGCTGCGGCCAGTGGTCCTCAGGCACGCCGAGCAGCTCGCCGATCACCATGGCGGGCAGCGGCACGGCGTAGTCGTGCATCAGGTCGAACTCGGGGCCGACCTTGTCGAGCAGCGCCGTGCTGATCTCCTCGATCCGCGGCCTCAGTGCCGTCACGCGCTTGGCGGTGAACGCCTTCGTGACGAGCCGGCGCAGCCGCCCGTGGTCGGGCTCGTCGACGAACAGCATGTTGTGCGGCACGGTCGCCTCGTAGCCGCTGCTGTCGCCGCCGGGCAGCGTGTTCGCCTTGATGACGCCGGGATTGTTGGTGAAATCCTTGCTCAGCCGCGGATCGGTCATCGCCTCGCGGACGTCGGCGTACCGGCTGACCACCCACATCTGCACGCCGTGTGGGGTGGCGGTGCGGTGCACCGGCTCCTCGGCGCGCAGCCTGGCGTACACGGCGTGCGGATCTTCCAAGTACTTCTGGTCGAACAACGTGTCGAACATCGAAACCCCCTAGCACCCCCCAGTGGACCGCCGAATCTTACCGGCGGGCCGTGCGTTCGGTGGTGGTTTCGGGTGAGGCCGAACGTCACGAACCCGTCCTGCGGACCTCACCGTCCGTTTTGGACAGTGCGGCCAGCTCGGCCAAGGTGTCCTGCTGCAGTGACGTCACGCCGAAGCGTTCGAACAACGCGAGCGCCTCGATGAGCTTGGCGCGGGCGTTCGGATGATCTCCCTGGCGGGCCAGCACCCGGCCGGCGGCCAGCAGCGCGCGGCCTTGGCCCAAGGTCGCGTGATGCTGCTCGAACAGGACGAGCGCTTCCTCGCACTGGGCGAGCGCGGTGTCGAGCCGGTCGAGCGCGGTCAGGTTCTGCGACGAGCGCAGGAGCAGGTAGGCGTAGTTGCTGTCGTCGACGGGAGACTGGTGGCCTTCGTGCGCTTGCCTGAAGTAGCTGACGCACGCCTCGTACTCGGCGGCGGCCTCGTCGAACTCGCCGTTCAGGTGCCAATGCGTGGCCCGCATCGCGCGCGCGATGTGCAGGCCGAGCCGGTCACCCGCCTCGTCGAACAGGCCCACCGTCTCGTCGAGCAGTGCGCGGGAAGCGCCCGGCTGGTGCGAGTTGACGCGCGCGGTGAGCAGATAAATCCTTGCCCAGCCTTGTTCACACAGGTCACCGGCCGCCTCCGCGGCCTCCCTCGCCAGCTGGGCCATCTCGATGGCTTCGTCCGCGCGGCCCATGAGCGTGGTCAGCGCCCACGACAGGTAGTTGCGGTGGACGGCCTCGTCGCGCTTGCTGCCGAGCGCGAGCGCCGAGCGGACGGCCAGGCCGAACACGTCGTGCCAGGTGCGCGCGGTGCCGCCGAGCTCCGAGTACCAGTGCATGGCCTCGGCCAGGTCGAGCACCGCCTGATGGGTGCCTTCCTCGGCGGCCCGCCGGACCGCGGTCGACCAGTTCTTCATCTCCATGTCGAGCCAGCGGCCTGCGCCCGCCGCGTCGTCGAACGACGGCGTGGGCGCCGGCGCCACGGTCACGCCACCGGACGGCTGGAAGTACCGGCCCGCGGCGGTCGCCGTGGCGACCAGCCAGTCGTTGAGGCGGGCTTCGGCCGCGGCGATGTCCTCGGGGGAGTCGTCCTGGTTCAGCCGTTCGGTCGCGAACACCTTGAGCAGATCGTGGAACTGGTAGCGGCCATAAGGAAAGGACGGCTGCACCATGCTGGCGTCGGTCAGCTCGTCGAGGAACAGCGCGGCCTCGTCCTCGTCCGGCGCGTCGATGAGCGCTCGCGCGGCGCCAGCCGAGAAGTCGGCGGCGGGCACGAGCGAGAGCCTGCGGAACACCGTCGCGGCGTTGGGGGAGAGCTGCCGGTACGACAGATCGAAGACGCTGCGGATGTCGAGATCACCCGCGGTCAGCGTGGTCAGGCGCTTGCCCTGGTCACGCAGCTGGTCGACGAGCCGGGACAGCGGCCAGGCCGGACGGCTCGCCAGCCGGTTGCCCGCGATGCGCAGTGCCAGCGGCAGCCGTCCGCACAGCTCGGCCAGTTCGATCGCCGCCGCGTGCTCCCGTGAGACGCGGGCCTTGCCGATGATCGCCGACAGCAGCGCGACCGCGTCAGCGGAGTCCAGCGCGCCGAGGTTGATCCGGCTGGCGCCTTCCAGCCCGACGAGCAGCTGGCGGCTGGTGATCAGCGTGAGGCAGTGCGGCCCGCCGACGAGCAGCGGCCGCACCTGCGCCTCGTCGGCGGCGTCGTCGAGGACGATGAGCATGGCGCGGTCCTTCAGCAGCGCGCGGCACAGGCCGATGCGGTGCTCCGGCTCGGCGGGGATCCGCACGGCGTCGACGCCGAGCGAGCGCAGCGCGAGGTGCAGCACGTCCGCCGGGTCGTTCGGCTCGGCCGACATCCCGCGCAGTTTCAGGAAGAGCCTGCCGTCGGTGAACCGCTCCGCGTACTCGTGCGCGGCGCGCACCGCGAGGCTCGTCTTGCCGGTGCCCGCCGATCCGCTGACGATCGCGACGCGCCCGGCGCGCCGCCTGCCGTCGGCCAATTCACCGACGAGTGCACCCAATTCTTTGAAATCTTTTTCACGTCCGGTGAGATCGTCGAGGTCAGGCGGCAGCACACCCAACGGGGACGGACTGTAAATCGCCGGTTCCGGCTGCGGGACCGCCCGCACCCGGCCCTGTTTCGCGACCCGCTGCAGCGCGGTCAGCTCGTCGTCGCTCAGCGCCAGCGAACCGGCGAGCGCCTCGATCGTGCGCCGCTGCGGGCTTTTCGCGACCCCGCGCTCCATGTCGCTGATCGCGCGGATGCTGACGCCGGAGCCTTCGGCGAGTTCTTCCTGCGTGAGCCCGGCGCGCATGCGATATCCGTACAAAAGCGCCTTGAAGGTACTGGAATCGTCACTCCAGGCCGCGTTTGTCATGCCCCTGATTATCCATGCGCGCCGGGTCAAGCTCGGACGCCCGGCTCAGTCGAGCAGCTCGATGTACCCATCCGTGCCGTTGACGCGGATCCGCTGGCCGTCCCGGATCAGCTGAGTCGCCCGGTCGACGCCGACGACCGCGGGCAGGCCGTACTCCCGCGCGATGACCGCGCCGTGCGTCATCAGGCCGCCGACCTCGGTCACCAGCCCGTCGACGGCGACGAAGAGCGGCGTCCAGCTGGGGTCGGTGAAAGCGGTGACGAGGATGTCGCCCGCTTCGAGGTCAGCGTCGGCCATGTCGACGATGACACGCGCCCGTCCCTCGACGGTGCCCGCCGAGACCGGCAGTCCCGCCAGCGCGCCGGGCGGGGCGTCGTCGCGCCGGTAGTCCCCGGTGATCGCTTCGCCGTCCGAGGTGAGCACGCGCGGCGGGGTGAGCGACTCGTGGTTCCGGAACGCTTCCCGCCGCTCCCGGATGAGGTCGTGATCGGCCTTGGCGTCGCGCACGACGTTTTGGAGCTCCTCGAACCGGAGGTAGAAGATGTCGTCTTCGGCGCGCAGGACGCCATCCTCGGTGAGCCGGCCGGCTTCCCTCAGCAACGCCTGCTTGTAGATGAAATAGCGGCTGATCATGCCGTACTTGGGGTACTCGCGGTACCCGGCGAACGTGCGGACCCGGTCGATCATCCGCTTGGTCTCGTCGGCCTTCTCGTCCCCGTCCGGGAGCGCGCGCAGCCGGGTGAGCACGTCCTGTTCCTTGCGGCGTGCCTCCGCGAGTCCCTGCGCGAAGCGTCGTTCGGCCGCGCCGGGTTCGAAGTTCTTGACGTTGCCGAGGATCGTCGGCACGAGGGTGGCTGGCCGTTCCGTCCACCGCGTCCTGGTGATGTCGATTTCGCCGGCGCAGCGCATGCCGTACTGATCGAGGTAGCCCTTGATGGCGTCGCGCGCTTCGGGGCCACCGTCGAGTCCGGACAGTCCGTCGAGGAAGTCCTCGTCGTCGCCGACGTCGCGCAGGAACGCCACGACGTCCTCGTGCGGCCGGATCACGTCCGCGACGTCGAGCAGCGCGAGCCCCATCTCCGAGGTGACGTTGTGCGGCACCGACTGCGTGAGCACGTCGGCGGCGTTCTTCTCGCCCAGCCACCGCTCGAGGTGCTCGTTGAGCCACCACACGGTGTCCATGCTCGCCATGATCGCCTGGAAGCTGCGCCGGTCGAACAAAAGCCGCCGCAGCTCGCCGAGGTCGGTCTTGATGAAGTCGAGCAGCGCCGATCCGGTCAGCGGCTCGATCTCACGCCGCAGCTTCGCCACGGACGCCTGGTTCTGCGCGATCAGGTCGACGGCGATGGCCGGATCGGTCTCCATCGGCGCCTCGGGCGCGGCGGCGGCCGGTGGCGTCTCGGGGTCCGGGAGCGACGGGATGAAGTCGCCGCGGTCGAGCACGGTCAGCAGCGCGTCCCGCATCAGCGGATCCGACTTGCCCGCGTTGTCCATGATGCTCTGGCGCCCCGAAGGCGTCGCGAGCATGGGGGCGACGTCGACGAACAGCCGCCCGCCCGCCTCGTGCATCGGCCTCGGGGTCGTCAGCTGCCAGAACGACAGGCCGAGCGGCTTCATCGCGTCGGTCATCATCTGCTGGTGACCGACGGAGAGGTAGACGTGATTGCCGCCGTCCTCGGTCACCGGCACCGGGAACAGCGTCGTGATCGGCCTGCTCTGCACGAGGTGGAATTCACCGCCGACCAGGCACCATTCGATGTCCTGCGGGCAGGCGAAGTGCGCTTCGAGCCGCCTGCCCAGCCGCACCAGTTCGATGGCTTGCGCCTCGGTCAGCGTCGGCTGTGTCTGCCGCTCCGACTCGATCGGCGTTTCCTCGGTGCCGCCGCCCGGCACGCCGTACACGGCCAGCCGCTTCGTCGCGATCGCCGTGCTGACGACCTGATCGTCACGGACCGTGTAGACGTCACCGTTCACATGACCGGACACCAACGCCTCGCCGAGCCCCCAGGCGGCCTCGACGGTGGCGATCTTCCGGTTGGAGCTCACCGGATCGGCGGTGAACAGGATCCCGGCCGCCTCCGGGAACACCATCCGCTGCACGACCACCCCCATCCGCACGGCGCGGTGGTCGAACCCGTTGTGCCGCCGGTAGGTCACCGCCCGCTCGGTGAACAGCGAGGCCCAGCAGCGGCGGACGTGCCGCAGCACCTCGTCCGTGCCGATGACGTTGAGGTACGAGTCCTGCTGCCCCGCGAACGACGCGGTCGGCAGGTCTTCGGCCGTGGCGCTGGAGCGCACCGCGTAGGGCACCCGCTCGTCGACCGCGTCGCTGATCGCTTTGACCAGGTCATCCGGCATGGCGGCGCCCTCGATGACGGCCCGGATCTCGGCGCTCAGCGTCCTGATCGTCTCGCGGTCGTCCGGTCCGACCTGCGCGAGCCGGTCCAGGTGGCCGTCCAGCGCCGGCACGGCGGCCATGACCTGCCCGAAGGCATCCGTGGTCACGCAGAACCCGTCCGGCACGCGCACACCGTCGATACGCGAGAGCTCACCCAGGTGCACCCCCTTGCCGCCGACCTCCGCGAGGTCGGCGCGGTCGATCTGCTCGAAGCCCAGCACGTAGCCCAATTCGGTGACTCCATCGTTCGTCTGCTCGGTACGCGACGAGCAGTATGGATCAAGATCCGGCGCCACATGAGGTCGCCGAATCTGCTATAAACTGAAAGAGAGGGCCAGTGCTTCCGCCGTGACGGCATCCGGCGGTCTCAGGATCCAGTGGCCGCTGGCGACGTTCCGTGGTCGTCAACCCGGCGAAAGTCGCGGATATCGAATTAGCAAATTGCGATATATTCGCTGTTTGCACAATTTCGTGTCAACATGGCGCGCTGCCAGTGCTTTGGTTGTGTTATTCGACCGTTTAGGGCTTAATGTTCCGAGAGACATCCGATGTCTCAGCTCAGTTGGCCGCCGAGGGACGCCGCCGGCTCGATGGCCGATTGTCGAATTGTCACTCGTTCCCGGGAGGTTTCATGTTCTTGAAACGGATCACGGCGGCAGCCGTGGCCTCGACAGCCGTGGCGGCGGCCGTTGTCGGTGTGTCGCACCAGACCGCGACCGCGGCCTCGGGGGTTCCTTCGTTCGACCACATCGTGCTGGTGATGTTCGAGAACAAGGACTACAAGGCGATCAACGGCAGCTCCAAGGCGCCGTATTTGAACAAGCTCGCGAGCGAGGGTGCCAAGTTCACCAAGTCTTTCGGCACCACGCATCCCAGTCAGCCCAACTACATCTCGCTTTTCGCGGGTTCGACACTGGGAGTCGACAGCAACACCTGTAAGGATCTGGGTAACAAGGAGAATCTCGGAAGCCAGCTGATCGGGATCAAGAAAACGTTCGTCGGCTATTCGGAGAGCATGCCGTCCGATGGATACACGGGCTGCAAGAGCGGCGAGCTCTACGCCCGTAAGCACAACAGCTGGGTGAACTTCAGCAACGTTCCGAAGTCCAGCAACCTGCGGTTCTCGTCGTTCCCCAGTGACTTCTCGAAGCTGCCGACCGTCGCGTTCGTCACGCCGGACCTGTGCAGCGACATGCACGACTGCGGGGTCGACACCGGCGACAAGTGGATGAAGAAGCACCTGGACGCGTACGCGCAGTGGGCGAAGTCGCACAACAGCCTGCTGATCGTCACCTTCGACGAGGACAGTGGCTCGTCGGTCAACCAGATCTTCACGACCTTCGTCGGCGCGCACGTGAAGCCGGGCAGCTACAGCACCTCGATCAACCACTACTCGGTGCTGCGCACCATCGAGGCGGCCTACGGCCTGCCGGGTCTCAACGAGGCGGCGAAGAAGTCGCCGATCTCGGGCATCTGGAACTGATCCGCTGGTTCCGCACCACCAGGGTCGTGAGTGGTATGACCGGTTAGAACCGGCCGTGCCACTCACGACCCTCGCGGCTCAGCCGGAGTCGCGCTTGCCCATCAGCGAGAACGCCACCACCAGCGCGACGGCCACCCAGGTGAGCAGGACGCCGCCGCCGGTCAGCGGGCCGAGGTAGGTCACCGCGCCGGTGTCGAGCTTGGCGGTGCTGAGCTGCTCCGCCGCCGAAGCGGGGAAGTAGGCGAGGATGTCGCGCTGGACCCAGGCAGGCAGGAACGCGCCGAGGATCGCCGGGGCGAAGATGAACGCGATCGCGGTGGCGATCGCGCCTGCCGCGCTGCGCATCATCACGCCGAACGACAGCGCCAGCAAGGCGAACGCCGCCATCTCCGCGCCCCATCCGAGCAGGCTGCGGAGCACGCCGGGACCGTCGAGGCCCAGCGTGGGGATGTCCGGGTTGACGCCGAGGATCAGCTGGCCGAGCAGGAACGCGGCCGCCGCGAACAGCACACCGAGCACAAAGGACAGCAGCCCGGCCACGACGGCCTTCGAGAGCAGGACCCGGCCGCGATGCGGGGTGATCGCCAGGGTGAGGCGCATCATCCCGGTCGAGTACTCGCCGGACACGGCGAGCACGCCGAGCACCGAGATCAGGATCAGGCCGAGGTTCATTCCGACCATGCTGACGCCGGCGGCGTCGAAGTCGGCCCGTTGCCCGGCAGGCAGGTTCTTGTAGTCGGATTCGGTCAGGAAGCTGAAGAGCGCGGAGAAGCCGACGCTGACCACGGTCGCGGCGAGCACGACGATCCAGGTCGAGCGGACCGACCTGAGCTTGGTCCATTCCGCGGCGACCGTGTTGGTGATGCCGGGTGTGGCGGGTGCCATGGTGGTCGTCACGTCAGCGGGGTCCCTTCCGACGCGAGAGCCCGCACCGTCTCGGCGACCTGCCCGGACGAGCGGTACTGCACGCTGTTCTTGGTGAGGTCCATGAACGCGGCCTCGAGGCTCGCGCGGACCGGGGTGAGCTCGTGCAGGCCGAGTCCGCGCTCCAGCGCGAGGTCGCCGATGCGCGGCGCGTCCATGCCGACGACGGTGAGTGAGCCGTCGTCGAGTTTCGTCACCGTGCCGCCCGCGTTTTCGAGCACGGTGGCGAGCTCGGTGCCGCTCGGCGAGATCACCCGGACGTGACTGCGGGCGCTCTGCCTGGTCAGCTCGGCCATCGGCAGGTCGGCGATCAGCTCACCGCGGCCGATCACGATGACGTGTGCGGCCGTCTCCTCCATCTCGTTCATGAGGTGGCTGGACACGAAGACCGTGCGGCCCTCGGCGGCGAGGTCCTGCATCAGGGTCCTGATCCAGTAGATGCCTTCGGGGTCGAGCCCGTTGACCGGCTCGTCGAACAGCAGCGTCGGCGGGTCGCCGAGCAACGCCGTCGCGATGCCGAGGCGCTGGTACATGCCCAGCGAGAAGTTGCCGACCTTCTTGCCGGCGACCTCCGTGAGCCCGACGGTGCCGAGCACCTCGTCCACCCGCTTGCGCGGGATGCCGCCCGCCTGCGCGACCCACTGCAGGTGCCGGTACGCCGTGCGCGCGCCGTGGACGGCCTTCGCGTCGAGGAGCGCGCCGACCTCGCGCATCGGCGCCGGCAGGTCACGGTAGGCCTTGCCGTTGACCGTGACGGAGCCACCGCTCGGGGCGTCGAGGCCGAGGATCATCCGCATGGTGGTCGACTTGCCCGCCCCGTTCGGGCCGAGGAAACCGGTCACGACGCCAGGTTTGATGTCGAACGACAGGCCGTTGACGGCCGTCGTGCCTCCGTATTTCTTCGTCAGCTCTCGTGCTGTGATCAAGCGTCCGCTCCGTGGTCGATCCTGGATACCGGTGATCATCGAACCTGTTGCCGCCGTCGTCGTGCTAGCGCAGTACGTCGTCGGTCGCGACAACTAAAGTTGCGCACCGGCCGGAAAGAGTCGATCTTCACGCCGCGCGGGTGGGCTCGCAACTCGAAGCCCCGTACCTTTGTTACCGTCCCATCATGTAACGGGGCAGGCGTTCGGACAGACGCCGAATACGTTCGCCGCCATGACGAATCGAATGCTTCTGGCCGGTCTCTGCGTCGCCGCCGCGGCGGGCCTCGCGGGGTGCGCTGACGTCGAAAGCGCGCTCGGCCAGGAAGCCGCCGCGCAGGTCACCGTGACCCCGGAAACGCCTACGCCGACCCCCTCGCCGACGCCCACCTCGGCGCCCAAGCCGTCCACGCCGTGCGGCATGACCGACGGCGCCTGCGCCAACCTGTCCGAGCGCCGGGCTTGGCTGCTCCAGGACGGCGAGATCGTCTACGGGCCGGTGCCGCTGCTGGGCGGCGGGGACGTCGGCACCGGCTACAACGCCGGTGACACGGCGACGCCGGTCGGCGAGTTCAAGGTCACGAACAAGGTGAAGGACTACTGGAGCAAGGCGTTCGACGCGCCGATGCCGAATTCCGTTTTCTTCTATCCCGGAATCGCGTTTCACTCCGGCTCGCTGACCAAGAAATCGCATGGCTGCATTCATTTGTCTCCCGAGGCCTCCGGCAAGTTCTTCGCTGAATTGAAGATCGGCGACGCGGTCGAGGTCGTGGCCTGAGTTGAAGAAGTTGAACCAGGCTGTGTACGCGCTGCCGGTTCTGGTGGTGCTGACCGTGCTCACGGTGTTCAAAGTGGCCGACGCTCCCGCCGCGCCGGTGGCCAAGGGTGCTGTTTCGGGACTTTCCATGTCGTGCCGGGCACCGGTCAAAAAGTGGGGACCGGCGTGCTGTCCACTTACACGATCGAGGTCGAGGACGGCATCGACCCGGCGGCCTACGCGGGCGACGACGGGTTCGCCGGCATGGTCGAGGCGACGCTGTCGAACCCCAAGAGCTGGACGTGGGACGGGAAGAAGGCACTGCAACGGGTCGACGCGAGCGCGCCGAATCCGAGTTTCCGGGTCAGCCTCACGACACCGGGCACCGCGCACCGGCCCGACGTCTGCGGGTACGGCATCAAGTACGAAACCTCTTGCTACAACGCGAATTTCGACCGGCGCGTCGCCATCAACCTGGCGCGCTGGGTGCGCGGGGCGATGGCGTTCGAGGGTGACTTGACCGGCTATCGGCAGTACGCGATCAACCACGAGGTCGGCCACGCGCTCGGCGGCAAGCACGTCGCCTGCCCGGCGAACGGCGCGGTCGCGCCGGTCATGATGCAGCAGACCTTCGGCGTGTCTAACGACTACGTCGCGCGGCTCAACGACTCGCCCGGCGGGGACAAGGGCAAGGTGCCGTCGGACGGAAAGGTCTGCAGGCCGGGTTCCTGGCCGAATCCGACGCCGTGACGCTCCGGCCGAAGTGCCGGTTCCCCTTTGATCTGGAGATAATCACCGCCATGTCGCACGTATTGCTCATTGAGGACGATGTGTCCATCAGGGACTCGATCGCTCTGGTGTTGCGGCGGCACGAGCATCAGGTGGAGGCGGTCGGCACCGGCGAGGACGGCCTCGCGCTGCTGGCCAGGCCCGGCGCCGGCGGCGTCGACGTGGTGGTGGTCGACCTGATGCTGCCAGGGATCGACGGGTTCGAGGTGTGCCGCCGCGTCCGCGCGCTCCGCCCGATGCCGATCATCATGCTCACCTCGCGTGGTGACGACTTCGACGTCGTCAGCGGGCTGGCGGCGGGCGCCGACGATTACGTGGTCAAGCCGGTGACCGCGCGGGTGCTGGAGGCGCGGATCCGGGCGTTGCAGCGCCGGATCGAGCCCGCGGCGCGTACCCGCGTGGTCGACGAATTCGGCGGACTGGTGATCGACCGGTCGGGGCTGACCGTGACCAAGGGCGGGGTGCCCGTGCCGGTTCCGCCGACCGAGCTGCGGCTGCTGCTGGAACTGTCGGCGGCGCCGGGGCAGGTGTTCACCCGGGAACGGCTGCTCGAACTGGTCTGGGAGCGTGACTACTTCGCCGACCCGCGGATCGTCGACGCCGCGGTCGGGCGGCTGCGCGTCAAGATCGAGGACGTCGTCGCGAAGCCGCGGTACGTGCAGACCGTCCGCGGCTTCGGCTACCGGTTCGGGCCGCTGTGAAGCGGTTCCGTCTCGGCGGGTTGCGTGGGCGCCTGCTGATCGCGTTCGTGCTCGTGTCGCTGCTCAGTTCGGCCACCGCCACGGTGCTGGCTTACGACCGGGCGCGCGAAGGGATCCTCAAGCGCGCCGGCGCCGCCGCGGTCCAGTTGCTTCACGACCGGGTGAACGCGGCGGTGACCGAGTTCGACGTGCCGTCGGGCCAGGTCGCGCTGAAGCGGCTCGCCGACGTCGTCGTCGCCGGTACTCGCGACGCCCGCGTCGTCGTCCGGTACCGGGACCTGGTGGCCGAGTCCGGCGGGCCGGGGCAGGTGCTGATCAGCGCCGAGCTGAGCGCGGACGTGCGCGCGGGCAAGCGGCTGAGCTACCAGCGGGTCGAGCGCGACGGCCAGTGGTGGCTGGTGGCGGGCACGCCCGTCGCGTTCGCCGATTCGGGCAGGCCGTCGGGCGTGGAGGTCTTCGAGGCTGTCTCGCTCAAGGAGGAACAGGACGACATCGCGGGCCTGCTCACGTCGGTGCGCGACGGGGTGCTCCCGGTGCTCGCGCTGACCGTGGTGCTCGCGTTGCTGGCGGCCGGGACGGTGTTGCGGCCGGTGCGCAGGCTCGCGCAGGCCACCCGGCGGCTCGCCGGTGGCGACCTGGACACCCGGGTGCCGGTGAAGGGCCGCGACGAGCTCGCCGACCTGGCCCGCGACTTCAACGACACGGCCGACGCGCTGCAGGCGTCGACCGAGGAGCTGCGTGCGCAGGAGGCCCGCGCGCGCAGGTTCGTCGCCGACGTCTCCCATGAGCTGCGCACGCCGCTCGCCGCGATGACCATGGTGTCGACCGTGCTCGACGAGGACGCCGACGAGCTGCCGGACGACACGGCCAGCGCCGCGCGTACGGTCAGCGCCGAGACGGCCAAGCTGACCCGTCTGGTCGACGACCTCATCGAGATCTCCCGGTTCGACGCGGCCGCCGCCGAGCTGACCAGACGTGACCTCGACCTCGCCGAGGCACTGAACGCGACGCTGGCCACCCGAGGCTGGACCGGGCAGGTGGAAACCGTGCTGCCCCAAGGCATCCGCGCCCGGCTGGACCGGCGGCGGCTGGACGTCGTCGTGGCGAACCTGGTCGGCAACGCGCTGCGGCACGGCGCGCCGCCCGTCACGCTCACCCTGATCCAGAACGGCGGGGAAGTGCTGATCGAGGTCGCCGACCACGGCCCCGGCCTCGACCCGGACGCGATGCGCCACGTGTTCGAGCGCTTCTACAAGGCCGACAGTGCTCGCGCCCGCTCCGAGGGCAGCGGCCTGGGCATGGCGATCGCGCTGGAGAACGCCCGCCTGCACGGCGGCTCGATCACGGTCGCGAACCGCGACGGCGCCGTGTTCACCCTCCGGCTACCGCTCGACGTGAAGGACGGCGAATGAAACGACTGCTCACCTTCATGGTCATGCTCGCGTCGCTCGCCGGCTGTGGCGTCCAGCCGACCGGTGTGCTCGACGGCGGCGCGCCCTCTTCCGGAATTCCGGAGGGGATCAGGCTTTACTTCGTCTCCGACAACGGTCTTCGCGGGGTCGCGCGGCCGGGGCTGGAGCTCTCCAGCTTGGAACAGGCGCTCAACCTGTTGAGGTTGGGGCCTCTGAAAGCCGAGGTGGCACTGGGCCTGAGCAACGACTTCTTCGTGCCTGGCCCGTACCGGATCGCGCGCGCCGGTTCCGAGCTGACGGTGACGTTGCCGAACGTGGGCGTGTCCTTGTTCACCGGGTCGCGCGCCGGGCAAGTGGTGTGCACCCTGTCGCGGGCGGAAATCCTGTTGCACGGCAGCACTACCGACGCGGTGCGGGTGACGATCGCCGGGTCCGACGGCTCGGTCGGCCCCTACGAGTGCGCCCAGTTCCTGCGTTCGTGACGGACGCTCCCGGTCACGTCGGCCGGTCGGCGAGGTGGTCGCTCCACAGCATGGCCTCGCGGAGTGCTTCGATGAGCAGCTCGTCGTCGCGTTCGCTCGGATCTTCGCTCTGCGGCAGCCATTTCTCGGCAGCCACTTGGTCGTCGATGCAGCGGGTGAAGACCAGGCCGGGGTAGTGCAGGGTCTCGGTGCGTCCGGTGGCGACCAGCGAAACGCTGCGGGACCCTCGGCGAAGCGAGGCATGGTAGCGCGGCATCGTGCTCCAACTCCGAAACGTAGCGTCGGTGTTCAGTCGCAAGAGGTAGCCCCAGCGTTACGAGAGTGCGCGGTTTCGGCGCCCGCGACGCGGAAACCGGCCGCCACGCCGAGCCGATCTCGTGCCACACAGCGTCCGTGGGTCGTGAGTGGTACGGCCGGTTCTAACCGGCCTAACCACTCACGACCCCTTGGGGGCCGACTCGTTGGCGCGGGGGTTCGGGTGAGGGCCTCCTTCACTCGAACCCGCCGAGTGAGGGCCTCCTTCACCCGAAATGTCGGGTGGGGGAGGCTCTGACCACCTGCAGTCGGGTGAGGGAGGCCCTCACCCAGCCAGCCGACCCCATACGCCCCAGGGCAATCCCTCGGCGCCCATCAACTGTCCACTCAGGACACCGGCCGCCGCCTTCGCCGCCAAAGCCGCTGGGGGGCTTGTATGAAGGCTCCCTTCATGCAGGCCGAGCTGGATGAAGGGAGCCTTCATACACGCGAACCCCCGCCGTCAGCGCGAGGCCTGGGCGAGGATCTTGTCGAGGCGGGTCATCGAGTCGAGGATGCCGCGCTCCATGCCGCTTTCGATCATCGCGTCGCGGGCGGCGACCGACAGGAAGACCGAGTGGGTGTGGGCGCGGGTGCGGCCGCCGAGGTCGGTGAGGGTGAGGGTCTCGAGGCTGACCTCGGCCGGCCAGCCGTCGAACTGGAAGGTCTGGACGATGCGCTCGTTCGGGACGACCGAATGGAAGACGCCGCGGAAGACGTACTCGCCCGCGTCGTCGCGGTGGATGTAGTGGTAGCTGCCGCCGTCGGTCGCGTTGTACTCGATGAGGTCCATTGTCATCGACTCCGGGCCCAGCCACTGGGGGACGAGCTCCGGGTCGGTCCAGGCGCGGAAGACCTGGGCGGGGGTCGCCTCGAACTCGCGGACGATGTCGATGAACGGGGTGTTCGGCTCGGCGGTGATCGTGGTCTCGTTCATTTTTCCTGCTCCTTGAGGGTTTCCAGGACCGCGTCGAGGCGGCGGTGACGGTGTTCGGCTGCCAGGCGGTAGCCGTCGATCCAGCTGGTGAGTTCTTCGAGCGCGGCGGCGTTGAGGTGGCAGGGCCTGCGCTGGGCGTCGCGGCTGCGGGTGATCAGGCCGGCGGCTTCGAGTACCTGGATGTGCCTGGAGATCGCCTGCTTGGTGATGGTGAACGGTTCGGCCAGCTCGTTCACGGTCGCGTCGCCCCGGGAGAGCCTGGCGATCATCGCGCGCCGGACGGGGTCGCCGAGCGCGGCGAAGGCGCGGTCCAGCCGGGCCGCCGTGTCGTCAACTGACATGTTGTTCAACTCATCTCTTTATCAACCGATGTGTTGACTATAGGTCGGCGTCGAGCGGGGTGTCAAGCGTCCGCAATCGGGAGGTTGGTGGCTTTCGAGATCTTGGGGAACTGTGGAAAAGAAGCCCGCCCTGGAAACTCGGCCGACTACTGGAGGAACGATGTCTCGCGAAAACGGCACCGGGAAAACTGCTGAGCCGTTGGAGATGTTGCACACCCACCGGGCCGATGAACCGCTGGGACCGCCGTTCCTTTCCGAATTGAAGACCGGTGTGCCGGTGTGGGTGGTGCAGCGTCATGCCGAAGCGCGGCAGGTGCTGACGGATCCGCGGCTGAACCGGGCGTCGCTCGTCGCGCCGGACGCGCCGCCGCACACGCCTTATCCGAATCTGCTGACCGACCCTTCCATTCTCAACAATCTCGACGGCGAGGAGCACCGGCGGCTGCGTCGGACGGTGAGCAAGGCGTTCGCGCCGCGCTCGATCGCGTTGTGGCGGCCTTGGGTCGCGTCGGTGGTGGACGGGCTTATCGATCGACTGATGGAAAAGCCGAAGCCCGCCGACATCATTTCCGGATTCGCGAGTTCGCTGCCCAGTTCGGTGCTGAGCAGGCTGATGGGCCTGGACGAATTCGACGGCGACCGGCTGGCGAACTTCTGCGATCATGCCTTTTCCACCACGGCTTTCCCGCCGGAGCAGGTGCAGGCGGTGCTGGGGGAGTTCGCGGCGTTCGGCGCGGAGGTCGTCGCCATGCGGCGTGCCGAGCCGGGTGACGACCTGGTCAGTTCGCTGATCAAGGCCGCGGACGAGGACGGCGGGTTGCCCGAGGAACAGCTCGTCGGCCTGGTCATCCTGCTGACGGTCGCCGGGCACGAGGTGACCACGACCGTCATCGGCAACACCCTGGTGTACCTGCTGACCGACGGCCGCGACGCCTGGCGTGAACTCGGCAGGGACGAGAGCCTCGCGCCGATCGCGGCCGAGCAGATGCTGCGCGGCATTTCGATCGGCGGTGACATTCTGCCGGGATTCCTGCGCCGGGCCGTCGAAGACGTCGAAATCGGCGGAGTGCTGATCAAAAAGGGTGAAATCGTCGCCGCCGACACCAAGATCGCCAATCTCGACCCCGAGGTTTATCCGAAAGACCCGCGTGAGGCGCCGTTCAGCGCGCTCGGCACACCACACCTCGCGCTCGGCGCAGGCCCGCACTATTGCCTCGGCGCCTGGCTGGCCAAGCTCGAAATGGAGCTGACGCTGCACCGGCTGCCGAACCGTCTGCCCGATCTGCGGCTGGACGTGGCGCCCGAGGACATCGAATGGCGTCCCGGTCAGATGACCCGTAGCCCGCAATCCTTGCCGGTCACCTGGTAGGTCAACCGCAGGGTTCGTTGTATCGCATGGGGGATTTGTCATGGCTGTTGCCATTGTTGGTATATCTTGCCGTTTTGCGCAGGCTGTCGATCTTTCGGAATTCTGGGCGCAGCTCAAAGCGGGCGCGAATCTCGTCACCGAAATACCGGCGGATCGCCGGGACGGTGCCGATTACCGGGCCGGTGCGCGCTGGGGCTCGTTCATTTCCGGCGTCGACCAGTTCGACGCGGGCTTCTTCGGCATCTCGCCGCGGGAAGCCGCCGCGATGGACCCGCAGCAGCGGCTGACGCTCGAACTGAGCTGGGAGGCGCTGGAGGACGCCGGAATCGTCGCGGAGTCCATCAGGGACACCCCGGCCGGTGTCTTCATCGGCGCGGGGCGCGACGACTACGCCCGGCTGTCCGAACGCGACAGTTCGCAGCACGCCTTCGCGGGACTGCAACGGGGAATCATCGCCAACCGCGTCTCGTACTTCTGCGGACTGCGCGGGCCGAGCATGGTCGTGGACACCGGGCAGTCGTCGTCGCTCGTCGCGGTTCACCTGGCCTGTCAGAGCCTGCTCGCCGGAGAATCCGAGATCGCGCTCGCGGGTGGCGTGAACCTCAATCTCGCGGCCGCGAGCGCACAGGACGCCGAGCGGTTCGGCGGGCTCTCGCCGGACGGCCGGTGCCACACCTTCGACGCGCGGGCCAACGGGTTCGTGCGCGGTGAGGGTGGTGCGGTGCTCGTGCTCAAGCCGCTGGCCGCCGCGGTCGCCGCCGGTGACCGGATCCACGGCGTGATCAGCGGTGGCGCGGTCAACAACGACGGCGGCGGCGACGGGCTCACCGTGCCGAGCCAGGCCGCGCAGGAAGCGGTGCTGCGTGCCGCCTGCGAGCACGCCGGGGTCGATCCCGCGCGGATCGGGTATGTCGAGCTGCACGGCACCGGCACCAAGGTCGGTGATCCGATCGAGGCCGCGGCGCTCGGCGCCGTGCATGGCGCCGCCCGCGCGGAGGACGAACCGTTGCCGGTGGGCTCGGTGAAGACCAACCTCGGTCACCTCGAAGCGGCGGCGGGGATCGCGGGGCTGCTCAAAGCCGTGCTCGCCATCCAGCACCAGGAAATCCCGGCCAGCCTGAACTTCGAAAACCCGAATCCGGAGATCCCGCTCGACGCGTTGCGCCTGCGGGTGTGCACCGAGGCGAAGGCGTGGGACGACGGCCCGAGGTTCGCCGGAGTGAGTTCGTTCGGCTTGGGCGGGACGAACTGCCACCTCGTGCTCAGCGAGCCGCCAGCGGCGCGCAAGACGCAAGCCGTTGCCGCGAAAGACCTTCCGTTCGTCCTTTATGGACGGTCGCCTGAAGCGTTGCGAGAGCAGGCCGTGCGGCTCGGCGAATACGTCGAGAACCACCCCGAGATTTCCCTGCTGGACCTCGCCTACTCGCTGGCGACCACGCGCACCGTGTTCGAACATCGGGCCACGTTCACGGTTTCGGACCGGGAAGCGTTGCTGTCCGGCCTGCGAGCGATCGCGGAGGGCGACATCCTGGAAAGCGGCCAGCCTGACTGGGACACGGTGTTCGAGGGCGCCGGCGTGGTCCGGCTGCCGACTTACCCGTTCCAGCGCACCCGCCACTGGGTGGACGGTGTGCGGCGACCGGTTCGGACGAAGACCCGATCGACCGACGACGCGCTGCTCAGGGTCGTGCGTGAACAGGCCGCGCTGGTGCTGGGGCACGCCGATCCCGCCGACGTCGATCCCGATCGCGCGTTCGCCGACCTCGGGTTCACCTCGCTCATGGGCGTCGAGCTGTACGAACGGCTCCAGCCACTGGTCGAGCGGCAGGTGTCCCAGACCGCGTTCCTCAACTACCCGACGGTCCGCGCGCTGGCCGAGCATCTGCGCGCGGCGCCCGAGACCACGGCCGCGCGCGCCAAGGCAGAGCCGGTCGACGAGCCGGTGGCGATCGTGGGCATGGCCTGCCGGTTCCCCGGCGGCATCGCGACACCGGACGACCTGTGGCGCGTGGCGGCGTCCGGCGTCGACGCGATCGGCGAGTTCCCTGTCGACCGGGGCTGGGACCTCGACACGCTCTTCGACCCGGACCCCGATCATGTCGGCACGTCGTACACCCGCAACGGCGGTTTCCTTTACGACGCAGGCGATTTCGACGCTTCGTTCTTCGGCATCTCCCCGCGTGAGGCGCTGACGACGGACCCGCAGCAGCGGCTGCTGCTGACCACCGCGTGGGAGGCGTTCGAGAGCGCGGGCATCGACCCGGCGTCCGTGCGGGGCAGCCGGACGGCGGTGTTCGCGGGCACGCTCAACCACGACTACATGCCGAGGGTGCACACCGTCCCGAAAGGACTCGAAGGGCACCTGATCACCGGAAACACGTCGAGCGTGGTGTCCGGGCGGCTCGCCTACTTCTTCGACCTCCGTGGCCCGGCGATCACTGTCGACTCGGCGTGCTCGTCGTCGCTGGTCGCGATGCACCTGGCCACCCAGTCGCTGGCGCGCGGCGAATGCTCGCTGGCGCTGGCAGGCGGTGTCACGGTGATGGCGACGCCGGAGATGTTCGTCGAGTTCTCGCGGATGCGGGGACTTTCGCCGGACGGCCGCTGCAAACCGTTCGCCGCCGCCGCGAACGGCACCGCCTGGGCCGAGGGCGCCGGGCTGCTCGTGCTGGAACGGCTGTCGGACGCCCGCCGCAACGGGCACCGGGTACTCGCGATCGTGCGCGGCTCGGCCGTCACGCAGGACGGCGCGTCCAACGGCATCTCCGCGCCGAGCGGGCCCGCGCAGGAACGGGTCATCCGCGACGCGCTCGACAGCGCCGGGCTGACCTCGGCCGACGTCGACGCGGTCGAGGCGCACGGCACCGGCACCCCGCTCGGTGACCCGATCGAAGCGCAGGCACTGCTCGCCACCTACGGCCAAGGCCGCCCGGCCGAGCGGCCGCTGCTGCTCGGCTCGCTCAAGGCCAACATCGGGCACGCGCAGGCCGCGGCCGGTGTCGGCGGCGTGATCAAGATGGTGCAGGCGATGCGGCACGGCGTGCTGCCCAAGATCCTGCACTTCGACGCGCCGAGCCCGCAGGTCGACTGGGCGAGCGGGCAGGTCGCGCCGCTCGCCGAGCACACGCCGTGGCCGGAGTCGCGGCGCCCGCGCCGCGCGGCCGTGTCGTCGTTCGGCATCAGCGGGACCAACGCGCACGTGATCCTCGAGCAGCCGCCCGCAGAACCACAGCAGGCGCGGCCGGTGCTGCCGTTGGTGCTGTCGGCCAAGACCGAGGTCGCGGTGCGGGCGCAGGCCGCCCAGCTCGCCGAGCACCTGGAACGCGAGCCGGACGTCGATCTCGCCGACGCCGGGTTCACCCTGGTGACCGGCCGGGCGCGGTTCGACCACCGCGCGGCCGTCGTCGGTCGTGACCGCGACGAGTTCCTCGCCGGGCTGCGCGCGGTCGCCGCAGGTAAGGCGGCGGCCGGCACGGCGGTCGGCCGGACGCACGGGAGTTCACAGCCGGTGCTGGTCTTTCCTGGCCAGGGCACGCAATGGGTGGGCATGGCGGTGGAGCTGCTGCGCACCAGCGCGGTCTTCGCCGAGGAGATGGCCGCCTGCGAGCGGGCGCTGGCCGAGTTCGTCGACTGGTCGCTGACCGGGGTGCTCGCCGACGCGGCCGCGCTCGAACGGGTCGACGTCGTCCAGCCCGCGCTGTGGGCGGTGATGGTGTCGCTGGCCGCCACTTGGCGGGCGCACGGCGTTTCGCCCGCCGCGGTCGTCGGGCACTCGCAGGGTGAGATCGCGGCCGCGACCGTCGCGGGTGGACTGTCGCTTTCGGACGGTGCGCGGGTGGTCGCGTTGCGCAGCAAGGCGATCCGGGCGTTGTCCGGCCAAGGCGGGATGGCCTCGGTCGGGCTTTCACGGGCCGAAGTCGACTTGAAGATCGAGCGATGGGCACTGCGGCTGTCCGTCGCGGCGGCCAACGGTCCAGCGTCCACTGTGGTCTCCGGAGAGCCGTCCGCGCTCGACGAGTTCGCCGAGGCGCTGGCGGCAGACGGTGTGCGGGTGCACCGGCTGCCGGTCGACTACGCGTCGCATTCGCCGCAGGTCGAACAGCTGCGCGAGGTGTTGCTGCGTGAGCTGGGCCCGATCGTGCCGCGCACGGGCGAGGTGCCGTTCCACTCCACGCTGACCGGCGAGCTGATCGACACCGCCGAGCTGGACGCCGAGTACTGGTATCGGAATCTGCGGAATCCGGTCGAGCTGCACCAGGTGCTCGATGCGCTGGCAGAGCGGCACGCCCTGTTCGTCGAGTGCAGCCCGCACCCGGTGCTGACCGTCGGCGTGCAGCAGATCCTGGAGGAGAAGGGACGCGACGGGCACGCGCTCGGCTCGTTGCGACGCGGCGACGGCGGTCTCGACCGGTTCCTGCTGGCACTGTCGATCGCGCACGCGCACGGCGCGGACGTCGACTGGACCACGGTGTTCCCGACCGGCAAGCACGTCGACGTGCCCACCTACCCGTTCCAGGTCGACCGCTTCTGGATGGTGCCGACCAGCACGACGGCCGCGAGCACCTCGGATCATCCGCTGCTCGACACCACGATCCCGCTCGCGGGCACCGACGGCCTGGTGTGCGCGGGCAAGCTGCCCCGGCAGAGCGAACCTTGGCTGACCGACCACGCGGTGACCGGGACGGCGCTGCTGCCGGGCACCGGGTTCGTCGAGCTGGCACTGCACGCGGGTGAGCTGACGGGCTGTGCGACGGTCGAAGACCTCGTGCTCGAACATCCGCTGCGGATCCCCGAGCGGGGCGCGGTCGAACTCCAGGTCGTCGTCGGCGGGCCCGGCGACGGCGGCAAGCGGGACGTGACCGTCCACTCGCGACTGAACGGCGACGAACCGTGGACCCGGCACGCGACCGGGACACTCGCTCCCGCGGCCACGGCCGGTGACTCGCTGACCGCGTGGCCGCCGCCCGGCGAGCCGGTCACGATCGACGACGCCTACGAAACGCTCGCCGATCTCGGCTACGAATACGGTCCCGCTTTTCAAGGGCTGCGCGCGATGTGGCGCGACGGCGCCGACCTCTACGCGGAGATCGCGCTGCCGCCGGAGGCGGGTGACGCCGAGCGGTTCGCCCTTCACCCGGCGCTGCTCGACGCCGCGCTCCACCCGCTCATCATCGCCGCTCCCGACGAGCTGCGGCTGCCGTTCTCCTTCGCGGACGTCTCGTTGCACGCCCGCGAAGCGACCATGCTGCGGGTGCGGCTGTCCGCGACGGGCGGCGGATTCGCGATCACGGCGGCGGACGGGGCGGGCGCGCCCGTGCTCAGCGCGCGCTCGCTCGCGTTGCGCCCGATCTCGGCCGAGCAGCTCGGCTCGGCGGGGCGCGGTCACCTGCGTTCGCTGTTCAAGGTCGAGTGGAAGCCGGTGACGGCAGCCGGGGCCGACGATCCCGATGTCGTGGTCACGCACGTGACCGCCGAAGGCGACGTGCGCGCGTGCCTTGAGCGCGTGCTCGGGACCGTGCGGGATTGGCTCAACGACAAGGAATCCGAGGCGCGGAAGCTGGTCGTGGTGACCAGCGGCGCGATCGCGACCGACGACGTCGACCTGGTCAGCGCGCCCGTGTGGGGGCTGTTGCGGACCGCGCAGTCGGAGAATCCCGGGCGTTTCGTGCTGGTCGACATGGCAGCACCGGCACCCGAGCTGCTTCGCGCCGCCATCGCGTCCGGCGAGCCACAGGTGGCCGTGCGAGACGGGCGGCTGCTCGCTCCGCGCCTGGTCAGGGCGAGCGTTCCGGCCGACGCGACGCCGCCGTCACTCGATGCCGGCACGACGTTGATCACCGGCGGCATCGGCACACTCGGCCGGTTGTTCGCGCGGCACCTCGTGACCGAGTACGGCGTGCGGCACCTCGTGCTGACCGGCAGGCGTGGCCGTGACACCGAAGGCGCGGCCGAGCTCGAAGCCGAACTGACCGGCCTCGGCGCGCAGGTGACCATCGCGGCCTGCGATGTCGCCGACGCGACGCAGCTGGCCGAGGTCGTGGCGGGCATCGCACCGCCGCTGACCGCCGTGATCCACGCGGCGGGTGTGCTCGACGACAGCACGGTCATCGCGCTCGACGCGCAGCGGCTGGACACCGTGCTGCGCCCGAAGGCCGACGGCGCCTGGAATCTGCACAAGCTCACCGAGCGGCTCGACCTCGCCGCGTTCGTGCTGTTCTCGTCGGTCGCCGGGATCGTCGGGAACCCGGGGCAGGGGAACTACGCCGCCGCCAACACCTACCTTGACGCGCTGGCGAGTCATCGCCGGGCGGCCGGGCTGCCCGCGACGACGCTCGCGTGGGGTTTGTGGGCGCAGGACACCGGCATGACCGGGCATCTCAGCGCGCTCGACCGATCGCGGATGGCCCGCAACGGCCTGGTCCCGATGGACGCCGAATTCGGGCTCGCGTTGTTCGACGCCGCGCTCGCCTTGGACGAGCCGCTGGTGGTGCCGGTGCGGCTCGACCTGGGCGCGTTGCGCGAGTCCGGGACGCGGCCGCCGCTGTTCGCCGAGCTGCTGGGCACTGTGCGTACGGCCGCCGCCGGGCAGGCGGCGCCGGTCCGTGACGAGAAGGCGATGCTGGACCTCGTCCGCGCGACGACGGCCACCGTGCTCGGCCTCGACCCGTCGGACGCGGTGCGCGACGACCAGGCTTTCGGCGAAGCGGGCGTCAACTCGTTGTCCGCGCTGGAACTTCGCAACGAGCTCAATGCCGTGACCGGGCTGCGGCTGCCCGCGACCGCCGTGTTCGACTACCCGACTCCGGCCGCGCTCGCGAGCTACCTGGCCGACCAGACCTGGGGCTCAGCGGCTGTCGTGGTGGAGCCGCCTCGGACGTCCACTGTGGACGAGCCGATCGCCGTGGTGTCGATGGCGTGCCGGTTGCCGGGCGGAGTGTCCGATCCGGACGGTCTGTGGCGGCTGGTGGCCGAGGGACGGGACGCGGTCGGGCCGTTCCCGGCCGGGCGTTGGGATGTCGAGGCGCTCTACGACCCGGATCCGGAGGCGCCGGGGAAGTCCTACGCGCGGCATGGCGGGTTCCTGGACGACATCGAGTCGTTCGACGCCGGGTTCTTCGGCATCACGCCGAAAGAGGCCGCGGCGATGGATCCGCAGCAGCGGTTGTTGCTGGAGACGACGTGGGAAGCGTTGGAGCGCGCCGGAATCGTGCCCGCCTCGCTCGCGGGCAGCGGTACCGGTGTGTATGTCGGGATGATGGCCAGTGACTACTTGGTGGGTTCGCGGCTGGATCAGATGGACGGGTATGTCGGCACGGGGTCCGCGCTGAGTGTCGCTTCAGGACGGTTGGCTTACGCGTTGGGCTTGCACGGGCCCGCGTTGACTGTGGACACGGCGTGCTCGTCGTCGCTGGTGGCGGTGCAGTTGGCCGTGCAGGCGTTGCGGTCCGGTGAATGTGACCTGGCGTTGGCCGGTGGTGTCACGGTCATGGTGACGCCGCAGTTGTTCGTGGAGTTCAGCCGGTTGCGGGGGTTGTCGCCGACGGGCCGTTGCCGGTCGTTCTCCGATGATGCCGACGGCGCTGTTTGGGCCGAGGGCGCGGGAATGGTCGTGCTGAAGCGTCTCAGTGACGCTCAGCGTGACGGGGACCCGGTTTTGGCGGTGTTGCGGGGTATCGCGGTCAATCAGGATGGCCGCAGCCAGGGGCTTTCCGCGCCGAACGGGCCCGCGCAGGAGGCCGTGATCCGGCGGGCGTTGGCGCAGTCCGGGCTGGAGCCGGGCGACGTTGACTACGTCGAGGCGCATGGCACGGGCACCCCGCTGGGTGATCCGATCGAGGCGAACGCGTTGGCGCAGGTCTTCGGTGGGCGGGAGCGTCCGCTGTACGTCGGCTCGTTGAAGTCGAATCTCGGGCACGCCCAGGCGGCCGCGGGGATCGCCGGTTTGATCAAGGTCGTGCAGTCGTTGCGCCACGGGACTTTGCCCGCGAGCTTGCACGCGGAGACGTTGAGCCAGCACGTGGATTGGGATGGCAGCGGCTTGCACGTGCTTCAGGAGGCAACCGCCTGGCCTGTGGCTTCCGGGCGGGTCAGGCGAGCGGGGATCAGCTCGTTCGGGATCAGCGGCACCAACGCGCATCTGATCATCGAAGAGGCGCCGGCGGCCGAGATCGCCTCGGCGCCGGAAGCGGCGGCGACCCTGTTCCCGTTGTCCGGCCGCACACTTCCCGCGTTGCGCGGGCAGGCGAGGCGGCTGCACGAGTTCCTCGAAAGCAAGCCCGAGTCGGGATCGGCCGCGGTCGCGGCGACGCTGGCGCACCGCCGGACCCACTTCGACCACCGCGCGGTGGTGCGGGCGTCGAGCCGCGACGAACTGCTCGCGGCACTGCGGGCACTGGCCGACGGGGAATCCGGCGAGTCGATCGTGACCGCCCGGCAGCCGGTCTCCGCCGGTAAGGTCGCGTTCGTTTTCCCTGGTCAGGGGGCGCAGTGGGCAGGCATGGCCCGCGATCTGATCGAAACCGACGCGGTCTTCGCGGAGTCGGTCGAACGGTGTGACGCCGCGTTGCGTGCCCACGTCGACTGGTCGGTACTGGCGGTGCTGCGTGGTGACGACGGCGCGCCGTCGTTGGATCGGGTGGACGTCGTGCAGCCCGCGCTGTTCACGGTCATGGTGTCGCTGGCCGCGGTCTGGCGTGCTCGCGGGATCGAGCCGGATGGCGTGGTCGGGCACAGCCAGGGTGAGGTCGCCGCGGCCTGTGTCGCCGGCGCGCTGAGCCTTGAGGACGCGGCCGCGGTCGTCGCGGTGCGCGGGCGGGCGCTGACCGAGCTGTCCGGCACCGGCGGCATGGCCGTGGTCGCGTTGTCCCGCATCGAGGCCGAGGAGCGTGTCGGTGGGCGGGTGTCGATCGCCGCGGTGAACAGCGGCCGGGCGACCGTCATCGCCGGGGACGACGCGTCGCTGGACGAGCTGCTCGCCGAGTTCGCGCGTGACGAGATCTTCGCGCGCCGGGTCGACGTCGATTACGCCTCGCACAGTCCGCTGGTCGAGCCGGTCCGCGACCGGATCATCGCCGGGCTCGACGGCATCGCCACCTCCCGGCCCGAGATCGACTGGTACTCGACGGTGACCGGTTTCGTGCTGGCCGACGGCACACCGGACGCCTACTGGTACGAGAATCTGCGGCGGACTGTCCTTTTCGGACCGACCGTCGAACGGATGGTCGCCGACGGCTACCGCCACTTCGTCGAGCTGAGCCCGCATCCGGTGCTGCTGACCGCGCTGGAAACCATCGGCGACGACCTGGTCGCCGTCGGCTCGCTTCGCCGCGGTGAGGACGGGGCGGCTTGCCTCGACCGCGCACTCGCGCAACTGCACGTCCACGGGCTGCCCGTCGACTGGGGGCGTCTGGTCCCTGACACGGGCGCGGCCGATCTGCCGACCTATGCCTGGGACGGCGAGCGGCACTGGCTCGAACCCGAGCAGGCCGTCGATGGACCGGGCCTGTTCGACCGGGCGGCGCATCCGCTGCTCGGTGTGCAGGTGCAGTCGGCCGACGAAAGCCGGTGGACGTTCCGTAACGAATGGACGCCGTCCACAGTGGACTGGCTGCCGGATCACGCCGTGTTCGGGCGGATCGTGGTGTCGGGCACGACGGTGCTGGAGCTGTGCCGGGCCGCGCTCGCCGTCGCCAGGCCGGACTACCCGGCCGAGGTGGCTGACCTGCTGCTGATCGCGCCGGTCGTGGTGAGCGGGCCGGTCGAGGTGTCCGTCGAGGTCACCGGCACGGAGATCACCGTCCACAGTCGACTGCGGGGCGAGGCTTGGACGCTGAACGCGACCGCCTCCGCAGCCGAAGCCGCTGCGACGACCGGGCGGCCGCCAGTGTGGCCAGAAGCCGTTGAACCCGCGTGGAGTCCGGAGGCCTACGAGGAGCTGGCGACGCTCGGACTCGGTTATGGACCGGCCTTCCAGTGCGTGCGGGACGTCGTGCTGACCGGCGAGAACGAGCTGCTGGCCCGGCTTTCGCTACCGTCGTCGGCGCGGGACCTGGCCGATCCGTATCCGGTCCACCCGGCGCTCCTGGACGCGGCGTTGCACGTGGCCGCCGCCTTCGAGGGCGGGATCGCGGCCGACGGCCGGGTCCGGCTTCCGGCTGCGATGGGCCGGGCCACGCTCGGGCGGGCCGGGGGAGGTGACCTCCTCGTCGCGGTGCGGCGAACCGAGGTCGGCGGTGACCTCACACTGGACGTGAGCTTGTGGGATGCCGACGGTTTCGCGGTGGGGCGCTTGGAGAACGTGCGGTCGCGGTCGGCCAGCGCGGCCGATCTCGCCGAGGGCTCGGGCACTGGGCGGCACCTGTACGAGGTTGCGTGGACGGCCGTGCTCGCACAGCCTGCCGAGCCTTCGGGCGAGTGGACCGTCATCGGTGATGCGGCTGTCCGGGCCGAGTTTGAAGCGGCCGGTGTCCAGGTCAGTGACACGGGCGGCGATGTTGTCGTCCGGGTGTGGCCACGGCTCGACTCCGCGCAGGAGCTTGCCGAGGCCGGTCTCGCCGAACTTCAGGCGCTCATCGCCGCGGGCGAGGACGCGCCCACCCGGACGATCTGGGTGACCGACGGCGCGATCGCGGCGACCGACGACGACACGGTCCCGAATCTGCCGCAGTCGGTGCTGTGGGGACTGGCCCGCTCGGCCCGCGCCGAGCACCCGGACCTGGGGTTGGCCCTGGTCGACGGCTCGGCCTCGCTCCTCGACGCGCTCTCACAGCCGGACGAACCCGAGCTGGCCGTCCGCTCGGGCGCCCTGCTCGCGCCTCGCCTCGTGCGTGCGGTCGTGAGTGGTATGGCCGGTTCTAACCGGCCTAGACACTCACGACCCCAGGGTGCGGTGCTGATCACGGGTGGTCTGGGCGGCGTGGGGCGGAACATCGCCAGGCTCCTGGCTGAGCGCGGTGTCCGGAGGCTGCTTTTGACGTCACGCCAAGGGCCTGCGGACCCGCGTGCCGACGAAATCGTCGCGGAGTTGGCGGCGCTGGGGACCGAGGTCGAGGTCGTGGCGTGCGATGTCTCGGTCGAGGCTGATGTCGCCGCGGTCGTGGGCCGGGGCGCGCTGGCGGGTGTCGTGCACTGCGCGGGGGTGCTGGACGACGGGGTCGTCGCGGAGCTGACGTCGGAGCGGCTGGCCACGGTGCTGGGACCCAAGGTCGACGGCGCCGTCCACCTGCATCGGCTGACCGCCGGGCTGCCGCTGGAGATGTTCGTCCTGATCTCGTCGGTGGCCGGGGTGATCGGCAACGCGGGGCAGGCCAACTACGCGGCGGCCAACGTCTTCCTCGACCAGCTCGCCCGGCAGCGGCGGGCGTCGGGGCTGCCGGGCATGTCGATCTCGTACGGTGCCTGGGCCGATGAGGGCCTGGCCGTCGATCACGCCGACCTCAAGCGGATGGCGCGGTTCGGGTACGGCGCGTTCAGCTCGGAGCAGGGCCGTGACGTCACCGAACTCGCGCTGCGGCACGGCGGTTCGCACGTCGTCGCCTGGAATCTCGCGTTGTCCCGGCTGCGGGTGACCCCGTTGCTGCGCTCGCTGGCGCCCGCTCAGCGCGTCGAGCGCGACGACAGCCTGGCGGAGCGGCTCGCGGGTTTGCCGGAAGCCGAGCGCGCCGAACGCGTGCTGGCGCTGGTGCGTGAGGAGACGGCTCGCGCGCTCGGGCTGCGTTCGACGGAGTCCGTCCGGCCGGACCAGCCGATCCGCGAACTCGGCATGGACTCGCTGACCGCGGTCGAACTGCGCAACCGGATCGGCGCCCGTATCGATTCCCGGCTCCCGGCGACCCTGTTGTTCGACCATCCGACGCCGGCGCGGCTCAGCGAGTACCTGCTCGGCACGGTGTTCGCGACGAAGAGCCGTCCCGTGGTGGTGGAGCGGCCTCGGATGTCCACTGTGGACGAGCCGATCGCCGTGGTGTCGATGGCTTGCCGGTTGCCCGGCGGGGTGAGCGATCCCGAAGGCTTGTGGCGGTTGGTGGCCGACGGTCGCGACGCGGTCGGGCCGTTCCCGGCTGAGCGTTGGGATGTGGAGGGGCTTTACGACCCGGATCCGGACGCGCCGGGCAAGTCCTATGCGCGCCATGGCGGTTTCCTGGACGACATCGAGTCGTTCGACGCGGGCTTCTTCGGCATCACGCCCAAGGAAGCCGAAGCGATGGATCCGCAGCAGCGGCTCCTGCTGGAGACGACCTGGGAAGCGTTGGAGCGCGCGGACATCGTGCCCGCCGACCTTTCCGGCAGCGGCACCGGCGTGTACGTCGGGATGATGGCCAGCGACTACCTGGTGGGTTCGCGGCTGGACCAGATGGACGGCTACGTCGGCACCGGGTCCGCGCTGAGCGTGGCCTCGGGTCGGCTGGCATACGCGCTGGGGCTGCACGGTCCCGCGTTGACCGTGGACACGGCGTGCTCGTCGTCGCTGGTGGCGGTGCAGCTCGCGGTGCAGGCGCTGCGGTCGGGGGAGTGCGATCTCGCGCTGGCCGGTGGCGTGACGGTCATGGTCACGCCGCAGCTGTTCGTCGAGTTCAGCCGCTTGCGCGGGCTGTCGCCGACAGGGCGTTGCCGGTCATTCTCCGATGAGGCCGACGGCGCCGTCTGGGCCGAGGGCGCCGGGATGGTCGTGCTGAAACGACTGAGCGACGCCCAGCGCGACGGCGACCGGGTTTTGGCTGTGCTGCGCGGAATCGCGGTCAACCAGGACGGCCGCAGCCAGGGGCTTTCGGCACCCAACGGGCCAGCGCAGGAGCAGGTGATCCGGCGCGCGCTGGCGCAGTCCGGGCTGGAGCCGGGCGACCTCGATTACGTCGAAGCGCACGGCACCGGCACCTCGCTGGGTGACCCGATCGAGGCCAACGCGCTCGCGCAGGTCTTCGGCGAGCGGGAACGGCCGCTGTACATCGGGTCGTTGAAGTCGAACCTCGGGCACGCCCAGGCGGCCGCCGGGATCGCGGGCTTGATCAAGGTCGTGCAGTCCCTGCGCCATGAGACGCTGCCCGCGAGCCTGCACGCCGACACCCTCAGTCGGCATGTCGACTGGGACGCCAGCGGCTTGCAGGTGCTTCAGGAGGCGACCGCCTGGCCTGCGGGTTCGGGGCGGGTCCGGCGTGCCGGGGTCAGCTCGTTCGGGATCAGCGGCACCAATGCGCACCTCGTCGTCGAAGAGGCGCCGCGGGAGACGGTCGAGCCCGTGAACGACGAGCCTGGCCAGCGGCTTTACGTCCTGTCGGGGCGCAGTGAGGCCGGGCTCCGAGGTCAGGCCGCCCGGCTGGCCGGGCACTTGGCCGACTCCGATCTGGCGGGCGTCGCCGACGCGCTCGCGCGGTACCGCAGTCACTTCGAATGGCGGTCGGCGATCGTGGCGGGCGACCGCGAGGAACTCCGTGACGCGCTGAACCAGGTGAGCACGGGCAGGCTCACCCCGCCGCGCGACGAACAGCCGGGCAAGGTGGCGTTCGTCTTCTCCGGGCACGGCGGCCAATGGCCCGGGATGGCCCTTGAACTGCTGGACGGCTCCGAGGCGTTCCGCGCCGAGCTGACCAGGATCGATGAGGTGATCACGAGGCAGGCGGGCTGGTCGGTCCTCGACGTCCTGCGTGACCCGACGATCGACCGGACCGAAGTCCTGCAGCCGGTGTTGTTCGCGGTCAACGCGGCGCTCGCTGCCGCTTGGCGACCGCTCGGCGTCACCCCGGACGCGGTGGCGGGCCACAGCCTCGGCGAGATCGCGGCCGCCTGTCACGCGGGCGCGCTGGACCTCGAGGACGCCGTGGCCGCGGTGCTCGGCCGAGCGCAGGTTACGGCTCCGCTCGCCGGGCAGGGCGGCATGATCGCCGTGCCGCTGCCGGTTTCCGAGGCCGAAGAACTGCTTGCCCCGTACGCGGGCAGGCTGTTCGTCGCCGCGGTCAACAGCCCCGGCGCGACGGCCATCGCGGGCGACGCCGGCGCGCTGGCCGAGTTGCGCGGGGAACTCGAAGGCGTGCGCGTCCTGACGACTCCGTTCGCCTCGCACACCCCGCTCATGGAACCGGTGCGTGACGCGCTGCTCGACCGGCTCGCCGGGATCCACGGGCAGGCCGCGGCGATCCCGCTGTACTCGACCGTGCTGGGCGAACCCGTCGCGGGTGATCGGCTGGATGCCGAGTACTGGTACGGAAATCTCAGCAAGCCGGTGCGGTTCGCCGACACGATCCGGCGGATGCTCGACGACGGCTATCGCTACTTCGTCGAGCTCAGCCCGCATCCGACGTTGCTCTCGGCCATCGAGGCGACGGCCGCCGAGGCCGGGATCGACGCGGTCGGCGTCGGATCGCTGCGTGAAAACCAAGGCCACGGCGCTTTGCTGCGCGGGCTGGGGGAGTTGTACGTCGCCGGGCACACGCCGGACTGGACGGCCTCGCCCAGTCGTGGCGGGCGCGTCGACCTGCCGACCTACGCCTTCGCCACCGAGCGCCACTGGCGGACGCCCGTGACGGCCGTCGGCAGCGGCTCCGAGCTGCTCGGCACGCATGTCGAGTCCAGCGACGAGCCCGGCCGCCACCTCTACCAGTGCGAGATCGATCTGCGGGACAGCCGTTTCGGCTACCTGGCCGAGCACCGGGTCAACGGTGAGGCCTGGTTGCCTGGCGCCGCTTTCCTCGACATGGCACTGGAAGCCGCGGGACCGGACGCGCATCTCGTCGACGTGCGGTTCCTCCAGCCGCTGGCGCTCGACGCGGAGAAACCCGTCCGATTGCAGCTCGTGCTGCGGCCCGCCGAAGACGGCGCGCTGACGTTCACCATCGCGTCCGCGGCGGCGGGTGAGCCGTGGGAAAGGCATGTCACCGGACGTGTCGAGCTCACTGGCGAGGAACTGGCCGCCGATCTGCGGCTCGACGCGGTGCGCGAAGAGGCCGTCGACGAGGTCGACCTGCCTGCCGTGTACGCGGGGTTGAGCGCGCGCGGCATCGAGTACGGCCCGGTTTTCCGTGCGCTGGAACAGGGATCTCGCGGACCTGAGGTGGCACTGGGACGGTTGGCCGCACGGTCCGCGCCGGGGTACCTCGTGCATCCCGCGATCCTGGACGCCGCCTTCCACACGGCCGTCTTGCCGGGCAACGCGCCGACGGGGACGTTCGTGCCCGCCGGGGTGGGACGGCTGCGGTTCACCGGTCTCCGTGGCACGCCCGCGTGGGTGAGCTGCCGTCTGCGGTCGGTTTCCGAGGACGCGGCCACCGTCGACTTCGGCGTTTGGGACGAGAACGAGCGGTTGCTGCTGGAGATCGAGCAGCTCCGGCTCGCGGCGCTTTCCCCGCTCGACAGCGCGTTGTTCGAGACGCGCTGGCAACCGCGTCCGGCCGCGCAGGGTTCACCGGCGACCGGCGAGTGGCTGATCCTGGTCGACGAAAGCGGGGTGGCCGACGAACTCGCTGTCCACTGTGGATCGGCGGTCGTCGCACGCCGGGGCACGGCCTACGCCGGCGAGGGAGCGGGTCGTTACGTCGTCGACCTGACTGATCCCGGGCACCTGGAACGCTTGCTGCGCGAGGCTTTCCCGGACGGGCCGCCCGCCCGGATCGTCCAGCTGACCGCGCTCGACACTCCGGCGATCGAGGACGCCACGTCCGCCGAAGAGGCGGCGCGGCTCTGCTGCCTGAGCACGGCAGCATTGGTCCGCGCGCTCGACGGCCGGGCGTCTCGCCTGTTCGTGGTCGTCCGCGGCAGCCAGCCCGCCGGTGACAGCACCTCGGTGGCAAACCCGCACCAGGCGCTCGCTTGGGGCTTCGGGCTCGCGGTGGCGCAGGAGCACCCCGAGCTGTCGACCACGCTGATCGACCTGCCGGAGACGGGCGGCGTCGACGCGCTGTGGGCCGAGCTGTCGCACGCGGACGACGAACGCCTGATCGCGTTGCGCGAAGGACGTTTCGTGCCCCGGCTCGCTCGAACTCAGCCCGACGGCGGCGACTTCGCGCCGGACGGCGTGCACCTGATCACCGGCGGCCTGGGCGGTCTCGGCAAGGTGGTGGCCGAGCGGCTCGTCCGGCGCGGCGTCCGCAGACTCGCCTTGCTGAGCCGTGGCACGCCCGGCGCGGAGACCCAAGCCTGGATCGACGGGCTCGAACGACAAGGCGTGACTGTCCACTTGGGACGCGCTGATGTCGCCGACCGAGACGGTCTCACGGCAGCCCTGGATGCGTTGCGGCGCAAGGCAGGGCCGATCGCCACGGTCGTGCACGCGGCCGGTGTGCTCGACGACGCGACGATCGCGAACCTGACCGAGGAGAACGTCCGGCGCGTCCTCGCACCCAAGGTGCTGGGCACCGTGCTGCTCACCGAGCTGATTCCGGAGGCGGACCTGGTGCTGTTCGGCTCGGTCGCCGGGCTGCTGGGTTCGGCGGGACAGAGTCCGTACTCGGCGGCGAACGCGTTCCTCGACGCCTGGTCGCATCACCTGTCGCGCACCGGCCGGCGGGCGCTGAGCCTGGACTGGGGCGCCTGGTCCGGCGTCGGCATGGTCGCCGACTCCGGCGCCGACCTCAGCGCGTCCGGCGTGATCGCCTTCTCCCCGCAGGAGGGCGGCGACCTGTTCGACCGGGTGCTGACCAGCGGTCGCCGTCAGCTCGCGCCTCTCGCGCTCGACACGAACCTGCTCGACGCCAGGCCGATCTTGGCCGACCTCGTCACCGCCACGGCCGTCTCGGACGATCTCGCCGAGGCCGTCTTCGCGGCGGCCACCGAGCAGGAGCGGATCGCCAGGCTCGACGCCTACGTCCGGGCGAGGGTGGCCGACGTGAGCGGGGGAGCGGCGGCGTCGGCGCAGTCGTTGAAGGAACTGGGTTTGGACTCGCTGATGGTCGTCCGGCTGCGCAATGCCTTCCTCCGCGACCTGGGCGTCGAACTCCCGGCGGCCGAGGTGTTCGAGGCCGACGACATCGGCGCGCTGGCCCGGACCTTGGCCATGGCGCTTCCGTCCCAGGCTGTCCGGCCGGACACAGCCGTGCTCACCGCGGAGGTGCCGGACCCGGATGTCCGGCCCGCGACCCGCGATGTCGTGCGGCTGCTGCGCAGTGCCCAGCCGGGCATGCCCGCCGCGGCACACGGCGTCGGCCTCGCGTTGCGGCTGACCACGCCGACCACCCGCGACGAGCTGCACGGCATCCTCGCCAAGCTCGGCGCCCGGCACGCCGCGCTGCGCACCGGGATCGTGCCCGCCGACGCGGGTGGCTGGGAGCTGCGCGTCGATCGGAAGGTCACCGACCTCCTGTATTGGACGGTCGCCGTGGGCGAGCTCGACCCGGCCGAGCGGTTGCGGACGCTGCTGGAGCCGCCGTTCGACCTGGCGCAGCCGTCGCTGTGGCGGTTCGAGCTGGTCGACGGCGGCGAGCAGGGGCAGATCCTGGTGTTCGGCGCGCATCACGCGGTCAGCGATCTCCAGTCGCTGCTGCTGATCGCCGGGCAGATCGACGCCGGGCTGGGCGGCGCGCCGCTCGACGGCACGATCACCAACCGCGATCTCGACCTGCTCATCGAGGCACAGCAAGGCGGCGGCCGGGCGAGCGCCGAGTGGCGCGAGCTTTTCCACGGCAGCCGGCGGCTCGACCTGGAGCTTGCTCAGGCTCGGCCGGCGGCACGGTCGTTCCGCGCGGGCAGTGCGAGCGTGACGATGCCCGCCGAGCTGATGGAACGGGTGACGGCCGCCGCGAACAAGCTGGCCATCACCCCGGCCGCCTTCTGCCTAGGCACGCTGACCGTGCTGCTGGCCAGGAAGCAGGAGCGGGAACGGTTCGTGCTCGCCGTGCCGGTGGACACCCGCATCCACGCGGACGCCTACGACGCGGTCGGCTTCTTCGGCGTGCCGGTGCCGTTCCCGGCGGAGGCACGCGTGGGCGAACCGGTCGCCGAGGTGCTCCGCCGCACAGACGGACGCCTGCGCCGGATCCTCGACCGTGGCGCGATGTTCTCCGACGTGCTCGCCACTCTCGCGAGGCAGGGACTGCGCCGGGACAACGCGCCGCTCGTCGAGGTCTACTTCAACTACATCCGGTCGTCGGGACGGCTGAACCAGGTTGAGGTGCTGCCCGCAGGCACCGGCTACTCCGACTTGGATCTGATGATCACCCTGATCCCGGACGCGGAACTTGTCCGGCTCGACTACAACCTCGACATCCTCGACGCCGCAACGGGTTCCGGGCTGGGCGAGGAGTTCGTCCGGCTGCTCGGGGAGCTGACCGAGGACACGAGCGCGCCGACCGCCACACCGGGGCTGGCGCTCGCGGCCACCTTCGCGCTCGGCAATCTGCCGTTGCTGTGCTCGGCGGCGCTCGGCGCCGACGGGCCGAAGCTCGCGGAGGCGCCGTATCACCAGGTTCTCGCGGCGCTCAAGGATCCCGCCGGCGTCTTCGCGGCGTCGGAGATCGGGATCGTGCTGCTGCGGGCGGCCGACCTCGGCCGGTTCGGCCCGGTCGACGACGCGATGCTCGCCGAGTTGCGCACCGCCTTCGTGACGGCGTTCAAAGCGAACCGTAAACCGTTGATCGTCGGCTTCCTGCCCACCGCGCGGCAGGAAGATCGGTTCACGCGCTGGGAAAGCGAGATCGTGGCCGAACTCACGGAACTGCCCGGCATCGCGGTGCTCGATGACTGGGACCGGCACCACCCGGGTGGGGAGCGGTTCGATCAGCGGACCGAGCGGCTGGCGCATCTGCCGTTCACCGCGCCGTTCCAGGCGGCGGTGGCGTTGCGGCTGGCCGAGACGATCACGGCGGTGCGCCGTCGCGCGCCCAAGGTGATCGCGGTCGACGGCGACGAAACGCTGTGGGGTGGTGTCGCGGGCGAGATCGGCGCCGAAGCCGTCGACCTCGGCGGCCCGCGTGCCTTGCTCGCGCGCAGGCTGCTTCAGTGGCGGGAGGCGGGCGCGTTGCTGATGCTCGTCTCCAACAACGATGAGGACACCGTCCGCGCGGTGCTCGACCGGCCGGAAAGCGTGCTGAAACCCGAGCATTTCAGCGTGTTCTCGGCCGCTTGGGGCCCGAAGCCCGAGCGAGTGGCCGAGGCGGCGCGCACGCTCAACGTGGGTGTCGACAGCTTCCTGTTCCTCGACGACAACCCGGCCGAGATCGCCAAGGTGCGGTCGGTGTTGCCCGAAGTGCTGGCGGTGACCTGTCCTCCGACGGGTGAACTGGCTGAGTTCCTGGCGAGATTGTGGCCGCTCGTTCCGGCGGCGGCGACCGCCGAAGACGCCTTGCGCGCCAAGTTCTACGAGCAGGAGCGCGAGCGTGACGCGGCCAGTGAGGAGGCGGGCTTCGAGCAGTTCCTCGCCGAGCTGGAACTCGAGGTCGACATCACGGCCGTGTCCGATTCGGACGTCGCGCGGGCTGAGCAACTTGTCAGCCGTACCAACCAATTCACCCTGCGTGCCCGCTCGGCGGACGGCGGTGACGCCGGACGCTGGCGTGACCAGGGCGAACTGTGGATCGCCGCGGCGCGTGACCGGTTCGGCGACTACGGGCAGATCGGCCTGCTCGCGGTCCGCGTCGACGACGGGCGGCTGGACGTGCTGGCCTGGCAACTGAGCTGCCGGGCGCTCGGCCGTGGTGTGGAGGAGCGCCTGCTGCAGTGGCTGGCGGGGCGTGCCGAGGAGCTCGGCTGCGCCTCGGTCCGGCTGACCGCCGAACGCACCCCGCGCAACGTGCCCGCCAGGCGGCTGCTGGCCGCGCTCGGCGGCGGCGGGCAGGACGACGAGCGGCTCGAGGTCGTCCGTACCCCGGATGAGCTGAGGGTATTCCGCTCTTGGGAGCAACGATGACTGGAGGGGACATGAGCGAGCAGCGGGCGACGGCCGAGTCCATCGAGCGCGGCGGCGGCCTCAGCGTCGACGACCTGCTCGCCAGCGTGACGGGGGTGGCCGCGGCACCGAGCTCGGTGGCGTTCCCGCGTGACGTCGACGGTGTCGCCGCCGCCATCGCGGCCGCGGCAGGCCGGTATCTGCCCGAGGGAGAGCTCGCAACGGACGCCGACTTCTTCAACGCCGGCGGGACGTCGTTGCAGGCCGTCGACCTCGTCGCGGAGCTGGAAGCCGAGCTGGGCATCGAGTTCGACCTCGACGAGGTGTTCGCCGACGCCAGGCCGATCAGTCTCGCCCGGCGCTGGTCGGAGCGCGCCGGGGTCGAGCCCGACCACATCAAGGCCCGCGCGGAGGACCTCGACCAGATACTCGCCGATCTGGCGCTGGCGGACCGGCTTCCGTTCATCGACGTGCCGGAACCGTTGCCACCCCGGCGAATCCTGCTCACCGGGGCGACCGGGTTCCTGGGCAGCCACATGCTGCTGGACCTGCTCCGGCACAGCGACGCGCACGTGTACTGCGTGGTCCGCGCGGCCGACGAGGAGTCGGCTGTCGCACGCCTCGGCGACGCGTTGCGGAGTTTCCGGCTGCCTTGGTCGTCGGAACTGCGGCGCCGGGTGACCGTCCTGCCCGGCGACATCCGCGAGCCTCGGCTCGGCCTGACCGAGGAACGCTGGTTCGCGCTCGCGTCCGAAGTGGACAGTGTGGTCGGGGTGGCCGCGGCCGTCGACTTCCTGCGCGGCTACCAGTCGCTGCGGTCGGCCAACGTGCTCGGCGCGCTGACACTGGCCGAGTTCGCGGCCACCGGGCGGCCCAAGCCGCTGCACCACATCTCGTCGATCGCGGTGTTCAACGAGGTCGGCATCACCGCCATGGGCGAGGACGACCCGCTCGCGCACGCCGACCGGCTGATCTCCGGCTACGACCAGACCAAGTGGACGGCCGAGGTCGCGCTGCGCCGGGCCCGCGACCACGGCCTGGTGGTCACCGCGTTGCGGCCTGGCGGCATCGGCGGCCACACCAAGACCGGCGCGCACAACCCGCAGGACCTCAGCAGCGGGCTGCTGTCGATCTTCGCCCGGTACCGCACCGTGCCCGGCTTCCGGTATCTCAACGCGGCGCCGGTCGACTGGGTCAGCCGCGTCGCGGCGGCCGTCGTGTGCGAGCCCGACGCGTGGGGCTTCGACTACAACCTCACCGGCATCCCCGCCACGCTCGACGACGTCGTCGGCGACATGGCGCTGAGCGGCATGCACCTGCGCGTCCAGGACTGGGACGAGTGGCGCGTCGAGACGCTGGCCCGCCTCGAAGCCGAGCCGATCCCCGAGCTGGCGTTCATGACCAGGGTGCTGCGAAGCCCGACGGCCCTGAAGCTGTGCGAGGCGACGTTGAAAGGCCCGGCGGCCCGCGCCGACCGGACCAACGCGTTCGTCGAAGCGCTCGAACTGCCGCCTGCCACCGTCTACAGTGGACAAGATCAGCTCAAGGCGTTCGAGGAGCTGGCCGACGCCGGCCTCGCCAGGCTGCCGCACAAGGACGACGAGCCGTACCTGTGGTTCTCGGAGACCACGGAAGGGTCGGTCGGCGACGCGCCGTGCTCGATGGCGCTGACGTTGTCGATCGCGAGCATGTACCAGCTGGTGCGGGAACGCCGTGTCGACGTGACCGGCGAGGTGCGCTGTTCGGCTGTCCACACGGGACCGTTGACCGTCGAGAGCGGTGATCTCTGGGTCCGTCCCGACGAGGGCATCCCGCGACGGCACGGCTCGAAACATCCGTTGCTGCGCTACCGATTGCGCCTGCTCGACGCGGACGACGGCAAGTGGTGGCTGGAGGGGCACAAGTACTCGCACGTGCACTGGAACGTGTGGCGGCAATGCACGACGCTCACGGTCGAGATCGGCCGCGAAGGCGCCGAGGCGAGCTTCACCGGCGAGGTCGTCGTGCCGCGCGAATCGTATGTCCGCGACCAGATCGACGGCATCGAGGTCAACCCGAAGCTCACCGAACGCGAGCGGCGGGCCGCCAAGCTGACGTGGCTCGCGTGGTTCGGCATGGAAATGGGCCGCGGCCTGCTGCCGCCGTTCGCCCGCGCCGCCGCGGACCTGCTCGACCTCCGCCGCGCCCGAGTCACCGAGGAGTACTGATGACCAAGACCCGCAAGCTGCGCCGGGTCAGGACCGACGCGGCACTCCGCCCGCTCCGGCACCGCCTCGCGGCCGTCGAAGAGATCCGGTTCCACGCGCCCGACGGCGTCCGGCTCGGCCTCACCCGCGTCGACACCGGGTCCACCGACCGGCCCGCGGTCCTGCTCCTGCACGGCCACACCGCGTCCGCCGACATGTTCCTCGTGCCGGAGATCCGCAACCTGGTCGACGTGCTCGTCGACAACGGCTACGAGCCGTGGCTGCTGGACTGGCGCGGCAGCTGCCGCCTGCCGTACAACGAAACCGGGCGGCGCTACACCTACGACGACGTCGCGCTGCACGACATCCCGGCCGCCGTCTCCTACATCCGCGGCCGCATCGGCGACCGCCCGCTGTTCGCGGTCGCGCACTGCATCGGCTCGATCGCGCTGTCGATGAGCATGACCGCGGGCCTGGTCCCGGACCTGGCGGGCGTGGTGTCGCAGGGCGTGTTCCTGACGCCCCGGCTGCCCGGCCGGATGTCACGGCGGATGACGGTGGCGGGGGAGTTGATGAAGAACCGCTTCGACCACATCCCGGTCGACTTCCGCAAGGTCGGCCTGTGGTCGAAGTACACGCCCCTGTTCGCGCTGGCCGCGCGCAAGGCCCAGTGTCCCGACCCGACCTGCCAGATCCTGCACAATTCGGCTTGGGGCATGGGGATTTCGCTGTTCGTGCACGAGAATTTGTCGGAGTCGACGCACGATCGGCTCGCCGACCTGTTCGGCCCCGCTCCACTGTGGATACTGCCGCACCTGCGCCGGATGGCGTTGGCTGGCAGCGTGGTCCGCTGGAACGACACCGACCATCGGTATCGAGAGCTCCCTCTCAGCGCGCTCGACGCGGCGGGCCGCATCGACACCCGGGTGCTGCTGCTGGCGGGTTCGGAGAACGGGCTCTGGCAGGACTCGCAGAAGGTGTGCCGGGACGTGCTGGCCAACCGCCAACCCCAGCTCGATGTGTCTTATATGGAGATTCCCGGCTACGGGCACCTGGACACGCTCATCGGCCGAGGTGCCGCGCTGGACGTGTTCGGCCACATCATCGACTTCCTCGACAAAGCCTGAGGCTCACCCGGCAGGGGGATACGCCAGTGGTGATCTCTTGACCTGAACGTGAATAGGATTCATGATCCTGGCGTTCCGCTTCCGAGACGAAGAGGTCGCATGAAGCTGTCACGGATCGTATTGGCCGTCATGATCGGTCTCGGAGTGCTCAGCGAACCGGCGCTGGCGGCCCCGACCTTCCAGCGCTACGTCGCACTCGGCGACTCGTTCACCGCCGGCCCGCTGATCCCGTGGCAGAGCGCGAGCTGGTGCTTCCGCTCGAACAACAACTACCCGTCCTGGCTCGCCACGAAGCTGGACATCTACTACACCTCGGGCGCGTTCAACGACGTCAGCTGCTCGTCGGCCGACACGACTAACATGACCGAGCGGCAGACCGTGCCCAGCGCGTCCATCCCGCTGACCTGGGAGTACCCGCAGTTCGACGCGCTGACCCTCGACACCGACCTGATCACCATCGGCATCGGCGGCAACGACTACAGCGTGTTCGGCTCACTCATCGGCACCTGCCCCGGCCTCCGCGACACCGACCCGACGGGCGCGCCGTGCCGCGACCACTTCACGATCAACGGCGTCGACACCCTCACCGCCGCCACCCTCAACACCCAGCGCAACCTCGAGAACGTCGTCAAGGGCGCCCGCGCGCACTCACCCGGCGCGAAGATCGTGCTCGTCGGCTACCCGCGCCTGGTGCCGCCGACCGGCTACTGCCCGGACCAGATCCCCTTCGCCGACGGCGACTACCGCTGGGCCGACGCCGTCGAGCGCGCACTGAACGGCGCCATCGCCAAGGCAGCCAAGCGAACCGGCGCCCTCTACGTCGACACCTACGGCCCGTCGCTCGGCCACGACGCCTGCGCGGGCAGTGCGGCCTGGGTCAACGGGCAGTACACGAACCTGACGAAGGCCGTCGCCTATCACCCGGTGCAGGCGGGCATGCAGGCCGTCGCCAACCTGATCTTCAACGCCTTGACCGGCAAGACGTCCGCGCCCGCGGAACGCGATGTCCACGCCCCGCTCAAGCAGCCGGCCCCCGGCTCACTCGACCCGGCGACCGTCGCCTCCCGAGCCGACCTGGTCCCTGCCTTCTGAATGGCGGGGGTCGTGAGCGTTTAGACCGGTTAGAACCGGCCGTACCACTCACGACCTCGGTCTTGACGGCTCCTCCGCGCCGGGCCTCCGGGCCCGAGTGGGGGCCGCCCTCAGCCGCCCCGCGGACACGCCAGGTTTGAAGAGGCGGGAGTTTAGCGGGCTTTATCCCCGGCTGGCTTGTGAAGCGAGGGGACCCCTCGGCGCGTGGGAAGCACTCAGGGGCACCCTCACTGCGCTCCGGTGTTGACGGCTCGGTCGACCGGGGCGGCGATACCGGTCGTGGGCGCTGGGGGGTGGCAGGATCTGGGCATGCCCGACGACGATCGAAGGCCTGCCGGAGCCGATGAGGCGACGGCGTACATCGCGTTCGATCCCAGGCTGCCCGCCGGCGCCCACTGGCCGACCCGTGATCCCGACGTGCCGCGGACGTATGCGCAGATCGCGGTGCAGGTGGCGGTCCGGCCGCCGCCTCCGTCGCCGATCGAGGAGCCGCGGTCGCTCGCGCAGTCGAGTGGGCGGCTGGCGGTCGCCGCGGTGATCAGCAGGCTGACCGGGTTCGGGTGGAAGCTGGCGCTGGCCGCGGTGATCGGGACCGGGGTGGTCAACGACGCGTTCAACGTCGCGAACAACCTGCCGAACATGGTGTTCGAGCTGCTGCTCGGCGGGGTGCTGTCCAGTGTGGTCATCCCGTTGCTGGTGCGGTCGCACGATGACGAGGACGGCGGCGAGGCGTACGCGCAGCGGCTGATCTCGATGGCGATGGTCGTGCTGGCGCTCGGGACCGCGGTGGCCGTCGCGGCCGCGCCGCTGTTCACCGCGCTGTATGTCGACCGGTCGTCGCCGGACGCCAATCCGGCGCTGGTGACCGCGCTCGGCTACCTGCTGCTGCCGCAGATCCTGTTCTACGGGCTGTTCGCGCTGCTCTCGGCGGTGCTGAACGCGAAGAACGTGTTCGGGCCGCCGGCGTGGGCGCCGGTGCTGAACAACCTGGTCGTGCTCGTCGCGCTGGCCGTGTTCTACCTGGTGCCGGGGGAGATCTCGCTCGATCCCGTCCGGATGGGTGACACGAAACTGCTGGTGCTCGGGCTCGGGGTGACGCTGGGGATCGTCGTGCAGGCGCTGGCGCTGATCCCGCCGTTGCTGCGCAGCGGGTTCCGGTTCACATGGCGCTGGGGTGTCGATCCGCGGCTGAAGGAGTTCGGGAAGCTGGCCGCCTGGATCCTGGGATACGTCGCGGTCGGGCAGGCGGGACTGCTGGTCAACACGCATGTGCTGACCAGCGGGACCGCGGGCGGGGTGACCGCGTACACCTACGCGTGGCTGCTGTTCCAGCTGCCGTACGGCATCATCGGCGTCTCGCTGCTGACCGCGTTCATGCCGAGGATGAGCCGGGCCGCCGCCGACGGTGACATCCCGAACCTGGTGGGGGACCTGTCGTACGCGGCGCGGTTGTCGACCGTGCTGCTGGTGCCGTGTTCCGCCGTGCTCGCGGTGATCGGGACGCCGATCGGGATCGCGATCTTCACCATGGGCAAGGGCACGCTTGCGGACGCCGACCGGCTCGGGCAGACGCTGGCGATCTCCGCGCTCGGGCTGCTGCCGTACGCGATGACCTTGTTGCAGCTGCGGGTGTTCTACGCGCTGAAGGACGCGCGGACGCCGACGCTGATCATGATCGTGATGACCGCGGTGAAGATCCCGCTGCTGTTCCTGTGCCAGGCACTGCTCGACCGCGACCAGCTCGCGCTCGGCGCGATGCTGATCAACGGCGCGACGTTCGTGGTCGGCGCGATCGTCGGGCAGGTCTGGCTGTGGGCCCGCATCGGGCACCTGCGCAGCCGTCGCGCGCTGCGCGTCATCGTGATCACGGCGGCGGTCAGCGCGCTGGGCGCGCTCGCCGCGGTCGGTGCCGGGTTGCTCGTGCCTGCCTCGCTCGGGCCGTCGGTGCGGGCGTGGGTCCGGCTGCCGATCGAGGGCGCCGTCGGTGTCATCGTCTCTTTTGGACTGTTGGCCGTCTTGAAGATCCCCGAGTTCGACCCGGTCGCCCGGCGGATCACCGGATTGTGGCGCGCGTTCCGCCGATAGCGGAATCGGCGTCCGGGCGCGCTGATCGCTGTCACGATGACGATATGGCGGACATCCTTCCCTTCCACCCGAAGCGCGCGCCGGAGCCCGAACCGCTGTGGCGCGAGGCGCTCGGCCGCAACCTGCGCGCGACCAGGGAAGAACAGGGTGACCGCCTCGTCGACATCGCCGAGCGCGCGGGCATCTCGCCGCAGTACCTGTCCGAAATCGAACGGGGCCGCAAGGAACCGTCGAGTGAGATGATCGCCGCGGTGGCCGGCGCGCTCGGTGTCGGGCTGGCCGATCTGCTGGTGGACATCGCGGGTGACGTGCGGCAGCGGCTGGGCACGAGGCCGGCGGGTCGCCCCGAGGGCCCCGTGCTCATGGCCGCCTGAGGTCACTCGCGGTGGTCGAGCACGTGGTCCGCCAGCCCGTAGGCGACCGCACCGGCAGCGTCGAACACTCGGTCGCGATCGGTGTCGTGCCGCAGATCGGCGACCGTGCGTCCGGTGTGCGCGGAAAGGATTTCCTCGAGCTGCGTGCGGACCCGGACGATCTCGTCCGCCTGCAGGATCAGGTCGGGGATCGTGCCACGCCCTTCGGCCGCGGGCTGGTGCAGCACCACGCGCGTGTGCCGGAGCACGGCACGCCGGCCAGGTGCCCCCGCGGCCAGCAGCACCGCGCCCGCCGCGACGGCCTGGCCGACGCAGGTCGTCGCGACCGGCGCCTTGATGTAGGTCATCGTGTCGTACAGCGCCAGCGTCGCGGCCGGGTCGCCGCCCTCGGAGTTGATGTAGAGGTTGATCTCCTGCTCGGGGTTGTCCGATTCGAGGTGCAGCAGCTGCGCGATCAGCGCGTTCGCCACGCCGGAGTCGATGGCGGTGCCGAGATAGACGATCCGCGAGGACAGCAGGTGCGAGTAGACGTCCATGATCCGCTCGCCGCCGGGACCGCGGGTGATGACGTTGGGAATGGTGTAGGTGCTCACGCGCCGACTCCCATCTTGTGGCTGCGGACGGGAACGACCTGGGCGAGATCGTCGACGACGTGATCGATGAACCCGTACTCGAGTGCCTGCGCGGTGGTGAACCAGCGATCGTGCAGCGAGTCGGTGAAGATCCGCTCGATCGGCTGGCCGGTGTCGGCCGCGATGATCCCGAGCACGGTGTCCCTGGTGTGGCGCAGGCTGTCCGCCTGCACCTCGACCTCGACGGCCGAACCGCCGATCCCCGCCGAGCCCTGGTGCATCAGCACCCTGGCGTGCGGCAACGCGTACCGCTTTCCCGGTGTGCCCGCGGACAGCAGGAACTGGCCGGCGCTGCACGCCAGCCCGAGCGCGAGCGTGGCCACGTCACACGGCACGAGCCGCATCACGTCGCGGATGGCGAGCATCGACGGCACCGAGCCGCCCGGCGAGTGGATCCACAGCGCGATGTCCTTGTCCGGATCGTCGCTGGCCAGCGACAGCATCTGGGTGATCAGGACGGTGCCGTTGTCGTCGTCGAGCGCGCCGTCGAGCACCAGCACGCGCTTGCTGAAGAACCGTTCGCGTAGCCGGTGATCGAACATCGGCTGTTTTTCTTCGTTGCTCATGTTTTCGAGCGTGCCGAGGCACCGCGGTCGCCCGCTCGTTTCTCTGCCGGGGGCAGATCTGCTCTCAGCAGCGGGGCGGCGTAACGAGGTGGGCGGCGGGCCCGACTAGTACACGAACCTGCCGTCGACGCCGGAGCCGCCGCCTTGACCACAGTCCTGTTCGTGCACGGCACCGGCGTCCGGCAACCCGCGTACGACCTGACCTTCGAGAAGGTGGCTCGCGGGATCGCCGGTATCCGCGGCCGGTTCGCGGTCGAACGCTCCTATTGGGGCGGCGAGCACGGATCTTCGCTGGGTGCGGGCGGTGTCTCGATACCTGGGCAGGACTCCGGACGCGCGATCACCGACGAGGTGGACGACGAAGCGTTGTGGGACTTGCTCGATCGCGACCCGCTCGTCGAACTCCGAATGGCGGCCACGGCGGAGCGCCGAATGGCCGAACTGCCGCCGAACGCGGTGCCGCAGGCGCGTCGACTCGCCATCGCGGCTGGCGAACTCGCGGCCGACCGGCAGCTCGAAAAGATACTGGCCGACGCGAATCTCAATGGAAGTTTCGCTGACGCGGTCGACGCGGTGCTCGCCAGCGAAGCCTTCGCGACCGCCGACGTGGTCCCGCCGCCGGTGCTCGCGCGGGCGATCATCGCCGAGACGCTGGTCCGCGCGGAACGGGACCTCGGCGGCCAATTGCCGATCGACGGCCGCACCCGGTCGGCGCTGGTGGACGGGATCGCCGACCGGCTGGGGGATGCGGAACGGTCGCTCAAGAGCAAGGCGCTGGATTTCGTGCTGCGCAGCGGGCTGACGAAACCGTTGGAGCGCAGGCGCGCGGTGCTCACCAGCGCCTCCGCGCCCGCGTCCGGCGACGTGCTCAAGTACGTGGCGCGGGGACAGGGGATCCGGGACTTCGTCGGGCGGGCCGTGCGCGCGGTCGCCGACCCGCCGGTCATCCTGCTCGCGCACAGTCTCGGCGGCATCGCGAGCGTCGACCTGCTCGTGTCCGCCGCGCTGCCGCCGGTCGAGCTGCTCGTGACGGTCGGGTCGCAGGCGCCACTGCTGTACGAGCTGAACGCGTTGCCCTCGCTGGGATTCGGGCGTCCGCTGCCGGACCACGTGCCTGCTTGGGCGAACATCTACGACGAGCGTGATCTGCTCGGTTTCGCTGGCTCCCGTGTCTTTCCCGGGCGGGTGACCGATCACGTCATCGACAATCGCATCGGCTTCCCGCGATCGCACAGCGCGTACTTCGGCAACCGGGACTTCTACGCGTTGCTCGACAAGGTGCTGCCGTGATCCTTTCGCCCTCGAACACCCGCGCCGTGGTGGTGGGGATCGAGCAGTACGCCGCGGGCCCGGACTGGCGGCTGTCCGGCCCCGCGCTCGACGCCTGCCGGTTCGCGCATTGGCTGGTCTCCCGTGGCGTTCCGGTCGCGAACATCGACCTGCTGCTCGCGCCGCTCCCCGAGAACGCCGCCGAGGTACGGCGGCGGGCCGCGAGCTTCCGGACCGTCGGGGCCGATCAGGCTTCCGTGCGCGAGGTCTTGACCACCGGGTTGTTCGGCACGTCCAGCGAGCTGCTGATCGTGTACTGGGGCGGGCACGGTGTCGTCGACGACGGCGACTTCCGGCGGCTGATCTACGCCGACGCCACCGAACGCGACAAGCGCAACCTCAATCTGGGCTCGCTGCTCGCCGCGCTGCGGTCGAGCGCCTATGCCCGGCACCGCCGCCAGTGGGTGCTGGTCGACGCGTGCACGACCTTGGTGCAGGGCCAGGGCTGGGCGATGTCGCTGCCGGACGAGCGGTTCGCCGAAGGCCGGATCGAACCCGAGCGTGAGCAGTACGTGCTGTTCGCGGCGAGCCCAGGGCAGATCGCGGTCAACGACACCGCGCACCGCACCGGGCTCTTCTCCGACGCCGTGCGCCGCGCGATCGAGGAGATCCCGCGCGGGATGTGGCCGCCGGATCCGGTGCTGGTCCGCGATCGCGTCAACGAACGGTTCCAGCGGCTGCGCGCGCAGGGCCGGACCCGGCAGGTGCCCAGTCATCTGTGGTTCCGGTCGCAGCAGGCCGACGACCGGCTGGTCTTCGTCGCGGACCCGGTCGACCGGCGGGCGACTTCGGCCGCGGCCGGCTGCCTGCTGCTGGGCTACGACGAGGCCGCGCGGCTGCGCACGATCCTCGACGGCGCGATGGCGCCGGACGATCTCGCGGCCATCTACCGGGACGCGACGCGCAACGTGCTGGGCATGCCGCCGTGCCCCGACGATCTGTGGCTGGCGGTCGAAGCGTTGCGCGGGGCGATCAACCCCGCGCCGCTGTTCGAGTTCCTGGTGCGGGTCGCGAGCGGGCCCGATCTCGTGACCAGGAAACGGCTTTGGGAATGGATGCGGGCAACCGCGCCGCAGTGGTCCGTCGACCTTGGCGTGCTGACCGAGCTGGAGAATCGCTTACGCAGGACGACATTGCTGCTGAACGTCGAGCCCGCGCTGCTCGGCACGGGCTTCGACGTGACCGCGTGGTCGTACTCCGACGGCGACGGCTGGCAGACCGCGGCCGGCGACGAACCGTGGAGCTGGCAGGAGATCGGCGCGCATCTGGGCCGGGCGCTGCGCGAGATCGTCGCGGTCGGCGGCTACACGCCGGTGATCGAGTTCCGGATGCCCTTCGCCATGCTGGACACCGCGGTCGAAAAACTCGAGGTGGACCTGTCCGCGGGCGACTACGCCGTCGGGGCGCTGTGCCCGGTCGTCGTCCGGCCACCGGATCACCAGGCAGGGCCGGTGTCGGTCTCGGTGACGAAACGGAAATGGGCGGAATTCGCGGCCGGGCCCGCCGAACCGCGCACGGTCGGCTTCCTCGACACGACCGCGGCCGAGCCCGAGGTGCTGCGGCCGTTGCTGTGCCTCGGTCTTGGCCAGGGCCGGAAGTCCACTCCGGACTCGCTGGCGGCCGCGCTCGCCGCGTTGGCGGAGGCCGGCGTCCCGGTCGTGCTGTGGCACCGCGCGCTCGACATCCGGGGCTCGGATCCCGCGCCACTGCGACGGATCCTGCGCGGCAGGCGGCTGGACGACCTGCCGGACGTCGTGCACCAGCAACGCCTCGCCGCGCGGCATCCCGACGCGCCGGTCGACCATCCCGGCCGTGACGTCGTGCTGCTGTGGGCCGACCCGGACCGGGCCGCTCCCCGACAATGCTGGCGACCACCGGCGTGAGAGGTACGTGATGACCAACTGGCCGATCTACCAGGGAACCGGTGTTCCCCATGACGGCGTCGACCGGCTCCCGTCCCCGCCGAACTGGCGCTCGTTCAGCGGCGGGCCGGTCGTCGCGCATCCGGCGAGCGCGGACGCCGCGCCGGACCTCGGCACGGCGCGCAGGCTCGGCGAGGAGCACCGGGCGCCGATCGCAGGCCCCGACGAGGTGAAGATGGTCAACGCGGCGCTGTACCTGCGCAGGCCGTTGCTGATCACCGGCAGGCCGGGCACCGGGAAGTCGACGCTGGCGTACACGGTCGCGAAGGAGCTGAAGCTGGGGCCGGTGCTGCGCTGGCCGATCACCAGCCGGTCGACGCTGCAGGACGGGCTCTACCGCTACGACCCGATCGGCCGGCTGCGCGAGGAGAACCTGCGTCAGCTGCGGCGGCGCGACGGCGATTCGGGTGAGGACACGATCGCCGAGGACATCGGCCAGCATCTGCGGCTCGGCCCGCTCGGCACCGCGCTGCTGCCGTACGACCGGCCACGGGTGCTGCTCATCGACGAGATCGACAAGAGCGACATCGACCTGCCGAACGATCTGCTGAACGTCTTCGAGGAAGGCGAGTTCGAGATCGACGAGCTGAGCAGGCTGCCGCGCGAGGTCGAAGTGGTGGACGTGATGAGCGCCGACCGGGGCGCGCGGGCCGCGATCACGCGCGGCCGGGTGGAATGCCGGGCGTTCCCGTTCGTGGTGCTCACCAGCAACGGCGAACGGGAGTTCCCGCCCGCGTTCCTGCGCCGCTGCCTGCGGCTGGACATGCGGCCGCCGACCGCGCGGCAGCTGAGTTCGATCGTCGAGGCGCATTTCGGCGCGGAGGCGGCACGGAACGCGCAGCGGCATGTCGCGGAGTTCCTGCAACGGCGCGAGCGGGCCGAACTGACGACGGATCAGCTGCTGAACGCGGTCTATCTGGCGACATCCGGTTCACGGGACGACGAGTCCTTCGACAGCATGGTCGAGGCCGTGCTCCGTCCGCTGGCCGCCACCGAATCCGAATGATCGACGACGTACTGCGCGTACTCGCCGGTGCCGGGCTGGATCCCACCCCGGAGGAGCTGCGGGACGCGCTGTGGCTGGCCGATCATCTCGCGGTGCCGCCGCCGACGGGCGAGGTCGTGCTGCCGGACGTGGTCGCGGTCGTCACCTCGGAGCCCGCGGGCGAAGAGGCGGCCACCGGATCGGCTCCGGCCGGTGACGGCCGGTCGTGGTCCGGCGGCGAGCAGCCGGGGGAGTTGTACGCGGTCGGCGCCATCGGCGGCGGCTCGGACCGGGTGCGCGGCGCCGCGCTGGTCCCGCTCGTCGGCGGCGGGCACGCGGGCCAGATCGAACTCGCCCGCGCGCTGCGGCCGTTCGGCCGCCGGGTGCCGTCCCGCACCAGCTTCGAGCTCGACGAATCCGCGACCATCACCCAGATCGCGGAGGAGGGCCTGTGGAGCCCGGTGCTGCGGCCCGGTCTCGAACGGTGGCTGAGCCTGTCGATCGTCGTCGACCCGGCGCCGTCGATGGTGTTGTGGCAGCAGGGAATCGACCGGTTCCGGCGGCTCGCCGAACGGCTCGGGCTCTTCCGGATGGTGCGGACCCGGCGGTTCGACGCGCTGGCCGGGCCGCTGCGCGACGAAGCGGTGCTGCTGTTCACCGACGGCGTCGGCGACGACTGGCGGTCGGGGCGTATGCACGAACGGCTGGCCGAATGGGGAAAGTCGGCTCCGGTGGCCGTGTGTTCGATGCTGCCGCCGAGGATGTGGCCGGGCACCGGCATCCGCGCGGTGCGCGGCCAGGCCTGGGTGAACGAGCCCGGCGCGCCGAATCGGGCGTGGGCGATCCGGCCGAGGGGCGGCGACGAACTCGTCCGGCAGCCCGCCATTCCACTCGTCCGGCTGTCGCCGCCGTGGCTTTCGTCGTGGGCGCGTGCCGTCACGGGTACGTCTGGCTGGACTGATGTCGTGCTGCTGGCTCCGCCGCCGGAGCACGAGCCGGAGCCCGTCGAGCCGAGTCCTCGCGAGCTGGTCGAACGGTTCCGTCTCGTGGCCGCTCCGCAGGCGTTTCGGCTGGCGTGCCTGATTTCCGCGGCCTGGCTGACCGTTCCGGTGATCAGGTTCGTCCGTGACCTGCTGCTGCCGTCCGCCAAGGACGACCATGTGGCGGAGGTGCTGCTCGGCGGCCTGCTGGTCCGGTCGGACGAGGTCTCCTACGACTTCGTGCCGGGTGTCCGTGAGTACCTGAACCACTATCTCCATCGGGACGATTTGCTCGCCGTGGTCAGGGAATCCGGTGAGTTCGTCGCGGCGCGCTACGGGCGCTCGTTCGACATCTCGGCCTTGCTGGCGAGCCCCGAGCAGGCACGCCAGGACATGGCCGACCAGTACCCGGGTTCGCCGGCTCAGGTCGCCGCGTATGTGCTCGCGCGGCTCGGCGGCCGGTACCGGGTGCTGAGCGGGCAGCCTTCGACGGCGGCGCCCGCCGTGAGCGCCGGACCGCCTGCTGTGGCTCCGGTGGCGGCCGTCGAAGAGCCGCCGACCGAGCCAACACCTGAGCCACCGCCGAGCGAACCGGCTCCCACGCCCACGCTCCTGTCGAACCGATACGAGCTGGGCACCAAGCTTGCGCAGGGGCACACGGCGGAGATCTATCGTGCGAGGGACGTCCGGCTGGGCCGCGAGGTGGTGATCAAGCTCCTGCACGCCGACTTGGCGCGTGACCCCGCTTTCCAGCAACGCTTCCTTCGTGAGGCCAAGAATGTCAGTGCACTCAACCATCCAGCGATCGTCGCCGTATTCGATATCGGCGTGGATGGGTCCGAGGCGAGTCTACGGCCGTTCATCATCATGGAGTACGTGGACGGCCGGACCCTGCGCGAGATCGTCAATACCGAAGGCCTATTGGTGCAGAAACAGGCCATGCAGTTCACGGCCGACGTCTGCGCGGCACTGGACTACTCGCACCGGCACGGCATCGTCCACCGCGACGTGAAGCCCGGCAACGTGATGATCACGAAGAAAGGGACGGTCAAGGTGATGGACTTCGGCATCGCCCGCGCCATGACGAGCGGCCAGGCCACCCTCACCCAGACCTCGGCTGTGATCGGCACCGCCCAGTACCTCTCGCCCGAGCAGGCGCGCGGCGAGGCCGTCGACGCCCGCTCGGACGTCTACTCGACCGGATGCGCGCTGTACGAACTGCTCACCGGGCGGCCGCCGTTCATCGGGGACTCCCCGGTCGCGGTGGCCTACCAGCACGTCAGGGAAACCCCGATGCCACCGTCCACGGTGAACCCGGCGGTCTCGTCGCACGTCGACGCGATCGTGCTGACCGCACTCGCGAAGAACGCCGCCAACCGCTACCAGACGGCGGCCGAGATGCGCCAAGACCTGGTCCGCGTGCTCTCCGGCCAATCACCGGCGGCACCCAAGGTACTCCCGGAAACCATGGCGCCCCCGCCGCGCAGGCCCAGCCCGCCGGTTCAGCCACGCGCCGAGCCACCCCGCCGCCGCTGGTTCCGACGCCGCGAAGACTGAGTCCCACCCAGGGATAAAGCGGGCTTTACTCCCGGGGATAAAGCCCGCTTTATCCCCGGGAGTAAAGCGGGCTTTATCCCGGTCCTGGCAGGGGAGGGGTGGGCGAGGCAGAATATGATATGAAGTACGCGGTCGTGCTGGGTGGCGGCATGGGCGGGTTGCTGGCGGCGCGCGTGCTCGCCGCACACTTCGACCAGGTGACGATCGTGGAGCGCGACACCGGCGACGGTGCCCGGCCGCGGCGGGGTGTGCCGCAGGGCAGGCATCCGCACACGGTCCTGCAGCGCACTTCGCAGCTGCTCGAAGGCCTGTTTCCCGGACTGCACGAGGAATACGCGGCGGCGGGCGCCCAGCGCGTCGGCCTGCTCGACGAGGTCCGCGTCCGGCTGTACGGGCATCAGCTGTGCCGGCCGCCGATCGGCTGGGAGATGCTCTGGGCCAGCAGGCCGTTGCTGGAACACGGCGTCCGCGCACGCGTCACCGCGCTGCCGAATGTCGTGCTGCGGCAGGGCTGGGAGGCGATCGCGCCGATCGCGCCCGATCCCGGCCGGATCGCCGGTGTCGTGGTGACCGCGCGTGATGGCACCCGCACGGAATCGCTGCCCGCCGATCTGGTCGTCGACGCGACCGGGCGGACACCGCGTTCGCTGAGCTGGTTGAAGGATCTGGGTTACGCGCCACCGAAAGAAGACCGGACCAGGGTGAAGCTGGCGTACGCGAGCCGCGTGCTGCGGTGCGCGGACGACGTGCTCGACGGGGATCGCATGGTAGCCATCGGCCCGGTGCCGGAGCGGCCGCAGGGCATGATCTTCACCGTTCAGGAGCATGGCCGGTGGCTGCTCACTGTGTACGGTTACGGCGACCACCGGCCAGGCGCCGACCGGTTCATGGAGCACGTGCGGGCGGTGGCGCCCGGCGATGTCTGGGAGGTGGTCAGCGCCGCCGAGCCGCTCGGCGAGGTGAGCGTCTTCCAGTTCCCGGAAACCTGCCGCCGCCGGTACGAGTCGTTGTCCCGGTTTCCGGCAGGGCTCATCGTCGTCGGTGACGCGCTGTGCAGTGTCAATCCCATCTACGGCAACGGAATGCTGCTCGCCGCCACCCAGGCGACCATTCTCGACCGGGTGCTGGGACAGGGCCTGGGCAGCCGCGGGTTCTTCGCGGCGGCCGCCAGGGCGCTGGCCGGGCCGTGGTGGCTCGGCGTCATCTCCGACGCCAACATCCCCGGCGTGCCCGGCCCGCCCGGCGCGAGCATGGCCGCGGGTTACGTGCGCCGGTTCGTCGCCGCTGCCGCGCACGATCCGGTGCTGGCCACGGAGTTCATCAAGGTGGTCGGCGCCGTCCGGCCGCCGCTTTCGCTGGTACGGCCCGCGTTCATCGCCCGGATGCTCCGTAGCGTTCGGTCCGGCTGAGGTGCCAGTGGTCAGAGCCCGCGACCCAGTCGCAGACCGCTCGCGCGCAGCGCAGCGTCCGGTCGTCGTGGAGCAGGCTCATGGCCGCACGCAGGTCGGACACGCGGCCTTCGATGAGGTCGACGGTGGCGTCCGCGGCCTCGGCCAAGGTCAGGTTTTCGTGGTGGCTGAGCACGAGCACCATGTTGGTGACCATGCCCGCCTCGACCTCCTTGGTCACGGAATGCAGGTCATTGGTCCAGGTGACGATGTCCGCGCCGGCGGTGACGATTTCCTGATAAGCCGGGTACCGGTACGACTCGTCGCCGAGTTCGGTGCGGACACAGATTTCCATCGTGTCGAAGACGACCCGCATCGCGCCGACGTCGCGGCGCAGTTCCACGTATTCCGCTTTTGTTGGCGGCACGCCAGTATCGCGTAGTCGTATTTCACGGGAAGCACCCGTGATCATCGCGGTGAAATGCTCGGTGAAACGTTTTCGCCAAGCCGGTGAGGAAAGCGTGTACAACCGGCCGGTGAGGTCCGCGAGCGCCGCGATCAGCGGCGCCTCGAACCGGGGCGGTCGTCCGGAAAGGACATCTCCTGTCGCGGCGACTATCTCACGCCAGTCCTCTTCGGTCACGAGGTTTCTGTCCTCGTACTGGTCATCGATGAGGAACGCCCAGGTAAGCCAGTCGCCCGCGATACCGGCTTCGGGCCAGGGGGCGTCGGGGTAGGTGAATGCCGCGTATTCCCCGAACCGGGAAGCGGCCAGTCGCTGTTTCGCCTCTTCGCTGCTCACCAAGCCGAACCGGGCGGCCCAGGCGAGTGTGTGCGACTCGATCTCGTCGATGTCGGGGTGTCGTTTAACCGGAAAGGGAATTTTTGGTGACCTTCTGACCATTCGGCATCGTTCCTTTGTGGTCTGGACCCATCCGTTATGGACTGTCATACTGAGCCCCTTCCTCGCTGTCCCCAAAAGGTGGCTCCGCCATGCTTTTCGCTGAACGTGCTAATCCCGTTCCACAGCCTGATATCGATCTTATCGCGGCACGGAGAATCATAGATCAAGCGCTGGCGAAGTTCGTCGTGGAACGGCGAACGCAATTGACGAACGACTACGTCGCCGAGGCGCTGCGGCATTTGGCCGCGTTCCTCGGCGGGCCGGGAAAGCGGGTCCGGCCGCTGTTCTGCTGGGCCGGTTGGCGCACCGTGCGGGACACCATGGACCCTCGGTTACTCGATGTGGCGGTCGGGCTGGAACTGTTCCACGCCTACGTGCTTATTCACGACGACGTCATCGACCGGTCCGACACCCGCCGCGACCGCCCGACCCTGCACCGGGCCGTCGGCGAGCCCGACGAGTGGACGGCGACCAGCGCGGCGATCCTGTTGGGGGACATGTGTGAGGCCTGGTCGGCCGAGCTGCTCGGCACCGCGGGCGAGGCGGCGGGGGAGCACCTGCACCGGATGCGGGAGGAGGTGCTTGTCGGGCAGCTGCTCGACCTGCGCGGCACGGAACCGCCGTTGCGCGTGATCCACTACAAGACCACGCAGTACACAGTGCATCGTCCGCTGAGGATGGGAGCGGCGATGGCAGGCGCGAGCCCCGACGTTCAAGAAGCCTGTCGTGCTTACGCCGAACCGCTCGGCGAGGCGTTCCAGCTGCTCGACGACCTGGAGGACGTCATGCCGGGCGGACCCAACCCGCCGGCGCCGGCGGGCGATCTGCGCGAGGGCAAGTCCACGGTGGTGCTCGGCATGGCGCTCGACTTCGCCACCGCCGCCCAGCGCGACGAGCTGCTGAACCTGGTGCGCGACAGGGATCTCGACGACGCGGGCCTGCGCAGGGCGCAGCGCCTGATCGCCACCACCGGCGCGATCGACGAGGTCCGCCGGATGATCGTGCACCGTCGCCGCCTGGCACTGGCCGTGCTCGACGACGCGCCGTTCCAGCCGGCGGGCGCCGCGACCTTGCGCGCGCTCACCGACCTGGCACTGCCCGGAGTACGTGCGTGGTGACCGACCTGCTCGCCGCGGCCCGCCGCGCGGTCGAACCCGTGCTCCGCCACCGCGTCGACACCCTGCCCGCCCGCATGCGGCTGATTTCCGGCTACCACTTCGGCTGGTGGGACGGCGACGGAACCGACCACGAGGGCGGCACCGGCAAGACCGTCCGCCCGGCACTCGTGTACGCCACGGCCCGCGCGCTGAACCTGGCCACGGACAAGGCGTCCGTCCTCGCCGCCGGAGTCGAGCTGGTGCACAACTTCACCCTCGTCCACGACGACGTCCACGACCAGGACGTCAACCGCCACGGCCAGCCCGCGGCATGGACGGTCTACGGCGAGATCGACGCCCTGCTCGCCGGCAACGCCCTGCTCTCGCTCGGCCTGGAGACTTTGGCTCAGCACAAGGAAATCCCGCCCGCCGCGGCGGCGCGGCTCGCCCGCTGCGCGATCGAACTGTGCGAGGGACAGAGCATGGACCTCGCCTTCGAGCGGCGGTCGTCCATCACCCTCGACGAGTGCCTCGCGATGTCCGCCCGCAAGACCGGCGTGCTGCTCGGCTGCGCCTGCGCGGTGACGGCACTGACCGCCGGCGCCGCGCCGGAGGTGGTCGCCGCGCTCGACGACTACGGCGTGGAGATCGGCATCGCGTTCCAGTTCGCGAACGACCTGCTCGGGATCTGGGGCGACGAGCGGATCGTCGGCAAGCCGACCGGCTCCGACCTCACCCGCCTCAAGAAGACCTTGCCGATCGTCCACGCCCTCGAGTCGGAGCCCGAACTGGCGGCGCTCTACGCGACCGGCGTCGAACTCTCGTCCGCGGATTCCCGCCGGGCGGTGTCCCTGGTCGCCCGCTCGGGAGCCCGGGAATGGGCGGAGGCCGAGATCCGCCGACGTCTCGCCGTCGCGCACGGCCACCTCGACCGCGCCTTCGGCGGTGACGCCGACCTGTCCACGCTCGCCGACCTCGCCCTCCGCTACTACCAAGACAACCGAGGCTCGTGAGCGTTGCGGGCGGTTAGAACCGCCCGCAACGCTCACGACCCTGGCGGAGGGTCAGTCGCAACGACAGTCGCGCATGCCTTGCCAGAGCAGGTCGGCCAGCGCGCCGGCCTGGCCGCGCCAGTCGCTGTTCGGGTCGAGATAGAAGAGGCCGCCGAGGCCGCGCAGCACGGTCTCCGGCTCCAGGCCGGGGCGGACCGTGCCCTCGTTCGCCCGCAGCAGTTCCGAGATCGCGGTGAGCATGGCTTCGAAGGCCTTGGCGGGCAGTTCGCCGGGGGAGACGGCGGTGGCGCGCAACGCGTCGGCCAGTCCGCGTTTGGTCATCATGTAATGCGCCAGGTGATCCGTCGTCCAGGTGCGGAAAGCCTGCTCTGGCGGGTGCCGCTCGAGCAGGGCGGGTACGACGTCGACGAGGTGGGCGATCTCGCGGCGGTAGACGGCCAGGATCAGGGCTTCGGGGGTGGGGAAGTGGCGGTAGACCGTGCCGACGCCGACCTCGGCCTGCTTGGCGATGGCGTTGAAGGAGAGCTCGTCGGATCTGACCAGTGACTCCGCGGCCGCGACGAGGATGCGCTCGTGGTTGCGGCGGGTGTCCGCGCGGCGGGGACTGACCGAACCCGTCGTCATCTGCCCTCCTGGTCGTGTGATCGCAGCTGAATCTAGTGCACGCTGGAGTTACTCCGGGGGTAACTTCGTTGCGAAGCGGATTCTATTCCGCTAGCCTCGGGTTCAAAGCGGATTACTATCCGGTTCGAGCGCGGCCACGGATTCGACGTGGCCGCGATCCCGTGTACTCACTGCGCCCACCACGCGAAAGAGACCTGTGGACATCTCACTTGAAGTGAACGGCACCACCCAAGAGCTGAGTGTCGATCCCGGCGTCACACTACTGGACGCCCTGCGCGAACGCCTGTCCGTCACCGGGCCGAAGAAGGGCTGTGACCGGGGGCAGTGCGGTGCGTGCACCGTGCATGTCGGCGGCAAGCCGGTGCTCTCCTGCCTGACGCTGGCCGCGACCGTGAAGCAGCCGGTGACTACCGTCGAAGGACTGTCCACAGGGGACGATCTGCACCCCGTGCAGCAGGCTTTCGTCGAGCAGGACGCGCTCCAGTGCGGATTCTGCACTTCCGGGCAGATCATGTCGGCCGCGGCCGCGGTCCGCGACGGTGTCGAGGACGTGCGCGAGTTCATGTCGGGCAACATCTGCCGGTGCGCCGCGTACCCGAACATCGTCGCGGCGATCGAGCAGGCGAGGCGGGCCGATGCGTCCGTTTGAGCTCACCGCGCCCACGACCGTCGAAGACGCGCTCGCCACGCCGGGCACCTTCCTGGCGGGCGGCACCACGCTGGTCGACCTGATGAAACTCAACGTCCTCACCCCGCAGCAGGTGCTGGACATCAACGAACTCCCGTTGCGCGGTATCGAAACCGGTGACGGGCTGCGCATCGGCGCGCTGGAGCGGATGAGCGACATCGCCGCCCACCCCGGCGTCTACCCGATGATCTCCCGCGCGTTGCTGCTGAGCGCTTCCCAGCAGCTGCGGAACATGGCCAGCATCGGCGGCAACCTGCTGCAGCGCACCCGCTGCTCGTACTTCCGCGATGTCGCCACGCCGTGCAACAAGCGGGAACCGGGCAGCGGCTGCCCGGCGATCGGCGGCGCCAACCGGATGCACGCGGTGCTCGGCACGAGCGACTCGTGCGTCGCGACGCATGCCAGTGACGTCGCGGTCGCGTTCACCGCGCTCGATGCCCAGGTCAAGCTGACTTCGGCGGAGGGCACGCGCACCGTCGCGCTGGCCGACTTCTACCGGCTGCCGGGCGACACGCCTGACGTCGAGAACGACCTGCGTCCGGGTGAGCTGATCACCGAGGTGCTGGTGCCTCGCCTGGACTGGGCGTCGCGGTCCACCTACGTCAAGGTGCGCGACAGGCAGTCCTACGAGTTCGCACTGTGTTCCGCGGCGGTCGCGGTCGACATCCAGGACGGCCGCATCGCCGACGCCCGGCTGGCCGTCGGTGGCGTGGCGACCGTGCCGTGGCGTCTCAAGGCGGTCGAAGCGGCGCTTCGCGGCGCCTCGCTGACACAAAAGTCCTTCGAGGACGCTGCCGCACTGGCCGTGGAAGGCGCCAAGCCGTTGCCGGACAACGCGTTCAAGCTCTCACTGCTCAAGCGCACGATCATCCGCGCACTGCTCGAACTGACCGAAGGGGACCGCTGATGGTCAACCGGGTGGACGCCCCGCTCAAAGTCACCGGGCGGGCCAAGTACGGGACGGACCGCGACTTCCCCGGCATGCTGCACGGGTACGTCGTGGTCAGCACGGTCGCGAACGCCGAGATCGGGGCCATGGAGGTCACCGCGACCAAGAGCGCGCCCGGTGTGGTCGCCGTGTACACACCGTTCGACTCGCTCAAGCTGAACACGCCGAACGGCATGCTCGGTGAGACCTGGGTTCCCTTGCAGACCAAGGAAGTCACCTACTACGGGCAGCCGATCGGGTTCGTCGTCGCCGAGACCTACGAGCAGGCCAGGGACGCCGCGATGCTGGTCGAGGTCTCGTACCTGACCAGGCCCGCGCTGACCTCGCTGGCCGACGGCCTGGCCACGGCGCAGGAACCGCCGCCCGGCCGTGGCGGCGAGGGCTCGGAACTCAGCATCCTCGCGCCCGGCGTCGAGTCCATCGAGGACGCGCTGGCCGCGAGCGCGGTGGTCGTCGACGAGACGTACACCACCGCGACCCAGAACCACGCCGCGATGGAGCCGCACTCGGCCGTCGCGCTGTGGGACGACGACGGGTTGACCGTCTACAGCGGAAACCAGGGTTCGGACATCCAGGCGTCGCAGCTGGCGCAGGCGCTCGACCTCGATCCCGAGATCGTGCACGCGGTGAACCCGTTCGTGGGCGGCGCTTTCGGCGGCAAGGGGCACACGTCGACGCCGGCGTTCCTCGCCGCGGCGGCGGCCAAGGCGCTCGGCAAGCCGGTGAAGGCGGCGCTGAGCCGTGAGCAGGTCTTCACCGCGACCGCCGGCCGCGCCGCGACCGTCCAGAAGGTCGCGCTCGGCGCGGACCGTGACGGCAAGCTGATCGCGGTGCGCCACGATTCGTGGTGCAGCACGGCTGCGGACGGCTCGTTCGTCGAACCGACCTCGCACGGGACCTCGCGCGAGTGGTACGCCACGCAGAACCTGGCCATCAGCCAGAAGATGGTGCCGCTCAACATCCCGCCGACCACGTTCATGCGCGCGCCCGGCGAGGCGCCCGGCTCGTTCGCGCTGGAGAGCGCGGTCGACGAGCTCGCGGTCGCGCTGAACATGGACCCGATCGAGCTGCGCATGCGCAACAACTCGTTCGCGCCGCCCGGCAAGGACCTGCAGTGGTCGAGCAAGCACCTCGACGAATGCTTCCAGATCGGCGCGTCCCGGTTCGGCTGGGCCGAGCGCACGCCGAACGGGCGCACCGAGGGCGACTGGCTGGTCGGGCTCGGCACGGCCACCGCGATGTTCCCGGCGCTGCGGTTCCCGGCCACCATCGAGATCGTGCTGAACGCGGACGAGACGGCGACCGTGTCGACCAGCGGCGCGGACCCCGGCACCGGCCTGCTGACCGTGCTTTCCTTGGTGGGCGCCGAATCGCTGGACATCGCGCCGGAGCGGATCACGCCTCGGCTCGGTGACTCGCGGTACCCGGCGGGCGGCATGTCCGGTGGTTCGACGGCGACGGCGAGCGCGGGCACGGCCATCATGGTCGCGGCCAACAACGTGATCGACGAGCTGCTCAAGCTGGCGTCGTCGGCGGGCGCGCCGTTCGAGGGGCTGGAGACCTCGTACGCGGACGGCCGCGTGGAGGCGGGCGACCGGTCGATGACGTTCGGCGAGCTGCTGCGCGCGACCGGCCGCACGACGCTGACGGCGACCGGCTCGTCCGCGCCGGGCGAAGAGCTGACCAAGCACTCGTTCAGCTCGTTCGGGGCGCAGTTCGTCGAGGTCCGGGTGCACAAGTGGACCCGCGAGGCGCGCGTGTCCCGGATGCTCGGCGTGTTCGACGCCGGCCGGATCATCAACGCGCAGTCGGCACGCAGCCAGATCATCGGCGGGATGATCTGGGGTGTCTCGGCCGCGCTGCACGAAGGTCTCGAAATCGAGCGGAACGGGCGGCTGGCGAACGGGGACCTCGCCGGCTACCTGCTGCCGGTGAACGCGGACATCGGCGAGGCGGACGTCCACTTCATCGAGTACCCGGACACCTTCCACAACGCCGTCGGCGCACGTGGCGTCGGCGAGATCGGCATCGTCGGCATGGCCGCGGCCGTCGCCAACGCCGTCTACAACGCGACCGGCATCCGGGTCCGCGACATCCCCATCACCATCGAGGACCTGCTCCTCGACTAAGGGCTCGTGAGCGTTGCGGGCGGTTAGAACCGCCTGTCATGTTTCAGCACATTCTGAACAGATGTGTTTCGGCACATCGTGGACAGTTTGTGTGGTTAGTGGCGTTGGTAGCGTACTTGTCTGTTGAGGGTGAGTTCGCGGGCGATCGTGTCGCCGATGAGGATGGTGACGCGGTCGCCTTGCCAGAACACGGTCGCGGTGGTGTGGGCGTGGGCGCGGCCGATGGGGATGTGGCAGCCGTGGAGTTGGAGGACTCCGTTGCTGGCGACGGGTCGGGTGACGCGGCCTGCGGGTGCGCGGCGGCTGGTGTCGGGTTGGGCTTTTGTGGTGGCGTCGTAGCGTTGCTGAGGGGTGTGTCCGCCGATGCCTTGGTGGCGGCGGTTGTTGTAGATGTGGCGGTATTTTTCAAGCAGGGCTTGGAGTTCGGGCAGGGTTGTGGGCGTGGGCCGGGCGCTCAGCCAGCGGCGCAGGGTGCTGTGGACGCGTTCGTTCTTGCCGCAGGTTTGCGGGTGCCTGGGGGTGGAGGCGATGGTCTGGATGCCGTGGGTGGCGAGGGCGCGTTCGGTTTCGGCGAGGTAGCCGCGGCATTTGCCGCTGAACGCGGTTCCGTTGTCCGAGAGCAGTCGTGCGGGGTGGCCGTAGCGGGCGAACGCCAGCTCGAGCGCGGTGAGGGTGTCGGCGGTGTTCTCGCTGGCCGCGGCGTGGGAGCCGACGTCGAGACGGGAGTGGTCGTCGAGGATCTGGATGATGCAGACCTTGGTGCCGTCGTCGAGGCAGACGTCGAGGCCGTCGATCTGCCAGCAGGCGTTGGGTGCGTCGAATTCGAAGCGGCGCCTGCCGCGAGGTGGGCGTTTGCGGGGTTCGCGTGTGATCTGGCCCCGGTCGAGCAGGATGCGGTAGATCGAGGACTGTGAGGGCAACGGGACGAACCCGGCGTCTTCCAGCCGCCAGAGGATCGACAGGGCGCCATTGTCCAGGCCTTGATCGGCTAGCTCTTTGCGGGCGCGCAGCACCGCCTCGCCGACCGTGCCGGGCAGGGCGTTCGGGTGGTGGTGCGGGGCGGTGCTGCGCGGGGTGAACCCGTCGGCACCTTCGGCCCGGAACCGCTCTACGTAGTGGTAGAACGTGCCGCGGGAGACGTCATGCTCGTCACAGAACCGGGCCACGTTGATCTTCTCGCCGTGCGCCTTGCGCGCGACAGCGGCAACGAACTCAGGATCCATCGAAAACCCAGTTCCGCTCATCAACGCGATGATCAACACCGAAGTGCCGATCACCACGCCGACGAGCCGATCAAGTGTTCACGATGTGCTGAAACATCAACTGTTCAGTATGTCCTGAACTCAGACAGGCGGTTAGAACCGCCCGCAACGCTCACGACCCCGGGGTGGTTGACACGGCGTGCGGACGGTAAGAATATTGCACCGGTAAGGAAACTGAACCGGCGTGGAGGTCGCATGCTGTCGGGTGCGCGCAAGGTCGCCGTTCTCGCGCGGGAGCTGGCCGACGAGACCGAGCGGGGCAGGCAGCTGGCGCCCGCGCTGGTCGAGCAGCTCAAGGCCCATGACCTGCTGCGACTCGGGCTGACGGCCGATCTCGGCGGTGCCGAGCCGACGACGGCCGAGGTGCTGGAGATGGCCGAAACCCTCGCGATCGGCGACGCGTCCGCCGGGTGGTGCGTCTCGATCGCCGCGACGAGCAGCCTGCTCGGGGCGTATCTGCCCGCGAAGGGCGGCCAAGAGGTGTTCGGTGACCCGGGCGCGGTGGCCGCGGGCGTGTGGGCGCCGCGTGCCAAGGGGAGCGCCGTCGACGGGGGAGCGCGGATCAGCGGGCGGTGGGCGTTCTGCAGCGGGATCCGGCATTCCGAGTGGATCTTCCTGGGGTTCGTGCAGGACGGGCAGGTGCGGACCGCCGCGTTCGCCACGGCCGAGCTGACGGTGCTCGACACCTGGAAGACCACCGGCCTCCGGGGGACCGGCAGCACCGACGTCGTCGCCGATGACGTCTTCGTGCCCGACCATCGGCTGTTCTCGGTGCTCGACGGGCCGCCTGCCCACGCGCGGGCGCTGCAACGGTTCCCGCTGTTCGGCTTCTTCGCCGCGTCGATCGCCGCCGCCGCGCTGGGGAACGCGCGCGGCGCGATGAACGAGTTCGTCGAACTGGCGACCGTGCGCAAGCCGTCCGGCTCCAACCGCAGCACGGCCGAACGGTCGGCGACGCAAAGCGCGTTCGCCGCGGCCGAAGCGGCCTTACGAGCCGCGAGAGGCCTTTATTACCAAGCGATCGACGATGCCTGGCAGGCCGCGGCCGCGAACGAACCGGTCTCCGTCGAGCTGCGGACGTCGTTGCGGCTGGCGTGCACGCATGCCGTGCGCACGGCCGCGGAGGTGGTCGGGATCGTGTACGACCTCGGTGGCGGGTCCGCGATCTACGAGGATTCCCCGCTGCAGCGCCGGTTCCGTGACGCACACACGGCGACCGCGCATTTCCAGGTCAACCCGGCGACCTTCGAGCTGGCCGGGCGGCTGCTGCTCGGCCTGCCGACCGAAACGGCGCAGCTGTGAGCGAGCGGGACTTCCGGCACCGGCTCACCGCGGACTCGGTCGGCCGCGCGCTCGAACTCGTCGGGGAGCGGTGGACGCTGCTCATCCTGCGCGAGACGTTCTTCGGCGTGCGGCGATACGGTCAGCTCGCGCGCAACCTCGGCATCCCGCGGCCCACGCTGTCCGCCCGCCTCAAACGGCTCGTGGAGGCCGGGTTGCTGGAGAAGGTCGCCTACGACGAGGACAAGCACGAGTACCGGCTCACCGACTCGGGCAAGGCGCTGTTCCCCGCCGTGATCGCGTTGATGAACTGGGGCGACACGTACCTGCCCGCACCCGAAGGGCCGCCGATCCTGGTGCGGCACAACGCATGCGGGGAGCACGCGGATCCGTTCCTCGCCTGTGGCCACTGCGGCGGGGAGATCACCACCAGCGGGGTGACGCCCGAGCCGGGGCCGGGTTTCGTCAGCCGGTGAAGCCGAGGGCGATCGCGGCGTCCGGCTCGTTCACCCGGAACGCGAAGCTCTCCTCCAGGAAGAGCGTGACCGTCTCGGCGTCGTGGTGGCTGTAGCCGATCGAAAGGTCCTGGCCGAGTTCGAGCACGAAGTCACCGCCGCCGAGGCTCAGCACGGCCGCGCCGTCGAGGCCGGGTGTGCGTACGACCTTGCCGTTGCCGAGCGCGCGGCGCACGTGATCGAACACGAGCTGGCCGCCGTGCTCGGTGCTCTCGACGATCTTCGTGTAACCCTCCGGGCAGATGGCCAGCGCGTACGGTCCGCTGATTCCCGCCTGGCGCAAGGTGTCCACGGCCTTGGCGACCACACCGGGGTAGCCGGCGGCGTCCGCGCCGAGCGTGGCCGTCTCGTACGGGCTGGCCTCGGCGATGCCGGTCATGCCCGCGTCGGCCCAGCCGTGGTAGACCGCCCGGTTTTCGATCAGCGCGATCTGCCGTGCGGCGCGATCGAGGTCGTCGAACTCGAGATCCTTGGCGCCACGCTCGGCGTTTTCGAGCTCGGCGCGGGAGACGGTGAACGGGACGCGGACCTCGGCCAGCGGCAGCACCTGACGCTGACGGGTCTGCACGCCCTTCTCCGGTGACTCCAGCGGCGACGACGCGAGCGTGTGCACCCGGCCGAGATCGATGGCCGAGTGGTCCCAGCCATGCGGGCCTTCGACGTCGACGAGCTGGCGGGCGGCGAGGTGGGTCTGCAGCCGTTCGCGGGCCTCGTCGTCGATCTCCTTCCAGCCGGTGGCGGTGATCGGGGCGACGTCGCGTAGCAGGTGGTTCATCTCAGTCCCGTCCTTTCAGGCCGCCGATGCCGAGTGAGCCGTCAGCCGGTGCGGCAGTGCCGATCTTCGCTTCGATTTCTTCGACGTACTTCTCCGGATCGAGGTCTTCGACGACCAGGTCCCGGCCGCCCTCGTGCCGCTTCTTGAAGTCCAGGAACTTCTGGCCCAGCTCGTCGCGCAGCTTGGTGCCGGCGTGCCGCCGGAAGTCGGCGAGCCCGTCGTCCTCTTCCTCGGCCATGTGTTCGCTGTTGGCCTCGCGTGCCTTGCGCACCGCGTCGAGCCACGCCTGGCTGCCGGGTGGGTGCTGCTCGGCCTCGAGCACGGCGTCCCTGATGTCGTTGTGGTCGCCGATCGCGTCGAGCGTCTCGTCCTCGGCGTCGTCGCCGCGGCGGAGCAGGTGCGGGTAGAAGATCTCCTCTTCGGCCGCGGCGTGCACGTCGAGCAGGTCGGCCAGCGGTTGCCATACCTTCGCGAGCTCGTCGGGCTCGGTGAGGTCGTCGAGCCTGGCGAACTGCCGCCGGAACCAGTCGTGGTCGTCCAGGATCAGGCTGGTGATGTCGGGCATGTCGCTCGTTTACCCCGAGTCGCCGATCCGGAAACACCGCTGCCCGTCCGGGTGACGCGGGGAACCAGCGGCCACTGCACGGCGACTATCACCGCGTCCGAGTTTTCCTGCGTTCGAGGAGTGACCACCATGGCTCTGCGGCACATCGCGACGTTCTGCGGCGACTGCGACTGCGGCTGTCCCGAGCTCTACCTCGCCGAAGAAGCGCCACCGGAGCGCCGCGTCGTCATCACCGACGACTTCGGCCAGAAGATCGAAATGAGCCTGGAGCAGCTGAAAGTGCTGGTCGGCGACATCAAGGCCGGTGTGCTCGAAAGCGTACTGACCTAGGCAAGCGGGTCGTGAGTGGTATGACCGGTTAGAACCGGCCGTACCACTCACGACCCCCGTAATGTACCGCGAAGTACACTGGCGTTCGTGCTCACCAAGAAAGGCGCCGCGACCCGCCAGCGCATCATCGACGCGGCGGGCGCCGAGATTCGCGAACGTGGCGTGGCCGCGGCGACCCTCGATGACATCTGCCGTCGCAGCGGCACCGGCAAAAGCCAGCTGTTCCACTACTTTCCCGAGGGCAAGGAGCAGCTGTTGCTGGCCGTCGCCGAGTGGGAAGCCGATCGGGTGCTCGACGATCAGCAGCCTTTCCTCGGGCAGCTGACCTCGTGGGAGGCGTGGGACCACTGGCGTGACGCCGTGGTCGACCGGTACCGGCGGCAAGGTGTGCACTGCCCGCTGGGCGTGCTGATCACCGAGATCGGCAGGCACACGCCCGCCGCGCAGGCCGTCACCCGGCGGCTGCTCGAGCAGTGGCAGCGGCAGCTGGAGGCAGGTGTCGCCCGGATGCGGGCGGACGGCCGGATCCGGGACGTGGACCCGGTGCGCGCGGCGAGCGCGTTGCTCGCGGCGATCCAGGGCGGCGTGTCGATCCTGATGTCGACGGGCTCGTCGGCGCATCTCGAAGCCGCGCTGGACCTGTACCTGGACTACTTGCGCGACACCCAGTTGCGGACGGCCGGGGCGTAGCCGTCAGGCTTGTCGCCGACCTTTGTGCCTGTGTTGACCAGCCAGGACTGGTATTCCGGCGTGAACATCACGTACGGCTTGGCGGGTGGCACGGCGCTGGCTTCGTCGAGTTCCGCGCGCAGTTCGGCGGGTAGCTCGAAGTCGAGCGCGGCCATCGAGGAATCGAGCTGCCCGGCGCTGCTCGCGCCGACGATGGCCGAGGCGATGCCCGGCTGCGTGGCGACCCAGTTGAGCGCGACCTGCGCCATGGTCACGTCCAGCTTGCCCGCGACCGACGCGAGTGTCGTCAGCAGCGCCCACTGCTGGTCCGTCCACTCGGAACCGGTGCCGCTCAGGCGGCCCTCACCGGCGAGCCCCTGGTCGGACGCGCGATATTTACCGGTCAGGAATCCGCTCGCGAGCGGGCTCCACGCGGTGATGCCGAGGCCGAGCGCCTGCCCGGCGGGGACGTGCTCGGTCTCGATGGTCCGCTCGGCGAGCGAGTAGGGGAGTTGCAGGCTGACCATCGGTTCGAGCCGGTGCGCGTCGGCGAGCGTCTGCGCGCGGGCGGCGTACCAGGCAGGCACGTCCGACAGCCCGGCGTGGCGGATCTTGCCCGCGCTGACCAGGTCGTCGAAGGTGCGCAGCACCTCTTCGACCGGGGTGATCCGGTCCCAGGTGTGCAGCAGGTAGAGGTCGAGGTAGTCGGTGCCGAGCCGGCGCAGCGAGGCCTCGACGGCGCGGATGATGTGCTTGCGGCCGTTGCCGCCCGCGTTGGGATCGCCGGGATCGACGCTGTTGGTGAACTTGCTCGTGAGCACCAGCCGGTCGCGCGACCCGGTCTCGGCGATGAGCTCGCCGAGTATCGTCTCGCTCTCGCCTGCGGTGTAGAAGTCGGCGGTGTCGACGAAATTGCCGCCCGCCTCCAGGTAACGCCGGAAGATCGGGCGGGCCTCGTCGAGGGTTTTCCCGTACGAGGCATGGAAACCGCTGGTGCCGAAGTTCATCGTGCCCAGTGCCAGGCGGCTGACGCGGAGGCCGGAGCGGCCGAGCAGGTAGTACTGATCGAGTGGCATGAGCCCAGAGTGGCGACGCAAAAATGGACCCGCAAGTACAGAACGGCCGCGGTCGGCTGACCGCGGCCGTTCCGGGAGATCAGCGGCAGTGGTAGCTGGAAGCGACGGCCGGGTCGCCCTGGCCGTTGTAGCGGGAGAAACGCGGGTACGCGCACAGGTCGCGGGTGGTCGTGGCGGTGGCCGCCGCGAGGGTGGCGGGCGCCTTGCCGTGCTCGACCCAGTCGACCAGCGCGCCCAGCGGGTTCACCGGCTGCGGACCGGCGCCGCCACCACAGTGCTCGACGCCGGGCGCGAGGAACAGGCGGTAGAAGTCGTTGACCGGGCCCATCCGCCGCTCGACCTGCTGACGGTAGGCGAGGGTGCCGCCCGGCGGGATGAGCTGGTCGGCCGTGCCGACGAACGACAGCAGCTTGCCGCCGGACCAGCGGAACGCCGACAGATCCGGGTTCGAGGTGCCGATGACGCCGTCGAACTCACGCACCGACTGGCGGAAGAGGTCGCGGAACTGGGCGTACGTCAGCGTGGAGGTGTCGAAACCGGGCTGCTTCTTGAGAAAGCTCTGCACCCAGCCGACGGCCACCGCGAAGCCGGGCGCGGAGAGGTCGCCGTTCTCGTCGGCCTTGGTGCCCGCGAGCCAGCTGGGGTCGGCGCCCTTGGGAAGGCCGTCCCAGAGCTTGCGGCCGTACTCGTCGGTCGGGCCTGCCCAGATCTTGCGCATGACGTCCGCGTCGGCGGCCGACACGGTGATTTCCTTGCCCTCACAGACAATCTTGGTGCCGACGAGCGAGCGCGGGTCGTAGCCGCACTCGTCCGGCCGGTCGACGATGCCGTTCACGACGCCGTCACGCGGGTCGCAGGTCTTGATGGCGGCCTGCTTGAACGCGTCGAGCACGCAGTTGGCGACGAAGTGGTGATCGTTGTTCATGACCGTCTGGGGCCACAAGGTCGCGACGGCGAACTGTGACCAGTTCACGGCGGGCGCGTTGGCGAGGATGCCGTCGAAGTCGTGCGGGTAGTTCTGGGCCTCGGAATAGCCCTGGCGGCCGCCGGTCGAGCAGCCGTTCCAGTAGGAATACGAGACGGCGCGGTGGAAGTACTGCCGGGCGACGTCCTTGCCGATCACGGCCGACTCGTGCACCGAGCGGGTGGCGAAGTCGGTCACCAGCGGCTTGTTGAGCGTGTTGTCGGGCTTCAGCGCCCAGCTCGTGTCGAGGAACGTCAGTGGCACGCCGGCGTCGGTCGTGACGCCCGCGTAGCCGTCCTTGACCGCCTGGACCAGCGGGGCGCCGAAGTCGCCCGCGGTGTACGCGGAGCCGCCCGCCGCCTGCAGGCGCCCTGACCAGCCGGTCTCCGGCAGCGTGACCGCGACCTTGACGTGGTCGTTCGCGCCGGGATGGGTCAGCGTCACGGTGACTTCGCAGTACGCCGGGACGTCGGTGATCTCCCGCGCCGGGCCGAGCGGCGTGGCGGGGAAGGAGACCGTGCCGCCTTCGTGGCGCTGGGCCTGTACCGACTCGATTTTCGCGCCTGGTGGGGCATCGACGGTCATCGTGGCGCACGTGGGCGCGGTCGTGGTGGCGCTCGCCACCGGGGTCAGCTGGGTCAGTGCGAGTGGGATCAGCGCGGCGATCCCGAGGAACATCTTGACGCGTTTCATGGTTAATAACCTGTCAGAAGGGTTACGAGTTGCGCAAGTTATTCGTCACCTGTCAGAATGGTGACATGCACCACGCTTTTCCCTGCGGCAACACCGCGCTGGACTTCGTCGGCACGCTCAAGGCCCGCCGCAACGCCGAGCCCCGCGAGACGCTGAACGTGCCCCGTGACCTGGACACCTGGCTGGTCGAAGCCGGGGTCGCGGCCGCCGAGCCCGGCAGTGATCCGGCCGACCTCGCCGCCGCGGTGGCGCTGCGCGAGTCGATCTACGACCTCGTGCGCGCGCGGATCGTGGGGGAGGCGCACGACCCCGATTCGATCACCGTGCTCAACCGGATGGCGGCCCGTCCGCCGGTGGTGCCCCAGCTCTCGCCGGACGGGCTCGTGCTGGAGGCGACCTCGGCGCAGGCCTTGTCGTCCGTCGCGCGCGTCGCCGTCGAGATCCTCGGCGGGCCGGATGCCGAGCTGCTCAAGGAATGCGGCCGCCCCGAGTGCACCCAGGTCTACCTCGACACCTCCCGCGGCCTGCGCCGGGAATGGTGCGCGATGGCCACCTGCGGCAACAAGATGAAGGCGCTGGCGCACCGGGCGCGCCAGCGCGGCAACCCGCCGCTGAGCCCGTCGAGGCTCAGCCGGGCGTAAGCGGTCTCGGGCTATTCGGTGTCGGAGTGGATGGCCGTCAGGATGGGCGTCCTGGCCGCCTGACGGGCTGGCCAGAGCGAGGCCAGAATCCCGATCACCACGGTCAGCAGCACGAAGAGGCCGAGCCGGGCCCAGGGAATGACCAAGGTCAGCTTCTCTTGGCTCAGCACCGCGACGGCCCCGAGCGCGCAGCCGGCCACCAGCCCGATGACCGCGCCCATCATCGCGATGATCACCGACTCGAGCCGCAGCACCGAGCCGACCTGCTTGCGGCTGAGGCCGACCGCGCGCAGCAGGCCGATCTCGCGCATTCGCTCGAAGGTTGCCATGGTCATCGTGTTGACCACGCCGAGCGCCCCGATGAGCACTGAAACGCTGAGAAGCGCGTACAGGATGTTCAGGAAGAGCGTGGACCGCGAGCCCATTTCGTCGACGACTTCGGCCTTGGTCTGGATCAGCAGCGACGGGTTGGCCAGCGCCTGCCGGATCGCCGCGCGGGCGGTCGTCGCGTCCTGGCCGGTCTTCACCAGGACCTTCGCCGGGGTGAACCCCGCCGGTGCGGCGATCAGCGCCTGGTTTTCCACCGACTCAGGTGTCTCGTAGATGGCCACGACCGGCAGGGAGATGGTCGGGTCTCCGAAGGGAACCGTCGGGTTTCCCGAGACGACCGAGCCGAGTGTCCAGCCGTGCTTGGTCGCGAGCTCTTCCGAGACCGCGAAGCCGTTCGCGAGCTGATCGAGCGAGCCCTGTGCGACCTTGAGCGAGAGGAAGCTCCCGATGGTCCGCGGATCCACCCCGTTCGGGTTCAGGTAACCGCCCTTGTCCAGCTGGATGGGGAAGACCGACATCGGTGTGACGGCCTGGACCCCGGGCAGCTTCGCGACGTCCGCGGCGACGCCCGCCCCGAGCCTGCCCCAGTCGACCGAGGTGATCTCGATGTCGGCCTTGTCGGAGGTAGCCGACCGCTGGGCGTCCGCGGCGGAGAGGGAGGCGATGGGCACGGTGACGGCGGCGCACACGGACAGGCCGATCATCAGCGTGGTCGCGGTGGCGGCGGTGCGGCGTGGGTTGCGGCGAGTGTTTTCGACGGCCAGTGTGCCGCGCATTCCGCTCAGCCGGGTCAGTGGCCCGCGCAGGATCTTGGTCAAGCCCAGGCTGAGCCAAGGCATGAGCACGATCAAACCGACCAGCATCACCGGCGCGCCCGCGTAGACCAGATCGTCGTTCTTGACGCCTGCCACGATGAGCCCGATGCCCAGCACCGTGACGGCGACGCCGACGATGTTCCTGCGGCGCAACGACTTCGCGGTCTGCGGGACACCGGTGCGCAGTGCCGCGACCGGCGGGATCGCGGCGGCGCGGCGCGCGGGGAGGTAGGCGGCGATCGTGGTCACGCCGATGCCGACCCCGATGGCGGCGCACAGCGCGCCGACGTCGAACACCTCCAGTGGCACACTCGCTTGGTCTGCTGTCGCGAAGACGCGGTTGAGCACGAAGGCCGCGCCGATGCCGAGCAGGTACCCGAGCACGGTGGCGATCAGGCCGAGCACGAGTGCTTCGGCGAGAACCGTGCGCAGCACGTGCCTGCGTGACGCGCCGACCGCGCGCAGCAGCGCGTTTTCACGGGCGCGTGCGGCGGCGAGCATGGTGAACGTGTTCGCGACGAGGAACGCGGAGACGAACAGTGCCACGGCGGCGAAGACGAGCAGGATCTCGGTGAGCTTGCCGTCGTCCTGCCTGGAATCGAACGCGTCGGCCGTTTGAACGACCAGCGCCTTGGGCAGCACGGCGGTCGTCTCGGTCCGTAGCTTGCCCGGGGTGACGCCGGGTTCGGCCACCAGGTCGATGGCCGTGTAGCTGCCTGAGGGCCGCGAGAACTGAGCGAGCGCGGTCTTCAGGTCGAACGCGACTCGGGTGACGCCAGGGGCGATTCCCATGGTGTCGTTGGTGAACACCCCCACGAGCCGCACCTGGCGTACTTCGCTCTTGACGATCACGCTGACCTGAGCGCCGACCCCGAAACCGGTCTTCGCGGCGGCGCGTTCGTCGATGGCGACCTCGCCGGGGCCGCTCGGCGCCGTTCCGGCACGCAGCGGGAACCGCGCGGCGTCGTAGCTCACGCCTTCCCCGAGTTCGGGCCGCCCGACCACCGCGCTGTCCGTGCCGACGAGCAGCGCGCGGCCGTCGACGATAGGCCTGGCCTGCACGACCCCCGGCACCGCTTGAAGCTGCCGTAGCACGTTGTCGCCCATCGGCGTGCTGATGCGGTCCGGGGTCACCTTGACCGCGACGTCGCTTCGCCCGTGCGCCTGCGCCCGCTTGGCCGCCGCGCTGACCGACGCACCGTAGAGCAGCGAACCCACGACGAACGCGACGCCGAGCAGCACGCCGATCGTGGGCAGCAGATACCTGGCCTTGTGAGCCAGTATCGAGCGGATGGCGAGGCGGAACATCAGCCCACCGCCTGGGTGTCGAACTGGCGCATGCGGTCGAGGACCCGGCTGGGTGTCGGCTGGGTCATTTCGTCGCTACCATAGACCTTGCCGAGTCGCTCGGCTTCGGCGACAGCGGATTCGTTCATGGCGGCCATAGTCGGTGACCGACCAGCGGTTCGCCCCGTCCAATCCGGCGAAATAGCTCGATCGTGGTCAGCCGAACGTGAACGCGTAAGCCCGCACGCCGGGGCTGACCGCCATCGTCAGCACGCCGTGTCCTAAGTGGCCGGTCAGCAGCGTGTACAGCTTGGGAGCGCCCGAAACAGCGATCGTGGTCCCGTTGTCCAGCGTCACCGTGCCCGAACCGCCGAGTACCCAGTGGACGGACGCGGCGCGGAAATCCAGCCGCAGCCGGGCATCCGGGCCTGAGGTGACGTATTCCTTTTCGGACGTCCAGGTGCCCGCCAGCGAGAAGGTGTCGGGGGAGGCCTCCGCCGGGAAGCTGTAGGCGCGGGTCTGGCCGGTGGTGCCGCCGGCGTGTTCGGTGCCGAGATAGGTTTCCGGCGTCAGCGAGGTCTTCGGGGTCGTGTCGGGAATGTCGGTCGGCTCGGGGAGCGCGTGGTCGCCGAGTGCCTGGCGGAGTTCCTGCTCGAACTCGGCGTAGTGGCCCTCGCCGAAGATCGACCGCCGGACCTGCCCGGAGCCGTCGATCAGGTACGCGGCGGGCCAGTAGTTGTTGCCGTAGGCGTTCCAGGTGGCGTAGTCGTTGTCGATGGCGATGGGGTACTTGACGCCGAGCGCCTTGGCTTGGTCGGCCACGTTCGCGGGATCGTGCTCGAACGCGAACTCGGGGGTGTGCACGCCGACCACGACGAGTCCGCTGTCGCGGTACGTGTCGTACCACTGTTTGAGGTGCGGCAGCGCGCGCTGGCAGTTGATACAGCTGTAGGTCCAGAAGCTGACCACGACCACCTTGCCGCGCAATTCGCTCAGCGACAGCGGTTTGCCGGTGTTGAGCCACTGGGTGACGCCGGTGAAGTCGGGGGCGTGCGTGAGCCGGTCGAGTTGTTTCTCGCCGAGCGCCTGCTGGGTCGTGGCCGTGTAGTCGGGCACGATGCGCTGCAGCGGCGCGGCGAGGTCGACCGCGGTGACGGCCGCGACGAGCACCAACGCGGCTCCGGTGGTGCCCCGGACGCGGCGCGCGTGCCTGCGCAGGAAGCCCGCGCGCCGGGCCAGCGCGCCGCCGGAAGCCGCGAGCACGAGCAGCGGAATGCCGGTCCCCACGCCGAAAGCGGCGGTCAGCAGCAGCGCGTCGAACCCGATCTGATGCGTCGACCCGACCACGGCGATGGTCGCCAGCACCGGCCCGGCGCACGGCACGTACACCAGCCCGAGCGCGAGCCCGGCGGCGAAGCCGTTGCTCTCCGGCTTGGCGGCGCGGCCCCGCAGCCGGGTGAACGGCCGTTCCAGCAGCTCACCGGCCTTCGGGAAGAGCAATCCGAGCCCGAGCAGCACGAGCGCGGCGATCCCGGCGTCCCGCAGCAGCTCACCGGGCAGGTGCAACGCCTCGAGCACGGGCGAGCCGAACAGCGTGGCCAGGCTGAAGCTCGTCACCAGGCCGCCGACGACACCCCACGGCCGCCGCGCGCCCGCGGTCAGCACGACGGGCAGAACCGGCAGCACGCAGGGGGAGAGGCTGGTGACGATCCCGGCGAGCACGCCGACGAGAAGCAGAGTGGGCATGCTCGTGATAGTAACCACTCTGACTGGTTATGAATACTGCTGTAAGAATTACGTCACAAGTTGCAGCACCTGCGACAGCATGATCAGCCCGCAGATGACCAGGTTCTTGATCTTGTGGTCGACCAGCACGGCCACGAACTCCCTGATGGTCGCGCTCGGCCAGAAATACCAGGCCGTCGGCGCCCCGATGACCTGCCCGTTCACCTTCGCCCGCCGCGCGATCAACGCGGCACGCAGCACGTGGAAGTTGTTGGTCACCACGGCGCAGCGGTAGCCGGGCTTGTGCTCCTGCATGATCTCCGCGCTGAACCGGAGGTTTTCGAACGTCGTCGTCGACCGGTCCTCCAGCAGGATCCGCTCCTGCGGCAACCCGGCGCCGACGAGGTAGTCGGCCATCGCCCGCGCCTCGGGCACCTCTTCGTCCGGCCCCTGCCCGCCCGAGGTGACCATCATCGGCTCCCGGTTTCGCTTGTGCTCCTTGGCGAGCACGTTCAGCGCCCGGTTGAGCCTGCTGGTCAGCAGCGGCGGCACCGTCCGCCCGCCGAGTAGCCCGGAGCCCAGCACGACGACGAAGTCGACACCCTTTTCGCTGCGGATCCGCCCGTAGACGATCGAGTACAGGAGAAAGCAGACGAAGGTGAACGAGACGTAGGCGAGAATCCCGTTGACGCAGCCGCGCAGCGTGTCGAGCGGCGCCCAGCCGATCTGCGAGACGGTCGCGTTGAACACGATCAGCGCGCAGATCCCGAGTCCCGCCAGCAGCGACAGCACGTTCGCCGGCCTGCGCCCTTCGCGGCGGAGCATGGTGATCCCGTTGCAGATCAGGAAGACCGCGAGCGCGAGCACGGTCACGGCGAACAGCACCAAGGCGACGATGATGAGCCAGGCCGCCGCGTCGGGGGAGACCGCGGCGAGCAGCGACAGCAGCGTGATCGCGATGAAGAACAACGCGAAGAAGAGGTAGAAGCCGTTGCGGAGCCGTCGGCGGTCGTGGATGAAGCTCACGAGGAAGGCCACCGTGCACAGCGCCGCGACGATGAACGGGAAAACGGCGCCCTCCACGGGACCTCCAGTCTCAGGTGTCCCGTCACGCTAGACCACGAGGTCGATCCCACTTTCGGGCGACCAAGCTCGTGCGCGTTGCGGGCGGTTCTAACCGCCCGCAACGCGCACGAGCCCTTATTCGGTGTCGGCGTGGATGGCGGTGAGGATCGGCGTCTGGGCCGCTTTCCTGGCCGGCCACAGCGAGGCCAGGATGCCGATCGCGACGGTCACCAGCACGAACAGGCCCAGTCGTTCCCAAGGCAGCACCAGCGTCAGCTTCTCCTGGCTGAGCACGACCACCGCCCCGAGCGCGCAGCCCGCGACCAGCCCGATGACCGCGCCGAGCATCGCGATGATCACCGACTCGAGCCGCAGCACCGAGCCGACCTGCTTGCGGCCGAGGCCGACCGCGCGCAGCAGGCCGATCTCGCGCACTCGCTCCAAAGTGGACATGGTCATCGTGTTGACCACCCCGAGCGCGCCGATCAGCACCGAAACGCTCAGCAACGCGTACAGGATGTTGAGGAAGACCGCCGCTTTCGAACCCGCGGACTCGGCGACCTCGGCCTTCGTCTGGACCACCAGCGTCGGGTTGGCCAGCGCCTGCTGGATCGCCTTGCTCGCCGCGGGCGCGTCCTGTGCCTTGACCAGGATCTTCTGGGGCGAGGCGTCCTGCGGCGAGGCGATCAGGGCCTGCTCGCCCGACTCCGGGGTCTCGTAGATGGCCACGATCGGCAGCGACACCGGTGAGTCGCCGGACGCGGCCTTGGCCGTGCCCGTGATCACGGTGCCGATGGTCCAGCCGTGTTTGGCCGCCACCTGCTCCGAAACCGCGAGCCCGGTCGTCAGCTGGTCGAGCGAGCCCTGCTTGATCGTGAGCGGCAGGAAGTCCTTGACGGTCTTGGGATCCACGCCGGTCGGGTTGAGGTAGCCGCCGCTCTCCAGCTGGATGCCGACCTGGGACATCGGGGTGACGGACGTGACGCCCGGCACCTTGGCGATGTCCGCGACGGTCTTCGCGGACAGGTCGGCGTAGTCGATGGCGGTGACTTCGATGTCGGCCTTGTCGTTGGTCGCGGACTGCTTGGCGTCGGCAGCGGCGACCGAGGCGATCGGCACGGTGACGGCGGCGCACACGGACAGGCCGATCATCAGTGTCGTCGCGGTGGCGGCGGTGCGACGCGGGTTGCGGCGGGTGTTCTCGACGGCCAGTGTTCCGCGCATTCCGCTCAGCCGGGTCAGTGGCCCGCGCAGCAGCTTGGTCAGGCCGAGGCTGAACCACGGTGTCAGCACGATCAACCCGAGCATGGTCACCGGCGCTCCGAGGTAGACCAGGTCCTCGCTCTGGATGCCGCCCGCGGTGATCGCGGCACCGATCAGCGTGACGACGAGGCCGATGATGTTCCTGCGGCGCAACGACTTCGCGGTCGGCGGGACACCGGTACGCAGTGCCGCGATCGGCGGGATGGCGGCCGCTCGGCGCGCGGGGACGTAGGCGGCGACGGTGGTCACGCCGATGCCGACCCCGATCGCGGCGCACAGCGCGCCGACACTGAACACCTGCAGCGGCACACCCGGCCCGTTGATCACCGCGAACGCGCTGTTGAGCGCGGCGGCCGCGCCGATGCCGAGCAGGTACCCGAGCACGGTGGCGATCAGGCCGAGCACGAGCGCTTCGGCGAGAACTGTGCGCAGCACGTACTTCCGTGACGCGCCGACCGCGCGTAGCAGCGCGTTCTCGCGGGCGCGTGCCGCGGCGAGCATGGTGAACGTGTTCGCGACGAGGAAGACCGCGACGAACAGGGCGACGGCTGCGAAGATCAGCAGGATCTCGGTGATCTTGCTGTCGCTGTGCGGGGTGTTGAGCTGGCTGCCCGTCTCGGCGAGGTAGTCCTTCGACAGCATGGCGGTGACGCTGCTCGCGAGGGCGTCCTGGCTGGTGCCGGGCGCGGCCACCAGGTCGATCGCCGTGTAGCTGCCGGCGGTGTGCGCGAACTGCTCGACCGCGGTCTTCAGCTCGAACGCGACGAGCGTGCCGCCCGAAGCCAGCCGCGCGTCATTGCCCGCGAACACGCCGACGAGCCGCACCTGACGCACGACGCCCTTGACGATCACGCTTACCTGGTCACCGACTGCGAAACCGGCTTTCTTCGCGGCGAGTTCGTCGATGGCGACCTCGTCGGGTCCGCTCGGAGCCTTTCCGGCACTCAGCGGGAAGCGGGCGGGGTCGTAGCTCACGCCGACCGCACGATCGGGCAGTCCGACGAGCGCGCCGTCCTTGCCGACGAGGAACGCGCGGCCGTCGGCTATCGGCCGGACCTCGGTGACCCCTTGCAGCCCTTTGAGTTGCGCGAGCACGTCGTCGCCCATCGGCGTGCTGTAGCGGTCCGGGGTCACCTTCACCGCGACGTCGGCCTGCGCGCGGATCTGGGCACGCTCGATCGACGTCTTGACGGCGTCGCCGTAGAGCAGCGAGCCCACCACGAACGCGACGCCGAGCACCACGCCGATCGTGGGCAGGAGATACCTGGCCTTGTGCGCCAGGATCGAACGGAACGCCAGGCGGAACATCAGCCCACCGCCTGCGTGTCGAACTGGCGCATGCGGTCGAGCACCCGGCTCGGCGTCGGCTGGGTCATCTCGTCGACCAGCCGGCCGTCGGCCAGGAAGAGGACGCGATCGGCGTAGCCCGCCGCGATCGGGTCGTGCGTGACCATCAGCACCGTCTGCTGCCACTGGCGCGCGCACCGCTGCAGCAGCGAGAGAATCTGTGCGCCGGAGCGGGAATCCAGGTTTCCGGTCGGCTCGTCGGCGACGACGATCTCCGGTCGGGTGATCAGCGCACGCGCGCACGCGACGCGTTGCTGCTGGCCGCCGGAGAGCTGCGCGGGCCGGTGGTCGAGGCGGTCGGCCAGCCCCATCGCGCCGATGACCTGATCGGTCCAGGCCTTGTCGGGCTTCTTGCCGGACAACGACAACGGCAGCGTGATGTTCTCCCAGGCGCTCAACGTGGGCAGCAGGTTGAACGACTGGAAGACGAACCCGATCTTCTCCCGGCGGACCTGCGTCAGCTGCTCATCGTTCAGCGAGCCGAGGTCGACGCCCGCGATACGGGCCTTGCCGGAAGTGGGGGTGTCCAGCCCGGCGAGGCAGTGCATGAAGGTGGACTTGCCGGAGCCGGACGGGCCCATGATCGCGGCGAATTCGCCGCGGCGGAAGCGCACCGACACCTCGGACAGCGCGACCACGGCGGCACCGTCGGTGCCATAGACCTTGCCGAGTTGCTCCACTTCGGCGACAGCGTGTTCGTTCATGATCCGTATGGTTCGCGATCCGCCGAAGATCCGGCTCCACCAAACTGACGAGTGAACCCGAACGTGCTCCGCCGAACGGTTGAGGACTGTCCTTAGAGAACTGTCCTAACGTGGCAGCCATGCTGGCGATATTCGAAAGGCTCTCCTGGGTTCAGCGCGGCGCGCTGGCGTTGGGACTGCTCGTGGCGGCCACTCTCGCGGTGGGTGAGGGCTTCAGCGCGGAAACACCGGCCACGGGCATCGGCCTGGCGATCTGTGGTCTGGTGCAGGTGGCCGTGCTGGCCATGCCGACACTGCGTCCGGTCGTGGTACTGGAAGCGGTTCTCGTGTCGCTCGCGTTCACCGCCATCTGCCGGGCCTTGCCGGATGGGCTCGACAACACCTACGGCATGGTGGAGACGATCGCGCTGGCCTGCCTGATCTCACGGGCGATCATCGAACTGCCACCCCGGCGCTCGGTCCTGCTCGTCCCGCCGATGTTCCTCGCGATCGTGGTCATGCCGACCCGGTGTTACACGATCGAGCGGCCTGAGCTGGAGGTCTTCGTCATCCTGACCTCGCTCGCCGTGTGCCTGGTGGTCCTGCTCGCGCTGTACCTGCGGTTGCAGGACCAGCGCCGGGCCGACAGCCACGAGATGGCCAGGCAGCTGCAGCGTCTCACTTACGCCCGCGACCTGCACGACTTCGTCGCCCACCACGTGACGGCGATCGTCGCGCAGGCGCAGGCCGTCCGCTTCACCACGGCGGCCGGTCAGCAGCCGACACCGGAAGCACTCGACGCGATGCTGGCGGGTATCGAAAAGGCGGGTTCGCAGGCGCTGGCGTCGATGCGCGGGATGATCGCGGTGCTGCGCGACGACCAGCCGGTGCCCGTGCGCAAGCCGCTCGGCGTGGTGCTGTCCGAGGCGACCGGCGCGTTCGTCGGCCCGCCGGTCACCACCGAGATCGAGGAGCCGCTCGCCGAGGCTTACCTCGTCCCGCACGTCCTGGACGCCGTGCACCACGTCGTCCAGGAATCGCTGACCAACGTGCTCCGGCACGCGGAAGGCACCACCGGCGTCCAGGTCAGCGCCCGTACCTTGCCCGACGACAAGCTGGAGGTGGTGGTGCGCAACGACGGCGCGGCCAAACTCTGCTCCTCCGGCGGCGGCTTCGGCCTCGTCGGCCTGGGCGAACGCGTCGAAGCCGCGGGCGGGACGCTGACCGCCGGTGCGTCGGACGACGGCTGGCGCGTGGCCGCGACGTTGCCGTTGACCTTGGCTCTGCCATCATGACGCGGATGAGCACCCGTGTGTTGATCGCCGACGACCAGGAGATGATGCGGTCGGCGTTCGGGATGATCCTGGCGTCCCAGCCCGACATCGAGGTCGTCGCCTCGGTCGGCGACGGCCAGGCCGCCGTCGACGAGGCACGCAGGCTCCGCCCCGACGTCTGCCTGCTCGACATCCGGATGCCCAAGCTCGACGGCCTGGAAGCGACCCGGTTGCTCGCCGGCCCCGGCGTGCTCAACCCGTTGAACGTCCTCATCGCGACCACCTTCGACCTCGACGAGTACGTTTACCGCGCGCTCCGCAACGGCGCCTGCGGCTTCCTCTTGAAGGACATGTCACCCGCCCTGCTCGTCGAGGCCGTCCGCGCCGCGTCGGCGGGCGCGACGTTGATCTCCCCGACGGTGACCACCCGCCTGCTGGCCCACTTCGCGCTCGACCGCACGGACAAGGCCACCCCCGACAGCGCACCGGCCGAACCGCTGACCGAGCGGGAGTTGGACGTGGTCCGCCAGGTCGCGCAGGGCCGCACGAACAGCGAGATCGCCGCTGACCTCTTCGTGAGCCAGGCGACGGTCAAGACGCACCTGGCCAACATCCAGCGCAAGCTCACGGTGCGCAACCGCGTGGAGATCGCGGCATGGGCCTGGCGCACCGGACTTTGCGTCTAGGTGGTCGTGAGTGGTACGGCCGGTTCTAACCGGTCTAAACACTCACGACCTTGGGGTGCCTGAGGTTCCGTTGACGACCGTGCGCAGGATCCAGTCCAGGCGCGCTTCCGGTGGGCCGGAGAAGAGGTCGTCGCCGAGCGCGGCGACGCGCGGGTGTGTCTTGGGGGAGGCGTCTCGCAGCGCGGCGACCGCGGCCTCGTGATCCGCGGGCGCGGAGCCGCTCTCGGCGCGCGCCGACTGCTCGGCGGCCGTCGCGGTCGCGACGAGCAAGAGCGCGTCGATGCCCCAGGCGGCCTGCGCGTCCGGGACTCCGCCCTTGTGCAGCAACGCGAGTATCGCTTCGACGAGTGCCAGGTAGTTCGGGCCGGAGGGGCGGGCGATCAGCGCGGAACTCGCCAAAGCCGGATGTGCGAATAAAACTTGGGTGTACGAGCGGAGCACGGCGATGAGCCGGTCCTGCCAGTCGCCTTTGGCACGGACGGGGCGGAGGTCGACGGTGCCGAGCAGGTGCTCCAGGATGGCGGCGTGCAGCTCGGCCGTGTTGGCCACGTAGACGTAGAGGGAGGCCGCGCCGGTGTCCAGCTCCTGGGCGAGCCTGCGCATCGTGACCCGTTGCAGGCCTTCGGTTTCCATCAAGCGGACGGCCGTGGCGACGATGCCTTCGTAGGTCAGCGCGGGCTTGGCCGGGCGCTCGCGGCGGCTGCGAGTGGTCATCGAGCGAGCCTAATGAACGTGTTCGTCCCGAACAAGTTCGGTGCGGGGGAGCACGCAGAACTCGTTGCCTTCCGGGTCGGCAAGCACGACGAAGTGTTCGGCCGGATCGTCTTTGAGCACCCGGGCTCCGAGTGCGATCAGACGCTCGATTTCGGCGTACTGGTCGAGATCGGCGGGCGCGATGTCGACGTGGACGCGGTTCTTGACCCGCTTGCCTTCACCGACCGGCTGGAACAGCAGCGGAGTCCCGCTTTTGCCTTGTAGCTCCACATAGGTCAGCCCATGGCCGTCGCGCCAGCGGCGCGGTTCTGGATAGTCCAGCGCCTGCTGCCAGAACGCGGCCAGCTTCTCCGCGTCTTGGCAATCCACGGTGATCGCGATGATCCTGCTCATGACCGCCACCTTGCGGAAAGCCAGACGGCGGACCCGTCGCCGGGTCCGCCGTTCGGGTCGAAGGTCAGTCCTTGCCGGTGACGCCCTTGATGGCGTCCTTGACCTTTTCGCCTGCCTGCTTGAGTGAGCCCTTGGCCTGGTCGGCCTTGCCCTCGGCCTGCCACTGCTCGTTGCCGGTGGCGTCGCCGACGGCTTCCTTGGCCTTGCCCTTGAGCTCTTCGGCCTTGTTCTCCATCTTGTCGTTCACGACCGAACCTTTCGTTGTCGGAGGTGTCACCGCCCTGCGGATACCCGCGTGGGCGGCGTTTAACCACCATCACTCGAAAGTGAGCCAGCTCACCGAAGGCGCTGAGCGGTGTGGCGGCTGGATCCACACAAAGGCCACCCATGTAACGCTCAGCGTGACAAGGGCCCCGTTTGTCACGTCTCAAGCGCTCGCCGAACCGCCCAAATGCGACATAACGGACCAATTCTCGCCTCCGTCGTCCTTTGTGGACACAAAATCGGGTGCGGTTCATCGGCCGGGCGTTATGAACGCCTCGTTCGCAACGTTGCACGTTGGGAACGAGGCGTTCACGTCGAGCCGGGAGCGGGGCGGAGCCGGGCGCTGGGGGGTGCAACGGATCGGGGGCTTGGTTCCGTCATGGGGGCATGGAGACCAAGTTCCGGGTGGCGGTGGCGTGCGCGACCGTGCTGCTGGCCGCGGCGAGCGCGTTGCCGACCTTGCCTGTGGCCGAACCGAAAACGACGGTCTTCAAGGAGGAGCCGCCGTCCTCCCGGCTGGCCGCCTTCGACTCGTGCCCGGCGGCGCTCGACGCGTTCAAACGCGCGCTGCTGCCGCGGCTCGGTGAGTACAACCAGCGGGTGGGACCGGATTTCACCGGCGCGCGGGCGATCGCGGCCGAGGCGGCGCCGCAAGACAGTGCGGCCAAGTTCTCCCAGACCAACACGCACGAAGCCGGTGTCGACGAGCCAGATCTGGTGAAGACCGACGGGAACCGGCTGGTCACCGTCGCCGATGGCACGCTGCGGGTGATGGACGTGGCGAGCCGCAAGCCCAGCGGCTCGCTCGTGTTGCCGGGTGGGATGGCCACCCAATTGCTACTGCAGGGTGACCGTGCGCTCGTGGTGTCCGAAGGCGCGATCATGCCCGACTTCGAGGGACGGAAGCCCGCGCCGGGCGCCAATGGGCCTCGGCTGACCTTGGTCGATCTGGCAGGCGCGCCCAAGGTACTGGAGACACTGACCACCGATGGCGCTTTCGTCGACGCGCGGCAGGTCGGCGGGGTCGCGCGGCTGGTGTTGCGGTCCGCGCCGCGGCTGGCGTTCCCGTATCCGGCGGACCCGCGGCGGAATCGGGACATCCTGCTGCAGTCGAGGATCGACGAGTGGCTGCCGCACTACACGCTGGAACGTGAAGGCGGCAGCCAAGAAGGCATGCTCGTGCCGTGCGATCAGGTGAAGCGGCCCGCCGAGTACACGGCGGCCTCGATGCTCACGGTGCTGACCGTCGATCTCGCCGGGCGGCTCGGCACGGGTGATCCGATGTCGATCGTGGCCGATGGGGACATCGTCTACGGCACCGGCACGAGTCTTTATGTCGCCGACGAAAACCAGGCGGACACCGAGATCCACCGCTTCGACATCGCGAAGCCGGGCAAGCCCGTGCACACCGGGTCGGGCTCGGTGCGCGGACGGCTGCTCAACCAGTACTCGATGTCCGAGTACGACGGGCATCTCCGCGTCGCGACCACTGTGGACACTGTCGGGCACAGCAAGGTCACCGTGCTGGACGGCAAGCTCGCCGCGGTCGGTGAACTCGGCGGACTCGGTGCGGGGGAACGGATCTACGCGGTGCGGTTCCTCGGCGCGGTCGGCTATGTGGTGACGTTCCGGCAGACCGACCCGCTGTACACAGTGGACCTTTCGGATCCGAAGAAGCCGCGCGCGGTGGGGGAGTTGAAGATCAGCGGCTACTCCGCCTACCTGCATCCCGCGGGCGACGGCCGGTTGATCGGTGTCGGGCAGGAGGCCAGTGACAAGGGCCGGACGCTGGGCACGCAGGTGTCGCTCTTCGACGTCCACGACCTGGCCAAGCCGGGCCTGCTCGCCAAGCACCACCTGAAGGGCGCGCACTCCGAGGCCGAGTACGACCCGCACGCCTTCCTGTACTGGCCGGACAACGGACTGCTCGTCGTGCCGGTCAACGGGGACCGGGCAGGCAGTGGCGCGCTGGTGCTTCGCCTGACCGACAGCGGGTTTACCGAAGTCGGCAGCGTCGGCCAAGACGGCGGCGTCCGGCGCGCGCTGGTGCTCGACGGTGCACTGTGGACGGTGTCGGAGACGGGCGTGCTGGTCAGTGATCTGACCAGCCTCGCCCGTCTCACGTGGCAGCCGTTCGGTTAGTCGGTGCCCGACTCCATCGCGGCCGCGTCCAGGAACTGGTCGTCGACCGGCGCCTCGCCGCGCGAGGCGATGACCTCGGCGCCGCCCTCCGGCATCGCGCCGATCAGCTCGGTCGACGGCTGCGCGGCGGCGATCAGCATCGCCTGCTGCCCGCCGACCATGCCCAGCCCGGCGTACTGCTCCAGCTTGGCGCGGGAGTCGGCGATGTCGAGGTTGCGCATGGTCAGCTGGCCGATCCGGTCCACCGGGCCGAACGCGGAGTCTTCGGTGCGCTCCATCGACAGCTTGTCGGGGTGGTAGCTGAACGCGGGACCGGCCGTGTCGATGATCGAGTAGTCCTCGCCGCGCCGCAGCCGCAGCGTCACCTCGCCGGTGACGGCCATGCCGACCCAGCGCTGCAGCGACTCGCGGATCATCAGCGACTGCGGGTCGAGCCAGCGGCCCTCGTACATCAGCCTGCCGAGCCGCCTGCCCTCGTTGTGGTAGGTGGCGAGGGTGTCTTCGTTGTGGATCGCGTTGACCAGCCGCTCGTACGCGGCGTGCAGCAGCGCCATGCCGGGCGCCTCGTAGATGCCGCGGCTCTTGGCCTCGATCACGCGGTTCTCGATCTGGTCGGACATGCCGAGCCCGTGCCTGCCACCGATGGTGTTGGCCTCGAGCACCAGGTCGACCGCGGAGTCGAACTTGGCGCCGTTGATGGTGACCGGGCGGCCCTGCTCGAAGCCGATGGTCACGTCCTCGGTCGCGATCTCGACCGCCGGGTCCCAGAACCGCACGCCCATGATCGGCTCGACCAGCTCGATGCCGGCGTTGAGGTGCTCCAGCGCCTTGGCCTCGTGCGTCGCGCCCCAGATGTTGGCGTCGGTCGAGTAGGCCTTCTCGGTGCTGTCGCGGTACGGCAGGCCGTGCGCGACCAGCCACTCGGACATCTCCTTGCGGCCACCGAGCTCGGTGACGAAGTCGGCGTCGAGCCACGGCTTGTAGATCCGCAGCGCCGGGTTCGCGAGCAGGCCGTAGCGGTAGAACCGCTCGATGTCGTTGCCCTTGTAGGTCGAGCCGTCGCCCCAGATCTGGACGTCGTCCTCGAGCATCGCGCGGACCAGCAGGGTGCCGGTCACCGCCCGGCCGAGCGGGGTGGTGTTGAAGTACGTGCGGCCGCCGGTGCGGATGTGGAACGCGCCGCACGACAGCGCCGCGAGCCCCTCCTCGACCAGCGCGGCGCGGCAGTCGATCACACGGGCGATCTCGGCGCCGTACGACTTGGCGCGGCCGGGCACCGACGCGATGTCCGGTTCGTCGGGCTGGCCGATGTCGGCGGTGTAGGTGCAGGGCACCGCACCTTTGTCGCGCATCCACGCGACCGCGACCGAGGTGTCGAGACCGCCCGAGAAGGCGATGCCGACACGTTCACCGATGGGCAGGGAAGTGAGCACTTTGGACACGACGACAGTATATGCACTCGACTGCATGACTATGCAAGCCGGGGGTCGTCCACCAACCTCGTGATCGATTCAGCGAACCCTGCTAGTCTCCCGGTGTTTCGCGGCTCACAGTGGCGCCGCAGCTGTCTCGCCGCTGTGCCATGGTCGTTCCCGGCCGGGACTCCGGCATGAACTCATCGAGGAGCGAACATGACCGCCATCGTCCGTGTGCACGGCCGCCAGGTGCTCGACAGCCGAGGCAACCCGACCGTCGAGGTCGACGTCGAGCTGGCCGACGGCTCGCTCGGCAGGGCCGCGGTCCCGTCCGGCGCCTCGACCGGGACGAAGGAGGCCGTCGAGCTGCGCGACGGCGACAAGTCGCAGTTCCACGGCAAGGGCGTCCGCAAGGCCGTCGACGCGGTCAACACCGAGATCGCCGAAGCCGTCATCGGCCTCGACGCCGAGGCGCAGGCCGAGGTCGACCGCACGCTGATCGAGCTCGACGGCACCCCGAACAAGGCCCGCCTGGGCGCGAACGCGACACTCGGCGTCTCACTCGCCGTGGTCAAGGCCGCCGCCGCGGCCAGCAGGCTGCCGCTCTACCGCTACGTCGGCGGCGTGTTCGCGCACCTGCTCCCGATGCCGATGATGAACATCATCAACGGCGGCGCGCACGCCGACAACCCGATCGACTTCCAGGAGTTCATGATCGGCCCGGTCGGCGCCGAGACCTTCGCCGACGCCGTCCGCATGGGCTCCGAGGTGTTCCACACGCTCCGCAAGTCCTTGCACGAAGCAGGCCACGGCACCAACGTCGGCGACGAGGGCGGTTTCGCCCCGAACCTCAGCTCCGCCGACGAGGCACTGGAGTTCGTGCTCAAAGCGATCGAGCAGTCCGGCTACCAGCCGGGCGAGGACATCGCGCTCCTGCTCGACCCCGCCGCGTCCGAGTTCTACACCGGCGAGGTCTACGACTACACCGGCGAAGGCCGCAAGCGCAGCGTCGAGGAGCACGTGGCCTACCTCGCCGACCTCACCGCGCGCTACCCGATCGTGTCCATCGAGGACGGTCTCGCGCAGGACGACTTCACCGGCTGGAAGCAGCTCACCGACACCATCGGCGACCGCGTCCAGCTCGTCGGCGACGACGTCTTCTGCACCAACGTGAACCTGCTCAAGGACGGCATCGAGCGCGGCATCGGCAACTCGATCCTGGTCAAGGTCAACCAGATCGGCACGCTCACCGAGACGCTCACGACGGTCGAGACCGCGCACAAGGCCGGGTACTCCGTGGTCATGTCGCACCGCTCCGGCGAGACCGAGGACACCACGATCGCGGACCTCGCGGTCGCCACCAACTGCGGCCAGATCAAGACCGGGTCGCTCTCGCGGTCCGACCGCACGGCCAAGTACAACCAGCTGATCCGCATCGAAGAGGAACTCGGCGCCGAAGCCAAGTACGCGGGCGCCTCCACGCTGCGCGGCCACTGACCTTCTGCACGCGATAAAGCCCGCTTTACTCCCGGGAGTAAAGCGGGCTTTATCGCGGCCTCTGAAGCCGTCGAATTGAGGCTCGGCTTCTGGCTGGGGACATGAGAAAGCGGCGCAGGGGGTGGCTGCGCCCGAGTAGTCGATCTATGAGTGGTGTTTCCGGGGTGGTTCAGGTTCGGGTGGTGTGCATGGTGTTGCGGCGGGGTGTCTGGGCGGCGTCGATGAACTTCGGGGGGATGAATTCGGGGAGGTTGTCGTAGGCCATCCGGACTTTCCAGTCACTGTGATGGACCAGGCGGTGATGGCGGCCGCAGAGCAGCACGAGGTTATGGATCTCGGTCTCGCCATGGTGTGCCCAATGGACAATATGATGCGCGGTACAGCGCTGCTGAGGCTCCGTACACCCCGGGAACGCGCAGCCCCGGTCCCTGATCGCCAGCGCCCGGCGTAGCGCCGGAGACGCGAGCCGTTGAGCTCGGCCGAGGTCGAGGGGTTCGCCGTGGGCGCCGAGGGTGGCGGGGATGACCTTGCACTCACACGCCATCCGTCGGGCTTCGGCGGCGGAGATATCGCCGACCAGGTCCAGGCACGCCCGGCCGAGGCCGGTTTTGAGGTCTTCGAGTGAGACGGTCACGACGACGTGGACGGATTCTCCGGCTTGGGTGGGGATGTCGGGGTGGGCCATGCCGAGGCGGACGAAGGTGGCGAAGGCGTCGCCGTTGCGTTCCCACTGCGAGCGGGTGTCCGGTCCTTCGTCATCGGTGGCCGCGCGAGGTTTCGCCAAAGGATCGAGAAGGGCCTTCAGTCGGGCGAGGGTTTCGGAGTCGATACGGACTTTTACCCCATGGCTGCCATCGCGGTGGGTGATGTACTGCAACTCATTCCCGCGTTCGGCCGGTTCGGGGTCGCGGGGTTCGGGCCCGTCGGGGTCGATCTGGTCGAGCAGCCGCTTGCCCGCCACGGGGATCTCGTTGAGGTCGCCAACAGCGGCGAGGTCGGTGAGGATCTTCTCCCCACCCTCCCGTTCCTCGGCGGTCAGTGTGGTCGGCAGCGCGTGCAAAGCTTTCAACACGGCGTCGATCTGATCCGCACCCAGATCGCCTTCGGCAGCAGCGGCCGCAGTATAGGGAGCGAACGCGGGAATCTCGGTGGCGCCATCACGACGCTGGTTCAAGTCGCGGGCTCGCTTGACCCGCGCGTTCGCCTCCGACGGTTTCACCCGCGCGCATTTCGCCACCCACTGCGACAACGCCGCGTAGCCGGTCACGTCCCGCACACCACGGGATTCGATCTCCGCCAAAATCTGCCCTTGCTTCGCATCGAGGTGGCGTTTTTCTTGTTCGAGGGCGACGTAGTCCAGCATGAGCGCGTCCTTGTCCAAGCGCCACCACTGCGGTGGCGCGTCGGCAAGTGTCTCGGTGGTGGACATGCCTCCATCATACCCAAAACTAGAGGACTATGCCACTATCCACACGAAGATCCACAATGGACACCCGAAAGTTGGCCAGTGCGGTTGCTGTTGCTATTTGGCCGCCGGAGTGGGCTGGTGGTGGCCGCGGGTGGATCGCGGTGCGCGATGATGTGGGCATGATGCAGTCAGCGGACCGCCGTCGTTCGCTTGAGGACGTTGAGGGCGAGCGTTGGGGCGGACCGCCTGCGGACGCGACGAGACTCATCGCGGAGGTGCACCGGCTTCGGCAAGTGCCTATCGCGGAGCTGACTGTCGAAGATTTGCGGTTGCTCATCGGGCAGCAGATCGGCTTGGCGGTGCTCGTTCCGGTAGCGATCGAGGTGTTGCAGCGGGATCCACTGGCCGAGGGCGATATGTTCGAAGGTGACCTGTTGCGCGCGGTGCTGCGTGTTGATGGTGGTTTCTGGGCGTCGCGTCGTGTTGATCAGCGCCGTGGCTGGCCAGTTTCCGCTGCCGACCGATACCAAGAACGAGGCCACTCGGACACAGACCGCGCTTCGTGAAGCAGCGCCGAGCGAAAGGCCAGGGGGATCGCCTCACGGCACGCCGACCGAAGTGCGGGATGAGCAAAGGTCAGGTAGGCCCCGTGGTCCGACAGTACATGAGCGGTAAGGGTTTCCTCGAAGGCCGCGAGTAGGTCCGAGGGCCGCTTGCCGGTCAAAGCGGAGATGTCCGCAACAGTGAAGCGGTCAAGCAAAGCCGCCCACCGCAGGATTTCGCGCGCATCAAAAGACAACGCGGCAACGCGGGCCAGGGCATCCGTGCCCGAGAAAGAGAGCGCATCGAGAGTCATGACGGTGTCGAAGCGCTGACGCAGCTGGGCCAACTCGCGCGAGCGAGGCAGCAGGCGAGCGCTGGCGATGAGCAGCAAGGGGAGCTGCCGGGTCATGTCAACGAGGCGGTGCCACAAGAGAACCGTCGCATCGTCGGCCCAGTGCATGTCATCGAGCACAAGGACGACCGGAGCGGTCGCGCAGAGCCGCGACACAAAGGAAAGCGGATCGTCGGCGGTCCCGAGGCAGGACTCCATGGCCTGAAGGGGCATCGACAGCTCAGCAGCGTGCGCCCACCCGAGATGGCGCCGCCCGAGGCCGGACAGAGCAGCCGCCAGTAGCGCGGACTTGCCGACCCCGACGTCGCCCTCCAGCCAGACAGAACCGCTGCGGTCCGAGATCAGCGCTCGCAGGCGGGCCAGCGGAGCAATCTGGCCAGTGAAGGCGGAAGCAACGCGGGCGGGTGCGACGAAGTGCAGGTCTGGCAACGGGTCTCGGGTGCCGGTGAGGAGGCGGTGGTGCAGGGTTCGCAACGCTGGGCCGGGCTCGACGCCGAGTTCCGCGATGAGGGTCGCGCGGGCGTCGCGGAAGACCTCCAACGCCTCCGCGTGCCGGCCGTCGCGGTCGAGGGCGAGCATGAGCAGCTCGCGTAGGCGCTCGCGGAGTGGGTGTTCGCGGGCGAGGGCGGTCAGTGAAGTCGTGAGGTCGCGGTAGTCACCTTGCGACAGCAGGCGTTCCGCGTGGAGTTCGATGGCTTTGAGGCGTAGTTCGGTGAGGCGGGACCGTTGCTGCTCGGCGAACTGGCCGCGCATGCCGGAAAGCGGGTCGCCGTGCCAGAGTGCCAGGGCCTCGTTCGGTGCGCCGCGGTTCACCAGGTGCTCGAAGGCGATCGAGTCGATGCTGCCCGGTGGGACGCGCAGGGTGTAGCCGCCTCGGCCGCCCGTGAGGACCGAGCGGTCGAGTATGCGGCGGAGGTTGGAAATGTAGGTGTGGACGCTGCCGCTCGCGGTCGGTGGGGCCTCGTCGGTGCCCCAGACCGCGCAGATGAGCTGCTCGCGGGTCACGGTGTGGCCGGCGCGGAGCGCGAGTGTCGCGAACAGTGCCCGTTGACGTGCTGGACCCAGTGGCAGCTCGGAAGTTCCTTGCCACGCCCGGATCGGGCCGAGTAGCTCGATGCGTAGCTCAGCCATGGGCGAGGTGGTGGGTGACGCGGTCGAGGGGAGCGCCGGCGTCGGCGAGTGCCGTCGCGAACTGGACGTGCAGTGCGGCGCGCATCGAGCCGGGAAGTCCTTCGTACAGTGCGGCTTGGACGACGAGGTGGCGGAAGCGCAACGACTGGCCGTCGGCGATCAGGATGCCTGCGTCCAGTGCCTCGTCGACGTGACGTGCGAGTGGTGGTCGGCCGATGGTCGTGGCCAGGTCCGCGAAGGTGAACGTCTCGCCGAGTAACGCGGCGCGTTGCAGCACGGATCGGGTTGAGGGGGTGAGGAACGTGAGGTGTTCATCAATGCGCTTGAACAGTTCGGGGGGACTGGCGGTGGCCATTTCCTTGATGTAACGCGGGTTTCCGCTTGCCCATGCCAGTCGGCCGTATGGCGCGGACGCGAGTTCGGCTGCTTCCGGTTCCGAGAGCGGGCCGAGAAGAACAGGTTGCCCGATCATGGTCCGGCGGGATCGTGTCGCGCTGATCAAGAGCAGGCCGGGCTGTCGTGCCAGTCGCCGCCAGAGGCTCAGTGTGACCTCGTCGGCGTCTTGGAAGTCGTCGGCGACGAGGATGGCAGGCTTGCCGTCGAGACTGCCCCGCCGCGCGACGCCCCAGCTGACCGGCACAGGCGTGTCGGCCAATGCCTCCGCGAGCAGTGCCGTCTTGCCGATGCCCGGTTCGCCGACCACGCACCAAACGCCTCCCTGTCCTTTGAGGACGTCGGCCGCCGCGGCGCGCAGGATCTTCAGCTCGGGCTCGCGTCCGACGAACATCTCACGCCTGGGAACTGGCGCGCTGGTACGAGCCTCCGAGACGTGTAGTTCCTGGTGGAGCCTTCGCAGTTCGAAGTCCGGCTCGATGCCGGAGGCGATGAGTGCCGAGTGGGCGGAGGCGTAGACGTTGAGCGCTTCCGAGGTTCGGCCGCCGCGGTGCAGGGCCCGCATGAGCAGCTCGTGCGGTCGTTCCCGCAACGGTTGCTCCCGGCACAGCACGGTCAGCGTGGGGATCGCTTCGCCGTGCCTGCCCAGTTCGAGCAGTATCTCGGCCCAGTCCTCCGCCGTGGCGATCCGGAGTCCGTTCAGGTCGGCGCGCTCGGCGGCCGCGAATGGGCCCGGCAGGCCGGCGAGTGCTTCGCCGCGCCAGAGGTCTATTGCGGACTCGAGGTCGGCGAGCGCTGCCTCGAGCCGCCCGGCTTTGCGCAAGCGAGAAGCGCTGGCGCGCAGTGCGTGAAAGCGATGCACGTCGCAATCGATTTCAAGCGAATACCCGGTGTCGGTCGACGCGATGAGCCCGTCGGTGGCACGCGGCAGCCTGCCCGGTTCCAAAGTCCGGCGCAGCCCGGAGATATGGGTGTAGGCGTTGCTCAGCGGCCGATTCTCGCCCCACACCGCGTCGACGAGATCCTGACGCGAAACTTGGCCCCGTATCGCCAACAAGGCCAGTATGACGCGCTGGGGCGTGGAACGGAGTTCGACCGCCGCCGAATCGCGGGTGAGCGACAAGGGCCCGAGCAGCCGGATACACCAGTCAGTGTCCATGGACATATTCTCAGTTTCGATATTCGAAAAGCGGACATTACCCGTAACCGGGCCATTCGGCAATCTCGGGAAACTGTTTCTGAGAATCGGTTCGTTCGGGCAGTCTCGGTCATCCGTTTTCCCCCAGGCCTTCCAGTGGTGCGCGCCACAGGGTTTAACTACGGTTTGCCCGCCCCCGAAGAAGTGGTGAAAGGGGTTTTCCATCCATGACATTCCGTCAAGCCGCGCGCCGGATCTGCGCGACGGCCGCGAGCGTGTTCTTCCTGATGAGCGTCGCGGGTACCGCGTCGGCCGAGGCGCTGGAATCCACTGTGGACAAGGTGCTGCGGCTCGGCACCGTGGTGGACGACAAGAACGAGCACGGTGACCAGGATCCGGCCGACTGGGACACGCCGTGGGGGCCGTTGTCCCAGTATGACCGGAATCTGCTGATCAACGTCCGCTGGGCGAACCTGTGGGAGGCGCCGTCGAGCGGTCAGGTCGCCGAGCGCTCGGCCGATCCGAAGGTGCGCGCCGTCGGTGGCGCGCTCATGCATGACCATCACGCGCTCGAGGCCACTGTCGCCGACGCGGCGGCGAAGCTCAACGTGGCGCTGCCCGGCAGCCCGACCCCGATCCAGCAGTCCTGGCAGCGGGAGATCGCGGGCAAGGCGGGCGGTGCGGCCGACGACGCGTGGGCCAACGTGACCAGGCAGGCGCACGGCAGCATCTTCATGCTGATCGGCCAGGTCCGTGCGATGACCCGCAACGACGTGGTGCGCGCGTTCGCGCAGTCGGCCGACGCCGTGGTCATCCGGCACATGACGCTGCTGGAGAGCACCGGGCTCGTCAGGGCGTCGTCGATGGTCGTCGGCTCGCTCGATCCCGCGCCGTTCCAGGTGGTACCCGGCTGGAACAAGGTGCTGCTCGGCATCGTGCTCGCCGGGTTCGCCCTGATCGGCACGTTCGCCGTGGTGCGGGTGTGCGCCCGCTACGGCCCGAAGACGACCGCGAACGACTGAGCGGAAAGGAGGACGACCATGTTCGCGTCCGCTGATGTGGTGCTGGCGGCCGCCATCGACGCGCACGACACGGGTGTGCGCAAGATGGCCGCGGTCTCCGGGCGGCTGGCCTACTTCTTCATGTGCCTGACCCTGTGCTGGGGTGTGCTCACCGCGACCGGCTGGGTCCGCCGGGTCACCGGGCATCAGGCGCTGCGCGGCGGGCACGTGATGCTCGCCGCCGCCACCCTGACCGCGGCGGGCACCCACGCGCTGGCCTTCCTGTTCCTCGACGAGCGCGTGCTCGGCGGGCTGCAGATCGTCGTGCCGTTCCTCGGCGGCGAGTTCCGGCACGCGCTCGGCATCATCGCGTTCGACCTGCTGGCGGTGATCTTCGTGACCGCGGGGATGCACCGGTTCTTCCGCTACCGCAACTGGTTGCGCTTCCACCAGAGCGCCTACGTCGCGATCCTGCTCGGCGTCGTGCACTCGTGGTTCGGCGCGTGGGCCAACAGCGACATCGACGTGATGTGGCTGGCCGGGATCACCGTGGCGATGCCGCCGCTGGCACTGACCTTCCTGCGGGTCGCGCCGCCCGAGCTGCTGGTGCGGCTGGGCCTGATCGACGGCGAGACCATGCCGGCGAAGCGGCTCGACAAGGCCGCGCCGATGCGGGTGAGCGTCGACAATCAGCGCTGCCATCGGTACGGCTTCTGCCAGACCGAGGCGCCGGACGTGTTCAAGCTGCGTGAGGACGGCCGCCTGCAGTACCGCCAGCTGCCCGACGTCGCGGTCAACCAGGCCGTCCGCTCGGCGGCCCGCGCCTGCCCGATGCGGGCGATCCAGTTGCAGGGTACGGAAAAGTGAACCGGATCGTCATCGTGGGCGCGGGACTGGCCGGGATGCGCGCCGCGGAGCGTCTGCGCGAGATCGGCTACACCGAAGAGATCGTGATCCTCGGCGCGGAGACGGCCATGCCGTATCACCGGCCCGCGTTGTCCAAGCAGTTCCTGACCGGTCAGCTCGCCGTGCCGGACCTGGAAATCGAGCCACTCGACGACCTTGACGCGGTTTGGCGTCTCGGCACACCCGTGTCCCAGCTGGACCCGAAGCGCCGCGTCCTGCATCTGCCCGGCGCTGAGGAACTCGCCTACGACGGCCTGATCCTCGCGACCGGCGTCGAGGCCAGGCGCGCGCCCGACGGCCACAGTGGACACCCGCGCGTCGTCTCGCTGCGGACCATCGCCGACGCCAAACGCCTCCAGCGCGCGCTCGCCGGCAACCGCCTGCCGGTGGTGATCCTCGGCAGCGGCTTCACCGGCTGCGAGATCGCGTCGAGCCTTCGGTCGATGGCCAGGGAGGTCACGATCATCGGCCGCTCGAAGAGCCTGATGGCGAACCTGCTCGGCCCTGACCTGGGCAGACAGCTCGCCGAGCTGCACGAGGACCACGAAGTCGACCTCCAGCTCGGCGTCAGCATCGACGACTGGGACCTGAGCCGCCCTGGCAGCGTCGGGATCAAGCTGTCCAGCGGAAAGCAGCTCGACGCCGCGTGCGTCGTGGTCGCCGTCGGCACCGTCCCGACCGTGAGCTGGCTGCGCGACGCCGGGATCGAACTCGACGACGGCGTGGTCTGCGAGGCGACCTGTCACGTCGCCGGTGTCGACGACGTGGTCGCGGCGGGCGATGTCGCCAGGTGGCCGAATCTGCGGTTCGACGAACGGCCGCGCCGCACCGAGCACTGGACCAACGCCGTCGAAATGGGCCGAGCCGCAGCGGAAAACCTGCTGGCAGGCCGTGCGGCGGCCGCGCCGTTCATGCCGATCCCGCGGTTCTGGTCCGAACAGCACGGCATGCGGATCCAGGCCGCCGGGGTGCCCGCGCTCGGCACCGACCGCGTCGCGCTGCAGCCCCGCTCGACCGGCGGCCGGTCCGTGACCGGCTACGTACGCGGGAACCGGGTGATGGGCATCGTCGGCTTCAACAGCTCGGCCGCCGTCGTGTCCTACGCCGACGAGCTGCTCGAAAGACCGGAGCCGACGCGAAGCCGCCGGGTCTCATTCCTGCAAGCCGTGCGGAACAGCTGAACGGAGGTCGTGGTGAAAGGGAGATTCGTACTGTCCACTGTGGTCGCGGCGTTGGTGGTGACGGCGTTGATCGCGTCGGATGAGCCAGCCGACCCCGCCACCGGCGCGGCCTCGGCCCGCATCGTGCAGGCGCCACCGACGGCCAAGCCGTCCGCCTGCGCGCCCGCCGACGGTCGCTGACCGTCATCCGAAGCACCGACAGGAGCACTCGTGAACCCATCCGAGCAGCAACCGGCGCGGACCCGGTGCGGTGGCTGGCCCACCTACCAGGAATGGGCCGACCACGACTTCCGCAGCCACACCACCGACGACGACCGGCCACGCGGGCGCGCGGTGATCCCGCTCGGCCAGGTGCTGACCGAGCTGACCCCGGTCACCGTCGCCGAGGAGATCGAGGCACGCGTCGCGTGCGCCGTCTTCCCCGCGCCGGACGAGCCGCCGGTCATCGAGGAGCTCGAGACGCTGGTCCGGCCGTACGTGCGGGCGGGCGGCCGGGTCTCGGCCGGGCACGCGCTGGAGATCGAGACCGTGCTGACCGCGACCGGGCTGCACCAGACGGCGCTCGAACTCGGCGACGACCAGTTGGTGATCTGCGTGAACTGCGAGCAGCCACGCTCGGTCGCCGAGATCGCGTCGGCCATCAAGGCGCCGCTCGGTGTGGCGAAGGTGCTCATCGGTGACGCCATCGACCAGGGCCTGCTGATGCTGCACGAGATGACGCCGTGCCTGGAAGGGCGCCCGCCGCTCGAACTGCTCAGGCGCGTGCACGCCGGGATCGCCAAGCTCGCCTGAAGGGGGTGCCGAACATGCGCAACGTTGCGGGGCAAGGATTCGCGTGGCTGCGCGGAGCCGCCGACTGGCGCAAGTGGACGGTGAGCGGCCTGCTCGCCGCGATGCTCGCCGTCCCGGTCGCCGTCGCCGTGGTCGCGGGTGTGCTGCTGGTGCGCCAGTCGGTGGCCGACCGCGCCGAGACCCAGCAGGCCGAACGCCTCGCGGCGCTGCACCAGGGGATCGGCGACACGCTCGCCGCGGTGCAGGCCGAACGCGGCGTCGGTTCGGACGACACGCGTGCCGCGTCGAACTCCGCGGCGGCGCGGCTCAACAGTCTCATCGCGACGGCGGGCGAGCTCGGCGATCCGGCGCGCAAGGCCGCGAGCCAGCTCGTCCGCCTCGACGAGATCCGCGCGACGCCGGACCCCGGCCAGCGCGGCGCCGCGTACTCGGCGGTGACGGCGTCGCTGGCCGACCTGGACGCCGCGGTGCAGCGGGGGACCGGGATCCCGAGGCTCGACGACGCGCAGGCCGCCGCGGCCGCGTCCGCCACCTATGCCAGGAACCTGCTCATCGGGCTGGCCGTCGCCGCGCTCGTCGCCGGCGCGGTGATCACCCCGCTGGTGCGACGCCTGCACGTGTCGGTGCAGGCGTTGCGGACGGCCGTGCACGACGCGGCCGCCGAGCAGACCCGGATCCGGGCAGGCTACTCCGAGGTCTTCGTGAACATGTTCCGCCGCGGCGAGACGCTGATGCAGCGCCAGCTCGGCCTGATCGAAAAGCTGGAGCAGAACGAGAACTCGCCCGAGCAGCTGACCACGCTCTATCAGCTCGACCACCTGGTCACGCGCATGCGCCGCACCACCGAGAACGTGCTCGTGCTCTCGGGCACCGAGCTCGTCCGGCGTCCGGCCAAACCGGTGCCGCTCGCCGGTGTCATCCAGGCGGCGATCTCGGAAATCGAGCAGTACCAACGGGTCGAGCTGCTCGACCCGCCCGCCGCGAAGATCGGCGACGCGGCGGCCAACGACCTCATCCGGATGCTCGCCGAGCTGCTCGACAACGCCACGTCGTTCTCCGCGCCGGAGACCAAGGTGACCGTGCAGGGCCAGGTGCTGCGCGACGGCAGCCTCTCGATCGCGGTCGTCGACACCGGCATCGGGATGACCGACCAGGAGGTCGTCGACATCAACGCGCGGCTGACCAGGCTCGGCTCGGCCGAGCTGGCCAAGTGCCGCCAGGTCGGCCTGCACGTGGTCGGCAGGCTCGCCGGACGGCACGGGTTCGGCATCGAACTGCTCGGCGGTGACCGCTCCAGCGGCGTCACCGCGGTCGTCTCGGTGCCGTCGGACCTGGTGCTCGACGCCGAACGGCCGGGCTGGGCCGACCGCCGGATCGCGATGCGGGCGGCGGAAACCCGCCGCGCGGAACCCGAGCCCAAGCCGAAACCGGCGCGGCGGCTCGCCGTCGTCGGCACCGACCCCGTGCGTGAGCTGGTCGAGCACGCGCACTCCGACGTGCCGGACGAGCTACCGCTCCGGGTGCCCAACCGGCACGTCGGACGCGCGGGCGCGGACGGCAAGAGCCCGGCCGAACGGGTCGCTTCCGGCTGGTTCAACGCCAGGAACACCGCCGTCAAGCCCCGTGAGGTCTCCGTGGCCGCGGAGCTGGACGGCGCGCCGCTGCCGGAGAACTGGATCTCGGCCGCGGACGAAGGGTGGAGCGTTGTCGAGACGATTTCGCAGGCGAAACCGTTCGCCTACACCGAAGACGGCCTGCCGGTGCGCGAGCGCGGCGCTCATCTGATGCCGGGCAGCGCCCCGCACGAGCCCGCGGCGAAAGCCGGCCCGGATCCGAGCAGGGCCAGGAGCAGGCTGTCGAGCTTCCAGCTGGGCCTGCGCAAGGCCAAAGACGAAAACCGGAGGTAACCGTGAAATCCACGCCTGAGCACGAGAACGAGTACGGCTGGCTGATCAACGACTTCGTCGAGCGGGTTCCCGGGGTGTCGCACGGCGTCGCGGTCTCCGCCGACGGACTGCTGCTGGCGGCGTCGAGCCAGCTGCCGGAGGACCGGGCCGATCAACTGGCCGCAGTCGCGTGCGGGCTGGTCAGCCTGACCGACGGCGCCGCGCAGTGCTTCGAAGCGGGCAACGTCAACGAGACCATCGTCGAGATGGACGCGGGCACGATGCTGCTCATGTCGATCAGCGACGGGTCCTGCCTGACCATCCTCGCCGACTCCGCGCACGACATCGGGCAGATCGCCTACGAGATGGCGCTGCTCGTCGACCGGGTCGGCCGGATGCTGACCCCGGAGGCGAGGGACGACCATGACATCAGGGCGAAGGTCAACGCCGGTGAGTGACCTGACCACAGTGGACAAAGGAGCCAAGGTGAGCACCTCCGGCAAGCCGATCACATCGGTGAAGATCGTGGTGGCAGGCGGTTTCGGCGTCGGCAAGACCACTTTCGTCGGCGCGGTCTCCGACATCCAGCCGCTGTCGACCGAGGCCGTGATGACCACGGCGAGCAACAGTCACGACGACATCGCGCGCGTGCCGCTGAAGTCGACCACCACGGTCGCGATGGACTTCGGCAGGGTCGAGCTCGAGGACGACCTGCTGCTCTACCTGTTCGGCACCCCCGGCCAGGAACGGTTCTGGTTCATGTGGGACAACCTGGTGCGCGGCGCGATCGGCGCGGTCGTGCTGGTCGACAGCCGCAGGCTCGCCGACTCGTTCACCCCGATCGACTTCTTCGAGAACCGGCGCATTCCCTATGTGGTCGCGGTGAACCTGTTCGACGGCATCCGCCACCATCCACTCGACAACGTCAGGCGGGCGCTGGCGCTCGACCGGTCGATCCCGATGTTCGCCTGCGACGCACGCAACCGGGGCGAGGTCAAGCAGACGCTGCTGAGCCTGCTCGAATACGTGATGGCCCAGGTCTCCGAGCCCGCGCTCACCTGAGCCAGACGCGCTGCAGGCGTGCTGGAGAGCGAGTGAAGAGTGCGCGCTCATGCTGGCCTCCGCGACTGTACGAAGTGGAGGGACGAAGTGGACGAAGTGCGTGTTGCCGTCTGCACGGTCGATCCGATCACGCGTGCCGGGCTGGTCAACTGCCTCGAAACCCGGCCTGGCCTGACCGTGGTGGACTCCGGCGCCGACGTCGTCGTGGCCTGCTTCCACCGGTTCTGTTCCGGCGCGCTGGCCGCGTTGCGCGGGTTCACCGCCGACGCGCCGGTGGTGCTGCTGGTCAACGGGATCAAGGAGCCCGAGCTGCTGGCCGCCGTCGAATGCCGGGTGGTGGCGATCCTGCCCCGCGCGGCGGCCGCCGACGAGCGGCTCGGCGAGGCCGTGCGCGCCGCGGCCGCCGACCGCGCGGAGCTGCCGCCGAACCTGCTCGGCCCGCTGGTGTCGCACGTGGAGCGGCTGCACCGCGAGGTGCTCCGGCCCGACGGGCTGGTGGCCGGGCGGCTCACCGAGCGCGAGATCGACGTGCTCCGGCTGATGGCCGACGGCCTCGACACCGACGAGATCGCCCGCAGCCTGCGCTATTCGGAACGCACGGTGAAGAACATCATCTACGCCGTCACCCGGCGGCTGAGCCTGCGCAACCGTTCGCACGCGGTGGCTTACGCCATGCGGGCCGGGGTGATCTGAGGAGGCCGGTGTGCATCCGCTGAGCGTGGCCGTGCACGCGGCCGATCCCGTCACCCGCCGGGGTGTGGTCGCGATGCTGGCCGACGACCGCGTCGAGATCGTCGGCGAAGCGGCGGGCCCGGCCGTCGTCGTGCTCGCCGAGCCGGCGGTGACCGGCAGGCACGTGGACGCGGTGGGCCGGATGCGCGGCGCGAAATGCGTGGTCGTGACGGACGGGTTCGCGGCGGCCGACATCCTGTTCGCCGTCCAGAACGGGGTGGTCAGCGTGCTGCCGACCGCCGAGGTGTCCCCGAGACGGCTGGTCTCGGCCGTCCTCGGGGCCGCCGACGGCTCGGTCGCGGTGTTGTCGTGCGAGCTTCAGTCGGCGCTGCTGCGGACGTTGCGCGGCCAGGTGCTCGAATCGTGCGGGATGACGTTGCCGGGGATGGGAGCGCGCGAGATCGACGCGGTCCGGCTGGTCGCGGAAGGGTTCCGTACCAGTGAGATCGCCGCCGAGCTGGCGTGCTCCGAAGCGACGGTCAAGGCGATGCTGCGCGCGGTGATGACCCGGCTCGGACTGACCAGCAAGACGCATGCGGTCGCTTATGCATTCCGCGCGGGGCTGATCAGCTGAGCTGCTGGATGAGCGCGTCGCGGGTAGCGGGCGGGATGCCGTCGTAGCAGGCTTCCCTGAACAGGGGATGGGTGAAGGTGAGGTACGGGCGCGAGGTGTCGATGACGGCGGCGGCCGCTTCGAGCACGGAGACCAGCTCGGACGGCCGCTGCCCGGTGAGCGCGGCGATCTCGGAAAGTGAGAACTCGTGGCCGAGCAAAGACGCCCAGCGCAAAGCCGGGTGAGACAGCACGTCGAAGCCGTTCCGGACCGTTTCGAGCAGCGCCTTCGGTGTGGTGTGGCCGTCGCGGAGTTCGCTGACCCCGCTTTCGGTGCGAAGTTCGAGTGCTTCGCACAGGACGGTGAGGTAGCGCGGGTTGGCGGGGGTGCGTTCGATGAGACGCTGGAGTTCCGGACCTGCCGACGCGTCGATGAGACTTTGGCTCAGTGTCAAAGCTCCCGAGGGGGTGAGCGGTCCGAGGGGAAGCATGTGGTCTCCGAGCGCGCGACGCAGCTTCGCGAGTGTTTCGTTGCGGGGGAGTGGTCGTGACGTGCTGAGCAGGAGCAAGGGGCGGGTGGCGGTGGTGGCGGCGAGCCGGTGCCAGACCAGGAGGCTGGTGTCGTCGGCCCACTGGAGCCCGTCGATCACGAGGATCACCGGGGATCGGGTGCACAGGTCGTCGACTAGCGCGAGTACTTGGCTCGGCTCGGTCCGACCGTCGGCTCCGAGGCAGTCGAGCAGCGCCCGCAACGGCGTCCGGCCGGTCAGCTCGTCCGTGACCGTCCAGCCGACCTGGCAGTCGTGTGACGACGCGAGCGCGCGGACGAGCAGTTCGGACTTGCCGATCCCGTAGTCGCCTTCGACCCAGGCGACGCCGCCACGCCCGCGCCGGACCTGGGCGACCATGGACCTGAGGTGGTCGAGTTCTTTGGTACGGCCGACGAACGGTCTGTCCACTGTGGTCTGGTAGCGCGGCGTGATCCCTTTCGGGAGAACGCGCAGGCGAGTCTTGGCGCGCTTGAGTAGCGCGTCGTTGGCGAGAATGCGGTCGCGCAGCCGTCTCAATGCGATACCGGGCTCTATGCCTAGCTCTTCTGCGAGCGCCGTGCTCGCCTCCCGGAACGCTTCGAGCGCGTCACCCCGCCTTCCGCAGAGATACAGGGCGAGCATCTGCAGTTCGCGAAGCCGTTCTCGCAGCGGGAATTCATGCGTGAGCGCGGCGAGTTCGGCGGAGAGGCCGGGTGCTTCGCCGTCGTCGATCCGGGTCTCGGCGCGGAGTTCGGCCGCGGTCAGCCGCAGCTCGGCGAGCCTGGCCCGTTCGATGCGCGCGAACGGGCCAGGCACCCCCGCCAGCGGTTCGCCGTGCCACATCCCGAGCGCCTTGTCGAGCCAGGCGATGCGGTCACCCGGTTCGGCGCGGGCCCGTTCGATGAGGCGCTCGAAGACGGTCGTGTCGAGCCGAACCGGCGCGAGTTCGTACCCGGCTGCACCGCTGATCAGCAGACCGCGGCCGAGAATCCTTCTCAGGCCTGAGATGTAGCCGTGCACGCTCCCGGCCGCTGTGGCAGGCGCGTCCGGTCCCCACACCGCTTCGACGAGTTCGGTGACGCTGACCGGACGGCCCGCCAGCGCGAGCACGGCGAACACCGCGCGACGGCGGGCAGGCCCGAGTGCCAGCTCGCCGTCGTCACGGAAGGCCCGGAGCGGACCTAACAGCTCGACGCGCATGTCACGGGGAAACGTCTTCCAGCGCCCGGTTCCGCGTGCGCGGGGTGAACTGGGCGAGCACGGCGGCCACCACCAGGAAACCCGAGATCATCAGCAGCGCGGCCAGCGGCGAAAGGTGCGGCACCAGCGGCGCGATGACCAGGATGCCCGCCGCGCCACCGAGCACGCCGACGCCGTCGACCAGCCCGAAGCCCGCGGACCGCACCCGAGTGGGGAAGCTTTCGGCGGACAGCGCGAACGTCGGCGGCACCCACACGTTGAACCCGAAGAAGACCAGGAACGAGCCGACGAACGCCCAGCCGATGCTGTCGCCGAGCTGCGCGACGATCACCGAACCCAGCACGGTCAGCCCGGCGCCGATCGGCAGCCAATAGCGCCGCTCCAGCTTCTCGGACCAGCGCGCCGAGAACAGGCCCTGCACGAAGAACCCGATCCCGCCGACCGCGGTGATCATCCCGGCCACCGGCGGGCTGAAGTCCAGGCTGGTCAGCACCACCGTCGAGCCGGTCGAGTAGCCGAAGACCGTGGCGTACCCGGTGAACCACACGGCGATCAGCAGCAGCGTCCGCTTGCGGTAGCGCGCGGTGCCGAGCAGTTCGCGGTAGGCCGCGCTCTCGGGGGTGTGCTCGGGGATGACGATGGTCGCGGCCGGTTCCGGCAGCGGGCCGCGGCGCAATGCCTTGCGCTCCAAGGTGGACACGATCGCGTCCGCCTCGGCGACGCGCCCGTGTTCGATGAGCCAGCGTGGTGACTCCGGCAGCCGGGTCGTCGCCGCGAGCGCGGCCAGTCCCAGCAGCACCGCGACGCCGTACATCCAGCGCCAGCCCGAGTCGAAGCCGATCGCGAAGGGGAGACCTTCGGGGAAGGGGGCGGGCGGGGTCGTGGCGATCAGGCCCGCCCAGATCCCGGCCATCGCGCCTGCCGCGCAGGCGACGAACGTGATCGCGGTGTACTTGGCGCGTGCCTTGGCAGGCGCGATCTCGCCGATGAACGTGTTCGCGATCGGCAGCGAGCCGCCCAGCGCGACGCCGGTGATCGCACGGCCGATGACGAACACGGGGTAGCCCGTCGCGAGCGCGGTGATCACGGAGCCGACGACGCCGAACGCGACCGTGACCAGCAGCGCCTTCGGGCGGCCGACGCGGTCGGAGATCGGCGCGATCACGAGCCCGCCGAACAGGTAGCCGAGCAGGTAGAGCACCACCGGCAGGGTCAGCCACTGCTGCGCGGTCGGGGGAGTGCAGCCCGGCTGGATCTGCGCGCAGGTCTGGATGAACGACACGTTGATGTCGAAGTTGCCGTAGAAGACGAAGAACATCACCAGGCCGGTGATGCCGGTCGCGGCCGAGGCGACGGCGCGTCGCGGCAACCGGTCGAGCCTGGCGAGAATGGCGGCTGCGGTGACCGCAGGCGCCGGTGACACGTCGGTCATGCTGGCTCCCTCAAGGGTTCTGGGTCGCGGAACGGCACGCTGCCGAGCCGGTAACCGACGCTGCGTACGGTCTGCACCACGTCACGCCCGAGCTTGCGGCGCAGGTAGTAGACGTAGGTGTCGACGATCGATTTGGCGTGCCGGTCGGGAAAGACGAGCGCGTTGAGCCTGGCCCTTGACACGACTTGGCTCTGCGCCGCGCCGAGCACGGACAGCAGCGCGGTCTCCTGGCGCGTGAGCTGGACGTGCCGTCCGTCCACACAGGTCACGACGCGGCGGGTCAGGTCGACCTGGGCGGCGCCGAGTTGCATGACGCCGGCGCGGAACGGGCTGCGCCTGCACAGGGCACGCAGCCTCGCGCGCAGTTCCTCCGGCGCCACGCGCTTGTCGTGGCAGGCGGCCGCGCCGAGCCGGAGGCAGGCGAGCTGGTCGGCGGGTGCGCCGGGCGGCATGAGCATCACCACGGGCGTGGTCAGCTGCGCGCGGCGGAGCCTGCGCAGCAGGTGGAGTCCCGATTCCGGGGCGAGTTCGCGGTCGATGACCACGACGTCGTGCATGCGGGTCAAGGCGCGGGCGAGCCCGTCGCGGGAGTCGTGGGCGCGCTCGGCCAGGTAGCCGCCGAGGCGCACGGTGTCCGCGAGCCTGGCCGCGGTGGCCGGATCGCCCGTGATCACGAGCACTCGGATGGTGGATCGGTCGAGCAGCGCCGGTCGTCCGGGCATGGTGGTTCTCCCGCGTCTTCGGGGGCCGGTCAGTGGGGGACGCGCGTGATGCGAAACGGGACCGGAGATCTTCCAAGTCTTATTTCGTATCCAATAACGTATACGATCTAACGGTGGGTCGCAACGGTCCATTCGGCCAATCGGGCGAGTTGGTCCCGTGCGGCGCCCGCGACCTCGGCGGGCACGTCCAGCTCGGCGAGCATCTCGGTGGTGGCGGCCATTTCGGCCGTGCGGCGCACGGCGTGCTTGCGTGAGCCGTCGACCAGCCTGTCCACAGTGGACTCGCCGGCGCCGGTCAGCTCGGTGACGATGATCTGACGGAGCCAGTCCTCGCAGCCTGCGGCCGCCGCGGCGGTCAGTGCCTCCACCACGGCCGCCGACATGCCCTTGAAGAACACGCTGCGCAGCAGCTTGCGCTCGGCGGCGAGCCCGGCGTCGCCGTCCAACACCTCGACGGCGGCGCCGAGCGAGTTGAGCAGCCCGGCCGCCGGGATCGCGGCCTCGCCCGCGGCGAGCATCGGCACCCGGAGGCCGCGGCCTGGCACCGGGGCCATGATCGCGAAATCGGCGAACCAGAGGCCGTGCTTCGCCGCCTGCGCGGCCAGTGCTCGCTTCGTGCCGGGGGAGGCTGTGTTGAGGTCGGCCCAGATCGTGTCCGCGCTTGCGCTGGGCAGACCCGCGATGAGCGCGTCTTCGGCGGCCGACGCGCTGTTCACGCTCAGCACGAGATCGGCGCCGTTGACCGCGTCCGCTTCGGAGTCCGTGCCCGTGATCCCGGCGGGCGGCGCGACAGCCGGGTCGTAGCTGCGGACGCGGGCGCCCGCCGCCGTGAGATCCCGTGCCAGCACCGCGCCCGCTTCGCCGAGGCCGAGTACCGCGATGGTTTCGGTCATAGGACAATCCCTTCGAAGCTGTACAATCAAGTAGACGATCAAGTCGCCAAAATTGTCAACAAAATGGAGCTGTCGATGTCCGAGAGTCCCGGGGCGGACGCGGCGGAGGGGTCGGTCGTCGACGCGATCCGCGACGCCATCGTGCGCGGCGAGTTCGTGCCGAATCAGCGGCTGGTCGAGGCCGACCTGTCGGCAGGGTTCGGCGCCAGCCGCGCCAGTGTGCGTTCGGCGCTGATCGAACTCGCGAACGAGGGGCTCGTCGAGCGGGTGCAGAACCGAGGGGCCCGGGTGCGGGCGGTCTCGCTCGAAGAAGCCATCGAAATCTCCGAGGTGCGGATGGCGCTCGAGTCGCTCTGCGCGGCGAAGGCGGCGGAGCGTATCGCCCAAGAAGAAGCCACTGAGCTGCGCAGAGTCGGCGAGATGATGAAGATGGCCGTCAACGGGATGGATCCCGTCGGCTACTCGGCGCTCAACGAGATGCTGCATCGGCGGGTCCGAGAGATCAGCGGGCAGCGCACCGCCGCGCAGGTGCTCCAGCGGCTGCGCGGGCAGAACGTGCGGCACCAGTTCCGGCTGGCCATGCGGCCAGGGCGGCCGCAGGTGTCACTGCCGGAGCATCTGGCGATCATCGACGCCATCTGCTCGCATCATCCGGTCGAGGCGGCCGCGGCCATGGAAAAGCACCTGTCCAGCGTCATCGAAGCACTCCGGGAGGCGGACGCGGCCAGCCGACTCTGAGTTGACTCACGCCAAAATTGTTGACAATTTCGTCTACGATACTTACCTTGGAAGTGTCAGTGAGATGAGTGCGGTCGACAATGAAGGAGTGCTGTCATGGGGTCGTTGCTGGTGATCAGCGCGCATGCCGGTGACTTCGTGTGGCGTGCGGGCGGTGCGATAGCGCTGGCCACGTCGCGGGGTGACCGCGCGAAGGTGCTGTGCCTGACCTACGGCGAGCGCGGCGAGTCGGCCAAGGCCTGGCGTGCAGGCAAGACGCTCGACGAGATCAAGGCGATCCGCCGCGCCGAGGCCACCGACGCGGCGGCCGCGCTGGGCGCGGAGATCGAGTTCCTCGACGCCGGGGACTATCCGCTCGTCGAGTCGCCCGAGCTGGTCGACAGGATCGTCCGGGTCTACCGCGAGACCGAGCCGACGGTGGTGCTCACCCACCCGCAGGCCGATCCGTACAACGGAGACCACCCCGCCGCGTCGCGGATGGCTTTGCAGGCAAGGGTTCTGGCGCAGGCCGTCGGCTACGACGCGCCCGGCGATCCGCTCGGCGCGCCGCCGGTGTTCTTCTTCGAGCCGCACCAGCCGGAGCAGTGCGACTTCAAACCCGATGTGCTGCTGGACATCACGCCGGTGTTCGAGATCAAGCGCAAGGCGATGGAGTGCCTGCCGGCGCAGCAGCACATGTGGGAGTACTACACCGATCTCGCCAAGCGCCGCGGTGTGCAGCTCAAGCGCAACGCCGGGCCGAACCTCGGCCTGCCGCACGCCACCATGGGCGAGGCGTACGTGCGGCTCTATCCGCAGGTCACGGAGGTGCTGGCGTGAAACCCGTGATCGTCACCAGCCCGCCGCGCGCCGACCTGTCCACAGTGGACACGCTGGCGGAGTACGGGGTGGCCACCGTGCACGAGGCGCTGGACCGCACCGGCCTGCTGGGGCCGGCGCTGCGGCCCATCCAGCACGGCACCCGGATCGGCGGCACCGCCGTCACGGCGCTGTGCTGGCCAGGCGACAACCTGATGATCCACGCGGCGGTCGAGCAGTGCGGCGAGGGCGACATCCTGGTCGTGACCACGACTTCGCCGTCCACCGACGGGCTCTTCGGCGAGCTGTTCGCCACCGCGCTGCGTTACCGGGGCGTGCGTGGCCTGGTCATCAACGCCGGTGTCCGCGACGTCGCCGACCTGCGCGCGCTCGGCTTCCCGGTCTGGTCGGCCGCGGTCAGCGCCCAGGGCAGCGTCAAAGCGACGGCGGGCGCGGTCAACGTCCCCGTGGTGCTCGGCGGTCAGCTCGTCCGGCCAGGCGACGCGATACTCGCCGACGACGACGGTGTCCTTTGTGTACCGCGCGAATCCGTCGACGCCGCGCTGTCAGCCTCGCAAGCGCGGCTGGAGAAGGAATCCGGCGCTCGCGAGGCGTTCGCGAACGGGGAGCTCGGGCTCGATCGATACGGACTGCGCCGCAAGCTGGAGGAACTCGGCGTCCGGTACGTGACCGCTGAGGAGTACGCGCGATGACCGGAGTGCGCTGCATGCTCATGCGCGGCGGAACGTCCAAGGGCGCGTACTTCCTCGCCTCGGACCTGCCCGCCGACCCGGCCGTGCGCGACGACCTGCTGCTGCGGATCATGGGCACCCCGGATCCCCGGCAGATCGACGGCATCGGCGGCGCCCACCCGGTCACCAGCAAGGTGGCGATCATCTCGCGCGCCGACGGGCCCGGCCGGGACGTCGACTACCTGTTCCTGCAGCTCGGCGTCGGTGAAGCGACGATCTCCGATCGCCAGACCTGCGGCAACCTGCTCGCCGGGGTCGGCCAGTTCGCCGTCGAGCGCGGCCTGGTGCCCGCGGGCTGGGAGCACACCAGCGTCCGGGTGCTGCTGCTCAACACCGGCTCGATCGCGGTCACCACGTTCCCGACGCCCGGCGGCCGCATCGACTACCGCGGCACGACGGCCGTGTCCGGCGTGCCGGGCACGGCGGCCGCCGTCGAACTCGAATTCACCGGCACCGAAGGCTCGGTGTGCGACAGCCTGCTCCCGACCGGCACCGTCATCGACGACATCGACGGCATTCAAGTGTCCTGTGTGGACAACGGGATGCCGGTGGTCGTCGCACGCGCCAACGACTTCGGCATCACCGGCTACGAGCCCGTCGACGAACTGTCGGCCGACACCGGCCTCGCCGCGCGGGTCGACGCGGTGCGCACCGAAGCAGGCAAGCTGATGGGCCTCGGCGACGTCAGCGCCATCTCGGTACCCAAGACCACCCTCGTGGCCGCGCCCCGCGACGGCGGCGCGATCTGCACGCGGACGTTCATCCCGGTCCGGCCTCATCCGTCGATCGGCGTGCTCGGCGGCATCAGCGTGGTGACCGCACTGCTCCTCGAAGGCTCGGCCGGCAGCGAACTCTTCGTCGCGCCGCCCGACGGCGAGCCCGTCGAGATCGAGCACGCGAGCGGCAAACTCGCCGTCGGCATAGACCTCGACACGACCGTCTCACCACCTCGGGTGACCAGATCGAGCGTGTTCCGCACCGCGCGGAAGCTGTTCGACGGCACCGTTTTTCCCCGACCTTGAGCCGCAGGAGAAGTCCATGCCCCAGCCATCGCCCCGCCACGAGATCGCCCACCTAGGCCACGTCGAGCTCTTCACCCCCGAGCCCGAGAAGAGCCTCGACTTCTTCGTCCGCGTACTCGGCCTGACCGAGAACGGCACGGACGGCGACTCGGTCTATTTGCGCACCTGGGACGATTACGAGCACCACAGCCTGAAGCTCACCGCGTCCACCACGTCCGGTGTCGGCCGCACCGCACTCCGCGCTTCCAGCGAAGAGGCCCTCAAGCGTCGCGTGCTGGCATTGGAGGAACGCGGACTCGGCATCGGCTGGGTCGACGGCGACACGGGCATCGGCCCGACCTACCTGTTCCGCGACCCTGACGGCCACGAACTCGAGCTCTACTGGGAAACCGAGCGCTACGCCCCACCCGAGGAACTCCGCCCCGCACTCAAGAACCAGGCTCAGGCGTACCCCGGCCGCGGAGTCGGCGTCCGCCGCCTCGACCACGTCAACTACCTCGCCGCCGAGGCCGCGACCAACGGCGGCTTCATCTGCGACGCGCTCGGCGGCCGCGTCACCGAGCAGATCATGCTCGACACCGGAGTCATCGCGGGCCAGTGGACCCACTTCGCCCAGAAGTCCTACGACCTCGTCTACACCAACGACCGAACCGGTTCGAGCGGCCGCCTCCACCACATCGCCTTCGCCACCGACACCCGCGAAGACATCCTGCGCGCCGCCGACATCGCACTCGACAACAACGTCCACATCGAAACCGGCCCGCACAAACACGCCATCCAGCAGACCTTCTTCCTCTACCTCTACGAGCCCGGCGGCAACCGCATCGAGCTCTGCAACCCGACCGGCCGCCTCATCTTCGCCCCCGACTGGCAACCCATCACCTGGACCGAAGCCGAGCGCGCCAAAGGCCAAGCCTGGGGCCTGAAAACGATCGAGTCCTTCCACACCCACGGCACCCCACCCCTCGCCACCTAACCCGTGGTCGTGAGTGTTTTCGCCGGTTAGAACCGGCCATATCACTCACGACCCGGGTCGTTCAAGACGGCTGAGTGCGTTTCGCGGCCTTGGACGACGCAAACGGCACTCGCCCAAGCCGCACCACCCGCCGAGGGCAGGCGACCCCCGCTACCCAGCGGTTGCATGCGCGCGAAACCCGAGTTTGGGCCACCCACCGTCCCAAACTCGGGTTTCGCGCGCATGCAAACCCGGTTAGCCAGGTGCGGATCGGCCAAGCAGATGGGCAGCGACAAGTTCTGGGGTCGTGAACGACGAGGGCTTCGTATAATGATTTACACAGCGTCGCGTGGCTGAAAATTCAGGCAACAACTGGCAGTGCGGTCACCGGCAACACCGACCAGGTTCGAGCCCTGGCAATCGCACCTGACGGCACTTGGCTCGCCACCAGCTCCGGCGACGAGGCTGTGCGGATCTGGGACCCCGCCACCGACGAATGCACCAGCATCGTCACCGGGCCGTACCACGCACGAGGGTCATCGGGGCTGGTCGTGGGTGGAGCAGTGGATACCGCCGCCGCCCGACGCGATGGTCTGGATCTGCACCGGGACGATCTCGCGGCCGGGGAAGTGCTCGGCGAGGATGCCGCGTGCCCGGTCGTCGGCGGCCGCGTCGCCGAAGCGGGGCATGAAGACGGACTTGTTCGCGACGTAGAAGTTGCAGTACGAGATGACGCTGTTCTCGTCGTAGCCGCGGGCGTCCTCGGGCTGGGGCAGGTCGACGACCTCGATGCGCTTGCCGTTCGCGTCGGTCGCGTCGGCGAGGACGGTCTTCGCCTGCGCGGCGGCTCGGGACCAGACGTCGGCGGGGGCGCCGGGTGCGGTCTTGTCGAGCAGGACTACGCCGGGTGCGGCGAAGCGGGCGAGGCAGTCGACGTGGGCGTCGGTGATGTCCTCGCCGCGGACGCCCGCGAACCAGATGACCTTGCGGACGCCCAGGATTCGCTTCAGCTCGTCCTCGATCTGCTGGCGGGTCTTGCCCGGGTTGCGGTTGTCGTTGACGAGGGAGCTCTCGGTCGCCATGAGCGTGCCGGCGCCGTCGGTCTCGAAGGAGCCGCCCTCGGCGACGAGGGGCGTCTCGATCCTGGTGATCTCGTACTTCTCCAGCACGGTCTTGGCGACGGCCGCGTCCTTGTCGTGGGGGTTCTGCTTGGTGCCCCAGCCGTTGAAGTTGAAGTCGACCGCGGCCGAGCCGCCGACGAACACCGGGACGGTGTCGCGCGCCCACAGGTCGTCGACCGGGATGGGGACCACCTCGACGTCGTTCCCGCAGGCCCGCTGGGCGTCGTCGGCGTGCTCCGGCCTGGCCATCAGCACCACGGGCTCGTGTGCGGCGATCGCCTTGGCCAGTGCCGCGATGTCGTCGCGGGCGCCCGCGAGGTCGCCCTTCCAGATCGAGTTCGACGCAGGCCACGACATCAGGGTGCGGACGTGCTCGTCCCACTCGGCGCCGATCATCCGGGCGGCTGCGGCCTGCGGCTGTGCGGAGGGCGGCGGTCCTGACGACAGCGGGGTCGCCGGCGTTGCGGTGGTGTCCGCGCAGGCAGTGGCGCCGAAGGCGGTCGCGCCGATGGCCGCCAGGGTGCGCAGCGCGGAACGGCGGGACAGGGACGATTCGAACAAGGGGTGCTCCTCGGGTCGGTGCGGCTACGATAACAGGGCTGACTGAATATTCAGTCAAGGGTCGAGGACGCCGATGAGGTGCTCCGGAGCTAGCGTGTAATTCACGTCATAACGCGTATGGTCGCGCGATCAGGTAGACATGAGAACTCAAACCAGTGCGAAACCGGCGTATCGGGTAACCGATTGCCGCAGGTCACGGCCGTTCGCGGGCGTCTTTCCCGGAAAGGGCCGTCTTGTCGGAAACACACGTACCCCTCTCGTTCGCGCAGGAACGGCTGTGGGTTCTGGCGCAGACCACCGGCGCGGGCGCCGCGTACAACGAGGCCATGGCGTTCCGCCTGCGTGGCCCGCTGGACCGGGCTCGGCTGGCTAGCGCGCTTGACGCGCTGGTCGCGCGGCACGAGTCGTTGCGGACCCGGATCGTCGACGAGGACGGCGAAGCGCGGCAGGTGATCGACGCGCCGGACGTCGGGTTCGCCCTCGGAAACCTGGGCTGGCAGGAGCCGTTCGACCTGAGTCGGGGTCCGCTGGTGCGGGGACGCTTGGTCGAGCTGAGCGCGGATGATCATGAATTGCTGATCGTGGTGCACCACATCGTCTACGACGGCTGGTCCAAGGTGCTCATGCTGCGCGAACTCGGTGAGCTTTACGCCGGCGCCGAGCTGCCGCCGCTGACCTGGCAGTACGCCGACTATGCCCACTGGCAGCGCGAGTGGATGGCCGGGGACGAGCCGGACGCGCAGGCCGCTTACTGGGCCGAACAGCTGGCGGGCGCGCCGCCGTTGCTGGAAATCCCGGCGGACCGGCCGCGGCCTGCCGAGCAGGATTATCGCGGCGACCGGGTGTCCATGGTGCTGGGTGAAGACCTCGTCTCCAAGCTCAGGACGCTCGCGGCCGAGCATGACGCGACGTTGTACTCCACGGTGCTGACCTGCTGGTTCGTGCTGCTCAGCCGGGTGACAACAGACGATGACATCGTTGTCGGCGTGCCTGCGGCGAATCGGCGCCGGGGTGACGTGGCCGGGTTGGTCGGCTTCTTCGTCAACACGCTGGCGTTGCGGCTCGATCTGTCCGGCTCGCCGAGCGGGGCCGAGCTGGTGAAGCGGGTCACCACCGTGCTGCGGGACGGCTTGGCGCGGGTCGACTTGCCGTTCGAGCGGGTTGTCGAGGTGACCAATCCGCCGCGCAGTCCGGCGCACACTCCGCTTTTCCAGACCATGGTCGCGTGGGTGCGCTCGACGCGTGGTCTGCTCGAACTGCCCGGTATCGAGGCCGAGCCGATCGAACTCGACGGTGTGCCCGCCAAGTTCGACCTGGCGTTGCGGCTGGCCGAGGAGGATAACCGGGTCGTCGGGCACCTCGAATTCGCGACCGCGTTGTTCGACCGGGAGACGGTCGAGCGGTACGGCCGCTACCTCGTGCACGTGATCGAGCAGCTGGCCGCCCGGCCCGAGCGGGACGTGGCCGAGTTCGAGTTGATGGACGCGGCCGAGCGGCGGGCGTTGCTGACCGGCTGGAGCGCCGGTGCGCCCGCTGTGGTGAATCCCGGTGGACTTGTCGACCGGTTCGACGCCCAAGTGCTGGCCCGGCCCGGGGAACCCGCGCTGGTCTGCGGCGGCGAACGGCTGACCTACGCCGAGCTGGATCGCCGGGCCAACGCGCTCGCGCACGGCTTGATCGATCGCGGTGTGCAAGCCGATCACGTGGTCGGCCTGTACGCGGGGCGGTCGATGGAACTAGTCGTCGGGATGCTGGGCATCCTCAAGGCGGGTGCCGCGTATCTGCCGCTCGATCCGGCTCAGCCCGATGAGCGGCTGGCGACGATGGTGGCCGATGCCGCGCTCGTGCTCACCGCCGAGAAGCTGCCCGAGTTCGCGGCCGATCGGTTCGACAGCCCCGGGATCGGCAGCGCGCGGGCCGACCTGGCGTACGTCATCTACACGTCGGGGTCGACCGGCAGGCCGAAGGGCGTGGGGGTGACGCACGGCAGCGTGCTGAACCTGTTCGACCAGTGGCTCGCCGAGTTCGGCGCGACGCCGGGTGAGGCGACGTCGGCCTGGTCGAGCATCGGCTTCGACGCCTCGGTGCACGAGCTGCTCCTGCCGCTCACGACCGGCGCCGTGCTGCACGTCGTTCCCGACGAGGTGCGTGGTGATCCGCTGATCCTGCTCGACTGGATGCGTGAACACGCTGTCGTGCAAGCGTTTCTGCCGCCCGCGTACGTGAAGTGGATCGACGAGGACCCGGGGCGGCTGGCCGGGCTCTCGCTGCGGCAGGTGCTGACGGGTGTCGAGTCGCTGCCCGAGGAAGCGCTTCACCGGATGCGGCAAGCACTTCCGGGCTTGCGGATCTGCTTCGGGTACGGGCCGACCGAAGCCACGCTGTACGCGACGTCCTATGTGGACCCTGGCCCGCGTGACCGGCCGTGCCCGAGCGGCAGGCCGCTGCCGGGTACCCGGCTCTACCTGCTCGACGCCCGGCTGGAGCCGGTGCCGCCCGGTGTGGCGGGCGAGGTCTATCTCGCGGGCGCGAGCCTGGCCCGTGGGTATCTGAACCGGCCGGACCTGACCGCCGAGCGGTTCGTGGCCGACCCGTTCGTGCCGGGTGAGCGGATGTACCGCACCGGTGACCTGGCCCGGTGGCTGCCTGACGGCAACGCGCAGTACGCGGGCCGCGGCGACGACCAGATCAAGCTGCGTGGTTTCCGGATCGAACCCGGCGAGGTGGAGGCGGCGCTACGGGCGCTGCCCGGCGTCGTCGAGGCCGCGGTGCTGCTGGACAGCGACCCGGCGGGCGAGCCTCGGCTGGCGGCGGGCGTCGCGCCGCGGCTGGGGCACGACTGGCGGACGCTGCTGGCCAAGCGGCTGCCGGACTACATGATCCCGGCCGTCGTGGCCGAACTCGACCGGCTTCCGTTGAACCGCAACGGGAAACTGGATCGCGCAGCGCTGCTCGGGCAGATCGGGGCGACCGCGCCGGGCAAGGTCAACACGGCCAGCCCGCGCGACCACGTCGAGATGGCGCTGCACCGCATCTGGCAGCGGCTGCTGATCCACCCCGGCATCGGTATCACGGACAACTTCTTCGACGTCGGCGGCACGTCGATCTCGGCCATCAAGGTCGCGCACGCCGTGCGCGAGGAGTTCGGGACCGAGCTGCCGATCCAGGACATCATGCGGTACCCGACGATCGAAGCACTCGGTGCGCGCCTGCGGGCCGGTGCCGGGCCTGCCACCGGTGGCCCGATCGTGTTCCGTGAGGGCGATGGACGGCAGCGCGTGGTCTGCGTTCATCCCGCGGGCGGTACCGCTTTCTGTTATCTGCCACTGAGTGCTGCGCTGCCGGAGTCGGCCGGGGTGGTCGGGCTGCAGTCGCCTGGGCTCAACGCGGGGGAGACCCCGGTTCCGACCGTCGAGGAGATGGCCGAGGCGTACCTCGACGCGATCGGTCCCCAAGACGACGTGGTCCTTTGTGGACTTTCGTACGGCGGCCTGGTCGCGTACGAGATGGGCAGGCTGCTCGCGCGGCGCGGGCACGCGCGAGTAAGCGTTGTCCTGCTGGACAGCCGGGCGGCCGACGGCGCGGTGGTCGAGCCGGTGGACGCGGCCGAGTTCCGCGAGAAACTGGTGCGCTTCAACGGGATGTACCCGGGTATCGACGACGACCAGGTCGACCGGTACTTCCGCATCTACAACCACAACCGGATGACCGCGCGGGACTACCGGCCCGAGAAGTCGACGGCGCGCGTGGTGTTCATGCAGGCGGACGACGACAGCGGCGCCGCGGCGTTCTGGCGTGACCGGGCCGGCGACGGCCTGCGGGTCGAGCCGGTGGGCTGCGGGCACTGGGAGATGTTGGAAAGCGCGGGGTTGCCGAGGGTGACCGAAGTGATCGAGGCCGAACTGGCTTGGCTGCGGGAGGCCCGATGAGAACCGGAACCGGCTTGGCCGCCGAGGTGCACGCGCAGGCACTACGCACGCCGCGCGCCATCGCGCTCGAGGACGGCGACCGGACCTTCGACTACGCCACGCTCGACGCTGGGGGCGCGGCTGTCGCGGAAGCCTTGGCGCGCGAGGGCGTTCGCCCTGGTGACGCGGTGGCCGTCGGGCTCGCGCGCTCGTGGGAACTGGTCTGCGTGATGCTGGGCATCCTGCGGCTCGGCGGGAAGGTCGTGCCGCTCGACCGGCTGAGCCCGGCGGACCGGCGCGCGCACATCCTCACCGACTCCGACAGCGTGGCGCTGGTCCACAGTGGCATGGCAGACCTGCCCGAGGGCGTGCGCTCGCTGGCGGTGACCGACCTCTTCGGCACACCGCCCGCCCGGCCCGGCGAGCCCGCGATCCCGGTCGCCGCGTCCTTTCTGTTCTACACCTCGGGTACGACAGGTTTGCCCAAGGGCGTCGAGGTGCCGGACGCGGGCATCCTGCGGCTGGCCGAGCCCGGGTACCTCCGGATCGAGGCGGGCATGCGGTACGCGTGCCTGTCGAACCCGGCGTTCGACGCGCTGAGCTTCGAGGTCTGGGTGCCGCTGCTGACCGGCGGCTGCTGCGTGATCCTCGGCGACGAGACCGTCCAGACCCCGCATGAGCTGGCGGCCGCGCTGGTGGCCGAGCGCGTCGACACGATCTTCATCACCACCGCGTTGTTCAACGCCGTGGTCGACGCCGTGCCGGACTGTTTCGCCTCGGCCGGGCAGGTGCTGGTCGGCGGTGAGCAGCTCAACGCGCCGCTGATGCGCCGCTGGTATCGGGACAACCCGGCCGCCGGTACCTGGCTGCACAACGTCTACGGCCCGACCGAGACGACGACTTTCGCGCTGTGCCATCGCATTCCGCGTGACTTCGACGGTGATCCCGTCCCGATCGGGCGGCCGCTGGCGAAGACCGGCGCGGCGCTCGTGGTGCCCGGCGCCGAGCGGCTGGCCGAGCCGGGTGAGCTGGCCGAGTTGTATCTGTCCGGGGCGGGGCTGGCTGCCGGGTACCGGAATCTGCCGGAGGAGACCGCGCGCCGGTTCGTCCGGCTGCCGTGGCACGACGGCGCTCGCTACTACCGCACGGGTGACCTGGTGCGTGCCGATGCCGAGGGGCGGGTCGAGTACGTCGGCCGGGTGGACCGGCAGGTGAAGGTGCGCGGGTTCCGGATCGAGCCCGGTGAGCTGGAGCGGCAGATCCTGCTGCATCCCGCGGTGCGGCAGGCGTTCGTGTGCACCCGGCGCGCTTTCGAGCACGGGCCGAACGAGCTGCTCGCGTATGTCGTGGCGGGGGAGTTGTCGTTCGACGAGTTCGACCGGCATCTCGTCGAGTCGCTGCCGAGCTACATGCGCCCGCATCACGTGTACCGGGTCGACGCGTTGCCGCTCAACGCCAACGGCAAGGTCGATCAGGCCGCGCTGGCCGGGAGCGAGCCATGGCGGCCGAGCGAGAGTTCCGTTCCCGCGACGGCTTGGCAGCGCGAGGTGCTGGACCTGGTGGACGCCGTGCTCGGCGTCGAGGCGCGGTTGGACGATCGCTGGATCGCGTGCGGTGGCGACTCGCTCAAGGCGCTGCGGTTCCGGTTCGCCGTCCGGCAGCGCTGGGGTTGTGAGCTCACGCAATCCGTTGTGCTGCAAGGGGATTTCGCCGAGCTGGCCGACGCGATCAAGCGGGCGGGCGCGTCGGGCCACCCGAAGCCGGTGCACACGGACGCGACCACGGGCCCCGCGACGAGTGAGCAGCAGCGGTTGTGGTTGCTGCAGCAGCGGTCGCCGGAGTCGCGTGCCTACAACGTCGGGTTCGCCTTCCGGGTCGACGGCGAGGTGGACGTCGTCAAGCTGAGGCGGTCACTGCGCAGGCTGGTGGTGAACCATCCGGCGCTGCGGACCGGGTTCGAGGCCACACCCGACGGCCTGTTTCAGGTGGTCGGCGAGCCGTACGACCCGTGGATCGCGCCGGAACCCGGGTTCTTCGCGACCGTCTTCGACCTGGCGAAGCCCCGGTTGTTCGAGGCGTGCTGGGAAGCCGACGAAAACGGGGGTGTGCTGCGGCTGCGGACGCACCACATCGCCGTCGACGGCTGGTCGATCAGCATCCTGTTGCGTGACCTCTCGGCCGGTGACGCCGGCACGCCCGAGTTCACGACGCTGGATCACGCGGTGTGGCAAGAAGCGTGGTTCAAACAGCCCGCTTATCTCGCGCAGCGCGACGAACTGCGTGCTCACTACGCGGAGTTCGACAAGTCGACGCGACCGCCGCGCGCCTCCTCATCGGCCGGGTTACTGCGACGGTCGCTCGACCTCACGCGCCGCGCGAAGGTCGACCGGCTGTGCGCCGAGCTGGGGTTGACCCGGTTTCAGCTGCTGCTGGGGGTGTTCGCCTGGAGCCTGTACGCCGTCACCGGGCGGACCGGGCCGCGGATCGCCAGCCCGGTCGCGAACCGGCCGGTCCAGGAGTTCGAAGGCACGGTCGGCATGTTCGCCAACACCGTCGTGCTGCCGGTCGCCGTCGCGCCGCGTGACGAGCTGCGCGGCCAGCTGCGCAGGCTCGGCGAATCCACGCAGCAGGTGCTCGACCGGCAGGATGTCGCGCTCGCGGACGTGGTCGACGGGCAGCCGTTCGACTTCCTGTTCGTGCTGGAGAACACCGACTTCGAGGCGCTGAAACTGCCGGGCACCACGATCCGGCCGCTGTGGGAAGCGCCCGCCGAGGCCAAGTGCCCGTTGACGATGTCGGTGCTGGAGCAGGCCGATGGGTTCGACTGCCTGTGGGAATACGCGGACGACGACTTCACCGCCGACCAGGTCGCCGCGATGGCCGAGCTGTTCGGGCAGGCGCTGGATCAGCTGGCGAGCGGGCCGTCGACCCCGGCCGAGCTGGCGTCGGCCTACCGCCGTGGCCTGCCCGAGCACGGCCGTGGCGAGTCGACGCCGCTGACCTACCCGACGATCGCCGAAGGCTTCGCGCGTCAGGTCGCGCTGACGCCGGACGCGCCCGCGGTGCAGGGCGACGACGGCTCGCTCAGCTATGCCGAGCTGGACGCCGCCGCGTCCGCGCTCGCCGCTGACCTGCGCGAACGTTACGATGTGCCGGACGACGAGCCGTGCCATGTCGCGTTGTTCTTCGAGCCGTCGGCCGAGCACGTGGTCGCGTTGCTGGCGCTGGCCAAGCTCAACCTGACGGCCGTGCCGCTCGACCCGTCCTACCCGCCCGCGCTGCTGCGCCAGATCGTCGAGCAGGTCGCGCCGCTCTGCGTGCTGCTCGCGCCGGGTGGTGAAGCGGCGTTCCGCGCGGTCCACCCCGGCGAGATCGCGCTGCACCCGGTCACGATGTCCGCAGGCGCGCCGGTCCAGTCGGCGCACAGCGGGAAGCGCCCGCTCTACACCTTGTTCACCTCGGGCAGCACCGGCACGCCGAAGGGCGTTCAGGTTCCGGACCGGACGCTGGGCAATCTGCTGCAGTGGCAAGGGAAATCCGGCGGGCTCGCCGATCCGGCACGCACTCAGCAGTTCTCGATGCTGTCGTTCGACGTGTCGTTCCAGGAGATCTTCGGAACGCTCTGCGGTGGCGGCTGCCTGCAGCTGATCCGCCCCGAATGGCGGCACGACATCCCGGCGCTGCTCGACCGGCTCGAATCGGCGGAGCGGATTTTCCTGCCGTACGTGGCTTTGCAGCTGCTCGCCGAGCACGGCGTGCAGCTCGGACGGTACCCGGCTCGGCTGCGCGAGGTGATCACCGCGGGCGAGCAGCTCGTCTGCACCGACGCCATCCACCGATGGTTCGCGGGCATGCCGGGTGTGCGGCTGTTCAACCACTACGGCCCGACCGAGACGCACGTGGTGAGCGCGCTGTGCCTCGACGGCGACCCGGCTTCGTGGCCGGAGCGGCCCGCGATCGGGCGGCCGGTCGCGAACGCGGTGCTGCGGGTGGTGGACGAGGCGGGCGAGAGCGTGCCGCCCGGCTGCGAGGGGGACCTGCTGATCGGCGGCCTCATGGCGAACCGGTGTTACCTCGGCGAGGACACGGACCGGTTCGTCGAGTCGCCCGAGCTGTTCTATCGCACGGGTGACCGCGCGTACTTCGACCACAGTGGACTGTTGCACTTCGCGGGCCGTGACGATCAGCAGATCAAGCTGAGCGGCTATCGCCTGGAGCTGGGACAGGTCGAGGCGGCGCTGCTGCGGCACGCCGAGATCGTCAACGCCGTCGTGGTGCGTGACGGCGATGCTTTGGTGGCGTGCCTGCAATGCCGGGGTGAAGCGCCGTCGGCTGAGTCCTTGACCGCTCACCTGGCCTCATTACTTCCCGCCTACGTCCGGATCGACCGCTTCCGCCTGCTGACCGCGTTGCCCCGCACTCCCAGCGGCAAGCTCGACCGGGCGGCCGCGCTCCAAGCACCCGCCGAAGAACTGGGCCGGGTCTCGGCGGCGAAGACACGGTCGGCGGTCGAAACCCGGCTGGCCGAGCTGTTCGAGGCGGCGGCCGGGGTGCCGATCGGCTGGGACGAGACGTTCTTCGACGCGGGCGCGTCCAGCCTCGGGCTGATGCGTTTTCACTTGCGCTGCACGGCGGAACCGGACTTCGAGTTCACCGTCGCCGACCTGTTCGAGCACGTGACCATCCGCGACCTGGCCCGTTTCCTCGGCGGGCACACCACCGAAACCGGGCACGACGGCGCGGTCATGGCGGACGAGCCGATCGCCGTCATCGGCATGGCCGTCCGCCTGCCCGGCGCCCCGGACCTGGCCGCCTTCTGGGAAATGGTGCGCACGGCGGGCACCGGGATCGAGCATTTCGACGCCGAGGACGGCCTCATCGGCGCGCGCAGTCAGATGGACGGCCTGCTCGCGTTCGACCCCGCGCATTTCGGGATCAGCGCGCGTGACGCCGCGCTGATGGATCCGCAGCAACGGCATCTGCTGATGAGCTGTGTCCAGGCACTGGCGCACGCGGGCATCACCGACTCCTCCGCGCGACGCGTCGGGCTGATCGCGGGCTGCGGCGAGAACACCTACTTCCAGTCGATGCTGCGCGAGGCCGACCCGGCGCGGCTGCCGGACGTCTTCCAGCTCGCGCAGCACCACGACAAGGACTTCCTGGCCACCAAGGCGGCCTATCACCTCGGGCTGACCGGCCCGGCGTTCACCACGCAGGCCGCGTGCGGGACTTCGCTGGTCGCCGTGCACGTCGCGGCCGGGTTGCTGCGGCAAGGCGACGCCGAGGTGATGCTCGCCGGGGGAGTGCTCGTCGATCCGGGCCTGACCGGCGGCTACCGCTACCGGCCGCAGCACATCTTCTCCGAAGACGGGCGCTGCCGTCCGTTCAGCGACGATTCGAGCGGCACCATCGGCGCGAGCGGCGTCGGGGTCGTCGTGCTCAAGCCGCTGCGGCTGGCCCGCGAAGACGGCGACACGGTCTACTCGGTCATCACCGGCTCCGCGCTCAACAACGACGGCTCGGCCAAGCTCGGGTACAGCACGCCGTCAGTGGCCGGGCAGCGCGAGGTGATCCGGACGGCGCTGCGCCGCAGCGGCCGGTCCGGCGCCGAGATCGGGTACGTCGAGGCGCACGGGACCGCCACGCGGCTCGGTGACCCGGTCGAGGTCGGCGCGCTGCGCCAGGCACTGGAGGTGACCGAGCCGGGCCGGATCGCGTTGTCGTCGGTGAAAAGCCAGATCGGGCATCTCGGTGCCGCGGCCGGAGTGGTCGGGCTGATCAGGGCGACCTTGTCCGTCCATCATGGACTCATCCCGCCCAGTCTTGGCTTCCGTGCGCCCAATCCTGAGCTGGCGGCCGACCTCGAACCGTTCTACGTGCCCGCCGAGGCGCGGCCGTGGCCCGAGGGTGACAGGGTCGCGGCGGTGAGCAGTTTCGGGATCGGCGGCACCAACGCGCACGTCGTGGTGGAAGCGGGCGAAACGGCCACGCTGACCGAAGAAACAGTGTCCGAGCTGGTGCTTTCGAGCAGCAGCGCGGACGCGCTGCGGGCGGACGCCACCGCCGTCGCCGATTACCTGGCCGCTCACCCCGAGACCTATCCGCAGGTGGTTCGGCATCTGCGGGACGGTCGGCCCGCGCGCCGGTGGCGGATGGCCGCGACCTGCGCCGACGCGGCCGCCGCAGTGGTTTGGCTGCGTACGGCCGAAGCGATCGAGGTGGACCCGGTCGACACACCGTCGGCTCCGGCGCAGGCGCCGTGGGACTTCCCGCCGCCCGCCTTCGACCTGGCCGACTACGACTTCGACCGGCTACAAGGGACAGTCGAGCCGCGACGGCTGCCGGAGGCCGAATGGCTGCACCAACCTCAGTGGGTTCGCCTGAGGCGGGCCACCACCGGTGCCGCGCACAGTGACCGGCTGCTGGTGCTGATGACCGATAGCCCGCTCGACACGTCGGCCTTCCCGCACGAGCGGGTCGTGCAGGTGACCCCGGCCGGGTCGTTCGCGCGGCTGGGAACTGACCGTTTCGAGGTCGACCCTGCCGACACCGCGTCGCTCAAACTGCTGTTCGCGGCACTTGGCGAGCATGACGGGATCGACTGGGTACACACGCTCCCGCTGGGTGCCGACGGCCTGGACCGCGCGCGGTGGGCGTGTCTCGACACTCCCGCGGCGCTGCTGCGAGCGGGCGTGAAGAACCTGCGGACCTGGTGGCTGTCGTCGCGGGCGCGCCCGGTCGACGGTGCCGTCGAACGGCCGGAAGCGGGACTGCTGGCCGGAATCAGCACGGTCGGGCCGCAGGAAACGGGCGTGCCGGGACATTGGGTCGACCTGCCGGGCACCGACCTGAGCGCGCTGGCGGACCTGCTCACCGGGCCGACGCCGCCGAGCCAGGTGGCGCTGCGACGAGGCTTCTGGTGGGAGCGGTCGACCTCGCCGGTGTCCACAATGGACGCCGCGCCGGTCGTCGGCGACGGTGTGCACCTGATTCTCGGCGGGACGGGCGGGATCGGCACCGCGATCGCGGAATGGCTGCTGGAGTCCACGCGGGGCCGGGTGCTGCTGGTCGCGCGGCGCCCTGACCTGCCGAAAACGTTGCGGCCATGGGCCGATCGAGTCGAGCTGATCAAGGCGGACTTGACCGAGGCCGTCCAACTCGAGCAGCACCTCGGTGACCGGCTCGACAGCGTGATCCACGCGGTCGGAGTCGGCGCGGGCAGTCCGATCGCCACGCGGGACACCACCGCCGCGCACACCGCGAAACTGCGGGGCGCGCTGGTCGTCGAGCAGTTGATCGCGCGGTATCGACCGGCGCTCGCCGTCTACTGCTCGTCGATGTCGGCGCATTTCGGTGGTCCGGGACAGCTCGACTACGCCGCAGCGAACGGCTTGCTCGACGCGTTCGCCCAGCAGGACAGCGAGAACACCACGCGGATCGCCATCGACTGGGACATCTGGAACGAGACCGGCATGGCGGTTCAAGCGCTGCGTGCCGACGCGCGCCACCAAGCCCATCTCGCGGTCGGAATGACCGTGGCGGAAGGAAAACGGCTGTTCGCGCGTGCGCTCGGGCTGGGCCTGCCGCAGCTGCTGGTGTCGACCACGCCGCTCGAGGAGGCCCGCGCGTTCTACGCCCCCACGACCACGAAAGCCGCCGACACCACCGCCGAAGCGCTCAGCGCGGAGCTGTGCGAGGCGCTGGGCGTCGACGAACTCGATCCCGACGCGCCGCTCTACGACCTCGGCGCCGACTCGCTGACCATGCTCGACCTGATCGACACGGTCAAACGGCTCTCCGGCGTCGACCTCGACCTGGCCAGGTTCAGCCACCAGGTCAGCCTGACCGAGGTGCTCGCGCGGCTGGCCGAGGGCGAGGCCGGCGCGCACGACGTCACGCTGGAGGTCTGGCAGGAAGGCACCGGCCGCGAGGTCCTGTGCCTGGTGCACCCGGTCGGCGGCGACATCCAGGCCTACCGTGCGCTCGTCTCGGCCATCGACCCGAGGCTGACCGTGTGCCTCATCGCCGACCCCGGTCTGCGGCAGCCGACGGCGTCGACGTGGACGCTCGCCGACCGCGCACGCCGCTACCACGCGGCGCTGCACGCGCGTTTCCCCGACCGTGACTGCCAGCTCGCCGGCTGGTCGTTCGGCGCGTGGGTCGCGACCGGGATGGCGGCCGAAGCCGAAACGGCCGGACGGCCCGTGCGCGCACTGCACCTGCTCGACCCGCCACCGCCGGGCGCGGACTTCGGCCGCTACGACGAGTCCCAGCTCGAAGCGGTCTTCGCGCACGAACTCGGCGCCGCCGGCGACAGCACCAAGGCCTACGCCGAGCGGCTCGCCCGCTGCTGCCGGGCGAACCTGCGCAGCATGGCCGGCTACGAGCTGCCGAAGCTGGCCGCGACCGCGAGCAGCCTGTGGCTCGCCGAGCGGCCCGTGCCGGAACTGCCTTCGGTAGCCGGGCAGGAGGCGCGCTGGTCGCCGCATCTGACCGAGGCGACCGACTGGTACCGGCTCGACACGACCCACTACGGCATCGTGCGCACGCCGCACGTCCACGCCATCGCGGCGGTCATCAACGCGACGATCGGAGAAGCACGGTGAACCCGTATCAGCAGCTGACGGCGCGCTCGTTCTGGCGCCCGGCGGTCGCCGAACCGGCCGTCGAGGAGATCGGCGAGCTGTGGACGCCGAAGTTCGCCATCGGCCAGGACGACCCGGTGCTCACCGCCGGCTCCTGTTTCGCCGCGGAACTCGGCAGGGCGCTGATCGACAACGGCATGAACTTCCACGACGCCGAACCCGCGCCGCCCGGCCTGACCCGCGATCAGCGCCAGGCCCGCCACTACGGCGAGTTCTCCTTCCGTACCGGCAACATCTACACCGCCGCGGTGCTCCGGCAGTGGCTTTCGTGGGCGTTCGGTGAGCAGGCGCCGGCCGAGGTCTGGGAGGACGACGGCCGCTTCTTCGACCCGTACCGTCCGTCGATCGAACCCGACGGCTTCGCCTCGCCCGGCGAAATGCTCGCGGCCCGCTCGACGACTCTGTCCGCGATCCGCCAGGCCGTCTCCGGCGCGAGCTGCCTGATCTTCACGCTCGGCCTCACCGAGTCCTGGCGCAACCTCGCCGACGGCACCACCTACCCGGTCTGCCCAGGCACGGTGCGCGGCGCAACCCGGGATAAAGCGGGCTTTACTCCCGGGAGTAAAGCGGGCTTTATCGCGGGGGATAAAGCGGGCTTTACTCCGTTCGACCCGGAGCTGCACAGGTTCCACAACTTCACGTTCGTCGAGGTCCAGCACGAGCTGGGGGAGGCCATCGCGCTGGTGCGTGCGGTCAATCCCGGGATCCGGGTGCTGCTGACCGTGTCGCCGATCCCGCTGACCGCCACCGCGACCGGCGGGCACGCGCTCGTCGCCAACACCTACAGCAAGTCCGTGCTGCGGGCGGTCGCCGGGCAGCTGGCCGCCGACCACGACCACGTCGACTACTTCCCGTCGTACGAGCTGATCACCGGCCAGCCGTTCCGCGGCGCGTTCTACGACGACAACCTGCGGACCGTGACCCGCGACGGCGTCGCGTTCGTCATGCGGCACTTCATGTCCGCGTTCGCCAGGACCTCACGTCCCACCACCGCGCTGCCGGGAGGTGACCTCTGTGACGACGCCGTCCTCGACTACTACAGCCCCCGCTAGGTTCCTGCTGCTCGGCGACTCGCACGCCGGGCCGATCGGCCGGGCGGCGAAAGCGGCCGGGATCGCCTTCCAAGGCGGGCCGATCGGCGCGGCGCGGGAGTTCACCGACGGCTTTTTCGAAGCGGGTGACCGTGATGTCGTCTTCCACAAGCCCGAGGCGGACGGCTACTACCGCGGATTCCTCGGCGTGCTGGGCAAGAACGGGCTCGCCGACGTCGGCGTCCCGCTGGTGACCACCTTCGGGTTCGCCGCGCATTTCGTTGCCACCAAAGAGAATTGGCGGCTCTATCGGACCGGTGACGGCTTCCCGCCGGACTTCCTGGGCAGCCCGCTGTTCGACGCCATCGTCACCGCCACGGTCCGTGGCGCGCTGGCGTTCCACCGGCACGCGCTCGGCCTCGGCCTGCGGGTCTGCGCCGTCATGCCGCCGCAGCGCGTGCCGTCGCAGGCCGACGCGGCCGTGTTCCTGGCGGCGCAGGAGACCGTCCGCCGGGCGATCACCGGGCTCGGCGGCGAGGTCGTCGACCCGCGTGCCCGCATCACCGACGAGACCGGGTTCCAGCGCGCCGAGCTGTGTGAAGCGAACGACGAGATCCACGGCAACCTGGCCTGGGGCCGGATCGTCTTGACCGAATTGCTGGACCTAGGGCTCTGAGCCGAGGAAGGAACCATGGAACAGTACGAACTGGATGCCGTGCAGCGCATCACCACCAGGACGGCGCGGGAGTACCGCGACATCGAGATCGCCCCGATCACGCCGATCATCGGCGCGGAGGTCTCCGGTGTCGACCTGTCGAAGGAACTCACCGAGCGGCAGCTCGACGAGGTGAAGACCGCGTTCCTCGACCACCAGGTGCTGGTCTTCCGCGACCAGGACATCTCCGTCGAAGACCAGAAACGCCTCGCCGCGCACTTCGGCGAGCTGCGCCCGGTCAACCCGCCGCCCAAGGACGCCGACCCGTACGTGCTGGAGATCAAGACCACGGCCGAGGCGGCCAACGTCGCGGGCAACGGCTGGCACGCCGACGGCACCGCCGACGCGGAACCCTCACTGGGCTCGATGCTCTACATCACCCAGATCCCGGAGTCGGGCAGCGGCGGCGACACCCTGTTCGCCAACATGTACCTGGCCTACGACATGCTCTCGCCGTCGATGCGGAGCCTGCTCGACGGCCTCACCGCGGTGCACGACGGCGCGCTCGCGTTCCGCGGCCGCAAGCCACCCGCCGACTACGTGGTCCCCGTCAGCGAACACCCGCTGGTCGTGCGGCACCCCGAGACCGACCGCAAGATCCTCTACGTCAACCCCGCCTACACCGCGCGCATCCCGCAGCTGTCGGCCGACGAGAGCCGGGCGCTGCTCGACATGCTGTTCGCCATGGTGCCCAACCGGCCGATGCTGAGCTGCCGGGTCCGCTGGACGCCGAACACGCTGGTGTTCTGGGACAACCGGTGCGTGCAGCACCACGCGGTCTACGACTACTACCCGCTGACCCGCTACGGCAAGCGCGTGGCGATCAACGGCGGTCCGCTCAAGGGGTGAGGCTCGCGACGAGGCCCGCGCCCAGCCGGGCGCGGGCGTCCGCGGACACCAGGACGCACGCCTGGACGTAGGCGAACGGGAACGTCGCGGCGTAGGCCTCGTGGCTCGCCCGCGCGAACGCGTTCGCGCAGGCGGCCGCGTTGGCGAGCGCGTTCGCGTCCGCGTGGACCCGGACGTTGGCCTCGGTGTTCATTTCCGCGTAGCTCTCGCCGTAGTTGCGAGCGTCCACTTCGGAATAGCCACGCGACAAAGCGAAAGCACCCGCCGCCTCGGACGCCTTCGCGAAGACTTCCTCGGTGGGGTAGGCGTTGCGGTAAAGATCCCGCAGCGCGGGCTCCAGTGCGTCACGCCAGACGTCTTCGGCGATCTTCTCGCCCGCCGAAGCCCGTGCGTGCAGCGCGCGCATCGCTTCGTGCGCGCCGGTTTCGGGGAGCGTTTCGCTCAGCAGCGGGCCGATCGTGGTCGCGTGCCAGTCGTGCACGGCCGAGAACGGCGGTTCACCGTCGGGCACGCTGACGCCGAGCACCTCGGCCACGGCGGGAAGCCACATCGCTATTTCCCGATCGAGAACACGTCATAGTCGAACTGGTTGGACGGGCCGCGCGTGGCCCACAGACGCTCGTCGTGCCAGAAGAACTGGAAGTCCTGGGTCACCGGCGAGCCGCCGCTCTTCGTCCGCACCGGATAGGTCGCGACCGGGCCTGGCGAGCCGTCGGCGAGGGTGAACCGGGCGATGCGCTGGTCACCGTCGGGCGTCGCGGGGGAGATGAGCACCACCACGGAGCCGCCCTCGGCGGCGAGCGGCATGATCGCCCTGCCGTCGGGGATCGCCCGCTCCCACTTCTTCGCGCCGGACGCGGCGTCGTAGGCGACGAGCTTGTTGGTGCCGTTGAGCGGAATCGACGTGACGCTGACGAACAGGCCATCGCTGAGCAGGAACCGGTGGCCCTGCTGATGGTTGTTCGTGAACTCGAGGCCGGCGCCGTCCGCGTGCAGGCCGTCCGGATCACCGAGCTTGCCCGCTTCGATCAGGCCGGTCTTCTCGAACTTCTCGTCCATGATCAGGTAGACCGCGTGCTTGCCGCCGTTGATCAGCGCCACCGGCGGATCCGCCGAGAGCAGCCGGGGACTGCCGAACCGGTCGTCACCGTCCTTGGTGCCGTAGTCCTTGCCCTGGCTCAGCTCGCCGGTCGCGGGATCGAGGTAGGCGAAGGTGATCGCGGGATCGCTGATGAACCCGGCGATCGAGACGATCAGCTTGTCCTTGGCGGGGAGCATGCTGACGATCGCGGAGTTGCCCTGGTCGTCGCCGGTCGGCTTGACCACCGGCTTGGCCCAGCGCTGCGCGCCCGTCGCCAGGTCGAGGCCGATCGTGCCGTAGTTCTGGGCGACGACCACGACGTCGCCCATGATCTCCAGCGCGGCGCCGGTGCGTGCCTTCTCCGGGGTGACGCTCTGCGGCACCTCCATCGGCTGCTGCCAGCCGAACTGCCCGGTCTTGAGGTTCAGCAGCGCGGCGAACTTGCAGTTCGCGTCACCCTGGTCGTTGAGCTCCTTGCCGAAGCCGATGGCCAGCTGGTCGTTGACCGGCCTGGTGCCGACCCCGCAGAACTTGCCGCCCTCGGCGGGCGGCTTCGCCTGCCAGAGCTGCTTGCCGTCGCCCTTGGCGAACGCGGTGATCTGGCCCTGATACGCCACGACCAGCGTGTCACCGACCTCCCACGACCCGAAGCCCTTCTCGTACTGCGGGCGGTCGAGGCGCACCTGCCAGTTCTTGGAACCCGTCGCCGCCGGCGCGGGACCCGGCTGGCCGGTCGGGGCGGGGGAGTCGCCGGAGGTGAGCACGATCGGGACCACGACCGCCGCGGCGACGACCAGCGCCAGCACGGGCGCGAGCCACAGCCAGAGCTTCTTCTTCGACTTGGGCAGGTCCGGAGCCTCGGAGCTGACCCAGTCGTTGGGGCCGGGGCGCCAGCCGATCTGCGGGTCGTAACCCGGGTGGGGCTGGTGGTACTGCGGGTACTGGCCTTGCTGGGGATAGCCAGGAGGCTGATTCTGCGGCGGTGGCGGATAGCCCTGCGGTTGGTTCGGGTTCTGGTTTCCCTGCCATCCGTGATGCTGCCCCACCGTCACTGCCTCCTCGAACGCGCCCCAGCCCCGGCGGGAACGCACACCGCCGAAGACGCCACCTTCACCCGAACAGCCTACTGGCGCCGCCGGATGGTGGCAGGCCCGAGGCTAGACGGACGCGAGCCGCCCCGCGGGCGCGGGTGCCTTCGCGGGTGTCTTGCGGGCGGCCTTGGCGCGGCGGGTCACGGGGAAGCGCTGGTCGAGCTCGAGCAGTGCCGGGGTCAGCGCCATCAGCGCCAGCAGTGCGAGTCCGGCGTAAGCGCCCACGTTCGCGATGATCGACATGACTGCCTCCCTTGATCCCAGTCCGCCCGTTCCGGCGGCCTGGTACCAGCATCGCCGTCGGGACGTATCCGGCGGATCGGTCATCCGGCGCGAAGGCATTGACCGAATGGTCCGTTCCGGCAGACCGTTCGGCCGAGTCCACAGTGGACTGCCGGAATTGTGAGGTTCGCCTGATGGAGCGGCGAGGTGACGCACGGTGTGCGAGGGTGGGGCCATGGCCGCCTCCCGCAGATCCCCGTTGCTGTCCTGGACCGTGGTGGTTCCCCTGCTCAGTGTCGTCGTGCTGGCGGTGAGCTGGGGCCGTGACCTCGGGCCGGTGCCGGTGGCCGTGGTGGCGCTCGCGCTCGCGGGCACCGTGCTGGCCGCGGTGCACCACGCCGAGGTGGTCGCGCACCGGGTCGGCGAGCCGTTCGGGTCACTGGTGCTGGCGGTCGCGGTGACGGTCATCGAGGTCGCGCTGATCGTCACGATGATGGCCTCCGGCGGCCCCGAGGCCGCGTCGCTGGCGCGCGACACCGTGTTCGCCGCGGTCATGATCACCATGAACGGCATCGCGGGCATCTCGCTGATGGTCGGCGCGCGCCGCTACGGCGAGACGCACTTCAACCCCGAGGGCAGCGGCGCCGCGCTGGCGACCGTCGCCACGCTGGCCACCCTCAGCCTGGTGCTGCCGACCTTCACCTCCAGCACGCCGGGCCCGGAGTTCAGCGGCACCCAGCTCACCTTCGCCGCGCTCGCCTCACTGCTGCTCTACGGCCTCTTTGTGCTGACCCAGACCGTGCGGCACCGCGACTTCTTCCTGCCGGTCGAGACCGACGGCTCCGTCAAGGCCGAGGAGCACGCGGAGCCGCCGACGAACAAGGCGGCGCTGACCAGCCTCGGCCTGCTGGTCGTCGCGCTGGTCGCGGTGGTCGGGCTGGCCAAGGTCGAGTCACCCGCGATCGAGGCAGGCGTCAGCGCCGCCGGCTTCCCGCAGTCGTTCGTCGGCGTGGTGATCGCACTGCTGGTGCTGCTCCCCGAGACGTTGGCCGCCGTCCGGGCCGCGCAGCGCGACCGGATGCAGACCAGCCTCAACCTCGCCTACGGCTCCGCGATCGCCAGCATCGGATTGACGATCCCGGCGATCGCGCTCGCCTCGATCTGGCTGACCGGGCCGCTGCTCCTCGGCCTCGGCGCGACGCAGATCGTGCTGCTCGTGCTGACCGTGCTGGTGAGCGCGCTGACGGTGGTCCCGGGCCGGGCGACCCGCCTGCAGGGTGGCGTGCACCTGGTGCTGCTGGCGGGTTTCCTGGTACTCGCGATCAACCCGTGAGCGCCTCGGCGGCCACGGCCGGCTTGTCGCGCAGCAGCGTGTGCCCCTTGATCATCCACGCGACACCGAAGGCGAACGTCGCGGCGGATTCCAGCCACAGTATCGGCCGCAGCGCCCGGATCTCCTCCTCGAAGATCCGTCCGGAAAGGACGATCAGCACCAGGCACGCCAGAATCGTCCAGCCGCACGCCCGGTAGACCCGGTTGCGTGCCTCCTGGCGCGTGCCCGGCTCGACCGGCTCCGGGAACAGCCCGATGCAGAAGTACGCCAGCGTCAGGAAGAACACCGCCGCGCACACCACGTGCGCGATCCCGAGCGCCTGCTGGACTTCGGTCGGGTTCACCGGCCTGGTCGGGCACAGCGCGAGGCCGATCGCTCCCGCTCCCGCGACGTACCCGGCGAAGTTCTCGGTCCGGGTCTTGCCGTAGTAGCAGAGCAGGAACACCCCGGCCGCGCACATCCCGCCGACGAAGACGTCACGCAGGTCGCCGTAGTAGTACCCGCTGATCGAGGTCAGCAGCTCCCCGGTGAGCAGGAACTGCCCGACGATGAGCACGACCGGCAACGCCATCCCGACGCCGCCGATGACGCGGCGCAGGAACAGGTACGAGTGGACCATCGTCTGCTCAGGGGTGGGGACCATGACCGCCTCCGGTCGTCGTACGGCGAGCTGCTGCTCCGATCATCGGCTCACGGGCGCCACGACCTGACCCCGCGCGGGCTTCGAATACGTCGCGTTTGGATGACGCCGAGCAGGGGCGTGATGCGGCTAGACGACGCCTGCGTCGATGAGCTGCTGCCAGATGACGCCTTGGTCGACGACGTCGACTTCGAGTTTCTCGGCTTTCGCGATCTTGCTGGCGCCGACGTCGGCGCCGGTGATCAGCATGTCGGTGTTCGCCGAGACCGAGGAGGCGATGGTCGCGCCCGCCTTCTCACACAGGCGCTGGAAGGTGGGGCGGGCCACCTTTTCGCCGGAGCGGGGGTCGCTGATCGAGCCGGTGATCACGACCGTCTTCTCCGCCAGCGGCGCGCCGGACACGACGACAGGCGGCAGGTCCTCGTCGCGTACGTCGAGTGAGACGCCGCGCTCGCGCAGGCGCTCCAGCTCGGGGCGCAGGCGGGTGAGGTGCTCGATCAGGGAGGCGGCGACCTTGGGGCCGATGTCCTCGACGGCCACGAGGCCGTCGACGCCCGCGTCCACGACGTCTTCCAGCGAACCGAATCCGGCTCGGCAGAGACGGGCGGCGGTGCCTTCGGAGGCCATCGGGATGGCGAGCCCGATCAGGGCGCGGCGGAGCCCGACCTGGCGGCTGACGTCGATCGAGTCGACCATGCGCGCCGCGGAGATCTCGCCGATGCGGTCGAACTCGAGCAGTCTTTCCTTGGTGAGGGTGTAGAAGTCGGAGGGGTGTTCGAGGATGCCCGCCTCGGCCAGGCGCTCGATCCAGACGCCGCCGATGGCGTCGATGTCGGCCGCCGCGCGTGAGGCCCAGTGGATCAGCCGGCGCACGGTCTGCGCGGGGCAGGAGACGTTGGTGCAGAACAGTTCCCGGCTGTTGCCCTGCTCGGTCAGCGGCTGCTCGCAGGACGGGCAGACGCTGGGCGGGACGATCTCCTTCTCCTCGCCGGTGCGCTTCGACGCGTCGAGCACGCCCGCGACGAACGGGATCACGTCGCCAGCGCGGCGCACCAGCACGGTGTCGCCGATCTTGATGCCGCGGGCGCGGATGACCTCCTGGTTGGCCAGCGTCGCGCGGGTGACGGTGGTGCCGCCGACGAACACCGGCTCCAGCCAGGCGACCGGTGCGATCTTGCCGGTCTTGCCGACATCCCAGACCACGTCGGCGAGGATGGTCGTCTTCTCCTCGGCGGCGAACTTGAACGCCAGCGCGCCACGCGGCGAGCTCGACCGGGTGCCCGCCGCGGCGTACGCGTCACGGTCGGCCAGTCGCAGCACCGCGCCGTCGAGGTCGTAGTCGAGCTCGTTGCGCTGCCGCTCGATCGTGGAGATGACTTCCTGCGCGGCCGCGGCGTCCGCGCAGTGGCGCATGTCGGCCGCGTCGAACCCGAGTGTCCTCAGTGCACCGTCCAGATCGGTCTCCGCGCTGTCCGGATCCGTGTGCAGATCGAACGCGAAGAACCGCAGCCGCCGCTCGGCCACCGTCGCCGCGTCCTTGGCGCGCAGCGTGCCCGCGGCCGCGTTGCGCGGGTTGATCAGCGGCTTGTCCGGATGCGCGGTGTTGTACGCGGCGAAGGTGGACCGCAGCATCACGGCCTCGCCGCGCACCTCGACCCGGCCGGGTGCGTCGACCTTGTTCGGCACCCCGTCGGTCAGGGCCTTGACCAGCGGCGTCACGTCGTCGCCCGTGGTGCCGTCGCCGCGGGTGACCGCTCGCGCGAGCCGCCCGTTCTCGTAGACCAGCGCCAGCGACAGGCCGTCGAGCTTCGGCATGACGACCACCGGCTGCCCGGGGAACCGGTCGAAGAAGGCCGCGACCTGCTCCGGCTGGGTCGCCTTCTCCAGCGAGAGCATCGGCCGCGAGTGCCGCACCGGCGCGTGCAGCACGGTGGGCGCGCCGACCTGATCCAGCGGGTTCGGATCGGGGGCCAGCTCCGGATTGGCCGCGATCAGCCCGCGTAACTCGTCTTCGATCGCGTCGTACTCGGCGTCCGCCACGGACGGCGAACCCCGGTAGTACGCGTCGCGCAGCACGACGATCCGGTCGGCGAGTTCCTGTATGCGCTCTCGAGCTTCCACGGGACAGACGCTACCCGCGAGCACCGACAAAACCGTGCGCAACCCGATCGGGTCGGCGCGAGTTCGGCCGTCCGCAGACCAGGCTTAAATACGGTACGGGGGTATGGACCTCGTTGACACAGGTACCCCCTATGGGTATATCTTCGAGTGGTCGAGAGGACATGCGATGCAGACAGCAGCGAAGCTTTCCGCCTACGGGGTGGCGCTCGCACTGATCGCCGGGGGTGCGTGGGCGGTGGGAACCGCCGTCGGTCCCTTCGAAGGCGAAGCCGGTGCGCACACCGAAGAGGCCGGGCACGGGGACGCCCACACCGCCGAAGCGCCCGGTGACGACCTGCCGGGCGGGCTGGCGTCGTCGATGGGCGGCTACACCTTCACACCGGCCAGCGCGACGCTGACGCCCGGTGTGACCAGCACTTTTTCCTTCCGTGTGATGGGCCCTGACGGACACGCGGTCACCGCGTACGACGTCAAGCACGAGAAGTCGATGCACTTGATCGTGGTGCGCCGCGACGGCTCGGGCTTCCAGCACGTGCACCCGGCGCTCGCCGCCGACGGCACCTGGAGCGTGCCGCTGACCGTGTCACAGGCAGGCGGTTACCGGGCGTTCGCCGACTTCGCGCCGACCGGCGGCAAGGCCACGACGCTCGGCGTCGACCTCGCCGCGCCCGGTGATTTCCAGCCCGTGACCCATGCGCCGCAGCGAGTGTCCGATGTGGAGGGTTACCAGGTGCGGCTCGACGGTGATCTCGTGCCTGGCAAGTCTTCGAAGGTGACGCTGACCGTCGCCAAGAACGGGCGGCCGGTCACCGATCTCCAGCCTTACCTGGGCGCCTTCGGGCACCTCGTCGCGCTGCGCGGCGGCGACCTCGCGTACCTCCACGTGCATCCCGAGGCGCAGACCACGGCCGGGCCGTCGGTCACCTTCTACGCCGAGGTGCCGTCCGCAGCCACCTACCGGCTGTTCCTGGACTTCCAGCACGAGGGCAAGGTGCGGACCGCCGGCTTCACCGTCGCCGCGAACGGAGCGCACTCATGACCGCGAACCTGGACCAGGCGGCGGCGACCGCCGAGATCGAACTCGCGATCACCGGGATGACCTGCGCCTCGTGCGCAATGCGCATCGAGAAGAAACTGAACAAGCTCGATGGCGTCACAGCCACCGTCAACTACGCCACCGAGAAGGCGAAAGTCTTCTACGGCAACGGAATCGAGCCGCAGCAGCTGATCGAACAGGTCGAGGCGGCCGGCTACTCGGCGACGCTTCCTGTCAAAGAAGAAGAGCCTAGGCAAGAGGTCGACGAGACCGCGCCGCTAAGGCAGCGCCTGATCGGCTCGGCCGTGCTGTCGGTGCCCGTGATCGTGCTGGCCATGGTGCCCGCGTTCCAGTTCACCTACTGGCAGTGGATCTCGCTGACCCTCGCCGCGCCCGTGCTGGTGTGGGCGGCCTGGCCGTTCCACCGGGCCACGTGGACGAACCTGCGGCACGGCGCGGCCACCATGGACACGCTGATCTCGATGGGCACGCTGGCCGCGTTCGCGTGGTCGCTCTACGCCCTGCTGTTCGGTACCGCCGGGGTGGCGGGGATGACGCATCCGTTCGAGCTGACCGTGCGGCGGATGTCCGGCGACGGCAACATCTACCTCGAGGTGGCCGCCGGCGTCACCACGTTCATCCTCGCCGGACGGTATTTCGAGGCCAGGTCGAAGCGTAGGGCGGGCGCCGCGTTGCGCGCGCTGCTCGAACTCGGCGCGAAGGACGTCGCCGTGCTGCGCGACGGACGCGAGCAGCGCGTCCCGACCGAGCAGCTCGTGGTCGGCGACCTCTTCGTCGTGCGGCCGGGTGAGAAGATCGCCACCGACGGCGTCGTCGCCGAAGGCAGTTCCGCGGTCGACGCGAGCATGCTGACCGGCGAGAGCGTCCCGGTCGAGGTCGGGCCCGGCGACGCGGTCGCGGGCGCGACCGTCAACGCGGGCGGCAGGCTGATCGTCCGCGCGAGCCGGGTCGGCGCCGACACCCAGCTCGCCATGATGGCCAAGCTGGTCGAGGACGCCCAAACCGGGAAAGCGCAGGTCCAACGGCTCGCCGACCGCATCTCCGCGGTCTTCGTGCCGATCGTGATCGCGCTCGCCGCCGGCACGCTCATGTTCTGGCTCGGCGCCGGTGGTTCGGTCTCGGCCGCCTTCACCGCCGCCGTCGCGGTGCTGATCATCGCCTGCCCGTGCGCGCTCGGGCTCGCCACGCCGACCGCGCTGCTCGTGGGCACCGGCCGCGGCGCGCAGCTCGGCATCCTGATCAAGGGGCCGGAGGTGCTGGAGTCCACCCGCGGCGTCGACACGGTCGTGCTGGACAAGACCGGCACCGTCACCACCGGGCAGATGTCGCTCGTCGAGGTCCACGTCGCCGAGGGCGTCGACGCCGGCGAGGCGCTCCGGCTCGCGGGTGCGCTGGAGAGCGCTTCGGAGCACCCGATCGCCCGCGCGATCGCCCGCGCCGCCGGTGACGGCCTGCCGAAGGCGGAGGAGTTCACCAACCTCGAAGGCCTTGGCGTGCAAGGGATCGTGGACGGAAAGGCCGTGCTCGTCGGCCGCTCCGCGCTGCTGGAGCAGTGGAGTCACCGGCTGCCGGAGGAGCTCACCGAGGCGAAGGCGGCCGAGGAGCAACTCGGCCGGACCGCGGTCGTCGTCGGCTGGGACGGCCGGGCCCGCGCGGTGCTCGTGGTCGCGGACACCGTCAAGCCGACGTCCGCCGACGCCGTCAGGCAGCTGCGCGCGCTCGGGCTCACGCCAGTGCTGCTGACCGGGGACAACGAGGCCGCGGCCCGCGCGGTCGCCGCCGAGGTCGGCATCGACCAGGTCATCGCCGAGGTGCTGCCCCAGGACAAGGTCGACGTGGTCACCCGGCTGCAGCGCGAAGGCAAGGGCGTCGCCATGGTCGGCGACGGCGTCAACGACGCGGCCGCGCTGGCCAAGGCCGATCTCGGCCTGGCGATGGGCACGGGGACCGACGTCGCGATCGAGGCCGGCGACCTCACGCTGGTCCGCGGTGACCTGCGCGCGGCCGCGGACGCGATCCGGCTGTCCCGCCAGACGCTGCGCACGATCAAGGGCAACCTGTTCTGGGCGTTCGCCTACAACATCGCGGCGCTGCCGCTGGCAGCCGCGGGGCTGCTCAACCCGATGATCGCGGGCGCGGCGATGGCGTTCAGCTCGGTGTTCGTGGTCAGCAACAGCCTGCGGCTGCGCGGATTCCGCTGATCGTCAGAGGCACGGTGGCCGGTAGCCGTCGATGCGCAGCCCCCGGAAGTCGAGCTTGTTCGGGGTCTTGCCGACGAACACGAAGCCCCGTGCCTCCGTCAGCGCCGAAGCGAACGAGTAGGCGGGCTTGCCCAGCTCGGGCAGGAACGTCCACTTGGCGGGCGCGAAGCTGAAGAACTTGGTCACGCGCTTGCCGCCGGTGGACGGGACGAGGGTCAGCCACTTGTCGCCGCCACTCCAGTGCGAGGCGGGCCGCAGCTGGAGGTAGACGTCGTCGGTCGCGCTGTAGGTCATCCAGAAGCCCGAGGACTTGGACAGATCGGCCTGCGCCTCGAACTGGTTGCCCAGCCAGACCACGACGACGTGCCACTCGGCGCCGACGAAGGTCACCTTGGCGGCGTAGCGGTCACGCTCACGCACGAGCAGGCTCCCGGTGGCCGGGACCGTGGCGCCCTCACCGCTCGCGATCCACTGCTGCAACCGGTCGATCGACGGCGTCGAGCACTCGCAGTCCGGGCTCGCCGTGGCGGGGCTGGGCAGCGAAAACGCCAGCAGGCAAGCGAAAGCGGCGGCGATGACACGACCGAAAAGGCGCATTTCACGACGGTAGAGGCACCCGCCCAAGTTGTCTAGACCATGCCGCCGGGTGGAGAAAACCTCCACCCGCGGATACGGCGTGCGCCTCAAGACCGCGGGGGTGGTCCGGACCTAACTTCGGGGTACATCGGAAAACCCTGGAGGGGAACACACCATGAACGGCGTCACGCAGCTCGTGCTCATCATCGCGGTCATCGGATACGTGCTGGTCAGGAGGATGCTGGGGCAGCCGGCGGAGGCCAAGCGGATGCTGGTGCTGCCAGCGATCTTGGTCGTCATCGGGCTGTGGAACATCGAGTCGGTCACCGGATCGTCGATCGCGCTGATCTTCCTGGTCGTGACCACCGTGATCGGGATCGGCCTCGGCGCGCTGCGCGGGCTGAGCATCCGGCTGTATCACCAGGACGACATCGTCTTCATGCGCTACACCTGGGTGACCGTGCTGCTGTGGGTGCTCAACATCGGCGTCAAGGTCGGGGCCGGCGCGTTGCTCGCCACGCTCGACAAGAGCACGGATTCGAACAGCGCGATGTTCGTGTCACTCGGCCTCGGGCTGCTCGCCGAAGGGGTCGTCGTGCTGGCGAAGGCGCTGCGCTCGGGTCAGCAGATCGTGTGGAAGACGGGCAAGGACGGCGCGCCGCACGAGCGGTCGCAGTTCCTCGACGATCTCCAGCGACGCGTCAACGGCCGCCGCTAGCTACGCTGAGCGATGATGACGACGGACGCGAGGGAACCGGGGACGCGCAGGCCCCGGTTCACCGACGAATGGCTGCGCCCGTTCATCATGGGCACGCTGGTCGTGCTGGCGGCGGCCCAGTGCGCCACGCGCCCGCTGATCATCCCGCCGCTCGCGATCACGCTGCTGGTGATCGTCTCGGTGATCACTATCGGCACACTCTTCACCTGGCCGCCGAGGGCGGCCTTCCCCGTCGCGCTGGCGTTCGTGGTGCTCTCGGCGGTGCTGCTCGCGGTCGCGCAGTCGACCGTGGCGCCCGCGTTCGCGTTCGTCGCCAGCGGCACCGCTGGCGCCCGGCTCCGCACGCGCGTGGCGATCGGCGTCTCCGTCACCGGCGCGCTCATCGCGGTCGGCGCCGTGCTGCTGGTCGAAGAACTCAACCCGCTCGATCAGCAGTGGCCGTGGTGGCTCGGCTTCGCCGTCGCCGCGCCGGTCTACATGGGCATCGCCCGTCGCGAACGGCGCGACGCGCTGGCCAGCGCCGAGCGCGCCACCGTGTCCGAGGCTCGCGAGGCCGCGCTGCTGGAACGCGGGCGCATCGCCCGCGAGATCCACGACGTGCTCGGGCACTCGCTGTCCGGCATCGCGATGCAGCTGGACATGGCGGATGCCCTGTACGGCAAGGGACGCGGCGACGAAGCGACCCAGGCCGTCCGGCGCGCCAGGGCACTCGCCGTCGACAGCATCACCGAGACCCGTCACGCGATCCACGCACTGCGCGAGGACACGCTGCCGCTGGAACGGACGCTGGAGCTGATGGCGTCCGGCGAGGCCGTGACGTTCAGGATCGACGGCACCCCGGGGCCGGTGCCGAGCGAGGTCGCGCACGCGCTCATCCGCGCCGCGCAGGAGGCGCTCACCAACGCTGCCAAGCACGCGCCCGGCGCCGACCGTGCCATGAGGCTGGGGTTCACCGCCGAAACCGTCGCGCTCACCATCGAAAACGGCCCGGCGACCGCGCCTGCCGACCCCGGGCTCGCCGGCGGCGGACTGGGGTTGCCCGGCATGCGCGAGCGTGTCGCGCTGCTCGGTGGCACACTCCGCGCCGGACCGTCCGCTGTGGACGGCTGGACGGTCGAACTGGAGGTACCCCGGTGATCTCCCTGCTCGTCGTCGACGACCAGGCGTCGGTCCGCGAGGCGCTCGCGGTGATGCTCGACCTCGCCGACGGCATCCACGTCGTCGCCACGGCCACCAACGGCGAGGAGGCCGTCGCCGCGGTCGCCGCGCATCGGCCCGACGTGGTGCTGATGGACCTGCACATGCCGGTCATGGGCGGCGCCGAGGCCACCGGCCGCATCCGCGCGGCCAACCCGGACACCCAGATCGTCGTGCTCACCACATTCGACGACGACGATTCGATCCTCGCCGCGCTGCACGCCGGCGCGAGCGGCTACCTGACCAAGGAAGCCGACCGCGCCAAGATCGAGCAGGCCGTGCGCGGCGCCGCCTCGGGCCAGGCGGTGCTGGCGCCGGAGGTCCAGCGTCGTCTGCTGTCACTCGCGTCGCGTCCGGCCCGTGTCGAGGAAACGTTCACGCTGACCGCGCGGGAGCGCGAAATCCTCGGTCTCATCGGCGAAGGCCTGCGCAATCCGGAGATCGCCGAACGCCTGGTGATCAGCGAGGCGACCGTCAAGACGCACATCAACAACCTCTTCGCCAAGGCCGGTTTCCACTCCCGCGCCGACGCCGTCCGGTACGCATTGGGTCGCCAGGGGTCGTGAGCGTTGCGGGCGGTTCTAACCGCCCGCAACGCTCACGAGCCCTTATCCCGTGGTCAAGACGAACGTCGAGCCGGGCTCCTTGACGATGTCTCCCTTCGCGGAGTTGGTGATGGTCACGTTGGTCAGCGTCGCGCTGCCGCGCGCGCCGCCCATCGCGAGGACACCGGCGCCGTTGTTCGACTTGTCGATGCGGACGTTCGAGACCGTGACGTTCGGGAGGTTCCCGCCGCCGGTCTTGAACTGGATGCCGTCGTAGGTCGAGTCGGCGATGTCGGTGTCGCGGATGACGACACCGGGGATGTCCAGGTTCGCCGCGAACAACGTGATCGCGCCGAACTCCTGGTCCTCGTTCCAGAACGCGCCACCCGTGCGGTAGAGCCCGTTGTTGGCGATCAGCGTCTGCCCGGAGAAGGGCAGCGGGTCGTGGTCGGTCGCCAGCATGATGCCCGGGTAGTTCATCGTGTCGTAGACGAGGTTGTTCTCGATCTTGTTCCCGTAGCCGCCGTAGATCGCGATCCCGTTGGCACGCCAGGGAAGCTGGATCGTGTTGTTGGTGAAGGCGTTGTCGTGGCCGATGTCGGTCGACGGGTCCTTCACGTACTTGTTGGCCCACACCGCGAGCGCGTCGTCGCCGGTGGTGCGGAACGAGGAGTTGAACACGCGCGAGTTGCGGCTGCCGTTGCTCAGGTTGATGCCGTCCGCGTAGGTGTCGCGGATGCGCATGCCGGTGAACTGCAGGCCGTCGGCCGGGCCCCACAGCGCGGGGATGTTGTCGTAGTCCCTGCCGACCCAGACGCCGACGTTGGCGTGCTCGATCCAGACGTTGGAGATCTTGGTGTTCTTGCCGAACCGCCCGTTGAGGCCGACGCCGCCTTCGGAACCGTCGTTGCCGCCGCGGATGCGGCCGGAGCCGAAGATCGCGATGTCGGAGATCTGGACGTTGTTGTCGATGTCGAAGCCGAAGTTGCCCTCGTGCGGATGGTTGATGCCGTGCGCGTTCTGCGGCTCGGTCAGCGTGTAGAACTGCGAGTACCACATGCCCGCGCCGCGGATGCTGACGTTGCTGATGCCCACCTGGTTGAACTGACCGCGGTTCTCGGGGTCGTCGGTGAGGATCTTCTGCTCCTGCCGCCATTGGCCTGCCGGGATCCAGACACAGGAGATGACGCCGTTCTGGTCGTCGGTCACCGCGCGCTGGATCGCCGCGGTGTCGTCGCCGCCGTCGTCGGGAACGGCGCCGTACTGGGTGATCGACGTGCACTCGGCCGGCTTCTCGGCGGGCGGCGCGACCTGCTCGAGGTCGACCAGGTCGACGATGTAGAACGACGCCGTGTCGCTCGCGTCGCGCTGGAGCCGGAACTTGGTGCCCGCCGGGTAGCTCGACGGGAGCAGCGCGTGCGCCTCGTCGAACAGCCGCCGCGCGTCGGCCTGCGGGGTGTTGGTCAACGCCTCGGGGCCGTCGGTGTTGCCGTAGAGCCAGCTGTGTTTGGACGACAGGTTCAGCTTCTGGACGAATGTGTCGTTGACGTACAGGCTCAGCGTCGCGTCGATACCGCCGCCACCAGGCGCGTCGGGGATCGAGTTGCGCACGACGATCGAGTTGGCCGCGCCCGCCGAGGTGACCTCGACGAACTGGCCGGTGCCGGTCAGCCGCACCGACTGCCTGCCGGACGACTCGGTCGCGAAGTTCGTGTGCCCGAAGGTCCGCAGCGGGTCCGTGGTGAGCAGGGTTCCTTGGTAGCGCCCGGCTTCCGCCTCGTATTCGGTCCACGGTACGGCCGCGCCGCGACCGACCACAATGGACTGTGACAGCGAGTTGTTGGTCTCGTTGGTCTCCGCGACGACGCCGGTCGCGTCCGCGGTGGCGGTGATCGTGGCGCCGCCGCTGGTGGCGGTCCAGGTGCCGGTGGTGGTCACGCTCGCCGTCGCGCCCGCGTTGATCGGCGCGGTGGTGGTGTCGAGCGTGGTGCCGCCCGCGACCACGCGGGTGACCGTGTTCGCGCCGGTTCCCGTGGTGCCGCGGTTGTGCACCGAGACGGTGAACCGCACGGCGGCGCCGGCCGCCGGGTTGGGCGGATTGGCCGTCACGGCGAGAACCTGCAGGTCAGGGCCGGGTGCCTGGGCGACGACCAGCTGCGAGGACGCGGTGAAGGTGTTGTTGTCCTCGTTCTGCTCGAAGATCGTCTTGGCCGGGTCTACCACCGCCGAAGCGCTGTAACTGCCCATGGCCTTGCGGCCCACAGACGCCGTGACCGTCGCCGAAGCGCCCGCGGCGAGCGCGGCGACCGGCGCGGAACCGGCGACCGAACCGCCGAGCACGAAGTTGACCGAGGTCGCGCCCGCCGGCGCGGTGCCGGTGTTGCGGACCGTGGCCGAGAGCGTGATCGGGTCGGTCTCCGACGGCGCGGCGGGCGTCCAGGTCAACGCCGTGACGGTCAGATCGGGATTGGGCGCCGGCGTGCCGACGACCTGCAGCTCGGCGACCTGCCCGCCCGGTGCGCCGCTGTTCGCGGTGAACCGCAGTCGCAGGTCGGCGATGCGGCCGGAGACCGGGATGGTCACCGAGTTCTGGCTGGTGGCCGGGTTGAACGCGTAGTTCGCGCCCGCGACCAGTGAGGTGAACCCGGCGGCCGACTGCTCACGCCCGAGCACCTCGATGCCCTGCGTCCTGGCGCCCCACGCGGAATCGGGGTTGAGCTTGACGACGACCGAGCTGACGTCGGCGTTCGAGCCGAGCTTGACGGTCAGCGTCGACGGATAGCCCGAAGACTCCCAATAGGTGGCCAGATTCCCGTCGTTGGCGTTGGCGGCGACGAAGTTGAACGCCGCCGATGACGCCTCGATCGGCTTGCCCCGCGCGAGATCGGTGCCGCCACCCTGACCTGCCCTGGTCACGTGGTTGCTGTCGCCGGAGACGTTCCCCGCGGCGTCCCGCGCGCGGACGAAGTACTCGGCCGACGCCGTCGACGGCTGTGTGTCGGTGTAGCCGAGCACATCGCCCGCCACGGTCGTCACGAGCGCGTTGTTGCGATAGACCGAGTAGCCGGTCACGCCGACGTTGTCGTTCGCCGCCGACCAGGTGAGCCGGATCTGCCCGCCGCCCGGTTCGGTGAACGCCAGGTTCCCCGGCGGGCTCGGCGGCTGCGTGTCACCGGTGACCGGCCCGTACACCTCGAACTCCGAGATCTGCGCGGCAGGCCAGCCGGTGTTGCCGGTGATGTTCACCCGCAGGTACCGGGTGGTCGTGGTGCTGAACGTGAGCGACACGGTGTTGCCGGCGGCCGGCGTGAAATCCTGTCCTGCCAGCGCGCTGACCTCGGTGAACGCGGTCCCGTTGGTGCTGGCCTGCACCCCGAGCGTCTGCCTGCGCGCGCCCCACGACGCGGGCAGTTTCAGTACGACCCGGTCCACGGCCGTCGCGGCCCCGAGATCGGCCTGCAGCCATTGGGGGAACGCGTTGTTCGTGCTTTCCCAGTAGGTGTTCTGGTCCCCGTCCCCGGCATTGCCGACGGGATAGCCGGGCAGCGCGCTGCTGGCCGACAGGGTCTTGCCCGCGACGAGCCCGGCCGGAGCGGCCGGTGGCGCGGGAGTGGGGGCGGCGGTGGCGGCGGAGACCCCGGCGGCGATCAAACCCGCCGCGAGTAGGCCGCTGAGCAGCTGCTTCCGGTGCATCGAGTCCTCTGTTCTTCAGCGATGACAGAGACGGGGAGCCCTGAACTTGCGTGAGCTAGTCGATTTCTTGCGGGGAGAAGTTTAAATGTTGCAGACATGTCACCGGTTCGTCAACGATTTCCCCAAACCCGGACATTTCGGACGCAATGAAGGCGTCCGCCATGATCTGGGGTCGTGAGTGGTACGGCCGGTTCTAACCGGCCATACCACTCACGACGGGGTGAACCTGGGTTGTTGATCATTAGGCTGGGCGCTGGAGTTCCCGACCTTTCCCAGGAGGAAAAGTGCCGTTCGTGGAGATCAAGCTCGCCGAGGGCCGCGACCCCGAGATGCTGCGGGCCTGCCTCGCCGCCGTGCACGATGCCGTGCGTGACAGCCTCGGCGTCGACGATCAGGCCATCCGGGTGCACATCACCGAGTTCAAGCCCGAGCTGTGGAGTGCGGGCGGGGTGACGATGGCCGAGCGCAGGGCGCAATCGCTGTGAAGCTGAGCTAACAAGGAACTGCAGAAACTCGCGATGGACCGAACAGCGGTAACCAGCGAGACTTCGCGCCATGAAGGCATTGGTCAAAGTGGACCGAGCACCAGGACTGCGGCTGATGGACGTCCCGGACCCGGTCGCCGGGCCCGGTGACGTCGTCGTCCGGGTGCTGCGTACCGGCATTTGCGGCACCGACCTGCACATCGAGTCGTGGGACGACTGGGCGGCGAAGACCATCCAGGCGCCGCTGGTCGTCGGGCACGAGTTCGTCGGCGAGGTGGTCGAGATCGGCCGCGCGGTGACGTCCGTGGAGGTCGGCGACCTGGTCAGCGGCGAGGGGCACCTCGTGTGCGGCAGCTGCCGCAACTGCAAGGCGGGACGCCGTCATCTCTGCGCGAGAACGCGCGGGCTCGGCGTGCACACCGATGGCGCGTTCGCGCAGTACGCCGTGCTGCCCGAGCAGAACGCCTGGGTGCACCGGACGCCGATCGACCTCGACATCGCCGCCGTGTTCGACCCGCTGGGCAACGCCGTGCACACCGCGCTGTCGTTCCCGGTGATCGGGGAGGACGTGCTGATCACCGGCGCCGGACCGATCGGCATCATGGCCGCGGCCATCGCGAAGCACGCGGGCGCGCGCAACGTCGTGATCACCGACGTCAGCGAGCACCGGCTCGAACTGGCGCGCAAGGTCGGCGTCGACCTGGCGCTCGACGTGTCGAACGCGACCATCGCCGACGCGCAGGCGCGGCTGAAGATGGCCGAGGGCTTCGACGTCGGCATGGAGATGAGCGGGCGCCCCGAGGCGCTGCGCGACATGATCACCAACATGTCCCACGGCGGCCGCATCGCGATGCTCGGGCTGCCGGCGAGCGACGTCTCGGTCGACATCGCCACCGTCGTGCTGAAGATGATCCACCTCAAGGGCATCTACGGCCGCGAGATGTTCGAGACCTGGTACTCGATGTCGGTGCTGCTGCAGGCCGGGCTCGACATCGCGCCGGTGATCACCGACCGCTTCCACTACACCGAACACGAGAAGGCGTTCGCGACGGCCAGGGACGGCCGCTGCGGCAAGGTCATCATGGACTGGACGGAGAACTGATGTACGGCGCGATGCGCGATGACCTCAAGACCGGTCTCGCGGAGATCCGGGAAGCCGGGCTGTACAAGGGCGAACGGGTGATCCAGAGCCCGCAGCGGGCCGCGGTCAGCGTGACCGGGTCCGAGGTGCTGAACTTCTGCGCCAACAACTACCTCGGCCTCGCCGACCACCCGGCGCTGATCACCGCGGCGCACGAGGCGCTCGACCGCTGGGGCTTCGGCATGGCGTCGGTCCGGTTCATCTGCGGGACGCAGCAGCCGCACAAGGAGCTGGAAGCGAAGCTTTCGGAGTTCCTCGGCACCGAGGACACCATCCTCTACAGCTCCTGCTTCGACGCCAACGCCGGCTTGTTCGAGACGCTGCTCGGCGAGCAGGACGTGATCATCTCCGACGAGCTCAACCACGCGTCGATCATCGACGGCGTCCGGCTGTGCAAGGCGAAGCGGATGCGCTACCGCAATCGCGACGTCGCCGACCTGGAGCAGCGCCTGCAGGAGGCGGCAGGCGCGCGGTACCGGCTGATCGCCACCGACGGCGTGTTCTCGATGGACGGCTACCTCGCGCCGCTCGACAAGATCGTCGAGCTGGCCGAGCGCTACGACGCGCTGGTCATGGTCGACGACTCGCACGCGGTCGGCTTCACCGGCCCGACCGGGCGCGGCACGCCCGAGCTGTTCGGCGTGAGCGACAAGGTCGACATCCTGACCGGCACGCTGGGCAAGGCGCTCGGCGGCGCCAGCGGCGGCTACACCTCGGGCCGCGCGGAGATCATCGAGATGCTGCGGCAGCGGTCCCGGCCGTACCTGTTCTCGAACTCGCTGGCGCCTTCGATCACCGCGGCCGCGCTCGCGACGCTGGAGCTGCTCGAGAAGTCGGGCGAGCTGCTGGAGCGGCTGCGCGCCAACACCGAGCTGTTCCGTCGCCGCATGACCGAAGAGGGCTTCGACCTGCTGCCCGGCGAGCACCCGATCATCCCGGTGATGATCGGCGACGCCGCGAAGGCGGGCAAGATGGCGGATCTGCTGCTCGACCAGGGCATCTACGTGGTCGGCTTCTCGTACCCGGTGGTGCCGCACGGCAAGGCGCGCATCCGGACCCAGATGTCCGCCGCGCATTCCACAGAGGACATCCACCGTGCGGTCGACGCGTTCGTGACCGCTAGGTCCATGATGGACTGATGATCGATCCGCGACGGCTGCGGGTACTGCGGGCACTCGCCGACCACGGCACCGTGACGGCGGCGGGCCAGGCACTGCACCTGACCCCGTCCGCGGTGTCCCAGCAGCTGGCCGCGCTCGAAGCCGAGTGCGGCCAGCAGCTGTTGCGCCGCTGGGGCAGGCGTGTCTCGCTGACCCCGGCCGGTGAACTGCTGGTGGTGCACGCGAACGCCGTCGCCGCCGAGCTGGAGCGCGCGCAGGCGACGCTGGCCGAACTCGGCTCTGGCGTGCGCGGGCTGGTCCGCATGGCGAGCTTCGCCTCGGCCATCACGACCGTGGTCGCGCCCGCCATCGGCGCGCTGCGCACGACCTCGCCCGGCGTGTCCGTCCAGGTCCAGGACGCCGAGGGGCACGCGAGCATCCCGCTGCTGCTCGACGGCGAGGTCGACTTGGCGATCACCGAGGAGTACCGGCTCTCGCCGCGCACCGACGAGGCCAGGCTCACCCGCACGCCGTTGTACGTCGAGCCGTTCGACGTCGTGCTGCCCGCCGGGCACCGGCTCGGCGGTGAGTCCGAAGTGGACATAGCCGAGCTGGCCGACGACGAGTGGATCGCGCCGAGGGAAGGCAATCCCTGCCGGGACGTGCTGGAGATCGCCTGCGCGAATCCGCGTATCCGCCACGTTTCCGACGACTTCCGCGCGATCACCACACTGGTTGCCGCCGGCGAGGGTGTGGCTTTGGTGCCGCGCAACGCGGTCACGGCGGTGCCCGGCGCGGTCGCGATCCCGTTGCGCGGCGAGGCCCCGCTGCGGCGGGTCTTCGCGGCGGTGCGGCGGGGGAGCGCCGAGCACCCGTTGATCAAGACGGTGCTCGGCGCGTTGCTGGCGGCCGCGGCCTAGTTCGGGGAAGGGGTCGTCGAGCGCCTCAAAACCTGCGCGGTCAACCTACTTGTCTCCAGCGGCTGAGGGTTATTCGGGACGGGGTGAGTGCGGTTTGCGGCGTTAGGCGACGCAAGCGGCACTCACCTGGGTCCGAGACCTAGGTATGAGGGGGCCTTCGTCCACGGTCGGCTCGGGTGAAGCTCCTCTCACCTGAGCCGAGTGGGTCAGGGCCTCCCTCACCCATGCCAGGCCACGACCTGACACGGGCGAGGCAGCCGATGAGGGGGTCGTGAGTGTTTTCGTCGGTTAGAACCCAATGCCGGGCAGTGAAGGCCGGGGTCGCGGTGTCGAGCGACGCGATCCGAAGATCATCCTGCTCGGATATGGGCGACGGGTCTTGCTTCAAGGTCCACAAAGGACGCGAACCACGCCCATACGTACCAATTTGTCTCTTTTGTCTTTTTCTGTCGTGTCGTTGAACGTTGCGAAAGTGGCGTTCGTGTCGCTCAGCGTTGCGAAAGTGGCGTTCGGGCGGATCGACACCCGCAGAAGCACGGCTTGACCCAGGAGGCCGGTCCCTAACTGCCCGGCATTGGTTCTAACCGGCCGTACCACTCACGACCCCACGCGCAACCCGGGCAGGTTCTTGAGCTGCTTGCGTGAGGTGATCTCCAGCTTGCGGAACACGTTGCGCAGGTGGGTGTCGACGGTGCGGTGACTGATGAACAGCCGCGCCGCGACCTCGGTGGAGGTCGCGCCCGTGGCGACCAGCCGGGCGATGTGCATCTCCTGCATGGTGAGCTGGTTGTGCGCGTGCTCCGAGCGGGTGCGGGCGTTCTCGCCGGTGGCCTGTAGTTCGACGGAGGCCCGCTGGGCGAACGCGTCCATTCCGGACTGGGTCAGCAGGTCATGGGCGATGCGGAGCTGCTGACGGCATTCCTTCCGGCGATTCTCGCGTCGGAGCCATTCCCCGTACAGCAGGTTCGCCCTGGCCCGATAGGGGACCAGCGGGCTGGCCTCGAGTAGTTCGATGGCCTCGCGATAGTCGTCCTCGGCGCCGGTCACCAAGCCTCTCGCGTACGCCGTCACACCCAGGATCGTCTCCGTCCCGCCGTCGGCGCGTTCGGTCAACGACTCCAGCGCGCGGGCGGCTTCGTCCCGCTCGCCGCTGCGGACGGCCGCCTCCACCAGTTCGGGCAGTGCGAATCCGCTGAGGAAGAGATCGCCGTAGTCGACGGCGTTCCTGGCCGCGGTCAGTGCGGCCTGATATTCCGCGAGTCCGTTGTGCAGCACCGCGGCCGCCCAGTGGACGTTGGCGGTCAGCTGGTCGGTACCGCGCTCCCGGGCCGCCGCCATGGCCTGGTCGATCAGCTCCGTCGCTTCCTGCCTGCGTCCGCGTATCGCGGCCAGCCGCAGCTGGTGGTAGTACACCGGACGCCCACCGGTCGCGTCGGCGATCGCGGACTCTTCGGCGATCGCCGCCATCGCCTTCCCGACGTCACCGGTCATCGCGGCAGCGGACGCCAGCTCGGCCAGCGCCAGGCGCAGCGCGATCGGCGAGCCCGACTCACGACCCTCCCGCACCAGCGACTCGGCGATCGCCGCGTGGCTGTGCGGGTCCCACAACGCCGCCGCGATCTCCACCGCGAGCGCGTGCCTGGTGGCCCACAACGGTTCGCCGTCGCCGTGCAGCACCTTGCGGAGCAACGGAGCCGCTGCCCGATATCCCTTGGCCGACAACGTGATCAGCGCGTCGAGCACGTCCGGCTTCGGTGATGGCGGCGCCGAGGTCATCGCCGCGTCGAGGATCAGCTCCAGCACCCCGCTGGGACGGCCCGCGACGACACTCATCGCCAGCGCGTCCACGAAACACTCGCGGGACCACTCCGGGTCCCACTCCGCGAGCCGCCGCCCGGCGCGCAGCATGAAGTTCGGGCCGTCCTCGTAGTGATAGCGGATGAAGGCGACCCGGCCGCGCAGCAGATCGCAGTGCGAGCGCTGGCACATGTCCAGCCCGGTGTTCTCGATGGTGGTGAGCAAAGTGTCCGCCACGTCGAAAGCGCCGACGTCGAACTTGGCCCGCGCCGCGTCGAGCGTGCGCTCCACTCGCTTGACGGCGTCGAGTGATAGCTCGGCCGCGCGTTCGAGGAAGGCGGCCGCGGCGCTCATCCCGCCGCGCGCTCGTGCCCGTTCGGCGGACCGCTCCAGTTCCTCGGCGACGTCCTCGTCGGGTCCGGTTGCGGCCTCGGCACGGTGCCACGCCCGGCGGTCGGGGTCCAGCTCCGGGTCGGTGACCTCGGCCAGCACCCGGTGGGCCGTCCGGCGCTGGGCGTCGTCCGCGGCGAGGTAGACCGCCGAGCGGGCCAGCGGATGGTGGAAGCGGATGCGGGTGGAGAACTCGACGAGCCCGGTGCCCGCGACGGCGGCGCTGGTGGCGGCCACGTCGATGCCCAGCCGTTCCGCGGCCGCCCACAACAGCACCGGGTCGCCGGTGGGGTCGGCGCTCGCGACGGTCAGCAGCAGCCGGGCCGCGTCGGGGAGATCGGCCAGTTTCGCCTGGAAGCTCAGCTCGATCCGGGTCGGCACCGAGGACGTGTCCGGCAGCGCGAACGCGCCGAGGTCGGGCAGCTGCAGCAACGCCAGCGGGTTGCCACTGGCCTCGGCGACGATCCGTTCGCGCACCCGGTCGTCGAGCGGCGTCTGCCTGGCGGACGCGAGCAGCGCGCGGGCGTCGGCTTCACTCAGCCGGTCGACGGTCAGCGCGGGCAGTTCGTCCAGCTCGTGCGCGGGCTCGGCGATCCGGGCCGACATCAGCATGGCGACCGGGTCGGTGTCGATCCGCCTGGCGATGAAGGCCAGCACCCGCGCCGACTCCGTGTCCAGCCAGTGCGCGTCGTCGATCAGGCACAGCAGCGGCTGATGGCGGGCCGCGGTGGCCATCAGCTCGAGCGCGGCCAGGCCGACGTGCACGAGGTCGGGGGTGCCGGTGAGCTTGCCGAACGCGATGTCGAGGACCTCTTGATGCCGGGGAGACAGCTCGGCGAGGTAGCCGAGCGACGGCGTGCACAGCGGCCGACACAGCTGGTGCAGCGCGGCGAACGGCAGTTCCGACTCGAACTGTGAGCCGGTGGCGTGTACGACGAGGAACCCGGTCACGGCTTCCCTGGTGTGTTCGAGCAGCGCGCTCTTGCCGATCCCGGCTTCGCCGCGCAGTACCAGCACGCCGCCCTGGCCCGCCCGTGCGGCGCCGATCAGCTCCTCGATGAGACGGGTTTCTCCGTGTCTGCCGATGAGGGGCTGCTGAGGCCTTCCGAGCGATCGCACTCGACCCAGTCTAGAGACGATCCGCCGAGCGTGTGGGGAGTCGATCACGTAGTCGATCACGCTCGCCGCCTGCGTATCTACGTAGTCGTCGCTGACGCGAACAAGCAGGTCAAAGAGCCACGATTGCTTCAGTACCGAGACGGGAAAACACCATGACAGACAGCCTGACCTACGTACTGACCGACGAAGACCTCTACCTGCCGATCGACCGGATGCCCGACCCCGGCGCCCGGTTCGCCCCCAGCGCACCGGCCGCGGGCTGGACCTGCGAGCGTTCGGGCATCTGGACGGTGTGGTCGCCGCCCGAGGCGCCGCAGCTGCCGGAGCAGGGCTGGAAGATCCACGTGTCGGCCACGCTCGAAGGCGCCCAGCGCACCCTGGACGCCGTCGCCGGGGTCTGCGCGGCGGAAGGCGTGCGGTTCAAGCACATCGCGGCCCGCGCCTTCTTCCTCTACCTGCACCACAAGCACGGATCACGGGCGCAGGCCGGGAAGTTCACCGCGATCTACCCGCCGGACGAGGCGACCGCGCGACGCGTGCTGGACCGGCTGACCGGGGAACTGGGCCGGGAGAACGGGCCGTACGTGCTCAGCGACCGCCGCTACCCCGGCAGCACCACGGTGTTCTACCGCTACGGCGCCTTCGCGGGCCGCACCCGGCTGCGTCCCGACGGCACCCAGGAGTTCCTGGTCAAGGACGCGGACGGCCAGGACTGCGTCGACGAACGGCAGGCCGGATTCCTGATGCCCGCCGGGGTGCGCGATCCCTTCGCGCCACCACCCGAGACACCGCCGCAAGGACCGCTGCTGCTCGGCTCCTACGAGATCGTGCGCGTCCTGCAGCACAGCAACGCGGGCGGGAGTTACGAAGGAAAGGACACCCGCGACGGACGCCGCGTCTTCATCAAGGAAGCCAGGCTCGCCAACGGGTTGAGCTGGGACGGCGTGTCCGCGCAGGAACGGCTTCGCGGGGAACACCGCAATCTGGTGCGGATCCATGACGCCGCACCGGGTTTGTGCCCGGAGCCGCTGGACTACTTCCAGGAATGGGAGCACGAGTTCCTGGTCACCGAGTTCGTCGACGGGGACATGCTCTACCACTGGACGGCACGGAACTCGCCGCTGCTCGAATCGGGTCGCGACCAAGCCGCCTTCGCAGCCTTCTACGAGGAGTGCACGCGGATTTTCGACAGGCTCGAAGCGGATCTCGGCACACTGCACGAAATCGGCTATGTCTTCGGCGACGTGACGCCGCGGAACATCATGGTGGCCGACGGCGTCCCGCGGCTGATCGACTTCGAGACGGCGTTCACCCCGCCGGACAAGCCGTTGCAGCTGGGCACCCCGGAGTTCTACCCGCCACGCGGATTCGTCACCGACGACGACCCGTTCGCCCACGACCGCTTCGCGCTGGCCTCGGTCCTGCTGTTCACCCTGACCCCGGCCCAGACCGTACTGCGGCGCAGCCCCGGCAACCTGGAGCTGATCCGGCGTGAGCTGGCCGCGCAGGCGCCGGTGCCGGAGCGGCTGTGGCAGCGGGCGACCGCCTACGTCGGGGCGTGGGCCCCGGGCGGCCAGGTTCCCGGTATCCCCGGCGGTTTGGACGCGGAGGCGTTCCCGGACAGCACCGCGCACCTCGTCCATCTGCGGGACCGCGTCGCGCTGGAGCTGCTCGCCTCGGCCGACACCTCGCACCCGGAATGGGTGTTCCCGCCGTCCCCGCAGGGGCACCGCACCAATCATCTCTGTCTCGCACACGGCCTGGCAGGCGTGGTGCGCGCGCTCACCGAAGCCGGGACCACCGTGCCGGACGAGATCGTGCACAGGCTCCGCGCCGACACCTTGAGCCGTCGCGCCGACCTCCCGCCGGGGTTGCTCGCGGGCACCGCGGGCATCGCCGACGTCCTCGTCCGGCTCGGCCACCTCGACGAGGCCGCCGAACTCCTCACCGAAGCCAAGGACCATCCGCTGGCGGGCCGTTGCCGCACACTCGGCGACGGAGCCGCGGGCGTCGGCATCGCCTTGCTCCGGCTCAACGCGTCTACAGTGGACGGACGGCACCTGGAATGGGCCGACCGGATCGGCCATGCCTTGCACGGGCTCGCCGACGCGGAGGCGCCGCTCGGCGCGGAGGATCCGCGTGGCCTGATGAACGGCAGGGCGGGTATCGCGCTGTTCCTGCATCGGCTGGCCGCCGCGACCGGCGATCAATCCCACCTGACCGCGGGACTGCGCCTGCTGCACGCCGAACTCGACCGCGCGTTCGAACTGCCCAGCGGGGCGCTTTCCTTCGGCGACGACGCGGCCTCCACCCGTGCCATGCCCTACCTCGCGGTCGGCTCGGCCGGCGTCGGGCTCCCGTTGACCAGATACGCCGCGACCGTCGACGACGAACGGCTCGCCCAGGCGCTGCCCCGGGTCGTCGCCGACGCGACGAAACCGTTCACCGTCGCGGCCGGGCTTTTCCAGGGTGCCGCCGGGCTGGCGTACTTCCTTGCCGAGCACGCGGTCTGGACCACTGATCCTCACCATCGCACCACCGCACGGCGGCTCGCTGCCGGGCTCGCCAAGTACGCCGTCCCGCACCACGGGGGCTTCCGGTTCCTGGGCGACGACGGCGCGCGGTTCAGCGCCGACCTCGCGACCGGGTCGGCGGGCATCCTGCTCGCGCTGAGCACCGTGCTCAACGGGGGTGAGGAGCAGTAGGACCTCGTCCACGCACCAGGAAAGGAATGCCATGCAGACCGTTCTCGCTTTGCAGACGCTCGTCTCCGAAGGCCCGGCCCCCGCCGGTCCGTACAAAAGTACTTTCAGTGCCGCCTGCACCCAGTAAATGAATCTGTCAAGAAAGGAGAAAAAACCATGAACACCGTACTCGCGCTGCAGAATCTCGCCGTCGTGGCCGCCGAGACCGAAGTCCCGGCCGTGATCATGACCAGCAAGAGCCTCTACTGCACGACCTGATCACGACCGAGAAAGGAAAGAGTTCCGTGAACACCGTACTCATGCTACAGAGCCTCGTCGCCGAAATCGGCGAAGTCGAAGCTCCCGGTTTGAGCACCTTCAGCACCTGCTGCAACAACTGACACAACAAGGAGAAACCAATGAACGTCGTACTCGCCCTGCAGAACCTGGCCGCCGTCGTCGAGGAGACCGAGGCTCCCGGCTGGAGCACCATCAGCAACTCCTGCAGCGGCTGACGGTCTGTACCACCACCACGCAATTCACACTACGAAAACAAGGAGAAAACCAATGAACACCGTACTCGCTCTGCAGAACCTGGCCGCCGTCGTCGAGGAGACCGAGGCCCCCGGCCTGAGCACCATCAGCAACTGCTGCGGCAACTGACAATTCACCGCATAACCTGAGGAGGTAGCGCGATGGAACGGGACTTCGGACTGTTCTGGACCGGGCAAGTCACGTCCAGCGCGGGCTCGGTGTTCAGCGCCGTCGCGCTACCTCTGGTGGCGGTCCAGTATCTCGGCGCGAGCGCCGTCGAGACCGGGCTGCTCGCCGCGGCGAGCAGCATCGGGCTGGTGCTGTTCGGCCTGCCGGTCGGCGCGCTCGTCGACCGGCTCCGCCGCAAACGGCCCGTGCTGATCGCCACTGACCTGATCGCCGCGTTCGCTCTCGCGGCCGTCGCCGTGCTGCTCGCCACGGGCGCCGGCGGTATCGCCGCGCTCGTGGCGCTCGCGATGCTGCTCGGCGTGATCGGCCTGTTCGTCGAGGCCGCGTACTTCACGCACCTGCGCAGCCTGGTCGCCTCGGACCAGCTGCTCACGGCGCGGTCCCGGCTGCAGGCCGGTGAGTACGCCGGCGGAGTGCTCGGCAGAGTGCTCGTCGGCCCGGCGACCGCGCTCGCGGGTGTCGCGGCGCCGTTCCTGGTCGACGCGGCCACGTACGTCGTCAGCGCGTGCACGCTGCTGGCCATCAAGCGCGAAGAGCGCCCGGACACCGAACCCGAGGCCGCGCGGACCGGGCTCGCCGGAATCCGCGACGGCGTCACCGCGCTCACCCGCGACCCGTTCACCCGTCGCGTGGCCGTCTTCCTGGTGCTCGCCTCGGCGGTCTCCGGCATGACAGGCGCGCTGACCGCGCCGCTGCTGCTGCGCGTGCTCCACATCCCTTCCCCTTGGTACGGCTCGTTGTTCCTGCTCATCGGGGTCGCCGGTACAGCGGGATCGATGGTCGCCTCCCGGTTGAGCAAGCGGTTGACGGCGGCCCAGCTCTGCGTGCTCGGCTTCGGCTGTTCCGTGTCAGCCGTGGTCCTGCTGCCGCTCGCGGCCGGCCCGGTCTGGCTGGCGGCGGGTATCGCGGCGGTCGGTATCGCACTGCCCGCCTTCTTCGGCGCCATCTCCAACGTGGGCTTCACCGCGCACATCACCACCCAGGTTCCCGAAAACGTGCTCGGCCGGGCGGTGATCACCCTGCACATCTCCACCGCGGCGGCCACCGCCGTCGGCGCGCTCACCGCGGGCGTCGTCGCCGGCGCCATCGGCACCCGCGCCTGCCTGTGGGTGGTGGTCGCCGTCGCCGCCGCCGCGGTCGTCCTCCTGCTCTCGGCCAGGCGGCACGTGGTGGATCCGGCCGTTCCCCAGGAGGTTCACGCATGATGCCGTACCCGGAAGCCCTCGCCGTGCCGTTGGTCGAGACGATGCACGGGCGGCAGGTGGCCGACCCCTTCCGCTGGCTGGAGGACGCCGAGAGCCCTGCGACCACTGAGTGGCTCGCCGCCCAGGAACAGCTGACCGACGGCTACTTCTCCGCGCTGCCGGTGGATCACTGGCGTGCCAGGCTGGGTGAGCTGGCCGCGTATGAGCGTGTCTCGCCGCCATTCCCTTGCGGGGAAAGGGTTTTCTTCACCAGGATGGGCGCCGAGGACGACATGCCCCGGCTGCGTCTGCGCGACGCCGACGGCACGGACCGGGACGTGCTCGACCTCGCACCCGGGCAAGTCCTCGACCGCTGGGATCCCTCCCCGGACGGCCGCCTGCTGGCCTATCAGGTCTCCCTGCGTGGCGACGAACGGTCGGTGTTGCGTGTCCTCGACGTCGACACCGGCGCGGTGGTCGACGGGCCGATCGACCGCGTCCGCTATTCGTCGATCGCCTGGCTGCCGGATGGTTCCGGCTTCTACTACGTCCGAGGCGCCGACGACCGCCGCGTCCTGTTCCACCGGATCGGCGCCGACCCCGACGCGGACCCGGTCGTGTTCGGCCAGGATTTCCCGCCGCGGACGGGTTTTCAGGTCACCGCGCACGCGGGCCGCTGGCTGACGGTCCACACGCGACAGGGTTTGGCTCCGGGCAACCGGATCTGGCTCGCGGACCTGTCCACGCCCCAATTCCGGCCGATGGACGTCGGATCGGACGAAGCCATCCACGCGGTGCGGATCACGGAGGACGGGACCGCTTACCTCCTGACGACAGAGGGCGCGCCGCGCGGCCGTCTCCTCGTCGCCAAGGTCGACACCGGTCTCTGGCGCGAGCTTGTTCCCGAGGACCCGAAAGCGGTGCTGGAGGCGATCGCGGCCACCGACACGGAACTGCTCGTCCTGCATGCCCGAAGCGGCGTTCACGAACTGACCGCGCACGACCGCGCGACAGGCAAGCCACTACGACGCGTCCGCCTGCCCGGCGCCGGGCGTGTCACAGGGATCACCGAGCGGCCCGACCGCGCGGGTCTCTGGCTGGAGTACACCGATCACTGCACGCCGGACCGGGTGTACCGGTACCGGACCGGCGATGGCCGGGTGCTGTCCTCGGGCGTGGCCCCGAAACGTGCAGTGCCCACCCGCCACGTCACCTACCACTCCCTGGACGGCACGGCCGTGCGGATGCTCCTGATCGGGGCCGGCGACGGGTCCCGGCCGCGCCCCACGCTCATCACCGGGTACGGCGGCTTCGGCATCAGCGTGCGCCCCGCCTACGACCCGTCCGTGCTCGCCTGGGTCGAAGCCGGTGGCCTGATCGCCATCCCGGCGGTCCGGGGCGGTGGCGAGGAAGGCGCCGACTGGCACCACGCGGGCAGGGGACCGGCCAAGCAACGCGGTTTCGACGACTTCACCGCCGCCGCCCGCTGGCTGATCGACCAGGGCTGGACCACGGCCGACCGGCTGGGCGCGTTCGGGGCGAGCAACGGGGGCCTGCTCGTGGGTGCCGCGGTGACCCAGCATCCGGAGCTGTACCGGGCCGCGGTCTGCATCGCGCCGTTGCTGGACATGGTCCGCTACGAGTCGTTCGGCCTCGGCGCGTCCTGGCGACAGGAGTACGGCAGCGTGGCCGAGCCCGCCGAACTCGACTGGCTGCTGTCCTACTCGCCGTATCACCACGTGCGGCGAGCCGACTATCCGGCGATGTTGTTCCAGGTGTACGGCAACGACACCCGCGTGGATCCCTTGCACGCCAGGAAGATGTGCGCCCGCCTGCAACACGCCAATCCAGCGGGCATGCCCGTGCTGTTCCAGAACCTGCCCGACATGGGCCATGGACCCAGAGCCCGTTCTCAGGCGGTTTCGGCCGCCGCCACCATGCTTGCCTTCCTGGCCTACGAAACAGGGTTAGGCCTCGCCGAAGAACCCGACCAGGCCGTCCCATGACTGGGTGGCGCGGCGGCGGTCCCACCACGACCGGAACGGCGTCGACGCCATCGCGTGCCGGGTGTAGGAGGTCATCGCCGCGCGGTAGACATGCTCGGTTTGGTCCCAGGTCAGGCGTTCCTTGCGCCAGGCGAGCACCAGCCGCATGCGCATCGGGTCGCCTTTCAGCGGCTTGACGACCATGCCGGGCAGCTCCGGCGCGGTCGGCTCGACCAGCTGGACGGCCTGCCCGGCGGCGATGAGCTGGCGGCCGCCGCCGTTCGGGCATTCGAAGCGGATGTTCGGCGTGAAGCCCGCCCGGTGCGTGGCCGCGCGCAGCGAGGTGAGCGAGCCGTCCTCGGGACCGGGCGGGCCGATCCAGGCGTCTTCGGCGAGGTCAGCGAGGTCGACCTCGGTCTCACCGGCGAGCCGATGGCTGGCGGGCAGTCCGATGAAGACCGGGATCCACGGGAACAGCACGCGGTGCCCGAGCTGCTTGGCGAGCGGTACTTCCTGGTCGTCGGACATGGCGATGACGGCGATGTCGAGCGTGGCGTGCGCGAGCGCCTGCGCCAGCACGGAACTGGACGGTTCGATGTGGACGGTCAGCTCGATCGAGGGCAGCGCTTCGTCCAGCCGCTCGATGAAGGTCGGCAGACAGTCCATTTGGGACGAACCGAGCCGGACAGGGCCGTCGCCGGCGGCGCCGAGCACGTCGGCCTCGAACCGGTCGAACTCCAGTAGCAGCACCAGCGCGCGCCGCAGCGTCTGCTCGCCGACCGGCGTCGGCGTGACACCGAGGTGGCTGCGCACGAACAGCGGAGTGCCGATCTGGCGTTCGAGCCGCTGCAGCAGCGAGGTCAGCGACGGCTGGGACATGCCGAGCGCGGCGGCCGCCTGCGAGAGGCTGCCCGCCGCGGCGATGGCGCAGATCGCCCGCAGATGCCGGATCTCCAGAGCCATAGCCGGAGTCTATCGCCGCCGCTCATTACCCCCGGCGCGGTCGCGGTGCGACGGTACGGCGAACCCGACGCACGAGGAGAGCCGATGACCGACCGGACCCGCCCCGACCTGAACGCGCTGCTGGCCGCGAAGGGTTTCCGAGACTGGATCCGGGAGGGCTGGGAGCCGGACGCCGATGTCGTCGAGGTGCCACCGGGCACCGCCGAGGCGGCCGCGGCGCACCGTGCCCGGCTGGCCGCCGAGCTGCCGGGCCGCCGGATCGCGCTCGCCGCCGGGCGTGCCCCGGTCCGGTCCAACGACACGTTCTACGAGTTCCGCGCGGACAGCGACTTCGTCTGGCTGACCGGTTGCCAGCGCGAAGGCGCGATCGTCGTGATCGAGGACGACAAAGCGGTGCTGTACGTGCCGAAGCCCGCCGAGCCGGACGAGCCCGACTTCGTGGGCGACGCGAACAACAGCGCGCTGTGGGTCGGGTCCGCGCCGAGCCCGCGCGCGTACGGCGAAGCGCTGGGCATCGAATGCCGTCCGCTGGAAGAGCTGGCTTCGGGGCTGCGCGGACGTAACCCGCATGTGCTGGCAGGCGCGGGCCTGGACCCGGCGCTCGACGCGTTCGGCTTCGGGCACAGCGACGGGCTGCGCACGGTCCTCGCCGAGCTTCGCCGGATCAAGGACGACTGGGAGCTCGGCCAGCTGCGCGGCGCGGTCGACGCCACCGCTCGCGGCTTCGCCGACGTGCTGGCCGCGCTGCCGGAAGCGGTGCGCGGCGGCGGTGAGCGCTGGCTGCAGGGCACTTTCGACCGGCGTGCCCGCGCCGAGGGCAACGGCCCTGGCTACACCTCGATCATCGCGGCCGGTGCGCACGCCCCGATCCTGCACTGGACGCGCTGCTCCGGCCCGGTCGCCGACGACGGCATCGTGCTGCTGGACGCAGGCGTCGAGCTGGATTCCCTGTACACGGCGGACATCACGCGCACCTTCCCGGTCAGCGGCGAGTTCACCGACGCTCAGCGCAAGGTGTACGACCTGGTGCACGACGCGCACGTCGCGGCGCTGGCCGAGGTGCGGCCCGGCCAGGACTACGGCGCGTTCCAGGAGACGGCGCTGCGGGTCATCGCGACGGGACTGCACGACTGGGGCCTCCTGCCAGTCTCGGTGGACGAGGCGCTGTCGCCGGATGGGCAGCAGCACCGGCGCTACATCGTCTGCGGCACCGGGCACTTCCTCGGCCTGGACGTCCACGACTGCGCGGCGTCGAGCCCAGGCGCCTACCGGCAGGGCGTCCTCGCCGAAGGCATGGCGCTCGCCGTCGAGCCCGGTCTCTACTTCCACGCGACCGACCACACGGTCCCGCCCGAGCTGCGCGGGCTCGGCATCCGCATCGAGGACGACGTCGTGGTCACCCCGGGCGGCCACGACCTGCTCTCCTCGGCCTTCCCCTCGACCTCCGCCGAGGTCGAGTCCTGGGTCCGCGCCGCCACCAACCCGGGATAAAGCGGGCTTTACTCCCCGGGATAAAGCCCGCTAAACATCGCGGAGTAAAGCAGGCTTTATCCCGGCCTTCAGTAGGAGATCGTGTGACCGGCCAGGATCTGCCTGGCCGCGCCCGTGGTCGGCAGGCCCGCGGCCGGCCGGTCGACCGTGAAGTACTCGCGGAAGTTCTGGCTGAACTGGCGCGTCATCAACGCGATCGTCTTGGCCCAGTCGCCGCCGTCCGGGCCGTTCGGTGCCCACAGGTCGAGCAGCGACGAGCCGACCCGGCCCTGCACGCCCTCGTTGTCGTGGGCGCATGGCATGATGATCGGCAAAGCGAACGACTTTCGTACGGTTTGCCGAACGCTCAGGGAGACGTGGTGGAGGACGAGGCACCCTCGATCCGGGACATGCTGGCGGTCAACCTGCGCGCCGCCCGCACGGCGCGCGGCCTCTCGCTCTCGGAGCTCGCCCGCCGTTCGGGCATCGGCAAGGCCACGCTGTCGCAGCTCGAGTCCGGCGGCGGCAATCCGACCATCGAGACGGTGTTCAGCCTGTCCCGCGTGCTCGAAGTCGCGATCTCCGACCTGCTCGACCGCCGTGCGGGCGGCGCGTTCACCGTGGTCAGGGCGGCCGACGTCGAGGTGCTCCGCGGCGAGGGCGTCGACCTGCGCCAGCTGCGGCGCATCGAGACGGGCGACGGCGTCTTCGAGCTCTACGACCAGGTCGTGCGCGGTGATTCACCGCAGCGTTCGCAGGGCCACGTCGGCATCGAGCACACGATCGTCCAAACCGGACGCCTTCACGTCGAGGTCGCCGGCCGCACCGTCGAGGTCGGCCCCGGTGACTACGTCGCGTTCGACGCCCGCGAGCCGCACTGCTACACCGCGCTCGAGGCGCCCGTGCAGTCGGTGCTGCTGCTGCAATACCGTGCCGACGAACGGCTCGACGGCAAGGCTCACGCGGTACTGAAGAACTGACCGCGGCGCAAGTGGCCGATACGCCAGCTTCTTTTTCGTCGCTCCTGTAGTTGGATGAAACGGTCCGAACAAGGGGGAAGCGATGAAGAAGATCACCGCGTTGTCCACCGCGCTGCTCGCGGCGACGTCGATTTGTGCCTTCCCCGGAATCGCCTCGGCCGCGACCGAAAAGGCCACGGAATGCACCGGCTCGCTGATCGAGCGGCTGACCGCGAAATACGGCGGCGGCACTGTCGCCGAGCTGGACATCTACTTCAACGGCACGACCGGCGTGAATTGCGCGCGGATGAACCACGTTGGCGTCACCTACGGCAAGAAATACTTCACGATGGTCTACATCGGCGTCTGCAAGGAGACCTCGCCGGGGCCGACGTGCACCATCACCCAGAACGACTCGGACGAAGGCAATTACACGCATTACGCCGGTCCCGTTTCCGTCGCCGCGCGCAAACACTGCATCTACGTGACCGCGCAACTGGCCTATCCGACCATGGCGAACCCTCGCAACCTCGACACCGGGGACGCCAGCCACTGCGGCTGACCGGCCGGTTGACATCTTCCGCTGCCGGGACTTACGCTCCGATCGTTCGCTTTACCGAACGACGGAGGTTTGATGAACCGAACGCGGGTGGTGGTGCTCGGTGCGGGCATCATCGGGGCCGCGTGCGCCCGTGAGCTGAGCCTGGCCGGCTTCGACGTGCTCGTCGTGGACCGTGGCAGGCCCGCCGGTGGCACCACGTCGCACGGTGAGGGCAACATCCTGGTGTCCGACAAGGGGCCGGGCGCCGAACTCACGCTCGCGTTGCTGTCCGCTCGGCTGTGGCCGTCGGTCGTCGCCGAACTCGCCGCCGAAGACCCGGACGCGGCGACCGAGTACGACCCCAAGGGCGGCATCGTCGTCGCGACGACCGAAGACGGCGCACGCTCGCTCACCACGTTCGTTCAGTCGCAGATCGAGGCCGGGGTCGTCGCGGAACCTTTGTCTCCCAACGAAGTCGCGGCCGCCGAGCCCGCGCTGACCCGCGACGTGGCAGCGGCCTTCCGCTACCCGCAGGACGCGCAGGTGCAGCCTGCCGGAGCGGCATTGGCGTTGCTGGGTTCCGCGCTCCGGCACGGGACCCGGCTGCGCGCCGACACCGAGGTGCTCGGCGCGGTCGTGGCTCATGGTCGGATCACCGGCGTCCGCGTGCCCGGCGAGGTGCTCGGAGCCGATGTCGTCGTGAACGCGGCGGGTCCGTGGGCGGGTGAGCTGTCGGCCCGGCTCGGCGCGCCGATCGCGGTCCGGCCGCGCCGCGGTGAGGTGCTGGTGACGACGCCGATGCCCGGCGTCGTCCGGCACAAGGTCTACGACGCCGACTACGTTGGCGCGGTCGGCGCCGGTTCGGGCGAGTTGCAGACTTCCGCGGTCGTCGAGTCGACCTGGGGCGGCACGGTGCTGATCGGCTCCTCGCGCAGGCGGGTCGGCTTCGACGACACGATCCGGCCCGACGTGCTGGGCGCGGTCGCCGCGAAGGCGGTGCGGCTGTTCCCGTCGCTCGCCCATGCCGCGATCATGCGGGCGTACGGCGGATTCCGGGCCTATGTGGACGATCACCTGCCGGTGCTCGGCGAAGATCCGCGCGTCGCCGGGCTGTGGCACGCCACCGGGCACGAGGGCGCGGGGATCGGGCTGAGCGTCGGCACCGGCCTGCTGCTGCGCGAACTGCTGACCGGGGCGGCGCCGTCGGCACCGGTCGAAGAGTTCACTGTGGACCGTCCGGCAGTGCTCGCATGACCGAGCGGATCCAACTCACCGTCGACGGCGAACCCCTGACCGGCTTCGCCGGCCAGTCTGTGGCGGGTGTGCTGCTGGCATCGGGCCGGATGTCTTGGCGGACAACGCGGTCCGGCGCGCCACGTGGTGTCTTCTGCGGTATCGGCGCGTGTTTCGACTGCCTGCTGACCGTCAACGGCGTGCCCGACGTCCGCGCCTGCCGGCGGTCCGCTGTGGACGGTGACGAGATCCGCACCCAGACCCGGCGGGAGGACGCGTGAAGCACGTGGTGATCGTCGGCGCCGGGCCCGCCGGGCTCGCGGCGGCCGAGCACGCGCTCCACGCCGGAGCGCGGGTCACGATCCTGGACCAAGCGGAGGTTCCCGGCGGCCAGTATCACCGAGGCCGGGCCGATTTCGGCGCGCTGCTCAGCCGCTGCGAGTGGTGGCCGGGCAGCACGGTCTGGGCCGTCGAGCCGGAACTGGGGGTCCACGTCCTGTGCGGACCCGCCGATGGCGCCGACCGGCAACGGCGCACGCTCACCCCTGACGCACTGGTGCTGGCGACCGGCGCACATGACAGGACGTTGCCGTTCCCCGGCTGGCAACTGCCCGGCGTCTTCACCGCGGGCGCCGCGCAGGCGCTGGCGAAGGGGGACCGCGTCGCGGTCGGACGTCGGGTGCTGGTCGCCGGCGCCGGGCCGTTCCTCTTGCCGGTAGCCGAATCCCTGCTCAAGGTAGGCGCCGAAGTCGTCGCCGTCCTCGAAGCCAACCCGGCCACGACCGTCCTCAAAGGATGGTCATCGCCCGCCGCCGTCCGGCCGGACAAAGCAGGCGAGCTGATCCGCTACGCGACCGCGTTGGCTCGGCACCGCATCCCGTACCGGACAGGCCGAGTGGTCATCGAAGCGCGCGGCGACGATCGCGTCCGTTCCGTCGTCACCGCGCGAGTGCGCGCCGACTGGTCGCTCGTCGCGGGCACCGAGCGGACGTACGAGGTCGACGCGGTCTGCGTCGGCCACGGCTTCGTGCCGCAACCCGAACTGGCGGTCGCCGCGGGCTGCGCGCTCGACGACGGTTTCGTGCGCGTCGACGCCGCCCAGCGGACCACTGTGGACGGTGTATTCGCGGCAGGCGAGATCACCGGCATCGGCGGCGCGGTCACCGCAGCCGCGGAAGGCGCGGTCGCCGGTCGTGCTGCCGCGGGTGAGGACGTTCCCGCCGCGCTACTTCGCGCTCGCGACCGTGCCTTGGCGTTCGCGGACCGGCTGGCCGTTGCCCACCCGATCGGTAAGGCCTGGCGCGGCTGGCTGCGCGACGACACGATCGTCTGTCGTTGCGAGGAAACCACGTACGCCGAACTTTCCCGTGCGGCCGCGGATCCGGTCGCACCGGGATCACACGCGCTCAAACTCGGCACCCGCGCGGGCCTCGGCCCGTGCCAGGGCCGGATGTGCGGACCCACCGTGAGCGAACTCTTTGGCCTACCCGAACGCCACCACCGCCCGATCGCCCAGCCGATCCGGCTGGGCGAACTCGCCGACCACAAGGAGAATCCCGGATGAGCACCCCCGACCTCGGCGGCGTCGTCGTCGCCACCGCGTTGCCCTACCGCGCGGACGACTCGGCGCCGGCGGGCCTGGCGGTCGACTACGACGCCTACGCCGAGCACTGCCGCTGGCTGATCGACAACGGCTGCCGAGGCGTCGGCCCCAACGGCTCACTCGGCGAGTACTCCTCACTCACCGACGAAGAACGCCGCCGCGTCGCCCGCACGGCCATCGAGGCGGTCGGCCCGGACGGCATCGTCGTCGTCGGCGTGCACGGCCCCGGCTCCCACCAAGCTCGGTACTGGGCCGAGGCCGCCGCCGAGGACGGCGCGCACGGCCTGCTCTGCCTGCCGCCCACGCTGTACCGCGCCAACCGCGGCGAGGTGCTCGCCCACTTCGAAGCCGTGGCGAGCGCCGGCCTGCCGGTCATGGTCTACAACAACCCCTTCGACACCAAGGTCGACCTCACCCCGGAGCTGCTCGCCGAGATCGCCGCGATCGACAACGTGGTGGCGGTCAAGGAGTTCTCCGGCGACGTCCGCCGCGTGCTCGAAATCCGCGAGCGAGCCCCCGGCCTCGACGTGATCAGCGGCGCCGACGACGTAGTACTCGAAAGCCTCCTGATGGGCGCTACCGGCTGGTTCGCGGGCTTCCCCAACGTCTTTCCCGCCGAGTCGGTCCGCCTCTTCGAGCTGGCGAGGGCAGGCAAGTTGGAAGAGGCTCGTGCGCTGTACGAGCCACTGGTCGCCGCGTTCCGCTGGGACTCGCGCACCGAGTTCGTCCAGGCCATCAAACTGGGCATGGACCTCGTCGGCCGCTACGGCGGCCCCTGCCGACCGCCGCGCGGCGCGCTGACCGACGAGCACCGTTCGCTGGTCACCGCCGACATGCGCCGCGCACTCGCTTCGCTCGGCGTGTCGTAGATGCGCTCGACCAGGGCGATCACGGCCGTCGATTCGCACACCGAGGGCATGCCCACCCGCGTGGTCACCGGCGGCGTCGGCGTCATCCCCGGCGCCACCATGGCCGAGCGCCGCAGGCATTTCATGTCCTCGATGGACGATCTACGCCAGTTCCTGATGAACGAGCCCCGTGGCCACTCCGCCATGAGCGGCGCGATCCTCCAGCCACCGTGTCATCCGGACGCCGACTGGGGCGTGGTCTACATCGAGGTCTCCGGCTGCCTCCCGATGTGCGGCCACGGCACCATCGGCGTCGCGACGGTCCTGGTCGAGACCGGCATGGTCGAGGTGACCGAGCCGAAGACCATCGTCCGCCTGGACACCCCGGCAGGCCTCGTCCACGCCGAAGTCGACGTCCGCGACGGCCGGGCGTCACGGGTCACCCTGCGCAACGTCGCGTCCTTCTTGGCCGATCGCGACGCGGCGGTCGACGTGCCGGGCCTCGGCGAGGTCCGGTACGACCTGGCTTACGGCGGCAACTTCTACGCGATCTTGGACTTGTCCCAAGTGGACATCCCTTTTGAACGGTCCGAAAAGGACCGCATACTGGCGGCGGGTTTGTCGATCATGGACGCGATCAATACTCAGCGCCCGCCCCGGCATCCGGAAGATCCGCTGATCGGCGGGTGCAAGCACGTCCAGTTCCTCGCCCCTGGCTCCGACGCCCGTGTGTCCCGCAACGCGATGGCGATCCATCCGGGCTGGTTCGACCGATCACCTTGCGGCACCGGCACTTCGGCCCGGATGGCGCAGCTGCACGCGCGCGGCGAGCTTCCGTTGCACACGGCGTTCGAGAACCGGTCGTTCATCGGGACGAGCTTCACCGGGCAGCTGGTCGGTGAGACCACGGCCGGCGGCCTGCCCGCGGTGGTGCCCGAGTTCTCGGGCCGAGCCTGGATCACGGGCACGGCCACCTACCTGCTCGACCCGGACGACCCCTTCCCAGCCGGCTTCGTCCTCTGACCCCGCGCCGGGGGTCGTGGTTTCGCCCGGTCGTCCAGAGCGCGTCACCCGAGGCCCTGGCTCGGTACCGCGGTGGGCGGGTCGAGCGAGTGGAAGAATTTCTGCATCTAACGGAGCAAACCTTCCACTCGCGCGGACCCCGACCGCGGGGGCGAGCAAGCCAAATGTGGTGTGCGGGATAAAGCCCGCTTTACTCCGCGGGGTCGTGAGTGTTGCAGGTGCGAGGACTGAAGCGAGGGGACCCCTCAGTGCGTATGTCGCACCCAGGGGTCCCCTCACTGCACACCCGCGAGCGAGGGGAAACCCTGCTGCACCAACCGTCCGCAACGCTCACGAGCTCGAAAACCGGTTAGCGTTGCGCGAGCAGGCTGACATGATCGTCGGGTGCTCAGGATCGCTGAACTCAACGCCTGGCTCGACGAGAAGAACGGCTTCGAAGAAGCTCGTCTGGCTGAAGTCGCGCAGTCGGCCGACGGCTCGATCACGCTCGTGATCGAGCAGTTCCTGGTCCTGGGGCTGAGGCCGGGCGACGAGTCCGTCGTCGATGTGTACGAACTCGTGGCCGCCAAGCCGGTCGAGGTCGAACACTTCGACCGCCCGTACAACCTCCTGCAAGGAATCGACGTCGAATCGGTCGACGGGGCCATGGTCATCATCGCGGAGGGGTGGGACGACCGGCTGAAGTTGGTGGTCGACGAGGTCGAGGTCCGATCGCTCGGTACCCGGCGGTACCGCCGCCTCGTTCGACCGGATTCGATCGGGCAACTGCATGTTCGACTCCGCCGACTGGACGCGTTACCTCGCGACGGGCGAGTTCCCGCCGGACGAGCGGCTGCGGGGGACGTTTGCCGACGGTTCGCTGGGGTGACTCCTCGGGGTTCAGCAGATCGACGAGCGTGCGGATGTTGAGCTCGCTCGGGTAGGGCACGGTCGTGCCATCGGACATGCGCATGACCAGTTCGCTTGCCATCAGGACGCCTTCAGCTGGAAGTGCCAGATGACCATCGCGGGGGCTCCGTCGATGGCGGCTCGTGCCGCGTCGGGCACCAGGTCGGACAGGCACCATGGCCACAGGTCCCAAGGTCCGACCTCGCGAGGCGCGTCCACAGGCTCCGGGTGCGTACCGAGCGGCACGGCGGGTTCCTCGCACCGCCGAAGCTGAAGCCCCAGCGGCAAGGCGGCGCGCAGGTAGTCGCCGAGCGAGTGACGGTAGGTCACCACCCTGCCCGGACGACCCTCCGCGTCGCGCGAGGTAGGGATCGAGCCGCGTGCCACCGCCGAGGGATGCATGTCGGCGATCACCAAATGGCCGCCCTCGCGCAAAACCCTGGCGAATTCGGCCATCGCGGGCCCGAGGTCGGGAATGTGGGTCAGTGCCAGCCCGCAGACGACCAGGTCGACCTCGGCGTCGCCGATGGGGAGGCGGTGCAGTTCGCCGAGCCGGAAGTCGCCTTGTGGGGCGAGGGCGAGCATGTCGGGGGAGCTGTCGACGCCGATGACCTGATGGCCGCGCTCGGCCAGAAGGCGGGAGTAACGGCCTGTGCCGCACGCGGCGTCCAAGGCGACGCCCGGTGATAGCGCGTCGATGATCTCTTTGACGAGGGGCTCGTCGATGTCGAAGGCCGCGTTGCCGGGCTGGTCGTAGGTCGCCGACCACCGCCGGTAGCCCTCGACCGTGTCGACGCGGTCGACTTCGACGGCCGCGTTGGCCAGTGAGTCATTGTCGAGCAGGTCGCGGATCTCGGCGATGCGTGCCTCGACGAAGTCTCGATTGAACTCTCCGGTGAAGCCGCGTAGGAGTGCGATGCCTTCGAGTCCGAGCAGGTAGGCCAAAGGGTGCTCGTAGATCACCTGGCGACCGTAGCGACGCGTTCGCTCGTGGGCCATCGGTTTTGGGGACCCTACGGAAGTCTGCTGCACCGGTTCAGGTGGCGACTTTGCGCGAAGCATGCGCTATACAGAGCACATCATGCTTATTCGTGCGTGAAAGGTGCCAGAAATGAGCAGAGTTGCGCATTCGCTCGGGTGCTTGGCCGCTGTGGTCGCGCTCGGGCTGGCGCCCGCCGCGGCCTATGCGGACCCGGCCGCGGGGCCTGATGGCAGGCTTGGTGACCTGAGCGGGATCACCGCCGAGGGCGCCACCGTCACCCTGAAGTCGGGGGCCGCCGCCGTGCGCGTCAGCTTCCCGGCCGAGTCCGCCGTGCGAGTCTGGCTGGCGCCGGACGGCACGTTCACCGATCCCGCTGGCAGCAAGATCGTGTTGCCGCGCGGCACGAGTCCCGTCACCCCGACCCGGACCGACAAGGGTTCCTATTGGGCGATTTCCACTGGTAAGGCGACTTTGCGGGCGTACAAGCATCCGCTCAAGTTCGCGCTGTACGACGGCGCCGACCGCAAGCAGCTGTGGGCGGAGTCGGCGCCGCTGTCGTGGACGGGCAAGACCACCACGCAGAGCCTGAGCCGCGGCGCCACCGAGCAGTTCGTCGGCGGTGGTGAGCAGAACGGGCGGTTCAGCCATCGCGGGCAGACGATCAAGATCTTCGCCGATGACAACTGGAACGACGGCGGCGCGCCGAACTCGCAGCCGTTCTACGCCTCGACCTCGGGGTATGGCGTGCTGCGCAACACCTTCGCGCCGGGCAGCTACTCGTTCAACGAGCCGGTGGCGACCACGCATGACGAACGGCGGTTCGACGCGACCTATGTGGTCGGTGCCGGGCTCAAGGATGTCATCTCCGGGTACACGGATCTGGTCGGGAAGCCTTTCCTGCCACCGATCTACGGGCTCGAGACCGGTGACTCCGACTGCTACCTGCACAACGCCAACCGCGGGGAGCGGCACACGCTCGACTCGCTGAAGGTGGCCGACGGGTATGTCGCCAACGGGATGCCGAACGGCTGGATGCTGGTCAACGACGGGTACGGCTGCGGGTACGAGAACCTGCAGCAGACCGGGGAAGGCCTGCGCAAGGACGGGATGCAGCTCGGCCTGTGGACCGAGGACGGCGTGCCGAACCAGGCCGACGAGGTCAAGGCGGGCGTGCGGGTGCGCAAGCTCGACGTCGCGTGGGTCGGGCCCGGCTACCAGTTCGCGCTCGACGCCTGCGACACCGCGTACAAGGGGATCGAGGACAACAGCGACGCGCGCGGGTTCGTCTGGCAGCCGGTGAGCTGGGCGGGCGCTCAGCGATGCGGGGTGCTGTGGAGCGGTGACCAGTCCGGTTCGTACGACTACATCCGCTGGCAGATCCCGACCTACGCGGGCGCGACGACGTCCGGCATCGCCTACAACACCGGCGACATCGACGGCATCTTCGGCGGCAGCCCGCAGACCTATGTCCGTGACCTGCAGTGGAAGACCTTCCTGCCGGCCGCGATGACCATGGACGGCTGGGCTTCGGCCGACAAGCAGCCGTGGCGCCAGGGTGAGCCGTACACCTCGATCAACCGCAAGTACCTGATGCTCAAGGAACGCCTGCTGCCCTACACGTACAGCTACTCCGTCCAGGCGCACCAGACCGGCGTCGGCCAGGTGCGGCCGCTGGCGCTGGAGTACCCGGATGACCCGAACGTGTGGACGGACAAGGCGAAGTACGAGTTCCTGTCCGGCACGGACTTCCTGATCGCGCCGGTGTACGAGAAGTCCACCGTGCGCAATGGCATCTACCTGCCCAAGGGCACCTGGGTGGACTACTGGAGCGGCAAGACCTACACCGGTCCGACCACCGTGGACGGTTATGACGCGCCGCTGGACACGCTGCCGTTGTTCGTCCGCGCCGGCGCCGTGGTGCCGATGTGGGCCGAGGGCACGAAGTCTTGGCAGACCAGGGACAAGGGCGTGCTCGACCTCGACGTCTACCCGAGCGGCAAGGGCGGGTTCTCCCTCACCGAGGACGATGGCGTGACCCGCGGCTACAAGCGTGGTGAGCAGGCCAAGCAGGAGTTCACTGTGGACGCTCCGGCGTCCGGGCCCGGCACGGTGACCGTCGGCATCGGCGCGAGCACCGGTTCCTACAACGGAAAGCCGGCCTCGCGGAACTACCAGCTGGCCGTCCACACGGGAACCAAGCCCGGCGCGGTGCAGGCAGGCAACGGCACGTTGCGGCAGTACGGGAGCAAGGCCGAGCTGGACGCCGCGCCGTCCGGCTGGTGGTTCGACCCGGCTGGCCAGGGCGTCGTCCGGGTGAAGACCGCCAAGATCGGCGCCGGTGACCGCCAGGACGTGCGGCTGTTCGGGGCGAGCGCGGTCGGCGGGTTCTTCCCGGAGGACAACAAGGGGTCGGTCACGTTGTCGGTGCCGTCGCTGATCGCGCCGGGACAGTCCGTCGACGGCACGCTGAGCTTCACCAATGGCACCCCGCTGCCGGTGCGTGACGTCGCGTTCTCGTTGCCCGCCAATGGGTTCCGCGTCGAAGCTCCGGCCGCTCCCAAGTTCGTCTGGCCGGGTCAGACGGTCAAGGTGCCGGTGAAGCTGACACCCGAGGCCGGGCTCAAGCCGGAGGACTACCAGCTCACGGCGAACGCGACCTACCAGGCCAGGCTCGGTGCTCATCGGGTCACCGATTCGGCGACGGTCACAGTCCCGTTCGCGTCACTCGCGGCGGCGTACGGCAACGTCGGGGTCACCGACGCCGCGCACGCCACGGTCGGCGACATCGACGGCGGCGGCAGCAGCTTCCGCGCGGAAGGTCTCGCCGAAGCCGGACTGAAGCCCGGCGCCGCGTTCACGGCCGGGGGAGCGCAGCTCACGTGGCCGTCGGCGGACGGGTCCAAACCGGACAACGTCGTCGCGGCCGGTCAGACGATCGCGGTGGGTGGCACGGGCTCGAAGCTGGTGCTCACGGGCACGGGCACGGGAACCGCGAAGGGAACGGTCGTCGTGCGCTACGCCGACGGTTCCACCAGCCAGGCCGATCTCGGTCTGCCGAACTGGTGCTGTGTCGACCCGGCGCAGTACGGGGCTTCGACGGTCGCGACGGTGATGGGCAAGAACACGCGTACCGGGCCGGCCTATCCGACCGTGCCGTACCGGGTGTTCGCGAACACGGTGCCGCTGACCGCGGGGAAGCAGGTGGTGGCGGTGACGCTGCCGTCGAACTCGGCCCTGCACGTCTTCGCGGCGGGTATCGCCTGACCACCCGTGGCCGGCCGGGCGGGCACACCCCGTCCGGCCACGGGCTCCACCCGACCGGGGTCGTGAGTGGTATGACCGGTTAGAACCGGCCGTACCACTCACGACCCCGAAGTGCTTAGGCGACCAGTACTTCGAGGCCCGCCGCTTCGAAGGCGGCCAGGATCTCGGGGTCGGCGTCCGCGTCGGTGATCAGGGTGTGGACCCGCTGGGGGAGACAGATGCGGGCGAAGGCGCGGCGGCCCAGTTTGGAGCCGTCGGCGACGGCCACGACGCGTTCGGCGCGCTCGACCATGAGCTGGTTGATGCTGGCCTCGCCCTCGTGGTGGGCGAACGCGCCCGCCTCCGGATCGAAGGCGTCGACGCCGAGGAAGAGCAGGCTGATCGTGAGCTCGCCGAGCACCTTGGTGGCCAGCGGGCCGCTGAGCTCGAACGACTGCGGGCGTGCCACCCCGCCGGTGACCACGATCTTGACGTGGGGCCGGACCGCGAGTTCGTGCGCGATGTTCAACGCGTTCGTCACCACGGTCAGCGCGGACAGATCGGAGCGCAGCGAGAGCGCGCGGGCGACGCCCGCCGTGGTGGTGCCGCCGTTGAGGCCGACGACCATGCCGGGGGTGACGAGCGCGGCCGCGGTGGCGCTGATGCGCTGTTTTTCCGGGACGTGGCGGGCTGTCTTGTAGCGCAACGGCAAGTCGTACGCGAGGTCGTTGGCGACCGCGCCGCCACGGGTGCGGGTGAGCAGCTGCTGCTCGGCGAGATGGTCGAGGTCACGCCGGATGGTCGCGGCCGAAACGTCAAGTTCGACCGCGATGTCCTCGACCTCGATCTTTTCCCGCTGCCCGAGCAGGTCCAGCAGGGTGCTCAGCCGTTCGTGCCGGGCCATCCGTGGGTACTCCTAGTGGCTTGGCTGACTGGTCATACGGAAATCGTAGCGTGCGGGCAGTGGCGCGTCGGTCAACGCGGTCCAGGTGTCCGAAAGCGACGTTTCCCCTTCACGGACGTTCGGGATCTCGAAGCCTGCCTCGAAGATCGCCAACGCGCCGTCGCGATCGCCGGACGCGAGCAGCGCGCGGGCGAGCAGGAGCCGGGCTCGGCCGCTGGTCAGACCCTCCACAAGCGACACGACCCGCGCGGGATCGGTCTGTGCTGCGGCGGCTTCCAGTATCAACGGGACCAGCGACGGCGCGAGTTCCAACGCCCGGTCGTACCACGCGGGATCCGCTGAAGCGACCGCGAGATTGCGCAGTGCCCAAGGATTCTCCGCCGCTTCGACCGAAGCCGTCCAAGCCGCGACGGCGGCGTCCCGCTGACCGGCACGCCAGCGTGCGACGCCTCGGTGATACCAGGTCAGCCAGTTGTCCGGGCTGTGCTCGAGCAGATCGGACCAGTAGGCGTTGACGAGCGTCGGCGGGGGAGGCGTCAGCGGGTCACCGCTGAGCGGTTCGCCGTCGAGCAATCCGAGCCACGGCGACTGGTCTGGGCCGAGTGATTCGGCGGGGAACGGGGTGCCGGGCAGCTGCGCGATCATGCGCCGGGTTTCCAGCGCGCCCCAGCCGGAACCCTCGTGCAGCAAAGGACCCGGCTCCGTGTCGGCCACCTTCCGCCAAGCCTCGAAGCACGACTCGATCGTCTCCTCGGACGGCAGCAGGCGTGCCACCGAGTCCACAGCGGACGTCCATTCCGGACTGTGCGCGGCCTCGGCGGTCACCGGACCGTACGCCTCAAGCCAGTCCCAGGACTCGCCGGCGGGGAGGCGCAGATGCTCGAGCTGGGTACGGGCCAGACCGGCCTGGATCTCGATGTACCCGCCCGCGCCCGGCGCCAGCCATTCCTGCCAACGCCTGCCACCGGCGGATTCGCCCCAGAGGAAAAGTTTGCGCCCGCGCAGCCGGTCGGTCGACACCTGCGCGAGGCCGTCGCCGTCGCCGTCGACCGCGGCGATCCACGGACGCGAGTTCACCTCGAAGAAGTAATCGGCCGCGGCCTCGGCGCGCGCCGGATACGTGAGGTCGCCGGGGACGTCGACCAGGTCGAGCCGCCCGGTGTAGCCGTAGTGCCAGGCGCCGGTCGCCGGGGCGATCACGCGCGTGTCCGCGGTTTGCGGCACGGCGATGTTCGACCACCAGTACACCGGGACCTCGTGCGGATGCGGATTGCGGATCCGCACGCCGACGAGCAGGAAGTCCGAGTCGTCCGGCAGGAAGAAGTCGAGCTGGAACGGCAGGTCGCGCGTGCGCTCCCACTCCCAGAGCCGCAGCACCGGCGTCCCGTCCGGGCCGTCGACGCGGGCCGCGAACATCGGCGCGCAGGTCAGCGTCGTGTGCCCGGTGCTGCCCAGGTTCCATTCGACACCACCGGCGAACCACGCGTCACGCAACGCCAGGTTAGCGGGCTGGAAAACCGGGTTGCGATACAGCAGCTCGCGCCCGGACGGCTTGTGGAACAGCGAGTACAGCCGCCCGCCCAGCGAGGGAAGGATGGTCGCGCGCACGCGGTCATTCTCCAGCACCAAGGCAGGCAACGATCGTTCCTCGCGCGAGCGCGTGTAGCCGTCCTGCAGATGGCAGGGGAGCACGGTGTCCAGCTGCCCGTAGCCCAGACCGGCCGCCAGGTCGCCGGGCAGCCCATCCACATTGGACACGGACTGCGGCGCTACCGGTTTCACCAGTGGCGGCAACGGGTTCTCATCGCCGAGGAGGGCCGCGGGCAACGTCAGCGAGGTGGCGTACAGCTCGGTCATGACAGCCGGTCACCCGTCGCCTGGTCGAACAGATGCGCCGCGCCGGTCTTCGGGGCCAGCTCGATCTTCTCGCCGCGTTGCCACGGCGCCATGCCCGGCGTGCGCACCGTCAGGACCTGGCCGTCGCTCGTGCGGCAGTACAGGTACTGGTCGCTGCCCAGCTCCTCGATCACCTCGACGGTCGCGGTCAGCCCGGAGCCGCCGATTTCCCAGCCCTCCGGCCGGATGCCGACGACGATGCCGGGCCCGGTCAGCGCCGAGCGCTGCCCCGGCGTGAGCGGCAGCCACGACGAGCCGACGATCGCGCCGTCGCTGTCCACTGTGGTCTCAAGCAGGTTCATCGCCGGCGAGCCGATGAACCCGGCGACGAACACGTTGACCGGTCGCGCGAACAGCCCGACCGGGGTGTCGCACTGCTGCAGGATGCCGTCGCGCAGCACGGCGACCCTGTCGCCCATGGTCATCGCCTCGACCTGGTCGTGCGTGACGTAGATCGTGGTGATGCCGAGCCGCCGTTGCAGCGACGCGATCTGCGTGCGGGTCTGCACCCGGAGCTTGGCGTCCAGATTGGACAGTGGCTCGTCCATCAGGAACACGCTGGGCTCGCGCACGATCGCCCGGCCCATCGCGACGCGCTGCCGCTGGCCGCCGGAGAGCTTGGCCGGCTTGCGGTCGAGGTACTCGGTCAGGTCGAGCACCTTGGCCGCCTCACGGACGCGGGTCTCCCGTTCGGCCTTGGGCATCTTCGCGATCTTGAGATGGAAGCCGATGTTCTCGCCGACCGTCATGTGCGGGTACAGCGCGTAGTTCTGGAACACCATCGCGATGTCACGCGCGTTCGGCGGCAGGTCGGTGACGTCACGGTCGCCGATGTGGATGGTGCCGTCGTCGACGCCCTCCAGCCCGGCGAGCATCCGCAGGGTGGTCGACTTGCCGCAGCCGGACGGGCCGACCAGCACCAGGAACTCGCCGTCGGCGACTTCGAGGTCGAGCCCGTCCACCGCGGGTTTGGCGACCCCGGCGTAGAACCGCGTGGTGTCGCGGAAGGTCACGGTTGCCATGGGAGTTCCTACTTTCCGGCGCCGAGCGTCAGGCCGGTGATGATCCGGCGGGCGAGCACGAGGTAGAGCGCGAGCATCGGGAGCACCACGATGGCGACACCGGCGATCAGGCCGCCGTATTCCGACTGGTAGCTCGCCGCCCCGTAGAAGGTGAACAGCGCACGCGACAGGGTGAAGTGCGCCTGGTCGTGCAGGAAGACGATGCCCAGCAGGGTTTCGTTCCACAGCCCGATCGCGTTGAGCGTCAGCGCGGTGATCAAACCGCCACGTGCCAGCGGGAGCATCACCGAGAAGAACGTGCGCACCGGGGACGCGCCGTCGATGGCGGCCGCCTCCTCCAGCTCGTCCGGCAGCGAGCGGAAGAACCCGGTCAGCAGGAACACGGTGAACGGGATCGACAACGCCACGTACACCAGGAACAACCCGTACTCGTTGTCCAGGTGCAGCTTGGACAGCACCACGAACAGCGGGATGATCACCGTCTGGAACGGCACGCCCATGCCGATGGCGACGAAGTTCGTGATCCCGTTCGAGCCGCGTTTGCCCAGCCGCGTCAACGCGTAGGCGGCAGGCGCGGACACCGCGACGGTCACCACAGTGGACAGTCCGACGAGGACGACCGTGGTGAGCACCGCGTCGCCGAAGCCAGCGTTGTTCCAGGCGTACACGAAGTTGCGGAACGGCTTGCCCTGCTTGAACCACTGGTACGGCAGGGCGAACGGCTTGGTGAAGATCTCCACCGGCGTCTTGAACGCCGCGGTGACCAGCCAGTACAGCACCAGCAGGTTGCCCGCGGTGAACAGCCAGACGATCGCCGAGCCGAGCAGCCTCAGCGGGCTCACCTTGCGTGAGCCCGGCGCCTGCTTCGGTTTGCGCGGTACCTTCCGAGCCGGTTTCGGCGCGGCGCGCACCACCGGCGGGGTGTCCGTTATGGACATCGATTCTCCCTCAGAGCCCTCAGAACTGGATCGCGTCACGGCGCATCAGCCGCCGCAGCAGCACGACGAGCAGCGAGACCAGCGCGATCATCGCCACCGCGCAGGCGCAGGCGGCGCCGAAGTCCGGCGTCCCGTTGGACCCGAAGGTCCGGTCGAACACGTAGACGCCGAGCGTCCACGCCTGGTTCGGCGGCGCGTAGGTGCCGGGCCCGGCCAGCACGAACACCAGCTCGAAGATCTTGAGCGCGTTGATCGTCCACAGCACACCGGCGACACCGACCACGTCCCAGGTCATCGGCAGCGTGATGTTCCGGAACTTCTGCCACGGCGACGCGCCGGCGAGCGCCGCGTCCTCGTAGAGATACGGCGGGATCCGGTCGACCGCGGCCATCAGGATGGTGATGTAGAAGCCGGAGCTCGCCCAGATCAGCGACGCGGTCACCACACCGGTCACATTGGCCGGTGCGAGGAACTTCGCCGCGTCCGCGCCGACGTGCTCGAGCAGGTAGTTCGCGAGGCCCTGTTTCCCCGGCTGGTACTTGAAGACGAAGCCGAGGAACATGCCGAGCGCGACCGGGGCGACGATGTTCGGGAAGAACAGGATCGCCCGCACCACCTTCCCGCCGCGCATGTCGCGCAGCACCATGGTGAACAGAAACGCCAGCGCGAAGGTGCCGATGCCGCCGACGAAGACGTAGAAGAGCGTGTTCCGGAAGGCGTACTGGAACGAGTCGCTCTGCCACATCTGCGTGTAGTTCGTGACGCCGTTGGCCTGCGGCGTGTCGCCCGCGCCGGACCAGCTGGTGAAGCTGAGCACGACCGTCGCGATCGTGGGCAGCACGAGAAAGGCCAGGTAGAGCGCCAGCGCGGGCACGGCGAACGGCCAGAACAGCCGCCGTTTCCGCCGCGCGTGCGCCCCACCCATGGTCAGCGTCGTCATCGGCCTTGGCTCTTCCAGAACTCGGCGCCCTTGGCCGCGAGCTGCTCGACGAACTGCTGCGGCGTCAGCGCGCCCTTGAGCAGCGCGGTGTCGGCCGGGTCGAACACGTCGGTCTGCCACTTGCCGCCCGCTATGCCGTCGATCCCGTCGTACTGGAGCACGTGCTCCTTCTTCGGGTCGTCCATCGCGGCCTTGACCTGCTTCAGGTCGTCCGGCACGGCCAGGTCGGTGCGCGGCACGAGGTTGTCGGCGACCGCGGGGATGCCGGAAAGCAGGTCCTTGTTGAGGAAGTAGGCGATGAACGCCTTCGCCGCCTCGGCGTGCTTGGCCTGCTTCGGCACCGCGAAGCCGATCGACATCTGCTCGACCGTGTCGTGCGTGGCCTCCGGCGGCATCGGGAATTGGAACGAGCCGTAGGACACCTTGGTGCCGGACCCCTGCTTGTCGAGGTACTCACGCGTCTCGCTCGGCGCCCAGGTGCCGACGTAGAGGTACTGCGCGTCGCCGTCGGCCCAGCGCTGCTGGATCTGCGGGAACTTCGCCGCGTCCCAGCCGTCGATGAAGTGCTTGGGCAGGCGTGCGGTCTGCGTCGCGGCCTTGAGGAAACCGGGCTCGGTCAGCCAGGCCTGGCCGGTCTTGTCGGTCGCGGCCTTGTAGAGCCCGCCGGAGCCGACGTAGCGCTCGGCGAGCTGGGTGAAGAAGTACATGTTGTAGAACGGGATGTCGCCGTCGAGGCTGACGGCGGCCTTGCCGTCGGCCTTCGCCTTGTCGAACAGGCCGATCAGGTCGTCCATGGTCTTGGGCTCCTTGAAGTCCTTGACCCGGTCCTTGCCGTACCACCAGGCACTGGACTGCACGGTGTACGGGACCATGAAGTTGTGGCCCTCTTTGTCCTTGTTCTGCGGGAAATCGTAGGAGCTCGGGGTCAGCACGTCCTTGACCGTCTTGTCACCCTCGCCGACCTTCATGGCGAAGACGTCGTCGACGCTCTGCGTGCCGCCCGGCGCCATGATGGCCGCGCCGACCTTGCTGACGTCCTGATCGAACAGGTCGGGCACGGCGCCGGTGTTGAGCGCGGGCACCAGGTTCTGCGTGTACGCCTTGCGGCCCAGCCACTGCACGGTGACCTTGACGCCGGTCTTCTCCTCGAAGCACTTGAAGGCCTTCTGCAGCACCTTGCCCTGTGGCTCGTCGGCCGTCCACATAGCCCAGTAGGTGAATTCCTTGTCCGTGGCGGGTTTCGTGCCCGCTTCAGGGCACGGCGCGGAGAGGAACTGCTCGACACCGGGCAGCGCGTTCTCGCCGCCGCTCGGGGTTCCGGCCGAGCCGCCGTCCCCGCACGCGGTGAGGGAAAGCCCGAGCGCGGCCGCGGCCGTCACTGTCATGACCTTGCGTCGCATGGCAACCTGCCTTTGTCTTGTGTCGAGCATCTGTCAACAACTCCGCTCAAGGACCGTGAGCAGCCGCCGCACCTCGGCGGTGACGGCCTCGCGCCCGGCGCCGAGATACCGGCGCGGGTCGACCCGGTCCGGATGCGCCCGCCAGTCGCCCGCGGCGGCCGCGGTGAACACCTTGTTCAGCTGGGTGGCGATATTGATCTTCGTCATGCCCGCGTGGACGGCGGCGGCGAGCCCGTCGTCCGGCACACCGGAAGAACCGTGCAGTACCAAGGGAACCGGCACCTGGTCGCGTAGCCGCGCGATCAGCTCGACGTCGAGCGCCGCGTCCCGCGTGAGCATCGCGTGCGAGCTGCCGACCGCGACGGCGAGCGCGTCCACCCCGGTGGCCGCGACGAACTCGGCGGCCTCGTGCGGGTCGGTACGGGCGCCGGGCGCGTGCACGCCGTCCTTGCCGCCGACCTCGCCGAGCTCGGCCTCGACCCAGACGCCATGGTCGTGGCAGTGGCCTGCCATCTCACGGGTCGCGGCCACGTTGTCCGCGTAGTCCATTGTGGACGCGTCGAACATGACAGAGCTGAAGCCGAGCTTGACCGCCTCGCGGACCAGCTCGGGGGACTCCGCGTGGTCGAGATGCACCGCGACGCCGATGTCGGCCTCCCGCGCGGCGGCGAGCGCCGCTTCGCCGACCGGGGCGAGCGCGCCGTGGTAGCGGACCGCGTTCTGGCTCAGCTGCACGATGACGTCGGTGTTCGCGGCCCGCGCGCCCGCGATGATCGCGGTGATGTGTTCGAGCTGGATGGCGTTGAACGCGCCACAGCCCCGGCGCCGCGCACGCGCGGCGCCGACGATCTCGCCGGTGGACACCAGCGGCATGGCAACTCCTCTAGGACGGGTGAACCGAGACCAGGTCTCGTTCGCGGCGGAAGTAGGGAAGGTCGACGTCGCCTGCCAGCGCGCCGCGGACGGCCGCCGCGGACAGCGCGACCGCGTCGCGGAGGATGCGGGGCCACGAGTCGCGCCGGAGCAGGCCGAGCGCGATCGCGGCGACGGCCGCGTCACCCGCGCCGGTCGGATTGCCGGTCAGCACTTCGGTCGGGGTGGCGTGCCAGGTCCCGGCCTGGGTGACGGCGAGCATGCCGTCCTTGCCGAGCGAGACGATCACCGTGCCCGCACCGGCCTTGCGCAGTTCGGCGGCGGCGGACTCAGTGTCGGCCAGGCCTGTCACCTCGCGGAGTTCGTCGAGGTTGGGCTTGACGACGGTGGGTTTCGCCTTGAGCCCGGCTAGTAGCGCGTCTCCCGAGGTGTCCAGGATGGACAGTCCGCTGAGGAGGGTGGCGTACCCGTCGGCAGGGCAGCCCGGCGGCAGACTGCCCGAGCAGACCAGCACGTCGGGGTCTTGGCTTTGTGCGGCCCGGTCGAGTGCGGCCCACTCGGCCTGGGTGACCTCCGGGCCCGGCTCGTTGAGCAGGGTGGTGGTGTCGCCGAGGACGGTCGTGGTCCGTCGCGTCTCCCCGGCGATCGGCACCAGCCGGGCCGGGATGCCCGAGGCGGCGAGATCGTCCGAGAACGCGTGCCCGGTCCGGCCGCCGATGGTGGCGATGGCGCGGACGTCGGCGCCGAGCGCGTGGAGCACGCGGGCGACGTTGACGCCCTTGCCGCCGGCGCGCTGCCGTACCGAGCGCACCCGGTGTGTTTCGCCTGGCCGGAAGCTGTCCACTGTGTACGTGACGTCGAGTGCGGCGTTCGGCGTCACGGTGACGATCATCGTGCCGCTCCCAGCGCGAGCAGCCCGGCGCCGAGGCATCCGGCCTCATCACCCAGCTCGGCTCGCCTCAGCAGCGGCTTCCGCTGGAAGGTGAGCTTGGTCTGCTCGTCGACGCGTTCCAGCAGGCCCGGTGCCTCGAACAGGCCGCCGCCGAACACGACGACCTCGGGCGCGAGCAGGGTGGCCAGCAGGCGCAGCGCGGCGGCGAGCGCGTCGACCGCCTCGGCGATGACCGCGTCGGCGTCCGGATCCCCTTGGCGGGCAACGACTTCGCGGGCGCCGTCGACCGGGATGCCGGACCGCTCGGTGTAGCGCCGTGCGATCGCGGCCGCCGACGCGACGGCCTCCAGGCAGCCGGTCGCGCCGCACCCGCAGACGTCGTCGTGCCCGATGTCGACGTGCCCGAGCTCGCCGGCGCGGCCATCCGCCCGGTAAGGCCGCCCGGCGAGCAGCAAGGAGGCCGCGATCCCGGTGCCGACCGGGACGAAGGCGATGTCGTCGAAGCCACGCGCGGCGCCGAGCCGATGTTCGGCGACCCCACCGGCGGTGACGTCGTGTCCGAACGCGACAGGCATCGCCAGCCGCTCGGCGAGCAGGTCTGCCATGGGCACGTCACGGAACCCGAGGTTGGCGGAGAACTCGGCCAGTCCGTTGTGGACGACCCCGGGCACGACGACCCCGGCCGCGTCGACCGGCAGGCCGAGTTCGCCGATCATCGCGGCGACCTGGTCGGCGACGGCGATGCCGGGTTCCGCCCCTCGGGCGGTCGGCCGCCGGAGTTCGGCGACCCGCGTGAGGCCGTCGCCCACCGGCTCGTACACCGCGGCCTTGACCGTGGTGCCGCCGACGTCGACCGCCGCGACCCTCGTCATCTCAGGTCAGCACGACGGAGCGGGTGAGGCTCCGTGGCCGGTCGGGATCGAGCCCCTTGTTCGCGGCGATCGCGCCCGCGACCCGTTGCGCGCGCACGAGATCGGCGAGCGGGTCGAGTCCACTTTCGACGAAGGTGCCGCCGGTGCGGCGCACGTCGTCGGCGAGCCCGTCCGGCGCGGTGCCGAACATCCAGGTCACCCGGCCCGGCTCGGCGATGCTGATCGGGCCGTGCCGGTAGTCCCACGCCGGGTACGACTCCGACCAGAACAGGCACGCCTCGCGGAACTTCAGCGCGGCCTCGTGCGCGAGCCCGACCGACCAGCCGGTCCCGAGAAAGCTGAACTGCTCCGCCGAAAGCAGCTCCGGCGCGAGCGGCTCGGCCAGCACCTGCTCGGCCTGCTTCGCGACCGGCTCGATGTCCTCGCCGAGATGCGTGCGCAGCAACGCGAGCGTGCTGGTCGCGAACCGCGTCTGCACCACCGAGCGTTCGTCGGCCGAGGACAGATCGATCACCGCGTCGGCGGTCCCATCGACCTCGGCCGGAACCCCGGTGATCACGGTCGTCGAGCTGACCCCGCGCATCTTCGCCAGCAGCGACCGCACTTCGGTCGTGGTGCCGGAGCGGGTCAGCGCGATGACGTGGTCGTAGCGCCGTCCCAGCGGGAACTCCGACGCGGCGAACGCGTCGGTCGCGCCGTGCCCGGCCTGCTCACGCAGTACCGCGTAGGCCTGCCCGATGAACCACGACGTCCCGCACCCCGCGATCGCCACCCGTGCCCCCGGCTCGGGCAACAGCCCGGCGACGGAGCCGGCCAGCGTGGCCGCCTCACGCCAGCAGTCCGGCTGGCTGGCGACTTCGGCCGCCATGTAAGTCCCGCTCATGTGCTCCCCATCAGTGCCCGGTCATGCGCAATGACCACACCGTAGGTGCAAGTTCATGCAACGTCAATGCACGTTTCGAGCAACTTCGCGCATCAATCGCGCAGTCGAACCGCCAGTAGTTGCGCGATGACGGTCACCGCCGCCGCGACCGCGAACGCGACCGCCCCCAGCGGACGGACCAGCAGCGAGAGGGTGAGGCAGAACGTCGCGAAGCTGAACAAGCCCGTGAGCGTGCCCGCGAGCGTCTTCGCGGTGACGTGCGCTCCGGCCTGCGCGTGCACGAAAGCCGCCACGACACTGGTCGCGATGGGAAACGGCGCGAGCAGCCCGGTCCAGCGCGGTCCGAGCGCCCCGGACGCCGTGGTCACGGTCAGCACGAGGACGGCGGTCGCGAGCGCTCGGCCGGTGAGGTCCCAGCGAGGCTTCTTCGCGGGAGCTTCGTGCTGGTTTTCCTTGGTGGGCATGAGAATTCCGGCCCCGATGGTCGCGGCCAGCGTGAGCGCGAACGCCAGTGCGACGTTGAGGTGGAGTAGCGAGAGCGCCGCGTCGATGGCGAGCACGGCGCACCAGCTGATGGCGAGCGTGACGAGGGTGCCGAATCTCCGCGCGCCGTGGGCGAATACGACCACGAGCGCCGCGAGCGAGACGAGCCCGAGCAGCGACGACGCGGCCGCATCGGCGGCGAAATCCCTGCCGTGCCCCAGAAACGTGATGAATAGGATCGGCCCGGCGACGATGGGAAGCCCGACGAGGATCCCCGCCACGTGCGGTCCCCAGCGGCGGCCCGCCAGCGTCGACCCGACCACCAGCGACGGCGCGAGAAAAAGCTTCAGCAACAGTACGGTCACTTACGTACATTGTGCCAGCTCAAAGCTCGTGAGCGTTGCGGGCGGTTCTAACCGCCCGCAACGCTCACGAGCCCTTCAGGCGAGGCTGGACCAGCGTTGCAGGGCCGAGCCGGTGTCGGGCTGCTGCGTGACCGCGGCGCCGTTGGCGGCCGACGCGGTGGTCAGCAGCAGGTTGCTCTTGACGGACTTGAACGTGTACGTCCCGTCGGCGAGCTTGGACGCGGTCCAGTGCTGGTTGGTCCCGCCCGTGCACGTCCACTGGATCACGGCCGCGCCGGCGCTGGTGGCGCCGCCTTCGACGTCGGCGCACAGCCCGGATTCGGTGTTGCGCAGCTCGTACGAGCCGTCCGCCTGCGGGGTGAATTGCCAGCGCTGGTTGGCGCCGCCGTTTGTGGCCCAGGTGACGAGCTTCGTGCCCGTCGCTGAACTGTGGCCGGGCACGTCCAAAGCCTTGCCGCCCACCGCGATGGCGTGCGTGCCGCCGAGGCCGGCGTCGCCGGTCGGGGTGACGGTCATGGTCTGCTGGGCGGCGGTGCGGCCGTCGCCGGTCCAGTGCCGGACCGGGGTCGTTTCGGCGGTGGTACCGGTCAGCCCGAGCACGAGGCCGCTGTAGCGGTTGACCAAGCGATAGGTGTCGCCGCCGCGGATGGCGAACCACTGCTGTCCGACTCCCGCGTTGCCGGACGTCACCGTCGGCGCGGTGCCCCAAGCCCTGGGTGCTGTCCCGGAGGAGCCGACGCCGAGCAGGCCGCCGGTCGCGGCGTTGGTGATCCGGTACGAGCCGTCGCCGTTGCCGGTGAACGTCCATGACTGCAGAGTCGAGCCGGAACCCGGGGCCGAGGTGGTCGCCGAGCCGCCGGAGACCTGGGCGAGCACGCGTCCGTCACCGTTGGCGATCCGGTAGGTCTTGGCCGGGTCGAACGGGGCCGACGGCCGCGATGGGTTGTCCACCGACAGGTTCACGTACTCCGCCGAGGAACCGCCGGAGCAGCCGAAGGAGCAGTAGGCGCGGAAGTTCTTGCCGACGATCGTCGAGCTGGTCTTGTTGGCGCTGTCGACGAACCAGCGGTACCACGACGCCGTGCGGTAGGTGCCGGTGTCGCCGATCAGGTGCCACTTCTGCGAGGCGAGGTCGTCGGTGGCGTAAAGCTGCTGAGGCGCGTTGCCGCTCTGGTCGACCGCCTGCGGCTCCCCGAGGTAGAGGCCGAGGTAGGCGTTGTACGTGATGTCCATGACGAACAGTGGTGACGTCGCGGGCATCTTGCCCGCCGCGATCTGCTGGTTGGCGGTGCCGGTGTTCGCCGGGTCGTATTCCTTGGCGGGCGGGGTGTAACCGTTGGCGTTGCCCGCGTCGACCGGGACCTGGTTGCTCTCCTTGCCGCCGACGCCGGGCTGCGACCACGCGCCGTCGTACCACTTGCGCCAGGAGCCCGGCGCCATCTTGGCCGACATCGGGGAGCGCGCGACGTGGCCGTAGAACGCCTTCCAGCTCCCGGTCTTGTCGACCACCCGCGAGCCGTAGAAGACGTAGAAGTAGCCGGACGCGACGTCGGCGTACAGGCGCTGGTCACCGTCGCCGTAGTAGTACGTCTGGTTCGGGAACGCCGCCGTGTCACCGCGCCGGGTGCTGAACGGTGAGGTCAGCACGTGATCCTTGATCGTCCAGGTGCGGCCCTTGTCCTTGGACACGGCGTAGTCGATCGCGTCGTAGTGCAGGCCGTCGCCGAAGGGCTGCGGCGTGAACTCGTTGTGCACCAAGCCGTACCAGTCGCCGGTGTCCGGATCCACCCAGGTGCCGACCAGGTCGCAGAAGTTCTTCTGCGAGTAGTGCGAGCCCGCGGGCGGGTCGGTCGACTCCTTGCCGGTCGGGCTGTTGTTGCACCGCCAGGTGGTGTCGTTGTTGCGATCCTTGCTGTTGGCCGGGTTCACCGCGTCGCTGATCGCGCTCGAGCGGGTGGCGTCGTCGAAGTTCGAGCCGGTGAAGAACTCCCATTCCCGCACGTCGTTCGCGCCGTAGAGGGCGGCGGACTGCTGGAAGTAGAACGTCCCGTCCTTGTCGAGGTAAGGCGCGGCCGGTGCGTCGGTCGGGTGCGTCCAGGCGCCCTTCGCCCCGACGGTCACGGTGTAGCCCCCGGCGGGCGGATCGGCTGCGGCGGCGGTCAGCCCGCCGCCGAGCAAGGCCACGGCGGCGGTCAAGGCCAAGACAGGACGCATGATGGGGCTCCCTCGGCTGGATGAGCGAAGGTGCTCGCAACGGCGCACAATCGAGCATCTTCGAGCACTATGGTGTGCGAACATGATGAAGTTTGTTCGCTTGGCTGTCAACCGACGTTCGATGTGGGTTAGGGCTAGCGGCGGCACCCGTCGAGCAGGAGGCGGATGCTGACGCGCGCGTCGTAGTCGGGGTCGACCCGTTCGGCGCCGGCGCAGATGTCGCCGATCGCGCGAAGCAGCTGGTAGGCGGTGATCTCCGCGATGACCTCGCCGGCGTCGCGGGCGGCGGACAGGATGTCGGCGAGCACGGGAACCAGGCGGTCGAGGAACACCGTGTGCAGTGCGGCGAAGCCGTCGGGGTCGTCGCGCATCGCGGCGGCGAGGCCGTGTTTGGTGACGAGGAAGTCGACGAAGAGGCTCACCCACTGACCCAGCGCGGTGAACGGGGACGCGGCGTCGGCGAGCAGCGCGGGGCCCGCTTCGGCGCAGGCGTCGACCTGGTGGCGGTAGACGGCCACCACGAGGTCGGCGCGGGTGGGGAAGTGGCGGTAGATCGTGCCCATGCCGACGCCCGCCTCGGCCGCGATGCGCCGGACCGGTGCGTCCACGCCGTCGGTGACGAACACCGCGGCGGCCGCGTCGAGCAGGGCTTTCTCGTTGCGGCGGGCGTCCGCGCGCTTGGGTGCGTCGGCTGCGGGCATGTGGCTGTCCTCTCCCGTGGTTGCAAAACGGAACAGCGCTCCATATATTTGGAACAGCGCTCCGTTTAGTGGAGTCTACGAGAAGGAAGCCACTCATGCCCGCACCCAGTGCCATTCCCGCCATGCCCACGCCGATCATCAGCGTCAAGCCGGTCGTCCTGCCCGCGCCGGAGCGCGGCGACGACCTCCAGGTGCGCCTGTCGGCGCCGGTCACCGGCACCGGACTGCCCGTCGTCGTCCTCGCGCACGGCAACGGGAAGTCGATGTCCTCCTACGACCCGCTGGTCGATTTCTGGGCGAGCAACGGTTTCGTGGTCGTCCAGCCCACGTTCCTCGACTCGCGGACCGTCGCGCTCACGCCTGACGACCCCCGGTACCCCGACATCTGGGACATCCGCGTCCAGGACCTCGGGCGCGTGCTCGACGAACTCGACCGCGTCCTCGCCGCGATTCCGGGGCTCGGCGAGCGCGTCGATCGCGAGCGCATCGCCGTCGCGGGACATTCCTGGGGCGGCCAGACGGCCGGGATGCTGCTCGGCGCGCGTGTCGTCGGTGTCGACGGTCCGAACCGGACCGATCCGCGAGTCAAGGCCGGGGTGCTCTTCGCGACCGCCGGGCTCGGCGGCGACGAGCTGACGCCGTTCGCCAAGGAGAACTTCTCCTTCCTGAATCCCGATTTCAGCGGCCTGACCACGCCGACGCTCGTCGTCGCCGGTGATCACGACCAGTCCGCGCTCTCGACGCGCGGCCCCGACTGGTTCACCGACGTGTACCGGCTCAGCCCCGGCGCCCGCGCGCTGCTCACCCTGTCCGGCGGCGAACATCTGCTCGGCGGCATCCACGCGTATGACGCCGCCGACACCACCGACGAAAACCCGGGCCGCGTCGACGTGATCCGGCGGGCCTCCTGGGCGTTCCTGCGCAGCGAACTCGGCATCGACGATCTCGCCTGGAAGCAGGTGCAAGCCGAGATCGCCGAGCCTCTTGGGCGAATCGACACCAAATAACGCCACCGGCTGGGAAGATCGCGGGCCATGAACCGGAAAACACTGGTGGGCCTGGGATTTTTCGGAGTCGTCTGCTGGGGCGAGTTCGTGCACTGGCGGGCCAGCCGCGCGCTGACCCGCGGCCGGCTACCCGCGCGCACCGAGGCGGTGCTCGTGCTCGGCTACCGCAATCCCGGCGAGAGGGTGAACGTCCTCAACCGCTGGCGCGTCCGGGCGGCGCTGCGCTCGGTCGACCCCGCGTTGGCGTCGACGCTCGTTTGCTCGGGCGGGCCTTCCGAGGCGAAACTGATGGCGGACTACGCGGCGACCCTCGGCTTCACGGGGGAGGTCGAGCTGGAGGAAGAGTCGCGCAGCACCTGGCAGAACGTCGAGTACGCGCTGCCGCTGATCGAGCACGCCGAGCAGATCAAGATCGTGTCCAACCCGCTGCACGGCCAGAAGGCGCGTCTCTACCTGCGTGAGCTGCGGCCGGACCTCGCCGAGCGCCTGGTCCGGGCCGCCGACTACCGGCTCGGTGAGGCGTGGCCGGTCAAACCGCTCTTCGCGCTCTACGGGCTTCGCGACCTGGCCGGCGCGAAACGGAAGTTCAAGCGCGACTGAACACGATCGGGGTCCTACCCGGGTAGGACCCCGATCGTCTCCTGGCAGGACGATTCGGCCGGGTTCCGGCGGCACGCTGATCTCCATGATCGAGACACAGAACCTGACCAAGCGCTACGGCGACACCGTCGCCGTCGACGATCTCTCCTTCGCGATCCGGCGTGGCCGGGTCACCGGGTTCCTCGGGCCGAACGGCGCGGGGAAGTCGACCACCATGCGGATGATCCTCGGCCTGGACAACCCGACTTCGGGGCAGGCGTTGATCGGGGGCAAGCCGTATCGGGAACTCAAGGATCCACTTCGGACGGTCGGCGCGCTGCTCGACGCCAAGTGGACGCATCCGCAGCGGTCCGCGCGGGCGCATCTGACCTGGGTGGCGGCGACCAACGGGATCGCGATGACCCGCGTCGACGAGGTGCTCGAACTCGTCGGGCTCACCTCGGTCGCGAAGCGGCGCGCGGGCGGGTTCTCGCTCGGCATGGCGCAGCGGCTGGGGATCGCCACCGCGCTGCTCGGTGATCCCGAGGTGCTGCTGTTCGACGAGCCGGTCAACGGGCTCGACCCCGAGGGCATCCACTGGATCCGCGGGCTGCTGCGCCGGCTGGCCGACGAAGGCCGGACCGTGCTGGTGTCGAGCCACCTGCTCTCGGAGATGGCGCTGACCGCGCAGGATCTGGTCGTGATCGGGCGCGGCAGGCTGATCGCGCGGTGCGGGGTCGAGGAGTTCGTCGACCGGGCGGGCGACAAGGCCGTCCGGGTCCGCTCGCCGCGCACCGCCGAGCTGCGTGCGCTGCTGGAACTGCGGCAGGCGATGTTCTCGGTCGACGGGGACGCGACCATCGTGTCCGGAATGGACAGTCAGGCGATCGCGGAACTGGCCGCAGCCAACGCGATCGTGCTGTACGAGCTGAGTGAAGTCCGTGGCTCGCTGGAGGACGCCTTCATGCGCCTGACCGGCGACGCCGTCGAGTACCACGCCGAAACCCGCTGAGAAAGGCATCGCCATGAAACTGCTGCTCGCCGAACGTGTCAAGCTCCTGTCCACTCGCACGCCCTGGTTCTGCCTGATCGGCACGGTCGCCGTACTGCTGCTCGGCAGCCTGTTCGCCGCGCTGAACACCGGACGGCCGCTCATGCTCCAGGACGTGGTCGACTGGCCCGCTGTCCGCATCGGACTGGTGGTCGTGCTGGTGCTCGCCGCGCTCGCGGTCACCACCGAATACCGGTTCGGCACGATCCGGACGACCTTCGAGGCCGTGCCCACCCGCACGCCCGCGCTGCTCGCCAAGACAACGGTGGTCTCGGTAGGCGCCGCCATCGCCGGGCTGCTCGGCTCCGCGGGCGCGCTCGCCGTGGCCGCCGTGTTCGCGCCGGCCGGCAGCGAGCTCGGGCTGCACACCGAGGGCGACTGGCGGCTGGTGCTCGGCGTGAGCGTGTTCTACGCGGTCGGCGCCGTGATCGGGGTCGCGCTCGGTGTGCTGATCCGGCACACCGCGGGCGCCGTCGCGGTGATGGTCGGCTACCCGATGATCGTCGAGACCATGCTCAACCCGATGCTCGGCAAGAAGGCGCAGTTCAGCCCGTTCAACCTGGGGCAGGCTTTCCTGGGCGGACCGGCGGACGCGTGGTTCAAGCTGGTGGCCTACACCGCGATCGCCGCCGCGCTGCTGGCCGTCGCCGCGGTGGTCGCGAAGCGGCGGGACGCCTGAGGTGAACCTCCTGCACTCGGGGTCGCGAACGCACGGGATGCGTAGTTAGGTGAACGACGTGAGCAAGGCGAAGCTGACCGATCTGCTGCTGATCATCCTGTTCGGCGTGCTGTCGGTGCCGAACGTGGTCATGGCGAACGAGCCGTTCGTGGTGCCGCTGGTGATCGTCGTGGCACTGCTCGCGACCATCCCGCTCCGGCGCCGCTATCCGTTTCCGGCGGCGCTGGGCGGCATCGCGGTTTTCGCCGTGCACGGCTCCCTGCCGATGAACTACACATCCGTGCTGGTCGCGGCCGATCTGGTGCTGCCTGTCCTGCTCTTCTCCGTGACGGTGCACGGGAAGCGGCGTGACCTGTGGGTCTCGCTGGCCGCCGCCGAAGTCGTCTTCCTGGCCTGGGCACTGCGCCTCGGAACGGCCGCGTGGCTGTTCTTCTCGCTGTTCACCGCCATCGTGGTCGCCGCGGTCGCGGTGGGCGAGGCGGTGGCGAGCCACCGCAGACGGCTGGCCGACGCCCGTGACCGCGCTCGCGAGGCCGAGGAGCACCGCGACGCGCTGGCACGGGCCGCGGTCGCGGAGGAACGCTCGCGTATCGCCCGCGAGATGCACGACATCGTGGCGCACGCGGTCACCACCATGGTCATGCAGTCCGAAGGCGCGCGGCTGGTGGGCGCCAAGAATCCCGCCGCGGTCGACGAAGCACTGCTCGCCATCGGGTCGACCGGCCGCGAAGCCGTCGCCGAACTGAGGCGGATTTTGGGACTGCTCAGGGAATCCGAGGCCGAGACCGAACCCCAGCCAGGCCCGGACGCGCTCGGCGAACTGGCGAACAGGATGCGCGCGGCCGGCCTGGAGATCCGGCTCGTGGTCGAGGGCGACGCGGCGGACGTGCCACCGGGTGCTGCCATGACCGCGCACCGGATCGTGCAGGAGGCACTGACCAATGTGGTCAAACACGGCCCGCGGGACAGCCGGTGCACCGTGACCGTCCACTATGGTCGGCCGAGGGAGCAGGGCCGCACGCTCGCGATCGAGGTCGTCAACGACGGGCCACCCGTGGCCGGGCGGCCGGGAGCCGGATACGGCATCCTCGGCATGCGGGAGCGCGCTTCGCTGTACGGCGGCGAGGTGACCACCGGCCCGCGGCCGGACGGCGGTTTCCGCGTCGCCGCCCGGCTCCGCCTCACGTCCACGGAGCCCAGATGACCCATCGTGTGCTGATCTGCGACGACCAGGCGCTCACCCGCGGCGGCCTGCGCATGATCATCGAGAGCACGGACGACCTGGTCTTGGCCGGTGAAGCCGAAAATGGCGCTGAAGCGGTGGACATGGCCGCGCGGCTGCGGCCGGACCTCGTGCTGATGGACGTCCGCATGCCCGTGCTCGACGGCGTTCGCGCGACCGAGCGGATCTGCGCCCGCGACGCCGAGGTCAAAGTGCTCATGCTGACCACCTTCGACCTCGACGAGTACGTGCTCGCCGCGGCTCGGGCGGGCGCCTGCGGGTTCCTGCTCAAGGACGCGAGCGGCGAGGACATGCTCTTCGCGATGCGTGCCGTGCTGCGCGGCGACCGCGTGCTCGCGCCCGCCGTCGTCGACCGGATGATGAGCCACTACCTCGACGCGCACCCCGTGCCCTCGGACGACCGCCGCCTCGCCAGGCTCACCGAGCGCGAACGCGACGTGCTCGTGCTGGTGGCGCGCGGGCTGAACAACACCGAGATCGGCGAGCGGCTGTACATCGGCGTGACCACGGTGAAGACCCACCTCGGCCGGATTCTGGCGAAGCTCGAGGTCCGGGACCGGCTGCAGGCGGTGGTGTTCGCCTACGAGCACGGCCTGGTGACGCCGGCGCGTTGACGTGAACGCCACTTCCGCAACGTTGTGCGTTGCGAAAGTGGCGTTCACGCGGGTCAGTAGACCGATTCGAGCAGGGTGAGGACCTCGGCCTCGGTGGGATGGCGCGGTGCGTTCTTGGTGACCGCGTCGGCGATGGCGTCGGCGGCGATGACCGGGAGGAGGTCGCGGGTCGCGCCGAGGTCGCGCAGCGGGCGTTTGATCCCGAGCGCGGACGAGACACCGCGGACGGCCTCGATCGCGTCGCCGGCGTGGCCGAGCACCTGCGCGGTCTGGATGTAGGCCGTTGACGCCTCGGTCGCGCTGAACGTCATGACCTCCTCCAGCACCGACGCGAGCGCGACGCCGTGGGGGGTGCCGGTGTGCGCGGTGATCGCGTGCCCGATCCCGTGCACCAGGCCGAGGCCCGACAGGGTGAGCGCGTGCCCGGCCAGATGTGCGCCGAGCATGAGCTGGGACCGGGCTTCCAGGTCGGTGCCGTCGCGGTGGGCGAGCGGCAGCCAGTGGCCGACGAGGCGGATCGCCTGTGCGGCGTAGCCTGCCGAGATCGGGTTGGCGCCCAAGGAGGACAACGACTCGATGCCGTGCACGAGCGCGTCGAGTCCGGTCGCGGCGGTGATGTGGGCGGGCAGGCCGATGGTCAGTTCCGGGTCGAGGACGCAGATCTTCGGCTTGACCGAGGAGTGTCCGATGTAGACCTTGCGCTTGGCGCAGGTGTCTTCGGTGACGCCGAAACCGTTGGTCTCCGAGCCGGTGCCGGAGGTGGTCGGGATCGCGATCAGGGGAGCGCCGTCGGCGGCGTCCCACAGCGAATCGGCGTCCGCGGCGTGCGCGCCGGGGTTGCCGGAGAGCAGGGAGATGCCCTTCGCCGCGTCCAGCGCGGAGCCGCCGCCGAGGGCGAGCACGGCCGCGTGGCCGAACTCGGCGAGACGGGCGGCGCCGCGGTCGAGTTCGGTCGTGGCCGGGTTCGGGCCGATGTCCTCGTGCGTCGCGTGTTCGATGCCCGCCGCGGTGAGGATCCGCTCGACGCGGCCGACGATGCCGGTCGCGCGCAGTCCGCGGTCGGTGACGATGAAGGCGCGGTCTCGGTCAAGAGAGGCCAGGAACGCCGGGAGTTCGGCAAGGACGCCGGGGCCGAATTCGGTGCGGCCGGTGGGTTCGACGGAGATTCTCACGTCAGGTCACCGCCGAACGCGACCGCGGGGGAGGGCAGGCGGAAGTCGCGCCCGGCGAGCGTTTCGTAGAGCCGCATCGGGCTCATCTCACCCGCGAGGTCGCCGAAGGTCGCGCGTGCCCGGCGGTAGACCTGCTCGACCAGCGCCGAGAGTTCCACCGGCATGCCGACGTCCCGGCCGACGTCGACGGCCAGCCCGAGATCCTTGCAGGCCAAGGCGATCGCGAACGACTCGTCGTAGTCGCCGTCGGCGAGCACGCACAGCGCGTCGTGCTCCAGGAAGTGTGAGGCGGCCGGGCTGGCCAGCAGCGACGAGCGCAGCACGCCCAGGTCCACTCCGGACTTGACGCCCATCGCCAGCACCTCCGAGGTGGCCACCAGGTGACTGAACCACAGGAGGTTGATCATCAGCTTGACCGTGTACCCGTGCCCGGCGGCGCCGACGTGCAGCACCTTGGCCGGGTCGCCGAGGATCTCGAACAACGGCAGCGCGTACTGGAAGTCGGCCGCCGCGCCGCCGACGAAGATCTGCAGCGAGCCCGCTTCGGCGCCGCGCGCCATTCCGCTGACGGGCGCGTCCAAGCGACGGATTCCTTGTGCGTCAAGGACTTCCTCTGCGATGCGGCGTGCCGTCGCCGGGGTGGACGTGGACATGTCTATCCACAATGAACCCGGTGCCATCGCCCGCGCGGCGCCTTCGCGCAGCATGACGTCTTCGATGACGCGCGGGGTGGGAGCATGGTGATCAGGACGTCCACGCCCGCGGCGCAGGTCGCGGCCGAGTCGACCCAGCGCGCGCCGAGCGCGAGGTGCTCGACACCCGCTTCGGGGCGCACGTCGTGCACGGTCACGTCGTGGCCCGCGGTGATCAGGTGCCTGGCCATGTGGCGGCCCATGTTGCCGAGGCCGGCGAAGCCGATCTTCATCGTTCAGCCCTCACAGGGGTCGTAGCGTCAGGAGAGGTCCAGCCAAGTGGTCCTGAGCGCGGTGTAGGCGTCGAGCGCGTGCAGCGACTTGTCCCGGCCGGCGCCGGTCGCCTTGAAGCCGCCGAACGGGGTGATCACGTCGCTCGCGTCGAAGGTGTTGATCCAGACGGTCCCGGCGCGCAGCCGCCTGGCGATCTTGTGCGCCTGCGTCACGTCACGGGTCCAGACCGAGGCGACGAGGCCGAAGTCGGTGTCGTTGGCCAGCCGGACGCCCTCGCCGGGGTCGCCGTCGTAGCCGATGACCGACAGCACCGGCCCGAAGATCTCCTCGCGCGCGATGGTCATGTCGTTGCGCACACCGTCCACAATGGTCGGTTCGAGGTAGGTGCCCCCGGTTTCGGTGAGCACCCGGTTGCCGCCGTGCACGACCGAAGCGCCTTCCTCGCGGCCGATGTCGAGGTAGCGCATGACCGTGCCGAGCTGGTTTTCGTCGACCAGCGGGCCGAGCACGGTCGACGGGTCGAGCGGGTCGCCGATCCGGAAAGTCCGGTCGGTCAGGCTGGTGATCTCCGCGAGCAGTTCGGCTTTCGACTCGTGCGGGACGATCAGGCGTGACCCGGCGTTGCAGGTCTGGCCCGCGTTGTAGAAGATGCCCCACGCCACCGCCGAGGCCGCGGCGGCGAGGTCGGCGCCCGGCAGCACCAGCTGCGGCGACTTGCCGCCCGCCTCGACCGCCACCTGCTTGCCGTTGGACTCGCCCGCGTAGACCTGGAACAGCCTGCCGACCGGCGGCGAGCCGGTGAACGCGATCTTGTCGACGTCGCGATGCCTGCCGAGCGCCTGCCCGACGATCTCGCCCCGGCCGGGCACGACGTTGAGCACGCCGTCCGGCAGACCGGCCTCGGTGGCGAGCCTGGCGAGCACGAGCGCGGCCAGCGAGGTCTGCTCGGCCGGTTTGAGCACCACCGAGTTGCCGGTCGCCAGCGCCGGGCCGAGCTTCCACGAGGTGATCAGCAGCGCGTAGTTCCACGGCACGACCGCGCCGATCACGCCGAGCGGCTCACGGGTGATCCAGGCCAGCGCGTCGCCGGGGGTCGGCGCCACCTCGTCGTAGGTCTTGTCGACCGTTTCGGCGTACCAGGCGATGGTCTCGGCCGCCTTGGCCACGTCGATCCGCATCGACTCGGTGATCGGCTTGCCCATTTCGAGCGTGTCGAGCAGCGCCAGCTCTTCGGCGTTGGCCAGTATCAGGTCCGCCCAGGCCAGCAGGATCCGTTTGCGCTCGCGTGGCGGCAGGTCGCGCCAGCGTCCATCCTCAAAGGACTGCCTGGCCGCGTGGACGGCGCGGTCGACGTCTTCCGCGCTGCCTGCCGGTATGTGAGCGATCAAGGCGCCGTCCCTCGGCGAGATGCTGGGGAGCGTCTCGTCCGAAGTGGACTCGATGAACCGGCCGTCGATGAACGGCCGCGTCTCGGGGTCCACTTTGTCCAGTGCGGCGAGCCAGTGCTCGTGGGTCAGAGCCGCCATCGGTCGATCGCCTCCTCGTCGAGCCGGATACCGAGCCCGGGTGTCTGGGGGACTTCCAGCTCACCAGCGGACGTGATCATCACCGGCTCGGCGAGCATGAAGTCGCGCCGCTCGGGTGTCCAGCCGGGTGGGTCCCAGGGGAATTCGAAGTACGGGCCGCCGCCGACACCGGCGGACACGTGCAGGTTCGCCAGCACGCCGATGCCGTTGGTCCAGCTGTGCGGGGTGAACGCGCGGTGCTTGAGCTGCGCGAGCTCGGCCAGCGTCCGGGCGCGGTGCATGCCGACCGCGAGCACGACGTCCATCTGGTACACGTCGAGCACGTCCGCTTCGAGGTACCGCAGCAGCTCGGGCACCGAGTGGTGCATCTCGCCTGCCGCGATCCGCACGCCGGGGTTGTCGGCGCGCAGTGCCCGGAACCCGTCGATGTCCGCGTACGGCAACGGCTCCTCGACCCAGAAAACGTCCAATTCGGACAGTTGCCTGACCAGCCTGCGGGTGCGGACCAGGTCGGTCGCGGCGGCGGTGTCGCCCGCCATCCGCCAGGACTGGTTGAGGTCGACCATGATCTCGAAGTCCGCGCCGAGCGCCTCCCGGACCGCGGTCACCGCCGCGACGCCTTCGCCGATCCGGTCACGGTCGATCCGGATCTTCATCGCCCGGAACCCGGCCTCGCGGGCCCGGAGCGCGGTCTCGACGCGCTCCTCCGGCGGCTTCAATTCGGCCGAGGAAGCATAGGCGCGCAACGACTTCGCGGAGTTGCCGAACAGCGCCGACACGGGCAGCCCGGCGACCTTGCCGATGATGTCCCACAGCGCGACCTCCAGTGGCCAGTAGCTGCCACCGTGGAAGTTGGCCGTTTCGATCGCCTTGACGTGGCGGACGATGTCGAGCGGGTCTTCGCCGAGGAACAGGTGCTTGACCTGCTCGAACCCGGCCATGGTGTCGCCGGAGCCGATCCCGGTGACGCCCTCGTCGGTGTGCACGCGCACGATCGTGGCGTCGAAGTGGCGGCGGGGTTCGGGGTCCCAGGCCGCGCGCAGCGGCGGGTCCAGGTCCAGCCGCAGCCGGTCGAACGTGATGTCGACGATCTTCATCGGGTCACCGCCGTCTTCGCCACCAGCGCCTCGCCGGGCGTGTAGAACGGGTTGGCCGCCCCCGAACGGGCGACGGCGAGCACGTCGTCGACCTTCGGTGTGCCCGCGACGGCGGCGGCCACCGCGCGGAACGCCGCGGCCCGCTGGTTGGCGAACGCCTCGTCGAGGTCGTCCACCGCCGGGTTCACCCAGATCGCGGCGATGATCAGCAGGTTCGCCGCTTCGTCGAGCGGGATGAGATCGCCGAGCGCGTCGGTGACCCCGAGTGCGAGACCGGCCTGCGCGGCGCCCCAGGTCGCCCGCTCGTGCAGCTCGCCGACGGCGGCGGCCTTGGGCACGAACAGTGTCGGCGGCTGGACCGGGACGGACGGCTTGAGCACGGTCACGAACGGCACGTGCCCGGCGCTCGGCGTCGCCAGCGCGGTCGCCCACGCCGTCTCGACCGGGCCGCCGCGCCTGCCCAGCACGATGTTCGTGTGCGCGGCGTTCACGCCGTCGCCGACGAAGGACTCGCCGATGAGCGCGGTGGGCGCGAAAGTCATGGAAACTCCAGCGTCGAAGGGGAAACTCCTTGTGCTCCAGCGAAAGTAAGAGCGTGGGCGGCGGCCGGACAAGGGCGGCGCCGACATTGCAACCCGGGTTGCGCTGCCGCCAACCCGGTGGAGTTAATCTGCGCGGATGACGCCGATACCGCGCAACCAGGGCCACGGGCTGCGCCGTGATCTCGACCTGCTGGAAGCGCTGGCGTCGCCGGAGGCCCAGCGGGCGGGCGGACTCGGTGTCGTCCGCATCGCGCAGGTCACCGGCCGGGAGAAGAGCCTGGTCTCGCGGGCGCTCAAGGCGCTCGCCGAGGAGGGCATCGTCGAGCGCGACCCGGACACGCTGGAGTACCGGCTCGGCTGGCGGCTGTTCTCGCTGGTCGCGCGGACCGTCGAGGACCGGCTGATCAAGGTCGCCGAGCCGGTGATGCACGTGCTCTCGGCCGAGCTGGAGGAGACCAGCCACCTGTGCGTGCTGCGGGACCAGGCGGTGCTGACGCTGCTTTCGGTGTCGGGGCACTCCTACCGCGTGCACGGCTGGGAGGGCCGTGACGTGCCGGCGCACAGCACGTCGGCCGGGCGGATCCTGCTGCTCGACGCGACGCCGGACGAGCTGTACGTGCGGTTCCCGTCGGACGCGGACCTGCTGCCGGGGATGTTCTCGAAGATCCAGCAGGCGCGCCGTGACGGCTTCGCGCAGGTCCGCGAGGAGTTCGAGGCGGGACTCGTCGGGGTGTCCGCGCCGATCAGGGATTTCCGGGGCAGGGTGGTCGCCGCGCTCAACATCTCGGCGCCCGGTGAGCGGCTGGCCGACCGGCTCGAAGCCGCGGGCAGGACGACCGCGCGGGCGGCCGCGAAGGTGTCGGCGCAGCTCGGCTGGGAGGCGCGGCCCAAGCCGCCGGTGACCGCCCGGCTGACCTGAGCGTCCGGTTGGCGTCAACGCAACCAGCGTTGCGAAATCCCCGGATTCCTTGTCGCACCGTCGAATCCGCGCCTAATTTTCCTCATCGCCGAAACAGCGCGGAGGAGCAGCGTGGACATCGACACGATCGCGAAGACCGGTCTCGAGGGCGACCTCGTGCTCGGCGGGACCCGCCGGGAGGCCTCGGACGGGCGCCGGTTCGGCGTCTTCGACCCGGCCACCGCCGAGCTGATCAGGGAGGTCTCGTCGGCGAGCGCCGCCGACGCCGTCGAGGCCGTCGACGTGGCGGCCGCCGCGGCCGGGCCGTGGCGGGACACGCCGGCGCGGCGCCGGTCGGAGATCCTGCACCGGGCGTTCGAGGCCATGCGCGAGCACGCCGAACCGCTGGCCAGGCTGATCACGCTGGAGAACGGCAAGGCCTACCGTGACGCGTTCGCCGAGGTCGGCTACGCGGCCGAGTTCTTCCGCTGGTTCGCCGAGGAGGCGGTCCGCGTCGGCTCGTCGTTCGGCGACGCGCCGGGCGGCGGCTTCCGGCACGTGGTGCGCCGCGTCCCCGCCGGGGTGACCGCGTTCGTCACACCGTGGAACTTCCCGGCGGCGATGGCGGCGCGCAAGATCGCGCCCGCGCTCGCGGCGGGCTGCCCGGTACTGCTCAAGCCCGCGCCGGACACGCCGCTGACCGCGCTGGCGATCGCCGCGCTGCTGACCGAGGCGGGGTTGCCCGGCGGTGTCTGCACCGTGCTGCCGACCGACCGCGCCGCCGAGGTCGTCGGCGCGTGGCTGAGTGACGAGCGAGTGCGGAAGTTCTCGTTCACCGGGTCGACCGAGACCGGCACGCTGCTGCTCAAGCAGGCGGCGGACAACGTCGTGAACGTGACCATGGAGCTCGGCGGCAACGCCCCGTTCATCGTCTGCGAGGACGCCGACGTCGACGCGGCCGTGGCCGGCGCGATGGACGCGAAGATGCGCGGCGGGGGAGAGGTCTGCATCGCCGCGAACCGGTTCTACGTGCACGAATCGGTCGCCGAGGAGTTCACCGCCAAGCTCGCGGCCGCGATGTCGTCCGTCCACATCGGACCCGGCATGGCCGAGGGCGTCACACTCGGCCCGATGGTCAACGCCGCCGCCGTGACCAAGATCGGCGCACTCGTCGACGACGCGCTCGCGCGGGGCGCGCACCTGGTCGCGCGCGGAGAACACCCCGAATCGCCGGGCTGGTTCTACCCCGCGACCGTCCTCAATGGAGTGCCGGACGACGCGGAGATCCTGCGCACCGAGGTGTTCGGGCCGGTCGCGCCGGTGCTCGTCTACACCGACGAGGCCGAGATGCTCGCCCGTGCCAACGACACGGTCCACGGCCTCGCCGCCTACGTCTACGCCGCCGACCTCGGGCACGCGCTGCGGGTCGCCGACCGGCTCGAAACCGGCATGGTCGGCGTCAACCGCGGGCTCATCTCCGACCCGGCCGCGCCGTTCGGCGGCGTGAAGAAGTCCGGCCTCGGCCGCGAGGGCGGCCGCGAAGGCATCGAAGCGTTCCTCGAAACCCGGTACTACGCCGTCGATTGGCCCCTCGACTAGAACAGGAATCCGACCATGGCAGTGTCGCCTGGCACCGAATCGACCGTCCGCGGGCTGCGGACGAAGCTCAACCTGGCCACGCAAGTCGGCCAGGGGATCGACGGGTACATCCTCGGCGGGATCGGCGCGGCGTTGCCCGCGATCACCACCGACCTGGCGGTGTCCGACTGGATGGCGGGCCTGATCGGCGCGTCGGCGCTGGTCGGCATCTTCCTCGGCGGGCCGCTGTTCGGCTGGTTCGCCGACCGCTACGGCCGCCGGATCGTCTTCCTGACCGACATGCTGATCTTCCTGATCGGTTCGGTCGCCCAGTTCTTCGTCGCCGACGCCTGGCAGCTGTTCGTCATCCGGCTGCTGATGGGCATCGCGATCGGCGGCGAGTACGCCATCGGCGCACCACTGCTCTCGGAGTACGCGCCGAAGCACAACCGGGGCAAGCTGCTGGCCAGCCTCGAAGTCAGCTGGTACGTCGGCTACATGCTGGCGTTCGCCGTCGGCTACGCGTTGTCCGAAGTGGACGGAGGATGGCGCTGGACGCTGGGCAGCAGCACGATCATCGCGATCGTCTGCGTGTCACTGCGCGGCTGCTGAGCAAGGGCCGCCGTGACGAGGCCGAGCAGCTGATCCGGAAGTTCGGCCTGGACGTCGACGTCGCGACCGAACTCGCCGACGCGGAAGGCCGCAACAGCCTGCGTGCCCTGTTCACCCGCGAACACCGGCGCAGCACCTTGTTCGCCAGCACCTTCTGGGCCGCGCTGGTGTTGCCCTACTTCGCGATCGGCACGTTCTCACCGCAGGTGCTCACCGCGCTCGGCTTCGGCGACAACGCGCTCGCGGGTTCGTTGGCCAGCAACGGTTTCGCGGTGCTCGGTGTGGCGACCGGCTGCCTGCTGGTCGAACGGATCGGCCGCCGCAGGCTCCTCATCCCGCCGTTCTGGATCACCGCGGTCGCGCTCGCCGTGATCGGGGTGTGGCCGTCGGCGCCGATCGTCGTCGTGGTCCTGTGCTTCCTGGTGTTCTCGTTCCTGAACGCGGCGTCGAGCGCGCTGACCGCGGTGTACCCGCTCGAGGTGTTCCCGACGGCGATCCGCAGCACCGGGGTGGGCTTCGCGACGGCGATGAGCCGGGTCGGCGCGGCGATCGGGACGTTCCTGTTCCCGTTGTCGCTGCACCATCTCGGTGTCGGGCCGACACTGCTGATCGGGGCGGCCGTGCTCGCGGCGGGCGGCCTGGTCTCGCAACGGCTCGCCCCGGAGACCACCGGCCTCGACCTGAGCCACGCTTCGCGCGCGGCACACCGCCTTCCGGTGCCGTGACGGCCTTATCCGGTCAGGCAGTGCTGGACGAGGGGGCCGTAGGTGGCGGCCACCTCGTCGGCGGAGGCGGACGCGATCGGCTCGAGGCGCACGAGGTAGCGGGCCACCGCGATGCCGAGGAGCTGGACGTTGACCATGCCCGCCCGTGTCGCGGCGTCCGAACCGCCGAGCAGCGTGACGATGCGGTCGGTGAGCTCCCGGTCGATGAACTCGCGCATCAGCGCCGCGGACCGCTCGTCGGCGGGCGCCGACCTGGTCAGCATCGCCAGCGGGGTCCGGCCTGACTTGTCGAGGTTCTCGACGAGGGTGCGGACGACGCGTTCGCCGAGCGTGCCGAGGTCGCCGGTGAAGAGCGAGTCGATGGCGGGCGGGACGGCCTCCGACATCTCGATCACGGCGCTGAACAGGCCTTGTTTGGTGCGGAAGAAGTAGAACACCATCGCCGGGTCGACCTCGGCCGCGGTGGCGATGGCGCGCACGGTCGTGCCCGCGTAGCCGTGTGCGCCGAACAGTTCGCGCGCGGTTTCGAGTATCCGCTGCCTGCTCTCCGCGCCGGAGCGCCAGCGGCCGGGGCGGCGGTGGGTGTCGGGTTCTGTCATGGCCGCCCGAGCGTAGCACCCATTTCTTCACCGGTGATGAAGTTTGCGTGTACCGTGTTTTTCATCAGGCGGTGAAGAATGGGGGACGGCATGAGGGTAGTGGTGATCGGTGCTGGTCCGGGCGGGTTGACGCTCGCGCACGGGCTACGCCGCGCGGGGATCGACGTCGCCGTGTACGAGCGCGACGGCGAACTGGGGCGGCCGCAGGGGATCAGCCTGCACATCGACGAGCGCGGTATGTCGGCGCTGCGAGCGTGCCTGCCACCCGCGCAGGCCGCGACGGTGGAGGCCACCGCGGGCGGCCTGCGCGAACGCACGCTGGAATTGTCCGAAGTGGACGGCAGGCTGACCGTCGTGGGAACCCGGCCGTCGGGTGCGCTGCCCGGCCGTCAAGTGCATCGGCCGCTGCTGCGAGAGGTGTTGTTGACGGGCTTGGGCGACGTGGTTCGCTTTGGGGCGGAGTTCGAGCGGTTCGAGCACCGACCCGACGGCACGGTCGGGGTGTGGTTCGCCGACGGTCACACGGATACAGCGGATGTGCTGGTCGGCGCGGACGGCATCGGTTCGACGGTGCGTAGGCAGTATCTGCCCGACGTACGGGTCGTCGACACCGGACGGCGGATGATCATGGGTGCGACCCCGTTGCGAGCTGTCGATGGGACCGGACTGTCCGAACTGATCGGTCACGATCCCGCCAGTGTGCGAGCCGGTGGGACGATGATGGCGTTGGGCGTGCTGCGTTTCGCCGAGCCGCAGATGGTCGAGGACTACGTGATGTGGGCGCTGCCCGTCGTGCGCGAGCGGCTCGGATCGGCTGATCCGTGGGTCTGCGCCGAGGAACTGGCCGCGTCCTTGCCGTCGGTGCTGCGGACCGTCGTCGCCGAGGCTTGGCGAGACCTCACGGTCGCGCTGCGCATCGGAACCATCCCGCCGATGCCGCCCTGGCAGCCCGGCCCGGTGACGCTCATCGGCGACGCCATCCACCTGGCGCCGGGTTTCGGCGCCAATCTGGCGATGCGGGACGCGCGGTGGCTGAGCGAAGCGCTCGCCGAGGCGCGCCGCGGCGACCTGCTCGAAGCGATCGGCGGCTACGAGAACACGATGCGCCACCACAACTTCGCGGCGGTGACGGCGTGAGCATAGGGATGCTGACCGAGAAGTCCCTGTCGTTGTTCGACGCGGTGGGTGGCTGGCGCACGGTCGCGGAGGGTGTCGCGTCGCGGGTGGTGTTCCTGGTGGCGTATCAGCTGACCGGGCAGGTGGGACTGTCCGCGCTGATCGCGGTCGGCGGGGTGCTCGTGCTGGCCGTGGTGCGGCTGTGCACCGGCGGCAAGAGCTGGCAGCCGGTGCTCGGCCTGGTCGTGGTCGGTGCGTCCGCGCTGCTGGCCGGTGGGACGGGACGCGCGGTCGACTTCTACCTGTCCGCCATCGTGCTGCAGGCATCGGGCTTCGTCCTGTTCGGACTGTCCATTGTGGTGCGCCGGCCGCTGATCGGGCTGGTGATGGCCAAGGTGCGTGGTGAAGGCCGCGCTGGGCGGCAGGACCGGCGTTATTACCTGTGCACGGCGCTGTTCCTGGCGAAGTTCGCCATCGCGTCGGCGGTTCTGGTGCCGCTGTACTCGGCCGGCGCGGTGATCCCGCTCGGCGTCGCCGCCACTGTGCTGGGTGGCGCGCCGGCGGCGGGCGCCTGCGTTTACCTGTGCTGGCGGATCCTGCGTTCAGCGCGAGAGGTGAACTCCGATGCCGTCTAAGAGGAAATCCAGGCCGATGCGGAAGGTTTCGTCGGCGTCCAGATGCGCGGCGTCGTGCACGACCGTGGCCAGCGCGGGGAACCGGCCGGTCGCGAAGGTCCGCGTCAGGTAGGGGCCGAACGCCCGCTGCCACGCCCGTTGGTCCATGCCGCTGGCTCGCTCGGCGCGCCGCTCGCCGATCTCCCGCCGGACCGCGCCGATCACGTACGAGTCGACCGCGCCGACCACCGGCATGACGTCGTCCACCTGGACCGCGCCCAGTCCGGCCGCCACGGCCTCACCCCTGGCCAGCGCGTTCGGCCCGAGCTGGGGCCGCCCGCCGATCAGGTCGGCGAACCATTCGTGCCGGTGGACGGCCTGGCGGGTGGACTCGGCGAGCGAGCGCAGCACTTCGCGCCATCCGGTACCTGACGGCCTGATCTCGGCGTAGATCGCGTCGACCATCAGGTCGAGCAGCTCTTCCTTGGTGGCGATGTAGCCGTAGAGGCGCATCGGCCCGGCGTCCAGCACGCCCGCGACCTTGCGCAGCGACACCGCGTCGAGGCCGTCCGCGTCGGCCAGCGCGATCGCGGCCCGCACGATCGCCTCCCTGCTCAGCGGGGCCAAAGCCGGTCGACTCGGCGGCTCCGGCCGCTCCCACACCACCATGCGGGTGACAATACACCGCATCCTTCGATACACTGTATCGCGACCAATACAGTGTATCGATTTCTTGGGGGACCCATGCCCATCGCCATCGTCGGAGCCGGAATGGGCGGACTCGCGCTCGCCAGGGTGCTGCACGTGCACGGCATCGAATCCGTTGTGTACGAACGAGAATCCTCGCGTGACGCACGCGGCCAAGGCGGCATGCTCGACATCCATTCCGGCCAGCGCGCGCTGCGCGAGGCCGGGCTGCTCGACCAGTTCTTCACCATCGCCCGCGGCGAAGGCCAGGACATGCGCCTGCTCCGGCCGGACGGCACGTTGCTGCTCCAAGAGGACACCCCGGACGACGCCCCGCTCCTGCGACCCGAGGTCGACCGCGCCGATCTGCGCGACCTCCTGCTGGATTCCCTGCCCGAAGGCACGGTCCGCTGGGGACACGCTTTCGCGTCCGCAGGCGAGGGAGTGCTGCGTTTCGCCGACGGCGGCAGCGCGTCGTACGACCTCCTGGTCGGCGCGGACGGCGCGCAGTCGCGGGTCCGCGCGCTCCTCACCGACGCCCGCCCGGTGCACCTCGGCCAGAACATCGTCGAGGTCGGCATTCCCGACATCGACCGCACCCACCCCGACCTCGCGGCGATGATCGGGCGCGGCAACTACTGGGTGCTCGGCGACGGCCTGTCGTTCGCGGCGCAGCGCAACGGCGACGGCCGCGTCCGCATCGGCGTCAGCTTCTACCACACCGGCGAGGACTGGATCGCCACCTGCGGCATTCCCTTCGACGACCCCGCCGCCGCCCGCGCCAAGCTGATCTCGCTGCTGTCCGGTTGGGATTCCCGGTTCACCAGCATGATCGCGGCGTGCGACGACACGGTCGTGGCCCGGCCGATCACGGCCCTGCCCGCCGGTCTCACCTGGCCGTCGTCGCCGGACGTCACGCTCGTCGGCGACGCCGCGCACCTGATGCCACCGGTCGGCGAGGGCGCCAACATGGCGTTGCTCGACGGCGCGCTCCTCGGCCTCGCACTGGCCGCACACCCGGCCGATTTCCCGGCCGCCATCAACCACTACGAGACCGAGATGTTCGACCGGACCAGCGCCGCCGCCCGCATGTCCGCCGACATGCAGGAGCTGCTGATGGCCCCCGACGCGGCCGACCGCCTCCTCGCCTTCTTCCAACCCAAGCCCTGACCCTCGAAGCCGGGATAAAGCGGGCTTTACTCCCGGGGATAAAGCCCGCTAAATCCCCGGGAGTAAAGCGGGCTTTATCCCGGCTTCAAGGCGGGGAGGAGGGGTGGGGCGGGGGTGCCCAGGCCGGTCACGGCGTCGTAGCCGTAGGTGGTGCTGAGCGAGGAGTCGCGGTCGAACGTGACGAGGGCCGAGCCGTCGGGTGTGGCCGCGCCGAGGGGTACGCGGCTGGGCTGGATGTCGTGGAACGCGGAGGTTTTCAGGCTGTAGAGCAACGGATTGGCGAAGCCGATCGGTGTCGGGCGGCCGGTGTTCGCGAGCGCCAGTATCCCGGCGAACAGTGAAGCGGCGAGTTCCGTGCCGCCGGTGGTGGACAGGCCGAATTGGCCGCCGACGGTCTGGCCCATGACGAAGCCGGTGTACGGGTCTGCGACCGCCGCGACGTCCGGGGTGACGCGCATGGCGGCGCCACCGTAACGGCGGGAAAGCGCGGACGGGACCTTGCGGCGCTGGTAGTCGGGCTGCGCGAAGAGGGTGCTGGTGCCGCCGCCCGAGCCCGCCGTGAACGTGCCGGGCTGGGGGAGCGGGTAAGCGCCCGCGACGACCCGGTTGAGCGCGGTGCCCCAGCCGGTCTCGAACTGGCGGCCGCCCGCTTGGTCGATGGCGAGGCTGGTGCCGCCGACCGCCGTCACCATCGGGTCCGAGGCCGGGTAGTCCGGTTGCGCCGGAAGGCCGTTGACGGTCTCGTCGCCCGCGTTGCCCGAGGCGTAGACGAAACCGATGCCCTCGGCAGCCGCCTGCACCAGCAGGGAGTGGGTTTTCTGGATCTGGGCGGCCGGGAGGTTCTCGCCGCGGTAGACGTACGAGTTGCTCACGATGGTGGCCGGTTTGTGCTGGACGACCCAGTTGATCGCCTCGTCGATGCCGTCCGCGCAATCACGCGCGCCGACGTAGAGGACCTTGGCGGCCGGTGCGACGGCGTGGACGGCTTCGACGTCGCGGGTTTGGGAACGGTGCCAGCCGCCGCGGCCGCCGCAGGGCGCGCTCGGGCTGTAGGGCTTGAACAGCTTCCGGGTGTACTGGCCCGCGGCGAACGGCGGCTGGCCGTAGGTCGTCGCGTGGGTGTTGGCGTCGGCGTAGGTCGTGGGCGAGTCGAAGGCGCCGATGACCGCGACGGTGACGCCGTGACCGTCCCGTCCGGCGACGAGCGAGGGTTTGAGGCCGTAGGCGGTCTGCAGTTGATCGGCGCCGTAGCCGCACAGCGTGGTCGGGAACGACGTGCGGCCGTAGGCGGCCGGGAGGTCTTGGTTCTGCTGACCCCAGAAACCCGAGCAGCCGCCGCTACGCGGATCTTCCGTGGCCGACGCGACCGACGGCGTGCTCTCGGCGATCGCGAGGATGTCCGGGCTCACCACCCTCACCAGCCGCATGGGGGACGCGGATGCCGTGATCCACCGGTTGCCCTCGGCCGTTTCGCCGACGGTGAAGCCCGACTTGGCTAGGAGCGTGCGGACGCGGGTGACCTGGTCGGCGGTCGGGGCGTAGCGGTCGGTGAATTCGGCAGGGCTGAGGAACTTGCCGTACAGCGGATTGCCAGGGGTGGAGACGTCGACGGCGAACCGCTCGGCGCCGTCACGGAGCTTGAGCACGATCGTGAACGACTTGGCCGGTGGGGGTGCCGCGAGCGCGGGTGCGGAGGTCAGTGCCAGGCCGAACGCGAGCAGGACAGCGGTGCTGCGCATGGGTTTCCTTTCGGGTCAGATGCGGCGGGCCACGCGGAAGACGCGCGCGAACACGCCGTCGCCGGTCAGCACCGAGGGGCCGTTGCGGTCGCCCATGGTCGGGCCGTTGTAGCGCTTGCGGCTGGAGATGAAGCGCGGACGGCCCGCCGAATCGAGGCCGAGGTAGATCGCCGAATGGTCGATCAGCGGACCGTCTTCGGGGTCGAGATCGAACAGCAGCAGGTCACCGGCGCGCAGCCGGGCGAGTGACTCCGGCGGCGGCTGGGCGCCGCTGTTCGGGACGATCACCGTGCCAGGCCCGGCGGCCGCGATGTCGTTGGTCTGCCGAGGCAACCGGCCGTCCGATCCGGACAGACCGAGCGGGAAGCCTGCCCGATAGCCGTACACCATGCGCAGGAAACCGCTGCAATCCAGAGAATCCTTGCGGATCGGGTCGGGCTGCTGCACCCCGCCGCCGGCGTAGGTCCACGGCACGCCGAGGTAGTCGGTGAAGTCGGAGTCGGTGACGCGCTCGCCGTCGACCATCGGGCCGAAGAACGCCCGGCCCGCGTACCGGACACCGCGTGGGTCGAAGAGGTTCTCGGTGCCGCGCCGGTATTGCATCGCGACCGCGAGTACGTCAGGAGACCGGTCGGTCAGCATGGCCGTGAGCCAGCGGCCGAGCGCCGCGTCGTGCTCGCCGCCGAGCCGCCATGGCAGCGGTGCGACGCGGACCCAGTCCCTGGTGGTGACCGTCGCGGCGGTCGCCTCCGGCTCGCTGAACGTCCGGGAGGGGCCGCGGAAGACGCCGGTCCGCGACCCGTCGGTCAGGGTGGCGACGGTGGTCCCGGATTCGCTGATCACCAAGGTGCGGCCCGGGCTTTCGGCGCGCTCGTAGTGGTACTGAGGTGGGCTGGAGGCCGAGACCGGCGTGACGAGTCCGAAAAGGACGGCCACAATGGACAAAGCGACTACGGAGGGTTTCATCGACTTCCCAAGCTGTCGAAGGTGGCGGTCACCGGGGTGTCGCCGTGGTTGCGGACGTGGTCGTACGGGGCCCAGTCGCCGGACGGCGGACGCCACTCGACGAATTCGAGGTCGTCGAGGTCGACGGTGTCCATCGCCGAGTCGCCACGGACGCCGGCGTAGAGGAGCACCATGTTGCCGAGTTCGGCCGAGGTGAGGTCGAAGCCGATCTCGTGCCAGGCCCCGTCGGACGGGACCTGCGCCGTGTGGTCGATGTCGCGCACGAGACGCGAGTCCGGGTCTTCGGTCGGGTCGCTGTCGTCGAAGTGGTACGAGGCGATCCGCAGCAGCGGGGTCGCGCCGGGGGAGACGCGGACCTTGGCCCGGACGGTGTACGTGGTCGGGTCCGGGTGCCGGGGCAGCGCGATGCGGGCGACCGGGCGCGCGAGCTTCCCGGCGGGATTGCCGCTGAGCTGCAGGTAACCTGCCTCGCCGAGTGAGCCGCCGCCGATGAGCGGGCCGGTGCTCGGCGGCCAGTGCGTCGCCGGGTCCGGGTTGCCGTCGGCGGTGTCGTCCTCGAAATGCCCCCAGCCGAAAAGATCCTGCCCCACGGACAGGTTCCCCGTGCCGGTCGGGCGGACGAGACCGTCGAACGGGATGGTGGCGTCGCCGTGTGCCGGGACGGACACGGTGACCGGGCGTTCGGGCGGCGCGTCGGCGGTGATCAGCGCCGTGCCGTGCTCGAAGTGGAACTGCGCCGGGCGCGAGTCCGGGGCACGGACGAACGGGGTCGTCGACACGCTGCTGTCGGGCTCCCGCTGGGCTTGGACGTCGCGAAGACCGTTGGCCCACATGCCGTTCAGCGTCCGCATGGCGGCGGCCCCGGTGGCGGCCGCCGGGCGGTAGCCGTCGATCTCGACCGGCACGAGCCGCGCCTCGACGAGCGTGCCGCCTTCCCAGACCGTGCGCAGGAACGCGCTGGCGAAGGTGGACAGGAAGTCCTGGTCGAACACGAAGTTGCCCATGCTGTAGGCGATCAGGTGCCCCTTGTACCACTCCATCCCTTGCAGGACATGGGGATGATGGGCGATGACGATGTCGGCGCCCGCGTCGATCGCCGCCCGCGCCATCTCTCGCGTGCTCTTGCCGGACGCGGTCTGGAACTGGAAACCGGAGTGCAGCTGGACGACCGTGAGGCCACGCTTCGCCGCCGTGATCTCGGCCGGCGAGGTCTTGGGATCCCACGGCGCCGCGCCGCCGTGCCCCCGGCGGGCGACCCAGTCCTGGAGTTCCGGGTAGACCTGGGTGATCGACGTCCACAGCGAGGCCACTTCGGACGGTGCCAGCTTGCCTTCGAGCCGGTCGAAGACCTGCCAGGCTTCGCCGATCGTCCTGGCGGCGTCGGGCACCAGAGCGCCGAATCGCCAATGGCGTGGCTGTTTCTGCCAGGCTTCGCCTTCGGGGGAGCGTGCGTAGCTGTCGTTGACGAAGTCGCCGTCGACGCTGGTGTAGGCCAGCATCGTCACCTCGTTCCCACGGATCTCCTTGTGGTAGGCCGGTTGCGGATGGTCGCCGTCGGACAGCCCGACGATCGGGAATCCGGCGGCGGTGAGCGCCTTGGTCGTGTCCGCGAGCCCCGCGTCCTGGAAGTCGCGCGTGTGGTTGTTGGCCAGCGAGGGCACGTCGACACCGAGCTTCTTCAGACCGGCGGTGGTGGCGGGCGGCGACTCCAGGATGAACCGCTTGCCCGGAGAGGCGGCTTGCGGCGGGGCCGCGCTGACCACCGACTCCAGGTTGACCGTGCGCAGGTCGGCCAGCCGGAACGCGGGTGCGATCGCGTCGACGACCGACTCGGCGCCGCGACCGGCGTCGGCGCTGGGCACCAGCGGCTCGGGGGCGTCCTGATAACGGCGGCCGAACATGACGTCACCGGCGGAATGCAGGACGTACCGCTTCCCGCCGTGATCGGACAACAGGCGCACGGGGACGGTCTTGCCCGCGTCTTCCAGCCCGAGCGGGACCGGCTCCGCGAGGTGGCCGGGCGCGGACACGGTCGCGAGTACGGGACCCGAGCGCAACTCGACCCGGGCTTTGCCTTGTGACGAAACGGGTTTCGGGCCGTCACCGGTGTCCACAGTGGCCGCGAGCGGAGCACCTGCCTCGTCGACGACCGACACGGACACCGCCGGTGCGCCTGCCGCGCGGACCGTGCCCTCAGACCCCGGCCACGCCGCGACGACGGCCGTGCTGACCACGACGAGCGCGACCGCGCCCAGCGTCAGCGCGTATGGTCTCCTCACGAACCTGCCTCCTTCAGTGCTTGGACGACGTCCTCCCGGCGTGACTCGCGTACCGTCCGGCTCAGTTCGACGTGCAGGAACACCGTCCCGGCCGCCGCGGCCATCTCGCCCTGCACGTTCGTCATGCCCTCCAGCCCGTCGCACCCCTCGCGCCAGGCACGGCACACGGCGAAACCACCCGCCGTCAGCCGGTCGGCCGCGCGCCACGCCGCGTCACCCGCCTGCCCGGCGCCGGACGACAGCACGACGTCGGTCGCGGGCAGGTTCTGATCGTCGAAACCGTGCAGTTGAACCTGCGCGAGCCCTCGCCGAGCCAAGACCGTGGCGACCGCGTGGAACACCGAGTCCGTCTCGTGCGCGACGTCCGCCGCCTTCCGGTGCGTGCCCGCTACCAGCAGCACGGCGCCGGGTTCACGCCGGAACAGGTCGACGCCGAGCAGTTCCGTCCGCAGGTCGGACGCCGGATGCGGCACCTCGACGGCCAGCGACGGCGGCGCCGAGCGGTCGATCACGTACATGCCCCAGGCCCGCTCGTGCACGGCGATCGTGTACGGCCGCCCGGTCGCGGGATCGGTCCCGTCGTGCACCGAAAAGCCGATCTTGGCGAAGTCGGCGACGCCGCGGCGGTCGAGCGCCGAGGCGAACCCCGTCGCGGCCGCGGCGAGTTCACCGGACTTCGGCCGGTGGTACTCCTGGTGTGGCGAGAGGCCCGCGGTGAAGTCGGCGACCAGCGTGTCCAGCCCGGTCTCCGGCGCCGCGACGTTCGCGAAGACCAGCACGGCCACCACGACGGCGCAGGCCAGCACCCGGAGCGCGGTGGCGGTCACAAGCGCTTCGCGGAACGGAACGTCCGCGCGTACTCGGTGCCGGTGTCCAGGAACGACGGGCCGCCGGTGTCAGGCGAGCTGGCCAGCACGCGGCGGTGCCCGTCGCCGTCGAGACCCAGGTAGATGCCGACGCGGGTGACGCCGTCCGCGCCGGGTGCCTTGGTGAAGAACAGCAGGTCGCCCGGTTGGAGATGAGAATAGTCGGTGGCGCGACGGCCGGTGTCGGGCACAACCGGCGTGCCGGGCCCATGCCCCGCCATGTCAGCCGCAGTCCGTGGCAACGCGGAACCGTTGTCCTGCAACGGATAGCCCTCACGGAAGCCGTACACCAGCCGGACGAAGCCCGCGCTGTCCAGCGCGCCGGTGCCGAGATAGTCGGCGTAGTCCGTGTTCCGGCCGAACGCCGCGTCGCCCGCGATGCGCGTCCCGGTGCGGTCGCGCACCGCCGGCGCTCCTTCGAGGTACTGGCTGCTCACCGCGAGCACGTCGGGGGTGGTGTCGCCGGACGCGACCGTCAGCCACGGCTTGAACCACGGCGCCCGTTCCGCGTCCGCCGACCAGGGCTCCGGTGCGAGCCGGACCCAGGCCGTGGTCGTGACCGTCGCCTTGGCCGACCGCGGCTCGGCGAAGGTCCGCGCCGGCCCGGTCAGCACGACCGTGCGGGACCCGTCGGTCAGCGTCGCCACCACCGCGCCACCCGGCGTGGTGACGACCGTCCGAGGTGGATCGGTGAGCCGGGTGAACCGCTCGCCGCCGCGCGGCGCCGACCCTGTGGCGGCCGTAGCGAGCTGAACGCCGTCGCGCCCTTGGCCTGCGTAGTACACGGCAGCGGTTCCGGACACCGCGAGCACCGAAGCCAGCACGAAAACCTTGCCACGCATGGGAAGCCCTTTCAGAGTGACGGGACCAGTCCAATGAGGACGCCACTGGCGAGCGTGGCGTAGCTGACCAGGCTGACGCCGCCGGTGGCCAGCAGGGTCGGGCCCGGCGGCTGGCGGACCAGCTGGTAGGCGATGAGACCGGGCACGACGAACCCGAGTGTCTGGTGCACGAACAACAGCGGCAGGTCGGCTTGCAGGAAGAGCAGCAACGTCGTCTGCAGCACGACACCGAGCAGCACGACCGCGGCGAACAGCCGCTTTCCGTAGAGGATCACCATGCGCTGCACCAGTTTCGTGCCGCCGTAGGTCAGCGCGGTCATGAACACGATGATCGCCGCGCGGCGGTAGTCCTCGATCAGCGTGAGCGCGATCCAGCCAGGCGTGATCATGCCGCCGGGTGACAGGTTGGTGGTCAGGTAGCAGACCAGGGACAGCAGCAGGCCGATGGCCAGTCCGATGGTCGCGACCTCCGGGGCGAGCTCGGCGGCGTTCATCGGAGCGGCTCGAGGTGACCGGACGGGAGCTTGGCGAGTTCGTCGATGAGCAGCTCGCCTTGGCCGTGGATGTTGCCGATGGCGACGATCGACAGCTCGTCGCCGTCATGGCCGTCGAGCAGGTCGCGGACCAGGTTCTCGGCGGTGCGCTTGCCGCCGAGGTCGAGCACCCGGTCCTGCCACTCGGCGGGAACGGCCGTGCGGGCGCTGCGGGTCGGCTCGCCGATGAGCACCACGCGGTCCGGCGCGAGACGGGGCACGAGCGCGCCCATCTGGCCGTTGCGCTCCACCCGGTCCGGCCTGCAGTTGATCACCACGTGCAGCGGGGCGCCGATCGCGCCCTGGCCGCGCAGCTGGTCGACGTTCATCAAGGTCGATTCGGGGTCGTTGGCCGCGAACACGTTCGCGAACCGCAGCAGCGTGTTTTCCTTGCGATAGCGGTGAACCTGCAGCACACCGGGGTCCGGCGGGGCCTCCCACATGCCTTCGAGCGCGAGCTGCCGGTTGACGTTGAGCAGGTCGGCGACGGCCAGCGCGATCGCGACGTTCTCCTTGAACGTGATCCAGCCGAAGCCGCGCATCTCCTCGTCGGTGACGGAGTCCGGGTCGACGGCGATGAGTTCGCAGTTCCGGCTCGCCGCCTCGGCTCGGAGGATGTCCAGCCGCTCTTTTTCGGCGGTGACACAGATTCCGCCCTCGGGCATGGAACGGGACAGCGATCGCGCGACGTCGTCGAGTGTCGGGCCCATTTCGGTGAGATGGTCCTCGCGGACGTTGCACAGCACGCCGATGGTCGAGTGGATGAGCTTGCTCTGGTTGATCTCCTGCAGGTCGGGCAGCACGGCCATGCACTCCATCACCAGCGCGTCCGGGCGGTAGGCGGCGGCGCGCCGGACGATGCCGATCTGCTCGACGATGTTGGCGATGCCGAACTTGCGGTAGACCGGTTCCTCGCTGCCGTCGGGGTGGATGAACCGGGCGGCCGTGCCGGTGGTCTTCGCCGTGGTCACTAGTCCACCGCCGCGCAACGCGCCCGCGCACAGCCGGGTGATCGACGATTTGCCGCGGATTCCGTTGACCAGCACGCGTTTCGGGATGCTGTGCAGTCTGGCGTAGTGGCCGCGCTGTTCGAGCAGCCCGCCGACGAGCAAGGAGCCGGCGCCGAGCATGAGGACGCCGTAGAGGAAGAGCATCTCATGACCTGCTTCCGGTGAGCCGCCGCTCCGGAACCGGTTCGAGCCGGTGGACGGCGAGCGTCTGGCGGCAAATGTCCACACAGGACGCGATGGTGCCGATCTCGTCTTGTCGTTGCGGATAAACGGTTTCGGTGAGATTCCCGGTCGCGACCCGCTCGGCCGCCGCGGCGACCCGGCGGAGCGGGCGCACCACCACGAGCTCGTGCCAGCCGCCGAGCAACACCGCGAGCACCGAGGTGAACAGAGCCGCGGCCCTGGCACGGTCGCGGATAGTGTCGTCGGCGACGCCGAGCGCGCCGATCGGCTGTTCCGCCACCACGATCCAATGCAACGCGGTCGCCGGGCCCCGCGACGCGACCCAGCGGGCGGCGAGGATGGCGTCGTCAGCGACCTGGCCCGACGAGCGGCCGGCACGCGCGGCGGTGGTGGCCGCCTTGAGCGCCGCGTCGCCGAGCGGGGTGAAGGCCAGGTAGCCGTGGGTGTCGATGATCGTGCGGTCGGCCTCGTCGACCACCCGCGCCCGCGCGCCTGCCGCCCGGAGTGGCTGGGTGAGCCTGGTGATGTCGTATTCGGCGACGAGCACCCGGCCGTCGCCGAGCCGGACGTGGGCGTACACGACGGGCAGCCGTCCGCTCGTGTTGTGCTGATGCAGGCCTTCGGCGGGCGCGTCACCGGGCAACGGGCCGTCGCGCAACGGGGGCCTGCCCGCGCTTTGTGTCACCGCACCGGCCGGGTCGAGCACGTACACACTGCGGAACGTGGAATCGTCGGCCAGGCGGTCGACCATGAGCTTGCCCGCGTTCAGCCGGGCCGCCGCGCGCAGTTCGGCGAGGCCGCCGGTGACCGCGGAGCGGAGCGCGTCGGCGGAGCGGGCCAGCCGCAGTCCCTGCTCGGTCACCAGCGTCGCCGGGACCTGGGCCGAGTGACTGCCGAGCGTGCAGAACACGACAGCCGACCAGCTCAGCAGCGACAGCATCACGAGGCCGATCAGCAGCCGTGCGGGCACGCCACGGGGCTTCGCGAGCTTGAGATCGCCGCGGAGACGGCAGTGTTCCAGCACCGCGGCGATCCGGCAGACTTCGGTGGCCCCGTACCGGCGGACCGGGCCGGTGGCTGTCCCGGAGGCCACGGCGAGTGCGTCGTCGCGCAGCCGCCGGATCGGGGAGACCAGGCCGCGGCGCAGCAGTACGGTACCGCCGATGGCGAGCGCCAGCAGCGCGAGCGCGGGAACCAGGCCGGGCCAGCGCGCCGGAGCGGTGTCTGCGGGCAGCCACGTCGCCGTGACGACCGAAAGCCCGAGCGCACCCGCGCCGGTGGCGACCGGTGCGTAGGCGACCACCGCCGCGACCGGGTCGGGCCCGGCCGCCGCGACACCGGTGAGCACCCCGGAACTGGCGGCCGCCGCGTGCGCCGCGGTGCCGAGCAGGTCACGGGTTTCCGGGTCGGTGGCCACGTCCGCGCCGACATTGCCGAGAATGGTGCCATCGTCGGCCACGAGCCGCAGATGCTGGCGCAGCGCGCCGCCCGGTGGTGGCAAGGCGATCTTCAGCGCGGTGGCCGCGACCAGCACGCGCCCGCCGGGCAGCGGGACCGTGCTGAGCATCAGCGGCACCCCGCCGGGCTGGGTGTACGGGCGTACCGTCGGACGGCCGAGGTCCAGTCCGGCGAGCGCGTCCGCCTGCACCGGTTCGCCGTGCGCGGCGATCGGCGTGCGGGAAGCGGCCTCGAGCAGCGCGATTCCGCGCCAGGAATGATAAGCGGCGCTCAGTGTGCTCAGCGCGTGGCTGTTCCCGGGATCGTCGAACACGCGCGAGTCCGCGGCGAGCTGCAAGTCGTGCGCGGCCGAGGTGGCCGACGCGCCCACGGTCTTGGCGAACGCCTCGGCGTCCCGTTGTTGTGCGGCCGCGACCCCGGGCGGCACCACCGGCCGGCTTGCGCCGAACAGTGCCGCGATCGGGTTCGCGGTGGTGAGGCCGAGCAGGCAGAAGACGGCGACGAGGACCAGCAGCGTGAGCCCGGCCGCCGAGGCGACACCCGCGCCACGCGGGAAACCGGCTTCGGGTAGCTGCTCTTGCAGACGTTCGGTGCGGCCCGCGGATCTGTCCACACCGGGATTCGGGCTGGGAGAAGGCTTTGTGCCGCAGGTGCGCATACACGCTCCTAGAGCGGGCGGCCGACCGGCCGTCCACGATGACGGGGAGGGGAGACGCAGAGCGCGAGTCGCCCTGCCCCCGGCGTCGTGGCCGGGCGCTGGCGGTCGGATGCGGTCTTTGTTTGGAAAGTTTCTTTCCTAACGGGGGACCAGGATGATCCTGTCCCGGTGAGCGTGTCAACCCCCTCGGTAGTCACCGTTGTTGATACTGGTTTTTTGCCCACCAAGTTTGGAAGCCTTCTTTACTAATGTTCCGGTCGGCGGTATCGTCCGACGCATCCGCCGCCTTCATGCAGTCCTGGTGCGAACCAGTCAGCTACGGAGGAACCGTTGAACAGACAGGCGACCGTCTCGCCGGCTCCAGCCGAACCGCGCGCCCTCTTCGCGGCGCCACGGCCACTCGCGACCGGAAGAGTCACTTCCGCGCGCCGCTAGAGCAGTCGTGCGCGGATGGACCGCGCTGTCCCTTCTCTTGTGGGCCCGGTTCGTACTCGGTGCCCGATTTCATCTCGGAGGTTTCGTTGTCACGCAGAAAAATGGCCGCGCTGCTGGCCACCGCCGCGTGCGTCACGGCCGGACTGACCGGCTTGAGCCAGCCCGGCGCCGCCGCGGCAGGCACCGGCGCGCTGACCACTTTGGACACTTCGGCAGGCAACCGCGCCGCCCCGGTTCCAGGTCTTTACGATTGGAGCAAGGCGGGTTTCCGCGGCGGGAAGGACATTCCCGGCGCGAGCGCGGTGAATCCCAGTGCGGCCTGCAAGATCACCGCCGCCCAGCTGGCCACCACGTACAAGGTGAAACCGGACGACGGTGTCGACGACACGGCGGGCATCCAGGCGGCCATCGACAAGATCCACACGTCCTGTTCGCCGTCGGCGGGCTACGACAAGCTGAGCCTGATCACCTTCCCGGCGGGCACGCTGAACGTCACGCACGAGATCCACGTCGACGCGAACTACCTGATCCTGCGCGGCGCGGGCACGGACAAGACCAAGTTCGTGTACAAACCGGACAAGAACACCGAATACGACGTGCTGACGCCCGACGGCGACCAGTGGGACCAGGCGCAGATGAACTATCAGGACGGTTCCGGCGGCTGGCTGTGGCCGGGCCGCGGGCTGTTCCGCGTGCAGTCACGCGGCGTGGATCCCAGTTACGCCGCGCAGTACAAGAGCGCTCCGGCCAACCGCAAGGACATCTTCGAGGGCACGGTCAACGTGCACTGGAAGGCGGGCGCGAAACTCGCCGAGAAGCCGGGCGACAAGGGTTTCGCCGCGCGCACCGGTGACAAGACCGTCTACCTGGCGGCGGGTGCGAAGACCACGAACATGAAGGTCGGCGGGTTCATCAACATCCGCGCCGCCAACAGCATGAAGTTCTACCAGTCGATGAACGCCGTGCCGACCACCTGGCCGCTGCAGAACCTGCACATGCGCCAGCAGTGGTTCACCATCACCGCGGTGGACGCCGCGAAGCACACGGTGTCGATCGACAAGCCGCTCGAGTACGACGTGCCGGTCGATTCCACTTCGGACGGTTCACAGCCGATCGACGGCGCCGTCTACGCGTCGAAGGCGTCGCCCATCGTGGACCCGATCGTCGGTGTCGGCTTCGAGGACTTCTCGTTCACGCAGGAGATCGCGGGCCTCAAGCCGGAGCAGGCCAAGAACAACTACGGCAACCTGGCGCCTTCGCTGGCCATGCAGGGCATCGTGTTCAAGTGGGCGGCGAACTCGTGGGTGCGCGGCATCCACTCGATGATGACCGGGTCGCACCCGATCGTCACCGAGGAGGCCAAGAACCTGCAGTTCGTGAACAACCAGCTGGACGGTTCGTGGAACAAGGGCAAGGGCGGCAACGGCTACTTCCGCGGTTCGCGCGTGTGGGACTCGTTGTACGTCGGCAACACCACGCGCGATCTCCGGCACTTCACGTTCCAGTGGTCGGCTTCGGGCAACGTGGTGGTCGGCAACGACATCGACTCGGACTTCAACATCCACGGCGGCTACGAGCGCAACAACCTGTTCGAGCAGAACACGAACAAGGTCTCCTACAACCACCGGTCCGGGTCGTGCACCGCGCACTGCGGCGACGAGGGCGGCAGCGGCCCCGACGACTCGTCGTGGTTCCCGATCTACTGGTCGACGGGGCAGAAGGCGGTCAAATGGTCAGGCTCTTCTGGATACCGGAACGTCTTCTTCAACAACACGATGAGCAAGCAGGTGACGGCGGGCGCGGCGTACACGCCGTACTACCCGGACCACAAGCGGATCTACGTGTTCGGCTCGGACGGCGCCGCGTTCCATCACCTGGACATCGGCGGCAAGCCGATCACCGACTGGGCGCACAACGAACAGGCCGACTACACCGGTGGTCACGGCGTCGACGCGTCGAAGACCAGCACCGCGAAGTCCTTGTTCCTCAAGAACTGACCGTCCGGAAAGGACACTCATCGTGATCATCAAGACCCTCGCGGCCGTCGCGATGGCAGGCCAGCTCGTGGCCCAGCCCGCCGCCGACACGGTCAACGTCAAGAACGCGGCCGAACTGTCCGCGGCACTCGCCGCCGCCAAACCCGGCGTCACCATCAAACTGGCGGACGGCGACTACAGCGGCCAGTTCATCGCGGCCAAACCCGGCACCGCCTCGTCCCCGATCACCCTCACCGGCACCGCGAAGGCCGTGCTCCACAACCCGGTGTTCAAGCCCGCTGACACCGACTGCCCGTCCGGCCAGACCGGCTACGGCCTGTGGCTGCAAGGCGCGAACTACTGGAACATCACCGGGATCTCGGTCAAGGACTCCCAGAAGGGCATCGTCCTCGACGGCGCCTCCCACGTCACGATCGACAGCGTGACCGTGCACGACGTCGGCGCCGAGGGCGTCCACTTCCGCAAGAGCAGCGCGTACGGCGTCATCAAGAACTCGACGATCTACAACACCGGCAAGGAGAAGCCCGGCTACGGCGAGGGCGTCTACTTCGGCTCGGCCAACAGCAACTGGTCCTGCTTCGGCACCAACGGCGGCAAGAGCCCCGACGCCAGCGACTACGGCCAGGCACTCAACAACAAGATCGGCCCCGGCGTCGCCGCCGAGGGCATCGACATCAAGGAAGGCACCCACGACGGCGTCATCTCCGGCAACATCCTCGACGGCACCGGCGAGAAGAACCAGAACTCCGGCGACTCGACGATCGACGTCAAGGGCGACAAGTACACGATCACCGGCAACAAGGTGAAGAACCCGTACCTCGACGGCTTCCAGGTCCACAACGTGTGGGGCAAGACGGGCTGCGGCAACGTCTTCAAGAACAACACCTTCACGCTGACCAACGCGACCGGCTACGGCATCAACGCCACCAACCAGAGCTCGTGCATCACGCAGAAGTCGCCCAACGTGATCGGGGCCTCCAACACCGCCACCGGCGGCAAGGGCGTCTCCAAGACCCCGGTCACCCCCGGCACCTGACCACCCCGGGGGTCCCTCCCGCGTACGAGACCGGCAAAACCCGTGCAGGACGGGCAAACTCGCGTACGCGAAGGGCAAAGACTCGGGGGCTGGGTCTTTGCTGCTCGCGTACGGATCTTTGCCGGTCCCGTACGCGAGTTTGCCGCTCCCGTACGCATGATCGCCCGAGGTTGGTCCTCAGGCGAGGCCTTCCCATGCCGGGGTCGTGCGCGTTACGGCCGGTGATTCGTGCGTCGAGTCGAACATGGTGTGTCTGCGGGGCGGCTGGGTCAGGGCCTCCCTCACTCGGTTCGGGTGGGTGAGGGCCTCCTTCACCCAGATATACGGGTCAGGGCCTCCCTCGCCCAGGGATTCGGGGGAGGGAGGCCCTGACCCAAGCCAGCCCGCAGGCCTGGTTGGACGAGCCGTCGGGATCGAGGTCGTGAGTGGTATGGCCGGTTCTAACCGGCCATACCACTCACGAGCCTGGGATGGGGGTGGGGCGCCAGGTGTAGGTGGTGAGGCGGGCGCAGGCGAGGAGGGCGAAGGCGGCCAGGACCGTCAGGCCGATGACGAGCCAGGGGGTGCCTGGGGTGCCGTGGGTGGTGAGGGCGAGGCTGGCCGCCGGGGCGGCGATCACGCCGATCGAGACGCCGCCTGAGTAGAGGCTCATGTTGCGGTCGGCGATGTCGCGGCCGGAGAGATCGCTGACGTAGCTCAGCAGGCTGGGGAAGACGATCATCTCGCCGATCGTCCACAGGACCGTCGCGCCGATGATGACCGCGGGCGATGAGGACAGGCCCATCGCGGCGAAACCCAAGCCGGCCGCCGCGTAGCCGATGAGCAGGGAACGGGAGTGGGAAAGGGAGTCCATGGCCTTGTTGAGCGGGACCTCGAACAGGATCACGATGCCCGCGTTGACCACGAACACCACGCTCACCCAGTAACTCGGCATGCCCAGGCCCTGGATCAGGTAGGCGCTGACCAGCACCGGCGGCAACGCGTACGCGAGGTGGATCGGCAGGGACAGGCCGAAGATCGTCCAGAACCGGGTTTCCTCGCGGACGGTGGGCGCGATCATCCGGCGCCGGGCACCCGGCGCGGCGGCCGCGGTCGTGCCGCCGCGCTCGGTGCCGCGCAGGAGGTAGGCCGTCGCGCCGAGTACGCAGGCCGCGTTGATCCAGAACAGCGAGACCGGGGCGAGTGCGAAGACGAGGCCGCCGAGCACCGGGCCGATGCCCATGCCGACGTTGATCGCCAGCCGGTTGCAGGCGAACGCCACTTTGCGCTCCTCTGGCGTGGAGCGGTCGATGATCTGGGAGTACGACGCGGGCGTGTAGATCTCGAACGTGAAGCCCCACGCGAAGGTCGCGGCCGCGAGCACGCCGACGCCGTGCAGTGCCGGGACGATGGCCAGCACCAGCGCGTGCAGGACCAGGCCGGTGACCATCACCGTGCGGGCCGGGATCCGGCCGAGCAGCACGCTCGCCGAGATGTCGGCGAGCAGTGCTCCCAGGCCGAAGGTGCCGATGATGAGGCCGACGTCGACCGGCCCGTACGCGCCGCCGATGAGCAGGTACGCGGACAGGAACGGGAACGCCATCAGGCCGGCGCGGAACAGGAGCGTCACCGTGAAGAGGGTGCGCAGCTCGCGGTTGAGGCCGGCGACGGTGCGCAAGGTCGTGCCGATCACCGCGAGTCCCCTTCCTGGGCGACGGTGAACACCGCCTTGGTCCTGAAGGCGGCGAGTTCGGCCACCGCTTTCGCGAACGCTACGGGGTCGGCGGCCGCTTTCGCACCGGGGCGGAAGAATTCCATGACGCCGTCACGGGTCAGATATGAGGAAGCCGGATTGGACCGGTCGCCCGCCTTGGCGGTGACGTACAACGCGAGTTCTTCGCCGGTGAACTGCTCGACGTCGTTGACGGCCGTGATCGTGCCGACCGGTGCCTTGAGGAACCGGATCGCGCCGATGCCCTGTGGCTCGCGGGGGATCTTCGGCAGCTCGTCCATGGTGTTCAGGTAGGACGCGTAGTGCAGGTCGTACGGGCTGAAGCCGTACACGCGGTCGATGAGGTCCATGATGCCGTCGCCGCCCGGCCGGGCCGCGACCTCGACGACGCTCAGATCCGAGCCGTTCACCAGGATTTCGACGTGCGCGATGCCCCGGGTGATGCCGAGTGCCTCGCAGGCCTTGATGCCCAGGTCGCGCACCGCGTCGTTGTCGCTCTCGCGGCTCGGGACGAGCTGGCCGATCTCGGTGAAGTGCGGCGGCGGGAGCTTGGCCTTGTCGGTGACCGCGAGCACCGCGCGCTCGTCGCCGTAGTTGAGGACCTCGACCGAGATCTCGTGGGTCGAGCGGACGAACTCCTCGGCCTGGAAGCGGCCGTCGCTGAAGTCGTAGAGCGGGGCGATCGCGAGCAGCTCGTCGCGGCAGTGGTCGTAGGCGGCGGGCAGCTCGTCGGGGGAGTCGACCTTGATCGTGCCGGTGTTGCCCGCGAAGTCACGGGGCTTGAGCACCAGCGGGAACGTCAGCTCCTCGGACACCTCGCGCAGGTCGGCGAGAGTGGAGAAGGTGCGGTGCCGCGCGGTCGGGACCCCGGCCTGCTCGAACGCGGCCTTCATCGTGTGCTTGTCCCGCGAAAGACCCACCGCCTCTTCGGAAAGGCTCGGCAGGCCGTAGTGCTTCGAGATGGCGACCGAAACGTGGACCGTCATCTCGATGATGGGGACCACGGCTTCGGGACGGAGGCCGGTTTCGAGTTCGTAGCGCTCGACCGCGGCGAGCGCGGCCTCGGCGTCGTAGTAGTCGGCGCGGAGCACGTCGTCGAAGAAGCGGTTCTGGCCGTCCGGCGTCGGCGCCATCCCCAGTACCTGCCCGGGATAACTGCGCAAGGCCGACACTATCGCGCGTTCGCGCAGTAGGATGTCGGCGCCGAGCACCAGCAGATAGCGGTCACCATTCGCGTTACGCTGATTGAACATGATATTTCCTTTGTCGCCGGTATGAATCCGTCATGATTTCGACGTGAATACTGGTTTTCCGTGCGATGCTACGATTCTCGCAGAGCCGGGGTACTGAGGAGAGGAAATGATGAATTCCCAGTTGCGCAAGATCAACGGTGTCGAATTCGCCGTGGCGGACTTGGCGTTGGCCGAGTCGGGCAGGCATCAGATCCGGCTGGCCGAGCAGGAGATGCCGGGGCTGATGGCGACCCGCCGCGAATTCGGCGCCGCCAAGCCGCTCAAGGGCGCGCGGATCGCCGGGTCGCTGCACATGACCGTGCAGACCGCGGTGCTGATCGAGACCCTGGTCGAGCTGGGCGCGTCGGTGCGCTGGGTGTCCTGCAACATCTTCTCGACCCAGGACGAGGCGGCGTCGGCGGTCGTGGTCGGACCGAACGGCACCCCGGACAAGCCCGAAGGCACCCCGGTGTTCGCCTGGAAGGGTGAGACGCTGGAGGAGTACTGGTGGTGCACCGACCAGCTGTTCCGCTTCGAGGGCGGGCAGGGGCCGACGGCGATCCTCGACGACGGCGGTGACGCGACCCTGCTGGTGCACAAGGGTGTCGAGTTCGAGGCGGCGGGCGTGGTGCCCGCGCCGGGCGAGGACGACCCCGAGGAGTACCAGCTCGTGCTGCGCACGCTGGCCGAGTCGATCGCCAAGGACGGCCAGCGGTTCACCCGGATGGCCAAGGAGATCCTCGGTGTCACCGAGGAGACGACCAACGGTGTCAAGCGGCTCTACAAGCTGGCCACCGACGGCGAGCTGCTGTTCGCCGGGATCAACGTCAACGACTCGGTGACCAAGTCGAAGTTCGACAACAAGTACGGCATCCGCCACTCGCTGATCGACGGCCTCAACCGCGGCACCGACGTGATGATCGCCGGCAAGCTCGCCGTGATCTGCGGGTACGGCGACGTCGGCAAGGGCGCCGCGGAATCCCTGCGCGGGCAGGGCGCGCGCGTCGTGGTCACCGAGGTCGACCCCATCTGCGCGCTGCAGGCGGCCATGGAGGGCCTGCCGGTCGTCGACCTGAACGACGTGCTCGCCGACGGCGACATCTTCATCACCACCACCGGCAACTTCAACATCATCATGGCCGACCAGATGGCCAAGATGAAGCACAACGCGATCGTCGGCAACGTCGGCCACTTCGACAACGAGATCGACATGGCGGGCCTCGCGAAGATCCCCGGCATCAAGAAGATCGAGATCAAGCCGCAGGTGCATGAATGGCAGTTCCCGGACGGGCACTCGCTGATCGTGCTGTCCGAGGGCAGGCTGATGAACCTCGGCAACGCCACCGGGCACCCGAGCTTCGTCATGTCGAACTCGTTCACCAACCAGACGATCGCCCAGCTGGAGCTGCACACCAAGCCCGGCGAATACGGCAAAGAGGTCTACCGGCTGCCCAAGCACCTCGACGAGAAGGTCGCCAGGCTGCACTTGGACGCGCTCGGCGTGAAGCTGACCAAGCTGACCAAGGAGCAGGCCGACTACATCGGCGTGGACGTCGAAGGCCCGTACAAGCTCGACCACTACCGCTACTGAGCGAGGTTCCCCGGCGGCCGTCGCGGCCGCCGGGGAAACCCGGCTACAAGGCACCGAACTCGGCCAATAGCTCGTGCAGGGTGGCGCCTGCGACGATCTTGTCGCGGATGACGTTCTCCCTGCCCAGCAGCTCACGGGTGTCGTCGAGGACCGTCCGCGCGACGGACGGGGACACGATGCCGAGGCCGTTCTCGTCGGCCACGACGATGTCACCCGGCTCGATGATCTGCCCCTCGATGACCACGGGAACGTTGGTCTGCAACGGTTCCGTGCCGTCGTGCGTGATCGCCGGGCACCGCCGGGGCAGCGTCCCGTGATACCAGACCGGGAAGTCCAGGTCCCGCACCTCGTCGACGTCGCGGACCATCCCGTCGATGACCGCGCCCGCGATGCCCGCCATCTGCGACAGCGTCGACATCAGCCCGCCCCACATCGCCAGCCTCGGCGAACGTTGGCACGCCACCACGATGACGTCGCCCGGTTTCGCCTTGCCGAGCACCGGCAGGCAGTCGACGAGCTCGTCGGCCTGCAGCTGGACCGTCAGCGCCGGGCCGGCGATCTTGTGCTCGCGCTTGACCGGGCGCAGCCCGCCGATCACGCCGACCGGCGCGGTCGAGTCGGCGACCAGACAGCTCGGGCTGTACTCGCGGGTCAGCGCGACGAAGGCGTCGACGAGCTCCTGCCGCGGCCTGACGAGTTCATTGTGGACGGTCTTCATCACTGTCCTTTTCGGTCGAAATTGCTGAGGACCTTCCCGAGCAGGCAGATTCCTTCGTCGATCTTCTCCACCGGCACCTTGCTGAACGCGAGCCGCAGCTCGTGCGAGCCGCGGCCGCCGGGGTAGAAGATCCCGCCGGGCACGAAGGTGATCCCGTCGGCCAGCGCCCGTTCGGCGAGCGTGAGCGTGTCGATCGAGTCCGGCACGCTCAGCCAGCTGAAGAACCCGCCTTCCGGCCGGGTGAACCGCACCCACTTCGGCAGATGCGCGTCGAGTGCGCTCAGCATCGCCTCGCGCCGGTGGCGATAGAACGCGCGTGACGCCGCGATGCCGTCGTCGAACCCGCCGGAGCGCCCGTAGTCCTCCAGCAGCAGCTGCCCGAGCGCGCCGGTGCACTGGTCGGTGAACTGCTTCGCGCCGCTCAGCGCGGCGATCAGCGGCGCGGGCGCCGAGATCCAGCCCATCCGCAGGCCGGGGGAGAAGGTCTTGGAGAACGTGCCGAGCTGGGCCACGACGTCCGGCCCGAGCGTCCGCAGGCTCGGCCGCCGGTCACCGTCGTAGCCGAGTTCGCGGTAGGCCACGTCCTCGATGATCAGCAGGCCGTGCCGCCTGGCCAGCGCGATCAGCGCGTGCCGCCGCTCGACCGAGAGGCTCACGCCCATCGGGTTCTGGTAGTCCGGGATGACGTAGAGGAACTTGACCTTCCCCGTCGACGAAAGCACCCGCTCCAGCGCGTCGACGTCGAGCCCGCCGGAGTCCATCGGCACGGCTTCGATGACACCCATCGCGCTCTTGATGGCCATGATGGCGCCCATGAACGTCGGGCCTTCGACGAGCACGCGGTCACCAGGGTCCAGCAGGCAGCCGGTCAGCAGCTTCAAGCCCTCCATGCCGCCGCTGGTGACGATGAACTCGTCGTCGGCCGGACGGAGGCCGTCGTGCTCGCCGAGCCAGCCGGTGAACCAGTCGCGCAGCCCCGGCAGCCCGGCGGTCGGCGCGTACTGCAACGCGGCCGGATCGGCCACCACGCGGGAGAAACTCCGCTCGAGCGCGGCACGCGGGAACGTGTCGGGATGCGGATAGCCGCCGGAGAACGCGATGATCCGCTCGTCACCGGCTTGGCTGAGGATCGCGGTGATCTCGTTGCCGGCGCCGCTGGCGACGCTACGGGCGAACAGGTGCTGCCACACGGGAAAGTCCTCTCACATCGAACCGACGAGGGAGCGCAACTCACCGCTGTAGAAGACGAGCGGGTCGCCGTCGCGGTGCCACAGCCCGTCGATCTCGCCGACGTGCAGCGTGTGGTCACCCGCCGGGTAGGACGCGCGCACCGAGCAGGTCAGGTGCGCCAGCGCGCCGTCGAGCAACGGCAAACCGTTGCGCCACACGAAGTCGACGAGATCGGGTTCGTTCGCCGCGCCGGCGAAATGCAGTGACAGCGGCTTCTGCTCGCCACTGAGCACCGAGACGGCGTACCGGCCGGTCTCCTCGATGCGCTTGTCCATCTTGGCCGAGGTGGACACGGAGACGAGCACCAGTGGCGGGTCCAGCGACACCGAGGTGAACGCGTTCGCCGTCATCCCGTGTGCCTCGCGAGTCTCGCCCTGCGCGGTCGTCACGATGGTGACGCCGCTGGCGAACCTGCCCAGCGTCTCGCGCATACTCACGGCGTCCACGGGGTCACTCCCGCACGAGTTTGAGATCATCGGCGTCGATCAGGTCGGGCCTGGTCCAGCCGTCGATGTCGTACTCGGCCATGCACTGGTCGGCGAAGCCCTTGAGCGGGTCGGCCTGGCCCGTCTGCTGGTACGCGATCAGGGTGTGCAGGCGGATCGTCTCGTGGTCGCCGGCGTAGTTCCGCTCGTAAAGCTCATGCCTGCCACCGAATTCGGTGCCGACCGCGTCCCACAGCAGCTTGAGGAGCTTGACCCGGTCGATCGCCTGGATCCCGCCCGAGCCGCGGACGTACTTGTCGAGGTACGGCCGGATCTCGGGGTTCTTCCAGTCGCTCGCGTGCGAGTTCAGGTAGATGAGCCCGCTGCCGAGCGTCTGCTGCAGGATCTCCTTGATGCGCGGGTAGCCGGTGCCCATGAACGTCCGGTACGCCAGCCCGTAGTTGAGGTTCGGCTGGACGGCGTCGCCGATCCAGGCGTTCGGGGACTTCGCCATCGCGTCGGACAGGCCCCAGAACAGGTCACGCCAGTTGAGGATCTCGCCGATCTGCGCCTGCACACCGCGGAAGCCCGAAGTGCCGGTCATCTCGACGGCCTTCATCGCGCAGCCCGCGATGAAGTCGAGCTTGACCGCGAGCCGCGTGCAGCCGTGGAAGGTGAAGCGCTCTAGGAAACCCGAGCCGCTGGTGAAGCCGCTCGCCTCCTCCGCGTCGTACATGAACACGTTCTCCCAAGGCACCAAGACCTTGTCGAGCACCATGATCGCGTCGTTCTCGTCGAACCGGCTCGACAGCGGGTAGTCGAACGGGCTGCCCATCGCGGCCGCGGCCATCTCGTAGGAGGTGCGGCAGAACAACTTCATGCCCGGCGAGTTCATCGGCACGGTGAACACCAGGCCGAACTTCTTGTCCTTGACCGGAAGCCCGTGGTGCGCCACGAAGTTCGAGTTGGTCAGCGCCGAGCCGGTCGCGACCACCTTCGCGCCGGAGACGATGAGCCCGGAGTCGGTCTCCTTCTCGACGTGCACGCACACGTCCGCGACCTGGTCGGCGGGCTTCGAGCGGTCGATCGGCGGGTGCACGAGGGCGTGGTTGAAGTACAGCACCCGCTCCTGCGCCTCCTTGTACCAGCGCAGCGCGTTCGGCTCGTATTCGCCGTAGAAGCCCGAGTTCGCGCCGAGCGTGCCGAGCAGGCACGCCTTGTAGTCCGGCGTGCGGCCCATCCAGCCGTACACCTGCCGCTGCCAGGCCGCGATCGCGTCCCTGGCGGTGACGAGGTCCTCCGACGAGCGCGCGGTCTTGAAGAACGGGTGCGTGAAGCCGCCGTTGCCCGTGTCGGTCGGCACGCGTAGCACGCCTTCGGCTTCCGGCGCGTGCAGCGCGTCGTAGAGCCGAGCGATGGAGCGGGCGCTGTTGCGGAAGCCGGGGTGGGTGGTGACGTCCTTGACCCGCTCGCCGAAGAGGTGGACTTCGCGGTCGTCGCGCAGCGACTCGAGGTACTCGGCTCCGGTCATCGGCCGGATGGCGTTCGTGGTCATGGTTCGCTCCAGTCAGGCGACGTTCTGCAATGCGGTGGGTTCCTGGGTGACGGCGCCGGCGATGTCGTAGGCCCGGTCGACGAGCGAGGGCAGGCCGAAGGTGAAGAAGAGGCTGCCCGAGGCGAGGTCGCCGAGCGCGTACAGCCGCGGATCCGCGACGCCGTCCACGGTCAGCCTGCTCGTCGCCCGCTCCACGTGGACGCCGCCGCGCGGGTGCTGCTCGGCGAGCCCGGCGTCGCGCAACGAGGTGATCAGCGGCTGCGCCTTCGCCGGGATCTTGTCGGCCGGCACGTTGACCGCGTTGATCACGTAGTCGGCGTGCAGCGGCCCGGTGTCGGTGGTGATGGCGAACCCGCCGTCCGGATCGGCTTCGACGTCCCGCAGCCCGGCGCCGATCTTGAGCTGGCCGGCGTCGATCAGGCCGAGCAGCTTGCTGCCGGTCGTCGGCGGCATCGGGCAGCAGACGCTCATCACCGCGCGATAGTGCTGGCGGATCAGCTTGTTCTTGTCCCGCTCGGTGAGGATGGGCCAGACGTCCGGCCCGGTCACCGGGACCACGCGCTGCAGGATGCGCAGCGCCAGGCTCGTCGAGTCGACGTCGGCGAGATGCCGCCGCAGCAGTTCGACCGGATCTTCGTTCTCCTGCCGCATGATCTCGTCGACCACGGTGTCGAGATCCTCGCCGGCGGCGGCGAACTCGGCCCGCATGACCGCGATGACCTGTTCCATCCCGATCCGGTCGCCGCGCGCGGCGATGGCGCGGAACGTCTCGGGCGTGAAGTGCTTGAGCTCGTAGGAAAACGGGCGCTGGCGGACCATCGGCAGCACGCCGCTGCGCGAGAGCAGCCGGATCCGGCCGCGGTGCGACCGCTGCGCCAGGCCGAGCACGACGTCGATCCCGGTCAGCCCGCTGCCGATCACCGCGACCTCGGCGTCGGTCGGGATGCTCGACAACGTCCGGCTGAGCGGATACGGCTCCGGGACGAATCCCGGCGCGTCGCCGAGCGCGTAGATGTCGGTCGGCTTGCCGCGCCCGACGCAGAGGACCGTGTGATCGGCCCGGTACTCGTTGCCGAACTCGGTCTCCAGCACCAGCCCGTCGCCGCTGCGCCTGGCGGCGAGCACGGATTCCCTGACCACGTGGATCCGCCAGCCCTGCTGGCGCAGCTTCGCCAAGATCGCCATCGCGGACTCGGCGAGGTAGTCGCCGAACAGCCCGCGCGGCACGAACCTGATGCCACAGAAGGGATCCAGGTAGTCCTGGCCGCCGCCACGATCCGCCAGCCACTCGCGGAACACGGTCGTGTCGCCGAACCGCAGCGACATCCCCTCCGGCGGGATGTTGACCCGCACGGTCTCCAGGTCCAGCTGGAACGCCCGGCCCCGCCACAGCTGGCACGAGGTCTCGAAGACCGTGATGCCGCCCGGTTCGCCGTCCGACTCGGCGAGCGCGTCGAGCAGGCAGACGGCGGAGACGCCACCGCCGACGACGGCGATCTGGCGGCCCTCGTCGCGCGTGGACGTGCCGGTTGCTCGTGGGTGTCTCATCGACTCTCTCATCGTCTCCGGCGAAATGCCGCCATTGTCGAATAAAAAGAAATCCCAGAACGCCGGAAATCCGGCGGTATCGCCGGGCGAACCCCCGATTGTTCTCCCTGGCACGACGGTACCGCGCTCGCGTGTCCGCTCGACAGGCCGATTCTGCCGAACCGCAGATTTGAAGAGACCGGGAAAGTTGGAAAGTCCTAAAGACTGCCTTAAGACGCCTTGACCTGATCAGTTCCGCCTGCGTTTACTGTGCACGTTCGGCGCTGCTCCGCTCGAATTCGGAGATTCCCCGCATGAGCATTGATATTCGGCATCTCATCGGCGGCCATTCGGTCGAATCCACCGGTGGTGACACGTTCGAGACCAGGGACCCGCACGACGGATCGCTGCTGGGCACCGTCGCCCGCGGCACACCCGCCGACGCCGAGCGCGCGATCGAAACCGCGCGCGCGGCCTTCGACGAAGGCCCGTGGCCGCGGATGTCACCCAAGGAACGGCACAAGATCCTGCACGCGGTCGCCGACGCGGTCGAGGACAACCTCGAAGAGCTGGCGATGCTGGAGACCCGCGACAGCGGCAAGATCATCACCCAGTCGCGGCACGCGGACATCCCGCGGACCGCGCACAACCTCAGGTTCTTCGCCGACTACGCGGCGATGGCGGGCAACGAGGCCTATCCCGACGGCGACCTGTTGTCCTACACGCTCTATCCGCCCGCGGGCGTGGTGACGGCGATCAGCCCGTGGAACGCGCCGCTCATGCTCGCCAGCTGGAAACTCGCCCCGGCGCTGGCTTTCGGGAACACCGCGATCCTCAAGCCCGCGCCGCAGACCCCGTTGACCGCGGCCCGGTTCGGTGAGCTGGCTTTGGAAGCGGGCCTGCCGGAAGGCGTGCTCAACATCGTGCACGGCTTCGGCGGTGACGAGGTCGCGGGCCCGCTCACGACCGACCCCCGGGTCGATCGGATCACGTTCACCGGCTCGACCGCGACGGGCGTACGGATCCTGCGGGCGGCGGCGCCGAACCTGACGCCGGTCTCGGCCGAGCTGGGCGGGAAGTCGGCCAACATCGTGTTCGACGACGCCGATCTCGACGTCGCGGTGCCCGAGTCGATCAGGGGGATCTTCGCGGGCAACGGGCAGATCTGCTTCTCGGGCTCGCGGTTGCTGGTGCAGCGCGGGATCCTGCCGGAGTTCCTCTCGCGGTTCACCGAAGCGGCGGCGAAGATCGTGATCGGTGACCCGAAGGACCCGGCGACGACGCTGGGTCCGCTGATCGAGCAACGTCATCTCGACAAGGTCCACGGCTACGTCGAACTCGCGCAGCGCGAAGGCGGCTCGGTGCTGACCGGCGGCGCGCCGCTCGGTGGCACGGGGTTCTACTACCCGCCGACCGTGATTTCCGGGCTGGGCAACGATTCCCGGACCGCGCGCGAGGAGATCTTCGGCCCGGTCGAGACGGTCATCCCGTTCGACACCGAGGAGGAGGCGCTGCGGCTGGCGAACGCGAACGCGTACGGCCTGTCCGGGCTGCTGTTCACCACGAATCTCGACCGGGCCCATCGGATGGTCGCGCGCTGGAAGGCGGGCACCGTCTGGGTCAACTGCTATCTGGTCCGCGACCTGCGGCTGCCGTTCGGCGGCGAGGGCATCAGCGGCCTCGGCCGCGAGGGCGGGCAGTTCTCGCGCGAGTTCTTCACCGAGCCGCGCGCGGTCACACTTCGCATCCGCCCGGCCGCGTGAGCCGAGAAGGGGAAATCATGGAAACGAGCGTTGTCGCCGCGGGCTATCGGCTCGTGGGCGGGTCGACGGAGGCACGCCGCAGGCTCGGACTGGCGGAGCCGACTTTCGGGACGCTGTCGGCGGACGCGTTCCACGTGGAGGGGTTGCCGATTCCGTCCGCGGGCACGGCCGAGGCGGGGATCGCGTTCGTGCTCGGGTCGAGGCTGACGGGTCCGGGCGCGACCGTCGCGAGCGCGCTGCGAGCCGTCGAGTTCGTGCTGCCCGTGCTGGAGATCGCGGGCGCCGTGGTGCTCGGCGCGACCCCGGCGCGAATGTCCACTGTGGATTTAAGGCTGGCCGGATGCGTGCTGTACAAGCGAGGTTCGGTCGCCGCGACCGGGGCGGGCGGCGTGGTGTTCGGGTCGCCGTTGAACGCGCTCGTCTGGCTCGCGAACACCGTCGGCGTGCTCGAACCCGGACAGGTCGTGCTCTCCGGCGCGCTCACCCCGCCGGTCGAGGTGGCGCCGGGCGACAGCGTGCTCGCGAGCGTCGCGGGCCTGGGCAGTGTCACCGCAATTCTTTCGGGGGAGCAGTCATGAGTCTGGAAATCCGTTCGGGCGACTTGAAACGCGCCGCCGAGGTCATGCTGGCCGCCGAAGCCGACGTGACCGCACGTGGCCCGATCACCGCGCAGTGGCCCGACCTCGACCTCGACACGGCGTACGCCGTCCAGTACGAGGCACTGCGCCAACGGCAGCGCCGTGGCGAGACGCTGATCGGCGTGAAGCTCGGGCTCACGTCCCGCGCCAAGCAGATCCGGATGGGCATCGACTCGCCGTCGCTGGCCTGGCTGACCGACGCCATGGTGCTCCCGGCGGGCGAACCGTTGCCGCGCGCGCAGCTAATCCACCCGCGCGCCGAACCGGAGATCGTGTTCGTCATGGGGGAGCGGCTGGCCGGACCCGGTGTCACGGCGTCAACGGCGCTGAAGGCCGTCGATCGGGTCTACGGCGGCGTCGAGATCATCGACAGCCGGTTTCAGGACTTCAAGTTCACCCTGGCCGACGCGGTCGCCGACAACAGCTCGTCCGGCCTGTTCGTGCAGGGCCCGGTCGGCAGGGACCCGCTGGGCCTGGACCTGTCACACGAGGCCTGCCTGCTCGAAGTCGACGGCGAGATCGTCGACGCGGCCACCGGCGCCGCCGTCCAGGGCCACCCCGCGGAAGCGCTCGCGCTGGCCGCCAACCATCTCGGCGCACGCGGCCTCGCGATCGAAGCGGGCTGGATCGTGCTGACCGGCGGCATGACCGACGCGGTCCACGTCCGGCCGGGCGCCCGCGTCGCCGCGCACTTTTCCCACCTCGGCAGCATCACGATCCCCGGAGGCGAGTAATGCCGTTGATCGACGTGAGCATCGGCAGCGGCCGCACCCCGGAACAGATCCGGCGGCTGATCACCGAGCTGACCGAAGCCACCCACCAAGCCATCGGCGCACCGCTGGCGAACATCCGCGTGATCGTCAGGGAGGTCGACCCGAACCTGTGGGCGGCCGGCGGGGTCACCATCGCGGAGCGCCAAGCGGCCACGGAAAGAGAGCAGCCATGACGCACCACGACATCCGCCACGAGATAGCCCACCTGGCACGGGTCGAGATCCACACCCCCGACCCCGACGGCACGCTGTGGTTCTTCAAGGACCTGCTCGGTATGTACGAGACCAGGCGCGAGGGCCAGTCGGTCTACCTGCGCGGCTACGAGGACCCGTACCAGTGGAGCCTCAAGGTCACCGAGGGCCCGGTCGCGAAAATGGACCACGCCGCGCTGCGCACCTCGTCCCCCGAGGCGCTGGAGCGCCGCGCGAAGTCGCTCAAGGACGGCAACCTCGAGGGCAGGTGGTCGGACGGCGAGTTCGGCTACGGCAAGACCTACGAGTTCACCACCCCCGACGGCCACGACGTCCGTCTCCTGTGGGAGGCCGAGAAGTACCGCGCGCCCGACGAGCTGAAGAGCAAGATCCTGACCAGGGCGTCGAAGAAGCCGTTGCGGGGCATCCCGATCAAGCGCATCGACCACCTGAACCTGCTGGCCAGCGACGTCACCCCGGTCAAGCAGTCCTTCGAGCGCCACCTCGGCATGCAGACCCGCGAGCGGCTCGTCGACGGCGACGTCGAGGCGGGCGCCTGGCTCAGCAGCAACATCCTCGGCCACGAGGTCGCGATCATGCGCGACGCACTGGGCGCGCGCGGCAGGCTGCACCACGTCGCCTTCTACTACGGCAACCCGCAGCACAACGCCGACGCGGCCGAGATGTTCCGCGAGTACGACATCGTGATCGAGGCGGGCCCGGACCGGCACGGCCTCAGCCAGGGCGCGTTCCTCTACGTCTTCGAACCCGGCGGCAACCGGATCGAGCTGTTCGGGGACTGCGGTTTCCTCGAGCTGGAGCCGGATTTCGAGACCAAGACGTGGACGATGGACAACATCGACGTGGTGACGGCCATCGGCGGGACCAACCTGCCGCACGAGACCTTCTTCACCTACGGCACCCCGCCGCAGCCGTCAGTTGGCGAGGTCGCCGCCTGACAGGTCGTGGTGGAGCCGCCGTTCGTGCAGCTCGACACCTTCGATGCGGGTGTCCACCTGGGTCCGCCCGGTATCGGTCCACCCGGTGCTCCGATAGAAGCCCAGCGCGCGCTCGTTCGTGTCGAGCACCCACAGGCCGGCGTGCTTGAAACCCTGGGACCGCAGTCGGTCGAGCGCGACGGCGTGCAGGTCGGTGCCGACACCGAGCCGCCAGATCTTCGGATCGAGGTAGAGCGCGTAGAGATCACCGAGCGTCGGATCCTCGGCATCGGCTTCCACGAACGGGGGACCGGTCGCGGCGAACCCGACGACCGCGCCCGCACTCATCGCGACGACCATGTCGATGCGCGCGGGCCGGTTCGCGAGGACGTCCGCCCAGTACCGCTTCCGGTCGTCGACGGACAGGTCCGCCAGCACCTCGTCGGGCATCAGCCCGCGATAGGCCGCACGCCAGGATCGAACGAGCAGATCACCGATGCCATGGGCGTCGGAGACCCTCGCGTCACGGAACTGGACCATGCCACCGATGCTTCCACACACTCGGCGTCATGCGCGGTAACCCCGGTGTCGTGCGCGTTGCGGCCGGGGGTCGTGAGTGGTACGGCCGGTTCTAACCGGCCATACCACTCACGACCCCAACGCCGGGGTTACTTGCCGAAGAGGAAGTTGTAGACCGGGGTCGAGATGTTCTGGCAGACCCGGCACACCGGTTCCTTCATGTCGAAGAACCGACCGGACGTGGCCGCTTCGGTGCCGAGTGAGACTCCTTCCAATTTCTGGATCGGCGAGCTGGTCTTGCCGATGTGCCTGCCGAAGCCGAGTCCGGCCGAGTACAGCCCGGAGTCGCTCTTGCTGACCCCGATCTCGGTCGGCCCGACCGGCACTCCGTAGTACTCGCCCTTGCCGCCGAGGTCCTCGATGGACCCTTGCGCGAGCTTGGCGCCGAGGCCGTAGTTCGCGCCCGTGTCGCCGGAGATCCCGGCTTTCCCGGTCGCCGACCAGCCGACGCCCTGGTCGTCGATCGCCACGCACACCTCGCCGCCGATGCCCGCGACCATGTGGAAACCGGCGCCGGCGCAGACGGCGAAGGTCGTTCCGTGCGGCCGGAAGCAGACGTCGAGCATGGCCGGGTTCATCGCGCAGTTCGCGAGCGCGGTGACGTCGTCGTAGGCGTGTGCCACCTTGTACGCCTTGTCCTTCTCCTCCTGCGCGCGCCGCTTCTGCACGTCGATCCGGTACTGCTTGCCGGTCGCGCGCTGCAGTTCGCCGTAGGCCTCCATGCAGGCCAGGGCCGCCGCGTCCGTGCCCTTGATGGTCGAGCCCGGGTCACCCGCGCACAGGTCCTGGATCACCCAGGTCTCGAAGTTCGGCCCGATGCCGGTTTCGGCCTGGTCGCGCCGGGACACCGTCTGGGGCGAGACCTTCTGCCTGGCGGGCGCGGCCGACGATTGCCGTTGCTGCTGCTGGAGCGTCACGACCGGGGTGTGCTGCGGGAAGTCGCCTGGCCGGTTCGGGTTGAACGCGGACGGGGTCTCGTCGCGGTGGCTGTAGAAATCGCAGCTGTCGCAGTACAACCCGGACGGGTCGCTGAAGGAGATCGGGTTGTTGTTGCTGTAGGTGTACCCGTTCAGCTGCTGCGAGTCGGCCGCGTTCAGCACCGGGTCGACCGAGATGAACCGGCCGGTGTCCGGGTCGTACTCGCGGGCGCCGAGGTGGGTGAGCCCGGTGCCGGCGTCACGGACACCGCCGACGAAGCCGCGGTCGCCGGGGAACGCCGTCGCCGCGCCGCGTCCGCCGCCGAACGGCAGCTGGTCGCGGCGGACGACCTGGAGCGAGCCGGAGTCGATGGCGACCTGCGGGGTGCCCTGGTGATCACCTGCCAGCCAGGTCAGCGCGCCACGGCCCTGCCGCATCGCGACCGTCTTGCCGCCGAAGCCGTAGTAGCGGGTGACGGTCGGGTTGCCGCCCGAGGCGTTGAGCCGCAGCTCTTGCCCGCCCAGGTACAGCGTCGTCGCGTCCGGTGCGCGGCGGATCAGGCGGTCGTCCTCGGCGTCGAAGAGGAACGAGGTCGACTTGCCTGCCTTGGCGACCGAGGCCAGCCTGCCTTCCTCGTCCCAGGTGTACTGCTCGGCCGCGCCGCCTGCCGTCTTGGTCTTGAGGTTGCCCGACGCGTCGTAGTCGTAGGTGTCCTGGGTGTTGACGCCGGGGCCCTGCGTGCTGACCGAGCTGAGCGCGTGCGGACGGCCCGGCAGCTCGGTGGCGTAGGTGCGGATGGTGTCGCCCGCTGCCGCGTGCCGGGTCTCGGTCTTGCGGTTGCCGGACTGGTCGTAGGTGTAGGAGTGCCAGTACGGCGCCGGGCCCGCGGTGCCCGGTGCGTTGCGGCAGCCGTCGGTCTCCGACCAGGTGCTCGGCGCGGCCGTCCAGGCCTCGGTGACCCGGAGCAGCTTGTCGGCGCCGAAGCACTGGACGTCGCCGGTGGTCGCCTCGGCGATCGAGGTGATCAGGCCGACCTTGTCGTAGGTGAAGCGGACGTCCGACTGCATCGGCGCCGGGACCTCGGCGTCCACAATGGACCGCTGTAGCCGTCTGGTGTCGCCTTCGTAGTACTGGGACAGCCAGGCCCGCTTGGTGCCCTCGCCGAGCTGGAGCCTGGCGAGTTCGCCGTAGCGGGTGTAGTCGGTGTTCGAGACGAGCGCCGTGGTGGCCCCGTCGTAGCCGCCGGAGCTGCTCTTCAGCTGGCCGGCGTCGTCGTAGACGTAGTTGACGGTCTCGGCGGGCAGCTCACCCGCCGCCGCGAACGAGGAGCTCGACAGGCTGCCGTCCGGGTTGTAGCCGGCGTAGCTGTTGTACGTGCCGGCGAGCAGCCCTTCGGTGGACGGCACCACGGTCGACGTTCCCGTCGGCCGGTACGCCGCGTCGTAGCTCAAGACCTTGTTCACGTAGGGCTTTCCGCCGACCCAGCGGGTCGAACCCGCGGGCTGGCCCTTGCCCTTGACGACCGTGTCGTACGTCCACTCGGCGAGTTTCGTGGCGCCAGCCGACTTGGTGGTCATCCGGCCGAGCGCGTCGTAGGCGAAGCCGAGCGTGGTGCCACGCGCGTCCTTGACGGTGGCGAGCCTGCCGCCGTCGTCGTAGGTCATGAGCGAGGTCCCGGTGTCCGGGTCTGCACTGGACGTCTTGCGCCCCAACAGGTCGTACCCGCTGCGCCACACCGCGCCGGTGGCGTCGGTGACCGTGTCGGGCTGGCCGGCCTTGGTGTAGGTGTACTTGGTCGCGTCGAAGGTGCCGTCCGGGGTGCCGGACCGGTAGACGCGCCGTTCGGTCGTGCGGCCCTGCGCGTCGACGATCGTGGTGGACGCCGCCGCGCCGGGCGGCGGGGTCGTGTGCACCCGGTCACCGCCGTACGCCTTGCTCGTGCGCCACTTCTCGAACGCGCCGGAGAAGTAGATCGACGCGTCCTCACGCCCGGCGCCGTCGTAATGGGAGCGGGTGTGGCCGGGGATCTTCTCGTCGCCCGCCACCCAGAGTTCGGTGTCGACGGCCGCGTCGTTGAAGTAGGGCTGGGTGGACTTCCAGTCCCGGCCCTGCGAGTCGTAGCGGATGTCGGCGAGCAGCCTGCCGCCGCCCGGTGCCGGCGCCTGGACCTGCCGGATCCGCAGCAGCCCGTCGTAGATGGCGACGCCGGAGATCTCGTTGCCCTTCGGCCCGATCTTGCTCGACGTGATCGCCGACGGCCCGTCGCCGCGCACCAGATAGGTGTGGCGGACGCTGGGCGCGTTCGGATGCGCGGCCTTCGTCCAGTCCGGCAGCCAGACCTTGGCCGTGCGGCCCAGCGGGTCGTAGCCGGTCTCGGTCTTGCGGCTGTTGGGGTCGTTGACCAGTACGGCCGATCCCCACGCCGGTTCGAGCGTGGTGGTGGTGACCAGGCCCGCGGGCACCGCCGGGGTGGGCGGGCTGGTGGACACGGCCTGGGTCAGCGGGCCGCCGACGGCCGGCGTGTACGCGGTCTTGGTGACGTTGCCGAGCGCGTCGGTCGCCGTCGTCGCCCGGCCGTGCACGTCGTAGTCGGCGGTGCTGGTCGTGAGGTAGACCGGCCCGGACGCCGGACGGTCCTTGGCGACCTCGCTCTTCTTGAGGTTGCCGTTGCCGTCGTAGGTGCTGCGGGTGTCGGACAGCGCGTCACCGGGGAAGACCGCCGTCTGTCCACAGTGCACGGAGACGGTTTCGACGTGGCCGGGCAGCCGCAGCAGCCAGGCGTCGGTGTTGCGGGCGTACTCGGTCCGCGTGCACCGGTCGTCGTCGGCCGTGGCCAGATCGCCGAGGTCGTTGATCCGTGTCGGCATGCCCCGGTCGTCGTAGGTGGTCTCCGACCTGGTCGCGCGCCAGCCACCCGCCGCGAGCGCGGTGAAGCCGCGTTGGACACCGGCCTTGACGAGATACGCCTTGAAGGTGCCCCGCGTCGCGGTCGGGCCCTGGACCACGGGGTCGCTGATCGACTTGCTCACCCGTGGCGGGTCGGCCTGGTTCGACGGGCCCTCGCGCTCGAACGTCGAGGTCTCGAAACCGAAGCCCGCCAGCCAATCGGAGTCGGCCCGGGTGCCGCCCTCGGTGTCGGTCACGCTGGCCGGGCGGCTGCCGGACGGCAGTTTGTCGCCGTCCATGCCGCGGTAGAAACGCTGCTCGGTCATGGTGACCGGGCCCGCCGGGTCGTTCGGGGCGCCCGTGCGGACGCGGACGCGGCCGAAGCCGCGGAAGTCGTTCCAGGTCCGCTGGTCGTCCTTGGTGAACTCCGAGGTGTCGTAGTGCCAGGCCGCGCCGTCGAGGTACTCGTAGGCGGTGACCTGCTCGGAGAAGGTGGACTGGGGGATCGAGTCGACCTTGAGACGGTCCGACTGCGTGACACGGGCGACCACGTATTTGTGGAAGTAGTCCGTGCGCTCGGCGTGGTTCTTCTTGGCCCAGCGCACCGGGAAACAGCGCAGGGTGTTGGTCTCGGGGTTGGCCGGCGTCGGGCCGCCCGCCGCGCATTCCGAGGCGTACTGGATCGACGTCAGGCCACCGGTTTCCGATATCACGCCCGTGACGCGGTAGCGGCTGAGCGGTGAGACGCCGTCCTGGGGCAGTTCGACGCGGTTGTACATGGCGGTGCCCTCGAAGGTCACCGAAGGCATGTCGGCCGTGCCGCCGACCAGGCCGGTGTGCTTGATCCCCTTGAGCCAGAGCGCGGCCTTCTCGCCGTCACCGGGGTCGGGGAACTGGGTGTCGAGGTCCCAGCGGTCGACGTCGGAGAAAGCGTTGCCGCGCCAGACCTTCGTGGTGACCGAGGCGAGGCGTTTGGTCGACCAGAACGTCGGGGAGTAGTGGTCCTTGCAGGTCGCGGTGTCGCACTTGCCTTCCCAGAAGGTGTCCGGCCAGTTGTCCGGCTTGTCGGGGGCGCAGGTGCTGTCCTTCACACAGCGGTCGGACGTGGTGAACACGATCCGGCCGCTCGGCTGGGTCACGTTGTCGCGCAGGCCGTAGTCGATGTGGTCGAGGTAGCCGCCGCGCACGTACGGCACCGCGGCGTCCTTGAGGTTCAGGCCGTAGGAGTTGCCCTCGGTCTTGTAGAAGTAGCGCACGATGTTGCCGTTGCGGTCGACGACCTTGTCGAGCATCCAGCGGTAGGCCTGCACGCAGTGGGACGTGTCGAACGTCGCGCCGTGGCACGGCTCGTTCGCGTCGTCGCCGAACACGGGCACCGTCCAGGTGGACGCGGAATCGTTCTGGGAGCCGAAGAAGTACTGCGTTCCGTCCACTGTGGTGATACGCCAGTGCTCGCCGTCGTTGTCGCCGTTGCCGGCGCCGGTGAGCCGCTCGATGCGGGAACCGTCGTCGGCGCGCGAGCGCCATTGGCCGGTGGCGTCGTCACGGATGAGCGTGCCGCCGCCACCGCCGTAGGACGCGGTCGCGTTGTCGCTCTTCCAGCACAGGTCGCCGGTCTGCGGCGGCGTGGTGCCGCCGTCGGTGTCCGCCGCGCAGCCGCCGTAGGTCCGCTCGACGAAACCGGAGGACAGCGACCAGCCGTCGCCGACCCAGGACGGCTGGTTGTTCGTCACCGTCGTGCGACCGTCCACAGCGGACGATCGGTAGGACAGCGCGAGACTGGGTTCGAGACCGCCGGGCGCCGGCGGCACCCGCAGCGGATACGACCAGGTGAAGTCACCGGTGTGCGCCGCGACCGACCAGGACGCGGACGGGGACAGCGAGGTCGCCGTCGCCGTGCCGCCCCCTTCCTTGGCCGCCCGCGCGGGCTGGTCGCCGGTGAGGGTGCTGGCCGACGCCTGGTCGGCGCCGGGTGCCGTGCGCGTCTGCTTCGCGACCGGGGTGGACGGGACGTCCGGGAGGCCGACCGACGGACCGGCCGCGCTCGCGACCGGCGCCGTGATGGCCAGCACCACCGACACCGCCAACGTCTTGGCCAGCACGAAGGCCGTTCCGCGCCGTGCGCTCATTCTGCTGCTTCGGTTGTTCATGCTGACGGCACTTCCTTGATGAGGTAGCCCAGCGGGCCACGCACGGTCTGGCCTTCACAGTTCGATTCCGCCGAGACGAACAGCTCGCCTGCCGACGGACCGGACTTCAGCGCGCACTGGAAAATCTGCCGGCTCGCGCGCCCGGCGGGCGCCTCCGTCCACAGGTAGCCGACCCGTCCCTCGACGGTCTTGCCGCCACACGTGGCGTCGGCCGACAGGAACCGGTCCGAACCGTCCACACAGGACGTGAGCGCCTGGGTGCCCGCCTCGTTCGTCATGGCTATCGAGCCGAACGTGCCCTCGTGCCGATAGCCGGGCGGCACCCCTGCCGTGGTGACCGCGTGTTCGGCGATCCTCGGGTGGTAGTACCGGGTCAGCGGCGCGTACGCGAGCGTGTAGCCGAGTAAGCCGTCGACCGTTTTCCCTTCACAGTCGGCGGTGTTCGAGTCGAACCGCTCCTGACCGTTCACGCACCGGTAGAGCGGCACCGTCGCCACGCCGGACGGCTGGTCGACGTACACCCAGCCCAGGTCGGCGAGCTTGGTGAAGCCCTCGCACGCCGGGTCCATCGAGGTGAACGAGTCGACGTTGTTGATCAGGCAGGTGTACAGGCGCCTGGTGCCCGGCGCCTCGGCGTTGAGCATGGTGCCGAGCGGGATCTCGAAGCGGTACCCGGCCGGGACAACGCCGAACTGCTGCTTGATCCCGTCCGTCGAGTTGACCGACCGGTGGTCGCCCGCGGTGAGGAACCGGCCGAGCTGCCCGCCCGCCGGTGCCGGCCAGCCCGCCCGCTTGCGGATCTCGTCGTCGGGCACCGCGCCGAAGTCGGCGGTGACGTCGTCGATCGCGCCGGTGAACAGGCCCGTCGCCGCGCCGTTCGCCTTGCCACGGCCGATGGTGAAGCCACCCCACGCCTGCCACAGCAGCGTGTCGTTCCTCGTGCCGACCAGCTCGCCGTTGACGTAGAGCCGCAGCTGCCGCGCCGGGTAGTCGTAGACCCCGGTCAGGTGCGTCCAGGTGTTCAACGCGGGCGCCTGCAACGAGTTGGCGTACCGCAGCGGCGTGCTGTCCGCCTGATCCGCGTCCTGCGCGGCCGCGCCGAAGATCCACCGGCCCACCTCCGGCCGGTACTGCAGCACGAACCCGCTGTTGCGGTCGCCGTCCTGGCCGAGCACGGTGGCCACCTTGTCGGCGCGGGTGAGCTTCGCCCACGCCGCGACGGTGAAGCTGTCGCGCATGGGCACGCCGATGTACTGCGCCGTCAGCGAAGACGCCCCGTCCAGCTGCAGCGCCTTGTTCTGCACGCCCGCCGCGAACGTCGCGGTGCCGGTCACCGTGGTCGGGTTCTGCAGCCAGGACGAGTCCTTGACCGTGCCGTCGTCGAAGCGCCAGTTGCCGTGCGACGCGGGCGGGATGTCGTCGTGCACCCGGCGGACCTCGCCGTCGGTGAGCGGCCGGCCGTACGCGCGCACTTCCTCGATGCCGCCGGGGAAGTAGCACCCGTTGCCGGTGCCCCAGCGGCAGCGGCCGATCGAGAACTTCCCGTCGGCGGGCAGTATCGACACACCGGTCTGCACGCCGGACAGCGAACCGTTGACGTACAAGCGAAGCTGCCCCAGCTGCGCGTTGTAGACCACCGTGAGGTGGGTCCAGTCACCGACCACCGCCGCCTCGGACGAGAGCACGTAGTGCGATGAGAAGTTGGTCTGGTCCGTCTTCGGGACGACCACGCCCCACTTCTTCGCCGTCGGGTCGTACTGCACGGAGAACGGGCTGATCTGGTTCCCGTCCTGCCCGAACACGGTCACGTACCGCGAGCCGTCGGTGAGGTAGGCCCACGCGGCGACCGAGAAGCTCTCGCCGGTCTTCACCACGGGCCCCGCGGCCTCGGCGTAGGCCGAGGTGCCGTTGAACCAGCCGGTGTAGGCGTCGCGGCCGGTGTGCCAGCCCGCGCCGCTGGCCATGGTCGCCGTCCGGCCGAGCCCGGACGCGTCGGCCACCGTGGTGCCGGTGTTCTCGTCGAACTTCCACCTGCCCGCGTCGGCCACCGGCAGCTGCGCGCCGCCCGGCGCCGGATAACCCCGGTACAGCGCCGAAATCCGGTCCGCGGTCAGCGCGCCGCCGTACATCCGGACGTCGTCGACCGCGCCCTTCCAGTACCCGGTGTAGGCGCCCGCGTCACGGCCACGGCCGATCTGCAGCCCGCCGGTCGCCTGCCACGGGTTGAGCAGCGTGCCGTCGTCCTTCCTGGTCCCGTTGACGTAGAGGAAGATCGCCTTCGCGGAGACGTCGTAGACACCGGCCAGGTGCACCCAGGTGTCCAGCTCGCCGGGGATGACCTCGAGCGCGGCCTTGGTGACCGTGCCGTCCTCCTCCGGCATCTCGAACACCCAGTTGCCCAGGTGCCCGGCATCGTCGGCGACGTGCCCGAGCCGGAACTTGCTCGACGGCCGGGAGCCGCCGCCGTCCAGCGAGACCGCGCTCAGCATGCAGCGCGGCGTCACGTCGATGTCGCAGTCGTTGCCGTCCAGGCGGACCCAGGCCGACACGGTGAAGCTGGAGTCGGTCCGCACGTCGACGCCCGTGGTGGTCGCGGCGTCGTCGGTGCCGTCGAGCCGGACGGCGTTGCCGACCCGGCCCGCGGTGAACCCGGCGCCGCCGGTCAGCGTCGCCTGCTTGGCGCCTGCGGAGTCACCGCCCGCGGTGCCGCTGCCCTCGTCGAGCGTCCAGTTGTGGCCGAGGCTCACGTCCCGCCCGGCGAGGTTCTTGATCTCGCTGCCGAGCAGGGTCCGGCTGTACGCCGAGACGTCGTCGATCGCGCCGGGGAAGTAGTCGACCTGGGCGTTGTTCCACTTGCCCCGGCCGATCTGGAAGCCACCGCCCGCGTCGAAACCACCCGTGTGCGGCGCCGACGCGGCGAGCACGCCGTTGACGTACAGCTCGATCTGCTGCCGGTCCTTGCTGTACACCCCGGCGAGGTGTGTCCAGATCCCGCGCTGGATCGTCGGGCCGGTCGCCTGATCACCGGCGGCGTTCGCGTCCGAGCCCATCGCGACGAACGTCCACTTGCCCGAGATCGCCCGGAGCATGAACCCGCTGACGGTGTTCCCGTCCTGCGACAGCACGGTCGCCTGCGGTCCGGTGTCGTCCAGCCGCGCCCACGCGGTCACCGTGAAGCTCTTGTCGGTGGCGACGGCCTTGGGTGTGCTGATGTGCTGGCCGGAGCCGTTCAGCCGCACCGCCAGGTCGGCCGGGTCGGGCAGGCTGACCTGCCCCGCGGTCCAGTCGGGGCCGCCGGCGAGCGTGCCGGGCAGCTTCGACGTCCCGTCGGCCTTCTTGTTGACGTCCTCGGCGTTGCCGTCGAGCTTCCAGGTGCCCGCCGTGACGTTGTCCCTGCTGACCAGGCCACGCACCTCGTCCTGCGAGATCACCCTGCTGTACACGCGGACCTCGTCCACGGTGCCCGGCAGCCGTTGCGCGACCTCCCCGCGGATCTTCGCGCCGCTGATCCGGAAGGCACGCTTGGCCTGCCATGGCGTCACGCGGGTGCTCTCGCCGATCAGCTCGCCGTCGACGTAGAGCCGGATCTTGCCGGTCGCGGCGTCGTAGGTGCCCGCGAGATGGGTCCAGACGCCCGCGGGCGGCTGAGTCGAGGTGCCGACCCAGTTGTAGCCGACCGGAGTGTCCTCATCGGACTGCGGGAACACGAACACCCAGTGATTGCTCTGATACTGCAAGCAGAAGGAGCAGATCTTCTCGCCGTCCTGGCTGAGCACCGTGTACGAGCCGCCGTCCGCGCGATCGAGTTTCACCTGCGCGGCAACGGAAAAGCTCTGGTCGGTGCGCAGCAGCGGGCCGGTCGTGGTCGCCGTGTCGTCGACGCCGTCGAGGCGCAGCCCGCCCGCCACGGCGCCGTCCTGGGTGAACGCGGCGCCGTTCTCCAGCACCGCGTCGGCGCCGGTGGTCACGGCGTTGTGCGCGGTGGTGCCGTTGGTCTCGTCGAACTTGAAGTGCGCGAGCTGGACATCGGCCGCGCTGACCGACGACGCGATCTCGGCCGCGCTGAGCGCGCGGTCGTGGATCTGGACCTCGTCCACCCGCCCTGGCCAGTGGTCGACGGCCGCGTTGCCGCCCCAGATCGTGCGGCCGATCCGCACCTGACCGGCCGCGAAGCCGGGCTGGGCGGTGTACGGCGCGGTCGCGGCGAGCTTTCCGTTGACGTACAGGCGAATCTGCTGCGCGGCCTGGTCGTACACGCCCGCCAGGTGGGTCCAGGTGTTCAGCTGGGGCATGCCGGTCGGGGAGGTCGCCATCGCGATGCCCTTGTCCGAGGTGGTCGAGTTCGGCATGCCGAACACCCAGCGTGGATTGCTGCCGTCCTGCTCGGCGCGATACCAGAGCACGTAGCCGGGGAACATCGTGCCGTCTTGGCTGACCGCGGCCCTGGCGCCGTTCGACGCGCTCAGGTTCACCCAGGCAGAGACGGTGAACGCGGTGGTGTTGCGCACCGCGTTGGGCGCGCTGACGTAGTCGTCGACCCCGTCGAGCTGGACGGCCGAGCCGGTCGCGCCCTGCGCCGTGTACCCGGCGCCGTTGCCGAGCGTGCCGTGGCGGTCGCCGAGGAAGGCCGTGTCCTGCGCGTTGCCTTCGAAGGACCATTGGGCGAGCGGCCCGCTGCCGGCGCGGACGTAGAAGCGGTACGGCCGCGACTCGCTCTCGTGCCCGGCGCGGTCCACACTGCGCACGTACAGGGTGCGCGGCCCGTCACCGGGTGGCGTCAGCGAGACCGTCGCCGGGCCGCCCAGCGAGGTCGCGTCCAGCTTGGTGGCCGGCGGATCCTGCCAGCCGTACAGGTAATGGTCGATGTCGCCGACCCCGTTGGAGCCGAAGGTGAAGCCGCCCGCGACCTCCGAGCCGCCGTGCCACCGACCGTCCTCTGTGTACAGTTCGCTCGCCACCGTCGGCTTCTGGGTGACCGGGGTCCGGTCGACCGCGAACGTCTGGCCGTACGCCGGCCCGCTGGAGGTCACGCCGTCCGAGGAATGCAGCCACCAGCCGACGGTCTTCCCGTCGAGCCCGCTGGTGTCGACGACGGTGCTGTGCACGGCGCCGGAGGCCTGCATGCCAGGCTCGTCCCAGGACGCGACCTCGACCCCGTTGTGCGCGATCCGCCACTGCGCGCGGACCATGTCGCCGTCGGGATCGCTCAGGCTCGCCATCAGGCGGACCGAGTCGGCGCCGACGTAGGGCTTGCCCTCACACCAGCGGCAGGGCGCGGGCAGCGGCCCGTCGGTCGCGAGGTTCGCCGGGACGTACGGCGTGCGGTTGTAGGTGACCCGGAAGGTCATCTGGCCGGGATCGTACTTACGCCAGGCGTATTGGTCGTTCGAGTCCTGCGCCTTGAGGAAGAACGCGGTCGGCGAGCCCTGCTCGACCTCGCCGAGCGGGACGTCGATGCCCGCGTTCTTCCAGCCGGTGCAGCCACCCTGCACCGACGGCATCCAGCGCGAGGCGACCCGGCCGCCGTTGAGCTTGTTGTTCCACGTCATGCCGTTCCAGATCTCCGGGCCGACGTGGTAGAGGTCGATGATGCGGTCGGCGCAGGCCGGGCTCGACACGACGGTGGTGTCCAGCGTCGCGCCGATCACCGTCTTGTCCCACAGGAAGCCGGTGTCGTATTGGAAGTACGACCACGCCTCGCCGATCCCGTTGCACCAGCTCCCGCTCGGCGGCAGGTCACGCGGGCACTGCCCGACCTGCGCGTAGGTTCCGTCACCGCTGGTGTTCCAGTACGCGGTCCCGGAGTAGCCGGAAAGCACGGTCGCCCAGGCGGTCTTGTAGAACGTGTGCAACGTCGGGTCGACCGTGACCGGGTACTTCAGCGCCGGATCGGCCAGGAACTTCAGATCCGGCGCGAGCACCAGCGCTTCGTCCACAATGGACACACCAACGGCCGTGGTCTTGCCCGCGGCGTCCCACATGGTCGACGGCGGCGCGCTGAACAGCTCGGCGCCCGTTTCGTCGGCGGCGTGGATCGCGCCGCCGGAATCGACGGTCACCTTCAGGCCGTCCGCGCGCATGGCGAGCCGGATGGACTTGAGCGCCGGATTTTTGGCGGCTTCGGCGTTCTTGAGCACCAGATGCTGGCGGAAGCCGTCCCGATCGGCGTACATCACCAGGTCGGCACCGGGCATGACCTCGGCATAGGTCGCCGCGTTGCCGTCGAGCGTGGGGACCGGCAGCTCGGTCGGCCAGCGCAGCGTCAGCGTCTTGCCGTCGCGCCGCAGCGTGGCCAGCGGAGCGTTCCCGCCGGGGGAGAGCGCGAGGTCACCGTCGGCCGCCTTGGGCCTGATCGACCCGTCGGCCCGTCTGCCGAGCTCGGTGTCGATCTTCGCCCAGCCATTCTGCTGCCGGACGCGCACCGGCACGGGCGAGAGCTCGGCGGTCAACGTCCCGCCAGGGTTCGCGTAGACCGCGCGGGTCGGCGTCCGCTCGCCGGCGACCTCCACCCGGGAGCCCTGCCGCCAGGCCGCGGCCATGGCGGCCGGAGCGTCCGCCGCCTCGGTGACCGGGGCAGGCCGCGCGGGCTCGAACGGCGCGCTACCAGGCACGAGCGTCAAAACCGATCCGGTGAGAACAGCGACGGTCGAGAGCACGACCGTTTTCCGGGCACGATGAATAGACCATTTGTTCATGGTGTTTCCCCAGTTTCAAGGCATGAAAGCGCGTGCAGCCTAAGCAGCTCCCTCGGCGGATGGGAAGGGTTTCAAGCATGCTTGAAACCCTCCTGAAACCGGCGCTGCGCACCGCTCTGACCAGCCAGAACGTGGCTAACCAACCGCGCTCCGATCGCGTTGCCACCGAGCGCCCTGGGTCGTGCGCGTTGCAGGCGGTTATTGGGTGGAAGGTCAAAGGTGGCGTGTCTGGTGTGCTCGGCCGTGGCCGGGTGGCTGTGTGGGAAATGCGTCGTTGAACGACGCAAACCGCACTCACCAGGTATGAGGGGAGCCTTCATCCACGGTCGGCGCGGTGAGGGCCTCCCTCACCCGAGCCGAGCGGGTGAGGGAGGCCCTCACCCGTATATACGGTCGAACTAGGCCCTCACCCCACGGATCCGAGTGAAGTAGGCCCTCATCCACGCCGGGCCACGACCCTGCCGTGTACGGGGCAGCCGCGCAGGGGTCGTGAGTGTTTTCGCCGGTTAGAACCGGCCGTACCACTCACGACCCCAACTCACGACCCCCTGCGCGCGAGCCTTTCCGGCCGTCTGGGCACGGTTGGCGGCTGTTCGCGCACACCGTCTCGTGATTCGTTCGCCCGTCTCGCGCGTATCCGGTCGACTGGTAACGAGAGATCGTCTTCCCAGGGTCAGGAATCGAGGGGTTCATGCACTACCGGACACCGTCACGCGGTGTTTTCCGCAAGCTCAGAACGATCGTCCCCGTGCTGCTGACGGTCGCGTTGCTGCCGAGCGTGCCCGCTTGGGCCGAACCGAGCCGGGCGGCCGCCGATGACGCACCGCCTGCCAGCGGCTTCATCCAGAGCCGGGTCAGCGGCTACAACATGACCGCGTCCACGCACGAGGACCGGCAGTGGGTCGCCACCCAGGCGCCCAAGGGCGACGAGAACTTCCAGCAGTGGGAGTTCAGCCGGAATCCCAACGGCACCTACAAGGTCAAGAACACCGAGCGCGACGGCCTGTGCCTCACCGAGCAGAACAATCCCGAGGGCGATCCGCGCCTCGTGGTCGGGGAGTGTGACCAGCCCAAGACCGACTGGGAGTTCCGCCACGACAGCGGTGACGTCTACCGGATCTTCGTGCCGGGCACCCAGCGGCGGCTGTGGGGCGAGCCGGTGCTCAAGTCGCAGATGCAGGTCAAGATCACCGATCAGTCGATCGCGAACGACGCGTGGTACATCACGCCGCTGCGGGCGCCGCACGGCACCATGCCTCGGGACCCGCACCTCGACGACGTCACCTTCCTGACCACGCACAATTCCATGCACAACAGCGAGGATCAGGAAGACCAGGGCGGCGGGATCCTGTTCCCGAACCAGCCGCACAGCATCACCGCCCAGCTGCGCGCCGGCGCGCGCGGGCTGATGCTCGACGCGCACTTCCTGAACGGCAAGGTCCGGCTGTGCCATGACCAGAAGGCTTTGAAGGGGTGCACGGACGAGAGCCCCGAGGCGGTCAAGCTGTTCACCGACATCGGGAACTATCTCACCGAGGACAAGAACGCCGTCGTCACCATCATCCTGGAGGACTACACCAGCGCCGCGCAGCTCGACGAGTCGCTGTCGAGCCTGTTCGGCGAGGGCAAGCCGTTGCGCGACCTGGTGTTCCGGCCTGACACGGCAGGCGTGCGCGACACCGGGTGGCCGACGGTCAGCTCGATGGTGGCCAGTGGCAAGCGCCTGCTGATGTTCACCCAGGACAGGGCCGCGTCCGACCAGAACAACCTCAAGAACAAGCTCGGGTTCATGAGCCAGGAGGACTGGACCGTCGAGAACTACTGGTCGATGGGGCCGGGGCTCGGCGACTCGGACTGGAGCTGCTACAGCCGGTGGGACGCGATCCCGCTGAGCACCGAGGAAAAAGGCTTCCGGCGGCTGTTCGTGATGAACCACTTCCGCGACGCGCCGATGGAGCCGACCTACACGAACGACAACAAGAAGGCGGGCGACCGGGCCGAGCGGTTCTGCGCGCCCGCGGCCCGCAAGAAGCCGAACTACCTCGCGATCGACGAATACGGGGACGGCAACCCGATGGCCGCCGTCGACGAGCTGAACAAGTTCGTCTACCACGGTGACACCCCCGGCTCGGGTGGCACGCCGGTCGAGGTGCCCGCCGACGACCCGCGGCTGAGCGCGGGCGCGCCCGTCGACACGGGCGCGGACAACCGTGGCACCAAGCCGTCCTCCGGCGACAATCAGGCCGCCTGCCGCCCGGAGGGTTTGTCGGGTTCGTCGAAGGCCAGGTACTGCGACGTCTACGACACCTCAGGCGCGGAATGGGTCGGCAACGACCGCACACGGCGCGCGGTCGGCTACTTCAGCGGCTGGCGCACCGGCGAGAACGGCAACCCGCAATACCTGGTCAACAACATCCCGTGGTCGAAGATCACGCACTTGAACTACGCGTTCGCCCGCGTCGAGTCCAACAAGATCTCGGTCGGGAAGACCGACGACCCGAAGAACCCGGCGACGGGGATGACCTTCCCCGGCTTCCGCGGCGCCGAGATGGACGAATCGCTGCCGTACAAGGGACATTTCAACCTGCTGACCAAGTACAAGCGGCAGCACCCCGCGGTGAAGACGCTGATCTCGGTCGGCGGCTGGGCCGAGTCGACCGGCTTCTACGCGATGACCACCCGGATCACGAAGGACCCGGTCACCGGCTGGGTGAACCAGGCGGGCATCGACACCTTCGCCGACTCGGTGGTCGACTTCCTGGCCAAGTACGGCTTCGACGGCGTCGACATCGACTACGAGTACCCGACAGCACTGCCCAAGGCGGGCAACCCGAACGACTGGCCGCTCGCCGACCTGCTGCGCACGCATCTGCAGGAGGGGTACGCCGCGCTGATGAAGACGTTGCGTACCAAGCTCGACGAAGCTGCCGCGAACCGTGGCCGGTACTACATGCTGACTTCGGCGGTCTCGGGCTCCGGCTACCTGGTGCGCGGGCTCGACGCGGGTGACGCGCTGAAGTACCAGGACTACGTCAACATCATGTCGTACGACCTGCACGGGTCCTGGAACCACTTCGTCGGCCCGCAGGCCCCGCTCTACGACGACGGGAAGGACAACGAGCTCACCGCGGCAGGCGTCTACCGCGAGCCCGAGTACCAGAAGAACGGTTACTTCAACCTGGACTGGAGTTTCCATTACTACCGGGGCAAGCTCGCGCCGTCCCGCATCAACCTCGGCATCCCGTACTACACCCGCGGCTGGCAAGGGGTCGAAGGCGGCACGGACGGCCTCTGGGGCACGGCCGCGATGCCCGACCAGAAGGCCTGCCCGCCGGGCACCGGCACCGGCAGCGGCGCGCCGGGCACCACGACGCCCTGTGGCAACGGCGCCGTCGGCATCGACAACGTCTGGCACGACACCGACCGGGGCAAGGAGGTCGCGGCGGGCTCGAACCCCATGTGGCACGCCAAGAACCTCCAGCAGGGCACCAAGCCCGGCTACCTGTCGGCGTACGGGATCAAGGACGAGCTGAAAGGCAGGTACGAGGGCAAGTACGACTCCGCGCTGACCTCAGGCTGGCTGTGGAACCAGGACAAGAAGGTCTTCCTGTCCACAGAGGACGATCGCGCGCTCGACGCCAAAGCCAAGTACGTCAAGGACAAGGGCCTCGGCGGCGTGATGATCTGGGAGCTCGCCGGCGACTACACCAAGCGCGACAACGGCGAGTACGGCATGGGCTACGACATGACCACGCGCCTCGACGGCGCGCTGCGATCGGCATCGGCGCCCAGGACCGACCCGTCCGGCGCGACCACGGTGCCCAAGCAGGTCGTCGACGTCTCGGTCGAGCTGGCCGACTACCCGACCGACGTCAAGGACATGTGGCCGATCCAGCCGAAGCTGCGCGTCACCAACCGCACCGGAAAGCCACTGCCCGCGGGTACCGAGCTGTCGTTCGACATCCCGACGTCGACGTCCCCGATCGTCAAGGACGAGGCGTGGCGTGAGCTGAAGGACAACATCACCCCAGGTCATCAGGGGCCGAACGCCGGTGGCCTCAAGGGTGATTTCCACCGGATCAGCCTCAAACTCGGGTATTGCGAGGAGGTGCCGTCCGGCAAGTCGCGGGACATCGGCCTCAAGTACTACCTGCCGATCACCGGGCCGATCAACACCGTGGTGAAGATCGGCAAGAACAGCTACGGCGTGCTCGGCGAACAGCGCAAGGGCACCACCACCGTCTCGCCGGACACCAGTGATTCCGGGATGCCCGGCTGTCAGGCGGAGGACTGGAAGTCCGACCGCGTCTACAACCCGGCCATCTCGCCGTTCGGCATGTGGCAGACGGGCACCAAGTGGAAGTTCGAGGACAGCTCCAGCGGCGGTCTCCTCGATCACCCCGGCGACCGTTCGGCGGTTTCGCTGGCACGCAACGCCGGTGACAGCAAGAGTCAGTTGTGGACGGTCAGTTTGGACAGTCGCGACAACGGCCAGGCCTGGTTCCACGTGAAGTCGGACAGCAGCGGTCACGACCAATGCCTGTCCGCCAACGGCCTGCTCGGCGCACTGGCCGTCCGTGACTGCGACGGCGCGGCGGGGCAGTGGTGGCAGCTGGTCGACACCGACGGCAAGATCATCACCGGTGACCCGGTACACGGCAAGGCGTACCAGCTGGTGTCGTTCGCCGCGGGCAGCGACTGGCGCAAGCCCGACTTCGTCGCCGAGCCCAAGAACAGCGGCGGTATCGGGACTTCGCTGGTCGCGGGCCGTCCTGACGGCGCCACCCGGACGGTGGTGTCCTACAACGGGTACTTCTGGAAGGCGAAGTACTGGACGAAGGGGGACACTCCGGACGCCGCCAACCCGAACAACCCGTGGACCCGGCTCGGGCCCACCAAGTAAGAACCCGTGCGTGGGGGTCGTGAGTGTTTTGACCGGTTAGAACCGGCCGTACCACTCACGACCCTGGGGGCCTCACTTGCTGGGGCGGATCATGGTGTTGCGGTTGGGCAGGACCATGCAGTACAGGGCGCCGGTCTCGTTGGTCATGCAGTAGACCGGCTTCTCCGTCGACGACGAGTCGGTCACGTCGTATTGATCGCCGACCTGCTGGATCTTGATGTGGCCCGGGTCCTTGGGCGGTTCCGGCGCCGGCGGCGTGACCCACGGATGCCAGGCCAGCAGGCCTCCACCCAGTCCGGCGACGAGGATCGCGAAGCTGAGCAGGCCATGACCTGACCCGGCCTTCGGAGCGGACGGCTGAGGCGTCGTCGCCTGAGGCACGGCTGGCTCGGGCGCGGGCGGCTGCGGTTCGGGGAATTCCGGGTGAGACATGGCCGACAGTTAACCGCATCGCCCGGCAGGCTGTCCTTCAGACGCTTGATCAGCGGTGCGTGCGGCGCCACAGCGCGGGCCAGCCGCCCTTGCCGAGCAGTGCCGCCGGGACGAGCAGGCCGTGCTCGGCGATGTGGTCCCAGAACGTCTCGACGGGCGCGCCGAGTTCGGCGGCCATGGGCATCGCGCGCTGCCACGGTCCGTCCTCATCGGACAGATCGCTGGCGGGAAAGCCGGGCAGCAGTACCTTTCGAGGCTCGGCGACTTGCTCCATTGTGGACTGAGGCGTGCAGGTGGCCGCGATCGCCAGCACGCACACCAGCTCGATCGAAGGCCGCAGGGCGACCGAGCGGGCCAGTGCGTCCTCGCCGATCAGCTCGCCCATGGCCACGCGGACCGCTCTGGCCACGACGTCCATGGCGTATGCGGGTGAGATGTCCGGGCTACGGACGAGCGCGCGCAGCGTGCGCGGCAACGGGGAGCCGTCGGTGAGCGCCGCGAGCCGGTCGTAGGTGCGCAGGCCCGGGTCGAGCTTGGTCACCGCGGTGGCGAGCGGCCGGACGCGCGTCGCCCGCCAGAGCGCGGGTACGGCACCGAGCGCTGAGCGAACCAGGTCGGCACGCTCGGCCGGTGCGGCGCGTTTCAGTGCGATCACCGCCGCGTCCGGCTCGAAATCGGCGGGTTTTCCCAGTCCGTTGGCCAGCGAGACGTAGGCCTTTCGCGCGGCTGTGGCCTGCGCCGAAGCCAACTCCCGCGTGACCGCCGTGGTCAGTGCGCCGAGAAGTTCGGGGGAGAGGCTGGACCGGCGGCCCGAGCCGGAACCGCCGCGCACCGGCGGCACGGGTACCACCGGCTCGGCCGTGGGCGGCGCGGGGGCGGGGATGGTGTCCACCCACTGCTTGACGTGCTCGTCCAGGCTCTCGGCGACGTCGTCGTTGAACCGTGCGCGCAGCTCGTAGACGTGCCAGCCGCCGGTGCGCCGACGGATGTCGAGGTTGGCGACGATGCGGCCGTCGGCGGGGTCGCGCAATGCCATCAGCACGCACTGGCCGCGTCGTGCCTGGTCGGCGTACCACGACTCGCCGATGCAGTTGCCCATGTAGCCGGACCACTCGGCCAGCTGCTTCGGTTCGCGGCCCAGCTCGACGATCAGGTCGGTGCCGTCGACGATCTGGTTGTCCAGAGTGGACACTTCGGCGGGCACTGGGAAGGCGCCGATGCTGGCCTCGGCGATCACCGCGTTCGCGGTGATCCCGGCCACCAGGTCGGCCCAGCTGCCGCAGCGCGGCGGTGGTGTCGCGCCGAACCGGACCAGCTGTGCGACCTCGGCGGCCGCCAGCGGCACGGACTCGGTCGGCGGACCGGCGGGCGTCTTGTAGTCCAGTTCGGGGGAGGGACGCCGGTGGTGCACGGTCGCGAGTTCGGCGCCGTGGAACGGGGCCAGGGCGTCGGCGAGGTCGGCGAGCCAGAGCAGATCGTGCGGTGTTTCGAGCGAGGCCGGGTCGGACTGGTCCACGGCGATCCGCTGCGCCAGCGTCCGCTTCGGGCCGTCGGCGTGCGCGTCGGCCAGCGGCGGCTGCTCCCAGGCAGACGGCGGACGCGAGAACCCCGCCGCGTCCCGCCACCGGCGCAGCTGGGCGGCGTGCCACGGCTTGCAGGTGTCCCAGCAGTTGTGCAGCTGCTCGTCGTCGTGCCCGACGAGCAGATCGGTCACGGCGTCCAGCACGACCACGCCGTAGTTGCGGGCCATGGCGGTGCGCGTCTTCACGTAGCTCTCGGTCTTCTCGGTGATCGTCCGTTTCGGACTCAGCACCTGAACCACTTGGTGCGCATAACATCCCGGCCTGGCCGGGTGGCTGTAGCCGCCTTGGGGGCGGCGCAGTGCGCTGGTCCGCTGCTCCTCGGTGAGGCAGCTTTCGGCCACGAGCAGCTCGTCGCGATGCTTCTCCGCGGCGGCCGCGAGCCCTTCGTCGGAGTGGGTCTTGGCGAACCGCAGCAGCGCGGTGGCCGCGAGCGCGTCGTCCAGCAACCGCTTGAGCTCCAGCGCGGTCCACCACTTGGGCGGCCGCCAGCGGGCGGCGTCGACCAGCGTCGGCTCGCCCTCGACCGACCACGCCAGCCGTTGCATGATCGCCTCGTCGAAATGGGTGCGGTGCCGCACTCGAAGCTTGTCGATCCGGTCGATCCGCGTCTGCGTCGCGGGAAGGCGGTCCTTGCGTCGCCGCTCGGCCAGCTTCGCGCAGGCCTCGTCCCACAGGCTCTCGATCAGCGCCAGCCGCCTCGGTCGCGGATACCCCGCCAGCACCCGGCCGAGATGATCGGCCACAGTGGACGCCGCGCCGTGCGGAAACGGATCGACCCCGTCCGGCGCGCGCAGCGCGAGCACCCGTTCCAGCTGTTCGGGCCCGAGCAGATCCGACGCCGCCGAGGCCAGCTGCAACGCCGCCCAGCACCGGTCTTCGACAGCGCGGTGCGCCGCCGCGCCGACCCGCTTGGTCGCCGACGGCCCGAACATCGCCACCAGCACGGCGGCCCGATCACCCAGCCGCTCGGCACCCTCGACCCCGAGAAACCGCAGCGCGGCCAGCACCGCGTCACGCCGATCACCGGCCGCACCCGCCAGCCGCGCCGAACTGAACCCGCCGCCGAGGTCGACACCCGCGCCCGCGGCCACCTCGGTGCCGCCCCGCACCAGCAGTCCGAGCCGCCGCGTGGCCTCCCGCACCACCTCGGGTTCGGCGTCGGACGGACCGAGCGCGACCGGCGCGCCGGCGGATCCGGGCAGGGCTCGGCCGCCCGACGTGGGGAGCCAGTAGCTCAACCCAGGTCCGGCCGTCACCGCGAACGCCAGTCGAATGGACATCCCCACCATTGTCCCGACCCGCGCCACTTGTTTTGGGGTCGTGAGTGGTACGGCCGGTTATTGGGCGGAAAGTCATACATGGCGTTGTCGACGCTTCGACGATGTGGCGTTGGGGCCATCTGACGGCTCAAACGCCACATCGTCAGCCCGCTTCCCGCTGGGCGAAGGGCCCGTTGTGCGGGGTTTTCGGCCGCTCAGTGGCCGAAAACCCCGCACTACACACCGACTGATGACGTGAACGCCTCGTTCGCAACGCACAACGTTGCGAACGAGGCGTTCACGTCATCCGAAGCGACCCAACCAGCCCAGAATATGGTCAAAGAAGACTAAAGCGGACAAAAGTTCAGGCTGCGGAGTCCTCCGGCGACCCACTGGCGCGGCGGAAGTCGGCTACCGCCGCGCCACCTTTGACTTTCCCCTCAAATAGAACCGGCCGTACCACTCACGACCCAGGGGAGGGCGCCCGCCTATTCTAGTGCTAGAATAGGCGGGTGCCCGAAGCTTTGACCGACGGCGAACTGACCGTGCTCGGCCTGCTCGCCGAACAACCCCGCCACGGCTACGACCTCGAGAAGGTCATCGAGCAGCGGGGTATCCGCGCCTGGACGGCGCTCGGCTTCTCGTCCATCTACTACGTGCTCGACAAACTCGCCCGCCGCGGCCTGATCGAGACGACCGGCGAGCCCGCGTCGGCGAAGGCGCGCGCGACGTTCCGCGTCACGTCCGCAGGGCACGAACTGTGCTTGGCCGCCACACGCGAGGCCCTGACGACACTGACACCGGTCCGCTCACGCGTGCTGATCGCGATGGCCAACAGCCCCGCGTTGCCGGACGCGGACGTCGCGACCGGCCTGACCCGGCGCGTCGAGGCGTTGCGTGCGCAGCTCGCGGACGTCCGCGCGGCCCGCTCCGGCCAGGAACCCTTGCCAGGAGCGGCTTCCGCGATCTTCGACTACAGCGAGGCCATGCTCGACGCCGATCTCAAGTGGACCGAAAGCACGTTGGGCGCACTGGCCGAGGAGGCCGCGATGGACAAGTACGACATCAAGAAGGCGCACAAGCGGCTCTATGCCCCGTCCGCCAAGGACTTCACCGTCGTCGACGTGCCCGAGCTGCACTACCTCGCGGTCGACGGCACCGGCGACCCGAACACGTCGCAGGTGTACGTGAACGCGGTCGAAGCCCTGTACGGGGTCTCGTACACGCTGAAGTTCGCCAGCAAGAAGACCCTCGGCCGCGACTTCGTGGTCGGCCCGCTGGAAGGACTCTGGCGCGCGGACGACCCGGCCGTCTTCGTTGCCCGCCGCAAGGAGCAGTGGGAGTGGACCATGCTGATCAGCCAGCCGGACTGGATCACCGACGAGATGGTCCAGTCCGCGATCGCCGAAGCCTCGCGCAAGAAAGACAACCCGGCGCTCGAAAGTGTCAGGCTGCGTACGCTCGTCGAGGGAGCTTGCGTGCAGATCCTGCACATCGGCTCCTACGACGACGAAGCCCCGACGCTGGACCGTCTCCACCACCAGTACCTGCCCGAGAACGGCCTCACCTTCAACGGCGACCACCACGAGATCTACCTCAGCGACCCGCGCCGGACCGCCTCCGCCAAGCTCAAGACGATCTTGCGGCAACCGGTCCGGCCGAGCGGTTCCTGAAGTCAGGAGTGATGGACGTGATCGGTGGCCGGAGTGTCGTCTTCGTCGTGTTCGACGGCGTGAAGATGCTCGACGTGACCGGGCCGGCCGAGGTGTTCGCCGAGGCCAACCTGGCGGGCGCGGGGTATTCGATCGGATACCTGTCGCCGACCGGGGAGGCGGTGACGACGTCGGTCGGGATCCGGCTGCCGGTCGACGGCAGGCCGGGTGACTTCCCGGATCCCGACACGGTGATCGTCGCAGGCGGTGACACGCTGGCCGCGCGTCCGGTGCCCGCCGGGCTGATCGCCGCGATCGAGGAGCTGCGGCCACGCGCTCGCAGGCTGGTGTCGATCTGCACCGGTTCGTTCGCGCTCGCGGCGGCCGGGGTGCTGGCCGGGCGCCGGGCCACCACGCACTGGCGTCACGCGCCGCTGCTCGCACAGTCCTATCCGGACATTCAGGTCCAGCCGGACGCGATTTTCGTGCGTGACGGCGAGGTTTTCACGTCGGCGGGCGTGTCGGCGGGGATGGATCTGGCGCTCGCGCTGGTCGAGCAGGACCATGGCCCGGAGCTCGCGCGGACGGTGGCGCGCGGGCTGGTGATGTTCATGCAGCGGCCGGGCGGGCAGTCGCAGTTCTCGGCGCCGCTGGCACTGCGGGTGCCGCGGACGCCGACGCTGCGTGCGATCGTCGACCTGGTGTCGGCGCAGCCCGCGCTCGACCACAGCACGCGCACGATGGCGTCGCGGGCGGGCGTCAGCGCGCGCCACCTCGCGAGGATGTTCGCGGGGGAGCTGGACACCACGCCCGCTAGGTTCGTGGAGCAGGTACGGCTCGATCACGCGAAAGCGTTGCTCGACGCGGGCCATGGAGTGGCGGAGACGGCGCGTTCGGCCGGGTTCGGCAGCTCGGAGACGATGCGGCGGACTTTCGTGGCGCGGTTCGGCGCCTCGCCCAGCGAGTATCGGGCGCGCTTCAAGACCACGGCCTGAGTGTCCGCATCTGTGGACTGTTGGTCGGTTTTCGCGGTGGGCGCACCCGGGCCGTTCGTCAAGACTGGAGTCATCCGATCTTGACGTTATGGAGGCTGTGGTGTCCGAAAACATCGCTGGAATCTCGATTCCCGACACGGAACTGGTGCGCGAGGCGACCTCGCTCGTCCGGCGAGCCGCCGACGACACGCTGTTCCATCATTCGCGCCGCGTTTTCCTTTGGGGGGCACTGAAAGCGGTGGCACGCGGACTGGACGTCGACCCGGAGCTCGCCTACGTGGGCGGCCTGTTCCACGACCTCGGGCTCACGGGCGAGTACGCCACCAAAGAGCGGCGGTTCGAACTCGACGGCGCCGAGGCGGCGCGTGACTTCCTGCTCGAACACGGACGGTCCGAAGTGGACGCACGCAATGTCTGGCTCGCCATCGCGCTGCACACCACCCCCGAGATCCCGTTGCGGCTGGCGCCCGAGGTGGCCGTGGTGACGCTGGGCGTGGAGACCGACGTGCTGGGCCTGGACCTCGACGAGATCACCGAAGACCAGCGGGCGGCGGTCGTCGCGGCGCATCCCCGCCCGGACTTCAAGAACCGCATCCTGCGCGCGTTCTACGACGGCATGGCCGAGCGGCCCGACACGACCTTCGGGACGATGAACGACGACGTGCTCGCGCACTTCGATCCGGCGTTCGCCAGGACGGACTTCGTGGAAGTCATCAAGGCCAGCCCGTGGCCGGAGTGAGCCCATTGACAAAATAAGTTTTTACGTAAAGACTCCTCTTTGCCATGAGAGATGTCGTCTACCTCGATCAGATCGAGCAGGCTGAGGCCCTGCTCAAGCCGCAGCGCATCGAAGTGCTGCGGCACCTCGCCGAGCCCCGGTCCTGCACCGAGGTGGCGATCGAGCTCGAGCAAACCCCGCAACGCGTCTACTACCAGGTCAAACGCCTCGTGGAGGCCGACCTGGTGCGTCAGGTGGCCGAGCGCCGGGTACGCGGGATCACCGAGGGGATCTACCAGGCGGCGGGGCGGGCCTACTGGCTGTCCCCGCACCTGGTCGGCCGCATCGGCCTGCGCCAGACCCGCGACCGGCTCAGCCTCGGCTTCCTGGTCGACCTGATGGAGGACGTCCAGGCGGACATCGCCGCGCTCGACCGCACCCGCCCCGACCTGCCGTCGATCGGTGTGTCCGGGGACATCCGGGTCCGTCCGGAACACCGGAAGGCGTTCCTCGACGAGCTCAACCAGACACTGCAGGACCTGTTCACCCGCTACGGCGGCGCCGAAGGCGACGCGTTCCGGCTCGCCGTCGCCTGCTATCCGAAGGGAAATCCCGATGAAAGAACCTGATCTTCGCGTCAGCGCGGTCGTATCGGCCACCTTGAAGCTCACCTACGAGGCGCTGACCGACCCGGCCGCGCTGCGCGTGTGGCTGGCCGAGCACGCCGAGGTCGACCTGCCGGCCAAGTACGAGTTCTGGGGCCGGTACACGCCGGACGGCGCCGAGCCGCGCCAGCGCGTCCTGCACGCCGACGAGCGGGTCATCCGGTTCGGCTGGACCGTGGAAGGCGTCGAGGCCACGGTCGAGTTCGAGCTCGGCGAGGACGAAGCCGGCACGCTGGTCACGTTGAGCCACAGCGATCTGCCCAGCTTCGAGGAAGTGATCGGCGACAAGGCGGGCGCCCGCGGCGCGCTGCACACGTTCTGGTCGCTGGCGATCGCCAACCTCGCCGACTACCTGGCAGGCCGCGCGCTGACCCCGATGGTCGACTTCAGCTCGACCGAGCTGCGCGAGTCCTTCGTCATCGACGCGGCGCCCGGCGCGGTGTTCGACTCGATGATCAAGCCCGAGGTCTTCGCCGAGTGGTTCGGCGCCAAGGTGGACATCGAACCCCACCTCGGCGGCCGCTTCGCGATGGGCGGGTTCGACGTCGACCCCGGCGGCGCCAAGTTCGTCGAGTTCGAGCAGGGCCGCAAGGCGGCGCTGCTGTTCGCCGACGGCGAGACCACCAGCTGGGAGCTGGAAGGCTCGGACGGCAAGACCCGGCTCACCATGACGCACAGCGGATTCAACCCCGACAACCCGCCGTACGCGAGCTGGGGCGGCTGGCTGGGCGGCATCGCCGGGCTGCGCCGCTACCACGAACTCCCCGGCGAGCGGTCGATCTGGCGCAGCGTCGAGGTCGCCGGTGTCCCCGAGGGCATGCTCGTCACGGAGTCGTGATTTCCGGGCTATCGCTTGACCCTGGCGCGGATCGACAGCAATGCCAAGCCGAGCAGTAGCGGTCCCAGTATCCGCAGCGTCAGCTCCGTGTAGTTGCCGGCGGCGGTGAGCGGGATCGTGCCGGCGGGCCTGATCAGCGACGTGATGCTGTGCAGGGAATAGGAAAGCGCGTCGGACCAGCCCGGCCTGGGACCCGGGACCGTGGTCTGCACGTACGTGCCGCCGGAAGTCGGCACGAATGACGTGGTGGCGGCGGTGGCGAACCCGGCGGACACGAAGATCACCGTGCCGACGGCCACCGTCACCGCCAGCGCCGTGAGCGCGCGCCAGGCGCGCAACCCGTATCCGGCGAGCAGCCAATAGCAGTACAGGAGGAACCGCTCGGCCCGGGATTCGCTGCCACGCCTGCGCATTTCCATTTCGCCGTAGTAGAAGTCCGCGCTGCCGGGCTCGTTCTTGACGTCCTCGAACGCTTTGCGCAGTGCCCGGTAGGTCTGCTCGATCTGCCGGGCCTGCGCACGCGGATCGCCCGGCGTGTCCTCGATCGCGGGTGGATCGGGGAGTGACCAGCGGCTCCTGCGTTCGTGCCTGGCGCGCCACAGGTATTCCTCGAGCACGATGCGACGGCGGGTCGGGCCGAACTTCCGGTCTGGGAGGAGGAACTGGTCGCTGCTGCCGACCTTGAGCTGGTCGAGGTTGTGAGCTTGGTTGAAGCGGCAGCTGCCGAGGTCCACTCGATCGATGACGAGCTCTCGCACGTCCGCCTCATCCAACGACATGAGGCGGGGTGTGCCGTTGGGAACGACGAAACCTTCGGGGTCGGGATCGAGGTCGAGCAGCAGACGCGGGCGCTGACCGGGCTCGACGGGAGGCGCGGTTCTGGGGCCGGTCACCGGCTTCCGCTCGGTCAACAGTGACGGCGCGCCGAACTTCGCCCTGGTGAGGTCGATTTCGGTGCCCCAGGCGCGGATGCTGCCCCCTTCTGAGAAATCGGCACCATGGAGGCTCAGTTCCCTGCCCGCGAAGTTGATTTGCGCGTGTCTGCCGAACCGCGCATAAGCCATCGACAACGGCTCGCGGCTGAAGACATTGAATTTCGCTTCGGCGCCGAACGAGGCTTTGGTGAAATCCGCTTGCCCCGTGATCAGAACTTTGCCGAAGCCGAGTTCGTCTCCGAAGGTCACCGAGGTGAAGTAAACCGTGCCTTCGAATCGGACGGTGTCGACGAACGTCGCGGATTTCCCGAACGTCGCGCGCTGGAAGCGGGTGCCGTCGCCGAACCGGGTGTACCGAAAGTAGGCGTGGTCGCCGAACTTGGCGTCGACGAACGAGGCCCGCTTTCCGAAAACCGAGCCTCGGAACCACGGGTTGTCTCCGAAGTCCGTGCCCTTGAATGACGAATTCTCCTCGAACCTCGCGCCTCGAAAGCTGGGATGCCTGCCGAATTTGGCTCCGTCGAACTTGATGTCCTTGCCGAACCTGGCTCCTCTGAAAAAGGCGTCATCGCCGAAATTCGCGCCGGCGAAGCTGCTGCCGTCCCCGAACCGGGCACCGCCGAAGCTCGCGTCATCGGGAAAGACCGCACCGGTGAACAGCACCGTCCGCGCCGGCCGCCCCTTCTTGGGCAGGTTCGTGTACACCTCGTGGATCAGCTCCGCGGTGAACCGCACGCCACGGCCGTCGATCGGGTTCACCCAGCGCAGGTAGTCGGCGCGGTCGGCGGAGTTGATGTGCAGCAGGCACTCGGTGGCCAACGCGGCGCCCGCGCACCCGCGCACCCGGCATTGGGGCCATGTCTCGTCAGACGTCACGGGGGCAGAGTCGTCAAAAGGCGCCTGAGTGTTTCAGTGCTCCGTGCGGGTGAAACGGCCGGTGTGCGTCAGATGACCGCGACCGGTCAGCCGGATCGCGCGAGACTGGTCCGATCTGTCCACAAGGGAGGGTTCTTCGCCATGCGGGAGAAACGGCACAGACGGTTCGCGCCGGTCGCGGCGCTGGTGGTGGCCATGGGGGTCCTGCTCCCGGTGCAGCAGGCGCAGGCATGGGACGCCGAGTTCACGCTTCCCTCACCGGCAGCGGCCGCGCCGGGTGCGATCACCTCGATCGCCCGCGGCCCCGGTGCGCTCGACGTGTTCTGGGTGCATCCGGACGGGGCGATCAGCAACGCCTCGTGGACCGCGGCCACGGGCCGCTGGATCACCCGTCCCGTCGCGCCCATGGCATCGGCCGCGGCGGGCGCGCTCTCGGTCGTGGCGCGCGGCGACGACCAGCTGGACCTGTTCTGGATCCGGCTGGACGGCGGGGTGTCGAATTCGTGGTGGCACACCGGTTTCACCGGCTGGCCCCAGGCGATCAGCATCGCGCCCGCCCGGCACGCGCTGGCAGGCTCGCTCGCCGCGGCCGGGCGTAACCTCGGCCAGCTCGACGTGTTCTGGATCGAGCCCGACCGCGCGATCGGCACCACCGCGTGGACCTTCGGCGGAGCCTGGCGAGATCCGTGGCGGCTCACCGGCCCGGCCGCCGCGGCCGAACCCGGCGCGCTGACCGTCGTCTCCCGGGCCCGTGACCACCTCGACGTGCTCTGGGTGCGGCCGGACGCCGGTGTCTCCGTGCTGACGTGGAACCCGGCCACCCCGTGGACCGTGCGGTCGGTCACCGGGGCGGGCCACGTCCGCATCGGCTCGTCCCGTGATCCGGTGCGGCCCGCGCTGACCGCGGTGTCCCATCGCGAGGACCAGGTGGACGCCTTCTGGATCGGCCCGGACGGCGCGATCGGCACCACGGTCCGCAACGCCAGGCTGGACTGGCCCGCGCCGTGGCCCATCACCGCGCCCGGCGCGGCACAGCCGGGCGCGCTCGACTCGGCCAGCCGGTCCGCCGGGCGCTTCGACCTCGTCTGGGTGGCGCCCGACGCCGCTGTCCGCAACCTGACGTTCGACGAGAAACTCCCCGGCAGCTGGGCCGCCGCACCCGTCACGGGAGCAGGCCACGCGTCGCCGAACGCGGTCAGCGTCACCTCACGCCACCCCGATCTGCTCGACGCGTTCTGGATCCGGCCTGACGGCAGCGTCGGCACCAACTGGTGGCATCCCGAACGGATCCGCGTCCACGTCAAGATCGTCAACCTGCCCAACGCCGACTACGCGGTGATCGACACCAAGCTCAAGAACCTCGCCACCGCGTTCGCCCAGGCCGAGATCGGCGTCGACCTGGTCAGCGTCCAGCACATCACCGTCACCGACACGGCGAAGAAGGACGTCTTCGACGTCGGGTTCTGCGACAAGCTCCACCCGCCGTCCGCCGAATCCGTGAAACTGTTCGACCACCGCGACAACGTCCGCGCCGACGAGATCGCGCTCTACGTGGTGCCCCAGATCAAACCGAGCACCTTCGACGGCTGCGCCCGGCATCCGGACGGCAAGCCGAGCGCGATGTTCGTCTACTCCGCCGAGCCGTGGACGGTCGCGCACGAGACGGGACACGTGCTCGGCCTCGATCACCCCGACTGCGCCAGGCTGACCGAACTCGAATGCGCCAGGTACTTCGGCGACCGGCTCATGCTGCCCAAACGGATCTACCTCGCCAAGCCGGTCCCCGAAATCCTCTCGACCGAGAAAGTGACTATGTACCAATCACCCCTGACCAAATGACCACCCGGCGTCGTGAGTGGTACGGCCGGTTCTAGGCTGGAAGGGCAAATGTGGCGGGCGAGTGGAACCTTTGCTGCATCTAACGCAGCAGAGGTTCCACTCGCCCGCGGCGGGCCGGGGTCGTTGTGGGGCTCGTGAGTGGTGCGGCCGGTTCTATTTGAGGGGAAGGGCAAAGGTGGCGCGGTGGTAGCCGACTTTCGCCGCGCCAGTGGGTCGTCGGAGGACTCCGCAGCCTGACCTTTTGTCCGCTTTAGGCTTCTTTGACCATATTCTTGGGCTGGTTGGGTCGCTTCGGATGACGTGAACGCCTCGTTCGCAACGTTGTGCGTTGTGAACGAGGCGTTCACGTCATCAGTCGGTGGGTTGTGCGGGGTTTTCGGCCGGCGGCGAGCGGGCTGACGATGCGGTGTTTGAGCCGTCCGATGGCCCCAACGCCACATCGCCGAAGCGTCGACCACGCCATGTTTGATTTTCCGCCCACTAACCGGCCTAAACACTCACGACCCCTTCTTGGCGAACTCGAGTATCCGGTCGACGATGCGCGCGCGGTCGGCGTCACGCAGGTAGATGTAGTGCCCCGCGTCGGGGAGCACTTCCACGTCGGCGTGGGGGAGCAGCGCGCGCAGTCGGTCGGCCGCGGCCTTCGAGTCGTGGACGACGCTGCGCGCGCCGAAGAACGCCAGCACGGGCACCTTGATCGAGCGAAGGTCGTCGTCGCTGGGGCGCACCTGGAAGGGAATCCGGGGTTTGTACTCGCGGATCCCCGCGAGCACGAGCCGGGCGTCGGGCCGGTCCATGATGTCGGCGCCCGCCGACCAGCGCAGGAAACGCCGCCACAGCCAGTCCTTGTTGAGCACGACGGCAGGCATGCCGTACCAGAGCATGGTCCGGGCGAACGGGGCCGTCACGGTCGTCGCGTCCAGCAAGCTGATCGAGGCGATCCGGCCGGGCGCGTTGATCGCCTGGTTGACCGCGTGCCAGCCGCCGGTGGAGCCACCGGCGAGGTGGACACCGGTCAAGCCGAGGCTTTCGAGCACCTCGTCGAGCCAGCGCGCGCGGTCCGGGATGCCGTCGAACGGTGCGGTGTGCACGCTGCGGCCCGCCTCGCCGAGCGTGTCGATCGCGTACACCGGCCGGTGTGCGGCCAGCACCGGGAGCAGCGGCCCGTAACAGGCCGAAGTCGCCAGCAGGCCGGGCAGCAGCACGATCGGCGGCGCGTCGCCGAAGCCGAAACCGTAAACCCGGGTCGTGCCGTGCCTGGTTTCGATATCGTGGACGGCATCCGGCGCCGGACAGTCGTTCATCGCCTTGTCGTACGCCTCGAAATAGCGGTCCCGGCTGTCCTCGCTCTTGAAGTCACCAACGTCAGACATCAGAAAATCCCTTCTACGATGGGAAAACCGACACTACTCACGGCCGGCGTCGATCGTCTTGGACGAATGGAAGGACCAGGCATGGCCGACTGGACGCTCGTGGTGTCGCGTGAGGAGGTCGCGCGAGCCCCGGCCGACCACGCGTTCGGCGTGCCGCATCCGCGGTTGGCCGGGCACGTGCTGACCTACGCCGCGCACGACTTTCCGGAGATGGAGCCGATGGCTTGGCGGGTGGCGCCGCTGGGCGTGCTCACGGTCGTCCTCGACCTCGAAACGCCGCTGCGCAAAGTCGGCGAAGACGGCCACGTGCCCGCGTCGCCGGTGTTGGGGCTGCGTGACCGGCCACTGCTGGTCGAGCAGGCGGGACCGTCTCGCGGAATCAGCGTCGCGATGACGCCACTGGGCGCCTACGCGCTCTTCGGCTTGCCACTGCGCGAGCTGGCCAACGCGACCATCGGCCTTCCCGACCTGCTCGGTGCCGAGGCCGGCCTACTGCTCGAAAAGCTCGCCGAAACCCGTGGCTGGCCCGCCCGATTCCGGGTACTGGACGACTATCTGACGACCAGGCTCGCACTCGGGCCCGAATTGGCGAGGCCGGTGCAGGGTGCCTGGCAGCAGCTGATGACGTCGGCCGGAAGCCTGCGGATCAGCGCGCTCGCCGACCAGATCGGCTGGACGCGCCAGCACCTGAACCTGCGATTCCAGCGCCAGATCGGGCTCACTCCCAAGACCGTTGCCCGCATCGCTCGGCTCCACCGCGCGGCGACGCTGCTGGCCGGTCCTGACGCACCGTCCTTGTCCGAGATCGCGCACCGGTGCGGGTACGCCGACCAGCCGCACCTGAACCGCGACTTCCGCGCGCTGACCGGCTGCACGCCGACCGAATACCTCACCAACGCCTAGGGCCTCGGCGCGGGGGTCGTGAGTGTTTTCGCCGGTTAGAACCGGCCGTACCACTCACGACCATGCCGGTGCTCTCGGCCCGGCCGGCGATCAAGCTCAGCGGCGGCCGGTGGCGAGGATGACCATGAACTGGCCGCCGCCCGGTTCGACGGTGGCGGTGACCGGCAGGTCGGGCACGAGGCGGGAAAACCGGTCCACCAGCCAGTCGGCGGTCTCCTGAGCGTCCTTTTTGGTCGGACACCGGCCGACCATTTCGCGGCCGCCCTTGCGCTCGAGCCTGCCGGCGACGGTGATCAGCGGCGCGGGTTCGACCACGTGCAGCCGGTCAGCCCAGGCGATGACCACCTTGACCGCGCCCTTGCGGGTGTTACAGCCGCGGTGCGCGAGCCGCTCGGGGATCTTCGCCTTCCGGTCGGCCGTCCTGGCGTCGACGCTGGGCCCGCGCGGGTCGTTCACCGACATGTCGGGGTCGACGGGCTCGTCGCACACCCAGCAGCGCCAGCCGTCGCGTTCGGCCACGTCATCGAGGAGACTCACCCGAGCAAACTAGCCCTCCAGGCTGCCCATCAGCTGCTCGGGGTAACGCTCACCGGCCGCCGCGCCACGCGGGAGGGCCGCCTCCAGCGCGGCGAGGGTGGCGGCGTCGAGTTCCACGTCGGCGGCCGCGGCGTTCTGCTCCAGGTAGCTGATCCGCTTCGTGCCGGGAATCGGGACGATGTCCGGGCCCTGGTGCAGCAGCCACGCGAGGGCGAGCTGCGTCGGGGTGACGCCCGCCTGCTCGGCCAGCGCACGGACGCGCTCGGCCAGCGCGAGGTTGCGCGCCAGGTTCTCGCCTTGGAAACGCGGGTCGAAACGGCGGTAGTCGTCGGCCGCGAGCGCGTCGAGGTTCGTCACGGTGCCGGTCAGGAAACCGCGGCCGACCGGCGAATACGGCACCGCGGCGATGCCGAGTTCCCGTGCGGTGGGCAGCACTTCGGCCTCGAGCCCGCGCTCCCACAACGAGTATTCGCTCTGCACCGCGGCGATCGGGTGCACGGCGTGTGCCCGGCGCAGCGTGTCGGCGCTGACCTCCGACAGCCCGATGTGCCGGATCTTGCCCTGCGCGACCAGTTCGGCGAGCGCCCCGACGGTGTCCTCGATCGGCACCTGGGGGTCGCGCCGATGCAGGTAGTACACGTCGACGTGGTCGATGCCGAGCCGGGACAGCGAATCGTCGAGTGCTTCGCGGGCGTACTCCGGCGTCGAGTCCACCGACGCCTTTCCGTCCTGGACCCGTGAGCCGAACTTGGTCGCCACGACCGCTTCGTCGCGGCGCCTGCCGGCCAGCGCGCGGCCGAGCAGCCGCTCGTTGTGGCCGCCGCCGTAGACGTCCGCGGTGTCGAGGAGGTTCACGCCCAGGTCGAGCGCGCGGTGGATCGTCGCGATGGATCGCTCGTCGTCGGTGGCTCCGTAGAACTCGGACATGCCCATGAGGCCGAGCCCCAGAGCCGAGACCGACGGGCCGTTGGTGCCGAGTGTGCGCTGCTTCATGTCGAACTCCTTGCTCGTTGTCGTCTGCCAAGAAGGTTATCCACATGAACTATTAAGGTCAAGTACGATCATGGTCATGAACATCACAGGCGGGCGTGATAGCGTCCGATCCGACGTGCGCGGCCGTGAAGTCCGGTGTGAATCCGGCGCTATGCCGTAACTGTGTGGCCCTCCGGCCGAGCCAGGTCTCGACGCCGCGTCGACGCCCATCCGCCTCCGGGACAGAGGTAGCGGCGACCCACGGCGTGGGGGCGCCGCACTCGTGTGCCGGGTGAGAGACCCGAGGTTCCCGATGACCCGCGCCCGGCCGGCACTGCCGGTAGTACTGCTGTCGTTGCTCGCACTGGTCGGCTGCGCGGGCCGCGAGCCCGCCCCGGCCACCGCGCCGACGTCGGCGGCCGCCGGGGCGCAGCGGATCGTGTCGCTGAGCCCGGCGAGCACCGAGACGTTGTTCGCGATCGGCGCGGGCGCGCAGGTGGTCGCCGTCGACGACCAGTCCACCTATCCGCCGAACGCGCCGAAGACCGCGCTGTCCGGCCTCACCCCGAGCGCCGAGGCGATCGCCGCGTACAAGCCGGATCTGGTCGTCGCCTCGGCCGACACCGGTGGCCTGGTCGGCGCGCTCGGGAAGCTCGGGATCAAGGCGATGGTGCTGCCGTCGGCCAACACGCTGGACGAGGCGTACGGCCAGATGTCGGCGCTGGGCAAGGAAACCGGGCACGCCCCCGACGCGGACCGGCTGGTCGGGAGCATCAAGACCGAGCTGGCGGCGCTGGCCGCGGCCACCCCCAAGCCCGCCACCCCGCTGAGCTACTACCACGAGCTGAGCCAGGACTTCTACAGCGTGAACTCCCACACCTTCGTCGGGCAGGTGTACGGCCTGTTCGGGCTGGTCAACGTCGCCGACAGCGCGCCGTCGAGCAGCGGATACCCGCAGCTGTCGGCCGAGGCGCTGGTGAAGGCCGACCCGCGGCTGATCTTCCTGGCCGACACCAAGTGCTGCAAGCAGGACGCGGCGGCCGTCGCCGCGCGGCCGGGCTGGGCCGCGATCAGCGCGGTCAAGAACGGCAACGTCGTGGCGCTCGACGACGACGTCGCGTCGCGCTGGGGGCCGCGCCTGCTCGACTTCGCCAAGGCCGTGGCCGCCGCGGTCACCAAGGCGGCGCCGGGTGGCCGCTGACCGGCGCACCCGGCTCACCGCGACGCGGCTGGCCGCGGCCGTGCTCGCGCTGTGCGTCGTGCTCGTCGCGGCGATCTGCGTCGGCGCGGCCGACCTCGGCTGGGACCGCGTGCTGGGTGAGCTGTGGGCCCAGGTGAGCGGGACGACGTCGCCGCTCGATCAGCGCGAGGCCGACATCCTCTGGCAGCTGCGGGTGCCCCGCGTCGTGCTGGCCGGGCTGGTCGGCGCGGCGCTCGCCGTCGCGGGCGCCGCCTATCAGGGCGTGTTCCGCAATCCGCTGGCCGACCCGTACCTGCTCGGCGCGGCGGCGGGCGCCGGGTTGGGCGCGACCGTCGCGGTCGTGCTCGCGCCTGCGGCCAGGACCTGGATCATCGGCCCGATCCCGCTGGCCGCCTTCGTCGGCGCGCTCGCGGGAGTGGGCCTCACCTGGGTGCTCGGCCGGTCGGCCAGCGGCGCGGGCACGGCGATCCTGCTGCTGTCCGGGGTCGCCGTCGCGGCGTTCCTGACCGCGGTGCAGACGTTCGTGCAGCAGCTCGACACGAACACCATCAAGCAGGTCTACACCTGGATGCTGGGCGGGCTGAACACCTCGGGCTGGCAGGACGTGCTCATCACGCTGCCTTATCTGGTGCCGTCGGTGATCGTGCTGTGCCTGTGCGCGCGGCTGCTGGACGTGCTCGCGCTCGGCGACGACGAGGCGCTTTCGCTGGGCGTGCGTCCCGGCCGGGTGCGCCTGGCGGTGCTCGGCGCGGCTTCGCTCGCGACGGCGGCCGCCGTGTCGGTCAGCGGGCTGATCGGTTTCGTCGGCATCGTCGTGCCGCATCTCGTGCGACTGCTGGGCGGCGCGAGCTACCGGGTGATCGTGCCGCTGTCGCTGATCGGCGGCGGGATCTTCCTGGTCGTCGCCGACGAGATCGGCCGCACCGTGATCGCGCCGGCCGAACTGCCGCTCGGCGTGATCACCGCGTTCACCGGCGCGCCGTTCTTCGTGCTGGTGCTGCGCCGGAACCGGGGGAAGTTGCGATGACCGGCCTGCTGCTGCGCGGCGTCGGCGCGGGCTACGCGGGCGAACTCGTGGTCCGCGGTGTCGACGGCGAGATCCCGGACGGCGGCTGGCTGACCATCATCGGTCCCAACGGCGCCGGGAAGTCGACCCTGCTCAAGGCGGTCGCCGGACTCCTCCCGCACGTCGGCGAGATCCGGGCGGGCGCAAGCCCGTTGCGCGTGCTGCCCGCCCGCGAGCGCGCCAGGCTCATCGGCTACGCCCCGCAGACACCCCAGCTTCCCGATGGTCTCTCGGTCACCGACTACGTCCTCTTAGGACGGACACCGCACCTCGGATTGCTTGCCAGGGAAGGCCGTCACGACCTCCGCCTGGTCTCCGAAGCGCTCGAACGGCTCGATCTCGGCGCGCTGGCCGCGCGGCCGTTGCACGCGCTTTCCGGCGGCGAACGGCAGCGTGCGGTGCTCGCCAGGGTGCTGGCGCAGCAGCCGCGCATCCTGCTGCTCGACGAGCCGACGACCGGTCTCGACATCGGGCACGCGCAGGCCTTGCTCGAACTCGTCGACCGGCTGCGCGCCGAAGACGGCACCACGGTCGTCGCCACCGTGCACGACCTGACCTTCGCGGCGCAGTACGCGGATCGGTTGCTGCTGCTGAACAAGGGCGAGGTGGTGGCTTCGGGCGCCCCGGCGGCGGTGCTGACCGCGCCCACGGTCCGCGAGCACTACGCGGCCGGAGCGGAGATCCTCACCACCAGCGGCGGCGAGATCGTCGTGGCGCCCACCCGAGGGTCGTGAGTGGTATGACCGGTTAGAACCGGCCGTGCCACTCACGACCCCAGTGCCCGGTCAGCTGGATGAGCGGACGGTGAGCGAGACCGGCAGTATGCGCTGAGCCGGTTTGACGTCCGGGTCGTCCAATAACTGGAGCAGGGTCTCGACCATGGCGTGCACCTGCTCGCGCGGGTCCTGGTGCACCGAGGTGAGCGGGGGTTCCATCGCGGGCGCGAGGGTGGCGTTGTCGTCGAAGCTGACGACCGCGACCTCGGCCGGGATGCGGCGGCCCGCCGCGTGCAGGGTGCGCAGCGCGCCGACCGCCATCATGTCGCTGGCGACGAAGACCGCGTCGAGATCCGGGCGTCGCGCCAGCAAGGCCGTCATCGCGTGCGCGCCGCCGGAGAGGGTGAAGTCGGCTTCTTCGGACAGGTCCGCCGGATCGAGCCCGGCGTCGAGCAGGGTCTTGCGCCAGCCGGACAGCCGGTCGATCGCGGCGCTCTGGTCCTGCGGCCCGGCGATCGTGGCGATGCGGGTGCGACCGGCCGCGATCAGGTGCTCGACCGCCAGGCGGGCGCCGCCCTCGTTGTCGAAGTCGACCACGTGCACGCCGCGCTTGATGCCCGCGGCCTGCCCGCCGAAGACGACCGGGATCCTCAGCAGCCGCAAGGCTTTCGGCAGCGGGTCGGCCCGGTGCGGCGCGAAGACGAGCACGCCGTCGACGTGGCCGCCTTCGAGGAAGCGGACCGTGCGGCTGAGGTCTTCGCGGGTGTCGCTGAAGATCAGGACCATCTGGCGGTCGATGTCGGCCAGCTCGCGGTACCCCGCGCGCATCACCGCGGTGCGGTACGGGTCGTCGAGCAGCCGGGCCTCCGGCTCCGACAGGACCACGGCGACCGCGCCGGTCCGGCGGGTGACCAGCGAGCGCGCCGCCTGGTTGGGGGAGTAGCCGAGGTCGCGGGCGGCGGCCTGGACCTTCTCGCGGGCGGCCGCGCTGACGTAGGCGTCGTCGTTCAGCGCGCGCGACGCCGTCGACCGGGACACGCCCGCGAAGGCGGCCACGTCTTCGAGTGTCGGCCGGTCCTGTTCTCTCACGTCTCCCAGCTTAGCGGCCTTGGCCGGGAGCGCTCCCTGCCTCTTGACAGCGGGAGGGCCCGCAATCAGACTCTCCGCATCTGGGAGCGCTCCCAGAACGATTTCCGGCAAAGGGGTTGGCAGACGTGAGAACCATCCGGAACGGCCTGGTGTTGGCACTGGGCATCGCGCTGACGGCGGTCACCGCCACGGCCTGCGGCGGCGACGGCAAGCAGGAGACGCCCGCCGCGGCCGGGCCGGGTGAGCAGGTGGACCTGACGCTGGCGACGTTCACCGAGTTCGGCTACGAGCCGCTCGTCGAGGAGTATCAGAAGCTTCACCCGAACATCAAGATCAGCCACCGCAAGACCGGCCAGGGCGGGCCGTACCACCAGGACCTGATCACCAAGCTGGCCGCGGGTTCCGGGCTCGCGGACGTCACCGCGGTCGAGGAGGGGCACCTCTCCGACGTGCTCGACAAGGGCTCGAAGTTCAACGACCTGACCAAGATCGGGCCGGCGACCGCGTCCGCCCAGCGCTGGCTGCCCTGGAAGTACGACGCGGCCAAGACCAAGGACGGCAAGGTCATCGGCTACGGGACCGACATCGGCCCGCTCGCCATGTGCTACCGCAAGGACCTGCTGGCGGCGGCCGGCCTGCCGTCCGACCCCGAAGCGGTCAAGCCGCTGTTCGCGACCTGGGACAGCTACTTCCAAGCCGGCACGGACTACGTGTCGAAGTCCGGTGGCAAGGCCTGGTTCGACTCGGCCGCGCAGAACTTCAACTCCATGGTCAACCAGCTCCCCAGCGGCTACATCGGCACCGACGACAAGCTCGCGCTCGAAAGCAACCAGGGCATCAAGGACGCGTGGACCAAGGTCACCGACGCGGTCGCCAAGGGCCAGTCGGCCAAGCTCACCGCGTTCAGCAACGAGTGGAACTCCGGGTTCAAGCAGGGCGCGTTCGCCACGAAGGTGTGCCCGTCCTGGATGCTCGGCGTGATCAAGGAGCAGGCGGGCCAGGAGAACGCGGGCAAGTGGGCGATCACCGCGGCGTTCCCCGGCGGTGGCGGCAACTGGGGCGGCTCGTACCTGACCGTGCCGACCCAGTCGAAGCACCCGAAGGAGGCGGCCGAGCTCGCCGCCTGGCTGACCGCGCCCGAGCAGCAGATCAAGGCGTTCCAGGCGAAAGGCAACTTCCCGAGCCAGGTCCAGGCGCTGACCGATCCGTCGCTGCTGAGCCAGACCGACGCCTACTTCGGCGGCGCGAAGATCGGCGAGCTGTTCGCGGAGCAGGCCAAGAAGGTGCAGCACGCGCAGTACAAGGGGCCTGGCGACGGCCAGATCCAGGAGAACGCGTCCAGCCCGGCGCTGCAGGCGGTCGAGCAGGGCAAGGCCGCCGCCGACGGCTGGCAGCAGCTGGTCGACGCCGCGAAGAAGATCACGCGCTGAGCCGATGACGGTCATCGACAACGCCGTGCGGGCCGGGGAGCGCGTTTCTCCCCGGCTCACCTTCCGGCAGCGGCTGAGCCGGTGGGACGTGAAGGTCTCGCCGTACCTCTACATCGCGCCGTTCTTCATCCTTTTCGGACTCGTCGGGCTGTTTCCCTTGCTGTACACGGCTTACGTGTCGCTGTTCAAGTGGGAGGCAGGCGACGATCATCCCGACTTCATCGGCATCGACAACTACAAGGAGCTCTTCGCCGACGGGCAGTTCTGGAACGCCGTCGGCAACACGGTCAGCATCTTCCTGCTCTCCAGCATCCCGCAGATCATCATCGCGGTGCTGCTCGCCGCGCTGCTCGGCGGCAGGCTGCGCGGCGCGACCGGCTGGCGGATCGGCATCCTGCTGCCCTACGCGGCGGGCCTGGTCGCGATCGGGATCATCTTCGCGAACCTGTTCGGCCCGAAGTACGGGCTGGTCAACGGCTTGCTGCAGACGACAGGGCTCGATCCGGTCGACTGGCAGGCCAGCCGGTTCGGCAGCCACGTCGCGATCGCGATCATGGTGAACTGGCGCTGGACCGGCTACAACGCGCTGATCGTGCTGGCCGCGATGCAGGCCATCCCGCGCGAGCTGCACGAGGCCGCGCTGATTGACGGTGCGGGCACGTGGCGGCGCTTCACCAGCGTCACGCTGCCGCTGCTCAAGCCGACGCTGATCTTCGTCATCATCACCTCGACGATCGGCGGGCTGCAGATCTTCACCGAGCCCAAGCTGTTCGACGCCATGCCAGGCTCGAACAACGGCGGCTCCACCAACCAGTTCCAGACCGTGACGCTGTACCTGTACCAGTCCGCGTTCGAGAACTACGACCTCGGCTACGCGTCGGCGATCGCCTGGGTGCTGTTCGTGCTGATCGTCCTCATCGCGCTCGGCAACTTCTTCCTCACCGGCCGGATCGCGGGGGTGAAACGGAAATGACCAAGCCACGCAAAGCCACCTACTGGGTGCTCGCCATCTTCGTGCTGGGCTCGCTTTTCCCGTTCTACTGGTCATTCCTGGTCGCGAGCCGCGACAACGGGATGCTCACCGAGCGCGTCCCGCCGTTCCTGCCCGGCGGCAACTTCTTCGCCAACGCGGCGCGCGTGTTCGACACGGTGCCGTTCTGGAAGGCGCTGGGCAACAGCCTGCTCGTGTCGGGGACGGTCACGCTCACCACGGTGCTGTTCTCGTCGCTGGCCGGGTTCGCGTTCGCCAAACTGCGGTTCCGCGGGCGCGACGGGCTGTTCGTGTTCATCGTGGTGACGCTGGCAGTGCCGACCCAGCTCGGCATCATCCCGCTGTTCATCGCGATGTCGGAACTCGGCTGGGCCGGCGGGCTGCAGGCCGTGATCGTGCCCAACCTGGTGACGGCCTTCGGTGTCTTCTGGATGCGTCAGTACACAGTGGACGCTCTGCCGTACGAGCTGATCGAAGCGGCGCGGATGGACGGCTGCAGCATGATCCGGATCTTCTGGAACGTCTGCCTGCCCGCCGTGCGCCCGGCCGCCGCGATACTCGCCATGTTCACGTTCATGACCTCGTGGAACGACTTCCTGTGGCCGCTGGTCGTGCTCGACGCCGGCAATCCGACCGTGCAGGTGGCGCTGGAGAAGCTCCAAAGCGGTTACTACGTCGACTATTCACTGGTGCTCGCCGGCACGACGCTCGCGACCATCCCGATCCTCATCGTATTCGTACTGCTCGGCCGCCAGATCGTGGCCGGGATCATGCAAGGTGCCGTGAAAGGGTGACCATGTTGGAGTTTCCGCCCGGTTTCGTCTGGGGCGCCGCGACCGCGGCGTTCCAGGTGGAAGGCGCCACCACCACCGACGGCCGCACCGACTCGGTGTGGGACGTCTTCGCGCGCCGCCCCGGCGCGGTCGTCGGCGGCGACACCGGTGAACCGGCCGCCGACCACTACCGCCGGTATGGCGAAGACGTCGAGACGATGCGCGGGCTCGGTCTCGGCGCGTACCGGTTTTCACTGGCGTGGCCCCGGATCCGGCCGGGCGGCGGCCGTCCGAATCCGGCCGGGATGGCTTTCTACGACAGGCTGGTCGACTGCCTGCTCGAAGCGGGCATCCAGCCGTGGGCGACGCTGTACCACTGGGATCTGCCGCAGGTGCTGGAAGACGACGGCGGCTGGGCGGTGCGCGACACCGCGTTCCGGTTCGCCGAGTACGCCGAGACGGTGCTCGAACGGCTCGGCGACCGCGTGGCCAGCTGGTCGACGCTGAACGAGCCGTGGTGCGCCGCGATGCTCGGTTACGCCGGTGGCATCCACGCGCCGGGCCGGACCGACCACGCGGCCGCCGTCGCCGCCGCGCACCATCTGCTGCTCGGGCACGGGCTCGCGATGGAGGTGATCCGCGAGTACACAGTGGACACACCGGCCGGCGTCACGCTCAACCTCTATCCGGTCACCGCGCACGACCCGCTGGCCGACGCGGACGCCGCCCGCCGGGTCGACGGCCTGCAAAACCGGCTGTTCCTCGATCCGGTGCTGCGCGGCAGGTATCCGAAGGACCTGGTCGCCGAACTCGCGCTGGACGACATCGTGCGCGATGGCGACGAGCTGATCATCGGCGCGCCCATCGACTGGCTGGGCGTCAACTACTACCGCGACTACCGGGTCTCGGCGACGCCGATCGCGGGCAGCGAACCGGCAGGGCCGGAATGGGTCGGCGCGCAGGACGTGCACTTCGTGGCGGACCCCGCGGCCGCCCGCACGCACTCGGGCTGGGAGGTTCAGCCTGCCGGGCTGACCGAGGCGCTGCTGAGGGTGCGTCACGACTACGGGCCGGTTCCGCTCTACATCACCGAAAACGGGGCGGCGTATCCGGATGTCGTCGGCGAAGGCGGCGACATCGCGGACACCGACCGCGTGGCGTTCCTCGACGCGCATCTGCGTGCCGCGCACGACGCCATCGCGGCCGGGGTCGACCTGCGTGGCTACTTCTACTGGTCGCTGCTCGACAACTTCGAGTGGGCCGAGGGTTACGCCAAGCGGTTCGGGCTGATCCACGTCGACTACGCCACGCAGCGGCGGACCCCGAAGCGGAGCGCGCGGTGGTACGCGGAGGTGATCGGGCGCAACGGGCTCGCCTGAACGGAACTTCCGGCGGGGGCGGGCACCGCGCATATTGGTCTAGACTTTTCGGTCATGCGCGGTACGACGGTGCCACCGGGAACGGCCTGCGAAGTGTCCAAGCCGGGGGAGCTGCCACTGCACCGGCTGGAGCTGACGGCCCACGACGCGCTGCCGTTCGCGGTCGGCACGTTCGACCAGATCGGGCCGCTCTCACAGGCGACTTTCCCGCATCGGCACACGTTCCACGAGATCGTGTTCGTCACCGGCGGCATCGGCGCGCACGTCGTCGACTTCACGCGCCGGGAGCTGCGGCCGCCCCAAGTGGCGGTCATAGCACCGGGGCAGGTGCATCAGTGGGATGTGCGACGGCTGACCGGATCGGTGCTGCTATTCACCGACGATTTCCTGATCGACCATCCGGGTGACCGCGAGACATTGCGGCGGTTGAGCGAACAACCGGCGCTGCCACTCGACGAGCACGCCTACGAGCGCACGGCACGCCTGATCGCCGAACTGGAAGAGGAATTCCGGTTCGGCGCGCCAGGTTCCGCGTCCGTGGTGCGGGCGTTGCTGCACGTCTTGATCGTGCGGGCGGGCAGGCAGCCGGGAACCCCGGAATCCCCGCCGCCCGCACGGGTCAACGCCGTGGCCGCCGAGTTCGCGCGGCTGGCCGCCAGATCCGACCTCGGCCTGTGGTCGGTGCGCGCGCACGCGGAACGCATCGGCGTCACCCCCGGCTATCTGGCCGAAGCGGTGAAGACCGCGACCGGCCGCACGGCCGCGCATCTGGTCAGGGAAGCACGCACGCGTGAGGCGAAACGGTTCCTGCTGGGCACCGATCTGACCGTGCGGCAGGTGGCGAGCCGGGTCGGTTTCGCGGACCCGGCGTACTTCTGCCGGTTCTTCCGGCGGGAGACCGGGTTGAGCCCCGGCGACTTCCGGCGCGCGGGCGACGTCACCCCAGACTTTCACCACGACGACCGGCCTGAGTCCATCGTCCGGCGCTGATCTTGTCCCTAACGTCGTGTGCATCCCCCACGAGGAGCAGACAAATGGACGAAGACAGCAAGCTCAGCCGCAAGACACTGCTGCGCGCCGCGCTGGCCGCCGGTGTCGCGGCACCGGTCGCCCTGCTCGGCGGGCCCGCGCTCGCTCGCACCACCGTCGCGAGCGGGCAGGTCCCCGACCTCACCCCGGAATGCCACGACGGCGACGAGCCGACCATCGCCCAGACCGAAGGTCCTTATTTCAAGCCGAATTCCCCCGAGCGCTCGACGCTCACCGGCCCCGGCACCCGGCTCGTGGTCAGCGGCTACGTCTTCGGCCTCGCCTGCCGCCCGGTCGGCCGCGTGCTGCTCGACTTCTGGCAGGCCGACGTCAACGGCGCCTACGACAACGTCGGCTACACCTTCCGAGGCCACCAGTACACCGACGCCAACGGCGCCTTCAAGCTGACGACGATCGTGCCGGGCCTCTACCCGGGCCGCACCCGCCACATCCACGTCAAGGTGCAGGCACCCGGCCGCCCGATCCTCACCACCCAGCTCTACTTCCCCAACGAGCCCCGCAACAACACCGACTCGATCTTCGACCCCCGGCTGCTGATGACGGTCCGCGACTCGGGCGGCACCCGCGAAGCCGCGTTCGACTTCGTGCTCAACGTCCCGCAGACCCCGACCACCACCACCGCCCCGCCCAGTTCGACCACCACCAGGCCCACGACCTCCACCCCGCCCGGGGGGACGACCTGGACGGCAGGCACCAACTACGCCGCCGGCGCCCAGGTCACTTACGACGGCCGCGGTTACGTGTGCCTGCAGGGGCACACCGCCCAGCCGGGTTGGGAACCGCCCTCCGTCCCCGCGCTGTGGCGCGCGGCGTGACGGGCCGTCGCTGAGGGAGGAAAACGCGGGCGGGTCCCGCCGGATGCGCCACCAGGCGTACGGGATCCGCCCGCCCAATACCCTGTCCGCCACGACTCGGTTCCCCTTGGCTGAGTGTTTGTATGAAGGCTCCCTTCATACAGCTTGGCTTGGGGCACGTGGCCAGGGTTCCGGAGCCCAGGGCTCGCGGGTGTGCAGTGAGGGGACCCCTGGGTGCGATATACGCACTGAGGGGTCCCCTCGCTTCAGCCCTCACGCCCGCAACACTCATGACCCCGCGGAGTAAAGCGGGCTTTATCCCGCACACCACAGCCCTCGGGCATCCGCGAGTGGTGACTCTGCTCCGCTAGATGCAGCAGAGTCACCACTCACACCCCTCGCCCTCAGACCCTTCCGTTCGCTTACGCCAGGCGGTGGGAACCGGCGGCGAGGAGGCGGCGGATCTCCGTGGCCGTTTGGGTGGCGTCGAGGTGACCGGTGTCGAGTGCGTGCGCTTCGAGCACGCCGAGGTCGGCGAACGCGCCGTGCAAGCCCGTGATCGCGTCGACGTCCTTGAGTTCGTCGCCGACGCGCTCTTCCGCGCGTGCCAGGGTTGTCGCCAGCGAGGGCCTGAGCACGACGTACGCGAGGTTGTCGAAGGCTGAGCGAAACGGCGGCAGGAACCACGGCCCGACGATGCCGTCGACCACGACGTCGTAGCCGCCGCGGGCGAAGGTGCGCACGGTCGCGACGATGGCGTCGACGACGACTTCGTTCTGGCGCTGGGATTCCGGCAGGTACGGGAGGATGAAGCCGGTCTTGATGGCGCGGTAGAACAGGTCCGTCGTGAGGTGGACGGTCGGGGTGTCCGCGTTCGACGCCAGCAGCCCGGCCACCGTGGTCTTCCCGGAGGCGGGCGGGCCGGTCAAGATGATCACTTCGCCGCTCATGGTCGTGAGTGTCGCCGACGACCCTGCCGAACGGAAGCGCAACAACGCGCGCGGCGCCGCTGGGTGAAGTGAGGGTGCCCTTCGGTGCTTACCACGCACCGAGGGGCACCCTCACTTCACCGGCCGGGGCCGGGATAAAGCCCGCTAAACTCCGGCGCCAGCAAAGCTTCGCTCACCTGGGGGTCGTGAGTGGTATTGCCGGTTCTATTGAGGGGAAAGGCAAAGGTGGCGCGGCGGTAGCCGGCTTCCGCCGCGCAAGTGGGTCCACGGAGAGGTCCACAGCCTGACCTTTTGTCCGCTTTAGGCTTGTTTAGTCACATTCTTGGGCTGAGCAGGTCGTTCACGTGGTCAGTCCATGTGTGCCGGTGGGTTGTGCGGGGTTTTCGGCCACTGAGCGGCCGAAAACCCCGCACAACGGCCCTTCGCCGGGCGGGAAGCGGGCTGACGATGTGGCGTTTGAGCCGTCAGATGGCCCCAACGCCACATCGTCGAAGCGTCGACCACGCCATGTATGACTTTCCGCCCAATAGAACCGGCGTTACCACTCACGACCCCAGTGACGGTCAGGGGTCCTTGAAGAGGCGGGGCATGAAGGTGAGCATGAGCGCCGACCACACCACGTGCGTGACCAGCGGAGCCTGGACCCCGCCCGACCGACGGCGCTGGACACCGAACAGCGTTCCCATCACCGCCGAGGCGAGCACCAGCGCCGGGTTGCGGGTCGCGGCCGTGGTGAGCACATAGATCGCGGTCGACGTGCGGACCGGGTGGGCGCCCGCCGCCGAGTACACCGCCCCGCGGAAGAAGACTTCCTCGGCCGCGCCGTTGGCCAACGTCGTCACCACGACCGAGGGTGTCGACCCGCGGTGGGCGTAGTCGAGCACGCCCGCGATCGCGCGCCGCAGCGGCGGGATGCGGCGGGCGACCAAAGCACCCGCGTAGAACACCGCGAACGCACCGGCGCCGGTCATCGCGGGAGCCAAGACCGCACGGTCTCCGCGATGGACGGGCCCCGCGGCGGAAGCGCCTGCCAGCCAGGTGGTCGCGACAGCTCCGGTCAAGACGTAGAACTCGCGCGAATCCGGTTTGCTCGACAGGGATTTGCCGAGCAAGAGCGCGCCGGACACCGTGATGCCCGCCAGGAAGCCGCGTTTCATGCGGACCGTTCGGCGAGCGCTTGGCGGACGGCGTCGTCGTAGCCCATCGGGTCGAACTCGACGATCGAACGGATGCTGGTGTCGCGGACGACGACCTCGTTGGTCATCGAGTCGACGAGCGCCCGGCCCGTGCTCGTGTCGATGTCGGTGACCAGCGCGAGCCAATAGGACGATAGCCTGGGGGACAGCAGGGGCACGCCGACGATCAGCAGGTGTCTGCCTTCGATTTCGGCGACGCGCTGGAGCATGTCGCGGTAGGCGAGTACCTCGGGGCCGCCGATGTCGAAGGTGCGGCCGGTGGCCTCAGGATGGCCGAGTACGCCGACCAGATACCGGATGACGTCGGTGACCGCGATCGGCTGGGTGCGGGTGGCGACCCAGCGCGGGGTGACCATCGCGGGCAGATGCTCGACCAGCTGCCTGGTCAGCTCCCACGAGATGCCGCCGTGCCCGATGACGATGCCCGCGCGGAGCACCGTGACCGGCACTCCGGTCGAAGCGAGCAGCCGCTCGACCTCGCGGCGGCTGGCGAGGTGGTCGGACAGTTCGTCGGCGTCGTCGCCGAGACCGCCGAGGTAGATGATCTGGTCGACGCCCGCGTCAGCGGCCGCCCCCGCGAAAGCGCGGGCCGCGTCGGCGTCGCGGCGCTGGAAGTCGTCGCTGTCGAGTGAATGGACCAGGTAGTAGGCCGCGTCGGCGCCCTTGAAGGCCGCGCGCAGGGACGCCGGGTCCGAGACGTCGCCGTGGACGGCCTGGCCCACACCCTCGTACCGGGACGGGTTCCGGGTCATGGCGAGGACTTCGTGCCCGGCCTCTTCGAGCGCGGGACAGAGCCTGCCGCCGACGAAACCCGACGCGCCGGCCACCAGTACTCGCATGATCCGACCGTAACCGGAGTGAGCCGGGGCCGCAGAACGCGAACGGCGTATGCGAAACGCACACCCAAGATCCGGAAACGGTGACTGGCTGCCCGCACCCGGTCACAGGAGGATCTTTCTTCACGGCTCTGTGGAAGGAATCTGCGCGATGAACGCTTTCTCTCCGGTGGTTTCGGCCTCGAACGCGTTGCGCGAGCTGCTCGACCGGCCGGGGCCGGTGCGGGCCGCCGGCGCGCACAACCCGCTGGGCGCCCGGCTCGCCGAACGCGCCGGTTTCGACGCGGTGTGGTCCAGCGGGCTGGAGATCTCGGCGTCGCAGGGGCTGCCGGACGCCGACATCCTCACCATGACCGAGCTGCTCGCCGTCGCGCAGTCGATGGCGGCCGCCATCTCGGTGCCGGTGATCGCCGACTGCGACGCTGGCTACGGCAACGCCAGCAACGTGATGCACCTGGTCCGCCGGTACGAGGCGGCCGGCGTCGCGGCCGTCTGCATCGAGGACAAGTGCTTCCCCAAGGTCAACAGCTTCGTGCCCGGCAGGCAGACGCTGCTCCCCGCCGAGGAGTTCTGCAACAAGATCGCCGCCGCGAAGAGCGCGCAGTCCCGCCCGGACCTGGTCGTGATCGCCCGGCTGGAGGCGCTGGTCGCGGGCTGGGACCTGGACGAGGCGCTGCGCCGCGGTGAGGCCTACGCGGAGGCGGGCGCCGACATGGTGCTCATCCACGACAAGGGGAAGTCGCCGCGGCCGGTGCTGGAGTTCCTCGAGCGGTGGCGGCGGCCGATCCCGGTCGCGGTGGTGCCGACGACCTATCACACGGTCACCGCGGACGAGCTGTCCGACGCGGGCGCCAAGCTGGTCATCTACGCCAACCACGGGCTGCGCGCGGCGATCACCGCGATCACCTCGGCGTTCGACACCATTCTCCGCGACGGCCGCACGACCGCGATCGAGGACGAGATTTCGCCGCTCAGCACCGTTTTCGACCTGCAGGGCATGCGGCAGTTCGTCGAAGCCGAGCGCCGGTTCGTCTCGGAGCGGAAACCCATCGAGGGGGTGGCCTGATGACCTCGGCGACGCTGCGCGCACCCGCCGAGCCGCTGGCCGCGGCCGCTGTCGCGGACACGTTGCTCGGCGCCGGATTCGGGCCGTTCTATGGCGTTCCCTGCTCGTTCCTCGGGCCGCTGATCCAGGTGCTGCAGGACCAGCACCCTGGTCTGTACCAGGCCGCGGGCAACGAGGGCGAGGCCGTCGCACTGGCCGCCGGCGCCCGGCTGGCCGGTCGGCTGCCGGTGGTGATCTTGCAGAATTCGGGGCTGGGCAACGGGGTCAACCCGCTCACCTCGCTGTGCCACACGTTGCGGATTCCGGTGCTGCTGCTGATCACCTGGCGTGGCAGGCCGGGGCAGCCGGACGAGCCGCAGCACGAGCTGATGGGCCGGATCACCCCGGACCTGCTGGCGGCCATGGAGATCCGGTCCGAGCTGTTTCCCGCGAACCTCGCCGACCTGCCCGGGGCGCTGGCCACCGCGGTCGAGCACATGGACGAGACCGGGAAGCCGTTCGCGTTCATCGTGCCGAAGGGGACGCTGGCGCCGCTCGCGGCCGAGCCGGGCCCCGCCGAGGGGCTCGCGTTGCGCGCCGAGGCGATCGCCGCGACCGTCGAGGCCTCCGATCCCGCCACGCTGCTGGTCGCGACCACCGGGAAGACCGCCCGTGAGCTGGAACGGGACTGGGACCGCGACGGCAACCTGTACGTGGTCGGCTCGATGGGCTGCGCCGCGAGCGTCGCGCTCGGCGTCGCCCTGAACGCGCCGGACCGCTTCGTGACGGTGATAGACGGCGATGGCGCAGTGCTCATGCGGATGGAGGCGCTGGCGACCATCGGCCGCGCCACGGCGCCGCGGTTCACGCATGTCGTGCTGGACAACGAGGCCTACGAATCGACCGGCGGCCAGCGCACGCATTCGGCCGGGGTGGACTTCGCCGGCGTCGCCGCCGCGTGCGGCTATCGGAGCCAGGCCGACGTCAGCGGCATGGCCGAGCTGGGCGCGGCCGTGCGGCGGGCGCAGGCGACACCGGGCCCGCACTTCATCCGGGTGCGCATCCGGCCAGGCTCCGACCCGAAACTCGGCCGCCCGGCGCTCACCCCGCCCGAGGTCGCCGCGCGGTTCGCCGAAGCGGCACGGTCATGACGGCGGGCGAGTTCTGCCTGGCCATCGTGGGTGGCGGCCCGAGGTCGACCTACGCGCTGGAACGCCTGTCGGCGACCGTCGACCGGCTCGGCGGCCGCAAGCTCGCGGTCCACGTGTACGACGACGGCGGTGACTTCGGCGCCGGGCAGGTGCACAGCGCGGACCAGCCGTTCACCAGCTACCTCAACCGGGCCGCGCACCAGGTCGGCTTCGCGGCCGACCCGTCGGTGACCGACGCGGAGCCGATCCGCGACCTCGACGATCGCCCGACGCTCTACGAGTGGTGCAGGGAGCGGTTCGCCATCACCGGCGACGAGACGTTCGACCTGGAACCGGCCGACGCGCCGAAGCGGTATCAGCACGGCCAGGCGCTGCGCGAGATGTTCGACGCCTACGCCGACGAACTCCGCCGGAAAGGCGTCAGCGTCACGCTGCACGCCGAGCAGGTCATCGACCTCGTCCCGGCGGACGGCCGCTGGGAGGTCGTGTCGGCCGACGCCACGCACTGCGTGGCCGATCAGGTGCTGCTGATCACCGGGCATTCCAGCAACGACTACTCCGACGAGATCGGGCCGGGTGAGTACCTGGCCTTCGCCGAGCGGACCGGCGCGGTGTACGTGCCGAGCGCGTATCCGTTGCAGGAAGCCCTTTCCGTGGAGGATCCCCGGCCGGGCACCACGGTCGGCTGCGCCGGGCTCGGGCTGACGGCGATCGACCAGATCCTCTATCTGACCGAGGGCCGCGGCGGCCGGTTCATCCCCGACGGCGACCGGCTGCGCTATCAGGCGGGCGGCGCCGAGCCCGCGATGATCCTCGCGTTCAGCCCGAGCGGCGTTTTCCCCTACACCAGGCCGATCAACCGCAAGGACCGGCCGAACCAAGGGCGCTTCCTGACCAAGGTGGCGATCGACCGGATCCGGAAGTCGTCCGGCACGGACGTCGGCGACGACCGGCCGCGCCTGGACTTCGACGCGCACGTGATGCCGCTGATCCTGCTCGAGATGGCGTACGTGCACTACCGCACGCTGTACGGGCCGGTGGCAGGCGACATGATCGTCGAGAGCGTGCACGAGGACTACGAGCGGTTCCTCACGCTGCCGCTCGAACCCGGCGGGATCGAGCGACTGCTGCCGGGTGTCGACGCGGTCGTCAAAGCGCTGCCGAAGCAGCTGGTTCCCGAGCCGATGCTCAAGCGGTTCGACTGGGGAAGAATCCTGTCGCCGATCGACACTTCCGGCGGGATGAACCGGTCCGAGTTCCGTTCGTCCTATTCGGACTTCCTCAGGCGGGACCTGGACTGGGCGGCGCAGGGCAACGTCGACAACGCGTTCAAGGCCAGTGTGGACGGTGTCTGGCGCGACCTGCGCGGCGTGCTCGGCTACGCGGTCGACGGCGGCGGGCTGACGGCCGATTCGCACCGGCAGTTCCTCGAATATCACCGGCGGTGTCAGAACAAGCTCTCCGGTGGCGCCGCGCCGGAGGTCATGGCGAAGATACTCGCGCTGGCCGAGCACGGCGTGCTGGACATGTCGGCGGGACCGGGCGCGAAGATACTGCTCTCGGACCGGAAATTCGTCCTGCACGGGCCGGTGACCGGCCTCAGCGCCGAACTCGACGTGCTGCTCGACGCCCGCGTGCACGCCTTCGACCCGGCACGGGACATCCGGCCGCTCTACCGCAACCTCCTCGGCCGCGACGTCGTCAGCCTCTGGCGCAACACCACGCCGGGCCAGGCCGATTTCGTGCCCGGTTTCCTCGATCTCGACGAGCGGTCGCGGCTGGTCGGCCACGACTCGATCACCGTGCTCGGGCCTGCCGCCGCCGCGCGTGGCACGTACCAGTTCTCGGCGCTGCGGCCGAACAACAACGACGTCGTCATGCGCGAGATCGTGGCCTGGCTGGACGGTTTCTGGGCCGCGCTCGACAACCGGAGGCTTCCGTGACCCACCTGGACAACGCGCTGGCGCACTACTACGACGTGCTCAAGCGCGCCATGAACGACTACCAGCGGTCGCCGGAGTTCGAGCCTTCGGAGAACTTCCTGCCCGCGTTCGACCTGCCGGTGCTCGACTCGACGATGGAGAAGTTCCTTCAGCCGTCAGGGATCGGGATCACCGAACTCGGCGACCAGGGCAGCTGTTCGCTGCATTTGCTCAACCTGATGAGCAACCCCGGCACGCGGACCACGAAGACCTTCGGCTCGATGATCAACGTCGCCCGCGCGGTCAACCACATCCGCACCACCGGCGAACGCGTGTTCATCATCAGCCCGTCGTCCGGCAACAAGGCGACCGCGCTGCGCAACGCCGTCGAGCGCGCGGTCTCGGTGGGGCTCGTGTCGGACACCGAGCTGCAGATCGCGACCGCCGTGCCCGAGGCTTCGCGGCACAAGCTGTGGTCGTCCGGGCTCAGCGACGATCCGCGGCTGCGGGAGCTCAATCCGATGGCCGTGCTGCCGTGCGAGGTCCCGGTGCACGTCAAGCTGATGATCGCCGAGTTCATGTCCCGGCACACCGACGAGTTCCACCAGCGGTACGGGATCCGGCTCTGGCACACCCTCGAACTGCGCAACTACATGGTCGCGGACATGGTCAGGGCGCTCGCCGAGCACGACCTGATGCCGGTGACCGGCCGCGGCCGGACGCACGCGCACGCCGTGTCCAGCGCCCTCGGCCTGCTGGGGCTGCAGTTCGGGCACCGCGAGCTGGCCAAGGCGGGCGTCGGCCTGCCCGCGCTGCAGCTGCTGCTGGTCCAGCACCTCGGCACACCGGACATGGTGCTCGGGCTGTACCACGACTCGTTCGACATGGACCTGGTGCCGAAGTACCACCGCGGCGCCGACGGGCTGTACCGGCAGGACGAGGACCCGCATTTCCCCGCGGTCACGTTCGACCCCGAGGAGCATCTCGACGCGACGTTCTACTCGCGGACCCCGGTCACCTCGCCGCGGATCAACAAGGTGATCAGGGAGAACGGCGGCGGCGGGATCGTCGTCTCGCTCTACGAATGCCTGCAGCGGTACAACGAAATCCGGGACATGCTCGCGACCTCCGTCTCGCTGCCCGCCGATCCGCGCAGGCTGCGGGAGTGGAGCCTGGTCATGGCGCTGACCGGCGTGCTCAACGGGATCGAGCGCGGCGTGATCGCCGACCGCGAGATCCTCGTGCACGCCTCGGGCAGCTACGGCGAGGACGACTACCGCGTGCTGAGCCCGGCCGACAGCGTGCGGATCGACGGTGTCGAGGACTTCTACCAAGTGGTGCGGCACGCCGCCGAAGCCGGGTGAGGTCGGTGCCGAGGACCGTGGCCGTCATCGGGAGCGGGTCGCTGGCGCGCGCGGTCGTGTACGCGCTGGCGGACGTCCTCACCGAGCCGGTCGACGTACACCTGGTCGCGCGGTCGTCCGGTCCGCTGTCGACCATGGCGCACCTGGCGACCTGCCGGTCCCGGTCGCTCGGCGGGCAGGCCCGGTTCACGGCGCACCGGCTGGACTCGGGGGTGCCCGCGGCCGAGGTGGTGCTCAACTGCTCGTCGACACATTCGTCGGCGGAGGCCAGGAACCGCCCGTCCGCGTGGACGGATCTGGTTCGCGCCTGCGGTATCGCGCTGGCGTTGCCGTTCCACGCCGAGTTCGCCGCGCGGATGTCCCGTGCCGCGGGCGACGCGTTGTTCGTGAACGCGGCCTTTCCCGACGCGGTCAACCCGGTGCTGGCCGCGCTCGGCCTGCCGATCCATTGCGGCGCGGGCAATATCGCCACCTTGGCGGCGTCCGTCGGCAGCGACATCAGGATGCTGGCGCACCACTATCACCTGTCGACGCCCGAGCGCGACGAAGCCCGCGTCTGGGTCGGCGCGGAGGAAGTCACCGATGTGGGGGAGCGGCTCGCTGCTTTGCGTGCCTGCGAACGGCCGATGCTCAACGATCTGACCGGGCTCACCGCGGCGCTGCTCATCCGGGACCTGCTCGGCGAAGGTCCGATCAGGACACATGTGCCCGGCCCGCTGGGACTGCCCGGAGGCTATCCGGTCGTGCTGGAGCAGGGGCGGATCGCGCTGGACCTGCCGCAGGGCGTGAGCGAGGCGGACGCCGTCGCGTGGCAGACGGCGTGGGGCGCGCGGGACGGCGTGGCCGTCGATCGTGCTGGCCACGCGGTGTACTCCGATCATGTGCTCGAAGCCGCCGAGCCGTACGTGAAGCTTCCCCTGACGATGGAACCGGCGGCGGTCATCGACTTCGCAGAGGAACTCGATCTCGTGCGAAAACGGTTACGCGGCAATGAAACCTGAGCCGCGAGTGGTGGCGGGCGCGTGTCCGCTGGACTGCCCGGACGGCTGCAGCTGGACGGTGACGGTCGAAGACGGCGTCGCCACGAAGCTGCGGGGACGCCGCGATCACCCGTTCACCCAAGGCACCTTGTGCGTCAAGGTGAACCAATACCTCGAGCACACCCGTGCGCCGGATCGCCTGCTGTACCCGCTGCGCCGGACCGGCCCCAAAGGCGCGGGCTCGTTCGAGCGGATCACCTGGGACGAGGCGCTGGGCGAGATCGCCGAGCGGCTCGGGGACATCCGCGCGACCTGGGGCGGCGAGGCGATCTGGCCGTACTGGGGCACCGGGAATCTCGGGCATCTGCAAGGCATGCGCGGCCCGGCGGGTGCCCGGCTGTGGAACGTGCTCGGCGCGTCCGAGCACGTGATGTCGATCTGCTCGGTCGCGGGCACCGGCGGTGTGCGGCTCGCGACCGGCGCGAAACAGGGCATCGACCCCGAGTCGTTCGCGCACGCGAAACTGATCCTGCTGTGGGGTGCGAACACGCTCTCGACCGGGCATCACCTGTGGCGCTTCATCAAGGAGTCGAACGCGCATGTCGTCGCGATCGACCCGGTGCTGACGCGGACGGCCAAGCAGGCAGACGAGCATTGCGCGCTGATCCCGGGCACCGACGGCGCGCTGGCGCTGGGCCTGCTCCACGTCGTGCTCAGCCTCGGCATGGAGGATCGGGACTACCTCGCCGAACACACACTCGGCTGGGCCGAGTTCCGCGAGCAGATCCTGAAGTTCCCGCCTGCCAAGGCGGCGGCCATCACGGGTGTGCCCGAGTGGCAGATCCTCGCGCTGGGCGAGCGCTTGGCCCGCACCCGGCCGACGGCGATCCGCGCGGGCATGGGCATGCAGCGGCACGCGGGTGGCGGCGCAGCGCTGCGCTTGCTCGCCTGCCTGGCCGGCGTGACGGGGGACTGGCAGCACCTCGGCGGGGGACTGTCGTACTCGACCGGCGGCTCCTTCGGCGGGGACTTCGCGGCGTTGCGGCGCGACGACCTGCGGCGGAAACCGGCGCGCCGCCTGGTGATGACCCGGCTGGCCGAAGGTCTGCTCGACGTCACCGATCCACCGGTGAAGGCGCTGTTCGTCTACGGCGCGAACCCGGCGGTGAGCGCGCCCGGCCAGAACGCCGTGCGGCGTGGCCTGGCCCGCGAGGACCTGTTCACCGTGGTGTTCGACCAGTTCCCGACCGACACCGCCGACTACGCGGACATCGTGCTGCCGTCGACCATGCAGACCGAGCACATGGACGTGCACACCGGCTACGGCCATCTCTATCTCGGCTGGAATGAGCCCGCCGTCGCACCGGCAGGCGAGTGCCTGCCCGCGACCGAGCTGTTCCGGCGGCTCGCCCGGCGGATGGGACTGACCGAGCCGAGCCTCTACGACTCCGACGAAGAACTCGCCAGGCAACTGCTCGGCTCGGGGCATCCCTCGCTGTCGGGCATCACGCTGGAGCGGCTGCGTGCCGAAGGCTGGGTGCGGCTGAACTTCCCGGCCGACGAAATCCGCTTCCTGAAAGGGTTTCCGACACCGTCAGGCCGCTTGGAGTTCGTCTCCGACGGCGAGGTGGCCGGATACACCCCGGCGAGGGAAGTGGCCGACCAGGACTTGGCGCGGCGGTTTCCGCTCGTTCTCGTCTCGACGGCTTCGCACTACTTCATGAACACGATCTTCGCGAACCGGCCGGGGCTGGCCAGACGCGCGGGCCCGCCGAGTGTCGCCGTGCACCCTGAGGACGCCGCCCGGCGTGGCCTCGCCGACGGTCAGCAGGCGCGGGTGTTCAACGACCGCGGTTCGTTCACCGCGCGGATCTTGGTCACCGACGCGGTGCGCCCCGGCGTCGCGGCGACGACCAAGGGGCAATGGCCGAAGCTGACCGGCGGCTCGACCGTCAATTCCACAGTGGACGAACGGGACGCCGATCTGGGCCGCGGCGCCGTCTTCCACGACAACCGGGTCGAGATCGAGGGGTGGTCGCCATGACCGCGGTCGTCACGGATACCCGCCGGACCGGGATCGTCGTGCTGGCGTCCTGTCTCGGCTTCTTCCTGATCAACCTGGACGCGACCATCGTGACCGTGGCGCTGCCGGTGATCGGCGGGCAGCTCGGCGCGGGCGTGTCCGGCCTGCAGTGGGTGGTCGCCGGATACACGCTCGCGTTCGCCGGGCTGCTGCTCACGGCGGGTTCGGTGGCCGACCGCATCGGCGCGGCCCGCCTGTTCGGTTACGGGCTGCTGGCGTTCACGGTCGCCTCGGCGGCCTGCGGCTTCGCGCCCGGCGCCGGTTTACTCATCGTCGCGCGGGTACTGCAGGGCGCCGCGGCCGCCGCGGTGCTGCCCGCCTCGCTCGCACTGCTGCGTCACTCCGTCGCGGATCCCGCCGCCCGCGCCAAGGCGATCGCGATCTGGGCGGCAGGCGGGGGCGCGGCGGTCGCGGCCGGTCCGCTGGCAGGCGGCTTCCTGACCGCGCAGTTCGGCTGGCGCGCGATCTTCTTCGTCAACGTCCCGTTCGCGTTGCTGGCGACACTGGGGCTTTCGCGGGCGGGACGGTCCGCCCGGCGGCGCTCGCCGATCGACCTGCGCGGGCAGCTCGCCGCGGTGGTCGCGCTCACCGCGTTCACGTTCGCCGTGATCGAGATCGCGCCGATGGGCCTGACCTCGCCGGTGGTGCTCGTCCCGCTGCTCGTGTCGGTGCTCGCCGCGCTGTGGTTCGTGCGTGTCGAGTCGACCGGCGCCGCGCCCGTGGTGGACCTGCGCGAGCTGCGGTCGCGGGTGTTCGTGTCGTGCCTGTCGACCGGGTTCGCGCTGAACTTCGCCTACTACGGGATCATGTTCGTCTTCTCGATCGTCTTCCAGCAGGAGCGAGGCTGGTCACCGCTGATGACCGGCCTGTCGTTCCTGCCGCTGACGGCGGTCGTGCTGGCGTCGAACATCCTGGGCGGCAAGCTGACCGGGCTGGTCGGCCCCCGCCTGCCCATGGCGGGCGCGCAACTGCTCGAAGCGCTGGGGTTCGTGGGCGTGCTGCTGGTCGGGGTGCACGGGCCGACCTGGCTGCTCCTGCTGGCGATGGTGCCGATCGGCATCGGCGGTGGCCTCGCCTCACCGCCGATGATGACCGCGCTCCTCGACTCGGTCGCGGCCGAGCGGGCAGGCGTGGTGTCCGGCTTGCTCAGCTCGTGCAGGCAGGCGGGCGGCGTGCTCGGCGTCGCGGTCTTCGGAGTGCTCATCTCGGCGACCGGATTCGGGATGGAGACCGGACTCCAGGTCTCCGCGGGACTGGCCGCCGCGCTGCTCTGCGCGACGGCCATCGCGTCCTACTCCGCCTGAGCCTCGATCAGCGGAAGACGGACCGACGCGTGCGGGATGATGCCGCGCTCGGCCAGCACGGCCTTGGCCATGATGGCACCCTGGGACGTGCGCATGATGGTGTCCACCAACGGAAGCAGCTCGGTCTGGATCACCTGCGCCGCCTTGAGATCCCCGTCGCGGACCGCCCGGATCAGCGCGGCGTTGCGGTCGGCGACGACATTCCCGACCACGCTCACCAGTCCCGTCGCGCCGGACGCGAGGTAGGGCAGGTTCAGCTCGTCGATGCCGCAGTAGTAGGCGAGCGGAGCGCGGGCCAGCACGGTCATGGCCTCGAACAGATCGCCCTTGGCATCCTTGACCGCCCGGATCCGCGGGTGCTCGGCGAGCGTGAGCAGCGTCGCCGGTTCCATCGCGATGCCCGCGCGGGCCGGGACGTCGTAGAGCATCACCGGCAACTCCGTCGCGTCGGCGACCGCACGGCAGTGCGCGATCACCCCGGCCTGCGTCGGGCGCGAGTAGTACGGGCAGACGAGCAGCAGGCCGTCCGCACCGGCCGCCTCGGCCTCGCGGGCACGCCGGACGCTGCTCGCGGTGTCGTAGGTGCCGACGCCGGCGATCACCTTGGCCTTGCCCGCGGCCAGCCCGGCGACCGAGCGGACGAGTTCGGCCGATTCGGCGTCGGTCAGCGTGGGCGACTCGCCGGTGGTCCCGCCGACGACGATGCCGTCGCAGCCGGTGGCGAGCAGGTGGTCGACGAGGGCTTTGAGGCCTGGGCGGCTTAGGGAGCCGTCGGGTTCCATCGGGGTCACCATGGCGACGAGGTTGGTGCCGAAGAGCAGATCGGTCATGGCCACGAGCATGTCCGGCCCCGATACCTGCGGTCCAGCGATGCTTTTTCACCGATATTGCGTAGCCTGGCTTAATGATCGATGTCGGAGCGCTCAGGTCTTTGCGAGCGGTGGCGGCGCTGGGCACCTTGGCGCGCGCCGCCGAGGAACTCGGCTTCACGGCCTCGGCGGTGTCCCAGCAGATCAAGCGACTGGAACGCGAGGTCGGCGTGCCCCTGCTCGCCCAGGCGGGCCGCGGCGTGGTCCTCACCCCGGCCGGGCAGTCGGTCGCCGACTCGGCCCCCGAGGTCTTCCAGGCACTCGAACGCTGCGCCGAGGCCGCCCGCTCGGTCTCGTCCGGCGCACCGCGAGGCGTGCTCCGGGTGGCCGCCTTCTCGACCGCGATCCGTGGCTTGGTTGCCCCGTTCTTGCCCGCGCTCGCGCACCAGCACCCGGACCTGCGCCTGGCGATCACCGAGCAGGACCCCGATCAAGCGCTCCACAGCGTCGAGTCCGGAACCGCCGACCTCGCACTCGTCCACGACGCCGACGGCCTGCCCGCCCCGCTCCCGCCCTCGCTCACCCAGCGCCGGCTGCACACCGACATCGGCGACGTGGTGGCGAGCCGGAAACACCCGCTCGCCCGGCTCGACGGCCCACTCGGCCGCGCCGACCTGTCCGGCTGGTCCTGGGTGACGAGCCCACCCGGCACGGTCTGCCACCAGTGGTTCCGCAGGCTGTTCGCGGACGCCCCCGGCGAACCCGACGTCCGCCACCTCGTCGACGACTTCGCCACCCAGCTGTCACTCGTCCGCGGCGGCGACGTGATCGCCCTGATCCCACGCCTCGCCCGTCCGCCGCTCGGCCAGGGCCTGATCGCCCTGCCACTGCGCCGCCAGCCGAAACGCGAGGTCCGCGCCGCGTGGCGGCTCAGCGCCGACGCCAGCCCCGCCCTCCAAGCCGTCCTCACCCACCTCGCGGCGCCTTGAGCGTTGTGAACGCCTCGAGGCCATGCCGCGCTCGGGTGCACAAGGGCGCCCCTTGTCACGTGGCCCGCGCCGCGGGTACGCGAAACCCGAGTTTGGGCAACCCAATGGCCCAAACTCGGGTTTCGCGACGGCCGACTCGCCCTCACATGCCCGCGATTGTCGCTTTTGTCCGACCTTTCGGGTGATGCTGAAGGAGCGAACGAGGCGTTCACAACGCACATCGACTGACCAAAGGCAAAGTCGAGCTTGGTGAGGGAGGCCCCTGCCGAGGCCGGGGTCGTGAGTGTTTAGACCGGTTAGAACCGGCGGTACCACTCACGACCTCTGGTCGCTGGGTGGCGGGGTTTGTTCGCGGGCCATGTGCTCGGCGTACCAGACGGGCCAGGCCTCGTCGTAGTGGCCGAGTTCCTTTTCGTGCTCGCCGTGCGCGGCCGCCGCGCGGCGGAGTGCTTGTTCGAGATCGGCGGTGGAGGTGTAGACCACGGTCATGGTTTCGTCCTTTGTGGATGGTCAGCGGCCAGGGAGGCGTTCGGTGATCTCCTGCAGGAGCCAGGAGTTGCCGTCGGGGTCGGAGAAACTGGCGAAGGAGTTGTAGCTGGTGCGCTGCGGGTCGGGGCCCGGTGCGGGGGCGCCGGTGGCGTCGCGGTGGTAGATGTCGGAAACCGTGACGCCGTGCTCGGTGAGTTCGGCGGTGGCCTTCTCGATGTCGGACACGACGAGGTAGAGGTTCTGGGTGGAGCCGGGCTCGGCGGTGGTGATGCCGACGCCGAGGTGGATCGAGGTCGGGGAGCCTGGCGGGGTGAGCTGGACGACGCGGTTGCCGTTGCCGAGGGGGAAGTCGGCGTCTTCGCGCCAGCCGAGTGCCTTGTAGAAGTGCTTCGCGCGGTCGACGTCGGTGACCGGCAGGACCACTGCTTCGAGCTTCATGTCCATCGTCTTCTCTTTTCTGTTGCGGCTCGGTGCCGTACGGCAAGACTGGCTCCGAGGCCCGCCCGCTCGCGCCAGTGCGACCCACTGGCCGGGCACTGGCCCGGGTGCGGGAGCCACGGGCCGCGCTAGGGTTGCGCCATGTTCGAGCTGGTCGGCCGGGACGGCGAGCGGAAGGTCCTCGACCGGCTGCTGGCCAGTGCGCGCGGGGGTGAAGGCCAGGCGCTGGTGCTGCGCGGCGAGGCCGGTATCGGCAAAAGCGCGCTGCTGGACTACCTCGCGGACCGGGCCGCGGACTGCCGGGTGGCGCGGGCGACCGGGGTCGAGTCCGAGCGGGAGCTCGCCTACTCCGGGCTGCACCAGATCTGCGCGCCGTATCTCGACCGGATCGACGGGCTGCCGGGCCCGCAGCGGACCGCGCTCGGCACCGCGTTCGGGCTGACCGACGGGGCCACGCCGAACCGGTTCCTGGTCGGGCTGGCCGTGTTGACGTTGCTGGCCGAGGTCGCCGACGAGCAGCCGCTGATGTGCCTGGTCGACGACGCGCAGTGGCTGGACCAGATGTCCGCGCAGATTCTCGCGTTCGTCGCCAGGCGGCTGCTGGCCGAGCAGATCGCGCTGGTGTTCGCGTTGCGGGAGGCCAATCCCGAGCTGGACCTCGCGGGGCTGCCACAACTGGAGGTGCGCGGGCTCGGCGAGCCGGAGGCGCGCGCGTTGCTGGACTCGGTGCTCAAGGGGCCGCTCGACAGCCGGGTGCGTGACCGGATCATCGCCGAGACGCACGGCAACCCGCTGGCGCTGCTGGAGTTGCCGCGCGCCTGGACGGCGGCCGAACTCGTCGACGGGTTCGAGCAGCCGGATTCGCTGGCAGGCCGGATCGAACAGTGCTTCCTCAAGCAGCTCGAACCGGTGCCCGCCGACACGCGCCGACTGCTGCTGACCGCCGCGGCCGAGCCGCTCGGTGACGCCACGCTGCTGTGGCGCGCGGCGGGACTGCTCGGGCTGGGCGCCGACCCGGCGGCCGCCGCGGAGACGACCGGGCTGATCGAGTTCGGGTCGCGGATCCGGTTCCGGCATCCGCTGGTGCGGTCGGCCGTCTACCGGTCGGCGACCGCGGCCGAGCGGCAGGAGGTGCACCGCGTGCTCGCGGAGGCCACCGACGCCGAGGTCGATCCGGACCGTCGCGCGTGGCATCGCGCGCAGGCGACGGTCTCGCCGGACGAGGACGTCGCGGCCGATCTCGAACGGTCGGCGGTGCGGGCCGCGGCACGCGGCGGGCGCGTCGCAGCGGCGGCTTTCCTGGAGCAGGCGGCGGTGCTCACGCCCGAGCCCGCGCGCCGGGCGCGGCGTGAACTCGAGGCGGCCAAAGCGAAACGTGAGGCCGGGGTGTTCGAAGCGGCGCTCGGGTTGCTGGTCTCGGTCGACGCGGGGCCGCCCGACGCGCGCCGGGACGCCGAGGTGGAGCGGCTGCGCGGGCAGATCGCGTTCGATCAGCGCCGGGGGAGTGACGCGGCCCGGCTGCTGTTGCGGGCGGCCGGGCGGCTCGGCGACCGTGAGGCCTACCTGGAAGCGCTCGGCGCGGCGATCTGGGCCGACTCCGGGCTCGCCGAAGCAGCGGTGGCCGCACGATCCGCCCCGTCGGGCCCGCCGGACGCCGCGGGCCTCGTGCTCGACGCGCTCGCCACCCGGCTCACCGACGGTTACGCGGCTGCCGCGCCGTTGCTGACCCAGGCGGTCGAAGCCGTGCGGGCGCTGGACATCGGCACCGAAGACGTCGGCCGCATGCTGTGGCTGCTGGGCAACCGGGCGGGCGGGACCGTCGCCACCGAGGTGCTGGACTTCGAGTCGGGGCACCTGTTCGCGACCCGGCAGGTCCGGCTCGCCCGGGAGAGCGGTGCTCTCGTCCAGCTCCAGTTCGCGCTGAATTTCCTTGCCAACCATGAGGTGCTGGCCGGGAATCTGACGGCGGCCGAGGCGTTGATCGACGAAGACCGCCTGGTCGCCGAGCTGACCGGGGGCCAGGCGGTCGGGTTCACCGCGATGCTGCTCGCCGCCTTCCGCGGTCACGACGACGCGGCCGACCTCATCTCGGCCGCCGCGCACCAGGCCACCAGCCGGGGCCAAGGCCGCGTGGTGACCTTCGGCGACTACGCGAGAGCGGTGCTCTGCAACGGGCTCGGGCGGCACGACGAGGCCCGGGACGCCGCCCGCGACGCGTTCGACCGTGACGCCGTCGGGCATCAGACGTTGATCGCCGCCGAGCTGGCCGAGGCCGCCAGCCGAACCGGCGACACGGCGCTGCTGACCGCAACCCTCGCCAGGGTCACCGAGCGCGCGCAGGCGATCCCGACCGAATGGGCGTTGGGCATCGAGGCCAGGGTCAGGGCGCTGACCGGCGAAGGCGAGACCGACCGGTGGTACCGCGAGTCGATCGACCTGCTCGCGCGGACGCCGGTGCGCACCGATCTCGCCCGCGGCCACCTGCTGTACGGCGAATGGCTGCGCAGGGAAGGCCGGCGCGTCGACGCGCGCGAGCAGCTGCGCAAAGCCCACGATCTGCTGACCACGATCGGACTCGAAGCCTTCGCCGACCGCGCGCGGCGTGAGCTCGCGGCCACCGGCGAGACCGCACGCAAGCGGACCGTCGAGCCGACCGACGAGCTCACCGCGCAGGAGGCGCAGATCGCCAGGCTCGCCCGCGACGGCCTGTCCAACCCCGAGATCGGGACGCGGCTGTTCCTCAGCCCCCGCACGGTGGAATGGCACCTGCGCAAGATCTTCGGCAAGCTCGGGATCAGCTCACGCAAGCAGCTGCGCGACGCTCAGCCGGACGCGGCCTGGGCGTAGCGGCGCGCCAGGTGGGCGAAGGCTTCGCGCAGCTCGGGCGGTCCGACGACTTCGACGTCGGCGTCGAACCGGCCCAGCGTCGCCGCGAGCGCCGTCCATGACCACGAGCCGAGCGTGAGACGGCAGCGCCCGTCACCGAGTTCTTCGATCACGCCGTCGCGGGTGAAGCGGGCGACCTCGGCGGCGGGCCGGTCGAGCACGACCTCGCCGTAGCAGGCCCAGCCCGCGTCGGTGCCCTGGAAGCGGGTGGTCACGAACGCCGCGACGTCCTCGAGGTCACGCGGGGTGAAGCGCGGTCCGTTCGGCGTGCGCGGCGTGATCTTGTCCGCGCGGAACGTGCGCCAGTCGTCGCGATCCAGATCCCAGGCGACGAGGTACCAGCGGCCGGCCCTGGTGACGAGATGGTGCGGTTGCACGCGGCGCACCGGCAGGTCGTCCCGGCCGTCGTAGTCGAAACGCAGCACCTCACAGGCGTGGACGGCGGCGGACAACGTCATCAGCACGGCGCTGTCGGCCTGCTGCGGCGGCCCGATCGCGGTCACCTGGAGCAGGTCGATGCGGTGACGCAGTCGAGCGGGCATGACCTGGCGGACGGTGGTCAACGCGCGCGCCGCCGCTTCCTCGATGCCCGCGCCCGAGGTGGTGGCGATCTGGAGCGCGACGGCGAGCGCGACCGCCTGGTCGTCGTCGAACAGCAGCGGCGGCAGTTCCGTGCCCGCGTCCAGGCGATAACCGCCGTCCGGGCCCTTGATCGCCTGGATCGGATAGCCGAGTTCGCGCAGGCGGTCGACGTCGCGCCGCACGGTGCGCTGGCTGATGTCGAGCCGTTCGGCCAGCAGCGCGCCCGGCCAGTCGCGGCGCGCCTGCAGCAGCGAGAGCAAGGACAGCAGCCGTGCTGAAGTTTTCGGCATGAATTCGATCCTGCCATGAGAAGAGGCCACATCCTGTCCTCTATGCCTGCGAAGCTCATCTCATGACACAGAACGAACGAGCCGACCTCCTCGCCGAACTCGCGGAAGCCCGCTCGGCGCTGACCAAGACCGTCCAGGACCTCGGTGATGACCAGCTCGGCGAACGTCCGACGGCCAGCACGCTGTGCCTCGGCGGCCTGGTCAAGCACGTGGCGTCGATCGAGGAGTCGTGGCTGCGGTTCATCGTCGAGGGACCGTCGGCGATGAACTTCGACATGCCCGAAGGCGTCACCTGGGCCGACTTCGCGGCCGGCACCGCGCGCGAGTTCCCGCAGTGGGCCATCGATCACCAGAACGAGTTCCAGATGCAGCCCGGTGACACGCTCGCCGGAATCCTCGCCCGCTACGAGAAGGTCGCCGCGCACAGCGCGGAGATCATCGCGACCGCGGACCTGTCGGCCACGTGGCCGCTGCCGGAGGCGCCGTGGAACGAGCCAGGCTCGGTGCGCAGTGTCCGCCGCGTCCTCCTGCACGTGATCGCCGAAACCGCGCAGCACGCGGGCCACGCCGACATCCTGCGCGAGTCGATCGACGGCCGCACGGCGACCTGACTCGGCCGATCGGCCGATACCGCGGCGGCGGGGCACCGACAGGCTCGTGGCATGAAACGAAAACAACGGGCCTGGGGTGCTGCCGCCGTCGTGGCGGCCTTGCTGCTCGCCGGCCCACCGGCCTTCGCGTCGCCCGCTCCCGGCGCGCCGGGCGTCGGCGACGTGCTGTGGCCGACCGCGGGCAACGGCGGCTATCGCGTCGAACGGCAGCGACTTTCCTTCGATTTCCCCGCTGATCTGGAGACCTACACCGCGACCTCGCAGCTGGCACTGCGCGCGACGCAGTCGTTGTCCCGCTTCGATCTCGACCTGCTCGGCCCGCAGGTGCGCGAGGTCAAGGTGGACGGGCGGCAGGCGACCTGGCAGTCCACTTCGGACGGTGAACTGGTCATCACGCCGCCGCGGCCGATCCGCGACGGCGCCCGGTTCACGGTGAGCGTCACCGTCTTCAACACCTCGCCGGATCTGGCGGCCCATCCGCCGTCCGGTCCCGATGGCCTCGTCAACGGCATGTGGCGGGCCGGGAACTACATCCAGCTGCACAACCAGCCGGTCGGCGCGCGGCGCGTGCTGGCGGTGGACGACCACCCGTCGGCGAAGGCGCCGACGACGGTGTCCATCACCACGACGGGATCGGCGAACTCGGTCGCGAACGGGCGGCTGGTGTCGACCACGGTGTCCGGCACACGCACCACGCGGGTGTTCGACGAACCCCGGCCGCTGGCCACCCACCTGCTGCAGGTCGGCGTCGGGCCGTTCACCGTCGTGCACCGGCGCGGGCCGGACGGGCTCGACCTGCGTCACGCGGTGCCCACCGACATGGCCGACGCGGTGCTTCCCCAGCTGGACAAGGTTTATCCGGAAGCGATCGAGTTCCTTTCGCGGCGGCTGGGCCGGTTTCCCGGAACGATCGCGGGCGCGTACGCGTCGCCGACCGGTGGCGCGCTGGAAACCCAGGGCCTGACCTGGCTCAGTGCCGAGCAGCTGACTCCGGAGAACTACGAGGCCAACGGGTTCGACGGCACGGTCGCCCACGAGATCGTGCACGAGTGGTTCGGTGACTCGGTCGCACCCGCCCGCTGGAGCGATCTGTGGCTGAGCGAGGGGCACGCCAGGTTCTACGAATGGATGTGGGGCGAGGCGCACGGCCGTTCGACTCTCGACGAGAACGCACGCCATGCCTATGAAGCGCACCGGGAAAACTGGCTCACGAAGTACGGGCCGATCGCCGCGCCCGACCCGGCGAGCTTCGAGGGCTCCGACGACCGTCCCTTCTCGGAGGGCGTCTACGCGGGCGGCGCGCTGGCGTTGTACGCGTTGCGGCAGCAGGTCGGCGACTCGACGTTCGAGCGGATCGAGCGGGCATGGGTGACCGAAAACCACGACAACACCGGCAGCACGGAGAAGTACATCGCGACCGCGTCACAGGTCGCGGGCCAGGACCTCGGCCCCTTCCTGCGAAGTTGGCTCTACGCCAAGGGAACCCTGCCCCCGATGCCAGGTCACCCCGACTGGCACGCGGCCTAGCGCGATAAAGCGGGCTTTACTCCCGGGGATAAAGCAGGCTAAATCCCGGGGAGTAAAGCCCGCTGAACTTCGCGGGATAAAGCCCGCTGAACTTCGCGGGATAAAGCGGGCTTTATCTCAGGGAGTAAAGCCCGCTTTATCGTGGCCCTTAGACGCGGGCCCAGAGGGCGGGGACGTTCGGGGGTTCCCAGCCGACCTGCGAGGTGTGGGGCTGGAGCACGCGGTAGGAGGCGCCGTCGTAGGTGACGGTCGCGCCCGAGGCGTAGGCGACGCCGGGCGCCCAGGTGCCGCTGGGCGGGTTCTGGGTGGTCTGGCTCGTCGGAGTGGTCGGGTTGGTGGTCGTGCTGCTCGGCGGGTTCGAGCCGGAGGTCACCAGGCGCAGGTTGTAGCGGCTGAGGATCACGGACACGGGCTGAAAGTAGAACGTGCCGCCGGAGGAGCAGTTGCCGGAGCCACCGGAGGTGACGCCCTGCGCCTGGTCGCCCGCCAGCCACGAGCCGCCGGAGTCACCGGGCTCGGCGCAGGCGTTCGTCCTGGTCAGGCCGGTGACGGTGCCCTGCGGGTAGGTGACGGAGGCGTTCTTCTGCTGGATGGTGCCGCAGTGCCAGCCGGTGGTGGAGCCGGAACGGCACACCGAGGCGCCGATGGCGGCCTCCTGCGAACCGGCGACCGGCACGGTGCCGGGGTAGCGGTTGACCAGGCCACGCGGGGTGTTGCCCGCGTCGGCGCGGACCCAGGCGTAGTCGTTGCCGGGGAACACCGACGCCGCGACGGAGCCGCTCGGGTTCGAGGTGCGGGTGCCCGCGGTGCCGCAGTGGCCCGCGGTCACGAAGCCGCCTTCGACCGAGAAGCCGATGGAACAGCGGCCGGAGCCGAAGGTGTAGGCGTTGCCGCCGATGATGTCGATCAACGGCACCGGGTTCTCGGTGCTGGTCTCGACGCGCACCAGATCGGCGCGCACACCCGCTTTCGCGGCCCATGCCTTCGCGGCGGATTCGCCGCCGGGGTTGGCCGAGACGACCACCTTGTTGGTGGTGACGTCGACGTACCAGCCGGGTACCGACTGCGGGACGTCGGCGGATTTGCTGTCCAGCAGCGCTTTCGCGGAATCCAGCTGCGCCGCGCCGACGGCGACGGGCTGTGCGACAGCTCCGGCCGCGCGTACTTTGGCTTCCTGCGAGGAATCCGCGACGGCGACGGTCAGCGTCGAGCCGGTGGAATCAAGCCACGAGCCACCATACGCGGCGCCTAGTTGAGCCTTGAGCGCGCTGTCGGTGGTCGCGGCGCGCTGCTCGGCGGCGAGCCGGGCCTGTGCCTGCTGCGGGGTGAGATGAAGATCGCGTGCCATGGCGGCCACGATTTCCGACTGCACGCCTGCGTTCGCGCTCGGCGTGAGCGCCAATGCCGTGACCAGACCGGCGCCGGTGATGGCCGCCGCGGCGGCCGCTACGATTTTGCGTTTCATGGGTTAAAGCACTCCTCGGGCGGGGGGAGGTGGATCGGTCCCCGACCGTACGAGGCCGCTCACCCAAGTGGTACATACCATTTGGGTCATACCGCCGAGTCCGCGTAGGTCACCCCCCATTCCGGGTTGGCTTCGAGGAAGCGCGCGTAGCTCGGCCGGTGATCGGCGAGCTCACGGTAGACCGCACGCGAAAGCGCGATCATCTCAGCCGCGAACAAGCCCATCTCACCGCGATGCGACCAGCCGATGAGATGCCGCCAGCTCAACGGATTTCCCGCGATCGGCACCGCGACGACGCCGGGGAACTCGCGGAAAGTGGGCTGGCACAACACGACCGCGTGCCCGGACTCGACCATGTCTACGCAGGCCAGCACGTCCGTTTCGTACAGATTGCGTGGCGTGAACCCGGCCTTGGCGCAGGCGGAGACGAAGCAGTCGGCGAAGCAGCCGTCGCCCGGCGTGGCGCACCATCGTTCGTCGGCGAGCGCCGCGAGATCGACGGCTTCGTCCTTCGCGTGCGGGTGCCTGGTCGAGAGCAACACGAACACCGGATCGGTCGCGAGCGTCTGCCAGCGCACGCCCGGTTCGGGCGGCGGCGGGGCGTCTCCGCAGACGCCGATGAACGCGAAGTCCAGACTTCCGTCGGTCAGTTTGGCCGCGAGTTCGTTGGCCGACCACGACGCGTGCGGGGCGACATGGGTGTCCGGATGCAGGGTGCCGAGGCGCTGCACGAGCCCGCCCAGCATCGGCCCGGACGTCGACCCGAGCCGCAACGTCATCGGCTCGCCGGAGTGGATGTGCTGGGCGAGCCGCGCGGCCTCGTCGTGCAGCGCGGAAACGGCGGGGAGCAGCATCCTGGCCCGGTCGAGCACGAGTTTGCCGAGCGGGGTCGGGCGCGTGCCCGCGTGGTCGCGCAGGAACACCGCGCCGCCGAGGGTGCGCTCGATCCGCTTGAGCTGCGCCGTCAGCGCGGGCTGCGCCATGCCGAGCGTGTTCGCGGCCTTGGTGATGCTTCCCAGTTCGGCGATCGCGCACACGATCCGCAAATGGCGCAGCTCCAGCTCCATTCGTATACGATAGAGCCGATCAGTGGTCCCGGCCAAGCGACGGAAGTCAGCCGGGCACGGGCGGAGTGAACAACTCGGCCCGCTGGCCCGCTGGCCCGCTGGTCCGGTGCTCCGGTGCTCCGGAGCTGACCTCTGTCTCGTGGGGGACCCGGGTCCGGTCTCGCGCCAGATGTGCCGCGGGCGGCAGGTACCTAGGTTTTTCCCATGATCAAACACTTTCTGGCCGCGTCGATCGCGGCATCGCTCGTCTGCCCGCCCAGCCAGCCCGCGATCGAGTGGCATGACTGCCAAGACGCCAGGCTGGCCGCGGCGGGCGCGCGATGCGGTGAGATCCGTGTCCCGCTCGACCACAAGGGCGATCGGACGATCTCGGTGGCCGTGGCCCGGCGGCCCGCGACCGGGCACAAACGCGGTTCGCTGCTGGTCAACAACGGCGGTCCCGGGCCATCGCTGGACGCCGTGCTACTCGACGGGCCGCTTGCCGGGCAGCACGACCTGGTGGCGATCGATCCCCGGTTCTTCGGCCGGAGCACGCCGCTGGAATGCGGCTGGTCGACCGGCGACTATCTGCGCAGCGCGCAGTTCGCGAGCCCGGACCGGCGTGCTTTCGACGAGAGCGTCGCGGCGGCGAAGAAGCTCGCCGCGCGCTGCGAGCCCTACCGCGACCTGCTGCCGCACGGATCGACCCGTAACATCGCACGCGACCTCGACGCCGTACGCGCCGCACTCGGTGAGCCGCGCATCTCCTATCTCGGCTGGTCTTACGGCGGCTACCTCGGGGCCGTCTACCTGGAGATGTTCCCCAGCCGTGTGGACCGCGTCGTGCTCGACAGCCCGGTCGGGCCCGACGCTTACGGCCCGGCGCTGACGAGGGAGACCGGGAAAGTCGACGCTGCGGCACTGGCAGACTGGGCGCGGTGGGCTGCGGTCCACAATGGACAGCTCGGCGCCACGACGGCGGAGGTGCTGTCCACTGTGGACGACATCGCCGCGCGGACGCCGTTCCAGGTCGGCGAGTACCGCGTCGACGCCGCCATGCTGCCCGGGTTACTGCTGACGGCCGTCGACACCGACGCGTTCTACGCCGAACTCACCGCGCAGGTGCGCGTGTTGCGTGACGCGGCGCGCGGCCTCGCGGTCACGCCGACGCCAGAGCAGGCCGAGCGGTTCGAGCTGTACCGAAGCCAGGAGGTCAGCGCCGAGTTCGGGTTCAGCGCGGGCGTCGCGAACCGGTGCGCGGACCGGGCGGCGTCACGCGATCCCGAGACGTATTGGCGCGACATGGAGAAGCATCGCGCCGCCGAGCCGTTCTTCGGTTCGCTGGCCAGGCAGATCACGCCGTGCGCGTTCTGGCCTGCCTCGCCCGCCGAGCCGCCGACCAGGGTCGATGTCGCGCATCCCGCGCTGGTCGTCGGCGCGACCGGTGATCCGGCGGCGCCGTATCCGGGGCAGCAGGCCATGCACGCGGCGATCCACGGCTCTCGTATGGTCACGCTCGACGGCGCGTTCCGCCACGGCGTCTACCGCTCCGAGGGGACGAACTGCGTCAGTGAAATCGTCGAGCGCTATCTGCTGGACGGCGTGCTGCCCGCCGGGGACGTCAAGTGCGCTCACCGGGCCTGATCAGTCCCGCTTCGTAGGCGGTGATCACCGCCTGCACCCGGTCCCGGACGCCGAGCTTCGCCAGCACGCTGCTGACGTGCGTCTTCACCGTGCCCGTCGAAACCACCAGGCGGTCGGCGATCTCGGCGTTCGACCAGCCCTTCGCGATCTCGGCCAGCACCTCCCGCTCGCGCCCGGTCAGCCCGGCGACCGCGCGCTCGGCCGCCGGGTCGAGCCCGGGGGAGAGCCGGTCGAGCAGCCGCCGGGTGGTCGACGCGGCGAGCACGGCGTCGCCGGCGTGCACCGTGCGGACCGCGGCGAGCAGGTCCTCCGGCGGCGCGTCCTTGAGCAGGAAACCACTCGCGCCCGCCCTGATGGCGGCGAGCGCGTGGTCGTCGAGGTCGAAAGTGGTCAGCACCAGCACCTTCGGCGGCTCGGGTGCCGCGAGTATCCGCCGGGTCGCCTCGATGCCGTCAAGGATCGGCATCCGGATGTCCATCACGATCACGTCCGGCCGGACCCTGCGCGCCTCGTGCACGCCGGCGAGCCCGTCGCCCGCCTCGCCGACCACAGTCAGGTCCGGCTGGGAGTCGATCACCATCCGGAGCCCCGCGCGGACCAGCGCCTGGTCTTCGACGAGCAGCACGCGGACCGTCATAGCGGGATCCGGGCGGTCAGCGCCCGCCCGCCGCCGGGGCGCGGCTCCAAGGTGACGACGCCACCGTAGGCATTCACACGTTCTCGCATTCCCACCAACCCATAGCCGCCCTTGACCGTGCCGGGTGCGCCGCGGCCGTCGTCGAGCACATCGATCTCCAGCCTCTCCGGTCCCCATCGCACCGCAACCTCGGCTTTCGCGCCGGGGCCCGCGTGCTTGATCACGTTGGTCAATCCCTCCTGCACCACGCGGTAGGCCACCAGCCCGAGTCCCGGCTCGACCTCGTCGGGCGCCTCGATGTCGAGTTTGACCCCGAGTCCGCCCGAGCGAACCCGCTCGACCAGCGCGGGAACGTCACCGAGGCTCGGCATCGGCTCGGTCGTGGGTTCGTCGCGCAGCACGCCGAGCGCGCGGCGGGTCTCCGCGAGCGCCTGCCTGCCGTAGGTGGCGATGGTCGTCAGCGCGTTCGCGCGGGCTTCGGGCGAGGTGGCGTAGCGGCCGCCGTCGGCCTGGGCGATCAGCACGGCGAGGGAGTGCGCGACGACGTCGTGCATCTCGCGGGCGATGCGGGCGCGTTCGAGCAGCGTCGCGCGGTCCGCGAGCGTCTCGGCCTGCTTGCGGCGCACCCCGGCCAGCGTGCCCGTCGCCCAAGCCGCGACGACGACACTGGCCAGGAACGCGCCCGTGAGCAGGTGCGCTTCGGCCGAGGACGGCAGCTGCGGCCAGCTGACGCCGCCGAGTGCCGCGCCCGCCAGCCCGAACCCGAGCGCGCCGTTGGCCGCCCAGCGCGGTCCGTACGCGGCGACGGCGTGGACGACGATCGGGACCGCGAGATCGGCGGGGAGCGCGCCGATGGTGTCGCGCACGGTCAGCCACTGTACGAAAGCGACAGTCAGCACTATCGCCGTTGCTGGGACCGGGTGCCGCCTGCGCGCGGCCAGTGGCAGCAGCAAACCCAGTGACAGCAGGAAATAAGGAGCGTCCCCCCCCGCACCGCGACGCCGAACAGCGTCCAGCAGACGACGAGTACCGCGGCCGAGGCGGCGTCGACGAGCGGTTCATGCCCGCGCATCCAGGAATCGACCCGTTCACCGAGCACACCGCGACTATATGGGCTGCGCGCGGCCGGTGCGTCTGTCTGGCGGGCTAGGCCGAATGGCGCAGTGGGGGTCGTGAGTGGTATGGCCGGTTCTAACCGGTCTAAACACTCACGACCCCCGGCTGGTGCGGGGCGACGAAAGCGGGGGCGGGTGTCCGTGCGGAAGGACGAACCCGCGACGCCGTCGCGGTGCCACGGTGGTGGAACCGCACCGCGACGCCGGAAGAGGGACGAGGATGAATCGGGAACTGCAGCCATTGCTCGACGAGTGGGCGCGTGAACTCGGCGTGCCGGGAGCCTCGGTGGGCATCCTGCACGACGGCGAAGTGTCCGTGCTGACCACTGGCGTGTCCAGTGTGGACACCGGGCTGCCGGTGGAGCCGGGCACGCTGTTCATGATCGGCTCGACGAGCAAGACGTTCACCGCGGCCGCGGTGCTGGCGCTGGTCGAGGACGGGCTGCTGGATCTCGACGAACCGGTCGTGAAGTACCTGCCCGACCTGAAGCTGGCCGATCCCGCCGCGCGCGACGTCATCACCACGCGGCATCTGCTCACGCACTCCGCGGGCTTCCTCGGTGACGTCGACATGGACACCGGCTGGGGCTCCGACGCGCTCGCCGCCGCCACCGCGCGTTACGACGAGCTGCCGCAGGTGTTCGGCGTCGGCGAGGTTTTCTCTTACAGTAACTCGGGTTTCCTGCTTGCGGGCCGCGTCGCCGAGGCGGTTTCCGGGCTGGCGTTCGAGGACCTGGTGCGTGAGCGGCTGCTGGAACCGCTGGACATGACCGATTCGTGGTTCCTGCCATGGGATGTGCTCACCAGGCCGCACGCGGTCGGGCACGTGCTGCGCGACGGGAAGTCCGAAGTGGAGCATGACGTCGGCCTGACGCGGTCGGCCAACCCCGGTGGGGGATTGTGGTCGACGGCGGCCGACCAGCTCCGCTGGGCGAAGTTCTTGCTGACCGGACAAGCGAAAGGCGCGCCGCCACTCAGCGACGCGACCAGGAAGCTGCTGTGGACGCCGCAGCGCAAGGCCGCCTACCCGATCGAGGAGGTCGGGCTGAGCTGGCTGATCACCCGCTTCGGTGACGCCGAGGTGATCCGGCACGGCGGCAACGTCAGCAACCTCCAGCGGTCCGAGTTCGTCACGGTCCCCGCCGAGAACCTCGCGGTCACCGTGCTGACCAACGGCATCGGTGGCGGGGCGCTGGGGCCGAAGGTGGTCGACTGGTGCCTGGAGAACGTGGCCGGGCTGCCCGCGATCGAGGCCAAGCCGGTGGTGCCGACCGACCCGGAGGAGTACGCGGGACTCTTCCCGACCGGTGACCTGGGCTTCGAGTTCACCGTGCGGGACGGCGGGCTGTGGGCGCGGATGGTGGCGACCGACGACTCGTTCGAGATGCCGCCAGCGGCGGAGGTCGTCTTCGTGGCAGAGGACGTCGTCGCGCGCGCGGGAGACACCCGTCAGCCGCTGGCTCGCTTCCTGCGTGACGAGGACGGCGCGGTGTCGGCCGTCGAGTTCGGGCTGCGTACTGCGCTGCGTGATCGTTCCAGACGAACCGCGTAGGCCAACCGAGGTCAATCGATCACTTTCCTTGACACGTTGGGAGAAAGAAACATACATAGGCTCGAGTTCACCCAATCGACGGGAGTTGATCAACGGTGTCCAAACTCGGCCGGATCACCGCGCTGCTCGCCGGCGTGGCCCTCATCGCGGGTATGACGACGAGCCAGGCGAACGCGCTCCCGGAGAAGACCGGGCCGATCTCCGTGGCCTACATCGAGGTCAACAACAACAGCATGCTCAACGTCGGCAAGTACGCGCTGCAAGGCGGCGGGAACGTGTTCGACGTCGGCGTGATCTTCGCGGCGAACATCAACTACGACACCACGAAGAAGGCCGCGTACCTGTCGTTCAACCCGAACGTGCAGCGCGTGCTCGACAACGTGGCGACCCAGGTGCGGCCGTTGCAGGCCAAGGGGATCAAGGTCATGCTTTCGATTCTGGGCAACCACCAGGGCGCCGGGTTCGCGAACTTCCCGACCAAGGCTTCGGCCGAGGCGTTCGCGAAGCAGCTGTCGGACGCGGTGACCAAGTACGGGCTCGACGGCATCGACTTCGACGACGAGTACGCCGAATACGGCAGGAACGGCACCGGCCAGCCGAACGCCAGCTCGTTCGTCTACCTCGTGTCGGCGTTGCGCGCCTTGCAGCCGAACAAGCTGATCTCGCTGTACAACATCGGCCCGTCGGCGTCGCGGCTGTCCTATGGCGGCGTCGACATCACGTCGAAGTTCAGCTACGCGTGGAACCCGTACTACGGCACATGGGGCGTGCCGAGCATCGCGCTCCCGAAGTCGCGGCTGTCGCCGGCGGCGGTGCAGATCGGCGCGACGTCGACCAGCACCGCCGCCAGCCTCGCCCGGCGGACCGTCAGTGAGGGTTACGGCGTCTACCTGACGTACAACCTCGGCGCGTCCGACTCGCATACGTACATTTCCAGCTTCACCAAGGAGTTGTACGGCAAGGAAGCCGTCTACACGCCCTAGATGTCGAGCTGGCGGATCCCGGTTCCGCGCTGCTCGACCCGGCTCGCGGTCGCCCGGCCACGCAGCCGCACGATCTGGTGCGGCTGCAGGCCGACGGCCACGCCGAACGCTTCGACGTCGGCGAAACCGCCCTGTCGTCGGCGCAGTTCGACGGCCGACGCGGCGCGTTCCGGTGACATGCCGGGCAAGGTGGCCAGCTCGGCCGGTGTCGCCGTGTTGACGTCCACCGTGGAACTCGGTGTCCCAGTGGGTGGCGGCGGTGGTGGTGCGAGCTGCTGGTCTTCCCGCGTGCCCGGCGCGGGAACGTAGGTTTCGAGCACGTCTTGGGGCCGAACGTCCTGTGTGGACAGTCCGACGGTGAACACGCCGGTGCCCGCGCCGACCGGGATGATCATGTTGCCCCTGGCCAGTGACGTGACCTTGATCCCGCCGGCGACCACAGTGGACGCGGACTCCATGCCCACCCCGTTCGGCCGGATCAGCCTCGCGAGCGAACCGGCGGTGAGCACGTTGCGGGTCATCTGCTCGGGCACCTCGACCGCGGCCACCGTCGAGCCGTCGCCGAGGCTGGTCACGCCGTGCACCACCGCCATACCCTCGCGGTGCTCCACATACTCGCGCTCCGCCTCGGGGTAGATGGCCAGCATGTCGCCCGGCATCGGCGGCGCGACGCACTGGAAACCGAGCAGCGCGGTGGCGTACTGGCCGGTCGGAAGCTCCGGGATCGGCCCGGCCGGGCCGGACAGCCCGAGCACCCGCATCGGCGCGCCGAGCACCTGGCCACCGCGGAAATGCCCGATCAGCGCGCCGTCGCGCAGCGTGCCCTCGTGCTGGCGCACCTGCGCGTGGAACCCGGTCAGGAAGTTGTGGCCGGGCGCGTGCACCTGCGCGACGCCGACCTGGTGGCTCGTGTCCGGCCCGATCTCGTTGTCCGCGTACAGTTCCAGCGCGTCACCCGGCACGATGTCGCGCCGCCCGACCGCGAGGAAGACGTCACGCAGGAAACCGGCCTCCGTGCGCGGTTCCAGTTCGCTCGACAGGAACTTCTTGCGCAGCATGATCCCGAGGCGCAGATCCTGGGCGAGCACCCGCTCGTCGCGGATCAGCCGAGCGCGGTCGCCGCGGGTCGCTCGGCCGACGCTCACCTGGCCGCCGGGCAGCTCGCCGAGGCCCGGCACGGTGACGCTGTCGTTGAGCGCCTTGCCGAACTCGATCAGTCCCAGCCTGACCTCGGTCACGACATCGCGGCCAGTGTGATGCTGATCGACTGGTCGGCGTTGGTCCGCTCGGACTCGACACGCATGCCGGACCGCGCGGCGCGTTCCTTGATCCGCGCGTACACCTGACGCTGGACCTCGGCGGCGTAGGCGTCGTCGACCGACAGCACCAGCTTCTCGGCCTCGGCCGGGGTGAGGCCCGGACCGTCCACATGCGCCACTTGCACGCCGTCGGGGCCGTAGGTGAACTGGATTCGCCTGCCCGTCCAGTTCGCGACGACCGTGTCGCCGGTTTCGCTGACCTGCGCGCGCAAGCCGGTGAGCGCGCGGGTGAGCAGATCGCGGTGCCGCATGCGGGTGCGCACGGTGACCTGGCCCGCCTGGGCGTTCGCCTGGGTGTGCGCGGCGATCGTGGCGGCGTTGAGCTGGGCGAGTGCCTCGCTGCGCAGCTTGAGCGTGACGCTCATCGGTGGCTCCTTTCGGGCGCGAGCAGCGCTTCCAGCGCCTCGGTGGTGGCGAACCCGTTCAGCTCGACCGAGCCGTCGGTGGCGATCCGCAGTTCGAGCCGGTTCGGCGCGTCGAGCACGGAGGGGTCGTAGCGGCCGGTCAGGAAGTGGAAGCGCTGGTTGGCCGAGCCGGCCCACGGCCTGGACGGTTCCGGCTGGTCGGCCAGGTACGGGCCGTCGACCAGCAGATCCGTGGACGACAGCAGTTCGGCGCAGTCCGGCCTGGTGCGCAGGTCTTCGAGCCGGTGACCGGTGAAGGTCATGACCGAAAGTCCTTGGGCGCGGACCGCCGTCGCCAGCGCGCCGAGCGGTTCGGGCTGATCGAAAGGCTCGCCGCCGAGCAGCGTGACGCCCTCGACGCCGTGTTCGTCGCGTGCGCGTGACACCTGGTCCGCGACCTCTTGCCACGGCAACCGGGTGCCGCCCTTGGTGGTCCAGGTCTGCGGGTTGAAGCAGCCGGGACAGCGGACCGAACAGCCTTGGGTCCAGACCGCGCAGCGCAGTCCCGGACCCTCGGCGGCGGTGACGTCGACGATCCGGTGCAGGTTCAGGAGTTCCACTGCGTCTGCTGCCGGTTCGCCGTGTTCTCGGTTGTCGTCTCGGTGCGCCGGTAGTCCTCGGTGAACTCCGACGTGACCGTCTCCGCGTCGAGCATGTCCTCGAGGAGCGGGATGTAGTCGAGGCACTTCGAGCCGGTCACGCCGTGTGTCTCGGCGCTGATCGAGCCGTCCCTGCCGATGGTCACGGTCACCCGGTGCGTCATACGTCGATCGTCCTTCCGGTCGGTGCCGCCGGTGGCGCTGGCGGGACCGGCGCGGGCGGCTTCTCGTCGGCGGTGCCGTCGTCGGTCGCGGCCACCGCGCGGGTCTCGGCCCAGTTCCGGATGGCGGTGATCTCGTCGGCCTGGGTGACCGAGAGCGGCACGGTCGACTTCACCGCGTGCACCAGGTCGTCGCGGCGCAGCGGGCGCTTCTCGGCGAACGCGTCGACGAGTCCGGAAAGGACGGCCTGCTCGATCTCGGCGCCGCTGTACCCGGCGCTGCGGTCGGCGAGTTCGGCGAAGAGCGCGTCGTCGAGCCGCAGTTCGCTGCCCACGAACGCGTCGGTGACCCGCTTGCGCAGGTGGATCCGCCAGATCGCGGCCCGCTCGGCGGCCGAGGGCAGGTCCACGAAGAAGATCTCGTCGAACCGGCCCTTGCGCAGGAATTCGGGTGGCAGCGAGTCGACCTGGTTCGCGGTCGCCATCACGAACACCGGCGCGGACTTCTCCTGCATCCACGAAAGGAAGGTGCCGAGCACCCGGCGCGCCGTGCCGCCGTCACCGCCGCCGCCCGCGCCCGCCAGCCCTTTTTCGATCTCGTCGACCCAGAGCACGCACGGCGCGATGCCTTCGGCGGTGCGGATGACCGTGCGCATGTTCTTCTCGCTGGAGCCGACGAGCCCGGCGAAGATCCGGCCGAGGTCCAGCCGCAGCAACGGCAGATGCCACATGTTCGCCACGCACACCGCGGACAGGCTCTTGCCACAGCCAGGCACACCCGTGAGCAGCAGGCCCTTCGGCGCGCTGAGGTTGTACGCCGCGGCGGCAGGCGTCCAGGTGCCGGTGCGCTTGACCAGCCAGCGCTTGAGCCGGTCGAGACCGCCGACCGCGTCGAACCCGGTTTCGGCGGGCACGATGTCGAGCATCCCCGACCGGCGCACGGCCTGCCGTTTCTCGGCGAGGATCAGCTCCAGGTCACTGCGGTCGAGCCCGCCGCCTTCGACCAGCGCCCTGGCGAACGCGTTCTCGGCCTCGGGCAGCGTCAGCCCGCGCGCGGCGGCCACGATCATGTCGCGCTCGTCCCGGTCGATGCTGATCCGCACGTGCTGGCGGTGCGCGGTGACCATGCCGTCGAGCAGCTCACCGATCTGCTCCTGATCCGGCAACGGGAAGTCGACGACCGTCGCGTCGTGTTCCAGCTCCGACGGCACCGGCAGCGACGGCGACACCAGGATGACGGTCAGCGGCACCGGCCGCGTCTTGAGCGCGCCCGCGAGCTCCCGCAGCCGCCGCACGACCTCGGGATCCGGCCGGTTCCCGCCCTCGGACACCAGCGACGGATGCAGGTCGACGAACACGAACACGGCTGGTTCGTTCCAGCCGTACACCCGCTCCAGCGCGGCCGACGCGGCCCGCGTGTCGTTGATCGGCTGCCCGCCCGCGGGCGCGAGGCCGGTCGTCGACGACCACACGTAGACCCGGCGCGGCGTCCGCAGCCTGGAGCCGTCCTCGGCGACCGCGCGGATCTCCCGCACGACCCGCTGTTCCTCGTGCGTTTCGACGACCAGCAGCGGATACCGCGCCTGCAACAACTGGGTCAGCTCGTCGCGAAACCCCTGGCCTGCCATCGGTTCCCCCTCGAAGTCCGCCCGGCATGCTACCAGCGGCCCACCGGCGCGGCTCGGCGGCGATATTCGCTTGCCCGGCCGGTGATGATCAGTGTGTGGATGGTCGAGCAGGCATCGATGCCGCACTGGTCAAGAGGTTGATCGCCGCGCAGTTCCCGCGATGGGCGGGGTTGCCGGTGACCCCCGTCGAGATCGACGGCTGGGACAACCGGACATATCGGCTCGGCTCGCGGATGACCGCGCGCCTGCCGACCGCGGCCACTTACGCGCTCGCCGTGCGCAAGGAGAGCCACTGGCTGCCACGGCTGGCGCCGTCGCTCCCGGTCGCCGTGCCACCGATCTTGGCCGAGGGCGAGCCGGGCGAGGGCTACCCGTACCCGTGGTCGATCCGCGGCTGGCTGCCCGGCGAGACCGCGCGGGATGACCGGATCGACGACATGACGGCGTTCGCCGTGTCGGTGGCCGAGTTCGTCCGGGCGTTGCAGGCGTGTTCGCCGGACGGTGGACCGGCGGCGGGGCAGCACAGTTTCCATCGCGGGGCATCCCCTGGGTTTTATGACGAGGCGACTCGCCGGTGTCTGGCGATGCTCGCGGGACGTATCGACACGGACCGGGCTTCGGCCGTCTGGGAGGCGGCTTTGGCGGCCGAGTGGCGGGGGAGCCCGGTGTGGTTCCACGGGGACATCGCGCACGGCAACCTGCTGGTGGACGGCGGAAAGCTGGCCGCGGTCATCGACTTCGGCACGTCGGGGGTGGGTGACCCGGCCTGTGATCTGGTGATCGCCTGGGGAATGTTCTCGGGGCCGAGCCGTGAGGCGTTCCGCGAGGCGGTCGCGCAGGACTCCGCGATGTGGGCGCGGGCTCGCGGCTGGGCGTTGTGGAAGGCCATGCTGATGCTGACCAAGGCCACCGACGAAACCGAGGCCACACCCCACGCCAGCCTCATCGCCGACGTCCTCGCCGAACACCCCGGGTCGTGAGTGTTTAGACCGGTTAGAACCGGCCGTACCACTCACGAGTCCTGGCAGGGGCTGCCCGAAAGGGCGGAGTGTGGCTCCCCATCGGCCGTGCCGGGTCACATCCGGGGGTCCATTGTGGTCGTTGTGCGGTTCAGTGGACGCCATGAGTAAAGAGAATGTGCGCAGAGCCGTGCTGGTGGCGCTGGCGGCGGTCGGTATCGCGTTGACGTCGGCCGTCGTGAGCCAGGCGCCCGCGAGCGTGCTGGCCTGCCCGTCAGTCGGCTGTACCGAGCCCGGACCCGGCGGCGTCGAGCCCTCGTAATTTGGTTCTGGTCTCGTCGGCGCGGGGATGCCTGAGCGACTCGAAGATGTCGAGCGCCGCCGAGACGCAGTCGCGGGCGAGCGCGGGCTCGCCCGCGGCCGAGTGGGTGTCGGCGAGGTGCGTGAGCGCCGTCGCGACGCCGTAGCGGTCGCCCAGTTCGTGGTACAGGGAAATGGCGTGCAGGTACGCCGAAACGGCCTGTTCGTGGTGGCCGAGGTGATGGTGCGCGTAGCCGACACTGTCCGAAGTGGCCGCTTCGCCGACCCGGTTGCCGAGTTTGCGATGTAACCGCAGCGCCTCGTCGCAATAGGTCAGCGCCTCGGTGTAGGTGCCGAGGTTCGCGTGGTACCAGCCGACGTCGTTGAGCGCGAGCGCCTGACCGGATTCGTGCTGCTCGGCTTGATAAAGCCTGAGCGCCTCCAGCGCGTGCGTGAGCGCTTCCTCGTTGCGGCCCTGCTGGCCGCAGGCCCAGTCGAGCTGCAGGTGGATGTCGGCCTGCGCGATGCGGTCACCGGCACGCAACTCCAGCGCGTGGCCCAAATGCGCGTGCGCGTCGTCGAACTCGGTCAGCCGGACGCTGCTGTAGGCGATGCTGATGTGGCACTGGGCCTGGCCTTCACTGTCGCCGGTCCGGGTGGCCGCCGCGAGCGCGGTGCGCGCGTTGGCCGCGAGGTCGTGCCAGAGACCGCTGCGCTGCAGGAAGGTCACCAGGTTCCAGTGGATGCGCCAGGCGTGGCCGCCGAAGCCGGTGTTCGCCGCCTGCTCGGTCAACGTCAGCAGCGCCGGGCGTTCGGCGCGGAACCAGTCCCAGGCCTTGTGATCGTCGGCGAGACGCTCGAGTGTCATGCCGGGGCTGGGTGTTGGCGGGGTGAGCCGGTCGCGGTGCGGGAACAGCAGCTGATCGGCGAGCTGCGCGGTGTGGAGGTAGTGGTCGAGCAGGCGCAGGGCCGCGTCGTCGCGATCGTCGTCGGGCAGGCTCGCCGAATAGGCGCGCAACAGGTCGTGGAGCGCGAACCGGCCGGGCGCAGGCTGGGTCAGCAAATGCGCTCCGGTCAACGTTCCCAGTGACGCCCGCGCCTCGTCGAGCCGGACACCGGCGAGGCTGGCGGCCGCCGCGGCCGAAAAGTCCGGGCCGGGGTGCAGGCTGAGCAACCGGAACATCCGCGCGTCGGGCGCTTCGAGGTGCTGGGAGGACCACGAGAACACCGCGCGCAGGTTGACGGTCGCTTCGCCCGCGTCGAAAGCGGCCATTTTGGCCGTTTCGTCGCGAAGTTCCTCGGCGAGCGCGGACAGCGGGAAGTCCGGGTTGGCGGCGGCCCTGGCGGCGATGATGCCGAGCGCCAGCGGGAGTCCGGCGCATTGGCGCAGCAGCTCGGCCAGCGCCGCGGATTCGTTGGTGTGCAAGCGTAATTCGAGCAGCTCGCGCGCTTCGGGCTCGCTCAGCACCTTCAACGGCAGTGGCTTGGCGCCGTGCGCGGTGACCAGTCCGCCGAGCTGGCGGCGGCTGGTGACCAGCACCGTGCAGTCGCTGGTGCCCGGCAGCAACGGGGTCACCTGGTCGGTGTCACGCGCGTTGTCGAGGACGATCAGCATCCGTTTCCCGGCGACCAGACTGCGGTAAAGCCCTGCCTGCGCGGCGGAATCCGCCGGAACGGACGTGGGCGGCACGCCCAGCGCGTCGAGGAAACCACGCACGGCCGTCTCCGGCGCGAGCGGTTCGCCGGACGGCGCGAACCCGCTGAGGTTCACGTACAGCTGGCCGTCGGGGAAGCGGTCGAGGTTGCGGTGCGCCCAGTGCAGCGCCAGCCAGGTCTTGCCCATGCCGCCGGTGCCGCCGATCACCGTGATCGGCGCGGTCCCGTCGTCCAGCAGCCGCAGCTCCCGCGCCCGCCCGGTGAACTGGGACGGCGCGGCGGGCAGCTGGCGCGGGACCGGGAGCGTGGTCTCGGCGGGCGTCAACGCCTGATCGGCCGCGAGGATCCGCTGGTGCAGCTCTTGCAACGGCGGCGAGGGGTCGACGCCGAGTTCGTCGCCGAGCAGCGCGCGGACGCGGCGGTAGGTCTCCAGCGCGTCGGCGCGCCGTCCGCCGCGGTACTGGGCGAGCATCAGCTGTCCGGCCAGGCGTTCGTCGAGCGGCTGCGCCTCGGCCTGCGCGGTCAGCGACGGCAGCAGCGCCGAGTGCCTGCCGAGCCGGAGCTGCACGTCGGTCCGGTCCCGCTCGGCCGCGCGGCGCTCGTCGTCGAGGTTGCCGCGGACGGCGTTGATCCACGGCGTGTCCAAGCCCGCGAACGCCTCGCCTCGCCAGAGTCCCAGCGCCTCGTCGAGCAGCTCGGCGGCCTTGGCGTCGTCGGCCGTGGCACGGGCGCGCGCGACGAGATCCCGGAAGTGGTGCAGGTCGACGGACGCGGGATCGGCGGTCAGCACGTAGCCGCCGGATCGCCGGGTGAGCGGAGTGTCGCCCAGCACCTGCCGCAGCCGCGTGAGGTAACTCGACAACGTGGTGCGGGCCTGCGCCGGCGGCCGGTCGCCCCAGACCCGGTCGACCAGCTGATCGGTGCGCACGGCCTGATTGACGTCGACCAGCAGCGCGGCCAGCACGCACCGGCGGCGGGCAGGGCCGAGATCGACCGGGCGCCCGCCGGCGCGGACCTCGATCTCACCGAGTACCCCGAACTCCACATGCGAATACTGCCAGGTGCCATGATCGGCACAACGCACGCGCAAACTTTCCACATCGCCGTCGGCGCAGAGTCAGGTTCCCGGGGAATGTGGAGGGAACGTGCTCAGTCGTTCGGTCGTGGTCGCCGATGGTTCACCCGCCGTGCGAGCCCGCCTGCGGACGCTGCTGGCGGCCGCCGACGGCCTCGAACTCGTCGGCGAGGCGGCGACGGGCGCCGAGGTGACCCGCGAGGTGCTGCGGCACCGCCCCGACGTGCTGGTGATCGACCTCAGGCTGGGTGTCTTCACCGCGCCGGACACGGCGACGCTGGCGTTCACCGAGTTCGCGGGTGATCTGTCCATTGTGGCCGCGATCCGCTCCGGCGTGCGCGGCCATCTGCTCAAGAGCGCGTCGGGGGAGCAGATCGTCCGCGCGATACGCGGGGTGGCGGCGGGCGCGGCCGTGTTCGACACGGCGATCGCCGACCGCGTGCTCGCGCTGCTCACCGACCGCGAAAGCCTGATGGCCCACTACCTCACCGCGCGCCAGCGCGAGGTGTTCGACCTGCTGACCACCGGCCTGCCGGACACCACGATCGCGCGCCGCCTCGGGCTCTCGCCGAAGACCGTCCGCAACCACGTCTCGGCGATACTCGTGAAGCTCGACGTGCGCGACCGCGCGGAGGCGATCCGCGCCTACGCCTGAGGTCCGAACGGCCGATCACCCGCGATGGCGACGCGCTCGGCCACCCGGACGTGCGGGTGGTAGTCGTTGACGGCGTAGTGCTGGGTGGCCCGGTTGTCCCAGAAGGCGACCGAGCCGGGCCGCCAGGTGAAGCGCACCTGGAGTTCCGGGATGTGCGCGCGGGTGAACAGAAGCCGCAGCAGCCGGTCGCTCTCGCCGGGTTCGAGGCCGACGATGTGGGTCGTGAAAGCCTGGTTGACGAAGAGCGTGCGCCGGCCCGTCTCCGGATGGACACGGACGACGGGATGTTCGACCGGCGGGAACGCTTCCTGGTGGCGCGCAAGGAAATCCGGGTCGGAGAACCGCGCGAAGCCGGGGATGAAGTCGTGCACGGCGGTCAGCCCGTCGATGCGCGCACGCACGTCGTCGGGCAGGTTGTCGTAGGCGGCGGCCATGTCGGCCCACAGCGTGTCGCCGCCGAGTGGCGGGACTTCGAGCAGCCGCAGTACCGAGCCGAGCGCGGGGTTCTCGCGGAACGTGACATCGACGTGCCAGATGTTCTCGAACGCGGGCATGCTCGCCGAGCGCGCGAACCGGGTGACGTGCTCGGTGTCGCCCTGCGGGATGAACGGGTTCGTCTCCAGCTCACCCCAGCGCGCGGCGAACGCGCGTTGCTGCGCGGAAGTGATGTCCTGGTCACGGAAGAACAGCACTTTCCACTCGAGCAGCGCGCGATTGAGCTCCTCGCGCAGCGCGGGCGTGAGCGGTTCGGCGAGGTCGACGCCGTGGATCTCGGCGCCGATCACCCGGCCGAGCGGACGCAGCCCGAACAGCTCGTACGGCCGCTGCTCGGCGCCGTCCGGCAGGCGACGCAGCACCCGCGTGCCTTCGAGGATGCCGTCGGACGGCACGGACGCGGACCGGAGGCGGGCGGGAAGTTCCACGGACATGATCGGCTCCCGAGTGGTCGCGAAAGTGGCCACCGGGATCGGGGTGGCCGCCGGGCGGACGCGGGTCACGCGGGCGGGGAGCCGAGCCGTCCGCGGCGCAGGAGCAGAGCCGCGACACCGGTGCGGCGGCGGAAGAGTTCCCTGACGGCTGGCACGTCACCATGGTGAGCCCGGCCCTGGTGAACGGTCAACCCTATCCAGCAGACGGGAATTTGATGAGCGGAGCGTCGCGCGACAGCTCCCGGAACCCGACGCCGTGGTACAGCCCGCGCGCGCTCGGATGCCCCGGCGCGCCCAGGCAGGCGACCGTCATGTGCGTGGCGCCCGCGTCACGCGCCAGCCGCATCCCGTGCAGCAGCATCGCCCGCGCCAGCCCCAGCCGCCGGTACCCCGGGTGCGTCCCGACCGGCTCGAACTCGGCGGTCTTGTTCACCTCGTCGAGCCACATGATCGCCGAGCACGCCATGGTCCCGTCCGGCGCTTCGACGAGCACGTGCAGGTCACCGCGATACGCGGCCGTCCGCCGGACCCCCTCGTAGCTCTCGGCCGAGTACACCGACGGCGCCCAAGCGTCCACATGGGCCTGAACCGCCGCCGCGGGCCCGGCCTCGTCGGCAGTGCGGAAGTGGTACCCGCCGGGCAGAACCGGCTCTTCCACGTCGACCAGATCCCGCTCGTTGAGCTGGGTCCACGACCCGGTGTCCCCGAGCGCGTCCGGGTCGGTCTCGTAACCGCGCGCGGCCCACCGCTCGAGCCCGAACTCGTCGGCGACGCCGGGAAGCACGGTGCGCTCGAGGTTCCCGGCCGTGGTTTCGTACCAGTCGATCACCTCGTCGACCAGCTCGGCGTGATCGGGGTGGACCTGGTAGGCGAGATAGGCGCCGGTGACGTCCTTGACGGAGCCGTCGTTACGGGTGACCCGGCGCGGCAGCTGGGCCCAGCCCCAGGCCACCAGGCTTTCGCCGTCGAACCACAGCCGCTTACGCCAGCTCGCGCCCTGGGCGGCGTGGCCTTTGCCCCAATTCCAGGCCAGCTCGCCGTACGCGGCGTCGCTGTTCACCAGCTCGGGGCGGATGGCCGTGATCCGCTGGGCCAGCTCCTGCATGAGCTCGACGTCGGCGGCGGTCAACAGCTCGGAGTTGGTCATGGTCGATCACTCTGGCAGCCCCGGCTGACCCCGTCGAATCGTTTTCGGCCAGCGGATCTTCATCGGGTGACCTCGGCGAGCAGGCGGTCCCAGTCGTCGAGGAAGCGCGACAGGCCGAAGTGGCGCAGTGCGAACTCCCGCGCCGATTTCCCGGTCAGCGCGGCGAAATCCGGTTCGTGCACCAGCTCCCGCAGCGCGTTCGCGAGCACGGTGACGTCCGTGGAGAGCACCCCGGCGTCCGGTGGGACAGCCAGCGTCGACTCAGTGGTGCCCAGTGCGACGATCGGCAAGCCCAGATGCATGGCTTCCAGCAAGGAAAACCCGAGCGAAGTCCAGCGCGCGGTGTGCAGGTAGACGCGCCGCCGGGCCGCTTCCCGGTGCAGATCCGCTGTCTTGAGATCGCCGCGCCCGCGCACCCGGCCGCCGGCGCCCGGCAGGTCGGAGAGCGTTTCGGTCCGCGTGCCGAACACGTCGATGGGCGCCGCCTCGGCGAACGCGGGCAGCAGATCGGTGCCGGTGACCCGCCAGCGCCGCAGCGGCTCGTTGATCATCGTGACCGCCGACGGCAGCTCACCGGTGTACTGGTGGCCGGGGTCGGGAAGGCCGTGCGGGACGACCACGGTCGGCGCGATGCCGTTGTCCCACATCAGCTCGTTGAAGTGGGTGACGTGCGCGACCGGGATGTCCTCGCGCCCGGCGAGCGGATGCCGGGTGGTGGCGGCCGGTCCGCGCGGGGCGTTGTGCTCGACGTACACGGCGGGCACATCCTTGCCAGGACTGCGGCGGAGCCAGCGCTGAGCGAGCTCAAGCTCCTCCAGACGCTGGAGCACGACGACGTCGACGGGGGTGTTCGCGAGTTCGGACACGGGCACGTCGACCGCGGAATCCGGCCAAGCTCTTTCGCCGCGCCCCCGGCCCCAGTGGCTGTCACCGGCGAGCACCGGCAGGAGGTAGCGATGGCGACCCTGGACGAACGACGTCGTCCAAGAGCCGTGCACGTGCCAGACCAGCACGGTGAGCAGGGGCGTCGTCGACTCCATACTGGGGTGATTGCCGTTGCGCACCGAAATAAACATCAAAAGGCTTGGCGCGAGGTGTCCGTCTCGGCCGGTCCCGTTCGTAGGGAGGGCAAGAGACCATCCACTGACAAGGAGCACATCGTGGAGAATCTGACCGAGACCCTGACCATCGCGGCCACACCGGAGCAGGTGTTCGCCGTGCTGGCCGATCCGGCCACCCATCCCGCGATCGACGGCACCGGCTGGGTGCGCGAGGCCGTCGACCGGGCGCCGCTGACCGAGGTGGGCCAGCTGTTCCGCATGGACATGTACCACGGCCGCCACCCCGACAGCGACTATCAGGTCATCAACAAGGTCGAGCTGATCGACGAGCCGCACCGCATCGGCTGGCAGGTCGGCACCCGTAAAGCCGACGGTGAGCTGGAGTTCGGCGGCTGGCTCTGGCGGTACGACCTGACCGCGGTGGACGCCGGGACCGAAGTCCTGCTCACCTACGACTGGTCCGGCGTGCCGCGGTTCATCCGCGATCGCGGCATCCAGTTCCCGCCGTTCCCGCCGGAGCACCTGACCAATTCGCTGCGCCACCTGGCGGAACTCACGACGCGAGCTCCCAGCGCACGTACCGCTGCTTCGGCGTGAAGCCCGCCTTCTCGAAGAGCCGGAAGCCGCCGGAGGCGCTGGCCGAGTCCGCGTTCAGGCTGGCGCGGTCGTAGCCCCGCGCGGCGGCCGTCGCCAGCGCGTGGCCGATGAGCGTGCTTGCGACGCCGCGGTTCCGGTGTTCGCGGCGCGTGCCGATGACCGTGAAGTGCGCGTCGCGGATACCGGTGGCGGCCGTGTCGGCCTCCCATGACATGGTCACGAGCACGCCGATCGCGGTGCCGTCGGTGTCACGCGCGAGGAAGCTGACGTCCGGCTGGAACGTCTGGTTGGTGATCTTGTTGCGCCAGTGGTCGGTGGGCATCGGCACCGCGCCCCAGCAGTCCTGATACGCCTCGTTCCGCACCAGGCGGAAGTCCTCGTCGTTGTCCGGCGACCATGGTTCGAGCCGGTCCGGCACAGGACCGGGCGCGTCACCGAGCGGATGTTCCATGCGCTGGAAGTACCGCGCCGGCGCGAAGCCTTGGGCGCGGACGAGTTCCGGCACACCCGCGATGTGCTCGGCCTTGTGGACGTCGATCACGAGTTCGCGCTCCGGGTGGTGCAGCGCGTGGACCACTTTCGCCGCGGCGATCCCGGCTTCGAGCAACATGGCGGCCTGAGCGTCCCCGACGGTCAGCGGGCGCCAGGTGAAGTTGTCCATTCCCGGGACGCTAGCTCAGTCTTGCGGATGATCAACGCGATTATCGCGACCACGGCCAGGCCACCGACGTACCCGATGATCAGCTGCATGACCTTGCCGCTGAAGTTGCCCGCGAGCGGCGGGATGACGACGGCGAACACCACGCTCAGGCCCGCGAGCGCGACGCGTCCCTTGTGGACGTCCACCGCGCACGCCAGCGGGAGCAGTGCCCACAGCAGGTACCACGGCTGGATCACCGGGCCGAACACGACGACCGCCGCCAGCAGCGCGCCGAACGCGGTCACCGGGCCGATCTGGCCCTTGAGCTGCCGCTGCACCAGCACGACGGTGAGCACGGCGATGAGCAGGTAGCCGATGATCTTGCCGATGCCGATCATGGTCTGCGTGCCGGGCCCGAGCCATCCGGTGGCGAACCCGAACCAGTTGGTCGGCGCCATCCACGAGTTGACCGTGCCGGAGGTCGTCATGGTCCGCAGCCACCCGAACCCGAGGTTCCCGAGCCCCGAAACGACGACCGCGACCACCACGGACAAGCCCACCGCCGCGGCGCCCATCCCGGCCAGCCTCGGGTAGCTCGCGCCCCGGCGCCGGACGAGCACGACGCCGACCACCGCGAGCGCGACGATCGCGGGGAACTTCACCAGCGCGCCCAGGCAGATCAGCAGCACCCCGGCGCCCAGCCGCACCGCGTCGACCCGCTCGCCGATCGCGGTGAGCGCGCACGCGGTGCCCGCGAGCATCAGCCCCACCATCAGCGCGTCATTGTGCGCGCCGCCGATGAAATGCCACAGCACCAACGGATTCAGCACACCGAGCCACAACGCGACGCCCTCGTGCACCCCCGCGATCCGCGCCAGCCTCGGCACCGCCCAGACGGCCATCGCGAGCCCGGCGACCGCCGCCAGCCGGTACCCGAGCACACCCACCACCGCGTTCTCGCCTGCGACACTGGCGATCCAGCGTTCGACAGCACTGAACACCGGCCCGTACGGCGACGGCGCGTCCTGCCAGTACTCACTGACCCGCCGCGTGATCGCCGACGCCGCGCCGAGCCCCGCACGCGGACCGACCGAGTACACGTCGAGACCCCGCGCGGCGATCTCACCCTGCGCGAGGTAGCTGTAGACGTCCGAGCTGAACAGCGGCGGCGCGGCCAGCAGCGGCGCGCCCCAGAGCATGAGCGTCCGGCGCGGCCAGCGCGCGTCCGGTTCCTTGAGCAGTACCCGGCCCGCGAACGCCCAGGCCAGCACGACCAGCCCGACCCCGGCCACCCCGGCGGCCAGCACCGCGGCGGCGGTGCCATCCGGCAGCGTGAGGAACTTGCCGGCCAGCGCGGCCGCGGTGAGCAGCACCGCACCCGCGAAACCCACCCACTGAAGCTGCTTCAAATAGCCCGATCGCACGTGGTGAGTCTCAATCTGGTCGGTGGATGTCTGCTGGCCAAGATACGCGAGTGGCCGGCCGGCATCGTGCGGCTTGCACGGATCCCGGCACGCGCATGCAGAGGTCGTGAGTGGTACGGCCGGTTCTAACCGGCGAAAACACTCACGACTCAGGCTTGGCCGGACCAGGGGAGCCGGACCCGGATCGCCCATGGCACCAGTTCGCCTTGGCCGACGAGAGGCAGCGCGGGGAGGTCGTCGGCGGCGCTGCCCGGCAGCGGGGTGTGGTCGAGAACCAGCTGCGGCTGGCCGAGCACACCGATCTCGGGCGTGGCGCTCTTGGTGGCCGCGACGATGACGGACAGGCCGATGTCCGCCGCGTGCGGGAGCATCTCGGCCAGTGCGGCGAGTGGGTCGTGCCTGGGCTGGAAGAGGTCGTGGTTGTCGATCACGACGAAGAGCCGGGGGCCTGTCCAGCCGGGGTTGTCCATGCGTTTGCGGAGCGCGCCGAGTACGTCGGAGATGATCTGGGGATCGGGTTCGAAGCCGCTCGAGGTGGCGAGCACCTGGTCCGGCGGGAGGACGCCGGTGATGGCGTCGTCGTGGAGCAGCAGCACCAAGGCGTCGGCGATCGGGAAGCGGCGGGCGATGCCGCGCAGGATGGTGCGGAGCACGGTCGACCGGCCGGTGCCGGGTGCGCCGAGTATGACCAGGTGCTGGCCGGGTTTGAGCGGGAGGCCGACGACTCGCTCGGCTTGTGCTTCGAGGGCTAGTGGCAGCCGCTCGGCCTCGAGGTCGAGACAGGTCAGCTCGTCGTAGGTGAAGACGCCCACCGGCGGGGTGAGCGGCTGGGCGCGGACGGCGGGGCCACGCAGGCGGAAGCGGACTTCGCGGACGTCCTCTGTGGACGGTCGGGCCACCTGGAACTCGGTGCCGTCGTGGAGGTAGGCGTAGAAGAAGTGCGCGCCCTGGTTGGTGATGGTGCGGCGGACGGGCCTGCCCAGCGTCCGCGCGTCGCCGGACGGGTCGGGGAATCCGCTCAGGCTGACCCGGACCGGGATGCGGCGGTGGAGGTCGGTGAAGGCGTCACGGTCGTCGGCGAGTGGCACGCGCCTCGACGTGATCAGCAGCGACATCTTGAGCCGCTCACCGAGTGTGGCCAGTCGCCGGAGACTGTCGGCCAGCGCGGGCACGACGATGATGTCCGCGACGGCTTGGTCCGCGAACACGACCAGGTGGGGCAGGGCCGTGAGCATGCCGGCTTCGTCGGCGGCGAGGCGGCGCCTGAGTTCGTCGTCGAGCAGCGCGGTGAACCGGCGGATGGCGGCCGTGTCGGGGGTCGGGAGGTATGCGGCGGTGTTCGGCAGCGTCGCGAGGTCGGCGAGAACGGTCGCGTTGGACTCCATGACCAGGAATTGCACCGTCGCGGGGGAGTACTGGGCGGCCAGGCTCACCGCGATCGTGCGCAGCAGCGTGCTCTTGCCGCAGGCCGCGTAGCCGCCGATCCAGGCGTGGCGCCCGGCGTCGAGGTAGACGGGCTCGTCGTTCGCGAAGCCGATCCTGGCGGTGAGCGGTTGCCGCGGAGCAGCCTCGGCGGGAGCCGGGAGCGCGTCGAATGCGGGGCGTCCGGCGTCGAACGCGACCTGAACCGTGCCCTCGCGACGGGTGCCGTCGAACCGGGCGCGGCCGAGCGGTGCGGGCTCCGGTGGATGCCATGGGCCGTAACCGGGGGTGGCAGAAAGCCACGGGTCGGGATGCCCGCTCAGGCGGAGCTGGAGTACGCCGTCCAGCCGGGACTCGGCCGTGCGTGCCGATTCGAGGATGTGCAGCCCGATCGCGGCGCCGTGGTGGAGCAGGTCGGCGATCGGCGTCAGCGGATCCACCTCGTACCGGTCGCGGTCGTCGACCACGACGAACAGCTTCGGTCCCTGCCACAGATCGCGTGAGCCCAGCCGCCTGAGCAGCTCGGCCCGCAGCGTACCTACGGGGCCGGAACCGTCGATGACCAGCGCTTCTCCTGGCGCGTAATGGTTTCTGACGCTTCGGATGATCGTCCACAGTGTCGACGTCTTGCCGCGGCCCGGTCCGCCAAGCACCTGCACGTGCGGGTCGACGGCGAGGTCGAGCGTCATCGTGGTGAGCGATCCGCCGGCGAGCACGCCGAGGGGGAGCTTCGCGCCAGGGTCAGCGGCGAGCATTCGTGCGTAGGTCAGCAATTCCGGCCGGAACAGCGGCCGGACCGGGTGGATGTAGTAGAAGAACGTCTGCCCGAACCCGGTGAACTCCTCGCGCGAGGTGAGCAGCGGGTTGGCGACGTTCAGCCTGGTCAACGGCAGGCCGCTCAGCCCGGTCGGATCGGCGGCGCTGAGCACCAGGTAGATCCCGAGCGGCTCGCGGCCGATCGTCGCCAGCACGCCGAGCAGTTCGGGGTGCTCGGCGATGAGCCTGTCGGCGTCGTCGAACACGAGCACCAGCGCCGGTTCCCGGCTGAAGTCGGTCAGGTGACGCCGCCGCCAGATCTCGTCGTCGAGCGCACGGGCTAGCAGCGCGCGCCGGTCACTGGCGTTGGTCGCCAGATGCGGCACGGTGCCGGAGAGGAAGTCGTCGGCGATCGCGAACTGCACGGTGTAGGGCGAGAACCGGTGCGCCAGCCCGGCGACGATCGTCCGCAGCAGCGAGGACTTCCCCGCGCCGGTGACGAGCACGTGCGGGGTGACCTTGAGGTCGAGTTCCTGCTGGTGGCCGACCTGCACCCGCAGGAACCACTCGGGCGGGTGCCCAGGCCAGCGCGTGTCGTGATCCAGTGGCTGCGGCACGGTGCCCGGGTAGCTGGCGTCCTGCTCGTACATTCCTCCACAGTAGACAAGTCAGGCTTCCAGCTGGGCAAGGACTTCACTATCGGTCAAGCCGTCGATTTCCAGGAACACCTCGGCCGCGGCCGCGAGCTGGCCAGGCCGCGCCTCCGCGGCGAGCATGTGCCCGGCGAGTTCGGCGACGGTCGGCGCGCTGAACAGGGTGCGGACGGTCACCGCGGTGGTGTCGAGGCCGTCGCGGATCCTGGCGACGATCGTGGACGCCATCACCGAGTCGCCGCCGAGCGCGAACAGGTCGTCGGTCACGCTGACCTCGCCGGTGTTCAGCACTTCCGCGAACACCAGCGCGAGCACCTTCTCCAGATCGGTGCGAGGCGCGATCGCCTGCCGCTCGGGTGCTCGCGCCTGGTCGACCGTATGGGCTCGCCGCTCGGTGAGCTTGTCCCAGTCGGGTGCGACGGCGAGCCGCTCGAACGCGGCGAACATCTCGTCGAGCACGCCGTCGGGGAAGCGCTCCTCGCGGGAGTCCCAGTTCACGAGCACGCCGCCGTCGAGCTCGGTGACCTGCGCGTCGAGCAGCACCTGCGGGCCCTGCGAGATGATCCACACCGGACTGCCGAACGTCCGCCGGACGGTGTCGTCGAACAGGTCGCCGAGGTTGAGCGCGCTGGTGAACACGACCGGCGCGAGCACCTGCCTGCGCTCGCGCCTGCCGAGGTCACGCAGCACCTGCAAGCCGGGGTAGGACGCGTGCGCGGCGTCGGCGTGCATCCGCGACTGGACCGCGGCGGCGAGGTCGGCGAACGTCCGGGGCTCACGCAGGTCGATCTCGACGAGTATCGAGTTGCTGAAGTCGCCCGCGACGGCGGTGATGTCCGGGTGCACCGGGTCGCGGTCGAACAGCGGGACGTTGAGCAGGAAGTGCTGCGACGCGCTCCAGCGGCCGATGACCTCGGCGAACGCGGCCGCCAGCACCGCGGCGGGGGTGAGGCCGCGGCGTCGCGCGGCCGACCTGAGCGCGTCGTATTCGGCCGGGGTGATCGTGAAATGCCTGCGCTTCACCGCTGGCGTCGCCCCGTCCGCGGCAGGCAGCGCCGGGCCGAGTGGCAGTCGCGGCAAGCGTTCCTGCCACCAGGCCACGTCGGCGGGCGCGGGCTGCGGGCGCGACAGGCGGTAGCGGCGATAGCTGTAGCCGATCGGCGGCAGTTCGAGTGACGGATCGGCATAGAACCCGGCCAGCTCGGACAGGAGCAGGCGGTAGCTGACGGCGTCTGCGGCGACCATGTCGATGTCGAAGTGCAGCCGCGAACCGCCGCCGGGCAACCGGCTCAGCTCGGCGGTGAACACCTGACCAGCCTCGATGTCCATGAGCTGATGGGAAAGGCGACTCCTGGTCGCCGCCAGATCGTCCACTGTGGATTCACTGTGGACGGTCAGCGCGGGCTCGGCCTCGGCGGCGACCAGCTGCTCGCCGTTGTCGGTGAGCCGGACGCGCAGCATGTCGTGCCTGGCGACCAGCTTGCGCAGCGCGGCACGCAGCCGTTCCGGGTCGAGCGCCTCGCCGTCGAACTCGACGTAGAGATGAGCGGCCACCCCGCCCAAAGGCTGACCGCTGTCGCGGCCGACCCAATAGGCGTGCTGCATCAGGCCGAGCGGGAAGACGTCGCCGGTGTACTCGGGTTCGGGCAGCTCCTCGACCGGGCTGCCGGTCAGCGCGCCCCAAGCCCGCAGCGTCGGGTTGGCGGCGAGTTCGGCGAACCCGATTTTGACGCCCGTGCGGCGAATTTCTCCTGCCAGCCGCATGAGCTGGATGGAGTCGAGCCCGAGTTCGAACAGGTTGTCGTCGAGGCCGATCGACTCCGGGGCTTCGCCTGCCAGCTCGGCCACCCGGCCGCGTACGAGTTCGATGTCCATCACGAGGCGCCTTCCGCGATGACCGCCAGCTTGCGCCGGAGCAGTTCGCGGCGCGCGGCGGTCTTGTCCGAGATCGGGGACGGCAGCGCCGCCCGGTCGAGTTTCTTGTTGGGGGTCAAGGGAAGCCGGTCGAGCACGACGTAGTGCGCCGGCACCATGTGCGCGGGCAGCGTCTCGGCGAGCCTGGCACGGACGTCCGGTATCCGGATCTCGTCGCCGACGAGATAGGCCACCAGGGTGTCGTCGCGGACGCTGACCGCCGCGCCGCTGACGCCGCGGCAGGCGATGAGCGCCGACTCGACCTCGCCGAGTTCGATGCGGAAGCCGCGGATCTTGACCTGGGAATCGGCGCGACCTTCGAAACGCAGGCCGTCCGCCTCACGCCTGGCGAGGTCGCCGGTGCGGTACAGCCTGCCGTCGCCGAACGGGTTCGCGACGAACCGGCCCGAGGTCAGCCCCGGTTTACCCAGGTAGCCGCGGGCGACCTGGTCGCCGCCGACGTACAGCTCACCGATCGAGCCGTCGGGGACCGGCGCGAGCCGGTCGTCGAGCAGATGGGCGGTGAACCCTGGCAGCGGCGCGCCGATCGGGCTGCCCGCCGGGGTGTCCGGCCGCAGTGGCAGCCAGGTGACGTGCACGGTGGTCTCGGTGATGCCGTACATGTTGACCAGCAAGGGTTTCCCGTGCCGCTGGTGCCAGGGGGCGAGCCTGCCGACGTCGAGCGCCTCACCGCCGAACACGACGGTGCGCAGCGACGGCTGCGGGCCAGCGACCGGCATCAGTTGATAGAACGCCGACGGCGTCTGGCTGAGCACGGTCACCTTTTCGTCCCGCAGCAACCGCGCGAAGTCCGGCGGCGACCACGCGGTCTCCTTGCCGACGACGACCGTGCTGCCGCCGGTCAGCAGCGGACCCCAGATCTCCCAGACGGAGAAGTCGAACGCGGCCGAGTGGAACATCGTCCACACGTCGTCGGGGGAGAAGTCGAAGACCTCGCGGGCCGCGTCGAGCAGCGCGAGAAGGTTGCGGTGCGTCACCTGGACGCCCTTGGGACGGCCGGTCGAGCCGGACGTGTAGATCACGTACGCGCAGTCGAGCGGCTCGACGCCGCGGCCGGCGGGCGCGGTTTCGGGCAGGCCCGGCGGCAGATCGTGTTCCGCGCCGTCGGTGAGCACCGTGATCGGTTTCGCGTCCGCGAGCGTCGAGGCGATCCGCTCGGCGGGATACGCCGGGTCGATCGGCAGATACGCGGCCCCGGCCTTGAGCACCGCGAGCATCGCGACGATGAGCTCCGCGCCGCGGCCGAGCGTCAGCCCGACGATCGTGCCCGGCCTGGCGCCTAGGCCGATCAGGTGATGCGCGAGCCGGTTGGCCCGGCGGTCCAGCTCCCCGTAGGTGAGCCGCTCGGTCCCGTGCACCACGGCTGTCCGGCGGAATGCCTGGCGTGCCACGGTTTCGAACCGGGCATGCACCGTCTTTCCCAATTCCCCCACCCCTGCAAGTTAGGTTATGGTCACCTAACTTAGTGAGATCAACTCCCCAAGGGAAGGGCTAAATTAGGTTAGCCTATCCTTGCATGAAATCGTGGGGGCGAAGCGACGGGGGAGGGCGATGCGCGGCACGCGGTCACGCATGCTGGCGGGGATCTCGGCACTGGCCGTCGTGCTGGTGGGGTGTTGTTTCGCGTCGCTCGCACTGGGGTCACAGCCCATTCCGCTGGGCACCGTCGTGGACGCGCTGCTGCGTCCGCAGACGATCGAGTCGCACATCGTCGTGCGCTCGTTGCGTGTCCCACGGACTGAACTCGGGGTGCTCGCCGGTGTCGCGCTGGGACTCGCGGGCGCGCTGACGCAGGCGCACACCCGCAACCCGCTGGCCGATCCGGGCGTGCTCGGCGTCAGCGCGGGTGCCGCTTTCTTCGTGGTGGTCGGCATTTACGTGTTCGGGATCAGCACGCTCTACGGCTACATCTGGTTCGCGTTCGCGGGCGCGATCGTGGCGAGCGCCGGGGTCTTCGCGATCGGGTCCGCGCGCGGCGGTGGCGTGACGCCCGTGCGGCTGGTCCTCGCCGGCGCCGCCGTGACCGCGTTGCTCAACGCGCTGACGTCGGCACTGGTGATCAACGACGAGCAGACGCTGAACGCGTTCCGCTTCTGGTCGGTCGGCGCGCTGGAAGGGCGTGACGCGGCCGTCGTCGGCGAGGTCGTCTGGTTCGTCGTGCTCGGCGCGGTGCTCGCGCTCGCCGGCGCGCGCGGGCTGAACGCGCTCGCGCTCGGCGAGGACATGGCGAGGTCGCTGGGGCAGCACATCCCGCGGACCAGGGTGCTCGGACTGGTCGCGATCACCTTGCTGGTCGGCGCGGCGACCGCCGCGTGCGGGCCGATCGCGTTCGTCGGACTGGTGGTGCCGCACGCGGTGCGGGCCTTCACCGGGCCGGATTATCGTTGGCTGCTGCCGTTTTCGGCGCTCGCGGGCGCGATCTTGCTGCTGGTGGCCGACGTGCTCGGCCGGGTACTCGCCCGCCCGCAGGAGCTGCAGGTCGGCATCGTGGTCGCGGTGCTCGGCGCGCCGTTCTTCGTGCTGCTGGTGCGGCGCAGGCGGGTGGGGGCGCTGTGACCGCGGGGACGATCCGGGCGCGGCCGGTCGCGGTCACCGGGCTCGGCCTGATCGCACTCGTGCTGCTGGCCGCGGTGAACCTGGGCTTCGGCAGCTTCCACCTCGGTCTCACCGACGTGCTCGGTGTGCTCGTCGGCGCCGGTGATCCGGCCGACGAGCTGGTCGTGCTCGACCTGCGCATGCCGAGGACGCTGACCGGCGCGCTCGTCGGCGGGGCGCTGGCCGTCGCGGGCGCCATCACGCAGTCGATCTTCCGGAACCCGTTGGCCAGCCCCGATGTCGCCGGGGTGACCGCGGGCGCGAGCGTCGGCGCGGTGTTCGCGGTGACGTTCGGCGCCGGCGCCGCCGTGCCGGGCGCCGCGCTGGCGGGCGGCCTGCTGACCGCGCTGGTCGTCTACCTGCTGTCGTGGGATCGCAGAGGCCACGGCCTCGGGTTGCGGCTGGTGCTGGTGGGCATCGGCGTCAACGCCGCGCTGGTCGCGGTCGCGACGTGGCTGCTCACCATCGCCAACATCGGCGAGGCGAGCCGGGCGGTCATCTGGCTCACCGGCAGCCTCAACGCCCGTGGCTGGGAGAACGTCGTCCCCGTCGCGATCGCGTCGGCGGTGCTGGTGCCCGCCGCGCTGGCGGGCACCAGCACCTTGGGCGTGCTGCGTTTCGACGACGATGTCGCGAAAGGACTCGGCCTGCGGCTGAGCACCGCGCGGGGCGGGCTGCTGCTGATCGCGGTCGCGCTCGCGGCGGTCGCGACCTCGGCGGCCGGGCCGATCCCGTTCGTCGCGCTGGTCGTGCCCCAGATCGCGCACCGGCTCGCGCGCGGCGCGCGGCCGCCGCTGGCGGCGACCTATGTGCTGGGCGCGGCGGTCACGGTCGGCGCGGACACCGTTTCGAGGCTCCTGTCGGACACCGCGGTGCTGCCGGTGGGGCTGGTCACGGCCGCGCTCGGCGCGCCCTTCCTGATCTATTTGTTGGTACGCGCGAAAGGAAATCATGGCTGACCTCCACTACTGGCCCGCGGAAATCCGCCGGATCACCGAGCCGACGCCACGCACCCGCCGGGTGACCTTCGGCGGGCTCGAGAACTTCCCGAACGTCGGACCGGACCAGTACTTCAAGCTCTTCCTGCCGTTGACAGGCCAGACCGAGCCGCGCCTACCGGAGCCGATCGCCGACGGCGACGTCCGCGCCTGGTACCTCAGCTATCTCGCGATGCCGGACGAGGTCCGCCCGCCGATGCGCACGTTCACCGTCCGCAGGCACCACCCCGCCGACGGCGAGATCGACGTCGACTTCATCGTGCACGAGCACGGCGCGGCCCAGCGGTGGCTGCGGGAGGTCAAGCCGGGCGACAAGGTCACCCTGCTCGGCGCGAACGCGCTGTACGGGCCGCCCGCGGACACCGAATGGCAGCTGCTGATCGGCGACGAGACCGCGGTGCCCGCGCTCGGCGCGATCATCGAGTCACTGCCCGCCGGCACGCGAGCCCGCGTCTTCGCCTCCGTGCGCGGCGCCGGCGAGGAGCTCAAGTGGGACACCGAGGCCGAGGTGGACACGACCTGGCTGCCCGGCGGCGACCTGCTCGCGGCCGTGCGAGCCGCTACGGATTTGCCGGAAGGACGGTGCTACGCCTGGGTTTCCGGCGAGGCGAGCATGGTCCGCGACGTGCGCAGGCACCTCGTCGGCGACAGAGCGTTCCCGAAGAACACCATCACTTTCACCGGCTACTGGCGCCTCGGCAAGACCGAGGAACAAGCCAGTCGCGAGGCCATGGAGAACGGAACCACCGATGAAGACGATTAGCCCCGCCGTCGCCGCGCTGCTCGCCCTGTTCACCTTGAGCGCGTGCTCTTCCGGCGACAAACCGGCCGCGGCCCAGTGCCGCGACGTCCAGCACGAGCTGGGCAGCGCGTGCGTTCCCGCGTCCCCGCAACGGGTCGTGGTGCTCGACCCGAGCACCACCTTGCCGACCCTGCTCGACCTCGGCGTCCCGGTGGCCGGCGCGATGGGCACGTTCGCGAACAAGGCGTATCCGTCCTATCTGGACGCCGCGAAGGCGGGCACCCAGGTCGGCGTGTCCGGCGCGGTCGACGTCGAGAAGATCGCAGCGCTGAAGCCCGACCTGATCATCGGCTGGAAGACCGAGATCGAACCGCTGCAGGACAAGCTCAAGCCGCTCGCGCCGACGGTCGCGCTGCCTTACGCCATCTACGACGGCAACTGGCGGCCCGTCGTCCAGAAGATCGGCGACGTCGTCGGCGCCCGCGCGAAGATCGACGAGCAGCTGGCCGCGCTGGACCGCAAGCAGGCCGAGGTCAAAGCCGCCGTCGCACCGACCGGCGAGGGCCCGACGGTGACCAGGGTCGACGGTTACCGCGGGCAAACCGTTACCTACCAATGGGATTGCTCGTGGTTCGGTGACGTCCTCAAGGGCGCGGGCCTGCGCCAGCCGCCCGCGCAGAAGGCGGCCTGCACCAACAGCGACGTCCGCAGCGTCGTCGCGATGATCCCGGCCGAGGGCTTCGCCAAGCTCGACGCCGACTCGATCCTCGTCTACCAGCAGTCCGTCGAAGCCACCGCCGTCGACCCGATCGCGGCCCTGGCGGCCAACCCGCTCTGGGCGGGACTCGGCGCCGTCAAGGCGGGCAAGGTCCGCACGGTCGGCGACGCCTGGGGCGTCGGCGCCGGCATCAAGGCCGCCAACTTGATCCTGGACGACATCAAGCAGTTCTTCCCACCCAAGCCCTGACCTCCAAGCCGGGATAAAGCGGGCTTTACTCCCCGGAGTAAAGCCCGCTTTATCGCGGTCAGGGGAGGCGGGCCTGGAGCACCGACTCCGAGTCGGGGACGTTGTGGAACCCGGCCGCGGTGAGGCCTGCCTCGGCGAAGAGGGGGTCGTGGTCCTCGACGGTGCGGGCGTTGGACTGCAGGAGCACGTACATGAACAGGCCGAGCGCGGGCAGGTAGTGGGTGCGATCGGCGGCCGTCGGCATGTGGCCGACGATCAGCAGGCGCGCCGCCGGGGTGAGGGCCGCGCGGACGTTGGACAGGATCTTGACGCAGTCCGCGTCGTTCCAGTTGCCGATGACGCGCGACAGGACGTAGACGTCGCCGCCCTCGGGGACGCCGTCGAAGAAGCTGCCCGCGCGGATCTCGACGCGGTCCGCGACGCCCGCGGCTTCGAGCACGGCGGGTGCTTCGGCGACCGCGTGGGGCAGGTCGACCAGGGTGCCGCGCAGGTGCGGATGCTTCGACAGCAACGCCGCCAGCATCGAACCGTTGCCGCCGCCCAGGTCGACCACGTGGCCGACCGTGCTGAAGTCGAACGAGGCGTCCACTGTGGACGCCGAGGTCGACTGGGCCATCGCGCCGTGGAACTCGGCGGCGAAGGCGGGGTTGTCGAACATGTAGTCGAAGAGCGGCTTGCCGTGCGGGACCGCGAAGGCGGGCTCGCCGGTGCGGGCGGTGTGCGCGGCGTGCGCCCAGGTGAGCTGGAACTCCGGGCGGCCGACCACACGGCACATCTCGCGCATGCTGCTCGGCGCGTCGCTGCGCAGGACGCGGCCGGCGTCGGTCAGCGCGAACCGGTGGCCCGGCTCCTCGGTGAACAGGTCCGCCGCCACACCCGCGCGCAGGAACTGCAGCAGCGCACCGGGTTCGGCGCCGACCGCCGTGGCGAGTTCGCCGACCGCCAGCGGCGTGTCGCCGAAGTGGTCGGGTACGCCGAGGTCGGCGAGCACCGAGACGGCGCTCGCCAGCCAGGCCGCCGACATGATCTCCTGCACCCGGACCACGCCCGCGTCCGACCTGGTTCCCGTCATGCTTGACCTCCCGATTCGATGGCGGCGGCGAATCCCGCCACAGTGAGCCGCCGGTTGAGAAACAGCTGCCGCACCGACAGCTGGACCCCGGTCCGTTCCCGGAGCAGGGTGACGACCTGGAGCAGCAGCAGCGAATGCCCGCCCAGGTCGAAGAAATTGTCGTCGGCGCCGATCGTGTCGACGCCCAGTTCGGCGCGCCAGATCGCCGTCACCAGCGCCACGGTGTCGCCTGGTTCGTCCACAACGGACGGTTCCTCGGCCGCCGCGTGCACGGGCGCGTTGGGCGGGTCGATCCAGAACCGCCGCCGCTCGAAGCAGTACCCGGGCAGCGAGATCCGGCGCCCGCCGGGTTCGGTGAACTCCACGGGAACGCCGTGACTCCACAGCTTGCCGAACGCGCCGTGCAGGAACTCGGTGTCGTCGTGCTCGGCGAACCGGTGACGCATCGCGTTGACCGTGTCCGCGTCGAGCTGGCCACGCGCGAGCTTCGCCAGGCCGCCGTCCGGGCCGACCTCCAGCAGCACCGGATCGCCCGCCGTGAGCCGCGCCAGCCCGTCGGCGAACCGCACGGTCTCGCGCGTGTGCCGGACCCAGTAGGCCGGATCCGTGGCCTCGGCGTCGGTGAGCCAGTCACCGGTCACGTTGGAGACCAGCGGGATCGTCGGCGCGGACAGCTTGACGTCGCGCAACGCGTCGCCCAGTTCGCCGAGCACCGGGTCGAGCAGCGCGGAGTGCGCGGCGCCGGGAATGCGCAGCCGGTGCCGTTCCACGCCATCGGCGTACAGCCGGTCTTCGAGCCCGATGATGTCCTCGGTCGGCCCCGACACCACGCACATGCCCGGCGCGTTCACCGCGGTCAGTGACATCCGCTCGGTCAGGTACTTCGCGGCCAGCGCCTCGGCGTCGAACCGGACGCTCAACGTCGTCCCGCCGACACCGGAGAGCAGCCGTTCCCGCTCACACACGAACACCAGCACGTCCTCGAGCGTGAACACCCCGGCCAGGCACGCGGCCGCGTACTCGCCGAGGCTGTGGCCGAGCAGCCCGGACGGCTTGAGTCCACGCGCCAGCAGCACTCGCCCGAGCGCGTACTCCGTCGCGACCACCGCGGGGAATGTGCCCGAGCGGCGGACGCCCTCGCCGTCGAGCCGGACCGTGCCGTCGGCCGGCTCGTCCGCGTCGGAGAACAGCACCTCGCGCAGGTCGTACCCGAGCACCGGCTCGACGATCGCGGCCGCGTCGTCGATGATCTCGCGATACAGCGGATCCTCGCGGTAGAGGTCACGCCCCATCCGGTCGTACTGCGCGCCGCCGCCGGGAAACAGGAACGCGACCGCACGGTCATCCACAGTGGACCTGGCGACGTCGCAGCCGTGCGACAGCAATGCGTCCGCGAGCTCCGCGGCGTCACGACCAGCCGCGGAAGCGCGGAAAGGCAAGGGCGCCAACCGGTTCTCCAGCGTGTGTGCCACATCAGCGATCGCAACATCGGGGTGGTCACGCAGATGTTCACCGAGCCGCTGCCCGAACTCGCGCGCCGAGTCCGCCGAAGCCGCTGTCCAGCGCAGCACGTGCCAGCCGGTCGCCGGATCCACAATGGACCGCCCGGGTGCCTCTTCGACGATCACGTGCGCGTTCGTCCCGCCGATGCCGAACGAGCTGACGCCCGCGGTCAGCGGCCCGGCCGCGTCCGTCCACGGAGTCGGCTCGGTGAGCACCTCGAACGTGCCCGCGAAGTCGATCGCCGGGTTGGGCTCGCCGAGGTTGAGGCTCGCCGGGAGCACACGGTTTTCCAGCGCCAGCACGGTTTTGATCAATCCGGCGATCCCGGCGGCCGAGTCGAGATGGCCGATGTTCGTCTTCACCGACCCGAGCCCGCATGGCCCGGTCCGCGCCGGGCCTCGGCCGAACGCCTCGGTCAGCGCGGACACCTCGATCGGGTCGCCCATGAGCGTCCCGGTGCCGTGGGCTTCGACGTAGCTGATCCGGTTCGGGCTGATCCCGGCCAGTTCCTGCGCGGTGACGATCACCTCGACCTGCCCTTGCGGGCTCGGCGCGGTGAAGCCGACCTTCCGCTTGCCGTCGTTGTTGATCGCGCTGCCGCGGATCACCGCGCGGATGTGGTCGCCGTCGGCCAGTGCCTCGTCCAGCCGTTTCAGCACGACGAGCCCGGCGCCGTTGCCCGCCGACATTCCCTGCGCCCCGGCGGAAAAAGCCCGGACCCGGCCGTCCGGTGAGTACGGTCCATCTTGGACATACCGGTAGCCGCGGCGAAGTGACGGGTTGATCGCGACGCCACCGGCCAGCGCCAGATCGGCGGTGAAGTCGAGCAGGTCACGGCAGGCCAGGTGCACGGCGACCAGCGAGGTCGAGCAGGCCGTCTGCACCGACACACTCGGCCCGCGCAGATTGAGGTGATACGAAAGCCGGGTCGGCAGCGCGCTGGCCGAGTTGGCGGTGTGCGCGGCCATGGTCCGCACCGAATGCGGCTCGGCGGCCAGCCTCGGATACAGGTTCTCCAGGAAGTACCGGCTGTCGTTGGCGCCCGCGTAGACGCCGATCGCGCCGTCGTAGCGGCTCGGCTGGTACCCGGCGTCTTCGAGCGCGTGCCAGCCGAGTTCCAGGAAGACCCGGTGCTGCGGGTCGAGCAGCTCGGCCTCGCCGGGGGAGTAGCCGAAGAACTCCGCGTCGAACCGGTCCATCTCCGGGATCGCCGACTCCACCCTGACCAGGTCGGGGTCGGTCAGCCCGGCTGGGTCGCCACCGGCGGCGAGATAGTCCGCCTGGCTGACCGGGCGGACGGATTCCTTGCCCGCCATCAGGTTCGCCCAGAACTCGCGGTGATCACGGGCGTCGGGGAACCGGCAAGCCAGCCCGATGATCGCGATGCCGTCATCCATCCGAACGCCCCCGTCTGTTCCGTCTGGCCCGCCGCTCGCGCGCGGCCTCGGCGATCCGGTCCACTTCGGACCCGGTGTCCCCCGAGAGGCTGGCCGCGAGCGTGGCCACGGTCGTGTGCTTGTAGAGATCGACGATCGGCACCCGCGCGCCGAGCCGCTCGGCCAGCAGCGACTGGACCCTGACGAGCAGCAGCGAGTGGCCGCCGAGGTCGAAGAAGTTCGCGTTCGCGGTGATCCGGCTGTCCGGCAGGACTTCGGTCCAGATGCCCGCGACCTGCCGCTCGGCGTCACCGGTCGGGGCGACGTCGTGCTCGGCGGGTTCGTCGGTCACCGCCGCGAATACGGCCTTCTCGTCGATCTTTCCGGTCTTCATCAGCGGCACGGTGTCCACCACGCAGCCGACCGACGGCACCAGATAGTCCGGTAACCGCGAGCGCAGCCAGGCACGCAGTGCCGCCCACGCCGGAGTGCGGCCCTCGGCCGGGACGCAGCAGGCGACGAGCCGGTCCGGCGCGTTCTCCCTCGGCTGCGCCAGCACGACCGCGCGGGCGAGGTCGGGATGCCCGGCGAGCACGGCCTCGACCTCGCCGAGTTCGATCCGGAACCCGCGGATCTTCACCTGCCGGTCACCACGGCCGAGATACTGCAGCTCACCTGTGGGCAGCCAGCGCACGAGGTCACCGGTCCGGTACATCAGCGCACCCGGCGGGCCGAACGGATCGGCCACGAACCGGGTCGACGTCAGGCCAGGCCGGTCCCGATAGCCCCGTGCGAGCCCGGCGCCGCCGAGGTACATCTCGCCGACACGGCCAGGCCAGACCGGGCGGAGCCGGTCGTCGAGCACGTACGCGCTCTTGTTGACGTCCGGGATGCCGATGGGCACCGGGCCGTCGCCCCATTCGGTGCGGCAGAGCCAGAACGTCGAGTTGACCGTGCACTCGGTCGGGCCGTAGGCGTTGACCATCTTGTGCGTCAGTGGCCAGGTCCGCGAGAGCCGCTCGGGGATGCGTTCGGCGCCGATCAGCAGCGTCACGTCCGGCGAGATCGCGCCGAGCGGGACGGTCGAGAGCACCGACGGCGGCAGCGTCACCGTGGTCAGCTTCTCCTCGGCGATGAACCGGATCAGCCCGTCACCGATCTTCTCCGGCGTCGGCACCACCACGAGCGTCCCGCCGCTGAGGAAGCTCACGCCCATCTCGACGATCACCACGTCGAAGCTGGGGGAGGCGTACTGCGAGACCCGGGTGCCTGGCCCGGTCGTGAACACCTTGCGCAGCGTCTCGACCAGGTCCGCGAGCCCGGTGTGCGGGATCACGACGCCCTTCGGCGTGCCGGTCGAGCCGGAGGTGTAGATCAGGTAGGCCGCGTCGGCCAGGCGCAGCGGCCGGATCCGGTCCGCGTCGGTCGGCGCGTGCTCCGGCTGCCCGGAAACGTCGAGCTCGTCCAGCGAGCCGATCGTGTGGACGGGATCGGCGTCGGCGAGCATCGCGGCGACCCGGTCGGCCGGGTAGTCCGGGTCCACCGGGACGAACGCGGCGCCTGCCTTGACGACCGCCAGCATCGCGATGATGACGTCGATCGACCTCGGCAAGGCGATCGCGACCGTCTCACCTGGACCGGCGCCCAGCCCGATCAGGGCGTGCGCCAGCCGGTTCGACTCGACGTCCAGCTCGGTGTAGGTCAGGTCGACCAGCGCGCCGCCGCCCGAACGCTTGCCGCGCAACGCGATCGCGGACGGGTTCTCCCAGACCTGCTCGCGAAACAGCTCGGGGAAGGTGGCCGGGCGAACGTCGACACGGGTGTCGTTCCAGCCGGTGAGCACACGCTCTCTGTCCACTTCGGACAGCAGTTCGACGTCGTCTATCCGGCTGGCCGTCGCCCGCAGTACGGCTTCGAACTGCCAGAGCAGCCGGTCGACGGTCTCGGTGTCGTAGAGGTCCTCGCGGTAGGTGGCGACCAGGTCCATGCCGTCCGCGCGGGGCACGGTCTCGACCGAGAGGTCGAACATCGCGGTCCCGTTCCAGACCGGCAGTTCCGCGATGTCCAGCCCGGGTAGGGAAACACCGTCGTCGGCGGCCGCGCGGGTCGAGAACATGACGTCGAACAGCGGCGAACGGTTCTGCGCACGCTGCGGCGCCAGGCGTTCCACGAGCACGTCGAACGGGATGTCCTGGTGGGTGTACGCGCCGAGGCAGGTCTCGCGCACCCGCCCGAGCAGGTCACCGAAGCCGGGATTGCCGCTCAGGTCGGTCCGCAACGCGAGCGTGTTGCCGAAGTAGCCGATCAGCTGGTCGAGTTCGGTGCCGCTGCGATGGGTCGACGGGGTGCCGACCACGACGTCCGTCTGCCCGGTGTGCCGGTACAGCACCACTTTGAACGCCGCGAGCAGCGCCATGAATCGCGTCGCCCTGCTGTTCTTGGCCAGCTCGTCGATGCTCGCGACCAGCTCCGCCGGAAGCTTGCGCGTGACCCGCGCGCCCACCGGCGAGGGCGTGACGGGCCGGGGCCGGTCCGGAGGGATGGTCGTGGGCGGAGCGAGGGGAGTGAGCTGGTCGCGCCAGTACTCCCACTGCTCCTCGGACACCGACTTCCTTTGCCACACGGCATAGTCGGCGTAGCGAACCGGCAGCTCGGCGGCCGTGACACCGTTCATGCCCGCGGTGACGTCGGCGAACAGCAGCGGCCAGGTCCGGTCGTCGACGGCGATGTGATGCGCCACGAGTATCAGCGCGTGGTCGGTCTCGCTGAGCCTGAACAGCTTGAGCCGCAACGGAATGTCGACGCTGAGATCGAACGTCTCGTTGCCGAAGGCCTCGGCTCGCGCGGCGATCTCCGCTTCCGTGATCTCTTCGAACGGCAGGTCGACCTCGGGGCTCGGCAGCACGACCTGGACCGGCTCCCCGGCACCCGCGCGATAGACCGTCCGCAGGATCTCGTGCCGCCGCACGGCATGCCGGAACCCGGCCGCCAGCGCGGCGGGGTCCAGCTCACCGGTCAGCCGGAAGCCGACGCAGAGGTTGTACGCCGTGCTCTCCGGCCACAGGGTCTGGTGGAACCAGATGCGTTGCTGGCCGGACGAAAGCGGCGCCTCGGCCGCCCCGGTGCGCGCGATCGTGACGGTCGCCGAGTCCGTCATGCCACGCTCGGCGAGTTTGCGGCGCAGCAGCAGCTGTCTGGCGCGTTCCCGGTCGCTCATGCCCGCTCCGTTCCGGCGAGCTGCCAGGCGCTCGCTTTGGCTCGCTGCCGCCAGAACCCGGCGTACCGGCCGTCGGCGGCGATCAGTTCCGCGTGGCTGCCGGACTCGGCGATCCGGCCGGTCTCGTCGAGGACGACGATCCGGTCGGCGGCGACCACGGTCTCCAGCCGGTGGGCGATGACGAGCATGGTCCGGCCGCCGGACAACGTGGTCAGCGCCTGGCCGACCGCGCGCTCGGTCTCCGGGTCCAGCGACGCGGTCGCCTCGTCGAGCAGGACGATCGGCGCGTCCTTGAGCAGCGCGCGGGCGAGCGAGACACGTTGCCGCTCGCCGCCGGACAACGCGGTCCCGCCTTCGCCGACCTCGCTCTGCCAGCCGTCGGGGAGCCGCGCGGCAACCGAGTCGAGCCCGGCGGTGCTGGCCGCGGCCAGCACCTCTTCGTCGGTCGCTCCCGGCCTGCCCGCGCGAATGTTCTCGAGGATGTTCGTGTCGAACAGGTAGACGTCCTGGAACACCAGCGCGAGCCTGGCCATCAAGTCCTCTGTGGACTGTTCACGCAGGTCGACGCCGCCGATGGTGATCGAGCCCGCGTCGACGTCGAAGAACCGGGCGAGCAGCCGGGTGACGGTCGTCTTGCCGGACCCGGACGGCCCGACGAGCGCGGTCATCGTCCCGGCGGGCACCTCGAAGTCGAGTCCATTGAGGACCGGCTTGTCCTGCCCCGGGTAGGTGAACCGGACGTCGGAGACCGTGATCCCGTTGTGCTTTGGCGTTTTCGGCTCGGCGGGTTCGGGCAGCGGCGGGGTGGGCAGCAGCTCGTCCATCCGGTCCAGGCTGCTGCCCGCCATGCGCAGCACGGCGCCGAGTTCGGCGATCTCGGTGACCGGCTCGGCGAACCGCACGACCAGCACCAGCACGGCCACCAGCTCGGCGAGGTCGACTCCGCCGCCGAGCGCCAGGTTCACCGCGAGCACGATGGCGACCGCGACCGTGAGCTGGACGATCGCCGCGAAGGCGTACTTGCCGGGCGCCATCACCCGCACCTGCTTGCGGGCGACCCGGTCCTGGGCCTTCAGCGCGTCGTCGAGGATCGCACGGCCGATGCCGCCGCCGTGAGCCCGCAGCGTCGGCTGCGCGGTCGCGAACTCGACGACCCGCGCGTTGGCCTCGGTGACCGCGTTGTCGAACGCCTCGTCCGCGCGCCCGACCGCGTCCGCCGACCAGCGGCGGACGAAGTACAGCACCGGAACGGCCACGACCAGCGCCACGGCGAGCCGCCAGTCGAAGAACAGCATCGCCGCGATCACGGTCAGCGGCGTCACGATCGCGGCGACCAGCGGCTGCAGGTGATGCGCGAACAGCCCGGTGACCTCGCGGACGCCGTTGCCCGCCAGCCGGGTCAGCCTGCCGACCTGGTCACCGGAGAACCAGCCGACCGGCAGCGTCGCCACGTGGTCGCCGATCCGGTGATACAGCCGGTTCCCGACCGCCTGGCCGACCCGGAAGCCGCGCATGGCCTGCACGTAGAACGCGATCAGCGTCGCGACCACGACGACGGCCAGCGTGGCCGTCCACGTCCAGACCCCGGACGTGTCGTTGCCGAGCAGCGCGCGCAACAACGGCACCAGCAGGACGAAACCGGCGCCTTGCAGCACCGCGTACGCGACCAAGGTGCCGAGGAAGGCGTTGATCGCCGGGCGGTGGCCGTCGCCGACCACCCTGATCAGGCGGCGGATCATCGGGCGGCCTCCGTGATGCCGGGGCGGTGGGCGTGCCACAGCCGGGTGTAGTGCCCGTCGAGCGCGAGCAGTTCGTCGTGGGTGCCCTGTTCGGTGAGCCTGCCGTCGTCGAGCACGAGGATCCGGTCGGCACCGGTGATCGTGGCCAGCCGATGTGCGATGACCAGCACGGTGCGGCCCGCGACCAGCTCGGAGAGCGCTTCCTGGATCGAGGCCTCCGACTCGGGGTCGGCGAACGCGGTGGCCTCGTCGAGCAGCAGCACCGGAGCGTCGGCCAGAATCGCGCGGGCGATGGCGACCCGTTGCGCCTCGCCGCCGGACAGATGCGCGTCCTCACCGATCACCGAGTCGTAACCCCTGGGCAGCAACGAGATCCGATCGTCCACTTTGGCCCGTGCGGCCGCGGCCTTGACCTCGTCGAGCGTCGCGTCCGGCCGGGCGAGCCGGATGTTCTCGGCGACGCTGGTCCGCAACAGGTGCACGTCCTGCAGAACGAAACCGAGGTGGCGGTACAGGTCCGCGGGCGGGATGTCGCGCAGGTCCGCGCCGCCGAGCCGGATCGTGCCGGTGGTGACATCGTGGAACCGGGCGATCAAAGCGGCCACAGTGGACTTGCCGGAACCCGACGGCCCGACCAGCGCCGTCACCGTGCCGGCCGGCAGGCGCACCGACAGGTCCTTGAGCACCGGATTGCCTTCGGTGTAGGCGAAACTCACGTCGTCGAACTCGATCGCGCCGTCTTCCGGGATGTCCGGCCGCTCCGGCTTGGCGAGCACCGGAGCGGTGCGCAGTTCTTCGATCGACGCGGCCGCCGCGGTCGCGGCACGGAAGTTCTGCGCGAAGAAGGCCAGATTGGTGACCGGCGCCGTCATCCCGAGACCGAGCAACACGAACGGCAGCACGTCGACCGGCGCGATCCAGCCCTGACCGGCGAAGACCGCCCCGGGTACGACCACGATCAGCAGGACCAGCGTGGGGGAGACGATCGCGGACGCGACCGCGTCGATCCGCAGAATCGGCCCGACCGCCTTCCCGAACCGCGCGGTGTAGTCATCGGCCGCCTCGGCGAACCGGTCATGCGCACGCCGCGCCCGCCCGAAGGTCTTGACCACCGCGATGCCACGCACGAACTCGATGATCGCCGCGTTGATCCGGCCCATCGCCGCGCCGAGATCACCCATCGCACGTCCCGCGATGCGCATCTTCCGTCGGTGCGCGAGGTAGTAGAGGATCGCGGGCACCAGCGTCAGCAGCGCGAGCCGCCAGTCCACGGTCACCAGGTAGGCGAACGCGGTGAGCGGCGTGACGACGGCACCGGTCAGATCGAGCAGCGCGTGCCCGACGAGGAAGTGCACCGCCTCGACGTCGTCCTGCAGCACCTTCTTGACCTGGCCGCTGTTGTTCTCGGTGAACCAGCCCAGCGGCACCCGCGCGAGCCGATCGACCAGATCGTGCCGAATGGACAGTTGCAACGCCGCGTCCGCCGAGTGGGCGAGCCCGGACGCAGCCGTCGCGGCCAGGAACCGGACCACGACGGCAGCCACGGCCGTCCAGGCGTGCCGCCAGACCTGCCCGGAATCCGGCGTCCCGGCCAGTAAGACGCGGGCGATCTCGTAAATGGCCACGAACGGCACCACGGTCGCTATCGCCGCGACGGCTCGCAGCACCAGCGCACCTGCCAGTTGACGCCGTACCGGCGCCAACGTCCTCCCAAGCATGGATTTTCCCCCGGCTCACTCGCTGAAACCCAACGCCACCTTAGACTAGCCTAAGCTAACTATGGTTAGCCTAAGCTGAATATCACTGGGGAGCATAGCGGTCACCGTGAGTGCCCGTACTGGGCTGGAGAAAAGCCGAGGAACCCCATGTCAGGCGCCGATTCTGTCGGCCTTGTCTCGCGAGCGACGCGCTACGTCGCCCGCGTGCGCGCGCCATGACGATTGCCGAGTTCGGTGTCAGACGGCAGCCCGCCCGACGTGGTCGTGAGTGGTACGGCCGGTTCTAACCGGCGAAAACACTCACGACCCCTTCCTCGGCTGCCTTCGTCCGTGTCGGTGGCGTGTCCGGCGTGGGTGAGGGAGGCCCTGACTCGGATCCGTGGGGTGAGGGCCTAGTTCGGCCGTATATGCGGGTGAGGGAGGCCCTGACTCGCTTGGCTCGGGTGAGGGAGGCCCTGACCCACGCCGGTTTGTATGAAGGCTCCCCTCATACAGGGTGAGCTGTATGAAGGGAGCCCTCATCCACGGATCTGTATGAAGGCTCCCCTCATACAGATCCGGCTGTATGAGGGGAGCCTTCATACACGCCCGGCTTGATGAGGGGAGCCTTCATACACTCGCTGAGCCAGGCCACCCACCTCATGCCAGCGCGATCGCCGAGAAGGGGGCGTTCGAGGCAGGTGAGTGCGGTTCGCGGCGTTGAACGACGCAAACCGCACTCACCCAGGCAGTAGGCCCAGGTATGAGGGGAGCCTTCATCCACGGTCGGCGCGGTGAGGGCCTCCCTCACCCGAGCTGAATGGGTGGGGGCCTCCCTTACCCGTATATGCGGTCGAACTAGGCCCTCACGCCACGGATCCGAGTGAAGTAGGCCCTCATCCACGCCGGACCACGACCCTGCCGCGGACGAGACAGCCCGAAGGGGTCGTGAGTGTTTTCGCCGGTTAGAACCGGCCGTACCACTCACGACCCACGTCGAGCCGACGATCACGCCACCTTTGCGTTTCCCCTCAAATAACCGGCGAAAACACTCACGACTTCTTGCGTTTGGCGGGCAGAGAGCGCGCGTAGCGGACGCCGCGTTCGACCCAGGCGGCGAGTTCGTCGTCGCTGTCGATGGCCGCGGGCGCGACGCGGAGCCAGCCCGTCATCTCGCGGCCGCCCATGACCATGTAGTCGACCTGCTCGCCGAGCAGCGCGGCGGCGTCGTCGGGATCGACCCTCGCCAGCAGCCCGCCCTTGCCGCTGGCCGCGACGGACATGTTGCCGTTCACCAGGAAGGCGAGCCCGCCGAACATGCGCTGTTCCGCCAAGTCCGGTTCGGTGGCGACAAGTTCCCTGATCCGGTCGGCGAGCTCCTCGTCGTAAGCCATCGCCAGATCATTCACCACTTTGGACGCGGCGGCGAGTGCCTTAGCCCGTCGTCGCGCGGAACTTGGCCAGTCGCAGGCTGTTGGACACGACCAGGCAGCTCGACAACGCCATGGTGGCGCCGGCGATCATCGGGTTGAGCAGCCCGGCGGCGGCCAGCGGCAGCGCCGCGACGTTGTAGGCGAGTGCCCAGAACAGGTTGAGTTTGATGGTCGCCAAGGTCCGGCGGGCGAGGCGGATCGCGTCGACCGCGGCGAGCAGGTCGCCGCGGACCAGGGTGAGGTCGGCGGCCTCGATCGCGGCGTCGGCGCCGGTGCCCATGGACAGGCCGAGATCGGCGGCCGCCAAGGCCGCGGCGTCGTTGACGCCGTCGCCGATCATGGCCACGACCCGGCCCTGTGCCTTGAGGTCTTCGATGACGTGGACCTTCTGCTCGGGCGAGACGTCGGCGAGCACGTCGGTGATCCCCGACTCGCGGGCGATCGACCTGGCGACCGATTCGTTGTCGCCGGTGAGGAGGATCGGCCGCAAACCCAGTCCCCGCAACAAATGCACCGCGTCGGCCGAGGTCGACTTGATCGTGTCGGCGAGTACCAGCACGGCGTGGGCGTTGCCGTTCCAGGCGAGCGCGACCGTCGTGTGGCCGGTGCGGCGAGCGTGGTGTTCGGCCACCTTCAGCGTGAGCGGCAGCCGGATTCCCAGCTGCCGCAACCATTCCGGCTTGCCCGCGACGACGTCGTGGCCGTCGACGATGCCGCGAACTCCGGCGCCGGCGACGTTTTCGAAGCCGGACACGGGTGGAAAGTCGCCGACGCGGCGGGCGGCGGCGTCGGCGATCGCGGCGGCGACCGGGTGGGCGGACGCGTGTTCGAGCGCGCCCGCGAGCCGCAGCACCTGGCCGGTGGGGGTGCCGGTGGTGGTGTGCAACCGAAGGAGGCTCATCCGGCCGCTGGTCACCGTGCCGGTCTTGTCGAGCACGACGGTGTCCACCCGGCGCGTCGACTCGAGCACTTCCGGGCCCTTCACCAGGATGCCGAGCTGAGCGCCTCGGCCGGTGCCGACGAGCAGCGCGGTCGGCGTCGCCAGACCCAGCGCGCACGGGCAGGCGATGATCAGCACCGCGACGGCCGCGGTGAACGCGAACTCGGCGTCGACGCCGATGACCAGCCAGAACAGGAGCGTGGCCGCCGAAAGGCCGAGCACAACCGGCACGAACACAGCCGACACACGGTCGGCGAGCCGTTGCACGGCCGCCTTGCCGTCCTGCGCGCGTTCGACCATCGCCGCGATCCTCGCCAGCCGGGTGTCCGCGCCGACCCGGCTCGCGCGCACCACCAGCCGTCCGCTGAGGCTGACGCAGCCGCCGGTCACCGCCGCGCCCGCCGCCACCTCCACCGGCACCGACTCGCCGGTCACCATGCGCAGGTCGACCGCGGAGGCGCCGTCCTCGACGAAACCGTCGGTGGCGATCCGCTCGCCGGGCCGGACGACGAACCGGTCACCGACGCGCAGCCGCTCGATCGGCACGCGCTCCTCGCCGTGCTCGGTGAGCAGCGAGACGGACTTCGCGCCCAGGTCCAGCAGCGCGCGGACGGCGGCGCCGGCGCGTCGGCGTGACCGGCTCTCGAAGAACCGGCCGGTCAGGATGAACAGGGTGACCCCGGCGGCGACCTCCAGGTAGATGCCGCCGCCGGACCCGTGCGAGGTGAGCGAGAAGTCATGCCGGACTCCGAGCGCGCCCGCGCCGCCGACCAGCAGCGCGTACAGCGACCAGCCGAACGCGGCGGTGACGCCGATCGACACCAGCGTGTCCATCGTCGCGCCGCCATGGCGCAGGTTGGTGACCGCGGCGCGGTGCAACGGCCACGCGCCCCAGGTCACCACCGGCGTCGTGAGCGCGAGCGAAAGCCATTGCCAGCCTGCGAACTGCGCGGGCGGCACCATGGCGAGCACGAGCACCGGGAACGTCAGCACCGCGCAACCGACGAGCCTGACCAGCGGCAGGTCGGCCGTCGGGGGAGCGGCCCGCTCGGGCAGCCTGGCCGTGTAGCCGCTCGCCTCGACCGCGCCGACCACGTCCTCGACCGGCAGTCCCGGCGGCAGCAGCACGCTGGCCTTCGCCGTGGCGTAGTTGACCGTCGCCTGGACGCCGTCGAGCTTGTTGAGCTTGCGTTCGACCCTGGCCGCGCACGACCCGCAGGTCATCCCGCCGATCGTGAGCTCGACCCGCGTGCGGTGATCGAGCCCCGCGCTCATCGGACGAGCTGGTAACCGGCCGTGCGGACGGCTTGTTCGAGCTGATCGAAGTCCAGCGCGTTGTCACTGGAGACCTGCACGCGTCCGCTGCCGAGGTCGACCTCGACGGTCTGCACGCCGGGCAGTTCGCCGACCTCCTCACGCACCGAGGACACGCAGTGCCCGCACGTCATGCCCGACACCGCGAACGTCGTCTCAGTCATGTCATCCCGCTTTCGTAGGTTGGTGAAGCGGGTAGGAAGTCGGCGGTGCCCGCGAAATGGTTCCCGGGTATTCCGGACAATCCGATTTGAACCGCTCACGGCGGCGCGACGTACCCAGAAGAGTGAAGCGTTCACGGAACACCGATGACGAGGTCACCCGCTGGGCCCGCGCCGCCGCCCGCGGCAGCAAGCCCGATCTGGATCGTTTCCTCCGCGCGACGCAGCCCGACGTATGGCGATTCGTCGCGCACCTGAGCGACATCCAGTCAGCGGACGACCTGACGCAGGAAACCTATCTCCGCGCGCTGAAAAGCCTTCCCAGATTCGAAGGACGCTCGATGGCCCGCACCTGGCTGCTCTCGATCGCGCGCCGCGTCGCCGCCGATCACCTCCGCACCGCCCGCCGCCGCCCGCGCCTGGTTCCCGAAACCGGCGTGCCGATGGCGGGCCGTGCCCGCTTCGAGGATCTCGTCGTGCTCAACGACTTGATCAAGGCACTCGACCCCGACCGTCAGGAAGCCTTTGTCCTGACACAAGAACTCGGTCTGTCCTATGCGGAAGCGGCTGGCGTCTGCGGTTGCCCGGTCGGCACGATCCGCTCACGGGTCGCCCGCGCCCGCGCCGACCTGCTCACCGCCATGGCCGATCCGGCAGCCTCGGCGACCCCGGCGTAGGGGGGCCCTGGAACTTCCAACACCGCAGGGACGACTATGTCCTTGTGAGTTGCGAGATCTTCCGTGAAGCGCTGTCGGCCAGGCTCGATTCGGAGCAGGGCCCGCTGCCCGACGACCAGGTCGACCGGCATCTGGCGACCTGCCAGGCCTGCCGCGCCTGGTTCGAGCAGAGCAGCCTGCTGCGCCGGTCGATGCTGCTGCGCGCCGCGCCCGAAGTCCCGGACCTCACCGCGGTGATCCTCGAGAACTCCCCGCCGCCGTCGCGGGAGAAGTGGGGTCTGCGCGTCGCGCTCGGCCTGGTCGGCCTTGTCCAATGTGGTCTCGCGTTCGCCCAGCTGCTCGGCGTGGAGACCGGCACGCACACCGGCCATGGCGCCGCGGACGCCGGTCACCTGCTCAACGAAGGCGCGGCCTGGAACCTCGCGATCGGCATCGGCCTGCTCTGGGCGGCAGTGCGCACCCGCGCCGCGGCGGGCCAGCTGCCGATCATCACCGGGTTCGTGCTGGTGCTCAGCGCGGTGTCGGCGAGCGACCTGATCAACGGCCAGGTCACCGCGGGTCGTTTGGTGACGCACGTGTTCCTGGTCGCAGGCCTGATCCTGCTGTTCGCGGTCTACCGGCAGCACCGCACGCGCACCCAGCCGGGCCCACTCGTCGGCGACGCCCTCGGCACCGACGAGCAGACGAACCTCACCGTCGAAGGTTCGCTGGCGATCGCGCCCGCGGAGGACAGCCCGGACAGGCGTGACCGCCGCCGTTCGACCGGCCGCCACGTCGCCTAGCAGCGTCGACGTGGGGGTCGTGAGTGATGCGGCCGGGTAACTATTCAGGACCCCCCTGGTTGGAGTAGTCACGTCTCCTACCAGGGGGTTTCCGAAGCAAAATGCGCTTCAGTGAAGCGCCTTGCGCCCGATTTGCCTGTTTCACAAGATCGAATAGGCCGCCTTTTGTGGTCTGGACCATTTTTCCCACGTCGCTGACCTGCATATACGTCGAGCTGGGGGTACCTGAATAGTTACGCGGCCGGTTCTAACCGGTCTGAACACTCACGACCCTTGGTCAGAGGAGCGCGGTGAGTTCGGCTTTGGCGACGCCGGCGGCGGTCAGGCCCAGTTCGGTGTAGATCTCGATCGCGTGGTCGTAGTGGCTGCGCGCGGTGGCGAAGTCGGTGTCGGCGCAGGCGACGCGGGCGAGGCCGTGATAGGCGCGCGCGATCTGTTCGTGGCAGCCGGTGCGCGTGGCGACGGCGAGTGCTTCGGTGTGGTTCGCGCGGGCCGTCGCCACGTAGCCGCAGGCGTGACAGGCCTCGCCCAATCCGTTGAGCGCCCAGGATTCGCCGTCGTGGCCGCTGTGCCCGCGGAACAGGTCGAGCGCGCGCCGGTGATGGGTGGTCGCGTCGACCGGGTGACCGCCGGTCGCCTCGGCCCTGCCGAGCCCGTCGATCGCCCACGCCTCGCTGTCCTTGTGGCCGAGCTGGCTGAACAGGTCGGCGGCCTCGCTGTGGAGCCTGCGGGCTTCGGTCGTCCGGCGTTGCCGCGTGGCCAGTTCACCGAGGCCGACCTTCACCCAGGCTTCGCCGAAGCGGTGACCGGCACGCTTGTGCAAGTCCATGGCGCGCAACAGGTGCCGGTGGCCCGCGGTGTCGCGGCCGATCCTGGCTTCGATCGTGCCGAGCCTGGTGAGCAGGTGTGCCTGGCCGGTCGTGTCGCCGAGCTTGGCGAACATGGCCAGCGTCCGGGTGTAGTAACCGGCCGCCTGCCGGTAGCGGCCCGCGCTTTCCGCGAGCATGCCGACGTTGCCCAGCGCCCTCGCCTGACCGAGCAGGTCGCCGGTCTCGGTGAACAGGGCGTGCGCCGCCCACATGTCCGTGTCGGCGGTTCCGGAGCGGCCCGCCTGCATGTGCACGCCGCCGAGCGCGATGAGCGCGGCGGCTTCGGCGGTGCGGTCGCCCATCACACGCGCGGCTTCTTTGGCGTGTCCATGAATGGCCAGTGCTGCCGTTTCGTGGTGCCCGTCGAGGTAGCGGAACAGCAGCGCGGACAGCTTCACGGCGTGCTCCGGCATGCCGTTGGCCACCGCGTGCGCGGCCAGCGACTGGACATTGGGTGACTCGGCGTCGAGCCAATCCCGTGCGGCGCCCGCGTCGGCGAAGGCGGGCAGCGCGGCATCGGGCGCGCTGACCGGCGGGCGCCGGTGGGCCTCGGCGGGGTAAAGCCGATCCATCGCCGCGGCGACGGTGGCGAGGTAGTAGTCGTAGACCCCGCTCAGCGCGGCGGGCAAGGCCAGATCGTCACCGATCTCCGCGGCGTACGCCTTGAGCAGCTCGTGCATGCCGTACCGGTGGGTGCCGGACGGCTGGACGAGGTTCGCGCGGGCCAGCGCGCCGAGCCGGTTTTGGGCCTGGTCGAGCACCCCGCCGCTCAGCGCTGCCAGCACGTGCGCGTCGAACAGGGGCGCCGGATGATGGCCGAGCAGCGCGAACGCGTGAATGGTTTCCGCGTCCAGCTGCCGTAACGACCACGAGAACACCGCGCGCACAGCGGCCCGCTGATCGCCGCCGCCACTGAGCAGATCGAGAGTGCTTTGCGCCGCACGGAGTTCGCCGACCAGCCGGGACAGCGGCGAGCACGGCCGGGAACCGGCGAGTTCGGCCGCCAGGCGCAAGGTCAACGGCAGGCGGACGCACCGCTGCGCCAGCTCGGCGGCCGCTTCGGGCTCGGCGTCGACCCTGGGACCGATCAGCCGTCGCAACAGCTCGGTCGCGTCCGCGGCGGGCAGCTGGTCGACGGTGACCCGGCGCGCGCCGTGCAGCGCGACGAGCCCGGCGAGGGAGTCGCGGCTGGTCACCACCACGACACACGTCGGCGTGCCGGGCAGCAGCGGGCGGACCTGTTCCGCGCTCGCCGCGTTGTCCAGCACGACGAGCAGCCGCTTGCCCGCGACCTCGGTACGGAAGCGGGCCGCGCGTTCGACCGGCATGAGCGGGATCGGCGCGCCCTCGGGCAGCAGCGCGTCCAGGAACGTGGCCAGCGCGTCGGTCGACGGCATCGGCTCGCCGGGACCATAACCACGCAGGTCGAGATAGAGCTGCCCGTCCGGAAACCGGCCGCGTGCCCGGTGACCCCAATGCACGGCCGTCGCCGTCTTGCCGGCCCCGGCCGTGCCGGTCAGGCAGACGAGCCCCGGTTCCGCCTTCGTCAGCCGGTCCAGCTCGGCGAGTTCCTCCACGCGGCCCGCGAACGCGGCGACGTCGGCGGGCAGTTGCGCGGGAACGGGGGAGGCGGCGACGCCGAGACGCGGCAGATCGTGGCGCAGCACGGCTTCGTGCACGGCCGCGAGTTCCGGGCCGGGGTTCGCGCCGAGTTCTTCGCGCAGCACCCGGCGAATCCGTTCATAGTGGGCGAGCGCGTCGGCGCCGCGGTTCGCCGCGTACAGCGCGCGCATCAACGCCGCGGCCGCCGTTTCCTGCAACGGGTATTCGTCGGTGAGCGCGGTGAGCCGCGCGATCGTAGACGCCGCGTCGCCCGCGGCGAGCTTGGCGGCGGCCCAGGCGACGACCGCGGCCGCGTGTTCCTGCCGCAGCGCGCGGCGGGTGCGGTCCGCCCAGTCACCGCGCAGGCCCGCCAGCGGTTCGCCGTGCCAGAGTCCGAGCGCGGCCTCCAGCTCGGCGGCGTCGGCCGGGTGCTCGCGGAGCGCGCGGCGGAAGCGGAAGACGTCGATCTGGTCCGGCCGGACGACGAGCCGGTAGCCGCCGGGGTCCCGCGCCACGTGCGCGTCGCCGTGATCGGCCTGTTCGAGTGCGCGGCGGATCCGGGTGACGTGTGCCTGCAGCGACCGGCGTGCCTGCTTGGGCGGCGCCTCACCCCAGACCCGGTCGATGAGCATGTCGTCGCCGACGGTGTGGCCCGCTTCGAGCAGCAGCACCGCGAGCACGGCTTGGCGGCGTGGCTCGACGATCGGGACGGTCCGCCCATCCGCGTACAGCCTGACCGGACCCAAGACCCGGAAGTCCACGTCGTACCCCCTGCCGGCAAGCGCTCCCCATCCCATTGTGCCGACGGGAAGCATGGTAGAGCCGACATTTGGTCCGCCACAACACAATCACAACATTTCCCACTGCTCCGTCCGGTCAGGATCGGCGGCATGGCAAGGAAAAGAAAACCTCAAGCATCGGTATCCGGTCGCTCGTCAACCGAATGTCGCCGGCGGTGACCACGATGGAGCACTCCGTCGACCGCGCGCGATTCCGGTTGCTGGGTCCACTCGAAATCATCCGGGACGGTCACGACCGCACGCCAGGCCCGTTCCGGCAACGGGTGCTGCTCGCGATCTTGTTGCTCAACGCCAACAAACTGGTGACGACCGACGCGATCATCGACCAGATGTGGGGAGCGCGGCCGCCGCGTTCGGCGCAGGCCGCCGTCCAGATGTACGTCTGCGGGATACGCCGATCGCTGGCAGGCGACCGTGGCGATCCACGCACGCACTCGGTGCTCAAGACCGGCTCGGCCGGATATCTGGTGGCGGCCGAACCAGACCAGCTCGACGTCGTCCGGTTTCGCGCGCATCTGGCGCGGGGCCGCGAATTGCTGGGCGCGGGCGGCTGCGAGCGCGCCGCGGCCGAGTTCCGGATGGCGCTGTCGTTGTGGCGTGGCCGGGTGCTGGCCGATCTCGCCAGGTGGCCCGAGTACGACCGGTACGCGCGCTACCTCGAGGAGGAACGGCTGTCGGCGCTGGAAAGCCGGATCGACGTCGACCTCGTGCACGGCTCCGGCGCCGGCCTGATCGCCGAACTCGAGCAGCTGTGCGCGAGCCATCCCTATTGCGAGGGCTTCCATCGACGGCTCATGGCCGCTTACTGCCGGTCCGGGCGCCGGGCCGAGGCGCTCGCGGTGTTCTCGCGCGCTCAGCGCGTGCTCCGCGACGAGGTCGGCATCGAGCCCGGCCCGGCACTGCGCGCCGCGCAGCGGACCATTCTCCGGGGCCACGACGAGAACGCCGCACTATGCCGGCATGTCACGGCTACGCGGGATCGCTGAGCCGCCAGTCGAACCGGCGGCGGTAGTACGTGAGCGGGCGGCCGGGCGCGATGTCGCCGTCGCTGATCCCGGCGACGATGATCGCGTGGTCCCCTTCGTGGATCACCCGCCGCACGGCGCAGCACAGGTAGACCGGCACGTCCGCCAAGCGCGGGGTGCCGCGGTGCCAGTGCCACCGCAGCCCGGCGAACTTGTCGCCGCCCCGCCCGGCGAACGTGCGCGCGACCGGCTCGTGCTCGATCCCGAGCAGATGCACGCCGAACCGGCCTCGGTCGGTCACCGCGGCGTAGGACCTGGCCGACCGTGCGATCGAGAGCAGCAGCGACGGCGGTTCGGCGCTGTAGGAACAGATCGACGAGACCAGCAGGCCGCACGGCCGCCCGTCCGCGCCTCGGGCGGTGACGACCGCGAGCCCGGTCACCAGGCGGCTCATCGCTTCGGTGAACAACTCGGCGACCGAGGAATCCAGTGTCGGCTGGAGTGACATGGCGGCCTACACCCCGACCCGCAGGCAGGACGCCAGCCGATCGCGCGCGTCCTCGTCCTCGGTCACCGCCAGCATCGCCCGGTAGTCGGCGATCGCCTCGGCCAGCCTGCCGGACTCCTGGTGGATGACCGCGCGGTTGTAGCGGAAGGCGGGTTCGTCGGCGAGTGCGACGGCACGGTCGAGATCGGCGAGCGCGTCCCCGGTGCGGCCCGCCCCGTACGCGAGACCGGCACGCAGCGCCCACGCCTCGGCGAGGTCGGGATCGGCCTCCAACGCCGCGCTGAGCACCTCGGTCGCCGCACGCGCGTCACCCTGCTCGGCGAGCAGACTTCCCTTGAGGCACAACAGATGCGGGTTGCCCGGGGCCAGTTCGAGACCGGCGGTGACGTCGTCCCAGGCGCCGGCAAGGTCGTCGCGGTCGCGCAGCATGCCCGCCCGGTTGATGCGGGCGTCCACGTGCGCCGGATCGAGTTCGATGACGTAGCCGAAGTCGGCCAGCGCCTGGTCGTCGTCGCCCAGCTCACGGCGGGTGTCGGCCAGGTTGTAGTAGCACTCGGGGAACGGCGGGTCGAGGCTGAGCGCGTGCTCGTAGGCTCGCAGCGCCTCGCCGTGACGGCCGAGCTTGCTCAGCAGGTTGCCCACGTTGAAGTGGTGCTCCGCGAACTCCGGGTCGGCCTCGATGACCATGCGATAGTCGGCCAGAGCCTCTTCCAGCCGTCCCATCATCACCAGCACCTGGCCCCGGTTGTAGCGCAGCACGCTGCGGTGCAACGCTTGCTCGTCCGGGCCGAGATCCCGTTCCAGCTCCGCCATGCCGTCTTCGAGCAGGCGCAACGCCTCGGCGGGACGCTGCTGCCGCACCTCGATCAGCGCGAGGCCGTTGCGGCTGAACACGGACTGGAACACCCGCTTCTTGGGTTCCTCCAGCAGGGTCGCGATCGCGATCGTCTGGTTGATCCACGCGCGCGCCTTGTCGAAGTCGCGCTGGCCTTCGGGGTAGTGGCGCGCGTAGAGCATGGCGAGCGTGTAGGAGACGTTCATGTGCACACTGGGGTCGCTGGTCGCCGCCCGCGCCTCGTGCAGGATCGCCTCGGACTCGGCCGCGCGGCCCAGCGAGGCCATCGACACCGCGGCCTCTTCGCCGAAGCGCCACCACAGTTCCGGGTCGCTGTCCTTGCCGACCAACGCGCGGCCACGCACCGCGAGGTCGGCGGAGGCGTGGTACAGGCCGATGTTGCGGCAGTGCTCCATCGCGAGCCGCACCGCGCGCACCCCCATGCCGCGCGGGTCGGTGCCGTGCTCGGCGTGATACGGAATCGCGCCGAGCCGCAGGGAGAACTCGTCACGCTCGGCGAGTTCCCGCGCCCTGTCGTCGTGCAGCACGGCCCGTCGCTGTGGCGGCAACCGCAGGTACGCCTCGCGCAGTCGTGGATCATCACTCACCCCGTCACCGTCCACATAGGTCTTCGCGAGCGCGGCGACGTCTCCGTCGGCGACAGGCTGATCGAGTGCGGGCGCTTCGACGCGGCACGCGTTGGCGGTCAGGGACGCGTGCAGCGACACGGCGGTCTCGCCAGGCGGGTCCGGCACCGGGCCGGTACCGGTGCCGACGACGAGCGTCAGCAATGGGAGGTCGCGCCGCCGCAGCAGCACCGCCAGCAGTTCCTGGTCACTGGGGTCGGCCAGGTGCGCGTTGTCCACGATCAGCGCGCGCGGGCCGCCGAGCGCGGCCAGGTAGTCGCGGAGGATCTCGGCGAACCCGTTCGCCACGTTGACCGTGTGCAGCCGCGAGAAGTAGCGGGTGCGTTCACCCTCGCCGACTGTCCACTCCAGACCCGCCCACGCGGTCGGGATCGTGTCGATCAGCTCGGGAGCGGCCGAGAGCAGCTCGGTGTTGTGCCGCTGCCCCAGCTCGGGCAGCCGGGCGAGCAGGTCCCCGGCGATCCGGCGGACCAGCGTGCCCGCGGCGGTGTACGGCCCGCGCAGCCTGCGGTGCGCGTCGATCGTGGCCAGCGCCGGGGGAAGCTCGATCCGGGCGACGGCCAGTTCGCGGTCTCGGCGGGTCGCCCCGGCGACCCAATGGTGCCTGCGCATCTGCGAGGTCCTAATCAGTTCTGGGAGTGGGCTATCCGGCACACTCCTGGTGGTAGCCGGTCGGCGGGTGAGCACTCGGATGTCCTGGACGCTTGAGTCCTGATGAAAGACAGTGCCCCTGCCGGTGGGCCGGGAGAGTTGATCGCTGATGGGATGTCGTGCCCCGCGTGTTCGTGGTGGGAAGCACTGTTTGATTAGGTCGCTGAGGTTCTCCCGCTGGCTGCTGTAGGTGATCGAGATCGGGAGGACTTTTGCGGCTTTTCGTGGGAGATGACTGGGCTGAGGACCACCACGATGTGGAGGTGATGGACGCCGCCGGCCGTCGGCTGGGCAGAGCCAGGCTGCCGGAGGGTGTGGCGGGGATGGCCCGGCTGCATACGATGATCGGCGAGCTGATCGGTGAGCTGATCGGTGACGACGCCGACGAAGCCGAGGTGCTGGTCGGGATCGAGACCGACCGGGGTCCGTGGGTGCGGGCGCTGGTCGCCGCCGGCTACACGGTGCTGGCGGTGAATCCGTTGCAGGCGGCCAGGTTCCGCGACCGGCTGGGTGTCTCGGGTGCCAAGAGCGATGCCGGTGACGCGCATGTGCTGGCCGACATGGCCCGCACCCACGCCCACGAGCTGCGGCCGGTCGCCGGTGACAGCGCCCAGATCGAGGCGGTGAAGGTGGTTGCCCGCACCCACAAGACGTTGATCTGGGAACGCACCCGCCACACGCAGCGGCTGCGGCACGCGCTGCGGGACTATTTCCCCGCCGCGCTGGCCGCCTTCGATGACCTCGACGCCGCCGACACCCTGGAACTGCTGGGCAAGGCCCCGACCCCGGCCCAGGCAGCCCGGCTGACGATCGCTCAGATCAGCGCCGCGTTGAAACGGGCGCGTCGCAAGAACATCGCGGAGAAAGCAGCCGCGGTCCAGGCCGCGCTGCGCGCCGAGCACCTGGGCCAGCCCGAAGTGGTGGCGGCCGCTTACGCCGCCTCGGTTCAGGCGCTGATCGCGGTCCTGAACGTCCTCGACACCCAGGTCAAAGCCCTGCAAAGGCAGGTCGATGCCTATTTTGGGCAGCACCCGGCCGCTGAGATCATCCTGTCCCAGCCTGGTCTGGGGTCGGTTCTCGGCGCCCGGGTGCTCGCGGAGTTCGGCGACGACCCCGACCGCTACGCCACCGCCAAAGCCCGCAAGAACTACGCCGGGACCTCCCCGATCACCCGAGCGTCGGGCAAGAAGAAAGTCGCGCTGGCCCGGTTCATCCACAACGATCGGCTCATTGACGCGTTGCTGACCCAGGCGTTCAGCGCGCTGCGCTTCTCGCCCGGGGCACGCACCTACTACGACACGCAACGCGCCCGCGGCAGCGGCCACAACGCCGCCCTGCGCCAGCTCGCCAACCGACTCGTCGGCATCCTCCACGGATGCCTCAAAACCGGCACCCTCTACAACGAGACAACCGCCTGGTCGCACCACATCACCTCCACCGCGGCTTGACATCTACGGACCTGGGATGTCTTTCAGCTGATGACGTGTTCGAAACGCCGTGCACGGAGGCGGTTTCGCCGGTCCCGGACGAGCAGCCAGCCGAAGACGGCGACCTCGCCCAGGAAAAGCAGCAGGAAGACGATCGAGTCGAGGCGCTGCACGACGGTCGCGTCGCCGCCTGCCCGCCCGAGAACGCCCGTGAAGGTCTGGTAAGCGATCGGGAATCCGGTGAAGACCACTGTGGACAGACTGACCGTGTATCCGACGACGATCAGCCAGGAGTACCAGCGCGCTGCCTTACGATCGGCCGGATGCCAGAGGCCCGGATCGGACTTGCGGTCCGGCCGCCCACGCAGGTCGTGCCACCGGTTGACCAGCGCCCGCTTGGCCGTCGTGTGCAGGTCGACGCACCCCAGCACGGTGGAAATGAGCACGTGGATGTCGGTGCGCAGGTAGAAGAAGAACTGCCAGACCACGCGCATGAACGCGGCGAACACGATCGCCAGGCACAGTTTCCCGGTCGGCGCGAGCGTTCCGTCGCCTGCCCTGGTCAGGTCGGCGACGATGGTCAGTACGGCGATTCCCAGCAGATCGGCGAACATCCCGGCGAGAATGGGCAGGTAACGCTTCCGCCGGGGGACCGCCACCAGACCGTCGAGTGACGTCTCCAGCACGATGAAATACAGCCTGCGCCCGACGGTCAGTGTCGAGCGGACGCCGAGGCGCCGCCCGGCGAGCGCGTGGAAGGCCTCGTGCAGCAGCACCAGCGGGATCGCGACCGCGAACAGCACGACGTTGACGAGCGTGTAGTACTCGGTGAAGAAGATGTTGCGTGGCCGCGGCGCGAGATCGGGACGCAGGAACGTGACCACGATCGCCCAGCCGAACACGGCGGCGTAAACGAACCAGGCCGCGGGACTGAAGAGTGCGGCACCGAGCCGCTGCCACCGGATCGGCTCGGCGACGGCCACGGCTTCCTCGCTCGCACGGAGGAAACCGAGTTCGTCCAGGCACGCGAGAACGTCGTCGATGTCGACGTTCTCGCCGTATTCCGCCAAGTACCAGTCCGCGGCTTGCGCCGGCGTCCTTCCAGCGGCCAGCTCGCGGATCAGCGCGGCCCCGTCCGCCGGGAGGATCGCGTACGAGTCCACGTCCGCGCGCCCGACGGTGACCTCCTCGCCCTCTTCGAGGTAGACCAGCGGGTGGAGGTCCACCGGCAGCCCACGGTCGAAACGGGAACCGGTCGTCTGTGCATCGGTCACGATGTGCGCCTCTCGCGTGCGCACCGCCGGTGGCGGCGCCGGGCGGCGGGCACCCACCCCCGCCCGACGCCGCCGCGCGGTGCGTCAGTTCGGCTTGATGACGTACTTGCTGCAGGCAGCCGCGGTCAGGCGAACGGAGCCTGCCTTGCGGATCTGGATCTTCTTCATCGGTGCACCTCCCCCCATCGCTGGTCGAACGGCGGTTCGGGCACCACGATGGCCGACCCCGCCAAAGCACCGCCAAGAACGCGCCAACCACCCGCCGCGGGCGGAGACGGCCGGTTATTGGCCGGGGTCGTTGTGGGGGTCGTGAGTGATACGGCCGGTTCTATTGAGGGGACGGGCAAATGTGGTGTGTTGGACTTCGGTGCGAGGGGACCCCTGGGTGCGACATATGCGCTGAGGGGTCCCCTCACTTCAGCCCTCACGCCCGCAACACTCACGACCCTCGCGGAGTAAAGCGGGCTTTATCCCGCACACCACAGCCCTCGGGCATCCGCGAGTGGTAACTCTGCTCCGCTAGATGCAGCAGAGTCACCACTCACACCCCTCGCCCCCGCGCGTGGTGAAAAGATATCGGCGCCGGAGGATGGTCCGGTAGATCTCGGCTGTTACAGAAACGACAAATGCTTCACTCGATCGCGTGACGCGGGCGCTACTTATGGGTATCGATTGAGTGATCGGTAGTCGTGGTGGTAGTTTCCTTCGGGTTGGCAAGCTCGACCAGTTCCCCTTTTCTTCGGTCGCCCGTAATTGCGCGACGTCAATTCGATGCCCCGGGCCCGCTGCCTGGAAAAACAGAGAGTGAAGTAGTGGATTTCGAAGCATTGGCCGTCGAGTTGCGGAACCTTCGAGAGACCGTCACGGGGGTGTCCGACACGGTGATCGCCGCGGTGGACGGGATTCCGCTCATCGCCGACGCGGCGCCCGGCATCGATCCGGCTAAGATCTCGGCGCTCGCGGCCGCGAATCTGGGAATCGCCAGGCAGGCGGCCGAAATCACCGGAAGGGGCACGCTCAGTCAGACTGTGGTGTTCAGCAGTGAGGGCTATATGGCGGTTTACGCGATAGGCCGAATGGCGCTGATGGTCATCATGGGCGACAAGGATCTGAATGTCGGGCGCCTGCTGTTCGAATGCCGTCCGGTGATCGAGCGGATCAAGAAACTGCTGCCGGATTAGCCGTTTTGAATCGACAGTACAAGCGGAGGTTCGATGAACATCGAAAACGCCTTGAAAGAGTCCATGTCGATCGCCGGCGCGCTCGGCGTCGCGCTGGTCGACTACGAGAGCGGGATGTCGCTCGGCACCAGCGGGGGAGGGGATTGGCTCAACCTGGAGGTGGCGGCGGCGGGCAACACCGACGTCATCAGGTCGAAGATGCGGGTCATGGCGGCGCTCGCGCTCAACGACACCATTGAGGACATCCTCATCACCCTGCACCGCCAGTATCACCTGATCCGGCTGCTGGACTCCGTGCACGGGCGGAGCAGCCTGTTCCTGTACCTGGTGCTCGACCGTGAACAGGCGAATCTCGCGCTGGCCAGGCACTATCTCAAGCGCATCGAGGCCGATCTGCAGGTCTAGAGCGAGTCTCGGAGGAGGCGACGATGCCGCTGGGCGGTTCGAGCAAGGAGGCACTCGTCGTCGGCGCGGCGTTCATGACCGGGCTGGGTTCGCTCTTCCCGGTGCGGCTGAACCTCACCGGTGAGGAACTGGAGTTCGTGTTCGTGCTGCCTGATGATCGAGCCGACGAGCACCCGTTCGTCGAGCTGAAGAAGCGGATCCGGGCGCGGTACGCGTTGGACACGGACAGCCCGCCGCCGCGGTTCTTCGTCGACACCGGTGGCCGGTGGGCGCGGCTGCGGGTGGAACTCGCCGGAACCGCCGTCCGCGCGCTGATCGTGATGCCGGAGGAGGTGACGGCGCAGTCGCTGAACGCGCCGGAACTCGGGCGCTGGCAGGAACAGGTGTCGTGCGCGGTGCAGGTGGCCGTGGAGGAGATCGCCCGGATGCTGTCCCGCTGCCACCATCAGACCGGTGGCGGCGCCCCATTGGTCGACTTGGCGTTGCACTACGTGCCGGACCGGGGCTACGAGACCCGGTCCGCCGAGGCGCACAAGTCGATCAGGGAGTTCATCGCGCCGGTCAAGCCCACGTTCAAGATGCGCTGGCGCTCGGTGACGTTCGCCCAGCGCCGAGCGCTCATCGCGGAACTGGCCGACGTCACGTCCACTGGCCGCTGGCCGCGCCGCAGACTGGTCACCCGGACCATGGGGCTCGCACTGGAATTGCCGTCGTGGACGACGCCCGGCGCCCGTACGGTACCGGTCGACGTCGACCACCTGCGCGCCTGAAAGAGAGGAGTCACGTGCGTTTGTTCGCCGATGCGGTGTCCGGCCCGCCGTCCGCTGAACGGCTCGTCGGGCCGCTGCGGGTCCGCAAGCTGCCCAGTGGATTCGACGAACTCGAATGGCGGCTGCTGCCAGGGCTGCCCGCGCTCGTCGTGTACCAGGTCAGGATGACGTCCTCGCTGTCGTTGCTGCTGGCCTCCTGCGGAAACGCGTTCGACTCGACGCTCGCGGAGGTACGCGACAATGTCGAAAACGGGCTCATCGAAGAGATGGCGGAGCACTGGACGTCGTTCGCGCACATGGCGATGAACGGCCAGCGCGGCGACCTCTCCGATCTCGGCATCACGCTGGTGACCGATCCTGAAGACGGCGTGAAAAGCGCCTGTGTGGGCACGGTCGTGAGTTCGCGCGCCGGCGAGAGCACGGTGAAGGACGGCGTGGCCAAGGTGATCAGAGGAGGGGCGTCCGCGATCGGCGAAGGGGTGGAGGCCGCCGAGCGGTCGGACCGGATCCGCGGGCTGCTGGCCGCCCAGCCGGATCATGCCGTGCTCGACGGCAGGCTGGAGGCCATCGCCGCGGCGGGATTCCCCTTCCGTGACACCAGAACGCTGCTCGACTTGGATCGCACTAGAGGATGAACAACGGCCTGCCGTCCCTGACGGTGTAGAGCGGGTTGCCGAGCTTCTCCAGCCCGGTGCGGCGGATCAACTCCACGGTCTCGTCGAAGTCGCCCGCGACACCGTGGATGTCACGGTCCTCGTCGAAGAGTTTCCGTGCGGTGTCGAGGTCCGGCAGCGCGCCGGTCGACATGACCAGCCCGCCCCAGGCGAGTGCGCGGACGTGCCGGATCCGGTCGAACACGCCCGCGAGCCCGCTGGGTTCGAGCAGTTCGACGGCCCGCGCCACGGCGTCGAGATCGGGGGCGCGGTTTTCCATCGCTGCGGTGAGCACGGCGACCGCCAGGTGGGTGAACACCGTGGTGGCCTCAGTGGCGCGATCTCGTGCGATTTCCAGCGGATAAAGGACTCCTGAGGCTTGTTTGGCCACGTCTCGTAGCAAGACGAGGAACTCCTGGCTCTCGCCCTCCGCTTGTGAGATCGCGTCGCGGGTGTTGAGGAACGACTGCCGCCACTGCTCGCTCGCGTCGTCGGAGAACCAATATGAAGGCGGGCCGTCCGCGGTCGACAGGGTGATCGCGGCACAGCCGCTGTAGGCGTCGATCGAAACCTCGGCCCGGCCGTCCGCCGTGGCGCCGGCGGGCAGGTCGAACGTGCCCGTGCCGGTCATGACCACGGTTTCCCCGCTGGTGACGGTGAATCGGCTCCCTGCTGCGACGCCGATGGTCACCGGATGCTTGCCCAAGGACAGCACACCACGCTGGAACATCAGCGCCACGTTCCGCGCGAGGTCCTCGTCCGTGGCGTTCTCCAGGGTTTCGTCGTGCAACGCGACCAGGCGCCGTACGCCGAGTTCACTGGTCGTGTCGTCGACCTCCCAGCGCACGTTGCCGTGCCGCGCCCAGTCTTCGAACCGGTCGTGGACCTTGCGGTTTTCGTTCTGGGCGAGGAACTCGTCGAGGTGCGCCACATGGTCAGCGTGGCCGAACCGGACGACGCGCTCGACGAAGTACTCGCTCAGCCGGTCGACGGCACGCAGATCGTCTTCCTCGTCGAGCAGCTGCGCGATCGTCCCGAGGTCGGTGTAGAAGTACGCGATGAAGTAGGCGAAGAACAGTTCCGGGTCGCCGAGACGGGAGTCGACGCCCATTCCGGCGCTCCACAGCGCTTTCACCAGCAGATATCCGGGAAGGTAGCCGCCGTCCTCCGGATCGGCGGGCCGGACCAGCACGTCGGTCCGGCGGGCCACCACGTCGGGCCGCCTGCGCGTCGAGCCGAGGATGACGTCGAGCAGATCACGGGTCACCGCGTCGCGGTGTTCCTCCGGTTCGAACGACGCTATGACAGCGGGACCGAAGTAGTCGGCGACCCTGGCCAGCACCGGGCACAGCCGCGGCAACGTGCCGTGCGAGGACAGGTCGAACTCGGCGAACAACGCCAGGCCCTCGGCGAGCGGACGCTGCAACGCCATGAAGGCCTCGTACCGCATCATGGCGCCGGTGAGCCTGCGCGCGAGGCGCTCGTCGAAGCGGTGTTCGCCGCGGTAGGCCGCGGCGTCGGCCAGCGCGCGCTGGTGCAGCAGGCTCACCGCCAGGCCCGTGGTGTGCATGAAACACCAGTGATGGGTCGCCTCGTGCAGGAAGGCGGGCAGGCAATCGGGGGCGATATGACGCTGGATCAGGCCTTCGAGATGCTGGGCGACCTGGAACGACGAGATGACCGTCTCGTTGGTGACCGGGTTGATGAAGCTGCGTCCGCTCAGCGTGGACGCGAAATGCTCGCTCACCGCGGGTCGCCGCCGGTCAGTCTGTCCCACGGAATGCCAACGGCTGAGCCGAGTTGCTTCGCCAGCGCGGCGTCGATGGGCTCGCTCGAGGTGTCCCGCCACTTCACCGAACGCCGCTCGATCCGCCCGTCGGGGTGCTCGATCTCGATGACCTGCTCGAACGACTTGCCCCGGTGCCGGTACACGAGGTAGCCGATCAGGCCCTTGAGCGCGGCGACGGCCACGATGCCGGTCACCAGGCCGAGATCGCCGAAGTTGCCGTCGGGAACCGGGTCGTGGTGGAACGAGATCGCGTCGTCGTCGGCGAACTCGCCCAATTCGAGCGCATCGGCCCTGGACAGTCCTGGCAGGCGGAACTTGGCTGTGGACAAGGAAATCTCCCTACGGCACAGAGCGAACCGAAAGCCTACCTAGTCCTTTTGACCGATACCTGCCGACCCCGGAACCGTTCGCGCGCTTGATGTGCGGTGCTCGGGCTTTCGAACAGAATGGGATTCACGCACAGTCCGTGGCCGGTTTCGGTTGGCGGGCAACGATACGGCGCGTTCGCGTCGCACTGAGGAGGGGTTCCGGATGAGGAAAGTGTCGGCCGTCGCGCTCACGGCGGTGGTGCTGGGAGCGGGTGCGCTCGCGGGGGTTCCGGCGGGCGCTTCGGTGGGTTCTTCGGTGGGCGGAGTGCGGTGGGGACCGTGTGCGGCCGATGCCGCCTCGCCTGGACTGGAGTGTTCGACGATCAAGGTCCCGCTGGACTATCGGTCTCCGGAGGGTGCGCAGATCGACGTGGCGATCTCACGGCTGGCCAGCAAGGTGCCCGGGAAGCGCCGTGGTGTGCTGCTGACCAATCCCGGCGGACCCGCGCCAGGTTTGAAGTTCCCTGCGGAACTGGCCGAGGCGAAGCTGCCGCAGAGCGTGCTGGACAGCTACGACGTGATCGGCTTCGACCCGCGCGGCATGGGGCACAGCACCCCGGTGACGTGCGACCTGACGCCCGAACAGCAGGCGGTGGGCAACGTCCCGCCCTACGCACGCGACGCCGCCGACGTGGCGAAACGGGCCGAGCAGTCGAAGGCCATCGCACGGCTGTGCGCCGCTTCGAAGTCCGCCTGGCTGCTGCCGCACATCAGCACGGCCAACACCGCACGCGACATGGACCGGATCCGTGCCGCGCTCGGCGAGGAGAAGATCTCCTTCGCGGGTTATTCGTGGGGCACCTACCTCGGCGCGGTGTTCACGACGCTGTTCCCGCAGCGTGGCGACCGGATCATGCTGGACAGCAATATGCACCCCGGCGGCTGGGACTATCCGAGCGACCGCCTCTTCGCGCAGGGCTTCGACGACCGCTTCCCGGACTTCGCGAAGTTCGCCGCCACCAACGACGGCACCTACCACCTGGGCGCCACGCCGGAGCAGGTCACCGCGAAGTACTTCACGCTCGCCGCGCGGGTCGACCGGAAACCCGTGCAGGACATCGACGGCGCGACCTTCCGGATGCTCACCTTCGGTTTCCTCTACAGCGACAAGGGGATGCCGCTGGTGGCCAAGGTCTGGCAGTCGATCGACACCGATCAGCCGCTGCCGCCGCTCGGCGGCGAGCCGCCGTCCAATGTGGACAATCTGATCTCCGGCCGCTATGCCATGATCTGCAATGATTCCCGCTGGCCGAGGTCGGTCGCCGGCTACCAGGCCGCCGTGGCGCTCGACCGGCTCCGTCATCCGATGTTCGGCGCCGCCGGTGCCAACGTCCAGCCGTGCGCGTTCTGGGCGCCGCCGTCCGAGCCGCAGGTGCGCATCGGTGACCGGGGGCCGTCGAACATCCTGATGCTGCAGAATCAGCGTGACCCGGCGACCCCGCTGGTCGGCGCCACCCGGACGCGGCAGGCGTTCGGTGACCGGGCCAGGATGGTCACTGTCGACGCGGGCGGACACGGCGTCTACCCGTACCTCGGCAACCAGTGCGTCGACACCGCGGCGACCGCGTTCCTGACCGCCGGCCGGTTCCCGGACCGCGATCTCGCCTGCGCGGCCGAACGCCGCTGAGTGACCCGGTGCCGGGGCCGTTGAACCAGCGGCCCCGGCGCCGGTCGTCGATGATTGATCACGATGCCGTGCCGGACCGGAAGGACAGCCACCGAAGTGCTCCCGAGCAGCACCCCGCCGCAGGCCAGAGTCCTGATGGTCACCGAGGTCCTCGTAGTGGCCGGGCTCAACCTGGACCAGCTGATCCGGCGCGTGATCCTCGGCGAACAGGTGACGGCGGCCGAGCTTGCCTACTTCGTGGTCGGCGTCGTGCTCGGCGCGCTCGCGCTGCTGCGACGCCGCTTCCCGGCCAGGGTGGCGACGCTGACCAGCGTGGGAATCGTGCTTTCCGTGGCCTGCAGCGCGGTGGGTTTCCTGGTCGAACCCGCTGCCAAGATCGACGGCGATCCCGAGATCATCGCGTTGATGCTGCTGGTCGGAGCGGCGTGCCACCGGCTGCGGCCATTGCTCGCCAGTGTCCTCGCGGTGGTCGGCGGCCTGGCGATGGCCTTCGCGCCGGTACTGCGTTACGGCAGCTCGTCGACCACGCTGGCCCTCGCTGTGATGTGGGCGCTGCTCTGGGGTGGCAGCGTCATGGTCGGGCTGATCCTGCGCGACAGCGAGTCCCGGCGCGAGGCCGCGCTGGCCGCCGCCCGCGACCGGGAACGGCTCGAGCTGGCCCGCGAACTCCACGACCTGGTCGCCCACCACATCACCGGCGTGGTGGTCCGCACCCAAGCCGCGGGCGTCATCCTCGCCGACGGCCCCGAGCGCGAGCTGATCAAGGAGATCGAGCACGCCGGCGCCGAGGCACTCGGCGCCGTCCGGCGCCTGGTGATGATGTTGCGCAGCCCCGGCCACGGTTCGCCGGTCGCGGCGGACGACCTGGTCGAAGCGGTCACCACCGCGGTCGGCGACGACGAAAGCGTCACGGTCCGCCTCGCGCCAGGGCTGGCGCACCTCTCCGTGACGCCGGAGACGGTGTCCACCGTGCACCGCGTGGTACTCGAGTCACTGACCAACGTACGCAAGCACGCACCTGAAGCCCGGGAGGTCACCGTCAGCGTCGAGCCCACGGAAAACCAGCGTCACCTCACCATCGAGGTCCGCAACGACGGCCTCCGCCCCGGCCGCGTGCGCCGCGCACCCGGCGGCTACGGCCTGATCGGCATGGGCGAACGCATCGCCGCACTGGACGGCACCCTGTCGGCAGGCGAACACGGCGAGCGCTGCTGGCGCGTCCTCGCCGAACTACCCTTGCCCGCGGCCCGTCCGGCCGAAGGCGGTGCCGCACGATGACGCTCCGAGTGCTGCTCGCCGACGATCAGGCGATGGTCCGCACCGGCTTCCGCCTGATCCTCGAGCGCGAACCCGGCGTCGAGGTGGTCGCCGAGGCCGAGAACGGCGAACAGGCCGTGACACTGGCCCAGCAGCTGCGCCCCGACGTCACCCTGATGGACATCCGCATGCCGGTGGTCGACGGCCTCACCGCCACCCGCACCTTGGCAGGCCCGGACGTCGCGGACCCACTGCGCGTACTGGTCGTCACCACCTTCGACCTCGACGAGCTGGTGCACGAGGCCCTCTGCGCCGGCGCCTGCGGCTTCCTCCTCAAAGACGCGGGCCCCGGCCTGCTGGTCGAGGCCGTCCACGCCGCCGCGAACGGCGAAGCCCTGGTGTCACCCTCGATCACCACCCGCCTGCTGGCCCACTTCACCGCCTCCCCACTCCGCCGCCACACCCGCCGCGCCGACCCCCCACTGAGCCGCCGCGAACTCGAAGTCACCACAGCCGTCGCCCGCGGCAGAACCAACGCCGAGATCGCGGCCGAGCTGACCATCTCCCTCTCGACCGTCAAGACCCACCTAGCCTCGATCCAACGCAAGATCACGGCACGCAACCGCACCGAAATCGCAGTCTGGGCCTGGGAAACCGGCATCGTGACCGTCCGCGACGGCGCCTGAGTCGTGAGTTTTTTGCGCCAGGTGGGACGACGTGAACGCCACGTCCGCGACGTTGAACGTTGTGAACGGGGCGTTCACGTCGTCTCCCTGGTGAACCACACCCGATTTTCTGTCCACAAAGGACGCCAGGCGTGAAATGTGGTCCGCTATGCCTTATTCGCGCGGTTGTGGTGGAGTCTTGGACGTGACGAAGGGGGCCCATGTCACGCTCAGGGTTACAAAGGTGGCCTTTGTGTGCTTCGACCGCGCCCATCATGACCAACCACTCACGACCTCCGCGGGAGCGCGACGCGCGTTTCGTCGATCACGGCGAACAGGTCGCCGAGGCGCTCGACGCGCTCGAGCACGTCGTCGGCGGTGAACACGAGCTGGTCGGGGCTGCGGCAGGCGCGGACCTCGTCCCAGGTGAGCGGGGTGGACACGGTCGGCTGGTCGCGGCCGCGCAGCGAATACGGGGCGACGGTGGTCTTGGCGGGGTTGTTCTGGCTCCAGTCGATGAACACCTTGCCCGGCCGCAACGCCTTCGTCATCTTGGACACCACGAGTTCCGGGGTTTCGGCGGCGAGCTGGTCGGCGAGCGCCTTCGCGTACGCCGACGGTGTCTCGGGACTACGAGTGCGGATCCCGCAGTAGAGCTGCATGCCCTTCGAGCCGCTCGTCTTCGCGACCGGGGTGAGCCCGTCGGCGGCGAGGATGTCATGAAGCCGCTCGGCGACGCGTGCGCAGTCGACGATGGTGGTGCCCTCGCCGGGATCGAGGTCGAACACCAGTCGATCCGGCGGCCGCTTGACCGAGCCGCGGCCGACCTGCCATTGCGGGACGTGCAGTTCCAGCGCGGCCAGGTTGGCCGCCCAGACCAACGCGGGCAGGCCGTCGAGCAGCGGGTAGTCGATGGTGCCGCCGGTGCCTCGGGAACCGGTGCTGGGCAAGGTCGCGGTTTTGAGCCAGCTGGGCGCGCCTTTCGCGGCGTTCTTCTCGTAGAACTGCTGGCCGCCGACGCCGTTGGGGAATCGGATGAACGTCACCGGTCTGCCCGCGAGATGCGGGAGCAGCACCGGTGCGATGTGCGAGTAATAGTGGATGACCTCGCCCTTGGTGAACCCGTCCGGGTACAGCGGTTTGTCCAGATTGGACAGTGTCAGCTGCCTGGGTCCTACCTGCACGGTGATTCGCTTCGGGGGCGCGGGTTCCGGCTCGGCGGCCGTCGGTGCGGTGCGGGGCTCGGAGCGTGGGGCGATGACGTCGCTTGGCTTCTTGTCCGCGCGCAGGCCGCGCCACGCGGTGTGCCGCAGTCGTCCGGCGCCTCGGGTGAACTGGCGGTACACGACCTCGCCGACGAGCTTCGGCTCGACCCAGTGGGCGCGGACGACGTCTTCGCGCGGCGGCGCGATCGCGAAGGGGTGGTGTCGTCGTTCCGTCGGTTCGAGGCGGGCCATGAGCTCGGCGCGTGCGGCGTGGCTGAACCCGGTTCCGACGTCGCCGAGGTAGACGAGTTCGCCGGTGTCGGGATGATGGGCGCCGAGCAGCAGCCCGCCGAGCGTGCCGGTGAAGCTGCGCTGACCAGGCCGCCAGCCGCAGATGATCACCTCCTGTGTCTGGACCAGCGGATGCTTCTGCCACCCGTCCGACCGCTTGCCCGGCAGATAGGTCGAGCCGCGCAGCTTCGCGACCAGACCCTCGAACCCCGCCGCGGCGACGTGCTCCAGCAGCTGCTGTGGTGAGCGGCGGTCGGCGGCGAGCTCGTCGAAGGTGAACGCCCGCACGACGGCCACCCGGAACAGGTCGGGCATCGGCAACCCGGTCAGCAGCCGACGGCGTTCTTCGTACGGCTCGCCCAGCAGCGAGCGGTCACCGAGTCGCAGCAGGTCGAAGGCGATGAACCGGACGGGATCGTCGGTGAACGGCTCTCCTCGGTGCGGCGAGCTCTGGTGCTTGGCGAAACGGCCCCGGCGCTCCTGCAGCCGCCCGAACTCGGGCTGCCCGTGCTCGTTGTAGACGACGATCTCGCCGTCGAGCACCGCGGCCTCGCCGCCCAGCGCCGCGCCGAGCACGCCGGTCACCTCGGTGAACTCGTCGGTGAAGTCGAGGTTGTTGCGGCTGGTCAGCACGGTCGTGCCGTCCGGCGCGATCCGCATGCAGCACCGGTAGCCGTCGAGCTTGTACTCGTACACCCACGACGACCCGGTCGGCAGCCTGCCGCCGTCGGGTTTGGCCAGCATCGGGTTCACCCAGTCGGGAACGGCCGGCCGATCGGCGCGCGCCATGGCAGACCTCCCTACTCGCCGACGGTGGCGACCGGTGCGCAGTCCGGTGTGGACGGTCGGCCGCCGCTCAACCAGCGTAGTTCGATCGACCGCCCGGCGCATGGGTGCGATCTGGGCGGGATCTGGGCGGCGCTTCGACATGCTGGTGCGACGGAACCGGGAATTCCGGGTTCACGCTGGTGCTCTATCGACAGGGGGCTACACAAATGCAGCTACGCAAGGCACTGGTCGGGACGGCCGCGCTGGCCGCGGCGCTGGGCGGCGCCGTGCTCGGCGCGCCTGCCGCGTCGGCGCATGACGCGGCACTGCCGGTCTACCACTGCGGGGTCTATCCGCAGCTGTCGACGCAGTGCGGCTACGGCGGCGTCACGAACGGCCACACCCGCGTCTACGCGTGCGACACCTACAGCGACGGGATCGGCGTCCGCACCGAATACGAGCTCCGCACCGGCTGGTCGAGCGGCGTGGACGACGCGAACGGCAGCGACAAGGGGTGCAGCTCGATCACCCCGGGAACGGCGTCCAACCCGGTCGTGAAGTTCCGCGTCTGCCAGAAGTCGCAAGTCTGGTTCTGCACCAACTGGGGAACCGTCTGATCGGCGCCGCGGGGCGCGAGCGACCCGCTCGCGCCCCGCGGCCGGTCAGGTGATCTCAAGATTGGCCATCATGCCCATGTCCTCGTGCTCGGCGTTGTGGCAATGGAACAGATACCGCCCGCGATAGCCGTCGAACCGCGTGATGATCTCCGCCGACTGGCCCGGCCGCAGCGAGATCGTGTCCTTGAGGCCAGCGTCCTGGGCGAGCGGCGGCTTCCCGCCGCGCGAAAGCACGCGGAACCCGACCAGATGGAGGTGCACCGGATGGTGGACGTCGGCGATCAGCCGCCACAGCTCGACCTCGCCGAGCCCGACCGTGACGTCGGTCCGCGCCGGGTCGAACGGCAGCCCGCCGATCAGCCAGCCGTGCCCGCCGTTCATCCGCCCGGCGCGGAACGAAAAGTCACGCACCCGCACGACGTCCGACCGGCTCCACCTGGGTAGGTCCGCTGCCAGTGCCGGCGGCACGCGGCTGTCGTCGGCAGCGCGGCGCGCGACGCGGAAGGCCATCACGTCACGGGTCCGCCCCGAGCCGAGCCGGTTGACGATCGTGACCAGGCCGCCGACCGGGACAGCGGAGAAGTCGGCGATCACGTCGTAACGCTCGGCGGGTGCGATCGGCAGGGACTGGTGCGTGACCGGCGCCGCGAGCAGGCCCTGGTCGGCGCCGATCTGCACGAGATCGAGCCGTCGCCCGTCGTCGGTGACCGCTTCGAGTTCGTAGTGCCGGGCGTTCGAGACGTTCAGCAGGCGCAACCGGTAGCGCGCCGCGTCGACCTCGTGCACCGGCCACGGCGCGCCGTTCACGAGGATCACGTCGCCGAGCACACCGGCGAGATACGGCTCGCGGACGCCGGGCCGCTCGCTCAGCGTGGGGTCGAGCGCGGGATAGGCGAGTTCGCCGTCGCCGTCGAACGCGCGGTCCATGATCGCCAGCGGCAGCTCGCGCGGTCCCGACGGCAGGCCGAGCGCCTCCTCGGCGTCGTCCCTGATCATGTGCAGTCCGGCGAGTCCGCGCCAGATCGCCGGCGCGGTGAAGTCCATGCGGTGATCGTGGTACCAGAGCATCGCGGGCCGCTGGTCCATCGGGAACGTGTAGTCGCGGGTCATCGTGGTGACCACCGCCCGCGGATCACGCATTCCTTGCATGCCATGCATTCCCGGCATCGCGTGGTGCGCACGCTCGGGCAAGACCAGGTCGGTCGGGTAGCCGTCGGACTCCGGCGGGGTCCGGCCGCCGTGCAGGTGCACGACGGTCGGCACGGGCAACCGGTTGTGGTGCGTCACGACGACCGGCCTGCCGCGGCGCGCCTCGATCGTCGGCCCGGGGAACGAGCCGTCGTATGTCCACAGTGGAGTTTTGAGGCCCGGCAGGATCTCCAGTGCCGTTTCGCGCTGCGTGATCTCGTACCGGTCGACCCCGCCCGCGGTGCCGACCGGCTTGAGCACGGGCGGCAGCGGCAACGGCACGGTGAACGCGGCGGGCAGCGGCACCGCGCTGCGCAGCTCGGCGCCGGTGCTCGCCGGCCGCCGCGCCAGTAGTGCCGCGCCTGCCTGCCCGGTGACCGCGAGCAGCCCGAGCGCTCCGCCGATGCCCAGCGCCTGCCGCCGGTTCATGGTCCGCTCACGCACGGGTGGCCTCCACACGCGCGATCGGCTGTCGCCACACGGCGACGAACAGCACGACGAGCCCGGCGATCGTCAGCACACCCAGCGGGAAGTGCAACCACAGCACACCGTCCAAACCGGCGAAGTACTGCACGGTCTCGGCCGTCGCCACGGCGAGCGTGGCGGCGAACGGCCACGCCCGGCGCGTCCGTACCCAGGTGACGATCGCCGCGATCAGCTGCAGATAGCCGATGGAGGTGACCACGTTCGCACCGATCTCGTGCCAGCTCAGCCCGTCGAAGTCACCGCTCAGATACACGCCGGCGAACACGGGCTGAGCGAGGATCGCGACCAGATGCGCGCTGACGAGTGCCCGCATCACGTGGTCGGTGAGCGTGACGGTTTCCTTCGCTTCCATGCCTGCGAAGTTATGCCTTGAGTGCTATCTCGTCTAAGATCAGTATTGCTATGGAGTTATGCTCGGAGAGGCATGGAGCGCGATGGACCTGAACTCGCTCAGGCAGTTCCTCGTGGTGGCTCGGCTGGAACATCTCAGCCGCGCGGCCGACGAGTTGCGCGTCGCCCAGCCGTCACTGAGCCGCACGATCGCGCGCCTGGAGAGCGAGCTGGGCGCGCCGCTGTTCGACCGCGGCGGCAGGCTTCGGCTCAACGAAGCGGGCAAGCTGTTCCGCAGGCACGTCGAACGGTCACTCGGCGAGCTGGAAGCAGGCAGGCGCGCCGTCGCCGAGGCCACCAGCGAGGGCGTCCGCACGGTGCGGCTGGCCTCGGAGACGTTCCTGACGCTCACCGCGCCGCTGGCCGCCTTCAAGCGCGCGCATCCGGCCATCGAGATCGAGCTCCAGTGGTCGTCGGCCGACGACATGGCCCGGCTCTTGCGTGCGCGGGACGTCGACTTTTGCGTTGCGTCCCAACCGATCCACGCCGATGGCCTCGCGCAGGCGCGACTGCTCGACGAGGAGGTCGGGGTCGCCACGGCGCTCGACCATCCGCTCGCGGGACGCTCGTCGGTGCGCGTGGAGGAGCTGGCGGATCAGCCGTTCGTCACCGCTCGCCAGGGGCATTGGCACCGGCGCCTGCTCGACCGGCTCTTCGCCGCACGCGGTCTCACGCCCAGGATCGTCTGCGAGGTCGACGAACCCAGCGCCATCGCGGAACTCATCGGCGCGGGGCTCGGCATCGGCCTCGTGCCCGGCTTCGCGCGGAAGATGGCCGCTCAGCTGCCGCTCGTGTGGATCGGGGTCGACAGCCCCGACTGCCGCCGCAAGCTCACCCTGTTCTGGGACAGGGACAGCGACCTGTCGACGGCCGCTCGCGATTTCCGCGCCACCATCACCGGCTGGGATTGGGGTTAGCGCTCACCGGAGCCTCGGCCTGATGAAAATCGGCCGGTACCCGGCGATGCCGGGCATGGCGAAGTGTTCGACGACGCCGGTGTCCAGCCTCAGCCGCACGATCCCGTCCCGTCCGTTCACGCTGTGGGGAGCGTGCAGCAGAAGGGTGTGTTCGTCCTCCCAGACCGGGCCGTTGGGCGTGACCAGGCTCGTCGCGCAGCCTTCGGGGAGCGGATACTCGGCCGGTTCGCTCTCGCCGAGTGCCCAGAGGTGGAGTTCGCACGGTGAGTGCCGCACCGCGTAGGCGCGGTCGCCACCCGGCGCGAGTTCGGCCGTCGGGGGAATCGGTATCCCGCTGGGGCCGGCCACCAGCCTGCCGGACGCGTCGATGATCACCGCGGTGCCGGTCATCGGATCGAGCTGCCGCAGGTGGGCGGGGAGCGGTTCCGGCTCGGTGCCTGGTGTCCAGCGGAAGGAGACACCACCGACGGCGGCGTCTGATCGTCCGAAGTGGACAATTCCATTGTGGATTCCCGTGATGTGGGTGAATCTCTCCTCGTCGCGGGGCAGGCTGTGCACGGTTCCGGTGCCGAGGTCGATCAGGTGCAGTTGCTCCCATGGCTTGCGGCCGATGTGCCATTCGACGCCCGCGAGGTAGCGGCCGTCGGCACTGCGCCGCACGTGGAAACCGAGGTCGACCGGCAGCGTGCTGACAGTCCCGTCCCAGCCGACGAGGGTGCCCGGCCCGGACGACGAGAAGACCGCCACGCCGCTCACGGTTTCGTGCGCGCTGTGGAGATGCTCGCCCGGCACCTTCCCGAGTACGTGCGGATCGCCGTCGCGCCAGACCACGACTTCGCCGCCGCTGGCCAGGATTCCGGCGCGAGGCGGCGGACCGGGCACCGTTTCGACGCGCCGCTCGACGCGTCGAAACGGCATCGGCGGCGGGGGAGGAGGTGGGCGGCGGGGGAGCGCGGTGACCGTGTCGCCGTCGCGGGCGATGAGCCTGCCTTCGGCGAAGGTGACGACGTTCAGGACTTCGTTTTCGGGGATGAGCAGTCGTTCGGCGAGTTCGCTGATCGGTGCCGGATCGCTCCAGGCGGCGGTCATGGTGAGATCGCCGGCGATCCGGGTGTAGCGGTCACGGGCCGCGGAGTCGTCGAGGGTGGCCACCGCCTCCGGCGGCAAATCGAGCACGGTCGCGGCGGCAGGAGGGGCGGCGACACTGGCGTACCCACCGCCGTCCTGGGTGAGCAGACCGGCCGCGAGCAGCAACGGGATCGCCTCCCGGCGGGTAGCGGGCGTCGCCACGCCGAGCTGCGTGCAGACGTCGTCGAGGCTGTGCAGGCGATGATCTTCGGCGGGTATCGGCCCGTCGAGCCAGCCGGCGGGCCGTGGCACGTCCGGCAGTGGGAGCAGCCAGGCCATTTCCATGATCTGGTACCCGACAACGGCCTGCCAGCCTGCCCGCGGCCGATGTATCGGCTCGCGCGTGCGTGCGAGCCACCGCGGCGGCTCGCTGCCGGTGTCCGGCCAGAACTGGATCAGCCAGATCTCGCCTTCGTCGTCGGCGGGTTTACGGGACACGCGCGCCCGGAACATGCCGCGCCCGCCGAGCGCGAGTGCGGCGTCATGGGTCCCGCCGGTGAGCAGGCCGAGCCCGACCAGTCCCGACCGGCAGCGATACGGCGACTCGAGAACCTCTTCCCACCCATGGAGTTTCAGCGGCGGAGCATGATCGTGGGCTTCCAGCCGCACCCGCTGATACGGGTCGCCCGCGGTGCCGTGCAGCCAGCCGTCCCCGGCGGTCGCGACCGTACCGGACAACGCATCGGTCGCGTACTCACCGAGCAAGGGGTTGTCGTGCTCGGGCAGCGGTTCCTCACCCGGCACCCAGACATCGCGCACGACAACGGTCCCGTGGTCGGGCAGGTACTCGTCGTCTTCGATCCATCGAATGGCCACCCCGCGACGCTAGCAACGGCCACCGACAATTTTCGCGAAACCTACTTCGCCGACTCGTCCGACAGCGCGATCCACTTCAGTTTTTCCTGCTCCCGCTTGGGAAGCTGAGCGACCACGAGGTCGTAGGAATCCTCGACCATCTCCCGGATCAGCTGATCCGGCACCGAGCCGTCCAGCACCACGGTGTTCCAATGCCGCTTGTTCAGATGGTATCCAGCGGTGATCGCCGGATGAGCCGCGCGAAGCTGGACAGCGAGATCGGGGTCGCTCTTGAGGCTCACGCGCAACGGTTTCGCGCGCAACGGGGCGAGCGCGAAGATCCTCCCCGCCACCTTGAAGACGCTCGTGCCTTCGTCGAACGGGAATTCCTCGCGGGAACCGGGGAAGTCCGAGCACAGCTTCTTAAGCGCGGCAGGCGTCATGGCCCGAGAGTAACTTGGAGCGGGGTCGTGAGTGTTTTCGCCGGTTAGAACCGGCCGTACCACTCACGACCCCCACGCCGAGCCAACGATCGCGCTCAGTTTCCGCAGATCGCCGAGACGTTGACCGACCCTGGGCTCGCCGAGTCGCTGCGCACGTAAGTCCGCCAGCCCTGCGCGTCCGGGAAGGAATCGGTCACCCGGTCCCAGCCCGCGCCACCGCCGCCGACGATCCACGTGTTGTCGGTGCAGTACACCGCGGACGAGCCGAGCTGACCGGGCGGCACCGACTGGTCGGGGCCGACGATGAGGCGCCAGTTCTGCACCCCGATACCGCAGGTGGCCACCGCCACGAGCGTGTGCGGCACGCCGTCGTCGTTGCGGATCGAGGTCTGCCACCACAGCGGCGCGCCATAGGTGATCCCGGTGCTCATCCGGACGTTGAGGCTGTCCGTGGTCCCGCCGCCACCGAGTACCCGATACCCGGACGGGCAGGCTACGAGAAGGTTCTCGGTGGCGCCAGGCGCGACTTCCTTCTTGATCGAGGTCTGCTGGTACGACTGGAGATTCCGGAAGCAGACGGTGAACACCTTGAACGTGACCGCGGTGGAGCCGGAGTTGTTCACGGTGACCGCCCAGCCCGAGCCGTCGGCCAACGGGTAGGTATTGCGAAGGGTGACAGTACCGGCGCCGCTGGGGTTGGACTCGCCGCCGCCCGTCGCCTTCATGCCCTCCGGGCAATACGCCCAAGCGTTGTACCAATTCCCAGGTTGCAGCGTCAGCGGGCCGTAGAACATCGTCACCTGACGCTCCACCGCTTCGCGACCCGCCGTTCGTGATCCGGCGATGCGGGCAGGCGGGGTGACAGCGGCGCCGGGTTCGACCTGCTCGACGCCACCAGCGCCGAGCCTCGCGGTGCCGGGCTTGACGTCGGCTTGGGCTGACGGCGCGAGGCAGGAGCTGAAAAGCAGGATCAGGGTGCCGGTGAGAATTCGTCTCAACCGCATCGGACGACCTCCTGGGATCGACGGGATGCGTTCAGCGTCACCCGGATCGATCTTCGTCACCAGGTACGGTCGCTCAGCCGAAAGTGCAGATCAGCACGCCTCGCCGAACCAGTGGCCGAGCGCCGGTTCGAGCTCGTCCGGGTCGCCCGCCCAGCACACGTAACCGTCCGGCCGGATCAGCATCGGCTCGCCACCGGCGCCCTGACCCGCGCGAACGACCCGGTCCTGCCACAGATCCGCGAGCTTGGCGAACCTGTCGGCCGGGTCGAGCAGGACGCCGTGCCCACGCCGCAGCAACTCGTGCGACCGCATCGGGCCGAGGTCCCGATCCGGCGCGGGAAGGCCGACGAGGTCATCGCTGCCCGGCATCGGGTAGCGGATTCCCATGCCGGACAGCATGTCGTCGAGGTGATACTGCACGTCTCGCAGCCGCGTCAGGTCCGCGAACAACTCCCTGGCGGCCAGCAGATCCGGATCGCAGGTGCCTTCCTGATCCATCAGCAGGCTCTGTGCCTGGACGTTGCGCAGCACCGCGGCCGCGACGGGATGCCGTTCGGCGTGATAGCTGTCGAGCAGGTGGTCCGGCGCCCACCCGTGCACCGCGGCGCCGAGCTTCCAGCCGAGGTTGACCGCGTCCTGGATCCCGGTGTTCATCCCCTGCGCGCCGAACGGCAGATGGACATGGGCGGCATCGCCCGCCAGGAACACCCGCCCGTGCCGATACCGCGCGGCCTGCCTGGCCGCGTTGGTGATGCGGCGCGCGTAGCGCAGTTCGAGCAGCCGCACCCGCGAGCCGAAGACGGCACTCAGCCCTGTGCGGATCTCGTCCTCGGTGACCGGTACGTCTCGCGGCACCGACCGGCCCGGCCCACCCAGCGAGAGCCGGCGCAACGGCCTGCCCGCCGGATCGGTGCCGAGCGGGAACACCGCCGCCCAGTGCCCGTCCTCGCTCCGTGTGTGCGTCGCCGGGTCGCCGTCCAGCCGCACGTCGGCGGCGACCGTGGTCACCGTGCCCGGCCTGCCGGGGAACTCGGCGCCCAGCAACGACCGCACCGTGCTGTGCCCGCCGTCGGCCGCGACCAGGAAACGACTCCGGATGGTCTCGCCGTTCGCGAAGGTCGCGGTGACTCCGTCGGCGTCCTGGTCGATGCCGGTCACCTCATGGTCGCGCCGGACATGGATGTCTTGTGCGGCAAGGTTTCCCTCCAGGAAACCTTCGATCACCACCTGCGGGATGGACCGCCACGGCCGCTGATGCCGGTCCCGGGTGAGCGGGAGCGTGAAACCGGCGAAATGGACGGTGCTGATCGGGTGATTCCCGGTGTCCAGCAACGGTTCCAGCAGGCCCCGCTGGTCGAACGCCTCCTGCGTGCGTGATTGCACACCGCCCGCCTTCGACAGTGTGACCCGGTGCGGCAGCCTGTCGACCAGCACGACCGGCACCCCCGCCACCCGCAGTTCGTTGGCCATCGTCAATCCGGTCGGCCCCGCGCCGACGACGAGCACTTCGGTGTCCATGTGTCCTCCCCTGATCGGTCTCGCTCACGACGCTCCACCCGTGGGCACGGACGCGCCAGCAACACGGCCTGATGCGCCGACATCCGACACGGATTACGCTCGCGACAGTGGAATCCGACTCCGACGAGCTGGACCGGCGGCTCGTGCACGCGCTCCAGATCAACGGCAGGGCCCCGTTCAGCCTGATCGCCGAAGTACTCGGCGTCTCGGACCGCACCATCGCCCGCCGCTACGCCCGGCTCCGATCGGCAGGCGCGGTACGGGTACTCGGCGGCGTCGACCCGACAGCGCTCGGCGCGGTCCTGTGGCTCCTGCGAGTTCGGTGCGCGCCGGCCGCCTCGCTTCCGGTCGCCGAGGCACTGGCCCGGCGCCCCGACACGTCCTGGGTGAGCATCACCTCCGGAGGCACGGAGATCACCGGCACGGTCCGCACCGAGAGCGAAGCCGACAGCGAAACGCTGCTGCTGGCCAAACTTCCCCGCACCCCACGCGTGGAGAGCGTGACCGCGCACTCCGTGCTGCACACCTTCTACGGCGGTCCGGACAGCCTCGTCGCCAAGCTCGGCTCACTCGACGAGACCGAGATCGAGCGGCTGAGCCCGCCACCTGTGTCACACCGGCCCGGACCGGTACGCCTCGACGACGGCGACCGCAAGCTCCTCGCCGCGCTCGCCATCGACGGCCGCGCCGAGTTCGAACACCTGGCAACGCTCACCGGCTGGTCACCGACCACGGTCCGCCGCCGCATGACCGAGCTTCGCGAACGCGGCGTCCTCTACCTGGACATCGACGTCGACCGAGACCTGTTCGGCCTCGGTGCCCGAACGCTGCTCTGGCTCTCGGTAGCACCGGCGCGCTTGGCGGAAGCGGGCACCGCACTGGCCGGCCACCCGGAGATCGCGTTCGCCGCCGCCACGACCGGCCCGACGAACCTGTTCGCGAGCGTGATGTGCGCCGACCAGCGCGCGCTGTACCGCTACCTGACCACGTCGGTCGCCGCGCTCCCGGCGATCACCCACATCGAGACCGCGCCGGTGATCAAGACCGTCAAACAGGCCGCGAACCGGATGTGAAGCGTCGCGAGAACGACCGTCACGCAATTCGGCTGCGACGTCGTCGATGACCGGGCACCATAGCCGCATGTCCGATTTCCCATGTCCGTGCTGTGGACATCTGATGTTCGACGAGCCGCCGGGTTCGTACAGCATCTGCTCGGTGTGCTTCTGGGAGGACGACAGTCTCCAGCTCCGCTGGCCGGATTGGGCCGGTGGCGCGAACAGGCCTTCGCTCATTGAGGCGCAAGACAATTACAGGCGGCTTGGTGCATGCGAAGAGCACTCGCTGCCGCATGTGCGTTCTGCTCGGCCTGACCAGTCCGTGGAACCTGGGTGGAGGCCGATCGACTCGACCGTCGACAGCTTCGAAGCCAAGGCTACCCAGGACGCTCCATGGCCCGACGACCTCGAGGTCCTGTACTGGTGGCGGCCGACTTTCTGGCGTCACCCCTGAGTGGCCGGAGGCGCCGTGGTGGTCAGGGTGGCCAGCCAGCCGGGGTGATCGGTCGTGCCCATCATGTCGATCTTGGTGGTCTGGCTGAACGCCAGGTCATCGCTGGCGAACACGTGCTGGACGTCGTCGTCACCTCGGCGGGAGAACCCGGGTGGGGCGCAGTCCCGCATGCTGGGGGAGCCCTGATCCTTCAGGTTGAAGTCGCCGACAACGACGACCGGCCGCGGATAGCTCGCCGCGCGGCGCATCAGGTCCTGGCATTGCGCGAGCGCGGTCGGCGCGTTGTCCGCGGACAGGTGCGTGGTGCAGGCGCTGAGGCCGGCCGCGCGCAGACATGCCCAGGACCGCAGCTCCCGGTAGCCGTCCGCGCCCGTGTACTGGGCTGCATAGGTACCGGTCTCCTCGGCGGTGCCGGCGAACCTGCTTGAGACCATGATGATGTTGCCGTACTGCTGGCCGCTGCCACGGCACAAGGTGGGCGTGCCATCGAGGTTGCGTGCCGCGACGAACAGGGCCCGCGCGGGCCCCATGGCCGTCCGCAGCCGGTCGAGGTCTCCCGAACATGCCTCGTTCACCGACAGCACCTGCGGCCTGCCAGACCTGATCACTTCCTCCGCCTTGGCAAGCACAGAGTCACCTCGATAGCAGGCGGCCGTGCCACCGTGGCAGATGTTGAGCTGGAGCACGCTGATCGTCGAACCGGCGCTCGTAGTTTCGGTACATGCCGCCGACGTCGGCATGATCAGGATCCCGAGCACCGCCAGGACAGTGCTCACGCGCTTCATGGCAACGACAAAAGCAGAACCACCCGCCCAGCACAACACTCCGAAACCGAGCGATCGGGCGTCAGCCTCCGAGGCCGTGTTCGACGGCCAGCTGCCCGAGGGTGATCGCGAGCTTGTCGAGTTCGGCGGCGGCCGTGGCTGTGCTGATCGAGGGCGGCACGGCGGACAGCCCGTCGGCGACGATCGCGACGACCGGCAGGTACTTGCCCAGCAAGCGCAGCATCTTCTCGTCTTGGCCATGGCCGAGCTGGTGTTTGATCGAGCCGGCGTTGTCCTTGAGATCGCTGGCCTTGATGAGCAGCGCGTGCGAGCCCGACTCGGCGAGAACAGTGATGTGCTCGGCGTAGGTGATGCTGACTTTTCCGCCGTGCGTACCGGGATTGGTGACCTCGCCTACCCAGTCTGAGACTCGTGCGCCGTAAAGCCGCGTAAGGCAGTCGAGCGCCGATTCGCTGGTCTGCCCGAAGATCTCGAGCAGTTCGTCGGCGCAGTCCTCGGCCACGTCGTGCAGAAGGGCGGCCGCGATGAGTTCGGCGTCGTCCACACCCCAGCGGATGAGGCGCAGCGCGACCCTGAGCGGGTGCTCGATGTAGGGGACGCGCGGTAGGTTCCTGCGGGTGTAGCGGGTCTGCTCGCGGTGCAGGAACGATGCCGTCGTCGCCGCCGAGGTGATGAGTTCGGCGTCGTGTGGCATCAGGCGCTGGGTCTCGCGGTCGAGCTCGAAGACGAGCATGGATGAATCCATCTGCTTCAGAGGCACGCGAGGGAAAGTCATGGGTGGAGTGCTCATCGGCGGTGTTCCCCCTGTCTGTGACGACTTCGATCGGCAGTAGGTCCCCCGACGCTGCCCTCGTGGTGAAGAAGGTACCTATGTGGACGGTCGGTGTGTCAACCTCACCCCGTCGCAGTTGAGCAGGTTTCGTTGTGAGGGTGCGTCATCAGCCGGTGGGCATGCCGATCTGGTGCCGGGACGATCCTGTACTTCCACGGCGGCGGCTTCGTGTACGGATCACCCGAGACCGCGATGTCGTTGACCGGCAACCTGGTGACCAGGACCGGGTTCCGCGCGTTCTCGCTCGACTACCGCCTCGCCCCCGAGAATCCCTTTCCCGCCGCGATCGACGACACGGTCAGCGCCTACCGCGCCCTCCTCGACAGTGGCGAGCCGCCGTCGGCGATCGCGTTCGCCGGGGACTCCGCAGGCGGCGGCCTGGCCATCACCGCCTGCCTCGCCGCACGCGACGCGGGCCTGCCCATGCCCGCCGCGGTCGTGGCGTTCTCCCCGGGGCTCGACATGACCCGCACCGGTGAGAGCATGGAAACCAAGGCCGGAGCCGACCCGCTGTTCACCCGCCAGGGCCTGGACCGCAACGCGGCGATGTACCTCGGCGGCCAGGACCCTCGTCAGCCGTTGCTCAGTCCTGCCGTCCTCGCCGACCTCACCGGATTCCCGCCGATGCTCCTCCAAGCGGGCACGAACGAGATGATCCTCGACGACTCCACGCGCATGGCCGCCCGCGCGCGAGCGGCCGGAGTCGACGTCGTCCTCGATGTCACCGCCGACGTGCCGCACGTATTCCAAGCGTTCGCGGGCATTCTCGACGAGGCCGGCCATGCCCTCGACCGAGCGGCGCTCTTCCTCACCCAGCAACTTCGCCACTGACACCGGCAGGCACGCCACGAAGCTCGTCCCTCGAGAGAAAAGCCAACCCCACCAGCCAGCCGAGACCCACCAGCAGCACGACTTCCACGATGGACACCACCAGCAGGCCCGCCGGGCACGGGCCCACGACCCAGAACCCGATCAGCGCGGCGCAGGGCAACACACAGAACGTGAGCAGGTCCACCACGACCTGCACGAAGCGCCGCGCCCGATGGAAGACGCCGACGCGGTGATAGGTCTCCCAGCCGAACACGGGACCGGTGCTGCCGGTGATCTCGGTGGCCCGCGGGGACAGCCGCTCACGCACGTAGCTGTTGGCACTCCCGATCTTCGCGTCGTTCGCCAGGTACTTCCAGCCCAGCACGATCCCCACCGGCGGCAGGAGCAACAGCACCGCGGTGGTGCGCTGACTGATGGTCGCGGCAAGGATCGCGCCCATCGCGGCGATCGTCGTGTACACCAATCCGTCGCGATGCTGGATGCGGTTGCGCTGCTCGGACTTGACCTGGTCGTACTCGATGAGGACCAGCTTCAGTTCGGACTCGGCAGTGGAATTCGAGTCGGTTCCGGGTAACTCGGGTTGAGCCATGCAGGTATCGCTCCTCGGTCGTGCTCACGCATCCAGGGCTCATCACCCGTATCGGAGTCGCGCTGCATGCCTACGCGTTACGCCCCAAGTGCCAGCAGTTCCGAGAGTCACTCTCATACCGCGAGTCGCGCGCTGCCATCGCGGCTACAAATGTGACGCTAGGCCGGAGAACGTCAAACTCCCGGACGTCTGCCGTCGTCCGTGCCGACCGGAAGAAGACGACTGGGTGCCCATCTGTGCTCGGTGGCCGGATTCACTGCGAGCGTGCTTCATGACTGAGCGCGGCCAGTACAGCCGCGACGGCGGGCGGGTCGGGCGGTTCGCCGTAGGTGGCGGCGTGGATTCGGCGGTGGAAGCCGGTGAGTTCGGTGGCGTGGATGTCGGGCCTGCGGTGTGCCTCGAGCGCGAGGCCGGGCAGCGTTGTCACGCCTAGGCCCGCGGCGACCAGGGCCTGCATGACGACCATGTCGTCGCTGTGTGACGCGATCCTGGGCGTGAAGCCCGCCTGGTGGCAAACCGCGTTCAGCTCGCTCAGGCACCGTTCGCAACCGCCGATCCAGGCGGAGTCGCGATGGTCGGCGAGGCTGTCGTCAGATCGCCGGCTGATCAGGTAGATCGGGTCATCGGCGATGTGGACCAGGCGGAATTCGCTGTCGTCCAGCTGGGTGTCGGCGTGCCGGAAGACGAGGGCGATGTCGATCTCGCCGTGCCGCAACAGTTCCAGTGCCTCGACCGGGTGCCGGTCGACCAGGCTCAGCTCGATCCCCGGATGTGCCCGCGCCAGTGCCGCGGCCGCCGCGGGCACGATGGTGCTGAGCGCGGAGGCGTTGGCGGCCAGCCGGACCCGCCCCGCTCGCAGGCCGGCCTGGGCCGCGAGTTCGTTGGCCGCCGCGTCGACCCGGCCCACGATCTCCGCGGCCCGGTTGGCCAGCAGCTGTCCTTCCGGCGTCAGCCGGACGCCGCGGCCGACCCGCTGCAGCAGCCGGACGCCGGTGGCCGCTTCCAGGCGGGCCAGGTGATGACTCACCGAAGGCTGCGAGTAGTGCAGCTCCTGCGCCGCTCCGGTCACTGACCCGCGCCGGGCCACCGCGGCGAGAACCTTCAACTGCACCAGGTTCAGCATGTATCAAGGATATCAATGTGTTCGTCGCCGGGTTGGCATTTGACGTCATGTGACATCCGTTTCAGGCTGACCGGGCAACGACGAAGCAGGAGGACAGCGATGAAGGTGATCGGCGACATCACGATCTCGGCGGACGGCTACTCGGCCGGGCTCAACCAGACCGAGGAACGTCCGTTCGGCGATGACGGCGGTGACGGCTGGGGCGACAAGCTGCACGCCTGGTTCGCCGACGCGCCCGACGAGAACCGGGCCGAGATCGATCAGCTGGGCGCCTACTCGGCGGTCATCATGGGCCGCAACATGTTCGGCCCACTCCGCGGAGACTGGGACCGGCCGTGGAACGGCTGGTGGGGCGACAACCCGCCGTTCCACTGCCCGGTCTTCGTCCTCACCCACCACGCCCGCGAGCCCCAGCCGATGGAGGGCGGCACCACCTACAACTTCGTCACCGACGGCATCGAGTCGGCACTGACCCAGGCACGTGCCGCGGCGGGTGACGGCATTGTCTCCGTACTGGGCGGCGCGACCACCATCAACCAGTACCTCGCCGCAGGCCTGCTCGACGAACTGCGGCTGCACATCGTGCCGCTCACGCTCGGCTCCGGCACCCGGATCTTCGAGAGCGTCCCGCCACTGAAGCTGGAGCAGGCCGCGGCGCGGGCGACCAGCGTGGTAACACACGTGACCTACCGAGTGCTTCGGTGACGACGACTCCCGTTGTGGCAGGACGAAAACGCCCTGCCCCAACGGAGTAAGTCACTCGTCGTCCTCGAAAGCGTCGTCGAGAACCTCGCCGAGCACCATGCCGCCGACCACGCCCGCCGCGGCACCCGCCACCACGGCGCCCATGCCGGGTCCGCGACGCTGGCCGTACCCGTCGTGGTGACCGTATTCGTCGTGATGGCCGTATCCGTGATGCCCGTGCTGGGCCGCCACCCGGTCGAGCCAGTCGCCGATCAGCCGAGCCCACTCGGTGTCGAGAGCTTCCTCGTGGCCGACCGCGAACCGGGCCTGGACGTCGCCACCTCGCCGGTCCGCCTCCAGCACGACCTGAACGCCGTCCCGCTCCGCGACGACGACGAGTTCCACCTCGCTGAGCCGGCCCGCGTACGGACCGGAGGGATAGAACGCGATCTCTTGGTAGAACGGGAGTTCCTGCCGCAGGCCATGCACCCTGCCCGCTTCCAGCTCCACCGATTTGAAACCGAACCCGAGCTGTCCGAACGCGTCGAGCACCGCGTCGTGAGCCGGTGCCGGTGCCACGATGACCGGGTCGAGGTCGCCTTTGTCCACCGCCTTGGCGATCGCCAGCTCGGTGCGCAGCCCCACCTCGATGCCGGGCAGCGCCTGGCCGGTCACCTCGGTCACCGGTGTCTCCCATGGCACGGGCATGGTGAACGGGATGGTGCGCTGCTGCTTGGCCTCGAGCCTGGTCGCACCGGACACGACCACGCGGTGGAACTCCGTCAGTGAACCGGCCCTGCCGCCTCGGACCACCAGTGACAACGCGATGTGCTCGATGTCGGCATCGGCTTCGCCGCCGGTGAGCCGGACTTCGCCGGACAGCAGCCCGCCGGGGTGGCACCGCGACTCGCTCAGCACGGTGTCCACCGACGGGCCGCCGACGCCGAACTTCTGCAGCATCTTCTTGAAGACCATCCGAACTGCTTCTCCTTCTCGGATTCATGGGCTCGCGTCCACTACGGCAACGCGGCCCCACCCGAGGTGGTTCCGGGCAAAGCGAACAATCTGGACAAGTGGCGCCGTTGGCTCCCGAGCACGCCGGCGCCAGTCGCTGGTGGACAACTTCTCCGCGCGTAATGGCGATCACGGCGAGGCGGGAGCCGCCCATACTTCCGTCCGAAAGCACGCCACGGGCGAGAAGTCATCAGCAACATCCGGCCTTCGCGGGCCGCTTGACAACCTTTGGAGCAGTCGTGAGCCGACCGGGTCCGGACACCGGCCATACTTCGCTCGCCAAGAACGTTCTCGGCGTGCCCGGCATCGTGTTCCTCGTGCTCGCCGCGGTCGCGCCGCTGACCGGCATGGTCGTGATCGCGGCGATCGGGATCGCGGTCGGCAACGGCGGCGGCATGGTCGCGGCGTTCATTCTCGCGACGGTCGTGCTGCTGCTCTTCGCGGTCGGCTATGCCCAGATGTCGAAAGTCCTCACCAGCGCGGGCGGCTTCTACGCCTTCGTGGTCAAGGGATTGGGCAAGACCATGGGCCTGGTCGCCGGGTTCGTCGCGATGCTCGGCTACAACTGCTTCGTCGCGGGAGCGATCGGCACCAGCGGGTTCTTCACCGCCGCGGTGTTCAAGGACGTGCTCGGTCTCGATCTCGACTGGAGCGTCTGGAGCGCGATCTCCGTCGTGCTGGTCTTCCTGCTCAGCAGGCGCGGCATCGACGTCAGCGCGAAAGTGCTGGGCGTCTCGTTGGTCCTCGAGGTGTCCATCCTGCTGATCCTGGACTTCAGCGTGCTGTTCCAGCACGGTTTCTCCTTCGACGCGTTCGCCCCGTCCGTGATGCTCCAGGGCGCGAGCGGGCTGGCCCTGCTGTTCGCCGCGAACGCGTTCATCGGATTCGAGGCGACGGCGCTGTTCGGCGAAGAGGCCAAGAACCCCAGGCGGACGATCCCGCGGGCGACCTACATCGCCATCGGGTTCATCGGGGCGTTCGCCGCGTTCACCACCTGGGCCGTGGTCAGCGCGATCGGCGTCATGCAGGCGCAGGGCGTCGCCGCCGCGCACCTGTCGGCCGGTGATCTGGTGTTCTCGGTGTCGCAGGAGTATCTGGGCGGCGCCTTGACCAAGGTGATGATGCTGCTTCTGGTCGTCAGCCTCTTCGCGGCCTTGCTGGCGCTGCACAATTCCGCCACCCGCTACCTGTATTCATTGGGCCGGGCCCGGATCCTGCCCAGCCCGCTCGGCCGGACCCGCGCGAGCAACGGCGCGCCGCAGCACGCCGCGCTCGTCCAACTGGTCTTCGGCTCGGCGGTGGCGCTGGTGTTCCGGCTCGCCGGCCTGGACCCGGTCGCCGACCTCACCGCCAGCATGACCGGCTTCGGCACCCTGGGCATCCTCACCTTGCAGCTGCTCGCGGCCGTCGCGATCCTGGTCCACTTCCGCCGGACTCGCGACCGCCGGGTCGTGAAAACGTTCATCGCACCCGGGCTGGGCGCCGTGGGCCTGGGGCTCATCGTGACACTGGCGATCTTCAACTTCTCGACGCTGGCCGGTTCCAGCAACGGCGTCGTTCCGCAGTTGCCGTGGCTGCTTCTGGTCGTAGCACTGGCAGGACTTCTGATGGCGACGTGGCTGCGCCGATTCCGCCCGGCGATCTACCAGGCGCTGGAAACCGACCTGGAACGCGAACCGGCGGCGGGCGGAGTCGCAGCGACATCGACGTAGAACCCGCGCTGTTGGGTTACGCTCGTCTGTCGGAGGTTTCGCCATGGGGTGTCCCAAGTGCAAGAAGTACATGTTCCTCAACAAGGAGAACGTCTGGATCTGCCTGCGATGCGGCATCGGTATCCCGGCGGAGAAAAAGAACGTCAAGCGGAAGGGGCTGCTCGACGGCGTGTCTCCGCAGTGAGGAACGGTGTCATGAGGTGGAGCAGTTCTTCGGGACGGTCCAAGGGAATGATGTGACCGCAGTCCGGGATGACGTGTGCGGTGAGGTCGTCGGCGATGGGCCGTAGCTGTCGTTCCAGCGCCGCGCCGACCGGGTGGGCGCCGATCGCCAGCGTGGGCATCGTGAGCCTGCCGGTTGCCACAGCGGCGTTGATCTGGCGGGCGGTCGTGGGCAGCGCCCGGTAGTAGGCGAAGGCGCAGCGGAGGGCATCGGTTCCGGTGTAGGCGTTGACGAACGCGGCGTGGATGTCCGGCGGCACGCCCCGGCCGCGGGTGCCGGTGGTGAGGAACCAGTCGATGTACTGCGCCTCGTGGCCGGTCAGGACCATCTCGGCGAGACCGGGGACGGCGTGGAAGCCGAACCACCATGGCGGGCCGGCCGCGAGGAAGTCCTCGGCGCCGGGAAGTGAGCCCAGCATCGCTTCCATGAGGACCAGCCGTCGTATCCGGTCGGGCCGTCGCAGGGCGAGCAGAGCCGCGACCTGGACGCCTGCGTCGATCGCGACCACGGCCGCGCCGCGTTCGGCGAGAGCGTCGAGGATTCCGTCGACGTCGGCGGCCAGGGTGCCCGCGTCGTATCCGTGCGGTGCGCGGGTGCTGGCGCCGAAGCCACGCAGGTCGGGCGCGATGACCCGGTGGTGCTCGGACAGCGGGCCGATGATCTCGGTCCAGACCTGCCAGGTGTGCGGGAAACCGTGCAGCAGGACGACCGCTGGCCCGGCGCCCGCCACGGCGACGTTGGCGTGGATGCCGTTGGTCGCGATCCGATGCAGCTCGGCCTGAGCTGTGGGCACGTTGCCTCCTCTGGTTACCATTGGTTACCAGCAAACGGTAGGTGACCCTTGATGGGCTGCCAAGAAGGCACGTTGTCGACAGGTGGTGAGGTGCAGGTGACCACTCGGTCAGCACGCAAGACGGGCACCGGACGCGGTGATCTGTTCGATCCCGTGTGCCCGACACGTCAACTGCTGGACCGCATCGGCACGAAATGGACTTCGATGGCGGTCAAGGTGCTCGCCGCGGCGGCTCCGGACGAGGTGCGGTTCGCCGAGCTGCGCCGTCAGATGCCTGGCGTGTCCCAGAAAATGCTGTCGGTGACTCTGCAAAGCCTCGTCCGCGACGGGCTGGTCGCCCGCCGGGTGGAGGCGACCGTGCCGCCGCGGGTGCACTATCGCCTCACCGGCTTGGGCCTGTCATTGGAAACGCCGCTGGCGGCACTTCGGGCCTGGGCCGAGGAACACATGGCCGAGATCGACCACGCGAACGCACAAGCCGACTCTCTTTAGGCCTTCATCTCACGTCGACGACCCGCGCCCAAGCGGGCGGCGCGTCGGGCCTGTAGTGGGGATCGTTCTCGTTCGGTCGAGGTGGGCGGGGGAAGAGGCCGACAACGGTCATGCCTTCTCGGCCAGTTCGCGCCATTCCTGCCAGGTCGCGAGCCGCTGCTGATAGACCCGCTCGGCGACCGGATACGGGTAGCCGTCGAGAAACAGCCGCAGCGGCGGTTCCGGCAGATCGACCAGACCGAGGAGAACGTCCGCGGTGACCGACGGGTCGCGCGGTGCGCGGGCGGTGGCGCCGGCCCGGCGGGCCTGCCGGATCGGCTCGTAGGCCGCGATCGGGTCGGTGTGTGCCGCCGACGCCCCGGCCCAGTCTGTGCCGTACGGCCCTGGCTCAAGGATCGTGACCTTGATGCCGAGCGGTCCGACCTCTTGAGCCAATGCCTCGCTCATTCCCTCAAGAGCCCATTTGGATGCGTTGTAAAGGCCCAGCGTCGGGAAGGCGGCGATGCCGCCGATGCTGGAGACCTGGACGAGGTGTCCGCCGCCCCGCGCCCGCATGATCGGCAGCGCGGCTTGGGTCACCCAAAGCGGGCCGAACAGGTTGGTCTCGATCTGGGCTCGGGCCTGCTCCTCGGTTGTCTCCTCGATCATGCCGAACAGGCCATAGCCCGCGTTGTTGACGACCACGTCCAGGCCGTCGAAGGCTGCCGCGGCGCGGTCGACCGCGGCGAAGACCTCGGCGCGATTGGTCACGTCGAGTGTGATCGGGAGGAAGCGGTCGCCGTAGGTCTCGGCCAGTTCTTGGAGCGTCTCGGGCCGGCGCGCCGTCGCGGCGACCCGGTCGCCGCGCTGGAGTGCCGCCGCTGCCCACGTGTGCCCGAAGCCGCGTGACGCCCCGGTGATGAACCATGTCTTCATGGCCTTGACGATGCCGCGGCGCGGAGTCGGCAGCCAGCACCCTGGCAGGGATACCCTTGGCAGGAGATGAGACGCGACAACGTTTTCGGAGAGTTCCTCCAAGCACGCCGAGCCCGTGTGCGGCCGGGCGAGGTGGGGATCGAGGCCCACGGCAGGCGCCGAGTGCCAGGCTTGCGCCGCGACGAACTCGCTCGACTGGCCGGGGTTTCCGTGCAGTACCTGACAAGGCTGGAACAGGGCGTCGACGGGAATCCGTCCACACAGGTCGTGGACGCGTTGGCGACGGCGCTGCGCCTCGATCCGGACTCCGCCGCCCACCTGCGCTCACTGGCTGCCCCGCCGTCCCAGCCGCACGAGCCCAGCGAGGCCCGCGCCGAGGTGCAGCACCTGCTCGACTCGTGGGGGAGTACTCCGGCGTACGTCCGCGACCGCTGGTTCGACGTGCTGATGGCCAACAAGGCGGCCATGGTGCTCGCGCCCATGTACCACCCCGGTCGCAATCTGGTCCGCGACGTGTTCTGCGACCCCGCCACCCGCCGGTTGTTCCCGGACTGGCCGGACATCGCCGCGCAGACGGTCGCGGCCCTGCGGGCGGCGGCCGATCCGCGTGATCCCCGGACTGCCGCCCTCGTGGAGGACTTGCAGGCCAACGAGGAATTCCGCGCGCTGTGGGCCCGGCACGACGTACGCCCGTCCCGTGACGAGATCAAACGGTTCGACCACCCCGACGCGGGCCGTCTCACCCTGCGCCGCCAGACCCTCACGGTCGCCGGAGCCGAGGACCAGGTGATCATCGTCTACCAGGCGGAGCCCGGCAGTTCCTCGGCCGACGCACTGGCAAGGCTGCTCTAGCCGCGGCACGGGGGTTGACACGGAAAAGTGTGAGTGGTTTATTACTCATATGGCGACGACGGGGCGGGTGCTCAGCACCGCGGAGGAGCGCAGGGAAGTGGTGCTGAGCACCGCGGTCAGCAGCTTCGCGGCGCGTGGCTACTACGGCACCAACACCACCGAGGTGGCGAAGCGGGCGGGTATCTCGCAGGCCTACGTCTATCGCTTGTTTCCCAACAAGGAGGCGTTGTTCGTCGCGGTCGTCGAGCATTGTTTCGACCTGGTGCGGGACAGTTTCGCCAGGGGAGCGGCGAAGGCGCGCGGCAGTGAGCCGCACGAGGTGCTGATGGCGATGGGTGACGAGTACGCCCGGCTGATCGCCGACCAGGACTTGTTGCTGGTTCAGGTGCACGCCCAGGCGGCCGCGGCTTCCGAGCCCGCGGTGCGCGAGGTGGTGCAGCGGAGCTATGCCAGGACCGTCGAGTATGTCCGCAGTGTGTCCGGTGCGGACGCGGACGCGATCCAGTACTTCATGGCCAGGGGAGCGTTGTGTCATCTGGTGGTGGCGATCGGCGCCATCGAGGTCGACGCGCCGTGGGCGAACACGCTCTCGGCGGGGTTGCGTCACTACTGAGTTTTCGTTGTGAGGACGGCCGCGTCGTGCGGCCCTCTTCTTTGACCCAAAGTGTGAGTGGTCAACCACTCAATTATAGGAGGAAGAGTCATGGATCAGGAACTGCATGTCGTGCTCGGTACCGGACCGGTCGGGCTGACCCTCGCCGAGCAGCTCGTCGCCACGGGGCATCGGGTGCGCACGGTGAACCGCTCGGGTGGCGGTGAGCAGATCGCCGGTTCGGTGCGGGTCGCCGCCGACGTGACCGACCGGGACAAGCTCGCCGAGGTCGTCGCGGGCGCCGACGTGGTCTACAACTGCACGCACGTTCCGTATCAGCTGCAGCCGCAGATGCTGCCGGTGATCCAGGACGCGCTGCTCGACGTCGTCGGCCGCAGCGGCGCGAAGCTGGTCACCGTCGAGACGCTCAACCAGTACGGCCCGACCGGCGGGGTGCCGATGACCGAGCAGACGCCGCTCGCCGCGCCGGGCCCCAAGGGCAAGACGCGCGCCGCGATCACCGAGCGGTATCTCGCCGCGCGCGAACGTGGCGACATCCGCGTCTCGCTCGGGATGGCCGCGGACTTCTTCGGCCCGCGCGTGCTGCTGTCGTCGCTGGGGGCGACGGTGTTCCCGGCCGCGCTGGTCGGTGAGGCACGGCTCGGGCTGGGCGACATCGACCTGCCCAAGAGCTACACCTACGTGCCAGACCTGGCCGCGGGGCTCGCGGTGCTCGGTTCCGACGAGCGCGCGCTGGGCAAGCTGTGGCACCTGCCCGTCGCGGGGCCGTACACCACCCGGCAGATCCACGGCATCATCGGCGACCTGACCGGCGAGCCGACCCAGATCATGGTGCAGCGCGAAGCGGAGCCGTTCGGCCCGTACGACGAGGCGTTCATGGCCGAGTACCGCGAGTTCTTCTACTGGCACACCGAGCCGTTCGTCATGGACGACTCCCGCTACACCAGCACTTTCGGCGTTTCCGCCACCCCGATGCGCGAAGCGCTCGCCACCACCCTCGACTGGTTCGCCCACTCCGTCCATAAAGGACAGTGACCATGAAGACCCTGTACACCACCGAAGTGACCTCCAGCGGTGACGGCCGCAACGGCAAGGTCCGCTCGTCCGACGGCCTGCTGGACACCGCGCTCGCGCTCCCCAAAGAAGCGGGCGGCTCGGGTGCGGCGACCAACCCCGAGCAGCTGTTCGGCGCCGGCTACGCGGCCTGCTTCCACAGCGCGTTGCGCCTGGTCGCCAGGGAACGCAAGATCAAGCTGTCCGGCGACACGGTCGTCGCCCGGGTGAGCCTCGCCCAGGACGACGCCGGATTCCTTCTCGACGTCGAGCTGACCGTCTCGCTCCCCGGTCTGTCCGAAGAGGACGCCGAGTCGCTGGCCGCTGACGCACATGGACGCTGCCCGTACTCGCGGGCGATCCACGGCAACGTCGACGTCGCGCTGCACGTCTTGGTTCCCTGAGCGCGTCTGGGCGGAATCTGGGCGCGCGTGGTGCGAGCCTGCGTACTGCACAACCGCAACCGAAACGGGGGACCGTCGATGTCGAAAAAGCGCTTCGCCACTCTGTTCACGATGGCGACCGTCGTCAGTATGCCGGTGGCCTTGTCGTCCACTGCCGCCGCCACCACGCTCGATCTCGAGAGCGCCAACATCGTCTCCATCGGCGGTGACTACGGCGAGGGGACCGGCCAGGTCAACTTCTACAATCGCGAATCGGGCAACGCCTTGCTGATCTTCTCGTCCCGTCATGGCGTAAAGGCCTACGTTTCCGGGAAGGTCGTGGTCGATGGCAGCGTCGACACCGATTGTGGCCGGATGACGGACAATTACACCGGCTCGGCCAAGAAGGTCTTCAAGGGTGCGAGCTGTGTCGGACTCCCGCATCCGCCGATCGGCACGCCGAGCGGGATGGAATTCAGGATCTGCAAGGACCAGCTCGGCCCGGACCCGTGCGGACCGTGGAGCGCGAAGAGCCACTGACCTCGATCGTCAGTCGAGGCCTTCGACGATGCGGAAGTCGCGCTCGAAGCCGTCGGGAAGTTCGGCCAGCGCTTTTCGGTAGGCCGCGCTCTCGTATGCGGCGACCGCCTGGGCGAAGGTGTCGAACTCGATCAGGACGACGCGTTCGGCGATCCCGGCTTCGTGTGCGACGACCCGGCCGCCGCCGCGGGCGAATGTCCGTCCGCCCGCGGCTTTGACGGCCTGTCCGGCCAGCCGGTTGTAGCGATCGAACTCCTCAGGGTCTGTGATGGCGGGGTAGACGCTGACCCAGTAGCCCTTGGGCATGGAACCTCCAGTGTGCATTGATTCACGGGTTGGTCTCGGACGAGCGACGGCGGGCGAGCGCGAGGCTGGTCAGCGTCGTGATCGCCATGGCGCCGACGCCGACCAGCGCCGCGGTGGTGTAGGCGCTGTCATCGGGGAAGAGGCGGCCGGTGTTAGCGGCGAGGATCAGGCCGCCGATGGCGCTACCCAGGGAGTACCCGACGCTGCGGACGACGTAGTTGAAGCTCATGGCGCTCGACGTCTCGCTCTTGGGCGTGACGGCGAGGATGACGCCGGGCATGGCGGCCGAGAAGCTGCCGACGCCGAAACCCAGCACGCCCATGGCCACGAGCAGTTCGGCCACAGTGGACCGGGCGGCGGCGAACAGGATGAACCCGCCGCCCACGATGGCGGCGCTGCCTGCCAGGATCAGCGGGCTGTCGATCCACGTCCTGACCCGCGGCGTGAGCTTGCCCGCGACGAAGCCCAGCACGGAGAACGGGATGAGGACCAGCCCCGCCACGAAGGTGGTCAAGCCGAAGCCGTAGCCGGCGCTGTGCGGCGTTTGCGCGTAGCGGGTGATGAGCGTGAGCAGGAGGTACATGCCGCTCCCGCCGACGAACATGGCGATGTTCGCCCCGGCGACCGCCGGGTGCCGCACCGCCCGGATGTCGACCAGTGGTGTCTTGGTGCGCAGTTCGGAAACGGCCCAGGCACAGAGCAGGAGCGTGGCGGCGACGGCGAGGGTCACCGCCACGCCGAGGTGCCTGCTCCACAGATTCCTTTCGCCTGCCAGCAAAAGGACGAGGAGCAGTCCACCCGTCAGCACGAGCGCGCCGGCCACGTTCACGTGAGCGGAGCGGCCTTCGGGAGCCGCGGGCATGGAGCGCCACGCGGTCACGAAGGCGATGCCGGTGACGAGCAGGCCGAGTCCGTAGGCAGCCCGCAGCCCGCCGAACTCGGCGAGCAGCGCCGCCAGCGGGTAACCGACGCCGGCCCCGATGATGGAGACCACCGAGATCAGGGCGATCGCGGCCGCGCCGCGCTCCTCGGGAAGGTGGTCGCGGGCCACGCCCATCATCAGCGCCGTGAGACCGAGTCCGACGCCTTGGGCCGCTCTGCCCGCGAGCAGCCAGGCGAACGGCAGCGGCAGCACGGTGAGCGCGCTGCCGGCGACGACGATCGCCAGCGTGGCGAGAATAGTGGCCCGCCGGTGCGGACCGGCCCCGAGCCTGCCGAGTACGGGGGTGGCGACGGCTCCGCTGAGCAGCGCGATGGTCAGCGTCCACTGCGCGCTGTCGAGTGAGACGTGGAACGTGGTCGCCACGCTGGTGATGAGCGGCGTCCCGAGACTCGCGACCGCCGCCACGACCAGTGCGATGAACAGCAGGGAGGGGACCAGCAGACGGGCCTCGGACCGGATCGGGGCAGCGCTCATGGGCCGGTCACCGGTCCGGCTTCGCTTTCCAGCTCCGCCAGCCGAAGCAGCGCCGGAAGAGCCGCCGCCAAGGCATCGGCCTCGTCAGCGGTGAGCTTGTCGATCAACCGCCCGTACGCGTCGACGCCCGCCTGGCGGCGCGTCCGGACGTACGACGCGCCCGCCTTGGTCAGGCACACCAACGTGACCCGCTTGTCGGACGGATCGCCCTTCCGTTCGACAAGCCCGGCTTCCTCCATCACCCGGACCAGGACGGTCATCGCGGGCTGGGTGACGCCCTCGGCCGCCGCCAGATCGGTGATCCGTCGCGGACCGGTTTTGGCCAGGGTGGCCAAGGTGGCGGCCGAGGTTAGGCTCATGTCGCGGGGAAGGCGTCTCACGGCCCTGGTGGCCAGGCCGTAGAGGGCCGCCCCAATGGCGTCCGAAGCGTCGTGTCGGCGACTCACCTCTGAAACATAGCAGATTTATATGAATCGTTTATGCGACTCAGCCGGAGTGCCCCGCCGTCCAGCAGGTGGCTCCGGTGTGACAGGTGGTCAGGCCGGTGACCGCGGAATGCAGTTCGGCCAGCCTGGCCGGGCTCAAGGTGCCTGCGAGATTGTGCAGCTGATGCGGGTCGGTGGTGCGGTCGTAGTACTCGCGTGTGCCGTCGGAGTACTCGACGTAGGTGTAGACACCGGTGCGGATCGCGCTGTAAGTGGGCGGGTTACCACTGTTGGGCGCGGGGAGATCGGGATCGTCGGGGAGCGCGTCCGGCCCATGGTGCTCGACCAAGGACGTGGTGCGCCACCCGGCACCGGAACCGCCGCGCAGCAAGGGAGTCAGGCTTCGTCCATCCACATCGGACGGTACGGCGGCGCCGGCGAGCGACTGGAAGGTCGGCGCCAGGTCGATGTTCTGGACCTGCGACGTGTTGGTGGAACCGGGTGCCACCCCAGGCCCGGCGACCACGAGCGGGACCCGGATGTCGGTGTCGAAGGCGGTCATCTTCCCGGGATTGAGCCGATACTGGCCCATGTGATAGCCGTTGTCGGAGCTGAACACGACGTAGGTGTCACCGGCCACGCCCGCCTTGGCCACGGCGGCACGCAGGGTGGCGAGCAAGCGGTCGACGGACTGCACGGCCTGCACCCGCTTGCGGAACCCGGTGTCGATGGCCGTCTTCTCGGCGTCGCTCAGCGGGGTACGACCGGCGAGCCACGACGGCGCGTCGGAAGGCAAGGTGTCGAACGCCGGGCCGCGCGGAGCGGTGAGCCCGGGGAACGAGTCCGCGTCGCGCGGCGCCGGGGTGTACGGCCCGTGCGGGGCGAAGGTGGCGATCTCCAGCATGAACGGCTGGTGCGCGGCGGCGGAGTCGGCGATGAAGTTCGCGCCTTTGCCTGCCAGCACGTCGACCATGTAGTCCTGCGGGCGATTACCGTAGTGCACGACCTTGTGGTTCTCGTTGAGGTCGTAGTTGAACTCCTGGTAGCCATTGCCGCCGACGTCCCATTCCGACCAGCCCGGCGGGACATAGGGCCGCGTGCCACCCTGGGTGTCCGCGGGCAGGTACCCGTTGAGGTACTTGCCCATCATCGCGGTCCGGTAGCCACTGGACTGCAAAGCGGTGGCGAAGGTCTGCTTTTCCTCGCCGTGGCCGTGGAAGTAGCCGAACCCACCGTCGGCGCCACCGTTGGTGAAGACCCCGGTGTCGTGCGGGAAGCGTCCGGTGAAGATCGACGAGCGCGAGGGGCAGCAGAGCGAGTCGGTGACGGTGTAGTCGTTGAACGTCACCCCGTCCGCTTGGAGCCGCTGCACCTGCGGCATGTGGGCGATCAGGTTCCAGGACAGGTCGTCGGTCAGCACGAAGACGACGTTGGGCCGCGCGGTGGCGCTGGGCACCGTCGGCATGGCCTGGGTACCGGTGACCCAGGCCAGCAGCGCGACCAGCACGACGACGATCGGCGTCAGGATCCGAGGGGAACGTGTCATTCGCCCACCATCCCGGACTTCCGTTATCCCGACGTAAGAGCAATGTTCGGGTTGTGTCAGGCGGGGGTACCGGTGGTCGGTTAACGATGAGCGAGGAAACAAGAACATACGGACACGAAAATTTCAAGACGGGATTATGTGCACAATTTTGCCCGCGCCCATTCGGAGTATTCCGCCGCGCGGCACCTTAAGCCCGGCCAAACGTCGTAAACGAGCGTGTAACGCGTTCATGATCCCCGGCGAATGCATGACCGTGAAAACATCAAATACGCGACTAGCCGCAGTTGTCGCAGCGGTGATGATCTGCGCCGGCCTGCAAACAGCGGTGAGTCTTCCCGCGGCTCAAGCATCCACTGTGGAACCGCAACTGTGTCCCGAAGAGGGTTGCGGCGGCGACCCCGGCGACCCCGGCGACCCGGGCGATCCAGGCGTGCCTCCCCCCACCACGCCTGCTCCGACGACCTGCGCCAACCAGGGGACACCCGTCTACAACGGCTCGACGACGTCCTACACCCCCGACTGCGGCACGGGCTACCGCGTCCACGGCTACACCACCGTGCTGCGCTGGGACTCCTACTCCGGCGGCAGCCCGGTCAAATCCGCCCGCATGCAGAGCTACATCCGGTTCGAACGCAACAACGGTGACGGCCTCGACGCCCGCAACACCCGCGTTTCCTGCCACGACAGCTACGGCGGCTCCGGATCCGACCACGAGGACAAAGCCACCAAAACCACCGTTACCTACAACACCGGCAGCGTCCCGCCCGGTGCGGCGGTGACCGTGACGTGCGAGCAGCAAGCCACCTACAACAACATCACCTACTCGACCACTACCGTCCAAACGATCTACGCGCCCCATCCGTACTGATCGGACACTCGTAACCAGCGGTTCCGCACAGTGACGTCCGGCGGCCTGGCGTCGAGCCAGAGCCAGCTCACCAGGCCGCCGGACGGCTGGTAGGCACCGCGACTCACCACAGCGTGTGGCTCAGTCAGCACCCGCCGACGGAATCTCAGCCGACGGGGATTTCGGCTCCGGCCGAATAGCGTTGGGTCAGCCGAAGTCGTAGACCGTGGTGGGGATGCCTTTGGTCAGCAACGTATCGGTGATGATGGGTTCGACGCGTTCCTAGCGTCCGTCCGCGAGGCCGCAGCCGATGCGAGGCATGTGCACACTGGCCCCGAGTCGTACTGCGTGGTCGGCGACGACTGCCAGGCAGTCGGCGATTGCCCCAGCCCCCGAGGTCGTTGCAGACGTGCGCGATGACCTTCGGTCCTTTGGCGTGTGGGCTGCTCGCGTCGCCCTTGATCGCCCGTAGCGCCTGCATTCCGTGATGTTCCAGCGGCAAGCTGCGCTGGCAGAGCACCGATCTCTCAGGCCTGCGCCTATCCCGCGTCAGGGAACTCCCTTTTTTCAGCACAAGGAGCACGAAATTCGTACTGACACTCTCCTACAAGATGTCCTCTACGTCATCGAAAACGCGTAGCGCAGCGGACGCGGTCTTTACAACCTGCGGCCACTCAGGAGAGTTGACGTACTCTTCATCAGACAGCTGGTAGCCTAATCGATCAAAAAGGGTCGCCAACGCGTCGTTCACGGCTCGAATCGCCTGTAGTTCTTCCTTGTTTCGGAGGATGTCACCAACGGTACGCTCCGGAAAATCACGCATTTGAAGATCGTCGAAAGAGTTGATATGGAGCGTAAAGTCATCGTAGCTGCCGTCGCGTGCGTATTCCTCGCGTAGCCACACCCGATTTTGATGCTCGGGGTCCGCCATCGCACGCAGGGCTTCCACGATGTTGGCGCGCATTGCTGGGTAGGTGACGTCTGTCATAGCGCATTCCATTTCGACCAAGTGAGCCACTCCGACAACGGGATATGCCCCAGTTCCGGGTAGTCCTTGAGTTTGCCGTTACCCGGAAGCGGCCTACCGTCGCGACCTATGATCCTACCGCCTGAGCGAACCACGACGTGGTCGACTCACTGGCTTGGCAACCCCATGGAGTTGCCCTTGTCGATACGAATTCCCTCGGCATTCGGGTTCGGGTCGAACCAGCGGAAGCCTTCCTTCTTCTTGTTCGCCACTCCACTCTTCCATGCTCCCAGAATCTTCGAGAGCGCGTCCTTGGGAAGCCGCCTCGTGCTCGGCTGCCGCGTCTGAAGCGGCAGCGGCGGCGTCCGCGTTAGCCGAGGCTGACGAGGCTGCACGACTCGCGGCACCAGTTGCCAGAACAGCATGCCGCGAGTCGAGCGCTGTCATGCCGATGACCGCGCGTTCGTCACCACTACCGGCCTTCTCTCAACGACCCGTACGGTGTCGCTTCAAGTCGGTCGCGCCCTGTCGAAGTCCGAGCGGATCAACCTGGTTGTTGAGGTCCTTGATCGTGACTTCGGTGGCTTGAGCAGGCCGACAGGACCATTCGGGCTTGTCCGTCAGGCGAGCCCTTGAGTGCTGCCTGCTGAGCTTCATGGACCTGCGGCACGCCGCGCCAACTGAGCTGTTGCGATGTCGCGGACACGGTCACGATCGTCGACGCGCACCGACTCGATGACACGCCAGGCTTCGTCGTTGTCGATGTTCAGCAGCACGTCGAGCGTCTTGAACGCGACTTCGTGGTACTCATCCCATTCCGGCCGCCACTGCAACGCCCGCTCCAACGCAGGCACCGAACTCGCAGCCATGAGGCCGAGCAAAAGCGACAGGACGTCTCCGGGCCTGGCGTTCTCGTCCCGGCGATCCAGGGCCTCCGCGAGCACCGGAACATACCTGCAGGAACGTCTCTGGCTGGCCAGAAACAGGTAGGTCTCGAACAACGACCACTCCGCGTTGTCCAAAGATCGCTTGAGCCCGCACACGATCAGATCCTCAACGGACTCGTACGCGTCCAGAAACCCGACATCGTCACCCCACCATGGGTCAGCCGTGCGCACAAAGCTGTCGAACGCCGCAAAACTCATGGCAACCGCACCCGCTTCAAAGCCGACGATCTGGGCGTTGAACAGTACAGACGAACCTTCGCCCTTGCCACGGCAGCCGTCGCGCAGGACTACGCGGAGCAGCTCAGCGGTGACGTTGCCGCGACGAAGTCACCGCAGCGGGGCTCGCGGACGCCGATCATGTCGCCAGCAGGCTTTCTTTCGACCGTCAGCGCCCCTCAGCGACGCCGCGCGTTGACATCCGCTCATGCCGATGAGCAGACCTCGGCGAAGTCTTGCGAGTGGTGCCATCGCCGCGTCGTCCGTGTCGCCCTTGAGAAATCTGACGTGTAACAGCGTCAGCATCTCACGCAGAGAATTGGCTTCTTGCGGGATTTCGGCCAGCTGCGAAGGTCTGTCGCGTAACAACTTGGCAAGCCCGGCATAAGCCGCGGGGTCTTCCGGCGCGGAGGCGACGGCGTCCACCAGGTAGCGAACGGGCGCCCGAGACTGCGCCATCGCTGCGCGAGAGTTGCCCACCTACGTCCTGTTCGGCGACGTGTTCCTGCGTTCGCGCTGCTACCTCATAAACCGACCAACCAATTGAGTTCGGTGCTGTACTCTGCGATGACGTTTTCCGCAGCTTCGCGGGTGAGTTCCGACAGCACGAAAAGATTGGGTGCGTAGAAGTCGACGGGTCTGGCTGTGGTGCCTTCGTAGTGCCGATCTTCGGGGTCGTCCCAGCCGACCGCTTCGGCGAGCTGTTCTCGGTCGTAGAGGGCGACAGGGAACCGTCGGTCGCCGTAGACCAGCGCGGCGTCCTCACCCCAGCCGTCCAACTTCCACGTTGACTTCGGCGTCGGGGCAAGGTCGAGCAGCCAGTCGAGGCGGCGCGCCATTCGCGCCAGTCCCTGATGGACGGCTTCCCTCGTGACCTCGGGCACGATGATCATATTCGGCTCGTAGAGGCTGGATGTCATGTCGGCGTACTGCGTGATTCGAGTCGGACCGTAGAAGTTCGCGTCGAACCGCATGTCGCCGTGGGCCAGCTGCGTCGTCAGGTAGTCACGCTGCGTATTCATCCACCAGTCACTCTCGTCGTCACAGTGCCCGTCGGGAAGTGCGAGAGTCCATTCGTCAGTCATTGCACCAGTGTCTGGGCCCGGTCAACTACATTTCGCTAGGAAGTCAGGGTGGACCGCCTATCTGACCGCAACGAACACAACCAAACCGAACCGCTGCCAGGCAACGCACTCTCATGCCGCGAAGCGGGCGTGGTTTCAGCGCTGTCGGGCCCACCTGTGCCGTCGGATGCGGGACGGTCACGGTTCAGGGTGCCTTGTGGTGGCGGCGAGTCGTGGGCGGTCGTGATCGGATGTCGGTCAGCGCCCACGGCTGCTGGCCATGTCGCAGATGGCCTGCGAGGAGGTTTCCGATCCTCTTGGGGGTGAAGTTGGCGTTGTGGATGGCGGTTGGGGTGGGCTCGATGCAGTTCCAGGAATACCCGTTTGGAGCTGGAGGGAGCCGATCAATGAAGTACTCCGAAACCGAGTTGTCCCCGTCGGTGTGCGCGACGAACACGTATTCATCGTCGACGCCGGTCTTGTCGATATCGACGAGCGCGCCAATGGTCGTGGTGAGGTTCGCCTGCTCGCGGAGGGCACGCCGCAATGCGTCCTCGAACGGCTGGTCGGTGCCGTCGACCCTGCGGCCAGGCAGCAGATGTCGATGGGTGCCATCGGGCAAGTCTTGCCGGAGGACGAGCAGGTGACCGTTCGGCGTCTTGATGACTGCGCTCAAGCGAACAGACATGGACGGCTCCTCTTGTCGCGGCGGCCCCGTCGTTGTGCCCCCGTGTGCATTCTCGCTCAAGCCGCTGACTGAACGTACGAGTGCACGCTCATACCGATGAGCGTGTGTTTCCGCTGCCATCGGGCTTCACCTGGGGTCTGGTGCGCCAGGCGGCTCGGAGTGCTTCGAGTTCGGACCGAGGGAAATGTTCGTTCCACCGACCGCGGTAGCCGCTCTCTCCGTACTTCCGTGCCACCTCGTCGAAGCAACGGATCACCGCGCGTGCGAGAGTGTCGACCGTTTGCCAGCTCGACCAGATTTCGGAACCGGCGTTGTCTTGCAGACGACCATCGGGCAGCTCGATCAGCCGGATCCATACGTCACTTGCCTCACGGTAGAAAATCCACCGGAATGCGGTGGGCTCCGCCTCGAACTGCGCCCGTGTCTCACCCTCGCCGCAGATCAACCTCGCCACAGCGGTCAACAAATCCTCGGGCGCCGCGGTGATATAGGAGGCGGTAACCTCCACGTCGGTCTCATGATCGGCGACGACCACGTCAGCCCAGCCGGTCCCGTTGAGATGCCAAGTCACCGACATGCCGGGCACGGCAGCTCCCCCTGAAATGTCTTAGGTCCGGAGGAACACGGTACAAGTCCGCAGGATTTGTCGCATCCACATTGCCGGTCGGCTCTGTGGGTCGGTCAGTTACCCAAAACAAGCGTGATGAGCGAGCGGGCTGGACCGCCCGCAACACTCGTACCCGCTCACGCCGCGAATCGAGCCTGTGGACCGCTACCAGGGATGCGCGCTCATGCCGAGGTGAGGACGGACGGTGTCCTGGCGCTGGCTCGTAGCGGAGGTCTAGCATCCGGACATGGACAGGGACAGGGCCGGGGAGGACGACCTCGTCATCGACTTCTCACCGCCTTTGGTCGCGGTGCTACTGGCCGCGGAGCGATCGAAGGGCAGTCCTTTGACTGAGGAAGAGGTCCTCGACATCCGTGACGGGGCAACCTGCATCCGCTTGCCGAGGTCGGTGGCCAAAGCGACGGCGGAACAGCGCGGATACCCCGACCTCGACGCGGAGCAGTGCTGGGAGCAGTGGCGGGCCGCGCGAACCGAGTTGGCGGACTGACCGTCGCAGCTCCGCCGCCCGTTGTGGATGTCTTCGACTCCGGCGGCTCGACGACGTACTCCACCGCATCGCACACGGCGCACCGTCGTCGGCCCCGACGTGATCGCCACCCTGCTTTCCGTCGCCAACCATGAACGTCCGCTCTATGCCGCTATGAGGACATTCGAGTAGAGGCCCTGAGCACCGAGATGTGGCTCGGTTGTCCTTCGAGGTGGCATCCTTTGGATCATGCAGTGGACGGACGACCTGACTGTGCGCCTTGCTCGTGGAACATCGGCACGCGCACTTGTCTTGTATCTGCGAGCGGCGGACGAGGAGGGGACAAGCCGTCGCGATGTCCTCGCCGTCTTGACCGAGCGGTTCGCGCTGTCGTTCGACGATGCGCGGCTTGCGATGGACCGCGTCGGGGGCGGAGTCGTTCGTGCGGCGTCCGGCAACGACGCGAACGAGCCGGATCCCGTCAAGGACCCGTTGGCGTGGACGTCATACCGGCTCACGCTCGGACTACCCGTCGAGGAAGACGCGCTCGAGCCGTCGCTCGAGGAGCGGGCGACCGCGGAGGCTCTCCTGGAGCGAGCGAGGCGTGGCGAGCCCACCCAAGGCACCGAAGACGTCGCCGTGGCGCTTGAGGTGGCGCGATTGGCGGTCGCGTCGGAGGAGCCGGATCGGACGCGCTTCTTCCTTCTACTCGAAGCAGCGACGTCGCTATCGGTCGCCGCCGAAGCGTGCATTGACCGATTGGGGTCGCTGCCTTGTGCCCCGGAAGGTTCCCAGGAGTGGGTCGACGGTGTCGCGCTCGCCGCTGCTGCCCGTCAGGTCACCGCGAAGTTCGCCGCTCAGCCCGACCCGGAGCTCGAGGAGCAAGGCCTGGGACTGGTAGGACGCATCGTCACGCGGTTGCTGGGCCAATGTCACGCCTTCGTTGGGCGAGTGATGATCGAGTCGGCCCGCTGCATGCAGCGCAACGGCGACCCTGGCCGGGCCGCCGGGCACGTTGAGGCGATGCTGGCTGACTTCGAGGTTCTGCTCGATCGGTTCGAGGATGACGCCCCGTTCGACGAGGATGTGATCGCCCTTGAGTACCTGCTGGCCGCCGTCGAGCTCAGCATCGAGGTAGGCGGCAGTTCTACCGAGCTCGAAGCCCTTGGCAGGAGGACCAAGCAAGTACTTGGCCGCTCGTTGCCGGACTGAGCGAGCTCGTTGGCCTACGAGGGGGAAGCCGTTGGATCTCACAGATCGGCTGGCAGCAGTCACGACGCTTTTCGACGCCCACCTCAAGGCACCGTTCCCGGGCCGGTGGCGAGGTGCGGACGTGGCGGGCTTCGACATGGTGATGCTTGACGCGGGCCCAGCCGGTTGTGTCTCCGTCTGGCTGGAGCGACAAGGTCTTCTGGATGACTGGAGATGGAACGTCCTCGCCGAATGCGAACAGCGACTCGTTCGGGTTATCCCCGAGCTGGACGCCTACGGTCGCGAGTACTACCAACGACTTCTGGACATGACGGTATTGGTACTGGATGCGGATTGCCCGTAGCGGCAGCATGAACGCCGGTCGCTCGTTATAGTCGAAAAGACGGGACGACTGTTGGGGGCGCAGTGAGCAGGCTGGCCATCATCGGAGACGTGGGCGGCCACGCGCAGCAGTTACGGTGGGCGCTGGAGCAGCTTGGCGCTGACGGCGGGCGGCTGCCTCCCGACCTGACCGTGATCCAGGTCGGGGATCTGGTTGATCGCGGTCCGGACAGCATGGGTGTGCTGGACATCGTGGGGGAGCTGCTGGCGAACCAGCCTCGTCAGTGGATTCAGCTGGTGGGCAATCACGAAGCGCAGCACCTGCCAGGCGGCTCCGAGTTCTGGCCCGACCCACTCGCGGGCGCGGGCGTGGATCGGCTTCGGGAATGGTGGGCCGATGGCCGCGTGCGGGTGGCCGCGGCCGTACGCAGGGTTGACGGCGACGAGTTGCTGGTCACGCACGCCGGTCTGACGCTGGCCAGTTGGCAGGCGTTGGGTGCGCCCGGCTCGGCCGCGCTGGCGGCGGAGCTGCTCAACGAGCGGCCGGAGCTGATCTGGCGGACCGGTGACCACGCCCGTGACGAGGAGGCCGGTCCATTGTGGGCCGAGTCGGGCGCCGCGCTCCACGAACCGTGGATGGCTTATCCCGGTATCGTGCCGTTCGGCCAGATTCACGGACACTCGACACTGGTGCACTTCAACGAGCAACGCTGGCGGTGCGCCGGCCGAATCCGCCAGCGAGCCGTGGCCGACTGGCGCGCCCGACACGTGCGGGTGCGGGTCAGCGGTCGGGTGTTCATCGGCGTCGATCCGCGGCACGGGCGCGCCGGCGCCGCACAATGGGAACCGCTGACCCTCCACGACGCGGAGCTGCTCGCTGCCACACCCGCCGGGTCCTGAACTATGCCTTGCTCGCCACCACCATGTAGTTCTCGGCCTCAGGGTTGAAGGTGCTCATTTCCGTTCGAAGTCCGACCCGGTGCAACTCGGCTTCGAGTTCGTCGTGTCGGTAGGGCCAGCACGACAGCAGTTCCGAGCGGACAAGAACCGGCCCAGCCGTATCCACCTGCGCGATCGCGATCTCGATGTGGTGCTCGTCCTCCCAGTTCGACGCAATGTCCCAGCGGTAGACCACGACGGCATCGCGACCGTTCCGGCGGACGAGTCGGTCACTGATGTCCATTCGGGAACCCCTGGCCCGCACGAGTTCCCATGTGCGGGAGGTCAGTACCAAGCGCCCGCCACGGCGTAGAAGCCGCGACATCGACTCCAGAGCGGCAACTCTGCCGCGCGCACCTTCGGCATGGTGCAGCGAGTTGCCTACGCAGAACACCATGTCGAAGGTGTCGTCATCGAAATGGTCGGGCAACTCGTTCCAGTCTGCCCGCAGTGTCCGGACAGCTGCCCCGAACTCCTCGGACAACTCCGCGGTCCGGCGAACCATCGCTTCGCTGGCGTCGGTTGCGGCAATCTGGATGCCACGACCGGCGAGGCCGACCGCCAACTGTCCGGTTCCGCACGAACAATCGAGGACGTGAGCGTTCGGTGGCAGGAGACCGAGGACGTCATCGAACGACGCGGCGAACTCGGCCGGAGCCAGCTTCGCATCGGAGATGAGCCATTCGTACACCTCGGCAAGCGCGCCATAACCCGTCACAGTCACTACCTTCGTCAACGCGGTGGCACACCAGTAAAACAGCTGAGCAAGCCGGTTCACCAATGATTTAGCAGGGCGACCCGTCCGCTCGTCAGCGCCTACGTGTTGATCGCCGGGGCGACATGCTTTGCGAAGAGGTCGATGCTGGAGCGGTCGTACGCGGCTTCGGGGAAGTTGAAGATCGCGTAGGTCATGCCGATCTTTTCCAGTTTGGACAGTCGCTCGGCGACCTGCTCGGGTGTGCCGACGCCGACTCCGGCGGTGAAGATCGAGTACGCGCGCTCGGACGCCTCCGGGGATGCGTGCCTCGCGTAGTGGTCTTTGAGCCAGGCCAGCTTGTCCTGGACCTCTTTCTCGGTCTCGGCGATGATGCCGTTGTGGTTGGCCGAGCGCACGATCGCGCCGAAGTCCGTGCCGACGTCCTTGCAGTGCCCGGCCAGGATCTCCGACTTCCGCGTGAATGTCTCCTCGTCGGCGGCGAAGTTGGTGTACTTCGCGAACCGCGCGGCGATCCGCAGGGTCTTCTTCTCACCGCCGCCGGCGATCCACAGGGGAATCCCGCCGTCCTGCAAGGGCAGCGGGCGCAGGATCGCGCCGTCGGTGCGGTAGTGCTTACCCTCCAAAGTGGACTTTCCGGTGGTCCACAGGTCCCGCATGATCCGGACGCCTTCGTCGAGCTGGGCGAGCCGCTCGCCTGCGCTCGGGAAGCCGTAGCCGTAAGCCCGCCACTCGTGTTCGTACCAGCCGGCGCCGATTCCCATCTCGACCCGCCCGCCGGAGATGATGTCGGCGGTCGCGGCGACCTTCGCCAGGTACGCCGGGTTGCGGTAGCCCATGCAGGTGCACATCTGCCCGAGCCGGATGGTGTCGGTGGCCGCGGCGAAGGCCGAGATCAGGGACCACGCCTCGTGGGTGGCCTCCTCGGTCGGTTCCGGCACGGTGTGGAAATGGTCGTACACCCAGATCGATTCGAAGGGCCCGGCCTCCGCGTGTTTCGCGATGCCGAGCATGGTTTTCCAGTGGTCCGCAGGTTCGATGCCGGTCAAGTCCAGCCGCCAGCCCTGCGGGACGAAGAGTCCGAAGCGCATGAAACTCAACCTAGCCCGCGAACTCCGCGCTGTGGGGCGTTTTCCGAGGTTTCCAGCCGGACGAACTCCAGCATCCGGCCCTCCGGAGTAGCGCCCGATCCGTGTGGAAGGGTTGCGTCATGGCCGATCACCAAAAGCCGGAAGTACGGATCGTGCACCTGACCGGCCCGGTATTCGACGCGCTCGCGCGTGGCGATCTGGCGGCGGCGAACGCGATCAGTCCGGTGCCCGTGTCCGCTTACTTCGCCGGTCCGGACTGGCGCGGAGTGTGGCGGATGCGCGGCAGCCAAGTGGAAGCCGACCCGGCCAGCGCGGCATGGGTCACCGGGATCATCTGGGACGAACTCCGGCAGCTGGCCGTGGGCCGGGCCGGCTACCACGGGCCTCCCGATCCAGCGGGGATGGTGGAGATCGGCTACGCCGTCGAACCGGCACACCGGCGCCGCGGCTACGCCAGGGCGGCGCTGGAAGCCTTGCTGCGCCGAGCCGCCGACGAGCCTCACGTGCGGACCGTTCGGGTCACCATCAGCCCCGACAACGTGGCTTCGTACCAGCTGGCATCGAAGTACGGTTTCGTCGAGATCGGCGAGGACTGGGACGACGAGTACGGCTTGGGGATCATCTACGAGGTCGCCGCCGAACGATCCTTCGACTGACTGTCAGGGCTTAACGTTCTCCAGATCGGCGAGCAGGCTCAGGTGTTTGGGTTCCCAGCCGAGCACCTGCCGGGTGTGGGCGCTCGACGAGGGCTGGTCAGTCGCAAAGATGGGACCGAGCGTGCCGTAGGTCTCCGGGGCGATGGATTCGACGGGCAGGCCCAGCCGCTTGCCGATGACTTCGGCGATGTCGCGTACCTGGTCGCCCTCGTCGGCCACGGCGTGCCAGGCGGTTCCGGCTTCGGCGTGTTCCAGCGCGAGCCGGAACAGGGTCGCCGCGTCGAGAGCGTGGACGGCAGGCCAGCGCTGCGTGCCGTCGCCTGGGTAGCCGGACACGCCGCTTCGACGCGCGATCGCGGTCAGCACGCCGGCGAACCCGCCCTCGCCCTCGTTGTGGACGGTCCGCGGCAGGCGGACCGCTGAGCTGCGGACGCCGCGCGAAGCGAGGTCCAGCACTCCCATGACCGCGCGGCCCCGGCCGCCGAGTGGCCCCTCAGCCGGAATCGCGTCGGCCTCGGTGGAGGCACGGCCTGGCGCGGCGGGGGTGCCCGAACAGGTGACGAAGGGACGGTCGCTGCCGACGAGTGCGTCGCCGAGCGTGGCGAGTGCGGCACTTTCCTCGGCGACCGCGTTCGCCAGGGCTTCGGGACTGCTGAAGTCGTTGGCGAACGCCAGGTGGATCACGCCGTCAGCCCCGGCGGCGCCCGTGCGCAGGATGTCCAGGTCGGCCAAACCTCCGCGGATCGGCTCGGCTCCAGCCGCTTCGGCGGCCAGTGCCGAGGCGTCGGAGCGGGCGAGTGCGAGGACGGTGTGGCCGGTGCCGAGGAGTTCGGCGACGACGGCGGAGCCGATCAGGCCGGTGCCGCCGGTGATGAACACGCGCATGGATTTCTCCCGCCAAGTGATGGGACTCTTGTCCCGTCACGGTAGCAGAGTGATGGGACAAAAGTCCCGTCGCATAGAATGGGAGCCATGGGCCGATGGGAACCGGGAGCACGTGAACGCCTCGTCATGGCGGCCGTCGACCTGTTCACCGAGCAGGGTTACGACGCCACGACGGTCGCGCAGATCGCCGCGCGCGCCGGGGTCACCAAAAGCACCTTCTTCCGGCACTTCCCGGACAAGCGAGAGCTGCTGGTCGCGGGACAGGAGACGCTCTGCACGCTGCTGGCCGAAGGCATCGCCGAGGCGCCTGCCGACGCCAGCCCGCTGGGGGCGGTCGCCGCCGGACTCGTGCGTGCCTCCACCGCGATGGGCCCGGCGAGCCGGGAGATCGCCCCGCGCCTGAAGGCCGCCGTGGCCGCCAGCACCGAACTTCAGGAGCGCGACGCGCTCAAGCAGGTCAGCCTGGCGGCCGCGATGACCACCGCCCTGGTCACCCGCGGCGTGCCCGACCCGGCCGCCGCCCTCGCCAGCGAACTCGGTGTCCTTGCCTTCAAACGGGGTTACCTCGAATGGTCCGACAGCGACCGCGTTGCCGAAGACGGGTTCGCTGCCTGCCTTCTCAAGGCACTCGACGAACTGCGCGCCGCGAGCGCGTCACTGGGCTGAGCCATGCCTTAGTTCGGCGCGGTGAAACCGCCGATCTTTTCCTCGAGCAGTTCGGCCAGCCGCAGGGGAGTGCGGTCTTCGAACATCGGTCCGATCAGCTGCACTCCCACGGGTAGCCCGTCGTCGGACAGGCCCGCCGGCACGGCGGTGGCTGGCAGGCCGGGCATGGTGGCCAGCCCGGCCCAGACGAGCTGGTCGAAGTACGGGTACTCGACGCCGTCGATGTCGATCGAGCGTCGCATCGGATCGGGGGTGTGGTCGTGGGGGAACGCGGGCGTCGGCGTGATCGGGCACGCCACGGCGTCGAACTCGGCGAAGAGCCGCCGCCAGCCGTGGCGGTGGCGTTCGCGGCGATTGTTCGCCTCGAGCCAGTCGAGGTGGCTGAACTCCATGCCGCGCCGTCGTGCCGCGTCGAGAGTCAGTCCGGCGGTGGGCGGAGCATCGGCGTCGATGGGGAAACGCGCGATCGAGCCCGAAGTCAGCAATTCCATGTAGAGCGTGGCGGCTTCGATCAGATCGGGTAGCAGCTCGCTGCGCCGTTCGACGCGGGCGCCGGCGTCGACGAGTGCGTCGGCGACCCGGTTCACGCCCGCGCGCACGGCGGACCCGGTCGGAATGAGCGGATGGTCGTCGAACACCAGTACCCGGAAGTCGGCGAGCCGCTCGTGACGTGCGGGCGGCAACGTCAGGTCGTGTGCGAGGCCGACCGTGAGCGGGTCCGGTCCGGCCATGACGTCGAGCAGGAGCGTGAGGTCGCGGGCGGTGCGGGCCATCGGGCCGACCACGGCGAGGTCGAGGTCGACCGGCAACGCGGGCTCGGTCGGCGCGACCATGCCGCGGTTCGCCACCAGCCCGAGCGTCGGCTTGTGCGCGTAGACGCCGCAGAAATGCGCGGGGGTGCGCAGCGAGCCGGCGAGGTCGGAGCCGATGGACAGCGCGCCGAACCCGGACGCCAGTGCCGCCGCCGATCCACCGGAGGACCCGCCTGCGGTGCGGTCGTGATTCCACGGGTTGTTGGTGGTGCCGTATATCTCGTTGAAACTCTGAATGTCCTGTAGCCCCAAGGGAATGTTGGTCTTGCCGAGCACGACCGCGCCCGCCGCCTTGAGTCGCGACACCTGCACCGCGTCCTCGGCGGGCAGGTAGTCCCGGTGCCCCGGGATGCCCCACGTCGTGGGCAGTCCGGCCATGTTGTAGGACTCTTTGACGGTCACCGGAACGCCGAGCAGCGGCCGGTCCTCGCCACGGGCGCGCGCCTGATCGGCGTCGCGCGCCGCGGCACGCGCGCGGTCGAAGTCGGGCACGCAAATCGCGTTGATCGCCTTGTCTTCGCGCTCGATGCGGGCGATCGCCTCTTCGGTCAAGTCCACTGAGGACACTTCGCCCGCACGCATGGCGGCTGCGAGTTCTTCTGCGTTTTGAAAGCTCCGATCCATGAATTCGAAGCTATCGGCATGGCTCGGGAGCCACGAAATTCCAATTCTGGCAACAGTGAAGCGAAAACTGGGTTCCTCGACGGGTGAGGTTCTACCAGAGCAGGTGGAAACCGCAGGTAGTGGCGCCGAAAGTCGGCTAACTCGGCCTGCGGGAGCCATGGAACGTTTGTTCGTGCAAGAGGATGGACATCTCATTCACTCAGGCGCGGACGACGGAATCGCGCGTGATTTTGTCACGCTGTCACCGCCGGGTCGAGTTGCTGGGCGTGGTCGCGGCCTGCCCACCAGCCCGCCGCGATGACCACCAGCATGCACGCGGCCGCGAGGATCAGGCCGAGTTCGGTTGTGGAGCCGAGTTCCTGCGGGTGACCCACTGTCCACCCGAGCGCCGGGCCGGTGAACGCCAGACCCGTCAGCACGGCGGCGGCGATGACCACCGCCACGCGTGATCGGCGCACTACCTGTTGCGTCAGCGCGAAAGCGGCGCCGGTCCCGACCAGGCACAGGTCGACCACAAGCCAGAGACCGGTCGACATTCGCCAAGTCGACGCGAAGAACGCGACCGCACCGAGTACCGGCAACGACGCCAGGCCGACCAGGACGAGCGGCATCACCACCCGCGCGAACCCGCGGCCGAGCTGGGCGCGGGCTCGGGCCGCCGCCACCGACATTCCGATCAGCAGCGCGAGCATGGCGATCAGACCCGCGTTGGAGACCTCGAGTCCGATCGCCCGGCCGAATCCGGTGAGCGGCACCGGCCGGATGTTCAGATAGGTCTCGGGGATCACGACCGGAACGCGCTGCCAACTGCCGTCGGTGCCGCGGATCGCCATGCCTTCGACGCCGTTGGCCACGAACACCTCGTGTCCACCCGGGACGGTGCGGACCATGATCGACACGCTGGCCACGCTCCACACGCGATCGACCCCGCCAGGGAACGGATGCTGGCGCAGGACGAACTGCCACCGGGCGGCGGGCACCTCCCATGCGGTGCGCCAGGTCTTGCCGCCGTCGGCCGTTTCGTCGACGCCGAGCAGACGGCCGCCACGTGGTGTCATCGAGTGGACGTCTTGGTCGCCGCCGCCGTGCACGCGGTAGCAGTGCGCGTCGTCGTCGGGCACGCAGGCCTCGGCGGGCGGATGACGCACCCCGGGTTCCGGGGGATACGGGGTTGGCTCTTTCGGCAGAAGGGTCCAGCCGTCGAGGCCCGTCCGCGAGCTGTAGGTCTGGCCGTGTGCCTCGATGATCACCTGCGCGTCTTGGCTTTTCACGACGTCGACCGACGGAAGTGTGGTGGCGGGCGCCGAAGTCGCGGTGATCGCCAGAATCGTGAACGGCACCGCGATGATCACGCGCGCCCGGGAGACGAGGTCGTCCGGCACTGGCGGGGCTGCCGCCGCTCGTCGCCAGGCCCACCAGGCGAGGCCCAGCGCGGGCAGCGCGAGGAGGTCGCTCGGATCGGCGAGGATGACCGACGGCCCGTTGACCACCGACCACGCCGCCGACGCGGCTTCAGCGCCCGCGGCGGTCAGCTTGACCACCGCGAATCCGGCGCCGGTCAGCAGCACGGCGGTCGCGGCGGCGATCCGGTTCGCCAGGAAGAAGCCGACCAGCAGCCCGAGGACGGGTGGCGCGACCATCATCCCGGCGAAGTCGCTGAGCTTGCCCGTGACCAGTCCCGGCCACGCCTGCTTGAACACGTGATCGTTGAGCAGGAGCACCGCGGTGGCCACCACGGTCGACGGATGCGCCACCCAGCGCAGGAACACCCCAGTTCGCATGACGCAACAGCCTGCGGTGCGCCGATCACGACTGGGACACGGCTCAGCCCCAGAACGGTGCACGCTGTGGGCAGGCCTGCCCACAGCTAAACTCGCCACTCGTGACGACGCGCCGGTTTGCCGCGACGGTCCGCGCCGGCGCGCGCGGCCGGGTGTTCGTGCCCGTTCCGTTCGACCCCGATCAGGTGTGGGGGAGCAAGCCTCGCCACCACGTCACGGGCACCGTCAACGAGATACGGATCCGTGGCGTCGTAGAGAAGTTCGGCGCTGACCTCGGCGTCGTGCTCGGCGCGGCCTGGCGGCGCGACAACGGCCTCGCGCCCGGTGATCACGTCGAGGTGGCGTTGGCGCCAGAGGGTCCCCAACGTGACGACCTCGCCGACGACATCGCGTCGGCGCTCGACGCCAACCCGGCCGCGGCCGCGTTCTTCGACTCGCTCGCCCAGTTCTACCGTCGCGCCTACTTGCGCTGGGTCGACGGCACCAAGAACCGCCCCGAACTCCGTGCCACGCGGATCGCCGAGATGATCGACCTCTTGGCCGCCGGGCTCAAAGAGCGCCCGAAGGCGTGATTCTGGCCGCGGCGGCGCCGTAGTGCAGGAAGCGCGCGCGACCGTGGCGGTCGGCGCCGACCAGCGACACGACCTGATGACCGTCGGCCGTCGGCTCGGTGGTGATGACCGAGTCGTCGCCGAAGCGCACGACCTCGAAGCGGTCTTCGGAGCCGCCGCCGCGCGGGCGGTAGGTGAGGAAACTGCGGTCGCCTTCGCTCGTGAGGGTGATGTCGTGCCGGGTGGTGCGGTAGGTGCCGCACATACGGTCCACGTCGATCAGAGCGGGGTTCGCGGGCGGCACGGGCAGCGGCTCCGTTTCGACACAGGCGAGGTCTTTGAGCACCTCGCTGAAGACTTCGTAGGCCAGCGGCGCACCACCGGTACTGTTGGTCAGCACGGCGACCGCCACCTTCGCTGACGGCGCGACGCGCAGGAAAGCCTTCTGCCCCTTGGAAACGCCGGTGTGGCCGACGACGCCGTCCCGGTGGAGCATCCAGCCCAGTCCCCAGCCGAGCGCACCGCCGCCGAAGTCCGGGACAGACTCGACGTGCGGTTCGCGCAGCGTGGCGAGTGTCCGCTCGGTGAGGTGCAGGCGCACGAACTCCAGCAGATCCCGCGCGCTCATCGCGAGATGAGAGCCGCTCGGCGCGCAGTGGTACCGGACCGCCCAGCTGTCCGTGGGCACGAGCGCTTCGCCGGACCGCACGTGGCCGACCGCAGCGCGGTGCAGGATCGCCTCGTAGGTGTCGGTGGCGACAGTGCGCAAGCCCAACGGCGCGGCCAGCCGTTCGCGGAGCACGTCGTGGAAATGCGTGCCGCGCAACACTTCCACGAGCCTGCCGAGCACGACGTACCCGCTGTTCGAGTAGGAGAAGAGAGTGCCGGGCTCCAGCGGATGGTCGGCGTCGGCCAGACTGGCGACGAACTTCTCGATCGCGTCGTCGTCGCGACCCGGGTCGGTGGCGTGGTTGCTGTCCATACCGCCGGTGTGGGTGAGCAGGTGGCGGGTGGTCAGTGATTCGGTGGCGACCGGGTCGGCCAGCCGGAACCCGGGCAGGTAGTCGCGGATGGGACGGTCGAGTCGCAGCGCGCCTTCGTCGACCAGCTGCTGGATCAGCGTGGCCGTCCAGATCTTGGTGATGGAACCGATCTTGAACACAGAGTCGGTCGTGGTCTCGACCTGGGTGTGCAGGCTCAGTATTCCGGCGGCTTCGTCGTGGATCTCGTCGTCGGCCAGTACGGCTACCTGCGCGCCTGGGACGTCGTGCTTGGCGATGAGCTCACTCAGGTTCCACCCCATTCCGCCAGGCTAGCGGCGCACCAGCGGCGCTTGGGGGTCGTGAGCGTTGCGGGCGGTTCTAACCGCCCGCAACGCTCACGAGCCCTCAGGCCAGGGGAGGCACCGGCTCCAGAGGCGGGCCCGGGGGAGTGCCGTCGCCGAAGGGCCGCCCGCCCAAGTCCTCGCGATGATGCGGGGTGAGCCAAGCCCGAGGATCCGGCCCGGCGGCGACCACGCGCGTCGGGTTGATGGCCGAGTGCACGTAGTAGTAGTGCCACCGGATGTGGTCGAAGTCCGTGGTGTCGCCGAAACCCGGGGTCTGGAAGAGATCGCGCGCGTACGCCCACAGCGCCGGGTACTCGATGAGCTTGCGGATGTTGCACTTGAAGTGCCCGTGGTACACCGCGTCGAAGCGGACCAGGGTGGTGAACAGGCGGATGTCGGCTTCGGTGATCGTGTCGCCGACCAGGTAGCGCTGTCCGGTCAGCCTGTCCTCGAGTTCGTCGAGCCGGGCGAACAACGCGGTCACCGCGCGGTCGTAGCTCTCCTGGTGCGGCGCGAACCCGGAGCGGTAGACGCCGTTGTTGACGTCGCGGTAGACGACCTCGTTCAACGCGTCGATCTCGGCTCGGTGCTCCGCCGGGTACAGCACGGGGGAGCCGGGGCGGGCGAGTGAGGCCCACTCGATGCCGAAGTCGATGGTCAGCTGCCCGAAGTCGTTGCTGACCAGGTGCCCGGTCGGGATGTCCACGAGCCCCGGCACACTCACCCCGCCGGTGTAATCCGGCCGCCGCGCGAGGTAGGCCTCGCGCAGTGCGTGGATGCCGAGTACCGGGTCCTTGTCGCCAGGGCTGCCCGTCTTTTCGGTGAACACCCAGTGGGCGTCGCCGTCGATGTCCTCCTGAATGGGGTCGGTGATGGCCACGGAAATGGCCTCGTCGAGGCCCATCAGCCTGCGGACGATGTTGACGCGGTGCGCCCAGGGACACGCTCGGTTGATGACCAGGCGATAGCGACCGGCCTCGACGGGCCAGCCGTCTCGGGCGTCGGGCGTCACGCGGTCGGTGAACGCCATGGGATCGCGGACGAGTTCACGGGTGGGTGTCTCACCGGCCTTCATGGTCCCGATGGTAACCGTGAATCCTCGAACACGCGTTCGCAAACATGATCGCTTTGGAGTTTTCCCAGCTCACCGGCCAGGGTACCGTGGGTATGCAGGCACCTCACACCGATGCCGGAGGTCGATGGCGATGCGAGCGATGTGGAAGGGTTCAGTCTCTTTCGGACTGGTCACGATCCCGATCCAGCTCTACGCGGCGACCGAGAACAAGAACGTCTCGCTACGCCAGGTGCACGAGGCCGACGGCGGCCGCATCCAGTACAAGCGCGTGTGCACCATCGACGGCGAAGAGGTGCCGTACGCCGAGATCGCCAAGGGGTACGAGCTCGAAGACGGCGAGATGGTCGTGATCACCGATGAGGACCTGGCGGAGCTGCCGCTGTCCACGTCGAAGCTGATCGACGTGCTCGAGTTCGTGCCGCTGGAGTCGATCGACCCGATCCAGTTCGACAAGACCTACTACCTCGAGCCGCAGAAGACCGCGACCAAGCCCTATGTGCTGCTGCGGGACGCGCTGCACAAGTCAGGGCATGTCGCGGTCGCCAAGGTGGCCATCCGCCAGCGTGAGTCGCTCGCGATCCTGCGGGTGGTGTCGGACGTGCTGGTCATGACGACCATCCTGTGGCCCGACGAGGTGCGCACGCCGGACTTTGGCTTCCTGCGTGAGGAGGCGCCGCAGGTGCGCGCGCAGGAGCTGACGATGGCGGGCTCCTTGATCGACTCGATGTCCGAGCCGGTCTTCGAACCCGACAAGTACACCGACACCTACCGCGAGGCGCTCGAGGCGATGATCGAGGCCAAGGCGCAGGGTGGCAGCACGAAGAAGACGGCCAAGCCGGGTGCGAAGGCCGAGGTCGTGGACCTGATGTCGGCGCTGCAGGCGAGCGTCAGCGAGGCCAAGAAGACCCGCAAGCCCGCTGCCACGACCAGGAAGAAGCCCGCGGAGAAGAAGGCGCCGGCGCGACGGCCCAGCAAGAGCGCATAGCACCGGTTGCCCTATCGGCCTTCAAGGGAGTATGCGAGGCGACACGCCGCGAAGGTGCCAGAATTTGTCGGTCCCCGGTGGTACCAAGAGGCGACCGCTGTTCTCCGGCCCTTCGCGGAAGGCGTGGAAACCGATGATGTGTGCGCTGTGCGTCGCCGAGCTCGACCACTGCCACGGCACCCTGATCGTGCACCCGGCAGGCGACGTCGAATGCGTGGAGCCCGGCTGCGTCGACCTCGACGTCGTCCGGCACGAGTTCACGATTGACTGCCTGACGGTTGAGGGTGGCTGCCCGTGTGTGGCTCTTCCGGCCGAGGCTCTGCTCCACGCGTCCTGAGCTGGTCGGTGTGCCGCGGCATCAGCAGGATCGCCGCGACGGCCAGCGCCGAGACGGCCACCATCGCCAGGAAGACGTTGTGCGTCGCCTGATAGAGCGATTCCTCTCCTGCCAGCGTCGCGTTCGCGATGGCGCCGAACATCGCCGCGCCGACCGCGCTGCCCAGTGACCGGCAGAACATGTTCGTCGCCGTCACCACGCCGCGCTTGTCCCAGCCGACCGTCGACTGGACGGCCACCACTGTCGGGCTCGACAGCAGGCCGAGGCCGATGCCGAGGATGAACGCCGAGATCGCGGCCAGGCCCAGCCACGAGTGCTCGCCGAGTATCGCCGCGACCAGCGAGCCCGCGATGATCACCCCGCTGCCGATCAGCGCCGTGTCACGGAAGCCGATCCGCAGGTAGACGCGGCCGGACAGGCTCGCGGAGATCGGCCAGCCGATCGTCAACGCGGCCAGCGCGAAGCCCGCGGCGAGCGCGCCGAACCCGAGCACGCCCTGCGCGTACGTCGGCAGGTAGGAGCTCAGGCCCATCATCACCGCGCCGACGATGAGCGCGACCAGGTTGCCGCTGTTGAGGATCCGGTGGCGGAACACCCAGAGCGGCAGGATCGGTTCGGCCGCCTTGCGCTCGACGAAGACGAACGCGACCAGCAGCACCAGCGCGACCGCGAAGATCGCCAGGCTGGCCGGTGACGCCCAGCTCCAGGCCACGCCGCCTTCGAGCAGTCCGAGGATGAGCAGCGAACAGCCGATGGTGAGCAGTGCGGCGCCCGCGTAGTCGATGCGGTGCGACTGGCGTTCGACGCGCTCCGGGAACTTGCGGGCGAGCGTCCACGTGGCGATGGCGCCCAGCGGGAGGTTGACGAAGAAGATCCAGCGCCAGTCCAGGTACTCGGAGAACACGCCACCGAGCGTCGGCCCGACGACCGAGGCGATCGCCCAGACGCTGGCGACGTAACCCTGCACCCTGGCGCGCTCTTCGACGTTGTAGAGGTCACCGATCATCGTCATGCTGATCGGCTGGATCGCGCCGGCGCCGATGCCCTGGATGGCGCGCGCGGCGATCAGCACCGGCATGCTCCACGCGGCGCCGCACAGCACCGAGCCGATCAGGAAGACGGCAATACCGAAGAACATCACCGGCTTGCGGCCGAGCACGTCGGCGAACTTGCCGTAGAGCGGCGTCGTGACGGCCGCGGTCAGCAGGTAGATCGAGAAAAGCCAGGGAAACTGGGAGAAACCGCCCAAATCGCGGACGATCGACGGCACGGCGGTCGCGATGATCGTGCTGTCGAGCGCCACCAAACCGGTGCTCAGCATGACCGCGGCGAGCACGGGGCCACGCTCCGAACGCAGACCGACCCCCTTGGACACAGTTTCGGTCATGCGCGGTCCTTCCGTGGAATCCCCAGTGCCGACTCTGCGAGTCAACTGTTTCGCATACGCAAGCATTCCATGACGCGCGGATTCGCGGCGAACTGATTTGATGAGCGGATGACTTGCTGGGTGCGGCCGATCCGGAGCGGCTGGGTGGTGCGTGACCGCGTGCCTGGACCGGACGTGGACGAATTCGGCGACCCCACGCGCGTCGCCGCGGCGCTGGCCGTGCCCGGCGGCGCCGAGGGCACGCTGCTCGCGGTGCAACACCCGCACCGCACGCCCGCCGCGCTGGCGGCGGGGCTCGGCCTGACCGAGGCGTTGCCGATCGCGCGGGCCGCTTTGTCCTATTTGCGCTCGTATCACTACGAGCCGGTGTCCGACGTCGTCGGCCTGTACGAGATCGACGGCGCGGACGGGTCCGTGCTCGGCGTCCTCTGCATGGTCGACCCTGATGTCGTCGGCGCCGACGGGGTTTCGCACGTCCGGCACACCGAAGACGTCTACCCGGACGTCGTGGCCGAGCGTGCCGCGATGCTGGCCGGTCTCGGCTGCGCGACCAGTGCGGCGCTGCTGGTGCCCGAGGCGGAGGGCTGGGTGCTCACCGGCAAGGTCCGCGAAATCCTGAGCACGCTGGACGAGCCGGCCGTGTCCACTGTGGACTCGGTGGGCAGGCGGCACCGGCTGTGGCTGCTCGGCGCCGGCGAGCACCAGGACGAGGTGCTCGCGCTGGCTCAGCGGCACACCCTGCTGGTCGCCGACGGCAATCACCGCGTCGCCGCCTCCGCCGCGGCCGGCTCGCTGCTCGCGCTGGTCACCGGGGGACCGCGGCTCGAGATCGGGCCGATCCACCGCGCGCTCGTCGGCACCGGGCTTTCGTTGGCGGAGCTGGCTTCCCGGTGGCGCGCCGCCGGGCTCGACGTCCGCGAGACCGGCGACCGGACCGTCGCGGTCGGCTCGGTGGTCGTGCTCGCCGGCGGGTCGGCGCTGCGGGTGCGGCTGCCGTCGCTGGGGGAGCCGTCGATCGATCACCGGGTGGTCGAGCAGGTGCTGATCCGCGAGGCGCTGGGCGTCGACCCGGAAGGACCCGCGCTGGTCCCGATACTGCCGGGCGGCCGGACGGTGGTGTCCGATGTGGACGCGACGTTCCTGCTCGCTCCCGTGCCGCTGGCGGATCTGCTGGCTACGCACGCGGCGGGCCTGCGCATGCCGCGCAAGGCCACCTATTTCACGCCCAAGCCGCGAAGTGGACTCTTGCTCGCGGATTTGTGACGAGCGAGCAAGACGGCTCCCGCGCCCAGCGCGGCGAGCAGGTAGGCGTTGCCGAACACGGCTTGCGGGAGGTTCCAGCCCTGCTCCCGGCCGCCACCGCCCGGCACGATCGCGGTGGCCCAGCCCGTGAACAGGGCCGCGGTCGCCAACGCCAGCCAGCTGTGGCGGCGCGCGAGCAGGTAGCCGATCGCGGGCACGACCCAGACCCAGTGATGGGTCCACGAGATCGGGCTGACCACGAGCCCGCAGCCCGCGGTCACCAGCAGTGCGCCTGGTTCGTCGCCGGAGCGGTGCAATCGCCGGACGGCGAACCAGGTCGCCGTGCCGGCGGCCGCGACACCGAGCACGATCGCCCACTTGGCGTCGGGCAGTGTCCTCGCCAGAAACCCTTGCCAGGACTGGTTTCCCACCCAGGACTTCATCGTGGCGAAGTGGTCGTTGAAGATCGCCGAGGTCCAGAACCGGACGCTGTCGCCCGGCAGCACGGCCAACGCCAGCACGGTCGCGCCGGTGAACGCCGCCAGCGCGCGGCCCGCGTCCGCGCGGCGGCCGGTGACCAGCAGGTGCACGATGAAGATCAGCGGGATCAGCTTGATCGCCGCGGCCACCCCGATCGTCAGGCCGCTGTGGCGGGATCCGCGCAGCACGAGCACGTCGAACACCACGGCGGCCATCAGGATGAGATTGACCTGGCCCAGTCCGACGGTCTGCCACACCGGCTGGAGGCAGAACGCGCCTGCCACCAGCAGCGGCAGTCCGCTGTGGACGGTGAACGGGCGCAACGTCACGTACAACGCGGGCGCCGCCGCCACGGCGAACACGGCCCAGCCCAACTGGGTGGGCAGCGCCGCGAGCGGCGCGAACACCATCGCGGCGAACGGCGTGTACGTGAACGGCAGGTCGAGTGCCCAATCAGGAAGCGCCGACAGGCGCCCGTAGAGCGGTTCGCCGCGCAGGATGGCGAGTCCGCCGGCGCGGTAGACCGCCGAGTCGATCCCGAGTGGACGGCCCAGCAGCCACCAAAGGACGGCGACCGCGACGAACACGGCGGCCAGTGCGGCAATGGGCAAACGCGGCGACCTCATGCCCGCCACAATGATCGAAAACGGCCCGCGCGTCGTCACGCCGGGGTGGCGTCTTCGGGGCGCGCACCCATACCGGGGTACTGCCTGGGTCGAAGGGCTCGTGAGTGGTACGGCCGGTTCTAACCGGTCATATCACTCACGAGCCCTGACCTGGGACGACGAGGCCCTCTTCGTAGGCGGCCACGACGGCCTGGGCTCGGTCGCGGACGCCGAGTTTCGTGAAGACGCGGCTTACGTGGCTTTTCGCGGTCTGCTCGGCGATGACCAGTTCGTCGGCGATCTCGGTGTTGGACAAGCCTTTCGCGATCAGCCGTAGCACCTCGGTCTCCCTGGCTGTCAGGTCGGCGAGTCGCGTGCCGGAGACGCGGGTGCGGGTGGCGAACTCGCCGATCAGCCTGCGGGTGACCGTGGGCGCGAACAACGCGTTGCCCGCCGCGATCACCCGGACGGCCGTGACGAGGTCGTCGAGTGGCGCGTCCTTGAGCAGGAAGCCGCTGGCGCCCGCACGCAAGGCGCCGTAGACGTACTCGTCGATGTCGAAGGTCGTGAGCATCAGGACCCGGATCGTGCGGTCGCGGCCGCCGAGGATCCGCCTGGCCGCTTCGAGACCGTCGAGTTCGGGCATGCGGACGTCCATCAGCACGACGTCCGGCTCCAGCTCGGCGCAGCGCTCGATCGCGATGAGCCCGTTCTCGGCCTCGCCGACCACCTGGATGTCCGGCTGCGCGTCGAGCACCGCGCGGAAGCTCTGCCTGACCATGGTCTGGTCGTCGGCGACGACGACGGAAATCACGAAGTGGCTCCCTCTAGTGGAAGTGCGACGGCGACGCGGAAACCGCCGCCGGGTGTCGCGCCGGTCTCCAGTTCACCGGACAGCATCGCGACGCGTTCGCGCATGCCCAGCAAACCGTGCCCTGGCGGTGCGATCGACCCGGTGGACTCGCCTGGGTCGTTGACGACGGTCGTGTGCACGATGTCGGCTTCGACGTTCAGCGAGACGCGGACCGCCGCACCCGGGGCGTGGCGCGCCGCGTTGCTCAGCGCCTCCTGCACGATCCGGTAGAGCGACAGCCCGACCCCGGCTGGCAGCGCGTCGACATCGCCGCGGATGTCGAGCGTGCAGTCGGTACCGAGCGCGCGCACCCGGTCGACGAGGTCGGTCACGCGTGCGATGTCGGGCTGCGGCGCGGTGGACGCGGATTCGGTGCGCAGCACGCCGAGCAGGCGGCGAAGCTCGGTCATGCCCTCGCGGGCGGTGTTCGTCAGCGCGGCGAACTCCGTCTTCAGGTCGTCGGTGAGTTCGGGGAAGCGGTAGCGGGCGGAGTCGGTGCGCAGCGCGAGCACGGACATGTGGTGCGCGACGATGTCGTGCAGCTCGCGCGCGATCCTGGTGCGTTCTTCGAGCACCGCGAGCCGGGTCTCCTCGGTGATGCGCTGGTGCTCGCGCGCGAGACGTTCCCGCTCGGCGAGCCTGCGCTGCTGCACGAGGTTGCCGAAGAAGAGGGGAACCGAGGTGAGCGCGGCCAGCAGCACGAGGTCACGCCAGTCGTGCACGTAAGGCGCCATGGCCGCGACCGAAAACAGCGCCACGCACGCGAGTACGGGCTGCTCGTGGGTTTCGCCGACAAGATAGAGCACCAGCAGGGCGGCCAACGCGAGACCGGGGGACCAGGGCCAGCCCCACGACTGCACCCAATCCTGGTACGCGGGTGGGGTGGCGAGGATCAGGACCACCAGCGCGCGCCACGCCCACAGTGGCGACCAGAGCGCGATCACCGCGGGCACGAGCGTGGCGACGCCGAGCGCGACGGTCACCAGGGAGCTGCGGCCGTAGGTGATCGCGGTGACCGTGGCGACGAACCCCGCCCAAGAGCCGATCCCCAGCACGGCGACCACGCGCAGGACCCGAAGGCCCGCCGAGCGCGGCGAGTGCGGTCGCGCGGTGCCGGCGTACACCGTCCAGCGGACGACGTCCCACCACCGGTGTTGATCAGCCATGGCACGTCAGAGTACGGCGAAGGTGCCTGCCACCCCCCGAGTGACAGGCACCTTCGTCGTCGCGTCGCTACTTCGTGGCGAGCGCGAGTTCCGCTTCGTCGACGGCGATTTCTGCCGTGCGGCGCGGCTTGATGACGCCGGCCAGGCTGACCAGCACCGCGAGCACCGCGATGCCGGTGACCACGCTCAACGCCGGGGTGAGCCCGGAGAGCAGCGCGGTCCGCGACGCCTCGGCGCCGCCGTTCGCGGTGAGCACCGCGGTCACGATGGCCAGGCCGATGGCGCCACCGATCTGGACCGAGGTGTTCAGCAGGCCACCCGCGAGGCCCTGCTCGTTGTCGGCGATCCCGGCGGTGGCCTGGATGTTCAGCGAGGAGAAGGCCAGCATGAAGCCGAGTCCCAGCAGGATCATGCTCGGCAGGACCGAAAGCGCGTAACTGGATGTCTCGTCGACGTTCAGGAAGAGCGCGTAGCCGATGACGTGCGCGACCACACCGGCCAGGATGGTGCGCGGGGTGCCGACGCGGTCGATCAGCGGCTCGATCCTCGGCGAGCCGAAGGCCACGATCGCGGCGGCGGGCAGGAAACCGAGCGCGGTCTGCAACGCGGACCAGTTCAGCACCGACTGCAGGTAGAGCATGACCACGAACTGGAACCCGATGTAGGCGCCGAAGAACAGCGCGCCGCCGATGTTGGCGCGGGCCAGCGGACCCGAGCGCAGGATGCCCAGCCGCAGCAGCGGGTGCGAACTGCGCTTCTCGATGACGATGAACGTCGCGAGCAGTGCGAACGCGACCCCGAACGAGATCAGCGTCCTGGCCGCGAGCCAGCCGACGGTCGGCGCTTCGACCACCGAGAACACGAGCAGCAGCGAACCGGCGGCCCCGGTGATCGCGCCGGGGAAGTCATAGCCGCCGCCGGCGCGTTCCGGCCGGTTGGCCGGGATCAGGCGGTACGCGAAGACCAGCACGACGAGCGCGATCGGCACCGGCAGCAGGAACGTCCAGCGCCAGCCGACCTGGGTCAGCAGTCCCGAGAAGACCAGCCCGGCCGAGTACCCGCTCGCGCCGAACACCGCGAAGATGCTGATCGCGCGGTTACGGGCGGGACCTTCCTGGAACGTCGTGGTGATGATGGACAGCGCCGCCGGAGCGGTGAACGCGGCGCTCAGGCCCTTGATGAAGCGGCTGGCGATCAGCAGCGCACCGTCGTCGACGAGCCCGCCGAGCAGCGAAGCGAGCGCGAAGACACTGACCGCGATGAGGAACACGCGACGCCTGCCGAGCAGGTCCGCGGTCCGGCCGCCGAGCAGCAGCAGACCGCCGTAGCCGAGTACGTAGCCGCTGACGACCCATTGCAGCGCGCTGGTGGACAGGCCGAGGTCGGCCCGGATGGACGGGAGAGCGACACCGACCATGGAGACGTCGAGCGCGTCCAGGCCGATGACGGTGGACACGGTGAGCAGTACGCCCCACAGACGAGCGTCCCACCTGGTCGAGGTGGTGGAGAGATGCGCGGAAGAGCTCATGATCCACACGCTACATGCACACGCATCTAATGCAAGTGAATTTAATGCGATTGCATCAGATTCCCGTGCATGCTATCTTCGCCTACGTGAGCGATGTAGCTGAGCAGGTTCTGGTGCAGGAATGGCAAGGCTTGCTTGCCCGCCACGCGGCCGTCTTCGGCGCGCTCGAGTGCACGCTCCAGGAGAAGCACGGCATCGGCGTCAGCGAGTTCGAGGCGCTCGAATGCCTGGCCACGGCCGCCCAGAAGTGCCGCGGCGCGGATCTGACCGGAGCTGTGCACCTGAGCCAGAGTGCGACCTCGCGCCTGGTCGCCCGGCTCGAGCGCGAAGGGCTCGTCGAGCGTGCCATGTGTGAGATGGACCGGCGGGGGATCTTCGTCGATCTGACCGAGGCCGGGCACAAGCTCTACGCCGAGGCCAAGCCGACCCAGCGCGCCATCCTGAAGGAAATGCTCGCCTAGCCCTCCGGTCACTCGAGCGTTGCGAACGCCTCGTTCGCGAGGTTGAAGGTTGTGAACGAGGCGTTCACAACCCCTGGCTTGTGGCCGAGAGGCCGAATTGCTGGCGAAAGTGGCTTTTGTGCGCCCGACGAGCCCGGCCGCCGACCCTGAGGGGTGGCCGAAGGTCGTGAACGCCTCGTTCGCAACCTTGTGCGTTGTGAGCGCCTCGTTCACAACGTTCGAGCTTTCGCGAGCCTCGACTTCCGCGCTCGTCTTCACACCCGGGCTTTCGCGAGCTTCGGCTTTCGCGTTCGTTGCTTCTCGCCCCGGCTTGGGCTTTCGTCTCTTCCTCTCACTCTGGCTTTCGCGAGCCGGGCCGCCCCGCGGCGGCAGGTCAGTGGCCGGTCGCGCCGTCGATCTGTTCCCGCAGCAGGTCGGCGTGTCCATTGTGGCGCGCGTACTCGGCGATCATGTGCACCACGATCCGTCGCAGCGAAACCGGCTTCCCCGTCCGGAAATGCGTGCCCGTGGCGTCCAAAGTGGACGACGCGACGATCTCCCGCGAGCGCGCGCATTCCTCGCGCCACAGGGTGAAAGCGGCCTCGACGTCGCCGTCGAGCGCGTCGAAGTCCTCATTCGGGTTGTCGTCGGAGTAGTGCAGCATCGGCACGTCCTCGCCGGCGAACTGCTGGCGGAACCACCAGCGCTCGGTGCCTGCGAGGTGGCGGACCAGGCCGTGCAGGCTGAGCCCGGATGGTGGGATGTTCTTGTCGGACAACCTTTCCGCCGGGATCCCGGCGCACTTGAGTTCGAAGGTCCGGCGGTGCCAGTCGAGGTAGGCCGTGAGGATCTCCCGCTCGTCGCCGTCGAGCGGGAGATCCACGCGGTCGTCCTCGGACCAGGTCGGTGAGTAGCTCGGCAAAGTCATGGGGGCAGCATCGCATCACCCACCGACAAAACCGGTCAGACGCGGACGAGTACCTGGTCGAGGGACTTGCGCTGAAGGTTCGGGACCACACAGTCCGGTGCCGGGTAACCCACCGGGATCACCGCGAACGCCTTCTCGTTGCGGGGCCTGCCGAGCACCTCGCCGAGGAAACGCATGGGTGACGGGGTGTGCGTCAACGCCGAGAGGCCGGCGACCTGCAAGGCCGTGAGGAGCATGCCGACGGCGATGCCGACCGACTCGTCGACGTAGTAGTGCTTGCGGGTGGTTCCGTCGTCCTCCAGGTAGAAACGCTGCTGGAAGACGACGATCAGGCATGGCGCGTCGGTCAGGTGGGTCTTGATCGCGTCGGTGCCGAGCGGGCGCAGCGCGGTGAGCCACTCCTCGCCGAGCCTGCCGTCGTACGAAACGGTTTCCTCGGCTTCGGCGGCCGAACGGATTTGCTTGCGGACGGCCGGGTCCGAGACCAGCACGAAGGTCCATGGCTGCTGGTGGGCGCCGCTGGGCGCGGTGGACGCGACCGCGATCGCGTCGAGTACGGCCTGCTCCGGCACGGGGTCGGGGGAGAAGCTGCGTACCGAGCGGCGCTCGTCCATCCGCCGGCGCAGGGACGCGGCGTTGGCGAGTGTCTCGTCGGCAGGCATGCGGGCCGGGCGGTAGGGGACGGGGTCGAACTGATCACCGTGCGTCGGGCTCCAGGTCATACCCGCGATTCTGACCGAGGCGGTGTCCCCGTGACAGGAACACCGCCCGATCGTCGGAGTCAGACGTTCGCAGGGCGGACACGTACCGCCGAAGTGCCCAATCCACTGGGCAGGAAGGAGAAGCTCGCGTTCACCTCGACGGGCGACGGCGCGTACAGCCGCTCCAGCTCCTCCGGCCGGTAGCGCACACACCGGCGGTGCCATTCGAGGATGCCGGACATCCAGTCCTTGAGCAGCTCGGCGTGCCTGGTGAGGGCGTCGCGGACGTCCGGTTCCAGGCTGAAGTCCTCGAACAGCTGAGGGAGGTCCTCGCCGGTGAGTTTCTCGAACTGCTCCATCCGCGCTTTCATGAGGTCGGCGACGACGTCGCGGGCCTTGAGCGGGTCGACGCCGAGGAAGTTCTCGACGACGAGGACCATGTTGTGCATCTCGCCCTCGTACTGGATCTCCTTCTGATACGAGAACAGGTCGTTCGTGAAGCAGGCGTAGTCCTGCGCCGCGGTCTCGAGCTCACGCACCACCCTCGTCTGGTGGATCCACGGCGGCAACAGCTCGTAGTGCGCGAGCTTGGCCAGGCTGATGGTGAGGTCCGAGCCGAACGTCCGGCGTCGCATCTCCACGTAGTCGACAGGATCGGGCACGCGGTTCTGCGCCTGGTTGGCCACCTCCCACACCCAGCTGCCCAGCATGTCCTCGACGGCCTTGCGGAAGACCGCACGCGCGGGTTCGGTCATCGGACCGGCGGTGCGACGCCACAGGTCGGCGAGGCCTTTCTCAAGAGGTATGGCCGAAGGCGGGGTCTCTCCCGCATCGAGTGGCATGAACAGCGACAACCGCTCGGCGCAGAGCTGCGCTCCCGCGATGTCACGCTTGACGCCGAAGGCCAGCGGGAAGTAGTCATCGCCGTAGGTGCCCCAGCTCAGCCAGTCGGAGCTGAGGTCGAGTTGTTCGGCGGTGGCGTCCGCGTGGATCATCGCGGCGCAGTGTGGCAGGTCGATGCCGCGCATGCGCTGCTCGTCCCAAGGTGAGCCCGCCTCGAAGAGGCCCATCTCGCGCGCCCACTCGACGGCGTGGTCGCGGGCGCTGTCGAGATGCGAGCTTTCCTTGAACTGGAACGGCATGTAGAGCTTGGGCAGCGGCAGATGGCCGACGGGTTTGTTCGGCACGAACGTGTGCTGCTCGGTCCGGCGCTTCACGCCGAGCCTGCCCGGGGTGAGGGACTCGGTGCCGAGCCCGGTCGGGCCGCCGAGCCCGCCCGAGACCGCGCCTTCGTTCATGTACCGGCTCGACCGCAGGTGCCATTCGTGGCCGCCCGCCTGCCAGTCCTGCAGGCCTTTGACGTACGCGGTCATGGCGGCCAGCTCGTCAGGCGTCGCGCCCTTGACGCCGGCGAGCATCGGGACGTGGGCGAGAGCGGTGTTCTCGAACTGGTGCAGCCGCGACGTCAGCAGGTCGTTCGTCATCTCGGCCGCTTCCTGCGTCGGGATGTCGAAGAACTTCTCGAAGACGAGCACGGCGTTGGAGTTCTCGCCCTCCTCGCGGACCTCGCGCTGGTACGAGAAGATGTCGTTGCGCAGGTGGATCGCGTCGGAGAAGGTGTCGCGCAGCACCTCCAGCGGACGGGTGTGCGCGAACCGGTGCGGCACCTCGGCCGCCACGTACTCGACGAGGTTCGCCGACCACGGCGCGCCGCCGACGCGGCGGCGCATCTGGATGTACTCGATGGGGTTCGCGATCCGGCCCTGCTCGATGTTGACCAGTTCCCACAGCGACTCGACCATCAGGTTGTGCGTGCTCTCGATGAACCGCTCGCGCCAGTCCGTCGACATCGCTGGCACCGTCCGCGCCCACAGGTCCAGCAGCCCGGCCTCGGCCGGGTTCTCCGGCTCCGGCGGCGTCTCGCCCTCGCGGGTCATGAACCGTTCGAGCCGGTCCAGATAGGCGCGGCCGCCTTCGATGTCGCGGGTGTACTTGAAGTGCGCGAGGAAGTGGTCGTCGAAGAAGAACACCCACACGTACCAGTCGGTGATCAGTTCGAGTGCCGCCCCGTCACAGTCCGGATGGGTGTACGCGCACATCAGGCCGTAGTCGTGCCTGGCCAGTTCCGCCTCGTCCCAGACGACACCGCCGCCCGGCTCGGGGGAGTCGATCATCCCCATCGCCTTGGCCCAGGCCATGCTGTGCGTCCGCGCGCGCTCGAGGTGCGGGTTCATCCGTGCCGGGTAGGTCAGATAGAACTCGGGCAGCGTGAAGGCTTGCATCGGCGGTGCCTACTCCTCTGTACCGGCGTCGGACTACGGCGGATTACGACATTCGCACCCCGGCGCCGGGGTCGCTACGGCCAGCTCAGCGAAATTCGCTGTCACATCGGGTGAAACATTTTGATCTTGGTTTTCGGTTAGTTGATCACCGATGCCGAAGTCGTCAAAGGTAACTTCAGGGGTGCCGGATGCCCTAATTGCGGCTTTCAGGGAAACCGTGACACCCGTTGTTTACCTATTGTGCGGCATGGTTTCGGCTGCCGGGCATAGTTAGGAAAATTTCCTAACGAAAGGCCTTGACGATCGCGCGTCGCCGAGGTGATTCTCAGACACCTACGCTCGGTCCCCCACGGAGGCGTCATGAATCGGCATGCTCTGGCCGCGAAAGCGGCGGCAGCCTTTATCGCACTGATAACCATTCTCGGTTTGGCAGCGGCCGCACCGGCGAGCGCGGCCACCACCCAGCAGACGTTCATGACCTTCTACGGCTGGTGGGACAACACGCCGCCAGGCGGCGACATCGCCTACCCCAAGATCCACGACGAAGCGGGCGGCAAGGGCACCTATGCCGACCCGATCACCTTCGCCACCACGACCAAGGTCTACAAGGCGGGCACCAAGATCTACGTGCCCAGAGTGAAGAAGTACTTCATCATGGAGGACGACTGTTCCTCCTGTAACCAGGACTGGGACGGCGAAGGGCCCAACGGCGGGCCCGGCCTGCGGCACATCGACCTGTGGGTCGGCGGCAAGGGCGGCAGCGCGTACAACGCGATCGACTGCGAGGACGCGCTCACGCACTACAACTCCGACGGCACCCCGGTGATGGAGCCGATCGTCGTCGACCCGTCGTCGAGCGAGGTCGTCGACAACACGCCGCTGTTCAACACCAGCACCGGTGAATGCTACGGCGGCGCGCAGCCGAACAAGTCGGTCGGCCAATACAAGAACAACTCCAACGGCCAGTGCCTGGAGGACCCGAACAACAGCACCACCTCGGGTGTGCAGCTGACCACCGCCGCGTGCAACGGCTCGTCGGCGCAGCGGTTCACCTTCCACGGCGCGTTCATGGAGATCAACAACATGTGCGCGACGCTGTCCGGTTCGAAGGTCGTGCTGCAGAAATGCACGGGCGCGGCGAGTCAGCAGTGGTCCATCAACCCGAATCTGACGATTTCGGATATGCAGTACAACACGAAGTGCTATCGCCCGTCCGGAACACTGGTGGTGACAGGAAGTTGCTCGGGAACGGCGGCCCAGTGGGTCTTCACCGCGGCGGGCACGAACAACGACTTCGGGGTCGGCGTCAACCCGCAGCAGGGTTCGGTGAGCGCGGGCGGTGAAACCTCGGCCGCGGTCAGCACGACCGTCGTCTCCGGCACCGCGCAGTCGGTCGCGTTGTCCGCGTCCGGGCTGCCGAGCGGCACCACGGCCACGTTCACCCCGGCTTCGGTGACCGCGGGCCAGGGTTCGACGGTCTCGTTCAAGACCTCCGCCTCGACCCCGGCAGGCACCTACGCCGTCAAGATCAACGGCGCCGCGGCGTCCGGCACCAAGTCGGCGAACTACTCGCTGACGGTGAATGCCGTCGGTACCAAGGACTTCTCGGTCGCGGTCAACCCGGCGGCCGCCACGGTCACCGCGGGCTCGGCGGCGACCCCGACGGTCACGGTCGCGACACTGTCCGGCGCCGCGGAAACGGTCTCCCTCGACGCGGCCAACGTCCCGCCGGGCGCCGTGGTGACCTTCACCCCGGCATCGGTGACCGGCAACGGCACCTCGACACTGCGCATCGCCACCACGGCCGACGCGCCGGCGGGCACCTCGGCCATCACGGTGACGGGCACCTCGCCGTCGGCGACGCACTCGGTGACGTTCATCCTGACCATCACCGCGCCGGGCGGCACGCCTGTCCTGCTGTCCCAAGGAAAGCCGGCCACGGCGTCGAGCGTCGAGTCGAGCAGCTACCCGGCTTCGGCGGCGTTCGACGGCAGCCTCACCGGCGCGCGCTGGGCGAGCAAGGAGGGCGTCGATCCGCAGTGGCTGCGCGTCGACCTCGGCGCCACGGCGAACGTCTCGCGGGTCAAGCTGACCTGGGAGGCCGCGTACGGCAAGTCGTACACCATCCAGACCTCGCCGGATGGTTCGAACTGGACCACGATCTTCACGACCACCACCGGCAACGGCGGCACGGATGACCTGACCGGGCTGACCGGCACCGGCCGCTATGTCCGGGTCAACGGAACGGCGCGCGGCACCGCGTACGGCTACTCGCTGTTCGAGATGCAGGTTTACGGCACCACCGCCTAAAAGGCTCGTGAGTGTTTTCGCCGGTTATTGAGGGGAAACGCAAAGGTGGCGTGATCGTCGGCTCGACGTGGGTCGTGAGTGGTACGGCCGGTTCTAACCGGCGAAAACACTCACGACCCCTTCGGGCTGTCTCGTCCACGGCAGGGTCGTGGTCGGGCGCGGGTGAGGGCCTACTTCACTCGGATCCGTGGCGTGAGGGCTTAGTTCGACCGCATATACGGGTGAGAGAGGCCCCCACCCACTCGGCTCGGGTGAGGGAGGCCCTCACCCGAACCGACCGCGGATGAAGGCTCCCCTCATAGCCGGGCCAAGTGCCTGAGTGAGTGCGGTTCGCGTCGTCCAACGCGCAAACCGCACTCACTCCGCCCTGAACGAACCTCAGTCGTCAGCCACCCCGGCCACGGCCGAGCACACCAGACACGCCACCGTTGAACTTCCGCTCAATAGAACCGCCCGATAGAACCGCCCGCGACGCTCACGACCCGAGCGGGTTGTTGCATGTTCAGTCCGGTGCCTAGATGATGGTGGAGAGGACTTGGAGTCCACCATGACGAGCCAGCGTCCGCCCCGGCTCAGCCGGACTTTCGGCAGGACGGTGATCGGCTCACTCAGCGAGCGGTTTTCCATCACCGTCACCACCTTCGGCACCGACCGGGTGGTGGTGACCATCGCGGGAGACCTGGATCTGGCCAACATCGACAAGGTCGCCGGACTGACCACCGGCCTGCCGCGGCCGGAGAGCCAGGCTTTCCTGGTCGACCTGACCGATGTGCTGTTCTGCTCCAGCGTGGGGCTGAACATGCTCGCGGATCTGCAGCGCAGGGCGAACGAGACCGAGGTGGACATGGCGCTGGTGGTGAGCAGCTTCCCGATGCGCCGCACGCTGAGGATGACGGGGATGGACCGCGCCTTCGTGGTCTACCGCGAGCGGGCCGAGGCCTTGCTGGCGCTCGGTATCACTTCCCCGTCTGATCGGTAGGCCGTTCGGTCTGCTCCATCACGAGGATCGCCGACAGTGCCGCGTCACGCAGTTCGTCGAGCCCGGTCGGCTCACTCCGCTGCTCGGTCACGCATAAAAGTTACAACTCGCCGGGCAGTTCGTACCGGGGAGCGTCGATGGACAGGATCGCCCAGGTCACCTTGCCTCCAGAATGGGTAGGAGTGCAGCCCCAGGCGCGTGCACTCTGAGCCACCACCAGCAGGCCGAGGCTGAGGCTGCCGTCGGTACTCCGCTCGGTCAACACGGCGAGGCGCGGGCTCTCGTCGGCGACCGCGACGCTGAGCAGGCGCCGGCGCAGCTCCAGGCGCAGCACCGGTTCGCTGTCGGTGTGCTGCAACGTGTTCTCCACGAACTCCGTGGCGATGGCCGCGGCGTCGTAAGTCAGCCAGCGCACGCCCCACCTGCGGCAGATCTCGGCGGTGAACTGGCGTGACAGGTGCGAAGCCGAGCTCAGCGCGGGGAGCCAGTTCTCGGCGCGGCGGCGTTGCGGCGGGCTGCCTGCGGCGGAAATGGCTTTGCGGACGCTGCCGTGCACCGGCACGAACCGGGCGGCGGGCAGCTCGGTCAGCCGACGGTGGAGCCTGCGGTCTTCGGCGACCAGCATGATCGGCACGCCCGGCCACTCCGAGGTCCGCATCCAGACCTGCACGAAGACGCTGTACAGGTGGTTGCTCCCGACGACGAGGTCGTCCATCAGCACGATGACCACGTCAGGCTGGTCCGCGGCGCATTTGAGCAGGGTGTCGCGCAGCTGGGGGAAGGTGCTGACGTCGAGTACGCCGGTGGGCCGGACGATCGTCGCCCCCCGCTCGCTGGTGAGGTGCGTTTCCAGGTCGTGGATCGGCCGCATCATGGGATGAGCTCGCCGTCCTCCAACGGCGGGTTCAGCGCGATGAGGTACTTGCGCAGCACCTCGGCGGCGATCGAGGATTCGTCGGCGGACCGGCGATTGCGCTCGATGAGCAGGGCTGCGGCCGACCAAGCGTGGCCGACGCGGCAGCGATAGTGATGGGTTTCCGGGGCGATCTCCATGAGCGCGCGCAGCGTTTCGACACCGCCCGCCGAAGCGCCGGCGGTGGGGACGTCACGCCTCACAGTCAAAATGGGAGCCACCTCCCCGATGAACCGGTGCGTGATTCAACGGTAGTCCTTTCTCAAAGTCGCGGACACACATCACGTGCACGTGCTCGGCGAAGCGCCGCTCGAGGAACTGGGTCGCCTGCACCCGCTCGGTCGGGAAGACGTCGCCTCGCTGCCCGGTGAGATACGCGTGGAGGATCGATCTCGAGATCGGGCCCCGTCCGCGCGGCAGAGTCGGGCGGTGCGGGAGCTCGACAGATGTCACAGTGGGGAGGTGCCCGCCACCGGCCCGCGCCAAACCAAGTTCAGCCGCATTCCTGGGTGAAGCGCCAGGCCAAGCGGAAGTCAGCCCGGCCAGCGGTCGAGACCAGGCGAAACCGTGTAGTGCCCCGGCGCCGTCGCCCGCGAGTGCGCGCGGATGTCGTCCGCCCGGTCCGCGGGCCACCTGGTCATCTCCGACCAGCGGACGCCGGCGAGTTCGATGCCGCGCAGGTCGGCCGTGCTGAGGTCCGCGGCCGTCAGGTCGGTGAGCGCGGACTCGATGGCGTCGATCCCGTTGACCAGCGCGAGGTTGAAGGCTTCATGGGTGGCGAGGTCGCGGGTCAGGTCGGTGCCCGGACACTCGGGCAGCGCGAGATCGAGTTCGGCGTCGGCGGCCAGATGCCCGAGTTCGAGCGACATCGTGTGCGCCTGGATGAGATCGCGGGTGAGCGCGTCCTTGAGCAGCGGGATCGGTTCGTAGCGCTGGGGGCGCAGCTCGTCGAGCGCTCGGTCCAGCGCGGTCTCTCGTTGCGTGCTCAGCGCCGAAGCCAGTGCCAGCGCGGCATCTTTGACGTCGTTCCAGTCGGGCTCGTCGTCGTGCGCGGCGTTGGCGAGTTGGCCGGCTTTGACCAGCACATCGGTGCTGAGGCAGTGCGGCAGGCGGGCGATGTCGCGGGTCAGTGCGGCGGCGAAGGCGTTGAGGTCGGTGTCGGCGTACGCGCTGCCCCAGTACATTGTGGACTGATCGCGGCGGAATCGGTCGGTGTGCGCGGCGAACCAGGCGGCGAGGCGGGCGGTGCCCAGGTCGCCTGCCGGGATGCCGTAGCGGTGGCGGACCCGTTGAGCCGCGGGCCTGGACGCGGCGGTCATCGCGTAGGTGCGCAGTGCCGAAGGCGAGACGGCCAGATCGTCGCGCAGGCCTGGCAGCCGGGGCGCGCAGTACGGCGGGATCGCGGACTGGGCGTCGAAACCGTAGGCGGCGGGCATGAGCGTGGGCCTGAACACCTCCAGGAGGCCGTCGTCGAGGTCCAAGTCGAGCGCGCCCGCCAGATCTTCGAGCCGCTCCGGAAGCGGTCCGTCGGTGATGATCCGCTTGACCTGCTCCAGCGGCAGGAAGAGTTCATACGCGATCTCGCCTGCGGGGTAGTCCAGCGATGCCCAGGCCATGACCGCGTTCGCCGGGTAACCGAGGCGGGCGAAGTCCATGCTGAACGGGGCAGGCACGGCTTCGGGCAGCCGCAGAAGTGATTGGGCGGGCGTGTCGTGGCCGGGCCGGTGCCGGAACGAGTCCCCGGCGACGCGCATGGCCCAGGTGAGCAACTCGGGTGCGGTCGACGGCAACCGGCCGTCCTGCCGCCTGGCCGTGGCCATCGCGTACTGGGCGGCCGCCGCGGCGTCGGCGGGCGCGTGACCCTGGACGAGCAGGAACGCGGTCAGCCTTCCGACGTGCTCGCGATAGAAGTCGGGGAACACTGACTCGTCCATGACGGCGACGCTAGCGACGGGCGGCCGGGCGCCGAGACGGGATTTATCCCCACTCCTGCGTGAAACAGCCCGCCAGGTAAAGGTCGACGCGGTCGGCGAACCGCGCGGGGTCGCGCCCGGTCAGCTCGGAGATGCGGCTGACGCGGTACCGCAAGGTGTTGACGTGCAAGTGAAGTTCGGCCGAGGTCTGCGTCCACGAGCCCGAATGTTCGAGGAAAACCTTGAGCGTGTGCACGAGTTCGGAGTTGTGCGCGGCGTCGTAAGCCAGCAGCGGGCCGAGAACCCTCGCGCGGAACGAGCGGCGCAGTTCGTCGGGAACCGCCGCCAAGAGCAGCAGGTGTGACGCGACTTCGTCGCCCGCGACCACCGAAGCGCGGCCCGGTGCGAGTTCGGCCAGCCTGCGTGCGTGGCGGGATTCGTGGACGGCGGCATGCAGCCCGGCCGCGTCCGGCGCCCGGCTGATGCCGACGGCGAGGCTCGCCGAGCCGAGCGCGGGTTCGATCGTGCGGACGGCTTCGCGGACCTCGGCGACGAAGGCGTCCAGCTTCTCGTAGCCGAGCGCGCGGGCGCGGAGCAGGCCGAACGCCTCGCCGTCGACGTTGCCGACCAAAGCCGGTGCCCGGTAAGGCGCGAACAGCTCGTCGATGATCACCGGGGCGAGGCCGGGCCCGCCGCCTTGCACCGAAGCCGACAGCGTGAAGACCGGGTCCGTCGCGGAGAATTCGGCGGCAGGCAAGCGAGACGCGATCTGGGCCTGGCTCGCTTCCTCCGACAAAGCCAAGCGCAGCAACGGTTCCGCCGCGCGGTTCTCGACGCGCTTGGTCTCGTCGAACCGGGAGCGCTCCAGGCCGACGAGGTTCGCGAACTCGGCCGCGACCTCTTGCCTGGCCCGGTCCCAGCGGCCGTGATTTCCTTCCACGGCGAGGAACCAGCTCGCGACCCGGTGCCCGTCCTTGCTGGCCGCGGCGAGCAAGGAGATGGCCTTGCCGTCCTTGCCGGTGACAACCCTGGGCAGGCGGTCGGCGAGCAGGAACCGGCGGGCGAGTGCGGCGCGGTGTTCGGCCGCCGGTGGCTCACCCGTCCCGGTGATGACCCGGCCGGTCGCGCTGAGCACCCAGCAGTCGGCGCCGAGTTCGGCGGCGCCCGCCTCGACCAGCGCGGGAAGGCCCCGGCCCGCGGTCACGACGGCGACGAGGCGGCGGTGCCGGTCGAGCGCGCCCTGTTCGGAGCGTTCGGCGGCAAGGCCGAGTATCACCCGTTCGGTGATCGTCGCGAACGAGACGGTCACCGGGACCTCGAACAGGGGCAGGCCCACCGCGCGGCACGCGTCGACCAGGAAGCCGGGCACCGGGCCGCCGCCGACCTCCGCGGTGCCGATGCCGAGCGCGACCACTCCCACGTCGGACAGGGTGTCGACGAACGCGCTCGCGTCCGCGGGACTCGGCCACTGCATGCCCGACAGCACCACCTCGCCGCCGGTGAGGTACCGGCTGGGGTCGCGCAGGCTGGCGGTGAACACGCGCTCGAACGGCCGGTCGAGCGCGTCGGCGCCGACCAGCATGGACAGGCCCAGCTCAGGCGTGTCCAGCAGGGCTCGAAGTCGCACCGCACCTCCGCGTTCGGGTGAGCTTTCAGTAGCGCACACGGACAGCGTGGACTGCTTTGGAGGAAAGCACAAAAACGAACCCGAAGTGAACGCCCGGTTTCGGGTGTTCACCCGTGGCTGAGCCGGTCGGCGGAAGTGTGTACTGCTTCACATGTTCGACCTGTTCACCACCCATCCGGACGCCGAGCGCGACCTGCTGGCCTGCTGCGCCTCACCGCGCTGGGCAGGCCGGGTCGCGGCGCGGCGGCCCTTCACGGACGTCGACGCCTTGGTCAAGGCGGGCGACGCCGAACTCGCGACCCTGGAATGGGACGGGATCGTCGAGGCGCTGAGCGCGCACCCCCGCATCGGGGACCGGGCGGCCGGGACCGGTAAGGAAGCGACCTGGTCACGCGGCGAGCAGGCCGCGGCCGCCGAGTCGGCCGACGACGTGAAAGCCCAGCTCGCGGCCGGAAACGCCGAGTACGAGCGCCGGTTCGACCGCGTCTTCCTGATCTGCGCGACCGGGCTGGACGCCTCGGAGATCTTGGCGAACCTGAGGGTCAGGCTCGGCAACGACGACGAGACCGAACGCGAGGTCGTCCGCGACGAGCTGCGCAAGATCGTCGCGCTCCGGCTGCGGAAGCTGGTGGCGGCGTGAGCCTGTCCACCCACGTGCTCGACGCCGCCGCCGGCAAACCCGCCGCCGGTGTCCCGGTCCGGCTTGAGCGTCGCGACGGCGCGGTCGTGTTCGAGGGCAAGACCGACGACGACGGCCGGATCTCCGGCTGGAACCCCGAAGCGGGCGTGTACCGGCTGGTCTTCGAGGTCGACGGCGAGTTCTACCCCGAGGTCGTGGTGACCTTCCGGATCACCGACGACACCGCGCACTACCACGTCCCGCTGCTGCTCAGCCCGTTCGCATACTCCACCTACCGCGGAAGTTGAGGTATCCATGGCGATCGTTCTCGGTGAAAACCAGTACGGCAAGTCCGAAAACCGCGTCGTGCGCATCGACCGCGATAACGAAGCCCACCGCATCACCGACCTGAACGTCAGCGTCGCGCTGTCCGGCGACATGACCGACACGCACCTGACCGGCGCCAACGACAAGGTACTGGCGACGGACACGCAGAAAAACACAGTCTTCGCGTTCGCCAGGGACGGCATCGGCGAGATCGAGGCGTACGGCCTGCGCCTGGCCAGGCATTTCGTGGATTCGCAGGAGAGCATCCACCACTCGACCGTCAGCATCGAGAGCTACCCGTGGACGCGGCTGGGGCACCACTCGTTCTCACGCTCCGGCGAGGGCACGCGCACGGCTGTAGTTTCCTACGATGGCGTGAAAGCCCGGGTCACTGGCGGGATCAAGGACCTGACCGTGCTGAACTCGACGGGCTCGGAATTCTGGGGCTTCCCGCGCGACCAGTACACGACGCTGGGGGAGACCACCGACCGGATCCTGGCCACCGCGGTGTCCGCGACCTGGCGGTTCAGTGTCGAGGACGCCGACTGGGCCAAGGTCTACGAGGCCGCGCGCGAGAGCCTGCTCGAGGCGTTCGCCGACACGCACAGCCTGTCGTTGCAGCAGACGCTCTACGCCATGGGCACTCGCGTGCTGGAGACCGTGCCCGAGCTGGACGAGGTTTCCCTTTCCCTGCCGAACAAGCACCACTTCCTCGTCGATCTCGAGCCGTTCGGCCTGGACAACCCGGGTGAGGTCTTCTTCGCGGCCGACCGGCCGTACGGGCTCATCGAGGGCACTGTGCGGCGCGAGGCCTGACATGGACTTCCTGCGACCGACGACGCTCGCTGAAGCGCTGACCATGAAGTCGGAGAACCCCGGCGCGATCCCGATCGCCGGCGGCACCGACGTCATGGTGGAGATCAACTTCGACCACCGGCGCCCGGCCGCGCTGCTCGACCTCAACCGGGTCGGCGAGCTGCACGATCACTCCTTTGTGGACGGCCGGATTCGGATCGGCGCGAACGTGCCGTACACGCGGATCATCGCCGAACTCGGGCACCGCCTGCCCGGACTCGCGATGGCCGCGCGGACGGTCGGCTCGCCGCAGATCCGCAACCGGGGGAGTGTCGGCGGCAACCTGGGCGCCGCGTCGCCGGCCGGTGACTCCCACCCGGCGCTGCTGGCGGCCGAAGCCGAGGTGGAGATCGCCTCGGCGCGGGGTACCCGGATCGTGGCCGCCCGCGACTTCTACCTGGGCGTCAAGCGGAACGTGCTGGAGCCGGACGAGCTGATCAGCGCGGTCTGGCTCGACCCGGCGACCGGGCCGCAGCAGTTCAGCAAGATCGGCACGCGCAACGCCATGGTCATCGCCGTGTGCGCGTTCGGGCTGGCACTGCACGCCGACCGCGGGCGGGTCGGCACCGGCGTCGGCTCGGCCGCGCCGACGCCCCGGCGCGCGGTCGACGCCGAGGAGTTCATCAACGGCGAGCTGGACGGTTTGTGGGAATCTCCGAGAGCGCTGAACGACTCGGTGAAACGCCGCTTCGGCGAACTGGTCGCGCAGGCCGCGTCGCCTATCGACGACGTGCGCGGAAGCGCGGATTATCGGCGGCACGCGCTGGCTGTCATCGCCAGGCGGACGCTCGGCTGGGCTTGGGACGAATATCGTGGAGGAGGCCGTCAATGCGCGTGAACGTCACCGTCAACGGCGAACATCGCCAGGCGGACAACGTCTGGGAAGGCGAGAGCCTGCTGTACCTGCTGCGCGAGCGACTCGGCCTCCCCGGCTCGAAGAACGCCTGTGAACAGGGCGAATGCGGCTCCTGCACGGTCTACCTCGACGACGTACCCGCCTGTGCCTGCCTGGTCGCGGCCGGTCAGGTCGAAGGCCGCGAGGTGCGCACGGTCGAAGGGCTCGCCGAGGGGGACCGGCTCGACCCGATCCAGGAGTCCTTTGTGGAATGCGGGGCCGTCCAATGTGGCTTCTGCACGCCTGGACTGCTGATCCAGGCGCATGATCTGATCGAGCGGACCGGCAACCCGAGCGACGCCGAGATCCGCGAGGCGCTCGCCGGGAACCTGTGCCGCTGCACCGGGTACGAGAAGATCCTGGACGCGGTCCGGCTGGCGGCGAGCAAGCGATGAGCGCACCGGCGAGGTCACCCCAGGAGCTGAACGACACCATCGCCGGCGGGATCGGCGAGAGCCCGCTGCGCCCCGACGGGACGCTGAAGGTGCGCGGCGAGTTCGCGTACTCCTCGGACCTGTGGCACGAGAACATGTTGTGGGGCGCCACTTTGCGCAGCCCGCATCCGCATGCCAGGATCACCCGGCTCGACATCGCGCCCGCGCTCGCCGTGCCCGGTGTCTACGCGGTGCTGACCCACGATGACGTGCCAGGCGAGAACATCTACGGCCTGAAGTACCAGGACACGCCCGCTTTGGCGGCCGACCGGGTGCGCTTCCAGGGCGAGCCGGTCGCGATCCTCGCCGCCGATCACCCCGAGATCGCGCGGCAGGCGCTCAAGCAGATCGTGGTCGAGTACGAGGTGCTGGAGCCGATCACCGACCCCGAGCGCGCCGCGCACGACGACACGCTCCCGCATCTGCACCCGGACGGGAACCTGGTCCGCTACCAGCGGATCCTCAAGGGCGACCCGGACGCGACGGCCGACGTCGTGGTGTCCGGTGTCTACGAGATCGGCATGCAGGACCAGGCGTTCCTCGGCCCGGAGTCCGGCCTCGCGGTGCCGGACGACGACGGCGGTGTCGACCTCTACCTGGCCACCCAGTGGCTGCACGTCGACCAGCGGCAGACGGCCAAGGCACTCGGCCTGCCGCTGGAGAAGGTGCGGCTGACGCTGTCCGGCGTCGGCGGCGCGTTCGGCGGGCGCGAGGACCTGAGCATGCAGATCCACTCGTGCATGCTCGCGCTGCGCACCGGACGCCCGGTCAAGATGGTCTACAACCGGCTGGAGTCGTTCTTCGGGCACGTGCACCGGCACCCGGCGAAGATGTATTACGAGCACGGCGCGACCAAGGACGGCAAGCTCGTCTACGTCCGCGCGAAGCTGTACTTCGACGGCGGCGCGTACGCGTCCAAGACGCCGGTCGTGGTCGGCAACGGCACGACGTTGAGCGTCGGCCCGTACAACGTGCCCAACGCGAAGATCGAGGGCTGGGGCGTCTACACGAACAACCCGACCTGCGGCGCGATGCGCGGGCTCGGCGCCGTCCAGCCGACGTACGCCTACGAGTCCCAAATGGACAAGCTCGCCGCCGCGTTGCAGATGGACCCGGCCGACCTGCGGATCCTCAACGCGATGAGCGAGGGCTCCACGAACGTCACCGGTCAGCTGGTCGACTTCCCGGCGCCCGTGGGTGAGCTGATCCAGCGGCTCAAGGACATGCCGTTGCCGCCGGAACGCACCGGGCCGGTCGACATCCGCGACATGCCGGGCGGGGCTTCGAACACGACGCACGGCGAAGGTGTCGTGCGCGGGGTCGGGTACGGCGTGACGATCAAGAACATCTCGTACGCCGAGGGGCTCGACGACTACTCGACCGCGCGGGTGCGGCTGGAAGTGATCGGCGGCGAGGCCGTCGCGCTGGTGCACACCGCCGCGGCTGAAGTCGGCCAGGGCCTGGTCACGCTGCAGCAGCAGATCGCGCGGACCGAGCTGGGCGTGCAGCGGGTGACCGTGCACGTCGCGGACACCAGCGTCGGTGACGCCGGGTCCAGCTCGGCGTCACGGCAGACCTACATCACCGGGGGCGCGGTCCGCAACGCCTGCCGGGCCGTGGCCTCGGCTGTGCGTGCCCGGTTCGGGCGTGACGACGTGGTGCTCGCGGGCGGCAAGTTGGTCGCTTCGGATGGGGAAGCGCTGGTCAGCCTGGTCGATGTGCTCGGCGACGAAGCAGTCGAGGAGACCCGCGAATATCACCACCGCAAGACCTATCCGTTGGATCCCGAGACCGGGCAGGGCGACGCGCATGTCCAGTACGGCTTCTCCGCGCACCGGGCGGTCGTGGACGTCGACGTGGACCTGGGCCTGGTCAAGGTCGTGCAGCTCGACTGCGCGCAGGACGTCGGCAAGGCGATGAACCCCGACGCCGTCGTCGCGCAGATCCAGGGCGGCTCCGCGCAGGGCCTCGGTCTCGCGGTGATGGAAGAAATACTGGTCAGGGACGGCAAAGTCCGGAACCCGTCGTTCACGGACTACCTGATCCCGACCATCCTGGACATGCCGCGGATGCGGGTGGACGTGCTCGAACGAGCCGATCCGCACGCGCCGTACGGTGTTCGCGGCGTCGGTGAGCCCCCGACGATCAGCGCGACGCCGGCGATCGCCAACGCGATCCGCGCGGCCACCGGGCTCGAACTGCCCCGCGTGCCGGTACGACCCGAGCACATCACCGGAACCGAGGAGAAGAAGTGAGCACCGAAGAACAGTGGCTGGCCGAAAGCGTCGAACTGGCGACGAAGAACGTCGCCGCGGGCGGCGGGCCGTTCGGCGCGCTGATCGTCAAAGACGGCGAAGTGATCGCGACCGGCGTCAACCGCGTCACCCCGACGCTCGACCCGACCGCGCACGCCGAAGTCGTCGCGATCCGCGAGGCGTGCCAGAAACTGCAGACGTTCAAGCTCGACGGCTGCGTGCTCGTTTCCTCCTGTGAGCCGTGCCCGATGTGCCTCAGTTCGGCGCTGTGGGCCCGCGTCGACCGGGTGATCTTCGCGGCCGACCGGCACGACGCGGCCAAGGCGGGGTTCGACGACCTCGCCTTCTACGAACTGTTCGACAAGCCACGCGAAACCTGGGACGTACCCGTGACCCGAGTGTCCAACCAGGACGGTTTCGCGCCCTTCGCGGCCTGGCTCGATCAGCCTGACCGCATCGACTACTGAGTGAATTCCCGGTGCTGACCGGAGCACCGGAAAAACTTTAACCTCCCCCTCGATCGAGGCCCTGTGGAAATACAGGGCTTGGTCGAGTACACCCACCGGCAAGGGCAGGGCGCATGACTCAGCTTCAGGAACCCGCAACAAAGACCTCGGCTCCACCCCGTCGACCAGCTCTCGAGCGGCTTTTCTCGATCTCAGCCCGCGGTTCCAGTGTTCCACGGGAAATACGCGGCGGCGTCACCACTTTCGTCGCGATGGCTTACATTGTTCTGCTCAACCCGCTCATTCTCGGCGCTTCGGCGGATATCACCGGCGCCAAATTGAGCATGGCCCAGATCACGACCGCGACCGCGCTTTCGGCCGCCGTGATGACCATCCTCATGGGACTGATCGGCAACGCGCCGCTCGCCATGGCCGCCGGGCTCGGCATCAACGGCATCGTCGCCTTCCAGATGGCGCCGACGATGACCTGGGCGCAGGCGTTCGGGCTGGTCGTGCTCGAAGGCCTCTGCATCGTGGCGATGGCCGTCAGCGGGGTCCGCGAGCGGATCATGAACGCCATCCCGGCGCCGCTGAAGACCGCGATCACGGTCGGCATCGGCCTCTACATCGCGCTGGTCGGCCTGGTCAGCGCGGGTTTCGTCACCAGGACCCCGGACGCGGCGAACACCCCGGTACCGGTGCGGCTCGGTGTCGACGGGCATCTCGACGGCTGGCCGATCGCGGTCTTCTGCTTCGGGCTGCTGCTCATGGTGGTGCTGATCGCCCGGAAGGTGCCGGGTGCGGTGCTGATCAGCATCGGCGTGGCGACCGTGTTCGCGGTGATCCTGCACGACGGGTTCGGGCTGGGGGAGTGGGGCCGCACCGAGCCCACGCTGCCGTCGCACCTGTTCGCGGCCCCGGACTTCGGGCTCGTCGGACACGTCGACCTGTTCGGCGGCTTCGCCTCGGCGGGCGCGCTCACCGCGACGATCTTCCTGTTCACGCTGGTGCTTTCCGGCTTCTTCGACGCGATGGGCACCATCACGAGCGTCTCGGACGAGGCGGGGCTGTCGAAGTTCGGCAAGGTGCCGCGGATGGGCCGGATCCTGTTCGTCGACGGCGCGGGCGCCGTCGCGGGCGGTGTCACCGGCGCGTCGCCGAACACGGTGTTCCTGGAGTCGGCCGCCGGCGTCGGCGAAGGCGCGCGCACCGGCCTGGCGAGCGTGGTCACCGGCGTGCTGTTCGCGGTGACACTGCTGTTCACGCCGCTCGCCGGCGTGGTACCGGCGCAAGCCGCGGCGCCCGCGCTGGTGGTGATCGGCGGGATGATGATGGCCCAGATCCGCAACATCCCTTGGCAGGAAACGGATTACACCATCCCGGTGTTCCTGACGGTCGCGCTCATCCCGTTCACCTACTCGATCACCAACGGCGTCGGCGCTGGCCTCATCGCGTTCGTGCTCATCAAGACCTGCAAGGGCCGCTGGCGTGAAGCCGGCTGGCTGCTCACCGTCCTGGCCGCGATCTTCGCGCTGTACTTCGGCGTCGACGGCCTCAAAGCCCTGATCACGTAAGGAGAAATCCCATGCGGGACATCGCGGAGGAGCTACGCGGCTGGGACGAACCGTTCGCCGTCGCCACCGTGGTCGCCGTCCGGGGCAGCGCGCCCCGCGAGATCGGCGCCTCGATGGCCGTCCGCGCCGACGGCTCGGTCATCGGCAGCTTGTCCGGCGGCTGCGTCGAAGGCGCGGTCTACGAACTCGCCCAGCAGGTGCTGACCACCGGCGTGCCGGTCCGCTCCGAGTTCGGCTTCTCCGCCGATGACCCGTTCGCGGTCGGCCTGACCTGCGGCGGCTCGCTGGACATCCTCGTCCAGCGAGCCGACCCCGCGATCCGCACCGCGCTCGTTTCGGAAGAGCCGGTCGCCGTGGTCCGGGTACTGGGCGACGGCCCGTCCGCAGCGGTCTTCGCCGACCACCACGTCGGCGACGCGTCCTTTGTGGACGAAGCCCGTTCGATGCTCGCTTCTGGAGCGACGGGCATCGTCCGCCTCGGCTCGCTGGAGGTCTTCATCGACTCGTGGGTCGCGCCGCCGTCGATGCTGATCTTCGGCGCGATCGACTTCGCGGCGGCACTGTCCTCGGTCGGCCGGTTCCTCGGGTACCACGTGGTCGTCTGCGATGCCCGTTCCACCTTCGCCACCTCCGCGCGTTTCCCGGACGCCCACGAGGTGATCGTCGACTGGCCCCACCGCTACCTGGCTGGTGTGGCGACCGACCGGCGCACGGCCATCTGCGTCCTCACCCACGACCCCAAATTCGACATCCCCGTCCTGACCGCCGCACTCCGCCGGGAGGTGGCCTACATCGGCGCACTCGGCTCCCGCCGCACCCACACCGATCGCCTGGCCCGGCTCCGCTCCGCGGGCCTCAGCTCCGCCGAACTCGCCCGCCTCCGCTCCCCGATCGGCCTCGACCTCGGCTCCCGCACCCCCGCCGAGACCGCCATCTCCATCGCGGCCGAGCTCATCGCCCTCCGCAGAGGCGGCACGACCGAGCCCCTGACCACCTCAACAGGCCCCATCCACCCTGAAAAAAATCCCAATGCGTCCTTCGGTCCCTGGGACGTCCCGAAAGCCGCATTGGGGACCTGCTAGGGACCGAAAGCCGCATTGGGGACGTCCCAGGGACCGAACGACGCTTTCGGGACCTGGCACGGACCGAAAGACGCTTTCGGGACCTGGGAGGGACCGAACGACGCATTGGGGTCATGACAGACCCCGAAAGTGGCTTTCGTCAGGTCGCATCTGACGAAAGTGGCTTTCGGGTAATGGGACCTGCCGAAAGTGGCTTTCGGGGTAATCGAACCGACGACTGTCCATAAAGGAGTATTCGTGGCACTGATGTTCCTCAACGGGGGCGCCATGCGTGGCGAGCCGTTGCACCACCTGCTCGGCGGCGCGGAGCTGGTGGCGGAGACGACGACCGCCGCGAAGTACCGGTTCTACTCGGTCGGGGACCAGTGCCCGGCGTTGTTCCCGGTCGCGCACGGCGGGGCCGAGATCGCGGGTGAGGTCTACGACATCCCGATGGACACGTTGCGCGACAAAGTGTTGCCGTCCGAGCCACACGAGTTGGAGCTCGGTGTGATCGAGCTGGTCGACGGGAGCTCGGTGTTCGCGATGCTGCTGCGCCGGGCCTACACCTCGCATGTCCAGCTGAAGGACATCACCGAGATCGGGAACTGGCGCAAGTACCGGGGGAGTGTGGCATGACCAGGTACGACATCAACCTGTCCATTTTGTACACCGAGCTGCCGCTCCTGGAACGCCCCGAAGCCGCGAAGAAGGCCGGGTTCGACGCCGTCGAGTTCTGGTGGCCGTTCGACACCGCGGTCCCCAGCGACGCCCAGGTGGACAAGTTCGTCAAGGCGATCGAGGACGCCGGCGTCCAGCTCGTCGGGCTCAATTTCGCGGCCGGGGACATGGCCGGTGGCGATCGTGGGCTTGTGTCGTGGCCGGAGCGATCGTCAGAGTTCCGCGAGAACATCCCGATCGCGCTCAGCATCGGGGACAGGCTGGGTTGTCGCGCGTATAACGCCCTATACGGCAACCGTTTAGAGCGTAAATCGGCTGAAGAACAAGACGAAATCGGCATGGAGAACCTCGCCTTGGCCGCGTACGCCGCGCGGCAGCAGGGCGCGATCGTGCTGGTGGAGCCGATCAGCGGCGCGCCGAGGTATCCGCTGCTCACCGCGGCCGACGCGCTGGCCGCCATCGATCGGGCGGGGGCGCCGAACCTGCGCCTGCTGGCCGATCTGTATCACCTCACCGTGAACGGCGACGACCTCGACGCGGTCATCGCCGAGCACACCGGCCGGATCGGCCACGTGCAGATCGCGGACGCGCCCGGCCGCAACGAGCCGGGCACCGGGGACCTCGACATCGAGGGCTACCTCGGAAAGCTCGCCGGATGCGGCTACGACGGCTTCGTCGGCTTGGAGTACAAGCCGAGCGGAACGAGCGCCGACAGCTTCAAGTGGCTTGACCTGTAAGGAGAACAATGCGTACCGGATTCATCGGCCTCGGCATCATGGGCTTGCCGATGGCCACCAACCTCGTCAAAGCCGGGTTCGAAGTCACCGGGTTCGACCTCAACGCCGACTCGGTGGCCAAGCTCGCGCAGGAGGGCGGCAAGCCCGCCGGCTCCATCGCCGAAGCCATTGACGGCGCCGAACTCGTGATCACCATGCTGCCCGCCGACCCGCACGTCGAAGCCGTCACCGCGACGATCTTCGAGACGATCAAGCCGGGCACCCTGCTGATCGACTTCAGTACCATCAAGCCGCAGACCTCGCAGCGGGTCGCCAAAGCGGCCGCCGAGAAGGACGTCCGCGTGCTCGACGCTCCCGTCTCGGGTGGCGAAGCGGGTGCGATCAACGCCGTACTGTCCATTATGGTCGGTGGCGCACAGGCTGACTTCGACGCTGCCAAGCCGGTCTTCGACGCTGTCGGCAAGGTTGCCGCGCTCGTTGGGCCGAGCGGCGCGGGACAGTTCGTCAAGGCCGCCAACCAACTGGTTGTCGGTGGCACCTATGCCCTTGTGGCAGAGGCGATCCTGCTGATGGAAGCGTCCGGAGTGGACGCCAAGGCCGGGCTCGACGTGCTCGCCGGCGGACTCGCCGCGAGCCGCATTCTCGAACTCAAGCGCGAATCGATGCTGGCCAGGAACTTCAAGCCCGGATTCCGGATCGATCTGCACCACAAGGACATGGGCATCGTGCTCGACGCCGCCCGCCAGGCCGAGATCTCGCTGCCGTTCGGCAACCAGGTCGCGGCGTACATCCAGGCCGCCAGGGCGCAGGGCATGGGCGACCTTGACCACTCGGCGCTGCTGGCCGTGCTCGAGAAGCAGTCCGGACGAGGGGAGAACCGATCATGACCAGGATTCCGGCGATGGAAGCGGTCGTCGAGGTGCTCAAGTCGGAGGGCGTCGACACCGCGTTCGGCTGCCCCGGCGCGGCGATCCTCCCGCTGTACAAGGCGATGGAGGTGCGCGGCGGCATCGAGCACCTGACCGTGCGCCACGAAGAAGGCGCGACGCACATGGCCGACGGCTGGGCGCGCACCAACGGCAAGGTCGGCGTCGCGATCGGCACGTCGGGCCCGGCGGGCACGAACATGATCACCGGTCTGTACACGGCGATGGCGGACTCGATCCCGATCATCTGCATCACCGGCCAGGCCGCGTTTTCCAAGCTGCACACGGAAGCGTTCCAGGCAGTGGACATTGTGGACATCGCGAAGCCGGTGACCAAGTGGGCGGTGCAGATCAAGGAGGCGGCCACCGCGCCGTGGATCTTCCGCGAGGCGTTCCGGATCGCGCGGTCCGGGCGGCCGGGTCCGGTGCTGATCGACATCCCGGTCGATGTCGCGCAGCAGCTCATCGAGTACGACGCCGCGATCGACGCGCCGTTGCCGGTCGAGGTCGTGCAGCCGCATCAGCCGAGGGTCGAGCGTGCGCTGGATCTGTTGCTGGCGGCGGAAAAGCCGTTGCTGCTCGCGGGTGGCGGCGTGATCATCGCCGAGGCCGCGGGCGAGCTGCGTGAGCTGGCGGAGTACCTGAACATCCCGGTTCAGGTGACGTTGATGGGCAAGGGCGCGATCGACGAGGACAGCCCGCTGTTCGCCGGGATCACCGGGGTGCAGACCTCGCAGCGGTACGGTAACGCGTCCTTTTTGGAGTCTGACACCGTGCTCGCGGTTGGCGCGCGGTTCGGTGACCGGCACACGGGCGCGCTCGACGTGTACCGCGGTGAGCGGAAGTTCATCCATGTCGACATCGAGCCGACGCAGCTCGGCAAGGTGTTCCCGCCGGATCTGGGGATCGTTTCGGACGCGAAGCTGTTCCTGCAGGCCTTGTTGAAGACCGCGCGTGACCGGAAAGCCGGTCGTGAGGCGGGGGAGTGGGTTGCCAGGATCGGCGAGCTGAAGGCGACGCTGGGTCGTCGCGAGGACTTCGACACGACGCCGATCAAGGCACCGCGCGTGTACAAGGAGATCAACGAGATCTTCGACGAGGACACGTACTTCGTGACCGCGATCGGGCTGTATCAGATCTGGGGCGGGCAGCATCAGAAGGCGTACAAGCCGCGCCGGTACCAGATCTGCGGGCAGGCAGGGCCGCTCGGCTGGGAGATTCCGGCCGCGATCGGGGTGAAGAAGGCGGCGCCGGGCGCCGAGGTGGTCGGGATCGTCGGCGACTACGGGTTCCAGTATCTGGTCGAGGAGCTGGCGGTGGCGGCGCAGTATCACGTGCCGTTCGTGCTGATCATGATCAACAACGAGTATCTCGGGCTGATCCGGCAGGCGTCGATCCCGTATGACATGAACTACCAGGTCGACATCCACTACGACGACTACGGCACGGACAACGTCAAGATCATGGAGGCGTACGGCTGCGCCGGGCGCCGCGTGGTCGATCCCGGCGACATCAGGGAGACGATCGAGTGGGCGCGCAAGGAGGCGGTGGCGACTTCGCGGCCGGTGCTGGTCGAGGTGATGATCGAGCGTGAGGCGAACACTCCGCACGGTCCGGCGATCGACGCCGTGAAGGAGTTCGAGCCGCTGCCATGAGTCATGTGCTGGTCGCCCCCGACAAGTTCAAGGGGTCGTTGACGGCGGTCGAGGTGGCCGCGGCGGTGGCCGGCGGGCTCGCCGAGGCGGTGCCCGGTGTGCCGGTCCGGGTGCTGCCGGTGGCGGACGGGGGTGAGGGCACGGTCGACGCCGCCGTCGCGGCCGGGTTCCGGCGGGTGCGGACGCTGGTCACCGGCCCGACCGGGCAGCGGCTGACCGCGTCGTACGCGCGGCGGGCCGGTACCGCGGTGGTGGAAATGGCCGAGGCGTCCGGTCTGCATCGGCTGCCGGGTGGGCTCGCGCCGTTGACGGCGTCGAGTTTCGGCACCGGTGAGCTGATCGGGGCTGCGGTGCGGGCCGGGTGCAAGCGGGTCGTGCTCGGGGTCGGCGGCAGTGCGTCCACGGACGGCGGTGCCGGTCTGTTGGCGGCGTTGGGCGCGCGGCTGTTCGACGCCGATGGCGAACCGCTCGCACCCGGTGGCGCTGCGCTGCGGCGCCTCGCGCGGGTCGATCTGTCCGGTGTGGACTCTCGGTTGTCCGAAGTGGACTTCGAGCTGGCGAGCGATGTGGACAACACGTTGCTCGGCACGCACGGGGCTGCCGCGGTGTACGGGCCGCAGAAGGGCGCTACGGCCGAGGACGTCGAGGTGCTCGAGGACGGGCTCACGCGGTGGGCGATGGCGGTGGATCCGCAGGTCGCCGGGCGGCCCGGCGCTGGTGCGGCGGGTGGTGCCGGGTTCGCGGCGATGGCGGTGCTGGGTGCGCGGATGCGGCCCGGTATCGCGCTGCTGCTGGAACTGCTCGGGTTCCCGGACGCCGTGCGCGGCGCGCGGCTGGTGATCACCGGTGAGGGCTCGCTCGACGAGCAGACGTTGCGTGGCAAGGCGCCTGCCGGGGTCGCGATGGCGGCGGGCGTGCCGGTGGTGGCGGTCGCGGGGCGGTCGCTGCTGTCGGCCGCGCAGCTGCGGGAGGCGGGGATTTCGGCGGTGTATCCGTTGTCCGATCTGGAGCCGGATCCGACCCGGTCGATGGCCAATGCCGGTGACCTGCTCCGGCGGTGCGCGGCGCGGGTGGCCCACGATTTCCTGGAGGCACGGTGACCTACGACTTGATGGTGCGCTCGGATCGGGTGTTCACGCCCGATGGCGAGCGTCCGGCGGCGGTGTGTGTCCATGATGGACGGATCGTCGCGGTGCTCGGGCGTGATGTCCGGGTTGATTCGACTCGCGACGAGGACTTCGGCGATCTCGCGTTGTTGCCGGGTTTGGTCGATTCGCACGTCCATGTGAACGAGCCCGGTCGTACGGAGTGGGAAGGGTTCGCGACGGCGACGGCGGCCGCTGCGGCGGGCGGGGTCACCACGATCATCGACATGCCGTTGAACAGCCTGCCGCCGACGGTCACCGTCGACGCGCTGACCGAAAAGCGCGAGGCCGCGCGGGGCCAGTGTGTGGTGGACGTCGGTTTCTGGGGTGGTGCGATCCCTGGCAACCTGACCGACCTGAAGCCGTTGCACGACGCGGGGGTGTTCGGGTTCAAGAGCTTCCTGTCACCGTCCGGTGTGGACGAATTCCCGCATCTCTCGTGGGCCGAACTCGACAAAGTCCTCGCTGAGATCAGGGCTTTCGATGGCCTGCTAATTGTTCACGCGGAGGATCCGGCGGAGCTGAGTGAGCCTGGACAGTCCTATGCGGACTTTCTGGCGTCGCGCCCGGATCGCGCGGAGGAGCTGGCTATCGACGGGCTGCTCAACCGCGCGGACGGGACTCGTGTGCACATCCTGCACGTGTCGTCGGCGACAGCGCTCGGCCGTATCGCCGCGGCGCGCGCGGTCGGCGTGCGGGTGAGTGCCGAGACCTGCCCGCACTATCTGACGTTGGCCGCGGAGGAGATTCCCGATGGCGCGACGGAGTTCAAGTGCTGTCCGCCGATCCGGGGTTCGGTCAACCGTGACCGGCTTTGGCAGGGCTTGGCCGACGGGATACTCGACTGCGTCGTCTCCGACCATTCACCGTCCACACCGGACTTGAAGCGTGGTGGTTTTGGGGAAGCCTGGGGCGGGGTGTCTTCGCTTCAGCTCGGCCTGCCCGCGATGTGGACGGCCGCGCGAACCCGCGGTCATCGGCTCGCCGACGTCGTCGGCTGGATGGCCGCCGCGCCCGCGAAGCTGACCGGGCTTGCGCACAAGGGCCGGATCGCGGTCGGCGTCGACGCCGACCTGGTCGTCTTCGATCCGGACGCGGAGTTCACCGTCGACCCCGGCGGGCTCCGGCAGCGTCACCCGGTGACCCCGTACGTGGGTGCCCGGCTGCGTGGCGTGGTCGAGCGCGTCTGGCTGCGCGGACGCGAGATCGACGGGGAGCCGAGTGGCGAACTGCTGACCAGAGAAAGGAAATCATGAAGTTCACCGCACTGCCCGACCTGGCGTCCCGCCCGCACGGCGGCACCGTGATGGCGGCCAGCGACGACTATTTCGCGGCCAAGGAGAACCTGATCAAGGCCGAGGCGCCGACGTTCAGGCCGCACACGTTCACCGAGAAGGGCCAGGAGTACGACGGCTGGGAGACTCGCCGCCGGTTCGGCCGCTCGGACGGCAGCGACTGGGCGCTGCTGCGTCTCGGTGCGCCGGGCGTGGTGCGCGGCATCAACGTCGACACGGCGTTCTTCCTGGGGAACTACCCGGAGAAGGTGCGGATCGAGGCGACCGGCGTCGAGGGGTACCCGAGTGTGGCCGAGCTGGACGCGGCCGAATGGTTCGAGCTCGTACCACCGAGGCCGTTGAGCGGCGGCAAGGACAATCTGTTCACTGTGGACAGTGAGCAGCGGGTGACGCATCTGCGCGTGCACATGCTGCCGGACGGCGGCATCGCCCGGCTGCGGGTGCACGGCGAGGTCGTCCCGGATCCGCGTGACCTCGACGGTGTTCCGTTCGACCTGGTCGCGACGCTGAGCGGCGGCACGGTCGTCGGGTGCAGCGACAGCTTCTTCTCGCCGCCCGCGAAGATGTTGCAGCCGGGGGAGTCGCGGTTCATGGCCGACGGCTGGGAGACCGCTCGCCGCCGCGACGACGGCCACGACTGGGCGATCGTGCGGCTGGCCTGTCAGGCGGTGCCTTCGGTCGCCGAGTTCGCGACCACGCACTATCGGGGCAACCCGCCGGATCGGGTGGCGTTGTACGGCATCGACGCGACGACGTCTTCGCTCAATCACGACGACGCCTGGTTCCCGCTGCTGCCGGAGACGAAGCTGCAGGCGGACACCACACACCGGTTCCGCCTCGCGTCCGATCGCCCGGTGACCCACGTCCGCGTGGAGAACCACCCCGACGGCGGTATCGGCCGGTTCCGCCTCTACGGCTCGCCAACCCCGACAGCACGCACCGAACTCGCGCTGCGCTGGTTCAACCTGCTCCCCGAAGCCCAGGCCATCGAGGTCCTGACGGCCGCGGGCGCCTCACTCGCCTCCGCCAAGGCCGCCGCGACCACCCGCCCCGCGACCGTCCCACCCCAGCTCTGAGGGCAAGCCGGGATAAAGCGGGCTTTACTCCCGGGGATAAAGCCCGCTAAACATCGGGGAGTAAAGCCCGCTTTATCCCGGCCTTTGGTAGCGGAGCAGGACCACGCCATTCGAGAACGGCCGGGTTTCGACGAGGTCGAGGTCGAGGCGGTGGCCGCTGAACAGGGGTTTTCCCTGTCCGAGCACGACCGGGTGCACGTAGATCCGGTATTCGTCGATCAGGCCGAGTTCGCGGAAGGTCGCCGCGAGGTCGGCGCCGCCGAGCGCGAGGTCGCCGCCTGGGCGGGACTTGAGGTCCATGATGTCGTCGACGACGACCTCGCGGGCGACGGTCGTGTTCCAGTCGGCGCGGTGCAGCGTGCGGGAGAAGACGATCTTGGGCATCTTCCGCCAGATCCGGGCGAACTCGGCGACCGGCTCGGTCGCCGAGGGGTCCCGGTCCGCGGTGGGCCAGTAGGCCGCCATCAGCTCGTAGGTGCGGCGGCCGTCCAGGAACGCGCCCATCGCGCCGAGCTCGGTGTTGAAGTGGCGGTGCAGGTCGTCGTCGACGTGGTGCCAGTCCAGCTCGCGGCGGGCGCCCTCGAAAAACCCGTCGACGGACACCGACATCTGCAGGATGATCTTGCGCACCGCGCTGCTTCCTCCCCGGATCGCGTCGCGACGACCTTAACCAACTGCGGATTCTGTCGTGTGGCGAGCCCGTTGTTGATTTTGACAGCGCCGTGCCAGCGACTTGGCATTACCGTCCGGCACCCTGTGGTCACAGCGACCTCTGGGGGGCCGATGCTGAAGATCCACTTCACCGGGCAGGACCTGACCCGGATCCGGGTGCTGGACGCGCCCGACCCACTCTGGGAGACCATGCTGAGCCTGCACCTGCTGCAGGACCGGGCGGTGAACCCGCTGTTCAGCCACTGGCAGCGGGAGACGAGAGCGGGTTTGGACAGATCTTCGGGCATGCTGGCGACCCTCGCCCCGCCGATCGGGTACTCGGCCGACTTCCTGACCCCCGGCGCCGGTTTCACCGACATCGAATCCGGCATCGACGCGATACTCGAGACCCCGAAGGACCGCCTGCGCGAGGAGACCGCGCTGCTCGCCCAAGCGCGTCCGCTGTCATCGTGGAACTCCGACCTCGCCGAGGCGCGGCCGCCGGCGTTGCGCCAGCTCGGGACCGCGATGCGGCGGTACTTCGACGGTGCGCTCGCCCCGCACTGGGCGTCGATCAAGAACGCGATCGGCGGTGACGCGGCCGCCCGTGGCCGCGCGCTGCTGGGCGGTGGTGTCGAGCGGCTGCTGTCGACGTTGAACCCCGGGATTCGCTGGCGTTCGCCGGTGCTCGAGGTCGACTACCCGGTCGAACAGGAAATGCACCTCGAAGGGCGCGGGCTGACGCTGGTGCCGTCCTTCTTCTGCTGGCGGACCCCGGTGACACTGCTCGACCCGAGCCTGCCGCCGGTGCTGGCGTACCCGGTCGGCCGGTCGTTCGGCTGGGAGGCGCCGATCGTCACGCGGTCGCTGGAGAACCTGCTCGGCCGCACCAGGGCTTCGGTGCTGTGCGCGATCGGCGCGGCGACGCTGATCAGCACCAACGACCTCGCGAAGGCGCTCGGCATCTCGGCCGCCGGCGCCAGCCAGCACGCGACGGTGCTGCGGGAGGCCGGTGTCATCGGGACCGAACGGCGCAGCGGCGCGGCACTGCACTCGGTGACCGAGCTGGGGAGCGCGCTGCTGTCCTCGCCCAGCGCCGAAATCGGCAATCGAGAGGTGTGCTGAACGCGCTGTCGCGGGACTAGACTCATCGGCCTCCTTCTCACTCATCGGGAGGTGCGCCGTGGTCACCCGTGTCCTCGCGACGGTGCTCGTCCCGGTGTTCGCGCTGCTCGGCGTGATGGCCACGCCGAGTGGCGCGCTGACCGGCTGGGTCATGGCGGCGCTGGCCGCCGGTGTCGTGGTCTGGCAGGCGCCGCCCCGCGTTCAGCGCATGATCAAAGTGCCCGGCTTCGTCGTCGGAGTGGTGGTTTTGGCCGGCAGCTTGATGATCATGGGCATGGTCGCGGTGCTGGGTGCGGCCGTGACCGGCTGGCTGCTGGTCGCGGCTGGTGCGGCGGTCGTCGGTCGCGTCGAGGTCAGGCGTCGGTTTTCACGCTGATGACGAGCTTGCCTTTGACCCGTCCCGCCTGCATGCGCTCGATGGCCGCCGGGGTCTCGTCGAGCGCATAGACCTGGTCGATCACCGGCGCCACCGCGCCCGTCTCGATCAACTCGGTGAGCGCGAGCAGATCCGCGGAATTCTCGGAGTTCATCAGCGCGCGGAGCTTCTGGTCGACGAACGCGGACAGCATCGGCGCGCGCAGCGACCGGTCGAACCCGCCGAGCCAGCGCCCGCCGGTCTCGCTGCCGACGATGACGAGCGTCCCATGTGGACGGAGCGCGCGCCGCAGGTGCGTGAGCGAGCGGTGCCCGCCGATGTCGAGGATGACGTCGTATCGCGTGCCGGTGATGTCGTCGCGCGTGTAGTCGATGACGTGATCGGCCCCGATCGACCAGGCCAGGCCCGTCTTCGCCGTGCTGCAGACGCCGGTGACCTCGGCGCCGAACGCCTTGGCGATCTGCACGGCGAACGTGCCGACCCCGCCGGAGGCGCCGATGACCAGCACGTGCTGTGCGCGTTTCACCTGGCCGCTGTCACGGAGGCCTTGCAGTGCTGTCATGGCGGAGATGGGCACGGCCGCGGCCTCCTCGAAGGTGAGGTTCTTCGGCTTGGGCGCGATCTTGGCGGCGCTGGCGTGCGCGTATTCGGCGAAGCAGCCCTCGCCGACGCCGTAGACGGCGTCACCGACCTCGAAGCCGGTCACGCCCGCGCCGAGCGCTTCGATCCGCCCGGCGAATTCCCGGCCGCGTACCTGGGTCTTGGGCTTGCGGAGGCCGTAGCCCGCAAGGCGCACCGGATAGGGGAGACCCGCCATGAGGTGCCAGGCGCCGCGGTCGACGCCGGCCGCGTGCACGCGCACCAGAACCTCGCCGTCGGCCGGTCTCGGCAGCGGGACCTGCTTGAGTCTCAGCACGTCCTCGGCTTCGCCATAGGTGTCTTGCACGATCGCGCGCATGGTCTTGACCTGCTGCTTCGTCTCCACGAGCGTCTCCCTTACGTTGTAAGCTTATGGTGTAAGTAGTACGCTTACGCTGTAAGGTTGTCAACGAGGAGGTGTCGATGGGCGAACCGCGCACCAAGCTGACCAGGGAGCGGGTCCTGCGCACCGCGATCACGCTCGCCGACGCGAGCGGCATCGAGTCGCTCACCATGCGCAAACTCGGCGTCGAGCTGGGTGTCGAGGCGATGTCGCTGTACAACCACGTGGCCAGCAAGGTCGACCTGCTCGACGGCATGGTCGACGCCGTCTTCGCCGAGATCGAGCTGCCCGACCCCGAGTACGACTGGAAGACGGCCATGCGCGACCGGGCGATCTCGGCACGGGCCGTACTCGCCCGCCACCCGTGGGCGACCGCGCTGATGGACTCCCGCAGCACCCCCGGCACCGCGACGCTGCGCCATCACGACGCCATCCTCGGCACCCTGCGCGGCGCGGGTTTCTCGATCCCGCTGGCGGCACACGCGTTCTCGGCGATGGACAGCTACATCTACGGTTTCGCCTTGCAGGAAGCCGCTTTGCCGTTCCGGGGCGAGGAAGAAGCGGCTCAAGTCGCGCAGGCGATCCAGGCGCGTTTCGCGGCCGGGGAGCATCCGCATCTGACCGAACTGACCGTCGAGCACGTGCTGCAACCGGGCTACGACTACGGCGACGAATTCGAGTTCGGGCTCGACCTGATCCTCGACGGACTCGAGCGGATCCACCGTGGCTGACTGGCCGCCGGACCCGATCAAGACCTAGCGGTAGCGGAGTTTAGCGGGCTTTATCCCGGCCTCACTTCATCGAACGTGAGTGGTCTACGGGCTTTCGGGGATGGGTTCGTGGAGTTCGAAGACCTCGCGGGTCTGGACGCACATGGTCCCCAGCAGCCAATGCCGCATCCACCCGGCCCGCCGATCGCGCTCCATGACCTGGTCGGTGACCCACCAGACGAACGGCAGGTCCTCATGAGCGCGCGACTGCTCGGCGCTCAGGTCCGGCCCACCCTGAATTCCCCGAACGCGCGCCGGTCCATGCCGTCTGCCGCGACTGTCGGGACTTCGACCAGCGTCCCCTCCACCACCTGGATGTCCACTCCCGCAAGATATCCGATCAAGAATCCGCGGCACGCCGGTAGTCATGATGCAGCCGGGCGAACCGCAGCGGATCGACCGCGGCCGGGTCGTCCAGCAACACGATCACCGCCCCGTCGTCGTGCGTCCGGCGGACGCCCGCGCCGAGCTTCGCGGGCAAGGGCGGCAGGCGCCGGTAGCGGTCGGCGTCGAAGTAGGTCGACCAGCTCAGCCAATCCGGCCAGGAACCTGGCGGCGGCGGGACGAGACCCGCGTGCGGAGCGGGCAGGTCGGACCAGATCTGCTCCAGCGACCACTCGTCCTCGACCCGGCCGAACACCGCGCCGGTCGCGGCCGCGACGGCCACCCACAGTTCGGTGAGCAGCCGGTGCAGGTCCCGGAAGGGCCGGGCCCACTCACCCGGTTCGCGCCGGCAATGGGCCGAATTCAGCGACAGCGTCACGGAATCCCAGTCGCCGGGCTTGACCGACAGCCAAATGTCCACTTCGGACCGAAGCCAGAGGTTGGTGCTCCAGGTACCCGTGGCGAGGCCTTGGATCAGCTGGTCCCTGGCCAGCACGCGGTGCTCACCCTCGCGCCCTGGGGCATTGCCGAAGCCGTTGATCTCACCGTCCGGCCGGTGTGGTGACAGGCCGAACGTGCCCGCCAGCGCCAGCAGCCGTTCGACCGTCGCCGAACTCGAAGTCCCGCCAGGCAGCGTCAACGTCCATGACCAGTCCGACCCCATGGCGGACATCCTTCCAGGCCGGCCGTGCCGAGCCGCGCCGGCTAACCGGTTTTCGCGGCGGCTTTCGCGGCCTTCTTGAACGCGCGGACCTCGGCGAGAGTCTCCTTGCTGGTGACGTCGGCGATCGAACGGCGCGAACCGCGGTCGCCGTACGCGCCCGCCGCCTCACGCCAGCCCTTCGGCAGCACGCCGCGCTGCTTTCCCAGCAGGGCAAGGAAGATCTTCGCCTTCTGCTCGCCGAAACCGGGCAGTGCCTTCAGCCGCTTGAGCACCTCGGGGCCGTCCGGCTTCGGCCGCCCGGAGGTCCAGATGGCCTCGGTGTCGCCGTCGTAGTTCTCGACGATGTGCTCGGCGAGCGCGTGCACGCGGCGCGCCATCGAGCCGCCGTAGCGGTGGATCGCCGGGGGAGTGACGCAGAGTTCGACGAACGTCTCGACGTCGGTCTCAGCGATCTTGGTGATGCTGAAGCCGTCCATCCGGTCGGCGATCTTCCTCGGCCCGATGAACGCGATCTCCATCGCGATCTGCTGATCCAGCAGCATGCCGACCAGCAGTGCGAAGGGGTCTTCGGACAAGAGCTGGTCCGCCTCGGCCTCGCCGGTCAGCTTGAGCTCACGCTTCATGCGGACATCTTCCCATCCGGGTGGCTCCGGCGCGAAGCACGCCGAACTGTCGGTGTGGCGTGCCACGATGGCCGGACTGATCCAGACAGGGGAGGGACGATGATCGACCTCGGGCCGACGGCCCAGCGCATGGCGGAGTTGCTGGCAGGCGTCAAAGACGACCAGCTCGGCCTGCCGACGCCGTGCCCGGACTACACACTCGGCGACCTGATCGACCACATCGACGGGCTGACGCTGGCGTTCACCTTCGCCGCCACCAAGGAGAAGCTGCCCGCGGACGCGGAACCTCCGCTGGGTGACGGATCCCGGCTCGGCGCCGACTGGCGCGAGCGCATCGACGGCAGGCTCTCCGCGCTGGCCGCCGCGTGGCGGGCCGAATCGGCCTGGCAGGGGATGACCACGGCAGGCAGCTTCGACCTGCCCGGCGAGATCGCGGGCATCATCGCGCTCGACGAACTGGTGATCCACGGCTGGGACGTCGCGCGCGCGGCCGACCTGCCGTACGAGCCGAGCGCCGCGGAGGTGGCCGTCTGCGCCGAATTCCTCGCGCCGTCGGCCGACGAGCGCAAGGTCGGTGACGCGTTCGGTCCGGCGGTGCCCGTCGCCGAGGGTGCCTCCGAGGTCGACCGGCTGATCGGGCTGTCCGGCCGCGACCCTGGCTGGTGTGCCGTGTAGCCCGGGTCAGGCCACGTCGACCGGGATCCGCAACGGCAGCCGGGCGTGGACGCGGGTGCCGCCTTCGGCCAGGCGCCTGACGGTGCAGTCGCCGCCGAGTTCGGTCGCGCGCCGGCGCATCGAGTCGATGCCGACGCCGTGTGACGGGCGGTCGGGCAGGCCGATGCCGTCATCGGTCACGGTCAGCACGAGGTCGTCGTCGCGGGTGATCTCGACCTGGCAGTGCCGGGCGTGCGCGTGCCGCATGACGTTGGCGAGCGCCTCGCAGACGATCCGGTACGCGGCCACCTCGACCGCGGCGGGCAGGTCGGCCAGCGGGGACGGCGCGTCGAAGCTGATCCGGACCTCGTCGGCGTCGAGCCTGCTGCTGAGCATGTCGGTGTGCTCGCGGATGGCCGCGATGAGGTCGAGTTCGTCGAGCGCGGACGGCCGCAGGTTCGAAGCGACCCGGCGCACCTCGGCGATCGCACCCTTGAGCTCCTCACCGAGCTCGTCGATCAGCTCACCGGCCGCGTTCGGGTCCTGCTCGATCCACTTGCGGGCGATGGGCAGACCGAGCGAGACCGCGGCCAGTGTCGGGCCGAGGCCGTCGTGCAGGTCGTTGCGCAGCCGACGGCGTTCCTCCTCGCGGGCGGAGACCAGGCGTTCACGGGCGGCCTGCAGCTGCGAGGACAGGACGGTCGCGCGGAACGCGATCCCGAGCGGCACCGCGAGCAGTTCGAGCACCCGCGCGTCTTCGGGGTCGAGCCGTTCCTGCCCCGGCCGGACGCCGAGCACGAGTTCGGTGTCGCCGGACCCGGTCAGCGGCACGACCTCCTTCGCCGTGAACGCGCGCCCGGACGTGGCGGCCTCCCTACCGTCGAGCACGAACGCGGCGTACGGCAGGCGCAGCGCGTCGCGGATGGTGGCGAGCAGGCCTTCGAGCGAGTCGGTCTCGGCGCCGAGCCTGGTGCCGAAGCGGTTGAGCGCGCGGACGGGATCGTCACGGATCCCGTAGACCCAGCGGTCGATGATCTGCTGCAGCCAGACCCTTGCCGGATTGAACACCACCGCGACGCCGACGGTCACCACGGCCGCGCTGCCCCAGCCGAACTCCTGGTGCAGCAGCAGCCCGAGCAGCAGCACCGCGCCGGCGTGCACGCAGATGATCGCCGCCGACAGCACCAGGTAGAGCAGCGCGCGGGAGATGACGAGCCGGATGTCGAGCAGCTGGTAGCGCAGGATGGCGACCGTGATGGCGATCGGCTGCAGCACGACCAGCAGCTGCACCGCGTCCGCCGCGACCCCGAACAGGCTCCACGGCACGAATCCGGCGACCGCCAGGATCAGCCACAGCATCTGGCGCCGCAGCTTCTCGTCACCGTGCTGGTATCGCTTGACCATGGCGATCAGTCCGGGCAGCAGCAACAGCACGATGCTGACCAGCTCGATCTTGCCCCGCAACGGCAGCAGCGGCGCGAACGCGTGCACCGCCGAGTACCCGGAGCCCGCGCTGACCGGGTAGGTGCCGGTGTCCGTCGCGGTCCACGCGACAAACAGGACACCGTAGACCGCCGTCGCGACGGTCACCTTCCGCCAAGCCCGGCCCGGCAGCTCGCCGTCGGGGAACAGCAGCAACGCCAACGGGATGCAGACACCCAGCGCCCAAGGCCACGAACAGTGCGCGAGAGTGTCCAATGACCGCAACAGCGGGACCGACCATCCCGCGCCCACCCCGTACGCGAGCGCCGAGACGGCCACCGCGGTCGTCGCGTGCGCGAACCCGCCCGCCAATATCAGCCAGCCGATCGGGTTACGCGGCCGCTGCGACGCCAGCAGCAGCCCGCACCCGAGGAACGCCAGGCCCAGCACCCCATCGGTGACGACGAACGATCCGAAAGCGACGGTCCAGCCGAGCTCGCTGGCGATCCACAGCCCGGCGGCGCCGAGCAGCTCGGCCACCCCGATCGTGAAGACCAGCCATCCCGCCGGGCCACGCTTCCCGGCTGAGTCGCGCTCGATGGGTCAGCACCCCTTCCACCGGCAGCCCCGAAAAGATCTTGAACTAGCGGAGCTTACCGGGCCCAAGTGTCCACGACGCGGCCGCTGAAGGGAGCTGCGCGAGCACGCTCTCCCCAGTTCGGACCCCGTCTTCGACGCTCAATGTATCTGGGGCCGGAAACCGGGCTCTTCTACAGTGCCTCCGACCTGATCGCAGTTGGGTTCGGTGACGCAACACCCCGGGCGGGGTCGCCGCCGACAGCGACCCCGCCCGGACTCGTACCCCCGCGCCGAGCCCCTCACCTCGCCCGCGCACCCCGGCCGCGTCGCACCCCGGCCATCCCGCCCGGATCCCGGCCACCTCGCCCCGCCGCACCCGGCCATCCCGCCCGCACCTAGGGCACCCCGCCGTGTCGCATCGGCCACCGCCGTGCAGCACCGGCCGGGGGCTTGAGCGTGGGGTCGTGAGTGGTACGGCCGGTTCTAACCGGCGAAAACACTCACGACCCCTTGCTCCGGGGCTCGCCCGCTCCGGTGGGTGGTTCGCCTTGGGTGAGGGCCGTGCCCGTCCGTAGGCAGGGGCTGGGCCGGATCCCGTACCTGAAGGGACGGCACGCGTGCCTGGCGGGACGGGACGCGGGCCTGGGGAGTCGGGACGCCGGGGGCGGGGTTTGGATTCGGTGGGTGTGCGGGCGGACTCGGTGGGTAAATGGGGGTGAGTGTCGCACGGAAATGGGGTGGCAAATGTCAAATCTTGGCGGAATGTACTGATCATGAAACGCAACCCGTCGGGGTTCCTGGGCAGGTAAGGGCCGCCGGGCGGCGTGACAGTGAAATGACAGTGGGGGCCAGCATGATGGCCGCGGTTATTCGATTCACGTCATTTACTGGGGTAATGACTATCGGGGCTTGAGCCCTATCGAAGAGGCTGAAAAATGGATCTGCTCGAAAATGATCTGACCGTGGGCGATCGCCTGGCCATCCGCGAGCTCACGGACCGTTACCTGATCAATATGGACCGTTATCGGCACGATGACTGGTATGACACGGTCTTCACCGAAGACGCGTGGGTGAAGTTCCCGCTCGGGGAATTCGTCGGGTTCGCCGGGCTGGCGGAGTTTCACGCGGAAGGCAGGCGCCGCTTCGAGCGGACGCATCACGTGGCAGGCGGGGTGGACATCGCCGTCACGGGTGACACGGCTTCGGTGCGGGCGCAGCTGACCGCCACCCACGTGCACCGGGCCGCCGATCCGACCACGTACTTCTGCCTTGGCGGGTATTACGACGCCGAGGTCGTGCGGCTGGCCGGCGGCTGGCGGATGCGACGGCTGGAGTTCGTGCCGGTGTGGGTGGGTGGAACGGCCGAACTGCCTGAAGTGTTCCGCCAGAACCGATAACCTGAGAAATATTTGACAATTGCGGGACCGGTCAAAAGATTCGCGCCGGTTGTTTGCACGGTCGGGGAAACCGACCTATGCTCAAGTCATCTGGTGGCCACGAGCGTGGCACGCACAGCTGGGGATGGAACCGGCACGGGTACGCGCGGTGGGGACCGCGCGCCTGACCGGTGTGCGTGGCATCGCGGGGTGATCTGTCACCAACTGGGGTAGTTGCCTAATTGTTCCTGGGGGAACGAATGGTACGAATTTTGGTGTCCGAAAGCGACCCGGTCGAGTCGCTACGGACAGTGCACGCGCTGCGTGGCCGAGGGTTCGACGTCTGCGCGGCAGCCGACGCGCCATCGGCCGTGGTCAAGGCGCCGATGGCCGATCTGGTGGTGCTCGACATCTCCACTGTGGACGGTTTCGAGCTGTGGCGGCGGATCAGGGCGAAGAGCCGGGCGCCGATCATCGGCACCACCCGGCGCGACGCGGACCGGGACCGGGTGCTCGGGCTGTGCGAGGAAGCCGACTCCTGCCTGGTCAAACCGTATCCGGACAGCGAGTTCCTGGCACGGGTCGACGAGGTGCTGCGAGCAGGCCGGACAGCGGCGGCGAAGCTCGAACGCGGGCCGCTGGTGATCGATCCGCTGGCGCGTGAGGTGTATGTCGACGGCAGGCTCGTCGTCTTGACGCGCAAGGAGTTCGACCTGATCAGGCTGCTCGCGTCCGAGCCGGAGCGGGTGTTCACCAGGCGCGAGATCATGTACTTCGTCTGGGGCGACGCGTGGGCCCAGTCGAACCGGACCATCGACACGCACGTCAACAGCCTGCGCAAGAAGCTGCGCCGCCGGTCGCTCGTGCTGACCGTGCACGGCGTCGGCCTGCGCCTCGGCCAGCTCGACGAAGCCCAAGCGGCCAGCTGAGAAACCACTCCGGCAGCACCCCTGTCTTCGTGCTGCCCTGAATCCGATCGGGATGTCCGAATGACCCTGAATGTCGACCTGACCGAATCCAAAGTGGACCAGGCGGTCACCTTGATCAACGTCTTCACCGTGCCACCCGAGGAGTCCGCGCTGTTCCTGGAGCGCTGGAAGGACAACGCCAGGATCATGGCCGTGCAGGACGGTTTCCTCCGGGCCCGCATGTTCCGCGCGGTGCACGACGACGCCGAGTCGCGGTTCATCAACGTCGCGGAGTGGGAGTCCGGCAAGGCGCTCGACGCCGCCAGGGTGAACCCGCAGTGGCGTGCCTCGATCAAACGCATGCTCGACGACCCCGACCTGCACGTCAAGCCGCGCCCGGTCGTCTACACGACCGATCTCGACGTGCTGCCCGGCGACCCGCTCTGAACTGGAGGAAGACATGCCCGAAGCGAAGATGGTCGCACTGGTCAGCGGTTCCAGCCGGGGGATCGGCGCCGCGACCGCCCGTGAGCTGGCCGCCCGCGGCTACCACGTCATCGTCAACTACCTGAGCAACAGCGCCGCCGCCAAGGAGGTCGTCAAGGCGATCGAGACCGACGGCGGCTCCGCGCAGGACATCCAGGCCGACGTCTGCGACGAGGAGCAGGTCGTCCGGCTCGTCGAGCAGGTCAAGGCCGAGCACGGCCGCATCGACGTGCTGGTCTGCAACGCCAACACCGTGCACCCGCCGTTCGAGCAGCTCGACACCCTGACCTGGGAGACCTTCGCCGCCAAGGTCACCGGCGAGCTGACGGCCGCGTTCTTCCTGACGCAGCAGACGCTCAAGATCATGCGGACCCGCCGCACCGGCCGGATCGTGTACGTGTCGAGCATCGACGCCGACTCGGCGGCGGGCAGTGTCGCGCAGTCCACCGCGAAGGCCGCGCTCAACACCTTCAGCCGCCACGTCGCCGGGCACGCGGGCCTGTTCGGCATCACGGTCAACACCGTGGCGCCCGGCTCGGTCCGCACCGAGGCGAGCGCCAAGGTGAACACGCCGGAGCTGCAGCAATACCTGGCCGAGCGGTCGCTGTTCGGCAGGCAGATGGAGCCGTCCGACCTGGGCTACGCCATCGCGCAGATCGCCGACCTCAAGTTCGCCGCGGCCACCGGCCAGATCATCACCATCGACGCGGGCATGGACGTGGTCGGGCAGCAGATCTCGCCGGTCGGCCAGCGCGGCCCGGAAGAGGACTGAATGCACCCGCCCGAGGCCGCCACCGTGCCACGGCAGGCGGCCGACCACGCACTGGCGTTCATCGAGTCCGCTGTGGACAGTCCTAACGGGATGCTCTCGCGGATCGCCTTCGACCCTTCCTTCACCGACACCGTCGCACTGGCCGACGCGCGCGCGGTGATCGAAGCCGAATTCGGCGCCGACATCGGCTTCGACCTGACCGACGATCTGTCCGCGCCGATACTCGGCCTTCCGTTGCTGCCTTGGGAAGAACGCGAACTCGTCGAGCACTTCGGACGGTCGATCGGCCAGGGCACGACCGGGCACCGGGTCCGGCTGTTCGTCGACGGCACCGTGTTCCCCGCCGACACCGACTGCACCGCCGTGGCCGCGCAGGCACTGCACGACACCAACCTCATCTCCGACGCCGAACTCGTCCGGTTCGCCGAGGAGCTGCTGAGCGCGGCCTCGGACGGCGTGGTGATGGTGTACTGGCCGAACGGCGGTCGTGGCCGCAAGTTCGACCCGGTCGCCGCGGCCAACGCCTTGTGCGTGCTCAAAGAAGCGCGGCGTCGCGGCATGAGCGAAGGCGACGACGTGATCGCGGCGACGGGAAAGTACGTGTCCGAGCACCTCGAATCCGGCGCGTACCTGGCCGGAAGCCGCTACTACCCGAGTCCCGACGCGTTCCTCCAGGTCGTTTCCCGCTTGGCGGAACGCTTCGACGATCTGCGGCAAGCACTCGAAAAGCCGCTCGCCGAGGCGATCATCGCGCGGGAAGACGACTCCTGGGTGCTCGACGTGGCGTTGCGCGCCATCGCCGCCGACAACATCGGGCTCGAAGAAGGCCAGCGACAGCGCCGGAAACTGCTGATCGAAAGCCAGGAGGCCGACGGCTCCTGGCCGGCGGCGCCCTACTACAAGCTCGGCAGATTCCCCGTCTACTTCGGATCACGCGTGCTCACCACGTTGTTCGCCGCGAACGCGCTCCGCCGCTTGGAAAGAAGCTGAAATGAACGAACGCGAACTACAGGCGGCCGGGATACACGGGCCGGAGCTGCGCCAGGCGTACCTGCACTGCAGCGGGCTGCTCGAAGCCCAGGCGAAGGCCAGGGGATCGGGCACCCAGATCCGCTTCATGTTCCCGGTGGAGAAGCGCCCCTACTTCGAGGTCTTCTTCGCCTTCATCACCTACCTCGACGACATCGTCGACGTCCGTGACCACAGCATCGAGGTCCGCGCGAAACGCCTCGACGAATGGGAAACCCTCTTCTCGGCCGCGCTCAAGGACGAGCTGCCCGGCAAACCGTCCTCACGGGACGAGGAGTCCGACGCGGCGCTCGCCCGCGCTTTCGTGCATCTCATGCGCACCTGGGAACTCCCGCTCGACGAGGTGCCCGCCTGGCTCGAAGCCCAGCGGACCGCGTTGCTGACCACGGAATACCAGACCGCCGAAGACCTCGAGTCGTTCATCGACACCGTGACGCTGATGCCCGCCTACTGGGCGAACCCGATGCTCGGCGCGATCGGCGCCGACGCGGACGAGGCCTGCCGCCACGCGACGACCTCGTTCCAGCTGATCGACTTCATGTGGGACCTGCGCGAGGACCTCAACGTCGGCCGCCTCTACCTGCCGCTGGACCACCTCGCGCGGTTCGACCTCGACCGCGAGACCGTCGAAACCCAGCTGGGCACCGGCCGGATCAGCCCGGCGCTGCGCGCGCTGATGGCCTTCGAGGCCAAGATCGCCAGGGAACACCTCGAGCAGGGCCGCGCCTGGCCTGGCAAGCTCCATCGCACCTCGCGGACCTTCGTCGACTGGGAGCTGGCGGCCAACGAGATGCGCCTCGAAGAAATGGAGAAGTGCGATTTCGAGCATCTCAGCCCGCGGTTCAAGCCCAGCACGTCCTTCAAGGCGGGCGTGCTGAAGCGGACCTTCGGCGACATCGCGCGGGCGATCCGCATCAACCGCACCACCCAGCGCGACCGCCTGCCGCGGCCGGTCGGCTGAAGTCGAAGGGGTAGCCATGGACAAGACCGTTGTCGTCGTCGGCGCCGGGCCCGTCGGGCTGATGCTCGCGGGCGAACTGCGCCTGGCGGGCGTGGACGTCGTCGTGCTGGAACGCCGCGCCACGCCCACCGGCGAGTCACGCGGGCTCGGTTTCACCGCGCGGGCGACCGAGGTGTTCGCCCAGCGTGGCCTGCTCAGCCGCTTCGGCACGGTGGAAACCAGCAGGCAGGGCCATTTCGGGGGTATCCCAATGGACTACGGCGTGCTCGAAGGCGCGCATTTCGGCGCACGCGGCATCCCGCAGCACCGGATCGAGAAGGTGCTCGAAGAATGGGTCACCGAACTCGGCGCGACCGTGCTGCGCGGCCACGAACTGGTCGGCCTGCATGACACCGAAGAGCGGGTGTTCGCGCTGGTCGACGGCCCGGACGGCCGCTCGGAACTGCGCGCGGCCTACCTGGTCGGCTGTGACGGCGGCCGCAGCGCCGTCCGGCGGCTCGCCGGGTTCGACTTCCCCGGCACCGACGCCACCAGGGAGATGTACCTGGCCGACGTGGCGGGCCGGAACATCCGGCCGCGGTTCATCGGCGAGCGGGTGCCCGAGGGCATGGTCATGTCGGCGCCGCTGGGCGACGGCGTCGACCGGATCATCGTCTGCCCGCGCGGTGTCCCGCACACCGACCGCGTGGTGACCTTCGACGAGGTCGCCGACTGGTGGGAGAAGCTCACCGGGGAAAGCCTGCACGGCGCGGACGTGCGCTGGGTCAGCGCGTTCACCGACGCGACCAGGCAGGTCACCGAGTACCGCCGAGGCCGGGTGCTGCTCGCCGGCGACGCCGCGCACATCCACCTGCCCGCGGGCGGGCAGGGGCTCAGCCTCGGCGTGCAGGACGCGGCGAACCTCGGCTGGAAACTCGCCGCGACCGTCAACGGCCACGCGCCGGACGGCCTGCTCGACAGCTACCACGCGGAACGCCATCCCGTCGGCGCGCGCGTCCTGCGCAACACACTGGCCCAGGGCATGCTCTTCCTCAACGGCGAAGAGGTCGACCCGCTGCGCTCGGTCATGGCCGAGCTGATCGCGATCCCCGACGTCGCACGCCATCTCGCGGGCATGGTCAGCGGATTCGACATCCGCTACGGCGACAGCGAGCACCCGCTCGTCGGCAGCCGCATGCCGGACGTCGCGCTCACCGACGGCCGCACGGTCGCCGAACTGCTCATCCCCGGCCGCGGCGTGCTTCTCGGCGTCGAACTGACCGGCTGGGAAGACCGGGTGGACACCGTCCCCGCCACGCCCGAGGGCCACGGCGCGGTCTTGCTCCGCCCGGACGGTTACGTCGCGTGGGCCGGACCCGGCGCGGGCCTCACCGAGGCACTGCACCGCTGGTTCGGCACGCAGTGATTCCAAGGAGAACACCATGCACAGCACGCTGATCGTGGCGCGGATGGACGCAGGCTCGGCCACTTCGGTCGCCGACCTGTTCACCGGCTTCGACGCAGGCGAGATGCCCGGCCTGATGGGCACCCGCCGCCGCCAGCTCTTCCACTACCGCGGCCTGTACTTCCACCTCCAGGACTTCGAGGAGGACCAGGGCGCCGAGGCGATCGAGCAGGCCAAGACGCATCCGGAGTTCGTCCGGATCAGCGCCGACCTCAAGGAGTTCATCGGCGCCTACGACCCGAAGACCTGGCGCTCGCCCAAGGACGCGATGGCCACCCGGTTCTACGACTGGGAGCAGCGGTGACCCGCCGGGTCGCGATCACCGGGGTCGGTGTGGTGGCGCCCGGCGGCGTCGGCGCCAAGGAGTTCTGGAGCCTGCTCAGCGACGGCCGCACCGCGACGCGGCTGATCAGCACCTTCGACGCGTCGCCGTTCCGCTCGCGGGTGGCGGCCGAGATCGACTTCGACGCCGAGGCGCACGGCCTGACCCCGCAGGAGATCCGGCGGATGGACCGGGCGGCGCAGCTCGCCGTCGTCGCCACCCGCGAGTCCATCGCGGACAGTGGCATCGCGTTCGGTGACCCGGGGCGCGTCGGCGTCACGATCGGCACCGCGGTCGGCGCGACGATGAGTCTCGAACAGGAGTATCGCGTGGTCAGTGACGACGGGCGCAAGTTCCTCGTCGACCACGAATATGCCGTGCCGCACCTCTACGACTACCTCGTGCCGAGCTCGTTCGCCCGCGAGGTCGCCTGGGAATGCGGTGCGGAAGGCCCGGTCGCGGTGGTGTCGACCGGCTGCACCTCCGGGCTCGACGCCGTCGGCCACGCCTGCGAGCTGATCAGGGACGGCTCCGCCGACGTGATGATCGCCGGCGCCACCGACGCGCCGATCTCGCCGATCACCGTCGCCTGCTTCGACGCGATCAAGGCCACCACCCCGCGCAACGACGACCCGGCGCACGCGTCGCGGCCGTTCGACGCGACCCGCTCCGGGTTCGTGCTCGGCGAGGGCGCCGCGGTGTTCGTGCTCGAAGACCTGGACCGGGCCCGCAGGCGCAACGCCCAGATCTACGCCGAGATCGCCGGATTCGCCTCACGCAGCAACGCTTTCCACATGACCGGCCTGCGTCCGGACGGCGCCGAGATGGCGCAGGCGATCACCGCGGCGCTCGACGAGGCACGGCTCGACGCCTCCGAGATCGACTACGTCAACGCGCACGGTTCGGGCACGCAGCAGAACGACCGGCACGAGACCGCGGCGGTCAAACGCGCGCTCGGCGAGCACGCGTACCGCACGCCGATCAGCTCGATCAAGTCGATGATCGGGCACTCACTCGGCGCGATCGGCTCGCTGGAGATCGCCGCGTCCGTGCTCGCGATGCGGCACGACGTCGTGCCGCCGACCGCGAACCTGACCACCCCAGACCCGGCGCTGGACCTGGACTACGTGCCGGTCACCGCGCGCGAATGGCGGACCGACACGGTGCTCAGCGTCGGCAGCGGGTTCGGCGGTTTCCAGAGCGCGATGATCCTGGGGAGTGCGTGATGACGGCCGTGTTCACCGGCCTCGGCGTCGTCGCGCCGAACGGGCTCGGCACCGAGGAGTACTGGAAGGCGACCTGCGCGGGCGAGGACGGCATCGGGCCCGTGGAGCGGTTCGACGCCTCGGGGTATCCGGCGCGGACGGCGGGGGAGGTGCCGGGGTTCGACGCGGCCGATCACCTGCCGAGCAGGCTGCTGCCGCAGACCGACCACATGACCAGGCTCGCGCTCGTCGCGGCCGACTGGGCGATCGCGGACGCGGGCGCCGACTCGCCCGAGATGGGCGTGGTCACCGCCGCGTCCGGCGGCGGGTTCGAGTTCGGGCAGCGGGAACTGCAGAACCTGTGGAGCAAAGGCGGCGAGTACGTCAGCGCGTATCAGTCGTTCGCCTGGTTCTACGCGGTCAACACCGGCCAGATCTCCATCCGCAATGGACTGAAAGGACCGGGCGGGGTCATCGTCGCCGATCAGGCGGGCGGGCTCGACGCGATGGCGCAGGCGCGGCGGCAGCTGCGCAAGGGCGGCCGGATGATGCTGACCGGCGGCGTCGACGGCGCGATCTGCCCGTGGGGCTGGGTCGCCCAGCAGGCGGGCGGCCGTCTCAGCACCGGCGAGTACCTGCCGTTCGACACCCGGGCCGCCGGGCACGTGTCCGCCGAGGGCGGCGCGATGCTGGTGATGGAGGACGCCGCGGCCGCCCGTGCGCGCGGCGCGCACGGTTACGGCTCGCTCGCCGGATACGCGGCCACCTTCGACCCGAAACCGGGACTGGGCCGTGAACCCGGGCTGCGGCGCGCGATCGAAAACGCGCTGGCGGACGCCCGGATCGAGGCAAGCACCGTCGATGTCGTCTTCGCCGACGCCGCCGCGCTGCCCGAACTGGACGCCGTCGAAGCCGACGCGATCAACGCCGTCTTCGGGCCGGGCGGGGTGCCGGTCACCGCGCCCAAGACGATGACCGGCCGCCTCAACGCAGGCGGCGCGTCGCTCGACGTCGCCGCCGCGCTGCTGGCGATGCGCGACGGCGTCATCCCGCCCACGACCAACACCGAACCCGCGCCGCGCTACCGGCTCGACCTGGTGACCACCGCGCGGGAAACGCCGGTGCGCACCGCGCTCGTGCTCGCGCGCGGCCACGGGGGATTCAACTCGGCCGCCGTCGTGCGGCTCGACTGGGAGGAACACTGATGGAACTGACCCTGGACAGCCTCAAGCGCATCCTGCGTGACGGCGCCGGTGCGGACGAGGCGGTCGACCTGGACGGCGACATCCTCGACACCGAGTTCGACGAGCTGGGCTACGACTCGCTCGCGCTGCTGGAGACCGTCGCGCGGATCACCCGCGAATACCGGATCCCGCTCGACGACGACGCCGCGACCAGCGCCAAGACCCCGCGCGAGCTGCTCGCGCTGGCCAACGCGGCTTGAGGAGAACCATGGCCAAGACAGCCATCGTCACCGGCGCGACCAGCGGCGTCGGCCTCGCCGTCGCCGACCTGCTCGGCGCGCAAGGGCACCACGTCTACCTGTGCGCGCGGGACGCCGACAACGTCGCGCTCACCGTGAAACAGTTGCGGGACAAGGGATACGAGGTCGACGGCACGACATGTGACGTACGCTCGCCCGAGCAGATCCGCGCGTTCGTGACGGCCGCGGTCGAGCGGTACGGCACGATCGACATCCTCGTCAACAACGCGGGCCGCAGCGGCGGGGGAGTGACCGCCGACCTCGACGACGAACTCTGGTTCGACGTGATCAACACCAACCTGAACAGCGTCTTCCTGATGACCAGGGACGTGCTCGCCACCGGCGGCATGCGCGACAAGGGCTGGGGCCGGATCGTCAACATCGCGTCCACCGCCGGCAAGCAGGGCGTGGTGCTCGGCGCGCCGTACTCCGCGTCCAAGCACGGCGTCGTCGGGTTCACCAAGGCACTGGGCAACGAGCTGGCCAAGACCGGCATCACCGTCAACGCGGTGTGCCCCGGCTACGTGGAAACCCCGATGGCGCAGCGGGTCCGCGCGGGCTACGCGGCCGCGTGGGAAACGTCCGAAGAGGACATTCTCGGCCGGTTCAACGCCAAGATCCCGCTCGGCCGCTACTCCACGCCAGAAGAGGTCGCCGGGCTGGTCGGCTACCTGGTCACCGACACCGCCGGATCCATCGCGGCGCAGGCGTTGAACGTCTGCGGCGGCCTTGGCAACTTCTGAGGGGGACACCATGCGCGAAGTCGAACACGAGATCACCGTCGCCGCGCCCGCGAAGACCGTCTACCGGCTCATCGCCGACGTCGAGAACTGGCCGCAGCTGTTCAACCCGACCGTGCACGTCGAGTACGTCGAGCGGGGCGAGACGACCGAGCGGATCCAGATCTGGGCGACCGCGAACGGCACGGCCAAGACGTGGACGTCACGGCGCGACCTGGACCCGGCCGGGCTGCGCGTCGACTTCCGGCAGGAGGTCTCGCAGGCACCGGTGGTCGCGATGGGCGGCGCGTGGGTCATCGAACCGGTGGCGGAGAACGAATGCCGGGTCCGGCTGCTGCACGACTACCGGGCGGCGACCGAGGCCGATCTCGACTGGATCGACCAGGCCGTCGACCGCAACAGCCGGGTGGAGCTCGCGGCGCTGAAGCAGAACGTCGAGGTGCCCGACGACCTGCTGTTCAGCTTCGACGACACGCTGGAGATCGACGCCGACGCGAGCGAGGTCTACGACTTCATCAACGAGGCGCAGCTCTGGCCGGACCGGCTCCCGCACGTCGCGCGGGTCGACCTCGAAGAGGACACGGTCGGGCTGCAGACGCTCGGGATGGACACCCGCACCAAGGACGGTTCGACGCACACGACGAAGTCGATCCGGGTCTGCCTGCCGCACCGCAAGATCGTCTACAAGCAGATCCAGCCGCCCGCGCTGATGACACTCCACACCGGACACTGGCTGTTCGAGGAGCGGCCAGGGGGAGTGCTCGCCACGTCACGGCACACCGTGCGGATCAACGAGGCGAACATCGCCGCGGTGCTCGGCGCCGACGCGACCGTCGACGACGCGCGGACGTTCGTGCGCACGGCGCTGAGCGCCAACAGCCTGGCCACCCTCGGGCACGCCAAGACCCACGCCGAACGACGATGACCACGCTCAGCGCCGGCGTCGCGATCGTCGGCGCCGGGCCCGTCGGGCTGCTCCTCGCGGGTGACCTGCGCGAAGCCGGGGTCCCGGTGATCGTCGTCGAACGGCTGCCCGAGCCGATGACCGAGTCCCGCGCGACACAGCTGACCAGCCGATCGGCCTCGCTGCTGCGCGCGCGTGGGCTGGAGTCGCTGCTGACCGACACCGAGTCGAAGGCGCACTTCGGCGGCCTGTCGTTCGAATTGGACAGTCCCTTGTGGAAGGTCCCGCAACCGCGGACCGAAGCCGCCTTGACCAAGCGGGCGTTCGACCTGGGTGTCTCGCTGCTGCGGTCACACACGCTGACCGGCATCGGTGATCATCTCGAAGTGGACGGTCCACTGGGGACGGTCGCGATCGAGTCCGAGCACGTCGTCGGGTGCGACGGCGAGAACAGCACGGTCCGGCGGCTCGCCGGGTTCGACTACGCGTTCCGCCCGGCCACCCGCGAGCTGCTGCGCGCCGACGTCACCGGCCTTTCCGTGCCGGACCGGCGGTTCGAGCGGTTCGAACACGGCCTCGCGGTCGCCGCCACCCGCGGCGACGTGACCAGGGTGATGGTGCACGAGTTCGGCCGGTCGGCGGCACGCACCGAGCCGGTCACCTTCGCCGAGATCACCGACGTCTGGGCGAAGGTGACCGGCGAGGACATCGCGGGCGGCAAGCCGCTCTGGGCCGACGCTTTCGACAACGCCACCGGCCTGGTCTCGTCCTACCGCGAAGGCAACGTGCTGCTCGCGGGCGACGCGGCGCACCGGCACCTGCCGGTCGGCGGCCAAGCACTCAACGTCGGCCTCCAGGACGCCGCCGCACTCGCCACCGCCCTCACCGGCGGAGCGGACACACTGCTCGACGACTACGCGCGCACCCGCCGCGCCGCCGCGCTCGCGGTCATGGAACTCGTTGCCGCACAAGAGTTACTGCTACTCGGCGGCCCCGAGGTCGAGCCGCTGCGCGAGGTGCTCACCGAACTGTTCACAGTGGACGCCGCACGCGCGCACCTCGCGCGTGCCGTCGAAGAATCGGGGAACTCATGACCATCAGCTGGGGGACAGCACCGGCCTTCGTCGGCCGCACACTCGCCGACTTCGGCCGCGACATCGGCGGCCGCGTCGAAGCCCGCCTCCGCACCCAGCTCGCCACCGACCGCGCCCGCTACGCCGCGGTCGCACCCGGCTCCGAAGCCGTCGTCGACGCACTGTCGACCGCGGTCTTGAGCGGCGGCAAGCGCCTACGCCCGAGCCTGGCCTACCTGTCGTTCCTCGGCGCGGGCGGCTCACCCGCCGACCCCCGCATCGTCGATGTCGGCGCGGCACTCGAGCTGCTCCACGCGGGCTGCCTCGTCCACGACGACATCATGGACGACTCACCGACCCGCCGGGGCCTGCTCACCACGCATGCCCGTTACCAGCAGGAACACCAGAAGTCGGGCTACACGGGCGAGGCGCGCCGGTTCGGCGAGGGCGTCGGCATGATCGTCGGCGACATGGCGTTCTTCTACGCGATCGGCCTGCTGCGCACCACGACCCCCGAGACCCAGGCGGTGTTCTTCGAGCTGGCCGTCGACGCAGGCGTCGGCCAGTACCTGGACCTCCTCGCCGCCGCCTGCCCGGCCGATCTCGCCCCCGACCCGATGACGATCGCCCGCTACAAGACCGGGCGCTACACCGTCGAGGGACCGTTGCGGCTGGGCGCGGCGCTGGCCGGTCGGCTCGTGGAACTCGGCGAGGCGTTGACGGCCTACGGGCAGCCGGTGGGGCTGGCCTATCAGCTGCGGGACGACCTGCTGGGGGCGTTCGGGGACCCTTCGGTGACCGGGAAGCCTGTCGGCGACGACCTGCGGCAGGGGAAGCGGACGCTGCTGCTGGGGTACGCCAAGCAGCAGGCTTCGGGTTCGCTGGAGCTGCTGGAGAAGGTGGACGCTGGGGCTTTGACCGAGGCCGAGGTGCCCGCGGTGCAACGGCTGCTGGAGGACCTCGGGGCTCGGGAGTACGTGGAGTCGACCTGCCAGGCCCTGGCCGTCGACGCCGTGAACGCGATCGAAGCGGCTGACATCGACTTGAGCGTGAAGGAGTACTTCAAGCACTTCGCTGCCTACGTCGCCGGCGCCTGAACCCGCCTGGGGGTCGTGAGTGTTTACGCCGGTTAGAACCGGCCGTACCACTCACGACCCCTGTCTTGAAGGTCGTGAACGATCCGCCAGTCCACGGTTTCAGCGGGACTGCAGTGTGGGTTCAGCGTGCCTTGGCACGATCGCGTCGATGACCCGCACATGCCCCGCTGGAGGTTCCGATGGCCGGAGCGAAGTACCGAATCCGTCGCGCGCTGTGCGTCGCGATGGCCGCGGGCATGGGCCTGCTGGGGTTCCAGGCCGTGCCCGCGTTCGCCGTGTCCTGCAGCTACAACGCCTGCAACGGCAAGGATCCCCAGGCCGCGGGCTGCTCGGCGGACGCGCGCGATCTTGGCCACTACGTCAACGACTGGGGTGACTACGTCGAACTGCGCCACTCGCCGGCCTGCGGTGCGGTGTGGACGCGGCTGACCACGACCCAGTGCCAGTGGGTCAAACCCGTGCTCGAGCTGGGCTATCTCGACTATTACGGCCACTACCACCTGCAAGGCAAGTACACCCGGAGCTACGGACTGTGCAACGAAGGCACCCGCCAAGGCTGGTCGCTGATGTCGTCCTACCGGCGCGAACGCATCACCTACTACTCCGACCAGCCTCGTCAGGGTCCCGCGAAGACCTACCCGACCGGCTGCAACGACTGCTACTGACAGGAAGCCGTCATGATCCACTCGATGGCGAGGTTCACCGTCACCCTGCTCAGCGTGATCGGCATGTGCATCCCGGCCGGTGTGGTCAACCTGGTGCCTGCGCCGAACCCGTGCGGCGCGCGGTGCGAACGCGCCGCCGTGCAGGCGGACGCGCCCTAGAGCTGGTCCAGCGCCTTCTTGGCCTCTTCGGCGCGCTCGGGCGGGCCGATGGCCTCCCACAGCGCGAGTGCCAGGCCGAGGTGGCGCCGGGCGGCTTCGGTCTCGCCGCGGACCGCTTCGACCTCGCCGAGTTCGTGCCAGCAGGCCGCTTCGTTGGTGCGGTCGCCGTTGAGGCGGAACACGTGCGCCGCGCGTTCCAGCGCCGAACCGGCGCGGGCGGTGTCACCGAGTTTGGCGTAGACCGCGCCGAGCCGTTGTTCGGTGTAGGCGGCGCAGCGCTCGTCGTTGATCTCGTTGAAGATCGTCAACGCCTCGGTGAGCGAACGCAACGCGGCGTTCGTGTCGGCCGTGCCCTGCTGAAGGCGGCTGAGCGTGCGGAGGATGACGGCTTGCCGGTGCCGGTCGCCGAGGCGCCGCGCGATCTGCAGGCCCTCCTCGACCCACGTGCCCGCCTCGAGGTCGCCCTGCTCGAAGCGGATGAGGCCGATGGCGGTGCGCACCTGCGCCTCCGCCTGACCGTGCCCGACGGCGGCGAGGTGGCCAATCGCCTCGTAGTCGACTCGGAGCGCGTCGTTCTGCTCGCCGAGCACGCGGTGGACGGTGCCGATGCTGGCCAGCGCGAGTCCCGTGCCGCGCCGGTCGCCGATGGCGCGGTAGAGCGCCAGGCAGCGGTGCAGGTTCCGCCTGGCGTCGTTCATTTCGTCGAGGTAGATGCCGACCTGGCCGAGTCCTTGCAGCAACGCCGCTTCACCGTGGGTGTTGCCGGCGGCCCTGGTGACCTCGAGCGCGATGTGGTGGCTGCGGGTCCAGTCCTGGTAGAGGCTGCGGTGGTCGTAGTACGGGACCGAGGCGATCACGATCTCCCAGGCCAGCTCGTCGAGCCCCCAGTCGGCCGCCAGCTGGACGGCGCGCAGGAGCGTGCCGCGCTCGGCGTCGAACCACGCGACCGGGTCGAGCACCCGGTGGTCGGGCTGCCAGCGTGGCGACCGGCCGGGTGTCGGCTGGAAAAGGCTGGGGTAGAACAGATCCCGCGCCTGCTCGGCGAGCGCGAGCCACGCCGAGAGGACCCGCTCGACGGCCGCGCGCCGTTCTTCGTCCGAATAGGACTCCTGCGCGCCTTCCGCGGCGTACGCGCGCAGCAGGTCGTGCAGGCGGTACCGCGGCTGGCCCGCGCCGTCGGTGTCGACCAGCCGGACCAGGTACGCGTCGACGAGCACGTCGAGCACATCGTCGGTGTCGGCCCGGCCGAGCAGCGGCCCGATCACCCACGCCGGCAGCGTTTCCGCGCCGAGCAGGCCGAGCAGCCGGAACGCGCGCACGGCCTCGTCCGGCAGCAGCCGCAGGCTCAGGTCGTAGTTCGCGCGGACGTCGAGGTCACCCACCCGCAGTTCGCGCAGGCGCCGCGACTCGTCTTCGAGCCGGTCGCGCAGCACCTGCAACGTCCACGCGCGCCTGCCCGCCAGCTTGGCGCCGGTGATGCGGATGGCCAGCGGGAGGTAGCCGCACAGCCGCACGATCGCTTCCGCGGTCTCCGGTTCCTGCGCGATCCGCTCGGGGCCCGCGATGCGCGCGAGCAGTTCACGGGCGTCTTCGGCGGTCAGCGCGTCGAGTTCGACGTGTTCGGCGCCGGTCAGGTCGGCCATCCGATGCCTGCTGGTCACCACCACCGCGCAGCCGCCCGACGGCGGCAGCAGCGGCCGCACCTGGTGCGCGCCCGCGGCGTCGTCGAGCAGCACCAGCATCCGGCGATCGGTCAGCCGGGACCGGTACAGCGCCGCCCGCTCGTGCGTGCCCGACGGCATCGTCGCGTCCGTGACACCCAGCGCGCGCAGCAGCTCGGCCAGCATCATCGCGGGATCGCGCGGCACCTCGGACGTGCCTGCCAGGTCGAGGTACAGCTGCCCGTCCGGGAACGCGTCGCGCGCTTCGTACAGCGCGCGCACGGCCAAAGTGGACTTTCCGGTGCCGGGCGCACCCGCGATGACCGCGACCCGCCGCTCGGCCAGCAAGCCGACCAAGTGCGACAGCGGCTCGGCCCGCCCGGTGAAGTCGGGGATGTCCGCGGGCAGCTGGGAGATCGGCCGCGAGTCCGCCTCCCTGGCGCCCGCGGCCGAATCAAGCGCGGCGTCCCCGCGCAGGATCTGGGCGTGCACGCGCTGCAGCCCCGGTCCCGGATTCGCGCCGAGCTCATCGGCCAGCATCCGCTGGACATCGTGGAAGACCGCGAGCGCGTCGGCCTGGCGGCCGCTGCGGTACAACGCGATCATCAGCAGCTCACGCACGCGCTCGCGATACGGATGTTCGGCCGCCAGCCGGGACAATTCGGGCAACGCCAGCGCATGCTCACCGCGAAGCAGATCCAACTCGGCGAGATCCTCCAACGCGCCGAAGCGATACTCGTCCAGCCTGGCGCGTTCGGTCTCGGCCGCCGGGGTGTCGATGCCGCTGAACGCCGGGCCGCGCCACAACGACACCGCGTCGACGAACCGCTGCCTCGCCGTCACCAGGTCACCGTCGGTCCGCGTCTCCCGCGCCCGCGCCAGCCCCGAGGCGAACTGGGCACTGTCGAGCTGATCCGGCGTCACCCGCAGCAGGTAGCCGGTGCCGACCGTCTGCAGCGCGCCGTTGTCGAGGTGGAGTGATCTGCGCAGGTCACCGACGTACTTCTGGACGAGGTTGACCGCGCTCTTGGGCGGTCTGCCACCCCAGGCGCCTTCGATGATCTCGTCCCGCTCGACCGAGCGGTTCGCGTGGAGCAGGAGCAGACCGAGCACCTGGCGGCACTTGTCCGAGCCGACCGGCACCGGATCGGCACCCGACCACGCGGTGACGGGTCCCAGCACCCCGAACCGAACATCCGGCATTGACACCCCCCTTTCCGCGGCCAGGGTACCCGTCGAGCAGCGGCGTTCCGTGACACTGCAGCGCCGCTGCAGCACCCGCTGTCAAGATCCGGTCATGGCCGCCGCCGTCCGCGGGGTCCAGTCGTTCGTCGAACTAGGGGTGACAGACAGCGGTGACTTCCCGACCGGGGCGTCACTTCTGGTGTCTTACGGCGATCAGACCCGCGGCGGCGAGGCGTGCGACCGGTCATTGTGTTCACTCGAGGGGAGCATGAAGTGAAGAAGGCTCTTGCGGCTGTGGGTGTCGCGTTGCTCAGTATGACCGGAATCGGTCTTTCGGCGAGTGCGGCCGATGCGGCCTCGCCCACGGCGGACGTCTCACTGTAGGCAAGACGGGGCCGCAGGGAGGTTTCACGGCCGTCGTCATCTACCTGGTCGCCAATATCGAAAACCACCCGACGTATTGGGCCTGCACAGCCCTTCGGGGCCAGTCGCTGTCGTGCAATTGAGCTGACTCAGGAGCGTTTGGGCACCTTGGCGGGGTTCGAGGCCAGGCCGGCGAAGAGGTCGCCGAGGTCGTCGACGCGGTCGAGTACGTCCTCGGCCGTGAAGACCAGGTCGTAGGGCTTGCCGCACGACTCGACCTCGTCCCAGGTCAGCGGGGTCGACACGGTCGGCAGTTCCCGCGCGCGCAAGGAGTACGGGGCGATCGTCGTCTTGTGCGGGTTGTTCTGGCTCCAGTCGACGAAGACCTTGCCGGAGCGCAACGCCTTCGCCATCTTCGCGACGATCTCGCGCGGGTGGCGGGAACTCAGTGTCTCGGCGAGGGACTTCGCGTAGTCCGAGATCTGCTCGTCGCGGGTGGTGCGGACCGCGCAGTAGAGCTGCATTCCCTTGGAGCCGCTGGTTTTGGGGAACGCGACGAGGTCGTCTTCGGCGAGCAGGTCGCGCAGTTTCAACGCGACCTGGCAGCACTCGACGATCGTCGCGGGCGCGCCCGGGTCCAGGTCGAACACCAGCAGGTCGGGGCTGTGCTTGGCGCCGCGCGGGCCGACTGTCCACTGTGGCACGTGGAGTTCGAGTGCCGCGAGGTTCGCCGCCCAGACGAGCGCGGGGAGACCGTCGATGACCGGGTAGTCGATGAGGTCGCCGGAGCCGCGGCGGGAATCGGCGGGGAGGCGGGCGGTGCGGACCCAGGACGGTGCGTGGCGGGAGACGTCCTTTTCGAAGAAGGACTTGCCTTCGACGCCGTTGGGGAAGCGGACGAAGGTGGTCGCCCGGTCGGCGAGGTAGGGGAGGATGATCGGGGCGATTCGGGTGTAGTAGCTGATCACGTCGCGCTTGGTGAACTGGTTCGACGGGTACAGCACCTTCTCTAGGTTGGTCAGCGTGAGGCGTCGCTCGTCGACCTGCACCAGCACTTTCGACTCAGGCATCGTCGGTCACCTCGCCCGCTTCGCGTCCCGGGCACAGGCCGCGCCAGCGGGGCGTGCGGACGCAGCCCGCTTTCGTCCAGCCGGTGAAGACGACCTCGCCGACCAGTCTCGGTGTCACCCAATGCGCGTCGCGGGCCTGGCCGGGCGGTACCGCATGGAACGGGGAGCTTTTGCGCTCCGACCGTTTCAAGCGGCCGGTGAGCTGGACAAGGTCGTTCTCGCTGAAGCCGGCGCCGACGTTGCCGACATAGCGCAGCGCGTCGCCGTGCGGGATGCCGAGCAGGAGCGACGCGAAGGAACTTGCGCGCTTGCCGCCGCCGGGGCGCCAGCCGCCGATCACGACGTCGCGGACTCGGACGCCGGCGATGGCGAGCCAGTCAGCGCTGGCCTTACCCGCTTGATAAGTGCTCGCAGCCCGCTTCGCGATGATGCCCGCGAGGCCGTGTTTGACGCTGGCTTCGGCGACCGCGCCGCCGTCGCCGACGAAGAAGTCGGGGATACGGCAATGCGGGCCGTTGAGGTCGAGGACGCCCAGTACCCGCCGCCGCTCGACGTACGGCAGGTCCGCGCATGACCTGCCGTCGTGGTGCAGGACGTCGAACGGGAGATACAAGGCAGGCAGATGCTGGGAGAGCCGCTTGGCCTGTGACCGGGCCGCGCCCATCCGGCGGTCCAGCGCGCCGGGGCTCGGCTTGCCGTTCTCCAGCACGATCACCTCGCCGTCGAGATAGACCTCGGCCGACCCGAGCTGCTCACCGAGTGATCGCAGCTCGGGGAACAGCGCGGTGACGTCGCTGCCGCCGTCGTCGACCAGGGTGCAGCGGCCGCCGACGATCTTGGCCGACATGCGGCGGCCGGACCAGTCGAATTCGTAGGCCCAGTCACCGTCTTCGGCCAGCGAGGGCAGTTTGCCGGTGCGAGCCAGCATCGGCGCGATGAAGGGCGGCAGGGGAGTGTGGCCGGCTTCGGGCGGGTCGACGCGCTGGAGCAGCCAGTCGCGTTCGGACTCCGGGTCGTGCCGGTTGAGGAAGAGGTACTTGCCGCGGGCGCGCTCGCCGTGGAAGACCACCTCGACCTTGTGATCGTTCCAGTGCAGCGTCTCGTAGCGGCCGTGGTCCCAGATCAGCATCTTCCCGGCGCCGTACTCGCCAGCCGGGATCTCGCCGGAGAACGTCGCGTATTCGAGCGGATGGTCCTCGGTGTGCACCGCGAGCCGCATCGTCCCCGGCTCCGACGGCAATCCCATCGGCACCGCCCACGACGCGAGCACGCCGTCCCGCTCCATCCTGATGTCCCAGTGCAGCCGCCTGGCGTGGTGCTCCTGGATGACGAACACGTCGTTGTCGCCGTGGACCAGCTCGTCGGTCTGGGGGACAGGTTCCGGTGTTCGCTCAGGGTCTCGCTTGCCGCGGTACTCACTCAGCTCGCCCACCGATACCGTCCTTTCGCGTCGCGCGCGGAGAGTTACCGGACGCGCCTCCGCCGAAACTCCAGTTTCCCCGTCGAGGCAAGCGGGAATCCAGGCTGCGTGGGACGTGGTCGTGAGTGTTTTGACCGGTTAGAACCGGCCGTACCACTCACGACCTAAGTGTATAACGTCCTATACCGCTCGGCTTTGAAGGGCAAAAATCCATGGTCGCCAAAGTTGAGGACCTACGACTTTTCAATCGGCTTAAGAAGCGCAGGGTCAGCCTGCGCGGTTCTTAAGCTCCATGGCGCGCACGACGTGCAGTGAGGCGGCGAGTCCGACGAGGGCGAGCGCGGTGAACACCAACGCCCCGCTGGAGGTGATGCTCGCCAGCAGGACCATCAGGATCGCGAACACGTCGGCCGTGATCACCCAGCCGAGGCGCGGGCAGAAGGCCTTGCGGGTGCGGGCGCTGCGGAACGACTCGACGAGCGCGGGGTCGGCGAGCTCGAACCACTGCTCGATCTTCTGCAGAGCTTCACGATCGTGATGGCTGAGCATGGTTCGCCCCTTCGCGGCCGGCGTCTGCTTCGGCTGATACCCAGCGGCGGCGGGAATCACACGTCGAATCGGATGTGTTTTTCGCGGGGGCGCTGGGTACACGGGCTGCCGTCCCCTCCACTGGTGCGAAAGGGAAGCCGTGAGCAGTGTGGTCGACTTCGGGAACGACATCGGATACCGGCTGGGCCGGGCCTTGCGCGAGTACCTCAGTGTCACGGCGCGGGCGGTGGGTGTCGGCTGGGAGTCGTGCACCGTCGATCTCGACGAGCCGATGTCCGCGTACGTGGCGCTCGACCGGCGGTTGGACCGGTTTCCCGGCCGGGATGTCGCGCTGCTGTGGGACGAGGTGAACGGCTGGGCGGTCGCGGTGGAGACGCCGGGCGGGGAGCGTGCGATCGTCCTCGCGTACCTGGGTGGGGAGCGGCTGGTTCCGGATCCCGCGGAGGTCGTCGCGTTGCTGGCGGCGGTGCGGGCCGATGAGCATTCGATCGGGCAGCCGGATCCGCCGATGCTGCGGACGGCCGGTCGCCACGACGAGTTGATGGCGTGTTTCGAGGCTTTTGGTGATGCGCTGAGATCGAATGGTTCCCCAGCGTGACGTACGCGTGCATAAGTTCCGGTCTTCCGGGGTACGTCACCCGAGTGGGTGACGTGATTGTGAGATATTGCCCGGATCATGCCGAGGCGCTGAGATCCGCGGGCCGGGTCGACACGGTGCTGGTCACGACCAGCGGCGAGCTGATCCTCGAGGCGCTGGCCGAGCTGTGGCCAAACCGGCCGGTGGTGGTGGTTTCACCGGAGCCGTCCGCCCGGCTCGAAATGCTCAGGGGAAGAGACCTGGTCGCCGAGCAGGTGACCTCGAAAGCGGGCCTACGCCGTCAGGTGCTGGCCCGCTTTCGGGCAGGTGGGGTGGGTTTCCTGGTGCTCGCGCCCGAGCAGCTTTCGGAGCCGGACATCGGGGCCGCGGTCGCCGCGTCGGGCTCGTCGGTGCTGGTCGTCGACGAGGCGCAGGGCGTGAGCGAGTGGAGTCACGAGTTCCTGCCCGGCTATGTGCGGCTGGCCGCGACGATCAGCGGGCTGCGGCGGCGGCCGCCGGTGCTGGCGTTGACGATGACCGCGGCGAAGCGGGTGCGTGAGGACATCGTCGCGGAGTTCGGGCTGCACGACGCGCGGCATGTCGCGGGCGATCTGGACCATTCGCACGTCCGGCTCGCCGTCCGCCATGTCGAGGACGAGGACTTGAAGTGGCGGCTCGCGGAGGCCGAGGTGATGGCGAGCGCGGGCAGCGGGCTGGTGCACGTCACGGATCGGGCGCGTGCCGAGTGGTTCGCGCGGGTGCTGGGTGAGCGTGGTGAGCGGGTCGCGGTCTACCACGATGGGCTGCCGGGCAGGCGGCGGTCGGAAGTGCGTGATGCCTTCCTGGCCGGGCTGGTGCGGGTGGTCGTCGTCGCCGGGTCCGCCGCGTGGGCGGGTGGCAAGGAGGATGTGCGGTTCGTCGTGCACGCCGACGATCCGCCTTCGGTGGACGTCTATCACCAGCAGGTGCGGCGGGTGGGCAAGGACCGGATGCCGGGCCGTGCGGTGTTGCTGCATCGGCCGTCGTGGGACGCGGGCGCGGCCGAGGACGAGATCGACGAGGACGCGATGGCACGCGTGGTGCGGGCGTTGCGGTCTCCCGGTGGGCTTTCGCGGACGGAACTGGCGCGGCAGGCGGGGTTGCGGCGGGTGGAGCTGGCGCGGGTGCTGCCGGCGTTGCGCCAGGTCGGGGCGGTTCGGGAGATCGGGCGGCGGGCGTTGACGCACGCCGCGGTCGGGGAGAGCGACGCGCGGCTGGCGGAGCTGGCGTCGGCGGTGTTCCTGCGGGGGCAGGCGATCGAACACGCGCGGGTGGCGATGGTGCGGCGGTACGCCCGGACATGCCAGTGTCGGCGTAGGACGTTGCTGGGTTCGCTCGGTGAGGTGCGCGGTGAGCCGTGTGGCAACTGCGACAACTGTGATTGAGGGGACCGTGTGGAGGACGAGGAACTGTACGACCTGGTGGACGACCAGCTCGCGTCGATCGAGGAGCGGTTGTGGAACATCGGGTTGACGCTGCACGCGGATCCCGAGCCGGAGTTGGCGACGCGGTTGCTGACGAAGGAGCTCGAGCTGGGCGGGTTCAAGGTCGAGCGGGACGGGCTGGCGTTCACGGCTGTCGCCGGTACCGATCAGAAGCCGTGCGTGGCTTTGCTGGTGGAGTACGACGCGGTGCCGGGGTTAGGGCACGCGCTGGGGCACAACCTGGTCGCGATCGCCGGGTTGGGTGCGGCGTTGTCGGTGGTGGGTGCGCTGGGCGAGGTGCCGGGGACGCTGCGCGTGATCGGGACGCCCGCCGAGGGCAAGGAGGCGGCGGTGCGTGCCGGGTGGTTCGACGGGCTGGACGCGGTGCTGATGTTCCAGCCGGGGGTGCACACGTGGATGTGGGCGCCGTTGTCGGCGCAGGTGGAGCTCGAGGTGGCGTTCCACGGGCGGGCCGCGCACGTGACGGGTGATCCGGCGGACGGGGTGGACGCGCTGGCGGCGTTGATTCAGCTGTTCACGGCGCTGGCGGCGTTGCATCGGCGGTTGCCGAGGGCGGCTTCGGTGCAGGGGATCATCACGCACGGCGGGGACGCGACGGATGTGGTGCCGGATCTGGCGCAGGCGCGGTTCGGGGTGCGGGCGCCGACCGCGCGGGCGTTGGATCAGCTGGTCGACGATGTGACGGCGTGTGCCGAAGGGGCCGCGAGCGCGTCGGGTGCGACGGTGGAGGTGGAGCGGCTCGGTGCCGGGCATCGGCATTTCCGGGCGAACGAGGTGCTGGCGGCTCGGTTCGCGCGGCACCTCGCGGAGCTGGGGGTGCACGCGAGTGAGCCGGATCCGGTGGCGGTCGCGGAGTCTTCGGATGTCGGGAACGTGAGCACGGTGGTGCCGACGATCTGCCCGCTGGTGGCGATCGCGGATCCGAGTCAGGGGCGGCGGACGCCGGCGTTCACGGCGGCTGCCGCCGGTGCGCGGGCACGGTCGGCGACGGTGGCGACGGCGGGTGCGCTGGCGCGGACGGCGGTGGATCTGTTGCGGCACGCGTCTTTGGTGACGGAGACATGGGCGTGTTTCCAGGAGCGGGAGCTGGCTGAGCGTTCGGCTTAGTTCCGGTAGTGGGCGAGGTAGTTGGCGTGCGCTTCGGCCGAGGCCGCTTCGCGGGCTTCGCCGCGGATGCGGCGGCCGGTGCCCATGGGGAAGCCGTGGCGGGCGAGGCGGTGTTCGCCTGCTTCTTCGGCGTAGGCGTAGGAGTAGAAGTAGCCGACGAGCGCGGCCATGAGACAGAGCGCGAGGCGGAGTCCGAGCGGTGCGGGCAGCAGGAGCCAGCCGAAGATCAGCGGCGCGAGCATGACGCTGGTGCGGGCGCCGTGGCGCCAGAGCCAGCCGCGGTCGGTGACGTCGTGCAGTACCCAGGAGCGGTTCTTTTCGGGCAGCCGTCCGCCGACCGCGTACCAGAGCCAGTGGAGTGGACCGGGCCTTGCCATGTTCTCCATGAGTTTCATAGTACCCTAATGATTAGCACGCTAACTATGTGACGAACGCTAAGGTGAGGGCCATGACGATCGACCTGGGTGCGGATCCGCTCGCGCTGGAGCGGCAGGTCTGTTACGCGCTGTCGGTGGCGTCGCGCAGTGTCATCGCGATCTATCGGCCGTTGCTGGAGCCGATGAAGCTCACGCATCCGCAGTATCTGGTGATGCTCGCGTTGTGGCAGCGGGAGCCGCGGTCAGTGAAGGACCTGTGTGAGGCGTTGCGTGCCGAGCCCGCGACGTTGTCGCCGTTGCTGAAGCGGCTCGAGGCGGTCGGTTATGTCACGCGGACGCGCAATGCCCGCGACGAGCGGTCTTTGACGGTCGAGTTGACCGAGTCCGGGCGTGGGCTGCGGGCCGAGGCGGAGAAGATCCCGTACCGTGTGGTGGAGATCTTGGGGATGGAAGTGGCGGAGCTGGAACAGCTGCACGCCATGCTCTCGCGGGTGATCGCCGCGACCGGTTGAACCGCGTGCTCGGGGTGAACGTGTTCCTGGCATGCTGACCACGCTCGTGTGAAGGCTTTCGAAGGCATAAAGGGACATTCCGTTGACCGAAGAACCTCGGCAGATCGCCGGTCGCTATCGATTGGTCGAGTTGATCGGCGGCGGCGCGATGGGCATGGTCTGGCGTGGTGAGGACACCTCGCTCGATCGCGTGATCGCGGTCAAGGAGCTGATCCTGCCGTTCGGCCATGGCGGGGAAGAGAAGGCGGCCGAGGCGAAGAACCGCGCGATGCGGGAGGCGCGGATCGCCGCGCGGCTGCAGCATCCGCACGCCATCACGGTCTTCAACGTCGTCGAGCATGAGGACCGGCCGTGGCTGATCATGGAGTATCTGCCGTCGAAGAGCCTGTCGGCGGTGCTGGCCGATGACGGCCCGCTGCCGGTGGACGAGGTCATCCGGATCGGCATCCAGCTGACGTCGGCGTTGCAGGCCGCGCACGAGGCGGGCATCGTGCACCGCGATGTGAAGCCGGGCAACGTGCTGATCGGCTTGGACGGCACGGTCAAGGTCACTGATTTCGGGATTTCGCGGGCGAGCGGCGACGCGACGTACACCGCGACCGGGGAGATTTCGGGCACGCCGGCGTTCTTGGCGCCGGAGGTGGCGCGCGGGGTGGACGCGACGGCGGCGTCGGACGTGTTTTCGCTGGGCGCGACGCTGTACACCGTGATCGAGGGCGGGCCGCCGTTCGGCACGGCGGACAACCAGATCGCGTTGTTGTACCGGGTTTCCAGCGGGGAGATCGTGCCGCCGGTGAAGGCGGGCAAGCTCAAGCCGTTGCTGCTGCGGCTGCTGGAGGTCAAGCCGGAGGATCGGCCCGAGATGGGCGCGGTGCTCACCGAGCTGCGGATGCTGGCGGCGTTCGACGGTGACGAGCCGCCCGAGATGGCGGCGCCCGCGGTGACCGCGACGCAGCGCATCGAGGAAGAGCACATGCCCGCGCCGGTGCCGCCGCCGGTGGTGGAGAAGCGGCGTCGTGGCGCGTTGATCGCGGTCGCGGTGGGTGCGGTGCTGGTGGTGGTCGCGGTGGTCGCGGGGATCCTGTTCGCGATCCGGCAGAAGGACGACAAGGCGGCGCCGCCGTCGCCGACGCCCACACCGCAGTCTTCGCAGGTGCCGTCGGAAGCGCCGGTGCCGCCGCCCGCCGTGAGCGAGACGCCGAGTTCGCCTTCGCCGACGCCGACCTCTTCGCCGAGTCCGACCACGGGTGAAACCCCGTCGCAGTCGGCCGCCGCGGCGGTTTCGGCGTATTTCGGATTGCTGCCGGGCAACCTGGAGGCCGGGTGGGCCGGGCTCAGTGACCGTTTCAAGCGTGAGCACAAGCAGACTTACGAGAGCTACTCCGGGTTCTGGCGGGGCATGAGGTCGGTGTCGGTTTCGGTGACCGAGCGCGGCCCCAACCAGGTCGCCGGGAAGGTCACCTACGTGAAGACCAACGGTTCGACCTCGACCGAGAACCACACTTACACGTTGGTGCAGGTCGACGGGAAATGGCTGATCGACACCGAAAGCTAGGGCGTGTCTCGAAATTCTGATCGCGGTCTTCGCGCCCAGGCGGTCCCTGGCGGCACCGCGGCTTCGCCCGAGTACGTCCAGTACGAGGCGCGAAGCCGCGGCACCGCCAGGAACCACCTGGATCACGAAGCCCATCGACCAGAATTTCGAGACACGCCCTAGCCGCGGGCCCAGGCGACGACGTCGTCGGCGGTCATGGCGGTGACGACGTCGTCGGCGTGGATGCCGCATTTGTTGGCGCGTTCGCAGCCGTAGGCCTGCCAGGACAGCTGGCCGGGTGCGTGCGCGTCGGTGTCGATGGAGAAGCGGCAGCCGATCTCGGCGGCGAGGCGGAGCAGGCGCATCGGCGGGTCGAGGCGTTCGGGGCGTGAGTTGATCTCGACGGCGGTGTCGGTGTCGAGGCAGGCTTGGAAGACGCGTTCGGCGTCGAATTCGGATTCGGGGCGGCCGCGGCCGGTGACGAGGCGGCCGGTGCAGTGGCCGAGGATGTTGACGCGCGGGTTGGCGACGGCGTTGAGCATGCGCTGGGTCATCTGGGCTTTGGGCATGCGGAGTTTCGAGTGGACACTCGCGACGACGACGTCGAGCCGGTCGAGCAGTTCGGGTTCCTGGTCGAGTGAGCCGTCGTCGAGGATGTCGACCTCGATGCCGGTGAGGACGCGGAACGGGGCGAGGCGGTCGTTGATCTTCTCGACGAGCTTGAGCTGTTCGCGCAGGCGGTCGGGGGACAGGCCGTTGGCGACGGTGAGGCGGGGCGAGTGGTCGGTGAGCACGATCCAGTCGTGGCCGAGGTCGCGGGCGGCGAGTGCCATCTCGTGGATGGGGCTGCCGCCGTCCGACCAGTCGGAGTGGGTGTGGCAGTCGCCGTTGAGCAGGGTGAGCAGCTCGCCGCCGTCGGGGAGTTCCGGCAGGCCTTTGGCGAGCAGTTCGGTGAGGTAGGCGGGTTCGTCGCCGGCGGCGGCTTCGGTGACGACGGCCGCCGTTGTCTTGCCGATGCCGGGTAGCGCGGTGAGGGTCCCGGCCTTGATCCGCTGCGCGAGTTGGGCGTTGCTCAGCTCGTCGATGACGCCGGCGGCCTTGCGGAAGGCGCGGACGCGGTAGGACGGCGCTCCCGCGCGTTCGAGCAGGAACGCGATCTTCTGCAGGGCTGCGACGGGCTCCATGAGAGTCGATTCTGCCCCGAAGTGCGGGGCCCGGCCGGGTGTGTGCGTAGATATGCGCGTGGGATCTTGGTGGGCGCGGGTGCGCGAACGGTATGGCTGGCTCGATCATCTGGCGCGAGCGGTCGACCGCTACATCGAGCACAACGGGTATCACTACGTCGCCTCGATCGCGTATTTCACGCTGCTGTCGCTGATCCCGATGCTGATGGTGACCTTGTCGGTGGCCGGTTTCGTGCTGGCCGACCAGCCTCGGGTGCTCAACCAGCTGCTGCACGGCATCACCGGCGCGGTGCCCGGCCCGCTGGGCACGAAGGCGGGTGAGCTGCTGCAGGGGTTCATCGAGCAGCGGACGAAGGTCGGCGTGCTCGGCTTGGCGATCGGCCTGTACTCGGGCTGGAACTGGATGAACGCGCTGCGGGACGCGCTCACCGCGATGTGGGAGCAGCAACGCCCGGCGCTGCCGTTCTTCCGGACGATCGCGAAGGACCTGCTCGCGTTGCTGAGCCTGGTGGTGGCGCTGACCGTGTCGTTCTCGCTGACGGCGTCGAGTGGCACGCTCGGCACGTTCCTGCTGAGCCTGGCCGGGGTGGACGACGCGAGCTGGGCGCACACCGCGGTGTCGATCCTGTCGATCCCGTTGGCGTTGCTCGCGGACTGGCTGGTGTTCCTGTGGGTGCTGGCGCGGCTGCCGCGTGAGCCGGTCGGCATCCGCAGCGCGATGCGCGGCGCGGTGGCCGCGGCGATCGGGTTCGAGCTGCTGAAGCTGGCCGGCGGGATCTATCTCGGGATCGTGGGCGGGACGCCGACCGGCGCGGCGTTCGGGTCGGTGATCGGCCTGCTGTTCTTCATCGCGCTGGTGTCGCGGCTGCTGGTGTTCATCACGGCGTGGACGGCGACGGGTTTCGACGCGCCGCGCAAGGCGGTCACGCCGCCTGGGCCGTTCGTGCTGGCGCCGGTGATGCGGCCGCGTCGTGCCGGGCCGCGGGTGGTGGCGGGCGCGGTGGCCGGGAGTGTGCTGACTTTGTTGCTGGGCCGCGTTTTCCGGCGCAGCCGCGACGACTAGTCAGGGTTGGTTGTCGTCGGCGTGGCTGTGGAGTAGTTCGCCGAGTTCGATGAGCAGCGCGGCGAACTCGTGCTGTCGGCCGGGCGGGAGCGTGCCGGTGAGCAGTTCGGTCGCGACGCGCGGGATGTGCTCGTTGGCCGCGAGCAGCGCGCGGCTGAGTTCGCGGGTCTGCTGGTCCATGACACCTCCCTGCCTGTAGTACGGCTCGGCGGCGCGCCAGGTTCACGTCGCCTGGCTGGTGAGCCCGGGATAAAGCCCGCTTTACTCCGCGGAGTAAAGCGGGCTTTATCCCGGGCTTCGTGCTGCCCGTAGGTCGCCGACCGTTGACTTCGGCGCGGGCGGCTGCAACTCTTGGACGAACCATTGCAAGATTTGAGCAACGAGTTGTAACTTCCCGCGCGCCGCCTCCCGGGCGCGTTTGTCCTCGCTTGCCCCCTCAACGGAGAGGCTCAGCATGAGAACCAGGCGATTCTTGGCGCGCGCGGCAGCCGCGACGCTATTGGCCGGCCTGCTCATACCGGCTTTACCTGCTGTTTCGTCCGCCGCGCCGCCGCTCGACCTCGGCGCGGTGACCAACCTGGACGGGCTCACGGTCACCGCGCCGTCGTCGGCGCCGCGGCGGCTGGCCGTGCAGGGCAGTCTCGACGGCAAGCAGTTCTCGACGATCGTCGGCGAGGCGTCGTACACGTTCGACCGCGGCACCGCGAAGATCAGCTTCCCTCCCACGCTCGCCCGCTACGTCCGCGCGGAGGGCGCGCAGGTCACCAAGCTGGAGGCGCACACGGCCGCCGAGTCGGAGACCGCGCTCGCCACCACGATCACCGCCAGCTCGGCGCTGGGGGAGTACCCCGCGGCCAGAGCGGGCGACGGTGACCAGAACAGCTACTGGGAAAGCACGAACAACGCGTTCCCGCAATGGATCCAGGCCGATCTCGGCGCGTCGGTGAGCACCAGCAGGCTCGTGCTGAAACTCCCGTCCGGCTGGGGCGCGCGCACGCAGACGCTGAGCGTGCAGGGCAGCACGAACGGCTCGACCTTCAGCGACCTCGCCGCGTCGGCCGGGTACAGGTTCGACCCGGCGCAGGGCAACACGGTCACGATCGCCTTCAACGCGACCACCACCCGCTACGTCCGGCTGAACGTCACCGCCAACACCGGCTGGCCAGCCGCGCAGCTCTCGGAATTCGAGGTCTACGGCCCCGCCACCGGTGACACGCAGGCGCCGAGCGCGCCGTCGAACCTCGCGTTCACCCAGCCCGGCACCGGTCAGATCAAGCTCACCTGGGCCGCCTCGACCGACAACGTCGGTGTCACCGGGTACGACGTCTACGCCAACAACACGCTGCGCACGAGCGTCGGCGCCGGCGTGCTCACCTACACCGACAACCAGCCCGACGGCACCAGCGTGTCGTACTTCGTGCGCGCCAAGGACGCGGCGGGCAACCAGTCGGCCAACAGCAACACCGTGACCCGCACCGGCACCACCACCGGCACGAACCTGGCCGTCGGCAAGCCGATCACCGCCTCCTCGTCGGTGCAGAACTTCGTCGCGGCCAACGCCAACGACAACAACACCGCCACCTACTGGGAAGGCGGCGGTGACTACCCGAACCTGCTGACCGTCGCGCTCGGCTCCAACGCCGACGTCAGCGCGGTGGCCGTCAAGCTCAACCCCGACAGCGTCTGGGGCACCCGCACCCAGACCATCGAGGTGCAGGGCCGTGAGCAGAGCGCGTCGGCGTTCACCACGCTGGCCGCGGCCTCGGCGCAGACGTTCAACCCCGCCTCCGGCAACACGGTCACCATCCCCGTCAGCGGGCGCGCCGCCGACGTGCGGCTGCGGATCACGTCCAACACCGGCGCCGGTGGCGGGCAGGCCGCGGAGTTCCAGGTGATCGGCGTGCCCGCGCCGAACCCGGACCTCCTGGTCAGCGGCATGTCCTGGACACCGGCGTCGCCGGTCGAAACCGACACCGTGACGCTGTCGGCCACCGTCCGCAACGCCGGCTCGGTCGCTTCCGGCGCCACCGACGTCAACCTCTACCTCGGCACCACCCGCGTCGGGACCGCGCCGGTCGGCGCGCTCGCGGCGGGCGCGTCGACGACCGTCTCGGCGAACATCGGCACCCGCGAGTCCGGCACGTACCCGATGAGCGCCAAGGTGGACGAGGGCAACAAGGTCATCGAACAGAACGAGGCCAACAACGCCTTCGCCAACCCGTCCTCGCTGGTCGTCACCCCGGTGCCGACCTCGGACCTGATCGCCTCGCCGGTCGCGTGGTCGCCGGGCAACCCGTCGGCGGGCAACGCGGTGAACTTCACGGTCGCCATCAAGAACCAGGGGACCGTCGCCTCGGCGGGCGGCGCGCACGGCGTCACGCTCACCGTCGCCGACGCCACCACCGGCGCCGTCCTGCGCACCCTGACCGGGTCGTACACCGGGACGCTCGCGGCGGGCGCCACGTCACCGCCGGTCGCGCTCGGCAGCTGGACCGCGGCCAACGGCAAGTACACGGTGAAGACCGTCATCGCCAACGACGCCAACGAACTCCCGGTCAAGCAGGGCAACAACACCAGCAGCCAGCCGCTGTTCGTCGGCCGCGGCGCGAACATGCCGTATGACATGTACGAGGCGGAAGACGGCGTGCTCAGCGGCGGCGCGAACGTCGTCGGCCCCAACCGCACCATCGGCGACCTCGCGGGCGAGGCGTCCGGGCGCAAGGCCGTCACGCTCAACTCGACGGGCGCCGCGGTCGAGTTCACCACCAGGGCCAGCACGAACACGCTGGTCACCCGCTTCTCGATCCCGGACTCGGCCGGTGGCGGCGGGATCAACTCGACCATCAACGTCTACGTCAACGGCACCTTCCTCAAGGCACTCGACCTGACCTCGAAGTACTCGTGGCTCTACGGCGCCGAAGCCGGGCCCGGCAACTCGCCGGGCGCGGGCGGGCCGCGGCACATCTACGACGAGGCCAGCATGCTGCTCGGCACCACCGTGCCGGCGGGCAGCAAGATCAAGCTGCAGAAGGACGCGGCGAACACCACGAACTACGCGATCGACTTCGTGAACTTCGAGCAGGCGACCGCGATCGCGAACCCGGACCCCGCGCACTACGCGGTACCGGCCGGGTTCGGGCACCAGGACGTCCAGAACGCGCTCGACAAGGTCCGGATGGACACCACCGGCGCGCTCGTCGGCGTCTACCTGCCCGCGGGCGACTACCAGACGGCGAGCAAGTTCCAGGTGTACGGCAAGCCGGTCAAGGTGATCGGCGCGGGCCCGTGGTTCACCCGGTTCCTCGCACCGTCCACACAGGACAACACCGACGTCGGGTTCCGTGCCGAGGCCGCCGCCAACGGGTCGACGTTCGCGAACTTCGCCTACTTCGGCAACTACACCTCGCGCATCGACGGCCCCGGCAAGGTGTTCGACTTCTCGAACGTCGCGGACATGACGATCGACAACATCTGGGCCGAACACCAGGTGTGCCTCTACTGGGGCGCCAACACCGACCGGATCACCATCTCGAATTCACGTATCCGCGACACCTTCGCCGACGGCGTCAACATGACCAACGGCAGCACCGACAACCACGTCACCAACATCGAGGCACGCTCCACCGGTGACGACAGTTTCGCGCTGTTCTCGGCCATCGACGCGGGCGGCGCCGACGAGAAGAACAACGTCTACGAGAACCTGAGCTCGCTGCTGACCTGGCGGGCCGCGGGCGTGGCGGTCTACGGCGGCTACTCCAACACCTTCCGCAACATCTACATCGCCGACACACTCGTCTACGCGGGCATCACCATCAGCTCGCTCGACTTCGGCTACCCGATGAACGGCTTCGGCCCCGACCCGACGAACTTCCAGAACATCTCGATCGTCCGCGCGGGCGGGCACTTCTGGGGCGCGCAGACGTTCCCCGGTATCTGGATCTTCTCGGCCTCGAAGGTGTTCCAGGGCATCAGGGTGTCCGATGTGGACATCGTCGACCCGACGTACAGCGGCATCATGTTCCAGACCAACTACGTCGGCGGGCAACCCCAGTTCCCGATCAAGGACACGGTGTTCACCAACGTCAGCATCACCGGCGCGCAGAAATCCGGTGACGCGTTCGACGCCAAGTCCGGCTTCGGGCTCTGGGCGAACGAGATGCCCGAGGCGGGTCAAGGGCCCGCGGTCGGCTCGGTCACGTTCAACAACCTGAGGCTGAACAACAACGCGGTGAACGTGCGCAACACGACGTCCACCTTCACCATCAACGGGCTCTAGCCGGAAAACTGCCGCTCTTCCTCGCCGGCGGCGAGGAAGAGCGGCAGTGCAAGCAGGGCCGCACGGACAGGGCGAGAATGTCCACCGTCACAGCGGCGGAAACGACCACGCCACACATCACTTTGCTCATATCATTTCCTCACGGACGACTAGAAACGGACGAATGACAGGGGGATCAGCCCGCCGCCGTAGCAGGCGCCGACGTGCCCCCACTGGCCAACGGTGAACCAGTGCGTCATCTGCACACCGGTGATCCAGCGGCGCGGGTAGAACGTCGCCCGCGAGTTCGGGTTGATACCGGTCAGCGGCAAACCGAAAGAGCCGCCCTGATCCTGCGAGGAGTACTGCCCGAAGTGCAGCGAGAAATTCGTCTCGTTGATGACGTCGATTCGCTCGACATAGAGATTCGACCCGGTGAAATTGCCCCACACCTGGGTCCGCATGGACCAATCGGCGACATCGCCCAGCTCGTCGCACGAGTCACCCCACGGAGCGATGATCGAAGAAGCGATACCTTGGTAGAAGTAGTTTCCGCCGCCACGCTGGGCGAGCGCGGGCTGAGTGGTGGCGACGATCCCCGCGATGAACACCATGAGTACCGAGAGCGTGCGTCGCACCAGGCGACCGCGCGCGCCTTTGAATCGTTCAATCATACTGCGCCCCCTTGTGGTGAATAGATCACATAGTTCGCTGGCGAGTGTGGTGGCCAGTGAACCGGGCGGCAAGGGTTTTCAGGAAGGCATGAAATCGCGGGATCCAGGACTCGTGAGCGTTGCGGGCGGTTCTATTGGCCGGAAGGGTAAACGTGGCGGGCGAGTGGATCCTTTGCTGCATCTAACGCAGCAGAGGATCCACTCGCCCGCAGCAGGCCGCGGTCGTTGCAGGGGTCGTGAGTGGTACGGCCGGTTCTAACCGGCCGGAGCACTCACGACCTCGGGGTAGGTTCGGGCAAAGGCCGTCGAGCGAGGGAGACAGACCGTGCTGATCGTCAACCAGAGCCAGCTGCCGGGGTCGCAGTTCACCGGGAAGGACCACGGCGGCGTCGGGTTCTCCTTCTTCCTCGTCACCGCCAATCCGGGTGACGGGCCCAAGCTGCACCAGCACGAGTACGAAGAGGTGTTCGTCGTGCAGGAGGGCTCGGTCACCGTGACCATCGGCGGCGAGAGCGCCGTGGCCGTCGCGGGGGACATCGCGGTCGTGCCGCCGCGGACGCCGCACAGGTTCGTCAATCACACCGAGGGGGTCGCGAAGCTGGTGAACATCCACGCCAGCTCCGAGATTGTCACCGAATGGCTGGAATAGCGGGATTCTCCGTTTTGAACCGTTCTCCACTTTCAGCCTGCGCCGGTCGGGGGCGACTTCTGTTGTTCACATCCGTGGCACCGGTTGGATGACGGCGAGGCACGAGTCGTCCCACTGTCCTGGCCACCATGGGGCGCCCTCACCCAGACCCTGCAGGAGGTCTCATGTTCCGGAAGCGGATCGTGACCGCGCTCGCGGCCACGACGCTGGTCGCGGCCGGGGTGTTCACCGCCGTCCAGGCCGCCGAACCCTCGGCGCCCGCGATCGAGCCCACCGCCTCGGCGGTGCCCGCGTTCGACCACATCGTGCTGGTCATGTTCGAGAACAAGAAGTACTCCTCCATCAACGGCAGCTCGAGCGCGCCGTACTTCAACAGCCTCGCCGGGCAGGGCGCGAAGTTCACCAACTCCTTCGCGATCACGCACCCGAGCCAGCCGAACTACGTCGCGCTGTTCTCCGGCTCGCCGCAGGGCGTCACCGATGACGCGTGCCCGATCAACCTGGGCGCCAAGGCCAACCTCGGCTCACAGCTCGCCGGCGCGGGCAAGTCGTTCAAGGGCTACTCCGAGGCGATGCCGTCGGACGGCTACACCGGCTGCTCGAGCAGCACCTACCGGCGCAAGCACAACAGCTGGGTCGACTTCAGCAACATCCCGGCCTCGGCGAACCTGCGCAACTCCGCCTTCCCGACGGACTTCACGCAGCTGCCGACCGTGGCGTTCGTGACCCCGGACATGTGCAACGACATGCACGACTGCGCGGTCGGCACCGGGGACAAGTGGCTCAAGAGCCACCTCGACGCCTACGCCCAGTGGGCCAAGACGCACAACAGCCTGCTGATCGTCACCTTCGACGAGGACAGCGGCACCTCGGTCAACCAGATCTTCACCGCCTTCGTCGGCGCGCAGGTGAAGGTCGGCAGCTACAGCGAATCCATCAACCATTACACCGTGCTCCGCACGATCGAGGCCGCGTACGGACTGCCCGGCATCAACAACGCCGCGAGCAAGTCACCGATCACCGACGTCTGGCAATAGGGCTTGTACCTCTCCACGATCGGCCGCCGGGACCACGCCGAAGCGGGGTCCCGGCGCACGCTCACCGGCATCGGCGCCAACGTCTTCGCGCTCGGCACCGTCAGTCTCGTCACCGACGTCTCCTCGGAGATGGTCACCGCGATCCTGCCCGTCTACCTGGTGCTCGGCCTGCATTTGAGCCCCGCCGCGTACGGGCTCGTCGACGGGCTCTACACCGGCGCGACCGCGTTGCTGCGGCTCGTCGGCGGCTACGTCGCCGACCGGGTCCGCAGGCGCAAAGCCGTCGCGGGCGTCGGCTACGGGCTCTCCGCCGTCGCCAAGCTCGGGCTCATGGCCGCGGGTTCGTCGGCGACCGCGATCGGCGCGGTGATCACCGCCGACCGGGCCGGAAAAGGCCTGCGGACCGCGCCCCGCGACGCGCTGATCACGTTGTCCACCCCGGAACACATGCTCGGGCGCGCGTTCGGCGTGCACCGCGCGATGGACAGCGCCGGCGCGTTCGCGGGCCCGCTGGTCGCGGTCGCGGTGCTCGCCGCGGCGGGCGCCGGCGCGTTCGACGCCGTCTTCTTCACCAGCTTCTGCGTCGGCGCGATCGGCGTGCTGCTGCTCGTCCTGTTCGTCCGTGACCGCCGCACCGCGCGGCCGCCCGCGGGCACCGTCTCACCCCGCGCCGCGCTGGCACTGCTGCGCACCGCGGGTGTCCGGCGGCTGCTGATCGCGGCGTGCGTGCTCGGCATGTCCACCATCGGCGACGGGTTCGTCTACCTGCTGCTGCAACGCAAAGAGGACATCGCGACCGGCTGGTTCCCGCTGCTCGCCGTCGGCACCAACCTCGCCTACCTGCTGCTCGCCGCACCGCTGGGCGCGCTCGCCGACCGCGTCGGCAGACTGCCGGTACTGCTCGCCGGATACGGCGGGCTGATCGCCGTCTACCTCCTGCTCGCGAGCCCGATGACCGGCTGGCCGCTGTTCGCGCTGGCACTGGGTCTCTACGGCGCGTTCTACGCCTGCACCGACGGCGTCCTGATGGCACTGGCCGGTCCGGTGCTGCCCGAAGCGTTGCGCACCACCGGCATCTCGCTCATCCAGACCGGACAGGCACTGTCCTATTTGGTCTCATCCGTCCTTTTCGGACTCGCCTGGCAGTTCTGGGGCGCCACCGCCGCGATCTCGGCCGCGGCCGTCCTGGTCCTCGCCGCGATCACCGGAACGTTCGCGCTCATGCGCGGGGCCCGCGCATGAAGACCCGGATCCTCATCGCCGCCGGCGGCGTGATCGTACTCATCGCGGCCGCGGTCGCCTACATCGTCGGCTCCCGCGACCACGGCGCTGCGGCGACCGGCACCCCCGGCGCGGTGACCCTCACGCCAGGTCCCCGGCTGCTGTTCATCAGCACCGCCGACGCCGACCGCGGGCACCTCGCCACCATCGACGGCGCCGGCGTGCGCGCGGTGTCCCCGTTGACCTGCAACCGCGTCTACGCGGCGGCGGGCACCGGACTCTGCCTGCGCCCCGAAGCCGGGCTCACCACCTACCAGCTCGTCGTGCTCGACACCCAGCTCAACGCGAAACGTGAGATCCCGCTGGTCGGTCTGCCCAACCGCGCCCGGGTCTCCGCCAGCGGGCAGCGCGCCGCGTGGACGGTGTTCGTCACCGGCGACTCCTACAACGGCGGCCGCTTCTCCACCCGCGTGGGCACCCTCGACCTGCGCACCGGCGACCTCGAAGGCACGCTCGAGGACTTCGCGGTCACCGTCGACGGCAAGCCTTACCAAGCCGCCGACCTCAACTTCTGGGGCGTGACGTTCGCGCGGGACGACAACCGCTTCTACGCGACCATGTCCACCGGCAGCCACCGCTACCTCGTCGAAGGCGACTCGACCGCTCGCACCGTGCGCACGCTGCGCGACAACGTCGAATGCCCGTCGCTCTCACCCGACAACCGCCGCGTCGCCTACAAGTCCGCTGTGGACGGTGACCCCGCCAAAGGCTGGCGCCTGTCCGTGCTCGACCTCGAGACGGGCACGGTCACCGCGCTCGCCGAAACCCACAGCGTCGACGATCAGGCAGCCTGGCTCGACGACCGCACCATCGCCTACCCGCTCTCGCGCGACGGCGGCCACTCCGACGTCTGGGCGGTCCCGGCCAACGGCTCCGGCACACCCCGGCTGCTGATCCCGGACGCGGAGTCACCCTCAGCCCTGGGGTCGTGAGCGTTGCGGGCGGTTCTAACCGCCCGCAACGCGCACGAGCCCTTAGCCCGTGACGCTGGGGGAGCCGGTCTCGATGTGCCCGGCGAAGCGCCGTGACCAGGCGGGGTCTGCGGCCGTCGTGACCGTGAAGTCGTACCAGCCACCCGAGTACGCGACCGCGTTGAAGTAGTCGCTCGCGCTCTGCCCGGCCGCGACCGTGTACGTCCACGGCCCGTCGGTGCGGTAGTTGTTCGCCGTCACCGTGAACGTCGTCGACGCGGCCGAGTCGTTGACGAAATCCAGCCACAGCGCCAGTTTCCCGGTGCTCGCGCTCACCGCGATCCGTGAGCGCGCCTCCAGCTTCTTACCCGCATTGCCGCGCACCCGGCGCAGGAACCGGTTCGGCCCCACCACCGTGAAGTCGTAGTTACCGTCACCGAACCCGCTGCCGCAGTTGAAGAAATCGGTCGTCGCGGCGCCGGCGGCCACTGTGTACTGCCACGGACCGCCGCTGCGGAAAGCGTTGGCGTACACGGAGAAATGTGCGGACTTCGCGGCGATCGGGCGCTCGTTGGTCATCGTGATGTTGAGCTGGATCTGCCCGTTCGCGCCGTACAGCCACGACGAGATCGACGCGTTCGCCTGATACGGCAGCGCGCGGGCCGGTTTCGTGCCGGGCTCCTGCGGGGGCAGCGCGTTGTTCTGCGGCGTCGGGTTCGGCAGGGGAGCGCACGTCCCGGCCGAGATCGGCGGACCGGGCGTCGGCAGCGCGGGCAGCCCGTACACCGGGTTCGCGAAGTCGAACGCCGAGGTCAGGTCGCCGCAGACCGAGCGGCGCCACGCGCTGATCGTCTGGCAGTTCGCGGGTTTGCCGATCGCGGACGACCAGGTCTCGATGAACCGGATCACCGAGGTGTGGTCGAAGACCTCCGAGTCGACCCAGCCGCCCCGGCTCCACGGCGACATCACGATCATCGGCACCCGGAAGCCCAGCCCCACCGGCGTGCCGCTGACGAACTCGTCGGCCGTGCCCGCCGCGGGCGACGGTGGCGGCACGTGGTCGAAGAAGCCGTCGTTCTCGTCGTAGTTCAGGAACACCGCGGTGCTGTTGAACGTGTCGGGATCGGCGGCGAGCGCCTTGAGCAGGCCGCTGACGAACCGCTCGCCGTTGACCGGCGGCCCGATCGGGTGCTCGGAGGTGATCTGATCGGTCACCACCCACGACACCTGCGGCAGCGTGCCACCCACCGCGGCCGCCTTGATCGCGGCGAGGATGTCGTCAGGAGTGTTGCCCGTGGCAGCCGGGACACTGGACATGCCGCGGTCGTACAGCTGCGAGCCGGGCTGCGCGTTGGCGAACTGCTTGAAGTACGCGAGACCGTTGTCGCCGTAGTTGTTCTTCGCGTTCTGGAACACCCGCCACGTGATACCGGCGTTCTGCAGCACCTCGGCGTAGGTCTGCCAGGTCAGTCCCGACTCTTCACCGCCGTCGCTGGCGGGCTTGCCGTACCGGCCCGCCGCGTCGATCATGCCGCTGAACAGGAACGTCCGGTTCGGGCCCGTCGCGGTCAGCCCGGAGCAGTGGTAGGCGTCGCAGATCGTGTACGCGTCGGCCAGCGCGTAGTGGAACGGCAGGTCGGTCCGGTCGAGATGACCGAGGCAGCCGATCTTGTTCTTCGCCGCCATCCAGCGGTCCATCTTGCCCTGGTTCCACGCGCCGTGCTGATCACCCCACGAATGCGCGATGTCGCCCTGGCACTGCGCGAGCGTCTCGGCGTTCCCACCGGGACCCCGCAACGCGAACGGGTACTGCCTGCCGAGCCCGTTGGGCTGGTTGAACACCGAAAACCCGCCTGGCAGCTGGATCGTGGCGCGGTCGGCGAACCCGCGCACGCCCTTCATGGCGCCGAAATAGTGGTCGAAGCTGCGGTTCTCCTGCATCAGGACCACGATGTGCTTGACGTCGGCGATGCTGCCCGTCGCGGCCGCCGCCGGTAAGGGCGCCAACGCCGCCGCCCCGGTCGCCGCCAGGAATGTCCGCCGGGTCACTTCCGCCATCGTGGGGCCTCCTCGCCGGTGAAAATCGCCTCGCACAGTGGATCGGAGCCCACCCGGCGTGTCTACGAACTTTCGTTGAGACCTCGGTGAACTCGGCCGCCCGCCTGCTCTTAACTGTTAACGCTTGGTTCCGCCGTTCGGCCGGATCTACGATCAGGCATGATGACCGGCCGGGCGAGCCCACGGCCCGAGTTCGAGCGGCTGCTGCGGACTGGGCCGTTCGCCGACGCGCTGCGTGAGGCCATCAAGGCCCGCGGGCTGAGCCTCGACCGGCTCCGCGAGCACCTGCACGCCCGTGGTGTCTCGATCACCCCGGCCACCTTGAGCTACTGGCAATCCGGGCGCAGCCGCCCCGAACGCCGCGACTCCGTGCTCGCACTCCGGCATCTGGAACAGGTGCTCGAAGTGCCACCCGGCTCGCTGATCGCGCTGCTCGGCCCACCACGCGCGCGAGCCAAGTCACCGGGCACGCTGCCCGAGATCGGGCGGTTCTGGCCTGACCGGGGCCGCATCGACGCGGCCGTCAGCGACGTCGACACCCGCTGGGACGAACGGCTGACCAGGATCAGCCAGCACGACGTGGTCACCGTCGGCGCAGGCCGCGAAGAACTCGCCATCCGCTCACGGCAGGTGCTGCGCGCCGAAGCCGACGGCCCCGACCGCTGGGTGGTGATCATGCACATCGACGAGCACGACCGGCCGCTGCCCACACTGCGGTCACTGCGTGGCTGCCGCCCCGGCCGCAGCGTCCACCGGCCAGAGGACGGGCTGCTGGTCGTCGAGCTGCTCTTCGAACAGCCGCTCGCGCGCGGCGAGACCGTGATCACCGAGCACACCCTCGTCAATCGCAGGCCCTGCCCCGAAGCGACCAACTACGAACGCAAATTCCGGCTGCCGGTCCGCGAATACGTACTCGAGATCCGATTCTCACCGCAGTCGCTCCCGGTGCGCTGCCGCCGGTATTCCGAAGTGGACGGTCACCCTGCGGAGTTCACGGAAATGCTGCCACGCAATGATTCCGTGCACGGGGTCGCGCTCAACTTCGGGCCGGGTTGTTACGGTTTCGACTGGGAGTGGGACGAGTAGCTCTTAATTGTTAACTACTTGCGGATCTTAAACTCCGAGGCCCGTCCGAATTACCTTCAGCGCACCTGATTCCGATTCGAGGAGTGAGCATGCGCCGAAGCATCTTCGTTTCCGTCCTGAGCGTGGCCGCGCTCGGGCTCGGCCTGCACCCGGCCGACGCCGAGCCGCCGCCGGGCCCCGCGCTACCGCAGGCCGCGGTCGAGGGCGTGGCGGCGGCGTTCGGCATCACCGCCGACCAGGCCCGCGCCCAGCTCACCGCGCAGGACGACGCCCACCGCGTCGCCGGACGACTGCCCGCCTCACTGCGCGCGCAGTCCGCCGGGCAGTGGTTCGACGCCGCGTCCGGCAAGCTGACACTGGCCGTCACCACCGCCGCGGCGGCCGACGCGGCCCGCGCGAGCGGTGCCGAAGCCAAGCTCGTCACCAGAAGCCAAGCCGATCTCGACCGGACCGACGACGCCGTCCGCGCACTCGTCGGCACCGGCGTTCCCGGCGTGTTCGGCTGGGGCATCGACGTGCGCGACAACGTGGTCGGCGTGTCCGTCGACCGCTCTCGCAAGACCGCCGCCACCGACAGCTTCCTTTACCGTGCCAAGGAACTCGGCGTCCGCATCACCGAGACGACCTCGTCGCCGCAGCAGCAGTCCGGCACCATCCAGACCGGCAACCCGTGGTGGCCGGGCGGCGAGAGCAACTGCTCGGTCGGCTTCCCGGTCACCGATTCCGCCGGCGCCAAGCACTTCCTCACCGCCGGGCACTGCACCAACGACCGCGACCAGGCCGCGTACGGCGCTTCCGGCCAGCAGAACCGCATCGGCACCTCGAACGTCGGCGGCACCCACAGTGTCAACGCCCGCGAAGGCGACATGGGCGTCGTCGCGGTGACCGAGGCGGGCTGGAACCTCTCCGCCGCGGTCAACACCTGGGGCGAACCGGCGATCACCCTCACCGGGCAGGCCGAGGCCATGGTCGGCGACCGCGTCTGCCACTCCGGCAACACCTCGCACTGGAAGTGCGGCGAGGTCAAGTACACGCACAAGTCCGTCGACTACGGCGGCGGGCTCATCATCGAAGACCTCACCTGGACCACCGCGTGCTCGCTCGGCGGCGACTCCGGCGGCGGCTGGCTGCTCGGCAGCAAGGCCACCGGCCTGCACGACGGCGGCCCCTCCAAGTGCGTCGAGAACCCCAGCGACGGCGACATGTCCATTTTCCAGCCCGTTGGCGAAGCACTGACCAAGTGGCAGCTCAAGCTGGTCACCGGCGGCGGCGAGGACGACACGACCGCGCCGACCGCGCCAGGCAACCCGCGTTCCACCGGCACCACCGCGAACAGCGTCTCCCTCGCCTGGGACGCCGCCACGGACAACGTCGGCGTCACCGGCTACGACGTCTACAACGGCGCCACGCTGGCCACCTCGTCCGCCGGGACCAGCGCCACGGTCACCGGCCTCAACCCCGACACCGCCTACACGTTCACGATCAAGGCCCGCGACGCCGCGGGCAACGTCTCGCCGGCGAGCTCCGCGGTGTCGGCACGCACCCAGACCGGGGGCGGCGGCACCCGCACGCTGAGCAACGGCACCGACTACCAGATCCGCGACTACCAGCAGATCTTCAGCCCGATCACCTCGACACTGACCGGGCAGGCCGCCAGCCAGCTCACCGTCGCGGTGACCATCACCCACACCTGCGCCGAAGACCTCGGCATCACCCTGCTCGACCCCAAGGGCAAGGGCTACCCGCTCAAGTACAGCGGCGGCGCCACCTGCACCGCCTGGACCGGCGCCCGCACCTTCACCGTGCCGAACGCCTCGTCCCCGGCGGGCGGGCGCTGGCAGCTGCGCGTGACCGACTACGGGCCAGGTGACACCGGCGTCCTGGACAGCTGGTCCGTCACCCTCTGAGGGGAGTCGTGAGTGGTACGACCGGTTCTCACCGGCCGTACCACTCACGACCTCAGCGCCGGCGGGCCCTGGTCGCGGGCGGCCACTCGGCCTTGTTCTCCGCCGCGGCCACCACCCGGTGCACGACCACGTCGTTGTCGTTGGTGCGCCGCATATGCTGGTCGTAGATCAGGAAATCGCCTGCCGGGTCGCGCTCGAGCGTGCTGCCGTCCTGCGGGGCGGGGATCACCACGTGGGTGACCGTGTGCCGTTCCTGCCGGTCGTCACTGTCCACGCACACCAGCACGGAAAGTCGGTAGCGAACCCAACGGCGCATATGTCGTACTCCCCGAGAATGGTTTCCGGCTGAACTCTCGGAGAAAATCGTAACTCAATTCCTGAGTGGTCATATATCTGCGAGTGCGGACGCACTTGTAGACGCATTAGCAGTTTTCGGAAATCTCGGCAAAAGACTTAAGAAGAGCGAGCGATTGGGCGCTTTCGGACCCGGGTTCGGCGTGGTAAATGACCAGCAGCTGGCCATCCGAATCACCGATCGCCAGCTTTTCCCTGCGCAGCTCCAGCATCCCGACCTCCGGATGCAGCATCCGCGCAGGTCCACCGGCGAGCGGCTTGACGTCATGACGCGCCCAGAGCGTGCGGAACCGCTGGCTGGCCAACGAAAGCTCACCGACCAGATGCGTGATCCGCGGATCGTCGACCTCGGTGCCGATCGACGACCGGAACGCCGCCACCATGCCCGCGGTCGCCTGTTCCCACTCGGGATGCAGCTTCCGCTCGGCGGAATCGAGGAACACCGCGCGCAGCCGGTTCATCCCCGGCCGCATGGTGGGCGACAGCGCCGCCGCGAGCCGGTTCGCCGCGAGCACCTCGAACAGCCGGTTCTCCACGAACGCGGGCAGCCCGATGGTGTCGAGCAGCTGCCGCACCCCGGTCGGCACCACCTCACGGCGCGGCCGTCTCGGTGCCGCGCGAGCCGTCGACAGGCTGAGCAGGTAGTGCGTCGCGGCCACGTCGAGCCCGTACACCTTGGCCAGCGCTTCGAGCACCTGCGGCGACGGGTTGCGATCCCGGCCTTGTTCGAGCCTCAGGTAGTAGTCGGCGCTGATCCCCGCCAGCGTCGCGACCTCCTCGCGCCGCAGCCCAGGCGTCCGCCGCACCCCGGTGACCCGCAACCCCGCGTCCGCCGGATCGACCAGCTCACGGCGTGCCCGCAGATATTCGCCGAGCGCGTTCGACCTGGTCATGACGTCGACTATAGGTAGGGCACGGCGCCTGTGCCTGGGCCCCGTCACTCCCAGGATGAGCGGGGCACTGCCTGCGCGGCGGGCTGGCGGCCATCGTGAGAGGGTGCTCGCGGCACCAGGCCGCGAGCTGGAAGGAACCAATGGCGACCCACGACCTGCCCGGCGGCACATACCGCATGGGCGACCTCGAACTCACCCGTGTCGGCTACGGCGCGATGCAGCTGGCCGGCCCCGGCGTCTTCGGGCCGCCGAAGGACCGCGACGCCGCGATCGCCGTGCTCCGCACCGCCGTCGAACTCGGCGTCAACCACATCGACACCGCCGACTTCTACGGCCCGTACGTCACCAACGAGATCATCCGCGAGGCGCTCGCCCCGTACCCGGACCACGTCCACATCGTCACCAAGGTCGGCGCCCGCCGCGACGAGCAGGGCGGCTGGCCCCACGCCCGCACCCCCGACGAGCTGCGCGCCCAGGTCCACGACAACCTGCGCCGCCTCGGCCTCGACGCGATGGACGTGGTCAACCTCCGCGTCGGCGGCTTCGACGCCCCCGAGCCAGGTTCCCTCGCGGAGCAGTTCGAGGCGCTCGCCGAGCTGCGGCAGCAGGGCCTGATCCGTCACCTCGGCGTCAGCACCGTCAACGCCGAGCAGCTCGCCGAAGCCCAGTCGATCGCCCCGGTCGTCTGCGTCCAGAACCTCTACAACCTCGCCCGCCGTGACGACGACCCGCTCGTCGACCTCACCGCGAGCCAGGGCATCGCGTTCGTCCCGTACTTCCCGCTCGGCGGCTTCAGCCCGCTGCAGTCCGACGCGCTGCACGCCGTCGCGGCCCGCCTCGACACCACGGCGATGTCGGTCGCGCTCGCCTGGCTGCTGCACCGCTCGCCGAACATGATGCTCATCCCGGGCACCTCGTCGGTCGAGCACCTGCGGGAGAACGTCGCAGGCGCCGGGCTCGAACTCCCGGCCGACGCGCTCGCGGAACTGGACAAGATCGGCTAGCGCGAGAACCGGAACCGGGAAACGAGCTCGATCCAGTCCCGAAACGGGCTGAGATCGAGCTCGGCACGGTCCGGCTTCTCGGCGACCCAGTCGTCGAGCATCGGATTTTCGACGCCGGCCAGCGCCTTGCCCAGCGTCTCGTTCCCGGCGGTGACCTTGGACAGCAGGGATTCGACGAGCCCGGGGTGCCTGGTCGCCAGCGCGACCAGCACCGCGAGCTGCCGCTCGTCGGGCATCGACCGGCCGCGGGCGACACCCATGGCCTTCACCAGCAGGTAGATGTTGACGAACCGCTTGATCGCGCGTGGAGTGTCACCGAGCAACGCCCCGGCCTCCTCGATGCCTTGCAGCTCCTGAGCGGTCAAGGTGAGACCGGTCGCCGTCAACGCGGCTTCGTCCTCCCGGCGAACGCTGGACAGCGAGGCCACTCGCTCGGCGAAGGCCGCGAAGTCGGCAGGCTGCAGGTCCGGTCCGCTCTCAGGCTCCGTCTCGCGTGAGGTGGGCTCGGCCGCGACGCTCGGAGCGAACAGGGCACGCAGCATGCCCTGCCGCGTCCCGCTGCCCAGCGGTCGTACCCAGAACGGGACCTGGAAGATCTTCTCGAGGTAGGCGTCTGGGGACGCGCCCTTGCCGCCGAGCTGGGCGTAGTGCTCCTCGAGCGAGCTGGTGAGCCAGCGCGAGTCGACCGCGACCACCACGACGAACAGCGGGAACGCGAGCAGCAGGTGCACCGCCTCGAGCACCTGCACGACCAGCTCGGGCGGGCACCGGTCGAGATCGTCGATGTAGAGGACGATCCGGTCGATCGCGTAGTCCTCCGGCACCGAGTCGTCAGCGGGATTGTCGCGATGTTCGGCGACGAGCTGGGACAACCGCTCCAAGTCCCGGCGGACCAGCGCGGGCACGCCGAGATGACTGCGGTAGTCCTCGCTCGCGAGACGGTCGGTGATGAAGTCGCTGAGCACCCGGCGCGGGGTCGTCGCGGCGAGTTCGGCTTTCAGCTCGACGACTTTGCCTGCCAGCGCTTGTTCCTGGCAGGTGGCACTGTCCAAAGCGGACTGCGTCGCGGCCAGCTTGTCCTCGGCCTCCTTGATCTGCTGATCGAATCGTTCGCGCTCGTCCGCCTCGGCTTGCGCGAGTTCCGCCTGCGCCTGCGCGATCTTCGTCGTCGCGCCGGTCACGGCGTTGGTGCCGAGCTTGAGGTATCCGATCACCGCGGCCAGCACCGAGCTGATCGTCGCCGCCACCCCGGCGAGCGCGTCAGCGTGACGCACGGCGAACCCCACGACCACCGGAAGGACGAGCAGACCGACGACCGCGGCCGCGGAGCGCCACCCGCCGGTGCGCAAGGGCGCCACGACGGTTCCGGCCGCACTCAACGCTTTCCGCGCGTTCCCCAGCTCCGCGGCGAGTTCGTCGGCGCGCTCACCGACGACGTCGACTCCGGCTTTCGACGCGGCTTCGGAGATCTTCTCGCGAAGCTCAGCTGACGGTTTCCAAGCGGCGAAAGGGTTCTTCGCGCGCGCTTTCGCCAATCCGGCGAGGGCGTCACGCTGTTCCTTCTCCTTCTGCGCGACGATGAGCTGCGCGGCTTCGAGATCCTCTTTGAGTGCCGCTCGGTCTTCGGTCGCCGTGCCGTGCTCGGTTTCGGCGTCGCGCACCTTGCCGACCCAGAACTGTTGACGCTGCCCGAGCAGGTCGTCGCTGTCGTCACCGGAACGACGGAGATTCCGGAACAGATGCTCCAGCAGGCTCGCCCACAGATCGCCGCCGACGTACTGCCACGCGTTGAACTCGACCTGCACGACGTGCCGCAGGAAGGTGTCCTCGGCGGCCTCACCGGCGACGGTGTCGACGCGGTCCCGCAGCCCGCGCAGGAAGTAGCTCTTCCCGGACCCCCAGTCCCCGAACAAGCCGATCGCCAGCGGCGGCACCAGCTGCCGCGACGCGATCAGGTAGGCGAAGGCGTTGATCTCCTCGGTCACCCCGACCAGATCCGGGGAGGGAGCGTCCCGGTGTGGCTGATCCGGCAGATACGCGGGCAGCCGCACCCGGGCGCCCGCGTCGGGGAAATGCTCCCTGAGCAGCTCCGCCAGCGGGATCCGGCTGGTGAGGTGCTTGGTGTAAGCCGTGATCACCTTGCCCATGTCGACGCCTCTGGCCGCCAGTAAACCCGCCACCGGAACACGGAACTCGCCCATCCGCAGCAGCACGCCGAACAGCTCGCGGACCGAGATCAGCTTGCCCGGTCCCGTGAGTGTCGCCGTGGCTTGCTTGAGTCCGTCGCTGACCGGCGGATTCTCGGGCACCTGGTCGATCAACCTCGTTAGTTCCGCCGCGTCCAGCGGCTCCCTGGGTTCGAGCAGCACGCCAGCGGGAATGGCGAAGTGGTCGAGGAACACCCGCGCCGGGCTGCCGTCCGGGTCGGCCAGCAGGATCCCGGCCAGCAGCTCACGCGAACCGACGGGCTCAAGCTCGCCGGTGTTCGTCCACGCCAGATTGACCGCTTCGGCCCAGCGCAGGGCTGCTCGTGCGGGAGCGTCCGCACGCCACTCACCGGTCGGTTCGTTCACGGCCGCATGCTCGATGCCTGGACGTTCCTCGGCAGGTCGTCGAGTTCCGCGAGGTCGAAACGGCACAAGCCGGCCGTCCACCAGATCCCGGTCGGCTGGCCCTCGTGTCTCCTGGTCTGTGCATGAGGCAACATGATGACCCAGCCGCCTTGGTTGTTGACGAACATCTTGAGCAGCGCGCCGGTGTGGGGATCCCACAGTCGTACGGCGCCGTCGTCACTCGCGGCGGCGAGCCAGCGGCCGCGCGGGTCCGCCACCAAAGCGGTCACCGCGCTGGGACTTCCCCGCAATGTCCGCAATGACTTCGAGGTGTTGGGTCCCCAGATCCGGATGCATCCGTCGCCACCCGCCGAAGCCAGCCAGGAGGCATCCGGTGCCACCGCGAGCGCGCGCACATCACCGCCGACATGGATCAACCGGAGGCGCACGGCGCCGGTCTCGGGATCGTGGATCCGGATGCTCTCGTGTGCTCCGGCGGAGGCGAGCCAGGCACCGCCCGGATCCACCGTCAACGCCCGTATCGCGCCCACACTGGCCGGAAGCCTCCACAGAACCTTGGCGGTACGAGGATTTCGCGCCTCGAGCATGCCGTCATCACCGCTGGAGGCCAGCCAGTGCCCGGCGGGATCGAAGATCAGCGCACGCACCCGTTTCTGGTGTTCTTGCAGAGTCCTCACGTGGGTGCTCTTGGGCAGGCTTTTCGGCAGATTGAACAACACGACGGTGTTCGCGGAGTTGGCCACGGCCACCGTTTTGCCATCCGGCGCCACCGCGAGCACAGGTCGTCTCGTCGGATGCAGGCCTCGGTGGAACACCTTTCCCCGCGGAGACTTGGTTTGAACGGCCACGCCCTGCGCGTCCTCGACGGCGAACACCAGCCGCTCTTCGTCGCCCGCGAAGACCAGGCCTTCGCCCTTGAACGTTTCCGAGCAGTGGCCGAGGTTCGCGTCGAACAGCGCGATGAAGTCGTCGGCCCCGCCGATGGCCAGTGAGTGGGCGTCTCCGGCGACCGCGAGTCCGGTTATCCGCGTCGCCTCGTCCCGTATACCGGGCAGCGATTCCCCGGATTCGGGCTCCCAGCGGTGTACGGTGCCGTCGGCCGCAGCCAAAGCGAGCCACGAACCGTCGGCTGCCGCGGTCATCGCTCGCGCCGTCTTGACCGATGTGTGGATGGTGGCTCCGTGCTTGCCGATACGCGGGAACAGGATGCGAAGCTCGCCTCCGCTCGTGGTGGCGAGATACCGTCCGTTGGCGCTGATGGTCAATGCCTCGACAGCGTCGGGGAAAACCAGGCTCTCGCGCGTGTTCACCAGACTCGTGAACGTGAGGAAGAGGTCCCACACCCGGACGCCGCCGTCGGCGTGACCGGTGGCCACCCAGTCACCCTGAGGATGAATCGCCAAGGCCGTCGCCCGCGTTTGTGGATGAGGCAGGGTGTGCGCCAGCTCGAACCACTGGTCACCCAGGTGCCAGATCTCGGTGGTGTCGTCGTCACCGGACATCGCCAGCTTGGCGCCGTCCGCGGACACCACCATCAGCCGGACCCGGCCGGTGGAGTCGGCGATCTCGGACTCATGGGCGCCGGTGAGAGGATCCCAGAACCTGACCGGATCCTTCCGGCCGGCCGTCGCCAGCCATCGCCCGCTGGGTTCGGCGGCGAGCACCGAGATCGCTGCGGTCTGGGAAGGCAGGCGGCGCAGGAACTCTCCGGTCTCCGGACGCCAGATCCGCACCGACCCGCTGGTGCTCGCGGCGGCCAGCCACGAGCCGTCCAAGGGCACGGCCAGCGCGTCGATCGGCCTCGTACCGCCCATGAGCGTGCGCAGCTGCCTGCCGGTCGAGGCTTCCCAGAGTCGCACGGCGCCATCGTGATGCCCGGTCACGAGAACGTCCCCGAACGTCGTGAGCGCGGTGACCGGTGATTTGCCGCCGACCTCGGGCGTCAGCGTCGCGCCGGGCAGCGCCGCGCCGAAAGTGCTGGCGCCGGCCAAGGCGCCCTCGTCCACGGTCGCGCCGAGCAGGACCGCCCGGTCGAGCTTCGCGCCCTCGAGCTTCGCGCCGGTGAGGTTCGCGCCCGCGAGCCACGCGCCGGTCAGGTCCGCTCCGGTCAGATCGGCGCCGGTCAGGTCCGCGCCCGCCAGCCTCGCGTTGACCAGTTGCGCTCCGCTGAGGTCGGCGCCAGCCATGATGCCGGACAGGACCGCGCCTGCCAGCAACGCGTTGGCCAGCCTCACGTGCGAGAGGTCCACCTCGGACAAATCCGCGCCCCGCAGATCCTGCCCGGTGTAGTCGACCTGCGCGGACTGGTGGGTGCGGCGCAACAACAGCGCCGCGTTCGTCGTGGCCTTCGGTCCGGTGGCGTCTCCATCCCACTCGACTGTCGCGCGTGCCCAGCCCACGACACGGTCGGTCCCGGCGAGGTCGCACAGGAAGTCGGCGACCAGCGGGCTCAGGCCGGTGTCGCTCAGCAGCAGGCAGGTGCGGTGGTTGAGGAGGTCGTCGCAGATCGCCTCGGCGACGAACCACTCCAGCACCGACCGGTGGATGAACGCGAACTCGTCGGTGTCGGTGCGGACGAGCACCGTGCTCGAACCGATCGCGTGGGCGGCTTCACCCGGCTGCGTCTGCCATGCGGTCAACTCGGCGATGCCCTCGGCGAACTCACCGAGATCGGCCAGCGGCACGCTGTCCCGGCCGGACCGCCACATCAGCACCGCGAGTTCCCGCACCGCCGCGTGGCGGGTCTCCGCGGCCAGCGGATCGGCCGCGCCCGGAGCGCTCTGCCGGATCACCTCGTGGGCGAGCCAGTCCGCGAGGAGGATCCCGTACAGCCTGCCGGCCGTCATCGGCTCGGCGCCGGGACCCGCTTCGACCAGGCGCGTGATGCTGTCTCGGCGCGCCATCATGAACGTGAGCATGCGCGGGTTGGCCGCCAGCTCGGGCAGGTTGGGCACGGCCTCGAGATCGCGGAGGAACTCGGCGGCCGCGGCGTCGTCGAGCGTCTTGCCGACGAGGTCGCGGCGCTGCTGCGGGTCGAGGGGGACCAGGCGCATGATGCGGGCGCCGGGGAGCGCGCGTGCGTCGCGGCCGAGTTCGTTGAGCACCTCGGTGTCGGTGGCGAAATGCTGATGCCTGCTGGTCACGACGATCTTCGCGGAGCCGTCTGCCGCCTGGCGCAGGGTCTCGAAATGCTGTTTGACGCGGTCGTAGGTGGGGCGCTGGGCGAGTTCGTCGAAACCGTCGAAGAGCAGGACGATCCGGCCTTCGCGGAGCAGGTAGCGGAATGAGTTGGCGTGGAAGGAGTCGTCGGGGCGGTGGCGGGCGAGGTGCTGGCCGAGCAGCTCGTCGAGCGAGTGGCTCTTTTCCAGGTCGCGCATGGTCACCAGCACCGGGACCAGGTCGTCGTGGCCGGCCAGTTCCTGGGCCAGCACGCGGACGAGGAACGTCTTCCCGGTGCCGAAGTCGCCCAGTACCAGCACGAATCGGGGGCCGTCGGTGTCCAGCCAGCTCAGGATCTGCTTGGCCGCGGTGACCTCGTCCGGCTGCTGACCGAGCGGTGCCCAGCGTTTGTCGACGTGCTGGTGCAGCGGATACGCGCTGTCTTGTGTCAGCCTGCCGGTCTGGGCGTCGAGGTAGCCCGCGGAATTCCACAGCAGATCCTGGTACTCGCGGAACGAACGGACGGCGAGGTAGGACTGGGCGGCGGCGTCCTCGATCTCGGGGGAGGGCGGTTCACCCAGATAGACCAATTCGCGGGTACGTGCTTCGGGATGCTCGTCGAAAAGCCTGGTGAAACCGTTGATGGTGGCGAGATCGAGCGTGCCCTCGTGGGTGCCCATGAAGACGTGCCTGGTGAGTTTTGCGTCCACATAGGACACTCGGACGTAGTGCAGTCCGTCCGCGAGCTCTTCGCGTGCGTCGATGTCCGGGTGATCGCGCTTCGCCCAGTAAAGCTTGCAGACCTCGCCGACGCGGGCGAGCAGGTCTTCGGGGTCGCCAGGTTCCACGGTTCCTCCCTCACCGAGTGAGCGAGTTTAGATCGGTGAATTTGTCCGCGTTTGTCTGGACCAATATCGGCGATCGTATTGACAGTCTGCCAGTCGCGGCCACACGCTGAATTCACTTCAAGGGGGTCATCGATGAAGGTTTTCCTCGCGATTCTGGCCACGCTCCTGACCACGACTTCCACCGCACACGCAAGCGAGACCACGACGACCCCGGCGCCTTCTGCCGAAGCCGCCGCCATCTGCAACAAACGGTGCGACGGCGCGGACCCGGCGACGTCGCCCGGCGACCGCAAGCCGGTGTCGGTGACGCTGTACTCCCGGGCGATCGCCTTGCACTTCGACGACGCCGACGCCATGGGCTGGGCGACGATCGACCACGGCAGCCCCGGCGACGAGGTCTGGCTGGACCGGTCCTTCGACGGCGGCCGGACCTGGGCGTCGGGCTCCCGGCTGGGCAACACCAAGATCCCGGCGGGCGCCACCAGGTGGCGGACCGGCATGTACAACAACGACGACTGGGTCAACCTGGGTGTCGGCGCGCTGCGGGCCTGCGGAAAGGCGGGCGACCGCGTCGAGATCGCGTGCACGGCGTGGGCGCGCAGCACCTGGAACGCGGGGGACCGGCGGAGCGCCGCGGCCACCGCGCAGATGATGTTCTACAACAAGGGAACCGGGCTGTTCGACACCACCGGCTGGTGGAACTCGGCCAACGCGCTCACCGCGCTGATCCGCAACATCCAGGTCACCGGCCTCGGCAGCTACCGCTACGCCATCGCCCGCACCTACGACCTGAACATCGGCAAGGCGTTCGGCCAGTTCCGCAACGAGTACATCGACGACACCGGCTGGTGGGGCCTGGCCTGGATCGCCGCCTACGACCTCACCGGCGACCGCCGCTACCTGACCACCGCCCGCGCCGACGCCGAACACATGGCTTCGTACTGGGACGGCACGTGCGGCGGCGGGGTCTGGTGGAGCACCGCGCGGACCTACAAGAACGCCATCGCCAACTCGCTCTACATCCAGCTCAACGCCGCGCTGCACAACCGCATCGGCGGCGACACCGTCTACTCGGGACGTGCGAAGGCCGGGTGGACGTGGTTCCAGGGCACCGGCATGGTCAACGGGTCGTCGCTGGTCAACGACGGCGTCGACCTCGGCACCTGCCGCAACAACGGCAGCGCCGTGTGGTCCTACAACCAGGGCGTGCTCATCAACGCGCTCACCGAACTTCACCGCGCCACCCGTGACAGCGCGACGCTCGCCACGGCACGCAGGCTCGGCGACGCGAATGTCACCGCGCCGGCGTTGAACACCGGCGACGGCATCCTGCGCGACCCGTGCGAAGGCGGGGACTGCGGCGCCGACGGCCCGTCGTTCAAAGGCGCGGACGTGCGCGGGCTCGCCGCTTTGAACGCGGCATTGGCGGATCGCCCGTACACGGCCTACCTCAAACGCCAGGCCGACCGCGCCTACTCGGTCGACCGCAACGCGCTCGACCAGTACGGCCTGCACTGGTACACCGCCGTCGACGCGATCGACGCGGCCCGCCAGCAGAGCGCGCTCGACCTGATGAACGCCGCGCCGTAGCGGTCGTGAGTGGTACGGCCGGTTCTAACCGGCCATACCACTCACGAGTCCTTCGAGCCGGACAACGCGGCGCGCGCGATGAGCGCGGCGCCGATCACCGTGATGTCGGCCGACGAGGTGGGATCGAGGCCGGTGAGCGTGTGCACGCGGCGCAGGCGGTAGTCGACGGTGTTCGGGTGGACGTGCAGGGACTCCGCGGTCGAACGGCGGTCGCCGAGCCGCAGGAACGCGGCGACGGTTTCGAGCAGATCGTCCTTGCCGGCCAGCGGGGTCAGGCGCTCGGCCAGCTTGGTGCGCGCCTCACTCGGCTGGGACAGCTGATACTCCAGCATCAGGTCGTCGAGGTGGTGCACCCCGGCCGGGCGGCCGAAGACCCGTGCGACCTCCAGCACCCGCCTCGCGCAGGCAGCGGCCGGGGCGACGTCGATGGCTTCGGCCGCCATCGCACCGGCGGTCACCGGCACCGCGGCCACCCGGCTCACCCCGGCGATCACGTCGGCGAGCCAGCGGCGGTCGTGCTCGCCGAGCCCGTCCGGCGGCACCGGCCGGGGGATCAGCGCGATGCCGCCGTCGGCGGTGAGCGAGGAGAGCATCGGCTCGCGGACGAGGCGTTCGAGCTCGCCGCGCAGCCGTCGCAGCTTCCGGCGGGCCGCGACGACCGGATCGACGTCGGCGGCGGTCTCGTCGGGGTGCGTGCCGAACTCCAGGGCGAGCACGAAATAGGACGGCGCGAGCCGGACATTGGCCTGCTCGGCGGCGGCCCGCGCGGGCTTTCCGGCCAGCAGCGCGGTCAGCAGGCTCTGGCGGGCGGACTGCTCGTCACCGGAAATGGTCCGCTGCTCGGCGAGATATCCGGCCGCGACCGCGGGCGTGATCATCTCCAGGTAGCGCAGCAGCAACGCGTTGACCGCCATCAAGTCGCCGATGTCCGCCGGCCGCACCTCGGCGGTCATCGCGTCCCAAATGACCTGGATACCGATGTGATACGCGGTCAGCACCACCTCGATCGGGATGCCTTCCTCGGCCCGCTTGGCCGCCGACTCCCGCAGGAAGGCGACCTCGCCCGCGGTCGGCAGATTCCGTGAGCGCAGCACACTGACGAACGCGCGCAGGCTCTGCTCGATCACCCGGCTGATGTCGCCCGCGAGCTCCTCGCTCGGCATCAGCCGGTAGGCGGCGACCCGCGCGACGAGCTCTTCGAGCACCGCGCGCGTCAACGCGGGCAGCTCGCCGGTGAGCCGGTCGGCCAGGTCACGGCCACCGAGCCGGAATCCGTCATTGTGACTTTTCACAACACCCGCCTCTCAAGTCTGAGTGTTGTCCCATGTCGCGGACGGCCCGTTGTGTCACATCATGACACCTAACACCTACTCACGGGTAATCGGAGGCGAAGATGCGGGTTCGGGCCACCAACGGCGGTGCCACGAGGACCAGGCGGATCCTGACGACGCTGATCGCGGCGATCACCGCCACGATCGCCGCACCCGCGGTCGCGTCCGCCGCCACACACAGCGGCTGGAACGACTGGTCGTGCGCACCCAGCGCCGCTCACCCGCAGCCGGTCGTCCTCGTGCACGGACTCGGCGCCACCGACACCGTCAACTGGTTCTTCCACGCACCGAAGCTCGCGAGCCAGGGCTACTGCGTGTTCTCGCTGACCTACGGCACCGGCGTGCTCGGCCCGTTCGCGGGCGGCCTCACCTCGATGCGCGACAGCGCCGCCGAACTCAGCCGCTTCGTCGACCGCGTCCGCACCAGGACCGGCGCGGCCAAAGTGGACATCGTCGGCCACTCCGAAGGCAGCACGATGCCCGCGTACTACCTGAAGTTCCTCGGCGGAGCCGACAAGGTCGAACACTTCGTCGGCTTCGGCGCCAACTACCGCGGCACCACGCTCGGCGGCCTCTCCGCACTCGCCAACGCCTTGCTCACGACCGTGCCGGGCCTGCGCGGAATCCTCCGCACCGCGTGCGGCGCCTGCGGCGAATACCTCGCGCCGTCGTCGTTCCTGACCGACCTCGCCCGCGGCGGGGTGCACGTGCCCGGCCCGACCTACACGAGCATCGTCAGCCGCTACGACGAGGTCGTCACGCCGTACACCAGCGGCGTGCTCGGTGAGCCCGGCACGACCGACATCGTGCTCCAGGACGTCTGCTCGAACGACTTCGCCGGGCACCTCAGCCAGGCGATCGACCCGAACGTCACCGGGCTCATCCTCAAGGCGCTCGACCCGGAGAACGCGCCCGCGCTGCGCTGCACGCCGTTCTATCTGCCGCTCTGACGCGAACTCCGGCGGGCCGTCCTCTGTGGACGGCCCGCCGAGGTCGTCGCCGCCCAAGGCGGCTCGCCGGTGAGCCTGGCCAGGAGTCGCGCGGATCGTGTTGCCGCGGGAGTAGGGTTCGGTCGTGAACGCGCCGCCGAGCATCAGGGTCCACCGGCGGGCCGACCTGCCCGCGGCGCTCGAGCGGCTCGGGCTGCTCCTGGACGTGCCGGTGCTGTCCGTCGTCGGCGGCGCCGACGGCATCAGCCCGCCGGATCTGGACGTCGTGTCGTCGCTGCTGGAAGCCGTGATCGTGCCGCTGCTGGGGGAATGCGGCGCCACGGTCGTCTACGGCGGCACGGACTCCGGGGTCATGCGCGTCGTCGGGCGGGTCCGGCCGGACGGCGGCTTCCCGCTGGTGGGAGTGGCCGCCGCCGGCACGATCGACGGCATCGAGCTCGAGCCGAACCACACACATTTCGTCGTGGTGCCGGGTACCCGGTGGGGCGACGAGTCGCCCTGGCTGTTCGACGTCGCCGCCGGAATCGCAGGCACGCGGACGTCGGCGACGGTGGTGGTCAATGGCGGGGAGATCACGCTCGGGGATATGGAACACAGTCTCGCCAGGCGGATTCCGGTGCTCGTGCTGGCCGGGACCGGACGGGCCGCGGATCGTGTCGCCGCTGGTGCGGGGGACGACCGGATCCGGCGGATCGCGAAGTCGCCGCTGACCTACGTGGCCGACGTGCATGATCGTGATGCGGTGCGGAATCGGCTGAAGAGCCTGCTGCTCCGGTGACCTGAGACGAATCGTTGCCGCTGAGGCGTAACGGATCCTTTCCCAGTGCGACTCCTAGAACCACGGACGCCGGTGGAGAGGATCGTCGATGGAGCTCCCGGATGCGGCCCTGCCAGGGCTGTACCACGGTGCGAATGATCTGGCCGTCGCGATGCAGCGGCGGTACACGCGGGCTTCGTCGCTGCGGCTGGTGCTTCTGGTCGTGGCGGCGGTGACCGGCGCGCTGACCTTCAAGACCGGCCGGGGCGCCGACCTCGCCGGGTTCGCCACCGCCGTCGCGCTGGTGGGCGCGATCGCGGTGGAAATGTGGCTGGTCAAGGAAAAACCGGAGAAGACGTGGTACGACGGGCGGGTGCTGGCCGAATCGGCCAAGACGCTGACGTGGCGGTTCGCCATGTGCGCGGTGCCCTTTCCCCGTGATCTGCGGCGGGAGGACGCCGAACGCGGGTACGTCGATCAGCTCGCGCTGCTGCTGAAAGGCGCGGCGCCGACGGTGCTGCAGGCACAGCCGGGCGCCGCCCTCAACGAGACGGTGCGCGGCCTGCGTGAAAGCAGCCTCGAGGAACGCCGCGCGGTGTATCTGCGCGACCGGATCGCCGACCAGAGTGCCTGGTACGCCGCGAAATCCAAGATGAATCGCGAGCGCGCCACGCGGTGGAAGCTGACGCTGGTCGTGACCGAGGCCGCCGGCGTCGTCGCGGCGCTGCTGCGTGCCATCGGGGTGATCGACGTCGACCTGGCCGGGATCGTCGCGGCGATGGCAGGCGCCGGGGTCGCCTGGCTTTCACTGAAGAAGTACGAGTATCTCGGGCAGTCGTATGCCTACGCGACCAATGAGCTGACGATTGTGAGGGACCGGCTCACCTTGATCTCCGCCGAAGAAACCTGGGCTGTCGAGGTCGGCGAGGCCGAGGAAGTGACCAGCCGCGAGCACGTGCTGTGGCGAGCGACCCGTGCGGCGGCCGCCCGTTGACGGCACTGGTCAAAGCCGTGCTGACGGCGTTGGTGGTGCTGCTCGTGGGGCAGCAGGCGGCAGTCGCGGACTCGAGCCCGCTGCCGCTCGGCGACTGGATACTCGGCCCGGCGGCGATCGGGCCGCAGGCGCGGCAGCAGTCGGAAGAGCTGCTGAAGCCGCGTGACCTCTACCCTGACGGCGAAGGAGCGGGCTACGAGGTCAGGCGCGCCAATGTCGTCGGCGGCCTCATGCGGCGGTTCAGCGTGGACGAGCGCGTCCGGGTCAACATCCAGCTCGTCGAACACCGGAACCACGACTGGGCGACGATTCACCGTCCCAGCGCACCGGTCGACCCCGGTCTGCCGCCGGACACCTTCTTGAGCGGGGTGGAGCACACCAAGGACGGGCTCGTCGTGCTCGATGGCGGGGTCGCGGTCGGCAGGACCAGGATATCCGTGACGGCCTACGAGGCGGTCCCCGGCAGCTCTTCGGCGGTGGAGCTGGGCGCGGTGCGGCTGGCGGTGCTGAAGAACCAGATCGGCAAGGTTCAGGTGCGGCCGGATCTCGCCGTCGACGATGATTCGCCGGTCGCGAAGGTAGGTCGTGAATTCGGCTACACACTCGCGTTGTCCACGGTGGCGCTGCTCGTCCTGACTTCGCTGAGCGGGACCGTGGCGGCCACGCTGCGCGACCGCGGATCCCGGGAAATGCTCTCGACCAGGTTCCGGCGGCGCGCCCGGCGAACAAGGTCGCCGCGGTCGGTCGATATCGGGCCTGCGCTGCGGAAAACGGCTCGGCGGAGACTGATCGTCAGCAGTGTCCGGCTCGGGAGTATCGTCGTGGCGATCGCGGTCCTGCTGGGGGCACCCAAACTGGGTCTGTGGCTGGGTTTGGGTCTGCTGGCGCTGTCCCTTGTGGTCATCCACTTCGGGTATGTGGCCTACCTGCGCCGAAAACAGCCTGATCATGTTCCGGCGAGCCGGACGACGGATGTGCTCGGCTTTCTCGGTGGCCTTGGCAGCCTCGGGTTGATGCTGGCAGGCTTTCTCTTCATCGTGGCGGGCATTTCGGGAAATCTGATCGTGCATGGCCTTTATGCGCTGCTCATCACGGTCCCGATGATCCTTTTCGGTGTCGTGTTCATGAGCAAGGCGCGCGAACCACTGCGGTTCGCCAAACGGCTGGCGCAGCCGGAAGTACGCAGGCTCATCGCGGACGACCCGCGTAAGCCGGTACTGCTGCTCCGGTCGTTTCAGGACGATTCGCTCGAAGTGCGGGTGCACGCCGAAACCCAGTCCACTCCGATCGAGCAGTTGAACGTCGAATCGTTCTCCCGTTTCGAAGAAGTCGTCGCCTGGGCGTTGTGGGAGTACGGTCCGATTCGTGCGATCGGTCAGCCGGGCACCCGGCTGCAGCCGCTGGGAGCGGCCCGTGACTACTACGCCGACGACGAATGGCAGGAGGCGGTCCGCGCCTACATCGACGATTCGAGCCTGGTGGTGTTCGTCGTGGGGCGGTCACCCGGCCTGCTGTGGGAGGTCTCGAATGTGCGTGCCCAGCGCGGGCTCGGCAAGTGTGTCTTCATTCTCCCGCCGGTGCCGCTGGAGGAAATGTCGCTGCGGATGAAGGTTCTCGCCGGCGCCTTGGGAATGTCCCTCGACCGGCTCGGCTGGGGGCAAGGCACGTACCCGCTCGTGCTGGTTCTCGACCGCGACGGGATTCCGGAGCTCATCGAAGGTCCGGGACGTGACGATCGCGCGTACGTGCTGGCACTCAAGACCGCGATCACTCGGATCGAGCCCGACGCGGAACTGCACGAGGTGCACGAGAACTGGCGTGAGCCGAGCCAGGACGTCGAGGAGTTATTGGTCCGGTTCGATCCGGAGAACGTGGCCCGTCCTCGCAAGTCCTTTGCCAGCAGGCTGCTGGACGCGGCGTTGATCGTCGCTCCCTGATCTTCGCCAGCGCCCGCGGCCGTACGATATGTCGTTCCCACGGGCAAGGAGGCCTGATGACATCCCCATCGGCTCGCACCGTCACGACATTCGCGACCGTCATGGTCGCGCTGGGCGCACTCACCGCGTGTTCGGCCTCGCAGGCAGGCACGACGATCAACCTGTTCATCTCGCCGGAGGATCACCTGCAGACGGTGGTGGACCGGTGCAACGAGGTCGCGGGCGGACGCTACCGGATCGTCTACAACAAACTGCCGCGTGGCGCGGACGACCAGCGGGTGCAGCTGGTCAGGCGGCTCGCCGCGGGGGACAGGTCACTCGACCTCCTCGGACTCGACGTGACCTGGGTGCCCGAGTTCGCCGAGGCCGGTTGGGCCGAGGAATGGACCGGCGCGAACAAGGCCGAGGCGACCAAGGACGTGCTGCCGGGCCCGCTTTCGACCGCTACCTGGAACGGGAAGCTCTACGGAGCGACGAAGAACACCAACGTCCAGCTGCTCTGGTACGACGACCGGGTCACCCCGAAGCCCCCGTCGACGTTCGACGAGATGATCGCCGAGGCCACCCGGCTCCGCGAGGCGGGCAAACCGTCGAACGTGGTGTTCACCGGCGCCCAGTACGAGGGCCTGGTCGTCTTCTACAACACGCTGGTCGCGTCGGCGGGCGGCAAGATCCTGTCCGACGACGGCAAGAGTGTGGTGATGGACGACGGTGCGGTGAAGGCGCTGGCGTTGCTGAAGAGACTGGTGACCAGCGGGATCTCCGACCCGTCGGCCAGCAACCAAAAGGAAGACGACATCCGGCAGGCGTTCCAGCGCGGGAGCGCGGCGTTCGAGCTGAACTGGCCGTACGTCTACGCCTCCTACGCCAAGGAAAAGCCCGCCGACCTCACGCATTTCAAATGGGCGCGCTACCCGTCCGTGGTTCCCGGCACACCGAGCCGGGTCACCATCGGCGGGTTCAACCTCGCGGTGAGCTCGTACTCGCGGCACAAGCCGGAGGCGTTCGAGGCGGCGCTGTGCCTGCGCAGCCCCGCCAGCCAGAAATACCAGGCCCTCGTCGACGGGATTCCGCCGAGCATCGAAGGTGTCTACTCCGACACCACCCCGCTCGATCCCGCCAAACCCGGTGACGCGAAGGCGAATCCGACGATGGCCGACCAGTACCCGATGAAGGCCGACATCCGGGCCGCGCTCGCCGAAGCCGCGATCCGGCCGCTGACCCCGGCCTATCAGAACCTGTCCACGGTCATCTCGAAAGTGCTCTCGCCGCCGTCCTCGATCGACCCGGAGACCACTGCGGAGGAGCTGCGTGATCGGCTGGCTGACGCGTTGAACTCGAAGGGGATCATCCCGTGACCGCGGTCGCGCTGATCAGAAGTGGCGCCGGTCGGCCCAGTAGCACCGGGCATCGTCTTGCCGGATTGTCGGATAATCTGGCACGCTACTGAGCGTGGCGAATCCGATCATCGGGCTGGGTGCGAGCATTCAGCGGCAGAGCACGGCCGAGCAGGCCGCCGAGGCGATCCGGCAGGCCATCTTGTCGGGCAGGCTGCCGCCGGGCACGCCGTTGCGGGAAACCGTTGTCGCCGCTGAACTCGGTGTCTCCCGCAGTACCGTCCGGGAGGCCGCGCGGACGCTCGAAAGCGAGGGTCTGGTCCGGTATCAGATGAACCGCGGCATCGTCGTCGCGGACGTCACCGGCCCGGATGTCGTCGACATCTACGCCGCCCGTGCCGCAGTGGAACTGGCCGCGGCCGACGCGCTCACCGCGCACCGGGACCCGGTGATCTACCAGCAGCTCGCCGACCTGGTCGACCAGATCGAACGCGCCTTCGAGTGCGGTGACACCGCCGCCGCGCTCGACGGTGACCGGCTTTTCCACGCCACGCTGGTCACGGCCACCGGCAGCGCTCGGTTGTGCCGGTTTTATGGGCAGCTCCAACAAGAACAGCGTCTCGCGCTGGCGCTGGCCGAGCGCTCCCGTCGCGAACTCGGGCGCACCGTGGATGACCACCGACGGCTGCTGGACGCGCTGCACGGCACCCCCGACCAAGCCAAGGCGGAACTCACCGCGCACCTGGAAAGCGGCGCCGCCGAACTGGGGCGGCTGCTCGACCTGCTCGCGGGCCGGAACGAAGGGGAGACGCCTCGTGCCTGAGCACAGCTCCAACGGTGGATGGGATGTGGTCGTCACGCCCTGGCACCTCGACGAGTACATCCCGGCTTTCCCGATCCCCGCTGACGCGACCGAGGTCGGCCGCCCGATCCTTCCGTCCGGCCCCGTTTCCGCCCGGATGAACGTGCTGCACCGGGTCACCGCGGACACGGTCGCCCGAGCGGCCAAGCCGCTGGTGCTCTCCGGCGATTGCCCCACCAGCCGCGCGGCGGTGGCCGCATTGCAGCTCCGCCATGACGGCCTGGCCGTGCTCTGGCTGGACGCCCACGGCGACTTCAACACCCCCGTCATCTCGACCAGTGGCTACCTCGGCGGCATGGCGCTGGCCATGCTGACCGGCGGCACGCCCGGCCTGTTCGACGACACGCTCGGCCTGCGTCCCGTTCCCGAAACCAGTGTCGTGCTCGCGGACGCCCGCGACCTCGATCCCGCCGAACGCGACGCGCTCGCCGCCAGCCGCGTCCGCCGGATACCCGCGGATCCCGCCGCGATCACGGCCGCGCTCGGCGAGCTTGGCCCGGTTCCCGTCTACGTCCACCTCGACATCGACGTCATCGACGGAACCCAGTTGCCGGGCGCACGCTTCCCGTCGGGTCCCGGTCCCTCCCTCGCGCAGATCGAGGACTGCCTGGCCGCCGCCCGCGCCGACATCGTGGGCGCTTACCTCGCCTGCGCCTGGCTTCCCGAGCACGCAGGCGACGAGGCCAGCCGCCAGACGGTCACCCGGCTCGCCGCGGCGCTCGGCGCCACCCTGACGTGGGACGAACCCGCCGGAAGCTGATCAGCCGCGTGGGGCGTACATGATCAGGCCTACGCCGGCGAGACAGATCAGCGCGCCGATGACGTCGAACCGGTCGGGCCGGTAGCCGTCGGCGATCATGCCCCAGGCCAGGGACCCGGCGATGAAGACGCCACCGTACGCAGCCAGGATCCGGCCGAAGTTCGGATCCGGCTGCAACGTCGCGACGAAGCCGTAGACGCCGAGCGCGATGACGCCCGCGGCGATCCAGAGCAGGCCGCGGTGCTCGCGTACGCCTTGCCAGACCAGCCACGCGCCGCCGATTTCAGCCAAAGCGGCGAGCACGAACAACACCAGCGAACGAGCGACTGTCATGATCGGGAAGATAGCTTGCCGCCGTTTCAGTGTTCGCCATGTGTCCACCTCGCTGTCCAAGTTTGACGCCGATAATGAGCCGCATGACAGCACTGCCGGGCACGGACGAGGCGACGACCTACGCGGACTGGTTCGCCTGCCTGGCCGAGCCCACCCGCGACTGTTACCGCGCCGCCGACCAAACCTGACCGCTGCGCTCCCGCACCACGGCGGGCCAGGCCCGGAGATCGTGGGCCCGGTCAGCTCGAACCCCGTCGACAGGACTTCCGGCTGTTGCGCGAACATGCTCGATAATGCTTTCATTCGCGCACTAGATTGCAGAATCTGGCGAGTTCGAGCATCACCCCCCGCTTTGCTCTGAACGAGGAGACGTAATGAAGCGTCGTGATCTGCTTCGTGCCGCGGCGGCGACATCGGGCCTGGCCCTGTTGCCTGCCAGCCTGGTCAAGGCACTCGCCGCGGAGGCGCCGACCGGCGGCCTGGAGACCATCGAGCACGTGGTGATCTTCATGCAGGAGAACCGGTCGTTCGATCACTACTACGGCACGCTGCGCGGTGTCCGCGGCTTCAACGACCCGGCCGCGATCAAGCTGCCCAACGGCAAACCGGTCTACCAGCAGCCCAACGGCACCGGCTCCGTGCTGCCGTACCGGGTGGGCGACCAGTTCATGTCGGGCACCCCGCACGGCTGGTCCGACGGGCACGCGGCGTGGAACAACGGCCGCTACGACCAGTGGATCGCGCAGAAGACCACGCGCACGATGATGTACCTCGACCGGCAGGGGCTGCCGTTCTACCACGCGCTCGCGGACGCGTTCACGATCTGCGACGCCTACCACTGCTCGGAAATGGGCCCGACCAACCCGAACCGCTTCTACCTGTTCTCCGGCACGATCGGCTATGAGCCGGGCACCACCAACCGCGCGATCGGGAACGACTCGTGGCAGAACCCCGGCCACACCGGCTACACCTGGACCAGCTACGCCGAGCGGCTGGAGGCGGCCGGCCGGAGCTGGAAGGTCTATCAGGAGTGGGACAACTACGGCGACAACTCGCTGGACTACTTCGCCAGTTTCCTCGCCGTGGGGCGTAAAGCGCTGGCCAAGACCAAGGATTCGAGCGGCAAGCCCTACGGCAAGCTCGAGTACTTCTACTACGACGTCGCCAAGGCCGCGCCCGCGCAGCAGGCGGTGCTGCTCGATCAGCTCGGCCAGGGCGTGGCCGCGCTGAGCGCCGCCGACCGCAGCATGTACGAACGCGGCCTGGCCCGGCAGCGACCTGGCGCACTGGCGAGCACCTTCCGTGCCGATGTCGCGAATGGACGGTTGCCCGCGGTCTCGTGGATCGTGGCGCCCGAGGACCAGAGCGAGCATCCCGACTGGGGGCCCAACACCGGCGCCGATCTGGTGAAGAAGGTGCTCGACGCGATCGCGTCCGACATCAACGTGTGGAACAAGACGCTCTTCCTGCTCAACTACGACGAGAACGACGGGTTCTTCGACCACATGCCGCCGCCGGCGCCGCCGGTGAGCACGGCCGACGGTCAGTCCACAGTGGCCACCACCGACGAGCTCTACCTCGGCACGGCGATCGGCCTCGGCAACCGGGTGCCCCTGCTCGTGGTCTCGCCGTGGAGCCGCGGCGGCAAGGTCAACTCGCAGGTGTTCGACCACACCTCGGTGCTGCGGTTCCTCGAGAAGTGGACGGGCATCGCCGAGCCGAACATCTCGCCGTGGCGCCGCTCGGTCTGCGGTGACCTGACGTCCACTTTGGACACCACGGTCGGCACACCCGGCTATCCGAACCTGCCCGGCCCCGTGCCCACCACCGGGCCGAGGCCGACCAACCCGTCACCGCCCGCGACGCAGGTGATGCCGACGCAGGAACCCGGCGTCCGCACCGCCCGCCCGCTGCCCTACGAACTGCACGCCTCGGGGCGGGTGGAGTCGTCGAAGCTGTGGATCGACTTCGGCAACACCGGCGCGGCGGGCGCGCACTTCTACGTGTATGCCAACGCTTTCCGTCTCGACGGGCCGTGGCGGTACACGGTCGGCGCCGGCGCCACGGTGGCCGACTACTGGCAGGCGGGCACCCCGACAGGCTCCTACGACCTGACGGTGGTCGGGCCCAACGGCTTCGTCCGCCGCCTCGCCGGCAACTACGCCACCGCGACGACCTCCGGCAACGCCAACCCGGAGGTCAAACTGCGCTACGCGCCCGCCGAGAGCAAGGTCTACCTGACCATGACCAACACCGGTGGCAAGGCGTGCACGATCACCGTGCGCTCCGGCAACCGCGGCGGCGGGCCGTGGACCTACCCGGTGGCTCCCGGCGCGACCAAAGAGGACTGGTTCTCCGTCGGCTCCGGCATGAACGGCTGGTACGACCTGACCGCCACCGCGGACACCACCGAGGGGTTCACCCGCCGCTTCGCCGGACACGTGGAAACCGGAGCGGAGAGCACCAGCGACCCGGTCATGGGTTCCTCGCCGCTGCCACGCGTCGTGAAGTACTACGACAGCCAGGAGACCGCCGGCGAGAACGGCGCCGCGTTCAACGCCGTCGACGGCAAGCCCACGACCCTGTGGCACACCAAGTGGCTCAACGGGTCCGACCCGCTGCCGCACGAGATCCAGCTCGACCTCGGCGTCACCCGCACTGTCACCGGGCTGACCTACCTGCCCCGTCAGGACGGCGGCGCCAATGGCCGCGTCGGGCAGTACGAGGTCTATCTCAGCGGCGACGGCAGCACCTGGGGAGCCGCTGTCGCCACCGGCACGTTCACCGACGACGCCACGCCCAAGACGGTCCGGTTCTGGCCGACGCAGGCGCGCTACGTCCGGCTTCGCGCGCTGACCGAGGCTGGCGGGCGCGGCACGTGGACCTCGGCCGCCGAGATCACCCCGCTGGGCTGGTGACGCGCGGGGTCGTGAGTGTTTAGACCGGTTAGAACCGGCCGTACCACTCACGACCCCCATGACTCGCCCGCCACGTGTGGTCGCTGCGCCAGATGGGATGACGTGAACGCCTCGTTCGCGACGTTGAACCTGGATCCACCGGGCTGGTTGTGGGTGATCGTTTTCGTGGTTGTTGATCTTGTGGTCGGTTGGTGTGCAGGGGGATCTGACCGGCGTCGCATCCGGTGTGTCCGCTGTGGTCCGGTCGTAGGTGCGGGGGTCAGGCTGTTCGGCAGGTGGCGTCGAAGAGGGCCTGGTAGCTGTGCTGCCAGGGCCAGTTTTTCGGTAGTCGCAGGGTGATCCGTCGTGCGCTGGTGGTGATGCGGGCGGGGATGTTGATCAAGTGTCGGCGGAGGGTGGCGGTGCGGGCTTTAGCGTGAAACATGCTGGTGAGGGTGCCCGCTGCGCGGAGCAGGTTGTGGGTAAGGACGGCGAGGGTGAGCCAGGCTTGATTGGCCGCGAAGCGTCCGGAGGGGAAGTGGGCGAGGGCGGCGTCGTGCAGGTCGGCGAAGACCTGTTCGATGATGGCGTGGCCGCGGTGCCAGGTGTCGGCGGTGTGCAGGTCGATGCGGGTGTCGGTGAACACCGCGTGATAAGTGAAGATCCGGAACAGTTCGCCTTGTTTGGTGCGTTTGAACCGGGGTGTGCGGCGCACCAGCAGTCGCGCGGTCACGGCTCTGCCGCGGTTTTGGGTGGGGTTGGTGAACGCGGTGTGGGTGGTGTCGGCGATCTCGGCGTGGGTGATCCACTCGCCGGTCTCGGGGTCGAGGATCGGGTGCCGGTATTCGACTGTGCTCCACGTGTCCTCGGCGATGGAGGCGATGGCAGCCTTCACCGGCTCGTTTTTCCGGGCGGTGACCGAGAAATGCGCACCGGCTTTGCGTATGGCGGCGATGATCGGGCCGGTGTAGAACGCCGAGTCAGCGCGCACGACGATCATGCCGGTGGCTCCGGTGCGGCGGGCGAGGTTGATCGCCTCGCGCAGCATCGCGACCGCGCCGTGGCGGGAATCGGTGTTGCCGGAACGTAGTTGCGCGGTCAGGATCACCGGCGCGCAAAGCGGGGAGGACACTGTGGCGATGAGGTGGTTCAGTCCGCGGATGCCCTGATAGGAGAACCCGGCGCCGTCCTTGTCGTGCCCGTAGACCTCGGTGCTCTTGGCGTCGATGTCGATGAAGGCCCTGTCATGATTTCCGTGTAAGCCACGGATGATTTCTTCTCTGATTCTAGTGGAGTGGCAGGCGGTCGGGGAAGAGTGCGGCGAGCGTGTTTAGTGCTTGTTTCCAGCCTCGGGTGCCGGTTCCTGATGGTCCGCCTCGGTTGCTGGTGATGTTGCGGAGTCCGAGGTAGAGCAGTTTTGTCGCGGCGGTGTCGCTGTCGAAATGGCCGCGGTTCTTGGTGATTTTCCGGAGCTGGAAGTTGATGTTCTCGATCAGGTTTGTTGTGTAGACGATTCTGCGGAGTTCGGGTGGATAGTCGAGGAATGGGGTGAAGTCGTTCCAGGCGTGTCGCCAGACCTGGATCGCGGCGGGGTATTGTATGCCGAAGTCTTTATCGAACTGAGTGAGTGCGATCTCGGCCGCCTCGAGTGTCGGCGCGGTGTAGATGTCCCGCATGGCGGCGGCGACTTTCTTCCGATCGCCATAGGAAATGAACCGCATGGCGTTGCGGATCACGTGCACGACGCAGGTTTGGACTACGGTGTCGGGAAACGCGCCGCGGATCGCGTCGGGCAGCCCGGTCAGGCCGTCGCAGCAGGCGATCAGGATGTCTTTCACGCCACGGTTGCGCAGGTCGGTGACGACCTTGGCCCAGAACTTCGCCGCTTCGGTGTCGGCGATCCAGAGCCCGAGGGCGTGTTTGCGGCCTTCCATGTCCACGCCGATGGCCAGGTAGGCGACCTTGGAGGTGACCACGCCCTTGTCCTTGACCCGCAGTCGCAGGCCGTCGACATAGAGAATCGGGTACATCTCGTCCAAAGGCCGAGATTGCCACAACGCGATCTCGTCGGTCACCACGTCGGTCACATTGGAGATCAATTCTCGCGACACGTTCACGCCATATACTTCACGTAAATGAGATTCGATATCCCGGGTGGTCATGCCACGCGAATACAGCGACAGGATCGCCTCGTCGATATTACCCAGCCTGCGTGCACGTTTCGGCACGATCGTTAAGCTCGAACGAACCGTTCCGGTCACGCGGCACCGCCAGCTCGACCGGACCATTCGAAGTCGACACGGTTTTTGGAGACCTGCCATTCCGGGAATTCCCGGAACCGTTCCCGGCGGGGTCTCCTTTCTCATAGCCAAGATGATGGGTCATCTCGGCGTCCAGCGCCCTTTCGAGCACCGCCTTGGTCATCTGATTTAGCAATTCTTGGGCGCCCAGCGCGCCGCCATTCTCGTACGCGTCTTTCACCAACGCGTCCAGCGTTTCTGGCGGTAGCACGCGCGCGAGCGCTTCGCCGGCTGCGGAGCCCGGATCCCGGTCAGGTGTGTCCTCGGTCACAGGTGGAGCCTTTCTGGGTCGCGGTCAGCGACCCGATCCTGGTCCATCCGTGGCTTACACGGTTGTCATGACACGACCTCGATGAACGCCAACTGCCCCGCACCGGGCAGCAACGGTGCCTGCTCCGAGAGCCGCACCAGCGCTTCGGCGGCGACCGAGGTGAGCTGGCGGGCATGACCGCCGGTGAACCCCCGCAACCACGACCCGCACGTCGAGGGCGCCCGCACCCGGTCGAACAACCGGCGCATCGCGCCGTGACGGATCACGTCGAGATCGTCGATCGAATCCGCGCCGATCACCATCCCGGCCACGATCGAGAGGGCTTTCGCGTCACTGTTCGCCCCGACCGGGATCCCCAGGTCAACACGGTCTTCGATGAGCTTGCCCAGGCCGATGTTCTCCGCCAGCCTCATCAGCGGCACGATCCCGGCGCACGACACGAGACTCTGCTCGTCGAACCTCACATCGGTCCGGGCGGCGCTATGAGATGATCGCATCCAGCAGATGCCCTCTCTCTTAGTGGACTTTGTTCCGTCGCAAGAACAATCATCCCAAGTCAGAGGGCATCTGCGCGTATACGACACGATCAACACATCAACAACACCGGTGGATCCAGGTTGAACGTTGTGAACGGGGCGTTCACGTCGTCTCGCTGGTGAACTACGCCCGATTTCGTGTCCACAATGGACGCCAGACGCGAAATGTGGTCCGCTTGCGGACCCCGAGCGCGGTCTTGAGCTCGGCCTCGATCTGGTCGCGGGTCTTGCCGGGGTTGCGGTTGTCGTTCACGACCGAGCTCTCGGTGACCAGCAGTGTGCCCTTGCCGTCGGTCTCGTACGAGCCGCCCTCGGCGACCACCCAGGTTCGCACGGCGGGAATGCCGTACTTCTCCAGCAGCGCCGCCGCCGCGGCGGCGTCCTTGTCGTGCGGATTCTGCTTGCCGCCCCAGCCGCTGAAGTTGAAGTTGACACCCCTGAGCTTGCCGGAGTCCTCGACGAACACGGGCAGGGTGTCGCGGGCCCACAGGTCGTCCACCGGGATCGGCACGATCTCGACCTCGCCGCCGCAGGCGTTGCGCGCCTCGTCGGCCAGCTCCGGCTGGGCGAACATCACCACCGGCTGATGCGCCCGGATCGCCCGCGCGAGCCCGGCGATGTCACGCTGGACCGCCCCGATCTGCTCCTGCCAGATCGCCGGGGTGGGCCAGGACATGAAGGTGCGTGCCTGCGGCTCCCACTCCGCGCCGAACCTGCGCTCGGCCGAGGCCGCAGGCGAACCGCTCGGCGCCGTGGTGGCGGCCGCGGGTTCTTCCGGTGGGCTCGAGCAGGCCGCGGCGCCGGTGACCAGAGCCGCGACCCCGGCGGCGGAGCGCAGCGCGGTGCGCCGGGACACGGGGGAGGACCTGTAGCCGGACAATGTGGACCTCCAGACGGCGTGCTTACTGCCATACTGCGGCACCGGCAGGCCGCCCGCGAACCGGAGGTTGTCATCCTTTAGCGGCAGTTCGAGACCGCTGGACTACTGTGAGCGTCGTGTCTGAGCGGCAAAGGTTGATCTTGGAAGCGGCCGTGCGGGTGATCGCCCGGTCCGGTGTGCGAGGGTTGCGGGTCGAGGAGCTCGCGGCCGAGGCCGGGGTTTCGACCGCCTTGATCTACTACCACTTCCACGATCGCGCCGGCCTGCTGAGTCAGACGCTGGAGCACGTCAACGGACTGGCTGGCGGCTACACCACGCAGGCGGCGGCCGAGGCCGCCAACCCGCGCGAGGAACTGGAACTGTTGCTGCTGCACGAGATCCGGGACGACCAGACGACGCGGGAGAACAGCGTGGCCTGGGGTGAACTGCGGGCGAGCGCGGTGTTCGACGAATCCTTGCGCGCCCAGCTCGGGGAATCCACCCGGACCTGGAACACCGAGGTGGCGGAGGTCATCGAGCGGGCCGAGGCCGCGGGGCTGGCCAAGCTCGACTGCGCTCCCGCGGATGCCGCCGAGCGGCTCACCGCGCTGGTCGAAGGGCTCAGCGAACGCTGGCTCAGCGGCTCGATGACCGTCGAGCGGGCACAGGGCCTGCTCCGCGGCGCGATCGCCGTCGAACTCGGCGAGCCGTAACACTCCACTGTGGAGTGTCTACAGTGGAGTCAGTGACGCTCCCTTCCGGCTGTGTGTGCCATGGATGAAAAGAAAGTCAGATAAACGCCGGAAGTTATTGCAATTCGGCTATATTTCGGATGAAAGTTCCGGTGCTTCTGCCTGTTGGCGACAAACGTGTTCACGTAGGCTTTTGTTAGTCGCCAAGTTCGAGTCAGGAAGAATGCATGCGTAAAATCAAATGGGTTTCGCTAACTGCCGCCGTGCTCATGTTCACCGGTTTCGGAGGTGCTGTGGCCTCTGCTGATGGCAAGATGGTAGGCCTTGGGGGACAAGGGCATATCTGCAAGAAATTCAACATCAGCGGTTCGCCCGTTGCTGACATTTGCTTCTGGTGGAAAGAAGGAATTCGACCCAATTACGAGGTCGCGTATCAGTTCCAGAAGCTGTCCTGGGGTGGCTACCTGCCCAGCGGGCACTGGGCGAACATCACCTGGGGACCCGGGAGTGGATACACCGCGCGCATGAAAGCGACTGGAGAACGGGTGACCGAGTCTGTCCCCGAGCCGGTCAGCGTGGTCGTGTGTCACTCCACGCGTTGCAGTGATCGATTCCGTCTCGACCTGTGACGATCCGTTGTGAACGAGGCGTTCACAACGTCCGTGGAAGGTCTGACGTGAGGCAGGCGGGTTGGGTGGTGTCGCCCACTGCTCACCGCGGCCATCCGGTGCCCCAACGTCTGCCGATTGCAAACTGAAACACGTTCTAATATGCTCGCTGAGGTGAGATACGGGATAGTGCTGTTCACGAGCGACCGCGGCATCGCGCCTGCCGCGGCCGCCCGCGCTGCCGAAGCGGCCGGGTTCGCGTCGTTCTCGGTCCCCGAGCACACGCACATCCCGGTCAAACGCGAGTCGCCGCACCCGCGTACCGGCGATTCGACGCTGCCGGACGACCGGTACCTGCGCACCCTCGATCCGTGGGTCGCGCTCGCCACGGCGGTTTCGGTGACAAGCCGGATCCGGCTGTCGACCGCGGTCGCGCTGCCGGTGGAGAGCGACCCGATCACCCTGGCGAAGACGATCGCGAGCCTCGACCACCTCTCGGGCGGCCGGGTGACGCTGGGCGCGGGCTTCGGCTGGAATGTCGACGAGCTGACCGACCACGGGATCCCCGGGAGCCGCCGCCGCACGGCACTGCGGGAATACCTGGAGGCGATGCGGGCATTGTGGACTGACGAGATCGCCGAGTACGAAGGCGAATTCGTCCGCTTCGGCCCGAGCTGGGCCTGGCCGAAGCCCGCGCAGGCGCGGATACCGGTCCTGCTGGGCGCGGGTGGCACGGAGAAGAACTTCCGCTGGATCGCCCGCGCCGCCGACGGCTGGCTGACCACACCATCCGATGTGGACATCGATGCCCAAGTTTCGATGCTGCACGAAGTCTGGCGCGACGCGGGCCGCGCCGGCCTGCCCGAGGTGGCGGTACTGGCCGGTCGTCCGGATCCCGAGAAGCTCGCACACCTGAAGTCGATCGGAGTCACGGAAGCGATCTTCGGCCTGCCCGACCGTGACGCCGACGAAGTCGTAGCCTGGATCGGCCGACTGGCAGGGAAACTCGGTCTCGGCTAAGGCACGTTCACAGGAGCGGAGGCTCAGGTGTGATGAAGGCGGGTTGGGTGGTGTTGTCGGGTTCGTCGTAGTAGCGGTGGAAGACCGCTGTCTGGCTGCCGGAGATGGGTGGGACGATCCAGCTCCAGTCCGCCGGGCAGGTTCTGCCCGAAGCCCGTTCCCGCTGAAGGTGCATCAGGAATCGGCGTGATTCGGTGTGGTGGTCGGTGATGGACACCCCGGCCGCGGTGAACGAGTGCTGCACCGCCAGTGTCAGCTCGACCATCGTCCGGTCGCGCCACAGTGTCCGGTCATCGTCGGAGGGTAGCCCCATGCGCTCGGCGAGCATGGGGAGCAGGTTGTAGCGGCCTTCGTCGGCAAGATTGCGGCAGCCGACCTCGCTCGACATGTACGTCCCGTTGAACGCGACCGCGTACTGGATCCCGCCGATCAGCAGTCGCATCGAGCTGATCGCGGGCACCGCGTGCCAGCGAAGGCCGAGCCGGGAGAACCAGGGCAGGTCAGGGTGGCTCAGCGGCACTTCGAGTACGGCGTCCGGTGGCAGTGAGTACCAGCGAAGACGGCCGCGCGGGCATTCGACGACCAATGGCAGCACGTCGAACCGGGTGCGCGGGGCCGGTGGGCGCCAGCCGAGGCTCCTGACGAACTCGGTGAAGGCGAGGTTGCGCGGGTCGCCGAGCACCGTGTCATCGGGACGGAGGTAGCCTGCGTAGCGGATGAGCTGCTCGTTCCAGATGCGCGGACCGGGACCGTCGGCGGTGTCCGCGGCGAAGACCGTGATCGTCGAGCGGATCCGGCCGCCACGGGTCGCCTCACGTAGATGCCGGACGCATTCTTCGGCGACCTCGTCGGGATTCGAGGTGTCTCGGCGATCCCGCAGGCGCAAACCGTTCCAATATAGTCGGCCGATGCATCGCGCCGAGTTTCGCCAGGCCACCCGTGCGCCGAATTCGAGTTCGGAAGTTGTGTGTCGATAGCAACCTGTTCTGGCTATCTGACGATCGACTTCGGCAATTCGTGAATCGACGTCAGGGAGATGCTTCTCGGTGTAGTAGAGGCGCAGAAACTCCTCTGCGGCAACGGGATCTACGTGGTGCTCACGGTCGGTGCGCGGGTCGGGCAGGTCGATCACCCGAATGTCGGAATGGGTCATCGAATGGGCTCGCACAACTCGTCACGCATGGCTCCTCCGATGCTCAGGCTGCTCGGGGAAAACAATGACAGTACAACACCGAGTCAATAGCCTTCAGGCGTGACGATCAATGGGAATCGATTTCCGTGGGAAACGGAGATCAATTCACTCGAAACGGCTCGCGTCGCCCGCTCCATAACGGATGATCTCGGCGGCGCCACCGGAGAAGTCGACGACCGTGGTCGGTTCCGTGCCGCATTCGCCGGAGTCGATCACCGCGTCGACCTGGTAGTCGAGCCGCTCCTTGATCTCCCAGCCCTGCGTCATCGGCTCCTCCTGGTCCGGCAGCAGCAGCGTGCTCGACAGGATCGGCTCACCGAGCTCGGTCAGCAGCGCGTGGACCACCGGGTGATCGGGGATGCGCACGCCCACGGTCTTTTTCTTGGGGTGCATTAGCCGCCGGGGGACCTCTTTGGTCGCCGGGAGGATGAAGGTGTAGCTGCCCGGCGTGGACGCCTTGATCGCGCGGAACGCGGTGTTGTCGATGTGCACGAACTGGCCGAGCTGGGCGAAGTCGTGGCAGACCAGCGTGAAGTGGTGCTTGTCGTCGAGGTGGCGGATCGTGCGGATGCGGTCGATGCCGTCGCGGTTCTCGAGCGCGCAGCCCAGCGCGAAACACGAGTCGGTCGGATACGCGATCAGCCCGCCACCACGCACGATGTCGACCGCCTGGCCGATCGAACGCTTCTGCGGGTTCTCCGGATGCACGTCGAAGTACTTCGCCATCCGCCCACCCTAGGATCTTCACCCGAAGAGCGCAGTGACGGGTCGCTTGGAGCGCGGTTCACCGCGCGGGCAGCCGCAACGTGAACACCGCGCCCTGACCCGGTGCGCCCGCGGCGGTCACGGTCCCGCCATGCGCCTCCGCGAGCTTGCGGACGATGGCGAGTCCGAGGCCACTGCCCCCGGACTGGCGTGTCCGTGCCTTGTCGGCCCGCCAGAACCGGTCGAACACCGACGGCAGGTCCTCCGCGCTGATCCCGGACCCGGTGTCGGCGATCTCGAACGCCACCTCGTCGCCGTCGGCACGCGCGGTGACGGTGACCGAGCCGCCCGCCGGGGTGTGCCGGACGGCGTTGGAGACGAGATTGTCGAGCACCTGGCGCAGGCGGACGGGGTCGGCGGTCAGCTCGACGTCCTCGGCCTCGGTCGCCAGCGTGACACCCGCCTTCGCCGCGCGGGCACTGTGCGCGGCGCGCACCTGGCTCAGCAGATCCGACACGTCCAGCGGTTCGGGGTGCAGCCGCAGCGCGCCCGCGTCGGCCTGCGACAGGTCGAACAGGTCGTCCACGATGTGCTGCAGGTGCATCGCCTCCTCCAGCAGCGACGCGGCCAGCTCGTCGTCGAGCGTGCTCACCCCGTCCTGGGTGGCCTCCAGCCAGCCGCGGATGTTGCTGAGCGGCGTGCGCAGCTCGTGCGCGATGTCGCTGACCATGGTCTTGCGGTTGTCCTCCAGCCGCTGCCGGGCCGCCGACATCTCGTTGAACGCGACCGCGAGCCTGCCGATCTCGTCCTTGCCCTTCACCTCGACCCGCGCCGGCGCGTCACCGGACCCGGCCAGCCGTGCCGCGCTGGTCAACGCCCGCAGCGGACGGACGAGCCGGGCGCCCGCGAGCACGGTGACCAGCACCGCGAGCAGCAGCACTCCGCCCGCGACCAGCGCGATCCGCCGCCAGTTGTCGGGGGAGAGGGTGAACCCCGACGGCGCGGCGCCGTCGGGTTGGGTGATGTAGAGCAGCGCGGGCGGTGCCACGAACGCGGTGAGCTGCTCGTGGCGCGCGGTCGCGACGCAGGACTGGTTCGCCTCCGTGTTGTCCTCGTCGGGCGCGGCGACCCTGGTGAGGGTCTCGCGCCAGGTGAAGTCGAGCTTGACCGAGATCGGCGGCAGCCCTCGGCGGCTCAAGCACGCGTTGGCCAGGCCGTCGAGCTGATCCAGCGCCGCCTGCTCGGTCTTTGTCGGGTTCACCAGGTCCTTGGTCTGGCAGCGCGACACGACGAACGCGTCCGGTCCGGTCACCTGGGGATGGCCGTTCGGCGCCGTGACGATCGAGCCGAAACCCAAGCGGGTCCGGACGCAGTCGAGCACCCGGTCCGCGACCCCGGTGAGGAACGCCAGCTCGTCAGGCGGCAAGGTGAACGGGCCGGTCGCCTGCGGCGCGATGCGGTCGGCCGACGTGGTCAGGTCGGCGTCCACGGCCAGCGGGTCGACCAGCGCCGAAGCCTTGGCAGGCAGGGGACCCGAGCCGCTGTCGCCGATCGGCTTGCCGTCGGGTGCGGTCAGGGTGACCCGCCTGCCCGAGAACTCGGCGTGGTTCGCCAGCACCGGGCCGACGTCCTTCCAGCTCTTGTGCGTCGCGGCGTAGGTGAGCAGCGCCTGGTAGATCTTGCTGTCGTCGGCGAGCGCACGGCCCTGCTCCTGCTGGATCGCGCCGGAGGTGGTGCGCGCGGCGAGCCACGCGGTCGCCGCGATCGAGCAGACGGCCACCAGCACCGACACCGCGAGCAGTCGCCCGATCAGGCTACGACGCACCGGCCGCCCCCGCGGTCAGTTTGTAGCCGACGCCGTAGACGGTCACCAGCAGCACCGGTTTCCGCGGCTGCGCCTCGATTTTCTTGCGCAGGTTGAGCACGTGGACGTCGATGGCCCGGTGCGTGATGTAGCGGTCGAAACCGTGCAGGTGTTCCAGCAGCTGCGCCCGCGTGAAAACCCGTTCGGGTTGCGATGCCATCACCTCGAGCAACCGGAACTCGCCCGGAGTGCACTCGACCGGGTGACCGTTGTTCGTCACCACGTGCCGGACCGGGTCGACGGTGAGCGTGCCGACCCGCGCGGACGCACCAGGCTGAGGTGCCGACGGGCTGGTGCGCCGCAGCAACGTCCGCACCCGCGCCATCAGCTCGCGCGGGCTGAACGGCTTCGTCATGTAGTCGTCGGCGCCGAGATCGAGCCCGAGCAGCAGATCGTCCTCTGTGGACCGTGCGGTGAGCATCAGCACCGGGACGTCGGACTCCGCGCGCAGGATCCGGCACACGTCCAGACCGTCCACTTTGGGCAGCATCACGTCGAGCACCAGCAGATCGGGCAAGGCGCGGCGAACCTCATCGAGCGCGGCCCGCCCGTCGGGCACGACAACGACCGAATGCCGTTCCCGCTCCAGGTATCTGCGGACGAGTTCGGCCTGTTTCTCGTCGTCCTCGGCCAGCACGATGTGAGCGCACATGACCGTGATCATAGGACGAATACTGGTCTCGAACCGGTTCCTGACAAGTCGCTGACATCGGTCGCCGAGAGTGTCGGCCATGGTCAAGTGGAAATGGGCGCTCGGGGCGGGCGTGGTGCTCGCGCTCGTCGCGGGCGGGTTCGTGGTGATCGCGCACGGCCAGGGCAAGGCGCCCGCCGCGAGCCCGCCCGCGTCGGTCAAGACCATCGCGATCGAGCAGACCGACCTCACCGACAGCCGGACGTTCACCGGCACGCTCGGCTTCGGCACACCCCAGACGCTCAAAGGCGCGGGGGAGGGCCTCATCACCAAGCTGCCCAAGACCGGCGACACGGCCGCCCGCGGCGAGTCCTTCTACGCGGTCAACGGCAAGCCGGTGCCGGTGTTCTACGGCGACACCCCGCTGTTCCGCACGCTCGACAACGCCGAGCTCACCGGCACGGACGTGGCGATGGTCGCCGACAACCTCGCCGCGCTCGGCTACAAGGTCGGCGCCCGGCCCAAGGACCGCGCCAAGACCGCCTACACGGCCACGCTGTCCGAGGCCGTGAAGAAGTGGCAGAAGAAGGCGGGCCTCGACGAGACCGGCACGCTCGGCGTCGGCCAGATCGTCGTGCTGCCGGGCAAGACACGCGTCAGCGCCGTGTCCGCGGCGCTCGGCGACCCGGTGGCGGGCCCGCTGATGACCGTCACCCCGACCGACAAGGTGATCACCGTGCCCGTCGAGGCAGGCTCGGTCGCCGCCATCAAGGCGGGCGCCGAGGTGACGATCGTGCGGCCGGACTCGAAGGAGATCCCCGGCAAGGTGACCGCGGTCAGCGGCACCGTCGAGGACTCGAAAGACCAGCAGCAACAAGGCCCGCCCAAGATCTCGATCACCATCACCCCCGACGACGAGTCGGCCGTCGCCGACCTGGACTCGGCGTCGGTGCAGGTCCTGATCACCATGGAAAGCCATACCGGGGTGCTGGCCGTTCCCGTCGGCGCGCTGCTCGCGCTGCGCGAAGGCGGATACGCCGTCCAGCTGCCCGACGGCACGCTCAAAGCCGTCAAGACCGGCATGTTCTCCCGTGACAAGGTGGAGATCAGCGGGCCGGGCATCGCGGCGGGCATGCTCGTGGTGACCGCGTCATGACCCCGGTGCTCGCGCTGCGCGGGGTCAGCAAGATCTACCCCGGCGATGTCGTGGCGCTCGACGACGTGACGCTCACGATCGGCGCGGGCGAACTGCTCGCCATCGTCGGGCCGTCCGGCTCGGGCAAGTCGACGCTGCTCAACATCATCGGCACCCTCGACCTGCCCACCCACGGCACGGTCGAGATCGGCGGCGAGGACGTCACCCGGCTACCGGACCGGCAGCTCTCCGCGCTGCGCGGACGGCGGCTCGGCTTCGTCTTCCAGCAGTTCCACCTCATCGACGGCCTCGACGCGACCGAGAACGTCGCCACCGGGCTGCTCTACGCCGGCGTGCCACGCCACCGCCGCCGCGCGCTCGCACTCGAGGCGCTCGGCCGCGTCGGCCTGGCCGCACGCGCGGATCATCTGCCGCACCAGCTCTCCGGCGGCGAACGCCAGCGCGTCGCCATCGCCCGCGCGGTCGTCAACGCGCCCTCGCTCGTGCTCGCCGACGAGCCGACCGGCGCACTCGACACCGCCAACGGGCTCGCCGTGCTCGATCTGCTCATGGCGCTCAACGCCGAAGGCACGACCATCGCGGTCATCACCCACGACCGCGACATCGCCGCGCGGCTGCCACGTCAGGTCGAAATGCGCGACGGGAGCCTGGTGTGAAGCTCTCCGATCTGCTCAGGCTGGGCATGCTCGGCATCAGCACCCGCAAGACCCGCGCGGCGCTGTCCGCGCTGGGCATCTCCATAGGTATCGCGACGATGATCGTGGTCACCGGAATCCCGGCGTCCAGTCAAGCCGCTCTGCTCGATGAACTCTCCTCTCTCGGTACGAACATGCTGCGCGCCGAACCGGCTCCCAACCAGCCGGTGCGGATCCCGGAGACCGCACTGGCAGGCGTCGGCCGGATCGGCCCGGTGACCACCTCGGCCGCGGTGGCGAACACTCACACGATAGTCCGCAGGTCCGACAAAACCGATCCTGACGACGGCTCCGGACTGGCCGTGCTGGCCAGCAGCCTCGGCCTGCTCGACTCGGTCAACGGCAAAATCCACACCGGACGTTTCCTCGACCAGGCCACCGAAAACCTCCCCGCGGCCGTACTCGGCTACGTGGCCGCCTCCCGTCTCGGGATCAACCAGCTCGTGCCGGGCAGGCCGCCGGTCGTCTACATCGGACACTCGTGGTTCACGGTGATCGGCATCCTCGACCCGATGCCACTGGCGCCCGACATCGAACGCGCGGTCATGGTCGGCTGGGGCGCCGCCCGCACCCAGCTCGGCTTCGACGGTCACCCCACGGTCATCTACGTCAAAGCCAGGGAATCCGCGCTGGAGGACGTCCGCGCGGTCTTGCCCGCGACGCTCTACCCCGAGTTGCCCGGCATGATCCAGGTCAGCAGGCCGTCGGACGCGCTCGCCGCGAAACGCGCCACCGAAACCACTTTCTCGGCCCTGTTCCTGGGCCTGGCGGGTGTCGCGCTGCTCGTCGGCGGCGTCGGCGTCGCCAACACGATGTTCATCTCGGTGCTGGAACGCAGACGCGAAATCGGCCTGCGCCGCGCACTGGGCGCGACCCGAGGCCACATCCGCGGCCAGTTCCTCACCGAGGCCGTCGCGCTCTCCGCGCTCGGCGGTCTCGCGGGAACGGCGATCGGTTCGCTCGCCGCGCTCGGCTACGCCACCTACCAGGGCTGGCCTCCGGTCATCCCACCGCTCGCGGTCGTCGCCGGCGTGCTCGGCGCGATCGTCGTCGGCGTCGCGGCGGGCCTGCACCCGTCGATCCGCGCGGCCCGGCTCACCCCCACCCAAGCACTCGCGTCCACCTAGGAGGTACCCGTGAAACGCCTGCTCATCGCCGGTTCGCTGCTCTTGCTGGCCGCCTGTTCGACCCCGGAGCAGAAGCAGCCCGAAGTCGCCACGATCTCGTCACCCGTGACGGTGGGAAGCAGCAGCGCCGCCGCGCCGACGTCCACTGTGGAGGGTGAACGCCCACGGCACCGCATCGACGAGACGCCGGAGGACTCGAAGCGAATGATCGCGCCGTGGCTGGCCTGCATGAAGGCCAATGGCGCCGACCTCGACACCCAGCCGAACAACATCCCGGGCGCCGAGCAGTGGAGCAAGGACCACAAGGCGGCCGGCGACACCTGCCGCAACAAGCTCCCGCTGCCCGCGTGGGGCATGGACCGGGAGAATCCGGCCTACCGCGACAACATGCACCGCTGGGTGAAGTGCATGAACGACCACGGCATGAACGTCGTGGAGAACGTCGGCGACACCGAATCGCCGTGGCACTACGGCTCCAGCAACCAGCCCGCCGACGCCGACAAGATCGAACGCTCCTGCGAACTCGAGATCCTCGGCCCCCAGGACAAATAGCTCGGGTCGTGAGTGGTACGGCCGGTTCTAACCGGCGATACCACTCACGACCTCGGTCTTGACAGCTCGTCCGCGCCAGGCCCTCGGGCCGGGCTTGGGTCAGGGCCTCCCTCACCCGAATCCCTGGGTCAGGGAGGCCCCCGCCCGAATATCCGGGTGAAGGAGGCCCCCCACCCGCCCGAACCGAGTGAGGGAGGCCCTCACCCAGCCGCCCCGCAGACACGCCATGTTCGACTTTCGCTTGGCAGAAACGGCGATACCACTTACGACCGCCGAATGGTCGGCGTCCTCGCTCGTGCTGGATGAGGTGAGGGTGCCCCTCACTTCGCGGGGCGGGGCCGGGATAAAGCCCGCTAAACTCCCGCCCCGCGCCGGTCAGTGGGTGCCGATCTGGTTGCCGGAGGAGTCGTAGATGTAGCCGTCGGAGCTGTACCAGCAGTCGGCGACGCCGTCGTAGTCGGCGTGGTAGCCGCCGGGGTGATTGAAGGACGGGTCGGGGACGTCGGTGGTGATCGGGTGTTCGGTCTCGCCGAAGTGCAGATCGGAGTGCAGGTCGGGGAAGTCCATCGAGGTCAGCTTTCGCTCAGGCGCGCGGACAGCTCGTGTGCCCGGTCGCGCAGGGTGGTGCAGCGGGCCAATTCCTGTTCCGCCGCCTGCTTCTTCGAGGCCAGTTCCTGCTCGGCGGCCGCGAGGTTGGACGCGTACTCGGCCAGCACCGTGCTGAGCCGCTGCTTCTCCGCGGTGAGGCCGGTTTCGATCGCTTGGCGGACCGTCTTGCGGACCTCGCCCAGTACCTGCGTGATCTCCGCAGGCACTTCGGTGCGCAGGCGTTCGACCACCTCGGACAGGTGACGGCTCGCGTCGGATCGGCTGCCTGCCGTGCGGTCGCGTTTGCCGCGGTAGCCGGACAGGAGGCCGACCGTGCCCGCGAAGGCGGCGAGGCCCGCCAGTGGGTTGAACGTGACCATGCCGACGACCGCGCCGACCGCGGTGCCGACGCTGGTGGCCATCAGGCTGTTCTCGACCACGGTCGGCGCGTTCGTCTTGGTGCGGACGGGTACGGCGACCACGATGTCCACTGTGGACTTCGAGGCGAGCTGGTTGAGGGTGGCCAGGTCGTTCTTGAGCCGGTCGGCCAGCTCCGAGCCGAGTGCGCGGATCTGGTTGTTCAGCTCGGACTTGATGTCCAGCCACACCGCCTCCGCGCGAGCGGGGAGGTCGGCGGCGACGGCGTCGAGAACGTCGCCGCCCCCGCTGGCGATGACGCGGGTGGTTTCGTTGCGGAGGTTGCCGATGCGGGACGCCAGCCTGCGATTGAGGTCGCGCTCCACAGTGGACAGGCGCTCGTTCAGTGTGGTGCGCCAGCCCGCGTGGTTGGCGGTGACGGCCGCGAGTTCCTTCTGCTGGGCGGCGACCGCCGCCGGCAGCTCCGGGTCGAGCGTGAGGGTGCGCAGGGTGTCGGCGTGACGTGCGCACAGGCGTCCCGCGATCGTGCCCGCGAACTGAGCGACGTTGGCCAGGCGGATCGACTCGACGCGGCCTGCCACCGCCTTCAGCTCGGCCTCCAGTGCCGGGAAACCGCTGCGCTCCAAGCGTTTCGCCGCCGCCTCCGAGGTGTTGGCGCGGTCGGCGTCGACTCGGTAGCGGCTGCTGACCGGGTACCACGGGCTGCCGCGATAGCGGGGCGCGTGCTCGGCGACGAGCGCGCGGTTGCGCTCGAGCACCTCGCGCCAGGCGGGGTGCAGGTCGATCTGGGTCAGCGCGAACACCACCGCGCCGACCCGCTCGGTCGCGCCGGCCAGGAACGCCAGCTCGGAACTGGTCAGCTCCGAGCCCGCGTGCACGACGAACAGCAGCGCGTCGGCCAGCTCGACGGTCGCCAGTGCCAGCTCTGCGTGCCCGTCCACGAGACCGCCGACGCCGGGAGTATCTACGAGTCGCAAGCCGTTGTCCCGCAACAGCTCTGCCGGGACTCGAATCTCCACTCTGGACACATCGGTGCGGTACGCCTGCCCGGTCTCCGGGTCGACGGCCGCGTGCGTGGCCAGTTCCTCCGGATCGACGCGCACGCCTGCCGGGTGCGCGCGGTCGAACACCAGCACCGACAGCTCCTCGCCGTGCCGCAGCTCGACGTGGACCGCCGAGGCGACGTCGGCGTCGACCGGGAGCAGGCCGGGGTGGCCGAGCAGCGCGTTGATCAGGGAACTCTTGCCGCGTTTCTTCTCGCCGACCACGACCGTGCGGCAGGTGCCGGAGCGGACCCGTGCGGCCTCGTCCCGCACCGCGCTCGCCGACGCCGGGTCGCCCGCCGCGAGCGCGGCCGCGGCGACCTCCTCGACCACGTCAGTCATCGGCGTGCACCGCCTCGGTCCGGTAGACCACGACCTGCGGACGCCTGACGACGCGGTCGCCGTCGACGTACCCGGCGAACTCCGTGCTGGCCACCGTCAGCTGCAGGCGCTCGTCACTGGTGTCCGCCCGTCCGATCGCGTCGAACCGTTCGGGGTCGAACGGCTCGCCGTCCGGGAGGACCGCGTGCACGCCGGCGTCGGCGAGCAGGCGGTGCATCCGTTGCCACAGCGCGGGATCGACTTCGCGCAGCCGGTCGGCGATGTCGACGCAGATGTCGATGAGCGCGGGTGCCCGGTCGGGTGCCGGTTCGCGCCGGAACCACGCCATCAGAAGATCGCCGCGAGCAAGCCGAAGATCGCGGAGAGGAGGCCGCCGACCATGATGACGCCGACGACGACGGCGAGGACCACCAGGATCACCCCGATCGCCGGGCTCAGATCCACTTTGCTTCCCGACGACGAGGACGTCGGCGTCGACGGGGTGTAGGTCGGCCGGTAGGTGCTTTCGGCGGGCTTGGTCTCGATCTTCGGTGCCTCGACTTTGAGTACCGGCTTGGGTTTCTCCGGCTTCTTCATCTTCGTCAGCGCGCCGCAAGCCACCGTCAGCTTGGGCTGCTTGGCTTTCCGTATGAGCGCCTTCGGCAGCGCTTCGCTGACCAGCGACTTCACCAACGGTGTCTGGCTCGCTCCACCGACGAGGTAGACGGCTTTGACCTCGACACCACTGTCCCGCACTGTGCGGACCAGCTCGGTCACCGTGGTCTCCAGCTTGGCCTTGATCAGCGACTCGTACTCCGCCTTGCTGATCACCAGCTCGCCCGCGACACCCTTGACGTAGACCTCTGCTTTGTCGTAAGTGGACAGTCGTTCTTTGGCCTTCACGACGTCCTGCCTGATCAGCGCCCCCTGACGGCCGGTGTCGGGTCCGGCGAAGACCTGCTCCCACACCTCGGGTGACGCCATCTCGCCGACGCGGTGCCCGACGAGTTCGAGCAGCGCGCTGTCGAAGTCCTCACCACCGATCGCCGCGCCACCCGGCGCCCCGATCACGCTGAAGCCGTCCTTGGTGCGCTGCAGCACGGCGGTGTCGAAAGTGCCGCCGCCGAGGTCGTAGACGGCGATGCTGCCACCGACCTCCACCTCACGGTCGACCAGCAGCGCCCGCCCGGCCGCGACCGGCTCGGTCGAGGTGTGCGCGCCGCTCAGCCCGGCCCGTTGTGCGCCCTCGCGCAGGATCGCGACCGCGCCGGGCGTCCAGCGCACCGGGTGGGTCAGCACGACGCGGCCGGGTTCGCTGTCCCCGAGCATGAACTGTGTCCGCGCGGTCTTGGCGACGTACGAGTAGATCGCCTCGACGAGGTCGACCGGCTGGAGCGTGCGCCGGTGCAGCCGGACCTGGCTCGCCGAGGCGACCGCCCGCTTGGGCACCCGCTCGACCCTGGACGGGAACTGCGTCGCGCTGGGCCCGGTGAGCAGCTCGCCGTCCATCGACAGCGCGACCTGCGAGCTGAACGAGTCCGAGCCGTCGAACAGCACGGGATGCACGGTGCCGCCGGTCCGCACGGCGGCCGAGGTGAAGCTGGTGCCGAAGTCGATCGCGATCGACCATGACCTCGTCATGGGAGTCCTCCGTTGTCGTCCTGCTGGGCGAAGAAGAAGCGTTGGCAAAGTTCACTGGCGTCGCGGGCGTGCCGCGAAAGCACGGCCGACGGCGTGTTTTCCCAGGCACGCCACCGATCGATCTCGTCGTCGGCGGCGTCGGCCAGCTCGGCGGCCCCGGTGCCTTCCGGCAGGCCGAGGCAGGCGGCGGTCGTGGTGCCGGTGGCGAGCCGTTCGAGCGCCGCGACCTCGTCCTCCGGGAGTTCGCAGCGGCCGAGCAAGACGTCGGTGAGCGCGCCGGCGAGCCGCACCTGGCCGAGCTCGGGCAGCCCGCGAAACCGGTCGAGCTCGGCGCGCACCGCACCCAGCGCGCTTTTCTCGGCCGGGCTGGTGCCGCGCCACGTCGCGGCCTCGGCGTTGGCGAGCACGCGGGTGCAGCGGAGCCGGTCGCTGCCTGCCGCGAGCGACGTGGTGATCCGCTCCAGCAGCGGGTCGACCTGGGAGGTTTCCCTGAGCAGTTCGGCGAAACCGCCGGTGTCGGTCCGCGTGGACGCGACGAGCGCGCGGATGCCGTACATGCCGAGCGCGCTCATCAGCCGTCGGCTGTGCTCGTCGGGCAGCGGCGCCATCGTCAGGAAGTCCTCAGCCGAATAAAGCACGTCCTCGAGTTCCGGCGCGGGGAGCGCGCGGACCTTGAGCACGGCCGCGGTGTCGGCGTCGTCGAACTCCGTGGCCGAGTGCGCGAGCAAGGCGAGCACCGGCACGATCCCACCCGCGACACCCCGCAGTTTGGCGCTGTAGTTGGCGGCGACGCGGTGCGCGATCGGCCACGGATCGCCCTCACCGTCGGAAAGCTGGTCGACGCGGCTCAGCACGCCGAGCACGTTCGCCGCGGTCAAGCCGGAACCCGCCGCCTGCTCACGGACACGCAGCAGCGCGCGGTTGTCGTTGTCACCCGGATGCGGCATCACGTAGAGCACGGCGTCGGCCTCGGCGAGCGCGCGCTCGGACCCGGGATCGAGGCCGCTCAGGCTGTCCACGCCCGGCGTGTCGACGAGCGTGAACCGCTCCGCCAGCACCGCGGACGGCAGCCCGACCGCGATATGGTCCACTTCGGACAGTGGAGCGTCGAGCCTGGCGGGCACCCGGCCGCGCGCGTCGAGCGACAGCGGCGCGGACTTCCCGTCGAGCGTGTGCAGTGTGGCGGAGACCTTGCGGGCGTGGTGGAAACGGCTGACCACGGTGGTGGTCTCGGTGTGTCCGGTGGCGGCGACGCCGGTGCCGAGAAGTGCGTTGACCAACGTCGACTTGCCTGCCTTGAGCCTGCCGCCGACGGCCAGCCGGGGTAGTGGTTCCCCGAGTGCCGCGACGGCGTCGCGCAGTGCTCGCGCCCCCTCGCCGTCTCCGAGTTTTCCTAGATGTCCACTGAGCAAATCGGTCAACCGGGCGCACAAGCCCACCTGCGTCATGCTCGCTTCTGTCGGGCGCTCACGCTCCGCTGCTACACGGATGATTGAAATGTCACTCTACTGGGCTAAAGTCGAGATTCATTCACCATTTCCGTGCACGGTGAGCACGACTCCGTCGGCCAGGCGGTACGGCCGGGTGTCGACGATCGCCCCGAGCAGACGGCGCATCCGCGACACCTCCGCGCGCACGGTCACCAAGTGTTCGGCGTCGCCGTAGAGCGCGCGGCTGAGTGCTTCGGCGGACAGGCCCGCCGGGCCCGCGGTGTTGAGGTGCACCAGGATTTCGGCGTGGCGGGGCGTGATCGCGCGGCGCCAGCCGGTCTCGCCCGCCTGCGTCCGCAACGCCGGGGAGCGCCCGAGTTCGAGGTCCAGCCGGACGTGACGGCTCGCCTCTGCGCGGCGGACGAGCCACCCGCCCGCGACACGCTCCGGCAGGCACGCGCCGAGGCCTGGCACGGCGAGCACCTGCCCGTCGAGTGGCGCGGCGACCCGTTCGCCCGGCGCGATGCCGGTCGCGGTGGCGACCCAGCCGTCGTCGTCGATCAGCAGCGCCGGGCCGTTCGAAGCGGCGAGCAACGGCTCGCCGGTGCGGCGGAGGTGATCGAGGCGCTGCCGGTGATGGCGCCAGAGTTCGGCCTCCACCAGCCGCCGGCCGGTCTCCACCAGCGCGCCGATCGCCGGGTGCAACGTCAGCGCCGGACCGCTCACGTCGATCACGCCGAGCAGCTCACCGGTGCGCGGGTCGTGCACCGGCGACGCGGAGCAGTACCACGGATGCTGGTTCTGCTCGAAATGCTCGCCGCTCAGCAGTTCCACCGGCGCGGCCTCGGCCAGCGCGGTGCCGATGGCGTTCGTGCCGACCGTCGCCTCCGTCCAGTCCGCGCCCTCGGAGAACCCGAGCGAATCCGCGCGGCGCCGGATCGCGGGCGACCCCGCGCGCCACAGGATGACGCCCTGGGCGTCGGTGACGACCAGCAGCATCGACGTCGCGTCGATCACCTGCCCGAGATCGTCGATGACCGGCCGCAACGGCGATTTCTCGCGGCGGTGCGCGACTTCTTCGAGCGGGATCGACGCGCGCGCGTTGATCCCGTCGGCGGCGAGGCCGTGGCCGAGCGCGCGCGACCACGAGCGGGAGACGAGCGGACGGGGCAGCACGCGTGGCCGTGCGCCGCCGATCACGGCTTCGTGCATGCGAACCAGATCGCGGGCGTGCGCGGGCAGGCTGGCGCCCGGCGGGACCGAGCCGTTCGTGCTCAACCGGTCACCTCCCGCGTCATCGCGTCGACCGAGCATAAGTCGCCGCACGCGTGAGGCCAAGCCGTGCAACACGCTGCAACCCTTGCCGCGCGCGGTCGCCGGGGCGTGTGATCGGACCTCCAGCACACCATCGAGGCAGGGGAGTGGACATGACGCAGACGGTCGGCCGGACCGACGCGAAAGCGACGCCGCAAGCCCGGGTCGACGCCTGGCTGAGCGAGTTCGAAGCGGCACTCACCGCCCGCGACGCCCAGGCCGCGGCCGCGTTGTTCGCCGTCGACGGCTTTTGGCGCGACCTGGTCGCCTTCACCTGGACGATCAAGACGGTCGAGGGCCGAGAAGGCGTGCACGACCTGCTGTCGGCGTGCCTGGAGCACATCGGCCCGTCCGGCTTCCGCACCACGGAGCCGCCGACGGAGGCGGGCGGCATCACCGACGCCTGGTTCGAGTTCGAGACGGCGACGGGACGCGGCAAAGGCCATCTGCGGCTCAAGGAAGAGGGCGCGTGGACGTTCCTCACGAGCCTGCGCGAACTGCGTGGTTTCGAGGAGCACCAACGGGATCGCCGCCCCAAGGGCGTCGAACACGGCGTGGTGCGCGGCCGCCGGTCGTGGTCGGAGAAGCGCGCCGACGAAGCGTCTCGTCTCGGGTACGAGGAGCAGCCGTACGTGGTGGTCATCGGCGGCGGGCAGGGCGGCATCGCGCTCGGCGCGCGACTGCGCCAGCTGAACGTCCCCACCCTCGTGCTGGAGCGCAACGAACGCGCCGGTGACTCGTGGCGCAAGCGGTACAAGAACCTCTGCCTGCACGACCCGGTCTGGTACGACCACCTGCCGTACCTGCCCTTCCCGGAGAACTGGCCGGTGTTCGCGCCCAAGGACAAGATCGGCGACTGGCTGGAGATGTACACGCGCCTGATGGAGGTGCCGTACTGGACCAGCACGGAGGTCACCTCCGCGTCGTGGGACGCCGAACGCGAGCAGTGGCTGGTGACCGTGGTCCGAGACGGCGAGGAACTCGTGCTCACGCCGAGGCATGTCGTGTTCGCGACCGGCATGTCCGGCAAGCCGAACGTGCCGTCGTTCCCCGGCATGGACGTCTTCGCCGGCGATCAGCACCACTCGTCAGGGCACCCGGGCCCGGACGCCTACGCGGGCAAGAAGGCGGTGGTGGTCGGCTCGAACAACTCCGCGCACGACATCTGCGCGGCGCTGTGGGAGCACGGCGCCGACGTGACCATGGTGCAGCGCTCCTCGACCCACATCGTGAAGTCGGACTCGCTGATGGACCTCGGCCTCGGCGACCTGTACTCCGAGCGCGCGCTCCGCGCCGGCGTCACCACGGAGAAGGCGGACATGGTGTTCGCGTCCATCCCGTACCGGATCATGGCCGACTTCCAGCGCCCGGTCTACGACGCCATCCGCGAGCGCGACAAGGACTTCTACGCCAGGCTCGAAGCCGCGGGCTTCCGCCACGACTGGGGCGACGACGGGTCAGGGCTGTTCATGAAGTACCTGCGCCGCGGCTCCGGTTACTACATCGACGTCGGCGCCTCGGAGCTGGTCGCCGACGGCAAGATCAAGCTGGCACACGGCCAGGTCGACCACCTGACCCGCGACACCGTGGTGCTCGCCGACGGCACCGAGCTGGCCGCCGACCTGGTGGTCTACGCGACGGGCTACGGCTCGATGAACGGCTGGGTGGCCGACCTGGTCGACCAGGAGACCGCCGACCGCGTCGGCAAGTGCTGGGGGCTGGGGTCGGACACGACCAAGGACCCAGGGCCTTGGGAAGGGGAGCAGCGCAACATGTGGAAGCCGACGCTGCAGGAAGGCCTGTGGTTCCACGGCGGCAACCTGCACCAGTCGCGGCACTACTCGCTCTACCTCGCGCTGCAACTGAAAGCCCGGTACGAGGGAATCGCCACCCCCGTCTACGGCACACCCGAAGTGCACCACCGCGCGTAGGGGGCGTCCGCTTACCGGGGACCTTGAGCTGCCCCAGGCCCGGGGATAAAGCGGGCTTTACTCCGCGAGATAAAGCCCGCTTTATCCCCGGGAGTAAAGCGGGCTTTATCCCCGCCTGGGGGCACCGGGCACAAGAGAAGGACGCCTTCCCCGCGCTGGCAGCGGGGAAGGCGTCCTGGAACGGCGCCGGGTGAGAAGTGAGGCGTCCTCCTACCCGGCGCCAACCGGCCCGGCGGTCTTCGGGGGGCTGGGAGAGTGAGACCGCCGAGGTTCGCGGGTCCGGCCCGACGGGCAGGGCGCTACCCGCCGGACCGGAGTTGGGGTGGGGTGCTGCTCGTCGCTACTTCAGTAACCTCCATTCCCGTCGGTGGGAGCGGACTCGGTGACGGCCTTCTTGTCGGCCGCGATCTTGCACCCGTTGGGCTCGATGGCGTACCAGGTGTTGCCGACGGTGTGACCGTTGGCCTGTCCTGGCGCGGTGTCCTTGGAGTAGCGGTAGACCGGCCAGTCGCCGATCATCACCTGCTCGGTTCCGTCGGCCCGCTTGACCTTGCCGATGAGCTTCGGGTCGACCCCGTTGAGCTTCACTTCACCCTGTGACAACAGCGGGGGCCATGTCTTCGCGCAGGCGTCCTCGCAGGTCGCCTTGCGGGGCGGCTTCGCGCCGTCCTTGGTGAACAGGTACAGCGTCATGCCGTTCTGGTCGGTCATCACCGGCCCGAGCCCGGCGATCTCCGAGGCGTTGAGCGCGGTGGAGGCCTCCTCCGTGGCCTTCTTCTCGTCGGCGCCGCCGGTCTCGCCCGTCTTGACGGCCTTGCCGCCCGCCGGTGTCACCGCGCTCCACACGCCGTCCTTGCCCTGGCCGGCCGCCTGGCCTGGCGCGGTGTCCTTGGAGAACCGGTAGATCGGCCAGCCGTTGACGGTCACCTGCTTCGTGCCGTCGGTGCGGGTCACCGTGCCGACCATTTTCTCGTCGACGCCGGTCAACTGCGGCGCGCCGTCGGCGAGCAGCGGCGGCCAGGTGGTGGCGCAGGCGTTGTCGCAATTGGACTTGGGTGGTTTGGAGGTGTCCTTGTCGAAGCGGTACAACGTCTTCCCGGTCTGATCGGTGAGCACCTGGCCCACCCCTTCGACTTCGGTGGCGACCAGTTTCGGCTGCTCGATGGCGGCCTGCGGCTTGATCTGCACGGCCGCGGGCGGTGCGTCGTCGGCCGTGGTGCCGCAGGCGGTCAGCGCGCCGAGACCGGACACCGCGAGCAGGGCCGTCACCGCGACACTCTTACGGGGCATGGGAAACTTCTCCTTCTTCGGGGACGTCCAGCTGATCCGGCAGGCCGTCATTCCCGGCACGTCCGGCCCTTGTTGATGCAGTTGACGACGCGGGTCATGATGCACTGGGACATCACGTTGGCGAAGTCGTCGTGATCGGACGCCGGGTTGTGCTTCTCCTCGGGGAAAGCGTCCACTTTGTACTGACCGGCGAGCTGGATGGCTCGGGGGATGTTGTAGGTGAGACTGACCCGCAGCTGGGGCACCGCCGAGAAACCCTTGCCGCACTTGCCGTTGGCGTCGGGGAAGACGATGTGCGTCCGGTGGTTGGCGCTGTCGATGTTCTTGCCGTCCCAGCAGCTCGGGAAGGTGTGGACGCGCTTGACCTTGCTGCCCTCCGGGCAGATCGGGTACTTGTCGATCAGGCGGTCCTCGAAGCCGGTGCAGGTCCAGCTGACCCTGGCGTTCTTGGGGCCGTTGGTGGTGACCTTGGCGTCACCGTAGAGCACGCGCAGGAACTTCGGCATGGCGCGGACCTTGCTCGCGGTGCTGCCCTGGAAGGTCAGCTCCACGTTCTGCGGCCGCTGGATCACGCCGTCGTTGCCGGGCAGCTCGTTGTCGGGGTTGGCGGGCGGGAGCTTCGCCGCGGCGTCGGCGCCTTGGCTGTTCTCGTCGCCGTTGTCGATGCCGTTCTTGCCCTTCTTCTTGTCCTTGACCGCGCAGTCCTTGAGGTCGGCGGCGTCGAGGTCGGACTTCCCGCCGTTCTTGGCGATCGTGTCGTTGATCTTCTTGATCGACGCGTCTCGCTTGTCCTTCAACGGATCGAGGACCGCTTTCTCGGCGGCGCCGTTGGCACCGCGGGCTTCGGCGGCCGCCATGTCCTTGTCGGCCTGTGCGGATTGGGCGTCGAGTGCGTCGAGCTCACGGCCCACCTCCTGCTCGGCGGCGGCCGGCAGTTCCTCCGGCAGCTGGCTGGCCACGTCGGGGCATTCGACGCGGGCGACCTCGTCGGCCTTCTTGGCCTGTTCCCGTTGCGGGTCAGGGTTTTCGGCCTTCGGGTTCTCCTTCTTCGCCTCTTCCTCGTCCTCGGTGTCGATGCGGACGACCGGCCAGAAGTAGGCTGACTTGTCACCGTTGCGGCAGGTGGTGCCCGCGGCCTGCAGGCTCTTGTTGTTGGAATCCGCGTTGGTGGACAGGTTTCCGACGTAGTCGTGCAGGTGCTGGGCGCCGTTGCGGACACCGGGCTGTGCGATGAAGTTGTCGGGGTTGAAGTGCCCGTTCTCGTTCTTCCCGCAGTTGACGGTGAAGGTGCCCTTCGAGGGACCCCGGCCTGGCTGTTGCTTGGCGACGTTCGGCTTGACGGTGGTGATGTCCACGAACAGGGACTTGTCGGCACCGTCTGCCTTCGCCTCGCCGGGTGAACCGGCGGTGACATTCACGACCAGCGCGCCCGCCGCGATCGCCAGTGCGAAAACACCGGTGGCGATCTTCGTTCTGCGGGCAATGCGATGTCGCCCTTCGTTTCGGGCCATTGACTGTTCACCTCGTTCGGCTTCCGGGCAGGGGGTATGACGGCGCCGCCCGGGAATGAGCTAACGGATGGTTCGTATTCTTCGAATCCGGACCGCGGTGGGGAAAGCGGCGGTTCCGGTTGCCAATTTGCTGTGGCATAGATGGATACGGGGGCCGACCATGATCGGTTTAAAACGCGATCCGCCCGTTATCATTCCGTTATATGCGGGACGCAACCCAGCGAAAACGCCCCCTGCGGAAGGCTCCGCAGGGGGCGTCTCGGGGTAACCGGTGTCTACGTGGAGATGCTCGCCAGCAGCTGGCCGTTCTCGGCGCGGATCTCGAACCGCTCGATCTCGCCGGGGCTCAGCGCGGTGCTCCCGGTGACCCGCAGCGGCTCGGGGGAGCCGTCGACGCCGTATCCCTTCACCGGCACGGTCCAGGTGGTCACCACCCACGGCGCGCCGCCGCTGCGCGCGATCGCCAGCAGCTGGCAGCGCTTCGGCCCGACGATGCCGCGCAGCTCCAGGTCGACCGTGCTGCCCCACTCGCGGCCCTGCACGGCGACCTCGGCGCCGACCGCGCTGCCCGCGTCCGACCAGCCGAACGAGCTCGACCCGCTGCCGGGCACCTGCGGCTTGCTGGAACTCGTCGCCGCAGGCGGCGACTCGATGGGCGCGACGAGCGTCGCGCCGTCGACCGAGGACGGGGTGAAGAAGGTCAGCGTGACCACGGGGCCCGCGACGATGAGCACGGCGGCGGCCGCGACCGCCAGCCTGCGCATCCGCGTACTTTTGCGGCGGGTCGCCGCGGCCTCCTTGAGCAGCGCGCCGAGCACTCTCGGGCTCGGCTCGGGCACCGGCGGGCGCGGCCAGGTCGCCTTGACCCGGTCCAGCACGTCGGGCAGATGGTGCAGCTCCAGCAGGTCGAGCTGGCAGTTCGGGCAATCCATCAGGTGCTCTTCGAACGCCGCGTTCTCCTTCTCGGAGAGCAGGCCGAGAACGTAAGCGGCGACGTCCGTATGCGCGGTCCCGCCCACCTCAGCTCACCCCCGTTCCTGCAAAGCGCGGCGCAAGGCGCGTACAGCGTGATAGATCCGAGACTTGACCGTACCCGGAGGGACACCAAGTGTCGCGGCCACTTCGTTCACGGTTCGGTCACGCAGATAGGTCTGCTGGAGTGCCTCCCGGTGTTCCGGGGACAGGTTGCGCAAGGCGTCATAGACCACTAACGCGGCGAGTGTCTTCTCCGACTCGTCCGGAACGCCGATGGTGTCCGCGTCGGCCTCCTCGACCTCTTGTGGCCGTGCGCGGCGACTGCGCCAGCCGTCGATCACGATGCGCCTGGCGACGGTGAACAGCCACGCGCGGAGCATTTCCGGCTTGCGGTCCAATTTGTCGGCGTTGCGCCATGCCTTGATCAACGTCTCCTGTACGACGTCCTCGGCCCACTGACGGTCATGTCCGGTTAAACCCAGAGTGAAGGCCATCAATGGTCCGCCGAACTCGGCGTACAGCGCTTTTGCCAGGTCATCACGGGCACCGGAAACGGCGCCATGATCGACATCGTCGATGACGGGCTGCAGGGTTCGGCTGTGGCGTCCCACGGAACGACATCCTTACGGCGGCGGGGTTGCTCGTCTAGTGGCAAAACAGGCTGAATGTTTTTTGAACCGTGTCGGGACTGTGACCGTATCCCCGTCCGAAGGCCCCCGACAAGCGTTGTTCCCCCGCGACGCCGAAAAAAATCCACTATGGACGCTGACTGTCCTAAGTGGATCAAGCGCGCCCTTTTCCCGGTGCGTTGTCGTGCTTCCCCGGCCCCCGACAGGAGGAAGTCATGAAACTCCGCTCAACCGTGTCGCTCGCGGCGTGTTTCGCCGCGCTGACACTCACCGCGGCCTGCGGTACCAGTGGATCCAGTGGATCTTCGAACACCGGCTACCAGCAAGGAACAAGCGCTGGTCACGGCGGTATGCGGATGCCGATGCCCGACCCGAACGAGAAGCCCGCCATCCACGCGGTGCGCGCGTTCGACCTCGGCACGCTGGTCGTCGACACCCAGGGGCTGACCCTCTACCGATTCGACAAGGACACCGCGAGCCCGCCGAAATCCAACTGCGAGGGCAATTGCGCCCAGGTGTGGATTCCGGCGCGTGCGAACGGTGAACTCGATGTCACCGGAATGGACAAAGCGCTGATCGGACGGGTGACGAGGACGGACGGTAGCGACCAGTTGACGCTCGCGGGCTGGCCGCTTTACCGCTACGTCAAGGACGAGATGCCGGGGGAGACCGGCGGCATGGGCGCCGACCAGGTCTGGTATCCGATCGCGCCGGACGGCAAGAAGATCGCGACGACCGTGGACGCGAGGCAGGCCAATGCACTCGGCTTCTGAACGGCTGCGCGCCGCTTCGGTGCTACTCGTACTACTGGTGCTCGGCCAGTTCGCGCTCGCCGCCGTCGCGGGCGCCCAGCCGCAAGGTCAGCCCATCACCTCCACCGACGAAACCCTGATCGTCAAGGTGAGGCTGGCCGGGCTCTGGGAAATGCCCGCCGGTGACTGGGCGCGGACACGCGGCGCGAGCCCTCGTGTCAAAGAGGTCGGCATGTCCATCATGGTCGACCACGGCAGGCTCGACGTGCAGGACCGCGCGCTGGCGGCGGAACTGGGCATCGGACTGCCCGATCAGCCGACGGCCGAGCAACAGGGCTGGCTGAACGAGATGCAGAACGCGCGAACACCTGCCGAATTCGACCGTATCTTCGTGAATCGGCTGCGCGCGGCGCACGGCGTGATCTTCAGCGCCATCGCGCAGATCAGGGCAGGCACCAAGAACGACCGCATCCGCGCGTTCGCGACCACCGCGAACCAGGCGGTGCTGCGCCACATCACGCTGCTCGAGAGCACCGGGCTCGCCGACTTCGACGCGTTGCCGCAGCCGCAGCTTTCGTCGACGTCCGCCAGTGCCGCGCTCGACCTCAAAGCGACCGACATCATCACCGTCGTCGTGCTGGCTGTGCTGCTGGGCGGGGCGACCGTCCTGCTGCTGTGGCTGATCCGGAATTCACGGACCCGCCTCAAACTTCGACCGGGAGAACTGAATGAGTGACGGCGTCCGGTCCATCGCGCAGATGTCCGCGCGACTGGCCTACGCGTTCATGTGCCTGACCTTGTGCTGGGGCGTGCTCACCGCGACCGGGTGGGTCCGCAATGTCACCGGGCGCAAGGCGTTGCGCGGCGGGCATCTGGCGCTCGCGGTGCTGACCTTGTCCTTCGGCATCGTGCACGCGCTGAGCTTCCTGTTCCTGTCCACCGGCGCGTTCACGCTGCCGATGCTGACCGTGCCGCTGCTGCCGGGGACCATGGCGCGCCACACGATCGGGATCATCGGCCTGGAACTGATGCTGGCGATCGCGATCACCGCGGGCCTGCACCGGTTCACCTCGTATCGTCGCTGGCTGTGGTTGCACCGAACGGCCTATCCGGCCGTGTTGCTGACCGCCGTGCATTCGCTGTTCGGCGCGATCGCGAACGGCAACATCGCGATCCTGTGGCTGGGCGGCATCACCCTGCTCGTGCCGACGGTGACGTTGGCCGTATTGAGGTTCCTGCCGGTGCGCACCCTCGAGCGCATCGGCCTGGTGGAGGAGCAAGTCGCATGAAACTAACCCTGCGCGCCGGACCGCGGGTCAGCGTCGACAACGACCGCTGCGAGTTGTACGGCATTTGCCAGTACGAAGCACCCGACATCTTCCAGCTCGGCCGTGACGGCAGGCTGCGGTTCCGCCGCCAGCTCACCGAAACCGACGTCGAGCCGGTGATCGCCGCGGCCCGCTGCTGCCCGATGCAGGCCGTGAGAGTGAAAGGCCTGGCCGATGAGTGACGGAGACCGAATAGTCATCGTCGGCGCGGGCGTCGCAGGCCTGCGCGCCGCGGAACGGCTACGGGAGCTCAACTTCGACGGCGAGATCGTGATCGTCGGCGACGAGGCCCGCAGGCCGTACCACCGGCCGATGGTGTCGAAGCAGCTCATCATCGGCGCGGCCCGCCCGATCGACGTGTCGTTGCAGGCCTACCGTGACATCGATGTCCGCTGGCGCCTGGGCACCAGGGCCACGCATCTCGACTGCGCGGAGCGCACGGTGTACCTGCCCGGCGGCGAGTCGCTCTGGTACGACGGCCTGATCGTCGCGACGGGCTCGTATCCCCGGCATCTGCCCGGCGCGCCCCGGCACGACCCGCGGGTCCGCATCCTGCGCACGGTGGACGACGCCATGGCCGTCAAGCGCGCGCTCGGCGTCTCCACGAAGCCGGCGGTGGTGATCGGCAGCGGCCTCATCGGCTGCGAGTTCGCCGCGAGCATGCGCCAGATGGGCCGTGACGTGACGCTGGTCGGCCATTCCAACGCGCCGTTGCACCGGTTCGGGCCGTCGATCGCCGAGTCGGTGACGAAGCTGCAGCAGAACCATCGCGCGCGGCTGGCGATGAACAGCTCGGTCCGGCATTGGATCAGCACCAAGGACACGGTCGGCATGCATCTGACCAACAACAAGCTGATCGTGGCGAGTTGCGTCATCCTGGCGATCGGCAGTGTCCCCGCCACCGACTGGATGCGAGGCTCCGGCCTCGACCTTTCCGACGGTGTGCTCTGCGAAGCGTCACTGTTCGCCGCGAACGCCCAAGACGTCGTGGTCGCAGGCGACGCGGCCCGCTGGCCGAATCTGCGTTTCGACGAGGAACCCCGCCGCGTCGAGCACTGGATCAACGCCGTCGAGTCGGCACGCGCGGCCGCGGAGAACCTGCTGGCAGGCCGCGCGGCCGCCAAGCCGTTCACCCCGCTGCCCCGTGCCTGGTCGACGCTGTACGACGTACGCCTGCAGATGGTCGGCATGCCCTCGCTCGGCGAGGACACGGTCCGCCTCGCCGACGGCCTCACCGGCTTCGTCAGGGCGGGCAGGCTGGTCGGCCTCGCGGGCTGGGACATCCCCCGCACGATGCTGCACTGGACGGCCGAGCTCGAACGCCGCCTGCCCGCTCCCACCTCGGTCGGCGCACCCGCCGAACCGGTCGAGGAGCCCGCACCCGTCTGGCAGCGGGTCGCGGAATCGCTCAGCGCGATCTGAGCGCACCCCCAGAACCGGCGCGCGATCGGCCCACTCGCGCGTTTCCGGCGTGCGGGCCGTATTCGGGAAACTGTGGACATCCCGAATACGGCCCGCACGACTACCCTTTCGGGCACCGAATCCCGCCCCCGAATACGCCCGAAACAATTCTTCGGGCGCCCGCCCTCCGGTCCACAGTTGCGGACAACCGCCGGAGGGAGAAAATCGGATGCGCCGCATCGGCATAATCGGGGCCGGACAGGCAGGATTGCTGCTGGCACTCGGCCTCCAGCAACACGGCTACGAAGTAACGGTCATCACCGACCGCGACGCGCAGACGATCCTCGGCGGTCGCGTCCTGTCCAATCAATGCGTGTTCGAACCGGCACTGCGCCACGAACGCGCGCTCGGCGTCAACTTCTGGGACGGCGTCGCCCCGGAGATCGGCGGCGTCGCCTTCACCTCGGGCCCGATCACCTGGAAGACCCCGCTCGACCGCTCGGCCCAGTCGGTTGACCAGCGGCTCAAGATGTCCGACTGGCTGGCCGAATTCGCGGACCTGGGTGGAGAAGTCCGTGTCCACAAGGTCACTCCGGACGACCTCGAGTCCTACGCGCGGGAGTTCGACCTCGTGCTCGTCGCGGCGGGTCGTGGGCCCCAGTTCGACTCGCTTTTCGCGCGGGACGAACGGTTCTCGCCGTACGCGGAGCCTCAGCGGGCGATCGCGATGATGTACGTCGACGGAATCTCGGACCGGGTGTATCCCGGCGTCGACTTCAGCCTGGGGCCGGAGGGGGAGTACTTCGCGCTGCCGGTGCTGACCGCGAGCGGTCCTGCTTACGGGATGTACTTCTCGGGGATCCCTGGCGGGCCTTTGGATTGCTGGGACGGCGTCGCCGACATCGACCAGCATTTCGAGATCGCGGCCGGCCTGTTGGCCTCGTTTTTCCCGTGGGCCAAGGAACTTCTCGATCATGCTTCGCCGCTTGGGGCGCTTGATCATCTGCATGGGCGCATCACGCCGGTCGTGCGTGACCCCGTCGGGCGGCTGGCTTCGGGTGCGCTGGTGCTCGCGATGGGGGACACGGCGGTGACGAATGATCCGATCGCGGGTCAGGGGGCGAACCTGGCGGCTCATTGCGCTGCCGCTTATCAGGCTCGGATCATCGCGCAAGGTGACGCGGTGTTCGATGAGGCGTTCATGCGTCGGAGTTTCGCGGACTTCTGGTCGGTGGGGCGGGTGACGACGCGGTTCAGCAACGACCTGCTCGCTCCGCCGCCTCCGCACGTGCTCGCGACCCTGGAGGCCGCGCAGTCCGCGCCCGCGGTGGCGCACCGGTTCGCGCACCTCTTCGACGACCCGTCCGACTACGAAGGCTGGCTCACCGACGAAGCCGAAGCCTTGCGCTACCTCAAAGCCTCGTGAGTGGTACGGCCGGTTCTAACCGGCGATACCACTCACGACCCCGGTCGCGACGGCTCGTCCGCTCCAGGCTCGAGGGTCGGGTTTGGGTGGGGGCCTCCCTGACCCAAATCCCTGGGTGAAGGAGGCCCTGACCCGAATATCCGGGTGAGGGAGGCCCTCACCCACCCGGACCGGGGCAGGTAGGCCCCCACTCAACGGCCCCTCAGGCAGGGGTCGTGAGTGTTCCGGCCGGTTCTAACCGGCGATACCACTCACGACCCCAGGCCTTGGCGGGCTTCGGGTTTGTATGAAGGCTCCCCTCATCCAGATCTGGCTGTATGAAGGGAGCCTTCATCACGTATAGCTGTATGAAGGGAGCCTTCATACAGGCCGAGCTGTATGAGGGGAGCCTTCATACAAGTCGGCCGAGGCGGGGCGCCGCGAGCGAGTCCTAGCCGGTGGCGTCGCCGAGGAAGAGGCGGCGTTCGGCCGGGGTGAGTTCCCGGGTGGTGCGGGCGTCGGCGAGGGAGCGGACGAGGTTGAGGGAGTCGCAGGCCTCGCAGTGCCAGACGCGGATCGTGCCGTCGCCGTTGGCGGTGACGAGCTGGCGGCTGTCGGGGGCGAAGGCGAGCAGGTTGACCGGGGCGCCGAAACCGCGGGCGGCGAAGGACATGTGGTTGCCTTCGTCGCCCCAGATGCGGATGGTGCCGTCGTCGCCGGTGCTGGCGATCCAGTTCTCGTCGGGGCTGAAGGCGACGCTCCACACCGGGCCGCCTTGGTGACCGCGCAACACCAGCGGTGCTCCGGTGCCGTCGGCGCTCCAGATGCGGACCGTGCCGTCGTTGCCGCCGCTGGCGATCCACTTGCCGTCGGGGGAGAAGGTGACGCTCCAGACCATGCCGCGCTCGTGGCCGCGCAACACCAAGGGCGTTCCCGAACCGTCGGACTGCCAGACGCGGACCGTGCCGTCGTAGCCGGCGGTTGCGATGTGCCTGCCGTCGGGGCTGACGGCCACGTTGCGGATGCCGCCTTCGTGGCCGCGCAACAACAATGGCGTCCCGGAGCCGTCGGCCGACCAGACGCGGAGGATGCCGTCGTTGCCTCCGGTGACGACGCGGCGGCCGTCGGGGGTGAAGGCGACGCTCCAGACGAGGCCGCGGTCGTCGGCGGTGTGGACGAGCGGCGTGTCGGGCTTGTCGAGGTTCCAGATGCGGACGGTGCCGTCTTCGCCAGCGCTGGCGACGCGCTTGCCGTCGGGGGAGAAGGCGGTGGCGAGGACGGCTTTGGTGTGGCCCTTGAGGTTGAGCGGGTTGCGGCCGTCGGACGGCCAGACGCGGACGACCGTGTCGTCGCCGCCGCTGACGATGTTCTTGCCGTCCGGGCTGACCGCGACGCTCCACACCGCGCCTTCGTGGCCTTGGAGCACCTGCGGGGCGCCGAGGCCGGTCGGGTCCGAGATGCGGACCGTGCCGTCGGTGCTGGTGCTGGCGAGTTCCTGGCCGTCGGGGCTGAACGCGATGCCGGGCACCGCACCCTTGTGGCCGGGTAGCACCAGCGGGTCGGTGCTGGCGGTGGTGTCCCAGATGCGGACGGAGCCGTCGCTGCCGGCGCTGGCGATGCGCTGGCCGTCGGGGCTGAACGCGACCGCGTGGACGGTGCCGTTGTTCTCGCGGAGCACCACGGGGTCCTTGGCGGGGCTCTGCCAGAGGCGGACCGTGCCGTCCGTGCTGGCACTGGCGATCTGCTTGCCGTCGGGGCTGAAGGCGACGGCGCCGACGGTGTTGCCGTGGCCGCGGAGGATGACCGGCTCGGCGTCGCCGTCGGGGTCCCAGATGCGGACCGTCGCGTCGCTGCCGCCGGTGGCGAGCGCCGTGCCGTCCGGGCTGAACGCGACCGCGAGCGCGCGGGTGTGGCCGCGCAGCACCTTCGCTTCGGCGCCGGTCGCGAGGTTCCAGAGCCGGACGGTGCCGTCGTTGTGCGCGCTGGCGAGCTGTTTGCCGTCGGGGCTGAACTGGACGGCCCAGGTGGTGCCCGCCGGTCCTTGCAGCACCCGGGGCGCGCCGCCGGTCGCGGCGTCCCAGATGAGGATGGTGCCGTCGTCGGCGGCCGCCGCGACCGAGCGGCTGTCCGGGCTGAACGACGGGGTGCGCAACGGGCCGTTGTGCCCGGTGAGCAGGCGCGGGGTGCTGCCGGGCATGCTGTGGCCGGTGCGTTCCCAGAGCCGGACGGCGCCGTCTTCGCCACTGGTGGCTTCGAGGCGGCCGTCGCGGCTGTACGCGATGCCGTAGGTCGGGCCGTGGCCGGTGGGGAACACCGCGCGGACCTTGGTGTCGACGATCGCTTGGCGCAACGCGGTCGCGGCTTCTTCGGTCGGCGCGGCGTCGACGGCCTTCTTGGCGAGCAGCAGGCCCAGTTCGGGGTCGATCTGGAGCTGGACGCGCGCGGCCGCGGCGAGCTGACGGGAGTAGGCCGAATCCTTGCCCGCGGTGGCGCGGTCGGCGCGCATGAACGCCATGCCCGCCAAAGTCGCGAGCATGATGACGACCGTGGCTCCGGCGCCGCAGGTGATGCTGGTGATGCGCAGGCGCCTGCGGCGGGCCGCGCGTTCACGGGCGACGGTCGCGCGGCCTTCGTTGAGGAACGCGAGTTCGAGGTCGTTGAGGCGGTCGGCGGGGAAGTCGTGGTACGACGCCAGGCGGGTGCCGCGGTAGAGGAAGCCGTCGTCGCGGCCGTGCTTGTCCCACTCGGCGGCGGCTTCGGTCAGTTTGCGGTGCCGGCGCAGCAGTTCGCGGTCCTCGGCGAGCCAGGTGCGCAACATCGGCCAGTGACGGATCAGCGCCTCGTGCGCGATGGTGACGTTGTCCTCGTCGATCGAGATCAGCCTGGCCTGAGCGAGCTGCTCCAGCACGCGGGCGATCGCGACGCCGTTCGGGTTGTCGAGCAGCTCGCCGTGCCGGGCCCGGCGTCGGGTGTAGTCGGCGCCGTCGGTCAGTGAGGTCAGACGGAGCAGCAGGTCCTTGGCGAACTTCTGGCCGGTCGCGTCCAGCGAGCCGAACGCGCGATCGGCCGTGCGGGCGAGCGCGCCCCGCACCCCGCCGGTGTCGCGGTAGGCGGCGACGCTGAGGATCCGGCCACGGCGGCGCGTCCATGTCTCGCGCAAGGCGTGCGACACCAGCGGCAACGCCCCGGGCTGGTCGGCCGCGTCGGCGAGCACGGCCTCGACGAGTGCCTGCTCGACCTTGAGGCCCGCGATGGCGGCGGGTTCGAGTATCACCGAGCGTAGGTCTTCTTCGTCCATCGGCCCGACCAGCAATTGGCGGTCGCGCAACGCCGCGACCAGCGGCGGATGCTCGGCGCAGTGCGCGTAAAAGTCGGCGCGGACGCCGAGAACCACGCGAATACGTCCGTCTACATTGTCGACCGCGGCAAGCAGGTCGTTGATGAATTCGTCACGTTCACGCCGATCACTGCACAGCGTGAAGACTTCTTCGAACTGGTCGACGATGATGAGCAGCCCGGTTTGCGCGGATTTTCCCTCCAGTATGTCTCTGATACGGGAACCGGTGACCGGAGCGCCATGCGACTCTGTCAACTTCGCGAAAAGTTCAGCGGTAGGATACTCACCGGGAGTGATGACCACGGGTAGCCAATGGCGCCCATCGCCGCTTGCGCTATTCTGCAGAGCCGGAATGAGTCCGGCTCGTAAAAGCGAGCTCTTGCCTATTCCCGATGGGCCGAATACGGCCAGAAAAGGGGATTCGGTCAGCCTTTTGCACAGTTCGTCGACCAATTTGCCCCGGCCGAAGAAACGTTCGGCGTCGGCACTCTGGAAGGTGGCGAGCCCCAGGTAGGGGGCGGTGTCCATCTTGTCCGTCTGCTCTGGACTGTCCTTGGCGCCGAGCTGGGCGTCGAGTGCTCGCCACCGTTCGGCCCAGGCCGAATCGTCGCCACCGCAAGCACGAACGTAGGCCAGCGTCACCGCGAGCGTCGGGAGCGTGTCGCCGCCCGCTGCCTCGGACAACACCGTGACCGAGTAGTGCGAGCGCCGGGCGAGTTCCCGGTAGCTGGGTCTTCCGGCGGTCTCCCGTAATTGCCTTAACTCGACCGCGAATGCCTGCAGTGGCCCCGCGGTGGGATCGATGGCGCGTTCAGGCCGTCCCACGTCGTCCTTCCCCAGATGGCGAACTGTCCCCCGAACCTGTGTTACACGACTGGTGCTCAATGTATCGAGCACCTGGGGCGAATGCCACCGAACGGCCCAAGAATAGGGGTCCGTTCGGCCGTGTTTTGTCCGGCTCATTGTTTGTCCGGACGCCCGTGGTGGCCCTGGACAACTCCTCGGCTGCTAGACCGGGTAGCGGCGCACCGGGCTTTGGGGGCTCGGCGCCGGCGGCTTCGCCGGTGTCACTGCGTCGCGAGGCGGCGGTGAAGTTTCCGCTTTCCGCATACGGGCTGTTCCGCAGGAGTGCCGTCCTGGATGAGGAACACGCAATTGTATGCGGCGGGCATTCACGGCTGCCTTGGACAACAAAATGAGGCCTGAATGTTAAGAATCCATTTCACCGTGGAGGATTTGGCACGATTACGCATGGTCGCGGGACTGGGCCCGGTCGCGGAGAGTGTCTTCGCGCTCGACCAGTTCGGCCGGTCCAGCAGCGTGCCGTTCCTCCGGTGGCGCCGCCAGGTGCGTGCCGCGCTCGGCGCGACCAAGGACACGCCGCCGCTGGACGAGCTGCTCACGCTGCTCGAACAAGACAGCGACGACCGGCTGGCCGCGAGCGTGTTCGAGTTCTGCTCGGCCGCGGTGATCCCGTACTGGGACCAGGTGCGCGCCCACCTCGAGTCGGTCCGTGACGCGCTGGGCCGGGTCGCGATCACCAACGGTGTCGAAGGCCTGCTGAGCGCGCTGCACCCCAAGCTGAACTGGGCCGCGCCGGTGCTGGAGATCCCCGGCGAGATCGACCGCGACATCCACCTCAACGGCCGCGGCCTGCTGCTGTCCCCGTCGGTGTTCCTGTTCGGCCGCACCTCGGTGGTGCTGGACGCCGAGCGGACGACCGGTATCCCCGCGCTGGTGTTCTCCGTTCCCGTCACCGGAGATCTCCTGCGCGCGGAGGACCGGGGCGACCACGGGCTCGAAGCGCTGGTGGGGCACACCAGGGCGGCCGCGCTGCAGGCGCTGACCGAGAGCTGCACGACCGGCGAGCTGTCCCAGCGCCTCGGCATCTCGCTGGCGGGCGCCAGCAAGCACGCGACCGTGCTGCGCAAGGCCGGTCTGGTGATGACCGCGCGCAGCCGCAACTCGGTGCTGCACTCGCTGACCGGGCTCGGTGTGGCGCTGCTGCAGAGCCGAGGGCCGCGCGTGCGCCAGCCCGAAGTCGTCTGAAATCCCTCTCCGAAAGGAACGCATCATGAGCACCAATCCGTTCGAAGACCCCGACGCCACCTACCTGGTGCTGGTCAACGACGAGGGCCAGCACTCGCTCTGGCCGTCGTTCGCGCCGGTTCCCGCGGGCTGGACCGTCGCGCTGGCCGAGACCGACCGCCAGTCCGCGCTCGACCACATCACCGCCAACTGGACGGACCTGCGCCCGAAGAGCCTGATCGAGGCGATGAACGCATGAGCGGGCTTCCCCTGATCATCGAGGGTGACGGCGCGTCGATCCACGACCGGATCCAGCTCGACCGCCCCGACATCCGCAAGGCGCTCACCGAGCACGGCGCCGTGCTGTTCCGCGGCTTCGCGGTCGGCGGCGTCGAAGGCCTCGACCAGGCCGTGCGTGAGCTGTCCGGCGCGCCGCTGACGTACTCCGAGCGCTCGACCCCGCGCAGCCGGATCAGCGGGAACGTCTACACCTCGACGGACTACCCGCCGCAGGAGGAGATCTTCGCCCACAACGAGAACTCCTACCAGGCCGTATGGCCGCTGACGCTGTACTTCTACTGCATCGAGCCGCCGCTGACCCAGGGCGCGACCCCGCTCTCGTCGACCCGCGAGGTCTACGAGTCCATCGACCGCGACATCCGTGCCGAGTTCGAGCGGCGCAAGTGGATGGTCGTGCGCAACTACAGCGACGAGCTGGGCCTGCCGTGGAGCGAGGCGTTCAACACCGACGACCGCGCCGAGGTCGACGCCTACTGCGCGCGCAACGGCATCGAGACCGAATGGCTCGAAGGCACCAAGCTGCGGACGCGCGCGGTGCGCGAGCCCGCGCACGACCACCCGGTGACCGGTGAGCGGGTCTGGTTCAACCACGCCACGTTCTTCCACGTCAGCACGCTTCCCTCGGAGATCCGCGAAGGACTGCTGGAGATGTGCGGCGAGGAGAACCTGCCGAACAACACCTACTACGGCGACGGCGAGCCGATCCCGGACGAGGTCGTCGAACACCTGCGCTCGTGCTACCGCGCCGCGTCCACCCGGTTCGACTACCAGCGCGACGACCTGCTCGTGGTCGACAACATGCTCTCCACCCATGCCCGTGAGCCGTTCACCGGACCGCGCCGCATCGCCGTCGCGATGGCCGAGCCCTCGAACGCCTGACCGGGCCTTTTCGCTGGAGCGTCAAAGGCGTAGAGGGCCCCGGACGCTTCGGCCAGGCTCCTTGGAGCGACGAAAGGAAAGCACGTGCAACGCCTGAACCTGCCAGCCGAGGACGTCGACGCGATCTGGACCGTCGTCGACGAGCTCGCCGTCCGTTATGACACCGTCGAGTCCGCCGAGTTCCAGGCGGAGGCCCGCGTCTTCGCCGACGAGCTGCCGCGCGGGGTGCGCCGCGCGCTCAACGACTTCCGGCTCACCGAGCCGACCGGCGTCTTCGTGGTGTCCGGACTCCCGGTCGACGACGCGGACCTCGGACCGACCCCGCAGCACTGGAAGGACAAGCCCGCGCAGGTCCCGACGCTGCGCTACGACATCGCGTTCTTCCTGATCTCGCATCTGCTCGGCGAGCCGATCGGCTGGGCCACCCAGCAGGACGGCCGGATCATGCACGACATCTTCCCGATCAAGGAGCACTCCGGGGAGCAGATCGGCTGGGGCAGCGATGAGCTGCTCACCTGGCACACCGAGGACGCGTTCCACCCGCTGCGCACCGACTACCTCGCGCTGATGTGCCTGCGCAACCCGGACGACGTCGAGACCACGGCCGCCGACATCGCGGACGTGCGCATCGACGACGACCTCAAGAAGGCGTTGTCCGAGGAGCGGTACTTCATCCTTCCCGACAACTCGCACCGCCCGGAGAACGCGGTCGAATCGTCCACAGAGGACGCTCAGGTCGCGCAGCTCAAGCAGCGCAGCCGCCAGCGCGTCGAGAAGGCGCTGAGCGAGCCGGAGCCGGTCGCCGTGCTGTTCGGCTCGCCGGACGACCCGTACGTCGTCTGCGATCCGTTCTACATGCAGGACGTGCAGGGCGAGGAAGAGCAGAAGGTGCTCGACAGGTTCTTCGCGGCCGTCGACGCCGCGATGGGCGGTGTCGTGCTGAAGCCCGGCGAAATCCTCTTCATCGACAACTACCGCGTGGTGCACGGCCGCAAGCCGTTCCGTGCGCGGTTCGACGGCACCGACCGCTGGCTGCGCAGGCTGAACATCGCCCGCGACGTGCGCAAGTCGCGGGAATTCCGGCTGAGCGCGGACAGCCGCGTCATCTACTGAGCTAGGGGTCAGCGTGAATCTCAGGTTTCTGCTGGAGTCGTTCGACGAGCAGGTCCGCCGCGTCCCGGACGCGGCGGCCGTCAAGTCCACAACGGACTCGGTGAGCTACGCCGAGCTCGACGCGCGGGCGAACCGGCTCGCGGGGCACCTCGCCGGGCGCGGGGTCGGGCCGGACGTGCTCGTCGGCATCTGCGCCGAGCGCGGGATCGACCTGGTGGTCGGCCTGCTCGGCGTGCTCAAGGCGGGCGGCGCCTACCTGCCGCTCGACCCGGCGCACCCGGCGGACCGCCTGGGATTCATGCTCTCCGACGCCCGCGCGACCACGGTGGTGACCCAGCGCCACCTGGCCGACCGCCTCCCCGTCTCCCACGACACCCTGGTCTTCCTCGACGACGACCGGGATAAAGCGGGCTTTACTCCGCGGGATAAAGCCCGCTTTATCCCCGGGAGTAAAGCGGGCTTTATCCCGCCTCAGGTGCGGCCCGAGCACCTGGCGTACGTGATCTACACGTCGGGTTCGACGGGGCGTCCCAAGGGGGTCCAGATCGAGCATCGGCAGCTCGCGAGCTATCTCGCGTGCTGCGAGCTGGACTACCCTGGGCTCGCGGGAACCGCGTTGCTGCACGGTTCGGTCGCGTTCGACCTGACCGTGACGACCGTGTGGGGTCCGCTGATCGTCGGCGGCTGCGTCGTGGTCGGCGATCTCGACGACACGAACCCCGGCTGGCGGCCGACGTTCGTCAAGGCGACCCCCAGTCACCTGCCGCTGCTGCTCGGCCTGCCCGACGAATACTCGCCGAGCGCCGACCTCGTCGTCGGTGGCGAGGCGTTGCCGGGTGACGTCGTGGCCCGATGGCGCGCGCGCCACCCGGGCGCGACCGTCGTCAACGAATACGGGCCGACCGAAGCCACCGTCGGTTGTGTGGCGTTCCGCATCGAACCCGGTGACGACCTCGCGGCGGGCGCGGTCGCCATCGGCGGCTCGATGGCCGACGCCCGGTCCTACGTGCTGGACGAGCGGCTCCAGCCGGTGCGCGGCGACGAGCCGGGGGAGTTGTACGTCGCGGGCGCTGGGCTGGCCCGCGGCTATCACGACCGGTCCGCGCTCACGGCCGAGCGGTTCGTCGCCGACCCGTTCCAGGCGGGCGAGCGCATGTACCGCACCGGTGACGTCGTCCGCTGGGACAACACCGGGAACCTGCACTACCTGGGCCGCTCCGACGACCAGGTCAAGATCCGCGGCTACCGCATCGAGCCCGGCGAGATCGAGGCCGAGCTGGCCAAGCACCCGGCCGTCGACCACGTCGCGGTCGTCGCGCGCGGGGACGAGGACAAGCGGCTCGTCGCCTACATCGTGCCCGCCGGCGAACTGCCGGACCTGCGCGAATTCCTGGCGCCGAGCCTGCCTGAGCACATGATCCCCAGCGCCTTCGTCAGCCTCAAGGAGCTGCCACTCGCGCCGAGCGGCAAACTCGACCGCACCGCGCTGCCCGACCCCGAGCAGCCACAGGAAACCCAGGCGAACGCACCGCGCACCGCGACCGAGCAGACCATCGCCGACATCTGGTCGGACGTGCTCGGCGTCGAGGACATCGACGTCGAGAAGGACTTCTTCGAACTCGGCGGCAACTCGCTGCTCGCGTTCCGGGTCGTGCCGCGGATGCGGGCGGCCCTGGGCGTCGAACTCCCGATCCGGGTGCTGTTCGACACCAGGACCGTCGCCGACCTCGCCGCGAAGGTCGACACCTCCGCCAGCGGTGAGGTGACCGGGATCCCGGTCGTCGACCGGACAGGGAAGCTGCCGCTTTCGGCTTCACAAAAGCGTTTCTGGTTCTTCCACGAGTTCGACTCGGCCGCCGTCGAGTACAACGTCCACTTCGGATTCCGGCTCACCGGTGACCTGGACCTCGACGCGCTGCGCACCGCCTGCCGCGAGCTGATCGCCAGGCACGAGACGCTGCGGACCACGGTCGCGCTCGCCGACGACGAGCCGGTGCAGATCATTCACCCGGCCGGCGAGCCTGAACTGTCCATTCTGGACCTCGCAGACTGGGAAGCCCAGGTTGCCGCCGAGGTCACCGTCCCGTTCGACCTGCGCACCGGCCCGCCCGTGCGTTTCCTCGTGCTGAGCGGGGACAACGAGCACATCCTGCTGTTCGGCCTGCACCACATCGCCGTCGACGGCTGGTCCATGGGTTTGCTCGCCGAGGAACTCAGCGCGCTGTACAACCGCAAGAAGCTTCCCGCGCTGCCGGTGCAGTACGCCGACTACGCGTCCTGGCAGCATGGCCGTCTCACCGAAACCGCGCTGGAACCACACCTGCGCTACTGGCGCGAGAAGCTCGACGGGCTCGTCCCGCTGCAGCTCCCGACCGACCGCCCGCGCCCCGCGGTGCTGACGTCGGTCGGCCGCGACCACCGTTTCAACCTGAGCGCGGAAACCGCCAAGCGGCTCAACGACCTGAGCACCCAGCACGGCGCGACGCTGTTCATGACGCTGATCGCCGCCTGCCAACTGCTCTTCGCGCGGCACTCCGGTCAGCGGGACGTGGCCGTCGGCACCGCGGTCTCCGGGCGTGAGCGGCCCGAGCTGGAACGTCTGATCGGCTGCTTCATCAACACACTCGCCATTCGCTCCACAGTGGACGGCACCGCTTCGTTCACGGACTTCCTGGCCCGGGTCAAGGAGACGGTGCTCGGCGCGTTCGCGCACCAGGAGGTCCCGTTCGAACGGCTCGTCGACGAGCTGTGCGACGAGCGCGACGCGAGCCGGACCCCGCTCGTCCAAGCGATGGTCGTGCTCCAAAGTGGACTCCAGCGCTCGCTGGAGTTCGACGGCCTGCGTGGTGAGCGCCTCGAACTCGCCGAGGTGTCCTCGATCTTCGACATCTCGATCGAGTTCACCGAGCACGACGCCGGCATGGACGTGCTGGTCAAGTACAACACCGACCTCTTCGACGCCGAAACGGTCGAGCGGATGGCTGGACGCCTCGAAGTGCTGGTGGCGAGCCTGCTCGACGCGCCGGAACTGCCGATGGCCGACCTGTCGATGTCCGACGACGCCGAGCAGCGGCTGCTGGCCGAGTGGAACGACACCGCGTTCCCCGGCCCCGAGGGCTCGGTCCCCGCGCTGTTCCAGGCGCAGGTCCGCCGGACGCCCAACGCGATCGCGGTAGTGTCCGATCGGGAGCGGTTGTCGTACGCCGAGGTCAACGCCCGCGCGAACCGCCTGGCCCACCTCCTGATCGGACGTGGACTCGAAGCCGAGTCGCGAGTGGCCATCATTCTCGACCGCTCGGCCGACGCCGTCATCGCGATGCTCGCCGTGCTCAAGGCAGGCGCGGTGTACGTGCCGCTGCACGCGAGCTACCCGATCGAGCGGGTGCGGCTCGTCGTGCAGGACGTGGACGCGAAACTGCTGCTCACCGACTTGGCGTTGAAGGAAAAGGCGCAGGCTGTCGGCTGCGACCTGATCGTCGTGGACGACGAGCCTGAGCTGTCGAGCCACCGGACCGACGACCCGGCCCGCGGGATCGATCCCGAGCGGCTGGCCTACGTCATGTTCACCTCGGGTTCGACGGGCAAGCCGAAGGGCGTCGCCGTCACCCACCACAACGTCGTCGCGCTCACCGCGGACCGGCGCTGGCTCGACGGCGGGCAGGAGCGCCTGCTGTTCCACTCGCCGCACGCCTTCGACGCCGCCACCTTCGAGATGTGGGTGCCGCTGCTGGCGGGCGGACGCGTCGTGGTCGCTCCCGGCGAGCTCACCCCGGAGCTGCTGCGCGGGCTGGTCAACGGTGAAGGTCTGACCGGCATGTTCCTGACCACCGCGTTGTTCAATCTTTTCGCCGACGAGGACCCTGGCTGTTTCGCCGGTCTGCGAGAGGTCTGGACCGGTGGCGAGGCGGCGTCGGTCGTCGCGTTCGGCCGGGTGCAGGCGCACTGCGCCGACACGACACTCGTGCACGTCTACGGCCCCACCGAGACGACGACGTTCGCCACCTGCCGCCCGATGCTGGACGCGACCACGCCGATCGGCCGTCCGATGGACAACACCACGGCGTACGTGCTCGACGACTACCTCAAGCCGGCCCCGTCCGGTGTGCCCGGCGAGCTGTACCTCGCCGGAACCGGGGTCGCGCGCGGCTACTTCGGCAGGCCCGGCCTGACCGCGGAGCGGTTCGTCGCCAACCCGTTCGGGACCGGGCGGCTTTACCGGACCGGTGACCTGGTCCGCTGGACCCGCGCCGGCGAGCTGGAGTTCCTCGGCCGCGCCGACGGACAGGTCAAGATCCGCGGCTTCCGCATCGAACTCGGCGAGATCGAGGCCGCGCTCCGTGCCCACCCGGCCGTCTCCGAAGCGGTCGTCATCGCGCGTCAGGACGGGGGTCGCAAGTACCTCGCGGCGTACGTCATCCCCGACGGCGAGCTGCCGGATCTCAAGGCCTACCTGGGTGAATCGCTTCCCGAGTACATGGTGCCCGCCGCGTTCGTCGAGCTGGCGGAGTTCCCGCTGACGGCCACGGCCAAGGTCGACCACCGCGCGCTGCCCGACCCGCGCGCCCAGCTCTCCGAAGGCTACGTCGCGCCGGCGGATCCGGTGCAGGAGCAGCTGAGCCGCATCTGGGCCGAGGCGATCGGCGTCGAGCAGGTCGGCATCGAGGACAACTTCTTCGGGCTCGGCGGCGACTCGATCCTGGCCATCCAGGTCGTGTCGAAGGCACAGCGCGCCGGGCTGCGGCTGACCTCCAAGGACCTGTTCCGCTGGCAGACGATCGCGACACTCGCGCCGCACGTCGTCGTCGAACGGGCCGTCGACCGCACCGAACGCGTCGAAGGCCCGGCGCCGCTGACGCCGATCCAGCACTACCTGTTCGAGCGGTTCACCGTGCCGGAGCGGTTCAACCAGTACGTGACCATCGAGCTGCCCGACGCGGACGAAACCGCGCTGCGCAAGGCGATCGAGGCGCTGACCGAGCACCACGACGCGCTGCGCATGCGGTACGCCAGGGTCGACGGGCGATGGACGCAGCACAACCACGCGACCGCCGCCGCACCGTCCACAATAGACATCGTCGACGGCCCGCTGCTCGAAGCCGAGCTGACCGGGACGAGCCTGCGGCTGGCCGTCCACCACCTCGTGGTCGACGGCATCTCGTGGCGGATCCTGCTGGAAGACCTGCGGACCGCGTACGCCCAGATCCGCGCGGGCAAGCCCGTCGATCTCGGCCCGAAGACCAGCTCGTTCCGCGAGTGGGCGATCCGGCTGAACGACCACGTCGCCGAGGGTGGCTTCGACGACGAACTCGCGCACTGGACGCTGCTCGGCGACGAAACCCGGATGCCGCAGGACAAACACGGCCCGAACATCGTCGCGACCGAGCGCACCGCGAGCGTCAGCCTCGACGCCGAAACGACGACGTCGCTGCTCAGGAACGTGCCGGAGGTCTACCGCACCGAGATCAACGACGTGCTGGTGTCCGCGCTCACCAGGGTGCTCACCGGCTGGACCGGGCGCGATCGGGTGCTGGTCGCGATGGAAGGCCACGGCCGCGAAGAGCTGTTCGACGACATCGACCTCGGCCGCACCGTCGGCTGGTTCACCAGCTACTTCCCGGTGTCGCTCACCGACTCCGGTGGCGCGTACGGTGATCTGCTGAAGTCCGTCAAGGAACAGCTGCGCGCGGTGCCGCGCAAGGGCATCGGCTACGGCGCGCTCCGCTACCTCGGGTCGCTCGGCCAGGGGCAGCGTCCCCAGGTGAGCTTCAACTACCTCGGCCAGTTCGACACCGCGATCGAGCTGGAACAGGACCCGGCCGACGTGCGCGGCCACGCGCTGGAGATCGTCGGCATCGTCAAGGACGGCAAGCTCGAATTCCACTGGCACTACTCGGAAAACCTGCACGGCGCGGCCACGATCGAGCGGCTCGCCGCTGACTTCGCGGCGCAGGTGCGGGCACTGGTCGAGCACTGCGCTCAGCCAGAGGCTGGCGGCCGGACGCCGTCGGACTTCCCGCTGGCCAAGCTCGACCAGGCCACTGTGGACCGGCTGGCGGGCGCCGGCCGCGGCGTCGAGGACATCTATCCGCTGACGCCGATGCAGAGCGGCATGCTCTACGACTCGATGATGGCGCCGGAGTCCAACGCCTACCTCGTGCAGTTCGACGTGGTGGTCGACGGGGTCACCGATCCGGTCGCGCTCGGCGAGGCCTGGCAGCGAGTCGTCGACCGCACGCCGATCCTGCGCACCGAGATCGTCACCGAAGGCGTCGACGAGCCGCTTCAGCTGGTACGCCGCGAAGTCCGGGTGCCGATCACGCACCACGACTCGGCCGGGCAGCTGGTCGAGGGGGATTGGGCACTCGGGCTCAAGGCGACCGACAGCCCGCTCATGCGGGTCGCGCTGATCCGCCTGTCGGACACCGCCGTCCGGATGATCTGGACCGTGCATCACCTCCTGCTCGACGGCTGGAGCGCGCACCGGCTGCTCGCGGACGTCTGCGCCACCTACGCCGGGCTGCCCGCGGGTCCGCCCCGCCGCCCGTTCCGTGACTACGTCGAATGGCTGTCCACACAGGACCAGACCGTCGCCGAAGCGCACTGGCGCCGCGAACTCACCGGGTTCAGCACGGCGACCCGGCTGCCGTTCGACCGCAAGCCCGCCGCGGCATACCGGCCGCGGTCGACGGACTGGGTCACCGTCGAGGTCCCGGAGCCGGTGTCGCGACGGCTGGCCGAGCTGGTGCGCGAGCACCGGCTCACGATGAACACGCTGGTACAGGGCGCGTGGGCGATGACGTTGTCGCGTTATGCCGGTGAGCGGGACGTCTGCTTCGGCGCGACGGTGTCCGGCCGCCCCACCGAGCTGACCGGCGCCGAGGACATCGCGGGCATCTTCATCAACACCCTGCCGGTGCGCGCGGACGTCGACGGCGACCGGGAACTCGTGCCGTGGCTGCTCGCGCTGCAGGACGCGCAGGCGCAGTCGCGGGCCTACGAGTCGGTCTCGCTCCCGCAGATCCAGGCGTGGAGCACGGGCGCGCAGTTGTTCGACAGCATTGTGGTCTTCGAGAACTACCCGATCGACCGCGAGTCCACTGTGGCCCGCGTGCGGGAGGTCAGTGCCAACGAGGTCAACGGGTATCCGCTCAACGTCGTGGCCTATCCGGGCGAGCGACTGTCCTTTGTGTTCCGATTCGACCCGTCGCTGTTCGACGCGGCCACGCTCGAGCGGCTCGGCGAGAACCTGGTCGCGCTGCTGACCGGGATCGCCGACAACCCGTCCGGCCGGATCGGCACGATCCCGATGCTCACCGAAGGCGACCAGCGCGCCTTGGCCGAGTGGAACGACACGGCGGCCGAGTACCAGGAGGGCACGGTCGACGGCTTGTTCGAGCGGCAAGCGCTCAGCACGCCGGACGCGCTCGCCGTCGACGACCTCACCTACGCCGAGTTGAACGGGCGCGCCAACGCCGTCGCCCGTGCGCTGATCGAACGCGGCGTGACCGCCGAATCGCGGGTGGCCCTGCTGCTGGGCCGCTCGGCGGACGCGGTGGTCGCGATGCTCGGGGTGCTGAAGGCGGGCGCGGCCTACGTGCCGCTGCACACCGGCTACCCGCCGGACCGGCTGCGCTGGATCGCCCAGGACGTCGACGCGGTCGCCGTGCTCACCGACCGGGACCTGGCGCGCCAGGCGGAGGCGACCGGGTTGCCGCAGCTGATGGTGGGGACGGAGACCGCCGAAAACCTCGGCCTGGCAAGCGATCCCGACCGGCTGGCCTACGTCATGTTCACCTCGGGCTCAACCGGGACGCCGAAGGGCGTTGCCATCAGCCACCGCAACATCGTGAGTCTCGCGGCCGACCGGCACTGGCGCGAGCCGCAGCGGGTGCTGTTCCACTCGTCGCACGCCTTCGACGCCGCCACCTACGAGATCTGGGTGCCGCTGCTGGCTGGCGGCCAAGTGATCGTGGCGCCCCGCGAGCTGGACTCGGCCACGTTGCGCAGGCTCGTCGCCGAGCACGAGGTGACCTCGACGTTCATCACGAGCGCTCTGTTCGCGCACTTCGCCGAGGAGGCTCCTGACTGTTTCTCGGGCCTCAGGGAGGTCTGGACCGGTGGCGACGCCGCATCGCCCGCGGCGTTCGAGCGGGTACTGGCGCACTGTCCGGACACGACGGTCGTGCACGTCTACGGCCCCACGGAGGCGACGACGTTCGCCACCTGCCGTCCGGCGCTGGACGCGGCCACGCCCATCGGCCGTCCGATGGACAACACCAGGACGTACGTGCTCGACGCGCGGCTCAATCCGGTGCCGCCCGGCGTGCCGGGGGAGTTGTACCTCGCCGGTGACGGGCTCGCGCGCGGCTACTTCGGCAGGCCCGCGCTGACGGCCGAGCGGTTCGTCGCCGATCCGTTCGGTTCCGGCGGCAGGCTCTACCGCACGGGGGACATCGTGCGCTGGACCCGCGACGGCGAGCTGGACTTCGTCGGCCGCGCGGACGGCCAGGTCAAGATCCGCGGATTCCGGATCGAACTCGGCGAGATCGAAGCGGCACTGCACGAGCAGCAGGGTGTGGTGGTCGCCCGCGAGGACAACGGCCGCAAGTACCTGGCCGCCTACGTCGTGGGCAAGGCGCCGGACCTGACCGGCGTGCTGCCCGAGTACATGATCCCGGCCGTGTTCGTCGAACTCGACCGGATGCCGTTGAACAGCAACGGAAAGGTCGACCGGAAGGCGCTGCCGGAGCCGGTGCTGCGGACGGACGCCGAGTTCGTCGCGCCGCGCAACCCGACCGAGAAGGCCATCGGCCGGATCTGGACCGAACTGCTCCAGCTCGACCGGATCGGCGTGCACGACAGTTTCTTCGCGCTCGGCGGCGACTCGATCACCGCGCTGCGGCTCGTGTCCAGGGTCCGGCGGGCGTTCGGCGTCGAGGTCTCGCCTCGTGAGCTGTTCGACGCGCCGACCGTCGGTGAACTCGCCATGACCGTGCAGGACCGCATTCTCGCCACGATTGGGGACGCTCGATGAGCATCGACGACCGGATGGCCGCGATACCCGAGCACCTGCGTGCGCAGCTGCTCGCCCGGCTGGCCGGCGAGGCGGAGGAGTTCGACGACGAGATCACCCCGGTCGACGGCGACGGTCCGCTGCCGCTTTCCTCGGCGCAGCAACGACTCTGGTTCATGTACGAACTGGACTCGGAGAGCATCGAGTACGTGGTGCCGCGCGTGCTGCGGCTCACCGGGGACCTCGACGTCGAGGCGGTGAAGCTGGCGGTCAACCGGCTCGTGGCGCGGCACGCGTCGCTGCGCACGACGTTCGACGCGGTCGACGGCCAAGGTGTCCAGTTCATCCACGAGCCGTCCGAAGTGGACGTCCCGGTCACCGAGACCGCCGATCTCGAGGCCGAACTGCTCGCGGAGGTGCGGCGGCCGTTCGATCTGCGCGCGAGCGCGTTCCGCGCGCGGCTGCTGCGACTCGGCGCCGACGACCACGTGCTCGTGCTGGCGATGCACCACATCGTCACCGACGGCTGGTCCATGGGCGTGCTCGTCGACGAGCTGAACACGCTCTACAGCGGTGGCCTGCTCGCGCCGACCCCGCTCAGGTACGCCGATTTCGCGGCGTGGCAACGGGATCAGGACGTCGACCTGACGTACTGGAAGAAGCGGCTCGACGGGCTGTCCCCGCTGGAACTGCCGACCGACCTGCCGCGCCCGGCCGTGCGGAACCCGATCGGCGCGGCGGTCTCGTTCCAGGTGCCCGAGCGGGTCGTCTCGCGGCTCAAGGCGGTCGGCGGGCAGCGCGGCGCGACGTTGTTCATGACGCTGGTCGCCGCCGCGCAGGTGCTGCTGGCCCGGTACTCCGGGCAGGCGGACATCGCCGTCGGCACCGCGACGTCCGGCCGGACCAGGGGCGAGCTGGAGAACCTGGTCGGGTTCTTCGTCAACACGCTGGTCCTGCGGTCCACAGTGGACGAGCGCGGCACGTTCACCGCGCTGCTCGACTCGGTCAGGGAGACCGTGCTCGACGCCTCCGCGCACGAGGACGTCCCGTTCCAGCGGCTGGTCGAGGCGTTGCGGCCGGACCGCGACCCGAGCCGCCCGCCGCTGGTCGACGTGATCGTCAACCTGCAGAACACCCCTGCGGCGACGACCCGGCTGCCCGGCCTGCGCGTCGAGGAGATCCAGCCACCGACCGTCGTGTCCGGTTTGGACCTCGCCTTCGACTTCACCGAGGACAACGGCGCGCTCACCGCGTCGCTGCGCTACAACACCAGCCTCTTCGCGGACGCGACCGCCGAGCGCGTCGTCGCCCAGCTGCTCACGCTGCTCAGCGCGATCGCCGCGAACCCGCAGGCCAAGCTCGCCGACCTGGACATGCTCACCGATCGCGAGACGCTGACCCGCGTCTGGCCCGGCGAGGGCATCGGCCCGGAGACCAAGACGATCCCGGAGCTGTTCGCCGAGCAGGTCGCGGCCGACCCAGCCGCGCAAGCCGTTGTCTTCCAAGACGAATCGCTCACCTACGCCGAGCTGGACGAGCGCTCCGACCACCTCGCGGCCTACCTGCGAGAACAGGGCGCCGGACCGGAACGCTTCGTCGGCATCTCGCTGCCCCGCTCGCTCGACATGATCGTCGCGGTACTCGCCATCCAGAAGGCAGGCGCCGCCTACCTCCCGCTGGACCCCGACTACCCGGCCGACCGCCTCCGCATGATGGTCGAGGACGCCAACCCCATCCTCGTCCTCGACGACCGCGATAAAGCCCGCTTTACTCCCGGGGATAAAGCGGGCTTTATCCCCGGGAGTAAAGCCCGCTTTATCCCGGGGCTCAGGGCCGAGAACGCGGCGTATGTGATCTACACGTCGGGGTCGACGGGGCGGCCCAAGGCTGTCGTGGTGAGTCATGCGGGTGTGCATGACATGGTGCTGACGCAGCGGGAGCGCATGGGGGCCGGGCCTGGCGCTCGAGTGTTGCAGTTCGCGTCGCTCAGTTTTGATGGCGCCTTTTGGGAAATCGCGATGGCGTTGCTGTCGGGCGGGACGCTCGTGCTGGCGACCGCTGAGCAGCGGATGCCCGGTGACGCCATGGTCGAGCTGATCGCCGATCAGCGGATCACCCACCTGAACCTGCCGCCGACCGCGGTCGCCGCGCTGCCGCAGCACGCGATCCCGGCAGGGGCGAACCTGGTCGTCTGCGGTGAGGCGTGCCCGCCGGGGCTGGCCGAGGACTGGTCGGCTGGCAGGCGCATGTTCAACGGCTACGGCCCGACCGAGTCCACCGTCTGCGCGACGCTGAGCGACCCGCTGACCCCGGCCGACGCGCGGACCGGCGTCGTTTCGATCGGCCGCCCCATCCCGAGCGTGCGCACCTACGTGCTTGACGATCATCTCCGGCCCGCGCCGGTCGGCGTGCCCGGCGAGCTGTACCTCGCCGGAACCCGCCTGGCCAGGGGTTACCTGCACCAGCTCGGCCTCACCGCCACCCGGTTCGTGGCGGACCCGTTCGGCCCGCCCGGCTCGCGCATGTACCGCACCGGTGACCGGGCGCGCTGGCTCGCCGACGGCAGGCTGGAGTTCGCCGGTCGCGCCGACGACCAGGTCAAACTGCGTGGCTTCCGCATCGAACTCGGCGAGATCGAGGCCGTGCTGTCCCAGCACCCCGAGGTGAGCCAGGCCGCGACCGCGGTCAAGGACCGCCGCCTCGTCGGGTACCTCGTCGGCTCACCGGACCTGGCCGAGCTGCGCGGCTACCTGCGCGACCGGCTGCCGGAGCACATGGTGCCCGCCGCGTTCGTGCTGCTCGACAAGCTGCCGCTGACGGTCAACGGCAAGATCGACCGCCGCGCGCTGCCCGAGCCGACCGGCGTCCGCGAGGCCGACGGGTACGTCGAACCGCGCACGCTGAACGAGAAGATCCTGTCCGAGGTCTGGGCGGAGCTGCTCGGCGTCGACCGGGTCGGCGTGCACGACAACTTCTTCGACCTCGGTGGCGACTCGATCCTCGGCCTGCAGGTCGTGGCCCGCGCGCGGACCGCAGGCCTGAAGCTCACGCCCAAGCAGATGTTCCTGCGCCAGACCGTCGCCGAACTCGCGACCGAGGCCGTCGCCGAAGTCGCGTCCACTGTGGACCAGCGCCCGGTGACCGGCGACGTCCCGCTGACGGCCATCCAGCACTGGTTCTTCGACCAGCTCGCCGACAGTGCCGACCGCTTCCACCAGTCGTTCTACCTGGAGCTGGTCGATGGCGTCGACGAAGCCGCGCTTGGCAAGGCGCTGAACGCGCTGTACGAGCACCACGACGCGCTTCGCCTGCGCGTCGAGGACGGCAGGCAGTACAACGCGGCCCCCGGGCCCGTCGAGCTGCTGACCAGCTTCGACGAGGACGACGGAGACGCGATTCTCCATGCACAGCGCGGGTTCCGGCTCGACCAAGGCCCGTTGATGCGAGCGCTGCTGTTCGGCGGCAAGCGGCTCTACCTGGTGGTGCACCACCTGGTCGTCGACGGCGTGTCCTGGCGGATCCTGCTCGGCGACCTGGACCAGGCGTACCAGCAGGCCAGCCGCGGCCAGCGTATCGACCTCGGCGCGAAGACGACCTCGTTCCGCGACTGGGCCCACCGGATCACCACGCACGACTTCGAAGCGGAACGCGGATACTGGACGTCGGTGCCGTCCACAGTGGACCTGCCTGTGGACGGCACCGGAGCCAACACTGTCGGCTCCATGCGCTCGGTGACCAAGCGGATGGACGCCGACGCGCTGCTGCGCAAGGTCCCCGAGGTCTACCGGACGCAGGTCAACGACGTGCTGCTCAGCGCGCTCGCCCGCGTCCTGACCGACTGGGCGGGCGGCGAGACCGCGCTCGTCGAACTCGAGGGCCACGGCCGCGAGGAGCTGTTCGACGACGTCGACCTGTCTCGCACGGTCGGCTGGTTCACCACGATGTACCCGTGCGCGCTCACCCTGCCGCAGGGCGACTGGGGCGACGTCCTCAAGTCCGTCAAGGAGCAGCTGCGCGCCGTGCCGCAGCACGGGATCGGGCACGGTTACCTCGGCATCGAGGGCCCGAAGCCGCAGGTCGCCTTCAACTACCTCGGGCGGATGGACAACTCGATCGACGGCGCGCTCTACGCCGGCCGCTGCCCGGACCCCGGCGGCAGCGAGCGCGTCCCGCACCAGGTCAGGCAGCACCTGATCGAGATCAACAGCGTGGTGCTCGACGGCAGGCTGGAGCTCCGCTGGGCCTACTCGGCCGAGGTGCACCACGAGGACACGATCATCCGCCTGGCCGACCGGCTCGTCGCGGCGCTCGAAGAGATCGTCGAACACTGCGCGCGGCCCGAAGCAGGCGGCTGCACGCCGTCGGACTTCCCGCTGGCGAAGCTCGACCAGGCCACCGTCGACCGGCTCGGCAAGTCCATTGAGGACGTTTACCCGCTGACCCCGATGCAGAGCGGCATGCTGTTCCACTCGCTCGCCGAAGCGGACGCCGACATCTACGCCGGGAACTTCGGCGTCGTGCTCGACGGCGTCACCGACCCCGCCGTGCTGGCCGAGGCCTGGCAGCGGGTGCTCGACCGCACGCCGGCGCTGCGGACGGCCGTCGTCTGGGAAGACGTCCCCGAGCCGGTGCAGGTCGTGCACTCGGGCGTCCGGCTGCCGATCACGCAGCTCGACTGGCGTGGCCGGGCCGATCAGGCCGAGGCGCTGGCCGAACTGTGGGCTGACCGGGCGGAAGAACGGCTCGATCTCGGCACCGCGCCGCTGCTGCGGATGACGATGGTGCGTCTCACCGACGACCGGGTCCAGCTGTTCTGGACCGCGCATCACCTGCTCGCCGACGGGTGGAGCTTCGCGGAGGTGCTGACCGACGTCTTCACCGAGCACGCGATCCTGTCCGGCGACCGCGGCCACACGCCGGCTGTCCGGCGGCCGTATCGCGACTACCTGGCCTGGCTCGCCGAGCAGGATCAGGACGCGGCCGAGTCCTACTGGCGCGGGCTGATGTCCGGTTTCGCGGCGCCGACCCCGCTGCCGTTCGACCGGTCCTCGGTCAAGGCGCACCGGAGCCGCTCGTCGCGCGATGTCCGCCTGACGCTCTCGCCCGAGCGGTCGCAGCGGCTGTCCGAGCGGGCACGCAAGGCCCGGCTGACGATGAACACACTGGTCCAGGGCGCGTGGGCGATCCTGCTGTCGCGCTACACCGGCGAACGCGACGTCTGCTTCGGCTCGACCGTGTCCGGACGGCCCGCCGACCTGCCGGGTTCCGAGTCGATCGTCGGCCTGTTCATCAACATGGTCCCGGTCCGCGTGGACGTCCCGGCCGACGACGCGGTGATCCCGTGGCTGCGGGCCCTGCAGGACACGCAGGTCGAGTCGCGGCAGTACGAATACCTTTCGCTGGCGCAGATCCAGGGCTTCAGCGACGTGCCGCGCGGCACCACGCTGTTCGACAGCATCGTCGTCTTCGAGAACTACCCGTATGACGGCGACGCGGCGGCCCGCTATGGCCTGAGCGTCAGCGACTACTCCGGCGACGAGCACACGAACTACGCGCTCACGCTGTCCGCCTTCGCGGCGGAGGAGTTGCAGCTGCTGCTGGGCTACGACCCCGAGCTGTTCGACGAGTCCACTGTGGACCGCATGCTGGGTCACCTGGAGTCGCTGCTCGTTTCGATCGCGGATGACGTGTCGCTCGGCGAACTGGAGCTGCTCACCGCGCCCGAGCGGGAGCGGCTGCTGGTCGAGTGGAACGACACCGCCGCCGAGTTCCCGCCCGCGCGGCTGATCCACGAGCTGTTCGCCGAGCAGGCCGCCGCGCACCCGGACGCCGTCGCGGTCAGCCGCGGCGAGAAGGCGCTGACCTTCGCCGACCTGGACGTCCGCGCGAACCGGCTCGCCCATCACCTGCTCGGACTCGGCGCCGGGCCGGATGTCCTGGTCGGCGTTTGTGTCGAACGCGGTGTCGAGGCGATCGTCGCGCTGTTGGCCGTGTTGAAGTCCGGCAGCGCGTTCGTGCCGCTCGATCCCGACTATCCGCCGAAGATGTTGAGCACGATGCTCGAAGACGCGGCGGCGCCGGTCGTGATCACCCAAAAGCACTTGGCGGACCGGGTGCCCGGCGCGGTGCTCGTGGACGTCGACGCCGAGTTCGACTACCCGGACACCGCGCCGAAGACCGAGGTCACGACCGAGGATCTCGCGTACGTCGTCTACACGTCGGGGTCGACCGGCAAGCCCAAGGGCGTGATGGTCGAACACCGCCACCTGTGCCACATGATGCGAGCCTGGGACGCGCGCTACGGCCTCACGGAACTCAAGCCGCGCGCCCTGTCCGTGTCGAGCCTCTCGGTGGACCTGTTCTTCGGCGACTTCGTGCTGTCGGCGATGTTCGGCGGCTCGATGATCGTCTGCCCGACCGAGCTGGTCGCCGACCCGCCCGCGTTGCTTGATCTGATCCGCTCCAGCCGGGCCGAGCTGATGGTCACCGTGCCGACGCTGGCCAAGGCGCTGGCGGCCGAGGGCACGCTCGACACGCTCAAGGTGCTGATGGTCGGTTCCGAAGGCTGGCCCGCCGCCGACGCGCTCAAGATCCTTGACGCGGTCAGCGAGGACACGGTGCTGGTCAACGCCTATGGCGCCACTGAGACCACAGTGGACTCGACGATGTTCCAGGTCGGCGCTGAGCCACTGGGCGACGCGGCGTACGTGCCGGTCGGGAAGCCGTTCCGCAACACCGGCATCTACGTGCTCGACGCGACCATGCGCCCGGTGCCGGTCGGTGTCGCGGGGGAGTGTTACATCGGCGGCGACGGCATCGCACGCGGTTACTGGAACCGGCCCGAGCTGAGCGCCGAACGTTTCCTGGACAACCCGTTCGGGCCCGGAAGCCTCTACAAGACCGGTGACCTGGTGCGCTGGCGTGCCGACGGGAACCTCGAATGCCTCGGCCGCGCCGACGACCAGGTCAAGATCCGCGGTTTCCGCGTCGAGCTCGGTGACGTCGAGTCCGTGCTCGCCCGGCACCCCGCTGTCGCCGAGGTCGCGGTCGCCGCGCGTAAGGACGACGGCCCCGCCCGGCTCGTCGGCTACATCGTGCCGAGCGGCGAAGCACCGGAGGTGCGCGACCTGCGTGCGTTCGCTTCGGAGAACCTGCCGGTCCACGCGGTGCCGTCGGCGTTCGTCGTGCTGGACGCGCTGCCGTTGAGTCCCAGTGGGACGGTCAACCGGCGTGCGCTGCCCGCGCCCGACAAGGCCATCGAAACCGGCGAACCCTATGTCGCGCCACGCAATGACGCCGAGACCGTGCTCGCCGAGATCTGGGCCGAGGTGCTCAAGGCCGAACGGGTCGGCGTGCACGACAACTTCTTCGACCTCGGCGGCGACTCGATCCTGAGCATCCAGGTGATCTCGCGTGTCCGGTCGAGGCTCGGCGCGGCGCCGTCACCCCGGCAGCTGTTCGACACGCCGACCGTGGCCGGTCTCGCCGAGGTCGTCGAACCGTCCACAGTGGACACCACACTCGTGCGAGTCGACCGGGACGGCCCGTTGCCGCTCTCGTTCGCCCAGCAGCGACTGTGGTTCCTCAGCGAGTTCGAACCGGACAGCACCGAGTACAACACGACGTTCGCACTCAAACTCCAGGGCAAGCTGGACGTCGACGCGCTGCGCTCGGCGCTGGCCCAGCTGGTCGAACGTCACGAACCACTGCGGACCGTGTTCGGCACGGTCGACGGCCTCGGCGTGCAGGTGATCCGGCCCGCGATGGTCGATCTCCGGTTCAGCGAGGGCGATCTGCAGGCCGAGGTGTCGCGGCCGTTCGACCTGCACGAGGGAATTTTCCGCGCCACGCTGTTCGAGACCGGGCCGGACGAGCACGTGCTCGCGCTGGTCATGCACCACATCGCCACCGACGGCTGGTCTATGGGCATCCTCGCGAACGAGCTGAGCGCTTGCTACTCGGCCGCGTTGAACGGCGCCCGCGCTGACCTGCCCGAACTGCCCGTCCAATACGCGGACTACGCGGTCTGGCAGCGCGAACACCTCGCGCTCGAAGACCACCTCGAGTACTGGCGCGGTCGTCTCGACGGCCTCGTCCCGCTGGAACTGCCGATCGACCGGCCGCGTCCGGCGGTCCGTGAGGCCGCGGGCGAGATGCGGTTGATCGAGATCGCGCCTGAGCTGTCCGGGTCGCTGAAAGCGTTGGCGCGCAAGCAGGACGCGACGCTGTTCATGGTGCTCACGGCAGCCGTGCAGCTGCTGCTGGCGAGGTACTCGGGTCAGCAGGACATCACGGTCGGCACGGCGACCTCGGGCCGCAACCGCGCCGAGCTGGAAGGCCTGATCGGGTTCTTCGTCAACACGGTCATCCTGCGGTCCACAGTGGACGAGTCGGTGTCGTTCGCCGAGCTGCTCGGCCAGGTGCGCGACACCGCGCTGGAGGCGTTCACGCACGAAGAAGTCCCGTTCGAGCGGCTGGTCGAGATCCTCAAGCCCGAACGCGACCCGAGCCGCAACGCGCTGGTCGAGGTCATGGTCGGGCTGGAGACCAGCCAGGCGAGCGGCCTCGACATGCCGGGTCTGGTCGCCGAAGAGCTGCCGATGGTCAGCGGCGACGTCAGCCACGACTTGACCTTTGACTTCGTCGAGCGCCAAGGCGAACTACTCCTCGCGATCGGCTACAGCACCGCGTTGTTCGACGACAGCACGATCGCGCGGATGACCGGTCACCTGGAGTCGCTGCTCGCGGCGGTCGTGGCCGAACCGGACACCCGGCTCCACGAACTGCCCACCGTGGACCTGCCCGCGTGGCACGGCCCGGACCACGAGGTCCCGCGGACCACGCTGGCCGAGCTGTTTGAGCAGCAGGCGGCGGCGACACCGGACGCGACCGCGATCGTGTGCGACGGCCACGCGCTCACCTTCGCCGAGCTGAACACGCGCGCGAACCAGGTCGCCCATCACCTGATCTCGCGCGACGTCGGCCTGGAGCACGTGGTCGGCCTGTCCTCGTCGCGCTCGCTGACCACGGTCGTCGCGATGCTCGCCGTGCTCAAGGCGGGCGCCGCGTACCTGCCGCTGGACCCCGACCTGCCCGACGACCGCCTCGACTACATGATCCGCGACGCGGCGCCCGCGCTGGTGCTCGACGAGGACCTGCCGTCGGACGGCCCGACCACGAACCCCGGTGTCCGGCCGCATCCGGAGAACCCGGCGTACGTGATCTACACGTCCGGCTCGACCGGGAAGCCCAAGGGCGTCGTCATCCCGCATCGCGGCCTGACGAACCTGTTCTTCAACCACACCAGGGACTTCTTCCGGCCCGAGAGCGCCGGTGAACGGTTCCGCGTCGCGCTGACCGCCGCGTTCTCGTTCGACACCTCGCTCGAAGGCGTGCTGGCCATGGCCGACGGCCACGAGCTGCACGTGATCGACGATCTCACCCGGCGCGATCCCGAAGCGCTGGTCGCGTACGTCGAGGAACACCGGATCGACCTGCTCGACCTCACCCCGTCCTACGCCGAGCAGCTGGTCCCGGCCGGGCTGGTGAACTCTCCGGTGCACAACCCGAAGGTGGTCATGCTCGGTGGCGAGGCCGCGGGCGAGCAGCTCTGGCGCGACCTGCGCGCGTCCGGCAGCACCGGCTACAACTTCTACGGCCCGACCGAGTGCACTGTGGACACTCTCTACTGCGAGGTCGGCGCGAGCGAGCGGCCGTTGATCGGCAAGCCGGTCTGGAACACCCAGGTCTACGTGCTCGACCGCTGGCTGCGGCCGGTGCCGGTCGGCGTGCCCGGTGACCTGTACTTCGCCGGCGCGCAGCTGGCCAGGGGCTACCTGAACCGGCCGGCGCTGACGGCCGAGCGGTTCGTCGCGGACCCGTTCGGGCCCGGCCAGATGTACCGGACCGGTGACCTCGCCCGCTGGACGGCCGACGGCGCGATCGAGTACCTCGGCCGGGTCGACGACCAGGTCAAGGTGCGTGGCTACCGGATCGAGCTCGGCGAGATCGAGGTCGTGCTCGCGGCGCATCCCGGTGTCGCGCAGGCGACCGCGGTGGTGCGCACCGGGCCGACCGGCGTCCCGCGCATCGTCGCGTACGTGACCGGTGACGCGCCGTCGGTGTCGGACCTGCGCGACTTCGCGCGGCAGTCGTTGCCGAACTACATGGTGCCGTCGGCTTTCGTGGTGCTGGACGAGTTCCCGGTGACGTCGAGCGGCAAGGTCGACCGCAACGCGCTCCCGGCGCCGGAGGCCGACGCCGAGCCGGACGACGCGTACGTCGCGCCACGTTCGGTCGTCGAGGCCACGCTCGCGGGTGTCTGGGCGGAGGTGCTCGGCCTGGAGCGGGTCGGCGTCGAGGACAACTTCTTCGACCTCGGCGGCGACTCGATACTGAGCATCCAGGTCGTCTCCAAGATCCGGCAGGCCGGACTCGCGATGACCTCGAAGGACCTCTTCCTCAACCAGACGATCGCGCGGCTCGGCACGGTCGTCGTGCCCACGGTCGACTCGAGCGCCGATCAAGGCCCGATCGAAGGACCGGTGCCGCTGGTCCCGATCCAGCGTGACTTCCTCGACAACGACCCGGTCGCGCCGCATCACCTGACCCAGTCGATGCTGATCGACGTCACCGCCTCCGCCGACGACGTCCGCGCCGCGCTGTCGGCGCTCGTCGAGCACCACGACGCGCTGCGCATGCGGTTCGTCCGTGACGGCGACGGCTGGCGTCAGCACTACGGCCCAGTCGAGCCGATCGTGTTGGCACAGCACGATCTGGCCGAGGCGGACGACCAATACCTCGCGATGAACGAGCTGGCCGTCGAAGCCGACTCCACTTTGGACCTGGAGCACGGCCCGCTGCTGCGCGCGCTGCTGTTCGACCTCGGCACGCGCAAGCAGCTGTTCCTGACCGCGCACCACCTCGTGGTCGACGGCGTGTCGTGGCGCATCCTGCTCGAAGACCTGGAGCTGCTGCTCAAGGGCGAGAAGCTGGCGCCGAAGACCTCGTCGTTCAAGGCGTGGGCCGAACGGCTCGCCCAGCACGTGGCCGACGGTGGTTTCGACGACGAGGTGTCGCACTGGACCTCGCTGCCCGAAACCGGGCTGCTGCCGGTCGACGGCAACGGCCCGAACATCGTCGCGTCGACACGGACGGTCAAGGTCACGCTGTCCGAAGAGGACACCGAGATCCTGTTGCACCAGGCCGCGGGGAGGTTCCGGACCCGCGTCAACGACGTCCTGCTCGCCGGGCTCGCTTCGGCGCTGGGCAAGTGGACCGGCCATGAGCAGGTGTCGATCGACCTCGAAGGCCACGGCCGCGAGGAGATCTTCGACGACATCGACCTGTCACGCACGGCCGGCTGGTTCACGACGCTCTACCCGGTCGTGCTTCCCGCCGCGGCCAAGGACTGGCCGTCGCTGGTCAAGTCCGTGCGGCGGCAGGTGCGCGCGGTACCGGGCAACGGGCTCGGCTACGGCGCGCTCCGATACCTCGGGTCGCTGCCGGAGCGGCGCTCGGAGGTGGTGTTCAACTACCACGGGCAGGTCGGCGAGGCAGCCGGGACCGGGCCGCTCGGACGCGAACAGAGCCACGACGAACGGGTCGCGCACCTGCTCGAGGTGGTCGGCGCCGCGGTCGGCGGCAAGCTCGAATTCACCTGGTACTACTCGGAAAACGTGCATGCCGCCGAGACGGTCGAGCGGGTCGCCGCCGACTTCAGGGCCGCCCTGGTGGCCATGGCCGATTACGTGACGGGACGCTGATGGACGCCGAGACCTTCACCAGACTGCTCGCCAAACACGACGTCCCTGGCGCCCAGCTCGTCGTCCGCCGAGACGGTGAGACGATCTCGCTGGCGGCGGGGGAGGAGCGGCTCGGTTCAGGCCGCGCGGTCACGGCCGAGTCGCGGTTCCCGCTCGGGTCGCTGACCAAGCCGTTCACCGCCGCGTTGGCCATGACGCTGGTCGCCGACGAGGACTTGGACCTCGACGAACCGCTGACCGGGCTGCCCGTGACGTTGCGGCAGCTGCTCAGCCACACCAGCGGCCTTGAATCCACTGTGGACGAAGAGGGCTCCAGGAGTCGCTGGGCGTCGAAGTACCGGCGGCAGCCGGAGTTCACGCCTGGCACGGTGTTCTCGTATTCGAACGTCGGCTATGTCCTCGCCGGGCACCTCGCGGAAGAGGTCACCGGGATGGACTGGGCCGAGGCGCTGAAGGCGATTCTCGGTGTCGAGGTGGAGGAAGCCACGGTCAGCGGGCACAGCGGGCGGATCCCGGTCGAGCAGGTCATGTCGTCGCTGGAGGCGCCGAACGGCGGCCTCGCGCTCAGCGCGGCGAATCTAGTGAAGTTCCTAGAAAACGACATTAATGACGATATGTGCGACGAACAGCTCGAAGGTATCGAAATCGGGCCATTCGGCATGGCGGATGGCTGGGGACTCGGCTGGGCCAGGTTCGGCTCGTTCTGGGGACATGACGGAACCGGTGATGGCACGTCCGCGCACCTCCGGTTTTCCGACGACCTCGCGATCGCACTGACCGCCAATGCGGGCACCGCGCCCGCATTGTGGGCGGACGTGCTCGCCGAACTCGAATTCGCACCACCGGCGGCCGACCAGGTTCCCGTTCCGGCGCCACTCGACCGTGCCGGCGTCTACCGCAATGGCGACGCCGAATTCGTCATTGACGTCAAGGACGGGCAGTTGTCACTGGGCGGAACACCACTCATTTGTTTCGAGGACCTGACGTTTCAATTACGCGACAATTCAGGGACGGCGTACGGCGGCCGATTCTTGCCAGACGAGCTGCTGCAGGTCACCGGACGCTTGGCGCGGAGGCAGGCGTGATCCCCCTTGCGCGCAACCGCGACTACAACATCCTGTGGGGCAGCCAGCTGTTCTCCGAGCTGGCCACCGAGCTGACGCAGGTCGCGTTCCCGCTGCTGATCATCGCGATGGCCGGGTCGCCGCTGCAGCTCGGGCTCGTGTCGTCGGTGCTGATGGCCGCGCACATGGCGGCGATCGTGCCCGCCGGGGTGATCGCCGACCGCTGGGACCGCAAGAAGGTCATGGTGGTGTGCCAGGGCATCCGGGCACTCGTGATGACCGTGCTGACCGTCGCCGTGCTGATGGACGCGGCCTCGTTCCAGCTGCTGCTGGCCGTCGCCGTGCTCGAAGGGTTCCTCGGGTCGGTGTTCGATCCGGCCGAGCACGCCGCGTTGCCGCAGGTCGTGCCGCCCGAGCAGTTGGAACAGGCGGTCGCGCGCAACACCGCGCGGCCGTTCATCGCGACACTGGTCGGCCCGGCCGCCGCCGGGATCCTGTTCACCGCACACCACGTCAACCCGTTCGCGGCCGACGCGATCATGCTCGGCGGGTCGTTCGTCGCGCTGTGCTTCCTGCGGCTGCCGCATCGGCCGGCGGAGCCGGTCGAGGACCGCAGTGTGGGTGGTGACATCGCCGAGGGGTTCCGCTGGGTGCTCGGGCAGCGGCTGATCCGTACGACATTGGTGTGGATGATCTTCGTCAACCTCGTTTTCAGCGCGTTGATCATTATCATTCTGGCGGTGTCCGGTGAGGAGAAGGTGGGGCCAGGCGAGATCGGCCTGACCATGGCGTGCCTCGGCGCGGGCGGCCTGCTCGGCGGGATCCTCGCCGACCGGCTGCGCGGCCTGCTCAGCGCGCCGGTGATCCTGATCGGCTTCGGCTGGGTCGCCACCGCGCTGATCGTGGCGATGGCGTTCGTGCCGCCGGGCATCACGCTCGGCGTGCTGCTGGGCGCGGCGATGTTCCTGGTGCCGGTCGCGAACACGACCGTGATGACCTACCAGCTCGTGACCACCCCCGACGCCCTGCGCGGACGGCTCAGCAGCATCGCCGGTTTCTGTTCCGGTGGCGCCGGCGCGCTCGGCCCGTTGCTCGGCGGGCTGCTGGCTTCGGCAGGCCAGACCACCGGGGTGCTCGTGTGCGCGGGCGCGTTCGGGCTGGTCGCCACGGCCACCGTGGCGAGCCCGGCCTTCCGCCGGTTCCCGGAGGCCGTGCTCGCGTGACCGTGCTGCGCTGTCTCGGTGCCACGAGGCCATGGCGGTCCTTGTGGTACCTCGGGGTCGGCGCGGTCGGCGCGTTGCCGATGCTGGCGCTGGTCAAATGGGCGCTCAAGACGAACACGCCGGTCGGCTACCTGACCGGCGTGGTGCTGATCGTGATGGTCAACGTGCTGCTCGCCGCGCCACTGGCGGCCATGGAACGGCGGCGTCTCAAGCTGATCGACCGGTCGTCGGCGTCGCGGGCGCCGCTCGGCAAGAACCGGCTGTGGCGCGAACTCGGCTACGCGGTCGCGTTCACCGCGGTCATCGCGGTGGTCGACTTCCTGGTCGTGATCGTCGCGCTCAGCGTGCTGATCGTGCCGCTGTCGCCGCTGCTGGAGTTCGTGCTCGACACCGGCTCGATCGTGAACCTCGAGGAAGGCCCGGTGCCCAGCCTGGCCGCGGTGCTGGTCGGAATCGCGCTGCTGCCGGTCGCCGCGTACCTGATCAGCCTGGTCGCGCGCATCCAGGCGGCCTTCGCGCGGCGGGTGCTGACGCAGCCGGACACCGGGCTCGCCGACCGCGTCGCCGAGCTGACCCGGTCCCGCACGCGGCTGGTCGACGCCTTCGAAGCCGAACGCAAGCGCATCGAACGCGACCTGCACGACGGCGCGCAGCAGCGGCTCGTCGCGCTCACCATGACGCTCGGCATCGCGGAACTCGACCTCGCCGGACTGGGCGGCGAAGGTCCCCGCCTGGTCTCGAAAGCACGCGCTGAAGCCGAATGCGTCCTCGCCGACCTCCGCGAGCTCATCCGCGGCATTCACCCCCAGGTTCTCACCGACCGAGGCGTGGAGGCGGCCGTCGCCGAGATAGCCGACCGCTGCCCGATCCCTGTCGAAGTCCACCTCGACCTCCCGCGCGCCCCGGCCGCGGTCGAGGCGGTGGCGTACTTCGCCGTCAGCGAGGCGCTGACCAACGTCGTCAAGCACAGCCGAGCCGCGCGGGTGGACGTCACCGGCGCCTGCACCGGGCGAGCGGCGGTCGTGACCGTGCTCGACGACGGTGACGGCGGCGCCGACCCGGCTGGCGGCACCGGCCTGCAAGGCCTCGCCGACCGGGTCGCGGTCGTCGGCGGCAGGCTGACCCTGTCCAGCCCGCCGGGCGGACCGACCGAACTGCGAGTGGAGTTGCCATGGGCCTGCGGATAGCCATCGCCGAGGACGCCGTCCTCCTGCGCGAAGGCCTCGTGGCCTTGCTCGAACGCTTCGGCCACCAGGTGATCGCGGCCGTCGGCGACGCCGAGGAACTGACCGAGGTAGTCGACGAGTACAAGCCGGACATCATGGTCACCGACGTCCGCATGCCGCCGGACTTCACCGACGAAGGCCTGCGCGCGGCCGTCAACCTGCGCGCCCGTCACCCCGATCTCGCCGTGCTCGTGCTGACCCAGTACGTCGCGACGACTTACGCGTTCGAGCTGCTCGAAGCGGACGGCCGCGGCCGCGCGGGCGGTCTGGGATACCTGCTCAAGGACCGCGTCGGCGCGGTACGCGAGTTCGTCGACGCCGTCGAGCGCATCGCGGCGGGCGGTACGATCATCGACCCGGAGGTCGTCCGGCAGCTGCTCCGCCGCGAACAGAAAGACCAGCCGTTGGCCCGCCTCACCACCCGCGAACGCGAAGTCCTCGCGCTGATGGCCGAGGGCCGGGCGAACGCGGCGATCGCGGAGTCCCTCTGCGTGAGCCAGGCGGCGGTGGCCAAGTACATCAACGCGATCTTCACCAAGCTCGACCTCTCCCGCGCCGAAGGCCACCACCGCGTCCTCGCGGTCCTCACCTACCTCCGCGGCTGACCCGCCAACCCGGGATAAAGCGGGCTTTACTCCCGGGGATAAAGCCCGCTAAATCCCCGGGAGTAAAGCAGGCTTTATCCCGGTCAGAAGGTGCCGACCCAGCGGAGCTTGGGCCAGAGGGCGGCCCAGGGCTCGGCCGGGGTGCGGCAGACGAGGACGGGCTTGTCCTCGTCGAGGTGGGGGAGGTCGAACTTGAGCGTGGCCGCGACCACGCAGTTGGCGAAGTGCGGGGCCAACGTCGCCGCGTCCGTGCCGACCGCGATCACGACGGTCTTGTCGTCGGCGGGGAAACCGAAGTCGTAGTACGAGTTGTGCGGGCTGTACGCGGCGGGCAAGCCTGAGGCGGGGCCGAAGCGATCCAAGGCGCCGGCTTCCGCGTAGTTCCAGCCCAGCAAGGCGGTGTGCGCGCGGTCCGGCTCCGGCAGCGAGAGGTAGACGTCGGCGACCTGATCGGTGAGGCGGTCCCACCCGGCCTGCCCGAGCTGGGCGTCGCCGAGGCCGCCCAGCGGCGAATCGGCCGCGTACGCGTCGATCGGCAACACCGGCAGGGACATGATCGCGGCGAGAATGGCGTTGGCGACGAGCGCGACGGTCATCAACACCCGGCGCGGCAACGACTTCAGCCAAGCCACCGCGGGCACGCAGCCGGCGGCGAGCGAAACGGTCAGCAAACCCTCGGTGTACCGCCCGAAACCGCCGATCGCGATCAGCAGGACGACCAGCACGAGGTAGGCCACGGTGAACGATCGGTACGCGGGACGCCGGAAAAGCCAGACCAGGCCGGTGATCCACAGCGGTGTCAGGAAAAGCCCGATCATGAGCACCTGCCCGACCACGAACCCGATCGCCGTGTCCAGCCCGAACGAGCCGGACAGCTCCGACGCCATCGAGAACTGCGGCCAGCCGTTCGTGCCCTGCCAGAGCAGCACCGGCGCCGCGATGACCAGTCCGATCGCGAGCCCGCCCAGCAGATACCGGCTGCGCAGCACCTGGCGCGGACCGGCGATCAGCAGCCCGGCGACCAGGCCGATCACCAGCAGTACCACCAGATACTTCGCGAGCATGCCGACGCCGACGACCGCGCCGATCGCGAGCCAGAGCCGGGTGTCACGGGTACGCAGCAGCCGGATCGTCAGCCAGCAGACCGTCACCCAGACGACGTGGTCGACCGCCGTCGGATGCAGCACGTGACCGGCGGCCATGGTCGCCAGAGACGCCGACGCCGCGACCGCCGCGAGCACCTGCGCACGGCCGCCGCCACCGAGTTCACGCGCGATCAAGGCGGCGACGAACACCGAAAGTCCGGTCAGCAGCGCGGGAATCACCCTGATCGCGAACAGCGTGTCACCGAACAGGAACGTCTGGATCCGCGAGAGCAGCGGCACCAGCGGCGGCTGGTCGATGTAGCCCCAGTCGAGGTTACGGCCCGCGACCCGGAAGTACAGCTCGTCCATGTAATAGCCGTAACGACCGGCCACGACGAGCAATCCGGCGGTCAGCGCGACGCTCACGCCGAGTGCCGCGCGCCAGTGGAATCTCGGGACACCGGTGACGGCCTCGACAGAGGTATCTGGAATCGCTGTGGTGGCCGGCACTGGCATGCACCTCCGGTACGGAATTGTCTGCTCGGCAGGATCCCGTGGTGTCACCGAAATATGCAACGCTCTTGATTTCTAGGGAAAACTCGCAGGTCAGCGTGAAGTTGACACTGTGCACTGTGAGATTTCATTGCTGTTGATTATTTTCCTGCTAGCCTCGGAATCGTCCCGGTGACGCGCTGAGTCGCCGGTGAGTTCCCCGGCCGAATTCCCTGTTCGACAATTCGGTGAACGGTGGGCTCCAAGCACGACAAAACCTAAACCTCCAACGTAAAGGTGCTTGTGATCGGAATGCAGGACACTAAAATCGCGACCAGCCCCGGCAACCTGACCCAGTTCGAATACCTGGCGCTGAACAGCCCGTTGAACCTTTCCGACGGCCACGCCCGCCAGGCCCTCACCCCGGCCCAGTCCGGGATCATCGACGAACTGCCGAGCCTGTGGGCTGACGCGGTCAAGCGCCCTGTCGAAGAGGTGGAGCGCTCCGCGCAGCGCGCCTACTTCGAACTGCTGGGCCAGTACAGCCACCCCGGCGCCGACGGCCGGGTGCTCGCTTGCTACTCGTCCTCGGTCGCGATGGAGATCTTCGCCCGCGCGCTGGCCACCACCACCGACGCGATCGGGCTGGTGCACCCGACCTTCGACAACATCCCGGACATCCTGCGCGGTGTCGGCATGCGGCTGGTGCCGGTCGAGGAGCACTGGCTGCACGACGACGACCTGCCCGCCGACCTGCTTCGCTCGCTCGGCTGCCTGTTCGTCACCACGCCGAACAACCCCACCGGCAAGGTCGTGACCGAGGAACGCCTGCGCCGCCTCGCCGCGCAGTGCGCCGAATACGGTGTCGTGCTCACTTTGGACACTTCGTTCCGCGGCTTCGACACCCGCGCCCAGTACGACCACTACGCGGTGCTGGAGCAGTCCGGTTGCCGCTGGGTGGTCATCGAGGACACCGGCAAGCTGTGGCCGACGCTGGAGCTCAAGATCGGCTGGCTCGCGTCGTCGGCGAACGTCGGCCTGCCGCTGGCCAAGGTCTACTCGGACATCCTGCTCGGCGTCTCGCCCCTGGTGCTGTCGATGGTCAAGCGCTTCTCGGAGGACGCCGCCGGCGGCGGGCTCGCCGAGCTGCACCAGTTCATCGCGAACAACCGCGCGACACTCCGAAATGGACTCGCGGGCATTCCCGACATCAGCTTCCCCGACCCGGACAGCCGCGCCAGCGTCGAGCGGCTCGACGTCGGCTCGCGCACCGGCATCGAGGTCTGGACCGCGCTGCGTGAGCACAACGTCTTCGCGCTGCCGTGCCACCAGTTCCACTGGGCACGCCCGCAGGAGGGCGAGCACTCGCTGCGCATCGCGCTGTCCCGCTCGGCGGAAGCGGTCACCAAGGCCACCAACGCGCTGCGGGCCGTACTCGGCTGATGGACTCCGCCGGACCACTGTCCCATCGGCGGCGGTGGAGCCCGGGAGTCGTGCAGCAGGTCAGCCCGGCCGAGGTGATCGACCTCGGGCCGGGCTACCTCGACCCCGGGCTGCTTCCTGTCGACCTGTTATCGAAGGCTTACGGCGAGGCGCTCGCGGAGTTCGGCTCCGCGGCGCTGGCGTACGGTGATGATCAAGGCGCGCTGCCGTTCCGGGCGGCGGCGGCGCGCCGCGCCGGCTGCACGGAGGCGCAGGTGCTCGTCACGGCGGGCACGTCACACGCGTTGTACCTCATCGCGGCCATGTTCGCGTCCGACCAGGACGTCGTGCTGGTCGAGCGCTATGCCTACGACCTCGGCCGCAAGATCCTCACCGACCGCGGCCTGCGCACCCGCGCGGTGGAGATGGACGCCGATGGCATGGACCCGCAGGCGCTGCACGACGCGCTCGTCGGCGAGCGGGGCCGGGTCGCGTTCATCTACCTCAACCCGACTTTTCACAACCCGACCGGCATCGTCGTGCCCGAGACACGCAGGCGGGCGCTGCTCGAGGTCGCGGCCAGGCACGGCGTGCTCGTCGTCGAGGACGACGCGTACGCCGACCTCGGGATGGACGGCGACGTACCACCGTCGATGGCCGAACTGTCCGGTTTCGACGGGGTGATCCGGCTGCGGACGTTCTCCAAGACCATCGCGCCCGGACTCCGGCTCGGCTTCCTGATCGCCGACCCACGGACCGTGAACCGCTTGGTACGTCACGGTTTGTTCGTCAGCGGCGGATCGGCCAACCATGTCACGTCGCTCGCCGTCGCGTCGATGCTGGAGTCCGGCGACTACGACCGGCACCTGACCTGGCTGCGCGCCCAGCTCAAGGCCCGGCGTGACGCGCTCGTCGAAAACCTGAGCGGACCGTTCGACTTCGACCTGCCTGCGGGCGGCTACTTCCTCTGGCTGCGCTTCGCGGACGAGGTGCGCGTGCCGTCGGAAGTCATCGTCGCGGCGGGCGCGCGGTTCGGCGACGGTCCCGGCTCGGCTGTCCGACTGGCGTACAGCCTCAACTCACCTGACCGACTGGCCGCCGCGGGACGCGTGCTGGCCGGTTCGTGGATCCCCAGTTTGGAGCACACATGACCAGCACGATCGCGGGCCCCGTCGGCTACAGCCTCCCGCTGTCCCCGACCGGCGACGCGTCCATGATCACCCCGCCGCCGTGGCACTTCGCCGGCGACGTGATCATGGTCGACTACCGCATCGACCCCGAGGTGGCCAGGCGTTTCCTGCCGCCGGAGCTGAGCCTCGGCGACGACCCCGGCGCCGCGGCCGCGGTGTTCGCCGACTGGCAGTGGTGCTCGGACGACGGCGCCGAGCTCACCGACCCGGCCCGCTGCCAGTTCACCGAGTTCCTGATCCTCATCGCCTGCGAGTACGAGGGTCGCCAGCTCGCGCGGTGCCCGTACGCCTGGGTCGACGCGCCGGTGCCGATGGTCCGCGGCTGGATCCAGGGCATGCCCAAGCAGATCGGCGACATCCACCAGATCCGTCCCAAGACGGTCGGCCGCGCGGGACCGCGCCCCGGTGGACCCGGCCGCTTCGACGGCACGCTTTCCGTACACGGCAAGCGAGTCGCGGAGGCCACCGTCCTGCCGTCACACCAGATCGCCGAGCCGCCGCTCCTGCACGCGGTACCGTTGGTGCACACCAGGTTCTTCCCCGGCTGGATCTCCGGCGAGACCCCGCTTTCGCAGCTCGTCATGTCCGAGGTGACCGACGTCGAGTTCTCCGAAATCTGGGCGGGCGCGGCGGATCTCCGCCTGTTCGACACGCTGGACCCCGACTTCGCCGACCTCGCGCCAGTGGAAATCGGCTCCGGCTATGTGTTCTCGTATGCCGAGACGTTGCGCGGCGGCAAGCTGCTCTGAAGTTTTCCCTAGGGCTGCCCGCACGGACGCCGGGCCTGAATTCACGGCGTGGTGCGGGCAGCCCTTCCCATTCCCCGTGCCGTTGGGGAACCTGGGGGAGCTGGCTTGGGGGGTAGCTCCTGCACACAAGTGAACCATCGGGCTGGTCCACGAGCAGTAGTGGACAGTGGACGATCCGAGGTAGTGCCAGCCTTTCCGCCGAACGTGTCATCGAGATTTCATGCGTGCTCTCTACTGTCCGGGCTCCGAACGCCGGTCACGTCCCGGCAGAGTCGCGAATGGAACGGGAACACGTATGTCCGATGTGTTGCACAAGCTGGTCTCACTGGTGCTCACCGGTGCGCTGATCGGCCTGGTCGGCTGGCTCAGCGTCACGGTCCGCAAGAAGAAGGTCGCCAAGGCCGAGGCCGCCGCGCCGGCGCCGGTCGAGGACCGCTCGCAGGCCTTGCTGCGCCAGGCCCAGCAGTTCGACCGGAGCAGGGACGAGATGGCCGCCCAAGGCAGGTTGGCGGAGGCCATGACCCACGCGCACGCCGCCGCCCAGCACTGGCACGAGCTCACCCAGGCCAGGCCGGGGCGCTTCCAGGTCGAACAGCAGGCGGCCCTGAAACGCCTCAGTGAACTGGAAACCGCCGGACACGCCTGATGCCTGCCGCGATCTGGACCGGTGACCTCACCGCGGTCACGTCCGACATCTCCCGAGCACTCGCCACCGAACTCGGCCTGGCCGCCCTGCCGCCCGCCGTGACCCTTCCTGCGGAGGGCGACGGCGTCCCGGCAGGCAGCCTGCTCCCGCCACGCGAACGCTTCAGCGGCATGCCCGCGCCGACGCGGAGTTTCGTCTACGTCGACGCCCAGGCGCCCCGGCCGTTCGAACTCCGCGCCTCGATCATGAGCGGGCGCTCGGGTTTCCGGCGCAGTGTCGGCTTGGGACACCTGCTCTACGCGGTGCCCTTGACGGCGACCCTGCCGACGCGCGTGTCGCTGGGCGCGTCGGGGTTCGAAGGGGACTCCGCTGTCACGGGCCGCTTGGGCGGCTTGCTGGCGCAGGCCCACGCGCTGGCTCTTACGAAAGCCGGGCCTGACGTGAACCACACGTGGCAGGTGGAGCGCCTGCTGGCGATCGAGCCACTCGGTCAAGGCGCGCTCTTGGTCGTGCGCACCCTCCACCGCCCCAACGCCCGCGGCTGGTCGCTCAGCGCCGACGCCGTCCTGACCCTCGCATCCGCTGTGGAAACCGCGCTCGGTTGAAGGGGTCGTGAGTGGTAAGGCCGGTTAGAACCGGCCGTACCACTCACGACCCCCAGTCCCCGCATCAGCCCGAGCTGTATGAAGGCTCCCCTCATACAGCCATACGCGATGAGGGCTCCCCTCATACAGGTCGGCGTGGATGAGGGGAGCCTTCATACGGCTATACGCGATGAAGGCTCCCTTCATACGGCCGGATCTGTATGAGGGGAGCCTTCATACAGGGTCGGCTTGGGCGAGGCCGTCGAGGACCTCCAAGGGATCAGCGCTTGCCGTAGATGACGACCGAGCTGGACGGGCCCGCGCACTCGTACTCCCACGAGATCGACTCGCAGCCGTCGGGGACCTGCCAGACCGAGCGCGTGTCGGCCGGGATGGCGTCGAAGTGGATCGGCTCCTGGACGCCGTTGAAGAACACGTTGACGTCCTTCATGTCGTGGTACCCGGCGGACACCGCGAACCAGACGTCGCCGACGACCGCCGAGATGCCACGGGTCTCGATCGTGCGGTGGTGGAACTGGCGTTCGTCGCTGCCGGGGTATTCGTGATCTAGCGGACCTGCCATGTCGTCATCCTCTTCGAACGGTGTGGTCAACAGGTGGTTGTCGGTGTAGGACTCGTTGAGGTCGACGCCCTTGGCGACGATCCCCGGCACGTGCCCGGTCTCGGAGTACTGGTGGATGTCGTAACGACCAGCGTCGGCGTGTGGTTTGTTGCCGCTGTACCTGGCGATCCAGATGACCAGGTCGGGGATGCCCCACTGGTCGGGGCGCAGCTGCCTGGCGAGGCCGCTGTTCATGTAGACGCCCGGCCGGAAACCCAGCTCGCGGACGCGGTCGCAGAAGCGGATGCTGAACGGTTTCTTCTGCGCCAGCGGGATCTTCGCCGCGCCGGGCCGTGACTGGTCCTCCATGTCGAGCATCGGTACGACCTCGGTCGCGCCGAGGCGGTTGACCTCGGCGATGAAGATCTCGGCCTGGCGCTCCGGGCCGGGTGTCGGCTGGACGAAGTGATACCCGCCGACGGCGATGCCGACCGATTTGGCGCCGGCGACCTCCGCGTCGCCGGGGCCCTTCGGGGCGATGCCGCCGCCGTCGGTGAGTTTGACCCAGCAGTAGGTGACACCGTGGGCTTTCACCGCGTGCCAGTCGGTGACCTTCTGGTTGGCTCGGTAGATGTCGATACCCAAGGCCATGATGCTTCCCCCTTTCGTGCGTTACGGCCTGGGTCGGGCCGCCGGTGTGAATTCCATCCGCAGGTCGTCGACGGATTCGCCGCCACGCACCCAGGCCAGCGGTGCGTAGTGGTGCCGAAGACCGTGCGGTTCTCGCAGCAACGGGCGCCCGCGCGTGTCACGCGGCCATTCCACGTCGCCGTTCAGGGTGCGGGCGGCGACCAGCCAGTAGTCGCCCGCGTGATAGGTGCCGCCGGTGAACCAGACCTGCAGCCCGTCCTCGACGTCGAGCCAGCCGCCCGCGGTCAGCGAGACGGCGCCGTCGACGAGTTCCTTCGCACCGCGGCCGGTGGGTGCGCGGTGGTCCCAGCGGCGCAGGAACGGGTGCCGCGCCGCGAGCCTGCCGACCTCGGCGTCGGGCGTCCCGCTCAATTCGACGCGCAGCCGCTCGGTGTCGATGTCGACGACCTGCAGCAACGGCGACGTGACTCCGCGCGCGTCGTAGGCGTCGTCGACTACCTCCACCCAGTCTCCGATGTCGAGGTCGAGTTTGGCGTCGCGGCCGAGGTCGGTCAGCGTCACGACCGCCTCGTCGACGGACGAGACGCCGAACGTCACCGACGCGTTCTCGCGTGACCACTTGAAGGTCGGCTTGTCGCCGCCGCGATGCACTTCGATGCGGTACAGCTGGTTTTCCGGACCCCGGTACCGCGAATCCGGCGCGGTGAGGCACGGGTTGTCGTCGGTCTTCGCCGGCTTTTCGGTGCGTGCGGCCAGCTTCCCGGTCGAGACGGTGCCGCGTGCCCACTCGTCGAACGCGGCGCGCAGCTGGTCCTTGGTCGGCCGCTCGCCCACGGTCAGGCCGGTCAGCGGCAGCACTTGCCAGGTCACCTTGAGGCGCGCGGACGTGTCGGGCAGCGTCGTGCCCAGCGCGGTCTCGCGGATCTCAGGGTCCTGCAGGTGAGTCACCAGCCGCTCGGTCACCTTGAGATAGGCGAGGAACGGCAGGTCGGGAAGGTGGTCGATCTCCTTGTCCCGCAACGGATCGACGTAAGCGTCGGGCTGGGTCCAATAGGTCCAGCCGTCGACGGCAGCGTCGGTGGCGGGTTCGTCCTCGTCCGGGACGGGCACGCCGACCGGCGGGACGGCCGCGTCGACGCCGATGCCGTCCACGTAGTACCGGCCCGTCGTGATCCTCAGATCGGCGGGGTCTTTTCCTTTGGGCACATAGGTGATCCCGAACCCGAGCGCGTCGGACGGCCCGCCGTGGCGGCCGATGAGATCGGCCGCCAGCGTGCGCGTGGTGTGCAGGTTGATCAGTGCCTGCTCGTTGTCCTCCGAGTCCAGCCGGACCCGGCCCTGCTGCGTGACGACCGCCGAGAATCGCTTCTCCGGCCGGAAGATCAGGCGCGAGAGGTCGGCCTGCATGGTGACTCCTTAAGACTCGTAGACGATGCCGGCGTCCATGCCGGCAGGCAGGAATTCCTCCAGGCGCGCCAGCAGGTTGTCTTCCCGCTGCGGCTGGAACAGGTCGTGGAACGCGCCGAGTTCGGAACCATCCTCGGCGCCGCGTGTGATCTCGGCCGGGCAGTGCGCGGCCAGCTGGACGTACCCCGGCGTGCCGTAACGGACGCTGGTGAACCGCGGTCGGACCCGGCGTTCGGAGGCGGGACCGGCCAGATCCGGCTGGCAGTGATACCGCCGAGGCGTACGGGAACCTGCTGGCACGTAACAGAAGCGCAGGCAGCCGATGCCACGCCGGGCGACGTGCACCCGGCCGTCGAAGATGCTGTTCTCGCCGAGCGAGATGGCGTGCGTGTGCACCTCGCCGAGCACCGTGCTGCGGCGGATCGACAGTATCGCGTGCGCGTGGCGGCATTCCGGCGCCGACAGCGCCTCGAACTCCCGGTCGGTGGCGTCGAGGACGCTGTCGGCCAGGTGGATGCGGATCGGGTCGGTGCGGACCTCGTCGTTGATCACCAGGATCGTGCCGAGGACGCTGCGCTCGATCTGGACGCACGCCGTGGTGCATTCCAGGATCAGGCTCGGCTCCTCCGGTTGCGCCGGATGGCATTCGGGTTCGAGTGTCCACCCGGGAACGAGCGTGCAGTGCCGCAGCACGAACTCGCCCATCGGGCCGCTGACGTGCACGCCACGCCCGGTGATCAGCAGCCCGTCCATGATCAGCCGCGGCGCGCGGGTCCCGCATTCGTCCACTTCGGACCCGGCGGTGGGCTCGACGATCAGCGCGTCCGGCCGGTTGCTGTACCAGTCGAGCAGGCGGATCACCGGGCGGACGCCGTCGGCGGCGCGTACCTCCAGCCGGTCGCCCCGGTCGAGCACGAAGGCGATCTGCTCCTGGTAGGCGCCGCTGTCGGTGATCTCGATGATCGCGTTCGACTTCGACAGGTCCTCGGCGCGTTCCTCCCGCCAGCGCCGGTACGCGTCCATGATCTTGCTGTCCGGCTCGCCGGGCCCGACCCGGTAGACCGACACGTCCGGCGGACGCGTCAGCTCGCGCGGGTATTCCCCGCCGCCCAGGTCGTCGCTGAACGCGTAGTGATAGGTCACCCACACGCCGCGTTTCGGCGCTGACCTTGCCCCGAAAGCGATCCGGCCGAGTACCGGATCGACCGCGACCTGCTTGCGCTGCGGCCGGTAGGTCCAGTCGGACAGGTCGGCGACCACGATGTCCGCGAGCGGCACCGGATGGTGGTCACCGTCGCGCCAGATCTGGAAGCTCTTGCCAGGCCCGTAGAAATCGGCGAGCCGCTCGGCCAGCGCGCGCCTGCGGATGAACGCGGGCACGTTGTCGGCGGTCGCGATGTGCGTCGGCGACGGCTCGGGCACCGGCTTCGTGACCAGCGGTGTGTCGTTGCCGAGGATGGAGAAGGTGAACAGGTTGCGCGCCCGGTCGATGCAGTACGCGGGCGCGTTGGTGACCGAGTACGGCTTGAGCCGCCAGACGAACAGGCCCACCGCGGGCGGCGAATAACGGCCCTGCCTGCGTGCGGAGCTGATCCGCGCGGCGGCGGCCCCGTGCGCGAAGCCGTCGAAAGGCGACCCGAGTTCGTCCAGTTCAGCGCCACGCCGGACGTCCACAGTGGACGCCTGAGTGGCGCGCGGCGCGAGCCGCACCGACTGGTACGTGTCGAGCAGCGGCTGGAATTCGACCGCGCGCGCCGGCCAAGCCGCGACCGTCCGCGCGATGTTCTCCAGAAGCGGCAGGGTGCCCTTGCGCCGCCTGCTGGACACGGTCGCCGCCACGTCCGCGCGCGGCGCCAGCCTGGCGGCCAGCGATGCGGCGGCCGGGCCACCCTTGCTGACGGCCTCCTCGTAGCCACGCAGCGTCCGGTAGCCGACCAGGTCACCGAGATACGGCACCGCCCACGGCGCGCAGGTCTCGATGAACCAGTCGTCGTACTGCTGCTCGATATCGGATTCGACCAGGTCGAGCTGCTCGGCCATGACGGCGAGCAGCGCACGGAGCGGCTCGCCGCTTTGAAAGGTTGGGCGCGCAGCGCCTCCGTTGAGGGTGGTGGTGGGAGACGGGCGGGCATCGCGTCTGCGGTGGAACTGCGGCAGCAGCTCGAAGAGGCGGTCGGGTCGGCGGCTCATGACCGCACCTCCTTGAGGATGACGGTGTCGGGCACCGCGGCGGAGACCACCGCGAGCTGGGCGGGCCGCACGCCGCGGAACACGATCACCTTCCGGCCGCGAGGCAGCGGCGTCGCCTCGGTGAGGTCCGGATTGAGCCTGCCCAGCTCGGCGACCGTGATGCCGTGCTTGGCCGCGATCGCGGTCAGCGTCTCGGTCGGCTCGCCCGGCGGCGGGTCGACCCGGTACACGGTCTCGTCGTACTCGGCGAGCCTGGCCGGGACGACCGTGCGCGGCTCGTCGAGCGTCTCCAGCAGCCCGTCGAGACCGACCGGCGTGATGCCGCCCGGCACGCCGGCGAACACGTCGACGTCCACGTAGTCGACGCCCGGCACCGCCTGCGCGATGGCCAGCACCTCGGACAGGTACGCGGGTTGGCCGAGCTCACGGTTACGGAAGCCGAGCCGCGCGGTCAGTGCGGCCCGGACAGCGGGCTCGACGGTTTCCCAGTCATGGTCCGGATGCACCCGGATGTTCGCCGAGATCACCAGCAGCACGGCTTCGCGCACCGCCACGTCCGTCGGCGTCGACGGATCGCCCTGTTCGGACAGGGCCGTGCGCAGCGTGGTGACGATGTCGGAGTCTTCCTGCAACGCGATGTCGTCGGCGCCGGCGACCGTCACGTGCACGATCTGCCTGGTGCCGTTGAACAGCCGCCGCGCGCTCGCCCGGCCGACCCCGGCACGCGCCTTGGCGAAGTCCTCGAAGTCCGGCACCGACACGAGCCGCTCGAACGCGGTCACCCGCAACGGGATGTTGCGGCGCAACAGGCTCGCGTCGTCCCGGTCAGCACCACCGGTCGCGGGCAGCGGATTGTCCACTCCGGACACCCCGAGCGGCCGGGTGGTCAGCTGGGTGATCCGCCCGGTGGCGACGTTGCCCGCCTTGCCGAGCCCGACCCGGTAGCGGGCGCGGACGTTCTCCACGCCGGTCGGGAGCCGCGCGCCGTGCTTGCCGTCGCCGAACGTGACACGCACGGCGTCGTGCTCGGCGGTTTCGGTGACGTAGACCTGTTCCTCAGGCCCGCGCCCGGCGAAACTGTCCACCTCGTGCCACCGGACTCCGTCGACGCGGACCTCGAGCGTGCTGGTCGCGCCGAGCGGATCGTCCGACGCCAGCCAGGTCAGCGGACCCTGCCGGAGCTGGAACGACTGGCTCGGCTTGCTCGCGTCGCCGCTACCGATCGGCTCGTCGCGGCCCGCGCCGTGCGTGGCGCGCACGACGTTGGCGTAGACGTGCACGGTCTCGCGCTTGTACCGATACGCCAGCCCGCCGACCAACGCGATCTTCGTGTGCACCAGCTCGCCGGGCCGGGTCGGCTCGACGACCTGCTGGACACCGGCGAGCATGGCCAGCTCGGTGCCCTTGACCCCGGCCGGGCTGCCGGGGAGGTCGGTGCGCTCGCCCGTGACGATCACCCAGCGGCCGGGGGTGAGCCCGTCGTACAGCTCGGCGAGCTCGATCTCCTTGTCGCGCACCTCGTCGGTGATCGGCTCGTCGGCCAGCGCGAGGCGGTCACCGCGCAGGTAAATCGAGGTGTCGCGGATCTCGGTGAGCCGAGTGTCGCTGTCGTCGAGCCAAGGCCGGTCGAGCGCCAGCTCGGTGACCTTCCCACTGATCCCGAACGCCTGCTTCGCGAGCACGCGGACGCCGGTGACCCTGGCGGTGACCAGCTGGAGCGGCTTGGCTCGCTTCGTCGGACGTTCGATCACCACCCAGCTGCCGACCCCGACACCCTCGTAGACCGCGTCGAGGGTGAGCACGTTCGCCGGGAACCGGGTCGTGGTGGCGAAGTTGATCTCGACGAACGGCTCGTTCTTCTCGGTCTGCCGCCGGAGGTTGACGATGATCAACCGATTGGTCTTCGGTTCGAACATGAAGAACGGGCCGAAGGCTTCATCGAGCGCGAGGTCTCTTTCAACGCTGCCCGCGAAGACTCCGGACGCCGTCACCTTGACCTTCTTGGTCGCCTTGTCCTCTTTGGACACGACGATCGTGTGCCCGGGGATCCCGCCGCCGAACACGAAGGTGATCTCGCCGGTGCGCTCGTCGATGGTGTACTCGACCTCGCCGGGGCCGATGGCCAGGCTGCCGTCCTCGGTCAGCTTGCGGATCTCTCCAGGCCAGGTGTTCGCGCCTAGCAGGAAGCGCACCGACGCCGACTTGGGCGTGTCCTTCGGGCCCGGCGGCTCGACGGGATCGTCGGGATCGGGCGGTGGCTTGGGTTTCTCGTCGTAGGTGACCGTCAGGGTCAGCGCCTGCTGACCTTCGAGCTCCCAGTCCTCCGGCGTGATGGGCTTGCCGTCCCTGGTCGTGCGCAACGGCGCCGTGGCGCCGAACGGCGTCGCGACCTGCCGCATCGCCTGCAATTCCTGCAAGGCGAGTGGCGCGGCGAGGTCGACCTGCCGCCAGGCGGTGTAGAGGCCTTCGCCGACGCGCGGGTCGAGCGCGGTCAGCAGCTGCGCGCCGAGATCCGAGCCAGGCCCGTACAACTTGGCCAGGTCACGCTTGAGCTGACGCGAACTGGCGGGTGGCCGGTTCGGACTGGTGCGCAGCGCGCCCAGCAGCGCGCCGAGGCCGAGTACCGCGGGGCTCGTCGGGTTCGGCTTGTCGAGTGCGAGCGCGCGGAAGAGCGACTCGGCCGCGTCGTCCGGCTGATCCGGCTCCAGCTTCTGGACGCCCTTCTCGCAGGCAGCCAAGTTGTTCTGGAGCGCCACGAGCCACTCGTTGATGTGGGCGTAGTGCGCGGTGAGCTCGATCTCCTCGGCGAGCCGCTCCAGCACCTTGCCCAGCGCGTGCAGGTACTTGGTCGGGCTGGTGAGTTTGCCCGGGTCCTCGGGGACCGGGGGCACGGCCTTGTCGTCGCCGTTCTTGCCCGCGATGGCGTGCAGGGGTTTCAGCACACCTTCCACGAACTTCTTGAGGATCGAGCTGCGGCGGACGACCGGTTCCGGGTCCTCGATGATCGGGTTGAGCAGATCACGCAGCTTCTTGCGCATGCTCGCGAGGTCAGGCAGCGGCTCAGCCTGCCGTACGACGGTCGTGATGTTGTTCTCGCGATCGAGCACGACCTCGGAGACGACGTCGAGCACCTGCCGGTCCCGCTCGGTACCGAAGACGTAGAGCAGCCGGTCACCCGGCTTGATGTTGTTGGACACTCCGGCCAGCTGGACATTCGTCCGCGTGTCCATGCCGGTCTTGGTGAGCTGGAACGGTTGCCGCTGCCGCACCTTGAGGTCGTTCCACGACCAGCGCGCGGCGAGTTCGTCCATGCTCTCGAACGACTGCGGCTCTTCGCCGGGCCCGGGAACGCTCTGCGCGCGGGCGCCCTGGGGAATGGTCGAGCGCAGGTCGTGCCCGGGACGCGGGTCAGCGTCGAGCGTGTACGCGAGATACGTCCCCGCCGAAACGCCAGGTCTGGGCAGGTACCCGACGAGACGGCCGAGCAGCGCGAGCGAGCCTTCCTCGGTCGCCGTGCGCAGATAGCCCTCGGACGCGATCCGTTCCAAGTGGAACGTGAGCAGATCCGCCAGCGACGCGGCCGAGTCGAGCAGCCCGATGGCCGGATCGTCGGTGGTCCGCACGGTCAGCCCGCTCAGCGCGGGATAAGCCGGACTGGACAGCCTGGCCAGCATGGTCGCGAAGAACTCGCCATGCGTGCCGACCCGGCGCGCGAGCGCGCTGAGGCCGGGCGGGTTCACCACGGTCAACGGGGTCTCCACCGCGATGCCGGTGCAGGTGGCGCAGCCGCAGCCGTTCATCGTCCACCTCCCACCACGAACGAAAGCTTGCCGTTCTCCGGACTGTCGACAGCGTTGTCCAGCTGCGCGATCTCCAGCGGGCCGAGCCGCAGCAGCCCGGCTTCGAGTTCGCCCATGTCCTGGCCGAACTGGCGCCGCAGCCTGGTCACCCGCACGGTGGCCACGCCCGGCACCGCCGCCGCGACGGCGACGATCTTGCTGGTGCGCACGGGATCGCCGAAGGTCACTTTGTCGGGATGGAAGAGCCCGCGTTTTCCGTTGCCCAGCACGGTCTTCAACGCCGCGAGCACGTGCTCGCGCTGATAGCCGGGCGCCAGGCAGACGGTCAGCTCGATGTCGAGCGGAACCAGGATCGCCGGGCCGACCGCGACCTCGTGGCCGATCCGGCGCACCCGGCTCAGCGCGAGCGAGACGGTGCCCAGCAGCGCGGCGTCCGGCGTGCCCTGCCCGAGCGGGTCGATCGCGACGTGGATCTGCGTGCCCGCGCCGGTCCAGCGAGCTTCGGCCGCGGCGCGCTGCACGCCGGGCACCTTCGCGGCGAGCGTCGCGTAGTCGGCCGGGGTGATCGCGCGGAGCAGCTCGCGGCGCAGGCCGAGCGGCGCGAGCTGGCGGACCTCGTCGAGCGACTCCGGTTCGGTGCCGCCGGCGGCGGACAGCGGGTTGCGGACCTTGGTGACCCCGCCGGTCATCGCGCCGCAGCAGAGCACGAGGTGGTTGATCGCCTCGGCGCCGACGTTGCCCGCCGTGCCGTTGCCGACGCGGTACCGGGCTTGGAGTGTTCGGCCTGGTGGCGGTGCCATGCCGTGTTCGCCGTCGCCGAAGCGCAGCACGATCTGGCCGGAGCCTTCCTCGGTCTCGCCGACGAAATGCCGGTCGCGCGGGCCACTGTCGAGCAGATCACGCCGAGGCGTCCACAGTGGATCGCCGAGTGTGACGGCCGGAAGCGCGTCACGGGGATCGGTCCGCAGCGCGGACTTCGCGGAGCCTGCCAGGGCCGGATGCGCGGGGTCGAGCCCGCCGGCGTACGGCTCGCCCCAGCTCTGGGTGAGCTCCCAGCCGATGCCGGATTCGAGGACGCCGCCGTCGAGCGCACGGGCGCGCAGGGTGCCGAGCCGCCGGATCTTGGCGGCCAGCAGCTCGTCGAACTGCGCCTGAAGCTCACGCAAGGCTTGCAGCGGCCGATGTTCGAGCCGAAGCCTGCTGAGCGTCTTCTCGCCGAACAGAACGGTCAGCTCGGCGATCTGATCCCTGGTCAGCTTGTGTCCACCGTGGACTTGACGCCAGAGTTCCGCGAGGCGCGCACGTACCCGGCCCGGGATCGCCGCGAGCAGTCCCGCCTGGCTCGCCGCGACCGTGGCAGGCGCGGGATAGGCGACCTGCTGGGTGACGGGGGAGTAGCGCAGCTTCGGCCGGAACCGCCGGCGCGCGGGTGGATAGGTGACCTGCGCGAGCAGCGTGCGCAGCGCGGCGTGCTGGTCCTCGGTGGTGTCCGGCAGCACGAACTCCCTGTCCTGCTGGGTGTCCAGCGCGATGACGATGCCCGCGCGGCCGGTCGCGCCCGGTTCGAGCAGGTCGTCGAGCGTGCGGACGTCCTCGGGCTGGAGCGGCTCGCGGCGTTCGGCTGCCGCGATCAGCGTGGCGATCAGGTCCGCGGCCGGACCGGTGACCGAGTCCTGGACACAGCCGGACTCGGGTGGCTCGCAGCTGGGCGGATCCACCGGCGCGGGCGGGACGACGATCTCCTCGGGAGCGCCGCCGCACGCGGTCAGGCTGCGGCCGTGGTCGGCCAGCACGACGTTGCCCCGCGCGACACTGATGTCCTCGATGACGCAGCAGTCCTGGCCACCGCGTGCCGAGAGGCAGACGCTGAAGCCGAGCGCGTCCTCCCGCGCCCAGGTCACCTCGAGGAACTTCTGGTCGTACAGCTTGTCGACGCCGGGCGTGACCGAGAGCAGCCGGACCGCCTGGCGTTTGGCCGGGTCGGCGTCGGCGGCCGCGCCGGTGCCAGGTCCCTTGACCTCTTCGATGATCAGCACGTCGCCGGGGTCGAGATCGAGCTCGTCGTCGACCAAGGTCGCGGACGTGGCGCCCACCGGCAGCGAGCACTCTTCGTCGCCCCAGGTCCAGAACCGGATCAGATTGTGCGCCGGGCGCAGGGTGAGATCGCCCGCGGGCAGCGGTTCGAACACCTCGAAGACCACACCGGCGGGCAGCCGCTCCAGGTCCTCGTCGGAGATGACCGTGCCGAGTTCAGGCCACTGCAACGGATCCAGGTCGCTCAGGTCGACCGCGACGAACCGGAAGTCGTCTTTGGACAGTGTCAGCACGTCGTCGACCTCGAGGCTCACGAACGTGCGCGCGTTGCTGCCGTCGTGCATCGGGTAGTCGACAAGACGGGCGTGCCTGCGCACCGAGATCCGGCGGCGCGCGGTGTCCAAATAGGCCTCGGTGGCGACCGCGTCCTGGTAGTAGCTGAGCTGGTCGCCGGTGTAGGCGAGCAGCTCGGCCACGGTGACACCGAGGTCGGGCACATGGCGTTCACGCCAGTCCGGTGTGGTCAGGGTGAGCCGGTCGAGCAGCACCCGGCGGATCGACTCGTAGTCGCGCGCGGTGTAGTCGAGCGCGGGTGCCGGATGCCCGGACGGCTCGCTCTCGTCCTCGGCACGGCAGTCCTGATCGGTCGGGCAGGCCTGGCGGAAGCTGAAGTCCGCGTGCGCGTACCGGGGGTCGAAACCCTTGTACGGCACCGTTCCCGGGAATCCGTACGAGTCCGGCTTGACGATCGAGAGCCGGTACGTCGAGTGGTCGCCGGTCTTGTCGACCGTGATGTGCGCGCGGTCGTCGAGCGCGGGATCCTCCTGGATCTCCAGCTCGACGTCGATAGCCTTGATCCCGGTGATCCGGCGGCCGCCGTCGATCCGGATGTTCTCGGTGGCCAGTTCGTGCGGCGCCTTTCCGAGGAAGGTGACGGTCAGGACGAGGCCCGCGTCGTCGACCTCGACCCCGTCGATGCCGTTCTGACGCTCGGCGCGGATCTTCGCGCGGCGCCGGTCCGTGCGGCAGAGTGTCATTGGCCGCCGCTCCTTTCGAACGTGTCCGCGCGGCGGGTGCCGGTCGGGCGGACGACATAGCCCAGGTGCACGCGCAGGACGTTGTCCTCGCTGACCACCTCGAGCGCTTCGATGTCGATCACGTCGCCCAGCCAGCGCTGCAGACTGGCCTGAATGGACAGTTGCAGCGCGGAGGCGAACTCGGGACTGTTCGGCGCGAACACGAGGTCGAGCAGCCCGCAGCCGAAGTCCGGCCGCATCACGCGCTCGCCGGGGCTGGTGAACAGCAGCTGCTCGATCATGTCGCGCACGTGGTCGTCGTAGCCGGTGTCCGCGGTGCGGCCGCGGCCGTCGGCGCGGAACGGGAACGCGAGGTCGGTGCGGTCGGGCAGTGTGCGCGGCGAAGGCGGCTCCACCTGGCGCGCGGCGCGGGCGTTCACTGGCCCACCGCCCGCTGCTGCACGACCGTGACCAGCGGCGGACCCTGCGGGATCTTCTCCGCGCTCTGGCACAGGCCGACCGAGCTCTGCAGGATCGCGGGCTGGCCGTTCACCTGGATCCGCGCGGACGGCGTCACCCATTGGATGGTCACGCAGGGCTGCGGTTTGCCGCCCGGCGCGAACGCGCAGCCCGCGATCGTGTAGACGTCGGCCTGGGTGGCGACCGGTTGCGTGCTCGCCTGTACGCGTGACTGCGACGGCAGCAGCGTCGCCTGGCCGCCGTGCGGGCACATCACGGTGGCGCCGACGTGAAGCAGGTTTCCCATTGCGTTTCCCCCTCAGGTAACGGTGAGCGCGCCCTGGTTGACGGTGACGGTCGGCCCGACGAGCGAAATCGAGGCGCCCTGCCCGTTGCTGATGATGATGCCGCTGTCCGAGATGGTGATCATGGCTCCGCCCGCGGCCTTGAGCGTGATGCCGAGTCCTGGTTGATCGGAGAGCACAATGGACTGCTGACCGGTGGTCTGCAGCAGGATGTTCGGCGAGGCGGGCGGCCCGGTGAACGCCAGCGGCGGCACCTCAGCCCGCGAGCCCCACCAGCATCCCGTCCACAATGGATAGTCCTTGTCGCCCTGTTCGAACTCCACCCAGACGCCCGCGCCCACCGGCGGAACGACGTACGTGCCCATCTGCGGACCGGCGACCGGCAGCACCGGCATCGCCCAGCTCGACGGCGTGCTGCCGAAGACGTCGGGCACCTGCGCCTGTATCCGCCCGATGCCCATCGGGTCGACGTTGTTCAGCACGGTCCCGCGGTACTTCCCGAGATGGCGATTGGTTTCTGTCATGGGTTTCCTCTCACGGGACGACCGCCGGGGTCAGGGAGATCAGGCCTTCCCTGGCGAGGGTGAAGTTCTGCGTGTAGGCGCCCCTTTGCAGGTTGTGGGTGACACTCTTGACGTAGTAGAGCCCGTCATAGGTGATGCCGGCCCCACGCACACCGACCAGTTCACGCGCCCGCAGCACGTGTCCATATCGGACAACATCGACCTGCCCGGAACCGGAGATCGCGTCGGCGGAATCGGCGGCCTTGGCGAGCGTCTCGGCCAGGGCTTGCGGAGCGTCCTTTTTGGCCGTGTCCGCGATGACCTTCTTCTTGAGCGCGGGCGCGGGCTTGATCGCCATCCGCGGCCGCAGCACGCTCAGTTCGGGCAGAGGCAGCGGAGCGGAGATCTTGGTCGCCGGGATCTGCACCATGGCCTCGGGCGTCTCCCGTGCGGTACCGTCGAAACTGAAGGTCATCTGGTCCACATTGGACTGCGCGTCCGAGTTCACGGTCAGCGCGGGCTGCGGCACCCCGAGCCGTACCTCCGGCCCCCAATACCCCCGGCTCACCCCGGGCACCGGCCCGGGATCGATGTAGAACACGTACCCGTTGGCCTTCGCGAGTTCGTTGAGATACTCGAGATCGGTCCCCTTCTGCGACTCCACTCGCTGCGTCGGCAGCGCCGTCTGCGGGAAGATCTCGGGCACGACGACCGGCACCACTCCGTACGTCGCGTACTGCGAGACGATCACCGCGGCCCGCGCGGCGGGCGACAGCGCCGGATATTGGACGTACTCCTTCTGCTCGAGGTCCATCAGGACACTGAGGTCCTCGCCGGTCACGGTCAGCGTGGACTGGCCGGGCTGGTTGCTGACCCCGACCTCCTGCCGGATGCAGATCCCGTCCATCAGCACGGTCGGCGTCCCACGCAGGGTCACCATGAGGATCACCCGGATCTCGGGATCGAAGAACCCCGCGGGCAGCAGGGTGTCGCGGATGAGCCCCTTCTTGGACAGGTCGAAGCTGAGCTGGAACCCGCTGCGCTGGCCAGCGGTGACGGTCACCTGCGCGGACAGCAGGGCGTCCGTGACCGGCTGGGGGACCGGCACCGGAATCCGGGGTCCCATCAGCAGGGTCAGGTGCAGCGGTGAAAGCTCAGCCATTGCCGGGAACCCCTTGCGGCAACGTGATCCGCAGCCTCGTACCCGGCTCATCGGTCAGCTCACGCGGATCGAGCACCGGATTGGCATCGGCGATCCGCCACCACGCCTCGGCGTCCCCGAGATACCGCTCGGCCAGCAGATCGGCGCGGTCACCCTCGTTGACGGTGTGCTCGGCCATGGTCACCAGCGCCTTCGGCGACGGCAGCAGCCTGCGCTTGAGGTAGGGCACGGTGCGGCCGTCCGGCGTCACGTGCGTCGACATCGGGATGCCGTAGTGCCTGCTGCTACGCGGATACGGCGTCGTGGTCGGCATCGCGGCCGCCATCGCGTCCATCGGACTGGTCATCAGACTGACTGCCTTTCTGCGTACCTGGACGGACGACACGAGGCGCACCTCGTGCGGCGCATTCGGGTTGGCATGGGTGCTCCTAGCCGATGTCCGGGTTGCCGAGTGCTTCGAGGCGGCCCTTGCCCGCGGGGCCCGCGAACTGCTCCTTCTGCGTGAGGTAGGCGAGGTAGAGGTCGTAGCCTTTGTGGCCGGTCGGGAGGTCGCTGACCGAGAGCACGCGGAACCCGATGCCGACGGTCGCGCGGTACGGGTTGAGGTCGGCGTCGAACGCCTCCTCGGTGATGCTCAGTTCGGTGAGCCGCATCGGCATCACCCGCTTGGTTCCCCAGACGAACAAGGTCAGCGGCGTCTCGATCGGGATGACTTCGAGCGTGCCGAAGCTCGCCAGGCGCTGGTTGGTCTTGATCTGCCCGGTCGACGGATGTACGAGCATCTCAAGCGCCGCGAGCTGCGGGTGGATCCCGAATTCGGCGGGCACGTCAGGCTGGTCGGACGCGTCGAGTTCGGCCGTGAACTTCCAGGTCTCGATGGCAGGCCCCTTGAGCCGGAGCGCTTCGGTACGGTCGCCCTGCTCGGCACCGGACGACTGGGGCGCGAGGCTGCGTTCGAGGGTGTCGGGGTTGAACTGCAGCACGATGACCTTCTGGGACTCGCCGCCGCCGGGGTCGATCACGATCCCGGCGCGGACGGGCTTCGGCAGATCCGTGTATCGGGTCATGTAGCCCTCCCCGGGCCTTCACCGGTTACTTCGAGGCCTTCCAACAGGAGTTGCGCGTTCTCCCTGACCGCTTGTTCAGAGTCGTTCGCTGCCATGGCTTCGACCAGGGCGACGAGTGAGGGCCACGGCAAGTAGCCGGTCGCCTCGATGAACGATTGGCGGATGGCCTGATCCGGGTCGGTGGCGAGCGGCGCGAGCTGAGCGGTCACCGCGTCGTCTTCATCCGCCGGTGCGATGAGGACGACGGTGAACAGACTCTTCGTCCTGTCTTCGCTGTCGTGTGCGTCCCGCAGCGCTTCCATCGCTTCGGCCAGCGTCCACGCTTCGAGGCTGCCGCGGATCTGCTGCTCGATCGTGTCGGTTGCCTTACCGTGGAGCGTCAAGTAGGCCAGTCCGATCGGCTGGTCGTCCACGAAGTGGATCTCGCTCTCGGTGTCGTCGGTGATCCAGGTGTCGATGGACGCGCCGGCGTCCTCTCGTCCCATGTCCGCGAGGTTCCAGTCTTTCTCCCACGCGACGAGCTCGAAGTCCGAGGGGGTGACCTCCGGCTTGAGAACGATCCGCTTCTGGAAGCTAGTCATCGTGGCACTCGGCTTTCTATCGGAGACCATAGAACTTGATCAGGTAGTCGGATATCAGCTTTCGGCCGGATCTTATCGCCGAGGCCGATGTCCGGCCGATGATCCCCTTATTGTCCGTAATCACCATTGCCCATTGCTCCGAAACTGCGGTTTCGCGGCGTTTGAGTTCGGCTCTTTCGGCACGAGTACCTCCAGAACTTGTTTTTCCAGGACTCTCTCCGCGCTCTTCTGCTTCTTGCCCCCTGGTCGCGCGCGCGGCCTTCTTCATGGACATCGGGAGCCTGCCTCGCTCGCCGGTGGTCGACGTGCCCTCATGCTCGGCGAAGGCTTGCTGCCAGGTCATGCCGCCTCGCTGCGGGCCACGCTGAACGAGATCGGTCGTCATCGCAGCGAAGCCGAGGTTTCCCGGGTTGCGCGTGGATTCCCTGACGAACATCAGCCAGTTCATGTTGCGCAGCAATGCCTGCTGCTGTTCCGTCAGGCCGCCGGGAAGTCGGCCCGTTTTGATGTAGGAGCGCACAACACTCGCAATTCGCTGGTCGGTCATTCCGGTCGCCTGCAATGAAGAAGCGATGGCTGGATAGGAGGTAACCCCTCTGGTGAAGGCATTGGTCGCCCCCGGTGTGTTCATCTCTTTGACTATGTCCCGCTCGTGGCCGACGAGATACGACTCGTCCTTCCAGGTCCGAGCGGCTTGTGGCGCGACGGTGCGAGTGGTGCCGCCTGGTCCTCGGACTTGCTCAGGATTGCGCCTGTTCCGCAGGTAGCGCACCGCCGCGGGAATGTCGCCCGGTCCGGTCTCGATGGGATGGTCCTTGTTGCTTGCCTTGGTGAGGCGCATGCGCAGCGCGCGCTCACGGACGTCTGGGCGAGACAGGAGTTCGTTGCTGACTTCGTGCACCAGCTTGCGGACGTCCTCACCGGTGAGCCGGAACCCGCCACCCGCCAGAGCCTCTGGGTTGAGCTTCGCGGTGATGCTGACCTGTTTGGCGCCCGAGCTCAGCAAGCTTGTCAGGCCGTACCAGATTCGCATGCCCTTGAGCACGCCCGTCAGCACCAGGGACCAGACGCCACGATCGGCGAGCTTGTCGATCTTCGGCTTGATCCGGGCGACGATCAGTTGCAGCCGCTTGTTCTTGTCCTCGGGCTTCTTTTTGTCCTTGCCCTTCTTGTCCTTGTTCCGCTTCAGCTTTTCCTTGATCTTCGCTTTGAGATCGCGGTACTTGTCGCGCGCCTTCTTGGCCGCGTTCGTCAGGCCCTTGCCGATCTTGCTGCTCGCGATCTTCTTGCCGACCTTCTTCAGCGTCGACTTGACCTTGTCGACGCCCTTGCGCACGGTCGCCTTCGCCTGGCCGAGCAGACCCTTCGCCCCAGGCTTCCGGCCAGGACGACCGGGACGTCCAGGCCGCGCGCCCTTCTTGGGCTTCAGCGCCGCGCCGACCTTCTTCAGCCCGCTCCGAGCCGCATTGATCACCTTGCCCGCGCCCTTACGCGCGCCCTTGCCCGCGCGAGCCAGCGCCTTCATGATCTTCTGCGCGATCCCCTTGAGCGACTTCCCGACGCCCTTCGCGGCCGACGCGAGCTTGGCCATGAGGAAGTTCGTGATGAACTCCAACAGCGCGACCACGCCCGCCGCCACGGCTTTCGCGAAGAGGCAGGCGGCCGGGCCCGCCTTGACCGCTTTGACGAACGCGATGAAGGCGCCGATCGCCGCGAGGATCTTGCTGATCGTGCCCCACGCGGCCATCAGGCCTTGGATGACCGCGAGCACGGCGCCTGCCGCCGGGATGATCAGCGAGACCAGGCGCTCGATGACGACCGTGACGATCATCATCGGCAGCGCGGCGATCAGGGCTTGCCAGGCCATTTTGCCGATCTTGGCCATCGAGAAGCAGCCCTTGATCAGGATGTTGATCACGGCTTTGCCGAGGCCGAGCACGGCTTCGACCTTCTCGTTGAACCAGGTCTTGACCGCGCTCTTGATGGCGCCCCAGAGGAACTCGCGGATGCCCTGGGTGGCCGCCGAGACGAGTTTGCCGATCCAGGTGCCGACTCCGGTGGACGCGATGTCGGCGATGATCGCGGCGAACTCGCCGAGCATCTGGATGGCGGCTTTGGCGAACTCGATGGCCGCGTTGACGGCCTTGCGGACGATCTCGACCGCTGCTTTGAGGCCCTTCTCCAGCAACCTGAGCAGGCCGGTCAAGGCCTCCGCGAGCTTGTTGAGCAGGAATTCGACGCCGGCCTTCAGCGCGTCGGCGAGCTTGTTGACCGTGGCTATGGCCGCGTCGCGGAGGTCTTCGATGCCTTTGCGTATTCGGGCGGCGAGTTCGGGGAAGAAGACCGCGAGTGCGTCGCAGAGTGCGAGGAGGACGTTGGCCAGCGCGTTGATGAGGCCGACGATCGCCTTGCGGGCCAGGTCGATCAAGCCGGTGACGATCGTGGCGAAGGTCTTGATGATCGTGTTGACCAGTGCGACGGCCGCGTCGAAGATCTTGGTGATCGCGGTGAGCAGGCCCTCGAAGAAGCTCTTGACCTTCGAGGCCAGCCAGCTGAAGAAGCCGCCGCCTTCGGACTCCTTCTTCTTGGCCTCTTTCTCTTTGCGCGCCTTCTCCTCGGCTTGCTCACGCTCGTGGGTGATCTTGTCGTTGTCCTCTTTCTGCCGCTCGTCGACCTTCTTGTCGCCGTCGGTCTTCTCCTTGTGGATTCCCGTTTTGGCGTTCTCGTGCTCCTCGGCGGCCTTGGTGTCGGTCTCGGCGATCTTCTTGTCCTGTTCGGACCGCCACTCCGCGCGCTTGGCCGCGGCGTCCTCGGCGACCTTGCCGCGCTCGGCCGCCTGCGCTTCGGAGTTCTCCTGGACCGTGCGGGTGACCTCGGCCTCGTGGTCCGTGTTCGCCTTGGCCTCGGCCTGCTGCTGGGTCTGCCGCTCGGTGCCCATGGTCGTCTGGCCCTCGGCGACACCCGCCTGGATCTGCGGTCCGCGCTCCTGCTGCGCGACGACCGCGACACCCGGGTCGGACGGGCCCGCCTGGGCGGCAGGCGGCCCGGCACCTGGGCCGGACGGGACCTGCGCCGACAGGGTCTGCGCAGGGGCGTTCGGGAAGATCTGGTTCTCGCCGAGCGGCTTGGCCGCCTCTTGCCGGCCGGTGGTGTGGTACTTCGTGGACGCGTCTTGCAGCTCGGTGGCCTGCTGGTCGGTGCGTGCCGGGTCCTGCTCGCCGGTGAGTTCGACGTGCTGACCCGCGACCTTGGCCTGGAGGCCGGGATCGGTCGTCGGCACGTTCTCGACGGCCTGCTGGACGTTCGCGACTTCTTCCGCCGAGATCTGGCCGTCGGCGTTGCCCGCGACATGCGGCCGGGGTGCCTGGCTCGCCTGGTTCTGGCCCTGGACCTGTTCCTGCTTCAGCTTTTCCTGCTGCTCGGCCCGCTGTGCTTCGGCCTGCGTGAGCGTGACCTTCTCGAACTCGCCCGCCGGTTCGGCGGACGGCGGCCCGTCCAAAGTCCGGGGTGCGCCGGAGGGTCGCTGCATGGTCGGAGGCGCGGCCTGCAACGCCGACTGCTTCTCGCCGACGTCATGGGAGACCGCACTGTCCACTGAGGACAGCGAGGACGACAGCTGATCCGGCGGCAGTGCCGACACCGTGGCGAGCGCGGACTCCGGCGGTTGTGCCGAAACGTCCGGAGCAGCGGGCTTGGGCGCGGGCTCGGCGGCCGGTGCGGGCGCGCCGCCGCCACCGCAGCCTCCGCCTGCCGCATCAGCCTCCTTGGTCGGCGCCGGCGGTCCGTCGCAGCCGCCACCGTCACGCTCGAGCGACGCCTCGGGCGCGGGGCCGGCGGTCGGCTCGACCGCTCCGGGGACCTCGGCAAGGTCCTGAGCAGCGGGAACCTCGACCGGCTCGGCGGGTTCGGGCGACTCCTGCTCGACGGGTGCCGCAGTGGCCTCGGGGGCGATCGTCGGATCGGGACCGACTTCGGCGTCCAACGGCTGCTCAGCGGGCGGCTCCTCGGCCTCGACCGGTTCGGGCGTCGCGGGTGCGGTGGGCGCCGGAGTCTGCTCTTCGACCTGCTCTGCCTTGGTCGGCGGGGGAGCGGGGAAGCTCGGAGCCTGCTGGGGAGCGGGCGGTGCGCCGTTGGCCGGGAGCGTCAGATTCTCGGCCGTCGGTACCGCCGAAACGTCCAAATCGGACTGTGGCAGGCTGTCTTCCGGCTTGAGCGGGGGACGTTCCGGCTCGTCGTCCTCGGTCTTGGGCTCCTCCGGCTCGGGGAGTTCGACCTCCTGGTCGGCCGCGGGCTCGACGCCGATCGGTTTTTCCTGCTCCTCGACGCGCTCGTCGTGCTCCGGACGGTCGACGCCGTGCTGGACGAGCGGGCTCTCCGGCGCCGCGGCCTCGGCCTCGACCTTTTCGGGCTGGGCGGCCGCCGGTTCCGCGGTGGCCATCGCCTCGGCTGGCATCGGGGTCGCACCCGCGGCAGGGCCCTGACCAGGCGCGGGCATGGCATCCGGCGCTCCAGGAACCGCCGGAACCTCAGCGGCGGGCCGCTCTTCGGCAGGCTTTTCCTCGGCAGGTTTCTCGTCCGAGGGCTTCTCCTCGGACGGCTTCTCCTCTTCGGCAGGCTTGTCCTCAGCGGGTTTTTCCTCGGCGGGCTTCTCTTCTTCCTTCGGCTTTTCTTCCTCAGGCTTGGGTTCTTCTTCAGGCTCCTTGGGCGCCTCAGGTTCGGGTTTCTCCTGCTCAGGCTCCTTCGGCAGCTCAGGCTCAGGCACCGGCTCGGGCACGGCAGGCGTCTCCACCGGCCCACCGGCCGCGGCCTTGTCCGCCTCCTCGACGAGCCGCACCAGCTGCGTGTACTCCGGAGACGGCAGCCTCAGTTCCAGCTTGACCAGCACGGTGTGCCGAAGCTCCGGCGTGAATCGGCTCAGCTGCCCGCGCACCCGCCCCGACAGATCACCGGGGTCGCCGCGCAGGCTCCGCAGCACCCCGGCGACCAGCCGGTCGACCAGCGTCGCCGGGTCGAGCTGCTCGGTCCGCATGCGGTCGGCGTCGACCGTCGCGTATCGCATCCACGCCGCGCCCTGGCCTTGCGAAACCTCGGTCTGCGGCTCGTCGGAACGCGCGATCCGCTCGGCTTCCCGCTCCAGCGGCTCGCTCGGCAGGCTGACCGCGCCCGCGTCGCGGCCGGCCCGCAGCGCGCCCTGCGCGTCCGGCACCTGGACGGTGTGCAGCAGTTCGTGGACGAGCAGCCTGCGCCCGTCCGTGGTCTCCGGCCGGAACAGCGACTGGCCGAAGAAGATGTCCTGGCCGACCGTCACCGCGTCCGCGCCCAGCAGCTCGGTGACCGCCGCGGCGTCGGAGTCGTGGTGCACGCGGACCCGGCCGAAATCGTGCCCTAGCCGGGTTTCCAGCTCACGCCGCAGGCTCGGGTCGAGCGGATGTCCCGGCGACGCGAGCACCTCGCGCAACTCGCGCGGGTGACGCGCGGGCTTGGCCTGCTTCGGCTTGTTCTCCTTGCCGGGCTCGGCCGGTTTCGCGACGGCGCGGGTCATGGCGCACCCCGCAGAAGTCCACTGTGGACTGACCGGGCGAGCGCCGTGCCCAAGCGCTGCGAGGACGCCGACGCCGGGACCTGGGGTGCTTGGGTGACTTCCGCGTCGAAGGCCGCCGAACCCACGCCGCGTTCGGTCACCAGCCTGGTCAGCTCGCACTCGAACGCCGCGAGCAGCTTGTCGCGGTTGATCCCGGCGAACCCGGTGAGCACGAGTTCGCCGATGTCCACGGTCACGTCCATCCCGCCACCTCCGAGGAGGTGAGCGAGCGTTCGAGCTTGAGGTACTCACCGCGCGCGGCCGCGAGCACGTGCCGCATCGCCAGCGGCGACGACTCTTCGGCGGCCAGGAACGCCGCGGACAGCGCGACGTTGCGGATGCTGCCACCCGCCACCGTCAGCTGGGCCAGCAGCCCCATGTCGAGGTCGCTGACCGGCGCGGACTCGGGGATGACCCGCCGCCAGATCTCCGCGCGCTCGGCGGCGCCGGGGAACGGGAAGTCCACCACGAACCGGATCCGCCGCAGGAACGCCGTGTCCAGCGCCTTTTTCATGTTGGTGGTCAGGATCGCCAGCCCGCGATAGGCCTCCATCCGCATCAGCAGGTAGCTGACCTCGATGTTCGCGTACCGGTCGTGGCTGTCCTTGATCTCGCTGCGCTTGCCGAACAACGCGTCGGCCTCGTCGAACAGCAGCAGCGCGCCGCCACCCTCGGCCGCGTCGAACACCCGGCGCAGGTTCTTCTCGGTCTCGCCGATGTACTTGCTGATCACCTGCGAAAGGTCGATGACGAACAGGTCGAGCCCGAGTTCGCCGGCGAGCACCTCGGCGGCGAGCGTCTTTCCGGTGCCGCTCGTCCCGGCGAACAGCGCGGTGACGCCCAGTCCGCGCCGCAGCACGGACTCGAAGCCCCAGTCCTGGTACACCTTGGACCGCTGGCGCACGTGCGCGACCATCTCGTCGAGAATGCGACGCTGCGGCGCAGGCAGCACCAGGTCAGCGCGGGTCGCGCGGGGCTCGATCCGATGGCCCAGCTCGTCGAGCGCGATCCGTGCCTGGGTGAGCCCGGCCTGCCACGCGCTGGTGCCGTCGCGGCGGACACTCGTGCCCGCCGTCCGGATCACGTGTGCCGGCAAGGAGAACTGCGCGACGAGATCCTGCAGCTGGCGCTCGGTCCCGCTGCCGTTGAGCTCCGCCTTCCACAGCGCGCGCTGCTCGTCGGCTGTCGGCCGGGTCACCGTGACACGCGGCCATTCCCGGCCCGGCACCGGATCGTCCGCCGAGACGACCACCGGCGCGGTCAGACCGGCCACAAAGGACTGCGCGGCCGCGCCCTCGACCAGCAGCGCGGCGGGCAACAGCAGCGCCTCCCGTTCCCAGAGCCGGGAAAGCGCCTCACGCTCGGCGGGAATGGTCGGCAGGTCCTCGGCGGTGACCGCGTGCAACCCGATCCCGGCCTGTCGTGCGGCGGTCGCGGCGACCTCCCAGCGGGTGCGCCGGTCCGCGCCGACCAGCTGGACCCGCGGCTCGTCGTCGAGGCGCTGCCACCGCTCGGCGATCGACCCGGCCGCGGTCTGCTGGGACGACGGGAGCCCGGCAGGTGCGTCGACCTTCGTCAGCAGGCCATGCAGCCGACTGTCCACATAGGTGACTCCGGCCAGGAAGTGCAGCACCCGCTCGTCGATGCGCAGCCTGCCCATGGTGAGCGACGGCTCGGGGTCGACCTCGATGAGCCGCCACCGCCGCAGCGGCGCGACCGGGGTCAACGCGCTCCAGTGAGCGTCCTCGAAAGTGTTCAACGCCAAGGAGAATGTCGGATACGCGCGCTGCGGGTCGCCGACGGCGGCGGCACAGCGGGCGGGCGTGCTCGGGTCGAGTTCGATCGCGGCCGTCAAGACCACAATGGACCGTTCGAAGGAGCTGAGTCCGAAGCAGGAGCACAACGTGTCGAGCGCGGACAGCTCTTCGGAGGGTTCCTCGGGTTCGGCGTGCCCGTCAAGGCGCGCCAGCACGGCACGGATGGCCGTGGCCAGCGCGCGCTGATGAACATCCCCCCGCCCGGACACTTCGCCCCCTCACCCAGTGATGTCCAGCGTCGGCCCGCTGAACGTGCCGTCTGTGATGTCGAGCGGGCTTTCCGCGCCGTCGACCTGTACTCGCACCAGGTAGCGCCCTGGCTTCGCTCCGGTGATCGGCACCAGGAACTCGTCAACCGGACCCTCGCCGTTCCGGAGCGGGAACGGCGCCGCGAACTGGTATCCGCGTGGCTTGCCCGTCGGCGACCGTTCGTCCAGCAGCAACGTGACGCGCTGCTCGGGCCCGGCCGGAATGTCGATCTTGATCTTGGCCTGACCTGCGACGATGCTCGCGCCCGTCACGCGAGGGCGCCGGACGTACGGCGCCATGTTGGACTCCAGCCACGGCTTGGCCTGCGCCGGACGCCCGATCTGGACGTCGTAGCGCAGCTGCACCGGATGGATACCGGGCGGCAGCGACGGCTGCCCGAGCACCACCAAGTCCTCTGTGGACCGCAACACGGGCGCGGTCACCCCGCCGATGAGCGCGCTCATGCCCGGCCGGGCGAGCCCGGAGCCGAGCAGCGCGAGTTCGCGGTCCTTGGTGATCGGATCGTCGCCTGGCTGGGTGCCCGCCGGGGCGCCGGGCGGCAACGACAGCACCTTGTCGATGACCGGCCGGACGAACGCCTCGACCGCGATCTGCCGCCGCAGCACCGGCTTTCCCGCGCCGGGCACGGACTCGCCGTCGAGCAGCACCGCCGTGGCCTGGTACACCACGGACAGGGCGAACGGCGTCTGGATCATCGTCGACCACAGCTTGGACATGTCGTCGAGGTCGAGCGCGGTGGGTGTGAACCGCACCCGCTGCGGCGAGGCCGACAAGTCCGAACCGACGAGGTGTGCCAGCACCTGCGCTTCTTCGATGTGCTGGCGGGACAAGGTGGGGTGCTCGTGCAGGCTGCGGGTGACCGCGCCGAGCAGCCGCTGCGGCTCCAGCTCGGCCTCGTTGCCGTAGAAGCTGATGAGATAGTGCAGGTCGAGCGCGAGCTGCGGGCGTTTGAGCACCGTGCCGTCCGCCGCGCGGGTGACCGCGTCGTGGTTGCGCAGCGAGCCGTTGGGCGTCACCTGGTAGAGGAACAGCGTGATCAGCGGCTCGGTGCGCGGATCGGCTGGCGGCTTGCGGGCGTCGACGTTCACCGGCAGGTCCGCGTCGGCCGCTGCTTTCGCGACGAAGATCTTCAGCGCCGCGGTGACCGTGGCGACGGCGAGGAAATTGCTCATCGGCGGCCCTCCTCGGCCAGGTAGCGCTCCAGGCTCACGGCCGGTTCGGCGCGTGACGGCCTCGTTCTCGCGGCCGGTTTGGCGGTTTCGGCCGCCTTGACCTCGACCCGGCCGATGGAGATCCGCACCGGCGGCGGAGGCGGCGGATCTCCTCGGCGGGCGGCGGTCTCCGGCGCGCGGCGAGGCTCGCCGGGCAGCACGGGAACGACCACCGTGGTGGTGGACGGCAGCAGCGTTGCCGACGGGCCGTCGGGGGAGACGTCGGGGGAGACACTGACGTTCACCGAGGTCAGGCGCTGCTGTTCGGTCACCTGCGAGATGTGGGTCTCGCTGTGGTGATGCCGGGTGGTGACCGACGGCCGCGGCGTGACCGGGGGCGTGGCGGTGACCTGGCGCGATACCGGAATCCACGGCTTGGCCGCCGGGGCAGGGGCCGGGCTTTCGGTGTGGTGGTGGGTTTCCACGGCCGTCGTCACGACGGGCGAAGGCGCAGCCTGTGTGACGGGCGAGGGGGAGCGTCGCGTCGGCGCGGCGACGAGTTCCTCTTGCTCGACACCGCCCGTGAACTGCTCGAACGGCTGCGGCAGCCGGGGCACGACGAGCGCTTCGCCCGCCGGGGCCGGGCAGCCGGGCACGCTGCGCGCCAGGAGCCGGTCCAGGAAATCAGCCATGACCCACCAGCTCCAGGTAGAACCGGCGCCTGGTCGGGCTGAGCGCCAGCACCTCGGGCTCGGCCCAGCCGTACGCCGAGGCGAGCAGGTGGACCTCCAGCATCACCGCGCGTGCCCAGGCGTCGAGCTCGGCCCAGAGATACGACACGATGTCGACGGTCGCCGAGGTCGTCCGTCCACATTCGACACACGGCATGGTGAGCCGCACATCGGCCGCGGTGTCCGCGTCCGCCAGCGAATCCGCCATCGCCGACTGCGCGTCGGCGGGGAGGTCGTCCACAGAGGACGGACGGCCGCGGTGCGTCGTCTCGACCGCGCACCGCGTGACGAGTTCGCGCCGCGCCCCTGCGGGACCGGCCGCGGCTGCGGCCAGCAGATCGCCGGACGTGGGCCGGCGCAACCGGATCGCCCATTCGCCACTGCTCGCCAGCACCTCACCGGGCTCGTCCATCGCAACTCCCACCACGTTGCCGACGTCGAAGTCGAATTCCTGCTCTGTTTCGCAGTCCAGGCAGGTCACCCTGCCGTTGAGCCGCTCACCGAAAAGCGTGCGGCGCAACGCGAACAGCTCGCGGTCCCGCCTGCCGACGGGCACCTCCAGCCGTCCGCCGTCCTCGGCGCCGGTGAGCGCGTGCAGCAGCACCGCGCGCCGCACCGGGCCCGCCGCCAGGCCCGCTTCCCAGGTGGCCAGCAGCTCCGTCGGCCCAGGCACCGGTCACGCCGGGAACTGGATCGACGGCTCTTCCGGCTCGCCGACCTCCTGGTCGCGTTCCCAACCCTCGTTCTCGAGCTTGAGGCTCTGGATGGCGACCGCGTTGGCGTTGGCGTCCAGCTCGCCGAGGATCTGGTACTCGGCCACCCACGCCCGGTAGATCTTGTAGGCGACGGCGACCTGACCCGCCTCGTTGAGCACCTGGATGACCAGGTCCTTGCGGAAGTCACGCAGCGAGGACTCGGAGCCCTTGCCCTGCCCGACCATCCAGACCTTGTTGGCCCAGCGGTCGAACTCGACATCGTGCGTCACCCCGCGCTCGAGGGTGATCGCCTCGAACTCGGTGCGCCCCGCCGACTTGCGCGGCGAGCTGGCGTCGCCGCCGTTGCGGTGCTTGACCACCTCGGTGGTGCGCTTGAGCGGGCTGATCTTCGAGATGCCCGCGACCGTGCGGCCGTCCCAGAGCACCAGGAACTTGAAGTTCTTGTACGGATCGAACCGCTGCGGATTGACGGTGAACTCAGCCATGTCGTCCCCTAGACCTCGATCTGCCCGGCGAGCTGTTCGATCTTGATGACCACGAACTCGGCCGGTTTGAGCGGAGCGAACCCGACGAGCACGTTCACCACCCCGCTGTTGATGTCGTTCTGCGTGGTGGTTTCCTTGTCGCACTTGACGAAATAGGCGTCGCGCGAGGACACGCCCTGGAACGCGCCGCGCTCGAACAGCGCGTGCATGAAGGCGCCGACGTTGAGCCGGATCTGCGCCCACAGCGGCTCGTCGTTGGGCTCGAAGACCACCCATTTCGTGCCGCGGTAGAGGCTTTCCTCGATCATCAGCGCGAGCCTGCGCACCGGCACGTACTTCCACTGCGAGGCGAGCGCGTCGGCGCCTTCGAGCGTCCGCGCGCCCCAGACCACGGGGCCGATCACCGGGAAGCTGCGCACGCAGTTCACCCCGAGCGGGTTGACCAGGCCGTTTTCCGGGTCGGTCATCGGCACGGTGAGCGCGCGGGTGCCCGCGAGCCTGGCTTCGGTGCCCGCCGGCGCCTTCCAGACCCCGCGCTCGCTGTCGGTGCGCGCCATGATCCCGGCGACCGCGCCGCACGGCGGGAACGCGCGCAGCCTGCCGCTGAGCTGGTCGACGAGTTCCAGATGCGGGAAGTACAGCGCCGCGTAGTTGCTGCGCACCGAGTCCAGGGTGCCGAGGTTCGCCCGCGCCTGGTCGAGCGTCTTCCACGCGGCGGGGCTGTCCACCAGCAGGAACATCCGCTTGTCCTGGCAGAGCCGCTCGGCGGCGGCGATGGTGGCCACCATGTCGTCGGCGCCGAACGCGTTGATCTCCGGCAGGCAGAGCAGGTTGACGTCTTCGATCGCACGCAACGCGTTGATGCCGGTCTTCGCGCTTTCGCTGCCGATGATGTCCTTGAACGTCGGCGCGCCGCCGTTGACGCCCGCGGTGCCCTTGCCCTGCGCGCCGACGTCCGTGGTGGCGCCGACCTGGTACGCGGTGACGTTGGGGGAGGTGTTCAGGCTGAGCTTCGCGGCGGCCGCGCCGCTGAACTCGAGGATCGTGGCCGGTGTCGCCGAGCCGGAGACGATCTGCAGCCGGTTGCCCATGGCGGTCACCTTGATGGCGCCGAAGGTGCGGTCGCCCGGCTCGTCGGCGATCCCGCGCAGCGCGTTCTCCAGCTGCAGCGCGAGTTCGGCCAGCGACCCGGGTACGGGCACGTCCTTGAGCGTGATCTTCTGGGACTTGCCGGTGCCACGCAGGGTGACGGTGATTTCGCCATTCGGATCGGGCAGCGCGGCCGAGGTGTCGAAAGCGCCGGAGACGGTACCGGTCGGTTCGGGCCGATTCTTCACTGTGGCATCCGGGTGAGACACCCTGATCAGGTTCGACGCGGAATTGATCACGTCGACCGCATATCGGACGTCCGTCTTGTCCAGTGAAAGGTCGGTGAAGCTTTCCCTCGGCGACCCGCCCGCGCCGAAAACTTGAAGATTGAACGTTTCCGTCGGATTCTTCGTCGCGTAATCGACCGATACGCGCAGTTCATTACCCCAGGCACCCGGTTCTTTCGCGGACACTTTCAACGCGGGCCCCGCCGGGTCCTGCGGGCTCGCGGTGGTGTTCTTCAGCACCACCGTCGCGTTGCCCGCGCCGGCCGCGACGCGCACGACGATGCCGATCGAACCGCCGTTGAGGAAGAACTGCTGCACGGCGTAGCTGACCGCGCTATTCGCAGCCAGGCCACCGAAACGGCGCTCGTAGTCGGCGAAACTGGTGATCGTCACGGCCTCGTCGACCGGGCCCTGGGTGGTGTAGCCGACGAACGCCGTCACGGAGGTGGAGACGGCCGTGATCGTGCGCACGCGGCTGGGTAATTCCTCGATGTAGACACCAGGATAGGTAGGTGTAACAGGCATGCCGGCTCCATCTGTCGTCCTCGCGGCGCCGAAATTCGCCGCGGTGCCTCGAAAAGAGTGTGGGCGCCAGCCAATACCGGTATCCGGGCATGCCGAAATGGCCGGATACCGCTCGTGAATCCCCCCGCCACATCCCCTCAATCGCCCGTGGCGCCCCAAAGGATCTCGATAGCGATGTTTGACCCGATCACCCTCCGCGTCAAGCGGATCGGCGACCTTCATTCGGGCGGACTCGCATGACTACCCAAATGGGCCAATGGCGTGTTGACCGCCTGCTCGATCGTTTGCCCGAAAGGGCATCGTGATCAATTAAAATTGATCAGTTAATTGTCCATTGTGGATATTTTCCCGGATTTGCCGCTCGGTGACCCCGCGTGTCCGCCGAAGTAAAGGAACCTTTACTCTTCGCCGTACGTTGGCACGGGTATGACGGAGCCGCTCACGATCGAACTCGGCCCCCGTGACCTCTTGGTCGTCGCCGGCCTGCCGGGCGCGGGCAAGACCACGATGCTGCGCGCGGTCCACGACCTGCCGGTACTCGACTCCGACCAGGTCCGCGCCCGCCTGCGCGCGCAACTGCCCGCGCGCGTGCCGTACCGGCTGTACCGCCCGATCGTCCACGCCTGGCACCGCCTGCGCGTCGTCGCCCACGCGGCCGGAGCGATCGGCCCGGTGATCGTGCACGAACCGTCGACAAGGGCGTCGACAAGGGCCCTCCTCGCGACGGTCGCCGCGCTGACCGGCCGCCGCATCCGCCTGCTCTGGCTCGACGTCACCCCGGAAGCCGCACTCGAAGGCCAGCGCGCCCGCGGCAGGCTGATCCGGCCACGTTCGTTCGCCCGGCACGTCCACCGGGCCTCGCGGTTCCGCCACTTCCTGCTCGCGCACCACGTCCCCCGCGGCTGGCACTCGGCCCACGTCACCACCCGTGAAGCCGGCATGCGCCTGGCCACCCCCGCCGTAAGCATCGCGGGCACCTAGCACGACCAGGGTCGTGAGTGGTACGGCCGGTTCTAACCGGCGAAAACACTCACGACCCCTTCTCGGCTGTCCCGTCCGGGGCAGGGTCGTGGTCGGGCGTGGGTGAGGGCCTACTTCGCTCGGATTCGTGGGGTGTGGGCCTAGTTCGACCGTATATACGGGTGAGGGCCTCCCTCACCCACTCGGCTCGGGTGAGGGAGGCCCTCACCCGAGCCGAGCGTGGATGAAGGCTCCCCTCATACCCGGGCCTCGTAGCGGGGTGAGTGCGGTTCGTGTCGTCCGGGGCAGCCCCCGTGTTTGGGCGGAGTTTAGCGGGCTTTATCCCGGTTCGGCTTGCGAAGCGAGGGGTCCCTTCGGTGCGCGGTAAGCACTCTGGGGCACCCTCACTCCGTCAGACCAAGCTCGGTGCGGCCGGGGCTTACGAGTACGTGATGCCGGGGAGCGTGGTGCGGGCGGCTTGGAACTGAGTTTCCCATGACGAAGGCCAGCCGAAGGCGTTGGTGGCCAACGGCTTCAGGTTCACCCCGGCGGCGCCGCTCATGAAGTGGACGAACTCGCCCCAGTTCATCCCCCGTGAGAAGTCGTTACCACTGCGCGGGAAGTACTTACCCAGCAAGCCATAAAATTTCACCATGACCTGGGCGTGCCCGCGGTCGCGCCACAGCGGGTAGAACCAGTCGCGGAACCAATGCGTCCCGGCTCGCGGGAAGCTGTCGACGTGGTCCGCCGACATCATTCGGTTGTAGAAGGACTGGGCTTCGGCGGTCATGCCGAGCGAGACGTAGACGTCGTAGATGAAGAACTCCATCCACTTGCTGTCCTGCCACAATCCGAACGCGGGTGATCCGTGCTTGCCCGCCGCGATGCTCTCCACGACATGGCCTGCCTCATGCGTCGCGACCTCGTACTGCGGCTGGGCCCAGCCGTTGCCGCCGACGTCGCTGACGTTGCGGTGGTCGTGGGATGAGTCGTACACAGTGGACGGATGGCCGCCGTAGTACTTGGCCTCGTGGTGGATGGAGTACAAGCGGTCAGAGTTCATCAGGTTGCCGGAGTTGCCGTAGGTCTGCTGCGCGTACTTCCACATCCGCGTCAGGTACGGGAGCGCCCAGTCCTTTGTGGACGCTGGGACGTCGTTGTCGAAGTACAGCGCGACCGTGTCGTTGTAGCCGACCAGCTTGAGCGTCTGGACGTGCTCGAACCAGTGCTCTTTCCAGGTCGCCGGGGGAGCGGCGGCCGCGTCGGCGGTGCTCGGAACCGTGCAGGCGAGTGCGAGAGCGCACGTCAGCGCCAGCAATTTTCGCATGACTGCCCCACTTCGTCCTGGGGTGTGCGGACAACCATCCACGGTAGCGGCTGATCATGCGAACCAGAACTTATGGTTGGAAAGTTGTCCACCGCGACAACCTGGCCGGAGTCAGGTTGTCGCGGTGGCAACCTTTTTCAGTCAGCGGATGAGCCGCACCGGTAGCTCGCGCACGCCCCACGTGAAGTTCGACGCGGTGTACTTCGGCTCGCCGATGAGCTCGATCGAGGCGACCCGCGAGGCGAGTTCTTCGAGGAAGATCGAGACCTCCATGCGGGCCAGGCGGGTGCCGAGACACTGGTGCCGCCCGCCGCCGAACGCGAGATGGCGGTTCGGTGTGCGGCCGAGATCGAACCGGTCCGCGTCGGGAAAGGCCTTCTCGTCGCGGTTGGCCGACACGTTCCAGATGGTCACGCGATCACCCTCGCCGATGTCCGTGTCACCGATCCGGGTCGCGGTCATCGCCGTGCGCAGCACGTGCACGCCGGGCGTGGTCCAGCGCATGACCTCCTCGACGGCCGACGGCAGCAACGCCGGACCGCTCTGGCGTAGCCGGGTCCACTGATCGGGGTGATCGAGGAACGCGAGCACCGCGCCCGCCGCGGAATACCGGGTGGTCTCGTTGCCACCTGCCAGCACGCCGTTGCAGTTGACGATGATCTCCTCGTCCGTGAGCGGACGTTTCCCGTCGGGCGACGAGCGCTGGTCGTGTGCGATGCGGCTGACGAAGTCGTCACCGGGGTTCGCCCGGCGCTGCGCGACCAACTCGGTGAAGTACAAGAAGATCTCCGCGTGCGCGCAGAGCCGGGCCTCCTCGTCCTCGCCTTCGAACGCGTCGTTCATCGTGCCGCCGAGCCAGTCCCACTCCTCGCGTGGCACGCCCATCAGCGCGCACACCACCCGCGTCGGCAGCCGTCTCGCGACCTCGACCAGGTCGACCTCGCCCGCTTCGACGGCCTCGTCGAGTAGCGTGTGGACGATCCCGCGGGTGAGTTCTTCCGCGTGCGGGATCTCGCTCGGCGCGAACGCCTTCGAGAGCACCTTCTTGAGCTGCGTGTGGTCTGGCGCGTCCGAGACGATCAGCATCCGCTGGGTCACCGCGGCCACCGCGTCGGGGTTCGTGCCGATCCGCATCCCGAATCTGGAACTGAACACGTCCGACGCGTGGTAGACGCTGAGCGCGTCGTCGTAGCGGGTGACCGCCCAGAAGCCGCCGCCGTCCGGGAGGGGATGCCAGTGCACCGGGTCGTTTTCGCGCAACCAAGCCATGTGCGCGAGGAAACCCGTGTCCGCAAAGGACAGATCGTCGGTCAGATCGAGCACAGCAGGCCCCCGAGCAGCGGCAACGTCAGTGGAACCTGTTCGGTGCTGAACAGATGCCCGCCGGGGAACTGGCGCCTGGCGAACCCGGCGGTCGTGTAGCGGTCCCACTGGTCGAGATGCCGCGCCGTCACGATGTCGTCGGTCTCACCACCCCAGGCGTGGATCGGCGACGGGACGGCGACCTCGTCGGGAGTGACGAAAGTGGACACCAGCCGCGCGTCGCGGCGCAGGATGTCGAGCACGAACTCCCGGCTGTCCTCGTCAAGATCCTCCATGCCGACCTGGCCCGCGTCGAGCAGCCGGTTGAGCGCGTCGTCGTCGCGGCGCAGATGCTCGGTCGTCGCCCACAGGTGCGGGGGCTCGCAGGCCGCGATGACCAAAGCGGACGGTGCGCGGTCCTTGAGGCCGAGACGTCTGGTCAGCTCGTAACCGAACAGGCCGCCGAAACTCTCGCCGAACACCACCAGCGGCTGCTCGGGAGACGTCAGCGCGAGTATCTCGTCGACCACCTGCGCCGCGGCCTCGTCCATTGAGGAGGGATGGGGCTGTGACCAGCGGTGTTCGCGGCCGGGCAGTTGCACGCCGACCACCGAGACCGCGTCGCCGAGCTTGTCCTGCCATGGGCGGTAGCGCCCGCACCCCGCGCCCGCGTGGGGGAGACAGAGCAGCGTCGGCCGGTCCGCCGCTTCGGCGTGCCAGGTGACGAGCCAGGACTCGGGATTCACGACGCCACCTCCTCGGTGGCGCGGCGGTCGAGTTCCTCGGCCAGCATCGCCGGGGTCGGGTTCGCCAGCAGCACCGGGATCGACAGCTTGAGGCCGGTGGCCTGGCGCAGCGCCGCGACGATCCGCGCGGCGAGCAGCGAGTGGCCACCCAGCTCGAAGAAGTCGGCGTCGACGTCGGTGATCGGTTGTTCGAGCAGTTCGCTCCAGATCGCGCAGACCTCGGTTTCGCGTGGAGTGCTCGGCGCCCGGCCGGTGAACTGCCGTGCGGCCGACGCCGCGCGCGCGAGTTCGGCGCGGTCGACCTTGCCGTTGGCGGTCAGCGGCAAAGCCGGGATGAAGTCGACGACCGACGGGACCATGTGCTCCGGGAGCCTGGCGCGGCAGTGCTCGCGGATGAGCGCGTTGCCCTTCGTCAGGTCGTGGCCGTCCGCGACCGTGACGGCCAGCCCGACCGTCTCACCCGATTCGAGCACGAAGGCGGCGGCCGCGGTGACGGCCGGTAGTTCGGCGGCGACCTGCTCGATCTCGGCCAGCTCGATGCGGAACCCGCGCACCTTCACCTGTTCGTCGCAGCGTCCGGCGAACTCGAGCTGACCATCCTCTCTGGCCACCACGAGATCGCCGGTGCGATAGAAACGCTCGCCGTCGATCCTGGCAAACCGCTCCGCAGTCAAGTCCGGAAGATTCCGGTAGCCCAGCGCGACAGCGTCACCGCCGAGGTAGAGCTCACCGATCGTGTTGGCTGGCACGGATTTCCCGTTGTCGTCGAGCACACGGACGGAGTAGCCGGGCAGCGGGGTTCCGATGGTCGAGACATCGTCGCCACGCGCGGTATCGGACCAGGTGGCCGCGATCGTCGTTTCGGTAGGCCCGTAGACATTGAGCACCCGATGGCGTTCCGAAAGGCGATCGGCCAACACCTTCGGGCACCTTTCCCCGGCGACGACGACCACTTCGACGCTGGTCAGCGCGTCAATGCAGGGCGCTATCAAGGACGGCGTCAGCGAGACCGTGCGCGGGGCGATCGCGGCGATTCGCGCGGCGAGATCGACAGGGTCGCCGTCGTCGGCGTGCAGGTCCACGATCGCCGTGCCCTGACCGTGCAACAAGTGCAGAAAAGTGCACCAAAGCCACCCGTCGAAAGCAGGAGAAAGCGGATTCAGCCCCATTCCTCCCGGAGTGAGACCAATGGTCGACAGCGCGTCAAGGAATACGCCCAAGCCCGCGTAGCTGATTTCGACGCCCTTGGGCTTTCCGCTGGTGCCGGACGTGTAGATGAGGTAGGCGCAACTGTCCCGATCAGCGAGAACAGGCGATCGCGGAGTGGGCTCCGCCGCCGTTTCCGGGGCGATCACCGGCAGTTCGGAGTCCGCGGCGAAGGGCGGCACATCGTGCGCCAGCAGCACCTCGGCTCCGGCGTCGCCGAGCAGGTAAGCGATGCGCTCGGCCGGGTTCCGATCGTCGATCGGGACGGCGGTGGCACCCAGCCACCAGACCGCGAGCAGCGACGATGCGGCCAGCCTGGATCGGCCGGTTGTCACTGCGACAACAGTTCCGGGGCCAACGCCGGCTCGCGCCAGCGCCGTCACGATCGATCGCGTTCGCAGCGCGAGACCGTGAAAATCGAGTGACCCGTCGGGTGCGGCGAAGGCCGGCGCGGTGGGTGTCCGGCTGGACCAGTGGTCCACCGCGCCGAAGAGTCTGGACACTCCTGGTCCAGCCTGGCCCATGGGCAGGGCGGCGTGCGTCATTCCGTTTCCTGTTCTCACCTGGGGTTTGCCGACAAATGACTGAAGGCGCTGCTTTCGCCCCCAAAATCGCGAGCAGCGCCTTGATCGAGCGTTGAACGGCGTCAAACTACGTGCATTCCCGCTGACAGGCAACGGGGTGGCGAGAATTTCCTGTGGCCGCTGATCATCACTCACCCATTCAAGGTAACTACTCCAGTTGGGTGAGGGTTACTGTCAACGGACGGACTAATCGTTAAATGTCGATTTATGTCTCGCTGTCAGACGTGATTTTCGGCCGGAAATGTGGTCTTTTGGCAGTGGTGCCGAGTTCACCCGCCTATTTCGAAATAATATGACGAACCATGATCGCCGATGGTGAACTCTTGACGAGAGTGCCGCTCGCCGGTGTGGTCTAGACCACATCGGTTGGATCCAGGCAAGTGGTCTCCGGTGCCGTCTCAGATCCGCCCACTGGGAACCACAGCTCTGGGTGTGTGGAATGGAGCTGATATGAGTCTCAAACGCAAACTCACCGCCGCCGCCTTCGGTGCAGGTATCGTTCCATTGCTCATGGTGGCCGTACCGTCGGCGCCTGCCTTCGCGCACGGCTACATCTCGTCGCCACCGAGCAGGCAGGCGCAATGTGCTGCCGGCACACCGAAATGCGGTGAGATCAAGTACGAACCGCAGAGCGTCGAAGGCCCCAAGGGCCTGCGCAGTTGCAGTGGTGGCAACGCGCGCTTCGCCGAGCTGGACGACAACAACAAGGGCTGGAAGGTCACCAGTGTCGGTCAGTCGGTCACCTTCACGTGGAAGCTGACCGCCGCGCACCGCACCAGCACCTGGGAGTACTACGTCGGCGGCAAGCGCGTCGGCCTGATCAACGACAACAACCAGGTGCCGCCGAAAACCGTTTCGCACAAGGTGAACATGGGTGGCGTGAAGGGCAAGCAGAAGCTGCTCGCCATCTGGAACATCGGCGACACGGCCAACGCGTTCTACGCCTGCGTCGACCTGAACATCAGCTGATCGCCCGCACGGCCCCGGCGGAGCCCTCGACGGTTTCGCCGGGCCGTGCGAGTTCCGCCCGTGCCTGGTCGGGGGACAGTTTCCGGCCCAGCTCGAACTGTGCGGCGTACTCGCCTTCGCCGAGTGTTTCCCTTGCGGTGGCAGCGATCCGATCGATGTCACCGTGTTCCGCCGAGGGCAACGGCGCCCCGACGGACTCGCGTGCCGCGTGAGCCGCACCGAGCAGGCGTGCGGCACCGATGTGCTCGCCGGCGATTGCCTGCGCGCCCGCCAGACCTTCCAAAGCCAACGCCTGCGCACGGAGATCGCCCGTCGCGCGTGCGGCGGCGAAACCCTCCAGCTGCAACGACAGCGCGGCGCCGGGAACGCCGCGCAGTTCCTCGATGAACCCGAGTTCCGCCATGATCAGCGCGACACCGAGGTCGCCGTCGATCTCGCGGCACCAGTCGAGCCAAGCGCGGAGATGGGCTTCCGCACGGTCGAGTTCGCCTTGCCTGCGCGCGGTGAGCCCGAGGCCGACCTCGGCGAACTGGATGCCGCGCTTGTGCGAATGCTCGGTGGCGATGTGCATCGCGCGGCGGTGCAACGTCTCCGCTCGGTCATAGTCGCCTGCGAGCAGTGCGATCCGGCCGAGTCCTGACAACTCGTACGACATTTCGATGCGCAGCCCGAGTTCTTCTGCGCTGCGCAGACCTTCGCGATGCAGGCGGGCCGCTCGTTCGTAATCACCCTCGATCTCCGCGAGCGAGCTGAGCACGTCAGCTGCTTTGAGCTGACCCCAGCGATCGCCGAGCCTGCGAAACGCCGCGAGGCTCTGCTCACCGTCCCGTTCGGCCGCCGCGAGATCCCCGCGTGGGCGCGCCAACGCGGCGCGAGTGCTGAGCGCCGCGGCGACACCCCATTCGTCGCCGAGCGCACGGAACCGGCTCAGCGCCTGGTCGAGAAGTTCCTCGTTGGCGGTGAGATCGCCGGAACCGAGCAACCCGGCGCTGAGGAACCATTCCGCCCGCGCCAGGCCTGCCGGGTCGTCGGCCTCGTCGAAGAGCGCGAGCGCTCGCCGAGCCTGAGCGTTGAGGTCGCCGCCATCGCCGAGCAGGACTGCGAACCCGGCCTGCCAGGCGGAGACGCGGGCTCTCAGCGCGGCAGGCGCTTCGCCGGGCGCCGCGAGCGCGGCGGTGAGCGACCGATGGCCCTCGCTGAGCTTCCCGCGAAGGTACCAGTACCAGGCGAGTGCGTCGGCCAACCTGAGTGCCTCGGCGGCTCCCGCGTTTTCGAGCGCGGTCCGGAGGTTGGCCGATTCGACGTCCAGCCGAGCCAGCCACTGCCGTTGCTCGTGACCGCGCAGCCGGGCCCGCCCGGCGAGTTCGGTGTAGAAGTGGCGGTGTCCACTGAGGACTTCGTCGAATTCGCCGGATTCATGCAGTCGCTCGATGCTGTATGCCGCGACTGATTCGAGGAGCCGATAACGCGGTCCCTCGGTGACCACGACGAGTGACCGGTCCACGAGCCGCGCGAGCACGTCGATTTCGCCGCCGCAGACGGTTTCGATCGCTTCGAGGCCTGCGCTTTCCGGGTGAACGGCCAGCCTCCGTAGTAGTGCCCGTTCGGATTCGCCCAGCAGCTCCCAGCTCCAGTCGATCATCGCGCGCAACGTCTGGTGGCGGGGCGGTGTGCCGCGGTTTCCGGCCGCGAGCAGCCGGAAACGGTCGTCGAGCCGGGTGAGCAGTTCGGCGGCACCGAGCGCGCGAACCCTGGTGGCGGCGAGTTCGAGCGCGAGCGGCAGACCGTCGAGCCTCCGACAGATGGCCGCAACAGTCTCGGCATCGCCTGTGGCGAAGCCTGGCCCCGCGCGTGCGACGAACAAACGCACGGCGCTGGACTCGTCGAGTGGCGGAACCGGCCACACGGTTTCACCGGCGAGCCGGATCGGCTCCTGGCTGGTGGCGAGAATCCGCAGTCGCGGCGCCGCGGCCAGTAGGTGATCGGCGAGCTCCGCGACCTCCTCGATCACCTGCTCGCAGTTGTCGAAGACGAGCAGGATCTCCTTGTCCCGCACAGCGTCCGTCAGCTGATCTCGCAACGACCCCGATGTCGGTGCCTCGCGGATGCCGAGCGCGTCCGCGACGGCGTTCGTGACGTGGTGATCGAGCCCGGCGAGCTCGATCAGCCGGGCACCGTCGGCATGGCGGGCCTCGACCGCCCTGGCGAGTTCGAGCGCGAGCCTGGTCTTGCCGACCCCGCCTGGCCCGGTCAGTGTGACCAGCCTGCCGGCGGCGAGCAGCTCCCGGAGCTCCTCGACCGCGGTGGCACGGCCGACCAGCTCGGTCAGCGGAGCGGGCAGGCTGCTGCGAGGGGACGGGGTGAGCGCCGGGTCCTGTTCGAGTATCGCCTGGTGCAGCGTGACGATCTCCGGCCCGGGATCCAGGCCGAGTTCCTCGGCGAGCTGATGCTTGAGCTCGCCGAGACTTTCGAGCGCCTCGCTCTGCCGCCCGGCCCGGTACAACGCGCGCACGTGCAGCGCGCGCAGGCGCTCTCGAAGTGGATGCCTGCGGACTAGGTCACCCAGCTCGCCGCCCACCGGCTCGCCGAGTTCGAGCTTCGCCTCGGCGAGGTCTTCCAACGCGGCCAGCCGCTCCTCTTCGAGCCGTCGCGCGGCCTCGAGTGCGAACGGCTCGTCCGCGAAGTCGGCCAGCGCCGGCCCGCGCCACAGCGCGAGCGCGTCGGCCAGCAGCGCGACCCGGCGGCGCGGGTCCTGATCGCGTGACTCGGCCATGAGCCGCCGGAACCGCCGCACGTCGACGGACTCCGTGCGCAGCAGATACCCGGGCGGCTGATGGACGACCAGCTCGCGCGCGCCCGGTTCGGCGGCCTCCAGCGTGCGGCGCAGCTGGGAGACCTTGGTCTGCAGGGTGTTGGCCGGATTGCCGGGCGGGTGCGCGCCCCACAGGTTTTCGGTCAGCCGGTCGGCGGAAACCGGCTTGCCCTCGTGCAGGAGCAGGTCCGCCAGGAGGGCGCGCACCTTCGCCTCGGGCACCCGCACCGGGGTGCCTTCGGTGGTCCACACGGCCAGCGGCCCCAACACTCCGAAACGCACAAGATCGAACCTAGCGCGACCCACCGACAGTTTTCCGTGCGTGAACCATGCGCGGCCGTCGGCAAGGTGGTCCTCGTGAACGAAGAAACCACGAAAGCCCAGGTCACGGTCCTGGGTCTCGGTGCGATGGGCACCGCGCTGGCGGCCGCCCTCCTCGCCGCGGGGCACCCGGTGACGGTCTGGAACCGCTCGGACCGCCCGACCCCGCAAGGCGCCACGCGCGCCTCTACCGTCTCCGAAGCCATCGAAGCGAGCCCTGTCGTACTCGCCTGCCTGCTCGACCACCGTTCGGTTTACGACACGCTCGGCCCGTCTGCGGCCTCGCTGCGCGGGAAGGCGCTTATCAACCTGACAAGCGGCACTCCGGCGCACGCGCGCTCGCTGGCCGCCTGGGCTGCCGAACGCGAGATCGACTACCTCGACGGCGGCATCATGGCCGTCCCGCCGATGATCGGCCGACCCGGCGCGTTCGTGCTGTACAGCGGCTCACAGCCGGTGTTCGACACCTACCGGCCGGTGCTCGACGCGCTCGCCGACAGCCGCTTCCTCGGCACCGACGCCGGCATGGCGTCTTTGCAGGACATCGCGTTGCTGAGCGCGATGTACGGCCAGTTCATGGGGATCCTGCACGCTTTCGCGCTCGTCGGCTCGGCGGGCGTGACGGCGACGGAGTTCGCCCCGATGCTGCGCGGCTGGCTCACCGCGATGGGCGGCTTCGTCGAGGGCGCGGCGGAGCAGATCGACAAGCGCGACTACTCGATCGGTGTCGTGTCCAATCTCGCCATGCAGGCGGCGGGCTACCCGCACCTGCTGGAGGCGGCCATCGACGAGGGTGTCAGCCCCGCGCTGATCGCGCCCTTGCGGCCGCTTTTCGACCAGCGGCTCGCCGGCGGCCACGGTGCCGAGGCGATCACTGGTGTCATCGAACTACTCTGGGAGCGAAAGTGAACGTTGCGGTAATCGGTCTGGGCCCCATGGGACAGGCGATGGCTCGGACCTTCTTGGCGCACGGGTACTCCACGACGGTCTGGAACCGGACGTCGTCGCGTGCGGACGACATCGTGGCAGAGGGCGCGGTGCGCGCTGCGACGGTCGCGGACGCGTTGAAGGCTGACGTCGTCGTGCTGAGTCTGACGGATTATCAAGCCATGTATGACATTCTCGGCTCTGCTGACCTAAGTGGACGGGTGTTGGTCAACCTGAGTTCCGACACTCCATCTCGGACTCGCGAGGCCGCGGCTTGGGTCGCTGCGCGCGGTGGGACATTGGTGGTCGGCGGGATCATGGTGCCGTCGCCGTTGGTCGGGACGGAGCAGTCCTATGTGTTCTACAGCGGTCCGCGTGAGGTTTTCGACTCGGTCTCGCCGGTTCTGGCGGTGCTGGGGCGGCCTGACTATCGCGGGGAGGATCCAGCGCTGGCGCAGCTGTTCTACCAGGCGCAGCTGGACATCTTCCTGACCTCGCTGTCGGCTTTCCTGCATGCCACGGCGCTGGTCGGGTCGGCGGGAGTCGCCGCCGCCGACTTTGTGCCTTATGCCGTCGAGAACTTCGAGATGATGGGGTACTACCTAACGGAGGCCGCCGCGGGGATCGATGCGGGGGAGTACCCGGGTGAGCAGGCGAACGTGATCATGATGGGGGCCACGGCCGATCACATCGTCGGGGCGAGCCGGGACGCGGGCATCGACGTCGGGCTGCCCGGCGCTGTGAAGTCCCACTATGACGGGGCTATCGCGGCCGGGAACGGCCGGGCGGGCTGGACGAGCCTGATCGAGGTGATCAAGAAGGGCTCCTGAAGCGCTGCGGTCGTGAGTGGTACGGCCGGTTCGAGCGGACCGGTATTGGCTTCCACCCGCTCGAGTCTCGGCGCGAGTGGAAGGTTTGCTCCGTTGGGTGCAGAAATTCCTCCACTCGCGCGGGCTGGCCCACCCTTGGCACGTGACAAAAGCCCCGTCCGTGCGCACCAGCCAAGGCAACCTTCGAGACAGGGGTCGTGAGTGGTACGGCCGGTTCTAACCCAATGCCACGTAGCTTGAGTTGATCAGGCTGCGCGGGTGAGTCCGCGTAGCCTGATCGTGGGTGGGCTGGGGTGGCGGGTGCTGGCTGGTTCGGTGCGTTTCTTGGCGCGGTAGGCGTTGTGGCGTAACCGTTTGACCGCGCGTGGGCATGTTCGGTGTCGGCGGGGCGGGAGGGGTTTGCCGGTGATGTCGGCCAGGATCGTGGGTAGTGCGTCAGTCCAGTCCGGAGGGGGAAAAACCCGCCGTGCCGGTGGCGGAACGACGGGCGATACGCAGGACACGGCTGTAGCTGATCCGGTCGGGGTCGAGATCTGCGGCCTCGGCCGCGCGGGCGATCAGGACACTCAGGGCGTAATGGACGGTCAGCCACGCCCAGATCTCCTGATGCACCAGCTCCGGAAGCCTCGATCGCAGGATCTTGCCCGGCCCTCGAAGATGGGTTTTGAGCTGGTCATTGGCGGTTTCCTCCTCCCAGCGCTGGTGATAAGCCGCGGCGAGTTCCTCGGCGGCGTCGTCGGAGTCGGTGATGTTCGTGAGCAGCACGATCAGCTCACCGGTGCCGTTGCCCACGCGGTCGGGGATGTCGTATTCCACGACCCGGACCAGGTGCGCCTCCTCGGGGTGGATCTGGTCCCCGGCCATCGCAGCGTCGAGAATCTGACGACGACGGCCCGCTCCGCGGACCTTCGGGTTGATCAGAACCGTGAGATAAGACCCGTCGGACAGAACCCGCACCACCGGCAACGCCAGGTTCGCCGGTGCCCGCCACAACAACGCCGCACCCGTGCGTGAGGCGCTGTCCCACGCGTCCCAGCTATAGAAATTCCGGTCCGCGGTCAGCAGCTCATCAGCAAGCAGACGCGGATAGAGCTCCTGCGCCAAGGTTTGCTCCCCCGTCGCATAGGCGCCGACGCGAGCGGCGAGGAACGCGTGCGTGCCGCATTCGGCCAGCGCCACCACCCGCGCTTTCGGATAGGCCGAGCGGTGCTTGCCCGATCCGGCATACCCGAACTCCTCCACATTGCCCGCGGTGTCGGGCAGGTCGACCTCGAACCCGTCGATCGCCAGCAACCGCCACCCCCGCAACCACGCACCACGCGTGTCCGAGGTCGCCACCGCCTGCGCGACACCCTCGAACACCTGCTCCATCACCACCGGCCCCAACCGTTTACGAGCCTGAGTGATCCCACTGGCCGTCGGCACCGACCAGGACGCGTCCCAGCACCCGAACCGCGACAACGACCCGGTCACCTTCGTCGCGACCTCTTCATAATCATCGTCGGGGAACAAGCACATCGCCATCGTCAGCACCGCCACCACACGCGGCGGCAGCTTCCCATCCGACCGCTTCGCCCCCACCCCGCACGCCGCGATCGCGGCGTCGATCACATCCCGATCCACCGCCGCCACCAGCACACCCAGCGACACCTGATCCGGGCTAACCGTCACACCTGAACTCATAACCGACGATCAGACCAGCCCGCCCCAGACAACCCACACCGCCACGCCGCAAACCCACCACCACAAACAAGATCAACTTAAGCTACGTGGCATTGGGTTCTAACCGGCCGTACCACTCACGACCCATTCGGGAGTCGTCAAAAAGTGGTCGGTTATGCGGCAATAGCAGTCGGGACCCTCTTGCGGCGCAAGCGAAATCGGTACGGTCGGTGGGTTGACCACGGCGAAATGGGGAGGAACCTTGAACGTGACCAGGAAGGCGATGGTGGCCGCGGGTGGGGCGGCCGTCGCGGCGGCAACGGTCTTCGCGGCGGTGTCGACGGCGGCCGGGCCGACGCCGGCGCCACTGACTCAAGCCGCGGAAGGCTCGTGCACGACCGATGCTGCGGGAGTCTGCGACGTCTCGCATCTGCTCGGGGCCGTGCCGGTCGCGGTCGTCGTCACGCCGGTCATCGGGGCCGGTGATGAGGCGTACTCGTTGAGCGTCGTGCGGGGCAGCTACACGCAGACGGCCTTCGAGGTGCGGGCGATGACGGGCAAACGGGCGCCGTACGCGCATCGCGAGATCGTGTTCAGCTACGCGGCCTACGCGAATGCGCCAACACCCCCGACGTCGAGCAAGACGACGCCGGTGACAACGTCGAGCAAACCGACGTCACCGACGCCGTCGATGCCGTCGAGCAGTGCACCGAATCCCAGCTCGCCTCCGGCGACGACCAAGGTCGACCCGCCGAGCAGCTCCGGCGTGCCCGGGTTTCCCTAAAAAGAGTCGTGAGTGTTTTCGCCGGTTAGAACCCAATGCCGGGTAGTTAAGGCTTGGCTTGCACTGTCAAGCGATGCGTGAGCACGCGAAATCCGAGTTTGGGCCAGTGGATGGCCCAAACTCGGATTTCGCGACAGGTTGGACTCACCGTCAACGGCTCGATCGCAAGCCAGCCACCGTCCACGCAGGACTCAATCCGCAGAATCATGACCGCGATATCCTATTTGTCCGCTGTTTGGGTGGGTGTGGACGGCCTGAACGGGGCTCATGTCTCGCCCAGCGTTACAAACTCCCCGTTCGCAACGTTCAACCGACCTGCGCGACACCCGCCCGACAGCGGACTCGACCAACCCGCCCGATCCTTAACTTCCCGGCATTGGGTTAGAACCGCCCGCAACGCGCACGAGCTTTTAGCCGTAGATGCGCTGGGTTCCGGCGCGGTTCGAGACCAAGCCGTTGGCCCACAAGGACTCCACGCGTGACGCCTCGGTCGCGTTCGGGTTGGCGTTGTGGCAGGAGGGGCCGGGGCCGCCGCCGGACATGAGCTCCGAGCACGGGCCTTCGTAGTGGTCGGGGAGGCCGAGTGCGTGGCCGGTCTCGTGCGCCGTGATGCGGACGATGTCGTACTGGTTGGCCTGGGTGAAGTCGATGAAGATCGTGCCGGTGCCGTGGCCGTCGGTGTCCGCGTAGGACCCCTGCGGGTCGTTGCCTTCGACGTAACGCAAGGTCGCGCCCGACGAGCTCGGCTTGAGCTGGACGTTGGAGACGGCCTTGTTCCAGTTGGCGGCGCCGGAAGAGATGGCGGAGGCGAAGCTGGGCGCGCCGGATGCGTCGTAGTAGACGGTGGTGACCGCGGGTGCCGCCGTTGCCATGCCCGCGGTGAGCGGGAGGACGATGACGGCGAGCGCCGCGGCTCCGGTGAAGAAGGTCTTCTTGGACATCTGGGGATTCTCCTTGCCAGGACAGGGGATTCGCCTGTGTTGGCAGCGAATCTAAATTCCGGGCGAAGGAGAGGCATCCAACTTTCGTACTGTTCCCGTGGTGGTGATTTACCAACCTTGACTAACGCATGCGTGTCAGCTAATGGGACTGAGTGCGGGCCTTTTGGCCGTGCGTTCGTCGCCTGAGGACTGTCCGCGCAGGCGCCTGCCGAGCCACGGTCCCAGGAAAGTCGCTGCCCAGCCGAGTTCGGCGGCCAGCGAGAAAGCGGGAGCCGACACGGCCGCGGGATGCCGGGTCCAGGAGTCGTCGCTGCCGGGAAGGGAAAGGGCGTCCGCTACCGCGTCGGCGATCAAGGCGTGGCCGGGCGGGCTGCAGTGCAAGCGGTCCTCTGCCCAGAAACGGCGGTCGGCGACGGCGCTGTGCAACGCGATCTCGGCGACGGCGACCCCGTGACGGGCGGACGCGGCGCGGATGCGGTCGTTGAGGTCGTGGATGCGGCCGCGGACCGGGCGGGCGAGCGGGATGATCCTGGTGATGTCCGGGAACGTGACCGTCGCGACGCGGGCGCCGGACTCGGTGAGCGCCGCGAACATGGCCTCCAGATGACCGGCCACCTCGGCCGCGTCGAACCGGGGGCGCAGCAGGTCGTTGACGCCCGCGACGACCGTGGCCAGGTCGGGGCGCAGTGCGAGAGCGTCTTCGAGTTGCTCGGCGCGCACCTCACCCGAGAGGCGGCCACGGACGGCCAGGTTGGCGTACTGGAACCCAGGATTGCCGTCGCTGACGCGTTCCGCGAGCCGGTCGGCCCAGCCGCGCAGGCCGGAGACGTCGTCGCCGTCGCCGACACCCTCGGTCTGGCTGTCGCCGAGCGCGACGTAGCGCTGGTAGAGGCTCATTTCGGCGCCGGCACCAAGCCGTCGGCGACGAGGCCGGCGAGTACCGCGTCGCTGAGCGCGGTGACCGCCGAGAGTGGGCGGACCATGACCGTGAGCTCGGTGATCAGGCCTTCGTCGTTGAAGCGGAACAGGTCGATGCCATGGATCTCCGTGCCCTTGACGGTCGCGCGGAACTCCAGCACGTCCGAGTCGGTGCCGTGGAACTGGCCGACGTAGTGGAAGCCCTCGAACGTGCGCAGCAGCACGCCGAGCAGGCCGAGGATCATCGGGCGGCCCTCGAACGGGGTGAACTTCACCGGGCTGAACATCCGCGCGTCCGGCGTGAACAGCGGTTCCATGGCCGCGTGGTCACCGCTCAGCGCGGCCTCACGGAAGCGGTCGGTCGTCTTACTCATTTCCATGAGTACTCATATACATGACTATGATGGACCGCGTCCAGCTTGAGAGGAGTCCGACCATGGCGCTGCGGCATGCGGTGCTCGCCGCGTTGCTGTCCGGGGAGTACAGCGGCTACCAGCTGGCCAAGGCGTTCGACGTGGGCGTCGCCAACTTCTGGTACGCCCAGCCCCAGCAGCTCTACCTGGAGCTGACAAAGCTTGAGAAGGACGGCCTCATCAGCGGGCGCCAGGTCGTCCAGGAGGCCCGGCCGAACAAGCGGCTGTTCACCGTCACCGAGGCGGGCACGGCCGAACTCGCGCGCTTCGCGACCGCCGATTCCAAGCCGTCGTTCATCCGTGACGACCTGCTGGTCAAGGTGCAGGCCGTCGACCACATCGACGCCGAGCCGGTGATCGCGCAGCTGGACGAGCGGGCCGCGGCCGCCGCCGCGAAGCTCGAGTTCCTGGACAAGCTCCTGCGGCAGCTGCGTGGCGACCTCGACGAGGAGACCTTCCTTCGGCGCGGTGAGCCGATCGGGCCTTATCTGACCTGTCTGCGCGGCCGTCAGTTCGAGCAGGAACACCACACGTGGTGTGTTCGGGCGGCCACGATTCTGCGAGATCGGGCGAAAAAGCGGCCTTCTTGACCGATCAGGAACGGGATTTCCCGAACTCCGGTGTCGATTGAGGCGTATTCGAATCGACGGCATTACCAGAGACGCCGGAAGGAGAACCACCATGAACGCCACCATCATCACCGCGATCAGCCACCGCGACCGCTCCGTTCTCCGCGCTGTCGCGGCAGGCCGGTGCGAGATCTCGGGCTGCGCGGGCGGTTCGCTCGTGATCGACGGAATCGGCTGCTGCGACCAGTTCGTCGGCCCGCGGCTGGTTCAAGCCGGATTGATCGCGGCCATCTCACCGGGACCGGTCCGGCTGACGGAATCAGGCAGAGCGCTGCTCGAAGCCGCGTGAACCGGCGAAGACCGAGTGCGCCGCGCAATTGCTCCAGGCGGCGCACCTGACATCCCGTGAAACCGCTCTATGGTTTTGGGATGCCTATTCGAAGAAAGTCAGGAATTGCCTTGACCGCGGCGATGACCATGGCCGCGCTCGTTTCGACGGCCGGGCCGGCGGCCGCCGCGGCGACACTGACCATTGACGAGAACGCGGGCGTTTCCGTTTGGCCGTACGGTGTTCTGCAGGTCTTCGGCACCGCCACCTGCGCCGCGCCCGGCGGGACGGCCACCATTTCGGTGAATGCCATCCAGATCGTGATGCACATGGCCAATGGCTCGGGCAGCACGACCATCACCTGCGCGGCGCAGGCGGTGCCGTGGTCGGTCAGCCTGGGCTCACCGAACGCCTATTGCGGCGGAAATCCGACACCGGGTTACTGTTTCGCCGCCAATTCCGTCGCGTCGGCGTTCGGCAACCTGACCAAGGCCGGTGTTCAAGAGGCGACGGCCATCAAGGTCGTTCACACCTGAGTGCTCTTGCCACGCGCGTACGCGTAGGACTCGAGCAGTATCTTCCACACCGTCTCCATTTCCTCACGGTCGCGCGGCCCGTAGACCAGCTGCGTGTTCTGGATCGGGTGCGGGATACCCCAGCCCGCTTCGGTGACCTCCTTCTTCACCAGCCGCGGCAGCGTCATGTGGAGGCTGCCGTCCTGCTGCGGATGCAGGTGCGCGAACTCGCGGCTGCGCTTGATGAACGCGTCGTCGGGGCCGGTGCCGAACTCCGGGGCCAGGTGGATGGCCCGCGCCTCGGGGTACGGCACGTGGGTCGGCGCGAGGTAGACGCCGGGCAGCGAACGCATCCGCTGCCACAGCTCCTCCTGCATGGTGGTCGGCGAGATCTGGTTGAGCTGGCCGTGCGGGATCGGACCGCGGGTGCGCGGCTCCGGGCCGGGACGGACAGGCAGGTCGAACATCGCGAGTCTCCTTCAGTCTTGGGAAAGCCGCTGGTAGCGGCGGTCGTGGTAGATCAGCGGTTCGCCGGGGCAAGTGCGCACGGACAGCACCTCGGCCATCAGCACGCTGTGGTCACCGGCGTCGACGGTCTCGCGGAGCCGGCATTCGACGCTCGCGAGCGCGTCGGGGTGCACCGGCGTGCCTTCCGGGCCGGGCACGAACCCGGTTCCGGTGAACCGGTCGGCGCCCGGCGTCGAGAACAGTCCGGCCAGTTCGTGCTGGTCGGCCGTGAGAACGTTGACCGTCAGGTGCTCGCAGTTCGCGAACACCGGGTACGAGCCGGATGACTTCGACTGGCAGACCAGCAGCATCGGCGGCCGCATCGAGACGGACGTGACCGAGGTGGCCGCGAACCCGCGCGGCGCGCCGTCGGCGTCGACGGCCGTCACCACGCAGACGCCGCCGGCGAGTGCCGCCATGGCCTCCTTGAACTCCTCCATCAGGCACCTCCCCGCACCAGCGCGGGCGTGAGCCATTCGCCGCTGGGGGAGCCGAAGACGCCGTCGCCCGCGTAGACGGTCTCGCCGCGCCGCACGGTCCGCTCGACGCGTCCGGTGAACAGCCAGCCCGCGTACGCCGTCCAGCCGCATTTGGCCTGGACATCGGTGAGCGACCAGTTCGCCTCGGGATCGAACAGCACCAGGTCCGCGTCGAGACCGGGCGCGATCCGTCCCTTGCGATGGTCGAGGCCGAACAGCCGCGCGGGCTCCGACGCCAGCAGCCGGATGACGATCCGCAGCAGCGAGGTGTCCGAAGCCGTCGGCAGCCGGCGCCGCAGCCCGGTGAACAGTCCGGGCAACAGCTCCTGCACGCCTGGCAGACCCGGTGGGGCGTCCGGCGGCGGCTGGACCTTGTCGCTGAACGGATGCGGCGCGTGGTCACTGCCCACAGTGGACACTTCGCCGTTGATCACCGCTTCCCACAGGCGATCCTGGTCCGCCTGCTCGCGGATCGCCGGGCTCAGCCGGATCCGCGAGCCGTACCGCCGCGTGTCGTCGGTGGTGAACGACAGGTGGTGCCCGGTCACCTCCCAGGTCACCGGCAGCCCGGCCGCACCGGCCGCGGTCAGCAGATCCGCCTCCTCGCGGCTGGACACGTGCAGCACGTGAATCGCCGTGCCATGCCGCCTGACCAGGTCGATCAGCTTCGCCACCGCGACGATCCCGCCGGTGCGCGGCCGGAACCGCTCGTAGTCGCGGTACTCCGGCGGCGAGCCCTGCCACTGGTCCAGCAGCTTGAACACGTCGTCGTCCTCCGCGTGGAACAGCAGCCGGAGGTCCTTCTCCCGCGCGATCTGGAACAACCGGTCCAGCCGCGCGGGGTCGCGCAGCACGTGCGGCGCGGTGTGATGCCCGGTCAGGAACGCCTTCGCCGACGTCGCCTCGGCGGGCGCGAAGTCGAGCAGCCGGTCGACCTGATCGGGGTCGACGCCCGCGTGGAACCGGTAGTCGACCAGGCTGGTGCCGCGCACTGCCGCGTCCTTGTCGCGCGCGTCGGCCGGGGTGAACGTCGCGGGCTTGGTGTTCGGCATGTCGATCACCGTGGTGATCCCGCCTGCCACGGCCGCGCGGGACGCGAACGCCCACTCTTCCTTCTCCGTCAGCCCCGGTGTGCGGAAGTGCACGTGGGAGTCGATCAGCCCCGGCAGCACATACCGGCCGGAAGCGTCGATCACCTCACGGCCCTGCGCGCCGCTGCCGGCCGGCAGGAGGTCGTCGATCACCCCGTCGCGCACGACGATGTCACGCACGTCGCCGGAGTCGGCCAGCCTGCCGCCCCGCACGACGAGGTCGTAGGTCACGCCGCCCATGGCATGCTCACCAACTCCCGGCTCAGGTCGTTCGTCGGGCCCATCAGCGCGACCGCGCGGGCGTCGCGCGCCATCCGGTTGATCGGGTTCGTCACGACGTAGCCCGCGCTGCCGAGCATCCGCGCGATCTCGGCGACGACCTCCTCGCACGCCTGCGACGCGTGGATCTTGCTGTGCAACGTCACGTCGCCCGGTTCGGACGCTTCCCCGCGTCCGGCCCGTTCGACCAACGCGCGTGCCGATTCGACGCGCGAGCGCAGGTCGACCAGCCGGTGCCTGACTGCTTGCAGGTCCAGCAGCGATTTGCGTTGCGCCGCTTGGAATCCGAGATCCCAGGCGGCCTCGGCGATAGCGACGGAGACCGCGCCGAGCGAGGCGCCCGTCCGTCGCACGCCCGCGATGATCGTGCTCGCGGTGTCCGTCGGCCCGAGCAGCGCGTCGACGCCGACCTGGCAGTCCTTGAGCTCCACGAACCCCGTCGCCGAGGCACGCATGCCGACCAGGTCCAGGCTCAGATCCGGCTCGATGCCCGGGTTCGTCGCCGGGATCAGGAAGAAGCTCTGCCCGCTCGACCCGTACGCCGAGTCGTCCTCGACCTGCGTCGTCTGCGCGAGCACCAGGTAGACGTCCGTGAGCCCGGCGCCGGTGGTGAACGCCTTGCCGCCGCTGATCGACCAGCCGTCCTCGCGCTCGTCCGCGATGGTCGCCAGGTTCTTCTTCGCCGCGCCCGCGCCGGACTCGCTCCACGCCGACGCCGCCAGCCACTCGCCGGTGGCCAGCTTCGGGAGCAGGTCCTCGCGCTGCGCCGGGCTGCCCCATTCGGCGATCCGGCTGCACACGGCCATGTGCTGGAACAGGATGATCGCCGTCGACGGATCGTGGTACGCGATCCGCGCGATGGTTCGGTTGACGGCCAGCCCGTCGCCGCCCGCACCGCCGTATTCCTTCGGCACGGTCAGCGCGGGCAACGCCGACGCGCGTACGGCGCGCAGCACTTCCGGTGACGGCTTTCCGGCTTGGTCGGCGGCCACGGCGTGCTCGGTGAGCACGTCGATCAGCTCGTCCTCGCCGATGGTCAGCTTGAGAGCAGGCATGTGTCCTCCTTGCGGACGTGGGGCCGGAGCGAATCGATGGTCACCTCGCCGCTGAACGCGACCGCCTTGTGCGGCACGCTGACCCACGACAGCCTGCTGTCGCGGTCATGGCCGGACACGGCGGCGGCGGACGTGGTGATGCCGCCCTTGGTGCGGATCTCCAGCGGGCCGTCGCACTGCTCGCCTGCCAGCTGGTACGGGATGGTGCCGCGGATCTGCCTGGCCGCGCCGAGGCAGACGGCGCCGGTGAGCGCCAGCGTCGGATGCCACGACGGCACCGAGACCGCGCGGACGGCGAGCTTGTCGTCCCCGTCCGGGATGACGGCCGCGACCTTGGGGAACGCGCCGTCGACCGGCCAGCCGTACTGCGCGGCCGCCGACCGCCGGATCGCGGTCATCGTGTCGAACAGCTCGGCGTTGTCGGCGAACAGCTCGTCCTTGGTGTCGACGCCGAGGTCGTGCCCGGAGATGAACAGGTACGGGTTGCCGACCGAGACGGCACTGACCCGGATCGTGCCGCCGGAGTACGGCAGGTCCGTGGTGGTCTCGCCGAACGGCAGCAGTTCCTCGAGCGCGACCGACGGGTGATTGAGGAAGTGCGCGGTGAACGTGGTCTTGTCACGCACGCACTCGTCGACCTCGCAGACCACGTGGTCGTCGGTGTTGAGCACGCGGACCCGGACGCGGTGCTCCGGCGCCAGCTTGCCGATCCAGCCGAGCCTGCTGGCGACGACGACGGACGACAGCACGGAATGCCCGCAGCTGCCCCGGAAGTCGAACCGCGGCGGGTCGCCGGGCAGCACCTGGACGAACCGATAGTCCAAATCGAACAGTGGGTGCTCGGACTGGCCGATCAGCGCGATCTTGGTGATCCGGTCGAGGCCTTGGTCCTTGAGCCAGCGCAGCGCGTCGGTGAGCGCGCAGCCGAGATCGCCTTCGTTTTCGGGCAGGCGCTCGGCGGTGAGCACCAGGGTGGAGCTCGGCGCGCCTTGCGCGTGTGCGATGTGGGCGAGCATCAGGCCGCCCTCCTTTCCCCCTGACAGGTGATCTGCCGAGTCCAGATCCGGTGGATCAGCAGTGACCAGATGGCGAGCGCGGACTCGTCGTTCGGGTTCGCCATCTGGGTCTTGATGAGCCCTTCGACGGCTTGCGCGTCGAGCCTGCCGTCGTGGCCGCTCGCGAGCATGTCCCGTGCGTAGCCGAGCAGCGGCTGCCCGTCGGCGAGCATCGCCGTGATCGGCAAGGTGAACGGCTGCTTCGGACGGTTGAGCACGGAGTCCGGCACCAGGCCGCGCGCCGCGGCGTACAGCGTGCGCTTGACCTCGTCGCCGCGCACCCGCAGGTCCGTCGGCAGGCCGCGCGCGAGATCGGTGACCGAGGTCTGGCAGAACGGCAGCCGCACCTCGACCGAGTGCGCCATGCTCAGGTGGTCGACGCGGCGCAGGTGATACGCGGGCAGCCGCTGGTCCACTTCGAACTCGGTGATCGCCGCGAGCCGGTCGCTCGACGACGCCCGCAGCTGCCCGACGATCCGGTCGAACTCGGATCCGTTGTCGCGCAGGTAATCCCGATAGTCCTCTGTGTACAGAGCGTTCCGCGTCGCGGACGGGATCGCGGCCAGCGCGTCGACGTAGTTCCGGTCCCACTGGTCGCCGTCGGTGAGCGCTTTCTTGATCCTTCCGTACCCGCCGAAGATCTCGTCGGCGGCGTCACCGGACAGCGTGACCTTGAACCCGGCTTCGCTGACGCCCTGGAAGAGCAGGTAGGTGCTCAGCGTGATCGGGTCGGCGTTCGGCTGGCCGAGATGCCAGACGACCTCGTCCATCAGCTTCGGGAACTCGGCCGGATCGGCCTCGATCTGGTGATACCGCGCGCCGCTGAGCTGCGCGACCTCACGGGCGTACCGCTTCTCGTCGAACGGCCAGTCGCCGGTGTAGGCGATGTTGAACGCGTGGACGTGCGGCACCTTCTTGGCGAGCAGTGCGGTGACCAGGCTGGAGTCCAGCCCGCCGCTGGTGATCGTCGAGATCGGCACGTCGGCGAGCGCCAGACGGTGCGTCTCGGTGCGCAACGTGTCCTGCGCGCGCTGCCCTGCCGTCTCCAGATCCGTTGGCACCACGGGGAAATCACGCTTGGCGCGCCGGTCGATCCTGAGGCCGCCGTCCCTTGTGTACACCGCGGTGGCGGCGCGCGGCAGCACCTGGACCTGCTCGAACATGGTCTGCTCGCCGAACGGGGTCTTGGTGGTCAGATAGGCGTCCAGCCCGCTGAGCGACTCGTCCCAGCTCAGGCCAGGCACGCTGAGCAGCGCGGGTAGCTCGGAGGAGAAGTAGAGCTGCCGTTCGTGGCGGTCCCAGTGGTAGTAGAGCGGCTTCATCCCGGCTTCATCGGTGGCCAGCACGAGCTTGGGCTCGGCGCGCAGGTCGATGATCGCGACCGCGTACATGCCGTCGAGGTGCTCGACGAACTCGAGCCCGTAGTGGTGATAGAGCGCGGGCAACACGTTGCCGTCGCAGTGATCGTGGAAGACGTACCCCAGTGCGTGCAGCCGCTGCCGCAGCTCGTTGTGGTTGTAGAGCTCGCCGTTGAACACGACCTGGATGTCGCGGCCGAGCGGGTAAGGCTGCTCTCCGCCGTCGAGGTCCATGATCGCCAGCCGGTTGTTGCCGAGTGCCCAGTCGTCGCCGGCGGCGCTGAAGCGGGCGTCCGGCCCGCCGTGGCGCTGCAGCGCGGACACCGCTCGCAGATGATGGTGGGCGAGGTTGCCGCCCAGGTGTCCGTATATCCGGCACATGGTGACTACTTCACCTCCGCGGAAACGTTGGCGCGGGCATAGAGGACGGGGTCGAACGGCGTCGGGCCGCCGCAGGTGGCGAACCTGGCCGTGCTGTCGTCCGGATTCCTGGTGCCGTGCGGGACACCGGGCGCGGCGAACAGCACGTCGCCGGGACTGACGTCGTGCCAGCGGTCGATCAGGTACATCTGGCCGTCGCCCTCGAAGGCGATGAACGCCTCTTCGCTGTCCGGATGCTGATGGACGTTGAAGGTCTGGCCGGGGTCTTGGATTCCACAATGGAGACACAGCCGCGCGCTGCCGGATCCCGGCCAGAACAGGAAGTTCATCACCGCGGTGCGCTCGTCGGCTTGGACTTCACCGGTGCCGGCGAACCCGTGCAACTGAAACTGGTCGTTCCACAATTCGTTGTCCAGCCTGGGATCGCTGCCCGCCGGCTCGCCGCCTTCGAGCCTGGTCCGCCAGACGTACGCGGTGAGCCCGTCCGGCCCGGCTTCGAGTTCGAGCGTCTTGCCGGTGGGGGAGTGCAGCGCGGAACCGCGGCTGACCTGGGTGCGGTGCGCGGTGACGTCACCGTGGCCGGAGCCGTCGAAGATGACCGCGACGTTCTCTTCCTCCAGCGCCCAGCCGAGCCGCCACGTCTTTCCCGGCGCGACTTCGACGACCAGCAGGGTGACCTTGTGCGCGCCCAGCATCGGGCCGACGGGTTCGGCCACCCGGCCCCAGTCGAAAGGTGAAAAGACGAAATCCGCGGTACGGATGATCGTCCCTTGGATTTGTTCGGTAAGCATCCCGGATCCCATCGGTTTCGGGGTCATTTGATGATCGAGTAGCAATACCTCTAATGGGTGATTTTCTTGCTCTCGAATTTCACCGTACTGAGTGACGCGAAGAAGTGCAAAGCGAGGGCGCTGGTCCGTATGAGTGATACTTATGTCGGCTAAACGAGGTCAAGTTACTTTGTCGCATAAGAAAAGGGTCGTGAGTGTTGCCGACGGCTAGAACCGTTGGCAACACTCACGACCCGGCGTGAAACGGACGCGCAACTTCTATTCGGGAATTGCGACCAAAGCCACATCGATGACCTGCTCGAGTGCCGAGAGGTCGGTGCTGACCGCGCTCATGATCCGCAGTCCTTGAATCATGGTGACCAGAAAGTTCGCCAATGTCGGAACGTCGGTCTCCACCGGCAATTCGCCCATGCTCCGCGCCATGTACAGCGTCGCGCTGAACGAGTCCTGCAACGCGCCGATGGCGTCGCGGACGATGCGGTTCGTCGCCTCGTCATGTGGAACCCGCTCGGTGATCGCCATGACTAGTAGGCAGCCTGGGCGCCCCGGTACCTCGAGTGAGCTGTTGAGCCTGCCGAGTAGCAGGTCCCGCATCACCTTGCGGATCGGCTCGCGCCGCATGAGCGCGCGCCGCGTCGCGTCCGTGGTCTGCAGGACGTAGCGCTGCAGCGCGAGTTCGTACAGCCCGTGCTTGCTGCCGAAGGCCGCGTAGAGCGAGCCGCGGCCGAGTCCGGTCGCCTCGGCGAGGTCCTGGATCGAGGTGCCCTCGTAGCCGTGCGTCCAGAAGACCTCCATGGCCTTCTGGACGACCTCGTCGGTGTCGAACTCGCGGACGCGGGACATGACTCCAGGCTAGCTCTGGTGTAACGAGCGGTCAAGATAAGCGCAGGCTTCGTGTATCTGACGACCTAAAAACCGGCCGGTCACCTGCGGTGATGAGCGTTTCGGGTGCGGCTATGTTTACCGATCGTTCCAGAACTGCTACGGTGATTTCAGGCCGACGCGGTGGTGCGCTCCGGCCGGGAGTGAGCCGCGCGGCCCTCGAAACAGGAGGTGCGCGCATGAGCAAGGTGCAACGCCGGTCGTCGATCTCCGACGAGCTGGCCTGGAAGATCGTCCACGCGGCCCATGAGGCGGCGCTGGGCTCCGACAAGCGGTTCGCCATCTCGGTGGTGGACGAGAGCGGGAACCTCAAGGCGTTCCTGCGCCAGGACGGCGCGAAGCTCAACGCCGTGCAGGTGTCGCAGGACAAGGCCTACACCGCGGCTTCGTCGGCGATGCCGACCGAGAAGTGGTCCGAGATCCTCAAGTCCGACGAGGTGCTCGCGGCAGGCGCGCCCACCGGCGTCGCACGCCTGGTCAGCATGGGCGGCGGGCTGCCGGTCGTGGTGGACGGCGAGGTCGTCGGCGCGGTCGGGGTCTCCGGCGCCCACTGGACGGACGACGTGAAGATCGCCGAAGCGGGCCTGACGGCGGTCTCCTGACACAGGGAGAGAATTCGATGCCCATCGCATTGTTCGTGCTGGGGCTGACCGTGTTCAGCCTCGGCACGACCGAGTTCATGATCGCCGGGCTGCTCCCGGAGCTGTCGACGGCGTTCGGCGTCTCCCTGCCGCAGACCGGCATGCTGATCTCGCTGTTCGCGCTCGGCGTCGTCGTCGGCGCGCCGCTGATCACCGCGGCGACCACGCGCATTCCGCGCAAAGCCGCGCTGATCGGCCTGCTCGGCGTGTTCATCGTCGGTGAGGTGATCGCCGCGGCCGCGCCCTCCTACGGGGTGCTGATGGCCGCGCGGGTGGTCACCGCCGTCGCGCACGGGTCGTTCTTCGGTATCGGCGCGGTCGTCGCCGCGAACCTGGTGGAGCCTGCCAAACGCGCACGCGCCATCTCGGTGATGTTCGGCGGACTCACGATCGCGACCATCGCAGGCGTGCCGCTGGGCACCTTCGTCGGCCAGCATTTCGGCTGGCGCGCGACGTTCCTCGCGGTCGCGATCCTCGGTGTCATCGACCTGATCGGCGTGATCGCGCTGGTGCCGCACCAGCCGAGGGCGGGCCACATCGGCGTCCGCCAGGAGCTGGCCGCCTTCCGCAACAAGAAGGTCTGGCTCGCGCTGGCCACCACGATGCTGAGCCAGGCGGCGCTGTACACCGCGTACACCTACATTTCGCCGCTGCTCACCGACGTCTCCGGCTTCTCGGCCGGGCTGGTGCCGCCGCTGCTGGCACTGTTCGGTGTCGGGACGTTCCTCGGCAGCGTCCTCGGCGGGCGTCTCGCGGACCGATCGCTGATGGGGACGCTGTGCGCAGGCCTGCTCGTGCTGGCCGTGATGCTCGGCGCGTTCTCGCTGGCGGCGCACAGCAAGCCCGCGATGATCGTGACCCTGTTCCTGTTCGGCGTCGGCAGTTTCCTGATCAACCCCGCGCTGCAGACCAGGGTGATGAACGAGACCGAAGGCGCGCCGACGCTGGCGAGCACGAGCAACATCTCGGCGTTCAACATCGGCAACGCGCTCGGCCCGTGGCTCGGTGGCCTCGGCATCAGCGCCGGCGCCGGTTTCCTGTCGCCGAGCTGGATCGGCGCCGGCCTGGCGGTCGCATCACTGGCCGTCGCGCTGGTGGCCGTCGGCGCGGACCGAGCGAGCAAAGAGGAGGTGACGATCGATGCCCGTCGTGAACGTGAACTGGTGGAAAGGCGCGGGTGAGCCCGAACGCCGTCAGCTGGTCTCGGAGCTGACCGAGACCGTGTCCAGGCTGGCGAAGTGCCCGCCGGAAGCGGTGACCGTGCTCATCAGCGACGTCGAAAAGGACCATTGGGGTATCGGCGGCAAGCTCGCCGCCGACCTCTGACGATCGGCCGACCGTGGGCGTGGGGGTCGTGAGTGATGCGGCCGGTTCTAACCGGTCTGAACACTCACGACCCCCAGCTTTCGAGGAGGTGTTCCATGATCAGCGTTGAACCCGGGGATCCGCGCTACGATGGGCTGACGTCCGGGCTGAACCAGCGGTATGCCGCCAAGCCCGCGCGTGTCGAACTCGTGCGCTCCACCGAGGACGTGGTCGAGGCGGTCCAGCGGGCCGTTTCCGGTGGCCAGCGGCTTTCCGTGCGCAGTGGCGGGCACTGCTTCGAGGACTTCGTGTTCAACCCGGACGTCGAGGTCGTCGTCGACCTTTCGGCCATGACCGGGGTCTATTTCGACACCGCGCGCGACGCGTACGTGGTCGAGGCGGGCGCGCGGCTGGCGGACGTCTACGAGGAGTTGTACCGAGGCTGGGGCGTGACGGTCCCTGGCGGGATCTGCTACTCGGTGGGCGCCGGCGGGCATTTCACGGGCGGCGGCTATGGGTTGCTGTCGCGCACGCACGGGCTGACCGTCGACCATCTGCACGTGGTCGAAGTCGTGGTCGTCGACGCCGACGGGACGGCGAGCGCGGTGCTGGCCGACAGGGGTTCGGACCTGTGGTGGGCGCACACCGGGGGCGGCGGCGGGAACTTCGGCGTGGTCACGCGGTTCTTCTTCCGGCCACTCGTGCGGCCGCCGTCGGAGGTGCTGCTCAGCTCGCTGTCGGTGCCTTGGTCGCGTTTGGACGAAGCCGGTTTCACCAGGCTGCTGGACGGTTACGGCCGATGGCACGCCGAGAGCGAGTCCGGGCTGTCGAGCCTGCTGACGCTCAATCACGTATGCAACGGAAGCGTCGGCCTGGTCACGCAGATCGACGCCGACGAACCGGACGCGGCCGAGGTGCTGGACGAGTACCTGCGCACGCTGCTCGGCGACTTCGAGCCGCCTCGGCGCCTGCCGTGGTTGCAGGCGACGCGTTATCTCGGCACCAGTTCGCCGGTGCTCAACGACCCGACGCTGCGGGGCGAGCACAAGTCGGCGTATGTGCGGGCGCCGCTGCCGCCCGAGCAGATCTCGCTCGCCTACCGGGAGCTGACCAGGCCTGATGTGACGAACCCGAACGCCATGCTCGTTGCGTTCTCCTACGGCGGAGCCATCGGTGACGTGGCATCCGACGCGACCGCGGTCGCGCAGCGGGACAGCATCTTCAAGCTGCTCTACCAGTCGTTCTGGTCCACTGAGGACGAAGACGCCGCGAACATCGGCTGGGTGCGGGACTTCTTCCGCTCGATGTACGCGTCCACCGGCGGTGTGCCGGTGCCGGACTCCGGCACCGACGGCTGTTACGTCAACTACCCGGACGCCGATCTGTCCTCGTCGGACTGGAACACGTCCGGAGTGCCGTGGCATACGTTGTACTACAAGGACAACTACCCGCGCCTGCAGGCGATCAAGGCGCGCTGGGATCCGTTGAACGTGTTCCGGCACGCCCAGTCGATTCAAGCGGCCGGGCCGAACCACTGCTCGAGCGCGGACTCCGGATCCGGACCCGCCCACGCGACGTAACCGTCCGGGCGGAGCAGGACGGCGGGCTGGCCGAGGTCGTGCGCGACGACGTCGACGCGGTCCTTCCAGCCGGTGACCGCGTCGCACGTCTCGCCGGTGCACAGCAGCACCGGCCTGCCGGAATGCAGCAGTTCGCTGACCGTGCTGGCGCCGATCGGGAAGTTCGGCAGGAAGCTGCCGACGAGGCCGCGCGGCGTGTAGCGGACGTTCTGCGCGGTGATCAGGTCGCTGAGGTGCGAGTTCGGCTCGTCGAAGCTCAGCAGGTCGGCGACGAGGTCGCGCAGCGGGTCGAATTCGGGGCCGGGGCGCATCAACGCGGCCTGCGCGCGGGTGTTGGCGATGACCTTCGCGGCGACCGGGCGTCGTTCGGCGTGGTAGGTGTCGAGCAGGTGCTCCGGGGCGCCCTTGAGGACCATCGCGAGCTTCCAGCCGAGGTTGAACGCGTCCTGTAAGCCCAGGTTGAGGCCTTGCCCGCCGAGTGGCGCGTGCACATGGGCGGCGTCACCGGCAAGGAAGACGTTGCCCTTGCGGTAGGTGTCGGCGAGCCGGGTGAAATCGCTGAACCGGCCGAGGAAGGTCGGCTGGTCCATCGGGACGTCGTGACCGACGATTCTGGACGTGGCCTGGTGGAGGTCGTCGAGGGTGACCTCGGCGCCGCGCTCGGGCAGCGGGTCGGTGAACTCATGGGTGAGGATTCGGCTGGGCCCCATCGGATTGACGTTGATCAGCGTCGAGCCGGTGGGCCCGTGCGTCCAGCCGCCGGGGCAGCGCGCGGGCTCGCCGAGCGTGGCGAGCCCGAGGATGCCGGCGAACGTGGCCGGTGTGCAGGTGCTTTCGATGCCTGCCAGCTTGCGCACGGTGCTGCGCGCGCCGTCCGTCCCGACGATGTAGTCGGCGGTGATGGTCTTGTCCTGGTCGGTGGTGACCGTCGTGCCGTCGAGGCCGATCACCTTGTGTCCGCGCAGGATCTCGGCGCCGTTCGCGCGTGCGCGTGCCTCGAAGAAGCGTTCGATGTCGGCCTGGGACTGGCCGACCATGGGTGGGCCTTCGATCGCGGGCGTCTCCAGTGTGAGGATCGACCGGCCCGCGAAGTGGAACGGCACTTCGAGTATCTCGTCGGGCGCGTCCGACGGCTGGGGAAGGTAGCCGCGACGCAACATCGACTGCACGGTCCTGGCGTGCAGAGTGCCCGCGCGTGGTTCGTCGTGCGTTTCGGTGAGCGTCTCGACCACCGTGGTTTCGATGCCCTGTAAGCCCAGTTCCGCGGCCAGCAGCATCCCGACCGGCCCGCCACCGACGATGAGCACCTGCGTCACGTCCGACCCCTCCTCAAGATCTGTACTTCCAGGGGTGCCCGAAATGCCGACGGGGTATTCACGCGACGACTAGCGTGGTGTGAGCGACACGAAAGACATCTCAGGTGGTTGGAAGTCAAGCCGCGGTTGTGAGTGGAGGTGGAAAGGCCTGATGTTCGTCGTAGAGGCAGCCTGTTTGCAGGCAGTGGTGGAGCTGTCCGAGGAATTTGTTGAACAGGTGTCGTTGGGCTTGGTGGTTCCAGTCTCCGGCGGCGCGGCGGGTGTCGAAGTGGCGTCGTGCTCCGGGGCTGGCTTTGAGGGAGCTGAGTGCCCAGATCGGTCCTACCGCGGCCAGGCGCCGGTTTTTGATGTGGCGGTGCTGGATCACTTTCTTGCGGCCGCTGGCGCGGGTGATCGGTGCCGATCCGGCGTAGGCCTTGAGGCCGCGGGGGTCGGTGAAGCGTGCGCGGTCGTCTCCGATCTCGGCGAGCACCGGGGGCGCGGCCAGCAGCCCGAGACCGGGGAAGCTGGTGATGATCTCGGCGTCCGGGTGCTGTTCAAAATGGGTCCGTGTCGCCTCCGCCAAGCTGTCGGCGGCCACGCAAGCGGCCTCGAATTGGTTCAGCAGAGCCGAAAACTGGATACCCATCGCGTTCTCCACCACCGGAGGCAGCCGCAGCCGATCTGCCCGGAACACGCCATAGAGCCGGTCCACGTCATGATCGATGTTGCGGCGGCGTCCGGCTTTGGTCAGCAGCGTCCGCAGCCTGGCGCGGGTCAGTCTCGCCGCGAGCGTGGGTGTGGGTGCGGCGGCCAGGACTGTGCGGGCGTCACGGCGCGCCAAGCCGCCGTCGGGCTGTCCGGCGAACGCGTCGAGCGCGGCCGGGTAGAATTCCTTGAGCAGCGAGCGGATCTGATTGCCCAGCTGCTGACGGCCCCAGACCGCGTCCTGCTGTGCTCGCGCCAGCACCCGCACCGCCTGCGCGAGGTCGGTGTCGGTAGCAGCGGCCGGTGCGCGTCGGCGTCGGTGCGCACGATGTTGGCGAGCATCACCGCGTCCGCGGCGTCGGATTTCGCGCCCGACACCTGGTGCCGGGCTCGGTAACGCGACGCCGAGAGCGGGTTGATCGCGTAGATGGTGCGCCCGGTCGCACGCAGCGCGGCGACGAGCAGGCCGTGGTCGGTCTCGATGCCGACCGGGATCGAGGTCCCGGCGGTGTCCCCGGCCTCGGCGAACAGGTCCAGCAGACGAGCGAACCCGGCCGCGTCGTCGCCGATCCGCCCTTTCGCCACCACGGTTCCGGTGTCGTCGATGATCGCGACATCGTGGTGGGTCTCAGCCCAATCGATGCCACAGAACAATGTCAAGTTGCCACGTCTCCTTCACTATTTCTGCTGCTCACGGGTCCAGGCAGGGTCACGCGGCGCCCTAATCGCGGGACTCGGCGGTCCGTCATCTCAGTAGCCGTTCGTGACTCCAGCACACCGCGGGAACCTCGTTCTGCCGAAGAGCTCGAAGCTCGGGAACACATCAATGAGGTCACCTCCCGCGACGGACTCGAGCAACGACATCTCACCACCACGAACACCAGCCCACCGGCAGACGCGCCGTTCTTTCGTAAGCCGTCGAACGACTGGAGCAACACGGGCGTCGCCCACCGGCGGACCAGCACCAACCAACCCAACAGCCGCGCCTGTCTTTCTGAAGACGTCACACGTCTGGACCTACCGGGCGTCAGCTATCGGCTGGAAAACCAATCCCTACAAAACGATTAGGAGCAACATCGTGAATGTCGCGGAAGTGCTTTCCGACGGTTTCGGCCGAGTCCGTGAGGTGGCGCGCGGCGCCGTCGCGGACCTGGACGTCGACCAGCTGACCTGGCGCGTCGACGGCTCGGGCAACTCGATCGCGTGGCTGATCTGGCACCTGACCCGGATCCAGGACGACCACCTGGCCGACGCCGGCGGCTACGAGCAGCTGTGGACCGCGGAGGGCTGGAGTTCGCGGTTCGCGCTGCCGTTCGACGACAGCGCGACGGGTTACGGCCACACCTACGAGGAGGTCGGCCAGGTCCGCGCGGAGGGCTCGCTGCTGCTCGGCTACCTCGACGTGGTGCACGAGCGCACGCTCAAGTTCTTGTCCGGGCTCGCGGACGCCGATCTCGACCGGGTGGTCGACGAGTCGTGGGATCCGGCGGTGACGCTGGGCGTGCGCCTGGTGAGCGTGATTTCGGACGGCCTTCAGCACGCGGGCCAGGCGGCCTTCGTCAACGGCCTGCTGCCCTCGAGGAGTTCGTGATGAAGCAGTACCTGCTGGCCGTCCAGCTGGACGAGACCGTGCCGTTCGGGACCGAAGCGGAGGTCCAGGCCATGATGGCCAGGACCGGCAAGGTCACCGAGGAGATGAAGTCCGCAGGGGCGTGGGTGTTCGTCGGCGGCCTGGAGAACTCGGACGCCGCCACGGTCGTCCGCCCCGGCAACGGCACCACGACCATCACCGACGGCCCGTTCGCCGAGACCAAGGAACAGCTCGGCGGATTCTGGGTGATCAACGCCGAAGACCACGACCAGGCACTCGCCTGGGCCGCGAAGTGCGCGACCGCCTGCGGCCAGGCGATCGAGGTCCGCCCGTTCGACGACGGGACACGCAGGCGTTGATCGATCTCGACGGCGTTTACCGGGCCGAGTACGGCCGTTGCGTGGCCACCTTGACCCGCCTGCTCGGCGACATCGGGCTCGCGGAGGAGGCCGTGCAGGACGCGTTCGCGGTCGCCGTCCAGAAATGGGACGAGCTGCCCCCGAACCCCGGCGCGTGGATCGTCACCACCGCCCGCAACCGCGCGATCGACCGGTTGAGGCGCGAGTCGACCCGCGAAGCCCGGCACGCGCAAGCGTTGCTGCTGCAGCAGGCCGACGAGCCCGCGGAGATCGGTCCGGTGCGCGACGACCAGCTCCGCATGATCTTCACCTGCTGTCACCCGGCGCTGTCCCCGCTGGCGCAGACCGCGCTCACGTTGCGCCTGCTCGGTGGGCTGGAGGTCGCGGAGATCGCTCGCGCTTACCTGGTGCCGGAAGCGACCATTTCCCAGCGGATCGTCCGCGCCAAGAAGAAGATCCGCGATGCCGGCATCCCGTACCGCGTACCCGGGCAGGACGAGCTTCCCGAGCGGTTGGCGTCGGTGCTGACCGTGCTGTATCTCGTCTTCAACGAGGGCTACACGTCCACGTCGGGTGCTTTGGTGCGGACGGACTTGTCCGGTGAGGCGGTGCGGCTGGCCCGTGCGCTCGCCGAGCTGATGCCGGACGAGCCCGAGGTGATCGGGCTGCTGGCGCTGCTCCTGCTCACCGAGGCCCGACGGCCCGCGCGGGTCGGGCCGTCGGGGGAGCTGGTGGTGCTCGCGGAGCAGGACCGGTCGTTGTGGAACCGGGAGTTGATCGCGCAGGGACACGAGCTGGTGCGCGAGTGCCTGCGTCGTGGCACGCCGGGGCCGTATCAGCTGCAGGCCGCGATCAACGCCGTGCACACGGACGGGCCCGCGACCGACTGGCCGCAGGTGCTCGCGCTCTACGACCAGCTGCTCCGGCACAGCCCGTCGCCGATCGTGGCGCTCAACCGCGCGGTCGCCGTCGCGGAGGTGCACGGGCCCGCGCTCGCGCTGGCCACGATCGAGGACTTGGACCTGCCCGGATATCACCTGCTTCCGGCGACCCGGGCCGACCTGCTGTCCCGCCTGGGGCGGTCCGCGGACGCGGCCGCCGCCTACGACGAGGCGATCGCTCTGGTCACCAACGCGACCGAGCGGACCTTCCTTGAGGGGCGGCGCGCTCAGCTGACCTAGCGCTGGGGTCGTGAGTGGTACGGCCGGTTCTAACCGGCCGTACCACTCACGACCCGAGTCGTCGGGTTAGTCGGCGTGCTCGGGCGCGAAATAGTCCCGCATCAACGCGATCTTCCCGTCTCGCAGCCGGAAGATCTGCGCGAGTGACATGAACGTGGTCTCTCCATCCGTGTCGTAGGCCGTGTCGATCTCCGTGATGAACACGTCCGGATCCGACGTCACGTGCAACGTGTAGCTCGACTTGCTGATATCGACCTTGCGCTCGGGCCCCGCGGGCCGGGCGTAGTACTCGGCCAAACCGGCCCGGATCGCGTCCCGGCCGGAAAGGCGGCGCGGGAACGGGTGGCCGTCGGGCACGAGCGGCGCTTCGAGGACGCCGTCGGAGGTGAACATGTCGGCCAAGGCGGCGGCGTCGCGGGTCATGCCGCAGTAGACGTAGCGATCGAACAGTTTTTGTAGGTTCTCCACTCTTAATCGTCGCACGCCGCCGAGATCGGCGGCAACGGACCTTCGGGCAGTCCTGTGTGGACGCCCGCGCGCTGTCGTTGATTCGCTGCCGAAATCGTGACCACGAAACTTGGTCACCGCTGGTATCTGCGGACCCGGCCGACGCTCCTGCCCATACCACGAAAGCCCCACGAGAGGGAAGGCCAATGAGTGCTGTCGGTGATTGGACATTGCACTACAGCTGGGGGAACACGAACAACTTCGGGCAGACGCCGCTCAGCCTGAAGAGCAACGGGACGTTCACGGGTTCGCTGGCGGGGAAGTGGCGGCAGCAGGACGGGACGCTGCTGCTCAGCTTCGACACCGGCCCGGCGAAGTACGGCGGGACGGTCGACGCGAGTGTCGCTTCGGGGGCGATGTCGACGTTCGGCGGGCTCGCCGGAACCTGGTACATGCTCAAGCAGGGCGTGGTGGGCGCCACCGCCGAAGTGGTCGGCTCGGTCGACGCCGCAGGCAACAAGGCGTAATTCGAGAAAGGCGTAAGTCATGCACCGCCATTCGCTTCACTGCATCATTCCACCGCACATGCTCGAGCAGATCGCCGAGCGCGCGCCCGACGCCGAAACGCGCAACGCGGCGCTGCGCGCGTTGTCGGTCGACCACAGTGTGCGTGCCGTCCGGATGACCGAGCACTTCACCCGCCCTCGCACCACGCCGGCCACTCAATCGCTGACGCCGCACCTGCAGCGTTTCCTCTACTCGGCCGAGAACAAGCAGACGCTGCCGGGCAAACTCATCCGCGCCGAAGGCCAAGGCGCGAGCGGTGACGTCACGGTCGACGAGGCCTACGACGGGCTCGGCGCGACGTTCAAGCTCTACTGGGACATTTACCAGCGCAATTCCATCGACAACCTGGGCATGGACCTGAAAGGCACTGTCCACTTCGGAGTCAAGTACAACAATGCCTTCTGGAACGGCAGCCAGATGGTGTTCGGAGACGGCGACGGCGTCATCTTCAACCGCTTCACCATCGCCGTCGACGTGATGGGCCACGAGCTCACCCACGGCGTCACCGGCCATCAGGCTGGCCTGGTCTACCACGACCAGCCGGGTGCGCTGAACGAGTCGATGTCGGACGTGTTCGGCTCGCTCGTCAAGCAGTACGCGCTCAACCAGACCGCGGCGCAGGCCGACTGGCTGATCGGGAAGGGACTGCTCGCGGCCGGTATCAACGGCGTCGCGCTGCGGTCGATGAAGGCGCCGGGCACCGCGTACAACGACCCGAAGCTCGGCAAGGACCCGCAGCCGGACCACATGAGCAAGTACGTGAACACCACCTCCGACAACGGTGGCGTGCACATCAACTCCGGCATCCCGAACAAGGCGTTCTACCTGCTCGCCATCGCGCTCGGGAGCAACGCCTGGGACAAGGCCGGCCGGATCTGGTACACGACGCTGTGCGACCCTCGGCTGTCGTCGACCGCGCAGTTCCTCGACTTCGCGAACCTCACGGCCGCCAACGCGAGCATGCTCTACGGCGCCAACGAGGCGCAGGCCGTCATCGACGCCTGGGAACAGGTCGGCGTGCACGCCACCTTCGCGCTGCCGAAGATCTCCGGCAACTGGGTGCTGCACTTCAGCTGGGGCGCGACCGCGAACTACGCGCAGACCGCGCTTTCGTTCAACGGCAACGGAACCTTCACCGGTTCACTGTCGGGCAAGTGGCACCAGCAGGACGGGACCGTGCTCCTGAGCTTCGACACCGGGCCTGCCAAGTACGCGGGCACGGTCGACGGCAACATCGGCTCCGGCGCGATGTCGACCTTCGCCGGGCTGGACGGCGCCTGGTACCTGTCGAAGCAGGGCACGACCGGAATCGCCCAGACCGCGCTCCCCGCGGCCGAGCCGGGTTCGATCGACGCGGCGGGCAACGCCTTCACCGGCAGCGTCCCCGTGGAGCCGCAGGCGACGGAGACCACGGCCTAAAGTGAGGGGAACACAGGGAGGTGCTCGATGCGGATCACTTTCGAGTCCGACGGCGGCTTCGCCGTGTTCCCCGCGCTGCAACGGCCGATGACGATCGACACCGCCGACCTGCCGCCGGCGGCCGCCACCGAGCTGGAGAACCTCGTGCGGGTCGCACGGGAGCAACCCCGGCCGGTGAGCGTGTCGCCGACGGCTGGCGCGGACCAGATCACCCACCTGGTCACCGTCGAGGACGACGACGGCGCGCACAGCATGCGGCTCACCGAGCCGGTCATGGACGAACCCGTCCAGGTCTTGCTCGAACGGCTCAGCGAGCTGCGGCGTAACCAGGCCTGAGCCCGGCGGCCGCGGCGAGCCCGATGACCGCGGTCGCCGGGACCAGCAACGTGATCGGGATGAACTGGGCGAGCGCGCCCGCGACGGCGAAGCCGAGGCCTTGCCAGAACATCAGGCCCGCGGTCTGCAGCGCGAGCGCGCGAGACCGCAGGTGCTCGGGCGCCACGTCGAGCAGCAAGCGGTCCAGGCCGAGGTGGTGCGCGAAGCCGAGACCAGAGCAGAACAAGATCGCCAGCGTGGCGGCGAAACCGGGACGCAGCGCGTAACCGAGCATCGGGACGAAAACCAGCGCCACGAGCCACGCGATCCGGCTGACCTGCTGCCGGGCGTCGAGTCCCCACATGCCGATGAACTCGGCGAGGATGTTGCCCAGCGGCAGCACGGCCATCATGAGCCCGAGCTGCACGGTCGAGAATCCCTGCTCGTGGGCGTACGGGTTCGCGAGCGCCTCGGGGAAGAGCGCGAGCGACGGGACCACCCAGCCGAGCAGGAGCGTGCGGCGCAACGGCGGCACCGCCAGCACGTCACGCAGCCCGCCGAGCGAATCACGCACCAGCGACCCGGTCTTCGCGCGCGGCGGTCGCTCCTTGGTCGCGAACCGCAGCAGCGCCGCGGAGAGCACGAACGCGGCGGCTTCCATCAGCAGCGCGGTCGATGCCGTCACCGCGGCGAGCAGAAGATCGCCGAGCGCCAGCCCGGCCACCTGCGCGCCCTGTGACACCAGCCGGAACAGGCTCCGGCCAGGGATGTAGGCCGGGCCCGGCAGTATCTCCGGCAAGGTCGCCGAGCGAGCGCCGGAGAACACCGGGCCGACCAGTCCGATCCCGAAGACGAGCGCGAGCAGGGCCACCACCGGCATACCCGGTATCGCCATCGTCGCCGCGAGCGCGGCGGTGGTCAGATTGCACGACACGAGCAGCCGCCGCACCGGCACCCGGTCGACGAGCGCGCCGAACAGCGTGCCCGCGAACAGATGCGGGGTGAACGCCAGCGCGAACACGAGCGTGGTGAGCAGCGGCGAGCCGGTGCGCTGGAAGACCAGCACCGAGGTGGCGAACTGAGCGACGATCATGCCGAGCATCGAGAGCACGTGCGCGGCGAACACCGCGCGGAACTCGCCGATGGCCAGCGCGTCCCGGTACCGCGTCACAGCTCCCGCTTGACCGGCGCGCCGTTGCGCCACACGGCCGAGATGTCGCGCAGCGCGGTGATGTCGCGGGTCGGATCGCCGTTGACGAGCACCAGGTCCGCGCGCAGGCCGCGGGCGATGCGGCCACGGTCCCGGAAGCCGTCGTGCGCGGCCGGGGTCGAGGTCGCGGCGGCGAGCGCCTGCACCGGGGTCAGCCCGGCGCGGACGAGGAGTTCCAGCTCGACGAGCAGGCTGACGCCGTGCGCGATACCGGGGATGCCCGAGTCGGTGCCCGCGGTGATCGGGACGCCTGCCGCGTGCAGTTTCGCGACGTTGCGCGAGGCCGTCTCCAACACGCCCGGCCGCTCGAAACCCCAAGGGGCGTCGAGGAAACCGCGCTGCTTGGCCGACAAGAGCGGCGCTACGCGGGGATCGGTGATCACGGACTTGGTGGCCGGATTCCGGAGCGAGCCGAGCGCACTCCAGAGCGTCAAGGTCGGCGTGACGAAGACGCCGCTGCGCACCGCGAGGCGGACGACGTCGTCGGCGATCTCGGCGTCGCTGAACAGGTGCACGAGGCCGGTGATGCCGGCGGCCAGCGCGGTGCGGGCCATGTCCTGCCTGGTCGCGTGCGCGACGCTGGGCATGTCATGGCGCTTGGCGGCGGCGATCAGCCCGCGCACCTGTGCCTCCGAGAGGACCGGGAGGCGCGCGCCGGTGATGAGGTGGACGTCCTCCAGCGCGAGTTTGAGGTGGTCGGAGCCTTCGGCGTGGCGCGCGGCGACGAACGCGGCGGGATCGGTGCCGGGCTCCATGAGCGGGAACTCGATGCCGCTGTCGGTGCCCCAGCCGCCGGGCACGGTCGCCCACCAGCCCGCCGTCCACAGGTCCGAAAGCGGCGTCGGCGCGTAGGAGCGACGTTGGCGGCGGATCGGGCCGTGCGCCCCCGGGTCACTGACCATGTCGAGCTCGGTGGTGACGCCGAAGCGCGGCGCGTCGGTGCGGTCGGGGTTCGTGTGATGGACGTGGCCGTCGATGAGCCCCGGCAGCAGGGTCTTGCCGCGGCCGTCGTGCACGGGCAGGCCACGCGGAGGCGCACCCTCGTGCACCGCGATGATGTGTCCGCCGTCGACGACGACCGTGCCGCATTCGATCACGCGACGGCCGTCGAAGATCCGCGCGCAGACAATGGCGAACGGCCCGGACGGCGCGGCTTCGGCAGTGCCCGCCATCGCCGCGAATGGCAGCGCGAGGCCTGCGGCCAGCACACTGCGCCGCGCGATGTTTCCGTGGGAAAGACACATAAGTACCCCCGAGATCCCCGTCAAGACTCGACCAGAGTAGGGCAAACGGGCGTGGTTCCGACCCGCCATCCGGGCAGCGAATTGGGCACATCGGAAGATCGGCGCCGCGCGCGCGAACTGGCAGGATTTGGTTTCCCACCAAGTAAATCTGGAGGCGCGATGTCCGTGACGGACCGGGTTCCGACTCATCCGGGTGCCACTTACTTCGGCAGCGGGCCGTATCCGGAGCACCGGGCACGGATCACCGTGCTGTCGGTGCTGGCCGGATTGGCGCTCACCATCGTCTGGTCGGCGCCCTTTGTGGACTCCGTGATCGGCGACAGTGTGGCGAATGGACTACTCGGCCATGACGCCAAAGGCACGCCGATCGAAGGTGCGTTGGCAGGAACCATCTTCGCCTTCGTGTCCGGGTTGGCCGGTTCGTTCACCGCGTGCAACATCGCCGCTTTCGGCGCGGTGGCGCCACTTGTCGGCACGGAAACGTCGAGCCGTCCCCGTTTTCTCACCACGCTGAAACCGCTCGGCTGGATCGCCGCCGGCATGCTCACCGTCTCGGTGGTGTACGGGGTGATCGTCGCTTTGGTGGGCACCCGGATGCCGCAGTTCTCGACCGCGAAGACGACCGGGCTGTCGCCGCGCAGCATCCAGTCGATGGTCGCGTTCGGCATCATCGGGCTGGTGTTCATCGTGCTCGGGCTGGTCTCGCTCGGGGTGATCCGCAACCCGATCGGCGGGCTCACACGCCGTTTTCCCGCGACGCCGCACGTGCTGATGGGCGCGCTGATCGGCGGCTTCCTGATCGGCCGTCCCTACCCGCTGTTCCGGATGATGTTCCGCGACGCCGCCGAAAGCCACAACGTCTTCTACGGCGCCGGCGCGTTCGCGCTGCAGTCGCTCGGCAACATCGTGATCATGGCGGTGCTGTTCCTGCTGCTCGCGCACGGCACCGGCGGCCGGGTGCAGCGCTGGCTCGGCGCGAAACCGACCAGGGTCGCCGCGGTCACCGGCGCCGCACTGCTGCTGGCGGGCACATTCACGTTGCTCTACTGGGATGTGCGGGTACTCGGGCGTACTGGAATGATCTGGTTCCCCACAGTCAACTGGTAGGAGTCCACCTTGCTTCGGATCGGTGTCCTCGGCGCCGCACGGATCGCGCCTGCCGCACTGCTGCGCCCCGCCAGGGCATCGGCCGAAGTGGAGGTCGCCGCCGTCGCCGCGCGTGATCCCGGACGCGCCCGCGCGTACGCCGCCAAACACGGCATCCCGAAGGTGTACGGCGACTACGAGTCGATGCTCGCCGACCCGTCGATCGACGCGGTGTACAACCCACTGCCGAACGGCCTGCACGGCCGCTGGACACTCGCCGCACTCGCGGCAGGCAAACACGTGCTGTGCGAAAAGCCGTTCACCGCCAACGCTTCCGAGGCCCGCAAGGTCGCCGAGGCGGCCCGCGCGAGCGGCTTGGTCGTGATGGAGGCGTTCCACTACCGCTACCACCCGCTGTTCCGGCGGGCGGTAGCGGTAGTGCGCAGCGGCGAGCTCGGCCCGATCCGCCGCATCGAGACGGCACTCTGCTTCCCGCTGCCGAAGTTTTCGGACATTCGGTACAACTTCGACCTCGCGGGCGGCGCGCTGATGGACGCGGGCTGCTACGCCGTCCACATGGCCCGCTCGCTCGGCGATTCGGAACCCTCGGTGGTGTCGGCTTCGGCGAAACTGCAAGGCCCGGCGGTCGACCGCGCGATGAGCGCCGAGCTGCGCTTCGACGCGGGCTACACGGCGGGTGTGCAGTGCTCGATGTGGTCGTCGACGGTGCTTCGGATCTCCGCGAAGGTGATCGGGGAGTCGGGGGAGATGCGGGTGTTCAACCCGCTGGCCCCGCAGTTCACCCACCGGCTGACCGTCCGCGTCCGCGACCACAAGCGGGTCGAGCACTTCGACCGCCGCGCCAGCTACGACTACCAGCTCGACGCCTTCGCGGCCGCCGTGCTGCGCGGCGAGCCCGTGCTCACGACGCTGGACGACTCGATCGCCAACATGACCGTGATCGACGGCATCTACCGGGCCGCGGGCCTCCCGCTCCGCGAACCCACCGCCTGACTTGGTCGTGAGTGTTCCGGACGGTTGTTGAGCGGAAACCCAAAGGTGGCGTGTCGGTCGCTGTCGCGGGCTCGCCGGGCACTAGGTCAGGGAGTGAGGGGACCCCTCGGTGCGTATGTCGCACCGAGGGGTCCCCTCACTTCACACCCGCGGGCGAGAGGAAACCTTCCCCTCAAATAACCGCCCGCAACGCTCACGACCCCTTTCTTACCCGAATGGGTGTAACGCCGGTCTCGCCCGGACGGGGTATTTCCCGTTTCCGAGTGGGTTGATCGGGTGAAAGGGCATAAGAATCGGTTCATGCGTGCACGCCGGTTCGCCTCGATTTCCGCCGGAGCCGCCGCGGCGGTATGTGTGGCGGCCCTGGTCGTCACTGGTGGCGCGGTCGCCGCCCCATTGCCGGGCGGATTGGGACCGTGCGCCGGAGACGCCTGTCCCGGTAAGTATCCGCCGGTGAACAATGGCGGCTATCCAGGCCGGGACAACGCCGTCAACGTTTATGTCGGCGGCGATTTCCAGGTGCGTGGCGCGGCGGCGGAAGCCGAAGGCCGCGTTGTCGTGCTCGGCGATTTCGACATGGCGAAACGACAGGGCGTTTCCGCCGTCTACAACGTCGGGATCGCGGGAGTCGGCTCGCGGGTGCCACCGCCCGACGGCGCGGATTTCCTGACCACGGGCGGGAACGTGAGCATCGCCCAGGACCAGCGGCTGCTCGCCGACGGCGGCGTCGTCCGGCACGCGGGCACCATCACCGGGACGATCTCTGGAAAGGTCGAGAAAGACGCCGACGCGGCGAAACCGTATGCGAAACTGCGCGACGATCTGCATGTCGCGAGCCAGTGCTACGCGCGTGACACCGCCGGACCACGGCCTGCCACCGGTACCGCGCGCAACGACGGATATCGGACCCTGTTCACCGGGGACGGGAAGTCCGCGTTGCAGGTGTTCACCGTGGACTTCGACCTCACCGCCGCCAACGGTGGCATGCAGGGCATCGAATTCGAGGGAATTCCGGCCGGCGCGACAGTTCTCGTGAACCTGGTCGGGGCGGCCAGGACGATCAACACGTTCACCGGTGATCCCGGCGACGCCGATCCGGTGAACAAACTGCGGGAACGTCTCCTGTGGAACTTCCCGGACGCCACCAAGGTGAAGATCGCCGGTGGCGCCCAGTTCCAGGGCAGCGTGCTGGTCGGCGATCCGGGCAGCACGACCACGGTCACCGCGTCCGGCATGAACGGCCGCTTCTTCACCACAGGCACACTGGTGCACGCCTCGGAGGAGACCGGAGGCGGCGGGCAGGAGTTCCACGCCTACCCGTTCACCGGCGATCTCCCCGAATGCGGCGGCGAACCGACGCCCACGTCCTCTTCCCCGACGTCGTCCACCTCGACCTCGACCACCACCTCGTCTTCGTCCAGCTCGACGAGCCCGACCACCACCACGACGAAGACCACCAGCTCGACCACGCCATCGAGCAGCACCACCACGACCAGCAAGAGCACCTCGACGACGACCACCACATCGTCCAGCACCACTACATCGAGCAGCACAACGTCGAGCAGCAAGCCTTCCAGCAGTACGTCGCCGAGCAGCAGTACCGCCACCTCGAGCAGCGAGCCATCCAGCAGCACCACCTCGAGCACGACTCCAGGCCCGGGTGTGACCACGGTGACCACACCCGGCCAGCCTGGACCGACCACCCCAGGCCCGACCACCGGCCCGCTCGCCTCGACCGGCACCGAGGTCCGCGGCCTGCTGACCGGTGGCCTCTTCCTGCTGCTCTTCGGCGGCGCCCTGGTCACGCTCGCCCGCTTGGCAAGGCGCCGCGACGGCAGCTAGCCGGGATAAAGCGGGCTTTACTCCGCGCGATAAAGCCCGCTTAACTCCCGGGAGTAAAGCGGGCTTTATCCCGGGTTTCAGGCGAGGTCGGGCAGGTCGCGCAGTTGCCTGCGCGAGGTGATGCCGAGCTTGCGGAAGATGTTACGGAGGTGGGCGTCGACCGTGCGCGGGCTCAGGAACAGCCGCGCCGCGACCTCCTTCGACGTCGCGCCGGTCGCGACCAGACGGGCGATGTGCACCTCCTGCATGGTGAGCTGGTCGAACGTCCCGGTCGACCGGGTGCGCGCGACCTCGCCGGTGGCGCGCAGCTCCTCCGCGGCTCGGCGCGCGAACGCCTCCATGCCGATGTCGGACAGGTGCTCGTGCGCGGTGCGCAGCTGTTCGCGGGCATCACGGCGCCTGCCCGCGCGGCGCAGCCATTCGCCGAAAAGCAGGTGCGCGCGTGCGAGGTGGATGCGTGCCTGGCTCGCGGTGAGCCGGTCGATGGCTTCGACGTAGTCGGCTTCGTCGCCGGTGACCAGCGCCCGCGTGTACGCCGTGACGCCCAGCGCCCACGCCGTCCCGATGGGGGCGGTGCGTTCGGTCAACCTGGCCAGCGCGGATTCCGCCGTGGCCTGCTCGCCGCAGCGCATCGCCGCCTCGACCAGCTCGGGCAACGCGACGCCGGAGAGGTAGAGGTCGCCCGGTGCGGTGGCCCGCTCGGCTGCGGTCAGCGCCGCGCGGTAGTCGGCGAGCCCGTTGCTGATCACGGCCGTCGCCCAGTCGACGTTCGCGTGCATCATGCCCAGGTCCTTTGTGGACGCCAATGCGGCCGCCTTCGCGGTCAGCTCGGCCAGCTCCTCGCGACGGCCACGCATCGCGGCGAGGTGCACCTGCGGATACAGCACGGTCGGCACGCTCAGTGCGTCCGCGATCGCCTCCTCTTCGGCGATCGCGGACATCGCCTGGCCGAACTCGCCGGTGTTGACGGCCGCGCACGCGACCTGCGCGAGCCCGAGCCGAAGCACGTGCGGCGAGCCGGCGTCACGGCCAGACTTGACCAGCCACTCGCTGATCTCGGCGTGCGCGTCGGCGTCCCAGAGGTCGGCGGCGATCGTGGTCGCCAGCGCCGGTCTGCGCGTCCACTTGGCACTGTCGACGAGAATGCCGCGCAGCACGGGGACCGCGGCCCGGTAGCCGTCGGTGGTCAGCAGGATCAGCGCGTCGAGCAGGTCCGGCGGCTCGGGCGCCGTCGGGGCGGAGCGCGCCTGCGTCACCACGGTGTCGAGCACCCCGGCCGCGCGGCCGACGAGCAGGCCCATCTCCAGCGCGTCGAGGAAGTGGTCACGCGACTGCGCCGCGTCCAGCGGAGCCAGCCTGCGCGCGGCGCTCAGCATCGACGCCGCGCCGTCGCTGTGCGCGTGCCGGATGAAGCCGAGCCTGCCGCGCAGCAGGTCCACCTTCGCGTGCGTGCGCTCGTCGAGCCCGCCCGTCTCGGCGGCGGTGAGCAACTCGGCCGCCGAGTCGGTCGCGCCGGCGTCGAGCTTGGCCTGCGCCGCGGCGAGGGTGCGTTCGGTCCGTTTCGCGGGATCGAGCGACAGCGCCGCCGCGCGTTCGAGGAACGCAGCCGCGGCCGCGATGCCCCCGCGTGCCTGCGCGCGGGACGCCGAATTCTCCAGCTCGGCGGCGATGTCGTCGTCGGGCCCGGCGTTGCCCTGCGCGCGGTGCCAGACCCGGCGGTCCGGGTCGATGCCGGGATCGGTGACCTCGGCCAACGCCAGGTGAGCGCGGCGGCGCACGGCAGGCGAGGCCGCCCGGTAGACGGCCGAACGCGCCAGCGGATGACAGAACCGGACGCGCGTCGAGAACTCGATCAACTCCGCCGCTTCCGCGCTCGACGACGCGGCGGTCACCTCGATGTCGAGCTGTTGCGCGGCGGGCCACAGCAGTCGCGGATCGCCGGTCGGGTCTGCGCTCGCGAGGATCAGCAGCAGCCGCGCGTCCTCGGGCAACTCAGCCAGCCTGGCCTGGAAACTGCGCTCGATCCGGTTCGGCACCGAGGACGTGTCGGGCGTGGCGAACCCGCCCGCGCGCGGCAGTTCGAGCAACGCCAGCGGGTTGCCGCGAGCCTCGGCCAGAATCCGGTCGCGGATCTGATCGTCGACCGGATCGCCGGTTTCGGGCGTCAGCAGGGCTTTCGCGTCGGCGTCGCGCAGACCTTCGAGCACCAGGTCCGGCAGCTCCGCGAGCCCGGTGGCGGCGCGGCTCGCGAAGATCATCGCGACCGGCTCCGAGGTGAGGCGCCTGGCGAGGAAGGTCATCGCCTTCGCCGACGCGTCGTCGAGCCAGTGCGCGTCGTCGATCAGGCACAGCACCGGGCTTCGTTTCGTAGCGGAAGCCAGCAGTTCCAAGGTGGCGAGCCCGATGCGGAAGAAGTCGGGCGTGCCGCTCGTCAGCCCGAATGCCACCTCGAGCGCGTCACGGTTCCGGTCGGACAGTTCGCCGAGGTGACCGAGCAGCGGCACGCACAGCTGGTGCAGCGCCGCGAACGGCAACTCGGTCTCGAACTCGGCCCCGGAGGCCTCGATGACCCGGAAACCCGCGGCCTCGCGCACGTGCCCCAGCAGCGTGCTCTTGCCGATGCCCGGCTCGCCACGCACGACGAGCGCGCCACCGCCACCCTTGCGCGCGTCGCCGACGAGCTGGTCGAGCCGCCGGATCTCGTCCTGCCTGCCGAGAAGTCGCATACTCACAAACCTAGGTGATCACCGCCGGTACAGCGGGGACCGCGAACGGTCCCCGCTGCCACGATCAGAACGGCGTGAGCACCACGCGCGCCGAGCGCGGGTTCGGGTCGTGCACGAGCGACTCGAAGTTGCCGACGTCGTCGAACGAGAACCCGTACGCCTTGCCGTCGACCATCTGCTCGTGGATCTTGCGCGAGTAGTGGTCGGTGATCGAGCGCGTGTAGAACTCGGCCGGGTTGTAGGTCGGCTGGGTGTGCAGGTAGCCGAGCGTGGAGCGGTGCAGCGCGGCGCACAGCGACCGGGTGATCAGGCCGGTGTCGCTGTTGGGCGCCCCGAGCCTGCCGTCGCAGCCGAAGACGTCCCTGGTCGACGGCCGCTGGACCGACGCCACCCGCACGCCCGCGGTGTTCGTGAACTGCATGACCCCGGCCGAGTCGGTCCGGCCGAAGAACTTGATGGCCGTGTTCTCCCTGATCGGCACCACGGTCAGCGTGGTGTTCTTGTAGATGTTCCACACCTCGGTCGTGTAGCCGTCGAAGTAGCCGCCGCCGAACAGACCCGACTCGATGCCCAGCCGCGGCGCGAGCGCGCGCACGACCGTGCCGTCACCCCGGGTCTGGATCAGCTTCGACCAATCGCCGGGCTGGTTGCGCAGCGCGGCGAAGAAGTTGTTACGGCCACCCGCCTTGAGCTCGCCTTCGCGCTTGGTGGCGCCTGCGCTGTTGGTCACCTCGACGGCGTGCGGCACCGCGAACATGTCGACCTGCGACGAGTTCAGCCACAGCCCACCATCGTTGTAGGTGAACTCGCTCCAGTCGAACAGGATGTTGCGGTTCGGGTCGCTGGGGTTCCACGGTGCGGGCTGGACGAGCCCGTCCGGCGTGATGAAGAACTTCAGCTTCTCACCGAACGACATGTACAGCCGCCCGCTCGACAGGTTGAGCGGGATGTTGAGCGTCTTCGAGCCACCACCCGCCGGACCGGGGATCGACGCGTCCGGCGCCGGGCTCGGCGGAATGGCGCCACCCGACCACGCGGTGAACTGCCCGGCGGCGTTGACGTAGCCGAGCCGCCCGTTGTACCCGCCGAGCACGTAGAGGTACACCTGGTCGGACCGGTTCGAGTTGTTCGTGACGGTCAGCGGCAGCAGCGACGGCTGAGCCGCCTGTGCCTGCGGGGAGACGATCAAAGGTAGGGCGACCGTGATGGCGGCCAGCCAGGACAGCAGTTTCGAACGCACGGGCGGCTCCTCGTTGAGCCCTGTCGCGACACGCAGGGAGGACCAACAGGATCAACCGATTTTCGGCGAATTGTCAACAATGCGAGTTGGTTTTGTCTTGCTGGACAGGGCCCTTTTTCACGGCTTGACATAAGCTCATGAAGAAGACCTGCGGATATGCGCTCGATAAACGATAATGCGGCTTTCCGCTACATTCATCAGATGACCAGAAGTCATCCGGCCGAGCTCGCCGCGCTGGACCTGTACCAGGTCTGGACCACGGTCGCGGACCTGACCGACCGGTTCGACCCGTACCGCTTCGAGCACCGGATGGCGGCTTACCGCACCCTCGTCGACGTCACCAACGACGGCGACCGCTTCGGCGCCGACAACCGGGGCAACCCGCTCTGGGCGTGGATGTTCCAGCTGCAGTGGCAGTGCCGCACCGACCGCCTCGGCGCCACCACGGGCACGGACGGCCGCATCGACCCCGACGCCCCGTGGGCCTACGGCAACTACACGCTGAGCGTGATCCCGTGGCTCGGCGCGGTCCGGGCCGGAGTCGTACCCCCGCTCGAGATCGCCGACGCCCCGGCGCCGTCACGCTTCGGATACGTGCGCGCGGGTGTCGTGCCCGCCGAGTTGGCCCGCAGCGTCGAACAGTGGTCGGACTACTTCACGCTCGTGAAGACACTGGCTCCTTCGAGCGATACCGAGCCGGTCCGGATCGCGTTGTGGAAAGCGCACAAGACCTGCCTCGACGTCGTCGTCACCGCGATCGCGGACATCGACCCGGCCCCGTACGCCCCGATCGAGCTGACGTTCCTGCGCGGCTGGTGCCGGATGGTCGACTACCTCGGCGCGGCCGCGTGGCGGACGGACTTCGACTTCATGACGGAGCACGGCCTGGACGTGCTGCCGGAGATCCTCCTCGAGCAGCGCTCTGACCTGCACGCATTGCCCGACAAGGTGCGCCGCAACGTCGCCAACGTACTGAGGCTGGCGAACACCTCGCCGCGGCGCCACGCGCTGAACCTCCGGCTGTGGAAGCGGATCATGCGCACCCGGGCGGCGCGGGACGAGGTGATCGTTCTGCTGGACGCCGTCTTCGACCCCCGGCCGGACAACGCCGCCGCGCGCCGGCGGACCGCCGGGTATCTGCTGCGGCCCTAGAGCCCTTTCATGCCAATAACTGGTCAGATCGTCCAGGGCTCCCCAGGGGCTCGCGGATCGGCTAACCTTCGCGGGGCCGGGCCCGGGGTGACTCTTTGAACTCCGGGCGAACATGGTGCGTCGATTCGGCGTCGGCGGGTCCGTGACCTTCGGTCTCAAGCGGAACATGGTTGGGACACAAGGAAATCTCAGAGTTGGGGGTCAGTGATCCGAATCATCGGCCTGGCCCTAGTATGGCGCCGTCTCCTCGCAACCCCCCGTAGTCGTCGCTCCCGAAAAGGGGAACCCATCATCATGTCTGATGTCATGAACAGCATCTTCGGCCGCGCCAAGACCGAGACCCACGAGCCGTACGCGCCCGCCACCGCCGAGCCGGAAACCGTTGCGGCCGAAGCGATCCAGGACGAGACGACGGAATCCGCGGGCGACGCCGCCGAGACCGAAGCCGCCGAAGTGGACGCCGTCGAGACCGCTGACGAAGACAGCACGGAAGAGACGGACGAGGACGCCGCCGAGAGCACCGACGAAGCGGTCGCCGAAGACGACGACGACGCGGATGACGCCGAGGCGGACGAGGACAGCGCCGAGCTCGCCGACGAGGAGGCCGAGGAAGCCGACGAGGCTGCCGCGGACGAGGAGTCGGACGAGGCGATCGCCGACGACGACACCGAAACCGACGAAGCGGCAGACGAAGCCGTCGCCGACGAGAGCGACGAAGCGACCGCCGACGAGGCGGACGACGCTGACGAAGCGGCCGAGGGCGAAGCCGACGAGGCGACCGCGGACGAGACTGTCGCCGGCGACGCGGCCGAGACCGCCGAAGAAGCCGAGGTCGCCGACGCTCCCGAGGTCGCCGAGACCGAAGCCGCCACGGACGAAGCTGCCACAGAAGCGTCCGCCGATGAGTCCGCCGCCGACTCCGCCGAGGAGCCCGCTGAGGCACCCGCCGAAGAAGCCGCCCCGGCCGAGGCCCGTCCCGCCGCAGGCGCCCGCGGCGCCACCACGGTCGGCGACGGCGTGGTCGTCAAGATCGTGAACGTGGTGTCCCGCAAGGCCGAAGGCGTCCACGAACTCGCCGAGGACGGCATCGCCGTCGAGCTCGAGGGTGACGTCGCGACGATCAAGATCTCGGTGGTCGTCGAGTTCGGGCACGCGGTCAAGACCGTCGCCGAGCAGATCCGGGTCAACGTGGTCGACGCGGTCGAGCAGTTCCTCGGCCTCGATGTCGCGGTCGTCGACGTGCACGTCACCGACATCCACCTGCCCGACCTGGTCTGATCGACCCGAACCATCCTTTGTGGACGGTGTGGCGTGGGAGCCAGGCGGCTCCCACGCCACACCGTCACATCGTCACGACGCCTTGCCGTGCCACTGCTCGTTGAGCAGCGGGCCTTCGTAAAGCACCGCGCCGGCCTTGTCGAACACCCGGACGGTCAGCTCCGGGGCCTGCCAGTCGAATATCTCGTCCATCGTCCGGGGCGCAGGCCCGATGTCGATGTTCACCGTGAACGTGTGGGCCACGATTTCGGCGGGGACGGCCACGCCGTCCGAGCCGGTCACCTCCAGTCTGCCCACTCGCTCGTCGACCGCGCCGCCGACGCCCGGCCGCAGGTGCCACACCTGGTAGCCGTACCGGGGTAGCGGTGGCCGGTTGCCGCCTTCGGTGATGCCGAACAGGGCACGCTCGCCGGTGCGGAAGGTAAACTGCACTTCGTCGCCGGAGTCGTGATACGCCAGCATCACCCCTTCGCCGTCGCGGTCACCCAGTGCGGCGCCGGCATGCCAGCCGTCGTGGGTAACCGCCTTTCCGGACTGATAAAGCGCGGCGAATTCATGGAGCACTTCGACCTTCCGCATGAGCACGGGGTCTTCGCGTTCTTCCACTACGCGTTGTTTCCTCTCCTCGGTGATGACCACTGTCCACAGTGGCCATCACCGAGGCTGTCACGCGGCACGACCTGCGGCATCGGGGATTACCCGGAGATCGTTGCCTGGTTTCGTGCAATCGTGCTAGGCGCGTCCGGCCGAGTAATTCCGGAACAGCAGATAAGTGTCGAGAATGTCGGATGACGCGCTCTGCACGGAGCGATAGATTCCCCATTTCGGGCGCACGTAGTCGCCCTCGTCGGGGATCTTCACGTTCGACATCTTGCCCTGGGCGGCGATGGGCGCGCCGGAGCCGGTGCCGTTGCGGATGACGCAGCCCGCGGCGCCCTTCGCGCCGGGGGTGAACGTCCACTCGATGGTGATCCACTTGTCGCGCAGCGGCGCGAGCTCGGTCGACGCGATGTTCGGCGAGCCGGAGTTGGCATAGGCCCGTGCGCTGAGCATTTCCTTGCTGCCGCTGCGGGTGAGGTCCAAGGTCACCCATGGGCCGCCGTTGGTCTTCGGCGTCTTCGTCTGGAAGATGTGCGTGAACTTGCTGGTGCCGTGCAGCGAGCCCGGAATGTACATCTCGTAGGACAACGTCCAGTTCTCGCCGTTGCGCATTTTCAGGATCGTGCCGTTCTGCACCATGCCTTTGGACTCGGTGCGCTGGCGGTCGCCGCCGCCGGTGGTGTCGCGGTCGTCCTTCCAGATGTTGAAGCGGTAGTGGTCGCCTTCCACATAGACGTATTTCCGGTCCGGGTGGTGGTTGCCCCGGTCGGCTTCGATTCCTTCGTAAGCCTTCAAACCGTCGGACGACGGGACCGGGTGCCACAGCGGAGCCGCGACGGCGGCCGCCGAGCTCAGTGGCGAGAACACGACAGGGGCGGCGAGCGCGGAGGCGGCCAGCGTGCGCAGTGCCGTTCTCCTGGTCAGGCCAGATGGGCGCAAGGGTTCTGACATCGTCGGTGTGTCCTTCCTGGCGGCGGGTCGACAGGTTGGTGCACATCGGCCGGCGGGCGTGGTCGCCCCCGAAGGGGCTGAACATCCGATGTCTTGCCTCACTGACGGTAGGAGGATGACCCGGCAGCGTCAACCGTGACTCTTCCGGGGTGCGGATGGAACGGCTACCGTCGGTCAGGGGTGAGGGCATGACCGGTACGGCTGATCGACCGGCGACGTTCCGCTCGGTGTTCGGGATCGGCGAGTTCCGCGGGCTGCTGGCCGCGCATCTGCTGTCGGTCGCGGGCGACCAGCTGGCGCGGCTCGCGCTGACGATCCTGGTGTGGCAGCAGACCTCGTCGCCGTCACTGACCGCGTTGACGTTCGCGGTGAGCTACGTGCCGGACGTGCTCGGCGGCCTGGTGCTGGCCGCCGTCACGGACCGGTTCTCCCGGCGGACGGTCATGGTCGCCACCGATCTCGCGCGGGCCGTGGTGGTCGCGGCGATGGCATTGCCCGGGGTCCCACTGGTCGTCCGGGTCGCGTTGCTCGTGGTCGTGCAGCTGGCGGCGGTGCCGTTCTCGGCCGCGCGGCAGGCCGTGCTGCCCGCGCTGCTGGCCGGGGATCGGCTGGTCGCGGGCACCGGGATCCTGTCGATGACCTACCAGTGCGGGCTGGCGTTCGGCTTCGGCGGTGGCGCCGCGGTGGTGGACGCGCTCAGTCCGGCAGGCGCGTTGTGGGTCGACGCGGGCACGTTCCTCGTCTCGGCCGCACTGCTGCGTGCGACGTTGCGTCCGCATCGACCGACCGGGTTCGCTGAACCGAAGGCCGGACGCCGGCCGACGATCACGGCGGGCTGGCGGTTGGTCGCGGCGGACAAGCGGCTGCTCGCCTTGCTCGGCATCGCCTGCTGCAGCGGTTTTTACGTCGTCCCGGAAGGCCTGGCCGTCCCGTACGCGGCCGAACTCGGCGCGAACTCGCAGCTCGGCTGGCTGCTGGCGGCCAACCCTCTCGGCACGATCGCCGGGGTGCTGATGCTCAAACGGCTCGCGCCAACGCGCCGCCTGACGTTGCTCGGCCCGCTCGCCGCGGCGAGCAGCCTGGTGCTGCTGCCGACGGGCTGGGCGCCGAGTGTGCTGGTCAGCGCACTGTTGTGGGGTTTGAGCGGCGCGTTCTCGGCGCACGACATGGTCACCCAGGCCACCTATGTCCGGCTGGTGCCGGACTCGCGGCGCGGGCAGGCGCTCGGTGTGGCCGGTGCCGCGTTCCGGGCCGCGCAGGGGCTGGCGATCATCGTGTCCGGACTGCTCGCGCAGGTGATCGCGCCGTCGCTGGTGATCGCGTCGTTCGCGGTCGCCGGTGTGCTCGCGGCCTCGGCCGCCGCCACCGGCTGGGCCCGCGCGTCAGCGGCGGCCCAGCCGTCTTAGCGGGGTTCGGGGGAGTCGGGTCACCAGTTGTTGTCGCTCATCGGGGCACCTCCTTCATTGGGCCAACCGGGCGAATTGAGTTTCGGGCATCATGGTCTCAACACATTCCAGTGACCGGCTGTGCCAATTCGGTTACGGTGGATGGTCCAGGTGCGGGTGCGCACCCCTGTTGTGGCTGGTGAGGCGGGTGCGAGGACGGATAGGAGGCTGGCTGCTCTGGCAGCGGCCTCTCCGCGTGCTGGGTTACGTGCTCGCGATCAACTTCCTCGCGGTCGCGGCCAGCGCGGCGACCGCGCCGCTCGTGGCCGTCACCTCACTCGACTTGATCCGGGCCGGCGTGCTGGCGATCGCCGCTGCCGCCGCGATCGAGTTGACCCGGCATGTCGAACGGCAGCGTGAGTACGCGCGCGATTCGACCGTCGCCTACGTCGACACCAAAGCCGTCTGGTCGGTCGCGGCGGTCATCGTGCTCCCGCCGCTGCTCGCGACGGCCATGGTGGTCTGGACCTACGGCTACGCGTGGTTCCGGATCTGGCCGGTCCGCCGTCCGATCCCCGCGCACCGCTGGGTGTTCGCCGCGTCGACCGTGCTGCTCGGCACCCAGGCCGCGGTCGCGGTGCTCGCGCTCGGCATGCACCACTATCCCGGCGCGCCGTCCACCGGCCTGCTGCCCGGCTTGGCCGATGTCGGCGTGATCGCCGCGGCGGCGGTGCTGCGCTGGGCGATCAACACCGGGCTGGTGATGGCGGCGATCGCGTTGTCCAGCCCCGAAACGACCGTCCGCGAGCTGTTCAGCGGCTTCTCCCAGCAACTGCTCGAAGCCGGGACGGCCGGGCTCGGCCTGGTGGTGGCGGTGCTGCTGGTGGTGGCGAACCCGTTCGTGCTCGCCGGCGTGGTGATCGCACTGGTCGCCATCCACCGCGGGATCCTGCTCTCGCAGCACCAGCTCGCCGCCCGGATCGACGTCACGACCGGCCTGTTCACCAAGAAATGGTGGACCGAGCTGGCCGAGGAAGCGCTCCGGCGCGCGGCGGGCGGCACTCGCGTGACCGGCGTGCTGTTCCTCGACCTCGATCACTTCAAGCGGATCAACGACGTGCACGGCCATCCCAACGGCGACCTCGTGCTGCGTGCCGTCGCCGACGCGGTGAAGGCCGAAACCCGTGGTCAAGACGCCGTCGGCCGCTTCGGCGGCGAGGAGTTCGCGATTCTGGTGCCCGACATCGGCACCGCCGAGAACCTGGAGAACCTCGCCGAACGGATCCGGCTGCGCGTCCACACGGTGATCGTCGACCTGCCCGGCGGACCCAGCGTGAGCGGGTTGACGGTGTCGATCGGCGCCGCCGTCCATCCCGCCGACGGCAGCAACAGCGTCGACGACCTGCTGCGCGCCGCCGACCACGCGCTGTACCGCGCGAAGAACGCCGGTCGCGACCAGGTCCAGACGACGCGGCCGTTCGGCGAGTAGCGTCCGGCGCATGCCACGGTTGATCCACTTGAACGGCCCGTCCGGCGTCGGGAAGTCCACGATCGCCCAGCTCTACGTCGACCGGCACGCCGGCGTGCTCAACCTCGACACCGACCAGATCGTGAGTTTGATCGGCGGCTGGCAGGACGACTTCTGGGTGGCGCTGCGCGCGGGTCGTGCGCTGGCGATCGCCATGGCGGAAACCCACCTGCGTGCCGGGCATGACGTCGTGATGCCGCAGCTCACGACCCGGTTCGAGGAGATCGAGGGGTTCGAGGCGGCCGCGGAGCGAGCGGGTGCGCAGTACCGCGAGATCGTGTTGACCGTCGCGAAGCCCCGCATGCTGGACCGGTTCGCCGGGCGCGTGACGGGCGAACACGAGGCCAGGCACCGGCGCATGGACGAGATCGTCACCCGTGGCGGCGGCCAGAAACTGCTGGAGCGGATCCACGACCATCTCACCGCGTATCTGGCGACGCGGCCGGACTGCCGCGTCCTGCCGACCGACGGCCTCACGCCGGAGGAGACCTACGCCGAGGTCATCCGACTTCGGTGAACGGTTCGTCGCACACTCCGCAGGTGACGGGCCCGAGGTCGAAGACGCTGCGCGCGAACCGGCCGCGCCGCGGCTTCGGGCACCCGCACCCGACGGCGATGTAGTTGCCACCGCCCCGGTGCGCGCCCCGGCCGTCGACGGCGCCGACGTCGATCCGCGCGCGGGCCGGTGGCTCGCCGGGCTCGCTGTTCTCGTCGTCGGGTTCTGGGGTTTCGAGGATCCGCTGGACGGCTTCGGTTTCGGTGTGGCGCCAGACCGTCAACGCCGCTTCGAGCACCGCGACCTGCTCGGCGTACGCGGTGGCCGTGTCGTCGGGAACGGCGGTGTCGGACCAGCCTTGGCGGTCCATTTTGCGCACCGTGACGCCCAGTTCTCCGGCGAGTTCGGCGAACTTGCGGTTGTGGTAGCGGCCGTCGCTGACGTCGACGATGTCGCGGGTGGCGGCCAGGCCGTGCGCGGCCTCGTGCAACGCGGTCCCGAGTATCTCGGTCGCCGGCCTGCGCAGCCCCTCGGCGCCGATGAAGAACTCGGCGCGGGGATCGACGCCGTCGCCGACATGCCAGCGTGCCCGCGCGAAGTGGCCGAAGATCTCGGTCGGCTGGCCCATCGTGCCGGACGCGAGCACGAGAATCGCCTCGGGCACATCGGCGTGCCTGCGCCGGATCTCGGTCCAAAGCTGCTCGAGTGCGTGCATGACCTGCGTCGTGGGCCCCAACGTCACGCAGCCGATCGTAGAGGACGAATTCCCGCTTAAGCGGTAACGTGGCCGTGGTGGTGCTGGCGCCACCACCGTTACGGGGGAGCAGGCCATCGCGGCGCCCTCACCTGCGCGGATAGCTTTCCGGCATGAACACCGACACCTACCGCCCGGCCCGCAAGGGCGCCACCGCGACCGGCATCCTGCTCTGGCTCACGCTCGTCATCGCGGCCATCGTCAACATGCTCAGCTCCTTCGCCGGGCTCAGCGTGCTCATCCAGGTTGCCGCAGGCGCGGTGGTCCTGGTCTGCGTGCTGCTGCTCACGGAGCGGTACCGCAGGCGCCGCATCGCCCGGAACGGCTGACGGCGCCTCGGCCGAAAGGTCATTCAGCCTCGGCCGATCGACTGATTTGCCATTTCCAAAAGGCCGTTGTTACGAGGCTATTGCAGAACTTCGATTGCGCGTGAATATCGGCGTATCAATAATCACGATATGTTGCACGAGCGCACCGTTCCCATTCATCGCCCGCGGCCCAAGCGGCGATTCCCGCGCGGAATGGCGGTGCTCACCGTGGTGGCCATCGCGGCGGGCGTGCTGGGATACTCGGTGTTGCGGTCCAACGCGGATCCGGCCACCCGGGTGGCCACCGTCGTGCTCGACCGGGAGTCGGGCGAGAAGGTCGTCCGCACCCACGGCGATGAGCAGTTCCGGATGGCCTCGGTCGTCAAACTGCTCATCGCGCTGGACGCCATCGTCGAGAAAGGCACCCGCGAGAAAGCCGAACTCGCGAAGATCCACCGGATGCTCTCGGCCAGCGACGACGGCATCGCCAACACGCTGTGGTCGCGCAACGGCGGACCCGACATCGTGACCAGATCCGCCGCGCTCATCGGGTTGCGGCACACCACGCCGCCCACTGACCGGGGACGATGGGGCGACACGACGTCCACAGCGGACGACATCGCGGCGATCTACACCTACGTCCTCAAGCTGCCGAAGACCAAGCGCAACCAGCTGCTGACCCCGCTGCGTCAGTCCGCGAAGACCGCGGCCGACGGGTTCGACCAGCGTTTCGGCATCCCGGCGGCGTTCGGGGACCGGCCGGTGGCCGTCAAGCAGGGATGGGCCGCCGGGCGCGGTGCCGTCGACGCGCACACCACCGGGCTGGTGGGCGAGGACGACCGCTACATCGTGGTGATCCTGTCGTCCTCACCGGAGGGGACAGGCCTCACGGAGGCCACGACCGCGGTCACCGCGGCCGCGCTTTCGCTCGGCTCACGCATTGCGGGATAGCGCTTTCAAAGTATGCAGAGATCGGTGTCATTCGAAGACTTTTCCGTGAATCAATGTAACGCTTGCCATTCGCTCAAGGGCTACCGTTCACGGGGAAATGAGGAAACATGAGCACGACCCGATTCGCCGTCGGCCTGGTGGCCGCCATGGCGCTCACGCTGGGCGTGGCGACCACGGCGCAGGCGGTGGAACGGCCGCCTGGCGGCAGGAGCAGGACCGATGAGCTCGGACTGAAGGGCGGTGTGGCCGCGGCGACGGTGTCGTTGACCTGGTCCAACGGTTATCACGGTCGGTCGTTCGTCAGGTGGAGCACGACGCGCGCGGCCACCCGGACCGTAGTCGATGTCGAGATCGATGGTCACGTCACGCGCGCCTTCGACGGCCTCAAGGAGAAGACCGACGGCACCATCATCGAGAGGGTGCGGGTACGCGTCTGCGACACGAGCGATCACTGCGGCTCGTGGGTCTGATTCCTCCCACGCTGTGGAGGTTGTGAGTGTTCCCGACGGCTAGAACCGGCGGGAACACTCACGACCTCAGCGGGGCTGGATCTCGCCCATCGGGCCGAATCCGTCGTGCGGGGCGTCGAGGTAGATGATCTGCGGCTGCGCCGAGACGAGGTCCGGCGCGGCCTCGAAGAACTTCTTCACGTACGAGTGCTTCACATGCGCGGCACCCGCTTCGGCGTCTTTGAAGCCTTCGATGCAGACGAACTCGTTCTCGTCGACCAGGCTGCGCGAGATCTGGAAGAACAGGCAGCCTTCCTCGGTGTTGACGTCCTTGGCGTAGGCGTTGGCCACTTCCAGCCACTCGTCGATCTTGTCGGGGCGGATGGGGAACTTGATGTTGATCAGGATCATGGCGCCACTCCTGCGAACACGGGGCAGATTGTCCGCCTCCAACTGTGCCGCACCCGCGTCGCCCGCGCTCGTTCCGGTGCGGCTGGCCAGGGTCGTCGTGAGTGGTACGGCCGGTTCTAACCGGTCTAAACACTCACGACCCCTGCGGGCGCTCAGTAGCGGGCGCGGATGCTCGCGGAGCCGTAGGCGCCGATCGGCAGGCAGACCGGGCACGGACAGGGGCGGACGCCGTGCTGGCCAGGGGCGTACCGCCAGCCGCAGACCTGCTTGACGTGCCGGATCCGGTGCACCTCTCGACGGCTGACCGCCCGCGGCACCACGACCTCGAAGCCCAGCGGGTCAGCGAGCTCGCGCACGAGTTCGACCGCCGCGGCGGCGGTGACCTCCCGCCGGGCGCGGCCGTAGTGCCCGACCGCGACCATCTCCTCGTCGGGCACGCGGAAGTCGATGGCGACGTACTCCCGCTGGCCGGACCAGCGCCGCAGTTCCCGTAGCCATTGGTGGGTGAGCGAGTAGGACCGCAGCATCGGCACGCAGAACACGCCGCGCCCGGACCGCAGGCCCGCGCGGCTGATGCTGCGGCTGTTCTTCGCAGGCGTCAGGTGGACGAACAGTGCCACCGCGCCACTCCCGGCTCGAGTATTCCCATGTCGTTCAGTGTTCCGGTGCGGTCAACCGGTTTGCCTGGGCGGAATCTGGGCGGGCCAGACGGCACAGTTCCCCGGGAAAGGCAGTACCGGACACGGAGGGGAACCATGATCAACTGGAAGGGCGCCGCGGCGGGGGTGGCCGCGCTCGCGGCGGCGGGGACGCTGGCCGCGCCGATGGCTTCGGCGTCGGTGCAGCAGACCGTGACGTACACGCCGTCGTGCTCGGCGGGCGGGTTCACCGGCACGCTGCGGATCATCTACCGGGAGCCGGTGAAGGGCCGCGCCGACTACATCTATTCGGTCGAATACCGGATCAACAAGGGTTCGCAGCACGGCGGGAACCTGGCCGACGTGCACTGGCAGGACGGCGGCACCGCGCCGACGACCGTGCGGTACACCTACTCCGGCATCCAGGACGGCGGCTGGCACAAGCTCACCGGTGACGGCTACGGCCGCGGTATGGGAGTGACGGGGATGAAGTTCGTCTTCGACAAGACGGCCGCTGGTGACCCGAGCTGCCAGCTGTCACCGACAGCGCTGCGCAACTGACCCGGACCGGGCCCTGGGGAAATCCCCGGGGCCCGGTTTTTTGCTCCGGCTGGCCGTCGTTTCGGTGCGCTGGACACGGCAGGCTGTGTCGATGGACGTCTCATCGGCGGTACCCGGAATCGTGTCGGCGAGACCGGGCGGGTGGCGGGTGGTGTTCGTGCCGAGCGCGGCGCGCTACCTGGGTGCCAACGCGGCGGCGGGGCTGGTTGTGCCCGCGCTGGTGACGTTGCCGGTCACGCTTCTGCTGCTGGTCGTCGTGGCGGCGTTCGGCGGGGCCGAGGCCGCCTGGTACACCGCGCTCGTGGTGGCGGGCATTCTCGCCGTGCTCGGGGTCGCGCTGGCGGTGTTCGTGTTCTTCCATGAGTTCGCCGCGGTGCGCTGGGTCGAGCTGAGCCCGGCCGAGGCCCCGGAGTTTCTGCTGGTCAAGCGGATTCTCGGGCAGACCCGGATCCCAGTGACGGAGCTGCGCCGGGTCACCGTGCGCCACCGCGTGAAGATGGGGAAACCGAACGGGGTGGATGTCGTCTTCCACACCGCGGCCGGGGAGATCGAGTGCCCTCGGGTGCCGGACGCCACGCATCTCGTGGAGTGGCTCCAGGACGTGCTCGTGGACGTCGAGGTCGACCGCGAGCGGGCCGTCGACCGCCTCAATCTGACGAGTGACCAGTGGTGGCCGCGTGCCAAGGTCGCCGCCGACTGGGGTGTTCCCATCGAGGCCGTGCCGGCGCTGGCCGACCATCTCAGCGTCCGCGCTCACTTCTTCGTGCCTCGCGCGGCGGCCAGGCTGGGCGACACCCGGGGCATGGATGTCTACGATCCTGACGACGTCCAGGAGATCACCGATCAGCTCGCGGAGCCGTCGGCTGAGCGCAAGGTCGCCGCGCTGATGCTTCAGCGGCTGACCAGCTTGGCCAAGAACGCCGCCGAGGACAAGTCCTCCCAGGTGCTCGGCGAGGTGATGCCGGATGCCGAACTCACTCGCCGGTACCGGGCCGCGCTGACCCTGACCTCGCGCGGGGACTCCTCGGTGGCCCACGCGCAGTACTCGCTCGTGCGGGCAGCGCACGGAGAACCGCTCCCGCCGGAAGGCGCTGAGGTGCCCGCCGATTTCGCGACGGTGCTCGCCGAGACACTGGCGACGGCGCCGGTGCTGCGCCCCACGCGCTTCGACTGACTTGGGGTCGTGAGCGTTGCGGGCGGTTCTAACCGCCCGCAACGCTCACGAGCCTTTAGCCGGAGAGCGGCTGGGCGGACAGCAGCGTCTGCGTCCAGCCACCGGTGTCGACGGGATCCGTGCCGAAGCCTTGGAGATCGGAGCCGTCGAGGTCGTAGGGATTGTGGTCGAAGTAGCGGTACAGCCCGCCGTCACGGGTTTGGCCGTAGTAGAGCCCGAAACCGGGTGACACGACCTGGTCGATGCCGCTCCACCGGTCGCCGAGGGTGGCGCCGGACCAGGTGTGGTCGGCCGCGATGTGGTACGACCGCAGCGCGCCGGCGGTGCTGATGCCGAGCAGCCAGTCGTCGCCGGTGGCGGTCAGCGAGCGCAACGTGAAGCCGGTCCCGATGACCGCGCGCTGTCCGATGTGGACACTCGACGGCTTCGGCCGCGAGACCACATAGGACATCAGGGTGCTGCCGGCGACGCCGTAGAGATGGCCGTGCCCGTCGTAGGTCAGCAGCGAGTGCGTCCAGCCGCCGCCGAGCGCGGTCGGGGTGGAGAACTGCAGCGAGTTCTTGTTCGTGATGACGTCCACGCGGTAGAGCTCGCCTGCGGGCGACGTCACCAGCAGCGTGTTCTGGTTCAGCGTCGCCAGTGTCTTCGGCACGAAGCCGAGGTTGTCGGTGGAGACCAAGGTCTTCGTGCGGTCACCGGTCTGCGCGTTGATGGTGCTGTAGGTGAGCCTGCCGTCGCCGAGCGCGCCGTAGATCGACGTGGTGGTCGCGGTCGGACCGCCGAGTTCGGCCACGATGCGCTGGGCGTCGGCGGCCTGCGGCTGGTAGCGCGACGGGAACGCCGAGCCCTGCACCTTCTGGCAGACCTCACCGATCGGCGCGGTGCGCCACGAGCCGCCCGGGTAGGCGGCGACCATGTGGTCGAGGAAGGTGCCGGTCGCGTAGGCCGGGTTGAGGCGCTGCTCTTCCCTGCCCCACCAGTCCTGCTGCTGGAACAGGCCGAGGCTGGTGTGGTCGACCTTCTCCGAGATGTTCTCGATCAGCGATTCCACGATCGTGGTGGTGATCGCGATGACGGCCGCGCGCTCGTCGAACCGGTTGGCCTGCACGGCGTTGATCACCGCGCGGGCACAGGACACGCGGTACGGGGTCATGTGCCCGCGCAGCGTGCCGGTGAGGACGTCGTTGAGCCGGTCAGCCGCGGCGGAGTCGGCCGAGGTGGGGCCGCCGGACACGCACGGCTTCGTCGGGTAGGCGGCCAGTTGCTGCATGCGGGTGCTCAGGTCGGCGGGGTCGTCGGCCGACGCGGGGCTGGTGGCGGTGGTCAACGCGGTCAGCACTACGCCGGCCGCGAGCCAGGTTCTGCCTCGAAAACGCATCAGTGTGCTCCGAAAGGTCGGGGTGGCGCGCTCAGGCGCCGGGCGGGGAGACGTAGCCGGAGATGTGCTTGCCCTGCGAGCCGGAGGTGGCGGTGTCGGGGTCGATGGTCTTGCGCCGGACCCGGTCGCTGAGGTTGCCGCCGACGGTGGTGATCGTCCCGTCGGGGTTGACGGCGACGATCACGTCGACGTGGCCGCCCGTGGTGCCGTCCGGCGGGCCGTAGATGACCCAGTCACCCGGTTTCGGGCTGCCGTGCGCGGTGCCGGTGCGCGACTTGAACAGGCCGCGCTGCACGCCCCACTCGCCGAGCGCGCGGGCGATGAACTTGTCGCGTGGCACACCGGAAACCCCGGCGGCGGACCATGACCAGGTCGCGAACATCGCGCACCAGTCGAGCGCGCCGCGGTCGCAGGCGGAGTGGTACTTGTCGCACTGCGCTTCCAGCGTGCCGACCTCGCCGTTGGCCAGCGCGGCGATCTTCGCGCGCAGCGGCTTGGTGGGCGTGGTCGAGGTGCAGGTGCGGGGCACTGCCGACAGCAGCGTCTGCGTCCAGCCCTGCGAGGAGACCGGGTCGTTGTTGTGGTACAAGATGTCGTCGCCGGAACCGTCGGCGGGGTCGGCGTCTTCGTACCAGTACATGGCGCCCGCGGGGTTCTTGCCGTAGTACAGGCCGCCGCCCGGCGAGACGAGGTCGGTGAACGACTGCCAGCCGTGCTCGACGAGCTGCGCGCGGCTGTAGGTGGTGCCGGTCGGCGAGACCGTGTAGCCGATCAGCTGCCCGTCGGCCGCGGTCGCCACGAGCCGGTCGTCCCCGGCGGTGGCCAGCGTCTTGAGCGAGAACCCGCCGTTGCCGATCTCCTGGCGCTTCCCGATCTGGTTGGCGCCCGGCTTGTCCCCGGAGACCAGGTACCGCAGCAGGGTGCCGTTGGCGGTGGTGCCGTAGAGGTGCCCGTACCCGTCGTAGCTCAGCTTGTCGTGCGTCCAGCCGTGCTGGATGTCGACCGGGTCCTTGAAGGTCAGGTTGTCGTCGTTGGTCTGCACGTCGACGCGGTAGAGGACACCGGCGGGCGAGGTGACCAGCACGGTGTTGAAGTTGATCGCCGCGATCGCCTTCGGCGTGAACCCGAGCGAGCGCGAGGACACCACGACATGCTTGATGTTCCCGTTGTCCGGGTTGATCGCGGTGTAGGTGAGCTGCCCGCTCGCCAGCGTGCCGTAGACGGAAACCCCGCCGGCGCACGAGGCGTCGGCGAAGGCGGGTGCCGCGGTGGTGGCCGCGAGACCTGACAGCGCGATGGTGCTCGCGGTCAGCGCGGCGGCGACAGGTCTGAACCTGTCTCGGAGAACAGACATCGGAGGCTCCTCCCAGAGGGTGTCTCCGCAGTGTTTCCGAATGCCCGCCCAGATCTTGCCCATGACGAACGCCGGATGGGCCCTGACCGGCGTTTCCGCTGATCAGGGCCCAATCGGCCAGGTGCGGTTTCCTACCTGTCGCTGGTGCAGACGCTGGGAATGTAGCCGGACCAGCCGGCGTACCCGTCGTGCCGTTTGATGCCGTCCTGGACCAGGATCCACCCGTTCGCCTGCGGATAGCCGCAGGCGCCGTAGTTCTCGCCGACGACGATCTTGCGACACGGGAACGTCTCACCGGCGTAGACATCGAAGACCTTCGCGGACGCGGCGTCGGGCCGGGACCGGGCGATCACGGTGGCGTGGACGTCGACCCAGGACCCCGAGCACGTGCCACCCGCCAGGACGGTCTGGGTCCCGCTCTCCGCGGCGACCCCCGTTCCGGACGCCACGGCCAAGGCCGACACGACCGTGGCCGACACCGCCGCCAGCGGTAGCAACTTCGACTTTCGCATTGCATTCTCCTGCCGTATTCGTAACGGAATTCAGCTGTCGGAATCGGATTTCCAGACCTGCCCCACTGGCCTGGACGTGACGATTCAACCGCGCGAGAACCGTTGGCAGGAAAGGATTCGAGCCGGTTCAAATCCACCGCGACGGCTGCTAGTGTCGCTTGGTGTTCACGTTGGGGGTCGACGTCGAAACGGTGTCCAGGACACGCTGGTCGCCTTCACCGGCGGCGGAGTCCATGGCGTGGCTGAAGCTCACCGCCGCCTCGGGCACGCACCCGGTGTTCGGGGATCCCGGGCCGCTCGCCCGCGCGTCACTCGGCCATCGAGACGTCGCGCTGCTCGTCGATCTGTTGCCGCACAGCGGCGACATCTACGTGCCGGACCTGCTCATCCCGCGTCCCGGGGCGGGCATCCGGCGCGATGAGCTCATCGAGGAGCAGATCGGGCGGATCGAGGCGACGGCGCAGGACGAGGTCGAGAGCCAGGTCTTCACCTACACGGAAATCCATTGGAGCAGGCCGTTGTCGGCCACGACCCGCGAGCTGGTGGAGTCGGGGCGGATCCAGCGGCGGCTGGCCAACGGGCTCGCCCGGTTCTGGCGGGACGCGCTCGCCGACGGCTGGCCCGAGCTCAGCGCGGCCGCGGATCGGGACATCGCGCACCGGGCGAAGTCCGTGATCTCCTATGGGATCGGCCGCACGCTCGGTGAACTGCATCCCGAGATCGGGTGGGCTGGCGACGCGATCACGCTCGCCAAACCCTGGGATGGCGAACTCGATCTCGCGGGCCAGGAGCTGGTGCTCGTGCCGGGCGTACTTGGCAAGCCCGAGGTCACCGCGCAGGTCGACGTTCCGGGGGAGGCCGTTCTCTACTACCCGGCCCGGCGGATCGGCGCCGGCCGTGACCGCGAACCCGGCAGGATCGCCCAAGTCGTCGGCGCCGCCCGCGCGGCGTTGCTGGCGGATCTCGAAACCGCCCGTTCGACCGCGGAACTCGCCAGGCGGATCGGCTACACCGCGGGCACCGTCTCCTATCACCTCAGCGCGCTGCACCGCGCCGGTCTCGTCAGCAAAGCCCGAGACGGCCGCCATGTCCTGTACCAGCAGACGAGCCAGGCGGCGGTCCTCTTGGCAGGCAGCGCTTGATGTTCGATCCGGTCCCGAGAGCTGCTCCCGGGACCGGATCGAACGTGGCTCAGCCGCTGTGCTCGGCCCACCACTTGCGGCCCGCTTCGGGCAGCGTCGAGATCGGGTCGTAGTACGGGTAGTGCCGCTGCAACGCCTCGGGGTCGGTGTGCTCGATCCCGGTTCGGTAGTTCTTCGTCCAGTACGAGATGCCGCGCTCGCGGTCGTACTCGGCGAGCTGGTGCACCCAGCGCTTGCCGACGTAGGGCACGTCGCACACGATGCGCGGGGTCGCGTACCCGGGCAGGTAGCCCATGATCGCGTGCTGCAGCTCCTGCGCCTCGTGCACCGAAACGCGCCAGTGCTCGGCATTGGGGATCATGTCGCACATGTAGAAGTAGTACGGCAGGATGTTCGCCTCGCCCTGCAGCGCGAAGCACAGGTCGAGCAGCTGCGCCGGGGTCGCGTTGACGCCGCGCATGAGCACGCCCTGGTTGCGCACGTCGCGGACGCCGACGTTGAGCGCGGTCTGCGCCGCCTCGGCGACCAGCGGGGTGACCGACTGGGCGTGGTTGACGTGGGTGTGGATCGCGAGGTTGACGCCGCGGCGCTGCGCGGTGACGGCGACGCGCTCGAGGCCTTCGACGACCTTCGGCTGCAGCCAGTGCTGGGGCAGGCCGGCGAGCGCCTTGGTGGCGAGGCGGATGTCGCGGACGGTCTCGATGTCCATCAGGCGCATGAGGAACGACTCGAGCTGCGGCCACGGGACGTTGGCGACGTCGCCGCCGGAGACGACCACGTCACGCACGCCGGGTGTCTTCTTGAGGTAGTCGATCATCGCGTCCTGGCGGTCGACCGGCTTGAGCGAGAGCTTGTGCTTGTCGATCGTCTCGGTCGAGTTCCCGACGAGGTCCATCCGGGTGCAGTGGCCGCAGTACTGGGGGCAGGTCGAGATCATCTCGGCCAGCACCTTGGTGGGGTAGCGGTGGGTCAGGCCCTCGACCACCCACATCTCGGCCTCGTGCAGCGAGTCGCGCTCGGAGTGCGGGTGGCTGGGCCACTCGGTGTCGCGGTCGCTGCGCACGGGCATCATGTAGCGCCGGATCGGGTCGGCGTAGAACGCCTCGGTGACCTTCAGCGGGTCGGTACCGGCCTGCGGCGCCATCGTGTTGAGCATCTGCGGGGGCAGCAACATCGACATGGTCGCCATCTCGCGCTGGTCGGCGAGCAGGTCGTCGTAGAAGCGCTCCTCGAGCAGGTCGCCCATGAGCGCCTTGAGCTGCTTGATGTTGCGGACGCAGTGCACCCGCTGCCACTGGGCGTCACGCCACTGGGCCTCGGTCACATCGCTCCAGCCGGGGAAACGGCGCCAGTCGGGTTCCACCAACTCGGTACGCCGGTACTCGTACGGCTGTTCCAGAGCGTCGGCGGCTGTCGCGACAGGTTCCTGGATCGCAGTCACTGTTGCTCCTAGTCGTCGGGAAAACGTAAAAATATCCTGTCATATCGTCTGCTTGGCGTAAATATTATCGTCCGAGTCGTGATCACGCAGCGCGGGACAGTGTCAGATCGAGCGCCTGGAAGACTCTCCGGAGTGACGGAAGACAGCACCACGCTCCTGCTCGGCGGCCGCGTCTACACCCCCGGTTCCCCCGACGCCACGGCCATGGCGATCACCGGCGGCACCATCGTCTGGGTCGGCCAGGACGCGCCTGCCCGCGCGCTGCACCCCGGCGCCGAGATCGTCGACCTCGACGGCGCGTTCGTCGCACCCGGTTTCGTCGACGCCCACGTCCACGCCACCGCGACCGGCCTGCACCACACCGGCCTCGACCTGACCACGGTCCGCGACGCCGCCGGGCTGCTGGCCGCGGTCCGCGACGCCGTCCGCCCCGGCGAAGTGCTCATCGCGCACGGCTGGGACGAGTCACGGTGGACGAACCCCCGCCTGCCCAGCCGCGCCGAACTCGACGCCGCCGCCGGCGACGTGCCCGTCTACCTCAGCCGTGTCGACGTGCACTCCGCGCTGGTGTCGAGCGCGCTGGTCACCCCCGAGGCCCGCGCAGCCGACGGCTGGTCGGCCGACGGCCCGCTCACCCGTGACGCCCACCACCGCGTCCGCGACGCCATGCGCGCCGCGATCACCCCGGCGCAGCGCGCCCGCGCCCAGCGCGCGTTCCTCGACACCGCCGCGTCGCGCGGCATCGTCAGCGTCCACGAATGCGCCGGACCCGACATCTCCAGCGAGCAGGACCTGCTCGACCTGCTCGCGCTCACCGACGGCCCCGAGGTCGTCGGCTACTGGGGCGAACGCGACGCGATCGACACCGCCCGCCGCCTCGGCGTGCGCGGACTGGCGGGCGACCTGTTCGTCGACGGCGCGCTCGGCTCCCACACCGCCGCCCTCTGCGCGCCCTATACCGACGCACCATCGACCTCTGGCGCGCTTTACCTCGGCGCCGCGGCCATCGGCGACCACCTCGCCGCCTGCACCGAAGCCGGTCTCCAGGCAGGCTTCCACGTCATCGGCGACGCGGCTGTCGCCGAGGTCGTGGCCGGTTTCCGGCTCGCGGAGAAGTCCGTCGGACAGCGGGCGCTCGCTTCGGCTCACCACCGTCTCGAACACCTGGAGATGGTCACGCCCGAACAAGCCCAGGCTCTGGCGTCGTGGGGTGTCGCGGGGTCGATGCAGCCGCAGTTCGACGCGGCCTGGGGCGGCCCGGACGGCATGTACGCGACCAGGCTCGGCGACCGCGCCGCCGCGCTGAACCCGTTCGCGATGCTCGCCTCGGCGGGTGTGGTGCTCGCGTTCGGCTCGGACGCCCCGGTGACCCCGCTCGACCCGTGGGCGAGCGTCCGCGCCGGGACCTATCACCGCACCCCGGGCTCCGGCCTGTCGGCGCGCGCCTCGTTCACCGCCCACACTCGCGGCGGCCACCGCGCGGCAGGCGTCAACGACGGCCTCACCGGCGCACTCGTCCCGGGCGCGCCCGCGCACTACGCGGTCTGGGACGCCCCCGAACTCGTGGTCGCCACCGCGGACTCCCGCGTCCAGCGCTGGTCGACCGACCCCCGAGCCGGCGTCCCGCCCCTGCCCAAACTCGACGACGACGCCCCGCTCCCGACCTGCCTGCGCACCGTCCGCGCAGGACGCACCATCCACCAGGCCTGACACCCCGCGATAAAGCCCGCTTTACTCCCGGGGATAAAGCGGGCTTTATCCCGCGAAGTAAAGCCCGCTTTATCCCCGGGGCCTGGGTGCCCGCAGGGGCTCACCAGGCTTTGACCCCTTACAGTTCGGCGCGTGATCGAAGATGCCGTGGCGCCGGCCAAGCGGCGCCGGTTCTCCCGCGCCTGGGCGCTCCGGTTCGCCGCGGCCGCGGCGTCGGGGTTCGTGCTCTACCTCAGCTACGCGCCGCGTCCGCTGTGGTGGCTCGCGCCGCTCGCCTTCGCCGGCCTCGCCCTCGTCGTCAAAGCCCGCAGGTTCCGCGGCGGCTTCGGGTACGGCTTCCTCTTCGGGGTCGCCTTCTACCTTCCGCTGCTGACGTGGCTACTCGACTTCCTCGGCCCCGACTTCGGCCCCTGGCCGTGGATCGGCCTGTCCGCCGCGCTCGCCTGCTACAGCGGACTCGCCGGCGGCCTCATCACGGTCGTGTCGAAACTGCCGGGCGGCCCGTTCTGGTCCGCGCTCGTGTTCATCGCGACCGAGACCCCGCGCACCTGGTTCCCGTTCGGCGGCTTCCCCTGGGGACGCGTCGCGTTCAGCCAGCCCGAAGGCGCGTTCACCCCGCTCGCCTCGATCGGCGGCGCCCCGCTGGTCGGGCTCGCCGTCGTGCTCACCGGGTTCGGGCTCGCCAAGGCGCTGGAAGACCGCCGCTCGCTCGCGTTCGTCATCGTGCCGCTGACCGCGGGCATGGCGCTGTGGCCCACGATCGGCACCGACGCCCAGGACGGTGAACTCACCGTCGCCACCGTGCAGGGCAACGCGCCCGACATCGGCCTCGCGCTCGAAGGCCGCCGCGACGAACTGCGTGACAACCATCTCGCCGAGACCCGGCGCCTGCTCGCCGACATCCGCGCCGGGAAGGTGCCCAAGCCGGACCTGCTCGTCTGGCCGGAGACCGCGACCTACCTCAAGCAGAACGACCTCGTGCTCGATCAGCTCATCGGCGAGTTCGGCGTGCCCGCGATCATCGGCACCCTCGACCGCACCGGCCCGGACGGCTCGCAGAACTCCGCGATCGTGTGGGATCCGCGCACCGGGCCGGGCCAGCGCTACGCCAAGGTGCACCTGGTCCCGTTCGGCGAGTACGTCCCGTCGCGCGAGGTCGCCCGGCTGGTGACCCCGTTCGTGGACAACATGGCCGACGTCAAACCCGGCGACGGCTCGAACAGCGCGCTGAGCGTCGCGGGCACCAAGGTCGGCGTGTTCATCTGCTACGAGACCGCGTTCGACGGCCCCGGCCGCGCCAGTGTCGCGGGTGGCGCCGAAGTGCTGCTCGTGCCGACCAACAACGCCTGGTACGGGCCGGGGGAGATGAGCTACCAGCAGCTGGCGATGTCGCGGCTGCGCGCGGTCGAACACGGCCGCGCCGCCGTGGTCTCGGCCACCAGCGGGGTCAGCGCGATCGTCAGGCCGGACGGGACAATCGCCAGGTCAACCGACCTTTTCACGGCCGCCTCGCTGGTCGAGCGAGTGCCGCTGCGGCGGCAGACTACGCTGTCGGATCAATTGGGTGCGTTGACGGAGTACGGACTCGTGGGCCTGGCAGTGGCAGGGGTGCTCGCCGGGTTCGGGCTCCGTAGTCCACTGTGGACACGGCGCACGCGGCGCGAGGCGCCGGAACCGACTAGATCCGCGGCGGGCGACCCGCCGAGGGAAGGAAAGAACTGATGGCGCAGGCGCCGCGGGGGGCCCAGGGAATCGATCCGGTGCTGGTGGTGATCCCGACCTACAACGAGCGGGAGAACATCGGCCCGATCTTGCGCCGGCTGCTCGAAGCCTTACCGAAGGTGCACGCGCTCGTCGTCGACGACGGCAGCCCCGACGGCACCGGCGACCTCGCCGACGAGTTCGCCAAGAACGACGAGCGGGTGCACGTGCTGCACCGCACGGAGAAGGCGGGCCTCGGCGCCGCCTACGTCGCCGGGTTCCGCTGGGGACTGGCCCGCGACTACCAGACCATCGTCGAGATGGACGCCGACGGCTCGCACGCGCCCGAAGACCTCCCGCGCCTGCTCGACGCGCTCGGCGACACCGACCTGGTCATCGGCTCGCGCTACGTCACCGGCGGCACGACCGTCAACTGGCCGCTCTCGCGTCAGCTCATCTCGCGCGGCGGCAACCTGTACTCGCGCCTGGCGCTGGGTGTGTGGCGGATCAACGACATCACCGCCGGGTTCCGCGCCTACCGCCGCGAGGTGCTCGAGAAGCTCGCGCTCGACGAGATCGCCTCGCACGGCTACTGCTTCCAGATCGACCTGGCCTACCGCACCCTGCTCGCCGGGTTCGACGTGGTCGAGGTGCCGATCACCTTCACCGAGCGTGAGATCGGCCAGTCGAAGATGAGCGGCTCGATCGTGCGCGAGGCCATGCTGCGCGTCGGCGCGTGGGGCGTGAAGCGCCGCTACTCCCAGCTGAAGTCGCTGTTCAAGCGGAACTGATGCCGCGGTATCTGCTCAACATCCACCAGCCCGACGGCCCGCCGCCGGAGGATCTGGGCGAGATCATGGCCGATCTCACCGCGCTCAACGAGGAGATGACCGCCGCCGGCGTGTGGGTGTTCGGCGGCGGACTGCTCCCGCCCGCGGCGAGCACGGTCGTCAAGGCGAGCGGCCGCGAGGTGCTGGCGACCGACGGCCCGTACACCGAGGCCAAGGAGTTCATCGGCGGCTTCACCGTGATCGACGCCGACGATCTCGACACCGCGCTGGTCTGGGCGGGCAAGCTCGCCACCGTGTTGTCCCCGCTGTCGATCGAAGTGCGGCCCTTCGCCGGTGCGTGAGATCGAGCGGGTGTTCCGCGAGGAGCACGGCCGCGTGATCGCGGTGCTCGTCCGTGTCTTCGGCGACCTCGACCTCGCGGAGGACGCCGCCGCCGAGGCGTTCGCCGTCGCGGCCGACCGTTGGCCCGCTGACGGCCTCCCGCCGAGCCCGGCCGGTTGGTTGATCACCACGGCCCGAAACCGCGCCATCGACCGTCTCCGGCGCGAATCGCTGCGCGCGGACCGGCACGTCGAGGCGGCGTTGCTCCACGCCCGCGAGGAGCCGGGGGAGTGGGAGCCCGTCCGCGACGACCAGCTCCGCCTGATCTTCACCTGCTGTCACCCGGCGCTGGCCCTGCCCGTGCGGGTTGCGCTGACGCTGCGGCTGCTCGGCGGCCTCACCACCGCCGAGATCGCCCGCGCGTTCCTGGTGCCCGAGCCGACGATGGCCCAGCGTCTCGTCCGCGCCAAGACCAAGATCCGCGACGCCGCCATCCCGTACCGCGTGCCGCCCGAGCCCGAACTGCCGGACCGGCTGCGCGCGGTGCTGGCCGTGCTCTACCTGATCTTCAACGAGGGCTACACGGCCAGCTCGGGGCCGTCGCTGATCCGCGACGACCTCTGCGCCGAAGCGATCCGCCTGGCCCGGCTGCTCGCCGAGCTGATGCCGGGCGAGCCCGAGGTCCAGGGTCTGCTGGCGCTGATGCTGCTCATCGCCTCCCGCGCGCCCGCCCGCACCGCGGCCGACGGCTCACCGGTCCTGCTCGCCGACCAGGACACCGCGCTGTGGGACCGTTCGCTGATCGCCGAGGGCCAGTCGCTCGTGCGCGGCTGTCTCGCGCGTGACGAGCCGGGGCCGTACCAGATCCAGGCGGCCATCAACGCCGTGCACAGCGACCCGCCGACCGACTGGCGCCAGATCGTCGCGCTCTACGACCAGCTGCTGGTGTTCACCCCGACCCCGGTGGTCGCGCTCAACCGCGCGATCGCGGTCGCCGAGGTCGACGGCCCGGCCGCGGCGCTCGCCCTCGTCGACGAGCTCGACCTGCCGAAGTACCACTTGTTCCACGCCGTGCGCGCCGACCTGCTGCGCCGCCTGGACCGCGTGCCTGAGGCGATCGAGGCTTACGATCGCGCGCTCGCCCTGGTGGAGAACGCGGCGGAACGCGACCTGCTGCGTCGCGCCCGAGAGGACCCCCGGGCATGAAAGAAGCACCCTCGCGGGGGGAGGTCGCGAGGGTGCTTCGGCTTGGTGGCGGGAGGTCCGTCAGCTACTAGGCCGAGCGGGTCGTCCGGCGACCCTTGAGCTCGGCGAGACGTTCGTTGAGCAGGTCTTCGAGCTCCGGGATGGAACGACGCTCGAGCAGCATGTCCCAGTGGGTCCTCGGGGGCTTGACCTTCTTCTGCTCCGGCTGTCCGCCGTCGACGATCTCAGACTCGCTGCCGTGCAAGCGGCACTCCCAGACTGCCGGGATCTCGGCGTCGTCGGAGAACGGCACCTCGAACTCGTGGTTCTTGGGGCATGCGTAGCGCACGGTGCGCCGCGGCGCGAGGTCGTGATTGCGGTCGGTCTCGTAGCTGACCGCTCCCAGCCGGCTTCCACGGAGTACACGGTCGGCCATGATGGGTCCTTTCAGTCGGCTCCGGGTGGAGCCTGGGCGGTGCTCACCCTATGCAACGAACGAGCGGGTCCGGAGATTCCCGGAGCAGCATGTCATTGCTCACGATGAGCTGCATCACCCGTCGGCAACAGCTTCCTCCAGTAGGACGGATTTTGCGGCCTGGCGTGACGCGGTTAGGGGGTTCTTCATGGTGATATCCCCCATACGGGCTATTGGGGAGCCCATTCAGGTCAGACGTAACTGACCGTGTTGGCCCATCACGGGACCGAGGTCTCCGACCCGGAAATGGCGACGGCATAATACCTTGTAACGTACGGTAGTTACTTCCGCACCTAACGGTGATACTGGTGAACTTTCAACTACAGAGGGTTCCGTATCGGCAACCACAACAGTGTCACCGTCACGAAGTACCTCTCCGTCACGGACCCGAGCGTTGAACCGGCCGGGCAGACCGCACCAGCACAACACCTCCACCTGCACGGGCTGCAGCTCGTCGGCGAGTTCGAACAGTCTTCGCGCCCCGGGGAACAGCCGGCTGCGGAAGTCCGTGGCGATCCCGAAGCAATACACGTCGATCTGGACGTCATCGGCCAGCTCGGCCAGCTGATCCACCTGATCGGGGGACAAGAACTGCGCCTCGTCCACGATCAGATAGTCCACGTGCAGCCCCCGCGACCACCGCTCGCGGACCAGCTCACGCAGATCGGTGTCCGTGCCGACCTCCGTCGCCTGCCGGGTGATCCCGATCCGGCTGGAGATCTGCGGCGCGCCGGACCGGTCGTGGCGGACCAGCAGCAGCCCCCGGCGCCCCTGGCGCGCGTGGTTGTGATCGATCTGCAGCGCGAGCGTCGACTTCCCGCAGTCCATCGGGCCGTAGCAGAACTTCAGTTTCCCCACGATCGGGGCGCCGCGGCGCGAGCCTGCCACCGGAACCGAGAGCGCGTCGGCGGGTTCGGGGTCGCTATCGGAGAGTACGGTCACGAAGCCCGACCCTATCGGCCGCTCACAGCACGGCGGGAGGACGGTTCCCGGCCGCCACGATCGCCCGCCGCACCGGCACGAACCAGGTGAGCGCGAACCCGATCACGAAGAACGCCGTCAACGCCACGATCGCCAGCCGGAACGACCCGGTCGCCTGCCCGATCCCGGCGAACACCAGCGGACCCAGCCACGACGTGCCACGCTCGCCGACGTTGTAGAGCGAGTAGTACTGCGCCTCCTTGCCCGCCGGGATCATCTGCGCGAACAGCGACCGCGACAACGCGTTCGTCCCGCCGAGCACCAGCCCGATGCCGACCGCGACCCCGTAGAACCCGAACTGGTCACCCGCGCGCACCGTGTAGGCGAACCCGATCACCAGCACCCACACCACCAGGCTGCCCAGGATCGTCTTCTTCGCCCCGAACCGCCGCGCGACCAGCCCGTGCAGCATCCCGCCGAAGTACGCGACGAACTGGATCAGCAGCACCGTCACGATCAGCACCTGGTTGGAGAACTTCAGCTCGTCCTTGCCGTACTGCGCCGACACCGCCACCACCGTCGAGATCCCGTCGGTGAAGACCAGGAAGCAGCCGAGGAACGCCAGCGTCAGCGGAAACCCCTTCGCCTCGCGCACCGTCTGCCGCAGCTCGGTGAACCCGGCACGCAGCACCGACCCGCTCGCGGGCAGCTCGTGCGCGCCACCGCGGGCCGGCAGCGCGCGCAGCGGAATGATCGTGAACACCGCCCACCAGATCCCCGAGGTCAGGAACGCGATCCGGATCGCCATGTCCTGACTGATCCCCAGCTTCCCGTGCGCCAGGAACAACACCAGCTGCAGCAGCAACGCCAGCCCGCCACCGAGATACCCGAACGCCCAGCCGCGCGCCGACACCGCGTCCCGCTCGTCCGGCCCCGCGATGTCGGGCAGGAACGAGTAGTAGACGACCAGCGAACCGCCGTACCCGAGATTGGCGATCAGAAACAGCACCACACCGAGCTGCCAGCCCGTGCCCTCGACCAGGAACATCGCCGCGGAACACACCGCGCCCAGCATCGCGAACCAGCCGAGGATCCGCTTCTTGTCCCGGCTGCGGTCGGCGACCGCGCCGGTCACCGGCAGCACCAGCACCTGCAGCACGGTCGCCACCGAAATCAGGTAACCCCACAGCGACCCGGCCGGGAAGTGCAGCCCGAACAGGCTGATGTCGCAGTTCTGCAGCGTGTTCGAGACCCCGTCGGCGTCCCGGCACGGCGCCGGGCCGTTGGTCGCCGTGTCCGCCTTCGCGGCGTTCGCCGCCACCTCGCTCATGTACAGCGCGCCGAACACCGTCGTCACCGACGAATAGAACGGCGAGTTGGCCCAGTCGTAGAAGTACCAGCCCCTGAACTGGCGCCGCCGGGTGTCCACAGTGGTCATTCGAACGGCTCCGGTGCTCGTCAGCGTGGGTGGTCCGGGGGAGCGTACTGGCACCCGCCCCGACGCGCCGAAGCGTGGGTGACCTCCGTTATGGGCGTGTCGCTCCGTCGTTTCACGACCGTGTCATGTGATGCTGATGTTTCGCCTGGGGCACTTGTGTCCACAGGGGACATTACTTATTGTGCCCTTATGTCCAGATTCCGACTCCGCACCGTAGTGACGGTCCTCGCGGCGCTCTGCCTGCCGCTCACCGTCCCCGGCACCGCGGCCGCCGACCCGGCGAGCACGGCATGGGCGAAGCTGCGGATGTGCGAGTCCAGCGGCCGCTACAACATCAACACCGGCAACGGCTACTTCGGCGCCTACCAGTTCAACCTCGCCACCTGGCAGAGCGTCGGCGGCCAAGGCAGGCCCGACCTCGCCGCACCCGCCGAGCAGGACTACCGCGCGCTCTACCTCTACCGCATGCGCGGCTGGCAACCCTGGGAGTGCGCCACCAAGCTCGGCCTCAAAGCCGACGGCGACGCCCGCACCAAACGCGTACCCAGCTACGGCGAATCCGCCTACATCGGCGGAGGCGGCCAACCCTCACCGCCCGTGCCCGCACCCGGCGGCCCCAAACCCGCCTGGCCCGGCGTCGTCTACGACTACGGCGCCTGCGCCGAAGGCCTCAAGACCTTCCAGCTCCGCATGAACGTCTACGGCTACGGCTTCGCCGGCACCGGCTGCTACTACGAGAAGACCCGCGACGCCGTGCTCGCGCTCCAGCGCGCCAACGACATCAAGGACTCCGGACTGCTCGGCCCCAAGACCTGGGACGCCGCCTGGTCCGGCAAACCCCCACGCTGACAACCCGGGATAAAGCCCGCTTAACTCCCCGGAGTTAAGCGGGCTTTATCCCGGGTTCAGGCCGAGGACTCCGCGTCTCGCTGCGCGAGTATCCGGCGATGACCGCGCACCCACCACGTCGCCAGCACCACCAGCAGCACCACCGCGCCACCATCGGTGACCACACTCGGCAGCAGCCCGGCCGGTCCGTACAGCTCGTACATCGCCCGGAACACCACCGGCCGGATCGCGAACACCCCGGCCGCCTGACCCGCGTTCACCACGACGACCAGCCACAACACCCACCGCCGCCGCGTCAACGCCAGCACACCCAGCGCGTTGCCGACGATGAACACGCAGCCGACCAGCCGGAACCCGGCCAAGAACCCGGCGGCGTCCGACGGGGGAGCGCCGGCCAGCCGCATCGTGTGCTCCAGCATCGCCAGATCCACGATCACGAAGTTCTGCACCGCCGTGCCCACCGTGAACACCACGGAACACCAGCACACGAAAAGCGAGATTCCCCTGGTCAAGACGCCCCCCAGCGCAATTACCTATCAGCGATAGAGCCACTCTATCACTGATAAAGTACGCCCATGGGCCGCAAACCACAGCTCGACCAGCACCAGATCACCCAAGCCGCGGTCGAACTGCTCGACGAAGCAGGCCTCACCGAACTCACCACCCGACGCCTCGCCACCAAACTCGGCGTCCAATCACCCACGCTCTACTGGCACGTCAAGAACAAGGACGAACTACTCGACCTCGTCGCCGAAGCCATCTGCGCCGACGCCTTCACCATCGACGAAACCCTCCCGTGGTGCGCCCAGCTCGCCAGCGGACTCCGCCAATTCCGCGCACTGCTCCGCACCCACCGAGACGCCGCCGCACTACTGCGCGAACGCCCACCCACCGGCCCCCACCGGCGCGCCCACGTCGAAACCACCCACCGCATCCTCCGCGACGCGGGCTTCACCGAACACGACACCCAAGGCATCGCCCGCCTGCTCGCCGCCCACATGCTCAACACCACCGCCGACGACACCGACGACACCTACTTCGAACTCGGCATCGAAATCATCCTCGACGGCCTCACCCAACGAGCTAAGCGGCGCCCCAGCAACCCCGCTCCGTCAACACCGCACGCAGCAGATCCGGCCGGTCCGTGACGATCCCGTGCACACCCAGATCCAGCAGCTCACGCATCTCGTCGGCGTCATCGATCGTCCACGTGTGCACCTCGACACCCGCCTTGTTCGCGGCCGCGATGAACGCCCTCTGCACCACCGTCAACCGACCCTGCCGCACCGGCACCTGCGCCATCGCACCCCGCACCAGGAACCGCAACGGCAACGGCGGCACATGCCCGTTCGCCCACAACGCCGCCACCGCACCCGGCCCCATCGACGTCACCAGCCGCGGCCCCGCCAACCGCCGCAACCGACGCAACCGCCCATCCGAGAACGACGCCGCGGCCACCCGATCGAACGCACCGACCCGCTCCACCGCACGCACGAACGGCTCCACCGCGCCCGCCGACTTCACATCGATGTTGAAATGCGCGTCCGGCAGCTCCTCGAGCACATCCTCCAACCGCGAGATCTGCTCACGCCCGCCCACCTTCACCCCGCGAAGCTGAGCCCACGTCCGCCCGCTGATCGCCCCCGACCCATCCGTCGTCCGATCCAGCAGATCATCGTGATGCACCACCACGACCCCATCCGACGTCGCGTGCACATCGGTCTCCACGTACCGATACCCCTCGGCCACCGCACGCCGGAACGCCGACAGCGAGTTCTCCATCCCCTCCAGATCGTCGAGATGCCACCCGCGATGCGCGAAAGCACGAGGACAAGGAGACGCCAGATACGCGTGAGTAGCTACCACGCCCACCAGTCTGCCTCTTCGGCGTGGCCCCGGTGTGAGCAACCCATGGCCGGTTATCGTCGAAACCGTGAGCGAAGTCGCCGAACTACCGGATGAGCTGCCAGCCGTAGTACGCCGGACCGCCGTACCGGCCCATTGCGGCTGGTGCGGACGCAGGCTCCCCGAAGGCGCCAACCGCGGCCGCCGACGCCGCTACTGCGGCCAATCCTGCCGCCAGCGCGCCTACGAACGCCGCGCCGCCGTCCAGCGCACGGGCCTGCCCGAAGACGCCGTCGTGCTCTCCGACACCGAGATCGCCGACCTCCAGGACAAGATCTTCCAGCTCCGCTGCGCCGCCGAGGACATCGTCACCGCCGCCGAAGACGGCGCCGAGATCGACGAACTCCGCAAACTCGCCGAAGACATCGCCCGCACCGCCAAGGACCTCGAGCAGATCCGGTGATAAAGCCTGCTTTACTCCGCGGGATAAAGCAGGCTTTATCCCGGTCTCAGAGCGTGTCGAGCGCCCGGTAGGTGCGGTTGCTCGCGACCGCCGCACGCTGCTCCCGGCCCGTCGCCTCGATGTAGTTCTGGCTCGTCGCCAAGCTCGCGTGCCCCAGCAACGCCATGATCTCCGACGCCGTCGCGCCGTCCTCGGCCAAGCGCGTCGCGAACGTGTGCCGCAGCGCGTGCAGATTCGCGCCGACCGGCACCCGGTCATGCAGCCCGGCCCACCGATAGCAAGACTTCACCAGGTACTCCAGCGCGCCGCGCCCGATCGGCTCACCCGCCCGGTCCCGCAGCAGCGGCGTCGACGGCCCGAACCGCTGCTTCGGGAACCGGCGCTGGCACGACTCCAGATAGTTCTGGATGATCTTCTCCATGGCGGGCTCCACCGGGATCGACCGATCCCGGCTGCCCTTCCCGTGTACGTGCAGCCGCATCTCACCGGACCGCCCGACCAGCGACCGAGCGCTCAGCGACCGCATCTCGGCCGACCGGAGCCCCGCCACCAGGCCCAGCGCGATCACCAGTACGTCGCGCTCCGGCCACGGGTCACGTGCCTTCCTGGTCCCGCCGGCGGCGGCCGCGAGCAACCGCTCGGGCGTGTCCTCACCACGCAGCGGCTTGGGGGAGAGGGGAGGGGTCTTCGGCCGCGCGACGGCACCCATCGGGTTCCCGGCGAGCAGACCGTCCGACACGCAGAAAGTCAGGAACTGGTTCCACGTCGACCACGCCCGGAGCACCGAGCTCTTGGCGTGGTCGTCGGCGAAGACGCCGAACGCGTCACGCAACGCGGGCGCCGTGAGGTCGCCGATGGTGAGTTCGTCGATGTCGATGCCGGTCTCGGCGACCAGTAGGGCAGTGATGCCCGCCAGATCCCGGCGGTAGGCGTCGGTGGTGTGCGGCGAGTCCTTGCGGGGACGGCGGGCGGCGAAGAACGCTTGCTGGGCGTCGAGAACCCTCATGTGGATCTTGTACCCGACACCACCGACAGTTTCCGTCGCATCACCCGGCGAATGCTGCATAATGGCAATTATGCATGAAACGGCTCTCGGAAGGGGTGGGACTCCTCCTGGGGGATTCCGCTTCTCGTAACCGCCCGAATGCGTCTTTTGGTCCCTCTGGCGGTCCCAATGCGTCCTTCGGTCCGTGCCAGGTCCCCAATGCGTCTTTCGGCACCTAGGCGGGCACGGGTCGTGGAATCTTGGAGCCTGGGCTTTGCGTGTTGTCGTCGCGTCGTGCTGTTGTTAGACGGCCGTTGCGCGCCTATGTTTTCGTCACCGTGACGTAATGAGGCGGGGTCCTTGGATGCCGGAAATCAGGTCAAAAAATGGCCGTTGGGGACCGGCATGATCAACATCAGGATATTAGAAGTCGACTACATGAAATCCCGCCACGTGTGCCGACCAGAGGAGGCCGCCGTTACATTCCGCGCTGGATGGCCCGAATCCGAGTGGCACCAGATTGCCCGTGTTGTACCAATAGGACGATCCTGACTGGCAGTGCGCCACCACCTGATACACCCGGGACGGATCAGGCAGCGTGTAGCAGGTCATCTGCACACCTTGGCCCAGGAAAACGCTGTAGAGCGTCGTCAGGCAGCCAGGGGGCGGGAAATCATCGGTCGCGTTGGCAGCGGGCGCGCCGACCATCAGAGCAGCCGCCGAAATGCTCGCGGCTAGTAAGCCGGCCGTTTTCTTGTACATCACTTTCTCCTGGGGATCGTCCCAATGGAAAGCTCAGATTAGCTGCCCGGAAGAATTGCCGTGAATTCATCGGGAAGGTGAAAAGAAAACGCGCGCGGTGATGCACATTGGGCCAAGTGAGCGTTTTCGACCCCTTCCGAGGACTCCGGATCCCCAGGTTGGCCTAACGCCGATAATGTACATTATGTCAAGTAACGGCGATCAGGCCACCGGACGGGACCGCCACACCACTCCCAGCGCCGGATCCCCGCCCGCACTCGGCTCGACCCGATCCACCGTGAACCCCTCGCGCTCGTAGAACGCACCCGCACGCGCGTTGCCCGCGAAGTGTTCGATGAACAACCGGCCGGCGTCCGCGGGCAACCGCTCGATGAGCGCGCCCAGCAGCTTCGGGCCAAGCCCGTCGCCACGGTGACCCGGATCAAGGTAAAGCTTGTAGACCACATGATCGTCACCGCGTCGCCCGCGCTGCCCGACACCGACGAGCTGCTCCCCTGCCGCCGCGACGACCACCAGGCCGCCGGTCACCGCGGCACGGATCTGCGGCTCGCTCCACCACAGCCGGACCTGGTCGTCCGCGGCGGCGGCGCCGATCAACGGCGTGTAGTGCGGCCGGATGTGCGCCTCGCCGAAGCACCGGATCTTCTCGACGTCGTCGGGCCCGGCTGTTCGTATCTGTGCCATGACCTGCTACTCCCCTGCCTTACGGGCCAGTACCGATGCCTGATCCAGCCCCACGCTACTGGCCCCCGAGCGACGGGAACGCTCACCGCTCCAGGTGGAGGGAGAAGCCGGTGCGGCCCTGGGGTTCGAGGCCTGGCTTGAGGTGGAGTGACGGGATTTCGTAGTCGCCGAAGTTCTGGCGGCGGAAGGCGATGGGGTCGGTGGACTCCAGGGTGCGCAGGCGGTGTTGCCACGCTTTGGCGGCGTCGGCGTAGTCGGCTTCGGTCATGCGGTCGGCGCCGTAGAGGACGAAGGGTGGGAGGACTTCGATGCCTGGGTAGTAGAGGATGCCGTGGTGGATCGGGAACAGCAGGTCGTCGATGGGGCCGTTGATGCCGCGGGCGGCGTAGTGGGGTTCGGGTCCGCCGGCGGTGACCGAGAGCAGGGCTTTGCGGCCGGCGAGGGTGCCTTCGCCGAAGCGTTCGCCGTACTTGGTGTCGCTGTGTTCGCCGACGCCGTAGGCGAAGTGGTAGGTGAAGACGCGGTCGACCCAGCCTTTGAGGATGGCAGGCATGGTGTACCACCAGAGTGGGAACTGGAAGATGATGGTGTCGGCCCAGAGGAGTTTCTCCTGCTCCCCCTTGACGTCCGGGGTGAGGGTGCCGGCGTCGAAGGCGTGGCCTGAGTCGCGTGCGACTTTGAGTGGGCTGGAGGCTTGGGGGCCGTAGTCGGTGGCGTCGACGACGGCTTTCCAGTTCATGGCGTAGAGGTCGCTGACGCGTACTTCGTGTCCGTCTTCTTCCAATGTGGACACGGCGAGGTCTTTGAGTGAGCTGTTGAGTGACTTCGGTTCCGGGTGGGCGTGGACGATCAGTGTCTTCATGGGATCGATGGTGGGCGTGGCGGCGGCCGGTGTTCAGGGGTGGTTCGTCCGTCGGATGGCGGTTCCTGGTATTGGCAGGGCCACCTTCGTGACCTGCGTCGGGGTCATACTGGCGGCATGGATGATCTCGCGGGTTTCTTGCGGACGCGGCGTTCCCGGGTGGATCCGGCGGCGGTGGGGATTCCGGCGGAGAGTCGGCGGCGGGTGGCCGGGTTGCGGCGGGAGGAGGTCGCGCATCTGTCAGGGGTGAGCGTCGACTATTACGTGCGGCTTGAGCAGGGGCGGGCGACGCAGCCGTCTGAGCAGGTGCTGGACGCGCTGGCCGGTGTTCTGGATCTTGACGAGACGGAGCGGGGGCATCTTCATCGGCTGGCGCGGCAACCTCGTCGGCGGGTGAAGGCGCCGGGTGGGCGGGTGCGGCCGGAGGTGCTGCGGGTGCTCGATCTGGTGGAGCACGCTCCGGCGTTGATCATGGATCATCGGCTGGATGTGGTGGCCGGGAATCGGCTGGCGGGGTTGCTGTTCGGGCGGCCGTTGCCGGGGTTGAACACGGCTCGGCACATCTTCCTGGAGGAGGCCGAGCGTGGGCTGTACGCGGAGTGGGAGGTGTGCACGCTGGACGTGGTCGGGCATCTGCGGCTGGCGGCCGGGCAGTATCCCGATGACGCCGGGCTGGCTTCGCTGATCGGTGAGCTGGCGATGGGCAGTGACCGATTTCGCCGGTTGTGGGCGCGGGCGGAGGTGCGGGCGCGGACCCATGGGCGGAAGGTGTACCGGCATCCGCTGGTCGGGCTGCTGGAGTTGCACCAGGAGAACTTCGCGTTGCCCGATCAGTCGGGGATGGAGTTGCTGGTGTTGTCGGCGGCGCCGGGCACCGCGGCTGAGGACGGGTTGCGGTTGCTCGGGGGTTTGGGTTCGTAGGTGCCGATGACGACGGTGGCGTCGAGTTCGTCTGATGTGGACACTCGGGCGCGTAAACCGTTGCGGGTGAAGGCTTCGGCGGTGCCGGCTGCTTGGGTTCGGCTGGTTTCGATGAGCAGGTGGCCGCCGGTGGTGAGCCAGTGGGTGGCTTCGGCGGCGATGCGGTGGTGGAGGTCGAGGCCGTCGGCTCCCCCGTCGAGTGCGACGCGGGGTTCGTGGAGGCGGGCTTCGGGTGGCATGAGGCCGATGGCGTCGGTGGGTACGTAGGGGGCGTTGGCGACGAGCAGGTCGACGCGGCCGCGTAGACGAGCTGGCAGCGGTGCGTAGAGGTCGCCTTGGTGGACCTCTCCCCTAGTCAGGTTGCGGCGGGCGCAGGCGACGGCGGCGGGGTCGATGTCGGTGGCGTGGAGTTCGGCCGGGGTGAGTTCGGCGGCGAGTGCAGCGGCGACGGCGCCGGAGCCGCAGCAGAGGTCGACGATGACCGGGTGGGCCGGTGCGAGTGCGGCGCCGAGTTCGAGTGCGAGTTCGACGAGGTGTTCGGTGCGGCGGCGGGGTACGAAGACGCCGGGGTCGACGGCGATGCGGAGGCCGCGGAAGCTCGCCCAGCCGAGGACCTGCTCGAGTGGGTCGCCGTCGAGGCGCCGGTGGAGCATGGTGGCGAGGTCGTCGGGGGTTTTCGCGGTGGCGAGGAGTAGTTCGGCCTCGTCTTCGGCGAAGACGCAGCCCGCGGCGCGGAGCCGGGTGATGATGGTGGCGCGGGTGAGTCGCATGGGCAGCGGGGAGATTACCGCACCGTGGAATGTGCTCACCGGGTGCGCACTTTGTTTGGGAGACTGCGTGGATGCGGGCGGATCGGCTGGTGGCGACGCTTCTGGTGTTGCAGGCGCGTGGGCGGGTGACGGCGGCGGAGCTGGCCGAGGAGCTCGAGGTGTCGGTGGCGACGGCGCGGCGTGATCTGGAGTCGTTGTCGGTGGCGGGGATTCCGGTGTATCCGCAGGCGGGGCGTGGCGGCGGGTGGCAGCTGGTCGGTGGGGCGCGTACTGACCTGAGTGGGTTGTCGGCGTCGGAGGCGCGGGCGTTGTTCTTGCTGGTGGGGCCTGCCGCGGCGATCGCGCCGGAGGCGAAGGCGGCGTTGCGGAAGCTGGTGCGGGCGTTGCCGGAGACGTTCCGGGCGGACGCGCGGGCGGCGTCGGAGGCGGTGGTGATCGACACGGCGCGGTGGGGTGCGCGTGATCGGGGCCGGCCCGCGTTCGTGGATGTGCTGCAGGGTGCGGTGGTGTTGCGGCGGAAGGTGCGGCTGACGTACGAGGGGCGGGCGCGGTCGGAGCGGGTGGTGGATCCGCTGGGGTTGGTGGACAAGGACGACATCTGGTACTTGATCGCGGGTACGCAGCGGGGGCGGCGGACGTTCCGGGTGGAGCGGATCGTGGAGGCGGAGGTGCTGGACCAGCCCGCGGAGCGGCCCGCGGACTTCGATCTGGCGGCGGCGTGGGACGAGGTCGTCGAGGTGGTGGAGCGGAAGCGGTCGTTGTTGTCGGCGACGGTGTCGATCGAGGACCGGTTCGTGCCGATCCTGCGTGATCATTTCGGGCGGCATTGCCAGCGGCTCGGGGTGGTCGATGGCAGGGCGCGGGTGCGGGTGGCGGCGTCGACGGCGTTGGACATCGCGCGGACGCTGGCGGGCTGGGGTACGCAGGTGGAGGTGGTGGAGCCGGGCGCGGTGCGGCTGGAGCTCGCCCGGATCGGGGCGGAGCTGGCGGCGCACTACGCTGTTTCGGGTGAACCGCAAGCTGAAGGCTGATTGCGCGAACTGTTTCGCGTTGTGCTGTGTGGCGCCGGCGTTCGCGGCGTCTTCGGACTTCGCGATCACCAAGCCCGCTGGGCAGGCGTGCCCGAATCTGGCGGCGGATTTCCGGTGCGGGATTCATCGGGATCTGCGGTCGAAGGGGTTTCGGGGCTGCACGGTGTTCGACTGTTTCGGTGCCGGGCAACAGGTTTCGCAGGTGACGTTCGGCGGTGAGGACTGGCGGCGGTCGCCGAAGGTGGCGCGGGAGATGTTCGCGGTGTTCCCGGTGATGCGGGATCTGCACGAGCTGCTGTATTACCTGAGCGAGGCGCTGGCGTTGCCGTCGGCGGGGCCGATGCGTGCGGAGCTCGAGGTGGCGGTGAAGGAGACCGAGCGGCTGACGTTGCACAATCCGGCGGCGTTGGGGCGGCTGGATGTGGCGGCGCATCGGCATGGGGTGAACGGGTTGCTGCTGCGGGCCAGTGAGCTGGCGCGTGCGGAGGTCAAGGGGAAGAAGAATCGGCGTGGCGCGGATTTGATCGGTGCGGCGTTGAAGGGCGCGAGCCTACGTGGGGCGAGTTTGCGGGGCGCGTATTTGATCGGGGCCGATCTGCGGGGTGCGGATCTGCGGCTGGCGGATGTGATCGGGGCGGATTTCCGGGACGCGGATGTGCGTGGCGCGGATTTCACGGGTGCGTTGTTCTTGATCCAGTCTCAGCTGGACGCGGCGAAGGGTGATGGGAGCACGAAGCTGCCGTCGTCGTTGCGTGCGCCAGGGCACTGGTCACAGTAGGTCGGCGAGTTCGCGGGCGGTGTCCATTTCGTCTGCGGCGTCGTCCAGGTCGTCTTCGGAGACGCACCACAGTGCGGATTCGACGGTTCTGGCCAGTGCCCAGGCTTTGAGTCGTTCGGGGTTCTCCCCCAGTGTCGCGGCGGCGATGGTGAAGCGGTCGGCGAGGGTGTGGGCTTCGGTCTGTTCGATGAGGGGCCAGGGGTCGTAGGCGGGGTCGCCGGTCATGGGTTTGGGGTCGATGGCGAGCCAGGGTTCGCGGTGGGCGGCGAGGACGTTGCCGGGGTTGAAGTCTCCGTGCAGCAGGACGTCGCGGGTGGCGGTGGCGGGTAGTTCGCGCAGGAGTTTCGTGCCGAGTGCGACGAGTCCGGGGTCGAAGTCCGGTTGGTGCTCGGTCATGCGGGTTTCGACGAGGTCGGCCCATTCGGCGGTGACGTCGGCGAGTGCTTCCAGGCCGGTGCCCGGCGGCGGGGTGATCCAGAGTTCGCGCAGGAGTGTGGCGCCGGTTTCGAGGTCGGTGAGGTGGGTGCCGGGTTCGCAGCGTTCGATGAGCAGTGCGAAGCCGTCGTTTTCGTAGAGGCGGGCGGCGTGGTGGCCGTTCCAGAGGCGGAGTGCGGTGGCTTCGCCTGCGGCTTCGCGGTGGGGTTCGCTGATCTTGAGCACGGCGGGGGTGCCGTCGGCGCGCCGGGCGCGGGCGGTGAAGGAGCAGCTGCCGCCTTCGTAGGGTGTGCCGAGGGTGAGTGACCAGCGTTCGGCGAGGTCAGCCGGTGTGGCCGTGCCAGGAGGCCCAGAGTGCGGCGTAGGTTCCGGCGCGGGCGAGAAGGTCATGGTGGTTCCCCAGTTCGGTGATGCGGCCGTGGTCGATGATGGCGACGCGGTCGGCGTCGTGCGCGGTGTGCAGGCGGTGGGCGATGGCGATGACGGTCCGTCCTTTGAGGACGGCGGCGAGCGCGCGTTCGGTGTGGCGGGCGGTGGCGGGGTCGAGCAGTGCGGTGGCTTCGTCGAGGATGACGGTGTGCGGGTCGGCGAGCACGACCCTGGCGAGTGCGAGCTGCTGGGCTTGGGCGGCGTCGAGTGCGGTGCCGTCGGGGCCGAGCAGGGTGGCGAGGTCGTTGGCCCAGTGCGCGCCGACGGTGGTGAGTGCTTCGTGTAGCGCGTGGTCGTCGGCGTCGGGTGCGGCGATGAGGAGGTTGTCGCGCAGGGTACCGAGGAAGACGTGGTGGTCTTGGGTGACCAGGACGATCTCGCCTGGCGCGAGTGCGGCGACGGGCACGCCGCCGATGGTGATGGTGCCGTTGCCGGGGTTCTCGACGCCGGCGAGGAGGCGGCCGAGGGTGGATTTCCCGGCGCCGGAGGGTCCGACGAGGGCGAGCCGCTCCCCCGGTTCGATGGTGAGGTCGATGCCGGTGAGGACGTCGGGGTGGCCGGGGTAGGCGTAGCGGAGGCCGCGGACGTCGATGGGGCGTTCGGGTGCGGTGGCGGTCGGTGGCTCGGTGGTGGCGTGGACGCCTGTGATCCTGGCCAGTGCGGCGCCGCCGAGCTGGAGCTGGTCGAGTTGCATGAGGATGCGGTCGAGTGGGTCGACGACCTGGCGCAGGTAGAGGCTGGTGGTGACGACGGCGCCGAGGGTGGCGTGGCCGGTGAGGTAGAGCGCTCCCCCGGCGAGCAGCGCGGTGACCGTGGGGATGGCGTAGGCGATGTCGAGTACCGGGAACAGGACGCTGCGCAGGTAGAGGGTGCGGGTGCGGGCGACGCGGGCGCCTTCGATGGTGTGTTCGCCCGCGGTGACGCGGCGTCGGCCGAGGTCGAAGGCTTCGACGGTGCGGGCGCCTTCGGCGGTGGCGGCGAGGCCTTCGGCGAGTGTGGAGTTGGCGGCGCCCTCGGCGAGGTAGGCGTCGCGGGCGCGGGCGAGGTACCAGCGGGTCACGAGTAGCACGAGTGGGAAGCCGGTGAGCGCGGTCAGGCCGAGCAGTGGGTCGAGCAGGAAGATCGCGCCGAAGAGGAAGAGGATCTGGACGCCGGCGAGGAAGACGTCGGGTACGGCGTCGCGCAGGGTGGCGCCGACGGCGGCGACGTCGGTGGTGCCGCGGGTGAGCAGGTCGCCGGTGCCCGCGCGTTCGACGACGGCGGTGGGGAGTTTGAGGGTGTGGTCGATGAGGTCTTCGCGGAGTGCGGCGAGTGCGCGTTCGCCGACGCGGTGGGCGGCGTAGCGGGCGAAGCGGGTGAGCAGGAGCTGGGTGAGCGCGAAGCCGACGATGGCGAGGGTGAGTACGTCGACGGTGCCGGTGGTGGTGCCGGTGGCGACCTGGTCGACGACGATGCCGAGCAGCCAGGGTGCGCCGAGTCCGGCCGCGGCGGCGAGTGAGCTGAGCAGGAGCACGACGGTGGTGGCGCGGCCGTCGGCGCGGATGAGGGCGAGCAGTGCGCGGCGGACGGTGGCGCGGTCGGCGATCGGGAGTGTCGTGGGCTTTGTCATCGGCTTGGTCATCCGCGGAACACCAGCCGGTGGTAGCCGGGGCAGGTGTCGAGCAGGTCGGCGTGGGTCCCGGCGGCCTGTATGCGGCCGTCGGCGAGGTAGGCGACGGTGTCGGCCTGGTCGAGCAGCAGTGGTGAGGTGGTGACGACGACGGTGGTGCGGCCTGTCCTGGCGGTGTGCAGGCGGTGCGCGATGATCGATTCGGTGTGCGCGTCGACGGCGGAGGTGGGTTCGACGAGCAGGAGGACTTCGGGGTCGGCGAGCAGTGCGCGGGCGAGGCGCAGGCGTTGGCGTTGCCCGCCGGAGAGGTTGCGGCCGCCGGCGTCCACTGTGGAGCCGAGGCCGTCCGGGAGCGCGTCGACGATGTCTCCGGCCGCGACGGTGTGCAGTGCGGTGGTGATCTCGTGGTCGAGGTGGTCCCGGTGGGTGGCGACGGTGGCGCGGAGCGGGCCCGCGAAGAGGTGGCTGTCGTTGTCGGCGACGAGCACGCGGGCGCGGATGTCGGCGAGCGGGACGCTGGTGAGCGGGATGGTGCCCCAGGTGGCGGCGGAGTCGGTGTAGCGGCCGAGCCGGTCGACGAGGGCGAGTGCGTCTGCGGGGTCGGCCGGTGCGAGCGCGAGCATCTGTCCGGTGTGGACGGTGAGGCCGGTTTCGGTGTCGTGCAGGCAGGCGGGTTTTTCCGGGCCGGGGTGGTCGCCGTCGCCGGGCTGGGGGCGCAGGTTGAGCAGTGCGATGACGCGGCGGGCGGCGACGAGGCCGCGGCCGACGTCGCTCGCGCTGGCGACGATGAAGTCGACCGGGACGGTGAGCACGGCGACGTAGCCGTAGACGGCGACGAGTTCGCCGGTGGTGATCGCACCGGAGACGGCCATGCGGGCGGCGAGCCAGGTGACGGTGGCCAGGAACAGCGCGGGCAGGCCCGCGGCGAGGGCGTCGATCCAGCTGCTGACGGCGCCGACGCGGTAGCCCTCGGCGCGCAGGTCGCGGGACGCGCGGTGGTAGCGGGTGGCGAAGAAGTCCTTGCCGCCGATACCGCAGAGCACGCGCAGGCCGGAGACGAGGTCGGCGGCGCGGGCGGTGAGCGCGCCCTGGTGGTCGCGGTAGACGGTCTCGGCGCGCTGGAGGCGGCGGATGAGCGGGCCGATGATGAGCGCGAGCACGGGGACGCCGATCAGGATGACGGCGGCGAGGAGCGGGGAGATCGGGAAGAGGACGGCGGCGATGACGCAGAACGCGATGATCGCGCCGACGCCGGGTCCGGTCATGGTGAGTGCCTTGCCGATGTTGATCACGTCGGCGGCGCCGATGGTGACCACTTCGCCGCCGGTCATCCGGCGGGGCAGCACGGCGCCGAGGCGGACGGCGTGGCGGGTGACGAGGTCGGCGGTGCGCAGCGCGGCGTCCATCCGCACGAAGGTCATGGTGCGGTGGCGGTAGGTGCCGAGGCAGGCGATGAGCAGGCCTGATCCGAACAGGCTCAGTGCCCACCAGGTCAGCGCGTGGGTGTTACGGGCGCGCAGTCCGTCGTCGATGGCGTGGGAGAGCAGGTAGGGCGGCAGTGCGAGTGCGAGCATCCAGGAGGTGCCGAGCAGCGCGCCGCGCAGTACGCGCCAGCGTTGCCGCATCGTCAGCCACCACAGATACCGACCGGGCCCCCAGGCGATCATGGTTCCACGGTAGTGGTGGTGCCGAATGCTTTTATCGGTCGGCGGCCAGGCGGAAGACGTCGCGGTCGGGTGCACGTCGATCGCGATGGTGGTGCCGGTTTCGACGATCCGCTCCCCCGTGACGAGGTGGTTGGTCGTGAACGGCGGCCTGCCCGGGAGGGTGATGAGCATCCGGACCCTGGTGCAGCGTTCGTCGTCGCCGCACCAGACGCGTTCGGCGGAGACGACCTCGCCGAGTACGCGTACCCCGGATGCGTCGAGGTCGCGCCACACGCGCCGTTCCCGCACGGTGCTTGTGACGGCAGCACCAGGATGACGATGGTGAGCAGTGTCCAGACGAGGCCGGTCACGACGACGCCGGTCTTCTCGTCGCCGGGGACGTGGCCGGTGAGCGCGACGAGCAGGATCAGCGGTCCGGCGCACACGACCAGCAGGCCGAGCGCGGTCCAGAACGGCTGCTCGAAGTAGCTCGCCGGACGGTGCACGGGGCCTTCGGCCTCGGGTGGTGGTGGCACAGGCGGAACCTAACGGGCCTGGACGCCGGTGGTGGACGGGATTTGTACGGACGTCGCGGGGAAAACCGGTGGACGCGGTGGGATAGGGTGGAATCACTCTAAGAGAGCACGCTTCCCGGAAATATCGCCGCAGTGTGGAAGCAAGCCCGCGGCATCGCGTGGCCAGGAGGGGCGGCAGCCTTCATTCGTCATGCCCTTCCAAGGAGTTTTCATGAACATCGGCCTCGGCCTTCCCATCGCCGACCCCGTCGGCCTGCTCACCTGGGCCCGCCGCGCCGACGCGGGCCCGTTCCGCACGCTTGGCCTGCTCGACCGTCTCGTCTACGCCAACCCCGAGCCGCTGGTCACGCTGGCGGCGCTCGCCGGTGCGACCTCGCGTGTCCGTGTGCAGACCGAGGTGCTGATCGCGCCCGTGTACGACACGGCCATGCTCGCCAAGCAGACCGCGACGCTCGACCAGATGTCCGGCGGCCGGTTCACCCTCGGCATCGGTGTCGGGGGCCGCGAGGATGACTTCCTCGCCGTCGGCCGTGATGTCCGCGCCCGCGGCAAGCGGCTCGACGAGCAGCTCGTGCAGCTGCGCCGGCTGTGGGCCGGTGAGCCGTTCGGTGAGGATGTCGGCCCGATCGGACCGTTGCCCGTCACCCCCGGCGGTCCCGAGCTGCTGTTCGGTGGCTTCGCCGACGTCGCGCTCGAACGCGTCGCCCGCTTCGGTGACGGGTTCCTCGGCGCGCTGCCGCCGCAGTATCAGGACAAGATGTTCCGCAAGGTCGAGCACTACTGGCGTGAGCACGGCCGTGACGGCAAGCCGCGGCTGGTCGCTCAGGTCAACGCCGCCATCGGGCCGGACTCGGTGATCGAGGAGGCGCGGTCGAACATCCTGGAGTACTACGCGTTCACCGATCGCGCGCAATACATGCTCGACGGCATGGTCACCACGCCCGCGCGGTTGCGTGCGGTGATCGCCGAGCACACGGCGCTCGGTGCCGACGAGGTGATGCTCTACTGCTGGTCGGCCGACCCCGATCAGGTGGATCGGATCGCCGACACGGTCTGAGGGACGGTGCGGCTGGCGCGGTGGTTCGGCTGAGTACCCCTTTCTGGGGCAGGCAGAACGCCTGGGACACCGTCACGATGGGGTGGTGATCACGACAGCGAACGACCTCGGCGGGTTTCTGCGCAGCAGGCGGGAAAGCCTCACGCCGGAGGCGGCGGGCATCGAGCCCGGTGTCACGCGCCGCCGCGTTCCCGGGCTGCGCCGGGAAGAGCTGGCAGAACTCGCCGGGGTCAGCGTCGGCTATTACACCCGCCTCGAGCAGGGCATCAGCGCGAGCGCGTCCGGCGCCGTGCTCGACGCGCTGGCCACGGCGTTGCGGCTGGACGCGGCCGAGCACGAGCACCTGCGGGTTCTCGCCGCGCCGAGACGTCCCGCGCGGCCGCGGTCCCGCAGGACGAAGCTGCGGCCGTCGGTGCGTGACCTGCTCGCGGCCATGCCCGGCACCCCGGCGATCGTGCTCGACCACCGCGCCGACGTGCTCGCCTGGAACAGCCTCGGCCACGCGCTGCTGGCTGGCCATGTGGACGTTGACGCCCCGGACGCGCCCGTGCGGCCGAACCTCGCGCGGATGCTGTTCCTCGACCCGCACCACCGGGCGCTCTACCGCGACTGGCACGCCAAAGCGCAGGTCACGGTCGCGGCGCTGCACCAGGACGTCGCGCGGCATCCGGGCGACCCCGAGCTGGAACGGCTCATCGGCGGGCTCGCCGCGGACAGCCCGGAGTTCGCCAGGATGTGGGCGCGGCGTCCGGTCCGGACCTGCTCGTTCTACCTGCGCGAGCTCGACCATCCCGTGGTCGGGCCGGTGACCTTGGCCAACGAGACGGTCACGCTGCCCGACGACGATCAGCGGATCGGGCTGTTCTACGCGCGTCCCGGCACCGCGGACGCCGACGCGCTCACGTTGCTGGCGCGGACCCGATGAGGATCATCGTCGTCGGCGGCGCCGGAACCATCGGGCGGCGCCTGGTGCCGGCGTTGCGTTCTCGCGGGCACCAGGTGATCGTCGCCGGGCGCACCTCGGGCGAGGTCTGCGTCGACCTGGCCGCGCCCGCGACGATCGAGGCGATGTACCGCCGGACCGGGCCGGTCGACGCGGTGGTGAGCATCGGGGCGCACGGCGCGCTCGACGAGTTCGCGACGCTGACCTCGGACGCGCTGGCCGAGAACATGCGCGCCAAGTTCTTCGGGCAGGCCGAGCTGGTGCTCACCGGGCAGCGGCTGTGTGCCGACGCCGCGTCGTTCACGCTGACGTCGGGGATCTTCGCCGATCAGGCCTGGCCTGGCGTCACCGGCGGCGGGGTCATCAGCGGCGCGCTGCACAGTTTCGTGCTGTCGGCGGCGATCGAGCTGCCGAGGGGGATGCGGGTCAACGTGGTCAGCCCGACGCTGGTGGGCGACTCCACCGAGACGTTCTCTTCGTATTTCCCCGGCATGCGCGCGGTGCCGATGGACGAACTCGTCGGCCACTACCTCGCGTGCGTCGAAGGCTCGGCCACCGGGCAGGTCGTCCGGGCGTACGGGTGAGGTATTGTACCTACTGGTATGTACACTGCTCGCATGGACACGGCCGAGCGGTTGATCACCAGCACCCAGGAGCTGCTGCGCGAGCGGGGCTACGTCGGCACCAGCCCGAAAGCCATCCAGCAGCGAGCGGGCGCCGGGCAGGGCAGCATGTACCACCACTTCACCGGCAAACCCGACCTCGCCCGCGCCGCGATCAGCCGCAGCGCGGCCGAACTGCGCGCGCTGGCCGACCAGCTCCTCTCGGCCGAGGGCACCGCGATCGACCGCGTCGAGGCTTACCTGCGCCGTGAACGCGACGTGCTGCTCGGCTGCCCGATCGGCCGTCTCGCCCAGGACCCCGACATCATCGCCAGCCCCGAGCTGCGCGCGCCGCTGGACGAGACTTTCGCCTGGTTGCGCGGAAAACTCGCCGAAGTCCTCACCGAAGGCGAGCTTCGGCTCGACCCGGTCACCACCGCAGCCACGATCGTCGCCGTGCTGCAGGGCGGGTACGTGCTGGCCCGCGCCGCGGAGTCCGTCGAACCGTTCGACCAGGCCGTCGACGGCGTGCTGGCGCTGCTGAAGGGAGCCGCCTGATGTACGCGATGCAGTACCAGATCACCCTGCCCGCCGACTACGACATGGACATCATCCGGCAGCGTGTCGCGTCGCGCGGCCACCTGCTCGACGACTTCCCCGGACTGGGACTCAAGGCCTACGGCGTCCGCGAACGCGGCGTCGACGGCTCGCCGGTCAACCAGTACGCGCCGTTCTACCTGTGGAACACCCTCGCCGGGATGAACGCCTTCCTGTGGGGCGCCGGGTTCCAGGGCATCGTCAACGACTTCGGGCGGCCGGTCGTGCGGCACTGGACCGGCGTCGCCTTCGAGCACGGCGCCGCGTACGGCTCGCTCCCCCGGACCGCGACCCTGCGCACCGAGACACTGCCCGCCTGGGCCGATCCCGCGCCCGCACTGGCCGCGGCCCACGAAGAGCTGCGGGACCACGCCGCACTGTCCACAGTGCACTCGACAGCGCTGGCGATCGACCCTCGCCACTGGGAACTCGTCCGCTTCACCCTCTGGACCGCCGCACCGCCCGACAGCACCGAGGAAGGCTGGCAAGTCCCGCACCTGTCCGCCCCCGAGCTGGCCGCCCTCCCCACCGGCCGCCTCTGAGGGCTCGTGAGTGGTATGGCCGGTTAGAACCGGCCATACCACTCACGAGCTTTTACGTGTGGGTTGCCAGGAGGGTGGGGAGGTCGGCGGGTGGACCGGCGGGCCACCATTCGCCGTGCTGGTCGAGGTAGGGATACCAGCGCTCGTCACGGCCCAGGCGCAGCTGGAGGCCACGGTCGGGCAACGTGAACCGGTTGCGCTCGACCGCCACGAGGTGACCGTCCGCTTCGAGGACGGCCGTGGCGCGGGCGTGCGCCTGCTTCGACGGTGTCCATGGCGACTCCAGCGTCTTCAACGCCATCAGCCCGCCGTGGGACCACGCCGCCGCGGCCCGGTCCAGCTCCGGATACCGCGCACGCAGCGCCGCGTCCGACGCCGCCAGCCGCACCGTGTCCTGCCGCAGATCCAACGCCGGCTCGCCCGTCAGCAACCGCCGCGCCTGCTCGGCCGCGTTCACGACCAACGGCGCCACCTCCGGCCCCGGCGGCAACTCCACCGGGGCGAACACCCCAGCCTCGAGCGGCTCCGGCAACGGCGGCAACACCCGCGCGTACGCGACCGCGCCGCTGACCCCGCGGCGCTCCACCGGCGGCGCGTTGCGCAGGTTCAGCGCGTCCAGCAGCTCACGCTCACCACGTCCGCGCAGCAGCAGCAACACGAACGGATCCGCGTCCAGCAGCCACGACACCTGGTAACACAACGCCGCCGCGTGCTCACAAGGCAACTCCCAGCCGGGGCAGTCGCACTCCGGTTCCAGATCGCCGATCCCCGGCAGCAGCTCGACACCGGCGTCCTCCGCCGCCGACACCAGATCCTGCGGCATGTCCTTGTCCAGCAACGCCGCCAGATGCGACGCCCGCGCCGCGACCCGGTCGAGGAACCGCTCCCAGTCGGCGTCGCTGAGCCGCGCCAGGGTGACCCGGGTGTGGAACAACCCGTCCGGGCTGCCGTCGACGGTCGCGCTCAGCCGCCCCGGGCTGACCGTGATCGTGCCGACCCGCCCCGCGTAGGCGAACCGCCTGCCCCGCTTGAGCGGTTCGAGCGCGAGCGCGCTGTCCTCCATCGCCTTGATCCACGCCTGTCCCCACCACGACCGCGCGAACCGGCCCACGCGGCGCTTGACCACACCGAACGCCGGAAAACCCCGTACCAGGTCGTTCATCGCAACTCCACGAGCTCGGCCAGTTCGGCGTCGGTCAGTTCGGTCAGCGCGGCCTCACCCGAGGCCAGCACGGCGTCGGCGAGCGCCCGCTTGCCGCGCAGCATCGCCCCGATCCCGTCCTCGACGGTCCCTTCGGCGATCAGCCGATGCACCTGCACCGGCCGCGTCTGCCCGATCCGGTAGGCACGGTCGGTCGCCTGGTCCTCCACCGCCGGGTTCCACCACCGGTCGAAATGCACCACGTGGTCGGCACGCGTCAGGTTCAGCCCGGTGCCCGCCGCCTTGAGCGACAACAGGAACACCGGCGCCTCACCGGCCTGGAACCGCCGCACCAGCTCCTCCCGCTTCGGCACCGGAGTGCCGCCGTGCAGCAGCTGCGTGCGGATCCCCCGCGAGGCGAGATGGCTCTCGATGATCCGCGCCATCGTCACGTACTGGGTGAACACCAGCACCGCGCCGTCTTCGGCGAGAATCGTGTCCAGCAGCTCGTCGAGCAGCTCGAGCTTCCCGGACCGGCCCGCCGTGTGCCCGCCGTCCTTGAGGTACTGCGCCGGGTGGTTGCAGATCTGCTTGAGCCCGGTGAACAGCTTCATCACCAGCCCGCGCCGCGCCATCCCGTCGCTCTCGGCGATCTGCGCCAGCGTCTCGCGCACCACCGCCTCGTACAGCCCGGCCTGCTCTTTGGTGAGCCCGACCGGCCGGTCCGTCTCGGTCTTCGGCGGCAACTCCGGCGCGATACCCGGGTCGGTTTTCTTACGCCGCAACAGGAACGGCCGCACCAGCCGCGACAACCCGTCGAGATCGTCCGACCAGCGCGTCAGAAACGTCCCGAGCGAGCCCAGCAGCCCCGGTGTCGTCCAGTCCAGCAGCGCCCACAACTCCGAGAGGTTGTTCTCGACCGGCGTGCCCGTCAGCGCGATCCGCGCCTGCGCCGGGATCAGCCGCAACGCCTTCGCCGTCCCCGACCGCGCGTTCTTGACGTGCTGCGCCTCATCGGCCACCAGCAGCTCCCACCGCGGACCCGACAGCCGCTCGGTGTCGAGCCGCATCGTCCCGTACGTGGTCAGCACGAACCCGTCGGTCACGTCGTCGAGCGACCGCTCGCCACCGTGGAACCGCCGCACCTCGGTGCCCGGCGCGAACCGGCGGATCTCGCGTTCCCAGTTGCCCAGCAGCGAAGCCGGGCAGACCACCAACGTCGGCCCGGACGCCCGATGCAGGTGCAGCGCGATCAGCGTGATCGTCTTGCCCAGCCCCATGTCGTCCGCGAGACAGCCACCCAGCCCGAGCGAGGTCATCCGGTCGAGCCAGTTCAGCCCGCGCAGCTGGTAGTCCCGCAACGTCGCGGCGAGCGCGGCCGGTTGCGGCGCGGGCTCGGGCTCGGGCGCCTCGGTCAGCCGAGCCCGCAACGCTTCGAGCCAGCCGTCCGAGACGACGTCCACCCGCTCGCCTTCGACGTCGGCGGTCCCGGTCAGCGCCGCACCCAGCGCGTCGATCGGGGTGAGCGGTTTCAACGCCCGGTCACGGGCCTTGCGCGCCAGCGCCGGGTCGAGCAGCAGCCACCGTCCCCGCAGCCGCACCACTGGCCGATGCGCCTCGGCCAGCTGATCCATCTCCGCCTCACTCAGCGCGCCATCGCCGAGCGCGAGCTGCCAGTCGAACCCGAACAGCGTGTCCGCCCCGAAGAACGAGTCACCCGTCGGCTCGGCACCCGAATTCACACTGGAATTCACGACCGCCCGCGCGGTCAGCCCCAGCTCGAGATCCTTGGGCCAGTGCACCTCGACGCCGATCGCCGCCAGCCGCGGCAGCACCGACCCGAGCAGCTCGTCGAGATCGGCGTCGGTGAGCCGGACCGCGTCGGGCACCGCGGCGTGCAGCAGCTGCTCCAGCAACGGCCACACCCGCGCCACCCGCCGCACCGCGAGCAGCGTGTCGATCCGCGCCCTCGGCCCGGAACCGTCCGCCCACAGCTCGGCTGCGTCGCTGACCTGCGCCGGATCGGCGAGACTGTGCACCTGCAGCACCGCCTGGAACTCGCCGCCTTCGAAATCGCCTTCGACGCGCAGCGACAGCCGCACCCCGGCGTCCAGCCCGGCGGCGACCTCGTCGGCCCAGCCCCGCAGTTCCGGCACCCGCTGCGGCGCCTTCGCGGCGAACGCCTGCGCGCCCACCCACCGCACGGCCGCCGGCGTTCGCGGCAGCCCGTCCACGACAGCGTCCACGAAATCCCTGGTCAGGCCATGCGCGTCGGCGAGCAGCCCGTCCGCTGTGACCGCACGGGCTTCCGGCGGCATCGCCTCACCCAGCGCACGCAGGTGGCCGGCCTCCTCGGCGTCGAGCGGACCGGCACGCCACGCGTCGAACCCCTCCGGCGAGACGCCCGGCAGCAATCGCCCGCGCGCCGCCAGCCGCCACGCCGCGTCGACCGCGGCACCCCAGAACCCCACCGACCGATGCACACCGGCCTGGCCCCGCGCCGCGTGCAGCACCGGCGCCGCCGCGTCCACCCCCAGCCGCACCGCGGGCACGGTCCGCGCGCCATCGGCGAGCATCACGGTCACCGAGCCCGCCTCACCCGCGGGCAGCGCGCCGCCGCCGGGCGACCAGAACACCATCCGACCCGACCTCGGCGGATCCCCAGCTTCGAAGACCACCGCGTATTCGGGAGAAGTCACCCACACCCCTAACTCTGTACAAAGTACGATACTGGCTTGTCGTCCTCGGCCTGAAGATCGTTACGCCCCGAGCCGACGATAGGCGCGCACCGACAGCGGGAAGAACACCGCCACGATCACCAGCGGCCACACCGCCGCCATCAGCACACCGTGCCCGGTGATCCACGAATCCCCGCCCCAGCCGGGATTTCCGAACAGCTCCCGCGCCGCGGCCGCCGTCGACGACAGCGGATTCCAGTCCGCGATCGCGCCGAGCCAGGCGGGCATCGTGCTCGTCGCGACGAACACCCCGGACAGGAACCCGAACGGGAACTCCAGCGTCTGCACCAGCGTCACCGACGACGGCGTGCGCACCTTCAGCCCGAGATAGATTCCCACCCACAGCAGCGAAAACCGCAGCAGGAGCAGCAGCCCGAACGCACCCAGCGTCGCACCGAGACCACCATGTGGCCGCCAGCCGACGGCGAACCCGCTCCCGACGACCGCGGCCAGCGCGATCACCGCGCTGACCATGTCGGCCAGGCTCCGCCCGACCAGCACCGCCGACGGCGCCATCGGCAGCGACCGGAACCGGTCGGTGACACCTTTCGACGCGTCGTCGAGCACGGCGATCATCGTCGCCGCCATCCCGAAGCCCATGGTCATCGCGAACATGCCCGGCATCAGGAACTCCAGGTAGTCCCCGCCGCCCGGCACCGTCATCCCGCCACCGAGCAGGTACCCGAACATCAGCACCAGCAGGATCGGGAACGCCGCCAGCATCACGATCTGTTCCGGCTGCCGCCCCAGATGGGTGAGGTAGCGCCGGGTCACCGTCCAGCTGTCCTCGACAGCCCAGCGCAGCGCGCTCATGCGTTCTCCTTCTCGGTCAGGCGCAGGAAGACCTCGTCCAGCGTCGGCCCCCGCAACACGATGTCGTCCGCGGGCACGCCCGCCTCGTCGAGTGCCCTGGTCACCTCGGTCAGCGCACGCACCCGGTCCGCCACCCCGACACTGACCCGGTACGTCTCGGCGTCGACCGCGGCTTCGACGCCGAGCGCCGCCCCGATCAGCTTCGCCGCGCGCGACGTGTCCTCACCGGTGCGCAGCACCACCTCGATCCGGTCACCGCCGAGCGCCGCCTTGAGTTCGGCAGGCGTCCCGTCGGCGATGACCAGCCCGTGGTCGATCACCGCGATCCGGTCGGCGAGCTGATCGGCTTCCTCCAGGTACTGCGTGGTCAGCAGCACCGTCGTGCCCGCGGCGACCAGCGACCGCACGGCCGCCCACACCTCGGCCCGTCCCCGCGGATCCAGCCCGGTCGTCGGCTCGTCGAGGAACAGCACCGCGGGCGACAACAGCAAGCCCGCCGCCAGGTCCAGCCGCCGCCGCATCCCGCCGGAGTACTGCTTGACCGGCTTCGCGCCCGCCTCGTCGAGCCCGAATTCGCCGAGCAGCTCGTCCGCCCGCCGCCGCGCCGCCCGGGGCCGCAGGTGATGCAGCCGCCCGAACATCACCAGGTTCTGCCTGCCGCTGAGCACCTCATCGACCGCCGCGTGCTGCCCGACCAGCCCGATGCTGCGGCGCACATCGGCACCCCGGCGCGCCACGTCGAACCCGGCCACCTCGGCCCGCCCGCCGTCGTAGCGCAGCAGGGTGCTCAAGATCCGCACCGTGGTGGTCTTGCCCGCGCCGTTCGGCCCGAGCAGTCCGAGCACGGTGCCCGACGGCACCGCCAGGTCGATTCCACGCAAGGCGACCGCGTCGCCGTAGTTCTTCCGCAGCCCGTCGGCGACGACCGCGTTTCCGGGACTACCCACCCAGGATCCCCTTACTCTGTACGTTGTACGACAACCACGTTAGCACAACGCCGTACGCCGTACAGAGAATTCCCGGATGGGTACTGGAAACCTGATCGGGTGTGATACCGGACCCTGTTCGGGAATCCGTGCATACCCGGCGAAAGTCATCACCTAGAGTGAGCGCACCACGATCGACATTCACCCTGGGGAACACCTATGACCACGCCACCGCAGTCCGGCCAGCCCGAATTCCCGCCCCCGCCGCCGGCCTCGCTTCCCGAGTTCCCGTCCGCGCCTCCCGCCCCGCCGCAGCCGGCCAAGTCCAAGCGCGGCCTGAAGATCGCGCTGCGGTTCGCTGTGCCGATCGTGATCGGCCTGATCGTCCTCGCGGTACGCGTGTTCTCGAACGGCTCGTTCTCCTCCGCCAGTCACAACGTCGGCGACTGCCTCAAGGGCAACACCGACAACGTCGACAGCATCTCCAGCGTCGACTGCGGCCCGGACGCCAACTACAAGGTCTCCGGCGTGGTCAAGGACCAGAACGAGTTCTCGGTGAAGTTCTCCTCGTCGGCCTGCGAGCCCTTCCCGAACACCGACGCGATGTACTGGTACGGCAAGTCCGGCGGCAGCGGCACCGTGTTCTGCCTGGAAGACCTCAAGAACCCCGGCCAGCGCATGCCCGCGGTCGGCGAATGCCTCAAGGGTTCCACCGCCGAAGACGTCAAGAAGATCGACTGCGGCCCGGACGCCGACTACAAGGTCGCCGCGATCGAGGACGCGCCCGCGATCATGGGCCCCGGCAGCGAAACCTGCGCCAACGTGCCGTCCTCCACGACCGTGCTGAGCTGGAAGAAGTCAGGCGGCGTGCTGCCGACCACCAAGGCGCTCTGCCTCGAGGACCTGAAGAACCCCGGCAAGCGCAGGCCTGCCGTCGGCGACTGCATGGCCAAGGGTGAAGGCGACGCGCTCCTGGTCGCCGCCTGCGACTCCGGCGCCAAGTACAAGGTCGCAGGCAAGATCGACGACACCTCCCAGTTCTCGACCGACTCGGTGAAGAAGATCTGCAAGGACTTCCCCGGCTCCACCGAGATCACCTGGTGGGGTCTGCAGTCCGCACTGAAGGGCACCACCTACTGCCTGGCCCCCAACAAGTAGGCACCTCAAGACGCGAGCGCACCACGCAGCAGCTCGCGCACCGTCTCGGACAGTTCGCCGTCGTGTTCGGCCACCAGGTCGCGCACGGCGGCGAACCGCGTTCTGGCGGCTTCCGCCCGCTCCTCGGCGACCTGCCTGCCGTGCTCGGCCGCCCCGAGATCCCGGTTCAGTGAGTTGATCGACGCCCGCAACTCCGCCAGCGCCCCCTCCTGAACCGTTCGCGTCGCCTGCACCTCCTGCTCGAGCCGGCTCCGCGTCTCCTCGGCCCGCACCCGGACCTGCTCCGTCTCCGCCCGCGCCTGCCCGGCTGCTGCCCGCGCCTCCGCTAACTCCTCCCGACGACTCGCTTCCGCCGCCTCGGCCTGCGCGCGTAGCCTCGCCACCTCCTGCGTCAGCGCCTCGCCCCGCTCATCGGCCGCCGACGCGCGGGCACGCTCGTCGTCCAGCGCTCGCTTCGCGTCCTCGACCGAAGCCCGCGCCGCCGCCAGCTCCGCGACGGTCGCCGCGAGCGTCTTGTCCAGCTCGGCCACCTGCCCGATCGCGGCTTCCGCCCGCGTGGTCGCCCGCGTCAATTCGTCCTGCATCGCCGCCGTCGCGCCTTCCGCGCGCAACTGCGCCTGCTCGGCCTCGATCCGCGCCTGCTCCTCTTGCACGCGCAGCCGCTTCTGGTTTTCCCGGTCACGAACCGCGGCCTGAGAAAGCCGCAACGCGTCATCGGCCTTGTCCCGCGCCTCGTCCGCCGCCGCGTCGGCGATCCCGCGCAGCCTCCGCTGCTCCGTCGCGTCGGCCTCGGCCGCGTCGCGCGCGCTCAACGCCTCGGCGACGGTCGTCCGCAGCTGCCGTTCGATCCCGGCCAACGCTTCGACCAGTTCCCGCACCGGCTCCGCCGCGCGCGTCACCTGAGTGCTCAGCGCCTCGACCGAGACGCTGTCGAGTGCGACCGGACCTTCGCGCAGCGAGTCGACATCGACCAGCGCCGCCTCGGCGTCCCGGCAGTTCAACTCCCGCGTGCCCCAGGTCTTGCCGTCCTGGCAGAACCTCGCCCGGTTCCCCCGGCCGCTGACCTGCGGCAACACGGCACCGCAGCGTCGATAACCACAGGTCCGCCTGCTTTCGTCACCTTTTTCGTCAGGCCTCGGCGGGAGCGGGGGTAATCCGTCCAGGCTCAAGCCGTCGAAGTTGCCGGTTTCGGGCGTTGGGTTCATGGTTTACACCCTATCATCACGATATTATTGGAAGAATATTGAATCAGTTTTAGAAATATCTGAGTTGAAGGGCGCGGCTAGCTTGCGATAAGGTCACATATCCCAAGTGAGCTACCGGGCAAATCGGACACTGCTTGGGAGGGTTCAGCGGACGGGAGGAACGGGCCATCTCCGGGCTTCACGAGGGGTCGAAAAACTGGGTGGCTGCCTTCGGGGGCTCCGATAGCCTCGAAGGCTCAGAGACTTCAGAGGCGCTTGAAGGCTCAGGCACTTCGGAGACGCCGGATTTGTCGGAGTCGCCGAGGAAGGTGGAATCGCCGAGGAAGGCTGCCGGGCCGACCGATCCGGGCAGGGACAAAGCGGGCGCGCCGACCCAATCCGACGCGGCCGGACAGCGGGGCGGGCCGAGCTTCGAGCCGCAGTTGACGCTGGAGAACCGCCGAGGGGCTGAGCGGCTTGCGGCAGTCGAACGCGCCGGAGTTCCGGGAAGGGCCGGCGTCGCGCTCCCCCAGCTCGCCGACCTCAGCCCGCAGGAACGGCTGGAGCGACTAGACGAGGCCGCCACTCAGTACGTCGAAACCCAGAGGCCCGAGAACACGCTCAAGGCCTACGCCCAGGACTGGAAGATCTGGCAGGACTACACGACCGATCTCGGCATCCCGCTGCTGTCAGGCACCGCGGGCGCGTTGACCGGCTTCGTCGTCTGGCTCGAACAGGGGCGGGTGCTGCGGCCCAGCGAGCTGAGCACAGGGGAAGCCGGGGTGCGGCGGGCCGATCCCGCGGCGCCGTCGACGATCGAGCGGCGCCTGACCGGGGCGATCGCCGGGCTGCGGGAGCACCGCGTGCACGTCGATCCGGAGGCGAGCCGGGCCGCGTGGCAGGCGCTGAAGGGATACCGGCGACGGCTCGCGCAGGCGGGGACCGAACTCGGGCGCGGCAAAGCCACCATGGTCACGCTGGCGGATCTGCGCGCGATGTCGAAGGGGTGCCCCGACACCCTCGCCGGGCGGCGGGATCGGGCGATGCTGCTGATCGGGTTCCCGATCGCGGCGCGGTGCTCGGATCTGGCGAACTTGCTGGTCACCGACGTCAAGCAGATCGACGACCGCGGGCTCGAAGTCATCGTGCGGCACGGGAAGAGCACGGGCGAGATGGCGATCCCGCGGCGGGACAACGTCGACAGCGACCCGGTGCGGGCGTGGCGGGCGTGGCGCGAGGCGGCCGGGATCAGTGAGGGCGCGGCGTTCCGGCGGATCGACCGGCACGGGAACCTGTCCGAGCACGGGCTGACCACGGCCGGGACCAACCAGATCCTCACGCGCGCGGGTGAGCGGGCGAACCTGCCGTACGCGGTGACCGGGCACTCGCTGCGGTCCGGGTTCGCCACCGAGGCGCGCCGGGCGGGCGCGAACGACGTGGCCATCGCCGACCAGGGGCGCTGGGTGCGCGGCAGCCGCGCGCTCTACGAATACATCCGGCGGGTGGACCGTTGGGACGACAACGCCGCCGGAGCGCTCGACCTGTGAAACCGGACCCGCGCGCGCGGGAACTCGACCAGCCGTGGATGGTCACCGTGCTGAGCCACTGGTAACCCGCCGTACGCACCGAGGTACGCCCGTTCTGCTGCCCTGAAGGCGGGATCACCACGCTCCGAGACCTGTGATTCTTCGTGAGGATCTTGACCGACTCACGGAGGGGGTGCCCGGTGAAGATCGGGGACAGGCGCCGGTTGCGGCGCGACCCGCTGGAGTATCTCGAAGATCTCCACCAGCGCAGCGCGACCGACGTGATCCGGCTGCCTTGGGGCGGCTGGTGTGTCGGCGACGCCGAGCTGGCCCAGAACCTGTTGCGTGACCCGGAATTCAACGGCGGCCGGTCAGCGTTCTTCGGCGACCTGCTGCCCACGCGGGCCGCGCAGATCGACGTCGGGCACGCGGTGCGCGACTTCCTGCGAGCCAGGGTTTCGCAGTACCGCGCCGCGCTGGACGAGGCTGTCGCCGAGCTGCCCGCGGTGAGCGTCTGGCCCGACGCCGGGACGACGTTGGCGTACCGGTGCCTCGCGGATCTGCTGCTCTCCCCCGGTACGCCCGTCGCCACCCGGGAGACGCTGAGGCGGGCCGTGCACGGCGGTGTCGTGTTCCGGGTGGCGCGGCTGTGGGGGCGCGTCCAGGCGGAAGCGGTGCGCGCCAAGCTGATCGCGGCTGTGGCCGAGCAGGTCGCGGCTCGCCGGACACGCCAGGCCGGCGAGCCGCGTGACGTGCTGGACGTCGTGCTCGGGGCTTGCGGGCTGGCCGACCGGGGCGTCGCCGAGGTGTACCTGACGATGGTCAGGGCGGTCGTGGCGCCGATCGGCACGATGACCGCGTGGTCGGTGCTGCTCGCCGGTCTGCACCACCCGGCGGGCAGCCCGTGGCCATGGCCGGTGGAGCACCTCGTGCGGGAGGCGCTGCGGTTCCGGCCGATGCCGTGGATGCTCGGCCGCGCCGTCGGCAAGCCCACGAGCGTCGGCGGCGCGGCCTTGCGGGCGGGCGACGTGCTTTCGGTCAGTCCGTATCTGCTGCACCACGACGAACACCAGTGGAGCGACGCCAAGACGTTCCGGCCCGAGCGCTGGACGTGCCCCAGCGGGCGCGGGCCCAGTGTCTCGTTCGGCGCAGGCCCGTTCACCTGTCCCGGCGCGTCGCTGGCACAGGTGCTGATCGCCGACACGCTGACCACCGGCGCCTGTCTGACCGTCGAAGGCGGCGACGCGCGACCGGTGCTGAACGAGCACGCGATCCCCAGGCCTTTCACGGTCAACAGGACCATGACCGAGTTCAGGAGGAGGTGACCCGCCCATGCTGCGACGCATCTTCGGTACCAAGCCCGCCCTGCACTGGAACTGGTGACTCAGCACGGTCCGGTGACCCCGAACCCGATGTGACGGGTCACCGGGCCGAGCTCAGTAATAGACGCGCAGGTCCGGCCACAACTGCGACCACGTTTTCGGCGGGCGCGAGCACAACGCCATGCGAGTGCCCTGCTCGTCGTTGTCCAGGCCGAGGCCGTTGTCGTGGACCGCGACCACCCGGCAGTCGCGGAACCCCCGGCGAGCGGCGGCTTCCTCCGAGAAGCCGACGAGGAGCACCGGGCCGGTCTTCGTGTCCGACGGCGGACCCCAGTCGTAGTACGACATGTGGCCCGAATACGGCTGCGGCAGCCCGAAATTGCCGCCGTAGCGCTCGACCGCCGCCGCTTGCCCGTAGTTCGACGCGAAGATCACCGCGCCGCTCTGCTGACCTGACGGGATCTGCTCCCAGGCGTGGGCGACCGTCGCGGTGAACTCCGGCCAGCCGACCTGCTCGCCCTGCTCCTTGTTCAACGCCATGATCGGACCTGCCAGTGAGCCGGCGGGGACGATCGGCAACCCGATCAGCAGCGAACCCGGGAGCGCCAGCACGGCCAGAACCGCCGCGACGATCACCCTGGACTTGCGATCGATCCAGCCGAGTGTGGGTTCGGCGCCCGCCGCGAGCAGCAGGATCAGCAGCGGCACCGAGTAGTACGGCTTTCCGCCGATCGCCAGCAACACCACGCACAGCACCGGGTAGCTCAGCGCGATCGCGCGCAGCTTCGGCGTGCGCCACAGCCGGACCAGGCCCGCGATCCACACCGGCACCAGCATCGGCGACAGGTAGACCAGCTGCAGCGGCACGAACGTCAGCCTGTTCTCCGTGCCGTCGTCCTCGCTGATGCCGCCGGCGACCTTGAGCAGCGGGAAATCATGGGCCGCCTGCCAATAGAACGACGGGGCCACGAGCACCACGGCGATGCCCACGCCCACGGCGAGCCAGCCGCTGCGGAAGACCTGACGGGGGCCGACCGCGAGCACCGCGACGCCGAGCGCGAACAGCAGCAGGAACACCAGCCACTTGTTCGTCAGGCCGATGCCCGACACCAGCCCGAGCGGCACCCACCAGCGGCCGGATCCGGTGCGCAGCAACCGGATCGCCAGCAGCCCGATGAGCAGCCAGACGACCATGTCCACGGTGTTCGTCGACACCATGTGCGACATCAGCAGCACGAACCCGGACAACGCGGTCGTCGCGGCGGCGAACAGCTGGGGGCCCCGGCCGCCGCCGAGTTCCCGCGCGATGAACGCGGCGAGCACGACCGTCGCCGCGCCTGCCAGCGTCGCGATCACGCGCAGCCCGGCGGGGTCGCTGCCGAAGATGTCCGTGGCGATCCGCGCGAGCAGTGGCGTGAGCGGTGGCTGATCGACGTAACCCCAGGCGAGCCGGTCACCGGCGGCGATGAAGTACAGCTCGTCGCGGTGAAAGCCGTAGCCGCCGGAAAACGCGGTCAGCACCACCACCTGGACGGCGACGAGCGCGCCGACCAATCCGCCCTCGAAACGCGGCAGTTCTTCGTCCACGGCGGACCCTCCCCAGGTTGCGTCGGAATCTTAGGGCAACCCCAGCGGGGCTCGTGGCGTGATCGACACAGAGCACTCAAAGGGAAGGGGCCCTCATGTCCGTGCTTCACCTCAAGACCATCGCCGCGAGCGCGGCCGCGCTGCTGGTACTCGGCGCCGCCACCGCGGCCGCCGAGCCGCCCGGCAGCCCGCCGCTGGATCTCGGCGTGCTGCCCGGCGACGCGCACAGCGAGGTCATCGCCATCAACGCCGGTGGCACGGTCATCGGCCACTCGTACCAGGAGCTGTACGCCAAGCACGCCGTGAAATGGGACAGCGCCGGCACGATGACCCAGCTCGCCACGCTCGGCGGCAAGGGCAGCCGGGTCGCCGCGATCGCCGACGACGGCACGATCGTCGGCTACGCGGAGCGTGCCAACGGCGACTACGCCGCGACGCGCTGGGACAGCACCGGCAAGATCAGCGAGCTGCCGGCGCTACCCGGTGGCAAGACGATCGGAGCGGCCGCGATCAACGCCGGCGGTGTCATCGCAGGCGTCTCGCTCAACGCGGCGGGGCAGTCGCACGCCACGCGCTGGGACGGCGGCGGCGTCACCGACCTGGGCACGCTGCCCGGCGGGCAGAACAGCTGGACGAACGGGATCAGCGGAGACGGCACGATCACCGGCGCGGCCGTCGACGCCGACGGAGTCGTGCACGCCGTTCGCTGGGACGCCACCGGCCGGCTCACCGACCTCGCCCCGAAGGGCGCAGGCAACAGCACCGTCGCCGACAGCAACGACCGCGGCACCACCGTCGGGCAGGCGGACGACGCCGCCGTTTCGTGGGACCGGTCCGGGACGCTGACGAGGCTCGCGTGGCCGTCCGCGACCGACCCGAGCTGGACGGCCGCGGTCAGCCAGGACGGCACGATCGCCGGCGGCGGCTACCCGACCTTCGGCAAGACCCAGGCCGCGCGCTGGGACGCCGCCGGGCATCTCACGCTGCTCGGGCGCGCCGACGCCGACAGCAACGCCTCCGACATCAACGCGGCGGGCACGATCGTCGGCCAGTCCAGCGGTTTCGCGGCACGCTGGGACAGCAACGGCGTGCTCGTCGACCTCGGCGCGCTGCCGGGTGGCGCCGACAGCTGGGCGTCGGCGATCAACGACCATGGCACGATCGCGGGTGGTTCACGGACCGCCGACGGCAAGCACCACGCGGTCCTCTGGCGCGCGTAGCCATCAGGACAGGGCGGGCCGACCCGGCCCGCCCTGTCCGAAACCGGGGTCGCCGTTCGTCGGGTAGGTAACCGAACCTCGGAGGAGATCCCATGACCGCAACGCTCAAGGTCCCCGGCGCCACCCTGCACTACGACGTCCGCGGCGCTGGCCCGGTCTTGCTGTGCATACCCGGCGGGCCCGCCGACAGCGGCGCTTTCGACAGCGTCAAAGACCTGTTCGCGGAGCACTACACCGTGGTCACCTACGACCCGCGCGGGTTGTCGCGCAGCACGTTCGACGGCGAGCCGCAGGACACCGGCATCGCCGAGTTCGCCGAGGACGCGCACCTGCTGCTGGCCGCGGTGACCAGCGAGCCCGCGTACGTGTTCGGCAGCAGCGCCGGCGGGCTGGTCGGCCTGGAACTCGCCGCCCGGTACCCGGGCCAGGTCCGCAAGGTGTTCGCCCACGAGCCGCCCGCGACCTACCTGCTTCCCGACCACGATCCCGCGTTCACGCGGGAGGTCTACGACACGTACCAGGCCGCGGGCGTGATGGCCGCGATGGGCAGGTTCGTCACCAACGCGGGACTGCAGGACACCTCGCCGCCGCCGAGTGAGCCTGACCCTGAGGCCCAGGCCGCGATGGGCCGCAACATGGACTTCTTCCTCGGCCACATGTGGCTGCCGACCGCCGAGCACACCGTCGACACCGAGAAGCTCGCCGGGCAGCCGCTGGTGATCGGGATCGGCGAGGCGGCCGAAGGCCAGCTCGCCTACCGCGCCGCCGTCGCGCTCGCCGAGCGCCTCGGTATCGAACCGGTCGCCTTCTCCGGCGACCACGGCGGCTTCGGCAGCCACCCGCGCGAGTTCACCGAGCGGCTGCGCGAGGTGCTCACCAGTCCATGACGCCCTGTGCGCAGGACGCGGCGCGCTCGGTCAGCAGGGTGCGCTCGCGTTCGTTCTTCGTCATCGAGGCCGCGCGCTCGAACTCGGCCTGTGCCTGGCCGAACCGGCCAAGCTTGGCCAGCAGGTCGCCGCGCACGCTGGGCAGCAGGTGGTAGTTCTTCAGCGAGGGATCGTCGACGAGCTGGTCGGCGAGTTCGAGGCCGACCGCGGGTCCGTACGCCATCGCCAGCGCGACCGCCCGGTTGAGCTCGACGACCGGCGACGGCACCGCGTCGGCGAGCTTGTCGTAGAGCGCGGCGATGCGCTCCCAGTCGGTGTCCTTGGCGCGGCGGGCCTGCGCGTGGCAGGCGGCGATCGAGGCCTGGAGCACGTACGGGCCTTCGCCGCCCAGGGCGACGGCCCGTTCCAGCGCCTGCAGCCCGCGGCCGATGAGCAGGTAGTCCCAGCGAGTGCGGTCCTGGTCGAGCAGCAGCACCGGCTCACCATCGGTGCCGATCCGGGCGCGGGCCCGTGACGCCTGGATCTCCAGCAGCGCGATCAGGCCGTGGACCTCGGGTTCCTTCGGCGCGAGGCCGGCGAGGATCCGGCCGAGGCGCAGCGCGTCCTCGACCAGCGCCGGCCGCATCCAGTCGTCACCGGCGGTCGCGGAATAGCCCTCGTTGAACACCAGGTAGACGACTTCGAGCACCGAGGACAGCCGGGGCGCGAGCTCGGCGCCCTCGGGCACCTCGAACGGCACGCCCGCGTCGGACAGTGTCTTCTTCGCGCGGACGATGCGTTGCGCCACGGTCGACTCCGAGGCGAGGAACGCGCGCGCGATCTCCGGGGTGCTCAGCCCGCACAGCAGCTTCAACGTGAGCGCGACCCTGGCTTCCTTCGACAGCACCGGGTGACACGAGACGAAGACCAGCCGCAGCAGGTCGTCGCCGATGGTCGCGGTGAGCTCGGGTTCCGGCTCGTCCTCGAGCTCGTTCGCGAGCAGCGCGTACTTGCGGCGCAGGTTCTCGTTGCGGCGGATCTGGTCGATCGCGCGGCGCTTGGCGATGGTCATGAGCCAGGCGCCCGGGTTACGCGGGACGCCCGACTCAGGCCACTGTTCGAGTGCCGCGACCAGCGCGTCCTGCGCGAGTTCCTCGGCCAGGCCCACATCGCGGACCAGGCGGGCGAGGCCGGCGATGAGCCGGGCGGATTCGATCCGCCACACCGCGTCGATCGCGCGGTGGGTGTCGGTTGCCGTCACGGCGTGCCATCAGATCACCGATCAGGCCGTGACGGCAACCGAATGGCTCAAGAGCCGATGGGCTTCTCGTTCGCCTCGCGCCACTGGGCCTCCTTCTCGAGGACCTCCTGCGGCACCGCGCCCTCGGGCAGGTCGTCCGGCGCGAAGACCCGGCGGACCTCCAGCTCGAAGCCGTCACCGAACGGCGCGCGCTGCGCCCACTCGATGGCCTCCTCGCGCGACTTGACCTGCAGCAGCCAGAACCCGGCCAGCAGCTCCTTGGTCTCGGTGAACGGGCCGTCGGTGACCGTGGTCTTGCCGTTGCCGTCGTAGCGGACCTTGAGGCCGTGCGAACTGGGGGCCAGGCCCTCCGCCGCCAGCATGACGCCCGCGTTGATCAGCTCCTCGTTGTACTTGTTCATCGCCTCGAACACCTCGGGGCCGGGCATCGTGCCCGCCTCGGTGTTCTCGTCGCCCTTGACCAGGAACATGTAACGCATGGCTTCTCCTCGACTTGCGGAGCGGGTCTTCCCGCCTGCTCTCTGCTTACGCGTCGAACAGCCCCCAGAGCTTTCGACACACCGTCCGAAGATTTTCCCCGGCGGGTTTTCCGGCGTTGACCCTGACACAGTGTGAGGTCGTAGAACAGTGGCATGGAGGAACTGAACATGCGGATCGAAGACCGGCCTGCGCAGCACTACGTCGCGATCAAGCGGACGATCTCGATGAACGACTTCCCCGAGATCGCGGACAAGCTGCCCGTGGTCATCGGCTGGCTGACCGGGCGCGGGGTGGCGCCGGCGTCGGCGCCGTTCTTCAAGTACAACGCGCTGGACATGCCGGACCGGCTCGAAGTCGAAGCGGGCGTCCCGGTCGCCGCGCCGGTCGACGGTGACGGCGAGATCTTCGCCGGCGTGCTGCCTGCCGGGCGCTACGCGGTCCACACCCACCACGGTCACCCGGACAAGCTGGCCGACGCCACGGGCAAGCTGCTCGCCGACGCCGCCGAGCAGGACCTGCGCTGGGACGTCACCGACAGCGACGGCGTCGAGACCTGGGCAGCCCGGCTCGAGGTCTACAAGACCCACCCCGCCGAGCAGCCCGACTGGAACAAGTGGGAGACCGACATCGTCATCAAGCTCGCCGACTGAGATAAAGCGGGCTTTACTCCCGGGGATAAAGCCCGCTTTATCCCCGGGAGTAAAGCGGGCTTTATCGCGGCCTCGAGTAGGGGGTCCTTGCGCCCATTCGGCCGTTGTCCGGCCAGGCGGCGCCGTGGTCGGATGCTCGCCATGAATCGGTCCAGAGTCGTACCGGCCGCACTACTCGTACTGGCGGTGTGTGTCACGCCGCCCGCCCACGCCGACCCGCCGTCCGGGCCAGGCGCGACCTCGCACTTCGGGCTCGCCCGCAAAGACTGTCTCGGCACCGCGCGCACCACGGCCAGCAAGGTCTGGTTCACCGTCGCGGGCGGTGTGCTCTCCGACGTCTACGCGCCCACGATCGACAACACCAACGTCGAGTCGCTGCAGTTCGTGGTCACCGACGGGCGCACCTTCACCGACCTGCAGAGCCGCGACACCACCTACACGGTGCGCACCACCACGGGCGGCATGGGCTGCGAGATCACCAGCACCGCCCGCAACGGGCGCTACCGGCTGGTCACCGAATACCTCACCGACCCGGCACGGGACAGCGTCGTCCTGCGCACCCGGCTCGACCCGCTGCGCGCAGGCGGTGATCTCAAGCTCTACGTCCGCTACGACGCGAGCATCAACGGCAACGGCGGTGGCGGGCAGGCCAACGGCGGCGCGGACGACGCGTCCGTCGACGCCAAGACCACCGCGCTCGTCAGCGGCGACCCCGTCACCGAAAGCAGCGCGCCCGAGCGTGACTACGGCGTTCCGCTGGCGGGCGCGCTCAGGGCCGACCGCCGCTTTCTGGCCACCAGCAGCGGTTTCGCGGGCACCCCGTCCGATGGGCTCGCCCAGCTCGACACCGCGCGCAAGCTCACCGACACCACCCCGGCGGTGTCGCACGGCAACGTCGTGCAGACCGCGCAGGTCGACTTCGAACCACACCGCCCGGTGACGCTCTCGCTCGGCTTCGGGCGCACCGCGGCCGCGGCGGTGGCGACCGCCGGCGACAGTGTCCGCACGCCGTTCCACGAGCTGCAGCGTCGCTACGCCGACGGCTGGCGCGACTACGACGCCAAGCTCAAGCCGGTACGCGGCAGCGACCGCGAGGCGTACTACCACGCGGTCAACGTCCTGAAAGCCAGTGAGGACAAGACTTTCCCCGGCGCGGTCGTCGCGTCGCTCGGCAGCCCGTGGGGCCAGGCGGTCAGCGCGGGTGACGCGCCGGGCGGCAAGCCGGTGTACTTCGGCTCCTACCGCGAGATCTTCGCCCGCGACCTCTACGAAAGCTTCTCCGGGCTGCTGGCCGCCGGTGACCTCGACACCGCCCGCGCGACCGTGACCTGGCTGTTCGGCAGGCAGCAGCAGCCGGACGGCCGGTTCCCGCGCAACTCGATGCTCAACGGCAAGAAGGCGCCCGACTCCGGCGGCGACCAGCTCGACGAGAGCGCGTATCCGATCCTGATGGCGCTGCAAGCCGGTCTCGACCGCGACAAGTCGTTGTACGAGAAGCACATTCGCGGCGCGGCGGACTTCGTCGTCGCGCACGGGCCGTCGTTCGGCTCGGAGCGCTGGGAGGAGCAGGGCGGCTATTCGCCGTCGACCATCGCGGCCGAGATCGCCGGGCTCGTCGCGGCGGGAACGATCGCCGACCGCAACGGCGATCCGGCACGCGCCCACGTCTACCGGGCCACCGCCGACCACTTCCAGCGCTCGATCAAGGGCTGGACCGTCACCTCGACCGGCCCGTACGGCGACGGCCGCTACTTCCTCAGGCTGACCAAGAACGGCGACCCGAACTCGGCCGTTGAGTACAACCTCGGCAACGGCTCGGTCAACGCCGACCAGCGCGCGGTCGTCGACGCCGGGTTCCTCGAACTGACCAGGCTCGGCGTGCTGCCCGCCGACGACCCCGACATCCAGCGCTCGCTCGCGGTCGTCGACCAGGTGATCAAGCGCGACACCCCGGCCGGGCCCGGCTGGTATCGCTACGGCACCGCCGCACCGGGCAGCGAGGACGGCTACGGCGACTGCTACGAGCCCGACCCGACGGCCTGCGCGCCGAGCGGAAAGCCTTGGCCCAGCGGCAATGTCGGCTCGGGGCACCTGTGGCCGGTGCTCGCGGGCGAGCGTGGCGAGCAGCAGTTGCAGACCGGGGACCGGCGTGGCGCCGCGAGCCTGCTCAAGGCGATGCGTGACCAGACGTCCGGCACCGGGCTGGTGCCGGAGCAGATCTGGGAGAACCCGGCGGTGCCCGCGTCGCCGTTCGGCACCGATCCGGCGACCGCGTCGATCGGGTTCAAGCCGGGCGAGTCCGTCGGCTCGGCCTCGCCGCTGAGCTGGGCCCAGTCGCAGTACGCCCGCCTCGCCCGTGGGCTCGACGAAGGACGGCCGGTCGAGCAGCCTGCCGAAGTCCGCGCCCGCTACACTCGGGCGCCCGCCGCGCTCGCGGTCACTCTCACCGCGCCCGCGAACGTCTCGGCCCCGACGGCCACGGTCACCGGCACCGCGCCGTCGGGCAGCGCGGTCGAGGTCTCGGCCACCGCGACCGACGCGGGCGGTGCGACGACGGTCGTGAGCACCAAGGCGGACGCGGCGGGTGCGTTCAGCGCCGTCGTGCCGACACCGCTCGGCGCGACCGTCGTGACCGCGGCGGCGTCGAAGGGCCAGGGAACAGGTTACGCGCAGCGCGTCGTGACCTCGGACTTCGTCACCGGCACGGTGCTGGCCGACGTCGCCGATCCCGACCACGACGACAACGGGCCCGGCACGTACACCTATCCGACCGCGGGCGACTTCCACGACGGCGCGTTCGACATCCAGCGGTTCCAGGTGATCGACTCCGGCGCGACGCTGGTGCTGCGCACCCAGCTGCGTGACCTGAGCCCGACGTTCGGCTCGTCGTTCGGCGCGCAGCTGCTCACGGTGTACGCGCGTGACCCGGCGGCGACGCGGACGTCGACCGCCGCGCCGTTCGCGAGCCGCCGCTACGGCATCGCCGCGCCAGACGCCTGGAGCTCGATGATCGAGGTGCAGGGCTTCGCCGACCCGGTGTTCACCGACGCGACAGGTGCCCGTCCCGGCACGGCGTCCGTGCAGGCCAGCCAGGGGTCGCGCTACATCTCCATCAGTGTGCCGAAAGCGGCTTTCGGGACACCCGGGCCAGGCTGGAAGTTCGCGGTGGTGCTGACCGGCCAGGAGGGCAACAGCCCCGACCAGGCCCGAGGCTTCACCCCGACGGCGGGCGCCTACTCGTTCGGCCTGTGCGCGGCGGGCGGGTCCAGCCCGATCTGCGCGCTCGACCCGTCCACCGCACCGAAGGCGATGGACATCCTCACCCCGCCCGGCACCTCGCAGGCCGAGATACTCGACCCCACCCGAGGCCAGGTGAGCATCCGCGCGATCACGATTTAAGGCTCGTGAGCGTTGCGGGCGGTTCTAACCGCCCGCAACGCTCACGAGCCTTTTGGCCTGGCCAAGGCGGCCGCCCGCCGTTCCTCGGGTGCGCCGTCACGCTCGGCCTCGTCGCACAGGTCGGCCAGCTCCCGCCGTACGTAGGCGGTGTCCGGATGATCGACGCCGAGCCGTTCTTCCGACAGCTCCAGCGTCTCGTGCACAAGCTCGATCGCCATGACCATCGCGACGGACCGCAGCGTGTCTCCCAGCAGGCAGGCCGTGCGCAGCGTCATCGGGTGCTCAGGCCCCAGGCTCGACACCAGCTCACCCAGCTCGGTTTCGATCGTCGACGCCTGCTCTTTCGGCAAGCCGTGCTTGCCCAGCTGCAGCCGCGCGTTGAGCTGGTCTTCGGCCGCCCGCCGGGTGTCCGGATGCCCTGGCCCGAGCACCCGCTCGAGATGAGCGTGCGTCTGCCGCAGCAACGCCAGCGCCGTCACCGGACGGCCGACCGCCAGATACGCCTCGCCCACCCGCTGCCGCAGCCACAGTGTCGCGACGTCGTCGGCGGGCAGCGCCAGCTCGTGCGCGACGAGCGCCTCCTCGTAGACCGGCAACGCGAGATCCGGGCGGTCGGCCGACCAATACCGTTGGGCCTGCCGGAAGTGCCCTTGGCGCAGCTCCGGATGTTCCTCCAGCCGGGACGGCGGCGGTTCCGGCCGGCTCTCCTGTGCCGCCGCGTCCGTCTGCTCGACGGTCTTCTTGTCCGAGCCGAACGGGGCCAGTTCACGGCCGACATAGCGGGAATGGCCCACCCAGATGACCCGATAGCTGCGCATCGGCCACAACGGGATCCAGAAAACGCAGAAGTACAGCCGTTTCACGACCGAGGCACAGCGCGGGCAGCGGTCGGCCGCGCCGTACAGGCGAGTGCCGATCCCGTACATCGTCTGCGTGTCCGGCGCACGTGACGCGATCGTGCCGTCGGTGCACGGCCCGCAGAACGGATAAACACCCTGCCTGTCTGTCACCCGGGCAGCGTAGGCACCGGGCTCCGGGAGTGGTCCCGGCTACTCGACCGGCGCCAGCGCGGGCCGCTTCGCGCGGACCGTGTCGCCCGAGGACTCACCGCGCAGGCGGCGCCGCACCCAAGGCAAAGCGTGCGCCTTCGCCCACGCGATGTTCTCGCGGCGCCGCGTGCGCGGGTCGACGGTTTCGCGCGGCCCGAGGTCGGCGGGCTTGAGCGAGTGGGGCGCGCCGAGCGCGTCGAGCACGGCGACGGCGACCTCGGTGTGCCCGAGCGCGTTGAGGTGCAGCCGGTCGGCCGACCACAGCCGCCGGTCACGCAGCGACCGCATCGCCCACATGTCCACCAGCGTCGCCCCGCGGCGCGCGGCCATCAGCCGGACGTGCTCGTTGTAGATCGCGACCCGGCCGCGCATCTTGCGGAACAACGCGTCTTCGACCCCGTCGACGCCGGTGAACAGCACGACCTTCGCGCCGGACTCGGCCAGCCGCGCGACAGCCTTGTCGTAGTCCTCGAGCAGCCCGTCGATGTCGACCTTCGGCCGCATCAGGTCGTTGCCGCCCGCGTACAAGGTGACCAGTTCGGGACGCAGGTCGAGCGCGGGCTCCAGCTGCTCGCCGAGGATCTGGCCCGCCAGCTTGCCGCGCACCGCGAGGTTCGCGTAGAGGAAGCCCGGCGTGTGCGCCGCGAGCTCCTCGGCGACGCGATCCGCCCAGCCACGCACCCCGTTCGGGTAACGGGGGTCCTCGTCCCCGACTCCCTCGGTGAAGGAGTCGCCGAGGCATACTAAGCGGCCGCTTATCGCTGAGGTCATGGGCAGTTTTATAGCAGACGGCGCCGGATGACGGCCGTCACAGCCCGTGTTCGAACTCCGCGCGCAGTGCGTTCTTCGTCAGGGGGCCGTGTGCTGCCCGATCCAATCCGCGTAGGCGGCCACGTTCATGTAGATACCGGCCTTTTCGACACAGCTCGCGCTCTGGCCGTGGCTGGTGGCGCCGACCAGCTTCCACGCGCCGTTCTCGCTGACCACGGCCGGACCACCGGAGTCGCCGAAGCAGGCGTTGGCCGTGCCGTTCTTGTTGTCGGTGCACAGCTGCCGGGCCGGATCGAAGTCCTCGCCGCAGGCGGACGGGTCGGCGACCGTGGTGTCGAGCTGGCGCAGCAGGACCGGCGCCTCACCGCAGCCGGGCGTCGGGCACGTCTTTCCCCAGCCGATCAACCGGATCGCGGCGCCGGTTCCCGGGCCGGCGCCGATCTCGATCGGCCGGGCGGTGGCCGGTTTTGCCAGGTGGATGAGCGCGATGTCGTGGTGCAGCGCGATGTCGAACTGCTCGTGGCGGATGAACTTGTCCGCCTGGATGCGTTCGCCGCCCTGCGTGCGGTCGGGTGAGCCGATGCGCAGCCAGGTCAGCGCCGGGTCGAGCAGGCCGCCGGTGTGCCGGTCCGACACGCAGTGCCCGGCGGTGACCAGCCAGTCAGGACTGATGAGCGAAGCGCCGCAGCGCTCGTTGCCCAGTTCGGTCTGCACGGACGCCATGAACCCGTAGGTCTCGGTCGCGTCGGAGCCGCCCACGATCATCGGGCGGGCGGCGGCCGCGGGCGCGGCCAGGCCGACCATGCCCAGCAGCAGGCCCAGTGCGAGCAGTCGTTTCTTCATCGGGTTCCCCTCTCGGTTCGTCCGCACTGTTCTACCGAGGGGCGCCTGAACGGCTCCTGAACGATCCTGAAGATCGCTTCAGCGATCGAGGCAAAGCACGAGATTGGTGCGCTTCGGGCCTTCGATGAGGTCGACCTGGCGATAGCCCCAGCTCGCGTAGACGGCCCTGGCGACCTCAGCCGCGGGGCGCGCCCACAGCACGACCTGGCGTTCGGGGCGGCCGTCGAGCAACGCGTCGTGCAGCTTGCGCGCGATGCCGTGGCGGCGCCAGTCGCGGTGCACGCCGAGTTCGGCGACGCCGTAGCCGGGTTCGCGCAGGCCGGACCACCACGACGTGCCCGGGTTGAGGATGTGGCCGATCGTGAACCCGGCCAGTTCGCCGGTGTCGGCGCGGGCGAGCACGACCCGGAAGCCGGGCTCGGCCATCAACGCGGGCCATTCCGCGACGAACTCGTCAGTGTCGGCCTGGGTGTCGTTGTACGGGGCCTCGGCGAACACCGCGACGTAGAGCGCCAGCAGCTCGTCGGACAACGGCGCGGGGCCGTCGTGTACCTCGATCTGGACCATGACGTGAATATAGGACAGAGACCGTCCTAGACGCCTGGCATTATCCGGGGATGACCGACACCCCGGCACGGCTGCTGAACCTGCTGTCGCTGCTGCAGACCCCGCGCGAATGGCCGGGCAGTGTGCTGGCGGAACGGCTGGAGGTGAGCACCAGGACCATCCGCCGCGACATCGACCGGCTGCGCGAGCTGGGTTACCCGGTCGAGGCGACCATGGGCGCCGAAGGCGGCTACCGCCTGGTCGCGGGCACCGCGATGCCGCCGCTGCTGCTCGACGACGAGGAGGCCGTCGCGATCGCCGTCGGCCTGCGCACTGCGGCCGGGCAGGCGATCGCCGGGATCGAAGAGGCGTCGGTGCGCGCGCTGGCGAAACTCGAGCAGGTGCTGCCCTCGCGGCTGCGACGCCGCGTCGGCGCGCTCGGCACGGCGACCATCGCGGTCGCGACCACGGGCGCCGCCGTCGATCCCTGGGTGCTGACCCTGCTCGCCGGCGCCATCGCGAACCGCGAGCGCGTCCGGTTCGCCTACCGCGACGCCAAACGGCACACCGAGCCGTTACGCCTGGTCGCGTCCGGGCGGCGCTGGTACCTCGTCGCGTTCGACCTCGACCGCGACGACTGGCGCACCTTCCGTGCCGACCGGATCACCGAGCCGTTCCCGACCGGCGCCCGCAGCATCACCCGGGATCTGCCCGCTGACGACGCGGCGAGTTTCGTCATCGACAAGATGTACTCGTCGGCGCCCACCTACTCGGCCGTCGCCACGGTCCACGCCCCGCGCGAGCAGGTGGCCGCCCGCTTCGGCGACAACCCCGTCGAGCTGGAGACCATCGACGACCGGACGTGCCTGGTGCGCAGCCAGGGCGACACCCTCGAATGGCTCGCGATCCGGCTCATCCTGCTCGGCTGTGACTTCGAGGTGCACGAACCGCCCGAGCTCGCCGACTACCTGCGTACGTTGGGAGCGACGGTGACACGAGCGGCGGGAGGCAGCGGGTGATCGAGATCGGCAGGCTCGAAGCGTCGGACCGAGGCGAGTGGGAGAAGCTTTTCGCGGGCTACAACGAGTTCTACGGCCGCGAGCTCACCGCAGAGATGGCCGACCGCGCCTGGTCGGAATTCCAGGCAGACACCCGGATGCACGCGCTCGGCGCCAAACTCGACGGCGCGCTCGTCGGCCTCGCGCACTTCCTCGTCCACCCGAGCACGACTTCGGCCGATTGCTGCTACCTCCAGGACCTGTTCACCGCACCCGCCGCCCGCGGCATGGGCGCGGCCCGCGCCCTGATCGCTGCGGTGACCGACCGGGCCCGTGCCCGCGGCTGCGCCCGGGTGTACTGGTCGACCCGGACCTCGAACACGACCGCGCGCCGCCTGTACGACCGGGTCGCCGAAGACCGCGGCTTCATGCTGTACCAAATCGGCCTGGAGCCCTGAGCCCGGTCAATCGACACCCCAGTTCCGGCAGACGGCGGGTCCCGGCCGCCGCGCGCGGCGCTTCGGGATCAACGCCCGCAAGGCGCGAACCTGCTCGTCGCCGAGGCCGAGCGCCGTCGCGAGCGCGTCGACCGTGTGCGGATACGGCCGCGTGCGCTCCCCTCGTTCGAGCGAGCTGATCGCGTTGGTGCTCAACCCCGCCTTCTCCGCCAGCTGTTCCTGCGTCAGCCGAGCGCCCTCCCGTAGCCGTCGCAAAGCCACCCCGAATCGTTCCTCCACCCCGATGGACCCCCTGGTCGCGAAAGCCGTCCGCACAGTCCACTCCGCACAGCGCGAACTGTGTAGGTGCCTGTGGGTGTTCCTTGGGGCAGATCAACCGGATGCTTCCCGTGATACATCCACCATCGAAGGGGAGCGATATGGGCAAGATCGTGAAGCGGGCACTGGCCGTCGCCGCCGTGGCCGCGGGCGTGAGCGTCGCCGGGCCGGTTTCGTCAGCGTCGGCCGCGCTGGAGTTCGTGACGCCGGTGTACCAGATGACCTGCTCGACCGGCACGACCGGCAGCACCGGCGCGTACTGGGGTTACGCCACCTGCTACTCGCCGTACCCGTCCAAGTGGAAGGTGCGCGTGAGCTGCAGCTTCGGCCTCAACCCGGAGAGCGTGTTCATCTACACCGACTCCAGCGACGGCTGGAAGACGCTGTACCCGACCTCCAGCTGCTACTGGGGCGTCAACTCCGTCGAGGTCGTCGAAGGCCGCTGATACCGCCGCCGGTTCCCCGTCCCCCAGCAGGGAACCGGCGGTTCTCTTTTAATCCGTTGCGCGCCGCGAGCCGTGGCGGATACCGTGCCGCCCACGCCCTCGACCGGACGCGAGAAGGAGGTGGAACCCGTGATCACGCCAACGCAGATCATGCGCTCCCCACTCGCCTCGAGGGTGTCGAGGACCTGACCAGGGAGCGCACCGCTTTCCTGGGAAGGACCTCCCTTGACCGAACTGGTCATCCGTCCACTCGCCGCAGGCGAGGAAGGACTCTTCGCTTCACTTCCGGACCCCGGGCTCGTCGGCTTCGGCGCGTACCCGGAAACCTCCCTTCAAGCCATGACCGACCGCGGCGAACTGCGCCCCGAATGGTCATGGGTCGCGCTGCGCGACGAGAAGGTCGTCGCGCGGGCGGCGTGGTGGGCGTATCCCGAGTCGGCCGAACCGTTCGCCTTGGCGTGGTTCGACTTCACCGACTTCGACGCCGCCGTGGCCGTGTTGCGGGCCGCTCCCCATCCGACCGAGTACTCGATCAAGCTGCCCGCCGGGTGGCGTGACGATCCGGCCGTCGCCGAAGCCGCGAACAGCAGGATCGCCGCGGCGACAGCGGCCGGGTTCACGTTGCTCGTCGAGCGTTTTCTCTACCGCTGGACGCCGGAATGTGGCTTGCCCGATCGGCCGGGCAGGCTGGAGTTCCGGCCGGAGCCGGACGACGAGGTGTTCCTCGACGTCTTCCGGCGCATCGCGCACGGCAGCCTGGACGCCCATGTCCAGCGCACGATCGCCACGTCCGGGATCGACGCGGCCGCGCGCGAGGATCTCGACATCATGCTGGGCATGCCGGGCCCGCGTGAGTGGTGGCGGCTGGCGTACACGCCGTCCGGTGAGCTCGCCGGGCTGTGCCTGCCGAGCCGCAACCACGTCAACCCGGTGATCGGGTACATCGGCGTGGTGCCCGAGCACCGCGGGCACGGGTACGCCTACGACCTGCTCGTCGAGGCCACGCACCTGCTGGTGGCCGAGGGCGCGGACCGGATCATCGCGGCGACCGACCTGCCGAACAAGGCGATGGCCGCGACGTTCGCGAAGGTGGGATATCCCATCGACGCGCATCGTGTCGATCTCATCTGAGCCGGGCTGAAGTGTGTGGGCGGCGGTCCGGTTCGCCGGGCCGCCGCCCACGGTAACTTGATCACGTGCGGGAGGACCGGGGATAAAGCCCGCTTTACTCCCGGGGATAAAGCGGGCTTTATCCCCGGGAGTAAAGCCCGCTAAATCCTGGGTTGGAGGCCGGAGAAGATGATCGCGACCGTGCGGGCGCGCAGGTCGGCGTCGCCGCCGATGTGCTCGGCCGCGCGCGCGGCGCCGATCACCACGGGCAGGAGTTCGCCGACGCCCATGTCTTCGCGGACCGCGCCGGCTTCCTGGGCTCGTTTGAGCACCAGCGCGAGCGCGGCCTTGAGCCGGGCGCCGACGACCGCGCCCGCCTTGGGGACCTCGACGCCCGCGGCGGCGAGCGCGTCGCTGTAGGCGTTCTTGGCCGCGGACATCTCGATCCAGCCGGTGAGGAACTCGTAGAACGTCGCCGCCGGATCGTCCGCTTCGGCCGCCGCCTCGGCCTCCTCGGCGAACCGGTGCAGCCGGTCGACGAGCACGGCTTCGAGCAGCGCCTCCTTGGTCGGGAAGTGCCGGAAGACCGTGCCGACCCCGACACCGGCCACTTTCGCGACCTCTTCGGTGGGCGCGGAGGTGCCTTTCGCGGCGAAGACGGCTTCGGCGGCTTCGAGCACCCGCGCGCGGTTGCGGCGGGCGTCCGCCCGCAGCGGCTTCTCCTCGGTCACAACCGTAGATCGTATGCCTGTCAGACCTCGAGCGCGTCCAGAACCTTCGCCAGCGCCTGGGGTACCTTCGGTCGAATGCCCGGCCAGCTCCTCGACGGGTTCGGGCCCGTCGAGGAGCAGCCGCCCCATCAAGTCCGGAACGGACCGGTCACCTCGTAGGTGATGCCGCCGCTGGACGAACCCGAGGTCCCGCGCTGCGACGAGAAGTACAGCCGGTTGCCCGCCGGGCTGAAGGCCGGGCCGGTGATCTCCGACGCCGACTGGCCGGTGACCCGCAGGAACGGCGCGACGATGTCGTCCGGCGTGATCACGCAGATCTCCATGTTGCCGCCGTCTTCGGCGATGTAGAGATCGCCGAAGCTCGACCCGGTCACGTTGTCGACGCCGGTCAGCGGCGCCGTGCCGGGGCTCACCAGCGAGTCGTCGTACGCCAGCTCGTAGGTGCCCGCCGCGAGGTCGAGCTGCCAGACGCGGTTGTCGCCCTTGGTCGTGAACCAGGCCGTGTCGTTGGCGTAGTGCAGGCCTTCGCCGCCGTTGAACCGCTTCGCGCCGGACACCTGGCTGCGGGTCGCGGTCGGCGAGCCGTCGGGGTCGGTCACCGTGCCCCAGGTGAAGCTGCCCGAGGTCGCCGAGCCCGCCTTCAGCGCCTGCAGCGTGCCCGCGGACAGGTCGCCCCACGTGGTCGGGATGAAGCGGTAGAAGCAGCCGTCCGTGACGTCCTCGGTCAGGTAGATGACCTTGCGCACCGGGTCCGCGGCGGCGGCTTCGTGCTTGAACCGGCCCATCGCCGGGCGCTGGATCGCGGACGCGGTGCCCTGCGGGTCGCATTCGTAGACGAGGCCGCGGTCGACCTCCTCGCAGGAAAGCCAGCGGTTCCACGGCATCTTGCCGCCCGCGCAGTTCTGCCTGGTGTTGGCGAGTATCCGGTACGCGCCGGTGATCGAGCCATTTGAGGCGAACCGGATCGCGCTCGCGCCGCCACCGGGGTTGATCTCGGAGTTGGAGACGTAGATCCAGCCGGTGCCGTCGGCGAAGACGGCGCCACCGTCCGGCGCGCTGTGCCAGGTGTAGCCCGCGACCTGCTGGCCGGACCTGGCGATCACCCGGCTCGCGAAGCCTGCCGGGAGCTGGATTCCGTTGGCGTCCGTGGCTTGCAGCGGCCCGTACGGGCTCGGGCCGTTCTGCGCGGGCGCGGCCATCGCCGAGGGGGTGAGCGTGTTGCCGAACGCCGTGACGCCGGCGCCGAGCATGGCCGCGCGCAGGAAATTCCGTCGATCCACTGTTACCTCCGGTGCGGGGTGTGGTGGGAGCAGTACGCACCGTACGGAGGAGACAACTCGGACAACAGGCCCGAAAGTGAACAAAACCCGAATCTTAGAGACGGAACGCGACCGACTGCAGGATCACCACGATCACGAACACCACGGTGAACGCCAGGTCCAGCGACATCGCGCCGGCCCGCACCGGCGGCAGCAGCTTGCGCACCGGCCGGATCACCGGCTCGGTGACCGTGTGCGTGAAGCCGCGCGCCCGGTACGTCCACGGCGGCAGCCTGCCTGCCAGGCTCACGCTCCAGTCCAGCACGAGCCGCGCGATCAACACGATCTCGAACAAGGTCAGCACGACCCCGATCAGGTAACCGAGTGCGCCCATGGTGGTCCTTTCGCCTGATAAGGCCAGTTTGCCCATGCTTCCTGGGATCAGGCTGTGAAAAAAACCGATCGTCCACTGAATTTCCCGGCTTTACGTTCAGCGCCATGCACGAGAAACACTGGTCGGACGGCGTCACCCGGGTCGCGGTGCTCACCGGCGCCGGCATCTCCACCGCCTCCGGGATCCCCGACTACCGCGGCCCCGACGGCGTCTGGACGAAGGACCCGGACGCGGCGGAGCTGTTCACCTACGCCAACTACATGGCCGATTCCGCGGTCCGCCGCCGGTTGTGGCGCACCTACGCCGACCACCCCGCGTGGTGCGCCGAGCCGAACGACGCCCACCACGCGCTCGCCGAGATCGACGCGGCAGGCGTCGCGGTGCGGATCCTGACCCAGAACATCGACGGTCTGCACCAGCGCACCACGCTCGCCGACCGCAAGGTGCTCGAACTGCACGGCTCGATGCGCTCGACCGTCTGCACCCGCTGCGGCGCGAAGACGCCGACCGAGAGCGTGCTGGCCAGGATCCCGGCCGAGCCCGATCCGCCGTGCCGGAACTGCGGTGGCGTGCTCAAGCCCGCGATCGTCCTGTTCGGACAGCCGCTCGACGCCGACGTGCTCAGCCACGCGCGCACCATCGCCGCGGCCAGCGGCCTCTTTCTCGCGATCGGAAGCTCACTGCAGGTCGAGCCTGCCGCGTCGCTGTGCTCCATCGCCGTGCGAGCCGGCGCGAAGCTCGTCATCATCAATCGGGACCCGACGCCCTACGACGACGAAGCCGTCGAGGTGATCAGGGAACCGATCGCTGCGGCGGTACGTCACATCCGCAAGTTTGTGACAGATCGATGAGGGGTGTTACATGTCCAGTCGCGTGCTGGCGGCGCTGGCCGCCGGGCTGATCCTGCTGACCACGGCTTGTTCGGACGGCGACAAGGTCACGGGCGCGGCCTCGCCCACGGGTGAGGCCGCGCAGCCGTCCGCGCCGAAGTTCACCCCGTTCGACCAGTTCCCCGGCGGCGACGTCCTGCTCGTCGACACCCCGTCGAAGCCGGCCGCGCGGATCAAGCCCGTCGATTCGGCGGTGGTGCCCGACCTGCTCGGCGTGCCTGCCGAGCCCGGCTACCACTACCTCGCGGTGTACATGGCCGTCACCGGCGAGCTGGCCGACCGCGGCGCGGACGACGTGCGGCTCAAGAACCTGGCGATCAAGTACCCGATGACCAATGGCAAGTGCGGCAAGTTCGGGCCCGAATATCCCAGCGACACGGCGTGCTTCAGCGAGTCCTATCCGTACAGCAACCTCGCGAAGGTCGCCGACGGCACCTGGCGCGACCACAAATGGCAGAACATGTCGGTGATGGGCACCGACATCAAGAAGGGCGAGACGGTCATCGGTGTCGCGGGCTTCAAGATCGCGGACACCGTGGACGGCACGTTCGAGCTGTGCGCGCCGAGCAAGGAAGAACGGTCCACCAAGTCCAAATTCCCGTGCGTGCCGATCAAGGCGCCCGAGGGTTCCAGCAAGCCGGGTCCCGCCACCGAGAACGCCGAATTCGCCTCCTATCCGGGTCAGCACATCGTGTTCACCGGCATGAACGAGAAGCTCGGCGTGCGCGTGAAGCCGATCGACGCGACCTGGGCCGCCGAGCTCATCGACAAGCCCGCCAAGCCCGGGTTCCACTTCCTCGGCGTGTACGTCGCGGTGACGCCTGATCTCGCCGACCGTGGCGTGGAGAACGTCAACCTCGAACGCCTCGTGGTCCGCTATCCCGCGCCCGCCGGTGGCTGCGTTTCGTCGACCGGCGGCACCGGCGAAGGCGCGTGTTTCGCGGCGGGCAGGCCGACGAGCCAGCTCGACAAGGTCGCCAAGGGCGAGTGGCGGACGCACTTCTGGCGTGACCGGCCGTCGGGCACCGGGGTCAAGTCCGGTGAGACGCTGATCGGCTTGTCGGGCTTCGAAGTCCCGGACTCGATCACCGGCACCGACTTCAAGCTCTGTGGCCCGACGGCGGAGAACCCGCTCTCCCCGGGCACCTTCCCCTGCGTCCCCATCACGGTCCCGGCCCGCAGCTAATTGAGTCGTGAGTGGTACGGCCGGTTAGAACCGGCCGTACCACTCACGACCCCAGGGTCAGCGTTGTGACCAGATCTGGTTGGGCTGGGGCGCGGAGCCGTTGCAGTCCCAGATCTGGAGCCGGGCGCCGTTGGTGCTGCCCGCGGCGTCGAGGCACTTGCCCGAGTGCGGGTTGACGACGGTGCCGTCGGCGTTGATCCGCCAGTCCTGGGCGCCGGTTCCGTTGCAGGTCCACAGCCGCACCGCGGTGCCGTTGGAGGTCGCGGCGCCCGCCACGTCGAGGCACTTGCCGGTCTGCGGGTTCTTGAGCTGACCGCCGACCTTGGCCCACTTCTGGTTCCAGCCGTCACCGCAGTCCCAGAGCTGGACGGGTGCGCCGTCGTGGGTGGCGAACTCCGCGATGTCCAGGCAGCGACCCTGGCTGACCAAAGTGCCCGAGCCGTTGGAGCCCGCCTGGACGTCGGCCGAGAAGCTGTTCACCGTAAGGCCTTCGCCGCCCTGCCACGGCTCGAATCCGGCCTGGATGCTCGTGAGGTACCACGAGCTGTCGACGCGGGTGCGGTTGTCGACGTCCCTGACGAAGTCCATCACGTTGAAGGACCAGCTCGGGATCGGTGACGGCGCCACGTAGGACACCACGTCGTTGCCGCCGTTGTTGCCCTGCCATACCTGCCAGGTCCGGCCGCCGATCGTGGTGTCGCCGACCGGGGCGCCCACCGGCTGGATGCCGCCTTGGCGGTTGAACCAGATCATCAGCTCCATCTGGTTGACGCCCGTGGTCTTCGGCGTCGGGTCCATCCAGATGTCGTACGCGGCGTCGAACGTGCCGCCCGTGTAGCCGTAGGAGATCGACGACGGCGCGCTGCCGATGTCGCTCAGCCGCTTGGGCAGGTTCGTGCCGGGTGAGCAGCCGTCGTAGTGGCAGCCGACGTAGATCGCCGGGTAGGACAGCGGTGCGCCGCCGGAGGTCGATCCCTTCTGCGAGGCGATGCGGAAACCGGAGCCGGTGACGTTGATGCACTGCTCGGCGGCGCTGCCCCAGCGGTTGTTCATCACGGTGTACTTGCCCTGGATCGTCGTCGAGCCGAACTGATCGCAGATCAGCGTGTCGGCGTGCGCCGGGGTGACGCCTGGCGTCGCCAGTGGCGCGGCCGCCAGCAGTAGAGCCGCGGCGAGGGACCGGATCAGCTTCATTGCTTCCTCCACCTCCATCGGTCGCTCCACATTGGGAGCGCTCCCAGAGAGGAAAGCACGCCGTCCCGCGTTCGGAAAGACCGCCCGAAGGTGGCACCCCTTCTCTAGTGCACGCGAGAAATCTTCGTTATCAGTTCGTTATTGACCGGCCTGGATCGTCCGGTTTTGATGGGTGGAACCGGTTACGTAACCGGTTCCATGGAGGGATGCGCCTCGTGCCGGTCACCATCGCCGACGTCGCCGCGCGGGCGGGCGTCAGCAAGACCACCGTCTCCCGCGTGCTCAACGGCAAAGGCGAGCTCGACTCGGCCACCGCCGCCAGGATTCGCGATCTGATCGCCGAGATGGGCTACGTGCCCAGCGCCCGCGCGGTCGGGCTGGCGCGCGGGCGGACCCGGATCGTGGCGATGCTGCTGCCGTCGCTGAACTGGCCCTGGATGGGCGAGGTGCTGCAAGGCGTCGTGGAGGTCGTCGAAAGCCAGGGCTACGGCCTGCTGGTGTTCACCTGCACGCGTGGCGACGAGTCGTTGCGGCATTTCGCGAGCCAGGTCTCGGCACAGTCGTTCGACGGCCTGGTCGTGATCGAACCCGACGGCACCCTCGACTACATCGCGACGCTGCATGAACAAGGCCTGCCCGTCGTGCTCATCGACGACCGCGGCCACTCGCCCCGCTTCCCGTCCGTCCGGTCCACGAACCACGACGGCGCCCGCGCCGCCGCCGGGCACCTGCTCGAACTGGGCCGCCGGCGGCCGCTGATCATCGCCGGGGACGAACGCTTCGGCTGCGTCCGGGAACGCCTCGCCGGGTTCGCCGAGGCCTACGCCCGCGCAGGCCTCACGCTGGACGCCGCACTCCGGCTCGACGGCGATTTCACCTACGAAAGCGGCCGGCTTGCGGCGCGACGGGCGCTGGAACACGGCCTCGAGTTCGACGCCGTGTTCGCCCACAACGACGTCATGGCGGTGGCCGCGATGCAGGTTCTGCGTGGCGCCGGGCGGCGAATCCCCGAAGACGTGGCGGTCATCGGCTTCGACGACCTGCCACTGGCCGCCCAGGCCGACCCGCCACTGACGGCGGTCCGCCAGCCCGTCCGCGAGATGGGCGCCGCGGCGGCTCGAGCCTTGCTGGCGCACCTCGCCGGCACGCCGCTTCCCGAGACTCCGGCGATCTTGCCCGCCACGCTCACCGTCCGAGCGTCGACAACCGGCTAGAACAAATGTTCGAGTACACTGGTGCTCATGTCAGCGGCACTGCAGGGTTCGTTGTTCGACGACGCCGGGGAGATGAGCCTCGGCGCGCTGACGAACACCCGGCGCACGGTGCTCGGCCGAGGCGCCTGGATCGACGTGCTCCCCGGCTGGCTCGCGGGCGCGAGCACGCTGTTCGACCTGCTCGCCGACCAAGTGCCATGGCGGGCGGAGCGGCGGCAGATGTACGACCGGGTCGTGGCCGTGCCCCGGCTGCTCTGCTCCTACCGCGAAGACGATCCGCTCCCCCAGCCGATCCTCGTCGAGGCCCGTGAAGCACTGAGCGCGCACTACGCGCCGGAGCTCGGCGAGCCGTTCCGCACCGCCGGGCTCTGCCTGTACCGCGACGGCGCCGACAGCGTCGCCTGGCACGGCGACACGATCGGCCGCGGCGGCGTCGAGGACACCATGGTCGCGATCCTGTCCGTCGGGGCGCCCCGAGCGCTGGCGCTGCGGCCGAAGGGCGGCGGCGAGGTGATCCGGCGCTCGCTCGGCCACGGGGACCTGATCGTCATGGGCGGCTCGTGCCAGCGGACCTGGGACCACGCGATACCCAAGACCGGCAAGGCGGTCGGCCCGCGCATCAGCATCCAGTTCCGCCCGCGCGGCGTCTCCTGACCGACGGCTCGGCCGATCGGGTGACAATCGTTTTGACCCGAACCATCCGGGCCCGCGCGTCCGTGTCTTGAAGCGAGGGCGGTTCCAGGGAGACCCCCTCCGAGGTCTACGCGATGTCGGGCGGGCTTACCCCAGGGCCGGCAAACCGCCGCGGAGACCGTCGCCGGTTCGTCCCCACACGGGCCGGCAGCAGCGGACCCGTCCGAGAGCACCCCTAGATCCCGGGCGGGTCCGCGTTTCCAACTTTGCTACACATCAAGCAACGAATTCGCCAAAACGATCGTGGCCGAGGCCGGGAACCGCTACGTTCGCGCGCATGCAGCTGCCTTGGCGCGGGGCCGTGAAAGCCGCGTTCTCCAGCCCGTTGACCATGATCGTCGCGGCGGTGACCGCGCTCATCGCGTGCTTCCTGGCCACCGCGGCGGTGCTGCACGCCTCGGCGGCGGGCGGCGCGACCGCGCACCACCAGTCGGGCATCGTCTGCCCCGACGAATACGGCCCGATGTTCACCGCGCACCTGGCGAAACCGGCCGCGATCCCGGCGGTCAACGAAGCCATCGCGAAACGTGCCGCGCAGCACGGCTTCAGCGCGCCCGTGACCGGCATGTACACCCCGGTCATGCAGTCGCAGTACGGCGGCGCCGACTACCGCACCCGCCTCGCTTATCGCGACGGCGGGCTGGACCAGCTCAAGCAGGTCAGCGGCGACCGCGCCCCCGGCATCTGGATGGGCGAGACGCTCAGCACGGCCACGCACACCGGGGTGGGCACCGTCGGCACCTTCCTCGGCCAGGCGATGCCGCCGGTCACCGGCACCTACCAGGACCTGACCAGGCCGGAGCCGCGCTGGTGGTGCTCCCAGCAGCCGTGGGCGCTGGAGAACCGCGTCGACGACCACGTCAAAACCGGCTCGGTCCTGTTCACCACGGACCGCGCCACCTTCGACAACGCCATGCGCGATCTCGACATCGCCGTGCTCGACCAGGTCGTCATCACCTTCTACGAGCCCGCCCCGCGCTCGCTGGCCGCCGCCGAAGACCTGACCGAGCGCTCCCGCGCGATGGTCGCCGACGTCCGCGCGGACCTCGGCGACCTCGTCTACGGCTCGCTGCCGTTCGAACGCTCGCTCGCCATCGCGCACCAGACCGAGCACAACGTGCTGGTGTCGATCCTGCCGCTGGCCGCGATCAGCGTGCTGGTCGGCTGCGCCGGCATCGGGACCGTCGCGCTCCAGTGGTACCAGCGCCGCCACGCCCGGCTGCGGCTGCTCGCCTCGCGCGGCAGCGCGCCGGTCTCGCTCGGCGGGCTCGCCGCCATCGAACTCGGCCCGGCCATCGTGCTCGGCGCGATCGCGGGCGGGCTGCTCGCCAGGTCACTGCTCGGGGTGTACGGACCGGACGGCGACGTCGGCGGCGAAGCCATCACGCTCGGCTTCGCGCTGAGCGCCTGCGTGCTCGTGCTCTCGCTCGTACTGCTCGTGGGCGTGGTCGCGGTCCGCGCGCACCGCGAGTTCGAACTGGCGCGCGTGCGCGGCAGCGGCAAGATCACCCGCGTGCTGCGGCTGTTCCCCTGGGAACTCGCCACCGCCGCGATGGCGGTCGTCAGCTGGAACCGCATGGTCGGCTATGGCGGCGCCAGCAAGCTCGGCGACCCGCTGCCCGCGATCGACCCGCTCGCGCTGACCTACCCGGTCTTCGTGGTGCTCACCGCCGGGCTGGTCGCCGCGCGGCTCGTCTGGCTGCTGCTGCACGCCTCGCACCGCGCGCGGTTCTGGTCACGCCCGGCGTTGCAGCTGGCGATCCGGCGGCTGGCCAGCGCCCGCGCGCCGGTGACCGGGGTGCTCGTGATCAGCACGCTCGCGATCGGCATGCTCGCGGCGGGCACCAGCATCGCCACCGGGCAGCAAGAAGCCTTGCAGACCAAGGCGGGCTTCTTCGTCGGCGGCAACGTGCGCGTCGACACGGAAAGCGCTGTCGGGCTCGGCACCAAGCCGTTGCCCGCGCCCTTGCGCGACACCAGCACCGTCGTCGGCCGGATCGGCGACGCCGGGGGTGTCGTGCTGGTCATCGATCCCGTCACCTTCGCCAGGTCCGCCGAATTCGGCGCGCTGCCCCGCGACGAGGTCGACGCGCTGATCGCGAAGCTCGACGGCGCGCCGAACGCGCCGGTCCCGGCGATCCGCGTCGGCCCGCCGAGCACGCTGCCGCCACTGCCGGACTCGGCGATCATCGGTCACCTGCCCGGTTTCCCGATCCTGGGCACACAGGTCGGCTACGTCATCTCGCGCACCGAGCTGTCGAAGTCGAAGCTCGCCGACATCGGGCGCTGGAGCATCGTTTCGACCGTCTCGCAGGAAAGCGCGTTCGCCGCGCTCGACGCCGTGGGCATCGGCAGGCTCGACTCGGTCAGCAAATCCGGCGCGCTCAACGCGTTGCCGTTCTACGTGATCGAGTGGACGGTCGAGTTCCTGACCCTGCTCGGCGCCGTGCTCGGTGTGGTGGCCGTGCTGGCGCTGCTCGTCGCGGTCGAGACGCGGCGGCGGCAGAACGCGCTCGCCGGCGCGCTCGTGCTGCGGATGGGCATGCGGCTGCGGGCGTTGCTGGGCAGTCATCTCATCGAGCTCGGCGCGCTGGTGACACTCGCCGCGGTGACCGGTGTCGCGTGCGGGGTCACCGTCGCCGGGCTTTCCCTGCCCCGCTTGGATCCGGCGACGTTCCTGTCACCGCGATCCCAGCTGCCCGACCCGACCGGGTTCGTCGCGAGCGTGCTGGTGATCAGCGCGTGCGTGGTGGCACTGGCGGGGTGGCTCGCGGTCCGCTCGGTGCGGACCGCCCGTACGGCGGAGCTGATCCGTGCCTGAGATCTTCAAGCTGCGCGGCGTCGGCGTCGACTACCGCACCCCGGCCGGGGTGGTCACCGGCATCGACGACGTCACGCTCGACATCCCGGCGAACGGCGTGACCGTGCTGGCCGGGCCGTCCGGCTCCGGCAAGTCGACGCTGCTGCGCGTGCTCGGCCTGTTCGAGCCGCCCGCGCGCGGCGAGGTCCGTTTCCAGGGCGCCGACGTCGGCGCGATGCGGCACCGCGCGCGCCGCGCGTTGCGGCGCAAGCATCTGGGACTGGTGCTGCAGAACCCGTCGGACAACCTGCTCGGGTACCTGAGCGTCGCCGACAACCTGCGCGCGGCGGCCGACTCGGCCAAGGTCACCTGCCGTCCCGACGACATACTCGGGCAGCTCGGGCTCGACGGCACGGGCGAGTGGGACATCACCGCGCTCTCGGGCGGCCAGCAGCAACGGCTCGCGTTCGGCTGCGCGCTCGCCAGGCAGGCCACGGTGATCCTCGCCGACGAACCGACGTCGCAGCTCGACGAAGCGTCGGCCGACCTCGTGCTCGACACCCTGCGCTACCTCGTCGCGCAGGACTTCGCGGTGCTCGTCACCTCGCACGACGAGCGGCTGATCAGCCTCGGCGCGCGGGTCGCGAGGCTGCGCAACGGCAGACTGGAGAGCGTCGCGTGAAACCACCAGCGCTGGAGGCACTCGGCCTCAGACGGAAGTTCGCCCACCCCAGCGGCGACGTGGAAGTGTTGCGTGGCCTGGAACTCCGGGTCGCCGCCGGCGAGCTGGTCACGGTCTCCGGCCGGTCGGGGTCCGGCAAGAGCGCGCTGCTGGCGCTGCTGTCCGGGTTCGACTCCCCCGACGACGGCAGCATCCTGCTCGACGGCGTCCCGATCGCAGGCGCTCCGCCGTGGCACACCTGCGCGGTGCTGCCGCAGGCACTCGGGCTGGCGACCGAGCTGACGGTCGCCGAGAACGTCGCGCTCCCGTTGCGGCTGCGTTCGGACATCCCCCGGCTGAGCCGGTCCGCGATCACGGCCAGGGTGAGCGAGCTGCTCGGCGAACTCGGCATCGGCGAGCTGGCCGACCGGTATCCGCTGGAGGTGTCCTTCGGCCAGCAGCAACGCGTCGCGCTGGCGCGCGCGGTCTCCGGCAGGCCCAAGGTGCTGCTGACCGACGAGCCGACCGCGCACCTCGACGCGGCGAGCACCCCGGCGGTGCTCGGCCTGCTGCGGCGTTGCGCCGAAGAGGGCGCCGCGGTCATCGTCGCCACGCACGACGACCTGGTGCACGAGATCGCCGACCGGCGGGTCCGGTTGCTCGACGGGGTGCTGACCTAGCAGGAGCCGGGGCGCGTGGTGGTGAACTCGAGCCGGATCGAGTCGGTGCGCGGCAGCACGATCGCCGCGCCCTGGTCCGAATTCCAGTCCGCGGGCAGCAGCACGAGCTGGCCACCGGACTGGAGCAGCAGTTTGAGGCCGTCGTAGCGGTACCGGTAGGCGGCCTCCGGCTCCTTGCAGACCACCTCGCGCACGCCGTCGGTCGTCATGTTGAGGCTCTTGGCGCTGTAGACGAGCACGTCGGGATCGGACGGCAGCCGCAGTTCCACGACGCGGCCTTGCTGTATCCCCAACGCTATGGAGTAGTCGGCGACCGCGACGAACAGTCCGACGGTGACCAGCACGAAGGCGATACCCGCCTCGACGATGATCGGCCCGTCGATCACCTGGTGCCACGCGAACACGAGCAGCAGCACACCGACCGCCAGCGCGACACCCGGCAGTCCCGGATAGCCAAGGCTGCGTGACTTGTCGGCCGCGACGAAGCCGAACGCCACGACCAGCGCGACACCGGCGCACGCCGCGAGCGGCGTGCAGACCCGCAACACCGCCGACCAGCTCTTCGGAGCCAGACGCTTCTTGAGGTAGCGGACACCGCACAGCAGCACGAGCACCACGCCGGCGGCCGCGGCGAGCGGCATGAACAGACCGTCCACCCCGCGCGCGAGTATTTCCGGGGTCGACTGATTCAGCAGCGTGTAATGCACGTGGAAATGGTCGAAGAACCACTGGGTGTAGACGAAACCGAAATAGAACACCAAGGCGGTGAGCAGTGTCGTGTTCGCGACGATGGACGCCACGACCTTGGCGGCGCGGGAAAATCCCGCGTCGGGTTCCTCCGGCTTTTCCGGCGCCGGTGGGCGGAGCCGGATGGATCTCACGGCGCCTTCTTGGAGCTGCTGGTCACGCTCGACACCGGAGCCTTGGGGTTGTACTTCTTGCACGGGTTCTGGATGTAGGCGTTATACGCGATGGTCCGGTTCCCGCTGTTGACGGCCTCCCAGCGCGTCACGATGCATTCTTTTCCGTCTTCGTTCTCACCGGCGAAGACCTTGCGAACCGTCACTCCGCACAGTGAATCGTCGCAGGGCGCGAACTCCTTCAGCTTGCGCTTGAAAACGTCGTAAGCCGCGTCGAAGTGAATGGTCGTGGCTTCGGGTTTGTAGCCGATGGGAATGCCCAGCACCTTGGGCGGCGGATCAGACTTCTTCGTGGTGCTCTTGGGTTTTCCCTGCTGAGCCGTGGTCGTCGTCCTGACGTCCGGCGCCTTCGAGGTTCCCTCGGCGGGCGGCGTCGAATCCTCCGTGGACGTGGACGTCTCGGCCGTGCGCAACGGCGTCGGCTCCGGTTGCCCGCCCAGCGTCGCCGGACTCTGGCATCCGGCCACGACTAGGCCTGCCAGCAGGTAAATTCCGGCCCGATATCCCTTCATCTGCCTCACCCTCCCGACCTCTCTTCCAGTGAAGAGCGCGCGAACGGTGGCGGAAATACAGATCACCTCGGATGCAACCCGGTTGGTACGAACGGCGCACCGGTACCCTGGGCGTCGATGCGCAAGCTGAAGTGGCAATGGGGGGTGCCCGCCCTGCTGTTCGTGGGCGCGCTCGTGGCGGTGTTCGTGCTGGCCGGGCCGGAGAGCCAGGTCGGCAGACCCAACCCAAGACAAGGACCGCCCGGCACCGGGCCGCTGACACTGGTGGCGATGGGCGACAGCACCGTGTCCGGCGAGGGCGCGGGCTCCTACACCCCGGAGACCAACGGCACCAACGGCGACTGGTGTCACCGCTCGCCCAACGCGTTCGTCAACCTCACCAAGCTCACCGGCATCGACGCCAGGATCAACCTCGCCTGCTCCGGCGCGCCCGCCGCGCAGGTCGGTTCCGGCGACGTGAAGCAGTGGACGGAGCCGTCGCAGGCAGGCCAGCTGGCCGCGCTGCTCAAGGACCACCGGGTCACCGCCATCGTGGTCGCCGTCGGGGCCAACGACGACCCGCACTTCTCCGCGCTGGTCAACGGCTGCTTCAAGGCCTGGTTCTCGGCGAGCGGACCGCCCTGCAGCGAGGCGATCCGCAAGACCTGGCAGTCCACTGTGGACGCGATGGTGCCCAAGGTGGTCAACGCGCTCGGCGACATCAAGAAGGTGCTCGCGGACGCGGGCTACGTGCCGTCGGACTACCAACTGGTGCTCCAGTCCTACGCCGCCCCGATCGGCCCCGGCATCCCGGAGAGCCTCCGCACGCTCAACGGCTGCCCGTTCCGCGTCGAGGATCTCGCCTGGGTCAGCCAGGAAGCGGTCAAGTCACTCGCGACCGGCCTCAAACTGGCCGCGAAGCAAGCGGGCGCACGGTTCCTGGACCTTTCGCGCTCCGGTGGCGGCCATGAGGCGTGCAGCGGCGGAGCCGACATGGGCCGCGAGTGGTTCACCCGGCTGACGTTGCAGCTGCAGGACCTCAAGGACCTCGAACGCGCCCCGCACGCGCTGCAGGAGTCCTTCCACCCCAACGCCGCCGGGCACGCCCAGATGGCGCGCTGCCTCAGCGAGTTCCTCGGCACGCCGGACGGCAACGCCGCGTGCCTCGCGGGCACCGACGGCAACCTCCACCCGGCGCCCGAGGTCACCGCCAACTGAGTCGTGAGTGGTACGGCCGGTTCTAACCGGTCTAAACACTCACGACCCCTGCCCTCGCCTGGCCGGAGCACGCCACCTTTGACCTTCCCCTCAGTAGAACCCAATGTCGGATAGTTGAGGATCGGGCGGGTTGGTCAAGCCCGTTGCTCGGCGAGTGTCGCGTAGGTCGGTTGAACGTTGCGAACGGGGCGTTCGCAACGTTGAGCGACACAGAAGTCCCGTTCGTTCCGTGCACACCCGCCCAAAAAGCGGGCAAATCGGATATCGCGGGCATGATTCAGCGATCTGGGTCCCGCGTGGACGTTAGCTGGGTTTCGCGTACTCACGCGTCGCTTGGTAGCGCAGGGCAAACCTTGACTGCCCGACGTTGGGTTAGAACCGCCCGCAACGCTCACGAGCCCTAGTTCTCCTTGAGGCAGTATGTGACGCCCAGGGATCGGGCGGTGTGCGTCGTGGCCGCACTGAGCTTGCACGCGTCGCGGCCTGTGGACCCCTTGACCACGTCGAGGATCTCGAACGTGCCTGAATTGCAGGGCACGGGCTTCAGGCTCACCCGCGAGGTCACGCCGGTGACGCATTGACCGATGCGCGCCTCGGCTGGCGCGGAGCTGCTCGGCGGAGGCGGCGGCGAGCCACCGGGGGTGCTGTCGTCGATCGCCGACGCGACGATCGCGAACGCCCCCAGCGCCGCGAGCACTCCGGCGCCGATCAGGATCGGCCGCTTGGAACGGCTTTTCGCCACCCGTACCCGCAGGAAAACGCCTTCGGACAGCGGGAACGTGGTGTCGTCCTTGACTCGCGCCGGTATGTCGCACGTGTACTCGTGCTCGTCCGTCTGGACCGTCCGCTTGACGCCGGCGCGTGCCTCCGCGCGCGTCAGGTGGACCTCGATCGTCGAACTCATGCTCTCCCCTTCTGAAGAGCCAAGTCTGGGGCGACCGGTCGATCACCGGGACGGTAAAAACCCCGACCCGCCGACAACATCCACGGGCTTGACAAATAAAGTTGTCGGTAGCAAAGTAGGCGCCGCACCGAGCACCGAGGGAGTACTCCGATGGGTCATGAGTTCGAGACGAGCAACGAGTTCAGCGTGGGCGCCACGCCTGAGCAGGTTTGGGGGGCCATCGCCACCGGCCCCGGGATCGACTCGTGGTTCATGGGCACGAACGAGGTCGGCGACGGTGTTGTGCGCACCGCCTTCGGCGGCTACAACCCCACGTTGCCGATCACGGTCTCCGAGCCGGGACGCCGGTTCGCCTACGAGTCGGCGAAGGCCGAAGACGGCCGGTTCGTCGCCTACGAGTTCCTCATCGAGGGCCGTGCGGGTGGCAGCACCGTGCTCCGCACGGTGACCAGCGGTTTCCTGCCCGGTGACGACTGGGCCGACGAGTTCGAGGCGATGACCCTCGGCGGCGCGTTGTTCATGGCCACGCTCGAGACGTACCTCAACCACTTCGCGGGCCGCACCGCGCGCCCGCTCACCGCGTTCGGCCCGCCGGTCTCCGACTGGGAACACGCCTGGGCCGTGCTACACCGCGAACTCGGCCTCACCGCGCCGGTCCGCGAGGGCGACCGGGCCGTGCTCGACGGCGTCGAAGGCACCGTCTACTTCGTCAATGCGCACACGCTCGGCATCCGCACCGGCGGCGCGCTTCTGCGTTTCCTGCGCGGCTTCCACGGCGCGATGGTCGCCGGCCACCACTTCTTCGACGGCGACCCGGACCAGCAGGCCTGGGACGACCGCCTCACTCGCCTCTACGCCTAGAAAAGGATCGATCATGCCCACCACGACGTCCGCGGACGGAACCACGATCGCCTACAGCAAGGTCGGCTCCGGCCGTCCGGTCATCCTGGTCGACGGCGCCATGTGCTTCCGCGGCATGGGCCCGCTCGACGCGCTCGCCGCCGTGCTCGCGCCGGACTACACCGTCTACACGTACGACCGTCGCGGCCGCGGCGAAAGTGGTGACACCGCGCCCTATTCGGTCGAGCGCGAGGTCGAGGACCTCGACGCGCTGATCAAGGAAGCGGGCGGCTCGGCGAACGTGTTCGGCTGCTCCTCGGGCGCGGTGCTCGCGCTCGAAGCCGCCACCCGCGGCCTCGCGATCGAGAAGCTCGCGCTGTACGAGCCGCCGTTCATCGTCGACGACAGCCGCGAGATCCCGACCGGCTACATGGACCGCATCCGCGAGCACATCGCCGCCGACCGGCGCCCGGAAGCGTTGCGGGAGTTCATGGTCACCGGCGTCGGGATGCCCGCGATCATGATGGTGGTCATGCGGCTGATGCCCGCCTGGAAGAAGATCAAGGGCGTCGCGCACACCCTGCCGTACGACATGTCCGTCGTCGGCACCACACAGGAGGGCAAGCCGCTGCCGGTCGACCGGTGGACCAACATCACCATGCCCACCTTGATCGCGGACGGCGCCAAGAGCCCGGCGTGGATGCGCAACGGCGTGCGGAATCTGACCGAGCTGCTCCCCCAGGCCGAGTACCGGAACCTGGCCGGGCAGAACCACATGGTCAAGCCCAAGGTCCACGCCCCGGTGCTCAAGGACTTCTTCGGCTGACCACGAGGCCGGGATAAAGCCCGCTTTACTCCCGGGGGTTTAGCGGGCTTTATCCCCGGGAGTAAAGCCCGCTTTATCCCGGCACTGCTACCAGGAGTCGTCTTCGCGGACGACGTACTGGTTGAGGAAGTTGCAGTCGCGGCAGGCGAGGGCCGCGATGGGATGCCTGGTCTTGCCCATCAGCTTCGCGCCGCCGAGGATGCCGAGCTTGAGCGGGCCCGCGATCCAGCGTGAGTAGCCGCCGGAACCTTCGCCGGCGTCCATGACGAAACCCTGGTCCAGCGACGTGGACCCGCAGGCAGCACATTTCATGGCGGGGAACCTAGCAACAATCCCGGCGCGGCGACGGGAGTTTCGCTAAAGGTCGAGTGCGGCTCGCAAGGCGATGTCGATGCGCTCCTGCACCTCGTGGTCGATCTCGGCGACCCGCTCGTTGAACCACGGCCGGTAGAGGCGCGTCAGGTTCAGCGTGGACACCCAGTACCTGGCGTCGACGGCGACGCCGAGGATGTCCTGCGGATCCCGGTCCAGCAGCTCGGTGCCCAGCAGCCACGGGCGCTCCGAGTCGTTCACCCCGTCCGAAGACAACAGCACCACGGTGCGCTGACGCGCCGGGTCGGTCGGGGGGTGGTACGTCCAGACTTCACCCCTCCGCACGCAGGTCCTCTTCCGCCGCCGCCAGATCGGCCTCGTCGCCCAGCGCGGCATGCTCGGCATGCTGGGCCTTCTGCGGGACGTAGCCGGTGCGGACGGCTTCGCGCCGCGCGGCCTTCGAGAGCCAGGACGACACGGAGATCCCGTGTGCCTTGGCCGCGCGCTCCGCGAACTCGAGCGCGCCACTGTCCAGTGAGAGAGTCACCTTACGTGTCGCCATACCTTTTACCGTACCAGCCACCGGTCACAACGTCGGTGAACGTCCTTCGAACGGCGTAGACAACACGACCGTGGTCCGCGTCGACACCTTCGCCGATTCGCGGATCCGCCGCAGCAGATCCTCCAGTGCCAGCGGCGACGCGACCCGCACCAGCAGGATGTAGGACTCGTCCCCTGCGACCGAGTAACACGACTCGATCTCGGTGATGTGCTCGACGCGCTGCGGGTAGTCGTCGGGCGCGCCGGGGTCGTTCGGCGTCAGCGAGATCAGCGCCGTGAGGGGCAGGCCGATCTGCTCACCGTCGAGGCGCGCGGCGTACCCGCGGATCACGCCGCGCTGTTCGAGGCGGCGGACCCGTTGGTGCACGGCCGAAACCGACAGGCCGACGCGCTCGGCGAGGTCGGTGAAACTGCAGCGGCCGTCGGCGGCGAGTTCGCGGGCGATGGCCTGGTCGAGTGGTTCCAGCGGGCCGGTCACGAGCCCAGCACGACGAGCTCGTGGGGACGGTTGTTGAACGACTCGACGCCGGTCTCGGTGACCACGACGATGTCCTCGATCCGGGCGCCCCAGCGGCCGGGCTGGTAGATGCCGGGCTCGACGCTGAACGCCATGCCCGCTTCCAGCGGCAGGTCGTTGCCCGCGATGATGTACGGCTCCTCGTGCACGTCCAGGCCGATGCCGTGGCCGGTGCGGTGGATGAAGTACTCGCCGAAACCGGCTTCCGCGATGACCTCGCGCGCGGCGGCGTCGATTTGCTCGGCGGTCACGCCTGGCCGGACGGCGGCGACCGCGGCGGCCTGGGCGCGCTGCAGGATCGCGTAGGTCGCGGCGACGTCGGCGTCACGCGGCTCGCCGACGGCGTAGGTGCGGGTGGAGTCGGAGTTGTAGCCCTCGGCGATCGGGCCGCCGATGTCGACGACGACCACGTCGCCCTGCTCGATCACCCGGTCGGACACGCTGTGGTGCGGGCTCGCGCCGTTCGGGCCGGAGCCGACGATGACGAACTCGGCCTCGGTGTGGCCCTCTTCGACGATGGCGGCGGCGATGTCCGCGCCGACCTCGGCCTCGGTGCGACCGGCGCGCAGCCACTCGCCGACTCGGGCGTGCACGCGGTCGATGGCGGCGCCCGCCGTGCGCAGTGCCTCGATCTCGGCGGCGTCCTTGCGCATCCGCAGCTCGCGGACGACCGGGCCGGCCAGCACCTGCTCGGCGTCACCGAGCGCGTCGCGCAGCGCGAGCACGTGCAGCGCGGGCGTGAAGTCGCTGACCGCGACACGAGCGGGCTTGCCGAGGCGGCCCGCGACGAGCTTGTACGGGTCGTCGCCGTCGACCCAGGTGAGGATGTCGATGCCGAGCTCTTCGGTCGGCGTGTCCGCGTAACCCGGCGCCTCCAGCTTGGGCACGACCAGCGCGGGCGCGCCGTCGGCGGGCACGACGAGGGTGGTCAGCCGCTCGAAGGAACCGCCACCGGCGCCGATGAGGTAGCGCAGGTCGGAACCGGGCGTGATGAGCAGCGCGTCGGTGCCGGACTTCGCCGCGGCGGCGCGGGCTCGGTCGAGCCTGGCGCGCAGGCCTGCGACGTCGGGTGCTGGCGTATTCGGCGAACGGCGAGACATGGTGGTGAGCCTAGCCGGATCCGCCGATCCGGATCAGCCGGGTCAGCTCGCGATCCGCATGCCCGGCAGGTCGATGGCGGCTTGCCCGCCCAGCTCGTCGCGCAGTGCGCGCAGCGCCGAGTGGGCGCGGGATTTCACCGTTCCGATGGGGATGCCGAGCCGTTCGGCGACGTCGCGGTGGCTGAGGTCGTGCAGGTACATGTGGATCAGGATCTCGCGGCGCATCGGGGTCAGTTTGGCCATCGCGTCGTGCAGCGTCATGGCGGTGACGACGCGGTCCATCTCGCAGTGCGGCGCCGGGATCTGCGGCAGCGCGCCGTCGCCGGTCTCCTGCGGGCGGCGGCCACGTTTGCGGAGCCGGTCGATGGAGACGTTGCGCGCCACGATGATCAGCCACGATCTGCAGGAGGTGAGGCTGTCCGCGGCGAGCGCGGCGACCGATCGGTGCGTGACGGCGACACCCTTCGGTGTGCCGGTCGAACCTGACGTGTACATCACGTAAGCCAGGTGATCGGGATGCGTCGCGACGTCGGGGCCGGTGTCCTTTTCGGACTCGGAGATGTCGGTGAGCACGATTCCGGCACCGCATTCGGCGACGATCGCGTCGGCGCGGGCGGCGGGTGCGCGCAGGTCGAGTGGCACGTAGACCGCGCCCGCCTTGAGCACTCCGAGTATCGAAACGACCAGGTCGATCGAGCGTTCCTGCTTGAGCACCACCCGGTCTTGGGCGCGGACGCCGCGGGCGATCAGGTCGTGGGCGAGGCCGTTGGCGCGACGGTCGAGTTCGGCGTAGGTGAGCGAGGTTCCGCCCAGTACGACGGCGATCTCGTCGGGCGTGCGGGCCGCTTGGGCTTCGAACAGCTCGGGCAGCGACGCCGAGGGAAGGTCCGTGGCGGTGTCGTTCCACTCCTCGATCACCCGACGGCGTTCGGCCGGTGACACCGTCTCGACCTGCGCCAACGCCTGGTCCGGCTGAGCCGCCAGCGACTCCAGGATCCGGACGAGGCGGGTCCCGATCGCGTCGATGCCGTCGAACAGGCCCTCGCGGTAGTCCAACCGCAGGTGCAGGCCGCCGTCTCGCGGCACGGCGGCGAGCATCAGCGGGTAGTGCGTGCCGTCCCGGCCTTGGATTCCGCGCAGTGTCAGGCCGGGCGCGATCTCGGTGAGCCCGGTGTTCGGGTAGCTCTCGAACACGACGAGCGTGTCGAACAGGTCCCGCGCGTCCAGTTCGGACAGTCCAATGTGTTGATACGGAAGCAAGGCCGCCTGCCGGTCTTGCAGCGCGGCGAGCGCGTCACGGACCGAAGTCCCCGGACTGAGGCGGACACGGACGGGCAGGGTGTTGATGAAGGCGCCGACCATGGTCTCGACGCCGGGGACCTCGGCGGGGCGTCCGGCGACGACCGTGCCGAACACGACGTCGTCGCGCCCGGTCAGCTGGCCGAGCAGGATCGCCCAGGCGCACTGGACCAGCGTGTTCGCCGTGATACCCGGTAGCCGGTCCACGCGCGCTTCGAAGGTCCGGCTGCCGGGCGCGCCGCCTGGTCCGATCATCGTGGGCTCAGCACCGTCGAGTTCGGCACGCCAAGCGGCCAGTGCGGCTTCGGAGTCCTGGGCGGCGAGCCAGGCCAGGTAGGTCTTGTACGGCGTGACCGGGGCGAGCCGCTCACCGCGGTAGAGCGCGAACAGGTCGCGCATGAGCAGCGGCATCGACCAGCCGTCCAGCAGGATGTGGTGCTTCGTGAACACCAGCCGGTGCCGCCGATCGTCCACTTTGACCAGCAGGAACCGCAGCAGCGGCGGCTTGGCCGGGTCGAACCGGCGTGCCCGGTCCTCGGCCAGCAGCTCCTCGAAGTCCCGGTCGCCGAGTTCGAGCTCCCCCCACGGCAGCTCGACCGAACGCGGGATCAACTGCACGGACTTGCCGGACTTGGCCTGCCGGAACACGGCACGCAGGTTGGCGTGCCTGGCGAGCACGCCAGCGGCTGCCGCGCGCAACGCGGGCACGTCGATCGGGCCGTCCAGTTCGAACACCGACTGTACGGTGTAGACGTCCACGTCATCGGACATCGCGTGGAACAGCAATCCTTGCTGCAGCGGCGAAAGCGGCAGGACGTCGTCCAGTGTGGACTGACTCATTCCCCGTCCTCCCATGCTTGTTCGAGCTCGTCGATGTCGTCCTGGTCCAAGTCGAGCAGCGCCAGATCCGATGGCGTCCAGCCGCCGTCGCCGCACTCGGCCAGCGCTTCCAGCGCCTCGGCCCAGAGCGCGGCCAGCCGCCGGACGTCCGGCTCGTCGAAGAGGGCGTCCGGCCAGACCAGCGAGGCGCTGAGCCGAGGTCCGCCCGGCTCGTCCCGGGTGATGGCGTTGATCGCCAGCGCGTGCGCGAGTGGCATCCGCGGGTCGACGCCGCCGCCGAGCACCTCGGTCTCCGGTGCCGGTGACCAGTCGCCGTCCTCGCCGCCCGGCGCGAACCGGCCGAGGTAGTTGAAGCCGATCTGCGGTTCGGGCGACTCGGCCAGCTTCCCGCGCAGGTAGCGGAGCACGCCGAAGCCGATGCCGTGCTCCGGAATCGCCCTGAGCTGCTCCTTCACCCGCTTCAACGCCGGACCTGAGTCGGCGTCGCCCACGTCGAGGCGGACCGGGTGCACGCTGGTGAACCAGCCGACCGTGCGCGACAGGTCAGCGCCCGCGACGGCGGTCTCCTGCCTGCCGTGGCCTTCGACGGCGATGGTCACCGCGGATTCGCCGCGCCATGATCGGATCGCGAGGGCGAGTCCGGTGAGCAAGACATCGTTGACACCCGCGTGGAACGCGGCGGGCACCTTGATCAGCAGCGCTTCGGTGACCGAAGTGGACAGTTCGATCTTGGTCGAGCGCGCGGAGGCCGTGACGTCGCGTCGCGGACAGAGCGCGCCGTGCCCGAACAGCCGTTCCGGGTGCGAGAGCGTGCTTTCCCAGAACGGCAGTTCGCTGTCCCTTGTGGACTCGGCGAGGCCGCGTGCCCATGCCCGGAACGAGGTACCGGTCGGCTCCAGGGCCCGCGCCTCCCAGGCCGCGGCGAGGTCCGGGACCAGGATGCGCCAGGAGACCCCGTCGACCACAAGGTGATGCAGCATCAGCAGAACCCGGTCCTGGATCAGGACCACCTGCAGGAGCACGCCATCCGGCGGCGACAGCCGAGCACGTGCCTCTCTGACCGCGGTGTCCACATCGGACGCTTCGTGGACGAGGTCTTCCGCACGGACCGTTCCCGGTTGCCGTGCCTCGAAGACCCAGTCGCGGCTGAGGCGGGCGCGGAGCAGGTCGTGATGGTCGAGCAGTCGTTGGACCGCCGGAACGAGCCGGTCCGGCTCGCATCCGGCGGGCGCGCGGAGCAGCACCGACTGGTGGAAGTCGTCGATAGGCGCGTCCCGTTCGCGCAGCCATTCGATGATCGGGGTCAACGGGATCTCGCCGACCCCGGACACGGGCTCGGCCACCGGCTCGCTGGTTTCGCCCGCGAGGAGCGCGAGTGCGCCCGGGGTCTGCGCGCTGAACACATCGCGGGCGGTGAGTACCAACCCGGAGCTGCGGGCACGGCTGACCAGCTGGATCGACACGATGCTGTCGCCGCCGATGTCGAAGAACCGGTCGTCCACACCGACTTCCGGCACGCTCAGCACCTCGGCGAACAGCGCGCACAGCAGCTTTTCGCGTTCGGTCGACGCTGCGCGGCCGGAGCCGGTGAACTCGGGGTCCGGCAAGGCGCGGCGGTCGAGTTTGCCGCTGGTGGTGACCGGGAACGAGGGCAGCTCGACGATCGCCGACGGGACCATGTGGTCCGGCAGCTTCCGGCTGAGCGCGGCGCGCAGGTCGGTCGACGCGCTGGTCACGACGTAGCCGACAAGCTTGCCGTCGCGCAGAAGCACGGCGGCTTGGCTGACGCCCGGCTGCTCGGCCAGCACCGTTTCGATCTCGCCGAGTTCCACCCGGAAGCCGCGGATCTTGACCTGATCGTCCGCCCGGCCCACGAACCGGAGCCCGGTTTCGGTCCACTGCGCGAGGTCGCCCGTCCGGTACATCCGCGCGCCGGGTTCGAACGGGTTGGCGACGAACCGTTCGGCCGTGAGCCCGCGCCTGCCGAGGTAGCCCCTGGCCAGGCCGACGCCGGAGACGTACAGCTCGCCGACGACACCGTGCGGAACCGGCCGGAGGAAGCCATCGAGCAGGTGCACCTGGTTGTTCCACAGTGGACGGCCGATCGGCGGCGGCTCCCCCGGCGTCAGCGGCGCACTGAAGGTGACCGCGACCGTCGATTCGGTGGGCCCGTACGCGTTGATCATGCGGCGGCCCGGCGCCCAGGCGGCCACCAGCTCGGCCGGGCAAGCCTCGCCACCGACGACCAGCGTGCGCAGGCCTGGCAGTGCGCGGTCCGGCACGGTGGCCAGCGCGGCCGGCGGGATCAGCGCGTGCGTGACCTCGCCGAGCGCGTCCGCGAGGGCGTCGCCGAGCAGCGGTCCCGGCGGTGGCACCACGAGTTCGGCGCCGGCGGGCAGCGCCATGCACAGTTCCAGCACGGACGCGTCGAAGCTGGGTGACGCGAACAGGAGTACCCGGTCGCCGGGGCGCACGTCGAACCGGTCGATCTCGGCCGCCGAGAACGAGGCCAGCCCGCGGTGGGTGACGACAACGCCCTTGGGACGGCCGGTCGAGCCGGAGGTGTAGATGACGTACGCGGGGTGGTCGGGAAGCGTGCGCACGGCCGGGCGGTGGGCGGGCGTACATTCCACTGTGGACGGATCCAAGGATCGGAGTACCAAGGCAGGCGCGGCGTCTTCGAGCATTAACGCGATCCGCTCGGCCGGATAGTCCGGATCGATCGGCAGATACGCGGCGCCCGCTTTGAGCACTGCCAGCTGGGCGATCACGATCTCCGCGGAGCGCGGCAGGATCAGCGCGACCAGACTCTCCGGGCCGATGCCCTGGCCGAGCAGCCACTGCGCCCAGCGGTTCGCTTCACGGTCCAGTTCCGCATAGGACAGGCCACCGACGGCCGGGGCGTCCGGTGTCCGGTCGACCTGACGCTCGATGAGCACCTGTAGCGAGACCGGCTCGATCGTTTTCGTGGTGCTGTCCGGTGTGGACCCACCCAGGTCGATCCGGCTCACGGGCAGTTCGGGTGCGGCCGTCAGCACACGGACGAGCCGGTCGGCGATCCCGTCCACTGTGGACTCGGTCAAGCATTCCGGCTGATAGTCGAGCCGGAGGAGCAGGCCGTTCTCAGTCGGGGCGAGCGCGATCAGCAACGGGTAGTGGGTCGCGTCGCGGCCGGTCAGCGCGAGTTCGCCGGAGGCGGGGTAGTTCTCGTAGACGACCAGCGTGTCGAACAGCTCGCCGATCCCGGCCTGGCGCTGGACGTCGGCGAGGCCCACGTGATGCTGGTCGAGCAGGGCGGACTGGCGATGTTGCAAGTCCGCGCACAGGTCGCGCAACGACTGCACGGGGTCGATTCGGACGCGCACCGGGACGGTGTTGATGAACGAGCCGACCATGGTCTCGACGCCGGGCAGTTCGGCGGGACGCCCGGAGACGACCGCGCCGAACACCACGTCGTCACTGCCCGCGAGCTGGCCGAGGACGATTCCCCACGCGGCTTGCCCGAGCGTGTTGAGCGTGATGCCCGGGATGCGGGTGACCTCCGGCAGCCGGATCTTGAGCTGGGCCGGGAAACCTCCTGGCTTGGCCGTCGGAGCGACGAGGGTGCCCTGGTCCAGTCCGGCGAGTTCGGCGCGCCAGGCGTCGGTCTGGTCCTGAGTGGACAGCCAGGCCAGGTAGTCGCGGTAAGGCGTGACCGGCTCAAGGGACCGACCCGCGTACAGGGCAAGGAGTTCACGCAGGACGAGCGGGACGGACCAGCCGTCGAGCAGGATGTGATGCTTGGTGAACACGAGCCGCTGCCGTCCGCCGGGCAGGCTGACCAGCAGGAACCGCAGCAAGGGCGGCTCGGTGAGGTCGAACCGCCCGGCCCGGTCTTGGGTCAGCAGCCGGTCCCAGACCTCGTCGGTCGCTGCGATCTCGCGCAGCGGTACCGGAACCTCGTGCGGGACGACCTGAACCGAGCGGCCGGACGTGGTCTGCCGGAAGCCGGCACGCAGGTTCGGGTGGCGCCGCAGCAGCGCGGCGATCGCGGTCCGCAACGCCGCGGTGTCGACGGGGCCTTCGAGTTCGACGACCGACTGGACGGTGTAGACGTCGACGTCGTCGGTGAGCGCGTGGAACAGAAGGCCTTCCTGGAGCGGGGCGAGTGGGAGGACCTCCGCCCAGTCGCCGTCGATCGGCTCGGTGACCAGCGATTCGGCCGAAGGCTGCCAGGCGGGGACGGCCTCGGTCGCGAGTTCGGCGAGCGCGGCCGGGCTCTGCGCCTGGAAGACGTGCTTGGCGGTGAACACCAGCCCGGCCCGGCGCGCGCGGCCGACCAGCTGGATCGACACGATGCTGTCGCCGCCGATGTCGAAGAACCGGTCGTCCACGCCGACTTCGGCGAGCCCCAGCACCTCAGCGAACAACGCGCACAGCTGAGCCTCGCGCGCGGTCCGAGGCGCCAGCCGGGTGCTGGCGTAAGCCGGGTCCGGTAGCGCGGCGCGATCGAGCTTTCCGTTGGGGGTCAACGGGAACTCGGGCAGGACGACGACTACGGTCGGCACCATGTGGTCCGGCAGCGTCCGCCCGGCGAATTCGCGCAGCTCAGCGGGGTCGGCCGGGCCCGTGACGTAGCCGAGCAGGCGGCCGTCACGGACCAGCGCGGCGGCCGCGATGACCGACTCGTGCCTGGCCAGTACCGCTTCGACCTCACCGAGTTCGACGCGGAAGCCACGGATCTTGACCTGATCGTCGGCCCGGCCGACGAAGACGAGCCGTCCGTCGGCGGTCCATTTGGCCAGGTCACCGGTGCGGTAGAGACGGCCTTCGCCGAACGGGTTCGCCACGAATCGCTGCGCGGTCAGCGCGGGCCGGTTCAGGTAGCCGCGAGCCAAACCCGCGCCCGCCACGTACAACTCGCCCGTGACACCCGCCGGGACCGGGCGTAACAGGGCATCCAGGACGTACGCGCGGGTGTTCCACAGTGGACGTCCGATCGTGATCGGCTCGCCGGGCGTCAACGGCTCGGACATCGAGACGCAGACCGTCGATTCGGTCGGTCCGTACGCGTTGATCATGCGACGGCCGACGGCGTGCTCGGCCGCCAGCTCGGGCGGGCAGGCCTCACCTGCGACGATCAGCGTCACGCCGGGCGGAAGCTCCGACACCGCGAGGACGGCCGGAGTCAGTGTCACCTGCGTGATCCGATGCCGGGTGAGCACACCGGTCAGGTCGGCGCGGTCGTCAGGGGCGATGACCAACGTGGCGCCGGTCAGCAAACCCAGGCAGGCTTCGGAAAACGCGGCGTCGAAGTTCAGCGAGGCGAACTGCAGCACCCGGCTTCCGGCGCTGACACCGAACCGTTCGGCCTGGGCGCCGACCAGGCTCGCCACGCCCGCGTGTGACACCACGACGCCCTTGGGCAGGCCGGTCGAGCCGGAGGTGTAGATGACGTAGGCGGGGTGTTCGGGTCGCAGCGGCGCGAGGCGGTCCGCGTCGGTGAGGTCCCAGTCGGGCAGGTCTTCGAGATCGCCGATGCTGGTCAGGACCACCGCCGGGTTCGCGTCGGCGAGCATGTGGTCGATGCGCTCGGCCGGATAGTCCAGGTCGAGCGGAAGGTAGGCGGCACCGGCTTTGAGGACGGCGAGCATGGCCACGAAGGTGTCGACGGACCGGGGCAACGCCGGCGCGACGAGCCGTTCAGGACCGGCTCCCTGAGCGACCAGTCGCCGCGCCAGGCGGTTCGCGCGGGCGTTCAATTCCACATAGGACAGTCGGGTGGCATCGGAATCCAGTGCGATGGCACCCGGCGTGACCTGGGCTTCGAACAGCTCCGGGACCGTGCTGGCCCAGACCGGCCGGTCGGTGTCGTTCCACTCGACAAGGATGCGGTGGCGTTCGGCGGGGTCGAGCACGTCGAGTCCGCTGAGCGGCGTGTCCGGGTTCGCGATCACCTGGGCCAGCAGGGCGGTGAACCTCGCGGAGATGCTCTCGGCGGTCGCGCGGTCGAACACATCGGCTGCGTAGTGCAGCATCCCCCGGCCGTTCTCCCGCAGCACGAAGGAAAGGTCGAACTTCGCCGCGTCGGCGGTCACCGGGTAGCGGGACGCGGTGAGACCGGGCAGGTCGGGCAGCGCCTCGCCGGTGTTCTCGTAGGCGAGCATGACCTGGAACAACGGGTTCCTGGCCAGGGAACGGGCCGGATTGAGCGCTTCGACGAGCCGTTCGAACGGCAGATCCTGATGTGCGTAAGCGGCGAGGTCAGTGGCACGGACCCTGGCGAGCAGCTCGCGGAAGGCGGGGTCGCCCGAGGTGTCCGTGCGCAGGACGAGCGTGTTGACGAAGAAGCCGACCAGGTCGTCGAACTCGCCGTCGGACCGGCCGGCGACCACACTGCCGATCGGCAGGTCCGTGCCCGCGCCGAGCGAGGTCAGGAGCGTCGCGAGCACGGCGTGCAGCACCATGAACGGGGTCGCCTGGCACTCGCGGGCCAGCTTGGCGACCGGCTCCGGGTCGAAGTCCAGCGGGACGCTTCCGCCGCGGTGTGACGCGACCGCGGGCCACGGCCGGTCGGCCGGAAGGTCCAGTTCCGCCGGTGCGCCTTCGAGCGCGGCCCGCCAGAAGGTCAGGTCTTCGGGGACTTCCCGCTGCCACAACGTGTAGTCCGCGTACTGAAGGGGCAGCTCTGTCCACTGAGGAGCTTCGCCGGCCAGGCGGGCGGTGTACGCGGTGGACAAGTCGGCGGCCAGCGGCGTGAGCGACCAGCCGTCTGCGGCGATGTGGTGCAGCACCAGGAGGAGCACGTGGTCGTCGGTGCCCAGCCGTCGCAGGACCGCGCGGATCGGGAGGTCCGAGGTCAGGTCGAAGCCCGCGCGTGCGGCGGATTCGAGGTCGTCGGTGTCGGTCAGCTCGAGGCGGGCGTGCCTGATCAGCTGCCGCGGCGAGCCGTCGACGTCGGGGAAGACCGTGCGGAGGCTTTCGTGCCTGGTCACGACATCGGTGAGGGCGGCTTCGAGTGCGGGCCGATCGAGCACGCCGGTGAGCCGGACGGCGAAGGGCAGGTTGTAGGTCGCGTCCTCGCCTTCGAGCCGGTTGAGGAACCACAGCCGTGACTGGGCCGAGGACAGCGGCAGCTCAGCGGGCCTGCGGCCTGCGCGTGGCCTCGCGGCCGCCGGTGTAGACCGCTCGACCAGCCGGGCGACCGTGGGCGCCTCGAAGACGTCACGCATGGTCAGCGCGATGTCCAGGCTCGATCGGGCGCGGCTCGCCACGCGGGTGGCGAGCAGGGAATGACCGCCCAGATCGAAAAAGTTGTCGTCGATGCTGACCACGGGTACGCCGAGCACCTCGGCGAACAGTCCACAAAGGATCTCTTCGCGGGGATTGCGCGGTGCGCGGCCGTCGGATCCGAGGTAGTCGGGCGCGGGCAGCGCTCGGCGGTCGACCTTGCGGTTCGGGGTGAGCGGGAACCGGTCGAGCACGACGATCGCGGCGGGCACCATGTGCTCCGGCAACGTCTCCGCCGCGAAGCGCCGCAGTTCGGCCGGGTCGAGGTGCTCCCCCACCACATACGCGACCAGGCGCCGGTCACCGGGGCGGTCTTCCCTGACCACGACCACGGCCTGCGTGACCTGGGTGGCGAGTACGTTCTCGATCTCGGCTGGCTCTATCCGGAACCCGCGGATCTTGACCTGGTCGTCCGAGCGGCCGACGAACGCCAGGGTCCCGTCGCCGTCCCAGCGCACGACATCGCCGGTCCGGTACATCCGCGATCCCGGCGGCCCGAACGGGTTGGCGACGAATCGCGTCGAGGTGAGCCCGGCGCGGTTCACGTATCCCCTGGCCAGGCCGATGCCCGCGAGGTACAGCTCGCCCGGCGTCCCGGCCGGGACCGGGCGCAGGCTCGGGTCGAGCACGAACACGCGGGTGCCGGGGATCGGCGTGCCGATGGACGGCTGGTCGCCGTCGCGCAGCGGCTGGCTCATGCTGGTCGACACCGTCGACTCGGTCGGCCCGTACGCGTTGATCAAGCGCCTGCCGGGCGCCCATTTCGCGACCAACTCGGCCGAGCAGGCCTCGCCGGCGACCACGACCGTGCCGCCGCGCAGCACCTCGGCTTCGTCGAGCGTGGCGAGCACCGTCGGTGACAACGCCACGTGCGTGATGGCGTACCTGGTGAGCGTCTCCGCGAGACCGTCCTCAGTGGACACCACCACCAGCGTCGCACCGGAGAGCAGGCCGCGCGTCACGTCGGCGAACGCGGCGTCGAAGCTCAGCGACGCGAACTGCAGCACCCGGCTGCCTGGGCCGACCCGGAACCGCTCCCGCTGGGCGGCGAGCAGGCTCGCGACGCCGGCGTGGGTGACCACGACGCCCTTGGGGCGGCCGGTCGAGCCGGAGGTGTAGATGACGTTGACCGGGTGCTCGGGCCGAATCTCGACGACCGGGTTCGTAGCCGGGTAGCCGTCGAGGGCTTCGACGGAATCGAGCACGACGGCGGGCCGCGCGTCTTCGAGCATGAAGGTGATGCGCTCGGCCGGGTAGGCCGGATCGACCGGCAGGTACGCGGCCCCGGATTTGGCGACCGCGAGCACGGCGATGAACGCCTCGGCCGAGCGCGGCAGCATCAGCGCGACCAGCTGTTCCGGACCGGCTCCTTGGCTGATCAGCTTGTGCGCCAGGCGGTTCGCTTCGGCGTTCAGGTCCCGATAGGACAGTTCGCGGGCTTCGCTGACGAGTGCGATCGCGTCCGGGGTGCGAGCGACCTGGGCCTCGAACAACGCGGGCAACGTCTCGGCAGTCGCCCCGGGCAGGAACTTGGCCCGTTCCGCGGGGTGTTGGAGGTCGAGCCTGGCCAGCGGGCGATCGGGGTCGCCCGAGGTCAGGTCGTCGAGCAGGCGCAGGAAACGGGCCAGGTGGGTCTGCGGGTCCTGGTGGAGCGCGGGGTTGGCGTCGAGGGTGATGGTGATGTGGTCGTCGCCGGGGTGGTCCTCGAACGAGAGCGAGAGGTCGCGGACCGGGCCGTGCGAGATGTTGTGGACGGTCGCCCGGTGCTCGCCGAAGGTCAGGCCGAAGTCGTACGGGATGATGTTGACCGCGAGGCCGAACGCGTCCGCGCGCACCTCTTCGAACCGGGCACGCTGATGCCGGATCGCCGCCTTGACCTCGGTCGCGACCGCGCCGGCCAGCGTGCGCACGGTCGTGTCCGGCCTGGCTTCGAGGAACAGGTGCGCGACCGTCGCCATCGTTCCCGGGATCGCGCGTGCCGTCCGGCCCACCCGCGCGGCCACCGGCAGGCCGAGCACGACGTCCGGCGCCCCGGTCAGGTGGGTTTCGTAGGCGGCGGCAGCGGCGATGAAGACGTGATGCCAGCTGGCCAGTACCTCGCCTGCCAGCGCCTGGAGGCCCTTCTTCGGGAATGTGGCTGTCTGGCGGATGCCTCTGACCAGCGGCGCCGTCTCTTTGGCTGGCAACGACATCGTCTCGCGGGCCGTGGCTATCCGGTCCGCCCAGAACTTCCGGTCGGCCTCGAACGCGGGCGACTCGCGGTAGCGGCGGTCCTCGTCGAGGTAGGCGTCGAGATCCCCGGCCGGGTCGGTGCCCGAGGTGTAGTTCTCCGCGACCGAGCGCAGGAAAAGGGCGAATGTGTACGCATCGACGGAAATGTGGTGCGCGCGGAAATAAAGGAAGAATCGGCCGTCGGCGAGTTTGAGTATCGCGGCCGAGAAAATGCGGTCCTCGCGCAGGTCGACCGGTGTGCCGAAATCGGCTTCCATCCAGGCTCGCGCGGCCGATTCGGTGCTCATCTCGACCAGCGGGAGCGGCCAGTCCTGCCGCCGGATCTCCTGCCGGACACCGTCGGCAGTGTCGAAGAAGCGCAGGTGGAAGACGTCCCAGCGGTCGACGACCGCGCGGACGGCCGCTTCAAGTTTTGCCGGGTCGATGGCGCCGTCGAACTCCAGGTGATAGCCGACCGAGAACTCCGTACCGAGTTCGGCGGAATACCAAATAGCGGACTGGGCGGCCGAAAGAGGCCGTGAAGTACCGCGAGAACCAACCACTGTCAACACTCTTCCCGAAGTTTTCGTCTTACCTGGAGCCGGACCGCGCCAATTCCTGCCTGTCGACCTTTCCGTTGGCCGTTCGCGGGAAGTTCTCGAGCGTCACGAAGCGCACCGGCACCATGTACCGGGGCAGCAGTTCGAGACAGTGCCTGCGCACCGCCTGATCATCCACAGTGGAGCCGGTGAGGTAGGCCTCGATCAGCGTGCCCGCCTCGTCGTCCGGCACCGCGACGCACACGGCCTCCGTCACGCCGTCCAGCCGCAGCAGCGCCGCTTCGACCTCGCCCAGTTCGACCCGATAGCCCCTGGTCTTCACCAGATGGTCGCGACGGCCACCGAAGACGAACTCGCCTCGGTCGTTCTCGCGGACCAGGTCACCGGTCCGGTAGGCGCGGACCCCGTCGATCTCCGCGAATCGCTCGGCCGTCTTCGCCGGGTCACCCCAGTAACCGGCCATCACCGAGTCACCGCCGATCCACAGTTCACCGTCTTCGACGAACGCGCGGGCGTACGGACAAGGCTTGCCGATCGGCGGCGGGACGGTGCGGTCATCGGCGAGGTCGTGCTCGGTGACCCAGTGATAGGTGCACACATTCGTCTCGGTCGGGCCGTACAGGTTGCACAACCCGGCCGCGGGGACGGCGTTACGCAAGGACCGCAGGTGCTTGAGCGGGAACACCTCGCCCGCGAAGAGCACCGTCCGCAGCTTGGACTCGCCGAGCAGCGTGTTGTTCTTGGCTTCCAGCATCTTGACCAGCGCACCCGGCACCGAGTACCAGACGGTGATCCCGGCTTCGTGCACCAGCTTGGTGAGCGCGGTGCCGAGTGCCTTGTGGCGTTCGGGGACCAGCACCAACGCGGCGCCCGCCTTCGCGGCGGCGAACACGTCCAAGATGGACAGATCGAAGTGGAGTGGCGCGTGGCCGGACAGCCGGTCTTGGCCGGTGATGGCGAACTCGGCGACGGCCCAGTCCACAAAGGAGGTCGCGTTGCGGTGGGTGAGCATGACGCCCTTGGGCACACCCGTCGAGCCAGAGGTGTAAAGCACGTAGGCGAGCTGGTCCTCGTCCACTTCGGACGGTTCGAAGTCACCCCCGTCCGCCCAGTGCTCGCCTGTCTCCAGCACGAACGGTGGATCGTCGAGCAGCGCGGCATGCTCCGGGCCGGCGACAAGGGCGGCGACCGCACAGTCCCGCAGGATGGTTTCGGCCCGTTTCACCGGCATGGCCGGATCGATCGGCACGTACGCCGCGCCGCATTTGAGCACCGCGTGCACCGCGACGATCGCTTCGATCGTCTTCGGCAGCCACAGCGCGACGCGGTCACCGGCACGGACACCGCCGGCGGCGAGTGCGGCGGCGACAGCGGTGCTCCGCTCGTCGAGTTCGCGGTAGGTGATCGACTGGTCGGCGTAGCGCACGGCGACGGCGTCACCATCGCGTACGGCGCTTTCGCGCAGGTAGTGGGTGAGTGTCATCAGCTCGCCAGCCCGTTCGCGTGCAGGCCGAGTTTGGCCGCCAGCACGTGCCGCAAGACATCGGATGTCCCCGACGAGACACGAGTGCCGAGCATGTCCCGCAGGTGCCGTTCGAGGCCCGCGCCGGTCGTGTAGCCGTAGCCGCCGAACACACCCATGGCGTCCAGCGCGGTGCGTACCGCGGCCTCGCTTGTCTGCAGCTGCGCGATTTCCGGCAGGTCAGAGGGTGTTCCGGCGAGCAGATCGGACGCGGCCTGGTAGGTGAGCAGGCGCGCGGACGCCAGCCGGACCCGCATCTCGACGATCGTGTTCGCCACCGACTGGAATCGGCCGATCGGCTGCCCGAACTGCTTGCGGGTGACCGCATGCGCGACGCAGTCGTCGATCTGCCTGGCCATCGCACCGAGCAAGGGCGCGAGGATCAACGCCCGTTCCCACGCCATCGTGGTCGCGAATACCTTGCCGCCCTGTTTCGGCCTGCCGAGAACCGCGCTTTCCTCGATCCGGCAATTTTCCAGTCTCAATTCACCCCAAGGAACGGTGCGCAGACCGGTCTTCTCGTAGTGGGTTTCGACGGTCAGGCCTGGTTGATCGGCGTCGACCAGGAACGCGGTGACTCCCGTGAAACCGAGCTTGGGATTCACTGTCGCGTAAATCACGAAAAGCCCGGCGACGGGTGCGTTGGTGATGAACCGCTTCCGTCCATTGAGGACGTAATGCCCGTTTTCGACGGTTGCCGTCGTGCCGAGCGAGAGCGAGTCCGAACCCGATCCTTCCTCGGTGATCGCGTGCGCGCCGATCACAGTTCCGGAACAGAGTTTCGGTAGGTATTTCCGTTTTTGCTCAGCCGTGCCGTAGCGAAGTATCGGCAGCTGTGTCGCCCAGATATGCGCGCCCGCGGCGATCAGCAGACCATTGTCCAGGCAGCCTCTGCCGAGCCCTTCCAGCGCGTATGCGCAGGTCACCGGGTCGAGCCCGAGGCCGCCGTACTCCACCGGCACCGGCAGGCCGAAGACACCTTCGGCCGCGCACCGTGCCCAGTCTGACGTGGAAAAACGCTGCTCACGGTCCCGCGCGTCGAGATCGTCGCCCAATTCTTCGCCGAGCACGGCGAACCGCTCGTGCAGAGCGACTTGCGTTTCGCTCCAAGTGAGATCCACGACTCAATCCACCAGCACACCATGGACGAGCACGAGCACACTGCCGACCGTTTCCAGATCGGCGTCCAGCACGTCCTCTTCGTCGATTTCGACGCCGAATTCCCGCTCCAGCGCCGCGATGAGGTGCACGAGTTTCATCGAATCAAGCTGGATCAGCGGTGAATACAGCGAATTGCCGTCCGCCAGTTGTTCCGGCCCGCCGAGGTCGAGCACCTCGGTCATGACCTTCTTGATTCGGACATCGATGTCAGCGGTACTGACGTCGGCCATCGGTTAAGCATCCCCTTGAATTCGCTGCGGTGACTCCCCTCGTCATCCTGCACCGCGAGCCGAACAAAAGGAAAGAACCTTACCGAAAACAAAGCCGTGAACTCCCGGCGTCCACCCGCCGACGCGATGGCGTGCGCCAAGGAGATTCAACATGAACCCGAGGTAATCATCGGATCATTATCCCAGCGCTGAGGCCACGATCATGAACACACCGATGAACCACTGCCGGATCAGCAGCCGCACCGTCGGCCGCTCCCCAGTGTCACACCGGATCACACACAACCCGGTGAGCAGCTTGCCGACCGTCGCCCCGCACGCGCGCTGCAGGAACACCCGATCCGCGAACGAAAACCCGACAAAAGCCAGGAACAGCACCAAAATCAGCATGCCACCCGACATGCCTTTGGCGAAGGCCGCCGCACCTACCGCGGCCGCCCCGGCAACATGGGCGAGCATGTCGATCGGGAACGCCAGCCACTGCCGGAACCGGCGCGGCGACGGATACCGCGGATCCCGCTTGTACCCACGCGGAAGTGAACCCAGCCCCGCCTGGTCGACCGACGGCAACCGCCGGACATCGCGGCGCCGCACGACCAGCAGCTCCTTGGATTCGACAGCGGAACGCTCCGAAGAGGACACACTCATCCGCCCATGATGCCCGGCGGGTGTCGCTTAGGTCGGTTGAACGTTGCGAACGGGGCGTTCGCAACGCTGAGCGACACAGAAGTCTCGTTTGTTCCGTGCACACCCGCCCATAAAGCACGCAAATGAGATATCGAAGGCATAATTCAGCGATTTGGGTCCTGTGTGGACGTTGGCTGGGTTTGCGTTCGGTGGCCCAGCCTTCGCGAAACCCGAGTTTGGGCCATTGGATGGCCCAAACTCGGGTTTCGCGTGCTCACCTGCATGAACGGGGCTTGCAATGTAGTACTGGCAGCTAGAAGCGGCCGAAGACCCAGGTGCCAGGTGCGTTGGGGTCGTCGCCCGCCCAGAACTCGGTCCAGTGCTCGACGAACTCCTTGCGCGACACGTGCCCGTCGCCGTCGAGGTCGAGCAGGCCGAAGATCTCGTCGGTGTCGGTGGTCGTCCCGTTCCACGCCTCGATGAGCTGGCGGTACTCGCCGCGGGAGATCTCGCCGTCGGCGTTCTCGTCGATCGCGTCGAACATGGCCTCGGCCGTGCCGGTCACCGCGTCGAGCATGCCGCCGAGCTGGTCGACGACCATGAGCACCTCGTCGAGGGTGACCTTGTCGTCGCGGTCGGCCGCGGCTAGCAGGGTCGACCACCAGCCCATCATGATCGCGCGCAGCCCCGCGCCCTCCGGCGAGTCGGCCGTCACGCCGCGCAGCGTGACCCACCGGCCGGTCAGTGCCTCGAAGTCGGTCTCGTCGAGGTACGAGTCCCCGTCGTCGTCCATCGCGGTGAACACGTTGGCGATCTTGCGGCGCTGGAACTCAGTTGCCACGGTCTCTCCCCTTCCACCATCGACGCCGGCGCGGCGTCTCCTGCCGGGGAGTCGCGGCAGACCGGACGGGGGTTACGGATCGCCACTGATCGGTTACCGCATCGACATCGACCGGGCCCAGCGGGACGTGCGGCGGGGTCGGCGTCCGGAGCCACTCGGCGATCCGGCGGTTGAGCTGTTTGACGTGCGCGCGGACGTCCTCCTCGCGGCCGAACTCGCGGACGGTCTCGGGGAGGCGGTCGATCTCCTTGCGCAGCTGAAGCGACTCGGGCAGCAATGCTTCGGCCGTGAGGCCTTCGCGGCGGAGGTAGCCCTTGATCCACCACTGGTCGTCGTGCGGCTTGTCCAGGCCGGGAAGCGGCTTGCCGGCGCCGGGGAGGTCGTCGAACTCGCCACGCTCGATGGCCTCGCGGATCTGCTTGTCGATGAACGACTCGAAGCTCATCCCTGACGGCTTGCGCTCGGTCATTTTCCCAGTTTAGAGATTTTCGGGATCGGTCAGTCCTCTTCGGCTTCGAGGCAGTCTCGGTCTGCCCATTCGAGCAGTGTTTCGAGCGAGAACACAGCCTCGTCGATGCCCGCGTGCAGGTCACCGAGCTTCGCGAACCGCGCGGGCACGGTCGCGATCGTGCAGTCGCCAGGCTCGACGTCGTCGATCTCGTCCCAGCGGACGGGCGTCGAGACCAGCGCCTCAGGCACGCCGCGAACCGAGTAGGCGCTCGCGATCGTGTGATCGCGGGCGTTCTGGTTGTAGTCGACGAAGACCTTCGACGGGTCGCGGTCCTTGCGCCACCACGCGGTGGTGACGTCGTCGGGCGCACGCCGTTCGACCTCTTTGGCGAACGCGAGCGCGGCGCGGCGGACGTCGCTGAAGCCCCAGCGAGGCTCGATGCGGACGTAGATGTGCAGACCACTGCCGCCGGAGGTCTTGGGCCAGCCGACCGCGCCGAGTTCGTCGAGGACCTCGTGCGCGACGTGGGCGACGCGGCGGACGGCGGCGAAATCGCAGTCCGGCATCGGGTCGAGGTCGATGCGCCACTCGTCGGGTTTCTCGGTGTCGGCGCGGCGGGAGTTCCACGGGTGGAACTCCACTGTGGACATCTGGACCGCCCAGATGACGCTGGCGGGCTCGGTCACGCACAGCTCGTAGGCGTGGCGCTTGTACCGGGGGAAGTCGACGCGCACGGTCTCCAGCCACGGCGGCGCGCCGTTCGGGACCCGCTTCTGGTGGACCTTCTCCCCCGCCACCCCCGAGGGGAACCGGTGCAGCATGCAGGGCCGCTCGGCCAGCGCGCGCACGATGCCGTCGCTGACCGCGAGGTAGTACTGGGCGAGGTCCAGCTTGGTCTCGCCGCGCGCCGGGAAGTACACCCGGTCCGGGTTCGAGATCCGCACCGTCCGATGCCCGACCTCGAGCTCCACCGCGGAATCCTTGGCCATGGGCTCAACGTACCGCGCCAGAGGCTGACCTGCATCGATCCCGGCGAGCGGGCATGGTGCGAAAGAAGCCATCCGTGGGACATTTGCGGAAAGGACGTAACGGACACGCGCCGTGTCGCGACCAGCCCGTATAGCGAACTTGCCATGGGCGGGAGATGACCGGTGAAACTCCGAAGACACCTGGCCGCGACGGCGGTACTGCTGCTGGCCATCGCCGTTTCGGCGCCCGGGACCGCGGCGGCGTGCGACGAGCGGCCCGGCACGATCGTCCCGCTCTACAGCTACCCGACCGAGAGCACCTGGACGACGCTGATCGAGTCCAAGAAGCGGTATCCGAGTGTTCCGGTCATCGCGATCGTGAACCCGGCGAGCGGACCCGGCGTCGCGCCCGACCCGGAGTACCTGACCGGCATCAGCAGGCTGCGCGAGGCGGGCGTCATCCCGATCGGCTACGTCACGACGTCGTACGCGACGCGGACGCCGGAGGCCGTGCGCGCCGAGATCGATCTCTACAAGATCTGGTACCCGAAGCTGCAGGGCATGTTCCTCGACGAGATGTCCAATGTGGAGGGAATGGAAGGCTACTACCGCGACCTTTCGCAGTATTCGAAGAAGGTCGGGTTCAAGCGAACTGTCGCCAATCCCGGAACGTCGACGCTGCGCAGCTTCGTCGGCACGGTCGACACGCTGATCGTCTACGAGAACTCCGGCCTGCCCGCCTCGTGCTCGACGGCGAGCTGGCAACGGCAGCACGACAAGGGCAACTTCGCGATACTGGGCTACAACATCGCCGACCTCAAAGAGTCCACAGTGGACTCGTGCACGTCGAAGGTCGGCTGGGTGTACTTCACCCACGGTGGCATGCCGAACCCGTGGGACGGCCTGCCACCCTATCTGAACAAGCTACTTTGCTATCTCAAGTAGCCCGGCGAGCAGCCTGTCCACATCGGATTCGTCCGTGTACGGCGCGATTCCGGCACGCACGGCGCCCTCGTCGAGCCCGAGCCTGCGGGCAGGCTCGAACGCGTAGAACGTGCCCGCAGGCGCGTTGACGCCGCGGGTCGCGAGGTGCTCGTAGATCGCCTTGGGCTTGACGCCGTCGAGGGTGAACAAGGCCGTCGGCGTGCGGCGTTCCGGCGAGCCGTACCTGCGTGCGCCGAGCTCGTCGAGACCGGTTTCGAGGCGGTTGAGCAGCGCTGCTTCGTGCTCTTCCAGCTCCCGCATGGATGCGGCCAGCCGCTCCCGGCGCGTGCCCGTGCCGGGGACCAGCCCGGCGAGGAAGTCGATGGCGGCGGTCGTGCCCGCGAGCAGCTCGTACGGCAGCGTGCCGAGCTCGAACCGCTCCGGCACGACGTTCACCGACGGCTCGAGCTTGTCGGGATGGACGGTTTCGAGCAGCGCCGGGCTCGCGACGACCAGGCCGAGGTGCGGGCCGAGGAACTTGTACGGCGAGCAGGCATAGAAATCGGCGCCGAGTGCCTGCACGTCGACCGGGCTGTGCGGGGTCAGGTGCACGCCGTCGACGTAGAGCAGCGCGCCCGCCGCGTGCGCCTCGGCGGCGATCGCGGGGATGTCGGGCCTGGTGCCGAGCAGGTTGGACGCCCCGGTCACCGCGACCAGCCTGGTCCGCTCGCCCAGCGGCAGCTTGCCGAGCTCACCGGTTTCGCGGTCGAACTCGATCCAGCGCACGGTGACCCCACGCGCCTCGGCTGCCTGCACCCACGGGCGGATGTTGGCGTCGTGGTCGAGCCTGCTGACCACGATCTCGTCGCCCTCGCGCCAGTTCTTGGCCAGCGCCCGCGACAGGTCATAGGTCACCTGCGTCATACTGCGGCCGAAGACGACACCGTCGGCCGTGGCGCCGAGCAGGTCCGCGACCGCCTGCCTGGCCTCGGCGACGATCGCGTCGGCCCGGCGCTCGGCCGCCGTCACCCGGCCGCGGTTGGACACGCCCGAGGTCAGCGTCTCGGCGATCGCGACGGCCACCGCGGACGGGGTCTGGGTGCCGCCGGGTCCGTCGAAGAAGGCCGTTCCGTCAGCCAGCGCGGGAAAATGCTTGCGTACCGAGGTCACGTCATAGGCCACGGTTTTCAAACTACCCGCACCGGATGCCGGACGACGGCGCCGAAGAGATAGCCCTGGGTGTTGAACGGCGCCACCTCCGGCTGAGTCGCGCCGGTGATGTCGGTGGCGCGGGCACGCAGGGTGTGCGTGCCGGTCGCGGACGGCCGCCAGCGCAGTTCCCAGCACTGCCACGCGCGGTCGTGCACCGGGCCGACCGGGTTCGCGCACCGCCAGGTTGCGCCGTCGTCGGTGCTGACCTCGATCCGCTTGATCCGGCCGTGCGCCGACCACGACCGTCCCCGCAGTACGTGGGTCCGCCCGGCCGCGAACTCGGCGTCGCGCGGAAGTTCGAACGCGCTCTTGGCGACCTGCTCGCCCATGAGCTCGCCATCGGCGGGGTAACCCGGACCGGTGAGCCGGTAGAACTGCGTGTTCCACGGCGAGAACAGCGGCTCGTCGGCGACCTCGATCTGCCCGACCCACTTGATCGACGCGATCCCGATCCACGACGGCACGACCAGCCGCACCGGGAACCCGTGATCGGGAGGCAGCGGCTTGCCGTTCATCTCGTACGCGAGCAGGACGTCTTGCAGCGCCTTCGAAACCGGCAACGGCCGCCGCACCCGCCCGAGGTTCTGGTACTCGGCGTCGAGCCCCTGTGGCAGCACGTCGACGGCGTGCCTCGTGAGCCCGGCACGCTTGAGCACCGTCGCCAGCCGGACCCCGCGCCAGCGTGCGACGCCGATCGCGCCGAGCTTCCACGGCGTTCCGGAGACGGTCTGGCCCTGCTGGCTGGTGAAGAAACTGCGCCCGTTCCCAGCGCACTCGATGGCCGCGGTGATCGTCTCCGACGGCAAAGCCCGCAGGTCGCGATAGGTGAACTCGACCGCGTCCGCGAGCGTGGGCGCGCCACGGAGGCCGGTGCCGAACAGCTTCAGGCGCCAGGTGTCGGCGTCGATCAGCGGCGTCGAGGTGTGGTCGCGGACGAAGAACCGGTCGGTCGGGGTGAGGTAGCTGCCCGCGAGTGCTTCCCAGCGCGTTTCCGCGTTCGTGCCGTAGACCTCGAAGAACTCGGGCGGCAGGGGTTTCACGATCGGGCTCTCGGCGAGCGCGGTACCCGGCAGTGCGGCGGTGGCGGCGACGCCGGCGGAAAGCCGGAACAGGGTGCGCCGCGAGAACCACTGGGCCGCACGCACCTTGCCATAGGTCAGCTCGTTCATTTCGCTCATTGTGTGGACGCCGGCGTGCGCGTCCACTGTGTCCAGCTGCCGGACACTATTGCGGCCAGTGGCCCGTTTCCGCCAGTTCGAGCACGAGGGCGGCGATGTTCCAGGCATCGTCGGCGCCGCTGTGATGACGGCCTTCGAGCTTGAGACCAGCGAGGTTGAGCGCTTGAGCCATGCCAGGGCGCTTCTTAAGGCCTCTCGCGGTGGTGAAGGCTGCCTTGGCGTTGATGTGCTTCGCGCCGAACGGATACGCGGTCCGGGTCGCCTGACACTGGCGGGTGAACTGGTGGCGGTCGTAGTCGCCCCAGCTCGCCCAGGCCCTGGCCCCGGCCTGATGCTCGGCGGCCAGGATCTTGCAGGCCTCGGCGAACTCGACGCCGGAGTCGACCTCGGCCTGGGTCAGGCCGGTCAGCTCGGTGCAGAAGTCGCTGACCTCGGAACGCCGCGGGCGGACGAGGATGCGGTGCTTGGCGACGCGCTCACGCGCGGCGAGGTCGACGGTCGTCAGGCCGATTTCGATGATCTCGTTGACCTGGCCGCGCGGTGGATCCTTGTCCCAGCAGGTCGCCTCGACGTCGACGATGTTGATGATGCTCATCCTGGTGAGAGTAGGGAACCGCCTGCTGCCGGTCGCTCGATTTTCCGGGGGTCGTGAGTGTTTTGGCCGGTTAGAACCGGCCGTACCACTCACGACCCCGGTCGTACAAGCCGGTGAGTGCGTTTCGCGGCGCTGGACGACGCAAATGGCACTCGCGCGTGTATGAAGGGAGCCTTCATACACGGGTGCTTTAGTCAGGGCCTCCCTCACCCAAGCCGCACCACCCACCGAGCGCGGGCGAGGTCACCGAAAGGGGTCGTGAGTGGTATGGCCGGTTAGAACCGGCCGTACCACTCACGACTCACTTGATGATGTTCTTGACCTTGTCGATGACCTCGGTCGCGGCTTCCTTGACCTTCGCCGCCGCCTGGTCGGCCTTTCCCTCGGCGCGCAGCTTGTCGTCGCCGGTGATCTCGCCCGCGGCTTCCTTGGCCTTGCCGCCCAGCTTGTCGCTCAAGGACATGACGTTCTCCTCGCTGTCGTGCGGCGCGTCGGTCCGGCGCCGTTCACTGGATCGACACGGCGGCGCGCGAGATCGTCACGACCTCGTTCGGGTGACAACGATCACCTGGGCCTATTTTTGCGGGTATGCGTGACGAATCCGGATGTGCCGTGTCTTGAAGAAGTCAGCTCCCGCGGGGAAAGGATTGTCGAGCAGCAGATGACGACGTCCACCGAGATCGTGCTCGACGACGCCACGCTGGTGGCTCGCGCGCGCGATGGCGACACGAACGCCTACGAACAGCTGGTCAGGCGCTATCAGGGGCCGATGTACCGGCTCGCGATGCGGATGCTGGCGAGCACCGGGGACGCCGAGGACGTGGTGCAGGAAGTGTTCCTCACCGCCTGGCGCAGACTCGGGCAGCTGCAGGAGGACGCCGCGTTCGTCGGCTGGCTCTACCGGACGACGACGAACCGGTGTCTCAACGTGATCCGCGGCCGCAAGCCGGTCGCCGACGTCGAGCTGGACGAGCACGAGTCCACCGGGTCGGCGGGCAGGCCGGAGCGGGCCGCCGAGACGAGTGCGCAGCTGGCGGCGTTGACCGACGCGCTCGCGGTGCTGACTCCGGAACAACGCGCCTGCTGGCTGCTCCGCGAGGTGCACGGGCGGTCCTACAGCGAGATCGCGCAGGTGTTGAACACGACGGCCACGGCCGCGCGCGGACGAATAGCGCGCGCACGGGCACAACTGGCGGAGGTGATGGCGCCATGGCGATGACACAGGACTACCTCCTGCCTTGTGGTCGCGACGTCGAGACGGTGTGGGAGCGGCTCGACGAGCCGGACGACCACGAAGCAGGCTGCGAACACTGCCGCGGCGCGCGGGCGAGCCTGCAGGTGCTGCGGGAAGTGACCGGTGAGCTGGTCGCCGACGAGTCGGAGCCCTCGCTCGACCTGACCGGGCGGATCATGGCGGCCGTGCGCGCCGACGTGCGCAAGCGTGACCTGTTGCCGGTGCCGACCACGGAGCCGGGCGCGGTGCGGGTGAGCGCGCAGGCCGTGGCCGCGGTGCTGCGGTTCGCCGCCGACAGCGTCGAGGGGGTCCGAGCTCGCCGCTGCAAGGTGACCGAGGCGCCCGACTATTCGGTGATCGTCGAGATGACCATCGCGGTCGGCTACCGCGAATTCAGCGGCGCCGCGCTCGCCAAGGTGCGCGACCGGGTGACCGCGGCGGCGAGCGCGCGTGTCGGCGTGCGGCTGGCCCGGCTCGATCTCACCATGGACGACCTCTATGACTCCTGAAACCGAAAGCGTGATCGCCGAGCCGGTGATCGCCGCCGTCGCCGCGTACGCCGCGACCACCGTGCCCGGCGTGATCCGGCTCGAACCGGGACTGCGCGGGCTCGCCGGTTCCGTGGTCCGGACCGCTCGTCAGAAGTTCAAGGGTCTCGACCCGGCGCCGACCGAAGGCGTTCGGGTCATGAAGGAGAACGGGGAACTCAGGGTGGAGCTCGACCTGACCAGTTCCGGTTTCGATCAGGTCGCCGCCGTCGGGCAGGCCGTGCAGCGCACGGTCGCCCGCGCCGTCGCCGACGCGACCGGGTTGACGCCGACCTCGGTCACCGTGTCCATTGTGGACATCGAGGGCGGGCTGAGATGACCGCGCGCAGCGAGCTCGTCCAGGCGTTGCTGGCCGCGCTGCGGGAGCTGGACGGACTCCGCCCCGCCGCGCCGTGGGATCTCGGCGCGCTCGCCGTCGGTGTCGATGAAGACCTCGTCGAGATTCGCCTCGTCGCGCTGGCACTCCCCTTGCCTCCCTTGCTGCGCAAGGCGGAAGCGACGCTCAGGTCCATTTTGGACGCTTCGCCGTGGCAGCGGGCGCGGCTGCGTTTGCTGGTCACTGATCTCGACGCCGCCGCGTTCACGACGGAAAGAGACCCAGGTCACATGATCGGCTCGTGACGTTTCCGCGCACCGCGGGTCCTAACAGCAGACCAACGAGATTGAGGAGTAGCCATGACGAACACGACCACCAAGGCACCCAGCACCGAGATCGCCAAGACCGACGCACTGGCCTCTTCACAGGGCACCACGACCATCGCCGACACCGTCGTGCAGAAGGTCGCGGGCCTCGCCACCCGCGAGGTGCCCGGCGTGCACGCGCTCGGCAGCGGCACCGCCCGCGCGTTTTCGGCACTGCGTGAGCGCATTCCCGGCGGCTCGGCCAGCGCGGGACAGGGTGTCGCGGTCGAGGTCGGCGAGAAGCAGGCCGCGATCGACCTGGTGATCCTGGTCGAGTACGGCGTGTCCATCGCGGACCTGGCGCGTTCGGTGCGCCGCAACGTGATCACCGCGGTCGAGCAGATGACCGGCCTCGAGGTCGTCGAGGTCAACATCAACGTCTCCGACGTCCACATCCCCGGCGACGACGACGAAAGCTCGGACACCACCCGCGTGCAGTAAGTAAGGAGATCCCATGTCCGCCACCCAGCTCGGCCTCTTGACCGGCCTCGCTCTCGGTTTCGCCGCGGCCTTCGGCGGCTTCGGCGCCTTCCTGGTCGTGCTCGTGCTCGGCGCGCTCGGCCTGCTCGCCGGCCGCGTGCTCGACGGCAAGCTCGACCTGTCCCAGTTGACCGGCCGCGATCGGGGCTGACCATGACCATCGCCGAGCTGGGCACGCTCACGATCGCCGACCGCGCGGTCGAGCGCATCGCGGCCCACGCCGCCACCGAGGTCGAAGGCATCGGTGAAACCGCCAAGGCCAGCGCTAAGGTCGACGGCGGTTTCACCACCCTCGGCGTGCGGCTGTCGGTCGAGTATCCGCTTTCGGTCGCGAAAACGACCGAGCGAGCCCGCGAGCACTTACTGAGCCGGATCGAGGAGTACACCGGCCTCACGGTGTCGCGAATGGACATCACCGTGACCTCTTTGGACAGTGCGGCCGCGGTCACCAGGAGGGTCCTGTGAAGCGACGGCCACGCAGGAGTCTCCCAGCGGCGCTGACCGCACTCGTCCTGCTCGCGCTGTGCGCGCTGGTCGCGGTCGTCTCGATCCAGTTGATCGTCGGCGAACGGCCGTGGGTCGACTATCGCGTCGTCGCGCGAGTGCGCTGGAACGAGCTGGTCCCGGCGATCGCGGGCGGCGTCGCGGCGCTTCTGGGCCTGATGTTGGTGCTCGCGGCTGTCCTTCCCGGCCGCTTGACCGTGTTCCCGTTGCGCGGGGACGAATCCGGCATCGACTCAGGCGCTTCACGGCGCAGCTACCGCAGCACGCTGCGGGCCGCGGCGTCCGGAGTGGACGGTGTCAGCGGCGCGAAACTGAAAGTCCGCAGGCGCCAGGTGGCCGCGGTGGTGTCGACCGAGCGCACGATGGTGGACGGCCTGGCCGACGCCGTGCGCGCGGCGCTCGATCGACGGCTGGAGCAGATCGGCCCGGTCGAGCGGCCGACGGTGAAGGTCAGGGTCAAAGCCGCGAGGAGCGCGTCATGAGCAGCCACAACCGTCCGGCACGCCTCAACCGTACGCTGCTCGCCCTGTTCGGGCTGGTGCTGATCACCGGTGGCGGCTTCGCGGTCGCGACGCACTTCGGGAAGCTCACCGTGCTCCGGCCGGACTCGGCTTTGCTGCCGGGTTCTCCGCCTACCTGGGCCTTTTACGCGGCGGCTGGGGTCGCGATCGTGATCGGGATCCTGGCTTTGCGGTGGCTGGGTGCGCAGCTCGTGCGTAAGCCGAAGACCACGACCTGGGGTTTCGAGCAGGAGCGCGGTCGGACGGAGTTCGCGGCGAGCACCGCGAGTGCGCCTTTCGCTGCTGAGGTCGAAGGTTATGCGGGGGTTCATTCGGTCAGTGCGACGCTGGCGGGGAATCGCTCGGCGGCTTCGCTCGCACTGGTGGTGACTGTTGAGCAGGATGGGGATCTGACGGCCGTGCGGCGGCGGTTGGACGATGAGGCCTTGCCGCGGCTTCGGCAGGCTCTGGATCTGGATGATCTGCCTGTGCGGCTTGAATTCCGGTTCTCGGCCAAGTCCGGGGCTCGCGCGAGGTGACCCTTTGTACGGGGATAAAGCCCGCTAAACTCCGGGGAGTTTAGCGGGCTTTATCGTGCTTGGAGCCAAAGTGCCCCACCGCAACCTCAGCGCTCAGGCGAGCATCCGGTGGTACCGCTCCAGCACCCGATCCACCAGCCCCGCAGCACCACCCAAGTACCCAGCCGGGTCAAGCAGCTCGGTCAGCCGCCGAGGCAGGATCAAGCCGTCCAGCTCCGGCGTCGCCTGGACTACCTCGGCCAACGTCTTACCGGTACTCGCAGCCTGAAGAGCCGCGCCCGTCAGGAGCTTCTTGGCCTGGGCTTTGCCGAGCAGAGGCGCGAGCGCGACGTTCAGGCGTTCCGTCACGATCGCTCCGCCGGTCAGCGAGAGATTCTCGGCCATGCGCTCCGGGTGCACGACCAAACCCTCGCTCAGCTCGACCGCGGTGTGCGATGCTCCCCCGGCCAGCCGTAACGCCTCACGCAACGGCTGCCACTCCGCATGCCAGGCGCCGCCGGGGCGTTCGTCTTCCGCGAGCATGCTCTGGGCCAAGATCGCCGCGTGCGCGGGCAGCTGCCGGGCCGCTGCGACGATCAGTGTCGACAGCACCGGGTTGCGCTTCTGGGGCATCGCCGAGGACGCGCCACGTCCCGCGGCCGCGGGTTCCGAGACCTCGCCGATCTCCGTGCGGCACAACAACTGTACGTCCATTGCGAACTTGCCGAGCGCGCCCGTGACGAACTGCAGTACCGAACCGAGGTCGGCGATCGGGGTGCGTGCGGTGTGCCAGCAGGTGGTCGGCTCGGTCAGCTCCAGTTCCTCGGCGAACGGGGCAAGCAGCTCGACGCCGCCCAGCGGTAAGCGGGTGCCGGTGTCGATCTCGGCGTACTCGCCGTAGGCCGAGAGGGTGCCTGCGGCGCCGCCGAGTTCGGCAGGTAAGCCAGCGCAGACCAAGGCGCGCAGGCGGATTTGGGCGTCCAGGATCAGCTGGAGCCAGTTGGCCGCTTTCAGGCCGAACGTGATCGGGACGGCGTGCTGGGACAACGTTCGGCCTGCCATCACGGTGTGGCGGTGTTCGTCGGCGAGGCGGGCCAGCGCTGCCGCGATCGCTTCGAGGTCGGTGTTGATCAGGTCGAGTGTGCGGCGGGCGATCACCATCGAGGCCGAGTCGAGGATGTCTTGGCTGGTTGAGCCGCGGTGGACGTACTCGGCGGCTGCGGGGTCGTGGGTCGCCACGACCTGGGTGAAGGCTGGGACGAAGGCGACGACCGGGTTGGCCGCCGCTCGGGCCGCGTGGGCCAGTGCGGTCACGTCCAGGTACTCGTGGCGGGCCGCGGCAGTGATGGACTCGGCGGCGGAGCGTGGGATCAGGCCGAGTCGGGCTTGGGCCCGAGCGAGGGCGGCTTCGGCGTCGAGCATGGCTTGGAGCCAGGCTTCGTCGTTGACGAGCGGTTCGACGGGGGTGCCCGCCCAGACCGGGGCGAGCAGGCCGCCGTCGGTGAAGCTGGTGGTCATGGCTCTCCTGTCAGACGGCGAGGCGGGTGTCCGCGCCGGCGCGGAGTGCCGCGCGGGCGATCGCGTCGGCGTCCTCGAGGGTGACCGAGCCGACGCCGGGGCGGATGCCTGCCGCGGTGACCCAGTGGACGCCTTCGGTGGGGACACCGAACGCGAAGCGTGCCGGGTGCGGACGACCTTGAGAGTCGACGACGCGGTACGGGCGGGCGGTGACGGACAGGCCGCCGCTTTCGTAGGTGCCGTCGGGGAGGCGGTAGGGACGGCATTGGCCGGTGGTCAAAAGGTGGCGTAGCAACGGGTTTCCGGTGCGGCGCAGGTCGATTTCCGGCAGTCGCGCTTCGATCAGGCCGGTGACCGGGACGGTGGGTGACGGGATCGAGGAACCCACCAGGAAGCAGCCGTCGCCCGGTTCGACCGTCATGCCGGGGCCGGTCAGGTGCAGCACGCCGGCTTCGATCAGCGCGATCATCTCCTCGATGCGCCTGGCGGGCGGGCCGATCGAGGTGTAGGCGTTGAGCGAGTTGTACCAGCGCTCCAGTTCGTCGCGATAGGACTCGCCGTCGATGCCGCCGTGGTCAACGACCTGGCGGATCTCGTTGCGCAGGTCGCGCAGGACGTCCAAAGCGGACTTGAGGGGGCTGGTCCGGTTGCCCAGCCTGGCCTGCTCGACGTCGGCGCGCAGATAATCGAGCAGCCAGGCGGTGAACTCACCGATGTCGGCGAACTCGCGGTCACCCTGTGGCCTGCTGATCCGGTCCCAGCTCCAGCGCTCGGTGAGGCCGTAACGCTCCAGCAGTGGTTCCTCGTCGCGAGTGCGGACGAACTCCGATACGAACGCCTGACCGTCCTTTTCGGACACGCATGAGGTCTGGTAGTAGACCGCTCTGACCTCGAGGTCGACCAGCGGCCACACCGACTTCGCGAAGGCGACCGGGGCCAGGGTCCGGAACTCCGCGATCTTCGCCGGGGTCAAGAACAACGGCATGTGGCGGCCCGACGCGCCTTTCTGGTTCTCTCCCCTGGCGTGGTACGGGATCCCGCGTCGGGAGCCGGCGAACAGCCGAGGTTCCAGGCCGGACTTGTGATACCGGAGCGTCGAGCCGTGCCGCTCGTAAGTGCCGCCGCGCTCGACGGTCAGCAGGTTCAAGTAGTCGAAGAAGTTCAGGCCGAGCCCGCGCAGCGCGACCGGCTCGCCCGGCATGAACCGGCGGGTCTCGGTGTCGGCCGGATTGGCCTGCTCCAGGTAGATCAGCTTGTGCGCCTGCGCGAACCGGCTCAGGCGTTCCTGTTCGGGCGCGCGGGCCACCGGGCCGTGACCGAGCGCCAGCACCACGCTGTCCAGTCCGGAAAGGACGGTACCGTCGCGTAAGGACAGTGTCTGCTTGCCGTCGGCGGTGTCGTCCAACGCGACGGCGGCCGACGGATGCACGACGACCGTGACCCGGTCCGGGGCGCCTGCGACCAAGCTACGGAAGACCCACTGCAGGTAGTGGCCGTAAAAGGCACGAGACGGGTAGGCGTCCGGCCCGAGCTGATCCGCCTCGGCGCGCACCCAGGCGGGGTAGGCCCCGGGCAACTCGCCCTCGCGCAGCCAGGTCGCCCATTCGTACAGCGAAGGCCCTGGCACGATCGGGCCTTCGCATCGCACGCTTTCGTCGGTGAACATGCTGACCTGCGAGGCGACCGTGTTCATCAGCAGCCCGGTGCGCTGCCTGGTCCGCCAGACCGCGCCCGGCCCGGCCGGGAACTCGTCGACCACGTGCAGCACGATCGGCCCCGGCGTGGTGTCCACATTGGCCAGCAGCCGCTCCACCACCGAGGTGCCGCGCGGTCCGGCGCCGACCAGGCAGAGCCGGAGCTCACCGCTCATCGTCGACCATCCCGCCGCGCCAGCTGGGCCTGCTCGGCTTCCAGTCGAGACTGAGCCGGGCGCGGTCGTTCGACGCGCCGCGCAGCTCCGTCAGCTGGTACGCGGTGAACCAGCCGAGTAGCCGCCCGGCGAGGTCGGCTGGGATCGTCCTGGGCGTGGGCCCGCCGAGCTGCGCGGCGAACTCCGGGAGCCAGGCCGAACCCTCGGCCGGGTCGTCGTCGGTGACGTTGAACGTCCCGGTCGCGTCGCTCTCCACGGCGAGCACGGCGGCCTGGGCGGCGTCCTCGACGTGCACGAACGAGGTGATCCCGCCTGCGGTCTCCGGCAGGCGCATCTTGCCTGCCGCGACCAGAGCGCCGATCGCGCCATCGCGGGCGTACCAGGTGCCGGGGCCGTACAACGTGCCGTAGCGGAGTGCGACGTCCGAAATTCCTTCTGTGCCAACGACAAGGCGTTCCAGTTCCGCGATCGCCTGTACCGTGCGCGCCCAGTCTTCGTCGGGTGCGTCCAGGTAGAGCGGGGCGTCCTCGGTGAGCACCGGATCGCCGACCGGCGCGGTGCCGAACGCGATGCTCTGTGCCACGATCCGGCGGGCGCCTGCCTCGCGCGCGGCGGTGAGCAGGTTCGCCGTGCCCTCGGTGCGGAGCCTGGCCGTCACCTCGAAGCCGAGCGGACCGCGGTCGGTCAGCGCCGAAAGCTGGTGCACGACCACGTCCGGCCTGGCCACCAGCAACGCGGCGCGCACCGCGTCCCGGTCGAGCGCGTCGGCGACCACGGTCAGGTCGGCCGACGGCGCGCCCGCCGGCTCGCGGACCATGGCCGTCACGTGATGACCGCGCGCCCGCAGCAGCGGGAGCAGACTCCGCCCGAGCACGCCGGTCGCACCGGCGATCAGCACGCGCATCGCTTCAGTCCTTTCCGTCTTGGGCTGCGACCCGCATCAGCAGGCGGCAGGCCGGGTCGCCGTGCCGGAGACATCCAGTGGCGCGGTTCTCCGAGAGGTCGACGCCGAGCCCGGCCGACCAGCCCGCGTGGATCTCGGTGCACGGGCATTCGTAGCCGTCGAGCGAGCCGGCCATCCGGACCATGGTCACCGCGAAGTTCTGCCGCATGGTGAGCTCCAGCAGGTCTTCGCCGATCACCTCGATGCCGCCGTCACGCAGCTCGGACGGGAACATGTACTCGGCGCAGGCGTCGTAGCGGGCGCGGAGTTCGTCGAGGTCAGCGGCCGGCTTGCCGCCGAACTGGCGCAGCATCCGCTTGCCGACGTGCTCGGCGACGAAGCGCAGCGCCTCGGCGTTGATCTCGTTGGCAACCTCGTGCCCGAACCGCTTCGCGACGCCTTGGTACCAGCGCGCGTCATGCAGCCACCACTGGCGGTACACGTCCATCGCGCGCGCGACGCGGGGTTCGACGGCCGTCACCGCTGTTCCAGCAGGCGGGTGCGGAACTTCTCGCGCATCTCGCGCTTGAGCACCTTGCCGGTGGCACCCTTGATGACGTCGGACGCGTCCATCCGCATCGCCTTGGTCAGCTGCGGGAAACCATGCGTGTCAAGGATTTCGTTGATCGCCGACGTCCACTCGGCGTCGTTCAGCGGTGTCTCGCCCGCGACCTGGACCAGCACGTACGCGTCGGCGACGCCGTCACCGTCCCAGTCGGCGCGGACGCCGTCCGGCGCGACCGCGACGACCGTGCAGTCGGCCAGCTCGGGCAGCTCTCGCAGGAGCAGCTCCTCGGTGCGGGTGCTGAACACGATCCCGTTGACCGTCCGGATGGCGTCCGGCGCACGGTCGAGGTGATAGAAGTTGCCGTCTTCGTCCTGAATGGACAGATCGCCGGTCAGCCAGTAGCCGCCGAGCCGCAGCTGGTGCCAGGTCTTCGTGTCGTTCCAGTAGCCGGGGGTCAGCGTCGGCGACTTCACGCCGAGCCTGCCGACCTGGCCGGGCGGCAGCGGAACGCCTTCCTCCGACAGCACCGCGCCCTCGGCGAAGCTCATCGGCTTCCCGATGCAGCGGCCGTACGAAGCGCTGCCGGGCTTGTGTCCATTGTGGAAGATCGAGTACCCGGTCTCCGACGAGCCCAGCCCGTCGGTGAACACCGACCCGGCGACGCGGTGACGCTTGAAGTCCTCGCCGACGGTCATGTAACTGCCCTGCGCGATCAGCTCGCGGACGTGGGCCTCGTGCGCGGCGTCGCCGGTGTTGTACCAGGCCTCGATGCTGCCCATCTTGCGTTCGCTGAGGTCACTCGTGGCGATCTCGCCGTAGGTCCCGGCGAAACCGAACACGGTAGTCGGCTGGAACCGGTCGATGGCATCGAGCACATCGGACCCACGCTGGCTGGACTGCAGGTAGACCGGTGAGCGCAGCAGCAGTCCGAACATCAGCACGGACATGGCGGCGTTGTGCGAGCCCGGAAGTGCTACTAGCAACCTCCCCATGGCCGTGCCGACGGAGAGTTTCAGCCGGTGCAGCTGGGCGTAGAGCAGCGTCTCGTGGGTGTGCGGCACGGCCTTCGGCATGCCGGTGGTGCCCGACGAGTGCGAGATGATGATCGGGTCGGTCTTGTCGTGCGAGTACGGGAAGACCTTCGGCAGCGGGCGCCGGTCGTCGGCGCGGATCGTCGAAGCGGTGACGCAGAAGCCGAGGCCGAGGCGTTCGTGGTTCTGCTTGAAGTTCTCGTGGTGCGCCTCGTCGGTGATGATGCCGACGGCGCCCTGACGGCGCACGTATTCGAGCGCGATCTCCGGCTTGAGGTTGCCGTTGACGAACGACGGGATCGCACCGAGCGACTGCACCGCCATGAAGTTGATCGCGAACTCGGTGCTGGAGTACGTCTGGACCGCGACCGGATCGCGCGGCTTGACGCCCTGCGCGTGATACCAGCCCGCGTAGATCTCGACGATCTCGTGCAGCTGCCCGAGGGTGAGCACGTCCGGCCGGGTGCCGTCCGGCGCCAGCCAGGTCCCGTCGGTCCACAGCACCTCATCGTCGGGCGAGCGGCCGTACGCCTTGAGCCGGTGGATGACATTGCCCGCGCCGAGCCGCTCGTCGCCGAGGATCTGGGCGCGCTCTTCCTTGCTGATCACGGTAATTCTCCTTTGAGTGAGGTCTGGGCCAGCGCGAGCAGGCCGGGCACGCCGCCGCCGGGCGGCTCGGCGTCGACGCTCGCGACGAGCAGCGCGACCGCGACGTGTTCGGCGGGGGCGGCGGTGCCGAGCACCCGGTGCGCGGCGGCCGTGCGCGGGTTGCCGGTCAGCTCGACGCCGATGACCAGCACCTGGTCGAGCTCGTCGTCGGCGAGCAGCACCGAGGCGACGTCGAGCGGGCCGGAGCCGGGTTCGTCCCCTGTGGACACCGACAGCAGCGGGCCGGTGATGCCGAACTCCTTGCTGACGTACCCGAGGATCGCGTTCGACGTGGCCTGCATGAACAGCAGCGCGTTGTGCGGCTGGCCCTCGGTGAGCAGTTTGCTGGCGAGGTCGGTGGTGACGCTGTCGCCGGCCACGCTCGCCAGCACGATCGCGGTGCGGGCGCCGTCGGCCGGGTAGGCACCAAGGCAGCCGGCCGCGACCTCGTACACGAGCGGGTTGAACGGGGACTCGACGAAGCCGCTGACCTGCGCCGGTTCGCCGGGACCCGCGATCGCCGCGGACAGGATCTTCATGCTCGCTCCAGCAGGAGTGCCGTGTTCGCGCCTCCGAACGCGGCGTTGACGGTCAAGGCCCGGCGCAGCTTCGCCCGCCGCGGTTCGTTCGGCACGTAGTCGAGGTCGCAGTCCGGGTCCGGCGTGGTGAACCCGGCTGTCGGCGGCACGACGCCGTCGAGCAGCGCGAGCAGTGAGATGACGAACTCCACCGCGCCGGACGCCTCCAGCAGATGTCCGGTCGTGCTCTTGGTCGAGCTGATCGGCACCTCGGGCGCGCGGTCGCCGAAGATCTCGTGGAAGCCCCGCGTCTCCGCGAGATCGTTGTGCTTGGTGCCGGTGCCGTGCGCGTTGACGTAGTCGACGGTCGCGCCCGCGTCGTCGCCTGCCCGGTGCAGCGCCGAGCGAACCGCCGCGACCAGGCCCTTCGCCTGCGGATGCGGCCGCGCGACATGGTGCGCGTCCGAGGCGGCGCCCCAGCCGACGACCCGCGCGAGCGGTATCGCGCCACGCTTTTCGGCGCTGTCGGCCGATTCCAGCACGACGGCGGCGGCGCCGTCACCGAGCAGCAGCCCCGACCGGTCGGCGCTGAACGGGCGCACCACGCCGTCACGCGCGAGCGCCCATCCCGAGTCGAACTTCGCCTGGTTCTCCTCCTCCACCAGGTAAGCACCGGCGCAGACCGCGCTCTCCACCCGGCCGGACGCGATCATCCGGCAGCCGTGGATCAACGCGGTCGCCGACGCCACGCACGCGTTCGTGAACGCCAGCCGCGGCCCGCGCGCGCCCAGCCGGACGGCCAGCGCCTCGGCCAGTCGCGCGGGCACGGTGCCGCCGACCCCGGTCTGATCGGTGCCGCCGGACCGCCAGAATCGGGTCAGCGCGGTAAAATCACCCGCCGTGCCGAGCAGGACAGCGGTGTCCCGGCCCGCCGGCAGGCCCGCCATCTCGACCGCGGTGTCGGCGCAGTGCGACAACACCGGGCGCACCCCTGGCGGCTCTTCGACGTCGTAGGTCGCCGCGACGTGCGAACGCAGGCCGGTGGTGGCGAACCGGGTGATCTCCGGGAACACCTGACGGCCGGCGAACACGCCGTCGCGCACTCGCGCCGCGCCTTCGCCGAACGCGGTGTGCACGCCATATCCGGTGACGACGACCTCAGCCATGGTTCGCCAGGCCCTCCGTGATGCGGAGGACCGAGGTGACGCCGGTGACGTGCTCGTCGTCCGGATCCAGCGCGATCCCGTGCCGCAGTTCGAGCAGGTGCAGGAACCAGACCAGGCCGAGCGAGTCGAGCACCAGCTCGGTGTCGTCGGCGTCGAGATCGGGGAAGATCTTCGGATCGGACAGCAGCAGCCGCACCTGCTCGGCGGTGATCCGCGTCCCGGCGTCGGTGGTCATGCCTTGGCGCCGCGCTTCGCGACATCGGTGACGAGCTCACCGAGGCTCATCGCGCCGAGCGGCTCGATGTCGGTCTCCGGGAACTCGACGCCGAACCGGCGCTCCAGCCGCATGGTCAGCTCGATCAGGCTCAGCGAGTCCAGGTCGATGCCGCCGGAGCCCAGCGGCGCGGCGTCGTCGACCTCGCCGTCGAGCGGATGGCTCATGTCGTCGGCGACCGTCTTGAGCACGAACAGCCGGATCTCGGTCTCCAATGTGGTCTGCATTTCTTTCCTTTCCTTATGCGGGGACTGCTCCGCGGAGCACCTCGCCGCGGCGGACGAGCTTTCCGTTGGGGGTACGGGGAAGTTCGGCGAGCACCCGGATGCGGCGGGGCAGCTTGTAGTCGGCGAGCCGGTCACGGCACCAGGCCAGCAGCTCGGACTCCGACGCCGTGCCGGTCACGTACGCCTCGGTGAGGCTGTCGTGCACGACGACCGCGTCGAGCACCTGGGAATGCCCACGCAGCACGGCTTCCACCTCGCCGAGGTCGACCTTCAGCCCGCCGATGACGACGAGCGAATCGCCGCGGCCGAAGAGCAGGAGGCCGCCGTCGTCGCCGATCTCCGCGCGGTCGCGGGTGCGCAGCCAGCCGTCGCGATAGCGCTCGCCGGGCACGGGGTGCAGATACGGCGAGCCGCCCGGCAGGTGGACTTCGAGCTCGCCGTCGAGCACGCGCATCCGGACGCCGGGGGTGGCCTTGCCGACGGACGGGCGCATCGCACCGCTGACGTCCATCGCGACGACACCGGTTTCCGTGGTGCCGTAGGACTCGCCGACCGCGAAGCCGAAGCGGTCCTCGAACCGTTTCGCGGTGGCCGGGTCCATGATCTCGCCGCCGCTGACCGCCGCGCGCAGCGACGAAAGCGGCGGGAGCCGGGAGGCCGTGCTGATCAGCTCGTAGTGGAACGGCGTGCCGAACAGATGGTGCACGTCGTGTCGTGACGCCGCCGCGAGAATGTCCTTTGCGGACACTCGGTCGGCGAACACCGCGGTGACGCCCGCTTTGAGGGAATGCAGCAGTCCCGCGATCAGGCCGAAGCTGTGCGCGGTGGAGCTGAGCAGCAGCACCCGCTCCCCCGCCGTCGGCATGCCGTCGATCCGGGTGAAGCGGTCGATCTCCTCGGCGATGGACTCCGGTGTCCGGCCGATGACCTTGGGCGTGCCCGTCGACCCGGAGCTGAACTGCACCAGCCGGTGCGCGGTGGCCGCGGGCCGCCCCGAGCCGTGATGGCGGGTGATGAGTTCGTATTCCCTGGCGAAGCTCGGGGTCTGCCCGGCGACGCCGCCGCGGACGGTGAACTCGGGGTGCGCCGTCGCGCGGATCGCGTCGACCTCCGCCGGCTTGAAGCGGTGGTCGACGAGCATCACCTGCGCGCCGAGGCTCCACAGCGCGAGCATCGCCTGCACCTGCGTGTAGCTCGGCGGGACCTGCAGCATCACCGCGGCGCCCTCGCGGATCCCGCAGCCCGCGAACACGGCCGCCTCCTGCGCGACCTCGGTGCGCACGCGGGTGCGGGTCCGGATGTCGTCGCCGTGCGCGAGGTACGGCAGGTCACCGGGGTGGGCGTCGAACAGCCCGCGCAGGAGCTCGGTCATCCCGGTCATCAGGACTCCCGGCAGAACTCGCCGATCGGGATGCCGACGTGGCGCTGGTCCGTCGCGATGTAGCCGAGCAGCTCGTCGCCGAGCTGCAGTTCGGTGACATTGCGGACCTTCGCGCCGGGGCCGAGCACCCGCACGTGCCAGTCGTCCTGGACGGTCAGGCTGACGATGACGCCGTCGGCGGAGTGCGCGGTGATCGTCAGCAGCGGCCGGGATTCGAGCTTCGCGCGGCCGACGACGACGCGGCGGGTCTTGCCGTCGGCGTTCACCGCGAGGACGGTGCTGCCGGAGCCGAGCTCACTGAGGTAGTTGGTCCGGTTGTCCGGGCCGAGGACGTAGGAGTGCAGCGCGCCGGCGTTCACCCGGAACGGGCGGGTCGGCATGTACGGCAGCGGGTGCGTTTCGCTGCAGCACAAGATGAATCCGGTCGAGTACGAGCCGACGAGGATGCCCTCGTCCTCGCCGAAGTGCGAGCAGGTGTCGACGCAGACGCGGTCGCCGAGGCCATGGTGCTCGATGCGGTCGACGGTGAGCGTCGCCAACGCGAGGTTCGGTGACTGGGCTTCGAGCATGCGCACGAGCGCGAAGACCTCGCCCGCGTCCTTGGGCGCCAAGAGAATGCCTTCGGAACCGCGTTCGAGCACGTCGACGACGATCGAGGCCTCTTCGAGGTCGGCGCAGACGCAGATCAGCGCGCCGGGCGACTTGTCGGCGGCGGCGAGCACGATCTCCAGCGGGATCTTGGTGGGGTCGGCGAACTCGACGACGGTGTACGGGAGGTCCACCGCGGCGGCGCAGGCGAGCTTGAGCGTGCGGTCGTCACGGACGTGCACCCAGCCCGCGATGTTCTTGTCGGCCTGGTGTTTCAGCGCGGACAACTGGTCCTCGTCGGCCACGTCCGCGACCTTGATGCCCGCCGTGCCTTCGCCGGTCAGCACGCCGGCGACGGTGGGCGGCAGGGTCGCCAGCAGCGCGGCGTCGTCGGAGAGCACGCCGTGGACCTTGGCGTGGATGGCCGCGTCGATCACCCCCTCGCGGTGCTCGACCGGGACTGCGCGAACGTCGATCCATGCGAATTTCATGCTGCACCTGTCTTGAGGGTCGGTCGGGGTTCGGTCGCTTGCACTGGCGAGGCGTGGACGACGGCGGCGAGGCGGGCGACGAGCGGGGCGGGCTGCGGCGCGGTGAAGATCCGGCGGCCGATGGCGAGCCCGGCGCAGCCGGCGAGCATCAGGCTCGCGCCGTACGCGACGGGGTTCGAGCCGTCGGCGGGTCCGCCCGCGCAGAGAATGGGCAGCGGGCAGCTCTCGACGACCTCCGCCATCCGGTCGACCGGGTTGGCCGAGGTGGTCTTGACCAGGTCGGCGCCGAGGTCGACGGCGATGTTCACCACGTGCGAGAGCAGCGCCGGGTCATGTGGGTCCTTGATGCGCGGGCCACGCGGGTAGATCATCGCGAGCAGCGGCATGTTCCAGGTGTCGCACGCCTCGGCGACCGCGCCGAGGTCGGCCAGCTGCCTGGCTTCGGTGTCGGACCCGACGTTGACGTGCACGCTCACCGCGTCCGCGCCGAGCCGCACGGCCTCCTCGACGTCGCCGACGAGCACCTTCGCGTTGGTGTCGCTCGCGTGGATCGTGCCCGCGGACAAATGCACGATCAGCGAGCACCGGCCGAGCAGCTCCGGCGCGATCGTGCGGGCCCGTCCCTTGTGCACGATCACCGCGTCCGCGCCGCCCGCCACGATCGCCCTGATCAGGTCGTCCCAGCCGCTGCGGCGGACCACCGGCCCATCCGAAACGCTGTGGTCCAGCGGCACGAAAAGGTATTTCCCGTCACCGGCGACGGAAAGCCGGCGCAACCGGAACTTCTTGCCGTCGGCAGCCATCTTCTCCTCCCCTCTCCATGTCGAACAATCGATTGCCCAATCGTGCATGAATTACGCTCGGGAACGCCAATACCGGCCCGGCATAACCCGGAGATTATGGCGCTCTGAGATTCTTTTGATAAATTCTTTGGTATTGTCCCGAGCGCACCGGAGAGTGTGGTTTCATAACGATGTCGTGTAACCGTTTGACGAGGAGAGTGTCCCGATGAGCAGCGACAGCCCGGTACTCGTGGATTTCGACGAAGGCATCGCCTGGGTCACCCTCAACCGGCCGGAAAAACGTAACGCGATGAACCCCGCGTTGAACGAAACCATGGTCCGCGTCCTCGACGAATTGGAGGGCGACGACCGCTGCCAGGTGCTCGTGCTGACCGGCGCCGGCGACTCCTTCTCGGCGGGCATGGACATCAAGGAGTACTTCCGGGACGTCGAAGCGGCCGAAAACCCGACAATCAGCCTGATCAGGGCGAGGCGCGCGAGTTCACAGTGGCAATGGAAGTGGCTGTCGATGTGGAGCAAGCCGACCATCGCCATGGTGAACGGCTGGTGTCTCGGCGGCGCTTTCATTCCCTTGGTCGCCTGCGATCTCGCCGTCGCCGCCGAAGAAGCGCAATTCGGTATCGCGGACGTGAATTGGGGAATTCCGCCGGGCGGCATTTTGACGAAGTCGCTTTCGGCGGTGATGTCTCAGCGTGACGCGCTTTACTACATCATGACCGGCGAGAATTTCGACGGCCGTGCCGCGCAGCGCATGGGCGTGGTCAACGAAGCGGTCCCCCGCGAGGAATTGCGTACCAGGACCCGCGAACTCGCGCTGAAGCTGGCGTCGAAGAATCCTTACGTTCTGCGCGCCTCGAAGGTCGGCTACCGGCACGCGTCGCAGATGGCCTGGGACCAGGCTGAGGACTACCTCTACGCCAAGGTCGAGCAGACCCAGCACCTCGACCCGGAACGCTCCCGCGTCAACGGGATGAAGCAGTTCCTCGACGAGAAGTCGTTCCGCCCCGGCCTGGGCAATCTCCGCCGCCCCTGAGACGGGGACTCGTGAGTGGTATGGCTGGTTCTATTGCACGGAAAGGCATATGTGGCGTGGTCCGGGCTGGTGTGAGGGTGCCCCTCGGTGCGTTCTGAGCACTCTGGGGTCCCCTCGCTTCACGATGACCCTAGCTGACCCGGCCTACCGCGACGCACCATCTTCGGCTTCCGCGCGCCGCACGGAGCGCGAATCTACGTCCACAAGCCTGACGGAGTTGGTTTTGAGCCGTCAGACGGCCCAAAACCAACTCCGTCGGCGCACGCGCGCCGACCCCTTTATCCGTTCTGCCCCAACTGAAAAGGCATTGTCGGGCTTAGTCCTTACGGCGAGTCGTCGATCCGCGAACCGGCGGCGGAGCTGTTACAGTGAAAACTTCTACTAGAGAATTGCGTCCTGGGGGATGGCTCTATGTTAGAAGCGCTTGGGCTGAGCAAAACCTCCGAGCTGGTATATCTGGCGTTGCTCGATTACGCGGGCAGCGACTGTCACCATCTCGCCGACCATCTGGATCTCACCGAACGTGAAGTCTGCGAGGCACTGGACGAATTGACGAGAATGGCACTGCTGCAAACGGGTGACAACAGCCGGTGCCGTCCGCCGCGGCTGGTCGATCCCGAGGTGGGCATGGCGGCTTTGATCGCCCGTCAGCAGGCCGATATCGCGCGACGGCAGCAGGAGATCGAGGAGAGCAAACTCGCGCTCACCCGGCTACTTTCCCAGCATTCCGACTCCCGGCCCAGCTCCGGAGATCCCGGCATCGAGCACTTGCGGGGCGTGACGGCGATCCGGCGGCGGCTTCGGGAGGTGGCGGCATCCAGCGAGTGGGAAACATGCTCACTCACGCCCGGCGGTGCGGAGCTCGCGGAGAGCTTGCCTGCCAGCCGGTTTTTGGATTCCGACGCCGTCGACCGGGGTGTGCGACTGAGGACGATCTACCTCGACAGCATCCGCAACCAGCCTGCCGCGATCGAGTACGCCCAGTGGCTGTCCGGGGCCGGCGGTGAGGTGCGGACCGCGCCGTCGCTGCCCCAGCGGATGGTCATCGTCGATCGGCGGATCGCCATGGTGCCGGTCAACGTCGACGACGATGACGAGTCGGCGGTCGTCATCTCGATCGGTGGCGTCGTCAACGCGCTGTACACGCTGTTCTCGTCGGTGTGGCGGAGCTCGGCACCGCTCGGGCTGCCCCGGTCACGCGACTCGGACGGCCTGACCGACCAGGGCCGTGAAGCGCTCAAGCTGCTCGGGAAAGGGAGCACCGACGAGGTGATCGCCCGCCGGCTGGGTGTCTCGGTGCGCACGGCCCGCCGCGTCGCGTCGGAACTGCTCACGCGGCTGGGCGCGCGGAGCAGGTTCCAGGCGGGCGCGCGGGCCGTGGCACGAGGCTGGGTCGCCGTCGACGACCTGGATTAAGGACGCTGGACTCCGGGGACCTGGCAGGACGGGTCCTCGGAGAGTCCCTTGAGCTGGCGGTATCCCATGCCACAGCAGTCGCCGGTGATGTCCTCGTCGAGCGCGTCCGCCGGGTGCGGCACGTCGATCGGCTGGACCCTGGTCAGGTCGATGGGGTCCGGTTCGTCGTCGATCCACATCAGACCGCCGATGGTGATCAGGTCCAGGTGGGCCCACGCCATGTACTCGACCCTGGTGAAACTCTGGTTGTGCGCGCCGAACCCGAGGTGCAGCCCGCAGCTGCGCTCGTTGATGTGCGAGTTCGTGGTGCTGAACGGGCCGACGCCGTGGTTCGTGCCGAGCCCGAACTCGCCGACGTTGCGGCCGTTCGGGCTGTCCAGGCAGAGCTGGAACATCTCCTGCAGTTCCGGGCGGGCGCAGCTGACCGAAAGCGCCTTGCCAGCCTCGATCTCCACCCTGGCCGGGTTGTCGGCCAGTTTCGCGTTCAGGTCGCTGATGATGTTGGCGTTGTAGGCGCCGTCGGCGACCAGCACACCCTCGACGCCGGCCGGGTAGGTGGCGATCTCACCGGCGGGCAGGATCGTGAAGCCACCGGGACGCCACACTCCCCGGTTGCTGATCCACTGGTACTTCTCGCTGTCGAGGTCGACGGTGATGTCCGTGCCGCCCTCGGTCGTCACGCGGACACGCTTGGCGTTGTCCAGGCGGTGCAGCAACGTGGCGTTGAGCGAGGACAGCTCCACCGGGCTGACGTTGAGCGCCCTCGTGAAGAAGTCGGCGGACGCGCTGATGATCCGCAGGATCATGATCTTGTCGGCGCCGTAGCGGCTCAGCAGCGGCGCGAGCACGTCGAAGTGCGACATCGTGTCCCGCTCGAGGGTGACGATGACCAGCCTGCCCGCCATCGTGGCCGGGTCCGGCAGCACCTTGCCGATCCGCTCGGCGAACTCGGCGTCCTCCAGGGGACGCATCGGGATGATGGCCGGGTCGAACCCGCGGTGCTTGAGTCCGAGCGCGACCCAGGCCGCGGGCTCGCGGCTGTCCGGCGTGTAGGTGATCACGAACTTGTCCTGGTCGCGGATCACCACGTAGTCGTCCAACAGCGAGCCGACTCCCTCGAAGACCCGCTCGTCGACCATCTGCGCAGTCATTGTCGCTCCTTGAATAGCGCCCGAAGTGAATTTGTTCGCCGGGTTGCGGTGGCTCCGCAGGCACAGCACCCGCGGAGCCACCATTCTTTTGACAACCAGCTCGCTTTACTGAGTGGCGAGGTACCAGGCGATGGTTCCGAACTCGGTCTGCTCGGCCTTGCCGGGCTCGGGTTCGGCCTCGGCCATGGCGGTGAGCAGGGTCTGCAGCTCCTGAGAGTCAGGCATGACGTGAACCTTCCTTCGAGAACGCACCGACGACCTGCCGGTGAGACCCCATGTTTCCGCGCGCGTTCGCCGCTCGCGAGTGGTCACTTCCTGCCATTGTCCGACGCGGCATGAACCGGCCACCGGTAACGATGGCGGCTTATTCCCGCGCATGTAGAATCTGCCAGGTCATGAATTGACGCCGAATATCGGCACGGCCGCCCGAAATGTCCAGGAGCGCAGTGCGATGACATCTTCAGCCGAGGAATATCTGCGGAATCAGCTCACCTCTTTCGAGATAAACCCGGACGCGACGGCCGCACTGGCGACGGTGTATCACCGACGGCTCGGCAAGCGCCTCTGGGCGAGCCTCGCCGAACAGGGCACGCCGCCGGGCGGACCCGACGGCTGGCGGCGGCTCACCTGGCTGCACCCGAGCGTCGTCCGCATGGTCACGGTCGGCCCGATCGACGCCCTCCACGCGGGCTACGCCATGACCGGCGGACCGTCCCGGCCGCCGCTGGAGCACCTGCCAGAGCGCGACGGCGTGCCGTGGCTCGAAGACAGCGTTCGCTACCTCGAAAACGACATCCAGCAGGTCGACACCGCCCAGTCGTTGACGCTTTCCCGGCAGCTGGCCGAAAAGTCCCGGCCCCATGTGGACCAAGCCGTCGAGGTACTCGCCAGGGTGTGGCCCGCCGCCGCGCAGGAATTCCGGACGCTGGTGCAGTCGATCGTGTATGTGGACGGCACGGTCTTCCGCTCCGCGACGGTCGAGCAGACGTACGGCGTCATCTACGCCGCGCCGCAGTCCCTGGGCAGTGTGGCCGCCGCGTTCGAGATGGTGTTGCACGAGACCGGGCATCACGCCCTGTACCTGCGGAACTCGTTCGGGCCGTTCGTGCTCAACGGCTCGGCGCTGGCCTCGCATCCGCTGCGGCCGGACCCGAGGCCGATCTTCGGCGTCCTGCATTCGGCGCACGTGCTGGCCAGGATGGCGACCGGCCTGCATCGCTGGACTACGGAGGCCGACGCTCCCGAGGAGGCGCACGAGCGACGGGAGCAGGCGCTGAAGAACCTGTCGGCGAGCCTGGACATCCTCGGCAGGGAAGCCGAGTGGACGGCTCAGGGCAGCGACTACTTCAAGGACCTTCGCGCGTGTGAGGATTCGCTCCGCGCGGCGTGACCGGGCCAGAACGTCCGAAAGGAAACGCTTCCAGATGGAACCACTGGCTTTGCCGATGCCCCGGTCCTGCCCGATGCGCCCGCCGGACCAGTACGCCGAACTGCGCGCCGGCGCGCCGCTCGCGAAGATCACGCTGCCCAGCGGGCGGACCGCCTGGTTCATCACGCGCTACGAGCACGTGCGCCGCTTTCTCACCGACCGGAATGTCAGCACGAATCGGCTGCACCCGAATTTTCCCTTTTACCTTCCCCTGTCCCGAAAATTGCGCGAAGGCGTCAACGCGTCCCTGATGAGCCTGGACCCGCCGGAGCACACGGTGCTGACCCGGATGGTGATCCCCGAGTTCACCCACAAACGCGCGCAGACGCTGCGGCCTCGCATCCAAAGGATCGTGGACGAGAACCTCACGAGGATGCTGGACGGCGATCGGCCCGCCGATCTGGTCGAAGTTCTCTGCCGCCCGATCACCTCGCAGGTCATCTGTGAGGTCATCGGCGTCCCCTACCGCGATCGCGACATCTTCCACGCCACCAGCAAGGTGATGGCCGACCGGAACGCCACCTCGCACGAACGGGACGAGGCGGACGCCACGCTCCGGAACTACCTCAGCGATGTGGTGGCGGAGAAGGCGAAGGAGGCCGTGCCAGGTGATCACCTGATCGGCCGAATCATGGCCAAGAACAAGGAAACGGGCGTACTCAGCGAGGAGGACATCGCCGCGTTGTGCCTGTCCCTCCTGACCGCCGGCCACGAGACCACGGCCAACGTCATCTCACTCGGCACGGTGCTGTTGCTCGAAAACCCCGAGCAGCTCGCCGCTTTCCGGGCCGACCCGGCACGCACCGCGGGCGCGGTGGAGGAGATCCTGCGCCACACCACCATCACCGACCCGAGCGGGCTGCGGGTGGCGCTGGCCGACATCGAGGTCGGCGACATGGTGGTCAAGGCGGGTGACGCCGTCGTCGTGTCCACCGCGGCGGCCAACTGGGATGAGACCGTCTTCCCGCATCCGGAGAAACTCGACTTCGACCGTGACGCCCGGCAGCAGCTGGCGTTCGGCCACGGCATCCACCGGTGCATCGCCCAGAACCTGGCGCGGGTGGAACTCGAGATCGTGTTCACCAGCCTGTTCGCCCGGATACCCGGCCTCCGGCTCGCCGCACCCGTCGAGGAACTGTCCTTCAAGGACGGCTCGCTCCTCTACGGCCTCCACGCGTTGCCGGTCACCTGGTGAGCGTCACCGCCGAAGAGGACACTGTCCGGTTGCTGACCCCGCTGCGGGAACGACGCTTCGCGCTGTACCTCGTCGGCCAGCTGCTCTCCCAGCTCGGCGACGGCATCTATCTCGTCACGCTGCCGTTCGTCATGCTCAACCAGGGTGGCGGACCGGCGAACCTCGGCGTGGTGCTGGCCTGCTACGGACTGTCCAGGCTCGTCTTCCTCCCGGTCGGCGGAACGCTCGCCGACCGGCTGGGCGCCCGGCCGGTGATGCTCGCCGCGGACGCGCTGCGCGCGGTCGTCGTGCTCGGTTTCGTCGTGCTCGCCGCCAACAGCCACATCCCGCTGTGGGCCATGATCACGGTCGCGGTCCCGTTGGGCGGCCTCGGCGGGATCTTCATGCCCGCCTCGTTCGCCGTGCTCCCGCAGATCGTGCGGGCAGACTCGCTCGCCGCGGGCAACTCCCTGATCCAGCTCATGCAGAGCACGTCCAGGATCGCCGGGCCCGCGCTGGGCGGAACGCTCGTCGGCGCGCTCAAGAGCGGTGTGGGACTGCTGATCGACGCGATCACGTTCCTGGTGTCCAGCCTGACCCTGATGGCGATCCGCCCGACCGGAAAGGCGGTCGAGACAACGCCTCGGCCCGCCGACGACGGCAGCGAGCTGAAGACTTGGCGATCAGTGCTGCGGTATGCCGCAGGCACTCCCCTGGTCAGGATGAACCTGCTGACCACGCTCGTGTTCAACCTCGCCGCCGTCGGCTTGATCGAGGTCGCGCTGCCGATCTTCGCCCAGGATTCGCTGGGCCGCGGCGCACCCGGCTTCGGGGTCATGATGACCGGCCTCGGTGTCGGCTCGGTCATCGGCGCGCTGCTGGGCCCGTCGCTGCTGCGCCGTCGCCGTCGCGGGCTGATCGCGCTCTGCCTCGGCATCGCCCAGGGATTGGCGCTGGCGGGTATCGCGATGGGCTCCTCGCTGGTGCTGGCGACCGCGGCGCTGTTCGTCGGCGCGTCCTTGCAGGCCACGGTGAACGTCTTCTACATGACGATGCTCCAGCGGGCCGTGCCCGCCCGAGCGCTCGGGCGGGTCATGAGCCTGATGGCCACCTGCGCCGGCCTCGCCCACCCGGTCTCCGCGCTGCTCGCCGGGACCGTGCTGGGCACGGTCGATCCGGAGGTCGTGATCGTCGTCGCCGGGCTGGGCGTGTCGGCTGCCTTCTCGGTCGGCTTCTTCAGCAGGCCGTACCGGAATCTCTGAGTCAGCTCAGGTAGCGGGCTTTGATGGCGGGCTTGTCGAGCTTGCCCGAGGCGTTGCGCGGCAGGGCGTCGACCAGTGCGGCCGTCTTGGGGACCTTGTACTTGGCGAGGCGGCCGGTCAGGTAGGTCAGGAGGTCCGACTCCGTCAACGGGGCCGCGCCGGGTTCGGGGACGACGAAGGCCGCGGGGACCTCACCCCACTTCGGGTCGGGTACACCGACGACCGCGCAGTCCGCGACCGCCGGGTGTTCGATGAGGACGGTCTCGACCTCGGCCGGGTAGATGTTCTCGCCGCCGGAGATGATCATGTCCTTGACGCGGCCGACGACCCAGCCGAAGCCTTCGTCGTCGAAGCGGACGATGTCGCCCGTGCGGAGCCAGCCGTCGGGCGTGAACGACGCGGCCTGGGCGTCGGGGGCGTTCCAATAGCCGGGACTGACGTTCGGGCCGGAAACCTGGACCTCGGAGTCGGCGAGGCGGACGTCGGTGAAGAAATGCGGAATTCCCGCCGAACCCGGTTTGCGCAGCGCGTGCTCACCGGCCAGCATCAGCACACCGGGTGACGCTTCCGTCATGCCGTACCCCTGCTGAAACCGGATTCCGCGGTCCTGGAAACGTTTCACCAGCTCCACCGGGACCGGCGAGCCACCGCAGAAAAGAAAGCGCAAGCTGGTCAGGTCGGCGTTTTCCCAAAGTGCGGAACGGGTGAGCATCTCGTGCATCGTCGGAACGCCGCCGGTGTAGCAGACGCGATAACGTTCGACAAGGCGAATCGTCTCGTCCGGGTCGAATCCGCCGGTGAGCACCACCGTGCCGCCTTTGAGAATTGCCGGCAGTGTGTCCACGTTCAGCGCGGCGGTGTGGAACAGCGGTCCGGTGACCAGAGCGACGTCGCCTTCGCGGAGGTCGACGTCGACGATGACGTTCATCGCGTTCCAGGTCAGATTGCCGTGCGTCAGCACCACGCCTTTCGCGCGGCCGGTCGTGCCCGAGGTGTAGAGGATCAGGCACGGGTCGTCGAGGCCGACGGGCGCGGGGGTGAACCCGCCTGCTTCCGTTGCCAGCGCTTCGAAATCGGGCCCGACCTCGACCGTGCGGCCGGTGAAGCCGAGCGAGGAGATGTCCGAGCCGTGCACGAGCAGCGAAGCGCCGGCGTCGGCCAGGATCGCGGTGAGTTCGGCAGGGGCGAGCCGGGTGTTCAGCGGGACGAACACGGCACCGAGCAAACCGGCGGAAAACAGTGTTTCCAATAACGCTGGGTGATTGGGGCCCAAATACGCGACCCGATCGCCAGCACCGATACCGAACGCGCGCCACGAAGCGGCCAGCGCGGTGACACGGCGTTCGAGTTCGATATAGGAATATTCCCTTTCCTGGAATATCAGCGCGGTCCGGTCACCGGCACCGCGCGCGCGACGGGCAGGCCACGATCCGATGCCGCGATTCAGCTCGTTCATGCGCACAGGATGGCCCACCGTCGCCCTTCGACGAAAGGTAGTGAACGCAACAGTTTTCCCCGGCGCGGAGCCGGAAGTGCCATCGACCGAGTACAGAGGACTTTCTCAGAAAATTCCGAGAAACGAACCTGAGACGCTTTGAAAAATCTCTCAGACTTGTCTGCGATATTCAGCGCACCTACCCCGCATACCGCTCAGGAGGACTGGTGTCCGACACCTTCCCCGCCGCGAAAGTGGCCATCGCCTATCACGGCGGACGAGGGCACACCGCCCGGCTCGGCGCGGCGGTCGCGGACGGCGCGGCGGCGGTCGGCGGGGTCGAGGTGACCCCGATCGAGGTCAGCGGGATCACCACCCCGCAGTGGCATCAGCTCGACGACGCCGACGCGATCATCTTCGGCGCGCCCACCTACATGGGCACCGCGTCGGCCGCCTTCCACGGCTTCGCCGAGGCCAGCAGCAGGCGCTGGTTCACCCGTCGCTGGGCCGACAAACTCGCCGCGGGTTTCACGAACTCCGGCTCGATGGCGGGCGACAAGTCCGGCACGCTCGCCTATTTCGCCACGCTGGCCGCGCAGCACGGCATGCTCTGGGTGACACTGGGGCTCGCGCCAGGCTGGAACTCGGGCAAGGGCAGCGAGTACGACCTGAACCGGCTCGGCTTCTACCTCGGGGCAGGCGCCCAGTCCAATGTGGACAGCAAACCGGATGTGGTGCACAAATCCGACCTGGCGACCGCCGAGCATCTCGGCGCCAGGGTCGCCACCCAGGCACGGGTCTTCGTCGCGGGCAGGCTGGCGACCCGGCCATGACCAGCACCGTCACCACGACTTCGCCGCGTTTCGTGCTCGCGGCGGCCGTCACCGCCCAGACGCTGGTGCTGCTCGACAACACCATCCTGAACATCGCCGTCGACGTGCTGTCCGACCCGGTGCGCGGCATCGGCGCCAGCGGCAGCGAGCTGGCGTGGGCCGTCAGCACCTATCCGCTGATGTTCGCGGCGCTGATCTTCACCGGCGGCGCGCTGAGCGACCGCTTCGGCCCGCGCGCGGTACTCGTCTCCGGGCTCACCGTGCTCGCGCTCGCCTCGGTCTTCGCCGCCGTCTCCGGCGACGCGACGGTGCTCGTCGTCGCTCGCGGCGTCATGGGCATCGGCGGCGCGCTGGTCACGCCTGCCACGCTCGCCATCGCGACACTCGGTGTGCCGCCGGAGCGCCGCGCCAGGGCGGTCGCGACGTGGGCGTCCGCCAGCGGTGTCGCGGTCGCGATCGGGCCGGTGCTCGGCGGCGTGCTGCTCGACCGGTTCTGGTGGGGCTCGGTCTTCCTCGTCAACGTGCCGATCGCCGCGCTGTGCGTCGTCGCCGCGTTGTCGTTCGTGCCCAAACTGTCTATTTCGGACAAACGGCCCCTCGACCCGGCGGGGCTGGTCCTGTCGATGCTCGGGCTCGGCGGGCTGGTCTTCGGCATCATCGAAGGCGGCCGCGCCGGCTGGGCCGACCCGCTCGCGCTGACGACCGCGCTCACCGGACTCGCGCTGATCGTCGCGTTCGCGCTCGTTCAGCTACGCGCGAAGCAGCCGAGTTTCGACGTCCGGCTGTTCACCCGGCCCCGGTTCGCCGGCGGCGCGCTCGGCCTGCTGCTGAGTTTCGCCGGACTCGCTGGCCAGTTGTTCTACTGCGCCTTCTATCTCCAGGGCATCCACGGGCTCTCCCCCGCGCAGGCGGGCCTTGTGATGACCGGCGCCGCGGTCGGCATCGTCGCGGGCAATCAGCTCTCGCCACGCGTCGCCGCCGCGCTCAGCACCCGCTGGACAGCGCTCGCCGGATTGCTGCTGGCCACCGCGACCTACGCGGCGTTCGTGCTCTTCGACGCGCACACCCCGCTCGTCTACCTGGTGTTGCTGCTGGTCGCGCAGGGGCTCGGCACCGGGCTGGTCATTCCGCCCGTCACCTCGGAGATGCTCGCGGTACTGCCCGCCGGGCGCACCGGGGCCGGTGCCGCGATCAGCGCCGCGACCCGTCCACTCGGCAGCACGCTCGGTGTCGCCGCGCTCGGCTCACTGCTCGCGGCCACCTACACGAACGCGGTCACGCCCGCCCTGTCCGGCCTACCCGGAGCCGCGCGTGACCAGGCGGCCGCGTCCGCTGAGGGCGCCCGCGCGGTCGGCCGGGCATTGGGCCGTCCCGAGCTCGTTTCCGCCGCCGACAACGCTTACCTGCACGCCATGGACGTCACGGCGACCGTCACCGCCGTCGTCTCGCTGCTGGGCTGCATGATCATCGTCCGGTGCTTCCGGCGGGAGGACTAGCGTGGACCTCGGACTTCGTCACCTCAAGGTCGTCGTCGCCGTCGCGGAAGCAGGCAGCATCAGCCGGGCCGCCGCCGCGCTCAGCATCGCCCAGCCTGGCCTCACCGCGCAGATCAAGCGGATCGAGCAGGATCTCGGCGGGCCGCTGTTCGAGCGCAGGCCGGAGGGTGTCGTGCCGACCGAGCTCGGCACGCATTTCGTATTGCGGGCAAGGGATCTGCTCGCGCAGTTCGACGACCTGCTGTCCACCACCCGCGCGCTCGGCGGTGAGGCGACGCCCGCGTACTCGGTGCGGATCGGCGCGAGCGGCGGCGGGAACTGGCTGCCGAGGGTGACCGGGATCGTCGCGGACCTTCTGCCCGAGCACGAGCAGTTCGTCTATGTCGAGGAGCAGCAGCACCGGCTGCTCGCGTCGTTGCGGGCAGGCAAGCTCGACCTCGGCCTGATCACCGAGTTCCCGTACCTCCCCACGCCGAGGCTGACCGGGCTCGCCTGCCTCGACCTCGGCAAGGAACCGATGCTGATCGGCCTGTCCGACCGGCATCCGCTCGCCGGGCGCGACCTCGTGAGCCTGCGCGAACTCGCCGACGAGGCCTGGGTGGTGCCGTCGGGCCGATCCGAGGAGCTGCGGCTGAGCCTGCGGCTCGCGTGCGAACGGACCGGCTTCACCCCGCGGTTCCGGCATTTCGGCGTCGACCACACCACCGCGGCCGACATCATCCGCGGCGGCCAGGCCATCGGCGCGTTCCTGGCACACGACGTCCCGGCCACCGGGCTCACGCTGGCCAGGCTGGTCGACGGTCAGCTCTGGCGGCGTACCCGGCTCGTCTGGCCGATGAACTCGCCGATCGCGGCGGTGGCCACGGAGCTCACCAGCCGGACCGGGACCGTCATGGCGAACGCCGGCTAGGGCGTGTCCTAGAACTCGCCGAGGCGGTAACCGACGCCGTGCACGGTCTGCACCGACGCGCGGCCCAGCTTGCGGCGCAGGTAGTAGACGTAGGTGTCGACGATCGAGCGGGCCTCGGTGTCCGGGAAGACCTCGTCGTGCAGCCGCTCGCGTGAATGCACCGCGCGCGGTTCGACGGCGAGTGCTGCGAGCAACGCGCATTCCCTGCCGGACAGCGGAACCGGATCACTTCCGGGCCGCACCAGGTGACGCCGTTTGAGATTGAGCCTGCTCTCGCCGAGCAGCACGAAATCCGGTTTGGCCGGCCGCCTGCGATGCAGCGCGCGCACCCGCGCGAGCAATTCCTCGACATCGAAAGGCTTGACGAGATAATCGTCGGCGCCCGCGTCGAGCCCTTCGACGCGTTCCGCTATCGCGCCGCGCGCGGTCAGCATCAAAGCACGCGTGAGCACACCCGCCACGCGCAGCCTGGTCAGCAATTCCGTGCCGGAATACACCGGCAGCCCCCGGTCGACGACGGCGACCTCGAACCGGCCGGTCAGTGCCAGCTCGAGGCCGCGGTGGCCGTCGTAAGCCCGCTCGACCACGTACCCCTCACCCGAAAGCAGGTCGGCCAGCAGGTCGGTGGTCTCCCGGTCGTCGTCGACGACGAGCACCCCGACCGATTTCGGCGGGATCGGCGCGTAGTTCCGTGCGGTAGCCATACGGCCACGTTAGGAAGGTGTCCCGCTGATTACCACGGTCACCTTCCGCCAGACGGAAAACTGACAGAAAATCGATAGAAACCACGGAGCCGGTTGACAACAAAAGCTCACCGCAAAACGGACAACAACCCGACTTCCGGTGAGTGGAAGTCATTCCGATTCGAGCTGGGCAGGCTTCCGGAAAGACCGGAAAAGCGGTCTGCCATCGATTTCACTGATCAATATCCGCCGGGAATGGCGGCCTCCGCCGCCGATTCCGCCCGGCGGGACCGTGCGAACCCGTTCTCAGTCAACTCGCTAGGCCAGATTTCCACCGGGCGAAAGCGGGGCCGACAGTTCGCGGGTGACGCCGAGCGCCGCGGTCCGGACGGCGGCCACCAGCGGCCGCACGTTCGTCGAGGACCGCACGACCAACGCCAGCGCCGCCACCAGCTTGCCTTCCGGCCCGAAGATGGGAGCCGCGACCGACGACGCCCCCATCGTCATCTCCTCCAGCGAGAACGCCACCTGGTTCTGCCGGACCTGTTCCAGCGTCTCGGCCAGCACGCCGGGCAAGGTGATGGTGTGCGGCGTGCAGCGGGCCAGCCCGTCGGCCACGATCTGGCTGAACAGCTCCGCGCCGGAGAACGCGAGGATCACCTTGCCGACGCCGGTGGCGTGCAGCGGCAGCCGCCCCGCCACCTGCGTCATCGTGTCCACGGATTTGCGGCCGGAGATCTTTTCCAGATACAGCACGCGTTTCCCGTCCCGGATGGCGAGCTGGACGTTCTCGTGGGTCGCCTCGTAGAGGTCCTCCATGAACGGCATCGCCACCGACCGCAGGTCACGGTGCCCCGGCGCGAGCGAGCCCACATGCCACAGCCGGATCCCGACCTGGAACCGGCCGTCGGCGAGGCGCTCCAGCGCGCCCCATTCGATCAGCTCCCCGGCCAGCCGGTGCGTGGTCGCGATCGGCAGACCGCTGATCCGAGCGAGTTCGCTCAACGTCAGCACCGGCGCCGCCGACGTGAACGCCGCCAGCAGCGACAGCAACCGGTTCGCGGTGCTGCGGCCTGCCTCCCTGGTGTTGCCACCCATGTCGCGTGACTCCCCTTCCACGTGCGGAACACTGGCACGGCCGGACGCCGCCCAGCCACCTACACGGACGGGAAGGCCGAAAGGTTCGACGCCGGGTATCCAGTATCGGCAAGGCGCCGTAAACGGTTCCGCGAAAATGTCGTTACTTCGTCGAAAGCGCGGGCGCCATTGGGCGGCGCGGACCCGGGCGCGGCCGAACCACACAAAAGCCACCCTTGTAACGCTGAGCGTGACATGGGCCCCCTTCGTCACGTCCAAGATCCTCCGCCCGTGCGGCGTACCGGTCTCACAGTTCGTGCCGCGACCGCCGAGCCCAGCCCGTCAACCGGACAATTCGGACACGCTGTTTACCCTCCGGCAATATAGGGGACCCCTAACTACTGCGACCCAGCTCACGGAAACTTCGCTGGACAGGCCGTTTTTTGACGTTGTCCACAATGAATGGCCCGCGCCATGCGTCAAGTCCGACATAGCGTTCCGGCGCGGTACGCGAGAGAGTGTGCCTCAGGAAACTGGGCGATGATTCCTTGATCAGGATCGTCGCCCTGAGGTGTGTCCGTCGTGGGAGGCTCAGTCGGTGTTCAGTCGTGTCGCCATCATCAACCGTGGTGAGGCCGCAATGCGTCTCATCCACGCCGTCCGGGAGCTCTCCGCGGAGACAGGAGCCCGGATCGAGACAGTCGCCCTGTACACCGATGCCGATCAGACGGCGACCTTCGTGCGGGAGGCGGACATCGCCTACTCGCTCGGGCCCGCCGCCGCTCGGCCCTACCTGAATCTGGAGCTGCTGGAGAAAGCGCTCCGCGAGACCGAGGCCGACGCCGCGTGGGTCGGCTGGGGCTTCGTCGCCGAGGACCCGGCGTTCGCCGAACTGTGCGAGAAGACCGGCGTCACCTTCGTCGGCCCGAGCGCCGAGGCGATGCGCAAACTCGGTGACAAGATCGGCTCGAAGCTGATCGCCGAAGAGGTCGGTGTGCCGGTCGCGCCGTGGAGCCGTGGCGAGGTCGCCACGCTCGAAGACGCCATCGCGGCCGCCGAGAAGATCGGCTACCCGCTGATGCTGAAGGCGACCGCCGGTGGTGGCGGGCGCGGTATCCGCCGGGTCGACTCGGCCGACGAGCTGACCGACGCCTACGAGCGCACCAGCCAGGAGGCGCTGCGCGCGTTCGGCTCCGGCGTCGTGTTCCTGGAGCGGCTGGTCTCCGGCGCGCGGCACGTCGAGGTGCAGGTCATCGCCGACGGCCAGGGCACCGCGTGGGCGCTCGGCGTCCGCGACTGCTCGGTGCAGCGGCGCAACCAGAAGGTCATCGAAGAGTCCGCGTCGCCGGTGCTCGGCCCCGAGCAGACCGCCGACCTCAAGGCCTCGGCCGAGCGGCTCGCGCTGGCCGTCGACTACAAGGGCGCGGCGACCGTCGAGTTCCTGTACCACCCCGGCGAGAAGCTGTTCGCCTTCCTCGAGGTCAACACCCGCCTGCAGGTGGAACACCCGATCACCGAGCTGACCACCAGCGTCGACCTGGTCAAGGCGCAGCTGCACGTCGCCTCCGGCGGCAAGCTGGAAGGCGAGAAGCCCGCCGAGTTCGGCCACGCCATCGAGGCGCGGCTCAACGCCGAAGACCCCGACCGCGACTTCGCGCCGTCGCCGGGCCGCATCGCGCGCCTGACGCTGCCCGCCGGTCCCGGCATCCGCGTGGACACCGGCGTCAGCGAGGGTGACAGCATCCCCGCCGACTTCGACTCGATGATCGCCAAGATCATCGCCTACGGCCGCGACCGTGACGAGGCGCTCGGCCGCCTGCGCCGCGCGATGGCCAACACCACCGTCATCATCGACGGCGGCGCGACCAACAAGAGCTTCGTGCTCGACCTGCTCGACCAGCCCGAGGTGATCGACGCCTCCGCCGACACCGGCTGGATCGACCGCGTCCGCGCCGAGGGCCGCCTGGTGCTGCACCGGCACTCCGCGATCGCGCTCGCCGCGGCCGCCATCGAGGCGTACGAGGTCGAAGAGGGCGTCGAGCGTCAGCGCCTGCTGGAGACCTCGCACGGTGGCCGCCCGCAGGTCCAGCACAAGAGCGGCCGTCCGCTCGACCTGAAGCTGCGCGGCATCGCGTACAAGGTCACCGTCGCGCGCACCGGCCCGAAGCGGTTCCGCGTCGGCGTCGCCAACGGCAGCGAGCTGCACCCGATGGACGTCGTCGTCGACCGGTTCGACGCGCACACCGGGCAGATCACCGTCAACGGCAGCCGGTTCCGCCTGGTCACCGGCACGCACGGGCCGATCCACCTGGTCGAGGTCGACGGTGTCACGCACCGCGTCAGCCTCGACGAGGGCGGCGTCGTCCGCTCCCCCGCGCCCGCGCTGGTCGTCGCGACGCCGCTGGAGGTCGGCGCCGAGGTCGAAGCCGGCGCCCCGGTGCTCGTGCTCGAGAGCATGAAGATGGAGACGGTGCTGCGCGCGCCGTTCCGCGCCAGGCTCAAGGAGTGCACGGTCTCCGTCGGCAGCCAGGTCGAGACCGGCGCCCCGCTGCTGCGCCTCGAGCCGCTCGGTGACGCCGACGAGGCCGATGGTCCCGCCGAAGAGGTCGCCGAGGTCAAGCTGGACGTCCCGGCCGAGCCGGGTGGCGTGTCGGCGGCGGACCGCGCGGCGCGCGGCCTGCAGGACCTGCGCAGCCTGCTGCTCGGTTTCGACGTCGACCCGCACGACGAGAAGCGCGCGCTCACGTCGTACCTGTTGGCACGTAAGGAACTCATCGCCGCCGGTGAGCGCACAGTGGACGGTGAGACCGAGCTGCTTAGCCTGTTCGCCGACCTTTCCGAGCTGAGCCGCAACAAGCCTGCCGGTGAAGAGTCCAAAGCGGACAGTCGGGTGCACAGCCCGCGCGAGTACTTCCACACCTATCTGCAGAGCCTCGACGTCGACCGCGCCGGGCTCTCGGAGACGTTCAAGACGCGTCTCGCCCGGGTGCTGAGCCACTACGGGATCGAGGACTTCGAGCGCACGCCGGCGCTGGAAGGCGCGGTGTTCCGCATCTTCCTCGCGCAGCAGCGTTCGGCTGCCGACGTCAAGATCATCGTCACGCTGCTGCAGCTGTGGCTCACCGAGGAGCCGCCGACCGGCGACTCGCGCGAGCCCGCGGGCCTGGTGCTGGAACACCTGGTCGCCGCGACGCAGCTGCGGTTCCCGTCCGTCGGTGACCTCGCCCGCAGCGTGGTGTTCCGCTGGTTCGCCCAGCCGCTGCTGCGCCGCAGCCGCGCCGAGGTCTACGCGGACGTCCGCGCGCACCTGCGCTACCTCGACAAGAACCCGGACGCGCCCGACCGCGCCGAGCGGATCGCGTCGATGGTCACCAGCTCCGAGCCGCTCGTCAGGCTGCTCGGCCAGCGCATCGGCCGCGACGGCATGGACCCCGTGCCGCTGCTCGAGGTGCTGACCCGGCGTTACTACCGCGACCGCTCGCTCGAGGACATCCGCACGGCGAGCGCCGAGAGCGGCACGTTCGTCGTCGCCGAGCACGTGGCCGAGGCCGAGCACACCCGCGTCGTCACCACCGCCGTCGACTTCCCCGCGCTGGGCGACGCCGTGCGCGCGGTCGGCGAGCTCGCGGCCGACCTGCCGCCGTCGGGCGACCTGGTCGCCGACCTCTACGTCACCTGGGGCGACCAGCCCGACGACGTCGACGCGATGGCCGCCGTGCTGCGCAAGGTGGTGGCCGCCGAGCCGCTGCCGCAGCAGGTCCGCCGCATCACCACGACCGTCGCCGGGCGCAGCGGCGCGGTGGTCCACCACCACTTCACCTTCCGGCCGTCGGCCGAAGGGTTCACCGAGGAGCGGCTCATCCGCGGCCTGCACCCGCAGATCGCGGTGCGCATGCAGCTGGAGCGCCTGCGCGGGTTCGACCTCACACGGCTGCCGTCGGCGGACGAAGAGGTCTACCTGTTCAAGTGCGTCGCGCCGGAGAGCCCCGGTGACGAGCGGCTCGTCGCGCTCGCCCAGGTCCGCGACCTGACCCCGTTGCGCGACAACAACGGCAAGCTGCTCGCGCTGCCGGCCGCCGAGGACATCCTGGCGACCTGCATGGACGCGATCCGCAAGGTCCAGGCGCAGCGCCCGGCCAACAAGCGGTTCGACACCAACCGGATCCTCGTCTACGTGTGGCCGACCAGCGAGCTGTCCATGGACGAGCTGAACACGCTCGCCCAGCGCGTGCTGCCGACCACCGGCGGCGCGGGCCTCGAGGAGATCCAGTTCCTGGGCCGCCGCCGCGACAAGAACACCGGCGAGCTGTCCGAGATCGCCGTGCGGATCAACGTCGACGCGAGCACCGGGGTCAAGCTGACCGTCGGCGAGCCGTCGACCGAGATGATCAAGCCGCTCGACGACTACCGTCAGAAGGTGCTGCGCGCGGCACGCCGCGGCAACGTCTACCCGTACGAGCTCACCGACCTGCTCTCCGGCCCCGACGGCTCGTTCACCGAGCACGACCTGGTCGACGGCAAGCTGGTGCCGGTCGACCGGCCGCGTGGCAAGAACAAGGCCTCGCTCGTCGCGGGTGTGGCGACCACGCCGACCAAGCGGCACCCCGAGGGCATCACCCGGGTCGTGCTGCTGGGTGACCCGACGAAGGGTCTCGGCGCGCTGTCCGAGCCCGAGTGCTCCCGCGTGATCGCCGCGCTGGACCTCGCCGAAGAGATGCAGGTGCCGCTGGAGTGGTTCTCGCTCTCGTCGGGCGCCAAGATCTCCATGGAGTCCGGCACGGAGAACATGGACTGGGTGGCGGCCGCGCTGAAGCGGATCGTCAACTTCACCCAGGACGGCGGCGAGATCAACATCGTCGTCGCGGGCATCAACGTCGGCGCCCAGCCGTACTGGAACGCCGAAGCCACGATGCTCATGCACACCAAGGGCATCCTGGTCATGACGCCCGACTCGGCGATGGTGCTGACCGGGAAGCAGGCGCTCGACTTCTCCGGTGGTGTCTCGGCCGAGGACAACTTCGGCATCGGTGGCTACGACCGCGTCATGGGTGTCAACGGGCAGGCGCAGTACTGGGCGCCGAACCTGGCAGGCGCGCGTGACGTGCTGATGGCGCACTACGACCACACCTACATCGTGCCGTCGGAGACCACCGTGCGGCGGGCCACCACCAGCGACCCGACCGACCGCGACGTCACCGTCTACCCGCACAACGCCGAGGGCAGCGACTTCACCACGGTCGGCCAGATCTTCGCCAAGGAGACCAACCCCGACCGCAAGAAGCCGTTCGACATCCGCACGGTCATGCGCGCGGTGTCCGACCAGGACCACGAGGTGCTGGAGCGCTGGGCGGGCATGGCCGACGCCGACACCGCGTCCGTGCAGGACGTGCACCTCGGCGGCTTCCCGGTCTGCCTCGTCGGCATCGAGTCGAAGTCCGTGCAGCGCCGCGGCTTCCCTCCCACCGACGGCCCGGACACCTACACCGCGGGCACCCTGTTCCCGCGCTCGTCGAAGAAGGTCGCCCGCGCGATCAACTCGGCCAGCGGCAACCGCCCGCTGGTGGTGCTGGCCAACCTGTCCGGCTTCGACGGCTCGCCCGAGTCGATGCGCAAGCTCCAGCTGGAGTACGGCGCGGAAATCGGCCGCGCGATCGTCAACTTCGAGGGCCCCATCGTGTTCACCGTGATCTCGCGGTACCACGGCGGCGCGTTCGTGGTCTTCTCGAAGGCGCTCAACCCGAACATGACGGTGCTGGCGATCGAGGGCTCGTTCGCCTCGGTCATCGGCGGCGCGCCCGCGGCGGCGGCGGTGTTCGGCAGTGAGGTCAACCAGCGCACCGCCAAGGACCCGTCGGTGCTCGAACTGGAGGCCCGCATCAGCGCGGCCTCCAGCTCCGAGAAGGCGCTGCTGACGGCCCAGCTCGCCGAACTCCGTTCCTCGGTCCGCACCGAGAAGCTGAGTGAGGTCGGCGCCGAGTTCGACGGCGTGCACAGCATCGAACGCGCCGTCCAGGTCGGCTCGGTCGACGAGATCATCTCGGCCACCGCACTCCGGCCGAAGATCATCGACGCGATCGAGCGGGGCATGAAGGACCGCTAGACCCCGTTAGTTGTGGGGGTCGTGAGTGGTACGGCCGGTTCTAACCGGTCTAAACACTCACGACCCCTGGCCTGGGGTTCGCGTGGGCGTGGCCAAGCCCGCGCTCTGGGTGACAAGGGCGGCCCTTGTCACCCAGAGCGTTGCAAGGGGGCCCCTTGTCACGTGCGCCCACTTCCGGCCGGTTCCGGCAGAGTCACCTCTCCTCGTGCGGCAGAAGGTTGTGAACGCCCCGTTCACGACGCTCAGCGTTGTCAACGAGGCGTTCACAACCTTCGGGGCACCCCACAATATGGACCAAAGCGGCATAGCGGGACGAATACCCGGCGCAGTCGCTCACCTCGGGTCGCGGAGCGAAACAAAAGCCACTTCCGTAACGCTGAGCGGAACAAGAGCCCCGTTCATTCCCTCAGGATGACCCGAGCGGTCAAGCGAACGCGGCGCCCCGAATGAGGGGTCGTTGCTCGGCGGGATCGTATCGCTTATCGTATATGACCTTGGCCTTCCGATGCTGCGAGGTGACGTCTTGACCACCGCCACCGCCGACCCGACCACGACAACGGTCGCGCGTGATTTCACCGATTTCCGGACGGTGGTGTCGCAGTCCTTCGTGCCGCTGCACGTGACCAGCGAGCACCGTGACCAGTTCCGCGGCCGGATCCGCAGCTGCGGCGCCGATGACGTCCAGCTGACCGAGGTGACCGCGTCGGCGCACGTCGTCGAGCGCACGCCGGAGCTGATCGCCAGGGCGGACCGGCACTTCTACAAGCTGAGCCTGATCCTGTCCGGGACCGGCGTGCTGAAGCAGGACAACCGCGAAGCCCGGCTGCGCCCCGGCGACGTGGCGTTGTACGACACGCACCGCCCGTACACGCTGGCGTTCGAGGAGGACTTCCGGACGCTCGTGGTGATGTTCCCGCAGCGGCTCATCGATCTCCCCCGTGACCTGGTCGGGCAGCTGACCGCCGTGCCGATGTCGGGCAAACGCGGCATGGGCAACGTCGTGGTGCCGTTCCTCGCTCAGCTCGGCAGCAACCTCGACCAGCTCGGCGGGCCGGCGGGAGTCAGGCTCGCGCACACGGCGGTCGATCTGCTCGCCACGCTCTTCGCCAGCGAGCTTGATCTCGCCCGCGCGACGGCCGGTCCGCACGACGAGCTGATGCGCCGCGTATTGGCGTATATCGACGCGAATCTCGCCTCCACCGACCTTTGCCCGGCGCAGATCGCGGGCGAGCACTACATCTCCACCCGGCATCTGCATGGGCTCTTCCATGAGCAGGGCACGACGGTTTCGGGCTGGATCCGCACTCGCCGTCTCGAACATTGCCGCCGCGAATTGCTCGATCCGGTGCATGCTTCACGGCCGGTCGCCGCCATCGCCGCGAAGTGGGGTTTCGTCGACGCGCCGCACTTCAGCCGGGTTTTCCGGACAGAGTTCGGCTGCTCGCCGAGCGAGGCGCGGCGCGGCTTGACCGTGAGCGACCGGTAGTTGCCGCCCAGCGCGTGAAGGCTGGCCACGGCCGGAGAGGCACTCGACGATGGCCGCATGCCCGAAGAGCAATGGCGCACCTATGACGAGTTCGCCGCCGGAATCGCCACCTATCGCCTGCCGAACGCGGACTTGACCGGACGCGAGCTCACCGTCGCACTCGACGACGGGACGACGCTCGCGCTGCGCTTCGAGGACGCCGAAACCGTCACCTGCAACGGAATCAAGGATCCCTACGACGCGGTCGCCGTCAGGGAAGACGTCTTCTTCGTGAATCTCCCCCACACCAGCGTGGAAGGCGAAGCGCTCACCGTCGTCTTTTCCACGACCACGCATCGCGCGCTGGCCGTGCGTTCGGTGATCGGCGCGGAAGACGTCGAGGGCGTTCCCCGTGTCTCGCAGACATTCTGGGCTGGAACCACCGGCGACGCGACCGGCGACGTGCCGGGGCCGTCGCGTGATCTGATCGGCAAGCGCAACATCTACCGGTACAGCCCGGAACACCTCTACGAACACGTTTACGTGTCGTCGCAACGGTATGCGTGGCAATGCCTTGAAGGCGTCCAGCGTGGCCACGGCGACATGGACCTGTCGACGGTGTGGAAGTTCCAGGACGGGCTGTACCTGTTCTGTTTCCGCGAATTCCGCATCGCCGTGGCCAGTGTGTGGCTGCACGACCTCGGCTACGCGCTGCGGACCACCGGCGTCTTCCTCGGCCTGACCGGGGACGGCCGGTCGGAACATTCCCGCGCGGGCGGGCACATCTACCCACTCGGCGCCGTCGCCTACCCCGACGCGCAACCGGTCTGAAGGAGCACAAGTGTCCACTGTAGACATCATCGCCGCGCACTACGCGGCCAGCGACCGGGGTGACCTGGCCGGCATGCTGGCCCCGCTCGGCCCGAAGACCACCTGGACGGAGGCGGCCGGTTTCCCTTACGCCGGAACGTACACCGGCCCTGACGAGGTCGAGGAGAAGGTCTTCGCCGCGATCGCGGACGACTGGGACGGGTACCGTTTCGTGCTCGGCGAGCTCGCCGACGCGGGCGACACCGTGATCGGCATCGGCACGTACGAGGGCACGCACCGCAAGACCGGGCGCTCGTTCACCGCCCGCGTCGCGCATGTGTGGAAGTTCGACGGCGGCGAACTCGTGTCGTTCGAGCAGATCGTCGACTCCGTGCCCGTCGCGAACGCGGCGGAAGACCGATGAGGCGCCTGTCCGCGCTCGCCGCCGCCGTGCTGCTCGCCACCGCGGGCTGCGCGGGCGCGCAGAGCGGTGGCGGCGGCCCGATCAAGGTCGGCTCGGTCAACGCGCTGAGCGGCGCGGCCACCTTCCCCGAAGCCTCCCAGGCGGCCAAGGCCGTCTTCGACGCGGCCAACGCGAGCGGCGGCGTGAACGGCAGGCAGATCGAGTACAAGGCACTCGACGACAAGGGTGACCCGGCGGCCGCCGCGGCGGCGGCGCGCGAACTCGTCGGCCGTGACGAGGCGGTGGCGCTGGTCGGCTCGTCCAGCCTCCTCGAATGCGAGATCAACTCCAAGTACTACGAGCAGCAGAAGATCCTGTCGATGCAGGGCATCGGCGTCGACCCGGCGTGTTTCACCAGCCCCAACATCGCCCCGGTCAACGTCGGGCCGTACCACGACATGACGTTGACCCTGCTCTACGGCTCGGAAACGCTCAAGCTCGACAACATCTGCGCGTTGCTCGAGATCGCGGGCAACACGCTGCCGTCGTACCAGGCGGCCATCGACGAGTGGTCGGCCATCACCGGCAAGAAGCTCAAGTACCTCGACTCGACCATGCCCTACGGCGGTTCCGACTACACCTCCTACATCGTCAAGGCGCGCAACGCGGGCTGCAAGGCGATCACGGTGAACCCGGTCGAGCCGGACTCCATCGGCCAGCTCAAGGCCGCCGCCGCGCAGGGCTGGACCGACGTCACCTGGCTGCTGCTGACCAGCGTCTACAGCGAGAACTACGCCAAGGCGATCACCAACGCGGGCTCCGGCGTGTACGTGCCGGCCGAGTTCTACCCGTTCACCGACGCGAGCAGCCCGCAGAACAAGGACTGGCGCGAGCTGATGGCCAAGAACAACATCCCGCTGACGTCGTTCAGCCAGGGCGGTTACCTGGCGGCGAAGTACTTCCTCTCCGTGGTGCGCGGGATCAGCGGCGACATCACCCGCGAGTCGGTCACCAAGGCACTGCGCGAGATGAAGCCGATCAGCGACCCGATGGTCGGCACGCCGTATGTCTTCGGCCCGGGTCAGACGCACCACGACAACATCGCGGGCTGGCCGATCAAGCTCGCCTCGGGCGCCAACAAGTGGGAGCTGGTCGCGAACGACTGGCTGCGCATCCCGAAGAAGTAGGAGGAAACGATGCTGCAGGGAGCGCTGGCAGGCCTCGCCGCCGGCGGACTGTACGCGGTGCTGGCGGTGTGCCTGACGCTGATGTCGCGACTGGTGCGGGTGGTCAACTTCGCCCAGTCGGCCACCGGCATGTTCGGCTGTTACGTGGCCGTGTTCCTGTCCGTCCACACGGGACTGCCGACGTGGCTCGCCACCATCGCGGGGATCCTGCTCGGCGGGCTGCTCAGCGCGTTGCTCGGCTGGATCGTCTCGACGTGGCTCGCCGAGGCGGACACCGGCACCCGCTCCGCGGTCACCGTGGCGGTGCTGCTCCTGCTGATCTCGTTGTCGTTCATCCTGTTCGGCAACAAGCCGCAGCCCTTCCACCCGCTGCTCGACGGCCCGGCGCTCACCGTCGGCGGCGTGGTGATCAGCCAGGTCACCGTGGTGACAGTCGCGGTGGCGGTGCTGGTCGCGATGGCCAGCCGGATGGTGCTCAGCCGGACACCGGCCGGAGTGCAGCTGCGTGCGTTGTCCGAACGCCCGACCACGGCCGAGCTGCTGGGCATCCCGGCGAAACGGCTCAGCGTCGCGGTCTGGGCAGCGACGGGCTTGGTCAGCACCCTGGTGATCTCGATCGTCGCGCCGTTGCAGTCCAACGACGCGACGTCGCTGGCCATGCTCGTGGTGCCCGCGTCCGCCGCCGCGCTGCTCGGCGGGTTCCGCAGGCTCGACCTCGCGGTCGCGGGCGGGCTGGTGCTCGGCCTGGTCCAAGGCGCCGCCGCGCAGGTCGACGGCCTATCGGTCGCGCGGTACTTCCTGCCGTTCGCGGTGATCGTCGCACTGCTGCTGTGGTCGCAGCGCAAGGAGGTGTGGGATGCGGCTCGCTGAACGCGGGATCCCGTTCGTGGTCGCCATCGCCGCGATCGCGGTCGGCTACGGGCTGAGCATCGGGCTCGACGGATACTTCGTCTACCTCGGCATGAGCGCCGTCGTCGCCGGGATCTCGCTGCTCGGGCTGGGCGTGGTCACCGGCAGCGCCGGGATGATCTCGTTGTGCCAGTTGACCTTCGGCGCGGTCGGCGCCTGGACGGTGTCGGCGCTGAACGAGGCGCAGGCGCCCGGCGGGTTCCTGGTCTGGCTGCTGCTCGGCGGCCTCGCGGCAGGTGTCGTCGGCATCCTCGTCGGGCTCCCGGCGTTGCGGCTGCGCGGGATCAACCTCGCCGTCGTCACACTCGGGCTCGCCGCCGCGGCCGACCTGACGCTGGTGCAACTGCAGTTCCCCGGCGTCGCGGGCGGCATCTCGGTCGAGCGGCCGGACGCGTTCTCCGACGACCGGTCCTACTTCCTGCTCGCCGTGGTCGTCATGGTGCTGTGCTGCCTCGCCGTCCACTTCCTGCGCCGGGGCCGCTGGGGCAGCGCGTGGCAGGCGGTCGCGTTCTCCGAACGCGGGACGGCCGCGGCGGGCACGAGCGTGCGGACGTCGAAGCTGACCGCGTTCGCGGTGAGCGCCACCCTCGGCGGGATCAGCGGCGGCCTGCTCACCGGGCAGGTCGGGCTGGCGTTCCCGGCGAGCTTCACCGCGATCCAGTCGCTGGCGCTGTACGTCATGGCGATCATGTCCGGCGCGCATCTGATCGACATGGCCGTGTTCGCCGCGATCCTCTGGGTCGGTGTGCCGGAACTGCTCAAGCGCTGGGGAATCCCGCAGGACTGGGGCCTGGTGGTCTTCGGCCTGCTCGGCGTCCAGGCGCTGGCCGGCGGCGGTAACCTCGGCACTGCCGTGCGTAACCTGTGGTACCGGCGGTCGAAGAAGGAACCGGCGAAACTCGACCTGGCCGCCGGTGCCGAGACCATCGAGCCGGTCTCCCCCGGGCCACCGGTGCTCACCGTGCGCGGGCTCAGCGTGAACTTCGGGCACGTCGCCGCACTGTCCTCAGTGGACATCGCGGTGCCGGAACACGGCGTGCTCGGCGTGATCGGGCCGAATGGCGCGGGCAAGTCGACGCTGGTCGACGCCATCAGCGGGTTCCTCCCGGACGCCGACGGCGAAGCCGAGCTGGCCGGCAGGCCGCTCACCGGGTCGCCGTCGACCCGTGCGCGCGCCGGGCTGCGCCGGACGTTCCAGCAGGACCGGGTCCCGCCGGGGCTGACCGTCGGCGCGTACGTCAAGTTCCTGGCCAGGCGGCGGCTGACCGCGGCCGAGATCGGCGAGGCGCTGGACTTCTTCGGCTGCCCCGCCGCCCGCACCCCACTGTCGCAAGTGGACGTCGGCGCGCGCAGGCTGGTCGAGGTCGTCGGGCATCTGCTGGCGAAGCCGAGGGTGCTGCTGCTGGACGAGCCGGCGGCCGGGCTCCCGCACGAGGAGCACGTCGCGTTCGGCGAGCGGCTGCGCCAGGTTCCCGCGCGGTTCGGGGTGTCCGTGCTGCTCATCGAGCACGACCTGGACCTGGTCCGCTCGGTCTGCGACACGATCACCGTCCTCGACTTCGGCCGGGTGCTGGCCTCCGGCCCGCAGGCCGAGGTGCTGGCCGATCCCGCCGTGCTCAAGGCGTACATGGGTGAAACGGAGCTGCTGTGAACGCTTTGCGGATAACGGGCCTGACGGTCACGCGCGGCGCCGGGCCGGTGATCTCCGACGTCGACCTCACCCTCGAACCGGGCAGGATCACCGCGCTCGTCGGACCCAACGGCGCAGGCAAGACCAGTCTGCTGGAGGCCGTCTCCGGGGTGGTGCCCGCTTCGGCTGGCACCGTCCACATCGGATCGGACGAGCTGACCAAGCAGTCACGGGTCGCCCGCGCGCGCCGCGGCCTCGCGCATATCGAGCAGGGCCGCGCGGTGTTCGGCGGCCTGACCGTACTGGAGAACCTGATGCTGACCGCGCGCACCCGCGCGCGGGCGGACGAGCTGTTCGAGCTGTTCCCGGAGCTGGAGAAACGCCGTGACTCACCGGCGGCGTTGCTGAGCGGCGGCGAGCAGCAGATGGTGGTGCTCGCCAGGGCTTTCGCGGCACGGCCGTCGTTCCTGCTGATCGACGAGATGTCACTCGGCCTCGCCCCGGTGGTGTTCACCCGGCTGCTGCCGATGGTGACCCGATTCGCCGAGGAGGGCGCCGCGATCCTGCTCGTCGAGCAGTTCACGCACCTCGCGCTCGGCGTGGCGACCGACGCGCTCGTGGTGTCCTCGGGCCGGGTCACCTACGCGGGCGGCGCGCAGGACCTGCTGGCTTCACCCAGCACCCTGCACGCCGCCTACCTCGGCGAAACCTAAGCTCCGGCGCCGACCGCACGAAAGTGGCTTATGTGTCGATCAGCGTCACATAAGCCACTTTCGTGCGCGCCTCCACGCCAACAGACCTCCTAAAAGGCGCAAAAGCGACACAGACTCACCGGGCAAGTCCTGCGGACACCAAGTGGACGTCTTTACGCGCCTAATGTCCCATTTAGGCGCTTTGCTGGGCCGTTAGAACTGCGTGAACGCCCCTTTCGCAACGCGCAAGGTTGCGAAAGGGGCGTTCACGCAGCCAAAGAGCGGAGCCGCCATCCTCACCCAGGCCGGACCACGCCCCCTGGCGTGGGCGAAGCCAGCCGAGAAGGGGGTCGTGAGTGTTTTCGCCGGTTAGAACCGGCCGTACCACTCACGACCCCCGCGCCACATGTGGGTTAGCCGTCGCTAGGAGCCCATGCCCGCGCGTTCGAAGGCGAGGGTCGGCAGGTCGACGGTGTGCGCGCCACCGTCGGCCACGATCACCGCGCCGGTGATGTACGACGACTCCGCCGAGCCGAGGAACCGCACGATCGACGCGATCTCTTCCGGCTCGGCGGCCCGGCGCAGCGGGACCTCGGCGGTGACCCGGCGGTAGCCCTCGTCGCGGCCGCCGGTGAAGCCCGCGGCCTCGGCGAACTGGTCCATCTCGCCGTCGGCCATCGGCGTGCGGACCCAGCCGGGGCAGACCGCGTTGGCGCGGACGCCCTTCGGGCCGTAGTCGCGGGCGATCGACCGGGTCAGGCCGATCAGCGCGTGCTTCGCGACCGTGTAGCCCGCGACGTTAGGACCGGCGAACAGCCCCGCCAGTGACGAGACGATGACCACCTGGCCGCTGGTCTCGATCAGCGACGGCAGCGTGGCCCGGCAGAACACGAAGGCGCTGGACAGGTTCGAGCGCAGCGCCAGCTCCCATTCCTCGTCGCCGGTGTCGATCACCGAAGACAGGCCGTGGCCGCCCGCGTTGGCCACCACGACGTCCAGCTTGCCGAACTTGCCGACGATCTCGGCCACCGCGTTTTCGGCGGACTCGCGTTCGCTGGCGTCACAGGCGATGACGTGCGCGCCGGTCTCGGCGGCCACCTTCTCCAGCGGTTCCCGGCGTCGTCCGAGCACCACCACCTGGGCGCCCTCGTCCGAGTAGCGACGGGCGACCGCCGCGCCGATACCGGTACCACCACCCGTGATCGCGACAACCTTGTGCACAGCAGAAGTCCTAATCAGTTCTGGGAGTGGGCTATCCGGCACACTCCTGGTGGTAGCCGGTCGGCGGGTGAGCACTCGGATGTCCTGGACGCTTGAGTCCTGATGAAAGACAGTGCCCCTGCTGGTGGGCCGGGAGAGTTGATCGCTGATGGGATGTCGTGCCCCGCGTGTTCGTGGTGGGAAGCACTGTTTGATTAGGTCGCTGAGGTTCTCCCGCTGGCTGCTGTAGGTGATCGAGATCGGGAGGACTTTTGCGGCTTTTCGTGGGAGATGACTGGGCTGAGGACCACCACGATGTGGAGGTGATGGACGCCGCGGCCGTCGGCTGGGCAGAGCCAGGCTGCCGGAGGGTGTGGCGGGGATGGCCCGGCTGCATACGATGATCGGTGAGCTGATCGGTGACGACGCCGACGAAGCCGAGGTGCTGGTCGGGATCGAGACCGACCGGGGTCCGTGGGTGCGGGCGCTGGTCGCCGCCGGGTACACGGTGCTGGCGGTGAATCCGTTGCAGGCGGCCAGGTTCCGCGACCGGCTGGGTGTCTCGGGTGCCAAGAGCGATGCCGGTGACGCGCATGTGCTGGCCGACATGGCCCGCACCCACGCCCACGAGCTGCGGGCGGTCGCCGGTGACAGCGCCCAGATCGAGGCGGTGAAGGTGGTTGCCCGCACCCACAAGACGTTGATCTGGGAACGCACCCGCCACACGCAGCGGCTGCGGCACGCGCTGCGGGACTATTTCCCCGCCGCGCTGGCCGCCTTCGATGACCTCGACGCCGCCGACACCCTGGAACTGCTGGGCAAGGCCCCGACCCCGGCCCAGGCAGCCCGGCTGACGATCGCTCAGATCAGCGCCGCGTTGAAACGGGCGCGTCGCAAGAACATCGCGGAGAAAGCCGTGGTGATCCAGGCCGCGCTGCGCGCCGAGCACCTGGGCCAGCCCGAAGTGGTGGCGGCCGCTTACGCCGCCTCGGTTCAGGCGCTGATCGCGGTCCTGAACGTCCTCGACACCCAGGTCAAAGCCCTGCAAAGGCAGGTCGATGCCTATTTTGGGCAGCACCCGGCCGCTGAGATCATCCTGTCCCAGCCTGGTCTGGGGTCGGTTCTCGGCGCCCGGGTGCTCGCGGAGTTCGGCGACGACCCCGACCGCTACGCCACCGCCAAAGCCCGCAAGAACTACGCCGGGACCTCCCCGATCACCCGAGCGTCGGGCAAGAAGAAAGTCGCGCTGGCCCGGTTCATCCACAACGATCGGCTCATTGACGCGTTGCTGACCCAGGCGTTCAGCGCGCTGCGCTTCTCGCCCGGGGCACGCACCTACTACGACACGCAACGCGCCCGCGGCAGCGGCCACAACGCCGCCCTGCGCCAGCTCGCCAACCGACTCGTCGGCATCCTCCACGGATGCCTCAAAACCGGCACCCTCTACAACGAGACAACCGCCTGGTCGCACCACATCACCTCCACCGCGGCTTGACATCTACGGACCTGGGATGTCTTTCTAAGCGGGAAAACCGGAGCGGGCCGAGACGCCGTAGTCGGCGAGCACGGCCTGGCCGTTGAGCGTGCGCGACCGCGCCGAAGCCAAATAGAGCACGTGCGCGGCGACGTCTTCGGGAGCCTGAACGGGAAAGTCGGGATCGTCCAGCACGTCGCCGAGATCGCCGCGGGACATCGGGGTGTCCACTACCGACGGGCAGACGCAGTTGACCCGGACGCCGGGCAGATCGACGGCAAGTGCCCTGGTCATGGCGACGACGGCGCCCTTGGACGCGCAGTACGGCACCATGCCGGGCGCGCTGGTGAACGCCGAGTCGCTGGCCAGCAGCACCACCGAGCCGCGCGCCGAGGTGAGCCACGGCGCGGCGTGTTTGACCACCAGGAACTGGCCGGTGACGTTGACCGCGAGCACCGCGGCGAAATCCGCGGCCGAGGTCTCCGTGACCTGCGTTCCCACCGGACCGGAGATCCCGGCACAGCCGACGACGACGTCGAGTCCGCCGAACCGCTCGGCCACCGCGCCGACCGCTGCGGCGACCGAACGCTCGTCCGTCACGTCGGTGCGCACCGACAGCACGTCATGACCAGGCACGCGTTCCAGGTCGAGTGCGCCGACATGAGCGCCTTCGGCCTGGAACGCGCGGACACAGGCGAGGCCGATGCCGGAGGCCGCGCCGGTCACCAGCACGGCCTTGCCGGCGAGATCAAGTCGCATGGCGTCATCCTGCGGTCCTGGCCTTTCGCGGGGGTTGGCCGTCAGTGCAGCCTTCTTGTCCGCGACCGCACGACGCCTTCACCGGCCCTCCGCACCAGCGGAAACCGGGCAAGACTGCCCGGCATGACCAGTCCGCATCCCCTGGATCCGCTGACCGCCGACGACCTCGTCACCGGCCGCGCGATCCTCGCCGACGAGGGCCACCTGACCGAGACCACGCGCTTCCCCGTGGTGCTCCAGGTGGAACCGGACAAGGCCGAGACCGACCGCCGGATCCAGTACACGCTGCTCGACACCGCGACCGGCCTGGCGCGCGACGTGCTCGTCTCGCTGACGAAGCACGCGGTCATCTCCAGCGAGGACTGCGGGGACGGCCAGCCCGCTTACCTGTTCGAGGAATACGACCTCGCCGCGTCGATCACCAAGGCGTCGCCGGGCTGGCGGGCCGCGATGGAGCGGCGCGGGCTCGCGGATCGGATCGAGCACGCCTTCTGCGCTCCGCTGGCGCCCGGTTTCTTCGGCAGGCCGGACGAAACCGGCCGGGTCATCCGGTCGCTGACCTTCCTGCGCGACGACGAGTCCGACAGCCCATGGGCACATCCGGTCGAAGGCCTGATCGTCCACATCGACCTCACCGGGCAGCGCGTGATCCGGGTCGAGGACGAAGGCGACGTGCCGGTCCCGGCGGAATCCGGTCGTTACGGCCATCTCCCGGCCCGCACCACGCTCAAGCCGATCGACATCACCCAGCCGGAAGGGCCGAGTTTCAGCGTCGACGGCAACGAAGTCACCTGGGAAGGCTGGAAACTGCGGGTCGGCTTCAACATCCGCGAGGGGCTGACGCTGCACCAGATGTCGTTCCAGGACCGGTCGGTGCTGCATCGGGCCTCGGTGCCGGAGATGGTGGTGCCCTACGGCGACACCGCGCCCGGCCGGTTCTGGATCAGCTACTTCGACGCGGGCGAGTACCTGCTCGGCAAGAACGGCAACGACCTGCGCCTCGGCTGCGACTGCCTCGGGGTCATCCACTACTTCCCGGCGTTCGTGGCCGACGACCACGGCCTCCCGGTGGAGATCCCGCGCGCGATCTGCCTGCACGAGGAGGACTACGGGATCCTCTGGAAGCACACGGATCTCGACGGCCACGCCGAAGTCCGCCGCTCGCGGCGCCTGGTGATCTCGTCCATCTCCACGATCGGCAACTACGACTACGGGTTCTTCTGGTACCTCTACCTCGACGGCAGCATCGAACTCGAGGCGAAGGCCACCGGGATCGTGTTCGCCGGCGCCGCGCACCCCGGCACGAAACACCCGCACGCCAACGAGATCGCGCCCGGCCTGTTCGCGCCGGTGCACCAGCACCTGTTCTGCGCCCGGCTGGACATGGCGATCGACGGCGACCGCAACTCGCTCGTCGAGATCGACGTCGAGCGCATGCCGATCGGCGAGCGGAACCCGTACGGCAACGCGTTCACCTGGAAGGAAACCCCGCTGCGCAGCGAACTCGAAGCCCAGCGGCTGGCGGACCCAGCCAAGGCGCGGGTGTGGGAGATCCGCAGTTCGGAGCGGACCAACCGGCTCGGCTCGCCCACCGCGTACCAGCTGGTCCCCCGGCCGTCCGCGACGCTGATGGCGCAACCCGAGTCGACGGTCCACCAGCGGGCGACCTTCGCCACCCGGCAGCTGTGGGCCACGGCGTATCACCCCGACGAGCGTTTCCCGGCAGGTGACCGGCCGAACGCGCATCCCGGCGGCGCGGGCCTGCCAGCGTGGACGGCGGCCGACCGGAACCTCGTCGACGCCGACCTCGTGCTGTGGCACGTCTTCGGCCCGACGCACATCCCGCGTCCGGAGGACTGGCCGGTGATGCCGGTCGACTACTCGGGATTCTCCCTGCGCCCCAACGGCTTCCTGGACCGCAACCCGGCACTCGATCTACCCTCCGGCGACCACTGTTCCCCTCACGAGCACTAGGACGTTAGATGCCTGAATTGACCCTTTCCGACACCTCCACCTGGCTGCCGCTGGACAGCCTCGCGCCCGGTTTCGACGCGAACAAGGCGCCCACGGTCGGCGACCTGCACGGCCGATCCTTCGAGCTGACCTGCGAGGACGGGACCACGCTCGCCGCGGCCTTCACCGGCACCCGCGTCGAGTGGGCCTACGGTGGCTCCGGGATCGACCGGTGCGAGACGTTCCTCGTCGACGACGACCTGTACTACGTCCAGTTCCACCCGCAGGCGCGCGCAGAAGAGGCGTTCACACTGCTGCTCGACCTGCGCCTGGGCCGCGCGCTGCTCGTACTGAGCCGGATCGGCGACACCTCGCCTCGCGTCACGCAGACCTTCCTGGCCGCCACGATCGGCGGGATGGAGACGGCAGGCGAGCCGCTGGCGCCCAGCAAGTCGCTGGTCGGACGCCGGGTGCTGTGGGTGTACAGCACCGCGCACGCCTACGAGCACGTGTACCTCAGCCCACACTGGTACACCTGGCAATGCCTGGCCGGACCGGAAAAGGGCCTCGCCGACACCGACGAGAACTCGGTCTACGAGCTGCGGCCCGGTATCTACGTTTTTGCCTGGCGCGAGAAGGTCATCCCCTGCGCGTCGGTGACCGTCGCCGACCACCGCGATGCCAAGCGGCTGCGTTCGCATGGTGTGCTTTTCGGGCTGGACGCCACCGGCAGCACGCCGACCCACTTCACCTTCGGCGCGCACGGGAAGCTGCTGAGCACCACCGTGCATCCCGACGTGTACGACCCGGCCGGGAGCTGAGCATTGGCCGCCGACCTCATCCTCACCAACGCCAAGGTGTACACAGTGGACAGCGCGAGGCCGTGGGCGTCGTCGCTGGCCATCAAGGACGGCCGGGTGCTGTCACTGGAGGCACACGAACGCGGCCCGAACACCGAGGTCGTCGACCTCGGTGGCGCGTTCGTCATGCCAGGCCTGGTCGATGTGCACAACCACCACGCGCTCGCCGGACGGTCGGCCCTGTTCGAACTGACTTTCGGCTTGGACGCGGGTTTCGAGGACATTCTGGCCGCGGTCCGGTCCTACGCCGGGCGGCTGGGGCCGGATGAGTGGATCGTCGGCGGTGCGTGGGCGTCCACTTTGGTCAGTACGCTCTCGCGGTCTTCGGCGAGGCACGCGCTCGACGAGGCCGCCGGCGGCCGCCCGGTCGTGCTGGCCGACGACAGCAGGCACAACCGCTGGGTCAGCAGCCGCGCGCTGGAACTGGCCGGGGTGACCGCGGCTTCGGCCGATCCGGCTGGCGGGGAGATCGTCCGCGACCCGTCGACCGGCGAGCCCGTCGGGATCCTGCTCGAAGCCGCGAGCATCCCGGTCGAGCGAGTGCTCGGCGAGACCCGGACCCTCACCGACGAGCAGCACGCGGCGGCGTCGCAGCACGGGATCGGCACGCTGCATTCGTTCGGCGTCACCGCTTTCCAGGACGCCGCGGTCTCCTCGGACATACTCCGCGCGCTGAAGTCGCTCGACAACGCGGGCGAGCTGCGGGCCTGGGTCGTGACCTCGCTGCTGATCAACGACCCGATCTTCGGCTTCGACCCGATCGGCGCGCCGCTGCTCGAAGTCGCCGGGCGGTACCGGGGCGAGCACCATCGTCCCGACTTCGTGAAGATCTTCCTCGACGGTGTGCCGCCCACCCGCACGGCCGCCTTCCTGGAGCCGTACCTGCCCGACGACGCGCACGGAGCCTGTCACCGCGGCGCCACCACGATGCCCGGCGACGAACTCGAAGGCTGGCTGCGCACGGCGGCCGCGGCGGGGTTCTCGGCCAAGATCCACTGCACCGGTGACGCGTCCGTGCGGGCCACGCTGGACGCGGTCGAGAAGGTCCGCGCCGAGGGCTTCACCGAGGCCCGGTTCCAGGTCGCGCACGGCCAGTTCGTCCACCCGGACGACATCCCCCGCTTCGCCGCACTCGACGTCTCCGCCGACATCTCGCCGTTCTTGTGGGTGCCGGGCGTCATCCCGTCGGCCATCGCGGAGGTGCTGCCCGGCGACCGGGCCGGGCGGATGCAGCCCAACCGGTCACTGCTCGACGAAGGCGCGCTGGTCGCGGGTGGATCCGACTGGCCGGTCAGCGAGTCGCCGAACGCGTGGGAGGGCATCCACGGCCTGGTCACCCGCCAGGATCCGACCGGCACGTTCCCCGGCGCGCTCTGGCCGGAGCAGGCGATCACGCTGGCCGAGGCGATCGAGGTCTTCACCTTGGCCGCCGCCCGCGCGATGGGCCTCGACGACGTCACCGGCTCGCTGGCGCCCGGCAAGTCGGCGGATTTCGTCGTACTGGACCGGGATCCGTTCACCACCGAGCAGTCCTCACTCGTCAAGACACGTGTGACGGAAACGTGGTTCGCCGGACACCAGGTGTATCAACGCGCCTGATCTCCTACACTGGTAGAAGAACCAGTGCGGGAGGTCCACCGATGCCGAAGATCATCGACCACGACGAGCGGCGCAGTCACATCGTCGACGTCACCTGGGACTTGATCACCCAAGGCGGGATCGAGGCCGCCACCATGCGTGAGATCGCGGCAGCGGCGGGCTTCGCGAACGGGGCACTGAAGCTGTACTTCCCCAGCAAGGAAGACATCATCGAAGCCACCTACGAACGCGCGCTCGGCATGATGCGCGAGTACGTCGAACTCGACGAGCTGCGCGGCCTGACCGCGCTGCGCGAGCTGTGCGTGTCCTCGATGCCGATCGACGCCGACCGCATCGCCGCGGGGCGCGTACTGCTCACCTTCTGGCAGCTGTCGCTGACCACCCAGAAGCTGCAGGACAAGTACCTCGAGCACATCCGGGAGTGGCGCGGCCTGCTGCACCGCTACCTGGCCGAGGGCCGCGAGGACGGCGACATCGTCACGTCCACCCCGGACGAGCAGCTGGTCGACGAGGTCGTGCTGATCAACGCTGGCGCGAACGTCATGAGCCTGGTCGCCGGGGAATTCTCGACGATCGCCTTGCAGCGCCAGCACCTCGAGTCCTTCTTCGAACGCCTGACCCGCCCCTCGTGAGTGGTACGACCGGTTCTAACCGGCCGTACCACTCACGAGCCCTTCACCCGAAGACGCGGGTGAGGAAGTTCGCCACGTGCCGGTGCGAGCGCGGCGAGGCCGAAAGGTCCGTGTAGAGCCCGTAGAACCCATGGATCTGACCCGAGTACCGCGTCATCTCCACCTTGACACCAGCTTCGGCCAGCCGACGAGCGAACTCCTCGCCTTCGTCGCGCAGGACGTCGTACTCGGCCGTCAGCACCAGGGCGGGCGGAAGCCGCGTCAGGTCCGACGCCCGCAGCGGCAGCAGATAAGGATCGTCCAGCTGAGCCGGATCCGACACGTACTGCTCGAAGAAGAACCGCATCGCGCCCGCCGTCATGCCGAAGCCGTCGGCGAAGTCCACATAGGAGCCGAAGCCGTCGTCCGGGTGGGCGTAGACCGGGCAGATCAGCACCTGCGCGGCCAGCTCCGGCCCGCGCCGGTCGCGCGACATCATCGAGACCACGGTCGACAGGTTGCCGCCCGCGCTCTCGCCGCCGATCGCGATCCGGGCGGCGTCCACCGCGTCGCCGGCGCCGCCTCGCGCGAGCCATTCGACGACGGCGTAGCAGTCGTCCGGGGCCGCGGGGAACGGGTTCTCCGGTGCGAGCCGGTAGTCGACCGCGACCACCGCGACCTTGGCCACGTTGCAGACCGTGCGCGACGCGACCTCGTTCTCGTCGATCGAGCCGATCGTCCAGCCGCCGCCGTGGATCCACACGAACGCCGGGACCGGCCCGGACACCCGCGGCAGGTACACCCGCACCCGAACGCCGGACGGCAGCACGTGGTCGGTGACCGAAGCGACCGGTTCGACCTTCTCGGGCCGACGCCACGAAGCCGCGAACGCCGCACGCAACTCGGCTGCCGTCGGCGGCGTGGCCGGAGCTTCGGGTGGCGCGCTGCGGGCCAGTAGCTCCTTGACCGCGGGATCGAGCGTCACGACTACACCGCTTCCGCGACGAGCACGCGCGGGCTGCCCGGCAGTGCGAGCTTGTCGACGACCTGCCAGCCCGCCTCGGTCAGCCAGGAGCGGACCTCGGACTCGGGGTAGACGACGGTCCCGTCGATGACCAGGTACTCCCCCGCGTGCAGCGCGTCGATCGGGCGCTGGCTCGCGTCGTCGTCGAGGAAGAAGTCGAGCAGCAGCAGGCGCACGCCGGGTGCTGCGGCCGCGCGGGCGTTGCGCAGGATCTGGGCGTTCTGCTCCGCGTCGAAGCGGTGGACGACGTGGTTGACCATCACCAGGTCGAACTCGCCTTCCGGGCGCGCCGTGGGTGTCTCGGCGCCGATCACGATCGCGCGGCCGGACAGGCCCGCCTCCGCCACCGCGGTGGTGACCGACTCGGCGAAGCCGGGGTCGAACACGAACGTCGTGTGCAGTTCTTCGTTGACGCCCATGGCTTCGAGCGCGAACGCGCTGGAGAGGCCGCCGAGGTCCAGCAGCTTGCGGTGCGGGCCGTAGTCGAAAGCGCCCGCCAGCATTTCGGCGTGCAGGGAGTTGTAGGTCATCACGCCCGCCATGAACGTGCCCCAGCGCGCGTCGTCCATCTCCAGCTTCCCCGGCTCACCCGAGTCCGCCGTGTGGCCGAACTGGAGCCAGTGCGGGTAGCTGATGGAGTCGAGGAAGGTCAGGAACGGCGCGAGGTCGAGGCCGCCGCCCGCGAGGTACTCGGCCGCGTCGGCGGCCAGCTCGTAGCGTCCGTCCACACGCGACAGCAGGCCGAGTGATGACATGGCGTCACCGAGGATGCGGGTGATCTTCTCCGGCTTGCCCGTTTCGGCCGCCAGTTCGGACGCGGTCAGCGGACCACCGGCGAGCGCGGCGAACAGCCCGATCCGGCTCGCCGCGAATAGCTGCTTCGACGCCATGTACCCGACGGCGATGTCCACGATCCGCTCGGGACCGGCTGTTCCTCTCGACCCGCTCACGGGTGCCTCCTTAGCTCGTTTCCGCCGAGAGTCTACAGACGTAGACAAAAGAATCCAGTGCGAGTTTTCGGCTACTGCCAGGCAAAATCGGTCGGATACCAACTTCCTACATTCGTAGAATATACCCATTGACAGGCCACACCCCCAGTGTCAACATGCGTAGAACTACCCCGCCGGCGGGCTCGTTCCCCGGCAGTGCGGTCCGCGTCGGGCGGGCTCGGGAAAGGGGATTCATGACCCTGCTCGAATTACGGAAACTGACCGTCGGCGTGCTCGCCGACGAGACGGAACGCGAACTGGTCCGTGAGCTGTCGTTCGACCTCGACGAGGGCCGGACACTCTGCGTGGTCGGTGAATCCGGCAGTGGAAAAACGGTGACGGCCTTGTCGATCATCCGGTTGCTGGAATTCGTCGCGCCGGTGCGCACCCGCGGTGAGATCACCGTCGACGGCGTTGATCTCACGCGGCTTTCCGCCGATGAGATGCGCGCTTACCGCGGCCCTCGGATCGGGATGATCTTCCAGGAGGCACTGGATTCGCTCAATCCGGGCCAGCGAGTCGGCAAGCAACTGATCGAGGCTTACCGCAAGCCCGGTTCCCTGCCGCGGCAAGCCGCGCGCAAAGGCACACCGCTGCACCGCGAGGCCGAGGCGAAGGCCCGCGGCCTGCTCACCGAAGTCGGCCTCACCGACACCGAGCGGGTGCTTTCGCTGTATCCGCACCAGATGTCGGGCGGGATGCAGCAGCGCGTGATGATCGCGCTCGCGCTGATGGCCGACCCGAGCCTGCTGATCGCCGACGAGCCGACCACCGCGCTCGACGTGACGACGCAGGCCGAAATCCTCACCCTGTTCGACCGGGTGCGCCGCGACCACGGCACCGCGTGCGTGTTCATCACGCACGACATGGGTGTCGCCGCGCGGGTGGCCGACCGGATCGCGGTGATGTACCGCGGTGAACTGGTCGAGCTCGGCTCCAAAGAGGACATTCTGCACGCGCCGAAACACCCGTACACCAAGGCGTTGCTCGACTGCGTGCCGAAGCTCGGCGTGAGCAGGCGCGACGGCTTCCCCACCATCTCGGAAGCACTGCTCGAAGCGGCGATGAACGGCGAATCGGCGGTCGCGACCGAAACCAGGACGCTCAGCAAACCCAGCGAGGAGGACACGAAGGACGGGACCGCGCTCGTCATCGACTCGGTGTCCAAAGTGTACGGACGTCGTGGCCGGTTCTCACTCAACCGCTCCCCCGAAGTCCATGCCGTGAACAACGTGTCACTTGAGATCGCGCCCGGCGAGTTCTTCGGGCTGGTCGGGGAATCCGGCTCGGGCAAGACCACGCTCGGCAGGCTGGTGAGCGCGCTGGAGACGCCCACCGAAGGCACGATCACCTTCGGCGAGCACCGCTGCACGGCCGCGGGCCTCGAAGGCGACGAACGCGCCTTCCGCCGTCGCGCGCAGCTGATCTTCCAAGACCCCCAAAGCTCGCTCGATCCCCGGCACACCGCGGCCAGGATCATCGCCGAGCCGCTGCGGGAACTCACCGGCATGCGCGGCGCCGAACTGGACCGCCGCGTCACCGAGCTGATCGACGAGGTCGGCCTTCCCTCTGACACGGCCGGAAAACTGCCGTCGCAGCTCTCCGGCGGCCAGCGGCAGCGCGTCTCGATCGCCCGCGCGATCGCCGCCGAGCCGGACCTCATCGTCGCCGACGAACCCACCTCGGCGCTCGACGTCTCGGTGCAGGGCCAGGTGATGAACCTGCTGCTCGACCTGCGGCGGACCCGCGCGCTGAGCTTCCTGTTCATCACGCACAACCTCAGCCTGGTGCTCTCGGTCGCCGACCGCGTCGGCGTGATGTACCGCGGTGAGCTGATCGAGGTCGGCGAACCCGACGAGATCCGGCTCCGGCCCCGGCACGACTACACCAGCCGCCTGCTCGCGGCGAACCCCGAACTGCCCGACCACCCCCACACTGGAGTGCGGAACCCATGAGACGAACCCTGACCTCGGCCGTGCTCGGCGTGGCGACCGTCTTACTGCTCAGCTCGTGCATGGGCGGGCAGTCCGGCGGCGGCGGCGCCGCGGACGGTCCCCCGAAGACGGGCGGCAACCTGAACGTCGCGGTGCCCACCGATCCGCAGTCGCTCGACATGGTCGCCAATCCCGGCCAGGTGACCGCGCACATCGGCAACATGATGTACGAGAAACTGTTCGAAGTGGACCGTGCGTTCACCGCCCGGCCCATGCTGGTCGACGACTACACCGCCAGCCCTGACCGGCTCACCTACACCTTCAAGCTGCGCCAGGGCGTCACCTTCCACGACGGCAACCCGTTGACCGCCGAGGACGTGGTGGCGAGCCTGAAGCGGTGGCAGCAGGTGCACCGCACCGGGCAGCTGGTCACGCCGGACATCGAGGCGATCACGCCCACCGACCCGGCGACGGTCACCATCAAGCTCAAGCAGCCGCGCTACCCGCTGATCAACGAACTGGCAGGCGCGGGCACGGAGATCTACGAGGCGAAGAACCTCGCCGGTCTCGCGCCCACCGGGTTCGCCCAGGACAAGGCGATCGGCTCCGGCCCGTACAAGCTGAAGAGCTGGGACATCGGCCGCGAACTCGTGCTGGAGCGGTACACCGGCTACAAGTCACGGTCCGAAGAGGACTGGGGCGGGCAGGCAGGCGCGAAGCACGCGTATCTCGACACCGTGACGTACAAGGTGGTGTCCGATCAGGACGCGCTCATCAACGGCCTCCAGACCGGGCAGTGGGACCACATCATGCCCACCAACGACCAGTACGAGACCCTGCGCGCCAACCCGGCCGTGGTGGTGCACAACCTGCCTGGCGGCAACGACAATGTGATCATCCCGAATTTCAACACCGGTTCGAAGTTCGCCGATCCCCGTGCCCGCGAGGCGCTGAACCTGGTGCTGGACAAGCCCGCGATCAACGCGGCGACCGGCGGCAGCAAGGACCTCACCGTCGAGACCGGCGCCTTCGCCTCCCCCGACAACAAGCAGTTCTTCTCCAACGCCGGCGAGGACGTCTACAAGAGGCACGATCCCGAGAAGGCCAAGCAGCTGCTGGCCGAGGCCGGGATCACCGCGGGCACGACCATCCGCGTCGTCACCACCAACTCCTATCCCGAGTTCGGCAAATGGGCCGTGCTGATCCAGGACGGGCTGTCGAAGATCGGCATCAACACCAAGATCGACACCTTCGACTTCGCCACCATGCTGGGCACGCTCACCAAGGAGCCGGGTGGCTGGGACATCACCACGCTGTTCTTCGACTCGGCGCTGACCTCGCCCGCGCAGATGCCGGCGCTCACCCTCGGCACGCTGAACGGGTCGTCCTCCCCCGAACTCGACGGGCTCATGGCCGAGTTCAACGCCTCGACCAACCCCGAGCAGGCCAAGGCGGTGGTGGACAAGCTGCAGGCGTTCACCTGGAAGCAGCTGTCGGTGATCACGCTCAGCCAGTCCAGGCTGTACGCGGCCTACTCGCCCAAGCTCAAGGGTTACGGCGACTTCTATCGCGTCTTCTGGAACACCTGGCTGGCATCATGACCGGTCTGCTGCTGCGCAGGCTGCGCGATCTGCTGATCATCCTGGTCATCGTCGGCACGATGATGTTCTTCGTCATCCGGCTGATCCCCGGCGACCCGGCGCAGGCCATCCTCGGCCCGACGGCGCGTCCGTCCGATGTGGACGCGCTGCGGGAGAGCATGGGCCTCAACGGTTCGTTGTGGGAGCAGTACGTCGGCTGGGCGGGCAACGTGCTGCAGGGCGACTTCGGGACGTCGATCACCTACCACGCGCCGGTGCTGGGCGTGGTCGCCGATCACATCCTGCCGACGCTGACGCTGGCCGTGCTGTCCACTGTGATCAGTTTCTTCCTCTCGGTCGCGATCACCTCGTGGCAGGCGATCTCACCGCGCAATCCGATCGCGCGGGCGCTGGACCGGTTGTCCGCGCTCGGCATGGCGATGCCGGACTTCTGGATCTCGCTCGTGCTCGTGCTGGTGTTCTCGGTGACGCTGCGCTGGTTTCCGTCCAGCGGCTACGCGAACCTGTTCACCGACCCGGCGACGGCCGTGCCCGCGCTGGTGCTTCCGCTGACCGTGCTGGTGATCGGCCAGACCGCGTTGTTCGTGCTCACCCTGCGCGAAAGCCTGCTCGGAGAACTCCCGCTGGCTTATCTGCGCACCGCGCGTGTCAAAGGGCTCTCGGAGCGGCAGGTGATGACCAAGCACGTGCTGCCGAACGCGCTGATGCCGCTGGTCACCCAGCTGGGCAGCAACTTCGCGATGCTCGTCGGCGGCATCGTGATCATCGAGTCCATCTTCGTCGTGCCGGGGCTCGGCCATCTCCTGATGGGCGCGGTGTCCACTCGGGACTTCCCGCTGATCCAAGGGGTGACGTTGTTCGTCGCGGTGCTGTTCGTGCTGGTCAACCTGCTGGTGGACCTGTCGTACGCCCTGCTCGACCCGAAGGTGCGTGTCTCATGAGCGTGGTTCTGGCGACGACGACGCGCGCGGTGCGCGGCGCGCCGCGGGCAGGTCGCGGGCGCAGGCTGTTCCGGCGCAACCGGCTGCTGGTCATCTCCGGCGTGCTGCTGGCGGTGATCGTGCTGGCCGTGCTCGTGCTGCCGTTCTTCCTGCCCAGCGTGAGCGCGACCGATCCGGTGAACCGGCTCCTGCCGCCGTCGGCCGCGCATCCGCTCGGCACGGACTCGTTCGGCCGCGACGTGCTGTCCCGCCTCGTCTCCGGCGGCCGCGCCTCGCTCGGCCTGTCCGCGCTGATAACCTTGTGCGCGGCGTTCAGCGGGCTGGTGATCGGCCTGATCAGCGGCTTCTTCCGGGCGGCCGACGCGGTGCTGATGCGGGTGATGGACGCCTGGATGTCGTTCCCGGCGATCATTCTCGCGATGGCGCTGGCGATCTCGCTCGGCGCGAGCATCTGGACCGAGCTGATCGCGCTGACGGTGATCTTCACGCCGTTCACTGCCCGCGTCATCCGCAGCCGCGTGCTCGGCATCGCGGGCCGCGCCTACATCGGCGCGGCCCGGGTTTCGGGAATGAGCAAGGGAAAGATCCTGCTCGTGCACGTGTTCCCGAACGTGCTGCCGCTGGCGCTGGTCCAGGTGGTGATCCTGTCGGCGGCCGCGATGCTGGTGGACGGCGCGATGAGCTTCCTCGGTCTCGGCATCGCTCCCCCGACCCCGACCTGGGGGAACATGATCGCCGAAGGCCGGTCGTACCTGGTCCAGGCGCCCTGGCTGGTCATCGCGCCCGGCGTGACGATCATGGCCTGCGTGTTCCTGCTCAACCTCATCGGCTCGTCGCTGCGCCTCGCCGTCGACGCCCGCGCCCGGACCCTGAACGACCTCCAACGCCTGCGCACCCGCCGCCCTTCCTGAGAGGATTCCGTTGCTCACCAAGACTTCTTTGGCCGTGCGCCGCTTCATGCCCGAAACCACCTCTGGACCACCCGTGCTGCTGGTGCACGGCTTCGCCTCCGACGGCCACACGGACTGGATCACCACCGGCTGGCCGTCCGCGCTCACCGCGGCCGGCCGTGAGGTGGTGGTCCCCGACCTGCCCGGCCACGGCTCCAGCCCCGCACCGACAGGCTCGGCGGGCGCCAAGGCGATCACCGCCGAACTCGCGCGCCTCGTCGGCAAACTGTCCGAAGTGGACGTCGTCGGCTACTCGCTGGGCGCGCGGTTGTCGTGGGAGCTGCCCGCTCAGGCGACCGTACGCCGCCTGGTGCTGGCAGGGGTGAGCCCGGTCGAGCCGTTCGGCGCCGTGGACGTCGCCGCGGCGCTGGCTTTCGCCGATGGCGGCAAACCCCCGACCGATCTGCTGACCAACATGATCGCGCGCATGGTCACCGCGCCGGGCCGGAATCCGGCCGCGCTCCTGCGGTGCGTCGAGGACCTGCGTGCCGAGCCGTTCGCCCCGGCCGCCGGCGCCGTTGGCGTGCCGACCCGGTTCGTCGCGGGCTCCGACGATCCGGTCAGCCGGGGCATCGAAACCCTCGTCGACCTCGTACCGGGCGCCGACCTGGTCCGCGTGCCCGGCGACCACGGCGGCGCCCTGCGCAGCCAGGAATTCAAGACCGCCGCCCTCGAATTCCTGGCCTAGTGGGTCGTGAGTGGTACGGCCGGTTAGAACCGGCCGTACCACTCACGAGCCCTGTGCCCGGCGGGTCGGCTCGCGGACCCCGAGGGTCGGCACGCGGACCTAAGGAGTCGGCACGTCGACGACCTTCCAGGTACGCGTGCCGACCGATCAGGCACGTGTGCCGACCCGTCCAGCACCCCAAGCGGGCGAGCTTCAGCCCGGCCTGGCTCGCAACGCTCACGATCCCCACTACCCAGCGGTTGTATGCACGCGAAACCCGAGTTTGGGCCACCCAACGGCCCAAACTCGGGTTTCGCGTGCATCAGCGCCGAAGGCCAAACTCCGGTGGAAGCTTCCGACGAAGTCTGACCGGACCACGACCCCAGGCTTTACAGCGTTCCGTCGGCGGCGACGGCTCGGTCCAGCCAGAGTCCGTCGAGCGCGGCCCGGACGTCGGCTCCGTGCTCGGTGGCCAGGCGCACGGCGCCGAGGTTGTCCTCCAGTTGCGCAAGCCTGCTCACGCCGAACAGGACGTTCGCCACCGGCGCGTAGGCGAGACAGAACGCGATCGCCAGCTGCGAAGGACGCACCCCGAACTCGGCGGCCACCGTGGCCACGCCCCCGGCCGCGGCTTTGATCGCCTCGCGGATGCCGCCCGGGTCCGCGCCGATCTTCCGCGATGGGGTGTTGCCGAGCAGCACGCCGCCTTCGAACACGTCCGAGGCCTGCAACGCCAGCCGTCCGTTCTCGAAATGCGCGCCGTAGAAGGGACCTTCCGCCATGGACCGCCGAGCCACGCTGTACTTGAGCTGAGCGAAACTCGGCGCCGGCAGGCCTTCCCGTGACGCGAACTTCAGCGCGTAGTCCAAGTCCGACGCGTGCCAGTTGTTCACGCCCCAGACGTCGAAGCGGCCGAGGCGGATCTGCTCGGCCACCTCGGTGACGATGCGCGGGATGTCCGGGCGGGCGAAGTAGTCGCCGACCACCACCGCCTCGGCGCGCTCGACGCCGATCCGGGCGAACGAGGTCGTGAGCTGCTGGGCGAACCCGACGTTCGGGTAGTCCCACAGCCACAGTTTGCCGCACAGCTGGTACTCGTCCCGCGCGATTCCGGCCGTGCGGACCGCCTCGCCGAACAAGATGTCCGTGCGGGACTGCTCGGCGTGCGGGCCCATGTCGTAGTGGGCGACGTCGAAGAGCGTGACGCCCGCGTCGATCGCGTGCCGGAGCAGGCGCACGGCGTCGTCGAAGTCCATGCGGTCCCAGGTGTTCCACGAGCCCAGGCTCAGCGCCGAGGTGGCGAAGCCCAATCCGTCCTGCTTCTCGTACACGGGATTTCCTTTCGCTGACAACAGAAAACCTTTTTAGTCTACGATCGTAGAATGAACAAGAGACTCGTAGTGGTGACCGGCGGCGCCAGTGGCATCGGCCGCGGGGTCGCCGAAGCGTTCCATGCCGCGGGCGATCGGGTGGTCATCGCCGACGTCTCCGCGCGCGCGGCCCACGACCTGGCGGCCGAACTCGGCGCGGAGCACGTCGAACTCGACATCTCCGACCCCGGCTCGGTCGATGCCGCGCTCAAGCTCGTCACCGAGCGGCTCGGGCCGGTGGACGTGCTCGTCAACAACGCCGGGCTCGCCGGTGGCGGCGGTCCCCTGGTAGGCCTGGACATCGGCGTGTTCGACCTGTGCATGCGGGTCAACTTCCGTGGCACGTTCCTGATGACGCGCGCGGTGGGCGCGCACATGCTGGAAGCGGGCACGCGCGGTTCCATCGTCAACATCACCTCCATCGGCGCCCGGCAGCCGACACCCGGACTCGGTCACTACGAGGCCACCAAAGCGGCCGTCGAGGCACTCACCCGCTCGGCGGCACTCGAGCTGGCGCCGCACGGGATCCGGGTCAACGCGGTCGCGCCGGGGCCGGTGCTCACGCCGATGACCGCCGGTTTCACCTCGGACACCGCGGCCCGCGCGGCCTGGGAAGCGAGGATCCCGTTGGGGAGCATCGCTTCCGTCGCCGACGTGGTGCCGTCAGTCCTCTTCCTCGCCTCCGCCGACGCCGGCCATCTCACCGGGGTGAGCCTGCAGGTCGACGGCGGGCAGCTGCTCACCTGAGTACACGACGCGGCCGCCGGACACGGTGAGTTCGACACCGACGTCCGGCAGGTCCGCGAACGCGACCTCGAGCGGATTGCCTGCCAGCACGCAGAAATCGGCGACCCGGCCCACGGTGAGCGATCCCTTCCACGCCGCCCCGCCGTCCTGCTCGGCGGCAGCAGTCGTGTAACAGCGCAGCAGCCTGCCCATCAGCGCACTGTCCATTTCGGACGCCTCCAGCAACTGCGCCGCCGCGGCGATATGGATCCGCCAGTCAGGGGTGACGACCGGCGCGTCGCTGCTCAAGGTCAGCGGCACACCCGAGGCCAGCATGTCCGCCAGCGGCCACGCGCGGGCGCCGACCTCGGCGCCGAGCGCCTCCGCCAGCATTCCCCGCATGGCCAGCGCGATCGCGGACTGCACGGTCAGCCCGACACCGGCCGACGCCATCCTGGCCAGCTGATCCGCCGTCACCAGGTCACCGTGCACGAGATGATCGCCGCGCCGCAGCGAGCCGAGCGAGGCCTCGATGCTGCGATCGCCCGTGGCATGGACGGCGACCACCATCCCGGCGTCGTGTGCCATTTCGATCATGGTGGCCAGGTTCTCCGCGCGCCCCGGATCGTCGTCGCCGTCGACGAGCATCGCGCCGTGCGAACCGTCGGTGTAGCAGTGAGACGTCCACGCCGACCGCATCGGCGGGATCCCGTCAGCGAAGATCTTGACGCCAGAAACGGTGAGCCACAAAGGATCCGAGACAGGAACCGGCGAGGCGAGGCCACGTTCGAAGCCCGCCAGCGAACTGGCACCGTCGAGCAGGCCGAACAACCTCAGGACGGTCACCCTCGCGCGCAACAGCCCCTCCGCCGCCAGCGCCGCGTACTCCTCCAGCACTTCCGCGCCGAAACACCCCGTCTCCCCCGGCCCCAAGCCCGGCTCCGTATAGCTCGTGATGCCGAGCGACGCGCACACGTCACCCGCGCGCAGGATGGCGGCACGTCGTTCCCCGGCGTCGCGCACGGCCTTCTCTTCGCCGCCGGTGAATCTGGCACTGCCGATGAGCGTGTCCGGCCATCGGGCGCCGAGCCAGGTCGCGTGCAGGTGCGCGTCGTTGAGACCGGGCAGCACGGTTCTCCCGGCCAGTTCGATCACTTCGGTGTCAGGTCCGACGTGTTCGAGCGCCGCGTCGCCGAGTGCGACGATCCGGCCGTCGCGCACCGCCATCGCCCCCGCGACGGTGCCCGCCGGATCGAAGGTGAGCACCGGACCGCCGCGAACCACCAGTGACGCGGGCTGAATACGTTGCGACGGCATGGTTCCTCCAGGATCTGGACTTTTTCTCCTACGACTGTAGACTAAAAACATGGTCGACAGAACCGAAGCCGCGGTGCTCACCGAACACGGGTCCGCGCTCACCCTGCGGGAACTCCCGCTGCCCGCGGCGCCGGAACCGGGCGCCGCGCTGGTCCGGATCACCTGCACCACGCTGTGCGGCACGGACGTGCACATCTGGTCGGGGCAGATGACCTTCCCCGGCATGCTTCCGATGGTGCTGGGCCACGAGATGGTCGGCGAGGTGGTGGCCGTCGGACCGGGCACCACGGACACGCTCGGCCGGGAGATCACCGAGGGCGACCGCATCGGCTGGTCGGAGTCGACGTGCGGAAAGTGTTACGGGTGCACGATCTTGCGCGAGCCGGTCGCCTGCGAGAAGCGCGGATACGGCTTCCTCCAGCGTTCCGACGTCTTCCCCTACGCCACCGGCGGCCTTGTCCGGTACTGCTACGTGACGCCGGGCGCGGCCAAGCTCCTGCTGCCCGGCGATGTCAAGGACACCTGGGCCTCGATGTCCGGTTGCGCCGGAAAGACCGTGCTGCGCGCCGTTTCACGATCGGGCGGCATCCGTCCGGGTGGGACGGTCGTGGTCCAGGGCGCGGGCGCGCTCGGCGTGTTCGCCACCGCCGTCGCGCGGATCTCGGGCGCGGCCGAGGTGATCACCATCGGCGGGCCGCCGGACCGGCTGAAGACCGCCGAGCGGTTCGGTGCGACAGCGACGATCCCGGTCGACGGCAGCGTCGAAGAACGCGTCGAACGGGTCAAGGAACTGACCGGCGGCCGCGGCGCCGACCATGTCTTCGACTTCGCAGGCGGCCCCACCATCGGCGAGGAAGCGGTCGCCTTCGCCGCCCAACGCGGGACCGTCGCGATCGTCGGTTCCACCGGCCCCGCGCCCTCCCCCGTCGCGCTGGGCACGGTGATGGGCAAGGAACTCACGGTCGTCGGTTCGCTCAACGGCGACATCGCCGACTATCACCGCTCGGTGGACTTCTTCCGCACGTTCGCGGAACGGATGCCCTGGGACGAGCTGTTCAGCGCGCCCGTCGGGCTTTCCCTAGCCTCGAAGAGCGTCGAGTCGATGTCGCGGCTCGGCGAACTCAAAGCCGTCATCGATCCTCGTCTTCCCTAGGAGCCTTCATGACCGCCATCCCCCAGCGCCGCATCGGCCGCGACGGCCCGCTCACCGGCGTGCTTTCGCTCGGTTCGTGGCACACCTACGACCGGATGGACTTCCGCGAGGCGGTGACGCTGGTGCGCACCGCGGTCGACTCCGGCATCTCGCTGTTCGACGTCGGCGTCTACGGTCTTCCGACGAGTCCGCCGGTCTTCACCGACGTGCTGTTCTCGGCGATGGTCCGCGCGGCCGGACTGAAGCGCGACGACTACCTGCTCTCGGCGAAGCTCTGGCTGGAGGGCTACCCCGAGCAGAGCCTGCGCGCGCAGCTGGACAACGCGTTGTTCCGCGCCGGGGTCGAGCACGCCGACCTGGTGGTGCTGGGCGACCTTCGCAGCGACGACACCGACCTGCACCAGCTCGTGCTGGACCTGGACGAACTCCGCCAGGCCGGGCTGATCAGGCAGTGGGGCGTGAACAACTGGTCCGCCACCACCATCCGCGCGCTGCACGACTTCGCGGCGGTCGAGAACGTGCCAGGCCCCGCCATCGCGCAGCTCAAGTACAGCGTGGCCCGTCGGTCCATTCCGGACGGTGAGCCGTTCGAAAAGGTCTTCGGCGAGCTCGGCGTCACGCTCCAGTCGTCGGACATCTTCGAGGGCGGCGTCCTGCTGGGCAAGAACAGCGGCGCGCGCCAGGTCGGCCGCGACCCCGGTGGCGTCCGCGAGCGCATCGCCGCCTCCGCCCCGGAGCTCGCCAAGATCGCCGGTGACCTGGACGCGACGGCGGCGCAGCTGTGCCTGGCCTTCACCCTGACCCATCCGGCCAACACCACCACCCTGTTCGGCGCGACCAGCACCGCCCAGCTCAAGGACAACATGGGCGCCGTCGACCTGGTCGAGCGCGTCGGCGCGCAGCAGCTGCGTGACCTGGTCGAACCGTTCTGGGCGGACCGCGACAGCGTCGACTCGGAGGGACCGTGACGGCCTTCGACCCCGAACTCGCCGAAGCACTCGAAGGCCTGCCGTCCGGGCCAGGGCTGGACGCCGCGTCACTGGCCGGTGCCCGGCAGATGCTGGCCGGCTCGAACCTGAGCTGCGCCGAGGCGATCGGCGACCGGGACCTGGTCTGGGAGGACCGGGCCGTGCCCGGCACCGGCGTGGTCGTCACCGTCGTCAAACCCCGGCGCGTCCAGCCGGGCGCGCCGGGGTTCTACAACATCCACGGCGGCGGGATGGTCATGGACGACCGGTTCGCCGACCTGCCCCGGATGGTCGCGCTGGTCGAGGAATTCGGCTTCGTCGCGGTGACCGTGGAGTACCGGCTCGCGCCGGAGCACCCGCATCCGGCGCCGCTGGAGGACTGCTACGCGGGCCTGACGTGGATGGCGGCCAATGCCGCCGAACTCGGGTTCGATCCGGCGAAGCTGATCGTCGGCGGCGGGAGCGCGGGCGGTGGGCTCAGCGCGGGGATCGCTTTGCTGGCCAGGGATCGTGGCGGTCCGGCCTTGGCCGGGCAGCTGCTGCTGTGCCCGATGATCGACAGCCGCAACGACTCGGCGTCCACAGTGGAGTTCGCGGAACGCGGCGTGTGGAGCCAGGCGGCCAACGCCTTCGGCTGGCAGTCGCTCCTCAAAGGACAGACATCGCCGTACGCCGTCCCGGCGACCGCGCCCGACCTCACCGGGCTTCCGCCCGCCTTCATCGAGGTCGGCGCGGCTGAGATCTTCCGCGACGAGGACGTCGACTACGCGCGACGGCTCTGGTCGGCGGGCGTGCCCACCGAACTGCACGTCTGGGCCGGCGCGTACCACGGGTTCGACCGGTTCGCGCCGGACAGCGAGGTGACCCGCGCGGCGCTCGCCGCACGGGCCTCCTGGATACGCCGCACTATCGGGAGAGCATGAACCTCGCGGCCTGCTCGCCGACCAGCACCGCGGGCGCGTTGGTGTTGCCCGTGGTCACCCGCGGCAGCACCGACGCGTCGGCGATCCGGAGCCCGGTCACCCCGTGCACCGCCAGGGCCGGGTCCACGACGGACTCCTCGTCGGTGCCCATCCGGCAGGTCCCGACCTGGTGGTGATAGGTGATCGCGGTCCGCCGGACGTACTCGCGCACATCAGCCGCGGGGCCGGGGTAGAGCTCGCGAGCACCCCATTCCTCCGCCAGCGCGGGCGCGCGGCCGATCTCGCGGCACTGCTCCACCGACGCGACCAGGCTCTCGAAGTCGGCCGGGTCTTCCAGCGCGGCGAGGTCGATCAGCGGCTCGTCCTGTGGGCTCGGCCCCGAAAGCCGCAGACTGCCACGGCTCCGCGGCGTCACCATGCCCGCCATCAGCGAGAACCCGGTTTCCGGGCCGGTCATCCACGACTCGTACATCGGCACGCTGAAGTGGATCGGCTGGGTGTCGGGGACCGCCAGGTCCGGACGGCTGCGCCAGAACAGGTGCGTCTGGGTCACCGACCGCCCGGGTTCCGGCGGATCGACCCGGCGCCGGTCGGTCGCGAAGATCACCGGCGACAACAGGTGATCGTGCAGATTCCGGCCCACCCCCGGCAGGTCCGCGACGACGTCGATGCCGTGCGGTTCCAGCTCGGCGGCGGGCCCGATGCCGCTGCGAAGCAGGATCGCCGGTGACGCCAGCGCGCCGGCGGCGAGCACGACCTCGTCGGCGAAGACCTTGCGCGGTTCACCGTCGATCTCGGCGAGCACCCCGGTCACCTTGGTGCCCTCGAACAGCAGCCGGTGCACCAGCGCTCCCGTGTGGACGGTCATCCGTTCGGCGGCGGGCGCCCCGTAGGCGAGCCAGGTGTTGAGCCGCTTGCCGTCGCGAGTCGTGACCTGCTGCACCGAGACACCGTCGAGTTCGGCGCCGTTGTAGTCCGAGTTGAACGGCACGCCGATCTGCACCGCGGCGTCCACAATGGACTGCTGGATCGGGTGCAACGGCTCGTTCGGCACGACGTCGAGCAGGTCCTTTTCGATCCGCTCGTACACCGGGCGCACGTCGTCCCACCGCCAGCCCGGCAGCCCCCAGCCGTCGTAGTCGGCGGGTGCGCCGCGCACCCAGATCATCGCGTTGAGCGCATGCGACCCGCCGAGCACCTTGCCGCGTGGCAGGTGCAGCCGCCGGTTCGCCGCCTGCGGCTGCGGCACCGTGTGGAAGTCCCAGTCCTCCGGCCCGTGCCACAGCTCGCCTGCCCGCGACGGGTCGTGGATGGCCGGGTTGGTGTCCGGCCCGCCCGCTTCGAGCAGCGTCACCCACACCCCGGCGTCGGCCAGCCGCCTGGCGACCACCGAACCGGCCGAACCCGCCCCCACCACGATCACGTCCATGGCCCCACCCTCGCAAGGCGCGAACCCGCCCGGCGAATTCAGTTCGCTGGCCGACAATCGGCGTGCCCTGGCGAGCAAGACCGCGGCGGGCGCCGAAACCGATACTCGATCACATCCAGGTCGAGGAGGAACTTGCCATGGCCACACGCCTGTTCATCGACGGTCAGTGGACCGCCGCCGGAGGCGGGACGCTGCCGACGTACGATCCGGCCACCGGCCAGGTGATCGAGGAGGTCGGGACCGCGTCCGCGGCCGATGTCGACGCCGCCGTCGGCGCCGCGCGGGCGGCGCTGAGCGACCCCGCGTGGGCGGGGCTGCCACCGGTCCAGCGGGCCGCGCTGCTGTTCAGGCTCGCGGATCTCGTCGACAAGAACCACGAGGAGCTCGCCGAGCTGGAGACCCGCGACCAGGGGCAGCCGATCGGCATCTCGCGCCAGGTCAGCGTCACCGGCGCGGCCGAGCACCTGCGGTACTTCGCGGGCTGGGTCACCAAGATCCAGGGCACCACGAACCCGGTGTCCTTTCCGGACACACTGCACTACACGCGCCGCGAGCCGGTCGGGGTGAACGCGCTGATCACGCCGTGGAACTTCCCGCTGATGATCCTCGTGTGGAAGCTCGCGCCCGCGCTCGCCACCGGCAACACCGTGGTGATCAAGCCGAGCGAGGTCACCCCGCTGACCAGCATCCGGCTGACGGAACTGGTGCACGAGGCAGGATTCCCGGCAGGCGTGGTCAACCTGGTGACCGGCGACGGCGCGGTCGGCGCGCTGCTGAGCAGGCACAACGACGTCGACCATGTCTCCTACACCGGCTCGACCGCGGTCGGGAAGCTGATCACCGCGGCGAGCGCCGAGTCCAACCTCAAGCGCCTGACACTCGAACTCGGCGGCAAGGCACCCAGCATCATCGCCTCGGACGCCGACATCGACGCCGCCGTCGCCGGCAATCTCGCGGGCGCGACGCTCAACAGCGGACAGGTCTGCGCCGCGTACACCCGCTTCTTCGTGGACCGCGCCCGCGAGCAGGAGTTCGTCGCGAAACTCGCCGCCGGCCTCGAAGGCCTCAAGCTCGGCCCCGGCATCGACGAGTCGTCCCAACTCGGCCCGCTGGTCTCCGCGAAGCACCGGGAGCACGTCGACTTCCTCGTCGCGACAGGCCGTGAGCAAGGCGCCGAGCTGGTCACCGGCGGCCAGCCCGTCGACGGTGAGGGCTATTTCTACTCGCCGACGCTCTTCGCCGGGGTCTCGGACGACATGAAGATCATGCGCGAGGAGATCTTCGGCCCGGTGCTCGCCGTGACGGCCTACGACGACCAGGACGAACTGCTCGTGCGGGCCAACGACACCGAATACGGCCTCGCGGCGACCGTCTGGACCAAGGACCTCACCGTCGCGCACCGCTTCGCCAACGGCATCCGAGCGGGCGCGGTCTTCGTCAACATGCCCCCGATCCCGGACATGGCCGCCCCCTGGGGCGGCTACAAGGCCTCAGGCTGGGGCCGCGAGATGGGCCCATGGGCGATCGACGCCTACACCGAGACCAAGTCCGTCTGGCTCCACCACGGCTGACCCTGCGGCTAGACCCGGGATAAAGCGGGCTTTACTCCCGGGAGTTAAGCGGGCTTTATCGCGCGGAGTAAAGCCCGCTTTATCCCGGTCTTGGGGAAAGGTTGGGGCCGGGCGGGTGTCGTGGGCGGGTCGGGGGGCGCGTGCGTGCGAGACTGCGCGGCGATGTACACCCCTTCCGATCTCGCCGACCTGCTGGAATGCGAACACCGCAGTGTGCTGAAGCAGGCTTTCGCCGCCGGTCTGCCGGGTGCGCCCCGGCCTGGCAGCGGGGCCGACCAGCTCGCCGTCAAACACGGGCGCGCGCACGAGGTCGCGACACTGACCCGGCTGCGTGGTGAGAAACGCGTCGTCATCGAGATCGACGAACGGGACCCGGTCGTCGCCGCGCGGGAGACCGCCGAAGCGCTGAGTGCCGGCGCGCCCGTGGTCTACCAGGCCGTTTTCCACGACGACGACTTCTCGGGCCGGGCCGACTTCCTCATGCGGGACGAGCACGGCCGCTACGAGGTCTACGACACCAAGCTCGCCAGGCACGCGAAGCCCGCCGCGGTCGTCCAGCTCGCCGCGTACGCCGACGCGTTGCGGCGCGCGGGATGGCCTGCCGGGCCCGAGATGCACCTGCTGCTCGGCGACGGGAGCACCCGGTCGCTGCGCGTGGACGACTTCCTGCCGCTGCTGAACCGGCTGAGCGCGCGGCTTAAGGGGCGTGAGCCGAATCTGCCCGAGCAGCTGTGGGCCGAAGAGCGGCCCGCGTGTTCGGGCTGCTCGTTCGCCGACCACTGCTCGAGCTCGCGCGAGGCGGACCGGGACCTTTCACTGGTCGCGGGTATGCGCGGGGACCAGCGGCGCAAGCTCGTCGCGGCCGGGCTGGGGTCGATCGACGCGCTCGCCGTCGCGCAACCGGAAGACCGGCCGCGCGACCTTTCCGTCACGTCGTTCACGACGCTGCGGGCGCAGGCGTCGATCCAGGTCAAGCAGGACGCGACCGGCGAGATCGCGTACGAGGTCATCGAACCGGAGGCGCTCGCGACACTGCCGCCGCCGCAGCCCGGCGACGTCTTCTTCGACATGGAAGGCGACCCGTACGCGCTGGCGGGGCAGGGGCTGGAGTACCTGTTCGGCGCGGTGACCGCCGACGGGATGCAGCGGTTCACCCCGTTCTGGGCGCACACCCGCGCGCAGGAGAAGCGGGCGTTCGAGGAGTTCATCGACTTCACGGTCGCGCGGCTCGCCGCTCATCCGGGGTCGCACGTCTACCACTACGCGCCGTACGAGGTCACGGCTGTCAAACGGCTCGCCGCGGTGCACGGCACGCGTGAGGAAGTGGTCGACCAGCTGCTGCGCAGTGGTGCGATGGTCGACCTGTACGCCGTGGTGCGTAAGGCTTTGCGGGTTTCGCAGCGGTCGTATTCGATCAAGTACCTCGAACCGCTTTACATGCCTGGCGCGCGTGACGGCGACGTCAAGACCGCTGTCTCCAGCATCGAGGCTTATGAGGAGTACCTGACGCTTTCGCACAGCGGCGAAAGCGAGCGCGCCGACGAGGTGCTGCGCGGGATCAGCGACTACAACGAGTACGACTGCGTCTCGACGCTGCGGCTGTTCGAGTTCCTGCACAAGGTGCGCGCCGAGGCCGGGATCGAGCTGATCGAGCCGGAGCCGACGGACGTCATCGACGACGACGTCAACGCCGACCGTCGCGCCGAGCGGGCCGCCCGGCTGGCCGCCTTGGTCGATCCTCTGCTCGACGGGCTGCCCGACGATCCCGCCGCCTTCTCCCCCGACGAACATGCCCGCGCGCTGCTGGCCGCGTCGGTCGGCTATCACCGCCGGGAGACGAATCCGGCCTGGTGGGAGTACTTCCGGCAGCTCGCGGCGCCGCTCGGCGACCTCGAGGTCGACACGACCTGCGCGGTTCCCGTCTCGGTGCGGTCCGACGCGTGGGTGCAGCCGAGCGGGCGGACGAAGCTCGCCAAGCGGACGCTCGTGCTCACCTGCGACCCGGATCGGCCGCATCCGTTCACCCCCGGCGACGCCGTCCGCCTGCGCTACGGCACCGACGCGCGCGACGCGAAGGTCATCGCCTCGTCCGCGGTCGAGCTGACGCTGGAGGAGAGCTGCCCGCCGGAGGCCACGTCGTTCGACCGGCCGATGGCGGTGCTGCCCGGCAGCCCGGTCCGGCCGTCGCCCAAGGACGACGCCGTCGCCGAACTCGCCAGGCTCGCCGTCGACGAGTTGCCGGTGCTCCCCCGCCACGCCGGGATCGATCTGCTCAAGCGGACGCCGCCCCGGCTGCGCGGCGCGCGGCCCGAAGCCGGTGAAGACCTGGTCCGGACGGTGATCGACACCGTCGATGTGCTCGACGGTTCGGTGCTCGCCGTGCAGGGCCCGCCCGGCGCGGGCAAGACCTACCTCGCGGGCAGGCTGATCGCGCATCTGGTCCGCGCGGGCAAGACGGTCGCAGTCACCTCGACCAGCCACAAGGCGGTCGAGAACGTGCTGTCCGCCGCGTTGAAGACCGCGCCGAACCTGCCGTGCGCGAAGCGGCCCAAGAAGACGCCGGACCCGAACGCGTTGTGGGATCAGCCGAAGACCAATCCGACGCTGGTCAAATGGCGTCAGGAGCACGACGCGGGGCATCTGGTCGGCGGGACCGCGTGGACGTTCGCCAACACCGCGATCCGCGACGAGCCGTTCGATCTGCTGATCATCGACGAGGCCGGGCAGTTCGCGCTGGCCGACGCGCTCGCGGTGTCCTTGTGCGCCAAGAACCTTCTGCTGCTGGGTGACCCGCAGCAGCTGCCGCAGGTGGTGCAGGGCACGCACCCGGCGGGCGCGGAGGCGTCGGCGCTGGGGCACCTGATCGGCGAGGCCGACATCATCCCGCCCGAGCTGGGTTACTTCCTCGACGAGACGCGCCGGATGCACCCGGCGGTCTGCGAGCCCGTGTCCCGGCTGTCCTACGCCGGACGGCTGCGCGCGCACCCGTCCGCGGCCGAGCGCGCGGTCAGCGGTGTCGGCGCCGGGCTTTATCTGTCCGAAGTGGACCATCACGGCAACACCACCCGGTCACCGGAGGAGGCCGAGGAGGTCGTCCGGATCGTCGCCGGGCTGCACGGCAGGACGTGGACAGACCACGGGACGTCGCGGCCGCTCGACGACGGCGACTTCCTCGTGGTCGCGCCGTACAACCTGCAGGCGCGGGTGGTGACCAACGCGCTGACGCAGGCCGGTTTCCCCGGGGTGCGGGTCGGCACGGTCGACCGGTTCCAGGGCCAGGAGGCTCCGGTGGTGATCGCCACCATGACCTCGTCGTCGGCCGTCGACCTGCCGCGCGGCCTGGACTTCCTGCTCTCGCGCAACCGGCTCAACGTCGCGCTCTCGCGCGCGCAGGCGCTGGCGATCATGGTCTGCTCGCCCCGGCTGGTCGAGGCCGACATCCGCACGGTCGACCAGATGCGGCTGGTGTCCGGCATGATCGGGTTGATGACCGAAGCCAGGCTATGGTCGTGGTGAGACCCGAGGAGACGGAGCAGCGGATGAGCGGGACGAACGACCCGAACGTGGTCGACGCCGAAGTCGTCGACGAGACCCCGGCGTCGAACCTGCCGGCGACCGTCGAGCCGGTCGTGCCCGAGGCCGACTACAGCGAGGGCGGCGTGCCGAGCTTCGACTACGTGCGCGACAAGATCGAGAACCGGCACGCCACCTCGGTCGGCGCGAGCGAGCTGGCCGGTCTCGGCACCGAGCACACCATGGAAGCGCTCGACGAGAAGATCGCCAAGAACAAAGAGGCGGCCAAGGACAAGCTCGCCGAGATCCGGCGCTCGATGGGCAAGGACTCCTGACCCAAGCCGGGATAAAGCGGGCTTTACTCCCGGGGATAAAGCCTGCTTTATCCCCGGGAGTTTAGCGGGCTTTATCCCGGCTTCGTGGGGTCAGAGGGTCAGGCGGTAGACGCCTGCTTGCTCGGTGCCGGCGAACAGGTAACGCCCGTCGCCGCTGATCGCCAGCGAGAGCACGCCGCGATCGGGCACCGGGGCCGCCAGCGGCGCCCAGGTGCGGCCGAGGTCGGTGCTGCGCAGCACGCCTTCGCCGGTCGTGCTGGCCGCGAACCAGACACGCGGGTCGAGCGGATGCGCGACGATCCGGTTGATCTCACGCGGGTTCTCGCCGTCGCGGACCCGCCGGAACGTGCGGCCGTTGTTCTCGCTCAGCAGCAGCCCGGCGCCGCCGACCACGATCCGGCCACCCCACGCGCTCACCGTGATCGTGCTGACCGGCTCGTCGGACACGTGCGTCCAGGTCTTGCCACCGTCGTCCGATCGGGACAGGCCGTCGCCGTCGCCGCCCCAGATCCGGTTGCGGTTCCACGGATCCCCGGCCATCGCGAGGAAGCCACCGCCGGGAATCTTCTCCCAGTTCTTGCCGGCGTCGACGGTCCGGTAGAGCACGTAGCCGCTGGGCGTGAACGCCGAAACGAGAACCCGGTTCGGGTCGGCCGGGTTGGCCAGGATCGCGCGCGGCGAGCCTTCCATCGGCTTGCCGACCAGCTGCCAGTTCCGGCCACCGTCACCGCTGCGCAGCACGTCCAGCGCGAAGCCGTTGCGCGTGACCTGCCAGACCGTGTCCGGGCGGCTCGGCGAGACGGACAGCTTGGCGTCCTCGTGCAGCCGGTCGCCGGGATGTGACTGCCAGACCCGGCTCGACGGGGTGATCTTTCCTTGCGGCAGCGGGGAATTGTAGATCTCCTGCACGCCGGCAGCGACCAGGCTCTGCTTCCAGAACGGACCGGCCGCGACGAGGTCGCGGATCGACTCGCCCGGCACGCCCAGCTGCTGGTAGCCGTTCTTTCCGGAGTCGGCGTAGACGCCCCGGTAGACAGCGGAGATCAGCGTGGTCGCCGGTTTTCCTGGCAGTTCCACGATGTCGGTGACGCCTTCGCCCGCCGCTGGCACCGGCTTGCGCGTCCACGTCTTGCCGCCGTCAGTGCTGACGTCGAGGTCCTGGTAGGTGCCGACATACAGCCTCCCGCCCGCGAAGTGCGGCTCGCGCAGCGACTGCCCGCCGGGGTCGCGGCGCAACGTCGTCCAGGTGCGGCCGAAGTCGTTGCTGCCACGCAGTTCCGCGCCGACGGTGACCACAAGCTGGCGGCCGTCGGAGGCGACCTGGTTGACTTCGTCGTTGGTCCGGTAGACCAGCTCGGCCTTCGGTTCGGCGCTGGTGACGCCGCGGATCACCCAGAGCGAGTACTCCGGGTAGACGGTGGTGAAGTAGGCGTCGTCGCCGACGAGCACCAGTTTCTGACTGCCGACCGGGGCCGCGATCCCTTCGCGTGGCCAGGTCCTCGGCACGTCGTTCCAGGTCTCGCCGCCGTCGGGGCTGACGCTCATCGTGTCCATATTGGACACCACGATCGTGCGCCCGGTCGGATCGGCGGCCAGCTGGAACGCGCCGTCGGGGTACCAGTCGCGCAGTGTCCGCCAATGCTGGCCACGGTCGTCGGTCGCGAGCAGCATGCCCGCCCACTCGCCGTTGAAACCGGCGGGCTTGTTGCCGACGGCCAGCATCCGGTCGCCGCGCACGGGATCGGCCCAGAAACCCTGGATCACCGTGTCCTGCGGCAGCTCACGGCGCACCTTCCACGAGGCGCCGCGGTCGTCGGAGAGCCACAGCGCGGGCGGCCCCGGTTGCATCATGGCGAGTTGGGACCCGGACACGGCCAGCAGGCCGCCGATGCTGTTGGGCCCGGCGGCCTCCCAGGCGCCGCGCTGGGCCGCGGCGGCATCGGGGTCGGCGTGGGCGGCGGTCGTGGTCCCGGTGGTACCGAGCACGGCGAGCAGCCCCAGAACAAGCAGGCGTCTGGTGGACGATCTCAGCTTCATGCGGATGATCTTGGCGGTGGCACCAGTGCCCGCATAGGACCATTCATCCGATCTTTACTAAGCCATAAGGCGGATCTCACGCCCATGACACCGAAATACCGGCCAGACATCGGACAATGGGAAAGAGCCTTGCCCGAGTTCCGCGTCGATCAGGACTGACCGGCGAGCAGCCAGTGCTCACCCGTCGTCCAGCCCAGGAAGCGCGTCGTGCACGCGCCGCCTTCGATCACCCGCGCCAGTCCTTCGACGGCGGGCGCCAGCCGCGGCACGGCCGCGGCCCGCCCGTACAGTCCGGCGACGCATGCGCGTTGCGTGTCCAGGTCCGCGTAGCTCAGGTAGAAGATCGCCTGCCGCCACGCGTACGCCGCGTTCTTCACCGCGTGCAGCGCCGCGTGCCGATGCGGGGTGGGCATCGCCAGCCGCCGCACCGCCCAGTCGAACGAGCGGTCGGCCAACCCAGGCGCCAGCTCACGGATCCTCGGCGCCAGGCCCAGCGCGTCGACGAGCTGCGCGAGGTTGTGCGTGGTGAGGATCTGGCTCTGCTCCAGCACCATGCCGTTCCCCGCGACCCAGGAGCCGCGCTTGCCAGCCGCGACCGCGCGCTTCTGGCACAGCTCGGCGAAATCGGCGGCCGTCGGCTTGCCCCAGGTGCGGACGAGCCTTGCCGCACCCCACTTTTCGGGCAGGTCGTAGTACCGCGCGTACAGCGTCCCGGCCAGCACCCGGCTGCTGATCTCGGCCGCCAGGTGCCACTTGTGCGTGAACGTGCCCATGAAGATGTCAGCCGCGACCTCCTCCAGCAGCGGCACCTTCAGTCCGGCTTGGACGGCCAGCGCACCCAGCTCGCGGACCAGCGGGTTCGGCAGGATCGTCTGCGGGAACGCGTCGAGCGCCAGCAAGGTCGCCCGCCGCAGCACCACCTCGGCCTGCCGCGACGTGTCGGCCCGTCCCGCGCGCAGCGGCGCGAGCGCGGCGATCCACGGCAGCTCCTCGAGCCGGACCTGATGTTCCAGGTTCAGCAACAGCAGGCTGCGGCGACGCCGGAACGCGCCGTAGGTCTGGGTGAACAGCGCCGCCAGCTCCGGATCGGCGATGTTCGCCGCGAGCGCCCGCGAAGACAGCTGCGGCAACACCTTCGCCAGCACCTCACCGGAGCCGATCACGCCACGCTCGACCAGCGTCTCCACCGGGGCTTCCAGCGCGCGGCCGACCTTCGCGAGCAGCCCCGGCGGCATCGGCACGCCGTCGGCCGCCGCACCCGCCAGCGGGTCGAGTTCGGTGAGCCCGCCGTCGGCCGGGTAGCGGTCGAGCCGTCCGGCGAGCACGCGCGCCAGCTCGGCGTGCGTCGGCTTGGCCGCGACCACCGCCTGCGCGCCGCGCAGCGCCGCGCGTGCCTCGGAACCCGGAGCGCCGTGCTTGGTGATCGTGTTCGCCAGCGCGCGCCGGACCCAGCCGACGTCACGCGCCGACAGCACGTCGCTGTTCTCCAGCGCGCGGCGCAGCCGTTCGAAGTTGCTCTTGGCGTTGCGCGGCGACGGTCCGGCGGCCGCATGGTCCAGCAGCCACCGGGCACGACGGTCCGCCCAGCCTTCCGGCGTCGTCCGGCACGGCCAGCCGCCGACGACACGATCGCCGTCGAGCGTCGGAAGCTCGCCTTCGACCGTCTCGCACCACAGCTCGACAAGCCTGTCGTACAACGGGTTCCAGACGCGCAGCGTGGTCAGCATCGTGTCGATCTGCGGCGAGGTTTCCTTCGCACGCAGTACGTGCTGAACGTCGCCGACCGTCGAAAGCCGGACGAGGTCGCCCGCCGGCTTCGGACGCGGCTGGAACCGCGGCGTGAACCGAAGCCGGTCCATCAGCGGCCACAGCTCGCTCACCAGATCGAGCGCCTGCTCGTGGTGCCCGCGGTCGATCAGCCAGGCGACGACCGGCAGCGCGGCCTCCTCCGGCACGTCGATCCGGTACGACTCGCTGCGCAGCGCCGCGAGCAGCTCGGCACGGCCGTCGTCGCTGAGGAAGTGCCGGTTGACGCTCTCGCGGTCCGCGCCCCAGCGCAGTTCGTCTGGCGTCGGCCGCTCCTCGGCGAGGTAGCGGCCGGTGGCGAACCCGCCGTGCGCGACCTCGAGCGTCACCCACGCGGGGGTGTCGGCGACCGGCGTCCGCGAGCCGACTTCGAGCGTCGCGTCACGCATGCCGTCGAGCACCGCACGCCAGCGGCCTGCCTTCTCACGGGCACGGTTCCGCGTGACGCGGTCACCCGCCGAGACGGCCTGCTTCACCGCACGGTCCAGCTGAGCGAACGCGTATCCCGGCGATGCTCGTAGCCGCTCCTCCATTGCTTTCCCCCTCGATCGGACCTGGGGGCGAGACTCGAACTCGCGCCCTCCCGGGTTACAGCCGGGTGCTCTCCCTGAGCTACCCCAGGATGGACATGGAGGCGGGACTCGAACCCGCGCCCTCCCGGTCCCGAGCCAGGTGCTCTGCCGCTGAGCCACTCCATGTCGTCGAAAGTGGACACTAGCGCCGAAATTCCAGTAACGCAGCCGATTTTCCGAGTGGTAGCTTCGCGCCATGCCCGCCTTGCAATTCCCGGACCCTTGCTTGACCGACGGTGTCGTCACGCTGCGGCCGTGGCGCGAATCCGAGCTGCCAGAACGATTCGCCGCCTTCTCCGACCCGGTGTGTCTGCGTTTCTCGTGGCCGCTGACGGAGAAGCCGACTCTCGCGCATGTAAGCGATCGCTTCTACGCACAGGAAAGAGCGCGTCGCGACGGCGAAGAGCTGCCACTCGCCATCGTCGACGGCGAGAACCACCTGTTGGGTGGCTGCTCGCTTTACGACTTCACACCGAGCGAGGCTCGCGTGTCGGTCGGCTACTGGGTCGCCGCGCACGCCCGCGGCCGAGGTGTCGCCACCCGCACGACTCGCCTGCTCGCGACGTGGGCGTTCGAGCGCCTCGGCGTCGCCCGTCTCGAGCTGGTCTGCGAACCCGCCAACATCGGCTCCCAACACGTCGCCGAACGCTGCGGTTTCGTCCGCGAGGGCATGTTGCGCTCACACATCCCGTTCCAAGGCGGTCGCCGCGACTCGGTGATCTTCAGCCTGCTGCCCGGCGAACTCTTGACCTCTACCGCACTGGAGGTTCCATAGTGGCCCGGTGACCGATTTCGATCTTGACGAGTTCCTGGCCCGCCCCCTGATCGCGCGGGTGGCCACGAACGGGCCGACCGTCCGGCCGACCTGGTACCTCTGGGAAGACGGCGCCTTCTGGATCCTCACCGGCCCATGGGCCCGCCTGACCGCGAAGGTCCGCGCCGACCCCGCGGTCGCGCTGGTCGTCGACGAGGGCGACATCGCCACCGGCCTGATCCGCCAGGTCATCGCCCGCGGCAAGGCCGAGGAGCTGCCGTTCGACGTGGCCAGGGGCCGCAGGCTGCTCGTCCGCTACCTCGGCGCCGACGAGTCGCGCTGGGACCGGCGTTTCCGCTCCTACCTGCACGACGACCCGATCGAGAAGGGCACCATCTGGCTGCGGATCCGCCCGGAGCGGATCGCCGCGAAGGACATCAGCTACACCGTGTGACGCGGCGCCGGGGGCGTAGTGGTACGACTATTCACATGGTGAGCAAGATAGACGCGGTACGTGACGTCGAGGCGCTGCGCGAACTGATCCACGGTGGTGCCGAAGCGGAGTACCTGCTCTTCTACGGCCACCGGCCCCCGTACGGCGGCATCGTCAACGGAACCTGCCTCAGCCAGTGGTGGCACGCCCCGTTCGTCGCGGGCGACGGCAACCGCTACCCCACCGCCGAGCACTACATGATGGCGGGCAAGGCCGAGCTCTTCGGCGACTTCGAGACGGCGGCGGCGATCCGCGAAGAGCCCGAGCCCAAGGCCGCGAAGATCCTCGGCCGCTCGGTCGCCGACTTCGACCCGGCGCGCTGGGCCAGGCACCGCTTCGACATCGTCGTCGACGGCAACCTCGGCAAGTTCCGCTACCACGCCGACCTGCGCGAGTTCCTGCTCGGCACGGGCGACCAGGTGCTGGTCGAGGCGTCGAAGAAGGACATCATCTGGGGCAGCGGCCTCGCGCGCGAGGACAAGAACGCCGACAACCCGGACTACTGGCGCGGCTCGAACCTCCTCGGCTTCGCGCTGATGGAGGTCCGCGACCAGCTCCGCGTCGAACAAGACTCGTGAGCGTTGCGGGCGGTTCTAGCCGCCCGCAACGCTCACGAACCAATCGAATCCTTGGTCTGGACATCCCCGGGGGTGGCCGTGAGAAGGTGCACGTTCGAGTGACGGCGTAGTCACAGGAGGTGCGCATGGTTCTCGGTCAGGACGAGGCGGACAAGGCGCTGGCCGCGGCGAACGCGGAGTCCGAGCAGAAAACGCAAGTCCGGCGGGCCGCTGCGGCGAGCGCCATCGGGACGACCATCGAGTGGTACGACTTCTTCCTGTACAACACGGCCGCGGCGCTGGTCTTCCCGACCGTTTTCTTCCCGAGTTCCAGCACCTACGCGGGTGTCATGCAGTCGTTCGCGACCTACGCGGTCGGGTTCGCGGCGCGGCCGATCGGTGCGGCGATCTTCGGGCATTGGGGTGACCGGATCGGGCGGAAGACGACGCTGATCGTCACGCTGCTGCTGATGGGCATCTCGTCCGGCATCGTCGGCATTTTGCCGGGTACCGCGCAGATCGGGGTCGCCGCGCCGCTCATCCTGGTGCTGCTGCGGCTGTTGCAGGGTATCGCGATCGGTGGCGAGTGGAGTGGCTCGGTGCTGCTCGCGATGGAATGGGGTGATCAGCGCAAACGCGGGATGCTCGGCGCGTTCGCGCAGGTCGGGGTGCCCGTCGGGCTGGTGCTCGGCACCGGTGGCATGACGTTGCTGTCCGCGCTCGTCTCGGATGACGCGTTCGTGTCGTGGGGATGGCGTATCCCGTTCCTGGCGAGTCTGCTGCTGGTCGGCGTCGGGCTGATGATCCGGCTGCGCATTCTCGAAACGCCGATGTTCGCGTCGGTCGTCGCGGAGAACCGGGCCGCGCGCAATCCGATCGGTGACGTGATCAAGCGGCACTGGCGGGAGATCCTGCTGTCGGCCGGACTCCGGTTCAGCGAGCAGATGCCGTTCTACCTGTTCACCAGCTATGTGCTCGTGTACGTCGTGGCCGCGCACCATTTCAGCAAGACGTTCGTGCTCAACGCGGTGCTCGTCGGCGCGGCGCTGGAGCTGGTCATGATCCCGTACTTCGCGCGGCTTTCCGATCAGATCGGGCGTAAACGGGTCTACCTGATGGGCGCGATCGGGATCGGGGTGATCGCGTTCCCCTATTTCTGGTTGCTCACCAACGGGAACAAGCTGGTGATCTTCCTGGCGATCGTGCTCGCGATGGTGCCGCACTCGATGCAGTACGGGCCGCAGGCGTCGCTGATCGGCGAAAGCTTCCCGACGCATTTGCGGTACGGCGGCGCGGGTCTGGGCTATCAGCTCGCTTCGGTGTTCGCGGGCGGGCCGGCGCCGCTGCTGGCGGCTTGGCTGTTCCACACGACGGCGACGCCGTACTCGATCTCGGTCTACATGATCGTCGCGGCGGCCGTGACCGTCCTTTGTGTACTGCTGATCCCCGACCGGTCGCGGGCCGACATCACCGACGACAGCGTTTACCTACGCGCCAAATGAAAAAGGTCGTGAGTGGTATGGCCGGTTCTAACCGGCCATACCACTCACGACCCGGGAATGCTTAGCGGGAGCCGCCGAACGGGCCCTGCTGCGGGAACGGGCCGCTGGGCGGGTTGCCCTGCGGTGGGTTGAACTGTCCAGGCTGGCGCGGCTGGAAGTTCTGCGGGTGCGGCTGGGGCAGCGGCGCGGGCTGCGGGGGCGGCGGAGGCGACTGCTGGACCTCCGTGCGCTCCGTCTCCTGCGGCTCCGGCTCGCCCTTGTCGCCGCCCTGGAGACCGGCGAGCACCGGCGGAGTCGGCCGCGCGGCGGGCTGCGTGGTCGAGCCGAGCGGGCCAGGGACTTCCTGGCGGGCAACGGCTTCGGCCGCGCGGACGGCTTCGGCGATACGGGGGTCGGTCGAGGTGTCGAACCAGGCGGCGACCTCGTCGTCGTCGAGGACCGGGCGCTCGGTGTCCTCTTCCTTCGGCGGCTCGTAACGGAAGACGCCGTCGTCGCCGGGTGCGCCGAGCGCGCGGGCGAAGCCTTCGAGTGCCTTGCCGTAGTCGCTCGGGACCATCCAGACCTTGTTCGCGTCGCCCTGCGCCATCTGCGGCAGCGTCTGCAGGTACTGGTACGCCAGCACCTCGGGGGTCGGCTTGCCCGCCTTGATCGCGGCGAACACCTTCTCGATCGCCTTAGCCTGGCCCTGCGCCTGCAGGTAACGGGCGGCCCGTTCACCCTGCGCGCGCAGGATGCGGGAGGTCCGCTCGGCCTCGGCCGCCATGATCGTGGCCTGCTTGGCGCCTTCGGCCGCGAGGATCTGGCTCTGCTTCTGACCTTCGGCGGTCTTGATGGACGCTTCCCGCTGGCCTTCCGCGGTGAGGATGATCGCCCGCTTCTCACGGTCGGCGCGCATCTGCTTTTCCATCGAGTCCTGGATGGACGGCGGCGGGTCGATCGCCTTGAGCTCGACCCGGCCGACGCGGATGCCCCAGCGGCCGGTCGCGTCGTCGAGCACGCCGCGCAGCTGGGTGTTGATCGAGTCGCGGGACGTCAGCGTCTGCTCCAGGCTCATGCCACCGACGACGTTGCGCAGTGTCGTGGTGGTGAGCTGCTCGACACCGACGATGTAGTTCGAGATCTCGTACACGGCCGCGCGCGAGTCGGTGACCTGGAAGTACACGACGGTGTCTATCGACACCGTCAGGTTGTCCTCGGTGATCACCGGCTGCGGCGGGAACGAGACGACCTGCTCGCGGAGGTCGATCCTGGCGCGCACCTTGTCCAGGAACGGCACCAGGAAGGTCAGACCGGGCGACGCGACCGTGCGGAACCGGCCCAGCCGCTCGATGACGGCCGACTGTGCCTGCGGGACCACCATGATGGCTTTCCCCACGGTGATGATCACGAAAAGCACGATCAGCGCGACAACGACTATCGCTATCGTCGACAAGACTTTCTTCCCTTCTCAGCGCGGTTTTCCGCTCTGGTGCTCATGTACTTTTCGCCGGGTCGTTTCTCGGTCAGGGGTCGGGGCTCACCACGGCCGTCGCGCCGGAGATCTCCATGACGGTGACCTTCGTGCCCGGCTGGAGCCGGTCGTGTTCGACGTAGGCACGCGCCGACCAGGTGTCACCCGCGAGTTTCACGGTGCCGCCGTGGCCGTCCACTGTGGACAGCACGACGGCGTGGGTGCCGACGAGCGCCTCGGTGTTGGTCTTGGCGCCCTCGCCGCCGAGGAACTTGCGCTTCAGCGCGGGCCTGACGAGGAACAGCAGCCCGACCGCCGACGCGGCGAACACGGCCGCGTCGAGGTACGGGTTGCCGGTCAGCGCGGAGACGCCACCGGTGACCAGCGCCGCCGTGCCGAGCATGAGCAGCACGAACTCGCCGGAGATCACTTCCGCCACGATCAGGGCGAAGCCCACGATCAGCCATACCACTGCCGCCGTCATGCGCTCATCGTCTCAGAAAGTGACGGTTCGCACCCGCATACGCACCCGTGCTTGATGGACACTTGATTTTCAGCCGACCGTCACGAAGTCGATCAGCCGCTCGACGGCACCGATCAGCGGTGTCTCCAGATCGCGGTAGCTGCTAACGGCGGCGAGCACGCGCTGCCAGCCCTCGTACGGCTCGCCCCAGCCGAGCGCGTCGCAGATGCCCTGCTTCCATTCGATGCCGCGCGGCACCACCGGCCACGCCTTGATGCCGACGGCCGCCGGCTTCACCGCTTGCCAGACGTCGATGTACGGATGCCCGGTGACCAGCACGTTCTCGTCGCGCACGGCGTCGACGATGCGGGATTCCTTGCTGCCTTCGACGAGGTGGTCGACGAGCACGCCGAGCCTGCGCTCCGGGCCGGTGCCGAATTCGGCGATCCGGTCCGCCAGCACGTCGACGCCGTCGAGTGGTTCGACGACGATGCCCTCGACCCGGAGGTCGTGGCCCCACACGCGCTCGACGAGTTCGGCGTCGTGCTTGCCTTCGACCCAGATGCGGGAATCCTTCGCGACGCGGGCCTGCAGGCCTTGGACGTGCACGGATCCCGACGCGGAGATCTTGCGCGCCGGTCGCGGCGCGGCCTTGACCGGCACCAGCGTGACCGGCTTGCCGTCGAGCAGGAAGCCCGCCGGGTTGAGCGGGAACACGCGTTGATTGAGCTTGCGGTCCTCGAGCACGACGTTGCCGTACTCGATGCGGATGACGGCACCACAGAACCCGCTGCCTGCCTCCTCGACCACCAGGCCGGGTTCGGCGGGCACTTCCGGGATCACCCGTTTGCGTGATCCGGCCAGCACGTCGTCATAGCGCACGGGCGATGACGGTAGTCCGGTTCGCGTAGCTCGTCAGCGTGCCACGCCGAGCAACGCCTCGGTGTACTCGGCAGGCAGGCCGCGGCGGATCGCCGACAGCGCGAGCAGGACGGCGAGCGCGGCGCACCAGTCGCGCACGCGGTCGCCGTCGAGGCTCGGCAGCGCCGCGATGCCGTCGTCGAGCGAGCCGCCGGTGAGCAGCGGGTGCAACGCCCAGTCGACGGCGTCGACCGCGGGGTCGCCGATGCTGGGCCGCGGGTCGATGACGACGATCCCGTCCGCGCCCCACAGGACGTTGCCGGGATGGAGGTCACCGTGCACCAACGCGGCCGCGTCGCCCTGTGCCAGCTCCGCGGCGCGCTGCCATGAGCGGCGCTGCACGTCGGCGAGCACGTCCGGGTTACGTCGCGCGGCGAGGGTGAACATGAAGTCGACGCGCTCCGAAAGCGGGATAAAGCCCGCTTTACTCCCGGGGATAAAGCGGGCTTTATCCCCGGGAGTAAAGCCCGCTTTATCGCGGGGCTTGAACGTGGCCAGGTCGGCGAGCATGGTGTCGACCTGGTCGTACGGGATGTCGGCGTCGCTCAGCGGGGTGCCGGGGACGATGCCGTCGAGCAGGAGCGCGTCGCCGTCGGCGGCGAGCAGGTCGACCACGTGGCGGGAGTCGGCCCAGACGCGCAGCGCGGCGGCCTCGGTGGCGGCGATTTCGGTGTCGGGGGTCAGTTTGAGCACCTTGGACGCGCCGTCGGCGTCGCGGCAGAGCAACGTCCGGCCGGTGTTGCCCGGCGCCGCGGAGAGCACTTCGAGTCCCCAGCGGTCGCACAGCTCGTTCACCCGTGCGGGGAGACCGTCACACCATGCTGTCACCTGCGGCCCGAAACGGTCGACCAACCTTGCCCGAGCGGCGGTATCCAAGACGATCATGGCCGTTAGCCTGACACCGAACCAGGGAATTATCCGGGTTTCTCCGGATACCGCAGTTTTGACGGACGTATGATCATACCTATATGAAGCTGCCCGAGCCCTCCGGTCGGAACCCGATCGGCCAAATCACCCTGCACCTGCGCGACGTAGCCAGGCCCGATCCGTGGGTTCCCGCCGACCGGCGCGAGCTGATGGTGTCGATCTGGTACCCCGCCTTGGTGGAGACGGGCAGGCAGGCCCCGTATCTGACGCTCGCGGAGTCGGAGCGGATCGTGCGCGGGCTGAGCGAGGACATCGCGGGCGACGCGCTGACCACCGTCGGCACGCACGCCAGGGTGAACGCGCCGCCGCTCGGTTCCCGCGCGCCGCTGGTGGTCCTCTCCCCCGGCCGCGAGCAGCCGCGCGGCACACTGCGCACGCTCGGCGAGGACCTCGCGAGCCAGGGTTACGTCGTCGCGGCCATCGGCCACAACCACGAAGCCGTCGCGACCACGTTCCCCGACGGGCACACCACCGGCCACCTCGCGCACGACGACCTCAAGATCGCGCGCGGCCGCGCGGCGGACGTCTCGTTCGTGCTCGACCGGCTGATCGGCAAGACCCCGGTGTGGGGCCGGGGCAAGCTGATCGACCCGCGCCGCATCGCGATGGTCGGCCACTCGATCGGCGGCGGCAGCGTCCTGCCCGCGATGGCGGCCGACCCCCGGATCAGCGCCGGCGTCAGCCTCGACGGGTCGTTTCCCTTGCTGGTGGGCCTGAATCGGCCACTGCTCCTGCTCGGCACGCCCCGCCACGCGCCGGGCGGCCAAGCCGACCCGAGCTGGGACCGGCTCTGGCCCGGCCTGACCGGCTGGCGACGGTGGCTCACCGTGGAGCGCGCCGGGCCGTCGGTGTTCACCGACCTGCCGATGCTCGCCGACCAGCTCGGCCTGCCACCGGACCAGAAACTGCCCGCGGCGCGCGGACTGCGGATCACCGGCGACTACGTGACCGCGTTCCTCGACCTGCACCTGCGCGGACGGCAGCAGCCGCTGCTCGGCAGGCCATCACCGCGGTTCCCCGAGGTCAAGTTCTGGCGCCCCTAGGCGCACGAGAAAAGCCCGAAAGTGGCTTTCGTCAGATGCGATCTGACGAAAGCCACTTTCGGGCTTGTACCGATGGGTCAGGGGCTACTTGGTCTTGAAGAGCTTGACCTTCATCGAGGTGCCGGACTGCGACAGGACGCGCAGGCCGACGCCGACGCCGGCGAGCTTGACGCCCGTCGTCGGGGTCTCCGGGTACCAGAACTGCTTGGTGTCGTCGAAGACCGGCTGGGCGGACTGGCCGCGCACGTACGAGGCCTTTCCGTTGATGTGCAAGGTGAACGAGTCCGACTTCTGCAACCCGAACGGCGCGTCGTAGCCTGCCACGGTCGGCGGCCATGCCTTGCCTTCGAGGTTGTAGATCGGCGCGGGGTTCGCGTCGATCGGCAGGATCAGGCCCTCGCCGGGGTGCTCACTGGTGTTGTTGTCCAGGTGGCTGGTGTCCCACAGCGAGACGAGCAGGCCGTCCTGGTACGGGAAGTGTTCCACCCAGTCCGGCTTGTCGGGGAAGCTGTAGCGGTACGGACCGGTGCGGTTGTACTTGCCGTAGGACTCGTAGGTCCGGTTCGACGCGATGTAGAACTGGTCGAAGACCTTCGTCTCCTTGCCCGCGGCGGTGCGGAAACCCTTGAGGGTCCACGGTCCGGCGGCTTCCGCGCCGTCGGTGAGCACCGGGGCGCCGTCGGCGGTGACGACGATTTCGTCGGCGAAGAAGCCCTGCAGCGCGAGGCCGCCGTCGGTGCGGTAGGCGAAGCGCAGCTTGGTGTTCTTGCCGGCGTAGGCGTCCAGCGGCACCTTCACGTCGACCCACTTGCCCGCCGAGGAACCGCTGATGGCCGGCGAATTACCCGAGTCGCGGATGAACGGCTTGCCGTCGACCGTGCCGTCGAGCTGGGTCCAGCTGCCGTCGGCGTTGGCCGCTTCGATGTAGAGGTAGTCGAAGTCCTCTTCGATGTCGAAGCGCGTCTTGAGACTCAATGACGCCGATGCCTTGCCGGTCAGGTCGAGCGGCGCGGTCATCGAGTGGTCGAGGTCGTTGCCCTTGTCGCTCCACCACATCTTCGAGCCCGCGTACGGGGCGCCGTAGTCGAACGTCTTGGGCACGTCCGGCAGCACGACGACGAGTCCCTGCGCCTTGGCGGTGTTGTACTCGTGCGGGCCGAGCTCGAAGGTGCGGTCCTGGCCGGCGACGGCCACCTCGTAGTCGAGCCAGCCGAGCTGCAGCTTGTCCCACGCGGAGAACTCGTTGGCGCGGGTGCCCGGCGCCTCGCCCGGCTCGCCGACGCGGGTCTGGCCCATGATGGACCACCAGTTGACGCCGTTCGTGCCGCCGCCGCTGGTGTCGTAGTGGTCGGGCAGGCCGAGGTCGTGGCCGTACTCGTGCGCGAACACGCTCACGCCGCCGTTCTCCGGCTGCATGGTGTAGTCGCCGACCCAGAGCCCGGTGTCGCCGATCGGCGCGCCGCCGAGCTTGTTGCTGCCGGGGCCGGAGCTGTAGTTCTTGAACGCGTAGCCGCGGTGGCTCCAGATGGCGTCCTCGCCCTGCCACGGATCACCGTCGGCCTGGTCGCCACCGGAGTGCACGATCTGGAAGTGGTCGATGTAGCCGTCCGGCTCGTTGAAGTCGCCGTCACCGTCGTAGTCGTACCGGTCCCACTGGTCGAACGCGGCCAGCTCGGTGCGGATCTGCTCGGTGGTCTTGCCTGCCGCCTTCTGCGCGTCGACCCACGCGGTCACGCCGTCACGCACGAGGTCGTAGGAGTTGTTGCAGACCGTTCCGCCGCAAGGGAAACCGTTGGAGCGGCCGTAGCGGGCCTCGTTGTACTTGACCTTGACCCAGTCGGTCACCATGCCGTCGATGCTGTAGCGGCCGGATGACTGCTTGTCGTAGAAGTTCGCGACCGAGTTGGCGTCCGGCGCGGTCGAGAAGTACAGGTCCTGGAAGTACTGCTTGCTGAAGTCAGAGCGCCAGATCGTGGTGTTGTCGACCGCGCGGTTCGGCTCCGGGATCTGGTTGTGCAGCGGCCCGTCGAAGCGCTTGGGGCCGGGCGTCGCCGGGTCCTGGTCCTTGTCGGGGTACTGCGGGTGCCGGTCGTTGCCGAACTCGGCGAGCACGACGAACACCTTGTCGGTCTTCTCGCGCGCGAGCTCGACGTACTGGTCGGTCGGCGTCTTGTCCGTCTTGCTCTTGGCCTTCTTGCCCATCTTCGCGACGGTGCTCGCGCCCCGCTTCTGCGCGGTGGCCTCGCCGGTGAGCACCTTCGTCAGCGCCTCCTGGCGCAGCGCGCGGCGCTTGTCCTCCAGCGGGTTGGGCAGCTCGTCGAGCTGCGCGACCGACTGGTCGGCGACTTGCTGTGGTGGTGCCGGTGCCGCGAACGCCGCGGGCGTGATCCCCGCGCTCAGCAGCACGATCGTGGCCGCTCCGGCCAGAACTCTTCGCACGACTTCCCCTCGTCAACGGGTGGAAACGCAAACCCGGTGGACGTTACGTAGCCGTTCGTGCATGCGGCTACGTCCGAAAGTCGGTCGTGACTAGAACAGTGGCCAGGGAATGGCGCGCCACTCGTCGCCCGGCGAGGGGAACACGCCCTCGTAGACGAGCTGCTCGGCGCGGTCCCGGATGGCGAGGATCTCGAACTTGGTCAGGTGCGGGGCGAGCGCCTCGCCGAGTTCGCCTTCGAGTTTGCCGCGCAGCGCCTTGAGTTTGACGATCGCGTCCTCCGGCAGCGGCTCGCCGATCCAGCCCCAGAGCACCGTGCGCAGCTTGGGGTCGGTGTGCAGGCAGATGCCGTGGTCGACGCCGTAGACGACGCCGTCCGTGCCGCTCAGGATGTGGCCGCCCTTGCGGTCGGTGTTGTTGACGACGATGTCGAGCAGCGCGAGGTCGCGGATGCCGGGGTGGTCGGCGTGCGCGAGCACCGCGGGTTCGCCGTTGCGGTCGTGGGCGTGCAGCACGACCTTCCAGCCGGGCGGGAGGTCATCGGGGGCGCGGACGTCGACGAGCTCGTCCTCGCTCGTCTCGATCCAGCGCTGGACCATGCCCTCGCCGAACGGGCCGTCGCGGAGCACGGTCTGCGGGATCGCGCCGAGGCCGAGCGCGTCGGCGACCAGATAGGTCGCGACCTCGCGGCCGGCGAGCGTGCCGTCGGGGAAGTCCCAGAGCGGGCGCTCGCCGCGGACCGGCTTGTAGACGGCGTTGGCGATCTCGCCGTCGAGCTCGACCTGGCAGAACAGGGTCAGGTTGGAGGCTTCGACCAGTCTGCCTTCGACCTCGAGCTTTCCGTGCGCGAGCAGGTCGTCCACGCCGCGGCTCAGTCTTCGATCACGTCGACGTCGCGGCGGTAGCCGTTCTGGCGCGGGCAGATGTGGCCTGCCGGGTCGAGCGGCTCGGCGCAGAGCGGGCACGGGCGGCGGCCCGCGTTGATCACCCGGTCGGCGCGCTCGGCGAAGGCTCGGGCGGCGACCGGGGTCAGGAACACCCGCACGGCGTCGGGACCTTCCTCGGTGTCGTCGAGTACGACCGTTTCGTCCACTTCGCCCTCGGTGATGGCGAGCAGCTCGATCACGACAGCCTTCGAGTCGGCGTCCCAGCCCAGGCCCATCGTGCCGACGCGGAACTCCTCCTCGACGGGCACGGTGAGCGGGTCGACGTCGACGAGATCGTCGGGTACGTCCTCCGGCACGTCCGCGCCGAAGCGCGTCGCGACCTCCTCGAGCAGCGAGCCGAGGCGCTCGGCGAGCACCGCGACCTGCTGTTTTTCGATGGTCACGCTGATCGTGCGCACATCTTCGGACGCCTGGAGGTAGAAAGTGCGGTCACCGGGCTCCCCGACGGTCCCGGCGACGAACCGGTCGGGCTGGCGGAAGACGTGAATTACGCGAGACATGGCACCCTCGACCCTAGGCCAACGCACGATCATCGGCATCTGCCGCCCCGTGTTCTGGCCCATTAGGCTCCTGTGGTGCCCAAGATCGCGTCTTATGGAACCTGGACCTCGCCGATCACCGCCGCCGACGCGGCCGCCGCCGGAGGTGGCGTGCAGTGGGTCGACGCCGTCGGCGGCGTGCTGTGGTGGGCCGAGGCCAGACCGGCCGAAGGCGGCAGGGTCGCGCTGGTGAGGGCCGGTGAAGAGGTGCTGCCCGCGCCGTGGAACGCCCGCAACCGCGTCCACGAGTACGGCGGGCGGCCGTGGGCCGCGATCGGCGACCGGCTCGTCTTCACACACTGGGACGACCAGCGCGTCTACGTCCGCGACCTGACGTCCGGCCAGGTGACGCCGATCACAGCCGAACCCGCTGTGCCGCACGGTGTCCGGTTCGGCGACCTCCGGCCCGGTCCGCGTGGCACGGTCTGGGCGGTGCGCGAGACCAGCGTCGGCTCGCGACGCGCCGACGTCTCACGCGATCTGGTGCAGTTGTCACTCGACGGCGCCGAACCACGCTCGCTCGCCGCGAGCCATCACTTCCTGAGCGCGCCGCAGCTGTCGCCGGACGGCGCGCACGCGGCGTGGCTCGGCTGGGATCACCCGGCGATGCCGTGGGACGGCACGGAACTGTGCGTCGCGCCCGTGCTCGAGGACGGCTCGCTCGGCACGCCCGAGGTGATCGCGGGCGGCGCGACGGTCGCGGTGTGCCAGCTCGAATGGGAGAGCCCGACCTCGCTGCTCGCGCTGCTCGATCCCGGCGGCTGGTGGAACCTGCACCGGATCGGCCTCGACGGCTCGTCGGTCAACCTCGCCCCGGTCACCGAGGAACTCGGCGGCGCGCTGTGGAAGCTCGGCTCGCGCTGGTTCACCCCGCTCGGCGACGGCAAGCACGCCGTGCTCAGCTCAGGCCGTCTCGCCGTACTCGACGAGGCGTCCGGCACACTCTCGCCACTGGCTCCGGAGCTGACCCAGTGGGACACGACGATCACGGCCCACGAGGGCGGCATCGCCGGAGTCGCCGCCGGTCCGCACCGCGAATCCGCGCTCGTGCACGTCGGTGCGGAGGTGACCGAACTGACCACGCAGCCCGCCGGTCTGCCGTCGCACGAGTACTTGCCGGTGCCGTCGGAGCGGGTGTTCGACACGGCCGACGGACCCGTTCCCGCCTACGTCTACCTACCGTCCAATCCGGACTTCACGGCACCGGACGGCGCGGCGCCGCCGTTCATGATCCACGTGCACGGCGGCCCGACCGGACGCGCCTATCCGACGCTGGATCTGGAGATCGCCTACTTCACCAGCCGCGGCATCGGCGTCGCGGTCGTCAACTACGGCGGCTCGACCGGCTACGGCAGGCGCTACCGCGAGCGGCTGCGTGAGCAGTGGGGCGTGGTCGACGTCCAGGACTGCGTGGCGGTCGCGGACGCGCTGGTCGCCGAGGGCCTCGCGGACCCGGCGCGGCTGGCGATCCGCGGCGGGTCCGCGGGTGGTTTCACCTCGGCGGCGGCGATGACGACCGTCCGCACGTTCGGCGCGGCGACGATCAAGTACCCGATACTCGACCTCTACACCTGGACGGCGGACGGCGGCGAGACGCACGACTTCGAGTCCCGCTACCTCGACGGCCTCATCGGGCCGCTGCCCGAGACCGAGCCCCGCTACCGCCGGCGCTCCCCCATCAACAACGCCGCCGCGCTCGCCGGGCCTGTCCTGTTCCTGCAGGGCTTGGAGGACCAGATCTGCCCACCGGAGCAGGCGGACCGGTTCGTGGCGTCGCTGGGCGGGCGCGGGGTGCGCCACGCGTATCTCACGTTCGAGGGCGAGCAGCACGGTTTCCGCAAGGCGGAGACGATCATCGCGGCCCTGGAGGCGGAATTGTCGTTCTACGGTCAGGTCTTCGGCTTCGAGACGCCGGGTGTGCGCGTGCTGGACCTGCGCTCGTGAGGCCGCTCGTCCCCGGCGACACGCTGGCCTTGATCGCACCGGCCGGCCCGATCCCCGCGGTCCATCTCGACGCGGCGCTGCCGGTGCTGGAGTCGTGGGGCCTGAAGGTCTCCGTCGGCCCGTGTGTACTGAGTAGACACTCCACTTTGGACTATCTGTCGGCCACCGACGCCGAACGTGCGGCGGAATTCACCGAAGCCTGGCTCGACCCGTCGGTCCAGTGCGTACTGGCCGCGCGCGGCGGTTACGGCACCCAGCGCATGCTGGACCTGATCGACTGGCGCGCGCTCGCCGACGCGCCGCCCAAGATCTTCGCGGGTTCGAGCGACGTGACGGCGTTGCACCAGGCCATTTCCGCGCATCTCGGGCTGGTGTCGCTGTTCTCGCCGATGCCCGCGAGCCCGCTGTTCGGCACGTTCGCGGCCGAGCACCTGCGGCAGAGCTTGTTCGAGCCGGAGAAGGTGCAACCGCTGAGCAACCCGGCGTCCCGGACGCTCGTGCCCGGCCGCGCGCGTGGAGTCTTGACCGGCGGCAACCTCGCGCTGCTGGCCGCGGGCTTGGGAACGCCGGAGCAGGGTTCGGCGCGTGGCCGGATCGTGCTGCTGGAGGACGTGACCGAGAGCGCCTACCGGCTCGACCGCCTGCTCACCCAGCTGCTGCGCGCGGGCTGGTTCGACGGGGTCGCCGGGATCGTGCTCGGCTCGTGGTCGGGCTGCGGAAATCCCGAACGCGTCGAAGCCCTGATGCTCGATCGGCTCGGGCCACTGGGCGTGCCGATGCTGGCGGACCTGGGCTTCGGCCACGTCGAGAACTCCCCGACCATCCCGCTCGGTGTGGCGGCCGACCTCGACGCGACCGCCCGCACCCTCACCTTCAGGTCGTGAGTGTTTTGACCGGTTAGAACCGGCCGCATCACTCACGAGGCGATGGCGACCTGGAGTTCGGTGATCATCGCTTCGCCGCACTCCAGGTAGACCTCGCGGGCGAAGTCGAGGGTGCGGTGGCCGTTGTGGTCGATCCACCTGGCGAGGGCCTGGAAGGACTCGCCGATGTCCTCCATCTGGCCGTGGTGGAGCATCGTCGCGGCGGAGTCGATGGCCGGGAGGTCGACGACGTCGAAGCCGAACGCGGGATCGGGGTCGGCGGAGACACCGACCGCGGCGTGCACGGCGACTTCGCTGCCCGCGGAGGTGTAGTACGCGATGGCCGGGTAGGCGGGTTCGAGGCCCGCAGCGGTGACGACCTCGCCGAGGCGCGGGAACAGTCCCTGGATCACCGGTCCGATGGCCGAGCCCTCGTAGCTCGCCGCGAGGGCGCTGAGCTCGGCGACGCGGACGGCGGGGATCGGCTTGACGGTGACTTCGGCGGTGCGCGGGAAGTCTTCGAGGTCGATCATGCGCAGGCGTGATTCGACGCCGGCGAGCCTGGCCATGTCGGCCTCGATCTGTGCTTCGAGCTGGCCTTGGCGCAGGCGGAGCATGCCGCGTAGCTCGTCGGCGCTGACCTTGTCGTCGAGGATCTCGCCGACCTGCTGCAAGGAGAAGCCCAGGTCTTTCAGCGCGACCAGGCGGTTGAGCCTGCGCAGCTGCTCGGCGCTGTAGAAGCGGTACCCGGACGAGGCGTCGACGTCGACCGGCCGCAGCAGGCCGATGGCGTCGTAGTGGCGCAGCATGCGGACCGAGACCTGGCCGAGCCTGGCGAAATCGCCGATGGTGAACATGACGACCGAGCCTAACGGGACCTGGTTGACTCGTGGGGCAAGTGCCGTGCGCGAGAGGAGATTCCGATGGGTTCGTTCGACGTGCCGCTGGACGACGAACGTACGCAGCTCGAGGCGTTCATCGAGGAGTACCGGACCGAGATCGAGTCCACACTCGACGGTCTGACCGAGTACCAGGTCCGCCGTGGGCTCGTTCCGTCGGCGACGACGTTGCTCGGGCTGCTCAAGCACGTCACGTGGATGCAGCGGGTGTGGTTCGAGGAGTGCGTCGGCGGGATGTCGCGCCAGGAACTCGGGATGGTGCGTACTCCGGACGAGTCGTTCCGGCTCAGCGACGACGACACGATCGCCTCGGTCACGGCGGCCTACCGGGAAGCCTGCGCCACGGCCAGGAAGGCGGTCGCGGACCTGTCGCTGGACAGTGTCGTGACCGGGCACCGGTCGGGGCCGCGCACGGTGCACTGGGTCTACCTGCAGGTGCTGCGGGAGCTGGCCCATCACTGCGGGCACGCCGACATCCTGCGCGAGCAGCTGCTCGCCGAGCAGGGCGGCTCGCAGCACCCGGTGAACGTCTGAGTCGAAGTACCGTGTGGACGGTGGAGAACACTGAGGCCAGAGCCCGGTTCGCCGCCGCCCGCGTGGCGCGGCTCGCGACCGTGGACGCCGCCGGGGTGCCGCATCTGGTGCCGGTGACGTTCGCGGTCGCGGGTGACGAGGTCGTGTTCGCGGTCGATCACAAACCCAAGTCGACGTTCGCGTTGAAGCGGCTGGCGAACATCGCGGCGAACCCGCGCGTGAGTTTTCTCGTCGACCACTACGACGATGACTGGGATCGGCTGTGGTGGGTCCGCGCCGACGGTGAGGCCGTCGTGACCGACCGGGCCGAACCGCTGAGCTGGCTACGCGCGAAATACCCGCAGTACGAGGAACAGCCGCCGCAAGGGCCTGTCGTGGTCACGCGGGTCGAGGTGTGGCGCGGCTGGAGCGCCTCCCGACGGAAAGGCTTGTCAGGCACGACCTGACGTCGTAAGGTTCCGCCTGACAAGCACGCCGCTGGGAGGAACCTCATGCCGTTGATCGCCGACTGCTCGTTCTGCCGCAAGTCCAACGACGAGGTGGGGAAACTCCTCGCCGGGCCCGGTGTCTTCATCTGTGACGGCTGCGTGGACCTCGCGGCGAAGATCATGGCCGGGACGCCCGCGTCCGACGCGCCGGTGGGGCCGTGGGAGGTGGAGATGTCGATGGAGGACGTGCTCGCCACGCTCGGGCCGGTCGCGGCCGCGCAGGCGCAGATCGAGCGGAATCTCGCCGTCTGGGTGAGCAAGGCGCGCTCGCTGGGTGCGACGTGGACGCAGGTCGGCGAGGCGTTGAGCATGACCAGGCAGTCCGCCTGGGGCCGCTTCTCTGGCGAGGTGTAAAGCCCGCTTTATCCCGGGGGATAAAGCGGGCTTTACTCCGTCTCAGTCTTTGCGGAAGGCCGCGACCAGGCGCAGCGGGTCCGGGCGCAGGAGCGACGCCGCGGAGTAGAGCGAGGCGGCGACGACCAGTGCGATGAACCACCAGTCGTAGAGGCCCTGCTCGCCGGTCGGGTAGTAGACGCAGACCAGGAAGACCGAGACGGCGACGACGACGGCCATGTGCTTCGGCTGCCACTTGAAGGCGGACAGGATGACGAAGCCCCAGGTCAGGTACCACGGCAGGGTGGGCGGCGCGAGGATCGCGACGGCCAGCAGCGCCAGTGCCATGTGGAAGACGGCCTTGTTGCCGCCGTCGCGAGCGAGCCACCACTGGCGGACCAGGTAGGCGGCGAGCGCGACCATCGCGATGGCACGGCAGACCGTCACGAACGGCGACGACGGGACGTTCACGACGATGTGCACGAGCGAGTAGAAGATCTCGCCGATGCCGGTCGGGAAGTTCAGCCAGTTCGCGATGAGCGTCGGCGCCTTCAGGCCGGTCGCCCAGCCGATGTTGAACGAGCCGAGCGAGACCCAGGTCCCGGCGACGAACACCGGCACGAAGATGCCCAGCGCGGGCAGCAGCGCGCGGAAGAAGTTGCGGGTCTTGGTGCCGCCTTCGAGGTGGTTGGCCCACATCCAGACGATGAACGGCAACGCGATGGCGGCGGTCGGCTTGATCAGCATGCCGATGGTCACCAGCGCCACGGCGACCACGTGCTTGCGCTCGAGCGCGGCGAGCACGCCGATGGTGAGGAAGCCGAGCATGAGCAGGTCGTTGTGCGGGCCGCCGACGAGGTGGATGACCATCATCGGGCTGGCGACCGCGAGCCACATGGTGACCGGGAGCCTGCCGCCGAGGTGCTTGACCAGGCGCGGCAGCGCCCACAGCATCATCGCGAGGCCGATGAGCAGCACGAGCCTGGTGAGGATGACGCCGGCGATCATGTTGTTGCCGGTGATCGAGACGATGCCCTTGGCGACCAGCAGGAACAGCGGGCCGTACGGGGCGGGCGTGGTCTGCCACAGCGGGTGCACGTTCTGCACGACGTCGGGGAGCACGTCCAGCTCGACGGGGCCGTGCTCGTACGGGTCGAGCCCGTAGAGCAGCTGGGCGCCCTGGCCGAGGTAGGAGAACACGTCACGGGTGAACAGCGGCGGCGACACCAGCAGCGGCGCCATCCAGCAGCCGGCGGCGACCAGGATGGGCCGGGTGCCGATGCGGCCGGCGAGCACGTAGCGGCCCAGGCGCACCCAGGCCCACACCACGAGCGCGAAGCCGGTGTAGAGGAAGACGTTCGCGAGTGCCCGGCCGTGGCCGTAGCGGATCCACGACAGCGGGCCGTGGCCGAGGACGGGGTCGCGGATCAGGATGCCACCGGCGCCGAGCGCGGCGATCATCAGCAGCGCGGCACCGATGGTGCCCATCGCGATGGTCCGGTACGGGAAGCGTGAGGGCACCTTGATGCGGTCGGCCAGTGGTTTTTCCGTGGCCGCCGAGGTGCGCTGCGCCGAGCCGTCTGCCTCCGGCGCTGGGTCTGTAGTGGTCGCCATGTCGATGGTGAAGATTACACACCGGTGCCGTAACGCCTGTCGGCAGACGCTGTTTTTCCCGATTCTGACAGGGTGTATGCACGCATCAGTCAACCGCCGTTCGGACGCTGACCCCGCCGGGCAGTGCCGCGAGCAGCGACTTCGTGTAGTCGTGTTTCGGGTCCAGCAGCACCTCTTCGACGGTCCCGACCTCGACGAGTTCGCCGCGGTACATCACGGCGACGCGGTCGGCGATGTTCCAGGCCAGCCCCAGGTCGTGGGTGATCACCAGGCCGGCGAGGCCGAGTTCGCGGCGCAGCCGCAGCAGCAGCGCGAGTATCTCGCCGCGCACGGACGCGTCGAGCGAGGCGACGGGCTCGTCGGCGACGATCACGCCGGGGTCGAGCGCGAGCGCGCCGGCGATGACCACCCGCTGGCGCTGGCCACCGGACAGCTCGTGCGGCAGCCGCGTGAAGAACTTCTCGGCGGGCCGCAGTTCGGCCGCTTCCAGTGCCCGGGTGACGACCGCGCGCTCGTCGGTGACGCCGTGGATGCGCGGGCCTTCGGCGACTGCCTCGTAGACGCTGTGACGTGGGTTCAGCGCGCTCGTCGGGTCCTGCAGGACGAGCTGAACGTGCCGCCGGTAGGCCTTGAGCCCGGCCGCGGTGGACGGCATCGCCTCGCCTCGGTAGCGCACGGTGCCCGAGGTGGGCTGTTGCAGCCCGAGCAGCGTTCTGGCGAGCGTGGTCTTGCCGGAGCCGGATTGGCCGACCAGCGCGACGATCTCGTCGCGGTGCACGTCGAGCGAGACGCCTGCGACGGCGTTGATCCGCGCGCCGGTGCGGTCCTTGAACGTCACGCGCACGTCTTGGGCGGACAGCAGCGCCTCTCCCCCGCGTTCGCGGCCGGGTTCGGGCGGCAGCGGGGTGCTGGTCGCGGGCGCGAAGCGGGACACCGGGTCGCCGACGGTCGGGAACGCGGCGGCGAGCGCCCGGGTGTGCGGGTGTTCCGGGGCGGCCATCAGCTCGGCGCTGGGCCGCTGCTCGACGAGTTCGCCGTCGTACATGACCGCGGTGCGGGCGCAGGTGGACGCGAGCACCGACAGGTCGTGGCTGATCATGATCAGCCCGATGTCCTGCTCGGCGACGAGCTTGCGCAGCAGGGTGAGCACCTGGGCCTGCACGATCACGTCGAGCGCCGTGGTGGGTTCGTCGGCGATGATCAGCCGCGGCGCGCAGGCCAGCGCCATCGCGATCATCACGCGCTGCTTCTGCCCGCCGGAGAGCTCGTGCGGGTACGCGCCGGCGCGGGCGGCCGGGAGGTCGACCTGGTCGAGCAGTTCCGCGACGCGGGCCTTGACCTGGGCTTCGGGCACGGTGGCGTGGATGCGCAGTGGCTCGGCGATTTGCTCGCCGATCTTGCGGACCGGGTTGAGCGCGTGCATCGCGCCCTGGAAGACCACCGAGGCCTCGCCCCAGCGCACGGCGCGCAGCCGTCCCCATTTCATGGTGGTGACGTCTTCGCCGTCGAGCAGGATCTCGCCGGTGATCTTGGCCGAGCGGGGCAGCAGGCGCAGCACGCTCATCGCGACCGTCGACTTGCCCGACCCCGACTCCCCCGCGACGCCGAGGGTGTCGCCGGGCTCCAGGCGCAGGCTGACCCCGCGCACGGCGTCGACGTCGCCGCCGCCGGTGCGGTAGGTGACGGTGAGGTCGTTGAGTTCCAGTAGCGCGGTCACGACCGCTCCCCCTTGAGCTGCGGGTCCAACACGGTCTCCAGCGCGCGCCCGATGAGCGTGAAGCACAGCACGACGGCGACGATCGCGATGCCGGGCGGCAGCACGTTCCACCAGGCGCCGCGGGTGACGCCGCCGTTGGCGAGCACCTCGTGCAGCATGTTGCCCCAGGAGATGACGTTCGGGTCGCCGACGCCGAGGAACGCCAGCGTCGCGTCGGCGATGACCGCGTTGCCGACGACGAGTGTCGTGTTGGCGAGCACGAGCGGCATCACGCCGGGCAGCACGTGTTTGCCGAGGATGTGCGCGTGGCCGCCGCCGAGCGCTTTCGCGCGCTCGATGTAGGGCCTGCCTTCGATGGTCAGCGTCTGCGCGCGGACCAGGCGGGCGGTGGTGGGCCACGCGGTGATGCCGATGGCCAGCACGATCGTCCACAGGCTCTTGGGCAGCACCGCGGCGAGCGCGAGCGCGAGCACCAGCGACGGCAGGACCAGGAAGAAGTCGGTGAACCGCAGCAGCACCGCCGAGAGCCAGCCGCCGTAGTGCGCGGCTGCCATGCCGACGATGGTGCCCAGCAGCACCGACAGCACCGTGGCGGAGAAGCCGACGAGCAGTGTCGCCCTGGCGCCCCAGTAGGTCAGCAGCAGCACCGAGCGGCCGGCGACGTCGGTGCCGAGCAGGTAGCCGTTGCCGGGGTCCTGGTAGGGACCGGCGGTCGCCTTGGTGACGTCGAGGCCGGCTTCGTCGGTGAGCAGCGGCGCGAGCAGGGAGGCGGCCACGATGATCCCGAGCAGCACGAGCCCGATGAACCCGCTCCTGGTGCGGGTGAACTCGCGCCACACCGCGGCGGCCGCGGCGCGGCGGCGGCGCCAGGCGATCGTGCGGGCGCTTTCGGTGTTCTCGGCGTTCTTGCTGGCCGTCATGCGGCACGCACCCTCGGATCGAGCACGCGGTAGAGCAGTTCCGCGAACAGGTTCATGGTGACCACCGAGCCGGTCAGCACGATGAACACCCCTTGCAGCACCGGGTAGTCCGGTCCTTTGAGCGCGTCGTAGGTGAGCAGGCCCAGCCCCGGCCAGCTGAACACCGCCTCCACCGACACCGAGCCGGACACGACGAGGCCGAACTGGAGGAACACCAGCGTCACCGTCGGCAGCAGCGCGTTGGGCACGGCGTGCCGTTTGCGGACGAGGTCGTCGCGCAGGCCCTTGGCGCGGGCGGTGGTGAGGTAGTCGGCGTTCATCTCCCCGATCAGCGACGAGCGCATGATCAGCATGTACTGGGCGTAGAACACCGCGAGCAGCGTCAGGCACGGCAGCGCGAGGTGGTGCGCGACGTCGACGGTCTGCGACCAGAAGCCGGGCGGTGTCCCTGGTGAGTGCATGCCGCGGCTGGGGAACAGCCCGCTGGTGTAGACCAGCAGGAGCAGGCCGAGCCAGAACTGCGGCACCGACCAGAGGGTGAGCGCGATGCCGGTGTTGGCGCGGTCGAAGAAGCTGTCGCGCTTCCACGCCGAGCGCACCCCGAGCCAGACGCCGAGCACGACCGCGAGCAGCGTCGCGGTGCCGACCAGCAGCACGGTCGGCCAGACGCGTTCGCCGATCATGTCGATGACCGGCCGGCTCTGCGCGACGGAGTTGCCCATGTCGCCGCGGGTGATCAGGTCCTTGAAGTAGGTCAAGAACTGCTCGGGCAGCGGCTTGTCGAGTCCCATGCTGGCCGCGAGCGCGGCCCGTTGCTGGGGATCGGTGGGCCGGTCGCGGACGCGGGTGGCGAGCGGGTCGCCGGGCAGCGCGCGGAAGAGCAGGAAGCCGAGCGTGATGACCAGCACCAGGCTGACCAGCGCGCCGCCGACCTTCGCGAGCACGAACCGGAGGGTGCCGGTGCCGCCGCGGCGCTCATCAGAATCGGTGAGCGCCGCGGACGGGTCCAGCGAACTGAGTGCGGTGGACAAGGTGTGCGTCCTACTCCCGGTCGTCCGCGGACTTGCCGCGCTTGGCGAGGATGACGCCGCCACCGACGAGCACGATCAGCACGACGGCTCCGATGCCGATCCAGAGCCCGGTGTTGCTGCCGCCGCCGCTGCCGTTGTCACCGCTGGACGCGGCCTGACCCGAGGCGGGGGTGGCGCCGTAGTAACCCCAGTAGCCCATCTGCTCGAGGATCGCGCCTTCGGGCTGGGGCTGCTTGGTGAACGAGGAGAAGTTGTCCGACCGGTAGGCCTCGAGGACGTTGTCGTAGTCGAGCACGACGTTGACGACCTGGCTGGCGAGTCGTGCCTGCGCCTTCTTGACGAGGTCGGCGCGCTTGGCCGGGTCGAACTCGACGAGCTGCTGCTTGTAGAGCTCTTCGTATTCGGCGTCGCAGAAGAAGTTGTCGGTGCTGCCGCCCTTGCCCTCGGCGTTGGGCCGCTGGGCGCAGGTCTGCAGCGACAGCGCGTAGTCCGGGTCGGGGCTGGTCGAGTAGCCGGAGATGGCCAGGTCGTAGTTGCCGGCGCTGGTGCGGTCGTTGAGCTCCTCGTCGGAGACGAGCTCGGGGGTGATGGTGACGCCGATGTCCTTGAACCAGCCCTTGATGTATTCGGCGGTGCGCTGGTCGAACGGGCGTGAGGAGTGGCCGGCGAGGCGCAGTTCGAGCTTGCCGCCACCGGGGACGGTGCGGACGCCGTCGGGTCCCTTGGCGTAGCCGGCGGCGTCGAGCGCGGCGCCGGCGGCGGCGAGGTCGAACTTGGCCAGCTCACCGGCGGCGGGCTGCCAGTGGTAGGTGGAGTACGCGGTGGGGACGACACCGGTGCCGACCTTGCCGTGCCCGGCCATCACGCGGTCCACAATGGTCTGCGGGTCGATGGCCTGCGCGAGTGCCTTGCGGAGCTTGATGTCCTTGAGCGCGGGGTTGCCGTTGCCCAGCGGCTTGTTGTCGACGGTCGTGACGCCGTGGTTGAAGCTGATCTCGTTGTAGCGACGGCCGGGCGCCTCGCTGGTGGTGATGCCGGGCTGGCCCTTGAGCGCGTCGAACTGGGTCGGCGTGAGCCGGTTGATGACGTCGACCTCGTTCTGCTTCAGCGCGTTCACCGCGGCTTCGGCGTCGCTGAACTTCAGCAGCTGCACCGAGTCGACCTTCGGCGCGCCGCGCCAGTAGTCCTTGTTGGCCTTGAACTTCACGAACTCGTTCGGCTTGTACTCGGTGAGCACGTACGGGCCGCTGCCGACGCCGACGACGTCCATCGTGTCGGTCTTGGGGTCCTTGAGGTCGGCGATCGGCGCCCAGATGTGCTCGGGCACGATCGGCACGTCGAGCGCGGTCATCGTGGCCTGCGGTGTCTTGGTCTTGATGACCAGCGTCGCGTCGTCGGCCGCGGTGACGGTGTCGAAGTTGGTGACGTAGCTGCCGTTCGCGGTGCGCGCGGTGGCGTCGGTGAGCATCTTGGTGAACGTGAAGGCGGCGTCCTTGGCCGTCAGCGGCTTGCCGTCGGACCACTTCATGTTCGGGCGGATCTTGTAGGTCCAGGTCAGCTTGTCGTCCGAGGCCGACCACGACTCGGCGATGCCGCCGGTGGGCTGGGCGTTCTCGGCCGACGGGAGGGTGAGGAACTCGTAGTTCAGCCGCCCGACCTGCGTGGCGGCGAGCAGTTCCGCGGTGAAGGGGTTGAGGTGGTCGATGCCGGTCAGCAGCGCTACCCGCAGCGTCTTGCCCTGTTGTGCCTGCGCGGGCGCCGCGAACGGCGCCGCCGCGAGCATCCCCGCGAGTACCGCCGCGCCGAGTCGCCGGCCGGAAATTCGCACCATGACCACCTCTGTTTTCTCGATTGGTCCCGCCCCAAGGCGAAGAACAAACCACTAACCCGCCCTATCGCGCAATATATCCCCAAACATTCGACTGCCTGATCGTTGCCCAGAAGATACCCTGCGTACACCTGCGACTCCACGGAGTGATCACGCCGACGTGGCGGTCATCCTTTGGTGGATCTTCTCCACGAACGCACCACCCAGCGCTTTTCAGGCGTGGATTAATGCGGATATCGCACATTTTCCGCATAAAACAGAACTGACAGCACCTTGACAGCGCTCGGTGTTTCACTCCCCCGATCATTCGACAGAAAACCCTGAGGAGTGATATGCGCAAAAGAACACTGGCCGGGATCGCCGCGGCTGCCATGACCATTATGTCAGTGGTGATCCCAGGTTCGGCTCAGGCCGACCCGCCGGGTCCGTGCGGTTTCTGGCACCGCGACGGCATGTATGCGATGGCCTATTACACGAACTGCAGTTACCTCGACGTGCATCGGGTGCACGTCCACAACAACTGGATGACGCCCGACGACGACATCTGCGTCGGCCGGAAGGAGACGAGGGCGCTCGGCTTCTACGAAGACCCGGTGCTCGGCGCGGAGCACACCGGCACGTGTTCGTCCTGAAGGGAGTCTGACATGCTGAAACGAACCATCGCCGCCATCGGCGCCGCCGCGACCGTGGCGCTGGGCCTGGCTGTCGCTCCCGGCGTGGCTCAGGCCGACCCGCCAGGTCCCTGCGGCTTCTGGCACACCGACGACCCGAAGACCCCGGCTGCTTATTACACGAATTGCAGCTACATATCCGTGCACCACATCGTCGCCGACGTCATCTGGTCACCCGACCAACCATACTGCGTCGCCGTGAAAGAAACGCTCTACCTCGGCGGCTACAGCAGCTACATTCCGGGCTATGTCCGGGGCGCCACCCACGATTACGATTGCTGAAATGAGTCGTGAGTGTTCCCGACGGTTCTAACCGTCGGGAACACTCACGACCCTCGGGGTGCGAGAATGCCGTAATCGTGGATCTTGCGGTAGATCGTCGCGCGGGACATGCCGAGTGCTTCGGCGGCGCGTTTCTTGTTGCCGTGGTTGGCGAGCAGGCTGCGGACGATGGCGTCGCGTTCCATCGATTCGAGCTGGCTGAGCAGGCGGCGGCTGACCGCGTGGTAGTCGGGCGGGAGGTCGTCGGGGGTGATCACGCCGGTGCGGCGCCGGTTCTGCACGATCTGGCGGAGCACCTGGTAGAGCTGGGCGGCGTTGCCTGGCCAGGTGGAGCGGGTGAGCAGCTGCATGGCGTCGTGGGCGCAGGTCAGGCCGGTGCCGTGGCTGAGCCTGGCGAGGAAGAGCGGGACGAGCTCGCGCAGGTCTTCGATGTGGTGGCGCAGTGGCGGAACCTCGACCGTGCGGCCGAAGCACTGGGCGAGTTCGGGTGCGATGGCGCCGGTGTGGGTGGCGGCGACCCAGCGGGTTTTCCGGTGCTCGGCGAGCAATTCCACCAAAGGATGAGGATCGGGTAGCCGATCGAGGTGGGTGATGACCACAGTGGACCGCTCGCGCAATTCCGCGACGACGCGCGGCACGGCGTCGGGGGTGCCGGCGTCGACGACGTGGATGCGGCGGTCGGGGTGGTGGCGGTGCTGCACGGCGCGGGCGAGCGCGAGTTTGCCGGTGCCGGGTTCGCCGGAGAGCAGCAGCCATTCGCGGGCGCCGAACGCGCGGTCGACCTCCTGGCAGCAGCGCAGCCAGGCGGGCGCGGTGCCCGCCAGCTCCGGCAGCAGCTTGCGGGGCCGGGGCGCGGTGGCCGGTTCCTCGTCGGGGCGGATCAGGGTGACGTGCACGATGCCGCCGGTCACCTGGTTGTGCCGCTCGACCGGGCGGCACGAGATCCGCGCGGTCTCCCCGGTCGGCAGTTCGACGACGACCGGCGCGCGATGCCCGCCGGCGAGTGCCTCGGAGGCGCGTTCGAGCAGTACGGACTGGTCGCCGGGGTCGAGCAGGTGGCGTGCTGGGTCGTTCATGATCACGACGTCGTTGTTGAGCGCGAGCACCATGCCGGTGGTGCGGCGGCAGGCCTGCAGGTAGGCCTGGAACAGTTCGAGCTCGCGCACGCCCGAGTCGACGAGCAGCGCCTGGCGGATCTGGTCGGCGGTGGTCTTGGCGAGCGCGATCATCAGCGGTCCGGCGTCGCGGCGCCAGCAGGTCAGGTCGACGGCGCCGACGGTCTTGCCGGTGATGGGGTGCTGGATGGGCACGCCGGCGCAGGCGAGGTCTTCGAGGTCTTCGGCGTAGTGCTCGTGGCCGAAGACGTGCATGGGGCGGCCGCCTTCGAGCGCGGTGCCGATGCCGTTGGTGCCGACGAACTCCTCGGCGTAGCTGAAGCCGGGTGCGAGGTTGATGCCGTCGAGGTGACGGTGCAGGTCGCCGTCGCCGGTGAGCCGTTCGAGCACGACGCCGGCGGGGTCGGTGAGGATGACGCTGATCGCCTGGCCGTCGAGCTGCTCGGACAGCCGACGCAGGATGGGGGTGGCGCTGCGGGCGAGCGGGAGTTCGAGGTCGGGGTTGCGCACGTAGGGCAGCTCGATGTGGTCCGCGGCGACCTTCTTGCGGTGGGAGCGCCACCATGACGCCAATATCGTGTCACGGACGTCTCGTGGATCGACTCGCTCGGCGGTGAGGAACTGCACGCGGGCATGGGCGAGCTTGCGCTCGTCGGCTGTCCCAGGCTGCGGCACTCCTGAAGGGTAGGCCAGTGCCGTCTCGCGGCCGTGTCTCAAATTGAGACCGGCGCACGATTGGGCCGGTCGTGTCATGGTTTTGTGGAGACCTACAACCCTTGGACCGTCGTCAACCTGGTGTTCGCGCGGCTCGCGGAAGAGGGGCTGCACCCGGTGCTCGGCGAGGCGGGCAATCCGGGCGACGCGGCGGCGGAACTGTTGCGCGCCTTGGGAATCGAACCGGCGCCGGAGGGCAACGCCTACGTCTCCCCCGCCATTTCCGCCGAGCTGGCCCGGTTGCGGGAGACCATGCTCGGTGACCGCTGATGTCTCATGTTGAGACCCGGTTCCGGCTTGTCTGCCGCTGTACTGCTCCTACCGGCCTAAAGGAGTGCCCATGAGTCGCCAGAGTGTGGCAAGAGCTCATCAGAAGATCCAGGAACTGTCCTGGGAGCCGGCTTACCACGAGCCGGTTTCGCAGTACGGGACGGATTACACGTTCCAGAAGGCGAAGAAGAAAGATCCGTTGAAGCAGGTGCTGCGGTCGTATTTCCCGATGCAGGAGGAAAAGGACCACCGGGTGTACGGCGCGTCGGACGGCGCGATCCGCGGGAACATGTTCCGGCAGGTGCAGGAGCGGTGGCTGGAATGGCAGAAGCTGTTCCTGTCGATCATCCCGCTGCCGGAGATCTCGGCGGCGCGGGCGATGCCGCTGCTGTTCCGCACGGTGCCGAACCCGGAGCTGCACAACGGGCAGGCGATCCAGATGATCGACGAGGTCCGGCATTCGACGATCCAGCAGAACCTCAAGCGCCTGTACATGAACAACTACATCGACCCGGCCGGGTTCAATTCGAGTCTGCGCAATTTCCAGAACGACTACTGCGGCACGATCGGCCGTCAGTTCGCCGAGGGTTTCATCACCGGTGACGCGATCACGGCGGCGTCGATCTATCTGACGATCGTGGCGGAGACGGCGTTCACGAACACGTTGTTCGTGGCGATGCCAGCCGAGGCCGCGGCGAACGGCGACTATCTGCTGCCGACGGTGTTCCACTCGGTGCAGTCCGACGAGTCGCGGCACATCTCCAACGGCTACGCGACGCTGCTGATGGCGTTGTCGGACGAGAGCAACCACCAGCTGCTCGAACGCGACCTGCGGTACGCGTGGTGGAACAACCACCGGGTGGTCGACGCGGCGATCGGCACGTTCATCGAGTACGGCACGAAGGACCGCCGCAAGGACCGCGAGAGCTACGCGGAGATGTGGCGCCGGTGGATCTACGACGACTACTACCGGTCGTACCTGGTGCCGCTGGAGAAGTACGGGCTGGTCATCCCGCACGACCTGATCGAGGAGTCGTGGAACCAGATCTGGAACAAGGGCTACGTGCACGAGGTCGCGCAGTTCTTCGCCACCGGATGGCTGGCCAACTACTGGCGGATCGACCCGATGACCGACACGGACTTCGAGTGGTTCGAGCACAAGTACCCCGGCTGGTACGACCGCTACGGCAAGTGGTGGGAGGCCTACAACCGGCTGGCGACGCCGAACGGGCATAACCCGATCGTGTTCGAGGACGTCGACTACGAGTACCCGCACCGCTGCTGGACCTGCATGGTGCCGTGCCTGGTGCGTGAGGACATGGTGATGGACGAGGTCGACGGCCAGGTCCGCACCTACTGCCACGAGATGTGCCGCTGGACCGACACGACCGCGTTCCGCCCGACGTATCAGGGCCGCAACACCCCGAACATGGGCCAGCTCATCGGCGCCCGTGAGTGGGAGACCCTCTACCACGGCTGGAACTGGGCCGACGTGGTCTCGGACATGGGCTTCGTCCGTGACGACGGCAAGACCCTGGTCGCCCAGCCGCACCTGAACCTGGACCCGTCGAAGATGTGGACCTTGGACCACCTGCGCCGCTGCCCGCCGCTGCAGTCGCCCAACGTCCTGCTCAACGAGATGACGCCGGAGGAACGCTCGGCCTTCCACGCCCGCTACACCCGTGGCGGCCCCGCGGGCCGGTTCGCCCCCACCGACTCCTGACCCGGTCAAAAATCCCAATGCGTCGTTCGGTCCCTGGTAGGTGCCGAAAGACGCATTGGGGACCTGCCGCGGACCGAAAGACGCTTTCGGGGCCTGGCACGGACCGAACGACGCATTGGGGACCTGCCGCGGACCGAAAGACGCTTTCGGGACCCACCAAGGACCGAACGACGCATTGGGATTTTTTCCCGTGCCCGGGTGAGGGAAGGCCATGGCGGACAAGCATGTCGTGCGGTTCGAGCCGGTGGGGATCGAGATCGAGGCCGGTGAGGAGCAGACGATCCTGCGGGCGGCGGCCGAGCAGGGGGTGATGCTCATGCACGGGTGCAAGGAGGGGCAGTGCGCGTCGTGCAAGTCGTTCGTGCTGGACGGGGATGACATCGAGCTGGATCGGTATTCGACGTTCGCGTTGCCGGACTACGAGAAGGAGGAGGGTTACACGCTGCTGTGCCGGGCGCACGCGTATGAGGATCTGACGATCGAGCTGCTCAATTACGACGAGGAGATGATCCGGTCGGGGTTGCCGATCGAGACCGTCGAGGCGGAGGTGACCAGGAACGAGCCGGTCACCCACGATCTGCGGCATCTGGTGCTCAAGGCGGACAAGGAGCTGAAGTTCTTCCCCGGCCAGTACGTCGACATCGGCGTGCCCGGCACCGAGCACACCCGGTCGTTCTCGATGGCGAGCACGCATGGACTGGAGTTCGTCATCCGGGTCTACCCGGGCGGGTTGTTCTCCGAGAAGCTCGCGACCGGGCTGCAACCGGGTGATCGGCTGACGCTGACCGGGCCGTTCGGGGTGTTCACGCTGCGGGACGCGCCGGACAAGCCGTTGGTGTTCGTCGGTGGCGGGGCGGGGATGGCGCCGATCCTGTGCCTGCTGCGGTCGATGGCCGAGCGCGGGATCGACCGTCAGGCCGTCTTCTACTACGGCGCCCGCCGACGAAAAGACCTCTGTTTCGAGAAGGAGCTCCACGAGCTGGAGCAGACGCTGCCGAGGTTCCGTTATGTGCCCGCACTGTCCGAAGAGGACTGGGACGGTGAGACGGGCTTGATCACCGATGTGTTGCGCCGCAACGAAACCGACCTGGGAAGCGCGGACGCCTATGTGTGCGGGCCGCCGCCGATGGTCGAGGCGGCGATCGAGTTGCTGCCCGCGCTGGGTGTGGACGGCAAGCGCGTGTTCTACGACAAGTTCACCACCACGGGCGATGAGAGTTGACGAAAGGAAGCCATGACAGCCACGCAGGAACGCAGCGTGCCGAAACCGGTCTTCACCGACGCCGAGGCCGGCGCCAAGGTGTTCCCGGACTCGCTCGCGCGCCAGTACAACTATTTCACCCCGCAGAAGCGCAAGCAGACGCACTACGAGGACGTGACCGTCGAGGTCCAGCCCGATCCGCGGCATTACCTGGCGCAGGGCTGGCTGTACGGGTTCTCCGACGGCCGCGGCGGCTATCCGCTGGAGTGGACCGCGCTCAAGGCGTGGGGCAGTGACCGGCCGGAGCCGCAGCGGTTCGCGGGGTCGGGCGGCAAGGGGTACGAGTGGCCTGCGCATGGCTGGCACGAGTTCCGTGACCCGAACGAGGAGTGGGAGCTCAGCCTCTACCGCTACAACTCGAACGTGGTGCGCCAGCTCAACCAGAACATCGAGGCGGCGAAGCGGTCCGGTGCGTTCGCGCAGTGGAACCGGAACTGGGTGGCGTTCGTCGCGCAGCACGTCGGCGCGTGGATGCACGTCGACCACGGCCTGGGCCTGTACTTGTTCGCCAACGCCAACCGGCGCGCGCCGACGAACATGCACAACAACGCGATCTCGGTGAACAGCATGCACCGCATCCGCGCGGCGCAGGACCTCGCGCTCTACAACCTGACGCTGTCGGAGGAGATCGAGGACTTCGACGGGTCGGCGCACCTGGCGACGTGGAACGAGGACCCGGCGTGGCAGGGCGTGCGGACGGTCGCCGAGCAGCTGACCGCGATCGACGACTGGTGTGAGGCGATCTTCGCGGCGAACGTGATCTTCGAGCCGCTGGTCGGTGAGCTGTTCCGCAGCGCGCTGGTGCAGCAGGCCGCGCCGGGCAACGGCGACTTCGTGACCCCGACGGTGGTCGGTGCGGAGGAGTACGACTTCGCCGAGCGGGACCTGCGCTACACCAAAGCGATGTTCGACCTGCTGGTGGCGGACAAGGAGTTCGCGCGCCACAACAAGGACCTGCTGCAGGGCTGGGCGCAGGCGTGGGTGCCGCGCTGTATCGAGGCTGCGCGGACGTTGCAGCCGCTGTGGTCGCAGCCGGACACCAGGCCGCCGAGGTTCGAGGACGGGCTCGACCGCGTGAAGAACCGGTTCAGCGCGCTGCTGGCCGGTTTCGACCTCGACATCCCGAAGGAGCTGGAGCAGTGACATCCCTCAAGACGACCTTCCACACGTCGGAAAGCCCGTTCAAGTCGAACAACACCGCGTCGAACATGTGCGGGTTCACGCTGATGAACAACCAGGTCGGCGCGATCGTGGCCAAGGTGATGGACCGCCTGGACAACGTCACCGTCACGCCGCTGCCGTCGATGATCCGCGTGGACGCGCAGGGCCGGATGGACGTCAACTACGCCGACATCGACGAGGAGGCGGGCGAGGAAGAGGGCTGGTTCAACGCCGCCGAGTTCGAGGAGAGCATGTCGACGCACTACGGCCGGATGATCCACGAGGACGACCGCACGATCATGTTCGCCAATCCCGAAGACGCCGCCGAGTTCATCGGCTTCGACCTCAAGGCCACGTGATGTACGGCAAAGACGGCGAGAAGTACTTCGTGGTGGACAGCCACATGCACTTCTGGGACGCCTCCCCCGAGAACTGGGTGCCCGGCGCGGAGCAGTACGCGAAGGGCTGGATCGAGTGTTTCCACGCTTATCAGGGCCTCGGCCCGCCGGAGACGCACTGGACGATCGAGAAGTTCCGGAAGTACTCCGAGGACGACCTGATGAAGGACGTCTTCGAGGACGGCTACGTCGACGTCGCGGTGTTCCAGCCGACCTACCTGAAGGAGTGGTACAAGGAGGGGTTCAACACCACCGAACGCAACGCCGCGCTCGGTGACAAGCATCCCGGCAAGTTCATCGCCAACACCCGCTGGGACCCGCGTGACGGCGAAGACGGTCTGAAAGCGTTGCGGCACAACGTGGAGCGCTTCGGCTCGAAGGGCGTGAAGCTCTACACCGCGGAGTGGCGGGACGGCTCGCGCGGGTGGAAACTGTCCGATCCGGAGGCGTATCGGTATCTGGAGGCCTGCCAGGAGCTGGGCATCAAGAACATCCACGTCCACAAAGGACCGACGATCTGGCCGCTGGACAAGGACGCGTTCGACGTGTCCGACATCGACCACGCGGCGACCGATCACCCGGATCTCAACTTCATCGTCGAGCACGTCGGGCTGCCGCGGATCGAGGACTTCTGCTTCATGGCGACGCAGGAGCCCAACGTCTACGCGGGCCTGAGCGTGGTGATCGGCGGCCTGATGCACGCCAGGCCGCGGTTCTTCGCGAAGGTGATGGGTGAGCTGCTGTTCTGGGTCGGCGAGGACAAGATGACCTTCGGCAGCGACTACGGGATCTGGGAGCCGCGCTGGCAGATCGAAGGCTTCGTCGACTGGGACTACCCCAGCGACGAGTACTCCGACTATCCGCGCGTCACCACGGCGACGAAGAAGAAGATCCTCGGGCTCAACGCGGCGAAGCTCTACGACATCGAAGTGCCCGCCGAGTACCGGCTCGAAGACGCCTCCCCCGCTGCCCAGGACGACGCGCACCTGGTCGAGCAGGGATGACGACGACGGAGACGCCGGGTGTCGCCGAGCTGCTCGGCGCGCTGGGCACCGTGCGCGACCCGGAGCTGGACGAGCCCATCACCTCGCTCGGCTTCGTGGCCGCGTGCACGGTCACCCCGGATGGGCTGGCGCGGGTCCGGCTGCGGCTGCCGACGTATTTCTGCGCGCCGAATTTCGCGTTCCTGATGGTCGCCGACGCCTATGACGCGGTGGCGGCGACCGGGGTCCGGGACGTGGACGTGGTGCTGGTGGATCATTTCGCGGCGGAGCAGATCAACGCGGGTGTGGCCGCGAGAGCCGGGTTCGCGGGGTCGTTCCCCGGCGAGGCCGCGGGTGAGCTGGACCGCCTGCGCGCCGACTTCCTGCGCAAGGCCGTGCTGGCCGGCACCGATGCGGTCTGCCGGCCGTTGCTGGCAGCGGGCACGACCCCGGCCGAGCTGCTGGCCATGACCTTGCGCGATCCGCCGCCTTCGGCCGGGCTCGACCGGCTCCGGCGGCGCAGGGCCGAGCTGGGCCTACCCGCGTATCCCGGCTCGGCCCTGTTGATCGACCCGGTGACGGGGTCACGGGTCGAGGTGGACGCCCTGCCCGCGCATCTGGGCAGGGCGCGGGTGACGCGGGTCGGGATCGAGGCCAACACCGGGATCTGCCGGGGCATGCTGCGCCACCGGTACCCGGACGCGGGAGAAGGAGAAGAACCATGAAGTCGGTTCGTCTGCACGGGTATCACGAGCGGCCGGTGATCGACGAGATCGCCGAGCCGGTGGTGAAGAACCCGTTCGACGTGGTGGTGCGGGTCGGCGGGGCCGGGGTGTGCCGCACGGATCTGCACATCATCGAGGGGCAGTGGGCGGCGGCGATGGGTGTCGCGCTGCCGTACACGCTCGGGCACGAGAACGCGGGCTGGGTGCACGAGGTCGGGGCGGCGGTGTCGAACGTGGCCGTCGGGGACACGGTGATCCTGCATCCGACGCCGACGTGCGGGCTGTGCCGGGCCTGCCGCTCTGGCAACGACATGCACTGCGAGTCCAGCAGCTTCCCCGGGCTGGACTCGGACGGCGGGATGGCGGAGTACCTGCTCACGTCGGCGCGGGCCTGCGTGAAGCTGGATCCGGCGACCCAGCCGAAGGACGTGGCGGCGCTGGCGGACGCGGGCATCACCGCCTATCACGCCGTGCGCAAGGCGATCCCGCTGCTGTATCCGGGCACCTCGTGCGTGGTGATCGGCGCCGGCGGGCTCGGGCACATCGGCATCCAGTGCCTGGCCGCGTTGACGGCGACGCGGATCGTCGTGGTCGACCGCAATCCCGACGCGCTGGCGCTGGCGTCCCGGCTGGGCGCGCACGAAACCGTCATCGCCGACGGCAAGCACGTCGAAGCCGTGCTCGATCTGACCGGCGGCGCGGACGTGGTGCTCGACTTCGTGGCCGAGGAGGGCGCGGAGGCCGACGGGTTCGCGATGACCGCGCGGGCGGGGTCCTATTTCGTCATCGGGTACGGCGGCGCGGTGCACATCCCGACGCTGGACATCATCTCGACCGAACGCAACATCGTCGGCAACATCGTGGGCACCTACACCGAGCTCGCGGAGCTGATGGAACTGGCGCAGGCGGGCAAGGTCACCTTGCACACCAAGGCGTATCCGCTGGACGCGGCGGTGGAAGCACTCGACGATCTGGCCGCGGGGCGGGTCCGCGGCCGAGCCATCCTCGTGCCATAGGGAGCCAGTGATGTCCAAGGAACTGCGTTTCGGCCCGGCCGCTCGCGACCTGCTGCTGTCCGGGGTCGACCAGCTCGCCGAGGCCGTGAAGTCCACGCTCGGCCCGAAGGGGCGCAACGTCATCCTCGAGAAGATCACCGGGTCGCCGGTGGTCACCAACGACGGGGTGACGATCGCGCGGGAGATCCATCTGAAGAACCAGTTCGAGAACATGGGCGCGCAGCTGGTCAAGGAAGCCGCGATCAAGACCAACGACATCGTCGGCGACGGCACCACCACGGCCACGGTCATCGCGCAGGGCATCGTGCGTGAGGGCATGCGCGCGATCACCGAGGGCGGCAACCCGGTGCTGATCAAACGGGGTATCGACCTGGCGGTGGGCCGTCTGGTCGAGCAGCTGCGGTCGGTGGTGCACCCGGTGGTGTCCGAAGAGGACTACGCGCGGGTGGCGGCGATCTCGGCCAATGACGACGACACGGTCGGCGCGGTGATCGCGAAGGCGCTGCACACCGTCGGCGACGGCGGCATCGTGACCGTCGAGGAGTCGCCGCGCCATGGCATGGCGGTCGACTTCGTGGAGGGTTTCGAGTTCGACAACGGCTACCTCTCGCCGTACATGGTGACCGACCCGGCGTCGCTGGAGGCGATCGTCGACGATCCGTATCTGCTGTTGTGCAGCGAGAAGATCACCAAGGTGCAGCAGCTGATGCCGCTGCTGGACAAGGTCATGCGCGCGCCGAAGCCGCTGGTGATCGTCGCGGAGAACCTCGAGGGCACGGCGCTGAGCATGCTGGTGCACAACCACGTCAACGGCATCTTCCAGTGCGTGGCGGTGAAGGCGCCGGGGTTCGGTGACCGGCGGCTGCACAAGCTGGAGGACATCGCCGCGATCACCGGCGGCGCGGTGTACTCGCGGCACTCGGGGTTCACGCTGGAGACGATGACGATCGAGCAGCTCGGCCGCGCGGCGCAGGTGCGGGTGACCGCGGACAACACCACGATCATCGGCGCCTCGGGTGACGTGGAGTTCCGGCTGACGCAGCTGCGGTCGGAGCTGGAGCGTGCGACGTTCGGCGTCGACGAGGACGTGCTGACCGAACGCATCGGCGCGTTGTCGGGCAAGGTCGCGGTGATCAAGGTCGGCGCCCCGACCGACGCCGAGCTCAAGGAGCTGCAGCACCGCGTCGAGGACGCGCTCTCGGCCACGCGAGCGGCGATGGCCGAGGGCATCGTGGCCGGTGGCGGTGCGGCGTTGCTGCACGCGGCGCCCGCGCTGGACGACCTTTCGGTGAAGGACGACTACGCGGCCGGCGTGGAGATCGTGCGCCGGGTCCTGCCGTTGCCCGCGTACCTGATCGCGTCGAACGCGGGGTTCCCCGCGGCCGACGTGGTCGCCAGGGTCGCCGAGCTGGGCGCCGACGAAGGTTTCGACGCGCTGGAAGGCCGCTACGGCAACATGATCGAGATGGGCATCGTGGACCCGCTGCGGGTGGCGCGGTCGGCGTTGCAGAACGGCGCGTCGGTGGCCGGGCTGCTGCTCACCACCAACACTTTGGTCGCCGAGGAGCAGACGGCCTGGGGTGGCAGCGCGGCGCTGATGACCGAGTTCGGCCCGCTGGACGAGGGCTTGCACCAGCCGTCACCGGACTCGTCGACGCCGCAGTCGCTGGGTCTCGGGCCTTCGGTGGGCTAACGGGTGAAGTTGCCGGTGTTACTTCCTGTTCGTCCGGTTTACGCGAGGTAGGTTGTCGCTATCCGGAGTCACCGGATGGCCGCGAAAGGTGACTCTCCGGCCTGACCGGATGTCAGGTCTTGTGGTTCCGCCGCCAGAAGAAGCCCGAGCGGGTGTCAGGGCACCTGCTCGGGCTTCGTGGCGTCCGCGGACCGGCGTGGTTCGCTACAGTCGGGGCAGGGGGAAACCGTCTGTCCTGAGGGGGATTTCCGGTGGCCGATCCGGTCTCGGCAGCGCTGGTGGCCGCGTTGGGCGCGACGTTCTCGGCGCTGCATCAGTGGGCGGTGGAGAAGGGCGCGGACACGCTGACCCAGCGCACCCGCAAACACGAGCTGGGCAACATCGAACGGCTGCTCGCCGACGCCGAGGCCGAGCTGAAGACGGTCAGGCGCGTCGAGTTCGCCAGGCTCGACGAGGGTGACTGGGCGGCCGCGCAGCTCGTGGTCGCCGGCGCGCTCGACGGCGTGCGCGGGCTGGAACCGGGCGTGCTCATCGACCCCGACCGGCTGCTTCCCCGGCTCCGGCAGGCGGGTCGCGCGCAGCTGTCCCGTGCCGGGCTCGGCGCGGACGGCCACGAAGCCTACGAGCGGCTCCTCGAGCAGACCTGCCGTCGCATAGCCAAACGCGCGCAGACCGTCGACGAGATCCGCCGGGCCGCGACGGCGCGGATGGCCTCGGAGGTCGCCGGGCTCGGCGACAAGCTCAACTCGCTCGCCGCCGAACCCCGCACGACGCGACGGCGTCGGCAGGACGAGTTCGAGCGCAACTATCTGCGCTATGTCGCCGATGACCACGCGACGTTCGAGCTGTTCCAAGTCAGCGTGGGCCGGGCGCCCGCGCGGCACGCCTACGCCGACTTCTATTCGGCGCCGTCGATCGCGCGCAGGCAGCGTGACGAGTCCGGGACCGAGCTGACCGGCGCGGGCACCAACGGCGCGCACGCGATCGCCGCGGCGCGCCGGGTGCTCCTGCTCGGCGGGGCGGGCGCGGGGAAGACGACGTTCCTGCGCTGGCTCGTGCACGCGGCCGCGTCCGACGACGATCTGTGGCAGGAGACGGTCCCGTTCTTCCTGTCGCTGCGGCAGTTCACCGACCGCGCGCTGCCCGAGCCCGAGGAGCTGGTCAGGGTGACCGCGCCGGCGCTGGCCGGGGAGAAGCCCGACGGCTGGGTCAGCGCGCTGCTGCGGCAGGGCCGCGCGATGGTCGTGGTCGACGGGGTCGACGAGCTGCTGCTCGCGCGCCGCGAGGAGGTCCGCGCGTGGCTGACCGGGCTGCTGCGCGGCTACCCGGACGCGCGTTATGTGGTGAGCACGCGGCCGTCCGCGGTCGACGACGGCTGGCTGACCTCGTCGCTGACGCGGTTCGAGCTGCTGCCGCTGACGGGCAACGGCCTCAAGGATCTCGTCGGACGCTGGTTCCGCGCGGCCCGTGACCTCGAACCGGCGGCCGAGCAGCGGGAATGGCTCGCCGACTGTGAGTCGAGGCTCGCACAGGCGCTGGCGGGGCGCCCGGACGTGCGGTCGCTGGTGTCGAGCCCGCTGCTCGCGTCGCTGCTGTGTGCCTTGTACCGCAAGGAGAACATGTACCTGCCGCAGAGCCGCAAGGATCTGCTGGACAAGGCGCTCGATCTGCTGCTGGGCGAGTGGGACGTGCGCCGCGGCGTGCAGGTCGAGGACGAGCTGGCGATGTCGGCGAAGGAGAAGATCATCCTGCTGGAGCGGTTCGCCGCGCCGATGGTCCGCAACTCCGAGCTGCTGGTCGGCCATGGTGACGCCGAGAAGCGGTTCGCGCGCGCGATGTCGGGGCTGCGGTCGCAGGGTGTCGATCCGGCGCTGGTGTTGCGGCACATGCTGGAGCGGACCGGTCTGCTGCGTGAGGTCGACGGGCGGATCCAGTTCGTGCACCGCACGTTCCGGGACTTCCTGGCGGCCGGTGAGTTCGTGAAGGCGGGTGAGCTGGGCTATCTGATCGATCACGCCCATGACGACTCGCTCAACGAGGTCGTGTTCATGGCGGCCGCGCAGGCCCGTGCCCGCGAGGCCGGTGAGCTGCTGTCGGGGCTGCTCGAACGCGCGGGCACGCGGGTGAGCCGCAAGGACGGGCAGATGGCCGACCGGCTGATCCTGCTGGCGGCGGCGTCACTGGGCTACGTCGACGTGATCGACCCCGAGCAGATCCGCACCGAGGTGATGACCGCGGTGCGCGGGCTGATCCCGCCGATCGGGTTCGCCGAGGCGGAGCTGCTGGCCAAGGCCGGGCCGTTCGTGGTCGACCTGCTGCCGGGCCCGATCGAGGTGGGCAAGTACGCCGAGGAGTACGGGCATGTGCCCGGCGCGGTCGCGGCGCGGGTGATCAGGACACTGGCGATGGTCGGGGTCGAGGAGGCGTGGGAGAAGATCTCGCAGTTCAGCGGCACGCACCGGGCGACGGTGATCGACGAGCTGCTGCGCGCGTGGCGGCAGAACGAGTACGCCGACGAGTACGCGGCCAAGCTTCTGTCCAATGTGGACTTCGGGGAGCTGCTGCTGGAGGTGCACCGCTGGGATGTGCTGCTGCGGCTGCGGCATCTGCGCAAGCTGACCGCGGTGCAGCTGGTCGGCAACATCTCACTCGCCGACCAGGCGACCGGCCGGTACCCGCTCGCCGACATCCCGGCGCTGCGGCATCTGGAGATCAAGTCGAACGAGGTCGCGGGCGAGCTGGGCGGGCTGGCCGGATGCCGTGCGCTGCGGTCGTTGCGGATCACCGGGTTCCACAGTGTCGTCGAAGACCTCTCCGCGCTGGCGTCGCTGCCGGTCGAAGACCTCGAACTGCACGTCAACCCCGGTTTCCGCGGCGGCAGGGCGCCCCGGCTCGACACGCTCGCCGGCGCGCCGCTGCGCAGGCTCTCGATCCAGCATCCCGCGCTGGACTCCGGGTTGCACGCCGTGCCGCCGGATCTGCCGCTCACCACGTTCGAGCTCGGCATGCGCCCCGACCGGCGGTCACTGCTCGGCATCGGGCGCTGGCAGCGCCTGGAGACCGTGTCCGCCCGCGGTATCCCCGACATCGAGGAGGTCCGCGAACTCGCCGGGCTGCCGTTTCTGAAGCGGCTCGTGCTCGGCGACGCGGTCCCGGTCGCCGACCTGGTGCGGCTGCGCCCGCTCGGCGCGCTGCGGATCGAGCTGTCCGGTGTCCCGGCCGCCGACGCGCAGGCCGCGCGTGACGCTTTGCCTGAGGCCGAACTCGTGCTGCGTCAGGCCACGGAGGACTCCCGGCTGGGCTAGAGTCCCCGGCATGCGGATCTTGCTCTCGGCCGACATGGAAGGCGCCACCGGCGTCACGTGGACCGACGATGTCATCCCGGGAACCGAGCAGTGGCAACGGTTCCGGCGCATGTTCACCGGCGACGTCAACGCCACCATCGCCGGGCTGCACGCGGGCGGCGCGACGGACGTGCTGGTCAACGAGGCGCACTCGTCGCAGCGCAACCTGCTGCTGGAGGACCTCGATCCGCGCGCGCGGATGCTCACCGGGCGGCACAAGCCGCTGTCGATGATGCAGGGCATCGAGTCCGGCGTGGACGGTGTGGTGTTCCTCGGCTATCACGCGGCGGCCGGCGTCGACGGGGTCCTGTCGCACACTTACCTGGAGAACCAGATCACCGGCGTGTGGCTCGACGGGGTGCTCGCCAGCGAGGGCAGGCTCAACGCGGGTATGGCCGCCGAATACGGGGTGCCGGTGCTGATGGTCAGCGGCGACGACAAGACCATCGAGGACGCGCTCGACTACGCGCCCGGCGCGTCGATGGTGCAGGTCAAGGAATGCGTGAGCCGCTACGCCGCGATCTGCTCACCGCCTTCGGTCACCGCCTCGCTGCTCACCGCCGCCGCCGAGGAGAGCATGCGACGCGCCGGGCGCGCCGAACCGGCGCCGGGCACGCACCGCATCGAGGTCGAGTTCGACGCGAGCCACCTCGCCGCGGCGGCCGCGGTCATCCCGACGGTGGAACAGATCGGGGTGCGCCGGGTCGGCTTCGACGCGCCGAACATGACCGAGGCCATGAAGGCCTTCAAGATCGTGACCGCCATCGCGGCGGGGGCTGTGCAGGGAATCTATGGCTGACGTCGTCGAACTGTGCGCGGACCTGATCCGCTTCGACACCACCAACCGCGGCGGCGGCGACGCCGAGGGCGAACGCGAGGCCGCCGAGTACGTCGCGGCGCGCCTGTCCGACGGCGGCATCGAACCCAAGATCATCGAATCCGCGCCACGGCGCGCGAACGTGCTCGCCCGCATTCCCGGCACCGACCCGTCACTGCCGGGAATGCTGGTGCAGGGCCACCTCGACGTGGTGCCCGCCGACGCCGCCGACTGGACGGTCCCGCCGTTCTCCGGTGAGGTCTCTGGCGACTACCTGTGGGGCCGCGGCGCGGTCGACATGAAGGACTTCATCGCCATGGTGCTGTCCTTCGCAGGCACCCTGCGCCCACGCCGCGACATCGTCCTCGCCTTCGTCGCCGACGAGGAGGACAAAGGCGAATACGGCGCGCACTGGCTCGCCGCCGAGCACCGCGACCTCTTCGACGGCTGCGCGGCGTCGATCAGCGAATCCGGCGGCTACACCTACCACGTCCCCGACGCCTCCGGCCGCGACGTGCGGCTCTACCCGGTCGGCACCGCCGAACGCGGCACCGCGCACCTGCGCCTGACCGCCCGCGGCCGCGCCGGCCACGGCTCACGCCCCAACGACGACAACGCGGTCACCAAACTCGTCGGCGCGCTGCACCGCGTCGCCGCGCACCGCTGGCCGGTCAACCTCACCCCCACCGTGCGCGCGTTCCTCGAGCGCACCGGCACAGCACTCGGCATCCCGGTCGACCTGTCCGATGTGGACGGAACGGTCGCCCGTCTCGGCCCCGCGGGCGCGCTCGTGGTGCCGACGGTCCGCAACAGCACCACCCCGACCATGCTCGACGCCGGCTACAAGGTCAACGTCATCCCCTCGGTCGCGACCGCCCAGCTCGACGTCCGAGTCCTGCCCGGCACCGAGGAAGCCCTCTTCGCCGAGCTCGACGTCCTGCTCGGCGACGTCGAACGCGAGTTCGTCGCCCACCAGCCCGCGGTCGAGGCCCGCATCGACTCACACTGGTTCGACTCGATGGCCGACGCACTCCGCGCCGAGGACCCCGAGGCGGTCGTGGTCCCCTACTGCATGGGCGGCGGCACGGACGCCAAGGCCTTCAGCCCGCTCGGCATCGGCTGCTACGGCTTCGCCCCGCTCTACCTCCCGCCGGGCTTCCCCTACCGGGCCATGGCGCACGGCGTGGACGAGCGGGTCCCGGTCGAAGGCCTGCGCTTCGGCGCCCGCGTACTCGAGCGCTTCCTCACCACCTGCTGAAACCCCGAATGTGGCGTCGATCAGCAGTCGATCGAGCGGCTCAGAAGCCGCTGCCCAGCGGCCAGCTGTGGTCGCTGTCTGGATCGTCGAGCCAGACGAACTGCTTGCCAGGGACATTGAGCGCGGTGATGCCGAACCGGGCGGCGCCGGGCTTGCCGAGGACGTCGAACGCGGCGACGGCGTGCTCGATGGTGTCCCACAGCCGGTAGGGCCCGGACTGCCGGACGGCCCAAGACCCCTCGGTCAGGGGTGTCAGGTCGGCCTCGGCGCGCGCGGAACCGCGCTCGGCGACGACGACGCCGTGCTCGGCGCTACCGGCGAGCCGCAGGCCCGGAGCGTGCAGCCACAGGAAGAGCGCCAGTTCGGGCCGGTCCAGTAGCGCGGCCGGGGCGACGGTCGTAGTCCCGTAGTGCGGGATGCCGGTCGCGGCCGCCGATGGCTCCTGGCCGGGAGCGAACGGGCTGCTGACGTCGGCGCGCATCGGCATGAACAGCACTGGGAACGGGTCGATGCGTCCGCTGACCTCATCGTCGGCGGTCTTGTCGAGCACGAGCAGCGGCCCGGCAGTGCCTGCGTCGAGCGGGGCGACGATCCGGCCTCCGTCGGCGAGCTGGTCGACCCAGGCCGGCGGGATCGCGGTGACCGCGCAGGTCGCGATGATCCGGTCGAACCTCATCTCGCCCGGCCAACCCTGGGAGCCGTCGCCCGCGGTCAGGTGCGGGCTGTACCCGGCAGCGGCCAGATGCTCGTGGGCGGTGTCGACCAGGTCGGCGTCGAGGTCGAGGGAGTAGACGTTGCTCGCGCCGAGGCGATGCGACAACAGGGCCGCGTTGTAGCCGGTGCCGGTGCCGATCTCCAGCACCAGGTGCCCCGGCTCCGGGGCCAGCCGTTCCAGCATCACCGCCATGACCGTGGGCTTGCTCGAGGACGAGCTGGCGATCTCCCGGCCGGTCGCGCCGTCACCGGTGGGGCGAGTCTGGGTGGCCAGGGATTCGTCGGCGTAGACCGCGTCCAGCCAGCCCGTATCACCCGCGCTGAGCGAGGCGGGACCGTCGATGATGCGTGAGACGAACAGGTGCCGGGGTGTCGCCGCGAAGGCGTCGCGCCAGGCCGGGTCAGACAGGACACCGGCAGCAACGAGCTCAGCCGTGAGGGCGGCGGCCCGGGTTTCCCAGGTGGCGGTGTCCAGGACGTCCACGGGTTTACTCCTCGGTCAGTGCGTCGGCGATCGCCGCGGCGATCGGCAGGTCGCATTCTTCGGCCAGCCAGCCCCACGCCGCAACCGCGTTCGCCTCGAGACAGGTCCAGGCCCCGTCCGGTCCGACGACGAAGTCGAACGCGCTGAACGCCAGTCCCGCCGCGTCCAGGTAGCGGGCGATCCCCGCCCGGACGTGACTGGGGACGTCGATCACCTCATACGTCAGGGCATCGTAGTCCGAGCGCCAATCTACCTGCGCCTTCTCGCTGCCGGCGTGGATCGCCACCGGGAACAGGCGGTCGCCGACCGCGGTCACGCGGGCCTCGAACAGCTTCGGCTGCCACTGCTGAACGAGGTGCGCCGTGATCTCGATGCCGTCGAGCGAGTCGAGTCCGTCGCGGCCGAGACGGCGAGTGTAGACGAGGGCTTCGCCGCCGGACTCGTACACGACAGGCTCGGCGAGCGGCTTCACGATCAGCTCCCCGAATGCCTTCTCGAAGGCGCGGACCGCGTCGGCGTCGTTGGTGATCAGCGTCGGCGGGACAGCCAGCCCGGCCTGCTTCAGCACGGCCAGCTGCCGCGGCTTGTACGCCGCGTCGGCCAGCGCCGAGGGACGCGAAAACCAGGTAACCGGCAGGCTCGCCAGCACTCCGCCGAGCCCGACCCGGGCCTGTGCCCGACTGAACCGCAGTTCCGGCCCGGACATCCCGGCCGGCATCACGGGTTCGGTCGGCTTGCCGTAGTAGACCGCGGTGACCTCGTGCAACGGGAGGTCGTGCTCGGCGGTGCGCAGGCAGCCGCGCCAGCCTTCGGCGTCCGAGGTGAGCTGGACGCCGAGCGAGAGGGTGAGCGGGAAGTCGCCAACGTTGACCGTGTGCCATCGAACGCCGCGGGCATCGAGTTCCCGCCCGATCGCGGCGGCCGCGTAGTCCTCCCGGATGCCCAGCAGCAGGACCAGCGGATCGCGCCGGTCAGTCATCCGGGGTGGTGTAGGAGTCGTCGACCAGCTTGCCGTCCTCGTTGCAGTTGCGCGCGTGGAACGTGTCGTGCGCCGTGGTGCGATGCTTGGCCTCCGGCACCACCGTGATCCGGCGTGCCCGCACACCGCGCAGGATGAACGGCCGGACGGTGCTGGGGTCCTCGTTGCTGAGCGGGCGAGTGCCGACGTTGACCGGGAACCGCTGGGCCGTCGGCATCAGCGGGTCACCGGCGCCCGCGGCTGCGGTGTCGAACTGGGGCATGCTCATCTCGGCCTCCCTGGTTGAGATGTGCGGTGGCGCGTCGGTCCTCTGTCAACCCTGCTCAGGCCCGCTTGGTCGGGGCAAGATCCATCCGAGGGACTCTGCTGGTCCCGTCGGCGCGGCTACGGCTCGCTGGTCGGAGGACGTGTGCCGGACAAACCACGCTTGCCGCAGCCGAGCCGGCCGGGCGCTGGGACCACCCTCAAGGCCAGTGCCGGAGCACGGCGTCGAGTGCGTCCAGCGCGGCGGCCCACGAGGCGTCCGCGCTCCGAGACTGGTGCCCGAAGCCCCCGCCCCGTTCCAGGCTCACGTAGCCGTGGAGCGTGCTGTGCAGCAACCGGACCGCGTCGGTTTCGGCGGGCTCGGGCAGTGCGTAGCCGCGCAACAGCGCCCGGGTCAGTTCGGCGTGCCTGCGCGCGGGTTCGGCGGCGGCGCTGTCCGGGTCGAGCGGGAGCTGCGCGGCGGCATAGCGGCCGGGGTGCGAGGTCGCGTAGGCGCGGTAGGCGTCGGCGAAGGCGACTAGCGCGTCCTTGCCGGAGCGGCCCGCGAGTGCGGCGGTGGCGCGGTCGGCGAGTTCGCGCAGTGCGAGCGCTGAGGTGCGGACGCGCAGGTCGTGGGCGTTGCGGACGTGGGAGTAGAGGCTCGCGTCCTTGACGCCGAAGCGGCGGGCGAGCGCGGAGACGGTGACGTTGTCGAAGCCGACCTCGTCGGCGAGTTCGGCCGCCGCCTCGGTCAGGCGGTCGGCGGTCAGGCCCGCGCGTGCCATGGCTCACCCCTCGTTTCCTAGAGACTTTAATTATTTGCCTAAGACCTCTAGGAAAGCTAGCTTCGATCGTGTGAGACCCATAACCGAGCAAGAGATCCGCACCTCGTTCATCAACTGCACCAAGGGGGAGGCCAAGCGCCTCGCCGTGCCCAAGGACCTCGCCGACCGCCCGTGGGACGACCTCGACTTCCTCGGCTGGCGTGATCCCGCGTCGCCGGAGCGGTCGTACATCGTCGCCGAAACCGGCGATGGGCTCGTCGGCGTCGCGTTGCGCCGGGCCGCGCAGGCGGGGCTCGCGCGCCGCAGCATGTGCTCGCTGTGCCTGACCACACATTCCGGCGACGGCGTCTCGCTGATGACCGCGCGCAAGGCGGGATCGGAGGGGCGCCAGGGCAACTCGGTCGGCTCGTACATCTGCGCCGACCTGGCGTGTTCGCTGTATCTGCGCGGCAAGAAGGACGCGGGGAACGGCGGGCGGCTGCACGAGTCGCTCAGTGTCGACGAGCTGATCGAGCGGACCGCGGGCAACCTCGCGGGGTTCCTCGACAAGGTGGCCGCGTGAACGAACATGTTCGTGACGAACATGTTCGTGTATGGTGGGTGGCACGCTGACCACCAAGGAGCCACCATGACCACCCATCACCCGATCGCGATCATCGGCGCCGGACTCGGCGGCCTCACCCTCGCCCGGATCCTGCACCTGGGCGGCATCGAGACCGCCGTGTTCGACCTCGAGTCCTCCCCTGCCGCCCGGTCCCAGGGCGGCATGCTCGACCTGCACGAGGACACCGGCCAAGCCGCACTGCGCGCGGCCGGGCTGCACGAGCGGTTCCTGGCCGCCGTCCACCCAGGCGGCCAGGAAACCCGCATCATCGACCGCCACGCCACCGTCCACCTCGCCGAAGACGACGACGGCACCGGCGGCCGCCCCGAGATCCAGCGCGAAACCCTGCGCCGCATCCTCCTCGACTCGCTCCCCGCCGAAACCATCCGCTGGAGCAGCAAGATCACCGGAGCGACCCCGCTCGGCGACGGCCGCCACGAAGTCACACTCGCCGACGGCGACACCTTCACCACCGACCTGCTCATCGGCGCCGACGGCGCCTGGTCCAAGATCCGCCCGCTCGTGTCACCGGCCACCCCGGTCTACTCAGGACTGTCCTTTGTAGAGCTCAACCTCGACGACGCCGACACGCGTCACCCCGGCAGCGCGGCGATCATCGGCGGCGGCTCGCTTTTCGCGCTCGGCGACCGCAAAGGCTTCCTCGCCCACCGCGAACCCGGCGCCCGCCTGCACGTCTACTGCGCGCTCGAAACCGACGCCTGCTGGCTCACCACCGTCGACTTCACCGACACCCCAGCCGCCAAAACGGCTCTGCTGAGCCATTTCGACGACTGGGACGCGAGCCTGCGCGCGTTCGTCACCGACGCCGACGGACCACTCGTCCCCCGCGCCATCCACGCGCTCCCGATCGGCCACCACTGGCCGCGCACCCCCGGCGTCACCCTCCTCGGCGACGCCGCGCACCTGATGTCACCCTTCGCGGGCGAAGGCGCCAACCTCGCCATGTTCGACGGCGCCGAACTCGCCGCCGCGATCCTCACCTCCCCCGAAAACCTTGAGAAGGCCCTCGGCGCTTACGAAACAGCGATGTTCCCGCGCAGCGAGGCCGCGGCGACGGAGTCCGCGAACAATCTCAAGCTGTGCTTCGACGCGAACGCGCCTCACGGCTTGATAGAACTCATGACCGCCTACGCGGCCGGCTGACCACTCATCGCGTGTGCCACACCACGACCCGCAGGTACTGGTCGGGCACCAGCGAACTGCCGACGATGTCACCGCGATCGTTCAGATCGTTGGTGCTGAAGAACTCGTCGGCGAACGGCCTCGGCACCTCGACGAGCTGCCCGGCCTCGGTCCAGTAGACCTGCCTGCTGGGCAGCTGCGCCGAATCGGACTGGCCGAGCACCATGCCCTCGGCGTTGAGATCGGTGAACCGGCTCGTCCCGCCGAGCGTGGGCAGACGCGTCACCTGACCGTCCGCGCTCCACCGCACGACATGGGTCTTGCCGTCGCCCGCACCGGCTTCACCCGCCATCACCCCAGCGTCGTTGATGCCCTCCACACCACTGAACTTCCCCACACCGGCACCGATGTCGGTCGCCTTGCCCGCGCTGTCCCACCGCACCGCGCTCGAGGTGTTCGCGGCGGTGGACGACGAACCGGCCACGACCCCGGACCCGTTCACCGCCCGCGCACCGGCTCCCCGGAACGCGTCCGGCAGCCGTTCCAGCACCGTCACCGCGCCATCGGCACTCCACCGCAGCGGCGTGTCGTCGGTCCAGCCGAACACAGTGCCGTCGTTCCCGATGCCACCGGCCATGGTCCGTTCCGTTCCCCGCGGGCCGTTGAGCGCGCTCACCCGCCCCAAGGCGTCCCACCGCACGGCCACGTATCCGCCGCTGTAGTTGTACGCCCGCCCCACGACCACACCCGAGTCGTTGATCGCGAAGACCTCGCTGTTGGCGTACCCCGGCAGACCAGGCAACTCGACCGGCGTCCCGTCCAGACCCCAGCGGGTGGCCTTCCTGTAGAACTGCTTCTCGTACGAGTTGCCGATCGCGACGCCTTGCTCGTTCATCGCGATCGGCTGGCTGACCGGGTAACCCGGCAGCGGCGACAGCTCACCGGGCCGCCCCTGACCGTCCCAGCGGATTCCGTGCAAGTCCCGCGCCGCGTTGTCGCCGGACCCGAGCACCATGCCCTGATTGTTGATCGCGACCGCCACGGCGTAACTGCCACCGGGCAGGTTGTCCAGCAGCACCGGCCCACCCGGCTCCGCGACCGCGACCACCGGCGCCGCCAGCAGCCCGGCGACCGCCGCCAGCAGCACCAGAGTTCCCCGTTTCCCACCTGTCATCGCGTGTGACCCCTCAGTGTCGATCAAGCCCCCCTCGACACCACCACGCACGACCCACAGCCGAGGTTGCCCTAGTCCGGCAATCCGGCGTACGCGGGCAACTCGACACCGTTGATCGCCCGCTCGATCAGCTCAGCGGTCCACTCGGCGCCCGGCTCGACCACCGCCGCCGGATCCGTCCTGCTCAGCGCGTGCAACCGGCCGATCTCCTGATTCGCGTCGACGAACGACCGCATCCGCCCCTCGTACGCGGCGAACGCGACCTCCGGGTCCCACCCGGCCGCCGCCAGCTCACCGGCCAGCAGGTACGCGCCGACCAACGCCAGCCCCGTGCCCTGCCCCGACATCGGCGACGAGCTGAACGCCGCGTCCCCCAGCAGCGCCACCCGCCCGCTCGACCACCGCTCCATCTTCACCTGCGCCACCTGATCGAGATAGAAATCGGGCGCGTCATCCAGGTGGGCGAGCATCCGCGGAGCCAGCCAGCCCACACCGTCCATCCGCTCACGCAACAACCGCTTCTGCGCGTCGACGTCGCGATAGTCGACGTCGAAATCGGCCGCGGCGAACGAGAACATCGCCATCGCCCGCGTCGCGTCCTGGATGGGCCGCAGACCCGCCGACCGCTCAGCCTCCTGGTGGTCGTAAAGCCACCGATCCAGCCCGAACTCGTTGGGCATGCTATAAAAAGCCAGCACCAGCCCGAGATGGTGCACGAACCGCTCCCGCGGCCCGAACACCATCCCGCGCAACGCCGAATGCAGCCCGTCCGCCCCGATCACCAGCTCGAACCGGCGACGGCCACCACCGGCGAACACCACATCGACCCCGGATCCATCCTGGGTCAGCTCCTCGATCCGGTCACCGAACACATACTCGACACCGTCACGGGTGTCGTCGTAGAGCACCTGTGACAGATCCCCGCGCAGGATCTCGATGTCCGCGATGTACCCATCACCACCATGATCATCCGCACGGTAGGTCTCCAGCACGTTCCCGTCGGCGTCCACGGTGTACGCGCCCTCGGTGTCGGTACAGGCCGCCCGCACCGCCGCGTCCAGGCCCATCCGCAAGATGACCTCCTTGGCCACCCCGCGCGCGTCCACCGCCTGCCCGCCCGGCCGCAACCCGGGAGCCCGCTCCACCACGGCCACCTCGGCGCCACGCCGGCGCAGCCAATGCGCCAACGCCGGACCCGCGACACTCGCACCCGCCACCAAAACCCTGACACCGCTCACAACGCCCCCAAGCTCACCCGCCAGCAGCAACGCCCGGATCGTACAGTCGCCCACCACCAGGGAAAGGCGAATGGCACACCGCCTCGAGGCTGATTCCCAGCGGATCCGTGACAAAAGCCCCGAAATAATCCTCGTGATACTCCGCATGCACCGCGGGCGCGTGCTCCGACCGCGCACCCGCCGCCAAAGCCGCCCGATAGAACGCCTCGACCGAAACCCGATCGTCCACAGTGAACGCCAGATGCATCCCCGTCCCGACCGAACCACCCGCCAGCAACCAGAAATACGGCTTCCGGTCCGGCCACCCGAACCCCACCATCGCCCGCTGCCCCTCGGTCAGCCCGGCCGGGACGTCCAGCATCCGCGCGATCCCGATCGACGCCAGCACCGGCTCGTAAAACCCCGCCGCCGCACCGAGATCCGGCACAGCGATGTTCAGATGATCGATCCTCGAACCCGAGCGATCCACAAAAGATGAACTCATGCACCGACCATCGCAGCACAGGCGGACACCGGATGTCCGCCACACTGAGCACATGGCGACCACGTCCGCACGCGCACTCGAGCTGCTCTCCCTGCTCACCACCCGCTGGACCACCGACGACCTCGCCACCCGGTTCCACGTCAGCACCCGCACCATCCGCCGCGACATCGACACCCTGCGCACCCTCGGCTACCCCATCGAAGCCACCAAAGGCCCCGACGCCACCTACCGGCTCGCCGGCGGAAAACTGCCACCACTGCTCTTCGACGACGAACAGGCGCTCGCCGTCGCCGTCGCGCTGCAGACCGCACCGACCACCGTCTCCGGCACCACCACCGCCGCGGCCCGCGCGCTGAGCACCATCAAGCAGATCATGCCCGCGCACCTGCGCGCCCAGGCCGAAGCACTCGACCTCACCACCATCGGCAACTACTGGGACTTCCCCGCACCCACCGTCGCACCCGCCACCCTCGCCGCCGTCGGCGCCGCCATCCGCGACCGGCACCTGCTCGACCTCGAACACCTCACCCCCGACGGAAACCGGCCCGAACCAGGCCCACCCGCACGCGTCGCACCCCACCACCTCGTCCACTGGGCAGGCCGCTGGTACCTCGTCGCCCACGACGGCGACTGGACGATCCACCGCCTCGACCGCATCCACCCCCGCGGCCCCACCGGCCTCACCTTCCACCGACGCGAACTCCCCGAAGACGTCGCGCACTACGTCATGACCACCGCCGACCGCGGCGACACCACCCCCACCTGGCCCTGCCTCGGCGCCGCCACCCTCGACCTGCCCGCCGACATCGTCGCCCGCTTCGCACCCGGCGGCTCGGTCGTCGAACACCTCGCGCCCGGCCGCACCCGCCTCACACTCGGCGCCTGGTCATGGGCGGGCATCGCAGGCCTGCTCGGCACCTTCGACACCGACCTCACCGACCTCCGCCCCCACGAGCTCAGACAGGCCTGCCACACCCTCGCCGCCCGCTACCAAGCCGCGATAAAGCCCGCTTAACTCCCGGGGATAGAGCAGGCTTTATCCCGCGGAGTAAAGCCCGCTTTATCCCCGGGGCCTGGCCATCAACGAACCCGATGACCCGGACGGACGCGCCCCTTGTCCGATTCGGGCCAGGATTCGCCCCCAGGCTTGACATCGATGTCACACACGAGGTTGCCTCTCTGAGCGCTCCCCCGCGCGCCCCGATGTCGCCCCGCAAGCAGAGCTTGGAGCAACGATGCCCCGAAGCGCCAGAACAACGCTCAGCACCGCGCTGTCCGTCGTTGTCATAGCCGCAGGCCTGGCCGCCGTCCCCACGACCGCGAGCGCCGAAGCCCCCGCCGACTTCTACTCCTCCTTCGAGACCGGCGAAACCCAGCCGACCTGGAACGACACCGTCGAAACCGACGCACAAGGCAAGCAGAAGGCCTTCGGCGTCAACGGCGCCAACGGCACCGCCATCCCCGGCGACATCCGCGGCCGCGTCACCGAGACCAGCGCCAGCAGCGAGAACACCTCCGGCGAAGACTCGACCATGCTCGTCGACGGCACCGCCGACACCAAATGGCTCGCCTGGACCCCCACCGCCTGGGAACAGATCACCCTCTCCGAAGCCACCTCCATCACCCACTACGCGGTCACCTCGGCCAACGACGCCCCCGAACGCGACCCCAAGGACTGGACGCTCCAAGGCTCCAACGACGCCCTGACCTGGACCGACATCGACAAGCAGGCAGGCCAGTCCTTCAGCGACCGCTTCCAGCAGAAGGACTACAAGCTCGCCGCACCCACAGCGGCCTTCAAGTACTTCCGCTACGACGTCACCCGCAACAACGGCGGCCCGATCATGCAGGTCGCCGAACTGCTCCTCGCCAACGACGAGCCGGCGCCGCCGCCACTGCCGAACATGCGCACCTTCCCCGACTCCGGCCCCACCTCCGGCTACACCAACAAGAACCGCGTCGGCTTCACCGGACTCCGCGCCTACCGCTACTCCGGCAGCCAGACCGTCACCGGACACGGCTGGTCCTACAACAAGATCTTCGACGTCGACATCCCCGTCACCAACACGACCGAGCTGTCGTACAAGATCCAGCCCCAGTTCATCAAAGACGACCTGAAGTACCCCAGCACCAACGTCGCCGTCGACCTCGCCTTCACCGACGGCACCTACCTCAGCCAACTCGGCGCCACCGACCAGTACGGCTTCGCACTGTCCCCGCAAGGCCAAGGCGCGAGCAAGGTCCTCTACACCAACCAGTGGAACCTCGTCCGCGCCAACCTCGCACTCGCCGCGGGCAAGACCATCGACCGCATCCTCGTCGGCTACGACAACCCCAACGGCCCCGGCGTGCTCCAAGGCTGGCTCGACGACATCAAGATCTCGGCGACCCCCACCCCGCCCGCCAGCAAGCGCCCCACCGACAACGTGCTGACCACCCGAGGCACCCTCGCCAACAGCACCTTCTCCCGCGGCAACAACTTCCCGGCCACCGCCGTCCCGCACGGCTTCAACTTCTGGACCCCCGTCACCGACGCCGGATCCAACAGCTGGCTCTACAACTACCACTCCGGCAACAACGCCCAGAACCTGCCGACACTGCAATCCTTCAGCGCCAGCCACGAACCCAGCCCCTGGATGGGTGACCGCCAAAGCTTCCAGGTCATGCCCTCACTCGCCACCGGCGTCCCCGACGCCAACCGCGAAAAGCGCGCACTGGCCTTCAAACACGAGAACGAAACCGCACGCGCCCACTACTACGGCGTCCAGTTCGAAAACGGCATCAAAACCGAACTCGCACCCACCGACCACGCCGCGCTCTTCCGCTTCACCTTCCCCGGCAACGACGCCAACCTCATCTTCGACAACGTCAACAACAACGGCGGACTCACCCTCGACACCACCGGCGGCACACTCAGCGGCTACACCGACGCCAAGAGCGGACTGTCCGCGGGCGCCGGCCGCATGTTCGTCTACGCCACCTTCGACAAGCCCGTCACCGCAGGCGGCAAACTCCCCGGCGAAGGCCGCGACAACGTCCGCGGCTACCTGCGCTTCACCGGCCAGACCGTCAACATGCGCATCGCCACCTCCCTGATCAGCGTCGACCAGGCCAAGAAGAACCTCGCACAGGAACTCGCACCCAACGCCACCCTCGAAAGCGTCCGCGACGCCGCACAGCGGGCCTGGGACGAGAAACTCGGCGTCATCGAGGTCGAAGGCGCCTCCAAGGACCAGCTCACCACCCTCTACTCCAACCTCTACCGCCTGTTCCTCTACCCCAACTCCGGGCACGAGAACACCGGCACCCCGGCCGCACCGGCCTACAAGTACGCCAGTTTCGTCTCCCCGAAGACCGGCGCCGACACCCCCACCCAGACCGGCTCGAAGATCGTCGACGGCCAGACCTACGTCAACAACGGCTTCTGGGACACCTACCGCACCACCTGGCCCGCCTACTCACTCCTCACCCCCGACATGGCCGGCAAGATGATCGACGGCTTCGTCCAGCAATACCGCGACGGCGGCTGGATCTCCCGCTGGTCCTCACCCGGCTACGCCGACCTGATGACCGGCACCAGCTCCGACGTCGCCTTCGCCGACGCCTACCTCAAGGGCGTCCGCAACTTCGACGTCAAATCCTCCTACGACGCGGCACTGCGCAACGCCACCGTCACCCCGCCCAACAACGCGGTCGGCCGCAAGGGCGTCGACGAGGGCATGTTCCTCGGCTACGCGCCCAACACCGCCGACCACGGCTTCTCCTGGTCCATCGAGGGCTACGTCAACGACTTCGGCATCGCCAACCTGTCGAAGAAGCTCTACGACGAAGCACCAGCCACCGACCCGCGCAAGGCCGAGTACCTCGCCAACTACGAGTACTTCACCAGCCGCGCCCAGCAGTACGTGAACCTCTTCGACCCCAGCGTCGGCTTCTTCCAGGGACGCGACGCCGCGGGCAAGTTCAGCCGCAGCAAGGCCGAATACGACCCGCGTGTCTGGGGCATCGACTACACCGAAACCGACGGCTGGGGCATGGCGTTCTCCGTTCCCCAGGACGGACAAGGCCTCGCCAACCTCTACGGCGGCAAGGACGGCCTCGCCAAGAAACTCGACGCCTTCTTCGCCGACCAGGAGACCGCCAACTTCCCCGGCTCCTACGGCGGCGTCATCCACGAGATGCGCGAGGCCCGCGACGTCCGGATGGGCCAGCTCGGCCACTCCAACCAGGCGTCACACCACACGATGTACATGTACGACTACGCGGGCCAGCCTGCCAAGACCCAGGCCAAGGTCCGCGAAGCACTCGGCCGCCTCTACACCGGCAGCGAGATCGGCCAAGGCTACGGCGGCGACGAGGACAACGGCGAGCAGTCGGCCTGGTGGACCTTCAGCGCGCTCGGCTTCTACCCGCTCCAGATGGGCAGCCCGAACTACGCCGTCGGCTCCCCGCTGTTCACCAAGGCGACCGTCCACCTCGCCGGTGGCAAGAACCTGGTGATCAACGCGCCGAAGAACAACACGAAGAACATCTACGTGCAGGGCCTGCGCGTCAACGGCAAGCCCTACTCGTCGACGTCGATCCCGCAGGACCTCATCGCCAAGGGCGGCACGCTCGACTTCGACATGGGCCCCACCCCCTCGAAGTGGGGCACCGGCCCGAACGACGCCCCGCCGTCCATCACCACCGGCGACGCGGCACCGTCCCCGCTGCACGACCTGACCGGACCCGGCAAGGGCACGGCCACCGGTGCGGACGTCGACGTCAACGCCGTGACCGCGCTCTTCGACAACACCTCGCGGACCGAGTCGAAGGTGACGGCGCCGATCCAGTACCAGCTGGCGTCCACCAAGGAAGCCGCCACGATGTACACGCTGACCTCGGCGAAAATCCCGGGTGACGCGAAGAGCTGGACGCTCAAGGGCTCCTACGACGGGACGAACTGGGCGGTCGCCGACGAGCGCACCGACCAGAGCTTCCAGTGGCGCCAGCAGACGCGGGCGTTCAAGGTGACCAACCCGGCGCACTTCAAGTACTACCGCCTCGAGGTCACCGCCACGTCCGGCGGCACCATGTCGCTCGCCGAGTTCGAACTGCTCGGCAAGCCGGACGCGGTGTGCTCGAAGACGATCACCGGCACGCACAACGGCCCGCTGACCGTCACCGGCACGGTCTGCCTGGACAACGCGACGGTCACCGGACCGGTCACCGTCGCACCGGGCGCGACGCTCATCGCCACCGGCGGTTCCGTCGGCGGCCCGCTGACCGCGGCCAACGCCCAGCAGGTGGTGCTCACCGGCACCAAGATCGGCGGTCCGCTGTCGATCACCGGCACCAAGGGCACGGTCTCGGTCGAGCAGGCCGACATCGCGGGCCCGGTCGCGCTGACCGGCAACCACGGTCCGGTGCTGACGGCCAGCTCGGTCGGCGGGCCGCTGGCCTGCGCGGCCAACTCGCCGGCGCCGTCGGACTACGCGCTGACGAACACCGTGCGCGGCCCGTCCGCCGGGCAGTGCGCCAAGTTCTAGCCACCCAGGGGTCGTGAGTGGTACGGCCGGTTCTAACCGGTCATACCACTCACGACCCCTTTCCTCTGGGCTTGTTTTTGATCTTGGGGTGACCCACTCTTTTGCTCCTAAGATCCGCGCGGTATAGGGCGTTATACACTTCGAAGACTCGCTGAGTGCGCTCGCGGGGTTGCCGATACGGTGGCCAGGTGACGGGCACCGGGTTCTTCTCCTCTTTCGAACCAAGCGATCCGCAACCCTTGCTCTCGGGCATAGACACCGGGCCTACCCACTCCCCCACTGCCAGGGAGAACGTCGGCTTCACCGGACTCCACGCGCTCCGCTTCACCGGCGGCGGGGTCCTGTTCGAAGTGGACGTCACCGTCACCGAGCACAGTGAACTGTCCTATGTGGTGTTCCCCGAAGGCGACCTGCTCGTCACCGTCGACGTCGAGTTCGACGACGGCAGCCGCGCCGGGCTCACCACCGACCCGAAGTCGCTCTACCCCGATCAGTGGAACCTCGTCCGCAGGCGCCTCGGCCGCTTCGCGGGCCGCGGCGTCCGCCGGATCCTCCTGCACGCCCAGTCCCCCGGCTGGCTCGACGACGTCCGCCTCGCCGAACGGCCCGTCGAGAACAAGGACCCCGTCGACTGGGTGCGTACCACCCGCGGCACCCACTCCAGCAGCGACTTCTCCCGCGGCAACACCTTCCCGGCCACGGCCGTGCCGCACGGGTTCAACTTCTGGACCCCGGTCACCGACTCCAGCGTGACCAACTGGATCTACGAGTACCACCGGCGCAACACCGCCGAGAACCTCCCCGCGCTCGAAGCGTTCGGCCTCAGCCACCAGCCGAGCCCCTGGATGGGCGACCGGCACACCTTCCACGTCATGCCCGGCATCGGACCGGTCGAATCCTCGCGCGCCAAACGCAGGCTGACCTTCCGCCACGAGAACGAGACCGACCGGCCACACCACTACGGCGTCACGTTCGAAAACGGCATCACCACCGACATCGCGCCCGCCGACCACGCCGCGATCTTCCGGTTCACCTTCCCCGAAGACCGCTCCTGGCTGCTGTTCGACAACGTCAAGAACCGCGGCGGACTGCGCGTCAAACCGCACAAGCGCGTCCTCACCGGGCACACCTGGGTCCGCAGCAGACTTTCCACCGGCGCACGCCGCATGTTCGTCTACGCCGAGTTCGACAAGCCCGCCAAGCACGGCGGCAAGCTCCGGCATCCGTTCTGGCGCACCGTCACCGGCTACCTCGAGTTCGAGGCCCGCGAGGTCACCATGCGCATCGCCACCTCGCTGATCAGCCTCGAACAGGCCCAGCGCAACCTCGAACTCGAAATCCCGGACGGCACCACCTTCGAGGAGGTCCGCGACAACGCCCGCGCCGCCTGGCAGGACATCCTCGGCCGCGTCGAGATCGAAGGCGCCACCGAAGACCAGCTGACCACGTTCTACTCGAACCTCTACCGCCTCTACCTCTACCCGAACTCCGGCCACGAGGACACGCCCGACGGCGTCCGCCACGCCAGCCCGGTCATCCGCCGCTGCCGCCCGAGCACCCGCAAACGCACCGGCGCCGCGGTCGTCGACGGCGAGATGTTCGTCAACAACGGCTTCTGGGACACCTACCGCACCACCTGGCCCGCCTACGCGCTGCTCACCCCGAGCCGCTGCGCGCGCATGATCGACGGTTTCCTCCAGCAGTACCGCGAAGGCGGCTGGGTCTCCCGCTGGTCCTCCCCCGGCTACGCCAACCTCATGACCGGCACCAGCTCCGACGTCGCCTTCGCCGACGCCTACCTCAAGGGCGCCAACGACTTCGACCTCCGCACCGCCTACGAAGCGGCACTCAAGAACGCCACCGTCACCCCCACCGGAGCCGGCGTCGGCCGCAAGGGGCTCGCCGAATCGATCTTCCTCGGCTACACGCCGACCAGCACCGGCGAAGGCCTTTCCTGGGCACTCGAAGGCTGCATCAACGACTTCGGCATCGCCAACATGGCCACCGTACTCGGCGACCGCGACAACGAGGCCTACTTCCGCCGCCGCGCCATGCAGTACGTCAACCACTTCGACCAGCGCATCGGCTTCTTCCAGGGCCGCGACCGCGACGGCAGCTGGCGCACCGCGCCCGAGCACTTCGACCCGGCCGCCTGGGGCGGCGACTACACCGAGACCAACGCCTGGAACACCGCGTTCTCCGTGCCACACGACGGACACGGCCTCGTCGCGCTGCACGGCGACCTCGAGGCCAAGCTGGACAAGTTCTTCGCCACCCCGGAAACCGGCCGCAACCCCGGCGCGTACGGCGGGATCATCCACGAGATGACCGAGGCCCGTGACGTCCGCCTCGGCCAATACGGGCACTCCAACCAGCCCTCGCACCACATCCCGTACATCTACAACTACGCGGGCGTGCCGGCGAAGACCCAGCGCATCGTCCGCGAGGTGCTCAACCGCTGCTACCTCGGCAGCGACATCGGCCAGGGCTACCCCGGCGACGAGGACAACGGCGAGATGTCCGCCTGGTACGTCTTCGGCGCGCTCGGCTTCTACCCGCTCGCCATCGGCAGCCCGTACTACGCCGTCGGCTCGCCACTGTTCCCCAAGGTCACCATCCACCTGGAGAACGGCGAAGACCTCGTCATCCGCGCCTCCGGCCACCAGTTCCCGTACGTGCAGAACCTGCACGTCAACGGCGCGCCGCAGCCGATGCCGTTCCTCACCCACGCCGCGATCGCGGGCGGCGGGACCATCGACTTCACCCTCGGCCGCCAGCCGTCGCGCTGGGGCTCCGGCAGACCGCGACCCCGCGTGCCAGCCCCGCTGCACGACCTGACCGGGACCGTCCACAGTGCACACGGCACCAACGTCGAAGCGCTGATCGACGACACCACCCGCACCGAAGCCACCTTCCGCTCCACCACGGCGACCATCGACTACACAGTGGACGGTCCGAACAGGCCGGTCGAGATCTACACCCTCACCTCAGGCGCCCGAGACGGCGGCGACCCGAAATCCTGGGTGCTGGAAGGTTCTGACGACGGTACCGAGTGGACGGTCCTCGACGAACGCGCCGACGAGGCGTTCCCATGGCGCCGCCAGACCAGGCCGTTCCTGCTGAGCCGCCCCGCCACGTTCGGCCGCTACCGGCTGCGGATCACCGGCAGCTCCGCGAGCTGGATCAGCCTGTCCCAATGGGAGCTACTGGCACAGTGAAACTCTGGGACTCCACAAGGGACAGGCTGGTCGCCTCCGATCCCGGCTTCGTCCGGCTGAAGCTCGGCCTGTCCGCGGTACTCGGCATCGTCCTTTCCGTACTCGCGCTGCTGCCACTGCACCAGCCGCTCACGATCATGCTCGTCGGCGCGATCGCCGCGATGATGGCGGCCTTCACCGTCGGCGACGCCACCCCTCGGAAGCAGGCCGTCACCCTGCTGCTCGCGCTGGTCGTCGGCGCGATCTCGCTCACCGTCGCCAGTCTCGGCACCGCCGTCCCGCCGCTGGACAGCATTTTGTTCGTGCTGCTCATCTTCGTCGCCGTCTACGCCCAGCGCTTCGGCAGCCGCGGCATCGCGCTCGGGTCCGTCGGCTTCTTCCTGTTCTTCTTCGCGATGTTCCTGCAGACGCACCTGCGCCAGGTGCCTTCGCTGCTGCTCGCGCTGACCGTCGGCATCGCCGCCAACGCGCTGGTCAGGTTCGTGCTGCTCCGCCGCCGCCCGGACGCCGAGTTCCTCCGCATCCGCCGGGCCTTCCGCGCCCGGCTCGGCGCCGTCGTCCGCGCGGCCGAGGCCTATCTCGCGGCAGGCGGCACCGAACGCGCCCGCAAACAGCTGCGCACGGCCAATTCCCGCCTGCACGAGTGCGTGCTCCTCATCGAGGACACCGCACCCGACGTCATCGACGAGCAGGACGTCGGCCTGCTGCGCCGCCGCGCGATCGAGGTCGAACTGGCCGTCCAATGGCTCTCGATCACCACCCAGCGCACGGTCACCGAAGACCTCGCGCCGGAGAACCGCGACAAACTCATCGCCAGCCTCCAGCGATTCCACGCGCTCATCGAACGCGACCCCCGCGATCTGCCGCTCATCAGCGAGACCGGCGAGTTCAGCAAGATGCTCGTCGAGGGCAGCCGCATCGACGACCACCCCGAGCCGGGCGACGAGCTCCGCCGGTCACTCGCCGAACTCGCGCTCGCCGACGTCAAAGCGCAGCGCGTCGCCGAACACGACAAGTCCGATGTGGACCCCGAGGAAGAGCCGGAGAAGAAGCCCGCCTTCACCTACGACAACCAGACCCGCAGCGCCATCCAAGCGGTCGTCGGCGGCGGCCTCGCGGTCATCGGCGGCGCGCTCGTCTCCCAGCAACGCTGGTACTGGGCCGTACTGACGGTGTTCGTGGTGTTCATCGGCTCCTCGACCGCGGGCGCCACGTTCGTCAAGGGCGCGCGCAGGCTCGGCGGCACGCTGATCGGCATCATCGGCGGCGTGCTACTGGCGACACTGGTCACCGGCAGCACCGGCGCGACACTCGCGTTGATCCTGGTGTGCGTGTTCGGCATGGTCTACATGTCGCGGGTGTCCCAGGTGATCATGGCGTTCTTCGTCACCGCCATGCTCGGCCTCCTGTACAGCCTCCTCGGCACCTTCAGCCTCGAAGTACTGTGGATCCGCCTCGCCGAGACCGCCGTCGGCGCCGCGGCGGGCATCCTCGCCGCGGTGGTCATCGTCCCCGTCCGCACCCGCTCGGTCATGCTCGACGACACCGCGACCGTGCTCGAAGAACTCCGCGACTTCCTCGACCACGCCGTGAAACTGTTGTCCGGCAGCGAAAACGTCAACATCATCGAGCTGTCCCGCGACCTCGACCGAGCCGTCGAGAAGGTCCGCGCGACCATCGAGCCCCTGACCCACCCGATCAACTTCCGCAGCGCCCGCCGCGACTACGGCTGGCACGTGCTGACCGCGCTGGAGACCATCGCCTTCCGCGCCCGCCACGTGGCCGCGCGCTCCCAGCCAGGCCTGCTCGCGGGCGAAGACCGCTTCCTCCTGTTCGCCGGCCGCATCGACCGCAACATCGGCGTCCTGCTCGACGCGGTCGGCGAGACCGCGCACGACAAGCTCGTCCTCGACGACGGCACCCCCGTCTCGGACGCCATCGTCGACGCCCAGGCGCGCTCGGTCCTGTCCAGCCTCGGCCAGCTCGACAGCGCCCTCATCGCACTCGGCCGCGCCTTCGACCTCGAAGCGGTCCCCCGCCCCTCGTGAGTGTTTAGACCGGTTAGAACCGGCCGTACCACTCACGACGTCTGGCGTCTGGGCGGGTTTTGGCTGGTCGGCCGGAATTTTCGCCTCATGCCGAGCGGTATAGGGCGTTATACGGGCGGTGGGGCGTGATCGATTAAGCGGAGAGTGACAGGACGCACCCGATCGGCGTGGCGCGAGGCGGATAGAGTCGCCTGTACAAGCCATCGTCGTCTGCAGGAGAACGCAATGACCCAAGCCCCTGTCAACGTGACCGTCACCGGTGCGGCCGGCCAGATCGGGTACGCGCTGCTGTTCCGCATCGCGTCCGGTCAGCTGCTCGGCGCCGACACCCCGGTGAAGCTGCGGCTCCTCGAGATCCCGCAGGCGGTCAAGGCGGCCGAGGGCACCGCGATGGAGCTCGACGACGGCGCGTTCCCGCTGCTCGCGGGCATCGACATCTTCGACGACCCGAAGCAGGCCTTCTCCAGCGCGAACATCGCGCTGCTGGTCGGCGCCCGCCCGCGCGCCAAGGGCATGGAGCGTGGCGACCTGCTCGAGGCCAACGGTGGCATCTTCAAGCCGCAGGGTGAGGCCATCAACGCCGGCGCCGCCTCGGACATCAAGGTGCTCGTCGTGGGCAACCCGGCCAACACCAACGCCCTCATCGCCCAGGCGCACGCCCCCGACGTGCCCGCCGACCGCTTCACCGCGATGACCCGCCTCGACCACAACCGCGCGCTCGCGCAGCTGTCGAAGAAGCTCGACGTGCCGGTCACGGAGATCAAGAAGGTCGCCATCTGGGGCAACCACTCCGCCACCCAGTACCCGAGCATCGCCCACGCCGAGGTCTCCGGCAAGAACGCCACCGAGGTCGTCAACGACGAGCAGTGGCTCGCCGACACCTTCATCCCGACCGTCGCCAAGCGCGGCGCCGCGATCATCGAGGCCCGTGGCCTCTCCTCGGCCGCGTCGGCCGCCTCCGCCGCCATCGACCACGTCCACACCTGGGTCAACGGCACCCCCGACGGCGACTGGACCTCGGCCGCGGTCGTCTCCGACGGCTCCTACGGCGTGCCCGAAGGCCTGATCTCCTCGTTCCCGGTCACCGCCGCGAACGGCGAGTACAAGATCGTCCAGGGCCTGGAGATCGACGACTTCTCCCGCGCGCGCATCGACGCCTCCGTCGCCGAGCTCGCCGAGGAGCGCGACGCCGTGCGGAAGCTCGGCCTGATCTAAGGCTCCACCACCCGGGTTCTTCTTGCTTCACCGCGAAGGCCCCCGCCACGGAACTCTGGAGGTTCCCGGTGGGGGCCTTCGCGCTACCCGGGGTCAGGACTCGTGCGCGTTGCGGGCGGTTAGAACCGCCCGCAACGCGCACGACCTCCCTAGGCGCCAGTGAGGCCGCGGCGGTTGAGGAGCGGCTCGATCTCGGGGTCGCGGCCCCGGAAGTTCCGGAACGCGACCATCGGGTCGACGCTGCCGCCGCGCCCGAGCAGTTCGCGGCGGAAGTGGTCGCCGTTGTCGCGGGTGAGACCGCCGTTCTCCTTGAACCACTCGACGGTGTCCGCGTCGAGCACCTCGCTCCAGATGTACGAGTAGTACCCGGCCGCGTACCCGCCCGAGAAGATGTGCGCGAAGTACGTGCTCCGGTACCGCGGCGGCACGCTCCCCAGCGCCACGCCCGCCTTCTCCAGTGCCGCGGCCTCGAAGCGCTGGACGTCCTCGACGTGGTCGTCGACGCCCAGGCCGTGCCAAGCCTGGTCGAGCAGGGACGCCGCCAGGTACTCGGTCGTCGAGAAGCCCTCGCCGTACAGCTGGGAGGCCAAGAGCTTGTCGACGAGCGGCTGCGGCAGCGGCTCGCCGGTCTCGTGGTGGCGGGCGTAGTTGGCGAGCACCTCGGGCCAGAGCATCCACATCTCGTTGACCTGCGACGGGTACTCGACGAAGTCGCGCGGGACGTTGGTGCCGGAGAAACTCGGGTAACGCACGTCGGACACCAGCGCGTGGAGCGCGTGGCCGAACTCGTGGAACGCCGTGTTGACCTCGTCGAAGGTGAGCAGGGTCGGCTCGCCCTCCGGCGGGCGCGCGATGTTGAGGTTGTTGACGACCACGCACTGGGTGCCGAAGAGCTCGCTCTGGTCGACGAAGGTGTTCATCCAGGCGCCGCCGCGCTTGGAGTCGCGGGTGTAGTAGTCGCCGAGGAACAGGCCGAGCCCGGTGCCGTCGGCGTCGAAGACCTCGAAGACGCGGACCTCCGGGTGGTACTTCGGCAGGTCGTGGCGCTCCGAGAAGGACAGGCCGTACAGCTTGCCCGCCGCGTGGAAGATGCCGTCGATCAGGACGCGGTTCAGTTCGAAGTACGGGCGCAGCGCGGCGGCGTCGACGTCGAAGCGGTCGCGGCGGACGCGTTCGGCGTAGAACGGCCAGTCCCACGGCTCGAGTGAGGCCCCGGGGACGTCTTCGGCGAGGTAGCGCTCCAGCTCCTCGGCTTCGACCTTGGCGTTGGCGACCGCCGCAGGAGCGAGACGCTCAAGCAGGCCTGACGCGGCTTCGGCCGTCCGGGCGGTCTCGTCGGAGATGATGTACGCCGCGTGGTGCGGGTGACCGAGCAGCGCGGCGCGCTCGGCGCGCAGTGCGGCCATCCGGGCGAGGGTCGCCTTGTTGTCGTAGGCATTTTCACCGTTACCGCGCGCGATGGACGCGTGATAAAGGCGCTCGCGCAGTGCGCGATTTTCCAACGAGGCCAATGCGGGCTGGCCGGTGGGGAGAACGAGGTTCAGAACATACTTGCCCGCCAAGTCACGTGCACTCGCGGCTTCACGCGCGGCTGCGATCGTGTCCGCGGAAAGGCCCGCGAGTTCTTCGACGTCGTCGACGACGACGGCCAATTCGTTCGTGTCTTTGAGCAGATTTTGCTGGAATTTGGTGCTGAGAGTGGACAATTCACCATTCAGCTCGCGCAACCGTTGCTGGTCCCCCGCCGGCAATCCGGCTCCCGCCCGCCGGAAATCGGTGTGGATCCTTTCCAACAGCCAATCGGACTCGTCATCGAGTCCCAGCCCGGTGCGCCGCGAGAAGAGGTCGGACACCCGCGCGAACAAATCCTCGTTCAGGTGTATGGCATCGCGGTGCGCCGCCAGTCTGGGCGCGATGTCGGCCTGGATCGCCTGGACCGTGTCGTTGCTGTCCGAGCCGGCCAGGTTGTAGAAGACGGAGAGCACCCTGGACAGGAGCCTGCCGCAGCGCTCCAGCTCGACGATGGTGTTCTCGAACGTCGGCGGCTCCGGGTTGGCGGCGATGGCCGCGATCTCGGCCGTCTGCTCGGCCAGCCCGGCTTCGAACGCGGGCAGGTAGTGCTCGTCGGCGATCCGGTCGAACGGCGGCAGGGCGTAGGCGAGCCCGCTCGGTGCCGCGAACGGGTTGTCCTGCGAAATCATCGGATCTCCAGCTGAGGTCGGCGGTGGTTCGGTCTCTTCGCGCACCTTAACGCCCGGTCGTCCCACCCACGACGGCATCACTGGACGCCTTGCGCTTCCGGCCGCGCGACGGCTTGGGCTTCGGCGGGACGACGCCTGCCAGGTCACCGCCGTTGTCGTTCATCCGGAGCACGAACGGCCTGGTCTCGGTGTACCGGACGACCGAGATGGACGCGGGGTCGACCACGATCCGCTGGAAGGCGTCGAGGTGCTGGCCGAGCGCGTCGGCCAGGATGGCTTTGAGCACGTCACCGTGGCTGCAGAGCAGCCAGACGGCCTCGTCGCCGTGCTCGGCGGTGATCCGGGCGTCGTGCTCGCGCACGGCGGTCACGGCGCGGGCCTGCATCGCGGCCAGCCCCTCCCCGCCGGGGAACACCGCGGCGGACGGATGCGCCTGCACGACCCGCCACAGCGGCTCGCTGAACAGCGTCTTCAGCTCGCGGCCGGTCCACTCCCCATAGTCCACTTCGGACAGTCGCGGTTCGACGTGTCTGACCAGGTCACGGGCGGTCGCCAGTGGACCGACCGTCTGCTTGCAGCGCAGCATCGGGGACACCACCAGCTCGGCGAGCGGGACCGCCGCGAGCCGCTCGACCAGCTGCTCGGCCTGCGCCTTGCCCGTCTCGTCGAGGTTGACCTTCGGCGAGCGCCCGGCCAGCACACCGGAGCCGTTCGCGGTGGACTTGCCGTGGCGCAGCAGGATGACGGTACTCACCGGCCCCACCTTACGGGTCCATGATCGCGGTGGCGGCGCGAAAACGTTCGATCACGAAGAGTAAACGGTTTCCGAGGTGGAGCGATCACCAACCCGACACCGCCAAATTGGTTCAGTCCACCTAGGCCAGATGGCCGACTCACACAGCCGCGCCCACCAGCGAAGAAGCGCTTTCGCGGCCATGATCCACTCGGCGCGAAAGAAAGCGCTATCCCACTCAATGGAAATACCTTTACCTCACAAAAGTAAGTGTTCGCTAACCATAAAAGAATTGCAAGCGCCCGCGAATGATTACGGAGCGGATCGTTCGGGCCCGTACTATCTGTCGCACCGCCAACGACCTCGGGCGTTCTTGCGGGCAGAAATACCCGCCCAGCAAGGAAACCGGTCATCAGATCATCTCTGGGTCGATGTGTTATAGGCCGATCGGGCGGCGCACTACTCCATCAGAGAGGAATTCAAGAAATTGTCGGTAACGGTGTAACGTGTGCGCCGCCGAGTCCGACCCACTAGTTGCTGTCGCTACTGCTTCACTAACGCCGGGTAGGCCATCACGCTTCAATCACCATTCCCCGTCACGCGCGCCGACGGGGACCGGACCTCCCCTGCCCACATCATCCTACGTCCGAGGGGAAAAAACGGACTATGAGAAAGTCGCCCTCCAGTGGCAGAAAGACCGCAACGGTCCTGCTCACGCTGCTGCTCACGTCGGCGGGAGCCCTAGTCCCACCGGCGGCGAGCGCCAGTGAGCACCCGCGCCACGGGCTCATCCGCGGCGAGGTCGCCAGGCCTGCGCCACCACCTGCGGCCCCGCTACCGGTGCGGGACGGCCCCGTCGGTGGTTCGGCCGCCCGCTCCGCCCAGGTGCTGGCGACCGACCAGGTCGCGCTGCGCCCGCTGGTGATCGCGCTCGACAGCGCGGACTTCGGCCTGCCCACCTGGAAGGCCGTGCTCAACCGCGCGGGCTCCCCCTACGACGTGCTGTACGCGAAGACCGACCCGCTGACCGCGGCGAACCTGGTCCGCGGTGACGGCGTCGGCAAGTACAGCGCCATCCTGCTCACGGACAACGCGCTGCTCTACCAGGACGGCAGCGGCAACTACGTGTCCGGCCTCGACCCGGCCGAGTGGAACACGCTCTGGGACTACGAGCGCAACTACAAGGTCCGCCAGGTCTCGCTGTACACCTCGTGGGGCAGCTTCCCCGAGGACTACTGCCTGCGTCCCGGCATCGAGGGCAGCGTCGGCGCGTCGATCCAGTCCGCGCTGACCACCGACGGCGTCAAGCTCTTCTCCGACCTGAACCCCAGCACGCAGGTCCCGATCTCGTACTCCTACGTCTACCGCTCGAAGCTCCAGCCCGGCTGCAACGCCCAGCCGTTGCTGACCTCCGGCGGCTACGTGCTCGGCGTGACCAGCCCGTCGGCCGACGGGCGCGAGCGCGCGGCGCTGACGTTCTCCTCCAACGAGTACCTGATGCAGACCGACCTGCTCGGCTACGGCCTGCTGCGCTGGGCCACCCGCGGCGTGCTGACCGGCGAGTTCCGGCACTGGCTGACCGTGGACGTCGACGACTGGTTCAACTACAACGACCACCGCTACCCCGACGGCCATGTCGAGACCGACCCCGGCTTCCGGCTCAGCGGTCCCGAGGCGGCCGCCGCGAACGGCCAGCAGGTCGCGCTGCGCTCGCTGTACCCGCTCGCGGCCAACTTCACGCTGAACCTGCCGTACAACGGTGACGGGATCGCGCCCGGCGCACTGCCGCTGTGCACCTCGCTGCTCTCCCCCGACCCGCTGACCAGCTTCTCCAAGTGCCTCTCGAAGAACTTCCGCTGGATCAACCACACGCTGACCCATCCCGACCTCAACACCACGACCTACGCGGTGAACAAGGCCGAGATCGCCGACAACCTGACCGTCGGCCGCCAGAACGGGTTCACCGTGCCGACCGAGGTGCTCAAGACGCCGGCGTACTCCGGGCTGGGTGTGTACAACCCGGACCCGAACGCGCCGGACACCGACCCGCCGACCGACTTCGGGCTGGCCGCGTCCAACCGCGACATGCTGACCGCGGCCAAGGACCTCGGCGTGAAGTACTTGCACGGCAACATGTCCTTCGCCAGCCACAAGCCGAGCTGCTTCAACTGCGGGATCAACCACCCGCTCGAGCCGAGCCTGATGATCGTGCCCGACTGGCCGACGAACATCGGCTACCAGGCGACCACGGCCGACGAGGAGACCTCGCTCTACAACAGCCTGTACGGCCCGAACGGCCGGTTCCCCTACTACGACCACGACCTCAACTACGCCGAGGTCATCGGGTACGAGTCGGACGTGACGCTGCAGCACGTGATGAGCGGCTCGGCGTACACGCACACCCTGCACGAAGGGAACCTGCACCAGTACAACTCCAGCCAGAGCCTCACGTTCGACCTGCTGCGGGCGACCATCCAGAAGTACAGCTCGCATTACCAGGTCCCGCTGAAGAACCCGGACTGGCCGACGCTGGCCGCGTACGTCAAGGCCCGCACCGCGCACGTCGCCGAGTTCGCCGGCGGCCAGGACCCGGTGTGGAACAAGACGGCCAACACCGTCAGCTACACCCCGACGAAGACCGGCTCGGTGTTCCTCACCGGCGTCACCGCCGCGGCGGCCACCGGTGAGCGCTACGGCGCGGAGAACATCGCGCAGTTCACCACCGTCGCGGGCACCCGGTTCACGGCGACTGCGACGCCGCGCCCGTGAAAATGGCACGCAGGCTTCAAGGTCCGGCGCTGGTCGTCGCCGCGCTCACCCTGGTCGGGGTGACGCTGGCGAGCCCGAACAGCGCCGGACCGGGCACGGGCGGAGAACCTGGGGCGGCACCTGTGCCGCCCCAGGCGCCCGCCGCCCGCAAGAGCCGGGTCCCGGTGCGGGTGTCCGCGCCGGGTGTCCCGGGTGACCGGATCGCGTTGCGCCAGCTGGTGATCGCCACCGGCGAGGACGATTTCGGCCTCGCCACCTGGAAGTCGGTGCTGGACTCGCTCGGTTCGCCGTACGACGTCCTGCTCGGTGACCGCGAGCGGCTGGACCCGGCCAAGCTGACCGGGCCCGACGGTGTCGGCCGGTACAACGCGATCCTGTTGACCGACAACGCGCTGCTCAAGGCGCGTGGCGGCGGGAAGTACACCTCGGTGTTCGACGACGCCCAGTGGCAGGTGCTCGCGGACTACGAGCGCCGTCATCGTGTCCGCCAGGTAGCGCTCAACGCCTCCCCCGTCGCCGGTCCCGACGAATACTGCCTGCGTGCCAAGGGCGAGACCGACATCGGCAAGAACCCGGCCCAGCTCACGCTCACGCCGTCGGGCGCGAAGCTGCTGGACTATCTCGCGCCCGATGCCCGTATCCCGCTCACCCAGTCCTATCTGTACAAGACCGAGCTGAAGCCCGGCTGCTCCGCCGAGCCACTGCTGTCCTTTGAGGACTCGGTGGCAGGCGTGGTGGCCAAGTCGGCCGACGGCAGGGAACGCGCCGCGCTGACCTTCTCGACCGGGCCGGACGCACTGTCCACTGTGCTGCTCGGCTACGGGCTCGTGCGGTGGGCGACGCACGGGGTGATGGTCGGTGAGCAGCGCCATTGGTTCACGGTGGACGTCGACGACTGGTTCAACGTGACCATGCGCCTGCAGCCGGACGGCACCCGCGCGGTGTTCCGGCTCGACGGGCCGGAGGCGGCCACGATCAGCGCGCAGCAGAAGCAGCTGCGCGGCCGCTATCCGCTGGCGGACGGGTTCACGCTGAACCTGCCGTACAACGCGGGCCGGTTCCAGAACTGGGTGCCCGCGGAGTGTTCCGCCAACGGGGACGAGGACTCGCTGAGCCGCTATTCGCGCTGCCTGTCCGGTGAGTTCCGGTGGATCAACCACACGCTCACGCACCCCGAGATGAACGACACCTCCTACGACGTGAGCCGCAAGGAGATCGCCGACAACCTCCGCCTCGGCGCCGCGGGCGGGCTGGCCGTGCCCGGCGAGATCCTCAAGACGCCGGAGTATTCGGGACTCGGCGTGTACAACCCCGACCGGCAGTCCACCGAGCCGCCGACGGACTTCGGGCTGGCCAAGTCGAACCAGGCGATGCTCGACGCCGCGCGCGACCTCGGCGTGAAGTTCGTGCAGGGCAACATGTCCTTCGCCGGGCACCGGCCGAGCTGCTTCAACTGCGGCATCCCTCACCCGCTGCGGCCGGAGCTGCTCGTGGTGCCCGACTGGCCGACGAACATCGCCTTCGAGGCGACGACGCCGGAAGAACAGTCCACTTTGTACAACGCCGAGTACAAGCAGGGCCTGCCCTATGACGCGGTCATCAACGCCGAGGCCGACGTCTCGCTGCGGCACCTGATGAACGGCTCGGCCTACGCGCACACCCTGCACCAGGGCAACCTGCACATCTACCAGCCCGGCCGCAGCGTCGCGTTCGACTGGATCACGGCCACCGTGGACAAGTACGCCAAGCTCTACCGCGTCCCGCTCAAGGCGCCGGACTGGACCACGCTCGCGCACTACACGCGGGACCGGACGGCCCATTTCACCGAACTCACCAAGCACCGTGACGCGATCTGGGACCGCACCTCGAACACCGTCAGCTACACCCCGGACGGCACCACCGCGCTCTTCGTCACCGGCCTCGAAACCCGCGAAGCCACCGACGCCGACCAGGCGAAACCGGACGAGGGCGAGCTGTACGGGTCCGACTCGGTGTCCCGTTTGGACCTGACCGCAGGCAACACCGTCGTAGTGAAGGCGAGTCCCCGGACATGACCGAGCTGGTGGAACTCGAGCCCGACCGGAAGACGGTCACCAGGCCGCTGCGGATCGCGCTCGTCTCCGAAGGCGCGTACCCGTTCCAGCCCGGCGGGGTGAGCCTCTGGTGCGACCAGCTGGTCAGAGGCATGCCGGAGCACGCGTTCACGGCGGTCGCGCTGACCGTCGACGGCTCGGAGAAACCGACCTGGGAGTCGCCGGGCAACCTCGGCGAGATCGTCAACGTGCCGTTGTGGGGACGGCGTCGCCGCCCGTTCCGCCGCCGGCCCGCCGGGTTCGCCGAGGTGCACGAGGCGCTGCTGCGGTCGTTCGTCCCGTATGCCGCCTCAAGCCCCGATCAGCTGCTTTTCGCGCTGCGCAAGCTCTTCGAGCTCGCCCAGACGTCCAATGTGGCCGCCGCGCTGCTGTCGAACGAGTCGGTGGAACGGCTGAGCGAGATCTACCGGGAGACGTTCGGCGAACGGCTCCCCCTGCGTGAGGCCACCACGGCGACCCGGTTGTTCGAGCACATGCTCCGCCCGCTCGGCTCGCCGCCGATCGTGGCCGACGTCGTCCACCTCGCGATGAACGGGCTGAGCGCACTGATCGGGATGACCGCGAAATGGGCGTACGGCACGCCGATGCTCATGTCCGAGCACGGCGTCTACCTGCGCGAACGCTATCTCGGCATGGCGAAGGACGACACGCCGCCCCGGATCAAGACGATGCTGCTCGCGTTCCACCGCGCGCTCGCCGAGGCGGCGTACCTCAGCTGTGACGCGCTGGCCCCGCATTCGAGCTACAACCGGCGCTGGCAGCTGCGCGGCGGCGCCGAGGAATCACGCATCCACACCATGTACAACGGGATCGACCCCGCCGACTTCCCCGAGGCGGAGACCGAGCCGGACGAGCCGACGATCGTGTTCGTCGGCCGGATCGATCCGCTCAAGGACCTGCACACGCTGATCAGGGCGTTCGCCATCGTGCGTGACGAGCTGCCGGGCGCGCGGCTGCGGATGTTCGGGCCGGTCACCGAGATCAACCGCGAGTACCACGCGGGCTGCCAGCGGCTGGTCGACGAGCTCGGCCTGACCGGCGCGGCGGTGTTCGAAGGCCGCGTGCCCGACCAGTCCGACGCCTACCAGGCAGGCCACATCGTCGCGCTGACCAGCATTTCCGAGGGTTTCCCGTTCACCGTCGTCGAGTCGATGTCGACCGGCAGGGCGCAGGTGTGCACGAACGTCGGCGGCGTGTCCGAGGCCGTGGGGGACGCCGGTTTCGTGGTCGCGCCGCGTGACCACGAAGCCGTCGCCCGCGCCTGCCTCAAGCTGCTGACCGACGACGACCTGCGGCGTGGCCTCGGCCGGGTCGCGAGGCAGCGGGTGCTGGAGAACTTCACGTTGCAACGCTGGAACGACCGCTACCGCGCGATGTACCGCGACCTCACCGGGGGTCAGGCGTGAGCTTGGACGAGCTGACCGCGCGGGTGGCGGGGATACTGCCGCGGCCGGTCGACGAACTGCAGGTCGCCGCCCTGCTGGAGAGTCAGGGACTGACCGACCAGGGCGCCGCCGACGACTACGGGCTGGCGGACGTGTTCGCCGTCGCCGTGCTCGTCTTCGCCCGGCTGCGGGAACGGCCTGCGCCCGACCCCGTCCCGGAGGAGCCGCCGGAGGGTCGCAAGTGGACGGAGATCGTCCGCGGCCCGCTGTACGCGTTGCCCGCCATGGTTTATCCGGCGGTTTCGATGGCGATGGACGAGACGCGGATCGTGCCCGCGATGGTGTTCACCACCGCGCTCGGCTGGATCTGGGGCGCCGGCACGAGCTGGGTGGCGTACCGGCTGCTCGGCCAGGGGCTCGACAAGGCCGCCGGCAAGGCGCAGCGGGTGCTCGGCGGGATCGGGCTGGTGCTCGTGCTGCTCGGGTCGGTGCTGCTCACGCCGGGTGCGCTGGTCCTGTTCGCGGTGACCCAGATGATCTTCCAGGTCGCGGTCGGTGTGCTGGTGTTCTACCGCCAGGAGAACCGGCTGGCGATCGCGATGACACCCGCGTGCGTCGCCGGGCTCGCGCATCTGATGTCCGGCTACGACGAAGGCCTGACCATCCCGGTGCTGGTCTGCGCGGTGGTTTCGGTGCTGCTGGCCGGCTTCGCGGCGCTGCGTGCCACGTTCACCGGGAGCGGCGCGCTGCGGATGCCGCGCTGGCGACCGCTGGCGATCGGCGCCGCGCCGAGCATGGTGTACGCCGCGCTGTGCGCCGGACTCCTGCTGTACACCGACACCCGGTACGTCGTCGCGCGGATCGATCTGGCCGTCGGTGTCGCGCCGCTCGTGCTCGGGATGGGCGCGGTCGAGTGGCGGGCGCACCGGTTCTTCGAGCAGGCGGGCGAGCTGATCCGCGGCTCGATCCTGCCCGCGCAGTTCGACCGCGAGGTGTGGCGGGTGCTGCTGCGTGAGCTCGGCGCGTGCCTCATCTTGCTGGCGTTGTGCGGGTTGCCGGTGCTGGCGCTCCTGGCGTATCACGGCGTGCTTTCCCGCAGCGGGGCGCTGTTGATCGACGGTCACCTGATGCTCGGTGGCGCGTTCTTCCTCGGCTTCGTGCTCGCGAGGGTGTCCGTCCCCGCGCTGCTCGCGGTGTGGGGCGGGGTCTTGTTCGTCTACATAGGACTCGCTGAGGTCCTGAACGGCGGCCATGTGCCGCTGCTGCTGGTGAGTGCCACCGGGTTGGTGGCACTGATGCTCATGGCGCTGAAGACGAGCGTCGGGCAAGTACGTCATTACGGCTGACTAAGGAGGCACCAACATGCACGCGGTGATACTCGCCGGTGGCCGAGGAGTGCGCTTACGGCCCTACACCACGGCACTGCCCAAGCCGCTCGTCCCGATCGGCGAAGAATACGCGATTCTCGACATCATCCTGCAGCAACTGCGGTCGTACGGCTTCGATCAGGCGACGCTGGCCATCGGCCATCTCGGTTCGCTGATCCAGGCGTTCGTCGGCGACGGCTCCAAGTGGGGCATCAGAGTGGACTACGCGGAAGAGGAGACGCCACTGTCCACCATCGGGCCGATCCTGAACTTCCTCGACCGGCTACCGGAGGACTTCCTCGTGATGAACGGGGACGTGCTCACCGACCTGGACTACCTCGCGCTGCTCGAACACCATCGGGAAGCCAAGGCGCCACTGACCGTCGCCACCTATCAGAGACAGGTGAAGATCGACTTCGGGACGCTGGAGACCTCGGACGGCCGGATCACCAGCTTCGTCGAAAAGCCGACGCTGGCCTACGGCGTGAGCATGGGCGTCTACGCGATGTCCCGCAAGACACTCGCGCCGTATCCGCGCAATGTCCCGTTCGGACTCGACGACCTCGTGCTCGATCTGCTCGCCCGCGGTGATCTGCCGTGCTCGTACGACTTCGACGGCTACTGGCTCGACATCGGCCGTCCCGACGACTACGACGAGGCCAACGCCAGCTTCGAGAAACTCCGCTCAGTGCTGCTGCCGTCGGGAGAAGCCAAGTGAAACGCGTTCTGCTGTTCGGCGCGTCCGGGTTCCTCGGGCGCGCGGTGGTGTCTGCGTTCGCCGGGAACGCAGACCTGGTGTGCGCGGGCCGAGGTGCTCGCGACGAACCGGGCTGGATCAAGCACGACCTCGAGCACGACTCGCTGGAGCCGGTGATCCGGCAGGTCCGTCCCGACGCGGTGGTCAACTGCACGGGCAGGCTCGACGGCACGACCGCCGAGCTGGTGTCGGCGAACGTGCTCGCGACCGCACGGCTGCTCGACGCGGTGTCCGGTTCGGACATCCGGCTGGTGACGCTGGGTTCCGCCGGCGAATACGGCGCGGTCCATGCCCGTCGTCCGGTCGCCGAGGACGCGCCGACCGCGCCGGTGGCGGCGTACGGGGTGACGAAGCTGGCCGCGACGCAGCTCGTCCGGTCCGCTGTGGACAGTGGGGTCGACGCGGTGTCGTTGCGGGTGTTCAACCCGATCGGCGCCGGAATGCCCGCCGGGACCGTGCTCGGGCGGGCCGCGGCTCGCATCCGTGAGGCCGGGATCTCCGGGCAGGACTTCATCGAACTCGGCCCGCTCGACGCCTACCGTGACTTCGTCGACGTGCGGGACGTGGCGTCGGCGATCGCCGCGGCGGCGTTGTCCGCGGACCTCAAGGAGCCGGTGCTGAACGTGGGCAGCGGCGATGCGGTCCGCACCCGGGACGCGGTCGCGTTGCTCGCGAAGACGGCCGGGTTCGGCGGTCAGATCCGTGAGGCCGGCGCCGCGCAGGCGCGCTCGGGCGCGGTGAGCTGGATCGCCGCGGACGTGTCGCTGGCCGAGGCGGCGCTGGGCTGGACGCCGCGGCATTCACTGGCCGATTCGATTCACGCGATCTGGCACGAGGGGTGATCAGGCTTTTCCTGGTGTTGCTCATCGCGCTCTCGGCCTGTTCTCCGGCCGAGAAGCCCGCGGTGAGCGGCGGCTTCGTCTATCAACTGCAAGGTTATGCGAACGGACGGCTGGACGAGGTCGCGGCCGCCCCGTTCCGGATGGCCGTGATCGATTTGGCCCGCGACGCTTCGGGCGCTTATTTCACGGCCGACGAGATCGGCGCCGTCAAGGCTTCGGGAAAGAACGTGCTGGCCTATTTCGAGATCGGCGCGATCGAGAATTTCCGCCCCGAATACGAGGCGATCAAGGACAGCTCGCTCATGCTCAACGAATGGCTGAGCTGGCCCGGTGAGTTCTTCGTGCGTTATTGGGAGGAGCGGTGGTGGGACACGGTGGTCCGGCCACGGATCGACCGCGCGCTGGAGGCCGGGTTCGACGGCATCTACCTCGACACTCCCCTTGCCTACGAAGAGATCGAGCTGAATCGCGTCCCCACGCTGACCCGCGACGAACTGGGCGCCAGGATGGCCGCGCTGATCGTGCGGATCAGTTCTTACGCCAAGCGGGTGAAATCCGGCTTCTCGATCCTCCCGCAGAACAATCCCGAGCTACAAAAATACCCGGGCTTCGTCGACGCGATCGACGGAATCGGCATGGAGGAACTGCTCTTCCAGGCCACTGACCAGCCATGTACCGCAGATTACTGCGCCGAGAACCTCCAGGGGGCCAGGCAATTACGTAAAGCAGGCAAGACCGTGCTCGCGATCGACTACGCGAACCAGCCCGAAAACATCGCTAACGCTTGCCGTCGCTATCGCGACGAAGGTTTCGAAGGATATGTCACCGTGCGCGCGCTCGATCGCATCAGCGCGCCCTGCCAGTGACCTATCCACCATCCGCGCTAAGAGGAGCAAGAAGTGGCAGAGGCGTCACCGGAATTGCGGAAGATCGGCATCATCGGAATGGGCTACGTCGGCCTCACGCTGGCCGCGGCGATGGCCAAGCGCGGGTACGAGGTGCACGGCGTGGACACCCAGCCCGACGTCGTCGACACACTCAACCGCGGCAAGCCGCACATCTTCGAGCCCGGCGTCGAGGAGGCGTTCGCCACGCTCGTCGGCGAGCGGATCTTCGTCGGCTCGGAACTGCCGGAGAGCGGCGTCGACGCGGCCGTGATCTCGGTGTCCACCCCGGTCAACCTCGACACGCACGAGCCCTACCTCGGCAATCTCGCCGCCGCGGCCGAGCACGTCGCCAAGCGCTGCTCCCCCGAGACGCTCGTGGTCGTGCGCAGCACGGTCCCCGTCGGCGCGAGCCGCAAGGTCGTGCTGCCCGCGCTGGTCGACGCCTGGGGTTCCGCGCGGCTGGTGATGGCGCCCGAGCGCACCATCCAGGGCCAGGCGCTGCGTGAGCTCGTCGAGCTGCCGCAGGTCGTCGGCGGGCTCGACGAGGAGAGCCTCCAGTTGGGACTCGCGCTGTTCGGCGGGCTGTCGGCGCAACTGGTCCCGGTGTCCACTTTGGAGACAGCGGAACTGGTGAAGCTCACCAACAACTGCCACACCGACGTCATCTACTCGTTCGGCAACGAGGTCGCCAGGCTCACCCAGAGCTTCGGCCTCGACCCGCTCGAAGTCATCCGCGCGACCAACCTGGACTACCCGAGGCCCGACATCGCCAAGCCCGGCTACGTCGGTGGCGGCTGCCTGTCCAAGGACCCGTACATCATGGTCGCCGCGGGCGAGTCCGCCGGTTACGCTCCCCCGCTGATCGCCGCGGCGCGCGCGGTCAACGAACAGACCCCGGTCCACGTGGCCGAGCGGATGGTCGAGCTGATGGGCGGCGGCAAGACGCTGACCGTGCTCGGCTGGGCGTACAAGGGCTGGCCTCCCACCGACGACATGCGCGGCACCCCGATCGCGTCGATGATGCCGGTCTTCACCGAAGCCGGTATCACCGTACTCGGCCACGACCCGCTGGTCGGCCCGGCGGTGATCAACCACCACGGCGGCGCGCCGGTCGACCTCGCCGAAGGTTTCGCGCAGGCGGACGCGGTGCTGATCATCACCGACCACCCGGAGTACCGGAAGCTCGACGTCGACGGCCTGCTCACGGGCTCGAACGTCAAGCTGCTCTTCGACTCGTGGCGCATCCTCGACGAGAAGAGCGTGACCGCCCACGGAGTCCGCTACGCCGGGCTCGGCTACGAACCGACCGGAGCGACCCGATGAAGACCCTCATTCTCGGCGGCGCCGGCTTCATCGGCCTGCACCTGACCCGCCGCCTGCTCGCCGCCGGTCAAGAAGTGACCATTGTGGACGACTTCTCCCGCGGCAAGCGCGACCCCGAACTCGAAGCACTGGGCGTGCCGGTGATTTCGGCCGACCTGACCGAGCCGTTGACGATCCCCGGCAACTGGGATCACGTCTACATGCTCGCGGCGGTCGTCGGCGTCCGCAACGTCGAGGCCGACCCCGCCCGCGTGATCCGCATCAACACCCTCGCGCTGATGAACACCCTCGACTGGATCCAGCCGGGCGTGAAGCTCTTCTTCGCCTCGACCAGCGAGGCGTACGCGGGCGGCGTCACGGCGGGCGTCGTCCCGGTGCCGACCGCCGAGGGCGTCCCGCTGCTGATCGACGACATCACGTCGCCGCGTTTCGCTTACGCGGTCAGCAAGATGCTCGGCGAGGCGGCCGTCGTCCACACCGCGCGGGCCAAGAAGGTCCCGTACGTCATCGGCCGCTTCCACAACGTCTACGGGCCCCGCATGGGCGCCGACCACGTGGTCCCGGAGCTGGCGTTGCGCGCGATGGCCAAGGAGGACCCGTTCCGCGCGTTCGGCCAGGATCAGGCCCGCGCGTTCTGCTACGTCGACGACGCGACCGAGGCCATGCTCCAGCTGATGACCACGGACGCGGCCGTCGACGAGATCGTCCACATCGGCAACGACGAGGAGACCAACATCGGCGACCTCACGGCGCTGGTGCTGAAGATGGCCGGCCACGACCCGGAACTCGACCGCGTCCCGGCCCCGCCCGGCTCGGTCGCCCGCCGCTGCCCGGACATCTCGAAGCTCAGGTCGCTGACGGGCTTCGAGCCGACCGTGTCCTTGGCGGACGGCGTCCGCCGCACCTTCGACTGGTACGCCGCAAACTGGAAGTGACCCCGCCTCAGGGATCGCGATAAAGCCCGCTTTACTCCCGGGAGTAAAGCGGGCTTTATCCCGGGGGTGTACTCAGAGCGCGGGGCCCGCGTTGGGGGCGAGGACGTTCGTGAAGATGAGGATGAAGAGCAGGATGCCCAGCGCGATGCGGTAGATCACGAAGGGCAGGTAGCTCTTGGTCTTGATGAACGCCATGAGCCACGCGATGACCACGTAGCCGACGCCGAACGCGACCAGCGTCGCCAGGATCGTCGGCCCCCACTGCGCGGGCACGCCGTCCTTGCCGATGTCGGTCAGCTTGTACAGCCCTGACCCGAACACCGCGGGCACCGCCAGCAGGAACGCGTACTCGGTCGCCTCGGCGCGGGTGTAGCCCAGGAACAGCCCCGCGCTCACCGTGCCGCCGGAGCGCGAGACACCGGGCACGATCGCCAATGCCTGCGCGAAGCCGAAACCGAGGCCGTGCGGGACGGTCAGGTGGTCGAGTTCGCGGTACTTCTTGCCGACGCGGTCGGCGATCATCAGGATCACGCCGAACACGATCAGCATGGTCGCGGTGATGCGCAGGTCGCGGAACGCGTGGTCGATGTCGTCCTGGAACAGCAGGCCCAGGAACACGATCGGCAGCGAGCCGACGATGATCAGCCAGCCGAGGCGGGCGTCGGGGTGACCGCGCCAGTCCTTTTTGTACAGTGAGAAGAACCAGGCCTGGATGACCTTGCCGATCTTCTTCGCGAAGTACAGGATGACCGCGAGCTCGGTGCCGATCTGGGTGACCGCGGTGAACGCGGCGCCGGGGTCGTCCCAGCCAGCCAGCGCCGCGGTGATGCGCAGGTGCGCGCTCGACGAGATCGGCAGAAACTCGGTCAGGCCCTGCACCAGGCCGAGCACGAGTGCTTCGAACCAGCCCATGGTCAGGCCACCCCCGCCAGCTCGAGCGCCTCGACGGCGGTGCGCAGCGCGGACGCCTGGTCCGCGACGCTGGGCGCGATGGTCAGTGTGGTCACCCCGGCTTCGGCGAAGGCCTGCATGCGTTCGGCGATCCTTTCCTTCGGGCCGAGCAGCGCTGTCGCGTCGAGGAACTCGAGCGGCACCGCGGCCTGCGCGCCCGCGTAGTCCTTGGCCAGATACTTTTCCTGGACCTCGGCCGCCTCGGCTTCGAAGCCCATGCGGCACGCCAGCTGGTTGTAGAAGTTCTTCTCGCGGCTGCCCATGCCGCCGATGTACAGCGCGGCGTATCCGCGCACGTTGTCGGCGCACGCCTTCCAGTCGTCGCCGGGCACCAAAGGCACGGTCGGCGCGATGTCGAAGCCGTCGAGCGTCCGGCCCGCCCGCTCCGCGCCCGCCCGCAGCGGCTTGAGCAGCTCACCGGCGTGCTCGGGCGAGTAGAAGACGGGCAGCCAGCCGTCGGCGATCTCACCGGTCAGTTCGAGGTTACGAGGACCGATCGCGGCGAGGTAGACCGGGATGTGCTCGCGTACCGGGTGGACGGTCAGCCTCAGCGCTTTGCCTGGCCCGTCAGGTAAAGGCAGTGTGAAGTGGTCGCCTGCGTAAGCGACACGCTCGCGCCGCAACGCCATCCGGACGACGTCGACGTACTCGCGGGTGCGGCCCAGCGGCGAGGCGAACCGGACGCCGTGCCAGCCTTCGGACACCTGCGGGCCGGACACGCCGAGGCCGAGCCGGAACCGGCCTGCCGAGAGCGTGTCGAGTGTGGCGGCGGTCATCGCCGTCATCGCCGGCGTCCTGGCGGGAATCTGCAGCACAGCGCTGCCGACGTCGATCTTTTCGGTCTGCGCCGCGATCCAGGCCAGCACCGTCGGCGCGTCCGATCCGTACGCTTCGGCGACCCAGACCACCGCGTAGCCCAGCTTGTCGGCGTCCTTCGCGAGCGCCAGGTTCGACGCGTCGTTGCCCGCGCCCCAGTAACCGAGATTCAGTCCGATCCGCACGAGCGCAGACACTAACGGGGGCCGTGTGCCCGACACAGACGTGCCTTGGTCAAGCTCGCACCGGCACGGCGACTAGGCTCGGCGGTCGTGGAAAAGCGACAGCTCGGCCGCTCGGGACTCCGCGTCTCGCGCATGGGCCTCGGCACGATGACCTGGGGCGGCGAAACCGACGCCGAAGAGGCGGCCAGCCAGCTGGTCGCGTTCGTCGACGCGGGCGGCACGCTCGTGGACACCGCCGACATCTACCACGAGGGCGAGGGCGAGCGGATACTCGGCTCGCTGCTCGGCGACCTCGTGCCCCGCGAGGACATCGTGCTCGCCACCAAGGCGGTCGCCAGGCGCGGCGACGGGCCGTTCGACGGCGGCGCCTCGCGCGGCGCGCTGCTGTCCGCTTTGGACGGATCGCTGAAACGGCTCGGCGTCGACCACATCGATCTCTGGCAGCTGCACGCGTGGGACTGCGCCGTGCCGGTGCGGGAAACACTGTCCGCTGTGGACTACGCGATCACCAGCGGCAAGGTCCGGTACGCCGGCGTCTCCAACTACGCGGGCTGGCAGCTGGCCACCATCGCCGCGAGCGGGTCGATCGTCTCCACGCAGGCCGAATACTCCTTGGTCGAGCGCGGCATCGAGCGCGAGGTCGTGCCCGCCGCCGCGCACCACGGCGTCGGGCTGCTGCCGTGGGCGCCGCTCGGCCGCGGCGTGCTCACCGGCAAGTACCGCACCGGCACGCCCGCCGACTCGCGCGGCGCGTCCGCGACCTTCGCGGGCTACGTCGAGCAGCACCGGACCGAGCGCGCCGCCCGCATCGTCCAGGCCGTCGTCACGGCGGCGGACGGGCTGGGGACGTCGCCGCTGGCCGTCGCGCTGGCCTGGGTCCGCGACCAGCCGGGTGTCGTCGCCCCGATCGTCGGCTCGCGCGACACCGGGCAGCTGACGGGCTCGCTGGCCGCCGAAGAGATCACATTGCCGCCCGCGATCAAGTCCGCGCTGGACGACGTTAGTGCCATTGAGTTCGGCTACCCGGAGCGTTGGCCCAGGTGACCGTTTGGTGACGCAGGGGTGACGGGACGGGTGAGTTAGAGGATGCTGGGAATGACTCTGCGTAGAGAATCGCCGGGAGGCTTGGTGCGTCTGCAGCTGGTGGGGATCGGCCTGGCTGGCGCGCTCGTGCTCACTGGCTGTTCCGATGACGGCAAACCGAGCGACGACCTGCAGATCGTCAAGGACCCGGTGGCCGCGACCGCGCCGGTCTCCCCCGCCACCGCGGCCAAGCCCGCCGGCCGGGTGCTCCCGGCCGCCGGTGTGACGGCCATGGCGATGGACGCCTCGACGCGCACGCTGGTCGTCGCGCTCGCGGAGCCACCCGCGTTACGGCTGGTCGATCTCGACACGCCCGACGCCGCGCCGCGGGACGTGCCGCTCGCCGGTCCGGTGGAGCGCCTGACCGTCTCGGGTGGCCAGGTCGTGGCCAGCATCCCGTCGAAGTCCCAGCTCGCGCGTGTCGCGCTCCCCGCAGGGACGCTCGCCCCGTTCGAGGTCGCCGGTCAGCCCGCCGCGGGCCGCGAGGCGGGAAACCAGCTGCTCGTGGCCGTCCGTGACCGCAAGGCGCTCGACGTGTTCGACGGCGGCAAGCTGACCAGGAGCATCAGCGGCAAGATCTACAGCGCCGACGACGTGATCACCACCGGCGGCTCGACGGTCGTGCTCGACCGGCTGCGCACGGCCGTGTTCGCGGTCGACGTCGCGGCGGGCACCGTCAGCGAGGGGCTGCGTGCCGGTGACGGCGCCACCAACGCCACCGCGGACGGCTTCGGCCGGGTGCTCGTCACCGACACCCGCGACGGCGCGCTGATCGCGTTCTCCACGAACCCGCTGCTGATGCGCCAGCGCTACCCGGTGCCCGGCGGGATCTACGGCATCACCTACGACACCAAGCGCAACCTCGCCTGGGTCACTCTCACGGAGCGGAACGAGGTCGTCGGATTCGACGTCCGTGGCGGTGAACCGACCGAAAAGTACCGTTTCGCGACGGTCCGTCAGCCGAATTCGGTTACCGTCGACGAACAGACCGGCCAGGTCGCCGTCGGCTCGGCGACCGGGGAAGGGATCCAGGTGATCGCGCCATGACTGTCGTAGACGAGGCGGTGGTCGAAGGGGATTGGGAGTATCGCCGGCTGCAGCTGCCACCCGGGGTGTCCCGCCGGGCCGCGGCGATCCAGCTGGCGATCCACGCCGAGTTCGCGGGCTGGGAACTCTCGACCGTACGGCTGTACTCGGACGGCACGCGGCGGGTACTGCTCCGCCGCAAGCACCGTCCCGGGCTCCTGCCCGGCCTGATCACCTGACCCGGGGTCGTGAGTGATGCGGCCGGTTCTAACCGGCCTAAACACTCACGACCCCAGGAAAGGCTTACGAGGCCTGGAAGAAGCGGTCCAGCACCCGCACGCCGAACTTCAGCGCGTCGACCGGCACCCGCTCGTCCACGCCGTGGAACAGCGCCGAGAAGTCCAGGTCGGCGGGCAGCCGCAGCGGCGCGAAGCCGAAGTTGCGGATCCCGAGCGTCTGGAACGCCTTCGCGTCGGTGCCGCCGGAGAGCATGTACGGCAGCGTCCGCGCGCCGGGGTCCTCCGCGAGCACGGCCGCGGTCATCGCGTCGACGAGCGCACCGTCGAAGGTCGTCTCGACCGGCGGCAGCTCCATCCACTCCTTCTCGATGTCCGGCCCGAGGATCTCGTCCAGCTCCTTGTTGAACGCCTCGAGACGGCCCGGCAGGATCCGGCAGTCCACCGCGGCCTCGGCGAACGACGGGATCACGTTGGACTTGTAGCCCGCGGTCAGCATGGTCGGGTTCGCGGTGTCGCGCAGTGTCGCGCCGATCATCCGCGAGATGTTGCCCAGTTTCGCGACGGCGCCGTCGATGTCATCCTCGGGGAAGTCCCAGCCGGTGATCTCGGTGACGCCCGCGAGGAACTCCTTGACGGAATCGGTCAGCACCAACGGGAACCGGTGGTTGCCGAGCCGCGCGACGGCCTCGGAGAGCTTGGTGACCGCGTTGTCGCGGTGGATCATCGAGCCGTGGCCCGCGGTGCCGCGCACGCGCAGCTTCATCCAGCGGATGCCCTTTTCCGCGGTCTCGATCAGGTAGGCGCGGACGTTGTCCTTGAGCGTGATCGAGAAGCCGCCGACCTCGCTGATCGCCTCGGTGACGCCCTCGAACAGCTCCGGCCGGTTCTCGACCAGCCACTGCGCGCCGTACTGTCCCCCGGCCTCCTCGTCGGCGAGGAACGCGAACACGAGGTCGCGCGGCGGCACGATGTTGTGCCGCTTGTAGTGCCGGGCCAGCGCGAGCGTCATGCCGACCATGTCCTTCATGTCGACCGCGCCGCGGCCCCAGACGTAGCCGTCCTGGATCGCGCCGGAGAACGGGTGCACCGACCACTCGGAGGCGTCGGCGGGCACGACGTCGAGGTGCCCGTGGATGAGCAGCGCGCCCCGGCTCGGATCGGCGCCGGCGAGCCTGGCGATCACGTTGTGCCGGTTCTTGCCGCCGGATTCGACGTAGGTGATCTCGTACCCGACCTCGGTCAGCTTCTCCGCGACGTACTCGGCGGCCTCCCGTTCGCCGACCAGGGTGGCGGGGTCGCCGGTGTTGGTCGTGTCGATGCGGATGAGCTCACTGACGAGGGTGACGGCTTCTTCGGCGGCGGTTTCGATCAAGTTCGGTTCGGTCACGTGGCCATTCCTACCAGGTGCCAGTATGTAGAGCTGTGGAGTCCACTCGTGTCGACCGCTGGCTCTGGGCGGTCCGCCTGACCAAGACCCGGCCCGACGCCGCGGCGGCCTGCCGCGGCGGGCACGTGCGCGTCAACGACAAACCCGCGAAGCCCGCGACCACCGTCGTTCCCGGTGATCAGATCCGCGCGCGGGTCAACGACACGACGCGCGTCATCGAGGTGGTCCGCGTGATCCAGAAGCGGGTCGGCGCGGCCGACGCGGCCACCTGCTTCATCGACCGGACGCCGCCACCGCCCAAGGAGATGGCGATTCCCGTCGCGAAGCGGGACCGGGGCGCGGGCAGGCCGACCAAGCGGGAGCGGCGGGTCATGGATCAGTTCAGGGCGGGCGACTACTAGCGCTCGGCCTGACCGGCGGGGGAAATCGCTGGTCGCCTGCCCACCGTTCACTCGATCAGGTGAAGCCCCGGTTCAGCCGTCATGATCACTCGCGAGTCCCCTCTTTCCCTGCGTGTGGTGGTGCCACTCGGCACGCCCCCCGACCGGGCGGCACCACCACAGCTTTCTAGGACCGCGTCAGCAGCGGGTTCGGGTGCGCGACGTACGTGCTCGCCGCGCCGTCCGCGTCGAACCAGCGCAGCAGCAGATTCGTCTTGCTCGGCACCTGCGGGCTGTCCAGCAGCTCACTCAGCTCGGCAGGCGTCCCGTGGTCCCGTCCATACGCCACGAACGCGCCCCGCGCCTCCGCCCACACGTCCTCCGCGAGCGCGGGATGGCGCTCGACGATCGCGCCCGCGATCTCGTGCAGATGATTCGTGACCAGGCAGTACTGCAGCCGCTGCCACCCGTGCTCGGCATCGACACCGCGCGCGAGCGAGTGCGGCCCGTCGACCTCCCGCAGCAGCTCGGCGTGCCGCGACGCGAGCAGCCGGACACCCTCGTGGTCACGGAAGAGCGCCTGCACCGGCATGCCGCCAGGGTCGACGCCGACGAGCACGTTCTGCAGGTGGCATTCGAGCACGACGCCGTGCCGGAAGTACATGTGCAGCACCGGCGGCACGACCGTCGCGAGATAGCGGCGCCACCAGGTGAGCGTCGCGGCCGCGTCGAGGCCGTCGAGCGGGTTGCCGGGGAAGCCTTCGCTGATGCCGGCGGTGAGCAGCGGTGTCACGCCGGGCAGGGTGTGCGCGCGGACGCCGTCGCGGACCACGACGGCGAGTCCCTCGTAGAGGTCCACGTCGCCGACGTCGATCGTGCGATAGCCGCGGTCGATCAGGAACGCGGTGCCGGGGAACGCCGACGCGACGTCGGCGAACGCCGGTCGCAGCACGCGGGCGAGCGGCGCGGTCCAGCGCAGGTCGTACAGCCACAGCCGCCGGACGTCGTTGGTGATCCGGACGTCGAGGCTGAACTTGTAGAACAGGTCGGCCGCCGGATCGCAGACCGTGCGCACCGACGAGGTCGGCCAGACTCGCCGGTCGCCCGCGCCGAGCACGCGCAGCCTGCCGTCGCGCAGCGCGGGCAGGCGATCCTGGAGCAACGTCAGCTGCCAAGGGTGCGCGGGCAGCAGCCGGTAGCCGTCCGGGACCTCGGCGCCGAGCCCCGACAACGCCGAGGTGTCACCCTCGTCGGCGAAGACGTCCTCGTGGACCGCCAAGTGGCTCAACGGAAAGCTCGCGTGCGCCTCGGGCGCGTACGGCAGCCAGTGCTCGGCCGCGATGCCGCCACGCCCCTTGGGAGCCGGGTGGTAGCGGTGCCCGGCGACCAATGCCTGTTCGGAGCGTTGGTAAAGCTCGTCCGGCATCGCGGCGCCCACGCGGGCTCGCAGCATCGCTTCGAGCGCGGTGCGGCTGTCGGTGATCTCGGCGACGAGCGCGTCGGCCGCGACACCCGTGCGCAAGGTCAGTTCCTGGCAGACGGCGCCGGCGAGTTCACGCCAGGTCAGCGGACTCCAGACGTCGCCGGTGAGCCGTTCGGGTTCGGACGCCCAGCGGCCGTGCCGCGCGCGCAGCACGATGCCCGCGCGCCGCAGCCTGATCGTCACGTGCGTGTCGTCGGTCGTCAGCCCGCCCTCGACGGCGGTGACCTCGCGCCGGAGGCAGTTCAGCACCGCCGTGCCGGTGATGGCGTCGGCGCGGCGCTCCAGGTCAGTGCTCGGTTCCACCGATCTCCCTCTAGGCTTGCTCGCAGTCGCCCATCATTCTCGTGTAACCGGCAGAGGTGCGGTGTCGTTGGTCTCGTCACAGGCGTTCGAATCACCCGTTGAGTCCGCCTTCGCCGCCGAGGTCGCCCGGCTCCGCCCCGAACTCCGCTACCGCGACGAGCTGCCGGGAGCGCGCGCGGCCGTCCTCACCCGGCTTTGGCGCGGCTTCCGTCTCGACCCGCTCCCCCGCGTCGCGCACCGTTCGGCGGACACGCTCACCCTCGACGACGGCCGCCGTCTCACCTGCTCCCGCGCCGTGATCAGCATCGACGGCACGCCTTACGACCACCCCGCCGCGTTCCTCGCCGCGCTCGGCTGGCCGGAAGCGGCGCGCCTCGAAGCCGAAATCGCGCACAGCGTCGCGGCCATGGCACTCGCGCGAGCGGGCGCTCCCGCGCTCGGCCACCCGGCGTCGACGTGGGCGGAGTACGAGCAAAGCGTCGTCGACGGTCATCCCCTGCATCCCTGCTGCCGCAACCGCACCGGCTTCACCGCGGCCGACCACCTGGCCTACGGCCCCGAATTCCGCCCGATCGTCGCGCTCGATCTGCTCGTCGTTCCCGCCGCCCGGTGCGTGGTCCGCGGCGACTGGCCCGATGATCTGCGCAGCGGCGACGACGTGCTGCTTCCCGTCCATCCCTGGCAGTCGGCGCAGGTCCTGCCGCGGCACGGCCTGGTCCCGCAGAAGCCGGGCGCCTTGCCGTCGCGGCCGTTGCTGGCACTGCGCACGCTCGCGCCGATCGGGAAGCCGTGGCAGGTGAAGACGGCGTTGAGCACCCAGCTCACGTCCGCGGTGCGGGACATCTCGGGCGGCTCGGTGGACACGGGCGTCGCGCTGTCGGCGTTCCTGCGTGACACGGTCTCGCGCCTCGATGGCTTTGCCCTGCAGGAAAACCGGGCCGCGGCGGCGGTGCTCATCGACGGTTCGCCGCATCGCGACCTGGCCGCGATCGTGCGCGACTCCCCTGCCGTCGGTCCCGGCGAGACCGTGCTGCCGATCGCGGCGTTGACGGCCCGGCCGGTAGCGGGCGGCTGTCCCCCGCTGTGCACACTCGCGGCCGACCCGGCGGAGTGGCTGGCCGAGTTCGCGGCGGTGGCGTTGCCCCCGTTGCTGACCCTGCTCGCCTGGGGCGTGGCGTTGGAGGCGCACGAGCAGAACTTGGTGCTGGTGCTGGAAAACGGCAGGCCACGACGGTTGATCTACCGCGACCTCGCCGACATCCGGCTCGGCCCCGACCGCCTCCGCGACGCCGGCCTGTCCTGGCCCGGCATGCCATCGCGGTTCCGCGTCCCCGACGCCGACCTGCGCGCCAAACTGTTCGCGACGTTCTTCGCGACGACCATGACCGGCCTGGTCACCACGCTTTCCGAGCACGCGCCCGGACTCTGGCGCGTTGTCGGGGACCGTGTTCGCCGTACCTACGAGGCGATGCCCGACACCCCGGCCGTTCGCGCCGACCGCGCGGCCTTGCTCACCGAGCCGATCCCGGCCAAGCCGCTGACCCTGATGCGGCTGCACCCCGAGACCACGGCTTGGGCCTACCTGCCCAACCCGTTCCCGTCTTAAGATCATCCCCGACGAGTGGAGGACCGCAGTGACGACAGCCGCCGAGGTCGAGGTCAAACCGGCCGCGGGCCACATCGGCGCCGAGATAGCCGGCGTCGACCTCGCCGGGCCACTCGACGACGCGGTCATCGCGGCGATCAAGGCCGCCGTCCTGCGCTGGAAGGTCGTCTTCTTCCGCGACCAGAAGCTCGACCACGCCGCGCACATCGCGTTCGCCCGGCACTTCGGCGAGCCCGTAATCCTCAAGTCGCGCGGCAGCGCGTCACCCTCTGACTTCCCCGAAGTCGAGACCACGGCCGACCGTCTCGAACTCGCGGGCCGCTACGGCATGGACAACCAGGAGTGGCTCGAACGCAGACGCCACTCGGTCTTACGAGGCTGGCACTGCGACCACGGAGCCCGCATCAACCCGCCCGCCGCGACCATCCTCCGCGCCGAAACCGTGCCACCGTACGGAGGCGACACCACCTGGTCCAACCTGGCGGTCGCCTACGACGGCCTGTCCGAGCCCGTCAAACGGTTCGCCGACACCCTCTGGGCCGAGCACCGCCTCGGCGTCGGCTACCAAACACGGCCAGGGCCCGACGCCTACGCCCAGCACCTCCAAGACCACCAGGTCGCCTCGATCCACCCGGTCGTGCGCGTCCACCCCGAGACCGGCGAGCGGATCCTGTCCGTCAACGGCTACTACATCGAGCAACTCCGCGACGTCTCACGCGCCGAAAGCCGGCTGCTGCTGGAGATGTTCCTCGAGCAGGTCACCCGGCCCGAGTACACGGTGCGGTTCCGCTGGGAGCCGGGCAGCGTCGCGTTCTGGGACAACCGGGCGACGATCCACCTGGCGCCGAGCGACACCGCGCATCTCGACTTCCCGCGGACCATGCACCGGGTCATGCTCGCCGGCGACATCCCGGCCGGGGTGGACGGACGCTCCTCCACCCCGATCACCGGCCGCCCGCTGGGCTCGTGAGCGTCGTGAGTGGTACGGCCGGTTCTAACCGGTCTAAACACTCACGACCCCCGCGCGGCACCTTGGCCGGCTTCGACGACGGTCACCAGGCACAACGCGTTTTGGAGGCGCTGCTCCGCCAGGGTGGTTCCGGGCCGGACAGCCCGCTTCACCGCTCACCGGGACCCGGTTAGGATTGGCGGGAACCGTTCAAAGAGGCAGCGGACGCATTTGTGGTTCGGCGCCGCCGGTTCGCCGCGGCGCCATGGGCTTGGAAAGGGGTTCCGTGGAGCAACGCGGAGCTGAACTGGTGGAGCGTCTCGACGAGCTCACCGACGCCATGACCGCACTGACCGGGCACCTGGATTCCGCGCCCGACGTGGGCGACCTGCTCCACGCGGTGTGCGTGGAGGCGGTACGCGTCGTCCCGCAGGCCGACATGGCCAGCGTGACGGTCATCCGCGACCGGAAGCCGGAGACCACGGCGTACACCGACAAGCGTGCCTTGCAGGTCGACCAAGCCCAGTACCGCGCCGGGGACGGCCCGTGCCTGCGTGCCGCGGCCAACGGCGAGGTCGTGCGCGTGTCGGTCGCCACCGCCCACGAGCTGTGGCCGCCGTTCGTCGAGTCCGCCAAGGAACTCGGCGTGCGCAGCTTCCTGGCCGCGCCTCTGCACGTCGACGAGCGCCTGATCGGCGCGATCAACCTGTTCGGCTTCGCCGAGCACGGCTACCAGGACCTGGACGAACAGGTGCTGCGGCTGTACTCGCTGGTCGCCGAGTCGAGCATGCGGCTGCTGCGAAGATGGCAGGAAGCGAACCAGCTCGCCGTCCAGCTCGACGCCGCGATGCGCAACCGCGCCGTGATCGAGCAGGCCAAGGGCATGCTCATGGCGATTCACACGATCGACGAGAACGCCGCGATGGCCAGGTTGATCACCGAGTCACAGAACACCAACGTCAAACTGCGCGACGTCGCCACCGGCTTCGTCCGCAAGATGACCAACGCCGCAGGCGGGCCCGGCTGAGCCCGCCAGGGCGCCGTCCGGCTCAGGCAGGCAGGGTCGCTTCGAAGTAGACCACCAGGAAGGCGCCTTCACGCGCGGCCCGTGACACGGCGAACCCGCCCTCGCCGAGGAAGTGGAACACCGGGTCGTCGAAGCCCTGGACCTCGCGGGACTTCGCTTCGAGGAAGTCCCACTGGCCGGTCCAATCCTGCTCGTCGGGGAGGTTGCCGACGACGACGTCGGTGAACCCGGCCGCCTCCAGGTCCGCCTTGAGCTCACTGGGCGTGGACATGTGGTGCAGGCTCTGAGTGCGGGCGACCGGCTCGATGAGCTCCGCCCGCCGCGCGGCGGTCAGCCCGTCCGCGGCCAGCCAGTCGTGGCCGACCCAGCGGCCGCCGGGACGCAGCACCCTGGCGACCTCTTTGTGCACGGCGGTCTTGTCCGGAACGTGGCAAACCGCCTCACTGGTGTAAGCCCCGTCGAAACTGTTGTCCTCGAACGGCATTTTCTGCGCGTCGCCTTGGACGAATTTCACCTTGTCGGAAAGTCCGCGCCGCTCGGCGTGCTGTTTGGCACCTTCGACACGCTTCGGGCTGAAATCCAATCCGGTCACCGCGGCGCCGATGTTCTCGGCGATGTTCATGGCCGGGCCACCGATTCCACTGCCCACTTCCAGCAGCGACTGGCCTGCGGTGAATCCGCCGCGCTTCGCCAGCGCGAGTTCCAGCTCCAGCATGGCCTCGTCGATGCTCTGGCCATCCTTGACCGGCGCGAGATGGTTCGACTGCCCCCAGTCGCTGCGATACTTGTCGGAGACAAGATCGTAGAAAGTCAGCACCATTTCCTCGAAGTTCCCGTTGCGGCTGTCCGGGGTGGAAATGAGTTCCTTGAGCCGGCCAAGGTGATCTTCTGTCTGCGCCACGCCTACTCCGATTCAGAAAAAGACGAATTCCCCTGTCACCGACTGTAGGTGAGCGGCGACCACGGCAGCAAGCAGCGCTGTCCGCTTTCAGCCGACGCTGAAATGGGCCTGAATTCAGGGGATTTCGTCGATTCCGTCGCACGCCATTTCCGCCCACACCGTTTTGGTGCCGCGCTCGTGGTGGTCGAGCACGCCCCACTCGGCGGAGAGCTTGTCCACGATCAGCATCCCCCGGCCCCGCGGCCGCGCGTCGGCGTGCCCGACGACGAACGGGCGGTCGGGGCAGCTGTCGTCGACCTCGATCCGGACCCGGCACGGGGTCGCGGTGTGGCTCATCCTGATCTCGAGCGGGCCCTTGCCGTGGTCGTAGGCGTTGGTGACCAGCTCGGTCGCGACCAGCAGCACGTCACCCAGGTCGGCGTCGCCGACCGCCTGCAGCGTGCGCGACGCCCAGCGGCGCACCTGCACCAGCGCCGGCACGTCGGTGCCCCGCAGATCCAGCGACCAGTGCGCTCCGGACGCCGATCCGCCGTGGTCGTCCGCCATCGGTCCAGCCACCTTCGCGAGAGAACAACGCAGCCGACCCAGCATACGGAGCGCACCGGCGTTCCGCCGCGCCAGCGGCGACTTGGGTAGGGTCGGCCGCGTGGACGAAACGACGTTCGTCATCCCTGAACAATGGTGGCCGCACATCCACCAGCGGCGCGGTGGCCTGCGGCGCGAGGTCGAGCCGCTCGACACCGACGCCGAGGCGTTCTTCCAGGTGGAGCTGGAAAAGGCCCTGCCTCGCTGGCCGTCCATTGTGGATGATCCGGCGCTGCTCGCGCACGCGCGGGCCTACGCCGACGGCGAGGCCGACCGGTTCGGCGCGGCCTTGGCGGCGCACCTCGTGCGCTGGACGTACGCCTACGACGACCGCGGCCCGCTGACCGTCATCGCCGACGCGTGGGCGGCGCGCCACGGGCTGGCCTTCGCCGCGAGCGCCGCCATCGAGCTGGGGCGGGTGCACCTCGAACCCGCGAAGGCCGGTAGCGACAGGTGGACCCTCGCGACCGCCACGCCGGACTCGCCCTTCTACTTCTGGCCCGATCAGTTCGCGACCCGCGTCCGCAGGCTGCTCGCGGTGGCTTCCGACGCCGAGTACGCCGAAGCCACAGCCGCGATCGACGACCTCCGCGTCGACCTGCGGACCCGTTCGATCGCCGCCTACCTGGTGCCGGACCAGGCCGACTGGGTCGACGAGCTGTGCGCGCTCGCGGTGAAGCGCGGCGGGCCGAAGACCGACTGGACGATGCTGCTCTGCTCGATCGGCTCGGCCGAGCAGTTCGAGGCGCTCGCCGGGGTCGGCCGCGTCCGCGAGTACATCGACTACCTCAACGTCCTGTACACGCTCGCCGACGGCATCGGGCCCGCCATCGCGCCGACGCTCGGGCGGCTGCTCGACCGCAAGCCCAACAGCGAGACCAAGCTCGACATGCTCGCCCACTTCCCCACCGACGAGGCGTTCAGCCTGCTGCTCGATCGGCAAGGCACGAAACACGGCCCGGCGGCGCTCCGCTCGGCCGTCGCCCGCTACCCCGAGCGCGCCCAACGCCTCGGGTCGTGAGTGTTTTGGCCGGTTAGAACCGGCCGTACCACTCACGAGCCCCGGTGCTCGGCCTCGTAGCGGGAGAAGGCCGGGAACGTCAGGCGGATGATCACGACGCACAGCATCGTGGCGAGGCCGCCGGTCGCCGCGCTGACCGTGGCCGAGGTGAAGGCCGCGACCGCACCGGCGCGGACGTTGCCGATCTCGGGGCCGCCCGCGCCGATCACGAAGTCGACGGCGGTCACCCGGCCACGCAGGTGATCGGGTGTCTCCAGCTGGACGGCCGTGGCGCGGAAGATCACGCTGATCGTGTCCGCGGCGCCCGCGACGGCCAGCAGGAGCACGCCGAGCCACAGGGTGTCCGCCAGCGCGAAGCCCGCGATGCCCGCGCCCCACACGGTGACCGTCCACAGCATCGCGCGGCCCTGCCTGCGGATGCGGTGCGCCGGGCCGGAGAACGCCGAGCCGAGGAAGCCGCCGATCGCGAGCGAGGCCATGAGCAGGCCGAGTGTCTGCGGCGCGCCGCCGAACTTCTCGGCGTTGATCGCGGGGAACAGCGCGATCGGCATGCCCAGCGTGGTCGCGCTGAGGTCGGCGAGGAAGGTGCCTGCCAGCACCGGGGTCCGGCGGATGAACCGGAGGCCTTCCACGACCGCGGCGAGCCCTGGCCTCGCGACGCCTTCGCTGGGCGGCATCGGGTCGAGCCCGGTGAGGCCGTAGAACGCGCCCAGGAAGCTGACGAGGTCGACGAGGTAGCACAGCTGCGGGCCGCCGATGCCGATCAGGATCCCGGCCAGCGCCGGGCCCGCGGACATGCTGGCGTGAAAGGAAAGCTGTTCCAGCGCCACCCCGGCCGACACCCGCTCGGGCGGCAGCAGACGCGAGAGGAACGTGCGGCGGGCAGGCGCGCCCGCGGCGATCAGCACCGACTGGACGCCCGCCAGCAGGTACAGCAGCCAGAGCTGACGGAAATCGAAGAACGCCTGCACCGCGAGCAAGGCCGCCACGACGGCGAACCCGGTGGTCGTCATCAGCACCAGTTTGCGGCGGTCGACCGCGTCCGCGATCGAGCCGCCGAACAGTCCCAGCGAGACCATGGAGACGGCCAGGATCAGGCCGAGCCCGGCGACGGCCACCGAAGAGTGCGTGAGGTCGTAGACCTGCGCGATCACCGCCAGGTTGGTCATCTGGCTGCCGATCGACGACAACGCCGACCCCGTCCACAGCCTGCGGAACGCGGGGAACTCCCGCAGCGGCCTGGCGTCGAACAGCAGGCTCACAGCGCGATGCCGCCGTCGGCGGCCGCGTCGTGGATGCGCTGGAGCATCGGGCGGCGTTCGACCGCGCGCAGCACCTCGTCGAGCAACTGGGTCAGCGGAACGGACAGCTCGGCCTCGAGCCGCGCCTCGGCCGCCGAGGTCGCCGCCCACTCGGCGTCGAGCACCGGCAGCAGCTCACGGGCCTTGTCGGTGAGGTGCACGATCCGCTGCCGCGCGTCCTCGCCGGGCGTGAACGTGATCAGCCCGTCCTTCGCCATCTGCGCGACCGTCTGGCTGGCCGCGGAATGCGTCACCCCGACGGCTTTCGCCAGGTCGCGGATGGACAGCGGGCCCTGCTGAACCAGCGCGCGCACCACCGGCACGTAGCGCGGCCGCATCCAGTCGAGCCCGAGTTCGTCGTAGAGTTTGGCGACGTCGCCGTCGAGGATTTCCAGCACATGGCGTAGACGGGTTCCCAGCCCCGAGGTAGTCACCGCGAAACCATAACAGCACTGTTGCATCACCCGCGTAGCGATGCTCACACTCAATGGGTAGCATCGTTAACGCGTGGGTGTTATCGTTGCTTACATGAACGCGAGAACAGCGATACTCGAAGCGGCGGCCGACCTGCTCGCCACCTCGCCGATCGCGGACGTTTCGACGCGGGCCGTCTGCGAGGCGGCCGGCGTCGGGGCACCGACCCTGTATCGCCACTTCGGCGACAAGGAAGGCCTGCTCACCGCGGTCGTCGACCACGGATTCGAGCAGTACCTCGCGAGCAAGCGGTCGGCGAAGCCGTCCGCGGACCCGGTGCGGGACCTGCGAGACGGCTGGGACAACCACGTCGACTTCGCGGTGAAGCACCCGAGCTACTACCGGCTCATGCACTCCCCCTCGGTGACCAGCACCCCGGCCGCCGCGGTCGAGGCGCACGGGCTGCTGCTGGCCGCCGTCGAGCGGGTGGCGGCGGCGGGCAGGCTCCGCGTGCCGCCGCCGGTGGCCGCCGAGATGATCATGACGGCGAACATCGGCGTCGCGCTGATGCTCGTCAGCAGGCCGGAGATGTACGACAGGGAGACCTCGGTCAAAGTGCGCGACGCCGTGCACCACGCCGTGCTCACCGCACAGGACACAGTGGACGGTCAAGACACCGAGACCGCCGCAGTCCAGCTCGCGGCGAGGCTCCGGCAGCGGCCCGACACCCGGCTGTCACCGGGCGAGACGGCCCTGCTCCACGAATTGCTCAACCGCTTGTCCACCAAGCACTAAGAGACCCACACCAGACCCACGTTCGCCGCAACCGCGGCGAACGGCGATGAAACACGCCCTCACGCAGGAGAAAAGTCATGACGGACAGCACATCCCGCGTCGCCATCGTCACCGGTGGCTCCCGGGGAATCGGCAGGCGCACCGCCGAGAAGCTCGCGGCCGAGGGCTACTCGGTCGTCATCAACTACGCGGGCAACGACGTCGAGGCCAAGGCCGCGGTCGACGCGATCACCGCGGGCGGTGGCAAGGCCGTCGCCGCGAAGGGCGACGTCAGCGAGCCCGAGTCGGTCAAGAAGGTCTTCGACCTGGCCGAGCGTGAGTTCGGCGGCGTCGACGTCGTCGTGCACGCCGCGGGTGTGATGACCGCGCCCACCCCGATCGCCGACACCGACTTCGAGGTGCTCGACCGGGTCCACCGCGTCAACATCCGCGGCACCTTCGCGGTGGCGCAGCAGGCCGCGCGCCGGGTCCGCGCGGGTGGCGCGATCATCACCTTCTCGACCTCGGTGCTCGGCACCTCGTTCCCCGGCTACGGCGTCTACGTCGCGACCAAGGGCGCGGTCGAGGCCATCACCATGGTGCTGGCCCGTGAACTGCGCGGCCGCGACATCACCGTCAACACGGTGGCGCCCGGCCCGACGGCGACCGACCTCTTCCTCGACGGCAAGGACGAAGAGACCATCGCCAGGCTGGCCGCGCAGACGCCGCTGGAGCGCATCGGCACTCCCGACGACATCGCCGCGACCGTCTCCTTCCTCGCCGGCCCGGCCCGCTGGGTCAACGGCCAGGTCCTGCGCACGAACGGTGGTCTGGTCTGATGAACATCCTCATCACGGGAACTTCGAGCGGTATCGGCGCGCTGAGCGCGCGGGCGCTTGCGCGGGCGGGGCACACCGTCTACGCGGGCATGCGCGAGACCGAGGGCCGCAACGCGCCCCGAGTCACCGAATTACACGGCTACGCCAAGGAAAACGGGCTCTCGTTGCGGGCCGTGGAACTCGACGTGAGCAGCCAGGAGTCGGCCGACGCGGCCGTCGAGCGGCTCATCGCCGAGCAGGGCACGCTCGATGCCGTGCTGCACAACGCGGGGCATCTCGTCACCGGCCCGACGGAGGCGTTCACCCCCGAGGAGATCGCCAGGGTCTTCGACACCAACGTGCTCGGCACACAGCGGGTCAACCGTGCCGCACTCCCCCACCTGCGCAAGCAGGGCAAGGGATTGCTGATGTGGGTGTCGAGCAGCAGCACCCGCGGCGGCTGCCCGCCGTTCCTCACCCCGTACTTCGCCGCGAAAGCCGCGATGGACGCCTTCGCGGTGCACTACGCGGCGGAGGTGGCCAGGTTCGGTATCGAGACCGCGATCATCGTGCCGGGCGCGTTCACCACTGGCACCAACCATTTCCCGAACGCCGGGCACCCGGCCGACCAGGCCAGGCTCGCCGCCTACGACGAGCGCTACCACGGCGTGCTCGACGAGATCACCGGCAAGCTCGCCGCCATGACACCGCCGGACGCGGACGTCGCCGCGGTCGCGGACGCGATCGTCGACGTCGTCGGCCGTCCGCACGGCACACGGCCGTTCCGCACGCACATCGACCCGAGCCACGACGGAAGTGAAGTGGTCAGCGCGGTCGCGGATCGGATCCGCGAGGAGTTCTACCACCGCATCGAAATGGCGGATCTGCTGAGCCCCGCGGCGAGTGTTTAAGCCAGGCTTGAAATAGCTGTCCGGTCATCGAAGATCACGTACCGTGCCCGTTGTGGGGATGCGTATCGCGGTCATCGGAGGTGGCCCAGGGGGTCTGTACTTCGCGATCTTGGCGAAGAGACAAGACCCCGCAAGGGAAGTGACGGTGTGGGAACGGCACACCACCGGCGATCGCTTCGGTTTCGGCCTGGTGTTCTCGGACGAGACGCTCGACCGCATCGCCGACGCCGGGACCGGGATCGCCGCGGCCATGGCGCGCGAATTCGTGCGCTGGTCGGATATCGAGGTCCACTATCAGGATCGCGTGCAGGTCGCGGGCGGGCACCGGTTCGCCGGGCTCGGGCGGATGACCTTGCTGCGCATCCTGCGTGAGCGGTGCGCCGAGCTCGGTGTCGGGCTGCGGCACGGCACGGACGCACCGCCGGTCGACGAACTCGCCCGCTCGCACGATCTCGTGGTCGCGGCGGACGGCGCGAATTCGCCGGTGCGCACCAGATACGCCAAGGTCTTCCGCCCTCGGCTGGACGTCAGCCGGTGCCGCTACATGTGGCTGGAGACCGACCGTGTGCTCGACGCGTTCACCTTCGCGTTCGTCCAGACCGAGCACGGACCGGTGCACCTGCACGCGTATCCGTACAGCGGGGACCGCAGCACCGTGATCGTCGAGACGGACGAACACATCTGGCGTGAACTCGGCTTCGACCGCCACGCCGCGGAACCCCGCTGGCCCGGCGAGTCGGACGAACGCAGCGTCGCACTGTGCGAGGAGCTTTTCGGCGACTTCCTCGACGGGCACCGGCTGCTGCCGAACAACTCGCAGTGGCTGCGGTTCTCGACCGTGCGGACGGCGACCTGGCGCGACCGCAACATCGTGCTGCTCGGCGATGCCGCACACACCGTGCACTTCTCCATCGGCTCCGGCACCAAGCTGGCCATGGACGACGCGTTCGGCCTCGCGAGCGCGCTGGACGGGACCCCAGAGCTGGAAACGGCGCTGGAGGCCTACGAAACGGCCCGGCGACCGGTCGTCGAGTCCTACCAGCGCGCCGCGCAGTCGAGCCTCGAATGGTTCGAGTCGGTCAGGTGGCGCACCGGCCAGCCGCCGGAGGAGTTCGGCTTCACGCTGCTGACCCGCAGCGGACGGCTGAGCCGGACGAAGCTCCGCTCACGCGACCCCGGCTACGTCGCGGCGGTGGAGTCGTGGTTCGACCGGCGAGCCGGTGGCACCGGCGAATCGCCGCTGGAGCCGGTCGAGCAGCCGTTTTCCTTGTGTGGCAGGCGATTACCGAACCGGCTCGTGGCGGACCTGGCAGAGACGGGCGAGCCGCACGAGGAAGCCGGGCTCTATCTGACCGAGCCGCTGAGCCTGAGCGACGATCACCAGGCTTCGCGCTGGGCGAGGCGGATCGCGGCGCTGCGGCAGCGTGAGGACGCCTTGTTCGGCGCGAGACTGTCCGGCTCATGGGACTCCCCTGCCGTGCGACGAGCGCACGAAGCCGGGTTCGATCTCGTGGAAATCCCGGTACCGCGGAAGAAAGTGCTCGACACGGTCGCCGGGGCACGCGCGGACTGGCCGGACGACAAGCCGTTCGTGGTCCGGCTGGAGCGCACCGGCGAGTCGGCCGAAGAGTCCGTCGCGCTCGCGCACTCGCTGGCCAAGCTGGGTGTCGACGCGATCAACGTCAGCGGCGCGACCTCGCTCGGCGAGCGGATCAGGCTCGAAACCGGCATGCCCGCCCTCGTCCCCGGCGCGGTGTCGTGGGAGGAAGCCAACGCGCTCCTGCTCAGCGGCCGCGCGGACCTCGTGAGCCTCGGCTCACGCTGAAACCAGGTAACAAGAGAAAGGGAAACACCGTGGAGACCGCAGAAAAGACGCCGTTGTCGGTGGTGAACGAGTTCTTCGACGCGTTGGTGCGCGGCGACATCGCCGCCGTCCGCGCGACGCTCGCCGACGACGTCGTCTGGCACCAGCCAGGCGACCACCCGCTGGCGGGCTCGTTCCGGGGCGCCGACGTGGCGCTGGCCGCGATGGCCGAGTTCCCCGGCCGCAGTGGCGGCACCTTCCACGTCGACCACTTCGACCGGATGGCCACCAACGAGATGGTGGCGGTCACCTTCCACCTGACCGCCCAGCGCGAGGGCCGCGAGCCGCTCGACCTGCGCGGCGTCGATCTCATCAGGGTCGCGGACGGCCTGATCGCCGAGGCCTGGGTGTTCTCGAACGACGTCGAAGCCGAAAACGCCTTCTGGCGCTGAGAAAGGGATCCCCAGGTGAGCGAGTCAGCCGCAGCAACCGGTCCGGAGCCGATCCTCGATCTGGCGTTCGGGTTCTGGGCGTCACAGGCACTGCTGAGCGCCGTCGAACTCGGCGTGTTCCGCGCGCTTGCGGGCGGCCCGCTCGAATTCGGCGAACTCCAGGCGGCCACCGGAATCCGGCGCGGCGCCCGTGACCTGTTCGACGTGCTCGTCGCGTCGGACATGCTGGACCGCGACGCCGGCGGCCGGTACTCGCTGACCGAGCTGACTTCGCTCTACCTGGACGAAACCAAGCCGGACACCTACCTCGGCGGCCTGCTCGAGATGGCGAACCGGCGGCTGTACCCGTTCTGGGGCCACCTGACCGACGCGCTGCGCACCGGCAAACCCCAGAACGAAACCCGCCACGGCGGCGACTTCTTCCCCACGCTGTACGCCGACCCCGACCGGCTGCGCGGCTTCCTCCGCTCGATGAGCGGCCGGAGCATGGGCGCGATCCGCGCGCTCGTGGACGCCTTCCCCTGGAAGGACTACCGCACGGTCACGGACGTCGGCTGCGCGCAGGGCACCCTGCTCGCCCACCTGGTGAAACGGCATCCGCATCTGGCCGCGACCGGCTTCGACCTGCCCGCGGTCCAGGCCCCGTTCGAGGAGCACGCCGCACGACTCGGCGTGCCGCTCTCGTTCGCCGGCGGCGACTTCCTGGCGGAGCCGTTGCCGGGCTCCGAGGTCCTGATCTTCGGTCACATCCTGCACGACTGGGATCTGGACCGTAAGCGTGAGCTGATCGCGAAGGCGTACGCCGCGCTGCCGCCGGGCGGGGCGATCATCGTCTACGAGGCGCTGATCGACGACGAGCGGCGGAGCCACGCCTACGGCATGTTGATGAGCCTGAACATGGCGGTCGAGACAGAGGGTGGTTTCGACTTCACCGGCGCGGACTGCGCCGGCTGGCTCCGCGACGCCGGTTTCGTCGACACCTCCGTGCAGACGCTGACCGGGCACGAAGGCATGGTCGTCGGCTTCAAGCGCTGACAGGGCCGGGATAAAGCGGGCTTTACTCCCGGGGATAAAGCCCGCTTTATCCCCGGGAGTAAAGCAGGCTTTATCCCGGCTTAGTAGGTGATGGCCAAGGCGTTGACGGCCAGGGTGAGCTGGGTCAGGGCGCCCGCCACCGCGGTGGCCGTGGTCGGTGCGAGGTCTCGGGCGGCCAGGTCGGTGAGCCGCCGGTGCAGGTCGAGCAGCTCGGCCTCGTCCGCCGACAACGGGGTACCCAGAAGGTCCACAGTGGACTCGATCTCGGTCGTGGTCATCGGCTCGCTCCCAGCGGTGTGGTTCGGGTGTCGACGAAACGCCGGGCCTTGAGCTCGAAGCGCGGTAGGGACCCGGGCGAGGCGAGTTCGAGGCGGAACTTCAGGCCTTCGTGGGCTTCCGAGAGTCGTCTGCCCAGGTCCGCGGGAACACCGGTGCCGGACTCGACGCGCACCACGACCTCGTCGCGGATGCCCGAGCGCTCGAAAAGGACCTGGAACTCCGTGATTTCCGGGAACTGGCGGACGATCTGCTCGACCGCGCGCGGGTAGACGTTGGTGCCGCGGATGAGTTTCATGTCGTCGGCGCGGCCGAGGATGCCGCCGCGGTAGAGGTCGAAACCCCTGCCACAGCGGCAAACGTCGTGGGGTACGCGCTCGACCAGGTCCGCCGTGCGGTAGCGCAGCAGCGGGGTGCCCGCCCTGCCGAACGAGGTGACGACGCGTTCGCCGACGACGCCGTACGGGACCGGCTCCAGTGTCAGCGGGTCGAGTACCTCCTCGATCACCTGGTCTTCGATGAGGTGCATGCCGCCGGGGTGGTGCGCGCACTCGAACGTCGTGATCGTGCCGACCTCGGTCATGCCCGCGGTGTCGTGCACGGCGGCGCCCCATGCCCGCTCGATGAGCGCGCGGGTCTCGGGTATCGAGCCCGCGGGCTCGCCGGACAGGATCAGCTTGCGCACCGGTGAAGCGGGCAGGTCGATGCCGAGTGAGACCGCCTCTTCGGCCAGGCGCAACGCATATGTCGGAGTGGACGCGACGACGGTCGCGCCGAAGTCGATGATCTGCCGCAGACGGGAACCGGTGGTCTGCGCGCCGCCCGGCACCACGAGCGCGCCGATGCGCTGGGCCGCGTCATGCAGTCCCCAGAAGCCGATGAACGAGCCGTAGCCGAAGGCGATATACGCCGTGTCGTGCGCGCGGACGCCCGCGCCCCAGAGCCCGTACGCCCACATTTCCGCCACCCAGGCCCAATCCTGGCGGGTGTCGAGCGCGCGCAGCGGGGTGCTGCCCGAGGTGCCCGACGTGGTGTGGACCCGGATCGAGGCTTCCGGTGTGATGACCGGGAGGTCGCCGAACGGCGGGTTCGCCTCCTGGCCGCGCATCCATTCGGCCCTGGTGAGCAACGGGATGCGGCGCAGGTCGTCGAGTCCGCGCAGCTGGTCCGGCTCGAAGCCCGCTTCGGCGAATGTGCGGCGGTAATGCGCGCTCGACAGCGCGCGACGGCAGAGTATGCGCAGCTTGGCCAGCCGCAGCGAATCGAGTTCCGCACGGGCGAGCGTTTCGGTTTTCGGATTCCAATAGGGTGAGCCGAGCATACTTTCGAATGTAGCAGCGCGCGCCATATCCCCCAGCGTGATTCAGGAACGTTTCAAGCATGGTTGAAACAGCGCGGATTCGGTTGCCGTCATGGTGGTACGCCACTACTTTCGGGCAGATGGGGCGTGCGGTGAAAATCCTGTTGCAGATCGGCAGCATTCGCTTTACCGCTTATTATTGGGTGACATTCCTGCTGGGTCTCGGCGTCGTCGGCGAACTGTCGGTGAGAGCGGCCGCGCTGGCTTTTCCGTTTTGGGCGCTTTATTGCGTGTGCACCGAACTGGTGAACCGGATCGCCGATCGCCGCGAGGACGAAGTGAACCGGCTGGAGCGCACGGCATTGTGCCTGGCCTTGGGCTGGCGCCGGGTCGGCGTGCTCGCCGTCGCGGGCTGGTCGGCGCTCATCGTGGCCGATATCGCTTGGCTCATCAGGGAACCGGGCACCCCGTTGCTGTTCATGCTGGTGTACGCCGCCGTGATCAGCCTGTCCTACTCGTGGGGTCCCCGGCTGAAGCAGCGCCCGATACTGGGCCAGCTCACCCTGACCATGCCGCTGGTGATGCCTTATCTCACCGGCATAGCGCTCTCGGATGACTGGCGGCTGATGGCCGCGCCCGGACTGCCCGGCGCGGCGATGCTCATGGTGCTCGCGCTCGGCCTGGTCGGTATCAAGGACATCACCGACGTCGAGGGTGACCGGCTGATCGGCTACCGCAGCCTGTGGGTTCGCCTCGCCGAGGCGAATCGCCGGTGGATGGGCCTGTCGGCGGCGGCGCCGTTGATCCCGCTGACCGTGCTGGCGCTGGCGGGCTGGCTCCCGGCGCGAACACTCACGCTGTGGCTGCTGGTCCCGTTGTCGTGGGCGACGATCGCCGTGGCCGCCCGCGCGGTGGGCACCCCGGTCACCTACGCCGCGCGCGAGGTCATGCACTGCCATCTGGCGCTGTGCCTGGCGGCCACGCTGGCCGTGACCGTGTTCACCCCGCTCGCGGTGACCTGCGCCGGGCTCGGGCTCCTGTTCTGGCTGGCCGCTTCGCGGTACGCGCACTGGGGCCCGTCACTGAGCCGGAACGACGTCGCCGACTGGCTCCGGCTGCTCGGCGGCGTGCGGAAATCGAAGACACAGGAGGCTTGATGGATCTCGAATCGACACGGGGACAGGTGCGCGGGATCGCGCTGGAGATCCTGGAGCTCGACGCGGCGGAACTGCCCGCCGACGCCGACTTCTACGAGGTCGGCGGTGACTCGCTGGCGTTGCTGGAGCTGATCACGAAGGTGGAGAAGGAGTTCGGCGTCCGCTTCGACGACGAGGTCGCCAACAGCCTGCGGTCGGTCGAGGACATCGTGCGGGAACTCCATGCCGCTGCGTGAACCACTGCCGTCCGACGTGGTGGTCACCGGCTGCGGCGTGGTCTCCCCCGTCGGCGTCGGCACCACGGCGTTCGGCGCCGCGATCACCTCGGGTGTCGTCGGCACCCGCGAGGTGCGGCGGTTCCCGACCGACGGCTACGGCACCCACCGCGCGGGCGAGGTGCTCGATCTCCCGCTGGACGAGGACCTGCCGCGGTCGGTGGGCTACGTGCTGACGGCGGCCGGTGAAGCGCTCCGGCAAGCGGGACTCGATCCGTCCGCCGCCAGGGTCGGCTTGGCGCTCGGCACGGTCATGGGCACCCGCCCGCACTTCGAAGAGCTGATCCGGCGTGGCGGTGACCTCGACGGCGACGCGAACTGGGCGTCGCCACACGCGCTGACCACCGTCCCGGCCGGGCGGCTGGGTCTGCGCGGGCCGAGGACCGTGCTCTGCACCGGATGTTCCGCGGGCAACGACGCGCTCGCGTCGGCGGCCGAGGCGATCCGGTCGGGTGCGGCCGACGCGATGCTCGCGGGTGGCGCTGACGAGTTGTCCGAGACCGTGTTCGCGATGTTCACCAGCCTGCGCGCGCTCGCCGCCGACGCGGTGCGGCCGTTCGACCGGAACCGCGGCGGCCTCATGCCTGCCGAAGGCGCAGGCCTGCTGGTGCTGGAAAGCCGCGCGTCCGCAAGGAAACGCGGTGTTCCGATACTCGCCGAAGTGCTCGCGGGCGCGTCGGCCTCCGACGCGCATCACATGACCGCGCCGCACCCCGACGGCGCCGGACTCCGGCGATGCGCGACAGCGGTGCTGGAGCGCTCGGGCACGCCCGCGGCCGAGGTCGGCTACGTCAGCGCGCACGGCACCGGCACCCCGGCGAACGACGCGCTGGAGTCCAAGGTGCTCGCCGACGTGTTCGCCGGGCCGAGGCGGCCTGCCGTCTCCTCGATCAAGGGAATGCTCGGACACGCCCAGGGCGCGGCCAGCGCGATCGAGTCGGTGGCCTGCGTGCTGGCGCTCAACAACGGCCTGCTGCCGGGGAATCCGACGCTGACCGAGCCAGATCCGGCCTGCGAGGGCGTCGATCTCATCCAGGGTGACAAACGGGAGGCCGAGATCAGGTACGCGCTGAATGTGGCGCACGGATTCGGCGGCACGGTGTCGGCTGTCCTTTTTGGAGCGGCATGAACCGGGAAGTGGCGATTTCGGGGCTGGGCGCGGTGACCGCCGCCGGAACGACGCCCGACGAGCTGTTCGACGCCTTGCTGGCACGGCGGTCCTTCTACCGTGACGATTTCGCCGGCTTGGCCGCCTACTCGGTCCCGCCGCCGGTCGCCGAAGTGCTCGGCACCAAGGGTGTGCGGACACTGCCGCGCGACGTGCGGATGTTCCTGTGCGCCGCGCTGCCCGCGGCCGCCGGGCTCGAAACCGTTGCCCGTGACCGGATCGGCGTCGTCTGCGCAACGCTGGACGCCGGACTCGGCGAATACGCGAGCGTCTTCCGCGCGACCCGCGAGGAAGGCCGCGTCGGCGCGAACCCGGCGCTCGCGCCGTACACCGGGTTCAACGCGGTCACCGCGGCCACCACGATCCGGCTCGGCGCGCTCGGCCCCGGCCTCACGCTCTCGTCCGGCCCGGCGGCCGGGCTCGAAGCGCTCATCACCGGGGCCGGGATGGTCGCTGACGGCACCGCCGACGCGGTGCTCGCGGGCGGCGTCGACGTGCTCACCGGCGACCACCCCAAGACCAGCGGGCCCATGGTGCCCGGCGAGGCAGCGGCCGCACTCGCGCTCACCCCGGCAGGCCCGGACAGCGACGTCGTCGTCGCCGCGACCGGCGCGGCGACCGCGCTACCCGGGACCGATTTACGGGACGCCGTAAGGGAAGCGATCGCCCAAACCGGCGCCTCAGCCGGTGCGGTCCTCGTGACCGGCGATCCGGCCGTCTCCGACGCGCTCGGGCCGGTCCCCGTCTCGGCCATCACGGGCACGACCGGGAGCGCCCGAGGCGCGGATGGAGCGCTGCTGGCGTTGACGGGCGTGCTCGCGGTGCGCCGCGGGATCGCGCCGACCGGGTCGCCGCTGCGCGAACCTTCCGTGCTGTGCCTGGCCGCCGAGCCGGACGGGCGCGTCTTCGCCGTGCTGCTGCGGGGAGCCCGATGAACGCCGTGACCTGGTACCTCGACCGCCACAGCGCCGAGGGCCGTGCCGCGACGCCATGCCTGCACTACGAAGGCCGCGAGGTCAGCTACGGCGAGCTGCTGGAGCTTTCCCAGCGTGCCGCCGGGCTGCTGCGCGGCGCCGGAGTCGGCGAGGGCGACCGCGTCCTCATCGCGATGGACGACAGCCCGGTGACCGTCGCCTGCGTCTTCGGTGCCCTGCGGCTGGGCGCGATCGCGGTAGCGGCGAACCCGAAACTCGACCGGGCCGAACTGCGGAACCTGGCCGAACGCGCCGGCGTCCGCGCGATGTTCCTCGCGAACGAACTGCCGGGCGAGACCGTCTGGCTGAGCGGTCCCGAGCTGGACGCGGCGCTGGCCGAAGCAGAGCCTGTGCTCGATGTGGCCGAGGTCGGACCGGACGCGCCTGCGTTGATCCAGTTCACCTCGGGCAGCACGGGCACCCCGAAAGGCGTGGTGCACCGGCATTCCGGGCTGCTGGCGCTGCCGCGCACCACCGGCGCGCGGTTCGGGCTGACCCCGGCCGACCGGTGTTTTTCCACGCCCAAACTGTCCTTCGGCTACGGCTTCGGCAACTCGGTGCTCCTGCCGTTCGCCGCGGGCGCGAGCAGTGTCCTGCTGGAACGGCCAGCCGACCCGTACGCGGTCGCGCACGCGCTGCGCACCGCGCGGCCGACGATGTTCTTTTCGGTCCCCGCGCTGTACGCGGCGTTGCTCAGCACTCCGGACCGGCTCGACTTCAGCGGTGTGCGGTGCTGCGTCGTCGGCGGCGAGGGCCTGCACGCCCGGCTCGTCGAACGGTGGCGTGAGGTCACCGGGCACGACCTGGTCAACGCGCTCGGGTCGACCGAATGCCTGCACATCGTGCTCGCCTCCCGGCCGGGGCGCGCCGACCTCGGCGATCCCGTGCCGGGCGTCGAGGTGAAGGTACTCGGCGAGAGCGAAGGCGAGGCCTATGTGCGCGGCCCGCTGACCGCGTCGCACTACTGGAACGCGCCGGCCGAGACCGCCGACGTCTTCCGCGACGGCTGGGTGCGCACCGGCGACGTGCTGCGCCGTGAGCAGGACGCGTGGCACTACGTCGGCCGTACCGACGACATCGTGAACGTCGGCGGGTTCAAGGTCGTCCCGTCCCATGTCGAAGCCCGGCTGCTGGAGCACGAGTCGGTCGGCTCGTGCGCGGTCGTCGGCACCTCGGCGGGCGAGTTCGCACTGTCCACTGTGGTCGCCTACGTCGTGCCGGCCGGCGAGCACGCCGACCTGGAACGGGCGCTGCGCAGGCACGCCCGCGCGCGGCTGGCGCCACCGGAACGACCGGCCCGCTACCTGTTCACCGACCGGCTGCCGACCACGGTCACCGGCAAGGTCTCCCGATTCCGCCTGCGCGAACTCGCGAACTCTGTGGAAGGACAACGATGAACAACCCGATCCGGACCGCCGAAGACCCGGCGGTCTACTTCGACCCGCTCGGCGAGACGTTCCGCGAGGACCCGTTCGAGCTCTACCGGCGCCTGCTGGAGGAGGCGCCGGTGCACCGCGGCGCGATGGGCGCCTGGTTCGTCACGCGCTACGCGGACGTCGCGACCCTGCTGCGTGACGGCAGGCTCGGCAAGGAGTTCACCCAGTCGTCGTTCTTCGACGAGCTGGAGGCGGTCACCCTGCAGCCGCGGTTCCTCGAGCGCGCGCCGGAGGACCCCGACAAGCCGTTCCTGCTGTGCGACCCGCCGTTCCACACCCGCCAGCGCGCGCTGCTCACCCAGGCGTTCAGCCCGGCGGTGGCGCGCGGCATGCAGGCCGAGATCGAGCGCATCGTCACCCAGCTGCTGGACGAGGCCGAGCGCAAGCCCGACTTCGACGTCGTCGCCGACCTCGGCGACCCGTTGCCGCTCATGCTGCTGGCGAGCCTGTTCGGTGTGCCCGCCGAGGAATACGACGAATACGCCAAGCTGGCGACCACCCCGGCCGGGGCGCTCGACGTGCTGCAGGACCAGTCTCCGGAAGCGGTCGCGCAGCGACGCGAGGAGCTTGAGGCGTTGCAGCGGTACTTCCTCAAGCTGATCGAGCGCCGGCGTGCCGAGCCGGGCGACGACCTGGTCACCCGGCTGCTGAACGCCGCTGTCGAGGGCGACAAGCTCACCGATGGCGAGGTCGTCTGCGCCTGCATCGTGCTGATCGTCGCGGCCTACGGTGCGACGAAATGCTTCGCCGCCAACGCTTTCCTGATGTTCGCGCGCTACCCGGACCAGTACGACCGGCTGCGCGAGCACCCGGAGCTGGCCGAGTCCGCCGTCGACGAGGTCTCCCGCTTCGAGCCCCCGGTGCACGCCGTCGGCCGCGAAGCCACCGCGCGCATCGAGCTCGACGGCCACGTGATCGAGCCAGGCGACACGGTCATGCCGCTGATCGCGGCCGCCAACCGCGACCCGGAGAAGTTCGAGAACCCCGACGTGTTCGACATCGGCCGCGCCAACCACAAGGCCCAGATGGGCTTCGGCGTCGGCGTCCACTACTGCCCCGGCACCGTCCTGTCGAAGCCGGCGGGCGCGGCCTTGTTCCGCGAGCTGGCCAAGCGCTACCGGCGCATCCGCCTCGCGGACGCGCCGCTGGAGTACAAGCCGGGCTTCGGCCTGCGCGGCCCCGAGCGCCTGCACGTGGTTTTCGAGTCCTGAGGACCGGGATTTAGCGGGCTTTACTCCCGGGGATAAAGCCCGCTAAATCCCCGGGAGTAAAGCGGGCTTTATCCCCGGGGTGTACTCAGAGCAGGCGGCGGATGGGCACGGCGCCGCGTGCGCGCTTGCTCCACTCGCGCGGGTAGCCGAGCGAGACCTCTTCGAAGCGGACGCCGTCGGCGTGCGTCGTGCGCGGGATGTGCAGGTGGCCGTACACCGCCAGTTCCGCGCGGTAGCGGACGTGCCAGTCCTCGGTCTCGGTCGTGCCGCACCACATCGCGAACTCGGGCCAGTAGAGCGGCTCGGTCGGGTGGCGGTGCAACGGCCAGTGCGACATCAGGATCGTGCCGTGGTCTTCGGGGATCGCGTCGAGCCGCTCGGTGCTGAGCTTGAGGCGCTCGGCGCACCACGCCTGCCTGCTCGGGAACGGGTCAGGGTGCAGGAAGTACTCGTCGGTGCACACCACGCCGGCCTCGCGCGCCTGCCCGAGCGCCTCCTCCAGCGAGACGTCGCGTGCCGCTTTCGTGCGCCAGCTGTAGTCGTAAAGCAGGAAGAGCGGCGCGATCGTCAACGGGCGGTGGCCGTGTTCCCAGACCAGGTAGTCGTCCTCGGGCGTGACGACGTCGATCTCGCGGCAGCGCTCCACGAGGTGTTCGTAGCGGGCCTGGCCGCGCAGCTGGCAGGTGTCCTTCTGAGTGGTCCAGAGCTCGTGGTTGCCGGGTACCCACGCGACCTTCGCGAAGCGGCCGCGCAGTGTGCGCAGCACATCGACGACGATATCGACCCGCTCGGCCACGTCGCCGGCGACGAGCAGCCAGTCGTCGGGGGAATCCGGGATGACCTGGTCGACCAACGGGGCATTGCCCTCGTGGGTCACATGGAGATCGCTGGTCGCGAACAAGCTCGGCACTCCCCCACCGTACCTAGACCGGCTGGAGTACCGCCTTCCGCACAAGCCCGGTCAGCACGACCACCGCGCCCGCCAGATGCAGCAACGCCTGCGCGTTGAGCAGCGCGGTCAGCCCGACGACGTCCACCAGCGCGCCAGCGGCGAGCGAGCCGAGCGCCGTGCAGCCCGCCATGGCCGCGAACGCCGTGCTCAGCACCCGCCCGACCTGGGACGGCGGTGTCTCCGTCTGGATCACCGTCAGCAGGCCGGTGCCCGCGAAAACGCCTGGTCCGCCGACGATCGCGAACAGTCCGATGTAGACACCGAGCGCGGTGGTCAGCTGCGGGCCGTTCCAGATCAGCAACGTCACCACGCTCAGCGCGAGCGAACCCCAGCCGAGCAGTTTCTCGGGCGCGACGCGTTTCGCGGCCGTCGCGACGAGCACGCCCGCGACCAGTCCCCCGATCGCCTGCACGCCGCGGAGCAGCCCGGTTTCCGCCTCGCCGCGGCCGAGCACGGTGAGCACGAACAGCACGAACTCGACCAGGAACATCCCCTGCGCCAGCGACGAGAGCACGACCCACACGCTCGCCACCCGCAGCCGGCGGCTGTCGCGGATCGCGGCGAGCCCGGCCACCCACGCCCGGATCACAGGCTCCCGTTCGGACGCCGTCGCGCGCACCGCGTGGAACGGCTTGAGCAGCACCGCGAACGCGATCACGAGCGTCCCGGCGTAAGCGGCGACGACCCAGCCGAGACCGGCCGTGCCCAGCACCAGCCCGCCGAGCCAGCCGCCGGCGAGCCGGGCGACGTTGCCGTTGACGCTCATCAGGCCGTTGGCGGCGGTGACCCGGTCGGGCCCGACGAGATCCGGCACCAGCGCCGACCGCGCGGGCTCGAACAGCGACGCGAGCGCCGCCTGCCCCGCGACGACCAGGTAGACGACGGCTTGGCCGTCCGCGAGCAGCAGCGGCAACGCGACGACGGCCTGTCCCGCGCACACGAGGCACAGGAGCCGTCGCCGGTCGGCGCGGTCGGCGAGCACGCCGGCGACCGGGCTGAGCAGCAGCGCGGGCAGCAGACCGAGCGCGATGCTCGCGGCCGTCGACGCCGCGGACCCGGTCAGGCGGTAGAGGTGGATCGGCAGCGCGACCTGCAGCATCCATTCGGCGGACTCGGAGAAGAACGCCGCGGTCCACAGCCTGGCGAACGCGGGTTCCCGCAGCGGCCCGGTCATCGCGACGGCTTCCCGTCCGCCTCGACGCGCGGCACCGCGCGCAGGCCGACGTGCACCGGCCGGGCGTCGTCGGGCGCGTCCTGGCGGATCGGCGCGACATAAGGACGCAGCAGCGCGTCGATCTGACCGACCAGCGCGGTCAACTCCGAGGGCGTCACGCGCAGCGCGTAGAAGTTGAAGCCCGCGGCCGCCTGCCACTCGGGTTCGAGCTGGTCACGGGTGTCGAGAAACCGTTGGGTGAGCTGCTGGTCCTGCCCGAGCATCGCGGCGGCCACGCCGAGCGCGGCGGGGTCCAGGTTGTCTTCGAGTTCCAGCCCGACGTGCTTGGCGCGCCAGGGACGTTCCCTGCCGTCCTCGGCGTCCACGCGCTCGACCAGGCCGAACGCGGCGAGCTGACGCAGATGCCAGCTGCAGTTCGACGCCGACGAGTCGACGGCCTCACCGCACTCGCTCGCCGTGCGCGGGCCGACGGCGCCCAGGTAATCGAGCAGCGCGGCCCGCAACGGGTGCGCCAGCGCCCGCAGCAGCGCGGCGTCCCCTACTCGTTCGCGCGGTGGCAGCTCGGTCATGCCTCGGCCCCAATCTGAAAGACTTCTTTCGAAAGTACTCTTTCAGACTTCGCGTCGTCAAACTCGGGGGTTGCTAATACAACAGTCGTTGCGTTAGAGTGATCGCACTATGGACAACTGACGCCCTCACCCCACCCGCGCCCGAGGCCTTCGCCCGGCGGGTAGTTCGTTCTCGTACCCCAAGGGCTGATGTCTCATGTCTTTTTCCTTGCATGCTCGCGATCTCGTCTTCTCCTACGGTGACCGTGTCGTCTTCGACGGCGTGTCCTTGAAAGCGGGCGCCGGGCAGCGGCTCGGCCTCGTCGGCGAGAACGGCATCGGCAAGTCCACGCTCCTGCGCCTGCTGGCCGGGGTGGAGGAGCCGCACGGCGGTTCCGTCGAACTCGGCGGTGACCTGGGCTTCCTGCTCCAGGAGCTGCCGTTCGACCAGGCCGACACGTTCGCCGACGTCATCGACGACGCGCTCGCCGAGATCCGCGTCCAGGCACGCAGGCTCGACGAACTCGCCGAGCGGATGGCTAGTGAATACACAGCGGCGCACAGCGCCTCCGTTGAGGGTGGCGGTGGGCGACGGGCGGGCGAGTCCGCGGTCCCCGAGTACGGCCGCGTGCTCGACTGGGCGCAGACGCACGAACTCTGGGACGCCGACCGGCGCGCCGAGATCGTCTGCGCGGGCCTCGGCCTGGCGGGCATCTCCCCCGCTCGCCCGCTCGGCACGCTTTCGGGCGGCCAGCGGTCCCGGCTGGGACTGGCCGCGTTGCTGATCAGGCAACCGGAGACCCTGCTGCTCGACGAACCGACCAACCACCTCGACGACGACGCGATGGAGTTCCTCGAAAAGCACCTGTCCGCGCTCGCGGGCGTCGTGGTGCTGTCCTCGCACGACCGGGTCTTCCTGGACGCGGTCTGCACCGACATCGTCGACCTCGATCCGGCACTCGGCGGCCCGACCCGCTACGGCGGCGCGTACACGGAGTACCTCGGCCACAAACGCGCCGAGCGCGCCCGATGGGAGCAACGCTTCGCGGAAGAACAGGAACAACTCAAGGAGCTGAAGGAATCCGTCGCCGTCACGTCGCGCGCGGTCGCCCACAACCGGCCGCCGCGCGACAACGACAAGATGGGCTACAACTTCTTCGGCGGCCGCGTGCAGAAGCAGGTGTCACGGCGAGTCCGCAACGCCCAGCTGCGCCTCGACGAGCTGAACCGCGACCAGGTCCGCAAACCACCGGCGCCGCTGAAGTTCGCCGGGACGCTCACCGGAGCCACCGACGAGGACCGGCTTTTGCTGTCACTGCGCGACATCGACGTGCCCGGCCGTGTCCACATCGGACAGCTGGACGTGCCCAGCGGCGCCCGCCTGCTGGTGACCGGCGGCAACGGCGCCGGCAAGTCGACGTTGTTGTCGGTGCTCGCCGGTAACCTCGCTCCGGCGAGCGGTTCGGTTCAGCGGGCGCGTGGCGTGCGGGTCGGCATGCTCGAGCAGGACGTCGTCTTCGCCGACCCAAGTTTGTCGGCGCGCCAGCTCTACGTCGCACCCGAGGGCGCGCCGACGCTGAGCCAGCTCGGCCTGCTCGCGCCGCGCGATCTCGGCAGGCCCGTCGGCACGCTCTCGGTCGGGCAACGACGCAGGCTCGCGCTGGCGTTGCTGCTCGCGGACCCGCCGCACGTCCTGCTGCTCGACGAACCGACCAACCACATTTCCCTGACACTGGCCGAAGAACTGTTCGCCGCGCTCGAAACCGCGCCGGGCGCGGTCGTCATCGCGTCCCACGACCGCTGGCTCCGGCGCGACTGGCAGGGCGAACGCCTGGCTCTAAGGCCGTACGAAGGGTGAGATGCCGAAACACACCGCGTAGAGGAACATCCCGGCCGCGAGGCCGCCGTCGAAATCGGCCAGATCGAAGGCGGCGTAACCGAAGAAGACCGCCAGCAGCGCGCCGACGAGGACAGCGAACGGAGTGCGTTGGTCGACGGACTCCAGGTACGTGGAATCACTCATGCCCTACACACGCCCGGCCGCCCGCCAAGGTTGCCTCGCGTCAGGGGTCGTGAGCGTTTAGGCCGGTTAGAACCGGCCGGAACGCTCACGACCCCTGCCCGCGAGTGCCCGGTTACTTGCGGCCGAAGGCGTAGATCACCTCGGCGGTGAGCAGCAGCTCCTCGTCGGCGCGCAGCATGCGGGCGATCGAGGTGGTGAAGTCGCGCTCGAAGCTTCGCGTCTGCTGGGCGGTGAGCGTCGACATCGCGTCGTGGTACGTGCCGCGGGCGTGCGCCTCCCAGGCGTACGCGAGGTCCGCGCGGGCGAACCGCAGCGGCTCCTCGGTCACTTCGAGCGGGCTGAACCCGGTGTCGCGCAAGACAGTGCGGCACCGGGACGCGGTACCGAGCGGGGCGGCCGGATCGTCCAAGGTGAGCCCGTACGCGCTCGCGTGCTCGCGGAAGAGCCGTCCCGCGACCGGGAAACCCGCGCGCATGGTCGAGAACCCGACGATGCCGCCCGGCTTGAGCACCCGGTGCCACTCCTCTATCGCGACCTCGGCAGGCAGGTAGAGCATCCCGGCGGAACACAGGACCATGTCGAAGAACGCGCAGGGGAACTGCTCCAAATGGGTGGCGTCCGCTTTGAGGAAGCCGACGTTCGGCAGCCGGACCGTCTCCTTGGCGACGTCGAGCATGCCCGGTGAGAGGTCGACGCCGGTCACGTGCCCGGTCGGCCCGACGGCGAGCGCGGCGGCCCCGGCGGCGAGCCCGGTGCCGGTCGCCGCGTCGAGGATGCGCAGGCCGGGCGCGGGGGCTGCGAGTTCGACGAGACGCTCCGCGTAACGGGCATGCCAGGTGTTGCCTTCGTAGGTGGCCGCCCGCCGGTCGAAGACGGTCTTGATCCCCTGGGCACTGTTCATGCCACTCTTACGCACTAGCGGCCGGATCGGTTGCTTTTCCTCCGCTTCCTCACCCGATCGATCACGAAGGTCATCGGCAGGATCGCGAGCACCGCGGCGAAAGCGACCGTGTGCAGGTGATTGCTCATCGTGTCGTCGTAGTCGGGTCCCCTGACCAGAGCGACCACGGCCACAAGCACGAAGACCAGCGACACCATCGGGCAGATCACGAACACCGCGGCGTCGACCTTGCGGCTCGACGCGTCGCGCTCGAACTCATCCTCGCGCGCACGAGCACGAGCCGCCCGCCCGCGCGGGACCTGGTCGCTGCCACCGTGGCGCTCAATCCGCTGCTTGCGGCCCATCGGCCGGATCGGGTCCTCGTTGCTCATACCGGCCACACGCGACGCGGGCGGGACCGGTTGCCCGGTCCCGCCTGTGCGCTACAGCACGATCCCCAGCAGCGCGTCGACGGCGGTGCGCACCAGACCAGGAGCGCCCGCGTCGGTTCCGCTGCGCTTCAACGCCTCGTCCGCCCAGGCGTCGATGGCGGTGAGCGCCCGCGGCGTGTCCAGGTCGTTCGTCAGGTGGTCGCGCACCCGCGCGACCAAGTCCTCAGCGGACGGTCCGGCGTCGAGCGAAACCGCTTCACGCCAGCGCGCGAGCCTGGCCTGGGCGTCGGCGAGGAGCGCGTCGGTCCACGGGCGGTCGGCGCGGTAGTGCCCGGCGAACAGCGCGAGGCGGATGGCGGACGGGTCGATGCCGTCGGCTCGCAGGCGCGACACGAAGACCAGGTTGCCGCGCGACTTGGACATCTTCTCGCCGTCGAGGCCGATCATTCCGGCGTGGACGTAGTGCCGGGCGAACGGGTGGTCGCCCGCTTGGGCCTCGGCGTGCGCGGCGCTGTACTCGTGGTGCGGGAACGCGAGGTCCGAGCCGCCGCCCTGGACGTCGAAGGCCAGGCCGAGGCGGTTGACCGCGATGGCGCTGCACTCGATGTGCCAGCCGGGACGCCCGGCGCCGAGCTCGGACTCCCACGAAGGCTCGCCGTCGCGGGCGGTGCGCCAAAGAAGTGCGTCGAGGGGGTGGTGCTTGCCCGCGCGGCCGGGGTCGCCGCCGCGCTCGGCGAAGAGCTTGGTCATCGTCTCGGCGTCGTAATTGGACTCGTAGCCGAAGCGGCCGGTCGCCGAGTGGTCGAAGTAGACGTCCGGGTGCTCGGGGTCGTCCACTCGGTACGCCGAGCCGTTGGCGAGCAGCTTGGCGATGACCTCGACGATCTCCGGGATGCTCTCGACCGCGCCGACGAACTCGCGCGGCGGCACGACGCGCAGCGCGACCATGTCTTCGCGGAACAACGCGGTCTCGCGCATGCCGAGCACGACCCAGTCGTCCTTGTCGCGCTCGGCGCGCTCGAGGAGCGGCTCGTCGATGTCCGTGACGTTCTGGACGTAGTGGACCTCGTGGCCCGCGTCCAACCACAACCGGTTGACCAGGTCGAACGCCAGATACGTGGCGGCGTGACCGAGGTGGGTCGCGTCGTACGGCGTGATGCCGCAGACGTAGATCCGGGCCACCTCACCGGGCGAGGTCGGGCGGATCTGCCCGGTCGCGGTGTCGTGGAGACGCAACGGACGGGGGGTCCCGGGGACCCGGGGCACGTCAACCGAAGACCAGCTCTGCATCCTTCGACTGTAAAGCGCGCCCCGGATCCCCATCTCGCCCGGTGGGAATGAGTTACCTCACCGCGTGGCGTTGGCCGCCACCGCGTCGCGGATGAACTCGGCCAGTCCCGGCCGCTGGTCCGGCTCGCGGACCAGGAAGCCGAGCTGGACCGGGTCGGTCACGTAAAGCTCGGCGACCTGCTGCTGCCGCTCGTGGGTGCACTCCCCCATGAACTTGCCCAGCATCGCCCGGTGCTCCTCGGCGAGGTCCATCGCCGCCGGGTCCGTCGCCGCGGCGCCGGCGTCGACGACCGCGAGCAGCCGGTCGACCCAGCTCTGGCGCGCCGCTTCCGCGTCGATCCAGTCCTGCTTGCTCATCGACGCCACCACGCCCTGGCCGTGCTGCCATTCCGGGGTGTCACCCCAGTTGGCGGCGACCTGCTCGGCGTAGCCCTCCGGCTCCTGGAAACCGCCGAAGACCTCGAGCTTCTCTTCCGGCGTCAACGCATGCCCCATGTTCCTTGCCTCCATCGCGCGCTCGACGGACGCGACCATCCGCTCCAGCCGCCCGATGCGCTCCACCAGCAGCTCACGCTGCCGTTTCAGGTGGGCCATCGCATCGGTGCCCGGATCGTCGACGAGGGTCGCGATCTCGTCGAGTGCGAACCCGAGTTCCCGGTAGTAGAGGACACGCTGCAGCCGGTCCACATCGGACTCGCTGTAGCTCCGATAGCCTGCCGGGCTCCGCCCGCTCGGTGAGAGCAGGCCGATCTCGTCGTAGTGGTGCAGCGTGCGCACCGTGATACCCGCCAGCCCGGCGACCTTGCCCACCGGATACTCCATGGTTCGCCCTTTCTTACGGCCGTTCGGCCCTGACCCGCTTAACCCTGGGGCCTCACGTCGCGTGAGGGTCAAGCGTAAGTGGTGGACAGCGGAACTTACCGCGAGTAAGAAAGGAGACATGGTGCTGCGCACGGAACTCGCTCCCCTGCCGCCCGGACCCCGTGTGCCGATCGCGGTGCAGACGGTCGCTTTCGGCAGTTTCCGGCATCTGGTGCTGCCGGTGCTGCGCCGCCGCTACGGCGACGTCATCAGCCTCAGCCTCTATCCGGAGCGCAAGGTCGTGCAGCTGGCGAACCTCGACCACGTCAAGACGGTGTTCGGCGGCTCGGTCACCACGTTCCACGCGGGCGAGGGCAACATGATCCTCAAGCCGCTGATGGGCGAGCATTCGGTCCTGCTGACCGACGAGGACGTCCACCTGCGTGCCCGCAAGCTGCTGATGCCCGCGTTCCACGGCGCCGCGCTGCGCGGCTACCGCGACATGATCACCGAGCTGACCGTCGCCGAGGTAGAGCGCTGGCCGGTGCACCGGCCGTTCCGCTCCCACGACCGGATGCGCGTGCTCACCCTGGAGATCATCCTGCGCGTGGTGTTCGGCGTGACGACCGGTCCGCGGCTCGACGAGCTGCGCCCGCTGCTGAACCGCCTGCTGGAGATCGGCCCGCTCGACATCTTCGGCTGGCACAACCCGAAACTGCAGCGCTTCGGGCCGTGGAAGCGCAACTTCGAGGTCCAGCAGCGGGTCGACGAACTGCTCTACGCCGAGATCGCCGAGCGACGCCGGGCGTCCGATCTGGACTCCCGCGCGGACGTCCTTTCGCGACTGCTGACCGTGCCCGTCGACGACGACCGGCTCTCCGACGCCGAGCTGCGCGATCAGCTCATCACGCTCTTGCTGGCAGGCCACGAAACGACCGCGACCGCGCTCGCCTGGTCGTTCCACGACCTGGCGCGTAACCCCATCGAGCACGCGGCCGCGCTGGCGGCGGCCGACGCGGACGACGAGAAGCACCTGGAGGCGATCGCCAAGGAGGCCATGCGCCTGCATCCGGTGATCGGCGAGGTCGCGCGCAGGCTGACCGAAGACATCGAGATCGGCGGCTACCGGATCCCGGCCGGGTACACGGTCATGCCGTCGATCAACATGGTCCAGCTGGATTCCGCGCATCACCCGGATCCGCTGACGTTCCGGCCGTCGCGGTTCCTCGACGGGAACAGCCCGCCTCCGGGGAGCTGGATGCCGTTCGGCGGCGGTGTCCGCCGGTGCCTCGGCGCGGGATTCTCCTTGCTGGAAGCCACGATCGTGCTCCGCGAGGTGCTGACCCGGTTCCAGCTCACGCCGGACAAGGCGAAGGCCGAGCCACAGCGGCCCCGGCACATCACGATGGTGCCGGGGCGCGGCGCCCGCGTCTCGGTCAGTCCGCGGCGGGCCTGACCAGCGCGCGCACGGTCAGGAAGGCCACGACGGCCATGATCGCCGCCGCTGTCCACGCGGCCGCGTGGTAGCCGGACGTGAACGCGGCACGGACACCGGCGAGCAGGGTTTCGTCGTGGCGGGCGGTGGCCTGCTCGAGGCCGTCCACCCAGGATCCGTCCGCGACACCGAGGTGGGCGCGGTAGACGACCGTGCCGACGCTGCCGAGCACGACCAGGCCCATGGCGATGCCGAGCTCGTTCGCGGTCTGCGCGAACGAGGCGGCCGAGCCCGCGCGGTCGGCGGGCGCGTGCGACATGACGTCGTTCATCAGGAACGGGAACGCCGCGCCGATGCCGCCGGTCGTCAGCACCGAGGCCGCGACGAGCGTCAGCAGGCCGGCGAGCCCGTCCGGGGTGATCGCGAACAGGACGAACCCGATCAGCATCAGGCCCATGCACACCGCGACGATCTTGGCGGGCTCGATCGTGCGGCCGAGCCACGGCCCGAGGTTCGCGGCGACCATCATGGCGCCCATCTGCGGCAGCAGCCACAGCGCCGAGGCGAGCGGCGTCTGGCCGTGCACCGACTGCAGGTAGAACGACACGAACAGGGACGTACCGCCCATCACCAGCGCGGTCAGCAGCAGCACCCACATCGCGCGGGCGACGCCGGGGCGGCGCAGCAGTCCCAGGTCCACCAGCGGGTGTTCGAGGTGGTTTCGCCGCCGCACGAACACCACGCCGAGCGCGATTCCCGCCACCGCGGCGCCGATCGCGGCGACCGTCCAGCCGTTGTTGACGATCGACTTCAGCGCGTAGACGACCAGCAGGATCGACGCGAGGCACAGCACGGCGCTGCGGACGTCGGGTTTGCCGGGCTCGGTCGCGCGGAACTCGGGCAGCACCTTCGGCGCGGCGAGCACGGTCAGCACCATCACCGGCACGCCCATCAGGAAGACCGCGCCCCACCACCAGTGCTCGACCAGCACCCCGCCGATCAGCGGCGCGATGGCCATCCCGGTGAGGAAGCAGGTCATGTACGCGCCCATCGCCGACACCGATTTCTTCGGGTCGGGATAGATCTGGCCGATCAGCGCCATCGAGGCCGGCATGATCGCCGCGCCCGCGATGCCCATGACCGCGCGGGTCACGATGATCATCCACGGCTCGGTCGCGAACGCGGCGACCGCCGAGGCCAGCGCGAACACCGCGGCGCAGGCCACGATCAGCCTGCGGCGGCCGATCCGGTCGCCGACCGTGCCCATGGTGATCATGGTGCCGCCGACCATGAAGCCGTAGATGTCGTTCATCCACAGCAGCTCCGCGGGCGACGGGCGCAGGTCGGCCGCCATCCGGGGCAGCGCGACGTTGAGGACGCTGATGTCGATCGCGATCAGCAGCGAGGGCAGCGCCAGCAACGCCAGCGCCAGCCGCGGGCTGCGAATCGCCGCCGTCGGCGAGGTGAGTGTCATGTCCGTCTCCCGGTGTTCTCGGCTCTCACCTCTTCCGACGGACACCTCTCGCGCATTTCGACATCCCCCGCGAACTTTCTTCGGAGAAAGTTTCCGGCTCACTCCGCGAGCCGCTGGGCCAGCTTGGCTCGCAGCTCCGCGGCTTCGGGCGCGCCGAGGTTGTCACAAAGCGACAGCGCGCGTTCCCGCTCGGCTCGCGCGATCGACGGCTCGCCCAGTTCGTCGGACAAGGACGCCAGGTCACACAGTGTTTCGACCTGGCACCGCGGCAGCCCTGCCCGCTCGAACAGCGCGAGTGCCTCCGTGAGCTTGGCGCGGGCGTTCCGGTGCTCGCACCGCCGGCGCAGATACCGGCCGCTCGACTGGAGCGCACGGGCCCGGCCCATGGTCGCGCCATGGCGTTCGAAGAGTTCGAGGGCTTCTTCGCAGTGGTCGAGTGCCTGGTCGAGCAGCTTGAGCGCGGCGAGATTGTGCGAGGCGTTGAGCAGGATGTTGGCGTAGTTGATGTCGTCCGAGGGGTTGCGAGGTCCGCCGTAGGGCTGCCGGAAGTAGCGGACGCAGATCTCGAACTCGGCGGCCGCTTCTTCCAGCATGCCGCTCTCCTGCGCGTGGTCGGCGCGCATGAACCGGGCAAGGTGGACCCCGAGCCGGTGGCCGGCCTGCTCGAACAACCGGATCGCCGTCTCCATCGCGTCGCGGAAAGCCGGCGAGTCGCCGTTGGCGCGGTGCGCGTTCGCGAGCAGGGTGTGCGCCCAGGCTTGGGCGATCAGGTCGCCACTCGCCATCGCGGCTGCACAAGCCTGCCGCGCCAGGTCGACGTACTCGGGCGACGGGCCACCGCCGAGGCGCGAGTTGTGCACCCAGCCCAGGTAATTGCGGTGGACGCCCTCTTCGAGCTTGCTGCCGACCGCGACCGCCGACCGCACCGCGAGTTCGAGCAGCTCCCAGGTGCTCGCGGTCCCGCCCAGCTCCGAGTACCAGTGCATGGGCTTGGCCAGGTCGAGTACGCGCTGATGGTCTCCGCGCACGGCACAGCTTTTCGCCGCGGCCAGCCAGTTCTGCGCCTCGGTCTCGAGCCAGCGGCCGGCGCCGAGGTGATCGTCGAACCACGGTCCCGCGACGGGTGGGGCGCTCACGCCGTCGGTCGGGCGGAAGTAGCGGACCGCCGCCATCGCCGTGCGCATCAGCCAGCAGGCGAGGCGGTCGTCCGCCGCCGCGATGTCCTCGGACGTCTCTTCCTGCGCGAGCCGTTCCGCCGCGAACACCCGGAGCAGATCATGGAACTGGTACCGGCCTTGCCGCGGCGCCGTCTGCAGCAGGCTCGCGTCCGCCAGTTCGTCGACCAGCGCGGCCGCCTCATGCTCGGCCTGCGCGTCGAGGAGCGCCATCGCCGCGCCCGCCGAGAAGTCGGCGGCCGGCACGAGCGAAAGCCTGCGGAACGCCGTCGCGGCGGCCGGGGTGAGCTGGCGATACGACAGGTCGAACACGCCACGGACATCGAGATCGCCCGCGGTGAGCGCCGTCAGGCGCCTGCCCCGATCGCGGAGCATGCCGACGAGGTGGGTCAGCGGCCAGCCCGGCCTGCTCGCGAGCCGGTTGCCCGCGATCCGGATCGCCAGCGGCAGCCGCCCGCACAACTCCACCAGTTCGCTCGCCGCCGACGGCTCTCGCGCGACGCGTGCCTGCCCGGTGATCGCCGACAGCAGCTCGACGGCGTCGCCGTGGCCGAGCACGCCGAGATCGAGCCGGTGGGCGGCCTCGATACCGACCAGCAGCTGACGGCTCGTGACCAGGGTGAGGCAGCGCAGCCCGCCGACCAGCAGGGGACGTACCTGGGCTTCGTCGGCCGCGTCGTCGAACACGAGCAGCGCGGCCCGGTCTCGCAACAGGGACCGGCACAGGCTCACGCGGTCCTCCAGCTCGGCCGGGATGTGCACGGCGTTGACGCCCAGCGCCCTCAGCAGCAGGTGCAGCACCTCGGCCGGATCGCTCGGCTGAGCCGACACCCCGCGCAGCTTCAAGAAGAACGTGCCGTCGGGGAACGCCGCGGCGAGATCGTGCGCCGCCCGCACCACCAGGCTCGTCTTGCCCGTGCCCGGCGGCCCGCTCAGCACCGCGCACCGTCCCGATCGGCGGCCGGTGCGTTTCAGCTCGTCGGCCAGATCGCACAACGCGCCGAGATCACGCACGCGCCCGGTGAGGTCGTCGAGGTCGGGTGGCAGCATCGCGAGCGTCAGCGGCTCGTAGACACCGGCGGGCACGTGCCGGACGGTGGCGGGCTGAGGACGAGCCCGTTTCGCCGCTTTCCGCAATTCCAGCGACTGTTCCCCTGTCAAGCCCAACGCGTCGGCGAGCAGGTCGATCGTCCGCCGCTGGGGGCTCTTGGTGACGCCGCGTTCCAAATAGTTGATGGCGCGGACGCTGACGCCGGACCGTTCTGAAAGCGCTTCCTGAGTGAGGTCGACCCGACAGCGATGGTCGCGCAAAAGGGAGTCGAGGGTCACACGACACTTTAGCCAGCACCGCCGGAATTCAACGCCCGGCGGCCATCCACATTCACACTATCGGGGCAATTAGTGTGCATGAAATGCTGCAATTCCCGCCCGAATCCGTCTCTTGTGGACGGATTCGGGCGGGCGGCGCCACCGGCGCACCAGCGACACCACCCGCCCACCGAACCTCGCCCGGCCGAGGCCGGTCCGCTCACACCACGGCGAGAACCATGGCGTGGCCGCTCATCATGTCCAGGCGGAGCACTTGTTCTGCTTGTTGCACACCTTGAACTTGAAGACCGTCGGCTTCTTGGTTCCGGGGTAGGCCGCCAGCCAGTAAGGACCCTTCTGATGGCTGATCAAGCCGTCCGCGGACAGATAGGCACTGGCGTCCGCCGTCGCATAGCGCACCGTCGCCTGGGAATTGTAGGTGTCGCCTTCCTTGACGTAGGTGAAGCAGACATCCGTGAACGTGGAGCCCACCGCGGCGGACCGGCAGTCGGCTCCCGAGACACCGGCGGTCTGCGCGCCGGCGGTGCCGGCCAGACCGGTGAGCACCATCCCGGCCGACACTCCCACGGCCACGATCGCGGGCAGAATTCGATTGCGCATGCTGAGTCCTTCGTGAAATCGGTCCACTTGACTTTCCGGTCGCGGTCGACCCGCTCCGTGCGTCCCTGTCCAGACAAGTAGACCGATCACGACTCTGCGTCACCATGCAGAACGGACTGCAAGAGACCGGCATGTTCACCGGAAAAGCCAGTTTTTCAGTAGGCCTTGATGTCGACCGACTTGGCCGCGCGGGAGGCGCCGCCGGTGATCATGTTCTTCCAGGGCATGTACTGCAGCATGCGGATGTTCTGGTTACGGAAGCCGATCATGCCCTTGGTCTCCGGCACGAACCACTTGCCGTTGTCCCCCGCCGACTTCTGGCCCTTGGCGACATAGTCGCGCATGTGCTGCTCGTAGCGGGCGAACGCGATCGGGTAGTCGCCGCCGACCGCCTTCAGCTCGCCGGCCAGGAAGTACGCGCCGACCAGCGCGAGGTCGGTGCCCATGCCGGACAGCGGGGACGCGCAGTGCGCGGCGTCGCCGACGAGCGCCACCCGGCCGCGTGACCAGCTGTCGAGCTGGACCTGGCTGACGGAGTCGAAGTAGAAGTCCTTCGCGTCCCACATGGCCTCGATCAGCTGCGGCACGACCCAGCCTTCACCGGCGTAGGCCTCGGCGAGGATCCGCTTCTGGGCCTTGGTGTCGCGGCGGTCGTAGTCGAGCTTGTCCGAGGTGAAGTAGAACTGGGCCTTGGCCTCGCTGTTGCCGTTGGCGCTGTACATCGCGGCGAGCTTGCCCGGCGTGTTGTAGCAGAGCTCCTGGCGGTCGAGGTTCAGGTGGTTCTCGGTGCTGAAGATCGAGACGTAGTAGCCGAGGTCCTTGACGAACTCGGACTCCGCGCCGAACGCCAGCCCGCGAATGTTGGAGTGCAGGCCGTCCGCGCCGAGCACCAGGTCGAAGGTGCGCGGCGCCGCCTTCTCGAAGGTGACGCGCACGCCGTCGGCATCCTGGACCAGGCCGGTGACGGACTCGCCCCAGAGGTACTCGACCTCGGGCTGGGTCGCGTCGAACAGCAGCTTGGCGAGGTCGCCGCGCATGATCTCCAGGTCGTCGCCCTCGCGGCCGTTGCGAGCGTCCGCGGTGAGCCCCGCGACCTGCCGGTTGTCGGCGTCGACGTAGGCGGTGCGCTCGGTCTCGGTGGCCAGCGAGCGGACCTGGGTCAGCAGGCCCATCCGCTCGATCACCTCGACGGCGGCACCGCGCACGTCCACGGCGTAACCACCCTCGCGCAGCGAGGCGGCGCGCTCGACCACGGTGGGCCGGAAGCCGTGCCGTGCCAGCCAGTAAGCCAAGGTGGGCCCGGCCACGCTCGAACCCGAGATCAGGATGGTCTTGTTCCTCATGAGATCAACTATACATCTGTCATAAACACTTGTCTAGTACGAATGTCAGGTTCACTCGGCGGGGTGAGCGCGACAGCCGGATCACAACCGCTCGGTGCCACGCTCACGGCGTCATGCAGGGTCTCCGGAGGGGATGAACCATGAGACGTTTCCTGACCGTCCTACTGGCCATCGTCGCGCTGGGCGCGCTGATCGTCGCGCCCGCCCAAGCCGTTTCAGGCGACTACCGCTGCGAAGAACGGAGTTTCAGCACCACCGGCCCGCCGCCGAAAGGCTACGGCTTCGTCGGCAAGAGCGGGCCGGGCGCGGCGACCCACTACTGGATGGAGGAGTGGATCTCCTTCGAGTCCGGAACGTCCGAGTACCGGTTCGAGACGGCGTTCCGGGTCAACTGCGGGAGCATCTTCTTCCCGCCGACCAGCACAGTCATCACCCCGGTGCTGCTGACCGGGCAGCCGCCGTGCACCGCGCCGGGCAACTACGCCGAGGTGGTCGACGACAAGATCGTCGACCACCGGCTGATCGGCACCAAGCTCAGCCACGCCCAGTTCAGGATCGGCGGCAACACCTACTGGCTCCCGTGGAACTACCGCTACTGGCACACCCTGAGGCAGGACAGCCCCGGCGTCTGGACTTGGTTCGACAGCTCGGTCGCCAAGTGCCCCGCCTAGCGCTCGTGGGGATAAAGCCCGCTTTACTCCCGGGGATTTAGCGGGCTTTACTCCCGGGAGTAAAGCCCGCTTTATCCCGGTACTAGCGCCGGGTGCGCAGGTAGTCGCCGACCACGGCGGCGCCGAGGCCGTCGAGGTCGGGTGCGACGACGCGGCCGCCGGAGCGGCGGGCGATGAGGTCGACGAAGGCGGTCAGGCGGGGGTCGTCGCCCAGGCGGAACACGGTGACCGAGGCGCCGAGCTTGGCCAGGCGGTCGACCTCCGAGAGCGTCTTGGCGAGGGTGCGCGGGAGCGGCGGGTAGGAGAACTCGGCCTCGCCGTCGGGCTCCAGGTGCGCGGTCGGCTCGCCGTCGGTGACCATCAGGACCACCGGCTGGGCGTCGGGATGCCGCCGTAGGTGCTGCCCGGCGAGCAGCAGCGCGTGGTGCGCGTTGGTGCCCTGTTCCCACGCGCCTTCGAGGCCGACCAGCTCGGGCAGCTCGACCGACATGGCGTAGCGGCCGAACGTGATGAGCTGCAGCGCGTCGTTGCGGAAGCGGGTGCTGATCAGCTGATGCACCGCGAGCGCCGTGCGTTTCATCGGCAGCCAGCGGTTCTCCTGGACCATCGACCACGATGTGTCGACGCACAGCGCGACCGCCGCGCGCGCCCGGTGCTCGGTCTCGATCACCTCGACGTCGTCGAAGTCCAGGCGCACCCGGCGCCCGCCGGTCGACGCCGTGCGCAGCACCGCGTTGCGGACCGTGCGCGAGACGTCCCACGGTTGCATGTCGCCGAACCGCCACGGCCGCGACGCCCCGGTCGGCTCGCCGGCGGCGCCCGCGGATTCGCTGTCGCGATCACCGGTGCGGCCGCGCAGTGAGTTGACCACCTCGGCGAGCGCCGTCTCCCCCAGCCTGCGCAACGCCTTGGGCGACAACCTCAGTGAGCCGTCCGGCGCGCGCTCGAACAGGCCTTGGCGGCGCAGTTCGCGTTCCAGTTCGGACAGCCTGCGCGCGTCGACCGACGCTTCGCCGCCGAGCTGGCGTTCCAGCGACTCGAGGTCGATGTCCTCCAGCCGCGCGCCCGGATAGGACTGCGCGAGCTGCTCGGCGAGCGCGTCGAGTTCGGCCAGGTCGCTCATCGCCTGCGCGCCTTCGCCGAGCCCGAGCGGGTCGTTGCCGCGGAAGCGCGCCGACGACGTCCAGTCCTCGCCTGGGCGCAACGACTGCAACTGAGCGTCCAAAGCGGACAGTTGCTGCGCGAGCCGGGGATCGCCGAACGCCTGCTGAGACAGCGCGGCGAGTTCCCTGCGCTGCTCGTCGGTCATCGAGTTGAGCATGCGCTGCGCGGCCGCCGCACGGGCCGCGAGCACGTCGATCAGCTCCTCGACATTTTTCGGGTTCTCCGGGAAGAACTCGCCGTGGCGGCGCATGAACTCGGCGAAGCGGTCCTGGATGTCCGTGACGCCCTGCGCGTGCGCGGCGAGCAGCGCGTTGAGGTCGGTGAGCATCTCGTTGATCCGCTCGACGTCCTCGGGCGTCGCGTTCTGCATCGCCTGCTTCATGCCCTGGAACCGCGAGTCGAGCAGTTCCTGGCCGAGCAGTTCGCGGATGCGCTCGAACTTCTCGCGGCCTTCTTGCGACTGCCACTCGTACTGGCCGAGTTCCCGGACGGCCGCCGCCGTGCCCGCGGGCAGCGCGTCGAGCTGCGCCTCGCGGAACCGGGCGTCGTCGGACGGGTCGGGGAACAGCTCACGCCGCTCGGCGGTCAGCGCGTCGGACAGCAGCTGCTGCACCTCGCGCAGCGTGCCGTCGAGCGAATGCCTGCGCTGGATCTCCGAGCGCCGCTGCCAGACCCGGCGCGTCAGGTCGTCGAGACCGGCCGTCTCCCTGGTGCCACGGCGGAGGATCTCCTCCAGCGCGGACCGCGGCGACGAGCCCGCCATGACGTCGCGGCCGATCTCGTCGAGCGCGTCACGCAGGTCGACCGGCGGCGCCAGCGGGTCGGGACCGTCGTGCCACGGGCCGTAGGAGTAGCCGTCCGGTACCGCGGTCACGGCCCGTACACCGTGGTCGCGTCGTCCGAGTCCTTGGCGAGTTTCCTTGCCAGATAAAGCGATTCCAGCGCGAGTTCGACCGCGGACGCGATGCGGCCAGGCGAGTCCGTCGCGCTGACGCCGGCACGCTGGGCGACCTCGTGCAGCACCGGCAGCTCGGGCAGCGCGGCGAGCACGTCCTTGCCGGGCACGCGCTCGCCGGTGGCGACCAGGTGCCCGTCGGCGACGGCGTCCGCCAGCGGCCGCAGGTCGAGCCCGGCGAACAGGCGACGGGACGTCTCGGCGATCGCGCGGCGCAGCAGGTGCACCAGATGCTCGGTCTCGCGGCCTTCCTCACCGGGCTCGAACTCGATCTTGCCGCGCAGCACCGACGGCACCGAGTCGAGGTCGACCGGCCGCGCGACCGCGGGCTCCTCGCCGGTCAGCGCGGACCGGCGCAGCGCGGCCGCCGCCACCGTCTCGGCCGCCGCGACGGCGAACCGGGCGGAGACGCCGGACCGCTGGTCGATCACGGTCGACTCCCGGAGATTCCGGACGAACCGGGCGAGCACCTCGATCAGCGGCTCGCCGACCTCGGCGACCAGACGCGCCTCCTGGCGGACCACGGCGACCTCGGCCTCGACGTCGAGCGGGTAGTGCGTGCGGATCTCGGCGCCGAAGCGGTCCTTCAGCGGCGTGATGATCCGCCCGCGGTTGGTGTAGTCCTCGGGGTTCGCGGTCGACACGAGCAGCACGTCCAGCGGCAGCCGCAGGGTGTACCCGCGGACCTGGATGTCACGCTCCTCCATCACGTTCAGCAGCGCGACCTGGATACGCTCGGCCAGGTCCGGCAGCTCGTTGATCGCGACGATGCCGCGGTGCGCGCGCGGCACCAGTCCGAAGTGGATCGTCTCCGGGTCGCCGAGACTGCGTCCCTCGGCCACCTTGACCGGGTCGACGTCGCCGATGAGGTCACCGACGGAGGTGTCCGGCGTCGCCAGCTTCTCGGTGTACCGGGCGTCGCGGTGGATCCAGGTGACCGGCAGGTCGTCGCCGAGCTCCGCCGCGCGCCGGATCGAGGCCGGTGTGATCGGCGCCAGCGGGTGTTCATGCAGTTCAGAGCCCTCGATGACGGGCGTCCACTCGTCGAGCAGACCGGCGAGGGTGCGCAGCAGGCGCGTCTTGCCCTGGCCGCGTTCGCCGAGCAGCACCACGTCGTGCCCGGCGAGCAGCGCGCGTTCGAGCTGGGGCAGCACGGTCCGGCCGAAGCCGACGATGCCCGGCCATGGATCCTCGCCGGACTTGAGTGCGGTGAGCAGGTTGTCGTGGAGCTCGGTCTTCACGCTCTTGGGCAGGTGCCCGGCGGAACGGAGCTCACCCGCGGTGCGCGGGAGTGACTCGGGTGCGCGGTTCACGAACCCGACGCTACTGCCGTTTCCGCCGGTCGTCGATGTGGAGCTCCTCCAGCGGGGCGGCGGCCGTTTCGTTGCCGGGACCGGGTAAAATAGGACGTCGTGTGCTGTACGAGTGCGACCTTCGCCGTGTGGTCTTCAGCGTGGCTCAACGGAGCCGCCGCGTCCGACGATGTGCTGGACGCGCTGCTGGCGTGGGGCGAGGCGCACGACGTCGTCGCCGCCGACCCGGCGGCGGCCGAAGCCTTCGATCTGCCACTCGCCTTCAACCGCGCCGCGACCCCGGTCCAGCTCCTGATGGCACTGCGTTCCCACGGCGCGAAGAGCCTCCGGCTCGTCCTCCCCGCGCCCGGCGACGTCCGCGGCCTCGGCCCCGGCGGCTCGTTCGCCGAGGCGGCGCTGCGCGCGGGCGAGGCCGTCGTCATCACCGAACTCGCGTTCGGCATCGTCCCCGAGCCGGTCGCCGAAGGCCTCATGCGCTGGACGGTCTTCTCCCTCACCGCGCCCGCCGCGCTGGAGTACATCGGCATGGGCGAGGCCGAGCACGGCCTGACGGACACGATCAGGGCGAGCGCCGGCGCCTTGCAATCGCTCAACGTGGAAAGCAACCGCCCGGGGGTGCGCGCGGAACTGTCGGCCCGGCTGCGCTCGGTTCCGCAGTGCGAATGGCCCGCCGGCACGCCTGGCCGGTCGCTGCGGGTGTTGCAGCGGGCGCAGGAGATCGACGCGATACTGGCGATCGCGTCGATCGACGACCCCGGCGGCGCGCTGTCGGCGTCGGCCGCGGCTCAGCGGGCACAGGCATTGCGTCCGCTGTTCGACGCGGTCCGCACCGCGCGGACGGCCTCGGTGAACGAAGCCGTGCGGGTCTTCTCGGAGCAGCCCGACCGCTCCTCCTGACCAGGGTCGTGAGTGGTACGGCCGGTTCTAACCGGCCTAAACACTCACGACCCCTGCCCTCGCCTGGCCAGATCGCGAACGAGGGTTACCCCCGCTGCACCCAACGCAACAGGGGAACCCCTCGCTCAGCCACGACATGCCGTGCCTCGCGATGTGACCTCGTCAGCCTGGCCGAAGCCACATTCGCCCTTCCCCTCAATAACTGACCGGTACTCGTCGGCCTACCGTCGAGTCGGCGGGACCGGGCCCGGGTCTCGGGTCGCCTGAAGGTTGTGAACGAGGCGTTCACGCAGCCGGCTGGCCGGGGTCGGCGCGAGTGGAAGGTTTGCTCCGCTAGATGCAGAAATTCTTCCACTCGCTCGACACACATGGGCGGGAACGGTGTTGCGGGTGTCAGGGCTGAAGTGAGGGGACCCCTGGGTGCGTATGTCGCACCCAGGGGTCCCCTCACTGCACACCTCGCACCGAAGTCCGACACGCCACACTTGGCCTTCTCATCAATAACCGGCCGTACCACTCACGCACCCTGGCAGTAACCGGCCAAGGGTGAGACAGAAGATCGTTGTGCGCTCTAGCCTTGTCGGCCATGGAAAAGGCACGCCGCACCCCACCACCGATGCGACTCTGGCAGGTCATCCTCCCGCCGATCGTCATGCCGGTGGCCGGGCTCTTGATGATCTGGGCAGGGTCGGTCGGGCGTGGCGACACTCCGCAGGTGCTCGCCGGCGTGCTCTTCGTGGTGCTGGGCGTGGTGTTGTTCTTCGTGAATCTCAGTCGTTACCGGAAACAGCAGGGCAAGTCGTAACGGCGCGGTGGCGGCTCCCGACCTGAAGGCATGGAAGGTTCGGCGTCCACTCCGGTCCCGGCGAGATCATCCACTTCGGCGACGCGCGGTTCGAAGGGCACGCGCATTTCGACGAGACCTACTTCGGGGGCTGCGCCGACTTCCCGGGTGTGGTGTTCCAAGGGGACACCACCTTCGGGCCGATGATCGTCGCCGGTGTCTTCCTGAGCCTGTCGCGGGCGACGATCAGCGCGCCGACTTCGGTCAAAGCCAGTGCGAAGCTGGCCTGGCTCGACCGGATCACCACCACCAAGGAAGTCGAGTTCCGCTTGCGGCACGCGGAAATCTCGCTCTGCGACGCCAATCTCGGCGATGACCTCTACCTCATGGGCTGGGCCAAGGACGGGCTCGAAGAACAGCAGATCGTCCGCGATGTCACGGACGCGGACTGCGGCAACGACATGATCGACGCGCTCCCCCGCGTGATGGCGTTGCGGGGAACGCCGCTGGACAAGGTCATCCTGCGCGACGTCGACCTGCGTGCCTGCCGGTTCGCCGGCGCCCGTGGTCTGGACAAGCTCACCTTGGACGGCCGGATCGAGTTTCCGCGAGCGCCGTACACCGGGCGGCTGATGATCGCCGACGAGTACTTTTGGCGCTGCCGCAAGAGTCCGGGGCTCGGCAGGCCCGCGCGGGGTGCTGGCTGTTCAACGAGCTGATGCTCGCCGAAGACAAAACCCGGCTCTACGAATTCCGGCGGGCGCTTCCGCCGGTGATGGCCGAAGACGTCGAGATCGCCTATCGGACGCTCCGCAAAAGCTTTGAGGACCGCGGAAACAAGCCCGGCGCCGACGATTTCTACTACGGCGAAATGCTGCTGCGTCGCTGGGCTCCGCGCGGGCACGCCAAGCTCGCGCGGTTCACCCATCGCGCGGTGCTGTGGCTGCACTGGCTCGTCGCGGGACACGGTCTGCGCGCGTGGCGGGCGGCGACGTGCTTCGGGCTGACGGTGTTCTTCGGCGCGCTTTTGTTGCGAGCGACCACCACCGCCAACCAGAAGCCGCCCGACTTCGGAGGCGCGCTGCTCTACGCCTTCCAGTTCTGCGCTATGCCGCTGGTCCGCTCCGATCCGCCGTTGCAGTACAGCGGGTGGGGGCAGATCGTGCGGCTGGGCCTGGTCATTCTCGGGCCGGTGTTCGCGGCCGCGATGATTTTCGCGCTACACGCGCGGATTCGGCGTTGACGGGCGCTTGACGGGTTCGCAGCACGCGATCGCGCAAGGCTCGCCGTTGAGGGTGCACCCGGCGGCGGGGAACGGCGAAAGCTTGCGGGCCGGTGCTTCTTCGACGTGCTCGCGGACGAGTTCGACGACCAGTTCCGCGAACCGGGGGTCGGTGCCGGGGGTGCCCGCGCGGGCGAAGGCCATGCCGTGTTCCTCGGCGCGCTCGGCGGCCTCGTTGTCGAGGTCCCAGATGACCTCGAGGTGATCCGACACGAACCCGACCGGGCAGACGACGACGCCGGTGACGCCGTCGGCGTGCAGCGCGTCGATGTGGTCGACGATGTCCGGCTCCAGCCACGGGACCTGCGGCGGGCCGGAACGCGACTGCCAGACGACGTCGTAGTCGGCGACGCCCGCTTCGAGCGCGACCAGGCGGGCGGCCTCGTGGATCTGCTTCGAGTAGCGGTTGCCGCCCTCGGACGGCGGGCCGGCGTTGGTGTCGGCGCTGGTCGGGACCGAGTGGGCGGTGAACACCACGCGGGCGCCCGGCACCTTCGCGAGCGCTTCGGTGACCGCGTCGGCGAACGCGCCGACGAAGAGCGGGTGGTCGAAGAACTGGCGCAGTTTCACCAGATCGGGCGCGTCGTCACCGAACGCCGCGCGGATGCGGGAGATGTCCTCGTCGTACTGGCGGCACGCGGAGTACCCGCCGTACGCGCTCGTCGGGAACACCAGCGCGCGGCGCACGCCCGCAGCGGCCATCTCGGCGAGGGTGTCCTCGGCCATCGGCTTCCAGTTGCGGTTGCCGAAGTAGACGGGCAGGTCGAGCCCGGCGTCCTTGAGCTTCGCCTCGACGGCGGCGATGGCGTCGCGGTTGAGGCGGTTGATCGGCGAGACCCCGCCGAAATGCTGGTAGTGCTCCGAGACTTCGAGCAGCCGCTCGCGCGGCACGCCCCGTCCGCGTGTCACGTTCTCCAGGAACGGCATGACCTCGTCGGGACCCTCGGGCCCGCCGAAGGAGAGCCACAGCAGTGCGTCATAACCCACCCGGACCATCTTGCCGGTGTGGCAGCGCCCACGCAGCGCCGGGGTGGCTCGCAAAAGCCCGAAAGTGGCTTTCGTCAGATGCGATCTGACGAAAGCCACTTTCGGGCTTCGGACGGCTACTGGCCGGTGGCGTGGAGACCGCCGTCGACCATGATCATCGAGCCGGTGGTCGCCGGGAACCAGTCCGAGAGCATCGCGCAGACCGACTTGGCGGTCGGGATGGGGTCGGAGCTGTCCCAGCCCAGCGGCGCGCGGTCGCCCCAGCCCTCTTCGAGCGAGGAGAAGCCGGGGATGGACTTGGCGGCCATCGTCTTCATCGGGCCCGCGCTGATCAGGTTGACGCGGATGCCCTGCGGGCCGAGTTCACGCGCGAGGTAGCGGTTGACCGACTCGAGCGCGGCCTTCGCGACACCCATCCAGTTGTAGACCGGCCACGCGACGCGCGCGTCGAAGTCCATGCCGACGATCGAGGAGCCCCGGGAGAGCAGGGGCAGTGTCGCGGCGGCGAGCGACTTGAAGGAGAACGCGGAGACGTCGACCGCGACCTTCACGTCGTCGGCGGGCGCGTCCATGAAGGGGGCGCCGAGGCAGGTCTGCGGGGCGAAGCCGATCGAGTGCAGCACGCCGTCGAGGCCGTCGACGTGCTCACGGACGCGGTCGGCCAGCGAGTCGAGGTGCTCCTGGTTGGTCACGTCCAGCTCGAGCACCGGCGCCTCTTCCGGGAGCCGCTTCGCGATGCGCTCGACGAGGGAAAGCCTGCCGAAGCCGGTCAGCACGACCTTGGCGCCCTCTTCCTGGGCGATCTTCGCCGCGTGGAACGCCAGCGAGGCGTCCGTGATGATGCCGGTGATCAGCAGTCGCTTGCCTTCGAGCAGTCCAGCCACGTGGTTCTCCAAATCTCAGGTAGGGGGAAGGTTTTCAGTGGCCCATGCCGAGGCCGCCGTCGACGGGCAGCACGGCGCCGTTGATGTAGGCGGCTTCGTCGGAGGCCAGGAAGCGGATGGCGGCGGCGATCTCCGCCGGGTCGGCGTAGCGGCCCGCCGGGATGGTCTTGAGGATCTGCTCGCGCACGGTGTCGGGCAGCGCGTCGGTCATGTCGGTCTTGACGAAACCGGGCGCGACCACGTTGGCGGTGATGTTGCGGGTGCCCAGCTCACGCGCGAGCGAGCGGGCGATGCCGACGAGGCCCGCCTTGCTGGCCGCGTAGTTGACCTGACCGGCCGAGCCCATCAGGCCGACGACGGACGAGACGAAGATGAACCGGCCGAACTTGCCGCGCAGCATGTTGCGCGAGGCGCGCTTGGCGACGCGGTAGGCGCCGGTGAGGTTGGCGTCGACGACCCTGGTGAACTGGTCCTCGCTCATCCGCATGAGGAGCGTGTCGTCGGTGATGCCCGCGTTGGACACCAGCACCTCGACCGGGCCCTGGTGGTCCTCGACGAGCTTGAACGCCTGGTCGATCTGCTCGCTGTCGGTGACGTCGGCCTGCACGCCGAAGAGCCCGTCGGGCGCGCCGGAACTGCGGTGCGTGACCGCCACCTTGTGCCCCTGCGCGGCGAGGTCCCGCGCGATCGCCAAGCCGATGCCGCGATTGCCGCCGGTAACCAGAACGGACCGTCCCACGAAGACTCCTCCACCGCGTTTGCCGAAGCTGACGGCCTGAAGGTTATCGGCTCCGGGCACGCGCGCAGCACTCAGGAGGACCCCTACCTGCGGGTAATGGATGTGTTCTTCGCGACCTTCCGGCCATCGTCCTAAGCGAATGTTAGGAAACCTCCAAAGCCGTTGCCGCGCCTTTGTGGATTGGCCACCGTGAGCCAGAACACGAGGAGGTCAGCGTTGACAACCAGGATCAACGAGGCGGTGCCACCCGTCAGTGAACGGCGCGTCATCGGCAACGTGCTGCGGGGTTCGATCGGCAATCTGGTCGAGTGGTACGACTGGTACGCCTACGCCGCATTCACCACATACTTCGCCAAGTCGTTCTTCCCCACGAAGGACACCACGGCCGCCTTCCTGGGCACCGCCGCCGTGTTCGCCGTCGGTTTCCTGATGCGCCCGCTGGGCGGCTGGATGCTCGGCCGGTTCGCCGACCGGTTCGGCAGGCGCACCGCGCTGGTGCTCAGCGTGAGCCTGATGGCGTTCGGCTCGCTGATGATCGCGGTCACGCCCGGTTACCAGACCATCGGCATCGCGGCGCCGATCCTGCTGCTCGTCGCCCGGCTGATCCAAGGGCTCAGCGTCGGCGGCGAGTACTCCACCTCGGCGACCTATCTGTCCGAAGTGGCCACTCCCGGCAAGCGCGGTTTCTATTCCAGCTTCCAGTACGTGACGCTCTACGGCGGGCAGCTGCTCGCGCTCGGCCTCCAGCTGATCCTGCAGCAGATCCTCACCGAGAAGCAGCTGACCGACTGGGGCTGGCGGATCGCGTTCGTGGTCGGCGCGCTGGCCGCGGTGATCGTCATGTACCTGCGGCGCGGCATGGACGAGTCGGAAAGCTTCGAAGCCGAACGCGTCAAGACCGGCGACACCAAGACCGGTGAGCACGGCACGCTGCGCGCGCTGTTCAAGTACCCCAAGGAGGTCGCGCTCGTCGTCGGCCTGACACTCGGCGGGACGATCGCGTTCTACACCTTCGCGACCTACAGCCAGAAGTTCATGGAGAACACCGCGGGCATCCCGCGCAAGACGGTCACCTGGATCCTGTTCTCCGCGATCCTGGTCGCCGCCATCCTGCAGCCGATCGCCGGGAAGCTGTCCGACCGCATCGGCCGCCGCCCGCTGCTGATGTTCTTCGGCATCGCGGGCACGCTGCTGACCGTGCCGATCATGACGCTGATGGGGTCGACCAAGCAGCCGTTCGTGGCGTTCCTGCTGATGCTGGCCGGTCTGGTGATCGTCACCGGGTACACCTCGATCAACGCGATCGTGAAGGCGGAGCTGTTCCCGACGAAGATCAGGGCGATCGGCGTCGGCCTGCCGTACGCGCTGACCGTGGCCATCTTCGGCGGCACGGCCGAGCTCATCGCGCAGGCGCTGAAGAAGGGCGGCCACGAGTCGCTGTTCTTCTACTACGTCGCGGGTTGTGCGCTGATCTCACTGATCGTGTACGGCACAATGCGGGAGACTTCGAAGAGCTCGGAGCTGGAAAAGAAGTAAGGACATGCGCGTGCGGGTCCTGCTGGTCGAAGACGACGAAGGTGTCGCCGACGCGCTGGCCGACTCCCTGCAGGCGCGCGGGCACGCCGTGACCAGCGTGCGCCGGGGCAGCGACGCGCTGACCCGGCACCGCGACGCCGATCTGGTGCTGCTCGACCTCACGCTGCCCGACATCGACGGGCTCGAGGTGTTGCGCAAGGTCAGGCAGGTGTCGGCCGTGCCCGTGCTGGTGCTCACCGCGCGTGACGACGAACGTGACGTCGTGCGCGGCCTGCGCCTGGGCGCGGACGATTACCTCGGCAAGCCGATCCGGCTCGCCGAGCTGCTGGCCAGGATGGACGCGGTGGTGCGGCGGGCGGGCGCGAAGGCGGCGCCCGCCGCGGACCTCGTCGTGCTCGGCGATGTCGAGATCGACCTCGGCGCGCGCCGGGTGACCGTCGGCGGCGCCGAGATCGGCCTGACCACCAAGGAGTTCGAGGTGCTCGCCGTGCTCGCCGCCAGGCCGGGCACGGCGGTCAGCCGCCAGCAGCTGATGGACCAGGTGTGGGGCGACGCGTACCTCGCCGTCTCGCGCTCGCTCGACGTCCACCTCACGCAGCTGCGTGCCAAGCTCGACCGGCCGGGGCTGCTGGCGACGATCCGCGGTTTCGGTTACCGGCTGGGCGGCTGATGCGCGCGCGGCTGCTGGTCGTGCTGGTGGCCATGGCGCTCGCCGTGGTCGCGGCCTTCGCGTTCCCGCTGCTGTCGAGCACGGCGGAGCGGCGCACCCAGGACCTGCTGATCGCGCGGTCGGCGGACGTCGACCGGTTCGTCGTGCTGGCGCAGCAGGCCGTGGACGCGGGCGACACGACGACGCTAGCCGCCGAGGCCACGCGGTACGCGTCGCTCTACGGCGAGGCCGTGCTCGTGGTCGACACCCGAAAGACACCGCTCGCCTCCGCGGGTGGCCTGGCCGCCGATGACGTGCGCGAGCTGATCGACGCGACGCTGCGGAACCAGCGCAGCCCGGCGCCGCCGACGATCGAGCCGTGGTCGGCCGAGCCCGCGTTGTTCGCGCGGCCGGTCGGCACCGGCACGCGGGTCGCCGGCGTGGTGGTGCTGCGTGCCTCCGTGCTGGCCGCGGCGGCGGACGTGTCCGCGCAGTGGGGGCTGATCGCGGCGGGCGCGCTGCTGGCGGCGGCGGTGTTCGTGCTGCTCGCGGTCGTGCTGGCGCGCTGGATGGTCCGGCCGCTGCACGATCTCGAAGACGGCGTGCTCGCGGTGACCGCCGGGCACCATTCGCAGGTGCCCGCGCGGGCCGGGCCCCGCGAGCTGCGGTCGCTGGCGACCTCGTTCAACCTCATGTCCGACGCGGTCGTCGAAGCGTCGGAGCAGCAGCGGAGGCTGGTCGCGGACGCGTCGCACCAGCTGCGCAACCCGATGGCGGCGCTGCGGCTGCGAGTGGATTCGCTCGCGACCCGCGTCGACGACGAGGGCCAGCGCGCCTACCGCGCGGCCGTGGCCGAGGTCGAACGCCTGGAGTCCCTTTTGGACGGTCTGCTCGCCTTGGCGCTGGCGGAAAGCACGGCCACCCGGCTCGCCGGCGGGCACGACGACGAGCCGTGCGACCTCGCGACGGTGCTCGCCGAGCGCGTCGACGCGTGGCGTCCGTCGGCGGACCAGGCGGGCGCGTCGATCCAGCCTCCGGCGGGACACGACGAGCCGGTGCTGGTGCGCTGTCCCGAAGCCGAACTCGCGCAGGTGCTGGACGTCCTGCTCGACAACGCCGTCCACTACGCGGGCCGCGGCGCGCACATCGAGACGGAGTGGGAGACCGACGGCGTCGAAGCGCGCCTGGTGGTGCGCGACGACGGACCCGGACTGTCCACAGAGGAGCGTGCGAAGGCGACCGAACGGTTCTGGCGTGCCGGTCGCGACGGCGCGCCGCGCGGCACCGGGCTCGGCCTGTCGATCGCGCACCACCTCGTGCTCGCTCGCGGCGGCGACCTCGAACTGCGCGCGGCGCCGCCGTCCGGGCTCGCCGTGTGGGTCACGCTGCCGCTGGCCGAGGAGCGCGCATGAGGATTTCCAGGCGGACGGCGATGCTGGGCGGGCTCGCCATGCTGACCGGGTGTTCGACCGGCGCCTACCGCGGGCCCGAGCGGTCCGTGACGATCGCGGCAGGCGAGAGCGGCGGCTTCTACCTGGCGTTCGCCGAGGTGCTCGCGGCCGAGCTGAGCCGCGCCGAGCCAGGCCTCAAGTGCAGGGCCGTCGCGACCGAGGCCAGCGTCGCGAACGTCCGGCAGGTCCGCGAAGGCCAAGCCGACCTCGGCCTGATGTCGACCGATGTCGCGCAGGCGTACGCGGGCGACGCGCGGCTGCTCGCGCTCGGGCGCGTCTACGAGAACTACATCCAGCTCGTGGTCCGCGCCGACGACGACATCCGCACACTCGCCGACCTCGCCGGGCGGACAGTCTCGCTGGGCGCCGGCGGTTCCGGCGCGGCGTTCCTCGGCGAGCGGCTGCTGGCGAAGGCCGGGCTGAAGGCCGACGTCCGGCACCTGCCGCTGACCGAGGCGATCGCCGCGCTGCGCGACCGCCGGATCTCGGCGCAGCTGTGGTCCGGCGGCATCCCGACCCCGGCGCTGGCCGAGCTGCACCGCACGACCCCGATCCGGCTGATCCCGCTCGACAGCGTGCTGCCGGGCCTGCGCGCGGAGTTCGGCCCGGTCTACGACCAGGTCAGGGTGCCGGCGGGCGCGTACTCCGGTGTCGGCGAGCTGCCGACGATCGGTGTGGCGAACCTGCTGGTCAGCAGCCCATCATTGCCCGAAGACGTGGCGGCCGCGGTGGTCGGCGTGCTCGTCAACCGGGCGGCGGACCTGGTGCCCGCGCAGGCCATCGGCACCCAGTTCCTGGACGTGCGGACGTTGATCGGCACCGGCACCGTCCCGCTGCATCCGGGCGCGGCCATCACCTACCGGAAGCTGCACGGCTAAGTTAAGGCGCGTGAGTGAGCGAGAAGCCGTCGTCCGGATGCCGTTGCGGGTGCGGTACCAGGAGTGCGACGGCCAGGGCATCGTGTTCAACGCGCATTACCTGGCCTACGTGGACATGTGCAGCTTCGAGATCGAGAAGACGCTGTTCGGCTCGCACGAGGCGTTCCACGCGCACGGCGCCGACGTGGTGGTCGCCGAGGCGACCCTGAAGTTCCGCTCGTCCGCCCGGTTCGACGACGACCTCGTGGTGAGCGGCTACGTCAGCCACCTCGGCACGACCTCGCTGATCTTCGACTGCGAGATCCACCGCGCCAACGAGCTGCTCGCGTCCGCGGTCGTGCGCTACGTGTTCGTCGACCCGTCGTCGATGGCGAAGACCCCGGCGCCGGAAGCCGTCCGCAAGACCTACGCGAGCGTGCTCGGCTGATGTTCCGGATCCTCTTCTACCAGCCCGAAATCCCGCCCAACACCGGCAACGCGATCCGCCTCGCCGCCAACACCGGCAGCGAGCTGCACCTCGTCGAGCCGCTCGGCTTCAACTTCGAGGACAAGCAGCTCAAGCGGGCGGGGCTGGACTATCACGATCTCGCCAGGGTGACCGTCCACAAGACACTGGCCGACGCTTGGTCGGCGCTGCTGCCAGCTCCGGTGTACGCGTTCAGCGCGACGGCGACGCGGATGTACACCGATGTGGCGTTCGAGCCCGGTGCCGTGCTGATGTTCGGGCCCGAGTCGGCCGGGCTGCCCGCGTCCGTGCAGAACTCGCCTGAGATCACCGATCGGCTGAAGCTGCCGATGCTGTCGACCTCGCGTTCGCTGAACCTGGCGAACACCGCCGCCATCGCCGTCTACGAGGCCTGGCGCCAGCACGGCTTCACCCACCAGCGGGGTCGTGAGTGATCCGGCCGGTTCTATTGAGCGGAAGGTCGAAGGTGGCGCGGTCCGACGGGCGCGTTGATCTTCGCGAACGGAAGAATCTGGACGTTGTATGGCCAGATTCTTCCGTTCGCTGCGTCTGACCACCTGCTGCAAAGGTCAAGCAGGTTGACTGAGTGCGAAATGGGTCGTTCAACGTCTCAAATTCCCCTCAGTCAACGTGCTTGACTTGTGGGACTTGGGGTCGTGAGCGTCGTGGGCTATTTGAGCGGTAGGTCCGAGATGGCGTGGTCGAGGAGTCGGCGAGCATGGGCCAACGGAGTTGCTTGTGGGCCGCCAGGTGTCCCCCAAGCAACTCCGTCAGACCTGCGGCCGCTGATTCTCAGCAAGTCGCACTCACGCCCATCACGCCACGTTTGGGTTTCCGCCCAATAACCGGCGAAAACACTCACGACCCCTGGGTGGTCAGGGGGCGGTTTCGCGGACCACGATGAGGGGGCGGCGGCCGGTGAGGTTTTCGTAGGCCGCCGCCATGCGCGCGAGGCGGTTGCCGGAGTCGGGGGTCAGCTTGGGGACCGTGAGCAGGGCCGTGTCGCGGGCGACCCTGGCGCCGGGGGTCGGGGTGAGGAGGTCGCGCCAGAGCTGGTCGAGCTTGCCGTCGGAGATCTCGCCCTCGACGGTGAACTCGTGGACGCCGTGGTCGCTGATGCGGAGCTTGTCGCCCGCGTCGGAGCGCATTCTCGGTGCGTTGCCGCCTCGGGTGAGGTCTTCGCCGATCATGCGCTCGTAGACGTGGCCGAGTTCTTTGGCCTTGTCAGGGTTCGCTTGCAGCTCGGCGTAAAGGGCCGCGTGCTCGGCCCGTAGGTCCTTGCGTACCTCGTTCTTGAACACGCGGACGCGGGCGTTCGGGTCGTGCGGGGCGTCCGCTCGCTCGACCGGGTGGGCGGGGAGGTCCTTGAAGTCGCTGAGGTTCGGTCTGCGGTTCTTCTCGCTGAACGGTTCGCCGCGGCGCTGGCGTGGGGCCTCGCCGGGCTCGGTGACCCACTTCTTGACGTTCTCGAGGTGCTCCTTGGACGTCTTGAGTTCGGCGGCGCGTGCTTTGAAGCGTGCCTTGCTCGTCGCCAGTCTTGTCTTCGCCGCTTGCAAGCCTTCATCGGCTTTCGTGTGGGCTTCTTGGGCGGCGGTGAGGTCTGAGGCTGCCTTGCGCAGTTCGGCTTTGGCGTCTTTTCTGGCGCTGATGGCGGGTCTTTTCGCGCCTGGCTTGGCGGTTTCGACGGCGGCCTCCGCGGCCTCGGCTTGCGTGCGCGCCTCCTGGTGGCGGGTTTCGGCCTCGGACAGCCGGCGACCGGCGGCGGTGAGGTCGCGCTGTTTCCGGGACACCGCCGCGGAAGCGCTCCTGGCCCGGGTTCCGGCCGCGAAGAGCTGGTTCCGTTTCGCGTCGACGACGTTCTCCTGAGCGGCGACACGGTCGATCGGCGCGGGCGGGGCGGCTTGCGGAGCCTGTTGTGGGGCCGACTGCGGGGCGGGCGGGTGTTCCGTGACGGGTTCGGGCGCACGGGCTCTCGCCGCGCGCTTCGGTGCCGTCTCTTCGTGGAGAGCGGCGCTCTCGGTCTGGACGTGTGGCTCTTCGGTCGCGACGCGTACTTTCTCGTGCGTGGCCACGCGGACGCGCCGGGCAGGCTGCTTGGCCGCGCCGAGAGCGGCGGCCGTGCCCGCGGCGATCGAGGCGTTGGTCGTGGCGTCCTGCCAGGTGCCGCCCGCGGCGAGGGTGCCGCCGCCCGCGAGAACCGCCGCACCGCCGACTCCGACGGCCTTGCCCAGTGCCGGGCGGCCGCCCGAGGCGAGCTTCGCGCCCGCCGTGCCGAGTGGTGCGGTGACCACGCCGGTGGCGAAACCCGCGCCGCCCGCTTCGAGTACCTCGCCCGTCGATTTGCCTTGCAGTGCCGCGTCGGTGGCCTGGCCGACGGCGTTGGCGCTGCCTTCGACCGCCGCCCGGCGGACGACCTGCTGGCCGAAGGACGCGCCCTGGCCGCTCGCGGCGCCGAGGCCGTGGCCGGCGCCCGCGGTGAGGCCTGTGACGAACCCTTCGCGGGCGCCGCGTTTGGCTTCGCTCGCGACCTCCTTGCCGGACACCTTGCCGTGCACGATCTTCTGGCCTGCCGCCGACGCACCCGAGCGCAGTCCCGCGCCCGCGGCGGCGCCGACCGCGCCGGTGCCCAGCGCGGTGCCCGCGGTCGCCAGTGTGCCGGTCGCGCCCGCCCAGGCCACGCCACCGGCCACCACTGGGGCGGCGAGGATGACCGCGGCCGTGATCGCGATGGCGAACGACACGTCGCGGACCACCTCCAGCTCGCCGACGAGTTTCTGGCCGCCTTTCTGGATGGCGTCCATGTAGGCGTTCCATTCGCGGACGCTGTCGCGGTAGTCGCGGTCGGCCTTGGCGAGCAGGCGGGCCGCCTCGCGGAGGTTTCCTTCCGCCAGCGCGCGTTCGCCGTCCTTGGCGGCGCGGATGGCGTGGCTCCACATGCCGATGGGCGGTGGCACGACGCCGGAGCGGATGTCGACGGCGATGCCGACCAGCGAGCCGGGCCGGCGGAAGACGTCGCCGAGCGACTCGGCGGTGCCGTGCACCTCCTTCATGAACCACTCGTGGGTCGAGCGGTTGGTTTCGGCGTGGTCCTTGGCCTTGCGCAGTCCGCGCCCGACCCGGCCTTCCGCCTGCTTGCGCTGGTCGGCCAGCTCGGCGGCGGTGCCCTGCTTCTTCTTGCCGGTCTCGTCGACCCACTCGTAGCGCGGTTCCGCGGCCGGTCTGCCCGGGACCGCCACGGCGTCCGAGATCGGCGGAGCGGGAGCCTGCTCACGGGCGTGCACGGGACCGTTCACCGCTACCCCACCGTCAGCTCTTCGGAGCCGTTCTTGGACCGCAGTTCCTCGAGCACCTGGATGGCGCCGCTGATCCGCAGCAACGTCTCACGCAGTTCGACCTCCTCGCGGGTGAGCTCGCGGAGCCGTCCGTCGCCGACCTGGTACTCGCGCTTCAGCTCCGCGAGCCTCTCCTCCAGCAGATCCAGCATTTCGATCACCTCTCCACATATCCCATCGCCCGTGAGACGGGCTCGCCGTGCAGTTCCGGGAACAGGTAGCTGCCCCGGTCCGCTTCGTCCTTTTCGGACTCGACGACCAGCGGGTGCGCCCGCGCGTAGACGTCATGGCGGACTCCGGTGATCTGCCAGGAGACCTTGTCACCCGGCTCGCCGCCCGCGATACCGAACCGATTCCCGGTCAGCTCGGTCGCGATGTGCAGGCCGGGCGCGGCGCGGCCGATCGGGGTGAGCTGGTAGCGGAACCGTTCGTTGAGCGCCTCGAACCACTCGGGCAGTGCGACGGTCGCGGTGCCGTCGGCGCCGAGTTCGGCCACGCCGTCGTAGACGTTCTTCATCTCGTCGCTCTCGACGTTCGAATGGCACAGCACCTTGCCCGCCGGATCGAGCGGATGGTCGATCCGGAACTGGTTGTCCCCCTTGGTCAGCGTGCCCCGGATGTCGACGTTGCCCCAGAAGATCCCGGCAGGCCTGCCGATCGCCCAGATCCCGGCCCGGTCGCCGTCGGCGATCGCCCAGATGGCGTGCGACGTGCCGTTGCCCTTGACCGTGAGCCTGGCCAGGCCGGTGTCCTCGGTGCCGATGCAGGCCCGGCCGGTGACCGCGAGGTTGCCCAGCCCCGGGTTGCCCCAGCCGAACGCGCCGCCGACGTTCAGGCTGGTCGACGAGAAGACACCCGGGGTGTGCACACCCGACGCGAACTGGCCGTTCTGGTTGAGCCGCAGGTAGGAGTCGCCGCTGGAGACGGCGACGCGGTTGTTGAGCCCGATCGTGCCGACCACGTCCAAGGTCGTCGCGGGCGAGCTGGTGCCGACGCCGACCCGGCCGCCGGAGTCCTGCAGGACCACCTTGCCACCCGCGGCCGACGAGCGGATGTACCAGTCGCCGGTCGTGCCCCAGTGCACGTGACTCCAATGAGGACCGCACGCGGGTTTGAAGAACGCGGCCGTGTTCCAGGTGTTCTCGGGCGTGTTGTCGATGACGGCGAGCATCGCGTTGGACAGCGTCGTGTTGCCGCCGACCCGCAGCCAGCCCGCGACGCCGAGGTTGCCGGCGCCGAGGTCCGCGCCCCCGTTCGCGCCGCCCACGTTCAGCCCACCCGCGGCCAGGCTGCCGGGCGTGGAAATGCCACGCGCGAACGCCTTGTTCTTGTTCAGCACCAACCGGCCGCCGTCCGGTGAAACCGCGGGCAGCCCGCCGAACGACAGTTCGCCGAAGAGGTCGACGCGGCCGGTCGCGGCCTCCACCGTCAGCGCCTTGCGCGGCACGTCGCCGGACAGCGAGAGCACGACGTTGCCGTCCGCGTCGGCGGCCAGTTCGGCCGCGGCGCCCTGGTCGGCGGTCAACGCCGTGCCGTCGCGCCGCGCACGCGGGATGCGCAGCTCGACCTTCCCCGCGGGCAGGCCGACGGGATGGCGCAGGCCCGCGGTCACCGTGGCCACCTTGCCGTCCGCGTCCACGGTCACCCCGGCGAGCACGATCTGCTTGCCGGTGTCGGCGAACCCGGCGGCGGCGACCAGCCGCAGCCACGGCGCGTGCAGCAGCGCGGGCGCGTTCGCCACTGTGTTGTCCCCCAGCACTTCCCGCCAGGTCAGGGTCAGCAGGAAGTCACCGGGCGCGGTGGCGACGCCGACTCCGGTCACCTCCACCGGCACCGTCGGCACGTTCTGCAGCTGATCCGGGTCGACGGTCGGATCGACCACGGCCAGCCCGCCGGGGGCCAGCACGACCGCGTTCCCCGCCGCGTCGACCGCCATGCCGGGCAGCACGGTCACCCCGGCCGTGCCGACGGTGGCCGTCACGCGCAGACCGGCCGCGACACCCCAGCCGTGCAGGCCGGACGTGCGGGCCCGGTCGAGCGGGATGAGGTAGTCCTCGACGTCGGTCACGCTCTCGCCGTGCCCGGTCGCTCCACTGCGGACAGTGCCGGTGCTGACATTCCAGTATTCGGTTCGCCGCAGCATCACCGGCTCCTTTCGGTCACGAGAAAATCGAGGTCACGAGGTTCCACCCGGTGTGGGCGGGCTTCTGGCGGTCGACGATGGCCCGGATGGTGACCACCGCCCGGTTGAGCGCGAGGCGCCTGGCGTCCTGGTCGGCGGGCAGGTTCGGCTGCGCGAAGTGGATGACGACGTCGAACTGGAACGGCCGGACCCGGCTCAGCAGCAGCCGCGGGTCGACGGAAGGCCAGCCACCCGCGGGCTGGCCGGGATCGCAGACGATCAGGCGGTCGCCGTCGGCCACCATGCCGGTCGGATAGACGAACTGGCCGGGTTCGGTGATCCGATCCGCGCGGCCCTGCCCGATGCGGAACACGGCGGCGTGCTCGGCCGCCGGGCAGATGTACGGGTCGGTCGTCGACGGCGAAAACGGCTTCAGACCGGCGTCGAGCACGTACAGCGAGCCGTCGCGGGTGCGGGCGAGACCGGTCGGCGCGACCAGCGGATTGGCCGCCGGGAGCAGCGTCGTCTCCGTCCACACGGGAGTCCGGCGGTCGACCTTGACCAGATTTCCGGGGAACTGCGCGGGATTCTCCGGTTCCTGGACGCCGCCGTCGCCGATGAGCAGTGTCCCGTCCGGCTCGACGGCCAGCGACAACGGCTCGCGGACCGTGCGCAGCGGCGTGCGGGTGACCGCGAGCGGCGACGGCCGGATCGTGATGATCTTGGGCGGGTTCGGCGTGCCGGGGCCGTCGCCGCGATCGAGCACCAGCAGGTCACCCGCCGCGTCTACGGCCATCGCGACCGGCGCCAGCGTCGTGCCGCCGCTGACGAGGGAAGTCAGCTGGGTCGCGGTGCCCGTGCGGAACGGCGCGGGCACGGCTTGCAGCCGCCCGGTCCGGTCGAGCACGTACAGCGTGTCCGGGTTCTTGCGGACGGCGACGGCCACGACCCTGGTCAGCGTGAGCGAGGACTTGGCGATCGGCTGTGGTCTGCTGCCCGACGCGTCAAGCTGCCACACGCGGTTCTTCAGCTGGACCGCGAGCCCGTCCGGCAGCCCGAGGTCACCGACGATCAGGCCGCCGTCCGGCGCGGTCGTCACACACCACGGCCTGGTCACGCCTTCGGAGCGGACTTCTCGGCCGACGACCACCGGCCCTTTCGTGACCAGCCCCGTGGTCCGGCCCGATCCCGGTGCGACGGCCAGCAGCCGGGTGCCGTCGTCGAGCGCGACCCGCGCCTGGCCGGCGCCGAGCAGGTCGAGATACCGGCTCAGCCCGAGCTTGCGGCCACGGAGGCGGTGCAGTTTCGCGATCTCGGCGACCACCTTGCGCCGCTGGTACTCGTCCCACAGATCGGCGCCGCGCGGTGCCGGGAAGTCGACCCCGGCCAGTGAAGCGAGCCAGGGCAGGAACTCCGCGGGCGTGGCCCACGGATCGAAGACACCGGCGCGCCGCTCGATCTCGCCGGTCAGCGGACCGTGCGTGTGGTCGCCGTGCGCCAGCTCGAGGTCGTCGTCGACCCCGGTCAGCACCTTCTCGAAGATCCGCAGTAGCGCGCCGAGCGGGAGCTCGCCGGACTCGTCCCACAGCACCGGCGGGAGATACCGGAGGTAGCCGCCGGTCATGCGCTCTGCACCGTGACCTTGATCGTGTGCGCGCCGTCCGCCGCGGCGCACACGAGCTCGTAGTCGGCGGCCCGCACCGAGGCGCCGAACGGGGAGAGCCGGAACGGCCGCTCGGTGTCCTGGTCGTAGTTGGCCGCCGTGCCGTCGGGGTTGAGCGGCGGGAAGTGATACGCCGGGATGTCGGGCCGGACCTGCAGGACCGAGACGTAGCCGAGGTCTTCCGGCGGCGCGATCGCGCGCAGCAGGTCCGAGGTGAGCACCGGCTGCCCGATCTGCCAGCCCGCGCCGCCCGGCCCGCCCGCGGTCGGGTGCAGGAACCGGCCGATCGCGGCGAGCATGTCCGCGCGGACCTGGTTCTGGTCGGCTCCCGCGTCGATCGCCTCCTGCCACACGACCAGCTCGACGTTGACGATCACCGGCAGGTACCGCGGCCCGTGCACCTCCAGGTGCGCGGTCACCTCCCGGCGCGGTTCGAGGTAGGCGCGGATCTCGCGCAGCTGCTCCTGCGCCGGCTCCGGGCGCGCCACGGTGATGCCCTGATCGGGTACGACGATCACGGTGACCGAGCCGGGCGCCCTGACGATCCCGGCGTAGGTCCACGGATCGTCGCCTTTGGACCGTGGGCTCAGGCAGCGGCAGATCGCGACGTTGTCACCGGCTTCGGTGGCCAGCAGCTCGAAATCCTCCGCGGTGACCGCGCGGTCGCGGGCCCGGAATTCCGCGGGCGCGCGGCGGACCGTGTCCTCGACGGGCTCCTCGTCGGCGCCGTCCAGCCCCGGCCCGGCGTTGGTCACCCCGGTGATCCCGGCGGGCAACGCGCCCGCGGGGGTCGTGCCGAGCACGCTGACCTGGCCCGGCGCGACGTTGCCCGCCGCGCCCGCGTCGACGTGCCGGTAGCCCGCCGCCCTGATCACGCTGCCCGCCGCCGGGATCGAGCCGTGTTCGCCGTCGCCGAACCGGATCTCGCCGGTGACGGGGTCGGCCAGGTGGACGCGGCCGGGCCCGTGCGGGAGCGTGGCGACGCGGGTCCAGTCCTGCCAGACGGGCGGGTTGCCGGTGCCGACCTGGATCACCAGCCCGTCGGTTCCTTGACAGAGCGGGCTTTTCGACAGCTGGAAGACCTGGAACGGCTCGCCGGTGCTCTGCCCGAGTATCTCCGGGGTGCGGATGGTCAGCGCCGTGCGCGCAGGCGCCGCGTTGAACAGCAGCCGGTCGACCTCGATCGCGAGCGCGCTCGTGCCCGGGTTCGAGACGCGGGCGCCGAGCCAGAACAGCGGATCGGCCGGCGCGGCGGCCGGGTCGCGCGGGGTCACCGAGGTCCACGGCTTCAGCGCGGGCGGCCCGGAAGCACGCTGCGCGGTCCAGCTGTCCGGCGGTGTCAGGCGGACCGTTCCGTCGCGGTGCAGCGCGTCGGTACCATCGGTGACGGCCGCGAGCGCCGGCCACGCCATCGGCTCGACCGTGTCCTTGGAATGCGTCCACTGCACGGAAACCGGGGCGGTCGCCGGGTGCGCCAGCCGGTGGCCGATGGCGAACTCGTCCGCGACGCGCCGGTCGAAGCCGAGACACAGCTGGACCGTCTGACCGGGCGGGACCCGCAGCAGGTAGCGGCCCGTCGGCGGGCCGATCAGGGTCGCGCCCAGTTCGTCGTACTGGCTCGCGGCCGCTCCCGCCGCGTACGGCCCGATCAGCAGCGCGGCCTTCCACGTGGTCGGCAGCACGGCGACGTCCTGGTCGGTCTCGAACACGATGGCTTGTGACTGCCCCTCCCGCGCCGCGCTCTGCGCCTGTGTCCCGGCGGGCACGACGACCCGGCCGGCGCCGGAGGCGAAGGTCAGGTACGTCCGCGCCGGAGCGGGCGGATTCCTGGTGACACCGAGCAGGTTCAGCACCGCGAGGTGGTTCTTCACCGGTGTCTGGTTGAGCCGGTAGATCACGCCCTCGCCGAGCCACGCGAACAGCTCGATCAGCGTCATGCCGAGGTCGCTCGGGTTGTGGTCGGTCCACTGTGGAGCGTATTTCGGGATGAGCGCGCGCATCTGTTCGACCAGGTCCTGCCAGGTCCGGTCGTCGAGGTCCGGCGGGACGATCCGCCCGCGCCGCGAAGGTGAGGTCATCGCGCACGCTCCAGGTAGAACGGGTAGACGAGGTTGCGCACGTCCTGGGTGACGCGCAGCCGGTAGCGGATGTCGATCAGCAGCGCGGCGCCGAGGTTGTCGTTCACGGCCGTCACCTCGAGCACCTCGATCCTCGGTTCCCAGCGGGTCAGCGCCTCGGTCACGTGATAGCGCGCGAGGTTCGCGGTCGAGGCGTTGTTCGGCGCGAACGCGAGGCTGTGCAGGTCGCAGCCGAAGCGCGGGCGCATGAGCCGTTCGCCGCAGCGGGTGCCGAGGATGATCCGGATGGACTCCTCGACCTTCGCGACGCCCGCGGACTCGCCGAGCCCATTTTCGTTGACACGTAGCGGGAACGAGAGTCCCCTGCCGTGGAACCGCTCGCTCATGACGCCACCAGCTTGAGCTGCGCGGCCACGACCGTCAGCGACCCGGGCACCCCGCCGCTGGTCCCCGCGGTCTTGCCGACGAGCGTCGAGAGCATGACCGGCATGCCACCCGCCCTGAGTTTCACCGACCGCCCCGCAGTGATCGGCCCGGTCTTGACGCACGGGACGTCACCCGCCTGTTTGGCCGTGCATCCCGGCCCGATGACCGCGATCCCCGACTCGACGAGCACCGGGAAGCCCAGCACCGTGAGTTTCGCGGCGCTGGTCGGCCGCAGCCTGCCCGGCGGCAGGTGGCCGCAGGTCACGGTGCTGTCCATGGTGAGCACGTTCGCCATCGCTCCCCCTCAGGTGACGTCTACTGTGGACGGTGTCATCGAGATCTTCGTGATGCCGCCGCAGGCTTCGAGGCTGATGGTCCCGACGGCCTTGATCGTGAGGTTGCCCGCCGAGCTGATGGTCACCGACCGGGTCACCGAGTCGAGCGTGACCGAGCTGCCCAGCTTGTCCTCGACGGTCACCTTGCCGACGCCGAGCGTGTCGTCGAAGGTGATCGTGTGCCCCGCCTTGCTCTTGAGCACCCGTTTGCTGTTCATTCCGTCCACATTGGACGCCGGTGGCAGCTGTTTCACCGTCCACAGGCTGCCGATGACGAACGGCTTCGTCAGGTCGCCGTGCTCGAACGCGACCAGCACCTGGTCGCCTTTCTCCGGCAGCGCGTAGAAGCCCATGTCCTTGCCTGCCATCGGCCGCGCGCACGGCGCCCAGCCGCTGGTGAAGTTGTCCGAAAGCCCGGGGAACGACACCTTCACCCTGCCGATCGGGACCTGCGGCGGCACGTCGAGCAGTTCGTTGTTCTCCTGGACTTCGGCGACCACGACGCCGTAGAACCGCTCGGGCTGGTTCGGTGACGGCAGCTCGGAGATGTGCTTGCGCAGCAGGCCGGTCAGGCTCGAATGCCCGCGCTGGGTGATCGAGAACTCGGTGGTGAAGCCGTTGCCGTCGATCCGGTGGGTGACCTTGCGTACCCGGTAGGTCCCGCTGAACCGCCGCCCGACACCCTGGATCGTGACGTACCGGCCCGCCTTCAGGTCGGGGATGCCGATGCACGATCCGGCGCCCTCGTACATGCCCTCCAGCAGGTCGGCGAGCAATGACTTCGCGAGCACCATCGCGTCAAGCGGATTCTCGATCGTCTGCTTGCGGATTCCCTTGCGTGCCAGTGACATCAGCAGGTCGACGGCCGAGCTGCCGATCCGCTCGACCAGGTTGTCCATGTCGAAGTCGGCGGCCAGCGCGGCGCCGTAGATGGTCTGCGCGAGCTCCTGGTTGTAGCCGCGGACGATCTGCAGCCCGGCGAGCCCGGCTGCCGAGATGCGCGGCCGGAACGCGGTGAGGTTACGGCCCCATTCGAGCACGTGCGCGTTGAACTGCGGCCGCGGCAGCTGGAAGTACAGCTTGTCCCAGTCGACGTAGACATCGAAGAAGTACTGCTGCGCCCGCGCTTTCAGGAACGCCATGTCGCTCTCGACCTTGATCGCCTGCTTCGGCAGGCCCGGTGTCGGGTCGACGATCGGGATCAGGCCGTTCTCCACCGCGATCCTGGCGGCGATGACGCTGTCGTTCATGAACCGGTACTCGGTCGCCTCCGGCTGGACGCGGCGCATCTTGTACGACTTGTCGAAGCCGGAGACGGTGATCGTCGGCGGCCCGTCCTTCGGGAACGACGGCTCGATCGAGACGATCTCGCCGAGCAGCGCCGGGGTCAGCTCGTCGCCGTAGCCGAGGTGGATCTCGACGGTCTTGCCGAGATCGAGCAGCGCCGAGTCGAGCAGGGTGTTGTCGGCGTTGTGCAGGGTGATCTTGAACGACCCCGCGAGGTCGAGGTCGGTCTCGACCTCCAGCGACAGGATGTGCTCGGTGAGGTCGGCGGCCAGCGTGACGCCGGAGAGGCGGACCTCGAACCGGGGCGCGAAGGTCATGATCCGCCTCCCGGGATCACCAGCGACCGGCCGGGCGGCAGGTGCGCCGGGTCCTCGATCCGGTTGGCCTCGGCGATCTGCCGCCAGCGCCCGGCGTCGCCGAGGTAGGCGGCGGCCAGGCCGCTCAGGGTGTCGCCAGCGACGGTCATGTGCACGGTCGACCGGCCGGAGACGGCGGCGCCGACCACGGCCGAGACGGTCGGCGAGCCGAAGAACACGCCTTGCTTGATCTCGATCTGGGCCTCCACGTACTCCTGCAGGCGGACGGTCATGGTCGAGCGCACGGGCGTCCCGTCGCGGAAGAAGAGCGTGAAGCGCTGGCTCGCTTCGACCAGCACGCACCGGAACTGCATGCGGCCGAACAGGAACAGCAGCACGGACGGCGCGTGCGTCTGCCGTCGCTTGTCGAGCAGGCGGACGATCGGCTCGGTGTGCTCGCGGACGTCGGCCGGGATCTCGTAGGTGTCGAAGAACAGCTCCATGGTGAGGACGCGAGACTTGCCGCGCACGTACTGCAGCGGCGGCGCGTCCAGCCCGGGGATGCCGACCTCGGCGAAAGTGTTGCCCTGGTCGAGTTTCAGCTCCTCGGGGTTGTACATGACCGAGTGGCCGTCGCCGGTGGTGGTGTCGATGAGCAGCGCCTTGGCCAGCTCGTTGCCGACCGCGCGCGAGGGGGTGTTTCCCGGCAGCATGCTCAGCCTCCCCGTTCGAAATCGGTGCGCAGCAGGCGCATCACGTCGTCGATCAGGCCTCGGCGGAGTTCACCGAGGTCGAGCGGCGCCGGCGTGGCGGGCGGCACGTCCCGGTCGGCCGGCGCGGTCATCGGCGTCTGGGCCGCCGGTACCGACGGCGGCTTACCAAGGCTCGGCGTGGGTGGTGTCGCGGCGGTCTGCCCTGGCGCGATGGCCTCGAACTCGCGTGACGACGCGAGGGCTTCCTCGGCGGCGATCCCTCCGGCACTGGCTCGCCGCTGTGCCTTGCCCGGCTCCAGATGCGCGCTGACATGCGTGGTCTCGTGGGCGAGGAGACCGAACCCGGCGGGCTCGTCCGGCCGGAATCTGCCTTCGCGGAAGTAGACGTCCGAACCGGTCGTGACGGCGTCCGCCCGATGTTCGCGGGCGACCGCGTCCGCGGCGGGATCGTCGTGCACCCGCAGCACCTCCGCGCCAGGCCCGGAAATCTCGCGCAACCGAGCACGGACATCCGCGGGGACCGGCCGACCCGGCTCCGGTGGATCCACTGCGGACGGTTCCACTTCGGCCGCGGCAGGCCGCTCGGCCGTCTCGGGAGCACGATGCGGGCGCACCAGAGGAGCCATCGGGGTCTCGGAGCGGTCGAACCGGTCCCCGAAACCGGCCGACAAGTGCTCCGCGCGGCGGAGCACGGGCGCGAACCGGCCACCGGCGGGCTCGACCGGCGCGTGCCGGCCGGCGAGCGCGTGCGCGGCCGCGTCGAGCCGTTCACCCAGCGTCTTCACCTGTCTTCTCCCTCCACCAGCTCCGCGACCTCACGCACCCAGCGCAGCCGTTGCGTGTGGTCGAGGCCGAGCACCTCGGTGAGGGTCCAGTGCACATGTCTGCCGAGAAAGGCCGCCTCCTGGTGGACCCGGTCCAGGGGGTAGCCCGCTATCCCCCCAGCGGCGCCACCTCCACCTGGTGCCCGCGGCCGCAGTGCGGGCAGTCGACGCCGACCACGCGCGGCGTCAGCCCGTTGACCTGGTTGTAGAGGTCCTGCAGGTACGCCAGGTCCTCCGAGAAGAGCCCCTCGATGACGCCCGCGTTGATCTCCTCGAGCGCGCCGAGCTTGACCACCACCCGCGAAAGCAGGATGACGATCAGGTAGGCGGGCCAGTTGCGCACGCGCGGGTCCTTGAGCGGATAGATCTCGTCGGCGGCGGTCGCCAGGCGCATCACGCCGGTACGGTGCAGGCCGCCGTCCTTGCCGACGTAGCCCTTCGGCAGCTCGAAGCCGATCTCCGTGCTCAGCGTGCTCATACCCTGGTCAGCCCCTCGTGGGCGAGCACGAGCGTGTCGATCGCGATGTCGTTGCCCTTGGCGTTGAACGCCGGGCCCTCCCATTTGGACGGCCACGCGCGGACGAAGTTCCACCGCGCCACCTCGGTCTGGTTGGCCAGGTCGAACACCACGATCGCGCCGGTCTTGCGCACGACGTTGCCGTCGACGATCTGCTGGCGCCAGTCCCACAGCAGCCGCGAACCGGTGAGCCCGCGTTTGAGGGTGAGGTCGCCGTAGCTGGTCTTGCCGGGCAGTTTCCGCACCGTGGTGTTGTCGCCGCCTTCGCGGTTCTCGATCACCTCGGTGGCCGAGCTGAGCCCGGTGCATTCGCTGAAGCTGGCCTCGGCGATGTCGTCGAGTTCGACGAGGAAGTTGAAGTTGCGGAACGGATCGACCCGCTGACCTGTCTGAGCCATTTCCCTCTCCTAACCTTCGAGTCCGCGTGCGCCGCCGTCCCACAGGCCGATGCGCAGGACGATCCATTCGGCAGGCCGGGTGGGCGCGAGGCCGATCTCGATGACGACCTGGCCGAGGTTGCGCACGGCAGGCGGGTTGAGCTCCTCGGTGATCCGCACGTAGAAGGCCTCTTTGGCGCTGGTGCCGAACAACGCGCCCGCCTCCCAGACCCGGGTGAGGAACTCGGTGATGGTGCGTTCGAGTCCTTTCCACAGCGCCTTGTTGTTCGGCGCGAAGACCGCCCAGCGGATGCCCTGCTTGATCGAATCCTCCACATAGGACACGAGACGGCGGACGTTGACGTGCCGCCATTGCGTGCCCGCTGTCAGCGTGCGCGCGCCCCACACCAGCGGCGGGCCGCCGGGGAACCGCCGGATCGCGTTGATGTTGCGGGAGTTCAGCGCGCCCTGTTCGGTGTCGTTGAGCGCGAAGTCGAGGTCGACCGCGCCGCGCACGGTCTCGTTGGCGGGCGCCTTGTGCACGCCGACCGTGTCGTCGCAGCGCGCCATCACGCCCGCGACGTGCCCGGACGGCGGCACGGTCACGGTCGCGGCGGTGCCCGGCGGCGCGGCCGGGTCGGCGATCACGATCCACGGCCAGTAGAGCGCGCCGAAACCGTTGTCGGACTTGAGTCCGTCACGCTGCGCCTGCAACGGCCCGCCCGCCTTGAGCGGCTGGGTGTCGGGCGCGCCGTCGAGCACCGCGAACCGGTCGCCGAGCGCCTCGCAGTGCGCGATCACCTTCGCCTGGACGGCCGGGTCGACGACGCCGGGCAGGCACACCATGCTCACGTCGGGCAGCCTGGTCAGCGCGTCGAGCGCGCCGTCGAGCCCCGAGTTGTCCTTGATCGGCACGATGTAGGCGAACGTGCCGCCGTTCTCGAAGAACCCGCGCACGGCGTAGGGCAGCTGCAGCCCGGCCTTGTAGTCGCCGAAGAACCCGAGGTACGCGGTCCAGTTGGTGACGGCGACCGGTTTGCCGGGGGTGTTCGCACCGAGGTCCTTCACCGTGCCGATCAGGGCGGGGACGCTGGTGCCCGCGCCCGCGATCGGCCCGGCGGGCGTTATCTCCTCGACGTAGACGCCCGGCGCCTTCTTCTCGTAGTCCACCATTTCGCCCTCCCGGGGCTGTCACGCCAGCACGACGTTGTGCACTTGACTGTCCTTCGCGTAGGTGACGGGCACGTCCTGCGTGTGCCCGGCGGCCCGCACCCGCAGCGTGTATCCGCCGAAGTCGAGGCCGGTGACGGTGAACAGCCCGCGCGCGTCGGAAAGCACGTTCGTGCCGCGTTCGACCACCGTCACGCTCGCGCCCGCCACCGGCGCGAGCGCCTGGTCCAGCACCCGCCCGGCGAGCACCGGCTGCTGCGGCGACATGCTTTCCAGCCGGAAGCCTTCGACCGCCCTGAACTGTTCCTCGGCCTGGCCGAGGTCCATCGCGATGGTCACGCTCACCGAGAACGCGGGCCGCGGCGCGATGCCGAGCGCGCTCCAGAAGTGCCCCATCGACTGGCCTTCCGCCGTCCTAGCGACCATTGTGGACAGTGGGTATGGCTGGCCTGTCAGTCCGCCTTGCTGGAAGCGGTCCTCGATCACGGGGAAGCGGGCGAGCCACAGGAGGGTGAGTCCGAGCAGCCGGTGTTCCTCGCGTGCCTTGAGCGCGGCCGTCTCGGCCGACCAGACGGTGGCCAGGTAGACGCAGGTGACCCGCAACGACGGCGAACGCGTGCGGTAGGTGTCGCCGACGCGTTCGAGCGCCCGGCCGTCGTCACGCAGCGCGCGCTCCTCGGCGACCTCGTGCAGGAACAGGTTGACCGTCTTCTGAGCGGGCGCGTACGAGCGGTCCGGGGCTTCGAAGCTGACGTGGGCGTTGCGCAGCTCCTCGGGAGCGGCGGCGTCGCCGAGCATCGCGCTCAGCGTGGCGTCAAGGTCGTGGAACACTCCGGATCACCCCCTGGGACGATCCGGCCCATCTTGCGGTGCTCTCGCCTGATCGCGTCGAGCATGTGGTCCGTGCCGAGCGTCGTTTCTCCCGCCGCGGCAAGGAAAGCGGCGTGCAGCACGCAGTTCTTGATGTTGCCGCCCGCCAGCTGGAAGTCGCGCCCGAGCTTGTCGAAATCGAGTTCGCCGACAGGCATCTCGGACGGCAGGCACACCCGCCAGATCTCGGCCCGGCGCGCCTCGTCCGGGAACGGGAACTCGACGATGAACTGCAGCCGCCGGGTGAACGCGTCGTCCAGATGCCGCCGCAGGTTCGTGGTGAGTATCGCGATGCCGTCGTACTGTTCGATGCGCTGCAACAGATACGCGGTCTCGATGTTGGCGTACCGGTCGTGCGCGTCCCGCACCTCGGACCGCTTGCCGAACAGCGCGTCGGCCTCGTCGAACAGCAGGATCGCGTCGGCGTCGGCCGCGGCGGCGAAGACCCGGTCGAGGTTCTTCTCGGTCTCCCCGATGTACTTGCTGATCACCGCGGACAGGTCGATCTTGAACAGGTCGAGCCCGAGTTCGCCGGCGATGACCTCGGCGGCCATGGTCTTCCCGGTCCCCGGCGGCCCGGCGAACAGCGCCGTGGTCGCGCCCGCGTTCGGGAACCGCCGGTCGAAACCCCAGTCCCGCCAGACCTTTCCGCCGAGCGTCACCCGCGCGCACATCTCGCGCAGCTGCGTCAGCGAGTCGCCGGGCAACACCAGGTCGTTCCACCCGGCCATGACCTCGACTTTGGTCGCCAGGCCCGCGAGGTGATGCCGCGTCTGCGCCCGAGCGGCCGCGAACAACCCGTCCCGCATGAGATTCTCAGCCGACGCGACGGCCTCGGCGATCTGCCCCGGCCCGAAGCGGAACCGGCTCGCCAGGCCGTCCAGCAGCTCGGCGGGTACGCCGTGGCTTTCCCAAATCCGCCTGCGCACGGCGAAACCCCGTCGTTCGAACGACACCTCGCGCACGCCGAGCGGCACTCCTGCCATCGGCGTCCACTCGCGACGGCCCGCGAGAATCACCACGCCTTTGTGCTCGGCCATGGCCTTGGCGAGCTCGGGCGTCAGCGTGTCGACGCCGTCGAGGTAGAGGAGCGCGCCGTGCAGGGCCGCTTCCCGGAACAGCCGGAACGGGTCATCGGGGAGCCGGTGCAGGTCGGCGGCCAGCACCGGCATGCCTAGTTCCCCGGCGAGGACCCCCGCGGTGAACCGCCGGCCGGAGCCTTCCGGTCCCCTGAAGTACAGCCTCGTGTGCCGGCGGCTCAGCACGTCCCTCTCCGCCGCGTCCAGCGGAGTCAGCGACCCGGGTTCCATGGTCAGCCGCACCCCGCACGCGGCGAGCGCGCGGTCCAGCTCACCGAGCCCGAGCAGCACGTCGACGATCTGGTCGTCGAGCACGACAAGGTGCGCGGGCAGCGGCGGCGCGGTCTGGTCTGGTGGCGCCACGAGTTCGAGCAGCCGGTGCCGCAGCAGCGGCGCCTCGGCCCCGAACAGGGCCCGCACCCCGCCCAGCAACTCGAGTATCAAGTGGACGGTCGGCCGCCGCCGCGTCACGTCGTCTTGCCGGTATCCGTAAATCCGCTCGTATCTGAGATCGGCCTCGGGCGCCAGCGCGATCAGCAGCACGTCGAGTTCGAGATCGGTCAGCCGACAGGTGTTGCGCACCCATCTCCAGCCCGGTTCGGCCGCCACGATCTCGTCCCATTCCGGCGCGGTCCCGTGTGGACTCGACGGTTGATCTTCAAATGACTTCGCGGCGAGCCCCGGCGCGAGAATGGCGTCAAGCCGTTGAAGAACAGGTGTTGTCTGGCATGGCAACGGTTCGCTCACCGAATCCAGTGAAAAATAACCACCCGAATACCCGCGCGATCGTGAATTCACCCCGCACCTCACTTTCGCTCGGGCACTCGTTGTCTAATGAAGAGGCCGCCACCTCACTCCTGATACAAACGATTTCCCCATGGACATCGGCAGCATGCTCACCGCGGCCGCGGCCGACGACCAGGCCGCGTGGAACGCGCTCGTGGCCAGGTTCGAGAGCCTGGTCTGGTCGATCGCCCGCGGCTACCGGCTCAGCGGCGCCGACGCGGACGACGCCGTGCAGATGACCTGGCTGCGCCTGGTCGAGAACATCGACCGGATAGCCGAGCCGGACCGCCTGGCGGCGTGGCTCGCGACCACGGCCAAGCGCGAATGCCTCCAGCTGATCAGGAAAACGAGCCGGGCACCACTGACCACCGACCTGCCGCCCGACCACCAGGACCCCGCGCCGCTGCCCGACCACGCCTTGCTGCGGCAAGAGCACGACGCGGCGCTGTGGGCCGCCGTCGCCGAACTCGGCGAGCGGTGCCGGCAGCTGCTCCGCGTCCTCATGGCCGTTCCGCCACCCGCGTACGCCGAGGTCGCCGCGGCGCTGGACATGCGGATCGGCTCCATCGGGCCGACCCGGCGCCGATGCCTGGAGCAGCTGCGCACGATCGCCGAGGACGACGCACTACTGCGGGAGCGAGGCCGATGAGCACCGACGACGAGCTGATGGCCGACCTGCGCCGGATCGCGGCCGAGACCGACCCGGTGCCGCGCCACGTCAGCGAACGCGCCCGCGCCGCGCTGGCCACCCGCTCGGCCGACGCGGAACTGGCCGCGCTGCTGCTCGACTCCACGCTCCGGCCCGACCTCGTACGCGGCACCGACGATGTCCGGCTGCTCTCGTTCGAGTCCGCCACCGTCTCGGTCGAGCTGCAGGTGACGGCCCATCGCCGTGGCCACACGGTGGTGGGACTGCTCGTCGGCGCCGCGGGCGAGGTCGTGGCCGACTCCGCGGGCACGCGGCGGTCGACCACGACCGGCCCGGACGGCTGGTTCACGTTCGCGGACCTGCCATCCGGGCCGACCAGGCTGCACGTGCTGGCCGAGGACGGCACGAACACCGTCACCAGCTGGACGTCGCTCTGAACGCGGCTACGGCAGGACTTTCAGTTCGAGGCCGCCTGCCGTGTCCACCACGACCTGGTGCTGGCCGTAGAGGGTTTTCCAAGCAAGCCTGGCGTTCTTCTCGTCGGTGGCCGTCATGTGATTCGCGATCTTCGCCGCGACGATCGGCGTCGAGAAGGATGTGCCACTCCAACGCGCCATGCCGTCGAACTGCACCCTGACATCCTGATCGAGACCGGTCACGCAGGTGCAGCCGTCGTAGATCGGCTCCGCGTAATAGAAACAGCGCGGGCGGTCCGAATCGGGCCGATAGGTGATCGGCTCATGATAAATGTACGACCCTTTCGGAAACGCGTTGACGAGCCGTTCCCCCTCGTCGTAGACGGACACGTAGTCGCCGAAGTTGCTGAAGCAGGCGCGACCTTTCCCGCTTTGCCGCAGCGCGCCGACGGCCACCACGAATGACCGAGACCGTCATTACCGGCCGCCGCGACCAGCAATGTCTGGCAGTCCTGGTCGCTCAACGCCTCGACGACCTCCCGCATCGCCTGTGGTGGCTCCCCGTTCAGGGTGGTGCACCCGGCGGACAGGCTGATGATGGCCGGTGCGGGGCGTTCGTCGAGCGCGCCCAGTATCGCGTCGCGGACCTGGTCTTCGAACATGGTCCCGGCCCACCTGAACACATTGTCGACGTCGAGCTTCAGCTCGGGCGCGACACAGCGCAGGATGCCCGCGATGAACGTGCCATGGCCCGCGTCCAGCCTGATGCCGTAGGGCGCCTCGATGTTGTTCGGATACCCGCTGACATGACCGCCTTCCAGCCACGGATGCGCCAGCTCGTAGCCGGGGAACAGCCCGGTGTCGATCACCTTGACGAAGACGTCTTTCCCGCCGTGACTGCCCTGCCGCCACCGGGGCAGCGGCGGCCGTTTCGACGGGATCGGCTCGTCGGCGGGGCACATGTTCACCCCGCAGATGGTCATCAGGTTGTTCAGCCAGACACCACCGTTCAGCGGGGACTTGAGGTCCCGGACCGCCGCACAGGCGTTTCCGTTGATCTTCACCAGTTTCGACACGCCCGCCCTGGCCTGCCCGCCCGTCACCACCTCCGCGCCGAGAGCCCGCAGATCGGGGTGGTCCATCGGGACGTCGTCCCGCACCAGAATGTGCTCGTCCTGCCAGATCACCTCGGCGGGAAGGCGGTCGTCCTTGGGCAGCCGATCGAGCTTGACGCCCTCCGGCAAAGCGGCCAAGACACTCTTGTACTGGGCGACGGGCAGCTCCCGTGGCCCGTTTCCGATCGGCTGATAATCGTCGCATGGGTCATTCATTGGAATGTCTCCCTCCCTAGGACAGCTGACATCGTCAGCGTGATGCTCGCGGTGCCCGATCTGATACATCGGCGGATGGAATTGCCCCCGAAGTCCGTCTAGCCTTGCCTCGTGGCGACAGGGTCATCCGGCGATCTGCTCCGCCTGGTCTTCGCGCGCCCGCGGGAAGCGGCCAGGCTCGCGCGCCAGGTGCTCGCCGGGGAACCGTCCCCTTATGACGCCTCGATCGCGCATCAGGCACTCGGGGTGGTGCAACGGGATTTTGGCGACCTGTCAACGGCCGTCACCCATTTGCGGCGTGCGCTGAAGCTCGCCGAACAGTCCGGTTCGGTCGAGCGGCAGTCCGACGTGCGCGCCACGCTCGGCATCGCGATCGTCCACACTGGACAGACGAGGGCCGGGCTCGCGGTGCTCGACCGGGCGGTCGCGGACGCCGAAGGGGTGCCGGCCGCCAGGGTCCGGTTCCGGCGCGGTGCCGCCTTGTGGGTGCTGGGGCGGCATGACGACGCGCTGGCCGATCTGCGGGTCGCGGTTCCGCTGCTGCGCAAGGCGGGTGACACCATCTGGACGGCGCGGGCGCTGACGTTGCGGGGGCATGTCGAACTCGGGCTGGGGGCCGTGCAGCGCGCCGATGCCGACTTCGAGCACGCCGATCGGCTGTTCGCGAACACCGATCAGGACCACGATTCGGCGGTCGCGGTGCAGAACCGGGGACTGGCCGCGTTCCGGGCCGGTGACCTGCCGTCCGCGTTGACCCGCCTCGACGAGGCGAACCGGCGGTTCCGGCTGCTGGGCACGCCGATGCCCGAGCTGATCGCCGACCGGTGCGCGGTGCTGCTCGCCGCGGGCCTGCCGCACGAAGCCCTGCTCGAAGCCGACCGCGAACTCGCGGAAATGGCCCGCCGCAACGGCCAGGCGACACGCAGAGCCGAGCTCCTGCTCATCGCGGGCCACGCCGCGCTGGCGGCGGGCGACCCGGCCACCGCGCTCGACCGTGCGACCGAAGCGGTTGCGTTGTTCACAGCGCAGCGGCGCGCGTGGTGGCGCCACCACGCGCGCCTTCTTCTCCTGCGAGCCCGCTTCGCGGTCTCAGGCCACTCCCCCGAGCTACTCGCCGAAGCAGCAGAGACCGCTAGGCGGCTTACCAAGCTCAACGCACCCGACGTCCTCCAAGCGCACCTTCTCGCAGGCAGGACAGCTCTCGCGCTCGACCGGCACCGCGCATCGACGGCGCATCTGCGAGCCGCGGCGAACGCCAGGCACCGGGGAGCCGCGCTGTCCAGGGTCGACGGCTGGCTCGCTGTCGCGCTGCTCGCCGCGTCCACCGGCGACACCCGCCGCACGCTCGCCGCGAGCGGACGCGGCCTCGACCTGCTCGACGAACACCGGCTCACCCTCGGCGCGCCGGAGCTGCGGGCCAGAGCGACCGCGCAGGGCCTCGAACTCGCCGAACTCGCCCAGCGCGCCTGCCTGCGCGGTGGCCGCGCGCGCCGGCTGCTCTGGTGGAGCGAACGGTGGCGCGCCACGGCGTGCGCGGTGCCGTCGGTGCGGCCGCCGGCGGACGCCGAGGTCCAGCGTGATCTCGTCGCGTTGCGCGAGCTGACCAGCCGCATCGACCAGGCACGGGCGACCGGCACCCCCACCGCCCGGCTGATCCAGCGGACCGAGCGGCTGGAACGCCGGATCCAGGACAGGGTCAGGAGAATCCCGGGTACCGCCACCACGGGGCCGCGCGCCCGGCTCGACGTCACGGCCCTGCTCGACGCGCTCGGCGAAACCCGGCTCTTCGAGATCGTCGCCGTCGACGGGCGGCTGCACGTCCTCGTCTGCGGCGACGGCCGCGTCCGCCGCATCCCCACCGGAACCGTGGCCGCCGCCACCGCCGGTGTGGAGTCCGCCCGCTGGGTGCTGCGCAGGCTCGCCTACGGACCCGGCGCCGGGCGCGGGCTGTTCGACCGGCTCCGCGCGGCGGGCGAATCCTTGCAGGAGACCTTGTTCGGCACGGCGGCGGAGCTGATCGGCGACGGCCCGGCCGTCATCGTCCCGCCGGGCAGGCTCCAAGCCGTGCCGTGGGCGATGCTGCCGTGTCTCACCGGCGTGGCGCACAGCGTCGCGCCGTCCGCGACCGCCTGGCTCAACGCCAAACTGGCCGTCCGCCCGGAGCGGGAGAAGGTGGTGCTGGTCGGCGGACCGGGCCTCGCGAGCCGCGCCGCGGAACTGTCCACCTTGACCGGGCTCTACGAAGCGCAGGTCCTCCGAGACGGCGCGGCGACACCCGCCCGCGTGCTCGAAGCGCTCGACGGCAGCTCACTCGCGCATGTCGCCGCGCACGGGCGGTTCCGCGCGGACAGCCCGCTGTTCTCCTCGATCCGCCTCGACGAGGGATCGGTCACCGGCTACGACTTCGAACGCCTGCGCCGCGCGCCGTTCCGGGTCGTGCTGTCCAGCTGCGACTCGGGCAGCCTCCAGCCGGTCGGCGCGGACGAGCTGCTCGGGCTGGCGACCGCGTTGCTTCCACTCGGGACGGCGGGGATCGTGGCCAGCCTCGTCCAGGTCAACGACGAGGCGACCGTCCCGCTCATGCTGAGCCTGCACGACGGCCTCCGCCGCGGCGGGACCATGGCCGAATCGCTGGCCGAGGCCAGGAACGAGGCCAAGGACGACCCGGTGTGCCAGGCGACCGCGTGGTCCTTCGTCGCGCTGGGCGCCGCCTGAGCCATTGGGTGCAATCCCCACGCCCCCGGTGACGGGACCCCTCCCACACTCGCGTGACTAGCCTGCCCCGCGACACACGGGAAGGGTTGCGCATGCTGCTGGGACAACGGAAAAGGTGGCAGCTCGCGGCCGCGGCCTGCCTGCTCGCCGCGGGCTGCTCGGCCACCACGCCGGGCAAGCCGGAGGCACCGCCGCCGCCTCCGGCCACCCGCGCCCTGGTCACCTGGGCCGAGCTGATGTGCTCGACCACCGACGGACTCGACAAGGTGCGCGCGGACGGCACGACCGCCGACTACACGTCCGGCGTCAACGCCCAGTTCTACGTGCAACGGACGGCCACCTCGATCGAGAACGGCAAGAAGACACTAAAAAACTTGGAACCGTCGAAAATCGCGGAGGCCGACGCGTACGTCGCCGCGCTGCTCAAGACCCTCGACGCTCTCCCGCTCCCGTCGAGCGACAGCATGACGACACAGAACCTGCCCGACGATCAGCAGATCGCGCAGGCCAAACAGGTCGCGGCCATCGTCGGCCCGCTCGGCAAGCCCAAGGCGGACCTGACGGAAATGGTCGGGAAGACACCGGCTTTGCTCACGTCGTACAACCTCGCGCCCTCGTGCGCGGGCCCGCCCGGCACTCCGCAGCGGGCGCTGGTCGGGTGGGCGAACACGATGTGCGCGAGCGTCAAGGCGGTCGACGGGCTTCGCGTCGACCAGCCGATCAGCGACGACCCACGGTTCGCGCAGTTCTTGAACGTCGAACTCGCCCATGCCATCGGGGACGCCACGACCAAAGTCGACTCGGTCGCGCAGCCACTCGCGGCGCTCGCCCCGACCGGCATCGCCGAGGCGGACGCGTTCAAGACCGAGCTGGTGACCGCGCTCGAGGCGGCCAAGGGTCAGCTGCCGAAGACCACCATGATGACCGGCCACGACATGCCGATCGCCGAGCTCAAGAACCAGGTCGCGAAGGCGAGCGACGTGCTCGACTCGGTGAAGCCGAAAGCGCAAGGCCTCCCCGCGCTCGCCGCACGCCTCCCACAGCTCACCCCTTCGTACGATCTCGCCCCGCTCTGCACGCCACTGAACGCTCCCCCGCCGACCCCGAAACCCCTGCCGGCCGCGCGCAACGGCACCGACGTCAAGGCTTGCGAAAGCGGGAACTGCCAGGTTCTGGTCACCGGAACGGTCGAGTTCTCGGTGAGCGGGCGCAAGCTCAAGGTCGTCGTGAGCGATCAGGGCGTGGCCATCTCCGATGACATCAGCCTGCTCCATCTCGGCGATGGCGGCGAAGGCTCCTCCGGCAACGCGGGCAAGATGGCCCACTTCCACATCGCCGGGTTCGTGCCACCGTCGGCCGTCCTCGACATCTCGACCACGGCTTAGCCCCAAGGGAACGCTGGTGTCGCGCCCAGGGCTCGCGCTGACGGCGGGGTTCGCATGTATGAAGGCTCCCTTCATCCAGTTCGGCCCGTATGAGGGGAGCCTTCATACAGGCCCCCAGCGGCTTCGGCAGCGAAGGTGACGGCCGGTGTCCTGAGTGGACAGTTGATGGGTGCCGAGGAATGCCTCGGGTGGTGCATGGGTCGGCGGGCTGGAGTGAGGGCCTCCCTCACCCGGCCGCAGGCGGTCAGGGCCTCCCTCACCCGACATTTCGGGTCAAGGAGGCCCTCACCCGGCGGATTCGGGTGAGGGAGGCCCTGACCAAACCGGCGACTACGCGACGAGCGCCATGGGGGTCGTGAGTGTTTAGACCGGTTAGAACCGGCCGGAACACTCACGACCCCGGTCCTCAGGCGACCAGTACCGCCCCGCCGCTCAGCGGGCTCGACGCCGTCGCAGCGCCGGTCCACTCGGACGAGAACAGCAGCTTTTCCCCGTCATAGAGCGAAACCGAAGCCGCGCCGTGCGTACCGAGGAACCCGCCGGAGGCGGTGACGCGCAGCGTCAGCCCGGAGCCGACCACGCGCGAGCCCTCCTTCAGCGTGGCCTTGGCGCGCAGGTCGAGCGAGCTCGACTGCAGCGACGCCTTGGCGCCAAAGGATTCGAACGCGGACGCGAGCACCTGGTACCGCTTGCCACCGGACTGGAACGTGACCGTGCCCAGGCCGCTCGTCTTGGCGTTGGCGTGCGCCAGCACCAGGGACAGGTCGATCTTCGACCCGGCCGCCGCCGGGTACGTGCCCGCCGACTTCGACGCGCGCAGGCTGCCGGCGACGATCGCCCCGGTCGTCCGCGAACGGTCCAGGTCGACCGAAGCCGCGGCCGTGCCCGCGTAGTTGCCGCCGACGGTGACCGTCACCGGCTGCGAACCCGGCGGAAGCTGCGCGGAGCAGCTACCCGACCCGGACGTGGCGTCCGTGCCGAGCAGTGCCAGCGGCGCCGAGCACAGCGCCTGGCCACCGGCCGAGAAGGTGACCGTCCCGGAACGGACGTCGCCGGGGCTGGTGTCGGTGTTGTCCTGCACGGTCGCGCGGAACAGCACCGCGCTGCCGTACACCAGCGCGTCGCCGGTGTACGTCGCGACGGCGTCCTCCGGCTTCACCTGAATGACGAACGCGGACTTGCCGACCAGGCCGGAATCATCCTTGACCGCCACGGAAACCGGGTAGGAACCCGGCGCCGCCGTGACGGTGCCCGAGATCGTCCAGGCACCGGCTCCGTTGTCCACAAGGGACAGTCCGGCAGGCAGTCCGGTCGCGGTCGCGGTGAGACCCGCGGCGGGGCTGTCCGGGTCCGCGGCCGTGACCGGCAGCGAAAGCGCGTCGCTGTACTGCACCGACGAGTCGCCGGGCACCGTCACGCGGGGCGAGGCCTGGATGGTGAAGTCGGCGTCGCTCAGGTCGAAGAACACGTTGCCGACCGCCTCGATCTTGACGCGTGCCTTCGTGGTGGCCACGTCCGGGATCGCCAGCGTCTCGCTGCCGTCGTTCGGCGTGCTCTCGGCCAGCACGTGCGGGAAGGTCAGGCCGCCGTCGGTCGACAGCGAGATCTTCACGTTGGCCGCGTCGACCGGCGCCACGTTGGTGCCGGCGACGTCCCAGGTGATCGGCTGCGCCGAACCACCGGGGAAGGTGCCGCCGGTGGCCTGCGAGGTCACCAGGAACGGACCAGCGGTGGACGCCAGCTTCAGCGCCGTGTCGGCGGTGCCGATGCCACCGCCGCCCGGCCGGTAGTCACGCGCGGTCAGCCGGAAATGCAGCGTCCGGTCCCCGGTGAACCCGGTCCAGTCCGCGGTCGGCAGGAACTCGGAGTAGCAGTCCACCAGCGTGGCGGGCACCACGGCGGGCGGCGCCGGAGCGGCCGGGCAGGCGCCGGTCTTGGCGTTGGTGTTGCCCGCGGCGATCTGCGCGTAGTCGGGGAAGACGCGCGTGGTCTCGCCGTTCACCGCGTTCTCGCCCGGCGAGTAGTACTTGAGTGTGTCCTCGGCGGTCACGATCGCCGCGGTGCCGAACTGGCGGAACAGCGGACCGGCGGTCTTGGTGTTGTTCACCAATGCCGTGCCGGCCGCGGCGCCGCGGTCGTTCTGCTCCCACAGGTACTTGAGCATGTCACCGTCGGCGTCGGTCGCGCTGCCGTTCAACGCGAACGGGGTGCGGACCGGGATCGTGTACGACGGCGAGACGGTGACGACCGGCGCGTGGTTCGCCGTGTCCTCGACCTTGAACCCGGTGTTCTCCTGCGGGCCGCCGTCGACGGTCTCACCGGCGAAACCGCTGGTGCCGGTGCCCGCCACGATCAGCGAAGCGACGTCGATCCCGGCGAGCGCGCCACCGAAGGTCACCTGGAACCCGGTGTCGTTGAGCGCGCCGCCACCGAAACCGGAGACGCTGACGGTCGCGCCGGCGGGCCAGCCCTGGGTGCCTTCGATCGCGGCCTTGATGCCGGCCGCCGTGTAGTTCGTGCCCCGGACGATCGCCGCCGAAGTCTGGCCGCCATAGGAAAGGGTGAACGAGTCCGTGCCGTCGAACCCGGTCAGCGAGACGTTCTGCACCTCGCTGATCGACGGCCGCGTGGTCGAGGTGAACGTCGAGATCTCGGTGAAGCTGCGCTGCGACCAGTACGGGTCGCTGTGCGGCTGCAGGTTGTCCTGCTGGCAGATCCCGGCGTAGGCCATGATCGAGGAACCGCTGCCCGGCTCGTAGGAGTTGGCGGGACTGCGGTTGGCGCCCGAGCAATTCACCTGCGTGCCGTTGAAGGTGTGGTTGCCTGCGAACTGGTGGCCGACCTCGTGCGCCACGTAGTCGACGGCGTAGAAATCACCGACCGGCGTCGGCAAGCCCGTGCAGCCACGCGCCTTCGAAGCGCCGCCGACGACACCGAGTCCCGCGACACCGCCGCCGTTCACGCCGAGGCCGATGTGCCCGACGTCGTACGCGCTCGCGCCGACCAGCTGGCCGAGCACGATCTGGTTGCGGCTGAGCAGGTTGCCGGTGCAGCCCGCGATCTGCGCGGCCGTGTAACAGGCCGCCGCGCCACACGGACCGTTCGGCCCGGTCGCCGCCTCGGTCGTGTTCAGATTGGTCTTGTCGGTGTCGTTGATGAGCAACAGCCGGATGGCCGTCTCGTCTTCGTAGATCTGCGCGACCCGGTTCACCAGCGTGACCTTGGCGGCGGTGACGTTCTCCGCGCCGAAGTAGGTCGCGTACGACGGGTCGGTCACCAGCGCCAGCCGGTAAGTGCGCAGTTTGACGAGCGGACCGGCGTCGGCGGGCAGGATGTCCTGGACGAGCTCGTCGATTTCCTCGTGCTCGACCAGCGGCCCCGCGCCCTGGTTGGACAGATCGTGGCCGTAGTAGCTGGCGTACAGGCTCTGGTCACGCTTGTAGTACGGGTCGACGAACCAGGAACCCTTGGCCGAGCGCACCGAGGCGTGGAACCCCAGCGGCGTCAGGTCGGCGCGGACGGTCGCGGTCGGGTCGTCGATGCCCTTGCCGGAGTAGGTCTTGATCTCCGGGTGCTTGGCGGCGAGGCCGCTCTCCATCACCGGCGTGTCGGCCAGCGAGAACCGCTGCACCGTCCCTTCCGGCGTCGGCAGCAGCACCTCTTCACCGGGCTGCGCGGCGACCCGCTGCAGTCCCGAGGTCATCATCGGCCGGTCGAGGCTGAACCCGGCGAACCGTTCGGTCCTGATCTCGGGTTCTTTGGACTGCTTGGCCGATCGCGCGGCCGCGCCCGGCTCGACCTTGGTCCACGGGCTGGCCGGTCCGGCCGGTGCCGCGGCGCCCGCGGTGGGCAGCAGCGCGACCACCAGCCCGGCGACCGCCAGCGTGGCCAGGGTTCTGCCACGCGACAACGAGGATCTTCCCAACGTCAAAACTCCTCCTACAACGCCCGGCGACGGGCAGCGGGATCTCCAGAGCCCGGCCTTCCCCACAAGACCGGGTGAAATTCCCATCCTCGCCACAAAACGGGCGCGCCAGAACTGACGAAAGTAGGTCGGATCAGCCGAGATCGTCGATCTTGCGCCGCAGCACTGCGCGTTCGCGTTCGTTGCCGCAGAGCCCCATGGCCGCCTCCAGCTCCACACGGGCCTCGTCGACCCGGCCGAGGCGGGTCAGCAGCTCGCCTCGCACGGTCGGCAGCAGATGCGTGTTCGGCAACGCCTCGGCGGCGACGAGCTTGTCCACCAACGGCAAAGCGGCCTCTGGCCCGTTCGCCATCGAGACCGCGACCGCGCGGTTCAGCTCGATCACGGGCGACGGCATGAGCTTCCCCAGCCCTTCGTACAGGAGCACCACACGCTCCCAACTGGTCTCGTCGACCGACGGCGCGATGGCATGACACTCGGCGATCGCGGCTTGCAGGCCATACGCGCCAAAGCCCCGGCCCGCCTTCTCGGCGCGTGCCAGCGCCGCGCGTCCACGCAGGATCGCCGAGCGGTCCCAGCGGCTGCGGTCCTGCTGTTCGAGCAAGACCGGCTCACCGTCGGGCCCGGTGCGCGCCGGGAACCGCGCCGCCGTCAGCTCGAGCAACGCCAGCAGCCCGTGCACCTCGGGTTCGTCCGGGACCAAACGAGCCAGCACGCGCGCGAGCCGCTGCGCCTCGCCCGCGAGGTCGAACCGGATCAGGTCGCCGCCGGAACTGGCCGACGAACCCTCCGTGAAGATCACGTAGATCGCACTGAGCACCGACCCGAGCCGCTCGGCACGCTGCTCGGCCGCGGGCACCTCGAACGCGACACCCGCCGCGCCGAGCGTCTTCTTCGCGCGGGTGATCCTCGCCTGCACGGTCGCGGTCGGCACGAGGAACGCCTTCGCGATCTCGTCGCTGGTCAGACCGCCGACCACGCGCAAGGTCAACGCCACCCTGGCCTCGCGCGAGAGCACGGGGTGACACGAGATGAACATCAGCGCGAGCACGTCGTCGTCGATCTGGTCCGGGTCCCATGCGGCGTCGTCGGCCGGATCGTCGGGCACGCTGGTCATGAGGGCACCGCCCTCGCCCAGGTCGTGGGCGAGGGCGGTGTACCGCTCATCGAGAGCCGAGCGCCTGCGGAACGCGTCGATCGCGCGGCGCTTGCCGACGGTGAGCAGCCAGCCAGCCGGTTTGTTCGGGACGCCTTCGCGTGGCCAGGTCACGAGTGCTTCGGCCAGCGCCTCCTGGGCGATGTCCTCCGCCAGCGCGAAATCGCCGGTGTAGCGCGCGAGCGCGCCGACGATCCGCGCCGACTCGATCCGCCAGATGGCGGCGACTGCCTCACGGCCGGTCGGCTCGGCCACCGCGTCCCCCCTGCCTCAGAGCTGGCCGGTGGCCTCGCGCCACGCCCGCTCCTTCTTGATCCACTCGTTGTCCTGGGGGAACTCGTCGATCGAGGTGATCCGCCTGATCTCCGCCTTGCTGCCGGCGCCCGCCATCGGCGCGCGCTTGGCCCACTCGACGGCCTCCTCCTTCGAGGCCACGTTGATCACCCAGAAGCCACCGAAGAGTTCCTTGGTCTCACCGTACGGGCCGTCGGTGACGACCGGCGTCTCGCCCGAGTAATCGACGACGACCGTGTTCGACGGGTCCTCGAACCCCTCGGCCGAGACGAGCACGCCCGCCCTGATCATCTCGTCGTTGAACTTGCCCATCGCGTTCATGATCTCGGTGAAGTCGATGTTCTGGAACTCTTCGAACGTCTCATCGGTGGCCCGCATGATCAGCATGTACTTCATGGTCGTGTCTCCCTGATGTGTCGGACCCCGTCTGCCGGGACCCTCTCACCCCAAGGTCGAACGGGCAACGCCGCCGATCGACACCCGCCGGAAATTTTTTCTATCATCGGCGGCTCTGGGGGTACGGGATGCACCGTTTCATCGCTTCGACCAGGGTGGTCACCAGCTTCGGCTACTTTTTGACCATCCCCTTGCTGGGCTCGATCGCACTGCAAGCGGGCGCCATGGCGCCTGCCGAGGTCGGCTTGCTCATCGCCGTCCACACGCTCTGCCGCCGGACGTTCGCCGTGCCGGTCGGCCTGCTCTGCGACCGCTGGGCGCCCGAGCGCGTGCTGGTCGCCGGGCTGCTGCTGGAGGCGGCCGGTTACCTGGTGCTGGCCTCGTCGATGTCGTTCCCGCTGTGGCTGGTCGCGGTGACCGTCGACGGCATCGGCGGGCTCGCCTACAACGCGGGCAGCAAGGTGGTGCTCGCCGACGCCGCCACCGCGTCGGCCTCCGCCGGGTTCTACGTGGCCACGAACGTCGGCGCGTTCCTCGGCCCGCTCGTCGCCGCCGGGCTCTCCGCCGCCGGAGCGCCGCGCGCGGTGTTCGCGATCTCGGCGGTGCTCTACGCGGGCAGCGCCGTGGCCGCGGTCGTGCGGTTCCGCCGGGCGCGGCGACCGCCCGCGAAGGTCACCTCGCTCTGGCGGCAGGCGCTCGCCCCGCTGGCCGACCGCGGGTTCGCCGGGTACTGCCTGCTGACCGTCCCGCTGTGGTTCGGGATGTCGCTGCTCGTCGCGGCGCTGCCGCTGGAAGCCGCGAGCCGCGGGCTCGGCTACCTCGAAGTCGGCCTGATCAACGCGCTCAACGCGCTCGTGGTCGTGCTGCTCGGCAAGCGCGTCGGCCGCCAGACGGACGAGCACACCCTGCCGCAGCGCGCGGGGACGCTCGTCGTCTCCGCTGTTTTGATGGCGGCCGGCTGCGCGCTGTGCATCGCGGAGCCGTATTGGACGTTATACACCGGGATGGCGCTGCTCACCGCGGGCGAACTCGCGTTGTTCGCGGCCGCCGAAGTGATCGCCGTGCAGCTCGCGCCCGCCGGGGCGACCGGCGTATACCTTGGCTACATGACCACCGCGTGGGCCATCGGCGGCGCGGCGGCGGGCTTGCTGGCCGGCGCGTTGCTCGACGGCTCGGCGGCGGGCAGGCTGGGGTTCTGGCTGTCGGCGTCGCTCGTGCTCTTCGCCGACGCGGCCGGATATGTGCTGCTGCGGCACCGGGTGTCCCGGCCTCAGCTCGTGGCCTGAGGGGGCGGGTGTGCATCTGGTGCTGGTCGGTGCCTGGCCGGAGCTGGCGAACCGGCTCGTCGGGCTCCCGGCGCGGGTTTCGTTGCTGCAACTGGGCCCCGATGATCGCGAGGCCGGCTGGGTCTACCGGTACGTGCACGTCGACTACACCGATGTGGCCGCGGCGGTCGAAGCGGCGACCCGGATCCACTCGATCGATCCCGTCGATGTCGTCGTCGGTGTGCGGCACTACGCCCTGCCCGCGCTGGCGGCGATCGCGTCCGCGCTCGACGTCCGGTCGGTGCCGGGTCCGGTGAGTTCGCTCGGTTTCGACAAAGCGAGTGTACGCGAGCAGCTCGCCGCGACCGCGACGCGGCCGGTCCGTTTCCGGCTCTGCTCCGACCAAGACGCCGTCGAAGTTTTCGCGCGGGAACTCGGCTTTCAGGCCGTGGTCAAACCGCCGATCGGCGTTGCGAAAGCAGGCGTGCACGTGATCGACGGCCCGGCGGACGTCCCGCTCGCCTGGCGGCACGCGTCGGCGGCCGCGAATGGGCCGGTACTGGTCGAGGAACGGTTGCACGGCCCCGAATTCAGCGTCGAGGTGCGCTCGGTGGACGGCACCCACGAGGTGCTCGCGGTGACCGAGAAGGACTGCTCCGGGCCACCCCATTTCCTCGAACTCGGCCACACGGTCCCGGCCAGGATCGACACGAGCGCGCTGGAGATCGAGGCGATCCGCGCCGTCGAGGCGATCGGTCACCGGACCGGGCCGTCGCACGTCGAGTTCGTCTTCACCGACGACGGCCCGGCGGTCACCGAGATCAACCGGCGCATGGGCGGCGACCGCATCTTCGAGCTGCTCGTGCTCGCGACCGGGCGCGATCCCATGCGCGAGACCCTGCTCGACGCGCTCGGCGAACCGCACGAGCACCGGGAAATCCCCAGGCGCGGCGCGGCGATCCGGTTCCTCACCGCGCCGTTCACCGGACGGGCGCCCGAACTGCCCGGCGATCTCGCGCTGCCACCCGAGGTCGTCCGCGTCCACTACACCCCGGGCGCCGAGATCCGCCCGGCGACGACGAACGACGAGCGGATCGGGTACGTCATCGCGGTCGCCGAGAACGCCGAAAAAGCCGCGCACGCGGCCGAAATCGCGCGTGCCGAGCTCTTGGAGCGGCTTGTCAAGGTGGCGGATCCACCACCTTGTCCGTCCCCGCGAACGCTGCCACAGTCAGGCTAAACCGGCCTAGATCTGGGGAGTTCCTCATGACGACGATCAAGCAGCTCACCGAAGAACGCCGCGCCAGCACCGAAACCGCCGTCTGCACCGGCGTGTTCGAGATCGGCGACCGCAAGGTGGCCCGCGTCCGGCTCACCACCGGCTCCGAGGTGACCGTCTACCTGCCCGCGGGCGCCGAGGTCCCCGAGATCTCCGCCGAGGTCGAGATCGAGCCGCAACGCACCACCGGGGACCACCACCCGGCCAGGACCGCGTTCGCCTGCGGTGACCACCACCCGGCGAAAGTCGACATCGCCGCGAAGGTGACTGCGGCCTGACCCGCCCATGACGGCCAAACGAACCGTTTCGCTGGTCACGCTGGGCTGCGGGCGCAACGAGGTCGACTCGGAGGAACTGGCGGGCAGGCTGGACGCCGCGGGCTGGCAGCTCGCGCCCGCGGGGTCCGAGGCCGACGTCGTGGTCGTCAACACCTGCGGGTTCATCGAAGCCGCGAAGAAGGAGTCGATCGACACGGTGCTCGCGGCCTCCGGCTCGGGCGCGAAGGTGGTCGCCGTCGGCTGCATGGCCGAGCGGTACGGCGCCGAACTCGCGGCCGCGCTGCCGGAAGCCAACGCGGTGCTCTCGTTCGACGACTATCCCGAGATCGGCGAACGGCTCGAAGATGTCCTCAAAGGACAGACGAAGACCGCGCACACGCCACGGGACCGCCGCACGCTGCTGCCGATCACCCCGGTCGAGCGCCAGGCCGCGCAAACCGCGCACGTGCCCGGCCACCAGGGTCCGGCGAGCGGGCCGCGGGTGCTCCGGCACCGGCTCGGCGGCGGCCCGATCGCCCCGGTCAAGCTGGCTTCGGGCTGCGACCGGCGGTGCACGTTCTGCGCGATCCCGGCGTTCCGCAGCGCGTTCACCTCACGTCAGCCCGACGACGTCGTCGCGGAGACCGAATGGCTCGCCGGACACGGCGTCCGCGAGGTCATCCTGGTCAGCGAGAACACCACGTCCTACGGCAAGGATCTCGGCGACCTCGGCGCGCTCGAGAAGCTGCTCCCCCGGCTCGCGGGCGTGGTCGACCGCATCAGGGTCAGCTACCTCCAGCCGGCGGAACTGCGGCCGCCGCTGATCGAGGCGCTGGCCGGGACACCCGGTGTGGCACCGTATTTCGACCTGTCGTTCCAGCACGCCAGCGGCACGGTGCTCCGGCGCATGCGCCGGTTCGGTGACCGCGAACGGTTCCTCGATCTGGTGGGCCGCGTCCGCGACCTGGCACCGGAGGCCGGCATCCGGTCCAACTTCATCGTCGGCTTCCCCGGCGAGACCGACGAAGAGTTCGCGGAACTGGAACGCTTCGTCGGCGAGGCACGCCTCGACGCGATCGGCGTCTTCGGCTACTCGGACGAGGAAGGCACCGAAGCGGCCGGGTTCGAGCACAAACTCGACGCGTCGGTCATCTCCGAACGCGCGACCAGGCTCGCACTGCTCGCCGACGAGGTCTCCTCCCAGCGCGCCGAAGACCGCGTCGGCTCGCTCGTCGAGGTCATCGTCGGCGAGGACGGCACCGGCTGGGCGGCGCACCAGGCACCCGACGTCGACGGCACGGTCACCATCACCGGCGACAAGCCCGCCATGGGCGACCTGATCACGGCCAAGGTCGTCGGCTCCCAAGGCGTCGACCTCATCGCCGACCCGATCTAGAACCCGGGATAAAGCGGGCTAAACTCCCGGGGATAAAGCGGGCTTTATCCCCGGGAGTTTAGCGGGCTTTATCCCGGGGCTCAGTGGAAGAGCAGGTCGTTCGGGGTGGCCATGCGGTGGGTGGCGCCGTGCTTGGCGACCCAGTCGCGGACGGCCGCGATCGACTGCGAGCACTGCCAGCCGTCGTTGTACTCGGTCACCTGGTTCTTGGCCCACCCGGCGATGATGCCGTTGACACCGGCCTCACCCAGCAGCTTGTCGACGTACCAGGGATCGTTGTAGTCCGTGGTCCACGAGAAGGTCGCCCCGAGCGAACCCGAGTTCCGCGCGCCCGCGGCCTTCTTCAGCTCCGCGCAGGTGTAGTAGGTGGGCTCGGTGCAGTTGCCGAACCCCTTCGTGATGTCCGAATCGCCGTAGTCCATCGCCCGGCGGCCGTTCGGCAGTCCCGAGCCGTGCTGCGCGTAGGTGTTCTGCACCGACGCGAGCGAGCCCGTGGTGGTGATGCCTTCGAGCCTGCCGAGCTTGCCCTGCAGGCTTTGCCACCCGCGCCCGCCCACGTCCGGCGTGCCGCCGCCGTGGTACTCGTAGAAGCCGTAGAGCACCTGGATGCCCGCGGCCGTCAGCTTCTGCGCCTGGTCATGGAGCCCGGCGACACTGCACGCCCGGTTGGGCGCTTCCCCGCAGTAGTTCGGATCCTTGATGTCCAGCCACACCAGCGAAAGCCGCCGCCCCGCCCGCGCCTGGGCCGCGATCAGGTCGAACATGCTCGCCACGCTCGGCCCGTGCCGCGTGTCCCCCGCCGACGAGCAGTCGTGCCACGCCCGCCACTCGTTCGGGTTCCACCAGGAGCAGACGTCGATCTCGATGGCGTTGGCACCATGCTTGATCGCGGCCAGCACCCCGTCGGTGGTGTCCACCCGGTGCGCGATGGCGTAAATCGGCCGCTGCCCCGCCGCATTCGCCGCTGTCGCACCGACAACCCCGGCACCCGCCATCACGAAAAGCACAGCCACAATCGCGCTCACCACGCGATGTTTTCGATATCCCATGTGGCGATTGTGTTCGTCAACGGGCAACACCAGCCGGTTCCGGCGCCGACTCTGCCCCCGCGCGGCGAAACACTGTCCCTAGAGACAAAGTCCGCCGCGCCGAAGCAACCTCAGCCGGACTCGGTGCTCACGTCATCAAATAGAGCACGGTCGCCTTGTCACCCTTGCTCATCGCCTGGCGCCGCGCGTCGTTCGCCAGCTCGACGCCGGTCAGCGTGATTTCGAGCGACGCCGCCGTGTAGCGCATGATCGACTCGTTGTCGAAGTCGCCGTGTCCCTCGTAGTTGACGTGGTTCCGCTTCCACTGCTCCTCAGGAATGCTGCCCTTGGTGAACCTCGTCTTGTACGGGTAGTCCGGGTGGAAGTTCTCGTGCCCCATGCCCACGCAGTGGCCCATCTCGTGGTGCACGGTCATCCCGCCGGTGTCTTCCTTGTACTGGATGACCTGGCGGCCGCCCTGCTTGCCGATCGCCGAGTTGCAGTTCCCGGTGACCAGGTCGAACACCGCGTAGTCCGCTTCACCCGACCGCGGCTGGAAGACCTCCTTGCCGATGAAGTCGTTGAACTCCTTGACTTTCTGGTCAAGCCATTTGGCCGCGACCGAGCCTGCCGCGACACTCGTGTGGTACTCGTACGGGATGTGATCGCTCCAGCGTCCCGCGTTCTTCTTGATGACACCCATCAGCGCGCTCCTTCTCTCCCCATGACCGAGAGCTGCCGGTTCAGGGGAACGATGTAAGCACGCGCCGAGCACGCGCGGCCACGAATTCCACTCTATCGGCCCAAAAGTCCATTGTGGACGATGGCGCACGGCCGAAATGCCGCACCCGAAGGGAGTATCACGTTCCGAGCGCCGCGCGGCAGACTTCCACCGGGTCGGCGACAGCCGCCGCCGAGGCGGCGGCGAGCGCGGCGGCCGCCGCGAAACCCGGGTCGCCCAGCACCCGGCTCACCGCGGCGCGCAGAGTGTCCACTGTGGATGGCCGGACGAGCACGCCACTGCCGTGCCTGGCGACCCGGTTGGCCATTTCCCACTGGTCGCCGCCGCCGGGAACGAGCACCGCCGGGACCTTGGCCAGCAACGCCTTCGCGAGCAGCCCGTGCCCTCCCCCGCACACCACGACCGCCGCCTCGCGCAGCAGCTCGTCCTGCCTGCCCTGACCCGCCCGCGCCCAGTCCGGCAACTCGGGCGCCGGGCCGAACGTCGACACCACCGCGCGAACACCCATGCCCCGCAACGCGTCCAGCGCCACTTCGGCCAGCCCGGCGGCTCCGGAAGCCACGGTCGACGGCGCGATCACCACCAGCGGCCCGTCACCGGGCGGCGGCGCCAGGCGACGCCGGGACGCCTCCCACAGCAGGGGTCCGACGATGTGCGCGTTCGACGGCCAGTCCGGGCGCGGCACCTCCAGCGCGGGCAACGTCGCGATCAGCCGCACCAGCGGCCCCGGACCGCGCGACGCGAGCCCGATGCCGCGCCTGGCACGGGCGCGCTGCTCGTCACCGCGCCGGATCGACCTCGCCGCCGCCGCGCGCAACGCCGCGTCGCGCAGTTTCCCGCCGACCCCGACGCCCGCGGCCAGCCCGGTGCCGATCGGCGGCAGCCCTCGCGACGGTTCGTACAGCGGATGCGGCGAGAGCTGCGCCCACAGCACCCCGGCCAGCTCGGCGGCCATCCCGCCGCCTTGCGCGATGACGTCGCAGACCACCAGGTCCGGTTCGAGCCCGGTCAGGAGCGGCGCGAGCGACGGCGCCAGCATCGCGGCCCGGTCGTGCAGCGCGCGGCCGAGATCGAGGTCGCGGCCGGGCGCGAGCCCGTTCAGCCGGAGCACGCCGATGCCCAGGTCCGCGGCGGCGTCGACCCACGGATCGACCGTGCACAACGTCGGCTCGTCGCCCGCTTCGAGGAACCGCAGGCACAACGCGATCGCCGGGAACACATGACCGGGATCGGCACCGGCGACCACTGCCACTCGCACACGGGCACACTTCCACAGCACCGCCGATACTGCCGTACAGTGGGGTTACTAACAAGAAGAAACTAATGGAAGTGGCCCATGCCTGAGAACGCTCTGCGCGTCGACATCTGGTCCGACGTCATCTGCCCCTGGTGCTTCATCGGCAAGCGCCGCCTGGAGACCGCGCTCGGCCGTTTCGAGCACGACGTCGAGCTCCACTGGCACAGCTTCCAGCTTGACCCGGCGCACGAAAAGGGCCACCGGGTCCCGGTGCGGGAGATGCTCGCGGCCAAGTTCGGCGCGCCGCCCGCGCAGGTCGACGGCATGCAGCGGCAGGTCACCGACCTGGCCGCCGCCGAGGGCCTGACCTATCACCTCGACCGCGCCATCGCGGTCAACACGCTCGACGCGCACCGCCTCGGCCACCTCGCCGCCGAGCACGGCCTTGGCGACCGGATGCACGAACGGCTGCTCAAGGCGCACCTGTCCGATGGCGAGGTCATCGACGATCCCGACACGCTCGTCCGGCTCGGCGCCGAGGTCGGCGTGCCCGCGGCCGAGGCCGCCGATGTCCTGCGTGGCACCAAGTACGCGGCCGAGGTCCAGGCCGACATCGACCAGGCCAAGCGCCTCGGCATCACCGGCGTCCCGTTCTTCGTGCTGAACGGCACCCACGGCGTCTCGGGCGCGCAGTCCGCCGAGACGTTCCTGGCCGCGCTGGAGCAGGCACGCTGAAGTCCGCGCGTCCGTCGGGCCCGGCCGCCGGGTCCGGCGACGAGTGGCGGATGAAATCCCGGCCGGGCACGGCGAAAATCGGACCGGTACCCGATGCCTTGGAGGACCGATGACCTACGCGTTCGACCCGGAGATCGCCGCAGCCATCCCGATGCTGCCCCACTCCGACCTCAGCGATCTGCCGGGCACGCGCGAGCGCCTCAAAGGACTCCTCGCCGAAATGCAGGGCTCGCTCGACACCACCGGGGTCAGCGTCCGCGACCAGCTGATACCCGGTCCCGAGGGCGCGCCGGACGTCCCCGTCCGGATCTACGTCCCCGAGCGGCGCACCGCGCCCGCCGCGATCCTCGACGTGCACGGCGGCGGTTTCATGGTCGGTGACCTGGACTTCGACCACGCGGCGAACCTCCAGTTCGCGAGGGAACTCGGCGTCGTGGTCGTGTCCGTCGACTACCGGCTCTCCCCGGAGACGCCGTTCCCCGGCGGGCTCGAAGACTGCTACGCGGCGCTGGTCTGGACCGCCAAGAACGCCGCCGAACTCGGCATCGACCCGGCCCGGCTCGCGATCCACGGCATCAGCGCGGGCGGCGGGCTCTGCGCGGCGCTCGCGCTGCTGGCCCGCGACCGCGGCGGCCCGGCGATCGCGTTCCAGTACCTCGGCGTGCCCGAGATCGACGACCGCCTCGACACGCCGAGCATGCGCGCGTTCGTCGACACGCCCATGTGGAGCAGCCCGCGCGCGGAGGTCAGCTGGGACTGCTATCTCGGCGCCGGCGTCCGCGGCGGCGCGGGCGTCCCGGTGTACGCCGCGCCCGCGCGGGCGACCGACCTCACGGGCCTGCCGCCCGCGTACATCTCCGCGATGCAGTTCGACCCGCTGCGCGATGAAGGCATCGCGTACGCGCAGGCGTTGCTCGCGGCGGGTGTCACCACCGAGCTGCACCTGTTCCCGGGCACCTTCCACGGTTCCTCGCTGGTCCAGCACGCCGCGGTCAGCAAGCGCGAGGTCGCCGAGGCCATCGCGGTGCTCGGTCGGGCGCTCGGCGTGAGCTAGCCGCGCTGCGCGAGGCGGCGGGCGAGCAGCGCGAGCCGGGCACGGAACCGGTCGCCCGGCTCGTCCAGCCGCCAGCCCAGCGCTTCTTCGACGTGCGCGAGCCTCGTCGCCACCGAGCTGTGGTGGCGGTGCAACGCCAGCGCCGCCTGCCGCAGCGAACCCGTGCGGCAGAACGCTTCCAGCGTCGCGACGTCGGCCGCTCCGGTCGGCGTCGCGGCCAGCGCGTCGAGCGCGCGCACGTCTTCCTGCGCCCGCAGGCGCGCGACCGGGATCTCCGCGAGCAACGTCAGCGACCCGAGATCGCTGTGCACGACGACCGGCTCGACACCCGCGACCGCGAACCGTTCGGCCAGTTTGGCCTGCACCCACGAGCGCCGGACCTCGAGTGCGGGCACGGCGTCGCCGACGCCGACCCGGATCGGGCCCGCGGTGCTGCGCTCGCGCGCCCGGTCGTCGAGCGCGGCACGCAGCGACTCGATCACCGTGTCCGCGCGCGGCTGGGAAAGCACGGCCGCGACGCCACCGATCACGGCCACCTGCGGCCTGGCCGGCTGCCCGCCGCGCGCCAGCAGCCCGACGGCGGCCGCGCCGGGGTCGCCGCCGCCGGTGGACCCGACCGCGACCACCCGCACCGGCCGCGTGGCGTCGAGCCCGAGCAGCACCAGCGCCCGCGCCCGGTCCTCGGGCGCGGCCCGCTCACCGAGCAGCAGCTCGACCAGCGCGGGATCGGCCAGATGCGGCGGCGGCGTGACCCGCTCCGCCCTGGCGAGCAGCCGCGCCGCGATCGCGAACCGTTCCAGCACGAGATCGTCGAGCGGGCCCGCGGGCCCCGGCCGTTCCAGCCAGACCCGGCCTGCCGGTTCCCCCAGCTCGGCCGACGCCGGCTCGGCGACCGCGGCGCCGGCGGGCTCGCCGTCCGGGCCGAACCGCAGCGGCGCGCCGCCGTCCCGGTCGAGCCCGGCGACGCATTCCGCCAGCGACGCCGCCGCGCGCACGAGATCGGGCAGCCGTCCGTGCCTGGCCACCAGCTCGTCGAAGTAGGCGATGACCCTGACCGCGGCTTCGGCGTCCGCGTCCACAGCGGACAGTCGGAGAAGCAGGCCTTTCATCTGCCCAGGCTACTTCTTCACGCGGTAGCGCAGGTGCGTGACGCCGGTGCCCTGGACCACCGTGTGCGGGCCCTCGAACCGCACCGGCGCACTGCCGAGCTCGGCGAACAGCGGCTTGCCCGCACCCAGCACGACCGGCACCAGTTCGACGCCGACCTCGTCGAGCAGCCCGGCTTCGAGGCACTGCCTGGCCATCTGGCCGCCGTTGACGATGACGTTCTTCTCGCCTGCCAGCTCACGCGCCTTCGCGACCGCGGCCTCGATGCCGCCGGTGACGAAGACGAGGTTCTCGTCGTCCTCCGGCCGGTCGGCGGGACGCTCGTGGGTGAGCACGACCGTGGTCACGCCCAGCGGGTGCCGCCCGCCCCACGCCTTGGTCATGTCGTAGAGGTACCGCCCGACGATCAGCGCGCCGACGCTCGCGTACTCGGCCTTCACCAGCTCGGCGCTCGCGGCCGAGACCCGCGACGCCGGCACGCTCGGGCTGTCGGACGGGATCTCGACGTCACCGTTGCCGTACCACTGGAACAGCAGGTCGAAGCCGCTTTCTTCGGGACCGGCGATGAAGCCGTCGAGTGACATGGTGGCCCCGGCGATGACCTTGCTCATCTGAAATCTCCCTCGTTCTTCGGTGGCTTTCGTCAACGCGTCGATCGGCGCGCACCGCTTTCGACACCCGTTGGGACGAAATCGCGACATAACCGGGTCAAGATCGTCGAATTTCCCGGACTTTCTCATCATCTTCGCTGGTCAAAGTGTTACGCATGGAGCTGAAAGCCGAAAAAACCACGTCGCGCCGCCGCTGGGCCGCCGTCGCCGTTGTCGCGGTGCTCGTGGCCGCGGCCGCGACCTGGGCGGTGTCTTCCCACGCGATCGCCGGGTTCGCGAGCCCCCGCCCGCTCGCGGTGCCGTCGCTGACCTGGCCGTCCGACGGCCAGACCGCGGTGGACGTGGAAGGGCTCGGCCGCATCGGCGCCGTCGGCGTGCAGACTCCCGTCCCGATCGCCAGCGTCACCAAGGTGATGACCGCCTACCTCATCCTCCTCGAGCATCCACTCCGCGACGGCGAGGCCGGCCCGGACATCGTCATCGACAAGCAGGCCGAGTCCGAGTCGTCCTCGCGGGAGGAGTCGAGCGCGCCGGTCCGCGCGGGCGACCGCCTCTCCCAGCGCAACCTGCTGGAGCTGATGCTCATCCCGTCGGGCAACAACATCGCCCGCCAGCTGGCCCGCTGGGACGCGGGCAGCCAGGAGGCGTTCGTCGAGAAGATGAACCGCGCGGCCGCCGACCTCGGCATGAAGTCCACGAACTACACCGGGGCCAGCGGCCTCGAGGACTCGACCACCAGCACGGCCACCGACCAGCTGCTGCTCGCGCACGCGGCCATGCGCGAGCCGGTCATCCGCTCGATCGTCGCCATGCCGAGCGTTCAGGCCGGCAAGGGCGGCCGGACCCTGCCCAACACCAACAGCCTGCTCGGCCGCAACGGCGTGATCGGCCTCAAGACCGGGTCCAGCACCGCCGCCGGTGGCGCGCTCATGTGGGCCGCGGAGCTGCCCGACGGCACGAAGAAGCGCCTCGTGCTCGGCGTCGTCCTGCACCAGAACTCGGGCAACACACCACGAGAGGGCTTGGAGGCCGCGCTCTCCGTCAGCGGGATGCTGGTCGAGGCGGTCGCGCACGCGCTGCCCGCCATCGTCGACACGAACCGCTGATCACTGGAAGCTGAACAGCGGCGGGAACACCAGTACCACCAGCCAAGCCCACGCCGCGAACACCGGCAGATAGGTCGTCTGCCAGCTTTCGACCGCCGCGAACGGCTTCCGGCGCCGCACCAGCCCGAGCGTCAGCCACGCCGCCCAAGCGAGGTTCGCCAGCAGGATCACGTTCTCGCCCAGCGCGGCCGCCTTGTTCGCCGAGGTGCCGAAGTCGGAGATCCGGCCGACGATTTCCAGCAGCACCAGCACGTCGATGGCCAGCGCGCTGACCACGAGCGCGAGCTGCAGCGTGTCGAACAGGGTGGGCGGGCCCAGCGGGTCACGTGCCGAGATCGAGTAGAGCAGCAGCGCGAGCACCACGACCAGCAGCAGGTCGAACAGGATCAGCGCGTCGCGTTCGATGTCGATGCCCGCGCCGTTGACGCCGACCGCGACCAGGAAAGCCAGCAGCCCCAAGGCGAACAGCGGGGTGAACAGCCTGGTGAGCACCGGGGCGATGTTCTCGACGACGCTCTGCTTGGCCTCGACCAGCCAGCCCGCGACGACCACCGCGGCCGACGCGCCGCAGGGCACGAGCCACTGGCCGACGAACGTCTCCGGGACGATCCCGATCGCCTTGAAGGTGCCGAAGGTGAACGCGATCAGCACGATGCCGCCGAGTCCGATGAGGACACAGTAGACGAACCATTCGCCGGTGAAGCGGATGAAGTCCATGCGGCGCCTCGGCGACCGCGGCTCATCGGACACATAGGACAGTCCGACGGCGAACCACAACGCGATCGGCAAATGGATGGTGGTCAGCACCAGCGTCTGCGACTGGTCGCCGAGCGGGAAGACGTTCGCCGCGACCGCGCCAAGCACGAACAGCCCGGCCAGCGCTCCGATCAACGGTTTCGGCGCCCCGCGACGCCACGCGAGGAATCCGGCGAGCCACGGCAGCACGAACAGGCCGAGATTGGGACCGTAGAACGACATGTCGTGCTCAAGGTCCATTCCGAACAGTGCCGGGACCTTGATGGACAGTGCCGCGCCCGCCGCGCACACGATCATCGCGATCAGATCCCGGCGCGACCGGGACGCCACCGCGCCGTCCGGCTCACCGGTGAGCACCAGCTGCTTCCACAGCCGTTCCGAATGCTCCCTGGCGAATTCACGGGACAGGTCGTCGAGGCTGCCCATGCGTTTGACGGCGACGAGGAACGCCTCGTCCGCGCGCAGCCCCGCGCCGACGAGCTCATCGACCGAGCCACGCAGGTGGTCTTCGAGCTCGTCGGCATCGGCTTTCCGCAGCTCAGGGCGCTTCTGCAGGTACTGGCGCCACTGCGCGAACTGCGACTCCAGCTCGTCGGGGGTGCTCACGCGAGACCTCCCGCGATGGCCAGCCCGGCGTCGCCGGGGCCGGTCCAGATCTGCTTGAGCGTGTCGACGACCGTCGCCCATTGCCGTCGCTGCTCGGCCAGCTCGGCGAGGCCCGTGTCGGTGACGCTGTAGTACTTGCGGCGCCGCTCCCCCGCGACCGACTGCCAGCTGGACTTCACGTGGCCGAGGCGTTCCAGCCGGTGCAGCAACGGGTAGAGCAGGCCCTCCGTCCAGTCCAGTTCACCGGCGGACAGCTCGTTGATCCGCCTGAGAATGGCGTATCCGTAGCTGTCCTCCTCGGCCAATATGCCCAGCACCATCGGCGTCGCCGATGCGGCGACCAGATCCTTCGTGACCTTCACCAAGCCTCCATGCCTAGAACTCCTAGGCATAGTAGTGCTAGGTATCAACTCCTCGCAACGAGCCCCGCCAACGCCTCCGGCAAGTCGCCTTGGTGCAGCACACCCAGCCGCTGGGTCGCGCGGGTCAGCGCGACGTAGAGGTCGGACGCGCCACGCGGCCCCTCGGCGAGGATCCGCTCGGGATCGACCACCAGCACGGCGTCGAACTCCAGGCCTTTCGTCTCCGACGCGGGCACCACGCCCGCCACCCCCGCCGGCCCGATGACGACGCTCGTCCCTTCACGACCGGCCTCGCCGGCATTGAATTCCTCAATGGCCGCAACGAGTTCAGCGTCGTCGACCCGCCGCGACCACGGCTGCACGCCGCACGCGCGCACCGACTCCGGCGCCTTCACATCCGGCGCGAACTCGGCGAGCACCGCGCCCGCGACGGCCATGATCTCCGCCGGCGTGCGGTAGTTGACCGTCAGCGACCGATAGACCCAGCGGCCGGGCACATAAGGCCGCAGGATCGCGTCCCACGACCGCGCGCCCGCCTCCGAACGCCGCTGCGCCAGGTCCCCGACGACCGTGAACGACCGGTTCGGGCACCGCCGCATCAGCACCCGCCAGTCCATTTCGGACAGCTCCTGCGCCTCGTCGACGACGACATGCCGGTACGTCCAGTCCCGGTCGGCGGTCGCCCGCTCGACGAGGTCACGCGTGTCGACCTCGACGAACCGATCGGCCAGATCCTCGGCGTAGAGCAGATGCTCGGCGACGAGCGCGACGTCCTCGTCCAGCTCCTCCCGGTCGAGCTTCATCATCTGCATGACGCCCTCGGCGTACTCGGCCTCGGCCCGCCGCTCCTGGTCGACGCTGCGGTCGGCGGGCTTGTCCGGTCCCAGCAAATCGACCAGCTCGTCGAGCAACGGCACGTCCGACACCGTCCACGCCGTGCCTTCGGACCGCGCCAGCGCCAGGTCCGCACCGGCCGCCCGCAGCCGCTGCTGCGACATGTACAACTCCGCCAGCAGGTCGACCGGCGTCATGATCGGCCACAGCTCATCAAGCACCGCGACGAACTTGTCGTCTTCCGCGAGCTCCTTGATCAACGACTTCCGCAGGTCCTCCCACTCTTCCCGGTCGTCACGGGTCAGCCAGCCGCGCCCGATCCTGCCGATCGCCCGCTCGGTCAGCACGTACGTGACGATCTCGGTGAACACGGACCGCGCCTCGTTGTGCGGCAGGCCGCTCTTGCGCGCCTCGTCCCGCGCCCATTCCGCGGTCTCGGCGTCGATCCGGACGGTGACGTCCTTCAGCTGAATCGGCATCGGCTCTTCAGGTAGCCGCTGCCGATCAGCGATGGCCGCCGCCAGGACGTCGAGCATCTTCAGCGAACCCTTGACCCGCGCGACCTCCGGCTCATCCTCGGCGGTCACACTCAGCCCCGGCACCAGATCCCCGGTCGTCATGAACACGACATCCGACTCACCCAGCGACGGCAGCACCCGCCCGATGTGATGCAGGAACGCCGGGTTCGGCCCGATCACGAGCACCCCGTGCCGCTCCATCCGCTCCCGCTGCGTGTAGAGCAGATAGGCGACGCGATGCAGCGCGACCACGGTCTTCCCGGTGCCGGGTCCGCCCTCGATCACCAGCACACCCGGGTGGTCCAGCCGGATGATCTCGTCCTGCTCGGCCTGAATGGTCGCCACGATGTCCCGCATGCCCTCACCGCGCGGAGCGTTGACGGCCGCGAGCAGCGCCGCATCCCCCCGATCCCCCTCACCAGGCCGCCCGAGCACCTCATCGGTGAAGTCGACCACCGTCCGCCCACGCGTATGGAACTGCCGTCGCCGCCGCATGTCCTCCGGGCTGGCCGCGGTCGCGACATAGAACGCCCGCGACGCCGGCGCCCGCCAGTCCAGCAGCACCGGCTCGAACGCATCGTCCTCGTCGAAAAGCCCAATCCGCCCGATATAAGAACGTTCACCCGCCAGCGTGTCCAGCCGCCCGAAGCACAACCCATCGTCCCCGAACGCCAGCCGCTTCATCTCCTTCGCCGAAGCCCGCACCTGGACATCCCGCTCCATGACCGCTTCGCCACTCCCCCGCAGCGCCGCGACGTACTGCCCCTTCGCCCGCGCCCGCTCAGCGTCCAACTGCGTGTACAGCCCGGCGATGTAGTCCCGCTCCGACCGCAATTCCTCGTCGTACCCCTGCACTCAGCGACTCCCGTTTCCCCAGGTTCTGGCTACGGCGAGAGATTGTGCGGCACAACCGGGGTCTTGCGGCAAGCCCCCCTGTGCGCTATATGTTGATAATGGAAGGGAGTGGTGACTCCTCCCGCCTCCTTCAGCAGGCCCTCGACAGGCCTCAGCCATTCTCCACTTTGGATCATTCGCGGCTTTCCGATGCTGCACTCGGGCCGTGTCGTTTGACAAGCCCTCCCCCAAGCTTGCGTCTCAGCGTGGGGATAAAGCCCGCTTTACTCCGCCGGGATCGCTCGTGGCTGCCGCCCACCCTGGGCGGTGAGTCGGCCTGCTTGGGCTTGGGGTCGTGAGTGTTTAGACCGGTTAGAACCGGCCGTACCACTCACGACCACAGCCCACCCAGCGCTAGGCGCGAGACCGCTCCAGGAGGTGTGAAGAGGCACTCCCCGTTACACAAGCTGCGAATCGTCTGTCACACCGTGAAACGCCGAGCGAACACTTGCCAGTGCCCGAGGATCGTCAGCCGCGACAACCCAGTAGCTGCTGTCGACTACTTCCAGACGCATGCGCAGCCGCTCTTCCCGGTATCCGCTGAACTCGCCGTCGACGATCTGCGTGCATGTCAACACGTCGCCGTTGAACGAGGCAAACCGCAGGACCCACCGCAGGTCAGCACGATCACCCACCGCAGACATGACCTCGGCAAGGTCGAAGCCGAGCCAGCCATCATCCTGCGGTGGGATGCGAACCACACACATACCGTCACCAAGCTCCACGCCACGATGGTGACACAGGCGCTTGGCCGCACCACCCGAATACTTCCCTCTGAACAACACGCATTACCTCAAGCCCGCGTCATCGCCGCAAAGCCCGGCTGCCCTTCCTGCCCGATATCAGGCAGCCGCAGAACACTCACCGCCCCAGCAACACCAAGCACCGCAAGAGCGCCGAAAAGCACCACAAAGCCCCCAGCCGCAAGCAGAGCCGGAGCAACGAAAGGCACAGCGGCAACAGGCAGAATGCTCGCGATGTTCAGCACCGCGAAGTCCTTCCCCGCCGATTCGGGATCCGGAAGCATACGCAGGCACAGCGCGAAGTCGGTAGCCAGGAAAGTCCCGTAGCCCAGCGACATGATCCCAGCGCCCGCGTACACGACCGGGATCGCGGGCGAGAACGTCACCACAACCAGGCCGACCGCCAGCACTAGTCCCCCACCGAGCACGAACGGCTTCTGACGCTGCAGCCGGTCCGAGAGCCAGCCCGTCAGCCAAGCCGTCACGGCGACGCAAAGGATCCCGATCAGCGTCAGGACGAGGATCTTCCCCGCCACCTCTTCCGTCGGCACCCCGAAGCGCTGTGTGAACACGAACGCCAGATAGCTGTTGGACGCCCAAGCCGCGGTGATCAGGAAACGCACCACCCACGCCCAGCCGAACGCGGGATGCTTGCGCGGGTTCACCCAGTACGACCGCAGCACCATCGCGAGGCCCGGCTCATCGTGAGGCGCCTCATGTCGCGGATCGCGTACGAGCAGGACGCACATGAAGACACCGGCCGCGCTGAGCACCCCGACCACGCCCCACTGCAACCACGGCAACGCCGGGACCGCGCTCACCAGCGCGAAACCCAACACGGGCCCGGCGAGTGCCACGAAGGCGACGACGCCCGAAGCCGTTCCTCGGCGGGCCGGGGCGACTTGGTCGGCGGCGAGTGCGGAACTCGCGGCGAGCTGGAAGGCGATCAGGGCCGTGATCAGGGCCCAGCCGAGCGCCACCTGCCAGACCTCGGTGGTCCAGCCCATGACCACGAGCAGGATGGCCGCGCCGAGGCCGGCGGTGAGGATCCAGGTGCGTCGGCGGCCGAAGCGGGCGGCGGTGCGGTCGCTGATGCGGCCGCCGAGTGGGTTGGCGATGAGGCCGGTGATGCCGCCGATGCCGGTGACCAGGCTGAACGCCGACGTCGCCGCCGGTCCCGCGATCGCGGTGAGGTGGGTGACCAGCAGGAGGCTGATCGGGACCGAGGTGCCGATGTAGGCGGCGGCGTTCGTGCCGACCAAGGCGGCCAGCAGGCGGCGGTGACCGGTGGCCTGGACGACCGCTTCGGCGGTCATGGCGTCACCGTCGCGGCGTCGATGATCTCGAGGATGGTGTCGCGCACGGCTGCCGGATCTTCTTGCGGGAGAAGGTGTCCTGCCTCTTCGACGACGACCACACGGCCTTGGGGTGCTGCGGCCATGAGGTCGGCCGCGACCTTGTTGAACATCGGGCGGCCCTTCGCCATGCCGCGCTCGACTCGCCCTGCCTGCAGGCAAACCGTTGGCACGTCAGGGGTTCCAGCCGCTTGCAGGCGGCGCATGATCGGCAACGCCGCGCCGATCTGCGCGGCCTCGCGGCGCCCGGCGCGCATGGCGCTCACGCAGGCGTAGTCGCGCAACAGGATGGCGAAGTCGGCGGGGCTGATGGCCGGGGAGACGCCGTGCGGCAACGTGAATTTCTCGATCAGGCCGCGGCCGCCGAACCGGGCCAGCACCGACAGCACACCGAAACTGATCGTGGCCAGTTTCGCGGCACTGAGGTTCATGACCTCGGCGACGGTGGCGTCGACGAAGACCAGGCCGGCGACGCGCCGCGGGGACCGCTCGGCGAACAGGCGGATGATCGGGCCGCCCCAGCTGTGCCCGACGAGCACGACCGGCCCGGTCTCGCCGAGTTCGTCGAGCAGGGCGGTGAGGTCGTCGACGATGCGGTCGAGGGTGCGGTCGGCCGGGTCGGCGTCGCTTCCGCCGTACCCGGCGCGGTCGTAGGACAGCGTCCGGGTGCGGGCGCTGATCTCGCGCTGAGTGTGCGTCCAGGACGCGGCGGGCGCGCTCATTCCGGCCTCGAACACGACGAGCGGCCCGGCGCCCGCGCCCGCGGTGATGGCGCGCAACCGCCGCCCGTCGGGCAATGCCACGAGCCGCTCGGTCAATCCCTGCCCAGGATCCAGCATCAGGGCCTGCCTCTCACTAATCCCAACAAGGCGGATGGATGTCCTGCCACAGCGCCGCGTCCTCCAACTCGGCGGCGAGCGCGAGCAGCTCGGCGTCGTGCCGAGGCCGGCCGACGAGCTGCACGCCGTGCGGCAGCCCTTCGTCCACATGAGACGGCAGCGCGATCGCGGGCTGGCCGGTGAAGTTCGCCCAAGGCGTGTAGCCGGACCAGGCGAGCATCGACTCGGGCACGGCTTCGACGCCGCCGGCCAGGAAGTGCCCGATCGGGACCGGCGGGCCGTTCGTGACCGGGGTCAGCGCGACGTCGAAATCGGCGAACGCGGCGAGGAACGCGCCGGCATACTCCGCGAGAATCCCTTCCACCGCAAGCACTTCACGGCCCAGCATCGCTTCGCCCTCTGCGTAGAGGTGGCGGGTGTACGGCAGGAGCGAGCCTCGGTCGTCCGGTGGGACCAAAGTGGACACCGCCGCGTGCACCGACGAGGCGAAATGCTTGCGCAGCGCTTGGCGCACCCGTTCGTCACAGCCGGCCGGGATCGGAACCTCGCGCACGTCATGCCCCAAGTCCCGCAGCAGCGCAGCCGTCCGCTCGACGGCGCGCACGGCCTGCGGATGCGGAGGCCCATCGAGACCCGTGTCGGTCCACATCGCGACACGCAACGGTTTCCTTGGCGCACAAGCGGGAACGCCGTCCGCCATCACGTCCAGCAGCAACGCCGCGTCCGCCACGGTCCTCGCGATGGGCCCTTCGACGGTCGTGCTGACGAGCGCGGGTGAACCGACCAGACCGCGGCTGGGCTTCACCCCGACCAGGTGACAGACCGCGGCGGGCGTCCTGGTCGATCCGGCGCCGTCGCCTGCCGTGGCCAGCGGCAACAGCCCGGCCGCGACGGCGGTCGCGGCGCCACCGCTGGACCCGCTCGCGTAGCGCCCCAGGTCATACGGGGTCACGGCCGGCTGGGCCGTCACGTCGTTGTGGGTGTAGCAAGTGGCGCCGAACTCGGCGGTGTTGGTCTTGCCGACGAGCACCGCACCGGCGCGCCGCACCAGCGCCGTGGTCCAGGAGTCTTCCGGTGCGACGAAACCGGCCAGTGCGGCGGACCCGAACGTCGTGCGCACACCCGCGGCCGGATACAGGTCCTTGATGCCGATCGGCAGGCCGAGCAGCGGCGCCCACTCCCCCGCGGCGATCCGCTTGTCCGCGCGAACGGCTTCCTCGAGCGCGAGTTCCGGCGTGACGGTGACGAACGCGCCGAGCCCGGCGTCGAGGCGCTCGATGCGCCGGAGGTAGTGCTCGGTCAGTTCACGAGAGCTGACCTCTCCCCCGCGCAGCGCGTCGAACTGCTCGGTCGCGGACAGTTCGTGGAGGCTCACGACGGCACCGACATGCCGGTCAGCAGCCGATGGGCCGCGGTGACCACGGCGTCCAGGTACTCCGGCGTCAGCGGCTGGCGGCCGATCATCCGCCGGTGCATCAGCGGACCTTCGATCAGGTCGCCGACCAGGCCGAGTTCGTCGATCTCGCCGATCTCACCCCGGCGCGTCGCCCGCGTGAGCGCGTGGTGCAGCGGCCGCCCGCGTCCCTCGGCCATGGTGCGGAACGCGAGTTCGGCGTCGGGATCGGTGTGCAGATCGGCCGTCAGTGCCATGAGCCCGTCGACCCAGCTCGACGACCACGACTCGGCGAAGTCGTCGACGATCGCCTTGAGGTCGCCGCGCAGGCTTCCGGTGTCGTGGTCGGAGACCGGCGGCAGATGCCCGGCGAGCACGTCGACGACGAGCTGCGCCTTGGTCGGCCAGCGCCGGTACAGGTCGGTGCGGTGCGCCTGGGCCTGCGCGGCCACCTTCGCCATGGTCAGCGCGTCGTAGCCCCGGCTTGTCAGCAGCGACCAGGCCGCGTCCAGCAGTCGCTTCTCGAGCTCGGGATCCCGGGGTCGGCCAGCCACGTCGTCTCCAATTCGCTACATGTTGTAGTGAATTGGAGGATAGACAGCTTCCCGGCAGGCACGCAAGGGTCGCCGGGATCGGCGAGGGACTCCCCGCCGATCCCGGCTCCCCGCTAGCCGGTGGTCGAGATGTCGTCCAGCTGCTCGGCCGCCGGGCGGACCGGGTAGAGGTCGCCGATCGGCGACTTCGGGACGTTCGGCAGCGCCGCGCGGGCCTCGCGGTCACCGGCGTCCGCCGCGGCGTGGACGCTGTCCAGTGCCGCGTACTGCAGGAAGTTCAGGTCGGGGTACTTCCACTCCGACTGCCCCTTGGTGGCGGCGGGGAGCAGGAAGTCGACGGCCTTGAAAATGCTGCCGCCCTTGGGGTTCTGGTAACCCCAGAGGTCGACGCCCGCGCGTTCGCCGAGCTGCGCGAGCCGGGTGAACGCGACCAGGTTGAAGGTCGAGTAGTGGTAGGTGCGGGTACGGGCGATCTCCTGCGGCTGGCTGCCGTCGGCGGCGATCTGCACGTCGACGCGGCCTGCCTTGGCCTTCTCGAGGATGTCCTTGGCGACCGCGGTCTGTCCGGTGTACAGCGCGATGCCCGAGGTGAGCATGTCCATGAACGTGCCGTGGTTGTTCTGCGCCGCGGCCTCGTCCTTGCCGTTCTGGCTGGTGCGCAGCCAGGTCAGGAAGTCGGCCGACCAGCCCTTGAACGCGCTCTCGTCGCCCTTCGACCAGCCGGGCGCGCCGGTGCTCAGGATGGCGGCGGCGTCGAGCACCTGGGTGAAGGTGTAGGCGAACTCGATGATGCCGATGCCCCGGCCGTCGGTCTTGCAGGGGATGCCCTGCGCGAAGTTCAGGTTGGGGTTCATCTTGGTCGCGGCGTCGAGGAACCACGTGCGCAGGTCGAGCGCCGCGCGGCGCGCGTACTCGGCCTTGCCGGTGTAGTACCAGGCCAGCGAGAGCTGGTAGATCGCCGTGAACGCCTTGAGTCGCTCAGCCTTGTCGGACAAGGCTGTCGTCTCTGGGTTGAGCACGCCGTCTCGCTGAACGTACGGGCAGCCGAGCGGGTTCTCAGGCGTCTTCTCCTTACTGGGCCACCAATAAGGCGCGAGGCTCATGTAGTCGTGCTTGTCGCCACTGGGCGGCACGCGCTCCTTGTCGGCGACGGTCCACGGTCCTTCCTTGACCGCTACGTCGGCCTGCTTGAGCAGATCCTTGAGAGACGCCGTGACCGTCCGCTCGCCGACAAGCAGGGCGAGCTTGTTGACCAGCAGGCGCTTTCCGTCGAGGACGACGGTCTTGGGCGGGCAGAAGCGAGAGATCACCGGCAACGAGCATGCCCCGCTGGAGACAGGAGCGGCCGACGCGACGCCGGCGGACAGCGGGAGGCTCAACACGGCCGCCGTCGCGGCGAGAACGCCGATGCGCCGGAGAGGTCTGAGTGGCGACACTGCTACTCCGTTCATATCCATGAACATTCAACAGGTATGTGACGCACGAGTAGAACTCTGAACGCCGACAGGCTGAAGATGGCAAGCGCAGCCGTTACCTATTTGTGACCCCGGCCTCTGCTGTCAGTACCTCCGCGCCAGCACGAGGTACACGGCCGCCGCGACGAGCGCGCTCACCGCGAAGAACACCAGGCTCGCCGGCGCGGGCAGGCCGGTCGAGAGCAGCCAGCCCGCGATGCTGGGCGCGATGACCGCGCCGACGCGGCCGGTGCCGATCGCCCAGCCGAGCCCGCTGCCGCGCAGATCGTCCGGGTAGTACCCGGCGACCGCGCCGGTGACCAGGCAGGCCGCGCCGTGCGCGCCCATCCCGGCGGCCACGACGAGCGCGTACAACCCGACGGTGCCGGGATTTCCCAGTGACATCGCCACCAGCGACACCCCGGAGACGCCGATCGCGAACGCCGCGACCCGGATCGCGCCGAACCGGCTGCCCGCCCAGGCGATCACGCTGGACCCGGCGACCGCGCCGAGGTTGAGCGCCAGCGCGAACGTCAGCGCGGAACCCAGGTCGTAGCCCGCCTGCGCCATGATCCCCGGCAGCCAGGTTCCCAGTCCGTACCAGGTGATGAACGTGGTCGCGACCGACAAGCCGAACAGCACGCTCAGCGGCAGCAACGGTTTACGCAGGATCGCCAGGTAGCCCGAGGCCGTCGCCGCGTCGCGAGGACGCGGTGTCGTGTGCGCCGGCAGGTACCGGATCGCCAGCGGCAGCAGGAAAACGAGCGGGATCGCGGCCGGCGCGAACATCCAGCGCCAGCCGAGCGACGGGATGATCTCGATGCCGATCAGCGCCGCGATACTGCCGCCCATCGGCACTCCGGACATCAGCACGGTGGCGACCAGCGGCCGATGGCGCGGGCTGGTGATGTCGGTCATCAGCGTGTTCGCCGAAACCACGATCCCGCCGAGCCCGAGTCCCGCGACGAACCTGAGCACCCCGAAGGCCGCGGGGCCGGTGGCGAACGCGCACGCGACCGTCGCCACCGAGAACGTCGCGACACAGCCCTGGATCACCCGTTTGCGGCCGAGCGAATCGGCGAGCCTGCCGCCCGCCAGCGCGCCGGCGATCATGCCGAGGAAAGCGAGACTGCCGATCAGGCCAGCGGCGGATTTCCCGATGCCCCACTCGCGGCCGATACCGGGCACGACCGTGCCGTAGACGATCAGGTCGTAGCCGTCGAAGACGATGAACAGCCAGCACAGGACGACCGCGATCGCGGTCCTGGGCGGGGCGGCGGTGGTCGTCACGCGGCCACCTCCTGGTGACCGTCGTTGTCGGTGTAGCACTCCTCGCGGAAGAAGCCGAGCGAGCGCATCACCGGGAAGTCGTTGAAGGAGAACAAACACGCGTCTTCGGAGCGGCTGGCGTTGGCGTGCTCGTGCCAGGCCCATGACGGTACGCAGAAAATGTCGCCCTCGGTCCACTGAAAGCGCTTACCTGCGACGACCGACGAGCCGCTGCCCTTGGCGACTGTGTAGATCTTCGAACCGACCTGGCGGTGCGCGAGCGTGGCCTCGCCGGCGCGGAGCAACTGCATGTGCGCGCTCATCGTCGGCATCACCGAGCCGCCGGTGACCGGGTTGGCGTACTCCATGATCACGCCGTCGTACGGCGAGCCGTCGGTCGCCTTGGCCGCCTTGAGCAGCGCCTCGTACGTCGGCTCCCACGGATAGGCCAGCAGCGGCGAGTGGTTCTTGTGCCACGGGTCGCCGACCGGGCGCAGCTGCCCGGCGCCGTAGACCAGCAGCGACGAGTTCACGACGCCTTCCTGTTTCTGGTAGATGTCGGGATGCACCTCGTAGAACGGCGCGTCGAGCGCGTTGACCAGCGGGATGTCGAGACCATCCTGCCAGATGACCGGGCCGTCGTCCGCCTCGTTGCCGTGTTCGTGCCAGGTCCAATTCGGGGTGATCGCGAAGTCGCGCGGGCCGACGCTGAGCTTCTGACCGTCCACAATGGTCCAAGCGCCGGTGCCCTCCAGCACGAACCGCAGCGCGGCCGCCTGGTGCCGGTGCGCGGTCATCGACTCGCCGGGTCCCATGATCTGCAGCCCGGTGTAGAGCAGGCCGACAGCGGCGGCGAGATCGCGCCGCTCCGGGTTGTAGAGCGCGACCACGCGCCGTCCGGCGTCGTCACCGCTGACCAGGTCGAGCGCCTTGGTGACCAGCGGGCGCAGCTTCGCGTACGGCCAGTGCGTCGGCACCGACTCCGGCCGCGGGTACCAGGGTTCGATCTTGTTCGCGACCGTCCAGAGCGCGCCGGCGTCGAGGCCGGCCAGTTCGTCGTAGTAGGCGTCCAGTTCGGCGGTGTCCCGCACCCTGGCCCGGCCGAGCCGGTCGTCGTCGAAGTCCATGTGTCCGTCCTCTCGATCGAGCGGTGACGCCCAAGGTAGCCCAAGATTTAATCAAATCCAAGCCGTTTCTGATCAAATTCGGCGATATTCTCAGCTTCTATTCGCTGCTCAGGGTTCATATTCTTGACCGTCGATGTAAGATTTGATCAAATCATCCCGACTCTGAGAGGTGACGATGGCCAGCTTCCCCGCCTTCCGCGCCGCCGCCGTCCAGGCGGCGCCGGTGTTCCTCGACACCGCCGCGACCGTCGAGAAGGCGTGCCGCCTGATCGAGACCGCGGCCGCGAAGGGCGCGCGGCTGATCGCCTTCCCCGAGGTGTTCGTCTCCGCGTATCCGTACTGGAACTGGACGCTGAACCCGGTCCAGGGCGGCCCGTGGTTCGAGCGCCTCTACCGGTCGGCGATCGACGTTCCCGGCCCCGAGGTCGCGACCCTGTGCGCGGCCGCGCGCGAGGCGGGCGCCCACGTCGTGATCGGCGTGAACGAACGCGATCCGTACTCGGCCGGGACGCTCTACAACTCGGTGCTGCTCATCGGCGCGGACGGCGAGTTGCTCGGCGTGCATCGCAAGCTCGTGCCCACCTGGGCGGAGAAGCTGACCTGGGGCCACGGCGACGGCAGTTCGGTCCGCGTACACGAGACGTCGATCGGGCGGCTCGGCGCGCTGGCGTGCGGCGAGAACACCAATCCGTTGGCGCGCTTCGCTTTGCTGGCGCAAGGCGAGCAGGTGCATGTGGCGAGCTACATCGCGCTGCCGGTCGCGCCGCCGGACTACGACATGGCCGACGCGATCAGGCTGCGCTCGGCCGCGCAGAGTTTCGAAGGCAAGACGTTCACGGTCGTCGCCTGTTCGACGATCTCCGAAGAGATGGTCGAACTGCTCGGGCACGACGAGGCCACCCGGAAACTGTTGCGCCGCGAGCATTGCGCGCTCAGCGGTGTGTTCGGGCCGGACGGGCGCCCGATCGGCGAGCCGCTGATCGACGCCGAGGGCATCGTCTACGCCGACCTCGACCTCGCCAAATCCATCCAGGCCAAGCAAATGCACGACGTCATCGGGCACTACAACCGCTTCGACGTCTTCTCGCTCACCCTCGACCGGACCCGCCGGTCCGGGCTGTCCTTCACCGACTGAAACGGAGCTACCATGCGATTCGCCACCTTCAGCCACACCGCCGACGGTGAGCCCCGGCTCGGCGTGCTCGTCGGCGACGACGCCGTGCTCGATCTGCGGCTCGCCGTCCCCGACGTGCCCGGTGACCTGCGCGCCTACATCGCGGCAGGCCCGGAACTGCACGCCCGCGTCCAGTCCATTGTGTACTCGGGGACGCCACGGGCCGACCACGTCGTGCCACTGTCCGCAGTGGTGCTCCACGCACCGCTGCGGCCGGGCAAGATCGTCGGCGTCGGCCTCAACTACGCCGAGCACGTCGAGGAGTCCAGCCGCACGCTCGACACCGACGCGCGGCGGCCGGACCGCCCGGTGTTGTTCTCGAAGCCCGCGACCGCGGTGATCGGCCCGGATCAGCCGATCGAGCACAACGCCCGGATGACCGCCCAGCTCGACTGGGAGTGCGAACTCGGCGTCGTCATCGGCGAGACGGCGCGTTCGGTACCGGGCGCGCGAGCGTTCGACCACGTCTTCGGCTACACCGTCGTCAACGACATCAGCGCCCGTGACCAGCGCCGATCCGGCCAGTGGTTCTTCTCCAAGGGCCAGGACACCTACGCGCCACTCGGCCCGATCGTGGTCACCGCTGACGAGATCCCCGACCCGCACGCGCTCGGCATGGAACTGACGGTCAACGGCGAGCGGCGGCAGAAGGGCACGAGCGCCCAGATGATCTTCCGGATCCCCGAACTGATCGAGGAGATCACCTCAGGCGTCACGCTCGAACCGGGCGACGTGATCGCCACCGGCTCGCCGCAGGGCGTCGGCGCGGCCATGGATCCGCCGACCTTCCTGGTCCCCGGCGACCTGGTCGCCGCGACCATCGAAGGCATCGGCACCCTGAGCAACCCCGTGAAGGCGGTCTGAGCCATGTACCGGATCGGCCAGATCGTCCCCAGTTCGAACACGACCATGGAGACCGAGGTCCCGGCGATGCTGCGCGCCCGCGAGGCGATCGCGCCGGAGCGCTTCACGTTCCACTCGGCGCGAATGCGCATGAAGGAGGTGACCGCGGCGGAACTCGCCGCGATGGACGACGAGTCGGACCGCTGCGCCGCCGAGTTGTCCGACGCGGCCGTCGACGTGCTCGGGTACGCGTGCCTGGTCGCGATCATGAGCCGCGGCGAGGGCTACCACCGCGAATCCCAGAAGCGCCTGCTCGAAGTGACCCGCGCGAACGGTCACCCGGCGCCGGTCGTCACCAGCGCCGGCGCGCTCGTCGACGCACTCAAGGTGCTCTCGGCGAAGCGCGTCGCGCTGATCGCGCCGTACCTGCGGCCGTTGACCGAGCAGGTCGCCGGCTACATCACGGCCGAGGGCCACGAGGTCACCGACTACCTGGCGCTGGAGATCCCGGATAACCTGGCGGTCGGCGCGCAGGACCCGCGGCGGCTCGAAACGCTGGTCGATCGCCTCGATCACCACGACGCTGACGTCGTTATACTCTCCGCATGTGTCCAGATGCCGTCGCTGCCCGTGGTGCAGGCGGTGCAGGACCGCATCGGCAAGCCGGTGATCACCGCGGCCGTGGCCACCACCTACCGCATCCTCGCCGAGCTGGGGCTGCCACCGGTGGTGCCGGGCGCGGGCGCGCTGCTGGACGGGACCCACTGACATGACCAAGGCCGAGCCCGCGGGCAAGCAGACCACGACCGGCCAGGCCTACGACGCAATCCTCGAGCTCATCAAGGACGGCACCTTCGGCCCCGGCGAGCCACTGCGGCTGCAGAAGCTCTCGACCGAGCTCGGCATGAGCATGACCCCGATCCGCGAGGCGTTGCGGCGGCTGGAATCGACCGGGCTGGTCGACCTGCTCCCCCACCGCGGCGCGGTCGTCCGCCCGCTGTCTTTGGACGACCTGGTCGACACCTACCGCACCCGCATCCTGCTCGAAGGAACCCTCTGCCGCCGGGCCGCCCAGCACTTCGACAAGGCCGACGAGAGCCGGGCTTTCGAAGCGCTGGAGGCCCAGCGTGCGGCGTTGGAGCGAGGGGACGCCGAGCAGGCTCGGGTGCACCACAAGGAGTTCCACTACGCGATCTACGCGGCGGCCGGGTCGGCCTGGCTGATGCGTTCGACCGAGCAGACGTGGCACAACAGCGAGCGCTACCGGATCCAGAGCGAGTCGGACAACGACCTGCTGACCACACGCCGTCAGGAGCACGAGCGCATGCTCGCCGCCTGTGTGAAGCACGATCCCGACGAGGCGCTCGAGGCCCTGCGCGCCCACTTGATCAGCACGGTGTCCCATTTGGACGCCGGGACCGCGAAACGCCTCCTGATCCTCACGTCTTGACGGGTGCGCCGGTAGCGGCGGCGACGTCCGCCTCGGTGACGCCGGGAGCGGTTTCCATCAGGTGAAGACCGTCTTCGGCGACGTCGAGTACACACAGGTCGGTGATGATCCGGTCGACGCACGCGCGGCCGGTGAGCGGCAGCGTGCAGTCGGCCACGATCTTGGGACTGCCGTCGCGCGCGGTGTGCTCGGTGAGCGCGACGACGTGCCGGGCGCCGTGGACGAGGTCCATCGCGCCGCCCATGCCCTTCACCATCTTGCCGGGGATCATCCAGTTGGCGAGATCGCCGCGGGCGGAGATCTGCATGGCGCCGAGGATCGCGGTGTCTATGTGGCCGCCTCGAATCATTCCGAACGACTGGGCCGAGCTGAAGAAACTGGCGCCGGCCAGCGTGGTGACCGTCTCCTTGCCCGCGTTGATGAGATCGGCGTCGACCTCGGCGTCGGCGGGATAGGGCCCGGTGCCGAGAATCCCGTTCTCGGAATGCAGCACGACCCGCGTGCCGGCCGGGATGTGGTTGGGCACCAGCGTCGGCAGCCCGATGCCCAGGTTGACGTAGCTGCCATCGGCGAGTTCGGCCGCGGCGCGCGCGGCCATCTGGTCCCGTGTCCACGGCATCAGCCGGCGTTCCTTTCGGTGGTGGTGCGGCGTTCGATGGGCTTGTCGGCCGCCTGCTCCGGCGTCAGCTCGACGACCCGCTGGACGTAGATGCCGGGCACGTGGATCCGGTCGGGATCGAGGTCTTCGACGAGCTCCTCGACCTCGGCGATGGTGATCCGGCCCGCGGTGGCCACCATCGGGTTGAAGTTGGCGGCCGACCTGCGGAAGACCAGGTTCCCGTGCCGGTCACCGCGAGCCGCCCGCACCAGCGCGAAATCGCAGGTGATCGCCTGTTCCAAGACGTACTCACGGCCGCCGAACGCGCGGGTCTCACTCGGCGGCGACGCGACCGCGACGCTTCCGTCCGGGGCGTAACGCCACGGCAGCCCGCCTTCGGAGATCTGGGTGCCGACACCGGCGGGCGTGTAGAAGGCGGGAATGCCGGAGCCGCCCGCGCGTAGCCGTTCGGCGAGAGTGCCCTGTGGGGTCAGCCGGACTTCGAGCTCACCCGCGAGGTACTGCCTGGCGAACTCCTTGTTCTCGCCCACGTAGGACGCGACCACCCGCGCGACCCGGCCGGATTCGAGCAGGACGCCGAGTCCGCGTCCGTCGGTGCCGCAGTTGTTCGACACCAGCGTCAGCCCGGACACCCCGGTGGCGTGCACCGCGTCGATCAGGACCTGGGGCACGCCACACAGCCCGAAGCCGCCGACCGCGAACGAGGCTCCATTGTGGACATCGGAGACCGCCGCGGCGGCGGTCGGGAATACCTTGTTCATAGTGGCAACACTTTATGTACCGACCACCCCACCCTGGATATGTGCGCGAAGCACACTTTTCACGCTCGCGGCAGGTGTGGCTTTGCCATATTCGCTCGACACGGCGGGCACCATGCGCCACGCTCACACCCGGCCGCCGACGAGAGGAGGAGCATGCGTTTGTCCGCTCTCGCCCATCCCGTCGCCGGGCATGGCAGGCTGTGCCGCGTGCTCGTCCCGGACGCGCGCCTGCGCAACACCTGGGTCCGCCCGCCGACGCTGACCGGCTACGGCAAGATCACCGGCTGCCGGGCAGACCTGCTCCGGCTGGGCGCGCTGATCCGCATGGCGGCGTCCAGTCCGCACAGCGCGGTCCACGTGCCGCTCCGCAAGAACGACCTCGCCGACGAGATCGCGTACTGGTTCCGTGATGTCGAGCCGGTCGACCTCCTGATCATCCGCAAGGACATCGGGCTGCGGCCGTCGGCATGGCCCGAGCTGCGCGCGGGCTTCCGCCGTCGCGCTTCCGAGGCGAGGCCGCTCACGCTGCGAACACCGGAACCTCGTGCGCCGCACTACATCCAGGACGACCGGATCTCGCTGACCGAGCACGCGGGCACGCTCATGATCTCCGGGCCGGCGTCGGCCTTGCATCAGGTCGGCGATGTCATGACCGAGGCGGGCGAGCTGATCGCGTCCAATCGCGACATCCACCAGTGGGGGCACGCGATCCTGTCGTCGCTGACGTGGATCCTGCGTGGTGACGGTGGGGCGCCGCAGGGGACCGAGTTCGACATCTACGGCCTCGATCCTATCTTCCACAAGGCGCGCTGGGCCTGACGTCGCTCTCTCGCTGCTACGCGCTCTCTTAAGCGCTTAGAGCGCTCTAAGTGTTTAAGTTCAAATGGTCCTATTGGTCATTCTTTTTTTTGGCACTCGAACCGATGTGCGGCTACATTGAATGTGTGGAAACTACTGAACTGACGCCGCCGTGGCAGCTTTCCGACGAAGAGCTGACCGCGCGCCTTCTGGCGTCCGAGACTGATCTTCGTCGGTTCTACGCACGAGTTCTCGACCTGGTGGAGGAGTTCGAGAGACGCAAGCTGGGACCCGGTTTGGGGACCCGAAGTACGGCCTTGTTCCTGGAGCGGATCATGTTCCTGTCGCGGCGGGAAGCCGCCCGTCGGGTACGTCACGCGACCACCGACATGCCGTTGGCGCGGCAGGCGGCGCGTGAAGGTGACCTCAGCGCCGAGCATTTGGACGAGATAGAGAAAACCTTGTCCCAGACACCGTCGTGGCTCACGCCGGAGAACCGAGCCGAGGATGAGAAGATGCTGATCGGGCTGGCCAAGATGGCCACCCCGATCAGCGTGGCGAAGGTCGGACAGCGACTCAGGTCGTACTGGGACATCGAAGGCAAGGACCGTCGCGATCGTGAAGGGGAGCTGGCGCGGCCGCGGCGGGAGGCGCGGTACTGGTTCACCCGCTCCGGCCGCTTCAGGCTCACCGCCGATCTCGACGGCAACGCGGGCAAGGTCATCGCCGCCGCATTGGACACGCTGGCCAAACCCGATGCCGCCGACGAACTCGGCAACCCGGATCCCCGCAGCCGCGAACAACGCCTCGGCGACGCGGTGGTCCAAGTCTTCGACACCGCCACCCGCTCGCCACGGATGCCGTCGAGAGCCGGTGAGCAAGCGGTCGTCATGGTCACCGTGACCCTGGAGGAACTGCAGCGCCGGGCAGCGGCGGCGCACTTGACGGACTGGGGCGCGGCCAGCGCTTCCGAGCTGCTCAAGATGTGCTGCGATGCCCTGCTCGTGCCTGCCGTGATGAACACGAAAGGCGAGGTCCTGCATCTGGGCCGGTCGCGGCGGCACGCCAGCCGAGCCCAGCGGCACGCCCTCGCCATCCGTGACAAAGGCTGTACCCGGCCCGGCTGCACGAGGGGCCCGAAGTGGTGCATCCCGCACCACGCGGACCACTGGATCGGCGACAGCGGACCGACCGACCTCAACAACCTCGCGCTCGTCTGCGAACGCGACCACAACCTCATCCACCATGGCGGCTGGGACCTCGAAATCAAGGACGGCACCGTCTGGTGGACACCACCCGCCTACCTCGACCCGCACCGCACGCCCGCCAAGAACACCGCCCACGACCCGCCACCCCGCTACGCCGACAACCCGGTCTGTGCATGAACCTCACGTCACCAGCCGCAACCAGGCGGCCGCGAGCGCGGCATGACCCGCGGGCGTCGGATGAATGCCGTCCGCCGCCCAGTACTCGGGCCCGGTCGTCGCGGCAAGCTTGGCGAACATGTCGTCCGCGCCGATCAGGTGCGCGCCGTGTCTACGGGCGAGCTCGCGAACGACCTCGATCTTCGGATCGAGATCGGCGCGCCACTCCTTGCGCTCCTTCTCACCGATGAGCGCATAGCCCCGGCCCGCCTCGACCACCCCACGAATCGGCAGCAGGAATGGCTCGATCATGATCACCGTCGTACCCGCCTCGGTCAGCGGCGCGAGCAGCCGGTCATAGCCCGCTTCGAACTCCCCCAAGGGGATGGGCCGTCCCTGCGGACTCAGCGTTTGCCAGCCCACATCGTTGATCCCGACGAGTATCGACACGACGTTCGGGCGGGCGCCGAGGACATCCGCTCGCCACCGGGCTTCGAGATCCATGACCTTGTCACCGCCACGCGCGACGTTCAGCCAGTTCACCGCCCGGTGCGAGTACCGGAAGTCCCACTCCCCCGCCACCCGCAGCGGGTACCCGAACCCGAGCCCGTCTTCGCTCTCGAGCCGCTGGCAATCGGTGATCGAGTCGCCGACGAACACCACCGTGCTCCCCGGTCGAAGGTTGATCGTCATCGCGACAGCTCCGGGTTGCCGAACCACTGACGCACGGCGCGCTCGAACGCCTCGCGGTCGGACGAGCCTTCGCCGGCCCAGGCGACAACGCCATCGGGACGCACGAGCACCGCACCCACGCCGAGGTCATCGCGAGCCGCGCCCGCCACGTAGCGCACCCGGTTTTCCCAGTGTGAAGCCGAATCACGGAGGTTCTGATCAGCGCTGAAGTCGAGTACGACGCCTCGGCCGTCCTGCATCAGGTCACTGAGCCGGACGCCGTCCGTAAGCTCGAACTCGGGAGCGACACGCCCGACCAGCGGGTGCGAGTCACCGAGGTCGTACCGGATCGACGCGCCCAAGAACTTCGCGTACACGTACGTCGTGCCGTCCGTGGTCGCCAGCAGGTCGCGGATCAGGCTTTGGACCGCTTGCGAGTGTGGGTCCGGCCGCATCGCCGCGACCTGGGCGCGAGTCCACTCCAGCGCGAGGGCGCCGAAGCGATGACGTTCGGCGGTGTAGGTGTCGAGCAGCCCTTCGGGGGCGTGGCCGAGCACGGTCGCCGCGAGCTTCCAGCCCAGGTTGATCGCGTCGCCCATCCCGATGTTGAGACCCTGGCCGCCGAGCGGGGACATGATGTGCGCGGCGTCGCCCGCGAGCAGGACCCGGCCGTTCCGGTAGCTCGTGGTCTGCTTGGCACGGTCGGTGAAGGTCGACGAGAGCTGGATGTCGGTCAGTGTCACGTCGGTGCCGGACACCCGGCGCAACACCGTCTGCAGGTGCTCGCGGGTCGGCTCCTGCGAACGGTCGAACGCGCCGCCGTCGAAGTCCATGTAGCCGAGGTGGCCGTCCGTCTCCCGCTTGAGGTACATGCCGTTCGGCGTCAGGTTGATGCCGGGCTTGAGCTTCTCGGGGTCGGCGATGGTAGCGAGCACCGTGTAGCCGGTGAACTGCGGCTCGGTCCCGACGAACTCGAAACCCGCGAGCTTGCGGACGGTGCTGCGGCCGCCATCGCAGCCGACGACCCAGCGCGCCGGGTACTCGTCCTCACCCGCGTACAGGACCACCTTGTCGTCGTACTGGGCGAGGTCGGAGACCGCGACGCCGCGCCTGATCTCCACGCCGAGCTTCGCCGCCTGCTCGGACAGCACCGACTCGATCACCTCGAGGTCCGTCATCACGGCCTCCGGCGCCGCGTTGGGCAGCCGGAACGGCAGCGCGCTGTCGTCGATGTTGGCCGGGTCGAGCATGATGCCCGCGAAATGCCCGGCGCCGCGACGGCCGGACGCGTCCGTGCCGGGAACGTTCTGCACACCGGAGGCCGACAGCAGCGGGTCCAGCAGGCCACGGCGCTGGAACGCCTCGACCGACGCGGCGAACAGGCCACGCATGCCGAGCGGGGCAGCCCGCCATGGGGAGTTCGCCTCGGGCTCCCGTTCGAGCACCAGCACGGAGCAGCCGGCGAGGCCGAGCTCGCACGCCACGAACAGGCCGACCGGGCCCGCGCCCACGATCACTACGTCATGCATGAGATTTCCCCTTCCGCCGCCGGATTTCGGCGACACGGCAACACTGCCGGGGCTCGCTCACACGAGGCGCACATCGCGTTGACACGGGGCCACATGACGCTCACACCAGCGCACACGCGAAGATCAAGGCATGGACCGGCTGCGCGTTACGCTGCTCGGCGCGTTTCAGGTGTCGCGCGGCGACGAGGCGCTGCCCGTGCCGGGTGCCCGCTTGCAAGGCCTCGTGGTCCGGCTGGCACTCGCGGCCGGACGCGCGGTCGACCAGAGTGTCCTGATCGACGCGATCTGGGCAGAGGACCCGCCGGCAGATCCCTCGCACGCCCTGCAAGCCCTCGTTTCCCGGCTGCGCCGCACTCTCGGCTCGGCCGACGACGTCACGCAGGTCGCGGGCGGTTATCGCCTGGCCGTGGCAGCGCCGGACGTCGACGCGCTGCGGTTCGAGCAACTCGCCGCGGCGGGCCGTGACCGGCTGCGCGCCGGGGATCCGACCGGTGCGGCGGCCGTGCTCGGCGAGGCCGTGACGCTGTGGGGGGGGAGCCCGCGGTCGCGCCCGTCTTCGCGACCCGACTGGCGGAGATCGCGACCGAAGCGACCGTCGACCTCGCCGACGCCGAGCTGGCGCTGGGCCGGGCCGACACGGCCGCCGACCGCTTGACGGCACTGCTCGCCGAGCACCCCGTCCATGAGCGCGCCGCCGCCTCGCTCATGGACGCACTCGCCGCTCAAGGGCGCCAAGCCGAAGCGCTGGCGCGCTACGAGCGCATCCGCGAAACCCTCGCCGAGACGCTCGGCACCGACCCGGGCGCCGCGCTGCGGGAACGTCACCTCCGGCTGCTGCGTACCGAGCAACCGGTCGCGCGCACGAAGTCCAGTTCGTTGCCGGCAGCGCTGACCAGTTTCATCGGCCGCGACGACGACCTTGCCCGCATCGAAACGCTGCTCACCAGCGGCCGTCTCGTCACGGTCCTCGGCCCCGGCGGCGCGGGCAAAACCCGGCTGGCTCTCGAAGCCGCGCGGCGCCGCGAGCGCGCCTGGCTGATCGATCTCGCCTCCGTCACCGAACCGGCCAAGGTCGGCGCGGCGCTACTGGCCGCGATCGGGTTACGTGGCTCCGCGTTGTTTGAGGGCTCGGCCGAACTGCGGGAGGACCGAAGCGAGCTGGACGTGCTCGTCGATCAGCTCGACGGCCAGGAAACCCTGCTCGTGATGGACAACTGCGAGCACCTGATCGACGCGGTGGCCCACCTGCTTTCCGCGCTGCTGACCCGCTGCGCCGGGTTGCGTGTGCTGGCCACCAGCCGCGAGCCGCTCGCCATCGACGGCGAGGCGCTGGTCCCCCTAGGCCCGCTTCCCCTGCCCGGACCGGACGCCGACGTCGAGCAGGCTCGGCGCTCCGCGTCGGTCCGGCTGTTCACCGAGCGGGCCGCGGCCGTCCGCCCCGGTTTCGCCGTCGACGAGCACAATCTCGCCGAGGTCCTGAACATCGTCCATAGCCTGGACGGCATGCCGCTCGCACTCGAACTGGCCGCTGCCCGTCTCCGGACGCTCTCGCTGACCGACCTCGCCGCGGGGTTGTCCGACAGATTCCGCTTGCTCACCATGGGAAGCCGCACCGCGCTCCCCCGCCACCGCACACTCCGCGCGGTCATCGAGTGGAGCTGGGATTTGCTCGACGCGGACTCGCGCACGGTCGCCGAGCAGATCGCGGTACTGCCCGGCGGCGTCACGGCCGCGTCGGCGACCGCCGTCTGCGCGGGAATCGAAGCTGTCCCGGAGTTGCTCGCCGGACTGGTCGACCGGTCGTTGCTTCAGCTCGCGCCGGACACCGGCCGATACCGGATGCTGGAGACGATCCGCGAGTACGGACTGCGGAACCTCGCTGAGCAGGAGACGCTGACCGACGTTCGCGACCGAGCCGCCGGCTATTTCGCCGCTCTGGTCGCCCATTGCGATCCGCAGCTGCGCGGCCCCCGCCAACTCGACGCGCTCCACATCCTGCGCGCCGAGTACGACAACATCCTCGCCGCGCTGCGGTGGCGATGCGACACCCACGTCGGCGCGATCGCGCTCGCCGTGGATCTCACGTGGTACTGGCAAATGCTCGGCCGGAAGCAGGACGCGGCCTACTGGCTCGGCGAGGCCGTCACGGCGTCCACCACGCCAGGCGTGGAGCGTGACGTCGCCGAGTGGCTGCTTCTCACGACCGCCGCGACGCAAAGCGCGCTCGTCAACGACTGGCTCAACGAGCGCGACGACAACCTGCGTGCGCTCATCGGCCGGCTGCTGGCGTATCCGGAGTTGCCGGGCTTCGGCGGCGCGCTGACCACGCTCAGGCTTGCCTTCGTCCGCGAAACCGAGGCATGGCTGACGATCATCCAGCGCGTGATCGACGGCCCGGACGTCTGGCTCGCCGGCCTGGCCCGCATGTTCCGCGCCCATTTCGCCGAGAACGGCGGCAACCACGCCCAGGCGCACGAAGACGCGACCGCCGCGCTCGACTGCTTCGCCCGTGCGGGCGACCGCTGGGGCCAGGCGACCGCGCTGCCGTTGCGTGCGTTGCTGCGGCAGTCCGACGGCGACCTCGACGGCGCGCTCGCCGACTTGACCGAGACGACCCGGCTCGCCCGCGAGTTCTGGTCACTCAGCCTCAGCGACGAGTTGTTCATCAGCCTCCGCTGGATCGACCTGTACGTCCGCCTCGACGAGACCGCGCGCGCCGCCGACCTGATCACCGCGACCCGCGAGCGCGCCCAGCACCCGGCCCCGCCCGAGATCTCGATGATGCTCGACCTGCGTGAAGCGAACCTGAGCCTCCGCGCCGGTGAGCTCGGCCGAGCACGCGAGCTGCTCGACGCCGCCGAAGCCCGCTTGAGCGAACAACTCACGTTCGACGACGACCATGGCCGGGCGTTGATCGGAGCGGCCCGAACCTTGCTCCGCGTCGCATCGGGCGACGGCACGGGCGCCTCGGAAGCGGCGGGCGTGGCTTACGCGGCGGCGGTCGCCAGCTTGGACATGCCGGTCGTGGCCGCGGTCGCGGTGAGCGTGGCCGGACTCGCGGCGCTGCACGACCGGTACGCCGACACGGCGGTCATCCTCGGCGCGGCCGCCCGCCTGCGCGGCGCGCACGACCGCACCGAGCCGTGGGTTCGCGACCTCACCCGCCGTGGACAGGCCGCGCTGGGCGAGGAAAACTTCGCCGCGGCGTACGGCAAGGGCTGGCGGCTGGACAGCGCGGCGGCCATGTCCGAAGTCGATCCCGCCCGGCTGGAATCGTCTTAGAGCCTGTCTGCGATCCCGGCCGTGGATAGAGGCCGCCCTTCCCGTCGCGGCGCTGACCGTGCTGGGCGCGCTGGTCAACCGGCTTGCTTGACCGCCCGTTCGAGCACGCTGCTCGGGCTCGGCTGGGTGGCCATCTCAGCGGCGACCTCGGCAGCGGCCGTGCGGAACCCGTCTTCGTCGAGCAGGCGCCGCACCATGGCGCGGATGCCGTCGACCTCGGCGGTGGCCGGATCCTGGCTGAGGCCGACGCCGCGGTCGGCGACCCGCTTCGCGGACATCGGGTTGTCGGCGAACGCGGGCAGCACCAGCTGCGGCACCCCGTAGAACAACGGCGCGGCCGTGGTGCCGGAGCCGCCGTGGTGCACGATCGCGTCGCAGGTCGGCAGAAACGCCGACAGGGGAAGGAAACCGACCGAGCGGACATTGGCCGGGAGTGTCCCGAGGTCGGTCAGGTCGGCCGTGCCCGCCGCGAGCACGACGTCGACGTCCATCCCGCCGAGCGCCTCGACGACGACCGTGAGGTTGGTAGTCCCGGACAGCGCGGGCACGACGGTGCCGAGAGTGACCGCGACGCGTGGCCGGTCCCCGCGCCGCAGCGCCCAGTCCGGCACGGCCGTGCCGCCGTTGAACGGCACGAACCGCATCGGCCACCACGGCACGCCGTCGCGGTGGTCCGGCTCGTCGCCGGTCAGCCCGCCCATGCTGGGGGCGCGCGGATCGATCCTGGCGACCACGGCCGGGCGCGCGTCGCCGATGCCGAGCTTGGCCCGCAGCAGATCGTCCAGCTCGTCCTCGCCGAAGACATCGTGCTCGGCGACCCATTCGGCGTCCCGTGCCGACCAGGAAACCCGGTTGCCCACCTCCAGCGACGGCACGCCCAGCGCGGACGCGGCGAGCATGCCCGCGGAGTGGTCGGAGGTGTAGACGATGAACTCGGCCCCGAACGCCCGCCCCGCCTCGATCGTGCCCTCGGTCATGGTGGCGGTGAACATTCCGAACGGGTTCCCGGATTTCCCGGCCAGGCGGTATTCCTCCGGCAGCTCGGTTTCCGGGTCGGTTTCGCCGCGGACGACCGACATCAGGTCGCCCCAGACATCGCGCTGCGGGAACACGTCGACGACCGGAAGCCCGGCACGCACGCACACATCGGTCATTTCCGACGTGGTGGCGAGCAGTACCTCGTGGCCGGCCGCGCGGGCGGCCCAGACCAGCGGGATCAGCGGAAGGGTGAGTCCGTAACCGGGTGCCGTGGTGAACAGGATCTTCATGACTCCACCTTGGCAGAATCCGGCTGCCTTGCGAGCGGGAGGGTTTTCGCGTTTGCTGGCGGTCATGGGGAACTCCGGCGTCGACGCGCTGCTGAGCGAATTCTGGGCATGGCGAACGGTCACCCAAGCGGATTCACCGGACGACCTGCCCCGCGTCGAACGCCCGGACGGCTGGGTCGCCGACTGGTCACCCGACGCCGTCGCCGCGCGACGCCGGACCCTCGCCGCGTTCGAGCTGAAGCGGGACGCGCTCGACCTGACCGGCGAGCCGATCCCGGTGCGGGTCAACGGCAAACTGCTCGATTCGGCGCTCGCGAAGGTCCGCTGGGAACTCGACCAGCTCCGCAACTGGCAGCGCAACCCGGGTTTCTACGTCGACCAGGCCCTGGTGCCGCTGCACGAAGTCCTCCTGGTCCGGCAGCCCTTCGAGGGCGAGCGCGCCGAGGCGGTACTCCGGCACCTGCGCCGCATCCCGGAGACTTTGGCCCACGGCAAGGAGAATCTGACCGGACACGCCGCCGCGCCGTTCGCCCGCTCGGCCGTCCAGATGCTCGACGGTGTGCGGCAGAAGCTCGAAACAGCCATGAGGGCTCTGGCGCCGCACCTGCCGTCGCGCCTGGCGAGCGAACTGCCTGACGCGACCACCCAGGCCGCGGACGCGCTGGAGACCTACCGCGGCTGGTTGAGCGAACCGCACGACTTCGACCCGGAGACCAAATCCGGGTCGCTCGAGTTCTTCCTGCGCGAGGTCGCGCTGCTTCCCTATACGCCGCAACGACTTCGCGAGATGGCCCGCCAGGAGTGGGACCGGGCGGTCGCCACCGAGAAAGTGCTCAAGAACCGCCACCGCGACCTCCTGCCGCCCGCGCTTCCCGCGACCGCCGCCGAGCAGGTGCGGGCACAAGACCGGGCCGAGCTGGAGATACGCCGGTTCTACGAGGAGCACGATCTGCTCAGCCAGCCGGAGACGCTCCGCCGCTATCTGCTCACCCCGATGCCCGACTACCTCGCTCCCCTGAGCTCGCTCGGCGTCACGGACGATCTCACCTCCGCCAGTCGCGTCGGCGACGACGCATTCCGCTACATTCCCGAACCCCGCGCGGACCTGCCGTACTTCGAGATCGCGGGCGCGGTCGATCCCCGGCTCGGCATTTGCCACGAAGGCGTCCACGCGCAGCAGCTGGCACTCGGGTGGCGCCATCCCGACCCCGCGCGCAGGCACTTCTACGACTCGACGCCGAACGAGGGAATCGCCTTCTACAACGAAGAACTGATGCTCAAGGCCGGGTTGTTCGACGATGCGCCCGCGAGCGCGCTGATCATCACCAACTTCCAGCGGCTGCGTGCGCTGCGCGCCGAGATCGACATCGCGCTCGCGTCCGGGGAACTCACCATCGAAGAAGCCGCCGAGCAGATCGAGCGGCGGGTTCCGGCGGACCGGCAGACCGCTTGGGAGGAGGCCGTGTTCTTCGCGGGATACCCAGGCCAGGGCCTCAGCTATCAGGTCGGCAAGCTGCAGATCACCGAGTTGATCGCGGATCTGCCCGCCGGTTTCGGGTTGCGCGAGTTCCACGACCGGCTGTGGCGCGAAGGCAACGTGCCGCTCGCGCTGCAGCGCTGGGAGCTGCTCGGCTAAGGGGTCACGAGTCCTGGGGAACCGGGTCGGCCGCGGGTTCGCGGTGCTGGGCCGGGATGACCGCGGTCCGGTCGGCCAGCAGGTCACGCCAGCGCCCACGGCCGACCCGCCAGTCGATCGACACCACGATCGCGGCCAGCTCGACCAGCGGGAACCCGATCGTGATCGCGACGGTGATCAGTTCGATCGCCAAGCCCGTCCGCACGGTCCACTCGCTCATCGGCACCACGATGGTGACCATGTACATCACGATCACCGCGAGGATGTGCAGCAGATACACCCCGGTCGCCAGCACGATCGCGCGCCGCCGGACGCGTTCGCCCGGCGCGCGCAGCGCGACCACGACGATCATCGCGACGAACAGCCCGATCAGGATCATCGCGGGCACGAACGACATCGGCGGTCCCGGCCGCAGGCCCAGCTGGACCGCGCCGTTGACATACCGGACCGACCACAGCGTCAGCAGCCCCATCGAGCCGGCGGCGCCGATGGCCGTCACCACCGCGCCCACCAGCGCGAGCTCCGACAGCGACTGCTTGAACCTGGCCTGCAGCGCGGAAATGCCGGTCAGCAGGATGACCACGCCGACCCCCAGTGTGCTGCTGGCGAGCATGCCCTGGGTGCTGGCGCGGGCGCATGCGGAGTCACCGATCGCGGAGCCGAAGATGAACGTGTCGGTGCCGAGCGCGAGCAGCGTGATGGTGAACAGCGCCACCGGGCCCGAGTTGTCCTCCTCGCCCTTGTACTGCACGAGGACGATCACCAGCGAGGCCAGCACCATGCTCGTCGCCAGGCCGCTGAACGAGCTGTACGCCGACGCCGCCTCCAGGAAGTTCCACTCCACCTGCTCGCACAAATCGCCCATGGTTGATCACTACACCGCCCGTCACTCCCCCGCTGGCGGTGACCACCGGAGGAGTGACGGAAGTACGCCTGTTCAGGCGGCACGTCACCGTCCTCAGCGGACAGGTCGTTGACTGCTACACGGATCGATGCAGGGGCGGACGGGCAGGCGGGTGTGCCCGTGGCGAGAGCCTTCCGGCGCACTGGAAACGGGCGTTCCGGCGTTACCGTCGATCCCGTGGTGATTCCTGACATCGACGCGTACGCAGATCTGTTCGCCGGGCTCGAAGGCGCGGCGCAGGCCGAATTGGCCGCTTGTTCCAGTGTCGCCGAATTGCGCGGCGTCGTGGAGCGATACGGCGGCGTGGAGCGGTTCGACGACCTCGTCGAGGTGCTCGGGGGTGATCCGGTTTTCGAGGATCTTCGGGCGGTGCTGACAGCCATGCCGTACGGCGACGTGTTCGCGCGGCCCGCCGGGAGCGCCGACGAGTGGGTTTGGGCGGCGTCGCGGGACGCGCCGGCCGGGGACTGGCAGCCGTTCGGCACGCTGGCGACGGGCGAGGACAGCCAGGTCGCGGCTGAGATCTCGGTGCTCGACGAGTCCAATGCGATCTATGTGCGTGTGCTGGGTGAACTGGCTGATCCGAGCCCGGAGGAGGCCGGGCGGGTGTGGGAGGACATCTGGACCAAGGTCACCGCGCAGGCGGTGGACTGGACGCCCGACGCCGGGGCTCGGATCGGGCAGGAGGTCGTCGACGCGTTCTATCAGGGTCTCACCGCGGAACCGACCGTCGAAGACCTCATTCAGGCGGTCGACGGGTTCGCCGCGGAAATCCGCTCCATCGCCACTGCGTAGCGCGAGGAGGAAAAGTGGGGAATGCGCCTTCGCTGTCGGAAAGCTACTACCGGAAAGTCATGACTTGCCGAAATAATTGGCGTGCGACACCTTACGATAAGCAATCAATCGAAGCGGTCGACGAATGTATCAAGGAGATCCGGCAGTTCTGGACGAAGATCGTGTTCTTGCCAGGCGAGCGGGAACGGCTTCGTGACGCGCTGAACGGGCTCGAAGAGGAGTTGCGGAAACACAAGGAAGCGGCTGCCAAGATGTCGCCCGAGGACACGGTGGCCGCGGTCGCCGCGGGATCCCCGGACGAGATGTATCCGGAGATCGGGCACGCCGAATTCCGGCGGGCCGCGAAGATCCTGTACGACCTCGCGCAAAGCCGGGGCGGGCTCGTCACGCCCGCGAACGACGCTGACCTGTCTACGGTCAAGCAGACCGTCACGGCCGTCTTCACGGGGTCCGCCGGGCAGATGACCGATCACCATCAGGAGATCGTCAAAGGTATTCCGGACTTCGTGGAAGCCGCGTACGGCAAGGGGTACGACGTCTTCGACACCGGACTGCACCAGGCGCTCGCCGACGCGGGCCGCGCCTATGTGCAGGCCTTCAACCTCACGACCATCGGGGTGCATGCCGACCAGGCGATGCCGGGCATGGGCTTCATCGACACCGAGAAGTATCCCCAGCTGAAAAAGCCCGCCCCCCAACGCAAGGACGGTGCCACATGACCCGTCCCGGCGACAGCGTGGACGACACGACCGCCGGGCTGGTGCTCGCGTTCGAGCTTCGTGACGACGACGAGGTGCTCGCTTGGTGGCGTACCGTCCGGGAAGCTCGGCAAGAGGCCGGCGACGACGTGGCCGTGCTGGTGGAACAGGTCCGGCGCGACGCGGCGGTTTCCGACCGGACCGTCGAGGTGTTCGCCGAGCTGGTCTCCGCTGAGGGCGTCTACCTGGTCGACCGGCTGCTCGAACTCGAGCCGTGGCTGCCCGCGTTGTTCTGGTCGCTGCGCGAGCCGCCGTTCGGCTGGGTGACCACGGCGCAGCGCGACGTACTGACGAGCGTTTGGGGCGCTGAGTGGGAAGCGCCATTGCGCGAGCAGCTGGCCGGGCTGTGGGGTCCGGACTGGGATGGCCATCCAGGCGATCACAAGGCCGTGTGGCTGGATGACCTGCTGGCCGAGTGGACGGCTCGACCGGCCGAACCGGAGCCGGAACCGCTCGCGGAAATGGTGTCCGGGCGCGACGCCGCGCTGCGGGAGGCTCTCGAGGAGATCCGGCGGCTCGGGGTGACCGCCCAGGACCTCAGTGACGAACAGGTCGCGGAAATGCTGGACAACGCCGTGCTCGCCGAGCTTTCCACGAAGGGGAAATGATGCCTCCGAAACGCCGGATCGACGAGTCGCAAAGCACTGACGAAAAGCCCGATGAAGAATCCGAGGAAGAATCCGAAGACGAAGCTGAGATCGACGCGACGCGCGCCGGTTCCGCTGTGCTCGCCATGCTCGAAGACGCGAGGAACATCATCCTGAAGCGGGCCAGGACGCTCGCCGCCGAGGTGGACGAGGCGTATCAAGGAGCGCCTGGCAGCGAGGACGTGTCCGACCGGTACACACAGGCGGCGCTCTCCGCTCCGCCCGCGACTGTGGCCGGGCCGATCGCGCAGGGGCAAGGCGGCGTCAGCAAGACGACGGTGCTCGCCACGACGCGAGGCGCCACCAGCACGATGCGCTTCGCCAACAACGTCACCTTCCGGGGAAAATGGGCAGCCGACGGACTGGCTTCCGGCGCGGGCCCGAAGAACGCGGTCCGCGATCTCCAGCTGTTGAACCAGATCTCCCAGTTACTGCTCAGTATCGGCAAGTCCACCGAGATCGAGGCCATGGTCGTCAACGACCGGATACTGGTGAGTGCCAACGAAGCCGGCACGGTCCAAGAGATGATCGGCCGGAAGCTGGCGGACCTGGCCGAGGGTTATCAGCCCTCCGGCGACGCGGACTACGACCGTAAGGCGCGCAAGACCCAGGGCGTGCTCAACGTCATGGCCGGTGACGACGACGCGCTCGGCGAGGAGCGCATGGCACGGCTCGCCGTGGACACCGACGTCTTCCCCGAACAGGAACCCGGGGTGACGGGAATCCTGGCGGCCCTGTCCCAGGCCTACCTGCCGATCATCGATGGTGGCCTGCCGAACAACGCCGCCACTCTCATCACGAACGCGGCGCTGGAATGCCGCATCATCGCGGTGAACACGACCGGGACGTCGCCGAGCACCTGCGTCCACGCCGAGCAGAGCCTGGCTCAGGCGCTCGTGCTGTCGGGGTGGCGCGGTCCGGCGTCGATCGCGGGCGGGAAACGCCCCTGCCTGTTCTGCTACGTGTCACTTCGACTCGTCCAGGAGCTCCACTGCCCGCAGCTTCGCTTCAACCGCCGCCCCGGCGGGGTGTGGACCGGGACGACCGCGACCGGTCTGTACGGCCTGTTGCTCAGCCTCGGCGCGGACGAGGCGATGTTCCGCCGTGCCGTGACCGCCGCGATGTCGGTGCCGCAGTACGTGACCGATCCGCGGCCGGGCGCGGAACCGGCAGCCGAGGTGACCGGCATGGGCGACGCCGTCACGCCGTCCAAGGGACGCGGCTTTCGCACGGACACCGGGACCCCGTCGGACAGTGAGGCCGAAGAAGAGGAAGAAGAAGACAGCGACTAGATCAGGCCTTCGCGCATGGCGAAGGCGACCGCGTGGGTGCGGTTGCGCAACTGGAACCGCCCGATGACACCGTGCAGCGCGTTCTTGATCGTGCGTTCCGAATAGGCGAGCCTCTCGGCGATCTCCTTGATCTCCAAGCCTTCCGAGATGAGGCGGAGCACTTCGATTTCCCGGCCGGACATGCCGGACAACTGAAGCCCTCGCGGCTCCAGGACCTGGCGCTGCAGTCTGGACACCTGCTCCAGCAGCCTGCCCAGCAGCTGGGGTGAGAGGACACCGTTGTTCGCCGCGGCTTGGGTGACTGCGCCGACGAGACGCTCGGGGGTCGCGTCACGGCGCAGGACGACGCCCGAGACGCCGACTTCGATCGCGTTGAGCAGCGCCGCGTCGTCGATGCCGGTGAGCACGAGGACTATCCGGCGGGACCGTTGCGCGCGCAGCTCTCTGACCAGACGCAACGAGGGCGCGCCGACGGCGTCCGCCACCACCAGGACGACCGGTGAGATGCCGGGCTCCGCCGGCTCCACCAGCCGCAGCTCCGGCCTGGCACGCAGCTCCGCTTTGACGCCGAGCTCGGAGATGCGGTCCAAGCCGCTGACCTGCACCGCGATTCGTTCCGTCATGCCGCCCCTCCCTGTGGTCGATTCTCACTGAACGCAGTATGCGGATCGCGCTCAGCAATCGCTCAACATCGGCCCACCCCGGCAAGGCAACACGCTGAACTGCTCTTTTCCTTGATGATCAAGGAAAAGCGGGCCCGTGATGTCATCACATCCGGGGCTTGCCGGGGTGATCACGCTCGGATACGGCGGTTCAGCCGAAGAAGACGGTGCCCAATGCGGTGATCATGCCGACCGGCAGCGGCGCCGGGTCGTTGCAGGTGGCCACCTGATCGCCGGACCGGGCGGCCGGGACCCCGTCGATCCAGACCGTGGGGCTGCCGGTGACGATCACGCCCAGGTTGGTCGGCGGGTTCGCGAAGGTGCCGTCGGGCGGCACGTGCGGCGGCTGGTTGACCGCCTGGCTGCCGACGACCGCGGCGGGGCGGCCCATGATCGACACGGTCGGGCTGCACTGGTTCGTGATGGTGCCCGAGAACGGCAGCTGCGCCGGGACGGGCACCGGTCCGCTCGGCGTCGGGACCAGCACGATGTGCGTGTCGACGGCGGTCACCCCGTCGCCCAGCTTGGCCGCGGGCAGTGGCATGGTCATGCTCCCGTCAGGCTGCCGGTGAACTCCACCTCGGGTGTACAGGCCTTCCGTGTGTTCTGGCAGGTCACGGCGACCACCACGGCCTGCCCGCCGGTGAAGGTCCAGCCCGGCTGATAACTCTGGCCGGTGAACGTGTCCAAGACGATCGAAAGCAACGTCTGATCGTCGCGCCGGATCTGCAACGTTCCCGCGTCGCGCGCGGTGTTCCGCAGTCGCACCGTGGTGACGGCCAGGGTGTAGCCGCGGCGCACCGCGTAGGAGAACAACTGGGCGTCGCCGGACACCGGTCCGGCGTCGGTCCGGATCCGCACGGTGTGCGGTGGAGACGCGCTCGACCGCGAGGCCGGGCTCGGCCCGCTGCCGCTCGGCTTGCCGGATCCGCCCGGTCGTGCGCCGGCGGAGGAAGACGCCGAGCCGCTCGCCGGACTCGAGGACGAGGAGGTGACCGAGGTCGGGGACGGCTGGGTCGAACGCGCCGTCGAGATCGGGGTGCTGGCCAGTATCGTGTTCAGCATGATCGCGAGCACGAGCGCCAGCGCGATCAGCAGGGCGAGCGCCAGCAGCAAGCCGCGAGGCAGCAGCTGCCGTTGCGTCATGATGCCGTTGAGCGGAAAGACATCCTCGCCCTCCGGGTGCACGCTGACCTGAAAGGGCAACGTCCGATCGACGCCTTTCCAGAAGGTCTTCTTGGGCCGTGCCTTGACCTTGACGAAGGTCGCGTAGCCGGCCTCGGCGAGCGCGGAGCGGGGCTTGATCCGGAAGTCCAGCCGGTCGTCGGGATCCGCCGCCGAGATGGTCAGCCACTTCGCCTCGTTGCCCAGGTTGTCCGTGGCGACGGTGTGCGCGCCTGTCCGCCGTCCGGCCGAGGACCGCGGCACCAGTTCGGTGACGATCGAGCTGAACGCCTCGACGGTCACCGTGCCCTCTTCGACGACCGAGCCTTCCGGATCTTCGCGGGAAAGGACCCGGATCGCGAACGGCTTTTCCCCCGCGAGCACCTCGGGTGACCTCGGCGGCGCGAACACGAGGTCGAGCTCCCGTTCGGCGTCCGGCAGCAGGTTGACCGACGGTGGCTCGACCCGCGTCCAGTCCGACGGCTCGCCGACGAGCAGCACCGTGCACTGATCGACGACGGGGCCGGTGTTCCGGACGCGGACCCGGCAGCGGGTCTCGGCGCCGGGGCGCGCGGTGCCCGGGAACGCGGGCACCACCACGCTCACGGCCATGGGCCCAGTGTGGCGGCCCGCCGGACTCCACACAGGACTCCGCCGCGCCGCACGCCGGGCACGAACCACGGTCCGAAAGGGCAAAAACCGTTACCTGCCACCGCAAACGGGTGATCCACAATTTGCGGGGCGTGCCGCGAATGGGTTAGCCTGCACAGCCGAGCAGAGGGGAGAACGCCGACATGGTCGCACTCCCGCGGTGCCACCGGAACCGTCATGCGGCGACGCGAACCCCGCTACCCCGAAGCCCTTTCGACCGGCTGCGCCCCGAGTTGCGGGATTTCCTCGTCCGGTCCAGCTGCCTGGGTGTTCTGGACGGGCCGATGTGCGACGCGGTGCTCGGCATCGAAACCGGTGCGGCGATGCTGCGCGAATTGGCCGAATCGGCGGCGGTTCTCCCCTGCGATTCCTCCGGGACCCTGTTTCGCTGTCACACCGCGGTTCAGCATCACTGCGAATCCGCGTTACCGTCGGCTCGGCTTTATCGCCGTGCCGCCGCCGAACTCGTCGCGCGAGGTTACTGGGCCGAAGCCTTCCGGGCGTACGCGCACGCGCAAGACTGGGCAGCGGCGGCCGAAACACTGTCCGCCTCCGGGAAAACGTGGCCGGCGCTGCGGGAGAGCGCGCACGTGCCCTCGGCATGGCTGCGTGAAGACCCCTGGGTCTGCCTGGCCGACGCGCGGCGGTTGCGTGGCAACGGCCAGTTCGCCCAAGCCTGCGAAGCCTATCGGGAGGCGGAATCGCGCTTCGCCGACGCGCGAATGACGCGACGCGCGGCCGTCGAGCGGGCGACGCTGGCTCACTGGCTGGGTCCGGGCATGGGCGAACCAGAACCGCCGCACGCAAGGGATGTCACTCTTTCGCGCTACCTCCACGACGTGGTCACGACGCGCCTCGACCACGTCGCGCTGCCCGCCGCCGGCGGCACCGAGCCGTGGTGGCTGCTCGTGCGCGGTATCGCGGCCGCCGTCGACGGCGGGCTCGGCCACGCCCGCGAACTGCTCGGCCCACTCGCTTACGCCGAAGACCGCTTCGTGTCACTCGCCAGCCGGATCACGTGCGTCATCCTCGGCGCCGACGACGCGGAACCCGCGTTCTCCCAAGCCGAACTCGGCAGGCTGTCCATCGAAGCGGAGTCGGACGGCTGGCTCTGGCTCGCCCGGATCGCGCACGCGGCCGCGGTGCTCACCGATCACCGGCTCACCGACGACGCGCTGGCCGTGCGTGCCGAATGCGTGCGGCTGGGCGACGACTGGGGCGCGCTGCTGACCGGCGTGGCGATCAGCATGGCTGCCTACCGCGCGGGCGCCGACGCCACCCCGGTCCTGCGTGAAACGATCGAACAGGCGCATCGGCTCGGTGCGGTGACACTCGAAACCTGGCTGCGGCTGCTGCTCACCGCGCAGCTCACCACCCATCACGACCCCGGCGCGCTCACCGAGGTGATCCACATCCAGCGGCACATCGCCCAGGCGCGGCCCCCGAGCCTGGGCGTGCCGCTCCCGCCGCCGAACCCGGTCCGTGTCGAGCTGCGCTGTTTCGGGCGGTACGAGATCGCGGTCGACGGTAACGCCTGCGACCTGACGGGCCTGCGCAGGCAGGCGAAGACACTGCTGTGGCTGCTGTCGGTCAACGCGGGCAGGCCGCTGCACCAGGAGGTGATCGCCGGGGTCCTCTGGCCCGATGTTGCGTTCGGCCGCGCCAAACATCGGCTCCACGTGGCGGTTTCGAGTGTGCGTGCCGTGCTGGGACCGAATTCGCACAGCCTCCTCGTCCGTGACGGGCCCGCCTACCGTCTCGTGCTGCCGGCGGGCAGCGAGGTCGACCTGCTGACCTTCCAAGACGCGCTGCGCGGCTGGCGATCCGGGCAAGCCTCCTTGCCGTCGGCCGGACTCAGCGCGCTGCTCGGCCGTGCGCTGAGCGCCTACCGTGGTGAGCTCATCGCCGAGGCGGGGCCCGCCGAGTGGCTGCTGCCCGAGCGGGAACGGCTCAGGACCGAGGCCGCGAACGCGACCGCCGCGCTGGCCGGGCTCCAGCTGCTGGGCAACCCGAGCCTGGCCGTCGAGACCTGCCTGCGTGGTCTGCGCGTCGACGAGTACCACTACGACCTCTGGCGGCTGCTCGAAGAGGCGTACACGCGGACCGGGAAACGGGCCGCCGCGGTGCACGCACGCGGACGTTACCTTGAGCTGATCTCGCCCTAGTGCGTGTCACTCGAGCGCGAAGAACTCGATCTCGGAGATCGCCACGTCGCTCTTTCCGTTCTGGGGAACGTAAATGTCCTCGACTTCGACGAGCACGGAGTTCACCAGATCGGCCTTGGTGACCTTCAGCGTCTGGTTGTCGGCCGTGTCCTGGGGTGTGAGCAGCACGGTCTCGTTGTTCGAGAACGTGAGCTTCAGGATCGACGGACGGCCGTTGTTCACGAAGTCGCCGGACGCGCCCGCGTAGACGATGATGTCGCTGATGATGTAGTCACCGCCGAACCGGACGGTGAACGCGGGCCGCCGCTGTTCGCTCCACGGTGCCGCCCAATACGTGTCGGTGTACTGATCGGTGAGGTTGGCGGCCACGTGCGGCGCGGTCTCGAACCGCGGGTCGCTCGCCGTCACGCTCACCGGCCGCACGGGTTTCAGCGACGGCCGCACGTCCTGATAGATCTCCTTCGCGGCACTGTTCAACGCCGTCCGGAACGGCGGATACGCGGCGTAGAGCAGCATCAGCAAGATCATGACGACCCCGATCGACGCCCGTATCCGGCGCAGGCCGACCGAGAACCGCCACTTCCGGTGCTCCGGGGTGCCTTTCTGGCCTGGACGGGTGCCCGCCTGGTGCCGACGGCGGCCGCGGAACCAGAGCTTGACGCGCTGCCCCCAGGTCGGCAGGACGATCTCGGCGTCGGCCAGCGACTCGCCGCACCGGCCGCAGAACCGGCGGGTCGCCGCGTTGCCCTCGCCGCACGCGCCGCAGATCAGGTCGCCGGGTTCCAGGCGCCTGCTCGGCTTGGTCTTGACGATCGCGCGTACCCGGCGCTGGACCGGTTGCGGCAGCACCTCCGGCGGCTGCTCCTCGATCGTCGCGCGCCCTTCGATGGGCTGGATCAACGTCGCCGCCAGCTCCGTGCGGCTTTCGGGAACCGGCGGCGGAGGTGGTTGGGGCATCGGGCGTGGCGGGGGTGGCGGGGGTTTCGGTGGTGCTCCCGGCGGTGACGGTGGCGCGGGCGGCTTCGGTATCCCCGGCGGTTTCGGTGCCCCCGGCGGCGCGGGCGGCCTCGGCACTCCGGGCACAGGTGGTGCCGGCGGCTTCGGCGGGCCGCCGGGTTTGGGCGCGGCGGCGGTCATCTCGACCGTGGCGCCGCCGCTGTGCCCTGGCAGGTAGACCCGCGCGGCATCGTGGGCGCGCTGCTTCCAGCCACGCTCCGGCGGCGGGGCGAGCTGGATCTCCTCGATCACCTCCGGCGGTATCTCGGGGGCGACCTTCTCCCCGTTCCATTCGAGGAAACGCCCGCAGTCCCCGCAGAACGCGTCGGCGTCCTCGCTCCGGTTTCCGCAGCTCCGGCACACGATCACGCGGTCATCACCACCAGCCTGTGTACGACGTGGACGGGTTTCGCCGCACGCACGACCGCCTCCACCGCGTCACGGGAGAACGCGGCCGGGTCGTTCGGGACGACCCGCACGGTCACCCTGGTGGCGTCTTCGGGTGACGGCGCCGTCGGCCGTCGTGACCAGGACACCCCGCCGCCTTCCTCGATCTCGACCGTGCCGTCGACCACCAGCGCGAGGTGCCTGCCGAGCCCGGTCAGCGTGCCGCGCATCCGGTACAGCTCGACGGCCTCGGCGATCACCGCGCGCTGCCGGTCGAACGCCCAGCTCTCGTCGAGCAGGACACCGAACCAGCCCGCCAGCCAGCGCACGAAGTCCTCAGGCGCGAGCAGCGGATCGAGATAGCCGTGCAGGCAGTCGATGGTGCTGATGATCGGTACCAGCACCTCGTCGAGCCCGGCCGTCCACCGCGCGAGGAACCGGTCCTCCCGGAGCACCGAGGGCAGCAGTGTCGCCAGTGGGTACGGCGATTCGACGCCGGGGGTGGCAGCGCGCATCTCAGGTCTCCTCCACCCGGATCTGATGGTCGAACGAGAACACCAGGCCGCCCTTGCCGACCGGCAGTTTCGCGGTCTCCTCACCACGGCGCCTGGTCACCGGGTCGGCGCCGAACATCCGGACGTCCTCGACGACGTCGACGCCGCGAACCCGTTGCAGGAGGCCGAAGATCTCGGCGCGCAGCACCTTCCGGCCGAACGTCCAGCCCTGGCCGCCGTCGCCGCCGGTGAGCGGGTTGAGGAACTCGTACAGCGCCTCCCGCGCCAGTTCGGCGACCGCGTCCACACTGACCCGCGGCCGGGCGACGAGCCTGGCCACCACCGTGACGCCCCGGTACTTGGGCGGTTCGACGAGCACCTTCGTGCCGACGAGGCGCACCTTGTCCAGCGCTTCGGCGACGCGCCGCAGCGTGTCGGCGGCGGGCACCAGGTCCTCGAAGTCGATGCGTCCTTTGTCGACGGTCACGGCGGGCACCACGAGCACCTTGACCGTGCCCTGTCCGACATCGCCCTCGCCCGCGGTCAGGCAGTGGACGCGGGCCGCCTCGGGCGCGGCCTCCGTGGCGATCGCCTCGTAGTCCTCCGCCGTCACCGCGCGGCTCCTGGTCCGCAGCATGATGGGGCCGCGTGCCTTCGCCTCGTCGAGTGTCTCGCCGTCCACCCCGCCCTGCGCGGGCCGCAGGTTCACGACACCGGCGACGAACGGGATCGACGACTTGAGTGTCGAAATCGTTCCTGTCGCGACGTTTCCCGTGGTCCCGCCACCGCAGAGGTACCGCCGGACCCGGACGGCGGCGCCGCGTGGCGGTATCGCGCCGTACTGCCGCACTCCCCCGTCCGGCAGCCGCACCGCCGGTCCCAGCTCGACCTCGCCCGCGACGGCGTCGAGAAGGAAATGCCGATCGTCCGGCGCGCTGGCGGCGAAGTGCTCGACCGCGGTCCACTCCTGCCAGCCGTCGTCCGTGCCCACCTCGAGCACCACCGGCTCGCGCCCGGCCAGCACCGGACGGCGACGCACCGGGAACCGTTGCCCTGGAACACCTTCCGCCGCGCCGAGCAGTTCGGACTCGACCAGCTCAGCGTTGACGGCCTGCGCGGTGCCACCGACCGTCGACACGGTCAGCCCGCGTACCACCGGGGACTCGCTGTACCCGGTCTGCCCGGACAGCGGTTCGGTCACCCGCACGCGCAGCCACCCCGCGCGCTCCCCGCCGACGACGCTCGCCGCGTGCCCGTCCGGGAGGTGCACGACGATCCGGCCCGCCTTGTTCAGCCCGCCGGTCTCGTCGGTCGTCGCCGGGCAGACAGCCCAGCCCGAGCCGTCCCACGCCTCCCATTCCAGCGGCGGATGCTTGGGGTTGACGCCGATGCCCCTGGTCTCGCCGAGGTAGTCGATACGCAGGGCGCAGCTCGGCGCCGGCTCGTTCAGCCCGATCAGGAACAGGTCGCCGATCGCCGGTGGCTGCCCGAAAACGGGGAACTCCGTGCCGAGTTCGAGGTCTTCGGTGTGTGCCGCGGTCTTGCCGTCCGCGTCTTCGCTGCGCGCGGCGATCAGCTCGGTGGGCACGATGGCCAGGTCGGCCAGCGTGGAGAACACCACGCTCTCGTCGCTTTCGGTGCGCAGCGTCGACGCCCTGGTGCCCGCGCGGACGACCAGCGTGCCCGAGGCGCTGGTGGTCAGCCAGAACGTGACCGGCGCGCGGGCGGGTGTCGGCGGCAGCAGCCGCAGGCCGAGCAGCTCCAGGAACTTGACGTACAACCGGTCCGGCACCCGGTTGAGCCGGTACGAGAGCTGCTCGACCATGAACGCGAAGGTCTCGATCAGCGTCACGCCGGGATCGGACACGTTGTGGTCCGTCCATTCCGGACAGTGGCGCTGGACGAACCGCTTCGCCTCGTCGACCAGGTCCTGGAACCGGCGGTCGTCGAGTGAGGGCGTGGGCAGTGGCACCGTCGCTCCTCACTCCGGGATGGAATAGAACGGGTGGACGAGGTTGCGCGGGTCGTTCTCGCCGCGCACGGTGTACCGGATGTCGATGAGCAGCCTGGTCTCCTCGTCGGGGTCCGGCGTGACGGCGACGTCGTGCACCTCGGCCCTGGGTTCCCACTGCGCCAGCGCCTGCCGGACCTCGCGCGCGATCGCGCCGAGCACGTCGGTGCTGGCGCCGTCGAAGACGTGGTCGCGCAGCAGGCAGCCGAACCGCGGCCGGAACGGGCGCTCGCCGGGATAGGTCGACAGGACGAGTGTCATCGCCTGTTCGATCTTGGCCGCGCCGCGCGCGACCGCGATGCCGCCGTTCGCGCTCACCCCGGCCGGGAACGACCAGCCGGCGCCGACGAAGTCGCCGTCCATCGCCACCTCCGTTCAGTTCAAGCGGATCTGCAGCCCTTTGATGGTCACCACGCCCTGGCTTTCGATGTCGATCGAGGTCGTGGCCTTGAGCACGAGCGCGGCGCCGCCGTCGATCGTCACGGCGCCCGCCGGGCTCGCGGACACCGTCACCTGCCCGGAAAGGCTGCCGATCGTCAGCTTCCCGGCGGGCGGCGCGCTCGTGCCCGGCACGGGATCGCAGCGCAGCGCGGCCGTGCACGCGACCTGGTCGAGTGACAACGCGACCTCGCCCGCCGTCGACCCGAGCCGGACGGCGGACGTCGCCGCCGGACCGGCCGCGGGTGGTGGTGGCAGCTCGTCGCTGAACACCAGGCCGTTGCCGGAGCCGGACATGAATCCCCGCCGCACCACGTCGCCCGCGGCCACGGCGGGCGCGCCGAGATCCCAGGTGGTGTGGTCGTTCACCAGGCCGCCGAAGACGTACGGGCGCCGCGGGTCGGCGAGCTCGAACGCGAGCAGCACCTCATCCCCGACCTCGGGCAGGAAGCAGGAGCCGGAGCGCGCGCCCGCCCCGAACTGGACGACCGGCGCCCAGTCGGTCTCGAAGGACGGCGACAGCCACGGCAGCACCGCCTTGACCCGGCCTTGGGCGAGCGGGTCGGCGCAGTTGCTGACGATCCCGCACACGACCCCGTCGATCCGTCCTCTGGTGACCGCGCGCGAGGTGAGCCCGAGCAGCGACCGGTCCTGCGCCCCGTGCGCGGCGAAGCTCGTCCGGTAGCCGTACTCGCTGTCGTCGAAGACGTGGGTCGTGCGCGTGACCAGCCACGGGCCGTCGAACCGGGCCTGCACACCGATCACTTCCAGCACCACCCCTGGCTGGATGGCCGCGTTCCCGATCGCCTCGCCTTCGGCCTCCGCGCAGGTGCCGCCCACCTGGTCCGCGAGCCCCCGCGCGGTGATCTCGGCGGCCGGCCGCGTCGCCGAACCGGTGGCGAGCGGCCGATCGGACACGACGAACGCGGTCGTGGCGGGTTCGGGACCGAGATACCGGGTCGCGGTCGTCCCGGTCACCGCGCCGAGGCCGGGTTCGACCGGGGTGAACGGCGCGCCCGCCTGGCTCGCGAGCGTGGCGGGCACCGCGATGGCCTCTGCCCGCACCGGGTCCCACACCCGCACCTCCACCCCGGTGGCCAGGTTCCCCGCCGTCAGCCTCGGCCGGAAGCCGAGCAGGTCCTTCGGATGACCCAGCGGCACCGGAACCGGGGTCGCCGGTCGGTCCACAGTGGACATCGGGCGGAAGTAGAAGGTCCCGTCGGCCACGCCGAGTTCGTAGCCGATCTCGGTGGCCCGGCCGGTCAGGAACTCCCAGTCGGTCTGGTTGACCTGGGCGAGGTACTCGAAGGCGGTGGCGGTCGGTTCGACGAGGCCCGGTTCGAGCCCGGCCTCGACGGCCAGCTGGACGGCGATGTCGGAGTCGGTCATGTTGAGGAAGGTCCGCGTGCGGCGCGCCCGCTGCAGCCGGTGCGCGGTGGTGTAGCCGCGCACGACGGTGGTGATCGACGAGCTGTGCAGCAGCCCTTCGAGCGCGGTCACCTCACCGGTGATCAGCCGCAGCTGCCGCGCTTGTTCGAGCGAGTTGCTCCAGACCTCCACGGCCGTCCCGATTTCGATGCCCGCTTGGGAAAGCGCGGTGCCGTCGTAGTCGGCGAACGCGATCTCGAACATCCCCGGCAACCGCAGATCGGCGTCGACGACCACGCGCTCGATCCGCGAGGCGACCGGCTCGGGCAGCGTGCGTCCCCCGGCCACCACCGTGGCCGTGATCCAGGGCAGGTTGATGCCGGTCACGGTGTCCTCAGCTCATCACGGGCCGGCAGGAACAGCTGCCGTCCCCAGCTCAGCCGCAGCGGATCGTCGATGCCGTTCGCGTCGGCGATCGCCCGCCATTCCTTCGGGCTGCCGTAGGCGGCCTGCGCGATGCGGGGCAGGTTGTCCTCGGCGACGACGGTATGCCGTCCACGCCCTGGAATGCCTCCTGACGACGGATTCTGGGGACTGGGCGGCACGTCGTATTCCTGCATGTCGAGCGACGCCAGCACCCTGACGGGCCTGCCGTTCGAGAGGAACCGCTCGTAGCTGAAACTGAACGCGGTCAGGAAGACCGTGAAGTCGAGCCCCGCGCTGCCGCCCCAGGCGAACCGCAGCGCCGGCAGGTAGTAGACGTTGGTCTTCTCCCCCGCGGTGAAGCCTTGTTCCACCGGCACCCGCCAGGCGAGCACCTGCTTGACCGACTGCTGCGCCGCAGGCCCGGCGAAGACGATGTCGCCGAGCGAGACGCTGGTGGCGGACACGGCCCTGATGGCCGCCTGGTGGTTCACGGCTTCGAGGCCGCCGCTGCGGCTGACGTAGTTGCTCGCCTGCTTGATCGTCACCTTGCCCGGGTTGAACTGGAAGCTCACCGTGGCGCTGCCGCCGGTCAGCTGGGTCAACGACGCGCGTTGGATCGGCGCGGTCACAGAAACCCCTTGTGCGTCAGCTCCAGCGCTTCGATCGCCACCGCGCTGTCCTTCGCCGAGAGCGTCGGCCCGGTCCAGGCGATGGGATACACCCCACGCAACGACCAGGTCAGCACGGTCTGCTGCGCGCCGTCCAAGAGCGTGATCTGCGCGGTCGACCCCGGGAAGATCTCGGCGGCCGCCTCGTCGAGCCAGCTCGTGTACGTCGACCGCAGCCAATTCTGCACGGTCTTGGAACTCGACGCGTCCATCGCCCGTTCCAGCGTGATCGGCGCGTACGAGAGCTCACCTGGCAGTATCTCTTCGTACTCCACGTTCCCGCTCTCCCGCAGGGTGTAGGGCTTGCAGGTGAGCTTCAATCCCTTGCAGCTGGCCCAGTTCCCGAGGTTGAGCCCGTCGACCACGACCCGGAACCGCATCGCCAGCCCGAGCCGCGGTGCCGTCATCGCGCGCCTCCGGTGGTCTCGTCGGCCAGGAATCCCGTGTGGACGATCTCCAGCGTCTCCAGCACGACCCGCGACTGGCCGATCGCGCTGAACTCCCCGATCGACCAGCCGACCGGGAAGAACCGCTTGAGCGTCCATTGCACGATCGGCCGATTCGTCCAGTCGACCAGCTGCACGCTCCCGCTCAACGGGGTCTCCCCGTTGGACGTCGCCGCGAGCCATCGCTGCACGGTTTCCGAGTCGGCGCAGGCGGCCCGGCTGAGCTTGACGTTCGGATACCTGGTCGTGCCCGGATGCACCCACACGGCGTTGCCCGTGTCACCGGCCCGGTACTCGCACAGCCCCCACGTCACCGCCAGCCCGCTCGCCGACGCCCAGCTGCCCAGGTCGTAGGCGCCCTGATCGATGACGACGAGGAAATGATGGGCGAGGCTGGCCAGATCGGCCGGGCCGGTCATGCGAAGTCCGCCAGCGTGCCCGAGCGCTCCCGGTCCACCAGCATCGTGTACCGCAGGCGCCGATGCAGCCGCTCGTACAGCTTGCCCGCCATCTCCTCGAGGTCATCGGAGGAATCGAGGTCGGCCCATCTCCTGGGCGGGTGCGCGACGAGACGCTGGACGAACTCCTCGAACGCCGGGCGCGGTTTCGGGTCCGGTGGCGGTCCGGCGAGGATGGGCGCCGCTCGCCCGGCGCCCTCCTCGTCGGCGTCATCGTCCACAGTGGACTCGTCTTCGGCCGGTCGCCGCCCCCGCAGCCCGTACCCGAGCCGCCTGCTCTCCGCCAGGCTCGCCCGGCGGACCGGAGTCTCCGGAACCGGCTCAGGGGGCGGGGACCAGTCGATGCCCGACGCCGCGTCACCCTTCAGCCGCATTTCGCGCAGCCACGGGTCCGGGCGCTGCGGTCGCTCGGGCACCCTCGGCCCGGACACGAACGGCTCAACCGCCGCGTTGAGCGAACCCGCCGAGCTCGAACGTCCCACCGAAGGCACCCGTCGGCGCGGGACAGCGGGCAACTCCGCGTCGTAAGCCGGCGGCTCGTCGAGCCGGGACGAGACCATGGAGACCAGTCCGGCCACCGAACCGCGCGGCCGGTCCGGTACGGGCGGCGCGGGCACGTCGAGGCGCAGCAACGACGAATCGAGAATCCCCCGTACCGCCGAGATCGTGAGGACGTCCTCCGTCAGCACGGTGCCGGGAAGAGGTGGCGGCAGCTTCACGCGTGCCCGCGGCCTGCCGCGGAGCCTGCGTTTACGCCGAAGTGACCATCGCATGCTCATACCTCGCCGGGTTCCGTGTCGAGCTTGCCGATTTCCGTCAGTACCTGCCGGCGGGAGCGGTGGTCGAGCCGGGCGATCTCGTCGAAGGACCAGTGCAGGTGATAGCCGATGTAGACGATCTCCTCCCACAGCCGGTCCGCGCGGCAGGTCACGATTCCCCCGGGGCATCGACCCCCGCGACGTCGACCACGAACTCGTGCGCGCAGGAGGGGCAGGTGACGTCCGCCTCGGTGTTGCCCGCCTGGTTGATCCGGCGGTAGAGGTCTTGCAGGAACGCCATGTCCGAGGCGAACAGGTGCTCGATGACGAACGGGTCCACCGGGCTGACCGAGCCGAGTGAGGTCACCGTCGAGGCGAGCAGGTACACCGACAGGTAGGCCGCGTTCTGCCGCACTTTCGGCTGCAGCTGGGCGCCGAGTTCGTCCTTGGCGGTGGCCAGGCGCATCGCGCCGCCACGGTGGAGTTCGCCCCGCTCGTCCACGTAACCGCGCGGCAGGACGAACGGATACTCGGTGCGCAGGTCCGCCGCGGCGGTCGCGGTCGTCAAGCCCGGCCTCCGGCGCTGAACTGGATGTGGTCGCATTTCAGCACGACCGTCATCGAGACCGTCTCACTCGATCCCGCCTTCAGCGCGTTCACGTCCAATTTGGACGGCCAGGCGTTCTCCAGCCGGTAGGTCGCCTTGGTGTTGCCCGCGGAGTCCTGCAGCATCAGGCTGCACGACTTCCGCGCGGTCGGGTCCTTCGCCTGGACGGCTTCGTGCCAGGCCCACAGGGTGCTGTCCTGGTCAAGGCCTCGTTTCAACGTGACCTCGCAGGGTTTGGTCTTCCCATAGAGCTTGGCCAGCGAAACGCCGGATTTCGTCGCCGAGACGTACTCCGCCTCCTCGACCTCCATCTTGATCCCGCTCAGTTCGGAGAACGCGATGTTGGTCGTGTCACCGCTGACCCCCGAGATGCTGATGACGAACCGGGCGGCGCTGATCGCGTTGTGCGCGATGCTGGAAGTCATTCGCCCATCTCCTTTCTTCGGAAAAGAACTACTCTTCGAGCGCCGCGCCCTGCGCGAACTGAGAAATCCTGAACACGACGAACTCGGCGGGTTTGACGGGCGCGATCCCGATCTCGACGAACAGGGTGCCCGCGTCCCGGCTTTCCGGCGGGTTGTTCTCCCCGTCGCATTTGACGTAGAAGGCCTCGGTGGGTGTCCGCCCGATCAACGCGCCACTGCGCCAGACCTGCCGGAGGAACATCGTGATCGTCCGGCTGACGGACTCCCAGAGATATTCGTCGTTCGGCTCGAAGACGACCCAGTTGGTGCCGAGCAGGATGGACTTTTCGACGAAGTTGAACAGCCTGCGGACGTTCACGTACCGCCACAGCGGATCGCTCGCCAGTGTCCGCGCGCCCCACACCCGGATCCCCTGGCCGGGAAACGCCCTGATGCAGTTCACCCCGATCGGGTTCAGCAGATCCTGCTCGCCCTTCGTGATCATCGTCTCCGGCGCGATGACCCCTCGCAGCACTTCGTTGGCAGGCGCCTTGTGCACGCCCCTGGTGTCGTCGTTGCGCGCCCACACCCCGGCGAGATGGCCACTCGGCGGCACGATCACCGGCGCGCCACTCAACGGGTCCATGATCCGCAGCCATGGCCAGTACAGCGCGGCGTACTTGGAGTCGTAGCCAGCCAGCTCGGTCCGCCACTCCGCGGCCCGCTGCGCGCCGAGCCCCGGCGGCGGATCCAGCACGGCCACCCGGTCGGCCATCAGCTCGCAGTGCGCGATCATCGCCAGCTGCACGGCTTTGAGCCCGTCGTCGTCGACCAGCCCGCGCTGGTACGCGGACATGAGGTCCGGCACGCACAGCATGGTGACTTCTTCGACGGCTTCGAGACCGCTGAAGCCCGTGCGGTCCCCCGTGTCGCCGATGTAATCCTTGCTGTCAACGGGTTTCGGCTGGTTGCCGCCCGCGAGCTGGATCCGCGTGCCGGTCTTGGGCATCGGCAGCCTGCCGTCCTTGGCCGCCACCAGCTCGATCAGCTTGGACTGCTTCGCCAGCACGCCGAGCACGTTGGCAGGCCCGCGGCGGACGGTGAGGTTGTCGAAGGTCTCCTCGGTCTTGCCGTTGCGCTGCACCTCGATCTTGAAGGCATCCGGTGATTTCTGGGTGGCTTCCTCCACAGTGACGACCAGCGCGTTCCCGCCTGTGCCCGCCGCGAGCGCCCGCACACTGAGTGAGGCCTTGCTTTCCGGTTCGGCGGCGGGGATCTCCGCGCCTGCGCACAAGGCGACACGTTCACCGTCGCCGCCGGGCAGCCGGACGATGTAGGCGGAGCCACCGCCGTTGAGGAAATAGCCGTAGACCGCGTGCGGCAGGTAGGCCCCGTCGATGAAACCGCCGAAGGCCTTGGTGAACTGGGTCCAGTTCGTCACCAGTGTCGGCTGGTGCACCGGGCCCCTCTCGGCGAACCCGACGAAGCCCGCGACCGCCGTCCCGACGCCTTCGATCGGCCGCGACCCCGACGAGACCTCTTCGACATAGACACCTGGTGACAGATACGTGGGCATCGCCGCTCCCCGATGATCGTGCCTGGACGAGATCGAGCATCGCAGCGTCCCGGCGGCGGCGAGACGAGCGCGCGACCACTGCCGCGGACACTCCGGAATGCCCGTGCGGACCAGCTTTTCCGGCCACGGCCGTTGCCCCCGCGTCCCTCCCGCCGCGACGGCGCCGCGGAAAGACTGACCGGATGATCGAGGAGGTCGACGCGTCGGTGGCCGCCTGGCTCGGCGCCGGGCTGCCCGCCGGCGTGGCGATCTCGTTCGATCGGCCACGCTCGCGGCCGGGACCGTCGATCGGCCTGTTCCTGTTCCGGATCAGGGCGGAGCAACCCGGCGGGCCGCTGCGGGTGCGCGACGGTGACGGCAGGCTGTCCGGCACGCGGCTGCCCGTCCGGCACTACCGGCTGTCCTATCTGGTCACCGCGTCGGCCGTGGACGGCCGGGCCGAGCACCGGCTGCTCGGGGCGGTGCTGATGCGGCACGCGGAGGCGCCGGTGCTGCCCGAGGACTGCCTGCGCGGGTTCCTGCGGGAAGTCGGCACGCCGCTCTCGCTGACGCTGGGCGCCGACGTCACGCCGCTGGAGTCGATGCGCTCGCCGGTCGTGCTGAGCCTGACGGTGCCCGTCACGCCCGCGCTCACGGCGGTCACCACACCCGCGGTGACCGGCATCGACCTGCGGCACGCCGAGAACCGGGGGTCATCGTGATCCAGCACCTCGTCAGGCTCATCGCGAGCGCCGTTCTCGTCTTCGCGCTCGCTCCGCCGTTCGAGACCGTGGTCAACGGTGATTTCCTCTACACGGACGGCAGCGCGCCAGTCACCATCCCCGCGGGCACGCGCGTCACCCAGGCTCGGCTCACCGGCTCGTGCGCCGAAACAGCGACCTTCACCTGGCAGGGCGGAACGAGCTCCGCGCGACCCGATCAGCTCGCCTTGATCGACCACCTACCGAGGGGAATCCCGATGACCGTGACCGTCGGCAACGACTGGGCGGCCTTCGGCTCGATGTGCACCGGCTGGTCACTCATCCTCGGCTACGAGTCCGGCGAACCGCGCGACCGGCCCTCGCTCGCGCTCGGCCTGACGACCGACGGCCTGCCCGTGCGCCCCGGCGCCGCCGTCCCGATCACCATCGACGTCACCAACACCGGCGCCGATCTCGACCTGCGCGAGGTCACCGTGTCGCAGCTCGGCGGCACCGCCTGCGCGCCCGCGCCGATCGGCGACCTCGCACCCGGCGCCCACGCGCCGGCTTCGTGCACCGTCACCGCCGGGCAGGCCGACTTCGCAGTGACGCTCAAGGTGACCGGAACGGCCGCCGACGGGACCACGGCCACGATCGCGGCGACGACCGCGATCCGCGTGATCCACCCGGACCTGTCGGTGACGATCACGCCGAAGGCCGATCCGGTCGGGCCTGCCGCACCGATCGCGTTCACCGTCACCGTTTCCAACGACAGCACGGACACCAAGCTCACCGATCTCGTCGTGACGACACCCGACACACCGTGCGCCGCGCCGCCGACGACGCTGGAGCCGGGCGCCCGCTCGACCTACGAATGCCAGGTCACCCCACCGGGCGGCGCCGGAACGCACACCACGACAGTCACCGCGACCGGGACCGCCGACGACCGGAAACCGGTCGGTTCCACCGCTTCGGCGACCGTCCACATCGACGCGCCGAAACCGGCGCTGCGGATCACCAAGACCTCGGACACGCCGAAGACGACGGCGGGCGGCCTGGTCACGTTCACCGTGGAGATCGAGAACACCGGCAACGTCCCGCTGACCGTCGAGGTGACCGACGCGTCGGCACCCGACTGCGGCATCTCCGTCCCAGCGCCCGGTCTCGCGATCGGCGGCCACCGTCAGCAGTCCTGCACCGTGACCCCCGCGGTGATCGGCACACTGTCCAATGTGGCCACCTTCACCGCACGCGGCCCTGGCGCGACCGGCGAACCCCTCACCGGAACCAGCGAGACCGTCGAGGTGGCCGTCGATCCGCCCGCCTCGACGACCTCGGGCGCGTCTGAGTCCAGCAGCGGCGCGAGCTCTCCTGCCCCCGAAGACTCGGGCGGCCAAGGCGGCGCGCTGGCGTCGACCGGTTTTTCCGTCGCGGACCCCGTGCTGGCGGGCTTCGGGCTGCTGCTCAGCGGTTCCTTGCTGTGTCTGGCAAGCCGTCGCCGGTGAACCGCTCGTGCCCGAGCACGCCCAGCAGTTGCAGCTTCTCGAACGCCTCGGTGCGCGGCGGCGCGGTCAGCACGAGCAGCGCCTGCGACTGGTCTTCGGTGAACAACGCCTGGCAGTCCACCTCGATCTCGCCGAGCTGCGGGTGGATCAGCACCTTGTGGTCCTCAAAGCGCTTGGCGACCTCGTGCCGCTCCCACAGTTCCGCGAACTCGGGACTCTCCTTGCCGAGCGCCCTGACGAGTTCACCCGCCCGTGAGTGCGGGCCCATCGAGCCGTGCGCGGCACGCAGGCTCGCGACCAGCGCCCGGCTCTGGCGGTTGCGGTAGTGCTCCGGGTAGATGCGGCGCTCGCGGGGATCGGTGAACCAGCGGTAGATCTCGCTGCGGGCGAGCCCGGTGAGACCGGATTTGTCGCCGTAGAGCGCTTCGGCGAAGCGGTTCTGGACCAGGATCTCGCCGAGGTTGGACAGGATCAGCGCCGGTGTGTCCGACAGCCGGTCGAGCACGCGCAGCAACGCGGGCGCGACGTGGGTCGCCGTCACCGCCTGCGAAGGGGCGTTGCGGCCCGCGACCTGGAAGAGGTAGTCACGCTCGTCGCCGCTCAGCCGCAGCGCGCGGGCCAGTGCCGCCAGCATCTGCTCGCTCGGCTGCGGACCGCGCTGCTGCTCCAGGCGCGTGTAGTAGTCGGTGGACATCGAGGCCAGCGACGCGACCTCCTCACGCCGCAGACCGGGCGCCCGCCTGCGCGCACCCGGCCCGAGTCCGACGTCCTCCGGCCGCAGCTCTTCCCTGCGGCGGCGCAGGAACGCCGCCAGCTCCGCACGATCCATGCCTCCAGTATCCCGCTCCGGCCGGCGCGAACCAGGGACCGCCGATCCCCCGATGAGTGCTCTCTGCCGCCGCACGGCCCGCTGCCCGAGACTCGAAGCATGGACATCAGCGGAAACACCATCTTCATCCCCGGCGCCACCAGCGGCATCGGCCTGGCACTCGCGCTCGCTCTCGAAGCACGCGGCAACACCGTGATCGTCGGCGGACGGCGCGCCGGACTGCTCGAGAAGATCGGCGCCGAGCACGGCCTCGGCACCGTCCAGATCGACACCGCCGACGCCGAGAACATCCAGTCCGCCGCCAAGCAGGTGCTCGCCCGCTACCCGGATCTCAACGTGCTCGTCACCATGGCGGGCGTCATGCGCGTCGAGGACTGGCACCGGCCCGAGACGTTCCTCGAGTCGGCCGAAGGCATCGTCACGACGAACGTGCTCGGCCCGATCCGGCTGATCGCCGCCTTCGTGGAGCACCTGCAGACCCGGCCGGACGCCACCATCATGACCGTCTCATCAGGACTCGCCTTCGCGCCGCTCAAGGTGACGCCGAGCTACAACGCGTCCAAAGCCGCCATGCACATGCTCAGCGAGTCGCTGCGGCTGCAGCTGGCCGACACGTCCGTGCGCGTGCTCGAACTGGAGCCGCCGTCGGTCCGCACCGAGCTCATGCCCGGCCAAGCCGACAACGAGCACGCGATGCCGCTCGACGAGTTCATCGCCGAGGTCATGTCGATCCTGGAGACCCGGCCCGAGGCCGACGAGATCCAGGTCGAGCGGGTCAAGTTCCTGCGCTACGGCGAAGTCCGGGGCGACTACCGGCAGGTCGTCGCGACGCTCAACGCCACCGACCCGCACGGGTCAGCGTGACGCCTCGACGAACGGCGCCAGCAGCGCGCGGTAGCTCTCGTTCGTCGGCCCCAAAACGGTGCTGGACGTCGAGTTCCGCGGCTCGGACAGTGGCACCCGGATGACAGGCGAGCACTCGTCCGAATCGCTGCCGTCGACGCGGACCGTGCCCACGAACGCGGCGGTCTGGGCTTCGTAGAGGTCCACCCGATAACGACCCTGGACCGACTCGGTGTGATGGCCACCCTCGTAGGCGCAGGACTTCAACGCCTTGCCCGTGTCCACGAGTACCGCGCAGCCGACCAGCTGCACCTGGTCGGGCTCGACGACCGGATCCGACGTGTACCCGCCACCGGATGCCTCGAACACGACCGCCGGGTGCGGCGCGGAACCGGTGTAGGCCGCGGTCCGGCCGAACGAACGGCCCTTCTCGCACATCCGCGCGAACTGGCCGGTCGTCATCGGCCGTTCACCGACCAGGTAGGTCGCCGCGATCGGGACGGCGGCGAACCAGGTCGCGGCGGCCGTGGTCAGCACGACGAGCGCCAGCAGCGCGAGGCGCCGCGAGGTCCACTGTCCGGCCGGCGCGTGGCGGCGTATCGAGGCACGGACGTCGCCCGCGCAGCACGTCGCCTCGACGCGGCGATCGGGAGCTTCGGCCCAGGTCGCGGTCCATACTTGGCGGCTCGTCCAGCCGACGAGCCCGCCCTGGGCCACGCCGATCCACTGGCGGCCGTCGAGCGTCGGGCCCAGGTGCGTCCAGAGGTAGGCCAGCCCGGCGAGCAACGCCCAGCCGAGCATCGGCCACTGCCAGGTCGTGGAGTTCTCCGACCGCTGGATGAGCGTCACGATCGCGGCCGGAACGGACCCGATCGCCACCAGCGCCCACAGCACCTGAACCCGGGCGTGCCCGCGATGGATCCGGACGATCTCGCCCAGCCCGGCCGCGCGCGCCGCCTCGGCGATCGCGCGACGCCGACGTACCGGCCCCAACCCCGAACCCCTCTCGTTTCGCACGAGGATAAGACGGCCGGTACAGCGCCGATACAGCGTCCCTAAGGGCCACGCGGGTTCCCGTTCGGGCAATCATGCTCGCGGTTCTCCGGCCGCCGCCGGAAAATCACGAACCAGCAGCCTTTCTGAATGGGAGCACCACCATGCGCGCACCACGCAGAATGTTCCTCGCCGCCGCCGTCGCACTGGCCGCCACGGTTCTCGTGCCGCAGGCCGAGGCGGCGGCTTCGAAAAAGGGAGTGAGCGCGGCGAATGTCGCGGGCTCCGCCGCCGCGATGCGCGACGTGCGCGCCTCCTGGTACTACACCTGGGCCTCGGGCACCGAAGGGATCGCCACCCCGGCGGGCGTCGAGTTCGTCCCGATGATCTGGGGCCGGGGCTCGGTCACGAAAACCCAGCTGGACCAGGCCAAGAAGCTCGGGAAAGCGTTGCTGGCGTTCAACGAGCCGGACATGCAGGGCCAGGCCAACATGTCCGTGGACGAGGCGTTGCGGCTGTGGCCGCAGCTGCAGTCGACCGGCCTGCGGCTGAGCGCACCGGCGGTGGCCTATGGCGGCGACACGCCCGGCGGCTGGCTCGACCGGTTCATGTCCGGCGCCGCCGCACGCGGCTATCGGGTCGACTTCATTCCCCTGCATTGGTACGGCGGTGATTTCTCGGCCAATGCCACGAATCAGCTCAAGGGATACCTGCAGAACGTCTACAACCGCTACCACAAACCGATCTGGCTGACCGAATACGCGCTCATCGATTTCTCCCGCCCGCAGCCGGTTTATCCGTCGCAGAACCAGCAGTCGGACTTCGTCACCAAGTCGACGGCGATGCTGCGAAGCCTTTCATTCGTGGAACGCTATGCGTGGTTCTCGCTTTCCACCGCGACCACCCGCACCGGACTGTATTCGAACACCACGCCCAACCAGAGCGGCGTCGCCTATCGCAACGCGGCCTGAGCTTCCAGTCGCCCGCGCAGCCACTGGTGCGCGGGCGACAGCACGTCGCGCGGATGCCAGAACATGGCCAGGTTCAGCTTCGGCGGCTCGATCGTCATCGGCACCTCGCGCAGCCCGAGCATCGGGCCGAACCGCTCGAACAACCGGCGCTGCGTCAACGTGATCAGCTCGGAGCCCGACACCAGCTGCAGCGCGAGCATGAACGAGTCGACGGTGATCACCACCGGCTGATTCACCATCTGCTCGTTCAGCCTGATCGTGGACACCGCCCGGCTCGGCCCCGCGACGGCGACCGCGGGCGCCGTCGCCAGCGCCTCGGCCGTCAGCAGCTCGCCGACGCCGTCGTTGTCCTTGTCGGCGACCGCGATGAACTCGTCGTCGAACAACGCGGCGTGCGGAAAGTTGAGCAGCTCGGGATCGGCCAACTGCAACGGCCAGATCAGCAGGTCACAGCGACGGGACCGCAGCAGCGTGAGCAGATCGGCCGAATGCGGCTCGATCGTCACACGCACGCCCGGCGCCTCGGCCTCCAGGCCACGCAGCGCGGGCCGCAGCAAGACGGTGGCCGCGTAGTCGCTGGCCATCACGGTGAACGTGCGCTGGTCGGCGCCGGGATCGAACGTCCGCCCGGCGGCCAGCGCCTCCCGCGCCGCGATCAACGCCGCCTGCACCGGCGCGCGCAGCGATTCGGCGAACGGGGTGAGCACGAGCGTCCGGCCTTCACGCACCAGCAGCGGGTCGTCGAAATGCCGGCGTAGCCTGGCCAAGGTGGCACTCATGGTCGGCTGGGCCATCACCAGGCGCTCGGCCGCTTTGGTGACATTTCGCTCCAGCAGCAGCGCGTTGAGCGGGATCAGCAAATTGAGATCCAGCCTGCCCCACTCATTGTTCTCAGCCACCGGATGATCTTACTGCGCAGGTCAGGACAACTATCACCAGCGCCTATACCTCGCATAAGAAATCGTCCCGTTCTGGCCGCCGCACGGTCCGCCCTAGCCTGAATCCACTTTCTTCCCCCGGCGATTCAGCGAGGTTTTCCATGCCGGATTCCGCATATGGCGAACTGCTCGTCGACCAGGCCCATGCCGACCAGCTCCAGGCCGGTTACCTGGGCCTGGCAGGCCTGTCGCCGGTCACCCCCGCGCAGGCGCGCATGCTCGAAGACGGCCGGACCGTCCAGGCGGCGTTCGAACTGGACGGCCCGCTCGACCAGAACCGGCTGCGCGTGGCGTGCCAGCGGCTGCTCGACCGCCACGAGATCCTCCGCTCGTGCTTCCCCGAGCCTCGCCTGCGCGTGGTCGTGGCCGGTGTCGCGGTGCCGTGGCGCACGACCTACCTCACCACCTCCGACCGGCGCGTCCAGCGCGCCGAGCTGGACGGCGTACTGGCGGGCGAGCGGACCCGCGGCTTCGACCCGGACCGGCCGCCGCTGCTGCGCGCGCACCTGCTCCGCTTCAGCCCTCGCCGGCACACGCTCGTGCTGAGCGCGCACCGCGCGGTCGCCGACGGCGAGTCGCTGCCGTCGGTCTTCGCGGAGGTCTTCCTGCTCTACCCGGACGACGTCGAGATCAGCGCCATCGAGGTCCAGGAGTCGTGAGTGGTACGGCCGGTTCTAACCGGCCGTACCACTCACGACCCCCACGGCGCCCGCCTCGCAGCCGCCGGTTCGGGTCAGGGCCTCCCTCATCCGAACCCGCCGAGTGGGGGCCTCCCTCACCCGAAATATCGGGCGAGGGAGGCCCTGACCACCTGCAGCCGGGTGAGGGAGGCCCTGACTCAGCCATCCAACCCATGCGCCGCCCTTGGCATCCCCACCGCGCCGACCGACTGTCCACTAGGGACACCAAGCGCCCCTTCGCCGCCAAAGTCGCTTGCGCCGACCAGCGACCTGTACGAAGGCTCCCTTCATACAGCCAGGCCGTATGAAGGCTCCCCTCATCCACCCAAGCCGTATGAAGGCTCCCTTCATCCACCCAAGCCGTATGAAGGCTCCCTTCATCCAGGCCGAACTGGATGAAGGGAGCCTTCATACACACGCGAACCCCACCATCAGCGCGAGCCCGGGTGCGGCACCAGGCGGGGGTCGTGAGTGGTACGGCCGGTTCTAACCGGTCTGAACACTCACGACAGTTTGGCCGGGACGTTGTAGGCCTCGACCGAAAGCCGGGCCTGGCTGACAGGTCGCCGCGTGGTGATCGTGACCGTCCTGCTCTCCCCCGGCAGCAGCCAGAAGTAGTTGTCGCCGTAGAACGTCGGCAGCACCCGGTCGGTCCCGTTGCGCTCGCGCAGTGACAGCCGCACCATCGCCGCGACCGTCTGGCCGGTGTTGCGCACGGTCGCCGTGTAACCGTCCTTTCCGGATGGACGCAGGTCCGTCGCGAGCTGCGTGCGGGCCAGCTGGTTCAGCGCGCGCATGGCCGTGTCCGTCCGATACCGCCAGTAGGTGTTCTCGGACAGCACCGCACCGCTCGCGTCGCGCAAGGTGAGCCGGAGCAAGTGGAACGCGGGCAGGCTGTCCGCGAACGGCACCGCGAACGCGCGAGCCGACGAAACCGGCGCCACGTCGAGTGTCTGCCGTTGCGGCGCGGCGAGGCTCTTGCCGTCCAGGCCGAACAGCTCGGCAGTGACGGTCGCGCCGCTCAGCGCGGTCGGCGCGTGGTTGATCGCGCTTACCGTCCAGTCCGCAAGGTCGGCTTGGACGTGCCTCGGCTCGCTGCCCTTGCGCGAGCCGTAGTAACTGCCGTTGACGTCGAGGTCGTAGTCGTAGGTCTGCCACACCGTGCTGTGCCAAGCCGGGTGCGACATCCACAGGAGCACCCCGCTGGCGTCGGCCCACAGCTTCGCGTTCCACGCCTCGAAGATCGCACGCATGCTCTCGTAGTTGACGAACTGTGCCTTCCGGCAGAACTCCGCCAGGCTCGACGACGGCGCCAGCCGCGCGTCGATCGCGGCCAGGTAGCCCTGCGGTGACTGGTTGCCGTTGGTCGACCAGTCGTGCAGGAACCACGGCGCGCCGATCGGCCAGCCCTGCTCACCCTGGCCGACCAGGTTGCGCATGCTTTCGACGACCGAGACGGTCGGCAGCCCGATTTCGCTCCAGAATCCCTTCTTGCCGCCGGTCGCCTCGCCGGTGAAGTACTGCTTCGGGTCGAGCCAGCGGTACGGGCCGTCGCCGGTGATCACGCCGCCCGCCGAGTTGCCCTGGTAGAGCAGGTCGGTGTTGGTGGTGACGATCTCGCGCAGCGCCTTGTCGAGCACCGCGGGCGGGTTGCCCTCGTTGCAGCCGAACCAGATGGTCGCGCACGCGTGGTGGCGGTACCGCAGCACGGTGTCCTTCGCCTGCGCCAGGAAGATGTCGTGGTTTGCGGGGTCGGCCGACCAGCCGAGCCAGAACTCGTTCCACAGCAGGATCCCGTACTGGTCGCACGCCGCGAACAGCTCCTCGCGGTAGGACGAGCCGACCCAGTTGCGGATCAGGGTGAAGTTCATGTCGCGGTGCATCGCGACCACCGCGTCGGTCCGCTCGGCAGGCATGCGCCGCAGCAGCTCGTCCCAGCCCCAGCTGCCGCCCCTGATGAACACCTTGACGCCGTTCACCAGGATGACCAGCGGTTTCGGCGCGTTGTCGACCGACGCCGCGTCGATCCAGTGCTGCCCGTCGGCCGAGACCTGGATCTTGAACGTCGCCGCGTACGCGGTCTCCCAGGTCAGCACGACCCGGTCGAACGCCGTCGCGGCGCCGAGATCGACCTGCAGCCACTGGTCGTCCTCGTAGCTCGACGTCCACCGGGTGTTCGGGTCACCGTCGACCGCGCGCTCCGGCGGGTTGCCGTCGGCCACCGTCGACGAGGTGGCCGTCTTGCCCTTCGCCAGGTCGTTGTCCGGCGCCTTGCTGTCCACAACGGACATCGTCCACAGCGAGAAACCCCAGTTGGTCGCCCGCTTCAGCCCGTGCATCCGGACGTACTGGGCGTTCTGCGGCGCCAGGTCGACCGTCTGCGTCGCCCGGCCGTCGGTGATCACGATCGGCAGGTCGTACTGGTAGCCGATCTGCCGGAAGCCGACCTGGATCGTCCGCCGGTCGCTGACGGCCGCGCCGATCGCCGCGGTCAGCGTGAGATCGTGCAGGGTGGCGTCGCCGTAACCGTTGGGCCACCACAGTTTCGGGTTCCGCAACCGCAGCTGCGGGAACGCCGACGGCGCGAACACCACGTCGGCCGTGGCGCCCGCCGGGACCATGACCGTGCTGGACACGCTCACGGCGTCGAACGCCGCGGTGACCTTCACCCGCTGCGCCGTCGCGGCCGCGTTGCGCACCGGCACGGTGATCGTCACCTCGGCGAGGCCGGTGTCCGGCACCTTCGTGTCCACCCGCGCGTCGCCCAGCACGGCGGCGCCGGTCGAGCGCAGCCGCACGTGGTCCCAGATCCCGGAGCCGCGGTCGCGCACGGCGGGCATCCAGTCCCAGCCGGACACGGCGAGGTAGGTCGGCGAGTTCTTGAACATCGTGGTGTCGGCGTCGACGAACGCGTAGCCGGCGGGCCCCTTGTCACCGGGGCTGCCCGGCAGCGGCATCGGCGAGATCTTGACGGCGAGCGTCTGGTCACCGGAGCGCCGCAGCGCGGCGGTGATGTCGAACGCGGCCCGCCCGAACGGGTGACTCAGCGTGCCGAGATTGGCTCCGTTGAGCCAAATCTGCGCCTCGTGGTTGACGCCGTCGAACTCCAGCCAGACATGCCTGCCCGCCGACGTGTCCAGCCCGCGCGGCAGCCCGAACACCCGCCGGTACCACCACGCGTGCCGGGAAAGCGCTTCCGGGATGTGCATGTTGTTCATCCCGAACACGGGATCGGGCAGTTGCCCCTGCTCGACCAGCGACGCCAGCACAGTGCCCGGCACGGTCGCCTTCAGCCAGCCCCGGGTGTCCACATCGGACCCCGACAACGCCGCGCCGTCGCTGCTCGGCGCCCAGTCCTGCATGGTCAGCACCCACCCGGACTCGACGGGCACCGTGCCGTCCGGCGCCACCGTCAGCGCGGGCGGGGCGTCATGGTTCCGCACCGGGAAGCTCGTCCACCCCCGGACGGCGGGCCGCGCGTCGCGACTGGTCCCGTAAACCTGGAACCCGTTGAGCCCCAACGGATTCGTCGTCGACCGGCGCGACGCCGACAACCGCACCCAGCGCGCCGACACGGCGCTCAGCGGAATCGTGACGACACCGCCGCTGCCGGAATCGGTCGAGTACACCGTCCGCCACGACTTCCCATCCAAAGAGACGTCGAGGTCGAAGACCGTGGCGAAGCTCGACTGCACCTCGGCGCCCGTGGTGTTGCTCCGCGAGCCGCCGGCGTCGAACGCCGGATCCCCCGGCCGCGCCTCGAAGGTCAGCACGACCGAGCTGACCTGGCACCGCCCCTGCAGGTCCACGATGATCCACTGCCCATCCCCTGCGGCCGCCCGCCATCCCGAGCCCTGGACCCCGACCTGCGCGAGCCCGTCGACGGCGAACTCGGCGGGCGTGGCGGCGTAGTCGGTCGACGACACCTGAACGGGCCGGAACAACGCCAGATCCGAGGTCGCCGCCTGGCTCGCGTCCTGATCGGGCGCGCCCGAAGCGACCCCGGGCAGCACCGCGCCCAAGCCGAACCCGGCCAGCAGCCCGCCACCCGCCGTCAGCAGGCGCCGCCGCGAAACCGAAGACTCAACCGGCTTGAAGTCCTGCGCCATGGGGTGACTCCGCTCTGCGAGTGACAACGTTGCCAGGAAGAATCTGCCGCGTGCTTCGGGACGTCAAGGCGACAAAGAAGACAGAAACCGGTCACCCTGACATCGATGTCACCGACCTGCGCAAACCCATTCATCAAACATTTTGCGAGATCGCCTGTCACATCTCACCGGGCTACCGAGTCTGCTCATCGTCACCGCACGCGAAGGGGAACCTCGATGAACAACCTCACCATCCGCCTGGCCCTGCTCGTCCCGTTCGGCGAGGAGCTCGTCGTGGGCGGCTGGAACCAGCTCTTCCCCCGCAGCTTCTACGACCACTTCCCCACCGTCGACCTCACGCCTCCGTTCAGCGAGCACTTCGCCCGCGACTTCGGCGGCGCGACACTCGGCCTCGCCCTCATCCTCGGCATCGCGCTGGTCAAACCGAAGACCCACTTCGTCGTGCCCGCGGCGCTGGCCTACCTGGCGTTCGCGGTGCCGCACTTCTTCTTCCACCTGATGAACATGGAAGCGGCCAGCCACGGGCAGCAGATGTTCCTGACGATCGGCAACTCGGTGGTCGCCCTGTTCGGCGTCGCGGCGATCGCATTGGCCATCGGCAGGGACCGCCGAGCCGCCGCGAACAAATGATCAGAAGTCGCGGGTGAGCCATTCATCCCATCATTCCGAGAATCGTCTCGAAGTGCGCGGGCGAGGACGCTGTGTACAATTCTTGGCGTTCGAGGGGAGAGGGAATGAGAATTCGTCCTGCGCTCGCGAGTTTTTCGATCTTGGTGGTACTCACCGGCTGCGCGGTGGAGCCGACACCCGAGTCACGCCTGCCACAGAGCCACGTTCCGGCGCTGGGTAAGGACATAAAGCCCCAGGACGTGCCGAAACAAGCCAAGCCCGCGTACGACCGGGCGGTCGCGTCCGAAGCACAATGGATGGAAAAGGCACGGGCCGCCGACGAGGCGAAGCAGAAACAGGCGGCCGCTGACGCCAGGGTCGCGGAAGAAAAGCAGAAAGCCGATCAAGAAAAAGCGCAGGCGGACGCGTTGAAGGCGCGCGCCGAAGCGCAGCGGCAGGAAGCCGCGCAGGCGGAAGCCCGTCGACAGGCTTCGGAAGCCGAGGCACGCCGTCAGCAGGCGGCGGCCGACGCCGCGAAGGCGCAAGCCGCCCAGCTGGAGGCACAGCGCAAGGTCGCCGAGGCCGAAGCTCGGCGCCAGCAAGCCGCGGCCGACGCCGCCAAAGCCCAGGCCGCACGCGCCCAAGCCGCCGCCGAGGAGGCGAAGCGGTTGGAGGCCGAGCGACTGCGCCAGCAGATCGAAGCGCAGGAAGCCCAAGCGCGAGCCGAAGCCGAGCGTCAAGCACGGGCGTTCGCGGAAGAGCAGGAGCGGGCCCGCGTCGCCGCAGCAGCTGCGGCCGAGAAGGAACGACAGGAGCGAGCGGCCGCCGACGAACGGGTCCGGACCTGTCTGGCGTTGCGCGCGATGATGCAGCCGACCAGCCAGGAGGAAACCGGCCGGGTCGTGCAAGGGGTTTGTGACTCGGCCGCCCGACCCAGGTGAGCGCAGCCAAGCGAATCGCCGGCCTTCGAGCACCGAAGCCGCGGGCGAAAGAGGGAAACGGGCTGCGCGACGCGCTCGAGACGGTGGGTGCGGTGATCGCGCCCGCCACCTTGCTCACCGCGCTCGGCCTGTACATCGGGTGGCGCCGGACCGACAGCTACACGCAATACCTCGGCATCGACGAGACGCTGCTGCAGTACAGCGCGCAGGACTACCTCCTGCGCGCTTGGCAGAGCGCGGGCCAGGTCGTCTTCACGCTCGTGCTCGGGTCGATCATCGTCGCCGGGGCGCACCTGGTGATCAAACGGTCGGACCGCGCGGTGACCACGATCGCCCGCGCGCTCGCCGTGGTCGGCGGGCTGACGCTGGCCGTCATGGTCGTCTCCTTTCTGATGCCGCCGGTCGCGCGGTGGTTGTCCGGGGTCATCTACGACGTGCCCTACCTGACCGTCTACGCGATCACCGCGTTTTCGGTCGCGCTCCTCGTCTATTCGGCCTCTTTGGTGCGAGACGGGCACGCCAGGACGACCGCTGCGCTGGTCATGATCCTGCTTTTTCTGGGCGTTCTCTCGGCCGCCGACAAGTGGGTCACCCTGCTGGGCGAGAAAGACGCCGCGTACATGACCACCACGCTGGGGCAACGGCAAGGCGTGATCGTCTACAGCAAGGAGAACCTGCATCTGCCCAGTACGATCACATGCACTGAGCTGACCGGCCCGCGCGAGGCTTACCGGTTCCGTTGCGAAGGGTTACGCCTGTTCATCCGCGCGGCCGACAAGTACTTCCTGCTGCCTGCCACCTGGTCACGCGCCGACAGCGACACCGAGGCCGACCGCATGGTCGTACTACGCGACGACCCTTCGCTGCGCTTCGAATTCACGCCCGGCTGAGAAAACTCCCCCTGGGGTGGGCAAAGCGGTGTCAATGCCGGAGTTTAGCGGGCTTTATCGCGGCCTCTAGGTGTCAGTCTTTGGCGCGTCTGGCGAAAGCCCAGATGCCGACCGCGCCCGCCAGCACGATCGAAAGCAGCAGGCACAGCACGTCGACCCACAACGGGATGGACGGGATCCGCGTGGGTGACAGGTGCGCGCGCATTCCCTCGCTCAGGTAGGTCAACGGATTGAGCGCGCACAAGACCTGGTACCAGCGCAGGGTTTCCAGGCCGTGCCAAGGGAACTGGGTGCAGCCCGTGAACATCAGCGGCGTGAGGATCAGCGAGAACGCGAGCTGGATGTGGTTCGGTGACACGAGCGTGCCCATCGCCAGGCCGAGTGAGGCGCCGCTGAGGCAGCCGAGCGCGAGCAGGCCGGCTGTGATCGGCCAGGCCGCGAGGTTCCAGTTCACGCTGTCGAGCATGAGGAGGCCGATCGGGATCATCACCACGGCCGCGACGAAGCCGCGGAGCGCGCCGAACACGACCTTGCCGAGCGCCACGACCGCGACCGGGGCCGGTGCGAGGAGGCGGTCTTCGATCTCCCTGCTCCACGAGAAGTCGACGACCAACGGTGACGCCGTGCCCTGGAGTGAGGTCAGAAAGCCGGACAGGGCAACGATTCCGGGCAGCAGGACCTGGGCGAAGTCGGGTGCGACGAAGCCCATGGCCGAGAGGACGTAGCCGAAGACGAAGAGCATGAAGAACGGCTGGATCAGCACCTGGGCGGCGAACGAGCCGAGCTGGCGGCCGGTGACGACGATGTCGCGCAGGAGCATGGTCGCGAAGGCGTGGAATGCGCCCGTGATGACGTCGGTGCGGCTGATCGAGACCGAGGGGAGGTCGGGGCGGGCAGGGGCCGGGGTGAGGGTTCGGGTCATCGGAGGTCCCGTCCGGTCAAGTGGATGAACACGTCTTCGAGGCTGGGTTTGCCGATGCCGAACTCCTGGACCGCTCCCCCGAGCCGGGTGATGACACCGAGTGCGGGGGTCACGAGGTCGTCGGGGTCGCGGTCGGTGAACAGGCGGAGGTGGGCCTGTCCTGCTCGGTGTTCGGTGAGTTCGGCCGTGTGGACCGAGGGCAGTGACTGCAGGGCGGCGCGCAGTGGCTCGGCGTTCGCGACGCGGACGGTGAGTTCGAGGGTGCGGGTGCCGGGGAGGGATCTGCTGAGCTCGGCCGGGGTGTTGAGGGCGAGCATGCGGCCGTGGTCAACGATGCCGATGCGGTCGCAGAGTTTCGCGGCCTCGTCCATGTCGTGGGTGGTGAGCAGTACCGTCGTGCCTCGGGCGCGCAGCTCCGTGATCCGCTCGTGGACGAAGAGCCTGGCCTGGGGGTCGAGGCCGGTCGACGGCTCGTCGAGGAAGAGGACGCGGGGGCGGTGCATCAGGGCTCGGGCGATCATGACGCGCTGGGACTGGCCGCCGGACAGGTGATCGAGGCGGCGGTCGGCGTGGCCGGTCAGGCCCATCACGCCCAGTAGCTCGTCGGCGCGGGCGGTGCGCTGGGAGCGGGGTACGCGGTGGTACCGGGCGTGGAACAGGAGGTTCTGGCGCACGGTCAACGATCGGTCGAGGTTGTTGCGCTGGGGCACGGCGGCGAGCAGCCGGCAGGCCGCGGTCGGTGAGCGGACGACGTCGACGCCGTGGAGGAGCACCTTGCCTTCGGTGGGGCGGATCCGCGTGGTGAGCACGCCGATCGTGGTGGTCTTGCCCGCGCCGTTGGGGCCGAGCAGGCCGAACACCTCGCCGGGCGCCACGCGGAAGCCGAGTCCGTCGACGGCGGGGGCGCTGTCGCCGCGGCGGTAGCGCTTGACCAGGCCGGTGACCGCCAGTGCGGCGTGCTCAGCAGACATGTCGTTCCCTTTCACTGTCCGTCAGGGCCGCCGCGATCAGGTGGGCCACGTAGGCCTCGTCGACGGGGTGCACGCCCAGGCGGTTGTTGGTCATGTGCAGGTAGGACCGCAGCAGTGCGACGGAACCGCAGGCGCGCTCGCTCAGCTCGTGGCAGTGCGCCGACCACTCGGTCCACTGTGGACTCTCGGTGACCAGGCGGCGGAGCCGGTCGGACGAGCGGGCGTAGGAGGCGTCGTACATCTCGTGCAGCCGGGCGCGCGCGGACGGTGGTTCCCACGAGTCACGGTAGCCGGTCAGGAATCCGGTGAGCTCGGTGGTGTCGCTCAGGAACGCCGTGCAGAGGATCATGCTCAGCTTGGCCGAAAGGCCGAGCCGTGCTGATTTCGCCGGGTGCCCGGCGATCAGGCCGAGGACGATGTCGCTCGATCGCTCGAAGTGCCATTCCGCGATCTCGATGCCGTCGGCGCCGCCGTAGCGGTCGTACTCCGGGAAGTAGCCCGCCGGGTACCAGCGGTTCGTCGGGCGCCGCGGCATTCCCGTCGAGCCGTAGGCACGGTCCCAGGCGTCGTCGCCGTACTCGGCGGCGAACATCGCGCGATTGGCCGCCTGGTTCGGTGGTTCGCCGGGCGCCGTGTCCGGCGAGGGGTTCTCGGCGAGATAGACGGTGAGCCAGCGTGTGGTCAAGCGCCGGACCAGGTCGGTGGCGCCGGCGACCGGGCGCAGCCGCAGGCGGATGTGGTCGCCCTCCACCCAATACCGGATGAAGAACCAGCCGGCGATCAGCCCGCGCCCGCGCAGCCGCCGCACCAGCGGGGCGACGGCCTCGCGCAGCAGCGGGTCGGGGTTGCCGGGGTAGTGCACATGCACGGACAACCAGGCGTCAGCGGTATTCGGCGTTGGCACGGTTCTCCCTCCCCAGCAGGAAGCAGACGAGCGCGCGCTCGCCGGTGCCGGTGAGGCCGAGCGCCTCGTCGACGACGAGATGGTCGAGGCTGAGAATGGCGCCGCAACCGAGCCTGGCCGCGGTGGCCGCCAGGTAACACGATTGGACGACCTGGCCGGCCTCGGCGTTGAGGATGCGGTAGCCGCGAGGGCCGTAGCGCTCGACGAGGTCGTCCAGGTTGCCCGAGACGACCAGCACCGCCGCTGCCTGCTGCAGGCTGTAGTTCGGCGTGCGGCGGGTGATGGTCGCGAGGGTGTCCGCCCAGCCTGCGGCCGAGGGGGACGGCCCGGCGGCGTGCAGGCCGTCGTCGTACCGGTAGCCGCCCGGCGTCAGGCCGGTGACGTTGTTGACCAGCACCGACAGTCTCGTCCAGCCGCCGGTGTCGTCGTCGGCGCGGATGTCGTCGGCGCGGAGCCTGGTGCGGCGCACGAGGTCGAGCACCTTGTCCAGCTCGTCGCGGCGCACGGGCTGCTCGGTGGTGAGCCCGCCGAAGCTGGATCTGCGACGGCTCATCAGCGCGTCCGCCGACTCCCCCGCCGACGTGCCTGGCTGGTCCGGATCCGAGCGGAGCAGCACCGGAGCCGGACGCCGGGCGGCCACCAAGGTGGTGCGATGGACTTCCTGGGTCCACGCGAAGCGTTGCACGACAAGGGAACTCTCCACCGTCTCGGCGGGCGGCAGCGGCTCGGTCCGCTCCGGCGCCTGCTCGGCCTGCCATGGCAGCGGGATGACCGCGAGCACGGACTCGTCTTCGATGTCCACCCCCAGCACGGAGTTCAGCGCTTCGTCGTCGAACCAGAGCAGATGCCGCAGTGGAACCCCGATCCCCTCGGCCAGCGCGCCGAGTGCGCCGAGCAAGGCGCCGACGTCGAAAGTGCCTACGTGGTAACCGAAATTGGCGTACTTGAAGGCGTTGTTCCAGAACCGCAGCGTGATCACCAGGAACTGGTCGGTGCGCTCGGCGTCCGGGTGCCGGACCGCCTCGCGGACCGCGGCCGTGCGCTCGCCGTCGTGGATCTGCTCGAAGGCGTGCTGCCTGGTCGAGTAGTGGTGCACCCCCGGCGCCATCGCGCCCGCAGATCCGGCGACCAGATAGAGCCGCAACGGGTAGAGCCCGCCGCCACCCGCCGCTCCCCTGGCCCAGTTCGCCGTCGGATAGTGGCTGAAACCGGCGTTGGACTGGGTGGAGTCGAACCGCAGGCGACGCCCGCGCGGACCGTAGGAAGCGCGCAACAGCCAGGCGAGCGTCTCCAGATCGAGCTTGCGATCGCCGACCACGCGTTCGCCGAACGGCCGTGCGGAAGGCGGTTCCGAGTCCGGCAGCGGCCGGAGCGAGCCGCCGGTGAAGGACGGGAAGAGCGCCGGGCGGTCGCCCCAGCGCGGAGCCCGGCCGAGCGGCGGGAGCGGCTCGGCGATCACCGCGTGCACGGCGGCCGCGTACTCCCGCACGGTCGTTCCGCGGTGATCGGGCACGGTCTGGAGTTCAGGAATGGCTGGTACGACCACAGGGGCACCGTCGTCGACCCGGCGGGTGGAGGCTCGCAGGGTTCGCAGATCCTGCACGGTCACGACACGTTCGCCTTCCGAGATCCCGGTGAGCAGCCGGAACGCTTCGAACGCGAGCGTCGCGCCGAGCGCACGGGCCAGCGCCGGTGTGTACCGCACGGATGCCGGGGTCTGGCGAGGTTCGGGCCAGGCGTCGAACCCTTGCCCCGCACGGAGAACCGGTCCGAGCACCACGTGGTCACCGCGCGCGGTGAGCGGCAGCAGTGCTCCTTCGGCGGGCGCGACGGGCAGTGGTCCGTCGTCGCTGCATGCCAGCACGAGGTCGTACCCCGCCGACGGATCGACCACGACGTTTCCGGCGCCGTTGCGGGCGAGACTCGCCGCCGCGGCGTCGACCGCTGGCCCCGAGCCGGTCAGCAGGATGCGCGCGTGGTGGAACCGCGCGAACGCGCGCGCCGGTTCGTCGGTCAGATGCGCGAGGTAGCGGACCTGGTCGAGGAACCGCGCCAGCAAGCCCGGAGCCAGCTCACCCGGGTCGAGGTCGATCAGGAAGCCGCGTTCGAGCAGTTCGGCGAGCAGCGCGCAGACGCGGTCACGGACCTGGGCGGTCAGCCCGGCGCAGAGTTCGGCGACGGTGCGGGTGCCGTCCAGATGCCCGCGCAGCCGGTTGAGCAGCCGGTACGCCTCGTCGCCCGCGAGGTGGGCCTGGTCCTTTTCGCTGTGCAGCAACACGCCGCGGTCATCGCGAAGCAGCACGGTGTCCGACCGGAGCAGGGGATGGATGCGGAGCAGTGCGGGCCGGGCGTCGACGAGCGTCATGCGGAACTCCGGGTCAGTTGAAGGGGTGCGGGTGCCGGGGCAGCGTGGCTAGATCGAGCACGGTGGCCGCCCGGCCGAGCAGCCGGGGGACGTGCAGCAGCCGGGGCACGGCGGCGGTCGCGCGGTGCAGGTGGCCGAAGGTCATCCGGAGCGTCCCCGGCACGATGACCTTGGCCGCGTGCAGGCCGAGCGCCCGGCTCCAGGCGTCGGTCTGGTCCACCACGATGGTGTCCAGGCCGTGCTCCGCGAGCCTGCCGATGAGGCCCGTCAGCACCCGGGTCAGGTCCGTCTCCCGCTCCCGGGGCCGCGTCCAGATCTCCTGCCACCGCACCGGATTCGCGACGGTCGGATCCGAGAGCAGGAACTCGTGCAGGCCACGCGCCTGCGGCAGGCTGTGCAACGCGAGGTGGTCGTCCATCCGCAGCACCTCGGCGGGGTCTTCGAGCATCCGCAGGTGCCGCCGCCGTTCCTCGGCGTCGGGCGTGTGGAGGTCGGCGCGGCGGAACGCGCCGACCGCCGTCTCCGTGACCGCGGACCGGATCGCCACCAGCGGGTCCGGGTGCGCGGCGGCGGCGCAATAGAGCTGCGGCAGGGTGGACGACTCGGATCGCTGGCGGGCGAGCGACACCACGACGGGCACGCCGAACTCGGTGGTGGCGTCGAAGATCAGCAGCTCGTAGCCGATTCGCGAAAGGTCGTCGGCGAGGTGCCCCGCGACGTCGTCGCCCTCCGGCGGCGCGATCCGGCGTAGCGGCGTCCGCGCGTACCAGGCCAGCAGGAAGGCGTCTCGCTCGATGACTTCGAGCAGCCCGTGCAGCGCGGCTTCTTCGAGACTGTTGCCCAGCCCATTGCCGTTCGTGTTGCCGACGATCACCCTCGGGTGCTCCGGCCGCACCGGCGCGCCGAAGTAGGCGAAATGCTCCGGCACCGCGATGGGCCGGTCGCCGGTCATGGACCAGCCGTGCACCCAGGTGATCGGCAGATCCGGCCGGTACGGCGTGCACTCGCGGGCCAGTCCGGTGAACTCCGGGTCCGGCAGGCCGAGTGAGACCGGATCGACCGCCACGGCGGGCCCGAGGTCGGCGAACGAGGACAGCAGCGTGGTGCGGCGGCCGTGCGGGCGCAGCGCGAGCCTGCGTTCCAGCGACTCGAACACCGCGACCCGCTCGGCGTCCGCGACGGTGGCCGCGCGGCCGAAGCTCCACTCGCGCACCTTGCCCACCACCACGTCCGCGGCGACCATCGGCAGCGTGGACCGGTCGGTGCGGCCGGTGACCGTGACCGGCCCGAAGACCGGATCGACCGCGGCCTCGACGACGCGCCGTCCCGCGGTGAGCAGGTTGTCCTGCCGCAGCTCCCCCGGCGGCACCGGCCGGGGGCGAGGGGTGAACCGGGCGGCTTCCGGCTCGTCGGCGGGCAGTGCGGCGCAGGCCGGGCAGCCTGGCCGGATCGGCACGACGTGCTCGGTGAGCGTGCCGTCCCGGTTGTCGAGCTGCCACAGCCGCGGCGCCTCGACGTTCGCCGCGCAGTATTCGACGAGCGCGGCCAGCGCGGGCCACAGCGCGGGCGGAAACGTGCCGCCGCGGGTCAGCGAGAGGTCGTCGGGCACGTCCAGCGCGTGGATCCGGCCGTACTCGGCGCATCGGACACAGCCGGGCAGTCCCGCGCCGATGACCGGGCCGATGACGGTGCGGACCGCGTCGGCGCGCAGCGGCAGGAACCGGGCACCCGTCGCGGTGATCTCGGCGGCCAGCTCCTCGAGCCCGGCGGCGGACCATTCCTCCAGCGCGGCGACGACGAGCGTGCCCGGCTCGTGCTCTCCGGCGAGCCCGACCCTGATGAGCGGGTCGGTCCGCGCGGCACGCAGCCAGGCCGAGCACCGTTCGGACTCCGTCACGGACCAGGTCATGGCGTGCTCCCCCGTTCGAGCGCGACGAAGCCGGTCGCCTGCAGTCCCGGGACGGCCGCGCGGTCGGCCCGACGGGTCCGGACGTCCGGGAGCGCCCGGCGCAGGCAGCGCTGGAACTCCGGCTCGCGATCACGCGGCGACGGCCAGAGTTCGGGATGCGGCCCGGTCGAGGGCAATGTGGCCCCGCACATCGGCGACGCGACGGCGGTGATCCCGGCTCGGGCGGCCTGTTCGGCGCCGATCGCGCCCAGCAGCGCATAGGCGGCCGCGTCCTCGGCGGTCGCCTCGACCGCGCGAGATCCGGATGCGCTGGTGGCGACGAAAACCCCGTCGGCGCGACTCGCGACCCGGCAGCGCACGTCGAGTCCTAATCGGACGGCCATTGTGGACGGCCAGCCGTCGCACGCGTACTCGTCGCCGTCGAGCGGCGAGGTCCGGTAGAGCATCTCCCGTCGCAACATCACCCCGGTGGCATGGAGTTCATCGCCGCCGACCGCGACGCCACGTCCGCCGTCCGGGTCGAGCGCGCGCTCGGCCGCCGCCAGCCCGGCCGCGAGCCGGGCGGCGTCCACGGTCATCCCGAACCCGAGCGTCCCGCCACAGACGGCCATGCCCAGCGGAATCTGGGGCAGTTCCGCGAACCTCAGCTCGGCGAGCGGACCGAGTTCGGGATCGCACAACGCTTCGAGCGCGGGCATGGCCGCGTGGAGGTCGGCGGGCGAGGAGCCGGTCCCGGTGAGCCAGTGATGGGTGGTGGTCGCCAGCCGGTCCGGGCGCACGATCACGACTTCAGGCCATGGCCCGGCAGGCTGCTGTACTCCGGCGACGTCCTGCAGCAGCCGGTGCGCCAGCAAGGATCCCGCCAGCGCGGCGACCGGACGCGACGGCGCCGACCGGCCGAGGCCGAGCCGGTCGGCGATCTCGGCGACCGGGCCGGCGAACGCGAGCCGTGCGTCCGCACCGGCGAACGCTTCGAAGCCGGCGGCCCGGAGCCGGACGAGCCGGGTGTCCGCCGCTTCACGCTTGACCAGCATGCCGCTCGAAGTCAGCGCGGCGACCGCGGCTTCGGCGATCGGTCCGGTGCCCGTGACGGTGAATTCGCGGCAGGCACACCGGCTCCACGCCTCGGCCGGGTCGACGGCGACCTGATCGAGCCAGCCCGCGAAGCCGGGCGCCGCGTTCGGAATCGAGTACCGGTCCCAGTCCGCGGGCGCGGTGAGGAGCATGCTGTGCGCCGAAAGGCTGTCGAGCAGGCCGCGCACGACCTGACCAGCGGTGCCCTTCGCGCAGACGGATTCGATCGCGTCGGCACTGAGCCCGCCGGTCAGCGCGGGCGCGAGCCGTTGCCAGAGCACCGCCAGGTCCGCGCCGCCGGTCGCGGTGAACGTGCCGAGCGGACCGCGGAACAGCAGCCCCTCGGCGGTGGCCGTCGCCCGCACGCCGGGCCGCAGCCGGTACAGCGCCTCGCGCACGGCGGTCACCGGGCGCCCTCTCGCGCCCGCTCGATGCGTGCCCGCCACGTCAGGCCGCTGAGCGATTCGACGGCGCGGCAGACGAGCGAGGCCGCGAGGTACCGCTCGGCCGGACGCACGTCGCACACCGCCAGCAGCAGGTAGAGGATGTTCATGACGAAGCGCTCGATCTCGAACTCCCCGCCGTCGCCGTCGTCCGGGGTCCAGACCGCGTTCAGCAGCTGATGGAATTCGCTGATGTCGGCGCTGCGGTAGGTCTTGGCGGTGACCGGGTCGTCGAAGGCCGCCGCTCTCGCGACCGTCTCCGCCTTGGCCGTCGACCGGAGTTCACCGCGGTCATAGGCCTCCGCGGCGGCACTTCGCGCGGCCTCGCCCCAGTCACGCCAGGCGGCCACGAGCGGATCGGTGGTGTCATCCGCGTGCGCGGCGATCGAGCGGGCACGGTCGCCGTGCGCCAGCCACATCGCGTCATGCCCGGCGCGGATCCGGCCGTCCGCGTCGTGGACGTGCAGATGCGCTTCCAGGTGGGACTGGTAGGAGAAGTAGCGCTTGTCCAGTCCGCCGGGACTCGCCTCGGCGTGCGCGCTGAGCACGGTCATCACCGCCCGCACCCGCGCACCCGTCCGGTCGGCGTGCGCCCCGATGTCGGCGACGGTCGCGGCCACGGCGGGGACACCGAGTCGCAGCACATGATCACGAAGCGACCCCGCCGCGCGCGTTTGTTCGACCAGCACGGTGTTGTCCGGGTGGAACGGACCGTACGGCGGCGGCACGAGTTCGGCACGCCCCGCGGCGTCCGCCAGCTCCTGAAGGTCCACATCGGACAGTCCAGCACGCGAAGGGTGTTGCGACAGATGGCTTCTCAGCCGCTCAGCGAGCTTCTCGGCGGCCTCGGCTTCAGGCACCCTGATCCTCAGGTGCGGCCCGTGCAGCCAGCCTCGCTCCAGGTGCGCGCCCTCGGCGAGCGCGGGCAGGACCGCTTCGCGCAGCAACGGCGCCTGCAGGGGTTCGTGGTAGTGGCACACGACGTCCCAGGCGGTCACGGCCATGTCGCTCACATCCCTCTCCGATGGGTTTCGACGATCAGCTCGAGCGCGCGGCCACTGCCCGGCGCGGGCAGCGCCTCGGTGAGGTGGACCGGGCCGTCGTGCTGCTGCAGCAGCTTGGCCAGGCACCGCAGGTGCAGCGCGTTCCCGAAATCCACGAACTGCGGCTTCGGCGGCGCCGTGAGACGGGGCTTCTCGTCCTCGGCGGCCTGCTGCCGGACGCCCGCCACGAACACCGCCTCCGGCAGGTCGAGCGCGGCGCGCCACCGGGCCACCGCGTCCACGGCTTCCCCGGTGGCGAGCGTCCGGGCCCAGTCGCCTGCCGTCTCGGCGCCGACCGCCCAGCTCCGCCTCGCCAGCACGAGATCGCGGTGGCGGAGCCTGGCTCGCCGCCGGACGTCCGGCGTGATCGTCTCGGCGGGCGCGAGCCTGCCGAAGACGGCCCGGTCCGCGGTGAGGTCCAGGTAGTACGCGGCGACCCGGTCCGGCAACGCCAGCTGCACGAGGAAACCCAGATACAGCACGTTGATCGGCGCGCCGGTCGCGGCGACGTGCAGCCGGACCAACCCGGTCACCGGGTCGTGCACGACCTCCAGGTCCTGGTCCAGCAGTGCCGACCAGGCGGGGTCCTCCCCCACCTCCGTGCCGGTCAGCAGCGGGTGCAGATTGGCGTTGAAGCCGTTCACCGGCCGGAACTGCGCGGTCAGCTCGCCGTCCAGCGTCCTGGCGAGCCTGGCGGCGACCGCGTCGCGCAGCTCCGGCCCGAACGCGTCGAGGAACCGGGTGGTGAACCGGCCCCAGCCGGTGCTGATCGAGTTCAGGCACCAGCCCCGCCGCCCGGCTTCGTCGAACGGCTGGACGAAATGCGAGTAGGACGCCGGCCTGCGCAGCATCCAGCGCGGCAGGCGTCCGGTCACGTGGTCGAGCAGTTCCTCGGACAGCCAGGCTTCCTGGCCGCCGCCGAACGCGGCTTGGGTCGTCTCGGTGATTTCCCGGCGCAGCGCGGCGATCTCGGCGACCTCGTCCGGCAGCGTCTCGCCGTCGGGAAGGCTGACGGCGCCGTCCGCGCCGACGCCCATGGCGGCCGCCCACAGCTGTTCGGCGTCGCCGACCAGGTCCGCGACCCGGCAGCGTCCGCCGTCGCCGAACCGGCTGAGCATCCGATGCCGCGCGAGCGCGCGCAGCACCGCGCCTTCGTTCACCAGCTCGGTCAGCGGGGCGAGCCTGCTCAGGTCGGCCCGGATGTCCGCGCCGACCTCGGCGCCGAGCCGGAGCCTGCCCGGCAGGAGCACGTCTTCCCTGACCGGCATCGTCTTGGGGCGGGCGGCGCCGATGCCGTCGAACGCCGCGGTCCACCCGGCGTCCAGGTCGCGGATGGCCTGCGGCCGTCGTCCGGCGGGCAGGCACGCGAGGTCGAGGCCGCCGCGGTGGAGCCTGCGCAGCTGCCCGGCCAAGGTCTCCCAGCCCGCCGATTCGAGCCATCGCGCCATCGCGGGCAGCGGGTCGGGCAGCTGCGGGTCGATCGGCGCGATGGGCAACAGGACCTGTTCGTCCGCGAGCCGGTCGAGATAAGCCTTGACCGGCGCCTCGGACGCGAGCATGCCGCCGAGCACGGCCGCCAGCTCCGGCAGGGTCCGCCCCTTCGCGCCCGCCGCGCGCACTTCGGCCAGCACCACGTCGAGCGTGCGCGTGCGGGGCAGGCTGACGCGCTGTTCGCGCACCGCGACGTAGTTGCCTTTCACCTCGCAGTCGTCACGCAGGCAGGTGAACCGGTCCGCGCCGAGTCCTAGCGCGGGAGCCGCCCGGTGCGGCAGTGACCAGCGCAGGGCGGGTTCGGTGAGCAGCGCGCGCAACAGCGCGCTGACAAGTGTCTGGTTGGGCAGCACGTGCGCGACCGGGTCGATCTCGCCGGTGATGCCGGCGCCGGGTTCGTCCCAGGTTCCCCAGCCGACGGCGGTGAACCACGACCACGGGCTGGTCTTCGTGGCCGCGCGCAGCGCGTACCGCAGCACCTTGACCTCGGCCTTCCTGGCCTTGGCCCCGTAACCCGGGCCCGCGACGTCGGCGAGGCCGTGGAGCAGATCGACGCTGGAGAGTGCGACGGCCCGTCGCAACGTCTCATCGCGGGCACGCAGGCTCAGCGCGCCGCGTTCGGCTTTCAGCGCTTCGGTCCGCGCGGTCGCGAGTTCGGCACGCAGGCGCTCACGGCGGTCGACGAGGCGCAGCCAGTTCTCCAGCAACGGCAACCGATCCGCCAGCTCGGCGGCGGCTTCGCGCAGCACGGGCCGCGGCGCTCTGCCATTGTGGATGTCCCGGCGCAGAGGGATCACCACCCGGCGATGCAGCGACTCCGGCAACCAGCAGCGGCTGTCATGCAACTGCTGGCCCAGCGGCCCATCCGCCATGACGAGCAATGCCCGCTCGCACGCGGCGAGTTCGTTCATCAATATTCGGAATTCCGCGTTCTCCGCGCTTTCCGGCCACAATTCGGAGAGGGTCGCGCGAACCATCGCATAAGGCGCTGTTTCCGTTCGCTCGACAATTGATTCAGCGCCGACAACTTGTTCCCGCCGCATTTCCCGCTCCTCCCCTGTCAGGCTGGGTGTCACCCCGGCGCACACCGCCGGGGTGACACCCGTTACCGGCGAAACTACTGGGGGTCCACGCAGGATCCGGTGTTGCCACTGCAGCCGGAACCGGTCGAGGCGGCGGTCTCGGGCAGCGCCACGGTGTCGCGCAGCGAGGTGACGTCGAGCTCGTCGAGGTTCAGGTCGTCCAGGTTCAGGTTCATTTCTACTCCCTTTTTTGTTTCCGGTAACTTTCATCCGGCATGAAGAATCTATCCAGGAACGATGCCAAGCACATGGGCAAGTACTACCTATATTGGGAACGTGCGCCGATGCCTGGACATAAAAAGGCCCGCCCACGACAAATGGTCGCGGGCGGGCCTGCTGACGAATCGATCAGATTCCGAGCGCGGGCTCCGGAAGAATGCCGAGTTCGATGGCGGCGGCCACCGCGGCACGCCGGGAACCCACGGCCAGTTTGGTCAGGATGGCCGCGACATGATGGTCCACCGTGCGCACCGACAGGTTCATGCGCTCGGCGATGCCCGCGTTGCTCAACCCTGACGCGATCCCGGCCAGCACCTGCGCCTGCCGGCTGGTGAGGCCCGCCGGATTGGCCACGGTCTCCGGCCGAGGACCGCGCGGCACCCGTCGGACGCCGTGGTGCCGCAAGCGCCGGCGGAGCCTGCGCGCGGCGCCCGTCGCGCCCAGTTCGTCGAACATCACCAGCGCGCGCAACGCACCCGCCTCGCCGGTCATGGCCAGGCTGTCGGCCTGCTCGTAGGCGCAACCGAGGTCACGCCACGCGTCCGCCGCGCGCCGCCATTGCCCGGCCGCCAGCAGCCGGTACGGCTCGGCGAACCAGTCGGCGCCTGGCGTCACCTCACCCGCCCGCCGCAACCACAGTGCCAGTTCGCCCGCGTACCACGGATGTCCGGCCTCGCTCGCGGCGTGGAAGACCGGCCGTAGCTCGTCGGCGTCCGGCATGCGCTCACCGCTGAGCCAGCCGGACTCGGCTCGCGCGACCGCGAGCAGAACCCGGTCCCGCAAGGTGTCGAGGTCCCGGTCGGCCGTGAGCGACATCGGGACACCTCGGCGCGCGCTCACCCTCGCCAGCACACAGCGCCCGGGTAAGGATTCGGGACCCGCCGCGAGCGCGTCCCGCTCCGCGCTCGCCCAGTCACCCGACAGAAATCGCGACCATGCCCGGATCGAGAGCACCTCACGCGTCGCCAGCCGATGTTCCGTGGCCAGGGCGAGCGCGCGCTCCAGGTCGTGCTCGCACAGGTCTCGTGCGCGCACGCCCGCTTCCTCCGAGGCACGCTGGATCAGCACGCGCACGGCGTCCGCCGCCGCGCGCCTGCGCTCGGGCAGTGACCGCTCCAGCACCCGCCGCAGCGCGATTTCGCTGATCAGCGAAGGGTTCCCGCCGGTTTCCCTGATCAGTTCGGCGGTCGTCAAGTCCAGCTCGGCCGCCAACGCCGCGAGCGTCGGTTCCGAAAGCGCGGGCAGCGGCAAACGGCAGGCGGGCACACCGGCCAGCACCGCGCGCAAGCCATGCGTCGCACCGATTTCGTCATCGCGGTACGCGAGCACGACCGACGCCTTCGCATCCCTCAGCCCGCGGGTGACGGCGGAGAGCAGGTCGAGCGTCGAGTCATCGGCCCACTGCACGTCTTCCAGCACAAGCACTTTCGGCTTGGCGCCGCCGCGCAGGAAGCCGTCGAACAGCGGCCGCACCGAGGCGCCCGCCCCACGGCAAAGCCCGTGCCACACCTCGGCGTGGTCGGCCGCCTTGCTCCGGAAGGCGCGCAGCAGCGTGGATTTCCCGCTGCCCGCCGCCCCGGTCACCACGGCCAGCCGCGCCGCGGTCGTCCCGCGCGCCAGTCCGGCAAGCTCGGCGAGCACCCCGTGTCGTTCGGCGAACACGCTGGTCGAGTCCATCGAATCCCCTTCACTGACGCGGATCCTGGCCGAGGTGAGCGTCTTGACGATCAGCCCGCACCGCACGGCTGGGAGGATTGGACACCGGCGCAGTCCCACATGAATCCGGTGATCGGCGGCGTCGGGGGGCCGGGGGCCGGCGGGTTCGCGGGCGTCGAGAAGTCGGCGAACGCGGGTGTCGCCGCACCCGCCGACACTGCCACGGCCACCACAGCGCCTGCCACGATTCTTCGTAGTTGAGCGATTCTCATGTCCACCCCTCGTTCTCTGACGACGTTGGGCAGAACTGTGTCAGCCTGGACGCGCGCCCGGAAGTCCTCCGGCTGGTCAGCAAGAGGACACCCCGTTGGCAGCAAGGTGACGGGGTGTCCCCGGCTCAGATCCAACCGCGGCGGGCCGCTTCGACCCCGGCTTCGAACCGGCTGCCCGCCCCGAGTTCGGTCATCAGGCGCGCCACGCGGCGGCGCAGGTGCCGGACGGACACCCCGATCACCCGCGCGGCGACCTCGTCGGTGCTGCCCTCCGCGAGCAGTGCCAGCACTTTCCGGTCCTCGCCACTCGGATCGGCTCCCGAACCTTCGGCCTTGACCGGCGGGTACACGTCAGCCTCGTTCCACAATCGGTGGAACAGCCGCAGAAAGCCCACGATCAGCCCCGGCTGCCGCACGATCAGCGCGCCCTGCCCGCTGTTCTGCGGGTCGATCGGCAGCACGGCGACCACGTCGTCCATGATCACCATCCGCTCGATCGGATCGTCGGTCACCCTGATCTCGGCGCCCGCCGCGGTCACCTCGCGCATGTAGTCGCGGCAGGCTTCGTCCTGCAGCACGGCCGTGTTGTAGATGGTCCGCATGGCGATGCCGCGGCGCAGGCCACGCAGATCGAGCGGCCTGCTCGCCTCGATGGCCGAGCGGCTGATCGATTCCCCCGGCTGCACCGACCAGACGCTGCGGCGGGTGAAGAACGCCAGCTCCGCGAGCCGCTGGCGCACCTGCTCGAGATCTTCGATCCGTTCGAGCCCGGTCGCCGGATCGACCGACCACGGCCGGGCCGAGTACCGCTCGGTCAGCTTCGCGACCTCGGACCGCGTGTCGCCGACCCGGCGCTGCTCGTTCAGCAACTCGTCCTCGCGGCGCTCGATCAGCTCGCCGAGCGCGGACGCCGGATATTTCAGCGTCACCCCGATGGCGGCTTGATCGTCCGGCGTCACCACCCCGAGCTCGGCGAGCGAGGTCAGCGCGACGGCGATTTCCGCTTCCTGGCAGGAAAGTGCCTCGGCCAGCGTCGCGCCGTCCCAGTCCGCGTTGTCCAGCAGCGCGCGGTAAACGCGTTCCGCGAGAGCGGTGAATCCGAGATCCCTCAGAGCCACCGCGTACCTCTGCGTGACCGGTTGCTGACACGTCTGGCAACTACCTGACCACGTTCGGTACACCACGACCCGGCCGCACCGGCCATGATTGGCCGCGACGGAAGGGATGGGGGCGTGGCCGAGGTAGTCATTCGCCAGGTCGGTCCAGGCGCCAGCGATCCCGCGCTGGTCGCCGCCCGCCTGTGTTTCGAGCTGGGAGTGGCCTGCCACGTCACCATCAGTCCGGACCTCCGCCACGTGCGGGTGCGGACCGCCGTGGGTCATCCGGAGGCGGCCGACACCATCTCGATGCTGCTTTCGGAACCACGTTTCCACGGCTGGAAACTCGACACGGACGCCGTGTGCGAAGACGACCAGCCGATTTGAGCATACGCCACGAAATCTGCTTCATTGGGCGAGAACAGCCACGAAATGAGGAACCAACGGGATTCACATGTCGCGTTCATCCCGGCCGTCGCCGCCATCTGTCCACTGTGGACTGATGGGTTCGCCGTCAGGCCACTGGAGCCCGGCCTCGGCGAGCAGCCGGTCGAAGATGGGCGTGTCCGAGGCGGCTGCCGTGCTGTTCATCGGTGTTCCTGGGTCTCGGGGAAGCGCTGGGCTTCGAGGTAGGCGCGCCGCAGCGCTTCGCGGGCGCGGGCGGCCAGCGCGGTCACTTCCTTGGGCGACGAGCCCAGCGCGGGCGCCAGTTCGCTCGACGTGTGGCCGTCGGCGACGGTGCCACGCAGCACCGCCCGCCACCGGGGCGGCAACGAGTGCAGCGCCGCGGCGACCACCTCGTCGGCCGGTTCCCCGTCCTCCCGCATCCCGTCTCCGATCCGACCGGCCTCGCCCGCGAGAACGGACTCACCCATTCGCGCACACGCTCTGTGATTTCCGGCGGCTCAAAGTAACAGATACGGAGATGTAGCCCTAATCGTCCGACCATCGGCGCGCGTGTCGTCGCGCTAGTGTTCACGAGGTGGAATCCTCTTCGGCACACCCGGGTTCCGACGGCCGAGCCGCACGCTGGGCGGGCCAGCGCGAGCGCAGGCGTCGCGAGTTCGTCGACGCCGCGCTGCTGGCGATCGCCGAGCACGGCCCCGAGGTGACGACCGAGCAGATAGCCGACGCCGCCGGCGTCGCCCGCGTCCAGCTGTACAAGCATTTCGACGGCACGACCGACCTGCAGCGGGCCATCGCCGACCGCGCCACCGAGGCGATCACCACCGCGCTGCTGCCGATCTGGGAACCGCAGGGCAGCGCGCTGCAGATGATCTCCGTCGCGGTCGACGCGCACACCGGCTGGCTCGCCGACAACGGCGACCTCTACCGCTACCTCACCCGGCATTCCCAGATCGGCAGGACCGGCGGCCAGGACGCCATCGTCGACGTCAAGACCATCATCGCCCGCCAGCTCACCCAGGTCTTCGCGTTCTACCTGGCGGTGTTCGGGCTCGACACACGCATCGCCGACGTTCTCGCGTTCGGCGTCGTCGGCCTCGTCGACTCCAGCGCCGCGAACTGGCTCGAAAGCCCGAAAGGCATCACGCGCCCCCAGCTGGCCGAGCTGCTCACCCGCTGGATCTGGCACATCCTCGACGACTCGCTGCGCACCGCGGGCGTCGAGGTCGACCCGAACCTGCCACTGCCACCCCCGCCGCGCTTCGAGCCGCCCGGGTGAAAATCACCCGCGTGAGGGATGCCCGGCGCGGCCACTCTCACCGCGTGACCGAACCATCCGGCCTCACCCCAGGCAGGAGCGAACGGCCTTGGCCAGATTCATCGCCCGCGGGTCGTCGGGCCGGTAGTTCCAGAGGTTGGTGACGTAGCCGAACCCGACACCCGCGTCGGGGTCGGCGAAGCCGATCGATCCGCCGGAGCCCGGGTGGCCGAACGATCCCGGCCCGGTCAACGGCATCGGCGGACAGGCCCGCCAGAACCCGAGGGACATGTTGAAGGAGCGATCCGCCGGGATGTCGAGTCCCGGCGGCAGGCCGTACATCCGTGTCCTGCCGGTCTGAACCACGGTCATCCGCTCGACCGTCGAGGGCTTGAGCAGTCGTACGCCGTCGACCCTGCTGACGGTGGCCGCGTACATCCGGGCCAGCGATCGCGCGTCGGAGAGCATGTTGGCGGCCGGGAACTCCGCCGCGCGCCAAGCCCTGGTCCGGAACACGGCGGGGTCGGTCAACGCGCCGCCGAGCTCCCCCGCCCGTGACTGCGCCGAACCGGGGCTCCAGACGGCCTCGACCCACGCCCTGACCGTGTCCGCGCCGAGCCCGGTGATCGCGATCATCCCGGCGACCAGCTCCTCCAGGGTGAACGGCGCGGCGTCCTCGGTACGGGCCACCCGCGACTCTTCCGCCTCGGGCAACCCGATCCAGGCGCTGAGCCCCAGCGGGCCCGCCACCTCATCGGCGAAGAACCTGCCGAGCGACTTTCCGGTGATCCGCCGTACGACCTCACCGACCAGGAAGCCGTACGTGACAGCGTGGTAGAGGTGCTGGGTTCCCTTTCGCCACAACGGTTTCTGCGCTTCAAGCGCCCGGATGACCGGTTCCCAGGCACAAGCCTGCTCGAACGTCAGCGGCCCGTCGACGACCGGCAAACCCGCCTGGTGCGACAGCAGCCAGCGCACCGGGATCTCCTCCTTGCCGCCGGCGCCGAACTCCGGCCAGTACCGGGCGACCGGGGCGTCGAGGTCCAGCAAACCGCGCTGTACCGCCAAATGCGCGCAGATCGCGGTGGCGCCCTTGGTCGTGGACGCGACCTGGACGATGGTGTCCCGGCGCCACGGCCGGTTCGCCGCGCGGTCGGCGAGCCCGCCCCACATGTCGACCACCGGGCGGCCGCACACGTAGACACTGCACGCCGCGCCGATCTCACCCGGGTTCGCGAAGTTCGCACGGAACGCGTCGGCGACCTTCCCCCAGCCCTGCGCGACACCGCGCTCGGCCGCTTCCGCGCGTCCACCGAGACCGGCGATGGCCCCTGCGGCCAGCGCGGTCCGGCGCCGGACCTGCCGTTGTTCTGTCTTGTCTTCCATGTCGAATCCTCTCTCGATGATCCCGGCCGCGGGCATGACGAATAAGCCCAGGCACCGGGCGAAGGTCTGTTACGCAGGAAGTGGCTAGCCGAGCCGCCGTCGGTAGACAGCCATGGCGAAGAGATAGGCGACGACCAGAATGCCGACGCACCAGCCGAGCGCGATCCAGATGCCGGTGCCGACCGGCCGCTCGGTGACCAGATCGCGGATGGCGTTGACGATCGACGTCACCGGCTGGTGCTCGGCGAACCAGCGCACCGGGCCGGGCATCGTCGCGGTCGGCACGAACGCCGAACTGAGGAACGGCAGGAAGATCAGCGGATACGAGAACGCGCTCGCGCCGTCCGGCGATTTCGCGGATAGACCGGCGATCACCGCGATCCAGGTCAGCGCCAGCGTGACCAGGATCAGGCTGCCCGCGACCGCGAGCCAGGCCAGAATTCCCGCCCCGGAACGGAAACCCATCAGGAGTGCGACTCCCACGACGATCACGAGCGAGAACAGGTTCGCGACCAGCGAGGTCAGCACATGCGCCCACAGCACGCCCGACCGCGCGATCGGCAGCGACCGGAACCGTTCGAAGATCCCGGTCTTCAGGTCCGTGAACAGCCGGAGCGCGGTGTAGGCGACGCCGGAGGCGATCGTGATCAGCAGGATGCCCGGCAGCAGGTAGTTCACGTACGAGCCTGCCCCGGTGTTCATGGCGCCGCCGAACACGTAGACGAACAGCAGCATCATGGCGATCGGCATGACCGCGGTGGTGATGATGGTGTCCACACTGCGTGTCACATGCTTCAGCGATCGTCCCAACAGGACGGTCGTGTCTCCCCAGAAGTGTGGTTTCATCCCGATTCCTCGCTTGTCGCACCGACGACGGCGAGAAAGACGTCCTCCAGCGTCGGCTGCTTTTCGACGTACTCGACCTTGGCGGGCGGTAGCAGCCGTTTGAGTTCGGCGAGCGTGCCGTTCACGATGATCCGGCCACGGTGCAGGATCGCGACGCGGTCGGCGAGCTGCTCGGCTTCGTCCAGGTACTGCGTCGTCAGCAGCACCGTCGTGCCACGCGCGGCGAGACCCTTCACCGCGTTCCACACCTCGATCCGCGCCTGCGGGTCGAGCCCGGTGGTCGGCTCGTCCAGGAAGATCACCGGCGGATCCCCGATGAGGCTCATCGCGATGTCCAGCCGCCGCCGCATGCCACCCGAGTAGGTCGACACCCGCCTGCCACCCGCGCCGGTCAAGGAAAACCGCTCCAGCAGGCCATCGGCGAGGTCACCCGGACGGTCCAGGTGCCGCAACCGGGCGACGAGCATCAGGTTCTCCCGCCCGGTCAGTATCTCGTCGACGGCGGCGAACTGTCCGGTGAGGCTGATGGTTTCCCGCACCCCCTCCGCCTGGGTGGCGACGTCGAACCCGCCGACACTCGCCGCTCCCCCGTCCGCTTTCAGCAATGTGGACAGGATTCTCACGACCGTGGTCTTTCCGGCCCCGTTGGAGCCGAGCAGCGCGAAGATGCTGCCGCTCGCCACGTCGAAGTCCACCCCGCGCAGGACTTCGAGCTTCCCGTACGCCTTCACCATCCCGCGTACCCGGATCGCCAGTGTCCTCATGGGACGGTCCCGTCACCAGCGGCCTCGTCGATGGCCCGGACCAGCCGTTCCCGCTGCCGCGCGACATACCCGCCCTTGTCGTAGTTCCGCGCCAGCGCCTCCACGAACTCCACCGGGTCGTCGCCGACGATCTCCCTGATCGGCGTCCCGTCGGCCGCCGCCTGCTCGAACAGCTCCACGACATCTTCGAACAACGAAGCCGTGCCTTCACCGTCCAGCAGCCCGAAATGCATCAGGTACCGCTCGATCGCGTCGACCGCCATCCGGTGATTCGTCGGAAGCGCCCGCACCCGCCTCTTGTAACTCCACCATCGGCGTTTGTCGCCGACCACCGTCATGACGAACTTCGAGACCAAGCCGCCTTCCGACATGGTCATCTCCCTCCTTTGTGGAGCGTCTCGAGCCGTTCCGAGAGAAAGCCCCAGGTCTTCCAGAACTCGTCGAGGTACTGCCGCCCCTCGGAGTTGAGCGAGTACACCTTGCGCGGTGGCCCCTTCTCCGACGGAACCTTCGCCACGTCGACCAGCCCGCGCCGCTCGAACCTGATCAGCAGCGCGTAGACCGTGCCCTCGGCGATGTCGGAGAAACCCTGCTCCCGCAGCCACGCCGTGATCTCGTAGCCGTACGCGGAGCGGTCGGCCAGTATCGCCAGGACGATGCCCTCCAGCACACCTTTGAGCATCTCGGTCATCTGCTTGCCCACGAAGCCTCCTCGAACTACTCAGCATCACTGAGTACCAGTACATAGTAGCACTGACTAGTGAGAGCAGTGTCCAGTTCGGGCTGTTGTGCTCGTGGCAGAGCTACTCCGCGATTTGAGCGGGAAGAGTCAGCCCGACGGGGCCATGACGGCTTGCGTCAGATATCGAGGTAAGACCGGTTGAACCAGTCATCGTCGTCTTCGTCGGGCTGAGCTTCCGGCGGCGGTTCGGACGCTGCACGCAGTTCCGCCTCGGCGGCTTCGATGTCCATGCCTGCCAGCTCGTCGACCTCGCGCCGCACCGCCTCCTGCGCCTCGGCTTGCGCTTCCCGGAGTTCGGCAGGCGGAAGCTTGTCGAGCAACCGCCGGAACGCCGCGCCCTGCGCCGCGAGTTCGTCCGTAACGGGCCGGTGCGACAGCAGTTCGTGGGGTTGGCGAGCGCCGGCCAGGATGTCCTTGGCGAAGTCGGCCCCGGCTCCTGTTCCGGACGCGGCCAGGAGCCGCAACATGTTGTGCCGGGCGGTCGGCCACTGAGGGCTGTCCGCGGGATCGATGCCGGTCATGCGCGGATCCCCTGTCCGCAGTCCGCGTGCGGATGGTCGTAGGTGAAGGGCCAGCTGGGGATTTCGACGTGGCGTGCGGTGGCGCGGGTCGCGTCGACGAGGCCGGAGCCGAGTTCGAATTGGTGTGCCAGCGCCAGGATGGCGCTGATGGTCGCGCGGATGAGGCCGGTCTGGTCGATGGCGGCCATGACGAGCGAGACGAGCTGCTTGGCGTCGCCGCCGAAGAGCTTGACCAGCTTCTTGCCTTCGACGAGCGCGTCGATGACGTCGAGGATGAACCCGACGACGTCCTTGCCGGACTTCGCCGCCGCCGTCGCCCCCTTGGTGTAGATCAGCAGCAGGATGTCGATGAGGGCACCAAGGCCGTGCTTGAGATCCTGCATGAGGTGATACGCCGCCCTGGCCAGGCCGTCGATGGCGTCGCCGGCCGCGCCGCAGTATCCGGACAGGTCAAGGCATGCCTGGTGGTACTTGTCGAGCCAGTCCTTCGCGGCGTCGGCCGCCCGGCCGATCCATTGGTCCTGGATGCCGTAGCGGCCCTGCTGCATGTTGGCGGCGATGTCGGCGAACCCGGATTCGGCGTCGCGGAAGAGAACCGCCTGCTCCTGCAACGCTTTCCAGTCGCCGATGACGGCGCGGGTGGCCAGCTCGAAGATGTCGACGCCGGTGAGGTCTTCGACGAACCCGGCCACATCGCCCAAGGTGCCACCGAGATCGACGATCTCCTCGGCCGCTTTCTCGGCCTTGACCGGCCACCACTCCGGATTGTCGATCTTCTCCGCACTCGGGCCCGCGTAGTCGACGGGCGCCACTTCCCGGAACGTTCCCGCGGCGGCCGGATCGCGGACCTCGTCCGGGCCGACGCGTTCGGAGCCCATCTCCTTGAGCTGCCGGTCCAGCTCTTCCACCTTGGCGCGTTCGGTGTCGCGGTACCAGACGGCCGCGCAGTGCAGCGTGTCCCCCGCCGAGACGCCCGAACCGAACGCGAGCCCGAGGTGATTTCGCGTGTTGTGCTGCCAGTCGTCCAGCTTCGGCCAGATCAGCGCGAGCAGCCCTTCACCGTCGCCGCCGGTGCGGCCGCCGTCCACGATCGTCGTGCGGAAAGCCTGATGGAAGTCGCCTGCCCCGTCGCCCTGCTTGCGCACGAGGCCGGCGAGCCCGTCCACCGCTTCCGGGCGCACGAAGAACCCCGCTCCGGCTGCAACCATCGATACGCCTTCCGACCGGCCGTGTGGCATTTGAAGGTAGGATGTCACACGGACGGGATCGGTTCCATTGGCCGCTCAGCCACCTTTCAGGCCACGCCACCGTCGGCCACTCCGCTAGCCTTCGTTCATGCGTTCGCTGCTGCTCGCGCTCCTCTTCGCGTTGACCGCCTGCTCCACCACGGAAGCCAAGCCTCCGCCCATCGTCGCGGCGGGCACGCCGGTCGAGTTGCGGGTCGTGGTCGACGCCGGTGGCACGACACTCAAAGACAAGGCCGGCACGGAGTATCAGGTCGGGCCGGTGGCGTTGGTGCTGGCCAGGTTCACCAAGATCGAGGCCGGGGCAGCCGAAACGGGCGGCCACCATGTCCAGCTCGAGATGCCGGGCGACGACGCGGCCAAGTTCGCGAAGTTCACCGAGGAGAACGTCGGCAAACGGATCGCGATGGTCGTGAAGGGCACGGTCGTGATGGCGCCGATGGTGCAGAGCGCGATCACCGGTGGTGCCATCGAAATCTCCGGCGGGTTCACCGCGGCGGACGCGGGTGCGATCGCCGATACGATCAGGCGGGGCTGACGCCGGACCCTACCGGCTCGCTCGCTGACCGACGCTCGACGCGAACGGGGCCCAGGAGGCGTAGAAGGACCCGGTTTTCCACCGCGTGACGTTGTCGTCGGTGAAAGTGGTCGCCACGCGGTCGGCCAGTGACTTGTCGCTGTCGAGCAGACGCTGAGACACGAACAGCTCGGTCGGAAGCGGTTCCTTGGCCAGTTGCCGTGGTGTCGGGAACCTGAGTTCGACGCCGATTCCGCCATACAGCGCACCGCATTCGGTGACCGCGGCCTCGAGAAAGGTCTTGGCCCGGTCCACCAGCAGACCCGCGGCCTTGCGATCGCTTCCCGTCCAGATCGTCTCGGGGAGCCCGAGCACGGCCGCGCTCATCGCGATGCCGACGGGGTGGCGGTCCGGAGCCTCCTTCGGCAGATATTCGACGACGACCGTGCCCAGCTGGCGGTGCGAGAATCTGGCTTGGATCGCTCGTAGCTCCGGGTCGGCTCCGTCGCACAGCGCGGTGTGCCCGGCGGTGGTCACCGCGCGGACGTCCCGCGCGGCGCCCAGATCCGATATCCAGTCGAAGTCGAGTTCCGTCGGCACGACCGCGACGTGACCTGCGGGCTCGCACCCGAGTTCGCCTGCGACCCGGCACACGGCGGCGAACGTCTCGGTCTCGGAACTGTCGTCGTAGAGGCCGACCAGCAGGTGCGGCGGGTCCGGGTACAGCTCGGTCATGGTCACTCCCCCGTATTCCCGAGCAGCTTGAGCATCGCTCCGAGCTGGCCGTTGTTCGGGACGAAGGCGGTGACCAGTTTACCGGAGCTTCGATCGAACTGGGCGTTGAACCACTTGCCGTCGACCCTGATCAGGTAGGCCCAAGTCTTCGCCGAGCCACTCGACCACGGAACGACCTTGGTGCTGCGAGCCGCGCGCTCGATGAGGCCCTGCCACTCGGGCATCCTTCCCGCCCGGGTCGGCTGCCCGCCGAACCACTGCTGGGCATGGCGGTCGAAGGAGTGGTTGAGACCGGCCTCGGTGACCTGCGGGTCGATATCGCAGTTGTGGACCAGCACCGGGGTCTGACCCGCCGCCACGTAGAACGTGTGGACGTCGTCGACCGTGAGGTTGTAGGTGCGCTGCGCGGCCGGATAGGGGCGCACGGCGACGACGCGGACGGGGCCGTCGCCGGGCGAGTCGAGTTCGTGGCCCGCCTTCAGGTCCGTGGCGTCGGTCCAGGTCCCGGTGGTGGAGTCCCAGAACAGATGGTGCGCGGTCGCGACGATCTTCTTGATCCCGTCGGCCGACTCGACGAAGAGGTCGACGAAGTCCCGGTCGGCGTCGGTGACATGCACCGCGGTGACCACGTGGTGCTCGATCTGGTCCGTGCCGGGTTCGGCGTTGGTGACCACGTCACCCACCGCGACCTGTTCGATGGGCTTCCTGCTGCCGTCGGCCATCAGCACCAAGGTGCCCCCGACGAAACTGTTGACCCTGCAACCGAGACTGCCTGGCTGGACCCGCTTGCCGGCACCCGGCCGGGTGGCCGCCGCCGGGTTTTCCCCGGTTGACGTCTTCGCCGTGACGCCCGGTCCGGGCCGAACCGGCGTGACGCGAGGGACTTCCGCCGCGCCCGGGGGCGTGACCGCACGGCCCGAGGTCGTCACTGCCGATGGCGTACGGCCGCCACCGGACGCCGTCGGGGTGACTCGGGACGGCGCCGCGGCCTGGACTCCTTCGCCGGCCCTTGCCGGAGCGGTGTTCCGCACCGCCGCCGACGGCCGTGCCGCGCCGGGAACCCTGCCGGGGAAGCTGGGGATGAATCCGTTGGCGTTCCAGGTGATCCCATCGCCCATCTCGAGCATTTGCCCGGCGACCGTGCGTTCGGTCGGCTCGCCGTTGTTCATGCGTGCCGCGTTCGCCTTCTCGGGAAGCGCGGGGTCGCAGGAGACGGTCGCGCTGCTGCCGCGGCATGCTGTGTAGATCGCGGATTCGGTCTCTTGTTTGAGGTTGTAGACCGGGCGGCAGCCGGTGTTCGGCTTGCAGTCGGGCTGGTGCTCGTTCAGGGTCTTGTTCACTGCGGCTTGCAGCGGGCCGAGCGGTGCGGAGCCCGCGGGGATCGGGAAGCCGTTCAGGTCGACCTCGCCGGTTGCCGGGTCGAGGTTGCGCAGCAGGCGTGGTCCGACCCGCGACACGTATTTGACGTCCTGCGCGGCGGCTGTGCGGTACTTGCGGTTGGTGTCGCGTGCTCTGGCGAGTGTCTTGGCGGTGTCTTCGGCCTGCTTCGCCGCGACCGGGTCGCCTTGCTCGCGTGCCTGGTCGGCCTTGTATCTGGAGTCCGCGGCGTTGAGCTCGGCGCGTTCGGCCGCTTGCCGGTCCCAGGAGTCCTTTTGCTGCTGCCTCCAGTGCGGTTTCGCCTGGGTCCCGAAGCCGGGCTGGTCAGGAAGCAGGCGGACATCGTCCGACGCGGCGGTCCGGTACTGCCGGTTGGTGTCGCGCGCTCGGGTGAGGGACTTGGCGACGTCGGAGGCTTTCTTCGCAGCGGCTTCGGCGCCGGAGTTCGGCCATGCCGGGTCGACGTCTTTCGCAGCTGTGGTGGCCTTGCTCTGCGCGAGAGCGGCGTCCTTTTCGGTGCGTTCGGCCGCTTGCCGCTCCCAGGAGTCTTTTTGCTGCTGTCGCCAGTGCGGCTTGGGTTGCGGCTTGCCGTAGTCGGGATGGTCGTCGATGCGTTCGACGTTCTTGGCCGCGGCGGTGCGGTATGTCCGGTTGGTGTCGCGTGCCCGGGTGAGGGACTTGGCGGTGTCGGCGGCCTTCTTCGCCTTGTCGCTGTCGGACCCGGACTGCTTGGCGGCCTTCACCGCCTTGTCCTGAGCGACCGCGGCATCGTGTTCGGTACGTTGAGCTGCTTGTTTTTCCCACGAGTCTTTCTGCTGCTGACGCCAGTGCGGCTTCTGCTCCTGCGCCTTGTTCGTGGGTTGCTGCTTGACGGTGTTCGCGGGTTGCGGGTTCGTGGCCTTGTTGACGGGTGCGCTCTGCGCAGCCGGTTGCGGCAGCTTGACCGGTTTGCCGTTGCCGGGATCGACCAGCTGGGGCGGCCCCGCCTCGGCCGTTCCCGGTCCCAGCACAGCGAAGGCGACGGTCAGCAGCCCACCGGAAACCCCATAGAGGACCGCTTTCGTCAAATCGACCTTGGTGTCCCGCATGCCGTGGATCGTGACAGCGTCCGGTTCATCCGTGATTCATCGCCTGGCGGAAAGACTGGCGTTCCTGTCACACAACGTACGTACCGCTGCGGCCAACCCGGTAACATCATGACCGATGTTCACGAACGCGCCGGTGCTGACCGAAACGCTCCGTGTCAAGGAAGATGGCTGGACCGGCTGGAAGACCCGGCTACGGGAAGTCCGCGAAGGCGACCATCGCGCACTGGCGGCCTTCGACCGTAACTCCGACGGGCAAGCAGGCGGCTACCGGCACTGGGCGACGCATCGCGGACGACCCGACGACGACGGCGACGACTTCCACTACGCCATCGAGACGCTGCACAGCCGCACGCTGGTCGGATCGATCTGGGTACAGGCCGACCCGGCCGCCGGCCGGTTCAACTACGGCCTCGGAATCGGGACACAGCACCGCCGCTGCGGTTATGCCGCCGACGCCACCACGATCCTGCTCACGTTCATGTTCCGGCAGCGCGGCTACCACACCTGCGAGGTCTGCATCAACGGTGGCAACTTCGCCTCGCTGTCCCTGCACGGCGAACTCGGCTTCCGCGAAGAGGGCAGGCCTCGCGACACCGAACTGCTGCGCGGAACGGTCAAGTACCCGGTGCTCATGAGCATCACGGCGGACCGGTTCGCCGCGCATCACCCGACCTTGCTCGCCGCCCGGGGTCCGGTTCGGCCTTCGCGAGGCCGACACTGGCAAGAACGGCGTCGCGGACGGCATTGGCGGACGACGCCTTAGGCGGTTCGCTGGGCGCTGCCGTCAGCCGTCTGAAACGATCATTCGATGACTGACGTTCAGCTCATCCGGTCGGCGAGCCTCACCGATCGGGCTCCGTACGCCTACGCGGCCGTGGCCTCGGACGTTCGGCAGCTCGTGTTCACCGCAGGTGCCTGCCCGCTCGACGAGCACGGCGAAACCGTGGCGCCAGGAGACATCGCGGCGCAGGCCGAACAGGTGATGGCGAACCTCAAAACGGCGTTGGAGGCGGCAGGCGCGAGCCTCACCGACGTGGTCAAGACGACGGTCTACGTCGCCAGCCAGGATCGGAAAGATCTCACCACCGCGTGGAGTGTTGTGAGCAGCCATTTCGGCGCGCACGACGCGCCCAGCACCCTTCTCGGCGTCACGGTGCTGGGATATCCGGATCAGCTGGTCGAGGTGGAAGCCGTCGCGGCGCTGTTTCATTGAGCCGGAAAGGCAAACGTGGCGGGCGAGTGGAACCTTTGCTGCATCTGACGCAGCAGAGGTTCCACTCGGCTGGTGACTGAGGATCGCACGAGGCAGCCGAAGAAGGAGTCGTGAGTGTTTAGACCGGTTAGAACCGGCCGTACCACTCACGACCCTCAGCCCGGCCGGAGCACGCCACCTTGCCCTTCCCCTCAAATAACCGATACCACCGGGGGGGTATGCCGCCCTACTTGAGAATGACGACAGCGCACATCGAGGCGCCCTAGGTTCCTCGGACATGAGACGAACCTCGATCCTGATCGCCGCTCTTTGTGCCGCCACCGTCACCTCGACGGGCGTGGCCGCCGCGTCACCCGGCAGCGCTCTGCAGCGCGACGCCGACGCGGTCGTGGCCGACGGTTCTCCCGGCGTACTGGCCGAGCTGAGCACTCCGCGCGGCAAGACCAAGGTACGCAGCGGATACGGCGATCTGGAGCGCGAGAGCCCGGTGCCGTGGAACGCGCATTTCCGGATCGCGAGTTTCACCAAGACCTTCGTCTCCGCCACGATCTTGCAGCTCACGGCCGAGGGACGGCTTTCGCTCGAGGACACGGTGGACCGGTGGCTGCCGGGTGTGGTGGCTGGCAACGGCAACGACGGCCGGGCCATCACCGTCCGGCAGCTGCTGCAGCACACCAGTGGCCTGTACGACTATCTCCTGGACCTTCCGTGGCTGGAAGACGAGAAGGGCTTCCTCGAGCACCGCTACGACAAGATCAGCGCGCCCGAAGCCGCGAAGATGGCGGTCTCCCATGCTCCCAACTTCCAGCCGGGCGCACGCTGGGAGTACTCGAACACCAACTACGTCGTCGCCGGGATGGTGATCGAGAAGGTCACCGGCCGGTCGTGGCGCCGCGAGGTGACCGACCGGATCATCCGGCCGCTGGGCATGCAGGAGACCTCCGCTCCCGGCACGTCGCCGCGCATCCCGGCCCCCCACGCCCGCGGCTATCACCGGTTCCCGGTCGCCGGGACGAACGAACTCGGCGACTGGGTGGACGTGACCTCGCTGAACCCCGCCGCGGGCGGCGGCGCGGACGGTGAGCTGATCAGCACCACCGAAGACGGCAACAAGTTCCTCCAGGCACTGATGACCGGCAAGGTGCTCAAGCCCGCGCAGCTGGCCGAGATGAAGAAGACCGTGCCCGTCTCGGACAAGGCAGGCTACGGTCTCGGGCTGGCCTGGACGGCGACGTCGTGTGGCGGGTACTGGGGGCACGGCGGCGGGTGGCATGGTTTCGCGACCGGCAGTGGCGTGACCGAGAACGGGAAGCGCAGTGTGATGGTCACCGTGAACACGGTCACGCCTCGCACCGACAGCGAACACCCGGGTGACCCGATCAACACGCTTATCGAACGCGCGCTCTGCGACGGATAGCCGGTTTCGCATTGCTCGGTCAGGCTTGCGGCCGCGAAGTGGACGCGGCGGGTGGTCGTTGCTACCTTGGGCGACGTGTCCAGCCCCGAGGCCGAAAGAAGCTAGCCACCGGTAGTCCGGTGGCAGGCCACCACATCTCGCAGACCCGCGCCTGCACGCGCGAGGTCTCGGCCTTCTCATCGGGCTCACCGCACCACGGGTTTCGCCTGGACACCAGGCATTCATCGACGCGGCACCGCCGCGTCCTCATCCTCCTGTGATGTAGTTCTGGAGCCTGTCAATGCCTTTCGCCATTTACGTACTCGGGCTGGCCGTGTTCGCCCAAGGCACCTCCGAGTTCATGCTGTCCGGCCTGGTGTCGGACATCGCCACGGACCTCGGCGTGACGATCCCCGCGGTGGGATCGCTGACCTCGGCGTTCGCGGTCGGCATGATCGTCGGCGCGCCGCTGGTGGCCGTCCTGAGCATGCGGTGGCCACGCCGCCGCGCGCTGCTCGCCTTTCTCGTCACCTTTCTGCTCGCGCACGTCGTCGGCGCGCTGACCGGCAGCTTCGCCGTCCTGTTCGTCACCAGGGTGATCGCCGCGCTCGCGAACGCCGGGTTCCTGGCCGTCGGCCTGGCGACCGCGGCGAGCATGGCCGGGCCCCAAGCCAAGGGCCGTGCCACCTCGATCCTGCTCAGCGGGGTCACGCTCGCCTGTATCGCCGGCGTCCCGCTCGGCGCGATCCTCAGCGAATTCTGGGGCTGGCGCTCGGCTTTCTGGGGTGTCGCGCTCATCTCCGCGCCCGCGGTCATCGCCATCGTGGCGGCCGTCCCAGCCGAGCCGGTCGACCCGGACGCCACGAGCGCGAAGCATGAGCTGCGCGCGCTCGGTTCGCCGAAGCTGATCGTCACCCTGCTGCTGGGCGCGCTGGTCAACGGTGCCACGTTCTGTTCGTTCACCTATCTCGCACCGGTCATCACCACCGTCACCGGGTTGTCCAGCGGCTGGGTGCCCGCCGCGCTCGCGCTGTTCGGCGTCGGCTCGTTCGCCGGGGTCAACCTCGGCGGCAGGCTCGCCGACAGGCACCCGATCCAGCTGCTCTCGATCGGCTCCGCCGCGTTGCTGGCGGGCTGGCTGCTGTTCGCGCTCACCGCGGGCAACCCGGTCGCGGCGCTGGTCTTCGTGTTCGTCCAGGGCACGTTGTCGTTCGCGGTCGGCTCCACGCTGATCGCGCGGGTGTTCTACACCGCGGCCGGGGCGCCGACGCTGGCCGGCGGGTTCGCCACCGCCGCGCTGAACGTCGGCGCGGCGGCGGGACCCGCGCTCGGCGGTCTCGCGCTCGCCGCCGGGTTCGGGTTCCGCGCGCCGCTGCTGGTGAGTGCCGCGCTGGTGGCGGGCGCGATCGTCCTGAGCGCTACCCGGCTCGGATATCGCGACCGTCGCTCGGCGAAGCCGGTCCGGTGAGCGAGCGGGCGAGTCCGGCTTCCGGGGCTTCGAGTGCGGTGAACAGCGCGAGCGCCTGCTCGGCGTTCGAGTGCTGGCGGGAGAGGTCGCCGAGCCGCTGATGTGCTTGCGCGAGTCCCAGCAGGGCGCGGCCTTCCTCGTGCCGGTAGCCGATTTCCCGGGCCACCTTCAGCGCTTTGCCGTGGTATTCGAGCGATCGGTCCCAGTCGGACATGGCCGCGGTCGTTTCGCCGAATTCGTTGCACACTTCGGCTTCCAAACCGGGGTTGCGCAGCAGCCGGGCGAAGTCGAGCGACTGGCGGAGTGCCGCAACGGCCTCGTCGAATCGACCTTGGCGAGCGTGGACGTGGCCGAGTTCGCACAGCACGATTCCGCCGAGGCCGCCGTTGCCCAGACGCAGCGCGATGGCGCCGCTGCGGTCGAGGCACTCGGCGGCTTCGGTGTACTGGCCGAGGGTTTCGTGGTGGAAGCCGAGGTTGTTCAGCGCGATGCCTTCCAGCAGCTCGTGGCCGGACCGCCGAGCGACCGCCAAGCCTTCTCGCGCCAAGGCCAGTGCTTCTTCGAGTCGTCCGCGCCGTTCGTTGAGCTGCGACAGCGCGGAGAGCGCCGAATTCTCCAGCACGTCGTCCTCGTGCTGCTTGCCGAGCAGCCGGGCCGGTTCGGCGTCGGCGAGCGCTTCCTCGTAGCGGCCCAGCCGGTAGAGGGTGTAGCCGCGGCAGCTCAACGCCCAGCCGTGCGCCACTTCGCCGGGTTCGGTGGCGGCGACCGCTTTGGTGTGCAGGTCGAGGGCTTCGTGGAAACGTGCTCGGGTGTCGAGGAAACGGAAGATCGTGGTCGACAAGCGGCTGAGGTGGCTGGGTGAGCTGATCGCCAGCAGCACCGGCGTTTCCGTGTCCAGCCAGTCGGCTGCCCGCTGCTGGTCGGCGAAGGCGGGCGGTGGTTCGACGGGGTTGCGCAGCGGCGGGCGGCGGTAGGTTTCCTGCGGCGCCCAGCAGTCCATCGCGACCGCGGCGGCGTGCACGTAGTAGTCGAACAGGCGGGTCAGCGCGGCGTCCCGGTCCGCCGCGGTGTCCGTGCGGCCGGCGAGTTCGGCGGCGTAGCGGCGAACGAGGTCGTGCATGCGGAATCGGCCTGGTGCGTGCTCCTCCAGCAGATTGGCCGCCGTGAGCGCGCGGATCGGGCTCGACCCTCCGATGAGGACGGTCGCGGACTTCGCCGCGATGTCCGGTCCTGGTGCGATTCCGAGCAACCGGAAGGCGCGGGCCACGTCCTCGTCCAATGCCCGGTACGAACAGGCGAACACGGCGCGCAGGCTCGACGGGAGTTCCCCGCCGTCGAGAGCGTCCAATCCGGACTCGGCCAGCTCGGTTGCCAGAGCGTGCAAGGGAAAGCCCGGCTGAAGAGCAGCGCGTGCGGCCACCACGCTCAACGCGAGCGGCAGACCCGCGCAGTAGCGCAGAATCTCCTGGATGGCGTCCGGCTCTGCGGCGACCCTGGCGCTGCCGAGCCGCCGGGCGAGCAGCTCGCGACCGATGGTGTCGTCGAGTGTCCGCAACGTGATCGGGTGCGCCGCGTGGCCGGTGACCAGCCCCGTCAGCTGGCTGCGGCTGGTCACCAGCACCGTGCACGAGCCGCTGGGGAGCAGCGGCAGCACCTGCGTGGTCTCGCGGGCGTTGTCGAGCACGATCAGCATGCGCCGCCCTGCCGTCATGCTCCGCAACAGCGCCGCTCGGCTGTCGAGCCCGGCCGGGACGGCGGCGGGCGCGACGCCGAGCGCGTCGAGCAGTCCGCGCACGGCCGTCGCCGGGTCGAGCGGCTCGCCGGCGGGATCGAATCCACGCAGGTTCAGGTACAGCTGGCCGTCGGGAAAGTGTGCGGCGTTGTCGTGCGCCCAGCGCAGCGCCAGCCAGGTCTTGCCGAGTCCGCCGCCGCCGGTGATCACCGAGATGCCGGACTTCGGCACCGCGTCGAGTTCCGCGGTCCGGCCGGTGAAGGCGATGGGCGCCGCGGGCAGCTGCCGGGGCGCGACCGGGGTGTCCGCGGCGAGTATGCGCTGGTGAAGCTCCTTCAGCCGCGGTCCGGGGTCGGTGCCCAGTTCTTCCGCGAGCTTGGCCCTGACCTCCTCGTACCGCCGAAGCGCGTCGGCGTGGCGACCGTCGAGATGCAACGCGAGAATCAGCTGGGCCGCCATTCGCTCGTCGACCGAGTCCGCGATGCGGGCGGTGAGGTCGTCGATCACCTCGAGGTGCCTGCCCACCTTCAGCCGCAGGTCGTTGCGGTCGAGTTCGGCGGCGAGCCTGCGCCGCTCGAGGCTTTCGCGGACCTCGGCGAACCAAGGCGAATCCGCCCAGGTGAACGGCACCCCGCGCCACAGCGCGAGCGCCTCGTCGAGCAAGGGCAAGGCATGCTCGACAGTATGTGCTCGCTCGACGAGGTGCTCGAAGCGGTGCAGGTCGATGTTCGTCGGGTCGGCCTCGAGCAGGTAGCCGCCGCCCTGCCTGCGGATGGAGACATCATGCGAAGCCAGCGCGGTGCGCAGCCGGGACAGGTAGCTGTACAGCGAATCCCGCGGGCTCGACGGCAGCCGGTCGCCCCAGACCCGGTCGGCGAGCTGGTCCAGCGAGACCGCCTGGTTGACCGACACCAGCAGCGCGACGAGCACGTCCCGTTGCCGCGCGTGCCCGACGTCCACGGGCGCTTCGAACTCGCCCAGCAGTCGAAAATCCATGGTCAGACCCCCCAGCCACCGTTTCTAACCGCTTCGGTCGCCCTGTTCAAGGTTCACCGAAGGAATCCCCACGATAGCGACGGCACCGTGAGGCCCATGATCTCGTTCGACTACGTCCAAGCCCGCATCGACGACCTGCGCGTGGAGTTCGAAGCCTCGGCTCGCTGGCGCGCCCGGATGCTCCACGCGGTGCACCGCCTGCGCCGGGTTGCATGATTTGAAGCGCGACGCAACCTCGGGTGGTGGGTGCCCGTCACTCAGTCGTGATCTTGAAAAGGAACCGCGCGCTCGCGGCTCTCACCGGCGGCGCACCGATGAGCCACGCCGAGTACCTCAACACCCGCCATTTCGACGGCCTGACGGGTCTGCGCGCGCTGGCCGCGGTGTCCGTGGTGCTCTTCCACTACGGCGGACCGGCGCTGGGCCCGCTGGCCGGGTGGATCGCGGTGCACCTGTTCTTCGTGCTGTCCGGGTTCCTGATCACGACGTTGAGCCTGCGCGAGGAGGATCGCAACGGGCGGGTGTCGCTGCGCGCGTTCTGGGTGCGGCGGGTGTTCCGGATCATGCCGGTGTACTACACGGTGCTGGCGCTGACGGCGGTGTTCGCGCTGATCGGCGGGGTGTACTGGAGCAGCGGGCTGGGTGCGGCGATGCCGTTGTATCTGGTGTTCGGCAACGAACTCGTCGACTTCAACACCCCGCTCGGCATGTCGTGGACGCTGGGGGTCGAGGAGAAGTTCTATCTCGTCTGGCCGGCGGTGCTGGTGCTGACCGGGTTGGCCGCGAGCCGGAAACTGTGGCTGCGCACGGGAATCTGCGTGGCCGTGGTCGCGGCGATCGTGTTCGGGGCGTTGCCGCTGACGCCGGGAACCGGCTGGGCGAAGCTCGCGGTGAACTACGTTTCGCTGGTGATCGGGTGCGGGCTGGCGTTGCTGATGCACCACCCCAAGGGCTTCGCGCTGGTTCGCCCGTTGACACGGCCGTCGGTCGCCGTGCCGATCGCGCTCGGGTTCTGCGTGTTCCAGCTGTCGGTCGGACCGCTCGTCGAGCTGGTCGGCGGCTTGTGGCGGTTCGTGCCGATCTACGCGGTCGTTTCGGCCGTTCTCCTGGTCGCGGTGATCGCGCCCGGCCCGGTGCGGCGCGCGCTGGCGTGCCGTCCGATGAGGTTCGTGGGCGATCGGTCGTACGGGCTGTATCTGAGCCAGGTGATGGCGGCCGCGGTGACCGGTCTCGTCGCGCCGCCCGGCTGGGTCAAGGCGATCGCCACCGTGGCCGTCGCGCTCGGGATCGCGTGCGTGCTGTACCGCTGGGTGGAGACGCCGATGATCGCCCAGGGCAGGCGGCTCGCGGCGAAGCTGCCCAGCCGGAAGCCCACAAGGCAGCTGGTGGCGGCTTAGACGCGACGTGGGTCGTGAGCGTTGCGGGCGGTTAGAACCGCCCGCAACGCTCACGACCCCCATGGGCTATTTGTTGACGCAGTAGCTGGTCAGCAGCGGTCCGCCGGGGTTGTCGAGCGTGATCCAGATGCAGCCACGGACCACCGGCAACCAGACGCCACCCCAGTTGGTGGGCGCCGTCAGCCAGTGCCACTGGCCGTCGGCGAAGACCAGGGTGCGACCGGCCTGGCCCGCGAGCTGCCGGCCCGTGGAGTCGTAGAAGGCGGTCGTGGCGGCCACGTACCGGTTCGAGTAGCAATAGGCGTGGAAACCGCCGTCCGATCCCCAGTTGGTGACCGTGAGCTGCACGTTCGCGATCTCGCATGCCGCCGCGGGCGCGGCCTGAGCCGGTCCCGCGGTGATACCGAGCCCGCCCATGGCCAGTATGAGTGCCAACGCCGTGGTGATGAAATTCTTGCGGAAAATCCGCATGGTCCCTCCCGTTTGTCTACGCCCGGCACCGATTCTTCGCCCGGCGCCGGGCGTCGACCACCCACAGGAGCTCCCACACTTACGGGGCGTCGATGAGGTAACCGAAGTAGAAGCCGAAGTTCGGGCTTCGCTTCATCGACTTCTCCCACACCTGCTGCAACGGCACGTCCCGCGTGTCGGTGGTGTGGTACGAAACGGTCTTGGTGATCCAGTCGTCCACGTTCGGGTAGGCGTCCCCGGTGATGATCATGACGTGGTCCCAGTGCCCGTCCACCCCGGGGCTGCCGTTGGCCAGATCCCAGTCCGCCCAGATGACGTCACCCCGGCGTGAGTGGTTCCCGTTCAACGTGACCCGGCGCGGCGTCGAGTTGTCGATCGCGAAGTAGCGGAACATGTCCGCGACCGACCAGGTCTGGCTGTAGCCCGCGTGCGTCGAGAGGTAGCGCATGTACCAATTGCCCTTGTCCGTCGGATTCCCGAACGGACCGGGGTTGACGACGTGCAGCCACCCGCCCGCGCTCATCGCCTGCGAGACGAAGTTGGTGCAGTCGTTGCCGAAGGAGGGATACGCGGAGTTCCGGTCGAGCGCCCACCGCTTCGCGTAGTCGGCCATCGCCTGGCGGTTGTAGGGCGCGCCGGCCACCGAGTTCACCTGGGCAGCTTCGGTTTTCGCCGCCGTCGTCACCTGCCGCTCCCCCGGCCCGCCGGTACGCGCGGTGGTGAAGTACGGCAACGGATTGACCGAGCCGATGGGCAGGTCGAGCGTGTCGGACGCGATCTCCCAGGTCCCGGCGGCACCGGTCAGCTCGATCACGTGGTCGACCCGATAAGAGGTCTTCTCCGGCATGGAAGCACTCGCGCGCCGCGCGAAGTAGAGGTCCGTACGCTCCTCGATCTTGACCGTCGCACCGGTTCCGTGCTTCTGCACGACAGGCTTTCCCATTGTCACAACGGCTTTGCCGTATTCCCAGAGCGATCCGGCCCACCGCTGACGGAAAGCCTGCCCTTCACGCGCCTCGACGGCCGCCTGGACCTTGAACCCGGCCGTCATCGCCGCACCGGCGGATCGCGCCGCGGGCGCATTGGTCACGTCGTCGGCCCGCGCCTGCACGTACTGCTCGATGACTCGCGACACCGCGTCTTCAGCTGTCGCGGCGGAAGCGTTGCCGGCCACGGAAGCGGCCAACACCACCGAAGTCGCGGCGAACACACCGGCTCTCTTGCTCAGATTTCGCATCTCGGCTCCTTTCCGGCGGGTCAGCAAGGCGGCAGCACGTTGGTCTCGTCGTAGATGTACTGGTCGCGGACGAAGCCGCGCGCACCGTTGTCGGCCGTGGTGAAGTCCCAGCGGTTCGGATGCGGGGCGCCGCCGCCATTCGGGTCACCCTCGTACCGGCAGGTGAACCAGTTGTACTCGCCGTAGAGGTACCCCACGACCTTCCCGGCCCACTCGACGGGGATGTTCGGCCGGTTGTAGCAGTAGAAATGTCCGTTGCCCCACGAGCAGGGCGGCGACTCGACCCCGGCGGCGGTCGCGGACGCGGCGGGCGCACCGGCCACCGCGATCGAAACCACGGCCCCGAGCACACCGGCTGTCGCCACGATTTTCTTCAGCACGAATTCCTCCCAGTGATCGCACAACGGCGAAATCGCCGTCGGCCAGGGAAATTTCTAGTCGCTGAGCGTTGTCCGATGTCGCTCACCGCGCGGCGGACATCAACTGCCGGACATCAGATCCGTCATCGGGTGGAAAACTCCGCCAAACGGTCTTGACGGGTGAGGCAGGATGTCTCCCCGGGGGAACTGGGGTGACTGGAGGAATTCCCATGCGCAGAATCCTGGCCATACCGTTGCTCGTGTCCTCGCTCCTGTTCGGACTGTCCGGTCCGGCGATCGCGGCGACCAAGGTGATCGTGCTTCCCGGAGCCGCCTCCGCCGAAGGGATCACCGACGCGGGCGGCGGCACGTACTACACCGGCGACCTGGTCGCCGGCACGATCTTCCGCGAGAACCTCAAGCGGGGCACCGCTGAACGGTTCATCGAAGCGCCGCCCGGCACCGGCGCCGCGGGCCTGGACCTCGACCGGCGGCACGATCTGCTCTTCGTCGCCGGCGGCAAGGAGGGCAAGGCGTACGTCCACGACACCCGCACCAAGGCGAGGATCGGTGACTTCACCTTCGGCGATCCGGCGACGACGTACGTCAACGACGTGGTCGTGACGCCGTACGGCGCCTGGTTCACCGACTCGTACCACCCGCAGCTGTTCTTCGTGCCCACCACCGGGGGTGTGCTCGGCACGCCGCGGACGCTGGCGGTGACCGGGCCGGGTGCGGGCGGCTCACCCGGAAACTTCTTCATGAACGACGTCATCGCGACACCGTCCGGTGACACCCTGCTGGTCGCCGCGACCACGCCGGGCAAGGTGTACACGATCAACCCGATCACCGGCGCCAGCAAGGAGATCGCGGGCGTCAACGCGCCCAACGTGGTCAGTCTCGTGCTGGAAGGCCGTCGTCTCTGGGCGGTGCAGCTCGACGACACGATCAGCCGCTGGTGCCTCGACGGCGACCTGAGCCATGGTGCGGCGGCGGGCGTGATCAAGGACGAGCTGTTCGATCAGCCGGTCTCGGCGGTCAAGGTCGGGAACCAGCTCGCCGTCGTGAACTCGCACATCTTCAGCGGGTACCCGCCGACCAGCCCGACCTACGAAATCCTCATGGTCGGCGCGTAAGCTCACCGGCCAGTTTTTCGGCAACGGCACGCATGGCGGGTGCGTCGTACGCGGCGCACTCGGCCAGCGCGCGGACCCGGTGTTCGCGGGCGACGTCCGCGTCACCGGTTTCGTCGGCGACCTCGGCGAGCCGCACCAGGATCTCGATGCGGCTCTGCGGTATCCGGGTGGTCTCGAACGCGGTCGTCAACTCGTCGGCCGCCTTCTGCAGCTGCCCGGCGGCCAGGTAAGCGGCGCCGCGCAGCTGCATCACCCAAGTCACCTTCGAGGTGATGTCGTGCTTGCAGTACAAGGATTCCGCTTCTTCCAGCAGTTCCAGGACGGTCGGCAGATCGTCGGCCTCGGGCAGGCATTCGACGTGCCGCGCCAGCACCGAGGCCAGCAGCTCGTCACCCGCCGAATTCTCGGCGTAGGCACGCAGGTATGTGACGCATTGACGGTGCGCCGCCTCCGATTCGGCGCGTTTCCCTTGCTTGCCAAGGAACCACGCGAGCAGTCCGATCGCGACATGGCGGCCGACCTCGTACCCGATGACGCCGTACGCGTCGGCGGCACCGGTCGCATCGGCGATCGCCTTGTCCTGCTCACCGCGATGCCAATGGATCGACGCGCCGAAGTAGAGGTGCCGCGAGAGTCCGAGAGCGTCCATCTCGCCGGCGAACTCGGCGGCACCCGCGTGCGCCTGTGCCGCTTCTTCGAGCTGGCCGCACAACTCCCACAGCGTCCAGGACAGGAAGTCGAGCTGCCGTGCCTCCGCCCGCGTGTCGCCGAGTGCGCGAGCCGCGGCCACGCCCGCGCGAAAGACCTCACCCCACAGTTCACCGTCTCCGCCGCGCAGAAGCGCGAACCACGCCATCGCCTGGGACAGGTGCAGCACCCGCTGATGCTCGCCCAGCTCGACAGCCGAACGCAGCGCGCCGCGCCAGTGCTCGAGTTCCGCGGCCAGCCAGCGGTCCGCGCACTCCCGGTTCCGGATCGGCTCCGGTTCGCCGGGCGCCGCCGCCGGAATGTCGTCGTGCCACGCCGTCTTGAGCCCGAGCACCGCGGTGTCGTCGAACCGCAGCGCGGCCTTCGTCGCGGTCGTGAGCAGCCAATGCCGGACCCTGGTAGCCGCCTCCAGTACGGCGGCCGGGTCTTCGTCCAGTTCGAGACGCTCGCGCGCGAAGGCACGCAGTAGGTCGTGCTGTGTGTAGCGGCCGGGTACTTCGCCGACTCCGAGCAGGCTCGCGTTCGCGAGTTCTTCGAGCGCGGCCTCGGCGACGTGCTCGGTCTGTCCGCTGACGACCACGGCGAGCTCGACGGTGCTGTCGACACCCGGTACCAGCGCGAGCCTGCGGAGCATGACCGCGGCGGCGGGCGTGAGGTGCTTGGCGGACAGCTCGAACGCTGTCCGCACCTGAAGTCCGCCCGCGGCGAGCGCGGACAGCCTGCGCCGCTCGTCGACGAACCGGCTCGCGAAGTCACCGACCGTCCATTGTGGTCTGCTGGCGATCCGGTTGCCCGCGATGAGCAGCGCGAGCGGCACCCCGCCGCACAGCTTCGCGACGCGTTCGGCCATTTCGGGCTCCGCCTCGACGCGAGCCAGTCCGATGATGTCACCCAAAAGAGCGACAGAACGGTCCGCGTCCAGCGGCCCCAACGACATTCGGTAACCGGCGTTGAGTCCCACCAGGGTGCTCCGGCTCGTCACCAGCACCACGGAGCCGGGACTGTCCCGGGTCAACGGGCGCGCCTGTGCCTCGTCGAGGACGTTGTCCAGGACCAGCAGCACCGCGCGGTCTCGCAGCAATGACTGGTACAGCGCCAGTTTGCCGTCGAGGCCGGCCGGAATGCCCCGCTCCTCGACGCCGAGCACGCGCAGCAGCCGATGCGCTGCCCGCTCCACCGGCAGCGGCTCCTCCCCCATGCCGTGCATGTCCACGAACAGGCAGCCGTGGTCGAACCCGGCGGCCAGCCGGTGCGCCGCGTCGACGGCGAACGCGGTCTTGCCCACCCCGGGCAGCCCGTGGATCACCGCGACCCGCGACGGCGACGCGGCATCCGGGTCCCGCACGAATCCCTCGAACGAGTGATACTCCTGGTCCCGTCCCAGCACCGGGGTGAGCACCGGCGGCACCGCGCAGAGCGCGGAGACGTCCGTAACAGGATCGGTGCCCCCGTCCCGGTCACCCCGAGCCAGCCGGGCGAACTCCGCGGCCTCCTCACCGCACAGTGCGAGACCTTCGACGAGCAGATCGATCGTGCTGCGATGCGGCGTCGTGGCCCTGCCGCGTTCCAGGTAACCGATCGTGCGAACGCTGACCCCGGTCCGCTCGGCCAGCTCTCCCTGGGTCAGCGGGATCCGCATCCGATAAAACCGCAGGAAATCACCTAAGCCGGTCGCGCTCACGGTCGCATGGTGACACAGGCGGCGATGATCGTCAGAATCTACGGCGTCGCGTCGGCAGTGAGCTTCGCCGCGACCGCGCGCAACGCCGGTGTGTCGAAGGCAGCGCACTCCGCCAGCGCGCGGGTCCGCTGCTCGCGGGCGAGATCCTCGTCGCCGGTGCGCTGGGCGACCTCCGCGAGGCAGGCGATGGCCTGGACCCTGGTTTCGACGATCATCGCGGAATCCGCGGCGGCTCGAAGCTGCTCGATGGCCTCCGGCCACCGGCCTGCCCGGTTGAGCGCCTCGCCCCGTAACCGCCACACGTCGGCCAGCAACTCCGTGGCCTGGTGTTTCAGGAAAAGCGACTCCGCCTCGTCGAGCATCGTGAACGCCTGCGACAGGTCACCGGCGGCCAGCAGGCACTCGGCATAGCCCTGCAGCACGAGAGCCAGCAACTCCTCGTTGTCGGGAGTCGCGGGCAGTGTGCGGTAGTAGGTGACACAAAGCCGGTGAAGCGCGACCGCCTCGTCGTCCCGGCCTTGCTGCTGCAAGAGCACCCCGAGCTTGGCAAGCGCGATGAACCGCCACATGGGGTAGCCGCCGTGCTCGAACAGTTCGACCGCCACCCGCGCGAGCGAGACCGCTTCGGCGATGTCACCCAGACGAGCGTGGATCGCGGACCCGTAGCAAGCGTTCCAGCCGCGCGTGAGCAGGTCGTCGGCCTGCGCTGCTTTCACGGCGGCTCGCTCGAACACGGCCAACGCGTCCGCGTCACGCCCGCAAAGGCGGTAGAGCGCCCACGACAACGCGTTGAGCAGCACCGCTTCCCTTGCCGTGTCACCGAGTTCGCCCGCCGCGTCCGCACCCGCCCTGAACACCTCGCTCCACAGCTCACCATCGCCGCGCAGGTCGGAGTACCAGTACAACTCCGCCACCACCGTGGCGACCCGGTCGTGCTCCCGATGCCTCGCGGCGGCCCTGAGCGCGCCTCGCCACTGTTCCAGCTCGCCAAGCAGCCAGCGCCCGGCGGACTCCCGATCGGATACCGGGTCAGGACCGTCCACCCGGTCCGGCGGCTCGGTGCGGTCGTGGTCGAAGAACTGCCCGGCTCTGGCCGCGACGTCCAGCAGCCAATGCCGCGTCCGCTCGTCGGCCTCACGGACCCGCGCCGGGTCGTCCTCACGTTCGAGACACTCGGCCGCGAAGAGGTTCAGCAGGTCATGCCGGCTATAACGGCCCGGACCGCCCGCCGCGAGCAGGCTGGCATCAGCCAATTCCTCCAACGCGTTCTCCGCGTCAGGTTCCTCCAGCCCGCTGACCACCGCGGCCAGTTCCACGCTCGCCGAAGCACCGGGCACCAGCGCCAGCCGCCGGAACATCAGCGCGCTATCAGGCGCCAAGAGCCGGTACGACAGCTCGAAAGCCGCCCGAACCTGCAGGTCCCCGGCCGTGAGCACGGACAGCCGACGTCTCTGGTCCTCCAGCTGGCAGGCGAAGTACTCGAGCGTCCACTGTGGCCTGCCCGCGATCCGGGTACCCGCGATCAGCAACGCCAGCGGCACACCGCCGCAGAGCCTGCCCACCCTGGCCGCCGCCTCCGGCTCGGCGTCCACCAGCTGGTCACCGACGGCCGCGCGCAACAACGCCAGCGAGTCTTCGAGGTCGAGCAGGTCCAGTGCCAGCCGAGTGCGCACCGGCAACCCGACCAGCGTGTTCCTGCTGGTCACCAGCACCATCGTGCCCGGACTCGTCGCCAGCAGCGGCCGCACCTGAGCCTCACTGGACGCGTTGTCCAGTATCAACAGCACCGCGCGACCGGCCAGCTGGGAGCGGTAGAGGGCCATCACGTCCTCGGAGTCGGCGGGGATCTGCCGCTCCTCGACCTCGAACCCACGCAGCAGCCGCCGCGCCGCCTGATCCGCGCTCACCGGCTCGTCGTCTTCACCGCGCAGATCCAGGAACATGCAGCCATCGGCGAACAACCCGCCCAGCCGCTGCCCCGCGTCGACGGCCAACGCCGTCTTACCCGCACCAGGCGGGCCGTGGACCAGCATCACCGGCAGCAGCGCGGACTCGCCGACCTCGACCAGGAACTCGACCAGGATTTCCTGCTCACGCTCCCGGCCCGTCAACGCGACCGACAACGGCGGCAACGCGCGCGTCGATACACTGTGGACGGTCAACTGGCCTGGCTTGTCCTTTTCGGACCAGGCATGCGCCGACCGGGAGAGAGTGGCGAACTCCGAACTCGAAGACGATCGCCAAGTGTCGCCAATCCCACCCCTGTCATCAGTGTTTTCCCTGGCCGAAAACACGAGAGAACGTTAGAGCGCCCATTCTCCTACAGCAACATGATGGGAACGTAACAACGAGCGCCTCACCGGGAGTTGACACTCACGACCCTGATTCGGCTTCTCCGCGCCGATCCGGCAGGTCACGGACTGATCACGGTTGCGGCGCTGATCTTGACCGGCTTTTCCAGCCAGGTCAACGATTTGCTGGCACGCACCTGGGGTTTTACGCGTGCCTCTATGACTTTCCGCCACAGGCCACCACGAACAGCGGTGGCCTGTGTCCTTATGCAGAAGAAGGCCAGGAATGAGACTGAGACCTGTTCTCCGCGGCGCTGTCCTCGGCACCGTGTTCGCCGTCGCCGCCGGTCTGGTGACCGCGGGCGTCGCACAGGCGGACGGACCGCCGTCGACCGAGATCGAGAAGGGCAACGCCGCGGCGTTGCTGGGGATCGTGGCGGGGCCGGAGCTGACGAGCCTGACCGATCGCGACTTCACCTCGGCGATGTACCGGGCCGCCGACGATCTGGACCGGCCGCGGCCTGCCGAGCCCGAGCACCAGAACGTCAAGCAGGCCGCGATCGACGCGCTGCTGGCGCAGGCGAAGGACGACCCGGCGTGCGCCCCGTGCACGACCTACATCAAGACCGGCATGGCGGCCGCGCACCAGCTGGACATCGCGGTGGTCAACGAGCGGCGCCAGCAGCAGGAGAAGGAACGCAAGGCGAAGGCCGACGCCGCGAAGACCATCGGGCTGACCGAGGGCCAGTACACCCCCGAGCTGGGCCGCTCGGTCTATGACTTCATCGTCTTCCTGGACCTGAAGACCGATGACCACAAGGACATCGCGGTGCGCAAAGCCGCCCGCGAGGCGCTGAACGGCACTGACGAGAAGCAGTGGTCCTTCCTCACCGTCGACGTCTTCACCGCCCACAAGGACGACGTCGCCCGGCTGATCCAAGAGGACAACGCCAGGACCGAGGCCGAGAAGGCCGCCGCGATCGCCGAGGAGAAGAAGGCCACCGCGGCCTATCAGGCACTCGGCATCATCGCCGACGACAAGATGCGCAAGCTCAGCGACGACGACTTCGTCCGCACGATCTACAAGCTCGCGCCCAAGGACAGCGAGGTCTTCCTCGCCGCCCGCGAAGCGGTCCTCAGCCTCGACGACGCCGACCGCACCAAGTTCATCGAAACCGGCGCCGCCGAAGCACGCCAGCGCGACATCGACAACGAACTCCGCCGCCGCGACCAGGAGCGCGTCAAGCAGATCACCGTGATCCGGGACGCCGCCGTCAGGTCCACCTTCCACCCGGACCTGGTGCTGGCCGCCGACGCCGCGCTGGCGGGCACCTCGACCGACCGCGAGAAGTTCCTGCGGGTCGGCAGGTACCAGCACGACATCCAGACCATTCGCGGCGTCTCCGACACTCTCGATTTCGACGTGTACCTCGCCGACGAAAACGGGACGCTGACCCTCACCAAGTGGGCGCCGGGCGAATATCCCAAGCAGGCGTGGAAGGTCGAGGCGGGTCTCGCCGACCCGAGCTGCCTCTCGTTCCAGTCGGTGACCAGGCCCAACCACTACATTCGCTTCCTGCAAAGCCAAAGCCAGTTCACCGAGGCGAAAGCCGACGTCGCCCCGACCGACGGCACCGACTCGTTCCGGAAGCTGGCGACGTGGTGCCGAGGCGGCAACAGCCTGATCCCACTGGTCAACGGTGGCGGTTTCATGGGGCTCTGGGTGCCGGGCGCGCGCTCCGACTTCAGCCTTCGCGCACCGGCGATCTGGCAGCCGGCGGCGCCCAAGGCGCCGCTGCCCATCGACCGGGTCTACGACTCGAGTCCCACGCTGCAGAACGAGATCGGGAAGCCGGTGGGCACGGCCGTGATCGACGCCGCGGGCAACGGCTACCGGGAGTACGAGCGCGGGTACGTCTACCTCAGCCATGACAACCCCCGCGGCAACGCGCAGGTCTTCCCGATCACCGGAACCTTCAACCAGAAGTTCCGCGCGCTGGGCGGCCCGGCGGGCAAGCTGGGGTATCCACGCACCAACGCCATCGCCTTCGGCGGCAACACCGGGCGGCTGCAACGGTTCTCCACCGGCGCGGTGTACGACGTGACCAACGTCGGCGTCTACGCCACCTTCGGCGACATTCACAAGAAGTACGTCGAGTCGGGCTCGGAAACCGGGCTGTTGAGCTACCCCACGTCCGATACGACGAAGCTCCCTGACGGCGTCGGCTGGTCCACCACGTTCGCGGGCAACGCCGGCGCCATCTACTACCACCCGAGCACCGGCGCGAAACTCGTCTACGGCAGCATCCGCGCGAAGTGGAACGAGTACGGAGCCGAGCGCTCCTGGCTCGGCTACCCCACCAGCGACGAACTCGACCTGCCCAAGGGACGGCGCAACACCTTCCAGAACGGCCGGATCGACTTCAGCAACGACGGCGGAATCACCGTCGCCTACAAGACCGCGCCGATCGCGCCGAAGGCGATCGAGATCAAGGGTGTCCAGTCAGGACGGTGCATCCAGGTCGCGGGCGCGGGCGCCGACGCCACCAAGGACGGCGCCGCGATCGAACTGTGGGACTGCGTGGCCGGGGTCAAGCAGATCTGGGACGTCGTGCCGCTCGGCAACAACAAGTACAGCCTCAGGAATCGCAACTCCGGCAAGTGCCTGGACGTCTACAACAGCACTCTCGACAACCAGGGCGGGGTCGTCCAGTTCACCTGCAACTCGGGCCCCAACCAGCAGTGGGAGTTCACCACGGACAACACCGGCGCCAACTACGCACTGCGCGCCGTCCACTCGGCCAAGGTGCTCGACGCCAAGAACAACGGCACCGCCAACGCCACGCTGGTTCAGCAATGGGCCGACAAGGGGCTCGCCAACCAGCGCTGGACCATCATCGCGCTGTAGCAGCAGCACAAAAGGGCTCGTGAGCGTTGCGGGCGGTTCTATTTGAGGGGAAGGGCAAATATGGCGTGCTCCGGCCGGGCTGATGAGGTCACGTCGCGAGGCACGGCATGTCGCCGCGGGCGAGGGGTTCCCTGGGTGCGAAATACGCACTGAGGGGTCCCCTCGCTTCAGCTCTCGCACCTGCAACACTCACGACCCTGCGGAGTAAAGCGGGCTTTATCCCGCACACCACAGCCCCCGGCTATCCGCGAGTGGAACCTCTGCTGCGTTAGATGCAGCAAAGGTTCCACTCGCCCGCCACGTTTGCCCTTCCGGGCAAGAACCGCCCGCAACGCTCACGGGGCCTTTGCGGTCACCGGGTCCCGCTCAAGCCGCGCAGTAGGTCGATCGTGCCGTCGAGGAAGGTGGCGACGGTGTTGGCTTCCTCGGCGCTGAGTCCCCGGACCAGCGAGGCGATGCCGGTGAGCAAGGGTGCGAGCTCGGCGATGACCTCGGCTTGCGCGGTGTCGGTGACCTGGAGGCTCACCCGGCGCCGGTCACTGGGGTGCGGGTGCCTGCGGACGTGCCCCGCCGTCTCGAGCCGGTCGACCAGTGCGGCCGCAGACGCCGAACGGATGCCCAGGAGCTGGCCGAGCTCCACCGTCCCGGTCTCGTGCGCCGAGGCGGCCAGGTGCTGGAGGGCCTGCGCGTCGGTCACGCCGATCCCCAGCCGTCTCGCCAGTGCCTGCTGCGCGGGCACCGCCTCGGCCAGCAGATCCCGGACCGCCCGCCCGATTCGGGCAGCTCCTTCTTCCATGGGGTAACCCTAGCGATCGCTAGACAAACTAGCTAGACTATCTAGCGAAAATGGAGGGACAATGGATACCCGCTCACTGAACGCGGAGATGACCGAACGACTGCTGGCCGCACCCGCCGAGCCTGTGCCCGACGGCGGCTACGCGTTGCGGGTGCTCGAAACCCGAGGCCGTACAAGCGCGGAGCCGCGGCGGACCCCGCTCGCGGTCGTGGGACGAGAAGGCGGCCATTTCCTCGTATCGCCGGTACGGGGACGAGACTGGGTACGCAATCTTCTCGCTGACCCGGCGTGCGCCGTGCTCGAGAACACCGACCGGATCCCGTGCCAGGCACACGAGGTCGTCGGCGCCGAGGCGGCGGCGGTGATCGCCGTGTATCTGCGGTCGATGACCGTTCCCTGGGCGATCCGCGCCTTCCCGGTACCGCAGGAAGCTTCGCTTGACGACATCCTCGGCCATGTAGCCGACATGGCGGTGTTCGAACTACGAGACCGGCCATGAGCGCCCCGGAGCAGGACGTCGTGATCGCGGGCGGCGGTCCCGGCGGGATGGTGCTGGGCTATCTGCTGGCCCGCGCCGGGGTCACGGTGACCGTGCTCGAATCGCACGCCGATTTCGATCGCGACTTCCGCGGGGACTCGCTGCATCCCTACACACTCGAACTGCTCGATCAGCTCGGCCTCGCCGACGGGCTGCTCGCGCGAGATCATTTCAAGGCGACCGCTTTCCGTTTCCACACACCAAAAGCGTCGTACAGCGCGGCCAGCTACGACCGGCTCGCCAGCCGCCACAACTACGTCGCGCTGATGCCTCAAGTCCGCTTCCTCGACTACCTCGCCGAGCAAGCCGCCGCGCTCCCGCACTTCACGCTGACCACCAGCGCGAAGGTCACCGAGCTGCTCACCGGCGCCGACGGCACGGTCACCGGCGTACGCCATCGGCGCGGCGAAATCACCAGCAGACTGGTGGTCGGCTCCGACGGCCGCTTCTCCACCGTGCGGCGCCTCGCCGACCTGCCAGCGCGCTCGCTCGGCGCGACCACCGACATCCTCTGGTTCCGCTTGCCCCGCAAGGAAACCGACCCGCCCGACGCGGATCTCGACCTCTACTACGGCCACGACAGTTACATCGGCGTGCTCGGCGGCGTCCACGACTGGCAGGTCGGCTACAGCCTCGCGAAGGGCGACTACCCGCGCCTGCGCGAACGAGGCGTCGAACCCGTGCAGCGGTTCGTCAGTGACCACGTGCCCTGGCTGGCCGATCGCGTCCACCTGCTCACCGACTTCGCCAAGACCACGCTCCTGTCCGTCGACATCTCCCGCGTCGACACCTGGTATCGGCCGGGGCTGCTCCTCATCGGGGACGCCGCGCACGTCATCTCCCCGGTCGGCGGCAACGGAATCCTCATGGCCGTCCAGGATGCCGTCGCCGCCGCCAATCACCTCATCCCCGCGCTGCGCCGCGAGACCGTCACCACCGACGATCTCGCGGCGATCCAGCACAACAGGCAAGCGGCGATCACGAAGGTCCAAGCCCAGCAGGTCCGAGTCGAGCGCCAGTCCGCGCGGGCGCGAGCCCGTGGCCGCGGGGCCGCGCCACCGGCTTTCCTGCGATGGCTCTTCGCGATTCCCGGCATGCGCACCCGCGCCGCGCGAACCAACGCCTACGGCCCCAACCCGCCCGCGCTCGACATGGACATCCTGCTTCCCACTAAGACCTGAACGGTTTCGGCAGCGTGCAGTCAGGCTTACGCAGGTCGAGCACGTTGCCCTCGCCGATGCACGAGGCGATGCCGGCGGTCTGTGTGGCGTACCCACGGCCTTGGTGCACGGTGACGGCTCCGCCCGCGTCCACCTCGCAAGGATTGTTCAGCTCGCACTGCTTGCCGTAGCGGTTGCTGGTGCTGTTCACCGCGATCAACGCGCCGGTGGCGGCGTCCAGCACCGCGGAGCCGGAGCTGCCGGGCCGCGTATCGCACTCGGCGGCGTAGCGAATCGCCTGGGTGGACCGGTAGTCGCCTTCCCGCAGCTCCGGAACGGTGGCCTCGGCCTTGCACTGCCACGTGCGTTCCAGGTAGCTCGACACCACCTTGATCGCCTGGCCCGGCGCAGGCCCGGTGCCGGACAGCGGATACGCCTTCACCCCGTAGCGCTGCTCCAGCTCCGCGTAGGTCAAGTTCAGCTGGGCGAGCATGATGTCGGTGTCGGCCATCGTCGCGTAGAGCACCTTCGTGGTGTGCACCTGTCCCAGCTCCCGTCCCACAGAGCTGAGCACAGATCCTTGCAGCTGCATCGATTCGTCCACGAACACCTGACCGGGCTTAGGCCGCGCCGGCTCACGGCAGTGGCCGTTGGTCAGCAGCAGAGCCGTGTCCGTGTCCTTGGCCGCGGGCGGCCGGACGAGTGAGGCCGAGCACGAAGGCAGTTTCACCGTGCCGGCAAGATCACCTGTCGGACCGGGCGGCTCCTCAGTCTGTCCTTCGCAGGTCCCGGTGGCCGTTTTTCCCGCACGGAAGAAGTCAACCAGTTTCGAGCCACACTCGATCAACTTGATCGTGGAGTGGGTGTTGTCGCGGACGGTCAGCAGTTCGCCGCCGATCGTCGCCTGCATCATCTTCGCCCACGGATAGGGCGTGATGAACTCGAACTCGTGCGCGGACAACTGCAGCTGACTCTTACCGGGCTTCAGCTCCCAGGCCTTGCCAGGGAACGGCCATTTCGCGCAGTCACGTAACGGGAAGTGCCCGCCGCCCGCGAACGGCACCTTCCGAGCTCGTTCCGCCCGGTTGCCCAGCACCTGGGAGAATTCACGTTCGTCAATACTGCCGTTGCACAGAAACGCGTCGTTGGCGAAGGCGTAGAAGTTGCCCTCCTGCTCAAAGCCACGCACCTGACGGTTTTTCGCCGAGAGCTCCCCCACGACCGCGGGTTTGCCTGAATCTCGCAGTTCGGCTAGCTTCGCCGCGTTTTTCGGCCAGAAGGGCTCCCGCTCGGTGGCCAGCAGAACGACCTGGTCGTAGCCGTAGGTGTCACGCAAGCCGGTCAGCTGCTCGCGCACTTTTTCCGGCTTCCCGCCGAAGTGGTATTGCTCGTCGCGGGCGGCCAACCAGGCGGAAAACTGCTCAAACAGCAGCTCTTTGCCTTCCTCCCACGCCAGGATCGCCGAATTGTCCAGCACGGGCGACATAATGGATTCCAGCCACATCCGGTCGACGTGCTCGTCGAACATCGAGCGGTACATAGCGCCCACGGCCGTGCCGCCGGAGTTGCCGTAGAAGCTGATCTTCTCGACACCCAGCGCCTCACGGATCCGGTCCATGTCCCTGGCCACGTTCTCCATGGTGATGCTGGCGGCCAGCTCGGGATTCATCGCGGCACACTTCTCGTGCCACACGCCGATCGCGTCGAACCGCTGCTGCTCGGTGGCGTTCGGGGGTTCCTCGAGCAACGCGCCGTCGCAGTCGATCCGATCGCTGTACCCCACTCCTCTGGTGTCGATACCGATCAGGTCGAACTCGTCGTTGAGCGACCCCACCTTGTCCGACAACCAGTCGTAGGTGATCTGGACGCCGGTCAGCCCTGGCCCACCGGGGTTGGTGAACAGCACGCCGCGCCGGGGTCCTGTCGCCTTGACCCGGCTGACCGCGATGCTGATCATCTTGCCGTCGGGTTTCGCGTAGTCCAGCGGGACGGGGACGAGGACGCATTCGCTCCGGGTGTCGGTCGCCTTCCATCCCTTGGCGATCTTGACACACGGCCGCCAAGCCAGGCTGTCCGTGGCGGCGTGACCGGCGGGTGATGGCAGCGCCGCGAGTGACGCCGCCACCCCGAATCCGAGCAGTAGTACGGAAATCTTCATAGCAGGCCACACTGTCCAGCCCATGTGCGCACCAGGTGATCGATCCGCTACAGATACGTAACAAGCCATCTTCTGAGGTGAACCAGTCACCCTCAAGCATCCATCTCAGTTGACAACCGTCGCCCGGTCTCGGCATGCTGTCAGCATCAGCTCACATGAATGCCCTTGAGTTCAAGTTGAATCGTGAGCTGACAACGTAGAGGGGAGATGCCACTTTGAGTCGCTCGATCGCCGTACTCGCCGCGGGCGCTTTGCTCGCCGCCGCCATCACCACGGCGGCTCCGAACACCTCATTCGCCTCTGGGCCCACGCGGACCTTTGAGGGTTTCGGAAGCGGGACAACCGAACTTTCAGCTTCCCAAGCCGCGAAGAACGATGCGTACCACTGGGTGGCTTACTACAACTATTCCGGCCCTTGCACGCTCGTCTCGGAAAAGATCGAGCGAAAAGGATTTGGGTCCTACACCGCTTTGCTCAAGTTCAGTTGCGAAAAATATCCCTGGTAAGGAAAGGAACGCAATGACGAAGAACACTCGCATCATCCGACGCGCCGTAGTGGGTTTGACGCTTGCCGCGGCCGCCGCGCTGGCCGGAGGCGGCTCGGCTTTGGCGTCGCCTGCCGGCACCGGGTTCTCGACTACCGAAACCAAGGAGTTCTTCGGGTACAGCACGGGATTTTCGGCCGCCCACGCGATCCTCCGGGCGAAGACCGTCGCAACCAACGCCGCCACGGCTGAAGGTTTCGGAAATTGCGGGGTCAAATCGCAAGAGGCCAAGAAGAGCCCCATTCCCGGCGCTTGGGACGGCTTCGTGGTGCTCGTCTGCCATAGATAGCCGACCGGCTCGCGGTCAGCCCCGGCGGACGGCGAGCAGTCCGACGTCGTCGGTGGCCGGACGGCCACCGACGAGTTCGGACATCACCCAGGCGCAGGCGGCTTCGGCGGGCATCGCGGTCACCGTGCGGCGCAGCAACTCCATGCGCTCGTCGAAATCCTCGTCACGGCGCTCGACCAGGCCGTCGGTGTAGAAGACGGCCAGCGCGCCGGGCGGCAGGTCGAAGGTGGTGGTGTGACGGCCGGTCGTGGCCAGGTCGAAGCCGATGGGCGGATCGACGGGGCCGCTGACGAACGTCGCCTCCCGGCCGGGGACGGCCAACACCGGGCGTGGGTGGCCGGCGAGTGAGAGGTCCACGCGACCGGTCGCGGCGTCGAGGACGGCGTAGGCGACGGTGGCCATGGTCTTGTGCTCGAAGTGGGAGGCCTTGCGGTCCAGTTTGCCCAGCACCACACCGGGGTCGTCGAACTCCAGCGCGTAGGCGCGCAACGCGCTGCGCAGCCTGCCCATGACCACCGCCGCGCCCAGCCCGTGGCCGACGACGTCGCCGATCACCAGGCCGAGGCGCCCGTCGAGCAGGGTGAACACGTCGTACCAGTCGCCGCCGACGCCGCTGCCCGCGTCCGGCACGTACCGGGCGGCCAAGCTCCAGCCGTCGATGTCGGGAAGGCGTCCCGGCAGCAGGCTCTCCTGCAGCAACGCCGCCGCGGCGCGTTCGGAACGGGCGCGGTGCGCGCCCACGCCCGCTGCCAGCCGATCGGCGATCAAGTGCAGCAGCTCGATCTCGTCGTCGTCGAACCGGCGATCGGTGAGCGAGCCGATGTGCAGCACGCCCACCAGGCTTCCCCCGGTCACCATCGGCACGCCGAGCATGGCGTGCAGGCCACGCTTCCACAGCAGCGGATTGATCACAGTGGACTCGTCGACGCGGGTGATCTGCATCGCCTCACGGCACTGCGCGACCCGTCCGGCGAACCCGGCGCCGACCGGCACCCGGACGCCCTGGAGGACTTCTTCCGCCAAGCCGCGGGTGGCGCGTGCGACGAGGTGGTCACCGGCAGGGTCGACGAGCAGCACCGTGACCGTATCCACCGACAACAGCTCCTGGGTGCGACTCAGCAGCACCTCGAACAGTTTGTCCTGGTCCAGCTCGGCCAATGCGCTGTCGGTGATCGCTTCCAGCACCCGGATCCTGGTGTGCGAGACCCGGTCGCGTTCCATCTGAGGCTCCGTCCCGTTCGACCGAACAGACGGCCCGGCAGGACGCTACCCCACGTGCGGTTGGCGGTTCCAGGCGCTGATCCCCGGTGTTAGTCTCGCCGCACTGAACAACCGCATACCGCTGCCCGTGATGGGGAAGCCGGTCGAATTCCGGCACTGTCGCGCAACCGTGGGCCACCTTTCGAGGTGGCGAGTCGGGCCACCGTCCCGGGCAGCCGAACAAGCCCAACCGCTGTCGCGAGAAGCAGAGGTGGATCCAGCGCCCCGCGCCGGTCTCTCCTTCATGCAGCAAGGAGGAGAGTGTGAACCGGCGCCGCTCCACGGCCGTGCTGTCGCTCGCGGCCAGCATCGGACTGGTCGTCGCGGTCGTCGGCGGCACTGCCGACGCGGCGGGTGACACCGCCGCCGCGAAGGCCACCTCCCACTGGCTCGCCACGAAACTCAAGCCGGACGGCACCCTCGAGAACCCGATGGGCGGCGAGCTGCCCGATCACGGCCTGATGATCGACACGCTGTTCGCCATGCACGCCTCCGGCGACGCCGCGCTCGCCGCGCCGATCGTGACCTTCCTCGACGATCTCCGGCACGCGACCGACTACTACACCTGGGACAAGCTGGTCCCGATCCCCGGCTCCGACCAGATCATCATCGGTGGTTCCGCGGCCAAGGTGCTCGTCGCGGCTGAGGTCGCCGGACGCGATCCCCGTGCCTTCGGCGGACATGACATGGTCGCCGAGACACTCGGCGCCATCCGCCGTTCCGGTCCGGACAAGGGACGCGTCAGCGACTACTCGAAGAAGCCGGAGCTGGCCGAGTACGTCAGCAACAACGCCAACATGTTCGGTCAGGCACTCGGTGTGATCGGGCTGGCGGCCGCCGGGGCGAACGATCAGCTCGCCATCGACAAGCTGCTGACCCAGCAGTGCTCGGAAGGCTACTTCCGCATCTACTTCGCCTACATCCCGACCACCGAGACCGGCGACCACGTCAGCCCGGACGGTTACAAGGTCTCGACCTGCGACGAGGGCAAGGCGTTCGACGTCTCCCCGCCGGACGGCGACCCGACAGGGCTCGGCCTGTCCGCGCTGCTCGCCGCCCGCGCGGCGGGCGCGCAAGGCCTCGATCCGGCGATCGGCAAGGCCGTCGCCTGGCTCAAGGCGAACCAGACTCCCGGCGGCGGCTGGGGTGGCGGCGTCGGCACCGAGGCGCCCAACACCAACAGCACCGGCCTGATCGTGCAGGCGCTCGCCGACGCGGGCGGCGCCGAAGCCGAGGTGGCGAAGGGCGTCGCGTTCCTCAAGAGCGCGCAGGCCACCGCCGCCGCCGACTCGGGCAACCGGCTCGCGGGCGAACTCGGCGCCATCGCCTACAACCCGGACTCGTACGTCGCCGCCCGCACGACCGGCATCAGCGGCCTCGACACCTGGATCCGCGCGAGCGCGCAGGCCTCGCTGGGGCTCGCGCAGGTCGGGTTCTTCGATCTTGCCAAGGGAAAGCGACCCGGCGAACCCAGCAGCCCGAGTGAATCCAGCCCGCCCGTCAGTACTCCGCCGGTGAGTACAACGACGACCACGACGACCGTGACCAGCACGTCCACGACCACCACGACGAAGACCACGACGACCACCGAGACACCGCCGACCGTCACGACGACGGCCGCGCCGGTGACCAAGACGGTCACCACCACCGCGCCCGCACCGCAGGCGGCGAAGGCCACGGGCACCCCGCCGCCCGCGCGCCGGACGACCGCGTCCCAGCCGGTCCGCACCGCCGCTCCCCCGGCGCCGCCGAGCCCGCCGCAGCCGCCGTCGGCGACGGCCTCGGCCAGGCTCGCCGGTTACCTGGCGGCCAAACTGACCGGCGACCACGTCGAAGTCACCGAAGACGGCAAGACCTTCGTCGACTACGAGGCCACCGCCGACCTCGTACTCGCCCTCCGCGCGCTCGGCGAGCAACCGGACGCCGTCACCCGCGCGTCGGCCTTCCTGCTCACCCCGGACGCGGTCAACGCCTACGCGCACGGCGCGCCGTACGAACAGAACGCGTCCTACGCCGAGGCACTCGCCAAGCTCAGCATCATCGCCCGCTTCCAGCAGGCCGACGACCTCGCCGGGCAGCTCCAGTCCGCGCTCACCGGACTGCGCTCGCCGACCGGCGCGTTCACCGACGTCGGCTCCTTCGCGGACAACTCCACCCGACGGCAGTCGTGGGCGATCCTCGCCACCGCGACGGATCCGGGCGCGGCGGTGGACCTGCTGCTCACCTATCAGTGCGCCGACGGGACGTTCCCGGCGCGGCTGGACACGCCCGGCTGCGCCACCGGCGACCTCGCCGCGACGGCGGCCGCGGTGACGGCGCTCAACAGCAGGCCGCACACCGAGGAAGCACCGTGGGCCACCCTGCCGCCCGAGTGGTCACCGCACCGCGCCACGGCACTCACCACCGCGACGGCGGCGCTCGGCGCACGTGTCGACGGCACGGGCATGGTCGCGGGTGAGGGCGGCGCGCCGGACACCGCATTGAGCGCGACCGTCGCCGCCGCGCGGCAAGCGGCGGGGCTCGACGCGACCGTCACCGCGAAGACGCTCGGCGACCTGCTGGCGGCGGACGGCGGCCTGACCAAGGCCTCGATCGGCGACGGCGGCGGCAAGACCGACTTCGGCACCACGCTGTCCGCCGCTGCGGGCGTCGCGGGCCGGTCCTGGCTGAGCGCGCCGGGCTCGCCGGTCTCCGCGGCCGTGCGGCTGCCGCTCGCGAACTTCCAGGCGGACAGCCAGAAACCGGTGCTCGTGACCGCCGCGGCCACCCACCGGCGGGTTCCCGTCGAGTGGGTCATCGGACTCGGCGCCTGCCTGCTGCTGGGCGGGCTGATCTACGCCATACGACGACGTTCAGCAAGGAAAGGGACCACCCCGTGAAAAGAGCCATCGCCGCCGTCACCGTCCTCATCGGAGTGTCGCTCGCCGCGCCCACCAGCGCGCACGCCGCGGGCTATGACGGCATCTGCACCGGAGCGGACGCGCTGACCGGCGTGACCGTCGTGGTCGACTTCCAGGAGCTCGACGGCAACGGCGGGGTCGCCGCCCCGACCATCACCCGCTGCTCCCCCAACGCCAGTCCCGGCACCGCGCGCACCGGCATCAAGGCGCTGCAGGACGCGGGCATCCCCGTGGCGGGCACCGCGCGCTGGGGACTCGGCTTCGTCTGCCGTCTCAACGGGCGTCCCACGGCGACCGAGAACATCCCGATCACCGGCAACCCGACCTATCACGAACCCTGCTTCAACACCCCGCCCGCCAGCGCCTACTGGGGTTACTGGCACGCGGACGGCCACGGCACCACGTGGACGTACAGCAGCTTCGGCGCGCTCAACCGCAACGTCATCCCCGGCGGCTTCGAAGGCTGGTCCTTCTCGCTGAACAAGACCGCGACGACGAATCCCGTGCCGCGCGTGACCCCGACCAACCCGGCTCTGTGACCAGGCTCGCCGCGCTGGTGGCCACGGTACTGCTGATCGTGGCCACCGCACCCGCGCACGCCGTCGACCAGAGCAAAGGGCATCCCGGTTTCTGCAAGAACGAGACCGGGGTGACCGTGGTCGTCGACTTCCAGCAGCTGGGCGGGACCACGATCGTGCGCTGCGACCCGCAGGGTGGCCGTGGCACCGGGCTCGACGCGCTCAAAGGCGCCGGTTTCCAGATCGCGGGCGCGCAGCGGTGGGGCGAGAGTTTCATCTGCCGGGTGGAGAACCGGCCATCGGCCGCCGAGGGGCTGCCGATCGCCGGGCGCCCGAACTACCACGAGATGTGCGTCGACACCCCGCCTGCCGCGGCCTACTGGTCGTACTGGCACGCCGCGAACAACTGCGCGTGGGACTACAGCCAGTGGGGTGTGAAGAACCGCGACTTCATCCCCGGCGGTTTCGAGGGCTGGTCGTTCTCGCTCAACGCCTCGGCCGACTCCAACCCGGTGCCGCGCATCGCCGCGGTCCGGCCGGGCACCGAAGGCAGGGCGTGCGACGCGGTCGAGGAACGCAAGCCGACCTCGAACGACGTCAACGAGAAACAGCAGCCCGCACAAGAACAACAAGTGGCGCCACAGTCCACAGTGGACAACGCGCCGACGGCCGAGCAGACGCAGGCGCCCACCGCTTCGGCAGGGGCGCTGCCGCCGCCGAAACCGCGAACCAGCGGCTCGACGCGGCCAGCGGCGAAAGACCCGTCGAGCAACGTCGCGTTCACCGGTGGCGAGAACGCCGAGGACGTCAACGTCGCGCTCGAGCGTGAATCCGGCGCCAGCGACTACGCGCCCTGGGCGGCCGGCGGCGCCGTAGTGCTGCTCGCGATCGCCGGTTTCTTCGCGGCACGGCGGCGCAAACGCGCGCAAGGAGCTTGATGCGAGGCTATTTCCTGCCGCGTGACCTGCACCCGGCGGCATGGTGGGTGTGGGCGCTCGGACTGGCCGTCGCGGCGACTCGGACCACAAACCCCTGGCTGCTGCTGACGATCATCGCGGTCGCCGGCTACGTGGTCGTCTCGCGGCGTTCGGAAGCGCCGTGGGCGCTCGCGTTCCGGCTGTATCTCTGGCTGGGCGCGTTCATCGTCGGCTTCCGCGTGCTCTTCCGGTTCGTCTTCGGCGGCGCCGAAGGCTCGACGATCATCCTGCGGCTGCCGGAGATCCCGCTGCCCGAGTGGGCGGCCGGGATCAGGCTGTTCGGCGACGTCTCGGCGGAGTCGCTGCTCGGCGGCTTCTACGACGGGCTTCGGCTGGCGGCCATGGTGATCTGCCTGGGCGCGGCCAACGCGCTGGCGAACCCGAAACGCCTGCTCAAGGCGATGCCGCCGGCGTTGTACGAGGTGGGCACCGCGGTGATCGTCGCGCTGTCGGTGTTCCCGCAGCTGGCCGAAAGCGCGCTGCGGGTCCGGCGGGCACGCAAACTGCGCGGCGGCCCGCGTGGCAAGGGCGTCAAGGCACTGCACGCGATCGTCGTGCCGGTGCTCGAAGACGCGCTGGCCAGGTCGCTGCAGCTGGCCGCGTCGATGGACTCGCGTGGTTACGGCCGCGCCGGGCTGGTCGAGGCCCGCGCACGGCTGCTGACCGGCACGATGATGATCATCGGCCTGCTCGGGGTGTGCGTCGGCGTCTACGCCACTTTGGACGGTTCGACCCCGCGTTTCCTCGCCGCGCCGGTGCTCACGGCCGGGGTGGTGATCGGCTTGATCGGCTTCCGCTCGGCGGGCAAGCGGGTCGGCCGCACCCGGTACCGGCCAGACCGCTGGCATCTCCCGGAACTCGTCACCGCGGCCTGCGGCGTCAGTGTCGCGGTGGTGCTGTTCGCGACGTCCGAATTGGACCCGATGAACCTGAACCCGTCGCTGATCCGCTTGTCGTGGCCGCTGCTGTCGTGGGGGCCGCTCGCCGGGGTGCTGCTGGGCGTGCTGCCCGCGATCCTCACGCCGGCCCCGCAACCCGAGCAGGTGCCCGCATGATCGAACTGAACCAGGTCGGCTTCCGCTACGACGGCGCCGCCGAGCCGGTGCTCGCGGGCATCACGCTGTCCATCGGCGAGGGCGAGCTCGTGCTGTTCGCCGGGCGGACGGGCGCGGGCAAGTCGACGCTGCTCGGCACGATCAACGGGCTGGTCCCGCATTTCACCGGCGGCCACCTCGACGGGACGGTCACGGTCGACGGCGTGTCCACCAGTACCAGCCCGCCACGGGAGTTCGCCCACCTGGTCGGCGTGGTCGGCCAGGACCCGCTCGCCGGGTTCGTCACCGACACGGTCGAAGACGAGCTGGCGTACGGGATGGAACAGCTCGGCCTCGCGCCGCAGGTCATGCGACGCCGGGTCGAGGAGACCCTGGACCTGCTCGGCATCGCGGACCTGCGCAGGCGCGCGCTGCGCACGCTGTCCGGCGGGCAGCAGCAGCGGGTGGCGATCGGCTCGGTGCTGACGACGCATCCGAAGGTGCTGGTGCTCGACGAGCCGACCTCCGCGCTCGACCCGACCGCGGCCGAGGACGTGCTCGCCACCCTCGCCCGGCTCGTGCAGGACCTCGGCACCACGGTGCTGATGGCCGAGCACCGGATGGAGCGGGTGATCCCGTTCGCCGACCGGATGATCTACGTGCCCGGTGACGGCGGCGTCGTCGACGGCACCCCGGCCGAGGTGCTCGCCGGCACCCCGATCGCGCCGCCGATCGTCCACTTGGGACGGCTGGCAGGCTGGAACCCGTTGCCCATGACCGTCCGCGACGCCCGCCGCCGGGCCGCCTCGCTCGAACTCGGCAGCCCGCCGAAGCGGCCGGAAGCGGCGGGTGAACGTCTCCTGACGGCGTCCGGCGTGATCGTGCGCTACGGCCAGCAGGTCGCGGTCCGCGAGATCGACCTCGACCTGCACGCGGGCGAGGTGCTGGCGATGATGGGCCGTAACGGTTCCGGCAAGTCGTCGCTGCTGTGGGCGGTGCAAGGGTCCGGACCGCGCCAGGGCGGGACGGTGCGCGTCGGCGGCACCGACCCGAAGTCGCTGAGCAGCGCGCAGGCCCGCAAGCTGGTCGGCCTGGTCCCGCAGACCGCGAGCGACCTGCTGTACCTGCAGACGGTCGCCGACGAGTGCGCCGCTGCCGACGCCGAGTCGGCCGCGGAAACCGGTCACTGCCAAGGGATCCTCGACCGCCTCGCGCCCGGCATCTCCCCGGCCGCGCACCCGCGTGACCTCTCCGAAGGCCAGCGTCTCGCGCTGGTGCTGGCCGTGCAGCTGTCCGCGGCGCCGCGGATCATGCTTCTCGACGAGCCGACCAGGGGGCTCGACTACCCGGCGAAGGCGGCGCTCGCGTCGATGATCGCCGCTATGGTGGCCGACGGCCGCGCGGTCGTGGTCGCCACGCACGACGTCGAGTTTGTCGCGACCGTCGCGCACCGCGTGGTCGTGCTGGCCGAAGGCGAGATCGTGTCGGACGGCCCGACCGGCGAGGTGCTCGGCGGCTCACCCGCGTTCGCCACCCAGGTCGCGAAGATCCTCGGCGAACCGTGGCTCACGGTCGACGACGTCCGCGCCGCGCAGGTGGTCTGATGCGGGCGATACGGGTCGGTCCCCGCTCGGCGGCCGTGCTGGCGCTCGCGTCGCTCGCGGGCCTGATGATGTTCCTCTGGCCGCTGCTGGTCCGCGTCGAACCCCAGTCGATGCAGCACGGGCCGGACGCGCCGTTCGTGTTCATGGGCATTCTCCCGATCCTCATCGTGATCGTCCTCGCCGAACTGTCCGAAGGCGGCATGGACGCGAAGGCGCTGGCGATGCTGGGCGTGCTCTCGGCGGTCAACGCCGCGCTGCGCCCGCTCGGCGCGGGCACGGCGGGCATCGAGACGGTGTTCTTCATGCTGGTGCTGGCAGGCCGGGTTTTCGGGCCCGGCTTCGGTTTCGTGCTCGGCTGCACGTCGCTGTTCGCCTCCGCGCTGCTCACCGCGGGCGTCGGACCGTGGCTGCCGTTCCAGATGATGTGCTCGGCCTGGATCGGCATGGGCGCGGGCCTGCTCCCCCGCCGCGTCACCGGCAAGGCCGAGATCGGCATGCTGGTGGGCTACGGCATCGTCGCGGCCTATCTCTTCGGGTTCCTGATGAACCTGTGGTTCTGGCCGTTCATCACCCACGCCGAGGTGCCGTATCACGACGGGCACATTTCGTACGTGCCAGGCGCCCCGATGCTCGAGAACCTGCACCGGTTCGCGATCTTCACCCTGCTGACGTCGACCGCGGGCTGGGACACCGGGCGCGCGATCACGAACACGGTGGCGATCCTCGTGCTCGGCCCCGCCGTGCTCGCGACCCTGCGCCGCGCTTCCCGCAAAGCCTCGTTCGGCACCGTGCCGACGTTCGGGCAGAACTTCCTGCCCGGCAAAGTGAAAGGGTCACCATGAACCTCAGACTCCGCACGCTCGCCGTCACGGCCGTCTGCGTCGCGGCGACGAGCGTGGCACCGGCACCCGCCTCCGCCCACGCGGTCACCAAGGCAGACGCGGCCGCGGGCTGGCTGGCCCGCCAGCTCGTCGACGGCACCCACTTCGAAGTGGACTTCGGCGGCCAGAAGTTCCCCGACCAAGGCCTCACCATCGACGGCATCCTGGCCTTCGCCTCGGCCGGTGTCGCGAACACCAGCGGCGGCAACGCGTTGAACTGGCTCGCCCAGCCCGGCATCCTCTCCGGCTACATCGGCGACGGCACGACGGAGTCCTACGCGGGCGCGACCGCGAAGGCCGCGCTGGCCGCCGAGGTCCGCGGCGCCGACCCGGCCTCGTTCGGCGGTGTCGACCTGCCCTCGCGCCTGCGCGCGCTGGCCACGCCGTCCGGCCGGTTCTCGGACCACTCGCAGTTCGGCGACTACAGCAACGCGTTCAGCCAGTCGCTCGCCATCATCGCGCTCAAGCGCACCCCCGGCGGGGTCCCGGCCGCCGCCGTCGACTTCGCGGCGGGCACGCAGTGCGCCGACGGCGGGTTCCCGCTCAGCTTCGGCGCGCCCACCTGCGTCAGCGACACCGACTCCACCGCCATGGTCACCCAGGCGCTGCTCGCCACCGGCCGCGTCGCGAAGGCACAGCAGGGCCTGACCTGGCTCATCGGCAAGCAGCAGGCGAACGGCGGCATCTCCTACGGCACCGGCGACCCCGCCACCGCGCCGAACACCAACACGACCGGTCTCGCCGGTCAGGCCTTCAAGGCAGGCGGCAGGCTCGCCGCGGCCGTCAAGGCCCGCAACTTCATCGTCAGCGTCCAGGTCGGCTGCGCGGGCCCGATCCCCGACCGCGGCGCGATCGCCTACGACGCGAGCGGCTTCAACCCGGCCAACGCGGTCCGCGCGACCGCGCAGGCCGTGCTGGGCACCGGCACCGGCAGCGGGTTCGCCACGCTCACCTCGGCCGGGTCGGCGTCGGCCGCGCCCTCGTTGACCTGCCCGTAATCACCGGCTGAGCGGGTGCTCTCGCGGCACCCGCTCTCCTGGAAAGGGTTCGCCATGACCAGCCCGAGTTCACGGTCCGGCGTCGTCGTGTGCCGAGGGTGCTGCTGCGGCAACGCCACGAAGCACCCGGGCACCGACCACGTCGCCGAACTCGCCCGGCTCGAAGAGTTCGCGGCGGCCAACCCCGCGCGCTTCAGCGTCCGCACCAGTGAATGCCTCGGACCGTGCGAGCGGGCCAACGTCATCGTGGTGCGGCCGTCCCCGCGCGCACGCCGGGCGGGCGCCGTGCCGTCGTGGTTCGGCGATCTCACCGACCAGGCGCTGACCGCGCTGCTGGCCTGGGTGGCGGCGGGCGGGCCTGGCGCGCTCACCATGCCCGCGGTGCTGGCCCGCCACCACATACCAAGACCGGGAACGGCCTCGTAGCGGAAGTTGCCGATGTTTCTGCCTGGTCCTTGAAACGCGCGGGACCCTAGCCTCGGGAAGTCGCTACCGGCCTCAGGCATGGCGCGAACCACGGACGGGGGCCTGCTCAGCCCGGCGGCGGGAACAGGCCCCCTTTCGGCATGCGTGTTATCTTGTATCAAGTACTCGGTACAAGAAGGGGTGATCATGCCGCTCGACAACGTGCTCGCGGTCATCGCCGTGGAGATCGTTCTCGGCCTGGTGACCCTGGTCTTGCTGTGGCCCGTGCCCCGGTCGGCCACCAAGCTGCTGCGGCGATGGGGCGTCGGCGATCCCACCGAGGACGAGGTGGCGCAGGCGCTGACCTACCTCCGCCGTCGCCGGGTCTGGTATCCGTGGCTGCTCATCGGGTTGCCCGCCGCGCTCACCGGGACCGGGCTGCTGCCCGCCGGTCAGGACACCACCTGGCTGCTCCCGTCGATCCTGCTGCTCGGCGCGCTGCTCGCCGAATTGTTCGCGCAGCGGCGGGATCCGTCACCGGTGCGGGCGGCCGTGCCCGTGCGGCGCGAACTGACCGACATCGTGCCCCGCTGGGCGCTGGTGCTGCACGCGACCGCCGCGATCGCCGCCTTCGTGCTGCTCGGCGCGGCGCTCGCCGGCGCGGGCTGGGCACGGAACTGGCACCCGTCCTGGTCGGAGCGCGTGCTCTGGCTCTCGCTGGGCGCCGCCTTGGTGACCGTGGTGACGGTCTGGGCGGTCGTCGGCCTCGCGCTGCGCCGCCCGCCCGTCGCCCAGCTGCGCATCGATCCCTTGCTGCGCACCAGGAGCGCGCGCGTCCCGCTCGGCCTGGGCACCGCGACGCTGTGCGCGTTGATCGGCGGCGACGACGGCGGGCTTCGCGGAATGCTCGTCGTGCTCGCGGGTTTGGCGCTCTGGTCGGCGATCGCGGGGCCGCAGCGGCAGCAGCACGTGCCCGCGTGAGCCCGCATGTCGTCGTCGACACCGAAAGCGGGCTCGCGCCATGGCGGCAGGTGCACGACCAGCTGACCAGGCTGATCGGTTCCGGCGCGCTGCCGGTCGGCACGCGCCTGCCCGCCGTCCGGCGCTTCGCCAACGACCTCGGGCTCGCACCGGGCACCATCGCGCGCGCCTACCGGGAACTCGAACAGGCGGGACTCGTGCGGACGGGCCGGGCCCGCGGAACCGTTGTCGCGGAAGGGGTCACGCCCGATCCCCGGTCGGCGTTGACGGATCTCGCCCGTGAGTACACCGCGGCCGCCCGCGCGCTCGGCGTGGACGCCGCGACCGCGGCCGCCGCAGTGCACGCCGCCTACGACTCGGCCACCGACCTCACCTGACGACCGGCTTTTTCTTGCCGATGTTTCTTCCTGTCCTGGTATCGAGAGTCGCAGTACGTTTCCGACATGCCGCTAGTCGTGGTCGCTGTCAGCGTCGTGCTCCTCCTCCTGCTGATGACCAAGTTCAAGCTCAACGGTTTCGCCGCCCTGCTGCTCGTCGCCACCGCCGTGGCGATCGTGCGAGGCATCCCATTGGCCGGTATCCCGGACGTGCTGTCCGACGGTATCGGCGGGCAGATCGGCGACACGATGCTCACCATCGGCCTCGGCGCGATGGTCGGCAGGGTGATGGGCGATTCCGGTGCGGCGCAACGGATCGCGGGAAAGCTGCTCGACACGTTCGGCCCGCGCTGGGTGCAGGTGGCCATGGTCGTCACGGCCATGCTCATCGGCGTGACCATGTTCTACGAGGTCGCCTTCGTCATCATCGTGCCCATCGCGTTCACACTGGTCCGCGTCACCGGGGCAAGCCTCCTCTGGGTCGGGCTGCCCATGTCGATCGCACTGTCCACAATGCACAGTTTCCTGCCGCCGCACCCCGGCCCGACCGCCGTCGCCGCCACCTTCCACGCCTCGGTCGGCCTGACCTTGTTCTACGGGCTGTTCATCGCCATCCCGATCGGCGCGCTCATCGCGCTGGTATGGCCCCGGCTTCCTTTCGCCAAGCGGATCGAGCCCGCCGTGCCCACGGGCCTGGTCGGCGAACGCGAGTTCACGGACCAGGAAATGCTGGGCCTCGGCTGGTCGCTGGGCGTCGCGCTGTTCCCCGTGGTGCTGATCGCGGGCGCCGCGGTCGCCGAACTGTCCGTGTCCGCCGACAGCCACCTCATGCACCTGGTCGCCTTCCTCGGCTCACCACCGATCGCGCTGCTGCTCACGTTGCTGCTGGCGATGTGGGTGTTCGGCCCGCGCATCGGCCGCAGCCTGACCGAAGTCGGCGAATCCTGTGCCTCAGCCGCCAAGGCGATGGCCATGATCCTGCTGGTCATCGGCGCGGGCGGCGCCTTCAAGAGCGTGCTCGTCGAAGGCGGGATCGCCGACTACATCAAGGAAGTCACGCACAGCTGGCCGATCTCGCCCCTCGTGCTGGCCTGGCTCATCGCGGTCATCCTGCGCGTGGCGCTCGGTTCCGCCACGGTCGCCGTCGTCACCGCGTCCGGCGTCGTGCTGCCGCTGGTAGCGGGCAGTGGAATCCATCCGGAGATGATGGTACTGGCCGTCTCCTGCGGCTCGGTCGCCCTCTCGCACGTCAACGACCCCGGCTTCTGGTTGTTCAAGGAGTACTTCAATCTCTCGGTCGTCGAAGCGATCAAGGTCCGCACCAGCTACACCACGGTCTTGGCGGTCCTCGGCCTCGGCGGCGTTCTCCTCGCCGAAGGCATCCTGGACGCGCTCGGCGTCTAATCGTTGCGCCGATCGAGTTTGATTCGTCGCCGATGGGGGTAGGAGGCAGATATGGCGTGTCCACAGGAACGGCCATCGCGACGTGATGGCCCGCTGAGCGGGAAGGAGTCCTTGCTGATGGTCATCGGGAAACCCGTGGCCATCGACCAAGCCGACGCTTGACCTTGACCGAAGTTGCGCCTATGAGCAGACAAGTCCTCACTTCCCGCGCGGGCACTTGGATACTGGACCTGCGTACCACCTCGCCGCGGCACCTCGGCGCGATCCGAGCCTGGGTCGCCCAGCACCTGCCCGGCCTCGGCAGCACACACCTCGACGACGTCCTCCTGATCGTCAACGAACTGGTCGCCAACGCCTACCTGCACGGCGGCGGACCCAGCCACCTCCAACTCTGGCGAGGCGTGCGGCCCTGCGCGGTACGCGTCGAAGTCGGCGACGTGAACGACGAGCACCTCTTGCTCACCCGGACCGGGTCCGGCGACCCCGCGCTCGGCATCAGGCTCGTCGACAACGTCTGCGTGCAGTGGGGCGTTCAGCATCATCACGACCACGACGGCAAGACCGTCTGGGCCCACGTCGCCTGCGACGGTTTTTCCGAGTAGTCACAGCAACAGGGTTTCCCCTCGCGGAGTAAAGCGGGCTTTATCCCGCACAGCACAGCCCTCGGCTATCCGCGAGTGGTAACTCTGCTCCGCTAGATGCAGCAGAGTCACCACTCGCAACACCCCACGCCCCTTGACCCCTACGAGCCGCGACCGGATGCACCCGGACTCATCTGAGGGCGTGCCAATCCGCACGGACGAGGTCGTAGATCTCGCGGAGCCATGGCTCGCGAACAGCGGGCATCCTGGCCAGCGCGTGGAGGAACACGCCCCGATCGGGCTCGGAGAACCCGCGCGGGGGCCGTGGTGGCGGGTCGTCTCGCAGTACACCGTCCGGGAAGCCGCCGGTGGCCGGGATCGGTGGCCACCGCGACGGAAAGGCGAGGTGGGACCACACCTCGTCGGGTACCGCGACGGTCCGTGCGCCCGCCGGGTGCTCACCTGGCACCAGGTAGATGTCGGCGTCGCGCTCGGGCAGGCCAGGTCCGGCCAGTGCCGCCGTCTTCGTCTTCGCACCGGCGGGCAACACCTTGTCGAGCGCGCGGCGCAGCAGGTCCGCGACCGGGCCGTCGGGCACCGTGATCGGCATGCCCTCCGAGATCGCCACCAGGCGCGCCAGCACCAGTCCGCCCGCTGCCTCCAGTTCCCCGAAGCGGTTGCTGAACCGGGTGGCGATCGGCGCGGGCACCGCACCGGGCACGGCACGGACCGCTTCGGGCTCGAACCACACCGCCTGCCAAAACGAACAGTCGTCGATCCGGGTGGCGACCGGCTTTCCGCACTGGGCACAGGCCAGATTCGGGCCGTCGCCACCGTCCAGCCCACAGCAGAACCCGCTGTGCCTGCCCGGGATCAGCGCTGTGCCCACGGCGTCGCCCGGCGCGGTGACAATGCTGCCCGCCGGCGCGAACGACACGGACCACACCGGCGCGAACACGCCTTGGGCCGCCGCCTCGGCCTCGCTGATCTCGGTCCATCGGCGCCACGGCCATCCGGTGGGCTCCGGATCCACGGCATACGTGCCCGCCGCCATCAGCACCGGCATCGCGACGCCGTTACCCCACTTCGCATGGGCATGAGCGGGTAACGCCACCTCTGCCATGGGCGCCGTCAGCGCCGCCTCGCAACCCACGCACGCGAATATCGTCATGCTTCCCCCTTGCCGCGCGGCAGTATTCCCGACCGCGCGAACCAAGGCGAACGCTTTTGCCAAGCACGCGGGACGAAGAGCCACGCCAGCACGGCCAACATCAGGTTGACCGCCATCGACACCGCGAACGCGCCCGAATCGCTGTTCGTGCCGCTGCGCGCGGTGAAGTACACCAGCGCCATGACGGTGATGCCGAACGAGACGCCCAGCTGGATCGCGGTCTCCAGCACGCCGGACGCCGTGCCTGAGTGCTCCGCGGGGACCTTGGCGAGTGTGCGGCTGAGCAGCGGCATCACGCTCATGCCCTGCCCGGCGCCGGTCACCACGAGCGCCGGGATCAGCAACCGGCCGTCCCCGCCGGACAGGGTGGTGGTCAGTGCGATCGCGTAGCCGAGGACGTTCAGTCCACAGCCGAGCGCGAGGGCTTCGAATCTCCTTGCCGCCAGCGAGGAGAGACCGAACGCGATGGCGTGCGGAGTGAGCAGCAGTGCGGCGGACAGTGGTGAGTAACCCATGGCGCCCTGGACCTGGATCACCATGACTAAGAAGAACGCGGCGTTGCCGCCGAGCAACGTCAGCAGCGCCGCGTTGCCGAGGCGATAGCCGGGCACCTTCCACAACACCGGATTCGCCAGCGGCTGCCGCCCGCTCGCGGCGAACCGTCGCTCCCAGAACCAGAAACCGGCCAACGCCGGTATGGCGCAGGCGAACATCGCGAAACACCAAGGCGGCCAACCGAGTGATCGGCCCTCCGCCAACGGATAGCCGCACAGGAGCATGCCCGCGGCGAGCAGGCAGGCGCCCGTGAAGTCCACTTCGGACCGTGCGGCCGGTGTTCGCTTCGGGATGGCGAAGATCGCGCCCGCGAGTACCGCCAGTCCGATCGGGACGTTGAGCAGGAACGCGGGACGCCACGACAGGCCCAGTACGTCCGCGTGCACGAGTACCCCGGTGAGCACCTGGCCGACGACCCCGGCCAAGCCGATGACCAGTCCGAACACGCCGAGCGCGCGTTCGCGTTCCGCTCCGTGGAGCGTGGTGTGGATGATGGACAGGACCTGAGGGAAGAACAGCGCGGCCGAAAGGCCTTGGACACAGCGCAACGCGATCAGCAGCTCGGCGTTGGGCGCGAGGCCGCAGCACGCCGACGCGGCGGTGAAACCGGCGACTCCGGCGATGAACAGCCGCCGGTGGCCGTAGATGTCGCCGAGGCGGCCGCCGCAGATCAGGAACAGGCCATAGCAGAGTACGTAGCCGCTGATCGCCATGCCGAGCTCGGACAGCGGCGCGCGCAGGTCCGCGCCGATCGAATACAACGCCACGTTGACGATGGACGAGTCCATCATCGCGATGAACGCGGCGGCCATCGTCGTGCAGGCGACCAGCCTGCCCGCCCGCCGCTCAGGCGCCACCGGGCAGGCCCTCCGGGCCTAGGCCGAGCCGGGGACGTCCTGATCCCACGGGACCCGCGTACGCCTGTGCGATGGCGAGCCACGCTTCAGGGGCTTCCCCGCTGGCCACCAGGTCCGAATCGTGGCGGTGCAGCCGCTGTGTCGCGACCAGCGCGAAGTCCAAAGCGGACCCTTCCACCCGCTCCGCCGCGTCCTCCGGGCCCCAGCACCAGACTTCGCCGTCCGGCGCGCGCAGCTCGACGCGGAACTCCTGCTCCGGCGGGACCATGCCGCGCAGCTGATAGGCGAAGTCGCGGCTGCGGACGCCGAGCCGCGCCACGTGGATCAGCCTGCGGGTCGGCTCACGGGTGAGCGAGAGCGCGTCGAAGACGTCCTGGCCGTGCGCCCAGACCTCCATCAGGCGAGACGACGCCATCGCCGCCGCGGACAGCGGGCGCGGAGCGAACCAGGGAATGCGGGTGCCGCGCGGCAGCGCGCGCAAGGTCAGGGAAAGCTCGGCTGCGCTTTTCCGCCAAGCCGCGAGCAGCTCGTCCCGCGGCCACTGCGATCGTTTTTCCGTGCCGGCGTTGACGAACTCGGCGCCGGCGTTGATCGCGTCCGTCGCGCTGGGCGGCACGAGCACTCCCTCGGTGCCGCTGACGAACTCCTCGGCGCCGGAGATGGCGCGCAGCACCAGCTCGTCGGTCCAGTTGAGGTGCGCGATCTGGCAGGCGATCGTGAGTCCCTCCGCCGGGGTCGGCGACCGCCAGGCGCGGCTGTCGAGACCGGCGACCGCGTCATCCAGGTCCGCGCGCTCGGCATCGAGATCGTCGACTATCGCGTCCATGTCCACCATGGATTTCTTCCCCTTCAGAGTGTGAAGACCGGAACGGGTTCTTCGCCGTCCCGGCGTTCGATCAGGACCGTCACCGGCAGCCCGGCGGACAACCGGCATGGCTCGATGGCCAGCCGGGCACGGAGCCAGGGCCCTTCGGTGAGTTCCACGATTCCGCCCACCGCGAGGATCTCGCCGCCACGGTCGCGTCGCACCGTCCAGCTGACGAGGACGCCCGAGCCCTCGACCACCGTCCATTCGTGCGCGGTCGCCGAGCACACCGGGCACGCTCGCGACTGCGGCGCGGCCAGCTCCGCGCAGTCCGAGCACCGCCGTACGGTCAGTTCGCCGCGCGCCAGCGCGTCGAAGAACGGCGCGGAAGCCTCGTCTCGCCGCACCATCAGGGACCTCCGCGGCGGTCAGGGCCCAGCACCAGCGTGCTGTGGTGGTCGAACGCGCCGCCGTTGCCGCTCACCACGATCACCTCGTTGCGCGCGGCCTGGCGGTCCCCGCCGGTGCCGCGTGCCTGGATGACCGCCTCGACCAGCGGGGTCATCCCCCACAGGTAGCACCCGGACAGCTGCCCGCCACCGGTGTTCACCGCCACCCGCCCCCGTCCCGGCATCAGGTTCCCCTCTTCCGCGAACGGCCCGCCCTCCCCTTTTCCGCAGAACCCGTAGTCCTCCAGCGTGAGCAGCACCGCGATCGTGAAGCAGTCGTAGAGTTCGGCGATGTCGACGTCGCCGATCCCGGTTCCCGCCATGCGCATCGCCAAACGCCCCGCTTCGGCGGCTCCGCTGACGAGCCCGAACCCGCTGCCCCGGTGCTCGCGATGGACGGGGTGCGACTGCGCGAACCCGAGCACGTGCACCGGCGGCTGAGCCAGCGACGCGGCGCGCGCGGCCGACGTCACGATCACCGCCGCACCACCGTTGCTGACCAGGCAGCAATCGAGCAAGCGCAGCGGATCGGCGATCAGCCGTGAGTTCTGGTGGTCGGCCAGCGTGATCGGCTCGCGCTGCTGGGCGAGCGGGTTTCCCGCCGCCCACTGCCGCTGCGCCACCGCTATCGCGCCGAGCTGTTCGGAGGTGGTGCCGAAGGTCTCCATGTGCCGGTGCGCCGCGAGCGCGAACCGGCTGTGCACCGAGGCGAGCCCGGCGTCGCCGAGCAGTCCTTCGAACCCGGCCGGTGGTTCGCCTGGTTCGAACGCCGCTCCGGCGCTGGTTCCGCGCCGCAGCGGCGCGTCGGCGAACACGCAGGCGACCGTGGTCGCCAGCCCCGCGTCAATCGCCATCGCGGCAGAGGAGACCGCGGCGCAGACCGAGGTGCCGTCACCGCCGATTTCGGTGAGAAGCTTGAGTTCCCGTACGCCGAGATCGACGATCAGCGACACGTCCAGCCCAGGGCTCAGGCCGGGGGTGACCAGCAAGCCGTCCAGCTCGGAGGTCCGCAGCCCGGCATCGGCGCACGCCCGGCGCACGGCGTCGGCGGCGAAGTCGCGCGCCGTGCGGCCGTAGACCTTGCCCACGTCGGTGACCCCGAGCCCGGCGATCGCGGATCCCGCCACCTCACCGCTCCCGGAAGCTGTCGATGTCCCACAACCCGAGCGCCTTCGCGGGCAGCCCGCCGATGGCGGCGACGTCCACCTCGACGATGACGTCGAGCGGTTCGGGCAGGCCGAACGGGGGCAGCCGGAGGTTCAGCGGCCGCCAGTCACCCGGCTCGATGTCCACGTTGCGGCCCAGCCCGAGAAAGGTGGTGGCCAGCAGGTACTTGCAGCCGCTCCTGGCGATGTTCCGCAGTGCTTCAGACGCTTGGCTGAGCGGCAAATGCACGAGGCAGTCCCGGCACACCAGCAAATCCGCGGCAGGCAACTCGTCCTTGACGAGGTCGAGCACTTCGAACCGCGGCCCCTGCCCCGGCGGGCAGGCGGCCCGATTGCGGGCGACGATCTCCTCGACGATGTCGCCGCCCAGGTAGCCGATCTCGCCCAGCGGCAACGAACGCAGCCACCCGGCGTCACCACACGGCAGGTCGAGAATGCTCCGTATCCGCCACTTCCGGAGCAATCCGGGCAGTGCGGAGCGCACGGCGAGCGTGGCCGCGAGGTCGGATCCCTCCCCCGCCGCCGATTCGCCGCCTTCCCAGGCATTGTGGCGGTAGATGTAGGCGAAGACCGCAGCCAGGTCCCGCCCGGCGACCTGGCTGCGGTGTTCGTCGTCCAGCGGCTCGACGTAGTACTCGTCCTCGAACCGGCGGCCGGCGCGAGCCCTCAGCTTGAATTCTTCGGTCAACGCTTTGTCCCCCGGATACGTGGCGTTCACCCCACTGTCCGGCATCGCCTGCCCAGATCGCGCCCAGGGTGTGCCCAGGCAGGTGAGCCCGGCTCGAGCACAGAGGTCGTATTGCCCAACGGGGGTCGTGAGTGTTCCGGCCGGTTCTAACCGGTCATACCACTCACGACCCCCAAGCCTGCCCGTGAACACACGCGCGTTCACAAGGCGCCGGTGACCCCGATCTGGTGCGAAGTTCGCGGCCGAGTTGCGGCCACTCCAGTGGCGGATCCGCCATCTTGACAACCGGACCGTCCACACTGGATCCACTGTGGACGGCCGACCGACCGGTCACTCGCGCTTTTGGTTGCCTCGCTGTGGGGAATCCGACTCGTGGCAACGGATCGTGCGCGCAAGCGCGTAGAGCGGTCATGAAACTGAGAACCCGAGTTTTCGCCGTGGTCACGTTCATGCTGTCCGCGGTCTTCGCCGGCGCCGCGTCGGCGCAGGCCACCCCGCCCCAGACCGTCCAGCTCGCCGCGCCCCCGGGTAGCGGGCTCGCGCCCTACGTCGCCGTCATCAAGCCGGTCACCGCGGAACGGCTCGGATCCAGCTGGCGGGCGGGCTGCCCGGTCGGTCCCGACCAGCTGCGGCTGCTGAGCCTGACCTTTCTCGGCTTCGACGGCGCGCCGCACCGGGGCGAACTGGTCGTCAACGCCGATCGCGCCGTCGAGGTCGCCTACACCTTCGCCGACCTGTACTTCGGCCGCTTCCCCATCGAGCGGATGGAGACGGTGGAGAAGTACGACTCCGACGACGACGCGTCGATGGCCGCGAACAACACCTCCGCCTTCAACTGCCGGGCCATCACCGGCGGCACCGCGTGGTCCAATCACTCCTACGGGCGCGCCATCGACATCAACACCGTGCAGAACCCGTACATCTCCGGCAGCGGCGCGATCTACCCGCCCAACGGCGCGCCGTACGCCGACCGCACGCTCCGCGCGCCCGGCATGATCCACGCGGGTGACGTGAGCGAGCGGGCCTTCACCTCCCGTGGCTGGACCTGGGGAGGCTTCTGGGACACCCCGATCGACTACCAGCACTTCGAGAAGCCCTGACACGAAGCCCAGGACCGTCGCCCGACGGTCCTGGGCACTCCCACTCGATCGAGATGTACTGGTCACCCGGCCGAGCGCGTACCTTGAAGGCGACGCGAAGGAGGCCCGGGAAATGTTCACGAAAAAGGGCGATGCGGCGGTACTCGCCAAGCTCGGAGACGCCCCGGCGCAGTACCGCGAAACAGCGGAGCGGCTGCACGCCATCATCCGGGAAAGCGCGCCGTCGCTCGAACCGATCCTTCGCTGGGGACTCCCCTTCTACGTGAAGGACGGCAAAGACGTCTGCTACATCAAGCCGGACAAGGAGTTCGTCGCGTTCGGGTTCGGCGAAGTCGTGAATCCCGCTTTCGAAGAAGGCGCCGGCATGCACCCGGTCGCGTGGACCATCACCTCACTGGACGAGACGACCGAGGCCAGGATTCGCGCGCTCATCGAGAAAGCAGCGTCCTGACAAGCCGCGGTGATCATCGCGGGGTGAACAGCGCCGTGATGCTGTCGACGGCCAGTTCGCGCAGCCAGCGGTGCGCGCGGTCGTCGTCATAACGTTGGTGCCACAGCAGGTACAGCGAAACCTCGGGCATCGGGAACGGCAGCGGAAGCGTGAGCACGCCGAGCTGGTCGCGCGCGGCGCGCGTGACCGCTTCCGGGACGGTGACCACCAGGTCCGTGTCGAGTACGAGCCCCAGCGCGAACGCGGCGGTGGGCCCGGCGGCGGCGACACGTCGTTCCAGGCCGAACGTGGCCAGCGCGTCGTCGATCGGATCGCGCAGGTTTCCGCGACGCGAGATGGTGAGGTGCTCGGCGGCCGCGTAACGCCCGGGGCTTAGTGGCCCCTCGGCGAGCGGGTGGCCCGGCCGGACGGCGACCACCAGCCGGTCCGTGCCGACGTGGCGGCAGCGGATGTCCGGCAGCGCCGGCCTGCTGGAGCTTGATTCCAGGTCGACCTGCCCCCGGCGCAACTCGGCGTCATCGGCGCCGGGTTCGGCGGACAGCCGCAGCCGGACGCCGGGCGCTTGGTCGCGGACGGCCGCGGTGAAGGCGGAGCCGCAGGCCGCGGTCAGCGCGTCGTGCCAGCGCACGGTGAACACCCGGTCCAGCGCGTTCAGGTCGAGTTCGTGCTGCGCGGACAGCAAATGCTGGGCCTGCTGCACGAGCGCGTGGACGTCGGCCCGCATCGCCAGCGCACGGCTGGTGGGAACCATGCTGCGGCCGGTACGCACCAGGATCTGGTCGCCGGTCGCCTTGCGGATGCGGCCCAGCGAGCGGCTCATCGCCGGCGCGGTGACGTGCAGGCGCGCCGCGGCACCGGCGACGCTGCCCTCCTCCAGAAGCGCGTCCAGCGCCGTGAGCAGGTTCAAATCCAGTTGCATGAGAGTAACTCTACAAGTGTTTAACATGCACTTGCTGTTAATCGTGCGCCGTCATATTTTCGAAGTGCGGGTTCCCGCTTCACTCTTCCCAAGGAGCAAAAAATGCCTTCGTTGTTGTCCGAGGTGACGGCCGCGGTGAAGACCTCCGGCCGCACGCTGCGCGACCGTTTCACCTCGCACGCTCGCGGGGTCAGCCTGACCGAGGTCGTCGGCGAGATCCATGCCAACGACGACGCCGTGCTGGACGTACTGCGAGAACCCTTGCTGCGGGCACGGGTCGGCTCGCGGTGGGCCGACGACGAACTGGCAGGCGGTGCCCTTCCGCCAGGCGAATGGTGGGTGGTCGACCCCGCCGAGGGCAACATCAACCACGTCCACGGCATGGACGACTGGGCGGTCACCGCCACCCTGGTGCGCGACAACCAGCCCGTGCTCACCGTCGTCCACCTGCCCTTGACCGGCGACACCTACACCGCGGTCGCCGGCGGCGGCGCCCACCTCAACGACCGGCCGCTGAAAGTGTCGGCGAAGACCGACCTCGGGGCCGCGCTCGTCGGCACCGGCCAGGCCAAGCCGGGCGAGGACGAGCGCACCTTCCGCCGGATCGGCGACTCCGTCACCGCCATGCTCGTCAACGGACTGGTGGTCCGCGTTTCCGTGCCGGCGACCCTGCAGCTCATCCACGTCGCGGCCGGCCGCATGGACACGTTCTGGCAGTTCTCCGACGTCCGCTCGGGACTGGTCGCCGGTGCGCTGCTGGTCTCCGAAGCCGGCGGCACCGTCACCGATCTGGCGGGCGAACCCTGGCACACGGGCAGCCGCGACTTCCTCGCCTCCGCACCCGGCGTCCACGCCGCCGCACTCACGGTCCTCTCACCCATCGCAAGGAGCGTCACCGCATGAGTTTCCTAAGTCAACCCTTCGGCTTTGTTGATCTTGTTTGTGGTGTGGTGGATGGTGGGGTCGTAACAGGCTTTGTCGCGCCAGCAGGCCCAGATCACGCGCAGCCAGGCTCGGGCGAGGATGCGCACTGCGTGGGGATGGCGTTTGCCTCGGGAACGCGCGTTGTTGTAGATCGTCGCGGCCCAGTCGTTGTCGTGCCGGCTGTTGTCGGCGAAGGTCATCAGGGCTTGCCGGGCTCGGCGGTTGACCGCGTGCCGGAAGTTGACCTGGCGGTGCTTGCCGGATTCCTTGGTGACCGGTGCGGCGCCGGTCTCGGCGGCCAGTTGCGCGCACCCGGTGGCGCGTTCGAGCATCGGGCCGATCTCGCCCACGACCTGACCGAGGTTGACGGTGCCGATCCGGGGCAGTCCGGCGATCAGTTCGGCCCAGGGATGGGTCTTGGCCGCCTCAGCGATGGCGGCGTCCAGTTCGCGGATGGTGACGCGCAGGGACCGCACCAGCCGCACTTGGACACCGATCAGCCGCGTGATGACTTGCGGGCCCAGCCGGGAAGCCGCCGTAGGGGCGGCACGCAGCCGCTCGATCAGCACGCTGCCGGGTCGTTTGCCGGAGTAGCCGTGGCGTTTGCAGAACGCTTCCAGCCGACCGGCGGTCAAGCGGGCCGCGTCCGCGGGCGTGGAGTAGCGGTCCAGGAAGGCCAGGGCGATGTCGCTGTCCAGGCTGGCGAACACGGCTTTCCCGCCGGGCCAGTGCTCATCCAGCAGCGCGGTAAGCTGGTTGACCGCCGCGACGCGAGCTTCGACGTGGTCGGAGCGTTGCCGGGTCAGCGCTTGCAGCTCCAGCGTTTCGGGCAGCGTGGGTGTCAACGTCCGCAGCTGGTGGCCGTCGGTGCGCAGGTAGTCGGCCAGCTTGAAGGAGTCGCCGGGGTCGTTCTTGGCCCGGGCCGCGCCCCAGCGGGGACGGACGGCGTTGAAAGCGTTGGGATGTATGGGAATCACGGGGTGCCCGGCAGCCAGCAGCCGGTCCACGACCAGTCCCCGGGTGGTCTCGATAGCCACCGGCAGCCCGGCCGGATCGCCGTGACGGCGCAGCCGGGCCAGGGCGTTGACGATCCCGGGTTCGGCGTGGGCCAGCGCCCATCGGTCGGTCTTCGCTCCGGCCTGGTCGATCACGGTCACATCGTGCGACCCGGTGGCCCAGTCCCATCCCGCGAACACGCGTGCGGTGCTCCTTCTCTGACGATGATGAAGGACCCGCTCGGTAGTGAGGACGCTCGCCGGAAGCTCATTAATCGGCCCTCGACCGGGTCGGGGCATGTTCCTAAGGCCGGTAAAGCGGCCTCGGCCCGGCGGGGCTGGCAGTACTCATGCTGGCCGTCAAACGGCACGCACCAAAGGCCATGCACCCACCGGGACCGAGTGGTCACAACCCTATCTGTTCAGGCTGCAACAGGGATGGTGGCCTAATGAGCACCATCGGCATCCTGGGCGCGGGCCGCGTCGGAACCAACCTGGCCGCCAAGCTCGCCGCGGCCGGACATCACGTCACCCTCGGCACCCGGCGCCCGTCGCCTGCCACAGACCCGCGGATCGCCATCGCCGACCAGCGCACCGCGGCGCGCACAGCGGACATCGTCATCAACGCGACCCCCGGCGACAGCTCACTGGCCCGGCTCACCGGCCTGCGCGCGGAGCTGGCCGGGAAGATCCTCGTCGACGTCTCCAACGCGACCCGTGACGACGATGACGGCCTGCCCGGCGACCTGTGTTACCCGAGCAGCAGCCTCGCCGAGAAGCTCCAATCGGAGCTCCCCGACACGCAGGTGGTCAAGACCCTCAACACCATGGTCTTCACCGTCATGACGGCACCCGAAATCCTGTCCTCCCCGCCGACCGCCTACCTCTCAGGCGACGACGAGGGCGCGAAGAAGGCCGTCACCGGCCTGCTCGGTGACCTGGGCTGGCAGCCCGCCTGGATCGAGGACCTCGGCGGCATCGGCACGGCCCGCGCCACCGAGGCCATGATCCTGCTGGTGCCTCACATCCTGCGTCGGCACGGGTTCAAGCCGTTCGCCATTTCCCTTGCCCGCTAATACGGCTGGGCATGGCCTGGGCGGGATCTGGGCGCTCGCTCGGCCAGCCTGACGATGGCAACGAAGCCGAACAGGAGGGAACCATGAAACGTTTCTTGACCGGCGTGGCCATCGCGGGCACCGTCGCGGCCGCCGCCGTCAGCGCGCCCGCGACGGCGTCGGCCGGCACTCAGGCGACAGAGGCGACGGCGGCCATCGCCGCGAGCCAGTTCGACTGCGGCTGGCTCATGTGCAGCTACGTGTTCACCAGGTCCACCACCAAGCTCATCGCGGACGGCGGGTCCGCTGGCAAGCTCTGCAAGCAGATCCCGGCGCCCGGCAACATCGCCTGCGGGATCGCGTGGGGCAGCCTGGTGCTGACGTCGAAGAAGGCCAAGAGCGACAACAAGTGCACCAAGATCACCTGGACCAAGACCGGGCCACCCGCCTGGACCTGGTACCCGTCCATCGACGGCGGCTCCCGCTGCAAGTGATCCGCTCGTGACTGACCGGGTCGGCCGAGGCCGACCCGGTCAGAGCCGGGGGCGCTCCGCGCCGAAATCGGCGGGTGCGCTCGACCGGGTTCCGGCGACCGGCGGAAGACCTGCCCAGCGACGCACCATCGCGGTGGCCGCGGCCGCCTCGGCGGGCGGAAGCTGCGCGATCCGGGAAGTGTGGTTCCCACCCGGCACGGTGAACGTCGCCGTGTCACGACGCCGTGCCGGTTCGAAGCGTTCCGCGCCCCAAGGATCGTTGGCACCGTAAATGAACAGCAGCCTGCTCCCCCGCGTCCGAACCCAGAAGTCGATGTCCGCCATAGCGAAGTGGTCGAACGGCGGGATCTCGATCGACTTCGGCACGAACGTCGACGGGACGTACTTACCCGGGTAGCGGAGCAGGTCCCGCAGGTGACCGTCGTACGCCTCGGGCCCGCCGAGCTGCGCCGCCGACTGGTAGTAGTAGGGCACGAACGGCTCGTGCACCTGGTCGGCGTAGATGACAAGGCTCTCCACCTTGTCGAACCACTGGTAGATCACCTCGGCAGGCGAACCGGCCGCCGGGACCGTCGCGCAGTCGGCCTGTTTCTCGTACTGCCAAAAGGTCCAATACGATTCGATGACCACAAGCTCCAGCGAGATGTCGATCGTGCCGACCGTGGTGAAAGTCAGGTTCTTTTCCGCGACCTCCTTCGCCGCGAGCGCCAGGAACTCGTCACGGCGCTCGAGCACAGCTCGCTGCACGGCCTTCAACGCCGCACGGCATCGCGGATCATCGCCGACCCGGTCCAGGAACCGGTTGTAGGAATCCCGGCTGTCGACCACGTCGTTCGGTGCCACGTAAGGGATCGTGCCGTCGACGTCGTCCGGGAAGAAGCGGCGATAGTAGGTCGCGGTCATGCCGCCCTTGCTCGCACCGGTCGCCAGCCACTTCCCCTGGTAGATCTCCTTGAACGCCTGCACCGCGCGGTGTTCGTCCACCGCGGCCTGCCAGATCGTCAGCTGCTTGGCGAAATCCTCCTTCGCCGGCCGCGAAGGCTTGAAGTACCGGTACTCCATCGAGAGCTGATTGCCACCGACGAGCTGCGCCGGCTCCGAAAGGACCGGCTTCTCGTTGACGTTGTAGCCCGAGCTGAACGCCACCGTCGGCGCGCTGAAGTCCTTGTGCAGCAACGTGTACCGCTGCTCGAAGGTGCCCGCGCGCGGATCGTGGTGGTCGGCGGGCTGAGTGAACGTCAGATGGAAGAAGCGGTAGCCCTCGGGCGCGGGTTTCTCCGCGACGACGGTCAGACCGGGAATACGCTTGAGCGCCTCGGCGATGTCCCCCTCTGCGGCAACCGCCGCCGGTGTGAGGATGGCCGCCGTCGCCAGTGCGGCGACCAGCGCCACGCATCTCTTGAACACCATCGCTCCTTGGGAAGTGACCCGAACCTGTGGATGCTCACAGGGCCGGATCCGACGGCCAAGCGCCTAAGAAGCGAACAAAAGGGCAGACTCCTCCACTCGTCGAGGTCGGCTTGCAGGTGAAGGGGTCGTGAGCGTTGCGGGCGGTTCTAACCGCCCGCAACGCTCACGACCCCTTCGAACGTCAGGTCGGCTCGGGCGCGTAGAACGTGGTGGTGGCCTTGACCGCGGCCGCGACCTGGTCCGGTTCGCCACCGCCGGCCAGGTGGGCCTCGCCCCAGGCCGCGGCGCTGCGCCGGATGAACTCGCGGCCTTCGGGCGACTTCTGGACCGCCTCGTGGTCGAGGGTCACGCCGTCGGCCAACAACCTGGTCAGCGCGAGGAGATGCAGGTCCCAGCCGACTCCCCCGGCACCCGGACCGTAGGTCGGGAAGAGCGGCTCCGCGAGGACCGCCGCGTGGATCAGCTCGAATTCGGTGTCGTCCGCCGGGCCTGGCGCCAGACGCACTTCCACCTCGCTCGTGCCGGGCCAATCGTCGGCGTCCGGTCCGTAGAGCCAGGTCATCTTGAGCAGGCGCGGCGGCTCACAGTGGAGGATCTCGCCGTGCTCGCCGCCGTCCAGCTCGAACTTCCCGCCGGGCCGCAGATCACCGGTGACCGGTTTCAGCCAGCGGCGCAGCCGCTCGGGACTGGTGATCGCGTCCCAGACGTCGTCGATCGGCGCGTCGTAGCGGCGGCGCAGCTCGACGGTGTACGCGTCACCCGCGGGCAAGCTGCCCTTGCCCATCGTCCGCCGCGCCGCGGCCAGTTCGTCCAAGATGTCTTTCACTTCAGGTTCCCCTCATCGTCGGATCGGGTCAGCCGGGCCGCGCGCTTGCCGCGGGCCAGCTCGGTTCCCAGCGCGTCGAGGCGTTGTTCCCACAACCGGCGGAAGCGGCCCAGCCACACGTCGACCTCGCTCAGCGGCTCGGGCTCGACGGCGTAGAACCGGCGCGCGCCTTCCGCCCGTACCGACGCGAACCCACTGTCACGCAGCACGCGCAGATGCTGTGAGACACCTGGCTGGGAAAGGCCGAATTCGGCCCGGATCACGTCCGTGATCGCGCCGGAGGTCTGCTCGCCGTCGGCGAGCAGCTCGAGAATGCGCCGGCGCACCGGGTCGCCGAGGATGTCGAACGCGTGCACAAGCCAGGAGCATGCCAGTCCTCACTTATATAAGTCAAGGCGGATATCCTGACGGCTTTTCCGCCAATAGTGCGAGGTGGGCGACCCGTGATTCGATGACGACTGTCGTGGCCGGAACCTGCCGGAGCGCCGATCTGCCGCTGGAGGGGCAATGACGAGCAAACCAGGACAACTCGCCGCCGGCGTGCTGCTGGCACTCACCGCCACCGTCGTCACCGCCCCCCAGTCCATGGCGGACCAGGGTTCCCACATCTGCGGCAACCACGTGGACTACCCCAACGGGCACGCGACCGTCTACTACGGCAACTGCTCCATCTACAAGATCCTCGTGAAGGCCGACACCAAGCAGTCACGGGACTTCTACGTCTGCACGCACCCGAAAACCGACACCTTCATCGGGCCGACGGGCGCCGTCCGCAAAGCCACCTTCGTGCGATACCACGACTGCTGAGCAGCACGCGGCCGGAAGACCGGTCTCCTTGACTGTTCGGGCATGTTCGGTTTCGTCTCATTCCGGTGCTTCTGGTGTCGTGTTACGTTCGATTTTTCCGTGCGTTTCGCCCAGAGGAGTCCGATGCGCCGCCTACTCCCCGCACTGTTCGCGCTGCTCACGACGTTCACCGTGGTCCCGCCCGTCGCGAGCGCGGCCGTGGTCCCGAAACCCCCACCACTGTCGACGCCATGGACGGATCAGGTGTCGACCACCAATCCGCTGCCGGACTACCCGCGCCCGCAGATGACCCGCCCCGACTGGCAATCGCTGAACGGGGAATGGGAATTCCTGAACCCGGCCACCGGTCCGGGCGGCAGCGTCGACCGCAATGCCGCGCCGCCGCTCGGGCAGACGCTGCCCGAGCGCATCCTCGTGCCTTACCCGGTCGAGTCTGCGCTGTCGGGCATCATGCGCAACGACAACCGCGACCTCATGTTCTACCGCCGCACCTTCACCGTCCCGCAGGCGTGGACCGGCAGGCGCGTGCAGCTGCACTTCGGCGCGGTCGACTACGAAGCCACGGTCTGGGTCAACGGCACCCAGGTCGCCACGCACCGGGGCGGTTACGACCGCTTCGAAACCGATGTCACCGCGCAACTCAACGGGGGCGCGAACGAGATCGTCGTGCGCGTGTACGACCCGACCGACGGCCGCGGCGAGAAACAGCCGACCGGCAAGCAGACCAACAACCCGTCCGGCATCTTCTACACCCCGACTTCGGGCATCTGGCAGACGGTCTGGCTCGAACCGACGGCGACCTCGTCGATCTATTCCGTCGACATCTACCCGAACCTGGCCACCAACACCGCGCGCGTGCGGGTGTTCGGGCGCGGCGACGTCAGCGGGCACACCGTGCTCGCCGAGGCGATGACCGGCGCCACCGTCGTCGGCACCGCGACCGGCGCGTTCGCGGAGTTCTCGGTGCCGGTGCCTGCCGCCAGACGCTGGTCGCCGGACGACCCGTTCCTCTACAACCTGCGCGTCTCGCTGCGGAATTCCGCGGGCGCGACCGTCGACCAGGTGGTCAGCTACTTCGGCATGCGCGAGGTGGGCACCAAGAACGTCAACGGGACGCTGCGGCCGACGCTCAACGGCGAATTCGTGTTCCAAGCAGGCACGCTCGACCAGGGCTTCTGGCCGGACGGGCTCTACACCGCGCCGACCGACGCGGCGCTGGCGTCGGACATCCAGAAGCACAAGGACCTCGGCTTCAACATGGTCCGCAAGCACATCAAGGTCGAACCGGCACGCTGGTACTACTGGGCCGACCGCCTCGGGCTGCTGGTCTGGCAGGACATCCCGTCGACCCCGCCCGCCGACGACATCCGCACGCCCGCGCAGATCGCCGAGTTCGAGACCGAGGCGCGCGAGATCATCGACGAGCACCGCTTCTCCCCCGCCGTCATTACTTATGTGCCGTTCAACGAGGGCTGGGGTGAGTGGAACCTCGGCGAGACCAGGCGCGTCACCACCAGCCTCAAGAACTACGATCCGACGCGGCTGGTCAACCCGCACAGCGGTTTCAACTGCTGCGCGTCCAAAGGCGACCCCGGCACCGGCGACATCATCGACTGGCACATGTACACCGGGCCGGACGGGCCGCGGCCGTCGTCGACGCGCGTGGCGGTGCTGGGCGAGTTCGGCGGCCTCGGGCTGCACAACCCCGGCCACGAGTACAGCCCGGACGGCAAGTTCTTCGCCTACGAGCAGATGTCGAGCGCGGCGCAGCTCAACGACCGCTTCACCGGCATGGTGCGCGACCTCAAGCAGCTGATGACCACCAAGGGCGTGTCGGCTTCGGTCTACACCGAGATCAGCGACGTCGAAGGCGAGTACAACGGCCTGCTCACCTACGACCGGCGTGTGCAGAAGGTGGACACGGCCCAGGTCCGCGCCGCGCACACCGACCTGATCGCCGCGTCGAAGGCGTTGAACTCGCCGGTGCCGCTGACGCTGGGGCACGCACGGTCGTTCCGGGTGACCACGCCCGGGTACACCGACCGGTACCTGCGGCACTCGGATTCGGTGGCCCGCACGGACGTGCTGACCCAGAGCAGCCCCGACGGCGGGCGCCAGGACGCCTCGTTCCGCACGGTCGCGGGCCTGGCTGACGCGCGGTGCTTCTCCTTCGAGTCGGTCGGCTTCCCCGGGAAGTTCTTGCGGCACAGCAACAGCAGGGTCCGCATCGACAGCGACACCGGCGGCTCGTTCGCGGCCGACGCGACCTGGTGCGCCCGCACCGGGCTCGCCGCGGGTGGCACGTCGTTCGAGTCGTACAACTTCCCCGGCAGGTTCCTGCGGCACTACTCGGAGAACGTGTACCTTGCGGCCAACGGCGGCCCGAACCCTTGGGACACCACGACGAGCTTCGCCGCGGACTCCACTTGGGACGTTTCCGCGCCGGCGTTGTGGCGCAGTTCCGTGCCGCTGAACGTCAACGCGCGCCAGTCGCTGCGGGTGACGACGTGGGGCTTCACGGACCGCTACCTGCGGCATCAGAACAGCCTCGCGTACACCGAAGTCGTCAACGGCGGCAGCAGTGATCTGCTCAAGCAGGACTCGACGTACACGGTGCGCCGCGGTCTCGCCGATTCGTCGTGCTACTCGTTCGAGTCGGTGAACTTCCCTGGCCAGTTCCTGCGGCACAGCAACAGCCGGGTCCGCAACTCACCGGACGACGGCTCCGCGCTGATGCGCGCGGACGCGACGTTCTGCGCCCGTCCCGGCGTCGGCGGCACCGGCGTGACGCTGGAGGCGATCAACTTCCCCGGTTCCTTCCTGCGCCACTCCGAAGCCCAGGTCTACCTGGCCTCCGGCGGCGGCACCGGGTTCGACCGCCCGCAGACGCTCAGCGCCGACAGCAGCTGGACGATCGCGCCGCCCTGGGCGCCGTGATCAGCCCTGCCGAATAAGGTCGTGAGTGGTACGGCCGGTTAGAACCGGCCGTACCACTCACGACCTCCGCGAGCGCTACGTGGCGTAGACGCCGAATTCCCAGAACGAGAAGCAGTAGCGAGTGGCTCTTTTGACGCCGACGAAACGCACCCAGCGCGTGGTGACCGGGTCGAACCGCGCGGTGTCGATGCCGCCGTCCCCGGCGGTGGTCGACCAGACCGTCTGCCAGGTCCCGGCGGGTTCGCTCCACGCCTCGATGCGGTACTCGGACGCGTAGGCAGGCTCCCAGTCGATCGTCACCCGGCCGACGCGCTGCTCGGAGCCGAGATCGACGTAGTACCACTGCCCGTCGTTCCACGAGCTGGACCACCGGGTGCCGCGGTCGCCGTCGACCGCGCGTGCCGGCGACAGGTCCACGAACGGGTTCCACTCCGTCGAACTGGCCGTGGCCGGCTTCGCCGCAGCGAGGTTGGTGCCGAGAACGTGCGTGGTGGTGGCCTTCCAGGTCTTCAGGTACGACTCCGCGCCCTTGGCCAGGTCGTCGATGACAGCCTGCCCGCCGACCATCCGGACGTCCTCGATCCAGTCCGGGATCAGGCCGTAGTGCGCGGCGCCGTCGACGTTGATGTCCCAGGTTCGCTCGCCGGTCTTCGGCCGATCCATCATCGTGGCGCCGTCGAAGGTGCGATACGGGTAGACCACCGGGTTGGTCGCGCCGGTGCGCGGCGCGGGCCAGCCGCCGACACCGTTCATGTCGGAACCGAAGCCGTAGCCGACCTTGTACTTGTCACGCAGGGCCTTGTTGCGCTGCCACTCGCTGACGAAACTCTCCGAGCCGTTGTCGTAGCCGGTGATGAAGCCGCCCAGCTTGTACACCCGCTCGGACCAGCCCGCGTCCATCCAGCTGTGCGTGGACAGCACGCCGGGATACTTCTCCGCCTCGAGGATGTCCAAAGTGCGCGCAGCCGCTTTGACACTCATATGGTCGATCTCGACCATCATATGCCGCTCCATCATCCGACGTAGCGCGTGCTCGCCGAGGCGGGTGAGCCCTCGGGTGTTGCAGCGCTTGGCCGGGTCGCCGCCCGCGATCGGGTTGTCCTGCTGCGGACCAGGGCACACCTCGGTCGTCCACGTGGTGGCGCAGCAAGAGAATTGACCGGCCTGCAGGATCTGCCCGGTGGTGCCCGAGTCGAAGCGCACGCCGCACAGGCCGTTGTCGAACTTGTGGCACAGGAACATGCTGCGCACGCCCAGCGAGTACAGCTCGTTGATCCCGGCGTCGATCTGCGCGGCCGAGCACTGCGCGACGTCCATGATCTGCTTGCAGCCGAAGGGTTCCGAGGTCTCCACCCCGAGGATGACCGCCAGCTTGCCGTCCATCACCACCTGACGAGCCTGGTCCGGGCTCGTGACGATCCGGAAGAAGCCCTTGCCGGGACCGCCGTAGATGCCGTCGATGTAGTCCTGCATCTCCCAGGATTTACGTGCTTCGAGCCGGATGGCGTCCATCTCGTCGCAGCCGCGGTCCTTGGGCATGATCGGCAACGCGCACAGGACGCCGTTGCTCACCAGGTCGTTGACCATGATGCGCTGCCCGCCGCGCCACGCCCGCTCGATCCAGGCGTAGTAGTTCTGCTGGTGCGTCAGCGACTTGTGAGTCGGCCATTCCTTGAAGGTCGGCCAGCCGACCGGGTCGTGGTGCCCGTCCGGATCGGCGGTGAGGTTCTCGAAGGTGGCTCCCCTGCCGTCGGGGTAGTGCTCGGGACAGTCCTTCAGCGCGTCGGCGACCCCCGCGGGCGAGAACGCCTTTCCGCAGATCAGCCTGCCGCCGAAGCCCTCGTTCGCGAGGATGTGGTTGTGGCCGTCGACGAAGCCGCGGACCTCCCCGCCCTGACTGCCGGTGAACGGGGCGCCGGTCGCGCCGATCTCGCTGTCCGGGCTCGGCCGGTTCGGCGGCTCCCACCAGTTCTGCGCTGCCGACGACGCCGGCGTGCCGCCGACGGTGAACGAGATGGCCGCCAGCGCGGCCACCACGAGTGACAGGGCCCTGCGATGCCGCTTCATCGTGAACCTCCCGTACGCGCCCGAGGCAGGCGTATCGGGATGATGGTGACGGCTGACACATACATGAGTCAAGTTCATGTTTTGCCTCAGCCGTCCACCGCTCAGGTCAGGTGAGCACGTCCATCGTCTCCCAGGACGAACGGCCGATGAGGATGGGCGCCGAGAACGTCTGCGCGCCTTGACCGGGCGTGCGGACGAAAGTTCCACTGTGGACGTACGCGTTCAGCGCACCGGCCGTGGTCGTCCCGATGATGTCGGGCCGCCGGTCGCCGTTGATGTCGCCGAGCGTGAGCAGTTGTTTCGACGTCCAGCCCGAGCCCACCTTGTAGGTGGACGGCCGCATCGGCGCGCCGTCGGAGTAAGCGCCGCCCGCGTACCGGTCGAGCACGGCGAGGTCGTTGGTGCCGGTGGCGCGGTTGGTGATCATGAACAGGTCGGGATTGCCGTCACCGGTGAAGTCCGCGAATCCGCCGGGGACCACGTCCTTCCCGCCCGTGGCGACGTTCACCCTCGCCGACAGCGTGTCGAGGCCGTTGAAGCCGTTGTTGACATAACCCCACAGCGCGAGCCGGGCGGGGTCGCCCGCGTCCGCGGCGATGCCGAACACCTCGGCCTTCCCGTCCCCGTTGGTGTCCGCCGCGAAGATGGAGCTGTAGGTGTTCCAGCTGCGTCCGATGAGGACTCGCGACTTCAGCGTGCCGGAAGTCCCGTCGATCTTGCCGGTTCCGAGATAGCCGTAGAGGTCGCCGTTGGTCGCCCTGGCGAGCAGATCGGCGACGCCGTCACCGTCGAGGTCGGCCTGCTGCAGGAGGTTGTAGATGTTCCAGCTGGTGCCGATCGCGGCTGCGGGCTTGTAGGACTGCTCGCCCACGACAGGGCTGAGCTTGTTCTCGTAGGCGAACAACATCGCGTCGCTGGGCCGCCGGGTGACGAGATCGGTCGCGGTCTTGCCGGTGAGCGACCCGGAGTGCCCGGCGAGCGCCGCCCGCGCGGCGGGGGCCTGCGCGATGACCCGTTCGGCGCCGGGGAGGAAGTACCACGAGTTCAGCGGGTCGGACTGGGCGCGGATCCAGTCCACGAGGTCGTCGGTCCGAGTCGCGGTCGATCCCTGCTGTTCGGGGTTCTCCCCCAGGCAGCCGTGCTGCCATGAACTGCTGCTGACCCCTGCCAGCACCGAGCCGGTCGGCGCCGTCGCGAGGGTGGGCCCACCGGCGTCACCCTTGCAGGTGTCACCGGGCCCGGTCAGCGAAAAGGTCGTGTCGGTGCTCTCGGACACCGTGAATCCTGCCTTGTGCGGAGCCACCGGTGCCCACTCGTTGCCGGTCCGGCCGAAACCCGACGCGGTGACGGCCGTGCCCGCGACCGGCGCGGTCGTGCTCAGCGGCACCGGCGTGACGGTGGTGTTCGCGGCCGCCAGCCGCGCCAAGGCGACGTCCCGGCCTCCCGGCGAGACGACTCGCGTGATGGCCACGGGCTGCTTCCCCAGAAGCGTCGCCGTCGCCGCGATGGCGGGGGCAGGAGAGGCGATGCGGTAACCGTCGGCGGCTTTCGCGCCGAAGCAGGTCGCGGCGGTGATCACCCACTGCGGCGCCACCAGCGCGCCGGAGCAGGCCCGGCCGTCGACCGCGCCGATGCCGCCGATCTGAATGCGTGCCAGATAGGGCTGGCTCGCGGCGGTGACCTCGGTGCCACCGGACACGGCGGAGGCGGGCGCGGCCAGCAAAGTCGCCGCCAACCCGGCTACGGCCAAGGCGGTTCTGCCTGCTTTGTTCAGCGTTTTCCTGCTCATGACTTCCCCAAGCGATGGTGTGTAGACGATTTTCGTGCGGCGGTCATTCCTGGGGGTAGTCCCGCCAGAATCCCGGCAGTGGCCCTCCGGCGAAGTGCCCCTCATTCAGCATTCGCTCAAACAGTTCCTCATCGTAGGACTGCCGGTACGTCACGTCCGGCAAGCCGATCCGAACCGCTTCCTGCCTGCTGATCAACCGGACCGTCCGACCTTCTTTTCCTTTCGAGATTGCCGCGCCGTGTTCTCCGTAGCGGTTACCAACCGACACCGACGTCGACGGCCGGAAATAGAACTCCGGCGGATCCGGGAACAAGCCGAGAAGCGCTTCGCTGTGGCCTATAATGGGCCATTTACCGTTCGCGATAAGCGCATCGCCTGTAAAGACTGGTATGTGCTCGGCACGATATTCGCCGACCGGACCCAAACGGGGTTCCTTGAATACGCCGGACAGCAGTCCGACAGCCACCTCAGTACTGCCCTCGGTCAGGATTACCGCGAAGTGGTGACCGGACTCGCTCGACCGGATCGCAACGACATCTCCCCGAACGGCCTTGATTCGCTTCGGCGCGTGCACAGCCAAACTAGCCACGTCACCGCTGCTGACATCGTCGAGCCGCAACTGCGCCGCCCTGAGGGCCTGAAGCAAAACGCTTGCAAGTTCTCCTGCCTCGGCCGGTTGTCCGCTGCTCACTGCCACTCGTTCAGCCAGGAAGGCGAGGAGCTCGGACGCCTCGGTGAAAGTGATGTCGTTGAGGCCTGCGACACGCTCGGACGGCGTCGCTTCGTAACGACGGCCGCCTTTCAGTTTCACCCTGAACACCAGCGGAAACGGGACCGATCCCAGCTGCTCGCAGTTACCCGGCACGGATAGACCCAGCACCTCGAGCAGTTCCCCCAAGGTGGGATTCCTTTGTCGCTCGGCGGCAAAGGCTTCGACGACCTCGCCGAGTAGCGCCTTCGCGGTTCGCAGGTCACTTTCGATCAGAGTGATCTTTGCCATTAACAGGCCTTTCCGGCCAGTTGCGCTTCCCTTTTCGCGTGGGCTTCGTAGCCGACGCGATTGTCGGCGGCCAGCGGGTTTTGCCGGTTACGACGCCAGTCGTTCGGGTTGCCGTCCTTGGAGTACGTTCCGTACTTTTCGGCGTTGGCCTGCTCATCCAGTCGCGCCTGATAGTACGGCAGATCCTCATCGAGCACCTCCATGATGTCATCGGCATCTAGCTGGAAGCGTTTCGCCCCGGCCGGGCCGGACTTGGAGTGCCGCCTTTCCACATCCCGTTTGGTCTGCTTCGAACCGAAGAGCCCGACGTAGTAGACCTTGCCGGTGCTATCCCTCAGCACGTACGTGCTGTACTTCTTCCCGGGCCGGTTGTAGTAGTCCGCGTCCTTCGTGCGCTTGGCCGCGTTGTGGACCAGTACCGGGATGTCACCGGCCAGCACGTAGTACGTGTGCAGGTCCTCGACCGTGAGGTTGTAGACCTGCATGACCTGCGTGTACGACCGGACATCGACGACCTTCGCCGGTTTCCCATCGGGCGTCAGTAGGTGCACGCCCGCGGTGATGTCCTTGGCTTCCAACCACTTCTGCTGTTCCACCACCCAGAACGGATGGTTGCCGGTGGCGTCCACCGAACCGGCTCCCGCACCGTCGCCGACGGTGATCGACACCATCTGCTTGAGGTCCGAGCCGACGATCAGCGCGGTGACCGCCCGGAACCCCACGCGGCCGGTCTGCGGGTCGGCCGCGGCCACCCGGTCACCGGCGACGACGTCCTTGATCGCCTTGTGCGTCCCGTCCGCCAGCAGGACTTGCACGGTCGGCGCGAAGCTCATCCCGATCACCGGCAGCTTGCACGCCTTCATCGCTTCGCTGATGGCCTCGCGCGTCGCCTTGACCTCGGTCTTCGCCTGTTCCACCCGGCGAAGGAACGCGCCGACCTTGCCTGCGACCTTGACGATGGCCGCGACGAGTTTGCCGCCCTTGGTGAACAGGCCGACCGGGTTGCCGAAGGTCAGCGCGTTCAGCGCGGTCATGAGACAGGCTTCGACGTCGCCCTGCGTGAAGCAGTTGACGGCGTCGGTGTAGCCGATCATGTCCAGGATGATTTCGGCGCCTTCGGTCTTCAAGAAGTCGACCAGGCTCACGTTCGCGTCGGCGACGGCCTTGTTGTACTTGTCAATGCAGGCTTGGTCGTTGTTGCAGGTCCGCGCCAGATCGGAGCCTTCTTGCGCGGTGAGCGGCCCGGTGGCGATCGCCCGCTGCTCGGCCTGGTACTTGGCCAAGGCGATGTCGTGGGCGGCGGCCGCCTCGTCGTAGGCCATCGCCGCGTCCCGGCCCGCTGCGGCTTCCGAGGCACGCGCGGCCTGCGCGGACCTCGCCGCGTCCGAAGCGGACGCTTTCGCTTGCGAGGCCGAAGTCGTCGCGCGGGTCGCCGACAGTGACGCCGCCTCGGCGTCCCGCTCCGCCGCGTCGGCTGCCGAGCGCGCGGTCTTGGCGGACTCGGCCGCGCGGTCCGCGGACGCCTGTGCGTCGGCGGCGGACTGCTTGGCCTGCTGCGCATAGGTCGCCGCCTCGTTGGCCGATTGCCGCGCCTTCTCCGCCCACATCCTGGCTTCGTCGGCCGCGTCGGCGGCATCGGCGGCGACCCGGAACGCCTCTTCGGCATTCGCCCTCGCGGTCGCCGCGATGCGCGACGCGTCGGCCACCAGCCGCCGGACACCGGCGACGTGCGAGGCGGTCAGCTGGTCGCGTTGCGCGGCCTTGAACTGGCCGCTCTGTACGAATTCCCTGGCATAGGCGGGCGGGCCCGCGAGCGCGATCTGCGCGGCGGCCTGCACTTCCGGGCCGCCGGTGCTGATGAGCTGGCCGATCTTGATCCGGTCGTCCTGCTCGGCCGCGTCGTACTGGCCGACCGCGAGGAACTGGTCGACGTCGGCCGGGGTGCCTTCCAGCGCTTTTTGACCGGCCCGCTGGGTGGCTGGGCCACCCTTGGCCATGATCTGGCCGACCTTCTTCCGGTCGTCGACCACTTTGCCTTCGTAGTACTGGGTTTTGAGGAACTCGCGAAGCTCGACGCCGTCACCGAGGTAGGCGTCCTGGGCGGCTTCCCGCTGCTTGTCGACGGTCGTGTTGTCGGCGACGTAGCGAACCCGTGCCCGGTCGTCTTCTTCCGCCGCCTCGATCCGGCCCGTCTGCAGGTAGTCGAGCATCTCCACTTCGCCACCGGCCAGCACCAGCTCCGCGGCGGCCTGCGTCCACGGGCCGCCCGTGGTACGCAGCCGGAGCGCGGCCTGCCGCCCGTTGGCCAGCAGGGTGGCCGTATCAGCGTCCGGCGCGGCCGCTTTTTCCAGCAGTAGCTGGGTTTCCTGGTCGATCCGGGTGGCTTCGGCGGCGTCCCAGGCCGCCTTGTGCTCCAGTTCCGCCTTGACCTTCTCCGCTGCGGCGACGCCTTCTTCCTGGAGCTGCTGCAGCCTGTTCTTGTCCGCTTCTCGGGCGTTCTTTTCGATCCGGTCAGCGAGCTCGGCGGTCTGCGTGGCGGTGGTCGCTTCCAGCTGAGCCGCCTTGGCATGCCTGAGAGACTCATCCCTCGCCTTTAAGGCATCGCCAGCGTGGTCGGCGGCTTTGATCGCTTCGGCCGCCGCTTCATCGGCATGACCGGCCGCGCTCATCGCCGCGGTATAGGCGTCCATCGCGGCTTGCGCGGACATGCGGGCCAGCGACTCGGCCCTGGCCGCCGCTCGATTCGCCTGTCCGGCGAACTTGTGCGCGTCAGCGGCGGCACGTCGAGCGCGTGCGGCTTCGGACTCGGACACCCCAGCCTGATTGGCGGCGTTCTCGGCGGCCGACGCAGCCCGATCGGCGTTGCTACCCGCGCTCGCCGCCGATTGCGCCGCGCTCGCCGCCTGGTTCGCGGCGTCGCCCGCGGCCTTGGACGCGTCAGCGGCGAGCCGGGCGCCGATGGCGACCTTCTTCGCCTTCGCGGCGGCATCCCTTGCTGCGCCGGCCTTACCCGCGTCCGTGGCGGCAGCAGCAGCGGCGCCACGCGCTTCGGAAGCCGCCTGGGCTGCCGAAGAAGCGGCGGAAGCGGCACGCGACGCGGCCGCGGAAGCAACACCGGCGGCCTTGTTCGCGGAGTTCGCCGCCGAGATGGCTTCTTGCGCAGCCTGTGCGGCCCTGCTGGCGAAGTCGGCGGCCCGTCCCGCGGCCGCGGCCGCCTTCTGCGCGTCACCCTTGGCCGCCGCGGCTTCGTCCGCCGCGGTCAGTGCCGCCTGCTTGGCCAGTTCCGCTGCCGCGACCGCGCGGGCGGAGGCCTCCTTCGCCAGTTCGGTTTCCCTGGCGGCCGCCTGACCGGCCAGCTTGACCAGGTTGACCAGCTCGTCGATGCTGGCTTTCTCGTTGTCCCGCGCCCTCGCCGTGTGCTGACCGGTCTCCAAGAACTCCTGGACGTCGTTGTCATCACCGTTGAGCGCGATCTGCCCGGCCTTGTTGACCTCCGGCCCGCCGGTCGCGATGATCGCGCCGACCTGCTTCCGCCGGTCGGCGATCTCCGGGGAGAGCCTGCCCGCGGCCAGGAACCTGAGTACGTCGTCGGCCGTGCCTTCCAGCGCCGCCTGCCCGGCCCGCTGCGTCGAAGCGCCGTTGGCCGCCATGATCGTGCCGACCTTCGCGCGCAGGTCCAGGCGCTGCGGCTCCTTCCACCCGCCTTCGAGGAACCGCCGCACGTCGTCTGGGCCACCGCCCAGCGCGACCTGGGCGGCTTCCCTGACGCGCCGCCCGCCGACGGCCATGAGCTGGCCGACCTTGATCCGGTTGTCGTGCCCGATGGTGACGTACTGCCCGGTCGCGACGAACTCGCGAAGCTGTTCCTCGGAACCGAGCAGTGCGGCTTCCGCCGCTGTCCGGGTGGCCCGCCCTCCGGTCTTGAGCAACTCGACCGCCACACCGCGATCACCCAGTGCGGGGTCCGCACTGGCACGCAGAGGCGTTGCCGTCGCGGAATCACCGAGCATTCCCGCGACCAGCGCGAAGATGACGGCCATGACGACTGCTGTACGTGCGGCGACCACTCTCGCGAGTCCCACGGACATGACGCTCCCCCAATATCAAGAGAACTCCCCGAAAACATGCCGGGGAACATAGGAAGACCCCACCGAAGCCGAGCGAAGCTTAGGCAGGACCGCGCAGAAACCTCCATTGGCGGAAACGCCACTTTTCCGGCAGGTCAGCCGCGCTGTACCGTCCCGACTGTACAGTGGGGTTCCGGTTGTCCATTGTGGATCGACAGCATTCGCCTGGGGAGTTCTGTGCCATGAGGTTATTCGCAGCCATCGCCACCGCGGGCGCACTCGGTGCCGTCACCGTCCTCACCGCGACGGCCAGCGCGCAGGGTGACTCCGCGCCCGCCGCCACCCAGAGTTCACTGGTCGAGGACTACCAGCACCCGAACCAGGACGGCGCCGCCGCGGTGGGCATGACCTTGAAGAACGGCAACGGCAAGATCTTCTGGCTGGATTGCGCGGTAGGCGGTGATCTCGTCGTCGTGGAAAGCGACAGCATCACCACGCCGAACCACTTCGCCTGCTTCAAGGTGACCGGACCCGGCGGTTACCTCGCGCTCAAGGTCCCTTCGACGTACTTCATCAAAGGCGACAGTCACAAGATCGAAGCCACGCTGACAGCGCAGGTCGACGGCAGAGAAGTCACGCAACCTCCGTACACCATCAAATCCGGCGAGTTCACGCCGGTCGGTGAGACCGTCCACGAAGACCAAGGCCCGGCGGCACTGGTCGAAATCCGCTCTTTGCCCTGACCGACATTCTTTCCAAGAGGATCCGCGTCATCGGCAAGGCGGGGTGAATTCCGTGTCGCCGAAGTATCTGGCCCACTGCTGAGCGGTGATCCTCCCCCGCTGACATACCAGCGCGGCGATCCGGTCCATATCGATCTCCCACACTTTGACGGTCCGGTCATGGCTGCCGGTCGCGAGTGTGTGCCCGTCCGGGCTGAAAGCGGCCGTGTAGACGTTGTCGGTGTGGCCGGCGAGCGGCGCGGCGAGCGCCACCGGACGCCGGGGGTCGCTGACGTCCCAGAGCCGCGCGGTCACGTCCACGCTCGTCGTGGCGAGCAGTCGGCTGTCGGGACTGAACGCGACCCCGTGGACGGGGGCGGTGTGCCCGGCCAGCACGGCGAGAAACGTCGGCTTCGCGGGGTCGGTGATGTCCCACAGCCGCGCGGTGGCGTCAGTGCCGGAGGTGACGAGGGTGCGGCCGTCGCGGCTGAAGGCCACGTCGTTGACGAAGCCGGCGTGGCGGATTTCAGCGGAGATCGTGGCGGGTACACGCGGGTCGGAGATGTCCCACAGTCGCACGACTCCCTCTTTGCCTCCGCTGGCGAGCAGTCGTCCACGCATGGCGACCGTGTAGACGTCGTCGCCGTGGGACATGGTGCCGAGCGGCACCGGAGACGCGGGATCATGAACGTTCCACAGCCGCACCAGGTCGTCGTGGCCAGCCGTGGCGAGCAGGATTCCGTCCGAGCTGAACTCCACATCGCGGACGTCGTCGGACTGTGCCAGCACGGCTACCTGCCCGGCCGTGGTCACGTTCCAGATTCGAACGGTGTCGTCCTGGCTCGCGGAGGCAAGCCAGTGTTCGTCAGGGCTGAACGACACCGCACGCACGGTGTCCTCGTGGCCGCGCAGTACTCGTGGGCTGCCCGTCCCGGTCAGCCGGACCAGCCGGTCGTGCCCGCCGACGGCCAGTAGCGAGCCGGACGGGCTGTACGCCACCGTCCGCACGGCGTCGGTGGCGTCGTTGCCGGAAAGCTGGGTGGGATTCGGCGTCACGAGGCTGCTGATCAGACTGCCGCGGGTCTCGGCGGTCGGCGCCATGCGGAACGCGGCGAGGCTGAGCTGCCCAGCCAGTTCAGGATCGGTGCCACGCACCCCGATCGCTTCGTAGGCGGCGGTGCGGGCCAGTGCGATCCGTTCCTGCCGGGCGACCTCCTGGTGGGACCTGACCGCCACGATCGCGGCCGAAGCCACAACGGCGACGAGTGCCGCGACGGCGAACCGCCGCGCGCCCGTGGCGCGCCGGTGCCGCCGGACGCGGGCGATCGACGCCGTCAAGAACTCCCGGGTGACCGGGCGCAGGTCGGTGTCGGCAGGCGTGACGAACTGGCGGGCCGCGCCGAGCCGCGGCTCGCCGTAGAGGCCCGAGTGGTGACGGCCTTCGCGCTCCCATTGCTCGGCAGCGTCGGTCAGCCGCTGGCGGACCAGAAGCCGGGTCCGGTCGGCGTCGACCCAGTCACGAAGCCGTGGCCAGGCTCGGATCACCACGTCGTGCGCGATCTGCGCGGTGGCGGAGTTGAGGGTCACCAGCCGCGCGGCGGCCAGCGACTCCAAGACGCCGCAGTCAAGGCTCTCACCCTCGAGTTGCACGGGACACCGCGTGTCGTCCGTGCCGTCGCCGATCTGGATCATGCGTAGCAGCAGTCGCCGGGCGGTGTCCTGGTCTGGGGGATCCAGCGTGAGGTAGGCGCGTTCGGCGGTGGCGGCGATGGCCCCGTGCAGGCCACCGGTGAGCCGGTACCCGGCGAGGGTGAGGACGCCGTCCTCACGGTGCTGCCAGGTAGCGAACAACGCGTGGGCCAGCAGCGGCAACGCACCCGGCTCGGCACCGAGCTCCGCGAGCACGACGTCGGCCAGGCCACGCTCGACACGGAGCCCGACGGCACGTGCCGGCTTCTCGATCACCTCGTGCAGCTCGGCCTCGCACATCGGCCCCAACGGCATGGTCCCGACGCGCAACGCCGCCAGCAGGTGCGGATAGGCCGTGCAGTGCCCATAGAAGTCCGCACGCAGCCCGATCACCACCCGCGCCCGCGTCTCGCTCAAGGCCGCGACGAACGAAAGCCGCTCGTCCTCGCCCGCGCACTGGGTGAACAACTCCTCGAACTGATCGACGATCAGCACCGTGTCCGCGTCCAGCGGTTCCAGCGACGGGTGGGCGGTGGGCGTCATCGTCACACAGCGCCAGGTCCGCGAGCCGGGGATTCGCCCGGCCCGCACGGCCGGGATCAACCCCGCACCGAGCAAGGAGGACTTGCCGGCCCCGGACGGCCCGACGACGAACAACAGCGTAGTCGCAGCCAGCCGGCCGACGAGGTCCGCGACGACACGCTCCCTGCCGAAATAGAACCGCGCATGCTCGGCGTCGAACGACTCGAGGCCTAGATAGGGACACACGGCGTCGGGCAGCTCAGGCTCCGGAGCGGGCCGCTGCGCGAATCGCTGATCGACGATCTGCTCACGCAACTCGATCCAGTGCTCGACGTCGCCTTCACAAGCCGCCACGAACCTGCGCACGAACTCGGCCGTCGGCAGCTTGTCCGCGGTGAGTGCCCGGTTGACCGTGGACACCGGCAACTGCACGCCGCGGCGCCGCGCACCATCCTGCAATTGCTGCAGCGTCCGGTATCCGGCACCCGCCATCAGCTCCCGCAACTGGGTGCGGAACAGGCCTTCACGTTCGGTCACAGCCGGAAACTCTAGAGCGAATGCCCAGGTCAGCGGCATACCGTATACGGGAATTCACTCGGCGGTGCGCGGAAGCCACAAGCTCGGAGCAGTCCGGCCACGGACCACGAACCGAGAGGAAACACCATGACCGCACTACGCCATGGCATCACCCTGCTGGCCGCGGCAGGCACGCTCGCGCTCAGCGCCGGCACAGCCGAGGCCACCGTCAGGCTGACCCACGGACAGGACTGGGCCGACGCGACCAGCACCGCGGTACGCGCGTTCGACGGCGAGTCCGACGGCAACGGCGTGTACGCCGACTTCTACCTGACCACCGGCGCGCACGGCTCGGTCTGGGACGGCAACGGCGCCGACGGCAACCCCGGCCCGTGGGCATCTGTCGGCGGCAAGATCGCGAAGTTCCGCGTGTGCGAGGACCACGTCGGCTGCTCGAACTGGTACACCAACCCGTCCTGACGACGAGAAAGGAGCAGACATGAACACCCAGACCACGCCACGGCGGTTGGCTGCCATGCTAACTGTGGTTACCGCCGCTCTGACCGTCGTCGTCGCATCCGCGTCGGCCGCGCAGGCCGACACCTGCCGAAAGGTCAAGACCCCGATCAAGGACTTCACCGTCTGCGGTGCCGCACTGAACTGGACCAGCAAGACCATGCACGCGGCCACCCTCGACCGAGGCCAGGCGTGCACCGTCTTCGACACCCACGGCAAGAAGCTCGGCAGCATGAAGTGCACCAAGCGCGACGTGAAGCCCAACGCCACGGCCAAGTTCCGCGACACCGACGCGGTGATGTTCCCGAGCAGCTACAAGATCAACGAAAACACGATCCCCGGCGGCTCGTGGATCAAGATCAAGGTCGCGGTCGTCTGCGTCAACCCGCTCAACACCCAGGTCCGCTGCTACGGCTACTGACCGGCACGCAACAGGTCGAGTTTGGCGAGTGCCGCCACCCCGCGGGAGTGGCGGCACTCGCACAGCAAGCGGCGCCGCACGTCGCGCCCACCCAGTTTCCTCTTCCGCCGCAGCGGATCCGTCCACAAATACCGTGGCCGGCCCCGGTCAGTCGGTCTGCAGGACGAAGAAGAGGCAGCCCAGGAATCTCGTCTCGGTGGGATCCGGGAATTCATCGGGGAACAGCTCGCGGGCTTCGGGTGCGGGAGGCGGCTCGTCGATGACGATGATGCGGAAGCCGGCCGCGGTGAAGGCCTTGGTCATGGCATGGAGCGGGCGGTCCCAGAAAGTCAACCGGGTGGACTGGCCATGCAGTGTCCATTCCTCGGTCCGGTCGCGAGTCTGGAAGTAGCGGGATTTGTCCCCGGCCGCACGCTCCATCAGGGTGATGGCGAAAGGATGTTCGACCGAGACGATGAGCCGTCCGCCGGGCGTCAGGACGCGTCGCAGTTCGGCCAGTGCCGGCCCCCAGTCCCGCAGGTAGTGCAGCACCAAAGACAGGACGACATCGTCGAACTCGCCATCGGCGAAGGGAAGCGGGTCAGCCAGATCTGCGACCCGCAGGTCCGCCTCGGTGCCCAGCCTTCGCCGGGCCAGCGCCACCATGCCCGCGCTCGCGTCGAACCCGGTCACGACCGCACCCCGATCGCGTAGCGCGGCGAACAGCGGGCCTGAGCCGCAACCAGCGTCGAGAATCCGACGGCCGGTCACGTCACCTGCGAGTTCCAGCATCGCGGGCCGCTCGTAATAGGCGTTCATCAGATTGGTCTCGTTCTCGGCCGAATACCCCTCGGCAATACCGTCGTAGTCGTATTCCCGGGCAGGATCGGCGGAAACCACATGGCTTTCCGGAGTCGAGGTCATATTCACAAGACGCGCCAGTGGTGACAAAGTTGCCAGGAACGATCAGTCTGGGCGAAACAGAGTGTCGCGTGGCTAAAGCAGGTCGTCCCAGAATGGGATCGGCATGGGGTGACGCGTCGGACGGTCTGGGTCGCCGGGGTAGAACTCCGTGGAGACGTAGTCGAGAAGGTCGAACCCGTAGTGGATGATGTCCGTCTGATGCATGGACAACACGGGGTATCCGAAGGTGCCGCGCCCCGACGGCAGGCAGCGATGGACGAAGATCGGGATCATGCGCGGCACGGTTGCGAGGTGTGCCTTCGCCTGCTCGACGGCTTCCTCGTCGCGGGACGGCCGCTCGCCCCAGCGCTCGTACCAGAAGTCGTTTTCCACCACGTCGTACAGCACACCCTCGACCGGCCAGTCGACCTGCCTGCGAAGAGTCTCGGAGTCACCGGCACGCCAGTCCGGCCAGCCACGCCCCGTCGGGAGAACCTCCGCGAGCAACGCGCGGTGGTCGTCGGCGAACTCGAACCCGAACCTCTTCTCCAATGCGGCCAACTCCGCCTCGGTCAGACCCGCCTCCAACACGAACCTCTTATGCCTGAGCACGTGCTCTTTCAAAAGACCCGCCGCCGCCAACCCAAGCGCCGCGCCATTGTCGAAGTCCACAACGCAACGATCACACCCGTTGCCCCCGGCAGCAACCTATTTGCCCCGGAGCGACGCTCGCGGTTCTTGACGCTGTCACGCCAGGACCGCGTCAACGCCAGTAGTCGCCGTCGGGAATTGGCTGATTCGTTCTCCCCCACGGCTGGGTGACGACACACCCGCCGGACACGTCGGTCGCAGGCCGGGGTCCGTCGTGGGGGTCGTGAGTGGTACGGCCGGTTCTAACCGGCCTAAACACTCACGACCCCTTGGGGGCCCATCTCGTAGTCGCCGGTTCGAGTCAGGGCCTCCCTCACCCGCACCCGCCGAGTGGGGGCCTCCCTCACCCGAAATGTCGGGTAAGGGAGGCCCTCACTCCAGCCAGCCGACCCATGCGTCAGCCGTGGCGTTCCCTCGGCTCCGATCAACTGTCCACTCAGGACACCAGCCGCCACCCTCGCCACCAAAGTCGCTGGGGCTACCGGCCTGTATGAAGGCTCCCCTCATACAGGCCGAGCTGTATGAAGGCTCCCTTCATACAAGTCGAACTTGATGAAGGCTCCCCTCATACGCCCATGCTGCATGAAGGCTCCCCTCATACGGGCCGAACTGGATGAAGGGAGCCTTCATACACGCGAACCCCGCCGTCAGCGCGAGCGTGGGCGCGACGCCAGGCTTCCCTGGGCACGGGGGTCGTGAGTGGTACGGCCGGTTCTAACCGGTCTAAACACTCACGACCCCTTGCTTTCGCCAGGCCACATCGTGGGCGAGGGGTTCGCCAGGCTCAGGCCTGTCGGGCGACCAGCCAGACACCGTCGAACCAACGGCCTTGGGCAACCCCAATCTTCGACAGGCGTCTTGATCGACGTGATGATCTTGGATCGCCGCCGTGCCATCGCGGCCATCGCCGTCGCGATCAGCGTCGCGGCCACCGCGACCCCCGCGAACGCCCAGCCCTCCGGACTCGACTGGCGGCCGTGCGCGCAGGACGCCACCGCGGACTGCGCGACGTTGCTGTTGCCGATCGACCACACCGACCCGAAACTGGGCTCGTTCCCGCTCGCGGTGGCCAGACGCAAGGCCACCGACCCGGGCAAACGGATCGGCGTGCTGATGGTGAACCCCGGCGGGCCTGGCGGCTCGGGGGTTTCGCTGGCGGTGGGGTCGAACAGGCTGTTCGGCGCCGAGGTGCTGGCGCGGTTCGACGTGATCGGGTTCGACCCGCGCGGGGTGGCGGCCAGCGCGCCGATCCGGTGCTCCAGCGAGCTGCTCGGGCAGAACCCCGGTGAACCCCATGACCAGGCGGGATTCGCGGCGCTGGCCGCGTACAACCGGAAGCTCAGCGCCGACTGCCGCCACCGGTCCGGGCCGATCTTCGACCACGCCGACACGCTCTCGGTCGTGCATGACATGGATGCGCTGCGGGACGCGCTCGGCGAGCGGAAGGTCAACTTTCTCGGCTTTTCCTATGGCACGCAGATCGGGCAGCAGTACGCCCAGCTCTTCGGCGACCGAATCCGCACCATGGTGTTGGACGGCAACATGGACCACAGCCTGCCGTTGGACCGGTTCCTGCGCACCGCGGCCGCCAGTGGCGACGACGCGCTCGGCGCGTTCGCGCGGTGGTGCGAGTCCGACACGGCGTGCGCGCTGCACGGCAAGGACGTGCTCAAGCACTTCGACGGCCTGCTCGAGCTCGCTGACCAAGGCGCTCTCATCGAAGGCGGGGCGGGTGCCGCTTCCACCTGGTACGTCATACAAAAGGTCTACGGTTCGCTCGTACAGGGCGATCTGCGCGGCCTGGCTCAATGGCTGAGCACTCTGCGCCCAGGCGACGCGGCCCGATCGATCGGTGCCGGTACCAGTACGCACCCGCGTGCCGCCGTCTTCTGCCAGGACTGGACACCGAGGATCGCCGGCTACGCGGACTGGCAACGGATCGTCGACAGCGAGCGGGCCGCCGCGCCGCAGTTGCGCTACTCCTCCGAAGCCAGGGAGGCGGCGTTGAGTTGTATCGGCTGGCCGCGGAAGGCGAACAATCCGCCGGCCCCGGTCAAGTTCGGGCCTGGCCCGGCCATTCTGCTCGTGAACCCGGCGCACGATCCCGCGACCGGGTTGGCCTGGGCGGAGGGGCTGCACCGGCAGACCGCGAACCGGACGAAGTTGCTTCGAGTCGACAGCATCGGCCACACCGCTTACCCGCGAACCGACTGCGTCCGGACCGCGGTCGAAGACTACCTCGTCGGCCAAAAGGTTCCCGAGCGGCTGACCTGCCCCTGACGCGTCGGACGAAGCCCAGGTCACCGAGCTCGGCTTCGTCCGTCCGGATCACTTCAGGTGGTAGGCCCCGATGATGGTCTGTTCGAGCGTGTTGCCTTTCGAGTCGGCCTGCGGCGTGGCGCTGGCCATCGGGCTCGGGCGGCTCGTGCCGCTGGCCGGGTTGACAGCCCCCGCCACCCCGGTGCTTCCCGCGCTCGTCGTCGTGGTGGGCGCGACCGCGCTCACCACACTGGCCGTGCTCGCGCCCGCCCTGTCGGCGGCACGCGTCTCGCCACTGGAGGCGCTGCGCACCTCGGCGACGGTGGACGCACGCGGCCGCATCGGCGTCGGCCGCCTGCTGCTCGGCCTCGGCCTGCTCGGGGGTGCGCTCACCCTGCTGTTCACCGTCGCCTCGGCCGGTCTGGCGAGCGACAGGCGGGGATCGGCGCAGATCGCGGAGCTGCTGCGGCAGACCGTGTTCAGCGGCGCGCTCGCGTTCTGCGCGCTCATCGCACTCGGCCCGGTCGTGGTCACGCCGTTGCTGAAGCTGGCCGCGAAGCTGTTGCGGCGCAGCACCGTCGGCAGGCTCGCGGTCGCGGGCGTCGGCGGCGCGCCCCGGCGTGCCGCGTCGATCACCTCCGTCGTGGCGCTCGGTGTCGGGCTGGTGATCGCCACCATCACCGGCGCGCAGACGCTGGCGGGACTCGGCAAGGCCGAACTGGCGAGCGCCTACCCCGCCGATCTCAGAATCACCGGTGACGTCGACGTGAACTTGTTGCGGCACAACGGGTTACGTGATGTCCAGCCATATCGGCGCATCGAGGGGGTGAACGTCGGCGGGAAACTCACCATGAGCGCGACGGACCTCGACCTGCGCGGCCTCGCCGGCATCGCCGACTTCCGCGTCGAGGCCGGCTCGCTCGACGCCATGGGACCGGGCCGCCTCATCCTGGCCAGTAAAATGGCGGCGAGGCTCGGCCTGACCGCCGGATCCGTCGTCGACGTCAACGGCCGCGAGAGGACCGTCGCCGCCGTCGTCCACGGCGAACTCCCGCTCGGCAGCCTCATCCTCGACAGGTCCGATGTGGACGGACCGGTCACCGGAGTGCTGGCCAACGGCGACCGGTCGGGGGTACCCGCGGGCGTCGATTTCGTTGTGCTGGCCGACAAGCGCGCGGCCAAGATGGACCAGTTCACCACCCTGGCCGCCATCGCGATCGGCCTGGTCTGCCTCACCGTGCTCATCTCGGTCGTCGGCGTCGGCTCCACCACGGCGCTCTCGGTGCTCGAACGCCGCCGCGAAATCGGCCTGCTGCGCGCCGTCGGGCTTTCCCGTGCCCGGCTGCGCGTGATGATCGCCACCGAAGCCGGTGTCTACGGCGCACTCGGCGCCTTGCTCGGACTGGCGCTCGGCTTGCCCTACGCCTGGCTCGCCATCGTCTCACTCGGCATCGGCTGGCCCATGCAGGTCCCTTTGCTCGCGGTGCTCACCGTCGTACTCGCGCTCGGCGCGCTCACCGCCGGATCGGGCCTGTTCTCCGCCCGCGCGGCCGCCAAAGTCAGCCCGGCGACCGCCTGCGCCGACAACGCGAGTTAGTTCTCACGAAAGAGCTTTCGGCAGGCCAGGCTCGCCGGTAGCGGCGGCGCGGTCGAGCGCGACGTAGTCTCCGTCGACGAAGATCAGTGCGGGCTCGGCGGAGATCGTGTGGTCCTCGATCCGGCCGATCACGATCACGTGGTCGCCGCCGTGCGCCACCTGGGTCCGCTGGCAGACGAAGCTCGCGGCCGTGTCGGCGAGCAGCGGGGGCCCGAGCGGGTGCCGGTGCCAGCGCACCTCGGCGAAGCGGTCTTCGACACGGCTCGCGAACCGCTGGGCGATCGGCCGCTGGCCCGCCGAAAGGACGTTGACCGCGAAGCGGCTCGCGGTGGTGAACGCGGGCAGGCCCGCCGAGGTCCGCCGCAGGCACCAGAGCACCAGCGGCGGATCCAGCGACAACGAGGTGAACGAGTTCACCGTCAGCCCGACCGGGTGATCCGCACCGTCCACAGTGGTCACGACGGCGACGCCGGTGGCGAAGCGGCCCAGCGCGGCGCGCAGCCGTGTGGACGACGACCACGGCGCGGCCATGGCTCAGGCCTCGGCGTGGCGGAGGCAGCGGTCCAACTCGGAGCGCGCGTCCTGGTCGTCGGGGTCGAGCTCCACGGCGCGGCGCAGGTCGGCGACCGCGTCGTCCCAGCGCCCGTTGACGGCCAGCGCGGTGGCCCGGTTGAAACGCAGCGCCGGGTCGTCGCCGAGCGCGAGCGCGCGGTCGAAGTGCTCGACCGCCGCCGTGGCGTCGTCCTGGTCGAAGCTGAGTTCGGCCAGCCCTGCCCAGGCGGACCGCAGGCCGGGATCGGCCGCGAGCGCGGTGTCGTACGCCCGGCGTGCCTCGGCGTGGTGGCCCGCAGCCGCTTCGACCCTGCCCAGCACGCAATGCAGCTGGGGGTTGTCCGGATCGAGCGCGAGGCCCGCTTCGACGTCGGGGCGCGCCAGGTCGGGTTCGCCGAGGTCGGCCCACAGGCCGGCGCGGTTCACGTACGCGGGGGCGAACTCGGGGTCCAGTTCGAGCGCGTAGGCGAAATCGGCCAGCGCGCCCTCGACGTCACCGTGGCCCGCCAGCAGGTCGCCGCGGTTGTAGTAGACCTCGGGGAACGGCGGCGAAAGCCACATCACGCGCTCGTAGTCGGCCAATGCCTCGGCGTCGCGGCCGAGTTTGCGCAGTACGGCCGCGCGGTCGAAGTAGTACTCGGGATGGTTGGGGTCCACCTCGATGACCGCGGTGAAATCGGCGAGCGCCTCCTCGTCACGGCCGAGCCCGGCGCAGACCTGCCCGTGGTTGTGCCGCAGCACCGACCGGTGCAGCTGGTGCGCTCCCGGCTCGAGCTCGGCGTCGACCAGCGCGAGCGCGTCCTCGACCAGCCGGAGCGCGGCGGGCAGGTCACCACGGTGCACCTCGACCAGCGCCAGCCCGTTGCGCATGAACGCGGTCTGGAACGCGCGCTGCTCGCGGTCCGGCTCGGTGGTGGCGATGGCGATCGCCAGGTTCGCCCAGCCCGTGGCGATGTCGTCGTCGCGTTCGGCGGCCGGCAGGTAGCGCGTGTAGAACATCGCCGTGGAGTACGCCACGCGCATGTGGACGACCGGGTGCGTGCTCGACCGCCTTGCCTCGGCGTACAGCGCCGCGACCTCGTCGGTGCGGCCGGACACGGCGAGCGCGTTGGTCAGCGTGGTGCACAGCCGCATGCAGGTCAGGCCCTGGTCCCAGCCGATGAATTTCCTTGCCCGGTAACCCAATTCGATGGTCGCGGCGTAGAAACCGGCCTGGTTGCAGGTCATCGCGGCGTGCAGCAGCGCGTCGGCCGCGCCCTCACCGCCGAGCTCGCGATGGAACGGGATCGCGCCCAGTGACAGCGAAGGCTCGCCGAGGGCTTCCAGTTCGGCCGCGCGCTCGTTGTGCAGTTTCGCGCGGTGCTCCGGATCGAGTGCTTCATAGGCGGGACGCAGCTCTTCCGCCAGGCACTCCCCCGCGACGTACGCGGCCGCGAGGTCAGCGTCGGGCAGCGTGCGCGCGGAGGCGGATTCGTGCCGCGTCGCGCCCGGCATCTCGAAGGCGCCCGCGCCGCACAGCACCACGGTCAGCAACGCCGGATCGACCCGGCGCACCACAATGGACAGGAACTCGACATCGGTGGCGTCCGCGTGGTCGACGTTCTCCACGACGAGCGTGCGAGGTCCGGTCGCGGTGACGAAGTCGCGGATCAGCTCGGTGAGGCCGTGTGCCAGCCGGGTGACCCGGCTCGGCGAGTAGAAGCGCGTGCGCTCCTTGCGTTCGGCCAACGAGGTCAACGTTTCCCTTGTGGACTGGATGCTCGCGCGCAGCTCCGGCGCGACGGCCAGTATCTCCAGATCATGGCGGGTGACCAGGTCGGGCGTGGCCGCCATGAGCTCCGGCGCCAGCGAACGCAGCAGCGTGCCCGCCGCGGTGTACGGGCCGCGCAACCGGCGATGCGCGTCCACTGTGGACGTCAAGACGGGTGGCAAGTCCAGTCGTCGAACGGTTTCCGCGCGGCCGTTCCGGTCGCCCCCGGTCACCCGGTGATGTGCTGCCGGCATGGTCTCCCCCTTGTCAGTCGATCACGTGTGTGAGTTTCGAACGCTTCCGCCGCGCGCGTTCGCGCAGCGCCAGCACCGCAGGGACGGCGAACTGCGCCACCGTCAGCGCCAGGAAGACGATCGAGTCGGCGACCTCGGTCCAGCCGCTGGTGTCGGCCGCGACCAGCCTGCCGAACACGGTGCCGAAGATCCGGATCGCCGACGGCAGCCCGACCAGCGCCAGCGTGCCGAGCAGCACCGCGTACCCGCCGAAGAGCAGCCATGAGTACCAGCGCGCGACGGCACGATCCCGGTGATGCCACGCCGTCTCGTCGACCGGTTCGCGGCCGAACAGCCTGCCGATCCGGTTCGAGATCATTTCGCGTGCGGTCTTCTGCAGGTCCACACAGCCGAGCACGGTCGAGATCACGTGGTAGACGTCGGTCTGCAGGTACAAATAGAACTGCCAGACGAAGCGCAGCACACACGCGAACGCGAGCGCGAGGCACACCCGGCCGAACTGCGGCTCGACACCGTCGTGGCGCACCAGCGCGGCGAGCAGTGTCAGCACCGCGCACGCCACCACGTCGGCGAACATCCCGGCCAGCATCGGCAGGTATCGCCGAGCGCGCGGCACGGTGACCAGTCCGTCCAATGAGGTCTCGACGACCACGAAGTACAGCCTGCGGCCGATTCTCATCTTGGTGCGCAACCCGAGCCGACGGCCGGCGAGCGCGTGCGCGCCTTCGTGGAAGATGATGAACGGCAGCTGCCCGAGTGTCAGCCCGAGCTCCAGCACCAGCATGTAGTCGGTGAAGAACAGGTTCCGGTAGTGCGGTGCCAGGCTCGGTTCCCGGACGCTCACCACGACCGCGGCCACGATCAGCGCGCCGTAGCAGATCCACGCCGCGGGCGAGAACACCGCGGCGCCCAGCCGCTGCCAGCGCACCGGTCCACTGTCGACGGCGACCTTCCCGTCCTCGGCGAGGAATTCGAGTTCCCGCATCGCCTCGACGAATTCGACCACGTCGACCGGTTCGCCGTAGTTGTCCGCATACCACGCGGCAGCGGCGCGCGGAGACATTCCTTCGGCCAGGCGGCGCAGCAATTCCGCGCCATCGGCCGGCAGCACGCAGTAGGCGTCGATGTCGGCCCTGCCGACGGTCACTTCGTCGCCCTCGTCGAGAAAAGTGAGCGGGTGCACCGCGACCGGCCGGTCGAGATCGGTGTCGCCGCTGGTGGAAATCGCCATGACATCCTCCGGGGATCGTGTGCGCGGCCGGTGAAACCGGGACGGCCGAGGTGTGATCCGGCCGTCCCGGCCGTCACCGTGTCACCCCGCTCAGCAGGGGAGGTACGGCGAGGACAGGCTGGTCAGCCTGATGGAGCCGGCCTTGCGAACAGTGATCTTCTTCATGGTGCACCCCCTCTCTCCCTCGTTCGTCCACAATGGACGTAAATCGGGGTGCCCGTACGGCACCTGCTTGTGTGCACGAAAGTCCGTTACGGCGCCTGTCTTCGCTCGCTTAGTCTCGCGAGCTGGAGCGCCGCCGGACGACCTTGCCCGGCAACGATGACGCACTCCGGTCAGATCCGGATCAGATCCGGTCGAGAGGGGACGGACCATGGAGTTCCGCTTACTGGGCGAGGTGAGCGCGCGATCGGGCGCGCACGAGATACCGCTGGGACCGCGCCAGCAGCGGCTGGCACTCGCGGTGCTGGCGCTCGAGGTCAACCGGCCGGTGCCGATCGAGCGGCTGGTCGACGCGGTCTGGCCGGTTTCCCCGCCCCGCACGGCGAACCACGCTGTCCGGGTGTGTGTTTCCCAGCTGCGCTCGGTACTCGGGGACGTTCCGGGCATTGCCGTCGAAACGCACGGATCCGCGTATCTGCTGCGCTGCGACCCGCTGCGGATCGACGTGCATTTGTTCCAGGCACTCATCGGCCACGCGCGCGACGCCGACAGCGACGAGCGCGCGGTCGAGCTATTCGACCAGGCGCTGAAGCTGTGGCACGGTTCGCCGCTCGCCGGCGTCGCTTCGCCGGAGACAAGGGAATCCCTGTGCGGCGGCTTGGAAGTGGAGCGGATGGTCGCCGTCGAGGACCGCCTCGACGCGCTGCTCCGGCTGGGCCGTCACCGCGACCTGCTCGGCGAGCTGACCAGCCTCGCGGAAGCACATCCGACCAGGGAGCGGCTGATCGGGCAGCTGATGCTCGCCCTCTACCGCAGCGGCCAGGCGAGCCAGGCACTCGAAGCCTACCGGCGTACCCGTGCCCATCTGTCCGAAACGCTCGGTGTCGACCCCGGCGCCGAACTCTGGGAGCTGGAACTCGCCATCCTGCGCAACTCCCCCACGCTACGCCCGGCCGCCCACTGCCCCAGCTGCGGCGGCCCGCTGCGCAGGTGTGGCACTTGACGGAGATCGGATTGCCGCTGAACGGCGCTGTCGGGCGGGCGGATCTCGTGTAACGCTCGACACCGTGCCTGACAACGGCTCGACGGCCGGCTGTGAACCGAGGAAGCTCATCACCGGGCTGATCGGCGCCATCAGCTCGGCGACCGCCGAGCTTCCACTCGAAGAGTTGCTGAGGCTCATCACCGGGACGGCACTCCGGCTCACCGGCGCGACGACCGGCTCACTCGGCCTGTACGACGCCGAGCACCGTCTCACCGAACTCGTCCGGGTCACTCGCGACACCACCTCGCCCCGGGTCGGGCACGACTTCGTCGAGATGATGCTGGCCAAGGACCAGCCGATCGAACCCCGGCACCCACCCGCGAACCCGAGTCTCTCCACCCCCGACACCACAGTGGACTCCTTTGTCGCGGCCCCCATACCGGCCCGCGACCGCGAATCCGGCAGCCTCCGCGTCACCGGGCGGGCATTCGACGACAGCGACGGCACGGTCGTCAGGGCGCTCGCGGCGGCCGCGGGCATCGCCATCGAGCATCACCGGCTCACCACCGAGTCCCGGCCGTACAGATGGTGGCGCGACAGTGGCGACCGGATAGCCGACGACCTCCGCTCAGGCGCCGCGCCCGACGACGTGCTGCGGGGTCTCGCTGATCGCGCCAGAAAGTTGCTCGACGCCGGATACGCGTTCCTCGCGAGACCCGAGTCCTCGGAGCGGAACGCCCGGATGGTGGTCGTCACCTCCGCGGGATTCGAGGACCAGCGGGAAATACCGGCCGACAGTCCACTCGTGCGCGAGACGTTCCTGTCTCGCACGGCGCTGCTCGAACCCGACGGCGAGTTCGGGCCGGCGATCATGATCCCGTTGCACACACCCATCTCCATCTGGGGCGTGCTGGTCATCCTGCGTGACCGAACCGGCGAGCCGTTCCAACCCGGCCACGTCACGCTCGCCACCCGCCTGGCCGAGCAAGCCGTCCGCGCGTTCCAAGACACCCGCGACGTGCGGCACGACCGCGAACTCGCCGTTCTCGCCGACCGTCAACGCATCGCCGACGACCTCTACACCCAGGTCACCGAGCGGCTTCTCCGCATCGAACGGTCACTGCGGGAGACCCGCCGCCATCACCGACATCCGCACGACCGTCTTCGACCTGCCAGCTCCGGCGCCACCGGAATGAGCTCGGCCGTGCGGGGCTCACCGTGTAACCCGTGCTCCTATCCATGGTGGCAAGGAGTGGTCTGGGTGCGGGAGGCCGGATGGTGACGGGTGGCGGCGCAGCGGTTTTGGAGCAGGCGAAGACCAAGTGAAGACGAGCCGTCGGATGCTGTCGCGCATGAGCGCCTGCGCGCGGTGTCGGCGGACGCGTACGCGAATTGGGAGGCGATCTACCGCGACAACGTGGACCGGGTGTACCGCTTGATGTTCGCGAAGGTCGGGAACCGGCCGGACGCCGAGGATCTGACGGCGGAGGTGTTCATGACGGCGCTGAAACCGTTGCGTGTGTCGGCGAGCGTGGGTGAGGTGCGGGCGTATCTGCTGATGACCGCGCGCACGGTGCTGGCCGGGCATTGGCGGCGCACCCTGGGCAGGGAGGTCACCGCGCTCGACGTGGAACGGGTCGTGGAGCAGTTCACGCCGGAGACGGTGGACGCGGAATCGGCCGCGAAGGCGAAGGCGATCTTGGCGGAGCTGCCGGACCGGTATCGAGCCGTGCTGCGGCTGCGGTTCCTCGAGGCGTGTTCGCTCAAGGAAGCGGCCGCCGAGCTTGGCGTGACCGTCGGCAATGCGAAGGTCCTGCAGCATCGGGCGCTGCGTCAAGCGGCGGCCGTCGCGAGCCGGTTGGAGGCGTGATGCGCGGACTTCGCCGTTATGTCAAGGATTTGCTCCGCGGGCGACGCCCTCGCCCGTTCGCCGCGGACCCGGCCGAGCAGGCACAGGCGCGCGCGGCGATCCTGCTGCGCGCCGCAGGCCCGGACCGGGGACCGGCGTCCGACGATTTCGTCGAGGATCTGAGACAGCGGCTTGCTGCCGAACTCGATGACGCCGACGAGGCCCCGCGTGGCGGGAGCCGGCGTCGATTCGTGGAGGTGACCACGGTCGCGGCGGCGTCGGTGGCACTCGGTGTCGGGTTGGACCGCGTCCTCACCGGCGATGGGAAACCGAGTGCTCCCGAGGCCGCGACGGTCGTGCCGGACGGCGGCGAATGGCGCGCGGTCGTCGCCGCCAAGGACCTGCCGGAAGGCGCCGTGGTGCCGTTCGACACCGGCGCGGTGTCCGGATTCGTCGAACGCGCCGGCGGGCAGGTCCGGGCCGTGTCGGGCGCGTGCACGCATCTGGGCTGCAAGCTCAAGCTCAACGCGCCTGCCCGCCAGCTCGACTGCCCGTGCCACAACGCGGCGTTCGCCGTCGACGGCGCGGTGCTGCACCACCGGTTGCCGATCGAGCTGCCCCCGCTGCCGCGCCTGCTGGTGCGCGAATCCGGCGACGTGGTGGAGGTCTTCGTGCCCACGCGCACGACGTGACCAGCCAGCGGACCTCGGCGACTCGCGTGATCGTCGGCTCGGCGTGGGGTCGTGAGTGGTACGGCCGGTTAGAACCGGCCGTACCACTCACGACCCCTTCTTCGGCTGCCTCGTGCGTGGCCGGGCGTGGATGAAGTCGAGCTAGGTCAGCAGCAATTCGTAGCCGACGGTCGACACCGTTCCGTCCGGCGCGGTGAGCACGGCGGTGCCGACGATGTCACCGGCGTCGTTGATGCCGGTGGCGCCGCCCAGCCGCACGTTCGGGGTCCGCTTGACCAGCGAGTTCAACTCGGTCGCGTGGCCGTCGCGGTACACGAAACCGTTGCCGACGCCCGATATGTCGGGGAACACGGCGTCGGCGCCGACGATCACCCCGCCGGTGTTGATCGCGGTGGCGTGCGCGGTGCCCTGGTTGACGCCACGCGGCACGTTCAGGTCGATCGCCTTTCCACCGCTGAACAGCACCGCGTGGGAGTCGAGGAGCGAGCTGCCGGCGGGCGACGCCGAACCCACCGCCTGACCCGCGGTGTTGATGGCCAGCGCCTCGCTCCAGGCTCCGCCATTGAGCTGGCCGAGCGTAATGAGCTTTCCGTTGACCCACTCCAGTGCCACTTGGTCACCGCCGGGCAGGGTGCCGCCGGGGACCGCGGCGTCGCCGACGACCACTCCGTTGCTGTTCTCGCCGAGCGCCTCGGTGTCGTTGGAGCCGTTGAGCGGCGGCAGGTTGGTCACCGTGGTGCCGTTGCGCTGCCACGGTGTGATCGAGGCAGGGCCGGCCTGCCAGCCGACGATCTGCTGTTGCCCGTTGATGCCGAACGCGTCGGCCGACCCGGTCGGGTTCACGCCGAGGTCCGATCCGGCGCCGCCGGGTCCCGGCCAGATCGCCGGGCGGGTGATCTCCTCGGCCCCACCGGGGACCACGACGTTCTGCTGGTAGTTCCCCACCACCACGCCCTGGTCGTTGATGGACCGCGGCACGGCGTTCTGGTTGTTCGTGCCGGGGTCGGCCAGGAAAATGGGTGTCGTCGTGCCGGCCTTGATGACGAACCCCTCCTCCCGCCCGAAGCGCGCCGGGTCGAGACCGACCCCGATGATGTCGCCGCGCGCGTTGATCCCGCGGTATTCCAAGGTTTTCGCGGAGCCGAGCACGAGCCGGTACTGCGGCGCGGGCGCGGCTGCCGCGTTGGGCACGGCCATACCGGCACCCACGGCCAACACGGCTACCTGAAAAAGCAAACGCATGGAAATCCTCCCTCGATAGAGACGTTCTGCGTCTTCGGGTAATAGGCGCCGGGGTTACACGTCATAGCGATCCGGGAAATGTAACCCGCTTGCGTATCAACACATGTAGGTATCCAGACAGAATGGGAGCACATTCGATGCGCAAAGCAATGGCCATGATCGCCGTCGCCCTCAGTGGCTTGGCCGTCATCAGCAGTGTGACGGGTGGTGGCGTCGCACAGGCCGGCAATCGGCGCTGTGGCCCAGCGGTGAAGACCGACGGCCTTGGCACACTGGGGACTTCGTGGAAACTGAAGTCCCAGTACGACGACGACGGGCCGGTCGGCAATCCGTTGGTCGCTGGCGAGGAGTTCGAGATCGCCACCGCGGCCGGGCAACACTGGTCGGTGTCCTTCGCGGACAACGGTGCCGGGTTCTTCGGCAACCCCGACGACATTTCCGTGGCGGGCGGGATCAGGGAGGTCCATCCGAACCCGGCCAGGCACAACCAGGCCAACCGCATGTCGGTACACGCCAAGCGGTTGGACACCGGTGAGACCATCGACGGCTTCGTCGACCTGCCCTTCGCGCCGCCCAACTGCGGCTAGCGGGAGGAGCGACCACATGTCACGAAGAACGCGAAGGTCACGGAACGCCTGCCTCGCCGGTGCGGTGGCGATGGCACTGATCGGAGGCTCCGCCACCGCGGTGGCGGCCACCCCGCACTACACGCTGACCGTCGCCCCGGACTCGGTGCAGCGGTTCACGGGAATCAACGACAACGGCGACGCCATCGGGATCGGCATGAGCGGGTCGCAGTCGGGCTTCGTCATCAAAGCGGGCACGACCACACCGATATTCCTGTCCACAATGGCCGATCCGGGCAACGCGCACCAATTCACCGAAGCTCACGCGATCAACGACAAGGGCGAGGTGGTCGGGGACATCTTCCCGTCCGGCAGCCCGAACATCCTCCGCGCCGCCCGCTGGCCCACCGCCGGTGCCACCGGCGTCGATCTCGGGGTGGATCCGGCCCAGCCGTTCTTCGACGTGGAAGCCACTGGCATCAACGACAACGGCCTGATCGCCGGGCGGACCGTCGACTCGGCGAGCAAGGTCACCGCCTGGACGGTGAACGGCGGCAAGATCACCCGGCTGCCGTTCCTGCCAGGCGGGGCGCAGGCCCGTGCCCGCGCGGTCAACGACTCCGGCTTGGTGGTGGGCAGCTCCGCGATCTCGGCGTCGGCGACGTCGGCGGCCGCGTGGCAGGACGGGCAGGTCCGCGACCTCGGCGTGTTGCCAGGCGGCAACTTCGCCGAAGCACTCGCCGTCAACTCCGCCGGGGTCGCCGTGGGCGTCTCCAACACCACGCCCAGCGGCGACGGCATCGCCCAGCGCGCTGTCGAATTCGTCGGAGGGAAAGTGCTCGACCTGAACATCCCGGGCACCGGCCCCATCGCCAACTCCACCGCCACCGGGATCAACGACAGCGGCGTCATCGTCGGCGCACTGCCCAACGGCGGCGCCTACGTCTACCGCGACGGCGTCGCGACCGACCTGAACACGCTCATCCCGCCCGGCACCGGCTTCCACATCATCAACGCCACCGCGATCAACAACAGCGGCACGATCGTGGGCACCGCGCGGAAAGGGTTCGGCGGGCGCACCTTCGGCGTCCTGCTCACCCCCACCCTGCCCACTAAGGGAAAGCCCTGATGATCTTGGGCCCGGATTCACCTACCGTGCTGGAATGATCCGACGCCTCTTGCTCACCCTGCTCGGCGCGGCCGCGCTGCTGCTGGTGCCGTGGACGGTCTACCTGGCCTACACGCTGCCCGCCGGCCACGGCACCGAGCAATGGCGGTCGGCCTGGGTGGGCTTCGACATCGCGTTGGTCTGCTGCTTCGCCGTCGCGGCCTGGCTGGGGCTGCGACGGCGACGCGCCGCCGTTCCGATGCTGGCCGCGACGGCCGCGCTGCTCTGCTGTGACGCCTGGTTCGACGTCGTGCTCGACTGGTCCGCGCCGGACCACCTGGTCAGCGTCGCCATGGCGGTTCTCGTCGAGATTCCGCTCGCGGTCGTGCTCGCCTGGCGGGCCAGGCAGCTGCTCATCGGCGGGATGCCGAGCCGAAGCCTGACCGTGCAGGACATCGAGCTGCACAACGACCCGTCCTATCAGCGGCTGACCCGTGAACTGAGCACGCTGGGCGTCGCGACGCCCAGCACGCTCGCAACCACACTCGGGCACTCGCCCGAGGAAGTGAACGCACGGCTGCGACGACTTGCCGTAGGTGGATACATCCGCGAGTGCGCGAACGGTCGGTGGCGCATGGCGGGCCAATCGCTGCGGCTGCCCGTGCTCGACGAGACCGACGAGGCGGATCGGCCGAAGGTCGCGGCCTACTTGGCGGCGAAGTACGCGGGCGAACTGCGCCTGCTCGGCTGGGCCGCCGAGCACCGAGACGAATTCGGGCCTTGGGGCCAGGGCGAACGCGCGGTCACCCATCTCACCGCCGCGGAACTGGCGGACTTCACCGCCGAATACAACGAACTGCTCACCCGCTACTGCCTGCTGCGCGACCGTCCGTCGGCGAAAACCCGGGAAGTCGCGATCCGTTTCTACGCCTTCCCATTCCCCGCCGACAGGTCAGTTCAGCCGACGGCCAACGTCACGCCATCCTCCACAGTGGACAGCAGCGGCGTCGTGCCCACGAAGAAGGGGTCGTGAGTGTTTTCGCCGGTTAGAACCGGCCGTACCACTCACGACCGGTCCGTGCTGGCTCAAGCGGCGTGGCCGGTCGGGCGCCGCCGAGCGCGACGGTCGTGGCCGTCCTCGGGTGCGAGCGCCAGCGAGCCGTCGACGGTGAGCTCGATCTGCTCGTCGGTACCGAGCGCGTCGCCGACGAGCGGTCCAGGTCGGCTGTGTTTGCGGTCTTGGCGGTACACCGCGAACAGCAACGCCAGCCCGATCACCAGGAAGACGTGCGTGACCAGGCGTGCCGTGGTGACCCTGCCACCGAGCAGGTCGCTCGCCGAGACCGCGCTGAGCACCAGCACGAACCCGGTGATCATCGGCAACTGACCGGCGGCCGCCTTGGTGCGCACCGCCGCCCACAGCAGCCCGATGCCGATCGCGAGGTTCCACGCGGCGCCCTCGTTGAGCAGGTGACCGGCCGCCGCGTCGCCGTGGCCGCCGTGAGTGCCGGTTTCGACGCCGAGCAGCTGGGCGAACGCGAGCCCGCACTGCACCAGCCCCACGACGCCGAGCGCCACGCGCAGGCCCCATTTCTCGCGGGGCGGCGGCGGCGAGTTCTCGAGGATGAGCGCGGTGAGATCCGGAACTTCGGGCGCGCTGCGGACGAGCATCGACCGGCGCAGCAGCCTGCTCTGGTCGAACCAGCCGCGGCAGGCCTGACAGGTCGCCAGATGCCGGTCGACCTGGTCGTCGGGCAGTGGCCCCTGCTCGGAGTCGATCCTGGCCGACAGCGCTTCACGGAAGATCTCGCAGCTCACAGAGACATAGTCGTCCTTGCGGTCTTCGAAGTTCCCGGGCCTTCGATGTATTACGGTGTGGCGCGTGCCTGTGAGCCGAGCGCGTGACGACGATGAGCGGAACACCGAACTCGCGCTCGCCGCGGGCAAGGGTGACCGGCGAGCGCTGGAGGCGTGGGTGCGCGGCACCCAGGCCGACGTCTGGCGTTTCCTCGCGCACAGCGTGAACCCCGCGGCGGCCGACGACCTGACCCAGGAGACCTACCTGCGCGCGTTCGGTTCGCTGCCGCGGTTCGCGGGCCGCGCGTCCTCCCGGACGTGGCTGCTCTCGATCGCGCGGCGGGTCGTGGTCGACCAGATCCGCTCCGCCTCCGCCAGGCCCAAGGTGTTCGGCGGGGTCGACTGGCAACGCGCGATGGAAGACCAAGCGACGCGGGCGGGTCAGTCCGCGGGCTTCGAGGACATGGTCGAACTAGGCCTGATGCTACGCGGCCTCGACGAAGACCGGCGTGAGGCGATCGTGCTCACCCAGGTGCTGGGCCTGTCCTACGCCGAGGTCGCCGAGATCTGCGGCTGCCCGGTCGGGACCGTGCGCTCGCGTGTCTCACGCGGACGCGAGGACCTGCTGCGTGCGCAGGAAGAGAACAACAACGCGATGTGACCGCCGGGAACTTTCCCGGCTCGATGTCCGACTCCTTGGCCGTGGCTCATGCCGCGTTGACTGTGGAGAAGGAGATCGACTGATGGCCGTCACGGGAATTCGGGTCACCGCGCTGGCTGGCGTGCTGCTGCTGGCGGCCGCCTGCGGAACGCCGCAGGCGGCACAGCCGGACGCGGCAGGCAAGCAGGGCTTGAAGGTGGTCGCGGCGTCCACCTGGGAGGCCGCTTTCGCCAAGGCCGCGGGCGCCAAGGACATCACCGTGATCGTGCCGCCGTCGGTCGCGCACGGCGCCGACTACGACCCGAAGCCGTCCGACCTCGCCGCCGTCGCTTCGGCCGATCTCGTGCTCTACGCCGAGTTCGAGGGTTTCGCGGGCAAGCTCAAGGAAGCCAGCGGCAGCCAGGCCAAGACCATGCAGCTCAACCTGGACAACAGTCCCGAAGCCGTGCACGCCGAGGTGACCAAGCTGGCGGAGAAGCTCGGCACCACGGCCGCGGCGAAGGACTGGCTCGCCGGGTACGACAAGGCCGTCGAGGAGTCGAAGGCGAAGCTCAAGGAGGCGACCGCGGGCAAGCAGCCCAAGGTCGTCGCCCAGGTTTTCGTCACCTACGCGGCGAAGCTGGCCGGCGCGGACGTGGTCGGCACGTACGGGCCCGCGCCGGTGACGCCGTCGCAGCTGGCCGAGCTGACCGCCAAGAAGCCGGATCTCGTGCTGGACAACGCGCACATGTCGACCGGCGAGGTCATGCCCGGCTCCTCGGTCAAGCAGGTCAAGATCATCAACTACCCCGGCGCCGACTACGACCTGCTCGGCGTCTACCGCACCAACACCGACGAGATCGTCAAAGCGCTGAAGGGTTGACGGCGAGCTGACGCAGCGCGAGCCGGTCGACCTTGCCAGCGGGGCCGACCGGCAGCGCCTCGCGCAGCAGCAGCCGCTCTGGCAGCTTGTACGGCTCAAGTCCTTGCCGCACAAGGAAACGTGTGAGGTCGTCCAGCGTCAGACCGGCTTCGCCCGCGACACAGGCGCACATCCGGTCGCCGAAGACCGGGTCGGGCACGGCGACGCAGGCGACGTCGCGCACACCGGGATGGCGTTGCAGCAAGGCCTCGACCTCGGCGGGGCTGATGTTCTTGCCACCACGGATGATCACGTCCTTGCGTCGGCCGACGACGCTCAGGTAGCCGTCCTCGTCGATCCTGCCGAGGTCGCCGAGCCGCACCCAGCCGCCGGGCGTGCGGTACTTCGCGTCGAGGCCGGGCGCGCCGAGGTAGCTCATCGGGGTCATCGGGCCGCGCGCGAGGATTTCGCCGACCTGGCCGGTCGCCACCGGTCTCAGTTCGTCGTCGACGACCTTGATCTCGGCGACCTGCGGGTTGGGGCGGCCCGCGGTGTGCCCCTTGCCGGACGGATCGTCGAGCGCCGTGTGGCAGTTGACGCCGTCGGCCGAGCCGTAGACGTTGATGACCGTGGCGCCGAGCTTCTCGCGGACCAGCTCGGCGGTGCGCGGGTCGAGCGCCGACCCGCCGAGCACCACGGTGTCCACACTGGACAGATCGGTGGTCCCGAGTTCCTTGCTGTCCATCAGCTTGCGGATCATGGTCGGCACCCCGAAGACATGCGTCGGGCGGCCGTGCCCGATCGCCCGCAGTGCCGAGTGGACGTCGAAGCGGGGCAGCACGAGCATGGTGCCGCCGTTGGCCGCCATGGTCGCCGGGGTGGCGTTGCTGCCGAACGCCGTGCCGAGCGGCATGAGGAACAGCGCGCGGAACTCCTCGCGGTCACCGCGGATCTCGGCGATGAACCTGCCACGCCCGCCCGCCAGCGCGTTGTGCGAGTACACCACCATCTTCGGCTCGGCTTCCGAGCCGGAGGACACCAGGACGCGGGCGGCACTGTCCGGATCGGGCCGGACGGGTGTGAACGCGCTCGGATCGGCGGCCAGCAGCAGCGACATCGGCACACAGCCGGGCGGCGTGCTGCCGCCGACGGCGACGACCGCGCGCACCTGGGGAAACTCGGCGGTCAATTCGAAGGTCCTTGCCGCGCAAGGGAAATCGTCGTAATAGGTGGCGGTGATCGCGACCGTCGCGCCGGAGCGGCCGAGCAGGCTCGCGATGTCGCAGTCGCCGCGGCCGAGCGGGAACGGCAGCAGGGTCGCGCCGACCGCGGCCACGGCGAAGTCGAGCGCGCAGCTGAGCCTGCTGTTGGGCAGCTGAACGGAGACCACGTCGCCCGGCTCGACGCCGAGCGCCACCAGCCCCGCGGCCAGCCTGCGGATCACCACGTCGAAGTCGCCGTAGCCGATCTCGCCGTCCGCGTCGACGACCGCGGGTCTGTCCGGCCATCGCCTGGCGTGGCGTTCGAACAGCGTGTAGAGGTCGGCGCCCGGGTAACGGCCCTGCGCCGCCCAGGCGCGCCGCAACGAGTTCGGCACGAGGTCGCGGTAGAGCCGGGTCCGGGGTGCGGCCAGCAGTTCGCTCAGGGTCATGTCACCAGGAGTCGGCCGAACCGGGCATCTGGTTCCCACGATCGTGTTCACCGCAGTTCAGCGGAACTCAATAGGGTGACGAACCGACTATGAGGAGCATGGTGACCGAAACGACCTCCCGGCAGCCCGCGGCGACGACCGTCCTGCTGACCGCGGCGATGGCGTTCTCGATGCTGCCGCTGTTCCTGCTGGGTGCGCTGGCACCCGCGCTGGTGGCCGAGTTCGGCATCGGGCGGCCGATGCTCGGTGTGCTGGTCACGGCCGGTTTCGGGGTGGCGGCCGTGCTCTCGCTGGTGATCGGGCAGGTCGTCGACGCGCTCGGCGCGCGGCGGTGCGCGACGGCGCTGTTCGGCATCAGCACGGTGACGTTGACCGTGTTCGCGCTGGCGCCGCACTACCTGGTGCTGGTGCTCACCGTCGCACTGGGCGGGATTCCGCAGGCACTGGCCAACCCCGCGACCAACAAGATCATCGGCCGGTCGGTGCCCGCACCCCGGCGCGCGCTGGTGATCGGGGTCAAGCAGTCCGGGGTGCAGCTCGGCGCCTTCGCCGCCGGACTGCCGCTCGCCGGGCTGGCGAGCTGGCTGGACTGGCGGCTCGCCGTCGGCATCGCGGCGGCCTGCGCGGCAGTAGCCACTGTGGCCAGTCTCCGGCTGCCCGCGGATCCGGCGCCCGCCCGCCGCCCGGGACTGCGCGTCGCGTTCACCGCCGAGCCCGCGATCTGGTGGCTGCTAGCCTTCTCCGTCCCGCTGGGCGCCGGGATCGCCGCGGTGAACACCTACGCCGCCCTCTACGCGACGCAAGAACTCCACTGGGGAGCGCAGACCGCGGGCGCGCTGGTCGCCGCGCTGGGCGTGACCGGCATCGCGGGCCGGATCGGCTGGTCACGGCTGGTCTCGGGCGGCCGCGCACCCACCAAGATCCTCGGCCCGCTGACGGCGGGCGCGGTCGCGGCGACCGGTGCGCTGCTGGCCGCGCGGCAGTTCGGCTGGGCTTGGGCGTGGCTCGGTGTGCTGGGCGTCGGCGCGTTCGCGGTGGCGGCCAACGCGGTGTCGATGATGGCCGTGATGGCGATGTCCACACCGGACCAGACCGGCCGGAACTCGGCGTTGGTGTCGGCCGGGTTCTTCGGCGGCTTCGCACTGGGTCCACCGTGCTTCGGCCTGCTCGCGGACCTGGGCGGCTATCCGGCGGGCTGGGCGCTCGTCGCCGCCGAATTCGCCGTCGCCGCGCTGGTGGCCTGGCGGGGAGCGCGCCGGTGATCGAGTCCATTGTGGACGCCGTGGGTGCTCGGTTCCCGCTCTACGCGGACCCGTCGGGCACCTGGCGCACGACCCGGCGCGGCTCGTGGGCGGCCGGGTGCTGGACCGGCCTGCTCTGGTTGCGCGCCGAGCGGGCGCTCGCCGAGTCCTGGACGCGCAAGCTGGAAACCTGGGTGGACGCGGACACCGCCGCGCGAGGCCTGATCTTCTGGTACGGCGCGGCACTCGGTGACCGGCTCGGCCAGTCCGACGCCGCAGGTCCGCTGGCCCGCCGCGCCGCCGACGCCATGGCCGCCCGTTTCGACGGCGAGGTCGTGCCGTGGGGCACCGCGTTCGGCGACACCGGCGTGCGCACCAAGGTCGACGGCGTCGCGGGCACGGTCCCGTTGCTCGCGTGGGCAGGCCATGGCGAGATCGCCGCCGCGCACCTGCGCGCGCACCTCGGGCTGGAGCCCGGTTGGTCGCGCGGCGACGCGTGGTTGCTGCTCGGCGCGGCCGACGGGGCGCTGTGGCTGGGCGAGGAGTTCACCGCACCGGCACACGCGCTGGCGAAGCGGTGGCTGGCCAGGCACGGCACGGCGACGCCGCCCGCGATGGACACAGTGGACAGTCCGCCGGACACCTCGGCGACGGCCATCGCGGCGGTGGCCTTGCTGAAACTCGGCTATGTCGGCGAAAGCCGCGGGATCCTGCGGCGGCTCAGAGCCGAGCACGTCGTCGACGGCCGTCTCCTCGACGGCTGCTACGACCTACCCGGCAAGGTCGCGACCAGCCACGAGCTGATCTGGGGCACCTTCTTCCACACGCTCGGCCTCGACCTGCTTGAGCACGCGACGGGCGGTCGCCGACACGTGGAGCTCGTCGGGGCCGTCGAGGATCCGCGCGGTCCGGCCGAGCCTGGCGAGCATCGGCAGCGGGCCGTCCGGTAGCAGGCCTTCGGCGCCGTAGACCTGGATCGCGGCGTCGGTCACCTGGTGCAACGCGCGCGCGGCCGCGACCTTCGCCAGCCCGACCTCGGTCTTGGCTGGCCGCCCGGCGGCCACCAGCCCGGCCGCCTCACCTACCAGCGCCCGAGCCGACCGGATGGCCAGCAGCGACTCGAAAACGTGCTGCTGCACCAGTTGCTGCCCGCCCAGCGTGCCGCCGCGGATCCGGCGATCGTTGGCACGGTGGCACATCAGCTCGAACGCGCGCTGCGCTTGGCCTACCCAGCGCAGCGCCCGCAGCGTCCGGCCGAGCGCGAGCCTGCCACCCGCGATCGCGAGCCCGTCGCCGGGCGACCCGAGCAGATGGCTGTCCGGCACGACCGCGCCGTCCAACTCGATTTCGCACTGCCCCGCCGCGCCGAGCACCGGTAGCTCCCGGACGAGGTGGACCTGATTTCCGGGAACCAGCAGCAGCGACAGCTCCCCGCGCCCGGTCTTGGCGAGCACCGTGACGTACGCCGCGGTGGCCGCGCCGCTGGTGAACCACTTGCGGCCGGTCACCCGCCACCCGTCACCCGAACGTTCGGCGACGGTCGTGATCCCCGTCGGGTCCGACCCCGCGACCCCCGGCTCGGTCATCGCGTAGGCCCCGCCGATCTCACCCGCGACCAAGGGCCGCAGATAGCGCTCACGGACCGTCACCGTTCCGTGCGCGGCGATCATGCCGACGTCCAGCAGGCTCGCGGAGCCCAGTACCGCGGGACCGTGATCGCTGCTGCCTTCCGTCTCGGCCAGCTCGAAATAGGTGCGCAGATCCAGTCCCCCGCCGCCGAGCTCGGCAGGCAGCGGAAGCGCCCACAAACCGGCTTCCCTGGCCAGTTCCCGCAGTTCACGCCGTATCTCGTCGGCACGCGCGCCACCGGCGTCGAGCACGGCTTCCGCCGGGTACACGTGGCGGCGGACGAACGCGGCGACCTCTTCGCGGGACATGCCGGGAACCATACGGCCCCGCCGTCCGACCTTTAACTCGAACGGGTGACATCACGAGGGGAAGACGGATGACGCTGGACGTCGGGTCGACGGCGCTGTTCCCGTCCGCCATCAGGTGGGACGGTCCGGTGGCCGACGAGGCCACGGCGCAGGCGTCGTGCGGGGTGATGCACGTACACGGCCGCAGCCGGGGCGAACCGAACGGCATGGGCGTCGACCTCGTCGGGACGGCCGCCCGCGTGCTGGCGGGCACCGGCGCTCAGGCGGCGCTGCTGGCCAACGCCAGGGGCGCGTCGATCGGCGCCGTGCACACGGATGTCGCGCGGTCGGCGTTGCTGACCGTGTCCCAGTACCTCGCCGCGGCCTGCGCCCAGGACGACGAGGCCGTGCCGATCGAACCCGGTGGCCCGCCGTTTCGCAGCGCCGACGGCGTGCTGTTCGAAGTGGACACGCTCGATCCCGAGGCGTGGCGCGACTTCTGGGTGCGAGCGGGCGCTCCCCCGCGTGCCGCCGGGATCGGCTGGGCGCCGTTCCAGTTCCGCTACGCGACCGCGTCGGCGCCACTGCCCGAGGTGCTCTTCGAGCGGACCGCCGCGCTGCCCTACGCCGAACTCGCGGCGGTCGCCGGAGCGACCGGCGTCAGCATCTGCCCGCTGATGCCGCTCGAGAACCGCGAACGCGAGGCTCCGTGGGATCTTCAGTCGTCGCAAGGGACATACGTCCGCAAGGAGGCGACGGGCACGCTGCCGTTGGACGGCATGGTGGTGCTCGAAGCCGGTCGCCGGGTGCAGGCGCCGCTCGCCGCGCATCTGCTGAGCCTGCTCGGCGCGCGGGTGACCCGGATCGAACCGCCTGGCGGCGATCCGTTGCGCGGGATGCCGCCGATGTGCGGCGACACCTCCGCGCGATGGCTCGCGCTCAACCGGCACAAGGACGCGGCCGAGGTCGACATCAAAAGCCCGTCCGGGCGCGCCGACCTCCGTGAACTGGCCGCCGGCGCGGACGTGTTCCTGCACAACTGGGCGCCGGGCAAAGCCGAGCAACTCGGGCTCGGCGCCGACGATCTGCACGCCGTCAACCCTGGCCTGGTGTACGCCTACACCTCCGGCTACGCGAACCGGCTCGTCGATCCGCCGCTGGGCACCGATTTCATGGTCCAGGCCCGCACCGGGCTCGGCGCGGCCATCCGGCCGTCCGACCAGCCGCCGTCCCCGTCGCTGATGGCGCTGGTCGACGTCACCGGCGGACTGCTCGGCGCGCACGCGATCACCGGCGCGCTGCTGCATCGCGAACGCACCGGGCACGGCTGCCGGGTGGAGTCCTCGCTGCTCGCCGCCGCGGATCTGTTGCAGGCCAACGCCGTCGAGTCGATCGCACGAGGCGGTTCCGGCCGCCCGCCCGCCGGGTTCCGCCGCCCGCTGCGCACCGCGGACGGCTGGTGCGCGCCCACCGACGAGGACGCCGCCCGCGCGGCATCCTTCGGTGACACACTCGCCTCACTGTCCACTGCGGACGCAGTCGCTTTTCTTACAGGACAAGGACTCCGCGCCGTTCCTGTCACCGACGACCTGCGAGCACTGCCCGCCGATCCCCGATTCGCCGACTGCCTCCGCTTCGACGCCACCGGCAGCGTCGAGGTCCTGACTCCCTGGAGCTTCCAATGACGGATCTCGTACCCGCCGCGCTGCGCCAGGAATGGGCCGCGCGCGGCCACTACGCGGGGCGCGACATCCACGACCTCTTCCTCGGCCACGTCCGCGCCGCTCCCGACCGGACCGCGATCATCGACGACGCGGGCGAACTCACCTACGCCGAACTGGACGAACGCGTCCGCCGGCTCGCCGCGGGACTGCACGAAGCGGGGATCCGCGCGGGCGAAGTAGTCGCGACCCAGCTGCCGAACGGACGCGACACCTGCGTCGCGGATCTGGCCGTCGCCGCGCTCGGCGCCGTCGTGCTGCCGTTCCCGATCGGGCGCGGTTCGGTCGAAGCACGGTCGATACTGACCCGCTCGAAGGCAGCGGCCGTCCTCGTCACGCCCGAGACCGTGCCCCCGTTCGAAGGTCTCCGCCGTGAGATCCCCGGCCTGCGGCACGTACTCACGCCGGATATCGCCGGGCAGACCTTCCCCCGGATCCCGACGGATCCCGACGGTCCCGCCAGGATCCTCGTGTCGTCGGGCTCGGAAGCCGAGCCGAAGCTGGTGGCCTACTCCCACAACGCGCTCGCGTGCGGCCGCGGCGCGTTCATCCGGCGCCTGATCCCGCCGGGCGGGGAACTGCGCGCCCTGTTCCTGCTCCCGCTCGCGTCCTCGTTCGGCAGCAACGGTTCCACCGTCACGCTCGCCCGGCACGGCGGCACCCTCGTGCTGCAATCGAAGTTCGACGCCGAGGCCGCGTTACGGCTCATCGGCCGAGCCCGCCCGACCCACTTGATCGGCGTGCCGACGATGTTCCGGATGCTGATCGGCCACCCGGCGTTCGCCATCACCGACACCTCGAGCCTGCGCGTCGTGGCACCGGGCGGCGCGCAGCTCGACGCGCCGACCGCACACGCCTGCCGGGACGCCTTCGGCTGCGCCGTGGTCAACGTCTACGGATCCGCCGACGGCGTCAACTGCCACACCGCACTCGACGACCCACCGTCCCGGATCACCACGGCCGGACGGCCGAACCCCGCGGTCGCCGAAATCAGGATCGTCGACGCCGACCTGATCCCCCAGCCACCGGGCACGATCGGCGAGATCGTCGCACGCGGGCCGATGAGTCCGCTGTGTTACGTCGGCGACGACACGCTCAACACCCGCTACCGCACACCCGACGGCTGGGTACGCACCGGCGACCTCGGCGTGTTCGACGCGGAGGGCTATCTCACCGTCGTCGGCAGGCTCAAGGACGTGGTCATCCGCGGCGGCGCGAACATCAGCCCCGCCGAGGTCGAACGCGCCATCGCCGCACACCCGGCCGTGCGCGACGTGGCGTGCACCGGGCTGCCCGACCCGCTGATGGGCGAGCGTCTCTGCGCCTTCGCCGTCGCGCCCGGCCTGACCTTGGCCGAACTCGGCGCCTTCCTCGACGCACACGGCCTCGACCGCTTCAAACACCCCGAGCGCCTGGTGCTGCTCGACTCACTGCCGCTCAACCCGGCGGGCAAGGTCGCCAAAGACGTGCTGCGCGAGCACGCGCTGAGCCGTCAATGAGCGAGCCGAACCCCGGGCGCAGGCACCAGATGAGCCGCCAGCGTCACCAGCCCGGCGACCAGCACGAGCACCGGCCCCGGCGGCCAGTCGAACACCAACGCCACCACGAACCCGGCCAGGTTCACCGAGATTCCGATCCCGACGGCCCAGAAAGCCATGGCACGCAATGAATGCGCGAGCCTGCGAGCGGCCAGCGCCGGCAACAGCGTCAACGCGTCGACCAGCAACGCCCCCGTCAACCTGATCGCACCGGCCACCGAAACGGCCACCACCACCAGCAACACCAGCGTCAGCCGATCGACCCGCACCCCCGAAACCGCAGCCAGTTCCCGATCATGCAACAGCAACGCCAACTGCCTGCGCCGCATCAGGAACAGCCCCGGAACGACGACGGCGAGCACACCGAGCAAGACCACGTCACCCGGCCGGGTCGCGAGGATCGAACCCCAGAGCAGCTCGAACGCGCCTGCCGCGTTCACCCCCGACACCGAAAGCACGAGCAACGCGGCGGCGATCGCCAGGCTCATCAGCAGCCCCATCGCACCGGACAACCCCGACGGCTTCCCCGCCAGCGGCGTCAACGCGGCACCGGACAGTCCACAAGCGACGATCGCGCACACCAGCGGATCGAGCCCGGTCAGCAGACCGACCGCGATACCCAGCAGCGCCACGTGCATCATCGCGAACCGCACCGGCATGATGTCCAGCCCGATGATGATCACCCCGACGATCGGCAACCCGATCGCACCGAGCACCAGAGCGAGCCCAGCCCACCGCACGGCGGGCAATTCGACCAGCTGCCACAACGACGTCATGAGATCTCCCGCAACCGGCCCGCCGCCATCTCCAGCACCCGTCCACACCGCTCGACCACGGCACGGTCATGCGTCACCACCAGCACGGTGACCGGCAACGACGTCAGCAGCCGAGCAGCATCGGCCTGCCCATCGAAATCCAGCGCCGCGGTCGGCTCGTCCGCCAGCAACAACCCCGCCCCCGCCGCGATACACCCCATGGCACGCGCCAGGTACATCCGCTGCAACTGCCCACCGGAAAGCGTGTCGAGCGGACGTCCACGCAACCCGGCCACCCCGAGCTCAGCCGCCGCTTCACCGGCCCGCTCCGGTTCGCCGCTACTCGCCAGCAGCTCGCCGGCCAGCAACGGAAACCGCCCCGCGGTCTGCCGCTGCGGTATCCAGGCGACCTCCCGCATCCGCCTGGCCCAGCCGGCGGCCCCGGCCGCCCGATGCCCCCCGACCTCGACGAGCCCGCTCACGCCTCGGTGCAGCCCGAGTATCGCGCGCAGCAAAGTCGTCTTACCCGACCCGTTCGTGCCGGTCAGCGCGACCCGCTGGCCCGGCTCCACGACGAGATCGACACCGGAGACCACCCGCTGCCTGCCATGCGTGCAGCTCACCTCCGCCAGCCGGACTTCCAGACCGTCACCCACTCGTCCAACTCCCCTTACTCACGACACAGTAAGTCGGACGTGGCGCCTGCCTGGTTCCCGCCGGATCAGCCCGGCGGCCGCTGCCGTCGAAAGCTGACACCCCTCAAGAGCGAACAGGATGTGTCGTGAAGTGAACTGACGGGACCCACCGTTCACCGCCGTGTGCCGCAAGGGCGTCCACGAGGTCTGTCCGCTGCCGTTCGCTCAAGGGCCCGACGACGCACGTGGGAATGCTCGGACGGGGTGTGAGCATGTTCGACTCGGGGTAGGGCCACCCTGCCGGTCGGAGGATGACCGGTATGCCCGCGCCGGGTTCCAGCTCGACGTGCACCCCGGTGTAGCGCCCCGGGGCTCGCTGCCGAATTTCCTCAACGGTGACATGCTGAATCTGGCTCCAGGGTATCTCCCGTCGCCCGGCGGTGCTTTCGGTGACGATCCCGTGCGGGCCGATGTGCAGCGACCATCGGGACCTGGTTTTCCGTGCGCACACAAGCTTGAGATCAGCGATTGCAGCCCGGATCACCCAGAAGGACGCAACGAAGCCGACCAGCCCACCGATTCCACCTCCGATCGACATGAGAACCACCCACCCGATCTGCTTTTCAGTAGCCGGCGGCGTGACGAGGCCCAGATGCAGCGGGAAGTAAAAGCTGGCCACCGAGATCGCACCTGCGACCAGCACCACTAACCAAGGGGCGACGGTGCTGGCTCTCGCCGCATAGCCGGACAACCGTTCTTGACCGGTCCAGGACACGTCGAAAGAAGCGACAGACGGCATCTCGGCCGTCGAGTTCAGCGCGGCCCGGACTTTGTTGCCTGCTGGAGATTCAGGCGCGGTGGCGAGTTCGCGCAGCGTCTGGCCGACGACGGTCGCGCTCGGATACCTCTGGCCGGGCTCTTTGCTGAGCAGGGTCAGCACGAGCTTGTCCCAGGCGGGAGGGATTTCCTCGCGCACCGAGCTGGGAGCGGGCGGCTCCTGGGTGAGGTGAGCCGTGAGGTAGTCCATCGGGCCCGACGCCTGGAACGGCAGCCTCCCCGTGATCAGCTCGAAAATGAGGCAGCCGAGTGCGTACAGGTCACTCCGTGGTTCCGCGACACCGCGCGCTTGTTCAGGGGACATGTACGCGGGCGTGCCCACGACGAAGCCGGTCCGGGTGAGACGGTCCTCGGTCACGCACGGGTCGGCCGCGCGCGCGATGCCGAAGTCGAGCACCTTCACACTGCCGGAAGCGGTGATGAGAATGTTGGACGGCTTGATGTCCCGGTGCATGATCCCGATGTCGTGCGCGCCGGCCAGCGCGTCGCAAATCTGTGCGCCCCATCGTGCGGCGTCCGCCAAGCTGACCGCGCCGTGGCGCAGCTTCACGTCCAGTCCTTCGCCGCGAATCAGTTCCATGACAAGGAACGGGACTCTGGAGCCCTCCTGCCCGGTCTCGCCAAGATCATGCAGCGTCACGATATTGTGCTGCTGCAGGCGCGCGGTGATCCTCGCCTCGCGCAGGAACCTGGCGCGCACCTCGTCACCGCGGTCTCCGCCACCGGCGAGCCGCGAGACCACTTTGATCGCGACAGGACGGCCCAGCGTCTCGTCCTGCGCCTCCCACACTTCGCCCATCCCGCCTTCACCCAGCAGCTTCACCAGCCGGTAGCGGTCCCAGAGGAGCTGGCCGCGCACCGCCGACTCCCCCACTTCGGGCATCAGGTTGTTCCTCCTGCCGGCAACCGGCGCGATGGCGGAACGCGGCGCGCTCGATACCCTGAAATCCAACTGGCGGCGAGTGCGATCGTCAAGACGACGATCCCCAATCGTCACTCCTGCTTTCCCTGCTCGCACAATCGATCACCGGGCTCAGCGCGTACAACGACTCAGCGACTTCGGCGACCCCGTGACCTGGCTCGGCTATCTCGGCTCAGCGGACTTCTTGGTAAACCTCGGCGATCTCATCACTGGTGGTCAACCAGATGTCGGGCTGCGCGGCGAGGTACTCCAGCGCCTGGTCGAGATACTTGTGCCGGAACGGCTGCCCGATCACGAAGGGGTGCAACGCCAGCGCCATGACCCGGCCGCTGTGTTCGGCGTCGGCGTGCAGCTGCTCGTACTGGTCCTTGACCATCCGGACGAACTCCGGCCCGCTGATGCCCCTGCCGGTGAACAGCAGCAGATCGTTGAGCTCGACCGAGTACGGCACGCTGAGCATGCCCGGGATGTTCAGGCGGTACGGCTGGTCGTCGTTGGTCCAGTCCAGCACATAACCGAGGCCGAGTTCGGCCAGCAGCTCCGGGGTGTTGAACGTTTCGGTCAGCCCCGGCCCCATCCAGCCGCGCGGCCGTGTGCCGGTGGCCGCGGCGATGGTGTCGACGATCTCGGTGAGAAACGCGCGCTCCTCGTCCCGACTCATGCTCGTCTGAAGGATCGAGTTGGTCTTGCCGTGCGCGAGCCAGGCCCAATCCCGGCTCAGCCCCGCCTCGATGACCTTCGGGTACCGCTCGGCGACCGCGGAGTTGAGCAGCACACTCGCCCGGATGCCATGCCGGTCGAGACTCTCGATCGTGCGCCAGATGCCGACCCGGAGCCCGTAGTCGCGCCAGCCGTAGTTGAGCGCGTCGGGCACCAGCTCGGCGGTGCCGGGCCAGATGCTCGTCGAGGGCCGGTCGATCAGAAAGTGCTCGACATTGAGGCCGACATAGAAGGCGACCCGGGCGCCGCCGGGCCAGCGCAGCGGCGGGCGGTCGATGATCGGGCTGTGGTCGAAGAGCGTGTTTTCCATGCTGGCAGGGTAAAATCTGCCATTGATGTCAGGGTCACTGTGTGCGCCATCACAGTCGGGGGGTCCACATGCGCATTGGTGAGCTCGCCCGGCGTACCGGGGTGAGTGACCGGTCGTTGCGCTACTACGAAGAGCAGGGCCTCCTGTCGGCCGCCCGCACACCCGGCGGCCAGCGCGACTATCCCGAGCACGCCGTCGACCGGGTCATCCGCATCCAGGAGCTGTTCGCCGCGGGCCTGCACAGCAAGAAGATCGCGCGACTGCTGCCCTGCATGCGCGACAGCGACGGCGGCCCCTCCGAGATCGCCACGCCCCGTCTCGTCACCGAGCTGGACGAAGAACGCGACCGCATCAACCGGATGATCGCTGATTTGACCACCTCACGTGAAGTGCTCGACGAGGTCATCGAAGCGGCATCCGAGGCGCGTCACGAGAGCCGGGTGCGGCCCTCGAAATGTCCTGCCGCCGCACCGCGTCCAAAACCAGATTGACCGCCGCCCTCGGCGGGCCCCCACGCCGCACGGCCGCGGTGATCGTCCGGGTGACAGGAGCCACCAGCTCCCGCGTCACCACCCGATACCGCGGGTCGACGGCCAGCCCCGGCAGCAAAGCGATCGAGAGCCCGGCCTCGACATGCTGCAAGGTCATCAGGTAGTTGCTGAACCGGCACACCACCCGCGGCTCGAACCCCGACTCCCGGCACAACCGAATCGCCAGATTCGCCATATACGACTGCGGAATATCGAAAGCCCAGTTGGAATCCGCATAAGCCCGCAAGTCGACCGGCTCCCGCGCGCTGTGATCGGCAGGCAGCACGAGCACGACCGGATCGGTCCCCAACGTCACCAAGTCGACATCGGGCCCCAGCGGCAGCTCGACGAAGTCGGTGGTCGTGACGATGACATCGGCATCACCACCACGCAGCGCCGGCATGCTCTCATGCGGCTCAAGCTCCAGCAGCTCGACCTCGAGATGCGGATGCGACTCGGCAAGGCTTCTCACAGCAGGCACGGCCATGGTGTGAATCGCGCTTTGAAAAGCCCCGAGCCGCACCAGCCCGGCCGGCTCCCCGTTAAGCCCTCGCAGTTCGGCCTCGACCTCGGCCATGTGATCCAGAATCGCCCGCCCCCGCCGCGCGAGCACCAGCCCGGCAGGCGTCAGCCGCACCCGCCGCCCACTCCGTTCCAACAGCCGCGTCCGCGTCTCGGCCTCAAGCACCGCCAGCTGCTGCGACACGCTCGAAGCACTCAAGTTCGCATCCAGCGCGACCGCCCGAACGGTGCCGAGCGTGTCCAACCGGCTGAGCAGCTGAAGCCGCCAAGGATTGAGCGTCACAGACCCCATTCTTGTACGGCTCAGCCGAACAGCAACCCCGGATTTGCGAGCTGGACGTGTCCAGCAACCCCACCTAACGTCGAACGCATGACCACTGAGTTTTGGGCCGACGCCGACCGCCACCTGGTCCGCTACCTGGGCGCGGGCACATTCACCCGCGAGATCATCATCAGCGCGTCCGGCAGTTTCCTCTACGCGGAGGACGGCCGGAAGATCCTCGACTTCACCTCCGGTCAGATGAGCGCCATCCTCGGCCACTCCCATCCCGAGATCGTCGCCACGGTCCAAAAGCAGGTCGCCTCCCTCGACCACCTCTTCAGCGGAATGCTCACCCGCCCCGTCGTCGACCTGGCCCGCAAACTCGCCCAAACCCAGCCCCTCGAGAAAGCGCTCCTGGTGACCACGGGCGCCGAGTCGAACGAGGCCGCAATGCGCCTCGCCAAGCTCGTCACCGGCAAGCACGAGATCGTGTCCTTCGCCAGGTCCTGGCACGGAATGACCCAAGCGGCGGCCTCAGCCACCTACAGCGCCGGCCGCAAGGGCTACGGCCCCGCGGCCCCCGGCAACTTCGCCATCCCCGTCCCGACGGGCCCGGACTGGAGCCAGCAGCTCGACCTGGCCTTCGACCTCATCGACGCCCAGTCCGTCGGCAGCCTCGCGGCCTGCATCGTCGAGCCCATCCTCAGCTCAGGCGGAGTCATCGACCCACCCCTCGGTTACCTGGCCGCCCTGCAGGCCAAATGCCGTCAGCGCGGCATGCTCCTCATCCTCGACGAAGCCCAAACCGGCCTGTGCCGCACCGGCACCTGGTACGCCTTCCAGCGCGACAACATCGTCCCCGACATCCTCACCCTCTCGAAGACGCTAGGCGCCGGCCTCCCGCTCGCAGCGGTCCTCACCACCCCCGAGATCGAGCAGGAAGCCCACGACCGCGGCTTCCTCTTCTTGACGACCCACGTCTCAGACCCCCTGGTCGCAGCGGTGGGCAACACGGTCCTCGACGTACTCGCCCGCGACCACCTCGACGACCGAGCCACCAAACTCGGAGCCACCCTCCGCACCGGCCTCGACGCCATCGCCACCCGCCACCCGGCCGTCTCCGACATCCGAGGCCGAGGCCTCCTCGCCGGCCTCGAACTGGCCGCCATCGGCGACCACAGCGCCGACCTCCTCGGCGCACTGGTCACTCAGCGCTGCCTCGAGCTCGGCCTCCACATGAACATCGTCCAGCTCCCCGGCATGGGCGGCGTCTTCCGCATCGCCCCACCCCTCACCGTCACCGAGGAAGAACTGGCCCTGGGCCTGGCGATCCTCGACGAGGCCCTCACCGACGCCACCACCCACCTAGGCCTCTGACCTGCAAGAGGCCAAACCGCAAGATCATGCCAGCAGTGGCTGCAGCGCGTAACTGGACCCCCATGAAAACGGCCTGGACGAGGCGTATAGTCTTCTTACATCAAGTCCGGGTGGCGGAATGGCAGACGCGCTAGCTTGAGGTGCTAGTGTCCTTAACGGACGTGGGGGTTCAAGTCCCCCCTCGGACACTTGATTACGTGCCTAGTCCCTTGTTTTGCAGGCACTTTGACACGCTCGGCGGGTACTTTACCCCGCCGAGCTTTTGTCATTGGCGCACCCTCCATCGCTCTCTGAGCTCCGACGCCTCCGGGCGGAGGTGGCTGGGATGACCGCCCAAGTCGTGTCACCGATCGTGCCGCCCCCTACGTCAGGCCCAGTCCGTCCCGGACGCCTCGCGATGCCGGACGCACGGCTACCGCTCGTCCAAGTCCCCATCACGACCGGCCCGATCCCCGTCACCTACGCCATGGCGAAAGTCGACGCGTCCGGCCGAGTGTCGGACCAGGCCGTGCTGCACGCCCTTGGCTGGATGCCTGGCGAGCCGCTGACGATCACGGCCGAGGACGGCGCAGTGATCATCCGTCGCGACCCCCGTGGCGTGTTCACCCTTGCCCCGTCGGGCTATATCCAGATCCCCGCGCCACTGCGGACCCGCTACGGCCTGCGCGCCCGCGACCGGATCCTGCTCGCCGCAGTCCCCCGCCGGGCCACGCTCCTGATCTACACCACCGCCTTGCTCCACCAGGTCATGACCGCGACCCACACCACGTTGCTCGGTGGTGAACAACCATGACCACCAGCACGGGCAACCGGGCCGCCAACCTCGACGCCGCCCGCTTGCTCCTGTCCAGCCTCGGCCTGACCCCGCAGGACCTGGCCGACACCAGCCCACCTCGCCCACCCGCACCGACCTTCGGCATGTTCGTGCCGAAGGTGGCGGCCGCGGTGTCGGCGGGGACACGGGAAACCTATGGCCCGTACTGGAACTACGCGGTCGAAGCATGGGGTGAACGCCCGATCGACGACGTAGCACCTTCGGAGATCAAGGCACTCGCCGAGCACATCAAGGCCAACGTCGTCATCCGGCGAAACGGACGTGGCGGGAACGGAGCGGTAGAGAACTTCATCGGCGCCCTCCGCTGCCTCTACAAGCTCGCCGATGACGACGAACTGATCGAACCCGGCACCAGCCCGGCAGCGAAGGTCGCGAAGCCAGCACGGGGTGACTCCACCCGCTACGCGCTACCACCCGAGCGGCTCGCCGAGATCAACCACATCGGATCGACCACCGGTGACGATCCTGAGCTGGACGCGCTGATCCTGCGCCTGCACACCGAGACGGCGGGCCGCCGCCAGGGCGGACTGAATCTGCGCCCGCAGGACCTCGACCGCGAGCAGTGCCTCATCTACCTGAGGGAGAAGGCGAACACGGTCCGGTGGCAGCCGGTCTCCCCCACCCTCATGAAGCACCTGGTGGCGCACGCCCGCACCCGGCACGCGGTGCTCCCGCACCAGCAGCTGCTGCGCTACCGCAGCGGGCAGCCGATCACCACCCGCCGCTACGACTACCTCTGGAAACGCATCGGCCAACACCTCCCTTGGGCACGAGCCCAAGGCGTGTCAACGCACTGGCTGCGACACACCACCCTCACCTGGGTCGAACGCAACTTCAACGCCGCCATCGCCCGCGGCTACGCCGGGCACAGCACCAACACCAGCGCCAACACCGCCGGTAGCATCTCCATCTACACCAAAGCCACCCTCCACGAAATCGCCACCGCACTCGCCACCCTCACCGGCGAACCCCACCCACTCGCCACCGGCAATGCCGAATTCGGAGGGAACTGACATGACCATGATCGACTCGCGTGTCCTTCCGGATTCGACGACCGTGACCGTCGGTACCCGAGCAGGACGGCAACGCGACCGCGCAGAGCTCCGCATCGCTGAACGCGCCGCGGAGCTCGACCTGACCGAACGACGCCACAAGCTCAAAGAACAGCAGAACGAACGCCGACTCGCCAGGAAGAAGCACCGGCGTCAGGAACGTGCCCGGTGCACACGGCGTCGCCGGGAGCGTCGCCTCCAGCGAGCCGGTCGCGCGGTTCAGATGGCCCGCGGGTTCTGCCTCACCACAGGGGAACTGCTTATCGCTGCTCCCATTCTCGCGGCGACCACGTCGGCGTGGTGGTTCCAGTTCGACGCCATGCGCGCAGCGGGTCTCCCGGTTCTCCTGTGCGGCATGGTCGCTTCGTCGCTGGAGTCGCTGGGGCTTTCCCTCGCAGGTCTCGCGCACAAGGCCCGGTCAGCCGATGACTCGACCGCGCTGTACCGAGCCGGGATGTGGGCCGTCGTGGCGGCCGCGGCGGCGGTGAACTACCGGCACGGATCACCCGACTGGACAAAGCCAGGGGTAACCGGGGCGGTCTTCGCTTTGCTGTCGGTCGCTTCGGTCGCCGGGTGGGAACTGCGCGAACGGCAGGCTCACCGCCAGCGCCATGCCGACCGGCTTCCACCGCGACGACCGAGGTTCGGATGCGCGCGCTGGCTCCGGTTCCCGGTCACGACCGGTCGTGCGGCGTCGGCCGCCCTTCGCCTCGGGCTGACCGACGCGACCGAGGCATGGTCGCTCGCCCTCGCCGACCACGACGCCCGTCGCGCCTGGCGCCGAGCCAAACGGACATTCGGCCGCAAAGAGCGCCGCTTCGTCACCCGTCGGCTCGACCACGCCGAACTGGCCCGCACCACCTCACCCTCGCCGATCACGGCGACACCCAGCGGGCAGGTCCGCCCTCCACACACGGACTCCCCGATACAGCGGGGCAACCGACTGCACAGCATCCTTTCCGGCCGGTCACGACTCAAGGCCGCCGAGCCGGTCGCGACCGACGACCTGTCACCGACCACCGCCGAATCCGTGCCCCGGCTGGAGCCCGAGCCACTGTCACAGCCACAGACAGATACCAACCGCTCAGTCGACGACAGCGATCGGTCGCCATCGGTCGCCTACGCGCGACCCGGCCGCCGGTATCTAGGGCCGGGCTCTGCGGCGACCGAACCTGACATCGACGACGTCCTGCCAGTCGCCCATGAGGTCCTGATCGAACTCGGCGACCGGCTCTCCCGTGACCGACTGCTCGATGGGATCCGCGCACGCGGCCACACGATCGGCGGCCGCCGCCGCGACGCGGTCTGGGAAGCCGTGCGATCCACGGTCACGCTCGCCGCCACGCGCTGAACGATCAGTCCGTCGTTGCGGTCAGGAAGGCCGCGTCACTTGCTCGCGACGGGTTCAGTCCACCAAATCGGCACGATAAGGCGTCAACGATCAGCCCGCTGGCCAGCAGCGACGTGGGGGCTGATTCTTGGCTCCTGGCCACGCCTGGAGGCACCCAGGCGGAGTTGATCCACTATCATGGTCGAAGCTCCGACGCCAGCAAGTGCGCTAGACATGTCGATATCTTAAGTGATAGAAAGGTGGCATCGTTCAGAACGTAAGCTGTCTGGACACTGTGGTCGGAGGTTCGATGAGCAACTTCGTATCGCCGTCGTCGTGGGCTCAGATGAGGTTCGGCCACGCCGCAGTGGAGCTCTACCAAGCCATTCCAGCCGCGTTGCAGGCAGCACACGAGCGGGCATTTCTTGGCCACCTAGCAATGGGCCTGACCACGAACGACATCTACGGACACATCTGGCAGACCCAGCACGAAGAACTGGTCGATCGGGTTAAGGACATCGACGGCGTTCGCCAGATCAAGCCCAAGGGTGCGCGTTATCGACTAGCGGTGGTGGGTGAACAGAACGCGATCCTGTACCCGTGGCGCTACGGGAACGATTTGCGGGCAAATGTCGATGACGCCAAGATGCGCATGTCGGAGGTACGAAGCGCGCTGTTGGGCTTGAACCCGGAGGTTCCCGATCCACAAGGGACAATCGAGCAAGCGAGCATGTCAGAGGAAGAACTGCGCGCCGAGTACGAAGAGCTCGCCAACCTGCTAAAGGAGATGGCCACCGCTGGGGGGATGGTCCTGATCGCTTACGCGAGCAGTCCGCAGTCTGGTCTTCTGCGTGTCTATTGGGGCGATGCAACTCAGGCCGATGAGGATGGACACCTGCGCTGGTCATACCGCGAAGAGCTACCTCTGAAGGACTTCGGTCAGAAAGGTAGAAGTGCCGACGTTGGCCCCGTTCGCCCAGTTCCTCTGCCCGCCAGGCTCGGCTCCGGCGGACCACGATTTGATGATGCCCCTCTCGAAGAACCTGATTTGGGCATCCGCCCGCCGCTGACTTCGCCTGACACTGATCCCACGGCGCCAGCGCCGGAAACCGGAAGCGATGACTGACCAACTACAACTCCACCTCCTTGGTGACGCCAACTCCGCGGTCGCTCCCGCAGCCGTCGCCAGTGTCTTCGATGCAGCAAGGCTGACTCAAGCACGTTGCCTGGCAGGTCTGACCAAAACCGCGCTCGCTACCAAGGTCGGCGTCACCCCGGCCGCGGTCAGCCAATGGGAGGCTCGTGCCACCCCGCCTCGCCCAGACCACGTCCAGCATCTGGCCGAAATCCTTGACGTGCCCTTGGGGTTCTTCGCCGCAGGTCGCGCCCACGCTCAACTTGACGCCTCCACTGCGCATTTCCGCAGTCTGCGTTCGACCCGAGCCGCGCAGAGGGCAAAAGCCATCGCATTTGTCGAGCAGGTTTGGGAGCTCGCGCATGCTCTCGACCAACATGTTCGACTGCCCAAGGTTGATCTGCCCGGGTTCGACACTTCCAGCCTCGAAAACACCGAGTTTTCAACCGATCCGGCGACCGCGGCCCGGGTTCTGCGCACTCGATGGCGCCTTGGTCGGGAACGGATTCCGCACCTAGTCAGGACGATGGAAACTCGCGGGATCATCGTCACCACAGTGCCTTTTGCTGGCGAGGAGACCGCCCGCATTGACGCATTCTCAACCTCACACCTGCCTCGACCGCTGGTCGTGCTTACGCCCGACCGCGGTGACGACGTCTACAGGCACCGCTTCACCGCTGCCCACGAACTGGGCCATCTGCTGCTCCACCGCAACAGCGTCCCTGGCGACCCTCAGCAGGAGCGCGAAGCCAACCAGTTCGCCGCCGAGTTGCTCACCCCCGCAGCAGTCATCAAGGACCTGCTTCCCGCACGCGTGGACCTACAGAAACTCGACGAACTTAGCCGCACTTGGGGTGTGTCGATCAAGTCTCTAATCTATCGCTCCCGTGAACTCGGACTCATATCTGATGCGAGCGCTCGCCGCGCCTACCAACGGCTGAACCAGCTCCACACCGTTGGCCTGTTCGCACCTCAGAAGGTCAACGGCTTCCCCGGTGAGACCGCGAGCCTCCTTGGCAAAGCTTTTGACCTTGCCCAAGACCACAATCTGCTCACGCTCACCAGTCTCGCCCGCCAACTCCAGTGGAAGATCCCGCGCCTACGGCTACTACTCGGTCAGGTTGACGAACGGCCCACGCTACGACTGGTGTGAAAGTGATCGCGGTCCGATACGGGGATCGGTCTCGCTAATACTTACCTAGGCCGTTGGAAAACGACAGTAGCGATCGTCCTCCCCGCCGACACGAGACTATTCATGGTCCTTGGCGAACTACCGCGTCGATGCGCGGTATCGCGGTTCAAGGAGCGTGCGGATGAGCTCGCTGGTGTTCTCGTCGAGTTCGACGTCGAGCGCGGCAGCGAGTTCGGCGAGTTTGTCAGCTGCTTCCTTGACCGCGTTGAGGTTTCCGGCTCGGTATTCGACGCGTAGCAGGTCGCGATAGAGGATCTCGCTGACGGGCTCGGCTTGCAGACCTTTCGCGAGGGCGGCGCGAGCGGCGGTGAGATTCCCGGCTCGTTGGTGGGCATCGGCGACTGCGTGGGCGACGTCGACGATGGCATCGATCATGTCTCGTTGCAGCCAGGTGCTCCAGGCGTACCTGCCTTGGGAAATGTTGCTGAACGGCATGCCTTCGACCAGGTCGAGCGCGCGCTGAAGGTACGTCAAGCGGCGGGCCGGGTCCTCGTTGAGGCCGCGGTTGGCCAACCGTTGGAAGCGGTGCCAGTCGCAGCCGATCGTGTCGGACAATCGGTAGCCGCCCGGCTTGGTGGCGACGTTGGGCAAGTACAGGTCACCGTCGTGGTCGCGGCCGAGCCAGGTGCGCAGGCGCGAAATGTACGCCTGGCGAGTGGCCGCAGACCAAGGCTGGGTCTCGGTACCCAGCTGGCGGGAGATCTCGTCGGCCGTGGCTCCGGAACGCAGGACGAGAAAGGCTGCGAGTTCGACGAGCCGGTTGAGCTTCTTCGATTCGACCTTGCCGATGTCGAGATTGCACAGACGGACCGGTCCAAGCAGCCGGATCTCCGGCACCGTCGGGTCTTCGTGCTCGGCCGGCACATCGACCGTCGACGGGCAAGGCGCGAGAACCTGGTCGGCATCCAGAGTTTCGGGAATCTCAGTGGGTTCGGGTGGGATGTTGCGGAAGTCCTCGGCGGGTACCTGCACGGCGGCGTCCGCGGCCGCGAACATGGCGATCAGCTCGTGCACGTCAGCGGTACCGAGGCGCTGCAGTTCGACGTCGGCTCCCAGAGCCTCGATATGCGTCGGCGTCGCGCCCAGGTCCAGTTCCCACGCTCCGGGGAATGGGTTCGCGGTGTCGTCGACGGTGATGATCGCGGCCAGGCTGGTTGCAACGCCACCGGACTCCACAAGAGCAGCAAGCCTCTCTTGCTGGCTTGCGGTGAAGGGGCGTGCCGACAGGATGATCTCTGGAGTCCAGGTGTCTTCGGCCAGGTCGTTGCCTCGCGCGGCGTCGACGGAGGCGAGCCCTGCGGCGCGCAGACCGTCGGCGACCTCGTGTGCGCGGCGCTCGAAAACATCGAGCGCGGCGTCGACGGTCTCGGCATAGCGCAGACGATCCGGATTGTGCGCGGCGGTGATGTTGCCGAAGCCGACGAGAGTGGTGACTAGGTGATCGGCCCACGCTGCTGCCGAGATGTTCCACGCAATGGCCTCGAGCACGGCTTCGACCTCGTCAGATTCGCCGCGCAAGGTGATGGCGCCGATGTGCTCGAGATTGACCAGCACGAGTTCACGATCAGCGTTGTGTCCCAGGCAGATCAGCGCCGGATACGGTGCGGGTACTGCTTCGAGCTGGTCGTGGTCGAGCAGTGGCACGTCGGGATCGAACACCCACTCTGTTTGCGAGCCCAGCAACGGCGCAGGCGGTGGTCCGGGTTGGGCGGGACGCACGGTGATGCCGTTCGATCCGATGATGACCGAACTGATTGCGGGAAGGCTCTCGTCGGCTTGACGGATGTGGTCGGCGAGCGTGCGGAGTGAGCGGTTGAGCAGCTCGACGGTGCCTGGCTGTTCGGTCGCACGGAGGGCCGTTTCGACGTTGCCTGGTGTGTCGGGGCGCTGCATGCGATGGCCGGGGCGGCGTTTGCGCTGGGCGAGCCTGCGACGCGTACCCAGAGCAGCGAGGATCCCCGCCGCGAGCAGGCCGCCGATGCCAATCTGGCCCCACGGAACAGAGGCGTCCTTCGACGTGGTGGTGTCAGCTGGCCGAGTCGACGACGCGGCAGTCGTAGGGCTCGGGCTCTTTTCTGGCACAGCCGGGCTGGGCTCTGGCGGTTGGGATTTCTGCGGTTCCGGTACGGAACGTCCCGAGGGCGGGGTCGTCGGCCCGCAGCCAGAGGCTGCTGGCGGCAAGCCGCCGGCGATCGCCTCGGCGGTACCTCCCTGCGGCTGACCGGATGGCGCTGCTGCTCCCCCTGCCGGGCGTAGACCGCTAGGCAGCCGCAGGACCGTACCGGGGTGGATTCGGTTCGGGTCGGTGATCGGGTGCCCGTTGGGTTGGGGGCGGTCTTTGTTGAGGGTGAAGATTTCCGGGTACCGGCGAGCGTCTCCGAGGTGCTCGCGAGCGACCTTCGACAAGGTGTCGCCGCCCTTGACGGTCACCTCGGCGCAGGGTTCGGTGGCGTCTGGCGGGAGGTTGAGGGTCCAGCCGGGCCTCAGCAGACCGACATCACGCAGGGCGCGGCCGTCGGGCTGGCGGCGATCCTTGTTGAGCTGGAAGATCTCCTGGTACCTGTTTTCGTCACCGAGCCGGTCCGCAGCGATCTGCATCAGCGACTCGCCGGGCTGAACCACGTGGACCGGCGGGGCTTCCGGTTGTGGGAATTGAGCGCTGACGTTGCCCGCAGTGGGCGGCGCGCTGGCGGCAGGCGGAGCTGGTGGCGGGCTAGGTGACGCCGCAGCGGTTGCCGTACCGGTGACGAGTGCGAGCAGGACCGCGGCGGCGAGTTTCTGGGCCCAGCCGAACCCTGGCAGTCGCGGTACCTGCGTGCCCCGCAGGCGCCCGCCGACTTCCAAGGCGAGCGCGACAAGCAGTTGCAGCCAGGCGATCAGACCAGCCAACGCGAGGACGGCGACGAAGACTTGTCCGGTGTCCCGGTCGGTGAACCAGCTCAGCAGTTCGTTCGGCGAGGGGACGTGATCGGGTATGAACGCCGTCCGTGTGACCCAGAGCAGGACGGGCGGTATCGCGACCAACGCGAGAACGACGGAGACTGAGACACAGCACCGAATAGCTCGTCCGAGGATGCGCATGGTCATCCGCCTCCTTCAGCCGGCGGAGATGAGGTCGGCGGTGCCATGGCCGTGGACAGTGAACTCGGCGATACCGATCATGCCGAGGAAGATCGTCGACCGGGTGACGGTGGTGTCGACGCTGACACGGCCACCCTCGACGGACACGGTGCCGGACGCGCCGGTGGCGGCGAGGTAGCGGCGCCCCTCGGCGGCGGCGAGATCGGGGTTGAGATCGGCATCGACCCCGGTCGCGAGGGCGTGAGCGCGCAGGGCTTGGGCGGCGGCGCGGGCGGCTTCCTCGGCGACGGCGGTGGCGTGGGAGTGGGCTTGGGCTTTGCGGCTGCCGTCGACCGCGCCGCCGATGGCTATCGCCAGGACGACGCTAAGGCCGACCAGCCAGACTGATGCCGAGCCACGCTCGTCCCGAATGATCTGCTTCATCGGCGGGCCCCGTACTTGTCGATCGGTGAACGGAACTCGGATCTGGCTGTCTTGGTACCGCCGATCCCGGGGATGAGCAGGCTGCCGAGTGGGATGTCGCAGGTGACGGTCGCGGTGACGTAGCCGGTTTCACCGAGCGGTTTAGCGAAATCGCTCGCGTCGACCGCGACGTCGAGGACCGCGCACGCCAAGCGCTGCTCGGCCAGCACGGCACGGGCGCGTTGTTCCGCCCCCGCCACTGCGGCGTCACCGTCGTGGGCGAGTGAGGCGGTCCGGGCCGCGGCGCGAGCGGCCTCGTCGACAGCGGATTCAGCAGTTTCGACGCGCATGGCGGCGATGGCGAGTCCGAAAAGGACAACGAGCGCGGTGGCGCCGATGGCGACCTCGATGTTCATGTCGCCGCGTTCGCTGTGGCGGAGATCGTGAAGTCGGGTGGTCATGATTCGAGCTGTTCGATCGGCGCTGACGCGGTCTGGCTGACTGGGAAGCGCAGGAACGGCAAGAAGGACGCGGCGTCCGCGCTGACCGTCACGGTGACGTTCTGGCCGTCGACGGAGGCGCGAGCGGCGACGTTGGTGAGCCAGCCGACCATCACGCGACTGGTGTAGTCGCGAGCGCGGATCTCCGCGACCGCGGTGTCGACCGGTGGAAGCCTCGCTGCGTTGACGCCGTCGCGGGCCGCCTCCAGTGCGACATTGCTGCCGAGGAACACCGCGACGGCCTGGAACACGGCCCAGGTGAAGAACAGCAGCGCGCCGAAGACGTAGACCGCCGCGAGGTTCTCGTCGCCACGTTCGCCGTGCAGCGCAGCGACGCGGTTCATTGGCCGCCGATCAGCGGTAGTTTGCCGTTGACGAACGCCGTGACCGCGGCAGCGATGAGGGTGGCGACGGTGACGCCGAGGACGGCGTAGAACACCTTGGTGATGTTCTCGTCGCCGCGTTCGCTCTCGCGCGCGAACTGCGCGCCGCGCTCGTGAAGGAACTGGCCGACGGCCAGCATGGCGAGGTACAGCTTCGTGATGAGCATGATTTTCTCCTCTATCCGCCGAGCAGGGTGTAGATGCCGGGGAAGGCCAGGAAGCCGATGAAGGCCAGGCCCATGACGGCGACCGGCATGTCCATGCGGTCGGATCGGATCGACGACCCGGCCTTCTGAGCGGCGAGTTGCTGCTGGGTGAGGGAGGATGCTTTGGCGCGCAAGGTGTCCACGATGCTTGCTCCGCCCTGTCCGGCGTTGGTGATGATGTGGCCGAGGTCTTTGAGCTCGCGCACGCCCATAGATTCCGCGAGCCGTTGCAGGCCGTCCCACGGCATCTCGCCGCGCAAGGCGGCTTCGTCGATGGCGATCTGGATGCGCCGGAATCCCCAGCCCGATCCGAGCAGCGCGGGGTAACGCATCGCCTCGGCGGGCCCGCGGTCGCCGAGGCGTCCCAGTGCGACGAGCTGGCAGTAGGAGGCGAGGGCGCCTTTGAACGCCGCGCGCGCCCGCGTCACCTTTCCTTTGAGCAGCACTGGCGGCAACGTCCAGCCGACGAAGGCGGCGCCGAGGGACGCCATACCGGTGAGGAACAAGGGCGGTGCGACGTCGGCGAACTCCAGGATCCAGGCCAGAAGCGGAATCCACAGCGCGCCACCAAGAGCGAAACCGATGCGCTGCAGGACGAAGGATTCTCGACTCAGGCCGACAAGATCGAGGTCGGTCTCGGGCACGGTGAGCCGAAGTCGGCCCGCCAGCTGCATGACCCGGTTCGTCGAGCCGCCCGCAGTGACGGCGAGCAGGTCGCGGTCGCGCAAGACGTCGCTCAGGCGAGGTCGGAGCGGGATGAAGGCGGCTACTACCAGCGTGAGCCCGGCGGCGGTGCCGATGGACAGCAGAATCAACAGCACGAGGGGGTTCACGGCTTCCTCCCTGGGCTCGCAACGAGGAACCGCGGCGCGCGGGGCTCGATCCCGAGCTGGCGCAGCCAGACCGCGGAGGCGCCGACCATGCCGAGGATGACGGCGAGGACGATCTGGCCGATGGCGGTGTTGTACGCCGAGATGTAGGTGGTGCTGCCGAACACGGCGAAGCCGGTGAACATGGCCGCCCACATGCCGAGCAGGATTCGCGCGGTCGATCGGCGGCGGGCGCGTTCGGCTTCGGTGGCGCGGCGCGCGGTGACTTCCTCGGCGACCTGCGTCGCGAGGGTCTTGAGGAGGTCGGCGACGCCGGATCCTTGCTGGTAGGCCACGCAGAGTCCGGCGGCTGCGGCGTCGCCGATCTGGTCGTCGATCTCGTCGGCGAAGGCCAGGAGCGCGGCCTGGACGTCCCAGGTCCGCAGGCGTTGCGCCAAGGTGGTGACCGCGCTGGCGATCCTGGGCGGCACGTCGTGTGCGGAGCCCGTGATGGCGCTGACCAGGCCGATGTTGCCGGGGCCCATGACGTCAGCGAGGTGGCGCAGCCAGTCCTCGAGGGCTTCGAGCTGTTCGATCCGCTCGGCGGCGATCGTGCCTGCTGCGAACAACCACGGAAGGAAGGCGACGAGCGTGGTGACAGCGATGCCCGCGACCGGCCAGCCTGTCACCAGCCACACTGCGGCGCCGACTGCCGCGGCGACCATCCACCGGAGGCGAACGTCGCGGCGGGAGCGGCGAGCCCTCCAAACCGAGATCGGCCTCCGACGGAACGCGGACTTATCTGAGACGTCTCGGCCGTAGAAGCCGGCGACAGCCAGCGTGAGGCCGCCCCCGAAACCGGCGCCGAGAACAGCGAGAACGAGTTCAGCCACCACGAACTCCCGACTGGTTGAGCATCCAGTCGCCGTCGCCTCCGCGGGTCAGCCAGTTCCGGTCGAATCCAGCGCGTTCGTAGTCGGCGATGTCGGTGGGCAGGTTGCCGGTGGGGATGGACCTGCGGCCGTCGGGCTCGGGCTGGAAGAGGTAGGTGCGTGCTGGTCGGCCGTACTCACCGGCTTCGACGGAGATGATCTCGGAGATGTAGCGGTCGAGGCTGTCCTGGGTTCGCACGAGATCCAGGTGCACGATCAAGTCGATCGTGTGCGCGACCGTGTCGAAAGCCAGCTCCGGTGTCCAGGCGGTGTTGCCTTCCAGGCACAGCCGGGCCATCCGGTTGATGGCGTCGCCGGCGGCGCGAGCGTGCAGAGTGGACAGCGATCCGGCGCCGCCGGTGGACAACGCGTCGAGCATCGGGATGATCTCCCGGCCACGTACCTCGCCGACGATGATCCGCGTGGTGTGCATGCGCAGGGAATGCCACACGAGCTGTGGCAGGTCGATTCCGCCGACCGGTCGTCCGTTCTCCATGCGCTCGGAGTTGCCTTCGCGCTGTTCGAACGGCACCACCGCGGGGAAGCGATCGCGGTAGCGGTGCAAGCCGAGCTCGAACTCGGTTTCCACGGTGGCGAATCGCTCGTCGGCGGGGATTTCCCAGCACAGAGCTCGGAGCAGGGTTGTCTTGCCCGCCTTCTGCCGACCGCAGATCACGATGTTCTTCTCCGCGCGGATCGCCGCTCGCAGCAGCGCAAGCTGCGCGGTGGACAGCACGCCTTTGCCGCGGAGGTCCTCGAGGCTGGCCGCGGGCAAGCGGTGGCGGCGGATGGAGACGTGCGGGCGATCGGTCACGTCGATCACCGCGGCCAGACGTTCCCCGCCGGGCAACTCCATGTTGAGCAGCGGATGGGCGCCGTTGAACGAACGCTCCGTGCGGCTGTGCCGCGTGGCCAGCCGCTGCAGCCACCGCACCAGCGCCTCATCGGTCGGAGCCACCCGCGGACCGCGCATCACACGTCCATCGCCATAGGAAAGCCACGCTGGCTCGTTGCCGATGATGTCGATGTTCTCGACCTCGCCGTCGGCGAGCAGCGGTTCCAGCCGTCCGAGACCGAACATCTCGGCCATGACGGCTTCCTTGACGGCCCACTCCTGGTCCGGACCAGGGAACGGCCGTCCCTGCACCACCCAGCCTTCGATGACCTCGGACATAACGGCGTCGATGAGCTTGCCTGCGACGGCACGTTCCACGCCGTCGACGACAGGGCCGTCGCGGCGGGTCAGCTCGTCCTGCACGCGGAGCGCCAGCTTCTGCTGCACCCGATCCACCAGCTCGTCGGCATCGTCGAAGCCGTTGCGCTCGATGAGTTCAGACGACATGCGCACCTCCCTGCGCGACAGGCGGCCGCGGAATCGGCGTCAGCTGGTGCGCGGGAACCGGCTCCCGGTGCGGCTGTAACCGCCCTGCCCGTGCGGTCGTCTCGACACGTGTGGCGCGCTGGATGCGGCGCGACCGCGCCAGCGCGCGGCGGCCGACTTCTCCGGCGAGTTCGCGGGCTCGTGTGAGAAGTGGCGACGCCTCGAACTTGCTGCCCGGGTTGAAAGTCTCGGTGAACGCCTTGGCCGTCGCCGGGTGCCACGGCAGCTCGCCGAGCACTGGCACCGCTACCTGGCTGCGAATCTCCGACAGCGTGAACCCGTGCGTCGCGCCGACCAGGACGATCACCAGACCATCGTCAGCGGTTCCGACCAGGCCTAGCTCCTCGCGCACGATGTCCATAGAGGACACGACCGCGCGCAGTGAATGGCGGTCGTTGCGTACCAGCAGCACGGTCAAGTCCGACGTCGCGAGCACGGCGTGCGGCGTTCCCCGCGAGCGGAGCCTGCCGCAATCCGCGAGCACGTCCATCGGATCCAGTTCCCGGAACGCGGGCCCCAGCCGCTGCCACTGCAAGCTTTCCGCCTCGCGGCGCGAATGCGCGCCAGGCAACAAGAAATGGGTGCCGGTGCCGTCCGGCAAGGTGATCGCCTGGCGCCAGACGGCCTGCTGCACCGGTACCGTCCGGGCCGCGAGCATCGCTTCGAATATCCCGCGTCGGCCGAGCGCGCCGTTCGGATCGAACACCGCCAAGCCTCGCCCGCCCGCAGGGTCGCATTCGGCGACCATCGCGTGCCGCGGCCAGGTCCAGGCCAGTGCGAGCGCGGCCGCCGACACGCCGGGACTGCCACACAACGAAGCGAGCGAGATCAACATGACTCGTCAACTCCCCGGAAGCAGCACGATCGCGACGCCGCCGGTCGAGGCCTTCGTGGCTACCTGCGGCCCAGACCGCTCAGGCACCACCACGTCGACCACGCGGATTCCAGACTGGTCCCGGTCCCCTACGCGGGTAACCGTGCCGCGCACCGGTTCCCACGGCTCCGCGCCCGCGCCGGCCTGGCTCGACGGGACAAGAAGCACCGCCTGCCGTGGCTCCAAGGGTGTCGCCGGAAGTTGAGCCGCCTTGACCGCGACGCCCACCAGCTGCTGGCCCTGCACTGGGGGCAAGGCATCCTTGACCACCTGCTCGGTGACGACTGCGCCGGGCAGGAGGTCCGTGGTGGCCCTCTTCCCCACCAACCGGGATCGCTGGTCCCACCGCACGGGCGACAGGCCCGGATCCGGCCGGACCTGAACCTCACGCAGTGCATTTTCGGGGATCGTCTGCCCGTAGCGGACGGTGCTTGCGACGCCGACCACGGAGACGAGCAGGTCTTTGTTCCGGTAGACGAACACCGCGCCCGCGGCGCAGAGTGCAGCCAGCAAGAGGCCGATCAGGATCAGCACCTTCGACGGGCGTCGACGGAGCGGTCGAGGCGAAGGCGGCGCCGGAAGCTGCGCGTCAGCGGACGAAACTCCAGCTTCCGGCGCCTTCGTGGTGGTCAGCATGGTCAGCCTCCCTGGACATTGAGGGTGCGGATCTCCCGCACCGGCAGTTGGGCGTTCGCGGTGAGAGCCATCGTCTGGAAGTCGGACTGGCCGCCTCCGGACCAGCTGATCTCCCAGTGACTGGTCGCGGCGATGCCGAACGCGCCAGCGGCTGCCTTCTTGAGGTAGATGTGGCCGCAGGTCGGCGACGGCTGGCCGGCGCGGTCCTCTGTGAACGGAGTGCCCGGACCGCAGCTCACCGCCGAGCCGTCACCCATCGACCAGGTGATCCGCGCCAGCTTCGCCGTCGCCGTCACGCTGATCGCGCCCGCGCTCGCCGTGCGGGTGACCGGGCCGGTCGTCGCCTCGCTGCGCGCGGTCCACATCCACACCGGGAAGCCGATCGTCGCCCCGTGCGGTGAATCCGCGGGCGGCGCCAGCTTGATGTCCGGCGCGGAGAGCCCCATCTGCTCGATCGCGCGCTGAGCGAGCTCGGCGGGCGAAACCTGTGGGACCACCGGTCCGCCGCCATTGGCGACGTAGACGACGCGCGGGTCACCGATAGTTCCGCCGCCAGGCCCACCAACACCGCAGATCTGCACCATGAGGCGGCCTTTGGCGGGGTCGCGGCCCGCCCACATCGGATCGCCGGCGCCGGGTTGCGGGATCTCCATCAGCGGGCATTGCGGGCCGGAGCCGCCCTTGCTTCCGCCTTTGCCCGGCTGGCTTCCGGTTCCTGCACCTGGGCGGCCCGGGTCGGTGGCGTCTACCCAGCAGGTCCCTCGGACGCCGGCTGATTTGCATCCGCCGGGTCCATCGGCTCGAGCTGCTGTCGGGTGCAGTCCGCACGTCATCGCCAGCGCGACGAGCAGACACGTGTGTTTCAGCATGGCTTGTCCAGTTGTGCTTGAACGACTTGGACAAGCCAGCGGTTGTCCAAGGTGGCGTAGCGGACGACTTCCGCACGGAACTCGTAACGTCGCGGCTGGTCTGGGTTGTCCAAGACCTTGCGGTTGTCGCTGGGCTTGTCGCTGATGAGGTGGAGCTGTGTCCGGTCGAGGCAGTCGGTGATCTTGACGCGCGGATCGGTCTCCTTCAGCGATACGTCGGTCACGACCGGGGCTCGTCCGTAGTCGCCTTCCATATGCGCTGGTACGGAAGCGAGGTTCTGGATTTCCGCCAGGTGCTTGGTCAGTTCGGGATCAACGAGGTACTGGGAAAGGTCTTGTCGCCAGTCCTTGGCTCGCGGGTCTTTCTCCGCAGCCGTGCTCGTCGTCCAGTAGCCGGCGTACGCGGCGAGCGCTGCCTGCTTGGCGGTTTCTTCTGGCGACGGTGGGAGCGCCGAGCTCGACGAAGTCGGCGGCGGCGTCTCCGAGGTCGGCGCAGGTGTTCCGCCGTTGGAACAGCTCGTCGCAGCGATCATGACCATCGACAGCACCGAAATACGAAGACATTTCATCGAGCACGCGTCCTTCTCGTTGTGATTTGGCCGCGCTGATTCTCCTGATGATTTCCATTCACGGCTCATCGTCATGCTCCGATCAGACTGATGACCGCGTTGCCGCCGGTCGCCGCCAGCGCCTTCTCAAGGTGCGCCGAGTTCACGATCACGTCGACCACCACCATTCCGTCCTGGTCCGCTCGGCCGACCTCGGCGACGCGGGCCTGGAACGACCCTTCGCCGCCACATGGGGCTTTCGCCGTCGGCAGCCAGACGCAGACCGGCGTCCCAGGCCGCAGAGGCTGGGCGGGGCGCTGGGCTCCAGTGGCCCGAAGACCGATGACATGGGCTCCAGGTCCCGCGGACCACCCGGAGGTCAGGTCACTGGTAGTCAGGATCGTGCCCTCGGTCAGGCCGACCGCAAGCCCACGCCCCAGCACGGTGGCGCGGTCAGCCGCCCTGAGGAATCGCACACCGTTGTCAGGTTCGAGCTCGACGGTGGCCAAGTCCGGCTCGGCGATTTTCTGGTTGGCACCGACATCACGCGCGAGCATGAGGACTGGAATCGTCGTGTCGTGCAGGAGCGACACCGCCCAGATGATCGGCACGGCGACGATGGCCCCGATCGCGGCCGCAGCCACATGCATCAGCGGGCCGTACTTCTCCTCAGGTTCGTCGGTCGACGAAGCCGGGCTCGAGGTGTGAGTCCGCGGCGTCGAGTCGGTGATCGTCATGACGCGACCTCGACGTCTGCCGGATCGGCTCGCTCGATCACGAGCTGCCAGTCCCTGCACGCGGTGCACCAGACGTACCCGTCCACCGTCTTGGGGTCCGCGCTGAGCATCTCGTCGGTCGCGGGCAGTTCCTCCCAATGACCGCATTCGAGGATGTAGTCGGCAACCATCCTTTGACTCCTCCCCCTGCTTCGACGAAAACCAGCTGGAGCAACTCGGCGTCGTGTCCGAACGCGAGGGGGCAAGTGCCCCAGCTGATCTCCGTCTTTTCCCTGCGTCGCCAGGCAGTCCGTTTCTGCTGGCTGCCTTCTGGAATACCGGGCAAGGGCCGACTGAGGGCAACGTAAGTCCCCCACTGAGCCTGGGCTCAGTGGACGCTTTCTCACCCATTCGGGCGCTCGAAGCTGTCGGATACGGCCACCGAAGGCGCTGCGGTTCGTGTTAGCTGTCAGGCATGGAGGGGTGGGACGTTCCGTATCGGCACAGCGTGCAGACCGCGCTCGAAGTGCTCCGCGGGCGCTGGACGGTCGCCGTGCTGGCAGCGCTGGCACGCGGCGAAACCCAGTACAAGGACTTGATCACCACGATCAACGAAGTCGAGCAGCGTGTGAGCCGCGGCCGAAAGCTCTCAGACCGGGTTCTCACCGACACGTTGCAGCGCGCCCGCGACGACGGACTGATCGAGCGCTACGCGGCCGAGACCGGCAACTTCTCGGCAGTCTCGTACCAGCTCACGCCGATGGGACGCTCACTGCTGCGCGCTGTCCGGCCGTTGGCCGAATGGGCGCAAGAGAACCGAGACCAGCTCAAAGGGAACACCGAGACCGTCAACCAGCAGAGTTAGACCGGCCGGGCGTGATGGCGTGGACCCGGTCTCGGCCCGCGTCCTTCGCCGCGAAGACCACGTTGTCCGCGGCGAGCAAGACCTCCTCGAGGTCGTCTCCAGCCATCGGGTAGGCGGCGGCGCCGATGGACACGCTTAGCCGCAGACTCTCCAGCGGATCGCCTTGCTCCAGGTCGTTCAGCCGCACGGCGCGCACGGCCGCACAAATCCGGTTTCCCACCTCGACGGCGGCGTCGGTATCGGTATCCGGGAGCAGCACGACGAACTCTTCCCCGCCGAATCGGCCGCAGAGGTCGTAGGAACGAATGCTCTGCTTGATCGTGCGCGCGATGGCGCGAAGGGCGTCATCGCCGACCAGGTGGCCGTAGGTGTCGTTGACTCCCTTGAAGTGGTCGACGTCGACCATCAGCACGCCGACCGGCGTCTTGTGCCTGCGAGCCCGGTCGACCGCAGGCACCCGGCCTTGCTGAACGGCCCGCCCAAGCGGGCCGCGGTTACCGCAATGCCACCCGACAGGTAGTTACAGCTGTCGCAACTGACTGGTATGTCGCCACGCGGCATACACGGTGAACGGACCTTCACAGTCCAGTGCGCCATATGTCGTACGCGCACGGTCCGTTTGGCCCTATCGTCTCGACTCAGTTCGAGCAATACTCGAACACAGGTTCGATCTTACAAGGGTGGTCCATGCTGTCACTATCTGACTACTGTCCGCACGCAACAGCCGGAGAACAATTTGAAGGGAAGTCTACTCTTGCGCGTAAAACTGACACTAAATTTCACCCGGCAGTTTTCGGTCCAGCTGACGTCGACACCGAGAGTGGTTAGCCGTGAATGAAGATCATGGTCAATCGCCCACGATTGTCGTCCAAATTGGAGGCAAGGAGAGAATGGCGACGACATATGGTTACCGACTCTTCAAGGTTGAACTACGGGAAGGATTTGGTCGATCATCGGTAGATTTCTCAAAATGTAAAGATGAACACTACCTCGATGTCGCTAGTCGACTGTTGCAGCTGTTGATGTCGACTCAGGTTGGGCGCCCACTTTTAAGAAACAACTTGAGCATAGAGGATGAGATTGACCCTCCGGAAGGTGAAGTCGAGACCTTCTCTGGCCAAAAAGCGTTTCAGGTAATTTCCGAGAAGAAAATTCAGTGGGCAATTTACGGCGAAGTGTTTGCAGGACTCTTTAGTGAATACGAAGTGGCACTAGGAGTTCCAGGGAGAACCGAAGACCGGGAACTTGGTGATCACGCTCCATCTAAGAGGTTTCGCTTCGCGCTCATTCTTCCCGAAGAGGGAACCGCAGGAGTCCTCGTTGTTGAGGTTATTGGTCGCACGTGCCCAGTTGACCTTATTACGCGCTGGCTCGCCTATTGTTCTCAACAGCAGGCGCTCGCTGAAGAAATCGACGAGGAGAACGACAAGGAATTTCGACCAGCGCGCGCTAAAGCTGCCAGGTGGTGGCGGCCTGTAGCGCAAGCCATGATGGATAATGACAGGCTACTCCAAATAATTAAGGAGGGTCGCTTCGGATCGGTAGAGTTGGTGAAGCATGAGATTCAGTCCGACAGAACCAGGCAGAAGGTAAAGTTCAAGCTCAAGGCACCAGCGGTTGACGAAGGAGTTGTCAAGGAGGTTACCGCCGCTATCAAAACGTGGTTCAATGAACGACTTCCTTCGGATACGGCCGACGTGAGAAAAATTTCCAGCAATAAGGACGGCGCTAAAACTCTGGCCGCAATTTTCGGCGCCGACGTTGCAAATCTAGATTTCGATGATGGCTGGGTGCAAGTAGAAGACGAGGCGGGCCGCCCCACGAATATCAGCCCAAGTAGGATGTCAGAAATATTTACATATCCATTGAGCGTCGGAAAGAAGGTCGATGATGAGACTTTCTATTACCGTGCACGCGTAACGTACGGTCAGCTTTCCATCGCCGCAAAGATCGACGTTGAGTGGCCAGAACTTGGAAAGACGGTTTAAATTGGCCAGATTCAGTCCGGTTCCGATCATAAGAGGTCACTGGAAAGGGTTATCGCGAGGCTTGGCGAATGACGCGCCAATGACCCCTGATTGGCCAAGCAGACTGTTCTTAATACTGCCTTCTGTCGGAATTGTGCTTTCTTCGTATTTTTTTGACTGGCGGCTTTCTGCACCAACCGGCCTCCTTGCCGGAACGTCGCTACTTGCTGGCGCACTACTGAGTGCGTTCACGCATTTGTCAACGCTGCGCATGAAGGTCACGGAATGGACCAAGCATGAAGAAGATCGGTTTTCTCCAGAAAGGGCTATGCTCGATGAGAGTGCGGCTCATCTTCTCCTTGGTGCCCTTATCTGTGCACTAAACTCCGCCATCCTCGTTTTGGGCATGAACGTTTCTTCCAGCTCCGGAGAAGTCACAGGGGTATTGTGCGCCATATCGTGCGGCCTGGGCTGCTATGTGCTCTTGATGTTCTTCCTGTGTCTTCCACGAATGTACTCCGCATACGTTGAACTCAACGACGTTTCAGACTCTCTTAGTGGTTTCAACAAAGACAAGAAAGATAAATAGGCACACGCTTGCACTGACCACGTGACACGCTCGAGTAGATTTTACGGCCGTGTATTCGATTCACGTCGAGCACTCTCGTGTTGCAATTTTAAGTGCGGGCTATTTACAACAAACTTGGCAAGTGATGTCAGAATAATTTCTTGATAATGCTTGCCACGCCTCCCAATAAATCATCTACCTCTTCAACTTTTGGCTCCTTATCTTTACTGTGACTGCACAAATTGCGCAGATCGCCCAAGTACTGAATCTTTCGCCATGTGGCTACATTAATAATATCTGCCTGCTTCAAAGAGTCATTGAAGTCTGCAATTGTCGGGGATTTCTTTCGCATCACAACGCCGTGTTGCTGACATACTGCGCCAAGGTGCGACTCAAGAACGACTCCAGCTAGCGCGCCAGCGGCACGATAAAAACCGCGCTTAAGCAGCTCGGCGGCCGCATCAATCTCATGATCAAACAGATCTGCCTGAAGCACCGTCGTAAGGTCGTACAGGGTGCTGTCAAATCGATTTTCGAGCGCTTGAATGATTCGGACTTGCTGCTGAAACTTGGGTAGTGCCGACTCTGGCCCGGTAACAATTCTGCCAACTTGAGTAACCTGCACTCCCTGCAGGTAGTCGCTCACGGTGTAATTTTCCGCGTCAATCTGCTTGCGAGTACGTCTCGGCTTATAGTAGTCGACGAAATCGTCTACTCGCGCAGGCAGCAGTTGTTGAAGAATCACAAGCGACTCAGAATACCAAGATTGATAGCCGGTCTTAAATGCTGGAACTTTGTCAATTTTAAATGCCTCGCGAACCTGGTCTTCATACTCCGGGCGCAGCTCGACGACAAAAGAGGCCTCCAGCATGACTGCCTCTTTTGTTATTCTCTTGATATCTGTCTTATATTTATCGTAATCCATGCGTTTCACCATACTGGACCGACACAGCTCCGCAGTGGCGACACGCGAAGCTCCTCGCGGGACCGACTTTGGAGATCCCGTTGATTCTTGACCACAACTAAACGTCATTCGTGACTTAGCGCCTACGGGAACGCCAAGCGTGTGGTTAGTGTGCAACTCCGTCCTCGGACACTTGATTATCCAGACCGGAAAGAGGTCCTCACATCGAGGGCCTCTTTTTCGTTGTCGTAGAGCATCTCCAGATGCAGGTCTCCGTAGAGTTTCGCGAGCCTGTCAGGGTTTCCGCTGTTCAGAGCGCCTCCGACGTCGCCGAGCGAGTCGAGCATGGCGTAGACCTCAGCGGCTTCGACCGTCGCTGATGCAGGCAGGTGCTCCGGTTCCGCTCGGGCAAGCTTCATCGCGTCGACCAATGCCGCCGGTTCTGCTCCTGCTCCGATCGCTGCCTGATGCCGCCGCAACCATCGCCGACGCCTTGACCACGCACTACGGCGGCCGCGTCGTAACGTTAGCGCGAAGACCGTGAACACCAGTGTCCTGACCTGCGCCGAGTGACTCGACTTGGACTGCGAGCTTCGCCCGCCGCACGACCGGCTGGGCGTCGCTAGCGCACGGCCCGAACCCGACCTCGAACTCGATGCGCACGCCACGGACCGAGCGGTTCAGCGGCTCGCCGAGACGTTATATGCGAGCTGATGGTGTGATTCGATCCGCTTACGAGGATCTGCGCTGCTCGAGTGCGAGCCAGATGCGGTCGCTGGTCAATGGCAGTTCCGTGAACCTGATTCCCGTGGCGTCGCGCAACGCGTTGGTCAGCGCGGGCGCGACGGGGTTGAAGGGGCTTTCGCTCATGGACTTCGCGCCGAGTGGGCCGATGCTGTCCCGGGTCGGCATGAAGTGGACCTCGGTGCGGGGCACGTCGGCGAAGGCGGGCAGCCGGTACTGGCGGAACGCGGCCGTGGTGACCTGGCCGTCGCCGTCGACCCGGACGTGCTCGAACAGTGTCGCGCCCAGTGCTTGGGCGATGCCGCCTTCGACCTGGCCGCGGCACTGCATCGGGTTCATCACCTGGCCGGCGTCGGCGGCGTGGACGCTGCGCAGGATCTTCAGCTCGCCGGTGCCGGGGTTGACGGCGACGCGGAACCAGTGGGCGTTGAAGGCGACCGAGCGTGGTGTGCCGTCGAAATGCCCGTCGGCGAGCAGTTCCTGCCCGGCCGCGACCGCGGCCTGGTACAGCTCTTTGAGCAGGATGCGCCGTCCCGCGCAGTCGACGGCTTCCTCCACGAGCGCGCAGTCCGCCTTGGGGACTCCCATGTGGACGGACGCGAAATCGACGATCCGGCCCGCCAGTGTCTTGGCTGCGCGCAGCACGGCTTTGCCGGCGACGACGGTGCCGGTGGAGCCGAAGGCGCCGGTGTCGTGGCGGACGAGGTCGGTGTCGGACTGGCGGATCGTGATCCGCGCGGCGGTGGTGCCGAGTTCGCCGGCGGCGATCTGCCGGTGCACGGTGGTGGTGCCGTTGCCGAACTCGGCGGTGCCGACCGCGACGTCGAACGTGCCGTCGGAGAGCAGGCTGACCTTGGCGTCGGCGAAGTGGCCGCGGGGCGGCGCGGTCGCGATCATCGCCAGCGCTGATCCTTCGCCGACGAGCCAGCCGGGCGGCGCGGGTTCGGCGGGGGCGGCTTGTGCGGCGCGGATGATGCCGAGGCATTGGTCGAGGCCGTAGCTGGCGATGCGCAGGTCGTCTTCTTCGCCGTCGGCGGTGATCATCGGCTCGCCGGCGCGGATGATGTTGCGTTCGCGCAGTATCAGCGGGTCGAGCCCGAGCCGGTGCGCTAGTTCGTCCAAAACGGACTCGATGGCGAAGATGACCTGACCGAGGCCGTAGCCGCGGAAGGCTCCCGAGGGAACTGTGTTGGTGTAGACGGAAAAGCCATCGGCTTTCTTGTTCGCGCAGCGATACACCGCCAGCGATTCACCGCACGCGTGGAACAGCACACCCGGGCCATGGTTGCCGTAGGCGCCGGTGTTGGCGACCACGTGCAGCCGCAACGCGGTCAGCGTGCCGTCGGAGCGGGCTCCGGCCTTGACTGTGACGGTGAACGGGTGGCGGGTGGTCGCGCCGTAGAACTGCTCGGCGCGGGTGAACTCCAGCTTGACCGGCCGCCGCAGCCGCAGTGCGGCCAGCACGACGATGTCCTCGACGAGCATCTCCTGCTTGCCGCCGAACCCTCCCCCGACACGCCCGGCCACAACCCGGATCCGGTCCTCGGGCAGATCGAACAGCGCGCACAGCGAACGCCGGGTCAGGAACGGGGTCTGGGTGCTGGAGCGGACCGTCAGCCGGTCGGTGTCCTCCTCGAACCAGGCGACGGCGCCGTGTGTCTCCAGGCTCGCGTGCTGCACCCGCTGCGTGCGGAACGTGTTCTCGTACACCACATCCGCGTCGGCGAAACCCACCTCCACGTCGCCGACCTCGCCGTGCAACTCCGCGACGACGTTGTCGCGTGGCCGGGCGATCCTCGTCGTGGCCGGGTTCTTGGCGTGGACGACGGGCGCGCCGGGGCGCATGGCCTCCTCGGGATCGGTGACCGAGGGCAGCACCTCGTAGGTAACCGTGATGCGGCGACAGCCTTCCTCCGCGGCGGCTTCGGTGTCGGCGACGACGGCCGCGACCCGCTGCCCGACATGGCGCACCACGTCGTCGAGCACACGGGTGTCGGCCGGGTCGTCCTCGACGTGTTCGTGCTGGGCGCTGGAGTACAGGCGATCCGGCGCGTCGTGATGGGTGAGGACCAAGCGCACGCCGGGAACGCTCAGCGCGTCGGACGTGTCGATCGAGACGATCCGCGCGTGGGCGTGCGGTGAGCGCAGCAGCTTCAGGTGCAGCAGCCCGGGAACGTCGATGTCGAAGGTGTAGCGCGCTGTCCCGGTGACGACCTCCGGGCCCGCCGGTGCGGGCAGGTTCCGGCCGACGGCCTCGCCCGCGGACGGTTCTTCGACGTGCCGGACGCCGCGCACGGCGTCCTCGATCGCCCGATAACCGGTGCAGCGGCAGAGATTTCCCTTGAAAGCGCGCGGCAGGTCGGCCAGTGCGCCGGCGTCGAGCGTGGCGGTGGTCATCAGGAATCCGGCGGTGCAGAAGCCGCACTGAAAACCTTGCGCGTCAAGGAATCGTTGCTGAACGGGGTGCAGTTCGCCGCCGGACGCGAGTCCTTCGACGGTGGTGACGGAGCGGCCGGTGGCGCGGTGTGCCGGGTAGAGGCAGCTGTGCACGGGTTCGCCGTCGACGTGCACGGTGCAGGCGCCGCAGTCCCCCGCGTCGCACCCCTTCTTCACGCCGAACCAGCCGCGTTCGCGCAGGTAGGTGCGCAGGCACTGGCCTGGTCTGGGGTCGGTGTCGAAGCGCTGCTCGTTGACGTGGATCTCGAAGGTCATCGCGCACCGGCCAGTTCCCCGCGGATCTCCTCGGCCAGCCGGAACGTCATGTGCCGCCGCCACGCCGGGAGCCCGTGGATGTCATCGAACCAGTCCGTATCGGTGACCGTCCGCTCGATCGCCGCGCGCAACGCGGCCGGTCCGGGCAGCGCGGCGAAGGTGAAGTGGAACGGGCGCACGGTCGATGCCGTGATCGTCAGCGAGAACGCGTCGCCGTCGAGGGTGCCGATGATCAACGCGCCGGAGCGGCCGAGCCCGTAGAGCGAGGCCTGCCGGAACGCGGTCCGCCGGGCGAGCGCGGGAGCGGGCAGAGTGATCGAGCGGAGAAGTTCGCCGTCGGACAGGTCCTTGGCCCCCGGTCCGGTCACGAAGTCGGCCACCCGGACGCGACGGGCCGTCCCGTCCTGGGCGCGCAGGAGACACACGCCGTCGAGCGCGGCGGTCAGGGAGATCATCGGCCCGGCGGGCAGCGCGTTGCACAGGTTCCCGCCGACGGTGGCCATGTTCCAGATCTTGAACGACGCCAGGAACGCCCGGCAGCACTGCTCGACCAGCGGCGCAGCTGCCCATGCGGCCTCCGCGGCGAACCGAGACAGCTGGGCGATCGTGCAGGTCGCGGCGATCTCCACCGCCCCGTCGTCCAACGTCAGGACCGGCGGCCAGCCGAGCAAGGACAGGTCGACGAGCCGCCGCAGGTGCGGCTGAGGCTCCGAGAAGAGGTAAGTCCCGCCCGCGAGCCAGGCGTCACCGGGCAGCCATGGCCGCGCGCGACGGGGATCGAGCACCTCGGTCACCGTGGTGAGGTCCATCGCCGCCACCTCTTCACGCTTCGGATCGCTGAATTAAACAAGCCCCAGCCGGCGGGCAGCAGTGGCTTTCCCCACGAAAATCGCCCGGCCGAACCTCCGAGGTCTTGGAGCATCGTCCAATCGATGCACCCGCATCTGCGGTTCTAATAGCAACTTATCTCCGCAGATGCGGTTTGATCTAGGGTGCGTCACATGGGGACGACTGTGACGTTGTCGCTGCCGCCGGAGCCGGAAGTGCGGTCACTGACCGCCGAGGCACGGGTGCCGGGCCGGGTGTGGCTGAACCAGCTGGCCGTCGTGCCGTGCAGTGGCCGGGCAAGACCTACCGCAGCGTGGTGCTCACCCGATCACTCGGCCTCGGTCAGCCGACGGCCAGTGTCACCGTCGCGGACACGTACCGGCCGCCCTTGACGTCGCCGTCGGGGATCAGCCGCGGCCGCTCCAGCGGCACGCCATCCTCCACAGTGGACAGCAGCAGCGGCCTGCCACCGACGTAGTCCTCGCCGAGGGTCACCGCCGCTCCATAGCCGTCAGTCCCGACGGCGACCACCGACGTGCCCGCTCGGGGCAGGACACCGGCGGCGAGCAGGACCAGGCTCAGCGGCGGCCCGGACTCGGTGTGCGTCTGCGGCGTCGTGCCCATCAGGAACGTGACTCGCACGTCGCGTGACGGCAGCTGCTTGAGCACCCACGCGGGCAGGGTGCGGGTCCCATGCGGCGTGACGATCAGGACGGCGCCCGCCGCGACGTCCTGCGCGGAGGCGGTGGACACGTTGATCCGGACCGCCGCGACGGCCGTGACGCTGCGGGTCCGGTTCCGGTCGCCGGGCACGATGAGCCCGATACCGTGGCGCGGGGACGTCACGAGTACCGCGGGGTGGTTGCCGAATCCCGGATCGAGCTCGCCGAGTGCGAAGTTCGCCGTCTCACCATGACGACCGGTGACCCGCATGGTCACGCGCAGTGCGGTGTTCTTGCCCGGCGGCACCGCGGGCGCCGACTTCACGGCGAGCGCGTAGAGACTGGTTCCGGTCACCGTGGCCGGTGTGCCGTGCGACGGGTTCGTCACCGGGTAGGCCGACTGGCCCAGCGCCACCAGATCCGCGGCCGTGTACCGGCCGGGCGCCCCGACATCGCCGGTGACCCCGATGGCGGGCGGGGCCGCGACGGCCACGGCGGGGGTGGACAGGAGCGCGGCCGCCACAACGAGGGCCGCCGCGAAGCGACGCGGTCTCATTGGCCTCACGCTACCGGCCCAATCCGTTCCGCAGAAGCGGTGACAGTGTCTGGACTTCACCGCAGACGCGGTGTTGTGATGGCTGATGCTCCGAAATTGCCCATTGTCGTGTGAAGAGGAGATGCCGCGATGACCCTTGCCGTGGACGAGATCCGGATCGAGAAGGTCGTCGGCTCGCTGAGCCGCAACCGTGGCGGCGGATGTCGCATGGCGCGCGGGGCCGGATCATCCACCGGCTCGGTGATCTGATCCTCGAGCACCTCGACGAACTCGCGCTGCTGGACTCACTCGACAACGGCAAGCCCTAGGCCGTGGCCAAGGCCGCCGACGTGCCACTGGCCGCCGACCTCTTCCATTACATGTCGGGCTGGGCCACCAAGATCGAAGGCAACACCGTGCCGATGTCGGCCGCGGACCCCGCGCAGTACCTGGCGTTCACGCTGCGGGAGCCGGTCGGGGTGTGCGGGCAGATCATCCCATGGAACTTCCCGCTGCTCATGGCCGCCTGGAAGATCGGCCCGGTGCTCGCCGCGGGCTGCACCACCGTGCTCAAACCCGCCGAACAGACCCCGCTGTCCGCGCTGCTGCTCGGCGAACTCGCGATGCGGGCCGGGCTGCCGCCGGGCGTGCTCAACATCGTCACCGGCTTCGGCGACGCGGGCGCCGCGCTGGCCGCGCACACCGACGTCGACAAGGCCATCGCGGGCTCGGCGAACGCGATCTTCTTCAATCAGGGCGAATGCTGCGTCGCCAGATCCCGGCTCCACATCGAGGAAGCCGTCTACGACGAGGTCGTCGCGGGTGTCAAGGAACAAGCCAGCCTGATCAAGGTCGGCAACGGCTTCGACCCGGAAACGACGATGGGCCCGCTGGTCTCGCAAGAGCAGTTCGACCGCGTCACCGGCTACATCGGCTCCGGCCGCGACGACGGCGCCACCATCACCGGCGGCGACCGCGTCGGCGACCGCGGCTACTTCGTCGCGCCGACCGTGCTCACCGAGACCCGCGAAGACATGACCGCGGTCCGGGAGGAGATCTTCGGCCCCGTCGTGGCCGCGGCGCCGTTCCGGACCGAAGCCGAGATCATGCCCACCGCCAACAACACCAACTACGGCCTCGGCGCCGGCGTCTTCACCCGCGACGTCGCCAAGGCCTATCGCACCGCACGGCGGCTGCGCGCGGGCACGGAAACCAAAACCGTCATCACCGACCTCAGCTGAACACGATCGGACAGGCAGGCTACAAAGTTTCGCTGCCGGGCAAGCCAAGATCGCGGTGGCCTCGAATCAGCCTCATGAGCAATCTCGCCACGGTGACCGATTCGAGCTTTCCGACCGACGTTCTGAGCAGTGAGAAGCCGGTGCTGGTCGACTTCTGGGCCACCTGGTGCGGGCCCTGCAAGAAACTGGCGCCGGTGCTCGAAGAGATCGCCGCCGAAAACAAGAGCAAGCTCACCATCGTCAAGCTCGACATTGACGAGAACCCGGACACCGCGCTCGGCTATCTGGTGATGTCCATTCCTACTCTCATTCTGTTCCAAGACGGCAAACCGGTGAGGACGATCGTCGGCGTCAAGTCCAAGGCCGCGCTGCTGTCCGACCTCACGGGCATTCTCTGAATATCACTCGACCGGGTGGTCGATGTCCCGAACAGCCTGCCGGTGCTTCCCTTGTCGGGAGTGGGAAGTCCCGGCAGGTCCCTACCTGGTGCGTCCCCGCGATGGCGTGCCAGGTCCGGATCGTCGAATCCCCTTGCGGGCGATCCGGGTCGGCCGCCGCCTCGGCTCCAGGGACGGCCGGGGCGGCGGCCTTTCCCTTACGTCCGCGGAAAGTCACCCACAGGTGTGGTTCGCGGTTCCGGTACCAGTCCACTGTGGGCCTTGGCAGGCCCAGGCACTGCGGCCGCGGCGCCGGCCGCTTCGGTCGCTGCCTCCAGCCACGACCACGGTCACCATCATGGCATCGGCCTGAACCTCAATCTGAGCCTCGTGCTGGACCTGCACCTCGGCGGTCACGGGCACGGCTCGCACTGTCATGGCAGCCTGCTCGGCGGCTTGTTCTGCGACGACTGATACCTCCCGGTGGCGACGGCTGCCGGGACACAAGAAGCGGGGCGCCGGTGATCCGGCGCCCCGCTCGCTGTGTCAGCTGTTGGCGGCGCTGGTGTTGACCTCTCCGTTGACGCCCTTGGGGAAGAACCCGCCGGAGGTGGCGGCCTTCGGGGTCAGGTAGACGATGTTGAGCACCTGGCCCGGTGAGCGGCTGAAGGCGATTCCGTTGCCGTCGGTCGGGACGATGTTGGCCTGGCCACGGCCGTCGACGACGCCCTGATCGAGATCGGTGGCACCGTCGAGGCTGTCGCGGGCGTTGGACAGTTTGACGCTGGCTTCCCTCAGGTCGCGCCCGAGCAGGCCGAGCCCGAGGATTCCGCCACTGTGCTGGTACAGCGCGGTGCGGATGTTGGCGGCGTGATACGCCTCGACGGCGAGAATCCCGGCCGCCGCCTCGAGGTAGGTCTTGTTGGTGATCAACGGCGCCGCGCCCTTGTAGGCGGTCACGCCGACGTCTTCGAAAAGGTAGGCGGCGAGCAGGAAGTTCTCCTCGCAGGCGAAAGCGTCGAAGCTCTGCCCTTTCTTGACCAGCCCGGCCGCTTGCGCGGCCGCGGTGAAGCTGGACTGCAGGTCGATCGCGGGGCGGCTGACCGCGGCCGAACCCAACGCACTCCGCAGAAACGCGACATGCGCTTTCTCGTCAGAGGCGATTTCCTGGGCGTACTGGCGGGCGGCTTTGGTCTTGAACCGCACCGCGCGCCCGCCCGTGACACCGCCGCGGGTTCCGGTGCCGGTCGTCATCGCGTCGGCCAGGCCGGTGCCGGTGACCGCGTGCAGATAGAACTCGGCCTCGAGGTATTCGAGGTTGAGCGCGAAATTCAGCACCGCGCCATCACTGACCTGCGGCGCGGCCTCGGTCACCGCCGACGCGGACCCGGCGGTGAGACCGCCGAGGGCGCCCGCGCCAACCACGCCGAGCCCGGCGACACCCGCCGCCTGCAGGAAGCGGCGGCGGTCCTGCTGATTCTCGGCACTGCGATCGATCATCGACCTGACATAGCGCTTGCCAAACACGGGTGATCTCCTCCCCGCCCGCACAGAACATGCGGGCGTAACCCGCACGCGAGTGTTCCCCGCGGACGGGATGGATCCTTCGTGGACAACGGGAATTCGGAACCGTCACACGCCTGGATGGGCGACCCACCGAATCAGGTGAAACCTTGGCTACCGGTCGATCATGCGAGCGGAACGCGAACCACGGCAGGAGTCGTCGGTTGCGGTGAGCCCGCCGCGGGTTCGGTCGTGACGGCGACACGGTCGGCATCGGCCGGAAGCGCCGCGGTGAGCGTCCCGGACTCCGCGTGCAGCAACCCGACGGACTGGGCTCCTCGCGGCCCGATGACCCACAGCTGATAAGCGCGGCCCGCACCCAGCGCCGGCAGGCTCCGTGCGGTGATCGCCGCTTCGCCACGCAGCCGGGAGAAGTACACGACCACCGAACAACCGCCGGCGCCACTCGCCCGCACCACGCTCGCGTCCGGCGCGGCGGCGGGTACGGCGAGCTGCGCGGACGGCGCTGGATCCGGCCGGAGCGCACCGATCCCGATCCCGGCGACGAGCGTCGCCGCGGCTGCGATGGCCGCCACCGCGATGACCACGCGGGTGCGCCACGACCGGCGTTCAGCCGATGCGATCTCAGGCGCCGGTGCCAGTTGCCTGGTCTCGGCGATTTCGGTGAGCACCCTGCTGCGCAGCCGGGTGGAGGAACCGGTGGCGACCGCCATCCCGAGTTTCGCGGCGGTCTCGCGGAATCCCGCGACTTCCCGGGCGCAGGTCGGGCAGTGGGCGAGATGCCGGGCGAAAGCAGCACGTTCCAGGTCGGTGACAGCGTCGAGCGCGTAGGCGCCGGCCAGCATGTGAACCTCGGCGCCGCTCATCGGACCGCTCCCAACGCGTCGCGCAGCCGGATCATGCCGTCACGCATGCGGGTCTTGACCGTGCCGATGGCGACACCGAGCTTCTCGGCGACCTCCTGGCACGTCAATCCGTGAAAGTAGGCGAGCAGAATGGACTCGCGCTGCAGTTCGGTCAGCACCGACAACGCCTGGCGCACCAAGTGATTGTCCTCTATGGACATAACGGTCTCGGCGACATCGTCATAGGGCCGCCGCAGGTCGAGCCGGTCCGCGCGGTCCTCGCGGTCACGGGCGGACTGCTCGTGGCGGACCCGGTCGACCGCACGGCGGTGCGCGATCGTCAGCGCCCATGTCGTGACTTTCGCGCGTGCCGGGTCGTACTGGGCGGCCTTGCGCCAGATCTCGAGCAGCACTTCCTGCGTGACCTCCTCGGCCTGCGCCCGAGCCCGCAGCACCTGCAGCACCAGGCCGAAGACAGGTCCGGCGAGCTGGTCGTAGAGCACGGAAAACGCGTCCTCGTCGCCCAGCGCGACCCGGCCGACGAGTTCCTCCGGTGTCGGCGCCGAGACGGTGACGTGGTCACCCGGTAGTCGAAGAGCGGTGACTGTGGCGCTTGCGGCAGCCATGGTGATTCCTTCCCGGCCGGAGCCGAGCCCGCGGCGAATGAACCGCGCTGTCGACGAGTTATCGGAAGTGATTCGTCAGACCAAGGCCTGCGTATTGCCACGAATATCCGGAAGACCAAAACTGCCCCATTGGAGTGAACGCCGCGGGCCGACATCCTCACCACCAATCCAGGCCGAGAACGATCCTCGGGAAGCAACCTGTATCTGCTGCGGTGACCGGTTTTCCGGTGATCACCAGAGGACATGAAAGAGCCGCGACGCCTGGCGTCGCGGCTCTTTCAGCCTATTGTCCTTTGTGGACCGGCGGGGTCACGCCGGGGGCATGAGTACCGAGTCGATCAGGTACACGGTCGCGTTGGCGGTGTGCACGCCGCCGCAGATCACGTTGGCGTCATTGACTTTCAGCGCGTCCTTGCTGCCGCTGACCTTGACCACACCCTTCTGCAGCGAGGTCTGGTCGCCGACGATCTTGTCGGGCGCGACCTGACCCGCGACGACGTGGTAGGTCAGGATCTTGGTGAGCAGCGCGTCGTCGGTCTTGAGCTTGTCGATGGTCGCGGCGTCGATCTTCGCGAACGCGGCGTCGACCGGCGCGAACACCGTGAACTCACCGCCGTTGAGCGTCGAGACCAGGTTGACCTTGGGGTTGAGCTTCCCGGACACCGCCGACACCAGCGTGGTCAGCAGCGGATTGTTGCTCGCGGCGACCGCGACCGGGTCAGCGGACATCCCGGCGACCGAACCCGGTCCACTTGGGACCTTCTCCGCGTACCCCGCACACCCGGAACCGACCAGATCCTTGGCAGGGTCCATCTTCGCCGCCGACGACGGCATCGCAGCCGACGACGGCGCGGCGGCGGGAGCACTGCTGCTCGCGGCGGTGTTCGAACCCGCGTCACTGCCACACGCCGAGACAACAAGAGCGAAAGCGGCCACACCGGCTGCCAGGGTACCGCTGCGAATGCTGCGCTTCATGACTGATAACTCCTAAGTCTGAGATGACAGCCCACCATGGGCCGAAAGCCCCGACACCTCCGAGGCAACGAACAGCCGGAATTCGACGCACCCGACAGCCCGGATGGGCCACATCGATCATCGAGACCATTCCGTTACCCACAGGACACGATCGCCAGCTCACAGTCACATCGAGCAATCCGCCGGAGTCGGTGCGTCGAATTCCAGCTTGCATGTCGCCGCTGTTGTTGTACGGGCGCGAACACCATCTCCTCTGACCGCTTGATCGAGCGCTGCCATCGCGCAGCTTCAAGTCAGGCAGATCAGTTTGCCCAGGCGCTGCCGCCGAGGTCCGTCAAGCGCTAGCCCGGCTCGGTGGCACTTATAACTGACCTTGACACCTCGGGACCACAAAGGGTCAGACACGTATATTTAGGTGCGGCACGTGCCGTGTTCCTCGTATTAATATGAACATTTCACGTCATCCGACCTGCAGTTTTCGCACTACTTGATCACCTCGTACCTGCCTTGCCAGCTGCCAAGGCAGGTACGACTCCGACGTCGTTGATACGCTTATGCCATGCAGGCGGCGCAGGTGCAGTACCGCGGAACGCAGACCGGGCAGTTGCACGCCAAAGGCTGCGGCGATGGTGTGAGTGCTCGGTTTCTGAACGGCTGGTACGCGGGCGTGTAGATCGTTTGCCTGGCGGCGAGCGGAATCTGCAGGACTCCGCCGGCGGGCGTGACGGTGGCGGCGCCGATGGTGGTGAACGGGTCCGGTGTGGCGAACAGCGAGTCGCGTCGGGCACCGAACGCGGCAACCGTGTAGCTGCTCCGCGGCACCACGAGGCTGATCCGCTCGCCGACGCGGGTGGGCACGACCAGACCGGTGCCGGTACGGGTGGAGCCAGTGTCGCTGAGGATCAGGGTAACCGGATCGCCTGAGCGCAGCCCCAGTTGCCGCGCCGGTGCGGTCAGCTCGGGGTTGAGGTAAAGCGACACCGGCGGTGCCGCCCCACGCTGCACGAGCGCCCCCAGTGACACAGCCTTTCCACGCGCGGAATACGCCCGCTCCGGAGTGCCGGCGGAGTTGAAGATCAGCTGGCGGCGGTTGTAGAGATACTCCATGCCGAATGCCAGTGCCAAGCCCCACGGACCGCCCACGAGTGCCGCTGCCGACTGGATTCCGACCGAAACCGCACTTCTGCGTTCGGCATTGCTCCACCGCCAGGACGAATAGTCTTCAGTCATGTCTACCTGCCTTCTGCCTGAGCATCGCGCGGACCGCGGTCGATCCGGCGGTGCGCCTGTCGCTGAAGGGTCACCAGGTCGTCTCGGTCCAGCGCTGGTTGAGCTGGTTGTCGCCGAGGTCGTCCCAGAGTTGCACGCGTGCTCCGTTGAGGCCCCAGTCCTGCGCGGCGGTGTCGAGTACTCGGCCGGATGCCACGTTCTTGAGGACATAGCCGTGGTTGTAGTCGTTGCGGTAGACCCACCACAGTTGGTTGGATTGTTGGGCGCCGAGGCAGTCCCACAGTTGGATGTGTGTGCCGTTGCGGCCGCCATCCTGTGCGGCGGCGTCGAGGCACCGTCTGCTTTCGACGCCCACCACCTGATAAGCGGTGCCGTAGGTGTTGCTGTAAGGCATCAGGCGCAGCCACCACATCTCGCCCTGCTGTGAGGGCGGGTAGCAGTCCCACAGCCAGACGCGGGTGCCGTTCTGGCCGAGCCCCTGAGAGTCGGCGGCAAGGCACCGGCCGCCCGCGTAGCTGGTGAACGCGTAGGGCCCGTACCAGCTGGTGTTCGACGCGGCTGTCGCTGCCTGGGTCGCCATCGCCTGGGATGTCGCCGGGGACAGCAGAGCGGTGAGGGTGATGCCGGCGGCTAGCGCGCCGAGTGCGCGCAGGATTCTGGTTCTGGTCATGATTTTGCTCCACGAGTGAGGATTCACGCTGCCGGAGGGCACCTGGCCAGAACGGTATGCGGGCCCGGTGTCGTGGCCATCCGCTGAATTACTCGGTCGCGGTACTCAGCTTGAGGAATCGGTCCGTGTAGTGATCTCGGTGATCCAGGTGGCGATCTGGCTGCGGGTGGTGAACCCGAGCTTGGTGAGGATGTGCTGAACGTGGTTCTGCGCGGTGCGTTCGGCCACGTGCAACTCGGCGGCGATTTCCCGGTTGGTGAGGCCTCGGCCGACAGCGACGGCGACCTCGTACTCGCGTGCGGTCAGTCCACGCAGCGGGTGCGCTGAGGCCGGGTTCTGAGCAAGCTGGGCCAGCTTCGACCGCCATGGGGCCATGCCCAGCGCGTCCGCGTCCCGGATGGTCCGTGTGGCCAGAGCCTGGGCGCCGGTGATGTCGCCCCGCCTGGCCAGCACGGTCGCCAGCCCCGTGCGGGCCTCGACCACGTGGGCGACCGCTCCCGCGGTGTGCGCGGCGCCCTCCGCTTCGGTCAGGTCGTCGACTGCCCGATCCAGCTCGCCCAGCTGCGCGGCCGCGAGCCCGAGATAGAGCGCAACGGGGCCGCAGTAGTGCTCCACCGAGGTGCCGGACACGACGTGACCCGCGCGGAACGGTTCGAGGAGCGTGCGCAGCTCGTTGACGGCGTCGCGATCATCGAGCCGGACTGCGACCATGATCCCGAAGGCGTACATGATGAGCTGGTGAAACGGTGGTACACGCCAGGTGGGGATGGGCCCGAGTGCGTGGAACTTCGCGGCAGCCTCGTCGAGATAGCCCGCTTCCGCCAGCACCATCGCCGGACATAGATAATCCATGATCCGGTACGCGTGGCCGGGGGTGGCCGCGGTACCCGGTCCGGTCGTGCGGCAGGCCTGCACATGCGGCGCCTCCCGGTCGGTGCCGCAGTGGTGGTCGACGGTCACCAGCAGCGCCATCCGGACCGGGAACGCCGCGGGGTGCCCCAGTGGCTCGACTGTCTGAAACGCCTCGTCCGCCAGGGAGCGGGCTCGGGGGAATTCGCCACGTGCTTGTGCCAGGGCGGCGCGGTAGCGCAGGAGGTGCCAGCGTGCGGTCGGACCTCCCGCCGCCCGCACCCACCAGTCGAGATTCTCCAGGTCGGCTGCCACACCGCGCAGGTCTCCCCTGGCAAACCGCGCGTCGATCCGCCAGGAATAGCCGAGGATGCGATTTGCCGAGCTGTCCATCTGGTCGGCCAGCACCAGCATCTGGTCTGCGAGCCGCTCACGTTCGTCGATGTCGGCAGCACCGCTGCACACCATGTGCCGTGCCCGCAGCGCCGCCGTCGTCGCGTCGGCGTATCCCGTCGCAGCGACGAGTGCCCGTTCGCTGAGGCTCGAGGCTTTCTCTGACTCGTTGACGTAGACGCTGCTCAATGCGAGATGGGCCAGCACCTGAGCCCGGACCTGGGGAGCGCAGCGGTCAAGTTGCTCGGCGGCCTCCGTCAGCCAGCCATGCAGCGTCGTGTCGAGGAGTTCGACGGCGGTCGGCTCCAGCACGAGCGCAGCTTCAGCCAGGAGATCGGGTCGTGCCGCGGAACGGGCGAGCGCGACCGCCTGCCCACAGGTGCGGAACGCCTCGGCCAGGTCGGTTGCCTGCCGCAGCGCCCTGGTCAGCGCTGTCAGCACCGCGAACTGGGCGGCGTCGTCGAGCTCACCTCGCAACGCCTGCCGATACAGCCGGACAGCCTCCTCGTACGAGAGCCGGAGCATCGCCTCGTCACCGGCCATCCGTGCCCACCGGGAGGCTTGCTCGCGCGCGTCCTGGTCGGCCACGAGCGCCCAATGCTGAGCCAGGTCGGACAGGCGCGGTGCCAGCGCGCCCCGGTAATAGGTCTCAAGGGTGACCGCGACCGTGCGGTGCAGCGCGCTGCGCTCCACCGCGGACAGATCAGCCACAATCGCGTCCCGAACCAACGCGTGCCGGAACGAGAGGCAACCGTCGTCGACCGGCATCACCAAGCCGGCAGCTGCGGCCTCGTCCCAGCCACCCAGACAACTCGTCACCGGTCGTTCCAGCGCAGCGGCCACCACCGCCGGCGAGAATGTCCTCCCCAGCACGGCCGCCACCCTCAGTTGGTGCCGGCAGTCCGCGCTCAGCCGGTCGGTCCGGAGTCGGATCGCCGCCCGGACCGTGTCCGGTATGGCATCCCTGGCCTGCCCGATCCGAGCCGCGCGCGCCAGTTCACCGACGAAGAACGGGTTCCCTCCGGTCAGTGTGTGGACGTGGTCCGGCGTCGCCCAGGGGATCGGCTGATCAGACGAGGTGAGGAGCACCGCGACCGCGTCGCGGTCCAGAGCGCCGAGACTCACCCGTGTGGTCCTCGGCCTGCAAAGCAGGTCCAGCAGCGGCTGAGTTCCCAGCTCGGTACTACGCCCCGTGGCAAAGACCAGCAACGGTGCTGACCCGACACCGGCGACCACGTGCCGGAGCAACACCAGCGACGCGACGTCCGCATGGTGCAGGTCGTCGAGCACTACCACCAGCCCGCAGTCCGCCGCGAACTCGGCCAGGAACCGGGCCACCGCGTCGAACACCCGAAATCGCGACTCGGGCTGGCCCTCCAGGTCGATCCGGTCGGCGACCTCTTCCGGAAAGGCCTCCGGCGCCACCACCGCGAGCTCCTTCGTGACACCGATCGCCGCCGCCACCTTCGCCCCGCCCGACTGCGACAACGAACGCAGCACCTGCCGCCATGGCCAGCACGGCGGCGCCCCCTCCGACTCGCTGGCCCTGCCCCACACCGTGACGAACCCACGTGTCTGGGCCATCGCCGTCAATTCCTCGGCCATCCGGGTCTTGCCGATGCCCGGCTCACCGTCGCACACCACCAGCTGTGCCGTGCCGGCCGCGGCCGCGTCCAAACACCCAGCGAGCACAGCCGACTCCGCATGCCGGCCGACCAACCCGACAACCACCCGGCCGCCTCCCTTGACGGCCACCACGACCATCCCTCGGTTTGCCTATCAGGGCGTTCCAACAACTTTGGTCAAGTGTGCGAGGAGCTGGGCAAGTGTATCGGGAAGCAACATTCATGACCCTCGCGGAGTAAAGCGGGCTTTATCCCGCACTGCGAAGCGCATGTTCCGGATGGCGGGCCGTGAAAAACGAGGTCGCCCGGCAAGATGGCTTCCCGTCAGGTAAAGCAATTCCCTCCGACTCGGTCGAGTACCTCCCGTAGGCCGCGCCTCATCTCGTCGTCAACGCCAGTCACCTGGTCGCACCGGCATTGAGGTGGTCGCGCGCCGTGGTGTCGATCCACGTCGGCCGGGGTTATGAGTCCCGGCTGGTTGCCGAACCGCGCGCGGTGCCCTCGCTCGCGGGGCTGAGCCACGTGCGCGGGCAATCTTGGTCATGCGCTCCCCCACCAGGGCTCGAACCTGGTCCAACCCGGTAACAGCGGGCCGTGCAGCCGGTTACACCTCGGGGGAATGTCGCGTGGGCCGCCAGGGGTTCGAACCCTGAACCCGCCGAGTAAGAGTCGGCTGCTCGTCCAATTGAGCTTGCGGTCCGGAATACTGCACCGAGCGGTCGGAGGGCATCGAACCCTCTGCTTCGGTTTGGAAGACCGACGTGTCCGCCGAGTTCACCACGACCGCTAGATTTTGTTCCAGCACAATGAAGAAAGCCGCCCTAATCGGTTTACCGATGGGCGGCTTTCTCGACATGACGAGTTCTAGGTCATGACGGGAATTCCGCGCACGTCAGCATCTTGGCGGGATTGTGATGGCCCGCGCATACGGCAGCGATCGCGACGGCCATGCCCGGCCGCTGCGTTCCTCGCTTCCCCATGTTCGTCATCGTGACCCCTCTGCTTGATTGCGTGAAACCATGATTGCCCGCCGACGCCCGTGCGTCAATCGCATTAATCGAGGTCGGTTCCGCGGCTTACTTTCTCCCAGTTGGACAGGTCGGTGGCGATCGACTCGTGGTGTGCGCGGATGGCGTCGACCGCGTCGTCGCCGAGTGCGAGGCGGAGTGGGCGGTTCGGGCAGCCGACCGCGCGCAGGATGGCGGCCGCGGCCTTCGCCGGGTCGCCTGGCTGGGTGCCGTGCATCGTCTCGACGGCTTCGCGGGTGTCCGAAGTGGACAGTTCGTAGGCGTCGATCGTGCGGGAGCGCTGCAGGCGGCCGCCGCCGAACTCCGTGCGGAACGCGCCGGGCTCGACGATCAGCACGCGCACTCCGAAGGGCGCGACCTCGGCGGCGAGTGCCTCCGAGAGGCCTTCGAGTGCGAACTTCGCCGCGCTGTAGGCGCCGAAGCCGGGCAGTGCCACCTGGCCGCCCGCCGAGCTGATCTGGACGATCGTCCCGTCGGCTTGGGCGCGCAGGTGTGGCAGCGCGGCCTTGGTCAATTCCACCGCGCCGAAGAAGTTCACCTCCATCAGCGCGCGCAGCTCGCTCATGGTGAACTCCTCGACCGCGCCGACCGCGCCGTGACCGGCGTTGTTGACCACGACGTCGAGGCGGCCGAAGGTCTCGACCGCGGTCTTCACGGCGGCCTCCACCTGGCCGGCGTCGGTGATGTCGAGTGCCGCCGTCCGGATCCGGTCGCCGCCCTTCGCTTCGAGGTCGGTCAGCGTTTCCGGCCGGCGGGCGGTGGCCAGCACCCGGTCGCCTGCGGCCAGCGCGGCCAGCGCGATCTCCCTGCCGAAGCCGGCGGAGCAGCCGGTGATGAGCCAGACACGGCCGTCGGTGTTCGTCATGAGTGCTTCCTCCCTCGTCGTCTTCCAACCCCTGAGTCTGGCGATGCGGCTCGCCGGGAGCACCTTCAATCCAGCTGTGTTCCGAAGGTCCGCCGCCGGGAAGATCACGAATCGGAATCGGCGGCAACCCGGGTATTCCGGCGGCGTCTCTTGGGGCAACAGCAAAGTCTGCTGCCAATGGGGAAAGAAAACTGGGGAATCACATGAAGGCACGTATTGCCGCCGCCGGTGCGCTGCTCGCCGTCGGCACGGCCGGACTCGTCATGGCGCCGTCGGCCAGCGCCGGGTACAACGCGATCATGCTGCCGGGCGGCACGCAGACGGTCAAACCGGGCTCCAACCTGGTGGTCAACACCAAATGCCAGCTCTCCGACCTCAAGCTCGGCAAGCTGACCTCGCCGGTGATCGCCACCGTCCAGGGCCCCAGCGAGACGAGCTACGGCGAGGGACCGCACTACTGGTCGTACGAGGTCGCCATCAAGAAGGACGCGAAGCCGGGCAGTTACCCGATCACCCTCGACTGCTACGGCAAGAAGATGAGCGGGACGTTGAAGGTGCCGGGCACCGTGACCAAGAAGCCGGCCTCGCCGCAGGTCGCGGTCAAGCCGAAGGGCGCTCCGCAGACGGGCGGCGGCGCCACCGCCGCGTAAGCCGGTGTCGTGCGCGTTGCGGGCGGTTATTGAGCGGAAGGCCAAATGTGGCGTCTTACGCTCGGGCGCGGCTGAACCACACAAAGGCCACCCTTGTAACGCTGAGCGTGACATGGGCCCCCTTCGTCACGTCTCAGACTCCAGCAAAACCGCGTGAAAAGGACATAGCGGACCGCATTTCGCGTCTGGCGTCCATGGTGGACACGAAATCGGGTGTAGTTCACCAGCGAGACGACGTGAACGCCCCGTTCACAACGTTCAACGTCGCGAACGAGGCGTTCACGCCATCCCACCTGGCGCAGCGACCACAAGTGCCCGCCACATTTGCCCTTCCGGACGTTATTTGGCCGGAACGGCAAACGTGGCGGGCGAGTGGAACCTTTGCTGCATCTAACGCAGCAGAGGCTCCACTCGCCCGTGGCAAGCCGGGGTCGTCGTGGGGGTCGTGAGTGGTACGGCCGGTTCTAACCGGTCTAAACACTCGCGACCCCCACCCCCGCTCAGCCGCGAAATGCCGTGCGTCCGGGCCTCGCGACGTGACCTCGTCAGCCAGACCGACGCACGCCACATTTGCCCTTCCCCTCAATAGAACCGCCCGCAACGCGCACGAGCCCTTTACCGTGACGAAAGCACGATGGCGGCCAATTCCGTCCTTCCACTCACGCCCAATTTCGCGAAAATGTGCTTGAGGTGCGTTTCCGTCGTGTACCGCGAAATGTAAAGTTTCGCCGCGATTCGAGGGTTGGAAAGGCCTTCGGCGACGCACTGGGCGATCGCCGTCTCGGCCGGGGTGAGCAGGTCGAGGCCTTGGCCCGACGGTCTCGGCGGTCTTCGACGCAGCACGGAGAACCCGGCCGCGCGAGCTGTCGCGGTGCACCGGGCCTCATCACGGACGGCGCCCAGCGATCGGTAGATCTTGATGGCCTCCAAGAGGCTGTCCTTGGTCTGCCTGGCCTCGCACGCACGGGCGAGTTCGTAGACGCGCGGCGTCGCGCGGTAGGCCTCGATCGCCTCGTCGAGCAGGCCGAAGTCCTGATCGAGGAGGCCTTGGGCGTGCGCGGCCGCGGCCGCGTTGCGGGTGGTGAGCCAGTCGACGATCGAGGGATCCCGGGTCAGGCGGGCCAGGTCGACGGCCATCCCCCAGTTGCCGAAGAAGGAATGCAGCTTCGGCGTCGTCTCCCAGGCGGTCCGCGCGGCGCGGGCGGGGTCCTTGCCCTCGGCTTCGAACAGCAGGGCACGTGACCACCAGTGCAGGTTCGAGTCGCCGTCGCCGAGGAGCGAGACGGCTTCGGTGAGCTGATTGCGGGCGATGGCGACGCGCGCGCGGATCGCGTCGGACGGGCTGATCTCGTCCCACTCGCCCGCGAGAAAGCCGACCATGGCCAGTGCTTCGTGATGGTCGGCGAGTTTGCCGGTGCCGTTGGCGATGCCGGCTTCGAGCGCCTGTTTGGCGGCGACGAACCGGTCCGCCTGCAGATGGGCGGCGGCGATCGGGATCTGCGGGGCGAGTAGATCCGCGCACCAGGATTCGAGTTCCGTGGCCTGGCCCGCCGCGACGATGGCCTCGTCGAGCTCGCCGGCGGCCACGTGTGCCCATGCTCGGGCGACGAGCGCGGTGGCCTGCGCGTCTTCGGTTCCGGTGACGACGACCGGCCGCGGCTCCCCCGCCTGCGCCCGGATGAGCGCCGCGGTGGCGACCGGCCACGGGTCCGTGCCCGGCTCGACGGCCACGCCCAGATGCAGCGCGGCGACCTCGCCCAGCGGGCCGCGCGTGCCGGGGAAAGACTGCCGCGCGCCTTCGACGTCGCCCGCGGCCAGTCGCAGCAGGGTGAGCTCCGCGCGCAACTCCGTCCTTTCCGGATACTCGACGCCCGCCGTCTCGACCGCACGGGCGGCGAGCGCGGCCGCCGACGTCGCCGAATACAGGCCGACGCGCTTGGCCGCGGCGCGCAGCCGTTTCACGGCCTGGAAGTCGCCCGGCTCCGCGCCCTCGGCCAGGTGCACGGCGATGCGCGAGATCGGGGCCTCGCGCGCGTCCAGCGCGTCGGCGACATGGATGTGCAGCGCTCGCCTGACCGAAGTCGACATGCGACCCAGGACCCGTTGGCGCACAACGCCATGCGCGAAGCTCAGCCCACTGTCCTTATCGGACACCAGCCTGGCTTCCATCGCGGGCCCGAGCGCGCGGACGGCGTTGATCAGCGGCTGGTCCATGGCGGCGGCGACGTCGGCCACCGTGAATCGCGCACCCAGGATCGCGGCCAGCCGCAGCGCCTCGAAGGTGCTCTCGGGCAACGGCGCGAGCCGCTGATCGACCATGTCGCCCACCGCGTCGGGCATCCTGGCCGTGGCGGTGTCGGCGCTGCCTCGGCTGAGCGTCAGGCCCGGCCGGAGCGCCTGCACCATGGCAACGGCCAGGCCGGGGTTGCCCCCGGCCGCCTTGAGCAGGCGCCGGAGGCCTGGCCCGGCGCGCATACCGAGCAGGTCTTCGGCGAGCGCGATGACCGCCTTCTCCGGCAGCGGGCCCAGTTCGAGCCCGGCACCCTTGTCCACTGTGGACACGATCGCCGGAACCTCGGGCCGTATCTCGGCCAGCACCTCGGCCGACCCCGGATCCAGGTGGTGCACGTCGTCCAGCACCAGCACGGGTCGCGTCAGCCGCAGCCGCGCGACCAGCTCGTCGTGACCCGCCTCCGGCATCCCGAGCAGCACCCGGAACGTCCGGTACTCCCGCCGCCGATCATGCGCCGCGACCCGGCCGCCGACCACCTCGAACCCGGCGGCCAGCGCGGCACGGGCGGCGACGGCGAGCAGCACGCTCTTGCCCGCACCCGGCTCACCGAACACGACCAGCCCCGACCCCAGCGCCGCTTCGATCCGCGCGCACTCTTCTTCCCGTCCCCGCACCTGCACCGCGTGATCGAAACACGGCCACCGGCCCGGCCACACCGTCCTGAGTGGATCCGTCCCTTTGACACGGTGATCATTTCCCCAACAGCCCGGCCGATCGTGCAATCGGGTCGTGAGTGGTATCGCCGGTTAGAACCGGCGATACCACTCACGAGGGTCAGGCGGGGAGGCCGACGATCAGGGTGTTGACCGAGGTCTCGCCGCGCTGGCCGGGCCGGGGCAGGCCCTTGGTCGTGTAGCCCTCGACCTCGTAGGCGTACTGCAAGGCCGCCCCCGGCTGCACCAATGTCACCGGCACCGTCGTGGGAGCGCTGGGCCGGAACAGCACCTCGGCGTCGTCACCGCCGGCGCCGAGGCCGCGCAGGCGGACGCGGACCGCGACGAGGCCCGCGCCGGTCAAGTCACCGCTGGCCAGCGACACGTTCAGCTTGTGCGCCACGCCGACGCCGTCCGTCAGCACATACGCCCCGGTGACCGGAGTGGGTTCGCCTTCGAAGACCGAACCGTCGGTGCGGACGATGGTCGGCGTCGCGATCACCTTCGCAGGCGGGTTGAGCAGCGCGGGGAACTTGACCGTGAGCGAGCTGAACGGAGTGCCGCCGGGAACGGTGATCTGGTTCGTGCGGGTGTAGCCGGTCTGGGCTTCCGTGTAGGTCAGGTCGACCATGGCTTCGATGATCGTCGACGGGTCGAGCATCGAATACAGCTTGACCACCGCCTCGCCGACGAACGGGGAGTTGATCACCAGTGAGCTGGACTCGGTGCTGATCGGCTCGCTGGTCACCCAGTCCGTGCGGTACCGGACGTTGCCCGGCAGGAAATACGTCGCGCGGTAGCGGTACACCTTCGAAGCCGACTCGCTGAGCCTGAGCCGCCAGTGCCTGCTCTCCCCCGGCTTGAGCACCAGGGTCCGCCGGTCGGCGAACGCGCCGTTGACGTACTCCAGTTCCAGCTGGACCTGCGCGATCGACGGGTCCAGCAGCCCGGTCAGGATCTCGAGATCGAACTTGTCCAGTGCGTCGAACGGGTTGACGGTGACCGCGCGGGCCGTGGTGGTGATCCAGTCCGAGGTGAAGCTCGGCTCGTCGCCCGCCCATTCCGAGTCGGACGCGAAGTCCACGCGGATCTGGTACTTGTACGCCAGGTCCTTGTGGTCGTTCAGCCAGGCCTGGAACGACTTCGCCGCGCTGTCGGACGGGGTGAAACGGAAACCGGCCGTGGTCGGGGTCTGGCCGGGGCGTGGCTCGGCCGGGTACTGGACGTTGACCGAGACCACGGTGATCTTCTCGGCCGCGAGGTCGGCGCCGAGCGCGAAGCCCGCGGTGACCCTGGTGAAGAAGTCGCTGTCGAGGTCGACCTCCTTGATGGCGCGGCGCAGGTCCATGCCGTCGACCAGCGTCGAGAACAGGCCCTGCGGCGCCGCGTCGCGCTTGACCGCGCTCTGCATGGAGTACTCGAAGTCGCGCTCCTTGAGCTCTTCCTGACGGTAGTGCTTCAGGGAAAACCCGACCTGCAGGCCGAAGCCCAGCTTGTTCGCCGCGCCCTGGCCAGCAGGCGCCGGGCCTGGCGGGTTGGCGGCCGCGTTCTCCTTCGCCGCCGACGGGTTGTTGGACTTGGCGTCGGTCGGGGGCGGCGCCGGGGTCGGGGCCTGGGTGGTCGGCTGGCCGTAGCCGGGGATGAGCGGACCCTGCTGCACCTGGGTGAGCGGGGTCAGCATGCTCTGCAACGCGCTGAGCGCGCCGGCGCCCTGGCTGGCCTTCATGAAGGCCGGTGGCTCCAGCGAGGACTTGAAGAAGTCCTTCAGCAGCTCGGTCTTGAACCAGTCGAACGCCGCGTCGGCCTGCTTGCGCAGGTCGGCGTCGTCGGTGAAGTTCACGACGTCGACCTTGATGTGGCCCTGGTCGCGCAGGTTCTGCCAGGCGAGGTCGATGTCGACTCCGGCGCTGATCAGGCCGACACCGGCCTTCACCCCGAACTGGGTCTCCAGGTGCGTGTAGATCCGCTTGTAGTCGGCGTGGATCTTGACGTCGAACGCCGGGCGCAGGCCCAGGTATTCGAGGTCGTAGATGACGCCGATCGGGCTGATGCCGGACCGCAGCGCGGCCTCCATCAGCAGCGCGCCCTCGTGCGAGAGCACCACGCCGAAGGTGGCGCGGTTGAAGCCGATCAGCGACGGCTTGCCGCTTTCGAAGACCTCCTCGAAGAACTCCAGTCCACGCTGGACTTCCGGGGTCGCGCCGGGCGCGTCGGCCAGGTCCTTGGTGATCGACAGCCGCACGGTGCCGTCGGTGAACGGGATCGGCGTCAGCTTGACGTTGCCGCCACTGAACACCGCCAGCTGTTTCTTGACCTCCTTGAGCTGCGCGTCGGTCACGCCGAGATCCACGGTGAAGGCGAGGAAACCGCCGCCGAGACGCTGTTTGTCCTCATCGGACAGATTGGGGTTGTCGGTGATGTCGCGACGGTAGATCAGCAGCTGGAACTCGGGAACGCCCTCGTTGAGCGCGAGGCGGGGCCGCTCCGGCGCGTAGAAGAACAGGTCCGGATCGGCGTGATCGCGGAACAGCATCAGCCCGTTGATCGGGCCGATGGGTTTGTCGAGATAGAGCATGGTGGTTCTCCGCTCAGATGAGGACTTCGTCGGGCAGCAGGTAGAAGTAGATCCAGTTGGCGAGGTCGGCTTCGCTGATCGACTCGACCGCGCCGCCGGTGTCGACGTAGGCACGCGGCGGGTTGACCGCGTTGCCGCCGTTCAGCGCCCCGCCGGGGAGCGTGCCGGTGTACTGCGGGTTCTTGAACAGCACCCGGCCGTTCGCGCGGCGCAGCCCGAGCACCATGTGCGCGCCGTACCCCTTCTTCGGCGGGGTGATCGGCACGTGCGGGTCGTTGCCCCAGTAGGTGGCCAGCAACACCGGCTGCTGCCTGCTGTCCAGGTCGTCGAGGAAGGTCTTGGCGATCGCCTGCTGGCTGGCGGCGAACTCGGGCGTCGCGGGTGTGCCGCTGACCGGGGCCAGCATGAAGTTGACCCCGAACAGCGCGTCGGCGACCCGCTTGGCCTCCTGTGGCAGGAGGCCGCCCGCGAACACCGCGGCGAAGACCGCCTTGATGCCGTCCTCGGTGCCGTTGTTCGCCGGGAACCGCCCGCCCCAGCCGAGCTTGATCATCGCGCCCTGGAAGGCGATCTCGCTGAAGGTGCGCATCGAGAACGGGTCGCTGGAGCCCGGCACGAAGGAGCCGTCCGGCTGCAGCGCCGGCGTGACCGCGTACCGGCCGACCTGCAGCACCCCGGCAGGCACGTCGGCCGCGGTGCCGTCGGCCAGTTCGACGACCCCGGCGGAGCTGAGCCAGCCCACCTGGAGCCGGACGTACTCGGCGGGGTTGACCGTCATCATCAGGGTCTGCATCGAGGTGGGCACGCAGGTGCCCGCGTAGCCCTGGTTGGTCTGCCCGTTCGGGTCGATGATCTCGGTCAGCACGTCGCCGAGCAGCTGCTCCCGGTTGATGCCGCGCAGGTCCGGATGGGGCGTGATGACCAGCAGCTCGACGAGCAGCTGCACCAATGTCTTGCCGCCCTTGAGCGCGCGCTTCTCGATCACCGGGGTGGTCACGCCGCTGCCGGTGATCGCGCGCCGGTCGAGCAGCGCGGGCAGCTTCGCGCGCGCGTCGTGCCCGAACAGCCACAGCCGCAGCAGGTTCACCCTGGTCGGCAGGTCGGCGTCGCGGAACGCCTGGTGCGCGCACAGCTGGACCAGCGCGCGCCGCTGCGGATCGGTCTCCGGCAGCCGCCGCCACACCGCGAGCGCGACGTCCGACCAGAGGGTCGGGAAGCCCGGCACCCCACCGAGTCCGGCGATCGCCTGCTCGTCCGGCGGCACCTGCGACGACGGGCTCGCGCTCAGCGGCAGGATGCCGATCAGCGGCGCGCGCATGGCGTGATCGCCCGCGTACGCCTCGTCCGGCGGCCAGATGGTGGCGTTCGACGCGCCCGGCGCCTGGATGCGCACGCGGTAGTACAGGTTGCGCGCGAAGGTGGTCTTGGCCGGCGTGCTCAGCGTCTTGATCGACTCCTGGACGTAGGCGTCCCAGAGGCTCTGCGGGATCGACCAGGTGGCGCGGTTCCCGCTGAGCTCGATCGACTGCGCCGGCACGGTGACCGTGTACCGCGAGCCGTCGTCGCGGGTGAGGTTCGCGGTGTACGGGCGGTCGGTGCTGTAGTACCGCAGCTGGCTGGGATAGGCGGCCGGGGTGCGCAGCGCCTGCGGGTCCCAGGCCAGCTCGACCACGGCGACGCCGTTCTCGTCGGAGTTGATCTCGAACACCGGCGGGCTGCCGCCGCCAGGCCAGTTGCGGATGAAGGTGTTGATCCTGACCCAGGTCATCGGTCTTCCTTTCGGGGTAACGCGAGATAGGCGCGTGCGGTGGCGACCTGGCCCGCTTCGAGGTCGACTTCGACCTCGGCGGCGCGGCCGATGCGCACGCCGCGGGTGTCCCCGCGGTAGCCGTTCGCGAGTTGGTAGAGGGCTTCGGCGTGCCTGCCGTCGCCGCCGAGCGAGTCGATCCAGTGCGCCAGCCGGCGCCGTTTCGCCTGGTCCTCGACGGAGTAGGCCCAGCGGCTGGTGCCGAGGCTGACGCGGACGCCGGACGGGCCGAACCGCGCGGCGAGGCTCCACGGGCCCGCGGTGCGCGACACCGCGAAGCCGTGCAGGTCGTCGAGCAGCGGGGTGGCCAGCCGCCACAGCGCCGGGTCGACGATGTCGCGCACGCGCACGTCACGGTCGAACTGCCAGCCGATCTCGGGGCCCAGTACCGGATCTTCGGTGACGCTGTAGATCCGGCCGAACGGGCCGACGCGCGCGTGCAGCGGTGCGAACCGATCGTCCACTATGGACTCGGCGTGCGTGAAGGCTTCGGCGTTGTGGCCGAGGTAGAGCCGTCGCTCCCAGCGGCGCGTGGTCTCCCCCTTGGCCGCCGTGACCCCGTGCCAGCGCTGGACGTTCAGCGTCGACACCGGGTCGGGCCGCACCTGCAGGTCGAGCACCCGGCCGCCGGGCGCGCCGACGCCGAACACCGCGGCCGACCCGCCGTCGAGGCAGGTGCGGCCGTCACGCTCGGTTTCGCCGTCGTCGAGGCCGGGCAGCGCGTCGGCCACCGCCCGCGCCTGCGCCCCGAGCCCCGCCAGCAGCGCGGCGAGGAACGGGGCTTCGGCGACGGTCATTGCGGTGGCACCGTCGACAGCATGAGGAAGCTGTCGCTGGCCGTGTACGGACCACGGAACCGGCTGAACCCGTTGCGCATCAAGTACTCCACCGTGACGGTGTAGGCGCGCGCGTTCGGATTCTTCAGCTGGAGCGACCACTTCTGGCCCCGGCCCGGCGCCGTGAAGTCCTGCACCGACTTCGGGTGATAGTTGTTCGCTTCGTCGTCGTAGGCCAGGGTGACCGTGATCTTCTGCACCCCGTTGTCCGTGAGGGGCGGGCCCGTCAACTCGGGCTCGACGTCCCACAGCGCGGCGAACTTGTTGCCCACCAACAGGGTCGACCGGTTCGTCTCCACCCAGCCGGTCTCCAGCACGGTCCCGTCGGTGGCGATCAGCGTCTGGCTGTAGCGGTACCGATCGCGGTCACGGACCGCACGCGGGAAACTCCAGCGCAGCGCGCCCAGGTTGTTCTTGTCGAAGGTCAGGGTGGTCGACTCGTAGATGCCGTGTTCCTCGTCCGAGTACTCGAGCGAGAGGAACAGCCGCTCGACCTTGCCAGGTTCGATCAGCGACACGTTGACCGTGAACAGGTTCGGCCTCGGGTCGTCGAGCGGCACCAGGTCGCTCGCCGTCTTGCCGAGCACCGGCGGGGTGGTGCCCGCGGTGTCCGAACGCTTGTAGTCGAGGCGGTACTCGACGTCGTCCGGCGCGCCCTTGCGGGACCGGAACACCGGTGTCCACTTGGGACTCTGCCCGGTGACCAGCGCCGAGTCCTGGAAGCTCCAGCCGGTGCCGGGGTCCCGGTACTTGATGCCGACCAGCACTTCCGGGAACAGGTCCGCGCGCAGGTTGCTGAGCCGGATGAAGTCGATCCGGTGCTCCTTGTACAGCTCGGCCGGGTTGACGGTCAGCGCGCCGCTGCTCGCCTCCCGCCACGGCGAGGTGAGCAGCACGTCGTCGCCGACGATCGCGTTCGGGCCGAACGCGACGGTGTACCGGTAGTGGAAGGTGGTGCCGACGGCCGGATCGAACCAGCCGGCGACCTCACCCTTCTGGTGCGCGTTGTCGAGCACCAGCGACCAGCGGCGCGCCTGCGCCGTCGGGCCGTCCGCGCCCATCGGGCCGTAGGCGACGTCGACGATGATCCGCTGCACGGCGTCCTCGGCGAAGTCGGCGCTGGCCAGCACCTCGAACTTCACCTGACGCCACAGGTCGTCGTCGCCGCGGACCACGGTGATCACCTGGTCGCGGTTCAGCGGCGGCTGGAAGTCCTGCCAGAACATGCTCAGGTGGGCCTGCGGCGCGATGGTCCGCTGGACCGCCCGGTTCACCGTGTAGTCGATGTCCAGCTTCCGGATCTGCTCGACGTCCAGCGTGCGCTTGCTGCTGACGAAACCCTTGGGCAGCAACAGCATGTCGCGCATTCCGCCGAGGAACCCGATGATCGAGTCCGGCACGTCGCGGTCGAGCAGCTCCTGCGGGTTCGGCTTGGGCTCGAAGAACTTCTCCCAGACGAACTGCGCGAGCTGCTTGCGCACCTCGTTGAACTCGGCGAGCATCGCCTCTTCGTCGACGCCCTCGACGGTGCCGGTGATCTTCACGAGCTTGGTGTCGAGCAGCTTCTCGGTGATCTTCTCGACTTCTTCCGACGAGAAGAAATGCCGGTCCTTCTGGTATTCGCGGATGTAGGAGTATACCAGCGACCAGTCGGCCTCGACGTGCACGTTGAACGTACGCTGCATCGCCGGATAGTCCAGCTCGTAGGTGACGCCCGCGGGCAGGAACCCGTCGAACGACGCGAGCACCAGCGCGGCGGCCTTCTTCGTGAGCATCACGCTGAAGATGGCCCGGTTCTCGCCGTACAGCGACGGCGTCGCCGTGGCCTCCAGCACCGTGACCCAGTCCTTGTCCGGCTCTTCAGCCGGATTTTCGCCGGGCTGCTGGGAGCGCCGGTCGAGGAAGGTCAGCCTGGCTCTGCCGGAACGGTAGAGCAACGGCGTCAGGCGCGGTTCGACGTCGAGGTCGAGGTCCTGCCTGATCTTGGCGGCCACCTTGTCCAATGTGGACTTCGGCCAGTCCAATGTGGTGTCGAAGACGAGGAACGCGGCCGCGTCCTCCTTCTCCGGCGGCAGTTCGTCCAGGTTCTCCTTGTAGACGAGCAGGCGCACGGCCGGTCTGCCGTGCTCGTCGAGCGCGAGGTGCGGCCGGTTCGGGAAGTACCAGAACTGGGTGGGATCGGTGAAGTCCCGGCCGACGACCACGCCCTCGATCGTGTAGAAAGGCGGGCTGAGTGAAAGCATCGGTGTTCTCCGCTTACTTCGGTGTCGGGACGTAGCGCGGGACGACCACCTTGGTCTGTTCGAGCCGCTGCGACGGCCGTTCGACGATGGTCCCGTCCGCCAGGTAGTACTTGATCGCGACCTCGTACTCCTTCGGCGAGTTCTCCTTGACCAGCAACCGGAACATCTGGTCGTTCTGGTCGGTGAACAGGAAGGTCTCGGTCTCGTCGATGCCGTTGGCCGGGTCCTCGTAGTGCACGTCCACCTCGACCACCGGGGTCTGCACGAGGTTGAGCAGCTTGGCCGAGAACAGCACGCTGATCTCCGGCGCCTGCAGCTTCTGCACGGTGATCTTGTTGTCGTGGTCGTCCACGCGGCGCTCCGGGATCACGATCTCGCCGTTCGGGGTGTTGTAGGTGATCTTGTAGAAGTAGGTGTCGTTCGCCGGGTTGTCCAGCGGCACCCGCCACACCGGCCGGTCGGTCGGCGCGGTCAGCGCGTAGGTCTCCCGCTCGGGGCGGCTGTTGGCGTCGTAGTGCAGCCCGACCTCGACCACCGGGGAGGCCTTGAAGTCGACCAGCACCGGGTTCAGCTCGACCCGCAGCTGCGCCGGCGGGCGCACCTTGATGGCCAGCGCCTGGTCACCTTCGCCGGTGCGCCAGGTGTTGCCGCCGTCGTCGCTGCTGCCGTCCTTGAAGGTGGTGAACACCTTGTACTCGAAGGTGCGCGGGCTGGACGGCTCGACGAAGACCGACCAGGGCGTGTAGCCGCCCTTGGCCAGCTTGATCAGGCCCTCCGACGAGATGCCGTTGCGCGGGTCGCGGTAGCGCAGGTTCACCACGCACTGCTCGACGTCGTCCCAGGCGCCCGCCGCGATGACCTGCACGTCGAGCCGGTTGTTGGCGTTGGGCTCGTTGACGAACAGCTGGTCGAGGACGGTCTCCTGCCAAGGGCTCTCGATCGTCTGGTCGTTCTTGAGGAAGAACCGGGTGCGGTACCGCAGCGGCTTGTTGACCGGCGAGAAGATCCAGCGGTTGTAGCTCTGCTCGCCGACGGCGGGGTTGAGCTGCAGCATGGTGCCGTCCTTGGGCACGCCGGCGCCGGTGTCCTCGTACTCGACGTCGACCTGCACGCTCTTGGTGGTGAGCCCGAAGTCGATGTTGCCGGTGAGGAACTTGACCGCCACCTTGCCCGGCTTGCCGACCGCGAAGGCGAGCTTGTTCGTGGTCTCGTCGATCCACTTGGTGTACTCGCTCGGCGCGTGGCCGCGGTACCCGATGCGCCAGCGGTAGCTGTAGTCCCGCTTGGCGCCGATCAGGCTCGGGTCCCAGGTGTCCTCGGTCAAGTCCTTCTTGAAGATCATCGAGTGGCTCTTGTCGACCTGCTGGCCGTTCTCGTCCTTGCCGCTGTAGCGGAACTGCGCCTCGACGAAGTCGATCGGGTCGTTCGCCCAGTCGACGCCGAACACGGTCGCCTTGAGCTGCAGGGTCTTGAAGAACGGGTCGTCGAGGTCGACCAGCCGGACGTACTGCTTGAGCTCCTCGGGGCTCATCCCGGACAGGAACGCCTGGATCGTCCCTTGTGGATGGACCGGCCACGCCTTGGCGGTCTCGATCTCGTGCGTGAAGCCGAAGTGGCTGAAGTCGATGGAGGACTCCGACTTCATGTAGTAGATGTCGGCTTCCTTGTCGATGAAGTCCTTGGTCTTGTCGTCGGTGACCGGCGGCCGCGGCTTGCGGTCGAAGAACTTGTCCTTCACCAGGTCGTTGATCATCTTGCTGATCATGTTGTTGAGCTCTTCCATCACCTCCGGGCTCAGCTCCACCTCGGAGTGGATGCCCGACCGGATGGCGCCGCTGGACACGGCCAGCTCGATGGCGTGCTCCGAGTGCGTGATCTCGTCGTCGTCACAGCCACGGCCGTCGTAGTTGTGGTAGATCGACTTGACCGACTCGTACACCTCGCGGGAGTCGGCCTCCACGAACGCGGTGATCTTCGGCAGCTTGACCATCATCTCGAGGTCGTAGCGCACCTGCAGCGGGGTCAGGTCGGCGCCGGAGCCGCCCTGCCCGGTCAGCGACTTGACCATGAAGGTGGCGCCTGCCGAGGTCAGGTCCAGGTTCGCCGCAGCGACGTTCCCGCCGAGCAGCGACAGCGGGCCTTCGGCGACGCGGTTGGCGATCAGGTTGCCGCTCTGCGGCGCGAAGACCTTGAACTTGCCGTTGACCCACTGCGGCTCGGCGGCGACGACCTTCGGCGGCGCGTCACCGGGAGGAGCGCCCGGGCCCGACGGGCCGAGGCCGAGCAGCACGTCGTCGACGCCGAGTGAGAGCGAGGTGTCGTGGCCGTTGAGGTGGTGCCAGCTGGTCAGCCGGTAGCCGCTGACGCTCTGCCCGCCCCGGTCGGCCATGGCCTTGAGCTGGTTCCAGATGTCGTTGACGTTCTGCTGCAGCGCCGCGACGATCTTGGACTGGTCGTCCGGCTCGATGCGCATCTCGGTGTCCATGGCGAGATAACCGCCACCGCGCGGCAGGTTCGGGTTCTCCTCGCGGTCCTGGTCACCGAAGGAGTACGCGGTGAGCAGGAAGACCGGCTTGCCGGCCTTGTCCTTGCGCACCGAAACGTAGTCGGAGACCAGATAGAACTTCCAGAAGATGGTGTCGTCCTGGTAGACGGTCACCCGGTACTCGGGGAAATGGCGCCACGGCTCGACTTTTTGCATGGGACTGTCCTTTCAGAACTTGTAGGCGGGGATGACGATCCGGTCTTTGGTCTGCTTGACCACCGGCCCGGTGTGCTCGCCGCCGTCGGTGTCGTAGTAGGTGACCTGGCTGGTGTAGGTGGTGATCGCCGGGTTGCGGGTGGCGAGCACCCACTCGGCGGAGGACTGGTTCGCGCTGAGCGTCAGCGACTTGGTTGCGGTGAACTGGTTGCCGGGGTCGCTGTAGGTGAGGTCGACCGCGACCAGCGGCGTCTTCTTGAAGTCGATCAGCTGTCCGAGCACGGTCACCTTCAGCTCGCCGGTGAGGTAGGCGGGCACCACCACCATCGGGTCGAGCTCCTGGCGCGGCCCGATCTTGACCGGGTCACGCCCGGCCGGGTGATGGGTGATCGTCGCGGTGAGATCGATCGGCGAGCCGTCCGGCACGTCGATGTGCCAGCGCTGCGGCGTCTTGTCCCGGAACAGGAAGGTGGCCGGCTGGACGGGTTTCGGCGAGGGGCCGTTGTAGGCCAGGGTGATCTCGGTGAGCGGGCAGGCGGCGAAGTTGAGCGCGTCGCCGATCACCGTGATGTCCAGGCCCGCCCGGTTCAGCGGGATCGGCAGCACGGTCGTGTCACCGGTGTCGTCGCGCCACGGGACCGTCTCCAGCCTGCCGTCGGTGAACGAAGCGGTCCACCGGTAGCGGTAGGCCCGCTTCGCCGGATCGGCCAGTGGCACCACCCAGGTGTAGTAGTCGGACGGCTTGCTCAGCTTGACCGTCTCGGTGACCGGCCTGCCGAGCGCGCCGGGACAGGTCACCTCGACCATCACCTGGGTCACGTCGAGCCAGCCGAGACCGACCGGCATCAGCCCGACCCGCAGCACCGCCTCGTTCGGCTGATTCACCAGCAGCTGACGGCCCGGCACCGGACGCCACTCCGGATCGGCCAGCCGCTCGCCGTTGACCAGCACGAAGGTCTGCCGGTACTGGACCGGTTTCGTCTGCGCGGTGCCGAGGCGGCGGGTGTACTTGGCCGACGGGCTGTTCTTCGTCAGCACGACGGTGTACTCCTCGCGGGGCACGCCGTTCGTGAGGTCCTCGTAGGCGAAGGCGATCTGGACCGAGCCCGCGAACTTGTCGAAGTCGACCGCGCCTGCCAGCACGTCGATGTCGATCAGGCCGGGCACCGGCAGTGAGATCGCCAGCCGCTTGTTGCTGTCGCCCGCCTCCCAGTCGCTGAACGGCGTGGCTTTCCCGTTCTTGAACACCATGCGGGTGCGGTAGGTGTAGTCACGGCGCTCGTCGACCAGCGGCGTCTTCCACACCTGCTGGCCGGAGGTGGTGAAGGTGAGCAGCTGACTCTTGCCCGCCGCCGCGTAGCGCAGCTCGACCTCGGCGTGCCCGATCTCGGTGAAGTCGCTGAACACGGTGACGTCCGCGATCAGGTCGCTGAAGAACGGGTCGTCCAGGTTGTACTCGCGGATGTGCGCGCCGGGGGTGATCGAGCCGAAGGTCGAGGTGAGCGTGCCGCGCGGGGCGACCGACCACGGGACCACGCTGCGCTGCACCATGTCCAGGCGGATCTGCATGGACTGGCTGTCGAACTTCTTGAGGAAGTACCGGTGGTTCGGCTGGCGCCCGTTCTGCTGGCCGCCGGTGCCGACCGGCTCCTCCGGCTCGAAGAACACGCTCTGCAGCAGCTGCTTGAGCGTGTCGAACGCGTAACCGCGCAGCTCGGCGATCACCTCTTCGGGCACCGAGCCCGCCGAGTTGTCGATCAGCACCTTGACCGCGCCGGACAGGGTCAGCGACTCCTCGGTGATGTCACTGTGGTCGTAGTCGTAGCTGGTGCAGTTGTCCCAGCCGCGGCCTTCGAGCTGCTTCTGCACGTAGCTGTACATCTTCGAGGCGTCGACCTCGAGGTGGATGCCGACCTCGGGCAGCCGCGCCCAGAACTTGAGGTCGTACTCGACCTGCAACGAGGTCAGGTCCGACTTCGGGTCGGTCAGCTCCTTCTCCAGCAGCGTCGCGCCGCCCGGCGTGAGGTCCAGGCTGAAGCAGGCGACGTTGCCGGTGAGCAGCGAGGACCCGCCCTCCGCGACCCGGCCGCGCAGCAGCGTGTTCTGCGTCGGCGAGTCCAGCTTGACCTTGCTCTCGGTGTAGGTCGGCGTGGCGAACTGCACCTGGGGTGTCGTGGCGCCTGCCTTGGCGCGCTCCTCCGGCGTGCCGGCGCGGAGCCGGTTCCACTCGGAATCCACAATGGACTGGAGTTGCGGGCGCAGCTTCGCGATCTCGGCCGCGGTCAGGTCGAACTGGGTGTCCAGGCTCAGGTAGCCGCCGCCGTTGCCCAGTTCGGGGTGTGCCGCTCTGTCCTGTTCGGACAGTGCGTACTTGACGAGCACCAGCACCGGCTTGCCCTGCTCGTCGGTGCGCACGCGGGGCACCTTCGGCAGCGCGTAGAACCGGAAGAAGTCGGTGTCGTCTCGATAGACGGTGATGCCGTCGTATTGTCCCATCGCGGGAACGGTCAGCATGGGAAAGGCCTTTCCATCATTCGGGTTTGCCGAGCGAGAGCCGCGACGTGGTCGCGTCGCGCCAGCTCGTCGTCTTCATGGGCTGGGTGTGGCCGTCGGGTCCGACGGCCACGTAGCTGAGCTGGTAGCGGTAGCGGATCCGGCCGAACACCGAGGTGCGCCAGCACGGCCAGGTCACCGGGGTGTCCGGGTCGAGCCGCATGGTGCGGGTGCGCCCGGCCGGGTCCTGCAGGGTCACCGCCGCGTAGGCGAGTTCCGCGGTGGTCAGCACCACGGTGACCTCGTCGGGCATGATCACCTGCACCGCGGCGGCCGGGACGCGGACGGTGTCGACGCCCGCGTACCGGCCGATTTCGACCCGCACGCTCGACGGTTCGCTCGTTTCGGCCGCCTCGGCGACGACCTCGAACTCGCCCTGCGGGATGACGATCGCCGCGCTCGCCCTGCTTTCGGTCAGTCTGGCGGCGGCGACCCGCTTGCCGCCGCTGGTCACCGTCAGGTCGGCGGTGTACGCGCGGGTGAAGAAGCCGGGATCGGCTTCGGCCCGGATCACCGCGAGCCCGACGTCGGCAGGGGTCACCCTGATCACCTCGTCCACCGGGGTCAGCGGCACCGGCCCGATGGCGACCGGCCACGGCGGCTGGGCGTCCGGCGCGGGCGCCAGCGAGCCGACGAACTCGCCGGTCAGCCCGAACTCGTCGGTGAAGACCGGGTAGAAGGCGCTGAACCGCTCGATCGTGCGATCCCCGTTGAACGACAGCGACTTCCGCTCACGGGTGCCGCTCGGCCCGGTGTACGAAACGTCCACTCTGGACCCGGTCAGGAACTTCGAGTCGGCGGGCAGCTGGTTGATCACCGTGACCGTGACCTCGGCGAACGGGTCCACACTGGACAGTTCGGGGAAGTGTTTGGCCCGCTGCTCCGGGGTGAGCGAGGCGAACAGGCCCGACACCGACCAGCCGGTGCGCCAGATCCTCGACGTGAACCTGGGCAGCTGCAGGTCCCAGTACCGGGCACCGGTCGCCGACGGCTTGAGCCGGTACAGCGGCGCGGCCCAGTCGTCACCGACCCGGTCGAACAGGTCGGCGACGGCACGTTCGGCCAGCTCGGCGAGCACCTTGTCACGGGTCGAAACGCCGTCGAAGATCTCCAGCTTGAGCACGGCCGGGTCGTCGGGCAGCCCCAGGAAGGCGGCACGGACGGCCTCGATCGGCGCGGGGGTGCCGCCGGGCAGCCCGGACTTGAGCCGCTGGTGCAGTGCCGCGAGATCGGCGGTGACCACGGCGGGGAAACCGGGGACGATACCTTCGAAGCTCGCTTCGAGTTCCACGTCGAAGCCGCCGGTGCCGCTGGTCAGCACCTTGTCGAGGATCTGGACTCCCTTGCTGTCCAAGGAAACCGTCTCGCCGATGGCGATCGAGCCGCGCGGCGTCGCCGTCTGCCACTCCCCCACCGGGGTCGCGTCGGCCAGCGTGCTGACCCAGTGCAGCAAGCGGAACCTGGCCCGGTCGAAGATCACCGGGCGCACGATCCAGTCACCGTCGGCCGTGCCGGCGCCGCGGTCGAAGACGAGTTCGGCGTGCACGAACGCGCCGCGCACACTGCCGGACTCGTTGCCACGGAAGCGAACCAGCTGGAACCGAGGTGTCCCGTCGGCGTCCTTGGTGAGCTTCAGCCCGGCCGGAAGCTGGTGCAGCACATGGGGTTCGGCGTGGTCGGGGAACCTGGTCGTGCCCTCGGGCGCCGTCAGCTGCAGCATGTCAGCCCACCGGCCGGACGCTGAGCTCACCAGGGCCGGACGCAGGCGTCCAAGCGCCGCCGGCACCGTCGGCTCCACCGTGCACGTTGACCACCCGGTACTGGAACTGTCTCGCGCCGGGCGTGCCGAGCAGCCAATCCAGCAGCGGCATGCGCAGCGACGTGGTCTGCCGGAGGTTCTGCGCGGTCAGGACGATCGGATTCGCGGTGGTGAACTCGATCCGCAGCCCGGTCAGCGCGCGGGTGTCTCCGGGCGGAACGGTGCCGAAGAACGCGGCGTCCGTGGCGATCGTCATCGAGTAGGTGTCGGCCGCGTAGCCCTGGTTGACCATGGTGGCGGACAACAGCTTCCGCAGGTCCGGCTCGACGTCCAGGGTGAGCAGCGAGTCGAGCCAGCCGACCGTGCTGCCCGCCGGTTCGATCCGGTAGTCCAGCGTGATCGTCGCGCCTGGCTGGATCTTCGTGTTCGGGGCGCCGAGCGGGTAGGCGGTGACGCCCGCGCCGACCGGGGTCGGGTGCAGCTCGGTGACCACCACCGGGCTTTCGATCCGGTTGCGCAGGCTGACCCGCACGACGTTCCCGCCCAGCGGGCCGACGTATCCGGTGTCGACCAGCTGGCCACCGGTGGACTGGAACGACGCGCGCACCGGCACGTTCGCCCAGTCGTCGCCGCTCAGCTTGGCGTCGAGGTGGCCGACCAGCCCGCCCAGTGTCAGGTGACTGATCACGCTGCGCAGTTCGGCGGGTTTGAGGTCGATGTTGTCGGTGACACCGTCTTCGAGCGTCGGATTGGTGATCCGGCGGGTGGTCTTGACGTCCTTGACCGTGTTGTCGGGCTGCATGGTCGGCAGGCTGAGCTCCATCGTCGCGAAGACGGGCATCAGCAGCGCGAGCTTCGGTGACGCCTGCTTGGCCTCCAGGTGGCGGCGCAGCCCGTCGAGCGCGAACCGTTCGATGTAGGGCGAGACCCGGTAGTTCATCTGCACGCGGTAGTTCAAGGTGTCCTGCCCGGCGCTACCGTCCGAAGTGGAGATGTCCCGGAACCGGAACTCGACATCCGGTAAGTACGGCGAAGCGGTCCGCCTCGGAATACGGAACTCCTGCGGCTCATAGAAGAACTGGTCCAGCTGAGCGGAATCCTGGTAGTAGCGAATGGACTCACGGCCCTCACCGGGGTCGAATTCGGAGACCGTGAGCACGCGGCCGCCGATCGGCCGCTGCTCCGCCGGGACGCGGTAGACGTACGCGAAGCTGTCGAGCCCGAACGTGAAAGGCGTCGTCTGCACACACTCGACCGGGTAGCGATAGGTGACGAAGTCCCAGATGGGGGCCGGACCTGCGTCCACACTGGACTCGGCCGCGGCACGGAACGCCCGCACCGACTCGATGCCGGTATCCGGGTCGGATTCTTCGTAGACCCGAACCCAGAACTGGTCGTACAGGGTGATCGAGCACCGCAGATCGAGGCGGGCGTACGAGGCCGGATCGGTCATCGCGAACCAGATCCGGTTGAACTCGCCGCGGCTGCGGATGTCGTAGACCAGGCTGAAGACCCTGGTGTCCTGGAAGAAACCCTGCGGCCGGAGCACTCCCAGCTCCACGGTCTCCGTGGTCGCCGAGGCAGGCGGCGCGGGCTGGCCAGGCGCGGGCTTGATCGGCACCTGGTAGACCAGCTTGGCCTTGACCTCGTGCTCCATCATGCGGATCTCCTGGTTCCGCGCGGGCCGCGGCATCACGCCGAGCAGGTTGACCGCGAGCTGCGCGACCACCCCGCCCGGCGCGCCGTCCAGCCACGTCAGCGAGAACTGGAGCCGCTCGTTGAGCGGGAACGGCCGCAGCGACGGCAAGGCGAACTTCACTGCTTCGGTGCCGTGCGTCGAGGGATAGACCGCGCCGGGCACGATCGTCCGGTCGGGCGTCACCAGCGGCTGCTCGACCCCGTCCGGCCACGGCGGGAAGAACGCCCGCTCCGCCGCGATGTCTGATGTGGATTGCACGTCTTCGAGCCTGGCCCGTCCGCCGGTGCCGGACATACCTGAGCTCAGGTATGTCCGGCGAACCCCGCGCGACCGGACTGTCCTTTAGGGAACCTACGTCGGCCGGACGCTCAAACTGGCAGTTCTCAATCGGGCCGCACATCCTTCGCGCCGCCCGAATCCGCCTGACGGAGTTGCTTTTGGGACACCTGGCGGCCCCAAAGCAACTCCGTCCGCTCAGCGTGGGGGGACTGCTCAGGGTTTCCCCTCGCCCGCGGGTGTGCAGTGAGGGGACCCCTCGGTGCGACATACGCACTGAGGGATCCCCTCACTTCAGCTCTGGCACCCGCAACACTCACGACCTCGCGGAGTAAAGCGGGCTTTATCCCGCACACCACAGCCCTCGACTATCCGCGAGTGGTAACTCTGCTCCGCTAGATGCAGCAGAGTCACCACTCACACCCCTCATACCTGGGACCTTTCCGGTCACTAAGTCGGCCGGACGCTCAGTTCTCCCGGTCCGGAAGCGGGAATCCAGCCGCCGACGTTGCCGTCGGCCGTGCCGTGCAGGTTCACCACGCGGTACTGGAACTGGGTCGCGTCCGGGGTGCCGAGCAGCCAGCCGAGCAACGGCATGCGCAGCCGTGTCGTCTGCTTGAGCGCCTGCGAGGTGAGTACGACCGGTGTCCCGGTCGTGAACTCGACCCGGACACCGGTGAGCGCGCGGGTGTCACCCGGCGGCACGGTGCCGAAGAACGCCGCGTCGGTGCCGATGGTCATGCCGAAGGTGTCCGCGGCGTACCCCTGGTTGATCATGGTCGCCTGCAACAGTTTCTTCCGGTCCGGCTCGACGTCCAGGCTGAGCAGCGGGTCGAGCCAGCTGACCGAAGCACCGGCTGGCTCGATCCGGTAGTCCAGCGTGATCGTCTGCCCTGGCGCGATCTTCGTGTTCGCCGGGGCCAGCGGGTACGCGGTCACTCCGGCTGCGACGACGGTCGGGTGCAGCTCGGTGACGACGACCGTGCTCTCGATCCGGTTGCGCGCGCTCACCCGCACGACGTTGCCGCCTTGCGCGCCGACGAACGCGATGTCGACCAGCTGACCGCCGGTCGACTGGAACGAGGCGCGCACCGGCACGTTCGCCCAGTCCGAGTTGGTGACCCTGGCGTCGAGATGCCCGACCAGCCCGCCGGTGATCAGGTGACTGACGACGCCGGCCATTTCGGCCGGTTTGAGGTCCACCGTGTCGACCACGCCGTCTTCCAGCGACGGATTGGTGATCGGACGGCTGGTCTCGACATCCTTGACCGTGTTGTCCGCCTGCATGGTCGGCAGATTCACCTTCATCGAGGCGAAGTCGGACACCAGCAGCGCGAGCTTCGGCGCGGCCTGGAGCCGCTGCAGATACCGGCGCAGCCCGTCGAGCGCGTACCGTTCGATGTAGGGCGAAACGCGATAGTTCATCTGCACGCGGTAGTTCAAGGTGTTCGGCCCGGCGCTGCCGTCCGAAGTGGAGATGTCCCGGAACCGGAACTCGACGTCCGGCAGATACGGCGAAGCGGTCCGCCTCGGAATACGGAACTCCTGGGGCTCGTAGAAGAACTGGTCCGGCTGCGCCGAGTCCTGGTAGTAGCGGACCGATCCGCGCCCCTCCCCCAGGTCGTAGTCCGCCATCGTCAGCACCCGGCCCTGCACCGGCCGGTTCTCCGGTGGCACCAGGTAGACGTACGGGAAATCCTTGGGATCGAAGAAGAAGTTCAGCGACTGCAGGCATTCGACGAGGTGCGTCTCGGTCTGGAACTCCCAGTTGGGCGCGCGCACGCCACCACCGGGGCCGCCGAACGCCTGCATCTCGGTGTCGGCGGCCATCAGCGAAGCGCCTCCGCTGCCCGGCGGCCAGACGTCGGCCCAGTACTGCTTGTACATGGTCGCGATGCAGCGCAGATCGAGGTGGCAGGCGGCCTTCGGGTCGGTCATCGCGGCCCAGAGCCGGACGAAGTCGCCCTGCGTCTTGATGTCGAAGACGCCGCTGTAGACCCGCGACCGGCCGGTGATCGCGCCCGCCTGCAGATATCCGAGCTCGGTCACCATCGTCGTGGTGCCGCCCGGCGGGACCGGCTGGCCCGGCGCGGCCTTCACCGGCACCTGGTACGAGATCGACGCCTTGAGCTGGTGCTCGATCTCCCGGATGTCCTGCCCCGGCCCTGGCGCCAGCAGGTCTCCTCGGACATAGACCGACAGCTGCGCGATCACGCCGCCGGGCGCGCCGTCGAGCCACTTGAGCGTCACATGCGCGAAGTTCTCCTGCTGCAGCACGGAATACCCGCGCAGCGCGAACTTCACCGCCTGCGTGTGATGGGTCGAGTCGTAGGCGGTGTTCGGGACGATCTTGCGGTCCGCGGTCACTTCCGGCTGCTCGACGCCTGCCGGCCACGGCGGCGGCGTCGGGTTGCCGCCGGGATTGGTCTGTGCTGCTCGCACGGGTTTCAGCTCCCCCGGGCTCACACCTCGGGTCGCCTGATCCGACACGGGACGAGCGGAGCCCGCCGCCGACTGTGGCCGACGGGGCCGTCCCGGACATCCCTGAACTCAGGTATGTGCTGACCACTCCGCCCGATCGGCCAGTCCATCCGGGTAAAGGGGTCGTGAGCGTTGCGGGCGGTTAGAACCGCCCGCAACGCTCACGAGCCCTTTGTGTGTCAGCCGAGCGCCGCCTCGAAGCGGGCGCGAAGGTCGGCGAGGCGGTGCGCCGGTTCGTTCGCGAACACCAGCCGCAGGTAGTGGTCACCGCTGGGCCCCCACCCGGACATGGGCGTCGCCGCGACCTTGCCGAGCCGCAGCAGCCGTTGAGACAGTTCGGCCGGGGAGACGCCCAGCGGCGTGGTGTCGAGCAGCAACGACCAGCCGCCGTGCGGCCGCACGACCGGATACCCGACCAGCTGCGCGAGTACGGTCTCCGCGCGGTGACGCCATTCAGCGGTCGCGGACGCGATGTCGGCGTCGGCGTCCACGGCGGTGAGCGCCGCGGCCACCGCCTGCTGGCCCAGGCCGACCTGGCAGACGACGTTGGTCAGGCCCACCAGGCGGATGTCGGCCATGATGGCGGCGGGCCCGACCACCCAGCCCACCCGCCAGCCGATCATGCGCAGTTCCTTCGACGCCGAGCCGACCGTGATCACCTTGCCCGCCAAGCCGTCGTGCGCGGCGGGATGGTCCGGCGGGCTGCCGTCGAAGCGGATGCGTTCCATCGCGGCGTCGTAGATGAGCCAGGCGTCGTGCCGCTCGCAAACCGGCGCCAGCGCGGCCCAGTGCCGGTGATCGAGCAGGAGACCCGACGGCATCGAGGGGCTCATGATGAGCACCGCAGCGGTCTCCGGCCCGACAGCGGCGGCCAGGCGATCCGGGTCGACACTCCAGCCCGCGTCCCCCGCCGGTTCGGCGGGAACGAAACGCGGGACGCCACCCGCGAGCCGGATGCGGTTGACCAGTCCCGCGTAGGCCGGGTCGGTGAGCACGACTTCCTGACCTGGTTCCACAGTGGACAGCAAGGTGTTCAGCACACCGTTGAGCCCGCCCGCGACGCTCACGCATTCGGTGTCGGGGTCGTAGGTACGGCCCGCGATCTTGCCGACATGGGTCGCGGCGGCTTCACGCAGGCCGCGGTGGCCTTGGAAGGGGAGATAGCTGTTCGCGGCGTCGTCGGCGATCGCGGCGTGGGTGGCGGTGAGTGCCGCCTGAGGTGGGCGGAGGTCGGTGTCGAGGTTCTCCAAGCGGAGGACGCCGGGGTCGGCGAGCGCGTCGGCGGCGTCACCGATGATGTCCACTCCGATACCGGGGATGTGACGTAAGCGGCTTACGGTCACCGAAAGGTCCTCCTTTCCTGGCTCCAGCCCCAGTATGGATTGGCCGCGGCTTTGAACCACAGCTGAGCCGCTTTCACCGCGGCGATGACGAGCGGCACCGCGGTGACAAAACCGCCCTCCCAGTGCCCGGCCACCAGCGGTACGCCGACAGCAGCCGGTACGCGGCGAACGTCTCGTCGCACTCGGTGCGCTGCCTGGCGGCGGCTTTGTCCGCGTGACCGAGCATGCCCGCGAAGCCGTAGGTGCTGACGATGAACGCCACCGCGCCGACGACGATCAACGGGGTCACCCGCTGCGGCGACGAGTAGTACAGCCCGGCGAAGAACGTGATGACGGTGAGCGGCACGAACGGCGCGTAGTAGGTCAGCGGCCCGCGCCCGCCAGCCGCTTGGCCTGGTCCCTGATGCGCGGGAACAGGTCCTGGAGAGCGTCATTGAGCGGCATGCCCGATGAACTCCTCGGCGATGGCGTCCGCGGTACGCCAGATCCTGGCGAGCACGAGCGGGTCTTCGGCGTCGGTGCTGTCATGGATGACGCGCACCCGGGACTGCTTGATGCGGCAGAACTCGGCCACCTCGACCCGGAGCTGGCGGTCGAGGTGGCGGTCGAGCCCCGCGGTGGCGAACTGCTCGGCGGAACTGCCCGCGAGCGCCAGCCACAGCATGCTGCGCACGGTGAGGTCGGAACCCTCGTCCGTGTAGGCGAAGCCGTAGGTCCAGGTGCGTTCGATCCAGCCTTTGAGTATCGCCGGCGGCGCCGACCACCAGACCGGGAAGACCACGAGGACATGCTCGGCCAGGCGCAGGCGTGTCATGTGCTCGAGAACCTCGGGCGAGTGCGGCTTGGCGGGGTTGGCCCAGTCCGGTTCGTCTTCAGGGCGCATCCGGGGATCGAAGTCCTCGGCGTAGAGGTCGAGGAAGTCGACGTCGAAGCCCGCGGCGGCCAGCCTGGCCCGCACCCGCCCCGCGACCTGGCCGGTCAGCGAGCCGGGGCGCGGATGGGCGAGCACGAGCAGCACCCGGTTCACCGATTGACGTGCACCGACTTGTGCCTGCTCTCGGTGAAACTCGCCGGGCGGCACGCCGTCGTGCACCTGGCCATCGGGACGGTGTTGGGATCGTCGAGCCGCCACGACGTCTCCACGCTCGCGTAGGCGCCGAGGTCGGCGATCTTCTCCGGCCGGGACGTCAGCGTCCGCGTCGCCACGTCGATGGTCTCGACCAGGATCTCGTCGTCGGCGACCTCGAAGTGCTCGTGCAGCAGGGCAACGCCGAACCGGCCGAGCATGCCGTGCTTGGCGAGCACGGCGCGAAGCTCGTCGAAACAGGGCCGGTCCGCCTCGGACAGCGGGGGCACCTCGTCGATGTCGGGCAGTACGGGCAGCGGAAGTCCGCCGATTCGGCTCACTACGGCTCCTCTGGTCGGATGGGTACCGCGAAATCGTGCCCGCCGCCGACCGGCGCTGTCGCCGCTTTCGGTCAACCTCGGTCAGCACTAGAATCACGGCGAGTGAGGCCTCTCGAACGGGGAGTGCCACCCGCGCCCGATGGGGCCGGGTGTGTCGACGAGGTGGTGCGACGCCTGCGCGAGCTGCGGGCGTGGGCAGGCGTGTCCGAACGCGAAGCGCATCGCCGGGTCTGCCGTGCCCGTGCCGCGCGCGAAGTCGCCGAGCTGCCCGCGTTCGACACCGTGCACCGCTGTTTTTCCACCGGCCGGAAACGCCTCAACGAGGACCTGGTACTCGAGATCGCGACCGCGCTCGGTGGCGACACGCTCCAGTGGCGCCAAGCACTCCAAGGACTCGCCGGCGGGCCTGCCGCGTCACCGAACCCGGAATCCCTTCTGCTGCAACACTATTGGAACACCGCCGTCTCGGCGATGGACCGCTACGCACCCTACGAGTCACATCGTCGGCCGCTGACCCACGCCCCCGCGCCGGTGTTCAACACCCGCGCGGACGCGATCGCCTGGCTCGACGCCGAACGCTCCACGCTGATCACGATCGCCGGCTCGCACAGCGCCGAGTTCTCCGCGCTGCTGAGCCAATATCTGGAAGGCGGCTGCCACTACCGCGACGCGGCGACGCTACACGCCACGGCCGCGCGGTCGTCCTGCCCGGTCACCAGAGCGAACGCGCTACGCCGGCTCAGCGTGATGCGGTGGAAGACCGGGCAGTATCCGGCCGCGCTGGACTGCCTGCGAGAGGCTTTGGCACTGTTCCGCGCCTGCGAAGACCTTGCGGGAGAAGGAAAGGCGCTCAACAACCTGGGCAGCCTGTACCGGCGGATGGGCCGTCACCACGAGGCGTTGCGGTGCTATCCGCGGTCGATCATGCTCGCCACCGATCCCGACGCGGAAGCCAACGCCCGCAACTGCCTCGGCATCGTCCACGCCAGGCTCGGCGACCACCGGGCCGCCGAAGAGCAGCAGCGCCTCGCCCTCGACCTGTTCCGCGACATCGGCAACCAATCGGGCGTTTGCCGGGTGTGGTGCGACCTCGGCGACGTGCTGCGCCGCACCGAAAGGTTCGACGCGGCGCTGCGTTGCTTCCCGCTGGCGATGTCCGCCGCAGCGGACATCGGCGACCAGGTCGGCCTTGGCCTGGCGCTGGCCAGGGACTGGCTGACGCACACGCTGGCAGGCGCCGGGGCAGCACCGGAGCGGCTCGAACAAGCCCGGCGCATCGCGGCGGAGACCGGCGATTGTGCCTTGGAACTCGAGATCAGCCAAGGACTCCAAGGCTGAGCGCCGCACGGATTCCGGCATGGCGGTTGTCCGAAGTCGCGCGTCGGTGACCGGACATCAATCGCCGGACAACCGGACCGCGCGCACTCCCCCGGATCGGGCAAGGGTGGAACCCGTCCACATCCACTGACACTGGGGAGCGAGATTTGCGTTCACCATTGAAAATCGGCGCCATCGCCGCCGTTCTCTGCCTGCCGTTGTCCAGCCAGGTCGCCGCCGCGGCGACGGACTCCCACGCCCAATGCGACGCGGTGACCGACGCCTACTGCGGCTGGACCGGAACCGGCTACAGCGGCGGGTTCTACCTGTGGCAGAAGTCGACCGGCAACACCGGCGTCGCCATCCGCTCCCTGTGGAACAAGCGGGGATCCTGGGTGGTGGTCTACTCCGGCACCAACTACACCGGCAGCCGGTACACCGTCAACGCCGGCGCCTCGGCGCTGGCACTGCCGTTCGACGTCTGGTCGATCGCCAGCAGCGGCTGACGTCGTGAGTGGTATCGCCGGCTCTATTGAGGGGAAGGGCAACTGTGGCGTGCTCCGGCCGGGCTGACGAGGTCACCTCGCGAGGCACGGCATTTCGCGGCTGAACGAGGGGTTCCCCTGCTGCGTTGGGTGCAGCCGGGGAACCCCTCTCTCACGATCTGGCCAGGCGAGGACAGGGGTCGTGAGTGTTTAGACCGGTTAGAACCGGCCGCGTCACTCACGACCCCCGCGACGACCCCGGCCTGTCGTGGGCGAGTGGAACCTCTGCTGCGTCAGATGCAGCAAAGGTTCCACTCGCCCGCCACGTTTGCCATTCCGGCCAATACCGGCCTAAACACTCATGACCCCTGGACGACATGACGACCCAGTGCTACTGGTAGCGCCCAGTTTTCATTCCTTGGCCGAGACCAGTGAAATCGGCCGCGCCTTCGTCGCGGAGAACGCGGTGACAGCGCTCGTCGCCGTCACGATCAGCACCGAACCGATCGTGACGGCGGCGAGCAACGCCCACGGGAGGTACACCACGGTCACGCCCAGCGCCTGCCGGACGGCGCCGCCGATGCCGATCAGTCCGGCGGCGGCGACCACGCAGCCGAGCACCAGCCCGATGACCGCCACCGCGACGGCTTCGGCCACCGCCGTGCGGATCACTTGGCGGCGGGTCAGGCCGGTCACCCTGGCGACGGCGAACTCGCGGCGGCGTTCGCTGCCTGCGATGACCACCGCGTTCACCACGGCCATCAGCGCGTACAGGCCGGCGAGTCCCATGAGGACGGTCAGGATCTTGACGTTGCCGTCCTGGGCGGCCGAGGCGCGAGCCGACGCCCAATCGGCCACCGTGCGCACTTCGAAGCCCGCCCGCTTAATGCGGTCGGCGACGGCGCCGGGATCCTCTCCCGGCACAACCTGGACGAAGGTCTCGGTCGGCGCGCCAGACCACACCTGTCTTGGCAGGATTTGGCGCGGGACAAGGAAACTGTCGCCGGTTTCGAGTGTCTCGGGCAAACCGCCGACCACCGTGAGCCGCAACGGCAGGCCCGCGGCTTCGGCCTCGAGCACGTCGCCGGGGCTGATCCGGTCGGCATGCCTGGCCGGGCCGGTGACCACGGTGTCACCGGTCAACTCCGCCAGCTCGTCCGGTGGCAGGTGGTGCGTGCGCGTGTAGTCGGCCGCGTCCACCGCGATGATCCCGCTGTAAAAGGTCTTGCGCGCGGTGATCGTGATGTCCACCGTGGTCTGCCGGGAGGCGACGGCCACGCCGTCGATGGCGGGCAACCGTTCCGCCTCCTCGCCGGTGGAGGTCACCACGAACTGGGCGTCCACCGAACGCTTCGCCTCTTCGCCGCCTGCTGCGGCCAGTGAGCCGAAAGTGCCTGCCAGCCCGAGCAGCAGCGAGACCAGCACGATCAGCGGGGCCGCCGTGGCGGCGCCGCGGCGCACGCCGTCGCGCAGGTTCGCCCGCACCAGCGAGTCACCGGGCACCAGCCAGGCCATGAGCGGCACGACCAGCGGGCTCAGCATGCTCATGGCGACCGCGCCGAGCATCGAGATGCCGAGCGCCGCCAGCATCGCGCCGATCAGGTTGGCGCTGTGTGCCCAGATCACCATCGCCACGGTGCACCCGGCGCAGGACAAGCCGAGCAGCCAGCGCGACGCGGTCATCACCGTCGCGGCCTTTCCCGTCTCCCGCAAGGCTTCGAGCGGCCGGATCTTCGCCGCGCGCAGCGACGCGGTGAACACGCCGGCGAGTGCGACACCCACGCCCGCGACGCCGGCGACGACCACGGCCCAGCCCCGCCACGGAGCGGTGAAATCGTCCGGCAGCATGCCGATTTCGATGAGCAGCCAGGTCTGCGCGGCTTTCGCGAGCAGTCCGATCGGCACGCCGAGCGCCGAGCCCACGAGGCCGAGCAGCAGGGATTCGGACAGCAGCAGCGCGCGCAACTGGGCACGGCTTCCGCCGGTGAGGCGGAGCAGCGCGAGGTCGCGGCGGCGTTGCGCGACCGTGAAGGCGAAGGTGGAGCTCACGATGAACACCGCCAGGAACAGCGCGAGGAACGCGGTCATGCCCATGACCGTCGCCGCGCCGACGAACCCCTCGCGGATCCGATCCTCGTCCTGACGGGACGTTCCCGGCGGGAAACTCGGCGTTCCGGTCGCCACCAGTACCAGCATCGACGCCTGGACGAGCGCGGCGCCGACGGCCACGCTGAGTATCGCGCCGACGAACAGTTCCCACCGTTCGCGGAACGTGCTGACAGACAGCTGGAACACGCCTCAGCCCTCCAGCCGCGCGAGCCGCCCGGCGACGTCGTGCGGCGCCGGCCTGTCCACGCTGTCCACGACACGGCCGTCGGCCAGGAAGACCACGGTGTCGGCGCACGCGGCGACCGCGGGGTCGTGGGTCACCATGACGATGCTCTGGCCCACGGTCCGCACCATCGCACGCAGCAGCTCCAGCACCACCTTCGTCGACGTGGAATCGAGCGCGCCGGTGGGTTCGTCGGCGAACAGCACGGCCGGACGGGTGAGCATCGCGCGGGCGATGGCGACCCGCTGTTGCTGGCCGCCGGACAGTTCGCGGGGCCGGTGCCCGCCGCGATCGGCGAGCCCGACGGCGGCCAGTGCCCGTCGTATGTCGCTTGTGGACACCCGCGTGCCCGCGAGCTTCGCGGGGAACGCGACGTTCTGCGCGGCCGTCAGCGACCCGATCAGGTTGAAGCTCTGGAACACGAACCCGATCGTGCGGCGGCGCAGCTCGGTGAGCGCGCGGTCCGGCGCCGCCGTGATGTCGTGGCCGGCGAGCAGGACGCGTCCGCTGGTGACCTGGTCCAGGCCCGCCGCGCAGTGCAGCAGGGTGGACTTCCCTGAGCCGGAAGGTCCCATGACGGCGGTCCAGCTGCCCGCGGGGCAGGTCAGGCTGACGTCGTCGAGTGCGGCGAAGGTGCCGTAGCGGCGAGTGACGCGGTGCAGTTCTACGGCTGCGCGGTGCTGTGCTGTTTCCATGGCCCGGCCAGCCAACCGCGCGGGACGGGCCGGTGTCACTGGACTTGACCACCCGGTCGGGGGTAGAGAAACCTCTACCCCGCGCGCCGTTGGCTACGGTGTGGGTGATGTCCGCTCGCACCATCTGGGGTTCGCTCGCGCTGCGCCGGTTTCTGCTGACCCGCTGGCCGTGGCGTGGCTTGGCGTACGTGCTGAGCACGCCACTGGCCGCCATCCCGGCCGCCGTCCCGCTCGCCATGCTGTGCCTGCCCTGGCTGTACCTGCTTTCCCGGTTCCCGGTCACGCTGGACGAAACCGTACTCGCGGTGCTCGCCGGGCTGCTGCTGATCACGGCGGCAGGCCCGCTGGTGGCGCTGCCGGTGGCTCGGCTCGAACGCCTGCGGCTGCGGCTGGTCCACAACGGACCGGTCCGCGGGCCGCACCCCGCGGCGGGCTGGAAACACCGATACACCTCGGCGTCGAGCTGGCGGGAACTCGGCTACCTGGTCGCGCTGGTGCTCGCCGCGGTGCCGAGCGTCGCACTCATCCTGGTCATGCTGATGATCCTTTCGCTGATCATCAGCCCGCTGGTGGTCGCGCCCGGCCGTCCGCTCGCGCTCGGTCTCGGGCAGGCGAGCACGGTGGCGGAGGCGCTGCCGTACTCGCTGCTGGGCGTGGCGCTGATCCCGGTGGCGTTGTACCTGGCCGCCGCGCTGGCGAGCCTCCACGCGGCCGTCGCCAAGACACTGCTGTCCGGCGAAGGGCTGAGGCTGGAACTCGTCGAAGTCTCCCGTTCGCGGGAACGCCTCGTCACCGCGTTCGAGGCGGAGCGGCGCCGTATCGAACGCGACCTGCACGACGGGGCGCAGGTGCGGCTCGTCAGCCTCATCCTGCAGCTGGGACTGGCGAAAGTCGAAATGCCGCCCGACTCCCCCGGCAGCGTATCGGTCGCCGCCGCCCATACGCAGGCCAAGCAGCTGCTCACCGAACTGCGTGAGTTCATCCACGATATTCATCCGCAGGTGTTGTCGGACCTGGGGCTGCCCGCGGCGCTGCACGACCTCGCCGACCGCGCCACGACCCCGGTGACCGTGGCCTGCGCCATCCCCGATCGACTGTCCACAGTGGTGGAAAGCGCGGCGTACTTCGTGGTCGCCGAGGCGTTGAGCAACGCCGGAAAACACAGCCAGGCCACCGAAATCCACGTCACCGCGAAGGTCGGCCACGCCACGCTCACGGTCGAGGTCACCGACAACGGCCGCGGCGGCGCGGACACCGCCGCCGGCAGCGGGCTGACCGGGCTGGCCGACCGGACCGCGGCCATCGGCGGCACCCTGTCCCTGTCCAGCCCGATCGGCGGGCCGACCACCGTGCGAGCGGAGTTCCCATGCGGCCAGTGATCCGGACCGTCCTCGCCGAGGACGGCACGCTGCTGCGCGAAGGTCTCGCCGCCTTGCTCGGCCGCTTCGGCTTCGAGGTGGTGGCCGCGGTCGGCGACGCGGAAGCACTGCTCTCGGCCGTCGACGCGCACGAACCCGACCTCGTCGTCACCGACATCCGCATGCCACCGGGGTTCTCCGACGAAGGACTGCGCGCGATCGTGCAGTTGCGCCAGGACCGCCCGGAGCTGCGGGCGGTGGCGCTGAGCCAGTTCGTCGAACCGAGCTATGCCTCGGACCTGCTCGATTCCGGCGGCGGCGTCGGCATCGGCTACCTGCTCAAGGACCGCGTCGGCGACGTGCTGGACTTCGTCGCCGTCCTGCGCCGGGTGGCTGCGGGTGAGACCGTCGTCGATCCGGAGGTGGTGCGCAAGCTGCTGAAACGCGGCGCCACGCCGCTGTCCGCGCTGACGAACCGGGAACACGAGGTGCTTGCCCTGATCGCGGAGGGCTGCTCCAACGCGGGCATCGCGGAGCACCTCGTCGTCACCGAAGCCGCGGTGACCAAGCACATCGGCAACATCTTCACGAAGCTCGGGCTCGCGCCCGGCGAGGACCGCAACCGGCGCGTGCTCGCCACGCTCACCTACCTGCGCGATGGCGCCCGGCTCGACCGTGCCCGAAATGCGAAGCCCGACCGGGCCTGACATAGGCTCACCCGGTGATCGAACCGAGGGAGCTGGACGCCGCCTAGCGACGAGCAGGTCAAGAAGCCAGCGCGAGGAGTTCGTCGATCGCCTGCTCCGGGCCGTCGTAGGTGAGGTGCGCGATGGCAGGCATCGGCGCGATCGCCTTGCTCCAGGCGTAAAGCCGGTCCCCGTCCAGCCCGCACGCGGTCGCGACCTGCTCGGAGCGCGCCGCGACGCCCTCGTGGCCGGCGCCTTCCAGCACGTAGTCGACCGCGTCGAAGCACGGATCGCCGAGACAGGCCTTCGGGTCGATCGCGATCAGGCCGCGCGACGGGCCGCCGTCGAGCGCGTTACCGAGGTGCAGGTCGCCGTGCAGCAGCACGGGTTCGCCCTGGCTGTCGAGCAATGCGTCGCAACGCCGGGTCGCCCGCTGCCACAGGTCCCGATCGAGCCGCGCGGCGATGGCGGGTTCGGCCAGCCGACGGCCGATCCGGGTGAAGGACTCGTCGCACCGCCCACGCAGGTCCCACGGCCACCGCGCGGGCGGCGTGACCGCGTGCAACGCCGCGAGCAGGTCTCCCCACAGCCGTGGCAGTGACGGCAGCGGCAGGTCTTCGGCCATCGTGCCCGGCAGTACCTCCTCCAGCGCCATCGCCCCGATCGCCGTGTCGAGCGCGAGCACGCCCGGTACCCGGCCCGATGGCGCGAACACGCGCAGCATCTCCGCCTGCTTGGCCAGCAGCTCGTGATCCGGGCTGAGTTTGAGCACCGCGGGCGTTCCGTCAGGCCATTGGCAGCGCATGACGACCGCCGAGGCCCCGCTTTCGAACAGCTCGCCGGGCACGAACCCCCAGCGCGCCGAGAGCCGCGCGGCGAACGCCGGGATCCGCGCGGTCCATTCCTCGACGCCGGGTCCGAATCGAGCGACCAACCGCGCGCTGACGTCTTCCATGTCCATCACGGCATTGTGGCCACGAACCAGCTCGGCGGCATACCGATTATTCCGCGCCGGCACGGAATCTCCGTTCCTGCCCTGCAAGTTGCCCACGGAGCGGCCGAGCCGCTACGTTCGAAGCCGGGAATGCGCGCCCTCAGCGAAAAGCACAGGCGAATTCAGCCGGGTTTCATCGTCCTCAGCGAAACCGAGGGGTTTGCTCATGTCCAAAATCGTTGTCACCGGCGGGCTGGGGTACCTCGGCTCCGTGCTGGTCAAGCGGCTCGCCGACCGGGGCAACGAGGTGGTCGTCGTGGACAACGGCCTGGTCAGGCGGATGCCGCCGGACACGGAGCGGGTCCGCCAGGTCTTCGGCGACGTCCGGGATCCGGCGGGCTGGGAAGAGGTGCTGCGCGGCGCCGCCGGGGTCGTGCATCTCGCGGCGATCGCCGGTGATGCCGCCTGCGACCTGAACCATGAACTGGCCTGGGACACCAACTATCTCGGGACGATCCGGGTCGCCGAAGCGTGCGCGCGGGCCGGAGTTCGGCGGCTGGTGTTCGCGTCGACCTGCAGCAACTACGGCGTCTCGCGCGGTGAGGTCGCGGAGGTGCTTTCGCCGCTGAACCCGCAGTCCGTCTATGCGGAGACCAAGGTCAGGGCCGAGCACTATCTGCTGTCCCGCCGGAGCGACGATTTCGCACCTTGCGTTCTGCGGTTCGCCACCATCCATGGGCTGTCGCCGCGGATGCGATTCGACCTCGACGTGAACCTCATGACCGCGCAAGCGGTGCTGGACCGGAAAATCACCGTGCACGGCGGAAAGCAATGGCGCCCTTTCGTCCACGTGAGTGACGCGGCCGCGGCGGCGACGCTGGCAGTGGCCGCGAAACCGTCCCGCGGAGCCGAAATCCACAACTGCGGCTCGGACGCGGAGAACTACTCGCTCGCCGAGGTCGGCTGGACGATCCAGCAGGAGGTCGGCGGGGTCGAACTCGACATCCGCAAAGGAGTCCGGGATCCGCGCGACTACCGGGTCGGCTTCGCCCAGTCCGAACGCGCGCTGGGCTTCCGGGCGAGCCGTCACCTCATCGACGGCATCCGCGAGCTCAAGAACGCCTTGCTGGCAGGCGAATACCAAGACTTCACCAGCACGCGCTACAGCGATTTCCTGATCATGCGCGAACGGCTCGGCAACGTGACCAGGCTGGCGAGCTAACGTCACCCCTGTGAACCACCTGCCCTTCCTCGACTCGCTCCTGCGCGAGGCCGCCGCACGGCTGCCCCGCACACCCGGCGCCTCGACGACCAAGCCGGGCGAACCGAGCCAGGTCGTCACCGCCGCCGACCACGAGATCGAGGAGCTGCTGACCACGCGCATCCGCGCCGCCTACCCCGGCTACGGCATCCTCGGCGAGGAAACCGGCCTCCACGGCGAAAACACGCGCGCCACCTGGGTGATCGACCCCATCGACGGCACCAGCAACTACGCGGCGGGCAGCCCGCTGTTCGGGATCATGGCCGGGCTGCTCGTCGACGGCGTGCCGGTGGCGGGCGGCATCGCGTTGCCCGCATTGGGCGAGTTCTACCTCGCCCAATGCGGCGAAGGCGCCTTCCGCGACGGCACGAGGTTCCGGGCGCCGGCCGCCACCGACCTCGGCGCGTCCCTGATCGCCTACGGCATCGACGGCGACAGCGAGTTCGCGCAGGAGGACTTCAGGATCGCGGCCGTGCTGGCGACCCGCTGCCGAGGTCTCCGCATGGCCAACAGCTGCTTCGACCTGATCCAGGTCGCGACCGGCGCGTACGGCGCCTCGCTCAACCGCGCGACGCGGATCTGGGACAGCGTGGCGCCGCACGTGCTGCTGGAGGAGGCTGGGATCACCTACACCGATTTCGCCGGCGCACCGCTCGACTACACCCCGCTCGCCCGAGCCATCGACACGAACTTCACGATCTGCACGGCCGCGCCCGGGTTACATTCGCTGTTGCAGGACGTCATCCACTGAGCGAGAAGCCTCGGACGTGACAAAGGGGGCCCATGTCACGCTCAGCGTTACATGGGTGGCCTTTGTGTGGTTCGGCCGCACCCAGATCAGTACTTCGCGAGTGCGTCCACCAGCTTCTCGGCCAGTTCGACTTCCTCGCTCAACGAATGGTCTTCTTCGACGAACGGCAGCCGCGCGGTGGCCAGTTCCAGCGCGTCGCGCACCGGAGCGGGTGGCAGCTCCGTGCCCGCCATGCGCAGCGCGCGGACGGCGCCGAGCAGTTCGCAGGCGAGCACGGTCCGGTAGGCGCCCGCCGCCGCGACCGTGCTGCGCACCGCCTGGCTGGAGAAGCTCGCGTGGTCCTCCAGACCGCGGGAGATCACCGCGGTGCCGAGTGTCACCGGCGCGGCCGTGTGGCGGAGCTGGCCGAGCGCGTCGTGGGCGACGTACTCCAGGATCATGATCCCCGAGCTGCCGGCCGGGCCGTTCGCCAGGAACGGGGGCAGGCCGGTGAGGTCGGGCTCGACCAGGTCGCTCAGCCTGGCGACCGAAAGCTCGGCGACGTGGTGCAGTGCCGCGCGCAGGTGGTCGAGGGTGAGTGCCAGGTAGGCGGTGGAGAACTGGCCGTGGTGGTAGACGTCCTCGGTGTCGATGTCGATCAGCGGGTTCTCGGCCGCCGCGTTGAGGTCGATGGCCAGCACCCGCTCCAGCGCGTCGACCGCGTCGAGCGCGGGGCCGTGCACCTGCGGGAAAGCACGTAGCCCGAACGGATCCTGCAGTCGCCTGCCCGGTGGGAGCTCGCCGGGGCCCGGCAGCAGGTGGCGCATCTGGGCGGCGCAGCGGACTGAGCCGGGGTGCGGGCGGGCGGCGTGCACCCGGTCCGAATAGGCCTCGAGTGAGCCGCCGAGCGCGCAGAACGACAGCGCGGCGACGACCTGGCTGGCGTGCAGCAGCCGTCGGACGTCGTCCCAGGCGAGTACGGCTTCGGCGAGGGTCGCGGCGTTGCTGGAGATGAACGCGAGCGCGTCGCCGGGGCTGATCGCGACCGGTTCGAGTGAGCCCGCCGCCCATGGTCGCTGGCCGGCGAGCGTCAGGGCGATCTCGGCGAGCGCGGTGAGGTCGCCGGTGCCGATCGCGCCGCGGGAATGGACCAGCGGCACCGCGCCGACGCGCAGCGCGGTTTCCAGTGCGTGCAGCAGCCGGGGATGGACGCCGCTGCCTGCCGCGGCGAGCTGGTTGAGGCGGATGACCAGCGCGGAGCGCACGACGGCTTCCGGCAGCGGGTCGCCGGTGCCGCCGGCGTGGCTGCGCAGCAGCCGCAGCCCGTGCTGGTCGGCCGAACCCGGGTCGACCACGGTGTGCCGGTTGGCGCCGACGCCGGTGGTCCGGCCGTAGACCGCACGTTTCGCGCCGCTGTCCACCGCCAGCTCGTGCGCCTTCTCCACCCGTTCCAGCGCTTGCTGGTCGAGGTCGGCCGAGGCGCTGCGGCGGGCGATGCGGACGACGTCGGCACAGCGCAGCCCGGCGCCGTCGATCTTGATCCGGCTGCTGTCGGTCATGGCCACCCTTGACAACCTTCCATTCACTCTTGATGCTGCATGAAACTCTTCATTCGTCGAGCTGGCAAGGGTGGTGACCCCGAGTGACCCGGTCACTGCACGAGATTTTCGCCGAGCACCGGTTCACGCCCGCGCAGCGGCGGATCGCGAGCTACCTGCTGGCCAACGGCGAGGACGCCGCGTACCTCACCAGCACCGAGCTGGCCGAACGGGCCGAGGTGAGCCAGCCGTCGGTGACCAGGTTCGTCGCGCTGCTCGGCTTCGACGGCTACGGCGCGTTCCGGCGGCATCTGCGCCAGACGGGCCGCACTCCCCCGTCGCCGGACAGCGGCTCGCGGTTCCAGGAGGGCGTCGACGCCGATCTGCGCAACCTCGCGGAGCTGCGGTCGACACTGGCCGACGAGCGCAGGCTGCGCGCGGTCGCCAAGCGGCTGATGAAGTCCGATCCGCTGGTGGTCATGGGTTTCCGCGTCTCGGCCGCGCCCGCGACGTTGTTCGGCTACCTCGCGGCGAAGATCCATCCGGACGTCCACGTGCTCGACAGCGGCGGCAGTGTGCTGGGCGACCGGCTCCGGCAGGCCCGCCGACGCGGGGCGCGCTCGGCGATCCTGTTCGCGCTCCCGCGTTACCCGCGTGAGGCGAGAGACGCACTGCTGCAGGCCAACGACCTCGGCCTGCACACCGTGCTGGTGACCGACAAGTCCGTGTCCCCGCTGACCCCCGACGCGGACGACGTGCTCAGCGCCGGCGTCGCCACGGAGCTCGTCTTCGACTCACACGCCGCCGTCATGTCGCTGACGGCCGTTCTCCTCGAGGCGATGACCGCGGCAGCGGGCGCCGTCGCGCAGCAGAGATTGGAAAGCTTTGAAGAATACGCAGCAGAGCGGGAACTCTTCCTCGCCGACTGAGCCGTTGACGGCCTACGACGACGTGCCGCTCAACCGGTTCCATCTCCGGATCACCGCGCTGACCTTCTGCGCGAACTTCTCCGACGGCTACGAGCTCGGCATCATCGGCGTGGCACTGCCGATGATCGCCACCGGCATGGGTTTCGGCTCGGTGTGGACCGGCCTGCTCGGCGCGTCCGCGCTGATCGGGATCTTCCTGGGCAGCATCCTGGTCGGCTGGGGCGCCGACCGCATCGGCCGCCAGCGCCTGTACCTGTGGGACTTCCTGCTGATCGCGGCCGCTTCGGCGGCGGAACTGTTCGTGCACAGCCCCGCCGAGCTGTTCGTGCTGCGCCTGCTGATCGGCATCGGGATCGGCGCCGACTACGCGCTCGGCCCGACACTCGTCGCGGAATTCGTGCCACGGCGCTATCGCGGCGGCCTGCTCGCCTCGCTCACCGTGCTGTGGACCGTCGGCTACGTCGCGGCCTTCTTCTTCGGCAACTACATGACCGGGCTGGGCGGCGACTCCTGGCGCTGGCTGCTGGCGAGCAGTTCACTGCCCGCGATCGCCGTGGTACTGCTGCGCATCGGCACTCCCGAGTCCCCGCGATGGTTGCTCAGCAAGGGAAAGATCGAAGAAGCCCGCGAAGTCGTCCGCCGTTTCGCAGGCCCGAACGTGGACTTCGAGACGTTCGCCCGCGACCACGTCTCCGAGCGCAAGGCCAAATACCGCGAGCTGTTCGGCCCGAAATACCGCCGCAACACGACTTTCGGCGTCGTGTTCTACAACGCGCAGGTCATCCCGTACTTCGCGATCTACACCTTCCTGCCGCTCGTGCTGGTGAAGATCGGCGTCGGCGAGGAAGGTTTCTTCGCCGACAGCGTGCTGAACGTCTTCCTGCTGGCGGGCAGCGTCGCCGGCCTGTGGTTCGTCGCGAAGATGTCCAGGCGCGGCTTGACGATCTGGTCGTTCGTCGTGCTCACCCTGTCACTCGCGCCGATGGCCGTCTGGCCGGACGCGCCGACCGTCGTGCTCTTCCCGCTGTTCCTGGTGTTCACCTTCACCATGTCCGCCGCGGTGAACCTCGACCAGGTGTATCCGCCGGAGCTGTTCCCGACCGAGCTGCGCAGCTCCGGCGTCGGCCTGCTCAACGGCATGAGCCGCATCGGCTCGGCGATCGGCACGTTCCTGCTGCCGCTCAGCTTCGACGCCTTCGGCTTCTCGAGCACCATGCTCGCGCTGACCGTGGTGCTGGTGGGCGGCCTGGTCGTCTCGATCTTCTGGGCGCCCGAGACCAAGACGGCCGCCCTCGACTAGGTCGTGAGTGGTACGGCCGGTTCTAACCGGCCGTACCACTCACGAGGCCTCAGCAGTGGCCGTAGGGCTTGTTGACCGCGACGCTGAACCCGTCGATGCCGGTCACCAGGCCACCCCAGCGCACACAGCCCGGCGACTTCAGCGGGTGCGTTTCCGCGAGGAAACGGAAGTTGCCGTTGTCGATGCTGCACACCTCTTTGCTGCCGTTCTTGGTGCACACGTAGGCGTTGGTGTGCGTGGCAACGCCGTAGGCCGCGGATTTGAACGTCGCGACGCAGTTCATCTGGTACGTGGCGTTCCAATACAGGACGACCGTGCCGAACAGGGCGTGCGAGGCGTTCCGCAGCTCATGCCGGTCGACCTCCACGAAACCCTTGCACCGGCCGGACTCCGCCGCCGGCGCCTGAGTCGACGCCTGCGCCCCCACCGTCACGGAACCCAGCAGGGCACCGGCCACGGCCGCGGTCGTCAGGCATCGAGTCATCCATGCGCGCATTCGCTTTCCCCTCATCCGAGATTCGGTGAGGAGCCTGCCCGACGACGCGCCCAGATCCCGCCCAGGACTCAAGCACGCAGGTGCGCGGCCGCGGGCACGACCGCGTGCCGCAGCGGCTCGCCCTGGATCAGGCGGCGCAGCTCGGCCGTGACGAGCTCGCCCATCCGGCCGCGCTCGGCGCTCAGCGCACCGGCCAGGTGCGGTGTCACGACGACGTTGGGCAGCGTGTACAGCGGCGAACCCGCGACCGGGGGCTCCGGGAACGTGACGTCCAGAATGGCCGTGAGGTCCTGGCGCTCGGCGAGCACGGGGATGACCGACGCCTCGTCGACGACCGCGCCACGGGCGGTGTTGATCAGGGTCGCGCCGGGTTCGAGGCTGGCGACGAGTTTGCCGTTCACCAGGCCTTCGGTCTCCGGGAGCAGCGGCGCGTGCAGGCTGACCACCGAGCACGACGCGAACAGCTCGTCCAGCTCGACCAGGCGGACGCCCAGGCCGTCGGCCGTCGAGGCGTCGACGACCGGGTCGCTGGCGAGCACCTCGACGTCGAAGTTACGCAGGTGGGAGGCGACGAGCGCGCCGATCTCGCCGAGGCCGAGCAGGCCGACCTTCGAGCGGTAGCCGCCGGGCACGTGGGGGTCCGCGGGGTACGCCTGGCGTTCGCGCAGCTCGCGGGCGACGCGGTGCACCTGCTTCAGGCCCAGGATGATCTGCGCGAGGGTGAACTCGGCGACCGGGATCGCGTTGGCCGACGCGGCCGACACGATCGGGATCTCGCGGGCCCAGAACTCGGGCGTGGTCAGCGGGCGGACCGAGCCCGCCGCGACCAGTACCGCGCGCAGGCTGTTCGCGTGTCCCAACAGGACGGAGTCGAGCACGGGGGCACCCCAGCCGGACAGCAGCACCTCGACACCGTCCAAAACGGACGGGTCGGCCGCGAGCCGCTCGCGGGTGACCGGCTCGCGCCAGTGCGTCAGCCGTTCGAGCTCCTCGCGCACCACCTTCGGGTACACATCGTCACGGCGCCGTTCCTCCATCACGAGCAAGGCCACCGGCCGGTGCTGTTCAAGCGTCATTTTCGCCTCCGGAAGCGACCATACATCCGACCCCTGTACCCAGAGTAACCCGGACCGTCCCCCTGATCGGGTAATTCTCCTTACGAAAGATTCGTAATCATCAGACCATTGACCGGTGGCCGGGAAAGCGCTTACCGTCCCTCCCCAACAGACAGCGCGGTCATTTGATCAACGGGAGAAGCGATGCGCAAATCGCGACGGGTCGGCGCCGGACTCATCGTCTCGGCACTGGTCCTCACAGGCTGCTCCGGCAGTCCGGCGGGTACGAACGTCGCGCAGGACACCAAGGCGCCACTGGAACTGTGGACCCGCACGACCCCCGGTCAGGCCGGTGAAGCGGCCACCAAGCGGCTCGCCGAGGCCTTCGAGAAGGCGTCCGGGTTCAAGGTCACCGTCACCGCGATCTTCGACGACTTCGAGACGAAGCTCGCCCAGCGCGCCGCCCAGCGCGACCTGCCGGACATCGTGCTGAACGACGTCGCGCAGCTCGGCACGATGAAGACCCAGGGGCTGCTTCGCGAAGTGGACCTGAGCAAGCTCAAGAACGCGCCCGATGTCATCGAACAGGGCCTCAACGCGACCAAGACGCCGGACGGCAAGCAGTACGGCCTGCCGTTCTCGGCGCAGGCCGCGGCGCTGCTCATCCGCAAGGACTGGCGCGAGAAGCTCGGCCAGCCGGTGCCCCAGGACTGGGCCGGAATCGTCAGCCTCGGCAAGGCCTTCGCCACGCAGGACCCGGACGGGAACGGCAAGAACGACACGGCGGGCCTGGTCACGACGATGTCGACCAAGCGTGGCTACGCCTCCTGGTACTTCTCGAACTTCCTGTGGGCCGCGGGCGGCGACTTCATCGCCAAGCAGGGCGACGGCAAGTACAAGCCCGCGATGAGCACCCCCGAGTCGGTCGCCGCCGTGCAGTGGTTCCGCGACCTGGCCTGCAAGGACAACGTGATGCAACCCGGTTCGGTCTCCATGGCCACCCCGGCGACCAACGACCTGTTCGAAGCGGGCAAGGGCGGCATGTACGTCGTCGCCTCCTACCTGCTCTCCCGGTTCGACAAGTCACTGGGCAAGGACAAGTACGAGGTCGTCCCGATGCCGAAGGGCGCGAAGAACGCCGACGTGCTCGCCGAGGGCAACGGCCTGTACCTGATGGCCGGTTCGCCGAACCAGGCAGGCCAGGACGCCTTTGCCGACTTCGCCATCTCCCCCGAAGGCCAGAAGATCGGCATGGAGGGCGACGCGGGCCCGATCGTGCAGCTGCCGATCAACAAGAAGGTCGACATCACCCAGCAGCGCCCCGACGCCCGCTGGAAGACCTACAACGACATCTTCACGAACTCGGGCCACTACGTCCCGTCGATCCCGAACTGGACCCCGGTCAGGCAGGACTCCGCCGACACCATCAGCTCGCTGATCGCCGACTGCAAACTCGACACCAAGGCCGAATTGGCCAAGCTGGACGCCAAGCTGGCCGAGACGCTGAAGCAGCAGGGGATCGCCTCGTCATGACGGTCGACCACGCACGTCCGCTGACCGACGGCGACCGCCGTCCCGTCGGTCAGCGGCTTCCCACCGCGAAGGCACGCAAGCGCCGCACCGGGCGCGACGGCCACTGGTGGACCCCTTGGGTCTTCCTGGCGCCCGCGCTGATCCTGTTCATCTACTTCAAGTTCATCCCGATGATCACCGCGGTGGTGATGTCCTTCCAGGACGTCCAGCCGTACCTGGGCAACCAGTGGGTCGGCACGCAGAACTACGAGTACGTGCTCGGCGACGACGCGTTCCACACCGCGCTGTGGCACACCGTGGTGATCGCGGTCGGCCAGACCGTCGGCTCGATGGTCCTCGGCCTGGCGCTGGCGCTGCTGATGGAGGGTCAGAGCAAGAAGCTCAAGTTCCTCCGCACGGCGTCGTTCCTGCCGGTGGTGGTGCCGATCGCGGTGGTCGCCGAGCTGTGGCGGATCATGTACCACCCGACAGAGGACGGGATGCTCAACTCGATCCTCGGCCTGGTCGGGCTGGGGCCGTCGGGTTACATCAACGACCCGGACAGCTCGCTGGTCTCGGTGATCATCACCGGCATCTGGCGCGGGGCGCCCTACGACATGATGATCTTCCTGGCCGGCCTGGCAGGCATCGACCGGGGACTCTACGAGGCGGCGACCGTCGACGGCGCGTCCCGCTGGCGCAAGATCCTGCACGTCACGCTGCCCGGCCTGCGCTCGGTCTTCTCGATCCTGTTCGTGCTCGCCGCGATCCGCGGCCTGCGCGTGTTCACCGAGGTCTTCCTGCTCACCAACGGCGGGCCGAACGGCTCGACCGAGGTGGCGATGACCTTGATCTACAAACTCGGCCTGGAACAGAACCGGCTGGGCGTCGGCGCGGCGGGAGCCGTGCTGTTGTTCCTGCTGACGCTCCTGCTCACCCTGTTCGTCCAGATCATCCGGCGGAGGCGGGACGCATGACCTCAACCCACGACAGCGCGCTCGGCCTCGAGGCCGTCAAGTCCCCGCTCGGGCGCGTGCTGAAGTTCTTCCTTTACGCGCTGCTGCTGCTCGTCTTCGCGGGCCCGCTGCTGGCGCTGCTGGTCAGCTCGTTCAACGACGTCACCGACCCGACCGCGCTCAGCGTGGTCCCGTCGAGCCCGACGCTGGGCAACTTCGGCATCGCCTGGAACCTGGGTGTCGGCAAGTACCTGCTGAACTCGTTCTTCATTGTCGGATTCGGCCTGCTGCTGCAGGTGGCGGTCTCGGTGATGGCGGGCTACGCGCTGGCGCGCAAGAAGTTCCGGTTCATGTCGCTGGTGTTCGTCGCCATCCTCGCGACGCTCATGCTGCCCGAGGAGATCCTGGCGATCCCGCTTTCGCTGATCCTGTCGGACATCCCGGTGCTGCACATCAACCTGATCGGCAGCCTGGCCGGTGTCATCGTGCCGCTGGGCGCGTGGGCGTTCTCGATCCTGGTGATGACCGAGTTCATGAAGGACGTGCCCCGCGAACTCGAAGAGGCCGCCCGCATCGACGGCGCCGGTGACCTGCGCATCTTCGCGCAGATCATCCTGCCGATGTGCAGGCCGGCGCTCGGCGTGATCGGCGTGTTCGGGTTCACCATGATCTGGGACCAGTACCTGCTGCCACTGCTCGTCTCGACCGACTCGTCGACCTACACGCTGCCGCTGGCGCTGCGCACGCTGCGCGTGGACCCCGACGTCACGCCCGGCGTGATCATGGCGGCGTCGCTGCTGGCGCTGCTGCCCTCGGTCGCCGCGTTCCTGTTCTTCCAGCGCTCGTTCGTCCGGGGCCTCGCCTCGGGCGCGCTCAAGGGCTGAGTATCCACAAAGGAGCAAAACTCCGTTGAGTACCACCGACAAGACCTGGTTCACCCACGACCGCTTCGGCATGTTCGTCCACTGGGGACTGTACTCGTTGGCCGCACGGCACGAATGGGTCCAGAACCGCGAAAAGCTGACCGACGAGCAGTACCGCGTCTACTTCGACCACTTCGAGCCGGACAAGTACGACCCGCGCGAGTGGGCGCGCGCGGCCAAGGCCGCCGGGATGCGCTACGTCGTGCTCACCACCAAGCACCACGACGGATTCTGCCTGTGGGACAGCGATCTCACGGACTTCTCGGTCAAGAACACCCCGTACGGCAAGGACCTGCTGGGACCGTACGTCGAGGCCTTGCGCGACGAGGGGCTCAAGGTCGGCTTCTATCACTCGCTGATCGACTGGCACCACCCGTCGTTCCCGATCGACGGCACGCACCCGCGCCGCGACGACGCCGAGTACATCGAGGCCAACAAAGACCGCGACATCGTCGAGTACCAGAAGTACCTGCACGGCCAGGTCCGTGAGCTGCTGACTCGCTACGGCACGATCGACTACCTGTTCTTCGACTTCTCCTACGAGGGACGCGAAGAATGGTGGGGCGGCAAGGGCGCGGACGCCTGGGCGGCGCCCGCGCTGCTCGAGCTGGTCCGCGAGCTGCAGCCGGGCATCCTGGTCAACGACCGCACCGGCGTCCCCGGCGACTTCATCACCCCGGAGCAGTACCAGCCGTCCGGCCCGATGACCCGCGACGGCGTCCCGGTGGTGTGGGAGGCGTGCCAGACGCTCAACGGCAGCTGGGGTTACGACCGCGACAACCTCGACTGGAAGACCCCGGAGCTGTTGATCCGGATGCTGGTCGACGGCGTTTCGAAGGACGGCAACCTGCTGCTCAACGTCGGCCCGAACGGCCGCGGCGAGATCGACCCGGAAGCGCGCGCGGTGCTCGCCGAACTGGGTACTTGGATGGACCGCCACGACAAGGCGATCTACGGCTGCGGACCGTCCGAGTTCACCGCGCCCTCCGACACCCGGTTCACCCAGCGCGGTGACCGGCTTTATCTCCACCTGTTCGCCTGGCCGCTGAACCACGTGCACCTGCCGGGGCTGGCCGGGCGCGTGCGCTACGCCCAGCTGCTGACCGACGCCTCGGAAATCGAGCTGGTCAAGATCGACCCGAACCGGCAGGCGCAGAACACCCGGATGGGCGGGCAGCCCGAGGGCACGCTCACAATCCGGCTGCCGACGCGCAAGCCGAACACCCCTGTCCCCGTCGTCGAACTGTTTCTCACTCCTTCCGCTGAATGACATTGGAGTCATCATGGATCGCAGAACGTTCCTCAACGCCGCCGCGCTCGGCGCGGTGGTGGCCACAGTGCCGTGGTTGACGACCACGTCCGCGTCAGCCACCACCCAGGGGGTGACCGTCAATTCGCTGACCGCGCTGCAAAACGCGATCAACTCGGCCACCCCCGGCACCGTGATCACCCTCGCGAACGGTGACTACACCGTGCCCGCGGGCGGCCAGATCACCGTGGCCAACAAGAACGGTGACGAAGACTTCCCGATCACCATCGTCTCGCAGTCGCGCGGCGGCGCGATCCTGCGCGGCGAGAACACCTTCGTCATCAGCAACTCGTCGTGGATCACCATCAGCGGCTTCTCGTTGCGCCAGAGCACCACACTCGACATCGCGCCGTCCAACTCGCACATCCGGCTGACCCGCAACGACCTACAGTTCGCGGACATCGAGGGCCTGCACTGGGTGATGGTCCGCGCGGACGACACGAAGGTCGACCGCAACCACTTCCACAACAAGACCACGCTCGGCATCTTCCTCGGCGTCGAAGGCGACGGCGACACCGCCATGGCCCAGCGCGTGCACATCTACCGCAACTACTTCTCCGACCACTTCTTCCCCGGCGACAACGGCGGCGAGCCGATCCGCCTGGGCATCAGCAAGCGCGCGCTGAGCGTCGCGGGCGCCACGGTCGAGTACAACCTGTTCGAGCGGGCCAACGGCGACCCCGAGGCGATCTCGGTCAAGTCGTCCGGCAACACGATCCGCAACAACACCATCCGCAACAGCATCGGCGGCATCGTGCTGCGCCACGGCAACGGCACCCGGGTCGAGTCGAACTACATCCTGGACGGCAAAGAGGGCATCCGGATCTACGGCAACGACCACGTCATCGTCAACAACTACCTGTCGGGCCTCACGGACCCGAAGAGCCGCGCACTGGTGGTCGGCAGCGGGACCGAACGCGACCACGTGCCCGGCGAGTCCGACGCCGCGCGGCGTGGCAACGACGCGGCCGACCGGGTGCTCATCGCGCACAACACGTTGCTGAACAACACCAGCACGCTGTCCGGCGAGACCAGCCGCCCGTTCGAGCCGAGCTTCTGCAAGATCGTGGACAACCTGTTCGTCGGCGCCACCGGCGACCTGGTGGCCATGGGCAACACCACGAGCTTCACCTGGTCCGGCAACATCCTTTACGGCGCCGCGGCCGACGGCAACATCCCGGCGGGTACCTTCACCAGGGCCAACCCGTTGCTGGCGGTGGGTTCCGACGGGATCTCGCGGCTCTTGGCGGGCAGCCCGGCGATCAACGCGGCGACCTACTCCCCCGCGCCGGTCACCACGGACCTCGACGGCCAGACCCGTGGTTCCCAGCGGGACGTCGGCGCCGACGAGTACAGCACCTGCGGGCCGTGCGCGCACCCGCTCACCACCGCGGACGTCGGGCCCAACGCTCCGTAAACCGGCTGGCAGATCGAGGAGGAAAGCATGCCGCAGCGCGTCGCGGGTTCCGCGACCTTGGCCGACGTCGCCCGTGAGGCTGGCGTGTCGCTGGCGACGGCGTCACGCGTGCTCAACGGCGGCAACCGCCAGGTCGGCGGTGAGCTGCGGAAGTCCGTGCTCCAGGCGGCGAGACGGCTGCAGTACACCGCGAACGGGCCAGCGCAGGCGATGGCGCGCGGGCGCGGCACCGTGGTCGGGCTGCTGGTCCACGACATCGTCGACCCGTATTTCTCCTCGATCGCCGCCGGCGTCATGCGGGTGGCGGCCCAGCACCGGCTCACGGTGACCATCGCCAGCACGGCGAACCACCCGGAGAACGAACTGGAGTACGTCTCGACCCTGCGCGGGCAGCGGGCCAGGGCGGTCATCCTGGCCGGTTCGCGGGTCGAGAACCGGTCGCTGCAGCGACGGCTGACCGACGAGCTGCGCGCGTTCGAAGCGGCCGAGGGCCGCGCGGTGGTGATCGGCCAGCGGAAGCTGCCGTTCGACACCGTCATGCTCGAGAACCGGCGGGGCGCGGCCGATCTGGCCAAGGGCCTCGCCGGTCTCGGGCATCGCTCGTTCGCGGTGCTCGCCGGGCCGCCGGAGCTGCTGACCTCGCGGGACCGGGTGACCGGTTTCCGCGAGGCGCTCGGCCACCAAGGGCTCACGCTGCCGCCGAAACAGGTGCTGCACACGGTGTTCACCCGCGACGGCGGCTACCAGGCCATGGTGCGGCTGATCGACGGGGGTTTCCGCGACGGCTGCGTCTTCGCGGTGAACGACGTGATGGCCGTCGGCGCCATGGCCGCCTGCCGTGACCGCGGCCTGCGCGTGCCGCAGGACATCGCGGTCGCCGGGTTCGACGACATCATCACGCTGCGGGACATCAGGCCCTCACTCTCGACGGTGCGCGTGCCGATCGAGTCCATGGGTGAGAAGGCCTTCGAATTCGCGCTCTCCGACCGGCTCGGGGAGCCGCGGGTGCATCAGGTGACCGGCGAGGTCGTACTACGGGAGAGCACAGCCCGTTAGGGGTGCTGTGCTCGGGTAAAACCTGCGCCGACCTACCATGGGAAAGCGCTTTCACAAGCAGGAGGACGAATGAAGCTCGGCGTGGTCATGAACGGCGTGACCGGACGGATGGGATACCGCCAGCACCTGCTGCGGTCCGTGCTCGCGATCCGTGAGCAGGGCGGTGTCGAACTCGCGGACGGCACCCGGGTCCAGCTGGAGCCGATGCTGGTCGGCCGCAACGCCGACAAGCTGCGTGACATCGCGCAGCGGCACGGACTGGAGAACTGGACGACCGATCTCGACACGGCGCTGTCCGACAGCAATTATCCGGTCTACTTCGACGCGCAGCTGACCCAGGCGCGCGAGAAGGCGCTCATCGCGGCCATGGACGCCGAGCGCCACGTCTACACCGAGAAGCCGACCGCCGAGACCCTCGAAGGCGCGCTCGACCTCGCCAGGCGCGCCGAGGCCGCCGGTGTTAAGAACGGTGTCGTGCACGACAAGCTCTACCTGCCGGGGCTGCTCAAGCTGAAGCGCCTCATCGACTCCGGCTTCTTCGGCCGGATCCTTTCGGTGCGCGGCGAATTCGGCTACTGGGTGTTCGAGGGCGACTGGCAGTCCGCGCAGCGGCCGAGCTGGAACTACCGCGCCGAGGACGGCGGCGGCATCGTGCTCGACATGTTCTGCCACTGGAGCTACGTGCTGGAGAACCTCTTCGGCCGCGTCGAGTCCGTCACCGCCAAGGCCGTCACGCACGTGCCGGAGCGCTTCGACGAGCGTGGCGAGAAGTACGCCGCCACCGCCGACGACTCCGCGTACGGCATCTTCGAGCTGGCGGGCGGGATCATCGCGCAGATCAATTCCTCCTGGTGCGTCCGCGTGAACCGCGACGAGCTGGTCGAGTTCCAGGTCGACGGCACGCACGGCAGCGCGGTCGCCGGCCTGCACGGCTGCAAGATCCAGCCGCGCGTCGCGACGCCGAAGCCGGTCTGGAACCCCGACCTCGCGCAGAACGAGCCGTTCCGCGAGCAGTGGCAGGAAGTGCCCGACAACGCAGTGCACGACAACGGGTTCAAGGCCCAGTGGGAGCAGTTCATCCGCCACGTGGTCGACAACGAGCCCAACCACTACGACTTCATGGCGGGCGCGCGTGGCCTGCGTGTCGCCGAAGCCGGCCTCCAGTCCTCGCGAGAAGGCCGCCGCATCGAGCTAGGAGAGCTGAACCTGTGATCCGCCCGGGACTGTGCTCGGTGACCTTGCGCCGCCTCGACGTCGACGACGTCGCCGAGCGGGCCGCGTCGGCGGGCCTGAAAGTGATCGAGTGGGGCGCGGACGTCCACGTCCGCCCCGGTGACGACTGGGGTCTCGGCCGTGCCCGCGAAGCCATGGCACGCCACGACCTCGTCTGCGGCTCGTACGGCTCGTACTTCCGTGCCACCCGTGGGGAAATCGGCCACTTCACCGACATCGCCGCGACCGCGCAGGAGATCGGCGCGCCCCGGATCCGGGTCTGGGCAGGCAAATCCGGTTCGGCCGACGTCGAGCCCGACGAGCGCGAGCAGGTGGTGGCCGGGCTGCGCGAGGCCACCGACATCGCGGCCGACCACGGCATCGAGCTCGCGCTCGAGTTCCACGGCGGCACCCTCACCGACACCGCCGAGTCCACCATCCAGCTGCTGGACGAGGTCGACCGCGCCAACCTCGGCACCTATTGGCAGCCACCCCAGGACCTCCCGGACGAGCCCGCCTTGGCGGGCCTGCGGCTGGTACTCGACCACGTGCGCGCGGTGCACGTCTTCTCGTGGTGGCCCGCCAACGAGCGCCGGCTGCTCACCGCCAGGGCTCCTTTGTGGACGGAGGCGTTCAAGATACTGACGGAGCTGGACCGCCCGCTCGACGCGTTGCTGGAGTTCGTGCCGGGCAACGACCCCGAGCTGCTGTCCGGAGAGGCGCAGTCGCTGCGGGAACTCCTGTGACCGGCCCGTTCACCGAGCAAGACCGGCTGCTCTTCATCGGCGACTCGATCACCGACTCCGGCCGCGACCGCTCGGACCCGAACTCGCTCGGCGCCGGCTACGTCCGCCAGATCGCGGCCGCACTGAACGCGCCAGCCGTGCTCAACAAGGGCCTGAACGGCAACCGGATCTACGACATGAAGGCACGCTGGGCCACCGACGTGCTCGCCGAGCGCCCGACCGTGGTGACGGTCAAGATCGGCATCAACGACACCTGGCGCACCTTCGACCGGGGACTCGCCAGCCCGATCGACCGTTTCCACGCGGCCTACACCAGTGTCCTCGCCCAGACCCGCCGTCACCTCACGGCGGATCTGTACATCATCACGCCGTTCCTCCTGCCGGTCAGGGCGGAGCAGCACAGCTGGATGGACGACCTCGCACCCCGCATCGAGGTCGCCCGCGAGCTGGCGGCCGAGTTCGGCGCCCGCCTGGTCAGGGCGGACCTGATCATGCCGAAAGCGGCCGCCGAACACGGCGCGGCCACCCTCGCGCCCGACGGCGTCCACCCGAGCGGGCTCGGCCACCGCATCCTGGCCGCGGCCTGGCTCGACGCGGCAGGTGTGCCCCCGCCCCACACCTGGGCGCACACCGACGAGACGGGTCCGGACCACCAGGTCCGGGCCCGTCCCGCTACCCAGGAGCCGGAAGGTCCATGATCCCGGTGGCCTGCGACCAGACACAACGCCACGTGCCGCCGTCCTCGGTGTAGACGTCGGTGTGCCAGGCCTCGTGCCGCGGGATGTCCGCGCCGTGGACGGTGAGCGCGATGAAGCACCGGTACCGCAGGACGACGACGTCGGTGCCGACGATGGCGTCCACGTCGCCGATCAGCCCCAGCTCCCGGTAGACGACCCGCCCGGTGGTGAGGAGATCGAGGTATTCGGCCTTCGTCCACACGGCGCCGGTCGGGTTGCACAACCGGTACTCCTCGGCGTGCAAGCGGTCGTAGGCGCCGCGATCCACGTCGAGAAGACACTGGATCCGCTCATGCTCGGCCTTGATCACTTCGCCGGCCACATCATTGCTCATACCCGAGCCTATCCAGTCTGTGCCGGTGGACGCCGAGCCGAGCGGCAGGGATGGGCCCGGCCCCTTGCCTTAAACGATGTGTGGGCTCACCGGTTCTTGAAAGTCCATTGTGGATCTTCATGTGGATAGTGGCATAGGTCTCTGGTTGTCAGTATGATGGAGGCATGGCCAGCACCGAGACACTTGCCGACGCGCCGCCTCAGTGGTGGCGCGTGGACAAGGACGCGCTCATGCTGGACTACGTCGCCCTCGAACAAGAAAAACGCCGCCTCGACGCCAAACAAGGGCACATTCTCGCGGAGATCGAATCCCGCGGTGTGCGGGAAGTGACCGGCTACGCGGCGCTCTCGCACAGGGTGGCCAAATGCGCGCGGATGAGACCGTCGGAGGCGAACGCGCGGGTCAAACGAGCCCGCGACTTGAACCAGCGTCGTGATGGTGCCACAGAGATTCCCGCGTTCGCACCCTATACCGCGACCGCTGCTGCCGAAGGCGTTCTGGGTGCGGATCAGATCGACGCCGTGTTGAAAGCTTTGCACGCGCTGCCGACCACGCTGACCGCCGAAGAGCGGGAAGGTGGGGAGAAGATCCTCACCGACCTCGCCGCTGTTGGCGACCTCAACGAGATCCCCGTGGCGGGCAAGCGGCTGCTCGACCAGATCGACCCCGACGGGCCAGAACCCCGCGACCCTGAACCGGCCGAACGTGGGAACGAGTTGCAGTACATCACCCACCGCGACGGCAGCCACGGCGTGAAAGTCCGTATCGACTCCGAAACCCTCGCCCGACTCAAAGCCCTCCTCGATCCCATGGCGAAACCCCGCCCGGCCACCGACGAAGAAGGCCCGGACACCCGCTCGCAGTGGGAACGCAACGGCGACGCCTTCGCCACCTTCGTCCGCCTCGGCATGGCCCACCCCGACATCCCCACCCAAACCGGAGAATCCGTCCACGTCGTCGTGACCGTCTCACTCGAAGACCTCAAAACCGGCCTCGGCCGGGCGTGCCTGGACCTGGTCGGCGACATCTCCGCCGCCGAAGCCCGACGGATGGCGTGCGAGTGCAAGGTCATCCCCGCCACACTCGGCGCCCACGGCGAACCACTCGACCTCGGCCGAGCCCAACGCCTCGCCTCCCCCGCCCTACGCCGGGCCCTCGCCATCAGAGACCGAGGCTGCGCGTTCCCCGGGTGCACGGAGCCGCAGCAACGCTGTACCGCCCACCACATTGTCCACTGGGCACACCACGGCGAGACCGAAATCCACAATCTCGTGCTGCTCTGCGCGCGGCATCACCGCCTGGTCCATCACAGTGACTGGAAAGTCCGGATGGCCTACGACAACCTCCCCGAATTCATTCCACCGAAGTTCATCGACGCCGCCCAGACACCCCGCCGCAACACCATGCACACCACCCGAACCTGAACCAACCCCGGGAAACGCACCACCCATAGCAACACCACCCAGGCGCAGCCACCCCACTGCGCCACATTCTCATGTCCCCAGCCAGAAGCCGGACCTCGAATCGACGGCTTCCCCTGGCCTCCGGCAGCCTGACCCAGAAACGGGGTGGGCGCACCGCATTCCCAGCCACCAACGGCCGACCCAGGGACTGATCACGCCACGGTGCCCCGGTCCGTATGGAGGTTTCCGCTGCCAACCACCACAAAACCGGACCACCGAGCGGAAACTTCCATACGGGACCGGCCCGAAACGCAACCACCGCAACCCCAAACCCAAGCCCCGCACCAAACCCCAGCAACCCACCCCACCCCACCCCAACCTCAGGCAAGCCCCCGAGGCCACAACACCCAACCCCCAGAGGCCGCAATAAAGCCCGCTAAACTCCCCGAAGTAAAGCCTGCTTTATCCCACAAGATAAAGCAGGCTTTACTCCCCAAGGTTTAGCAGGCTCTACCACGCGAGATTTAGCAGGCTCTACTCCAGGGAGTTTAGCGGGCTTTATCGCGCGGGATAAAGCCCGCTTTACCCCCAGGAGTTTAGCGGGCTTTATCGCGTGGGGTTTAGCGGGCTTCACCCCGCGGGGTTTAGCGGGCTTCACCCCGCGGGGTTTAGCGGGCTTCACCCCACGGGGTTTAGCGGGCTTCACCCCGCGGGGTTTAGCGGGCTTCACCCCACGGGGTTTAGCGGGCTTTACCCCGCGGGGTTTAGCGGGCTTTACTCCGGGGGGTTTAGCGGGCTTTATCGCGGGGAGTGAAGCGGGGGTTGGCGCGTGGGGGTGGGTTTATTGGGGGCGGGGGTTGAGGTAGTGGTCGGTTAGGGCTTCGGAGCCTCGGGCGAGGAGGGCTACGTCGGCGCCGACCAGGACGAAGGTTGCGCCGGCGTCCAGGTAGAGCTGGGCCTGGGCGGGGTCGAAGGCGTTGACGCCCACGGGTTTCCCCGCGGCCAGTACCGCCTTGAAGGTGCGCAACACCGCCGCCGTGACGTCGGGGTGTGTCTGCTGGCCGAGCAAGCCCATCGAGGCCGCCAGATCGGACGGTCCGACGAAGACGCCGTCGACGCCGTCCACCGAGGCGATCGCGGCAGCCGCGTCGACACCCGCGACCGACTCGATCTGCACGAACAAGGACACGAACTCGTCGGCGCGAGTGAGGTAGCCCTCGATCCGGTTCCATTGGGCCGCGCGGGCCAAAGCGCTGCCCACCCCGCGGATGCCGTGCGGCGGGTACCGGACCGACCGAACAGCAGCGGCCGCCTGCTCGGCCGAATCCACCATGGGGATCAGCAGGTTCTGAGCCCCGGCGTCCAGGAGCTGCTTCAGGACCACACTGTCGTCGGACGGAGCTCGCACCATCGGGGTGACCGGGTAACCGGAGACCGCCTGCAGCAGCGAGACCACCGACTCGAGGCCGATCGGTGAGTGCTCGCCGTCGATCAGCAGCCAGTCCAGGCCCGAGCCCGCGCAGATCTCCGCGACCAGCGGGCTGCCCGACGAGACCCACATTCCGACCAAGGCCCGCGAGGACGACGACAGGTCGTCGCGGAAGGTCGTCACACGAACCGGCATGTGATCGCTCCCAGGTCTCGATAGTCCGCCTGCACGGTGTCGCCGGGGTGCACCCACATCGGCCGGGTGAACGATCCGGCGAGGACGATCTCGCCTGCGGACAGGCCGTCGTTGTGCTGGGCGAGTTTGTTGGCCAGCCAAGCGACGCCGGTCGCCGGGTGGTTCAACACCGCCGCGGCGACGCCGGTCTCCTCGATGGTCTCGTTGCGGTACAGCAGCGCGGACACCCAGCGGAGGTCGACCGCGTCGACGGCGATGGGGTTGCCGCCGTAGACCATGCCGCCCATGGCCGCGTTGTCGCTGATCGTGTCGACGATGGTGCGGCCGGCCAGCTCGATGCGCGAGGACAAGATCTCCAGCGCGGGCACCACGTACTCGGTCGCGCGGAGCACGTCGAAGACCGTGACGTCCGGGCCTTTCAGCGGGGAACGCAGCACAAACGCAAGTTCGACTTCGACGCGGACGTTCGAAAACCTTGAATGCTCGATGACCGAGCCGTTCTCGAAGACCATGTCGGCGAAGATCGCGCCGTAGTCGGGCTCGGAGATGCCCGTGGCGACCTGCATGACCTTCGAGGTGAGGCCGATCTTGCGGCCGACCGGGCGTCTACCTGCCTCGATGCCGCGGCGGCGCCATTCGTTCTGGACCGCGTAGGAGTCCTCGACGGTCATGTCCGGGTAGCGGCTGGTCAGGAGCGGAACGACCGAACGGGTCTTCTCGGCCTCGGCCAACTCGTCTGCGATCGCGGTGATCGTGGTCGTGGGGAGCATCAGAGCTGGTTCCCGAGCTTGTACTCCGGCATTTCCTCGCCCTTGCGGGTGTAGGAGAAGCCGTCGGCGCCGATGGTGACTTCCATTTCGCTCGAGTCGGTGCGCGCGACGACCGGCCGGGGCTTGCCGTCGAGGTCGAGCACGAGCGACGCCTCGGTGTACCAGGACGGGACGACGGGGGTGCCCCACCAGTCGCGGCGCTGGTTGTCGTGGACGTCCCAGGTGACGACCGGGTTGTCGGGGTCGCCGGTGTAGTAGTCCTGGGTGTAGATCTCGACGCGGTGGCCGTCGGGGTCGCGCAGGTACAGGTAGAACGCGTTCGACACGCCGTGGCGGCCGGGGCCGCGCTCGATCTGGTCGGACAGGCGGAGCGCGCCGAGTTTGTCGCAAATGGACAGGATGTTGTGCTTTTCGTGGGTGGCGAAGGCGACGTGGTGCATGCGTGGGCCGTTGCCGCCGGTCATCGCGGTGTCGTGGACGGTCGGCTTGCGGCGCATCCAGGCCGCGTAGGTCGTGCCTTCCTCGTCCTGGATGTCTTCGGTGACGCGGAAACCGAGGTCTTCCATGTGCCGCACCGCGCGCGGGACGTCCGGGGTGACCTGGTTGAAGTGGTCGAGCCGGACCAGCGCACCGGGCACGTGCAGGTCATAGCGCCAGCCAAGCCGTTCGACGTGCTCGACGTCGTGGAAGAACTCCTGCGGGAAGCCCAGAGGGTCCTCGACGCGTACAGAGTCGCCGATGCCCTTGGTAAAGCCTTCGGGCCGGCGCTCGACGCGGCAGCCCAGTTCCGTGTAGAACGCGACGGCCTTGTCAAGGTCCTCAGGCGAGCGCACCCGGTACGAGAACGCGGCCACCGCGGCGACGGGACCCTGGCGCAGCACGAGATTGTGGTGGATGAACTCGTCCATGCTGCGCAGATACACAGCCTGGTCGTCCTCTTCGGTCACCGCGAGGCCGAGCACGTCGGCGTAGAACGCACGCGAGCGGGCCAGGTCGGTCACCACGAGCTCCATGTACGCGCAGCGCAGGATGTCCGGTGGCGGGCACGACGGGGTCGGGATCGGGTCAAGACTCATGACAGACGTCCTAATCAGTTCTGGGAGTGGGCTATCCGGCACACTCCTGGTGGTAGCCGGTCGGCGGGTGAGCACTCGGATGTCCTGGACGCTTGAGTCCTGATGAAAGACAGTGCCGCTGCCGGTGGGCCGGGAGAGTTGATCGCTGATGGGATGTCGTGCCCCGCGTGTTCGTGGTGGGAAGCACTGTTTGATTAGGTCGCTGAGGTTCTCCCGCTGGCTGCTGTAGGTGATCGAGATCGGGAGGACTTTTGCGGCTTTTCGTGGGAGATGACTGGGCTGAGGACCACCACGATGTGGAGGTGATGGACGCCGCCGGCCGTCGGCTGGGCAGAGCCAGGCTGCCGGAGGGTGTGGCGGGGATGGCCCGGCTGCATACGATGATCGGCGAGCTGATCGGTGAGCTGATCGGTGACGACGCCGACGAAGCCGAGGTGCTGGTCGGGATCGAGACCGACCGGGGTCCGTGGGTGCGGGCGCTGGTCGCCGCCGGCTACACGGTGCTGGCGGTGAATCCGTTGCAGGCGGCCAGGTTCCGCGACCGGCTGGGTGTCTCGGGTGCCAAGAGCGATGCCGGTGACGCGCATGTGCTGGCCGACATGGCCCGCACCCACGCCCACGAGCTGCGGGCGGTCGCCGGTGACAGCGCCCAGATCGAGGCGGTGAAGGTGGTTGCCCGCACCCACAAGACGTTGATCTGGGAACGCACCCGCCACACGCAGCGGCTGCGGCACGCGCTGCGGGACTATTTCCCCGCCGCGCTGGCCGCTTTCGATGACCTCGACGCCGCCGACACCCTGGAACTGCTGGGCAAGGCCCCGACTCCGGCCCAGGCAGCCCGGCTGACGATCGCTCAGATCAGCGCCGCGTTGAAACGGGCGCGTCGCAAGAACATCGCGGAGAAAGCCGTGGTGATCCAGGCCGCGCTGCGCGCCGAGCACCTGGGCCAGCCCGAAGTGGTGGCGGCCGCTTACGCCGCCTCGGTTCAGGCGCTGATCGCGGTCCTGAACGTCCTCGACACCCAGGTCAAAGCCCTGCAAAGGCAGGTCGATGCCTATTTTGGGCAGCACCCGGCCGCTGAGATCATCCTGTCCCAGCCTGGTCTGGGGTCGGTTCTCGGCGCCCGGGTGCTCGCGGAGTTCGGCGACGACCCCGACCGCTACGCCACCGCCAAAGCCCGCAAGAACTACGCCGGGACCTCCCCGATCACCCGAGCGTCGGGCAAGAAGAAAGTCGCGCTGGCCCGGTTCATCCACAACGATCGGCTCATTGACGCGTTGCTGACCCAGGCGTTCAGCGCGCTGCGCTTCTCGCCCGGGGCACGCACCTACTACGACACGCAACGCGCCCGCGGCAGCGGCCACAACGCCGCCCTGCGCCAGCTCGCCAACCGACTCGTCGGCATCCTCCACGGATGCCTCAAAACCGGCACCCTCTACAACGAGACAACCGCCTGGTCGCACCACATCACCTCCACCGCGGCTTGACATCTACGGACCTGGGATGTCTTTCAGCGCGCGCCGAAGATCGGGTTGTGGGCCTCGCCCAGGTTGATGTGCACCGCCTGCTGGTCGGTGTAGAAGTCGATCGAGCGGTAACCGCCCTCGTGCCCCAGCCCAGACGCCTTCACGCCGCCGAACGGAGTGCGCAGGTCGCGGACGTTGTTGGAGTTGAGCCACACCATGCCCGCCTCGACCGACTGTGCGAACGTGTGCGCCCGCTTCAGGTCGTTCGTCCAGACGTAGGCCGCGAGCCCGTACTTGGTGTTGTTCGCGAGTTCGAGCGCCTCTTCCTCGCTGTCGAACGGGGTGATCGCGACGACCGGCCCGAAGATCTCCTCCTGGAAGATCCTGGCGTCCGGCTTGACGTCGGCGAACACGGTCGGCGCGACGTAGTTTCCGGTCGGGAAACCTTCGGGACGGCCACCGCCCGCGACGAGCCTGCCCTCGGTCTTGCCGAGCTCGACATAGCTCATGACCTTCGCGTAGTGCTCGGGGTGCACCAGCGCGCCGACCTCGGTCTTCGGGTCACGCGGGTCGCCGACGACCACGCGCTTGGCCTGCGCCGCGTAGCGCTCGACGAACTCGTCGTAGACCGCGCGCTCGACCAGGATGCGGCTGCCCGCGGTGCAGCGTTCGCCGTTGAGCGAGAAGACGCCGAAGATCGTCGCGTTGATCGCGGCTTCGAGGTCGGCGTCGGCGAAGACGATGGCGGGCGACTTGCCGCCCAGTTCCATCGACAGTCCTTTGAGGAACGGCGCGGCGTTCGCGAAGATCAGGCTGCCGGTGCCGCTCTCGCCGGTGAACGAGATCAGCGGCACGTCCGGGTGCTTCACCAGCGCGTCGCCGGCGTCCTCGCCGAAACCGTTGACCAGGTTGAAAACCCCTTGTGGCAGACCGGCTTCGGAGAAGATCTCGGCCCACAGCGACGCGGAGAGCGGCGTGAACTCGGCGGGCTTGAGCACCACGGTGTTGCCGGTCGCGAGCGCGGGCGCGAGCTTCCACGACTCCAGCATGAACGGCGTGTTCCACGGCGTGATCAGGCCGGCGACGCCGATCGGCTTGCGGTTGACGTAGTTGACCTGGCGGCCGGGCACCTTGTAGACGTCATCGGCCTGCGCGACGATCAGATCGGCGAAGAACCGGAAGTTCTCGGCGGCGCGGCGTGCCTGGCCGAGCGCCTGCGAGATCGGCAAGCCCGAGTCGAAGCTCTCCAGTTCGGCCAGGCGGGCGTCGCGTGCCTCGACGAGGTCGGCGACGCGGTGCAGCACGCGGGAACGTTCACGCGGCAGCAGCTTCGGCCAGGGTCCCTCGGTGAACGCGCGCCGCGCGGCGGCAACCGCCCGGTCGACGTCGGCCTTCTTGCCCGCCGCCGCCGACACGTAGTCCTCATTGGTCACCGGGTCCAGCACACCGAACGTCGCGCCGTCGGCCGAGTCGACGAACTCGCCGTCGATGTAGTGCCGGATCCGGTCCGGCAGGCCCTCGGGGACCTGCCTGCCACTGCTCTGACTCAAAGTCACTCCTCGGTTCGCTTGTCCAAAAAGGCCTGCAAGGTGGCCCAGCGGTGATTGCGTGCGGCGAGCTCGATCTCCAGCGGATCGGCCTTCGCCTCGATCAGGCTCAGGATCTGTTCGTGCTCCTCGACCGACTGCTTCGCGCGGCCGGGTACGAAGCTGAACGTCGAGTCACGCAGTCCGGACAGCCGCGTCCAGCCCTGGTGGACGAGTTCGAGGATCTGCGGATTGGGGCAGCATTCGAACAGCTGCGAGTGGAACTGCTGGTTCAGCGTGGTGAAGGTGTGCGCGTCGAAGCTGTCGAGCAGCGTCACCATCCGCTCGTTGATCGCGCGCGCCCGGTCGATCTCCACTGAGGTCAGCGCCGGCGCCGACAACGAGGTCGCGACGCCCTCGATCACGCCGAGCGTCTGCATCGCGTGCAGGTACTCGTTCTCGTCGACCATCGCGACGCGCGCGCCGACGTTGCGCTCGAAGGTCACCAGCCGCTCGGCCTCGAGGCGCCGGATCGCCTCGCGCACCGGGACCACGCTCATCTTGAGCTCAGCGGCGATCTCGGCGAGCACGAGCCGGTAACCGGGGCCGTACTCGTGCCGCTGGATCCGCCGCCGGAGCCAGTCGTAGGCCAACTCGGACTTGCTGACCCGTGCACCGACGATGCTGTTCACTGCGTCTTCCGCCATGCCGTATACCTTTCCCGCCAGGCCGCGTCCGGCGGAAAGAGGCCCTCGATCGGCTGGCCCTGCGCGACCTGATCGGCGATCCAGGCGTCCTCTTCCTCCTGGGCGAACGCGGCCTCGGCGACCTCTCGTGCCAGGTCCGGCGGGAGCACGAGCACCCCGTCGGAGTCACCGACGATGATGTCGCCGGGCAGCACGGCCGTGCCACCGCAGGCGATGGCGACGTCGGTGTCCCACGGCACGTGCTTGCGGCCGAGCACCGCCGGATGCGGCCCGGCGGAGAACACCGGCAGCCCGGTTTCGGCGACGGTGTCGAAGTCGCGGACGGCGCCGTCGGTGACGATCCCGGCCACTCCCCTGGACCGCGCACGCAGCGCCAGGACGTCGCCGAGTGTGCCGGCATCGCGCTCTCCGCGAGCCTCGATGACGATCACCTCGCCGCTTTCGACGCTGTCGAACAGGCGTTTCTGCGCGTTGTACCCGCCGCCGTGCGACTTGAAGAGGTCTTCCCGGTTGGGCAGGTACCGCAGTGTCCGCGCGCGGCCGACGATCTTGGCGCCCGGCTGGTTGGCGCGGACCCCGTCGATGAAGACGTTGTTCAGCCCGCGCTTGCGCAGCTGCGCGGACAGGCCCGCGACCGGGGTGCGCCGCAGCAGCTCACGCAGTTCGTCGGTGAGCGGGTTCTGCTCCGGGAGCCCGGCGGCGGCGCGCGATCCCCAGGCTTCGGTGCGCTGGGCGTCGTCGACGACGGGCTTCGAGCCGACGTTCGAGAAGGGCGTTTCGCCCTGGGTGACCGTGGTGACCAGTCGGCCGGTGCTCGGCCCGTCGGGGATGTCGACCTCGACCTCGACGACGTCACCGGGCACGACCACGGTCGATCCGGCGGGCGTGCCGGTGAGGATGACGTCCCCGGTTTCGAGCGTGAAGTGCTGCGAGAGGTCGGAAACCAGCTGGGCCAGCGGGAAGATCAGCCCGGCCGTGGTGTCGTCCTGCCGCAGCTCGCCGTTGACCCAGGTGCGCACCCGCAGCCCGGCCGGGTCCGCCTCCTTGGCGTCGATCAGCCCGGGGCCGAGCGGGGTGAAGCCGTCACCGCCCTTGGCGCGGACGTTGGACCCCTTGTCCGCGCCGCGCAGGTCGTAGAGCCCGAAGTCGTTGGCCGCGGTGACGGCGGCGACGTGGTCCCAGGCCTTGTCCTGCGGGACCCAGCGCGCCGGCGCGCCGACGACCAGCGCGATCTCGCCCTCGAACGCCAGCAGTTCGGTGCCCGCCGGGCGCTCGATCGAGCCGCCGGTCGGCGCGATCGAGCTGGACGGCTTGAAGAAGTACGACGGCGCCTGCGGGCGTCGGCCGCGCTGCCCGGCTCGCGAGGCGTAGCTGAGGTGGACGGCGATGATCTTGCCTGGCCGCTCCAGTGCTTCGAAGGTCTCCATCGCTCCCTGTTCCGCTCGCTCGGGCTTGCATCGTATTTCATAACGTATATGATTCTGCGGCACAGTGGCAAGCCACTCCTGGGGGATCGATCCGTCCGGCCATTTCGGCCGAAGACAGCCCTGCCGAAGACAAAGGAGTCCACATGTCGAATCCAGTGCAGGCCAAGCCGGTAGCGGCTCCCCCAGACCGGCGCCGGGTGGCGTTCGCGACCGTCGTCGGCACCACCGTCGAGTGGTACGACTTCTTCGTCTACGCCTCCGCCGCCGGTCTGGTGTTCAACAAGATGTTCTTCGCCGGCCTCGGCGCGAACAGCACGCTCATCTCCTTCGCGACGGTCGGCGTGAGCTTCCTCTTCCGGCCGCTCGGCGCGTTCCTGGCCGGGCATTTCGGCGACCGGTACGGCAGGCGCGGGGTGCTGGTGTTCACGCTGATCCTGATGGGCGTGGCGACCGCGCTCATCGGCGTGCTGCCGACGTTCACCCAGATCGGCGTCGCGGCGCCGATTCTGCTGATATTGCTGCGAATCCTGCAGGGAATCTCGGCGGGCGGCGAGTGGGGCGGCGCGGTGCTGATGGCCGTCGAGCACGCGCCGGAGAACCGTCGCGGGCTGTTCGGCGCCTCGCCGCAGATCGGTGTGCCGCTGGGACTTCTGCTCGCTTCGGGTGTGCTGGCGCTGGTGAACCTGCTCGCGCCGGGGCAGGCTTTCCTTGACTGGGGCTGGCGAATCCCGTTCCTGCTCAGCGTCGGCTTGATCCTCATTGGACACTGGGTCCGCCGACGCGTCGAAGAAAGCCCGGTGTTCAAGGAGATCGCCGAACGCCGTGAGCAGACGAAGACGCCGATCGTGCAGCTGTTCCGCAAGCACACCCCGCTCGTGCTGATCGCGGCGCTCGTGTTCGCGGGCAACAGCGCGGTGGGCTACATGACGACCGGCGGCTACATCCAGAACTACGCGACGAAGCCCGGCGGGCTCGCGCTCGAACGCGGCCCGGTGCTGTGGGCCGTCACGGCTTCCGCGGCGACCTGGCTGCTCTCGACCTGGGCCGCGGGCGCGGTGTCCGATCGGATCGGCCGCCGGAACACCTACCTGATCGGCTGGGCGGCGCAGCTGGTGGGCGTGCTCGCGTTGTTCCCGCTCGTCGACACCGGCAGTGTCGGGCTGCTCGCGCTCGCGCTGATCATCCTCAGCGCCGGGACCGGTTTCACGTACGGGCCGCAAGCGGCGTTCTACACCGAGCTCTTCCCCGCCTCGATCCGGTTCTCCGGGGTGTCGATCTCGTACGCGCTCGGCGCGATCATCGGCGGCGCGTTCGCGCCCACCATCGCGACCGCGCTGGTCAGCGCGACGGGCACGTCGACATCCGTGGCGATCTACCTGGCGGGCATGACGGTCGTCGGCCTGATCGCGACGCTGCTGCTGCGTGACCGCTCCGGTATCCCGCTCGGCCCCGACCACGAAGCGGAGCAGGCCGTCAGCCCGCTCCGCTTCTGATCCGCCGCCGTCCGTGACGCGCTCAGCCTCCGAGCGCGTCACGGACGGCTTTCGCCGCGCGCGTGAGCCGCGCCGCGATGTCCGACGGCGCGTGCGGGCTCGCCAGGTAGACGGCGGCGAACGCCGCGGGACCGTTGCCGCGCAACGGAAGCGGCACCGCGACCGCGCTCAGGTTCTCGATCACCTCACCATGGCTGTCCGCGTAGCCGCGGACGGTCACCTCCCCGACCGCCGCGCGCGCGGCGGCGGGCCAGTCCTCCGGCGGCAGCTGCGCGAGCACCGCGCGTCCCGGCGCGCCCGCCGTGATCGGATGCCGTGACCCCGGCCGCTGCGCGACGGACGCGATGGCGTGCCGGGGTTCCACGCTGACCAGGGTCACGCACTCGTCGTGGTCGAGCACGGCGACGAAACACGTCATGCCGAGCTCGTTCGCGGCCGCCGTCAGCTCGGGGAGCGCGGCCGCCTGCAGATCGTGCGCGACGCCCGCCGCGAGCGCCGCCAGGCGCGCGCCCAGTTCGAACCTTCCCGCCGCGTCACGGACCAGCAGGCCGTGATCCTCCAGCGTGCGGATGAGCCGGTAGGCGATCGAGCGATGCACGCCCAGCCGTTCGGCTATCTGGTCGACGGTCAGCGATTCCTGGGCGTCCGCAAGCACTTCGAGCACGCGGATGCCGCGGCTGAGCGTCTGGGATGCGGTCATCTTGTCTCCTCGTGGTTGCGCGGCCATGAACCCATCGTATACGATCTGATTCGATAGTTGAATTAAGTGTTCTATTATAGAACTCCACCTCCCCCTTCGAGGAGGAATCAACGATGATCGCCCGTGAAACCAGCTTTTCCCCGGGCTCCAAGCTGTACCGGCCCGCCGCGCACTTCTTCCGCGGCAGCCTCGGCCGGTTCGCCACCGGCGTCGCCGTGGTGACCTTCGACGCGACCACCGCGGACGGGTCGGTGAAACGCCACGGGCTCACGGTGAACTCCTTCACCGCCGTGTCCATGGACCCGCCGCTGGTGCTGGTGTCCATCCAGCGCACCGTGAAGAGTCACGACTTTCTCACCGACTGCGCCTTTTCGGTGAACATCCTCGGCGCGGAACAGCAGGCGCTGGCGATGAACTTCGCGGGCAGGCCGACCCCGGAAGGCGCGCCGGTCTGGGAAGAAGGCGAGCACGCGCCCCGGCTCGCCGGCGTGCTGAGCTGGTTCGAATGCACGCCGTGGGCCGCCTACGACGGCGGCGACCACACGCTGTTCCTCGGCCGGGTCGCCGAATACGACTACCGCTCCGGTGACGCGCTCGGCTTCGTCAACGGGCAGTTCTCCACCATCCACGAATCCACCCAGGGCCACGAATCCCTGTTCTGACGCACGAGGAGCCACCACCATGGGAGCACGCACCGGACAGCAGTACCTCGACCGGCTCAACGCGATGACGCCCGAGCTCTACGTCGACGGCGACAAGGTGACCGCGAAGGTCGCCGAGCACCCGGCGTTCCGCAACAACGCGCTGACCTACGCGAAGCTGTTCGACCTGCAGCACGACCCGGCGCACCGCGACGTCCTCACCTACGAGTCCCCCACCACCGGCGACCGCGTCGGCACGTCGTTCCTGGTGCCGCGCACCGAGGACGACCTCAAACGCCGCCGCGCCGCGTTTTCGGTGTGGGCGCGGGAATCCAACGGCTTCCTCGGCCGCTCCGGCGACTACATGAACTCCTCCCTCACCGCGCTGGCGACGGCGAAGACCTTCTTCGCCAAGGCCGACCCCGTCTTCGGCGAGCGCATCGAGGCCTACTACGAACTCGCCCGCGAGAACGACTGGCTCGCCACGCACACCCTGATCCCGCCGCAGGTCAACCGCGCGGTCTCGGGCAGCCAGCAGGGCGGCGGCAACCTCGCCGCGAAGATCGTCGAGGAACGCCCCGACGGCATCGTCGTCCGCGGCGCCCGCATGCTCGCCACCATCGCCCCGATCGCCGACGAGCTGCTGGTCTTCCCCTCGACGGTGCTGCGCGGAACCCCCGAGGACGCGCCGTACTCCTACGCTTTCGCGATCCCCAACGACGCACCCGGCCTCAAGTACTACTGCCGGTCCCGCCTCGACCACGGCAACTCCCACTTCGACGAGCCGCTGGCGTCGCGCTACGAGGAGATGGACGCGGTCGTCGTGTTCGACGACGTCTTCGTCCCCAATGACCGCGTCTTCCTGCTGGGGCACCCCGAACTCTGCAACGCCTGGTACGCCGAGACCGGCGCCGGCGCGCTCATGACCCACCAGGTCGTCACCCGCACGCTCGCCAAGACCGAGTTCTACCTCGGCCTCGCCAGCGAGATCGCCGCGGCCATCGGCATCGGCGGCTTCCAGCACATCCAGCAGGACCTGGCCGAGCTGATCTCCTACGTGGAGCTGGAAAAGGCGGTGCTGCGCGCGGCCGAGGCCGACGGCTCGCCGAGCCCGGACGGCGTCTTCCTGCCCAAGTGGGAGACGCTCAACGCGGCCCGCAACTGGTACCCGACCAAGGTTTCCCAGCGCCTGCCCGAGATCATCCGCAAGTTCTCGGCTTCGGGCTTGATGGCTCTGCCGAGCGAAGCCGACTTCGACACCGAGGGTCGCGCGGACATCGACACTTACCTGCAGTCGGCGACCCTGCCCGCCCGTGACCGGGCGCGGCTGTTCAAGCTGGCGCTCGACGCGTCGGTGTCAAGCTTCGCGGGGCGGGAGGCGTTGTACGAGTACTTCTTCTTCGGCGACCCCGTCCGCATGGCCGGCGCGCAGGTCAACGCCTACGACCGCGAACCCCTGCAAGCCCGGGTCCGCGACTTCCTCGCCCGCGACGCCCACTAAGGGCTCGTGAGCGTTGCGGGCGGTTCTAACCGCCCGCAACGCTCACGACCGTGGCCACAGCTCGGGAACCGCCAGCGCCCGGCCGGCCAGGTCGGCGGGCAGCTCGGGATGGGCGGGGTTGACACGCACGAGGCGCGCGCCTGGCGTGCTCCGGGTGATGGCCTCGGCGGGCCAGCGGATCACCGACGGCGTGCTCAGCCCGGCGCCGATCTCCAGCACCAGCAAGCGCGCGTCGGGCGGCAGGTCTCGGCGCCAGCGCGCGAGCCGCCGGCCGTGCTCCTCGTAGGGGTCGCCGATGTACTCAGGTCCCTTGTGGACGTTGAGGAACACCGGCCCGCCGCAGCGCGGGCAAGCCGGGATCTCCGTCACCGTCCCGCGCTCCCGACTATAAGTCGCCAAAGCTATGTCGATGATCGGCTTGCTCGGCCACGTTTCCCGCGTGCACGGCGTCTCGCACTGGTACCGGGCGTAGTCGCCCTGCGGCGTCCACACTCGCGAGGCGTCGAAGCCGTTGCGCTCGAACAGGCCGTCCACATTGGACGTCATGACGAAGTGATCCCGCGCCCCGATCAGCTCGCGAAGCCGTTCGTACACCGGGTGCGGCCCGGCACCGAACCGGATGTCGGTCACGTGCACGGACCAGTAGCCCCACAGCAGCTCCGGCGGCAGCCGCAGCCCGATCAGCTCGTACCTGGCGCGCAGGCCGAGCCGGTGCAGCACCGGGAACAGCTCGGCGAACCGCCGCGTGTCGGCGTAGTCGTATCCGGCGGCCACCGACAAGCCCGCACCGGCCGCGACGAGCACGTGCGTCGACTCGTCGAGCCACGCCTCAGGGTTCACAGAAGCGCCCGGTACGCGGCATCGTCAAGGGCGCCGAAGGTCGTGAAGACGACCCGGTCGAACCGTCCTGGATGGACACTGAGCCAGCCCGCGACCGTCTCCAGCGCGATCTCGGCAGCCCGGTCCTTCGGAAACCCGAAGACGCCCGTACTGACACCGCAGAACGCCACGGTCCGGATGTCGTCGACCTCGGCCGCGACGTCCAAACAGGACCGATAAGACGACTCGAGCGCTTCCTCGTGCCACAGCTCGACCGGGCTCTCGACGATCGGCCCGACCGTGTGCAGCACATACCGCGCGGGCAGGTGGTAGCCGCGCGTGATCTTGGCTTCGCCGGTGGCCTCCGGCGCGCCCTGCATGGTCATGATCCGCTGGCAGTCCGCGCGCAGCCGCGGCCCGGCGACCTCGTGGATCGCGTTGTCGACGCAGCTGTGCATCGGCCGGAAACAGCCCAGCAGCGCGCTGTTGGCGGCGTTCACGATGGCGTCGGCCGCCAGCGTCGTGATGTCGCCACGCCACAACGCGGTCCGCGTGGCCCCCGCGTAGCCGGTGCCGGGGAACGCCTGCGCGATCGTCGGCAACGTCCGCGCGTCGACGGTCGGCCGCCGCAGGCGTTCCCCGCCCAGCAACGCGTCGAGCGCCGCGTTCAAACTCGGATCCAGCCTGCCTGGTTCGCGGACGGTCAGCACAGCACGCAAGGCTTCGCGGGCGTCCGGCCAGTCGCCGGGATCGGGGCTGAGCAGTTGGACCGCGGTCTCGGCCAGTTCCGGCAGCCGGTCCGCCCCGGCGGCCGGGGCCGCCGGGACGAACGGCTCGTCCAGCTCGATCGCTGCGCGGTAGGCGCTCAGCGAGAGGGTGGTGATCACCGAAAAACTCCAGTACTCAGAACGGGTACCTGCCGTGGTGACCGGCGACGGTCACCCAGCGGGTCGCGGTGAAGGCGTCGACACCCCAGCGGCCGCCGAAGCGCCCGTAGCCGGTGGACTTGACGCCGCCGAACGGGGCCTGCGGCTCGTCGTCGACCGTCTGGTCGCCGACGTGCACGATGCCGGTGCGCAGCCGCTTGGCCAGCGCGAGCCCGCGCCGGGTGTCCGAAGTCAGCACGCCGGCGGTCAGGCCGTACTCGGTGTCGTTGGCGATGGAGACGGCTTCGTCGTCGTCCTCGACCGTGATCACCGTGACGGCGGGCCCGAAGATCTCCTCACGGAAGATCCGCATGCGCGGGGTGACCCCGTCCAGCACGGTCGCCGGATACCGAGTGCCCTCCCGCTCTCCCCCGCCCGCCCGGACCCTGGCGCCGTCCGCGACCGCCTCGGCGACCAGTTCGGACACGCGACGCGCCGCGCTTTCGGTGATCAGCGGGCCGACCACGGTCGACTGGTCGGCCGGGTCGCCGTGCGGCAGCCCGGCCACCTTGGCGGCGAGCCGGACGGTGAACTCCTCGGCCACCGACCGGTGCACCAGCACCCGGTCCGCCGACATGCAGATCTGGCCCGCGTTGTGGAACGCGCCGAAGGTGACGGCGTCGACGGCGTGGTCAAGGTCGGCGTCGTCGAGCACCAGCACCGCGTTCTTCCCGCCCAATTCGAGCACGGCGGGCTTGATGTTCTCGGCGGCGGTGGTGCCGATGACCCGGCCGACCCGGGTCGAGCCGGTGAAGTTGACCATCCGGACCTGCGGGTCGGCGATCAGCGTCTTGGCGACCTCGGCGGCGTCGGTGCGCGCGTTGGTCACCACGTTGAGCACGCCGGGCGGCAGCCCGGCCTCGCGCAGCACGTCGGCGATGAGCAGCCCGGACGCGATCGGCGCGTCCTCGCTGGGCTTGAGCACCGCGGTGTTGCCGACCGCCAGCGGCACCGCGATCGACCGGGTGCCCAGGATGACCGGCGCGTTCCACGGCGAGAACGCCGCGATCACCCCGAGCGGCTCACGCACGGCCATCGAGAGCCGGTCGGCGGGCTCGGTCGCGAGCACCTCGCCGAGCGGCTGGGTGACCACGGCGGCCGCCTCGCGCAGCATGTTCGCCGCGAGCGCGGTGTTGAACCGCGCCCACGAGCTCACCCCGCCGACCTCGTGCGCCATCAGCTCGACCACTTCCGCGGCCCTCGCTTCGAGGATGTCGGCCGCCCGCAGGAAGATCCCGCGCCGGACGGACGGCGCGGTGTCCGCCCACGGCTCGAAGGCACGCTGTGCCGCGTCGACCGCGCGCACGACGTCGGCGGGGCCACCGGCCGCCACGGTGGCGTAGACGCCGCCGGTGTACGGGTTCAGGTCCTCGGTGGTCCGCCGCTCCCACGCGGGGACGTCCTTGCCGTCGATGAAGAGTTCGCGCTCGATGACCACGTTCGCCTCTTTCGTTTCTTTCTCGATCAGAACAGGCCGTTGCCGTGCGGCAGTTCGGCGGGAATCGGCGCGATCACGTCCCAGTGCTCGACGATCTTGCCGCCGTCGACCCGGAACAGGTCCCAATACGCGACCGGCTCGCCGAATTCACCCTCGGACTGCAGCAGCACGAGATCGCCTTCCGCGACGACCCGGTGCACGGTCCGGTAGACCAGGTTCTTACCCTGCCCGGCCCACTTCGCCGCAGCCGCGCCGAATCCGTCCAGCCCGTCGGCGGCCTCGGGATTGTGCTGCAGGTAGGTCTCTGTCGAAATGTAGTCGGTCAGCACCGAATAGTCCGCTTCTTTGAGGATTCGCTCAGCGAATTCGGTGACGACCTTACGGCTTTGCTCGGTCAGTTCGGCCGCGCCAGGCTCGGCGGCGCCGTCGGTCTGCGAACGGCCGCTCGCCGTCTCGGTCACCACCGGCGTCAGCGCGTCCCAGTGCTCGGCCAGCTTGCCGTTCTCCACGCGGAAGAGGTCGAAAGCGACCAGCGGCTCGGGGCCGAAACCGTGGTAAGTGCCGTGCAGCGCGACGAGATCGCCGTCCGCGATGACCCTGGCGAGTTCGTAGCGGAAGCCCTCTGGCAGGTTCGCGACGAGGCCGCGCAACGCTTCGGGGCCGTCACCGGCGAGCGAGCTGTGCTGCCGGTAGTTGGCGGCGACCCAGCGATCGACCGCGGAGGGGTCCTTGTCGCCGAAGAGCTCGCCTGCCGCCTGGAGCACCAAATCCTTGTTGTTCATGCCGATCAATCTGCTCCCCCGCGCTCGGACAAACGAGGTAAGATCAGGAACTGTCATGGTCAAAAGTGGACAAGCCTCCGTCGTGCAGCTCGGGTTCGCCAACCCCGAGCGGCCCCAGCTCGACATCGAGGTGCTCGACTTCGCCACGCTGCGACACCGGCTATCAGCGAAATTGCTGAATGCGGTGCACCGGACCGACTTCCACCAGCTGTTCCTGTTCACCAGCGGGGCAGGCAAGACGATGGTCGATTTCGTCGACCATCCCTGCACGTCGAACACGCTGCTGTACGTCAGCCCCGGCCGGGTGCTCCGCCTGCCCCGGCCCACCACACCGCGCGGCACGGTGCACGCGGTCATGATCCTGTTCACCGCCGCCTTCCCGCCGCCGCTGGAGCGGTTCGCGCCGCTGCCCGACCCGTTCGGCCCCGTCTCGTGGACCGTCCCGGCGGACGAGGACAGCAGGCTCCGCCAGGCCGTGCTGGAACTCAAGGCCGAGTACCGGCGCGCCGCCGAAGAACCGGAAACCCAGGCCGTCACGGTGGAACTGCTCCGCCAGCTACTGGGCGCGCTGCTGTTGCGGGTGCGGCGGCTGCCGGTCACCGACCGCGAGGCACGCCCGACCGACTCGCACGACGAGACGTTCCAGCGCTTCCAGCGCGAACTCGAGCAATCTTTCGCGACGACCAGGCAGGCCGGCGACTACGCCGCCCGCGTCGGCTATTCGGCGCGCAGCCTCAACCGGCTGTGCCTGGCCGCGACCGGGCAGACCGCGAAGGCGTTGATCGACGCGCGGGTCGCGCTGGAGGCCAAGCGCCTGCTCGTGCACACCGAGCTGCCGGTCACCGCGATCGGGCACCGGCTCGGCTTCACCGAGCCGACCAACTTCGGCAAGTTCTTCGCCCGTGAGGCAGGCACGTCTCCCGGCGCCTTCCGCGACCGCGAACGCGGCTGATCGACTATTTCCCGCCTTTCTCAGAAGGCGCCGACATTCGTCCTTGACATGCCGGACAACTGCGAGCAACACTCGGTCAAGCGCCGCTAATCGGCACATCAAGTCCGAATGTCGGACTCCGGGCTTCGTCGGCACGCCCCACTGGCAGAAAGGATCGGGTAGAAACGTGTCCTCATCTTCAGTCGCGCTCGACACCGAATTGGCCACCATCGAGGTGCTCCGCACCGTGCTCGCGCACCAGCGGCGGCACCGTGACGGCGCCTGCACCGGCCGGATCTGCTTGCGCTGCATGCGTTTCCACCTCGACTCCGTGCGCGCCACGATGAAGCGCGGCGCCCCGATCGAATTCGTGCTGCCCGCCTTTCCGGCGAAATCACCGAATCCCGCGAAGGTGCTGAGCCCGCTCCCCGACACCGCCGAAGAACTCGCGCTCCGTTTCCTGAATTCGCTATGCGAACGAATCGCGGATATCTACCCGCCCGGCGCGCGCATTTCGATCTGTTCGGACGGCCGCGTGTTCAGTGATCTCATCGGAGTGCCCGACGAGCACGTCACCGCTTATCAGCGTGGCATTGAACGAATGATCCAGCGCATCGGCGCGACGCATCTGAGCCTGTTCACCCTCGACGACGTCTACACCGGCGCCCACCACGACGAGATGCGCAAGGTGCTCGACGCCGGTTACGGCTACGACCACGCCGACCTGCGCTCGGAGGTCAAAGCGGGTGGTCACGCGCTCGCGCTCTACCGCGGCATCACCCGGTTCATGCTGGAAGACCAGCTCACCCCCGGCTACACCGGCACCAAGGCCGCGCTGCAGCGCAAATGCCGCGAGCTGGCGTACGGCGTGATCTCGCGCAGCAAAGCCTGGGGCGACCTGCTCGGCGAGCTGTTCCCGCACGCGGTCCGGCTGTCGATCCACCCGCAGGCCTGCGCCACCGGCAAGATCGGCATCCTGCTCGCGGAAACCCCGGACAGCTGGCTCACGCCGTGGCACAGCGTCGCCGTGGAATCGGGCGGCACGTTCACGCTCATGAAGCGCGCCGAGGCCGAGCAGGCGGGCGCCCAGCTCGTCTACGTGGCGGGCAAGCCCAGCTACTACAGCCTCGCACCGGCGGCGGAGCTCGCACCGTGGCAGCGGCTGTGCGCCTGACCGGCCTCTCCCCGCTCGGCGTGCGCGTCGACGCCGAACCCGGCCAGGACGTCCGCGAGCTGCCGGTCAGGAAGCTGCGGCATCTCGCCAGGACCAAGCTTGTGGTGCTGCTGCGCGGTTTCACCGGTCCCGCGGACCCCGAGGAGCTCGCAGGCTGGGCCGAGAGCTGGGGCTCGCAGGGACCGGTGCTCGACAGCGACGAGGAGCCCGCGGGCGGCCGGGTGCCGATCCACTGGGACGGCCTCGGTCACCCCGAGATCCCGGAGTTCCAGATCTTCGCCTGCGTCCGCTCCGGCTCCGGCGGGCACACGACGTTCACCGACACGGCGCGCCTCGCGGCCGACGCCGATCCCGAGACTTTGCGGCGCTGGCAAGCGGTTTCGGTCACCTACCGGGTGCGCGGCACGGGCGCGCGCACCCCGGTGGTGGCCGCGCATCCGGTGCACGGCACGCCGGTGCTGCGGTTCCACGAGCCTGCCGACGAGGACGCCCCGCTCGCCGGCTGGCCGGATCATCAGTTCGACGGCCTGCCCGCCGACGAGGTGCCCGGGTTCCTCGGCGAGCTGCGCGCGGCGCTGCGCGACCCGAAGTACCAGTACGTCCACGCCTGGCGCGAAGGCGACTTCCTGATCGCCGACAACCACACCCTGTTGCACGGCCGCGAGTCCGGCGCCGCCGGGCGGCACCTGCGCCGCGTGCACATCCTGTCCCCTCACTAGGAGAACCGCCATGTCCATCGAAGTCACCCGGCTCGACCCGTTCGGCGTCATGGTGCGGCCAAGCCAGGCGGGCGCGCCACTGGCCGACGTCGACGTGCCGCCGCTGCGCGAACTCGTCCGCGAGCATCATTTGCTGCTGCTGCGTGGTTTCGGCACGTTCGGGTCCGCCGACGAGTTGTCCGCGTACGCCGAGCGCTGGGGCGAGATCACCGAATGGCCGTTCGGCACGGTGCTGGAACTGGTGGAACGCGAGCAGCCGGAAGACCACATCTTCGACCACAGTTACATGCCGATGCACTGGGACGGCATGTACCGCGAGCACGTGCCGGAGTTCCAGGTCTTCCACTGCGTCCAGGCGCCCGGTGGCGGCGACGGCGGCGAGACCACGTTCTCGAACACCACCGCGGTGCTGGCCTCGGCCGACGCGCAGACCCGCGAGCAGTGGTCGAAGGTGACCGGGAACTACTACCGGAAGATGGAGTACTACGAAAGCGTTTGCATCTCTCCTTTGGTGACAACGCATCCGGACACGGGCGCCCCGGTGCTCCGCTACCAGGAGCCGACCGATCCCACCGACGTCGACTTCATCAACCACCCCGATCTGGAGTTCACCGGTCTGCCGGGCGACGAGCTCGCCACTGTCCACAAGAGCCTGCGTGAAGCGCTCTACGCGCCGGAGCACTTCTACGCGCATGCCTGGCAGACCGGTGATCTCGTCGTCACCGACAACTACACGCTCCTGCACGGCCGCAACGCCTTCACCGCGCACGCGCCCCGGCACCTGCGCCGCGTGCACGTGCTCGGCGAGCCGCCGCTGGTCAACCCGGCGCTGCAGCGATGACCAGCCCGATGACGCTGATGACCGGCGCGGACTATCTGGAGAGCCTGCGCGACGGACGGTCCGTCTACGTCGACGGCGAGCGGGTCAAGGACGTGACCGAGCATCCGGCGTTCGCGAACTCGGCCCGCTCGACCGCGCGGCTCTACGACGCGATGCACGATCCGTCCACTTCGGACGTCCTCACCGGACTCGACGCCGACGGTGTCCGCACGCACAAGTTCTTCAAGCCCAGCCGGTCGTCGGCCGACCTTCTCGAAGCCCGCGAGGCGATCGCGACCTGGGCCCGGCTGGGGTACGGGTTCCTCGGCAGGACACCGGAGTACAAGGCCGCGTTCATGTCAGGGCTCGGCGTGAACGCCGGGTTCTACGGTGACTTCGCGCCGAACGCGCGGCGCTGGTACCGCGAGTTCTCCGCCCGCGCGCTGTATCTCAACCACGTCATCATCAACCCGCCGATCGACCGCAAACGCGCCGTGCACGACATGGAAGACGTGTTCGTGCACGCGGTCCGCGAGACCGACGCCGGGATCGTCGTCAGCGGCGCGAAGATGCTCGCCACCGGCTCGGCCATCACGAACGCGAGCTTCGTGGCCCCGGTCGCCTCCGCCGAGCTGGCGCCGGGCAAGGCCGAGGCGTTCGCGCTGGTCTTCTTCGCGCGCATGGACAATCCGGGTGTCAAGCTCGTCTGCCGCACCCCGTACGCCCAGCGCGCGACCAGCCCGTTCGACTATCCGCTGTCGAGCCGGTTCGACGAGAACGACGCCGTGCTGCTGCTCGACGAAGCCCTGATCCCGTGGGAGGACGTGCTCGTCCATCGCGACATCGAGCGGTCGACCGGGTTCTACGCCAAGTCGGGGTTCGCGAACCTGTACAACTTCCAGTCCTCGATCCGGCTGGCGGTCAAACTGGAGCTGATGGCCGGGCTGCTTTCCCGTGGTGTCAAGGCGAACGGCACCGACACCTTCCGGGGCGTGCAGGCCGCCGTCGGTGAGCTGATCGGCATGCGTGACCTGGTCTGGGCGCTGTCGACGGCGATGGCGTGCGACCCCGAACCCGCGACCGGCGGGACGGTCGTGCCCAAGCTGGAGCACGCGTCGGCCATGCGGATGTACAACGCGCAGGTGTGGGACCGGGTGCACGAACTGTTCGAGACCACGCTCGGCGGGGCGCCGCTGGTGGTGCCGTCCAGCGTCCGCGACCTGGTCAACCCAGAACTTCGGCCGCTGATCGACCGGTTCTACCGCGGCGCGGAATCCTCGGCGCACGACCGGATCAAGCTGTTCAAGCTGGTCTGGGACGCGATCGGCACCGAGTTCGGCGCGCGGCACGAACTGTACGAGCGCAACTACTCCGGCAACGGCGAGCAGATCCGCCTCGACTCGCTGAAGTGGGCCACCCGCCGCGGCAGCCTGGCCCGCTACGAGGCGCTGGTCCAGGACTGTCTCGACGACTACGACGTCGACGGCTGGCGGCGCGGACCGTGGATCGACCCGAGCGAGGGAGTCTAGGCATGTGCGGCATCACCGGCTGGGTCGCGTTCGACCGCGACCTCACCCGCGAACCGGCGGTCGTCGAGGCGATGGCCGAAACCCTGCACCGCCGCGGCCCCGACGAGGGCGGCCAGTGGCTCGACCGGCACATCGCGCTCGGCCACCGCCGACTGTCCATTATCGACCTCGCGCACGGTCAGCAGCCCATGCGCACACCCGAAGAAGGCCCGAACGGCCGGCCAGCCGCGGTCATTTCCTACGGCGGCGAGATCTACAACTACCGTGAACTGCGCGCCGAGCTGACGAACCTCGGCCACCGGTTCCGCACCGACTCCGATACCGAGGTCGCGCTGCGCGCCTACCTCGAGTGGGGTGAGCGGTTCGTCGACCGGCTCAACGGCATGTACTCGATCGCCATCTGGGACACCGCCGCGCAGGAGCTGCTGCTCGTGCGCGATCGCCTCGGCGTCAAACCGCTGTACTACTACCCCACGCCCGGCGGTGTCCTCTTCGGATCGGAGCCGAAGGCGATCCTCGCCAATCCGCTGGCGCAAGCGCGGGCGTCGGCCGAGGAGCTGTGCGACGCGTTGTTGTTCATCCGCACCCCCGGCCGGGTCCCGTTCCAGGGCATGCGTGAGCTCAAACCGGGGCACGTGCTGCGCGTCGGACACGGGAAGCTGCGTGAAAGCCGTTACTGGGCCTTGGAATCCCGTCCGCACACCGACGACCTGCCCACGACGATCGCGACCGTCCGCGAGCTGCTCGACGACATCGTGCCCCGGCAGATGATCGCCGACGTGCCGCTGGTCTGCCTGCTCTCGGGCGGGCTGGATTCGAGCACGGTCACCGCGATCGCCAAGCGGCACAAGCCCGGCCTGTCGACCTTCTCGGTCGATTTCACCGGCCACACCGAGAACTTCCAGGCCGACCCGATCCGCCCGACCCCGGACGGCCCGTTCGCGCTGGAGGTCGCCGAGTTCGTCGGCAGCGACCATCACGCGATCATGCTCGACCGGTCGGGCCTGCTCGACCCGGCGGTCCGCGCGACCGTGCTGCGGGCCTGGGACCTGCCGTTCAACTTCGCCGACCTCGACGTCTCGCTGTACCTGCTGTTCAAGGCGGTCCGCGAGCACGCGACCGTGGCGTTGTCCGGCGAAGCGGCCGACGAGCTGTTCGGCGGCTACCTGTGGTTCACCGACCCCGGCGCCCGCGCGGCGACCACGTTCCCCTGGCTCGCGCTCGGCGCGCACCGCGGCCTCGACCCGCGTTCCCTGTTCCGCGCATCGTTCGTCGACTCGCTGAACATCGCCGAGTACGAAGCCGACCTGTACGCGTCCGCCTTGGCCGAAGTCCCGCGCCTCGACGGCGAGAACGCCGAAGACCGCCGCAGCAGGGAACTGGCGTATCTGACGTTGACCCGCTGGCTCCCGATCCTGCTGGACAAAAAGGACCGCATGGGCATGGCGTCCGGTTTGGAGGGTCGCGTGCCGTTCTGCGACCACCGGCTGGTCGAGTACGTGTTCAACGTCCCGCTGGCCATGAAACGCCACGACGGCAGGGAAAAGGCCTTACTGCGTTCGGCGGCGGCAGGGTTGCTGCCCGAATCGGTGCTGAACCGGCGCAAGGCGGCCTATCCGTCCATTCAGGACCCCGAGTACGACCGCGCGCTGCTCCGCGACCTCACCGCGGCCGTCCACGACCCGGCCGCGCCACTGCACCCCTTCCTCGACGAGGACGCGGTGCGCCGTCTGGTCGTGAAGCCGGCGCAGAGCACACTCTCGGAGTTCGAGCGCATCCTCGTCGAGTCCTCGGTACGGCTCAATTCCTGGCTGCGGAACTACGAAGTGGCCGTCGACCTCCCGTCACTGCTCATCCACTGAAAGGCACCCCATGGGCGACATCGTCGGCGCGGGCCTGCTCTCGCACTCCCCCGTGGTCATGTTCCCGCGCGAAATGCGCGTCGAAGCCAACGGCGGCAACGACTTCACTCTCGCGACCGGCCTAACCCGCCTCAACGAGGAGGTGATCGACCGGCTCGACTACGACACGGTCCTCGTCATCGACAGCCACTGGGCCACGACCACCGAAACCATCATCACCGCCCACGACACCCGCGAGGGCGTCTTCACCTCCGACGAGATGCCCAACGCGATCTGCTCCTTCGACTACGACCTCCCCGGCGACCGCGACCTGGCCGAAACCATCGCCTCACTCGCGGAGAAGCGCTCGCTCTGGCTGTCGGCCATCGACGACCCCCACCTCCCGATCCACTACGCGACCCTCAACATCTGGCACTACCTCGGCCGCCCCGACGTACCGTGGGTGTCGGTCTCGGTCTGCCAGTCCGCGACCCCCGCCGACTTCCTCGCCGTGGGCGAACTCATCGCCGACGCGGTCGGCCTGACCGAAAAGCGCGTGCTGATACTGGCTTCCGGCGGCCTTTCCCACGCCTTCTGGCCGTTGAACGAGCTCCGCGACCGCATGGCGGGCGACCCCGCGAACATCATCTCCCCCGAGGCCCGCGCGGCCGACCTCCAGCGCATCGCCTGGCTCGAATCAGGCGACCACGCCCGCGTCATCGACGCCATGCCCGACTACGACCGCTTCGCCCCCGAAGCGGGCTTCGGCCACTACCTCACCCTGGCGGGCGCGGTCGGCGGCAAGGCCTGCGTCGCCCCGGGCATCCGGTACAGCGAGTACGAAAACGGCATCGGCACGGGCCAGGTCCACCTCTGGTTCCCCCGCCCCGAGCACGGCTGGACCGCCTGGTCCTAGCCCCCCGCCGGGGTCGTGAGTGTTTTGACCGGTTAGAACCGGCCGTACCACTCACGACCCCTTTTCGCCGAGCCGGACGCAGACCATGCCCAGGTGGTCGGCGACCGTCTGCGCGGTGGCCAGGTAGCTGTCTTCGAGTCGGGTCTTGGCGTCGAAGCACAGCTCCAGCACGCCGACCACGCGTTCCCCGTGCCGCATCGGCAAGGCGAGCGACGTGACGAACCCTTCCGCCTTCACAGCCGGGTCGGTACGGGCGTCGGCTTCCAGAATCTGTTGTCCCGACTCGATGACCGCCGCATGCGAACCCACGTACTCGGCCGACAAACCCCGCACCCGCGTGCCGCCACCGACGGCCGACGCCAGCGCCCGATCAGCCGAAAGCCCTTCGGTCGCGAGCACGCACGCCTCGTCGAGCAGCTCGTCGACCGTCCCGATGGCGTGACTGCTCACCACGAACCCGCCGACCAGCTCGGTGTCGACGACCGGCCCGTCCGGCGACGGCTTGTCGATCTGCCGGAACTCGGTCACCAGGTGGCACGTCACGGCCTCCTTCACCCCGTCGAGCCCCTCGACCTCGCGCACGAAGAACTCCAACGCCTCCGCGTCGTCCCCGAACGCGGCCTCGACGACGACGTCGAAAGCCCCGTTCGCGAGATGCACATGGTCGACCTGGGGTCGCTCCACCAGCGCCGCGGCCACGTCGAACCGCCGTCCGGGCAGCGCGTGGACCCCGAAGAGCATCCGGCTCGGCCGCTCCCCGTGCGCGACCACGACCTCGAACCGGATCAGACCGGTCGCGACGAGCTGCGAGACCCGGGAGCGGATCGTCTTCTCGGAAACGCCCAGCTCACGCGCGAGCGCGACATTGGTCGTCCGCGCGTCGGCCTGCAGAAGCTCGACGATGCGACGGTCGAGGTCGTCCATGTTCTGTCCCTTACTCGCCGAGAACCACCCGGCTTGCTCCGCTGGTATTCCGTGATTCGGCATCCTACGCCGAAAATCGGAGCCAAGGCGAGAGTGGCTAGCCGACGCCGAGCGACGCGAGCAGAACCGCGAAGTAGGCGACAGGGGCGAGTATCGAGTGGATCATCGGAACGGGCCGTTTGCCTGACAGCACCTCGCGGGCGGCAGCGACGTAGTTCCGGAGCAACTCGCCGGGCGGCACGGAATGGCGAGCACGCCAACCGCGGACCAGTACCGAGTCGCCGAGAGCGTTCGCGAGGGTGAGCACGACGAACACCGCCCACGCCAGCAAAGCCGGGCGCCCGGCGACCAGATAGGCGATCCACCCGGCCAGGGAAAGCAACGCCGTCGTGAGGTGGAAGTACACGAGCGGAGGCAGGCGCGCCGCAGAGCCCCGGGCGAGCCATCGTACGAGCATGAAGGCGCCCACAAGGCAGTTGAGGGTCAGCGCGGCGAGCGCGACTGCTGCGAAGGGGTCGACGTCGAACTACTTCCGGACGCGGGCGGCACTGCTCGAAGGGGTGGTCGGCTGGATGCTGCGGCAGGAGTCGCCCGCGGTCGGGGCCGCGCTCGAAGTCGAGACGGGCGATGAGCTGGTGGAGGAACTGGCTCGGCTGTTCGAGTTCATGCTGGGGCCGAACCGGGTCGTGACGACCGCGCGGATGGTGCTGCGGCTGGAGGCCGGGCACGAGCCCGCGCTGCGGGAGGCGCTCGCGCGGGGTGGGGCCGCGATGACCGACCTGGTCGTGCCGGTGCTGGCACGGCTCGGTGCGGCGGACCCGCTGGTCGCCGCCAAGGCGATCGGGGTCTGCGGGCAGGGGCTCTTCGTGCAGGCCATCGCCGGAGGCAGCACGCCGGACCCTCGGCCGGTGCTCGCGGTGATCGTGCGTGGCGCTCTTGCCTGATCTGGTGGTACACAGTCGTGGGGGTACTCATGACTGCTGATCCACGGTTCGAACGACTGCTCGAACAACGCGGCCTTCTCGATCTCGACGGTTTGATGCAGCATGACGGCCATTTCGCCGAGTTGCCGCTCTACACCGAGGCCGCTCAGGTGTCCTTTCTGGACGGTTTGTCGCTCGATGACCGCAACCGGGCGCTGGTTCGGGCGGCCGTCGCGCATCTCGGCCGGATCATCGACCATGCCGGGGCGGACTTCTGCGCCGCCGTCACCGTGACCGGCTGGGAAGACCTGGCGACACCGCACTTTTGGCTGGCGAACCCGAGCCATGGCGTGTTCGAGTTCCTCCGGGTCGATCCGCCCGGTGACGGCAGCAAGGTGGTCGCGGGCTGGCTCGACCACGATCCCGGCTACACGCTGAACGACGAGATCCCGCGGGTGCCCGCCGAGACCTGGCGTGACCGGGTTTTCTTGCAGCGCAACGACTTACTGTTCCCCCGGCATGTCCGCCTCGGGTAGCCGCGCGACCAGCCGGCCGCCTCGCGCGCTGTCTTCCACGCGCAGCGAACCGCCGTGCCGGATCGCGATGTCGCGGGCGAGGGTGAGGCCGAGGCCCGAACCGCCGGCGTCCCGGGCGCGAGCGTCGTCCAGGCGGGCGAAGCGGTCGAAGACCCGTTCGCGGTCAGCGGGAGCGATACCCGGGCCGTCGTCGACCACTTCGAGGACGACCTCGCCCGCCGAAACGCCCACGCTCACCGTGATCGAGGACTCCGCGTGGCGCGCCGCGTTGTCGAGCAGGTTGCGCAGCAAGCGTTCCAGCTGGACGGCGTGGCCGGACACGATCGCCGGACCGTCTACATAGGACCGGACTGTCGGGCCTGGCTGGTGTGCGCGCTCGGCGACCTGCTCGGCCACCACGTCGGCGAGGTCGACGAGGCCGGTCGACGCCGACGATTCGCCTGTGAGCTGCAGGAGATCGGCCGTGATGCGTTGCAGGCGCTGGACGTCGAGCAGTGACTGCTGGGCGACCTCGGGCCAGTCCGCGCGGTCGGGGTGGGTGAGCGCTACCTCCAGGCCGGTGCGCAGGCTCGCGAGCGGGCTGCGCAGCTCGTGGCTCGCGTCCGCGACGAACCGTTCCTGCTGCTCGTAGGAATGCTCGAGACGGTCGAGCGTGGTGTTCGTCGTCTCGGCCAGCTTGGCCACTTCGTCACGGGAGCGCGGTACCGGCACCCGTCTGCCGAGCTGGCTGCCGCTGACCTCGGCCAGCTCGCGGCGGATCGCCTCCACCGGGCGGAGTGCGCGGCCCGCGGTGAACCAGGCGACCAGGCCGGTCAGCAGTACCGCGAGCGGTGCGAAGAACGTCAGCGTGTCGTCGAGTGTGCTGACGATGCTGATGGTGTCCCACGGTATGACGAACAAATACAGCGTGAGGCGCTGTGGCTGCGCGGTGCTCCCGCCGGTCAGGCCGCTGTCCAAGCGGCTGCCCTGCCGTCCGAGCGGCTCGATCAGGTCGGCTTGGACGCCTTCGACGACGCGGCCCAGCACCGTGTACGTGCGGTACTCGCGCCAATCCGGGTGCGAGCCGGGCCGCAGTGTGGCTTGGGTGGTGATCGACCAGTCCGGGGGCGCGCCTGCGGGCGCCGGCGGCAACGGGGTCCAGCGGGGATCCCATTTTCGCAGGTCGGCGCTGCTGACCGCCGACTCTCCCGAGTCCGTGACCGCCTCGAACAGCGCCCCGCCGGAGGAAATCGCCTCGGACAGCGCGGGCGGCCCGGCACCGAGCGAGCCGACCCGGTAGGCGTCGGCCATCCGGTCCAGCTGCGTCTGCGTGTTGCTGATGGCGCTGCCGCTCAGCTGCAGCCGCACGAATTCGCGCATGCCGAACCAGCCCAGCGCGAACACGGCCATGGACAACAGCACGGCGGCCAGCGCGGTGCTGCGGCGGACCGCGACCGGCCACCATCTACTCATCGCTCACCAGCCGGTAGCCGACGCCGCGCACGGTCGTGATCGTGCGCCGCCCGAACGGCGCGTCCAGCTTGCGCCGCAACGCGCTCACGTAGACCTCGACGATGTTCGGGTCGCCCTGGAACGCCATGTCCCATACCTGTTCCAAAATCTCGTTCTTCGCCGCGACCTGACCGTCATGTCGAAGGAGGCATTCGAGTACCGCGAACTCCTTCGTGGTCAACGTGATCGGACGGCCGGCGCGATGGCAGGTCCGCTTCGCCGGGTCGAGCACCAGGTCACCGAAGGCGAGTGTCGCGGCCGAGCCCGTTCCGCCGCGCCGGGTGAGCGCGCGCAGGCGGGCGCCGAGCACGACGTAGGAGAACGGCTTGCTCAGGAAGTCGTCGGCGCCGGTGTCGAGCGCCTCGGCCTCGTCGTACTCGCCGTTCTTGGCCGTCAGCATGAGGATCGGCGTGCTGATCCCGAGTTCGCGCAGTGCCGCGCAGACGCGATAGCCGTTGAGTTTGGGCAGCATGATGTCGAGCACGATCACCTGATACGGGTACAGCCGCGCGAGTTCGAGACCCTCCTCGCCGTCGTGGGCGAGGTCGACGGCGTACCCGTCGGCCTCGAGACCCCATTGGAGCGTCTCGGCCAGCCGCTTCTCGTCCTCCACCACCAGCACCCGCATGAGAGCGATCTTCGCAGATGCACGCGCGGGATCCTGAACCGTTCTTCAGGATCTTTCAGGAACCATTCAGTCGTGTTTGGCCATGCTCCTGCCATGCATGGAAACACAACCGCCGCGGTCGGCGTGTCGGACGTCGTGAAGACCTATGGCAGGGGTGACGCCGCGGTGCGCGCGCTCGATCACGTGACGCTGGATTTCGCGGCGCGCCGATTCACCGCGATCATGGGCCCGTCCGGTTCCGGGAAATCGACGCTGATGCACTGTCTCGCCGGACTGGACACTGTGGACGCCGGGACCGTCCGAATCGGACCGACCACGCTCACCGGGCTGTCCGACGCCGCGCTGACCCGGCTGCGGCAGGAGCGCGTCGGCTTCGTGTTCCAGTCGTTCAACCTGCTGCCGACCATGTCCGCGGAGGACAACATCCTGCTCGGCCTGCGCCTCGCCGGCCGTAAGCCCGATCCGGCGTGGTTCGCCACGGTCGTCGACGCGCTCGGGCTGCGCCAGCGGCTCAAGCACAAGCCCGGCGAGCTTTCGGGCGGCCAGCAGCAGCGCGTCGCGTGCGCCCGCGCGCTGATGGGCAAGCCGGATGTCGTCTTCGCCGACGAGCCGACCGGCAGTCTCGACTCCCGCTCCAGCTCCGAAGTGCTCGGTTTCCTGCGCAGCTCGGTCACCGACCTCGGGCAAACCGTGGTGATGGTGACGCACGACCCGGTCGCCGCCTCCTACGCCGACCACGGCGTGCTGCTGGCCGACGGCCGCGTCGCCACCCACCTCGCCTCGCCGTCCGCCGACGCCGTCCTCGCCGCGCTCACCGGCCTGGGGGCATGATGCTGCGCACCGTCATCGCCGGGTTGAAGGCCCGGCCGCTGCGGCTGCTGCTCTCCGCCGTCGCCATCGCGCTCGGCGTGGCGTTCGTGGCCGGGTCGTTCGTGCTCTCCGACGCGGTCGGCGCCGGGCTGCGCGCGGCCGTCGCCGTCGACACGCGCGGGGTGGATGCCTCGATCAGCAGCAAGGGCCCGCTCGACGCCTCGGTGCTGGACAAGGTCAGGCGGGTGCCCGGGGTCGCCGCCGCGGAGGCACGCGTGACGGTCAACGCTCCCCTGCGCGACACGGCAGGCCATCCGAAGGACTCGGCGGCCATGGCGCTGCCCGCGGACGAGCGGCTACGCCCGTTCGATCTCGCCGAAGGCCGTGTTCCTTCCACGGCAACGGAAATCGCGATGGCCGAGGAGTCCGCGCGCGATCGCGCGCTCGGCTCGCCGGTGACCGTCTTCGACACCAACGGCGGTGCGCACACCTTCACGCTCGTCGGCAAGTTCAGCAGGCCGACGGACTCGGGTGTCGGTGCTCCCCCGCTGCTCCTGCACCCGGAAGGGTTCCAGCAGGTCGCGCCCGACGCGCAGATCGGCCGCATCCTGGTGCGCGCGGAACCAGGGACCAGCGCGGAGCAGCTCGTCGCCGAACTGAAGCGCTCGATCGACCGCGTCGACGTGGTCACCGGGCGGACCGCGGCCGCGCTGCTGCGCGCCGAGGTCGCGCCCAACTCGGCCATGCTGGCCAAGTTCTTCACCATGTTCGCGGTGCTCGCGATGGTCGTGGCCGCGATGGTGATCGCCAACTCGTTCACCATCATGGTGACCCAGCGGGCGCGCGAGTCGGCGCTGCTGCGCTGCATCGGCGCGGCGAAACGGCAGGTGTTCGCGGGTGTGCTCGCCGAGGCCGCCGCCGTCGGCGCTGTCGCGTCGGCCGTCGGGCTGGCCTGCGGTTTCGGCGTGGCCGCCGCGCTACAGGCGATCGGCTCGCCCGAGTCGCCGGTGTACCTGCCGCTCACCGCGCGGACCGTGGTCGCGTCCCTTTCGCTCGGCGTCGTCGTGACGGTGCTCGCCGCGGCCATCCCGGCGTGGGCGGCCACCCGGGTCCCGCCCGTCGAAGCGCTGCGCACGCCGGTGGAAGGCAAGGCGGGCCGCGGCGGCCGGGTCAGGGTGGTGCTCGCGGCCGCGCTGCTGGCCGGCGCGATCGCCGCCGTCGCGCTCTCGTTCGGCTCCGACGTGGACGCGGGCATCGCGCTCTCGATCACGGCGATGGTCGCGCTGCTCGGCGCGACGCTGGCCATCGGGCCGCTGCTCGCCGGCCCGGTGATGCGCGTGCTGGGCGCGGTGTTCGCGCCGGTGCTCGGCCAGCCCGCGAAACTGGCCGCGCTCAACGCCGACCGCAACCCGAAACGCACCGCGGCCAGCGCCGCCGCGCTCACCATCGGGCTCGCGGTCGTCTCGCTGACGACCACCGTGATGGCGGGTGTCGAAGCGGGCCAAAACCAGGGTCTCGACGAGCAGGTGCGAGCCGGTTTCGTCGTCTCGTCGGTGTCGACGCAGCCACTTCCGCCGAAGCTCCCCGACACACTCGCCGCGGTTCCGGGCGTCGAGGCCGCCGCACCGCGAGCCACTTTCTCAAGCGATCTGGGCCGTTTCGGTCCCTGGCAGCTGGCCGCGGTGCGCGGCGACGCCGTCGGCAGCATCCTGCGGCCGAAGATCGTCGCGGGCAACCTCGACCGCCTCGGCCCTGGGGAACTGGCCGTGAGCAGCCAGCTCGCCAAGTACACCGGGCTGACGGTCGGCGACACCGTGCAGGTGGGCTCGGTCGCCCTCAAGGTCGTCGCCGTTTACGACGCGGTCAGCGCACCCGGCGTCGATCTCGGACTCGGGCTGGTCGACCTGGCGCAGATGCCCGCGATCGCGATGAGCGGCGCGACTTACGATCACAGCATCCTGGTCAAGGCCCCGGCGGAGGCCAGGCAGGCGCTGGAAAAGGCGCTCGAAGCCGCCCCGCTCGCGAAGCTGACCAGCATGGCGGAGCTCAAGGACCAGTCCTCGGTGCGACTGCGCAGCACGTTGAACCTGATGTGGGCGTTGACGGCGCTGGCCGTGCTGATCGCGTTCGCCGGTATCGCGAACACGCTCTCGCTGTCGGTGCTGGAGCGCACGCGTGAGTCGGCGCTGCTGCGCGCGCTGGGGCTGACCAGGGGCGGGCTCGGCGCCGCGCTCGCCGCGGAGTCGGTGTTCATCGCGCTGCTCGGCGCGGCGTGCGGGCTGGTGCTCGGCATCGGCTCGGCGTGGCTGCTCACCGAGGTGGCGAAGTCCGCGGGCGAGACGATGCTGTTCACGCTGCCGTGGGGCAGGCTCGCGGCGCTGCTCGGCGCCGCGGTGCTGGCGGCGCCGCTGGCCGCGCTGCTACCGGCCCGGCGAGCCGCGCGCGGCTCGCTCACGGCGGGCATGGCCGAGCAGTGAAGTGGAGATGGCCCCGCCCGCGTCGCGAGCGGGGCCATCCTTCTACTTGGCGGGCGCGTAGCCGGTCGGCCGGGCGGTGAACGTGCCCCGCCCCTGCGTCCGGCTCCGCAGCCGGTTCGCGAAACCGAACAACTCGGCCAGCGGGACGGCGGCCGTCACGACCACCGTCCCGCCCTTCGCGACCGAGGCCGAGATCGCGCCGCGGCGCGCGGCCAGGTCACCGAGCACGCCGCCGACGGTGTCGTCCGGCACCGTCACGGTCACCTCGCTCACCGGCTCCAGCAACGCCATTTCGCTGGCACGCAAGGCTTCCCGCAACGCGAACCGGCCAGCCGTCCGGAACGCCATGTCCGACGAGTCGTTCGGATGGGTCGCCCCGTCGGTCAGCGTGACGCGCAGCCCGGTCACCGGATGCCCGCCGAGCGGTCCCTCACTCAGCGCGTCCCGGCAGCCTGCCTCGACCGCGCGGACGTACTCGCGCGGCACCTTCCCGCCGACCACGGCCGAGTGGAACTCGAAGCCGCTGTCCAGCGGCTCGACGTCCAGCACGACATGCGCGAACTGCCCGGCGCCGCCGTCTTGCTTGACATGGCGGTAAAGCAGCCCGGACACACCGCGCGCGACCGTCTCCCGGTAGGCCACCCGAGGCCTGCCGACGCTGACCTCCAGGCCACGGCTGCGGCGGATCTTCTCCACCGCGACCTCGAGATGCAGCTCGCCCCTGCCGGACAGCACGGTCTGCCCGGTCTCGGGATCGCCACGCACGACCAGCGACGGATCCTCCTCGGCCAGCTGAGCCAGCGCGGCCAGCAGCCGTTCGGTGTCAGCGCTCCGTCGGGCCTCGACCGCGACGGAGACGACCGGTTCGGCGACGGCCGCCGGTTCCAGCAGCGTCGGCGCATCCGGCGCACACAAGGTCGTGCCGGCTCGCGCACCCTTGACCCCGGCGACGGCGACGATGTCACCGGCCACCGCCCGGTCGAGGTCGGTGTGCCGGTCCGCCCGCACCCGCAGGATCCGGGCGACGCGTTCGGTACGCCGAGCACCCACGTCCAGCACCGTCGTCCCCTTCCCGATCGTTCCCGAGTAGATCCGCAGGTACGTCAAGCGCCCGGTGGCGCCCGAAACGACCTTGAACACCAACGCCGCGAACGGCGCGTCCGCCAGGTCCTTCGGCTGCGGCAGGTAGGCCACGACCGCGTCGAGCAGCGGCTCGATACCGCGGTTGCGGTAAGCGGAGCCGCACAGCACGACCAGGCCTTGGCCGGACAGCGTGACCTCACGCAGCGCCGTTTCGAGTGTCCGCGCGGAAATCGTGCCCTCCTCGCAGAACTCCTCCAACGCGTTCGCGTCGAGTTCGGCCACCGCCTCTTCCAGCCGCCGTCGCCGCAGGCGCGCCTCGTCGGCCAGCCCATCGGGCACCGGCCCCTCGTGCGCCTGCTCATCGACCCACGTCAGCGCCCGCATCCGGACCAGATCGACGACACCGGCGAACCGGTCCTCGGCCCCGATCGGCAGCTGGACGACCAGCGGAGCCGGATGCAGCCGTTCCCGGATGGACGCGACGGCCGCATCGAGATCGGCACCCGCCCGATCCAGCTTGTTGACGAACGCGATCCGCGGCACACCATGCCGATCCGCTTGCCGCCACACGGATTCACTCTGCGGCTCGACCCCGGCGACGGCGTCGAAAACGGCGACCGCGCCGTCCAGCACCCGCAACGACCGCTCCACCTCGTCGGCGAAGTCGACGTGACCGGGCGTGTCGATCAGGTTCAGCCGATGCCCGGCCCAGGCACAACTGACGGCCGCGGCGAAAATCGTGATGCCACGGTCGCGTTCCTGGGAATCGAAGTCCGTGACGGTCGTGCCGTCGTGGACCTCACCCCGTTTGTGGGTGGTTCCGGTCGCATAGAGGATCCGTTCGGTGATGGTGGTCTTACCTGCGTCTACGTGGGCAAGAATGCCCAGGTTGCGGACGTGTTCGAGTTCGCGCATGGCTGAAGCGCCTTCCGGGATGGTGCCGTGAAAAGGGCAGCGCGATTCCGCGGCAGGCCGTTTTAGACAGACCTCTCCACGGGGTCCGGTGAAAGCCGCGCAGCGGTCACCGGGCGCGCGAAGACGCCAGGATCACCATGGAGCGCGAACGGGGAGCACGAACGGCATGGCTACGACACATGGCTTGGCTCCCTTCAGGTTCTCGGAGAGAGTACAGAGTGGACGGCCTCACGCGAAAACGTTTTTCTCCCGCTAGGGTCGTGAGTGTTTAGGCCGGTTAGAACCGGCCGTACCACTCACGAGGTCACCAGGGCAGCGGCGCCTCGGCGACCAGGTCCTCAGGAGCCGACAGCCGCCATGCCTCGTAGACCAGCTCGAACAGCTCGTCGGCCTCGATGCCTTCGAGCTGGACGACCACCCAGCCGAAGCCGCCCGCGGTGAACTGCTCCTCGAACACGTCCGGCCGCTCGGCGATCAACGCCAGCTGCTCGGAGATCGTCTGCTTCAGCCCGACCGTCTGCGTGCGCGGCCAGTAGTACCCGAAGCGCTTGCCGCGCACGCTGAACGACGTCCACTCGCTGGCTTCACTGCGCTCGACGTCGACGAGCGCGTCGATCATCCGCTGGAACTCTTCGCTGCGCACCCGTGCCTCCTCAACAAGCCTGTTTCGCGGTCAGCACCCTGAGCAGTGCCTCGTGGATCCGGTCGGCGGGCAGCTCGCCGGTCGCGGCCGCCTTCTCCAGCCGGTCCAGCACCTCGCCGACACGGCCGCCGGACGACCACAGGGCCTGGTCGGCGCCGGCGGCCAGCGCTTGGACGACCGCCGTGGGCAGCGGGTAGCGGGCGCTGATGGCCCGCATCGCGCCGAGGTCGTCGGTGATGACCGGGCCGTCGAAGTGGTAGTCCGTGCGCAGCAGCCGGTACGCGGGCGCGGCCAGCGACGCGGGCTTGCCCGAGGTCAAGCCGGGCACGGCGACGTGGCCGACCATCACGGCGGCGCCGTCGAACTCGGCGATGGCCTGGTATGGGACCAGGTCGTCGCCGCGCAGCGTGGCGAGCGGCGGGGTGACGACCGCGCCCTTGTGACTGTCGCCGCTGGCGTGGCCGTGGCCGGGGAAATGCTTGAACACCGGCTGGATCCCGGACTCGCGCAGGCCCTCGGCGAACGCGAACGCGTAGGCGCGGACGACCTCGGGGTCGGGGCTGAACGAACGGTCGCCGATGACGGCGTTGTCCGGCTGGTCGGTGACGTCCACGTCCGGCGCGTAGTCGACGGTGACGCCCCGTGCGCGCAGCGCCCGGCCGCGTTCGGCGCCGACCGCCTTCACCTCGTCCGGGCTCAAGGTCTGGGCCATCTTCCGCGCGCTCGGGACGTCGCCGTCCAGCTCGTCGATGCGCTGGACCCGGCCGCCCTCCTCGTCGACGGCGACGGACACCGGCACGGTCGCGGCCGCCTGGACGGCGCTCAGCGCGTTGTCGCGGAGCAGCCCGGTCGCGTTGCCGCCGAGGAAGATGCCGCCGATCTGCTCGGCACGCACCAGATCGGTGGCCGCCCGCGCGTTCGACGCGTCGACGCCGACCACGAGGAGCTGCGCGAGCCGCCGCCGGACCGGCAGGTCGGCGATCACCTTTTCGCACCCGGCCGGCGCCGCCTCGACGGACGGCGTCGGCTCGGGAGCCGGGACGGAGCTGGCGGCGGCGGGTGGCACCTGCGTGATCGAAACCGGCGACGGGGCCGGTGCCGGTGCCGGTGTGGCACAGCCGGTCAGCGCCACGGCCAGCACGAACAGGCCGAGCAGTTCCGTTCGCCTCATCGGAGCCAGGTGTTCCCTCATCGCGGTCGTCTGCGGACGACGCTCAGGGTGTCACACGCTCATGCCCCTTCGACACTCCCCGGCGGCAGGAAGTCGACGTCGTGCGCCGCGGCCAGCCGCACGACCTCCTCGGGATCTTCGAGGTTGTGCAGCTTGGTGAACAATTCGGCGAGCTTGCCCGCCGGGCTCACCCAGAACAGCCCGCGCGTCGGCACGTCGCTGCGGTTGTAATAAGCGTGCGGCAGGTTCCGGGGCATGAGCACGGTGTCGCCGGGCCCCGCCGTCTCCCACTGCCCGTCGAGGTAAAGCGTGAACACCCCGTCGAGCACGTAGATGTGCTCGTCCTGCTCGGGATGCACATGCGGTGGCACCCCCGTGCCAGGCGGATCGAAGGTCTCGAACGCGAAGCTCGACTCGCTGGCCGCCTTCATGTAGTAGGTGTGGCCGAGCACGTTCCACACCGTCTTCCGCATGCCCTCGTTCGCGAGGGTGATCCCCTTCGGCAACGCGCCCAGCACGATCTCATCACCGGTCATGGTGACGACTCGATCACGCCGACCACGTCTCGCACAAGCAAGCTCGCCCCTTCGGGCAGCAGTCACTCTCTTGGCCTCTAAGGTCACGGCATGACTGGTTTGCGTGGTGTGTTCGCCGGTTTCGGCAAGAGCAAGGCGTTCGCCGTGCTCGGCAAGGCACTGGTACCCGCCGATCGGGTACTGCTGCGCGTCAGCGGCGGCCGTTTCGGCGTCGGCAGCGCGGTCGGGCTGCGCACCATGCTGCTGACCACGATCGGACGCAAGACCGGCGAGCCGCGGCAGGTTCCGCTGCTCTACGTAGAGCGCGACGGCGGCTACATCGTGATCGGCTCCAACTGGGGCGGTGAGAACCATCCGGCCTGGTCGGCCAACCTGCTGGCCGAGCCACGCGCGACCGCCTCGATCTCCGGCCGGGCCATCGCGGTCACGGGCCGGCTGCTCGAAGGCGATGAGCGCGAGAAGATGTGGAACGCGGTCGCCGAGTACTGGCCCGCCTACGACCGCTACGCCGACCGTGCCGCGCATCGCGAGATCCGGGTGTTCCTGCTCAGCGAACAGCGAGGCTGAACCGGGCGGGATTGCACCGATCCCTGCAATCCCAACGAAAATCGGCCGATCGGCACCCCAGGCGACCGATCGGCCGACTCCTCCCCGTGGCCGAGGCCGCCACAGTGGCGGTCATGATCAAGAAGTTAGTGGGCCCCGTAGTGGCGGGACTGGTCCTCGTCCCGTCCGCGCCTGCCGTGGCATCGGCGGACACCTTGCACTGGCGGCCGTGCCGCGAAATCGCGAATGAGTGGCCGGCCGACGACGACCGCTCCGAGTGCGTCATGCTGACCGTCCCGGTCGACTACGCCGAACCCGGCGGGCGCACGGTCGAACTGGCGGTCAGCCGGATCAAGGCGACCGGACGACGCGACGGCGTCATCCTGCTCAACCCCGGTGGTCCCGGCGCGTCCGGACTGGACATGCCGCGCTCGATGCTCCAGTCGAAGGCTGCGGGTATCGGCGTCCATCATGACCTGATCGGCTTCTCACCACGTGGCGTCGGCCTCAGCGCGGGCAAGGAATGCCCCGGCGACTACACCCAGCCGGATCCGGCGCTCAGTGACAAGGAGAAGGAACGCTTCAAAGCCGAACGCGACGGCAGAAGCCAGGCACGCTGTGCCGCCGACGACCCCGCGTTCGTCCGCAATCTCACCACGCCGAACATCGCCCGCGACATGGACCGGATCCGCCAGGCATTACGCGAGAAGAAGATCGGGTACTACGGGACGTCGTGGGGCACCGCGCTCGGCGCGCAGTACCGGACGCTCTTCGACCAGAACGTCGACAAGATGCTGCTCGACTCGGTCATGGCGCCCGACTTCGACCTCACGGCGATCGACCGCGGCCAGATGACCGCGAACGAGAACCACTTCCACGAGTTCGCGGCCTGGATCGCTCGCAACGACGACGTCTACCACTTCGGCACGACCGCGCCAGAGATCACCCAAGCACTGCTCGACCTGCGCGCCAGGCCGACCATCGACCGCGGCAGGGTCGACTACATACTCATCTCCTTGCGGGCGGACTGGCCCAAATCGGCCGCCAAGCTCGTCAAGCTCCGCGACGGCGCCCTGCTCGGGCCGGACGACGGCGACGACGGGGCCCCGCTGAAGGACTGGGAATTCACCCGGTTTCAGGCGACAGCCGTGCAGTGCAACGAATCCACGGGCACGCGTGACTTCGAGACCATCTGGCGTAACAGGCTCGATCTGATCGCGAAGCTTCCCGTCTCGGGCGGCCACGGGAAGTACGACCGCCGTTGCGTCGGCTGGCCGTTCCCGGCGACGCCGTGGCAGTTCACCCGCGGCATCAGCCCGCTGCAGCTGGTCGGGCACAGCTATGAGGCCGTCACCCCGATCGCTTGGGCGCGGGAAATGCGTGAACAGATCGGTGGCGCGCTGCTGACCGTCGAGGACGACCAGCATCTCTCGCTGTCGAAAATCCCCTGTGCGGCGCGAGCCGTAACATTCTTTGACACCGGAAAAACCTCGGGCGACTCTTGTCCGGGTGATCCTATTCCGCCCGTGGTCGCTCCCTGAGTACGAATTGTTCGAAATCCGCGGGATGGGTGGTGCGGGTTCACCAGTGGGTGTCGTCAGAGCCCCAGTGGGTGTCGGCGACGCACTCGGTGCCGTTCCAGTGGGTGTCGGCAGCGCAGACCGGGTCGCCGGCGGTGTTCCAGTGGGTGTCGGCCGAGGCGCTGGGGGCGAAGGCCGAAAGGAAGGCGAGGCCGGCGATGGCGGTGGCGGCTGCGGCGGCGGCGAGCCTGCGGGTGATGTTCATGATGTTCTCCCTGGTGTCTTGCCTGGTCCGGGGTGTTCCGGCCGGGCTGAAACCAGTTGACGCCCGCGCGGTATCGGTGGGCTTCCGGTGCGCTTTCCCCGGACCGATAGGCGGCCGATAGCGGGCCCAAAGCGGCGCTGGGGACAGTGGTCACATCGCGGAGGAAGGCAGCACTGGGGCCGCGAACGCCGTACACGAGGGAGACGTCATGAACGCACGGAGGCGCACCGTCCCGACGGACCTGGCCGCACTGGCCGCGGGGGTCACCGAGAACACCATCCGGAAATGGGCGAGCCGGGGGAAGCTCACCCGCTATGGCACACCAGGGCGGGCCGAATACGACCTCGACGAACTGTTCGGGATCGTGGCGGCGAAGGCCGCGTAAAGACCACACACGAATGGCATGGGGACAGCGATTCTTCGCTGCCCTCATGCCTTTTTGTGCGCGCATGAAACCACGCGAAACAATCTTGACCGAAATGGTTGACAACTACATTCGAGCGGTGTCACGCTTTTCCCACGGCACAGTCGTGTCCAAATTCCGGCAGAACGAGACTGGGGAGAAGTCATGCCTTCTGCAGATCCGCTGACGGTCGTCATCGTCGGCGCCGGGCCGCGCGGCACCGGCGTGCTCGAGCGGCTGCTGGTCAATGTCGGCGAGCTCATGCCAGACCAGGAACTGCACGTCCACCTGGTCGACCCGTACCCGCCGGGCGCCGGCCGGGTGTGGCGCGAGGACCAGTCGTCGCTGATGTGGATGAACGCGACCGCCGAGAACGTGACCATGTTCCCCGATGACACGTGCCTGCTGGACGGACCGCTGCGGACCGGGCCGTCGCTCGCCGAATGGGCGGCCACGCACGAGACCGGCTGCGACCCGGCCGCGTTCGCGAGCCGGAACACGCAGGGGCGGTATCTGGCCTGGGTGCTGGACAAGATCGTCGCCGAAGCGCCGGAGCGGGTCACCGTCACCGTGCACGCGACGACCGCCGTCCGCCTGGAGCGGCTCGACAACGGACGCGAGCGGCTGCGGCTGGCGAAAGGCGGCGTCCTCTACCCGGACGCGGTCGTGCTGGCGCTCGGGCACCTCGAGGTCGAGCCGGACAAGCAGGAGCGCGCGTTGTCCGATTTCGCCGCGCGGCACGGGTTGCACTACGTGCCGCCCGCGTACACCGTCGATGTCGACTGGTCGGACCTCGCGCCGGGCGAGCCCGTGCTGGTGCGCGGGCTCGGGCTGGCGTTCATCGACTTGATGGCGCTGCTGACCGAGGGGCGCGGCGGACGGTACGAAACGACCGAAAACGGGCTCGCCTACGTCAAATCCGGCCAGGAGCCGGTGCTGTACGTCGGGTCGCGGCGCGGCGTGCCGTACCGCGCCAAGATGAGCTACCGGCTCAGCGGCGCGCCCGCTCCCCTGCCCTGGTTCTTCGACGGCAACACCGTCGACAACCGATTCACCTTCCAGCAGGACCTGGACTTCTACGCCCACCTCTGGCCGTCGATGGCGAAGGAGGTCGGCTGGGGCCACTACCACGAGCTGTTCCGGTCACACCCGGATCGGGTCACCGTGGCGTGGCCCGACTTCGCGGAGGTCTACACCGCACTCGACTGGGGTGGCCCCGAAATGCGGCGGCTGATCGAGACGAGCGTGCCCGACCCCGAGGACCGGCTCGACTTCGACGGTCTCGACGGGCCGTTGAGCGGCTTGGCGTTCGAGGATTTCGAGCAGTTGCAGAAGCACCTGGCCGAGCACATCGAAGCCGACGTGACGCGCCGCGGCGACGCCGCGCACAGCGCGGATCTCGGGGCTTTTCAAGCGCTCTGGTCGGTTCACGGTGAAATGTCCGCCGTGCTCGCCGGCGGCAAGCTCACCGCGCGCAGTCAGGTGGAGGACCTGAGCGGCTGGTGGTCCGGTTTCTTCGACTACGTCGGCAGCGGGCCGCCCGGCGAGCGGCTGGAACAGTTGCTGGCGTTGGCGAACGCCGGGATCGTCCGGTTCCTCGGCGCGGGCACCTGGGTGACCGCGGACGAGCGGCGCGGCGTTTTCCGTGGCGGCGGCTACAACTCCGAGCACACCGTCGAAGCGAAGACGCTGGTCGAGGCGAGGCTGCCGCGGTCGACGCTGCGGAACTGCTCGGATCCGTTGCTGCGCGGGCTGTACGAGGACGGCGCCGCGATGGAACACCAGGTGTCCGACGAGGACGGATTCGAGCACAGTTCGGGCGTGCTGCACGTTTCGCCCCACGACTTCCGGATTCTCGACCGCGCGGGCGAACCGCAGGACGGGCGTTACGCGCTGGGCCCGTACACGAACGTCAGCCACTTCGCGACGTTCGCGAGGCCGAGGGTGAACGCGCTCTCGTTCCGGCAGAACGACACGCTCGCTCGCGGGCTGCTCGGCCACCTGCTGGGAATCGATCATGGAAAACGCCAAGATCAAAAGGCAACTGAAACAATTCAGCCGCGCCTTGCGGCCTAACGAATTGGTGCGTTCGGCCCATTCTGCCCGCCCCGGAGATCAAGTTGTACGCAGCCGCCGATTTCCTTGCTATCGTTCCTGCCCACTGGGACGAACACCGATTCGCGGAGCCATTTGAAACTGGGGAGCGGATGACTCATCGTGCACTCGAACTGCTCGCCATCGGCGGAGGGCCTGCCAACCTGGCCCTCGCCATAGCCATTGAGGAATTAGCACCGGACGACCTGTCCGAACGATCACTGGTGATCGAACGGAACGAGACGATCGCCTGGCAGCGGGGAATGCTGCTGCCGGAGGCGCAGAGCCAGGTTTCCTTCCTGAAAGACCTGGTCACACTGCGCAACCCGCGCAGCAAATTCTCGTTCGTCAACTATCTTCACTCGATCGGCAGACTCAACGAGTTCATCAACATGGGCAATTTCTGGCCCTATCGCGTGGAGATGTCCGATTATCACCAGTGGGTGGCGAATTCACTGGAAAAAGTCCGGCTGGAATGCGCCAGGGAGTGTCAGGAGATCGAGCCTCGGCGCGACTCCGATGGCACGCTCACCGGCTGGGTGACCCACCTCGCGGACGGTTCGACGATCGGCAGCCGTTATTTGGTCGTCGGCGCCGGGCGCGACCCGTATATCCCACCGGTATTCGCAGGTTTGCCCAATGATCGGATCATTCACAGCACGCAGTACCTGCCCCGGATCGCCGGGCTGCCCGGCGACGCGCCGTACCGGGTGGTGGTCGTCGGCGGCGCGCAGAGCGCGGCGGAGATGTTCGACGCGGTCGGCAACGACCTGCCCGGCTGTCACCGGACGCTCGTGATGCGCTCGATCGGGTTGAAGACCTACGAGAACAGCAAGTTCACGAACGAGCTGTACTTCCCCTCCGCGGTCGACGACTTCTTCGACGCGCCACCGGAGGCCCGCGAGCAGATCCTGCGCGAGATGCACATCAGCAACTACTCCGGCCTGGCCGCGTCCACCTTGGACGACCTGTACAAGCAGGTGTACCTCGACCGGATGAGCGGCAAGGGCAGGCTGCGCATCGAGACGATGACCGACATCACCGCCGCGCGCGAGGAAGGCGGCGAGGTCGTGCTCGACCTGGCCGACCGCCGGACCGGCACGGTCGAGGAGCTGCGCTGTGACCTGGTGCTGCTCGGCACCGGGTTCGTCAGGGAGATGCCTGCGATGGTGCGCGACCTGGCCGCGTCGCTCGGGCTGGAGAAGATCGAGGTCACCAGGGACTACCGGCTCAAGATCCCTGGTCAGGCGGACGCGGCCTGCTACCTGCAGGGCGTGAACGAGGCCACGCACGGCATCGCGGACTCGCTGCTGAGCATGCTCGCCGCGCGCGGGTCCGACATCGCGCACGACATCCTCGCCGACCGCGCCGGCCGCGCGGTCACGCTCACTTCCACCTCGGTAACGGCCAACTAGAGGGAGAGAACGACCAGTGGAGATTCGCAAGCTCGACCGGGAACGGCTGGGGCCGGACAACAACCATTCCCAGCGCCTGGTCCCGTGGGACGCACTCAACGCGCCGTTCGAAGGCGCCTGGAACGTGATCCGTCCCGGCACCTCGTCGGTCAAGCACGCTCACCACGAGTACGAGATCTTCATCGCGATCTCGGGCAAGGCGATCCTCGAATCGCAGGGCGAGCGCACGGAGTTCGTGCCCGGCGACGTGGTGCACTTCCCGCCGCACACCGATCACCAGGTGATCAACGACGGCGACGAGGACTTCCAGATGTACTCGGTCTGGTGGGACAAGGACATGACCGAGCGCTTCGCCGAGCGTGACAAGTGAGCCAGCGCAAGGCGATCGTCATCGACACCCCGCCGACGTCGAACGGCGATCTGCACGTCGGGCACCTGGCGGGCCCGTTCATGGCGGCGGACGTGCACGCGCGGTATCTGCGGGCACTGGGCCGTCCGGTGGTGTTCTCGAGTGGAACCGATGACAGCCAAACGTACGTACTGGCGAGCGCGCGACGCAAAGGCCTCACTCCCGAAGGCCTTTGTGGACAGTCGTGGCACGACATCAAGCAGACCCTGGTCGACATGGGGATCTCGCTCGACGGGTTCGCGCCGTACGACGACCGGTACCGGGCCTCGTCGCTGACCTTCGTCAACGCGCTGCACGCGGCCGGTAAGTTCCGGCTCAAGAAGGTGCTGCTGCCCTACTCCGAGCGCCAGGGCGAGTTCCTCGTCGAAGGCCTGGTCTGCGGCTATTGCCCGGTCTGCCTGGTGGAGAGCCGGGGCGGGCTGTGCGAGAGCTGCGGGCATCCGAACAACTTCGACGAGCTGCTTCAGCCTCGGTCCACTGTGGACCCCGAGGACGTGGTGACGCACCGGGAAGCCGAGATCCTCGTGCTGCCCATGGAGGAGTACCGCGAGCAGCTGATCGCGTACTACGCCGAAAAGCGCGGGCGGCTGCGCCCGCACACGATCGGGCTCGTCGACGAGCTGCTCGCGAAGCCGCTGCCGGACTTCCCGATCACGTACCCGATCTCGTGGGGTATCCCGGCGCCGTTCCCGGAGACCGAGGGCCAGGTGCTCAACGCCTGGGTCGAGGGCATCCCGGCGGTGATGTACTGCACCGCCTACGCCGCCCAGCAGCTCGGCGAGAAGCACGATGACGACCACGAACTCTGGCGAGCCGAGCACGACGCCGAGGTCATCTACTTCATCGGCTTCGACAACGTGTACTTCTGGGGCCTCACGCACCTGGCGCTGATCATGGCGCACGAGGGCAGGTACGTGGTGCCGGACACGATCATCTCCAACGAGTTCTACGAGCTGGAGAACGACAAGTTCTCGACCAGCCTCGGGCACGTGCTGTACACCAAGGACCTGCTCAAAGAGGTGCCGAGGGACCTGATCCGGTTCTATCTCGCGGTCAGCTGCCCCGAGCACCAGCGCACCAACTTCAGCCGCGAGGGGCTGGACAAGGTCGCCGGGCGGCGGCTCGCCGAGCCGTGGAACCGGCTGGCGAACCAGCTCGCCAAGGCCGTGGCCGAATCGGGTGTCGAGGGACGTGAACTGCCGGTCTCCGCCGACGCCCGGCAGCGCGCGGAAGCGGTGCTCTCGCGGTTCCGGATCTGCTACGAGCTGTCCGGCTACAGCCTGACCAGAGCGGCCGACCTGATCGTCGCGCAGCTCGACCGGCTCAACCGCGAGGCACAACGGACCGACCAGCTCGGCGACCTGTTCTACGAGGTGCGTGCGCTGGTCAGCGGCGCGTCGCCGATCTTGATCGACCTCGCCGCCGCCGTGGCGGAGGCGGGCGGCTTCGACGTCCAGATGGAAGCGCCCGCGCTGTACGCGGTGGCACCGTTCGACGTTCCACTCATAGGTGACTAGGGGATTCACAGATGTCAGTGGCCACACACGCGCCCACGTCCGAGGTGACGCTGAGAGCGAGCGACACCGCCGAGTTCGAGCAGGTGACCCGCGCGCTGAGTGCGGGCGAGGTCGACGATCCCGGCTGGGTCGCGCAGGCCAGGAGCGGCTGGGACCTGCTGCCGCTCGCGCTGCGCCGGTCGCTGCGGGAGTTCCGCAGGCATTCCGGGCCGCGTGGCGCGCTGCTGGTGCGCGGGGTGCCGGTCGGTGAGCCTGGCGTGACGCCGTCGGTGCCCGGTTCGGTCGAGCGCTCGGCGACGGTCTCGGCGGCTTCGCTGGTGCTGGTCGCCTGCGGGCTCGGCGACCCGGCCGCGTTCCAGGCCGAGAAGTCGGGCGCGCTGGTGCAGAACGTGGTGCCGGTGCCCGGCCAGGAGGAGATGCAGGGCAACTCGGGCTCGGTGCTGCTGTCGTTCCACAACGAGAACGCGTTCCACGAGCACCGGCCGGACTTCGTGATGCTGCTGTGCCTGCGCGCCGACCCGGACAAGGTCGCCGGGCTGCGCACGGTGTGCGTCCGCGAGGTGCTGCCGCTGCTCAGCGCGGAAACGCGGGAAGCCTTGTTCCACGAGGAGTTCGTGACCGAGCCGCCGCCGTCCTTCGGCGGAAACGACGGCGCGACCGCGCCGCACGCGGTGCTCTTCGGCGCGGCGGACGACCCGGACATGCGGGTCGACCTCGCGGCGACGACCCCGCTGACCCCGCGCGCCACCGCGGCGCTCGCCGAGCTCGGCGAGGCGTTCGCGTCCGGCGCCTCGGTCACCAAGCTGGAGCCGGGTGATCTGGCCATCGTGGACAACCGGGTGACGGTGCACGGGCGCACCGCCTTCCGGCCGCGCTACGACGGCACGGACCGCTGGCTGCAACGCACGTTCGTGGCCGCCGACGTCCGGCGGTCGCGGGATCACCGGCCCGGTGACGGGTACGTACTCATACGCTGAGGGCGTGTCTCGAAATTCTGGTCGATGGGCTTCGTGATCCAGGTGGCCCCTGGCGGTGCCGTGGTTTCGGCCTCGTACTGGACGTACTCGGGCGAAGCCGCGGTGCCGCCAGGGGCCACCTGGGCGCGAAGACCGCGATCAGAATTTCGAGACACGCCCTAACCGCATACAACCAAGAACGCCCCATCCGGGAATCCCGGGTGGGGCGTTCGTCGTTTCTGGAGGGATTTTCCATGCGCGCACCCGCTTTCCTGTTCCTCGGCGACCTCGTGATCGTCGCGCGGCAGGCCAGGCTCATCACCGAGGCACGACGCCGTGGCTACGCGCCGCTGCTCGTGGTCACCCCGCACACCGACCCCGCGCGGCTCGCCGAATTACGCGCCGATCCGACGCATCCGCTGTCGCAGCTGGCCGACGTCGTCGAGGTGCCGGACGCGACCGTCGACTCGGTCATGCCCGGCATCCAGCCGTTGCTGCGGCGCTACGACGTCCAGGGCACGATGTGCATCGGCGACCTGTTCGTCGAGCCGACCGGCGTGGTCGCGGACTGCCTCGGCCTGCATGGCGCCGGCTCGGGCGCGAGCCGGATCTCGCGGAACAAGCTGTTGCAGCGCACGGCGTTACCCGAGTATTCGCCGGACTGGCGAGTGGTGACGCCCGCCGAGCGCGCGGCCGTCGACCCGGCGGAGATCAGCTTCCCGGTGGTGGTCAAGCCGATCGGCCGGTTCTCCAGCCTGGGCGTCTACCAGGTCGACGACGGCGACCGGCTCGCCGAGGTGCTCGCCGGGTACCCGGACGACGAGATCGTGCTGATCGAGAGCCGGGTCGTCGGCCCGGAGTTCTCGGTCGAGTCGCTGGTGCAGCACGGCAAGGTGTTCTGGAACGCGGTCACCGCCAAGGAGACCAACGAGTCCTCGGGCTCGTTCTTCACCGAGATGGGCCACACCTGCCCGGCCGAACTCGCCGTGAGCGACGAGGACCTGCTGTTCAACGCGAACGCGGAAGTGTTGCGGCGCTTGGACTTCCGCGACGGCATCGCGCACGCCGAGTTCCGGATCTCGGACGGCCGCGCGGTGCTGATGGAGGTCGCGGTGCGGGTGCCCGGCGGCGGGATCACCTTCCTGTGGCACCTCGCGACCGGTGAGCCGGTGGAGCCGGTGATGCTCGACCTCGCGCTCGGCCAGCCCGCCGACTACCCGGCACCCCGCCGTCGCGCCCGGCAGGTCTACCTGGATCACCCGCACGGCGAACTGCTCGATGTCACCAGCACCAGCGCCCCGGTGTCGTGGGTGGAGCGGGACGACCGCTATCCGGCGATGACGCCCGTGGCCGCCAACGCGCCGGCAGGCGCCCGCGCGGTGTTCGTCACGCAGCAGCCCGGCGCCGTGCTGGGCGCGCAGACCGACGGCGAGCAGCGCTCCGGTTCGGTGCTGTTCGACGTCCCTTTCGGCAGCCCGACCGAGCCGCTCGCCGAGTGGTTCTCCAGTGAGGTCACCGTCCACGTCGTGTCGGAAAGGTAGTGAGATGGCGCTCTCGAGTGAGACCACCCTGTCGCCGCGGCGGCGGGCCGAACTCGCCGCCGACCCGGCCGTCGGCGGCGGCAATCTGCTGCGGTCGGCGATCGCCTACAGCCCGAGTCCGGAGCTGCCGTTCCTGCGGACGGAACGGCCGATCCCGCTCAGCCCCGGCTGGGAGACCTGTGAGTTCAGCCTGCTCAAGCTCGACTGGCTGGTGCAGAACTGGTCGGCCTGGTACCTCGCGCAAGGCGTCCAGCCGCGTGACCGCGTGGCCGTCTACATCGACGACTCGTTCGCGTATTCGGTGCATTTCTACGCGCTGGCGCAGATCGGCGCGATCGCGGTGCTGATCAACAGCAACGCGTCCGCGGCGATCGCACGGTCGCTGATCGAGCAGACGACCCCGGTCGGGCTGTACACGACCGAGTCCCGGCTCGTCGATCTGCCGGAGCTGAACTGGATCGCGACGGTCGAGGCGCTGCCCGCTCCCCCGGCGGCCGACCTGCCGCCGGAAGCCCGGTATCAGCACCAGAACTCCGACCCGGTGGTCATCCTGCACTCGTCGGGCACGACGGGTGAGCCGAAGCCGACCGTCCACACGCATCAGTCCATTGTGGCCGGTCCGAAGTTCCGCCTGGTCGACCACAAGGAGTTCCCCGGCGCGGTCACCATGACCTCGCTCCCCCAGTCCCATCTCGGGTGTATCGCGTACACGGCGTACGCGGTGCTGGCGGGCGCCAACACGGTGGCCGCCTTCGACCGCTGCGCGGCGGAACTCGTCGACTGCGTCGTGCGGCAGAAGCCGAGCGCGGTGATGTCGTTCGCGCACGCCTACGCCGAGGTTCCCGGACTGGAGATCAAGCCTGGCTCTGTCGACTCGGTCAACGTCTGGGTGTCCATCGGGGACGCCGTGCACGAGGCGCACATCAAGCACATCCTCGGTTTGCGCAGCACGCACAAGCCGCCGTCGGTGTTCCTCGACCGCCTCGGCACGACCGAACTCGGCTGGGGCGTCCTGCTCAAGATCCGCAACCTGAGCACCGCTCGCAACGACCGCTGCGCCGGGAAACCGGTCGGCGTCGCCGAGGTGGTCGTGCTGCGCGCGGACGGCACGATCGCCGCCGACAACGAGATCGGCCTGCTCGGCGCCCGCGGCCCGGCGATCACGCCGGGGTACTGGGCCAACGCCGACATCACCTACAGCAGCCGCCTCGCCGGGTACTGGCTCACCGGCGACAACGCCTACCGCGACGAGAACGGCGACCACTTCCTCGTCGACCGGTCCGCCGACGTGATCGAGACCCCGCACGGCGTCGGCTACTCGGTGTCGATGGAGGAGGCGATCCTGTCGGGCGTGCCCGAGGTCGTGGACGCCTCGGTCGTCGCGGGCAAGCACGACGGCGCCGTCACCCCGGTGGCGCTGGTCAGCATCGGCGACACCGTCGTGGAAGCCGAGAAGCTGCTGCTGCTGGCCAACGAGGCGCTCGACGCGGCAGGCCACCCACGGCTCGGCGTGCTGGAGATCAGCGACGACGGCGTCCCGGTCGGCGTCACCGGGAAAGTCCTCAAGCGACAGTTACGCCAGAAGTACGACGCACTCGAAACCTATTCCGCCGACCCACGCCGCTTCGCTACCGTCTAAAGGAGACAATCATGGTCACCCCACTTGTGATGGTGATGCCCTACAAGGCTTTCGTGAAGAAGGCCACGCAAGAGGGGTTCGCCGTCAGCGCCATCTGGGACCCGTCACTGGCCTCGGTCATGCCGACCGGGCCAGCCGGTTTCCCCGCCTATCTCAAGGAAGTCGAGGGTCTCGCCGAAGACTTCGTCCTCACCGACTTCGCGGACCCCGAGGAGTTCGCCGAGATCATCGCGAAGGTCGCGGCGAACTCCGGCGCCCAGCAGATCTACCACGTCGGCCAGGAGACCAGCATGCTCGCCGCGTACGAGATCGCGGACGAGCTGGGCAAGGCGGTCAACCCGCCGCGCTCGATCCGGCTGCTCAACGACAAGGCCGAGATGCGCAAACTCCTGACCGCGCATGGTCTTTCGAGCGTCCAGTACGCGTATGCCCAGCGCTGGCAGGACGTCGCGGACATGATCGGCGAGTTCCGCCTGCCCGCGATCGTCAAGCCGACGGACCTGGCGGGCAGCCGGGGCGTACTCAAGCTGACCGACCACGCGCAGCTCGCGGGCTGGGGCAAACTGCTGGAGTCCTACGACTACACCGGCCCGGTGCTGATCGAGGAGTTCCTCGACGGCCCGGAGTTCAGCGTCGAGAGCATCTCGGTGCGCGGCGAGCACCACATCATCGGCGTCACCCGCAAGATACTCGGCCCGCCGCCCTCGGTGGTCGAGGCCGGTCACGTGCACCCGGTCGCCGAGTCGTCGCAGACCAAGGCGATCGCCACGCTGACCAAGCATCTGCTGCGCGTCACCGGCTACCAGAACGGCCCCGCGCACACCGAGGTCATCTGGACCAAGCGCGGCCCGAAGATCGTCGAGTCGCAGGCCAGGCTCGGCGGCGACCGCATCCCCCAGCTCGTCGAGATGGCCACCGGCTTCGACATCGAGCGCGCCATCTTCCGCGCCTTGAAGGGCGAAGCCCTGGACCCGAAGACCCGCTCGGACGTGGCACGCGTGCACTACTTCTCCTTCACACCAGGCGTTCTGCGCTCGGTCGACGGCCTCGACGCGGTGCGCTCGCTGGAGTACGTCGCCGAGCTGAGCTTCCCGTTCGCGCCGGGCGACGTCATCCCCGAGACGGTCGACTCGAAGACCCGCCACGGCTACGTCACGCTGTCCGGAAAGGACGAAGCCGAGACCGAGACTCGGCTGGAACTGATCAAGTCGCTGGTCAAGGTCGTGACGGAATGAACTTCTTCGCGCTGCATCCGACCTTGCGCATCCGCATCGGCGTCGGCTTCGTCAACCGCCTGCTCGACTCGATGATCACCTCGTTCATGGCGATCTATCTGGCCTTCCGCTTCGGCATCGCGGTCGCGGGCATCCTGATGTTCGTGGTCGTCTCGCTCGGCGTGATCGGCATGCTCGTCGGCGGCCACATCTCCGACACCCGAGGCCGCCGCGCCACCTTGCTCCTGGCCGAGTTCGGCGGCTTCGCCAGCTTCGCCCTGATGGCCGTCGCCGACGCGTCGTCCGCGACCCTACTCGTCTACGCGGGCTACCTGGTCAACAAGTTCGCGGCCAGCCTCGCCCTGCCCGCGAACGACGCGATGATCGTCGACGTCACAACGCCGGAGGACCGCAAGCAGGTCTACACGATGAACTACTGGGCGACGAACCTCGCACTCGCCATCGGCGGCCTGCTCGGCGGCTTCCTCTACAACGGCCACTTCACGTTGTTGCTGGGCGGAGCGGCCGCCTGCACGGCGGGCGTCTTCGCGGTGACGTACTTCCTCATCTCGGAGTCCAAGCCCTCGGAAGCCGTGGTCGCACCGCGCGCTTCGGTCTTGCGTGAGTTCTCGGCGGGCTACCGGCTCGTGCTGCGGGACGCGATGTTCATCCGCTTCATGGTCGCGGCGACGTTGATCATGGCGATCGAGTTCCAGCTGGTCAACTACGTCGGCGTCCGGCTGTCGCACGACCTGCCCAACGGCGTCGAGATCCTGGGCATCCTCCGCGCGGAGAACACGGCACTGGTCGTGGTGCTCGCGCTGTTCTCGCACCTGCTGTTCCGCCGGCTTTCGGACAAGGTGCGGCTGTACGCCGGGGTCGGGCTGTTCACCGCCGGGTACATGGTGCTGGCGGTGTCGAACACCGGCTGGGTACTGCTGATCGCGGGCGCGGTGTTCACGGTCGGTGAGCTGATGAACGTCCCGGTCAAGCAGGCGATGCTGGCGAACATGGTCCCCGACCAGGCCCGCACCCGGTACATGGCGGTGTACAACCTCAACATCCGGGTCGCCCAGATGCTCGCGGCAGGCTGCATCACGCTGGGGGCTCTGGTCCCACCTTGGGGTATCGCGCTGCTGTACGGCCTGGCCGGGCTCGTGGTGGTCGCCCAGTTCCGGGTGCTGCTCGCCCGGACCGCGGCTCCGGAGCCTGTTCCGGCCTAGTGCTCGGGGTCGCGCGGGAGGTTAGCGGGCTTTATCCCGGCTCGGCCTGGCTCGCCCCTGCTAGGTCGGCCCATGAAGCGAGGGGACCCCACGGTGCTCAGCTCGCACCCAGGGGCCCCCTCGCTTCACACCCGCGGGCGAGGGGAGCCTTCATCCATGGCCGGTTCGGGTGAAGGCCTCCCTCACCCGAACCAAGCGGGTCAGGGCCTCCCTCACCCGCATATACGGTCGAACTAGGCCCTCACCCCACGGATCCGAGCGAAGTAGGACCCACCCCACGCCCGACCACGACCCTGCCGCGAGCGGGGCAACCCGATGAAGGGGTCGTGAGTGTTTAGACCGGTTAGAACCGGCCGCATCACTCACGACCCTCACGACGCCCCGGTTTGCCGCGGGCGAGCGGAACCTCTGCTGCATCTAACGCAGCAAAGGTTCCACTCGCCCGCCACATTTGCCCTTCCGCCCCAATATAACCGGCCGCATCACTCACGCCCCCCACGCCGAGCCGACGATCACGCCACCTTCGCGTTCCCCTCACGACCTCGGGCGGGCGTAACGGGTGTCCGGGCGCGAGCGACTATGCGTCGACCGAAGAGCGAGCTCGGGAGGCGGATGTGTCACGTACCGCAGTGCTGGTCTCGCTGGCCGCGGTGCTGGCCATGGCGGTGGGCTGTACGCAGTCGACCCAAAGCCTGCCCGCGGCTTCGGTCGTCACGACGACCGTGGTCACGCCCTCGCCTGCACCGGCGTCGGAGCGTCCGCCTGCCTCGACGGCGACCGCGCCTCCCCTGACTGCGACGTTGAAGGTCGACGCCGCCGCCAGCCGGAAGGCGGCGTGCCTCAAGGACGGGACCCAGTGCTACGAACCCGGCACCAATGTCAAGTGCTCGACCGGCGGCTGCGTCAACGCGGCGCGTGGGCTCAGGCAGGCTGACGTCGAGTCAATCACCCAGAAGTGGTTGCGCGAACATCCTGGCTGGTGCGCCGCCGGGGAAACCGGCGCGGTCGCGCCCTGCTGAGACCGGCAGAAACACCTGCAGAACTACCTGCAGAATCGCCTGAAATCTATTATAGAATTCCCAGCAAGACGTTCGATTATTTCGCCCAGCGGAACATGTCCGAATAGGTCGAATTCACCAGAGTTAACGAGTGATCCAGATCACGTTGACGTTTTTCTTAGTGTGATGTTCACTTTTTTCAGGCGTAATCAGGGAAATGCGACCACACATTGCATGGTTCGATGTAATCCGCCATCCCGCTCCCGCCTGACCTTGAAGAATATTCGGACACAAACCGGAGGTATTGCCATGAAGGCACTCATGCGGAAGTTCAAGTCGGAGAAGAGCCTGAAGGCCTACGCGTGGTATCTCTGGATCTAAGCAGGCTTTGACCTGCGGATATACCATCAAGTCCGGCCCGGCGACGACCATGCTGACCCCCTGTCGCCGGGCCGGGTTTCCGTTCACGCTGGGAGTGCTCCGAAATGCGGGTTTCCACTGCTGCCGGTAATACCCGGACCACCGTCTTCGCTCCGCGAATTGACGAGCTGCTGCAGAAGTATCGTGGTGGCGGGCTTTTCCGGCTGGATGCGGACACCGTTGGAATTGCGGACCCGCAGCTGATCAGCGCGATCATGACGAGCCGGCCCGCGAATGACGAGGAACGGCCGACGTTCAAGCCGTTGTGGGGACAGACGATCAGCCGGTCGGAATCGACCGCGGTCATGCGGGCGGTCGGCCAGGATGTGCGGGCCGCGCTGGAAAAGCCCGATGACGGCCGCCGGGAGCTGACCGGGGAATGGCCGCATGTCTGCCATGTCTATTTGCGTGACCTCATCTTCCCGACCGACCCGGTGCGGCTGCGCACACTGCTGGACCGGCGGCTCGAATGGACGACGCTGCTGACCAGGGCCGTCGTCACCGCGGGTTCCGCGCTGCCCGGCTGGCCGCCGACGGGCGCGCCGCTGTCTCATCTGGGCAAGCTCACCAGCCAGGCCGAGGGTTACCACGCCAAGTTCCGCGCCATGGGGCTCTACCGCCGGACGGCGGCGCCGGTCTGCTTCACGGTGTCGCAGCTGGTCGCCAACGCGATCTGGCTGGGCGCGCCGTTCGACGAAGGCGTCGCCAACCGCGACATCATCCACGAGACCCTGCGGCTGCTGCCGGTGTCGTGGAACCTCCTGCGCTTCGCCTCGCCCGAATTCACCGCGCTCGACGAGCGGATCGGGCCGAAGGACGACGTGCTGATGCTCCCGCTGCTCAGCCACCGTGACCCGGCCATCTGGGCAGACCCCGACGAGTTCCGGCCGGAGCGCTGGGCGTCGCTCGACCCCGACCGCCAGCCCGGCTATCTGCCGTTCGGGCACATCAGCGAGCGGTGCTGGGGCAGGCACATGGTGCTGCCGCTGGCCGAACGCCTGCTCGACATGTTCCGCGGCGGTGGCTACCGCATCGACCCGGCTCAGGCCGAGGCCAGGGTCCCGCTCGCGGGCCTCTTCGGTGTCACCAAAGTGAAAGTCACCAGATAGCGCCTTATGATCGCCGGGTGAGCAACATCGAAGCGAGCCCGGCCGAGCTGACCTGCCGAAGCGAGCCGGGGCGGGCGGTCGAGGTGCTCACGCCGCGCGACGTGCCGCTCGGCGGCCCGCGGGCGATGAAGGTCCGGCGGACGCTGCCGCAGCGCGACCGGTCGCTGATCGGGGCCTGGTGTTTCGCCGACCACTACGGTCCTGCCGACGTGCGCATGGATGTCGCGCCGCATCCGCATACCGGACTGCAGACGGTGAGCTGGTTGTTCACCGGGGAGATCGAGCATCGCGACAGTCACGGCGTGCACGCGATGGTCCGGCCGGGTGAGCTGAACCTGATGACCGGCGGGCGCGGGATCTGCCACTCCGAGGTTTCCACCGACGCCAGCACCACGTTGCACGGCGTGCAGCTGTGGGTGGCGCTGCCGGACGCGCATCGCGACGCGCCGCGCGACTTCCGGCATTTCGTTCCTGAACCGATTGAGTTGACCGGGGCGACCGCGCGGGTTTTTCTCGGCGAGCTCGCCGGGGCTTCTTCCCCGGTGCCGACTTTCACGCCGTTGCTGGGCGCGGAACTCGTGCTGGCGCCGAAAGCGGACCTCGCACTCGAGGTGGATCCGGCGTTCGAACACGGTGTTCTCGTTGACACCGGAGTCGCCGAACTCGACGGCACGCGGCTCGCGCAGGCCGAACTCGGCTACGCGGGCGTCGGCGCGAAATGCCTTTACCTGGCCAATCCCGGTGACGAACCGAGCCGGGTGATCGTGCTCGGCGGTGAACCATTCGCCGAAGAGCTGGTCATGTGGTGGAACTTCGTCGGGCGCGACCATGACGAGATCGCCCTGTTCCGTGAGGAATGGCAGGCCGGGTCGGACCGTTTCGGCCGCGTGGAAGGGTATCCGGGCGCACGGCTGCCCGCACCGCAGCTGCCAGGGGGACGGCTCAAGCCAAGGCGCAATCCCGCTTAAAGTCGTTCACATATATGGACGCCATTCACATTCGTTGACGCGCGCCAGCATGGTGACCTATAAAGGCATGGTCCAGGTGTACACGCCGCAACACCTTTCCGCCATTGCTGTACCGGAGGTTTCGGGTGTCCCGGAAAACCCCTCGTCATGCCCTTTTGTTGGTATCCCTCACGATTCTCGCCGCGGTGGCCGCCGTCGAAGTGGTCAAGGAACCAGCCGAGGCGGCGCCAGGACCAGGCGCGCTCACCGGTCTGGACCTCGGTTCCGCCAATCGCCGCGCGCCGGTCGCCGGGCTCTACGACTGGAGCAAAGCCGGTTTCCGCGGTGGTTCCGCGCTACCCGGCGCCAGTGAGGTGAACCCCAGCGCGGCCTGTCAGATCACCCCGGCCGAGCTGACCAGCCAGTACAACGTGAAACCCAATGACGGCGTCGACGACACCAACGGCATCCAGGCCGCGATCGACGCGATCAAGTCGACCTGCTCCCCCAGCGCGAGTTACTCGAAGCTGAGCCTGATCAACTTCCCCGCCGGCAGGCTGGACGTCACGCACGAGTTGCATGTGGACGCCGATTACCTGATCTTGCGTGGCGCGGGCAAGGACGCGACGAAGTTCGTCTACAAGCCCGACGCGAACACGCTCTACGACACCCTCACCCCCGACGGTTCCGACTGGGACGAGGACGGGATGACCTCGGGTGCGGGCAAGGGCGGCTGGCTGTGGCCGGGCCGTGGCCTGTTCCGCGTCCAGTCACGCGGCGTCGACCCGTCCTACGCGAGTGACTACGCCGCGGCGCCCGCCAACCGCAAGGACATCTTCGAGGGCACGATCAACGTGCACTGGAAGGCGGGCCTCAAACTGCGCGGCAAGCCGGGTGACACCGCGTACGCGGCCAAGACCGGCGACAAGGTCGTCTACCTGGCGAGCAGCGGCGCGCTGACCAACCTCGCGGCGGGCAACCTGGTGAACATCCGCGCGGCCAACAGCACGAAGTTCTACCAGCAGCAGAACGCGACCGGAACGACGTTTCCGTTGCTGAACATGCACATGCGCCAGCAGATCTTCACCATCGCCGCGCTCGACACCGCGGCCCGCACGATCACCTTGGACAAGCCGCTGGAGTACGACGTCCCTGTGACGTCCATTTCGGACGGTTCGGCCCCGATCGACGGCGCCACCTACGACTCCAAGGCGGCGCCGCTGGTCGACCCGGTGCTCGGCGTCGGCTTCGAGGACCTCGGCTTCAGCCAGGACATGCCGGGCCTGAACCCGGCCGAGGCGAACAACAACTACGGCAACATGGCGCCGAACGCCGAGATGCACGGCATCGTGTTCAAGTGGGCGGCCAACTCCTGGGTACGCGGCGTCCGCGCGGACATGACCGGCTCGCACCCGATCGTCACCGAAGAGGCCAAGAACCTGCAGATCGTGAACAACGAGCTCAACGGTTCGTGGAACAAGGGCAAGGGCGGCAACGGCTACTTCCGCGGCTCGCGGGTGTGGGACTCGCTCTACGCCGGCAACACCTCGACCTTGTTGCGGCACTTCACCTTCCAGTGGGGCGCCTCGGGCAACGTGGTGATCGGCAACTCCTTCGACTCCGACCTCAACCTGCACGGCGGCTGGGAGCGCAACAACCTGTTCGAGCTCAACACCGTCAAGGTCCCCTACGCGCACCGGTCCGGCAACTGCCGGGCGAACTGCGGTGAAGAGGGCGGCGGCGGGCCCGACGACTCGAACTGGTTCCCGATCTGGTGGGGCGCCGGGCAGAAGGCGGTCAAGTGGTCCGGTTCCTCGGGCCCGCGCAACGTCTTCTTCAACAACACCATGACCAAGCAGCTCTCCGAGGGCGGCGCGTTCGGCGACTTCTACGCCGACCGCCACCGCGTGTACCAGTTCGGCTGGGACGGCACCGCGTTCAAGCACCTCGACGTCGGCGGCACGCCGATCACCGACTGGGCGCACAACGAGCAGAAGGACTACACCGGCGGCCACGGTCTCGACGCCACCAAGACCGACGCGGCGGCCTCGCTGTTCCTGAAGTCGGTCGACGGCACGCAGCCGCCGACGAGCACGACGACGACCCCGACCAGCACCACCACGTCGACCACCACGACGACCCCGACGTCGACCACGACCACCACCCCGACCACGACGACCAGCCAGCCGCCCGCCGGCTGCGTGACGGCGACGTTCAACCAGAAGTCGGTGTGGGACAGCGGGTACGGCGCCACCTTCACCATCGCCAACAACTGCGCCACGGCGACCACATCCTGGACGGTCGAGTTCGACCTGCCGTCGGGCACCACGGTCAGCAGCTCGTGGAACTCGGTCATGACGAAGAACGGCCAGCACTACAAGGTCGGCAACGCCAGCACGAACGGCAAGATCAAGGCCGGTGGCACCACGAGTTTCGGCTTCAACGCGGCGGGACGTGGCCTGCCGACCAACTGCTCGCTCGGCGGCACTCGCTGTGGAGGCACCTCATGAGGAAGCGGTTATGGGCGGTGAGCGCGGCCGCGGTCACCTCGGCTGGACTCTTCGGCGTCGTGGTGACGGCCGAAGCGGCGCCGAGCGTTTCGGCCACCTTCACCCAGAGTTCGGTGTGGGACAGCGGTTACGGCGGCCGGTTCGCGCTGGCCAACACCGGTGACACCGCGAGCGCCTCGTGGACGGTCGAGTTCGACCTGCCGTCGGGCACCTCGGTGAGCAGCTCGTGGAGCTCGGTCATGACGAAGAGCGGCCAGCACTACAAGTTCACCAACACCGCGTCCAACGGCAAGATCAAACCCGGTGGCACCACGGGTTTCGGCTTCAACGCCGCCGGGCTCGGCCTGCCGAGCGGCTGTGTGGTCAACGGCGCGCCGTGCGGCGGCGGCACGCCGACGACCACCCCCACCACCCCGACCGGCACCACCTCGGTCACCCCGACGACCACCAACACCAACAACCCGAGCCCCGGTGACACGATCACCGTCTCCACCACGGCGCAGCTGCAGGCGGCGCTCGGTTCGGTGAACCCCGGGCAGACGATCAAGCTCGCGGCCGGCACGTATCGCGGCGCGTTCCTGACCAGCCGGGCGGGCACCGCGGCGAAGCCGATCACCCTGACCGGCTCCGGCGCGATCCTGATCAACGACGGTCCGGCGGGCGAACCGCCCGCCTGTCCGGCGCCGACGGCGGGCTGGGATTCCGGCTATGGGCTCTGGCTTTACAACGCTCCCTATTGGAACCTCAGCGGCTTCACCGTGCGAGAGTCCAAAAAGGGCATCGTCGCGGACAATTCGCCGCACACCATGATCGACGGGGTGACGGTCGACCACGTCGACGAGGAGGCCGTGCACTTCCGCAAGTCCTCTTCGGACAGTCTGATCCGCAACTCGAAGATCAGCTACACCGGGCTGGTGCAGCCGGGTTACGGCGAGGGCGTCTACCTCGGCTCGGCCGGCTCGAACTGGGGCTGCCACGGCAATTCCGGCGGCGTCGACAAGGCCGACCGGATCCAGGTGATCGGCAACCACTTCGGCCCGTACATCGCGGCCGAGGCGATCGACGTCAAGGAAGGCACGGTCAACGGCCTCATCAAGGGCAACACCTTCGACGGCCAGGGAGTCACCGGCGAGAACTCGGCCGACTCCTGGGTCGATGTCAAGGGCATCGGCTACACCATCGAAGGCAACACCGGCACGTTCACCACGCCGGGCACGTTCGCCAACGGCTACGAAACGCACAACCCGGGCACCACGCCCGCGTTCCCCAACGGGTGCGGGAACGTCTGGCGTGACAACAAGTCCGATCTGGGCGGCGTCGGCCAGTACGCCATCAACATCAGTTCGGTCTCGAAGTGCAAGGAGCAGCCGAATCTCGTGTACGCCTCGAACACCGTCACCCGTGCGGTGAAAGGCCTGACCAACGCGGCGGTCACGCCGTAACGTCCGTCCTTTGAGGTCACTTCGGCCGAAGTGACCTCAAAGGACGGTCACTACTTCTTCCAGGTCACGGCTTTCGACGCGGCCGAGTCGTACGGCTTCGTGGTGTAGGCGATCGACGTGATCGGGTCGGTGGCGACGCCGAAGTAGATCTTGCACGTCTCGTGCTTCGCGCCCTTGGCGGTGAAGTCCTTCGGCGTGGAACCCGTCTCGTCGCAGCCGTTGACGCTGGCGTTGCGGCCACCGAAGATCTGACCGGGCCAGCCACCGCTCTTGGTCGCGGGCGTCAGCGACGGCGGGTAGAGCTCCGAGAGGTTCGAGCCGTCCATGTTGACCAACGTCTGGTGCACGAAGAAGAAGTACTTCCCGCGCAGCTTGACCTTGTCCTCGTCCTTGAGCGGCAGGCTCTCGATGTCCTCATCGGACGCTTTGACGGCCTCGGTGGTGAGCGTGATGCCCAGCAGGCCCTTCGCGTAATAGCTGTAGACCGGGATGACCGCCTGCTCGCCGAACTTCACCTTGGTGCCCGGCTTCGCCGCGTCGTCGGTGATCTCGAGCGTCGGCGTGACCGTCATGTACGGCCGCTCGGTGGTCGTCGGCGCGGTGCTGCCGGACGCGGCGCCGCTCGGCCCGGTGGTCTTGACGCTGCCGCTTTCCACGCTCGCGTGGCCGGTCACGGGCGAGCAGCCCGCGACGGCGAAAGCGAGTGCGGCCAGCACGACGACGTGCGGTCTCTTCAAGCGTGCGGGCATGACGAACTCCCCCTGGAAATGATGTGGATCCCCTGGCGATGACTTTAAGACACAGGCGGGAACGCATCCGCACCGGGGAGGTGTTTCGCCAGGTCAGAGCACATTCGGCGCCCATTGTCACCACGAGATGATCAAGATGCCGAGCGATTCCACCTTCGGGTGATCAGTACACCGTGGTGATGAGCACGAACCGGGATCCGTCCGGGTTCTGGAACACGATCTCGCCGGAGTCCCGTATCAGCTCGATCACCCGTGCGCCCACCACCGGCAGCACCCCGGGTTCCTGGCGCGGCGAGTCCCGCCAGAACGAGCAAGTACCCGGAACGCCGCCGGAAGCCTCGCCCTCGGCCGCTTTTGTCCTGAATCATCTCTTTTGCCCGCTTCCTCGCGGAGCTCGAAAGTTGTGAACGAGGCGTTCATTACGCACAACGTTGCGAACGAGGCGTTCACAACCTTCGACCCGGAGGCGCCCCGCGAAGGTCAAGCCTTGTGGAGTTCCTTGGCGTTGGCGAGCAGTCCTGCGACCGCCGTTCCCCACAGCACCACCGCGCCTCCGAAGCCCGGCACCGCCCGCCAAGCCCACGCCTGACCCGCCGCCCCGAAGACGGCCCCGAGCACCGCGACCGCGCACAGCATGATCGCGAGCACCGTGAACCGGCGCGTGCCGAAAAGCCGCGAGAACGGCACGAAGTGCAGCCCGACCAGAAGCAGGACCCAGGCGGGCACCGCCTCCGGCAGGTCGAACACGCCGGTGAGGACCCGGGCGCCCGCGAAAATGCCGACGACCATCAGCAACACCGCGATGCCGTACCGCTTGCCGAACGGGCTGTCTCCGCGCCCGCCACCCGCAGGCAGACCGGCGCCGCGGCGGCCGAGCATGAGGACCCAGGCCACCAGCGCGACGACGGCGACGATGCCCAGGATCACGAGAACTGTCCGCGGGCCGTCCACCGAGGCGGTGCCGGAAAACCACCAGCCCGCACCGAAACCGGTCGCGATCAGCGAGCTGATCATCAGCGTGACCAAGTGGCCCTTGGTGAACTGCTCATCCATGCGCCCAGTCTTCCTCACGCCAGTCCGAGCAGCGCGGCCGCGTTGTCCTTCAGGATCTTGGGGCGCACTTCGGGCTTGATGTCGAGTTGGGCGAAGTCGGCGAGCCAGCGGTCGGGGGTGATCACCGGGTAGTCAGAACCGAACAGGACCTTGTCCCGCAGCAACGAATTCGCGTAGCGGACGAGCTGCGGCGGGAAGTACTTCGGTGACCAGCCGGACAGGTCGATGTAGACGTGGGGCTTGTGCGTCGCGACGGCCAAAGCCTCGTCCTGCCAAGGGAAGGACGGGTGCGCGAGGATGATGCGGAGCTCGGGGAAGTCGACGGCGACGTCGTCGACGAGCATCGGGTTCGAGTACTTGAGGCGGATACCGCCGCCGCCGGGCACGCCCGCGCCGATGCCGGTCTGTCCGGTGTGGAACAACGCGGGCACGCCGAGTTCCTCGATGACCTCGTACAGCGGGTACGCGAGCGGGTCGTTGGGCGCGAAGCCTTGCACGCTGGGGTGGAACTTGAACCCGCGCATGCCGTGCTCCTCGACGAGCCGGCGCGCCTCGCGGGCGCCCGCCTTGCCTTTCCACGGGTCGACGCTGGCGAACGGGATGAGGACGTCGGCGTGCTCGGCGCAGGTCTCGGCGATCTCCTCGTTGGCGATGCGCGGATGACCGGTGGCGTGCTCGGCGTCGACGCTGAACGTGACCGCGGCCATCTTGCGCTCGCGGTAGTAGGCGGCGCTCTCCGCGATCGTCGGCTGGCGGTGACCCGCCTTGAAATATTTCTCAGACGCGCCAAGGAGTTCGGAGCTCAGGGAGCCGTGACCGTCCTTCGAGATCTCGACGTGGGTGTGCACGTCGATCGCGACCAGCTCTTCGAGGTTCATCGCAGCCATGCCGCCAACCTACGGCAGCCGTGAGTGGTATGGCCGGTTCGCGGCCATACCACTCACGGATAACTTCAGCGGCGGATCGCCTCGAGCAGCGTGGTCGACTGGACGCCGGTCCACGCGGGACGGACGGGCGTGACCGTGCTCAGCTCGAACCCGGCCGTCTCCAGCAGCTTCTGGAAGTCGGCCTCCGTGCGCTCCCGGCCGCCGGGGCTGCTCAGCAGCATCATCACGTCACTGCGGGCGGCGATGCGGGACGGCACCGAATCGTCGAACCGCTCCGGGCAGACCGTCTCGACCAGCAGCAGCCGCGCGCCGGGGCGCATGGCGCGGTGGCACGACTTCAGGATCTCGACACTGCGGTCGTCGTCCCAGTCGTGGATGACGCTCTTGAGGATGTAGACGTCGCCGCCTTCGGGGACCGACTCGAAGAAGTCGCCGGCGATCGCCTCGATCTTGTCGCCGCCCTCGGTGTTCGCGAGGTGCTTCTTCGTCGCTTCACGCAGGAACGGCTGGTCGAGCAGGATGCCGCGCACGCCGGGGTTCGCGGTGACGACCGCGGCGAGCAGCGAGCCGAGCCCGCCGCCGACGTCGACGACCGTGGAGCAGCCGCTGAAGTCGTAGTTGCCGACCACCGACCCCACGGTGTAGGTGGAGAAGAAGGTCATCGACTGGCTCAGCAGCGCGATCACCTCGGGCGGCGGCTCCGAGAACACCGCCTTGCCCTTGTCGTGCAACGCCGTCTTGCCCGTTTCGAGCACTTCGGTCAGCCCGGCCCAGCGCTCGACGTGGCCGGGGCTGGCCAGCGTCATCGCCACGGCGTAGAGCGAATCGGGCTGGTCGCTGCGCAGGTGGTGGCCCACCGGTGACAGCGCGAACACCCCGGCCTCCGGTTCGGTCAGCACGCCGGAGCTGACCAGCAGCCGCAGCAGCCGCTGCAGCGAGTCCTCGTCGGTCGAGGTTTCGGCGGCCAGCTCCGCCACCTTGCGCGGACCGTCCGCGAGCAGATCGGCCACCTTCAGTTTCGCGGCCACGTGAATCGCGCTGGATTCGTGGTGACCGGTGATCAGTTGGAACAATGCCACCGTCGCGGTCGGCGCGTCCACGCCGCTCGCCGCTTCGACCCGAGCCATGAGAATTCCTCCGGTTGGTTAGACGTTCCTGGCGTTCATCGGCCCGAAGCGGTCCCCGTCGATCCCCCAGCCGATCAGCCGGTACGGCGTGATCCGGATGAGCGGGGTGTCGGTGTCCGCGCCGAGTGCCTCGGCCTTGCCCCTGATCTCGATACCGCGCGGGCGCCACGGGTCGACCGACTCGAGCTCGTCGACGACGATCGCCGCCTGCCCGGTCTCGGTGACATCGCGGAACTTCCGGCTGCGGCGCATGACCTCCGCGTAGCCGACGATGTCGATGGTGTTCAGCTCGGCGTTGTACTCGAACCCCACCGGCACGACGTGCGGCGCGCCGTCCGCGCTGACCGTGGCCAGCCGGCAGAGCCGTTGCGCGGCGAGGAAAGTGAGCTCGTTCTCGGTGAACAACTGCTTCTCCTTGGCTCAGTTCCGGTCGAGGAGGCCGCTGATGAGCGCGGACAGGTGCTGGTAGGCGTCCTCGTGCTCGCCCCGCTCACGCCAGGCGATGAAGTTGTCGGGACGGACCAGCAGCGCGCCCTTCGCGGTGATGCCGGTGGCGGCGGTGAAGGTGCCGTCGGGGTCGCGGACGTCCTTGCCGACGCGGTAGGCGGTCAGCGGCAGGCCGGTCTCCTCGGCGATCTTCTCGGCGGCCGCGTGCCACGCGTCGCCGTCTTCACCGGCGAGGATGGCGAATCCGGCGCCCGCGAGGTCCAATGTGGACGTCTTCTCGCCCTTGCGCTCCACCCACAGGTGCGGCAGCCGCGTGCCGGGCGAACCGTCGAGGTTGAGCTCGACGTCCTCCAGCGACGGCAGCACACTGCGCGCGCCGACCACGGCGCCCGCCGTGTACTGGAAGCCGAAGCCGGTGACCAGCGGGTCGGCGATCTTGATCTTCGCCTTCTCCTCGGCGGCCTCGGGGCTGTTGTCCCAGTGCAGCTCCATGAACCGGAACCGCAGTTTCGCCTGCTCACAGGTGAACTGCGCGATCGGGAGCCGCTCGTCCTGGTAGGCGTCGAGCAGGCCGTCGCCTGCCTGGCCGTTGATGACCATCGCGAGCTTCCAGCCCAGGTTGTAGGCGTCACCGATGCCGGTGCTCATGCCGAACGCGCCGACCGGCGGGATCGTGTGCGCGGCGTCGCCCGCCATCAGCACCCGGCCGACGCGCAGCTGGTCGACCACGCGCGCGGACATCTGCCAGGCCAGCCTGGCCAGGATCTCCACCTCGATGTCGGGCACGCCGATCGCCTTCCTGGCGATCTCGGCGCAGCGCTCCGGCGGGTAGTCGTCGAGCGACTCGTTCTCCGCGTCGTAGGTGAAGTGGAACACCCAGCGGTCGCGGTTGTTGATGGTCAGCAGGATGCCCTCGACCTCGCCGGTGCGCACCTCGGCGAAGGCGAACTCGTGCCCGCGCACCAGGTCGGACAGGTCGGCCTTGAACATCATGTTGATCATCGGCTCGCCGAGCTTGTCGAGCCCGCTCATGGTCAGGCCGATTTCGCGGCGCACCCTGCTGCCCGCGCCGTCCGCGCCGACCAGGTAGTCGGCGTGGACCGTGCTGCGTTCGCCGGTCTCGGTGTCGAGCAGCGTCGCGGTGACCCCGGACTCGTCCTGGGTCAGCGACTCCAGCTGCGTGCTGAACCGCACCGCGATGCCCCGCTCGGCGGCCGCGGCCACCAGCATCCGGTCGATCTGGTCCTGCGAGCACGGCCCGATGTCGGTGGGGCTGATCCGCTTGGTCACCGCCAGCACCTCGTCCGGCGGCGTCGGGTACCGGCGCACCGAGGCGAGGTCGGCCTCGGCGAGCGACGGCTCGACGTTGACCTTGCTCATGCTCGGCTGCAGGTCGGTGCTCGCCTCGCGCATGGCCTCCTCGAGACCCATCGCGCGGAAGAACTCCCGCGCCGGCGGCTGCACGCCGGTGGCCCTCGGGTGGATGGAGGTGGTCGCCCGCCGCTCCACCACCAGTGAACGCACCCCGTGGCGGGCCAGCGCGACACTGGTCGACAGCCCGACGGTGCCACCACCGACGATCAGCACGGGCACATGTTCTTCGGTCATGACAATGCCTTTCTGGCTTTGAACGGTCACGGTTTTCAGCGGCGGACGGCTTCGACGATCATGCTGGAGCGGACCCCGGTCCACGCCGGGCGGATTTCGATGACACGGTTCAGCTCGAAGCCCGACGCCGAGACGAGACGCTCGAAGTCGGCGGCCGAGCGTTCCCTGGCGTTGGCGTTGACCATCATGTTGACGTCACTGCGGCCGGCGATCTTCGCGGCGATCGAGTCGTCGAACCGTTCCGGGTACTGGGTTTCGACGATGATCACCTTGCCGCCCGGCGCCAGCTCGGCCGCGCAGTTGGCGAGGATCTTGACGCTGGCCTCGTCGTCCCAGTCGTGGATGACGTTGTTGAGCAGGTAGGCGTCGCCCTGCGGCACGGACTCGAAGAAGTCGCCGCCGACGACCGTGCAGCGGTCGGCGACCGCGCTGCCGGCGACCCGCTTCTGCGCGTTCTCCGCCATATACGGCAGATCCAGGGTGATGCCGCGCAGATCCGGGTTGGCGGTCAGGATCGCCGAGAGCAGGATCCCTTCCCCGCCACCGAGTTCGACCAGCGTGCGGAACTGCGAGAAGTCGTAACCGTCCACAATGGCCCCGGCGGTGTGGCCGACGAAGAAGGTCATCGTCTTGCCGAGCAGCTTCAGGATGTGCGGCGGCATCTGCTGGAACGGGTCGCCCTTGTGCTCCTCCGGCACGCGTGACGCGCCGGTGCGCACGCACTCGGTCAGCTCGCCCCAGCGCTGCTGGTTGCGCGGGTTGGCCATCATCAGCGCGAACGAGTGCATCGAGTCGGTGACGTCGGTGCGCAGGTGGTAGCCGATCTCGGTCAGCGCGTACACGCCGGGCTCCGGCTCGGCGAACACCCCGCAGCTGACCAGCAGGCGCAGCAGGCGGCGCAGCGCGAAGGCGTTCGTCTTCGTCGCCTCGGCCAGTTCTTCGAACCCCTTGGGCCCGTCGGCGAGCCGGTCCGCGAGCTCCAGCCGGGCGGCGACGTGCACCGCGCTGGACCCATGGTGCGCGGTAATTCCCTGGAACAGATCGACGGCCGGGGTCGGCCTGTCGGTCGCGTCGGTCACCTCTAGCAGAGTCATGGACACATACCTCCCACAGCACGGATCGATGTGGTCACCTTGACCACCTTTCCTAGATCCCTCCTCGAAAACCGCTCGACAGACGGGTTCGAGCAGCCGTGGATCCGGGATAGAGGCCCGGCGGTCACGGTGTGCGAAACGGCGTCGAGTCTGAGGGGCAGCCATGCCTGATGAGCACGTTCCAGTTCTCGTGGTCGGCGGGAGCACCGTCGGACTGTCCACGGCGGTCTCACTGGCCAGGTACGGGATCCGGCCGCTGCTGATAGAGCGGCGTGACGGTTCGCTGATCCATCCACGCGCGACGGGCCTGCACCCGTCCGCGCGCGAGTTCTTCCGCAGCGTCGAGCTCGAAGACCAGATGCGCGAGGCCAGCGCGGTACTGGTGAACAGCCTCACCAAGTTCAGTGTCACGACGCTGGCAGGCGAGGACCTGTCCAAAGTGGACAGGATCGCCACGCCGCCGGAGGACGTGGTCGCGGCGACCAGGCGGATGAGCCCGACCGACGTCAACCCGTGCGCGCAGGACCAGATCGACAGGGTGCTGCTGGCCGCGGCCGGTGAGCGCGGCGTCGACGTGCGGTTCAGCACCGAGCTGGAGTCGCTGTCGCAGGACGAGTCCGGCGTGACCGCGGTGCTGCTGAACCGCGCGACCGGCGAGCGCAGCACGGTGACGGCCGATTACCTGGTCGGCGCGGACGGCTCGTCGAGCCGGGTGCGCAAGGAACTCGGCATCACCATGGAGATCGAGGACCGGCTCGGCAACCCGATGATCCACGTGCTGTTCGAGGCGGATCTCACCGAGCTGATCCGCGGCAACGAGTTCAACTTCTGCGAGATCAGGCACCCCGACTACGAGGGCCTGATGCTCTCGATCAACAACAAGGACCGCTGGGTCTTCCACCGCAGCTACTCCGACGACGAGGAGACCGTCGACGACTATCCGGAGGACCGCTGCCTCGACCTGATCAAGGGCGCGATCGGGCTGCCTGACCTCGAGGTCAAGATCCTCGCCCGGCTGCCGTGGCGGATTTCGGCCGGTGTCGCCGAAAGCGTGCGCGAAGGCCGGATCTTCCTGGCGGGCGACGCCATCCACGTGATCCCGCCGATCGGCGGATTCGGGATGAGCACCGGCATCGCGGACGCCTACAACCTCGGCTGGAAGCTCGCGATGGTGCTCAACGGCCAGGCGGGACCGGGCCTGCTCGACAGCTACGCCGAAGAGCGCATGCCGATCGCGGAGTTCACCCGCGACCAGGCGGTGCTGCGGCTGAAGTTCATGGCGCTGCACTGGGACCCGCGGCCGGAGGCCGAGGAGGAGCGCAACGCGCTGCGGATCGCCGATCCGCTGGTGACCAGCTCCGGCTACCAGTACTCGACGGGCGCGGTAGTCGGCGCGCGTGCCGAGCTGCCCTCGCTCGAGGACGTGGAGGTCAACCTCGACGGCTCACCCGGCACGCGGCTGCCGCACCTGTGGGTCGAGCGCAAGGGCGAGAAGATTTCGACGCTGGATCTCGCCGGCTCCGGTTTCACGCTCCTCACCGGGGAAAACGGCGACGCCTGGCACGACGCGGCCGAGAAGATCGCCGCGGAGACGGGGTTGCCGCTCACGGCCTACCGCGTCGGCAAGGACATCGAGGACCCCGGCGGCACGTTCGGCGAGGCCACCGGCATCACCGCGACGGGCGCCGTGCTCGTCCGGCCGGACAACTTCGTCGCGTGGCGGCACGGCGGTGCGCACGCGGAGCCCCATCGGCACCTGTCCGCGCTGCTCGGCGACCTGCTCCACCGGAACTGAGCGGCCATGTTGAAAATCTGCCTCGTCCAGCAGGGCGCCTGGGACATGCCGCTGGACTCGATGCCACTGGCCGCCGGCTACCTCAAAGCGGTGATCGACGCGGACGCCGACCTCGCGGCGGAGGCCGAAGCGGAGATCTGCAACTTCAGGGGCGGCCGCACGCTGACCGAGATGGCCACGCAGCTCTTCGGCGCCGGGGTGCCCGACGTGCTCGGGTTCTCCGTGCTCGGCTGGAACTACCGCAACTTCGGCGCGCTCGCCGAGATGTTCAAGCAGCTCAACCCGCGTGGGCTGGTGGTGTTCGGCGGCAACCACGTCGCCTACCAGTCCGAGCGGGTGTTCCGCGAGTTCCCGTGGGTGGACGTGGTGGTCAACGGCGAAGGCGAGCACACCTTCCACGAGCTGATCACCTACGTGCTGAACCATCCCGGCGAGGTCGACCCGGCGCACGTGGCCGGGCTGTCGTACCGGCGGCCGGACGGCTCGGCGCACACCACCGCCGAGCGGGACCGGATCGACGACCTCGACGTGATCCCGTCGCCGTTCCTCACCGGCGCGATCCCGATGACCGACGACAACGGCCGGTTCCGCTACGACGTCGCGCTGATGGAGACCAACCGCGGCTGCCCGTACAAGTGCTCCTTCTGTTACTGGGGCGGCGCGGTCGGGCAGCGGATGCGCAGCTTCTCGGCCGAACGGCTCGCGGCGGAGCTCGACGTCTTCGGGTTCCATCAGGCGCCGTCGATCGTGCTGTGCGACTCCAACTTCGGCCTGCTCGAAGCCGACGAGGAGTTCGTCGAGCTGCTGATCAAGACCAGGGAGCGGCACGGTTACCCGCAGGCGCTGGAGACGAGCTGGGCCAAGAACAAGTCCAACCGCTTCTACAAGATCGTGAAACAGCTGCAGCGGCACGGTTTCCAGAGCTCGTTCACGCTGGCGCTGCAGACGCTCGACGACGAGGCGCTGACCGGCATGCTGCGCAAGAACATGAAGGTCAACCAGTGGGAAAGCCTCGTCGACTGGCTCAACGAGGAAGGCCTCGACTGCTACGCCGAGCTGATCTGGGGCGCGCCGGGTGAGACGCCGGAGTCGTTCCTGAACGGCTACGACCGGCTGGCGAGCAAGCTGTCCCGGATCGCGGTGTACCCGATGCTGTTGCTGCCCAACACCTCCTACACCGAGAACCGCGAGGTGCACGGGTTCGTCACGATCAGGGGCGAGGACGACGACTTCGAGTACGTGCTCGCCAACCGGACCTCGACGCTGGCCGAGAACATGGAGATGCAGCGTTTCATCTTCTGGGCCAGGGTGCTCGGGGAGAACCAGTACCTGCGCCACACCTGGCAGGTCACGCGGGAGATCGCCGGGCTGACCCAGTCCCAGGTGGTGTCGAGCTTCAAGAGCTACTTCGAGGCCTCGGACGAGCCAGCCGCGGTCGCGGTGCTGAACCGGATCCCGGTGCTCGCCGAGTCGCCGGCGATCGCCTCGGCGCTGCGCTCGCTCTATCACGAGCCCGAGCTGGAGGCGCTGGCCCAGCGCTGGTGGCGGGAGAAGATGGTGCCCGCCTTCCCGCGTGAGTGGCGGCGGTTCGCCGAGGCGCTGTACGAATACGAGCGCTGGAGCAGGCCGGTGTACGTGGCGCCCGGCGAGGAACCGCCTGCCGGCTGGCGCGTGGATCTGGCAGGCGGCTACGTCAGCGAGGTGGTCCGCCTCGACGTCGACGTGCCGTCGGCGCTGGCCGACTGGCGCAAGACGGCGGCCGAGGGCCCGCCGAGCGCTCCCGTCGAGCTGATCTTCAAGGCACGCACGGGTTTCCACGACCACATGGACAACCACGAGACCGCCGCGCACTACATGGCGGTCGCCGAGCGGGCAGGCCACCGCCTCGCGGTCTGACCGCTGCCCAAGCGCGATAAAGCCCGCTTTACTCCGGGGAGTAAAGCGGGCTTTATCCCGTTCTCAGGCGAGGTTCGCGACGAGTGCCGCGACCTCGCCGGGTGCGGGCTGGGCCAGCATTTCGGCGCGGACGCGCTCGGCGGCCTGCCGGTAGGACGGTTCCTTGAGCAGGTCGATGATCGCGCCGGTCAGCAGGCCGGTGTCGCGGCGGTCCTCCTCGGAGATGAGCGCCAGGCCCGCCCCGCTGTCCGCGATCCGCTCCGCGGTGGGGATGAGCATCGGGCCTTCCTGCGCGACGACCAGCTGCGGCACCCCGTACGCGTACGAGGTGAGCGCGGACCCGCTGCCGCCGTGGTGGATCATCAGCGCGCAGCGCGGCATCACGTGGTTGATCGGCAGCTGATCGACGACCACGACCCGGTCCGGCAGCGCGCCGAGCTCCGCGTGGTACTGCTGCGGCACGACCAGCACCGCCTCGGTTTCGGCGAGTTCGGCGACCGCGCGGCCGACGCTGTCGACCACCGCGCGCAGCTGGCCCTCCTTGGCCAGCGTCTCGGTTCCCCATACCCCGAACGAGATGCAGATCAGGCCGGTGCCCGGCTGGACCGTCCAGTCCGGCACCGCGGCGGTCCCGTTGTAGGGCACGAACCGCACCGGCTGGGCGGGCGCGAGGTTCGGGGACTGCACGGTGGGCGGGCACGGGTCGATGACGAGCGCGGCGTCCGGGACGCCGGCGGAGCCCAGCCGGTGACAGGTTTCGGCCAGCGCTTGCTTGGACGGCTCCACGAGCGTCGAAGTGAGATTGTCGAACCCCCACCGGTGCACCACGCCCGGCACATCGAGCACACCGGCCACCACCAGCCCGCTGAACTCCATCGGGTCGGTGATGATCACGTCGGGGCGCCACGCCTTGGCGAAGGCCACGTACTCGTCGACGAACACCTCCAGCCGAGCCTTCCATCGGCGCCCGATCGCGGCGGTGCGTTCCTCCTCCGCGGTCGGCAGTTTCGTGCTCGAACCTGCCGCCGAGTAGGCCGACTTGACCGTGCCCGGCGGGCGCCACCGGCTCACCGAGCCCGCCTCCGACTCCACCTGCCTGGTCGGCAGGCCCGCCGCGTGCGCGGCACGCACGGTGTCCTCATGGCCGAAGAACACGACCTCGTGGCCTGCGGCGCGCAGCGCCCAGGTGAGCGGGACCATCGGCAGCAGATGGCTCGGCACCATCGCGTTGAGCAGCACTCGCATGATCTCCCCCTAAGAAGTCTTGAGCCCGAGCTTGGTCATCGCCGCACGGAGAACGTCCGGAGTGGACGGCAGCGCGTCGACCGCGCGGACGTAAGCGCTTTGCGCCTCGGCGAGCTTCTCGCGGGCGGCGGGTTCGTAGAGGATCCCGTGCATCGTCTCCACGGCCGCGGTCTCGTCGAACAGCTCCGCGCGGGCGAGCGCGGACAGGTAGCCGTTGTCCTTGGTGAGCGCCTCGACGAAGTGGAACAAACCCTTGGGCCAGTGCAGGAACGGGTCGACGGGCGCGACCTCCTCCAGCCACGAGCGCACGACCGGCGACAGCCCGCCGAGCGCACGGTCCACTTCGGACACCTCGTCCCGGCCGGTCACCGTGAACCGGTTGGTGAGCAGCATGCCTGGCGTGCCCATGAGCACCGCACGCGCCAGCGTCACCGCGCTCATGCTCAGCGACAGCAACAGATCCGCGGACGCCAGCAGCCGCTGGTAGCGGTCCGGCGCGCACGGGCCGAGCACGTGCAGGCGGTCGGCGGGGAACTTCGCGAACGGCTCCGGCACCGGCCCGACGATGAGCACGTGCGTGCGGTCGGGCAGCTGGTTCAGGTAGTGCACCAGCAGCTCCGGGACCCGCTCACCGAGGCGCACCATCATGTCGGTGGTCTGCCGGGTGACCTCCTTCGGCTGCTGCCAGCCGGAAACCGGGATCATCACCAGCCGGTCTTCCGGCGACAGCCCGAACTCGGCGAAGATCGCCGCCCTGGTGCGCTCGTCGGCGGCGGGCTCCGGCGCGGTGAGCCGGTACGGGTAGCCCTTCCCCGACGGCCCCGGGTCCACGTGCGCCACCGGGACCGGGCGGAGGTGGACGTCCATGTCGAGGATGTGCCGGTCGTACTCGCGGCCCCAGCCGCGGCCGCAGAAGTCGTAGGCGAACCGGGTGTTCTCCCACTCCCACATGTCGATCGGCAGCAGCGGGACGCCGTACTTCTCGATGAACCAGGGGTCCTCCGCCGCGTTGTTGCGGACCATGTGGCCCCAGTAGTTGGTGTAGTCGGCGAGCACGATCGCGTCGGGCCGCACCTCGGTCATCACCCGCTCGACCACCTCGTGCACGGACCGCTCCGGGTCCGCGTCGATCACGTCGTACGGGTACACGCCCTCGCCGAACAGCGATTCGACGGCCTGGGTGGTGACGAAGTGGTTCTGGACCCCTCCCGCGGTCAGCTGGTCGGCGAGCGACCTTCCCACGAAAGTCTCCCCGTAACCACCCAGTACCGGGAGGGCGAAGTGCAAGAGCTTCATGCCGCGCTCCTAGATAGAAGGCCAGGTAACTCCGCCCACAATGGCCAGCCCGTCTCGAAGCGTGCTCGAAGCCCGCGCGGTCATCCGCGCAGGCGCTCCTCGGCCAGCCGCAGCGCGGCCACGTCGGCCTCCGGCGGGCCCGGCCTCGGCGGCAGCAGCGCCACCACGGCCGAGCGCCCGGAGCGCACCGCCGGATGGTTGCGGGCGAGCTTGGCGAGCCCCTGGCCGGGACCGGCCTCGGCGAGCAGGTGGTCGCCGTCGGCCAGCAGCGCGTCGAGCGCGGGCCGGAACAGCACCGGGGCCACCGGATGGCTCGCCCAGAAACCGGGGTCGCCGATCTCCCGCTCCCCCAGCCTGCCCGCGGTGTAGGCGGAATAGACCGGGATCTCGGGCGCGCGGACCGGGACTCCGGCGAAGGCCCGCGCGGAACCGGGCACCGTGAACCCGAGCGCGGGGCTGTGGAACGGGCTCGTCGCCGGGACGGTGCGGCAGGTGAAACCCTTGTCGCGCAACGCTTGCGCGACCATCAGCAGCGGCTCGGCCAGGCCGGCCAGCACGGTCTGGCGTGGCGCGTTGACCGCGCCGACGACGACATCGGGATGGACTTCGAGCACCGGGTCGAGGTCCTCGACCGTCGCCGCCACCGCGAGCATCCCGCCCGGCGGCGCGTCCGCCACCCTGGCCACCCTGTCCACCACCAGCCGCAGCGCGTCGGCGGGAGTGAAGACCCCGGCGAGTGTCACGGCCGCCATCTCACCGATGCTGTGCCCGAGCAGCGCCACCGGCCGGACACCCCAGCTCAGCACTTGCCTGCCGAGCGCGTAGCCGACGGCGAACAGCAGCGGCTGCGCGCGGGCGGACTCGTCGATCGGGACCAGCGGCCGCTCGGCCAGCCAGTCCGCGCGCAGCCGCGCGCCCTCGGCGCCGAGCAGCGCGAAGAGGTCGTCCATGGTCTCGGTGAAGACGGCTTCCCGCTGGTAGAGACCGGCGGCCATCCTGGTGTGCTGCGCACCCTGACCGGGGAACAGGAGCGCGACCGAGCGGGAGGTGGTCATGGCGGCCAGCCTCGGGCCGCGGTGTCGAGCACCAGTCGAACGGGGCTCGACCGAAACCGGAGAGCCTGCGGGCAGCCGACCCGAGGAGTTCCGATGAGACTGCTCTTTTTCAGCCTGTCCGCAGCCGCCTTCGGCGAGACCTTCATCGGCCTGTCACTGGCCGAACAATTGCGCCGCTCGGGGTACGAGAGTCACTTCGTGGTCCCGCCGGGCACGGCGTCCGCCGTCGAGCACTTCGGCTTCGGCCACGATGTGATCGACTACGCCGACTGCCCGAAAGGCGCCGACGCCCGCGCGCTGATCGACGAGATCATCGCGCGGATCCAGCCGGACGCGCTGATCCTGTCCGACTACGGTTCCTACTACCGCAGCGTGGACTTCCACCTCGGGCTCGACCCGTGGTTCATCGAGGACTACGGGCTGCCGATCCTGCCGATCGACCTCAGCGAGTGGGAGAACACCGACTTCGCCATCGACCTGTGCGGCCGGGGGCCGGTCACGGTCAGCAAGAAGATCCTCGAGATGCCCGCGCATCTGCGCCCGGTCCCGACCGCGCATCTCGACGCCGGCGCTGGCGGGAGCGGTTTCCCGTACCGGATCGTGGCGCAGGAGCCGCCGGTGACCGAGCGGGCCCGCGCGGAGGTGTTCGCCGAGTTCGGCCTCGGCCGGTCGGACCGGCTGGTGATGATCCCGGTTTCGTCGTGGCAGCAGCCCTCCGGCGGCCGGATGTCCAGCGACATGAGCGCCAGGCTCACCGAGCGGGTTCCCGAGTTGCTGGTCCACTATCTCGCGCAGCTGCCGGAGACCACGCATTTCGTCCTCATCGGGCAGCAGCCGCCCGCGTTCGGCAAGCTCGCCGCCGACCGGCTGCACGTGCTGCCGCCGTGTTCGGTCGAGCGGTACACCACGCTGCTCGGCTCCGCCGACCTGACGATCGTGTTCAGCCCGACGAGCGCGACCAGCGCGCGGGCGGTGCTGATGGACCAGGCGGCGATGGTGGTGCAGAACCGGTTCCGCGTGCACGACGAAGCGGACATCGCCCGGCTGGATGAGGAGATCGGGCTCACCGGGACCGTGCGCGAGTGGCTCGGCGAGACCGCGCCGATCGACCGGTTCCGCCTGTGGCCGAAGGGCGCGTACGAGATCCAGGAGCCGATGTTCACGGACAACCCGTACCTCGACGCGCTGCTCACCGCGGAGATCCTCGACGAGAAGGCGACCGTGGCCGCGCTCGAGAACTCGTTGTACGACAAGGGTTTCCAGGACAAGCTCGCCGCGTCGAGGGCGGCGTACCTGGCTCAGGTCGCGGACCTGCCGGACGCGGGCGAGGTCGTCCGCGCGGCCATCCAGCGGGCGAGCTGATCTTCCCCTCTTGACGGAGTAAGCACTCACTCCGTAAGGTGAGTGCCAGCGGAACCGCTGGTCGCCCTGGACTTTCCGGCACCGGAGCGGGTTCCCCACACAGACCGGCAAGCGCAGGCGGCACGTCCCCCACCAGGGACGTTCCGCCGAATCGCGCTGCGCTCAGCGCGGCACGGAAAGGAGCACGGCGTGACGGATTCCCACTCGGCACCCACCATCAGGGACCTCTTCGGCAGGCTGAGCCCGGCGGCGCAGCGCATCGTCCTCATCGCGACCTTCGGCGCCGCCTTCCTCGGACTGCTCGACGCGACCATCATCGGCACGGCGATGCCCCGCATCGTCGAGCAACTGCACGGCGACGAGACCCTCTACACCTGGATCGTCACCGGTTATCTCCTGTCCTCGACGGTCATCGCGCCGTTGTACGGCCGCTATTCCGATCTCTACGGACGACGGCCGGCGCTGCTCATCTCGCTGGGGCTGTTCCTGCTCGGCTCGGTGCTGTGCGGGATCGCGAGCACCATGCCGCAGCTGATCGTCTTCCGCACCCTGCAGGGCGTCGGCGCGGCAGGCCTGCTCCCGGTGGCCATGTCGCTGGCCCGCGAGGCGTTCCCGATGGAGACGATCGGGAAGCTGCAGTCGGCGATGGGCACGATGATCGCGGTCAGCCTCATCGGCGGGCCGTGGGTCGGCGGCCTGCTCACCGACCTCGCGGGCTGGCGCTCGGTGTTCTTCATCAACGCGATCCTCGTGCCGCCCATGCTGTTCGTGGTGCTGCGGTTCGTGCCCGCCTTCCGCAACCCCGACGTGCCGTCCGGCAAGCCGGACACACTGGGCGCGGTGCTGCTCATCGCCTCGCTGTCCTTCGTCCTGTTCGGACTGACCGAAAAGGGCAGGACCAGCGCGGGCCAGGCGCTCTACGGCTGGTTCAGCCTGGAGGTCGCCGGCTGCCTGGCGGCGGGCCTGGTGCTGCTCGCGCTGTTCGTGGTCGTCGAGCTGCGGGTCGCGGTTCCCTTGGTACCGCTGGGTTTGTTCCGCAACCCCACCTATTCCGCGGTACTGGCCGCGAGCGGTTTCTTCTCGCTGGCGATGTTCCCGGCGGTGCTGTTCATGCCGCTGTACTTCCAGCAGGTGCGCGGCGTCTCGGCCACGGTTTCGGCGCTGCTGCTGTTCCCGCTGCTGCTGGGCATGGTGCTCAGCAACCGGTTCAGTGTCCCGCTGATGTGGCGGCCGCAGCTGGCCAAGCCCGTGCTGGCGGGCGCCGCCGTGCTGCTGGCGGCCGGCTCGGGGCTGACGCTGACGGTGTCGACCACGACGCCGCTCGTGCTGATCGCGCTGTACCTGGCGTTCATCGGCGTCGGGATCGGGCCGTCGATGGCAGGTGTCGGGCTGCTGGCGCAGAACTCGGTGCCGCCGACCGACGTCGGCACCGCGACCTCGACCCTGATGCTGAGCAAGACGGTCGGCCACTCGATCGGGCTTTCGGTGAGCCAGACCCTGTTCTCGTATTTCCTGGTGGACTGGGCGGTCGTCTCGACGACCGACCCGGCGGCCACCATCAGCAACGCGCTCACCTCGACCGTCGGCATCGTCGGGCTGGCGGGCGCGGGCCTGGCGTGCGCCGCGGTCGTGTTCATGCGCCGGGTCGTCATCCGCGGCCCCGGTGGCCGCGGCCCGATGCCCAAGCCGGCCGCGCCCGCCGCTCCGGCCGCTCCGGCCGGGGAATCCGCTTCAGCCAAAGAATCCTGACCGAAAGGACAACGGCATGACCGCCGAAACCCTGGTCGCTCCCGGACTCACCACCGGCACCTGGACCATCGACGTCGCCCATTCCGAAGTCGCGTTCACCGTGCGCCACATGATGATCGCGACCGTCCGCGGCTCGTTCGAGTCGGTGACCGGCCGCATCGAGATCGCCGAAGACCTCGCCGCCTCGTCGATCGAGGTCGAGATCGACACGGCCTCGGTGCACAGCCGCAACCCCAAGCGCGACGAGCACCTCCGCTCCGACCAGTTCCTCGACGTGGCAGCCTTCCCCAAGGCCACTTTCCGCTCCACCGCGGTGAACCTGGACCGCGGCCTCGACGCCGCGGTGCTCGCCGGCGAGCTCACCATCCACGGCGTCACCAAGCAGCTCGACTTCGCACTGCGCTTCAACGGCGTCGCCACCGACCCGTGGGGCAACACGAAGGCGGGCTTCAGCGCCGAAGCCACCATCGACCGCCACGACTTCGGCCTCACCTCCGACATGCCGCTCGCCTCCGGCGGCCTGTTCGTCGCCCGCGAGGTGACCATCACCATCGAGCTCGAGGCCTACCCCGAAACCACCTGAATAACCCCCAGAAAAGGAGCCGGGCACCATCCACACGGATGGTGCCCGGCTCTGACTTCGGGGCTCGTGAGTGGTACGGCCGGTTAGAACCGGCCGTACCACTCACGAGCCCTTGATGTGGGCGCGGGTGGTGGCTTGGGTGAGGGAGTCCGCGGTCAGCCGGTCACCCCGGGCGCTGACGTAGCCGTCGGGCCTGACCAGTAGCCAGGCGCCGTCGGTGAGGCCGAGTGCGACGAGGACCGGGCCGGGGCCGAGGGTGCGGACGGTGAGCCAGGTGTCGGTGGTCTTCGCGACGAGGGCGGCTTCGGTCTCCGCTCCCGGGGCGACCGCGAGCAGCCAGCGGCCGGTCTTGAGGTCGGCGTCGAGATCGCGCCACGTCTCGGTCGTGGTGACCGTGGCGGGTACCTTCGTGATCCGCTCGCCAGGCCGGGGGCCGGTGGACTCGCCCGCGGCCAAGGTCAGGTCGCTGTCCGCGTAGGTCAGGTTGAGACCGGAGATCCCGCCGAGGATCTCGCGCTGCATCCGCACCCGGACCCAGGGGAACGTCCGGACCACGCCGAACACGACCGGCAGCAGCCAGCCCGCGACGGAGTTCTTGAGCTGCACGAGATACGTGGCCTTCTTGGTCGAACGCAGCAGCGCCTTACCGACCGGGACGCGCTCGGCGGCGTAGGTGTCGAGCAGCCGCTCCCCCGCCTGGCCGCGCACGACCATCGCCAGCTTCCAGGCGAGGTTGTACGCCTCCTGGATGCCCGTGTTCATGCCCTGCCCCGAGGCCGGGCTGTGCACGTGGGCGGCGTCGCCGGTGACGAAACAGCGGCCGACGCGCATCTGGGCGACCATGCGCTGCTGGAAGGTGAAGACCGAGATCCACTCCGGGGTGTGGACTCGGACCTCACTGCCGAGCCCGGCGGTCATCTCGCGGCTGAAGCGCGCGGCGACCGCCGCCGGGTCGGCGCCGTGGTCGACCTTCGCGGTGTCGAGGAGGCGCCAGCGGTTCTCGCCGCTCATCGGCACCAGCATCATGGTGAGGCCCTGGTTGCGGATCCAATAAATGGAGTCGCGGGGCAGGCCGACGTCGACCACCGCGTCCGCGATGAGCCAGGTCTCGGCCGACTCGCCTTCGAGGCGGAGGCCCAGTTTCTTGCGCACGACGCTGTGCCCGCCGTCGCAGCCGGCGAGATACGGCACGCGCACCGTCTCCTCGGCGCCGGATTCGTGGCGCAGCAACGCTTGCACGCACTCGTCGTCCTGCTCGAAGTCCTCGAGCGACACGCCCCATTCGATCCGCACGCCCAGCCGCGCCAGCGACTCGCGCAGCACGCTTTCGGTCAGCACCTGGTCGATGCACAGGGTGAACGGGAACCGCGTCGGCATCTCGTCGTAGTCGGCTTCGAGCCGGGTGAGCCGGGTGCCGTTCTGGAACAGGGTGAAGGCGCCGATGCGCTCGCCGTGCGACACCATGGCCTCGGCGACGCCCATCTGGTCGTAGATCTCCAGTGTGCGCGGATGCGTGGCGATCGCCCTGCTGGTCACGGCGGGGCCGGTCTTCGCGTCGATGAGCCGCACCCGGACACCGCGGCGGGTGAGCTCGTGCGCCAGTGTCAGCCCGGCCGGGCCCGCACCGACCACCAGCACTTCGGTGGTCATGTCGCCAGCCCGTGCAGGCACGCGACCAGGGTGCGGGCCTGGACGTTGAGATAACGGCTGTGCTGCACCAGTTCGGTGAGCTGGCCGACGGTGAGCCACCGGTAGTCCGCGGGCAGGTCGCGCGGGAAGTCCGGGCCGGTCTCGATGATCTGGTACCGGGTGAGCGCGCGGTAGAACCGCCCGCCCTCCTCCGACTGGACGGTGTCGTAGAGGATCCGCTCCGGCCGCGCGGACAGCACCTCGTCGAGGAACGGCGGTGTGGCCGCTTCGGGCAGCCCTTCGTAGTTCGACGGCGTGCACTGCACGGTCGGCGCCAGCTCGACGGTGTCGAGGTAGCCGGGCTCGCACCGGGCGTGCACCAGGATGTGGCGCACGCCTTCGGCCCGTTTGGTCAGGAAGGCCACGACTCCCTGCCCGCGCGGCGCGAACAGCGGCTGGGTCCAGCTGGCCACTTCGCGGGTGTTGCCGGTGACGGCGACCGCGACGGCTTCGAAGTGCTTGCCGTCCTCGTGCCGGATCGCGTCGGCGGTCTTTTCCCAGTTCTTGACCGCACGCAACGGGATTCGCCGCACCGAGAGGTCATAGCGCGTCTTCGTGTCGGTGATCCAGCTGAGGATCTCGCCCATCGAGTGCAGCGCGCCGGAGTCCTCGCTGACGAACGGGATGCACGACAGCACCGTGCGCGCGTCCATGTTCACCAGGTTGTCGTGCAGCAGCAGCTCCTGCACCTGGCCGATGGTCAGCCAGCAGAAGTCCGGATGCAGCGGGAAGTCCTCGGTGGTCTCGACCACGATGTTGCGGTTGCGCTTCTGGTAGAACCAGGCGCCCTGCTCCGACTGCAGCACGTCGACGAGCACCCGGCCGCGCTTGGCGCCCGCGAAATGCTCCAGGTACGGGATGGAGCCGCCCTGGTGCACCCTGGTGTAGTTGCTGCGGGTGGCCTGCACGGTCGGCGAGAGCTGCATCAGCGGCTCGTTGCCCGGCTCCATCTTCGCCTGCATCAGGCAGTGCAGCACGCCGCCGATCTGCTTGACGAGTATGCCGAGAATGCCGATCTCCGGCTGGTTGATGATCGGCTGTGTCCACTGTGGAACAACGCCGTAGTCGGTCTCCACCTCGAGTCCCTCGACGGTGAAGAAGCGCCCGCTGACATGGCCGAGGTTGCCGGTCCGCTCGTCGAACGACCAGCCGCGCAGGTCGTCGAACGGGATGCGGGCGACACTGAGGCTGCCTGCCCCGGCGCGCCCGGCGAACCATTCGTGGAACCGGGCGGTCGGCAGCAGCGGGTTCTCGGTGACCGAGGCCGATCTGGTGAACCTGGCGCCCTGCGCGCGGTCAGCGCCGTGCAGCAGTACTTCGGGCTGGGCTGAGGCCATGACGCACCTTCCTGAACTGTGTCACCGGGATCCGTGCGCGAACTCACGGATGGCGGTGACCATGTAGTCGATCATCTCGGTGGTGATCGACGGGTGGACGCCGATCCAGAACGTCCGCTCGGTGACGATGTCGCTGTTGGTCAGCTCGCCGGACACGCGGTAGTTTTCGTTGTGGTAGGCGGGATGCCGGGTCAGGTTGCCCGCGAAGAGCTGGCGGGTGCCGATCTTCTTGCGCTCCAGCTCGGCGACGATGTCGCGCCGCTCGAACGGCGCGTCCTCGGCCACCGTCAGCACGAAGCCGAACCAGCTCGGGTCGCTGCCGGGCGTCGCCTCGGGCAGCAGCAGCCCTTCGACGCCGAGCAGGCCCTCACGCATGCGGTTCCAGTTGCGCCGCCTGGCCTCGCCGAACTCCGGCAGCCTGCGCAGCTGGGTCTCCCCCAGCGCGGCCTGCAGATCGGTCGACTTCAGGTTGTACCCGATGTGGGAGAAGATGTACTTGTGGTCGTAGCCGGGCGGCAGCGTGCCGAGCGTCCACTTGAACCGCCGCGCGCATTTGTCGTCCTCGCCGGGTTCGCACCAGCAGTCCCGGCCCCAGTCCCTGATCGACTCGACGATCCTGGCCAGCTGGAGGTCCGCGGTCAGCACGCTGCCGCCCTCGCCGGTGGTGATGTGGTGTGCCGGGTAGAAGCTCTGCGTGGCGAGGTGACCGAAGGTGCCGGTCGGCTTGCCGCCGTAGGTCGAGCCGAGCGCGTCGCAGTTGTCCTCGATGAGCCAGAGCCCGCGTTCCTTGGCCAGTTCGGCGATCTCCGCGGCGGGGAACGGATTCCCGAGCGCGTGCGCGATCATGATGGCCTTGGTGCGCGGGCCGATGGCGGCGGCGACCCGGTCCACCGTGGTGTTGTAGGTGGTGAGGTCGATGTCGACGAAGACGGGGACCAGCCGGTTCTGCACGATCGGGTTGACGGTGGTGGGGAACCCGGCGGCCACGGTGATCACCTCGTCGCCGGGCACCAGCTTGCGCTTGCCGAGCATGTGCGAGGTCAGCGCGGTGATCGCGAGCAGGTTCGCCGAGGAGCCGGAGTTCGTGAAGTGCGCCTTGCGCAGCCCGAGCGCGCGGGCCAGCGCGGTCTCGAACCGGCGGGTGCGCGCACCGGCGGCGATCGCCATGTCCAGCGCCGCCTCCACGAGCGCGACGCGGTCGTCCTCGTCGAGGTCGGCGCCCGACGGCGTGATCGGGGTCTGTCCCGGCACGAACGACACTGCGCTGCCGGAGCCCTGGTGATACTTCCGGACCTGTTCGAGGATCAGAGTCTTCGTGTCACTCGTCATCTGTGTTTCTCCCAGTACCGTTTCGCGGATCCTCCCGGCCGTACCGGAAGTCAGTTTCGGGCCAGCGGTTGGAGATGGCCTCGATGCGCGCTCGAAGCGGCGAGCCAGAGATCACGCAGTGTCTGCTCGACCGCACGCGAGGCCGACCAGCCGAGCAGGTCGCGGGCCAGCGAGATATCCGCCTGCTCCCAGGCGATCCCGGCCGAGCGCCGCCCGGCGGGTGACTCGCGTTCGACCACTTCGGTCTTCACCCCGGCGATCGCGATCAGGCCGTCGACGAGCGCGCGCACGCGCGTCACCGAGCCGCGGCCGATGTTCACCACGCGGTCCGGCGCCACTTCGGCCGCCTTGACGACCGCGGTGGCCACGTCGCGCACGTCCACGAAGTCCCGTTCGTCGCGCAGCGGGCCCAAGGTCACCGGCTCGGCGGCGAGCAGGCCGCCGACGACCCTGCCGAGCAGGCTCTGCGACGGCTGGCCCGGCCCGATCACCTGGCACAGCCGCAGCACCGCGCCGCGGACGTGGCCGCGCGCGAAGGCGTCGAGCACCAGTTCGGTCGCGCGCAGCTTGGCTGCGCCGTACCCGCTCACCGGCCGCGCGACGAGGTCCTCGCGCACGGCGACGCCACGTGCCTGCGGCCCGTATTCGATGGATGAGCCCAGATGCACCAGCACTGTCCTTATCGGACACTTCTCCAGTGCGGCCAGCATGCGTTCCACCAGCGTGACGTTCGACCGCAGCACGAGTTCCTCGTCGAGGTCCCATACCTGGCCTGCGGCGTTCACCACCACATCGGGGCCGGCGCCGGTGACCAGCCTGGCGAGCACGTCCGCCGTGGTCGCGGCGACATCGAGCCGCACCAGCCGGACCCCGGCGGGCACCGGCGCGCGCGTGCGCGCCACGGCCAGCACGTCCCAGCCGCGGGCCACGAACTCGGCGCAGACCCAGCGCCCCACGAACCCGGTGCCGCCCAGCACGATCACCCTAGCCACGGACGTTCACCCTGGCGACGAGCTCGCCGGCGCACCTGACGGTCAGCTCGGCGCCGTCCGGCTTCTCCGCACTGTCCACAGTGATCACCACATCCCCGGTTTCCGGCACCACGACGGGTTTGAGGAACTTCACCGAGCTCGCGCGGCACTCGCCCGCCAGCGTCATGGCCAGTCCGGCCAGCAGCATCCCGTGCGCCACCACCCCGCCAAGCCCGGCAGCGGCGGCGGCCTCGTCACTCCAGTGCAGCGCGTTGAAGTCACCGGACGCGCCCGCGTACCGGACGAGATCGGCCCGGCTCAGCCGGAAGGACGCGGTCATCGCCCGCCACCCGCGATCAGCGTGGTGACCGTGGTGCAGACCGGCTCCCCGGTGACGGTGCCGATCTCCTCCTTGGTCACCAGCACGTCGGTGCCCGCGATCGACTTGACGTCGAGCACGGTGACACGCACGGTCAGGCGGTCGCCCGCGCGCACCGGCCGATGGTGTTCGAACCGCTGCTCACGATGCACGGTGCGGGTGTGGTCGAAGCCCAGCCCCGGTTCCCGCGTCACCCGCTCGGCCGCGCGCAGCGCGAGCACGATGGGGAAGGTCGGCGGTGCGACGAGCCCGTCGTGCCCCTCGATGCCCAGCGCGGCGGCGAATTCGCGGATCTTCTCACGGCCGACCTCGTACGGCTCGCCCGCCGGGTACTCGCGGCCTGCGAACGAGCGGTCGAGGCCCATCAGGAGCGTCCCGGCAGCAGGGCGACCTGGCCCGCGTAGTTGAGCCCGGCGCCGAACCCGATCAGCAGCGCCGCGCCGCCGGGTTCGGCGGCGCCGGCGTCGAGCATGGCCCGCATGGCGAGCGGGATGGACGCGGCCGAGGTGTTGCCCGCGGTGACCACGTCCCGCGAGACGGCCACCGCGGCGGGCAGCCCGAGCCGGTCGGCCAGCACTTCGATCATCCGGACGTTCGCCTGGTGCGGGATGAACGCGGCCAGGTCGCCGACGCCGATTCCCGCGCGCCGCAAGGCTTCCTTGGCCGCGGGCACCGCGTTTTCCACCACCCAGCGGAAAACCCGCTGACCGTCCATCTTCATGGCGGGCCACTCGAGGGTCGGGTCGTCACGGAACTGTGCCCAGGTGGTGTTCATGTAAAGCCCGCCGCGCGAGCGCCCGTCGGCCCAGCGGACCACCGGGCCGATGCCCGGCTCGGCGGACGAGCCGACCACCGCCGCGCCGGCGCCGTCGGCGAACATGAACGCGATCGTGCGGTCGGTCCGGTCGACGATGTCGGTCATCCGCTCCGCGCCGATCACCAGCACCTGCCGCGCGCTGCCCGCGCGCACCAGATCGCCCGCGACGGCGAGCGCGTGGCAGAAACCCGCGCAGGCGGCGGAAAGGTCGAACCCGGCCGAGTTGCGCGCGCCGAGCTCGTCGGCCACCAGCACCGAAAGCGGCGGCGTCTGCACCAGGTTCGACATGCTCGCCACGATCACGCAGTCGAGCTGGTCCGGGTCGATCCCGGCGTCCGCCAGCGCGGCCTTCCCCGCGGAAACGGCCATGGCGCACAAGGTCTCGTCAGGCCCGGCGAACCGGCGTGTCCTGATCCCCGACCGGCTTTCGATCCATTCCGGCGTCGAGTCGATGTGCGCGCACACCTCGGGGTTGGTCACCACCCGGCGCGGCCGGTACGCACCGACGCCGAGCACCCGTGCGTGGGACGGTTCGGCGGCCTGCAGCGTTGGGGTCACGTTGTCCTCCCGGTCTCGGCCCCACCGTGCGCAGCCAGGCTCGCGCGCGGCTGGAGCGGGACTGGAAGCGCCGCGCCCGAGTGCTCTTCGACCACCGTTCAAGCCCGGCTGACGACGATCGCCGGTGCCCGGAATCCCTTTCCACGCCAGCCATGCCAGGAGCGCGCCATGCCGGAACTGACCATCACCGATCTCAAGTCCGTCGTCGAGCAGTGCGTGGGCACGGACGGCGTCTCGACGATCGGCGAAAGCACGCTCGACACCGCGTGGGACGAGCTCGGCCTCGACTCGCTGGCCGTGTTCGAGGTCGTCACCAGGCTGCAGGACACGCTCGGGGTGCGGATCCCCGACGAGGACGTCGACACCTTCAAGACCCCGCGCCTGCTGCTCGACTCGGTCAACAGCACGCTCCGGAACGCCTGAGCGTCCCCATCCACCTACGCGAGACGGAGAGCCACATGCGTGTGCTGGTGAATGCGCTGGTGCCGACCCATCTGCTGCCGATGATCCCGCTCACCTGGGCGTTACGGGCGGCCGGTCACGAGGTCGTCTTCCTCGGCAAGGCCGACTCGGTGCGCACCGCGCACGAGGCCGGGTTGCCGACCAGGCTGGTCGGCCCGGACGACGGCGGCGCGCGGCGGCCACCGGTGCGGCGCAAGGATCCCTTCTCCGCGCCAGGGTCGAGCACCACGCTGCCCTCGCTGGACCCCGAGCGCATCGCCATGCTCGGGCAGCGCTGGCGTGACGACCTCGAGGAGTACGTCGACGACTACGCGGCCTTCGCCCGCGGCTGGGGCGCCGACCTGATCATCACCGACTCGATGGAGTTCAGCGGCCAGGTGGTCGCCGCCGCGCTCGGCATCCCCGGCGTGGTGCACCGCTGGGGCATCGACAACTTCAGCTCGATACTGGTGGAGCCGCTGAAGAAGGCGCTGCACGACACGTGCGTGCGCCTCGGCGGCAGTGGCATCGGCGACCCGGCGCTCACCGTCGACCCGTGCCCGCCCAGCGTGCAGTCGCCGAACATCCCGGTCGCGTCGCCGATCCGGTTCCTGCCGTACAACGGCACCGCGGCCGTTCCCGAGTGGACACTGGAACGCGCGGCGGGCAGGCGGATCTGCCTGTCCTTCGGCTTGTGGTCGGCGGAATCACTGGCCAAGGGCGGCGAGTTCGCCTCGGTGATCGAGGGAACCGGCCAGGCGGTGGCGAAACTCGGCGACGCCGAGGCAGTTCTGCTTGTCCCCCAGGAGTATCACGCCGACCTCGGCCCGCTCCCCGACGGCGTGCGTGCCGTCGGCACGCTGCCGATCAACCAGGTGATGCGGCACTGCGACCTGGTGGTGCACCACGGCGGCGCCGGCACGGCGCTGACCGCGCTGGCCAACGCGGTGCCCCAGGTGATCGTCGCCCAGGACGGCCCGCTGCTGGTGCCCAACGCCGAGCGGGTGCACGCCAGCGGCGGCGGGCTGGCGATCATCGGCGAGCGGGACCGGGCCGACGCCGGGCTCATCGGCCAGTCGATCGTCGACGTGCTCGAAACCCCGTCCTACGCCGAGGCCGCCGAGCGGGTCCGCGCCGAGATCCAGGCACAACCCGAGCCATCCGAGATCGTCAAGGCTTTGGAACTGTTGTGAAAGGCATCATCCTCGCCGGTGGCACCGGCAGCAGGCTGTACCCGCTCACCCGCAGCATCTCCAAGCAGCTGCTGCCCGTCTACGACAAGCCGATGATCTACTACCCGCTCTCGGTGCTGATGCTGGCCGGGATCCGGGAGATACTGGTCATCTCCACCCCGCTGGAGCTGCCGCTGTTCGAGCGGCTGCTCGGCGACGGTTCCCGGCTCGGGCTGGAGATCACCTACGCCGAGCAGCCCGTGCCTCGCGGGCTCGCCGACGCGTTCCTGGTCGGCGCCGACCACATCGGCGACGACGAGGTCGCGCTCATCCTCGGCGACAACATCTTCCACGGCCCCCGGTTCTCCGAGGTGCTGCGCCGCCACGCCAGGAACATCGACGGCTGCGTGCTGTTCGGTTATCCGGTCACCGACCCGGAACGGTACGGGGTCGGCGAGACCGACGCCGACGGCAGGCTGATCTCCATCGAGGAGAAGCCGGCGCACCCGAAGTCGGACCGGGCGATCACCGGGCTCTACTTCTACGACAACGACGTCGTCGACATCGCGCGGGGGCTGCGGCCGTCCGCGCGGGGCGAGCTGGAGATCAGCGACGTCAACCAGGTCTATCTCGACGCTGGCAAGGCGAAACTCGTCGACCTCGGGCGCGGGTTCGCCTGGCTCGACACCGGGACGCACAACTCGCTGATGGACGCCGGGCAGTACATCCAGATCCTCGAACACCGCCAAGGCGTCCGGATCGCGTGCCTGGAGGAAGTCGCGCTGCGCGTGGGCTTCATCGACATCGACACCTGCTACCGGCTCGGCGAGGAGTCCGCCAATTCCGGGTACGGACAGTACGTGATGGACATCGCGGTCCGCGCCGGCTCGGCACACCTGACGCCGCAGCTGGCCAGAAAGGGCACACCATGACCGAAAACGGCATCGACCGCGGCTCGCTGCTGGCGATGATGACGGCGTTCAAGTCGACTTATCTGCTGCGCGCGGCGCTGGAGCTGCGGGTGTTCGACGCGCTCGCCAAGGGCCCCGCCGACCCGGACGACGTCGCCGCGATGCTGCGCACGAATCCGAGGGCGACCCGCGGCCTGCTGCGCGGGCTCGCCTCGGCCGGGCTGATCGAGGCCGACGGCGAGCAGTTCCAGCTTTCCGGCGGCGCGAAGGAGCTGCTCGTCACCACCAGCCCGCAGTACTGCGGCGGCATCGTGCGCGTCGCGGCGAGCGACTGGGAATGGGACGCCATGCGCGACCTCGCCGACGTCGTCCGGCACGGCGGCACCCGGCTGGAGACCAACGCGGAAACCCCCGATTTCCCTTACTGGGTGGACTTCGCGACGCACTTGACCTTCGCGACCAAGCCGGGAGCCGAGTTCGTCGCCGACCTGGTCGGGCCGTGGGCCGAAGGCCGCGAGACGCTCGACGTGCTCGACGTCGGCGCCGGGCACGGCCTGTTCGGCTTCGCGCTCGCCGCGCGCGACGAGCGCGCCACAGTGTCCACACAGGACTGGCCGGACGTGCTGGAGGTGGCCAAGGGCCACGCGAAGCGGCTCGGCGTCGACGACCGGGTCGACTACCTGCCTGGCGACGCGTTCGAGGTCGAGCTCCAGCGCGAGTACGACGTGATCATCCTGGGCAACTTCCTCTTCCAGTTCGCCGCGAGCCGCTGCATCGACCTGACACGCAAGCTCGTGAGCGCGCTGAAACCGGGCGGGAAGGTGGTGATCGTCGGCTTCATGCCGGTCGACGGCCCGCCCGCCGCCGACTACCACGCGCACATGCTGAACCTGCTGATGCTCGCGTGGACCGAACGCGGCGAGCTCCACTCGCCGGTGATGTACCGCAAGATCCTGTCCAGCGCCGGGCTGGCGAACATCGAGGTCCGGGAAAAGCCGGGCCTGCCGCTGCGCGTGGTCAGCGGTGAGCTGGCCTGACCGGCACGACGAACGAGGAGTCAGCATGAAGACCGACGCGGTCATCGCGGGCGGTGGGCCGGTCGGGCTCATGCTCGCCTGCGAACTGGGCCTGTCCGGCGTGGACGTGGTGGTGCTCGAACGCACCACCGCGCGCCCCGCCGACGCGCGCGCCTGGGGCCTGCACGCCCGCACCGCCGAGACACTGGACCGGCGGGACCTGCTCAGCACCCTGCTGGTCGGCGAGCGGGTCGCCTGGCCGAAGATGCCGTTCGCCGGCATGTGGCCGCTGCTGCAGCTGCATCCGGTGAACGCGGACCACCCGTATCTGCTCAACGTCTCGCAGATCCAGGTCGAGGAGGTGCTCGAAGCCCGCGCGCGGGAACTCGGGGTGGTGATCAAGCGCGGGCACGAGCTGACCGGGCTGGCCCAGGACGCCGACGGGGTCGCCGTCGAGGCGACCGGCCCGGACGGCACGTACAACCTGCACACCGGGTACCTCATCGGCTGCGACGGCGGCCGCAGCACCACCCGCAAGCTGGCAGGCATCGGCTTCCCCGGCACCGATCCCACGGTCGGCGGCATGCTCTGCGACTGCACGCTCCCGACGATGGCGACCGAGAAGCGCGGCATCACCAGGACACCGGGCGGCACGGTCAACATCAATCCCCGGCCGAACGGCGTGGTCCGCATCGTCACCACCGAGTTCGGCAGGCCGCACCCCGACCGCGACGCGCCGGTGACGATCGAGGAGTTCCGCGCCGCGGTCGGCCGGATACTCGGCAGGGACCTGGAAATCACGGACCCGTCGTTCATGACCCGCTTCGGTGACGCCACCCGCCAGGCCGACCGCTACCGCGAGGGCCGGGTCCTGCTGGCGGGCGACGCGGCGCACGTGCACTTCCCGTACGGCGGCCTCGGCCTCAACCTGGGTCTGCAGGACGCCGCCAACCTGGGCTGGAAGCTCGCCGCCCGTATCCAGGGCCGCGCTCCGGACAGCCTGCTCGACACCTACCACGCCGAACGCCACCCGGTTGCCGCCGAGGTGCTCGAGTACAGCCGCACCCAGCTGGCGCTGCTGGACCCGCACCGCAACGTCACGGCACTGCGCTCGCTTTTCCAGCACCTGCTGGACATCCCCGAGGCGAACCGCTATCTGGCCGAGCTCGTCTCCGGCGCGAGCACGCGCTATCCGTCCACAGAGGACGCCGATCCGCTCACCGGCCGGTTCGCCCGCGACCTGGCGCTGAAGACCGCGGACGGCGAGACGACACTGGTCACCCTGCTGCGCCAAGGCAAGCCGGTGCTGCTCGACCTCGCGGCCGACCCCGCGCCGCTGACCGCGGCCGGGCGTTGGGCGGACTCCGTCCACCTGCTGGCCGCACGCTGTGACGACCCGCCGTCACCCGCCCTGCTCGTCCGCCCGGACGGCTACGTGGCCTGGGCTGGCACCGACACGGACTCGCTCACCCGGACCCTCACGTCCTGGTTCGGCGAACCCACGACCCCGGTCCAGCGCTGAAACAGCGATAAAGCGGGCTTTACTCCCGGGGATAAAGCCCGCTTTATCCCCGGGAGTAAAGCGGGCTTTATCCCGGTCAGCCGTCGCGGTCGGCGCCGGCGAGCTTGCGGTGGGCCGGGTGGCGGTCGCCTGAGACCCGGCCCGCCGCGAAGATCTCGTCCAGCGCGAGGATCTGCGACGGGGTGAGCCGGGTGCGGACGGCCGCGGTGTTGTCGTCGATGTGCGTGATCCGCCTGCTGCCGGGGATCGGGACGATGTCGTCACCACGCGAAAGCAGCCAGGCGAGTGCCAGCCTGCCCAGGGTGATCCCGAGCCCGGCCGCGATCTTCGCCGCTTCGGACAGCAGCGCGCGGTTGTCGCGGAAGTTCTCGCCCTGGAACCTCGGGTGGTTGCGCCGGTGGTCGGTCTCGCCGAGCTGGTCGGCCGAGGACAACAGACCGGCCAGGAAACCCTTGCCCAGCGGGCTGTGCGCGACCAGGCCGGTGCCCAGTTCGCGCGCCGCCGGGAGGATCTCGGACTCGACATGCCGTTCCCACAAGGAGTATTCGCTCTCCACCGCCGCGATCGGGTGGACGGCGTGCGCACGCGCGAGTGTGTGCGCCGAGACCTCGGACAGGCCGAGGTGCCTGATCTTGCCCTCGGCGGCGAACTCGCCGAGCGCGCCGACGCTCTCCTCGACCGGCACCTGGGGGTCGACGCGGCCGAGGTAGTACAGATCGATCGTGTCGACGCCGAGCCTCCTCAGCGACGCTTCGAGCGCCTGCCGCAGGTAGCCGGGGGAACCGTCGAGCACGACGGGCGGGCCGCCGGGTGTCTTCGCGCGCACGCCGCCCCTGGTCGCGATCACCACCTCGTCGCGGCGGCCGGCGATGGCGCGGGCGACCAGCCGCTCGTTCTCACCGCCACCGTAGAAGTCCGCGGTGTCGAGCATGGTCACCCCGCGGCCGAGCGCGTGCCTGATGGCCGTGACCGCCTCGTCGGCGCCGATCGCCCCGTAGCCGCCCGACAGGCCGAGGCAGCCGAGGCCGATGGCGGAGACGGCGGGGCCGCCGACGCCGAGCTTCCTGATCTCCACGTGTGCTCCTTCGCTTGCCGGACAACGCCGGGCAAGCGTGGCGGCCGGTACTGGATCCGGCCTCGAACGGCGGTCCAGTACCGGGCCGGACGATGGATCGGTCATCGCAGAGAGGAGCGAGCCCGTGCCAACCGTCACCAGGGACTCCACCCAGAGCATCACCGTGAAGGCGTCAGCCGAGTTCATGTACGACCTGGTCGCCGACGTCAGCCAGCTGCGGCGGGTGTTCACACCGGTGATCCACACCGCGTATCTGGAGCGCAGTGACTCCGCCGACCGGGTCGAGCGGTGGTCGTGGGAGCGCCAGCTCGACGCGGTCCGCACCTGGCGCGCCCGCCGGACCTTGGACCGGCACGCCGGACGGATCGCCTTCGAGCACGAGAACCCCGGGGCGCCGCTGCTCGCCGTCACCGGCGAATGGTCTTTCAAGCAGTCACAGGGTGAAACCGTCGTCGAACTGCGCCATGAGTTCACTGTGGACAGTGACGACCCGGCCGCCGAGCAGGCGGCGGCGATGCTCGACCGCGGCGCGGGCATGCAGCTCGGCAGGCTCAAGGACTTCGCCGAGAACCACGAGGAGATCAGCTCACTGGAGGTCTCCTACGAGGCGTTCCTGGTGATCGACGAGCCGATCGAGGACGTCTACAACTACTTCTACGAGGCGGACCGCTGGCCGGAGCGCATCCCGCACTGCCTCACCGCGACCAGGCACGAGGACGTGCCGCTGCAGCAGGTCGTGGTGATGGACGTGCAGGTGCCCAGCGGCGCCGTGCACACCACGAAGCAGGCCAGGGTCTGTTTCCCGAACGAGAAGATCATGTGGCGTCAGCTGGAGGGCCTGCCCCCGCTGGACGACATGCTGTACGGCTACATGACCTTCGAGCAGACCGCCGACGGCGTGCTGGTCACCACCGGGCAGACCGAGCTGCTCAAGCCGAACGGCGTCGCGAAGCGCGGCTGGACCATGGAGGAGGCCAAGCATCACGTGGCCGAGGTGCGCGGCGGCCGGAACCTGGCGGCGCTGAAGAGCGCGCAGGAGTACCTCCAGCGCCGGCGCGGATGATGGCGGCGGCACCGCTGCGGGTCGGGCTGTTCGGCCACGGCTGGTGGAGCAAGCGGTATCTGGCGCCCGCGCTGATCGGCGCGGGCGCCGTGGTGGCCGGGGTCTGCGGGCGTGACCTCGCCCGCGCGGACGCGGCGAGCCGCGAGTTCGGCACGAGCGAGCCGTTCGACCGGCTGGAGACCATGCTCGACACGGTCGAACTGGACGCGCTGGTCGTCGCCTCTCCCCCGGCGTCCCATGTGGACGCGGTCGTCACGGCGGCGGCTCGCGGGCTGCCCGTGTTCTGCGAGAAACCGTTGGCGCGCAACGCGGACGAGACGAAGACGATGACAGAGGCCTGCGCGGGGCTGCCCACGGTCGCCGGGTTCACGCAACGCTGGAACGCGGCGATCCGCACGGCACACGGCCTGCTCGGCGAACTCGGCGAACTCCGTCATCTGCGCTACACGACGGCGAGTTCACTGTCGGCGGACGCGTCGGCGCCGTGGGACTGGCGCTACGGCGCGAGCGAGTACTCCTACGGCGTGCTCAGCGATCTCGGGCCGCACGCGGTCGACCTGGCACGCTGGTTCGGCGGCGAGGTCACCGCCGTGAGCGCCACCGGCACCACCGTCGTCGGCGTGCGCGCCGACGAGGCCGGGGTCGGCAGGGCGGTGGAGAACTGGGACGACTGCACGCTCGACCTGACGCTGGCGTCCGGCGCCCGCTGCTCGCTCGTGACCAGCAGGGTGCTGCCGTCGAGCCCGTACCGCAGGTTCCGCCACGAACTCGAGCTCATCGGCGACCGGGGCACGCTGGCCTACACCTCGGACCGCCCGGCCGAGGTCGTGCTCGCCTTGTCCGGCAAGCAGCCCGAGGTGGTGCCCGCCGACGGCATGGACCTCGGCGACGCGGCACCCGGCTCCTTCGAGGAGGTCATGGCGGCGATGAACCACGGCGCCCGCACCCAGGCGGGCGACATGCTGGCCGCCTTCCGCGGCCAGCACCGTGCCCACGTCCCCACCCTGGCCGACGGCCACCTCGGCCAGCTCGTGCTGGACGCGGCCGCCCGCTCGATCACCGAGCGGGCACCGATCCCGGTGGCCTGACCATCCACAAAGGCCCCCAGCGACGAATCGCCGGGGGCCTTTGGCTGAAGGACTCGTGAGTGTTTTGGCCGGTTAGAACCGGCCAAAACACTCACGACCCCCGCGTGGTTACGGGACGTCGGCGACCGCGCGAGCCCAGCCCGCGCCGGCGCCGGTCAGCTTGACCGGGAAGCACATCAGCCGGAAACCGCTGGGCGGCAAGGCTTCCAGGTTGCCCAGCCGTTCGATCTGGCAGTACTCGCGCCGCCTGCCGAGGAAGTGGGCCGGCCACAGCACACCGGGGTCGCCGGTGGCCTGATACCGCTCGATGATGTACGGGAACGGCGCGTCCAGGCTGAAGGCGTCCGTGCCGATGACCTTGATGCCCAGGTCGAGCAGCAGTTCGACGGCCGGGCCGTCGAGGCCGGTGAACTTGCCGAAGTACTCCGGGGTGCCGAGCCATTGCTCCGCGCCGGTGTGCAGCAGCGCGATGTCCAGCGGCCTCGGCACGTAGTTGAGGTCGTCCAGCTTGCGCCGCAGCAGATCCGCGCCAACCAGCTGCGTGCCGGCGTCGCGCAGGTCCAGTACGAAGGCCGGGCGGCAGAACCAGTCCAGCGGCATCTGGTCGATCGTGCGCGGGACCCCGTCGCCATACGTGGTCTTCGAGCCGTAGTGCGCGGGAGCGTCCACATGGGTTCCCGTGTGGACGGTCAGGGTGAAGGTGTCGTTGTTCAGGAACTCGGCGTCCGGCAGCACGTTCGGGTCGAACTCGAGCCCGAGGTGCTCGCGCATCTCGGCGCTCATGTGCTTGGCGCCGTCCGCGGGGGTCAGCACCTGGTGGACCACCGGGTCCGGTTCCCAGAACTTCGCGTCGACGGGCGACGAGAGGTCGACCAAAGCCATCGTATTGCCTCCTCAATGGACGAACAGTTCGCCTGCCACCTGGATGGACCGGTTGCCGTAGGCCAGCCGGTCGAGCACCTTGCGGAAGACCGGGGTGCGGGAGAGCAGCGGCGCCACCCTCGGCCGCAGCAGCGCGGCCACCTTGCCGCGTGAGAGCATGCCCCTGCTCTGCATCAGCTGGAGCTTCGTCACCTTCGCGATGTCGGGCTCGCGCGACGCGGTGAACCGGTCGAGCACGGCCGCGCTCGGGTCCCGCTCGCGCAGCGAAGCCATCAGCACCGGGTGCAGCGCGACGGCGTCCTGCACCGCCAGGTTGATCCCCTGCGCCCCGATCGGGCTGTGCGTGTGCGCGGCGTCGCCGATCAGCACCAGGCCGTCGCGGCTCCACGTCCTCGCGGAACCCGAAAAGACGTCGAGCAGGCTCAGCTGCGAAAGGCTCGTCAGGTGTGCCTCGATCAGCGAGGCGTACGGCGGTATCGCGGCCGCGATACCGGCTCGCACCTCGTCGATGCCCTGCTCGGTCAGCGAGCGGAAACCCTTGTGCGGCACCACGAACCCGATCTGCAGGCTGTCCGGATAGGACTCGTAGACCAGCACGGGACTGCCCGCGGCCCTGAACACCTGCACATCGGGTGGCCGGTCTCCGGGGCAGGGCACCTTGAACCACGCGACGTCGTAGTCGAACACGTCCATCCGGTCGAACTCGATCCCGGCCAGCTGCCGGGTCTTCGAGTACCGGCCGTCCGCGCCGACCACGCAGTGCGCGCGCACCACCCGCGGCCCGTCCACGCCGGTCGCCACGACGCCGCGCACGCGGCCGTCTTCGAGCACGAGTTCACTCACCCGGTACCCGAGCAGCTGATGCACGTCTTGGCACGCGGCGGACAGTTCCTCCAGCAGGTGCCGCTGCGGAATGCTCAGCAGGTGGTTGAACGGCGGCTCCAGCGCGCGGTAGTCGATGTCGACCAGCGCGCGGCCGGAGTCGACGAACCGGAACCGGGAGTGCTCACGGCAGCCACGCGCACGCGCGCCGTCGAGCACCCCCAGTTCCGCCAGCAACGCCAGCGCGCCCGGCTGCAGGATCTCGCCACGGTATTCGCGGTCCATCGAACGGCTGCGCTCGACCACGGCGACACTCGCGCCGGACCGGGACAGCAGCAGTGCGAGGGTGAGCCCGGCCGGGCCACCCCCGACCACACAGAAATCGACCTCGAGGTCCACTCTCGCTCCAGTTCTCAGGCGAGCAAGCTCAGCCCGCCGTCGGCGGTGATGACCTGCCCGTTGATCCAGGCCGCCTCGTCGGTGCAGAGCAGGGCGACCACGTCGGCCACGTCCGACGGCCTGGTCAGCCTGCCGCCGGGGGTGCGCCCGGCGAGCGCGCGGACCATCTCGCCCTCGCGGCCGGACTGTCCTTTGTCCACTTTGGACGTGGAGACGGCGTTGACCGCGATGCCGGAGGCCGCGAGTTCGGCCGCCAGGTAACGGATGTAGCTCTCCAGCGCCGCTTTGCCGACGCCCTGCGCGACGTACCGGGGCACCACCGCGCGCGCACCGAGGCTCGACACCGCGATGATCCGGCCGGTGCCTGGCTCGATCAGCTCGGTGAACCGCGACGCCGTCTGCACGAGCGGGCTGACGCCGAGCCGGACGTCGTCCCAGAACTCGCCGATCGCGGGCTCGGCCGCCGTCATCGGGTGGAAGCTGGCCGCGTTGTGCACCAGCACGTCCAGCCTGCCGTGCCGCTCGCGCACGGCTTCGAGCAGCCGGGGCGCGACGCCCTTGTCCCCGATGTCGTACTTGACCGCGGTCGCCGTCCCCTTCAGCCCGGCCAGCTGCTCGACGGCCCGCGCGGCGTCGTCGTCGGAGTGCGCGTAGTCGAGGAAGACGTGCACCCCGCAGGCGCACAGCTTCCGCGCGATCGCCAGTCCCACTCCCCTGGTCGCGCCGGTGACGACCGCGACCCGTCCTTCGAGGCCGAGCGTCGAGCCTTCCTCCGCGGTCATCGGGCGGTCTCGGCCGGGTCCAGCGCGCGGTTCCACGCGACGTGCTCGACCTCTTCGACCGTGATGTCGGCGAGCTTGCCCAGCGCCAGGTACGCCTCGCTGCCCGCCATCCGGTCGTAGGCCTCGGGGTCCCACCAGTAGCCGATCCCGGTGTACTTCGACTGGTCCTGCAGCGAGCGGTTCAGGTCGCCGTAGCCGAAGCCGTACAGGATCCGGATGGACTTGGCGTAGTGGGCGAACGCGGTCTCGAACTCCTCGGCCGACGAGTGCACCCGGTAGGTGGTGATGTTCATCCTCGGGGTGTCGAAGTCACCGCGCTCACCGGCTTCGGCGTCGGCGTTGATCCGGAAGAGGTTCTTGCACAGGTCCAGTTCGGCGCCGGCCAGCATCGACCGCATGGTGCCCTGGTGCGCGCGGAACTCCTCGCTGGACACGGTCTTCTGGAACACCTCCTGGTTCAGCCACCAGCCGAAGTTCACGTACACCTTCGGGTCGTCGGCGAGCGTGACCGCCTGGTGCGAGCCGAAACCCTCCTGCGCGCGCATGAACTCCACGTGCTCCAGGAAGAACTTCTCGAAGGCCTTGGGGTCGCCCTTGGTGGTGAACCGGGCGATCACCGCGATGAGGTTGCTCAGGTCCTGTGCCTCGTCCATGCCGGGGCTCCTTCCGTGGTTTCCACCCCGCGTGGTCAGTTCGCGCCGGGTGATCAGTTCCGCCCTGAGGTCGCGCCGCCGCACCTTGCCGTTGGGCAGCCGGGGAATCACGCCGACCACCTCGATGTGCCGGACGTGCTGGTAGTACGGCAGCCGCTCGGCCACGAACGCCGCGATTTCGGCGGGCGAATCGTCGGTGCCGCCGTCGCGCAGCACCACGAAGGCGTTGGCGACCGCGCCGCTGAGCCGGTCGGGGTAGTCGACGACCGCTGCCTCGCGGACCAGCGGATGCGCTTCGAGCACGGCTTCGATCTCCGAGGGCGAGATCATGTAGTTGTCACACTTGAAGAAGTCCTTCAGCCGGTCGACGATGAACAGGAAGCCGTCCTCGTCGAGGTAGCCGACGTCCCCTGTGGACAGCCAGCCGTCGGCGTCGATCCCGGACGGCTCGGCCGGGTCCAGATATCCCTTCATCACCTGCGGCCCGCGCACCAGCACCTCGCCGTGCTCCCCGGTGGGCACCTCCTCGCCGGTCGAGAGCGACACGACGCGGCATTCGGTGCCGTCGACCACCGGACCGACCGAGCCGGGCCGCGGCCGGTCGGGGCCGGCGGAGTGGGTCAGCGGCGAGGTCTCGGCGAGCCCGTAGCCCTGGAACACCGGCACCTCGAAGTGCTCGGTGAGCCGGACCGCCACCCGCTTGGCCAGCGCCGTCCCACCGGAGGCGATCATGCGCACGGTGTCGAGACGCAACCGGCCCAGCTCGGGATCCTCGGCCAATTGGTTGAGCCGCAACGGGATCGTGTAGAAGTGGCTCGCCTTCACCCGGTTCGCCAGCTCGATGCCCGCCGCCGCCTCGCGCGCGGTGCACGGCACCTGGGTGGCCTTGGCGTGGATCGCGGAGTTGAGGTGCATCAGGTGGAACTTCGGCAGGTGGTTGAGCACCACGGAGTCGCCGTCGAGCCGGTGGGCCCGCGCGACCTGCGCGGCGTTGACCGTGAGGTTGCGATGGGTGAGCTGGACACCGCGCGGCGTGCCGGTCGTGCCGCTGGTGAAGTGGACGCACGCCACGTCGTCGGGGTCGAGCCTCGGCGGCTCCATCGCGTTGCCCCTGACCTCGTACGCGGCGCTCAGGTCGTCGATCGTCCTGATGTCGTTGGCGTCCTCCACCGGGCCCGGCCCGATCAGCACGGCCTCCCGCAGCTTCGGCAGCCGGTGCCGGATCCGCTTCAGCTGCGCGAACAGCTCGGTGGTGACGAAGACCAGCTCGGCGTCCGTGACCGCCAGGAAGTGCTCCAGCGCGTGCGGCGGCAGTATCGGGTTGACCGGCACGACCACGTTGCCGCTGCGGGCGATCCCGTTGAACCCGGTGATGAAATCCGGATGCAGCGGCGACGCGAGCGCGATCCGGCAGCGCCGGTCGCCGAGCAGCCCGCGGATGGCCGAGGCGCACATCGTGGCCGCCTGGTCGAGTTCGGCGTACCCGATGTCGCCGTAGTCCGCCTTGATGGCGGTCTTCGCGCCTGCCTCGGCGGCCGCCGCCGACAGCAGCGCGTCGACGGTCTCAGCCACGGCGTGCCTCCGCGAAAGCCTTGGCGTGCGCCAAAGTCGTGCAGCTGTTCTTGCTCAGCGCCTGCTGCACGAACTCCCGGGCCTTGCGCAGCGTCGCGCCCTCGCCGAACACCTTCGGCACCGCGGCGGGCTCGATCACCACGGTGTGCCGTGAGGTGGCCAGCACCCCGTCGCCGTCGGGCTCCAGCTGCCATTCGCCGGTGTGCGCGCTCATCAGCGCGGGCACCTCGGTCTGCTTGTAGACGATGCGCTCGCCGTCGAAGCAGATCCGGATCGACTTGGTGGTGTGCACCGAGCCGTCCGCGCCCCTGGTGTCCATCTCCATCCGCTGCACGCCGGGCACGTCCTCCTCCAGTTCCAGCCTGGCGACGTGCGGCAGCCGCTCCGGCCACGCCTTCGCCTGGTACAGGAACTCGTAGACGTCGCCTGCGGAACCGCCGATGCGCAGTGAGTCCTCAAAGGACAGAGTGAGCTCGTCGAGCTTGCGCCGCTCGGCGGCCACCTTGATCCGGTCGAGCTCGGCGACGCTGTTGCGGTCCACCGCCAGCCGGATCCACTGCTCACGCTCCGGGTCGTCGTCGATGGCCCGGTAGTCGTGCGTGAGCAGCACGGAGGTCTCCCTCGGGCCGTTCGGTTCGAGGATCCACTCGCCGCGCATCTCGGCGGCGGGCGCCTGGGTGACCTCCTGCCGGAAACTCACCCGCTTGCCCGTCGCGTCGATCTCCCGTAGCGAGGTCCACGTCTTCACTTCGCCGTTCGCGAGCGCCCACAGGCGGATCCGCTCGGTGCCGCCGGTGCGCTCGAGCTGTTCGGCGTGGATGGTCGGGGTGAGGGTGTACGGCCATCGGCGCACGTCCGAGATCAGGTCGAAGACGATCTCGGCGGGCGCCATGACGGTGACGCGGTGCTCGTCGTGAGGCACGGCGGCTCCCTTTCTCCTGCTGCTGTGCTGACCGGTCAGTAGTTGCCGAGGCCGCCGCAGACGTTGATCGCCTGCGCGGTGATCGGGTCCGCCGCTTCGGAGACGAGGTAGCCGACCATCCCGGCGACCTCGGCGGGCGTGGAGTACCGGCCGAGCGGGATCTTGGCCTCGAACCGCTCGAGGACGTCGGACTCCGTGATGCCCCAGTGCGCGGCGTAGCCTTCGCGGACCCGTTGCGCCATCGGGGTTTCCACGTAGCCGGGGCACACCGCGTTGACCGTGACACCGGTCTTCGCGAGCTCCAGCCCCAGCGCCTTCGTCAGGCCGATCACGCCGTGCTTCGACGCCGAATACGGGACCGCGAACACGACACCCTGCTTGCCTCCGGTGGAGGCGATGTTGACGATCCGGCCACGCTGCTTGCCGAGCATGCCGCCGGTGGTGAGCACCTCGCGGGTCATCAGGAACACGCTGTGCAGGTTCGTGGCGATGACGTCGAACCAGAGCTCGTCGGCGATCTCGGCGGTGATCCCGCCCCCGCTGCGCCCGGCGTTGTTGACCAGCACGTCGATCGGGCCGTACCGGTCCACAGCGGACCGGACGAACGCGCGGATCTCTTCCGGGGAGCGGACATCGCAGGTGGTGCCGTCCACTTCGAGTCCTCGCTCGGTGAGCTCCTTGAGCGCCACCGCGAGCTCGTCCGCGGTGCGGGAGCACACGTACACGGCATGACCGGCACCCGCCAGCTGCTCGGTGACCGCGCGGCCGATGCCCCGCGTCGCACCGGTGACCACCGCGACCTTCCGCTCTTCTGGCACGGGTCCTCCTTCGTCCGTTCGGCTCGGTCCGCCGAGCGTCGTGGCGCTTGCTCGAACCCCGCTCGATGCGTGGTTGACCGGCGAACCTCGACCACCCGTTGAGTGCTGCTTGAGCACCGGTGGCCAGTCTCAGCTGGCCGAATCCGTTGCTGGGAAAGGAATCCCATGGTGTTGCCTTCGACTGCCCAGTACTGGCGAGCCGATGTCGGGCTCTATCACCGGGTTCAGCAGTTCTACGCGTGGCAGATGCAGCTGCTCGACGACGGCCGGGTCGACGAGTGGGCGGCCACCTTCACCGAGGACGGCGTGTTCGCGGCCAACGCGCACCCGGAACCGGTCAGTGGCCGGGAGAACATCGCCGCGGGCGCACGCGCGGCGGTCGCGAAACTGGCGGCCGACGGGCTGGTGCGCAGGCACTGGCTGGGCATGCTGACGGTGGCCGAGCAGCCGGACGGGACGATCAAGGCCAGGAGCTACGCGCTGGTGATCAACACGCCGAAGGGCGGGCAGGCCGCGGTGCACGTGAGCACCAGCTGCGAGGACGTGCTGGTCGCCGACGGGCCGGACCTGCTCGTGGCCGACCGCCGGGTCACCCGCGACGATCTCTGAGAGGAGCTGACGATGACGAGCGACCTCGACATCCCGGTCGTCCCGCTGGCGGAAAGCCCGGTCTGCGCCGCCGATCCGTACCCGGGGCTGGCGCGGCTGCGCGAGCTGGGACCGGCCGTCCGCGCGCACACGAGCTTCATGGGCGAGGTCTGGCTGGTCACCCGCTACGACCTCGCCCGCGAGCTGCTCGCCGACCCGCGGTTCTCCCGCAGGCGGCCGGACGACGGCGAAGTGGCCGCGGTGGACTCGGATCCGCCGGACCACACCCGGATCCGCCGGCTGGTCGGCAAGGCGTTCACCCATCACCGGATCCAGCGGCTGCGCGGCTGGGTGCAGGAGCTGGTCGACGGCATGCTCGACGAGCTCGACACCGAGGGCCCCGTCGACCTGCTCGACCGGTTCGCCTACCGGCTGCCGATCGCGGTGATCTGCGAGATGCTCGGCGCGCCGGAGTCGGACAGGGACGACGTGCGTGCCCGCACCGAGAAGATCCTCGCCGGCGAAGTCGCCGAGAACCGCGAAGAGGTCTACGACCGGACCAAGGACTACATCGTCGAGCTGATCGCGCGGAAGCGGGCGGAGCCGGGCGAGGACCTGCTGAGCGCGCTGATCGCGGCCCGCGACGGCGACGCCGTGCTGAGCGAGCCCGAACTGGTCGAGCTCGGCATCGCGCTCATCGCCGCGGGCTACGCGACGACGACGAACCTCATCGGCAACGGCATCCACGCGCTGCTGACCAACCCGGACCAGCTGGCGCTGCTGCGCGAGCGCCCGGAGCTGATCGGCTCGGCCGTCGAGGAGTTCCTCCGCTACGAGAGCTCCTTCAGCGCGGCGGGCCAGATCGCCAGGGAGGACATCGAGACGGCGGGCCTGCGCATCCGCGCGGGCGACGTGGTGCTCATTTCCTTCTGTGGCGCCAATCGCGACCCCCGGCGGTTCCCCGATCCCGACCGGCTCGACATCACCAGGGACCCCAACCCGCATCTCGCCTTCTCCCACGGCATCCACCACTGCCTCGGCGCGCCGCTGGCCAGGCTGGAGGCCGAGATCGCCATCGGCACGGTGGTCCGGCGCTTCCCCGGGCTGGCACTGGCCGGGCCGGTCAGCTGGCGGGAGAACATCATGCGCGGCCTGCACGCGCTGCCCGTAACGCTCGGCGAACCCCGGAGGGCGCGGTCATGAAGATCACCGAGATGACGATCCCCGACGCGTTCCGGATCGTGCCGGACCAGATCCCGGACCTGCGCGGGAACTTCTACGAGTCGTGGCGCCAGAGCGAGCTGACCGCGGCCATGGGCCGCCCGTTCACCGTCGAGCAGGTGAACTACTCGGTCTCGCAACGCGGCACGCTGCGCGGCATCCACGGCACCACCATGCCGCCCGGCCAGGCCAAGGTGATCACCTGCGTGCGCGGCCAGGTGCTCGACGTGGTGGTGGACCTGCGCATCGGGTCACCGACCTTCGGCATGTACGAGACGACCATCCAGGACGAGGAGTCCGGGATCACCGTCTGCATCGCCGAGGGGCTCGGGCACGCGTTCCTGGCGCTGACCGACGACGTGTGCATGAACTACGTGTGCGCGGCGGAGTACGTGCACGGCACGATGCTCGACATCCAGGCGCTCGACCCGAAGATCGGGATACCGTGGAACCTCACCGAGGACCCGATCATGTCGGAGAAGGACCGCGCGGCGCCGACGCTCGACGAGGCCGTCGCGCTGGGCCTGCTCCCGACCTATGAGCAGTGCCTCGCCCACTACGCCGCCGCGAAGGAGACGAGCCGGTGAGCCAGGTCAGGTTCGGAGTGCTCGGCTGCGCCGACATCGCGTGGCGGCGCATGCTGCCCGCGATGGCGGCCGACGCCGGCGTGACCATCGCCGCCGTGGCGAGCCGGACGCCGGAGAAGGCGGACCGGTTCGCCCGGCGGTTCGGCTGCGCCGCGGTGACCGGATACCAGGAGCTGCTCGACCGCGCCGACATCGACGCCGTCTACATCCCGCTGCCCGCGGTGCTGCACGCCGAGTGGACCGAACGCGCGCTGCTCGCGGGCAAGCACGTGCTGGCGGAGAAGCCGCTGACCACGGACCTGCCGATCGCCGCGAAGCTGGCCGATCTCGCCAAGTCCACCGGGCGGCTGCTGTTCGAGAACTTCATGTTCCTGCACCACTCGCAGCATCGCGCGGTGCGCGAGCTGATCGACGGCGGCGCGATCGGTGAACCGCGCGGGTTCAGCGCGACGTTCACCATCCCGCCGAAGCCGCCGGGCGACATCCGCTACCAGTCCGGCGTCGGCGGTGGCGGGCTGCTCGACGTCGGCGGCTATCCGCTGCGCGCCGCGCTGCATTTCCTCGGCCCAGACCTGGAATTCGCGGGCGGGGTGCTGCGCCACGACCGCGGGCTGGACCTCCCGCTGTCCGGCACGGCGCTGCTGGCCACGCCTGCCGGGGTGACCGCGAACCTCACGTTCGGCATGGAGCATTCCTATGTGACGAGCTACGAGTTCGCCGGCAGCACCGGACGGCTGTTCCTCGACCGGGTGTTCACCCCGCCGGTCACCCATCAGCCGGTGGTCAGGATCGAGCGGCAGGACCACCGCGAGGAGCTGACGCTGCCGCCGGACGACCAGTTCGCCAACGTGGTGGCCCTGTTCGCCCGCGCGGTGCTCGACGGCACGGATCTCGACGGGCACCTCGACGGCTCGCTGCGCCAGGCCGCCCTGATGGACCAGGTCAGGGACGGCTCCAGGCGGATCATGACGTGAGCGGGTGCTCACGTCAGGTCGGCGCCGCCTCCGACGGTGAGCACCTGGCCGGTCACGAACGCGCTGGAGTCCTCCGCGAACCGGGTGATCCACGGCGTCACGTCCTCGGTACGGCAGTTCACCCCGAGCGGGGTCTTCGCCGCCTCGGCGGCGAAGATCGCGTCGATCTGCTTCGGGCTGAACCCGCCCGCCGCCCACACCTCGGTGCGCACGGAGCTCGGGGCGACGGCGTTGACCCTGATCCCGCGTGGCGCCAGTTCGAGCGCCCATGCCCTGGTGAGGCAGTCGACCGCGGCCTTGCTCGCGGCGTAGACGCCGGCGCCGGGCACCGGTTTGCCCGCCGCCATGCTGGACACCAGCACGACGCTCCCGCCCGGCGAGCGCAGCAGCGGCGCCAGCCGCGAGGTCAACGTGATCGGGCCGAGCACGTTGGTTTCGAGCACTTCCCGCGCTTTGGCGGATTCGAGCCCGTCCACCGGGGTGTGCCGGAAGACGCCCGCGTTGTGCACGAGCACGTCGAGCGTGCCGCCGTGCTCGCGCACCGCTTCGGCGACCTCGCCCGCTCCCCGCTCGGTCGTGACGTCGGCGGTGACCGGCGTGATCGCCGCGTCCAGCGCGGCGACCTCGGCGAGCCGGTCCGCCCGCCTGCCGGTGATCAGCACCCGGCGCGCGCCGAGCGCCGCGAAGGCGAGCGCGGTGGCGCGGCCGATGCCGGTCCCGCCTCCGGTGACGACCACGGTCCTGGCGTCGAACGGCTTGTCCGCCATGCTCTGCTCCTTCGCTGTCCGCCTAGTGTTCCGTGATCCTGCTGCCTTGCGTCGCTGTGGATCCACGTGGTTCCTGGCGGTGCCGGGGAAAATCCCTCGTACCGGGTTGTACTCGGGGTTTTCCCCGGTGCCGCCAGGGGCCGCGTGGGCCGCAGCGACGCAAGGCAAGTGGGATCACGGAACACTAGCTGCACAAGCAATCCTGGGCAGTCCGTCTCGACTCCGGCTGGACGCGCGCTCGATCCGGCTTGACGGAGTGAGTACTCACTCCGTAGTATTCGGGGCATGACGAAGACACCTGACACCCCAGAGCCCAGCCGGCGCCGAGCGCCGGGAATGAACACCGACCAACGCAGGGCGATGATCATCCAGGCGACCCTGCCGCTGATCGCCGAGCACGGCGCCGCGATCACCACCAGCAAGATCGCCGCCGCCGCGGGCATCGGCGAAGCCACCATCTTCCGCGTCTTCAAGGACAAGGAGGAACTGCTCGACGCCTGCCTCGCCGAGGCACTGCGCCCCGACGGCGCGCTGGCCGCCATCGCCGAGATCCCGCTCGACATCTCACTGCACGAGCGGCTGATCGAAGCCGCGGGCGCGCTCGAGGCGCACGTCGGCCGGATGGGCCGGGTGCTGGGCGCGATGCACGCGTCAGGCCACCGGGCCGGACCGCGCCGCGGCGCACCCGCCGACGGCGAGGCGCCCCGCCGGGGTGGCGAGAGCCGCACGGCCGGGATCGACCAGACCCGCGAAGCGCTGGCCGCGCTGTTCGAGCCCGAGAAGGCGGGCCTGCGGCTGCCGCCGGAGGACCTGGCGAGCGTGCTGCTCGACCTGCTGTTCGCGCGGTCACGTGGCGCGAGCGGCTCCCGCGAGCCGGTGTGCATCGCCTCGCTGATCCACCTGTTCCTGCACGGGGCGTTCGACATGTCGAAGATCCCGGCCGAGTACGGCGGTGAGGCCTAGTGGCGCACCAAGGGGGCGGCGGCTTCGAATCGGCGATGCGTCGCCTGCCGTTCGGCCTCGACGACCCGACCTCAGTCGCCGACAGCGGGCTGACCGGCCCGATCGACATCCCCGACCCGAAACCCCAAGTACAGAAGAAGGACTTCCGGTCGCGCTGGAAACGGATGCGCGAGTCGGTGGTCGGCACCGTGCGCGGCCTGCCCAGGGTCGTCAAGCTGACCTGGGCGGCCAGCCCCCTGCTCACGATCACCATGGCGGTGGTCACGGTGATCAGCGGCCTGATGCCGACGCTGTCCGCGTATCTGGTCAAACTGCTGATGGACGCGGTGGTCCAGGCCATCGGAGTCCACTCGCAGCACCTGCCGGACCGCGTGCCACTCGCGCTGCCCCTGCTGGGCGACGTGCAGGTGACCTCGATGACGAACATCGTCGCGGTCGCGCTCTTCCAGTTCGTCGTGTTCGTCGTCGGCGCGACCATGACCGCGATGACGAACATCGCGCAGCAGCTGCTGCAGGAGAAGATGCTGCTGACCATCCGGCACAAGGTGATGGACCAGGCGACCAAACTGGACCTGGCCTTCTTCGAGGGTTCGCAGTCCTACGACCTGCTGCGCCAGGCGGAGCAGGAAGCGCCTGCCCGCCCGCTGTCGATGATGAACTCCGCGTTCGGACTGGTGAAGACGGCGATCACGTTCGCCAGCATGATCACCCTGCTGGTCGCGATCAGCCCCATGCTCGCGGTGATCGCGCTGCTCACCCCGATCCCGGCGTTCATCTCCCAGTCCCGCTTCAGCGCACGCGGTTTCGCGCTGACCTTCCTCAGCTCCCCCATCCGCCGCCGCATGGAGTACCTGTCGTCGCTGGTCACCACCGACACCTACGCCAAGGAAGTCAAGCTGTTCGGCTTCGGGCCTTACCTGGTCGAGCGGTTCCGCAAGCTCGGTCAGGTCTACTACGAGCGCCAGCGCAAGCTGATCGGCGTCCGCAACGTGGTGGGCACGGCGTGGAGCATGCTGACGACGTTCACCAGCTCCGCCATCTACCTCTACATCGCGCTCCAGGCCGTCGAGGGCAACCTGACGCTCGGTGACCTGGCGCTCTACACCGGCGCGGCCACGGCCGTGCAGAGTTCGGTGCAGGGCTTGTTCATCGGCTTCACCGGCATGTACGAGAACAACCTCTTCCTGGACACGCTCTTCCGCTTCCTGGGCACCAAGCCCTCGATCCGCAGGCCCGAGAAACCGGTGCCGGTCCCCGAATCCGTGCACGGCCAGATCACCTTCGAGAACGTCTCGTTCAGCTACCAGGGCACCACCGAGCGCGCGCTCGACAACGTCAGCTTCACCATCAACGCCGGCGAGACGCTGGCTGTCGTCGGCCGCAACGGCGCGGGAAAGTCAACGCTCATCAAGCTTTTGTGCAGGCTGTACGACCCGACCGACGGCCGCATCCTGCTCGACGGCACCGACATCAAGCAGTTCGACCCTGAGGAGTACCGCACCCGCATCAGCGCCATGTTCCAGGACTTCGTGACCTACCAGGCGACCGCGGGCGAGAACATCGGCCTCGGCGACCTCCCCCACCTCGAAGACCTCGACCTGATCAAGGACTCCGCCCGCCGCGCCGGCATCGCCGACCGCGTCGAGCGCCTGCCCAAGCAGTTCGACAGCCCGCTGGGCCGCTGGTTCGACCAGGGCGTCAGCCTGTCCGGCGGCGAATGGCAGAAGATCGCGCTCGCCCGCGCCTTCATGCGGAAGTCCCCGATCCTCGTACTCGACGAGCCCACCTCGGCACTCGACGCCCAGGCCGAGCACGACCTGTTCTCCCGCCTGCGCGAACTCGCCCACGGCCGCACCACGCTCTACATCTCGCACCGGTTCTCCACGGTCCGCCAGGCCGACCGCATCCTCCTGCTCGACGGCGGCCAGGTGGCCGAGCACGGCACGCACGGCGAACTGATGGCGCTCAACGCCAGCTACGCCGAGCTCTTCAACCTCCAGGCCGCGGCCTACCTCGACGAAGAACTCACCTCATGACCCGTCACCGCCACCCCTGCTTACCCAACGCCTAGGGGGTCGTGAGTGGTACGGCCGGTTCTAACCGGCCAAACCACTCACGACCCCATTCAGCCGCCTTGCCCGACTCAGGGACGTGATCCAGCGGCCGGGTGGGGGCCTCCCTCACCCAAATTCCTGGGTGAGGGAGGCCCCCACCCACACCAACCGGGGATGACGGCTCCCCTCACTACCGGCCTTGAACCGCCCCGGGTTCGGTAGAGACTCGTTGTTGGGGTCAGGCGACCAGGCTGATCAGGTCACCTGACTCGTACAGGGTCTCGAACTCGACGGGTGGTCGGCCGCCGCACGCTCCATGGAGTCGCTGGTTGTTGTACCACTCGACCCACGCTGCGGTGGCGACGTCGACTTCTTGTTTATTGTGCCACGGCCCGTTCGGTTTAATCAACTCGGTTTTATAAAGACCGATGGCAGATTCCGCGAGTGCGTTGTCCAGAGCGTCGCCAACTGTGCCGATCGACGCGTCGATACCCGAATCGATAAGATGCTGCGTGAACGGAAAGAAGTATATTGACTTCCGGCGTCGGAATGGTGAATCAACTTTTCTTGCCCCTCGCTCCACCGGTAGTCCCTATGCCGCAACCCCTGCTCGATAGCGTCGAGCACCAGATCGGTTTCCTTGGACATACTCACGCGCCAGCCGACGATCTTGCGGGAGAACACGTCAATGGCGAACGCGACGTAGACCGCGCCCGCCCAGGTCGCGACGTAGGTGAAGTCCGCTACCCACAACCGATTCGGCGCACCGGCGGCGAACTGGCGTCTCACCAGGTCCGCGGCGCGGACACCATCAGGATCGGACACCGTCGTGCGCACCGTCTTCCCCCGGACCGCGCCGGCCAGGCCCAGCGCGCGCATGAGCCGCTCCACCCGGCCCCGCCCGACGGCGACGCCCTCACGGTTCAGCTGCCACCATATTTTCCGGGCACCATACACCCGATAATTATCGTCATACACACGTCGGATTTCCTTTTTCAGTTCCTCGTCGCGAACTTCCCTCGCCGATACCGGGCGAGAGAGGGCGGCATAATAAGTGGACGGAGCGATCTTGATCCCGAACTCGGTCAGCACGGCACAGATCGGCTCGACTCCGAACCGGTCCCTATATTCCGTGATGAACGTTACGAGCGTGGCGGTCGAGGGTCGAGCTCCCTCGCGAAGAAAGCCGACGCCGCCTTCAGAATCTCGTTCGCCCGCCGCAACTCACGATTCTCCCGCTCCAACTCCCGGATCCGCTGCTCCTCCTCGGTCGTCACACCCGACCGCGCCCCCTGATCGGTCTCAGCCTGCCGCACCCACCGGCGCAGGCTCTCCGCCGACACCCCGACCTTCGCTGCGATCGACGTGATCGCCTCCCACTGCGACGAATACTGCTCTACCTGCTCAAACACCAGCGCAACCGCGCGCTCACGCACCTCACGCGGATGCCTCGAAGACCGGGCCATAACTCCATCCTCACTCACACGATGGAGCCTCCATCAAACCCGGGGCGGTTCACCTAGCGCCTGGGTGAGTGCGGCTTGCGTCGCTCAACGCCGCAAACCGCACTCACTCCGCGCCCTGAACACGCCACCTTTGACCTTCCGCCCAATAACCGGCCAAACCACTCACGACCCCATTCAGCCGCCTTGCCCGACTCAGGGACGTGATCCAGCGGCCGGGTGGGGGCCTCCCTCACCCAAATTCCTGGGTGAGGGAGGCCCCCACCCGTATATCCGGGTTAGGGAGGCCCCCACCCACCCGAACCGAGGCAGGGAGGCCCTCACCCAACCGCCCAGCAGACACGCCACGTTCGACTTTCCACGCGGTGAGAACATCCCGCGACGCTCACGGCACCCACTCGACAAGGCCGGCTGAAGCTTGCCCAAGGCCTAGGGGGTCGTGAGTGGTACGGCCGGTTCTAACCGGCCGTACCACTCACGACCCCCACAATGCCGGGTCGGTCGAAAACCCTTGTCAGTAAAGGACTCCGCGCAAGACGCGGCCCAGGTGCGCGGCGGAGGCCTCGGTGTCGTCCACACCGCGCCACGCCACGAAACCGTCCGGCCGGACGAGGAGCGCGCCTTCCGGCTTGATCCCCGCGAGCGCCGCCCATCGCTGCTCGGCGTCCACGAGATCGCCGTCCGCCGCGAGCCGGTAGGCGGTCACCGGCAACTCCTCGGCGGCGGCCTGCCATCGATGACCACCAGGACCGCACAGCAACACGAAACCCGTGCCGAACAGGTCCACTGTGGACACCGAAACCCCATCGCGGAGCACCCGCAGATGCGGCGCACGCGTCCCGGGGTGACCGTCGAGGTTCAAAGCCGGGTCGCTCAACGAGGGCAGCTCCGCACGAGGACCGTCCACCGCGCCCGAAACATACTGCTGGCACAGGGAAACGACGACCGGGTGGGCCATCCCGAGCTGCTCGCGCTCGGCCAGCGACGACTTCAGGTCCCAGTGCAGCCGAGGGTTGCGCTGGACGAGCATCGCCTGCTCGACGGTGAACCGGCCGACCGGGAGGCGCTCACGCTCGTAGCTGTCGAGCAGTGCGGGACCGGCCTCGCCGCGGGACACCATGGCCAGTTTCCAGGCCAGGTTGTGCGCGTCGGCGATGCCGGTGTTCAGCCCGTACGCGCCGCTCGGCGGCATCACGTGCGCGGCGTCGCCGATCAGGAAGACGCGGCCGCGCCGCATCTCGTCGGCCACCGAGGCGGCCGCCTGCCATGGCATGACCGCGAGCAGTTCGACGTCCAGGTCCGGCAGGCCGATGGCCTCGCGGACGACCTCGAGGCAGCGCTGCGGCGGGAAGTCGGCCGGGGTGCGGCCGCTGCCCGGCGGGCAGGAGATGTAGAAGACCCAGCGGTCGGTGTTGTTGATCGCGAGCAGCAGCCCTTCGGCGTCCGGCTTGCGGATCTCGCAGACGACGAACTCGTGGCCGCGCACCAGGTCCGTGAGGTCGGCGCGGAACAGCACGGTGATCATCGGACCGCCCAGCGGGCCGGGCCCGGTGCTGCTGATGCCGAGCCGCTCGCGGATCGGGCTGGCCGCGCCGTCCGCGGCGATCACGTGGTCGGCGGCGATGACCGACCGCTGCCCGGTCTCGTGGTCGAGCACGGTCACGGTGACGCCGTCATCGGTCTCGGCCAGGTCGACCACCTCGGTGCCGAACCTGATGTCGGCGCCGAGCTCGCGGGCCTCGGCGAGCAGGATCGGCTCCAGCCTGTCCTGCGGGCAGATCCCGTTCGTGCTGGTGATGGGACTCACCGAGCCGACGATGTCCATCGAGTCGTCCGCGACCGGGGAAACCCGGTGTGCCTTGGCCAGATCCGTGCCCGCGAGCTGCTCGACGACGAGCTTGCCGCCGTTGCTCGCCATCAGGCTGCCCGCCGCGAGCACCGCCTCGTCGAGCCCGGCCTCGCGCAGCAGCTCCCTGGTGCGCGGCGCGAGCCCGGTCGCCCTCGGATAGATCGAGGTCCGCTCGTGCTTTTCCACCAGCAGCGGCTTGACTCCTTGCCGGGCAAGGAAAAGCGCCGCCGCCAGCCCGGTCCCTCCCCCGCCCGAGATCAGCACGGGCACCCGTTCTTCCGGCACTGGCCCTTCCTTTCGCTTGGCGTTCGTCATCAGACGGGCTGTTGCTGCCGTTGCTGCTGCCGGACCATCGCCACGAACGACTCGGGGGTCCGCACGTCGGCGACCTCCTCCTCCGGCAGCGAAACCCCGTACTCGCGCGAAACCCGGCTCGCGGTTTCCATCACCGCGAGCGAGTCGTAGCCGAGATCGTCGAAATCGGCGCCGGCCGAGGCGGCGCCGAGCTCGGCCGACTCGTCCTCACCAGCGCATTCGCGCATGATCCGGAACAAGTCCTCCTGGGTGAACTCCGTCATCACGTTTCCTTTCCGCTCACGCCACGCACGACCATGGCCGCGTTGAATCCGCCGTATCCCCTGGCGAGCACCAGAGCCGCGGTGCCGTCGAGCCGCCTCGGCTCGCCGACGACGAGATCGATCCGGTAGGCGGGGTCGGCTGCGGCGACGTTCGCGGTGGGCGGCGCCAGCCCTTCGCGCACCGCCTGCAGCGCGCACACCAGATCCAGTGGCGCGGCGCCGGAATGCAGCCTGCCGATCGCCGCCTTCGGCGCGGTCACCGGGACCCCGTGCGGGCCGAACAGCGCGGTGATCGCGTCGGCCTCGATCCGGTCCAGCTCCGGTGAGCCCGCCGCGTCGGCGAAGACCACCGCGATGTCACTTGGGGACAGCCCGGCATCGGCGAGCGCGATCGCGGCCGCCCGCCGCAGGTTCGCCGGGCGTCCCGACGACGCGGGCGGGTCGAAGGTCGCGCCGTAACCCGCGATCTCGCCGTACACCCGCGCGCCTCTTTCCCTTGCGCGGTCGGCGTTTTCGACGGTCAGTATCGCGCCACCCTCGCCGGGCACGTGCCCGTTCGCGTCCTCGGCGAACGGCAGGTACGCGGTGCCGGGGTCGTCGCGCTCGCTGATCCGGCCGCCCGCCATGTGCGCGGCCATCCCGTACGGGCACAGTGAAGCGTCCATGCCGCCGGTGAGCACCAGTCCCAGTCCCCGCCGGATCTTCCGGCGTGCCTGCGCGACGGCGTCCAGCCCGCCCGCCTGCTCGGCGACGAAGACGCCGGTCGGCCCGCGCATGCCGTGGCGGATCGAGAGCTGCCCGGAGTTCACCGCGTAGAACCAGGCGAACGACATGTACGCGCTGACGTGCCCCGGTCCCTTGGCATAGAGCTTTTCCAGCTCGTGCTGGCCGAACTCGAAGCCGCCGGAGGAACTCGCGGTGATCACACCCATGTCCGAAGAGGACCAGTCGGCCAGGTCGATCTTCGCGTCGGCCAGCGCGTCGTCGGAGGCGACGAGCGCGAACTGGGTCATCCGGTCGGTCTGCGGGATCAGCCTGCCCGGTAACCGTTCCCGTACGTCGAACCCGGTGAACTCACCGCCGAGCTTGGCCGGGTAGCGCTCCGGGTCGAACCGCTCGATCCGGTGGATGGCGCTCTCCCCGCGCAGCGTCGCCGCCCAGTATTCGTCGAGCCCGGAACCGTTCGGCGCCAGCACGCCGAGCCCGGTCACCACGGTCGCGGTCATGCGGCCACCCCGGCGAGCACCATGGCGCTCTGGAAGCCGCCGAATCCGCTGCCGACGGTGAGTGCCACGTCGACCTTCTTCTCGCGGGCCGTCAGCGGCACGTAGTCGAGGTCGAGTTCCGGGTCCTGGTCGGTCAGGTTCGCCGTCGGCGGCACGATCCCGTGCTCGATGGCGAGCGCGCACGCGGCCACCTCGATCGAGCCGACCGCGCCGAGCGAGTGGCCGATCATCGACTTGATCGAGCTGACCGGCACCCCGTAGGCGTGCGTGCCGAGACTGCGCTTGAGCGCGGCCGTCTCGTGCAGGTCGTTCTGCTTGGTCGCGGTGCCGTGCGCGTTGACGTAGTCGAGCGCGGCGGGGCCGAGCTTCGCCTCGTCGAGCGCCGCGGTGATCGCGGCGGCCAGCTCGATGCCGTCCGCACGCAGCCCGGTCATGTGATAAGCGTTGCTGCGGTTGCCGAAACCGCTGATCTCGGCGTAGACACGCGCGCCGCGCCGTCGGGCGCTTTCGAGTTCTTCGAGCACCAGCACCGCGCTGCCCTCCCCGAGCACGAACCCGTTGCGGGTGCGGTCGAACGGGCGCGAAGCGCGGGTGGGGTCGTCGTTGTGGCGTGAGGTCGCCCTGATCGCGTCGAAGCACGCGACCGTGATGGGCGCGATCGGCGCCTCCGCGCCGCCCGCGATCATCACGTCGGCCGTGCCTTCCCTGATCAGTTCGCAGGCGTAGCCGAGCGAGTCGATCCCGGAGGTGCAGCCCGCCGACATCACGGTGGCCGGTCCCTCCGCGCCGCTGAGCATCGCCACCTCGGCGGCGATCGAACTCGGGACGAAGTAGTCGAACAGGTGCGGGACCGTGTAGGTGTGGTCCACCTGCCACTGCCTGCCGCCGTCGCTGAGCACGACGTACTCCTGCTCCAGCTTTTCGGTGCAGCCGACCGCGCAGCCCAGGCTGACGCCCGCCCGGTGCGCCTCGCCGGCGCCGATCTCGATCCCGCTGTCGGCGAGCGCCTCCTTCGCGGCGACCACCGCGAACTGGGTCACCCGGTCCATCCGGCGGATCTCCTGCGGTGTCAGGCCTTCGCGCACCGGGTCGAAATCACACTCGGCTGCCATCCTCGACCGGAACGGCGCGGGGTCGAACAGCGTGATCGGCCTGGTCGCCGAGACCCCGGAAACCACGCGTTCCCAGAACATCTTGGTACCGACACCGCCCGGCGCCACGACACCGATTCCGGTTATCACGACACGACGTTGAGTCACCATGCCTCCCAGCGGGCGGGTTCATGACCTTCCATACCCGGTAACCCTGAAGGACTTTCCTAGAGCGGCGCTCGAAAGAGAACGGACGTCCTGCGCTTGGAACTTCGTGACAACGCGAAAACCCCACCGGACGACCAGTCCGGTGGGGTTCGCGCTTCCATAGTGGACCGCGGTCAGGCACCGCCGCACAACGCGCTGTCCATATCGGACAAACGGATTCCCGGTGCCATGCGGCCGTTCTCGGCCAGCCGCTTCGCGGCGTGCCGGAGCACCAGCGAGACGCGATAGCACGAGTGCCACCGGCCCGCCTCGTCCGGCGCGGACGACTGCTCCTCGATCAGGTTCGCGTCGGCCAGCTGTTCCAGCAGTCCCTCCGCGAGCACCGGCTTGATCCCCATCCGCCGGGCGATCAGCTCGGCGGTCACGATCGGCACCCCGAGCTCGCCGATGAGGTGGAAGGCCTCGAGCGCCATCACCGCGAGCTGGCGGGTGCTGGCCTCCACTGTGGACACCAGCCGGAGCCCGCCGTCGCCCAGTTCCGCGATGAGGTCTTCGGCCTGGGTGAGCCGTTCGACCAGCTGCGCGAGCCGCCATTGGCGCCGCAGCACCAGCCGCGCGGCCAGCGCGCGCAGCGCGAGCGGCAGGCAGTTGCAGATCCGGACCAGCGCCCGCGCCGCGCCCGGCTCCGCCTTGACCCGCTCCCGCCCGATGAGGCGGCCGAGCAGGTCCACCGCCGCGGCTTCCGACAGTGGCGGCAGCCCGATGGTGATCACGCTCGGCATCGAGGTGAGCCTGGTCCGGCCGGCGACGAGCATCGCGCAGGAGGAACCACCGGGACTGAGCGCGCGGACATGCGCGTCGGACACGGCGTCGTCCAGCACCACCAGCGCGCGGCGGTCCGCCGTCCAGGTGCGGAACATGCTGCTCAGATCGATCACCCTGGTCGGCAGCCGGTCCGGCGGAACCCCGCAGCCGCGCAGGAACCCGCCGAGCGTGGCGGCCAGTCCCCTGCCGGGATCGGCCAGCTCGCCGACGTCGGCGTAGAACTGGCCGTCGGGGAACAGCGGCCGCAGCTCGTGCGCGGCCTGCAGGGCGAAGGTCGTCTTGCCGACGCCGGGCGAGCCGAGGATCTGGACGACCTGGACCCCTGACCCGCCACCGCGCAGTGCGGTGCGCAGGTAGCTGTGCTCGGCGGCGCGGTCGACGAAGTCGCCGATCGCGGCGGGGAGCTGCGCGGGCGCCGGCAGTGGCATCGCCGTGGCGAGCGTGGCGGTGCGCGAGCCGACCTCCATGTCCCCGTTGAGGATCGACTGGTGCAGTTCCTGGATCTCCGGCGAGGGTTCCAGGCCGAGTCCGTTCACCAGCTCGGCCCTGGTCTTCCGGTAGACCTCGAGCGCCTCGACCCGCCGTCCGCTGCGGACGAGCGCGAGCATGAGCTTCGCGACGAACCCTTCGTGCGCCGGGTGGGAGCTGACCAGCGAAAGCAGCTCGCTGACCAGCTCGTGGTGCTTGCCGAGCTGGAGTTCGAGCTCCAGCCGGAGTTCCAGCGCCTCCTTGCGGAGCTCCTCCAGCCTGGTCACCGCCGCGTCGAGCACCGGGCCCATCTCGACCCCGGTGAGCGCGCAGCCGGACCACAGGTCGAGCGCGGACCGCAGCACCTCGACCGCGTCCTCGACCAGTCCTTCGGCGCGGGCGGTCTTGGCGCGATCGACCAGCTCCTCGAACTCCCGCACGTCCAGCTCCGCCCCGCCGAGGCGGAGTTCGTAGCCGGACGGCCTGGTCAGCAGCATGTCGGCGCCCGGTGCGGCGCCGCCGCCGCTTCTCGGGCCGTTGAGCAGCTTGCGCAGCTGGTAGATGTAGGTCTGCAGGGTGGTCCTGGCGCTGCGCGGCGGGCGATCGCCCCACAGCTCTTCGACGAGGGTGCCGCTCCGCACGACGGTGTTCGCGCGGATCAGCAGGAGCGCCAGCACCCGGCGGAGCATCGGCGCGGTCGGTGTCAGCGCACCGTCCGGAGTCAGTATTTCCACCGGTCCGAGGAGCATGAACCGCAGCATGTGAACCTCTTCCTGTGAAATAAGAGTCAGGTGCCGCGTCTTTGCCGGGCGGTCGACCCCGTCGCCCCCTCGACACAACACGGCATACATTCCCCATATACAAAAAGCCTTCGGATTACCCGCAATTCCACCAGGCGACGGCCGATACCGTCGCGCCCAGTGATCACCCCAGTAGCGCGAGATTCACGACCACGTGTCGACGCTGACACGGAATTGTCGGATTCTCGTTTTCTTCCCCAGCGGTAAAACGAGGTCCGCGTTACCTCGTTTTCCCTAAAGCCCCAGCTCCGTACCCCTAAGATCAGGTTCCCTATGACCGAACGTACCCCAGCCCCCAGAAGTCGTCAAGTTTCCACCAATGGCCGAAACAAGCCATTCATCAACGTACAGAAGTGCATGATCATATCGGACAAAGTTCGCAATCCGGCTCGCTCGAAGTTGATCATTGTCACCCCATTTCCGCATCTATTTCTCGTTTATTCGGCGCACCCCGAACGGTGCGCGTTAATGCGCCGGCAAGGCCCGCCACCGGCCCACTGTCTTGGCCCGCACTCGATCTCGGCTGGATGGTCACTCGACCATGGGACGAATGGCGTAACCCCGCAGGCGCCCGTGGTTCCTCAGTGCCGCGACCACCGGCGCGTGGCACGCCAGCCGGTGCCGGAAGCGGTCCACCGCACCGGCCGGACCCGCGCGGGTTCCCCGGTTTCGCCTCGAGCGAGCGTGGACAGCACCGCGACCAGAGCGGCGAGTTCGGCCGGATCCGGCTCGCCGCGCACCACCCGCAGCCACGGCCCGGTCATTGCGGCGGGTTCCCGTGCTTGCGGCTCGGCAGCTCGGCGTGCTTGCCGCGCAACATGGTGAGCGCGCCTGCCAGCCGGATCCGGGTCTCCGCCGGGTCGATCACGTCGTCGACGAGCCCGCGTTCGGCCGCGTAATAGGGATGCATCAGTTGTTCGGAGTATTCGGCGATATGCGCCGCGCGGGCGAGCGCCGGATTCTCCGAGCGCGCGATCTCCTTGCGGAAGACCACATCGGCGGCGCCCTCGGCGCCCATCACCGCGATTTCGTTCACCGGCCAGGCCAGCGACAGATCGGTGCCGATCGACCGCGAGTCCATCACGATGTAGGCGCCGCCGTAGGCCTTGCGCAGAATGACCTGGACGCGGGGAACGGTGGCGTTGCAGTAGGCGTACAGCAGCTTCGCGCCGTGCCGGATGACGCCGCCGTGTTCCTGGTCGACACCGGGCAGGAAGCCGGGCACGTCGACGAAGGTGACGAGCGGGATGTTGAAGGCGTCGCAATACTGGACGAACCGCGCGGCCTTCTCCGCCGCGCTGATGTCGAGCACCCCTGCCAGGCTGCTCGGCTGGTTGGCGACGAGCCCGATGACGTGCCCGCCGAGCCTGGCGAGCCCGCAGATGACATTGGTCGCCCACAGCTCGTGCACTTCGAAGACCTCGCCGTCGTCGACGATCTCGGCGAGCACCGCGCGCATGTCGTAGCCCTGCTGCGGGTTCGCGGGCACCAGGTCGAGCAGTGCCTCGCAGCGCCGCCCGACGGGGTCGGCGCTCGGCGCGACCGGGGGCAGCTCCCGGTTGTTCGACGGCAGCAGCGCCAGCAGGCACCGCACGTCGGCGAGGCAGGTCTCCTCGTCGTCGTAGGCGAACGCGGCCACCCCCGAGGTCTCGGCGTGCACGTCGGCGCCGCCCAGTCCCTCGTGCGTGATCTCCTCGCCGGTGACCGAGCGCACCACCTCCGGCCCGGTGATGAACATCTGCGCGGTGCCGCGGACCATGAACACGAAGTCGGTCAGCGCGGGCGAGTACGCCGCGCCACCGGCGCAGGGCCCGAGCACGACGCTGATCTGCGGGATCACCCCGGAGTTGCGCACGTTCCGCTGGAAGATCCCGCCGTAGCCGGCGAGCGCCGAAACACCTTCCTGGATCCGCGCGCCCGCGCCGTCGCACAGCCCGACGATGGGCGCGCCCGCCGACTCGGCGAGATCCATGACCTTGCAGATCTTCTCCGCGTGCGCCTCGCCGAGCGCGCCGCCGAAGATCCGGAAGTCGTGCGCGTAGGCGAACACCACCCGGCCGTCGACCAGGCCCCACCCGGTCACCACCCCGTCGGTGTGCGGCCGCCGCGCCTCCAGCCCGAACCCGGTGGCCCGGTGCCTGCGCAGTGCTTCGATCTCGGTGAACGTGCCCTCGTCGAACAGCAGGTCCAGCCGTTCGCGCACGGTCCGCTTGCCCCGGCGATGCTGCGCGGCGGTGGCGGCCTGGCCGGGTCCCGCCTCGGCGAGCGCCTTGACCTCATTGACCTCGGCGACCCGCTCCCGCAAGCTCGGCACCCCGTGGGCCCGCCGCTTCGGCGCCGCCGGCCCCCGCGAATCGACGACACTCATCGCAACTCCTCCTGCCACTGACGGACAATCGGATCGACGCTAAGCGCGCTGACTCGCACCACTCTCGAACCCACCTCGACCCAGGGGTCACCGGGGCGGGAACGGCACCTCTGTCTTGTCTTCCATGCTCGGCGTGCCCTCGGTGTCGGCGCTGCCGGTCACGCCGACGCAGGTCATGGTCAGGCCGTCGGCGCGGACGTCCAGCCGGAGGAAGTGCTTGAACATCGGCGGCTCGTTGAAGTCGAAGAGCTCGGAGCCGTAGCGGTGGAAGAGGTGCCCGAAGCGGATGCGGGCGAGCGCGCGGGCCTTCAGCCGCTGGGAGTGCCGGAGTTTCGCGTCGCTCTTGCGGCCCGCCTGCGCGTTGATGCCCCGGTGCCGCTCGAAGTACGCGGCCGCCTGACCAGGCTTGACGACGGCGAGGCCGAGGCCGAACAGCAGCTTGCGGTCGATGATCTCCGAGAACCGGGCGAGCGAGTCACGGCGCAGCGGATAGCATTTGAACTCCTCCTCGGTCACGCCGTCGACGTTCACCTCGGGGATCCAGTGGGTGGCGTGCAGGTACGCGCCACCGCCGCCGCTGACCACGTACTGGATCACGCGATCGCCGACCTCGACCGGATAGCGCTGATAGTTGTGGGTGTCGCCGCCGATGGCGAGCACGTAGTTCGCCCGGGGGTGGCGGACGATGTCGTCGACGCCGCCTGGCCGGTACCTGCCATTCACGTAGATCGGCTTGCCGGTGAGCAGTATCTTCGGGCGGTCGTTCTCCAGCGAGACACGCTCCAGCCAGGCGCGCTGCTCGTCGTCGATGAGGCCGCTGATGCCGGTGTCGATGCAGACGAACCGGACCGGGCCCTTGTCGATCACGAAGTACGGCGCGGGCTGCGTGCCCTGCTGCCGCGGTTTCGACCGCAGCCGCTGGGCTTCTTCGAGCTGCTCGGCGGTCACCTTGCCGTTGACCCGCCAGAGTTTCCTGGCGAACCACGCACGCACGCCCTTGCCGAAGTCGAGCTTCTGGCCGTCGTCGGAAAGCCCGCAGAAGACCCGCATGAACCCGCGTAGCCCGTCGTACCAGTCGTGGTTGCCGGGAATGGCGTAAAACGGCCATTCCAGCTCGCGGTACGGGTGATAGAACTTGTCGCGATAATCGCCAAGATCCCCGGTCGGATAAATGACATCGCTGCAGATCACGGCGAAGTCGACGGCCTGCTGAGCCCGCAGCGCCGGCACGACGGCGTACTGCGAATCGTCGCCTTCGCCGGTGTCGCCGACGACCAGCATCGAGAACTCGGTGTCCGTGCCGCGGTCGACGACGAAGTCGCCGCTCCCCGGTTTCGCGAGTTCGACCCAGCGCTTGCGCGCGGCGTCGACCGGGTCGATCCACTTGGCGATGATGTCGTTGCGCGACTGCCACAGCGTCTTCGGCCGCAGCCACGAATTCGGCCGCGCGCCCGCCGGGACGTCGAGCTTCCAGTTACCCGGCGCCTTGCTGTACCAGCCGGCGCCTTCGTCCGAATCCCGTGAAGAGTTCATCACCGCCACCCTTTCACACCCACGTGTGAAGGAGTCGTCGGAACGGCTCGCGTGGTTACCGACGGATATCGAATCGGCACCAACCGGTCACCATGCCGGGTCGAACCGCATGCCCTTGTCGTACCACTCGTCGTCCGTCTCGGGCACCGTGTTCGACGGCCGAGGCGGGTCGTCGGCCGACCGGTCACGGAGGATCGCCTTGTCGACAGGCGCGCGGCGTTCGACGGCCTGCGGCGTCGGCTCGAATTGGAGGCGCCAGCGCAGCCGGTCGGCCAGGTAGCCCGCGTTGCCGAGCGGGCGCATCAGCTCCGCGCTGCGTTCGGCCGACTTCCGTTGCGCGTCAACGTAGGTGCGCACCACGAGATCGGCGATCTCGTCCGGCGACAACCGCCGGATCGCGTCGGAAAGCCGCAAGCTGGTCATGACACCGTCGGTGTTGACCGAGACGGCGACCGCGCCGTCCGGGGACGCCGAGTCCACCGAGAGCGCGGAAAGCGCGGCGACCATGGCCGCGCGATCCGGCTTCGGCGACGGCGCGGGGTCGCGCTGGTCCGTCATCTAGTCCAGCGTCCCCAGTTCCGTCGGCCCACTGTGGGTCCGGCCGTCCGGCGCGATGTCGACGTTCCCGTCACGCACGCGCTTCTCGGTCTCCTTGGACGTCCGATCGGTCTCGAACTTCGACGGGTCGAAGGTGTCGCCGGGGCTGACATCCGGCGGCGGCGGGATCCTCGGCATGTCCTTCATGTCGTTGCCGATGCGGTCGGCGAGGGTGCTCGCCGCGTCGGCCGCGGCGTCGCGGATCTTGCCGACGCTCTTCATGAAGTTCGTGTGCTACTTATCCACCGGTCCGATGACCTGAGAAAACGACGGCTGTCCCCTGGCTGAGCTGCAGTTTGCGACTCGTCACGACCTGTCACACCTGGACGCTTCCCGACGTCCTACGGCCACTCTCCTATCGGTGGCCGTGTTTCGGTGCCGTGTCCATGTGGTTCGTGGTCGGCTTTGATCGCCGGGTTGACCAAGTAGAGCGACGCGCCGATCAGCGCTACCGAGAACCCCATGGCGTCCATCGCGGTCTCGGTGCCGAGGCTGGTGCAGATCAGCACTGCGGTGGCCGGACCGACGATGTCCAGTCCGGTGTAGCGGAAATCGGACCGAAGCTTCTTCCCACTGGTGATGAGCGGGATGGAGATGCGGCCGGTACCCGAGACGAGCTCCAGCACCCGGCCCGGCTCGTACCGGTCGAGCGCGGTCTCCCAGTAAACGAGATCATCGGTGTAGGCGCCCGTGCCGACGTCGTAGGGCGGCAGAGCCGTGGACTGACAGGCATGACTGGTCCACAACGCCGCAGTAGCGCGCTGACCATCACGATTCCACCGTGATAGTCAGACCGACCGGTAACCTCGCGCCTCCTGTACGGCGATGGGACATCGGCGGGACTGTGCGCTGCTCATCGGGCTGGCCTGACTGTCACCGTCACCGATTGCGGGGCTGGAGCAGCGCCCATTCGTGGTCGTCGTCCAGCCAGCGTTGGTGGTGCAGTCCGCGGGCGGATGCCTGTTGGATGAACTCGTCGTCGCTGTGCACGTGGTCACGCCAGGTGTGGGTCCAGGTGGCGCCGCTGGCGTTGTGGTACTCCAGTGACACGCTGAGCAGGCCATCGGTGTAGTCGGCCGAATGGATCTCGACGGTGAATTCGCCCCAGGGATAGGACTGGCCGGCGCGCACCGTGGCAGCCCATTCGGGTGAGGTTCGTTGCACGATCACGACGCCGTCGTCGGCTACGTGTCGCCGGCAGGTGTCGAGGAATGCTGCACTCTGGCCGTAGGCCGAACTGTCGACGAGGAAGCTGAGCAGGAGGACCGCGGGGAATCGGCGGTCGAGGTCCAGGGTTTCGATGTCGCTGTGGACGCGGGTCGCGCCGGTCACTGTGCGCAGCATCTCCTCGCTCTGGTCGACGGCGACGACGTCGTGGCCGAGTTCGATCAGGGCGTGGGTCACCCGTCCGGCGCCGCAACCGAGTTCCAGCACGGCGGCGCCTGCTGGTATCGCGTCGTGGACGAGGTCCGGTTCGGGGCCGGGTGGCAGCTGCCGGTAGAGCGTGACGGGGCTGCCGTCCGGGGCGACCGCGCCCCCATCCGATGAGGTGCCGCTTCCGACAGGGCTCACAGCGTCTCCTTCCGGGGTGGATGTCAACGATCAGTTGGCCAGGCTCCATGAAGTTCTCTGTTAAGGATGGCGTCCACCTGGGTGTAGCCGCCATCGATGACGTGGTTGGCACCGGTGATGAACGACGCGTTGTCGCTGAGCAAGAACATGATCAGGTCGGCTACGTCGTGGGGCTCGCCGGTTCTGCCGAGTGGGGTCAGGGCGATCGCGTCGCGTGCGTCCTCGGCGGGTAGGCCAGTGTCGATCCAGCCGGGCGAGATGGAGTTGACTCGGATTCCTCTGCTGCCCAGCACGACGGCGAGGCTTCTGGTCAGGCTGATCAGCGCTGCTTTGCTTGCGGAGTAGGAGATGTAGGAGTACGAGCCGATTCGTGCCTCGATGCTGGAGATGTTGACGATCGAGCCGCCGCTGGCCATGGACGGCGTGAGGGCCTTGGTCACCGCCAGTACCGCGCGTAAGTTGACGTCGAGAACCCGGTCCCAGGATTGCAGGGTGAGCTCGTCCCAGGTCTCGGATTCGAAGGTGCCCGCGTTGTTCACGATACCGTCGAACGGTCCGTGTTCGGCCACAGTGGATAGTGCGGCGTCGACCGCGGGCCTGTCGGTGAAGTCGACCGGAATCATGACCTCGACCCCGGCGGTCACCAGTCGAGTGGGGTGGGGCTCTCCGGTGCGGTAGGTCCCCACGACGACCGCTCCAGCGTTGACCAACGTTTCGGCCGTCGCGGCGCCGATTCCCGTTGACGCGCCGGTCACCAGGATTTTCCTGCCCTGCAGGGACATTCTGCTCCTTCCGGGTGGATCGCAGCCGTGTCAGCGAAGTCGGACGACGGTGCGCCCGCCGATGCCGTGGCGCATCGCGGCGAAGGCGTCGTCAATGCCGTGCAGATCAGTCTCGGCGGTGATCAGCGCGTCGAGGTTCAGCCTGCCGTCGGCGGCGAGGCCGAGCAGTGTCGGCACGTCGACATCGGGGTTACTGCTGCCATACACGCAGCCGCGCAGACTGCGGCCGGACCAGACGAGGTCGACCGCCTCGAACTCGACCTGGTCAGTGTCGGATCCGATGCCGACGACGACCGTCGTGCCGCCGCGTCGGGTCACGCTCCAGGCTGTTCGTATCGAGTCCGGTCGGCCCACGCACTCGATCGTGACATCGGCTCCGCGTCCGCCGATCAGGTCCCGAACCGCGTCGGCACACTCCGGTCCGGCGAGGACGAAGTCCGTTGCGCCGTTGGCCCTGGCGAGGTCTCGTTTGGATTCGGCGACGTCGATGGCGACGACCGGGCCGGCGCCGGCGGTTGTCGCGGCCTGGAGCGCGGACAGGCCCACTCCGCCGAGTCCGATCACGGCGACGGACTGTCCTGGTCGGACGTTTGCGGTGTTGAGGACGGCTCCCGCACCGGTGAGCACGGCACAACCCAGTACGGCGGCGTGCGACATCGGCACATCGGCCGGGATGGCCACCACGGACCGCTCCCCCACGACCGTCGCCTCGGCGAACGTCGCGGTGTCCACACCGGGGAACACCGCGGTCCCGTCGGCCAGCCGTGCATACGGTGTCGGAATAGCGGGGACGCCCGACTCGCACAGGTAGGGCTGGGCGTGCGAGCAGAACCAGCATCGTCCGCACGACGGTAGCCAGTTGAGGATCACGTGATCGCCGGGGACGACTCTGGTCACCCCTGGGCCGACGTCCGTGACCACACCGGCGCCCTCGTGTCCCAACACAGCAGGAAGCTGTTGTCCCAGTTCGCTGTCGTCGTCGAGCAGGGACATGTCCGAGTGGCAGACTCCCGCCGCCGCGATCTCGACCCGGACCTGGCCCGGACCTGGTTCGAAGATCTCGACTCCGGTCACTTGCAGCGGAACGCCGCGCTGCGTCGCCACTGCCGCCCGCACGATGTCCGGCTCCATCAGTCGTCCGAATCCGCGCTCATGTCCGTGTTCTCTTCTGCTCTGTCCGCCCAGTAGCGGTGTGGTGCCGGAAAGGCCGGTCTGCTGGCGCCCCAGGCGAGTGCGAGCAGATTCAACGTGTTGGTTCCGCCCGCGGTGGACGGGTCGGCCAGCAATGCGCGGATCGCCTCGGGTGTCGCGGGGATACCGTTCATCTGCTCGGCTCCGCGGGTGAATTCGCCGGGATCGAACGAGTCGAATGCCAGGTCCGGCATCCGGCGTGTCCCTGCGGCGATGTCGGCGATCTGTTCCTGCGACAGCGTTGTCGCGTCGCCGACCAAACCGCGAACTCGTTCGACCATCAACAGTCCCATTGTCCGTGCGGAATTGACCGCGGAGTGGGTGGCGACTCGTTCTGCGGTGGCCTCGCCGGCGACGTGGCGTCGCACGAAGTCCAGAATCAGGTCACTCGCTGATCGTTCCGGTGGATTGAAGTATCGGATCATGTCGCGGCCGTTGGTGAGGACGGCACAGCCATATCCGAGCGCGGGATAGGCGCGCGAGTCACCCCACCAGCCGAACGGGTGCGCGCCGGCATGGCCGATGTGTCCCCAACGGCTTTCCGGATGGTGAACCTCAAGACCGATCCCCTGGTACAGCCCCGGTGGTTCGCCAGGGCCGGCCGCGGCTAGGTGCGGCTCGCGCATCAAGTGCGCGATCGAGGGCGTGACCACCGGCGCCGAGTCCGCCGGATCGAGGAAGGCCGCCACCAGTCGTGCCTGGTCAAGCGCGGTCGTGATCAGCGCACCGGCGGGGTACAGACCCGAGTAAAGGTGGGGCGTCGGCACGCACCAACGGCCGAACTGCTGGTAACCGACCGGCATCCGCCCGGCCAGCGACGGCGGCGCGATGACGCCCGTGTGGTGCGCCGGAACGGCGCTGGAGTCCAGCCCCATGGGCGCGATGATGCGTTCGGCCACATGGTCGGCATAGGACAGTCCGTCCGGGTCCAGAAAAGCGACCAAGTGGCCGAGTGTGCCGTAGCCCAGTGTCGAGTAGCGGTACCGTCCGACGGGCGAGGTCCACAGTGCACCGACACCGCCGTACTCAGGTCGATGCCCGCTGTCGTAGCGCCGGGCCAGGTAATCGCCCAGTGGGGCCGGTGGGCGCAGGCCGCCGTCGAACGTGTCGGTGCCCAGGCCACTCTGATGGGTCAGTAGGTGATATGCCGTGACCGGAGTGTCGCCCAGCGGATTCACGATCCGAAGGTCCGGTAGGTAGTCACGCACGGGACGGTCGATGTCCAGCAGGCCACGTTGCTGCATCGTCATCACCGCGAGTGCGACGTAGATCTTCGACATCGACCCGGCAGCCAGCACGTCGTCGGGTTGCATCCGCCTGCCAGCGGCAAGGTCTGCGTGGCCGAAGGCAGCCGTGTGACTGTCCCCTGTTCGGTTCACCACTGCCACCGTCGCACCCGGCACACCCGTGGCCGCCAATACAGCCGGCACGAACGCGTCCAACGCCTCGGCCAATGTCGACAGGTCGGCGCCGACAGGCTCCACGGCATCAACAGGCATGACGACCCCGGCTGCTCGACAACATCAACTCCACGTTCGATCGTGGATCGTCCCGGCCGGTAACCGCAATCGGCCGTTCATACGCGACCCCGGCTGGCTGCAACACCCCAACGGCTGCCGCCCCACCGACGTCCACTGGAACACGTAGTGCCGACACATTCAGGTGAATGTCGTCTCTCCCGCACTGACGGCCGAGCACGGGTGCGCCGACAGGCGGATGATCTCCGGCCGGCACCTCCGGTCCATGATGGACACTGGCCAGTATACTGTGTCCGTCTACTTCGGACAACCGCGCCGGCGCTCCCGGGTTGATCAGAGGGGATGGAAGACCGGTTCTTCACCCGGACAGCGCACTCGATCATCACCCTGGTGTGCCTGGGCGAATGCCGCAGCCGCCAGGCGAGTGAGCAGGAACTGTTGCGAGGTAGTGAGTTCGGCCGATTGCGACTACGGAGACGTTGGGATCAAGCTGGACAGGGCAGCAGCCACGGGACGATCGCGGGGAATCGACGGTGAGCGAAGATCTGGAGGTGAGCCGAGTCGGCCCACCGGTGAACTACGTGAGCAGGTGGCTGCCGGAACTGGTCGTTCGTCAGGCACACAGGACGCCGGCAGCGGTTGCCGTGCTCCTCGGCGACAACGCACTGACCTACAGCGCCTTGGTCGACCAGGCTTACGTCGTGGCTGCTCGGCTGCGTGCCGCCGGGGTGGTCTCACCATCGGTCGTCGCGGTGCGGGGCCGGCGAAGCCTGCGCCTTCCGGTGCTGCTGCTGGGAGTGCTGCTGTCGGGCAACGCCTACGTGGTGGTGGATCCTCGGTGGCCGGATACGCGGATCGAGGAGGTCCTGGCGGAGGTATCCGCGACCACGGTGATCGATGCCGACACGAGCGGACGTGACTCCGTTTCCCTACCGGACGTCGAGCGGTCTGCGGTCGAGTCGCTCAGGTCGGAGACCGAACTGCTCGCGGACGCGGACCGGTTGGATGATCCGTTCTGCGTCTATTACACGTCTGGGAGCTCAGGCCACCCCAAGGCGTCGATATCGCCGCACAGGGCCGTTCTGCGTTCGATCCTGGCCCCAGGGCACCCGAGTCTCGATTTCGGTGTACCGGTGATGTTGGTCGCGGCTCCGCCGTCGTGGGACGCATTCACGATGGAGCTGTGGTTTCCGTTGGTGCACGGCGGCCGTTGCGTGATTGTCGAACACGATGTTCTGGACCCAGCCACGATTCGGCGCGGGATTCGCGACGAGGGCGTCACCGTCGCTCTGGTGACGGCGTCGTTGTTCCACGTACTGGTCGACGAGGATCTCGACTGTTTCGACGGAATGAGGGAACTCAGCATCGGCGGCGAACGCATGTCCCCGCGGCACGCCCGCCGGTTCCTCGAACGCTTCCCCGACGTTCGTCTGGTCAACGCCTACGGACCCGTGGAGACCAGCGTCCACGCCACCGCGCACACCGTTACCCCGGCCGACCCAGACCGGCCGCACGGGGTGCCGATCGGCTCACCGGTGCCGGGCACGGAGATCCGACTGTTGCCAGTGCACGGCCGGCCGGCCGATGTCGGCGAGATCGCGATCGCCGGTGACGGACTCGCCACCGGCTACGCGAACTCCTTCGGCCCCGGCGAGACCGACCCGTTCCCATTGTTGTCTACTAAGGACGGTGTGCGTCGCTTCTACCGAACCGGCGACTTGGGCTCGTGGAACGACGACGCGACGCTGGCCTTCCGTGGCCGACTCGACCGCCAGATCAAGCTGCGCGGGCATCGAGTGGATCCCACGGAGGTGGAACGCGCGATCGAGGATCCCGCCGCAGACGAATCCGATGCGTCACGAGGTGGTGTGGCTGCCTGCCACGTCGAGATGATCGATCACACGCTGACGGCCTTCGTCGTGCCAGCCGACGGTTTCCCCGGCACAGACGCGCTCACCCATCGGTTGGGTGCCCGGCTTCCGGCGTATCTGCTGCCGGGACGGATCGTCGTCGTGGACGAGATCCCCCTCACGGCAACCGGAAAGCTCGACCGAGCCGCCCTCGCGGCCTCGGTGTCCGGCGACGCCGCCACTCAAGGCGATCGGCAACCCGCCGACCCGGCCACCACCGGCCCGCTGGTGGCACTCGCCGCCGAGCTGATCACGGCCGGGCAGGTGGACGCCTCGACCGACCTGATCGCCGCCGGTCTCGACTCGCTCGGCGCGTTGAGACTGGCCGTACGCGCGACCATACGCCTCGGCCGTCCGTTGACGGCGGCGATGGTTCTGCAACACCGAACCCCGGCCGGCATCTGCGCGGCGCTCACCGAACCTTCCCGTTCGGACAGCGCGAACGACACCGGTCAGAGACCTGCGACCGATACGGAATCCCAGTGGCTGACCGGCATGGTCGCCGAGCACCGTGCGGCAGCGAGCCTGGTCTCGTTCGCGTTCCGGATGACCGGCCCGGTCGCTCCCGCGGCGGTACACGACGCGCTGCTCCGAGTCGCCGCAGCGCAGCAGGCGATGCGCACCGCTGTCGCGGTCATCGACGGCACCGTCCGGGCCCGGCTCCTCCCGGTGAACACCGCCGTGCAGGTGCGCGTGCTGCCGGCCCGGCCCAACCGCCACGACCTCGACGAGATGGACGTCGTCGCCGCCGAAGCGATGCGCGCGGTACGACTCGATGCCGGCCCGATCGTCGCTGCTCGGATCGTGCCGGAACCCGACGGGCTCCTGCTCGTCCTGGGCGCACACCACAGCAACCTCGACGGACACAGCAACGCGGTGCTGGTCGACCAGCTCTGCCGCGCGTTACGCGACGAACCGCTCACCGAGCGCCGCCCAGTCGACGACAGTGACCGCGACGGCGGCGCCCGGCCACCGGACAGCTGGTCGGCACGGCTCGCCGCGGCAGGCCCGATCAGCTGGCCGGCCCCGCACGGACCGACGCCCGACTACGCGACCCTGCCGGTCAGGCTGACCGCGGCCGACCTCACCGAACTCACCACCACCGCCCGTGCTGCCGCCACCACACCAGCAGTAGCGGCGCTGCACGCGTTCGCCCGATCGATACTGAGCACCATCGACGGCAGCAGCTTCCGCATCGGCATGACCGACAGCGGCCGCAACGACGCCAGCACCGTCGACGTCCTCGGCAACTTCGTCCGGCTTCTCCCCGTTCCATTCGACCGACACACAGTCGACAGTGGACTCGCCGGCACCCGCGACGCGTGGCGACACGCGTACCGGCAGCGCCACGTCACCATCACCGACCGTCTCGCGCAACTCGCCGTGAATCCCCGGTACCGACCCCCGTACCTGCAAGTGCTGCTGGTATGGCAGAACCTGGAGACACCCGTATGGCAGCTACCGGGCGTCAAGGGCGAGGACTTCAACTGCGGCGCACTCGCGCCGATGTTCGACCTCACCCTCGAACTCTGGCCCGGCCCCGACGGTGCCACGGGCGTACTGGAGTACGACCCCCGGGTCGTGGCCGACCGCACCGCCCTCGCCGTTCACCGCTCGCTCATGGACCAGTTCGGTCCAACCTCACCCGGCCCGCTCCACGACTGACCGTGTTCCCACGACACCGTTACGGAGACAACTCATGTGGTTCAACACCCGCGCGGTCGTGCTCACCGCAGGCGTCGGCACCGGATCGAGCGAGATCGTCGCCTTCGACGCCGCCCTACGAGCCGCGGCAATCGCCGACTTCAACCTGATCCGCGTCACCAGCATCGTCCCCCCGACCGTGCCCGTACTCCACATCCCACCCCCGCGGCGTACCGAACCCATCGACGGCCAGGGCCAGATGCTGCCCACCGTCTACGCCGTCCGAGCCACCAACCGCACCGGCCAGCAGGTGTCGGCCGCCGTCGGCGTCGGTGTCAGCGACCTCCCCGACCGAAGCGGAGTGATCTTCATCAACGAGCAGACCGACGGAACAGCCGACAACTGCGTCCGCGACCTCGAACTCATGATCATGGAAGGCATGCGCAAGCTCCGCCGCACCGACACCTACGCCTTCCACCACGCCGCAGCCACCGCCACCGCCGACACCACCGACGAAGCCTGGACATGCACCATGGCCGCCTGCTGCTTCGTCGACGATGACCTCATGCCCTACTTCGCCGACCGGGCCATCCCCGTCGACTGAGTCCACCGCGACTACACCACCCGAACCCGAGTGTTCGCCCAGACGAGGTGGCCGACGGGCGAATGGGCCTTCCTCTGATTCAGGATCCGGCGTCGACGGTGCTGGGTCCTCCTCGACGGATTCTTCTCGCAGGCAAGCCTTGTCGCGGCCGAGCACACGTTCGACCGCCGCGGACAGGGTGGCCGGCAGCTGCCATCTGTCGGCAACCTGGATGGCGCTCGGGGCGCCGCGCCGGGCGCCATCAGCGAAATAACCGGCGCGGTCCCGGCAGATCATCGACCCCGATCACTTGCAGTGGCCCGATTTCCGTTCAGGCAAAACGCGAATGAGCCGCAACACGTCCCGCAGTTGCACGCTGCGCCGTCCATAGCGGACGGTCAGACCCCGACCTGCTCGGCAAAGATCCGCTGTTGCGCTCGTAACGGCTGCGTACCCGCGCCGACTTGGTCCCGCGGCGTGGACACGTCGCTGACGGCGTGGTCGGCTTGGCACGTAACGCGACAGTCGCGCCGGACCGAGCGCCCCAGTCGACGCGGACGGCCGACAAGTGAGGAAACAGAACGTCGATCAGCTCAGCGGCAAGCACACAGCATTCGATCTATTACGCCGACGTGGCCAATGACGCCAGCACACGGAAACCTGGCCATTGACAGTCACTGGGCGTCGCGGTTTCCGTGATGTCGCTGCGGACTCGCCGGATCTTCTCAATCGTGCTCAAAGCTTCCGAGCGTGACCAGTGAGCAACCATCCAGCCGCGAGAGAAGTGCCGGACCGTCGACCCTGTCGAGCTGTCCCGACGCGTCGTCGAACTCCTCGGATGTGAGCACCTCACCTCGTTCCGCGACGTAGGTCAGCAGCGGAAGCACCGACACGTTGTGCTCTGAGGTACGTCGCAGGCCACAGGCGGCAGGCGGGCACCACCGGGCTCGATCATCGGTCTTGCCAATCCACCACGGTCCCCTCCCATACGATAGGGCCTTTGTCAGCCAATTATGCCCGAACACGCAGACCTACCTGGAAGCCGTCGACATCGAGTGCTGCCATGTGATGTCATGAGAAACGTTTCCAACGTTGCAAGCCTTCTATGAATTGCCGTTCATCGAGCAGAAGTAGCACTGTTTCGCGATCGATCAATTATTCACCCTTACGGAGCATGCCAGGGAGTTTCAAACAAGCGCGAACGCGGCGTCGCACGACGCGACATCAGCAACGTTGTGGCGAATTTCAGAGCAGCCGAAGACGTTCTTTTGAGTGAGAACGCGCGAGCCCGGGCTTTGCTACAAGACACTCGGCATAAGCCTGAGGGAAAGCAGGAACCAAGTGAAGAAAGCCATAGTGGCAACAGCGTTGAGCGCGGCGATTCTCAGCGGCGGCGTGACGGCGTCTGCAACGACCATGAAAGCGGGTTTCGAACCCGCACAGGTTGTAGCACCGACAGCTCCGAACATGAGCAATTACGGAGTTCCCGATTCGATCAAGGTCCCCGCCGGCAGTGAACTGGTGGGCAACTTCAAAGCCGCCGGAGTGCAAATCTACGGCTGCGTGAACGCTACGTGGACGTTCATCCAGCCTGCTGCAAATCTCACGAACCTCGGCTGGTCGATGGCAGTGCATTTCGCTGGCCCCGCGAACCCGCGCTGGGAGTCCACCAAGGACGGCTCGCTGGTCGGTGCCGTAAAAGTCGCCAGCGTGGATCAACCAGGATCTATACCACAGTTGCTGCTGCGGGCGGTCGAGAATACCGGTGGCACTGGTACTCAGTTCGGCGCGGTCAGCTATGTGCAGCGCCTGAACACCGCAGGTGGCGCAGCCCCCGCCAGCTCCTGCGCAAACGGGTCACAGATCGGCGTTCAATACACTGCCGAATACAAGTTCTGGGCCAACCACTGAGCTATTGAACTACGCGATGGGCGCTGGACGACGATCGCCGCAAGTGCGCGCCCTGCCACAAAACCTGGTGAACACCCGCGCCTCTGCACAGATTCCACGCTGGTCCAGGCCTACGGAGACGAGCGGACGATGGGCACTACTCGGTACACCGAGAAAATCAGCGAAGACGAGCTGTGCGCTGTGCTCGGTATAGACGAGCGTGGACTGCGCAAGCTGCAGCGGCGCGACTTGCCCAAACCCACCGGCGAGGACGACGCAGGAGTGTGGCGGTCGATTCCCGAAGTCCGGGGTTGGCTCGCGGCGACCAGCTATCGCCGGCCGAAGGAACTGCTGCTGGAGTGGTGGGCTGACGCTGAGGTGCCTGCTCAGCTGCGGGGAGCGGAACTGGCGCGAAGCGACCATGTCGACGGACAGGTGCTGGCCGTGTTGCAGCGCTGGGAAACCAGTTCGGGCAGAGTGGTACTGGCCTGGCCGACCAGCGTGTGGTCGATCACCGGCGCGGACCTGGCTCGATGGGTGCCCGCTGCGGACGCCTACCTGCTCGTCGGGCATGGCTGGGGCAGTTCCGGCCCCGATGTGTGGGCGCATCCGGGAGCCCACCCGGACACCGGCCGGACCGACATCGAGTGGCGCGACGTGGCGCGCGTGTTCGGCAGGCCGGTGCCATTTTGGCCTTACCGATTGCGCCACCCGGAACTCATCGTCGGCTGGAAACCGGGTGATCCACCAGTGCGGCACGTAGGCGTGCTCGACTCGGACATCGAGCCGCTGATGCGGATGGCGCTGCTCTACCCGCCGGAACACACGACGCATCGCGCGATGATCCAGACGGCTCAGGCCATCAGCAACCGCGCCGACGCAGCCGACTGCTCGGACTTGAAAATCCTCTCAGATCGATTGGCCAGTGGCCACATCACCGACAAGCAGATTGTGCTGGCCGCAGAAGCCGCGCCGAACGCGGGCGTCGACTTGCCAGAACCGGACGAGACCCTCGCCCGGGCTGGCTGGCAAGACGTACTACGGCGCAGCGACCGGCTTGCGGAACACTGTGTACGGCTGATCCGAGCGTGGGACGGCGGACCGCTGTGGCCGTACGCGCACACCGTGTCGATTCCACGCGGCACCGAGGCGGGCGCGGAGTTCCTGGCCCGGCTAGAGCCCTCACCGCGCACTGCCGCCCACTACGCCATCGACGTCGAACGCACCGCGAGGCCGATGGTCGACCCGGACACCGATATCCCCGTCGCCCTGCCAGATGGTGACGGGCAGATCTTGGCGATTGCTCTCCAGCGTCTGCCCACCACCAGCCCGCTGGCCGAGTTGATCCTCGAGGAGACGATCTGGATCCGAACCCAGGATGGAGGGCTCTTCCCGGCTCCGCACAACCATCACAGTGGTCTGCTCTGGGGTTATGAGGGCGCAGGACCTTCCGCGCTCGCCGCACTGGCGAACGCGCTGCTCGTCGACATCACCGCGGAAGGTGCCAGCTCGAGCGACAACACTCCCCCGGGCCTGCACAACCTGTTCCAACGTCCGTGGCCATCGGGCACAGTTCTGACACGCACCCAACTGAAAGCGGCCCGAGGTCGCTAGTGCTCCGTGATCCTGCTGCCTTGCGTCGCTGTGGATCCACGTGGTTCCTGGCGGTGCCGGGGAAAATCCCTCGTATGGCAGACGCCACGCTCGCCACCGGCGAGTCCACGTTCGGCGCCTCGCTGGTTGCCCCGTAGCCGGTCTACGACCGACTTCGTCATTGCAGGTGCCTCTACCGCGACGGAACACACGGCTCCGATGCCCCGGCGGTGCATGGACTCATTTGACAGCTCCCGCGGTGAGACCAGAACGCCAGAATCGTTGCAGCAGAATGAAAGCGAGCACCAGCGGCAGCACAGCGAGCAACGCGCCCATGATCACGACCGGGTAGTACTCCGGTGACACGGTCGCCGAGCTGTTCCAGGTGTACAGGCCCAGGCTGACCGGGTACAGCTTCTGGTCGGACAGCATCACCATGGGCAGGAAGAAGTTGTTCCAGATGGCCGTCAGCTGGAACAGGAAGACCGTCACGAAGCCGGGCCCGAGCATCCGCAGCGCGACCTTCCAGTACATCGCCAGCTCGCTCGCGCCGTCCATCCGCGCGGCCTCCAGCACCTCGTCCGGCACGTAGCCCTGGCTGAAGATCCGCCCGAGATAGACGCCGAACGGGTTGAACAACACCGGGATGAACACCGACCAGAACGTGTTGACCACGCCGGCGGCCGACGCCATCAGGTACAGCGGCAGCGCGAGCACCGTCTGCGGGACCATGACCGCGGCCAGCACCAGCCCGAACGCCTTTTCCTTGTGCCGGAAGCTGTATTTGTCGAACGCGTAGCCAGCCGCGATGCTCACCAGCGCGCTCAGCGCGGCGCCGAGTACGGCGTACAGCAGGCTGTTGACGTACCAGCGGCCGTAGATGCCCTTGTCCATCGCGAACAGGTCCTGCAGGTTCTTGATCGGCGAGAACCCGTGCAGGGTCAGCAGTTCGCTGCCGAACAACGCGTCGCGGTCCTTCGACGCGGCGAGCACCAGCCACAGCACCGGCAGCAGCGTGTACAGCACCGAGACGCCGACCACGACGTTGACGGCGGCGCGGCCCAGGATCTTCGGTCTCGTCGCGAGCGTGCTCACGCGGCCTCCCTCGAACGGTTGGTCCAGCGAGTGACCACATAGGACAGAGCGATCGTGCAGGCCAGCAGCACCACCGAAGCGGCCGCGGCCAGCCCGTAGTTGTTGCGGGTGAAGGCCGCGTCGAAGATGTACATGCTCGGCGAGAAGCGCGAGTTGATGATCGGAGTGGCCTGGCTGAGCAGCATCGGCTCGGTGAACAACTGCAGCGCGAAGATCAGCGTGAACAACGCGACCATCACCAGCGACGCCCTGACCAGCGGCGTCTTGATCCGCAGCGCCAGTCGCACCGGGCCGGCGCCGTCGACCACCGCGGCCTCGATCACCTCGCGCGGGACGGCTTGCAGCGCGGCGTAGAAGATCACCATGTTGTAGCCGAGGTTGCTCCACAGCGCGATGTTCACGATGGCGGGCACGACACCGTGCACGCCAAGGAAATTGACCGTGATGTCGGCCTTGCCCAGCAGGTCGATCACGGGGCTGATGCCTGGCGTGTAGAGATACAGCCAGATGATCGCGGCGATGATCCCCGGCACCGCGTGCGGCAGGAACAGGCCCAGCTGCGCCCACGCGCGCAGCCGCGCGACGCCGGAGTCGAGCAGCAGCGCCAGCAGCAACGCGCCGCCCACCAGCGCGGGAATGTAGATCAGGCAATACAGCGCGACGGTGCCGAGTCCATTGAGGAACGTCGGGTCGGTCAGCACGGCGAGGTAGCTGCGCAGGCCGACGAAGATCGTGCGCTCCTCGCCGAAGCCGAGGCCCGGCTGATCGTCGCCGAAGAAACTCAGCCAGACGGCCGTCCCGACGGGGATCAGGAAAACGACCAACAGCAGCACGAAGAACGGCGCCATGAGCACGGCGCAGGCGGAGCGTTCACGGCGCCGGGTGGCGGATGTGGCCATCGGGGATCACCTCCTTTCAGGAGCTGTGCTCGGTGGTGGCGAGGCCGAGTGCCACGAGATCGGGCATCGTGCCGCGCTGGGCTTCGCGGACCGCGTCGAGCAGCGTGCCCTCACCCGCGCCCGCCAGCGCGAAACCATCCGCCATCACCCGCTGGGTCGCCGTCATCCTCGGCCCCCACGTCCAGTCATCACCGATCTTGGCCGCCTCGGCGTCGAAGAGGCTGTAGATGTCCTGACCGCCATAGTAGGCACGGTCGAACGCGGCGCGGCCGACGTCGACCAGCGCCGGCACCGCCGGATACTGGCTGCTCGTACCGCTGGACAGCCTGGCGCGCAACGAGTCCGGGTTCGAGACCTGCCATTCGATGAACTCCATCGCGGCCTCGGGATGCGCGCAGTCCTTGGTGATCGCGAAGGTGGACCCGCCGTGGGTGCCGACGACCGGATGCGCCGGGTCCCACTGCGGCAGCGGCGCGATGGCCCACTTGCCTTTCTGCGCGGGGCGCGCCTTCATCTGCGCACCCGCGTCCCACGCCCCGGTGAGCCTGGCGAAGACGAGTCCCTGGCCGATCTGCGCGTCGCTCTGCCTGCCCAAAAACGCGTTCGCGAAGAGCAGGTCGTCGTCGAGCAGCCCTTGCCAGAACTCGGCGACACGCCGGGTCGGCGCGTCGGCCAGCGAGACATTCCACGCGCCTTGGCTGGTGTCGAACCAGCGCGCGCCCGCCTGCCACGAATGCGCGGCGAACTGCAAGGGGTCGTCGGTGGGGAACAACGCGAGCCTGCGGCCAGGCACCTTGTCACGCACGACGCGTGCCGCCGCGGCGAACTCGTCCCAGGTGCGCGGGACCCGCAAACCGTGCTGCTCGAACAAATCCGTGCGGTAGTGCAGCACCATCGGCTCGACGTCGAGCGGCACAGTGAACACCCGGCCGCCGAAGGTCGTGAGCCCCAGCGCCTGCGGCAGCAGCTTCGCGCGGAGCCGATCACTGAGCAGTCCGGTGAGATCGCGCGTCACGCCGTCGATGGCGAACCCCGGCACCTGCGGATACTCGAGGGTCGCGACATCCGGCGCGTTCCCGGCGCGGGCGGCGTTGCTCAGCTTCGCGTAACCAACCTGCTGGCCGCCGGGAATCTGCTGGAAGACGACCTGAATTCGCTTCTGGCTGCGGTTGAACGCGTCGACCACCTGCTGGCTGCCGCGCAACGCCGACCAGAACGTGATCCGAACCGGGCCGCTCGACGTGCTACCGCCGCCCGAACAGCCAGCCAGCGGAAGCGCGAGTGCTGCGGCGAGCACGGAGCGGCGACTCAGTCGACCGGGCATCGAAGCCTCCTGTGTTCTGGTTTGGATGGCGGACAACGCATTCTGATCACCTGACCGCTCTACGGTCACCAGGTCGACGGGCGAACGGACGTCGCGATGGCGTTCCGCATCCGACTCGCCCATACCACAGCCTTACGATCACTCAACCGGTCCGCGAAGAGCATATCGACCAGAGTTCACTGGTCAACCGAGTGCTGTTTTCGGGTGAAGTTCGTTGTTCCTGGCGGAGATCCGCTCGGCGAGGACCGCGGACTTCGTGACATCGGATGACCAGGACATCGCCACGAGGTTTCGATCCGGCTCGCGGCCGGCGACCGAAGGTTCAACGCACGGCGACTCTGGACCCGTGAGAAAGAAACCACCTGGATACGCTATGGCCTTCGCGAGTTGACAAGACACACCTACACGGGTGGCACGACTTCGCTCGGCAACAGCACTGAACCCGCAACGGCCGACCAGCAATGCGCCTCTCACTTCAAAGACGGCATACCTACACCATTCAGACGATGTCGGCGCGGGCTCCGCTCCCGACTTGTCCGTACCGGCAGCGGGAAACGTGCCGATTCGACCGGAAAGTCGCAGCTGGAACGCACTTCGCCCAGAAGGTGAAAGACTTTTGCAATACAATCGCAGTCCGTCGAAATCGCAACGCTATTCACCCACCCAGCCTCGGCACATCAAATACTTGCTCCGCCCGTAGCCCGAAAGTGTATTAACAGCGTCCGTTTGAGTGAATCGCCTCCTGCTCGCGACCTCGAACCCCGAGACCATTGAGTTGAAATGAAGTCTCGCTCCGGACAGTGGTGAGATGACCTATGACACGGACCCGAAAGGTAGCAACCACACTCCGGCCGAGCACGCGGTACACCTGCACGACATCGTCGTCGTCGGCAGATCCTCGAGCGGCCAGTACCAGCCGCTCGACGTGCAACTCTGCTACGACACGCGAAATCCATTCGAAATCAAGGCTTCCTTCTCCGCCATCGCCTCTGGCAAGCAGGAGTGGCTGTTCTCTCGCGAGCTGCTGTTGCATGGCTTGCTCGTCTCCGCCGGCGAGGGCGACGTCCAGATCAGGCCCTGCGCCGAGGGACTTACCGCGTGGATCGACCTGAAGTCATCGGATGACTCGGGCTCATACCTGGCCAACGCGAAAGACCTGTCCGGGTTCCTGGACTGCGCCTACAACATCATCGCTCCGGGCGAGGAGACGTCCTGGATCGACTACGACCTCGCGCTGCATCGACTTCTGTCAGGCGCCTGACACGTGCGGGCCGAAGCTCACTCGTGGGGGCTGACGAACGACACTCCCCACGATCGCCACATTACTCACCAAACGTCCCAGAGTCGTCTTGAATCAAAGCACTGATTCATCCCACGACCGCGACCAGTTTGGCCGCGTCCACCTGGCGATCGACGGCTTTCGAGCCCACCCACGTGAATGAAACCACCAGTTCGCTCGTAGCTGGCAGACTCAACGACGATCCTGCCAGCTACGAAGCCCACGGAGACGACCTGCCAACCGGATGAATCACAGTGGCGACTGAGTTCAGTCGATTCAACCGCAGGCCTCTTCGCCCTGGATTCATCTCGTAGTGCTCATAAGTTTCATAAATACGCAGATCCAGCAAACGCTGGTATCATAGCGACCGGCTTCGGGCCCTTAAAAGTGTTCAATGTTCGCCGCAGGAAACCCTCCCCAACCTTCCGGCGGAGGGATCAAGACGCCCTCGACCGTAGGCAACTTGGTGGGGTGCAGCACTGGTGAGCCCAAGGTAAGCCCAAGCCGCCATGAGTTGATCTTGCGCTGAGTCGTCGCCGCTCAGAGGCGCTGTCCAGCAGGTGATCGTCTTGCTGGCACAGTCCGCTCGACCCAAACGGGTGATCTTGTGGGTTCCACCGGCGAGCGATGGCAGTGTCGAACAGGGCGTGCACGTGGGGACGTTGCGCCAGGTGGCAGTGGCGTCGGCCGATTTCTCGTGACCGGAACGGGTGAGGGCCTCGGCGATCCCGCGCGTTGTGGCGGACTTGGCGGACATTGGCGAAGATCAGCAGTCGAGGGGAGAAAGACCCTCACGGGAAGGTCAGGTCTCTGGATGCGCTCACCGGGCCGTGTCAGCGCCGTCCTCGTCGCGCTCGTGGCGGTGCTGCTCGCCAGCCCACCGGCCCTCGCCACGAACGACAATCTTGGCCGTCGGGTGAAAACCTTGAAGAGCCGCACGGTACCGGGTTTCCAGGTCCAGCAACCGTGCCGAGGTAGCCGCCCGGACAGTAGTGGGGGTCATCGAAGCCGGTGAGGCCGAGCGCGGCTCCGGTCGGCGCCCACGCCTTGCCGGCGTGCACGATGAATTCGGTGCCCAGCACCCGTTGAAGCTGGTTCGTCAGGTATACCGGCCGGAGGCGCGACAGAAGTCCAGGTTCCCCTGGCACCAAGCGGCTAGTGCGTCTCCGAACCATGCCAGTTCCCGTGGGAGCGCGCCGCGCAGCGCGACAAATGACCGCGTCCGCTCCGCGATCCAGGCAGCGCACTCGTCGGCCGCTTCCTGCACCGTCATCTGCCGGTGCGCGACCAGGACCGCCAAAAGATTGTTCGGATCGTTCCGTGCCAGTTCCTTGCGTGCGGAGTGGAGGTCGTTGGTCCAGCACACAATGTCGGCCGCCGCCTCGACGAGGTCCTGATGCTGCGCCGTCTCCCGGAATCCTGGCGGTAGCTCACGTTCATGCGCATACTCGATCAAGTCGAAGTGCCACCACAGTGTTCCGGAGATACGACGCCAGGTGATGTAGTCGGCCACCGGCAGGGGGCCAGTGGCGTGGCGGGCCGCGGCTTCGCGGTTGGAGTCTGCCCAAGCCGCGAGGTCGGCCCGCAGGCGCGCAGACCAACCGGGCGACATGCCGCGGTCGAGGGTAGGCAGGAGTTCGGCCAACTCCCCCGTGGCAAGGCCAGTCAGCATGAGGTCGAGCAACGAGTCAGTGATGACCGAGGCATGGTCAGCCTGGTCATCGTCGAGGAACATAACCAGGTCGAGCGCGTTGATCGCGGCAAGGCGGTCGGGGTGCGCGAAAGGGTACATATAGGCGGCGAAATGCAGCCATGCATCGCCCGTCATTGTGGCTCGGATATGCCGATCGGACAGCAGGTGTGCGCGGTCAGCCCATGCGCGAGTACGGTCCGCAACCTGGTTTGCGCTGGGATTCTGCTGGCGGAGAAAGGGCAACTCAACCGAAGGAAGTCGCAGGACTGCGAGTTCGCTGTGCTCCATTGTTCGATTATGCGTACAGCACGCACACGCCACAAGCGCACACCATCCCTCATGGAGAACTATGACCGATCGGCGTAACGCCCGATTAGGGAATCAATATCAAGACTTGGACGAGAATCAAAGATCCATTTGCGATAACCGACTAGACCGAATATACGACGATCGAAACCCGGATTCCCATACACGACCGCGCCGCCATTGAACGACCACAGTGTCGATCGACGACCACTACAGCCCACAGGACACACTTACAAGACCGCGTTTTCGCAGGTCATCAAGAATCAGCCCCGCCTCAAGGTGCCGAATGACCTGAACGTCCAGATCACCTCGACCAGCCACTGGCGAACATTTTCCGGTGGGTCGGCTCGTTGTCGAGACAAACGAGCCGACCCACCGAAATCCCTCCTACTCAGACTCAGTGAATAACGCCGGAGCGTAGAGCCAGTAACACCATCCGCGCCCGATCACCCGCGTGCAACTTCCTCCCGATCCGGGCTAAGTGAGTCTTCACCGTGAACGGGGACAGGCCCAGTGTGGTACCGATCTCCTTGTTCGTCTTGCCATCGGCCACCTGCTGAAGAATGCCCTGCTCCCGGCAGGAAAGCAGTTTTATCTGCCCCCGGGAATCAGTGACCATCCGGTCTTCGACCTTGGGATCGCGGTCCTTGCGGGCAAAGGTGCCGGGCGACGCCACCGCCACATAGCCCCTGGCGCCCGCAGCCAGCGTGTCCACCACCGCGAAGGGATCCGGACCGATTCCAACGACGACGACGCGGGGCCAGCCGAGCTCACGCAACCTGATCACCGCGTCCACAGCCCCGCCGTCGGCGTGTTCGGAACGCACCAAGGCGACGGTGCCGTGATCATTCGGCCCGTCGATGCCGGTCGCGTCGCCGACCGGCATGACGACAGGCTGGACCAGCGCGCCCATATCGGCCAACCACCGATGCACTTCCTTTCTTCGCAGCGCATGATGATCGACCAGGAGCACCCGGAAACGTCCGGTCTGAGCTCGCATTTCGACAATGACACGGTCGTTCAACACGTCCCACACGTCGGCTGCACGTTCATGTTGTGAAAACGACACCTCCCGAATTCCACTGCGAGGATTTATGCCATCGTGGATACCGGCAGGTCAAGCAATGCGGTGCGAACGTCCAACAACACTGCCCTCGCGCACTTGTGCTATGGCAGCCCTCAGAGAAGTTCTCGGAGTCCGGCCAGCAGGTCGGGTCCCGGAACCTGTCGATGCGCACCGACCGCTCGCACGGTATCGACAAGCCTTTCGCGTGACGCCGCCACACGAGGGAGCACCGAGATCACCCGGCACCGGGTCAGCACCTCGAGGTCCGCCTTCTCGATTTGGTTGGCCACCAGCACGACCGGCGCGGCGAACCGCCGCGCGGAGGCCCGCAGCACATTGAGGAAATCGGCGTCCACCTGCTCGGTCGCGTGTACGCACACATCCACTTGAGGTGAGCCGATACCCGTGTCCGCGACGACCACGAGATCGCGGACGCCCTGCAGGCACGCGCCCAAGCCGGCCAGAGTGAGCGGCTCGACGGCCCGGGGAAGTGCGCGAACCGATCGGCCGCACTCCTTTCGCGGTGAGACGGGCTCGGAATCGTCCTCCGACCCGAGCCGTCGGCCGAGCTCTGACCAGCGATCCAGCAGCAGATCGATCCACACCCGTTGAAGCCACAAGTCGTCCGAACCCGGAGTCGACCGGTTCTGGAGGACGTACCGGCGAACGTTGGTGATCTCCGATTCCAGGCGCCGCATCGCCGCGTTCATGTCACGTCGCCTTCGTCCGGTCGAACCACGACGGCACGCCGCTAGTCATCCAGCCAGCCGTGCTTGCCCGCCAGCGCGGCCACACTGCGCCGCACGGCCACGATCTGTTCTCCGGTCAAGGACGGCACGCCCGACAAGAGGGCTTCGGTGATCTCCTCCCGGAACTCGTCAGCGGACAGCACATCACACGCCACGTCGTCATACTCGGCGCCGACGACCGGCTCGACGGCGGGCCGCACCTCCGGCTCGGACGTCGCCTCGGCCAAGTGCACCCGGGAGGCCTTCAGACCGCGAACGCTCTCTTCGGTGGCGAATCGGACACGTACCCCCGGAGCGATCAGCCGCTTATCGAATTCGAGATCGTTGACATGAATGAAGACGTCTTCGGTCCCCTCGTCGGGTGCGACGAAACCATAGCCCCGAACATCATCGAATCGGAGTATTTTACCGGTCACTACTGCTGACATGACGCCTCCTCCAGTCGTCGAACCACTGCCGCGAAAGAACCCGCTAGCAGATCGTAACGACGGGACTAAACTCGTAACGAGATCCCAGTACGAACGGGCACCAGATGCTGGCCGAAGTTGCCTGGGTTCAGAGGTGACCCATCAGTCCTTTTCAGACTTCTCAGGCTGCGGCTGCGGCTGCGGCTGCGGCTGCGGAGCTTCCGTCTCCTCGGCGGGAGCAGGCTCTTCCCCTGCCGGCTCCCAGGGAACCATACGCAAGGCCGGATCGTCCTCACCTTCGGTCTGATACAGCGCCGCGACCTCCTCTTCGTCCATCGCAAGCGTCTCGCGCATGAAGTCGCCGGTCAACCGGACCGAGGCCGGCCCCGTCGGATTGAACAGCACATCCACCTCCTCGGCGAGCAGATCGACCAGTTCACCGAGATCGATGCGCCGCCAGTCCGGCGAGCCGATCTTACGGCGGTGCGGCTCACCGGTGGCCACGACGACGCACGAAATGTCATCCGGAGACTTTGTGATCAGGGGACGGCCATCGCCGTTCATCGCGATGTCGAACAGCGAATCCCGCACCATCAACTGGATGTGCTGGGCCTCGGCGCGCCCCTGAAGTACCAGGCGCAGCACCGCGTCCAGCGGGTCCGACGGAGAGTTCTCGTCGGCAGGCTCGTACTCGGGGTTGGGTCGGAACTTGCCGATCTTCCCCTCCTCCTCCACCGGCCAAAGGCCGACGACGGCCTCGATCGGCGGCGGGTCGTTCTCTGTGGCCGGGCTCCACGCCGGGTCCATCAGCAGGAACCAGTTCTCCATCGGACCCTGTTCCTGCGTGTCGTCGTTCGTTTCAGTCATGGCAGCCATCTTGGCTCCTTTCTCGTTCTTTCGCCTCACCGGTGTTCCGGCGGCGTCCGTTTCATCGAGGTGAAGGCTTGTTTCTCCAGCTCACCTGCCAGGTCCAGCATCTCTTGGGCCCTCGTCCTCAGGCCGCACGATCATGCTCCGCGGCTCCTCAGCGACGGGCGACGTCTCGCTGGCGGTCGCGTTCTGACCCGGCTCGACGGAGTGTTCCACTCGGCCCGTGTCACTGGGCCTGCTCACACCGATGCCGTCCGTCCCGGTAGGCGTGCCCGGCCGGGGCGTAGTCCCATTACCGATCTCGGTGAACGAGCCGCCCACGTCCAGCGTTCGCCTGCCGCGCCCGTTCGTCCAGAGGTCCGTGTCCGCGCCGTACATCTTCACTGGCCGGAAGTCCCGCTCCCACGCCTGCTTGATCAGCAACGCGACCGACACCCGGCGCCCCGCGTCGGTGGCGTTGCTCGCACAGTGTCCCAAAAGGAGGGGCCGGTTCGGCGCGACCCCGGCCCGGACGAAAACCTCGCAGGCAAAGATCGCCCGCGCGGCGTGCTCGCCGACGAGGGATAGCACATCGCCGCGCTCGTGGGGTCGTCCGGTGGCCATGGCGAAGGCCAGTCCGGCCGGATCAGCGCTATGGCCGTCCACAAGCCAGGGACTCTCGTCCTTCCAAGGTGAGCTGACTTCTTCGCGGGTTGCCAGTGTCTTCGCGTTCCGCACTTCTCGGAAGTAGGTCCGTTGTCTCTTGTCGACGTAGTGGATCCCGTCCAGGGCGAACTCGACAGCGTCGAAGGCCTCAGACGGATAGAATTGACCGTGTAGGACGCCCTTTGCGGTCACCTGCGGATAACTCAAGTAGGCGGTGGGCAGGGGCTGGAGCGCGTCCAGCTTTTCGAAGCCTTCGACGACGAGCGCTCCCGAATCCGCGAACGAAACCACGCCGAGCGGTCGGAACATCGTGCGCGAGTACCCACCGGTCAGCATCGCCGCGGCGAATTCCCCGAGCGGAGGTGTCTCACCGCCCACTCCGATCACCAGGATGGGACCGTCGGGTTCGTTCCCCAACTGGTCCCGCAGCACCCGGTCGTCACGCAAGACCTGACCGAGCGCTTCTGTCGATAGCATGTCTCCGGCATCGTCACTGCGGAGCACCGAGTAGGCACCATCGGGAGCGAGAGTGGCGACGACGAGCAGCGGCGTCTCGGTCCATGGCACTTCCCGTAAGGAGCCGCGCGAGTCGGTGAAGGACAAGAGCGAGTCGCGCCCCGCTCCCTCGAGCCACCTCCGTACCTGGCGCAGCAGCGGGCGGTCGTCCGGCGATCGCAAGACGTTGATCGTGACCGTGCCGTCATCACTGGACAGAGTGGTCATCCGGATATCACCCGCCCGCCAGACCGAAACGACGTCGAATACCGAATCCGTTCCCCTGACAACACCGTCAGGTCCGAACCCCGCCACCCCGGTCGGCGCGTAGACGTCGACGAAATGCCCGGCTGCACGCAGAGCACCGGCGAAGTCGAAACCCAGCCCCCCGAAGTTGACCCGCTCCGCGCCGAACGACGAAACCAGCACCACTGGACGATCACGGCCGTCCCCCAGGGCGCGGACGAATTCAGGGTCCGACAGCAGCTGCTTACCGAGGCCGTGGCCTTCCACCTCCGCCACGATCCGGTTCCGCAGCTCCACCTTCACATGCTTCACCGCCCCGTCGGCGTAGACGAAGATCGGCTCGCGGTCACCCCATTCTCCGCGGGTATCCGCCGTCCCCGCAGCGATCGCGTCAGCGAACTGCCGAAGGCCGTCGGCGACGCCGCCTCGGGCCCTGCCCGACGGGAAACCGAACACCGGACCGTACCGGACGTACTGCACGTCGCTCAGCTTCAACGGCGACTCGGAGAACACGCCGTCCGACGGGAGGCTCAGGAAACCCGCGTGAGGATCGACTGTCACGGCTCCGGCGAAAGAGAACGTCTGCCACGGTCCCGTTCGCCTCTTCAAGACCGACAGCAGGCCACGGTCCAGGCCGGCGACCTCGGGTATCCCGCTCCAGTCACTGGTGACCACAATCAGCGGCCGCCGGACGACGGCATCACTCGCCCGGGCGAAAATATCGGTCTCCATGATCAGCCCGGCCATTTCCTCATCGGAGACCTCCAGAACCTGGCCGTGTTTGAACCGCACCGTCAACACCCCGTCAGTACCGGTCAATATCAGGTGCAGGGGATGAGCGCGCCCCTCCTCGGTCGCACCCGCCCAGGCCGCGATCCTTTCGGCTTTCCCGTCATATCGGTTCTCAGACTCGTCACTCGAGGAGTCCGTACCCGATTTGCTCTCCTCAGGACGTATGCCGAGCACACGCTGAGTGTGATCGGTGGCGGCAAAGGCCCCTCTCACGAACTGCTGTCCCGCCGCGGCGCTGGGCGGGAACATCAGCCCGTATTCACGTCCGTGCGCGTCGCGTAGGCGCTTCCACTCCACGTCTGCCAGGCGCGGGCTCGAGATGCGGTGGAACCCGCCGAACTGCGGCTGCTGTGCCACCGGCAGGTCGGCGACGTGCATCTCCTGATATGGACCGCGACCCCGCAGTGCGTCACTGAACTCGTGTAATGCGCCGGTTGGCTCGACCATCGGGCCCACCGTGCTGAGGACCACGCTCACCGGCATATCCGGTTCGGCCGCCACAGCGGCCCGGTACTCCCCCGTCCTCGCGACCTGCCTGGCCAGCTCGGTCCCGGTAACGGCCCGGCCGTCGACGACGAACACGCCGCCACGCGCGGTGACGAAGACGTAGAACGGGTTGCGAGAGCCGTCGATCGGTTGTTCCGGCAACTGCTCGTAGACCTCGTGCCATTCCGCCAGCTCGACCGGATCCACGGAGAACGCGACCGCGCCGAGCCCCTGGGGTGCGGCCGCGAAGACGGTTGTCGGCCGCGTGAAACGAGCTCTCTTCGCCAACGGACGACCGGTACCCTCCGAACCGTCCGAGGCCGAGTCGTGTCCACCAAGTACCTCGCTCGGGTGCGAGCCCGCCTCAGTCACCGCCTCCTCACGCCGTGGCCGCTTCGCCGAACGACCGCCGGATGCCCCCGTATCAAAGGCGACACTGCTCGCCATGTTCTCCGTCGGTGGGTGCTCGACGACAATGCCCAGGTCAGCGCCGGTCTCGCGGGACATCTCCGGAGTCCCGTCATCATCGACGGCGGACGGCGACGCGTGCTCCGTCCCCGACGGCACCATCACGCCGGCATCAAGCCTCGACCCGGCCACGTCACCGTTCGCCATCCCCGGTGGCTGTCCGAGCGTTATCCCCGCTGTCGATCCGTCGGCGGAGGGCAGTGCCGGTATCGCGGTCGAGCCGGGCGCCAGCTGAGCGAACGCCGCGTTCACCTGGTCGACGACACGGGGACTCGGGTCGACACGGGGACCCGGGTCGTCAACAGCCGCTCGGGCCAGGGTTGTCTGGCCGAGGTCCTGCTGGGGCAGGGTGACTTCGATCTCGGCGATCCCCGCCACGACACCGGCATAACCGACGGCTATCGAATCCGGCTCGAAAGACAAACCCAGCCGCCGCAACTGCGCCGCCGCCGCGACCAACCCCTCATACAGCACCGCCGCCACCGCGGCCGCCCGCTGCCTGCCCACAGAAGTTTCAACACGACCACGACCCCTGATCGTCACCCTCGGAAACCCAGCACCATGACGCCCAGCCCACGCCGCAGCAGCACCCAACAACCCCGCCAACCTACGCACATCCTCGACCTGCTGGCCCCCCAAAGTGCGACTCGACCCCACAAAACGAACCCGCTCGGAAGGGATCGCAGTCGGCGCCAGATCAGCCAGCTTCACCTCAGGCAGCGGACCACCCTCCGGCAAGACCTCCACGAATCGCCCATCGTCCCTGACCGACCGAACAGCGTTCTGGGAATTGACTCTGACGGATCTGGTGCCGCCGAAGACCCTGGCGGGGCCGATGATCTGCCGCCATTCCTGCTGGAAAATCTCCGCCGGAGTCGCGGTCCCACCACTAGGCCTGACCATCGACGAACAGTAGTCAAGCAGAATCGCGGTATCCGGGGCGGGACTGGCGAGCCGATAGACATCACTACCCGCCACAATCCGCGCGGCACCACTAGTCAAGTACGCCGAATCGCCGATGTGCAAAGGCTGATCGGTCTTCAAACCGAACACGAGCCCATGTTCACTACCATGCCCAGCGGCACTCCACAGGCGCCGAATGCCCGCCCACGGTGAGACGAAGGGAACATGACGGGCCACCGATGAGCCATTACCCAGTGTCCGGTAATAGTACTGTTGCTGCAAGAACGAATCCTGCCCCCCGCCCAGGAACATCGCGTGGGCGTCGAATTCGTCCAGTGGGAAGAACTGTCCGTGTGTCCCCAGGATTTCGTTGGCCTTCGCGTAGGTGACGACGTGCTCGGGCTCCGGCAACGGCGCCCGGACCGTGGCGAAGCGGCCGCCAATCCCGATGGCGCCGTCTTCCGACAGCACCACCCGGCCGCTTTGATGGTGGACGAAACGAGAGATCCCGCCGGCCAGCAACGATCGGGAAAACTCGGCTGGCCCCTCCGCGCCACCGTTGAGCGCGACAAGAGCCAGCGGGCGGCCCCAGACATTACCCCGGCCCAGCATTGATCGCAGATCGGGTTCATTCCGCAAAACCCGGCCCAGAACCGCCGGCGTCAACTGCTGGACCGCCCCATCACGCCGAATCCCCTGATAGCCGTCCACCCCCACCCCGCCCAGCACGAACGCCGGAACCATACCCGCAGGCCACGGCGAATTCTCGACAACCGCAGTAGAGCCCACGAGAGACGAGTAGGTCCGCAGCCGGTCAGCGGTCGCGTTCTCCGCCCATTTCACCGCGGCCTGATAGTCCGGGGTGTCGTCTGGGTACCGCACAAACAACGCGACCAGATTGCCGTCCTTGTTCCGCAACGACTCGATCCGTAAATCGCCTAAGCACGCAAGTCCGACACCGGCACAAGATCCGCGGGCCCCACTCCATCCCGCCCGACGATCGCCTCGCCCACCGGCGCGTAAACGTCCGTGAAATAACCCGCCGCCCGCAGCGCACCCGCGAAATCAAAACCCCACCCGCCAAAATTCACCCGCGCGCCACCACGCCGCGCCACCAACACCACCGGACGCCCCGGATCGGCGTCCAGCACCCCCCGGAACCCCGGATCCGCCAGCAGCACCTCCCCCAGCTCACGACCACCCAACTCCACCACCACACCAGAACCCGTCGCGACCCTCGCGAAAACCCCATCCACACAATCCACCGACACAAAAACCGGATCACCCATCCCCGACCACCCAACCCCCGCCCCCCGCGTCACCTCCCTCCGCACCGCTGCCACAAAATCCCGGACATCCCCCAACCCCCGCGCCTCACCCGGCACCGGAAAAGCGAACAGACCATCCGACACCACATGCGCCAGCTCACCCAGCAACGGCCGCGCACCCTCAACGAACACACTCCCCGGCGGAACAACAGCGATAGCCAACTTGTCGAACAAGAACGGGCCGGTGTAGTCGTAGGTCTGCCACGGACCCGTCAACGCACGCAACTTCGCCACGAACTGCTCATTCGCGTCGCTCATACGCGCGGCCGTCGCCGGGTCCGTCGAACTGACTATCAGCAACGGAGGCCGGACCGGACCAGCCGTCAGCTCCTGGAACGCCGACGACTTCGCAATCAACTCAGCCGTCCGCTCAACAGCGACACCAGCCCAACTACCATCAGTCAACTCATGGAAAAAACCACCTGCGGCGAGGGTGAGGAAAAGTGCGACCGGGCGAGTACGGGCACCATCCGTCGCCGCCGCCCACGCCTGCAACCGCGGGTCCCTCTGTATATTTCCAGCGGCGTCAGTGTAAATCTCCCGCACCATACGAAGGCTATGGTCGGTCACCGGCAGCAACGCGCTTTCCAGGCTCGTGACCACTCGCCCGGACGGATACCCCATGCCGAACCTGCGGCCCTTGAAGTCGACCATCGGGCGCCACACGATGTCATCGGCGCGAACCACCGACACCGTGCGGAACCCACCACCGGCCACGACCGCCACCCCGGCCGCATCGAGACCCAACGGGCCACTCGCGGCCCCCACCGTCCGGTAGGGACCCTCACCCCGCAACGCCTCCGCGAACGCCTCCGCCTCACGGGCCTCCGCACCCGGCGAACCCGGATCGGCCCCCACCAGATAGACCGCTACTGACACGTCCGCGGCCGCGTAACGCTGGAACGCCGCTGAGACACGGACATGACCAGCAAGCGTCACACCATCAATCAGCGCACCGCCGACCAAGAACTTCCCGTTGACCCCCTTGACATAGACCATGAACGACCTGGACCGGACCGTCTTCGACGTCAAAGCCTGATGCAACGACTCCCAATACACACCGTCCGACGTCGCACCGGAATCAAAACTCACCCCACCCGCCGTAACAGCGGTCGGCACGTGCTCTGTCTCCCTCGGCACCATCACACCGGAATCAAGCCCCGCGGCGTCATCACCGCTCGCCATCGCCATCTGCGCACCAAACACCGGCCCCGCTGTCGCTCCCCCGGCGGAGGGCAATGCCGGTATCGCGGCCGAACCGGGCGCCAGCTGAGCGAACGCCGCGTTGACCTGGTCAGTCGAACTGGAACTCGGGTAGCTACCCAGCTGGGTCAGTGCCGCCTGACCGATGTCTTGGCGGGACACTGCGACTTCGATCCAGGCACCCCCCTCGACGTCACCGACGTAGCCGATGACTATCGAGTCCGGTTCGAAACGCAGGCCCAGCCGTCGCAACTGCGCGGCCGCCGCGACCAACCCCTCATTCAGCACTGCCGCCACCGCGGCGGCCCGCTGCCTGCCCCCAGGTGTTTCAACACGACCACGACCCCTGATCGTCACCCTCGGAAGCGCAGCACCATTACGCGCGGCCCACGCCGCCGCAGCACCGATCAACGCCGCCAACCTACGCACGTCATCGACCTGCCGGCCCTCGACGCTGCGACTGGACCCCGCAAAACGAACCCGCACGGAAGGGATCACGGTCGGCGCCAGATCACCCAGCATCACCTCGGGTAGTGGACCACCCTCCGGTGAGGCTTCCTCGAATCGCCCGGCGTCCTGCAGGAACCGGGCGGTTTGCGTGGAATTAACGCTGACGATTCTGGTGCCGCCGAAAACTCTGGCAGGGCCGACGATCTGCCACCATTCCTGCTTGAAAATCTCCGCCGGAGCCACCGCCCCACCAGCTGGTCTGACCATCGAAGAACAATGCCCGATGGTGATCGCAGTATCGGGGGCGGGAGCAGCGAGCCGATAGACATCGCTACCCGCCACGATCCGCGCCGCACCACTACTCATGATCGCCCAGTCACCGATGCGCAAGGGCTGATCGGTCTTCAAACCGAACACGAGCCCCTCAGGATTACCGTGCCCGAAGATAGACCACAGCCGGTTAATGCCCGCCCACGGCGACATGAAAGGAACATAGCGCGTCAACGGCGAGCCATTTCCCAGCTGCCGGTAATAGTATTGTTGCTGCAAGAACGAATCTTGCCACCCACCCAGGAACATCCAGTGGGCGTCGGATTCGTCCCGGGGGAAGAACTGTCCGTGTGTCCCCAGGGCTTCGTTGGCCATCGCGTAGGTGACCACATCCTCCGATTTCGGAAGCGACGGTGTCACCGTGTCGAACGTGCCGCCGTCCGTCACGATCGCGCCGTCTCGGGACAAGGTCACCCGTCCCGAGACATGGTGGAGCAAACGCGAGAGACCACCAACCCGCAATGCCTGGGAGAACTCGGGCACGCCTGCCGTCTCTCCACCGAGCGCGACAAGAGCAAGCGGACGATCCACGACCCCTCCCCGGCCCAGCATCGACCACAGATCGGATTCGTTGCGCAGGACACGAGCCAATGCCTCCGGAGTCAACGTCGTGGATACGCCGTCTTTCCGGATGGCACGATAGTCCGGACCGGCCACCGCACCGAAGACGAACGCCGGAACCATACCCGCAGGCCACGGCGAACTACTGTCAACCCGACTCTGCCCAGAGATAACCACATAGGTCCGCAGCCGGTCAGCGGTCGCGTTCTCCGCCCATTTCACCGCGGCCTGATAGTCCGGGGTGTCGTCTGGGTACCGCACAAACAACGCGACCAGATTGCCGTCCTTGTTCCGCAACGACTCGATCCGTAAATCGCCGGCACGCAAGTCCGACACCGGCACAAGATCCGCGGGCCCCACTCCATCCCGCCCGACGATCGCCTCGCCCACCGGCGCGTAAACGTCCGTGAAATAACCCGCCGCCCGCAGCGCACCCGCGAAATCAAAACCCCACCCGCCAAAATTCACCCGCGCGCCACCACGCCGCGCCACCAACACCACCGGACGCCCCGGATCGGCGTCCAGCACCCCCCGGAACCCCGGATCCGCCAGCAGCACCTCCCCCAGCTCACGACCACCCAACTCCAACACCACACCAGAACCCGTCGCGACCCTCGCGAAAACCCCATCCACACAATCCACCGACACAAAAACCGGATCACCCATCCCCGACCACCCAACCCCCGCCCCCCGCGTCACCTCCCTCCGCACCGCTGCCACAAAATCCCGGACATCCCCCAACCCCCGCGCCTCACCTGGCACCGGAAAAGCGAACAGACCATCCGACACCACATGCGCCAGCTCACCCAGCAACGGCCGCGCACCCTCAACGAACACACTCCCCGGCGGAACGACGACTGTGGCGTATTCGTCGAAGCTGACTGGGCCGGTGTAGTCGTAGGTCTGCCACGGACCCGTCAACGCACGCAACTTCGCCACGAACTTCTTGTTCGCGTCGCTCATACGCGCGGCCGTCGCCGGGTCCGTCGAACTGACTATCAGCAACGGAGGCCGGACCGGACCAGCCGTCAGCTCCTGGAACGCAGACGACTTCGCAATCAACTCAGCCGTCCGCTCAACAGTGGCACCAGCCCAACTACCATCAGGCATTTCGTGGAAGAAGCCACTCGCACCAAGCGAAAGGAAGAGTGCCACCGGGCGAGTACGGGCACCATCCGTCGCCGCCGCCCACGCCTGCAACCGCGGGTTCCTCTGTACATTCCCAGCGGCGTCGGTGTAGACCTCCCGCACCATACGAAGGCTATGGTCGGTCACCCGCCCCAGCGCGCCCTCCAGACTCTTCACCGCATGCCCGGACGGATACCCCATGCCGAACCGGCGACCCCGGATATCAACCATCGGGCGCCACACGATGTCATCGGCGCGAACCACCGACACCGTGCGGAACCCACCACCGGCCACGACCGCCACCCCGGCCGCATCGAGACCCAACGGGCCACTCGCGGCCCCCACCGTCCGGTAGGGACCATCACCCCGCAACGCCTCCGCGAACGCCTTCGCCTCACGGGCCTCCGCACCCGGCGAACCCGGATCGGCCCCCATCAACCGGATCGGCACAGACACGTCCGCGGCCGCGTAACGCTGGAACGCCGCTGAGACACGGACATGACCAGCAAGCGTCACACCATCAATCAGCGCACCGCCGACCAAGAACTTCCCGTTGACCCCCTTGACATAGACCATGAACGACCTGGACCGGACCGTCTTCGACGTCAAAGCCTGATGCAACGACTCCCAATACGCACCGTCCGACGTCGCACCGGAATCAAAACTCACCCCACCCGCCGTAACAGCGGTCGGCACGTGCTCTGTCTCCCTCGGCACCATCACACGGGAATCAGGACCCACTCCAGCCACGTCACCGCTCGCTCCAAGTGGCTCTCCGAGTGTCATCCCCGCTGTCGATCCGTCGGCGGAGGGCAGTGCCGGTATCGCGGCCGAACCGGGCGCCAGCTGAGCGAACGCCGCGTTCACCTGGTCGACGACACGGGGACTCGGGTCGTCAACACCCGCTCGGGCCAGGGTTGTCTGGCCGAGGTCCTGCTGGGGCAGGGTGACTTCGATCTCGGCGATCCCCGCCACGACACCGGCATAACCGACGGCTATCGAATCCGGCTCGAAAGACAAACCCAGCCGCCGCAACTGCGCCGCCGCCGCGACCAACCCCTCATACAGCACCGCCGCCACCGCGGCCGCCCGCTGCCTGCCCACAGAAGTTTCAACACGACCACGACCCCTGATCGTCACCCTCGGAAACCCAGCACCATGACGCCCAGCCCACGCCGCAGCAGCACCCAACAACCCCGCCAACCTACGCACGCTGGCGGCATCCGCCCCCGCCAAGAAACTCAACCCCACAAAACGAACCTGCACCCAAGGGATCACGGTCGGCGCCAATTCACCCAGCTCCACCTCGGGCAGCGGACCACCCTCCGGCCAAGCTTCCACGAATCGCCCGTCAGCTACCGACCGAACCGCGTTCTGGGTCTTAATTACGACAAGGTTTGTAGAACCGAAAACCCTGGCGGGGCCGATGATCTGCCGCCATTCCTGCTTGAAGATCTCCGCCGGAGTCGCGGTCCCATCATCAGGTTTGACCATCGACGAACACTGACCGATCAAGACCGCTGAATCGGGGGCGGGGCTGGCGAGCCGATAGACATCACTACCCGCCACGATCCGCGCGGCGCCACTGCCCAAGACCACCCTGTCGCCGATGTGCAACGGATGATCGGTCTTCAAACCGAACACGAGCCCCTCAGAATTACCATGCCCAGCGAGACCCCACATCCGGCGAATACCCGCCCAAGGCGAGACGACAGGAACGTGGAGCGTTACCGCTGAGCCATTTCCCAGCTGCCGGTAGTAGTACTGTTGTTGTAAGACTGAATCTTGTCGCGCGGTTTGGAACATCCAGTGGGCGTCGAATTCGTCCCGGGGGAAGAACTGTCCGTGTGTGCCCAGGACTTCGTTGGTCATCGCGTAGGTGACCACGTGCTCAGGCTCCGGCAACGGCGCCGCGATCGTGCCGAAACGGCCTTCGATCCCGATAGCGCCATCGGGCGACAGCATCACCCTGCCGCTCGTGTGATGGACAAGACGAGAGATCCCACCAGGCAACAACGACCGCGAGAACTCGACCGGTCCCTCCGTTCCGCCGTTGAGCGCGATCAAGGCCAGCGACCGATCCAGCGAGTCACCCCGGCCCAGCATCAACCGCAGCTCAGGTTCGTTGCGCAGGACACGAGCCAGCATCTCCGGAGTCAACGTCACGAACACGCCGTCTTTCCGGATCGCACGATAACCCCGACCGGCCACCGCACCCAAGACGAACGCCGGAACGTCCAGCCACGGCGAATTCGCGGCAACCGTAGTAGAGCCGGTGACAGACAGATAGGTCCGCAGCCGGTCATCGGTCGCGTTCACCGCCCACTCCACCGCAGCCCGATAAGCCTGATCATCACCGGGATACCGCACGAACAACGCGACCGGCTTATCAAGCCGATTCCACAACACCTCGAGTTCCAGATCCCCGGCCCGCAACTCCGAAACCATCACCAACGCATCAGCAGCACCCACACCACTGATCCGGTCCCGCTCAACAGTCACATCATTCACCGTCGCATAAACATCCACGAACAAATCCGCCGCACGCAAAGCACCCGCGAAATCGTAGGCCAGCCCACCGATATTCACCCATGCCGGCCCGCCCGGCTCGCCACCAGCACAACCCCCCGACCAGGATCAGCGGTCAACAACCCCAAGAACCCGTTGTCGTCAACCAACATCTGCCCCAGCTCACGACCACCGACCTCAAGCACCACACCATCTCCGGTCGAAACCCGGGCGAAACTCCCATCCGGAGAATCAACGATCACCACCACCGGCGGCCTGGCGCCGAACACAGGCAACCCAGCCAAACTCACCGACCCACTACCCACAGCCCCAACAAGATCCCGCAAAACCGCGGACTCCGCCGCCAGCCCCCGAACACCACCCGGCACAGGAAAACCGATCACACTCCCCGACCCCACATACGCCAACTCCCCCAACGACAACGGCCCACCCTCAACAAACACACTCCCCGGCGGGACGACGCCAACAGCGTAACCGTCGAACTCGAACATGCCGGTGTAGTCGTAGGTCTGCCACGGACCCGTCAACGCACGCAACTTCGCCACGAACTTCTTGTTCGCGTCGCTCATACTCACGGCCGTCGCCGGGTCCGTCGAACTGACTATCAGCAACGGAGGCCGGACCGGACCAGCCGTCAGCTCCTGGAACGCCGACGACTTCGCAATCAACTCAGCCGTCCGCTCAACAGTGGCACCAGCCCAACTACCATCAGTCAACTCATGGAAGAAACCACCATTACGAAGCGAAAGGAAAAGCGCCACCGGGCGAGTGCGGGCACCATCCGTCGCCGCCGCCCACGCCTGCATCCGCGGAACACCCTTCACCTTACCGGCGGCATCGATGTGGATCTCTGAGAGTATACGAAGGCTATGGTCGGTCACCTGCGACGGAGCGCGCTCGATGCTCTTGATCTGCTTCGAGGACGGATACCCCATGCCGAACCTTCGGCCCTTGAAATCGATCATCGGGCGCCACACGATGTCATCGGGACGAACCACCGAAACCGTATAGAACCCGCCCGCCACGACCGCCACCCCAGCCGCGTCGAGACTCAGCGGACCGGTCGCCATGCTCACCGTCCGGTAGGGACCATGACCCCGCAACGCCTCAGCGAACGCTTCCGGCTCACGCCACTCCGCGCCTAGAGACCGGGGATCAAGACCCACCAACAGAACCGGCACGGACACGTCCGTGACATGGCGACGGAACACTGACGAGTCGCGGACATGACGAGCGAGCGTCACACCGTCAATCAGTACACCGTCGACCAAGAATTTTCCGCTAGCCCCCCTGACATAGACCATGAACGAATTCGCCGGAACCGTCCCCGGCGTCAAAGCCTGATGCAACGACTCCCAATACGCACCATCCGACGTCACACCGGAATCAAAGCTCACCCCACCCGCCGTAGCCGCCGTCGGAGCGTGCTCCGTTCCCCTCGGCACCATCACACCGGAATCAGGACCCACGGCGTCATCACCGCGCGTCACCCCAGCAACCGCTCCACTGGCGGAGGACAATGCCGGTATCGCAGCCGAACCGGGCGCCAGCTGAGCGAACGCCGCATTGACCCGGTCAATCGAACTAGGCCACGGCTCGTCAACACCCGCTCGGGCCAGGGTTGTCTGGCCGAGGTCCTGCTGGGGCAGGGTGACTTCGATCTCGGCGATCCCCGCCACGACACCGGCATAACCGACGGCTATCGAATCCGGCTCGAAAGACAAACCCAGCCGCCGCAACTGCGCCGCCGCCGCGACCAACCCCTCATACAGCACCGCCGCCACCGCGGCCGCCCGCTGCCTGCCCACAGAAGTTTCAACACGACCACGACCCCTGATCGTCACCCTCGGAAACCCAGCACCATGACGCCCGGCCCACGCCGCAGCAGCACCCAACAACCCCGCCAACCTACGCACATCCTCGACCTGCTGGCCCCCGAAAGTGCGACTCGACCCCACAAAACGAATTCGCTCGGAAGGGATCACGGTCGGCGCCAGATCAGCCAGCTTCACCTCAGGCAGCGGACCACCCTCCGGCAAGACCTCCACGTACCGGCCATCGTCCCTGACGTAGCGAACAGCATTTGTGGAACTAAGTTCGACGATGTTGGTGCCGCCGAAGACCCTGGCGGGGCCGATGATCTGCCGCCATTCCTGCTGGAAAATCTCCGCCGGAGTCGCGGTCCCACCACGGGGCTTGACCATCGACGAGCAGTAGTCAAGCAGAATCGCGGTATCCGGGGCGGGACTGGCGAGCCGATAGACATCACTACCCGCCACGATCCGCGCGGCACCACTACCCAGGAACACCCAATCGCCGATATGCAAAGGCTGATCGGTCTTCAAACCGAACTTGAGCCCCTTAGAATTACCATGCCCGTCAAGAGACCACAGGCGCCGAATGCCCGCCCACGGTGAGACGAAGGGAACATGACGGGCCACCGATGAGCCATTACCCAGTTTCCGGTAATAGTACTGTTGCTGCAAGAACGAATCCTGCCCCCCGGCCTGGAACATAAAGTGGGCGTCGAATTCGTCCAGTGGGAAGAACTGTCCGTGTGTCCCCAGGATTTCGTTGGCCTTCGCGTAGGTGACGACGTGCTCGGGCTTCGGCAACGGCGCCCGGACCGTGGCGAAGCGGCCGCCAATCCCGATGGCGCCGTCTTCCGACAGCACCACCCGGCCGCTTTGATGGTGGACGAGACGAGAGATCCCGCCGGCCAGCAACGATCGGGAAAACTCGGCTGGCCCCTCCGCGCCACCGTTGAGCGCGACAAGAGCCAGCGGGCGATCCCAGACATTACCCCGGCCCAGCATTGATCGCAGATCGGGTTCATTCCGCAAAACCCGGCCCAGAACCGCCGGCGTCAACTGCTGGACCGCCCCATCACGCCGAATCCCCTGATAGCCGTCCACCCCCACCCCGCCCAGCACGAACGCCGGAACCATACCCGCAGGCCACGGCGAATTCTCGACAACCGCAGTAGAGCCCACGAGAGACGAGTAGGTCCGCAGCCGGTCAGCGGTCGCGTTCTCCGCCCATTTCACCGCGGCCTGATAGTCCGGGGTGTCGTCTGGGTACCGCACAAACAACGCGACCAGATTGCCGTCCTTGTTCCGCAACGACTCGATCCGTAAATCGCCGGCACGCAAGTCCGACACCGGCACAAGATCCGCGGGCCCCACTCCATCCCGCCCGACGATCGCCTCGCCCACCGGCGCGTAAACGTCCGTGAAATAACCCGCCGCCCGCAGCGCACCCGCGAAATCAAAACCCCACCCGCCAAAATTCACCCGCGCGCCACCACGCCGCGCCACCAACACCACCGGACGCCCCGGATCGGCGTCCAGCACCCCCCGGAACCCCGGATCCGCCAGCAGCACCTCCCCCAGCTCACGACCACCCAACTCCACCACCACACCAGAACCCGTCGCGACCCTCGCGAAAACCCCATCCACACAATCCACCGACACAAAAACGGGATCACTCCTCCCTGCCTGCCAGAACGCCACTCCCCGCGCCGCTGCGTCCCTTCTCACCGCTGCCACAAAATCCCGGACATCCCCCACCGCCTGCGCCTCACCTGGCACCGGAAAAGCGAACAGACCATCCGACACCACATGCGCCAGCTCACCCAGCAACGGCCGGGCACCCTCAACGAACACACTCCCCGGCGGAACGACGACTGTGGCGAATTCGTCGAAGCTGACTGGGCCGGTGTAGTCGTAGGTCTGCCACGGACCCGTCAACGCACGCAACTTCGCCACGAACTTCTTGTTCGCGTCGCTCATACGCGCGGCCGTCGCCGGGTCCGTCGAACTGACTATCAGCAACGGAGGCCGGACCGGACCAGCCGTCAGCTCCTGGAACGCCGACGACTTCGCAATCAACTCAGCCGTCCGCTCCGGACCCGCAGCCGCCCAGCCACCATCGGACATTTCGTGGAAGAAGCCACTCGCACCAAGCGAAAGGAAAAGCGCCACCGGGCGAGTACGGGCACCATCCGTCGCCGCCGCCCACGCCTGCATATGCGGAACTTTCCGCACAGCACCGGCAGCGTCGGTATGAATCTCCCGGACCATACGAAGGCTGTGATCAGTCACCCGCCCCGACGCGCCCTCCAGACTCTGCGCCGCGTACCCGGACGGATACCCCATGCCGAACCTGCGACCCCGGATATCAACCATCGGGCGCCACACGATGTCATCGGGACGAGCCACCGACACCGTGCGGAACCCACCACCGGCCACGACCGCCACCCCGGCCGCATCGAGACCCAACGGGCCACTCGCGGCCCCCACCGTCCGATACCGACCATCACCCCGCAACGCCTCCGCGAACGCCTCCGCCTCACGGGCCTCCGCACCCGGCGAACCCGGATCGGCCCCCACCAGAGACACCGGCACAGACACATTCGCAGCCGCGTAATGCTGAAACACCGGCGAAACACGGACATGACCAGCGAGCGTCACACCATCAATCACCGCACCGCCGACCAAGAACTTCCCGTTGACCCCCTTGACATAGACCATGAACGAATTCGCCGCAGCCGTCCCCGGCGTCAAAGCCTGATGCAACGACTCCCAATACGCACCATCCGACGTCACACCGGAATCAAAACTCACCCCACCCGCCGTAGCCGCCGTCGGAGCATGCGCCGCCCCCCTCGGCACCTCCGGCACCGTCACGGCGACCGAAACAAGCGCCGGATTCCCGTGCAGCACGAAAACCTCGGGCAAATCACCACCAGCCAGCTCCGCCCACAAAAGATCCGCAACCACCTGCGCGTCCCGCCGCACACCGGTGATCTCCACCCTCGGCACCGGCAACCCATCAACCCGCTGATACCCCACCATCACCCGCAGGGCCGCAGCCAGCCTCCGCAAATCCTCCCGATCATCAGGATCAGGCAAGAACGCCCGCACCGGATCGACCACATAACTCCAAGACAAACCCAACTCGGCCTTCGCCTCCACACGACCCAACCCAGCGCCAGGACCACGCGGCCGCCCCTGCTCCGCCCTCACAGTGTCAGGCACCAGCCCTGCCACGTCACCGCTCGCTCCAAGTGGCTCTCCGAGTGTCATCCCCGCTGTCGATCCGTCGGCGGAGGGCAGTGCCGGTATCGCGGTCGAGCCGGGCGCCAGCTGAGCGAACGCCGCGTTCACCTGGTCAGTGGCAGGCAGACTTCGGTAGTCACGAACCAGCCGGGTCAGGGTTGTCTGGCCGAGGTCCTGCTGGGGCAGGGTGACTTCGATCTCGGCGATCCCCGCCACGACACCGGCATAACCGACGGCTATCGAATCCGGCTCGAAAGACAAACCCAGCCGCCGCAACTGCGCCGCCGCCGCGACCAACCCCTCATACAGCACCGCCGCCACCGCGGCCGCCCGCTGCCTGCCCACAGAAGTTTCAACACGACCACGACCCCTGATCGTCACCCTCGGAAACCCAGCACCATGACGCCCAGCCCACGCCGCAGCAGCACCCAACAACCCCGCCAACCTACGCACATCCTCGACCTGCTGGCCCCCGAAAGTGCGACTCGACCCCACAAAACGAATTCGCTCGGAAGGGATCGCAGTCGGCGCCAGATCAGCCAGCTTCACCTCAGGCAGCGGACCACCCTCCGGCAAGACCTCCACGTACCGGCCGGCGTCCAGCACTGACCGAACAGCATTTGTGGAATTCAGTTCGACGATGTTGGTGCCGCCGAAGACCCTGGCGGGGCCGATGATCTGCCGCCATTCCTGCTTGAAGATCTCCGCCGGAGTCGCGGTCCCATCATCAGGTTTGACCATCGACGAACACTGACCGATCAAGACCGCTGAATCGGGGGCGGGGCTGGCGAGCCGATAGACATCACTACCCGCCACGATCCGCGCGGCGCCACTGCCCAAGACCACCCTGTCGCCGATGTGCAACGGATGATCGGTCTTCAAACCGAACGTGATCCCCTCAGAATTACCATGCCCAGCGAGACCCCACATCCGGCGAATACCCGCCCAAGGCGAGACGAAAGGAACGTAGCGTGTGATCGGCGAACTCTGACTCGTCTGCCGGTAGTAGTACTGTTGTTGTAAGACTGAATCTTGTCGCGCGGTTTGGAACATCCAGTGGGCGTCGAATTCGTCCCGGGGGAAGAACTGTCCGTGTGTGCCCAGGACTTCGTTGGTCATCGCGTAGGTGACCACGTGCTCAGGCTCCGGCAACGGCGCCGCGATCGTGCCGAAACGGCCTTCGATCCCGATAGCGCCATCGGGCGACAGCATCACCCTGCCGCTCGTGTGATGGACAAGACGAGAGATCCCACCAGGCAACAACGACCGCGAGAACTCGACCGGTCCCTCCGTTCCGCCGTTGAGCGCGATCAAGGCCAGCGACCGATCCAGCGAGTCACCCCGGCCCAGCATCAACCGCAGCTCAGGTTCGTTGCGCAGGACACGAGCCAGCATCTCCGGAGTCAACGTCACGAACACGCCGTCTTTCCGGATCGCACGATAACCCCGACCGGCCACCGCACCCAAGACGAACGCCGGAACGTCCAGCCACGGCGAATTCGCGGCAACCGTAGTAGAGCCGGTGACAGACAGATAGGTCCGCAGCCGGTCATCGGTCGCGTTCACCGCCCACTCCACCGCAGCCCGATAAGCCTGATCATCACCGGGATACCGCACGAACAACGCGACCGGCTTATCAAGCCGATTCCACAACACCTCGAGTTCCAGATCCCCGGCCCGCAACTCCGAAACCATCACCAACGCATCAGCAGCACCCACACCACTGATCCGGTCCCGCTCAACAGTCACATCATTCACCGTCGCATAAACATCCACGAACAAATCCGCCGCACGCAAAGCACCCGCGAAATCGTAGGCCAGCCCACCGATATTCACCCGCCGGCCCGCCCGGCTCGCCACCAGCACAACCCCCCGACCAGGATCAGCGGTCAACAACCCCAAGAACCCGTTGTCGTCAACCAACATCTGCCCCAGCTCACGACCACCGACCTCAAGCACCACACCATCTCCGGTCGAAACCCGGGCGAAACTCCCATCCGGAGAATCAACGATCACCACCACCGGCGGCCTGGCGCCGAACACAGGCAACCCAGCCAAACTCACCGACCCACTACCCACAGCCCCAACAAGATCCCGCAAAACCGCGGACTCCGCCGCCAGCCCCCGAACACCACCCGGCACAGGAAAACCGATCACACTCCCCGACCCCACATACGCCAACTCCCCCAACGACAACGGCCCACCCTCAACAAACACACCCCCCCGCGGGACGACGCCAACAGCGTAACCGTCGAACTCGAACGGGCCGGTGTAGTCGTAGGTCTGCCACGGACCCGTCAACGCACGCAACTTCGCCACGAACTGCTTGTTCGCGTCGCTCATACTCACGGCCGTCGCCGGGTCCGTCGAACTGACTATCAGCAACGGAGGCCGGACCGGACCAGCCGTCAGCTCCTGGAACGCAGACGACTTCGCAATCAACTCAGCCGTCCGCTCAACAGTGGCACCAGCCCAACTACCATCAGTCAACTCATGGAAGAAACCACCATTACGAAGCGAAAGGAAAAGCGCCACCGGGCGAGTGCGGGCACCATCCGTCGCCGCCGCCCACGCCTGCATCCGCGGGTCCCTCTTTACCTTCCCAGCGGCGTCAGTGTAGACCTCCCCGACCACACGAAGGCCATGGTCGGTCACCCGTCCCGACCCGCGCTCCAGACTCTTCAGCGCGTACCCGGACGGATACCCCATGCCGAACCGGCGACCCCGGATATCAACCATCGGGCGCCACACGATGTCATCGGCGCGAATCACCGACACCGTGTAGAACACACCACCACCCGCCACGACAGCCACCCCAGCCGCATCGAGCTCCAGCGGGCCACTCCCCGTACTCACCGTCCGATACCGACCATCACCCCGCAACGCCTCCGCGAACGCCTCCGCCTCAGGGGCCTCCGCACCCGGCGAACCCGGATCGGCCCCCACCAGAGACACCGGCACAGACACATCCGCAGCCGCGTAACTCCGGAACGCCGCCGAAACACGGACATGACCAGCAAGCGTCACACCATCAATCACCGCACCGCCGACCAAGAACTTCCCGTTGACCCCCTTGACATAGACCATGAACGAATTCGCCGCAGCCGTCCCCGGCGTCAAAGCCTGATGCAACGACTCCCAATACGCACCATCCGACGTCACACCGGAATCAAAACTCACCCCACCCGCCGTAGCCGCCGTCGGAGCATGCGCCGTTCCCCTCGGCACCATCACACCGGAATCAGGCCCCACGGCGTCATCACCGCGCGTCACCTCAGCAATCGCTCCCCTGGCGGAGGACAATGCCGGTATCGCAGCCGAACCGGGCGCCAGCTGAGCGAACGCCGCGTTGACCTGGTCGACGACAGTGGGACTCTGACGGTTGCCAACCAGCCGGGCCAGGGTTGTCTGGCCGAGGTCCTGCTGGGGCAGGGTGACTTCGATCTCGGCGATCCCCGCCACGACACCGGCATAACCGACGGCTATCGAATCCGGCTCGAAAGACAAACCCAGCCGCCGCAACTGCGCCGCCGCCACGACCAACCCCTCATACAACACCGCCGCCACCGCGGCCGCCCGCTGCCTGCCCACAGAAGTTTCAACACGACCACGACCCCTGATCGTCACCCTCGGAAACCCAGCACCATGACGCCCGGCCCACGCCGCAGCAGCACCCAACAACCCCGCCAACCTACGCACATCCTCGACCTGCTGGCCCCCCAAAGTGCGACTCGACCCCACAAAACGAACCCGCTCGGAAGGGATCACGGTCGGCGCCAGATCAGCCAGCTTCACCTCAGGCAGCGGACCACCCTCCGGCAAGACCTCCACGTACCGGCCATCGTCCCTGACCGACCGAACTGCGTTCTGGGAATTGATCCCGACGGATCTGGTGGCACCGAAGACCCTGGCGGGGCCGACGATCTGCCACCATTCCCGCTGGAAAACCTCCGCCGGAGCCGCGGTCCCACCACTAGGCCTGACCATCGACGAACACTGACCGATCAAGACCGCTGAATCGGGGGCGGGGCTGGCGAGCCGATAAACATCACTACCCGCCACAATCCGCGCGGCACCACTACTGACGTTCATCGAGTCGCCGATATGCAAAGGCTGATCGGTCTTCAAACCGAACACGATCCCCTTAGAATTCCCATGCCCGTCAAGAGCCCATAACCGCCGATTGCCTGCCCACGGCGACACGAAAGGAACCTGACGCGTGATCGACCGCCCCCGGCTTGCCTCTCGGTAATAGTACTGTTGCTGCAAGAACGAATCCTGCCACGCGGCCAGGAACATAAAGTGGGCTTCTTGTTCGTCTCGCGGGAAGAACTGTCCGCGCGTTCCCAATATTTCATTGGCCATCGCGTAGGTGACGACGTGCTCAGGCTTCGGCAACGGCGCCCGGACCGTGCCGAAACGGCCATCAGTCGTGACAGCGCCGTCTTCCGACAGCAGCACCCGGCCGCTTTGATGGTGGACGAGACGAGAGATCCCGCCGGCCAGCAACGATCGGGAAAACTCGGCTGGCCCCTCCGCGCCACCGTTGAGCGCGACAAGAGCCAGCGGGCGATCCCAGCTCTTGCCTCGACCCTGGCCCAGCATTGATCGCAGATCGGGTTCATTCCGCAAAACCCGGCCCAGAACCGCCGGCGTCAACTGCTGGACCGCCCCATCACGCCGAATCCCCTGATAGCCGTCCACCCCCACCCCGCCCAGCACGAACGCCGGAACCATACCCGCAGGCCACGGCGAATTCTCGACAACCGCAGTAGAGCCCACGAGAGACGAGTAGGTCCGCAGCCGGTCAGCGGTCGCGTTCTCCGCCCATTTCACCGCGGCCTGATAGTCCGGGGTGTCGTCTGGGTACCGCACAAACAACGCGACCAGATTGCCGTCCTTGTTCCGCAACGACTCGATCCGTAAATCGCCGGCACGCAAGTCCGACACCGGCACAAGATCCGCGGGCCCCACTCCATCCCGCCCGACGATCGCCTCGCCCACCGGCGCGTAAACGTCCGTGAAATAACCCGCCGCCCGCAGCGCACCCGCGAAATCAAAACCCCACCCGCCAAAATTCACCCGCGCGCCACCACGCCGCGCCACCAACACCACCGGACGCCCCGGATCGGCGTCCAGCACCCCCCGGAACCCCGGATCCGCCAGCAGCACCTCCCCCAGCTCACGACCACCCAACTCCAACACCACACCAGAACCCGTCGCGACCCTCGCGAAAACCCCATCCACACAATCCACCGACACAAAAACCGGATCACCCATCCCCGACCACCCAACCCCCGCCCCCCGCGTCACCTCCCTCCGCACCGCTGCCACAAAATCCCGGACATCCCCCAACCCCCGCGCCTCACCTGGCACCGGAAAAGCGAACAGACCATCCGACACCACATGCGCCAGCTCACCCAGCAACGGCCGCGCACCCTCAACGAACACACTCCCCGGCGGAACAACGACTGTGGCGTAATTGTCGAGCTCGACTGGGCCGGTGTAGTCGTAGGTCTGCCACGGACCCGTCAACGCACGCAACTTCGCCACGAACTTCTTGTTCGCGTCGCTCATACGCGCGGCCGTCGCCGGGTCCGTCGAACTGACTATCAGCAACGGAGGCCGGACCGGACCAGCCGTCAGCTCCTGGAACGCCGACGACTTCGCAATCAACTCAGCCGTCCGCTCCGGACCCGCAGCCGCCCAGCCACCATCGGACATTTCGTGGAAGAAGCCACTCGCACCAAGCGAAAGGAAAAGCGCCACCGGGCGAGTACGGGCACCATCCGTCGCCGCCGCCCACGCCTGCATATGCGGAACTTTCCGCACAGCACCGGCAGCGTCGGTATGAATCTCCCGGACCATACGAAGGCTGTGATCAGTCACCCGCCCCGACGCGCCCTCCAGACTCTGCGCCGCGTACCCGGACGGATACCCCATGCCGAACCTGCGACCCCGGATATCAACCATCGGGCGCCACACGATGTCATCGGGACGAGCCACCGACACCGTGCGGAACCCACCACCGGCCACGACCGCCACCCCGGCCGCATCGAGACCCAACGGGCCACTCGCGGCCCCCACCGTCCGATACCGACCATCACCCCGCAACGCCTCCGCGAACGCCTCCGCCTCACGGGCCTCCGCACCCGGCGAACCCGGATCGGCCCCCACCAGAGACACCGGCACAGACACATTCGCAGCCGCGTAATGCTGAAACACCGGCGAAACACGGACATGACCAGCGAGCGTCACACCATCAATCACCGCACCGCCGACCAAGAACTTCCCGTTGACCCCCTTGACATAGACCATGAACGAATTCGCCGCAGCCGTCCCCGGCGTCAAAGCCTGATGCAACGACTCCCAATACGCACCATCCGACGTCACACCGGAATCAAAACTCACCCCACCCGCCGTAGCCGCCGTCGGAGCATGCGCCGCCCCCCTCGGCACCTCCGGCACCGTCACGGCGACCGAAACAAGCGCCGGATTCCCGTGCAGCACGAAAACCTCGGGCAAATCACCACCAGCCAGCTCCGCCCACAAAAGATCCGCAACCACCTGCGCGTCCCGCCGCACACCGGTGATCTCCACCCTCGGCACCGGCAACCCATCAACCCGCTGATACCCCACCATCACCCGCAGGGCCGCAGCCAGCCTCCGCAAATCCTCCCGATCATCAGGATCAGGCAAGAACGCCCGCACCGGATCGACCACATAACTCCAAGACAAACCCAACTCGGCCTTCGCCTCCACACGACCCAACCCAGCGCCAAGGCCACGCGGCCGCCCCTGCTCCGCCTCACCCGCAACAGGCCGAGAACCCGAAGGCACAGCATCATCGGGCGCCAGTTTCGCGAACGACTTCTCAAGCTGGTGGATGACTTCGTCAGCGGGGTAGGCGGTGCCGATACGAGCCAGCGCCGACTGGCCGAGATCGTTCGCGGGAAGCCAGACCTCGATCTCGACGGTCTCGCTGTCGCCGGCCGCCGCAAGCACACCCCTCACCTCGACTGGTATCCCGTCAGGGTGGACGCTCAAGCCAAGTCTGCCTAATTGCACCGCCTCCACACCGAGTTCGGTCCGGTACACCGCAGCGACCGAGCGGGCGCGCACCACGCTCAGATCCGGGCGAGTGTGACCAGAGCCGGTTATCTTCACCCGCGGTGGTTCAACGCCGTTGCGCACGAGCCAAGCCGCGACCCGAGCGACCTGGCGTGCGGACTTGCGCACCGCGCTGACATCCGGCCCCGGCATGGTGTGGCTGTCGCCGCCGAAATGGATCCGCACGGTGGCGATCGCGTCCGGCGCGAGGTCCCGCAGCGGGACCTCAGGCATCGGGCCGTTGCCAGGCAGGGCTTCGACAAGCATCCCGCCGGGATCAAGGGTCCGGACTGCAGTGTAGGCGTTCACGTTGACGGAGTCAGTGCCACCGAAAACCTTGGCGGGACCCACGATCTGCCGCCATTCCGCTTTGAAGATCGCAGCGGTGGTGGGTTGACCTCCGGCCGTAGCGGCCATCGAGTCGCACTGGCCGAGGAAGATCGGCGTATTCGGCGCGAGGCCGGCCGCGCGGTAGATGTCGGTGCCGGCCACGAGCTGCGCGGCGCCTCTCCTGAGTACCGCGTAGTCCCCGATGTGCAGCGGCCGGTCAGTCCTCAGGGCGAACAACAGTCCCTTACGGTTCCCATGCCCGTCGAGCGCCCAGGGCTCAGTCGCGCTGCCTGCGGAGGGCGCGAGCATCGGAACATGAACCGAGTCTTGCTGACCATTCTTCGCTCGGTAAAGGTAGTACTGCCGCCGTATGGCCGATTCGTGCCGCCCCGACGAGACCATGTGATGTGCATCGATCTCGTCCAGTGGGAAGAACTGTCCGTGAGTGCCCAGTGCTTCGTTGGCGAGCGCGTAGGTGACCACGTCCTCCGGCCCCGGCAGAGGCGCCATCACGGTGCTGAACGTGCTGCCGTTCGTCGCGATCCAGCCATCACCCGACAAGGTCACGGGTCCCGAAAGATGATGAAGCTGACGCGAGAACCCGCCGGCCAGCAACGCATCAGAGAACTCGAACGCATCTGTCACCCGCCCATCAAGCGTGACAAGCGCGAGCGGACGGTTCTTGACACTGCCCCGGCCCAGCATCGACCGCAGATCAGGCTCGTTACGCAGCACCTGCCCCAAGACCGCCGATGTCAGCTGCTGCACCACACCGTCACGCCGGACCGCGTGATAACCATCGGCACCGGCCCCACCGAACACGAAAGCCGGCACCATGGTGTCCGGCCACGGCGAATTACTGGCAGCCTGGCGCGGATTCGAACTAGCCAGATAAGTCCTCAGCCGGTCGGCGGTCGCGTTCGCCGCCCACGCCCGAGCCTCACGAAGCGCCACCCGATCGCCGGGATACCGCACGAACAACCCGACCAGCTTGCCATCATTGTTCCCCAACGACTCAATCCGCAAATCACCGGCACGCAAACCCGACACCGGCACAAAATCCGCGGGCACCCCACCACGCTCGATATTCGCCTCCCCCACCGGCGCATAAACATCCGCAAAATAACCCGCCCCCCGCAAAGCCCCCGCGAAATCAAACCCCAACCCACCAAAATTCACCCGCCCACCACCACGCCGCGCCACCAACACCACCGGACGCTCCAGATCCGCGTCCAGCAAACCCCTGAACCCCGCATCCCCCAGCAACACCTCCCCCAACTCACGACCACCCAACTCCAACACCGCACCAGAACCCGTCGCGACCCGCGCGAAACTCCCATCCACAGAATCCACCGAAACGAAAACCGGATCCTTCCTCCTCGCCGACCACAATCCCGACCACCGCGCCGCCCCCCTCCTCACCGCCGCGACAAAATCCCGAACAACAGCCAGCTTCTGCACCTCACCCGGCACCGGAAAAGCAAACAAACCATCCGACACCACATGCGCCAACTCACCCAACAACGGCCGCGCACCCTCAACAAACACACTCCCCGGCGAGACGGTGATCACACCGACCTTGCCGAATTTGTACTCGCCCGTGTAGTCCCACGTTTGCCAAGGACCCGTCAACTCCCCCAGCTTCTCCACGAAGATGCCGGTCGCTTCGCTCGCCTTCGCTGCCGCAGTCGCCTTGGCGCCGTTGAAGACCAGCAACGGAGGCCGGACCGCACCCGCCGTCAACTGCCTGAAAGCCGACGACTTCGCCACCAGCTCCGCCGTCTGCTTCGGGCTGGCACTCGTTCGGCTGCCATCGGTGAGCAAATGAGAAAAGAAGTTGCCCCTATTGGACAAGTGGAGTTGAACTGGCCGGGTACGGGCACCGTCGGTCGCCGCGGCCCACTCCGCCATCCGCGGTTCCTCGCGCTGCACACCCGCCGCATCCGTGTCGACCTCCACCACCATCCGGAGGCTATGGTCGGTCGTCGCGGCGGCGAGCGCCCTCAACCGTGCGGCGTCGCCTCCTGGGGGATACGCCATACCAAACTGCCGGTCTCGACTGTCGAAGAGCGGAGTCCACACCACGTCATCGGGACGAATCTCCGACACACGCGCGAAACCGCCATTGGCCAAGACCGCCACGCCCGCGGCATCGAGCGCCAAAGCGACAGTCGCCGAACTCACCGCGCGATACGGGCCATCCCCTCGCAACGCCTCCGCGAATTCACCCGCCGCGTTGAACTCCGCGCGAGGATGGTTCGGATCCACCCCGACGAGCCGGACCATCACGGACGGATCGTCCACATACGGCTGGAACGCGGGCGAATTCCGCACATGCCTCGCCAACGTCACACCATCGATCAGCGCACCACCAACCAAGAACTTCCCATTATCCCCCTTGACATAAACCATGAAAGGCGCACTATGCGCTCGTACCGGCGGCAATGCGTGATGCAGGCGATCCCACCCCGCGCCCTCCGGCACCACACCGGAATCAAAACTCACCCCACCCGACGTCACAGCCGTCACCGCATGCTCAGCACCACGCGGAACATCCGGCACCAACACAGCCACCGCCACCGGACCAGGAATACCCGCAACCACATCGAAGTCCGGCGACACACCACCGGCGAACTCCGACCGCAGAAGATCCGCCACCACCTTGGCATCACGCGGACTCCCGCCGATCTCCACCTGCGGCACCGGCAAACCAGCAACCACCTGCGCCCCCACCGACACCCGCAACGCCGCGACCAAAGCCCGCAAATCAGCAAGATCACCCGGACCAACCAGAACCGGCCGCACCGCATCAACCCTATAGAAACGCTGACGACCCAACTCCGCGCTCGAGGAGCCATCGCTCACACCGCGCGCTTTCCCCAGCGTCGCGGCATCGCCGGCAACCGGCGGTACTGGCGCCGCAGCACCATCGGGCGCCAGTACCGCGAATGCCTCGTTCAGCTTCGTGACGACCTCTGTGGCCGGGTAGTCGACGTCCAGTGCTTCCAGCTCATCCAGCGCCGAATGGCCGAGATCGTCCGGAGGAAGCTGGATCTCGATCCGCGCCACCCGTCCCTCACCTGACGAAGCCACCACGCCGGCCACACTGACCGGAATCTGCTCCGGCTCTACCGGCAAGCCCAAGCGACCGAGCCGCACCGACTCCACAACCAACTCGGTCTGCAACACCGCCGCCACCACACCAGCACGACGCCGCCCCTTTTCCACAGCCCGCCCCGCCCCCTGCTTCAGGTGCACATGACCGAAACCCGTGATCGTCACCCTCGGCAACGCCACACCGTTACGTGTCGCCCACGCCGCAGCAGGCGCGACACGCCGCGCGACGTCACGCACCGCAGCCACATCCGGCCCGGACATCGTGTTGCCCAAAGTTCCGAAGCGCACCTCCACTGGCGGGATCTCGCGCGGCGCGAGATCCCGCAACGCCACCTCGGGCACAGCCTCTTCACCCGGCAGGACCTCGAGGAATCGCCCATCGGCATCGACCGTCCGGGTAGCGGTGAAGGTGCCGACGAACACCCTGTTGGTGGCGCCGAAGACCCTGGCAGGCCCCACGATCTGCCGCCACTCCATCGCGAACAGTTCCGCCGGAGTCGCCTCCTTCGCGGCGGGGGGCACCATCGAAAAACACTGACTGAGGAAAATCGGGGCCACTCGGGCGAGACCGGCGAGCCGATAGAGATCAGTACCTGCCACGATCCGCGCCGCACCCCGGCCCAACGTCACCCTGTCACCGATATGCAAAGGCCGATCGGTCTTCAACCCGAACACCAGTCCCGCAGGAGTCCCGTGACCATCCAAAGACCACGACGACCCCGCACCACCCGCGGACGGAGCGACCATTGGAATGAGCTGCCTACGGCCCTTGCGGAAATAGTATTTCTGCCGTACAGCAGAATCGTGCCGGCCCGCCAAGACCATGTCGTGTGCATCGATCTCGGTCAGTGGGAAGAACTGTCCGTGAGTGCCCAGTGCTTCGTTGGCGAGCGCGTAGGTGACCACGTCCTCCGGCCCCGGCAGAGGCGCCATCACGGTGCTGAACGTGCCACCATCCGTCGCGATCCAGCCTTGTCGTGACAGGGTAACGGGTCCCGAAAGATGATGAACTTGTCGCGAGAACCCGCCGGCCAGCAACGCATCAGAGAACTCGGCCGCACCTGTCGTCTCCCCGTCGAGCGCGATGAGAACTATCGGACGGTCCTTGACACCGCCCCGGCCCAGCATCGACCGCAGATCAGGCTCGTTACGCAGCACCCGGGCCAAGACCGCCGATGTCAGCTGCTGCACCACACCGTCACGCCGGACCGCCTGATAACCATCGGCACCGGCCCCACCGAACACGAAAGCCGGCACCATGGTGTCCGGCCACGGCGAATCATTGTCAACCCGCCCCACCAGATAGGCTCTCAGCCGGTCGGCGGTCGCGTTCGCCGCCCACGCCCGAGCCTCACGAAGCGCCACCCGATCGCCGGGATACCGCACGAACAACCCGACCAGCTTGCCATCATTGTTCCCCAACGACTCAATCCGCAAATCACCGGCACGCAAACCCGACACCGGCACAAAATCCGCGGGCACCCCACCACGCTCGATATTCGCCTCCCCCCGCGGCGCATAAACATCCGCAAAATAACCCGCCCCCCGCAAAGCCCCCGCGAAATCAAACCCCAACCCACCAAAATTCACCCGCCCACCACCACGCCGCGCCACCAACACCACCGGACGCTCCAGATCCGCGTCCAGCAAACCCCTGAACCCCGCATCCCCCAGCAACACCTCCCCCAACTCACGACCACCCAACTCCAACACCGCACCAGAACCCGTCGCGACCCGCGCGAAACTCCCATCCACAGAATCCACCGAAACGAAAACCGGATCCTTCCTCCTCGCCGACCACAATCCCGGCCACCGCGCCGCCCCCCTCCTCACCGCCGCGACAAAATCCCGAACAACAGCCAGCTTCTGCACCTCACCCGGCACCGGAAAAGCAAACAAACCATCCGACACCACATGCGCCAACTCACCCAACAACGGCCGCGCACCCTCAACAAACACACTCCCCGGCGAGACGGTGACCACACCGAGCAAGCCGTATCGGTATTCACCCGTGTAGTCCCACGTTTGCCAAGGACCCGTCAACTCCCTGAGCGCATCAATGAACCTCTTGTTGGAATCACCGGAATTCGCGCCCGACTTCCCGAGAGGCGAACTGAATATCACCAGCGAGGGCCGGACCTGGCCGCCGGTCAGCTGCCGGAAAGCCGACGATCGCGCCATTAGCTTCGCGGCCTCTTCGGGGTCGATACTGGTCCGGCTGCCATCGGTGAGCTCGTGGGCGAAGTCTTCTCCGGAGATGGACAGGAAGAGCTGGACTGGCCGGGTACGGGCACCGTCGGTCGCCGCGGCCCACTCCGCCATCCGCGGTTGCTCGCGCTCCACACCCGCCGCATCCGTGTCGGCCTCCACCACCATCCGGAGGCTATGGTCGGTCGTCGCGGCGGCGAGCTCCGCCACCTCGGCGTCCGCGACTTGCACGGGGTACCCCATACCAAACTGCCGGTCTCGACTGTCGAAGAGCGGAGTCCACACCACGTCATCGGGACGAATCTCCGACACACGCGCGAAACCGCCGTTGGCCAAGACCGCCACGCCCGCGGCATCGGGCGCCAACGGAGCTGTCGCCGAACCCACAGCGCGATACGGGCCGTCCCCTCGCAACGCCTCCGCGAATTCGGCCGCCGCGTCGAGTTCAGCGCGAGGATGGTTCGGATCCACCCCGACGAGCCGGACCCGCACGGACGGATCGTCCACATACGGCTGGAACGCGGGCGAATTCCGCACATGCCTCGCCAACGTCACACCATCGATCAGCGCACCACCAACCAAGAACTTCCCATTATCCCCCTTGACATAAACCATGAAAGGCGCAATGTCGGTCTCCGCAGGCGGCAGCGCCTGATGCAGGCGATCCCACTGCGCGCCCTCCGGGACCACACCGGAATCGAAGCTCACCCCGCCCGACGTCACAGCCGTCACCGCATGCTCAGTGCCATGCGGGACGTCCGGCACCAACACAGCCACCGCGACAGGACCAGGAATACCGGGAACGACAGCGATGTCCGGTGACACGCCACCGGCGAACTCCGATCGCAGGAGATCCGCCACTACCTCGGCATCACGCAGACTCCCCCCGATCTCCACCTGCGGCACCGGCAAACCAGCAACCACCTGCGCCCCCACCGACACCCGCAACGCCGCGACCAAAGCCCGCAGATCGGCGAGGTCGTCCGGGTCTGCCAGTACAGGCCGAGCCGCGTCGACCGCATAGAAATGCTGGCGGCTCAATTGCGCGCTCGTGGGCGCAGCGACGATACCGCTTGGTGCCACCAATGCGGTTCCATCTTGGGCTGACTGTGGAGCAGCGCTCGCTGCACCATCGAGCGCCAATTTCGCGAACGCCACGTTCAGTTTCGGGACGAATTCGCGGGGCAGCGTGTCAGCGCCCACGCCATCTAGCGCCGAATGGCCGAGATCGTCCGGGGGAAGCTGGATCTCGATCCGCGCCACCCGTTCCTCACCTGACGAAGCCACCACGCCGGCCACACTGACCGGAATCTGCTCCGGCTCTACCGGCAAGCCCAAGCGACCGAGCCGCACCGACTCCACAACCCATTCGGTCTGCAACACCGCCGCCACCACACCAGCACGACGCCGCCCCTTTTCCACAGCCCACCCGCGGCCCAGTTTCGGCTGCACATGGTCGAAACCCGTGATCGTCACCCTCGGCAACGCCACACCGTTACGTGTCGCCCACGCCGCGACGCGAACAACACGCCGCGCGACGTCACGTACCGCACTCACTTCCGGCCCGGACATCGTGCCACTCAATTGGCCGAAACGAACTTCCACTGGCGGGATCTCGCGCGGCGCGAGATCCCGCAACGCCACCTCGGGCACAGCCTCTTCACCCGGCAGGACCTCGAGGAATCGCCCATCGGCATCGACCGTCCGGTTAGCGGTGAAGGCATCGACGATGACCTTTTTCGTGGCGCCGAAGACCCTGGCAGGCCCCACGATCTGCCGCCACTCCATCGCGAACAGCTCCGCCGGAGTCGCTTTTCTGCCAGGTGGCGACGCCATCGAAGAACACTGACTGAGGAGAATCGAGGACGCTGAGTCTCGACCGGCGAGCCGATAGAGATCAGTACCTGCCACGATCCGCGCCGCACCCCGGCCCAACGTCACCCTGTCACCGATATGCAAAGGCCGATCGGTCTTCAACCCGAACAGCAGTCCCGCAGGAGTCCCGTGACCATCCAAAGACCACGACGACCCCGCACCACCCGCGGACGGAGCGACCATTGGAATGAGCTGCCCCTGAACGTCACGGAGATAGTATTTCTGCCGTACAGCAGAATCGTGCCGGCCCGCCAAGACCATGTCGTGTGCATCGATCTCGGTCAGTGGGAAGAACTGTCCGTGAGTGCCCAGTGCTTCGTTGGCGAGCGCGTAGGTGACCACGTCCTCCGGCCCCGGCAGAGGCGCCATCACGGTGCTGAACGTGCTGCCGTTCGTCGCGATCCAGCCATCACCCGACAAGGTCACGGGTCCCGAAAGATGATGAAGCTGACGCGAGAACCCGCTTACCAGCAACGCATCAGAGAACTCGAACGCATCTGTCACCCGCCCATCAAGCGTGACAAGCGCGAGCGGACGGTTCTTGACACTGCCCCGGCCCAGCATCGACCGCAGATCAGGCTCGTTACGCAGCACCTGCCCCAAGACCGCCGATGTCAGCTGCTGCACCACACCGTCACGCCGGACCGCGTGATAACCATCGGCACCGGCCCCACCGAACACGAAAGCCGGCACCATGGTGTCCGGCCACGGCGAATTACTGGCAGCCTGGCGCGGATTCGAACTAGCCAGATAAGTCCTCAGCCGGTCGGCGGTCGCGTTCGCCGCCCACGCCCGAGCCTCACGAAGCGCCACCCGATCGCCGGGATACCGCACGAACAACCCGACCAGCTTGCCATCATTGTTCCCCAACGACTCAATCCGCAAATCACCGGCACGCAAACCCGACACCGGTACAAAATCCGCGGGCACCCCACCACGCTCGATATTCGCCTCCCCCACCGGCGCATAAACATCCGCAAAATAACCCGCCCCCCGCAAAGCCCCCGCGAAATCAAACCCCAACCCACCAAAATTCACCCGCCCACCACCACGCCGCGCCACCAACACCACCGGACGCTCCAGATCCGCGTCCAGCAAACCCCTGAACCCCGCATCCCCCAGCAACACCTCCCCCAACTCACGACCACCCAACTCCAACACCGCACCAGAACCCGTCGCGACCCGCGCGAAACTCCCATCCACAGAATCCACCGAAACGAAAACCGGATCCTTCCTCCTCGCCGACCACAATCCCGACCACCGCGCCGCCCCCCTCCTCACCGCCGCGACAAAATCCCGAACAACAGCCAGCTTCTGCACCTCACCCGGCACCGGAAAAGCAAACAAACCATCCGACACCACATGCGCCAACTCACCCAACAACGGCCGCGCACCCTCAACAAACACACTCCCCGGCGAGACTTCGACTAAGCCATGTGTGTCAAATCGGGCCTCGCCCGTGTAGTCCCACGTTTGCCAAGGACCCGTCAACTCCCCCAGCTTCTCCATGAATACTCTGGTCGCACCGCTCGCTTTCGCGGCGGCATTCGCCGTGGCCACATTGAAGACCAGCAACGGAGGCCGGACCGCACCCGCCGTCAACCACCTGAAAGCCGACGACTTCGCCACCAGCTCCGCAGTGTCTTCCGGGTCAAAGCTCGTTCGGCTGCCGTCGGTGAGCCGATGAAGGAAGAAGTTGTTGTTATTGAGCAGGAAGAGCTGGACTGGCCGGGTACGGGTACCGTCGGTCGCCGCGGCCCACTCCGCCATCCGCGGTTGCTCGCGCTGCACACCCGCCGCATCCGTGCCGACCTCCAGCAGCATCCGGAGGCTATGGTCAGTCGCCATCGCGGAGACTTTCCCCAACCGAGCGTCCGCGGCTCCGGTGGAGTACCTCATGCCAAACTGCCGCCCCTGACCGTTGACCAGCGGAGCCCACACCACGTCGTCGGGCTGAATCTCCGATACACGTATAAAAACACCGCCGTTTGCCGGCACCGCCGTCCCCGAGGTGTCGAGCATCATGGGAGTGGTCGCCGAACTCACCGCGCGATACGGGCCATCCCCTCGCAACGCCTCCGCGAATTCACCCGCCGCGTTGAACTCCGCGTCCAGATGGTTCGGATCCACCCCGACGAGCCGGACCATCACGGACGGATCGTCCACATACGGCTGGAACGCGGGCGAATTCCGCACATGCCTCGCCAACGTCACACCATCGATCAGCGCACCACCAACCAAGAACTTCCCATTATCCCCCTTGACATAAACCATGAAAGGCGCACTATGCGCTCGTACCGGCGGCAATGCGTGATGCAGGCGATCCCACCCCGCGCCCTCCGGCACCACACCGGAATCAAAACTCACCCCACCCGACGTCACAGCCGTCACCGCATGCTCAGCACCACGCGGAACATCCGGCACCAACACAGCCACCGCCACCGGACCAGGAATACCCGCAACCACATCGAAGTCCGGCGACACACCACCAGCGAACTCCGACCGCAGAAGATCCGCCACCACCTTGGCATCACGCGGACTCCCGCCGATCTCCACCTGCGGCACCGGCAAACCAGCAACCACCTGCGCCCCCACCGACACCCGCAACGCCGCGACCAAAGCCCGCAAATCAGCAAGATCACCCGGACCAACCAGAACCGGCCGCACCGCATCAACCCTATAGAAACGCTGACGACCCAACTCCGCCTTCAGAGCGTCAGGACCCGGCACCGGGCCCAGATGTTCCGCGGGATCGAGACCAAGCCGAGGCGGCGCGTCGGCGGGCACCGGCAGTGTGTAGGACGCGGGCTCGGTACGCCCGCCCGGATACTGCGCCACCCAACCGTCGCCACCCACCTCCGTGAAAACCGGACGACCACTGACATCCACACCCATCTCACCGACACGCAACGCCGGACCCGGCCCATCAACACCCGCCCACAACAACCCAACCGGCCGATACACCACAATCCGCGCCGCGGCAGACAATTCACGAACAAACGAATCCAGGCCACCGACATTGCACGCATAAACACGAACCGGACCCGAACCATTCCACCCACCCGAACGCAACACCTGCCGCGCAACATCGGCATCACGGAACCCCCGGTCGATCAACACCAAACCGAAAACACCCGGCTCACGCGCCAGCAACGGAGCCGCACGCCCCCACCCCGAACCCAACCCACCCACCACAACACCAACACGAACCGAAGACGTCACCACACCGGCAGGCACCACCGACGGCACTCCAGCCCCCGCCGCCGCCCCACCTCCCAGAGCCGCGAACGCCTGGGTGATCTCTCGCATCACATCCACGGAAGGGTAGGCGAGACCAACCTTGGCGAGTGCTGACCGACCGAGGTCGTAGGCGGGCAACTGGACTTCGATGACTGTCTTCTGGCTGAAACCCCCCGTTCCCGCAGCACCAACCACCGTGACGGGAACATCCTGAGGCTGCAACGTGAGCCCCAGCAAACCCAGCCGCGCCGCCTCCACGACCAGCTCATCACGGAAAACCGCAGCTACCGCGTCTGCGCGGTTCTGGCCCTGCGCGTTGGCACCCGCCCCTGATGCCGTACGCCGCCAGTCACCGAAACCACGGATCGTGGCCATCGGCATATCCACACCATTACGCGAGGCCCACGCCGCAGCCCTGGCGACCTGCCGCGCGACCTGACGCACACCGTCCATGTCTTGGTGCGGAACAGCCGTGCTTCGCCGAGAAAACTCGATCTCCATGGTGGGAATCGCAGGCGGCGCAAGATCGGACAGCGGCACCTCGGGTGCGGGATCACCATCCGGCAAGGCCTCAGCGAACCGCCCTCCCGCTTGCACTGCCCGCAGACCGCTGAGCACGCTCGCAGCGGCGAGGTCAGTGGCGCCGAACACCGGCGCGGACCCGACGACTCGCGCCCACTCGGCCTTGAATGCCTCCGCGGGCGTCTGCAAACCCGCCCCCGGCACGGCCATCTGCGAACAATGACCAAGCAGAATCGGGGCGGCCGGGTGCACGCCAGCCCGGCGGTAAAGCTCGGTACCAGCCACGATCCGTGCACCGACGGCGCCACTCACGCCTATCTTGTCACCCAGGTGCAATGGCTGATCAGTCTTCAACCCGAACACCATCCCAGACGGGGACCCATGCCCGTGGAGGCTCCACATCGAGGTGGCCCTGGCGGCAAACGGGGAAACTGTCAGTATCTGACGCACCCCCGGTTGGCCGTCCAGCGCGCTCGCCGTCCGAGCGTAGTACCGTCGCTGCGCGGACGAATCACGCCAAGCGATCGAGTACATGTTGTGTCCGTCGGCCTCATTCGCAGGGAAGAACTGACCGTGGACGCCCAGGGTGTCGTTGGCCATCGCGTAGGTGACCACGTCGTCCGGACCAGGCAGAGGCGCGGGCAAAGTCTCGATCAGCGTCCCGTAGGTGATCACGGTCCCGTCCGGCGACAACGACACTCGCCCGGCGGTGTGATGGACCACACGGGCGAACCCGCCGGGCAGCAAACCCCGGGAGAACTCGGCAGCACCTTGTACCCGGTCGCCCAGGGACATGAAGACCAGGCTTCGCTGCAGCCCAACTCCAAATCGGGGCAACAACTCTCGCAAGCCTGACTTGCCTCGGAGGATCCGGGCCAGCGTCGCGACGCCGAACTGCTCGACCGCTCCGTCGCGACGGACCGCCTGATACTCCTGGGCCCCGCCGGCACCAACGCCAACACCGGTGAATACGAACGCGGGCACTGAACCCGCCCACGGGGCAGTCACGGCCGTCCGGGCCGAAGGCGAATGAGTTGTGCTCATCGCGTAGGTCCGCAGGCCGGCCGCCGTCGCATTCACCGCCCATGCCTTGGCTTGTTCGAAAACCTGGTCGTCGCCCGGGTAGCGCACGAACAGCGCGACCAGCAGATCATCCTTGTTGCTCAGCAGGTCGAGCTCCAGGTCCCCGGCCCGCAGAACCGACACCGGCACGAACCCGGTATTCGGGGTCAAGGCCACCCTGTCCCGCTCGACATGGCTCTCATCCTGGGGCGAGTAAACATCATTGAAGTAGTACGCCTCGCGCAGCGCGCCGGCGAAATCGAAGCCCAGACCACCGAAGTTCACCCGAGCGCCCCCACGCCGAGCCACCAACCACACCGGACTCCCGGCATACAGTTCCGACGCGAACGACGGCTCCGCCAACAACATCTCCGCGAGCAGGTCGCCACTCAGCTCCAGCACAGAACCCGAACGCGTCTCAACTCTCGCGAACGTACCGTCGGGCGAGTCCACCGACACCACAACACCAGTCAACCCCGCCGTGCCGTTATCAACAGCATCGGCGAAATCATTCAGCACCGCCGTCTGCGCCGCCACCGCCCCCACCGGGAAACCGAACACCGTGCCCGACTCCACATGCACCACATCCGCCAACGACGGCACCGCTCCCTGAGTGAACTCCTTGTTCTCGGGGATGTGGAAAGTGCCAGCTTGGCCGACGTAGAAGCTCCCGGTGTAGTCGTAGGTCAGCCAAGGTCCCGCCAGAGCGCGCAACTCGTTCAGTAAGCGGTCTGTCCGATTGGCCGAGCCTGCCGTGACAGGCGAGTTAGACCTGTTGATCACGAGCAGAAGCGGCCGGACCGAACCACCGGTCAACCGTTGGAACAACGCCGACTTCGCCAGCAACCCGGCAGTCTGCTCCGCGCTGAGCCAGTCGACACCGCCATCACTCAAAAGATGCGCGAAACCATCATCCGTGGGTTCCAGCACGAGCATGACCGGACGAGTTCGCAGTCCATCCGTCGCCGCCGCCCACGGCTGCATGGCCGGCTCGAGAACCAGCTTGCCCGCCGCGTCGCGAGAGGTCTTGGAGACGAACCGCAAGCTGTGATCTGAAATGGCGCCAGACCCTGAAGCCAACACGGAGGCTGGGCTTCCCGCCACCGCGTACCCCATGCCAAACTCGCGTCCGGACGTGTCTTTGAAGGACGCCCAGACCTCATCACCCGAACGAACCTCCGACACCCGCCGGAAGGAAAAATTCGCCGGAACCACCACCCCCGCCGCGTCCAACGCCAAAGGCCCGGTCGACGACTTCACCGACCGATACTCACCACCACCCCGCAACGCCTCCGCGAACTCCACAGCCGCAGGCAACTCACGCCCCGGCTTCCCCGGATCGACACCCACCAACCACACCGGCACCGAACGATCCACCGCAAAACGCCGGAACGACAGAGAACTCCGCACCCGAGCAGCCAGCTCAGTCCCACCGATCAACGCACCACCGACCAGGAAACTCCCATCCCGCCCCGTCACATAAACCAAGAAAGGCTTAGTACCGGCCCCCAACCGCGGCAACGCCTGATGCACACCGTCCCACGCATCCGCCCCCGACACAGAACCAGCGTCAAAACTCACCCCACCAGCCACATTCGCCGTCGGCGCATGCTCAAACCCAGCGACAACACCACCCGGACCCAGATGCTCCGGGGCATCCAGACCAAGCCGAGGCGGCGCGTCGGCCGAAACCGGTAACGCGTAGGACGCGGGCTCGGTACGCCCGCCCGGATACTGCGCCACCCAGCCGTCGCCACCCACCTCCGTGAAAACCGGACGACCACTGACATCCACACCCATCTCACCGACACGCAATGCCGGACCCGGCCCATCAACACCCGCCCACAACAACCCAACCGGCCGATACACCACAATCCGCGCCGCGGCAGACAATTCACGAACAAACGAATCCAGGCCACCGACATTGCACGCATAAACACGAACCGGACCCGAACCATTCCACCCACCCGAACGCAACACCTGCCGCGCAACATCGGCATCACGGAACCCCCGGTCGATCAACACCAAACCGAAAACACCCGGCTCACGCGCCAGCAACGGAGCCGCACGCCCCCACCCCGAACCCAACCCACCCACCACAACACCAACACGAACCGAAGACGTCACCACACCGGCAGGCACCACCGACGGCACTCCAGTCCCCGCCGCCGCCCCACCTCCCAGAGCCGCGAACGCCTCAGCGACATCCCGGACAACGTCAGGAAACACCGGATAACTAAGCCCGACCTTGGCCAACGCCGACTGACCAAGATCCGCCCCAGGCAACACCACCTCAACAGACACCTTCCGGCCGGCATCCGACGTCGCCATCGCACCCACCACCGCCACCGGAACATCCTGAGGCCGCAACGACAACCCCAGCAAACGCAACCGCGTCGCCTCCGCAGCCAACTCATCACCGAAAAGCCTCGCCACCGCCTCCGCCCTGTCACGGAAACCACTGATCGTGACCTTCGGCAGATCCACACCGTTGACCGCACACCACGCCGCGGCCCGGGCGACCCGCCACGACGCCTGGCGCACACCGTCCGCATCCTGTGGCGAAATATCCTTGCTCCCCGGGAGGAATTCCACCTCGGCAGCGGGAATCGCGGCCGCCGCGAGATCGGACAGGGGCACGACGGGTGCGGGATCACCGTGCGGCAACGCCTCGATGTACCCCCCGCCCTCCGTCACTGAGCGGAGAACAGTGACCGGGTTGGTTAGGGTTATCCCCGAGGCGCCGAACACTCTTCCGGGCCCCACGCGCTGCCCCCACTCGACCTTGAAGTCCTCCCCTGGCGTCTGCTGCCCCGCCGATGGCGCGGTCATCTGCGAACAGTTGCCGATCACGACCGGGCGGTCCGGTTTCGCGCCGGCCCGCCGGTAGATCTCGCTGCCAGCCACGATTTGCGCACTAACGGTACCGCTGAGGACCTGCGTGTCGCCCAGATGCAAGGGCTTATCGGTCTTCAACCCGAACGCCATTCCCTGCGGGTTCCCGTGCCCGAGGATGAACCATAGCGATTCGGCACTGCCGACGAACGGGGAAACCGTCGGCACGACACGCGTGACCGGCCGACCGGCCCCCTCGCCTGAGATACTGAAATAGTACCGCCGCTGCGCTGGCGAATCATGCTGGGCGGTCAAGTACATCGTGTGGGCGTCGGCCTCGTCCCTCGGGAAGAACTGCCCGTGCTCGCCCAGGGCTTCGTTGGCCATCGCATAGATGGTTACGTCGTCCGGGCCGGGAAGAGGCGCGGGCAGGATGTCGATCCGTGCCCCATCGGTGGTTATCCTGCCGTCCCGCGTCAACGACACACTTCCGGTGGTGTGGTGGACCACGCGGGCGAACCCGCCGGGCAGCAAGCCACGGGAGAACTCGGCAGCACCCGGTGCCCGGTCGCCCACCGCCATGAATGCCAGGCCTCGCTCAGCTCCGTCCCCGGATCGGGGCAGCAGGTCCCGCAAACTCGGTTCATTGCGCAGGACCCGGGCCAGTGTCGTTGTGTCGAGACGCTCGTTCGTCCCGTCCTGGCGCAGCGCCCGATGCCCCCCGGGTTCGGTGCTGGCGAACACGAACGCCGGCAGTGTCCCCGCCCACGGGGAGATCACAGATGTCCAGCCGGAAGCCGTACGGACCAGGTACGTCCCCAGGCTGGCCGCGGTCGCGTTCACCGCCCATTCCTCGGCCCGCTGGAGATCCTGGTCGTCGCCCGGGTAGCGCACGAACAGCGCGACCAGCTCGCCGTCCTTGTTGCTCAGCAGGTCGAGCTGCAGGTCCCCGGCCCGCAGAACCGACACCGGCACGAATCCGGAGTCGGGAGCCAGTGACAGTTCCAGTTGCCCCTCACCCTCCAACGCATGGACATCGTTGAAGTAGTCCGACTGGCGCAGCGCGCCGGCGAAATCGAAGCCCAGACCACCGAAGTTCACCCGAGCGCCCCCACGCCGAGCCACCAACCACACCGGACTCCCGGCATACAGTTCCGACGCGAACGACGGCTCCGCCAACAACATCTCCGCGAGCAGGTCGCCACTCAGCTCCAGCACAGAACCCGAACGCGTCTCAACTCTCGCGAACGTACCGTCGGGCGAGTCCACCGACACCACAACACCAGTCAACCCCGCCGTGCCGTTATCAACAGCATCGGCGAAATCATTCAGCACCGCCGTCTGCGCCGCCACCGCCCCCACCGGGAAACCGAACACCGTGCCCGACTCCACATGCACCACATCCGCCAACGACGGCAGCTCTCCCGGGGAGAAGTACTTGTCCTTATCGATGTAGAAATTGCCGACAGGGTCGGTGACGAAGCTTCCGGTGTAGTCGTAGGTCAGCCAAGGTCCCGTCAGAGCCTCTAATTTGCCCAGCAGGCGGTCCACCAGGCCGGTCGAGCCCGCGTTCACCGGCGAATCGGACCGGCCGATGGCCAGCAGAGTCGGCCGGACCGAACCACCGGTCAACCGTTGGAACAACGCCGACTTCGCCAGCAACCCGGCAGTCTGCTCCGCACTGAGCCAGTCGACACCGCCATCACTCAAAAGATGCGCGAAACCATCATTCTTCAGCTCAAAGACAATCGGAACCGGACGAGTCCGCAGTCCATCCGTCGCCGCCGCCCACGGCTGCATCACCGGCTCGTGACGCCTCGTACCCGCCGCGTCTGTAGAAGTCTCCAAGACGAAGCGCAGGCTGTGATCTGAAATGGCGCCAAGGCCTGACGCCAGCCACGCGGCTGGGCTTCCCGCCGCCGCGTACCCCATGCCGACTTCGCGTCCGGACACATCCTTCAACGACGCCCAGACCTCATCACCCGGACGAACCTCCGACACCCGCCGGAAGGAAAAGTTCGCCGGAACCACCACCCCCGCCGCGTCCAACGCCAAAGGCCCGGTCGACGACTTCACCGACCGATACTCACCACCACCCCGCAACGCCTTCGCGAACTCCACAGCCGCAGGCAACTCACGCCCCGGCTTCCCCGGATCGACACCCACCAACCACACCGGCACCGAACGATCCACCGCAAAACGCCGGAACGACAGAGAACTCCGCACCCGAGCAGCCAGCTCAGTCCCACCGATCAACGCACCACCGACCAGGAAACTCCCATCCCGCCCCGTCACATAAACCAAGAAAGGCTTAGTACCGGCCCCCAACCGCGGCAACGCCTGATGCACACCGTCCCACGCAGCCGCCCCCGACACAGAACCAGCGTCAAAACTCACCCCACCAGCCACATTCGCCGTCGGCGCATGCTCAAACCCAGCGACAACACCACCCGGACCCAGATGCTCCGGGGCATCCAGACCAAGCCGAGGCGGCGCGTCGGCCGAAACCGGTAACGCGTAGGACGCGGGCTCGGTACGCCCGCCCGGATACTGCGCCACCCAGCCCTCGTCTTCGGCTGGAGCGAAGACCGGCCTGCCGTCCGCGGTCAGCCCCAGGTCGCCGACACGTACCGCTGGGCCTGGGCCGTCGAGCCCTACCCAGGCGAGCTTCTTCGGCCGGTACACCGCCTGGCCGAGAGCGGCCGCCAGCTCGAGAGCGAACCTCTCCAGCCCGTAGACGTTGCAGGAGAGAATGCGAACCGGATCGATGCCGTTCCAGCCACCCTGGCGCAGTGCCGCGTGCGCGAAAGACACATCACGCATTCCGTGATCGATCAGCACCAGCCCGAAGACGCCGTCCTCCCGGGCGAGCCATCGGGCCGCCCGCCCCCAGGCGACATCGGGATCGCCGACCACCACGCCGGACCTGACCGGAGTCACCGTCCGAGGCCTGGGCGCCGCCACCGTGCCGGCCGACGGATCGAGTCCGAGCACCCGCGCGTACTCGACCACGTTCTGTTCGGCTTGGGGCACAGCGATTCCCGCTACATGGTCGTGCACTCGTCGCGCGGCGACGATGGTACGGAAGACGCGATCGCGGCTCACCAGGTTCCGCTGAGCCTCGGACGCGGGCGCGACGTCGCCCTGCGTCCGGTAGTGCTCGGACAGCAAGTGACCGGTCCGAGTGGTCAACGCGGCCACGACATCGGCGGGAAGTTTCGACGACGCCAGCGTCTCACGCGCCCGCTGCCACTGCCGTAACACGTCTTCGGGCAACAGATCCCGCACTCCGGCGGGCAGTACACCCAGGTTCCCTTGGCCGAGCCCGGCGATACTCCCGTCGTCGGCAAGTACTGCCGAGTCCTGAGTGGACGATACGCCGATTTCGCCTGCCCGGGCGGTGGATGCTCCTCCGTCAACGACGTTCAGCGCGTTCGCGGGTCGTTCGCGGTCCGTGAGTCCGGTGTTCTGATCGCCTCGGTCATCGTTCTGGCTTCCCGGGGTAGTGAGCGCGGCATGGCCGAACGCTTCCCGCAACGGCGCCACCGCCGAGCCGAGCCGCTCCTGCCAGTCCTGCCACCCCGTCCGTACCTGATCACCAGGCACGGACGTCGTCCGCAGATCCCCGAGCAGGCTGTCGTACTCCGCCTGGCGTCCCGCCAGGAACTCTTCGTTCAGGCCCGTTACGGCAGTCTCCGGAAGCACCGCATCGGGGTGCGCCGCGCGCCACTCGTTCAGCTCGTCGGAGAACGCGCGATCAGCGGCGTTCAGCGCGTTCGCGAGGCCCTCGTGATAGGTGAACTCCTCCACGGGGAGGCGTGGGCCGGTGTCGGCGGGCGGCGCGGACCGCTCGGGAGGTGGGGCCGTGGGCGGGGCGTTGGGCTGTGCGGAGCCGGGATCGACGGTGGGGTGGTGGGAATTGGGCTGCAACACCGGCACGAGGTCGCGCAATCGCTGTTCGGCACGGCCCAACGCGGGGGCGTCGGTTTGGGCGAGCGCATCCCTGTACTGGATCACCGCCATCTGCACATCGGGGTTCGAGGAGAGCTGGAAGATCTTGTCTTCAGGCGAGGAGTAGTAGACGACGCTGCCACCGCCACCACTGCGGGCGGCGCGGTTCTCAGCCTGGATGTCGATGTCGGCGGAGATCTCGGAACGCGCCGTGATCCGCACCATCAGGTCGCCCTGCTGTTTCGCTTCCTTGCTCGTGGCGATGTCGACGCCGCGGGCGCCCTGCATGTTGATAACCAACACTTTCCCCACGGAGCCGGCGTCGTCGATCACCTTCTTGAAAGCTGTGTCGAAGTCCTTGCCCTGGGCGAGGACCCACTGGGCGTCGACGGCCATGTGCTCGACACCTCGGTCGTCGAGCAGCCCCGAGATCTTCTTCACCTCGCTGTTCCGGGTGGCCAGTATCAGCTGCGGCCGCCCGGTTCCCCCTTGCTCCCGGTTCTGCATCGCAGCGGTGTCGTCGGCCAGTTTGGCCAGTTTTCCGTCTCTGGTGGGGAGAACGACGTCGTCGTGCTTCTGCAGCCGCGATTCGTAGTACCGCGGAATGTTTTCGACCTTCCCCGAAAGGCCTTTCTCCGCGAACGTCTTCTCGTGCCCCAGCGCGGTGCCCGACGCTCCGGTCTTCTCCGCGTACTCGGGCATCGCGAGCAGTTCCTTGACGTCCAACTGCTTGCTGCCTGCGGAGTCGTTGCGGACGTCCAGTCCGTGCCGGTACTCCACCGCCTGAGCCAGACCACCGTTCCAGCGACTCTCGGACGAAGTCCTCGGGTTCTGCATCGTCTGGTGGGTGGTCTGGTCGATGATGACGACCTTGCCGTTGCTGATCGTGTAGTGGTCTTCTTCGATGTACTCCCACTTGGCCGCGGCGGCCATGTTCACCCGCTTGACCTCTTCCTCGGTCATGGGGCGGCCTAGCAGCAGTTCCAGCTTCTCCTTGCCCGCCGCGGTCATGCTGGCAGGCCCGCCTTCTTGACCGGGCCGGCGCCCGAAGTCCGCTTCCTGAATCCATCCGCTGGCGGAGCTGTCGTCCAGGAGATCGTGCGCCCAGGCCACCTGCTCGATGACCTCACTGGACGCCGTGTTCTGCACGCCTTCGCTCAGGATGTACTGGGCGTTCGAATACACCACGCCCTCGTCGACCTCGTCGATGCTCGCCGCGAGCCGGAGCGCGTCGCCGGCTTTCTCCTGGCCGGGGAGGATGCCGTGCTTGAGGTAGGTGAATCCGCTTTCTTCGAGCGTTCCGACGTACACGGTCGGACGCCCGGGTTCAGGTCTGGCAGGCGGCTTGTCGGAGTCGACCCGGTGCACGTCGACCCCGAGCTGCGTCAAGTGCTCGCGGTAGACCTCCATCTCGCGATCGGCCAAGATGTCACGCGTCGTGTTCACCTGCACCGCGTCGACCCCCTGCTTCCATGACGCCAGTGCCGCGTGCGCGAAGAACAACCACGATTTGCCCTCCCCTGCCGCCATGTTCACCACGCGGTGCTCGAGGAACGCGTGCACCGCGGCGGCCTGGGTCCACCGCAGCGCGATCCCCTTGTTGCGCCGGATCAGCTCGAACACCGCCGCGAAGGCGTCGTCCGGTGCTTCCCTTCCTCGTGAGTACAAGTCCTTCAGCTGCTCGTCGGTCAGGTTGGGCAAACGGCGTTCCTCCGGAATACCGGTGCCAGAGCGGGCGGAGATGTCGAACAAGGTCTTCGCCGCCGCATGCGCCTTGTTCGCGCTCGCCAGCCATCCCTCGTACTCCACCGCGTCCAGGCCGTGCTCGATCCAGCCGCCTTCCCCGTCGGGGACGAACACCAGCGGCCGCGGAAGCCAGCCACCGTCCTGGTCCTTCAGCTGCCGGTACGCCACCACCTTTTCGTCACCGCCGTGCCGGTCGAACACACGCTCGCTTTCGGCGGGCAGCTCCGCGACCAGCGACCCATCGGCCCGCTCCAGCCGATGGGGCGCGTCCATCTTCAGCGCCCGCACCTCGCCCGCATTCGTCCGCGGCGACGACCAGTTCCCGTCGAGGCCGCGATCGAGACTCGCTCCGTCCGGCAGCACGACATGCCGCAGCTGGCCCTTCGCGTCGAACAGCCCCCGTGCCCCCTGAGGCAGTTCGGCGGCGCCGTCGAGCGCACCCTGCCCGTCCGACCGGTACCACCCGTCGGCACCGCGCACCCAGCTCGTGCCCGCCGCTGTCTGGTTTCCCGGCCACGCGACACCACCTGGCGGTCCGTCTGCCAGAGCATGCTGCCCGGTGTCCGTTCGCGCGGTCTCGGAGGAGGTGCTCCGGATGGTGTCGTCGATCCTCGCGATGTCCGCCTCGGTCAACCGCGCGGGGTCCGCGCCGCCGGGCACCGGGCCACCCATGACCGCGGGCTTGACACCGACGAACTCCAGCAGCTTCCCGACCGCCGCGTCAGTGTCGCCCAGCTTCCAGACGCGTTGCCCCCGCACCGAGGAACGCCGCACGACTTCGACCGGAACCGCGCGCGCCCCGTCTCGCTCCCACCCGGGTCGAGGCGAGCCATCCGGCGTCTTCGCCTCGACCACCAGATGCAGCTGGTCGCCATTCGGGAGCCGGTGACGGCCGTTGACCACCTCGTCCAGCGCCCGCTGGATCTCCGGTACCCAGGCGCGCCGGTTGCGCGCGCTCACCGAGCCTGACTTCGACACCAGGTCAAGCGGGACAGACAGCTCCTGGACCCACCGCCCCGGCGACACTTCACCCCGCCGGGAATCGAAGCGAACCTGCCGGGCTTCGCCACCCGGCTCGTGGTGCTCAGCGCGGTGCCGGGTCGGCGGCACCGTGTCCCGCATGGCGCCCCACTCCACCAGGTGCTCTGTGCCCGGCGCCTGCCCGCCGGTACGACCACCCGGATCGCCAGAGTCGACCAGGTGCTCCGGCCCGCTCGAGGCCGGACGGTCCGTCGCAGCCCGCGCTTCCCCGACATCCCGCGCGTCCAGGCCATCACCCGGTTTGTCTCCGGCCCGCGTTTCCGGAGCCGTCACCACGCGCGGCGGCTTCGCGTCGTGCGATCCGACCGCGCGCCCGTCATCGCTCTTGGCCGGCACGGCCGGTGCGTCGCCGGATGCCCGGTTCGACGGCGAAGACTCCAGCCGCGAAGGCTGGTGCCCGCTCGAGCTGTCCCGGCCGAGAGTGGAATCCGCGACCGGCTTCCCGCTCGGGGACGGAGGACCGTCGCCGCCCTTGGGTGGAACCGGCACCGCGCTCTCGCGACCACCAGCCGGTGCGGACTGGCTCCCGCTCAGGAATTGCTGCGCCGCCGACCCGCTCTCGGCGGCGGCACGGCCCTGCGGCCTGGCGGTCGCGTCTGTGGTGGCGGCTTGGTGACCCGGGCCACCGTTCGTGGTCACGGCCGGGCGGCTCTGACCGGCTTCGGTCCGCCCGGTGGGCTCTCCCGCCGTCGGCCCCTGCTGCCCGCCGCCGCTCGTCGCGGGACGTATATCCGCGCCCGTGCGCGCCGGCCCGCCTGTTGTGCTCGTCGCGGACTGACCGGGCGCGCTCGCGGGAACGGACCCACCCGAGGTGCTCGTGGCGGGCTGCGCCGCGGAACCCGATCGCGCCGGCTGCTCCCCCACGCCCGGCTGCGCCTGCCCACCGGAGGCCGCTGGGGCAGGCTGGCTTCCCGCGCTCGGCCGCGCATCCACACCGCCGTTCGACTGCGCCGGACCGCCCGTTGTGCTCGTCGCGGACTGACCGGGCGCGCTCGCGGGCGCAGGCCCACCCGAGGCGCTCGTGGCGGGCTGCGCCGCGGAACCCGATCGCGCCGGCTGCTCCCCCACGCCCGGCTGCGCCTGCCCACCGGAGGCCGCTGGGGCAGGCTGGCTTCCCGCGCTCGGCCGCGCATCCACACCGCCGTTCGACTGCGCCGGACCGCCCGTTGTGCTCGTCGCGGACTGACCGGGCGCGGTCGCGGGCGCAGGCCCACCCGAGGCGCTCGTGGCGGGCTGCGCCGCGGACGCACCCGCGGGAACAGGCCCACCCGAGGTGCTCGTAGCGGGCTGCGCCACGGGACCCGACTGCCCACCAGCGCTCGCAGCAGGCCGCGCATCCACACCCGCACCCGACTGCGCCGGACCACCCGACGAACCCACCACCGGCTGACCAGGCGCGGTCGCGGGCGCAGACCCACCCGAGGCGCTCGTGGCGGGCTGCGCCACGGACACACCCGCGGGAACAGACCCACCCGAGGCGCTCGTAGCGGGCTGCGCCACGGGACCCGACTGCCCACCAGCGCTCGCAGCAGGCCGCGCATCCACACCCGCACCCGACTGCGCCGGACCACCCGACGAACCCACCACCGGCTGACCAGGCGCGGTCGCGGGCGCGACGCTCTCGGCAGGCCGGGTGACCGACCCCACCGAGGACTGTCCTGTTGTACTGGTCGCCGGTCGCGAGGCCCCACTCCCCGCGGAGTGGCCAGACGCTCCGGCGGTCGCCCCAGCCGCCGGCTGTGCCGTCGTGGCCGGGGCGGGGGTGAACAACTGCCCGAGTTCGGCACCGTCGCTCGACACAGGCCGCGACACGACCGAAGCCTGGTCTCCTGTCCGCGTGCTCGAGGCAGGCTCGCTGACGGCTGGCCCCTGCTCTCGCGTGCTCTTTTCGGTCGCCGAGGGCACTTCGGCTTCCGTGGTCGGCTTGGGAATCACCAATGCCGGTTGCTCGCCGGTGGGCTTCTCGCCCAAGCCAGGGGCCTTCAGATCGAGGTTGCCGAGGTCGACGTCCACCGTCTTCACCTCGGCGGATGACGACGAGAACTTCGGCATGCCGTATCCGGACAGCCCGCCCAGAATGCCGCCCCAGAACGCGTCGGGGTTGTTCAACACCGAATTGACGATCGGGTTGCTCCAGGCCACCGACGCGACCTGCCCTGTCGCATAACCGACATGCCCCAGCACCACAAGACCTCGGGGGATGCTCTTCCCGAGCTGGGAGGCCGCCGATTTCGCGGCCATCACGACCAGATGGGAGCCGAACGTCATCACGCCCGACGCCCCGCCGCCGATTGCGCCGCCGACAGCGGCCTTCCAGACCGAGTCCTTGTCGAACTCGTCCTTCGTCCGGGTGTGCGCCGCGATCTGTCCACCTTGGATGGACGCGTCCGTGGTGGTCATCACGGTGGCGCCGATCGCGGCGGAGGTCCCGATGTGGGTCGCCGCGGTCTTGATGTACGGCGCAAGGTGCACCGCCGCCTGCTTGACGGCCTCGAAGCTCAATCTCTGGAGCGCGATCGACTGCAGCTTGCCGATCAGCTGCTGCATGATGATGCGCATGGTCAGCTGCGCGGCAGCCTCGACCACGGGGATCGCCCACGCCTGGACGATGGAGATCGCCAAGAGCACGATCTGGATCAGCGCCATCGTCGCCGCGACGATGATCATTATCTGGGCTTTTTCGATGTCGGCAGCGGATTTACGCGCCGTCGACGTAAGACTCTGGGCGTTCTGTGCCAGCTGATCCAGTGCCTCGAGGAGGTTCCCGTCCAGCCATTTCCCCATCGCTTCCGCGAATTCGCCGTCCATCGCGGCGTCCAGATCGATCCCCCGCGCCCGGACGATCGAGGCGAACTGTTCCAGCGCCGGACCGAATTCCTCCCACGCGTGCGAAATCGCCCGCAGGCTGCGCACGTTTCCCTCAGGCCACTCCATTCCCAGAGCGACTTTCAAGAATCGCTGTAGTTTGGCAGGCGGTTTGACCGGTCCGTCTCCCGACTCGAACACCGCCCACCTCCCCTCGAAACACCGTCAGCACACGAATATGACCCGCGACGACGGCCTGTTATCCGTCCTTTTTGTCCTCCAGTGAATCCGCGAGCTGCTTGTCGAAACGCTCCGCGTTCTCCTCGTCCAGATCCTGGAACTGAACAACCGCGTCCTTGATCTGGCTGGAGAAGTTGTCCGCGTTGGTCGCGACATCCTTCGAGCCGTCACAAACCGAATTCGCGTTGGAAACGTAGCCTTGGGCGAACTGCTTACCCGCTTTGTCCTCGCCCCAGCAACCTTCGTAGCGATCGAGTGTGCTGGTCAGCTTCGCCAACGCGTCCCTGAGATCTTCGGTGGCGCCGCCCAGTTTGCTCACCGTGTCCTGCACACCCGCGGGGTCCAGCCGGAATTCGTCAGCCATCACGCCCGATCCCCTTCTCGCCGTTCCACACCGACTTCTTTCAACATCGGGGAGATCAACGAGTCCATCAGTTCCTGGGGATCCATCTTCCCCGCCGCGACGTCGCCGTAGTCGATGCCCGAAACACTGCTCGTGCCCATCAGCTCGGACATCTTCGTCATGGCTTCCGCCTTGGCCCGCTGCACGGTCTCGAGTACGACGCTCGCCAGCTGAGCCGGCGGCAGCAATCGGTACTTCGCTTCGTTGAAGACGAGCTCCACCAGTTCGCCCCGGCCGTCGACGGTGACCGACAACGACTGGTCTTTCGCGCGTACCGTCGTCCGGCCGTCGCGCCACAGCTCAGTCAGCTTGCCGAGCTTTTCCTGCTCCCGGTTCAAGGCGGCCAGAGCCTCTTCGACCCCGGCGTCCCCGGCAAAGTCGCCCAGCGAGTACATGGCTCACCACTCCTTCAAGTCACTTCCTTCAGCGCACCACGGCCCAGCTTGTCAAAGCGGCGTGCCCGTCCCAAGCGAATCGCGTCCGCCACGATTGATCGTCGAACCATGCTGCCCGAGAGGACAGTCACGACGATTTCTCGTCCGAGCATCAAGGTGACCACCTGGGACTCCAGGAAGTCTCTATCCACTTGAGACTCGGTGAGCGAGCTTGCGCTGAAGGAACGTCTCAGGTTTCCGCCGCCGCGCGAACCGCGCTGGCTGTCAGCCGCATCGATGCGGGGGAGCCTGCGTTCAGCAGCACGTCCACCCCCTCGGCGGGAAGAGCGCCTGCCACCTGGCCGAGGGTGACGTCGAGCCAGCCGACATCGCCGACCGCCGCGCGATGGCCATAGGAGGTGGCCACCTGAACCGACGGAACGCCATCGGGGGCCGGCCGGATCACCGCGGTTCCATCGGCATGCGCGGCGATTCCCAACACGCTGTCCCGGAGCACGACAGGCAGCTGGTCCGCGACGTCCTCACCTCGGACCAGCGCTCGGAGCACCGCGTCCACCGGGTCAAGCGGCGAATCCGGTGTGCTGGGCCGATAATGCGGGTTCGGCTGGAAACGGCTCGGGACACCCGCCTCGTTCAGAAGCCACGCGCCCAGCACCACATGCGACGGCACCTCGTCCTGCTGGTCCGGCTCGAACGCCGGGTCGAACAGCAGGATCAGCCTGCCTCCGGACTCGTTCGGGTTCGCGAGGTCCGCCGCGGGTTCGCTCATGGTCGTCCGTCCGCGATACCCGGCACCGTGCCGCGGTGACGCGAGAAGGCTTCGGACACGGGCTCGGCGGAGCGTCGCCCTTCCCTGGCGAACGCTTGCAGCGCAGCCAGCACCACGTCATCGCTGTCGGAAACCCTGCCCGCTTCGGCCGCGGGCAACTCCCTGATCAGGAGCCGCCCACGACGCTCCCCCTCCGGCGCCACCGCTTCCAGCACCTTGAAGGACGTCCCTGGCAGGAAGACCACCCGGTCGGTGAGGCCGTCCTCCGCTGATTCCATCGACGACGTCGACCGGCCGGTGAGCGACCGGACGACCAGATCCGTCGCCCCGGCCTCGACCGGGCCGAGCACTGTCCGTGCATGAAAGAAGCCCCACTCACGCACCACCGTCCCGGTCTCGAGAAGTGCCCAGACCTCCGGTCCGGGATCGACCACCGTGGCCGTGGCCTCCCGATGTCTCGGCAGCTTCCGCAGCCCATCGGCCACACAACGACCGAAACCGATGTGCGGCCCTTCTGCGCCCGCCCGCAGGCTTGCGTCGATGTCCGGGGCCTCCCCGGACAGATAGAGGCCGGCGGCCACGGCCGCGGTCAAGACGCTCTCCGGAACCTCGCGGTGCGAGGAGAACCGTCGCATGGCGGCTCCGACCTTGAGCGAAAGCGCGTCGAAGGCGGCCTCAAGACCGGGCCTGGCCATGTCCTGTTCGGCGCTGAAATCCTCGGGCAACGGCCAGACACGCGCCCCGGGATCCGGCTCCTGCTGCAGGACCGCGCGAGCGGCCGTCCGATGCTCAACGGCCGGATGACCGATCTTGGTGGTCACTGCCGCGGTGTCGTCTTCTCGGACGCTCCCGGAATGCTTTTCGTCCGCTGCGGATTGAAGACGCAAGAGCTGCGCCAGCCTGGGCAAGGACGTCATCGGCAACGTGAGATCGTTCCTGCCGTTCGGTGCTTCCGAGGCCGTCCGAGCGGACACCTTCCTGGTCGCGGCGCGAGTCTTGGCCTCGAGCTGGTCGAGCACCCGGTCGGCGAGTCCGGCCTCCGCCGGCTCATGGAACAACAGCAGCGCCTCGGGGTCTGCCGGGGTGCCGCGGATCTCCGCGGCATGTGCGGGCTCGGTGAGGGGACGCACCCACAAACCGGCCTGGACGACCTCCACCACCGCACCCGAATCGAGCGGATGAATCCCTGGCGCGCTCCCTTGGGAAGTCCCGGCGGGCAGGCGCGAGCGACAGACGGTCGGGGCCACCGCGGCTGCCTCCGAAGCATGCCGTGGCCGGTAAGCGACCAGTTCGGCGAAGATACGGTGGCCGTGCGATCCGTCATGCCGCAGTGCGAACACCTCCGCCTGCTCCGGCTTCCCGACCGGGAATCCACCGAACAGTAGGATTTCCTCGCCCAATGCGTCCGCCAGCGCCTGTCCCGATGACACGTCGCTCGCGGGTGAAAGGTCTCCGAAGCAGAAGAATCGGGTCTTGGCCCGCAGATCAGGCGAGACCGTCTCCCACCATTTCACGACACTGGTGAGCGGCAGTGCGGGCACGCCATGGGCACCGAGCACGATCGTCAGCTCACGTGGCGACGCGGAAAGCCAGCGAGTGAGCTTCGCGCGGCCAGCGCTCAACCAGGATTCCGGTCCGTCGGCGCGGATCCACAGCCCTGCGGGCAAGGGCTCAACGCTCACCGACCGCTGCAACCGGTGCGGGGTCAGGTTGGCCGGTCCCTCCCATTCCGGGATCGGATACCGGCGCCCCTGCCACACCGGGGGCTGGCCAGGAGCACAGAACGCCCACCCTTGACTGTTCTCAGGCGGCAGGAAGATCGCGCCGGACGAACCCGTGGACAGCGGGCCGTCCGGACAGAGAACAGGATGACCGACCCGCTCCGAAAGCCATCTCGCGGACGGAAGGGGGATGTGGTCGGCCATCGCCGAAGGGAACAGCCGGACGGCTCGACCGTCCTCCGCGACCGCTTTCGCGACGGCCTGCCACGCCGAAGAGGCCGGGATGCCTGCGGGAAAATCCACGACGACGTGGAAACAGGCGTCATCTTCGGGAAGTGACGCCGCCAGCAGACCTGCCTGCTTGGTCATCCCATCGGGACCGTGCGCGACCAACGCGGCGCCGACCCGGTGGCAACGCACCCGCGCCTTACGGCGCCCCAGGCGCGGAACTTTGAGGAGCGACATCGGTTTCGCCTTCCGATCTTCGGCGGAGGAGCCGCGAGTCCACGGTGGACCCACGATGGGATTCCGGGGCGTGCCATCCCCTGCCCTCCGATCACGGTTTCGTCCGCACCCGGCGTCCGCGCCTGCCGCGGACGCCGCTTATATCACCAGCGACGACTCAAGAGCCCTCTATCCGGCCGCTCGGTACTTTCAGGCACTGCGGGCGGACAAACCCACCGCATTGCCGCCGACTACAAAGGAAACGTTTAAAGTAGACGGGTGAGCACCGATCAAGCCGAGGTGGAGCACGACCTCCGGAAAACCTCCTCCGATGAGCCGACTCCGATTTTCGACGAACTGACCGCCGCCGTCATCGGACCTGTTCCGGACAGGCCGTCCACGAGCCAGGAAGACGACGAAACCGAATCCGGGAAAGTCGCCTGGCCAGCGAATGACCTCAAATGACACCCGCCTGCAGTGCGTAGGCGACCGCGTGGGGCCGGTTGCGCAGATTAAGCCTGCTGGTCATCTCGTAGATCACGTTCTTGACCGTGCGCTCGGAATAGCACAGTTCACCGGCGATCTCGCCGGTGTCCAAGCCTTCGGCCATGAGCCGGATCACGTCGATCTCCCGGGCAGCCAGCCCCGCCGTGCCCAGCCCACGAGGAGCGAGCACTTCGCGCTGGAGGCGCCGGATGCCGTCGAGCAGCTTTCCCAGCAGGTCCGGCGGCAGGACACCACGTCCGGAAGCCGCGGCGACCAACGCGTCGACCAGGCCGTCGCCGGTGGTCCGGACCCGCGGCAGCACACCCACGACACGGCACTCGACCGCGTTCAGTACGTCGGCGTCCCGCAGTTCGTCGACCATCAGCACCTTGGGCACCGCCACCCAGCGCTCGGCCCGCAACTCGGCCGCGACCTGCGGAGTCATCCGGGGCGCCTGGACAAGGAGTACGCCTTGGTCGGTCAATTCATCGACGTCGACGACCAGCAGCCGCTCGCAAGTCCTCAGAAAGCTGCTCAGCCCGACCTGAGTGATCGAGTCGGTCGACCTAATACCCACCTGTACCGGTTCCATGGTGTCCCCCAGACCTCAGATGACGCCTTCACGCAGCGCGTAAGCGACCGCGTGGGCTCGTGAATGGAGCCGGAGCCGGGCCATCATCCCGTACAGCACGTTCTTCACCGTGCCCTCCGAGTAGGTCAACAGGGACGCGATCTCCTCGGTCTGGTAGCCCTCGGCGATCAGGCTCAGCACATCGCGTTCACGGGTCTCCACCCCGGCGAGGGTCAGCCCCGCCGGAGCCAGCACCCGGGTCCGCAGCTGGCCGATCTGCTCCAGGAGTACACCCTGCAGGTGATACGGGATGAGAGCAGCACCCCGGCTCACGGCGGTGACCGCGGCCGCCAGCGTTCCCGCCTTGAGCCCGCTCCGGGGTAGCAGGGCTGCCACGCCGCATTCGACGGCCATCAGCAGATCTTCGGCTTTGAACCGATCCGCCACCAGCACCGCGCGCGGCTCCGGGGCGGGACCGCTTGTGTGGAACCGGCGCAAGAAGGCGTAGGCGGCGGTGCCCACCACCCCGGCCACGACAACCACGAGGACGTCCGGCCGCGTATCCGGACTGTCAGGCACGACTCGCAGCTTCTCGTACTCGCTCAGCATCGCCTTGACCCCGGCCTCGCTGAGCTCGTCGGCCGCGTGTATCAGGACGTTCACCGCATCCACGCCATCGCTCCTTCCGGACGGGTCCGACCTCGACACCGAGCGTGGGGTGTGCTACTTCATTATCCCTCTATTGGGCGTTGACCTGGGACGACGGCGGCTGTAGCCACGGCCGCGGCAGCCGGGCAGCGACTCTGCTCAGATCACGCCGGCACGCATGGCGTAGGCGACCGCGTGGGGCCGGTTCTTCAGGTTCAGGCGTTTTGTCAGCGCGTAGACCGTGTTCTTGACGGTGCGCTCCGAGTAACGCATCTTGTCTGCGATCGCCGCCGTGTCGTAGCCTTCGGCGAGCAAGCGAAGCATGTCGACTTCGCGCGTAGTCAAGCTGGACGGTCCTGGCCTGTCAGGGGGCGGCGGCGTCCGCCGCACGCTCTCGAACGGGTCGGCAGGCAGCCTGCCGCGGCCGAGCCGTACGGACAGCACCGCTTCGACCACCTGGTCGCCCGAGGTCCGAGAGCACGGGAGTACCACGACCGCTCGGCATTCGGCAGCCGTGTCGATGTCGTCGCCCCACACTTCACCCGCCAACAGCACCTTGGGCAGGTGGGCGTGTGCACCACGCAGCTCCGCGACGACCTGCGGCGTCATCCGATCGATATGGACGACCAGTACGTCCCGCTCGGTCAAGTCCTCCGGCGCCGCCACAGTCAGCTCGGGACGGGTCCGCAGGTAGCTCGTGAGCCCTGCGTGCATGATCGGATCGGCCGTCCACACCGCGACACGTACCGGTTCCACTGTGCTTCCTTTCCTTGGCCCTTCAGGGAAAAGAAGCTTTCTCTGCCAGACTTCACAATCTCTCAATCGGACGGCCAGGCCGTGCTCTGTCCGTTTCAGCGCCGGTTTGCCCCGTAACAGCGGCCACGGTTGCCGGTATTTTGGCGAATCATGCCTCATCGGGCACTTTTAACCGACGCATGGCCAGCCGCGCTCACCGTCGTGTTAGACATCTAAATGAATTCGACTGATCCAAGGACGTGATGACCATGGCCGTATCCACTTCACCTGTCCGCGCCCGAATGACACGGCTCTGCTTGGCCGCCCTGGCGGCGATGGTCGCGAACACCGTTATCGCCTTGATCGCGCGCGTTTTTGACGAGCAGGGCATAGGGGTCGGCCTCGCACCCGCGGAATATCTGTCCTTGACACTGATCGGTATCGTTGTCGGGACGCTCGGCTGGCTGACGATCCACCGCGTCGCGCCACAGGCGCTCCGAGTGGTCGTCCCAGTCGCCCTCGTCCTGAGCTGGATACCGGATCTGTTGCTGTTCGGCAGCGGCGCGACGGTCGCCAACGTCGTAGGTCTCATGGTCATGCATGTCGTGGTGACGGCAGCCGTCGTCGTCCCCTTCCGCGCCGAACGGCCAGCCCGTCGGGCAGCCGGCGAGATGTAGGAGACTCCCGCACGACTCAACGGTGAAGGGTGGCTCGTACCGGGTTCCCGGCGGTCGGTCCGGTCCCCGTTCACACATCCCATCATTGTCGTGGCGTGACTACGGCCCCTCGGGCGCGGAGCATCGTCGCCGTGTAGGTCTCCGCCGTGATATCCGCCTTGTCGATACCCAGCCCGGTGAGCACGTCGCGCACTACATCCAGCGCGGCTCCGAGATCAGCGCGTTCGGCTGGCGTTTCCACTTCGATGAACGTGTCGCCGGCCGCCGACAGGGTGACGAGTGTGGCGAGTATCGCCCGGCCGCCGGATTCGAAGCGATAGTTGCGGCAGTTCTTGGTCAGTCTGGCGATTTCCTGGTACCCGAGCAGGCTCAGGATCTCCCTCATGGTCGCCGCGTCACCCACCCACGTCTCGAATTCGGGTTTCGAACCGCTGGCCTCGTCAACGGGGGCGTCCTTCAATGTGAACAGGTACCGGATGCCCGTGGCGGATTCGATCACCCGCACTCGGAGTTCCCGCCCCGCACCGACCACAGTGTGGTCCGGCCGGTCGAAATAGATGTCACGGTAGAGTTCTGGCTGCTCATCGCCAAGCTGCCGCAGCCGATGGGCCACCGCATCCGGTTCGCGTACCAGGGCCTTCAGTTCGGCCTCTATCGCCATTCACCTGGCTCCTTTCTGCCCGATCGCGCCTCGACCCACTGTCCGAAAGACCTGAGTCGGTTCGACTATGTTGACGCGGCGCGAAGACGTTGGGCACTGTCTTTACTTCTGGGCTCCGTGCTTCGATTTCCCGAACGTGTATTCGGCGAGGAAGTATTCATGAAACCACCGTCCGGAGGTCACTCTTCCGGCATGCCCACTGAACCATCTACCGCCGTCGATGCCAACCAGGCGCTGGACCTGGCCGTGGGATTCGCAGGGCGAACCCAGGATCCTGAAGGCTTCTGGGAACAGTCTCCGGATCCAAGAATCTTCGACACGGCCATCACGGTCATCTGTCTCACCGCGGGCGGGGTCAGGGGCCGAGAAGCCGCCGGAAGAGCCAGACAATGGCTGGCCGGCGCATCTCCTCAACGTCATGACTCCTTCGCCACCGCGGTGGAGACGTGGCTACGTCAGCTCGCGCTGAGCCAGATCGGCGGGTCCGTACCGGCCTTGCCGGGAAACCACCAGACTCCGCCAGGACGTGCGCTGCTGCTCGAGACGCTCGCGGTCTGTGCGGGCAGCCCTGGCGCCGATCCGCACCGGCTGCGGCAGATCGTGGCCGATGCCGGTCGGCGAGACACCATGAAACAGTGGCAGCGGGCACTCTTGGCCGCCGCGGAGATCATCTCCGGCGCACGTTCAGGTTCCACCACGACCATCGACGCTGTGGAAGCCTTGGAGCGGGAGCAAGGCGAAGACGGTGGTTACTGCCTGATGCCGGCAGTAACCAGCCTCGCCTATATCGCGCTGGCGAGCGTCGCGGCCGATCGGCCATCTGCCCTTCGTTGCCTCGACTACCTCCTGCGCAGCCAGCATGCTGATGGGACTTGGCGATATCTGTCGTTCGACATCTGGGACACGACACTGATGGTGCGTTCGCTGCGTGGCGTGCCCGCCTTCGACGGGCACATGCTCGATGCCGCACTCGGCTTCGTCGAACGGGCCCAGTCCGCCGACGGAGGATGGGCGTGCAAGCGCGGGATCGAGTCGGACAACGACACGACGGGCTCTGCTTTGCTCGCACTGGCGGGACTTGGCCGGGACCGGGATGTCCTCTCGGCAGGCGCCCGCTACCTGCGTCGGGTCCAACGGGAGGACGGGTTGTGGACGACCTGGCAGTCCTCCGACGACACGCCATCGTCGGACGTGACGGCGCATGTCGTCGCCGCGGCCGCCGCGCATCCGACGTTGGGGATCGAAACCGAACGCGCCACGACATGGCTCATTTCGCGGTACCAGGTCGCCGGCGGATGGGGTGCGCAGTGGTACCGGTCCAGCACCTACGCCGTCGCGGAGATCGCCTCGGCCGTGGGCTGGACCCGTGATGTGAGCAGCGACGCCGTCCTCGCGCTGGTCGGTCAGCAACGAGCCGACGGCGGCTGGCCGATCTCCGACACCGACACCTGCTCTGATCCCGCGGCGACCGGGCTGGCGCTGTCCACGTGCGCACGGTCGGGCCTGGCCATCTCACCTGGAGTGCTCCTCGACGCCGTCGACTATCTCGTCAGGACACAGACATCCGACGGTACCTGGCATGGGCTGCCGATCATGGCAGGGCCTCGTCCTTTTCTCAGCCATCTTCCCCGCCAAACCCATGCCTTCGCGTCGGCGGGCCTTCGCGACTTCGTTTCCACCACACAGAAACCATGAGAGAGGGCATGCACATCAAGCCGACTGCCGACAGTTTCGACCCGTTCACCACGCACAAGCAGGACATCCATCCTTTCTTGGCCACCGCCCGGCGAAGCAACCCGGTATTCTACTCCTCTCGACTCGAAGCCTGGTGCGTCACCAAACACGAAGACATCGAAAGGGTGCTTCGCGACAGCGTCCTGTTCTCCTGCCGCGACCACAATCCGCGACCGCCGTCGGCGTTGTCGCCCGATCTGCTCCGCGCCATGGCCACCTGGCGCGGTTCGGCACCTCCGATGGGATCGATAGACGGGCCGGAGCACACCAGGATCCGTGCGGTCGCGGGGCGGGGCTTCACCCCGAGGGCCTTGAACAAGTACAAGGACGACATGAACGTGGCCGCCGAGGCGCTCATCGACGAGCTGGCTGCCACGTCGGAATTCGACTTCATCGCGGGGTTCGCCTATCCGTTCCCGCTGACCGTCGTCCTGAAAGTCCTCGGTGTCCCCGAGGAGTACCACGATCGCTGCCGGGAGTGGACAGAGCTGCGGGTCGCGGTCCTGCTTCCCCGTGAGGTTCCGTCGGCGGAATTCCAGCGGCGATGTATCGCCGGCCTTCACGAATTCGCGGCCATGAGCAAGATGATCGTGGCCGATCGGCAGCGGGAGCCGCGCGAAGACCTGATCAGCTACATGCTGCACAGCGAGGTCCGGGGACACACGATGACCCCGGACGAGGTGGTGGCCCAGATCCCCACGCTCATCTCCGCCGGCCATGAATCGACCGCGCAAGGGTTGGCCGCGATCGTCCTCCGGCTGCTGACCGAAGGAAGCTGGCCTCGGCTGGCAGAAGGAACGCTGGATGTGGACGCGCTCGTCGAGGAGGCATTGCGTTACGACGCGCCGATAGCGGGGTTCTTCCGGACTGTCACCAGTGCCTGCGAACTTTCCGGCGTGCCACTTCCCGCGGGCACGCGGATCTTCCTGGCTTATGGCTCGGGAAGCCGTGACGAGACTGTCTTCGCCGACTCGGACACCTTCGACGTGACCAGAAGCAATTCCCGTTCACATCTCGCGTTCGGTGGTGGGCCGCACCACTGCGTGGGAGCGGCGCTCGCCCGCTTGGAACTCGCCGTGGCGTTGAAGTCACTGGCCACCCGCTTTCCGCGCCTTTCGCTGCTGCCGGGCCAAACCGCTCAGTACCTGGACAGGTTTCCACTGCGCGCGCTGAAGGACTTCACAGTCCGGACCCGGTGATCACGCACTTCGGCGCGGCAGCAACACCGGCTTGACCACCGCTCCGCCGAGCATGTCCTGTTCGGCTTGGTTGATCGCAGACAACGGGTAGTGGCTGATCAGCCGGTCGAACGGGAAACGGCCCTGCTGCCACAATCCGATCAACCGGGGGATCAGCTCCCCAGGCACCGAATCGCCGGTCAGCACGCCGATCAGGGTGCGGCCGACCGCCAAGTCCATCGGGCCGATCACCAGATCGCTGTACATCAGCCCGACCAGCGCCAGCACACCACGAGTGGCCAGCGAAGCGATCGCCCTACCTGCCACCTCGGGCATACCGGTTGCCTCGATGCCATACCGCGCGCCGCCACCGGTGAACGCACGTACGCGCTCCGCCACGTCCGGGTCGTCGCCACGCAACGCGTGCGTGGCGCCCAGCTCACGGGCCAGATCCAACCGTTCGTCATGCAGGTCGACCGCGATGATCTGGCCCGCACCCGCCACTTTCGCCGCCATGACCGCGGAAAGGCCCACCGTGCCCGCGCCCCACACCACCAGGCTCGAGCCGGGTTGGACCGCCAGTTCGGTGAACACCGTCCCCGCCCCCGTCTGCACTCCGCAGCCCAGCGGACCGAGTAGTTCCAGCGGCAGCGAGCGGTCCACCACGATCGCGTTACGGGTCGTGGCCAATGCATGGGTGGCGAACGACGACTGCTGGAACCACCGCGCGCTCACCGGCGCGCCGGCACTGTCGCGGACGGGCGTCGACCCATCAGGTTCGCGGCCGGTCCCATTGCGCTCCTGGAACTCCATGCAGTAGGCGGGATGCGCGGTCAGGCAGTTCGCACATCCGCCACAGGAGTCGAACGTGAGAACCACGTGGTCGCCGATCGCGAGGTCGCGTACTCCCTGACCGACCTCGACGATCACACCGGCGCCCTCGTGCCCGGCGATGGCAGGAAGCCGGAGCAACCCGGCTTCGCCATACACACCCGGTGTCCGGAACAGCAGGTCGGACTGGCAGATCCCCGCACCGGCCACTTCCACCAGCACCTGACCGGGTCCCGGCCCGTCGAGGTTCACCTGGTCCAGCCGGAAAGGCTCGTCGGTGCCGTACAGCACAGCGGCCTGGACGCGCATGATGGAATCGCTCCTCGCAGGTCAGGAAGTCCGGATTTCCGGGCGGTAGAGGTCCAGCCAGGTCGACAGGTTGAGCACACGTTCCAGACCGTGGCGGGTTGACGGCCCGATAACGGCGGCCCCGTCCCGCACGGCATCTTCCAGCCAGGCACGGTTGAGCATGGCGAACACCGGGTCGTCGTCGGCGAGCAGCCGCTTGGCCTGGTCTCGGAGCGCGACCGCGTAGGCGGGGTCCTGACTCGAGGGGTATGGGCTTTTCGCCCGATCGAGCACAGACCGAGGCAGCACGTCGCGGACCGCGCCACGCAGGAGGCTCTTCTCCCGGCCGTCGAAGGCTTTCAGCGACCAGGGCGCATTGTACACGTACTCCACGAGACGGTGGTCGCAGAACGGGACGCGGACTTCGAGTCCGACCGCCATACTGAACCGGTCCTTACGATCCAGCAGCATGCGCACGAGCCGCGTCAGATGCAGGTGGCTGATCACCCGCATGCGGTGCTCGTGCTCGTCCGCACCCGGCAATCGATCCACGGTGGACACCGCAGCCCGGTATCCGTCCTGGAGGTGGCTATCCCGGTCCAGCTTGCCGAGCAGGTCGGGATCCAGCAGACCGGCGGGCTCGTTGTGCGGAACATTGCGGCTGAGACCGGCGATCCATGGGAATGTGTCGGCACGCTGCACCTCAGGCTGGTGAAACCACCGGTAGCCGCCGAAGAGCTCGTCGGCGGCCTCCCCGGACAGTGCGACCGTCGACTGTTCCCGTACGGACTTGAACAGCAGGTAGAGCGAGGCGTCGATGTCGCCGAGCCCGACCGGGATGTCCTGCGCCGCTAGCACGGCCCGGCGCACCTCCGGATCGGCCAGCCCCGCCGTGTCCAGCACGATCTCGGAGTGCTGGGACTTCACCCGCCGGACAACCTCGTGCACGTACGGGGTGTCGTGGGCACCGCGGAGCTCGTTGGCCTTGAAGTTCTCACGCTGGCCCACGTAGTCGACCGAACACGTGCGCAAGACCCGATTCGGCTCCGCCGGTCGCCGCGTGGCGAGCGCAGTCAGCGCGCTGGAGTCGAGGCCGCCGGACAGCAACACGCACAGAGGCACGTCGGCGACCATCTGACGACGCACGATGTCGTCGAGCAGTTCCCGCACGTGCCGTACGGTGGTCAGCTCGTCGTCGACATGCTCGCGGGTTTCCAGCTTCCAATAGACGTGGGTGCGCAGTCCGGTGCGATCCAGCGTGACCACGGTGCCTGGCTCGACCTGGCTCATGCCTTCCCACACGGCCGCGCCGGGGCTCCTGACGAAGGAGAACACTTCGCGCAGCCCGTCGAGACCAACCACTCGCTTGGCGAGCGGGTTGGCCAGTATCGCCTTGGGCTCAGAGCCGAACAGCAGCCCATCGGCGGTGCGATAGTAGTAGAGCGGCTTCACACCGAGCCGGTCCCGGATCAGCACCAGCTTGGCGTGGCGGGAGTCCCAAATGGCGAAGGCGTACATCCCGTTCAGCTTCTCCGCGAGGGCCTCACCCCATTCGAGGTAGCCGCGCAGCACGACCTCGGTGTCACTCTCGGTGCGAAAGGAATGTCCGCGTCGGCGCAGCTCGTCACGCAGCTCCAGGTAGTTGTACGTCTCACCGCTGTAGACCATGATGACCTTGCCCGCCTCGGTGTCGACGCTCATCGGCTGAACGCCGCCGTCGAGGTCGATCACGGCGAGACGGCGGTGTCCGACCGCCGCTTCACGACACACCCAGGTGCCGCACGCATCGGGCCCTCGGTACGCCAGGGTCTCGGTCATCGCATCGATCGTCGTCGTCTCGACGGTCAGGTCACGGTCGAAGCCGACCCAGCCCGCGATGCCACACATGCGGTCACTGTTCCGCGAAGGAGCGTGTCAAGGCACTGGATTCGCCAGAGTATGTGTCTTTGCCTCCCGACTCTGCCCGAGCACACCATGCGACTCCAGCCCAGCTGGTCAGTCCACAGTGCGACCGTATGCGGTTCGCAGGTACGTGGTGTAAGCCTCCGGACTCGCATGGGCGCGGTCCTGCGCGCCGCCACGGGTATGTGCCAGCGCGCGATCGCGGCTCACACATAGCGTCGTCGTCGCCGTGCGGCCGATGGCGGGCTTGCCGTCCGTGACGTCGAGAACGTGGACCTCGGGCGGGAACATGGTCATCGCGTCCTTTGCGGAGGCAGCGGGCCGGTGTCCGGTGGGGTTGGCACTGCTGACGTGGAGATACCCCGCATTGGCGAGGATCGGCCGAAGCGGCTCCCAGCAGGCGCCGAACACGAGGACGTGGCCGTCGCGAGTGGCCGGACGTATCCAGTCCGCCACGTGACCTGGCACCACAGGCAGCAGCAACGTCAGCCGTTCACGCACCAGCAACTCACGGGCGAACAGCCGAGTCGGCTCATCGAGATCCAGCACGTCGGCGAACTCGGCCCAACGCTCGTCGTCGACGAGCCACAGCGCGACAGCCTGATCCACTGGGCGGCCTTTCGCGACGTTGACCACCTCGGGAGCAGTGGCGGCGACGACGGATGTCAGCGGATATGGATTCGGAAACACCACAGCCGCCCCTGCACGCAGCGCGTCGGCCGCCCTGCGGAGACCGTCGACGAACCCGACCAGATCCTCGTCACCGACGACGGCTTCATTACGGTGGAACGCCTCGGCCTTCACCCAGGAGAGCGCCGCCGCCGTCTCGGCCGGGTCGAGCCGCAGCCCGGCCCGTTCCGCGACCGCGCGCAGGACACGGGCACTGGCGAGGTGGGTCAGGACGACGGTCGGCTTGATTCCGAGTATTGCGGGATCGTAGGGCTGGAAAGTCTTCGGTCGCACGAACGGGGTGCCGGTGGAAATCGTGCCGACACCGGTGCCGACTATCGGCGTGGTCACCGTCAGCGGCAGCCCGATCTCCGCCGACACCTGCCGCGCGATCGAGGGCAGCCGGGTCAAATCCGGAGTGCTGTGCCAGAGATCGGCGTCGCCCAGTAGCTCCGCGGTGCGGTGCGCCAGCAGGAACAGGAGTTGTTCGGTCGCGACCATGCCGCTGCGCTCCGCGACCCCCAGCCACGAGCTCGACACCACCCGCACCCCGGCACGCACTGCGGCCAGTGTGTTCGCCAAACCGAGCCCGAGATCGTTGTGCAGGTGCGTCGCCAGGACAACACCATCGGCCACTCGCTCGAGCAGTCCTCGGAACAGCTCGGCGCACCGGTCGGTCAGCAGGTCGCCGATGGTGTCGGCGATGACGATCACACCGGCACCCGCCTCGGTCAACCTCGTCGCCGCGCCCGCCATCACGTCGAGGTCGCCCCGTGGCGCGTCGGCGAAGCAGACGTCGGCGATGACCCCCTCGGGCATCGCGCGCACCAGCGCGACGGCGTCGGCCAGTGCTTCGGCGGCGAGACCGTGGAGCATCGCGTCGGCCATCGCGTCGGAAGCGGGAACCACGATCATCACGCGTGCGTTCGGCACGCCGCCCACGGCAGCACACGCCTGCCGGACGTCAGCGGCGGTGGCTCGGCATACCGCCGCGGGGCTCACAGACCCGGCCGCCTCCAGCGCGACCCGCCGCGTGGCGGCGAACTCTTCCTGACACACCGCCGGAAAGCCGGCCGCGAACACCACGTGCCGCGGTCCGTCGTCCCCGAACACCAGGCCGTGCTCCCGAGCCAGTTGGACTCGAAAGTCAGCGCTCATCAGGGTTTTGCCCTGCGCGCCGTCACGGGCCGACTCCTCCCACAACACCAGCCGCCCGCTCAACGCGGATTCCCTCACCAGATCCGGCATGCCCACCGTCGTCCCGCGTTCCGATAGTAAGGGTGGTCGGCTGCGACGGGCCGCGCCCGCCGAACTGCCGTCGACCTTCTGATCAGGCGAATTTAGCATTGCTCGGCAACGCTTTCCGACATGGTCGTCCCCGCAAGATCCACCCGATCAGCCCTGCTTTTATTATCTCCCAAGGGATAATCAAGAATCATCGACGGACATCGCACTCACCCATCCGATAGCGCCCTCACCTGTACGGCCGCAGCCCGCCAACACCGAGCCGCACAGCAGGTGATGTTGTGTGTTGCCTCACACGTTTGCGCAAGCGAGACCGTCACATCCGTAGCGAGCTCGGCGGCCGGGCAGCGGCCCGAGCTCAAACAGGGGCCGACTCGAAGAGGCACACGTCGGGACCGGTGCGCGTCCGCGTCAGGGGGACAGCGCCTGGGCGCCCGCGCCGTACTCCAACGGTGACCAGCATGTCACCTGGCAGGTATTGATTTCGATGAGACCTTGCTCCGCCGTGGCAACGCACGCGGCGACTCTCGACATGGCGCATCCAACCGTTTGCCCGTTCAAACCAAATCGCCTAGACAAATGGACACCGGGCGCCCGGAAGTCCTAATGAGAGTGACCGGCCCCTTTAGATTCCCGGCATGGAATACGACGTGATCGTAGTCGGCGGCGGACCAGCGGGTTCGACTGCCGCGACAGTGGTGGCCATGCGCGGCCACCGAGTACTGCTACTGGAGAAGGAAAGCTTCCCCCGCTATCAGATCGGCGAGTCTCTGCTCCCGTCCACAGTGCAGGGCGTGTGCCGTCTGCTGGGCGTGGCAGACGAGGTTGCCGCCGCAGGCTTCACGGTCAAGCGCGGCGGCACCTTCCTGTGGGGCAGCAATCCCGAACCCTGGTCCTTCAGCTTCGCCATGTCATCCCGAGTTCCCGAGTCGTTGTCGACGGCGTTCCAGGTCGAGCGGTCGCGGTTCGACGAGATCCTGCTGCGCAACGCCGGCCGCAGCGGCGTGGAGATTCGGGAGAACTGCTCTGTGCGCAGAGTTCTCGAAGATGGCGGCCGTGTCAATGGCGTCCAGTACACCGACGCCGACGGAACCACGCATACCGCACACGCGCGGTATGTCGTCGACGCGTCCGGGAACACCAGCCGGATCCACCGCCATGTCGGGGACCGGATCAATTCGGACTTCTTCCGCAACCTGGCCGTTTTCGGCTACTTCGCCGGCGGCGCGCGCCTGCCGGAACCCCAAAGCGGCAACATCTTCTCCGTGACGTTCGACGCGGGCTGGATCTGGTACATCCCGCTGCGCGACAACCTGACCAGCGTCGGCGCGGTCGTCTCACCGGACCAACGCTCGCTCATCCAGGGCAACCCGCGAGAAGCCTGGACCAGGCTGATCGCCTCCTGCCCAGAGGTACTCGAAAAGCTCGATGGCGTGCCCGTCGCGACCGAGCCGCCCTACGACCAGGTTCGTGTGCGCAAGGACTACTCCTACTGGAAAGACAACTTCTGGGCACCTGGCATGGTGCTCGTCGGCGACGCCGCCTGCTTCGTCGACCCGGTGCTCTCGTCCGGAGTGCACCTGGCCACATACGGCGCGATGCTGGCCGCACGCTCGATCAACAGCTGTCTCGAGGGCGCACTGGACGAGGACACCGCCTTCGCCGAGTTCGAATCACGGTATCGCCACGAGTACGGCCTGTTCTACAAATTCCTGGTGTCGTTCTACGACACGCATCGCGACGAGAAATCCTACTTCTGGTCGGCGAAGAAGCTGACCAACATAGACTCCGCGGAAACTGCGGCCTTCGCCGAACTGGTAGGCGGCCTGGCTTCCAGCGAAGTCATGGCCAGTCTGACGACCGCGGCCGCCGACCTCGGGCACGCGGTCGACACGGTCACGACAGAGGACAATGAGGACAACCCGATGTATTCGTCCCGCGTCATCGGAGAAGCCTTCCAGGAAGGCCAAATCCTCCAGGACGAAGCCCTGCACGGTGTCACGTCGCACAACGGTGGCACCAATGGCCTTGCGGTGGCCAAGGATGGGCTGGGATGGGCGGCGGTGTGACCCGTCGCGGTGCCCGGTTTCCAGACGATCAGTGCCGGGCCCGGCACTGATCGTTCACCTGGCCGAAACCCGACACATCGTCCTACTGCTACCCCTAGTGTTCCGTGACACACCGCGACTTCTGCTGTGACCGCGACGTGAGCGTTCAGTTCGAGCGCCTGCGTCGCGGTCTTCACAGTCCCGTCTCCCGGAGGAAGCATGAACCTGGCCTCATTGACCTTCGCGGCGATCGCCGGGACTTTGCTGGCCTGCTACGCCTTCCGCACGATCGCGCGATGGCTCGGCCAGCCTGGCGTGATCGGCGAACTCTTCGGCGGGGTTCTGCTCGGGCCGACGCTGCTTGGTTCGTTCTCCGCCACTGTGCTGCCGGAGACCGTCCGCCCACAGCTGAGCACGCTGGGCAACATCGGTGCCGCCTTGTTCATGCTCGTGCTCGGCATGGACTTCGGCACCGAGAAGCCGGCCCAGCAACTCAGGCGAACAGGCTTGATCGGGATCGGCTCGGTGCTGCTGCCATTCGCGCTGGGCACGGGGTTGGGAGGGCTGCTTGTCGCATGGGGCCACGGAAACTCGGTCGTCTTCGTGCTGTTCATGGGAATCGCGATGTCCGTCACCGCGTTTCCCGTCCTGGCAAAGCTGCTTGAGCATCGCAAGATGACCAATACCGGCACCGGGCAGCTCGCCATCGGCGCGGCCGCTGCCAGCGATGTCCTGGCGTGGACGGTGCTGGCCGTGATAGCCGCGCTCGCCCGGACAGGATCGCACACCTTCTGGCTCACACTTCTTGTGATCCCTTTGTTCTTGCTGCTCAGGTTCGTGGTCACGCCCGCCCTGCGCAGGCTTCCCGGACGTCCCGGTTTCGCGGTCGTGCTGATCGCGGGCGGGCTGGCCTGCGGAGCCGTGACCGAGGCGATCGGCCTGCATTTCATCTTCGGCTCCTTTCTGTTCGGCGCGGTCATCGCCCCGTTGATGAAGTCGGACACAGGGACCCGGGACCTGATATCCGGCATCGCTGCACTCCTCCTTCCGGTCTATTTTCTTTCCGCCGGACTGAAAGTCACCTTGTCGCTGTCGCCGGCGACCATCGGGCTGATCGCGTTGGCGCTGATCGTGGCCATCGTCGGCAAAATGGGCGGGACCTATGCCACCGCCCGGCTGGTAGGGGTGCCGCAGGAACAGGCGACCACATTGGCGGTGCTGATGAACACCAGGGGTCTGACCGAACTCATCGTGCTGACCACCGGCCTGGAGCTGGGCATCCTGTCCACCGAGCTCTACTCGATCATGGTCATCGTCGCGCTGGTCACGACAGCGGTCACCAACCCGGCACTGGATTTGCTCGCCTGGCGGCGCCGCTTCCGCGGCGCCGACGGTCTCATGCCGGCGCGATCCGCTAGCCGAGCTGGTTCTGCTGGGCGATCGCGGGAGTGATGTCCATGTGGACGCGGTAGTCGACGACCTCGGCCCCACGGACCTGAATGACAGTCACACACGGCATGGCGAGCGGTGATCCGTCCGGAGCGGCCGTATGGATGGTGAACCGGCAGAAGAGCTGGTCGCCGATCTCGGCGACCTGGTCGATCGTGTGGCGCACCCACGGTAACGCCCTCGCCGCCCCTGCAGTCGCCCTTTCGATGGCCTCAGGCCCCACGACGGTCTGCTGGTTGGCGAACGTGTAGGTCGCGTCTTCGGCGAACCACGCCGCAAAGCCGGCGGCGTCGTCGGCGTCCACCTGTGCGCACATCTTCCGCACCATCTCTTGGCTGAATGACATCGGCTCACTCCTGGTTCTGCAGTCGCAGGCCGAACCTGGCCATGATCCCAGCGATCTTCGCCATGTCCCGTGGCCCGGGCGGCAGTTCGCTCAACGCCCGGTAGTAGTTCTCCAGGCCACCCGGCGAGACGACCGCCACGATCCGGGTCTCCTCGTCGAACGGGTTGTGGAACATGTGCGGCACACCGCGCGGCATCAGCAGCGACGCGCCCGATTCGACGATGTGCTCTTCGCCATCGAGCTCGACGCGGACCTTGCCCTGGGTACAGGTGAACAGCTCGTCCTCGCGGGAGTGCACATGTGTCGGCGGGCCACCGAGCCCTGGCGGCACGACATATTCGAAGAGCGAGTACGCGCCGTTGGTGTCCTCGCCGGTCAGGCGAACGTGGATGCCCAGCCCGATGGCGCCGACGTCGACGCCATCGTCCGGGTGAATCACGCGAGTCATGTCATCCTCCAGTGTGGACAGTCGTGGGGCGGTCCTCGACGCGGTCGGCGAGCCGACGCAGCAGCTGCGGCGTGAGCTTCCGGTAGGCCGCGGGCGAGACGGGGTTCAGCCAGTGCGAGGCACGTACCGGTTTGCCGATCTGCAGGCCGAGATCGCCGAGCACCTCGTCGATGTTCTTCATCGAGAACGGGATTATCTTGGCGCCCCGGCAATGGTGTGTGTCGGCCGCGACGTCCATGAACGCGAGCTGCGCCGTCACGGCCGCGCGCCGGGCGGCCGCGTCCGGCAGGTCGATCGCGCCCGCCAGGTCCGCCGCGATCCACAACGCGGCCATCTCCGCGTTGAGTGGGGAAAAGAACGACGAATTGTAGCCGTTGAAGTAGAGGCCGGGCACGTCGATCGGCTGTATCTGGCGGTACAGTGCGAAATTTCCACGCTCATCGAACAGTGCCTTGTGGATGCTCTCGTCGAGGAATGGGACCTGCTGGGTAAACCCGGTCGCGCAGACGATCAAGTCGGCGGGCAGCACATTCCCGTCGGCCAGTTCGGCGCTCGGCTGTCCGTTGAGGACAGTCAGACGGCGGATCGTCAGATCGCGGCGCACGGTGATGCGGCCGTCCGCGACCGCTTCGAAGAAGCCCTCTGTGGCCAATCCGATGGCGCCCTTGACGATGTCCTCCATCTCCCCGCGCGGCACCAGGTCCAACCGCTTCAGCTTGAACTGGCGTATCGACACCGATCCGACCGAGTTGAGCATCCGGCGGCGGAGTCCGTCACCAGGTCCGTGCAGGAACTTCTCCATGCCACGCAGGTGCAGGTAGCGGAACAGCGCCTCCCCCATCCTGGTCAGCAGCAGCATCTTGAAATTGAGCACACCGGCGATTCTGCGCGGCACCTTCCACAGCAGCTGCCTGGCGATCACGTCGACACTCGCCGCGGCCGCGCTGAGCGGCACAGCGACATCGCAGGCCGTCTTGCCGTAGCCGACAACGAGGACATGCCGATCGTGGGCCTGGTCGACGTCGTGCAGCTCAGTGGCCGGGAGCACCTTTCCGCCCGCTGCACGGAATTCATCTACGCCCTCGAAGCGAGGCATCGCCGGCTCGCAGAAGACACCGTTGGCGACGACCAGCCGGTCGAAGTGCGCCGAACCCCTATCGGTTTCCAGCGTCCAGCCACCGTCGGCCCGCAAGGCGCTCGTCACGTTCGTCGAGAGGCGGAGTGCGGGCTCGATCCCATTCCTGGTCACGTAGGAGGCGAGATACTCCTGAACCTGTGCGCCGGTCGGCCATTCCGGAAACCCTTTTGGCATTGGGAAATCCGAGAACGAGTACTGCGCCGACGGGCTCTGCGTCGTCAAACCCGGGTAGCGCCGGGACTGACTCCACACACCGCCGACATCGGACGTCTTGTCGAAGACTTCCACCTCATGGCCGGCCTGCAGCAGGACCTTCGCCGTCGTCAACCCGGCGACACCTGCTCCGATGACCGCGATCTTCATTGTCCGGACCTCCCGATCTGGCGAAGGCCCCAGCCTGCTGGCAGGCCGCCCATCAAGACAACAGAGCGTCTCAGTGGGCGGGACCTGGACGGCTCAGTGCCGAGGCGAGTACGCGCGTGACGCGGCGGCCGCGGCGAGCTGGACGGCGGGTCCCATCCGATCCGCCCGGATACCGGCCACCGGCCCGGTCACCGACAGACCGGCGACCACCGCGCTGAGCGGACCGAAGATCGGCGCGGCGATACAAGCGACACCGATATTGCCTTCCTCTCGTTCCATCGCCCAGCCCCGATCCGGGATCTCGGCGAGCTTCCGCCGCAGCACGTCCGGCGAGGTGATGGTCCGGCTCGTCCTCGGCTCGAGCCCGGCGGCGAGCACGGCGTTCACGGTCTCGGTGTCCGAGAAGGCGAGAATCGCGCGGCCGATCGCCGAGCAGTGGACCGGAATCCGCCCGCCGACCAACGAAAGCATGGGCATCCGCCGATGTCCGGTGATCTTCTCCACGACCAGCACGTTCAAGCCGTCGAGCACGCCGAGCTGGACCGTTGCCCTGGTCGCGGTGTGCAGGTCTTGCATGAACGGGAGCACGGCATCGCGCAGCTCGTGGCGCACCGGGACCAGGCCGGACATCTCGAACAGCTTGTTCCCGATGCGGTAGCGGTCGCCTGGTTTGTCAAGCCAGCCCAGCCGGATCATTGTCGCGGCAGTGCGGTGCACGGTCGAACGAGGCAATCCGCTGCGCCGCACGAGCGCTCCGAGCGTGAGTTCGCGATGGGTGTCGTCGAAGGCGGTGAGGATCGCGTCGGCACGGTCGAGCCCGCCGTTCACCTCGACATTGGGGTCCCGCTCACTAGGACCGTTCGTTGGCTGGGTCACGACTCCCCCTCACCCTGGGGCGAACACCGTACAACGACCAGTCAGGAGTCCGCCATCGACACCAGGACCGCACTCGTCTGTGGCGGAGGATCCGGTATCGGCTTCGCGACAGCGGAAGCACTCGCCGCGGACGGGTACCGCGTGGCGATCACCGGACGCGACCGCGACTCGCTCACGCGGGCGGCCAGGAACCTCACCGGCGCCCCGGTCGTCCCGATCGTGGCCGACATCAGCGATCCGGGGTCCGCGGCACTTGTCATGGGCGAGGTCGGACACAAGCTCGATGTCCTCGTGCTCAACGCAGGCGGTCCGCCGCCCGCACGGGTGCTCGCGGCGGGCGACGACCAGTGGCACGCGGCACTGGAGCTGCTGTTGCTCGGCCCGCTCCGTCTCGCACGGTTGGCGCTGCCCACCATGGCCGAGCGAGGCTTCGGCCGGGTCGTCGTGGTCACTTCGAATGCCGTACGCCAACCGCAGGAAGAACTCGCGATCTCCACGGTTCTGCGAGCCGCGGTGACCAGTGCCGCCAAACTGCTGTCGCGCGAGTACGCCGACTGCGGTGTGACAGTCAACTGCGTGGCCCCAGGGGCCACGGACACAGCACGACGCCGTGAGGTGCTGCGCGCTCGCGGCGATGCGGACGGCCTCGCCGACAACGCCGCCATCCCGCTGGGACGACCCGCCCGCCCGCGCGAGATCGGCGACGTGATCGCCTTCCTGGCTTCCGAGCGCGCGTCGTTCATCAACGGCACAGTGGTGACAGCTGACGGCGGACGAACGGAGACCCCATGACCGGCAACGGCTTCTCGCTGAATACCTTCCTCAAAGGACTGACCGACCACGTGCCACCAGGCCAGGCACGTCCGCTGGTGCTCAACGCAGACGAACTCGAGCAGCTGCCCGCCAGCGCGATCCACAACCCGTCCGAGCTGGCGATCGCAGGGCGGCTACCGACGTTCGGGTTCGAAATCTTCCACCAGGTGATCCCCGCCGGGCTCAGCTCGGACATGCAACGCCACCACCACGAGACCGTCCACTACGTCATCAGCGGACGCGGGCACAGCGAGGTCGAAGACGAAAGAGTCGAATGGACGACCGGCGCCTGCGTCTACACCCCGCCGTGGACCTGGCACCGCCACTACAACGACGACGAGAACGCCCCGGTGGTGTTCCTGACGATCGAAGGCTCACGACTCGTCGCCGCACTCGGGCTGACCCGGCGCCAGAGCGCCGGGCTCGTCACCATCGCCGAGGCCCGCGCGGCCTTCGGAGACTGAAAGGGAGAACCACATGAGGCCGCACACCAGCATCTGGGCAGACATCGGAAGCGTCCCGCACGAACTACGCAAGCTCGACGTGGACGGTGTCTCGACGAGGGTGCTGCGCGCAGGCAGCGGACCGGATCTCGTGCTGCTGCACGGAACCGGCGGTCACCTGGAAGCGTACTCCCGCAACATCGCGCCACTGGCGAGGCATTTCACCGTGACCGCGTACGACATGGTCGGGCATGGCTGGAGCGACCTGCCGGACAAGCCCTACACGATCGATGTGCTCACCGATCACCTCGTCGACCTGCTCGACGTGCTCGGGATCGAACGCGCACACCTTTCCGGCGAATCACTCGGCGGCTGGGTCGCGGCGTGGACCGCCGCGCACTATCCCGAACGTGTCGACAGGCTCGTGCTCAACACCCCCGGAAACATCGCCAACAAGCCTGAAGTGATGGAGCGGCTCAAGGCCAGCACCATGGCCGCCGTCCTCGACCCGAGTGATGCGACAGTCCGCCGCCGGGTCGAATGGCTCTTTCACGACAAGAGCCTCGTCACCGACGAACTCGTCCGGCTGCGACAGAATGTCTACACCCGGCCCGGCTACCTGCGCGCCATCGAGAACACGCTCGTGCTTCAAGACCCCGCGGTGCGGTGCGCGTACGCGTGGGGCCCCGACTGGACAGGCAGGATCACCGCGCCGACCCTGCTGCTGTGGACCAGCCATGACCCGACCGGAGGGCTCGACGAGGCTGAGCTGCTGCAAACCTGGATTCCCGGTTCACGGCTGCACATCATCGACGGGGCAGGCCACTGGCCACAATGGGAGAAGCCGTCCGAATTCCTGAGCGCGCACACGGAGTTCCTCAGCAGGGTAGGTGCGGCGCGATGAGCGAGATCGTCGGTTTCGTCGGAATCTCGCATTCCCCCTTCGCCACCATGCTCGCAGCCCCGAAGCCAGGCGAGCCAGGTGCTCTGTTCCTCGCGGATGCCGACCGCGTCGCCAAGGCCGTCGCCAAGCTGGCGCCCGACGCCGTCGTGGTGATCGGCCCCGACCATTTCCACGCCAACTTCTACGACGTGATGCCATCGTTCGTGGTCGGCGTCGAGTCCGCGACCGGGTACGGAGACTTCGGCAGCGCCTCGGGGCCGCTCCCCGTACACAGTGCACTGGCCTGGGATGTCCACAAAGGACTTGGTGAGTCCGGATTCGATCCGGCGCTGTCCTACTCGCTCACCGCCGACCACGGCATCGTGCAGGGCTACGAAATGGCGACCGGCGGAACCCGGATCCCGATGGTTCCCGTCGTGCTGAACACAGCGGCCCCGCCCTTGCCATCTCTCACGCGCTGCCGCGACTTCGGCCTCGCACTGGGCGAGACACTCCGTGCCTCGACATTCGACGGCCGCGTGCTGATCATCGCAAGTGGTGGTCTCTCACACTGGCTGCCGTCGAACGACCCGCGCGACCCGGCCGTCACCGCAGGAAAGCGTGCGGCCCTGATCAACGGCAGGCTCGATGTCGCCACGTTCACCGCCGAGCGCGAACCGCGTGTTCGCGCGATGGGCGGCAACCCTGCCACAAAGGTGAATCGCGCCTGGGACACCTGGTTCCTCGACGCACTGTGCGAGAACGACCTCTCCCTTGTCGTCGAACTCGGCAGCGACGGGCTCGAGGAGCTGGCGGGCACCGGCGGGCACGAGATCCGCTGTTGGCTGGCCGGCCACGCGGCGACGGGAAAGCCGCTGCGGTGGACCAGCTACGAAGCGGTGCCGGAATGGATCACCGGCATGGGTATCGGAACCACCTTCGACATTCCGTCATGAGTACGGCCAACGCGAGCAGCGGCGGCTGCCGCGATTGGCGGGCCGTCGCTGACACCGGACGGACCGGGTTCGCCGTCAGCCGCGGCTGACGGCGAACCCGCTCTCCGAGGCGGCGGCTGTCGGCGAAGCCCGTGTGTTGACAATCAAGCGGCGATGCCCGCTTGCGCGCCGCGCACGACTTCGGCCAGCTTCTGGACGACAGGCGCCGCGAGCACCGGATTGAACCGGGGCTCGGTCGACCAGTCGGCAAGCTGGTTCGCCTTCACCGCGGGCAGCTGCGCCCACGTCGGGAACCGCGCCATCTGCTGGCGCGACAGGGCGTAGGTGCGGCTGTCGGTGAGGATCAGGTCGGCCGGGTGCTTGCCGGCCTGCTCCCAGCTGAGCGTCTCGAAGTAGTCGGCGGAGCCTTCCCCGTTGACGATGTCGAGCCCCAGGTCGCGGTAATAGGCCAGATCGGCGAAGAAGTCCGGTTTACACACGTACAGGTTGTCCTTGTCGCCGGAGACGACCAGCACCTTGAGGCCCGGCTTGGCTTTGATCGCCGACTTGAGATCATCTGACGCTTTCTGGAACTCTTCCCTGCCCTTCTTGATGACCGCGGAGTCAGAGTCGCCGCCGAGCGCGACCGCGAGTCGTTCATAGCGCTCGATCACCCCGGGCAAGGTGACCTTGTACTCCGACATTGCGACGATCGGCGCGATCTGCTGCACCTTCGGGCCAAGGTCGTCCTTGAGCACCCACAGGTCGGTCGGCTTGACACCGGTCAGCCCGGTGATCACCAGGTCCGCCCTGGCCGCGGCGAACTTCTCCATACTGAAGTCGTCCCATGCGTTACCGATCGAGGTCACGGCACCGAGGTCGATATTGCCCGCCTGAACCTCCTTACCACCGTCAGCCGTCTTCTGCGGACCAAAGACACCCACCGGGTGCACGCCGTAGTCCCACAACGCGGCGGCCGAGCTGACGTAGGCCACGACGCGGGCAGGCCGCTGATCGCGCACCGCCTTCTGGCCACGATCGTCGATGAACTCCCACGCCCCGGACGACACATCCACGGGCTTGTCACCTCCACCGCACGCGCCGAGCGTGGCCGCCGCCGCGAGCCCGCTCGCGCCGGCCAGGAACCCGCGCCGAGTGAATCCGGCACCGTTTTGGAACACGGGCATGCGCACACCACTCCTGAAGGTTGAGGGTAGCCACCCTTAATTTAAGGCTTGTCGATTAGATTAGCCTTACCTAAAGTAAATGCCAACGGAGGTGTGATGCGAACGGAACCAGCCAGCGTCGCGACCATACGACGCCCGACGAACACAAGCCGCGCGATCGGCCTCTTGGCCGCCACAAGCGTGCTGGTCCTGTTGTGCCTGCTGAGCATCTGGCTCGGTTCCAAGGAGATCTCGTTCGGCAATGTCTGGGGTGTGCTGTGGCACAACGACGGCTCTGCCGACGCGGTGATCATCCACAGTGTCCGGACGCCAAGGACAGTGCTGGCGATATTGGTCGGCGCAGGGCTCGGGCTGGCGGGCGCGCTGATGCAGGCGCTGACCCGAAATCCTTTGGCAGACCCCGGCTTGCTCGGTATCAGCGCCGGAGCCGCGTTCGCGATCGTGTTCTCGATCACCGTTCTCGGCGTCGGGTCGCTCTATGGCTACATCTGGTTCGCCTTCGCCGGCGCACTCGGCGCGACGGCCGCCGTCTACTTCCTCGGCACGCGCGGGCGCGCCGGGGCGAGTCCGGTCAAGCTCGCGCTGGCGGGCGCCGCCGTGACCGCGCTGCTCGCCTCGTTCACCAGCGCGATGGTCCTGTCGGATCCGGTGGCGCTCAACCGCTACCGTTTCTGGTCCGCGGGTTCACTGTCCGGCGTGGACAGTGAGGCGCTGCTGCGGGTGCTGCCGTTCCTTGTCACCGGGGTGGTGCTGGCGATCGCGAGCGCTCCAGCGCTCAACAGCCTTGCACTCGGCGACGATGTGGCAGTGGCGCTTGGCCGGAGGCTGGGACCGTTGCGGCTGAGGGGCGCGGTGGCCATCACACTGCTGACCGGCGCGGCCGTCGCCGTCGCCGGGCCGATCGTGTTCCTCGGTCTGATCATCCCGCACGCGGTGCGGTTCGTCATCGGCCCCGACCACCGCTGGCTGCTGCCGTACGCCGCTGTTACCGCGCCGTGCCTGCTGCTCGCCGCCGATGTGCTCGGCCGCGTCGTGGCGCGGCCGAACGAGATACGGGCAGGCGTGATCGTCGCGTTCATCGGTGCGCCATTCTTCATCTTTCTGGTCCGCCGTCGCAAGCTCGCGGAGTCCTGACGTGAGCCTGCCGCACCTGCGACGCGACCGGGTCACCGTCCGGCTCGCGAAGCCTCTGATCTCGGCCAGGATCCGCCCCCGGTCGGCACTGCTCTGCTGTCTACTCACCGTGCTGGCGTTCACATTGTTCTGTGTGGGCATGACAATCGGCGACATACCGCTGAGCGTGTCCGAGGTGTTCTCCGCCGTGTTGGGCGGCAGTGACGGCGGCACCGGATACATCGTGCGAGATCTGCGACTCCCCCGCGCGCTGACCGGGCTGCTCGCCGGGCTCGCGTTCGGCGCGTCCGGCGCGGCTTTCCAGACCATCACACGCAATCCGCTGGCCAGCCCCGACATGATCGGCATCAACGCGGGCGCGGCCACCGCCGTGGTCGCCGGGATCACGCTCGGCTTCGGCGGCGGTCTCGGCACCACCACGCTAGGCCTGCTCGGCGGGCTGCTCACCGCGGCGCTCGTCTACGCGCTGGCGTGGCGGCGCGGCACCACCGGCTACCGAATCCTGTTGATCGGAATCGGCGTCTTCGCGTTGTGCACCAGCCTCACCGACTACCTCCTCAGTCGCGCGCAGATCACCGATGCCCAGGCGTCGATCGGCTGGCTGGTCGGCAACCTCGCCAACCGCGGCTGGGATCACGTCGTCCCGCTGGGCATCGCGCTCACCGTACTGTTCCCAGTGGTGCTGGGCCTTTCCCGCTGGATGGCGACATTGTCGCTCGGCGACGAGGTGGCGACCGGGCTCGGCACACCCGTGCAACCGGTGCGGCTCGGGCTGCTGCTGTCCGGGGCGGGCCTGGTCGCGTTCGCGACCGCGTCCGCCGGCCCGATCTCGTTCGTCGCGCTCACCTCACCACAGATCGCGCAACGGCTGGCCAAGCTGCCCGCTCCCCCGATCATCGCGTCCGCGCTCGCCGGAGCGGTCATCGTGCTGGGCAGCGACGTCATCGCGCGTCAGATCACCGCGTCCACGCTGCCGGTCGGCATCGTAACCGGTGTGCTCGGTGCTCCCATCCTGCTCTGGTTGCTGGCCAGGGCCAACCGATCCGACTCCGGAGGCTGATTCCCGTGACATCCCTTCGGGTGAAGGACCTGCGCGTCGCCTACGACGACCGCGTGATCATCGACGGCCTCGATCTGGACATCCCACACGGCAAGGTCACCGCGATCGTCGGCGCGAACGCCTGCGGCAAGTCAACGCTGCTGCGGACGCTCGCAAGGTTGCTGACGCCGCGCGTGGGCACCGTGTACCTCGGCGACCGCTCGCTCGAGGAGCTGCCGACCCGCCAGATCGCCCAACAGCTGGGAATCTTGCCGCAATCCCCGGTCGCACCGGAGGGCATGACCGTCGCCGACCTTGTCAGCCGTGGCCGCGCGCCCCACCAGACCTGGTGGCGTCAATGGTCCACATCGGACGAAGACGCGGTGCGAGCCGCGCTGGAGGCCACCGGTATGTCAGGCCTCGCCGACCGCCCTGTCGGCGAACTCTCCGGCGGCCAGCGCCAGCGCGCGTGGATCGCGATGGCCGTCGCGCAGTGCACCCCCGTGCTATTGCTGGACGAGCCGACGACCTACCTCGACCTGGCGCACCAGATCGAGGTTCTGGACCTGATCCTCGACCTCAACCGCGACGAGGGCCGGACCGTGGTGATGATCCTGCACGATCTCCCGCAAGCTTGCCGCTACGCCGATCACCTGGTCGCGATGAAGGCAGGCCGGGTCGTTGCCGCGGGCAAAGCGGCCGAGGTCATCACCGAGGAACTGGTCCACAAGGTGTTCGACGTCCGCTGCCAGGTGCGCCCGGACCCGGTGAGCGGCACGCCGATGGTGATCCCGATCAGCCGCCACCATCCGGCCCCGGGCCCAGGACAGAGCGGACCGAATTCTCAACCTTCCGCCGCACAGCACATCGACCAAAGCGACACAGTCGCATAAGTACTGAAGCACGGCCGGTCCACCGGGCGGCACACATCGCCGGCGGGCCGGCTCAGGCGCCCTCTACCAACAGGTATACCAATACACCGCACACCACAACGCAGTAGACGTCCAGGAGCGCTCGCATCGCCTTCGGAGCCTCCCGTACCTCCATGAAGTGGAGTGCGATCAACCGGGCTTTCACGAATGCCACGATCAAAATCGTGGCGGACGAAACCGGCGCGCCTGCCGCCGCCCTGTCCCCAGAAGCCCAGAACAGGAGCCAGGACAAAACCGTCGCGAGAATCAGAACGAGCCACACCGCTCCGACGGACCTCATCAACAAGATGATCACCTCAAGAGGTAAAGAAGCGGAAAAATCTCAACCCACAGCAAATCCACCATGTGCCAGTACAGCGCCCCACACTCGACCAAGACCATGCGATTCGCGGGAAGCTCATCCTGCCGGCTTATCCTGAGCAGAAACCACAACACCGCCATGCCGCCGAGAAGATGCACCAGATGCAACCCGGTCAGAACGTAGAAGAACATCCAGAAGTCGCCGGTCGCCGGAGTTATCCCCCGCGAGAGCTTGTCCACATATTCAACGATCTTGATCACGCAGAAAACGGCACCCAGCACCAGTCCGCCTCGAATGAGCGCGGGTGCCGTCCGCCGAGCCCGCGGCACCCGGAACGACCGAACAGCACAAGCGACCAGGAACGAGCTGGAAAGCAGGACAACGGTGTTCAGCGCACCGAGCTCCTGCGACAACTGCCGCGAGGAATACACGAACCCCGAAAGATCTCGCGTGCGGTAGTGCAGGAAAGTCGCGAAGATGACAGCGAAGATCATCATGTCACCGAAGAGCACTATCCAGACCCCATACTCGCCGGGCACCCTCGGCGCACCGCCCGGATGACCGGCGACCATCGCCCGCTGAAAGTCGATTCGCCGCATCGCTAGTTTCTCCACTGGTGACAACGCACAGCTAAGATCACATGGACAACAATCAAGACTTCAGTGTTCTTTCACGCGATGCAGACTTCCCGGATTCGAGTTCTGCAACACGAGAGGACAGGGCCCTGATCTCACTGCGCAGGTCAACTTCGGCGCTCACCGAACTCGAGAAGTCGTCTTCGATATCCCGGCGAGCCGTCAAACGAAGTAGCAGCATGGCCGTGACGAAAACCCAGAAGCAGATGCCGACCAGCGCGAACCAGAATCCGGCGATACCATTCCAAGCGAACGGTCCACCCTTGAAGAAAACGATGGCGCTGGAAGTCGAAACCAGCATCATGCACCAGAGGCAGAGGTACGCATACCAGCGCGGCAATATCGGCTTGGCACGCTTATCACCGAAGACCACCACGGCTGTCGCGACCCCTTGAAGAATCACAGTCGACGTGATCCCGAGCCAGCACAGCCATGCCAGGTCATTCAGCTTCTGCAAAATTTCGGAAGCAGAGCTCTCAGCGCGGAAGACCGCGCTCTGCCAGATCATCAAAGGGAAGAGGAACTCGATGACCGTGGCGGCACCGCACATGAGGTATGTGTAAGTCCACACCGGAACGGATCCACCCTCAATACGCCTGAGCTGCACCGCGGTTGCGGCAAACCAGGGCGCGAGCAGCCCGGCTCCGACCATCGCGATGACAAGGCCGAGCTTCATCCAGCCCCCGCCGTCGCGGAACATGGCCGCGACCTGGTCGGGACTGTCACTCGGCGACGGCGGGGGAAAGAATCCCGCCAGCAGTCCCCAGCCCGCGAGCACCAGGACCACAAAGGCGGGGCCGCACCATATACACGCCCGCTGCGCGGTGTTTCTCATATCAGGCTCCGTCCATGTCCGCCAACAGCCGATTTGTCTCGACCACACCTACTCTGCGCTCGCCAGTTCGTCGGTCAAACGGTAACGGCCACACTCGCGACTCCAGTCGTAGTTCCCGCGGATCCAGCGCTCCAGCACGGTGACGAAGTCGCACACCGCCTCATCACCGGCTTGCCGAATCGATTCAGCCAGTCGCTGGAACTTATGCGTCTCAGCGGCGTTCATCTGAGCGAGCACGTCGAGCGCTTCCTGCGCCGTGATCCGATGATCTTCCATGAGAACGGCGATGAAGTTGACGGATCCATCATTGCGCTCAAGTTCGCGCGGGCCCGAGTAGTAGTCATGGGTAAAACCAATGATCCGGCAAGCAAGCCGTTCAAGCTCCTGAATCTCCGGACGGGCCCAGAGCACTCCAGGGAGCTCACAGTTCTGCACCACAGAAGATATCGCCATGCACACCGCACGCATTGTCACAGTTGACTCGCGAATAGTCGAATATGCGCTTAGTGTCGGCATAGACGAATTCGTCTGGAAAATAGCCTCACAAGCCAGGGCCAGCATAAGATCATTGATGCCGTCGGTGATTCGCACGGCCAATTCATTGCTGGCCCTGCGGAAAAGTTGAGCGCGAAGCTCCGCCAATACCTCTAGATGCATTCCCGCATCCTCAGGCAAAGGGTCTCCGTACAGTGCTTTCCGGCAGTGGAGCGCGTGGTGCGCGAAAACCTCCAGCTCCCCCGAATGAGCAGCAGGCTCGACGATCTCGTCATCCATCAGAAACAGCCATACCAGCCAATTGCCCAGCATCGCCGCACCATTGACGTCCGCACGTGGCGCAGCCCATGCTCCCAGCCGGCCGATGCCAGAATTCCGTACCGCCTGTTCGTCGTCCGCACTCACGAGGTAGCCGCTTTTCCACATCCAGTCGATGACAGCGTTCTCAACGGCAGCTTGATCAGGGTGAGGCATGGACGGAAATGGACATTCCAGCTCAGCCAAGGTAAAGCTCGTCACGATCGACTCCTCTGCATCGACACGGCTCGGCCGTTCCGGGTCGCCCACTTCTGTTCCTTCCGCTGCCGCAGGCGACTGAACCCAGCCAGGAAGACACGCCAAAGCACGCTGGGCCGCGCCAACTCGGCCGGCGACTTGACGTTGCCGAGAACACCGACAAGCGTTGCCGCGAGCAACGGATCGCGCTCGGCTCCGGCGGCCAGCTGGCGCAGATAGCCATTGGCTAACGCCGCCCCCGGTATTTTCGCCCCCTGCACTCCAGGCATCCCCGAATCGGCCAGCACGCTCAGCGTCCACGGTGCCACGATCGCACGCGCGGCATGCCCGAAGAAACGCCGTTCTAGGCCCGGACTGAATCCGAACGCCAGTTCACGCTGCAAAAGCACGGCTTGCACGGCCGAACACATCATTCCTGTTCCGTATACCGGGTTCATGGTGCTCAGCGCGTCGCCCACCACGAGCAATCCATGCGGGAAGGCACCGAGTTCTTCGTACCGCCGGCGGAACACTTTCGGAATCTGATGCACCTGCGGTTCGCCGAGGAACTCCGCGGTTTGGACAGCGGCTCGCACATCGGGGGGCGCGAACTCGAGAACCTCGTCCAAGAAGTTCTCCCGCGAGGGACGATGCTCTCCGTAGCCGTACATCGTGAGCATCCACTTGCCGTCCTCCTGCGCGAACAGGTACATGCCTCGAGGGCAGGTCGGCCTGGCCAATGTCGCGAGTACACGATCGCCGTCAATCGAGTCGAGGTCCATCCGCACGAGCTGGGATACGTACGCGAGACCGATGGAGACCTGATCCTCCCGCGGGCGCGGATAGCCCAGCTTCTTCAGCCAGACCTGCGACCGAGGGGAGCGCCCAGAGGCATCGATCACCAGATCAGCGGGCAGGACACAGCCGTTGCCTGTGTCCTGCGCTCTGACTGTGATCCCGGTGATCGACTCTCCGCCGCCTGTCGTCCGCAGATCAACAGCATCCCAGCCCATCTTGAACTCGACATTGCCGATGGCCGCCACGCGACCGCGGATCACGTGCTCGATAAACGGCCGCGTGGCACACAGACTGGTCAACCCGATGTCGGATTGGTGCAATTTATGCCCATGAAAGTTCATCCGACATTGGGTCAGCCAGCCCACGCGTAATGCGCCCGCTTCGACCAACTCGTTCCCCAGCCCCGGGAACAAGCCCTCGAGCAGCATCGACGTCTTGAAAAGCAAAGTGTGCGGATGCGCCCCTTGCGGAACTCCACGACGCGCGTTCACACCGTCGCCCGTGTCGCGCTCCACCACCGTCACGTGTTCGAAATGGTCGGAAAGCACTCGCGCCGCCAGCAGGCCGCTTACACTGCCTCCGACCACCACTGCATGTTCACTACGCCTGCGCATGAGCGACAACCTCGATTTCCCATCCCGCCGATCCGGCACGCAGGACCCACACGACCGCGAATCACCCGGCTCATCGCCCGGCAGGCAGGTCAGCGCTTGAAAGCTCGCATCTTCAGGCCGAGCGGCGACAAGGGCAGGCGCAGTCCGAAGCGAATGTCGTCCGACTCTGATCGCAGTTCCCACCTGCGCACCATCATCGCCAAAGAAAGCACCGCCTGAAGCCTGACCAGTCCCTCCGCGAGACACTTGCGCGGGCCGGACCCGAACGGGACCAGCGTGAGCCTGCTCTTCATCCCCTGCGGGTCGCCCGCCCACCGGTCAGGGTCGAACCTCTCGACATCCGGACAGGTTTCCGGGCGGTGGTGCACCACGAACGGGCTGAAGATCAAGTCACTGCCCTTGGGGATTCGATAGTTCCCCAATTTCGCCTCGGCGGTCGAGACTCGCGAGAGGAACCACGAAGTCGGGTAAAGTCGCAAGGTCTCGGTGATGACCTGGGTCGTGTAGGTGAGCGCATCGAGATCATCCACCGTCGGAACCCGGTCCCCGAGAATGGCGTCAACCTCAGCCTGGACCTTGCGAAGGACATCCGGATGTTTGGCAATCAGGTACAGCGCGAACCCGAGCGCATGGGCCGTGGAGTCGGCGCCCGCGGCGAACACCGTGTACACCTGCGCGCTGATCTCCTCGTCCGTCAGGCTGCCACCGTCATCATCACTCACGCGGACGAGGTAGGAGACGAGATCATCCCCACCCCCCTGCTTACGGTAGGTGTCGACGATCGACCCAAACTGCTTCCGCACCCGCTTGATAGACTTCTTGAATCGCACGTTTCCCGGTATGGGCAGGATATCGAACGGTGGCGGCAGAAGCGTGCGCCAGAACATACCCGCCATCGTGACCTTGACGTCTTCCACGGTGTGTTCCAGCTCAGCCTCGGTGAGCCCACTGATCATCAGCTTGATCACGCTGCGCGCACTGACGGTCCGCATCTCGGAGATGATGTCGATCAGCTGGCCCTCCGGCCACACGGAGAGCGCATCACCGAGCTCCGATCCGATGACGGAGGCGAACCGTGCATGGTTGGACTTGTTAAATGCCGGCTGCATGATCCGTCGCTGTTTGCGATGATCCGCGTGCGGGCAGACCGCGATACCATTTCCGGTCACATCGCGAATGTTCTTCATGACCGCGCCGCCCTTGTCGAACGTGCGGTCGTCCAGCAGCATCTGATGCGTCAGTTCGGGGTCACAAACCATGTACCCCTTCCAGGGGCCGACTCGTACTCGCAGAACTCCTTCACCGGAATTGGACATCGAACGAAGGAGACCCGTCGGATTCTTGATCAACGGGACGAAGTGCCCGAGCAGGGGCATTGCCCCAGGCGCGTCGACGATGGCCGTATCAGCGGCTAGCTGCGACATATCTTCTCCATCATCTGGTTCTCCCTTCCGGCATGGCAGGGAGTTCGAATTGACGGGGCGCGAGACCTAAACGCACTCCATTGTGGTTAATGCTTGACGACGGTGCCTGCTGATCATTTTCGTGTCTCTGTGCCAATCGGCTGAATCGAATCCTACACCGCGCGAAAGTCTCATAACGACCGACGATTCCGCTTGATGGAACAGCCACGCGGCGCGGACAGTCCGCTACCGCTCGCCCGCGGGCGAGCGGTAGCCACTCTCGACAGCTGTTCCATCTGACGGAACCCGAAAGTGCAGGACCAGGTCTTCCCTGTCAGGCTGCCGTCCATGGCCCCGCCCCACCTGAACAGGCTGGCGCAAGGCTCCGATGAATCCCGATCGAGGAGGCCGTACATGTCCGAGGTCGAAACCAGCGGCGCCGTCCCAACAGGCAACATGGGGCTGTCCCCCATCGACGTCGTCAGCCGGATGATCTACGCGTTCGGCGAAGGCGACGGCGAGAAGGCGGCCGCCTACTGCAGTGAAGACTGCGTCTACCTCAACATCCCTTTCCCGCCGGCCACCGTCGGCAGGGCCGCGATCGCCGCGGCCATCAACGGCTTGATCGACCTGGCCGCGGACGTCACCACCGACGTGGTGGCCTCAGTGACCGACGGCACCACCGTAATGAACCGGCGGTACGACACCTGGACGTGGAAGAGTTCCGGTACGCCGATCACACTCGAAGTAATGGGCCACTTCGTGGTACGGGACGGCTTGATCACCGAGTGGGCGGACTTCTTCGACGACGGCCAGGCGCAGATCGTGAAGCACCTCGAAGCGGCAGCGGCCGCTTCTCAGTAGCAAGCGAATATCCACCCTGCAGCGGGACGAGCTGCTACTGCTGCTTTCCCAGGCCTACGCTGCCCAGTACATTATTGCGACTCTGAGCAGTATGCAATTGAGTAATATGCGATAGGGAGCAGGCATGTCTCGACCTTTAGCCGAGCCCGCCATAACAGACGCACCTGGCGCGGTACCCGTGCTCGGGCACCTTGTCTCACTGATCAGAAACCCGCTGGGCTTCCTGCGCACATTGTCACACTCCACCGAAGAAATCGTACGAATCCGCATTGGCCCCTGGAAAGGGTATGTGGTATGCGACCCTGATGTAACCTATCACATGCTCTTGGATGACAGCACGTTCGACAAAGGCGGGCCGATCTTCAAGAACATGCGCGAAGTACTCGGCAACGGCGTCGCCGTGTGTCCTCATTCAGATCACCGCAGGCAGCGGCGTATGTTGCAGCCTGTTTTCGGCAAGTCCAACCACGCCCGGTTCGCTTCCGTTATCGGAACCGAAATCGACACAGTCATCTCCCACTGGCAGAACGGCCTGCCTGTCGACATCATGTCGGACATGCGCGACGTCAGCGCACGCAGCGTGGTCAGGCTGATGATCAGCGGGTTGTCCGACGACGCGATCGTCCAGGCTGTCAAGGATGTCGAGGTTTCGATGGGAGGAATGTTCTGGCGTATCCTCCTGCCGCCCCCGTTCGACATCCTGCCCATTCCAGGTAACATCCGCTACAAGAACGCCAGCAGCAGGCTGCGGCAGCTGTTCCGGCGGACCGTCGGCGAGTACCGGATGAACGGCGGCGAGGACGATCTGGTCTCCTACCTCATCCGTGCCAGCGACGAGGAAGACGGCACGACCCTTTCCGACGAGGAGATCAGCGCGCAGATCTTCACCGTGTTCGCCGCCGGGGCCGACACGACAGGGCATACTCTCGGATGGGCCTTCCACCTGCTCTCTCAGCACCCCGCCGTGCTCAAACGGGTTCAGGCGGAACTGGACGCCGTACTCGGCGATCGGCTCCCGACGGTCGAAGACCTCCAGGAACTGACCTACACCACCCAAGTGGTCACCGAGGTCATGCGGCTATACCCGACCGCTTGGTTCCTCACTCGCACGGTCATGCAGGACAGTTCACTGGGACAGCACTTCTTCCCCGCCGGAACCGACATCGTCTTCAGCCCGTACCTGCTGCACCACCGCCCTGACTCTCACGAGGATCCTGAGACCTTCAACCCCGACAGGTGGGAGAGCGACCCTCAAGGGCAACGCCATCGCATCTCCATGATCCCCTTCGGCGCTGGGCCACGGAAGTGCCTTGGCGAAGGGCTGGGGCGAGTCCAGTCAGTCCTGTCGCTGGCGACGATCCTGAGCAAGTGGGAGCTGAAGTCCGAATCGGACGACATCAAGTCCGGACTGCGACTGCCACTGACCCCACTCGGCCTTTCCATGCGTGCGTTCAAGCGTCGTTCTTGAACCATCTTCCACGGTACTGGAGGTCCCGATGCCGCGAGTCGAGCTGTCGCCGATCGAAGTCGTGAACAACATGCTCAATGCGTTCAGCGCAAGTGATGCGGACAGGGTCGCTGCCTATTGTGCCGCGAATGCGAGATACCTCAACGTGGCACTGCCGCCTGCCGTTGTCGGCCATCATGCGATTCGAGTGGGAGTGCAGACGCTGGCATCGCATGTCACGAACCTCTCCGTGGAGGTTGTCGCGTCTGTCATGGGCGGCGGGCTCGTGATGAACCGGCGGATCGAAAAGTGGCTGTGGAAGAGCGACGGTCTGCCGGTCACGCTCGAGGTGATGGGTCATTTCGTGGTGCGGAACGGCCTGATCGCCGAGTGGACGGACTTCTTCGACGAAGGACAGGCGCAGATCCTGAAACATCTGCAAGCCGCAGCCCCCACAGCGCCGATGGGCACAGCGTGAGAGTAAGACCGTGTCAGACCGAACGGTTCGGCCTGACGGGATGACGAGTCCGCCAACGTGGACCTCGCCAAGGATACCGCTGCCTTTCCCGCAGAGCTGCTCACCGTCTGACAATGAAATCAAGTCAGGGGTACTCGATGATTTCTGATCGCATGAGCGCATTCGGCGTACGACTAGCCGACATTCCGGATAAGCGCAACAAGCACATAGCGACGGCACACCGGATGACTCGCGAATGGGCCAACCGGTTCGGGCTGATCGGCACCACCGGCAATCAGCGGCGGTTCGACCAGTTGGCCTACCCGGATCTGCTGTCGTATGGCTGCACGACCGCGGCGCCGGAGCCGCTGGCGCTGTTCTCAGAATGGTTTACCTACTACTTCCTGCTGGACGACCAGCAAGACCTTGCTGTCGTCACGGGGAGACAGCAGGAGTTCAACGCGCTGCAGGACCAGGTCAAGCAGGTTCTCCACACCCGAGGGCGGGGCGTACGCGACGACAGTGTCGGCCTGGTCGCCGCGATCGCGGATCTCAGCCGCCGGACGGAAAGGTACGTCTCGGACGAGTGGTGGCACCGATACGTCATCCACGCCGAGGAGGTGTTCGCCGCCCAGCGGCAGGAGTGCGGGTACCGCTTCACCGGCACGTTCCCGGACCTGGAAGACTTCAAGGAGGTCCGGCGCAAAGCGGGCGCGGCCGACATGGTGTTCGACATCATCGAAGCATGCGAACAGATCGAGATCCCAGGTTGGCTTCGCTACAGCTCCACGTGCCGCTCGTACGCCGACGATCTCAACGACTTCACCACGTGGACGAACGACGTGCTGGGCATCGACCGCGACGCCGCGCAGGTAGACCCGATGAACTACGTGCTCGTGCGGCAGCACCTCGATGGCATTCCCAGGGGTGAGGCGACAGAGCGGGTCACCGCCGAGATCGTCCGGCTCGTCCACCGGCTGCCGTCGAGGCGTGCGCATGTGCTGTCCGCCGCGAAAGAACAGGGCGCCGGTATGTTCGCCACCGTCGAGCGGGCGGTGGACGCCTGGCAGGCCTGGGCGATCGCGGTTCCCATGCACTATCTGCGGCCGAACAGCCGGCTGTTTCAAATGGACGAGGCCGCACCCGGCCACGCCCCGGAGTTCACCGCGGATCTGCTCGGCTCGACCTCGCGCTGATCGGCTGGTCGCCAGGCGTGCGACCCCGGATCATGCCGCTTCTGGACTCAGGTGGCCGTCGGCGTGGTCGAGATCGGCCGCGCGCAGCGCCTCGAGCAGATCCTTGAGCTGCTCCGGTGTGTAGCGGGCGTGCCAGTCCGGCGCGTCGGCGTGGCCACTGAGCACCTCCTCGTGCGCGCGCCGAAGCGCGGCACCCGGCTCCAACCCCAGTTCGTCGACAAGGTGCCTGCGCGTTTCCTGGTACAGGGCGAGTGCGTCGGCCTGGCGCCCGGCACGGTAGAGCGCGACCATCATCAAACAGTGCAGCGACTCCCGGCTCGAGTAACGCTGGACCACTCCCGACAGATCGGTGACGACCTCGGCCGGGCGTCCACATTCGAGTTTGAATCCCGCCTGGCGTTCTACCAACTCCAGGCGCAGCTCCTCGAAATGTATCCGCTGTGTGTCCGCGAAAGGCCCATCCACGTCGCCGAACGCCCGCCCCTGCCACAGTGCCAGCGCTTCGTCGATCAGCTCGCAGGCTCGGCTCAGGCCGTGGTTCCGCCGCGCTTCGTCAATGGCGCGGCGGAGTCGAGAAAACGCGCCAAGGTCGACCGAGTCCGGATCGATCGCCAGCCGATAGCCGCTGCCGGCGGACTCGATCACCGCACCATCTGAGGCGCGTAGCAAGCGCCTCAGCCGCGAAACGTAGGTGTACAGGCTGTTCGCCGCCTGTGCAGGCGGGCTGTCACCCCACAGCGCGTCGACCAGTTCCGAACGGCTGACCATCCGGCCCGCGCTCGCCGCCAGTACCGCGAACACCGCCCGCTGCCGGGATGGCCCCAGCAGCACCTCGGTCTCCCCCGACCAAGCGCGGACGGGGCCTAGCAACTGCACGCGCGTGTCCATGCGAACCACCTTCGAGCCGATGGATGCCAGTCCATTCGCGCCAGTCCTGTCCAGACCGGCAACCATGAAATCTACGCAGTCCGTCCGCGCACCGCATCCGCTTGTTCCGCACCGTGGGCCTGTCAGGTTCCGTCAAGAAATCGATCCAGCCGCTGCGGGAATGGTAATGATGGTGAAAGGAGCGCACGACATGAGCAACGGCGCGAAGGTCATCGAGCGGAATCGGGTGGTGATCCGCTTCGCCGGCGATTCAGGTGACGGTATGCAGCTCACGGGCGACAGGTTCGCTTCGGAGGCCGCGACATTCGGCAACGACCTGTCGACGATGCCGAACTTCCCCGCGGAGATCCGGGCGCCGCAAGGCACTCTGCCCGGAGTTTCGTCGTTTCAGCTGCATTTCGCCGACTACGACATCCTGACCGCGGGCGACCGCCCCGACGTGCTTGTGGCGATGAACCCTGCCGCGCTCCAGGCGAACATCGCCGATCTGCCGGACGGCGGCATCCTGATCGTCAACACCGACGAATTCACCAAACGAAACCTGACGAAAGCGGGGTATGACAAGAACCCTCTCGACGGAGACGAATTCGACCGCTTCCAAGTGCACACCATCGCGATGGCCACCCTGACCATCGGCGCGGTCGAACCCACCGGCATCGGCAAGAAGGACGCGGAGCGCGCGAAGAACATGTTCGCGCTGGGCCTGCTGTCCTGGATGTACCACCGGCCGACCGAGGGCACCGAGCGTTTCCTGCGCGAGAAGTTCGCGAAGAAGCCGGACATCGCCGAGGCGAACATCCTGGCCTTCCGCGCAGGCTGGAACTACGGCGAGACGACCGAGTCGTTCGCGACCACGTTCCAGGTCGCGCCCGCGAAGCTCAACCAGGGCACCTACCGGCAGATCACCGGCAACACCGCGCTCGCGTACGGCCTGATCGCCGCCGGGCAGAAGTCGGGGCTGCAGATCTTCCTGGGCACCTACCCGATCACCCCTGCTTCGGACATCCTGCACGAGCTGTCCAAGCACAAGAACTTCAACATCCTCACCTTCCAGGCCGAGGACGAGATCGCCGGCATCGGCGCCGCGCTCGGCGCCTCCTACGGCGGCGCGCTGGGCATCACCTCGACCTCGGGCCCCGGTGTCGCACTGAAGTCCGAAACGATCGGCCTGGCGGTGATGACCGAGCTGCCGCTGGTCGTGATCGACGTGCAGCGCGGCGGGCCGTCCACCGGCCTGCCGACCAAGACCGAGCAGGCCGACCTGCTGCAGGCCATGTTCGGCCGCAACGGCGAGTCGCCGGTCCCGATCGTCGCGCCGCTCTCCCCCGCCGACTGCTTCGACGCCGCCGTCGAAGCGACGCGGATCGCGCTGAAGTACCGGACGCCGGTGATGCTGCTGTCCGACGCCGCCATCGCCAACGGCTCCGAGCCGTGGTCTGTCCCGTCCAGCACCGAGTTGCCCGATCTTCGGCCCGACTTCGCGACAGCGCCGAACTCCGACGGTGCGTTCATGCCCTATTTGCGGGATCCGGCCACACTGGCCCGCGCGTGGGCCGTGCCGGGCACGCCCGGGCTGCAGCACCGAATCGGCGGACTGGAAAAGCAAGACGTCACCGGCAACATCTCCTACGATCCTGACAACCACGACACCATGGTCCGGCTGCGGCAGGCCAAGGTCGACGGTGTCGACGTGCCCGACCTGGTGGTCGACGACCCTCCTCCGGCAGGCACCGGGGACACGCACGGCCACGCCACAGTGCTGGCGCTGGGCTGGGGCTCGTCCTACGGTCCGATCGGCGCGGCCTGCCGCCGGGTCCGCAACCTCGGTTACCCCATCGCACAGGCTCACCTGCGCCATTTGAACCCGTTCCCGGGAAACCTCGGCGCAGTCTTGCGGTCCTACGATGTGGTGATCGTCCCCGAAATGAACCTCGGTCAGCTCGCCATGCTCTTGAAAGCAAGGTACCTCGTGGACGTGCACAGTTTCACCAAGGTCAGCGGTATGGCTTTCAAAGCCGAAGAGCTACAGGACATCTTCCTCGGGGAAATGCGATGAGCGACTCGGTGACCGTCAGAGTTCCGGCGAAGATCAATCTCGTGCTCGCGGTGGGCCCGCTGCGGCAAGATGGTTTTCACGAGCTGGTGACCGTATACCAAGCGTTGTCGCTCGCGGACGAAGTCACCATCAGGAGCGCCGATCGCCCGGAAATGCGGGTCTTCGGCGAAGGCGCTCGTTCGATCCCGGTCGACGGCGACAACCTCGCCTGGCGTGCCGCGGCCGCGTTGGCGCGTCACCAGGGCTGGCGAGGCCGTGAGCACGAACTCCACATCGTGCTGCGCAAACGGATCCCGGTCGCCGGAGGGATGGCGGGCGGCAGCGCCGACGCGGCCGGAACCTTGCTGGCGCTCGCCGAGCTCTGGGAGACCGGGCTCGATCGGGCGACACTGAGCAAGATCGCCGCGGACCTCGGCAGCGACGTCCCGTTCACCTTGCACGGCGGCACCGCGATCGGCACCGGCCGCGGTGAACGACTACTCGCGATCGACGCACCCGCTCGCTTTCACTGGGCGATCGCGCTGAGTGACGGCGGACTGGCCACACCAGCCGTCTACAGCCGTCTCGACGACCTGCGCGCCGCGGGCGCGACGCCCAGCGCCCGCTCCCACCAAGAGGTCCTGGATGCTCTCCATTCGGGCAGTCCGGCCGCACTGGCTTCCGTACTGCGTAACGACCTCCAGATCGCGGCGCTGTCCTTGCGTCCCGAGTTGCAGGCCACACTGGACTCCGGTCTCCGCGCGGGCGCGCTCGCCGGCATCGTGTCCGGCTCCGGCCCCACATGCGTGTTCCTTTGCCAAGACCAACCACAGGCGAACGAAGTGGCGTCGCGCCTGCGACGCAGCGGCGCCTGCCGCGACACCCTCGTCGCACATGGCCCGGTACCCGGCGCGACTGCCCTTCCCACCACGTCTTCGCTGCTCCGGGAGGTAGCCCGATGACCACGATCGACCACGCACTACTCCGGCTGGACGGCCTGGCCCTCGTGCCGATCGCCGAAGAGCCGCAGAAGGCCAAGGACTACAAGTCGGACCAAGAGGTCCGCTGGTGCCCAGGCTGCGGCGACTACGTCGTGCTCAACGCCGTGCAGTCGTTCCTGCCGACGCTCGGGCTCAAGCGCGAGAACATCGTGTTCATCTCGGGCATCGGCTGCTCGTCCCGGTTCCCGTACTACCTGAACACCTACGGCATGCACTCGATCCACGGCCGCGCGCCGTCGATCGCGACCGGGCTCGCGACCACGCGCCCCGACCTGTCGGTGTGGGTCGTCACCGGTGACGGCGACGCGCTGTCCATCGGCGGCAACCACCTGATCCACGCGCTGCGCCGCAACGTGAACCTGAAGATCCTGCTGTTCAACAACCGGATCTACGGGCTCACCAAGGGCCAGTACTCGCCGACGTCCGACCAGGGCACGGTCACCAAGTCGACCCCGTACGGCTCGGTCGACACCCCGTTCAACCCGCTGTCGCTGGCCATCGGCGCCGAGGCCTCGTTCGTCGGCCGCGCGCTGGACTCCGACCGCGCGGGCCTCACCGAGGTGCTGCAGGCCGCGGCCCAGCACCGCGGCTCGGCGCTGGTCGAGATCTACCAGAACTGCCCGATCTTCAACGACGGCGCGTTCGACGTGCTCAAGGACAAGGACGAGGCCGCGCAGCGGCTCATCCCCCTCAAGGCGGGCGATCCGATCCGCTTCGGCCCGGAGCAGGAGTACGGCGTCACCCGCGGCGGCGGCTGGGGCGGACTCGAAGTCGGCAAGGTCGCCAACATCGGCGAGGAGAACCTCGTCGTGCACGACCCGACGATCGTCGACCCGGCCTACGCGTTCGCGCTCTCGCGCATCGGGGACCAGAACCTGAACCACACCCCGATCGGCATCCTCCGCCAGGTCGACCGCCCCACCTACGACGACCAGGCCCGCGCCCAGGTCCGCGCCGCGATGGAGACGAATCCCCCCGACCTCCAGGCACTCCTCAACGGTAAAGACACCTGGACCGTGGTCTAGGGCGTGTCCTGGGATCTTGTGCGATGGGGCCCTTCCATCACCAGCCGCGGTGCGTACCCCACCGCCGCTGGGAAATGCGACGCGGCAACGGCGGCGCGTTCCTGGCCTCCACGTGCTCAATCCACTCGGCCGCCATGCCCGCGATCACCTTCGGAGACTCCCGCGGTGCCCAATGCGTGCCCGCGATCCTGGAAATCCGCAAGTCAGGCACCCACTGATCGACAGCGACCTGCATGGGGGCAGTCACGAACGCGTCGTCGACCGGCACGATCACCTGCACCGGCACCGCGATCTTGCCCGGCGGCACACTGTGCCGTGCCGGGATGTTCGCCCGGTACAAGTTGAGCCCATGCAGTGCGTCCGGCAACTCCGGCGACGCGACGGTCGGATCGATCCGGCGAATGGCCCGTGTCATCAGCCCCGTGCGCCAGAGGAGCTCGGGAAGCACCGGAAGCTTGAACACGAAGACGTACCACGATGCTTTGATCTGCCTGAACAGATCACGGTATCGGCGGCCGACGACCTGATCGTGGATCCAGACATCGGTGTATTCGAGATGCGATCCGGATATCGAACTGTAGGAAGCGACCCGGCCGTCCAGTTCAGGCGCGGCTATCGCGTACCAGCTCTGGACAGACCCCCAATCGTGCGCGAGGAGGTGCACCTGGCCTTCCGGCCTGACCGCATCGATGACCGCTTTCAAATCCGAAGCCAGCTGCTCCCGTCGGTAGGCGGCCCGCTTCGTGGGTTTTCCCGAACGACCGTGCCCGCGAACGTCGTAAGTGACCACGCGATACTTGTCGATCAGCTCGGCGACCACGCCATCCCACACTGAACTGTTGTCCGGGTACCCGTGCACGAGCACGACGGTCGGACCGTCGGGACGCCCGAGCACCCGGGTGAAGATGCGGACACCATCGGTCGCGCGAACCCATTCTTCTGCCATCGCGCCAGTTTTCAGGGCGGCACGGCACGCGAACAACAGGCGAACGGGCCGAACCAGGTCGACGAACGGGCAGTCCAGCTGAGAAGACGGCTGTCTGCGATCACTGCCGTGACCACATCCCAGCCAGGTTCCAACACCTATTCGCGATTCTCGAGCTGGCGCCCGATCACTTCCCCGTCGACAGGAGCCGGGCGGATCTTGCCCGCCGGCTCGGAGTCAGCGACGGAATCCCGCCGCTGACTGCGGGCCAGCACGAATCCACACACGACACAGGCGATTTCGCTGAGCGCCGCTACCTGTTCAGGCAGTGTGTCGAAGTGGTTGCGCTGAGCTGCTATGCCCAGCGTCGAACCAAGGATGTAAGCGGCCAGTGTGGCCACACCGAAGTTCAGTGTCAGCAGGGCGGTGACCCGATGCCGGAGGAACAGCAGCAGCAGTGCGATGACCACCCCAGCGGCCCCGTTGAGCAGGAAGAGCGGGCCGACAATGCCCGTGCCATCCATCATCCACAGGTAGAAGTGCACTCCGGATGACGCCAACAGCCCCAATGCCGCGACGAGACGCAAGACGACGACCATCACTGTGCACTCCTCAAGTTGTTCATCACTGCCTTATCACCCGCGGAGCCGACCATGGCGACGAAGGCCTGTTTCCTGTCTGTCCGGTGAAGCGCACTGCCCGACTTGACGACTCCGGCGATAGCCGGTCAACCGCCCCGCGTCGCATATTGACGCCGGGAAAATACTGCGGCCTTTCCCGATGAAAGCATGTCCTGCTTGGACAACCGCGGCACCCGCGATAGGGTCACACCGCGTCCCGTTTGGCCGCTCTCAGTGCCTCGATGTGCGCTGGCAGCTCTGCCGACACCCGCTGAAGCCGACCGGGAGCGACCTGTTCGACGAAGGCGGCGTTGAACAGCAACTGCTCGTCGTAGCCATCAAGTAGAATCAGCTCAAAACGAGACCGGTGCCGAAGAAGCACATTGAGCGCGTGCCAGAACCGCACTACGCCTAAGATCGCGAGCAGCTCGTCGACGACATCTGAAACCGCTTCCAACGAATCGCCGGTAGCCAGCCTTAGCGACACGTCAACAGCGGAGTCCGCTTCCGCAAATTCGCCAGTCACGCGATCTCCCTCGGTCGATGTGTGCCACGCCGACCTACCTCGCCATGACGTGACCCCACGATGTCAGCACAGCTTGGTCTCCGCGTCCATGTTTTACGGCCCCTATGCCCGATAGATACGAAAGTATGGACAATAAGTCCGCGCACATCGGCGGTTTCTTAAGTGCAAATCAAGCCGGGGTATCGGCCATCCGGGTGCACGGCTGAAGTGCCATCGCCCGCTAGGGTGAACTGTCGCAAGTATTGCTGAATCGGTCCATAAATGGTTCAGGCTCCGCTCGCGAGATCACAGAGTGCCTCGGCACGCGCGGTGCTCTCCCACGGCAGGCCCAGCTCGGGGCGGCCGAAGTGACCGTACGCGGCGGTCGGCGCGTAGATCGGGCGCAGCAGGTCCAGGTCACGGATGATCGCGGCCGGACGGAGGTCGAACACCTCCGAGATCGCCTGCTGGATCTTCGTCGGGTCGACGGTCTCGGTACCGAAGGTCTCCACGAACAGACCGACCGGCGAAGCCTTGCCGATCGCGTACGCGACCTGCACCTCGACGCGCGTGGCGAGCCCCGCCGCGACGACGTTCTTCGCGACCCAGCGCATCGCGTACGCGGCCGAGCGGTCCACCTTGGACGGGTCCTTGCCCGAGAACGCGCCACCACCATGCCGGGCCATGCCGCCGTAGGTGTCGACGATGATCTTGCGACCGGTCAGCCCGGCGTCACCCATCGGGCCACCGATCACGAACCGGCCCGTCGGGTTCACCAGCAGCCGCACGTTCGAAGTGTCGATGTCCAGCGCGGCGATCTCCGGGGACACGACGTGCTCACGGACGTCGACACCGAGCATCGACTCCAGGTCGATCCCGTCGGCGTGCTGCGTCGACACGACCACGGTGTCCAGACGCACCGGCTGGTCACCGGCGTATTCGATGGTCACCTGGGTCTTGCCGTCCGGGCGCAGGTACGGCAGCACGCCGTCCTTGCGCACCCGGGTCAGCCGCTGCGACAGGCGGTGCGCCAGCGCGATCGGCAGCGGCATCAGCTCAGGCGTGTCCGAGCACGCGTAGCCGAACATCAGGCCCTGGTCACCGGCACCCTGGCGGGCGATCTCGTCCTCGGCCGCCTCCACCCGCGACTCGTACGCGGTGTCGACGCCCTGCGCGATGTCCGGCGACTGCGAACCGATCGCGACGTTGACGCCGCACGAGTTCCCGTCGAAGCCCTTGGCCGACGAGTCGTAGCCGATCTTGAGGATCACGTCGCGCACGATCGTCGGGATGTCGGCGTAGGCCTCGGTCGTCACCTCGCCCGCGACGTGCACCTGCCCGGTGGTGATCAGCGTTTCGACCGCGACACGGCTGCGCGGGTCTTTCGCGAGCAGCCCGTCCAGGATCGAGTCGCTGATCGCGTCACAGATCTTGTCGGGATGGCCCTCGGTCACCGACTCCGAGGTGAACAACCTGCTGCTCGTCATCGTGGCCAAATCCTTTCTGGAATCCAATGTTCACTGTTCGCATCGAACCTGAGTCAATCGCGAGCGACACTCTTGTTGAGAAGCCGTCCTCGACCCGCAGCCGACCGACGTCCGGCCGCTTCTTGCCTCGGGATGCCTTGACCGGCCGCCATCGGCTCAGCCTGCTCGCTCCGGCAGGCGCAGAAGGCTCGTGGCGTCAAAGACGGATCACGCATCAGGAGCACCCGCCGGAGGAGGAGAGCGGCCAACGCCTGGGTTTGAGCGTCCGCATCAAGGCGGTTGTGGGTCTTCCATGCATCCTCGAGCAAAATATGTCCGGCCAAGGAACGGCTTTCGGCGATCTCGCGTAGCCTCAGCTCGTAACGTTGCCAATAGCCGTGAGGAGACTTCGCAATGACCGGGCCCGGCGCCCAGCAGTTCGCCGCCTGGACGAGGCCGACCCGTTCCAGCGGGGAAAACGCACGGGACCAGTTCTGCCAGCAGTGAAAGAGAAACGCCGCTTGGTCGCCTCGCAGCAAGCTCATCATGTGGTGCAACTGGTGCATCGAAACCAGCAGACGCGTGTCCGCGCGGAGCGCGGCGTAGTCGATCAGTCCAAGTGCCAGCTCGCTTGACGCCTCAGCGAGCGCGATGGGGATCTCGGGATCCTCGCCGAAGTATTCGATCGGGTTCACCTGGCGAACAGTGTCGATCGTGAGCCGACCGCGCTCGGCAATCTCCGTCAGCCACAGGCTGAGACCCGCCAAAACATCGTGCCTTGTCACGAACCACAGGCCGACGTGCCCGCCACGCTCGTCGCCCAGTCGCTGGAAGACCCAGCGACTGGTGTTGTCCACCGAGCGTAGCTTGGCCCCCAGCGCCGGCATGATCGACGGAAGCAAGCTGACCGGGTGAACGTCATCGCTCATCCATTGCGGCTTGAGCAGCCGCACGAACGACGTGTCGCGCACCGCCATGAGACACCTCCGATGTTCTCGTCCATGCCTCGTTTTTCAAGCTCCCTTGGCGCGGCTCGCCTAGGCGAGCCGCGCCAAGGACGTCATGAGCGCCGATTCCCCCGAAGGCACTGTCAGGTGCGCGAACTCGCCGCCCGGGCCACGAACAGAGCTGGACGAGGCTCGCTCATGACGGTGCCACCTGATCGGACCAGTCATTGGAGGAAATGTCTCATGTGTCAATGTCCGGTCAACGTTCCAGAGCACCCTCGGGGTCCTGAAATTCGCCGAGACCATCGCATCGTCAGCGAACTCGAAGGTGAACTCACACTGCAGACCAATTCAACCATACCAAGAGAATCGAGACCGTAGGTGCACAATAGCGTTTCTCACCCAATTCCCTGGGGTCCGGGTACCCCGTGAGCATATCGCGGACATGCTCTTCGAAGACCTGCTCCCAGCTCCCCATCACGCCGTCCCCCGCAGGCAAACAAGACCGCTGCGCGGCAGGGACGCTCGACAGCGCGCTCCACGCTCACACTTCACCACAGTCATCGTTGGTTCGTCATTCCTCTTGCCATCAGTCTCACCAAAAGGTACGGCCGAGCATGCTGAAGACCAAACTTCGGTTTCACCCCCCGGAACACCGCCCACTCGGCCTACCTGCACATGGCTACGATGGCGAACCCACTCCTGGTTCGGATAGCGAAAACGTCGAAATGGGCGACCGCGTGCCCGGAGCCATGCGAACGCGACCCGATTATTCGATATATTTAACCTCGCCGATATGTGCCCCGCTGCGGAGTGCAGCGCAGGCGCCAATCCGTCTCTTTCTGGACAACGTGCATTCGGCGGCGAGCAAAGGGGCAACATGGTCGACAACTCGCGGTATTCCAGCCCGATCGGCGTGTGCGTACTCGTCCAGCGCGATGATGGCGCACTGCTGCTACTGGAACGCGCCGGAACGGGCTACGCCGACGGGAGCCTCAGCACACCCGGCGGACACGTGGAACAGGGCGAGTCGTTCGTCGAGGCCGCGGTCAGGGAAGTGCGAGAGGAGGTGGACGTACTTGTCGAACCGCACATGCTCCGCTTCGCCCATGTGATGCATCAGCGGGACGCGGACGCGCAGGCGCGCGTCATCGTCTTCTTCGAGGCGCTGCACTGGAGTGGCGAGCCGACCAACCGGGAACCCGAGTTGTGCGCCGGGCTGCACTGGGCAAAACCCGACACACTCCCGTCCATGGTGATCCCGTGCGTAGCGGACGCGATCACCATGGCTCAGGCCGGGCAGCCGTTCTCATTGCGCGGCTGGTGAGCAACAATCCCACCGCCGAGTGTGACTGGGCGTCATCCACTGGTGCGGCGAAATCATGGGCTGACCGGTACCCGCCGCCCGTTGACGTCGAGCCCGAGCTGAACGAGCGTGCAGCTCGCCGTGCGCGAGATGACCATGCGGCGGCGACGCCTGTGGCCTCGGCCACCGGCAGGAGTTCACGCGTGCACGCGTAAACGATGAACAGTGTTCAAGAATTGCATGCAAACGGTCCACGGCGTCGAGATTTCGCCGGTCCCCAACCACTCCCGGGCAACTGACAGGTTTTTCCGAGAAGTTCGTCTAGTCGCAGTCACCGCTAAGCAGAGAAGACAGGTCGCCGAAGTCTGCCCGTAGGCCAGACCGCCCAAAAGGGCAGTGATGTTGACCAAAGCCACCTCTCAACAACTGGGGCGCTCGCCCAGGTAGATGAAATTGTGTAATTTACCGACCCATCGCTCCTGCAAGCACTTTCGTCGTCAGCATTCTCCGAATGCCCTCCAGCCGGAAGTGCGATCGACCACGAATAAGGTGAGTTCGGGTTCGACAGTCAGCCCCGCCACCCCGCGGCGCAGCGCGAGCAGGATGCCTCCAAGCCCTTCAGCCGCCAGCCACGACATCGACGCGGCCAGGCATTTCTCCAGGTCAGACGTGGCGCAGCCGGACAGGCTGCCCGTCGCATGCCTGACGAACAACTCGTTGGATCACGGGCCGTGAACGTTACGGCGTCGTTGCAACCGAGCATTCAGTGAGACTCAAAGTAAGCGCACCGCGATCGACGTACCCTAATCGGGTCTTTGAGAAGCTCGCCCGACCGCCGAGGCGGATAGCGCACAGAGTCGGCGATAGAACTCGAATGCATATCGAGTCTCGCCCGTGAGCGGATAGGATGACTACACTCCTCGAAGTCCGCTTACGACAGAGCATCTGGCAATTAGTGAGGTGCCTACGGGCACTCACCCCACATCAGCGACCGGTCGAGCCCCGCGGACGACTCGACCGAACCTCCACCTGGAACGCATACCGCTATTCATCGAGGGATTGACGACGACTTTGCCAAAAGGAGATGACATGGATCAGTCGGTACTGAGTTCCTCAATCTCATCGCGGCCAACCGAAGGAGCCTCCCTGGGCGCGGTCGCCAAGGCCCTGACGGTGCTGAACCAGTTGATCAGTGACGACGAGCCGCTCAAGCTCACGGAACTGGCCGAGCGCACCGGCCTGGCCAAGGCCACTGTACACCGCTTACTCGCCACCTTGCTACACCACAACATGGTGGAAGCGGGTTCGCTCGGCTACGTGCCCGCCAGTCACCTTACTGGAAAGAATCACCACCATGTCGAGTTCATGAACACACTGCGACACGAATCAACGGCCCACCTGACTGAGTTACACAAGCTCACCGGGCTTACCAGCAGTGTCGGCATACTGGACGGCACCTGGGTTCACTACGCCAATCGAGTTTACGGACACCGCGCGATTCACACTCCGTCATTCCACACCGACCAGGCCCCTTCCCAACAGACTGCAATCGGGCGAGTTTTGTTGGCCTACAACAAGGACTTCGTCGACAGGGACACCTCTGGCCGGCCAACCGTACTCGGACAGATTCGCAAGCTCGGCATCGCACACAGCGCGAACACGTACATGGAAGGGGTGTCCTGTCTCGCTGTTCCGGTGCCGGTCGATCATTCGACGACACCACACGTCGCACTGTCGGTCAGCGGCCCAGCCGGCGCGGTCAGCGCGGCGATTGTTCCCCTGATGCGCCGCATCGCCTTCCGAATTTCACAGGACCTGCGCGCCCATCACGCCGACTCGGGACAACAGGAAGACGAATATGCAAATTCCCACCCACCTTTCCCAAGGCCACGTGAAAGGCGACCGGCCAGGCGATCGAAAGACGACCTATAGAAACACTGTTGCGTTCGGCCACGCAAGATCGGCGAACTTCGGTAAACGTTTACCCGACAAGACCCGGAACCGAAAACGTGCGTGGGAATGCTCGCAAAACGACCACCAGACAGTGATTCACCCCACTGTGCCAGAATGACACAGTGCGAAGTTCGCTACCCAGCGATACATCGCGATTCACCCGATCGGATTTTGAGCCACGAAGACTTGCCGTCACTTCCGCGAAAGCGTGGCCGCGACTGGAATGACCACTACCCACACGCGAGCCAACGTGGTAAGAGCGCCGTGACGCACAGGGAAGAACTCGTGCCCGAAGTACGACGCCGAACTATCCGTCTCGAGAGCGCCTGGCGTGAAGCCGGCGCATCCTGCCGTCAATCCGTGCCCACCCCGGACCGCGGCACGCCGCGCTTCGACGAGCCGCTCGCGCACGCTTGTGCCGGAACCCTCCGATTCAGCACAACGACAGACGGTGATGGCGCGCACAGCGGTGTGCCAGTGTGACACAACCAGTTTCGTCAAAACTTTGCACTACTTTAGATAGACTGAAAAAAACCAATCGAATAGCGGTAACCGACATACCCACCGAAGCCGGAGAGTCTTCGAGAGGACACCTCGTGCCACGTAGAACACCCGTCGCCACTGTCCCACGCGACACGGATCTCACAAGAATTCGGTTCACCCGAGAGCTACGCACCGAGCCAGGAGAAGACATCCAGCCCAGACGCCGGATCTGCGGGTCCGGCACCCGGATCAACTTTGACCTCAAACCGAAGAGACCGTTGCGACCGAAGCAAAGCGCATCAGGCGAAAGCCTGACCTGCTGAACACCACACCCGGCCTTGCTCGGCAGCCGCAAGGCCGGGTCCCCGCTCACGATGCAGGCTGGATGCCAAAACTGCGGATACGCCGATGCAAAGTGGACCGGCTGATACCCAAACGCTGCGCCGCACGCACACGGTTTCCGTCACATATGCGCAATGCGGTCATGATCGCGTCGTATTCAGCTTTTTCCATGGCTGTCAAGCGGCGCTTGCTCGGCGAGCTACGGTACCGTTCGGGCAGGTCTTCAACCATGATCTCACCGGCGCTCCTACGACTCAGCACGAAATCAACCAGCCCGTGCAGCTCGTGGAAGTTGCCCAACCACGGATGCGAAGCCAGCAACTGCAGCGCACCCGCGGCGAATTTCACGCGATCAGCCATCCCGAGTGCGGCCAGCCGTGCCCGGAGCAGAGAGGGCAGTTCGCGCTCACGGGCCCGCACCGGCGCCAGTTCGATCCGGCCGACGCATCGGGCGGCGAGTACTCGGTGCAGTCCGGTGAGCTCAGCGACCGGAGTACTGCTGCACGCGATCCAGTGACGGCCCTCGTCGAGCAGGCCGGTCAATTTGAGGATCTGCCGCTCAGTGAGCAACTCGATCGACTCCATCGCGAGCAGCCCGGCGCCGGCGGCGACCGCCCGTTCGAGGCCCGCGCTCCAACTCGCCTCGTCGAGTACCGCTGCGTCGACAATCGAGATGGGAAGCCCGGCTGCCAGTTTCCGAAGCGCCGAAGTACGCCCGGTCCCAGGTTCGCCCGCGACAAGCACCGGCAACCGGCGTTCACGGCAACGGGCCATCTCCACGTCGGGCCAGCGTCCCGCGATCGACGCCTCCGGTAGCGTCGGAGCCGACCCTCCGGATTTAAACTCGACAAGTGTCGCGTCGGCGTTACTCAGCGCACGCGCGAACACCTTCAGAGTCCGCCCGTCGATGAGCCTGAGCAGCCGCTCACGCGGTTCGCCATCCCCTGATGCCAGGGCCAGCACCGCATCAGCGTCGGCCGGGTTCAGCAGCCCGGCAGCGGCCATGTTCAAGAGCATTAGCCGATCATTCATCACCATCACCGGCCGAACCGGGCTGCCGAAGGCCGCAACCTGGTAGGCGGCCAGCATCCGTTGCTCGGTGGCCGGCGTATCGAGCAGTCTCGATTCGATATCGGCCGCCACCCGCGCGAGGAACATCGCCACCGCCGGGCTGGCCACATCCGCCGGGCAACACAGGTTGATCACGCCTTCGACCTGGCGAGTGACCGGGTGCCGCACAGGATGCCCGTAACAGGCGAAGTCCCGGAAACACTCGAGAAAGTGCTCATCACCGATGACCGACACGCGGCGCCCGAGCCGCAGCGCGAGCCCGGCGCTGTTGGTTCCGGTAACCGACTCGGTATGCCGGGCACCCGGTATGCCGCCGACATCGTCCAAGCCTGCCACCAACCTCGCGTCACCGACCCGACGGTCGACGATGGTCCCGTTCGAGTCGGACAGCACGACAGCGAACGGACAGCCGTCGATCTCGGCAACCACCCCGTCAAGCACCGGCGCCGCGGCGCGCACCAGCACGGCCTGGTCATCGAACTCCACTGCCTCCGCGGCGACCGGGTCGGTCGAGCAGAGCCCGCTCGCCATCGAACGCGCCCAAGAGGCCGCTATCTCTGGCCGGAGACCTCGAGCTCCGGCCTCGCTACGATTCACGGCTATTCATTCGCGCGCCCCCACAAGAAATCACCAGAAATATGGTTGAACACGACAAAGGCATGCTTCGGCGAATTCCATTCAGACAGGACAGTCTCACTCTAGGAGTATGTAGTCGCACTGTCACAACTCCTCGTTGCGTACACCAGCCCACCTTAAAGCAGGAAGAACTTGAGACATCAAGCCTGCCCGGCCATGCCCGCACCGATCGCCCCTCTCCAGACCGGCGCCCAAGTACGTGTGGGGCGCACGCGCACAGCTCCTGTGGATCGCCGAAGTACACAGCATGCCGCCATGATCATTTCCGAGACGTGCTCATCCTCGCATGATCGACAAGGGCGGGTGGCCGACCTCCGTCAGCCGCGGCGGCCACTCCCAGCCACTCGCGGCGACCAGCCCAGAACCTCCCTATTTTTTGAGGATCTTGCCCTTTTAGGCGTGGCGTCGACGCCGATCATCCGATGAATAGCGCTGACCGGCTCGTCATCCCAGCCCCGCCATTACCGATTGGCACTTTGTCCAAGCAGAATCAGGCAGTATGAAAATTCTGGGCCCTTCACTGAAATGCGCCGACTTCACACGCACATCGACGGTCCGCGACATGAGCGCATGGAGACTTGTTCGTTATGCCGACGACGTATCCTCGGGAGGCTGCGGCACGGTCGTTCGGGCACAACTGACGGAAGAACGCTCGCTTCCGCTTGCTCCAACCAGGTGATGGCGACCGGACTGGGGTGAGATTCCGGCATGGAAGACATCGTCGACGCGCTCAGCACGCCGGAGAAGCCGCTGGTCGTGCTCACCGGTCCATCCGGTATCGGACGGAGCACGCGGTTGGCACGTCTGGGCGAGCTGTTGGCAGGGCAGGGCCGCCCGGTATCCACGTTGCACGTGACTCCTGCGGGCGACGTGCTGCCCGGTAAGGCGACCTTGGCCGACGATGGTCTCGACGGCGGCCAGAGTGTGCCGGACGAGATCTGGACATCGCTCGGACCCACCGCGAGCACGAGGCCGGACCTGGCTTATCGGGCGGGTATCGCGGCAGCCGCAACACTGCAGCGCGGAGACCCGGGGGCCGTGCTGCTGATCGATGACGCGCAGTGGATCGACGCAGGACTGCTCCCCGTGTTGGAAGCACTGGTGCCCCAACTCGCCGGCAGTTCGGCACGGTGTGTCTGCACGTTCAAGACTTCGGCCTCCCGTACCGGGGCGGTGGCCGCGCTGCGCCGCCTTCGCGCCGCGGGCCTGGTGCACACGCTGCGACTACGTCCGATGGCACCTGAGCAGGTACGTCGATCCTTGACCGAGACGCTGTCCGCCATCCCAGAGCCACTGCTGGTCGAGCGGTTGCGTGACCTGAGCCGCGGCCTGCCGGCCGTCCTGACCGACGTGCTGGACATGCTGCGGGAAAATGACTCCATTCAGGTAGTGGACCGCATGGCCTACCTGGTACGCGGCAGTGGCCCTGCCCAGCCCGCCAAATTCAACCGGCTGCTGAAGGCGATCGTAGAGCTCGGCGATCGGCACTGGGCGGCGGCCAAGGCCACCGCCGCGTTCGCCCCCCTGGGGACAGCTGTGCCCTCGCTGGTAGCCGACACGCTCGATATCACCGAGCCGGAGGCACTCGACCTGCTGGAGGCGCTGCGCCAGAGTGGCTTCTTGCACCAAAGCCGGGCCGGGACCTCGTGGCGGTTCCCCGTGCCGCATGTGGCAGCCGGACTTCTCGCGTCATCAGGACCCTTCGAACGACACCGGTTCGCGGCACGAGCGGTGACCGCGGTGTGGTCGGGCGATGCCCATTGCCGGGACGCCACTTACCTGACCGACCAGGTGGCAGGCGCCGGTCGATTGGTCGACTCCCGGCGCGCACTCGGTGTGCTGCTCAAACAAGCCTTGGCAACCAAGGCGGACCAGGCAGACTGCACGATGCGCTGGCTGGCTGCGGCGACCGAGCTTGCCGGGACGCGCCCGGAGCGAATGATGATCCTCCTGACCTACACCTCCACCTGCCATCTGCATGGTCGCTACGAGGACAGCCTGGCCGGGGCGCGGCTACTGCTCGAAGAGTTCACTGACCAGCTTTCGGCGGATATCGCGCAGGAAGTGCGGGCAATGGCAGTGGCCGCGTTGCACAGCACAGGCAACCGGGCGCTCCTGGACGAGCTCGCCCAGGAGCGCTTGCACTGGCCGGGGACCAAGGAGCTGGGCCTGGTCACCAAGGCCATGGCGCTGGGCACTTTGGATCATTGGGGGGCGGCCGCCGAATTACTCGCGGGCACGGAGCCGACCTGGCGCGCCGGGAACCCGACATCCGCCATGTACGCCGAGTCGCTGGCCGGAATGGCCGAGCTATGGGCGGGCCGCCCACAGCGGTTCGAACAAGGTCTCAACGACCGGGCGGGCTGGCCGATGCGTGACGTGCCCCGGCATCTGGCGGACCACGTCGAAACACGGGTGGCCGCGCTGCTGGTCACCGGTGACCTGGAACGAGCGAACCGCCTGTGTGCGGATGAAGGCCAGGACTTCGACCAGCTGCGGCCCGGTAACCGGGCGATCGCCGCAGCGCTGAGCGGCGATTTCGACCTGCTGATCGATCTGGCCAGACGGAGTATCACGGACCGGTCGACGGCGCACACGTTCGACGTCAGCTATGCGGGCATGCACCACATGGCGGTGGAAGCGCTCGTCGCACGCGGCAAAGTGGCCGTCGCACGGGAGTTCCTCGGCGCCGCCCAGGACTCCACCCCAGTGCTCGGTCATCTGCTCGATCTCGCCGGGGCCCAGATCGACCGGGCGGTCGGCGACACGAACGCCGCGATGTCGTGCATCGACAACGCGCTGAGTACGGCCAGACGGCATGGCATCACCATCGGACTGGACCTCGTGTGGTCGGAGCAAGCCGATTTGGCACTCGAGTCCGGCGAGCGCGACATCGCCACCACCGCGCTCACCAGGTTGACGGAACTGGCCGAGGAGGTTCCGTACCAGCGCGCTCTGCTACACGCTCATTTCGTTCGCGCGCTTGTCGAAAACGACCACGAAGCCGCGGCCGCGTGCCTTCGCATCGCACGCGGCCGCGCACAGCCGTTCGAGCTCGCACGAGTAGCGATCAAGCTGGTCAAATACGGCATCGGCGAGCCTGCGCTGCTGAGCGAGTACTACCCCGCGCTCAGCGGACTCGACGCGCTGCTCTACCGCGCACGCACTAGAAGCCTGATGCGTGAGCACGGAGTCGCAGTGCCGGGGAGGCAGCAAACCGTGTCCGAGGACGAGCGCCTGCTCGCGCTGCTCGTCGGTGAGGGACTCAGTAATCGGGAACTGGCATCGGTGTTGCGCACCAGCGAAAAGAGCGTTCAAAGCAAGCTCAACAGGCTTGCCGCGCGCACCGGCCACCGCTCTCGTATCGCACTCTCCGCAGCCATCCTCGACAAAGAATTCGCTTCGACAGGGTGATTGCACGCCAACTTGAGCCGCGATGAGAAGGCGTACGTGGCGTTGGGCTCAGATCACCGAGTCGCACCAGGTCAGGCAGTGCCAGCCGTCGGGCACGGCTTCGAGTTCGATGATACCGATATTGGGGATGAGCCTGCTGTAGGCGATTTCGGGCCGGAGATTCGGGGCTAGCCATTGGGCGCAGAGGGGCATGACGCCGCCATGACCGACGAGCACGATGGTGCCGTCCGGGGTGGCCTGCTCATGCGCCGACCGAAGCTCCGCCATCGCGGCGAGCATTCGGGCCTGGACCTGCGCACCGGTTTCACCGCCGGGGATCGCGAGCGTCAGGTCGCCCTCGGCCCACTGGCCGAGGGTCTTGAGGAAGATGCCACGGGCCTCCTGGTCGTTGCGATCCTCCAGGTCACCGGCATCGACTTCCTTGACCCCGTCGACTATCCGGACCTCGAGCCCGAGCGCGGAAGCGAGAGGCGCGGCCGTCTGCTGTGTGCGGACGGCCTGCGACGCGTAGACCGCGACGATCGGCTCACCCGCCAGGCGGGTGACGAGATTCCGTGCCTGTTCCTCGCCGAGTTCGGTGATCGGCGGACCGGGCAGCGCGGTATCCAGCGCGGCACGTATGTTGCCTTCGGTCTGGCCATGGCGGACGAGAAGCAGTTTCACGCGCGATCTCCCTTGGCCCAGCCATGGCCACCCCAGAGGTGACACACCGGGCACGGGACATCCGTGGCCGGACGGCGTCAATGTCGCGATTCTACCGCTAAATCGCCTCCATGCGGAGAAAACTGGACGGCAGTCTGGCCGGCAGAGCCTCATCTCACGTCTGTCCTATTTAGACAAATGACGGCAAGTCAACGCTGCTGGCGCCACCTGCGGCGCTACCGACCTTCGGCCCGACCCGCAAGCTCGAAGACCACAGTGGCCGGGATCCGTATCGACGCGGTTGAAGCAGGGTTCACAAGAACATCGATCCCTTTGGCGGGCAGAGCTTCGGCCAGTTCCTCGACCGTCACGTCACGCCATGCCGGGACGTCAAGCTGTTCACGATGACCGTACGCGGAGACCACCATCACCACGGGCGTCCCGTCTGGCGCTCGGCGCACGAGCGCGACATCCTGCTCGTCGACCGCGATCGCCAGCAATGCGTCACGCAATGCCGGCGCGAGCAGTTCGCTGACCGGGTCCGTTCGCGACAGTCCACGCAGTACGGCGTCGAGTGGATCAAGCGGGGTCTCCGGCCGCAGCGGCCGGTAGACCGGGTTGGGTTCGAACCTGCCGCGGACTCCTTGCGGCGAGACCGTCCACGCACCCGACACTGCTTCCCGTGGCGGGTTCGGCTGGTCGGCGGATGGCTTCCAATCCGGGTCGACGAGCATCAGCATTTCCGCGTCAGGCATTCGGGGTCTCCTTGTCCTGTTCGCACGTGGGCGCACTCATACGACACCGGGTACGCGATTCGCCCAACCGCCCGAAGCGGCCCGCGATCCGGCGTCGGACGAACCTGCGGACCAGCGCAGTCCGGCCCTGCGCAACGACGTCCTGGTGAGTTCGTCGAGCGCGGCGCCGGTGTCCACACCGTCGCCCGCACCGTTGAGTTCGGCTGACGACGATTCCCGCACCAGGATCGTCCCCCGGCTGTCGCCTGCCGGCTTGATGGCGTCCACGATCCGGAAGGTGGTTCCTGGCAGGAAAATCACCCGATTCGCCACCTGGACATCCTTGGGCTCGAGCGCCGCGGTCAACCTGCCGGTCATCGACCACAGGAGCACGTCGGTGTCACCGGCCGACGGCACACTGGGCTTGCTGAGCATTGTCAGAAAGCCCCACTCGGTGAGAATCGGCGCGTCGGCGAGGAAGTCCCAAAGCGCTTCGGGCGGCGTCAACGTGGCCACCGTCGCGCCTCGGTACACCGGGAGCCTGGCCAATCCCGACCGGACACAACGAGCGAACGCGACGTGTGGACCGGGCATTGCCGCGCGCAGTCGGGAGTCCAGGTCCCCTGCCCCGCCAGCCAGATACATCCGGACTGCGGCGAAGTCGGCGAGCAACTCGTCGCCGGAACCGTCGGCGAGGATCCCGGCGAATGCCGCGGGCATCACGTCGGCGACGGCCGAGAACTCCTCCTCATACGTGGCGCGGATCCAGGCACGCTCGGCGGCCAAGCCGACCGCAGGCTCACGGGCATCGGCCGCGGACTTCGGAGTTTCCTGGGCTCGCACGGCAAGCGGGCCTGGCGAACGCAGCGCCTCGGTTCGTTCCCCGGACGTGTCCGCTGGCTCCGCCGGAGCCAGCGCTTCCGTCCGCTCGGCCATATCCGGCATCAGCTGTCCCGCTCCGCCCAGCAACCGGGCCGAGGTAGGCAGCGCACTGTCCTTAGCAGACGTCTCGGCCGGATCTGCCTGGTTCGGGGCTCGCAGTACCTGGCTGCTCAGCCGGGTCGAAGCGTCCAGGCGAGCCAGCACCTCCTCGGCGCATCGCTGCAGCCGCCCTGTCGATTCGTGGTCGCCGACGTCGTAGTACACCGCCTGCACAGCCGGATCCGGCACGGTCGAACGAACTGTCATCGCCTCCGCATCGTCGACACCCAGCGGACGGACCCAAAGTCCCGCAGGCACGACTTCGAGCACGACATCGGGTCCGTACAGATAACAGCCCGGCGTGGATTCCTTGAGCTCGGCCAGCGGCCGCCGATGCGCACGCAACTCCGGCGGGAGGGGCGGTTCACCGGCACGGGCGCCGGGCCGGTACGCCAACTCCTGGGCGAACATGCTCCAGCCGTGCGAACCATCGGCCCGAATCGTGAGCACGTCAGGGCGATCCGGTGCCCCCACTGGCAGTCCGTTGTAGAACACCACCGTCATGCCCAGCCGCTCGGCGATGACGTGCCCCGCACTCTGCCCACCGGGTGACTCGACTTGTCCATAATGGACGAATCGCACTTTGCCACGATCGGCGGCGGGCAGCAGATCCCACCACTTCTCGACGAAATCGAGGGGCAGCTCTGGCAACCCATGCCCGCCAAGCACCGCGGTCAGCACATCGGGCTGACAGGACAGCCATCGGCTCAGCCGCGCACGGCCGGCGTCGATCCATCGCGGATCCCCTTCCGGGCGTAGCCAGACACCCGCAGGCAGCGGCTCGGCCACGCCGGAACCGCTCGCCGCGAACCGATCCACCACAGCGGGCGACTCCCACGACGGAGCCGGGAAGCGCTTGCCTGTCCGCTCCGGCTCCTGGCCAGGACTGAACCTGAACCAGCCTGTGTTCGGCCCCGAGTCCACGAACAACCCACCACCCGGGCACCGCGACGCCACACCGCCCGGAGCCAGCACCGGCCGGGCGAGCCGGTCGGACAACCAGAGCGCCGCAGCCGCCGCCTCCGTGCGGAAGCCGCCGACGGGCACGAGCCGGACGGGAAGGCGACTGCCCGCGACACACAGTGCGAGTGCCTCCCAATGGGTATCTCCCGTACCTGCCGGCAGATCGACGACAAGGACGTCATAGCCGACGTCTTCGACCAGTGAGAGCGCCAACGCCGTCGCGTCGCGAGCAGGTTCGCCAGCGCGGTGGACCACGGTGGCGTGCCCGGCGCGCACAAGCCCGACCTGCGGGGGCGAGTCGCCTGCCGTCCGCCTTCTTCGCAGAATCGCGGGCAATTTCCTGCGCAGCAACACCGGCCTCCTCTCGGTCGACAGCAGGTCATCCCCCGTCGGCCAGCAGCATGCCCAGCTCGTCGTCGAAGTCCATCCAGTTCGACTCCTGCCCAGCCGGCACGATCACGTGGGCACGCTCAAGGAACTCGGCGAGAACAGCTCTGTCCAGTTCGAGCTCGACGAATCCGTGCTGGTTCTCGAGCTCGACCAACAGCACACCAGGCTCGCCGGGCCGCACCCGGATGTCGCCCTCGCCAACCGGCCCGCTGAGCCCCTCGATCATCAACTCACGGGCGAACACCCAATCGACCCATTCCCCGAACTCGAAACAGAACGAGAGGGTCAACGCGTAGGGCTCGCGGCTTTCGTAACACAATTCGGCCCACACCTGAGTGATCTCACGACCACGGACCCCGAAAACCATCTGGTGGCGATGGGTCAGGTGTCTCCGCATCGCTCTCCCCACAGCCGCAGACGGACATCTTCCGCGTCCAGCGTCCCGCCGCCGACTTCATTCCGTCTGGATCGGGTCAACCCGCGGTTCTCCGCGGTGCCGAAGACGCACAACGGCGAAGAACCCTGGCCAGTTCGAAAGCGGCACCACGCAACATTTTCGCCGTAGTCACCATGTCCACCGTTCCCGCCCGGTCACATACGGCCAACGCGATCGGCATCGGAAGGACTCCGCTGGTCATCACCGGAACCGCCACGCTGGTGACACCGCGCGACACATCCTCGGTACACGCGATGCCTGCGCCACGGATTTTCGACACCTCATCAAGACCGAGCGCGGCTGCGGCTCCCCCTGCGCTGCCCGGTTGATACGCGGTGAGCACCAGCCCGATGGCTTCGGCGAGCAGGCGATCACCGGTGGACCGTTCAGGCATCCGAGGCGAATACCGCCCGTAGACCTGGTTGACGTAATGCACCGTTTTCATCGCCAGCGCGCCGACAACCGCGGTGTGCCCGCTCGCTTTGTACAACTCCATCAGGTATGGCGTCGACTCCCGCCGCAACAGGGTCAGGTAGTCGACGTCGAGTCGCTTTCCCGATCCGGCCAGATAGTCGCCTGGCACGTAGTGCTCACCGATCCGCTCGACCATCCGATGGGCCACCAGCATCGCCAGCAACCGATGCACGGTCGCCTTCGCCAATCCTGTGTGCTTGGTCAGGTCCCTCAGGTTCTGCGGCTTCCCCGACTCGGCCAGTTCGGTGAGCACGACCATCGCTTTCTCTACTGAGCTGAGGGCGGGCGCTGACTCGACCTCCTGCCTGTCGCGACGGATGACATACGGCGTTGTCATCGACGGCCTCCGTTCACCGGTCCCTACTTAACGCGGTCAAGCGTAAGATTCCCGGTGAGGCCTGTGATTCGATACCGGCCCGGTAGCGTGTATTTGGTCATCAGCGCTGCGCGAAGGACCGACAACCGCGAGAGCCTGGAATGAACGACGTGCGGCCGCAATGTCCGAACCGGCCAAACCGGTTAGCCGAACTCGCACTCCCGAAGCCGGCTCAGTCCAGGTTCACCGTCGGCGACATGAGTTCGCGGCGACCGGAGATCAGCAGCTTGCGATAGACACTCGAAAGATGGAATTCGACAGTGCGCACCGTCAGCGCCAGCTTCGAAGCGATCTCCTTGTTGCTGTGGCCAGCGCGCGCCAGCTTCGCGATCTTCTTCTCTCTGCGGGTCAGCTCCTCGGGCTTGTGCGGCGCGACCTGCACGAGGTGCTGGGTGATCTCGTCGGCCAGCGCGGTGTTGCCCAGCCGCTTGGCCATCCCCAACGCCCGCTCGAACATGTTTCGTGCCCCCGCGGTATCGCCGGCCTCGGCACACCGCTTACCCAGCTCACGGCACACGAATGGCAGTTCGACGCGCCCGCCCGCGATCTCAAGTACCTCCGCAGCGTCTTCGAGCAGTTCGATCGTACGTTCGTGCCCGGCCACGATCGCGTAGGCGGACAACGCCCAGCCGATCCTGATCGGCGCACCCCACCGCAAGGCGTAGCCCCGTTCCGCGGTGACCAGCTTGGTGGCCAGTTCCGGCCTGCTCTCCCGCGCCCCCAGTCCCGCCAACGAACGCCAGCGGCTCAGCACCGGGCTCGCCGAGTGCTCAACCACAGGACCACGTCCGGCGGCCAGCAGGTCGACCATCGCGTCTTCATCTCGGCCCAAGCGGAGGTTGAGCACTCCGCGTGCGCCCAGCAGCAGTGCCTGGTTCGGCGACTTCCGGCCGGCGATCCGATCGATGTCGGTTTCCTTGACCAGTTCGGCGGCCTGCTCCAGCTCACCGAGCACAGCCAAGGTCTCGATCAGCCATGGCAGCGCGATCTGGTGGATTCTGAGGGGCGCCGGCGCGGAGATCACCTTCTCGAACTCATCACGCGCACCGTGCAGGTCGCCGACAAGCCGGGTGATCTGAGCGCGCACGAGCAGCAGCAGCGGCTCGCAGCCGTCGAGGTGCCTTCCCACCAGCCGTTGCCAGTGACCTTCCGCGATCACCACTTCGCCCGCGGCGAGCAAGGTGGTCATGGCTCCCCAGATACAGCGTGAGTTCTTCGAGCAGAAATCATGGCGCAACGCGCAATCGGCATGGTGAATCGCCTCCAGCCGCGCTCGGCCCTTGGCAAGCAACGCGATGGCCTTCTCCACCCCGCAGCCGTCGTGCGTCAGCCCGCCCAGCGCCTCGCCGTCGGACGCGCCGCCCGAGTACAAAGTGCCCCGTGTCGCCGTCAAAACGTCGGCACCGGGACAGAAGCCAGCCCAGCCCTCCCCGAGATACCCAGCTTCCGGTAGACGTTGGAAAGATGGAACTCGATCGTGCGGTTCGTCAAGTGCAGCGTGGTGGCGATCTCGCGATTCTCGAAGCCGGCTTGCGCCAGCGACGCGACCCTCAGCGCCTGCTTCGTCAGCTCCCGCAATCCCCCGTTCTCCGCCCACAGCTCCATTGCCTGCTCCAATCGGGTGACCCACGCCCGGCGTCCGGCACCGCGAGCGATCCCTAACGCGGCCGCAAACCTGACCAGTCCATCCTCGTAACGCTTGTTGACACACAACCGCATGCCGAGCTGGTACTGAACCTGCATGAGCTCACGACGAGTATCCGCACCATCCAGCAGCTCAGCCGCCGCGGTCAGCAATTCCAGGTCGTTTTCACCCTCGCACACCATTCCCACCGCGGCGAGCGCGAGGCCGCTCCCTCGCTTCGTCCCCCACCGGCGTGCCACGACCAGGTCTTTTTGCGCCAGAACGGAGGCGAGGCCTTCACGCCCCGTCTCCCGGGCACAGACCGCCGCCTGCCAACGCCAGCCGTTCATCACGGAGTTGACGACAGACCAGCTGCGCAATTCCGCTCCGGCTGCCAAGAAGTCGTCACGGGCCGCGAGCAGCCGACCTGCGGCGCGATGTACCGCCCCACGCGCGACGAGCAGTTCGACGCTGTCACCCATATGGGCCAACGACCCGAACAAGTCATGCCGCCGCATCAAGGCTTCCGCGCCAGCCACGTCGCCGAGGTCCACCTTCGCCCTCGCCGCCCAAGCCACAGCGAGCCCGGTGAAATGGAAGTAGAGGCCGCGGCTGAACAACTCCTCGATCCGCTCGTGCGCGGCGGCCGACTCGCCCGCCGCCCAATCGATCCGGACCCGCACCATCTCCAGGAGATCCCGATACTCCGCCAGTTCCGACCATTCCGGGCATTCCGCCACCCGGGCGCAGGCAGCACGCGCGAGGTCAAGCTCGTCGGCGTAGATGAGGACCAGGACCGCGTACCAGAATGTGCCACCCTCACGGGCGCCGGTCGAATCGAGCACCCGCCGCGCGACCTCGATCGCCTCGTCGCGCTCAACCGCTTGGTTGGCCATCAGCATCGCCCGCATCGCGTCCCGACGTTCGCCGGGAATAGGGACGGAGACCGTGCACTCTTTGCCATTGGACGAACGACCACCCGCGGTGTACACGAGATCGGTCAAGTCCTTCGCGATCACTTGCTGTCGCATTGTGACACTACCGATCGCGTCCAGAATCGCCTCGTTGGCCTCACTCCATCGGCCGAGCCCGCTGAGTTCGGCTCGCGCGGCCCTCGCGGTCTCCAGCAGGCGAAGGCGCGAAGGTTCCTCGCCAGCGAAGGAGTCGGGCAAACCAAGATCACTCATCAGGCGGCCAACTCCGTCTTGTGATCGCAAGGTGGCGAAATACGCGAAAGATCTTTCTTTGATGCGTGCCACCGCGCCCGCATACCGGCTGACATAGTGTCAATCACACGCTGGTGTGAAGATCTTGAAATCAAGCTTCGCAAAACGTCCAACCGTCCCATCTTTCCACCTCGACGCCACCAGTCCGGCGGCCAACTCGGTCAGCTTCGGATGATCATGTCCAAGTTGGTCGCCGACAGTCAGCCAGCGTAGTTGCCGCATTGCTTGCGCTCCAAAAGATCACAACGCGGCAAGGCCGCCGTGACAATTGGATCAAGGCTCGCCGGTCACCGTGGTCACGATCACCGCACATCGACATCACCACCCGGTCCGCATCACCCGATTCACCTCGTTTGCCCAGCTCAGAGGCTCCAAACTGTGGTTGAACCACAGTATCCACCCAGCGGACGCGTTTTCGACACCCGCCCTGCAATTTTCAGTGTACAAATGTCTACCAGGGGCTGAAGGCACGGAAACCGAATGTCTGAGGATCGAGGCGGGGGCACGATAGACCGGGAGCGACGGATGCGAGTGCGACTGGCATTGTTCGGACCGGTACGGGCCTGGCTCGACACCGCCGAAGCAAATCTCGGCACGGCACATCGCCGCACGCTCCTCGCGGTTCTCGCGTTGCGCGCCAATCAAGTAGTCAGTCGGGCCGAATTGATCGACTCGATCTGGGGCGAGACCGCGCCTACCAGCGCACACGGGAGCATCTACACGTACGTCTCCTCGCTGCGAGCCGCCTTGGAGCCTGATCGCGGCTCACGCGCCGCGGCGCAGATCCTGGTTTCCAGCGATTCTGGCTACCTGCTGCGGCTGCCTTCCGACGCGATCGACGTGGTGCGCTTCGAGCAGCTGCGTGAGCATGCGAAATCACTGACGCTCTCCGGGAACCTCACCGGCGCGCTGGCCGCGCTGGACGAAGCATTGAGTCTTTCGGCTGAAGAGCCACTTCAAGACCTGCCAGGCCCTTTCGCCGCAGCGCAGCGCGAACGGCTTGGGGAGTTACGCCTCGACGTCATCGAACGGCGGGCGGAACTGCTGCTCGACCTAGGCAGGCACGAGGAAGTCGCCGACGAGCTTTCCGGAGTGTCGCTCGCGCACCCGCGACGGGAAAGCCTCCAGCGTCTCTTTCTCATCGCGCTGTACCGCAACGGCCAGCGCGATCACGCGTTGCGCACCTTCGAGCGGTTGCGCGAGGTCGCAATCGAGCAACTGGGCACGGAGCCAGGCGCCGAACTGACCGCCTGCTACGAGCTGATCAGATCCGGGGACTTGATGCTCGAGGTTGCGCCGCGCACCGAGCCGCCCGGCTCCGTCATGACCGCGTCAAAACTGCGCAGGGCAGCCAAGTTCGTCGGTAGGGCGGCCGAACTAGCCCTGGTAAAGGACGGCATCGAGGCGTTGGCGTATGGCCGGGGAGCCACGTTGTGGTTCGACGGCGCACCGGGCACCGGCAAAACAGCGTTGCTCGCCGAGACACTTTCCGCGCTGCCACCCGGTGTACAGCTGGCCACGGGAGCGGCCGACGAACTCGGCACGGACTGGCCGTTGCACGTCTTGCTGGACTGTCTTGGCCTCTATCGACTTCCCGGCAACGACTCCGAACTCGCCGCAAGCGTGAGCTCGCCGGCAGACCGCCTGCTCGAGGAGGTGGAGCGGCGGTGTTCGCAAGGCCCGCTGGTATTGGCGGCCGACGACCTCCAGTGGGCCGACCCGGCCAGTGTCGATGTGTGGAACATGCTCAGCGCGGCGACCGAGCGGTTGCCATTACTACTGATCGGCTGTAGCCGTCCCCTCGAGCCCGCTGCCCAACGAACCCGCCGCGACGAGCTTCTCGCCGCGGGCACGTTGTGCCGAACACTCGAACCACTGACTCAGCAGGAAGTCACAGCACTCATCGACGGCCGGCACTCGGCCTTGCAGCGGATCAGCTGGGCCGCCGCGGGCCACCCCGGCTATCTGTGCGCGCTCGTCGAGCACACCACCGAGGCTCTCGATATCTCGGTGGCGGCCGCGCACGCGATCGTTCAGCAGCTCGATTTCCTTCCCGCGCCCGTGATTCTCGCTCTTCGCTGGGCGGCGTTGCTCGGTGATTCGCTGGACCAGGACGAGCTGGCGGCCGCGGTCGGGCAACCCAGGGAAGAAACCCGGACAGTGCTCGAACAGCTGTATACGGCAGGTGTATTGGCCCAATGCGGTGATCGGGTCACGTTCCGGCAGCCTATCGTGCGTTTGGCGCTGCACGCGGTGACACCGCAGGCCATCCGCGTGGCACTGCGCAGGCAGCTCGCGCAGGTACTCGACGCAGCCGGCGTGGCACCCGAACGAGTGGCGAGTCAGCTTTCGGCTGAGCCGGTGCCGATCGACGCCTGGGTCTGCGATTGGTTGCTGCGCGAAGTCAAAACGCTGGCACCGCGCCTTCCGCTGACCGCGATGAAGCTGATCAGCCGGGTCCGCGACTCGGCGCTGCTCACCGGCGCACAGCGTGAACAACTCTCGATCACCATGACCAGGCTGGCCACCTGGCTCGGCCACGACGCGACCACGGAGGCAAGACGGCTGGCGGCTCGTACGACCGACACCGAAGTCGCCGCCGAAATGCGCTGGTTGCTCACCTACTCCAACTTCCGGCGCGGCGAACTGAGCAAGGCCGTCGCCGCTTCGCATCACGCGCTGAGCGACACCGGCGTCGGTGAATCCTGGCGCAGGCTGTACGCCGCGCTCCTCTCCAGGATCTCGGGCAAGCCCGGCCAGCCGGCTTCTGGAGGCTTGCCACAGATCATCCCCATGCAGCGGATGTCCCAGCGGGAGAGGATCACCGAGGCATACCGGCTGGGCCGGTGGGACAGGCCGCCGGCGGAGTTGACCGCCGCACTACGGGACGGACCGACCCTGGCCGGTTACGCGCTGGGGCACCGGCGATCGATCCAGCAGCTCAGCGGCGCCTCCGCGCTGATCGCCGCGCACAGGGACCGGCCGAGCGACGCGAACACACACCTGCTGGCCGCGATAACCAGTGACCGGCAAGAGGATTCCATCGGTGCCAACGATTTCGAGATCGCGGCGAGCGCGATGCTGGCGGAGCGACGCGGCGAGCCGAAACGCGCGTTGGCGATGCTGACTGTCATGCTCGGCGCGCGGGACGGAACACTGTGCCATTGGATGCCCACCTTGACCAGGCTGGCACTGGGCGCGGGCGAGTTCATGGTGGCCTGGCAGGCCACCGAGTTCTGCGCGCGGTCAAGCGGATGCGAGACCAGCGGTCTCCACTGTCAAGCGCTGCTGCACACCGAGCCGATCATGGCCTTGGAAGCGGCAGCCAGATACCATCGCTCCGGCTACAAGCTCGGACACGCACAGGCGATGGAAGACGCGGCGAGTCTGTTCGCCAGCCGCCGAATGCGCGATGAGGCGGCTGGGGCGTTGCACCGGGCGTTGGCGGAGTACCAACGTCTCGGCGCGGCGTGGGACATCAGGCGGGCGGAACGGCGCGCCCGCGCGCTGATCGGACCGGCGCCGTCATGAGCGAGCACCTGCTTCGCGTCGATGCGCTGGGCCCGCTACGCGCCTGGGTCGACGAAGAGGAGGTCGACCTCGGCGCCGCCCGGCAACGCGCAGTGTTCGCAGTGCTCGCGTTGCGCGGCTCGCGGCAGCCCGTCAGCCGTGCGGAGCTTATCGAGGCCATCTGGGGTGAGCATCCACCCGCCAGCGCCGCGGGCAGCGTGCATACCTACATCTCCGGCTTACGTCAGGTACTCGATCCGAACCGGACCCGCTGGTCCACCGACGGTCTGCTGGTCTCCGACGCGGCCGGCTACCAGGTGCGGCTCGCCGAGGATGCCTTGGACGTCGCTGTCTTCGAAAAGCGATGCCGCGCCGCACGCGCACACGCCAAAGCAGGGAACGCGGCAGGCGCAGTCGCCGGCTTCGACTCCGCTTTGGCTCTGTGGCGCGGCGAAGCTCTGTCCGGTATCGCCGGGCCGTTCGCCGAGGCACAACGACACCGGCTGGGCGAAGCGAAGCTGGCGGCGACCGAGCAGCGCGCGAACGGACGGCTCGAACTCGGCATGCACGCCGACCTCATTCCCGAACTCAGCATTCTGGTGCGCGAGCACCCGCTACGCGAATCCCTGTGGCACACGCTGATGATCGCCCTGCACCGAAGCAACCGGACCGGCGAGGCGCTGGACGCCTACGAGCGGATCCGCACGATCCTGCGTACCGAACTGTCCGCCACCCCCTGCGCTGAGCTCGTCGACCTGCACCGACGGATACTCACCGCTGATCCGGTGCTTGGCGGGTTCACAGGATCCGAGTTGCTGTCGGTGCGCCCGAAGGCACCTCACGCCCCCCCATCACTGCACGGTCGTCCCGCCGAGCAGGATCACCTGCGCCGAATGCTCGACGAGCTCGGCAGCGGCCGGGGTAACGTGGTCTGGATCGAAGGAGAAGCCGGCGTCGGCAAGTCGGCGCTGCTCACCACTGTGCTCAACGACTTGACCGGTAGCCACCTGGCTTGGGCAGCCGCGACCGAACACGATCGGGACCGACCGTTCCAGACCTTGCTGGACAGCCTCGGGGCAGAGTCATCGCGATCTGGCGAGGCGCCGGGCACGGTCACACCGACGGCGTGGCAACTGCTTTCGCACATCGACGCGCTCTGCGCCCGCGCGCCGATGGTGCTGGTGCTCGAGGACCTCCAGTGGGCCGACGAGGCGACCCTGCTGTTATGCCACCGCCTGGCCGTCGCGACGCGCAGGCTGCCGCTGCTGCTCATCACCACGGCCCGCCCGGCACCCAAGCATCCCGACCTCGCGAAGCTCCGGCGGGCGGTGGAAACCCGAGGGTACGAGGTGCTGTCACTCCCGCCGCTCGGCCCGGACGCGGTGCGGAAGCTGGTCAGTGCGTTCGTCGGCGCGCGGCTGGGCCCAGAACTGGATCTGTTCTCGGCGAGCCATCCGGCCAACCCCGGCCACGTCTTGGCGACGATCAAGGCCCTCGGCGACGCCGGTGCCATCGAAGTCAGTGGCGGTTCGGCCGAGCTTCGAGTCGCCGTCATGCGCGAACTGCCGCGCCCGGTCACCACAGCCATCGAGAAGTCATTGCAGATCTTCAGCGATGACACCAAGAAGACACTCACCTATGCGGCCCTCCTCGGTATCGAGTTCGACGTCGCGCAGGTCGCCGCTGTGCTGGGCCGGAGCACAACGCAGCTCATCCCCCCCTTGACAGAGATACTCGACGCGGCCATCGTCGTCGAATCGGGGAGCAAGCTGGCTTTTCGGCATCGGCTGTTGCACGCGGCGATCTACCAATCCGTTGAAAGCGCCGAGCGGCGCAGCCGCCATCGCTCCGCCGCGGAGGCACTGGCCAGGCTTGGCGCGGCGCCGGAACAAGTAGCCGATCAACTAGTCGCGGCGATACCGCTGATCGACGATTGGGTGATCGACTGGGTCGCCGGAAACCACGAAGCCTTGACCCGGCGGACGCCTGGCATCGCAGAGGAACTCCTGTGCCAGGTAGTGCAGGCCTGTCCGCAGGATGACGTGCGCCAGAAAACGCTGGCCACCGGATACGCGGTGGCGCAGCTCCGGTTGAGGGCACCACTACCTCGGCTGCGGGAGACCGGTTCCACGGCAACCGGAACCGGCCAGAACACCGCGTGCTCCGGCTCGCCCGACCGGGGAAATCTCGACCGGCATTATCTCGACGGGCTCGGGGTCACCACCGCGCAGGACGCCCGAGTCGATCACGGCAAGCAGTCCCGGACCACAGATCCACGACTCCTCGCGGCCGACCCGCCTGCCACCTACGGAGCGGCGACGTAAGAGCCGGGCACGCGCGGGCCGGCTCAAATCACACCGGCCCGCATCGCGTAGGCCACGGCGTGCGGGCGGTTGCGCAAGTTCAGCCTGGCGGTCATGGCATAGATGACGCTCTTCACCGTTCGCTCGGAATAGCACAGCGCGTCGGCGATCTCGGCGGTGTCGCGGCCCTCCGCCATCAGCCGCAGCACATCGACCTCGCGAGCGGTGAGTCCGGCCGCGCCGAACCCGAGTGGGGACAGCAACTCGTGCTGCAGACGCCTGACATGGTCGAGCAACTGGCCGAGCAGGTCCGGCGGCAACGCACCGTCTCCGCCTGCCACCGAACGCACCGCGTCGACCAGCTGGTCGCTGGAGGTGCGCGAACGGGGCAACACGGCCACGACGTTGCACTCCACGACCGCGACGACATCGCTCTCGCGCAGCTCTCCGGCGAGCAGCACGGTCGGCACCGCCACTCGAGCGGCTTGCTCGGTCAGGTCGCTGACAAGCTCGGGGGTCATGCGATCTGCCTGCACCAGCAGAACATCCTGCTCGGTCAAGTCCTCACGGGCCACTACGACCATGCCTGGCCGGGAACGCAGGTAGCTGGTCAACCCGACCTGCGTGATCGAGTCGGCGGCGCACACCGCAACACGTACTGGATTCATCGCCTCTCCCCTGGTCAGGTTTCCGGTTGTCTGACGGAAGTCTGCTGGCGGCGACTTCAGGAAGTCTCAATCGCCTGGTCTGGTCAAATCGCGCCGACACGCAACGCGTGCGCGACAGCTTGTGATCGGGAGTTCAGCCCCTGCCGTGCCATGAAGCGGTAAAGCACGTTCTTGACCGTTCCTTCAGAGCAGCGCAGCCGCCGGGCGATCTCGTCGGTGCCGTGGCCCTCCGAGAGGAGTTTGAGCACTGCTCGCTCCCGCACTCCGAGCCCGAAGAGCGTGATCCCCTTCGGCTCGAGAACATGCCTGCGCAGCATCGTCAGCTGGGACATCAGCCTGCCTTGAAGGTGTCCCGACAGGAACGCGTTGCCCCTGCCGACCGCGAGCACCGCCGACACCAGCGAAGGGCTGGTGACCTCCGACCGGGAAATGAAGGCGAACACCCCGCACTCGACCGCGGCCAGTGTGTCCTCGGGCAGGAAGCTGTCCGCGATCAGCACACAGCGTGGCGGCGCCTGCCGGGGGTACCGCTCGTGCAATCGCCGCAAGGTGGCGTAGGCGGCGGCGTTCGCGAAACCTTCGGTGACCAAAACGACCACATCCGGGCAGCGCGGTTCGCCGTCGTCTTCGGTGAACGGGCGTACCTGTGGGACACGACGCAGGATCGCGAGCGTCCCGGACAGGCTCACGCTGTCGTGCGCGTGCACCAGTACCTTGATCGCCTGCACGGCCACTCCTTCGTTCATGATCCGTGAACAACCGCACAAAGTCTCGAAGCGACCGCTTCAGGACGTCTCTATCGCCGGTTCCTCGCCGCTCGCCGACCAAACGGGCTTGCGCCCTTCAGGGCTGAGCGCGGCGATCACTTTGTTCAAGGTCACCGTGTCGGGACGAGTCGGCGGCTCGTTCGCGTCGGCGATGTGCTTCCACAGATCAGGATCGGGGGCAAGGCCGTGCTCACGCAGGTAGTAGCTGACCGTGTCGGTCCACACCCACGTGCCGTCGGTGCGGAAATTCATCGGCACCACTTCGCCGCGGTCGGGCTCCACCAGATCGGGCAGCAGAGCGGTGGTCGTGAGCAATTCCGTGCCCGCGTCGAGGTAGTCGAGCAAGCGACGACGCTCGGCCTCATCACCGATCACCGGATGATCCGCGGCGAAACTCGGCCCATGCCGCGGATCGACGGCGTCGAAGACCTTGGCCACCTCGATCACCCGGTCGTCGGCAGGCGCCCACAACAGCCTGCCACCGGCTCGCGCGGCACGCTGGTACATGGGCGGGTCCTCGTGCCGGGACACTACCTCGACCTGCGGCGCGCGATCGCCGGCCGCCATCAGCAGATCCTGCAGCCTTCCGGTCAGGCCGGGACACGCGCCGACGTCGTCGATCTCCACCACGTACACGGGCCGCGGCGGCGGGTAGCTCACGCCCACCGGGGCGCTCCGCCACACCGCCCATGCCCCGCGCACACCCGGCTCCGTGTCGACCGCGGACACCAGTTCGGTCTCAGCCGCCGCCGCGATGAGGGCGGTGCCGTCGCCATCGAGCCCGGCGTCCGCGGCCGGTACCGGGTCGAAACTCCAGCCGGCATGCTCGTTCTCGTCGGCGTAGGGGATATCCCGCACCAGCCCCGGGTCCGCACCGCCGGCGGACAGTAAATCGGCGAGCAGGTCCACGTCGGCGTCGTTCAGCGGAAGCGAGGTACGCGTGCCCGCGAACACCAATGCCCTGGCCGCGGCCGCGGCGTCACCCGCGGCCGCGAGACCGCGGACGGCGGTGAGCACGTCGTCCGGGAGCCAGCCCGCGACACGCAGCAACGTGCGGTGCAGTTCCGTGAGCAAGGGATCAGACATATTCAGCTCCTTGTGATTCGACTCGGATTGGCTGGCGCGGCCGGAAAGCTCTGAGCTGTGCCAGTACTCGATGGATCGTGACCGCGTCGAGCTCGGCTGGAGGTACTCCCACGGCCTCGATGTGTGCGAGCAGCGCAGGCTCGGGAGCAAGGCCGTAGCGATCGAGGTAGTAGCCAACGGCGTCGGGCCAGACCCATTCACCGTCTGTCCGCATCCGGACGGACACCACCCGGCCGCGCTCCGGCTCCACGACGTCGCCGATCGCCGCTGATGATTCCAACAGCACCGGAGCAGTTCTCAGGTAAGCCAGCACCGCGTCCTTCTCCTGCCCCTCGATGACCGGATGTCCGTGCCGGAACCCAGCCACACCGAGCCGGTCGACGTGGTCATACGTGCGCGCCACGCGGGCGAGCACCTCCGGCTCGGGTGCCCAGAGCAAGACCCCGGACTCCAGTGCCGCACGCTGGTAGCCCGGGATCGCCGCCCCCGCGACGACGACCTCTGCCAGTGGCATCGCCGCGCCGGCACCCGTCAGCGCGTCCTGCAGCCTGCCGGTCACCGCGGCGGGATCATCGTCATCCACCTCGAGGACATATACCGGATGCGAGGCGCCACCGCCCAACAAGGACCGTTCGGCAAGCCACAGCCCGCGGGCGCCGGATTCCGCACCGGCCATCGCGACCGCCATGGCCAGCTCCAGGTCTCCTGCCGCCGCGCCACCAGGCGCGAAATGCCACCGCAGCGGCGGATCCGGCCACTCGGGCCGGACAGCGGCCGGAGCACCCACGCTGTCGAGTACTTCGAGGTCATAACGGGTGAGAGGCAAGTCGGCCGCAACCGATGTGACCACCTTGGCAGCGGCGGAAACCCCGGACCGCGCGAGCTCCCGGCGTGCCTCGATCACCAGCGCGTCGGGCGCGATCGCGGCCAGCCGCAGCAGCAGTTCGTGCAGCACGGCACCGGGTGCGGGATTTCCCGTGTTCACGTCGTCCCCGGCTTTCCCTGTTCCTTGTACTGCGGAGGCGGTTCCCTGGTCGCCAGGCCTGTCTTGTTGACCGCGCTGCCCAGGTCGTCCGCGGTGAACCGGTCGATCTCGAGCCCGTTGGAGAACAACACCCATTCGGAACGCCCGAAGTCGGGCATCAGGGTGCCGTCCGGCAGTTGGATCGTCCGGCCCGAACGCACCTGTCCGCCGGGGGTGGTGAACGTTCCATCCGCCGGGACGAGAAGATCCGCCCCACTCTCCTTCGACAGTTCCGCCGCCAGCGACGCCACCCCCGGTCCGGGTGAGATCGCGGCGCCATCGGCGAGCAACACCAGCTTGTTCGTACTGCCCAGGCCGCGCACACGCTGCACGAACCGCTTGGCGAAGTCTCCGAAGCCGAGCTTGGACCCGTCCTCGAGATGGACGGCGCGGCCGTCTTCGGCGATCCTCACCTCCACGACGTCGACACCGGGATACTCCGGAAGCGTTCGTGGTCCCCGTACGCCTTCCTGATGCGCCCCTTCCGCCGCGGTGGCCGGCGAACCTGCGTCGTGCGCGCTCCGGCCGTCTTCGCCGTCGGTGTTCACCAGCTCAGCACGCGCCGGCTTACCCGGTCCCGGATCCGCCACTCTCAGTTCAGGTACCCCGAAGGCGTCGTGCTCGCTCAGGGTGGGAGCGAGTTCGTCGAGGTAGGCCTGCATCTCCGCGGCGGCCAGGCCCACCACCTCATCACCGGCGACCAGCCGCACTGCCGGAGCGGGCACATCTGCCGCCTGATACACCGGCACGAACGAACCGGCCAGCGCCGTCAACGACCGCAGCTCCGCTCGCGACGACGACGTCAGCCCACCGGCCTCCGCATCCACCACCAACTCCACCGGATACGGCAACCCACCGGACAACATCCCCGCCGGGCGAACTGCCTCACCCAGCAGACCGACCTCACCCACCGTCGCCACCGCCAGCACATCACCAAGGTCCGACGGCAGCTTCACATCGTGAAAAACTCCCCGCTCCCACCGCGAATACGTCACCGAGCGCACCAACGACGCCAGCTCCGGCCGTCCAGCCAGAAACCGCACCGCGGCACCCAACACCAGACCAGGATCCTCCTGCCCCGCGACCGCGTCCGCCACCGCGGTCAAATGCAGATCGCCCTCGCGGTTGAACAGATCCCGCACCAAGGTCTGCACCACGCGACCGGTCAACTCCACTGTCGGCCGCGCGCCACCCACCGGCACGCGACCCGCGTCCGCCGGTCCCATCCAGCTGCCCGCCGACGCAACCTCGATCGCAGGCGCAATCGGCAATTTCCTGTAGCCGGCTTTACGGAAGACCATCGGAAGTATTTCTGGTCCGGCCCTCATCATCAACGTATGCCGTCGCGAACGCATCTGCGGTATGTCGAAGAACTCTTTGTTCATACGTTCGACGCCTGGTCCGAACAGCTCTCGTTGCGACTTGTCATATTGCGCGGACATCTCTTCCAGCATGAGATCCGCCATCGGATGCCTTCGCGTCATCACGAAAGCGGCGTTGCCGACTTTGCTATTGACATTGAGCAGCGCCCACCGTTCAGGATTGAAAACCACATCGTATGCCATACCTGGATCGAGCACGCGGTTATCGCCGTCGGTGTAGACTCCGCCGACAGCACGAAGAAGCTCGATACGAGCGATGTCGCTCGCCGCCGCCCAGCCCCGCCCGCTCAGAACGCCGAGCTGTCCTTGAAAGAAAGCCTGTAAGCGCATCGGGTTATCCCGATGAAAAAACTCATTGATGTTCACCACAAGAGCGCCCGACTCACGCGCGCCGGTCAACATTTCACGTACGCCCGCATACCTGTCGAACGACCCGTCGACAGACGGAAACGATTTCCTCGCCTGATCAAACTCAGCACGCGGAATATCGGTCCACATGACCAATTTCCCAGAACGTTCCCCCGTCGCCGGGTCACGATGTTTCGCCGCCGCGGCAGCGATATTTCTCTGCACCAACGCAGTCTTGCCTTCAGACACAACCGGACCGCCAAGCCATATCGTATGCATCAGCTTCGGCATTTCCAACCTGGCAGGCAGCAACGGAACATCACCCGGCGCCCAACCAGCCCGCTGCGCCGGTGTCAGCTCCACCACGAGCACCTGGTCTGGCCGACGCTCCAAACTGCCGGCCGTGATCACCCCCGGCTCCCCATGGGTCAAGTCAAGCGCATCCAGCAACGCGGGCAACTGATCAGTAGCCAATTCGCCAGGGTCGACCTGCAAGAACGACGGTCGCTCCACGCCCGCGAGAAACCCGAACAAATCCGGACCAAGCAACGGATGTGGCACCACGGGATCAGCGACCACAGTGCCCGCGACCTCGTCCACCAACCGGCCGACAGCCGAACCAGAGCCCGGGCCAAGATGCACCGGACCAGGCAAACCGAGCCGCAAAGGCGTCTCATGACGCGGCCCGACGCGATACCGCGCGGGGCGTTCCTCTCCACCAGAACCGTGTTTCACCCATCCAGTACCGCTGGTGTCCAACGAATCAGCTGGGCGATGCGGCAGTATCGGCCGGGCGTCACCGTCCAGTGCCAGCGGGCCCACCCTCGCCACCGGGCCCAGATCGGCGAAGCCCAGCCACAGCAGATCCGCCGGGCGGTACACGTCGACGCCCAGCTCGTCGACCAGATCGTCCGCGTATCCGGCCAGATCGTCCACAGCGCAGGTGAACACCCGCACGGGATCGGACCCGTTCCATCCTCCGGCCCATAGCCCGGCAGCGAACTCGGCCACCGCCGGACGCCCGGACGGGGAACCCGCCGGCTCCCCCAGAACGGCAGCGAACACACCCTGCTCGGCCGGTAGGTATCGGGCGGCGCGGGCCAACGCCGGATCCACGGATGAACCCAGCAAGACGCCAGCCCTGATCGTCTCCACGGAGTCGCCGACGGACCGTGTCACACCGGCGGCTGACGAGCCAGGCGCCGGCAGGTGAAGCGGCGCGGGAGCAGCGGCCGTGGCCGGTGCGTCGAGGCCGAGCACCGCCAGCCCTGCCTCATCCGCGTGCAAGAACACATCCCCATCCGGCCCCAGCACAAACGATTCACCCGCAGCACCCCCCTTCCCCAACAACGTCAACGTCGGCACCAACTCCGCACGAACCAAGAACACCCGATCCGACTTCACCTCGACTGTCCGCGTCAATGGAGCCTCAGGCTCAACACCCTTCGAAGCCGACTCCCGCTCAACCAACTCCTCACCCAAGAACAATGCCGCGTTGCCACCAAAGACACCAGCCGCGAACTTCGCCTCCGACTCCCTCGCGCCACGCAACACACCACCCTCCAGCTTCCCCAGCAGCACATCAGAAGGCACCGTCACCGACTTACCCAACACGCCACCGGAAACCTCCCGAACCACCTCCCGAGCACCAAGATCAGCCTCCACCCGGACCCCCGACAAATCCCGGCCGCCCACCTCCACAACATGACCACCCGACAACAGACCAGAAAAATGCTCACTCAACTGCCCAGCGCGAGTCCCCACCAACAACGCATACGCACGCCCGGAATTGAGCCCCCCAGCCACCTCAGCCAACTTCGCCCGCAGCTTCGGCGCCTCGAACGGCACCGCACGAACAATCGCATCATCCGGAACCTTCTGCTCGACATTGCTCGCCTGCCAAAACTCACGCAAAGAACCCAGCACCGGCTTCGACAGCACACCAGCAGCCGACACGTCAGGCTGCGTCGACCGCACAGCCGATTGGACAGTAAAAGGCTCCGCGGTATATGACTCCTTCACCGCCCCCTTGCGCAACAACGGAATGTGCTTGAGGTAGGCACCCGACCGCGCCCACGGCTTCAGCTCAACCGTCACCTCAAGCCCGAACTCATACCGCTCCGCGGCACCCGAAAAACCAAACGACGTCGTCTCCCGGCGCACCGGAACCTGCTGCCCGGCACGCCGACCCGCCCGCTCACCACCCACATGCGGATCCAACAACTCGCCCAACCCCAGAAAGCCCGAACCAGTGAACTTCGGGATCGGCAACTCCGGAGTAGCCTTCAGCGAGAAACCAGACTTCCACTCCGACCGCCGACCCACATCGCGAACCACCGTCGACGTCGACGACGACACCAATCCGAACTCACGATCAACACCCCGCGAAACACCACCCACCAACCTCGCCGACACCACAGCCAACTGCTGCAACTTCCCAGACTCACCCATCCGCTGACGCAGAACGGGCAGCCCTCCATTCAACATGTCACCCAACCCCGAAGGAAAACCACCTAACGCCAACGAAGACCCAAAACTCTCAGCCAACTCATCATGCAAGACCCGAAACTCGCGAGCCACCTTCCCATCAACGGACAACTCCCACGACCGCAAAGCCGCACGCAACCCCCGTGCCAACTCAGCCACCATCTCAAGTCGAACCGGCTCAAACACCCCAAGACCGACCACCACAGCCGACGAAGGCACACCTGGCTTGGCAGCGCCATCGCGGTAGGCCGTCAGGTCGTGCGGGTGCAGGTTGTTGTCCAGATCATGCTGGGACAACTCACCCAACCCAGGCAGATCACTCGCCGGCACCCACATCGCCACCGCGCGAGGGCTGAACTTCTCCCGCACCTTCGCCACCACGGGCCGATCATGCGAACCACCGAACGGACCCGTCCAGTTCGTGTGCACCCTGGTATCGACCCGATGCACAGCATCGAACTCAACCAGATAGCCACGCTCGACCCGACTGTGCGTGGTCTTCGTCTCCACTGTGGAGATCTCGTCCCTGCCTCGGCCACGCTCATACCCGGCGGACGACTCGACACCGCCCTTGAGCACATCCGTGCCCAAGGCCGTCGAGGCGCCAAAAGTCCCTTCGGCGCCGTATACCTTCTTGTCGTGCACCGACATCGAAGCCGTGTTCGAGTGCGTCTGACTGAAAGTGTGTTGCTCATCGACCCGCAGTATCCGGGCGTTCCCATAGGTGGAGGTCAGTTTCGCCGAGCCCACCGTGTCCCGCGCCGCCATACCCACGAGATTGCCTTCGTTGTAACTCTCGAGCTTCAACTCGTCCGCCGGACCGGCTGCCAACTCCAGCCCCGCTTTCCGGGACCTGTCGCTGGCCCACTCCTCCAAAGCATCACGGGATTCGGACTTTTCAGCGCTGTCTTTCGCGGCTTTCCCCAGCTCGGTCGGGCGTTCGCCCAACGCCAAGTGCTTTGCCGCGGAGACCATACGAACACGCTTGCCGTCCGAAGCCACTAAAGACAACATCTCGCCCGTCGTCGACTCCAGGTTGCGCACCGGCGCCATCGAGTCCAGGTTGAATACCGCAGGCAGCTTCGCCTGCCGCATCGACGGCAAATCCTTGCCCGCGATCCCCCAGCCGGTCTCCGGTGAAATGGGTGCCGGGTCGGGGACGACGTCAGTACCTGGCCGCTCGGGCACGTCGATTTCCAGCCGCACCTCGATATCCGGTTCCGGCGTGGACGTCCCTTCCTCGCGCCAGGTCATCGGCTCGTCGAGATGCTGCCAGTCCGTGCCCAGCCGCACTTGAACCCCGGCCCCGTAGTGGAACAGGTGAATGATCCCCCCGCCAGACCACTCGTGCTCGACAGCGACGGCCTCTTCGATGCCATCGCCTTTTTCCTTGGTGCGCGAAGGCTCGAGCTTGCCTTTGAGCTCCGCTATCCCCGCCTTCCCCTCGACCTCGACAGCAAGCTTCTTCTTATGCGAGCGCGTCGCCTCGGCCTTGCGCAGGTCACCCGCGACGACCTTTTCGCTGATTTCCCTCCATGGCGCCGCCTTCCAGTAGCGACCACCTCCCTCACGCACCGCGCCGGTGAAGAACAAGTCCTTGTCCACACCGGGGAGCGAGAAGCGTGCGCCGTCACTCCCCGCGAGAATGGCCTTGGCGTTTCCGCCGATGAACTCCGTCAGCCTCCGTTGCAGTGATCCGGCCTCGGTGTCGTGCAATACGCCCTCGGCGGCCAGCCTGTGCACCACCCGGCTGACGATGTTCGCGACCGAGTTCTCACTCACTCGCCACCGGCTATGTGCATGGCGAAGCACGTCGGGAACGGCAATCCCGGTCGGATTCGACCTCGGCCTCGGCGTGGTGGTACCGCTGTTAATCCCTTCGGAGTCGGCGTCCATTTCGTCCGCGTGCGCCATCGACAACCGGGCCGCGCCATCCGTCGTGAACGTCGCGATCGGGGTGTCATGACGGTGCAGGAAGGCGAAGTGATGCCTTTTGCCATCACCAGCTGCCGACGTATTCGGCTTCAGCATCGACACCGCGTACCGGAAGTGGATGTCGTGTTCCTCGAACTCACCCTTTGTTTTCTCGTTCAACTCGGCCTGCCACTGCCTGATATCCGTCGCGGTGTCGACAGACTCCCGGTTGTACCCCGCGACGACCGACAATTTCACGCCGAGCGCGGCGGCGATGGCGTTGCCCGCACTGACCGAAACCTCACCACCCCACGCCTGGGTACCACCCCGCATGACCGAGTGCGATCCACTCGACGATTGCTTATGCCCGATCGTCTTCTTCGCGACGTCGACAAAGGTGTCTTGAGGAACCGCGGGCCTGAGATGGTCAGGCAGGTTCGCACGGCCGATCACGATCTCGGTCGGCGAGTTCACATGAGCGAACTGGAACGTTTTGCGCGCCAAGCCTCCTGTGACCATCGCGGTGCCGTGCTCGGGGCCCAGTGTGTTCAGCCACTCGTGCAGCTGGTTCAGAGCCGGATCATCGGGCTTGACGTTTAGCCTCGACCGCAACTCGTGGAAGATCGGGCCAAGGCCGGCAAACGTCACATCCTTGACCGCCTTGCGTTCACGCTCGAACGCCGCAAACGCCTTCGCACGCTGGTCAGCCGTCGCGTGCGGGTCGGCCTGAGGGTACTCGATCGACACGTTCCGCCGGTGCGTCCCACCACCACCGCCCTCGTGGTTCGGCCACTCCAACTTCGCGTCGACCATGACCAACTGCGCCTCGACCGGCCGGTTCCGGTGGATCACATGCCCTGGCTTCGGCAGCACCTTGATCTCGTGAGCCAGTGCATGATCCGAAGTTGTCACCGGGCGCTGCTGCTCGGACACATCGACGGTGTGGCGGTCCTCTGCCGAGACGGAAGACTTCCGCGTTGACGAGGTCCCGACCCGCTCGAGGTTCGCCCCGATCGTCACCGGACCGGCGGGCACGTTCAGCAATTTCGTCGGGTTCGCCCCTTCCCGCGTCGCCTCAACCGACGACTCCTTGGTCAGCGTCGCACCCTCGTACTGAGCACTGCGATCGGCGACTCCGTCCAACGTGTTCTTCGGCGCACCGATCCCGACCAGCTGAATCTCGATCTCAGCCCCGTTGAAACTCGCCCGGTCGCCCTCCAGCGTCACCTCGAGCTTTCCCAGTCGCTCGTCAGTGAACGTCGACGTGACCCAGTTCTCCGCCGCGGGGCGCTTTTCACCGGCGGCCTCCAATTGGTCCACTACAGACGCACGCACGGTCGAGAAATCGGGCCGGTCCTTGACAGTCGGACGGTCGACTTTCGCCCTCAGCGCCAACTCGGCCATCGCCGGGTGCACGGCCGGGCCCGGCGAGCTCGGCAGGGGACGCGCCCGGCTCAGCGCGGACAGCGAGTCGTCGCCGGGGCCGAGGTGAACCGGACGAGGCAACCCGAGATTCGGCGGGGCGGAGGCCTCGGCCGCCACCCGGTACCGTGCCAGCCGCCGGGTGCCGTCAGGAGTGTGTTTGATCCAGCCGGAGCCCGCGGCGTCCACCGACGGAGCAGGTTCGTGCGGCACCATCGGCCGGCCGTCGCCGTCCAGCGCCAGCGGGCCGACCCGCGCGGCCGGGCCCGGGCCGCCGAAACCGAGCCACAACAGATCCGCCGGGCGATACACGTCGACACCCAACGCCTCGCTGATCGTCTTGACATAGGCCGAGAGGTCATTCACAGCGCAGGTGAAGACCCGCACCGGATCAGACCCGTTCCAGCCCCCGGCCCAGAGCCCGGCCTCGAACTGTGCCGCGGTCGGCCGTGCCGACTCACCCAGTACGGCCGCGAATACACCGTCTTCCTTTGGCAAGAATCCAGCCGCGCGGTCGACGCTCGCCGGGACTCCGCCCAGCACGACACCGGCAGCGATAGGCCGTGCTTTCTCCGTCGACGTCGTGGGGATGACCGCCGGGACGTCGATACCCAGGACGCCCAGCCCTGCCTCGTCCACACGCAAGAACACATCCCCATCCGAGCCCAGCACAAACGATTCACCCGCAGCACCCCCCTTCCCCAACAACGTCAACGTCGGCACCAACTCCGCACGAACCAAGAACACCCGATCCGACTTCACCTCGACTGTCCGCGTCAATGGAGCCTCAGGCTCAACACCCTTCGAAGCCGACTCCCGCTCAACCAACTCCTCACCCAAGAACAATGCCGCGTTGCCACCAAAGACACCAGCCGCGAACTTCGCCTCCGACTCCCTCGCGCCACGCAACACACCACCCTCCAGCTTCCCCAGCAGCACATCAGAAGGCACCGTCACCGACTTACCCAACACGCCACCGGAAACCTCCCGAACCACCTCCCGAGCACCAAGATCAGCCTCCACCCGGACCCCCGACAAATCCCGGCCGCCCACCTCCACAACATGACCACCCGACAACAGACCAGAAAAATGCTCACTCAACTGCCCAGCGCGAGTCCCCACCAACAACGCATACGCACGCCCGGAATTGAGCCCCCCAGCCACCTCAGCCAACTTCGCCTGCAATTTCGGCGCCTCGAACGGCGCCGCGTGGACCACGGCATTGTCCGGGACTCTCTGCTCGACATGACTCGCTTGCCAAAACTCACGCAACGAGCCCGACACCGGCCTCGGCAGCGCGCGAGCGGGCGGCGGTGTCTCCGACTGCGTCGACCGCACAGCCGATTGGACAGTAAAAGGCTCCGCGGTATATGACTCCTTCACCGCCCCCTTGCGCAACAACGGAATGTGCTTGAGGTAGGCACCCGACCGCGCCCACGGCTTCAGCTCAACCGTCACCTCAAGCCCGAACTCATGCCGCTCCGCGGCACCCGAAAAACCAAACGACGTCGTCTCCCGGCGCACCGGAACCTGCTGCCCGGCACGCCGACCCGCCCGCTCACCACCCGCATGCGGATCCAACAACTCACCCAACCCCAGCAAACCCGAACCAAAGAACTCCGGAATCGGCAAATCCGGAGTAACTTTCAACGAAAAACCAGACTTCCAGCCCGACCGCCGACCCACATCGCGAACCACCGTCGACGTCGACGACGACACCAATCCGAACTCACGATCAACACCCCGCGAAACACCACCCACCAACCTCGCCGACACCACAGCCAACTGCTGCAACTTCCCAGACTCACCCAATCGCTCCCCCAGAACAGGCAAGCCACCGTTCAACATGTCACTCAACGCAGCACTAAAACCGCCCAACACCAACCGGGTCCCAAAGCCCTCGACCAACACATCATGCAAACCCCGAAACTCCCGAACCACCCGCCCATCGACAGTCCGCTCCCACGACCGCAAAGCCGCACGCAACCCCTGCGTCAGTTCGGTCACCATGTCGAGGCGAGCCGGCTCGAAGGTCCCCAGCCCCCGCGCCAGCTCCGGCAAGGGTGCGGCGGCGGACACGGCAGTGGCGGGCCTACCGGCCGCTGCGAGCGGCGAGCCGGCGTTCTTCGCGGTGGTGGCCTGGTATGCCGCCAGGTCCTCCGGGTGCAGGTTGTTGTCCAGGTCATGCCGCGACAGCTCTCCCAACCGCGGAAGATCGCTCGCCGGCACCCACATCGCCACCGCACGAGGGCTGAAGATCTCCCGCACCTTCGCCACCGCCGGCCGATCATGCGAACCGCCGAACGGACCGGTCCAGTTCATGTGCACCTTGGTGTCGACCCGATGCCGGGCGTCGAACTCGACCAGATAGCCACGTTCGACCCGGGTTTGCGTCGTCGTGGTCTCGACCTTGGCAAGCTCGTCGCGGCCCCGGCCACGTTCATACCCGGCGGAGGTTTCCGCCTCGCCGGGCAACATGTCCGTCCCCAGCGGCAGCGACGCGGTGAAGTTCGCGTCGAACCCGTACACGCGCTTTTCGTGCGTCGTGGATTCCGTCTCGGTCAGCTGGGTGCTGCTGAAGGCGTGCCGCTCGTCGACCCGCAATATCCGGGCGTTCCCGTAGGTGGAGGTCAGTCTGGCCGAACCCACCGTGTCCCGCGCCGTCATTCCCGTGAAGTCGCCGTCGTTGTAACTTCGCAGGTGCAGCTCGTCGGAAGGACCGGCCGCCAGCCCCAGTCTGGCCTGCCGATTGTGGCCGCCGACCCACTTCTCCAGCGCTTCGCGCGACTGCGCCGCGCTCCCGGGACCGTCGCTCGCCGCGCCGCCCAGCGGATCCGGCTCGTCTCCCAGCATGACCCACTTGGCTGCCGACTTCACATGGTCGCGGATGCCCCGCGCTTCCGGCGGCGCCAGCATGGCGCTGATCGTGGAGCCCAGTTTGGGTATCGGAGCGAAGGAATCCAGGTCGAACTCCGCGGGCAACGTCGCGGGCCGCATCGCCGGCGACAAGCCGGAACCCGCACTCGTCCACTCCGTCGCCTGGCTGACCGGTGCCGGATCGACCTTGGCAGGCCGCCCCGGCATGGTCGGCACAGCGATTTCCAACCTGCCGGGGATACCGGCGGTAGGTACTGCTCCGTCGGCCTCCCGCCAGATCATCGGCTCGTCGAGGTCGTGCCAGTCGGTGCCCGTGCGCACCTCGATCTCGACAGGAAAGTGGAACAGGTGACTGGGTCCGGCGCCGCCGGACCACACATGTTCCTCCCGCACCGTCTGCGAGAAGCTCCCGCCGCGTTCCTTGGTGCGCGACGGCGCGGCCCGGCCGCTGAGCGTCGCGACTCCCGCTTCGCCTTCGACCGAGATGGCGAGGCTCTTGGAACGCCTGCGCGTGTTGTCGATCTTGACCGTGTTGCTGGCGACCGTCTTGCCGCTGAGTTCCTTCCACGGCGCCACCTTGTGGTGCCAGCCCTGCTCCCCGTCCACCTTGCCCGTGAAGAACAGGTCCTTTTCCCCGTCCGGCATCGGGAAACGAACGCCGTCACCACCGTCGAGCACGCCCTTGGCGTTGTCGCGCAGGAACGCGGTCATCCTTGTCTTCAGCGAACCAGCGTCGGAATCGAGCACCTGCTCCTCGGAGACGAGCTTGTGGATCACCCGCCCGACGATGTCCGCCACCGTGCGCTCGCCCAGGTGCCATTGCCCGCGCACCTGGGCGGGCACGGCTTCCGGGGCGAGGCCCGCCGAGTTCGAACGCGTCGGCGTGGCCACCGCACTCGGGGCCGACCCCTCCGAGTCCGAGTCCATGGCGAACTCGTTCGACATGGACAACCGCGCGGCGCCGTCGACCACCAGCTGGCCCATCGGCTTGTCGTGCCGGTGCAAGAACGCGAACCGGTGCGGCCTGCCGTCACCGTGCGCCGAGGTGTTCGGCTCCAGCATCGCCACGGCGAACCGGAAGTGGATGTCGTGGTTCTCGAATACCCCGCTGGTCTTCTCGTTCAGCTCCACCTGGAGCAGCCCGATGTGCTCGGCGTAGTCCTCAGCGGTCCGGCCGTAGCTGGCGGTGGCCGTCAATTTCACGCCGAGTGTGTCGGCGATCGCCTCGCCGACACCGACGGAAACCTCGCCGCCCCACTCGCGAATGCCGCCCGCCCCCAGTGAATGGGACTCGCTGGCCGCACGGTGGTGGCTGATCTGCTTGTCCGCCATGTCGACGAAGGTTTCCTCGGGCACCACCGGCTTCAGGTGCTCGGGCATTTTCGCCCTGCCGATCACGATCGTGGTCGGCGCCTTCAGATGAGCGAAGTGGAACGTCTCCCGCGCGAGGCCACCGGTCGCCAGTTCGATCCCATGCTCAGGCCCTAGCTGGTTCAGCCATTCGTGGAACCTGGCGACTTCGGGATCGGCCCCCTCGAAACTCAGGCTGGCACGGACCTCACTGAAGATCTTCGACACCCCTGCGAACTCGACCCCTTTGATCGCACGGCGTTCCTTTTCGAACTTCGCGAACTCCCGTGCGCGTTCCGCGGGTGTCGTGTGGCTGTCGAACTCGGGATACTCGATCGACACCATCTGCCGATGTGTGCCCGCCGCCCCGCCTTCGTGCTTGGCCCACTCCAGCGTCATCGGCACATCGACCGCACGTGTATCCGCCGAGCGGGTCCGCTGCAGATGCCCTTGCTTCGGCCGGACGGTGATGTGGTGTGCCACCATGTGGTCCGAGGTGGTCACGGCGCGATCGAGCTCGCCGAAGTCGACCGCCAGCCGGTCTTCCTGCGATACCGAGGCGCGGTGCCTCGACGTGGTACCGATGCCCTTGATCCGCACACCCACGTTCACCGGACCGACGGGCGCGTTGAGGAGGCTCGTCGGGTCCACGGATTCCCGCTGCGCCACGGCCGCCGACTCGCTGACCGACGCCTTCCGTTCATGGTGGATGTCGCGGTCGGCGATGCCGTCGTACGCGTTCACCGCCGGTCCGATGCCCGCGGCCTGAATCTCGATTTCGGCGCCGTTGAACGTGCCCCGATCGCCCTCGAGCGTCACGTCCAGCCTCGCCAGCCGCTCGTCGGTGAACGACGAAGCCACCCAGGCGGCGGCCGTCTCCCGCTTCTCGCCGTAAGTCACCAACTGGTCCACGATCGACGCGCGCACCTCGGAGAAGTCCGGGGTGTCTTTGACGACGGGCCGGTCGACCTGTGCTTTCTGAGCCAACGCGGCGGCCGCCGGCTTGATCGCGGGCCCCGAGGGGACACCGCTGCCTGGCAACGGGCGAGCCCTGTGCAAGCCTGCCCCCGCCTGTGAGGAGGAAGAGCCCGGCGGGCGCGACGGATCGTCCGGTCTCGGCCGCGGCGGCGGTGCGTTGGACGGACCGTGTGCTCCCACGGGCCCGTCAGTACCGAGCGCGCTGTCGGGAGGCAGCACCGGGCGGTACCCTGTCGGGCGATCGCCGGCGCTGAGCGACAGTTCGTCGAGTTTCGCGACGTTGCGGTCATTCAGGCGCAGTTGCCGGTCGGGGCCCATGATGCCGTCTTGATCGGGCCGCTTGAACAGTAGTTCGCCGTCGCGGTAGGCCTCCCCGAGCCCGAAGAAGTGGAACAACTCGTGTAGCGCGCCTGCCCGGTCACGCGTGTCCCACTCCAGCTGATTGACACGTCGCGCACCGTCGACAGACGAGTCGAACATCTTCACCGGCACCGAACGGCCGGGATCGATGTCCCATCCCTTCTTCACCTCCGCCGGGGTGTTGCCGTCCAGCACGAAATGGGCGAGGTCGCCGTTGGCGAACCGGTACACCCCGTTGAAATGGTCGTCCAGCAACTTCTGCTGGCCGCTCAGCCAATCCTGACGGGCTTTCATGTCCAGCCCCGCAGTACTCGAGGTCAGGTCGACCGGAGCGGCCAGCTCCCGTACCCAGACCCCCGGGACAGGCTGGAAACGCCGGACATCGAACCGAATCTGGGTGATCTTGCCGTCGAGCAGCCCGTCGGCCTTGCCCCCGCTGCTGGCCGGGTCGAACCGCTCAGCCCGGTACCGGACGGGCTTGGCCGCCTCCCTGGCCTTCAGCCAACCGGCGTCGACTTTGACGGGCTCAGCGTGCACGCCACCCTGCGGCGCGCCTACCGGCTTGGCCGCGGTCTCTTCCGCCAGGCCGAGATAGCCGGCGACGAGCGCCGCCTGCGCGGCCTGGGCGACGTCGCTGTCCTGGTCCGACCTTGTGCGCGGCCGCGGCTTCGCCAGGTCCGGACCGGCCTGAGCCGCGACACTCTCCGACTTGCCCGGCGCACCGTCCCCGCGAACGGGGGTAGGCGACGGAACGTCCGGCCGCAAGGGCGTGGCATCCCCCCGAGCCTGCGTGGCCGCGGCGACAGGGCGAGGCACGCTGTCGCCCGGCACCGCGCTCTCCGGGCGCACCCGCGGCGGCGGGTTGCCACCAGGCGGGGCTGGGCGGGACTGGTCAGCCGGAGCCTGCTCCGAACGGCCTGCTCCAGGCTGCACCGTCCCAGCGTCGCCGGTCGTCGCACCAGCCGAGGGACGCGCCCCGGCCGGACCAGCGGCAGTCACCGCCGGTGACGGATTCCCGTTCGACACGGCAGGACGCGGCTGGTCAGCGGGAACCTGCTCCGAACGCCCCGCACTCGGCTGGACCGACGTACCTTCGCCAGCGACCGGACGCGCCCCGGCTGCTGTGGCGGCCCCGCTTGAGACGGCAGGGCGCGACTGGTCAGCGGGAACCTGCTCCGGACGGCCGGCGCTCGCCTGCGCCACCCCACCGTCGTCAGTGATCGGGCGCGGTCCAGCGGAAGCAGCAGGGCCGCCAGCCGTCACGACGGACGGCACGGTGGCCGCAGGCGGGGTGGTGGGCGTGGTCGTAGTAGTGGGCGCCGGCCGGGCCGACGGCTCGACCCGCGGCGGCGGGTTGCCTGCCGCCGCCGCGGGGCGTGGCTGGTCGGCGGGAGCCTGCTCCGGGCGACCGGTGCCCGGTTGAACCGCACCGCTGTCACCGGCCGCTGGACGCGATGCGGCGGGAGTGGCGGCTTGCTCGCCGGCATGCGCTCCGGCAGGACCAGAGGCCGTCACAGCGGACTGCGAGCCCACGGCGGGCGGTGTCACGGTCGCGGGCCGGTCGGCGGACGCCGTCGTCGCGGACTCCGCGCCGGTCTTAGCGTCTCCGGCCGTGGTCGTCACCGGTGGTTTCGTGGCAGTCTCGACCTGCGATGGGGCCGTGGCGCCGGGTTCCCCGCCGCGCGGTCCGACGGCCGAAGTGCTCTGAGCCGCCGCAGGCTGAGCACCGGCCGTGGACGGCTGCCCCGCACCGGCGCCAGGCGAAGGCTGCCCCTGCGACGAAGTGCTGCCCGAAGGAGTCGACCCCGCCCCGGCGCCGGGGCGGGGTCCGCCACCGCGGGCTGTGTCTGGGTGGGCGGCGTGCCACCGGCCGCAGGCTGCCCCACGCCGGAACCGGCAACAGCCGGGGAGGACGACGCACCAGCACCAACGGGAGCACCCTCCCCGGAACCCCCCGCCCCGGCCTGCGACTGAACAGCAGGCACCCCACCAGCAGCGGACTGCCCCTGCGACGACTGACCGGAACCCTCACCCGCACCAGCCAACGAAGAACCGACACCAGGCGACGACGTGGGCGCATCCCCGACACCAACGGGAACACCCTCCCCAGAACCCCCCACCCCGGCCTGCGACTGAACAGCAGGCACCCCACCAGCAGCGGACTGCCCCTGCGACGACTGACCGGAACCCTCACCCGCACCAGCCAACGAAGAACCGACACCAGGCGACGACGTGGGCGCATCCCCGACACCAACGGGAACACCCTCCCCAGAACCCCCCACCCCGGCCTGCGACTGAACAGCAGGCACCCCACCAGCAGCGGACTGCCCCTGCGACGACTGACCGGAACCCTCACCCGCACCAGCCAACGAAGAACCGACACCAGGCGACGACGTGGGCGCATCCCCGACACCAACGGGAACACCCTCCCCAGAACCCCCCACCCCGGCCTGCGACTGAACAGCAGGCACCCCACCAGCAGCGGACTGCCCCTGCGACGACTGACCGGAACCCTCACCCGCACCAGCCAACGAAGAACCGACACCAGGCGACGACGTGGGCGCATCCCCGATCACCGTGCTCCGCGCCGAACTGGTCGGCGAGGCGCTCGATTCCAGTCCATGGTCAGCCGAAGTGGTCTGGATCGTGCCGCGGCCGCCCGCACCGGAGTTGGTGAAGACCGTGCCCAGCGGTTTGCCGTCCTCGGTGTAGGCGGGCCGTCCGTCCGACGGCTCGAAAGCGGGCGGCGCGTCGTCGGATCCGAGCACCTGGTGCCCCTCGGCCGGGCCGGCCGAGTACGCCGGAAGGCCCGAGCCCTCGATGTCGTCGATCGATTCGACGTCGGGAACCTTCAAGCCCCCCTTCTTCTCGAACTTGAGGTCAGCGACATCGCTGATACCGGCGCCGGGCTGGTCGGCGGTGGAACCAGGGTCACCGCCCGTGCCGGTCTTCGCGGCCCGGCCGGGCTCGAACCTGCTGGCCGCGCCCAGGATTCCGTCCCAGACGTTGCCTTTGCCATGGGTGGCCAGGTTGACCAGTGGGTTGGTGAGGGCGACCATGGTCATCTGCAGGCCGGCGTTGCCGAGATGCCCCAACGCGACCACATACGGCGGCAGCTTGCTCTTCGCCTCTTTCGAGATCAGTCCGACCAGGCCCCGCGAGGCGGACTGGGCGACGCCCGCGGCGGCGCCACCGATCGCTCCGCCGATCACCGCGCCGGTGAACGCGTCCCAGTCGAACCCGTCGCGCGTCTTGTCGCCCATCTGGCCGAGGTCGATGGACGCGTCCATGAAGGCCATGATCCCGGCGCCGACCGCGGCGTACTTGGCCGCGGTCTTCGTGGTGTTGATCGCGACCGGAATGGCGTGCCGCTGGATCTTCGCCAGCGCTTCGCCCGCGGCCACGGTAAGGTCCCTGATGGTCAGCTGCGAGATCCTGGTGAGCAGTTCCCGCAGCAGCAACCGCATGCTCAGCTGCGCGGCGGCCTCCACCGCCGGCACGAGGAAGGCACCGACCAGCGAATTGATCAGCATGATCACGGTGGCGAGCGCCATCGCCGCCATGACGACGAAAAGGATCTTCGTCTTCGTCACGTCGGCGCCGGCGTTCTTCCCCGTCTTCGCGAAGTCACGGGACTGATTGGCCAGCTCGCGCATACCTGTGACAAGGTCGTCCTTGAGCCAGGAGACGGTGTGGGACGCGACCGCGCCGTCCATCGCCGTGTCCAGCCTGCCGGCCGCCGCCTCCATTTCGTCCGCGAACGCGTCTGCCTTGTCCGCGAACGCTCCCCATGCGGCGCCGATGGCACTGACGCCGGGACCGCTCGTCTCCGGCCATTCCATGCCGAGCACGACCTTGAAGAACTTCTGCAGTTTGGGAGGCAGATGGGTGACCTCATCCGATCCACTCATCCGCTTGTCTCCCTTTCACTTGCCAGAAAACGCTACGACGCGTTATTCCTGGTCGTATTCCTCGCCCACAACGGCGTCCAGCCTCGCTGCGGATTCTTGATCCAGCCCCTGGAACTCCGAAGATGCCTGTTCGAGGTTACTGGCGGTGCCGCCAGTGTTTTCGATTGAGTTACCGATAGCCGTACGCGCCTCCGTGGCCGGTTTCACGTACTTCTGCTCGAACGTCTTTCCGACGTCATCGTGTCCCCAGCAACCGTCATGTTCCAGCAGCACGGATTCGAGAACTTCGAAAGCGCTCGAAAGATCGTCGTTCGCTGCCTTGATCCTGCCGGTGGCCTGCGCGACCTCCGCGGGATCCAGATAGAAGTTCTCGGTCATGATTATTTCTCCGATTCGCGACAGGGCCGGGAAGCGGCCGGACCGAGGTGTTCGACCCGCTGCGTCAGCGGGGGGATCAGCGCGTCGAGCGTGTTCTGGGGGTCGCCATCACCGTAGGCTGACGTTCCCAAGTCGAACCCGGCGCTTTCAGGGGACATCACCTCGATCAGCTTCTCCATGGTGCGCAGACGCCCCAGCTGCAGCGTGTCGAGAATGACTCTCGCGAGCTGCTTCGGCACCAGCGTCCGATATTTCGACTCGTCGAAAACGAGGTCGATCAGTTCTCCTCGCCCATCGAATGTCATCTCAAGCGCCTGATTCTTCGCACGGACCGTCGTCCGCCCATCACTCCACATCTCGCCCAGCTTTACGCGTTCGCTCTCGAGTTTGGCGATGGCGTCCTCGACACCTCCGTCGCGATCGAATATTTCAGAGAAGTCGGTCATGTTCACTTCCTCCAATCGTCAAGCCGGTCCATCGCGCTAGGACCTTCCGGAATATCCGTCAGGTCAATTTCGTCCGCTATGTCGGTGAGCGGCGCCTCAGGGGCTTTCTCCCGCCTGCCCAGTACCGAGGTCCACCCCGGGGAGTCCCAGATCTCCTTGTCGGAATTGAGCAACGCCTCCGGGTGCCGCTCGCTGTCCTCACGCTGCTGCCCGCCCATACCACCGAATCCCATCGGGGAGAGCGGCATACCTCCGGGCGCCGCGCCACCACCCGTCGCGCCAGCTGCCGCCGCTGCCGGACCCGGCGTCGCGGGCAACGTGGTCCGAGCGGTGTCGAACTCGCCCAGCTTCGTCACCGGCGGGGTGACCGGCGGTGCTCCCTGCCCCGCCGCGTTTCCGGCGGAAACGCCGCCGGTCGGTGTCCCCGCGACAAGCTGACGAGCACTTTCCTGCGCTGCCGCCAACGCCTGACCGCCAGAGCTCTGTGACGGACCGGGCGTCGACGATCCCTGCGTGGCCTGCACGCTCGTGGCGGCCTCCGGCGGGGACCCGGCGCTCGCCGTCGCCGGAGCCGTGGCCGGAGCCGTCGCCGGCTGGGCGGAAGTTGTCACCGGAGCAGGCGTAGTGGTCTTCGCCCCGTCGGACACGAGCGCGCGTGGAGCGTCCGCGACGGCCTGGCCGCCCGCCGACGACACGGAAGCACCCGTTTCCGCAGGAACCTGCCCGCGTGCGGTCTTCTTGCGGTCACCGTCCGCGTGATCGGCCTTGGCACGGCCGACCACAGCGGGCATACCGACCGGGATGACCACGGCAGCCTCCGGGACGTCCGCTCCTGCCGCGACCGCAGTGGCACGGCCAAGCACCGCGGGCGCCGAATGAGCCTGATAACCCGCGGCGAAGACACCATCACTCGACACACCGCCGTCAGCCGGGTTCACTGAGCAATCACCGGCGAAGTCCCCACGCGCGCCGAGAGCCCATGCACTGGTCACGCCAGGCCCGCCCGGCACGAACGGGACACCACCCGCACCGGCACCGCCGCCACCCCAGCCAGCACCGGTCACGCCTGCCTGGTCAGGCTGGACCGGCACCACCCCGTCGGCGGAGGTGGAGCCGGTGCCCGGCGTGAAGGCGGCGGGAACGGACTGACCGGAGTCCGGAAACGGCACGAGTGCGTTGCCCACGTCGTGGTAGACCTGACCGAGATCACGCACGATCTGCGCGGCCGCCTGCGGGTCGGTGGCCTCACCCTGCGCCTGCAGGTTCTTGAACCTCAGCTGTGCCAACGCGAGCGCGTCACCGGCCTGCCGCAGCATGGCAGGATAGCCGGGACTGGCCAGCGCTTCGATCACCTCCTCCACCGAGGCGTCGATCCGGCGCGCGGCCTGGTCGTAGGCGTCGGCGATCTCGCCGCTCCACAATTCCCACATGTGCTTCGACTCGCGCTGGAACTCGTGCCTGGCCTCCTCCCAGCGCGCCTGCGCCTGCTCGAAGGCCACCGCACGCTGGTAGAAGGCATCCGGGCTGACCTCGTTCACCAGCTGGGCAAGCTGTTCCGGTGGCAAGGCGGCCAGTGCCGCGTCGTCCAGCGGGGGTGCGGGCTCGACCGTCATGGGTCAGTCCCTGCCGAGCACGGGTGAGTCCGGGCGGTCGTTGTCGGGATCATCCCAGGCGCCCTTGTCCGCCTGCAGCCAGATCTGCGGCTCGCGTTCCTTGCCTTCCTGGCCCGCGCCGGCGCCCCCGCCGCCCATGCCACCTGCACCCATCGGCATGCCACCCGGTCCCATTCCGGCGGTGGGATCGACGCTGGCACCCGCCGACGAGGCCGTCACCGGGATACCGGCGGGCGCGCCACGCTGACCGGGCTGGGTATCGAACTGACCTGCCACCGCCGGTTCGGCCACAGCGGGTACGCCGGCGCCGCCGACACCTCCGCCTCCGCCGACACCACCGAGGTCGGGCATGCCACCGCCACCCGCGCCACCACCGAGGTCGGGGACTCCACCGCCACCCGCGCCACCACCGAGATCGGGCGCACCACCGCCGGCGCCGCCCAGGCTGTCGACCGGGACCCGGTCAGCGGCGAGGAAGTCCTCCAGCTCCCGTGGCCCGCCGGCGGAATCGATGGCTTTGTCCACCGCGGCCTTGGCCTCGGCCAAGGCCGCCTTCTCTTCCGGCGTGCCGTCGCTGGCGAGGCTGTCGATCGCCTTGTCCGCCGCGCTCTTCGCGTCTTCGAGTGCCTGCACGCGCACCGGGTCCTCTGGCTTGGTCGCGTCGCCGATGGCCTTGTCCGCAGCTTCCTTCGCGTCCTGAAGCGCCTGCTTCGCCTGCGGGTCGTCCGTCTTGCCCGTCAGGTCGTCGATGGCCGCGCCTGCTGCGTCCTTCGCCTTCTGGATCGCCTCTGGGTCGCCATTCGCCGCACCGATGTCGTCGATCGCCTTCTGGGCGGCCTTCTTCGCCTCTTCGAGCGCTTCCTTGCGTTCGGGAGAGTCGTCCGGCTTCGAGAGGTCGTCGATCGACTTCCCCGCGGCTTCCTTCGCCTTGTCGAGCGCCACGTCGCCAGCGCCCTCACCGCCGCCAGGGCCGCCTGATTCCGTGCTGGGCAAGCCATCCGGATTCGTCAGGTCATCGATCGCGTCACCGGCGGCCTTCTTCGCGTCCGCCAGGGCCTGCTTGCGCCGCTCGTCCTCCGGTGACGTACCACCACCACTTCCGGCCCCACCACCGGTCGTCGGGATCCCCGGTGTTCCGCCGCCTGCCGCACCGGCCGGATCGGTGAGCCCGTCGATCGCGTCATCGGCGGCCTTCTTCGCGTCCGCCAGCGCCTGCTGGCGCCGCTCGTCCTCCGGTGACGTACCACCACCACTTCCGGCCCCACCACCGGTCGTCGGGATCGCAGGCACTCCGCCCGCGGCCGCGCCCGACGGATCGGAGAGGCCGTCGATCGCCTGGCCAGCAGCGTTCTTCGCTTCCTCCAGCGCCTGCTGGCGGGCCGGGTCGTCAGTCTGCGACGACAGGCCGTCGATGGCCTGGCCGGCGGCCGCCTTCGCGTCGTCGAGGCCCTTCTGGGTTTCCGGGCTCAACCCGGTGCCGACGCCACCGCTCCCGGTGCCACCAGCTGAGCCCCCCTCGGTGCCAGCGCCACCGGTGGAGCCACCCCCGGTCCCGGCACCGGTGTCACCCGTCGGCGAGGTGAGGCCGCCGATGGCCTGATCCGCGGCCTGCTTCGCGCTGTCCAGGCCGGCTGTCGACGCGGTGTCTTCCCCGCCGGAGGTGCCGCCGGAGGTGCCGCCGGGGGTGCCGCCGGCCGTCGAGGTCGCGGGCATGTCGTCCAGCTCGTACGCCTGCTGCTTGCCTGCGCCTTCGCCGCCTTCCGTGGCAACAGGCTCGCGGTCCAGCGCCGGTGTCGTGTCCTTGCTCTGGCCGTCACCACCGCCTTCTTCGCCGGGGGTACCGCCCTCCGCCGTCGTCGCGGGAATGTCGTCGAGCTTGGGGTTCTTGGACTCGCCCTCGCCGGAGGTGCCCCCTCCACTCGTAGTCGGACCGGGGGCGCCGACGCCGGGGGTGTATCGCGAGTCGTTCGCCTTGGACAGGCCGTTGATGATCTTCAGCGGCACGAAGTCGCCGCCACGCGTGTTGTACTGCGCGCCCAGGGCACTGAGCGCGCCCTGCAAGTCTTTGACCAGTGCGTCGTCGGCCTGGTTGTTCATGCTTTCGAGCTGGCTCTTCAGATTGGTCTGGATCGCGTTGACCGCGGGAACCGACTTGGCGAGTGCGATCTCCGTCGCGGCGAAGGCGCGCAACGCCTTATCCGCGGCCTTTCGCTTTTCGTCGGAGTTCTCGATGATGTTCCACCAGCCACCGGCGAAAGCCTGGATGGCATGCCCCACGTTCCCGACCGCGGTGCCGTACTTCCTGCCTTCCAGCGTGTTGTACAGCTCTTCGCTCTCGTTGAGGATGTCGGTCGCGTATTTCTGCAGAGCGTCGCCCGCTTCACCGGCGAGTGAGTCTTTCAGCGCTTTGATCTCCTTGGCGATCTCCTGGTTGATGTCACCCAACCGTTTGGTCGCCTTGTTGAAGTCCTTCTCCAGCTCGTACCACGCTTCGGCGACAGTCGCGCGGCTCAAGCTCGCGTGCGAACCATCCGAGTTGAACACCAGATCGGAGACGACGCCGTTGAGCGCTTCGATGGTCCCGTACTGGGTGGTGTCCAGCGCGGGTGAGGACGAGGAGTACTCACCGACCAGCGGCGTGCCGGCAGAATCAGACATAGGACTACATCCTTAACGAGAGCGACCGGGGTTCCGGTGCCAAACCGGCGACCTCCGCGGAACGCCTTCGTTTCCGACGACAGGCGTCTGCGGAGGCCGTGACATCGGCGGAGTTCAGTTTCTGACGGAATTCAGGCCAGCCAAGGTTCAGGCCTTGGCACCCGAACCTGGAAGGTTGTCGTTGTACCCATCACCGTCGGAGGCGTTGCCCTTCGGGCCGCCCGTGAAGTTGCCCTGCTGGGCCTCGGTGCCCTGGTCGAACTTCGCGACGTCGTCCGAAGCGCGCTTCTCGATGTCGACGATGCTCTGCTTGATCTTCGCCGCGTTGTCGCCGTCGGTGTTCTGGAAGTCGTCGGTGATCGACACGAGGGTCGACTTGAGGTCGGTGAGCACGGTCTTGAGGTGCTCGCCCTGGGCGACGAGGCCGTTGCGGCGGTCATCGACCACGCGCTCCAGCCACTGCGCCAGCGGGAACTTCCCAGCGTTGGGCCAATTCGGCTTCAGCGCGTCGAACGCGGACATGTCGTCCATGATGCTGCCGAGCTTGTCGGCCGATTTCTTGATCGCTTCGGGATTGTAGTTGGTGGCCACGAACAGGCTCCTTCGGCCGAAGTGGACGGACAGGGGTGGCGGTGCGCTGGTGCCGGGGGGTGACCAGCGCACCGCCGGTTCCGGGATGGGTGGTGCGGGCGGCTGAAGAGCCGATGTCAGCCCAGGCGGCCCGCGCCGCTCCGGTCCTTGTCCTGCATCTCCTGCGCGGCCCGCTCCAGTGCGGCCTTCAGGTTCTCCAGGTTGGTCTTGTTGGCGATGAGATCGGCCTTGAGATCACCGGCCAGCCGCTCGTAGGAGTCCGCGGTGCTGCCTTCCCAACCGGTCATGATCGACTTGACCGACTTCTCCAGCTCGTCGGCCTGGTTCTCGATCTCGGTGGCCTTCTTGCTCATCATGCCGAGGCACTGCTCGATGACCGGATAGTCATACTTGATGGTGTCGTTGGACATTTGTTCATCCTTTCAGGAAAACGAGACGGAAAGAAAGCGGAAGATCAGGCGCCGAGGAAGTTCCCGGTCTCCATCGGCACGTTCAGGATCGCCTTCTCGCTTTCCTGGTCCATCGCTTCCTGGTCACTGGCCTCGCGGCGCATGTTGTTCGCCATGCCAGTCATGTGCTGCAGCACCGAGCTGCGCACCGATTCGACCCAGTTGTCGCAGGTGGTGCTCAGCGCACGGGTAGCGGCGCTGGTGCTCATCTGCAGAGTCTGGTCCACCTCGTTCTTCAGCTGGGTCAGCTGGTCGCTGATGTTCTGCGCGAAGGTGTCGTGCCGATCCGCCTGCTGGTTGATCGTCTGCGGGGAGAGCGTTGTTGAATGCGACATCAGTTTTCCTCCTGCACTGTGGTGCCGCGACACTCGGTCGAGCCGTACATTTTGTTCGGCGGTGCGGCCATGACCCAAGCTTAAATTCGATCGAGAGCCTTCGGAGCCTTTTCGCAACCATTCTGGATTTCGGAGGGAAATGTTTCGCGAATGCTCAGGCCGGACTGGAACGGGCCGCGTCGGCGCTGAGCAGCGGGCCGGCGGGCAGCAGGCCGAGCAGTCCCGCCGGCACCGGCACCGCCGAGGTCTCGGCATAGCCCAGCGCACCCATCACGTCCGGACCGGCCACCGGATATCGCATACCCAGCTCGGTGATCAGGAAGGCCGCGCCGGGTGGTGCGCCGGGCACGGCCTGCTGTCGGGCGAGCACCCCGGTCCCGGCCGGGATGACCACCCGGTCCGCGGTGGTACCTGCCTGGTGCCGGGCCATCGGCATCGACCGGGAACGCACGGCGGTGGCGTCGACCAGCCGCACCTGCGGCGGGGCCGCCGCGTCCACCGGGTAGGCGACACACGAGAGCGAATTCTGGTCGGGCGCCAGCAGTTCCGGTGGGTCAGGCGGCAGTCCGGTGCCCAGCGCCGGACCCGACGACGTGGGCACCCCGCTGAGCGCGCCCGCACTGACCGGGATCGGCTCCACCAGCGCGCCAGGGTAGGCCGCACGCGTCGAGGGTGCGGCGAGCAGCAGTGCGGCCACCGTCCTGCTGACCGGCGTGATCCCGTCGGCACGGACCAGGAACAGCTGGTCGGTCTTGATCGCCTGATTGCGCACCTCGACGAGCTGGCCTGCCAGCATCGGCCTGCCGTCGATGACCGGACCACGTGAGCCCGTCCCCGCGACGGCGGGCACGACGAGATCAGGCCCCTGCTGGATCGGGTTGAGCCAGGCCGGGGTGACCGCCACCGGACGCAGGTCGCCGTAGCCGAGGGAACGCAACTGTGACGTGTCCGGCACCCTCAGCCGCTTTCCTTGCCAAATCAGGAAGGTCGAACCGTCCGATGTGTACGCCAGGATCGCCTGGCTCTCGGTCAGCACCCGGCCTCGCTGTTCGGCGAGCAACAGAGTGACCGCCGGTCCGGCGACAGCCGGGTCACTGCCCGGCGGCTGGACGCACACCGACCAGTCACCCCGGTACAGCGCGGTCGCGGAGGGCAGTGCGTCGGGCGCGCCGGTTATCCCGACCGGCTGGCCGACCGGAGTGCCCGCCAGGGACTTGCTCGAAACGGCGACGACCTTGCCACCGGCGTCCGGCCCAGCCACCAGGCGGGCCGACGCGTAGTTGATGACCGGCCGCAGCGCGCCGTCGAGATAGACGTAGCGAGCCCCACTGCTCTTGTCCATCACGATCGCGCCCGCGTGCCGCCACGACGTGTCGTTGCCAGGAACGAAAAGACCATAAATACCGAAGATCGCGGCCAGCAGCGCGGTGAGCAGGAACCCGAACACGGTGCCGGTGGTGACGCGCCTGGCAGGTGGCTGCAGCACATCCGGTTTCCCGTGGGTGACCGCGGCTGCCAGCCTGCCGACCACAAAGAAATAGGCCTGTACCTGATCCTTGCGTGACTTCATCAGCCTGCCAATGCGCGCATGAACGAGTAAAGGTGCAGAATCTGGAAAAGAATGGGCAGTGCCGCGATCGCGGTGATCGACTCGAAGATCTCCACCGCACGGCCCCAGTACGGTCGCAGCCGCCGCCCCGGCAGCCGGTTCCCACCGAGCAGCAGCAAGGCGCTCGCGCCGAAAAGCACGGGCACGAGCACCAGCAGGCGGACGGCGGGCGTTTGCTCGCCTGCGAAAGCGACCAGATACGCGGCGACCGCGGTGCAGGCAGGCACCAGCAGCGCCCAGCGCTGGATCACCGTGTTCGGGTGCCGGGAACGCAGGAACAGCAACAAAGCAAGCACCAGCACCAAAGCCCTCGCCCAGCCGTCGCCGTCGAAGACGACGATCGGCAGCAGCAGCGATTGCGCGGCGCCCAGGCCGAGTTGCAGCGCGGTCGAATACCCGACGACGGCCGAGCCGCGGTCGACGACCAGCTGGTGGGGAATCGGCGTGATGTCCTCGTTCAGCTCGTCGGCGCCGGTAGGCAGCATGGGCAGGGTGAGACCCGACAGCCGGAAGGCGGCAGGCGGTACGAAGATGCCCATAATGATCGACAGCACCACGCCGATGGCCGCGACCTGGACACTCGTCGCGCCGGTGAGCACCCCGATCACTCCGGTGAGCAGCAGGGTTCCGGCGAACACGGTCGCCGCGACGAACAGCAGCACCCCTTCGGCCACCGCGGCCAGCCCGGCCACCAGCGCGAGCAACGCACCCGTGGCCGCTCCGGTGACCCGCAGCACCAGCGGTGCGCCAGGGGCCAGCACGCCCACCACCAATGCCGCGGCCACACCAGCGTACGCGGCCGCGGCCGCGGCCAATATGGTCGCCGTCTGCGCGTCGGCCGCGCCACGTGCCAGTAACGCCGCACCGAGCACCAGCGCGAGGGCCAGCCCACCGGCGAGCTGCGCCTGTGACTGCGGCGAACCCGCACCCGGCACCAGCCAGAGACCGAGCAGCAGGCACGCCACAGCCGCCGCGCGGAACATCCACCGCACTCGGGTCGGGTTGAGAGTGCCTGGATGCGCGGTCACCTGCTCGGCGACGCCGTCGACCAGGTCGTCGTAGTCGATCGCGACCACCTGATCGGTGCGCGGCCGCAGGTGCAGGGTCTCACCGTCGAGCACACTCAGCTCGGAGAGCGTCCGGTCCTCGTCCAGTGTTTTGTCGCCGAGACGTCGCACCACCCATCCCTCGTGCTCGACACCTTGTTCCACGACCTCGGCGCCGAATTGCGGGAGAATGGCAGGCAGCAGATGGGCGAGCGGGACCTCCGTGGGGAGTGCCACGTCGACCTTCTGTTTACCCAGGATGAAACGTAGCCTGGCCGAACTGCTTGTGCGATGCTGTGTCTGCTCTTCCATCTGCTGCCAAGGTCCTTCCTGCCAGGGCTAGACCCACGGCCGCGAACCTAATGCGTGAATCGGCCTGCCACCGTCCGATACCGGCCGCCGTCGCGAAGTAGGGGACAATTACTCGTCTAGGGAGAGCTTGTGAGCACGACACTGTTCGTCCGGCGCTCGAGGCGGCCCAAACCGCCCGCGCCCGCGGAAGAGATCGAGTTGCAGGCGCCGCCTGGCGTTCCGGAGGACACCAGCGGTGGGATCAGCTCGGTCCTGATGTACGCGCCGATGGGCCTCGGCTCACTCGCCATGGTGATGATGTTCGTCCGGCCGGGTTCCGGGATCTTCTCCTACATCGGCGGCGGTGTGATGGTGCTGTCGGTGATCGGCATGCTGATCACCCAGATGGTGCGCGGCTCGGTGACGCACAAGCAGAAGCTCAACGGGCATCGCCGCGACTATGTCCGCTATCTCGGGCAGCTGCGCGCCAAGGTACGCGGCGCGCTCAGTGCGCAGCAGCGTGCGGCCCGCTGGACGCATCCGGACCCGCACGCGTTGTGGTCGACCGCGCTCGGCTACCGGCTGTGGGAACGACGGCCCGCGCACGACGACTTCGGCGAGGTCCGGATAGGACTCGGCACCCAACGTTCGACGATGAAGCTGCTGCCGCCGGACAGCAAGCCGGTCGACGACCTCGAACCGCTGACCGCTCACGCGCTACGCCGGTTCCTGCGCGCGTACACCACGCTGCCGCAGGCCCCGATCGCGGTCTATCTGCGCGGGTTCGCGCAGATCCAGTTCGACGGCGACAACGAGCACGTGCTCGGCCTCGTCCGCGCGATGCTCGCTCAGCTGGTCACCGCGCACACACCCGGTGATGTGATCGTCGCCGTCTGCGCTGCCGAGGACCGCACCCAGTGGTGGGACTGGCTCAAATGGCTGCCGCACAACCAGGATCCCGAAAATCGTGACGCCGCCGGCGCGCGCAGGCTGGTGTCCGACGATCCGGCCGAGATCGAGCTGATGCTCGGCGGGACCTCCTTCACCGGGCGTCCCCGGTTCGAGGCGGATACACCGATCACCGCCTCGGAACCGTTGGTGGTGCTCGTGATCGACGGTGTCGCGGTGCCCGCCGACCACCGGATCGCCGACGAGGGCTACCGCAACACCGTGGTGCTGGACGTGGGCGGTTCGCTGCCGTGGCAACCCAGGCCTGGTGCGCTCTTCCTCGAGGTGGACGACACGGAGGTGCGCACGGTGTCGTTCGACCGGGTCGGCAAGCGGCAGTCGTCGGCGCTCTGCCGTCCCGACCTGCTCAGCGAGATCAGCGCCAGCGCGCTGGCGATGACCATGGCCCGGTTCCGGGTCGGTGAAGCGGTCGAGGACGACGAGCCGACTGCCGCCGACTACGACCTCGCGGCACTGCTCGGCATCAGTGACGTCGCGACCTTCGAGCCGGTGAAGTACCGGCGTGAACGGATGACGAGCAAGCGCAGGCTGCGTGTGCCCATCGGTATCTCGGGCGGTGGCACACCGCTGGAGATCGACATCAAGGAAGCGGCCGAAGACGGCATGGGGCCGCACGGGCTGTGTGTTGGCGCGACCGGGTCGGGCAAGAGTGAACTGCTGCGAACGTTGGTGCTGGCGCTGGCGACCACACATTCCTCCGAGGACCTGAACTTCGTGCTCGTGGACTTCAAGGGTGGCGCGGCTTTCCTCGGGTTCGACCAGCTGCCGCACACCTCCGCGGTCATCACCAACCTCTCCGAGGAGTTGGAACTGGTCGACCGCATGCAGGACGCGCTGACCGGCGAGATGAACCGCCGCCAGGAATACCTGCGCGCGGCGGGGAACTACGCGTCACGGCGTGACTACGAAGCCGCGCGGCAGCAGGGTGTTCCGCTGGAACCGATGCCCGCGCTGTTCATCGTCGTCGACGAGTTCAGCGAGATGCTGTCCAGCAAACCGGAGTTCATCGACGTGTTCGCCATGATCGGGCGGCTCGGCCGAAGCCTGGGTGTCCACTTGCTCCTCGCGTCGCAAAGGCTTGACGAGGGCCGGATCCACAAGGTCGAAACGCACCTGTCGTACCGCATCGGCCTGCGCACCTTCTCCGCCATGGAAAGCCGCAGTGTCATCGGGGTCCCCGACGCCTACGAACTGCCGAACAGCCCCGGAAACGGTTACCTCCGCCCGGATACGCAGACACTGTTGCGTTTCAAAGGCGCGTACTCGTCCGCTCCGTACCGGGCCAAGCGGGTGCAGGGCCCGGTGTCCTCTTGGGAACAGCATGTGGTGCCGTTCGGCACCCAGTACGTCGAACCGCCGGTCAGCCCGGAGCCCGAACCGGAACCGGAACCGGTCGCCGAGTCCGACGAAGGCATCGAGACCGTGCTGGACGTGCTGATCACCCGGCTGCGCGGGGTCGGGCCGCGCGCGCACCAGGTGTGGCTGCCGCCGCTGAAGACCCCGGCGACGCTCGACCAGCTGCTGCCGCCGCTGGTCGACCACCCGCAGCTCGGGCCGCGTCCGGTCGGCGACCTGCACACGGCGAACCTGACCGTGCCGGTCGGCCTGCTGGACCTGCCCGCGCAGCAGAAGCGCGAATTGCTCGAAGCCGATCTGTCCGGCGCCAAGGGCAACGCGGCCGTCGTCGGCGGCCCGCAGAGCGGCAAGAGCACCATGGTGCGCACGCTCATCGCCGGCCTGGCACTGACCCACACCGCGGCCGAGGTCCAGTTCTACTGCCTCGACTTCGGCGGCACGCTCACCTCGCTCGCCAAGCTGCCACATGTCGGCAGCATCGCCAACCGGCTCGACCGCGACCGCGTGACGCGCACGGTCCTCGAAGTCACCAACCTGATGGCCAAACGCGAATCCATCTTCGCCGAGCACAACATCGACTCCATGACCACCTACCGGCGCGCCCGCGCACAGGGCAGGTTCCACGACATCGATCCGTACGGCGATGTCTTCCTGGTGGTCGACGGCTGGTACACCATCCGTGCGGATTTCGAGGAGATCGAAGAGAAGTTCACCGAGCTCGCCGCTCGCGGCCTGAGCTTCGGCATCCACCTGGTGATCGCCACCAACCGCTGGTCGGAGATGCGGCCGTGGCTGCGCGACGTGATGGGCACCAGGTTCGAGCTCAAGCTCGGCGACCCGATCGACTCGGAGATCAACAGCCGGTTCGCGGCGACCGTGCCGGCGATCCCCGGCCGCGGTATCACCCCCGACCGGCTGCACTTCCTGGCGGCACTCCCCCGCATCGACGGCTGGGCGGGCACCGACGACCTGGCCGAAGCCACCGTGGAACTCGCCGAAGCGCTGGACATGCCGTCGGCGCCGAAGGCTCCGCAGGTCAGGTTGCTGCCGCACAAACTGACCGTGTCCGAGCTGCCGCCGCCCACCGCGCCGAGGCCCGCCGCGGAAATGCGGATGGCACTGGGCCTCGACGACGTCCATCTGGCGCCGGAGTGGCACGACTTCGACGCCAGCCCGCACCTGCTGATCTACGGCGACGCGGAATCGGGCAAGACCAATCTGCTGCGGCACATCGCGCGCTCGGTGGCGGCCCACCATCCGGCCAGCGAGGCACGGGTGATGTTCGGGGACTTCCGCCGCGAACTCCGTGACTCGATCCCCGCCGAGCACCAGCTCGAGTACGCGGTTGGGGCGGAGGCACTGGCGAAGTCGATCGCGGGTGCGGCGCCGATCTTCGAAAAGCGGATACCCGGACCGGAGATCACCCCGGCACGCCTGCCTCAGCGCGACTGGTGGCAGGGCGGCAGGCTCTACATCATCATCGACGACTTCGAGCTGACCGAGAACACCGGCGCCGGGCCACTCGCCCCACTGATGCCGTTGCTCGCGCAAGGCGCCGACATCGGGGTCCACGTGATCATCGCGCGCAGCACGGCAGGCGCGAGCCGGTCGATGAGCAATGCCGCGATCAGGCGGATGTGGGAGCTCGGCACGCCCGCGTTGATGCTGTCCTGTCCCAAGTCCGAAGGCGGCTTCCTCGGCGCGCTGAAGCCGAGAACGCTGCCACCGGGCCGTGCGCAGTTCGTCAACCGCAGGCGCACCATCAAGCTGGTACAGACGCCGCTGGTCGAGGGCACCGAGCAAGCCTGACCGCTTTCGCGGCTCTTGGTCTCGCGGATGACCTTTTGGTCATCCGCGAGACCAAAAGGTCAGCCGGGTCAGTTCACCTGGGAAGCAGCACCCTGGGCGCCCCGTTTGCCCCAGTTCCGCGCACGGCCGGCGCGGATCAGACGGACCGCCACGCCCAGCAGGAACGCGAACGAGCCGACCAGCAGGAGTGCTACCAGCGCGACCAGCGGACCGTTCACCCCCGCCTGCGCGGCGGCGACGGGCGCGGCGGGCGGCGGGTCGATCATCCGGCCCGCGGTGCCTTCCTCCGGCAGCACACTGGTCACCGCGGCCACGAGGTTGACCGTGCCCCAGCCGAGGCCGGGGTCGGGCAACGCGGCCGCCGGGTGATCGGCGGTGGCCTCCAGGCGATGCCGGACAGCCTCGGCGGTCAGGTCTGGGTGGTAGGCACGCACGAGCGCCGCGGCACCCGCGACGAACGGCGCCGAATAGCTGGTGCCGGTGCCCTGCCAATGCCCGCCGCCACGAGGGCCGACGCTCACCACGTTGACGCCGGGAGCCACCAGTGAGAGGAACTTGCCGGTCTGCGAGAACTCGGCGCGCTGGCCCGCCGCGTCGACCGCGCCGACCGCGATGACCGTCGGGAAGGCGGCCGGGTAAGTCACCGGATCGCCCTGTTTGGCGCCGTTGGCCGCGGAAGCCACCACGACGACGTCATGGTCGGCCGCGTGCCGCACCGCGTCGGCGAGTTTCGGGTCAGGAGTGGTCGTGCTCGCCGAGATGTTGATCACCCGCGCGCCACCGTCGACGGCGGCGCGGATGCCATCGGCCATCGCCGCCGACGTCAGCACGGGCACCGCGCCGTCCTCACCGGGGCTCGCACAGCGAATCGGCAGGATGGTCGCTCCAGGCGCGACCCCGGCGAAACCGGTGTCCGGTGAGACGGAAGCCGCGATGATGCCCGCGACGAAGGTGCCGTGCCCGTAACAGTCGGTGTTGGCCGGACCCCGGCCAGGGGTGGTGACGTCGACGCCTTCGGCCACGCGGCCACCGGCCAGCTGGGGAGTACCACCGTCGACACCCGAGTCGACCACCGCGACGGTGACCCCGGCCCCGGTGGTGAGCGGCCAGACGCGCTGCGGCTGTAGCTGCTGCTGTGGCCAGGGCACGCCCGCCTCGGCACTCGGTGGCGGGGACAAGCACCCCTTCTGGCCTGCTGGAAGCGGTGTGGCGGTCTCCTGCGCCGTCGCGGCGGTCACCGGGGTCACCCCCAGCAGGGCGGCGGCGGCCAAGCAGCACAGCCGGGTATGCCGTCCGGCGCTCATGACGCCATCATGACGCCGGTCGAGCCAGCGCCCCCGGTCAGTGACAGGAGCCCGCTGGTCAGCCGCTCGGACGTCTCCGGATCCTCGACCCGTTGCAGTGTCGACTCCCGCCGCAAGGCCAGCACCCGGTCGAGCTTCGTCAGCACGGCACGGTCACGGTCGTCCAGCTCGCCGTCGTCCGAAGGCGTTTCGCCGGGCGCGAGCTCGCGGAAGAGCACCGCCAGCCTCGGCGGGGGCGGCCCCTCGCGATCCTCGTCCCCGGGTTCGTCCCCGGCGTCACGCACGGCCAATGCCTTGAAACGGGCGCCTGCCAAGAACACCACCTCTTCCGGAGTGCGGCCGATGGTCAGCTCGGCGGTTCGCCGCGCGGTCGCGGGCCAGATCAGCAGATCGGTGGTGGCGCCGGGCACGGTCATGCTCAGATCCGCGCTGGCGGTGAGGAAACCGGGCTCCGTCACCAGTGCGCCGGGGTCGACCGGCTCGGCGGCGGTGGACTGCCGCAGGACCGGGCGGCGGTGCGTCGGCAACCGCCGGATCCCCGAGATCAGGCACGCGGCCTGCCCTGCGACGGGCACGTCGTGACCGGATCGGATGGCGTCATTGACCGACTTGGCGCCGCTCGAGCCACCACCGAGGAACAGGCACACCGCGACATAGTCGGACTTGACCCCGGCCGCGCCGCCCTGGCGCATCGACGGCCACGTGGCCAGCGCGGCGTTCACCGTCGCGAGTGCTTCGCCGAAGGCACCGCCGGAGGCCTCGGCGAACCGGGTCTGCTCTGCGGTGGTACTCATCCGGTCTGCGATGACCAGAACCTGTCCGCTCGCCTCACCATCAGGCGGTAAGACGACCTGGTCCGCAGGGTCTTCGCCGGCGGGATCCGGCTCGACGACTGTCTCGGCGGTTGTCTCTGCGGGCTCCGGCTCCGTCGGCTCTTCGTGTTCGTCGACCTCGGGCAGGTCCACCGATGCCGCGGGGACGGATGCCGGGGAGACTGGCACAGCCGGAGCACCGGAGACGGTCGGCACTGGCGAAGCCGACATGGTGACGATCGGCGGCGGGAGCGGCACCGGGCGCGCACGCCGCTCCGGCTGTTCCGGCTGTTCCGGCTGCTCCAGGCGTTCAGGCTGCTCAGGCGGTTCCCCGTGTTCCCGTTGTTCCGGCGCAGGCTCGGCGGGAGGAAGTTCCTGACGCGTCACGGACACGGGCGGCACCGGCGATCCCAGCCCCGACCAGCCGCCGAGCATTTCGCGCGTGTGATCGTCGAGGTCACCGGCGACCCGGAGCCGCGCCAGGGCACGGCGCACCGGGTCAAGGCCCTCGAGCAGCCGCTCGGCGGCACCGAGCACGCGGATGTCGATCGGTTCGCCGCGAGTGCCCAGCTGCAGTGTCCAGCCCGCCGGGTCGAACGCCGCGGCGCCGCTCGAAGGATCGGCGGCGCCTGTCCGCAGTACCAGGCCGGAGGGCACCACGTCGGCCAGTACGTCGCCGTACTGATAGCCGGTGACCCCGGCTCGCCGCCAGCCGGGTGGCGGGTCGGCGACCGCCAGTACCTGCTGGTCACCTCCCCCAGGAGGCTGGCGCAGCACCACCGGAAACGGCTTGAACGGCTCGCCGGGGGCACGTCCGGCGACGAACGTGCCGGTACCCGTCCTGACTCCCGTCAAGACGGTCAGCGGCCTGCCGAGCGTCATCGCCAGCTCGACCAGCCAGAAATGCGCCGACACGGCGGGAGAGCCGGGCACCAGCACATAATCGGGCAGTCGCAATCTGCCCAATATCGCCGCGACCGCGGCGGGCGAGGGCACCTGGTCTGGACCACCGAGCACGATCTGCGGCGCGCGGGGATCGACGGTGGCCACGAACGCCGGATCACCCACGGCGGCCGGCGGACTGGCGATGTCCCGCACGACCAGCCCAGCAGGCACCTGCTCGGCGACGAGACCACCTTCGGCGACGGGGTCGGTCGGCAACACCGCGTCCCAGCGTGGCCTCGGCTGGCGGAATCCGGCGGACTCCACCAAGCCGTCAGGGCGGAACAACCGCCAGCCGGCGCTGTCGTACATCCCCGCGCCGGGCAGTGAGGCGAACGCGCCGCCGGGCACGACCACGTCAATCCCCAGCGTTTCGGCGAGCCGTCGCACCTGATCTGGCCGTCCGCCGAAACCGGCGAGCGCCACCGCCACCGTCCGGCACCCGGTCTCACGGACGAGCGGGGCCAGCGGCTCGGACAACGCGCCGTCGAACACGGACTTGGCCGCGCCGGGGGTGACGAGCACGAAAAGCCTGCCCGGCAACGCCGGTGGCCAGCCGAACGCCACGTGGTCGTGCCCGGCCTCCTCGGGGAGGCAGACCAGCGCATGCTGGCCCCGCCGCACCACGACGAGCGCGTCGAGCACCCGGTGGGTGTTGCCTTCGTTCATCCATACTCTCCTGCGGTCAGCCGCGCCGACGGGTCCCGAATCAGCCTTCGGGGGCGACATCCTCCAACGTGAGCAACGTCAGCTCGGCCGAGGTAGCCGTGGCGCTCACCGACAACCGCGACGCCTGCCGGTCGGTCATCGCCTCGAAGACCCGCCGCGCTGTGCGGCCGTTCCCGAACGTGCCGTCCTTGGGGATCCGATCGAAGTACTTCAGCAGCGCCTCGGCGGCGTCCTCGGTAAGCCGGTAGTCGTGCTTTTCGCAGTTGGACCGGACGATGGTCACCAATTCCTCCGGCGTGTAGTTGGCGAACTCGATGGTGCGGCTGAACCGCGACTCCATCCCGGGGTTGGACTCCAGGAACCGGCGCATGTCCTTGGTGTAACCGGCCGCGATGACGACCACGTCCTCCCGGTGGTCCTCCATCAGCTTCACCAGCGTGTCGATCGCCTCACGCCCGAAGTCGGGCCCAGAGCCACCGCCACCCTGGGCCAGCGTGTACGCCTCGTCGATGAACAGCACCCCGCCGAGCGCGGTGGTGAACGCCTCCGTCGTCTTGATCGCGGTGCCACCGATGATCTGCGCGACCAGGTCGGCGCGCGCCACCTCGACCAGATGTCCCTCACGCAGCACACCCAGCTGCGCGAGGATCTGGCCGTAGAGCCGGGCCACCGTGGTCTTGCCGGTGCCGGGAGCACCCGCGAACACCAGGTGCCGGGCCATCGGCGGCGCGGACAGCCCGGCGTCCTTGCGGCGCTGGGCCATCTTGTTCAGGTTGATCAGCGACGTGACCTCCGCCTTGACCCCGGCCAGGCCGACGAGGCCCTGCAGATCGGCCAGCGGGTCCGACTCCGACTGCCGTTTCGCGGGCGCGGGCGCCGCAGGCGCCGGGGTGTCCATCGCGGCCGCTGCCGTGCCGAACGCGTCGGGTACCAGGTTTCCGCCAGTGGTCAGGTCGAGCACGGTGATCGCGGCACCCGGTTTGGTCTGTCGCAGCCCGCTGCCGTGGTTGTCCCGCACGGTGCACCCCGTCACCTGGACTGCCTCCTCGGTGTCGAGCCGGATACCGTCGCCCGATCCGCCGGTGAACTCCGAGTCGGCGATCGAACCGGAGGCGCCCTCCCCGAACAGGCAGCCGACCCCGCTGCTGTCCTGCACCCGGCAGCGCTGGAGTGAGACGTCCGCGCCGGAGCCCGCATGCACCCCCTCGGCGCCGGTGCCGGTGAGCGCGCTGTCCGCCAGCGCCAGCGCCGCTCCCATCACCCGTACCCCGGCTTCGGCCACCCCGCGCAGGCTCAGCCCGGTCACGGTCGGCCGCGCGGCGCCGGCAATCGCCAGGCCCGGTCCGCCGCCGCCGTCGATCTCGATGTTCTCGAAGGTCCCGCGCGCCCCGCCGTCGACCTCGACGGCCGCACCATCACAGCCGATCACCCTTAGCCGCCGGAAGAACGGGTCGGCACCCTCGTCGACCCGTACTCCGGCGGCCCCGCATCCGGACACCGTCGTCCGGTCGAACTCGGGCACGCCTCGCTCGCTCACCGCGACACCCACACCATCCACTTCGGACACTTCGCAGCCCTCGACCGACCCGGCCGCGCGCCCGCCGAAATACATCCCTCGGCCGCGCGCGCCCCGCACTCGGCAGCCACGCAGGACGGGAGCACAGCCTTCGGCGACGAACACGCCTTCCGCGCCGCTGCGCTCAACACCGCAGTCCTCCAGCACCACTTGCTGGGTACTTGCCAGATAGAACCCGATGGTCTCGGTATCGGTGACGCTGAGCCGGGTGGCCGCCAACGCGGCCTGCTGCTCGACCGCGACCGCGGGTTTGCCCGTGCCGGTGACCACGGTGTCCTCCACCGTGAGCTTGCCGCGCCCGTTGAGGCAGATACCGTTGCCCGCCGACGGCCCGAGCGAACTGGACCGCACGAGCAGCGTGCCGTCCTCGGCCACCACCACCGCGGTGGTGCCCAGCCGCTCCAGTCTGCAGGTGTCGAGCACGCCGCCGCGCGGCGACGTCACCACCACGCCTGCGCCGATCTCGTTCAGCACCGAGCAGTCCCGCATCAGCACGGTGCCGTGCTGCGCGGCGTACACGGTGGCCCAGCTCGACGCCTGCACCGTGCACTCCGAGACGCTCAGCTGACCTTGGGTGATCAGAATCGCGGGGCTGTCCGCATCGGTCGCCGTGATCGACACACCGGACAGCGCCGCGGATTCGGCTTCGAGGGTGACCGCTACGCCCGCCGCGGCCACCAGCTTGACCGTGCCCGGCCCGTCCTCGGCGGTGATCGTCACCGGCTTGGTGAGGACCAGGTTCTCGCTGTATCGACCAGGACCCACGAGGATCACCGCGCCGTGCGGCGCGCCGGCGACCGCGTCGGCGATACTGCGATATCCGGGCCCGGGGGTGCGGGTCACCACGATGGCGTGCTGGCTCAAGGTCCGGGCTCCTCGTTCAGGACGCTCACGCGCCAACCGGTTCACATATGTCACCAAACGTCGAGGTAGCCAGGCCGTATCGGTTGCGGCAGCCGGTCTTCAGGTACAGCCTGGTGAGGTGCTTTTCGATCGTCTTCTCGCTCATGACCACGCTCTGCGCGATCTGCCGGTTGGTGTGCCCCAGCCGAACCAGCTTGATGATCTGCATCTCGAGCTCGGACAACTCCTCGGGCTGGACACGGCTGGACGACATGGGCAGGCCTTTGGCCTCCATCGCGTTCTTGATCACTCCGGTCAACCGGGTGGCCTCGAGTTCCAGCGCGATCTCCAACGCCTCGGCGAACCAGCGCTCCGAGTCGTCTTCGACCATCCCGACCAGCAGGCAGGTGATGGCGAGCCCGAACCGATGCCCACGTGCCCGCAAAGCCTGTTCGGCTGTGCGCACGGCAGCCCCGTCCATCGCCACCAGCGACTGCGCGAATGGGACCGTCTCGCTGGTGCACGGCCTGCCGAGCCGCTGGTGGCGTTCGTCTAGCGCCACCAGCACCGCGTCGGGCTGCCCTGATTCGGCGGCGAACTCGACGAGCCTGAGCTGCAGCCGGGCGGCGCCCGTCCCGACGGCGCGCCGATCAAGATCACGCCAGCCATGCGCGAACGCCGCCACTGCGCCTTCGACGTGCCGGAGCAGCCCGATCTCCACCCACGCGCGCAACGCGGGGATCAGATCCGTCGCGGCGGACGCCTCGAACCAGGACCTGGCATGGTGGTCGTCGCCGCGCCAGCCGCTGATCTCCGCGGCGATCAGGCGGGCGTGCTCGGTCATCCAGGCGTCCGCGGCCGGGTCGAGTTCCAGATCGCGTGCCGCGCTCAGCGCGTCCGACCAGGAACCGTTCACATACCCGCTGCGGACTCGGTGATGCGCGGCGAGTGGACCGCTGCCGGGCAGCTCGTAGTTCGCACCGAGCAGCTGGCGCAGTACCGGCACCAGGTCCCGCTGCAGGCAAGCGGCCGTCAGTTCGGCACACGCGTTCTCGTCGGCGGGCAGTGTGCCCATGCCCGGCCACGCCACCGCGAAGCCTGCCTCGATCTCCTCCGGGCGGATTTCCTCGCCGTCGAACCACCGACCGGCCAAGGCCAGTGGTTCCGCCGCTTCGGCGCACCCGGCAAGCGCGACGGCGACCGGCTCGGGAACCGGCTTGCCGAGGTGCAGTGCGGCGAGCACCGCCGCGGCGGCCAGCCCACCGCGGGCGCCGGGCTCGATCCCCACCGCCACGGCCTCGGTCACGAACTCGGCCATGCCGCGGTAGTCCGCCGCGCGCACGAGTGTCAGCACGAGCTCCGCCTGGCGCGCGCCGCGCTCGGCACGCACTCCGCAGTGCCACCAGGCGGAGTGCCGTTGCCGCACCTGCCGTTCCCGGTCGAACGGGGTCAATCGGATCTCGTCGTCACGCAGCAGCGTGGCGAGCTCCGGCCGGGCGGGCAGCGCTGTCCCCGCGGCGGCGACATGCCCGGCCACCAGCGACAACGGCCGACTTAGCCCGTCATCGAGCAGACACTGGGCCAGCACCCGGTGCAGTACACGCACCGCGTCCGGGCCGACCTGCTCGGCGAGCGCGGCGCCCAGCGCCGGGCAGCGGCAGGCGAGCCTGCCCTCGCCCGCGCTCATCAGCACACCGGCGTGCACCAGCCGATCGGCCACCTGACCGCAGCGGGTGGCGGGGATACCGTGCATCTTGGCGAGCAGGGGGATCTCGTCCACGTGGAAGCCGGTCGACCCGCCGGACAGCACCACGAGATCACGAGCGACGCTTCCTTCGGCCTCGATGTGGCTGAACAACTCGTGACCGGTGGGCAATACGACGGCTTCGGCGGGCCTGCGCAGGCAGGCCACCCCGTGGACGAGCGCGAGCCGATCGGTCCGGCTCAGCTCCGCGGCGGTCGCCAGCATCGCACCGGGGTTACCCCAGAGCGGGCCGAGACCGGTGCGGACCGCCTCCCCCAACCGGAGGTCGACCGGTGCGTTCACCACGCGGCGCAACAGCGCGTCGGCATCCTCGTCGGACAGCTCGGCCAGGTCTTCTACGTGGCTCGCCAGCTGGCAAAGGCGGTCGGCGCCCTCGGGCGTGCCCGGCGTGCACGAGACCACCACCCGGTGCCCGGCACGCTGTACCGCGATGAGCGCGGGCACCGGCTCCGGAACCTGGTCGGCGTCATCGACCAGCAGGACGACCGGCCCCGTCGTGCCCAGCCTGGTGAACAGCTTGGCCAAGGCGTTGAGCATCCGGAATTTCGACCAGGACGTGCGGTAGTGCTCTTCGGCGCACAGATGCGCGGCCGCTTGCAGCGCCGCGGTGAGCTTGGCGTCGGCAGCGAACTCTTCGAACTGATCACGGACGGCGGCGAGGAGCCTGCCGACCCCGAAGCGGTCCCATTCGTGATGCGCCGACCGCGGTGCGCTCAACGTCGTGACGCCATCACGACGCAGTTCACCGTTCAGTAACTCAAGCACGGTTGTCCGGCCGCTGCCATGGGCACCTCGCAGCACCACCAGGGCCGGTGTCCGGTCGTCGCCGCGCAACGCGGCGACCTCAGCCTGACGCCCGATCAGGTCTTCACACTCGCGAGCCATGTCAGGTCACCTCCCGTCCCGGCCTTGGCGAAGATCACCGCACACGACCTTCGCCGAGCACAGCACATACCGCGAGACTCAATAAAATCTCTACCCGTTCCAGCCTCGCCCGTTCGGGCAGGCCCCGCCCGCGAACGCACGTGTCGTAACCCCCGTTCCAGGTGTCAAGACGGCAATCGTGGTACCACCGAGCCTGGCCGCGGATCTTCGTCGTGGACCGGGACGGCACGAAGACCGTCGGTGAAGTAGTACGCCTCGCGCATCAACGCCTCCATGTCCTTGAGCACCGGCATGCGCGGGTTCGCGGGTGCGCATTGGTCCTGGTAGGCGTTCATCGCCTGGCGCGGCAGATCGTCGATGAAACCGGCCTCGTCGATCCCCAGCGCCGCGAACGAGCGCGGGATGCCGACCGCGTCCCGCAGGCGCTCGATCGCCTCGGCGTAGGAGAGCACCGCCTGGCTCGGCGTCTGCGCCGGCAATCCCAGCATCCGCGCGATGTCCTGGAACCGTTGGGGCGCCTGGTAACTCTCGTACTTCGGCCAGCCCGAGAGTTTGGTCGGCGGCCTGCCGTTGTAGCGGATCACGTGCGGCAGCAGCAAGGCGTTCGCCCGGCCGTGCGCGATCCCGTAGGTCGACCCGAGTGTGTGCGACATGGCGTGGACGATCCCGAGAAAAGCGTTACCGAAAGCCATGCCCGCAATCGTCGACGCGTTGTGGACCTTCTCCCTGGCCTTCGGATCGGCCGCGCCATACCGCACCGACCGTTCGAGGTTGTCGAAAATCAGCTTGATCGCCTGCAGGCACAACCCGTCGGTGAAGTCGTTGGCGAAGACAGAGACGTAAGCCTCGGTGGCGTGCGTCAACGCGTCGAAGCCGCTGTCCGCGGCGAGCGCCTCCGGCATGCCCAGGACCAGCACCGGGTCCACGATCGCCACGCTCGGCGTGAGCGCGTAATCGGCGAGCGGGTACTTCGCGCCCGTGCTCTTGTCCGTGACCACCGCGAACGGTGTTACCTCTGACCCACTTCCCGACGTGGTCGGGACGCAGACGAGCCGGGCACGCTCGCCGAGCCGGGGAAACGTGAAAGTGCGTTTGCGGATGTCGAAGAACTTCTCTTTCATATCCGAGAAGGACACTTGCGGCTGCTCGTACCACAACCACATGACCTTCCCCGCGTCCATTGACGACCCGCCGCCGATCGCGATGATGGTGTCCGGTTCGAATTCACGCATCAGCTCCGCGCCGCGTCGGGCCGTCTCGACACTGGGCTCGGGCTCGACGAAATCGATGACCTGGATCGCGACCGGCTCGGGCCGCGACCGCAGGATGCGGCTGACCTTCTCGACGTACCCCAGCTTGGCCAGCGTCGGGCCGGTGACCAGCGAGACGCGGCTCACGTCCGGCATCTGCGCCAGATAGCCGAGCGCATTCGGCTCGAAGTAGATTTTCGGCGGGACCTTGAACCATTGGATGTTGTTGTTCCGCCTGGCGATGCGCCGGACATTGAGCAGGTTCGCGGCGGTGACGTTGCCCGAGACGGAGTTCCCACCGTATGACCCACAGCCCAATGTCAGCGACGGCAGGAAGGCGTTGTAGATGTCCCCCATGCCACCCTGCGCGCCGGGGGCGTTCCAGACCACACGCACCGCTTTGACCTCGTCGCCGAAACGACGGACAAGGCCCTCGTCGGCGGTGTGCACCACCGCCGTGTGCCCTTGGCCGTGGAAGTCGACCACCTTGGCCGCCTGCCGGACGCCCTCGTCGGCGTCACCCACCTTGAGCACGGCGAGCACCGGGAACGGCTTGGACCTCGTCAACGGCTCGCCGGGTCCGACTTCGGCCACCTCTACCAGGATCACCGAGGTGCCCTCAGCGACGGTGAATCCCGCCTGCCTGGCGATCTCGACTGCCGGAAGGCCCATGGCGGCCGGACTCACCATCGCCTTGTGGCATTCGGGCGTGCCGGCGACCGCTCCGAACAGGACCGACTCCAGCGCGCGTTTCTCCTCCGCGGTCGCGACATGCGCGTGCAGTTCGCCGAAGGCGTCGGCGGTCGCGCCCCACACACTCGCATCGACGATCAACGTCTGCTCGGCCGCGCAACTGGTTCCGTTGTCGAAGGTGCGGGACAACACGATGTCGTTCACCGCGCGCCGGACGTCGGCGTCAGCCGCGACGAACGCGGGGACATTGCCCGCGCCCACTCCGATCGCGGGCTTGCCCGCCGAGTAGGCGGCACGCACGAGCTCGTTACCACCGGTCGCCAGCACCAATGCCACCCCGGCGTGCCGCATCAACGTGCGGGTGGCCTCCCGCGCCGGGAGCCCCAGCCACTGCACGCAGTGCTCGGGTGCCCCCGCCGCGATCGCCGCGTCGCGCACGATCCCGGCGGCACGGGCGCCGCTGCCCGCGGCCAGGTGGTGAAACGAGAAGATGATCGGGTTGCGGGTCTTGAGCGCTATCAGTGCCTTGAACACGACGACCGCGGTCGGGCTGGTGCTCGGCGTGATCGCGCACACCACGCCGACCGGCTCGACGATGTCCACCACCCCGGCCAGCTCGTCGTCGCGGACCTCCCCTACCGTGCGCAGCCCCGCCATGCTGTTGCTGATGTGCTCGACCGCGAACAGGTTCTTGACCGCTTTGTCCTCAATGGAGCCACGTCCGGTCTCCCGCACCGCGAGCTCGGCCAGTTCGAGGTGAGCGCCGAGTGCCGCCATCGCCGCCCGCTCGACGATGTGGTCGACCTGTTCCTGGTCCATGGTTTCGAAATCCGCCAGTGCCCGCTTCGCGTTGCCGACCAGCCGATCGACAACGGCCTCGAAGTCCGCCTCAGGCTCGGCCGCGGCGGTGTCCGCCAATCGCGACGGCGCCAACGCCGCGGCGAGATCTCCTAGCGTCTTGTGCACGTAGAACAGATCCGGCTCGAGCGGGCCGAACCATCGTTCCAGCATGACCGTCGCCTCGATGAACGCCAGCGAGGAGGCCTCCAAATCAGCGATGCGCACACCCGCCCCGACGTCCGCGACACCCAAAACCCGGGTGAGCACCTCGGCGACGATCGGCAAAGCATCGTCCGCAACGGCCTCGCCCGCATCGTCGTCGACGAGCTCAGGCAGGTTTCCCTCCGCCAAGACCGTCAACGCGCGTAGTCGCGCGTAGTCGACGAAGGCCGGCCCGGTGGCCGGTGTGCCTTCGGCACTGACCTCCACGACGTCCTCCGGCCGGAACCTGATGCCGGCGGCCTCTTCGGCATCCAGCGTGTAGAAGTCACCGCCGGGCGCGGCGCCGATGGATTCGAGGAAGACTCGCACCGGCGTGTTCTTCGCGGTGGGCCGGTACCGCACCCGCAGCGGCAGCGCCTCGGCGAGCGCACGCTCCCCGACTTTGGCGAGCACCTGATGCTCGACCCCGCGCCCCAGCGTGCGGCAGCTCAGCAACAAGGTGTCGACGACGACCGCGTCCCGCTCCAGTACGTGGACCACCATTCCCACCAGTCCGTAGTCGCCGAACCGGTCCTGGGCCCGCACGACGTCACACCGGCACCCCGGCGAAGCCAGTAGTGCCCGCAGATCGGCCTCTTGCCTGCGGATCGTGGTGCTGTTGAACTGGTTGGTGCGCTGCGTGAGCTGGACAAGCCGATCGAGATCGGCCTCCGCCGCGGGCCGGACGTCCACACGCAGCCCGAGCCCTTCGATGAACCCGGCGAAGGTGAGCGCACCGCGCTGAGACTGGTTCCGGCGGTGGTTCGCCTGGTAGGACTCAGCGCGGGCCCGGTCCTCGTCCGTCACCACCATCCGGTCGAAGGCCCACACCCGGCCCAGGAACGCGGGCACCGCGTCCGGCTCGGCGGGAAGCGTCAGCGCCAGCACTTCGGGGCAGGCGGCCCTGACCTCGGCCACTTCGACCGGGTTGTCGTCCAGGAACACCACGCTGTCCAGGCCCAGCCCCAACTCCGCGACGAGCCCGCGAATGCCCTCCGACTTGGCGGACCAGCCCACCGCGCTCGCCACGACGTGCTCGGCCCGCAACGGCATGTCCTCGCGACGGCGGAACACCTCAGCGATGGTGTCCGGGTCGTTCTTGCTCGCCAGACACACCACGATCCCCCTGGCCCGCAGCTCCACCGCCCACCGCTGGACGCTCAGGCAAGCGGGAGTGAGCACGATTCCGTCCGGACCGTCCTCTCCTGCCACTCCCTGCCACAGGGTGTTGTCACAGTCGAGCACCAGCACCTTGAACGGGTTGCCCAGCAACGCGTGCACAGACCGGGACAGCCCTGCCGCCAACGCCGTGTACCCCGCCGCCGTATACGGAATATGCGCCATCCGCAGCCGTGCCGGATCGTGCGGCTCGGCAACCATGACGCCGCCGTCCCATGCCGCTCCCCCGGCCACGTGCACGCCCGGCAGCCCGGCCAGCTCGTCGGCCAGCCGCCGCTCGCGCGGATCCGCCGTCACCTCGGCCGACGGCGACGGGCAGACCTGGACCACCAGCGGAACCCCGCGGCGGGCGGCGAACGCACGCACCGCCGAGGTCAGCTCGGTGAGGTTCCGGTCGAGGTCGCAGGCAGGCCAATCGTCCAACCTCACCAGCACCACCGCGCATCCCGATCGCGCCTCGCTCAGCACGCCGGCGGGGCTCAGCAGCTCCTGGAAAACCTGGGCGTAGGGAGCGAAACGCACGTCAAGGTCAAGACCCAGCCTCGTGATCCACGCCCGCAGCGGCTCGGCCAGCGGGTCGAGGGTGAAGGTCGCGGCCACGGCGACGGTTCCCCGCGCGGTGGATTCCCGAGCGGGAAGATCATCGACCACCGTGACCACTCCCGGCTCCCCGGCAGCCGCGTGCTTCACGACCGTCACAGCCGCGGTCGCGACCGGCATCCCCCGATCAGCGTCACCGAACGTGCCGACGAACCCGGTGTCCAGCCGAGGCGGCCGGACGAGCAACCCACCGATCGTCGGCCGCGCCGCCACTGTGTCTCGGAGCAGGTCTTCGCTTCGGCGCTTGGCTTCCGCGTAGTACTCCCAGCCGGGAGGCGGCTCATGCACGGCGGCGCTGGAAACCAGCACGATCTTCCCCGCTGCGGCGGCCACGGCAGGCGCCAGAGCCGCCAATGGTTCCCGCACGGCCGCGAGCGCGCGCTCGACATATCCAGGGTCGCCTTCTCGCAGTGGAGGGAAGGCGTTGAGAACAAGCAGATCCAGTCTGCCGTGCCCGGCGATCACCCGATCGAGCAACGCCTGGTTCGCGTCGGTGTCGGCCGCGTCACTCGACACCAGGCGGACACGCTCACCGGCGACACCCAGGCCAGTCTTGACCCGCTCGGCATCGACGGAGCCGCGACGATGGGTCACGTAGACCTCCGCGCCTTGCAGGGCGAGCGCCTGTGCCACCCCGGCGCCAAGCCCTCGGCTGCCACCGATGACCAGTGCCACCTTGCCGGCCAGCGGCTGTCCATCCCCCACCAGCGTCCGCACTGCATCGGCGTCCGGCTCGGGCGAGACGCTCCGCGACGCCACGGCGAGCTCCACCCGTCCCCAGCCAGGCAGCTTCCCGGCGAGGGCCAGCAGCCCCCGGCGGGCGTCCACCCGTTTGACCTCCACCACGCCGGCATCAGGCAGATAGTCCCCGAACTCGACGGTCAACCCGGACAACACCGCCTGCTTGCCCGGCAATTCCATCCCAGCCAGATAGCTCGCCCAGCCGAGCAGAGTGGCCTGCGCGCACGTCACGCCGGCCGCGGCGGCGCCGCATCGTTCGAGCAGGCCTCGATAGGCCCCGGGGGTGGTCTCGTAGGAAATCTCCAGCTTCGCGTTCTCGACCAGGTCCGCGAGCGCCACGTCCGCCGCTTCCGTGCGGCGTCCGCCAGCCACCGGCGTGCCCTGGATGTCAAGGGCACGCTCCGCGAGTTCGACAGTGAGGTCGGCCATCAACCGGCCATGCCGGCGCACCTGCAGGTGGACCCCGTGCTCGTCGCGGCTCTCGACCACCGCGTCGTAGTCCTGGCCGGGGAACACCGCCGCGTGAAAGCGCGCGGCGAGCCTCCGTATCGGTAACGGGGTACTCCGAGGGCCGAGCGTTCCCAGCGCGTACAAGACAATGAGCGCTCCGTGAGTGACCGGTTCACCGAAACTCGTCTTGGCCGCGTAACCGGCATCAACGTGCAACGGATTGACATCACCACTGGCAATGGCGAATTCGGTGATCGCGCCGGTCGCTATCTGAATCGAATCCATGAACACCCCCGGAAGTTAATGAATATTTTTCACTTTCAGCTGCCGGTCGGGCGCCGGAACTCGGCTCGCCCGACACGGAGAACAGGGTCGAAATTCCGTCGCCACTACCGCTCTACCAGCACCTCGCAGCCGTCCCGGCCGCCACCGGAAACGATCTCAACCGCACCACCCGCGCCAGATCGAGTCGGCGACTTCCCATCCGCACGCGCCACGAAATAGCGCATATCCGATTACGGCGGCCAAGCGATGACCGGAGTCACGAGTCCGAAATTGTGCGTTTTTTGTGCGGACCCAAACCGTCACTTTGCGACTACTGTTACCTCAGCAAGTGACTTGGCCTGCCAACTCGACCCACAGCCCAACCGTCACACGAAAGAGTGAAATGAACAGTCCACACACTTGGAGTTGGTCGGATCCCTTGGCCGCCCACGGCCAAGCCGCCGACTATGTGCTGTGGGAGGAATCGCCCGAAAACGGGGTCCGCACCGCAGCTGTCATCCGCCTGCCTCATCCAGTCCCGATGGATTTCGGTTGGCTGGAACCCGCCATAACGGTGATGAACGTCGAGCACTCCATCACCACGGGCGATGACTGGCACCACCACGCCGGCAGCGATGTCCGGCTTCGCCTGGCCAGACCGGGCTGGACCGCGATGGAAGCAGAGGACTGGCTGAGCACCACCACCTCGGACCCGGACACTCCTGCCGCGCCGGTCACCGCCGTCCTGTTCGAAAACCATTGCACCGTCCTGGTTCGCACCACACAGTGCGATTTTCTGCGGATCGACGCCATTCAGGACAGCAAAGACCACACCAGCTGGCCCGAGTGGAGCTGCGGCCTGCTCCCTTCAGTGCTGCTGGCATGCTGCGTCCCACCTTGCCCCGACGACCGAGCTTCCGACAAGGTCATCGAAGAGGTACCGCGACAGGTACTCGTCCGCACCTTCGGGAATCTCCAGCCGCGGGTCCGCTTCCGACTGCACGCCACCGCCCGCTGAAGGCACTGCCGCCAGGCGCGCGAATCCGCCGCCTCAAGAAAGCGTTGAGAACGGCCATTCTCCCCCCTTACACCTCAACAAGCAATTGGGGATTTACCAACGACGCTCGCCATCTCTGACACCCGCGGCGCTGCTGGTGTGGACACTACGGCTCACACCAGCAGCGCCGCGACGGCATGTTCCGCACGGTGGACCCCGCTCGCCGATCACTCCTTCCGAAAAGGCTGACAAACAGGACAGATCCTGCCGAAAACCGTGTCGGTCGTCCGGCCTGCCGCGTGTTTCACTGCTGGCCATGACCTGGCGTCCCAGGTCATGGCCAGCAAAGTTGTTCGGAGAAGATGTTCAGAACTCACAAGTGTCGACGGCTATCCGGTGCGGCAACGGGAAGCAAGCGGAATACCCGCTTCCACGATCACGTCGTCGCAGGCATTCAGCCAGGTGGAATAGATTTGTCGCTCAGGAAACCACAACCACCGGTGATCCTTCGCCGATGGTTTCGCCTGCTTCTTCGGCGATGCGCATGGCTTCTTCGATGAGGGTCTCGACGATCGCGTGTTCGGGCACGGTCTTGATGACCTCGCCCTTGACGAAGATCTGGCCCTTGCCGTTGCCGGAGGCGACACCGAGGTCGGCTTCGCGGGCTTCGCCGGGGCCGTTGACGACACAGCCCATGACCGCGACACGCAGCGGGATCTCCATGCCCTCCAGACCGGCGGTGACCTGCTCGGCGAGGGTGTAGACGTCGACCTGCGCGCGACCACAGGACGGGCACGACACGATCTCCAGCTTGCGCTGCTTGAGGTTCAGCGACTGCAGGATCTGGATCCCGACCTTGACCTCTTCCACCGGCGGCGCCGACAGCGACACCCGGATCGTGTCCCCGATGCCTTGCCGCAGCAGCGCACCGAACGCCACCGCCGACTTGATGGTGCCCTGGAACGCCGGACCAGCCTCGGTCACGCCGAGGTGCAGCGGGTAGTCGCACTGCTCGGCCAGCAGCTCGTACGCCCGCACCATGACGACCGGGTCGTTGTGCTTGACCGAGATCTTGATGTCGTGGAAGTCGTGCTCGGCGAACAGCGACGCCTCCCACATGGCCGACTCCGCCAACGCCTCGGGCGTGGCCTTGCCGTACTTCTCCAGCAGCCGCTTGTCCAAGGACCCGGCGTTGACGCCGATCCGGATCGGCGTGCCGTGGTCCTTCGCCGCGCGGGCGATCTCCTTGACCTGGTCGTCGAACTTGCGGATGTTCCCCGGGTTCACCCGGACCGCCGCGCACCCGGCCTCGATCGCCGCGAACACGTACTTCGGCTGGAAGTGGATGTCCGCGATCACCGGGATCTGCGACTTCTTCGCGATCGCCGACAACGCCTCCGCGTCGTCAGCCGACGGGCACGCCACCCGCACGATGTCACATCCCGCCGCCGTCAGCTCGGCGATCTGCTGCAGCGTCGCGTTCACGTCGGAGGTCAGGGTGGTGGTCATCGACTGCACCGAAATCGGGTGCTCACTGCCCACGCCGACGGAGCCCACCCGCAACTGCCGGGTCTTGCGTCGATCGGACAACACTGGCGGAGGAAGATCCGGCATACCCAGCGGTACCGTCGTCACAGCGCGACTCCTGTTCGGCTAACGTCCTCAAAGGTCATGGCCAACACCGAAGCCGCGATCGAACCGCCGCTGAGCCCACACTCCGCCAGGATCGCCTGACGGTCCCCGTGCGCCACGAACGACGGCGGTACACCGAGGTTGAGCACCGTGGCCGGCAGTTGGGAGCACGCCTGGGCGACCGCCGTTCCCATACCACCCGACCTGAGCCCGTCCTCGACGGTGACCACCAGCCGGTGCCGGGCAGCGAAGTGCACCAACGCGGGATTGACCGGCAGCACCCAGCGCGGATCCACGACGGTGACACCATGCCCCTGCCGCTCGATCAGGCCCGCGGCTTCCAGCGCGGCACCCGCGGTGACACCCGCGGCCACGATCAGCACGTCGAGCGGCAGGAAGCTGCTGCGGTACAACACGTCCATCCCGTCGATCCGATTGAGCGCGGGAATGTCCGGCCCCACACTGGCTTTGGGGAACCGCACCACGGTCGGGCCATCGTCGATGCCGACCGCTTCACGCAGCAACGCCGCCAGCTGGTCTCCGTCCCTCGGCGCGGCGATGCGCAGACCAGGGATGTGACCGAGTAGCGCCAGATCCCAGACCCCGTGATGACTGGGGCCATCTGGGCCGGTGATACCCGCACGGTCCAGCACGTACGTCACCGGAAGCTTGTGCAGCGCCACGTCCATGGCCGTCTGATCCAGCGCCCTGTTCAGGAAAGTCGCGTACAGGCAGACGACGGGGTGCACGCCACCCATCGCCAGGCCTGCCGCCGAGGTGACGGCGTGCTGCTCCGCGATACCGACGTCGAAGACCCGTCCCGGGAACCGGTCGGCGAAACGCTTGAGCCCGACAGGCTGGAGCATGGCCGCGGTGATGCAGACGATGTCCTCGCGCTCGGCGCCGATCTCGGCGATCTCCGTGCCGAACAGGCTGGTCCAGCTCGGCCGGGAGGTCGACTTGGCCCTGCCCGTAGCCGGATCGAGTACCCCGATCCCGTGCATCCGATCGGCCTCGTCGTTTTCAGCAGGCAGGTATCCGCGTCCCTTCTCCGTGACGCAGTGCACGACGGTGGGACCGCCGAGTCCGGCGGCATGCCGCAACGCGCTTTCCACGCCAACCGCGTCATGTCCGTCGATGGGCCCCACATAGGACAACCCCATCTGCACGAAGAGGTTGTCCGGTATGGACTGTCCAGAGCGTAACGCGGCGAGGTGCGAGGCCAGCCCGCCGATCGTGGGATCGTAGGACCGGCCGTTGTCGTTGAGCACCACGATCACCGGATCCTGGCTCACGCCAAGGTTGTTCAAAGCCTCCCAGGCCAGCCCGCCGGTCATCGCGCCGTCACCGATCACCGCGACGACGAACCGTCCGGTCTCGCCCGCCAGGCGATTGGCCTTGGCGATCCCGTCCGCATACGACAGCGCGGTCGAGGCATGTGAGTTCTCCACATGGTCGTGGACCGACTCGGCCTGCTGGGGGTACCCGGCCAAGCCGCCGGCCTGCCGTAGTGTGTCGAAGTCTTCGCCGCGGCCGGTCAGGATCTTGTGCACGTACGCCTGGTGGCCGGTGTCGAAGACAATGCGGTCCCTCGGCGAGTCGAATACCCGGTGCAGGGCGATCGTCAGCTCGACGACTCCCAGATTCGAGCCCAGATGGCCACCGACCTGGCACACCTTGTCGACAAGGAACGTCCGGATCCGCTCTGCAAGCTCCGAAATCTGGTCCTTGTCCATCGCCTTCAACGCGACTACGTCGGGAAACTGGTTCATGACGATTACTCCTGTCCCTCACGAACGGCGGAGGGGAGGCCGAATTGCAGGGTCTCCTCTGTGAATTCGCGTTCCACCACCGTCGTCTGCCCCAGTCCGCCGATTGCGGCGATCACCTGATTCACCAGAAATGGTGGGGCGGATGCCCCGGCGGTGAGCCCGATGACCCGCTTGCCGGACAGCCATTCCGGCCGGATGTCGCCCGTGTCGTCGATGAGCTGCGCAGGCGTCCCCTGCCTCCGCGCGAGCTCGACGAGCCGGACCGAGTTGGAGGAGTTACCCGATCCGACGACCAGCACCAGGTCCGACTCCTCGATCACGGCCTGGAGCGAGTTCTGCCGGTTGGTGGTGGCGTAGCAGATATCGTCTGTCGGTGGCTCATTCAGCAGCGGAAGCTTCTTGCGGAGCGCCGAAACCACCTCCGCGGTCTCATCCACCGCGAGTGTGGTCTGCGTCAGGTAGGAGACATGCGCCGGGTCAACGACTTCCAGGCCTTCCACGTCCTCCACGGTCTCCACCAGGATCGTCGACGCAGGCGCCTCGCCCATAGTGCCCTCGACCTCTTCATGACCGGCGTGTCCGATGAGGACGATCGTGTCGCCACGAGCCGCGAAGCGCCGGGCCTCCGAGTGCACCTTGGTGACCAACGGACAGGTTCCGTCGATGACCTCGAGGCCACGTCGGGCCGCTTCCTCTCGCACAGCGGGAGAAACCCCGTGCGCCGAAAAGACCACCGTCGCGCCATCCGGCACTTCGTCGAGTTCGTCCACGAATGTCGCACCACGTTGGGCAAGATCGGCGACGACGTGCTTGTTGTGCACAATCTCTTTGCGTACGAACACTGGATTGGTTCGCCGCTCGAGTGTTTTCTCGACGATCTTTATCGCACGCTCAACACCCGCACAAAACGATCGAGGAGAAGGCAGTAGAATGTTGCGGTCACCGCGCACGGCCGCCCACTTGTCGACAACGGATCGAACCTCGTCCAGCATTGCGCCAGATATCCCGTGAACGCCGACAAAAAGAGTAGTGCCCTCAAGACCAGGAGCCTCGTACAGCGCGAAGTCACCGTCCCGCGCGTCGAATGCGGAGACGCGCTCTACCGGTATTCCTTTGCGCCGCAACGACCCCCGCAGAAGATCGACGGCTTCACATCGGCGAACGCCTTCCATGCCTTGCAACACCGAAGAGACGACGACGCGAGCAACCGGTTGACCGGCGACTTGCTGACCGACGTCCCGTCCCGACGAATCTACAGGCTTGTCATGCCTCAACTGTCCCTCCTGATCACGAGGTCGGCGAGCGCATCCAGCCGGGCGATCGCCGCAGGATTCCCGTCCATGCCATGCAACGATTCGATGGCGAATCGATGGTGCTTGGCCGCCTGAGCCTCGGTCCACTCCCGTGCGCCGGCACGATCGGCCAGGGCGGCCGCGCGAGCCACCTGCCTCTGATCCACGATCGACCGGGTCTGGTACAGGTGGGCCAGTTCGACTCCCTCGGGCGTACCGGAAGACAAGGCCGCGATCACCGGCATGCTCTTCTTGTAACGCCGCAGGTCACCACCCACCGGCTTGCCGGTGAGGACGGGATCCCCCCAGATTCCGAGCAGGTCGTCAACCAACTGGAAGGCCAGCCCGACGTGATGACCGAACGAACGCAAGGCCGTCAACTGAGCGCTGGTCGCATCACCGGCCAAACCACCCAGCACGCATGCGGCGGCCAGCAGCGAGGAAGTCTTGCCACCGGCCATTTCCAGGTACTCATCGGCCGAGACGGCAGCGAGTTCTTCAAAGCTTATGTCCAGGTGCTGGCCGAGACACAGATCGAGGACCGCTTGATTGAGCTCATCGCACATCGCCGCAGTGCCGGGCTCACCGCCACGGACGAGTGCTTGGCTCGCCAACGCGAGCAGCGCGTCACCGAGAATGATCGCGTACGGGACACCGAACTGCGCCCACACAGTAGGACGGCCATGCCTGCGCTCGTCCGCGTCGATCACGTCGTCATGGACAAGTGAGAAGTTGTGCACGAGTTCGACGGCGACGGCGACATGCATCGCGGAGTCGGCCGCCGAATCGTTCACCGCCTGCGCCGACTGCAGAGCGAAAGCAGGACGGACCATCTTTCCGCTCGGCACGGAGATCGGGTTTCGCAGGGCATCCCACCACCCGAAATGAAATCCCGCGCCCAGGCTCAACGGTGCGGGCATCCTAGCCACGGTCGACCGTAGTGCCCTTCCCGTCATGATCCTGCTTTGCTCGAGAAGCTCGCCAACCGGCGTTGGTGCTGCACTGTCGATCATCACGACCACGCTCTCCGTTCGCCGTTTGAGGGCTTTGGGCATCAACAACCCCGCAGCCAGCATCGCGCCATCCAATGAAATCCGCGACTATGCCTTCCATCACACGGAACACGCGACAACATGAGCCGAACTCGGTGCGACCCGCTCCTGGCGGCCTGGACGCACAAAAGGGCAGAGATGCCAGTAAATCGGACACGATTGAGCTTTCGGCACTGCATTGCGCGCGAGCCTACTCAGCAGGAAGGTCGGCATCGACAATTTCCTCCATCTGGCCCAGAGATCTTAAGACCACCATGGGTGCGGTGGCCACTGAAAGTGGCCGGACGCGTTCAAATCCGCCAGCGCGGACGTTACAAGTTTCGAAATTTCACGATTTCCCTTTGCGCACGCAACATTTTCGACGGATACCGCGGCTTTATGATGAGCGCACCCCTCGGAACAGCGAACCTCAGTGACACGATTCCTCACCGTCGACGACCTCGGAATGCCGACCGTCAGGGATTTCTTCCCCTGTCCGCCCTGCACGCACGCATGTGGCGCGCCCGACCGCCGTGTACCGGCACGCCTTCGTAACGGACATCAACGTGCGCTACCCGAACATCAAGAGCACGGTCCGCGCCGTGCTCGAATGGCATGCGCGTTCAGGAAGGTACGACGGGAAAGAGGTCTTCAGGCAGGCCGAACCCAGCCCAGCGCGTATCGGGCCGTGCGCTCAGTTCGGGACCGGAACCAGACCGATGCCGAACCGCTGAACGTGGTAGATGCGCACATCATCGGCCCACAGCCAGCCTTGCGCGAGAATTCGGGTCTCTTGGCCGTCCTCGACCACGGCAAGGATCTCGACCTCCATCGTGATGACCGCGCTGCGCGGTGTGACCTGGCCTCGATACTTCCAGTGCACTGGTTCGCCCAGCAGCACCGGCGTGAACCGCGTGCGCTCGGGATTCCCGAGCCCACGCTCGATCGCGTAGAACTGCAGCAGCTGGCACAGTGCCTGCACACCGAGCGATCCCGGCTGCACCGGGTCCTGGAAGAAATGTGCCTTGAAGAACCAATCATCGGGGTTCACCCGCTTCTCACCGCGTACCCGGCCGAGCCCGGCCTGGCCGGCGTCAGGCCAGTAACCGCTCACTTCGTCCACCATGAGCAGCATTGGGCCAGGAAGGCTCAGCGCCGAATCGAAATAGCGAGCGGGCCTGCCCCGCAGGTCCAGTGAGAATTCGGACGGAGCGTTCCGCAGTTCCCGCTCCTCGTCGGCGGGTGGCAGCCCAGCCTGGTTGTCGAACGCACTCGGCGGGAAGAACCCGAACACGGTGCTCAAGTCGAAGACCGGCTGCCCGTTCGCCGTGCACTCGACGTCGAAGGCCTGAATGATCATCTCCCCGCTCTGGGAGACGTCGCGCAGACGCGTCCTGGTGCGCAGTGTGCCGATCCCCGGCCCGATTTCGCGGTGAACCGTGCCTGAGCCGTCGAGGTTGCGGAAGAGCAGGTCAGTGTCGCTGGTCAGCGCGGAGCCGACGTAGGACGCCAGCCAGCCACTGGCCTGAAGCACTACTTCCATGAGCACGGCGAAGGGCATCGCGCCGGCATGATCGTTCTGCTGGAAGTACCACACGTCCGGCGGAACGTCGTATTCGACTTCGACGGCGCTGCCTGTCTGCAACACCCATGGCGGTCCCTCCGTCGCTACCACCCTGCTCATGAAATGGAACGGTGGCCCAGGCAACCGGGCGAGCCTGCGAACTCCGTCGAACGGTGCGTAGGCGGGACCGAACGCGTCGGTCGGCTTACCCCAGGCACAAGCGAGCATCGCCGCGTAGTCGTACGGGAACTCGCCGACCCGCGCGACCTCGGCACGTTCCCGGTACCCCACCAAACCCGCCAGCTCGCGGTGCCGTGTGTGGACACCGCCGGTCTGCACTGCGGGTGGCCCGAGCTGACGCCAGTGATCCAATGGCCAGTCCGGCACCAGCCGCAGACGCAGGTCCCGCACGTGAAACGCCCGCACCCCGTCCACCGTGCACACCAGGTCCGCGGTCAGCTCGGGTCGCGGGGCGGCGGACAGCCTGGACACGAACAGCTCGTAGGTCAGCAGCTCGCTGTCCGGGGTGACCTGGCCACGGCAGACCATCGGAAAGGCCGCACCGGGAACCGGCTCGAACCGCCACCCGTCACGTGCGACCGTGTGGCCGCCGGCGGCGAGATAGAAGGCCATGGCTTGGAAGCAGCCGTCCAGCATGAGGTTGCCTGGCATGCACGGGTCATTCGGGAAATGTCCCGCGAAGTACCAGTCACCGGCGGTGACCGGTGTCTCCGCACGCAGGTACCCTCGCCCCCACGGACCGCCCACCGGGTCGTAGGCGGAAACGCGGCCCAGTAGCCGCATCGCCTCGTTTCCGAGCCGAGGACTGCGGATGTGGGTGCGAGCGAAATCCCAGCGGCGGCCGAAACAGTCAGCAAGACGTCCCTCGAGGAACGCTTTGACGTCGTCCTCGGTGAAGCTACGGGAGCTCGTTTCCAGCACGACCGGGTCAACCACCCCATCGGGATCAGGCGGCTCGGCGCCGGGATCCCACCGGACTCCCCCGGTGTCCTTCAGTTCGTCATCGGTGAAGAACCCGGCCTTTCCAGCACGCACGGACAATCGGAGCTCATCACCGGCGTAGGCGTCGTAGTGGAAGAAGAACAGCCTGATCCCGCCATGTTCTTCGTGACCATCGATCTGGATCTGGTATCGCAAGGTCTCGCCTGGCTTGGCGGGACCACCATGGAAAGTGAGTTCACAGCCCAGCAATCGGTAGACACGGTCACCTTCGGTGAACAGGTCCACGCCGAGCCAGCTGATGAGCAGCAGATCGGCTTGGCCGGCTTCGACCTGCATGCCGGGTGACATGCGCCCTGCCGGATCCAGATACCAGGCGTCGAGGCGGACGTCGGTCTCCGTCCAGATGGTGCCCGTGCCCAGTGACGCCGGCTCGGCGTCGATGCCGAGCACCCGGTCCGCCAGCAGCAGCGGCGGGCTGGGCATCCTGGTCTGCCGAGGCTTGCCGTCCTGGGGAGTGAACACCGGGCCGAACAACTCGGAGATCGGCCCGGTGGCCAGACGCTCGAGCTGTGTTCTGCTGAACGCTGGCCCGGTCGGCGTGTTCGGACCCGTGTGGGTGACCGAGGGCGGCGGACCGCCGATCGGAGCCGGCGGCAGAACCGAGGCGCTGCCCGCAGACCCGGCGAGTCCGCTGATCCGGCTCTGCCAGGCCAGGAACATCTGGTGTGCCTCACTTTGCACGCGAAGAAAACCGCGATGCGCGGAAGCCACGCGAGTGGCGTGCCTGACGATCATTTCCGTCGCCACGGACGGTGTGTCGACCGCGGCCACAGCTGGGGTCTCGCGTGCCAGGGGCGCGTCCGCGGTGGGCTCCGGAACGCTGTCCGGCGGCGGTGCCATCACTTGGACCGCCTGAACCGTCGGCGCTGCCTCGGGTAGCTCGACGGGTGGCAGCCGAACGCGAGGCGGATGCGCCGGCAAGGTCAGCGATTTCCCGGTGCGCGCGCCGTCCGGCGTCACCGAGTCCAGGCAGGACGCCAGTTCGTCGACCCGCACCGGGATGCCTGCCGCGACGAGTTCCGCGCCGACCTGGAAAAGTTGGCCGACCCGCCTGCCATCACCGGCGTCGATGGCCAGTGCGAGATGGTCACGCCCGCCCAGGGTCTGGCCGATCCAGCCGGCGCACTGGCGGCCCGGACCGTGCTCGACGAAGACCCGTACTCCGTCCTGCCAGGCCCGTTCGACGGTCGCGGCGAAGTCGATAGAACCCATTCCCTGCGCTGTGATCGCGTCAGCGGCCGCGTCGGCGGTCGGGACGTACCAGTCGCCGGTCGAGCAGGTGTGAAAACGAACTCCCGGCACGGCACGGGTCGGCAGATGGTGCAGCGCACGCCAGGCCGTGCGAACCTCCGCCACCTCCGGCACGTGGGCCGCGATCTCGTACGGGATCGGCAGCGCGGCGATGCCTGCCAGCCGAGCCAGCACACGTTCGCACGCCCCGGCCTCACCACCGAACACGCACGATTCCGGGGAATTGACCACCATGAGGTGGACCACCGGCTCGGTGTCCAGTGCCGCCCGGACCTGATCGGCGGAAGCGCTGACCAGATAGCTCATCCACCGGCCGCCCTCGACACCCTGCTCGCGCCACGCTCGGCGCGGCACCTCCATCTCCGCGACGACCAATTTGGTGAACAGCTCCGTTTTCCACGCGTCGGTGACGAGCGACGACACGTCGGGCCACGCGCCCAGCGAAGCGAGCGCGCTGGACTCACCGGATGAGTAGCCCAGCGAAGCGTCGGGCCGGACCCCCATCAGGTCCCTGGTGATCAAGGTGTGCAGCTGCCCGAGAACGGACGCGCCCCCGATCTGGTCGAGCGGGTGCCGTGGCCGGTCTTCTTCGGTGTCGAACGCCCAGCCGATGACCGGGTCCAGCGAACCGCACCGTGCCGCCACCACGTCGACCTGCTCCGGGAAAGCCAGCATCAGTTCACGGCCCATCCCGTGGTACGCCATGGAGCCGCCGGAGTAGACGAAGGCGATCTCGCCGCTGATCGGCGTCTCGCGGAAGGCCATGCCCGCCGGCTTCGGCACCTCACCACGCAGCCACCGACCGGCTCTGGCGGTAAGCGCGCCGAACTGCCCGGGTCCCTCGTCCACCAGGACAAGCCGGGCCGGGCCGCCTGGCGACTCCCGTCCCGCCTCGAGCGCCGCGAGCACGCCATCCTTGTCCACACCGGAATAGGTCCGCAGCCGCGGCGGGTCATGTTCAGTCAGACCCGCGCGGTCACCGGCCCGCAGCCGCACCAGCACGGAGGGACCTTCGAACGGCCTGCTGCCGCACACCACCGAGGTGAGTCCGGGCATCGGCATCGCCGAGTCCCCGGTTCGCGGCCGCATCCGGTGATGCACCGCGAGAACGCCTACCGCGACCGACAGCAGGCCGCTGGCCGCGTGCGATCGGCCGAACGACGAGGCAGGGTCGAAATGGCAGACGCCGGGCTCGGCGAAGGCCGCCATGTCCCCCACTCGCAGAGTCGCGTCGGTCGGCAGAGCGTCGCCGGGCTCGTCCAGCACCGCCAGCACGGTGTCCCCTGCGGATCGCGCGTCCTCCAGTCGTTTGAGGACGACCACCACGGCCGCGTCGCCGGTCGGCTGGCCGAAACCGAGGTCCGCCAGCGCGGCCTGGTGCACCGGTTCACACGAAAGGTCGACGGCACCGACAAGCACCGCGTCGGCGGCGTCGGACCGCAGCGCCGCCAGTCCGATGTCGAGTGCGACGATTCCGGACGTTTCCTCGGCACTGACCGCGAATCCGGGACCGGTCAGGCCGAGTTGCACGTTGATCCGGTTGGCGACCACGTTCGGCATGGCACCCACCACCGCGGCCGAGGTCTGCGGAGGGCACAGCGAGTCGCGCAGCTGCGCCGCGGTCCGCGGATCGACCGGCCGGTCCTGCCCGGCGAGCCACTCCGGAGCCCGCCAGCGGGCGACGATCCGCGCCACCTCCGGATCACAACCCATCCCGACGAGGACCATCGTGCGGTCAGCGGGCAGCGTGGTCGCCGCGGCCGCTTCGCGTGCGGCTTCGAGCACCAGGACCTGCTGCGCGTGGGCCTGCTGAAGATCGAGCGGGGGAAAGCGCAAGCCGTCGAAGACAACCTCGATGGTCTCTCTGGCCGTCGCGCCGAGTGGTGCGCCGAGCAGATCACGGCGCAGGTCGTCGAGATCGGCGCCCGCACCGACTCGCGCGCCGATCGCCACGACGGCGATCTCCGGCCGCTCGGGTTCGCGGGGCACGTGCGCCGGGATCGGCAGCACGGTTCCGAGGTCGTCACCGTGCCACGCGTCGATCACGAGGTGTGCGTTGTTGCCGCCGAAACCGAACGCGCTGACGGCGGCCCGCCGTGGCCCGGTCCATTCCTCGGTTTCCCTCACCAGCCGCAACGGCGTGCCGTCCAGTTCTGGTATCGGCTCGTCGGCGCTGAGCGTCGGCGGACGGATTCCGTGCCGCAGCGCGCCCAGCACCTTCAGCATGGCGGCGCCGCCAGCGGCGGTGATGGCGTGCCCGATGTTGGACTTGACCGACCCCACGGGCACGTCCGACGATCCGGCGAAGAACCGCGCGGTGCTGCGCGCCTCCACCGCGTCGCCGACAGGCGTCCCCGTGGCGTGACACTCGACGAGCCCGACCGTGTCCGGCGAGACGCCGGCGGCCTGGTAGGCGGCGAGCATGGCACGGCGCTGGCCTTCCTCGGACGGCACCAGGAAGCCGCCTTCGGTCCCGTCATTCGACAGGCCCACACCGCGGATCACACCGTGGATCTCGGCGTCCGCGGCGATCGCGTCGGAGAGCCGCATGAGCGCGAGAAAAGCGGCGCCTTCGGCCGGCACGAGTCCGTCTGCTGCACGGTGGAACGGCCGGCTCCGCCCGGTGCCGCTCAACGCCGACAAGCTGCTGAAACTGACATGCAAGAAGAGGTCGTCCGCCGCGTTGACCCCACCGGCCACCATCAGGTCGGCCTTGCCGTCCTGGAGCCTGCGGCAGGCCAACGCGATGGCATACAACGACGAGGCGCAGGCCGCGTCGATCGCGTACCCACCGAGCCCGAGGCCGAGGCCACGAGCCGCGACCTGCGCCGGAAGCCCCGAGCAGAAACGGTTGTATGGATGTGGCCTGGCCACCTCCCGCCAGACAGCCTCCGCATACCTGCTGAGCCCGGCCGACGGATAGGACAGATTACCCAGTACCAGCCCGGCACGCGCGGTCAGTGCGTCCTGCCCCGCTTCGCGCAATGCCGCACCCGCACCGTGGAGAACCCACTGGAACACCGGATCGAGCTCAGTGACCAGATTCGCCGGGAGCCGGTACGCCCCGGGGTCGAACATGGACGAGAAGCCTGTCACGTATCCCCCGACGTCGGTGCGGGTGTGCCCGTCCTCCCCGTTCCCGCCGAGCACCGACGCCGCCGGTACGCCCCAATATCCGGACGGCACAGTGCGCAGTGCGGTTTCCCCGTTGGCGACCACGTCCCAGAAGCCATCCGGGTCGCATGCCCCCGGGAGGACACAGCCGCGCCCCACGACTGCGATGGGCTCGCCGGGGCTCGAACCTCGGAGCCAGTTCGGGCCAGGCATCCTTGCTCTCCTCAATCGCGGTTTTCCGGCCGACGGATCATGGTCACGCCCAGCAGTTCGGTCAGCACGGCACCGTCGCCCGCGACCAGCGCGACGTCACAGACCGGCTGGACCGGGTCCCGCTCGACCGCAACGAGGACACCACGCGCGGGCGCCTCGACCGGACCGCGGTGCAGCACTCGCACCTCGTCGACCTTGGTGGGCAAGCACACCGCGCCGCACGCACTCGCGGCCCACAGCAGAGCCAGCTGCAAGCAGGCGTCGACCGCGCCCGGATCCATGTGCCAGCCGTCCCGCGGCCAGCCGGGCAACTCGCGGATTCCCACCAGCGGCGTGGCGGCCCCGGACTCGGAAACCCACTCGGGCTCGCCAAGGGCGTGGAAAGCGGGACCGTGGAACAGCACCGGCCCTCCGTAGTGACGGCCGGCGATGGCGAACCCGCTTCTCTCCTCTGCCGGGCCCCAGGCCCGCGGGTGGGCTTCGGAGCCTTCACCGGCGGTGGCGCGATAGCGCACCCGCCCGTCCACGTCGGCCAGTACCAGCCGCCAGCGCGGACTGCCCAGCACGTCCGTACGTGCCGCGGTGATCGTCAGCTGGTGCCCCGTCGCGGCGAATTCGGGCAGCCGTACCCCGTTCACGACCTCGAAATCCCACAACACCAAGGTCTCGCGGCCAGGGGAAAGCGCGCTCGCCACCCCGGTGAACCAGTCGAGCACCAACGCCATCGGCAACACCGGAGTGCCTGCGATCGCATGGTCCGCCAAGTACGGATGGGTGTCGCGGTGCACCACGACGGCACCCACCGGCGTGGGCTCGGTTTCGCCGCCAAACGGCTCCGGTTGCGCTCCCGCGGCGACCGTGACCCGAGTCGGCGCCGAGCCCAGCGTCAGTTCGCTCACGAACGCCGCGGCTCCGGCGGCTTGGGGGATCAACGGCACACCGTTGCCGAGGAAACGCTCCCGCAGCTCGGGTCCCACCATGCCGCCGTCCCATGGCCCCCAGGCGATGGACCGCACGACGCACCCGGGCCGCCGTGCTGCCACCTCGGACGCGACCTGCGCCAGCACCTCGTTCGCCATCGCGTAGTCGGTCTGGCCGGGGTTTCCGAAGCGCCCCGCGACCGACGAGAAGACGACGAACAGGTCCAGCGGGTCGGCGGCGGTCGCGGCGAGCAAGACCTCCAGGCTCGCCACCTTGGTGCCGAACACCGCCTCGTACTGCGCATCGGGCTTGTCCGCCAGCCGGGCGTCGGCGAGCACGCCGGCGCCGTGCACCAGCCCGGTCACCGGCCCGAACTCCGACCTCACGCGATCCAGCGCCTCACGGACGGCCCCAGCGTCACGTACGTCCACCGCCAGATAGCGGACAACGGCGCCTGCTGCCGCCGCGGCGGACAGTGTCGCCCGGATCTCCCGCGCCGCAAGCACCCGCGTGGTCTCCGCTTCGATCTCGGCGACGCTCAGCCAAGGCCGCCCTGTGCGCGAAGGCAGCGCGGCGATCCGCTGTCGAAGCTCACGTTTGCCGGTGATGCCCGCCAGTACCGGTGGCTCCTCACCGAGTTCGCTGCGGCCCAGTAGCACGAGTGTCGGCTGGTGCTCCTCGGCCAGCGCGAGCAGTGCCGCCGCCGTCACGCCGCGGGCTCCTCCGGTGGCCACGATCACCGACCCCCTGTGCACGGGGGACTTCAGAGTGACATCAGCGGGTAGCAGCTCATCGAACAATGCCTCGCGGGCCCCGTCCGCACGCAGGCCCACATTGGTGGTCGCGCCGCCACCGAACAGCTCGGCCACCAGTGTGCTGGCCAGCTCCTCTGCCGACTGTCCGCCCCGCTCACAGTCGACCACCTTGACCACGCTTCGGGGCCACTCTTTGACGACGCTCCTGGCGAGCCCGGCCAGCCCGCCAAGCCAGGCGCGGTCACCGGCGCCACTCAGCCCGAAGTCACCGCCGGTGTCCTGGACGACCACGAACGTCCCACCGAGTCCGGCGAAACTCTCGGCGATCTCGCGCGCGGCCGTGAACACCTCGCGGTTGACGGCGATGGCATCGGTGGCTGAGGTCACCGGCCGAAGACCGTGCAGCGAGATCAGGACGGCGGTCTCCGGCCCCGCGCACACGTTCGCTTCCGCTTTGACACCGCGCTCCTGGAGCTTCGCCGCGACCAGCGACGCGAGCCCAGCCCCTCCGTCCACGACGGTCACGACGCCTAGGCGCATACCCGGCAATTCCAGTCCGGGAGCGGGCGCCGGGCGCATTACCGTGACGGCACGCGACAAGTCCGAAACCGGGTAGGCGACGTCCACGCCAGGCGCCGGCGAATCGGCGCTCGCCGAAACCCCGCGGTAGCGCGCGATAACCTCGCCCAAAGTACGCAACCGCGCGACCTCCGCGGCATCAAGTCCCACCGCGGCAGGAAAACGCTTACGAAGCAAAGACAAAATCTCCACCCGCTTAATCGAATCAATACCCAGATCAGCCTCCAACTCCAAATGAGGCTCCAAAACCTCCCTCGGATACCCCGTCTTCTCCGTCAAAACATCCAACAACACCTCACCCACATCACCCGACGAACCCGAATCCGAAGTAGGCACCTCCACGAGCGCCGAAGGGCCGGTATCAACCGAAGCCCCCCGATAACGCGCGACAACCTCGCCCAAAGTACGCAACCGCGCGACCTCCGCGGCATCAAGCTCCACCGCGGCAGGAAAACGCTTACGAAGCAAAGACAAAATCTCCACCCGCTTAATCGAATCAATACCCAGATCAGCCTCCAACTCCAAATGAGGCTCCAAAACCTCCCTCGGATACCCCGTCTTCTCCGTCAAAACATCCAACAACACCTCACCCACATCACCCGACGAACCCGAATCCTCGATCGGGTCGGCGGGCTTCTCGGTTGATGGCGGCGCGATCAGCGCTCGGTCGTCGATCTCGGAGCTGCCGAGCACCGGTCCCCACTCGGGACCGGCTTCCTCGGCTGAAGTCCCCACAAGAGCCCGTAAAGCGGTTTCAGCCACTCGGAGATAGGCGAAATGAGCGTCGGCGGTCAGTCGCTGGTACTCGGCATGTGCTTCCGCGGCCTGCCGCTGTGCCTGCTCGAAGGCCGACGCGACAGCCCCGGAGGGAGCGGCAGGTGCCAGCGGTTCCACTGACGGATCCGCCGGCCCAGGCAAGGCGGCGGGAGTCAATGCCTGGGCCGGCGGATCCGGGAGCGCGGGCGGCGCGGCGCCGTCAACCGGCACGCTCTGCGCACTCACCGCCGGGACATCCGGCTTCCCGAAGTTCGTGCCGCAGATGCGGACGGTGGCCGCGGACTTCCGGTCGCTCTCCGCACCGTTCGTGGTGGTGCGCGTAGTCCGTGCCTCCTGTGAAGCCTCGAGATCGAGCACGACACCCGCCACCGCGAGCCTGCCCAGCGCCCGCTGAAGTGCGGTGACGCCATGCACGCCTTTGCGGTCCAGGCTGACCGCGAGATGGTGCTCGCCATCCAGGGTTTCGCGGACCAGCTTGCTCAGCACCTCGTTCGCGCCGACTTCGATGAACGTGCGCACGCCTGCCTTGTGCATGGCCTGAATCTGGTCCGCGAAGCGCACAGGCGCCAGCAAGTGGTCAGCGAGCCTCCGGCGGATGAGCGCGGGCTCGACGGGATACGGGTCGGCGTCGGCGTTGCCGTAGACCTCGATCGCCGGACTCCGGAACTCGCCACGCTCTGTCTCTTCCGTGAAGCGCTCGCGCGCGGCGCTCAGCATCGGCGTGTGGAACGCGGCGGACGCCTGCAGACGCCGTGCTGTGACGCCATCGGCAGCGAGCCTGTCGCTCAGCCTCGCGATCGCCTCAACCTGTCCGGAAAACACAACCTGCTTCGGGCTGTTGATGTTGGCCAGCCACACTTCCCCGGCGAGTTGCCCGGCAATCCGACGAGCCTCGTCCCGGTCGAGTTCGGCAGCGAGCATGGCACCAGGACCGTCGGCGGCGTCCGCCATCACTGTGCCCCGCGCCCTCGCGAGTCTCAGCAGCGTCGGTTCGTCGATGACACCGGCGGCGTGCAACGCGACCAGCTCCCCGAAGCTGTGACCCGCCACGCAGTCCACTTTGACACCCAGCGCACGCAGCACGGACAGCTGCGTGACACTCTGGACGGCCAGTGCGGGTTGCGCCCATTCGGTCTGTGTCAACAGGGTCTGCTGACGTAGGCGCTCCTCCTCGGTGAAGGCAGGTCGCGGGGAAACCACCTGGTGCAATGGCCGGTCACCGACCGACAGGTCGGCGGCCCGATCCCAGGCCGCCATCGCCACCGGATAATGCATGGCGAGGTCAGCCCCCATACCCACGTACTGGCTTCCCTGCCCGGAGAACAGCAGCGCCACCCGGCCTGGTTCGGCGGGAGTCCGGTCGAAGCACAACCCGGCTGGCGTGCTGACGGGGGCATCCGAGCCGGCGCGCACCACGCCCGTCACCTTCGACACCTGCTCTTCGAGATCCGCCCCGTCGCTGACGACGAGGCACATCCGGGCCGCGGCCGCGTAGTCGTACGAACGCTGGCTCTGGCGGGCCACGTCGGGTAACGACCGCCCGTCCTCGATGACGGCCGACACGAGCGCACCGGCCTGCTCGATCACGTCAGCGCCCGAATCCCCGCTCAGCAGCACCAGCTGGGTCGGCGCGGCCTCCATCCGCGGCGCCGCTTTCGCCGTGGCATCAGTAGCGGGCACGTACTCCTCCAGCGTGATGTGGAAGTTCGTGCCGCCGAATCCGAAGCTGGACACCGACGCGCGCCTCGGGTGACCGGCGGGCCGGACCCACGGCCGCGGACGGGTGTTGAGATAGAACGGGCTGTTCTCGAGTTCCAGTGCGGAATTCGGCCGGTCCACCTTGATCGTGGGCGGCAAGGTCTTGTGCTGGAGCGCGAGCACGGCCTTGAGTAGTCCCGCCGCGCCCGCGGCCGACTTGGTGTGGCCGATCTGGGACTTCACCGACCCCAGCGCGCACCACTGGCGGTCCTCGCGCCCGGATTCGTCGAACACCTCGCGCAGCGCCGTGAACTCGGCCACGTCACCGGCGGCGGTCGCGGTCCCGTGCGCCTCGATCAGCTCGACTGTTTCCGGTCCGTATCCCGCAGCGGCGTACGCCCGCCGCAGCGCGCGCGCCTGCCCCGGCGCGGCAGGGGCGTAGATGGCGGAGCCCCTGCCGTCGGAGGACGAGCCGACACCGCGGATCACCGCGTAGACGTGGTCACCGTCTCGTTCGGCGTCGGCCAGGCGCTTCAGCGCGACCATCACCAGTGCCTCACCCAGCATCGTGCCATCGGCCGCGTCCGAGAACGGGCGGCAGTCACCGGATTTGGACAACGCGGGCGTCTTGCTGAAACACATGTACATGACGATGTCGTTCAGCGTGTCGACGCCGCCGGTGATCACCAGGTCGGCGTTGCCCAGCGCGAGTTCGTTGATGGCGCCGGACACAGCGGCCAGCGAACTCGCACAGGCGGCGTCGGTGGTGTAGTTGGTGCCGTGCAGGTCGAACCGGTTCGCGATCCGTCCGGAGACCACGTTGCTGAGCAGGCCGGGGAAGGTCGCTTCCTGCCACGCCGGATAGCTTCCGGCGATGCGGTCACAGACCTGCAGTGCCTGCGGCTCGGCGATCCCGCTCTCACGCAAGGCGCGCAGCCAGACCGGGCGCTGCATCCGGTTGCTCATGGTGTGCAGCAACTCCAGCGCGGCCGTGCCGAGGATGACGCTGACCCGTTCCCGATCGACAGCGCCGTCGTTCAGCACCCCGCAGTCGGCAAGGACCTGTTCCGCCACCCGGAGGGCGAGTAGCTGTGTGGTGTCGGTGGCGGCCAGGGTCGCCGGGGGAATGCCATGCGCGAACGAGTCGAAGTCCACCGGGTCGAGGAAGGCTCCACGGTGACAGTAGGTGTGATCCTCGGCGCCTGGATCCGGGTCGTAGTAGTCCTGCGGCAGCCAGTGCGTTGGCGGGACATCCCTGATCATGTCCCTGGCGTCGAGCACCACGCGCCAGAACTCCGCCGCGTCCGGCGCGCCCGGCGCGTGTGCGCCGATGCCGACCACGGCGATAGGTGGCTGGGTCGGGGTACAAGGAGTATTCAAGGGACCTCCGCGTCGGCAAGTGGTTCGTCAGGCCAGCGGCCGTGGGACGAAGGAGAAGGCGGCCGAGGGCACGGGCACACCGGAACTGCGCAGCTGCTGAGCTCGGGTGACCACGGCCGCCCCCTCCATCAGGTTCAAGCCGATCTGTGCCACCGTGCGGTTTTCCGCGTGGCTCAGGAAACTGTCACCGATCCAGCGGTTGAAGGCGCCGATGACCGGCCCGCACCAGATCTGGAAGTCGGTCCGTCGCGCGGGTGTGCCGTCGATGGCCCACTGGCTGGAACGTCCCAGATACGACCGGAAGACCAGAGCCATCAGGTGCCGGGGATCGCGTTCGGCGCGAGCCACCTGGCCGGGGTCACGGTGCAGCCAGTAGGCTCGGGTGGCGGTCCACGCGGACTGGAACGACTCGCCCAGTACGGTCCGTTCCAGCACCTGACGCCGTTGCGCGGGGATGCTCTCGAACGAGTCGAAAGATTGGTACAGCTCGTAAAGCTGCGCGGCCCGGCCCGCGAACATCGTTCCCCGGCGCAGCACCTGGAGCTTGATTCCAAGCTCGAACATGTCCGATGCGGGCGCCATGCACACGTCCATGAGATCGGCCTGTGCGAGCAGTTCCTTGGCCGCGCCGGACAGTTCCGCCTCTACCGCGGTCTGGTTGATCGTGCCGGTCACCACGTAAGCCGCACCGGTCGCGAACGCGCCGGCCACCGCTGCGGGCGTCCCGATCCCCCCGGCAGCGCCGACACGCACGGCTGGGACCCGCAGTCGGCTCGACATGGTGTCACGCGAGGCCAGCAGCGAAGGCAGCAACACGCTCAGCGGCCGGTTATCCGTGTGACCACCGCTGTCGGCCTCCGCGGTCACGTCCTGCGCCACCGGGATCTTCCGCGCCAGCAACGCCTCGGTGGCCGAAAGGAGGCGGCGGGTGACCAGGTGCTCGAGAATCTGCGGCGGGGCCGGTGCCATGAACTGCTCGGCGATCTCGGGACGCGAGACCTTCGCGATCAGCTTCGTACGCCGGACGATGCGGCCTTGCCTGTCCACGGTCAGCCCTGCGGCAGAGCACCTGACCACGGCGGGTGTGAGTTCCATGAACGCGGAGGCGGAGACGATGGGTGTGCCCGCAGCGATCAGGAGGTCCGCGACGCGGTCCTCGAGTTCCGGTGCTCCGGGCATGTGGATCAGGTTGACGCCCCAGTTCCGCCTGCCTCGTAAGGACTTGGTCAGCTCGGCGAGTGCGCATTCGATCTCCGCGGGGGCGAGGCCGCCCGCGCCGAAGATGCCGAGCATGCCCGCCTCGGCCATGGCCACCACCATGCGCGTGCCCGCGATGCCATTGGCCATCTCGCCCGCGACGTAGGGGAAGCGAGCGCCGTGCTCGGTGAGGAAGTCACGGTCACCAAGCCACTCCGGGTAGGTGGGAGGCAAGGTGCCGAGCAGCTCCACCTCCGGTGGCAACGGCGCGACACCCGTCGCCAGCCCTATCGATCGCGTACGCCTGTCCCTGACGACCCGGCTGTGCTTCCTGACACTCCTCGTCGCTGCCAGCAGCCCGACTTCGTCGAACGTGACGTCGGTCGCCGGAAGCAGCGGCTCGGCGGTCATCGCGCGCCCCAAAACCGGTCTCCGGAGGGCGCGTGCAGCACCTGATCATCGAGCCAGTCGACGCTCAGGTCGCGGGTGCGGAAGAACCATTCGCCGCCGACCCGCACATAGCTGTCCGTGTAACGAACACAGCGCACGATCATCCGCTGTGCTCCATCCTTATCGTAGAGTTCATGGGCGAGACAGTAGGTTTCCCCGGTCGCGTCGTCCCCGGTTATCGAGACCAGGTGGTTGCCCACGAAATGAGTCGTGGCGTTGAACGGCGCCAGGATCGCGAAGGCTCTTGCCCAGCCGTCGCTGCCGTCGAACACCAGCTTGGTCCGATCGCGGCCTGCCGGGTGCGGCATCACGAGACAGCCGTCCGCGCAGAACAGCTCTGCGAACTGTTCCGGTTGCCGGTTGTCCACCGCGTAGGCGTAGCTGTCGACGAGTGCTCGCAAGGCGAGCCGATCGGCGACCTCCGCCACTCGCGGCCGTACCCCGATCAGATCAAACACGCTGACTGGTCACCTTCTTCCCAGGTCGGAGCCCGGTGACCACCTGTTCGGTGAGCGGGCTGACGATCTCGAGCATCCGGGCGACCGCCCGCGCGCCCAGCGCTCGCAACGGCGGCTCGGCGAAGTGGTCCGTACGATCCTCGACCGTCTTTCTGACCTGCCATCCGGTTTCGGTCAGCGAGCCGTCCGCGGCGAGCAGCCCACGTTCGGCCAGACGGCACTCACCGGCAGCCCACTCATCATCGGTCCAGCCTCTGCGCGCTTGAATGCTGGCTCGTCGTTCGATTCCCGCTGCAACGGCCGTGACCAGCGCCTCGACGCCGTCGAGTCCGGCCTCGGCCAATGCGATCACGTGGCCATCGCCACGGAACTCGCGGAGCGTGGTGATGGCCTGCCACAGCGCCAAATGAGGGTGGAGGGGAACAAGCAGTGCCTGGTTCGCGGCACCGAGCGGTCTGGCAGGCACGGAGATCGCTGCGGCCGCCCCTGCCGCCAGCGCGGCCGCCTCCGCGATCTCCCTGTTACCTGTCGCTCCGGGCAGCAAGGAACGCAGAGCGGCATCCATTCCGGCCAATCGTGCCTGCAGAGCCTGCTCGGGGGTGGCTCTGTCCCACAGGCCTGCCATCGCATCCGCCACCATCGATGGCTTGAAGTGATAGAAGACAGCGCTGACCGCCGCCGGCTCGACCGCCCCCAGCGGCGCCGACCGGCCACCGAAGTAGCCGTCCCAGAGACCGGTCAGGCCCACCGCGTGAAACGCCGCACCACAGTGCGGAGCCAGGTAAGTCAGCGCGTGGAACGGATCGAGCACCTGATGTGCCTTGCGCACCAGCGACCGCTCGATCGACGGCGCGCTCATGACCCCCCCTGCTCGGCGAAGTGAACCAATCCGGATATGCCCCGTTTGTCGATCTCGTTCGCGATGACGAGGCGCTGCACCTCGGAGGTGCCCATCCAGATCCGGTCGACCCGCACATCCCGGTAGACGCGTTCCACGGGGTTGTCCCGTATGTAGCCGCGCCCGCCGAAGATCTGAACCGCCCGGTCGGCGATCCGGCCCGCCGACTCGGTGGCGGAGACCTTCGCCATCGCCACCTTGGCGTTGAGCGTCTTCAAGTCATGCCCGCGATCGATATCCCAGGCCACCTGGTGCACGAAGGTCCGGTTGAGCGCGAGCTCGATCGCGGAATCGGCCAGCATGGCCTGGATGAGCTGGTGCCGGATGATCCGATCGCCGCCCTGCACCCGCTGCCGTGCCCAATCGGAGGCGAGCGTCAACGCCCGCTCGGCTGCGCCCACCGCGTGGGCCGCCACCAGCACCCGCTCCTCGAAGAAGGTGGCCTGACTCAACTGGAGCCCTCCACCGACCGTGCCGAGCACCGCGTCCGCACCGACCTCGACGTCGGTGAACCTGAAATGCGGGTGCGCGAACGCGAACTGGTGTGTGTAGCGCGGGACTTCGACGCATTCGACGCCGGGGAGATTCTTGTCGACCAGGAACATGGTCGGCGCGTTGTCCGGCTGGACCACCGCGAGCAGCACGAAGTAGTCGGCGATATCGCCCAAGGTGACAAACCACTTCTCGCCACTGATCCGGTAGCCGCCACCCGTACGAACCGCGGTGGTCGCGATCTGACGCGGATCAGAGCCTGCCGTGGGCTCGGTCACCGCACGCCCGCCGAACCGGGCACCGCGGATTTCGGGAACGAGGTAGCGCTCACGCTGTTCCGGAGTGCTGGCGAGCAGCAACGCGGCCGTGGGACGCCAGACCGCCGCCCACAGGCCGTTCGTCAGCTTCCCCAGTTCCTCCTCGACGACAACCTGTTCGAGCCAGGAAAGCCCGGCGCCGCCGAGCTCGACCGGTGCATTCATCGAGGCCAGCCCGCTGTCCAGCGCGATCGCCCTGACAGACTGCCTGCTCTCCGGCGACAGGCTTCCGTTCCACTCGCACTCGTCCTCATACGACGAGAGCTGCTTCACCAGCTCCGTGGCACGCTGTCTGAGTTCGGCATGACGCTTCGAGTACGCGAATTCCATCGCTCTCCAATGTGGGACAGTGCGCCACAAGCTCTGCGGCGAACACGGCTTGCGTGACCGGTCTCAGCCCGCACCGGCACCTTTGAGCCCCACCCCGACAAGGAATCTCGACTCGGAGGGAACGTCGAACAAGCCGCTGGAATCGGGCCGCCATGACGGCGCATAGCACAGTCCAGGACTGATCAGATCGAAGTCACCGAAGAACCTGCTGAATTCGGCAGTGGTCCGCAATTGACCGGGGTTTGTCGTTCCTTCGTAAGCGCTGACGAGCCGGCGCAGCGACTCGGCTTCCGCAGGGGACTCCGGCGCCTCGTTGGTCATCGTCGACAGCGCCAGCATGCTTTTCGCTGGCAACCGATCGCGATACCAGCCCATCGCACCGTCGGGATCACGGTCGTCCTTGATGAAGTGCAGGACCGCGAACGCGATCAGGCAGATCGGGGCCTCCATGTCGAGGATTCCCGTCGCGACGACCTGGCTCCACAGCTCCTCCGGCCTCAGCAGGTCGGCGTTCAGGGCCCGGTGACGTGTGGGATCTCCTCCGGAGGCCAGCACCTCTTGGGCGTGCGTGACCGCGGCGACTTCGTTGTCAATGTAAACAACGCGAGCATCCGGCACACGATTCGCAGGCACGTGTCGGTCGAGTACGTCGTGCACATTGCCGATGGCCGGAATGCCAGAACCGATGTCGACGAACTGTCGGAACCCCATGTCGTAAGCAGTCTTGACCACGCGACCCAAAGCTGCGCGATTCTCTTTGACATAATCACCGACACGAGGAATGAAGGACTGAACTTTTCGAACGAAAGCACGATCTATTTCAAGATTGTGCGTACCACCCAGATAGTAGTCATAAACCCGCGCACCACTGACTATTTCAGCTGCCGCCATTTGACTTCCTCACCATGCAGAAACCAGCAATTTCGGCCGACATGGCAGAATTCTGCCCTTGACCACCATCGACATCCGATCACAGGTCCAAATGGCTAAAACGTATATCCGGATAGTACTGACACACAGCTCGATCACAAGGCGCCGTTCCGCCTCCTGGAACAGCGTATTGCGACCAAGCTCCGACCTCTGGTCAGGACGTTGACATCGACCGAATCGCGACAGCAAACTTCCGACCCAGACCCCGACTGAGCCCTGACAGAAGGGAATGCACCTGTGGGAACCTTCGAGGCAGCCACCTCTGTCCGAGACGTCGGGCAAGCACACAATCTCCGCCGATTCGAGGCCGAACTGGATCCACAGTGGAGTATTGCGGACAAACTGCACGGTGGCTACCTGCTCGCCGTCATCGCACGGGCCGCCGCACGGACAGGCGAGCCAAACCAGCCGTACCCGACCGCGCTGAGCGCGTCGTTCTCCCGGCCACCCGAATTCGGTAAGGCGGTCGTCGAGGTTGAGCGGCTGCGAACAGGGAAAAACAGCACCCAGCTACGGGCCCGCCTGAGCCAGCGGGACGAGCCATGCGTCGAAGCGTTGATCACCCAGGGGCAAATGACCAGGTCGAGCGCGTGGTGGAGCGGGTCGTCCCCAGTCAACCTGCCCGCCGAGGAGGACTGCGTCCGAATGTCAGTGGACGGCGGACGCGGCTATCCGGAACGGCTGATGACGGTCGTGGAGACTCGCATCGCCCCAGCTTCACTGACCTTTCCAACCGGGTTCGGCACCTTCTCCACCTGGCAGCGGCTCGCCGACGGCTCCCCATGGGATCCGTTCAGCCTGCTGGTCGCGCTCGACCCCGCGCCGCCGGCCTCCTTCGACCTCGGCCTGCCCGGCTGGGCTCCGACCCTCCAACTGAGCGCCTATCTGCGCAGGCTTCCCGCCACCGGCCCCCTCCGGGTGAGTTTGCAGGCAACCGACGCCGGGGCGGACCGGATGGTCGAGATCGCCACAGCATGGGACACGGAAGGCCAACTCGTCGGACAGGCCACCCAGTTCGCGGGTGTGCGCATCCCGTGCGACGACCAGGAGAAGAACGGCCCATCCAGGGCGAGTTCCAGGGCCTGGAACAGCGAGATGTAGCCCAGACGGGGCAGTGGTATACATCGTGATACCAGAGCTCAGACCGGACACGGACACCGCCCTCCTCCCGCGAGCGGCGCCCGTGCACAACCTCGAAATATCTCTACCCAGAGACAATGAATCAATTCGCCAGCACATTGAGCAAATTCTCAATGAGCGCCCATTCCTCCGCCGGCCATGCCGACGTCATTTCCGGAAGGCAAGTGAGCGATGACAAATTCCACATCTGCGATCGAACCCGTTGCCACACGAGACTCGTCGGCGATCGTGACGGAATTCTTCGAGGCTCTCGGCAGGTACGACTTCGCCGCCGCGGCTGAACTGGTCGACGAGAATGCCGTTTACACGAACGTCCCAATGCCCCCGGCCATTGTCGGGCGAGACGCGATCAAACAAACCTGCGAAGGTCTATTCACACTCGCTCACGGCCTGAAAATGATCATCCGGGACCAGATCCAGGACGGCGAGATCGTGATGAACCGCCGCTCCGACACCTGGACATGGAACAGGACAGGAATCGTCATCAATCTCGAGATCATGGGCTACTTCGTTGTCAAGAACGGTCTCATCACGGTGTGGACCGACTACTACGACGAAGAAACGACTCAGACGGCCAAGCACCTCAAGCTCGAGGGCTTGGCATAAGGTCCTGACACCTCAACGCCGGATCCGGGACTCGGAGCCCGCAGCTGTCGTCTGTGCCAGACGACCTACCCGGAGGCTACTGGTCAATGACTGATCGGGAGGCGCCTGACGCCATGGACAGCACGCTGCAAACCCGCGAAACGCTCAGACTCGACCCTCCACACGGGCATCCGATCCTGAAGCTGCCGTCTCAGATCTCTCCCCACGTCGGCGTACTCGAACGGTACATCCTGGAGTGGGGAGAGCGATTCGATCTGCTGGACAACGACCAGTCGCGCACCAGGCTGGCTCGCACGCACCTCGGCGACCTGATGGCGCGCAGCTACCCGGATATCCCCGAGGAAAGCCTTGAGGCCGCAGCCGGCTGGTTCACCTGGGCCTTCGTGATCGATGACTGCTATGACAAACCCGCTTGGGAGTACGACGAATCCGCGACGAGGATGCTGGGCCTGCTGAACGTGGACGGCCCGCCGTCCAAGGCTTCGACTCGGCTGGACGCATTGCTCGCCGAACTCTGGAAGCAAATGTCCGCTGGCCAGAGCACACACTGGAAGATGCGATTCATTCAGCACACGATTCACTTCCTGAGCTGTTTCAAGTATGAAGCGATCAACCGTCAGTCCGGGCACACACCGAACCTGCTCGGCTATGCACAACTGCGTCCGTCGTCGAGCGGCACGCTGCTTGCCATCGATCTGCTCGAATTGGGGCGGGGTCGGGAAGTCCTGCCGCTGTTGCATGAGTCCACCCCGCTACGCACCATGCGCGACCGCGCGGTCGACGTGGTGTGCTGGGTCAACGACGTGTTCTCCCTGAGTAAGGAGCTGGCCGTCGGCGAGACGACCAATGGAGTGCTGGTGCTCGCACGGGAACGGGACATGGGCTTGCAAGACGCCATCGATGCCGTCTACGTCGATGTGGCGCGCTGGGTGAACGAATTCACCGACGCCCGCGCCGAGCTGAAAGACCTGCTGGCCACCTGGCGTGGGATCAGCGGCGCCGAAAAGAACGCGATCAGTCTGTACGCGAACGGCCTGCGGGCATGGATGCGGGGCAATCTCGACTGGTCCTACGGTTCAGACCGGTACATGGTTCCGGATCAGATCAGGCTCACCAACGACATCTCGCTGGTGACGGGGAGCTGACCTCACGCTCGCCGACACGGCACCGAACAAAGCGGCCACTCGACCAAGGCAGGGATACTCCAGTGAATCGCAAAGAAGATCGTGAATCACGACGTGGCGGCCATGCGCTGGTCATCGGCGCCGGCATAGCTGGCCTGCTGACCGCGCGGGTACTGGCCGACCACTATCGCACGGTGACGATCGTGGAACGCGACGGCGAGGGGACGACCCGCGCGTTCCGCAGCGGTGTTCCGCAGGCGCGCCACCCCCACCTGGCGCTCGGCCGCAGCAGGCAGATCATCGAGGAGCTCTTCCCCGACATCCACGCGGAACTGGGCGAATACAACTCGCCCGTATTCGACTTCGGCCTGCACACCCGGATCGTGTTCGCCGACGGCATCGCGCCAAGAGCGAAAAGCGGGATTCCGTCGCAGGGGTTGAGTAGGCCCTTGCTGGACGCCGCGCTGCAGGCGAAGGTTCTGGCTCTGCCCAACGTCGGCTACCAAGCAGGCTGCCGCGTAGTGGGCTTGCTCTATGACAAGCCGACGCGAACGGTGACCGGGGTCAAGATCCTCGAACGAACGCAGAAGAGCGACGGCGTCACCGCGGAGGTCCGCGCGGAGCTGGTGGTCGACGCGAGTGGCCGGTCCAGCCATCTCCCGGACTGGCTGAAGAACGCCGGATTGCCCGAGACCAAGGTTTCGACGGTGAATCCCCGGCTCGGCTACGCCACCCGGCTCTTCGACGTGCCGAAGGACGTCGACTTCGATTGGAAGGTACTGGGGCACATGACCGCGGCGCCGCATGTTTCACGCGGCTGCCTCGGTTTGCGCATCGAGGACGACCAGGTCCTGATCGCCATGCAGGGCACGGGAGGCGACTACCCACAGGGAGATGAGGCCGGCTACCGCGAGTTCGCCGCCTCACTCCAGGACGGCATCGGGAATCTCATCTCCAGGCTCACTCCTCGTTCACCGGTCTACGTCTACCGCGACACGGTGAACACCCGCCGTGCCTATCATCGGCTGCCGTGGCCGAAGGGCCTGGTCGCCATCGGCGACACGGTTTGCTCCTTCAACCCGCTCTACGGTCAAGGGATCACCGTGGCGGCGGAAGGAGCGCTGGTTTTGCGTCAACTGCTCACCAAGGCCAAGGGAAACCCCACGGACTCGCTCCGTGGTTTCCAGCGCCGCCTTGCCCGGATGACCATGCTGCCGTGGATGATGTCGACCGCATCGGACCGAGGTTGGCAAGAGGGCGGGGAATCGTCATGGGGACTCCGGATGCAGCAAAAGGTGATGGACGCCTGGATCCGCACGATCCCCGGCGACGAAGAGATGTACCTCTGCTTCATCAAGATCATGCACATGGTGGCCAAACCGACCGTCTTGATGCGTCCTCGTCTCATCGCGCGGATCGCCCGCGCGGCGATGAGCCCGCCCAAGCAGTCGTCGCTGCCAACCCCAAGCGCTCATCCCCAGCATGCCAAGTAGCCGCCGAGTTCGAGCCGTGGCCGGAAACTCACCAAAACGGGCAAATGAGAACGTATCTCCCGAGCCTCGAACTCTATGTACATAACACGGGCCAGTGAACATCCTGTGTCACGGTTGCATCGACCTTCCTGGAGGAAAAATGCGACGCACATTCGCCTTGCTCATCGCCGCGCTGGCAACGCTTCCCCTCGTCTCCGCCTGTAACACCGCAGTGGCGTCGACCTCGGCGGCGGCCGCGTCGAGCGGCTGCGGCAAAACCGCCCCGTACAAGGTGGGCGCTTCGACCAACGTCACGCTGAGCTCCGGTGGAAGAAACCGCAAGTTCAGGGTCCACCTGCCCACGGCGTACTCGAAGGATCAGCCGTTGTCGCTCGCCTTGTCGTTCCATGGCCACGGCTCGACCATGGAATTCCAAGAGCAGCTGACCGGCTTCTCCAAACTGAAAACGATCGCGGTCTACCCGCAGGGCGAGACCGGAACCGACGGCAGATCCGCTTGGCAAGGCGCCCCTTACTCGGCCAAAGCCGACGACGTCCAGTTCACCAAGGACCTGCTCACCACACTCGAAAAGGCGCTGTGCGTCGACACGCACCGTATCTACGCGTCGGGTAAGTCGAACGGCGGCGGTTTCACCGGCCTGCTGGCCTGCCGCCTCGCCGATCGAATCGCCGCTTTCGCACCGGTCGCCGGCGCCTTCTACTCGGAAGCGGGCGCCTGCAACCCGACGCGTCACGTGCCCATCAAGGACTTCCACGGCACCGCGGACACCGTCATCCCCTATACCGGTAACCCGGACAAGGGCTTGCCCTCGATTCCGTCCTGGCTGGCGGCGTGGGCCGTACGTGACGGGTGCGACGGTTCGACGAGCCGCGTCGAAGGTCGCGTCACCTACCGGCAATGGCAGGGTTGCTCGCTCGAACACGTGAAGATCGACGGGTTAGGGCATGATTGGCCGGCCGCGGATCCTGACGCTTCCGCGTTGATCTGGCAGTTCTTCACCGCCCATCCTTTGCCGTGACCAGTATCGATCCGGCAACACCAGGTGAGTGACCGGACCCGCGACAAGGGACACTCGTCGGCTGTGGCCCGATCCACCAGGATCGGGCCACAGCCGAAGAAGTCAGATGACACCGGCGCGGAGGGCGTAGGCGACCGCCTGGGAACGCGAGTTGAAATGCAGCCGGGCCATCAGACCGTACAACACGTTCTTCACGGTTCCTTCGGAATAGGTGAGCCGGGCACCGATCTCCTCGGTGGAGTATCCCTCGGCGACCAGCTGCAGGACGTCCCGCTCACGCTCTTCGATACCGGCAAGCGTCAGGCCTGCGGGAATGAGCACCTGAGCCTGCAGCTGACCTATCTGTTCAAGCAAGCTTCCTTGAAGCCGAGGCGACATCACGGCCGCCCCGCAACTCACCGCCAGAACGACGGAAGCCAGCATGTCTTCCTTGACCTCGGTCCGGAACAGCAGAGCCGTCACCCCGCATTCGATGGCCAGAAGCAGGTCTTCCGAACGGAACCGATCGGCTATGACAACCGCACGGGACCGACGCTTTCCGGCCCCGCCTTGGAATCGCCGCAGCGACGCGAACGTAGTGCTCCTGGCCACGCCGTCCACGGCCACCACAACGATGTCCGGACGAACGTTCAGACTGTTCGGCACGACCCTGAGCCGCTCGTCCGAGCTCAACATGGCGGTCACGCCCTTGTCGGTGAGCTCATCGTTCGTGTGTACCAGCACCTTCACAACGTCCACGCGGCCCACTCCCCTCGAGCATCCGAGTGAGCAAGCTTGGTGGCGACTACTTCAAAACGCCTACATTACTGTGCGCTACCAGGGCTCGGCGGCGACCACCACTGCTCTCGAAACGCTCTAGATCACTCCGGCACGCATGGCGAACGCGATCGCATGTGGCCGGTTGCGCAAGTTCAACCGGCTGGTCATCCCGTAGATGGTGTTCTTGACGGTCCGCTCCGAGTAGCACAGCTTGTCGGCGATCTCGGCGGTGTCGTCCCCGTCAGCCATCAGCCTCAGCACGTCCACCTCACGTGGAGTCAGACCGGCCGTGCCGAGCCCGCGTGGCAGCAGAATCTCCTGTTGCAGCCGCCGCACGCCATCGATGAGTTGACCGAGCATGTCGGGAGGGAAGCTCCCTTTGCCGGGGCCAACTGCCACAATCGTTTCGACCAGGCGGTCGAACGACGTCTGAGCGCGCGGGAGAACGGCCACGACCCGACACTCGACCGCGGTCAAGATGTCTTGTTCTCTCAACTCTCCGACCAATAGCACCTTCGAGACGCCGTCCTTGGTGCCGTCGCTCCGCAAATCGGCGACCGCCTTGGAGGTCATCCGATCGATCTGGATGACCAACACGTCCCGCACCGTCAGTTCACTCCGGTCGACCACCATCAACTCTCGGCGAGTCCGCAGGATGCTCAGGAGCCCGGCCCCCGTGAACGGGTCGGACGCCTGCACCGCTACGCATACCGGTTTCACCATTTTCCCTCCCGCTCTATATTCTTGCTGGCACAGCCTGTACCAACAGACTTCACGATCTCTCAACCCTGTGAATGTCGACTGACCGCTCGCTGGTCAATGTCTGAAGGTCTCAGATTCTCTGGCTGGACAAGCCCTTTCCGGCGTTGCGAGTCTGGCTCGAGACCATGAACGCCTCGTGCCTTCTCCCACCACGGTCACTGAGGAGAGTTAATGCTCGGCGAAATCGCCTGCGAGCAGGCGGTCAAACCACTGTGCCGACTCGAGACCCGCGCGGGCAACGCGTGCAAGGCCGTCCGCCGGTACTCGGCACCGCTGGACATGTACGCACCTTCTTGCCGCCAGCACATGGAAAAACGAGTACGCGAGGCGTTCGACAAGGACCCGTTGTGGTCTCACATTGGGCAAATCCTGTGGCTGCTCCAGCGTGCGGACCAGATGGACCGCCCGATGATGCGGACGATCGAAGTCGCGAACGCACTGCGCATCCACGAGAACCGCGCGTGCGAGATCCTCAACGATCTGGCCTGCATCGGCCGAGTCATCTGGATCAAGAAAGGCAGGCGAACGGCCTGGGCGATCCCCGGAGCGAAGATCTCCTTGTCGCGGCGAGCCGGCTACACCATAGACCGTCGCCTTCCCTGGCGATGACCTCAGGCGGTTTAGCCTGCCATGAAACAGGAGACACCTACTGGCTCCGGGTTTTCACCCGCCGATGAAGTAGCTCAGTGAAACACTGGCGCGCTTTGCGCGCCCTTTCAGGCCGCCACGACGTGCCGGATCCCGAATGAGGACCAGGCGCCCCTCGAGTATCACCGCGCCGCGAGAAACTCGCCAAGGCTCGTGGCCGGACGTCCGGTCAGCGCCTTGATGGTGCCTGTGGTGCTAGCCGTATGCCCGGCACGGGCCGCCGCGAGCAACACGAGGACGAACTCGGCGACGCCGGACGGGACACCGAGGACCGCACGGCACCAAGCGAGGAACTCCTCGTCGGACACGTCGCGATAGCGCACCGGGCTTCCATGATCACTCAGCACCTGGGCGAGCCGCGGCCCATCGAGCGCCTCCGGACCTGTGATGTCATGGACCCGCCCTCGGTGTTCACCCGGTTCCCTCAGCACGGCAGCGGCGACCGCCGCGACATTTCCAGGATCGACGAAGGCGATTCTGCCGCTTCCCAGTGGCAAGGCGAGATCACCCGAGGCGGTGAGCGGTGCGAACACACCGGTGGTAAGACTGCTGGCGTACCACTGGGAACGCAGATGGGTCCAGTGGCAGCCGCTCTGTTCCACCGCTCGTTCGACAAGACTGAGCGAGAAGTCCTTGTCGAGCCCGGCGATCGGCGCCGAGTTGACGACGATGTGCTCCACCCCGGCGTCGGCGGCGGCGTCGATGAAGGGCAGCAACCGGCTGCCCGCGTCCGGATCGGCCGGCGGGCAGATGAGGTAGATCGTCGAGACACCCCGCAGCGCGGCCGGAAAGGTGGACGGATCGTCGTAGTCGAGACGGACCCCCGGCATGCTGGACGGCAAGGCTTGCACGCGACGCCCGGCCGACACGATCGGCACCCGGCCCTCCAGCAACCGCGCCGTGGCACCGCCGACAGTGCCCGACGCACCGGTCACCAGCACGCTCATCGTCTGTCTTCCCTACGTCGCATGTCGTCCACAGCCGACACCCAGGCATCGACCAGCTTGTCGGCTTCGGATTGGGCCAGCACGGTCAACGTCGTGTCGGCCAGGTAGGTGACCAGCAGCGCGAACCAACGATGCCCCGGCGGGAGCCATGGAATGGCGGAGATGCCGAGCACTTCCTTCCCCAGTAACGTGATTCGCTCGTCCACCCGCAGGTTCGACACGGTAGCCGTCATCGTCGCCGGGTTGGTGATCCGGCGCAGCATCCAGCCCGCCAAACGATCGTTCCGGCCGTTCGACAGCAAACGCCAAGCCTGGCGTTCACGGGCCACCCGCCGCCGTCGCGAGTCTCGCCGCACGGCCCGGTCACTGGTCAACGCCACCCGGGTGAGCGCGATCCGGTTGACGAACTCGCTGTCCGCGCCGTCGCGAATGCTCAACGGCATGAGCACTTCACGGGGGCCGCCAGCCCGGCGCAGCGCCGACAACAACACCTGGTTGACTGTGATCTTGCGCGCGTCGGCGACCTCCCGCAGGATACTGACCGGAATGACGCGTTCCGCGAACTCGCGCTTCGTTTCGTCGGGAGTTCCGGCTGTCGGCTGCCCTGTCCGCAAGGTACGCAACACTCCAGGAACAAGTGAGCCGGGTGTCCACCAGCCCGGCGGACGCGAGGGCGCGGAGGATCCGGTTCTCCCCTCGCCGAGCAGTGAGACGACGGTACGCAGCGCGGCTTGCGCGTCCTGCCGAGCGTGATGCACCAGGTAATGTAGCCGCCAGTCGGATTCAGCAGGCTCCACCAGCAGCATCCACGGCGGCCGTCCCGGCAGAGCTGCGAAGCTCCGCACGGCTGCCGGTCCTGAGCCGCCGAGCTCCCGCACATGCTCCGCCGGGTCGAAGTCCGCAGCTCGTTCCCACCGAGCGCCCTCAGCCCAGACGAGCCGCTCGGCCAGCGGGGATGACGCACCCACCCGTTCAGCCACCCTGGCTCGCAATTCGGCGACCGACGGTGGCGGACCGGCAATCCGGAAGGTGAGCCCGAAATGAAGATCGGCGGGATCGGCGACGATCTGGCCGAGTCCGGCGAACGCCGTTGCCAACAGGTCGGCCTGCGTCGCGTGAGAACCGGCGGACATCCACACCACCTCAATCGAAAAGGAGATCGCACTATATTCCGTCGCTCACCGAGCACGCCAACGACGGTTCCACACCACGGAACAAATTTAGTCAATCGGCACCATTTAACGAGAAACTCTGCCCGTATCGTGCAACTCTCACGCGTAAGGTTGTGATCAGAACGATCACAACCTAGGATTTCACCACGCAAAACTCCCGCCTGCATACGCCGAGGAACCCCCGCCGATGCGATCATTGACATCTTTTCAGATATCCGGCCGACTAACTATGGATTTACTCGAAAAATCGCATAAGAAAATCGAAATTCAATTGCCGGACGACGCCCGCGCAAAAATGCGAGATTGCCGCTCCTTTGTGGACGAGTGTATCGGCAATGACCGTGCTGTTTACGGTGCCACCACCGGTTTCGGTCCGCTGGTCGGATTCGCAGGCCGCGACGAGGCCGCCGACCAGTGCGACAACGCGCTGCAGCACCTCACCGCCGGCCAAGGCCCCGATCTGCCACTGCCGGTTGTGCGAGCAGCCGTGCTGGCCAGGACGTGGTCGCTGGCCAGGGGGCACGGCGGCGTCGCACCTGAGGTGATCGACAGGCTTTGCGAGATGTTGGCCACCTCGTTCACCCCCGCGGTGCCGACACTCGGCTCAGTGGGAGCCAGCGGAGATCTTATCCCGCTCGCCTACATCGCGCAGAGCCTGCGCGGCCGGGGGCACGCTTATGTCGACGGCATGCGGATGTCAGCCGAACAGGCACTGGCCACAGCGGGCCTCACCCCACTACAGCTGGACGGGCGCGACGCGCTCGGCCTGGTCAACGGGACCTCACTGACCGCGGCGGCCGCGGGCCTCGCCTGGTCTTCGGTCCGGCGTTCGCACGCGGGCATCGTGGCCACCACCGCGCTGCTGGCCGACCTGTTGGGCTGCACACCCGCGTTCCTCGAACCCGCGTTGCTGACCGCGTACGGGCACCCCGAGGCTGCCGCCGTCGGCGCCCGGATCTCGGCTCGGCTCGCCGGTGTGTCCCCGAGCGGCGACCGGCCGCTGCAGGAGCCTTACAGCATCAGGTGTACGCCGCAGTTGCTCGGCGCCGCCGAGTCGGCGCTCGGCTATGTCGGCACGGTGGTGACCAACGACCTCAACGGGATCAGTGACAACCCGCTGTTCTTCCCCGAGGATGGCTTGGTCGCACACGGTGGCAACTTCTTCGGCCAGCCCTGTGCGTTCGTGGCCGACCTGCTGACCGTGGTGACGGCGCAACTGGGCAACTTGCTGGAACGCCAGCTGGACTTGCTGGTCGACCCGGCCCGCAACACCGGTCTCCCGCCGATGCTCTCCACCGCGCCCGGCAGGCAACACGCCGTGCAGGGCGTACAGCTGGCATCGACGGCCATCGTCGCTTCGATGCGGCGTGCGGCAACTCCAGCCAGCGCCCAGAGCCTGCCAACCAACCTGCACAACCAGGACGTGGTGCCATTCGGCACGCAGGCCGCGCTCACCGCTTTGGAATCGGCGGCATCGTTGAAACTGTTGCTCGGTTCGCTGGCTCTCGCGCTGCGACAGGCCGTGCACGTCGGCGCCAGGCGCCCGACGGCCGCGCCCTGTGCCGCGCTGTTCGACGAACTCGCCGCCTCGATAGCGCCGATCACCCAGGACCGGCCGCTCGACGTGGACGTGCGCACCGCCGCCGACATCGTCGAACAACACGTGCGAGAGCCGGGGTGACCGCGCACCCGCCGCCGCTCACCCTCCCAGCGCCAGACATGTTTTGGGACCCGGCAGCGGCGGTCATTGATCCAGACATCCCTCCGCGGGTCGCAGCCGATCCGCTGTACAGATGGGTGCTCGGACACCAGATCGCTTTCGGCGTCTGGCGGCTGATTGCCGACAATCTCGCTGAAATCGCCTCCGGCGGCAAACCTGATTTCGACCCGGCCTGGCTGTTCGACCAGTACTCGATCTTGCTGCTCTATACGGGAAGTTTCACCGAGATCGTTTACCGCGAGCGGATCCGTCCATCGATGATGGCGGCGGACCCGGCGTTCAGCGGTCGTTGGGGACGCGACTACCACCGGGTGCTCCGCATGTTGGAAGCGGCCAAGCCGCACGACACCGTGCTGCGCGATGCCTTGCTGCGCAACCGCAGGGTCCATATAGCGGTGGCGCGCAGGCTCGTCCCCGAAGGCGGCTCCCTGCTCCGCGACGCAGGACGCGCGTCCGCTCCCGTGACCGACGCCGAGTTCGACATTTTCGACACCTACTTCGGCGTCCGTCGTGCGCCCTGTGACCGCCGTGGATTCCTGCGATCACTGGCGTCGCGGGCCCAGGCGGCACATGACGATCTCGTCGAAACCCCACCCGCCGCACGACTGCGCGGTCAAGTCGCGGTCGCGCCGGACGGTCTTCACCAGCCGCTGCTCGATCTGGCGGCCACCATCGCCGAAGCCGCAAACAATCCCAAGGAGAACGTATGACTCTCACCGAGGCGAAGAGGATCGTGGTCACCCCCGCCATTGAGTCCTACCTCGAACGACAGGTGGAACCACCTTCCAAGGCACAGCAAAGGCTCATCGAACGCACACACGCACTAGGCGGCGTCGCCGAGATGCAGATTCCGCACGAGCAGGGTGTCCTGCTGACGTTGCTCACCCGGATCGCGAACGCCAGCACGGTGGTCGAGGTCGGCACGTTCACCGGCTACTCCACACTCGCGTTCGCACTCGGCGTCTCGGACGGCGGGGTGGTGCACACCTACGACATCTCCGAGCAGTGGCTGGAGATCGCCACCGAGGCGTGGGAGGAAGCAGGGGTGGGCGACATGATCAAGCAGCACATCGGGCCCGCCGCCACGGAACTCGCGCAGTTGCCGGACGACGAGTTCGTCGACATCGTGTTCCTCGACGCGGACAAGGTCGGCTACATCGGCTACTGGGATCTGCTGGTGCCACGTGTCCGCCCCGGCGGGCTGCTGCTGGCCGACAACGTGCTCTACGCGGGCGAGGCCGCCGATCCCGATCGCCAGGGCAACGCGGCGGCGATCGATTTGTTCAATCACCACGTCCGCGCCGACGAACGAGTGGAATCGGTGCTGCTCCCCATCGCCGACGGCCTGACCATAGCGAGGAAGAAGTGAGAGCGGCCATTCTCCGTGGTCCACTGGACGTCGTGGTCGACCACGTGCCTGACGCAGGTGTACAGGCACCAGACGACGCCGTCGTCCGCGTGGTCGCCGCGGCGATCTGCGGCACCGATCTCCGCGGCTACTGTGGCCAACCGGGGCCGGTGCAAGGTCCGCGGTGCGGGCACGAGTTCGTCGGCGTCGTCGAAGAGATCGGTGCGAACGTACGGAACGTCCGCGTCGGCAACCTCGTGGTCGCGCCGTTCGTCTTCGCCGACGGAACCTGCGCGCCGTGCCGATCCGAGATGTTCGGGGGCTGCCGCAACGGTGGCATGTTCGGTGTGGCCGGCGATGGTGGCCAGGCCGAAGCCGTCCGTGTCCCGTTCGCCGACGCCACACTGGTCACCGTGCCGATGGACGAGCGCGACGAACGGCTTCCGGCTGTGCTCGCGCTGGCCGACGTGATGTCGACCGGGCAGCACGGGATCATCGCGGCGGGCACCGTGCCCGGTTCGACGGTCGCGGTTATCGGTGACGGCGCCGTCGGACTGTGCGCGGTGCTGGCCGCGCGGCGCGCCGGAGCCGCTCAGATCCTGTTCGTCGGCCACCACGCGGCACGAGCGTCCATGGCGACCGGGTTCGGCGCCACCGAGGTGCTCGACGGCAACGACGCACTGACCGAACGGGTGCTCGATCGTACCGGCGGTTTGGGTGTCGATGTCGTGGTGGACTGCGTTGGCGAACAGGATTCGATGTCAACGGCCTTCGTCTTGTGCCGCGACGGCGGCACGGTGAGCATTGTCGGTGGACCGCACGGCGAGCTGAACCTGATGACCAGGTTCCTGCGCAACGTGACCGTCACCGGCGGGTTGGCTCCGGCACGCCGGTATCAACCCGAGCTGCTGGCGGACGTGCTGAGCGGCGCGCTCGACCCGTCGCCGATCTTCGATCTCGAGGTCTCGCTCGCCCAAGTCGACGACGGTTATCAAGCCATGCGAGCGCGGACGGCGGTCAAGGTGCTGGTGCGGCCATGAGCGGTTACCCGGAACCTGGTGAAATCAGTCTGGTCGAAGCGATCTGGGGACCGAACCTGGCGCTAGCCGTCGACGACGACCGCGTCGCGGTGATCGCTGACATCTCGGACGGCGGGCAGGTGTGGACGCGGGGAACGCTCGCGCGCGAGATCCTGCGGCTGGCACACCACTTCCGATCCCGAGGGCTTGGCACAGGCGAAGTCATCGCGCTGATCGCGGAAAACAGCCCTTACTACATCGCGGCTTTTCACGCGGTGCTCGCCGTCGGGGCCGCGGTACTTCCCCTCGATCCCAGAAGCGTGCCCGAGGACTGGCTGACGTCTCTTCGTAATACCGACGCGGCGGCCGCGGTACTGGACCACGCCGCGTGGAAACGGCTCGCGAACACCGGCCAAGACTCGTACGACGTCATCGTGCTCACGGACGACCAGCTGCCAAGCCACCCGAGGGCCCTGCGGGTGGGCGAACTCGTGCTCCCGGCGGTGCCGCCCCCCTTCGCGCCGGGCGACGGTAGCCGGACGGCGGTGCTCTGCCGTTCCTCCGGCACACTCGGCAAGCCGAAAACCGTGGCGATCACCCACCACAACCTGACGGCCAATCTGGCGCAGATCGAGGCTGCACACAGTCTCGACAGCGAAGACGTCGTGCTCGGGATCACCCCGCTCGGCCACATCTACGGCATGCAGATGGTGATGAACCACGCGCTACGCCGCGCGTCGCCTATCGTGCTGGGGCCGACCCGGTACTCCCCCGACCGCACGGCCGAGTCCATTGTCGACCATCGCGTCACCATCGCTTACCTCGTGCCCAGTGCCATCGCCGAGCTCACGACCATCCCACCGCCCCGCCATCATCTTCGCGCCGTCGCGTCGGGCGGGGCGCCTCTGGGAGAGGCGACCGCCGCCGCGTTCGAAGCGAGCTGGCGCACACGGGTGGTGCAGGGCTATGGCATGACCGAGGCGGGCTGCATCAGCTTCATGTCCGATGGGGTCGACTGTCCTCCCGGCACGGTCGGCGTCCCGCTGCCAGGCACCGAGATCCGGCTGATCGACCCGGTTACCGGCGCGGAGGTGGCCGAAGGGACACCAGGCGAACTGTGGATCCGCGGCCCCCAGGTGATCCCCGAGGTGACCGGCTGGCTGAGGACCGGCGACCTCGTCACCCGTACCGATGGCGGTGCGCTCAGAATCGTCGGCAGGCTGAAGAACATCATCAAGTACAAAGGACATCAGGTCGCGCCCGCTGCCTTGGAGGAGATCCTCCGTTCACACCCGCGGGTGAAAGACGCGGTGGTGCTCGGCGAGCCCGATCCGGCCGCGGGAGAGGTGCCGAAGGCCTACGTCGTCGCCGAAGGCCCGGTACCCGACGACGAGCTGATGGCCTACGTCGCCGAGCGCGTCGCACCGCACCAGCGGATCAGGCTGGTCGAGCGACTTGACCGGATGCCACGCAACGCCGCGGGGAAGGTCGACATTCGAGCATTGCGAGGTCTGGGGTGACCCGCCAGTCGGTGCTGGTCACCGGCGGCGGCAAGGGACTCGGCCGGGCGTTCGCGGACGCATTGGCCGATTCCGGCGCCGACGTGCTGATCACCGGCCGGGACGAGGTCGCACTGCGCGAAACCGCTCAGGCCGCGGCCGAACGGGGCGCCCGGATCGATTGGGCGGTGGCCAGCACGCTGTCCGAGCACGCCATGCGCGCGGCGGTGAGCCGGTTCGGCGGCGTGGACGCACTGGTGTGCAACGCCGCGGTGCCGGGGCCGCTGGGCTCCACCTGGCAGGTCGATCACGCGCAGTGGTGGCGCGCCATCGAGGTGGCCGTCCGCGGCACCGAACTCGCGATCCGTGCGACGCTGCCGGGCATGCTCGAGAACAGCCGGGGCCGGATCATCGCCGTGGTCAGCACAGCGGGCAGACGGCGCTGGCCGGACGCCAGCGCCTACTCGACGGCCAAGGCCGGGCAGATCAAGCTGATCGAGAACATCGCGGGCGAACTGCGCGGCACCGGTGTGGTCGCGGTCAACTTCGACCCCGGGCTGGTCGACATCGGGATCACCGCGCGTCACCTCGACCGCGGCGAGGTCGGGGACGAGGGCGCCGACCGGATACTCGGCTGGATCAGCGCCGAACGCGCGGCCGGGCGGTTCACTCCGGTGGACCGAGCGACCGGAGAGCTCGTCCGCCTTGTCACCGGCGCCGCCGACGACCTCAACGGACACTACGTCACCTGTGAAGGCTGACCGGCGGCCTGCCCAAGACCGCGAATGATCATGCCGCCAAGCCGGATGCGGCCTCCGGATTCGCCGAGGCGACTGTCCACGAAGCACTGTTCCACAGTGTCCGCAACGACCCGCCGAGGGCCGGCTGCCCCACTGTGCGGCCCGTGTCGAGGTCCTCGGCCGATGGCGATCGGGGTACGACGAACCAGTTCCGACCACGGCGGGACAAGCCGCGCCGAGACTTCTGTCCAAGCTTCTTGCCCTTTGATACAAGTTCCTCGACGCGTGCTGCCGGGCGGGCGATCATCGTGGTCTGCCGACCCGAAGTATCCCGCGAGTACAACGACCACGCGTCTGCGGCTCAGTCAGCCTGATATGACCGGCCGCGCGTCGTTCAGGATGAGGGAACATGTCATCAGCGGTGCACATCGAAATCAAACCGAGCAAGGAACGGGTGCTGTCACGAGCGCTCGAACTGGTGGCAGGCGACCCGGCGTTGCAAGAGCGGCTGCTCCGCCTGACCGGCTTTTCCCGTGGAGTCCGGACCGCCGAAGTGTTCGTCACGGATGCCTGCAACCTCCGCTGCAAAGGATGCTGGTTCTTCGCCCACGGAATGGACACGGACAGTGTCGAGATCCGGGACCTCGACACCATTCGCGAATTCGCCCGCGGTTTGCGGACCTCCGGAGTCACGCACACTCTGCTGCTGGGCGGCGAACCCGCTCTCGTTCCGGACCGGCTCCGGGTGTTCGCGGAAACGCTGCCTTACGTCACCGTGGTGACCAATGGGACCCGTCCGGTACCTCGCGACGGACTTGAGAACGTCAATGTCGCGGTGTCATTGTGGGGTGGTGGGCCGATCGATGACCAACTGCGCGGGCACCGGCCGAACGGGGGCGAGGTGAAGGGCTTGTTCCAGTGCGGGCTCGACGCCTACAAGGACGATCCACGTGCCGTCTGGATCTACACGATCAGCGAATTCGGCATCCCGTACATGGAGGACACCGTCGCGGCGATCGCCGAAAACGGGAACCAGGTCAACTTCGGCTTCTACAGTGACTACGGTACCGACCCCGAGGCCAGAATCAGTGAAAGCCGCCGCGCGATCGACGAAATGATCCGGATCCAGGAAAAGTACCCCGACGTGGTCATTGGCCACCCGTACTACTTCGAAACCCTGGTCACGGGCAGCTCGCACTGGGCAGATTTCGGCTATCAAACGTGCCCGAGCATCAGTGTCGACCATCCGGCGCACGCCGACCGCCTCGCCGACGGTCATCCGGTTCTCCGTGGCTTCAACACCTACCGGACCGACCACACGGTGCAGTTCTGCTGCACCTCGGGGGACTGTAACGGGTGCCGGGACAGTCAGGCCGTCTGGACATGGTTGCTGGTCAACATGCACCGATTTCTCCGGGACGCCAGTCAGTTGGAACTGTGGGTCACACTTGCCGAGAACTTCTATCGTCAGTTCTACTGGTCCGCATACCATCCGACCAAAGTGGACGGTGCGAGGCACCCGGCATGAGTTCTCCGCACACCCGCTACCGCAGGGCCGCGCTGCTCGAATCTCAAGCCCGTCTCGCGTTGGATTCGGTACGTGGCGACCCTTGCGCCTCGCTACTGAGGCTGAAGCCCAGCAGGGATGGCCATCGCCACTACGATGCGATCCGCCGAAGAAGCGAACTCGTCGCAAGCCGCCGGGGCCTGCTGTTCACCGCGTCGCACCCCACCGCGCGGCAGGTTCTGCGCAGCGACGCTTTCGGAGCCAGGCTCGCCGGGTCACCGAAACGACCAGCGCAGGGCGAGCGTCAGTCCGTGCATCCACTCGATGACGCCTTCCTCAGAATGGATCCGCCGCACCACACCGAGTTGCGCGCCCAGGCAGGCCCCCCTTTCGCGAGGAACCGGCTGACCGAGATAGACGGCTACCTTGGCGAAGTGATCGAACACTGCCTTGACCGGTTTCCCGCCGGGGAACCGATCGACCTCATCGCGCGGTTCGCCGAAACCATCCCGTTGTGGACGACCTGCCGCATACTGGGCCTCCCGGTCGAAGACGCTCCCCGCTTCGCGAGTTGGGCGCGGCTCTTTGCCCGCCTGCTGGACGGGCCACGTTCGGTCCGGGACTGTCGGCTCTCCGACGCCGCGGTGGCCGAGATGTCCGACTACTTCCGAGCTCGGATCGAGGCCCCCCACCCGAGCCGTGCGGCGCTGATCGACGACCTGGCCCGCCGTTGCCCGGTCGACCTCGACGTCAAGGACGCCATCGCCACCTGCGAGATGCTGCTGCTGGGTGGCTTCGCCACGACCGTCAACCTCATGGGCAACACCCTGCACACGTTGCTACGCGATCCCGGTCTGCGCCCGTCGAGCGGCGACTACCTTCCCATCGTCGAGGAATCGCTGCGGTTCGACTCTCCCGTGCAATACACGGTTCGGGTCGCGAAGGTCGACACAGAAGTGGCCGGGCAGCTGATCACGGCCCGAACGCCCGTGGTTGTTCTCCTTGCGGCAGCCAACCGTGACCCTGACGTCTTCGCGCACCCGGACGTGTTCACACCGGGCCGCGCGAACGCGCGTAGCCATCTCGCGTTCGGCGCCGGTATCCATTTCTGCCTGGGATCCGCCCTTTCGCTTCACGAGGTGACAGTCGCGGTGCGCAGGTTGTTCGACCGGTATCCGGACCTTGTTCTCGCCGGCAAGCCACAACGGCTTCGATCCCGTGTGCTCAGGGGGTTTTCGCGGCTACCCGTCATAGCCCGGTGAGGCCCGCCCGGCTGGGCGAACGCACAGACACGACCCGCTCAAGCCATCCTGGCCGCACAAGAAACCTGCGCGAGCCGCCAGCCGGGGACACGCGCCCAGCGGGCTCTGGACACGTGAAGCGTGCGCGCCCCCGATGGTGCGTCGACATGAATGTGACGTTGGTGCAGGATTACCACACGTTTGTGCAGGTCTTCACCGGGTGCGTGCTGTGACGGGATCGAACCTGACACAGTGACCATACGTGTACCCCGATGAGGTTCTCCGGTCTGCCCGACGAGGCGCGGGCGGGCGACTCATAGAAGGTGAGCATGATGACGCGGAACATCACAGTGCCGTACTCACCAGTGAGCCGCATGGCGGGAAACGGAGGGGGGCTGGCCCGGCTGGCGGCAGCGTTACGGGTCCCGTTGTGGCACGAGGCACAGGCTTTCCGGCAGCGCCTCGCGATCGAACGGCATCCGCTGTGGCGTACACCGCCGTTGGACATGGCTGGCCTGCCGGTGCTGCTGGTCGGCGGCATGGGCAGCACCCCTATGCTGTTGTCCTCACTACAGCAGCTGCTGCAACGGCTCAACTGCCGTGTGCGGGTGGCTCCAGTCCGGTTCGGCATCGGATGCGGCGAAGCCACCGCCCAGGCTGTCGAGGACTCACTGACGGGCTTGGTCGAGTACACCTCGGCGCCGGCGGTGGTGATCGCGCACAGCCGTGGCGGGCAGTTCGCCCGCGCCGTCGCCGCCCGCCGCCCCGAACTGCTACGCGGCCTGATCACACTGGGCTCCCCGCTGACCCGGATGCTCGCGGTGCATCCACTGCTGTGGGTTCACGTCACCGCGCTGGGGGCCGCCGGAGCGATCGGTGTGCCGGGCTTGCTGCGCCCCGGCTGTCTCTGGGGCACCTGCTGCGCACCATTGCGAGCCGACCTCACCGGCCCATTCCCCGACGCGGTGCCGTTCCTGTCGATCTACTCCCGCAGAGATCGCATCGTCGACTGGCGCAGCTGCCTCGATCCCGCAGCTCGCCACCACGAGATCGTCACCAGCCACGGTGGCCTGATCTGGGACCCGGTCAGCTTGACCGCCATCGTCGAGGAACTCGGCACCCTCGGCAGCACCACGCGGATCACCACCGGCGACTCGCCCAAGCGCAGCGACCTCGCAGCGTAGTGATCAGAGGTGAAGCGGCCACCGCACGACAACGTCGTTCCCGCGTCTGTTCCTGTCCGCATATGGCACCAGGTCACCACCCGATGGTGACACGAGGTCCACTGTAGAATCAGACACGAACGCCTGGTAGCCCAACCGGTGACAGGAGAAAATGAGGATGGTGACGCGGATGGACTCCACCACCACTGCCGAGTCGGCGACGACCGAGGCGACTCCGATCTTCGAGGACGTCTCAGCCGCGGTCCTCGGGATCACGACTCCGGACACGGATCGCCCTGCCGCCGGAAAGGCCCCGGTTTCGCGGGGCTGACAGGCGTCGCGCCGATCAGCAGTCGCCACGTCCCTGACGCGCGGAGCGGACATCGTGCGCACACCAGTTCGTGATCCAGGTGGCTCCTGGGCTCGGAACTTCTGGGTCACGGCCCGCTCAAGCGACCAGATCGGGAGTTCCTGCCAGCACATCGGCTCCTGATCGAGTCACCATCGCACGGGCCTGCTGCCCGAACGGCACCTGTTGTTCCGCGGTGATCAGCCCCAATTCCAGCAGCCGATGCACGGCGCGATGGTCACACCACCCACCATCGACGACGAGATCTGGCTCGCAGAACGCGACCAGCATTCCCCTGCCGGCCGCCACCGCCCGCAAGATCGCATATTCCCGCCTGTTCAACCTCATCCCGATCACCCTTCCCAGCCACGCTGGACTCTTCACTTTTCAGGGTCGGGCACGCGTCTTCATTTTGTCTCTACCGACGCAAATCTTCATGCTTCATAAATTGAACACCAATACTATGCATACCCTGAATCTGCATAGACGTTTCCACTAGTTACACGAAATGGTCGCCAAAGCCCGACAGTTTTGTCACAAGGCTCAACGCTTCTACGCACTTCGACAGCTCATCCAGCACGTATCGGGGACGCCCCGGCTCCGTCAACTCGGCGACGCTCAGATCAATCACCTTCTGCCCGAGCGCGTCAGCGGTGAATCCTGCCGGGCCTGCGCCGCGGGCGACCGCCGCGTCCGCCAGCCGTGTGTGCCCGATCAGCAGCGTGCGCCTAAGACCTGAAAGAACGGCGTCCGCGTCGGCCGCGTCCATCACCAGCCTGCCCTCGGCCGCCAGCTTGAGGAGCAAGTCGACTGCTGAGGTCTCCGATGCCCTGTCCACGGTCAAGCCCCATCCGAACTCGGTTGGCGATCTGGCTTTCTTTCGCTTCCACATCGTGTAGCCACAACGAGCCGCAGGCCAGTCAGTAGCTGGTTTACTGCACCTATTACCACGTTCCACTGACTTTCTGGCTACACCTATCGGCTGACCTGCTGCTTAGCGCACCCCAACGAGAGCAGAACCGAACAACGTCCCCCGCCTCGCCGTGTTCTTTCGGGCAGTTTTCGCCAAAGAAAAGACAGAGTCCGAAGGTGAAACCCGCACAACACAACAGCCCGCTTCCTTCGTTGTACATTCGATGCCCCGCCAACACGAAGGAGCGACCGTGGAACACGGCCGGCACGCCGGGCCCGCTGCCGTTGACAGCGATCAGCACGCGGAAGACGAGATTCCCGACCACCAAGTCATCGCCGCACTCGAAGCGACGTTGGAAACGATCACTCGCATAGTCGGCAGGTCGGACAGCTTGCGCCGGCCGCCTCCACTGGGAGGCGGCGCGACCGCGATGTGGTTGTCGGACAGAATGCTCGAAACCGCCACAGATCAGCGAGGCATGCTCACTCAACTGGAGGCCGCTCAGCGTGAGCTGCCCAAACTGATCGAAACGCTCCGAACGCATCTTGAAGCACGCGAGACCGCCGAGCAACAGGACGATGAAACGAATCAGACTTAGCCCGGCGACCGGCCGGGCCGAGCAGTCCGCCGGTCAGGCGAACTCACCTTGACGATCGACTACCCGGGCGCCGAGCACAGGTCCACAAGCGACTTTGACAGCACGGCAGCCCTCGTACCCGGAAAGCCGTCTTCCCACTCGCAGTGCGTGCGCATGGTCCTGGCAGAGAAATACACAGGTGGGACCAGAACCGGAAATCAAGCCTCCCAGCGCGCCTGCTGAGAGTCCGGCTTCCAGGGTACGACCAAGCCTCGGCCGGATCGAAAGTGCGGCCGCCTGCAGGTCATTCCCCAGTAAAAGAGCCAACTGTCCGGGGTCTCCTGACGACAGAGCATCGAGAAGGGGCGGATAGTGGCCGACCCGCGGCGGCTGTGCTCTCGCACGGAGGAGTTCGAGCTCTTCGAACACCAACGGCGTCGACAGCCCTCCATGGTCGAGCGCGACCACCCAATGGAACTGGTGCGGGATGTCGACGCCCATCAACTCGTCGGCACGCCCGGTCCCGAGCGCATGTCCCCCGAATAGATGGAACGGCACGTCACTCCCCAAGCGGGCTGCCACGGTGGCCAGTTCCGCGCGGGTCAGGTCGAGCTTCCACAACTCGGCCAGTCCCACCAGGGTTGCCGCCGCGTCGGCATTTCCACCCGCCATACCGCCGGCGACAGGAATCTTCTTGTGCAAAGCGAGACGGACATCAATGTCGGCTGTGGATCGTCCACAGTGCTCAGCTAGCGCCAGCACGGCTTGCCAGGCACGATTGGCCGCTCCTCTCGCTACCGTCCCTGCGCCCTCGCCTCGTATTTCGACCCCGGGGTCGGCCGAGACGCTGACGACGACTTCATCGGTCAAGGAAAGAGCTTGAAACACAGTGACCAGGTCATGGCGGCCGTCCGGCCGCAGGTTGCCGACGCCGAGATGAAGATTGATCTTCGCGGGAGCCGAGACCCTGACCGACGGAGACTTGAACATAACGCGAATCTACGCCGCGATCTCTTGACTACCCGATGTCCAGCCCATAGGCCGGAACGTGTTCCGTGACACGGAACAAAAAGCCTGCGAACTGGACCGTGACCGGCTCCCGGAGAACACTTGACGAGATGACCGCTCAGCGCAGGATCCTGATCCTAGGCTCTACCGGCTCGATCGGCCGTCAAGCTCTTGACATCGCGAAGCGCAACCCACACCTGTTCGCGATCAGCGGTATCGCCGCGCGAGGTTCTGATCCGGCAGCTCTCGCCAGACAGGCGCTCGAACATTCCGTTGCCGCGATCGCCATCACCCATGGTTCCGCCGAACCGGTATTGCATGCCTTACGAGAAGAGGCCAGGCGCCGGGGCGACGGTGCGCACATCGGCGCGCTCCCCCAGGTGTTCGCGGGGCTCGCCGCGGTCAGCGATCTGATCGACGCCGTGCCCGCGGACGTCATCCTCAACGGAATGGCGGGCTCGCAAGGTCTCGAGCCCACGCTGTGCGCGCTCCGCACCGGTGCGACAGTGGCGCTCGCGAACAAGGAGTCTCTGGTCGCCGGCGGACCGCTCGTTCTCGCGGCCGCGAGACCAGAGCAGCTGGTACCGGTCGACTCCGAGCACTCGGCGATCGCCCAGGCATTGCGGTCCGGCCGCAAGGAGGAGGTCGCCCGGCTGGTGCTGACCGCGTCGGGTGGCCCGTTTCGGGGCCACACCCGAGCACGACTGAGCCAGGTCACTCCCGCGGAGGCCCTCAACCACCCGACTTGGTCGATGGGGCCGGTCGTCACCATCAATTCGGCGACGTTGATGAACAAGGGACTGGAACTCATCGAGGCACAGTTATTGTTCGGCATCAGGGCTTCGGACATCGAAGTCGTGGTACATCCCCAATCTGTTGTTCATTCGATGGTCACCTTTGTCGACGGATCCACGTTGGCACAGGCCAGTCCGCCGGATATGCGACTTCCCATCGCGCTGGGAATGCACTGGCCTCGCCGCGTCGACAAGGCCGCAGCAGCGTGCACCTGGAATTCACCGACGTCATGGACATTCGAACCGCTGGACGACGAAGTGTTCCCAGCCGTGCAACTCGCCCGCTATGCGAGTGCCGCGGGTGGTTGCGTTCCAGCGGTGTACAACGCGGCGAACGAGGAGCTGGTGGCGGCGTTCCTCGACGGAAAGACGAGCTTCACGTCGATCGTGGACACTGTCGCCGACGTGGTCACAGCGGCGGATCAGTGGCGTTCCGAGCCGCGCGACGTCCAGGACGTGCTGGCAGCAGAACTATGGGCACGCACTGCGGCGGCAGGAAACCTTCGGGGCGTCTGAGCTTGACGTTCCCGATTCCAGGCGACGCCGGTGTCGAAGGAGCTGCTTGGGCACCGACGTCGCCGCTTACGGGCTTGGCGCGGAATGCGGCTTTCGTCGGCGCGGCGGGCCGCCAAGAGGTCCCCACCGCGCTCAGCTGACGGCGGGGGCCATCGACAACCTCGCGACAGCGACGTCCGTGCTGCCCGTGCCCGCCCAGTCCGCCAGGACCTGCCCGAAGGTCGGTACGAACTTGAACCCCCACCCGGCCGCGAACACCGCCAGCCGCGCGCCGTCGAGCGCAGGGGAATCCACCAGGCTCAGGTAGAACTGCCGGTCCAGGTCCCTCGGCAGCACCGCCTGGCAGGTGCTCGCATGCAAGGGTTCCGGGCGGAGCATGGGCATGTGCCGCCGCACCCAGTTCTCGGCCCGTGACACGTCCTTCGCCCGGGGAACGAGGGCAGGCGTCGCGGACGGTTCGAGCTCGTCGATCTCGAAGTCGGGGGCGATCCGGCACTCGTTCGTCCTAGCCCACGGCAAGGGGCCGAAACCGTGGAAGAGGCTGGCGTCGGCGCTGGTCGGCTGCTGGAAGGCGGACCAGAACGGCAAGGCTGGTGCCCGGCCTGCCGGAGCGAACTGGATGTTCGCCATCTCGAACACCCGGTAGTCCATGGCCGCCCCGAGCGGAGACAGCAGAGAGTTGGTGCCCGCGCCGGCGGCGAGTACGACGGTTTCCGCCAGGTAGTTCCCAGAAGCGGCCTCGACCCGGATCTTTCCACGGGCCGGTGTGAGCGAGTGGACCCTCGATCCGGGCACCACTCGCGCGCCGGCCCGCACCGACAGCCCATAAAGCGCGAACAGGGTGGCCTTCACATCAACGATGGCACCGTCGGGCTGAAGGAAACCTTCGTAGTGCCTCGGCAGGTCGGTGAACCCGAAGCGGTTCTGCAGGTCCCGGGCACGCAGCCACTCATATGGGATGCCGAGGTTGTCCATGACCCGGGCCGTGGACGAGATCTGACCTTCGTTCGTCTCCGCCTCGGTGTCGCCGAACCAGAGACTGCCCACCGGATGCAGCAGGCGGCGTCCGGACTCGACCTCCAAGTGGCTCCATTCCCGCAGTCCTTGCATGGCGAGCACGCTGAGATCCTCCTGCGAGTACTGCAGCCGGAAGTGCCGCACCGTTCCACCGGAACTGCCGTGCTCATGGAACAGTTGCCCCGCCTCGAGCACCAAGGTCCGCATCTTCCGTCGCGTAAGCGCTTTCGCCGCGCTGAGCCCGATCGCTCCTGCCCCGACCACAATGGCGTCATACTCCTCGAACCCGCTCATCTGCTGCCTCCTACCGGCTCGAACCAGCGTCGCCTTGACCGGGATCCGCGATCAACGCATTCGCCGCCTCGGTGGTCAGGCACTCGACCTGACCACCGGTGCGACCCCGTTCACCAGGCATGTTGGTCGGTGCGTGACACCCGCGCGCTCGGCCACCGGGCAGTCTCCGGGCCTGGTCGCCGCACATCCGCGACGGCCGTTGTGCGACATGAGCCCGAAACAAGACAAGTGGCTCGGTGTTTCGCAGCCCAGTAACGGTTCCATTTTACGCCTGACCCAACCACTGACAAATCATCGTTCCGGCAGATGAAATTACAATGTATTTCATACTGATGGAACCGCGGAAGTCGCAGTATCCAGCACAATCGCTCACTCAGGGGTCCGCTTTCCACCGCGGATTCGAGGAAGATTGTCAGTGGACTCGGACGCCCGTCGGTTTCGACGGCAGAGTCGTATGTATCCCGGGTCAGGTGACAGTGTCAGCGAGCTTGGTCACGGCACTGGGAATGGCCTCGGCCAGCTTGTCCACGTCAGGCATGGTGCGGGCGTCGCCGTGCAGACCGATGTGGAGTGCGCCCCGGTGGTGGCAGAGTGCGATTCCGAGCGCGTGGCCGGGTGCCAGTGGCACGAGTGGGTACACCTCGCCCATCGCCGCGCCCGCGAGGGACAGGGGGACTGCCGGCAGCCGTACAGTGGTGACGACAAGGTCGAACAGGACGCGAGTGTGCCGGGCGGCCAAAGGCGCCAAAGCCCGATGCGCCGCCGGTGGAACCGCATGGGCCAGCAGCGGCAATGCGCCCGCGCCACGGCCGGGCCCGGCCGTCTTGTTGACGTGCATCGCTGCGCGCACCGCGGCCAGCCGGGCGACGGGATCCGGTTGAGCGACCGGCAGATCGACCAGATAGCCCGAGAGCTGGTTCGCCCCGCCGGTGATGGAACGGGCGCGGTGGTTGACCGGGATCAAGGCCCGCAGGCTCACGTCGTCGACGGGTTCGCCGCGAGCCTGCAGCCAGGTGCGCAGCGCGCAGGTGAGGACGGCCAGCATGACATCGTGACTGGTACCGCCATGACCACGCCTGATCCGTCGAATCCGTGCTTCGTCGAGACGGATCATCCGCACCACTCGAGGAGACGGCGCCGGCCGCGCTGCGAGTGGCGTGCGCAACCGCGGCCGTGGCACCGCGGCGGCCAATGCCGAGCGTGGCGCGGGCAACCGCATCTGCCGCACAACCGACACGGCGATGCCGGTGCCCGTCGCCAGCCAGGCCCTGCCACGGCCGGCCGCCGCGACGGGGTCCCGCGCGATCTCGACCGTGGTGGCGAGTGCCACGGTTCCGGCTTCGGCGGCCGCCGAAGCGGCGCCGCGCAGCAATTCGCGAGGGCTCGGCGGCCAAGATGACACCGCGGATCTCGACATCGGCACGCCGCTCCCCTCATCGGCGAGCGCCGAGCCTGTGGCAGACCGGGGGTCGAGCAGTGACAGGCCGAGCTTGATCGCCGCGGCACCGTCGCACAGCGCGTGGTGCAGCAACACCACCACCGCGACCGCGCCACCGTCCAGGCCACCGACCACATGCAGGCCCCAGGGCGGACGGTCCAGTTCCAGCGGCCACCGCAGCAACTCCGCGGTCAACGCGCACAGCGCGTCCCATCCCCCGCCGGGAACCTGATGGGTATGGATATGCGCCCGCACGTCGAAGCGGGGGTCTTCGTTCCACCGCGCCCCACCGGGTGGTGTCCACGTCGAGGTGATGCGCTGCCGTAGCCGCGGCATCCGTGCCGCCCGTTCCCGCAGCACCTCGGCGACGCTTGCCGGCGCGGGTACGTCGCCCGCGGGGGTCGGAGTCAGCGTCAGGACGGCGCCCAGGTGCATCGGCGCGGCCTTCTCCAAGCCCAAGAATGCGACATCCAGCGGTGAGAGCCGCGCTTCGATGTCGGAGCACGACGTGGTCACAGGTCGGGGTCCTCAGTGCTACGGGGAGTGGGCACTCCGGCGGACAACGGGAACAGGCAGGTCAGGCGGACCGGCACGCCGTGGCAGTGGCTGGGAATCCGCTTCCCCTCGGGCCGCCGGCTGACCCACACGTCGATCACCGGCCGCCCCGCGTCGACGCCGGGACTGACCGCGACCACCTCGTCGAGTTCAGTGAGCCAGGCCCGCGTAGCAGCGACGACCCCGTCCATCGCCGCGGGGCGTTGGACGGCGGTCGAACCCGTACTGGAATTCATCGGTCGCTGTTTGGCCTTTGTGGATAGTGGGATCGGTTCAGGAGTTCGCACCCTGAGCAGTATGGGACAAATGATCATGGTGATGCGGAAGACGCGACGATCGGATGATGATCTACACCCAGTCGGTTGTCGCACCTTCCAGGACCGGCCGAACCGGCACACGGCGAGTTGTCCACCGGAATACCGAACTCGCCCGGCCGAGGTGAATCCCGCACCCGGCGATTGCCAAAATGTGAACCGACCTCCACTGTCATATGTAGGTGTTTCACGTTTCCCGATCGGAAGGTGTTTCATGACTCGCTATCACGGAGCCGGCCCTTTTCCGGGCGTCGGCCGTATCCGCACGGAGATCAGCGCGGCCAGGACAGCGGTCACAGCCCATCCGATCTACCGGCGCATCTCGTCGCCCGCCGAGGTGGCCGTTTTCATGAGCCACCACGTGTTCGCCGTCTGGGATTTCATGTCCTTGCTGAAATCTTTACAACGGGACCTGACTTGCGTGCAGGTCCCCTGGCTTCCCTCCGGACACCCGTTGAGCAGGCGGCTCATCAACGACATTGTGCTGATCGAGGAAAGTGACGATTTCAACGGTGGGTTCACCAGTCATTTCGAACTCTATCGTGCGGCCATGACACAGGCGGGAGCCGATGCAGGCCCGCTCGACGAGTTCCTGCGGCTGCTCGGCTCCGGTCACACGGTGCCGGACGCTCTGCTAGCCGCCGGCGTACCTACTACCGCCGCCGACTTCGTCCGGTCCACCTGGGCTTTGGCAACCGAAGAGCCGGTGCACTGCCGGGCAGCCGCCTTCGCCTTCGGCCGGGAGGACCTGATCCCGGAGATGTTCGACCAGGTGCTGGGACCTGGGGTGACCGCCGGACCGCTCGCCCTGTTCGCGGACTATCTCGCACGGCACATCGAAGTCGACGGCGAAATGCATACACCGATGGCCATGCAAATGGTGGCAGACCTCTGTGGCGCTGACGACGCACTGTGGCATGAATGCGCGATCACCGTGACGCGCACGCTGAGTGCGCGGGCCGGATTATGGGATGGAATCGTGGCGGAACTCGACCGCGCTCCCTCGGCGGCCTGACAGTGTCACAATCCGCGCACGTAACTCGTTCAGGGTGTGAATAAAGGTCCGATCGCGCTATTGCGTGACAGTAAGAGTGATCGCGCGTCGCAGCCATTCGGATTACTCGCTCGGCTCACCGCAACCCGCGCGGGTGGTGTCTGTCCCGATCACGCTGACATCGTTGTCCGGCTGTTAGCGTCGTGAACACGGGAAATAACGAGGAGGAAAAATGCTGGGAAAGACAGGCGGTGCGGTGCTCGCCGTCCTGGGGATTTTCGCCGTGAACGCTCCTGCGGCTTCGGCGTCTCTCGGCAAGGTGACCGTGTTCGAGCTGGAAACGAACAAATTGACGGTGTACCGCAATCCGGACGGGTGCAACAAGCTTCCGCCGGCGGCCCACGTGCTGGTCAACCAGACCAGCGACGTGGTCCGGATCTATGGCGCCCCGTTCTGCCTCGGCCCTTCCCTGCCCGTGTCGCCGGACTACGGATCCCACGTCGCCGCCGGCAGCGGGAGTTTCTCCGTCCGATGACCGTTCACACTGCTTCCACGGATGTACCCACACCGCGAGGCCGCCCAGCGGACACCGTCGACCTGGTGGTGGTCGGTGTCGGCTACGTCGGGCTCCCGCTCGCCGTCGCCGCGCACGCTGCCGGGCTTTCCGTTGCGGGCTATGACATCTCGGCCACGGTCGTGCGACGGCTCAATTCCGGGGACCCCGGCGGCCCGGACGTGCCCGGCCAGCGGCTCAGGCAGATGCTGGACGACGGGTTCACCGTCACCACCGACCCGGCCGTGCTCGCGAGCGCCGACACGATCGTGATCTGCGTGCCGACCGGACTCAGCCAGGACGGGACACCCGACCTCGGCCCGGTACGGTCCGCGGCGGCCGCCGTCGCCGGGCAGCTGCGGCCGGGCACGCTGGTGGTACTCGAGTCGACCAGCTTTCCCGGCACCACTGACGAAGTGGTCCGGCCGATCCTGGAACGCGGCGGCCTGGTCGCCGGCGAGGACTTCGCGCTCGGGTACTCACCGGAACGAGTGGACCCCGGCAACCGCAGATTCGGCGTGCGCAACACCCCGAAGATCGTCAGCGGCCACACTTCGTTGTGCGCCAAGTACTGTGCCACCTTCTACAGCAGGCTGGTCGACTCGGTCGTGGTCGCCAAGGGGACTCGCGAGGCCGAGTTGGCGAAGCTGCTGGAGAACACCTACCGTTACGTGAACATCGCGCTGGTCAACGAGATCACTCGGTACTGCAACCGGGTAGGCGTCGACGTGTGGGACGTCCTGCATTGCGCCGCCACGAAACCGTTCGGATTCGAGGCGTTCGCCCCCGGCGCGGGCGTCGGCGGGCACTGCATCCCGGTCGACCCACGGTATCTGCTCCACAGCGCCGACCGCGCGGGATTCGACCTGACCGTGGTGCGGGCCGCGCGCGAGGTCGACGCGGCGATGCCCGGCTATGTCGTCGAACGCGTCGTTCACCTGCTGGATCAGGCGGGCGTGGCGGTGGCGGACGCCGAGGTGCTGTTGCTCGGCGTCACTTACAAGGCTGGTGTGCCGGACATGCGCGAAAGCCGCGCCGTCCCCGTGGCCGCGGAGCTGAGCGCACGTGGCACCCGGGTCACCTACCACGACCCGCTGATCGGCGTGGCGGCCGAACTCGCCGCATTCGCCTGCCCTGCCGGGGATCTCGGCACGGCCGTGCGGCGGGCCGACGTCACCGTATTGATGGTCGGCCATCGCAGCTACCGCGTGAGCGGTCTCACCGGCAGCGCCCGCAGGCTGCTCGACATCACCGGGTCGGTGCCCGGGGAGGAGGTGGAAAGGCTCTGAATCGAGCCGGTTACCCGGCTATTCCTGTTCTGTCAGTCCGATCGGAAGGAACTTGAAACTGATGACCACGGCAATTCGGAATGACCGCCTCCAGAAGCGCTTCGAGAAGTGGGATGTCAACGGCAACGGCGTCATCGAGCGGGACGACTACGCGGCCGAGGCCGACCGCATCATCTCCGCGTTCTCGGTGGAGCCGTCCGTTCCCGCGGCGCGCAGTGTGCGGGAGGCTTTCCTGGCGATGTTCGACTTCCTCGCCGAGAAGGCCAAGGTCGGCCCGAAGGGCACCATGAACCAGAAGCAGTTCATCAAGGTGGTGGAAGAGCAGCTGTTCCAGGAGGGCGACGCCGGTTTCAGCCGGGTGCTCCGGCCGACCATCTCGGCCATTGTGGGGCTGTGCGACGCGGATGGCGACGGCATGGTCAGCCCTGGCGAGTTCCGCACGTGGATGACGGCCATCGGTGTCGAACCGGCCGCGATCACGCAGACGTTCGCCGCCATCGACAAGGACGGCGACGGGCAGCTGAGCGTGGAGGAACTGGTCCAGGCCGTGCGTGACTACCACTTCGGGGCGCTGGACGTGCCGCTACTGGGCTGATGAACGGGCTCGGGTGGGTCCTGCCGGCGCCCCGACACCGGCAGGACCCACTCGAGCGGCAGCCGCTCAACGGCCTACTGCTCGAAGAGCACATACTGGCCAGGAGCGAGACCGAGTTCCGGGCCGGTACAGGTCCGCTCGGTCCGGATCAGGATGTTGTAGTGGTTGGGGAAATGACAGGCGTCGAAGCCGAGCACGGTGCCCACCACGGTGTCACCCACCACTACGCGGTCACCGCGGTCGAGCACACCGGCGTTCCCGATCTCGATGAAGCCAAGGAACCCGACCCGGTCGATCACGGAGCCCGCCGCTGTCTCTCTGTGGTCGGTGGTCACCAGCTCGTGCACTTCGCCACGCCGCACGCACCGGCTGGCGAACTCCGCCAGCCGCATCCCGCGGTCTTCCCGCCGATGCAGCAGTACCTTCACCACCTCGCCCCGCACTGTCCTCTTAGGACCATTCTCGAGCACGTGCGGCCCCTTCGCGCTGATAGGCGGCGTCGACCAGCGCAAGCGTGGCCAGTCCGCGGTCGGTTCGGCGATGGGTACGTACCGCGTGGCCGAACGCGGTGAGCACCCCCTGGTACTCGTGCCGGAGCGAGCTCTTGAACTCGCGGTACCCGGCCAGCAGGTCGATGGTCCGCGTGGTGCCGTCGGCCAGCCTGACCTCGATCTCCTTGCGCTCGCCGGGAAACGACCAGTCCAGCTCGATGACACCGGGCGCGTGGCCGTGTACCGAAAGCACCGCCTGTCGGTCCGTGTTCACATGGTCACGGGCGATTCTCGCGTCTTGCAGCCACAGTGGTCCGAGGAACAGCTCGGCCAGATCGAACGCGTTCGGCCCGTTGTCGGCGACACAGCCACCACCGCACCGCGCCGCGTCGAGATACCAGCGGTCCTTGCCCACATGCTCCTCGATCCGTTCCAGGTAGCGCACGGTGAGCCCGGTGATCGGCGGGGCATCGGCCAGTTCGGCGGACAGCGCCTGGACATGCGAGTTGTACCGCCGGTGGAAGGCGGTGAAGAGCGGCACGTCACGCCGCCTGGCCATCTCGTCGACCGCGATCCCGTCGTCGAGAGTGGTGGCCAGTGGTTTCTCCACGCACACCGGCAAACCGGCGCCGAGCACGTCGAGACACAGCCGCGCGTGCGTGTCGTTCGGCGCCGTGATGATCACCGCGTCCAACCCGGCCTCGGCCAGCATCGCGCGATGGTCGGTGAAGCACGGGACGGTCCCGTCGAAAGGAGCCAGCATGGCCGGATCCAGGTCGCAGACAGCACCCAGCCGCCAGCCTGGGACAGCCTCGATCGCAGCAAGGTAGAACCGCGCGATGACGCCGAGCCCGATCACTCCGACCCGCATCAGCCTGCCACCGCCAACTGGGGCGAGACGGCGCACAGCTCGCCGTAGAGCGCCTCGGAGAGTGGGACACCTCGCGCGCGCCGCTGCTCGGCGAGTTCGGCTTCAGGCCAGCCCGGATAACGGACGGGCCTGGCCGGATCGGACGGCGGGCAGGCGAGCAGCGAGCCGAAAAGGTCTTCGGCGTCGCGCGCGAACGCCTCGTCCGAACGCAGCATGGCCGGGTCGATCGCCAAGGCGAGCACGCCGATGTCGTCGTCCTCGCCGGTGCCGGTCAACGCACCTGCCGCCGGTCCCCGCTGCGCGCCGGACAGCAGCGCGGCCAGCACCTCGACCATCACACCGAGCCCGAAGCCCTTGTACGATCCCGTTTCCGGCGTCCCGCCGAGCCACTGCAGGTGCGCGTCGCCCCGGTCGAACGCCTCCGGATCGGTCACCGGCGTGCCGTCGTCGTCCGCCAGCCAGCCTGGCGGGACCGGCAGGCCGTCGCGAGCGGCCGCCCTGATGCGGCCAGTCGGGACGACGGTGGTGCTCATGTCCAGCACGAACGGATGCCGGGCCCCGGCCGGGGCGGCCACACTCAGCGGGTTGGTACCGAGCATCGCCAGCGTCCCTCCTGGTGGCCTGGCGATCCTCTGCCCGCCGCAATTCGACGCCAGCAGCCCGATCATTCCGCGCCGCGCCGCGCGCGCGGTGTGAAAGCCGGCGCAGCCGACGTGTGTGGCGCCCCGGACGCTGACCAGCCCGACGCCGTGTCGTGCGGCCCGATCCGCCGCGTCGTCCATCGCCGCGGCGGCGGTCCACAACCCCAGCGCCCGGCCCGCGTCGACGAGCGCGCAGGCACCGAGCTCGTTCACCACCCGGATGCCGGCGGCGGGGTCGGTACGACCGGTGTCGAACAGCGGCAAGTACAGCCGGGTGAGATTGACCAGCCCATGCGACCCCACGCCGGTCAGGTCCCCGTGGCACAGCGCGGCCGCGGCGAGTTCGGCGCGGTGCCTCGGCACCCCTCGGCCCGCGAACACCTCCGTCGTGGTCTTCAGCAAGGTCGGATAGGGAACCAGGACCGTCATGAAACTCCTTTCGCCGCGAACCGGGTCAGCAGTTCGGTGATCACACCGGAAAAGCCGTCCAGCTCGGCTTCGTCGGCGTACTCGCCGCTCGCGTGCGCGTTGTTCGCGCCGAGCGAACCAGGACCGACGATCACCGTCCGCGCGCCGGGCACGGCGGCCATCCAGACGGCGTCGCAGGTGAAGGCGGGCTCGTCGGCGGGCCAGCGCGGCAGCGGAGCCAGCAGGTCCGCCGCCCAGCCGTCTTCGGTCGGTGGCAGCGCCGGGATGCCTCGCTTGAGCCAGTCCAGCCGGACGATCCGAGCGGCGTCGACGACGGTGCGCGTGAACGCGGGGATGTCGCAGAACCGGTCGCAGAACTCGGAAATGCCCTCGTCCAAAGCTTTTTCGAGCAGAGTGGACCACCGCGTCGCGGCTTCGTCAGAGCCGTAGGACAGGTTCAGCAGCAGCTCCCCTGTGCCGTACACCCGGTTGTGCAGCGGGCCGGTGCGGAGCCCGGCGACGCAGACCTGCCCGTCCGGCGGGCACGCCTTGCCGAGCGCACTCGCGAGGTGCTGGGCGAGGAAGCCGAGCAGGACGGTCGCGTTGTGCCCGGCGTGCGGCTCGTCATCGATCGAGTCGTCGCCGTCGATCCGGACCCGCGCCGTCATCGCGGCCGAACACCTGGTCAGGAAGCGCGAACCGGTGGGTTCACAGAACACGTTGACCCGGCCGTGGAATCCGGCTTCGATCAGCGGCCGGGTGCCGATGGTGCCGAGCGCACCACCCTCCTCACCGGAGACCACCTGGATCAGCACGCCGATCTTCTCTCCGACACGGGGGTCGGCCGTGCGGGCGGCCCGGATCCCGGCCAGCAGTGCGACCGCGGGGCCTTTGGCGTCGATCGCGCCCCGGCCGTGGAACCGCCCGGCCGAATATGAGACCGGTTCGATCCCGGCGACCGTGTCGAGGTGGACGTTGAACATCACCGCCGGATCCGATGGCCCGAGCCGTAACACCAGGCTGGGCTGGCGCTCGAGAAACCCGTCGCAGGCGAGCACCGCCTCGCGCACCGGCACCGGCACGTCCGGCCGCAGCACGGCACTCCGGTCCGGTGCGGCGAAGCGCACGATCGAGAACCCGATCGCGGTGGCCGCCGCGGCGTAGCGTTCCATCGCTTCCCTGAGCGACACCGGACCATCGGTTTCGAGCGGTCCCGCGGTGGGCAGTTCCAGCAACCCGAGCAGAAGCTCGCGATCGGCTCCCCTCATGCGGTCGCCCACTCGCTGGTGACCAGTTCGCGCAACGCGGTGGCCGACCGGGCGAACGTCTCCATCGCGTCGTCGGCGAGCCGTCCCCGCTCGTGGGGTCGCACCGACAAATGCGGCTCGAGCGACCAGGCGCCCGCGTAGTCATGGTCACGCAGGATCCGGACACAGGCGGCGATCTCCGCTTGCCCGGCACCGGGCAGCGTGTACTCATGTCGTTCGGGGTCGCCGATGGCGTCCTTCACGTGCACGTGTGCCACATGTGCGGCGATCTCGGTCAGCAACTGCCAGGAGGAGTAGCCGTACGGTACGCCGTTGCCGGTGTCGAACAGGAGTTTCAGCGCCGGGCTGTCCGCGACGCGCAGCAGCTCCAGCATCCGGTCTGCGTCCCTGGCGGCCCAGCCCGCGCAGTTCTCGTGCAGCAGCACGAGACCCGCCCGTTCGGCACGCTCGGCGAGCACGGCGATGCGATGGCACACCGAGACGGCCCACTCGCGCTCGGACTGCTGTTCGTCCGGGTAGGACATGATCCGCACGTACCTGGCGCCCAGCCGCACGCACCGGGCAGCGAGCACGTCGAGTTCGACGAGGTCCGCTTCGAAGGTGGACCGGGCCCACCCGCCGATACGGGAGGCCACGCACACGACACCGAGCCCGGCCCTGTCCAGAGCCGACGCGACTTCGCCGAATCGGGCGTCACCGAGTTCCGCGATCGCCAGCCCGTCGATCGTCCGAAGTTCGACCGTGTCCCAGCCGAGGTTCCTGGCGGCGGCGATCTGCCCCGGCAACCCCGTGGCTGCCTCGTCCGTGATACCGGTGAACACGGGTTCAGCCCGCATTCCGGGCCCTCCGTTCACCCGTCACCGGCTCGGCGCAGATGTTCTTCGCCACCGCCAGGATCCGCACGACCTCGGCCGCGAAGTCGAGCCCGGCGCTGAGCTGATCGGCGCCGGCGTGGAAATTGCGGTAAGCACGGATCATCCACGCGGTCAGCGAGTCGTCGCGCAGTACCGTGCGCGTGGCCTGCCCGTCCTGGATGACGGTGAACTGGGCATGGTCGTCGTCGTCACTGACCGCGTAGTGCCCGACCGCGCTGCCCTGGCTGAATTCGCAGGTGATACGCCGTTCGCGGACCGGCGAGGTGAGATCGGACTCGATCAGCGTGCGGACACCGCTGTTGTGCCGCAGGCCGATCTGCGCGCCACCCATGCGCGGGACCACCAGCTCACCCATGACGAGGTCCTGCCCCGCGGAGTGGGTGACCCGCGCGTTCCCGGCGAGCCGCAGCGCCACGCCGACACCGTGCGGTAGTTCGACGTCGAACGCGCTCGGATGCCCTGGGGCGAGCAGCGAACGGCGGAAGCGTGGCTTGTTCTGCACGATCGAGATCGACTTCAGCTCGCCGAGCGCGGAGCCGCGGACCAGTTTGGTCAGCCTTTTGGTCAACGTGCTGGTCAGCCAGGGCTCGACGATCTCCAGGTGCAACCCGAACTTGCGGCGCAGCCGGATCACCCGCGCGAGCTCGTCGGTGTCGACCGCGAGCGGTTTCTCCACGATGAACCGGCGGAAGCCCAGTTCGGCCAGCTCGGCCAGCACGGTGACACGCACGGCGGGTGGAGTGCAGACGTGCACCACGGTCTTCGCGGGGACGAGCAGGCGTTCGGCTTGCTCGAACGTGGAGGTGACGGTGACCTCCGCGGAGTCCTGGACGGTCCGGCGCGGATCACACGCCACGATCGGCAGTGTGTCGAACAAGGGCCGGGCGGCGGAGCGCGCGCGGGCGAGCACCGGAATGTGGAGCCCGGCGCCCGCGCGGCCCAGGCCCACGACAAATGTCTGCACAATCATCCTTCGTGTTTGGTCTCGACGCCGGTGATCGTGCGCCAAAATTCTTTCCGTTCGCCCGCGAAGCGTAGCGAGAACGAATTTGTGTGATTTCAGGCGACTTGTCAACGACTGCCACGCGACGTGACCAGGAAGAGTGAACTCAAGCCGGGCACAAGTTCACTCTCACGACCACTCATATCCTGATTTCGTTGTCCCGCAAAGGAGGTCATGCTCGATGCCAAGCCAGCCGGTCGCGTTCTTCACCCAGGCGAACACTTTTTCGGAACTGTGGCCGGCAGTGCGTTCCCGGATCAGCGCGGTGCGGCGGAACGGAAAGTACTCGCATGGCCTCGCAGTGGCCGAGCTGGAAAAAGCGCTCGCCGAATACACCGGCGCGAAATACGCCATCGGAGTGAACAGCGGGACGGACGCGCTGGTAGTGGCCCTGCGCGCGGCCGGGCTCGAGCCGGGCGACGAGGTGATCGTGCCCGCGTTCTCCTTCATCGCTTCGGCTTCGGCGGTGGTGCTGGCGGGTGGCCGTCCCGTGTTCGCCGACATCGAGGACGACGGCTACGGGCTGGACCCGGTCGCCGTGGCGGCCGCCCGCACCACCCGCACGCGGTTCGTCATGCCGGTCCACCTGTTCTGCCAGCCCGCGGACCTCGCCGGGCTCAATGCGGTCGCCATGGCACACGGCCTGACGGTCATCGAGGACAGCGCCGAGGCGATCGGCATGCGGTACGCGGGCAGGCACGCCGGACTGTCCGGCGCCGCCGGCGTGCTCTCGTTCTTCCCGACTAAGACTCTCGGTGCGCTGGGCGACGCGGGTGCCGTGCTGACCGACGACCCGCGAATCGCCGAGACGGCGGACGCGCTGCGCCACCATGGCCGGTTCGGCCGCACATTGGCGAACTTCCCGGCGATCTCGACCGCCACCGGGCTACCGGGGCTCAACAGCAAGATGGACGACATCCAGGCAGCCGTGCTGCTGACGAAACTCCCCCGGCTGGAGCAGGACATCGCCCGCCGAGCCAAGCTCGCCGGGCTCTACACGGATCAGCTCACGGGTGTGCCGGGGATCCACAAGCTGCCGTCGGTGGGCCATCGCGGGGCGGAGGTCCGCGGTGTCTGGTACGTCTACGTCATCGAGGTGGACCGGCGCGACGAACTGGCCGCGTATCTGGCCGCGCGCGGCATCGGCACCGAGGTCTACTACCCGGTCCCCCTGCACCTGCAACCCTGTTTCGCCGGCCACCACCACCGCGCGGGCGACTTCCCGAACGCCGAGCGGGCCTGCCTTCGCACCCTCGCGCTGCCGCTCTACCCCGACCTGACCGAACACGAGGTCACACACGTCTGCCGGACGATCCTCGAGTTCGCCGAGCGCACGCGATGACCATTCCGTTCTTCGCCCCCGATCTGTTCGACGCCGACCACGAGACGCTGCTCGGACTGGTGCGCGAGGTGGGACTCGACCCAGAGCAGAAGTTCATCCTCGGCTCACGCACCGCCGAATTCGAACGGGTGCAACGAGACGCGGTCGGCGCGGCGGACGCGATCGCGTGCGGCAGCGGAACATCGGCCCTGCTGCTGGTGCTGACCGCGATGGGCGTCGGCACCGGTGACGAGGTGGTGGTCCCGGCATTCGGCTGCGCGCCGCTGGCCGCGGCCCCGGCACTGCTCGGCGCGACCCCGGTGTTCGCCGACATCGACCCGGTCACGCTCGTAGCCGACCCGGTCGAAGCGGCGCGGCTGATCGGCCCGCGCACGAAGGCTCTGCTGCCCGCGCACATGTTCTCGGTGATGGCCGACATGCCCGCGTTCCGGCGGCTCGCCGACTCGACCGGTGTCCGGCTGCTCGAGGACTCGGCGGTCGCGCAGGGCGGCACGCTCGCAGGCCGGCCGGCCGGGATGTGGGGCGACGCGGGGGTGTACTCGTTCGTCCAGGTCAAGACGTTCGGCATGCCGGGCGAGGGCGGACTGGTCGTCACCGGGGACGAAGAGCTGGGGCAGGCCATCCGCATGCTGCGCAACCACGGGCAGGATGGGCGGCAGCGGTTCGTGCATCACCGGATCGGCTGGAACAGCCGGTTCGACGAGATCATGGCAGCCTTCCAGTTGCACCGTTTCCCTTCCTTCCCCGAACGTTTGAACCGGCGGGCGAAGATCGGCGAGTACTACACCGAACGCTTCGCGTCGCTGGCCGACCGCGGGATCCTCACTCCCCCGCGTGACCGCGATGGACGGTGCTTCTACGTCTACAACCTGCTCGCCGACCACCGGGACGCGCTGCTCAAACACCTCGCGGACGCGGACATCGACTCGCACGTCTACTACCGCTCGCCGCTGCCATCCCAGCCCGGTTTCGCGCGTTTCGCCAGGCCGGGCGAGGCCTGGCCGGCCGCCGAGCGGGCCTGTCAGCGCAGCCTCGCACTGCCGATCCATCCGATGCTCACCGACGCGCAGGTCGAGCACATCGCGGACGCGGTGTGCCACTTCGCCGACACGAAGAGGACTTCCCGATGACGGCCGTCGCCGAGAAAACCGGGTTGGGCCCCTACGCCCGGCTCGCGAAGCTGGACATGTTCGACTACTACCTGGGTCTGCCGTTGGTCTGGGCACTGCTCGCCCCACCGATGCGCACCGATGGATCCGTGGTGACCACGCTGCTTCTCTTCGGTGCGGGCGAGGTCTTGGTGATCGTCGCGATGGTCGCGCTCGACGACCTGACGGGCTATCGCGACGGCAGCGACCTGCACAACTACCGGCCCGACGCACCCGCACGCAGGCTGGCTCGCAAACCGCTGGTCGCGGGCACGCTCTCCGAACGGCAGGTCGTCAGGTTCTCCGGGCTCACCGCGATCGCGGGCGCCGTGGTCTGGACTGCCGCGCTGGTCACCGCACCGCATAGTCCACTATGGACGGTGCTGCTGGTGGTCGTCACCTACTTCTTCTCGCTCCAGTACTCGTGGGGCCTGAAGCTGAGCTACCGCGGGTTCCAGGAGTTCTTCCTCGCCGCACTCGGCTGGGCCGTCGTGCTCGCACCGTACGGGCTCGTCACCGGCGACGTGACCGGCTTCGTGATGGCGCAGGCGGTGGTCTTCGGGCTGGGGCCGCTGCTGGTCGGGGTGTACTCCAACACCAACGACATCGAGGGTGATCGAGGCGTCGGGCGCCCGACCGTCGCTGCCCTCACCGGGCCGCGCGGGAACATGCTGTTCGTCGCCGCGCTTTCGGTGTTCGAGACCGCGGTGATCGCGGCGGCCCCTTGGCTCGGCGGGCCTTGGTGGTTCCCGCTGGCGTTGCTGCCGACGATCGCACTGCGCGCGTGGCAACTATGGCTGGGCTTCGAGGCAGGCGACATCCTGCGAGCCCGCAAGCTGGGCATGTGGCTGCACCGGCTCACCGTCGTGCTGTTCGTCGGCGTCGACCTGATGGCCATCCGATGAGCGTCGACGTCGCGGTGGTCGGCGCCGGGATCGCCGGGCTGGCCGCCGCACGGACGCTGGCCGACGCCGGACACAAGGTCCGTGTCTTCGAGTCACTCGACCGCGTCGGCGGGCGGATGGCGACCATCCGGACCGCCGGGTATCGCATCGACACCGGTGCCGAGCAACTCGCCGAACGCGGTTACGAGAGCACTTGGGCCTTCATCAGGGAACTGGGTATCGACTCCAGCGACGCGATTCCCCGGCTCGGCGCCGGGATCTCGGTATGGAGTGGCGGCCGAGCCCGCGCGGGGGTGACCCGGCTGTCCGGACTGCTCACCGGAGCAGGCCTCGCGTTCCCCGCCAGGCTCGACCTGATGAAAATGCTGTTGCTGAGCCGCTCCGACTTCGACCCTGATCGCCCGGAAGAGAGCCCGATCGGCTCACGAACCCTGGCCGAACTGGGCGACGGACGGCACCGAGACCTCACCGAGCACCTGCTGCAGCCGGTCGCCTCGGGATTCTTCGGATGGGATCCGGCGCGCTCGGCGGCCGCACCGTTCCTGGCCCTGCTGGCCGCGGTCGGGCCGTCGTCGACCTGGCGCACGTACCGCGACGGCATGGACACACTGGCCCGCGCGCTGGCACGCGGCCTCGATGTGCGGACCTCCTGCCAGGTGCGGCGGGTGCTCACCGAACCGGACGGCGTCCGGGTGGTCACCACGACCGGCGAGACCACGGCGCGAGCGGTCGTGCTGTGCGTGCCCGCACCGGTCGCGCTGGCACTGCACCCCGGTGCGACGGAACGGGAACGGGCGTTCCTGTCGGCCTGCTCGTTCACCCCGGTCGTCAAGGTCAGCTTCCGCCTGGACCGACCGCTCGGGCCACCCGGGCGACCGGCCAGTGTCGTGCTGGTGCCGGGCGTCGCGGACGGCACGGTGTCGACGATCATGGCCGACCACGTCAAGGCACCGGACCGGGTGCCTGCCGGCGCCGGGCTGGTCACGGTGATGGCACGCCCGGCCGTCGTCCCCGACTTGCTCGAAGCGTCGGACGAGTCCGTCGTGCAGACCGTCGGAGCGGCGGCCGAACGGTACGTGCCGGGACTGGCTGGAGCGACCGTCGGCACGCTGGTGCACCGGTTCCGGCACGGCCTGCCCGAAGCGACCCCTGCCGCGCTCAGGCTGCGTCGCGGTTTCGAACAGGGGCTGGGCGGTGCCGTCGACTACGCGGGCGACTGGGTGCAGCTGCGGCCGAGCAGCGAGGGCGCCGTCCGCACCGGGCGGCGCGCGGCCAGGCGAGTGCTGTCCCGGCTCGCCGCACGGGTGGGGAGTGTTCGATGAGACCACACGACATGGGCACGTTGTTCGACGAGGTGGCCGCGCGCGGTGCGGCCACCACCGTGCATCTCGACCGGCCGCTCGACGTGGCCACCGGCACCACGTTCACCGTCGCCGAACTGGCGGAGCTCGTGCGCGAAGCCTCCGGCTGGCTCGCCGGGGCCGGGGTCCGCCGCGGAGACCGGGTAGCGATCGTCAAGCGCAACCACTGGGACTACGACCTGCTCGCGTGTGCGGCGATCCGGCTTGGCGCGCTGCCCGCGCTGATCTCCGGGACGCTGCCACCCGAGGTGCTGGAGCTGGTGGTCAACCGGTTCGATCCGACGTTGCTGGTCACCGATCGCGACCTGTCCCACCGCGACGCACGCGTGCTCTCGCTCGGCGAACGCCTGCCCGGTTCGCTGGTTCTCGACGACGTGCGCGGGACGGCGCCGCCACCGCCGATCCGGCGAGCCGACGATCTGCCACTGGTGGTCAACCACACCTCGGGTACCACCGGGCCGCCGAAGCTGGTGGTTCACACCACCCGGACCATCATCACCCGGCTCGCCCGGTTCGAGGCGGTGCGCTGGCCGGTGGTGGGCATCCGGCGCGACGACGTCGTGGCGAACGCGAGCGCGTACACGCATGGCCGGACGTTCTGCTGGACGGCGAGCGTGTTCTGCCGGGCGCCGAGGCGGGTCGTGCTGCTTGCCGAGCACGACCCCACCACCGCGGCCAGAATGCTCGGTGAGCACCGGCCTACCGTGGTCGAGGCGCTGCCGTCGACGTATGTCGGCTGGCGTGGGCTGGCGGCAGGGCAGGACAACCCGTTCACCGATGTCCGGCTGTACGTCAGCACGTACGACGCGATGCATCCACCGGTGGTGCGCGCGCTGCTGGGTGCCTCTCGTCGCAGGCATCCACTGTGGATGCAGGGCTGGGGTCAAACCGAGACCGGCCCGCTGACCTTCCGGTTCCTCACCCGCCGCTCGTTGCGCTCGGACCGGCCGACCACACGTGACCTGGGGCGTCCGGTGCCGGGCCGGACGCGGCTGCGGGTGATCGACCCGGTTACCTTGGCCCCTGTCCCCCGAGGCGGGACCGGGCTCGTGCTGGCCCGCACGCGGGCACGCTGCACTGACTACGTGGGCGAACGCGATCGGTGGCGGGGCAAGGTTTCCGGGGCCTGGTGGAACACCGGGGACCTCGCCAGGCGCACCCGGACGGGCGCGGTGCTGCTCCTCGACCGAGAGGTCGACGCGATCCCGGGGCTGAGCTGCCTGGAACTGGAGGATCTGATCGAAGACCGCCTTCCCGACATCATCGAATGCGTGCTGCTCGGCGTGCCCGGCAACAAGCCGCTACCCGTGCTGGTGACCGCGACCGGGACCTTCGACACGGCGACTTGGATCACGGCGACCCAGGACCTGCCACCTTTCGCGAGCCCACGGGTGCTCACCTGGAACGAGGTGCCGCGCACCGGAACCGGCAAGGTCCGTCGCCGGGAGCTGCTGGCGGAACTCGCCGGCCGCGCCGAAACACCGGGGACCGGCCAATGGACCTGACCATCGGATCGAGGGACGACTTGTCCATTGTGGAATCCGGCTACGTGTTCGGGCGAAGCTGGGACCAAGCGCGGCAGCATCGTCTGCTCGGCGAAGCCTACGACCAGGTCACCTGCGCCCGGCTCGCCTCGACGGGGGTCAGTGACGGCTGGCGCTGTCTCGAAGCGGGCGCGGGCGGTGGCAGCGTCGCGCATTGGCTGGCCAAGCAGGTCGCGCCGAGCGGTTCGGTGACCGCGACCGACCTCGACCCCGGCTGGGTCCCGCCGCACCCCGGCCTACGGGTGCTACGGCACGACCTGGCGCTGGACCCGTTGCCGGAGCGGGCGTACGACCTGATCCACGTCCGGCTCGTGTTACGGCATCTGCCGCAGCGACGGGCGGTGCTGGACAAGCTGGCCGCGGCATTGAAGCCGGGCGGGATCCTCCAGATAGACGAGTTCGATCAGAGTCACGGCCCGGCGTTGCTCGCGCCGGATCAGGCTGCGCTCGCGCTGTATCGTGACTTCGTCGAGGCCAAGGAGCGGATGTTCGCGGACGCGGGGGTGGCAGGCGACTGGGGCCGCCGCGTGGCGGCCGAGATGGTCGACGCCGGGCTGACCGACGTCGACCCCGAACCCGCGATCTTCCCGTGGCAGGCCGGTTCGCCGGGGGTCGAACTGCTGATCTTCCTCACCCGGCGGCTGCGAGACGGTCTGGTGGCGGCCGGGATGACCGACGAACGGCTCGCCGGGGTGCGCGACCTGCTGCGTAGCCCGGGTTTCCGCGCCACCTCCGGCGTCTTTTACACCGTGCAGGGACGCCGGCCATGATGCCTCCGGCAGTGGACAACGCGGTGGATCTGAGCTGGGCGGGACCGGTGGACCTCCCGCTGCACGGTGAGGCGGACGTGCAGGCCGCATGCGGTGTGATGCATGTCCACGGCCGCCGCCGAGGGGCACCCACCCGGCTCGGCTTCGACTACTGCACCCTCGTCGCCAGGGAGCTGGCCAGGGTGGGCGCGCTCGCGGTCCACCTGGCCGGTGCGCGAGGGCTGCGACTGACCCGAGTGTCCACTTCGGTCGCCGAAGCCGCGCTCCTGTCCGTGTCCCAGTATCTGGCCGCCGCCTCAGCGGGAGAAGAGCCTGGCCGACCTGGCGAAGGTCCGCCATTCGTTTCCGCCGAAGGTGTGCGATTCGAGCTGGAGACTCTCGACACCGAGGTCTGGCAATCCTTCTGGACCGAGCTCGGTGTGCCGGACGCCGCGATCCGAGACGGCTGGCCACCGTTCGTCCGACGGTTCGCCACCGCCGTGTGCGCGCTGCCGGGCGAACTGCGCGCTCGCACCGGAACACTGCCCCTACAGTCCATTATGGACACCGCGGCCGCGACCGGGATGAGCCTGGTCCGAGTGGCCGATCGGCCGCTCACCGACGTTCCGGCATTCACCGTGACCCAACTGCTGGTACAGCGTCCGCCCGCCGCTTCGGACGGCACGATGCCGCTGGCCGGGCTCCGAGTCTTGGAGTCCGCCCGCCGGGTGCAGGGGCCGCTCGCAGGACACCTGCTGCGGCTGCTCGGCGCATCGGTACTCCGGATCGAGCCACCGGGCGGGGATCTCGCGCGCGGCGAGGCACCGCTCGCCGCCGGGGTCTCCGCCCGGTTCCACGCCCTCAACCACGGCAAGGAGTTGGTCGAGATCGACCTCAACACCCCGGCCGGGCGGAGAACCGTGCTCGACATCGCCGTCGACGCCGATGTGTTCCTCCACAACTGGGCTCCGGACCGCGCCGCCGCGCGCGGCCTGGACTTCTCCGATCTCGCCAGGAGAGCGCCCGGGCTGATCTACGCACACGCGTCGGGGTGGGGTAACGCACTCGGACCTCGGCCACCAGTGGGAACGGACTACATGGCACAAGCGCACAGCGGGTTCACCTCCCCGACCCTGATGACCGTTGTGGACGTCTTCGGCGGCATCGTCAGCGCGCACGGCGTGGTGGCAGGCTTGCTGCGCAGGCAGAAAACCGGTGGCGGACAACTTGTCGAGTCCTCGCTGCTATCCGCGGCGGCGCAGCTGAACTCTCAGGCCCAGGCGTCCGTGTCCGCCCCGTCGACGCCGGTCTGCGACGACCTCCGCGCACTGGCCGCCGACCCCCGCTTCGACCGTGCGCTGTCCTGGGACGGCTGTGTCCTCCCCCGGTCGCCATGGCGGTTCTCATGAGCGGCTGGACGTCGTCCGCCGGCCTGGCGATCCACGACCTGGTACCTGAGCGCCTCCGCCGCCGCTGGGTAGCCGAAGGGTATTGCCCGGACCGCGACCTCTATTCACTGTTCACCGGCCAGGCCCGCTCACGACCGCACCAGGCGGCGGTCATAGACGACGAGGGCTCGATGACCTACAGCGAACTGCACCGTGCGGTGCGTGCACTCGCCGGCTCCCTGTCCGCCGCCGGCCTGGGCACACAAGACGTGATCGGTGTTCAGGTCCAGGATGGACGACATGCCGTGGTGGCCGAGCTGGCGGTCGCGGCGGCAGGCTCGGTGTGCCTGCCGATCCCGCCGGGCCGGGGCGAGTCCGACCTCGCCACACTGCTGGGCGGGGCCCGCGCGGCCGCGGTGATCGTCGACAGCGCGTCACCGATTTCCCTGGTCCGCGAAAGAATCCAGTACCTGCCCGCCGTCTTCGTCTTGCCCTGCGACGGAACCGACCCCACCTCTCTGCCCGTACCGGACCCCGAAGCACCGGCTCGGATCCTGGTGTCTTCCGGCTCGGAGTCCACCCCGAAAATGGTCGCTTACAGCCACAACGCGATCGCGGGCGGCCGTGCGAACTACATCCGCGCGGTCCACGGCGACACCAGTGGCATCCGCGATCTGCTGTTGGTCTCCTTGGCGTCCTCATACGGTTCGTTCGGCGCCGCCGTGACCCTGTGCTGCCTGGGCGGGACCCTGATCCTGTGCGGGCGGTTCGACCCGGCGCGTGCGCTCCAGGCCATCGGAAAGCACCGCCCGACCCATGTCTTCGGCGTGCCGACGATGCTGCGCCGGATGGCGATGCTGTCGCCGTCGCACGACGAGGACCTCAGCTCGGTGCGGGCCATGGTGTCCAGCGGCGACGTACTCCACCAATCCACAGTGGACCTGTGCCGCCGCAGATTCGGGGTAGACGTGGTCAGCGTGTACGGCTCCGCCGACGGGGTCAACACCCACACCCGCGAACCCGAGCTGGGCACCGGTTTCCCGGACCCGGCGGTGACCGATATCCAGGTCAGGGGCGACGAAGTCATCGCACGCGGTCCGATGACCCCACTCTGCTACGTCGGCGCGCCCCAACTCGACGCCCGGTACCGGCTCCCCGGCGGCTGGGTGCGCACCGGCGACCATGGCCGCATCGACGACGATGGCCGCCTGCACCTGCTCGGCCGTATCAAGCGTGTGATCATCCGTGGCGGACATACGATCAGCCCTGCCGAGGTCGAACGCGAACTGAGCACGCACCCGGAGATCGCCGAGGTGGCCTGCGTCCCCATCCCCGACGCCGACCTGGGCGAGCGGCTCTGCGCCTGCGTGGCACCCCGGCCAGGCCGCGCCGTGCCTTCGCTGGCCGCGCTGGCCGAGTTCCTCAGCCAGCGCGGCCTGGAGCCCCGCAAACTGCCCGAGCGGCTGGCTGTCTTCTCGGAACTGCCGCTCGGGCACACTGGAAAAGTCTGCCACCGCACACTTTCGCAACTGGCTCGCCAGAGCCAGCAATGAGGCCGACGGCCGCCCTAGGGCGGAGAAGATCGCGCGGGGTCAATGCCGCGATCGGCACAGAAGTCACGCAGTTCGCCACAGATCCGCACCTCGCACCGCGCAAGGTCCGCGGGGGTTCGCGCGCCGAGCACGGTCATGATCGACTCGATCTGGTCCAGCCACGCTGAGATCTGGGTGATCAGCGCTTCCGGCCCACCGCCAAGCACGGTGCTGAGGAAGGTGCCGGCCACGCCTACCGCCCTGGCTCCGAGCGCCAGCCCGCGCACGACATCGAGAGGATGCCGCACGCCACCGGAGGCGAACAAAGGCAGGCCGGCGTCGGCGGCCTCCAACAGGCATGCGGGTGTGGACTGACCCCAATCGTCGATGTAGGCATAGTCACCGCCCACGCGCCTGCTGTTCTCGATACGCGCGAAGTTGGTACCACCACGGCCACCGACATCCGCGACACTGACCCCGAGTTTGCGCAGGTGCAGCACGGTTTGCCTGCTGAGCCCGAAACCGACCTCTTTGACGAAGACGGGAACATCGACGCCCAGCACGATCTCCTCGATCCGCGAGGCCCAAGCCGCGAACGACCGATCACCTTCCGGCATCACGATTTCCTGGACCGCGTTGAGATGGATCTGCAGTGCGTCGGCTCGTAGCAGATCGACTGCCCGCCGTGCCTGGTCCACGGTCGCGGTCGCGTTGACATTGGCCATGATGAACCCGTTCGGGTTCTCCGAGCGCAGCACGCTGAAGGTACTCGCGGTGGACGGGTCTTTCAGATAGGCGCTCATCGAACCGCTCGCGAGCGGAACGCCGCTCTCCCTCGCCGCGATGGCCAGGTCCCGGTTGATGGCACCGGTCTTGGCGCTTCCTCCTGTCATCGCGTTGATGTAGAGCGGATACTTCCACTCGACGCCCGCGACTTGGGCCGTCAGCGAGACCTCGGCACGGTCGATCCCGGCCAGCGCGTGATGGACGAACCGCACGTCGTCGAACTCGTTGTGCCCACCTGGCCGGTGGTGCTCGACTGCGAGCCGGACATGATCGTTCTTGCGGTCGGAGATCACCCGCGTCCGTCCTTTCTGGTGCGGCGGCATGGAACGGAACCGACGCTACACCTCATCGAGATCGTAGGTATTCGACCACTTTGGCCGCGGTTCGTTCACCACTGACAAGGCTCCCGTTCGTGGATGAGTACCCCAAATAGTCACTGCCGGCGAAGAAGACAGGATGCTGGGAGTGCAGAGCGGGCGCGATCGATCTCGCCACGCTGAGCTCCCCTGGCCGCCGATCGACGATCGCCTGCCGCACGCGAACCACACGCGCGAAGCCGAGATCGGTCTCGATCTCGGGAAGAATGCGCAGCTTCGCGGTCTCCTCTCGCACTCGTTCGACGATGTAGCCGTCGTCCCTGTCCCAGTTCTCTTCCGCCCAGCCGCTCCTCATGTAGGCGACCACCAGTCCCTTACCAGGAGGCACCCGGAGCACTGCATGGTTGTGCTCCAGCACATAGCCGGCGACCGCGGGGTTCTCGGGTCGCGGCACCACGAGGACGAGGGACTTCTCCGCAGTGGGCCGGTCAAGAGCGAAGGCGGTGTGAATGCTCGTGGTGTACTGGATGCCGCGCAGATACCTGGCGACATCCCGAGGCAACTGCGGATACACATCGGCCGCAACGCCGGGCGGAGCGGCGATCACCACGCTGTCCACGTGCCGCGTGCGTTCGGCTCCCGATGAGTCGGTCCAGCTGACCTCGGCACCGGACCCGAGCTTCCGCACCGACCTGACCTCGGCGTTGTGCTCGACCGAGACGTGCTCCGCCAACGCGCGGGGCAAGAAGGAAGCACCTTGGGTGGAAGTGAATCCGCCTGCTTTGCTGAACAGGATCCGCAGATAGAAGTAGGCGCAGGACGCCGCGCTGACGTCCGGGTCGGCGAGTGTGATACCCGAGATCGCCGGAGCGAGAAGATACTCGAACGCAGCGTTGCTGAAACCGTGTCGCCTGGCATGCCCGAGGAGTGTGTCGGCGTCCTCTCCGGCGGGCTTGGACATGTCACACCAGTCGAAGCCACGTTGCATCCGAAGATAGTTGATGCCCGCCTTGAGCCGGTCCTTCGCCGTGAATCCACGCAGGAACTCGTTCCGCAGCAGGGAGGCTGAAACACCGCTTGCCAGGCGTAGCACGGAACCATCTCGCAGGAAGCCGAAATCGTCCGCCGCGGGAAGAAGCTGGTGTGACGCCCCCACGTCCGCCACCAGCTTCAGCATGGCCCGATACGTCGACGGCAGCAGCGTCGCGCCGACGTCGATCGAAAAGCCGGCTTGCCGCAATGTTCCCATCCGGCCGCCGAGCAGTTCGGCTCCCGCTCGCTCCAGCACCGTCACTTCGCAGCCGGCGTTGCGCAGCCGGAACGCCGCGGTCAGACCGGCGATCCCGCCCCCGACCACCACGACACTGCCCATGCTCACCACGGCGCTTTTCCTCCCGTGGCCGAGTACCTGGCCGCGGCCAGGCTCCAGTCGATCGTTCCGCGCACCAGCGCTTCGACACACCTAACGCGGCGCTCGACCGCATCGCGCCCCGAACTCAGCAGTGACTCCTTGGCGGAAATAAACGTCTTGTGCCGAGAGTCCATCCAGTCAAGAGTCCTCTGCACAGCAACATCAAGCGATACATGATCGTCGCGATGCACAATCATCACCATGTTGCAGAACTCGCCGGCCGCGAGTTCTTTTCGAAAGGAGATCAGATCGTTCGCCGCGGCGGCGATATCTCCTGCCGCATCAAGCATCATACTGTGGTCGTAATCTGACAGCAACCAGGCAGGCAACTCCTCGCCGAGGACGATGTCAATCATCGGAAGGATGATTCCCCAGCCGAAAGTGCAACGCCGCCGCGACAGATACTCGTTGAGGTTCGGACGGTGCTCCGACACTCGACTCTTGTGTTCATCACACAAGAGTCGAGTAAGCTCAACTATAGCCTTCGAATAGCTGGCCCACCACGACTCCGAACTGTGCCCCACCATCCGATGACACCACCGCCACAGCCAATCCAGCATCGGTTCGCCAGGACGTGTTGCCGGACGCGAGACAACCCACTCCACCGCGGACAGCACATTGTCCGGGTTGGCCGACTCATCATCCAGGTAATCATCGACCAGGAAGAGCCAAACCACGATCTCACTTGCGAGATTGGCGGCACCGACGTCACCCAGCGGGTACATCCGCGCGACAAGCTCCGCAAATTTCGCCTCACGCAGCTGCCGTTCCGAAAAAACGCGTATCTCAGCATTGCATTGATCCAGGTGAGCGGATATCGAGGCGATATCCGCATGAACGAGGGAGTCGAATTGCGACCATGGCAACCGGCCGATGTCTGCGGTTGACGAGTTCAGTGACAAAATGCAGTCCTACGTTCGAATTAGGTGGATGATCTCTGCCGCGGCGCACCCTGTTGGCGTCCTTGGACGTTACCCACTAACAGGATCGAGCCGGAACCGGCCGTTCCACCCCTTGGACCCTCCGTGACCGCGTGGTTACGGCACGGGGCGGCCCGTCCGCCCAGCGGACGGGCCGCGCCGATCACGCGCTAGGGTGCCTCGGCTGAAGTACCTTCGCCGCGTCCGCCAGCGCGGCACTACCGGTCGGCGAGAAGGACCCGGTGCGCTTGTCGTACAGGTACACCCGCGCGGCGCCGACGTCGAAATACATCCCGACCAGTTCAACCTCGCCGAGCGCTTCGGCACGCCGGACGCTGGGATAGGCACGCAGGCAGTCCAGTTGCGCCAGCACATTGTGCAGCGCAAGCTGGTCCGCGCCGGATCGCGGTGGTTCGCCGTCGATGCCGATCGGCGAGTGTGAACGCGACCGCAGCAGGCTGTCCTCACCGTTCCGCAGCCACGAGCGCAACGCAGGCGAGTCGCCGGGCGCGCCGTCGAGCATCGCCTTCATCGCGCCACAGGACGAGTGGCCGCAGACGACCACCTCGCGCACGCCCAGCACGTCGACGGCGAACTCGACCGCCGCGCCGATCGATGCGTCCGCGCTGTCGGCGCCGGGCACCAGGTTGCCGATGTTGCGCACCGTGAACAGGTCGCCCGGCCCGCTGGTCGTGATCAGGTTCGGCACGATCCTGGCGTCGCTGCAGGTGATGAACAACGTCTGCGGTCGCTGTGAATCCGCCATCCTGCTCAACGTCGGCTGGACCAGTTTCGCCGTACGCCGCTGGAACTCCGCCATTCCGCGCCGCATCGAACTCTGCGCGGGCACTTTGGCCTCCGACCGCTGCCAGTCCGACCACGGTGCGAACCAGCGGGGCAGGAGCCGGTGTGCCTTGGACTTGTGCACGATGGGCTCACCCGCCTGCCCACGCTCGAACCACGGATGACCGACCTCGTCCACGATCACGATGCCACCGGCACTCTCGTATGCCTTCTGCCACGCGGAAAGCGCGTCGAACGCCGCGTGGTCCATGTAGTCGACGACCAGCTCCAGCGTGACGGTGTCGCCTTGGGGCAAACCACCCAGCACCAGCGACAGCCTGGGGATGGACAACGCGGCGAGTGCCCCTTCGACGACCACCCGCCAGCCGTCACCGTCACGTTCAGCGTGGATCCCCGACCACAACAGCCGCCGCAACATGGAGACCGCGGCCACCGCGATACCGATCACCACCCCGGACAGCAGATCGAGACACAGCACGCCGGTCAGCGTGATCAGATAGACGGGCAGGTCCCCGTGGCGCCGAATCTCACGCACGTGCGAAAAATTCACCAGTTTAGCGCCGACGTGCACCAGCAGCCCGGCCAGCGCCGCCAGCGGAATGTTCCGCAACAGCCCGGCGAACACCACGACGAACACCAGGATCCACAAGCCGTGCAGGATCGCCGACGACCTGGTCCGCGCACCCGACTGGACGTTGGTCGAGCTGCGCACGATCACGCCGGTGACGGGTAAGCCGCCCAATGCCCCGGACACCATGTTCGCCGCACCCTGACCGAGAAGTTCGCGGTCGAGGTTGGCCCGCGGCCCACTGTGCATCTTGTCGGTCGCCACAGCCGAAAGCAGGCTCTCCACACTGGCTACCAACGCAAAGGTGAGCACGGCGACGCCGAACGCGGACCAGCCACCGGACGGGAACACGGGCACGAACCTGATCTCGAGCAGATTCGACGGAACATCGACCCGCGCGACGCTCAACCCGGTCACGGCGGCCAACGTGGTCGCACCCGCGACCGCGACCAGTGGACCGGGAAGCCGGCGAACCACCGCGGGCAACCTTCCCCATAGCAGCAACACAGCGATCGTCAGCACGCCGATCAGCACCGCCGGCTCATGATGCTCGACGACCTGCCGAGGAAGCGCCTTCAGGTTGTCGATGGGGGAACTCTGCGGACCGCCACCGAGCACGACGTGGAGCTGGGCGAGCACGATAGTCACCCCGATTCCGGCGAGCATCCCGTGCACGACCGCGGGCGAGATGGCGAGCGCGGCCCTGGCGATCCGGCTTAGCCCCAGCAGCACCTGCAGCGCGCCCGCCACGACGGTGATCGCACAGGTAACGGCCCAGCCGAACTGGTTGATGGCATCGGCCACGATCACCGTCAGCCCCGCCGCCGGACCGCTGACCTGCAGCGCCGACCCCCCGAGAGCGCCGGCTACCACTCCCCCGACGACGGCGGCGATCAAGCCGGCGACAATCGGCGCGCCCGAAGCGAGCGCGATGCCGAGTGACAGCGGAACCGCCACCAAGAACACCACCAATGATGCGGGCACATCGTGGCGCAGATTCTCCCGCGCCGCTCCCCACCAGCCGTTCACCGGTGGCGGAGCATGCTCCCTCTCCCTGGCTACTTTGTCCATCATTGCTCATTTCCTCCGTGCTCAAGACCGATACGCGGGTCACCTGGCGGCCGGACCGGCGCCAGTGACAGTCCCGCCAACGATCAACAGATACCGGAGGACCAGCAAAGGTGTCGCATTCGTAAAGAAATTTTCAATGGATCTTTACTTTTGACGAGAACGTGACCTTTCTTTGTTTCGGCCAAGCCGACGTCAAAGTGACGCGCATCCCACTCCGACAGAGCAATACGGGCCACTCGTGTCACGCTAAGTAGTCAATGCCGCGCGGACACAACGGGCAACCTAGTCCATCCGGAGGAAGTTGTTTAACTATGCCCATTTAGACATAACCCATTGACCTGGAAGCCACTCGACACACCCTTGCCGGCCGGAGGGCAATGATGACTCACGCGAGTCCCACGGTGGGTCACATGATTTGCGTCGCCGACCACGCGTCAGCCTCCGCCGTTCACTTAGCACGCCCGCACCCAACGTGCGAACCTGTGCCACCACATGAACGGCTATCCGTCCCGACCTGCTCTCAGCCCTACACCTCAGCTCAAGAGATCCACCGTGTAGGCAGGCACACCGGAGCGCAACTCGTCCGGATGATTGTACCTTTCGATGTGATAGCGAGCGCTCAGCGCGTGATAATCGAAATTACCACGCAGGTGATCGCGATAGTCCGCGATAATGAGCAAAGCATCCTCGTAGTCCTGTCCCGAGATAGAGGCTGCAGCCAGTTGACGCGGCAACTCCTCCAACGCCTCAGTCACGCGTCGCACGCAGGCCGTCGCCATGAGATTAACCTGGTCGACGGCGTCATCCAATGACAGTTTCTGCTCGTCCCGGATAACCAGAACCGTGTTGTGCCGATGCCCTGCGGCGAGTTCACGATCCAGCGAGTAAATGTCGTTCACGAACACCTTGTGGTCCAGGACGGCCGTGCGCAGAGCCATGAATCCAGGATGGCAACGTACACGCATGGGCAGATCGACTCCGGCAACCGACTCACACCAGTCGATGTCCCAATAAGCGCCGAAGGAGTTCCTGCGTTGCGGCATGAACTCCCACATCGCCGGCCTACGATCGGCTACCCTGTCGATCGTATCTGCGTAGTAGGACCAAAGCCAAGCCGACATTTGCCCGCTGACGGACCTCAACCATTCCCTCGACCGCCCCTTCCTCGCGCGCGCCCAGAGATCGGCACACGCACGACCGAGCGCGGATTCCGGAGGAGGCGCCTCTTGCCTCATCGAGTTCAAGAGAGCTACTACTGCCCTCTCGCAGCGCACCGGATCGACTCCGATGCCGGTCCCGTTGTCGAACTGATCGTCCACCGCGAAAGCCCATGCCAAACGCTGACTCGCCAGCGTCAGGGCGGCCCTATCGGCTCGAGGAAAAGACAAAGCGGCAAGCATCGCCGGACGAGTTCGGTCCATATGCGCGCGCGAGGCAGGAGTTGGACACAATTCGAACTCGTCGACCCACCGCCACATAGCGACTTCGGCCTCTTCCAGCGCCGGACTGGGACCACACTCAGCGAAGGGAATCTCGATCTCGGGAATCTCGATCATGCCGCAGTCGCTACTTTCTCAAACTTAAGCAGACGCACGCTGATAGCCTCGTCCCGCCAAGCCCGGTAGAAGTTGGCATGCCAACGGGCCGACTCCATCAGACGCTGATACTCGACAGCATCGTCAACCTCAGCCAAACGGAGATCATTCCACGCGCCACTCTGAATCCAGAACTCCGACGTATCGGCTGTGATGTCTTTTTCCCCAACAAGGACGAACCCCGCACGGCGAGCAGCCTCGATATACTCGTCCAGGGTTCCGATCCTGGTTCGCCAGTAGTCGTCAAACGCCTCCCGGAACTGCGGGCGCTCCAAGAAGACGTCTTGCACACAAAACGCGGCACCATCCACAAGGACCTTGCCAAGCCGCTCGAAAACGTCCGCTCGATTCATGTAGCACAAGCTTTCCATCGCAACCGCACCGTCGAAACGGAGACCTGGCGGCAAGTCTTCGGCGCCGGAAAGCAGCGGGGAAACCTGGTGACCGACGCCCGCACGATCGGCAAACTCCGCAATGAGTGGAATATGCGCCTCGACATTTGTCACAGCCGTAACGCTGGTCGCACATTCTTGTGCCCAGCGGATCGAGCCACCTCCCAGGCCGCAGCCGACGTCCACAATGTCACCCCCAAGGCACGCCTTGGCTTCCCACTCGCGCGCCGCAACAAGAAGCAACGCCTCCTGCGCACGGGAGATACGTCGCTGAATCGTCTCCCTGTCAACATCGACGGTATCACGTTCACAATCGTCGAATACGCCGATATGGTAGTGCACGACAGGACCCGGCCCGTACTTCTCAATCAATGAATCGGTCTTATTGAAGAGATGATTCGCCGCTTTCAGATTTGCCACACTGCCACCCTGATTGAAGTAATGTTCGAGGATTCGCACATGGCTATCGTGCATCAAGCGTCCGATTTACGACATCATTCAGCCGACGACAATTTATTCACCATGCCTCATCTTCACTCCACTGAAGGCAAGAGAGCTCCTCACCTTCCGAGCTATACAACAGTGTCGCTTAGTGCGACGACGACTTCCACCCGGCGTCTCATTGGACGGAACTCCATGGCGGCCAACCAGCGAGCTTACCGCGGTTCATGCAGCTCGGCGGACTCATCCTGCGTCACACCAGGCCGCTTGACGTCCTCGACATCGTCGGCCGCATCCAGTTCGCCAGACGGTTCGGAGATCCACCTCACGACGTGGTTCAACGGCACCTGACACCGTCGAGCGACCTCCGCGACGCCGTTCTGTCCACCTTCGGCGAACTCGCCGACCCGATCCACCCTGCGGAACAAGGCTATCGCGCAGAGAACTCGACTATGCGATGGTCGGTTCCGCCTGTATACGGCGTTCATCGAGGAGGACTGCTTGCTTGCTGGCGATCGACTTGCACCGTCTGGGCGGAGGAGGTCCCCAGCCCTTCACCCACCAGCGAAACGATCCTGTTCCACGGAGCGTTGGAAAGATTGCGCTGACTGGTCCAGGCAGATTCACCATGCGCTTTCTTCATGAACATACAATTCCGAGGAGCAGCAGGGTGATCGAGAACCAAGAACGCTACGGCGATGCCATCTTCTCCCGGCAACATGCGAGCGAGGACGATCGTCTCTCCGCGCTGGCGGAAGCGCTCGACACCGCCACCGTCGACCGGTTGGCACGACTACAGCCACAGGGAAAATGGACCTGCCTCGACATCGGCGCCGGTCTCGGCACGATTTCTTACTGGCTGGCCAAGCACAACCCCGGCGGGCAGGTCGTGGCGCTCGATCTGGACACTTCGTATCTCCACCAGCCCAACCGACCGGAAAACCTGGAGATCCTTCAACGCGATGTGACCAGAACAGATTTTCCGGAAGCAGGTTTCGATCTCATCCACGCGCGCTGGGTGTTCTCTCATCTCGCTGATCGTGACACTGTCTTAGCGCGTGTCGTCAGCTGGTTGAAGCCCGGCGGCTGGCTGTATATCGAGGATCTCGCTGATTTCCCGATACACTCGTCACCGGACGACCGCTACCGCAAGGTCAGCGTGGCGTTGTGCTCGGCGGTGCAGCGACGGATCGGCACGAGCCTGGAATGGGCTCGCGCCTTTCCCCGGCCGCTATGGTCGCTGGGCTTGACAGATGTGCGGGCCGACGCGTTCGTCCCCATCGTGGGTGGTGACAGTCCGATGAGCCGCTTCTGGCGTCACAGCACTGACCAGCTCGCCGACGACCTGCGCGATGATTTCGACGTCAGCACCGATGACCTTGACTATCTGCGCACCAAGATGCGCGCCGTCGACTTCGCCGATTTCAGCCTGGCGAGCATAGCCACGTGGGGCCGTAGGGGCACGCCATGAGGCTGTTACTCGACGGGCATCACCTGACGCTCGAGGACGTTCGCGTCGCAGCGACATCTCCGGGGCACGGTGGATACGGTCTCGCTGACAGTGCCCGCGATCGGATGTCAGAATCCAGGCGGACGATGGCCAACCTGATCGACGCCGGGCTGCCCTTGTACGGCGTCACCACCGGATTCGGCGACAGCAGTCACCGCCAGATCAGTCCGCGCGACACCGCCGAACTCCAACGCAACCTCCTGCGGTTCCTACGTGTTGGCGTCGGTCCGATCGCCCCGGACCCAGTGCTGCGTGCCACGATGCTGATCCGCGCGAACTGCTTGGCGCGCGGGGACTCCGCGATCCGCCCTGAACCCGTCGAGCTGATGCTGAACCTTCTCGGCTTCGATATCCTGCCGATGATCCCGATTCAGGGGTCGGTGGGCGCGAGCGGGGACCTAGCGCCACTGTCCTATTTGGCCGCGGCACTGACAGGTGAGGGAAGCGTCCGTTCCGCAGGCATCGCGATCCCGGCCCAAGTCGCGTTGGCAGAGCGCAACCTGAGCCCGGTGACGTTGCTCGCCAAGGAAGGGCTAGCACTGGTGAACGGGACGTCATTCATGTCGGCGTTCGCCGTGTTGGCTGCCTGCGAGGCACGAGAACTGCTCTGGGCAGCCGAACTGTGCACCGCATTGGCCACGGAGATCCGCGCCAGCAGCACGGCGCAGTTCGCCCCGTTCCCCCATCAGCGCAAGCCTCACCCTGGTCAGATCGCCACATCTGCCCGGATCCACGCGCTACTCGCGGGATCCCGCCTCGCGGATCGACACGTCAGCGAGGCGCACGGCGTACCGGCCCAGGGAATCCACGAGCTCGCGCGAGGTGTACAGGACCCCTATTCCATCCGGTGCGCCCCACAGGTCCTCGGCGTCCTCGATGACACGCTGGCCTGGGCTACGGACTGGCTAACGGTGGAGATCAACTCGTCGAACGACAACCCGCTCTTCGACACGAACACCGCTACCGTCCACTACAGCGGCAACTTCTACGGTGGCCACGTGGCGGCAGCCGCGCAAGCGCTGTCCTCGGCCGTCGCGAGCGTGGCCGACTTGCTGGACCGGCAGCTCCAGCTGATGGTCGACGAGAAGTTCAACCTCGGTCTACCCGCGAACCTCGCCCCGAACGCCGGCATGCATCACGGCTTCAAGGGAGCCCAGATAGCCGCGTCCGCGTTGACCGCGGAAGCATTGCACCTCACCATGCCCGCAGGCTCGTTCTCTCGCTCAACCGAGTCACACAACCAGGACAAGGTCAGCATGGGCACCATCGCGGCCAGGCACACCAGCACCGTCCTCGGCCTAGCCACCACGGTCACGGCGATCCACCTGCTGGCATTGCTGCAGGCGAGCGATCTGGTCGACGCGAGCAAACTCGCTCCCGCCACCCGAGCCGTCTACGGCCACGTGCGAGAACAAGTCCCGTTTCTGCGGCAAGACCGTCCGTTGGACGGGGACATCGCTTGGGCCACCGAGGAGATCCGCACCGGCAGGATGCGCGCCGCGCTGGCCGGCGCCGTCGTCATGCCTTCGCGCCCTGGGTAAACCTGGTCACGCTCAGGCTCAGTTGACCGGTATCGGCGTCGGCATACTCGCCGCCCCAGCTCACGCACCTCACCTCCACCGGCAAATGCTTCGGAACATGCTATGAGCGCCGCCCGTGCTGACATGCGAGTCCGACCAGGGAGCGCGTGCCAGCGGTCAAAAGGCGCGCTGACATGCGCATGTCCACGCTGTGGAACACGACCATGACAAAGCAACACGACTATGCGATGGTCGATCTCGCTTCGCGCGAGGACACCCGACAACTGGGACTGTGGCCGCCGACCGACAAGGAGGATGACGTGCGATCAAACAATTCCTGACGCATCGCCGACCATTATGACGGCCCTAGTGTTCCGTGATCCCACTTGCCTTACGTCGCTGCGGCCCACGCGGCGAGACAACTGGCGGTGCCGCTGAAATCGGCCAACCGAAGTTGGCGGGCAAGAATTCAGCGATCGTGTCGCCACTGACAATCCGCTCCCTCGTGCTGGATGCCCAACCCTTACACCTTGAGTAGAGGAGATCTTGTGTCCCTGCCCACCAGTCAAGTGACATTCGAGCCGGTCAACGCGGTCAGCGAAAGTTTGCTGGTACAAGCGAAGCACGCCGTGGTCGCGCTTTCGCCGTTCAACAGCTACTACACGCAGGACATCATCAACCTGCACATCCGGGCCGCGATGGAGCATTTCGAGCACATCAACGTCGTGATTCCAGCCATGAACATGACACTGATGTTCGAGGCATGCGGCCTGACCCGCAGCCAGGCGGAGCACAAGGTCGACAAGAACCTCAGGGCCTTGCGTAACCGGATTCTGTACGCATTCGACGAAATGCTCGTTCCTCGCCGCTTGGCCGAACAGCTGCTCTGTCCCGTTGACACGCTTCAAGGCAATCCCGTCTACGACACACTGCTGGACAACGTCCGGAACGCGTTCCACGGCGGCGACCCGGTATTCCAGGAAGCGTGCATGACCACGGCCCGCGGAGTGATCCTGCGCCTATCGGGACGGCGCGCCGAACCCACCACCGAGCAGAAGCACGCGGCCATGGAGTTCCTGTTCTCCGAGGCCGCCGTGATGAGCGACTCTCCAGGCATTTTCAAGCAGGGACCATCGGTGCACCTCTACCACCGCGTCGTCGAATTCGCCGGCTGCCTTTTCGACAAGCAGCTGACCTGGACCCCGGCCGAGCACCAAGGCTACGCGGTCATCCGGCCGAATAAGGACGCCACCGAGTGAAATTCGACCTCTGCCACGAATTCCGGGCCGTCCAAGATCGGTTCGACGACCGCGAGATCCGCCCCGTCACCGCTGAACGCGGCCCCCCGGCGCCAAGGGCAAGACGGCCTTCCGGCGGAAGTCGCCAGCTTCCTGGGCCGTGGGCCGGAGATCGACCAGCTCCGACGCCTGTTGAGTAGCACACGACTGGTGACGCTGACCGGGACCGGCGGTGTCGGCAAGTCCCGACTTGCGATCCGGGCCGCGGCCATTGACGGCCAGGCCTACCGTCACGGCGTGCGCTACGCCGACCTCTCGTCGGCAGTCGACGACGAGACGGTGGACCTGGCACTGGCTACCGCGTTTCGCGTGCCGAAGCACTCATCGGAGCCCACTCGTCAGACGGTCCTCGACTTCGTGCGCGGCAAACGAATGCTACTGGTGTTGGACACCTGCGAACACTTGCTCGACAGCTGCGCGCCGTTGGTGGATGCCTTACTACGGGCTGCAAGCGAGCTGCGCGTCCTGACGACCAGCCGTCAGCCTCTTGGCTTGGCCGGAGAACACGTGATGCCGATCGGTCCGCTGCCGGTGACCATCGACGACACACCGGACGCGGCAGTGTGGCTGTTCGCCGAACGCGCTGCCGCGGCCCTCCCCGGCTTCGAACTGACCGAGGGCACGCTTGACCTCGTTGTACGACTGTGCCGTCGGCTTGAGGGAATTCCGCTCGCGATCGAATTCGCCGCCGCCAAGACACGGTCGTTACCAATCGAGCAGATTCTGGCCGGGCTGGACGACCGATTCGCCATCCTTCGAGGTCTGCGGCTGCCGATGCCGAGACATCGCACGATGCTCGCTGCGGTCGCGTGGAGCCTCGACCTGTGCACCCCGGCAGAACGCCTGATGTGGGCGAGGTTGTCGATATTCACCGGCGACTTCGACCTGGTCGCTGCCACCGAAGTGTGCGGGGCCGACTTGCCAGCGGGAGCGATCCGGGACCTACTCGTCGATCTGGTCGACAAATCGATCTTGCTGCACATGGCGGGCCGGTACCGGATGCTCGACACCATCAGGGAATACGGCGCGACGACGCTGGCCGCACTCGGTGAGCACGCCCGGATCAGCAGCCGCTACCAGGACTATTGCCTGGCGCTGACCGGGCAGGAGCCTCCCGGAGCCGCGCCGGCCGCCGTCCCGGTGTCGCGATCGGGGTCGCTGACCGGGCGGGAACGCGAAGTGGCCGAACTGGTCGGGCGGGGCCTGTCGAATCCGCAGATCGCCGAACGGCTGGTGATAAGCCGTCGCACGGTGGACGCTCACATGAGCCGGATACTCACGAAGCTGGGCATGCACAGCCGGACTCAGGTCGTGGCATGGATCGTCCGCGGCGGTCACACCGACACCTAGGTGTCGGTGACGCTGAGGCAATCAGCGAATCCACCGATGTGCCGTCCGGCTGCATCTGACCATGATGGGCACCGTCGACGGGAGCTCGAACCCGCACGCACCACGATCGGATTCCGTGCGCAGGCCATTTCCTCCCGTGGCCAAGCAAGCACTCGCGAAAAGGACACTCCGCTGATGACCACACCTCGCCAGGTAATGCTGTGGTTCCCGCACTCATGGGACACAGCACCGGCCGCTGATCTGCTCGCGGCCGTCGGCGGTCAGGTCCAGGACTGGAAACGAACAGCCACGCTGATTCCGTCCGGCTACGAGGACGAGTCACTCACCCCGCTCGCCCACGGCGAGACGTTCGCCTGTCACTCCTACCCGGCGGGGCGACCAGATCGGCTCGCGGTGATCGCCAGGTTCCTGACTCTGTGGACGATGGACGACGACGTCAGTGAACGGTGGGGAATCTCCCCCGAGTACTCCGCAGGCGTCCTCGCAGCCCTGCGCGGTGACGATGTGGGCGCCGTCGACCCATACCTGCGCGAATGGCAGGCGCTGGGACACGAGCTGCGCGGTAGCGGCCTCAGCGACGCCTGGTTCCGGCGACTACTCAGCAACTTCACCACCTGGCACGATCACGCCCGGCTGCCCGAGATCGGCAGAAAGGAGTCCTGCGACCAATACTGGCAGCGACGACCTGACGGCACCGGCGCTGTGGCCTGGCTGGACTTTCTCGAGTATGTGCACGACCGGGAACTCACTCAGGAACAACACGACACCGACTACGTCCGCGCCGTGTATGTCTTCGCCAAGCAGGACTATGTGGTCGCGTTCAACGACCCGACCTCGGTGGAACGCGACGAACGCCGAGGCGTTCCGAACCTGTGCTCGTTGATCGCACAGGAGCACAGGATCAGCCACGCCGACGCCGCGGCGCGGCTGGCCGAACGGCACCGGGCGATGGCGCGGCGGCGGCAGGCCGAAATCGAACGGGCGCGCGTGGACCGGCCCGACCTGGTCTGGTGGCTGGACCTGGCGTGTGTGCACCACCTGGGCATGGCTCGCGCGCACATTCCCGATCCGTCCCGCTACGGCGAACAGCAGAACCTGCCCGGCTCCTCGTTCCAGGTCGGTGTGACCGTCGGCTGATGGTCACATCCGCTCGTCCAGCGGAAGTTCACCGAAACGAAGGGAGAGGCGCGGCCGCGCCGCGCACTTGCCGATGACCTCGATGACAACAATCGCCACCGCACCGGGAGCCCTGCCGCTCATCGGGCACGCGGCCCGGCTGCTGCGCCCATGGTCCCTGCTGCGCTCGCTGCCGAGCGTCGGCGGCCTGGTCGAGCTACGGCTGGGCCGAGTGCCCGTCTACGTGGTGTGCGACCCGAAGCTGGTGCACGAGATGCTCGTCCACGACGACGTATTCGACCGAGGCGGCGAGGTGTTCGACCAGGTCCGCACCATCATGGGAGACGGGTTGATCACCTGCGCGCACGCCAAACACCGCCGCAACCGGCGACTGGTGCAGCCGGTGTTCAGCCGCTCTCGAATGTCGCACTACGGCAGGGTGATGGCCGAACACAGCGCCGAGGTGATCAGCTCCTGGAACGATGGGCAGATCCTCGACGTCCGCGCCGCGATGCACACGATCATCCGCAGGTTGTCCATCGCCGCCCTGTTCTCGTCCGGCGTGAGCCCGGAACAGTTCAAGCAACTCCAGGACGACGTCGGCGTCTTCGCGGCAGGCTGGCTGCGACGGTTGATCACCCCGGCCCCGCTGCGCCGGATCGCGGGCGGCCTGGCGTGGGACCGTGCGGCCGGCCGAGTGCATACCGCGATCGACGATTCGATCACCCGCGCCAGGCATGCCGGTTGCCCTGTGAGCGAGAACGAGATGGATGTGCCCGCTGTGCTGTTGGGCGCCCGTGACACCGACGGTGGGCGGTTCACCATCGACCAGGTCCACGACGAGCTGGTCAGCATGTTCCTCGCCGCGGTCGAGAGCTCGTCCACCGTGCTGTCCTGGACCTTGGACCAGCTCTCCCACCATCCGGAGGTCCAGCGCCGCGCCGCCGAGGAGGTCGACCGGGTGCTGAAAGGCCGCACGCCGGCCTGGGAGGATGTCGAGCGACTGCCCTACATCACGAGCGTCATCCACGAGTCCATGCGGATGAACCCGCCGACCTGGCTGCTCACCAGGGTGACCGCGCGGGACACCACCCTCGGCGGATACCCGCTGCCCGCAGGCACCACGCTGGCCTACAGCGCCTATCAGCTCGGCCGCGACCCCAAGTCGTTCCCCGACCCGGACCGGTTCACCCCGGACCGCTGGGCCGGTGAAGCCCCGCCCCGAGGCGCGTTCGTCCCGTGGGGCGGCGGCCCGCGCCTGTGCATCGGCAACACGTTCTCGATCGCCGAGACGGTCATCGTGCTCGCCCAGATCATGCAGGCCTGGCGGTTGCAGCCCACTCGGCGCCGATTCGCGACCGCTCGAGTGTCGATGCTGCACATACCCAAGTCGATCCGAGTCCGCCTGCACGCGAGGCAGGCCGATCATGACTGAGCCGCACCAGGACAAGTCGTCCTCGGCTACCGCGTCGATGCGGATGATGAACCTGCTGTCGGGATTCCAGGTATCGCAAGCCCTTTACGTGGTCGCGGAGCTGAACGTGGCCACCGCGCTGGTGAACGGGCCGCGCCCGCTGACCGAGCTGGCGGCTGTGACCGGCGCCGACGCCGACGCACTCAGGCGCATCGTCAGGTTCCTCGCCACGATCGGCGTCTTCGACGTGACCGAGGAACTGATCGCGCTGACCACTCTGGGGCGAACCCTCGCCGAGGGTGTTCCTGGTTCGATGCGCGACACCGCGAGATATTTCATGGAGGCCCTGTATCCGGCGTTCACCGCGCTGCCGCACACAGCCAAGACCGGAGAGATCGCGGCGGACCACTACTACGGAATGCCCTTCTTCGACTGGGTGAACACCTCCGAGCACCTCGTCGACGTCCAGAACCGGGCCATGGCCAATGGCGCCGGTGCCCGCGACGATTCCTTCTACGACGACTACGCGTTGCCGCCCGGTGCGGTGACCGTGGACGTCGGCGGCGCCGACGGCACCATGCTGGTACGGCTGCTCGCGAATCATCCGGGCCGGCGAGGCATCGTGTTCGATCGGCCGGACGTGGTCGCCGGCGCCGAAGCGACACTCGCCAGGTCCGGCGTGGCTGATCGCATACAGGCCGTCGGCGGCGACTTCTTCGACAGTGTACCCGCGGGCGATGTCCACGTGCTGTCAGTGGTTCTGCACAACTGGGACGACCGGTCCGCCACTCACATCCTGGACAACGTCAGCCGGGCGACGACACCCGGTGCGCGCCTGGTGGTGATCGAGATGGTCTTGCCAGAGGACAACACATCCTTCTACGCCACCTCGATCGACATGGTCATGCTCGCCATGCTGAGCGGACGGGAACGGACCGAAAGTGAGTGGCGGGCGCTACTCGACCGGAGCGGGTTCACCCTCGACCGCATCGTTCCGAGCCACACTCCGTACTCCTTCATCGAGGCCACACGGCGCTGAAGCAAACGCCTCGCGTAGGTCCCCGGCGCGCCTCGCGAGAATACGAGTCGGCTTTCGCGTCATGCCTGTTGGTTTCAATCTAGGCGACATCAAGTCACAGGCCAACATGGAGGTTCCGGACGACGGAACAGTCGATTGCGACCAGGTCTTGACCGATGACATGCTGCCGGAACCTTGATCCGTCGACGTTCCGGAGAAACAAAATTCGCGCCTCGAGCTTCCGACCGACCTGCTCGCGTTCGTTCGCAACGCCGGGGCACACACGCGCATATCGCCACTCCGAAGTCCCGCACAGGCCGATGTCGCGCAAAAGGGCAACCTCGGCGCCCGACAGTCGATCACCCACTCCTGCAGCTTTCAGCCGCCCGATCCCAAGGGAACTTCTTCTTTCTCGCCAAGGCGTCCGTTCTATTTGCGCACACAGCGCATCCAATTGGCCCACCCCGAGCGACTCGGCGAACCGGCACCGACTCACGCGACACGCCAATCGGCGATGACATGTAGACCACTTTCAGAATTATTCTCAAGTTAGGGAGAATAAGCCCGATGACAGCACGTCAAGCGTCCTCCGCCGCGGTCGAACGGTTTCAGGACGATCGCTTCGGCATGTTTGTGCACTGGGGCCTGTATTCGCTGATCGGCACGAATGAATGGGTCATGTTCCATGATCGGTATTCCCGTCACGAGTACGCGCAACTCGCACAGCGGTTCGACGCCCCCGACTTCGACGCAGACGCGTGGGTCCAGCTCGCGGCTGAGGCAGGCCAGCGCTACCTGACCATCACGTCTCGTCATCACGACGGATTCTCCATGTACGACACGTCGCTGTCCGAACACAAGGTCACCAAGACCCCGTTCGGCCGTGACCCGATCGCCGAACTCGCCGAGGCAGGGGCGCGGCACGGGGTCCGCTTGGGGTTCTTCGTGTCGCTTGTGGACTGGCACCACCCCGCGTACCGCGCCCATGTGCGCGAGGTCAGTGGGCTGGCCTGGTCGGACTATCTGGGCTTTCTCTCCGGCCAGGTTCGTGAGCTTTGCACTCAGTACGGGGACATCGCCCAGTTCTGGCTCGACGGCTACTGGCCACAGGAACCGCACACCACTGCGTTCCCGAACTGGTTCGCCCCAGGCGGCGACTTCGACTTCGGAGAGCTGTACGAGCTCATTCACACATTGCAACCCGACGCGGTGGTCGTCAACAACCACCATGCCGTGCCATTTCCGGGCGAGGATGTCCAGGAGTACGAGGGCGACATAGCCGGTGAGAACACCCACCCTCACGGGATCAACGTCACGGCGCCCGTGCTCACCGCTGGTGAGACGTGTCAGACCGTGACCTCGACCAGCTACGGATTCGCACGTGATGTGCACGAATACCGGCCGGCGAGCGAGCTGGCCTCCTTGCTCGCGAGGGCGGCCGGCGCAGGCTCCAACCTCCTGCTGAACGTCGGTCCCACTCCAGAGGGAACGATTCCGGCGCCCGCGGCGGATCGGCTCACCAGGCTCGGCGCTTGGCTCGGCCGCGCGGGTGAAGGGATTTACGCGACGCGGGCGGGCGTACTGCGCGTCGCCGACAAGTTCGGTGACAACTCGCTGGCCGGCCACGTGGCCTCGACCCGGGGCAAGAACGACGACGGGGTGCACTACATCCACCTGCTCGACGGGTCCGTGCCGACCTCGTTCGTCGTGGATTTTCCGGCCGGCGTCAATGCCTCGTCCGTCGAAGCCACGTTGCTTCACGACGGCGGTGAGGTGCGAGCCGAGATCCGCGCCGACGGCGACTCACTACATGTCACCGTGCCCGCCGAGCGGCGAGACGGCTTGATCACCACGGTGCGCCTTGCCGTTCAGTGACTCTTCAAGCGCAATTCAGACCTGCTTCGGCAAGGGCCTCGGCGGGATCGCAAAACGCGACCATCCAGTCGGCACGCTCCGGACCGCGAATCCTTCGTGAGGTCCGGACCGTTCCAGCTGCCTCTCAACGTTAGGATTTGATAGCGATGCGAGCATTGATCGTCGATTTTGAGAACCGTATCGCGCGGGGCTTGCGGAACATCGCGCAGGCGAATACAAGCTGGGATCTCGTCGTCCTGGAGGAATGCGGCGACACACTGCGGAAAGTGCAGCAGCACGAGACCAGCCCTCACGAAGAGTCGATCACGCTCACCGACGAACAGACTGAATCGCTACTGCGAGAAGCAACGGTCGTCGTGGATTTCCGAACGCTGCCGAATGGACCCCGGCCCTCAGGTCCGAAGCCCGGCGGCGACAGTGCGCCGAACCGCGGCCTGAGCGCGCTGATCGACGCTGCCGCCCGGTCAGGACAGGTGTCGGTGGTGGCAGTGCGCGATCAGAACCATCCGGCACCGGAATGCAGGTCGGCCAGCTATCCGTCACCGGGCCTTGACCCGGAAGCCGACTCAGCTGAACCGTTCTGCGAGTGGCGGGTGCCCGAGCCATTCGGTCCGCACTGCAGACACTTCGGCAGACTCGCCGACATCATCCGCCACCGGCTCCAGGGAATTCCGCTGCATGCCACCGACAGCGAGCTGGAACTGCTTTACACCGATGATCTCGCGATGGATCTGCTGAAGCTGCTGACGAACTTCGAAAGCGTGGGATCGCTCCCCTCGGCATATCGATCATCCGGCTCTACCATGCCACTCGAGATCCTCAGCCGGCTGGTGGCCGTGGCTCTCCCCACGTGCTACGGCGGTGTCGCCTACGCGGCTAAGAAAGGCGAGCCAGCCAACGACAGCGACCGCGCTGACGACTGGTACACATCAGCGGAATGGGACGACTACACGGTTCGCGAAGAGGCACTCGCTGAAACAGTCGTCGAGATGCGCCCGCAGGTAGCACACACGGCTCGTCAGATCATCGCGACCTGCGCGTCCTGGCGATGGCTGTACCGACCATCCGACGATTCCGTGTCCGAAAGCTCGCAGACCGCGGGCCGAGGCGGTTCGATCGCGCAGGTCGCGCGTGATGACAACGCCGGCACTATCACCAAGACGGTTTCAGGAGAAGGATTCGAAGGCGGCGGCCGAGCGAAACTGCTGGCGGAGATCAAGTTCTACCAGCAGCTGGCACAGCCACGATGGCACCAGCTGGCGAAGTCCTACCCCGCGATGCTGGGGTACGACGCCAATGAGACGAAGCCCAGCTTGACACTGGAGTACTTCGGAGATGGCAGTTCTTTGGGGCACCGCCTGGCGCTTGGTCAACCGGTCGACTCGGTCCAACTCGAAACACTGATCCGCGAAGCGTTCTTGGCCAGCTACCTCCGAGAACCGGAGCTGTTCGGTAAGAACCTCTCCGAATCCTTCCTGCACGGAGCCTACCTCGAGAGGGCACGCTCACGCCTCAAAGCAGCGGTGCACTTCCTGCGCCAGGATGAAAGGCCCTCAGCGCGAGCCGCCGGCTCGCTGTTCGACTCCGGAGGGGCTATCGTCATCGACGACAAGCCGTACCGTAACCCATTTCTTTTACTCGAACTGATCGAGGCCGATCAGCGAACCTTGGACCTGCTTCGACCGAGGCTGTTCGGTCCGTGCGCACATGGCGACATGACCGTACTGAACATGATCTCATCCAGTAGCGTGAACCGCGCGAAACTTGTCGATCCCAGAGGTACTCTGGCGAATTGGGATCCGGCCTACGATCTCGGCAAGTTCTCGTTCTCGGTGATGGGATACGCCCACCTGGTGTGTGGCACGACAGGCTTTCTGGCGGACTCGAGCGGGTTCCACTCGTTCACGAAGGTACCAGCCGAGTCACCGGACACACAGGAGAATCCCAACAGCTCTTGGGTTTCCGCCCTCATTTCCGGTTCGTCGTGGATCGAGCCGATCAGGCAGAGCGAGCCGGGCCTCGACCTGCGTGTGCAGTTCGTGGAATCAGTGCACTACCTCGCGGATTCCCCTTATCGATACGCGTTGGCCAGGGACATCGATCGATGCATATCCGTCATTCTCGCCGGCACGGTACGCTTGAACGAGTTCATGACCAATGCGGCGGTCTAGCGCTCGAGCCTGGATCGGCGAAGCTGCGCTCCGTCGCGGCACCGGCAGTACTTTCGTCCACCTCGACCATGGGAATCGTGCCTGATGACCGAACCACTTCGTATCGGAGTACTGGGCGCGGCCCGGATTTCCGAGCGTGCGATAGTCCTGGCCGCGCAGGAGACCGGCTCCCGGTTGGTGGCCGTCGCCGCCCGTGACCGCGACCGCGCCGAGGCCTTCGCCGGGAAACACGGTGTGGAGCGCGTACTCGGCTCGTACGCCGAAGTGCTCGCCGACCCGGAGGTCGAGGCGATCTACAACCCGCTGGCGAACGGCCTCCACGCGTCCTGGAATCTGGCGGCGATCGAGGCCGGAAAACACGTGCTGACCGAGAAGCCGTTCGCGAGCAACGCCGAGGAGGCGGCCGAGGTTCGCGACGCCGCGGTCAAGGCGGACGTGGTCGTGCTCGAGGGGTTCCATTACCTGTTTCATCCGGTGACCCGGCGACTGCACGACCTGCTCGACTCGGGTGAGCTCGGTGAGCTGCGACGGGTCGAAGCGACGATGGTGATCCCGGCGCCCAAAGAGGACGACCACCGCTGGTCACTGCCGCTGGCCGGCGGCGCGTTGATGGACCTGGGTTGTTACCTGCTGCACGCGCATCGGATGCTGGCACGCTGGGGCGGCGGCGAACCGCAACTCGTAGCGGCACGCGGCGAGGAGCGCCAGGGCAAGCCCGGTGTGGACGAGTGGATCGACGCCGACCTGGCGTTCCCCAACGGTGCGGCCGGGTCGGCTCGCTGCAACATGGCGGGCGAGCAGCGAGTGATGTCATTGCGGATCATCGGCAGCCGTGGTGAGGCCACGGCTGCCAACTTCGTGCTGCCACAGCGAGACGACCGGATCTTCGTGACCACCGCCGCGGGCAGCCGGGTCGAGCGACTGGGCACCCGGCCGACGTACTTCTACATGCTCGAGGCGTTCATCGCCCGGCTGCGCGAGGACAAGCCCTTGCCGATCGACCCCGACGACGCCGTCGCGACCATGCAGCTCATCGACGCGTGCTATCGATCGGCCGGGTTCGAACCACGCCCTAGATACGTTTCCGCTTGACAAGGGGACCCATTCCCGTCGCGGAGTAGAGTGGCCAACCTAGGGCGTGTCCTGGGGATGCCTTGAAAGGTTCCGATAAACCGTCCACATGCTTTGATCTTCGCGCAGCGGCGCGCAAAACGGCTCACCAGCCGGTTCGGCCCGCGTTCTCGTCCGAGGAGAGAGTCGTGCGCGGGGCGACTTCCCGTGCGCCGGTCACAGCTTCCTCGCGGTGAGCAGGAGAAACGAGGCGGGCGTGGTGACGTCGAGCACCTCCATGCCGCTCGCTCGCGTCCACTCCAGCACATCGTCGAGCCGGAACGACCTGGCGCCGAACGCCACTTCCTGCCGGCGCTGGAAATATCGTTGCAACGGGCGCGGAGCCTCGGTGAGGCTGGCGAGCGTGAACGTGCCACCAGGCCCGAGCACTCGGCCGAACTCACTGATCACCCTTGCGGCGTCCGGCATGATCTGCAGCGCGGCGGAGCAGTTGACGCCGCCGAGCGAGCTGTCGGCGAACGGAAGATCCATGGCATCGGCCCGGACGAGTGAGATTCCCGGCAGTGCCTCGTGGATCGCGCGCAGCATGGTGACGCTGAGGTCGAGCCCGATCACCTGATCTGCACCGAACTTCTCGACCAGTACCCGCGTCCACCGGCCAGGGCCGCACGCGATGTCCACCGCCGGACCCGCGTCGGCGCCGGCGTGCTCCCGCAGGTACTGCTTCTCCATCTCCTGCGTGCACTGCTCACCCCAGTTCACAGCGGCGACCTGGAGATACGCGGCCCTGGTCAGATCCTCGTAACGAGCGACCTGTAGCGGGGCCTGGGACAACAGCGTGCCGAGGCCGATCTTCGCGGGCATCGCGAGATCGAGGGTGAGGTCGAGAAAGCCGCCCAGGTCCGGATAGGTCTGCGCGCAGGCCTGACACTCGGCGCCGGAGGTCGACGCGACGAGACCCGCGCGGCAGCTCCGGCAGGTCATCCGGTCGACATGGCGAACGAGCAGATCAGCGGACAACGGAGGCCTCCCAGATCGCGAACTCGGCTTGCGCACCTAAGAAAGCGAGCACAGCGGTGGTCTCCAGCTCAGCGATGTCCAGCACATCCACCTCACACAGGTCGAGAGTGGACTGCCACGCCCTGTCCAGCTCGCGTTCAGCCTCGGTCAACTGCCAGATCGCCGGAGTGGGCCAGGCACGGCCGATCTCGTACCGCTCCGCCTCCCCTTCAGTCGGCGGGGTGAGGCACCGTTTCAGCCGGGCGCGATCGTCGCGAGGTACACCGAGCCCCAGTTTATCGATCTCAGTCCGCCTGCCGGGGAAGTGCGCGAGGTGGTACACAAACGAGAGACGGAGCGCGCGGCTTTCACTCGGCACCACGGCCAAACCAAGCACCGTGTCCACATTAGACTCAACTGCCGCTCTGGTTTCCGCCGTCACCCTGGGGTCATCCGCCCTGGACTCGTGCAGCACACCGAGCGCGACGAGCACGCTCGCCACGACCAGCGGATCGTTGTGCGACAACAGTTCCGCCAGGCGTTCCACGGCCTCGGGTGCGGCGCTTGTCAGCTTCTCGTCCTGCCAGGCCTGTGCCATCGCCGCATCGACCCGCGCGAGATCCTCCCGCCTGCCCACTCCCGCCGCATTGCCGGACTCCGCTCGCATGCGTCTCCCTTTCATCGCAAACTTTTGTCCACATCCGGTGCTATCTTCGCCGAGGTGAGATTCGATCACCGATAGCAGAAGTCGGCTCCGGGCCGGCCAACGGCGAAACTCCGATCAGCGAGACTCAGAGGCAAGACCACTTGCGCATGGCTCCCTCCTGGGCTGCCGATGCGGCTGGCGTGACAGGCTATCAAGAGGTTGCTGCCGGAATCACGTCACGCAAAGCACTCTGCCCGATATGACGCCCCGGGTTGTACGTTCACGCTCACGCCCTCGCTCAAAACGAACTGCCGGGACCGTCCCGCTGCTCAGCCAGGGGCCATGCCTTAACGGGCGGTCTCGTTCTCGGGACGACAGCGTGACTACGCCGAGAAAGTCCGATGGACGAGTTCTACGCAGCGATGACAGCCGGGGTGGAACGTGGGGACGGCTACATCCTCCCGGCACTGATGGACAGCGTCGTCATCCACGCTGAGCTGCTGAGCCCAGCCGTCGTCTACTTAATCGATCACGAGTCGGCTGATCTCACCAAACAGGTCGCTTGCCAAGCGTTTCCTGCCCGTCCGAAATAACGGCCTGCGGTAGCGGAATTCCTAACCCGAATACACACTGAGCCATCCTGTAGCGCGGTAGTCACCACGTCGAGTGAAGATCGCCCCAAGTCGCTGAAGCCCATCGCCTTCCTCGTCCGCGATGGAGGCACGTCCCTGCGACGCAACGGCATACCGACAGCCTCGACCCGTCCAGGTGGCGAGCACACTCCCGTCGGGCGCGGAGGCGTTGGTGCGGTTGGCATGTAGGTCAATGGTCGCACTCGTCGCGCGCTCGCCGAGCAGGGTCTGATACGCGTCATCATCGAGCAGGCAATACCTCGGGCGCCGGGTAGCAGTCCAGTCGGGAGTCGCAATACCTTTCGCTGTAGCTGCTTTCCACAGCTCGGGAACCCTTTCCTCGGCATACACGCTGGTCGCCATCTGCTCACACATCCACAGCAACCTGCCCGCGCCACGGCGAGGCTGACAACGTCTCCATTTGACGCGTCTGCTGAGATCAGCAGCGACGATCGCACTCCAAGGATGGATCGTGCCGAGCAAGCCTTGCGAGCCGATCCAGTGGAGATACCGCGGGGCTTCCTCGAGTACCTGATGGAGCACCGGATACGGGATGGCCCCGACCGTGCGAGCACCGCGGTGAAACGCCTCGGGGCTACCGGCCACGAGAAGGAGTGCCACCTTCGCCAGATCGCCGGGGTTGTACTCTCCTTCGTCCTCTGGCCGCAAGAGGGCGCTGACCGTGGGCTTGAGTTCCTCGCTGATCGCTGCCTTCACCAACTTGGGAACCAGCGTGGACACCACTTCGATGATCGTGCGCTCAGCCTCGTCCGCGCCATCGGGCAACGCGCTTTCGGCTAACGCGATCCGCAGGTCGTGGGCGATCTTGGTAGGCACCATCAGCCGCGCGGTCAACTTACCCAGTTCGGTGGGGGCGAACCGCAGATCACCGTCGGGCTTCTCGACACAGGTGAGGTAGTCGCTTTTGACAAGGAAATCGACCGCGGCACGCAACGATCCGAGACTTCGGTTCCCCTGATGGTACGCGAGCGAGCCAATCCACCACTGTTCGGCGTCACGCAACGACCGGACCCGATACTGCACCGCCTCCGCGAGAATATGGTCGGGCAGAAACGACTGGATCTGCGAGCGAACCGCGTGCCCGGCGACAAGCCTGGCCTGCCAGTCCGCACGCTCCGCCTCGGTGACGATCATGAAGGCCCAGCCTTCACGCTCGCCGGCTCCGAGCCGGCCGGCTCGCCCGAACATCTGCTGGACGGTCGCCACGTCGATCGGGTTCATCCCCACTTCGGTGTCCTGGATCACCACCGCACGAGCCGGCAAGTTGACACCTGCCGCGACCGTTGTCGTCGCGACCAGCACATCCAGTTTCCGCGCGCGGAAGTCGTTTTCAGCGGCACGCTTGTGCTCCCACCCCTTGTAGTGCAGGCCCACCCCGACCGAGTCGCACACCTGCCGTAACCGGTCGTGATCCTCCGGCCGGACGCCGGTGATGTCGGCGCCTCGCGAGCCGGCGATGACCAGAGCCGTGCGGCGGACGCCACGTTTGCTACCGCAGAAGACCACCACGCTTCCTTCCTCCGCACTGACCATCGCGGTGATCGCGCTCGCCAAGCGGATGCGGGACGTCTCGACCAGGCTCCAGTCACGATGGGCGGCGACGGCTGGAAGTTGCCAGGTCAGTCTGGTCGGCCGCCAGGCGACCCGGACCAAACGGGCGTCGAGCCAGGTCGCGATCTCATCGGCGTTCGAGACCGTCGCGGACAGCCCAACGATGCGCATGCGGGCCTCGGCGCCACGCATCCTTGCCAGCAACGCTTCCAGCACAGGGCCACGCTCAGCATCACCGAGCAGATGGATCTCATCGACAATCAGGCAACCGACCTCGCCGAGTGCCTCGCGCAACGACGCCGCCCGGCATATCGCTTCGAACTTCTCGGTCGTGGCCACCCAGATGTCGGCGTCACGGACGCGCTGAATGTCGACGCTGTATTCGCCGGACAATCGCTCGACGCGCAGTCCTTCGCGACGCCAATGGTCGAGTTCGGCGTCCAGCTCGTCTGTCAGCGAGCGCTGGGGCACGAGCCAGGCAGCTTTGCGCCCCTCCTGCAGGACCGTCCGCAGCGCGGCCACCATACCGATCACTGTCTTGCCAGCACCGGTCGGAGCGACCACGACCAAGTGATCGACGGTATCCAGGATGTAAGGTACCGCCGCCGCCTGGGCGGGGTTGAAGGCGGCGTAGGGCAGATAACGCCGCCAGCGATCCGGTACGAGGTCCTCCACCGCGCCACCGGAGTCGTCGCCGATCGGCTCGGCGGTCTCCCAGAGCACACGGAACGCGTCCTGAGCCGCTTCGCCGGACGCCAACGTCAGCTCCTTCTGTGCCGGCCTGCCCAGATGACATTCCCGCACCGATGCGCTCACCGTACCGTCGCGCTCGGTGATGACCTCGTCTTCGATGAGGTGGCGTATTTGGCGAACGTCGATACCATTCGCGGCGAACTTGTCCCGCAACACGGTGAACCGCGGGTTATCAGGCATCAGAACTCTGGCATCTGTCCCCGGCGGCGGATTGGGGATGACGGTGTCAGGATCGGTGACCTTCATCCACAAGCGCCTCGGGCTCTCGTGCTCCTCTGCCCCCACTGTCGAACCTGTCATGAAATCCCGTCCGCCTCCCAGCCGCATGCGCTGAAGCATGCTATCCATCGCTGTACGGACGTCGACGACCTCGTCGATGTCAACTCTCGTCGGCCTGCGCCAGGGCTTGGCTCTCCCGTTCGATCCGTCGGCTGCACGTTCATGGGAATCGAAGCCAGCTGGCTTCCATGGTCGGAGGGGCGGTCCGGCAACGTCACGTCGGCGAGGTCGGAAAGGATTGCCTTGACCGTCTCGGCGGCGCATTTCTTGTTGGTGCCGGACGGGCCGCGTTTGACCCATCAGGCGAGGTACTGTCGTTCGACACCGTGGATCCTGCCGTTGTCGTTCGGAATGACGCCACGCTGTTCGTCATAGGGCACACCCGGGCAGGCGGTGCCCCGGTAGCCGACCGCGCGGACGACGAGTTCCGCGCGAATCTCCTCGCGTCGGCCGTTGGCCCGGGCGAAGACGCGGCCTTCCGTGTCCGTCACGAGGTCGTTCTCTTCCAGGACGACGCCGCGGACGCTACCGTCGCCGACGACCTCCGCCACTGATCCGCGGAAGCGCAAGGTGATCGCCGCGTGCCGGTTCGACGTCGGTGTCCGTGCCGCGAAATCACGCAGCACGGCGACGTTGAGGGCCCGGCCCGGCTGTCCGATGTGGACCTTCGGCTGGCCTGGTGCGTGCTCTACACCAACGGCCAGGTGGTGGCCACCGGTGCCGGCGGAGCCGTCCTCGGGTCCCCGCTGAACGCGCTGGTCCGGCTGGCCAACACCGTCGGCCCGCTGGGCGTCGCCGTCGAACCCGGACACGTCGTGCTGCCCGGCTCCATGACCCGGGCGGTCCCGATGGCCCCAGGCGACACCGTCGTGACCACGATCGCGGGCATCGGCAGCGTGACCGCGACCCTGTCCGAGCAGGAGGCAGCATGACCACCACCGAAGTCACGGCCGGCGACGTCGGCGGCGCGGCCGACGTCCTCCTCGGCGCCGAGCGCAGCGCCACCGCCCGCGGCCCGATCACCGAGCACTGGCCGCAGCTGGACCTGCCCATCGCCTACGCGGTGCAGGACGCGGCTCTGCAGCGGCGCCGCAGCCAGGGCGAGACCCTGGTCGGGATCAAGCTCGGCCTCACCTCGCGGGCCAAGCAGCTGCGGATGGGCATCGACTCGCCCTCGCTGGCCTGGCTGACCGATGCGATGGTGCTGCCCGCGGGCGACCCGCTGCCGAGGCAGGAGCTGATCCACCCCCGCGACGAGCCCGAAATCGTGTTCGCCATGGGCCGACGGCTGGCGGGCCCCGGTGTGACGGCGGCGACCGCGCTCGCCGCCGTCGACCTCGTGTACGGCGGGATCGAGATCATCGACAGCCGCTACGCCGACTTCAAGTTCACCCTCCCCGACGTCGTCGCGGACAACGGCTCGTCCGGCCGATTCGTCACCGGCCCGGTCGGGCTCCCCGCGTCCGAGGTCGACCTGTCCCTGGAAGCCGTGCTGCTGGAGGTCGACGGGCAGATCGTCGACACCGCGACCGGCGCCGCGGTCCAGGGTCCCCCGCCGAGGCGCTCGCCCTGGCGGCCAATTCACTCACCGAACGCGGACTGGCGATCGAAGCAGGCTGGATCGTGCTCACCGGCGGCATGACCGACGCCGTCCCCGTCACAACAGGGGCTCGGGTCGCCGCGCACTTCTCCACACTCGGTTCGATCACGATCGCCGGAGGCTGACTGTGCCCTTCATCGACGTCACCATCGCGCAAGGCCGTTCGCCCGAAGCGATCCGCGCCCTGATCCACGAACTGCACGAAGCCGCTCACCGCGCACTCGACGCATCTCCCGGGTCCATCCGCGTCGTCGTACGCGAAGTCCCGACCACTCACTGGGCCGCCGGTGACCTGACCATCGCCGAGCGGCACGCGCACGACCAGGAGGTCCGATGAGCGCCCTGCGGAACCAGCCCGCTCGGCTCGCCACGGAGCCAGAAAGGCTGGCCGACCGGCTCTACCACGACCTGCTCTCCCCGCCGGAGATCGACCAGGTCCGGCTGCAGGTACGTGACGTCGCGCGCCGCGTCGTCGCGCCCGAGGCCGCCCGCATCGCCAACGGCGACGAACGGGTTGATGGCTTCCCCCGCCCGGTATTCGACCGCTCGGCGCCGAAGGGCTGTTCCGCATCCCGTTCCCCGACGACGTCGGTGGTGCCGGACACACCCATCCCGCCCTCGCCACCGCTGTGGCCGTCGAAGAGCTCGCCTACTACTCCAACAACGTCGCCGCGATCTTCGACGTGCACTGCATCCTCTCCGGCAACGCCCTCGACCAGGGCACATCCGAACAGCGACAGCGGTGGCTGCGCCCGCTCGTCACCGGTGAATTCGTGGGTGCCTTCGCCACCAGCGAGCCATCGGCCTCCACGGCCGTAAGCGCTGGATCACCAACTCAGCGGTCGCCGACGTCATCGTCGTCCTCGCCCGCACCGGTGCCCGTTTGTCCACCTTCATCGTTCCGGCCTCGACGCCTGGCGTGACCATCGGAACCCCAGACCGCAAGCTCGGCAACCGCGGGCAGATCACCGCTGACGTCATCCTCGATGACGTCAGCCTCGGCACCGAGCACCTGCTGGGCGTCGAGAACGGCGGCCTCAAGGTCGCGCTGCAGACCCTCACCTACGGGCGGATCGGCATCGCCGCTGCCGGTGTCGGCATGGCCCAGGCCGCGTTCGATCACACGGCCAGGCACTTGGCCGCCCGCCACGCCTTCGGCGGTCCCCTGGCGGGCAAACAGCACTGGCAATTCCTCATGGCCGACCGGGCCACGGAACTGACCGCGGCTCGCGACCTGTACACCAAGGCGGCACTGCGCATGGACAACGGCGTCGCGTTCCCCGAGCCAGAGGCCGCGATGGCCAAGGAATTCGGCACTCACCTGTCTGTCGACATCGCCCGCGCGCGGTGCAGGCCTTCGGAGGTATGGGGTTCACCTATCAGCGTGGCGCCGACGACGCACCAGGCCCCGTCGAAGCGATCTACCGCGACTCGAAGATCGGCGAGATCTACGAAGGCGCCAACGAAGTCCAGAGGTGGGTCATCGCGAGGCAGATCTTCGGCAGGGACATCACCGGCTGACCGGCGGCGTGCTCCCGGCCATTTCCGTGCCGGATGTGGTTGATCGATCAAGTTCAGCTCCTCGAACTGATCGACGATCAGCACCGTGTCCGCGTCCAGCGGTTCCAGCGACGGGCGGGCGGTGGGCGTCACCATCACACAGCGCCAGGTCCGCGAGCCGGGAACCACCCGGCGGGATCAACCTCGCCCCGAGCAACGAGGACTTGCCGACCCCGGACGGCCCGACGACGAACAACGGCGTAGTCGCCGCGAGCCTGCCGACGAGATCCGCGACGACACGCTCGTGAAGCCCGGCACCACGGCCAAGTTCCGCGACACCGACACGGTGATGTTCCCGAGCAGCTACAAGATCAAACGAAAACACGATCCCCGGCGGCTCGTGGATCAAGGCCGCGGTCGTCTGTGTCAACCCGCTCAACACCCAGGTCCGCTGCTACGGCTACTGACCGTCTGAGCGACCTGCATCGTTGGGCGGCCCCATGATTGGATTCCGCCACTCGAGGGCCTCTCTTTTGTTGTCATCGCGCATTGCTCGCGAGCGGCGGCGAAGCTGGTCATTCAGCGTGTACCTCGTAAGGCGTACGCTGAAGTGGAGCTGCCGTGACGTCGCGTTCATCTCGTTTCATGATGCGGATGCCCTGCTGAACCATCACCACGATCCAGACACCGAAAGCACCGAACGCCAGCCAGAAAGCGAGAATTCCGTCGTATGCGAACGGACCTCCGGTAAAGCAGAAGTCGGCGATACCGGTTGCGAAGCACAACCCGCAGAAGAGGTTCAGGTAGGCTACCCACTTGGGATAAGTGGGATCGCTCCGACGGTCACCGAAAATCGCCACAGCGATGGCGACCACATGGAAGACCGCTGGCGTCACGAAGCCCAGCAGCCACAACCAGGCCAGGTCGTGCATGCTCGCCACGACCGCCGCGGAATTCCCGTCCTCGGCCCGGTAGAGGGCGGCAGCCATCGCGAACACTGGAACCCCCACGGCGAGCACCGTGAACGGACCCGCGCACAGGTTCACGTAAGCCATGGGCGCATACTTACCGCCCTCGGCCTCCTTCACATGATAAAAGAGCGCGACGGAAAACGGGATGGTGAACCCTGCCCCGAAAAGCATGATCACCAAGCCGACTTTGATCCGAAGCGAGTTGTCGACGTACATCCGCACGATCTCGTCGACACTCATCGACGACGACGGAGGCGGAAGGAAGCCCGCAACCGTCACGCCTACCAGGAGAAGTAAAAGAAAGACGAGGCCACTGTACAGGCTGGCCCTCATTGTGAAAGTGTTCACGTTGCGCTCCGGTGGATGACGAACCTGCGGGCTCATCCGATACTAGAACCCGGTCACCCCCGGCAAAACGCGCAGTTCCACCGAGTGAAACCACCCACTGCCGAGCGTTCACTGACCTCGGTCGAAAAGCACCGTGCCGGCTCCTTCGAACGCGTCGGCGGGCAGCTCATCGGGCCGAGGGTACCGGGTCAGGTGATTACCCCCGTTCACTTGCAGGTTCAGCCCCGTCGTGAACGAGGGGCCGCAGAGCCACAGCACGGCGTCGGCGATGTCGGCGGGCATCGCCAACCGGCGCATCGGGACCTCACGCTCGTGCACTTGCGCGACGGCGGGGTTGCTGTAGTAACTCCACGCCATGTCGGACAGAATGGCTCCCGGTACGATCGAGTTGACCTTGATGTTGCGGGGACCGTACTCGAGCGCACCGTAACGGACCAGGCAGTCCGCCGCCGCCTTGGCGCACGAGTAGGCGAAGTGAGGCGGAATGACATGCGTGGAACCGGCGGACGTGACGACGACCACCGAACCACCATCGGACATCGCCGCGGCGGCGTGCTTCAGGAAGTAGAAGTTCGCGTAGTAATTGACACGGAGTGCCAGTTCGACGGATTCGGATCCCAATTCGCTGATCGGCCCCATGACAGGCAGCCCGGCGCAATTGACCGCGAAGTCGATGCGACCATAACGCTCGACCGTGGCAGCGACGATGTTCTCTATGTCCTGCTCGCTGGTGACATCGCATCGAACCGCGTGCCCGTCGATCTTGACGGCAAGTTTCTGCAGCGGCTCCAAGCTGCGTGCGCCGACGACGACACGTGCTTTGTTGGCGGCCAGCGCCTCGGCGACAGCCCAGCCCGTCCCTCGCTCGGCCGAAGCTCCGAGAACGAGCGCAACCCGGCCGTCGAAATCCTGCCGCTGTGTCATCGAAATAGCTCCTATTTGACATCAAAGAAAGAAGTCCCCCTGGGCTCCGCACAAGGTAAGGCCCGACAGGGAAGACGAACAGCCGGCGTTCCATCAGCTGGAACACCACCGAGGAGCACTGGACTTTCGGCTCGGATCGTGCGCGGCGACTCCGAGTCAGGTGCTCATGAGTGCCCGGGGCCACCGGCCGGCAAGGCCAGTGGCCGCCGCGATGACCCGGCCGTAGCGGTGCGGGGTCGGCATGTTCGGCGAGCTTCGGCGCTACTCGCGGTATCGCGCGCCGAGAGCACCATGATCGCGTCGGCATACACGGGACGCAGTTCGCGTCAGCAGCCCGAACCCGGTCCGCAGACTGTGCCTCGTAGCCATCGAATAGCGCGCGCCATCCAGCAGATGGTTGACCTTGACCATTACGGGATTTGCCAGACGCAATTATCACCCTAAAGACCCATATGCGGAGAGAGCCAAAGTATTTCGTTCAAGAATTCTTGCATCTAAGTGCAAAAGAAACTCTCAGGATCTGGCTACCGTGGTAGCGTTTCGCCATCCGGCGCATCTTCGGATTTCCAGGAGCGATCAGCTCGGTCGGCCCTCAACCCAACGGGGTTATGTTGAGTGTGGAGAATTCTGCGGCAATTACACCTAAGGCGGTCCGCGAAGATGCGACGCTCCAGCACGAACTGATGCGAAATGAGGTTTTCTTTCCTGCGCTTCCCGGCGTCAAGGATGCGGTAGAACAGGCGCTCAACGAAGTACACAAGCACGGCGACATCTTCGCCGCTGGTCTCTCGGCTCGGATCGCGGCCGAGATCAACGTCCCAGCCGAGCATGTCGTTGTCGGCGCGGGTTCGGCCGCACTGCTGCAGGAGCTCATCCGGACGCAGGCCGGGCCCGGTGAAGAGGTGGTTCTCGCGTGGCCGTCTTTTGAGGCATATCCCGCGATGGTCGCGAATGTGGGCGCGACACCCGTGCGAGTCAGGCTTTCCGACCACCGCCACGACCTCGACGCGATGGCCGCAGCTGTCACAGACCGAACGCGACTCATGCTCATCTGCAATCCCAACAATCCGACGGGCACCGTTCTCGGCCACGACGAACTCGATCGGCTGTTGCGGGCACTGCCGAGCCACGTCACGGTGGCGGTCGACGAGGCGTACCACGAGTTCGCTGATCCGGTTGAGCTGGCTGAGGGGCTGGAACTGCACAAAGAAGACGATCGCGTCTGCGTCGTGCGGACCTTCTCAAAAGCATACGGACTACTGGGGTCGCGGGTCGGCTACCTCGTCGGGCATCCCCCGCTGATCCGAGTCCTAAGCCGAACGCTTCCCTTCTTCCGCGCCAACGCGCTGGGCCAGGCCGCGGCGTTGGCAGCGCTGGACGCGGCCGATGAAATGCGGCGGCGGTGCGCGGTCATCGTGGCCGAGCGGAACCGTATCCGCTCCGTCTTGGGCGACATCGGCTTGCTTACGCCGGATAGCGGCGGAAATTTCCTCTGGCTTCCTTTGGGCGAGGAAGCCGAGGCGTTCGCTCGCTTCTGCACCGATCGCGGTGTACGCGTCTGGGGCCTGCCGGGTGAAGGCGTGCGAGTGACCATCGGTGACCGCTCCGCATGCGACGCCTTCGTCGCAGCGGCCGCCGAGTACCCCGGGATAGGTGCACAATCATGAGCGACGCCCCTGCCGTTCCCATGCCCGACACGATATCGATCTTTTTGCTCGACAAGCTTCAGCGAGAGTTGGAATACCTCTGGCCGCCCGGTGCCGAACCAATACATGAAATGTCCCGATATGCGCTGCTGCCGCCTGGCAAGCTTCTGCGGCCGCAGCTGTTCATGCACTCCGCGAAAGCAGTCGGAGGGAACCCGGAACCGCTGCTGGCCGCCGCACTGAGCGTCGAATACCTGCACGTAGGATCGCTCATTCACGACGATGTCATCGACGACGACGCAATACGCCGCGGCAGGCCATCGGTGCAAGCTCGCTACGGTGTTCCGGGCGCAATCGTAAGCGGCGACGCCCTCATGCTTCGGTCAATCTCGATTTTGGTCACGCACGCAACGAATCACGCCCCTGCGGCCTCTGTCATCAAGGCCGCGCGGATGCTCGCTGAAACAGGCGAAGGCCTGTGCCGAGGCCAGGCTTTGGAGGCGAAGCTTTGCGGTGACGTGCGCTGCGGGCTGTCCAGCTACCGGTCGATGGTCGAGCAGAAGACCGGCGCACTGTTCCAGGCATCCTGCGAGATCGGAGCGCTGCTCGGCGGTGGGGCGGCACCGCAGGTGCGGGCGCTGAACCGGTTTGGCCACCATCTCGGTATCGCCTTCCAAATGTGGGACGACCTGTTGTCTTACGTCTCCGGGGAGGAAAGGACAGGCAAGCCAGGGAGGAGCGACGCCGCCAACCGCAGGCCAACGCTACCGGTGCTTGTGGGCTACGACGTAGCGGATGAGGCAGGCCGGGCACAGTTCGAGTTGGCGTTGAGCGGAAAGATACCCGAGTCTGACGCACACGGACTGCTGCTCGGTTTGCTGGACGACAGTGGCGCACTGCCGCTGGCCGAGGAGATGGCGGCGCGGGAGACTCAAGTCGCCAAGTCGTACCTTGCGGACTTGCCGGATCCCGACACCGCGGCCGAGCTGGCCGCACTCGCAGACGCGGCGATTCGCAGGCGAGGCTGATCGTGACGACTTCGTGGCGCCGGCACCTGATAGCGCATCTGCAAACCTGGCGCCCGTACACCCTGTGCTACCCCGGGCTCGTCGGCCTCGCAGGCCTGACATCGGTAGCTGGAGCACCGTCGCTACCCCAGCTCGTGACCAGCTGGGCGATACCGACGCTCGGCTGGTTGTCCGGCCACTACCTTGGTGACTATTTCGACCGCCATCTCGACGCGATCAGCAAGCCGCACCGGCCGATCCCGTCCGGCAGGCTGAGTCCTCGTGCAGCCGTGACCACAGGTGCGGTCTTCGCGGCGAGCGCCGCTATCTTCGCAGCGCTCACCAACTGGCACAGCGTCGTGCTGCTACTCGCCGCGATGGCAGGAATCGTCGCCTACAGCTACGTGTTCAAAGGCCGGGGACTGTCAGGCAACATCGTACGTGGCACCTTGACAGGACTTGCGCTGCTGTTCGGCGTCATGCAAACGGAGCCACTACCGCCATGGCGAATCCTCCCATTCGCAGCGATGTTCCTGTTACACGACACGGCGTCGAACTTGGTTGGCACCCTACGCGATGTCGAGGGCGATCGCGCGGGCGGTTACCGGACGTTTCCGGTCCGTCACGATATACGCGTGGCTTCGCGGATGGCCGTGCTGCTGTACATAGCGGCACTCACGGCAGCCGCGGCGGGCGCGTGGGCCTCGCCAGGCCACCTGCCGGCTTTTTGGCTGCTGCTACTACTCGCCGCCGTAGTCGGTGTCCGTGCGTTCGTTTTCGTTCTCGGAAAGCACTCTCAGTTCGACGCGCTGCGGGCGCATCAGGTGCTGGTCGCTGAGCGGTTGATACTCGCCGGCGCTGTCGTCGCGAACGGGTTGGGGCTCATACCCGCGCTGATCGCCATCGCCGTGGTACTCGCGATCAGCCTGCCGACGCAGGCGGTCATGCGTGCCCGCCACGAGTTCCCATCACTCGCGTCAAGCGTCATGGAAGAAAGAAGAAGCTAAGTGTCCCAGACGAGTCCGCGACTTCTCGATTCCGCCGAGGAGGCGCTACGCCGTGGCGTAGATGGCTTATTCGCCATGCGACGGGCCGACGGTGTGTTCGACTTCGGCGGCACAGGCTGGACATCCGTACTGTCCACCGTCGGTGCGATCTCCGCGCTTCACGCGGCTGATCCGGTACGATCGGCCAGCCTGATCGCCGGTGGCGTGGAATGGCTGTGCGAAATGCAACAGCCAGATGGTGGCTGGAGCACCGTGCCAGGCGTGTCCGCTGAGGCAGGCCCCACCGCGGTCGTCTGCGCCACGCTGCACCTGCTCGCTCCTGAGCGTGCCACCGACGCCGTGCGAGCAGGCCAGGCTTGGCTGGTCCGGTTCGGCGGGCTGGACGCGTTGCCGCACCGGGAGATGGCCGCTGTGTGCAGCCGATTCTACGCGACGGCGGGCTGGCTCGACCCGGACGCGCTGCCGAGGCTACCGCTGGAGCTGGCGGCATTCCCCCGGTTGTTCCGACAGTTGCTGGACTTCCGGGCACCGCTCGTCGCGGCGGCCGCTCTGGCGCAAGTACGCACCAGGAAGCAGAACCCGATACGGCAACTGTTGAACAGACTGGGCACCCCCGGAGCGCTCCGGCTGATCCGACAGATCTACGAGCACGAAGGCATGACCGGCGAATTCAGCGATGACCCGTGGGCAGCTGGACTCGCCTGCGGTGCACTCGCTCGTGCCGGGGCGGCTCCCGATCTGGTCGCACTGACAGTGGAGTGGCTGCGCGCCAAAGCGAATCCGGACGGGTCCTGGAACATGATGTCGCTGGACCTGACCTGGTCTTCGTACGCCGTCGCGGGTCTGCTCGACGCGGGGCACAGCGATGATCCGAGACTCATCACGACGGGTGCGATGTTCCTGGACCGCCAGCAGAACCGGCCTTTCGAGCCGTTCGGCACGGCGGCCGGATTCTGGGGCTGGTCATCTCCGCGCGGCTGGCCCGCGTCGGTCGAGACAGCCGAGGTGACGGCCGCGTTGGCACGGCTGCCCGGCGGACGGACGGGCGAGCACCTCGCGAACGCCGTCGGCTGGTTGCGTGCGCAGCAGGACAGCAGGGGCTCTTGGAGCTTGTGCGTACGAAACACCAGGGTGGCGAACTGCGGGCCGTGTCCGCACACCACCGCACAAGCCGTGGACGCTCTGCTGCACGCGGGTACGCCGGTCTCGGACCGCGAGATACGGGACGCGGTGCACTGGCTGTTGGCGAACCAGCGGCATGACGGCACCTTTGACTCAGTCTGGTATCGCCCGGCCACCTCGGGTACCTCAGTGGTGCTGGCTACGCTCGCCAGATGTGGCCACCGGAACCACCTGGTGGCAAGGCGCGCTGTCGAGTGGCTGATCACCACCCAGCTCGACGACGGCTCATGGAGCACGGGCGATGGCACAACGCCAGGCACGGTCGAGGAGACTGCGTGGGCCGTGTGCGCGCTGCAGGCGGCAGGAGGGTCAGCTGAAGCCGTGGAACGCGGCGTTGTCCACCTGCTCGCCGCACAGCAGCTTGACGGGCGGTGGCCCGAGGCCGCGGTGAGCGAGTACATCCGGGAGGCAGCTCGTTTTCCCAATGGCGGGCTGACCAACGGATTGGCGCTGCGCGCACTAGCGGCCTATGTCAACACGGCAGGGCGGGCGGGCTCATGAGTACGGACGTCGTGGTGTGCGGGGCAGGCGTGGGTGGGCTGGCCACCGCACATGCGCTCAGCGCGCTAGGCCTGCGGGTCCTCGTCATCGAAAAGCAGCCGAGTGTGCGGGCAGTCGCGAAGGGCGAGGTATTCCAGCCCTCGGCGCTGGCAGCACTGCGGACGTGGGGAGTGGAGCAGCGGCTGCTCGAGCTAGGGGCGCTCGGGCTGCATCGCATCGTGGTCCGAGACCAGTGTTCCGAACCGATGTTGTCACTCGACTATCGGGGACTGCCAGGTCCGGACCAAGACCTGCTGGCGCATGACTACCCGACAATCTTGACAGCAATGACAGACTGCCTGGACTTCAACGTCGAGCTCCGTCGCGGCGTTCTGGCCGACGAGCTCCTGCGCGACGAGACGGGACGCGTTGTCGGTGTGCGGGTGAAGGAGCACGGCCAAGTCAGCGACATTCATGCGCGGCTCGTGGTCGCCGCCGACGGAGTCTCATCTCGCTTGCGGCGAGCGGCGTCCATCGAGGTGCGAAGGCTGGACTATCCACACCGGCTGCTGTGCCTCGAGCTGCCCGCTTCGGGAGAGCAGCCGCCCGACTTCTCCGCCTATGTGACCGATCGTGGCATGCGGCTGTGCTACCCACTCCCCGGTGACCGCATTCGGCTCTATCTTCAGGTGGCGCCGGACGAACTACGTGGCCTCGACGAACCGGCACTCGCTGCTTGGTGCCACACGGCACTACACCAAGTGCCGGCGTTGCGGCAACTGATCGACCGCGCGGTGGCGAGCCTCAGGCACAAGCAGGTGCTACCGGTGTCCCGGCACATCGCTTCGCGACTGACCGTGCCAGGGCTCGTGCTGGTCGGCGAGGCTGCGCACTCGGTGCACCCGATGGCCGCACAGGGCATGCGCACGTCAGTGGGCGACGCCGTGCACCTCGCGGCGGAGCTGGCCCGCTCGGGCGACCTGTCGTTGACCGAGGTCGACGACACACTCCTGAGATACACCGAACGGCGGACACCCGAGCTGATCCACATAGGACGGATGAGTCACAACGCGACCCGGATGACCACCGGCACGATGTGGCTCGGCCGCTGGTTCGGCCGTCGGGCGGCCCGCCGCACGTCGGCGAATCCACAGCTGTTGCGCGCCGTGACGTCGAACATGTCCGGCATCGGCGCTCGCCCATTGACCACCTTCGACCGGCTGCACCAGTTCGGTCTAGTTCCACATCTCGGTGCACGCGGGCGAACAGCTCAGTCAAACCACCAAGCACACTTTAGCGAGCAGAGGAAGCCCAATGAGATCTGACAGCATGCCCCGGTTCGAGGTACGGCGATTGGCAGGCGCACTCGGCGCCGAGGTCCACCACGTACGGCTCGCCGAGGCCACGGTCGAGGACATCGATCAGATCCGCACGTTGCTCGGCGAGCACCTGGTGCTGTTCTTCCCCAGCCAGTCCGACTTGACACCCGAGGCCCACGTCGCGGTCGGCCGGCTTTTCGGCGAGATGGAAATCCATCCATTTCTGCCGAAATTCGAACGCCATAGCGAGCTGGCGGTGCTCGACTCCGCAGCAGGTGTGAAAGCCGACGTGTGGCACACCGATGTGACGTTCAGCAAGAATCCGCCACTTGCGTCCATCCTCCAACTGGTCACGTGCCCGGACGTAGGAGGTGACACCATGTGGAGCAACCAGCAACTGGTGTACCGGTCTCTGTCAACGCCGCTCCGTGATCTGCTCGACGGGCTCACCGCCATACATTCGTTCAGCCACCCTCGCGGCGGTTTCGTCGCTGAGGCCGAACACCCGGTCGTGCGGACGCATCCGGAGACCGGGCATCGCTCGCTGTATGTGAACCGCCTGTTCACCTCGCACATCCCTCAGCTGTCCCGGGCGGAGAGCGACGCATTGCTCAAGTACCTGTTCGGGTTCTCCGAGCAACCGCAATTCACCTGCCGATACCACTGGCGCCCTGGCGACGTGGCGATATGGGACAACCGCGCGACCCAGCACTATGCGATCAACGACTACACAGAACGCCGCATCGGCAGGCGGGTGACCATTCTCGGGGACGAACCCGCGGGCGACGATCCACGCTGGACGCACCACGTGGCACCCGGTACCAGCGCGGCAAACCAGTAGCAGCGGACGATGCTCCGCTCTTTCGAAAGAGTATCCATCAAGGTTTCGCCATGATGACGGGGAGAGCAGCCGTTCCAGGCGGACACCCGGAACCCGGACGCGGCCAGCGCTTCCGAAGCTACGGCCAAGTCCCAGGTAGAATGACATAGCAGGTCGACTGAAGCGCCAGCCGCGCGTTGACTCCGCGCAACTCTCTACAGGTCACATACCAGATACGGCTGAACGTCACGGATGCCGCGGGACGCGACATCGAATCACGGAGCTGTGGTGTGCCAGCTGTGGAAGCCGTGCGCGTATGCCGGAAATCGCGTTCGCCGACTTCGGCATAGCGACGCGGGTCTTGTCCGGCGATAGCCGAAATGGGCTTGCCCCGTTTGACGGACATCTTGGCGTCCCACCCCGCTGAAGCCGGTACGCTACTTACCTGAGTCTTCCCGCGATACGCCAACTAGCAACCGGTTCACCGCGCCGTGTCCACGAAATGCGAGTGACAGTCCGATCACAGGAACCGTCATTGCGTAACAACGAGCGAGTGCGGTTCGACTTGCCAGAAACACGGGGAAAATCGACGGGAGCGCTGCATGAGCCACAAACGGTCCAACAGCGCCATCTGGAAGATCAGCCTGCCGGACGACACGAAACCTCAGCAGCAGGCCAAGTTCATCATCGATCGCTACCGCACCTTGTCCACCGTGGATCCCACGAAGCACAAACCGCTGCGTGAGATCGCTCTGCTGCAGTCGTTCGGCGACGTGGAAATGAGCCTCTACGTCCGGTCGAGAATGAGCTTGGGCTTCCTCCCCTTCGTACAGGCCTACCTCGCCGAACCAGATGACCAGAAGTACTTCCGGTCCTCGAGCAAAGACGCTCTGCTCTTCATCGCGACCAGCGGATCGCTTTTCGCCGTCACTTCGGGGGCAGGCCACCGCGTGATCGAAGACTACGTCGACTACACGTTCCCCTTCGATACCGCGAAGCGCCTTATCGCGAACAACTTCAAGGCAGCCGATGTACGCGAGTTTGCTGGCCCCAGGACCAGCAGGACCGAGACCTACCGGCGCGCTTACTCGATCACGAAGAGCGAGTCCTTCGGCAAGGTCTGGAAGCGGCTGGTCGGCCGGGTGAACACCGCCCTACTGGCCAAGGACAGCTTCCTGCTCAGCATCATCAATCCGAACCGGCCTCCGGCGCTGGAAGTCAAGTCCTCCTTCGTGCTCCGCAAGAAGCTGGACCTCAGCCAGCTGATTTCCCTCATCAGGGAAATCGAAGATCTTCCCGCTCCGACACCCGAACAGCTGCGCCAGCTCTCGTTTCTCGACAATCTCTATCCGGTAAAGAGCAAGCAGCGCGAAGATGAACTCAAGGAGGAGTTCATCGAGAACTTCCGGCTGTCGATAGCCGGCCAAGGCGAGATCGATCTGGACATCTGCGATCCGGACGACGTGTCCCGGTACTACACGGGATCGAACTTCAGGATGTCGTACTGGCCGATCGAAGGGGATCCGCCAACCAAGGAAGACATCATCGAGGTACTACGAAAGCAGTACCAGGAGCAGCTCGAAAGCAAGGAAGCTTTCTTCGATCTGGTGACGACCGCGAAAGTCCGATACTCCGTGGACACCGACGAAGATTCGGACAAAGTGACCAAGGAGCTTTACCGGCTCATGCACGGCCAAGTGGATCTCGAAGGCCAGACCTACTTCCTGCTCGACAAGGTCTGGTATCGCAGCCAGGGCGACTTCCTGGAGAACCTCAAGAAGGACTTTCTCTTTGAGACCTTCGAGGCGCCGGATCCGATCTTGATCACCGAAGCCCTGAAGTTCACCCCTTGGACCAGCGGCGACGAGCACGCCTACAACCAGCGTCAGGCGGGGTTCGACGGCTTCTACTTCGGCGACAAGATCTTCGCCGTCGTCGACACGGGCCAGGTCGAGCTGTTCGACCTGATCAAGGTCGACGCCGGCACCCTGTACGTGATCCACGTGAAGGAAGGCTTCGACGCCAGCATGCGGGACGCATGCTCTCAGATCTCCGTCTCGGCCGACGTGATCGACGCGGACGTCAAGAACGAGAAGAAGGTGCTGAGCGCCTACTACTCCGTCTGGGCACAGCACTCGATCAACCAGCACAAGAACGTCTCACAAGCTGATTTCCTGGCGTGGTTCGACCTGCACATCGTCTATGTCGTGGTCGCCTCGACCAGGGAGTTCACGGCGCAGACCTTCGAGAAGAACAGGCTCCGCTCGCACATCGCCCGGCGCGAGATCATCGCCACCCGCAACGAGTTCCGCGGCCTCGGCCGCGTGTTCCGGCTCGCTCACACCACGCACAAGGTGATCAAGCCCGCCAAGAAGTCGTCTACCGAGTAATCAGAGGCCCGGCAGCGGCTCCGTTCCAGAGCCGCCCATCATGGTAAGTCACCCGAACGGATCTTTACTGTCGAAGTGACGGTAAAAGGTTTGTGTTCATGTCTGACGACGACTGACTCCCCCGCTGATCTTGGTGGCGGTCGATCTGGTGATCTTCACCTTGCGCGAGTCGGTGCTGCACGCGCTGCTCATCGAGCGGGGTGTCGAGCCGTTCCAAAGCGCGTTGGCCTTGCCAGGCGGGTTCTTCGAGGACGACCAGGAAGACATCCGCGCCGCCGCTCACCGCGAGCTGCTCCAGGAAGCGAACCTCGCGGATCGCGTCGCAGCTGCATCTAGAGCAGTTGGGCCACCTACGGGGCGCCGCGACGCGATCCGCGAGGACGGGTCGTCTCGGTGGCCTACCTGGCCATCGCTCTGCGACTATCGGAGCCCTTGGCGGGCGCCGACGCCGCACACGCGACGTGGACACCGGTTCCCGACATCCTGCGCGGGCATATCCGGTTGGCGTTCGACCACGGGGAAATCCTCGCCGACGGGCTGGAACGAGCCCGGTCGAAACTCGAGCATTCGGCGCTGGCCACCGCGTTCTGCGGCGAAACCTTCACCATCCACGACCTAATGCAGGCCTAGGCCACTCGACCGGCGCGCCGGTCAACTGGCCGTTGAGCTGGTGGGCGATCTCCAGCGCGACCAGGAACGGATACCTGACCGCGTTCACCGGGTCGAGCACGTCGAGATCCACCAACGCGCAGGGAATCCCGGTTTCCACGCACCTGCTCGAGATGAACCACCTCAGCAGCGTCGCCTTGCCATAGCCACCGGCCCCGACCAGCCGCAGTGCATGCGGGGCGCCGTCGAGTAGCCGTTCAAGTCCGGCCTCGAGCGTAGGGCGGTGGAGATAGCGGGCCGCGCCGAGGAACGTGCTGCGGTGCAGCTCACGGGCGACCAACGTGCGGGCGAGTTCGTTGCGCCGTCCCGACAGCGCCATCCCACGAACGGAAGCAGCAGCGGATCGGTCAGGACGTCGAGCAGGTTGTGGCAGCCCGCGAGATCCATCCGGCGCACGCACGCTTCGAAGTCGGCGGTGAGCGCTTCCACCGCGCGGTCCTCGTCGACCAGCAGTAGCGCGCGCAGTCGCTCGATCGGCAGGTCCCGTGCGTCACAGTGCGCGGCGGACCTCGTCGCGAACAACCATAATCCGGCTGGTACTTGGCGAGCGGGCGCCCCTGCGAACCACGATTCCCAGGCCGCGTCCCGCAGTCCGCTGTGGACGCGGTGCTTGCCGTCACCTCCCGGCAGCACTTCGACGCCACCGAGCTCGCGCAGCCGGTCGAGATCGGCTGCCCCATCAGCCCGTAATACGGCTTCATAAGTCTTTTCGTCGAACATCCGCGGCAGCGCGGCTCGCGCGAAGGTGGCGCGGTTCGATTCATCGAACGTATTGAACAACTGCAGAGCGAGTTCGTGGTCACGCCCTGCCATGATTTCATTTCAACCCCGCTTCCTGGAGCAGGAAGTCATGGCGCAGCTGCAGTTCCGCGGAAAAGAACTCACCTTCCTGGGTCGACAGCTGCTCCGCCCAGACGAGCATCTTCGCGCGGACCTGCTGCCACCGAGCCTGGATGTCATCGTCGCCCGGGTCCAACGGGAACCGAGCCATCAGCTCCCAGGCCAGCATCTCGGCGTCTTTCATCCGGAACGGCTGGATCCGGATCGCCCGCGAGCGCAACACGTCTTCAGAGACGACGTGGCTCAGGTCGCTCGGGTCGATCGCCGCCACGACCCGGACCGCGCCGAACTCACGGAGGGCGGCCGGCTGCAGCAGATCGCGGTACAACAGCTCGAGCTCCCGAACCTGCCCGAGGTTGTCGAGGACGAGCACGAGCGGCGCGTGGCGGGCGAGCCTTCTCAAGAAGTCCTGCAAGATCTTGTACTTCGGGTCGACGTCCTAGAACGCGTCTTCGGGCCGAAAGCCCAGCATGACCGGCCCCGGCGGCGTGCCGGACAACGCCGTGAGCGCGTCGTCGCAGGCCTCTCCCGCACACGAATCCAGCCAGCGTTTCGCTTGCACGATGACGTCTCGGACGAAATCGCCGGTGCTGGTTTCGCCCGAAGGCTCAAATGGCCCGCCGGTGCCCCGCCGACCAGCTTGGTCAGCAGGTAGGAACGCAGCACCAGACTCTAGCCCACATTGCTGCCGAACCAGACCGGCGAACTTCAGCACCTCGGTCACATCGAGCCCGGCGTTCATCGTCTGCTGGACGTTTTCGCTCACCACCGTCATATTGCCGCGATTGTCGCTCATGTTGATGGTCGTATTGGTGACGCTCGAACCACCGCGCGCACGGTTGAGATAGTCGGACACGGACCCTCCGAAATCAGTGAGACAAGCATGACCCTCAAATGTCAGCCGAGGACGGATCATCCCCTCGCCCGCCTCCTCGACAAGAGACTGCTTCGATCAAACCGGTACGCACGAGGTACTCCGCCGCCCGCGCGACGTCGCGCTCACCGAATCTCTGACCGTGATGCTGGAGACGATCACTGGCGAGGAAACCGTCCCAGCTCGGAACTTCCTCATCGCGTTCCTCGTTCTCGTCAAGCCAGCGCAGCATCTCCTTGCGCAACGACGCGGCTCGGTTCGCGGGGGTCGGCACGCGCCGTCTGCAGCTTCTGTACGGCAGCGATGCCATCGGGCGTGATCATCGCGTCGGCGCCACCCAGCGTCGAGACGTCCTTCGCCAGGCCACGCTGGGCGAGATACGGCACGAGCTGGAAGCCGAACGCGAGCTCCAGCCCGTGTTCGGTGAGGTACGGACTGATATCAGAGGACTCCGGCTCCGCCCCCGTGCTCACGGCGTAGAGCCACTCCAGCAACCCGGACGCGTGTTCTTCGATGTTCGCTGTCATTACTCGACTCCCTTACTGGCAGACTAGCTACTGCTTTGAACCGAGAACTCCCATGTCTTCTCCTGACGCTGGACGTTCTTGTTCTCCACGGCGAACACGTACCGATAGTGATGTCCGGCTTTGATACCAAAGGTGAAATAGCCGTGTTCGTTGTTGGAGCAGTCATCCTGTTTCTGTGTCGCTTTGACGTCGTTGTCGTATTCGACGTAGGTCAGGTAGCACGGTTTCAACGAGCCGCACGGGCCACTGGCCCACACCGTGACCTGAATGCTGGCCCGGAGGGCGACCACACGGGGCGCCACCCAGCTGTTGGCGCTGTCGTTGACGATGATCTCGAAGGGCTCGTCGCATCCGGCACCCTGCGGAGCACTCGACGACCGGTTCGAAACCGGAACCCCGCCCTGGTCATTGACGGCGCTCGAAGTGATGGACAAAGGCTCGGCGCTGCTCGACGCACTGCTCTGTGAGATGGATGTCGTGGGCGAAGCCGCGGTAGTCGAAACCTCGGCCTCGGTACGCGGCTCAGAGTTGTCTCCCGTCCATTGCGCGATCACGCTGCGGCCTCCCACGAGAAAAGAGACCACGAGACAGAGCACTCCCAAGGCCGCGATCCAGCGGAGAGCCTTTGAAGACACCTTGTGCTCGCCGCGAGATCGCGTTACCCCGACAAGATGGACCACCCCGCCGCTTACTGCGAAGACGAGCAGCCCCACGCCGAAGATGAATACCGTGAGCGCGGTGGGATTGGACCAGTTCAACGCACGCCTCCCCTGGGTTGCCGGGCCGGTTGGCTGTCACCAATAGCGCCAAGGTCGCGCCCGGAGCGCCTGGTGTTACACACCGAAGCCCTTCGGATCGCGTCGAAGCATCCGCACAAAAAACGCACAGAACGCGCACAAGTAACTCACCAACCGAACGCATCAGCCAAAGGGCGGATACGCACGCACATTGATCCACAAAGGTTCTTGCGAGTATCGCCGAAAGAAGGCAAGGTTGCGACGAAGACCGGGGAGGATCATGACAGCGACATCGGAAGCCGCGGACGCGGAGGAGCGCCCGTCCGCCACTCGGACACAGCACGCCATCCGACTGCTCGTACTACTCTCCGAGTGCGGGGAACCAACTGTCGACGGCGATCCGGTGGGCGCAGTAAGAGCCGTCAGAAGTGAACTGAAGCTGCAAGCGATGGACTTTTGGATGCGCAACCCCGATTACCTCGCCGACCAGTTGGTCACCTTGGTCGAAGCGGGAAAGATCTCCGACAGTTTCCTGGATACCGCTCGCTCACTTTTGAAAGACCCAGAACCGGACCTGCGGTGGTACCCGATGCCACGCTGGTTCTTCGGTGCCTACGAACAACTCGACGACGCATTCGCGCTGCTGGAAACCTACGGTCTCGCAACCTTGAAGCGAACCGGTCAACCAGGGAGGCAGAGCCTGCGCAATCAGTTCTATCTGACGCAGAATGGAGCAGATGCGACTGTAGAGCTTGCCGCCGACCCCATCTTGGGCTGGTACACCAGGCAGGTGAAACTCGTGTCGATGGTAGCCGGTGATGACGCCGGCCAACGACTGAAAGACCGGCAATACGAGCAAGCCACGTACGCGAATACAGAACTCGGTCTCGACATCGCTCCGATTGCGCCACGGGTGCTGGAGCGACTCGAGGCCATGCGAGCACTCAAATCAACTCGAGCCGACGGCGGAGGTCGAACGTGAGTGCTCTTGCCGAGGAGATCGTCAAGAACCTCGCAAAACGGTTGGGTGAACGGCGACACGTCCTGTCCGTCGGCGCGGTGGACGAGGTTCTCGAGGACCTCGGCATCCCGACCTTGGCGACAAAGGCGGTTCCGGTCGCGCTGCGCGCGACACGAATCCACTTCAGCGGTACCAAAAGACTCAACCCGACCCACCCCGACGCGGAAGGTCACGAAGCCGAGACGCACGAGGAGCTTGGCACGTCGACATCCACCGATCCGCATGACGACCAAGGAAGTTCGCCTACGCCTGGGACAAGGCTGGCGCGGGTTCCCTTCAGTTTTGAGTGGAAGCCACGGGCAGGAGTCAACGGCATCGGCTCGGGACGGAACCTGCGCGGCAAGTCGACAGTCCTCAACGTCCTGATGTGGTCGCTGACCGGTCGGTGCACACGCTTCCAGCCCGACATCCTGCGATGGATCGAGCATGTCGAGGTCGACTGGACACTCGGCGCCGAACGGCTGCGCGTGTCTTTCGACGCGGCCGCGGGGTCGGCGAAAGGACACATTCTCAAAGTCGGTGATGTAGGCGGACCTGCCAAGGCCACCATCCTCGGTGAGTTCAACGGCGCCGATTTCGAAGGTGTGATGGGTTCGCTGATGATGACTCGGCTGCGCCTCGAGCACATCCCGGTCTGGACCGACAAGAAGAAAAACGTGCACGCCTGGCCGTCCTACTCCAGCTCCTTTGTGGTGCGAGCCAACCAGCTCGACCCGATCGTCGGGAACGAGCAGACCATCGGCGTACGCATGATGCAGATGTTCATCGGCACGGACTGGGCTCCCGCGCAGGCATCCGCGATGACGGCTCGACGGGAAATGGACAGCGAACGATCGGCAGCCAACGAGAAAGCCACTGCCGCCGGCGAGGCGGTAGAGGCAAGCCGAAAGGCCGCGCAGACAGCGGTCGACGCAGCGAAGGCGAAGATCGCGGTGCTTCCTTCGGGAACGCCCGACGTCACGGAAACGCTGAGGTTCGCTACGCACGCATCCGACCTGTCGCGACGGATTCATACGCTCGAGGGTCGGCTGATCGCACAGTCGTCGCTCGCCGAGACAGCACGACAGCAGCTCAAGGCAATGAAGGCACGCGCCCATACCGACATCGAGAACGCGCTCGCGACCAAGTTCTTCCACCGTATGCGGCCGACCGTGTGCCCACGCTGTACCGCGGAGGTAACAGCCGAACGGCAGGCAGCCGAGCCAGACAGACACGAATGCTCGGTGTGCGCGAGCGACCTCAACCTTGACGCACTGAACTCCGACGTCATCGTCGCGGCGTCCGTGCCCGCGAACGTGGCATCGGCCCTCGTAGCGGGCACGTCAGGTGCTGACGGGGATGCGACCGAGTCCGCAGATGGGTCGAGCGACGAACTCGCTGCGGCCGAAGCCGCTTTGGCCGCAGCACAAGCCGGCACAGCAGCGCTGGCGGCCGAGATCGAGAAACTGGCCCGGCAGCGCGATGAGGCAGCGGCGAAAGCCGGGGTTGGGGGCGACTTGCTCGGCGCGGCCAGCGCACGCCGTGTTCTCGAACTCGAACTCGCGCGTGCCGAAGGCGGCCTCATGGCACTGGCTCAGTCGAGCGATCCGAAATCGGTAGACCCTGTCGACCCAGCGCGCGCAGCGATCGCCGACGCCGCCGAGCAGGTCTTGAAGAAATGGGTGAAGAGCGAGCAAGACCCCCTTCTGTCAAAGATTTCCGCCGACATCGAGCGGCTTGCCGGGAGTTTCGGAGCCGGCAATCTCAGCAATATCAGACTCGACGGTGCCGCGAATATGGCACTGCACAAGAACGGCGAGCCGACCACCTACTCCAGCATCACCGAAGGTGAGAAACTCCGTGTGAAGATCGCGACCGCGATCGCCCTGATCAAGCACGGCTACGCGGAGGGCATCGGGCGGCACCCCGGCTTCCTGGTCTTGGACTCACCTGCCGCCGAAGAGATGCCTGAGTCGGACCTCGCGACCATGGTCGAAGCGCTACGGTCGGTCGCAGAGGAGGCCGACATGCAGATTTTCGTGGCGACTCGCAACGCCGCCCCGCTTGCCGAACTGCTCCCGCAGGCCAGCCGTGTGGTAGCCGAAGGCGACGACTACGTGTGGTGACCGGTTTGGTGCGGTGCTTCAGCGCCGACACCTCCAGTCGACTACGCTCCGCAACCAGATACTGGATCACGGAGAGGCCGTATGAGCAACGAACCGTCGGCGAGCCTCGCTGAAGGCATGATGGCGTTGCTGGCGGCGAACCCAGGTCAACCACTTGACAACGGCGCGCTCACATCGCTTGGAGGCTGGGAACGCCTGGCCGCCGAAGGCGCCTCCATCTCCGACAGTCCCGTACTCGCCCAGTTCGTCCAGCTGGTCGCCCGGGAGACGGCGAACCACCCTCACCGGACCGACGCTTGCGCCGACGCGGTACGGGCCGTCACCGCCGCGGTCACGACGACCGAGAGCCCCGCCATTTTCGCCGACAGCCTGCACACGTTGGTCACCAGCCCAGCGGCCCTCGACGTTGTCGGTCCGGTTTTGGCCAGCTCGCTCGAGGGCATAGTCGAAACGTTCCGTGTGGACGAAAGTCCGGATGCCCGTGCCGCCCGGCGAGCGGCCGATGCGCTTGAGGGGCTCACCAGGCTCAACTTAGCCGGTATCGGCTCGTCATACGGACTTCTGGCGGTCCTGGACAGATTCAACGCCCCAGTACCCAAACCTCTCGGTATTGCGGTTATCCGATCTGTCGGCACTGCCGTCGATCACTGGCCGCACGCGGACGGCCTCGCGCGCGTGGTCCGGCTCGTCGCGGGCATGGACCCGCCGACAGGCCAGGTCCGCGACGATGCCGACCCTGAAGATGTCGCGTCCGACGCCGCATGGGCACTGGCCGGCGTCGAACTGGTCCGCGCGCTGCGCGAGTCCGACCTCTCGGTGCTGGCCGAGCATCTGGCCGCGTCCGCGGAACACCTGAAGGTCGCCCGCGACTCTTACGGACGCGAGGACGCCGGAGTACTACTCACCGTCGTCGAGATCCTCCGTGGTCTTCTCCAGGAGTCAGGCGTGGCGCCCAATGTGGCGGCGCTGGACATGCCGCGGCTCGCCCCAGGGGCACTGGACGATCTCGCCGAACGCGTCAGCCGGATCAACGTCGCCTCGAGCGGCCTGAACCACTGGTACGGCGATCCGAAAAGGGCGGCACTCCTTGCCTGGAACCGGTTCGCCGACGACCTTCGGAGGATGCGTCTGGAGTTCGCGCGCGACAGCTTCTACAAAGCCGAGATCGTCGTCGACAGCCTGCTGCAGATCTACCTGGGTTCACGGTCGGTCGAGGTCGTGCCCCGGGAGGAGGACGCCGACGGCTTGCTGAGGTTCGTGCAGCCGGTCATCGAGTCCGGCTTCGCGAGGACTGCCGGGTTGCTGAGCAACCTGGAGGATCACGCCTACGCTCTCGAAGAGCGAGTCGTGACCGCGACCGGCGATCAGCTCGATGCCCTCTCCGAGCAGCTCGAGGCCGCCCGCGCAATCCTCACCGCGGCGAAAAAGCACGCGCTCGAGGGAAATTCCCAGGGAAAAGACGGCGGCGGCGCGGCTTCAAGGCCGCTGCCGCCGCCGTTTGACCAACTCGTCCCCACCGGATCCGGCGCGGCAGCCGAACTCGGCACGTTGAGCGAATCGGCGCTGGCAGAACTCGCCAGGATCGTCGATGACGCCACCATCGGCAGGCACAGCCTCAGCCTCGTCGAGAGCGCCGTGTACTCCTCGATCCGGGCAGCACTGGCAACGAGCCCGGACTACCGCGAGGAGACCGCGGTCGATGTCGATCGCGTAACCCGGCTCATCATCCGATTCGTCGCAACGCGAACCAACGCGCAATCGAACCTCTATGCCTACCTGTTCGACCCGGCTGCCAACGAAGACGCCATCCACCTTGACCTGTTCAACTACCTCATGAGCAGTGAAGTCGGCTCCATCACAGAGTACGAGGTGCAGCACGTCGGCGGCGGCCGTATCGACCTTCGCCTCAAGTTCGACGGCTTCGCCATCCACATCGAGATGAAGGTCGACTCGACGAAGATCCCTATGGCCGACAAGACCGCCTACCTCAAGCAAGCTGCCTCTTATCAAGGCACCGACATCCGAATCGGATTCCTTGTCGCCCTCCGGCACAAGGCATTCGATGGTTCAGGGCCACCGCCACACTTGAGTACGCTCATCGGGCACACCGAGTTCGATATCGAAGGCGACCCCATCCCCAGGCATATCGTCACCGTGGCTGTTCCCGGCAGCCGAACCAAACCGTCACGCATGAACTAGCTCGAGCTCACTCGGAAGCAGGACCGCGAACCTCTTAAAAGCGCCGAAGTCAAGCGCTAAGCTGGCAAACTTGTCCTTGGGGAGGCGGAATGAAGGTTCTGTGGAGTTTCGCGGGCATTGCCTGCACAGTCGCACTTGGCTTGATCGTCGCGGTCCTTGTCCACGAGGGAGGCCGCGGTGACGAACTCTCGTCCATCGGCAGCTTCGCCACAGCACTCGCGACCGCCGCCGTCGCGCTGGGAGCCTGGCTGTGGCGACGCCAGCATCGTGAAACGGCTGACGAAGCCGCCGACGAACTGGCCCACACGCTACGAAATCGAGAACTCGACGCGCTGGGACAGCTGCTCGCCGCACGTGGTGATCTGAGTCCCGCCAAGGTCGACTTTCTCGTCCGAGAGCACCTCTCCGAGCGCTCAGACGGCGGACTATCACAAGGCACGATCGCGGACTCGGCACGCTACTACCGCGCGCTGGAACGAGGTCGCCTCGTCGTACTCGGCGACAGCGGGGCAGGCAAGAGCGTCCTGCTCGTCCAACTCGCATTGGAGCTGCTCAACCAGCAGACTGAAGAACAAGAACCCAGGTCGCGCCTGCCCGTCCGAATGAACTTGGCTTCGTTCGACCCGTTCCACGATGGACGGACCGTGGACCAGCTCGGCGACTCGGTGCTGACAACTCGATACGACTCGTGGCTGACAAGTCAGCTGACCCAGCTGGGCATCCGCAGGCAGCTGGCCGCGCAACTGGTAGCCGATGACCGAGTCCTACCACTGCTCGACGGACTCGACGAAGCAAGGGACGTTCAGCGCTCGGTCGCTGTACTGCGTGTGCTCAATGTCCGAGCCCGGTTCCGCCCCTTTGTTCTGACTTCCCGCACCACGTGGTTCGAGCAGGTCGTCACCGACGAACGGCTTTGTGACGCGTCAGTCGTCGAGCTGCAACCGTTGTCTCCCCAAGCCGTGCGCGAATACCTGGTCGACCGTCTCGGAACGCACGCTGCCGACTACCGTTGGCGCACAGCGCTGAACGCGATCGAATCGGCCGAGAACGACGAACTGAAGTGGCCGAACCCCTTCGCTGACGCCCTGCGTTCTCCGTGGCGTCTGTATCTGTGTTGCACAATTTTCGCGGCGAGCGGAGACCCGTACCGAGAACTTGCCGGACTTGCTCCGGAAGAGATGACGAACCAACTACTGGCACGACTGATCCCCGCTCTGAGCGAACAGCACGGACGTGTTCATGGGGTTGAGTGGCCAGCGACCGATGTGACGAGCTGGCTGCGCGTCATGGCTCGCCGGAATGAGCGGCTACTACCGGATACCGCCGAGATAACGCTTCCCGCGCTCTGGCCGGCAGCCGGTCGAATTCTGCCCAGGTTCGCCGGTGCGGTACTCCAGTCGTTGACAGGCTGGGCGCTGGCGGTGGCGGTGGCAGCATTCATCGTCGAGTACCCGGCCGTGCTGAGCATCGACACTCCGTGGCCGGCGAAGCTGGTGATCGTTACCTTCTTGCTGTCGATGGTGGGCGCCACCTCTTTGATGAACACGGGAATGCCGGTCACGGTGTCAAGACTCAGCACCCACTTGTGGCGTACCAGAAACGGGCGACGAACTCTGATCTGAACCGTCACGGGTTGGGGGCCGCTTCCTTTCATGAGGATGATGGTCACCATGCCCAAGCGTTACCCGCCCGAGGTCCGTGAGAAGGCTGTCCGTCTGGCTTTGGATCGTCTCGACGAGTACGGATCCGCCTACGCCGCCGCGCACGCCATCGGCCCGATGGTCGACGTGCATCCGGAGACACTGCGTGTGTGGATCGTCAAGGCCCTCCAGCAGGACACTCCACCCGTCGCGGCGGCCGGTGAGCTGGCCACGGCCGAGCGCGCCGAGCTGGACCGGCTGCGCAAGGAGAACAAGGAACTCAAGCAGGCCAACGACATCCTGAAACTGGCGTCGGCTTTTTTCGCGCGGGAACTCGACCCGCGACACCGCTGATCGTCGGGTTCATCGACGAATACCGCCAGGTCCACGGCGTCGAGTCGATCTGCCGAGTGCTCTCCACGCACGGGATCCAGATCGCGCCCAGGACCTACCGCAAAGCTCGTCGCCGGCCACCGTCGCAGCGGGATATCGCCGACGCCTACCTGACCAACGCCCTGCGAGACGCGCAGGACACACCCGAGGCGGTCTACGGGCGCCGGAAAATGACCCGCTGGCTGCGCCGCCAAGGCCACCAGGTGGCGTTCTGCACCGTCGACCGCATCATGCGAGACCTGGGCCTGAAGGGAGTGACCCGGGGGCGTCCACCACGAACCACGATCCGCGCCAAAGACGGCGTGCGGGCTGGCGACCGGCTCAACCGGGACTTCACCGCCGATGGCCCGAACCTGGCGTGGGTGGCGGATTTCACCTACGTGTCGACGCAGACCGGATGGGCCTACGTCGCGTTCGTATTCGATGTCTACTCCCGCGCCATCGTCGGGTGGACCGCGGCGAGCGCGAAGACGACTGCCCTGGTGTCCAAGGCGCTGAACATGGCGCTCTGGCGGCGCGATCACCACGGGCATCCCGTCGAGCCGGGGTTGATCCACCACAGCGACGCCGGGAGTCAATACACGTCGGTTTCCTTCACTGATTCTCTTGCACTGCAAGGGTTATCGGCGTCCATAGGTTCGGTCGGTGATGCCTATGACAACGCACTGGCGGAATCGATCATCGGGCTGTTCAAAACCGAACTGGTCAACCGGCACGGCTCGTTCACGAACCTCTCCGAGGTTGAGTACGCCGTGATGGAGTGGGTCGACTGGTACAACAACGCCCGCTTGCATTCCCGGCTGGACTACCTCACACCGGTCGAGTACGAGACCGCCTACTACGCTCAACACCTGCCACGCCGACCGGCGCTGGTCTGATACCCGAAGCCGGTCCCTTACCCGTGACGGTTCACGTGGCGTGATGGGCGTGAGTGCGACTTGCTGAGAATCAGCGGCCCGCAGGTCTGACGGAGTTGCTTTGGGGACACCTGACGGCCCACAAGCAACTCCGTCGGCCCATGCTCGCCGACTCCTCGACCACGCCATCTCGGACCTACCGCTCAAATAGCCCACGACGCTCACGGCCCCAAGTTCCACAAGTCAAGCACGTTGACTGAGGGGAATTTGAGACGGTGAACGACCCATTTCGCACTCAGTCAACCTGCTTGACCTTTGCAGCAGGTGGTCAGACGCAGCGAACGGATGAATCTGGCCATACAACGTCCAGATTCTTCCGTTCGCGAAGATCAACGCGCCCGTCGGACCGCGCCACCTTTGACCTTCCGCTCAATAGAACCGTCGCCATCACTCACGACCCCCAAGCCCCGGCTGCCCGACCCACCACGCAAGGCGGGCAGCAGAGCACGGTCGCGGGCATCTGGTGAGCCGGAGCAAGAGCAACCCACGGTGCCCTCGGTCCGTATGAATATTCCGCGGCGAGCACAAAACCCACCCGACCCAGGCAGCGGAAATGTTCAAACGGGACCGCCCTAGGAGCGACTCGAACAGACCCAAACCCAGGGCGACCAGCAGTCGTGAGCGTTTCCAACGGTCAGTGGAGCGCCCCTCACTTCACAAACCGGCCAGAGACAAAGCCCGCCTAACCCCGCTCGGGAACGGGCAGGATCAGGTATGCCAGTTCGCGGTGATCAGTCCGTGCTTCGACGCGACGTAGTGAAACCAGGGGCGGCCAAGGTCATCGGTCCCGACGAAGCGAGTCCGCGAATGACCATCCGAAGCAGTCTGCACGCCGTTGGTCCGCGCCGACATGCCCCAAGAGTTCAGCCACTCATCGGTATGACCGATCGTGCGCCAGCCCCGTCCCTCGCTGACTTCGTCCGTCAGCCGCTGGGTCATGTCCACCGCGCCCGACAGCTCGAAGTTCTGGTCGTCGACGTACTTCGCGGCCGAAGTGTCCACTGTGATCGGATATGACCACGAGTGCCGGGAGGCCGAGGTCTTCCCGTGTGCGGTGACCGTGGACGTCTGGTGTCCGGAGTCGGACTGGACCACGTGCTGGACGAGGCCGTTGCCGGTGATGTCGTCGCTGTTGCGGTAGGACCTGGTGCGCTCGACGCGCGTCCACACCCGGCCGGCCGAGGTGTCGACGTAGCCCGCGGTCACGTCGTGGCGGTCGGCGGTGACGGTCGCGTTGACGCCGCCGGCGATGTCCTTGACGACGGTCTTCTGGGTGGCGACCGGTACGACTTCAGATGTTGTGAGCTCGCCCTTGGTCTGGGTCAAACCCTTGTCCGTGTACAGGAACAGGGTCGGGACCACGTGCCAGTTGCCGCCGATGTTGGCTACGGAGAACGAGAGGTCGTGGGTGTTGCCGTCGACAAGCCTGCCGGCGAACGGGGTCACGTCGAGCGTCTCGGACTGCATGCTGAAGGTGTCGATGGCGACGAGGGGGCGCCAGAGCGTCGGGACTATGCCGCCCGAATAAATATGCGGGAAGGTGTGCACTCCGGCCATCGGAGTGCCGTCCAATGCCGCGGTCGCTTCGCGGAACGGGCCGTGGCCGCAGAGGCCCGCTGCGGGGTACTTCGCGGAGACCTCGTCGGGTACGTCGTCGAACCACTGCTCGTCGCAGGCTCCGCCTTCGAGGGTGACCTCCAGTGAAGCGCGGATGATGTTGCGGGGCAGGTCTTTGAGTGGGAAATGCACCGTGCCCTGCGCGGGGGTGGCTTCCTGGGAGGCGAAGCCCGCGACGTGGTCGGGTACCTCGGGCGCGGGGTGCTTACGGTCGGCCTGGTAATAGGTGAGGGTGACCGTCTGCAGGTAGTTACCGGTGTAGACGTCGGTCTGGTAGTTGATGATCCCGCCGCGGAACGGCTGCGGGGTGCGCAGCAGCGCGCTGTACTTGGTGAGGTCCTTGTCGAACTTGTAGGTGATCGCGCGCCTGCCCTCGCCGCTGGGCTCCTCGGTGGTGCCCCAGTAGACCTCGGTGTCGCCGATCTTCAGGTCGCCGAAGCGGTCGTACTGGCGGCCTTTGACGGTGATCGTCTGGTCGAGCACGACCTTCGCCCATGGGCCGGGGCACGCGGCGGGCGGTGTGAGCGTTCCGGAGAAGAGCTGGTTCGAACGGTCGGGCGCGTTGGACGGGAACTGGTCGGCGAGGGTGACCTTGCAGCTGGGCGTGCCGGGGCGGGAGACCGCGGGCGCCGGGGTCACCGGATCGTCGGTGTCACCCTCGATGAACCCCGCGAAGGCGGGGGTGACCGCCACGAACATCGCCAGCAAGGCCGCGAAAAAGACCGACAAAACCCGCACGAAACACCCCTTCGCCCGCCGGTGATCACCGGGTTTCGAGCCTAGTGCGCCACGGGTGCTACGAACGTCGGTCGTCAGAACTGTCGGACCCCTCTGGGAGGATTCGGACATGACCGGCGCACTGATCGGACGAGACCACCCCGCGAGCGTGCTTCGCGGGGAGATCGGCCGTGCCGCCGAAAGCCACGGCGGGCTCGTGCTGGTCACCGGTGAGGCGGGCATCGGCAAGACCACGCTGGTGACCGGCGCCGTCGAGGAGGCGCGCAGGCTGGGCGCGCTCGTGCTCGGCGGCACCTGCTGGGATTCCGGCAGTGCGCCGGCCTACTGGCCGTGGGTGCAGGTGATCCGCGCGCTGAAGCGGGCCGTGACGCCGGAGGAATGGTCCGCAATCGACACCGGCCCGCTGGCCGCGCTGCTCGGCGAGGGCGGCGAGGCGGTCGAGGGCTTCAAGCTCTACGACGCGGTGACCACGGCGCTCGTTTCGGTGTCGCAGAGCCGTCCCGTGGTGGTCGTGCTGGACGACTTGCACTGGGCGGATCAGGCGTCGCTCAAGCTGCTGGGGTTCGCCGCGCAGCACACCTGGTTCGAGCGGCTGCTGCTCATCGGGACCTACCGGGACGTCGAGGTCGAGGCGGCGGACCATCCGCTGCGTGAGCTGATGCTGCCGCTGGTGGCGAAGGCGACCACGGTGACCCTGACCGGCCTCGGCGCCGACGAGGTCGCCGCGCTGATGGAGCGCACGGCCGGCGCGGAGCCCGGCAGTGAGCTGGTGGCCGAGGTGCACGCGCGCACCGGTGGCAACCCGTTCTTCGTCGAGCAGACGGCCCGGCTGTGGCACAGCGGCGGTTCGGTCACCGCGATCGCGCCCGGTGTGCGCGAGGCGTTGCGGCGGCGGCTTTCGCTGCTGCCGGAGCCGGTGGTGCGGCTGCTGGAGTCCGCGGCCGTGCTCGGGCGGGAGTTCCATCGGCAGGTGCTCGCGGCGACCGTCGCCGAGCCGGTCCCCCAGGTCGACAGGCTGCTGGACCAGGCAGTCACCGCGCGGCTGGTGACCGTGCGCGGCGCCGGGCTGTTCAGCTTCGCGCACGATCTGGTCCGTGAGTCGCTCTACGGCGAACTCGCCGAGGACCTGCGGCGGCAGCGGCACGCCGCGGTCGTCAGGGCGCTCGACCGCTCCCCCGCGCTGGCCGAGCGGGTCTTCCCGGCGGACAGGGCGCGGCACGGCTTTCTCGCGGGCGCCGAGGTCGACAACGCGAGTGCGGTCGGCCTGCTGGTCGCCGCCGCCCGAGACGCGACGGCCAGGCTCGCCGCCGAGGAGACGATCGGGCACTTCCGCCGGGCGCTGGAGATCGTGGCCGATCCGGCGCACCGCGCGAGACTCGCGCTGGATCTCGGCGGTGAGCTGCTGCGCTCGGGCGAGCGGGTGGAGAGCTGGCAACGCTTCGACGAGGCGCTCGCGCTCGCCCGTGAGCTGGAGGACGCCGACCTGCTGGCGCGCGTCGGCCTCACGCTGACGAAATGGGCCGCGCCGGGCGAGCGCGAGCAGCTGAAGCTCGACGTGGTGGGCCACGCGCATCGGCTGCTGTGCGGTGGCGGCGAAGGGCTGACCGTCGACCAGATGACGCTGGAGCTCACCGCGCGGGTCGCGATGCTCGCGCGCGACGACGCGGACGACAACAAGCTCGCTTTCAGCCTCTGGGCCAGGCATGACGCGATCTGGGCACCCGGCAACGCGCCCGAGCGCGAGAAGCTCACCGACGAGCTGATGGTCATCGGCAAACGCACGGGTGATCTGGAGATGGAGCATCTCGCGGCGTCACTGAAGTGGGTGGCGCTGCTGGAGCAGGGCGATCCCCGGTTCCTCGACCAGTTCCACGTCTTCGTCGGGCTCACCGAGCGCCAGGGGGTGCCCTCGTCGGAATTCGCCGCCAAGGTCGACCAGAGCATCATCTCGACGCTCATGGGCCGCTTCGCCGAGGCCGAGACACTGATCGAGCAGGTCGTCACCGAGTTCGGCCACAACCATCTCTACTTCGGGCAGATGATCGAGCACCTCATCTGGACGTCGCTGCTGGCGCAAGGCCGGTTCGACGAGCTGGCCGAGCGGCACGCGAAGCTGCACGAGGAAGGTTTCGAGGCGCCCTGGCTGCTGGAGACCATCACGGCCGCCCACCGCGGTGACGTCCTCGCGACGCGCGAGCTGTACGCGCAAGCCGCCGCGCAGCAACCGTACCGGCTCGATCTGGAGCAGCTGTGGCTGCGCTGCCAAGCACAGGCCGCGGCGCTTTCGGGCGACCTCGAATGGTGCGCGCGGCTGCGACAGCGGTTCGCCGAGTTCAGCGGCGCCTGGCTGGTTTCCTTGTACGGCTGCGACATCAGCGGCCCGATGGACTTGTGGGCAGGCGTGCTCGACCTCGCGCTCGGCCGCTGGGACGACGCCGTCGAGGCGCTCACCGCCGCCGCTCGGTCCGCGGACCGGATGCGCATCCGCACCTGGTCGGTCGAAGCGCGGACGTACCTGGCGGAGGCGCTGCTCAACCGCGGTGAGGCGGACGCGGCCGAGGCGTTGTTCGACGAGGTCACCCGCGAAGCCGACGCGCTCGGGATGCGGCACATCCCGGTGCGCGCCAGACGCTCCCGCACCGTCGTTCTCCCGGCCAAGAACGAGTTCCGGCGCGAAGAGGCGGTGTGGAAGCTGACCTTCGAGGGTGTCACAGCGCATCTGCCCGACGCAAAAGGCTTGCGAGACTTGCATTTCCTGCTCAGCAGCCCCGGTTCGGACATCCCGGCCGTGCGTCTGCTCGATCCGGACGGCGGCGAGGAGGTCGTCGCGGCCAAGCGGCTCGGCGGCGACGCGATGCTCGACGACGAGGCCAAGGCCCAGTACAAGCGACGGCTCGACCAGCTCGACGCCGAGATCGACGAAGCGACCCGGCTGGGCGACGACGATCGGGCGTCCACATTGGACACCGAGCGCGACGCGCTGCTGCACGAGCTGCGCGCGGCCGCCGGTCTCGGCGGGCGCACGCGGCGCCTCGGCGACGAGGCGGAGCGCGCCCGCAAGACGGTCACCGCCCGGATCAGGGACACACTGCGCAAGATCGGCGAGGTCCATCCGCCGCTGGCCGCGCACCTGCGCTCGTCCGTGACCACGGGATCGACCTGCCGCTACGGGCCGGAGACCCCGATCCCCTGGCGCCTGTGACGGCGCCAGGGGAACCGGGAACCGCGCTCACTTGCGGTTGTAGAGCCGCATCGTCAGCGTGCCGAAGACGGCGATCAGCACCACGCCGGCGATCAGCACCCAGAGGAGCTCGCCGCCGTCGGTCTTGCCGTCCATCAGCGAGCGGACCGCGTCGACGATGTGCGTGACCGGGTTGACGTTCACGAAGGCCTGGAGCCAGCCGGGCATCGTCGTCGGGCTGACGTAGATGTTGCTGAGGAACGTCAGCGGGAACAGCACCAGCATGCTGACCCCCATCACCGACTTCTCGGTGCGCAGCAGCAGCCCGAACATCGTCCAGATCCACGAGAACGCGAACGAGAACGCCAGCAGGAGCAGGACACCGGCCGCCACCCCGGCCACGCCGCCCGCCGGCCGGTAGCCGAGCACCAGGCCGACGCCGAGGATCACCACGGACGCGATGAGGTAGCGCAGGAGGTCGCCGAGCAGGTAGCCGACCATCGCGGACGGCCGCCAGATCGGCAGTGTGCGGAACCGGTCGAACACGCCCTTGGCGATGTCGGTGTTCACCGCGATGCCGGTGTACATGGTGATCATCAGGATGCTGCTCGACATGATCCCCGGCAGCAGGTACTGCAGGTACTGCTCGGTCGAGCCGGCCAGCGCGCCGCCGAAGAGGTAGGTGAACATCAGCGTCATCATCAGCGGGAACGCGGTGACGTCGAACAGCTGCTCCGGCACGTGCTTGATCTTCAGCACAGCCCGCCAGCCGAAGGTGGCCGAGGTGGACAGCGCGCTCGGGCGCGGCGGCCGCTGCTTGGCGATCAGCAGCGCGGCCAGGTCCTCCGGCTTCGGCGCGGCGAGTGTCTCGTTGTCCTGTACTGCGGTGGTCATGCTGCTGCCTCCACGTGGCGGTCGGTGAGGGCCAGGAAGACCTCGTCGAGGCTCGGCTGGCCGAGTGAGAAGGTGTCGACGGTGATGCCGGCGTTCGCCAGTTCGGCGAGCGCGCGGGACGACTGCTCGGCCGAGTCGTGCCCGCTGGCAAGCCGCGCGGTGAGCGCCAGCGGGTCGGCGTCGAGGATGATCTGGGCGTCGAGTGTCTTGGCCAGCAGCACTTCCGCGTCGGACCGGCGCTCGGGGTCGCGCAGTCGCAAGTGGACGGCGCCGACACCGACCGAGGCCTTGAGCTCGCCCTTGGTGCCCTCGGCGATCACCTTGCCCCTGTCGATGACCGCGATCCGCGCGGCGAGCTGATCCGCCTCGTCGAGGTACTGCGTGGTGAGCAGGACGGTGGTGCCCTGCGCGACGACGGCGCGCACGATGTCCCACACCTGGTTGCGGCTGCGCGGATCGAGCCCGGTGGTCGGCTCGTCCAGGAACAGCAGGTCGGGCGTGTTGAGGATGCTCGCGGCGATGTCGATGCGCCGCCGCATGCCGCCCGAGTAGTTCTTGACCTGCCTGCCCGCGGCCTCGGTCAGCCCGAACGCGTCGAGCAGCTGCGCCGCCCTGTCCCGCGCGGCAGGCTTGCGGTGCCCGAGCAGCCTGGCGAGCAGCACCAGGTTCTCGGTGCCGGTCAGGTCCTCGTCGACCGAGGCGTACTGCCCGGTGAGGCTCACCCTGCCGCGCACGGCGTCGGCGTCGCGGACGACGTCCTTGCCGAACACCAGCGCCTCGCCGCCGTCCGGCCGGAGCAGCGTGGCGAGCATCTTGACGACGGTCGTCTTGCCCGCGCCGTTGGGCCCGAGCACCCCGTAGACGGTGCCCGCGGGCACCGCGAGATCGACGCCGTCGACCGCCCGGTTGTCGCCGAAGACCTTGACCAGGCCCGACGTTTCGATGGCCAGCATGTGCTTTCCTTTCAAGAGACATAGGGTCGTGCGATGCGGGCGTCACGCAGCGCGAGACCCCACCAGATGAGTTCGTCGAGCAGCGCGCGGGCCGCTTGGCCATGCCGCTCGCCGAACCCGGATTCCAGAAGACTGAAGCCGACGCCGTCGCGCAGGGTGACGGTGTGCAGCTCGGTGAAGACGGTCCGCAGCTGCTCCACCGCGTAGAGCCCCTCGGACCGGTAGCCGTACGACACGAACCCGACCGGCTTCGCCCGCCACTCGTCGTACGCGCAGTCGATGGCCTGCTTGAGCGACGCGGGGAAGCTGCGGTTGTACTCGGGCGTGACGACCACGAACGCGTCCGCCTCGCCGATCCGCTCCGCGAACCGGCTCATCTCGCCGGTCGCCTCGTGCGGATACCGGCACGGCAGCTCGAACGACGCCACGTCGACCACGTCGACCTCGAGCTCACCCCGTTCGCAGGCCACCCCGGCGAACCAGCGCCCGATCTCCTCCCCCGCCCTGCCTTCCCGCGTACTCCCGATGATCACCGCCACCCGCAGCTCCACGTCGCGCTCCTCTCGCTTCACCCGAGAGGCGCGAGATGGTCCGCCAGATCCGATCTAGCGGACCGCGAGAAAGAAAAAGCCCCGGTCCGCGGGAGGCGCGGGACCGGGGCCGGGGTGATGCGGGTGGAAGCCTCCGGGGGCGGGGTGTCAGGGTGCCCCGCCCCCGGGGCCGTCTAGCCGCCCAGTGCGAGGGCGATCGCGCCGCGCAAGGCGGCGTCCTGGTCGAACTTCGCCGAGACCAGCTCCGGCGGGAACGGCACCGCGCAGGCGAGCCGTTCGCGCAGCGCGGGCAGGATGATGTCCGCCGAGCGGACCAGGCCGCCGCCGACGGCGATGCGCTGGGGATCGATCGCGATCGCCAGGTTCGCCACGTGCATCGACAGCTCGTCCAGTGCGGAGGTGACCAGCTCCTTGGCCTGCGCGTTGTCGCGCGCGAGCCGGAACAGCTCACCGGCGGTGACCGGACGGCCGAGCATCTTGCTCGCCCGGCCGCCCAGCCCACGCCCACCGACGGCTTCCTCCAGCGGCGCCGCTCCGCTGGTGAAACCCTCGGTGTCCTGCGGTGCGAGAAGGTTGTAGCCGATCTCGCCCGCAGCGCCATTGGCCCCCGGCAGCACGTGGCCGCCCACCAGTACCGCCGCGGCGATCCCGGTTCCGAGGGACAGGAACATCGCCGGATCGGTGTCCGCCAACGCCCCCCATTTCCATTCCGCCAGCGCGGCCGCCTTGGCGTCCGTGCCGGTTTCGATCGGCACCCCTGGGAAGTCCGCCGCGACCAGCTCACGCAGCCGCAGCTTCTCCCAGCCGGGAACGTTCGGCGCCAGCAGGATGCGGTCCGGCAGCACGATCCCGGGGCTGACCACACCGACGGCGACCGGGCTCGCGCCCGCGCCGTCTTCGGCCAGCAGCGCGTGCGCCGCGGCCAGCGCCCTGGTCACGACCTGCTCCGCGCCACCGTCGGCGTCGGTGGAGATCCGGCGCGTGGCCAGCAGGTTCCCGGTGCGGTCGGACAGCCCCAGCGCCACCTTCGTGCCGCCGAAGTCGATCCCGAGAATGAGCTCTTGAGTCACGCGCAGACCACCAGCCTGCCGGTGTTGAAGCCGGTCACGCTGACCACCGGAGCCGCCCCGTTCAGCTCGGACACGGGGTAGGTCGACGTCAGGGTCTGCGATTGCCCCGGCCACAACGTGGCGTTGTTGTCGTCCCACGATGCGCTGCGCACCTGGTTGTCACCTGGCAGTTCCCGGCCGTCGGCGGTGCCCCTGCGGACATCGGCCCGCAGGAAGAACCCGACGGCGGGCTTGCCGGTGGTGTTGGTGATCGTCACGGTCGTCGTCGCCTGGCCGTGCGAGACCGTGGTGGACGCCTTGGCCGACACCGCGGCCTTCGGCAGGTTCTGCAGATCCTGCAGGTTGGCGTACTGCGAAAGCGTCGCCTGCGGCTGGCCGAGCGTCTTGTCCCAGTCGACCACGTCCTGCTGCGTCGACAGCCAGTAGACGTTGCGGTCCACCAGCTTGCCGTTCTTCTTGACCTGCAGCTCGACGAAGAACACCTGGGCCTTGGCGGGCGGGACCGTCGCGGCGGGCACCTTCGGCTTGATGACGTCGGTCTTCACGACCTGGCTGCCCAGCGTCAGATCCGAGGCGGTCTGGTCGTCGAGCACCTTGCCGGCCAGGTCGTACACCTTGGACTGCACCGAAACACCCGACTCCGTGGCGCCACCCAGATTGTCGAGGGTGACGCTGTTGTTGTCGTAGCCGTACAGCGCGTGCAGCGGCCGGTTGGCCTTCTTGGCGCCGTAGAACGCGCCCGCCTGGTCACCGTCGTTGTTGTACAGCGACCACAGCAGCGTCGGCCAGCCCTTGTTCAGCTGCCAGTAGACGATGCCGGTCGACGGGTTGTCCTTGTCCGTCGAGTGGTGCAGGAACGCCTCGAACTGCGACCGCGTGTTCTCGTAGTTCGCGATCTGCGCCAGCTGCACGTAGGACTCGAGCGAGTTCCACTTGCCGTACCGGTTGCCGATCGAGTCGTCCAATGTGTACAGCGTGCCGAACTTGTAGCCGCCGTGCCCGGTCTCGAAGTTCGCGTGGTACTGGTTGTAGTCCGGCTCTTTCCACAGCTTTTCCTGCTCCGCCGGGGAAAGGAAGCGCTTGATCGAGTCGAGCGTCGGCACCGTGTGCCCCGCGCTGGCCTCGCTGGAGAAGCCCCACGAGCCGCCCGCGTTCGTGCGGCTGCTGTCCTCGGAGTCGAAGTGCGTGGTGTCGTACCAGTAGGACGGCGGGACCCAGTCGTACGGTCCCTCCTTCTCACCGGCCTGGCCCAGCGTCGGGGTACTCTTGTACTCCGCCGAAGCGACCAGGGAAACGTTGAAGTCCGCCTCCTTGAACGCCTTCAGCGTCTCGCTCTCCTGGCGCGGGATCGGCTCGTTGTCGCTCCAGCCGTAGTTGAACACGCTCGGGTGATTCCGCTCGCGCTGGCCGATGCTGTACGCCGAGTCGTGCATGATCCGGTAGTCGCGCTCGCCGAGCTTCGACGCGTCCTCCGGCTGCCACGCGTCACAGCACAGGAATCCGCCGATGACCAGCAGACCGGCGCGGTCGGCCTGGTCGTAGAAGTCCTGCGGCATGTCGTGGCCTTCGAGGCGCAGCCCGTTGAGGCCGAGGCTCTTGATCAGCGACAGCTGGTGCGCGACGTCCGCCTTGTCGTACTTCAGGAACAGGTCGGGCGCGTAGCCGCCACCGCGGAAGACGAACTCCTTGCCGTTGACGCCGAACTTCCGCGAGCCTTCCGGCGCCGTCGGCGACTTGCCGATCAGCCGCGAGCTGATCGAGCGGATGCCGAAGGTGCTCTTCGACGACGTCGACAGCGCACCACGCTGCGAGACGATGGTGGTCAGCCCGTACAGCGGCTGGTCGCCCATCGAGTACGGCCACCACAGCTTCGGCCGCGCGATCTTCAGCGCGCCGAACCGGTCCGGCCCGAACGTGACCGTCTGCTTCTGGCCGGCGGGCACGGTCACCTGCTGCCGCACGACGATCGGGAAACCACCCGGCTGGGTGACCACCGCGGTGACGTCACCGGTCTGCACGGTGTTCGCGTTGTTGGTGACGTCGACCTTCACGGTCAGCGCGGACTTGCTGCCGTCGGCCGCGGTGTCCTGGTTGACGTGCGCGTTGTCCCCGGCGAGCGCGTTCGAGATCTGCAGCTCGGGCGGGTACTGGACGCCGGTGTTGTTGTCCGGCGGGATCTGGCCCCAGTCGACCTGGTCCAGGGTGTACATCTTCAGCGGGTCGTTCGGGTACACCTTGATCGCCAGTGTGTTGCGGCCGGGCCGCACCAGGCCGGTGATGTCGAAGGTGTGCCCGGCGAACGCGCCGGAGACGAGGTCCTTGGTCGCGATCTGCTTGCCGTTGACCCAGACGTCGCCCTCGCCGACGATCCCGGGGATGGTCAGCTTCGCGAACTGACCCGGCCGGAAATCGGGCGTGAAGTCCGTGCGGTACCACCAGGGGTCCGAGAACGGCTTGGTGACGACAGGGCCCAGCTTGTCGACGTACCCGAAACACTTGCGCATGTTGTCGGAGTAGTAGACGTCCGGGCATTTCCCGTTCTGCACCAGCGCGTTCAGCTCGGTGCCGGGCGCGCCCGCGTCGTCGACCTTGACCGGCAGCCAGCCACGCGTCGAGTACCCGGGCGCCGAGACCTTCTCGCCGCCGTCACGCACGGACGCCGTGGTGAGCACGTCCCAGCCCTGGGCGCCGATCTTCGACAGCCCCAGGCTTTCCGGCGCGGCGGCGACCCGCACCGCCGCCGCGTCGTCGGTCTGCGCCGCCGCGGGCGGCACGACCGTGAGGAGACCGGGCAGGAGGATGAGCGCGGCGCCGGCCGCGACTCGCCCGATCGGCGATCTCGTCATGCGACCGCTCCCTTGTCCGAGGTCGCGAACGCCTCGTTGATGTCCTTCGGGCCGAACGGCCAGACATTCTCCTTGCCCGCGTAGAGCAGGAACGCCACGACGCCGAGCACGATCCAGCCGACGGACAGCCCGATCGAAAGCGGCGTGGCCGAGTAGTAGATGAAGACCCAGCCTGCGAGCGCGATGATGGTCGGGACCGGGTACAGGAACTGCTTGTACGGCCGCTTCAGGTTCGGCTGGCGCCTGCGCAGCACGATGATGGCGGCGACCTGCGCGAGCGACTGGATGAGCACCAGCACGGCCAGCGCCGCGTTGATCACGTCGGTCAGCGTGAACAGCGAGCCGATCGCGGTGATCAGGCCCATGGTGATGACACCGAGCGTGGGCAGGTTCAGCTTCGGGTGCAGCTTGGCGAAGACGGGCAGGAACACCTTGTCGCGCGCGGCCTCGTAAGGCACCCGCGAGCCGCCGAGCAGACCGGCGAAGACCGAGCCGACGGCAGCGATGACGATGCCGACGGTGATCACCTTGGACACGGTGGAGCCCCAGGCGTTCTCCATCACGGTCGACGCGACGGACGACGCGGTCTTGAGCTCCTCCAGCGGGATCGAGCCGAGCACGCCGACCTGCAGCAGGAAGTAGAGGCTCATGATGCCGAGGATCGACAGGATGATCGACTTCGGCAGCGTCTTGCCGGGCTCCTTGACCTCACCGCCGAGGTAGGCGGAGGTGTTGTAGCCGAGGTAGTCGTAGATCGCGATGATCAGGCCCGCGCCGAGACCGGCCCAGAACGCGCCGCCGCCGGAGAAGGCGCCGGGGGTGAAGGCGAACGCCTGCGCGGCGTCGAACTTCGAGAACGCCGCGACGATGACCGCCAGCGTGGCGAACAGCATGATCGAGAACAGGATGGTGGTCAGCTTGGTGATCTCGCCGATCTTGCGGAACAGCGCGAGCACGATCAGCAGGGTGACGCCGATGCCGACGATCTTGCCCAGCGGCGTGGTGCCGCCGTCCGCGGCCAGCCCCGGCACCAGGTAGCCCAGGTACTGGACGAGGCCGATGATGCCGGTCGACATGATCAGCGGGATGAAGAGCACCGCGCTCCAGGCGAACAGGAACGGCATCAGCCTGCCGGTGCGGTACTGGAACGCCTCACGCAGGTAAAGGTATGTACCACCCGCTCCCGGCATGGCCGCGCCGAGCTCGGCCCAGATCAGGCCGTCGGCGAGCGCGATGATGGCACCGATGATCCACCCGAACATGGCCTGCGGCCCGCCCAGGGTGGCAACCATGGCGGGGATGGTGACGAACGGGCCGATGCCGCACATCTGGGTCATGTTGATCGCGGTGGCCTGCAGGGGACCGATCTTCCGTTCCAACCCCGAAGCCGCAGCTCCAGCGTCGCCCGATCGGGTGGGTGAACTCACGAGATGCCTCCATCCAATAGTTAGTAAAGTTTCTTAACATATTTCTGGCGGGTCTGGAAGAGTTACCGCGTAAAGTTGCGGCAACACCGGCAAGAAAAGGGACATTCGATGACAATGAGCAGGACACCGCAGGTGGGCACCCCCGCGAGCATGCGCGAGCTCAACCAGCGGGTCGTGCTCGAACGGCTACGCGCCGGCGGCGAGGCCACCCGCCCCCAGATCTCGACCGACACCGGGCTGTCCAAGCCCACGGTCGGCCAGGCGCTGCTCGACCTCGAGCAGCGCGGGCTGGTCCGCACCGCGGGCCGCACCTTCTCCGGCCCCGGCCGCTCGGCCGTGGTGTACGAGGTCAACCCGGCCGCCGGGCACGTGCTCGGCATCGACATCGGCCGCCAGGCGATCCGGTTCGCCGTCGCCGACCTGTCCGGCACCATCGTCGCCAGACTCGACGAGCCCAACCGCGCGCGCTCGGCGAACGCGTTGATCAAGAAGGTCCGCCAGAGCGCCGACAAGGCCATCGACCAGGCCGGGCTGCTGCACTCGGACATCGTCGCGACCGTGGTCGGCAGCCCCGGTGTGCCCGACCCGCGCTCGGCGACGCTGCACCGCACCCCCAACCTGCCCGGCTGGGAGCGCAAGGGCCTGCTGAACGAGCTCGAGGTCGCGCTCGGCCCGAACCTCGTGGTCGAGAACGACGCCAACCTCTCCGCCGTCGGCGAGCACTCGGCGGGCGCCGCGCGCGGGCGCGACGTGTTCGTCTGCATCACGGTCGGCACCGGTGTCGGCATGGGCATCCTGGTCGACGGCAAGCTCTTCCGCGGCGCGAAGGGCGCGGCGGGCGAGATCGCGTACCTGCCCTACGGCTGGCCCGACAACCGCACGGTCTCCGAACACGACGGCGTCCGCCAGGGCCTGCTGGAGTCCGCCGCCGCCGCGCGCCCGTTCGTCGAAGACGCGGTCGCCAAGGGCCTGCCGGTCTCCACGGCCAAGGAGGTCTTCGAGCTCGCCCGCGACGGCGATCCCAACGCCCTCGCCGCCGTCCGCGACGAGGCGCACCGCCTCGCCTTCGTCGTCTGCTCGGTCGCCGCGGTGCTCGACCCCGAGGTCGTGGTCCTCACCGGCGGCATGGGCGGCAACGCCGACCTGCTCGCCGAGCCCATGCGCGAGGCGCTGACCCACATCACCCCGCTCAACCCGGAGATCATCGCGGGCGAGCTCGGCCCCGACGCGGTGCTGACCGGCGCGATCGCCACCGCGCTCGACACGGCGCGCGACGTGGTCTTCGACCGGCGCGGCCAAGCGGGGTAACGACACTCCGGATTCCGCGGACCGGAACGCTGGGAGGTGGCGTGCGAAAACCCCTTCCGCTCCACGGTTCGTCGGATTTCTTCGACCACGAACAGGATTCCGAGAAACGGCAAGCCAGATCGTGTGCCGGACCGACGAGCCCGTTCTCGTTTTCGTGAATCTCGGCCGCGCGCAGGAACAATCGCGAGATACTGGTTATCACTTTCGAAAAGCCCGCCACGGGGGACAATTTTGGTCTCGCAGGCGGGTGATCACAGTTGTCAGAAGCTCACCGGTTCCGCAGTCTTAGTACCCATGGAGGGTGCGGACCGGTTCTGGGCGAGGCTCGGGCCCGCGGAACGAGGCGCGATCGAGCGGATAGCGACCCGCCGCACCTTCGCGACCGGCGAGTTCCTGTGCAGGCAGGGCGAGTCGGCCAGCAACGTGGTGATCGTGCTGTCCGGGCACGTCAAGGTGGTCACCTCGGGCACCGGGGAGACCGACGGCCGCGAGGTGGTCGTCGCCGTGCGGAGCACCGGGGACGTCATCGGCGAGATGGCCGCGATGGAGAACGGGGTCCGCTCGGCGACCGTCGAGGCGCTCGACACGGTCGAGGTGCTGACCATGCCGGGGCCCCGGTTCGTCACCCTGTGCCAGAAGGAGCCGAAACTCAGCTGGACGCTGTCGGTGGTGCTGGCGGGGCGCCTGCGCGACGTGGGCAGCAAGTGGGTGGACTACGGCGGGGGCGGCACCACGATGAGCCGGGTGGTCGCGCTGCTGCTGGAGATGGCCGTGCAGCACGGCAGGCACACCGTCCACGGCATCGAGATCGACACGCCCGCCACCCAGCAGGAGCTGGCGTCGACGGCCGCGACCTCACGCGAGTCGTGGGGCAGGGTCTTGCGGGAACTCCGGTCGAAGGGCCTGATCAGCACCGGCAGGCGCAAGGTCACCATCCACCGTTTGGCGGAACTTCAGCGCCTCGCGCGCTGAGTGTGTCAGGTGACGCAGACCCGGTCACCTCCTCGCGGTTTCCTGGAATCCGAAACCTCGAGGAGGGGACCTATGGAACCGTTTCTCCCCGCTCCGCAGCCGGTCCGCTGGCGCCGGGGCGTCTACGCCGCCAGCCTGGTCATCCCGTTCACCTGCGTGCAGATCTGGGCCGTGCTGGTGCTGCTGAGCATGGCGCACCTCGACGGGGCGGTCGCGTTCGCGATGGTGCTCACGATCTTCGGCTCGGCCGTCGCCGTCTACTCGGGCTGGCGATGGGCGGTGCGACTGGGCAGCGAACGCGAAGAAGACTAGGGGGCCAACGACAAGAGCGCCGATTGCGCACCCGAGGGGGGTGCACAACCGGCGCTCTTTTGTCCTTTGTGGACTTCAGCGGATGCCGCGTTCCTTGCTCACGCGGGCCGAGCGGGTGCAGACCTCACCGACGTCGACCGTCTGGCCGCGGTCGACGTAGACGTCCGCGATACCCACGAGCTTGCCGCTGCGCGACGTGCAGGTGAGCTGGTACGCCTCCTTGGGCCCGTAGGTCGGCGGGATCGGCGAGGCGAACGAGACGTCGCCGGTCCAGTCGTCCGTCTTGGCCGGGTCGGCCTGGGCGTAGTTGACCATCACGGCCTTGTAGTCACCCGCGGGCGGGTCGAACAGGGTCGCGTGCTCCGAGGTCGTGCCGCCATTGGCCGACGAGGACACCAGGTTGCCCGCCGCGTCATAGACGTAGAGGTCCCAGTCGGTGTCCGGGCTGGCCCAGTTGACGTTGACCGAGAACTTGCCGTTGTCCACCTTGGGCAGCCCGTCGACGTGGAAGGTGAAGCTCTCCACGTTGGGGTCGTTCGGGTAGTCCGTGTTGATCGGCGGCACACCGGCCGGGTTGGTGACCGCGAAGCCGGTCTGCGCCGGGCCCTGCGGGTCGCGGCCGTAGCGGCCCGCGACGTACGGGCGGGTCGACGGGTTGACCGACCACGCGAAGCGGCCGCCGGTGGAGGTCATCTTCGAGTCGAGCGTGTCCTTGACGTAGATCGGCGGCTTCGTCGAACCGTCCGGCTGGACGATCGGCGAGGTCGGCGTCTGGAACGTCTTGTGCAGCTTGAGCTCGTAGCCCTTCGGCGCCGAACCGATCAGCGTCGAGTGCGCCGACGGGTCGGCGGTGTTGTCCAGCATGTCGAGGAAGGCCTGGCGGTTGCCGCCCTTGCCCGCGCCCGCCGCCGGTGCGACACCGGTGTACTCGGCGACGACACCCTGCTGGAACGGCGGGTGGAACTCGACGTTGCCGATCTCGAAGGTGAAGCCGTAGCCGCCGGTGGCGAAATAGGACCAGTCCTCGGTGCTGCCGGTGGTGTCGTACAGCGCCCACGACGGCTGGCTCTTGTAGCCGTTGCGCGAAGCCATCTTGTCACCGAGCGCCTTGTACGCCGGCTCGTCGAGCGGCGGGCGGACGTCGGCGACGCCCGGCACGCGCAGCACCAGGTTCGAGAAGGTGTGCAGCGTGATCAGATTGGTCACCTGACGGCTGGACACGATCGCGCGCACGTTCTGCGTCTCGGGCTCGGTGAACGGGCCCGCGCCGCGGAAGGTGTCGTTGCGCCACGAGGTCGACGCGCCCGCGCCGCCCCAGAAGCCCGCGTAGTTGCGGTTCGGGTCGGTGCCGCGCTCACGGCCGCCGGGGTTCGCCTTGCAGACGCCGGTCGAGAACTCCTTCGGGGAGTCGGCGACGTTGCAGTTCTTGCGCTTCATCTCGTAGTCGAAGCGGGTGAAGTCACCCTTCGGCTCGGCCTCGCGGGAGATCTCGAAGCCGTCGGCGTTGATGATCGGGACGACGATGTTGCGCGTCTTGCCGACCAGGCCCTTGATTTCGGCGTTGTTGGTGCGGTAGCCGTTGATCAGCTCGTACGCCCACTCCATCGCGTGCTCACCGGCCGGCCACTCACGGGCGTGGTGCACACCCATCAGGAACTCGACCGGCTTGCCGTCGGTGATGTTCGCGACGTCGGTCGCGATCTCCAGCCCGACGACGTCCCGGCCTTCCCAGGTCGGGTTCGGCATGGTGAAGGCGTTGACCAGGCCCGGGTTCTTGCGGGCCAGTTCCTTCATCTCGTACTGGTAGTCGTAGAGGTGGCGGTAGCTCGTGCGGCCGGACGGCAGCGTGGAGCCCGCGGACCGCGCGGCGGCCTCACGGTCGGCCTGGGCGTTGGCGACAGACTTCGCCGACAGGTCCGGCTCGATCACGGTGGACTTGAAACCGTTGTCCGCCAGCGTCTTGCGGTCGGCGTCGTTGGCGAGGATGACGTCGACGCTGGTGGCGTCGGCCTTCTCGGTGACGTCGAGGCCGGTGCGGATCAGCCGGTCCTTGTCCTTTTTGGCCGGTGTCTCGACGCGGACCATCTCGGCGCGCTGGGCCGCGGGCGGCGTGCCGGTCGGCGTGCCCTGCGGGGTGAGCGCGAGGAAGTCGACGCCCAGCACGGCGGTGCGCGCGTTGCCGCCGTAGCGGCAGGCCTGCACGACGAGCTGCTGGCCCTTCTTGACGAAGCTCTCGGCGAGCTCGTGCGTGCGCAGCGCGGCGGACGCCGCGACCACCGCACCGGTCGCCTTGTCGAACACGGCGATGTCCCAGTCCCCCTCGGGACCGTTGGACGGCTTGAGCCTGGCCTGGACCAGACCGTCCACGGTGGACGTCACTTCACGCTTATCGGCCCCACTGGCGTTCTTGCCGAGCACGGAGCCGAAACACGACCGCGCCACCGAGCGGTCGGCGCGCACCACGTTGTCCGCGGCGTTCGCCGTCGACGACGGCAGCGCGACGACGAGACCCGCCAGGGACACGGCTGCCGCCGTGAACCCCAGCTGTCTGCGCCTTGGTGATTTCCCCACAGCCTGACCTCCTCGCACCTGGCCGACGTGACCTCGCGCACGCCAGCCTGGCGACATTAGCCGCCGGACGGAAACGAAGCCACCGCCACAAGTCGCAGTCGCTTCACAGCACCGGCGCTACCCTGGAAAACCTATGATTCGTCAAGTCGCGAAACCCGCTTCGGTGTTACCGCTGCTCGGCCTTTTCGGTGGTGCGGTAATCGTTCTGCTACTGCAAGTGCTGCCACCTTCCAACGCGATAAGCCCGATCCGGCGCACCATCAGCGAGTACGCGCTCGGGCCGAACAAGTGGCTTTTCGACACCGCGGTGGTGGTGATCGCGCTCGCTTCGGCGGCCGGTTTCGCGGGCTTGATCCGGAGCAGGCGGCTGCCGTTGCGATCGGCGGCCACCGTCTTCAGTGCACTGTGGATCGGCGCGTTGCTGCTGATCATCATCTTCCCGAAGCACAACTGGGCGGTCGGCCCGAGCGCGGGCGGCACCGTCCACCGCGTCGCGAGCGTGGTCGCGTTCGTGTGCCTGCCGATCGCCGTGCTGCTGGCCGCGCGGACCGTCTTCCCGCGCTCACCCGGCAGGCGCAGGCTCTCGCAGGCGCTCGCGGCCGGCGCGCTGCTCTGGTTCGCCGTCATCCTCGGCGCCATCGCCTACTCGGCCACCGGCGCCGGGCCGTGGTGGACGCTCATCCCGCTCGGCCTGGTCGAACGCCTGATGGCGCTGACCGGCCTGCTCGCGATCGCCACACTGATAGCGCCCATTCGGCTGGATATGACCCACACCACAGTCACGCCAGGCGAGCTGACGGTACCTTCCTAAGCGACCGCTCAGCATGTCTACTGGGCAGACAGATTTCTCAACGATGAGGAGGTCCGCTGTGACCGAGTCCCCCTCCCGCGTCGCGATCGTCACGGGCGCAGGCCGCGGCATCGGCTCGGCGGTGGCGAAGAAGCTCGCCGCCGACGGATTCGCCGTCGGGCTGCTCGACCTCGACGAGGCCGGGGTCAAGCAGGGTGCCGAGGACATCAAGGCGGCAGGCGGCAAGGCCGTGGGCGCCACCCTGGACGTCAGCGACGCCGAGCAGGTCGAAGCGGCGGTCGCCAAGGTCGCCGAGGAGCTCGGCGCGCCGACCGTGCTGATCAACAACGCCGGCATCACCCGCGACGCGATGCTGTTCAAGATGACCGACCTCGAGTGGGACTCGGTCATCAACGTGCACCTGCGCGGCTCGTTCCTGATGACCCGCGCGGTCCAGAAGCACATGACCGCCGAGAAGTGGGGCCGGATCGTCAACCTGTCCAGCACCTCCGCGCTGGGCAACCGCGGCCAGGTCAACTACTCCGCGGCCAAGGCGGGCCTGCAGGGCTTCACCAAGACCCTCGCCATCGAGCTGGGCAAGTTCGGCGTCACCGCCAACGCGATCGCGCCGGGCTTCATCGCCACCGACATGACCGCGGCGACCGCCGAGCGCGTCGGCATGAGCTTCGAGGACTTCAAGGCCGCGGCCGCGTCGCAGATCCCCGTGCAGCGCGTCGGGACCCCCGACGACATCGCGAACCTCGCGTCGTTCCTGGTCAGCGAGGGCGCCGGGTTCATCTCCGGCCAGGTCATCTACGTCGCCGGCGGACCGAAGGACTGAGCCCATGCGCGTGTTCTCTGACATCGAAGAGTTCTCCTCGATGGTCGGCCAGTCGCTCGGCCACAGCGAATGGCACACGATCACCCAGGAGCGGGTGCAGCTGTTCGCCGACGCGACCGACGACCACCAGTGGATCCACCTGGACCAGGAGAAGGCCGCGGCGGGCCCGTTCGGCGGGACCATCGCGCACGGCTACCTGACGCTGTCGCTCATCCCGATGTTCGCCAAGGACCTCTACTCGGTCGACGGGCTGAAGATGGGCATCAACTACGGGCTCAACAAGGTCCGGTTCCCGCAGCCGGTCCGGGTCGGCTCGAAGGTCCGCGCGGGCGCCGAGCTGATCGAGCTGACCGACGTGCCGGGCGGCAAGCAGGCGGTCGTGCGCTGGACGATCGAGATCGACGGCGAGGCCAAGCCCGCGTGCGTGGCCGAGACCGTCGCCCGCCTGATCGTCTGACCTGCGAAAACGCGGTCGATCGAGTGGCGCCCTGTACGACATACCGACCAGTCGGTACCCTACGGTCAGTACCAGCTAGGAGGGGCAGATGAGCGAAACCGACCCGCCGGGTCTGGAACTGGGCAGGCTGCGCGCCCATCTCGACGCGCACCGCCCCGGGCTCGCCGGCGGCGAGCTGAGCGCGGAGGTCGTGCAGGGCGGCAAGTCCAACCTCACCTACATCGTGACGGACGGGTCGTCGCGCTGGGTGGTGCGCCGCCCGCCGCTCGGGCACGTGCTGCCCACCGCGCACGACATGACGCGCGAGTTCAAGGTGATCTCGGGCCTGCACCCGACGAACGTCCCGGTGCCGGAGGCGTTGCTGCTCTGCGAGGACAAAGACGTGCTCGGCGCGCCGTTCTACGTCATGGAATTCGTCGAGGGCACGCCGTACCGCACCGCGTCGCAACTCGAAGAGCTCGGCGCCGCGCGGACGTCCGCGATCGCGAACGCGCTGGTCGACACGCTCGTCGACCTGCACGCCGTCGATCCGGCCTCGGTCGGGCTCGGCGAGTTCGGGCGCCCGGAAGGATTCCTGGAGCGCCAGCTGCGGCGGTGGAAGAAGCAGCTCGACGGTTCGCGCAGCCGCGAGCTGCCCGGCATCGAGCTGCTGCACGACCGGCTCGCCAAGGCCATCCCGGTCTCGGGCGAGCCGTCGATCGTCCACGGCGACTACCGGCTCGACAACGCGCTGGTCTCCGGTGACCGGGTGACCGCGGTGCTGGACTGGGAGATGTCCACGCTCGGCGACCCGCTGACCGACCTCGCGCTGATGGTCGCCTACGCCGAGCGCAGCGCGATCAACCTGGACTTCGTGTCCGACGCGACCTCGGCGCCCGGGTATCCGGGCACCGACGAGGTGGTCGCGCGGTACGCGGCGCGCTCGGGCCGCGACGTCTCGTCGCTCAACTGGTACGTCGGCTTCGCGTTCTTCAAGCTCGCGGTGATCTTGGAAGGCATCTACTTCCGCTTCAGCAAGGGCCAGACCGTCGGTGCCGGGTTCGAAGGCGTCGGCGCGGGCGTCGTCCCGCTGGTGGCGCACGGCAACGACATTCTCAAAGAGGAGAAGTAAATGGATTTCGCCTACGACGCCAAGACCGAGGAGCTGCGCGGCAAGCTCCTCGAGTTCATGGACTCCCATGTGTACCCGGCGGAAGCCGTTTTCGAGGAGCAGCTCGCCGAGCGCTCGGACGAGTGGTCCACGGTCCAGATCACCGAGGACCTCAAGGCCGAAGCCCGCAAGCGCGGGCTGTGGAACTTCTTCCTCCCAGGTGAACACGGTGGCGGGTTGACGAACCTGCAGTACGCGCCGCTCGCGGAGATCACCGGCATGAGCCCCCGGCTCGCGCCGACCGCGCTGAACTGCGCCGCGCCGGACACCGGCAACATGGAAGTGCTGTCCATGTTCGGCAACGAGGAGCAGCGCAAGCAGTGGCTCGAACCGTTGCTGGAAGGCGAAATCCGCTCCGCCTTCGCGATGACCGAGCCGGACGTCGCCTCGTCGGACGCGCGCAACATCGCGACCAGCATCCGCAAGGACGGCGACGAGTACGTCATCAACGGCCGCAAGTGGTTCATCTCCGGCGCGATGAACCCGAACTGCCAGATCTTCATCGTGATGGGCAAGACCGACCCGGAAGCCCCGCCGCACAAGCAGCAGAGCATGATCCTGGTCCCCCGCGACACGCCCGGCATGACCGTCAAGCGCGGCATGCACGTGTTCGGCTACACCGACGGCGACCACGGCGGCCACGCCGAAGTCGTCTTCGAGGACTGCCGTGTCCCGGCGGAAAACCTCATCGCGGGCGAGGGCGACGGCTTCGCCATCGCGCAGGCACGGCTCGGCCCCGGCCGGATCCACCACTGCATGCGCCTGATCGGCATGGCCGAGCGCGCGCTGGAACTGATGTGCCGCAGGACTTTGTCGCGCGAGACGTTCGGCAAGCCGATCGCCGAGCAGGGCGTGGTCCAGGACTGGATCGCCGAGGCGCGGGTCAAGATCGAGCTGCAGCGGCTGCTGGTGCTCAAGACCGCGTGGCTGATGGACGTCAAGGGCAACCAGGGCGCGCACACCGAGATCCAGGCGATCAAGATCTCCACCCCGGCCACCGTCGAGTGGATTCTCGACAAGGCGATCCAGGCACACGGCGCCGGCGGCGTCAGCCAGGACTTCCCGCTGGCCGAGCTGTGGTCCGGCGCGCGCATGCTGCGCATCGCCGACGGCCCCGACGAGGTGCACAAGCGCTCGCTGGCGCACCGCGAACTCAAGAAGTACCGCACGGAAGGCAAGCGATGACCGCGACAGCAGTCGACGCCGAGACGGTGCGCGGACTCGTCCGCGACCTGCTGGCGGCGCACGATCCGAAGACCACCGAGCGTTCCGCGTTCCTGCACGCGCGGTTCGACGCGGGCCTGTCCTGGGTCCACTTCCCCGTCGGGCTCGGCGGGCTCGACGCGCCGCGCGCGTTGCAGTCCATCGTGGACGCCGAGCTCAAGGCGGCCGGGGCGCCGGACAACAACCCGCGCCGCATCGGCATCGGACTCGGCATGGCCGCGCCGACCGTGCTGCGCTTCGGCACGCAGGAGCAGCGCGAGCGGTTCCTGCGTCCACTGTGGACCGGCGAGGAGGTGTGGTGCCAGCTGTTCTCCGAGCCCGGCGCGGGTTCGGACCTGGCGGCGCTGGGCACCCGCGCGGTCCGCGACGGCGACGACTGGGTCGTCACCGGCCAGAAGGTGTGGACCTCGGGCGCGCACGCGGCCCGGTTCGCCATCCTGGTCACCCGCACCGACCCGGACGTGCCGAAGCACCAGGGCATGACGTACTTCATCTGCGACATGCACGCGCCCGGTGTCGAGGTGCGGCCGCTGCGCCAGATCACCGGTGAGGCCGAGTTCAACGAGGTCTTCCTGACCGGGGTCCGCATTCCCGACGCGCACCGGCTCGGCGAGGTCGGCGAGGGCTGGAAGGTCGCGCAGACCACGCTCATGAACGAGCGCGTCGCCATCGGCGGCATGGAGATCCCGCGTGAGGGCGGGCTGATCGCGCCGGTCGCGCAGACCTGGCGTGACCGTCCCGAACTGCGCACCCCCGAGCTGCACGACCGTCTTCTGAAGCTCTGGGTCGAGGGTGAAACGCTGCGCCTGGTAGGCACGCGCCTGCGCCAGCAGCTGGCCGCCGGCGCGCCGGGGCCGGAGGGTTCGGTCGCGAAGCTCGCGTTCTCGGAGCTGAACCAGGCCGTCTCGGGCCTGGAGATCGAGCTGATGGGCGAGGAAGGCCTCACCTACGACGACTGGACGATGCGCCGCCCGGAGAAGGTCGACTTCGCGGGCCGCGGCCCCGGCTACCGGTATCTCCGCGCGAAGGGCAACTCCATCGAGGGCGGCACCTCCGAGGTGCTGCGCAACATCATCGCCGAACGCGTGCTGGGCCTGCCCTCGGAACCGCGCGTCGACAAGGACGTGGCCTGGAAGGACCTGCCCCGATGACCGATCTGCTGTACTCCGAAATCGAAGAGGACCTCCGCGCGTCCGTCCGCGACCTGCTCAAGGCCCAGGCCGAGCCCGCGGCGGTGATCGCCAGGACCGAGACGGCCGAGCCGTACGACCTCAAGCTGTGGCGCACCCTCGCCGCCGACCTCGGCGTCGCGGGCCTCGCGATCCCCGAGTCACTCGGCGGCCACGGCGCGTCGGCCCGCGAGGTCGCCGTGGTGCTGGAGGAACTCGGGCGCAGCGTCGCGCCCGTCCCGTTCCTCGGCAGCGCGGTCCTCGCGACCTCGGCGCTGCTGGGCGCGGACACGTCGTCCGCCGTCGTCGCGGAGTTGCTGGGGCGCTTGGCTTCCGGTGACCTGATCGCCGCGCTGGCCATCCCGCTCACGACGGCGCCGGGCGGCGACTTCCCGTCGACGGTGACCGTGGCCGCCGACGGCACGCTGACCGGCCGGGTCACCACGGTCGCCGACGCTTCGGCGGCCGAGGTGATCTTGGTGCCCGCGGTGGGCGCGGACGGCCCCGCGCTGTACGCGGTCGAGGCTTCGGCCGTCTCCGTCACCGAGCTGACCTCTTTGGACCTGACCCGCCGTCTGTCCACAGTGGAACTTTCGGGCGCGGCAGGCCGTCTGGTGCCCGGTTCCGCCGAGGCCGCTGTGCGGAACGCGCTGACCACGGCCGCCGGACTGCTGGCGTCCGAGCAGCTCGGCCTGGCCGAGTGGTGCCTGAACGAAACGGTGGCGTACCTCAAGACCCGCTACCAGTTCGGCCGCCCGGTCGGTTCGTTCCAGGCCTTGAAGCACCGCCTGGCCGACCTGTACCTGGCCGTGGTCAACGCCCGCGCCGCCGCCCGCTACGCGGCCGACTCGCTCGCCACGGCGAGCGAGGACGTCCCCGTCGCGGTCGCCGTCGCACAGGCACGCTGCTCCCCCATCGCGGTGAAGGCGGCCGAAGAGGCCATCCAGCTGCACGCGGGCATCGGCATGACGTGGGAGCACCCGGCCCACCTCTACCTCAAGCGCGCCAAGAGCGACGAGCTCGCGCTCGGCACGGCGGGCCGCCACCGCGCCGCGCTGGCCGGCCTGATCAACCTCCCCGCGTAACCAGGGTCGTGAGTGGTATGACCGGTTAGAACCGGTCATACCACTCACGAGTCCTTACAGGCGCCCGAGATCCACGGCGGCCGCCATCACCTTGTAGCCCGCGTCGTTCGGGTGCAGTGCGTCGCCGCTGTCGTAGGCCGGGTTGAGCTTGTCGCCGTCGGCCGGGTCGACGGTGGCGCGCTCCAGGTCGACCACCGCGTCGTACTCGCCGCTGGTGCGGATCCAGGCGTTGACCTCGTCGCGTGTCTTCTCCCCCGCTTCGGTGAAGAACGCCGAGCCCTTGTACGGCAGTATCGTCGCGCCGACCATCCGGACGCCTTCCCGGTGGGCCGCCTTGATCAGCGCGCGGTGCCCGTCGATCAGCTGCCGCGCGGTGATCACCGGGTTCGGCAGGAAGCAGGGGAAGTCCACGCCGCCGGAGTGGATGTCGTTGATCCCCTCCAGCACGATGACCGTCCGCACCCCCGGCTGGTCCAGCGCGTCCCGCTGGAAGCGGGCGGTCGCCTTCTCCCCGAAGCACGTCGAGTCGTTGAGCACCCGGTTGCCGCCGATTCCGGCGTTGACCACCCCGACGGGACGCCGCGCCGCGGCCAGCCGCTCGGCCAGCTCGTCGGGATACCGGTTGTCCGCGTTCTCGGTCGCGCCCGCGCCGTCGGTGATCGAGTCGCCGAACGCCACCACCGAGTGCGGCCGCGCGACGCCCAGCACGTCCACCCCGGCCAGGTAGTACCAGGACGACGTGGTCTCGCCGAACGCACCGGCCCCGCGATCGAACCGGTGGTCACCGGCCGCCCGGTAGCTCGTGGCCGTCGCGAAGGCGTGGAACGTCGACGGCCCGGTCGGCTCGGCGAAGTAGAACGTCACCGCCAGCCGGTCCAGCGGCCCCACCGGCAAGGCCACCGGATCGCTCTGCCATTCCCGGCCGGGCGCGAAGACGCCCGACGCGGCATGCCCGAACGTCACCGGCCGCAGCGTGCCCGGCTTCACCTCGGCACCCGCGCCCGCCAGCCCGACCGTGGCGCCTGCCAGCCGCAACGGCGTCTTGTCGTACGCGGTCGAGAGCCGCAGCCGCACCGCGGCGCCACCGGCGGACACCCTGACCACCTGCCGCACCGACTGGTTCGCGAACCCGTCCTCCGACCAGTTGGGCCCGATCAGGCCCGCCACGGGCGCCTGCACGGACGCCGACCAGGTGGCCGCCCACCCGATCCGCGCACCGGCGCTCGCCGGGCTCGCCACTCCGGCCACGAGCGACGCCGCCGCGGCCAGCACACCTAAGGTCTTCCACCCAGTTTTCATACAACCGACCCTAGAGAGCCCCACCGACAGTTTTCGCCTGATTTCTCCGCGCCGGCCCCTCCGGGCTCCGCCGAACGGCCGCTGACCGGCGGTGGTATACCGGCATCGTGCGCGCGTCCCGGCTGGTCTCACTGCTGCTCCTGCTGCAGACCCGTGGCCGCATGACCGCGCGCCAGCTCGCCGACGAGCTCGAGGTGTCGGTCCGGACCATCTACCGCGACGTCGACTCGCTGCACGCAGCCGGGATCCCGCTCTATGGCGACGCCGGCCACGCGGGCGGCTATCAGCTGCTCGACGGCTACCGGACCAGGCTCACCGGCCTCACCGCCGAGGAAGCGGGCTCCCTCTTCCTCACCGGCCTGCCCGGCCCCGCGGCCGAACTGGGACTGGGCAACGCGGTCGCCGCGTCCACACTCAAACTCACGGCCGCGCTGCCACCGGAACTCCGCGACCGCGCCGGGCGGCTGCAGGAGCGTTTCCATCTCGACGCCCCCAACTGGTACCACGAGGGCGACAGCACACCGCACCTCGAAACCGCCGCGGGCGCCGTCTGGAACGCGCGGCGGGTACGCGTGCTCTACCACCGCTGGAAAGCACCGCAGGACGTCGTGCGTGTCCTCGATCCGTATGGCCTCGTGCTCAAGGCGGGCCGCTGGTATCTCGTCGCCGCGAGCAACGGAAGCCCGCGCACCTACCGGGTCTCGCAGATACTCGAACTCGAAGTGCTCGACGAAAGCTTCGAGCGTCCCGAAAACTTCGATCTCGCCGGGTACTGGCAGTCCTCACTGGCCGACTTCGACGCTCGGCGCCTTCAAGCCGAAGCCGTCATCCGGCTCTCCCCGTTCTCGATGGAACGCTTGCCGGACATGATGAACCCGGCCGCCGTCAAGTCCATTGAGGACACCGCGAGCGCACCGGACGCGGACGGCTGGGTGCGCGCGACCGTGCCGATCGAGTCGGCCGAGCACGCGCTCGCCGACTTCCTCCGCTTCGGCGCGGGACTCGAGGTGCTCGAACCACCCGAGCTCCGCCTGAAACTCGCCGAAACGGCCGCCGCACTCGCCGCCACCTACCTCGGGTCGTGAGCGTTGCCGACGGTGAGAACCGTTGGGAACACTCACGATCCGAGCCGGTTTCCCGAAACTGTCGGTGTCTCCTGCTATCACTGGATCATCAAGAGAACCAGCACGCGAGGACAGGAGACGGACATGAAGATCTTGGTGGCCACCGGCCAGACCCAGGGCAAGCGGACGAACGACTACAACTGGTGCGTCGAGGGCGAGCTCGTGTTCATCGAGCCCGCCTGCGCCAGGGGCGAACGAGATCCCGACACCCAGTGCGGCTGCGGAAGAGCGTTCTCCGGACTCAATTCCCACCGCGGGACCACCACGGCACGGGTGGCCGAACTACGCGGCTTCACCGAGGCCGAATACACCGAAGCGCTCAGGTCGAGTCTCGCCGAGCAGGGCTATCAGGCCGGGCTGGCGCCGGAAATGGCCGAGTCGCTGCTCGATCTGGTCAGCCTCTGGCCGGCGGGCACGGTGGTGGAACGCAGGCTCGACGAGATCCGGCCACGCGATGTCTTCGCCAGGTCCCGGCCGCCTGACTAGTCGGGGCGCAAGGACGACAGGAGCAGGTCGGCGTAATGGTCGCCGACCTGGCGAGCCGAGAGCGAACCGCTGCGGCGATACCAGGAACCGAGGTGGTGCACTGAACCGAAGAAGAAGTCGACGATGACGTCGGCGGGCTTGTCGCCGCGGAACTCGCCGGTCGACTGCCCTTCCTCCACCAGGGTGCGGAAGCGCTCGTGGTACTTGCGGCGTTCCGCGCGTACCGCCTTCTGCTTCTCGGCGCTGAGCTGGTGCATCGACTGCATGAAGATCTTGTTGTCGTCGAGGTTGGCGATCGTGGAGACCACGACGTCCGACGCGGCGGCGCGGAGCCGCTCGCGCAGTGGCTGCTCGGTGACGGCGACGTTCTCCAGCTGCTCGGTCTGCTCGCGCAGCACGCGCGCGTAGATCTCGTAGAGTAGATCGTCCTTGGAGCCGAAGTAGTGGTACATCGCGCCCTTGGTGACGCCTGCCGCCTCCACGATCTCCTGGACCGAGGTGCGGTCGAAGCCCTTCTTGGCGAAGAGCTTCGTGGCGTGGGAAAGCAGCCGCCGCGGCACGGACGTCTCGTCGGCGTGCACGTCGACGGCGACGGCCGGCTTACGGGTACTTGCTCTCGTCATCGCTGCGCCACCTTCGTCACCTTGCCTGGCAGGCCAGGCCGCGGACCGTCCCACTCGGACGGTGAGCATACCGACTGGTTGGTCTCGGCGTGGCATTGTCACCCGGAGTCACCCGGACAGCCGTGAACATTACTCCCCGGCGACCGGTCACGGTGCGAGATGCGCCCACCGGCCGTTTTGGGCGGTTTGCCCGACACGGTGGCTCGACGAAGGCTAAGCGACCGCTTAGCATGGAGCGATGAGCCCAGGATCCGATCAGCAGTCCACAGTGGACGGTGTCGGCCACGTGGTCGACGGCGGGGTCGCCACGGTGACCTTCGACCGGCCCGCCCGGCACAACGCCATGGACCAGGCCATGCAGATCCGCTACGGCACCTTGCTGCGCGCGGCGGGCGAGGACCCGGCGATCCGCGCCGTCGTCGTCACGGGCGCGGGGCGCGCTTTCTGCCCGGGAGCGGATCTCGGGCTGCTCGGCGACATCTCCAGCGCGCCGCCGACCGCGGATCTCGACGACCACGACGGCTTCCGCAACGTGCTGGCCGCGGCCTTCACGCCGAAGCCGGTCATCGCCGCGATCAACGGCGGCTGCGCCGGGCTCGGATTCGTCGTCGCCTGCGCGGCGGACGTCCGCTTCGCCGCGGCCGGCGCCAAGTTCACCACGTCGTTCGCCCGCCGGGGGCTGGTCGCCGAGTACGGCGTCGCGAAGCTGCTCCCCGAACTCGTCGGCCGTGGCCGCGCGCTCGACCTGCTGCTCTCCGGCCGCACGTTCACCGCCGAGCAGGCCTTCGACTACGGGCTCGTGCAGGAGGTACTGCCGCCCGAAGAGCTCCTGCCCCGCGCGCAGGCCTACGCCACCGAACTGGCGACGCACAGCGCGCCGCGTTCGATGGCCATCATGAAGGAGCAGCTCTTCCGCGAGGCCGCGCTCCCGCTCGAGGCGGCCGCGAAAGAGGCCACCGCGCTGATGCTCGACTCCTTCGGCCGCCCGGAACTCCCGGAGGGCCTCGCCAGCTGGAACGAGCGCCGCCCGCCGAACTTCCCCGCCTACCCCTGACCCGCTCGGCCGTCGCTCACGACTCGTCGCGGATGACCAAGACCGGGCACGGCGCGAGCCGCAGCACGTCCTTCGAGGTGCTGCCGAGCAACAGCTCGCTGAGCCTGCCGTGCCGGTGCGCCCCGACCCCGATCACCGAAGCCTTGTGCTCGGTGGCGAGCCGGACCAGCGTCTCGGCCACCGTCACCTGATCGGCGACGGCGAGCCCTTCCGCACGCAGCCCGGCCGCCAGCGCCAGCTCGACGCCACGGCTGGCGGTCCGCTGCGCGGAGTCGTGCGCGGCCTTGTCGAGCTGCTCGGCGGTCCGCAGGTCGATCGGCGCCACCGGGCCGGTCAGCGTCGCCGCGGGCCCCGCGCCCAGGTCGAACACCCGGCCCGTCTCCCACACCGTCACGACCAGCGCGTCACGCTCCCCGAGCAGCTCGCCGACCTCGGCCACCATGCGCTCGGACACAGGCGTCCCGTCGAAGCCCAGAATCACCGGACCGGTTCCCATAGCTCTCACCTCGCGGGCAAGGTACCCGGATGATCACCTTTCAAACCGGGGTCAGGGACGCACGCCGAACGACGGCCTGCCCAGCAGTTTCGGCAGCACCCGGTAGGCGTCGTGCACCCACTCGCACAGCAGCGGCCGCGAGTCGCGCGGGTCGATGACGTCCTCGACGGCGAACTTCTCGGCGGTGCGGAACGGCGAGCGGACCGCGTCGAGGCGTTCGCGGATCGCGGCGATGTGGGCGGCCGGGTCCTCGGCGGCCTCGATTTCCGCGCGGTAGGCGGCTTCGATGCCGCCCTCGACCGGGAGGGAACCCCAGTCGCCGGACGGCCAGGCCCAGCGGCGGACCAGCCGGTGCCGGTTGGTGATGCCGGCGCCGCCGACGCCGAACACGCGCCGGACGATGATCTCGGCGACCGGCACGCGTGCCTGGTACACGGCGGTGATCGCCCGTGCGCCGCGGCGGATCGACCCGCGTTTCTCACCGGCCAGGCCGATGACCATGCCCGCCTGGTCGGTCAGGTTCACGATCGGCAGGTGGAAGGTCTCGCAGAGGTCGACCAGCCGGGTGATGGCGTCGGCGCCCTCGGCGGTCAGCGTCGCGCCACGGTAGGGATCCGTCGCGATGACGCCGACCGGGTGACCGTCCAGCCTGGCCAGTCCCGCGTACGCGGAGCCGCCGTAGCAGGCGTAGTCGAACACGGACCCGGAGTCGAAGACGGCGTCCAGCAACGGCCGCAGCCGATAAGGCTTGCGACGGTCACGAGGCACGAGCGAAAGCAAGCCCTCCTCGCGACGCGAAACATCGTCCGAACTGCCGACGACAGGCGGTAGTGAGTCCACATTGGACGGCAAGTACGCCAGGAAATCGCGCACCGCCTGGAAAGCGGCTTCCTCGGACGGGACGATCACGTCGACGGCGCCGCTGCGGCGATGCACCGCCGCGCCGCCGAGTTCCTCCTTGGTGAGGTCCTCGCCGGTCGCGTGCTTCACCAGCGGCGGCCCGGCGACGAACAGCTGACCGGCCCCTTCCACCAGAACGCACAGATGGGACATGACCGCGCGGGCCGCGCCCAGGCCCGCGACGGGACCCAGGCACGCCGAAACCACCGGCACCGCCGAGAGATTGTCGACCACGAGGTCCCAGCCAGGGTTGAACGGCACGTAGGTGAACCCGTGCTGTTCCAGCATCTTCACGCTGCCGCCGCCACCGGTGCCCTCGATCAGCCGCACCAGCGGCATCCCGAGCTCGTTGGCCAGCCGCTCGGCGTGGATCTGCTTGCCCATGATGCCCGCGTCGGCCGCGCCGCCGCGGACGGTGAAGTCGTCACCGCCCACGGCGACCCGGCGACCGTCGAGCCGGGCGGTGCCCACCACGAAGTTGGCGGGCACGAACGAGACCAGTGTGCCGTCCCCGGCGTACTCGGCCGAACCGGCGAGCGCGCCGATCTCGTCGAAAGAACCCTTGTCCACCAACGCTTCGATGCGCTCGCGGACCGTCAGCCTGCCCGCGCCGTGCTGACGGGCGACCTTCTCGGGGCCGCCCATCCGCTCGGCGAGCGCACGCCTGCGCCGGAGTTCTTCGACTTCGGGCGCCCAGTCCTCAGCCAAGTGCGTCTTCGACCTTCCGCTGCAGCTTGTTCATCCCGCCGAGCCAGCGGTCGGTCGCCGTCGCGCGCGCGGCGTAGTACTGCGCGACCTCGGGGTGCGGCAGGATCAGGAACTCTTCGCCGCCAACGGCTTTGAGCACGTCCTCGGCCACCTTGTCCGGCTCGATCAGCGACGCGCCCATCAGCAGCGCGCCCGCCTCACCGGTGGACTGGTACATGTCCGTGTTGACCCCCTGCGGGCACAGCGCCTGCACGGTGACGCCGCGATGGCGGTAGGTGGCGCTCAGCCATTCGGCGAACGCCAGCGCGCCGTGCTTGGTCACCGCGTACGGCGCGGAACCCAGGCTGGTCAGCAGACCGGCCGCGGAAACCGTTGCCAGGAAATGACCTTTGCCTCGCTCCAGCCAGTCCGGCAGCAGCAGCTTGGCGGCGCGCACGTGCGCCATGACGTTGACGTCCCAGGCGCGCGCCCAGACGTCTTCGGGGGTCTCCGGGCCGCCGTTGGGCGCGATGCCGGCGTTGGCGCAGAACAGGTCGACGGCGCCGAGCTTCTCGCGCGCGACCGCGATCAGCCGCTCGATGCCCTCTTCGCTCGCCGCGTCCGCGGTGACGGCGGTGCCGCCGATCTCCTCGGCGACCGCCTGCGCGCCGTCGGCGCTGAGGTCGGAAACGACCACGCGTGCGCCCGCGCCGGCGAACTTGCGGGCCAGCGCAGCGCCGATCCCGCCACCGCCACCGGTGACGACGACGCCCGCGCCCGCGATCTCGGTGCTCACATGCCACCGACCAGCGTGATGCCGCCGTCGAGGACCAGCGTCTGGCCGGTGACCCAGCCCGCCTCCTCCGACAGCAGGAAGGCGACCGCGCCCGCGATGTCGGACGGCACGCCGAGCCGCTTCATCGGGTACGCCGAGGCGACCTCTTCCTCGCGGCCTTCGTACAGCGCGGTGGCGAACTTGGTCTTGACCACGGCGGGCGCGACGGCGTTGACCCTGATCTTCGGCCCGAGTTCGGCGCCGAGCTCGGTGGTCATCCGGATCAGCGCGGCCTTGCTGACGCCGTACATGCCGATGCCGGGCGAGGCGAACAGGCCGGCGACCGAGGCGACGTTGACGACGGAACCGCCGTGCTCGCCCATCCAGGCGTCGCGCGCGGCGCGCGTCCACGCCAGCGGCGCCAGCAGGTTCACGGCCATGATCTTGGCGGCGGCGTCGAAGTCGATGTCCAGCATCGGGCCGTAGACCGGGTTGATGCCGGTGTTGTTGACCAGCATGTCGAGCCTGCCGAAGGCCTCGATCGTCTTGGCGACGGCCTCGGCCTGGTGCTCGGCGTTGTCCGACTTGCCTGCGACGGCGATCGCCACGTCCGGGCCGCCGAGCTCGTTGACCGCCTCGGCCAGCGGTTCCGGGTTGCGCGCGGTGACGCACACCTTGGCGCCGCGTTCCACCAGTTCCTTGGCGATACCGAGCCCGATACCGCGGCTGGCCCCGGTGACGATGGCCACCCGATCTTTGAACGAGTTCACTTGTGCGGATCTCCTGTTCTGACTAAGCGCCCGCTTATTACACTGGGCGGAACGTGCGGGGTGTGTCAACCCCGCCGGTGATGGAGGAGGAACCGGCGATGACCGTGTCGCTGTCCGCCGAACTGTGGCCGGACGTCCAGCCAGAGGCGGCCCGCCGCCTGATGCTCGCCGGGGTCGAGTCGTTCGCCCGGCGGGGCTATCACGCGACCACGACCAGGGACATCGCGGGCGGCGCCGGGATGAGTCCCGCCGCGCTCTACGTCCACTTCCCGTCCAAGGCCGCGCTGCTGTTCGCGATCAGCAAGAACGGCCACGAGCAGACGCTCGCGCTGGTCGAGAACGTGGTCGCGCGCGACATCGGCCCCGTCGGGACGATCCGCGAGCTGACCGAGGACTTCGTCGCCTGGCACGCCCGCAGGCACACGGTCGCGCGCGTGGTCCAGTACGAGCTGCAGGCGTTGCCGGACAAGGAGCTCGCGGTGGTCGCCGAGCTGCGCCGCCGGATCGAACAGATCGTCCGCGACGTCATCGGCCAGGGCGTGGCCGACGGCGTGTTCACCGTCCCCGACTCGTGGACGGCCGCCCGCGCGGTGCTTTCGCTCGGCGTCGACGTCGCCCGCTGGTACACCGAACGCACCCGCCAGTCCCCCGCCGCGCTCGGGCGCGAATACGGCGAGCTCGTGCTGCGGATGCTGGGCGCACGGACGGTGTGACACCACACCAGCGTCGCATACCGACCAGTAGGTATCCAAGCGCGGGCTACGTCACAGCGGGTTGGGTGGTCGCGACGTAGGCCCCGCGCGCCACGTGCTTCAGCGGCTTCGTGCCCCCGATGACATAGGCGATCGGGTACCGCTTCGGCGCCTCGTCCATCGGCATCCAGCGCAGGCCGATCGCCACGCCCACCGCGGCGCACACGGCCGACACCAGCACCCCGGCGCCCCAGGCGAACGGGATGATCCCAGCGAGGAAACCGAGCCAGGCGAAGGCGGTCACCCGTAGCAGTCCGTCGTCGCGCCCCTCACCCATCGACCGGTCGTAGCGCGAGCCGTGCACCATCACGCGCAGCATCGAGTCACAGCAGTCGCAGCGCACGCTCGCGAAACCCCGCTTGCCCCGCCGGACCGTGACGAGCTGCCCCCTGCCGAAGCGCGATCGGCGGGGATCTTCACCTTGCTCTCTGTGCCCGACAGTCACCCACAGGCAGTCCTTGTCGCGTTCTTCTGCCCCCATGCGGCTCATTGTGCCGGACGAGTGTCGCGCCGCGGTCACAATGGAAAACGATTGCGTCACTTGGATACCGGCCAGTCGGTACCGCACCGACCGAAGTGAGACATGGGCCACAGCGCCGTCGCGTTTTCGGTATCGTGCGCCCGGGGGCGCCTGCTATCGGGAACGGAGTTCGGGAAGTGGCTTTCAAGGTGCGCGGGGTCACGCTGCCCGCCCGGGAGGAACAGACCTTCCTCGTCGACGGCGATCGGCTGCGGACGGACGGGCACGGCGACGCGGAGTGGCTCTCCGACGGCGGCTGGATCCTGCCGGGGTTGGCCGACCTGCACACCCATCCGGGAACGGGCTTCCCGACGGACACCTTCACCGAAGAGGCCTTCGTCTCGGACCTCGGCGGGCACCGGGACGCGGGCGTGCTCGTGGTGCGCGTGCCGGGGTCCAACGTCCGGCTGCCCGAATGGGTCGACGACGACCCCGAGCTGCCGAAGGTCTACTCCTCCGGCAAGTGGCTGGCCACCTCGGGACACTTCTTCCCGGGAGCGGGACGGCACGTCGGCCTGGACGAGCTGCCGCGGGCCGCGGTCGAAGAGGCATCGGCTTCGTCGGGGTGGTGCAAGGTCATCGGGGATTGGACGCCCAGTCAGGACGCCGTCCCGATCGAGGTGCTGACCGAGGTCGTGACCGCGGTGCACGAGGCGGGCGGGCGGGTCGCCGTGCACTGCCAGACCGCCCAGGGGTGTCACAACGCCGTCCATGCCGGCGCCGACAGCCTCGAGCACGGGATGAATCTCGATCACGGGCTGCTGGCCAGGATGGCGGCGCAGGGCACCGTGCTGGTGCCCACGCTGACCACGTTCGCCGAGATGATCGTGGAGATGGACGCCGCACCCGAACCCGGCCCGAACGACACCTGGCTGCGTGCCGGGTGGGAGATGATGGTGCCGATGGTGGGCGCCGCGCACGAGGCCGGGGTGACCGTGCTGGCGGGCACCGACATCGCCACCTTCGGCAAGGTCTCCGAGGAGGTCGGCTGGCTGGGCAAGGCGGGCCTGCCCGCCGACACCGCGCTGGGCGCCGCGTCGTGGGCCGCGCGATCCTGGCTGGGGCTGGAGAGTCTCGTCGACGGTGCTCCCGCCGACCTGGTGATCTACGACGAGGACCCCGCACTGCACCCCTCGGTCCTGTCCCACCCGAAGCACGTGGTCATGCGAGGCCGGGTAATCCGGTGAGCGACGGCGACTTCCGGCTGCTGGGACCGCTGACCGCCACGGTCGGCGGGTCGCCGGTGCCGCTGCAGTCAGGGAAAGCACGCATCCTCCTGACCAGCCTTCTGCTGCGGGGGAACCGGCTGCTCTCGGTCGAGGAGCTGATCGACCGGCTGTGGGCCGACACGGCGCCCAAAGGCGCGCGCAACGCGGTGCAGACGCATGTGACCCGCCTGCGCAGCGCACTCGGCGAAGCCGGTGGGCTCGTCCGCACCCGGCCCGGCGGCTACACCATGGACGTCGCGCCCGGCACGCTGGACCTCGACCGGTTCCGCGACCGGATCGGCAAGGCCGACCAGGCGCGGGCCGCGCGGGACAACACCGCCGAGGCGCGTGAACTGCGCGAAGGACTGGCGCTGTGGCGTGGCACGCCGTTCTCGGACGTCCAGTCGGACTTCCTGCACGCGCAGGAGGCGCCGCGGCTGGTCGAGGAGCGGCTGCAGGCGTGGGAACGCGTGGTCAACGTCGAATTGGCGCTGGGCAGGCACACCGAGCTGACCGGCGAGCTGTACGCGCTCACCGAGGAGTACCCGCTGCGGGAGCGCTTCTGGGGTCAGCTGATGACGGCGCTGCACCGCTCGGACCGGCAGGCGGACGCGCTGGCGGCCTACCAGAAGCTCGCCACGCTGCTGCGTGAGGAACTCGGGGTCGACCCGAGCACCTCCCTGCGGGGCCTTTATCAACGAGTATTGGCCGACGACCAGGAGCACGCCCCGCCTCGGCAGGAACCGCCGCCGAGCAGGCCGCCCACCTGGGTCGCGCCCTTCCAGCTGCCCGCCGACATCGCCGATTTCGTCGGCCGCGGCGACCTGATGGCGCGGCTGCGCGCGCTGGCGACCGGGGCCGCGGGCAACCGGCTCGCGGTCCCGATCGCGGTGCTGGCCGGCCCGCCCGGCGCCGGGAAGACCGCGCTGGCGGTGCATTTCGCGCATGAACTGCGCTCCGAGTTCCCGGACGGCCAGCTGTACGTCGACCTGCGCGGCTTCTCGGCCAACCCGCCACTGAGCGCGACCGACGCGTTGGCCTCCTTCCTCCGCGCGCTCGGCGTCGCGGCGGACGAGATCCCGCACGACGTCAACGAGCAGGGCGCGCTGCTGCGCTCGCGGCTGAGCGGGCGCAAGGTGTTCATGGTCCTGGACAACGCGGCCAGCGCGGATCAGGTGCGGCCGTTGCTCCCCGCGGAGGCGGGCTGCGCGGTCGTCGTCACCAGCCGCAACAACCTGCACGGGCTGAGCGCGCTCAACGGCGCGCGGCTGTTCGGCGTCGAGATGGTCACCGTCAGCGAAGCCAAGACGATACTGGCCAACGTCATCGGCGCCGAGCGGGTCGCCTCGGAGCCCGACGCCGCGAACGAGTTCGTCGCCGCCTGCGGGCTGCTCCCGCTCGGGCTGCGGATCGCCTCGACGAACCTGGCCACCTCGACCAGCCGCACCATCGCGGACTATCTGCGCAAACTGCTGCCTGGCAAGAAACTCGACGCGCTGGAGATAGACGGAGACGGCCAGGCAGCGGTGCGGGCGGCCTTCGATCTGTCCTACAGCGCGCTGAAACCGTCGCCGTCGCGCTTCTTCCGCAGGCTGAGCCTGATCCCCGGCCAGGAGTTCGACGTACTCGCGGCGGCCGCCGTGAACTCGGTGGACCACGACGACGCCGAACGGCTGCTCGGTCAGCTGGCGGCGTCGAACCTGATCGGGCGCCGCGCGCCGGACCGGTTCACTTTCCATGACCTGATCAGGGAATTCGCCACCGAACGGGCCCGCGATCACGAAACCGCGGCCGAACGCGACCAGGCGCTCGGTGAGCTGTTCGCGTTCTACCTGGGCCGGGCCGGTTCCGCCCGCGATCTGCTCTACCCCGACGCGCACACGATGACCTCGCCGGCCGCGCCGTCCGGTCCACTGTGGACGGACTCGGCCGACGCCATGCGGTGGCTGGACGCCGAAGCCGAGAACATGGTCGCGCTGATCTGCGGTCCCGCCGCGGCCGGACTGGAGATCTGGCTGCTCGCCGACGCGCTGCAGATGTACCTGCAACGGCACCGGCACGACTCGATCTGGCTGACCGCGTTCACCGCGGCGCTCGCCGCGGCCGAGCGGTCCGGCGACCTGCTCGCCCAGGCGGGCATGCGGCGAGGGCTGGGCCAGCTGCACCTGCACCGCACGCGCTACGCCGAGGCGGAGCAGCACATGACGCGCGCCGCGCGGCTGTTCCACGAGGCGGGCGACGCGGTCGGCGAGGCACGCGCCCAGACCGGGATCGGCGCCATCGCGTTCGAAACGGAGCAGTACGACAAAGCGATCGAGCACTACGAGGTGTCGCTGCGGCTCGCGGTCGACGACCGGGACGAGGCGGGGCAGAGCAACAACCTGTTCGATCTGGGGCTGGCACTGGTGCACCTGGGCGACACGGCGCGCGGCGAAACGATGCTCGAACGGTCCTACGAGATGGCACGCGCACTCGACCTGCCGTACCTGCGGGTGCGCTGCCGGTCGATCCTGGTGATGAGCGCGTTGTACCGCGGCGAACTCGCCGCCGCGTTGCGGGGCTTCGCGCTCGCGCTCGACGGCTGGCACGACGTCAAGGACCGGATGGGCGTGACCGAGACGGTCCGCAACCTCGCCGAGACCGAACTCGCGGCCGGGCGCCCCGATCTGGCCACGGAGCTGGGTCAGGAAGCGCTGGCGCAGTCGCGGTGGATCGCGTCGCCGTGGCACGAGGTCGGCTCACTCGTCGTGCTCGGGCGCGCGGCGCTGGCGGTGGACGACCTCGGCTCGGCGGGGCGGCACCTGACGCTGGCCAGGCGGCTCGCCGGTGACGACGACCGGCTGCCCTACTGGAACTCGGCGCTGCTGCAAGGCTTTTCCGCTTGGCAGCGCCGGACCGGCAGGCCCGGTGAGGCGATCGAGACGGCCATCGCGGGCACGATCACGTCGCGCCCGAGGGAGCAGGCTCGCGCGCTGATCGAGCTCGCGGCCGCGCGGCTGGACACGGGTGACCGCGAAGGCGCGATCCGCGACGCGGGTCAGGCCTGCGAGATCGCGGCCGGGCACGGCTACCTGCTGGACCACGCTCACGCGCTCCAAACACTGGCGAACTGTCAAGAACCGGCAGCCGCGGAGCGATCACGGGAGCAGGCGGCCGCGCTCCTCACCCAGGTCAGGGCCGGTACCGAGGAACTCGCCGTCGAGGTCGTCGCGCGGATCGCGGCACTCGGCGACTGGTGGCGGGGCGAGGACCCCGCCGACGACTGACCCGAGCACGGTCAGCGGCTCGGATGGACGCGCTCCTCGTCGACGACGGTGCCGGGGACGATCACCTTCACGACGGCGAATTCGGGCCTGGTGCTCAAGTCGGTCACCAGCGGCTCGAAACCGGTGACCTGCTGGGTCAGTTTCCCGATCCACGCCAGTTCGGTGTCGAGATCCTCGAACGGTCCCGCGGCTTCTGCGCCGAACCCGCCCCAGCCCACGAGCCGCTCGGCGGGCCGCGGCGGTTCCTCGGCGCCGATCTCGACGCGGTGATAGATCGGCGGGAGATCGTCACGGCTGCCCGCGATCGCCGTCAGCCGGCTTTGCACGGCTTCGGTGATCGCCCGCGAAAGCGCGACCGCCGGGTCGAGGTGCGCACCCGATCCCTGACAGCCGATCGCGAAATCCGGGCTCCAGATCCGGGCGTCGAAACACGGAACGCCGAAACGGTTGGGAATCGGGGCGACGGTCAGGGTGGCACCGGCGGAGACCACCTTGTCCACCAGGTCTTGGCAACCTTCGTCGGGAATCGAGGTGAGGTCGAGACTTTCGGGTTCGTGATACCGGCTCAGCGCGTCGCGCTCGATCACCTCGTACAAGGCGTGCAGGGCAGCCTCCGCCAGGCTGTTGCCCGACGCCAGGCCGTTGCTGTCGGACCGCAGGCCCGGTGGCGACCACCGGCGTTCGCTGTGGCCGGCGAAGCTCACCAGCGCCGACGGCACCGGCACGGCCCGCCCGGTCACCAGACCGGTCGCTCCGGCCCAGTCCAGCGCGGTCGCGTCGGTGACCAGCGCGGAAGGCGCGGTCACCAGGTCGGTCACCGCATAGCCGAGCTCCAGTTCACGCGCGGGTGTCCCGGCGAAGAGGACGGGTCCGCGCACGTGCTCGATGTGCCACAGTTCGATCGCCTCCATCGCCGCCGAGATCTTCGCCAGCAGCGGCGTCCGCCCTTTGCCCTGGGAGACGCTCAGGCTCTTGGCCAGCGGCCGGACGGAGGTCGCCACCGGCACGCCGATCACGTCCAGCCCGGTGATGTCCGCGATCCGCGTGACACCGAAGCGGGGCAGCAACGGCTCGACCAGCGCCCAGGTGTGCTCCGGGCGCCGCACGCGGTGGGTGCCGTCGAAGAAGACCTTCCTCACGTGGCATCCCGCCTGAGCTCGCGGAATCGCCTGTGCAGGAAGAACAACCGGGCCGCGCCGGCCGCGTCGCCGAGCGAACGGAACCCGCGATCCCTGGCCGCGGCGAGCACCACGCCTTCCTCGTTTCCGTCGACGTCCCACGCCCGCGCCAAGCTCTCGATCAGCACGGCCCGCTTGAGGTGCTCGGCGCCGCGCCGCCCTGGCCACGTCGCCACCTCGGCGTTGACCGCGTGCGACTCGGCGACCTTGCGCCGCACCAGCGGATCTTCGGCCAGCAGCGGCTCCGCGGCCGCGAATTCGTAAGTCGGCGAAGGTATGCGCAACGACCGGACCAGCACCCGGATCAGCGCTTCTTCTGGCGACAGCCGGTCGATTTCGTCATTGGTGAGCCATTCCGCGGTCTGTGCTTCGGTGAGCGACTCCGGAGTGAGCCCGAAACGTGCCACCTCGGCGAGCACGTCCGCTCCCCCGGCTATCTGCCCGAGCGCGAATTTCCGCCAGCGCGCCGGAAAATCGCCGGCGTAGAGCTGGTGATACCGGATCACGTCGGCCCGGCTCACTTCGACGCCGTCGATTTCCGTGACGGAGAATCGCGTCCGCCATTCGTCCAGAAAACGATTCCGCCAGTCCGGCGTCCGCGCCCACTCCGGAGTTTCCCCGGCGGGCACGATCTCCCGGCGCGCGATTTTCGTCAGCGTGTCGAGCGTGTCGGCCACCTTGACGTCCGCCGCCGCTGGGTGCGCGACGGCGAATTCCTCGAGCCGCGCGACCACCTCCGCCAAGCCACTCGCCCGCAGACGCGGCCAGGTGCGTTCGGTGTAGTGAAGCTTTCGCGCGCTTTCGACCACCGCGCGCGCTTCGGCGTCGGAGACCACCCCGGCTGTTCGCGCGACCTCGGCCAGGTGGCGGATGGTGACCAGCGGAACGCTGAACTTCCGGTAGTCAGGCCCTTCCCCGTGCGTCACCGCGACTTCGTCGTCCGCGTCGACGACCCCGTCGCGGTACATCCGGAAAACGACGCCGTTACCCGTCATTCCGTACGGATACAGCTCGGCGGCACGCAAAGCACCCATACTGGCGCAACCGACGACCCGGACGCCCGCACTGAGCAGTGCGAGAACTTCCTTGTGCCGGACCGAAGCGTGGTGGTGGTAGTAGCCATCGACGAGCACGACCACGTCCCCGGCCGCACAGCCGAGGCGAAGAAGATCACCATGCGCGGCAGGCGGATGCAGAACCGCCTCGGGCAGAACGCCCGAGGCGGCTTCCCCAGGCATCGTCGGCCCCAGGAACACGTGTGTCGGCATTACGGCCTATTCGTGAAAATTGACCCTGCCCAGGCCGAGCGCCTGCTCCACCAGCGTCTCGAACAGGTCATCGGGCGCGAGCTGTTCCTGAACGGAACGCACGTCGCCGAGCAAGTCGTCCATGTCTGTCTCCATCCCCCCGCACACAGCGGATCTCCCTTAGCGTAGCCGACCCGGCGGCACAACCGAGCGCACTTCCGATCTGTCAGATACCCCGGCCACCCACCGCGGTCGATGGACGCCGCACAGTCCGATTGGTACATTCACAGTGACGCCGCGCTCCCGGTGACCCCCAGGTCGGTTGAGCGCGGCGTTCCTATCACCAGGGGCCGTGGGAGAGCAGGCCCAGGATCAGCGCCGCGGCCGCGGTGGCGAGGAAGACGATCCCGCCGACGATGTCGCGCGAGCCCACTCGCAGGTGGGCGATGATCGCGCCGACGAAGTACAGCACGAGGCCGCCGGCGGCGAGGGTTCCCAGCAGCGGCACGGCGAGCCCGGCCAGCAGGCCCGCGGCGCCCGCCGCCAGCAGCATGCCCAGCACCGGCACCCACTTGCGAGGGATGCCCTTCATGTCCGCCTGAGCCTTCGGGTACTCGTGGCCGATCAGGTAGATGACGGCGGCGGCGCCGTTGAAGACCGCGCCGAGGAGGGTGACCGTGAGATAGGCGGCGAACATGAGGCTCCGCTTCTGTCGGGACATTCCGTCGTGGAATGCCGTTCCCGCGGAAGACGAGCCGTCGGCTCGATGTGTGACAGCGAGTTCAACGCGGATACCGTCCGGTCGGTATCGATTCACCCAAATGCGACGTTGACGACATACTAAGCGGTTGCTAATTTCTCGGGACTCTCCCCCGCCGCGAAGGGTGGTCCCCCATGGCAGCCGATCCGGTCACCTCGACCAAACAGCGCCGAAGGGCCGCCACCGCAGCAGCCCTCGCCGCCTCGGTCGAGTGGTACGACTACTTCGTATTTGGCATAGCAGCGGCTTTGGTTTTCGGGAAGACCTTCTTTCCCGCGAGCAATCCGGCCGCGGGGGTGCTGGCGTCGTTCGCCACCTTCGCCGTCGGCTTCCTGGCCAGGCCGATCGGCGGGATCATCGCGGGGAACCTGGGTGACAAACACGGCCGCAAACCCGTGCTGGTCATGGCGATCGCGCTGATGGGCGTGGCGACGACGGCGATCGGCCTGCTGCCGACGTACGCGTCGATCGGCATCGCCGCGCCGCTGCTCCTCGTGCTGCTGAGGCTCGTGCAGGGCGTCGCGGTCGGCGCGCAATGGGGTGGCGCGATGCTGCTGGCCACCGAGTACGCGCCGGAGGGCAAACGCGGGCTGTACGGCAGTCTCGTCCAGCTCGGCGTGCCCATCGGCGTCGTGCTCGCGAACACGGTGTTCCTGGTCGCGTCGAAGGTCGCGCCGCCCGCGGACTTCCTGTCCTGGGCGTGGCGGATCCCGTTCATCGTCGGCGTGCTGGTGCTCGGGCTGGCCTGGTACATCCACAAGCGGGTCGACGAGACACCGGAGTTCCGCAAGGCCGCCGAAGCCGCCGCCGCGCGCAAAGGGTCACCGCTGCGCGAGATCCTGCGCGACCACCTCGGCACGGTCCTGCTCGCCGGCGGGTCGTTCGCGGTCAACACGGCGACGTTCTACATCCTGCTCACCGGGACACTCGACTACGCGACCCGCGAACTCGGCATGTCACGCACGACCGTGCTCACCGCGACCCTGATCATCAGCTGCAGCCAGCTGGCGATCATCCCGCTGGCCGCCGGCCTGTCCGACAAGATCGGCCGGATCAAGATCTACACCTTCGGCGCGGTCGGCCTGCTGGTCTGGGCGGTCCCGATGTTCCTGCTGATCGACACGAAGAACCTGCTGTGGTTCGTGGTCGCCTCGTTCATCGCCAGCCTGTTCCTCAGCATCATGTACGGCCCGCAGGCCGCCCTGTTCGCGGAGCTGTTCACCCCGGAGATGCGCTACACCGGCGCCTCGCTCGGCTACCAGCTCAGCGCGGTGGTCGGCGGCGGGCTCGCGCCGTTCATCATGGTGCTGCTGCTGGAATCGACGGGCACGTCGATGTCGGTGTCCGGCTACATCATCGTGCTCGCGGTGGTGGCGTTGCTGTCGATCAGCGTGCTCGCGAAGCGGGCGCGCGATTCGGCCCGCGTCGACGCCTGAGCAACTCAGAAGCCGCCCGCCCGCGGTGTCCGCTCCTATGGTGACTGGATGGACGATGAGCTGCCGTCGGTCGCGGGCGCGCTGATCCGGAACCCGGTGCCGGACGACCATCCCCGCGTGCTGGCGGCGATGGACCGCTGGTGGGCGGGCTCCGGCGGGAAGGAACGCGCGCTGGTGCTGCCGCGGTTCTACTTCCAGCACTTCACCGGCGGCAGCGAGGTCGTCGAGCACGACGGAGAGGTGATCGCCTTCCTGATCGGCTTCCTGTCCCAGAGCCGCGACGACGAAAGCTACGTCCACTTTTCCGGTGTCTCGCCGGACTATCGCGGGCGCGGCATCGCCCAGCACCTGTACAAGCGGTTCTTCGCCTACAGTGTCCGCAATGGACGGTCGGTGGCGCGCGCGGTGACACCGGCGGGCAACGCGGGCTCCTACGCGTTCCACACCGGTATCGGCTTCGTGGCGGAACCGGGGCCCGCCGAACTCGACGGCAGGCCGTTCCAGCCGGACTACGACGGCCCCGGGTTCGACCGCGTGACGTTCATCCGGCGGCTGGACGACAAAAGCGCCTGAAGTTGTCGGTGGCCCGTGTCAGGATGACGCCATGGAAGATCACCTGGTACGGGCCTGGGTGCACGGCTGGGCGGCGTCCCGGCGGACCAGCGCCCCCGTGACGGAGCCCGACGGCTGGCGCATCGACGTCGGCCTGCCCGACCACCGCGTGCGCTACATCCTGCCCTCGGCGGATCCGGACCTGGTGCGGGCCAGGGTCGCCGGGCTGAGTGAGCAGGGCACCTGGATCAAGGTGTTCGGGAACGTGCAGGCGACGCTGATGCCCGGCTGGACCAACGACGAACCCGGCCACCTCATGACCATCGACCTCAGCCAGGTCGAGCACGCCGCACTGCCGGACGGCTACCGGCTGGAGGTGCACGCGGGCGGCGACAGGGCGGAGGCGGTCATCCAGGCCGCCGACGGCGCGCTCGCGGCACGCGCGCAGACCGGGCTCGCCGGCGACCACGCCGTGCTCGACCAGGTGGTCACCGAGCCGGCGCACCGCCGCCGTGGGCTCGGCCGGGTCCTGATGGGCGCGCTGGGCGCGTTCGCCCACGACTCGGGCGCGAAGACGGCCGTGCTCGCCGCCACCGACGACGGGAGGGCGTTGTATCTGGCACTCGGCTGGGCGGACGTCCGGCCGCTGACCGGTGCGTGGCTTGCCAAATCCCGGGACAAGCCTTAACAGTGGGTTCATGAACGAGTCACTGCTCGCCGTCGCCCGTGAGGAGGCGCTGCTCGGCAAGGCCGAAGGCGGCGTCCCGATCGGCGCCGCGCTGTTCACCCTCGACGGCAAGCTGCTCGGCCGCGGCCACAACCGCCGCGTCCAGGACGGCGACCCGTCGCTGCACGCGGAGACGGCCGCGTTCCGGAACGCGGGACGGCGGCCGCACTACCGCGACACGATCATGGTCACCACGCTTTCGCCGTGCTGGTACTGCAGTGGCCTGGTGCGGCAGTTCGGCATCCCTCGGGTGCTGATCGGCGAGGCGCGCACGTTCCACGGCGGCCACGACTGGCTCGCCGAGAACGGGGTCGGCGTGACGGTGCTCGAGGACCGGGTGTGCGTCGACCTGATGACCGAGTTCATCAAGACCCGGCCGGAACTGTGGTTCGAGGACATCGGGGAGGAACTGTGAGCGAGGCCGTTCCCCTGGTCGACCTGACCCCGTGGTTCGAGGGCACCGAAGCGGGCAAGCGCGCGGTGGCCACCGCGATCGACGAAGCGTTGCGAGAGTCCGGTTTCCTGATGATCACCGGCCACGGCGTCTCCACCGAGGAGCGAGCCACGACCCGCGCGCTCGCACGTGAGTTCTTCGCACTGCCCGCCGAAACCAAGACGCCGTACGCCGTCTCGGTCGGCGGCCGCGGCTGGCTGCCACCCGGCGTCGAGGCGAACGGGTACGCCGAGGGCACGCCCACTCCCCCGGACCTCAAGGAGTCCTACTCGGCCGGCGCCGCACACCAGGTCGGCATCCCCGAGATCGACGCCTTCTGGTTCCAGCCCAACGTCTGGCCGTCCGAGGTGCCCGGCTTCGCGGACGCGGCCACCGCCTACATGCGACGGATGCGTGAGCTCTCGGACGAGCTGCTCACCATCTTCGCGGCCGCGCTGGACCTGCCCCCGGACCATTTCACCCGGCACACCGGGCATCCGACGTACACGTTCAACATCAACTGGTACCCGCCGATGACCCACGTCGGCACCCCCGAGCCCGACCAGTTCCGCATCGGCCCGCACACCGACTTCGGCACGGTCACCATCCTCGACCGCCAAGCCGGCGTCGGCGGACTGCAGGTCTATACCGCCGACGGCCGCTGGGTCGACGCCCCCTTCGACCCCGCCGCCTTCACCGTCAACATCGGCGACCTGATGGCCCGCTGGACCGGCGACCGCTGGCGCTCGACCCGCCACCGCGTCCTCCCGCCGGACGCCTCCGCCCCGGACGAAGACCTGGTCTCACTCATCTTCTTCTACGAGACCGACCACGACGCCCGCATCTCTTCGCTGGGACCACCGCTCGGCCACACGGCCTACCCGGAGGTCCTCGCTTCCGAGTACCTGCACGAAAAACTGGCGGCCATCACAGTCTCCGACTGACCGGCGAAAACACTCACGACCTCAGGCGACGTCTTCACGAACGACCGTCGGCTCGTGCTTGTCGTAGCCCACGGTCCGGTTGCGGCCCGCGGTTTTGGCTTGGTACAAGGCTTTGTCGGTGACCTTGATCAGCCCGTCCAAAGTGCCCGCGTCCCGCGGGTGCGCCGCGACGCCGATCGACACCGTCACGCCGACCTTGTGCGGATCGCCGGCGGCGACCGAGACCGTCGTCGCCGCGACCCGGCAGCGGATGCGCTCGGCGATGGCCAAGGCGTCGAAGCGGCTCGTGTCCGGCAGGAGCACGACGAACTCCTCACCGCCGAACCGGCCGACCAGGTCGCCCGCGCGCAGCTCGGCGCGCAAGGTGTCCGCGACCGCACGCAAGACGCTGTCGCCCACCAGATGCCCGTGGCGGTCGTTCACCAGCTTGAAATGGTCGAGGTCGAGCATCAGGACGCTCGTGGTCCCGCCGGGACGGCGGGGCCGGGAAAGTTCGACGGCCGCGGCCTCGGCCCACGAGGAAGCGTTGAGCAGGCCCGTTTTGGCGTCCGCGCGGGCCTGGTCGCGGAGCTGGCGGATCAGCACGCTGCGGTGCAGCACGAGCGTTATGCCCAGAATGAGCAGCAGCGCGACCGGCCAGTCCACCAGCGCCCAGGCGAGCACGATGCCCAGCGCGATGGTCGCGGACTCGAGCGCGTAGTCGGCCGGCGTGCCCATCGCCTCGCGCAGGCGGACCTCGGGAGTGGTGCCGAAAACGGCGAGTGTGATCAGGATCGTGTTGCTCACCAAGAAGATCGCGCCCGCGCCGACCAGGCGGAGGAAGGTGCCCAGGTCGTGCGGCCAGACCTCGGCGAAGGCGTGCCCGCCGGTGGACACGAGGAACCAATCGGCGAGAATGGCCGCGACGATCGCGGCGGCGGTGCTGAACATCCGGCGGTGCAAGGGATTGTGCTGGACCCTCGTCCACCGGTAGAAGTACGAGGTGCTGATCACGACGGCGGCGAGGCCGGGGTGCAGCAGCACCACCGCGGCGAACATCCAGACGGAGTTCAGGTCGATATGAGGCGTAGCGGCATAACGTTCTCGGATTCTTTCGATCGGCCTGGACATTTCGGTATAGACCAGGCTGCAAGTCATCAGCACCATGAAGGGCAGCAGGTTGCCCACACCGACTGGAGACGAGGAGAACGCGAAACCGGTCGCCACCACGGCCAGGGCATCGATGGTGAGGACATAGGCCAGCACGACGCGCCCCGGTAGCTCCCACAGCGCCCATCGGCGTACGCGGAACGGCAGCGACCGTCCCGTGAACCCCTGTGCGCCACGGAGTCCGTGCGCGGTCATGACCCTTGGCTCCCCGCCATTCGAGCAACGTAGCCGAACGTATATCAGCTGTCACTCGGTCATCCGGGGGCAGCCGGACCGCCACACGGGAACGCTCCGTGAGCCATGAAAGGAGGTGAAGTGCCATGCGTGGACAGAACTGGTGAGCCCCGCCGACTACAGCGAGTCAAAGAGGCAACAGGGGAAAGGTGCGGCGGGCTCGTCGCCACGCGGCCGCCACCGGGAGCGCGACGAGCACTCCGACGGCCGCCACGACAGCCACCGTGAGCGCGGGTGAGCGCAGCACGGCGGCCAGCAGGCCGCCCACCACCAAGCCGACTCCCTGTGCCGCGATCAGGCCTGATCCGGCCAGCCCGAACGCCTGACCGCGTTCGGCGTCCGGCACCAGGCGCATGAAGGTGGCGGCCGCGGTGACCTGATACGCCGCACAGGCACCGGACGCCAGCAGCAGGCCGATCGCGGGCAGCAGACCCGGACGCAGTGCGTAACCGACCAGCGGGACGATGGCCAATACAGCCAGTACGCCGATCAGGCGTTGGCGGGTACCGGGTGCCACCAGACGGCCGAACAGGAACACGCCGAGCACGATCCCGGCCGGGTGCGCGGCGAGTAACAATCCGGCAGTGGCGGCCGTTCCGCCGATTTCGGCGGCATAAGGGACGGCCAGTCCTTCCGGGACGATGACGAAACCGGCGAGCCACGCCAGCATCACCAGCGACCGCAGCCGTGAGTCACCCCAGATCGTGCGCGCGCCCGCGACCAGGCCGCCCAGCAGTGAAACCTTGGTCCCGTCGGCGTTCACGCCCGCCGCTGGTCTGGACCGGACGCCGAACCGGATCACCAGCGCCGAGACCGCGAACGTCACCGCGTCCACGGCAAGACCTTTACCCGGGCCGATGGCGGCGATCACCGCGCCGCCGAGCGCGAATCCGGCGAGCTGTCCGGTTTGGCCGGTCATCTGCCGGATGGACTGCCCCAGCACGTATTTGTCGCCGCTGAGCACGGACGGCATGATCGCCGCCTGCGCCGCGGTGAACGGCGCGTTCAGCAGCTGGGTCAGCACGAGCAGCGTCGCGAGCAGCCACAGTGGCAGGCCGGGTATCGCCATCAGCCCGACGAGCACCGCGCGGCCGGCGTCGGCATTGACCATGATCGCCTTGCGGGGAAAGCGATCCGCGAGCCCGGACAGCAGCGGGCCGCCGATCAGGTCCGGCAGATAGGTGAGCGCGTACGTCAGCGCGGGCCAGGCGGCCGACCCGGTACGGTCGTAGACCAGCACGGACAGCGCGACCCGCGCCAGCTGGTCGCCGAAGACGGATTGCAGCTCCGCCAGCCAGATCGCCCGGAACTCGGGCACGGCGAGGACCGACCCGAAACTCGCCGGGCGCTCCACCCCATCGGCCATGCACGTCTCCCAAGCACCGTGCCCACCCGGAACTCCCACGCATGGTACGCACCCGGGCGCGCTCCGTGAACCTCCTTTAGTACGGTCAGCGCATTCGTTAAGAGCCTTGACATTCGATATTGGTCCAGTCCACTGTTAAGGCGCTCGACCTCATGGGTGTTTGATACCGCCGGATCAAGCAACGAGGACTTCCAACAGAGCACGTCAACGCTGACGTGCCGTCACATTCTTTGGAGGACCGTTGAAGAAAGCACGCCGTCTGCTGACCGTCGCGAGCGCGGCCGCCGCCGCGATCGCCACCACCGTGGGCCTCGCGCCCGCGGCCTCGGCAGCACCGGACCCCATCCTGGCGTCTCCCTACCTGTACCAGTGGGAGGGACAGACGAGCCCCACCGCGGCGATGGACGCGACCGGCGTCAAGACGTTCACGCTCGCGTTCATGCTGTCCGACGGCGGCTGCAACCCCAAGTGGGACGGCACCCGCTCGCTCACCGGGTCGGACAAGACCATGATCGACAACATCCGCGCCAAGGGCGGTGACGTGGTCCCGTCGTTCGGCGGCTGGTCGGGCACCAAGCTCGGCGCCAAGTGCACCTCGGCGGCCGCGCTGGCCGGCGCGTACCAGAAGGTCATCGACGCCTACAAGCTCAAGGCGATCGACCTCGACATCGAGAACACCGACGAGTTCGAGAACAACACCGTGCAGGACCGGATCCTCAACGCGGTCAAGCTGACCAAGGCGAAGAACCCCGGCCTGCGCGTGGTCATCACCATCCCGACCGAGGTCAGCGGCCTGTCGGCGACCGGCAAGCGGCTGGTCAACCAGTCCAAGGTGATCGGCGCGAACATCGACGCGTGGTCGGTCATGCCGTTCGACTTCTCCAGCGGCGGTGACATGGTCGGCAAGACCAAGAGCGCGGTGGACGGCCTGAAGAACCACCTCAAGTCCACGTTCGGCCTGTCCGACGACGCGGCCTACCGCAAGAGCGGCCTGTCCTCGATGAACGGCAAGACCGACAACGCGGGCGAGGTCGTCAGCGTCGCGAACTTCAAGTCGATCAGGGACTACGCGGCGAGCCACCACCTGGCGCGCTTCACGTTCTGGGCGACCAACCGCGACTGCAACAACTGCGCGGGCATCTCGCAGGGCAAGTACGACTTCACCAAGGTCGTGGCCGGCTACACCGGCTGAGCCCGCTCCCACGGGGAAAAGCGGGCTTTACTCCACGGAGTAAAGCCCGCTTTTTCACAGCCTGACGAGCATCTTCCCGGTGTTGGCGCCGTCCAGCATGTCCATGAACGCCCGAGGCGCGTTGCGGATGCCGTCCACAAAGGTTTCGGTGTACTTGAGCTCACCCGAGCGCACGAGCGGGGCGACCTCGCCGAGGAACCGCGGCCGCAGTCCGAAGTGGTCCAGCACGAGCACCCCGCGCAGGGTGAGCCGTTTGCCGGTGATCTGCCGGTAGTTGCGCAGCCCGTCCGGCTCGGCCGAGTTGTACTGGGAAATCGCGCCGCACAACACGATCCGGCCGTGCGGGTTCATGGTCTCGATGGCGGCTTCGAGGTGATCGCCGCCGACATTGTCGAAGTACAGGTCGATCCCGCCGGGCGCGGCTTCGGCCAGTTGGTCGAGCACCGGTGCGTCCTTGTAGTTGAACGCGGCGTCGAAACCCAGGTCCTCGACGAGATGGCGGACCTTCTCCGGCGTGCCCGCGCTCCCGATGACCCGCTTGGCGCCACGCAGTTTCGCGAGCTGGCCGGCGACCGAGCCGACGGCGCCCGCCGCGCCGGACACGAACACCGTGTCACCCGCGGTGAACCCGCCGACCTCGAACAGCCCCGAATACGCGGTCAGGCCGGGCATCCCGAGCACGCCGAGATAGGTGCTCAGCGGCGCGGCGTCACCGTCCACACTGGTCAGTTCGGACGCGTCGAGCACCGAATGAGTACGCCATCCAGCCCAATGCTGAACGAAAGCACCCACACCGAACTCCGGGTGGTTTGAAACCACCACCTCGCCGACCGCACCCCCGTTGTTCATCACGACACCGAGTTCATAGGGCTCGGCATAGCTTTTGGCGGTGCTCATCCGGCCGCGCATGTACGGATCGACGCTCAGCAGCTGATTGCGCACCAGCACCTGGCCAGGCCCGGCGACCGGGACATCTGTGTCCACAATGGAGAAATCGGACGGGACCGGCCTGCCGTCCGGACGCGATACCAGACGGACCTCTGTTGCCACCACCGCAAAACCCCCAACCAGTTCGTGAAGCTCTCACCAGCGATAACATTCCTGTGGCGGCATGCTATTCCCGTACTCTTCGTCACCTATCATGTGCCGAATGTCGACCACCCCACCGGCTGAGGCCGAATACGGCGAAAAGATCGTCGCCGTCGAACCGGGCGGAATCGAGCAGGTCGATGCCGCCGACCGGCACGGCTCCCCCCGTCAGCTGTTCTGGACCTGGGCCTCGCCCAACCTCGAGTTCGCCACGATCTTCGTCGGCGTGCTGGCGGTTTCGGTCTTCGGGCTCACCTTCTGGCAGGCGCTGCTCGCCGTCGCGCTCGGCAACGCGCTCGGCTCGGTCACCCACGCCGTGCTTTCGGCCCGTGGTCCGGACCACGGCGTGCCGCAGATGGTGCTCGGCCGGATCGCCTTCGGCTATCGCGGGAACATCCTGCCCGCGGCGCTGATGTCGGTGATGGCGGGTATCGGCTGGTTCGCGGTCAACAGCGTCAGCGGCGCGTTCGCGCTGAACTCGCTCACCGGGATGCCGGCGCTGACCTGCCTCGCGCTGGTGGTCACGCTGCAGGTGGTGATCGCGTTCTTCGGCCACAATCTGGTGCAGGCCTACGAAAAGTACGTCTTCGTGCTGCTCGCGGTCGTCTTCGCGGTGACCTCGGTCGTCATCTTCGCCAAGGCCGAGCCCAGTGCCGCCGCGGGTGGCGGCGGCATCGGCGGGTTCCTGCTGACGCTCGGCGCGGCGTTCGGCTACACGGCCGGCTGGAACCCTTACGCGGGCGACTACACGCGCTACCTTCCGTCCACTGTGAACAGACGAGCCGTCGGCCTGTACGCGTCGCTCGGGCTGTTCCTGTCGACGACGATCCTGATGGTCGTCGGCGCCGCGTCGGCGACCATCGGCGAGGGTGGCGAGGCCAACCCGACGACGGCGTTCACCCATCACCTCCCGGCCTTCCTCGCCGCGGCGACCCTGCTCTCGGTCACCCTCGGCGCGGTCGCGGCGAACGTGATCAACGTGTACTCGGGCGCGCTGTCGTTCCTCGCGCTCGGCATCAGGCTGCCGTTGAACTGGCGCCGCGCGGTCGTCTCGATCGGCTACGGCGCGATCGGCTTCGTACTCGCCTGGGCCGGGCTCGCCGACGCGGGGCACGCTTACGAAAGCTTCTTGCTGGTGGTCGCGTACTGGGTCAGCCCGTGGCTGGCCGTGCTGCTCGTCGACCAATATCTGCGGCGCGGCGAGGACGTCGGCCCGCTGCTGGCGGACCCGAGGCACAGCAACTGGCCCGGGTTCATCGCGTTCGTGACGGGACTGGTCGTCTCGATCGGCCTCTTCGCGAACCAGACGCTCTACACGGCGCCGATCCCCAAGGCGGTGCCCGCCATCGGTGACATCACCTTCGTGGTCGGCTTCGTCATCTCCGGCGGGCTCTACGCCATCCTGCGCCGCGCCCGGTAGCCGAGACCGGGATAAAGCCCGCTTTACTTCGCGGAGTAAAGCCCGCTTTATCCCGGTCCGCCAAGGTCAGGCCGCGGTCGTGACAGCCAGCGCGGCGTGACCGGCTTCGGTGAGCTCGGCGGGCACGCGGCCGGTCACGGTCGTGGTGTCGGCGGGCTTGATGTAGCCGGCGCGGGCGAGGTCGTGCGCGGTGATCTGGTCGCAGCAGGCGAATCCGTCGATGAACAGGTCGGGCTCACAGCTGCACGACATCTCGGCTCGGTGGGCGGCCACCGCCTTGAGCATCGCCATGGCACGGTGGGAAAGCTCGACTGCTGAACCTGAACCGGACACCGGACTGAACCCTTCTCGTTCACCCAGTGTCCTGTGATCCCACTCGCCTTACGCCGCTGCGGCCCACGCGGCCCCTGGCGGCACCGGGGGAAACCCCGAGTACGACCCGGTACGAGGGATTTCCCCCGGCACCGCCAGGAACCACGTGGATCCACAGCGCCGCAAGGCAGCAGGATCACAGGACACTGCTACTTACAACGAGTTATCGCTCGCTGCGCCGAAAGTGTTAACGAGAATACGACGTTGTCTAGACCGAGGTGGTTCCGGCTACGTTCTGTTCCAACATGCGGGCCCATTGCCGGACGATCAACTGCCGTCTTTTCGTGTCGTCCGTAAGGAGATTGGCCAGGCCTAGGCCCCTGGCAAGATCGAGAGTGGCCTGAACCATTTCGCGAACGCCGTCGTGGGCCTCGTCGACGCCCAGCAGGTCAACGGCCACTCTGTGTGCTTCCCGGCCGACCCGCGCCTCCAGCGGCACGAGCGTGTCCCGCAGCGCCTGGTCAGTGGACCCGGCCACCCAGAGGTGCAAAGCGGCGCGGAACATCGGCCCCGCGTAAAGATTCAGCAGCACCGAAGCCACCGTCTCGATCCGGGACGGGCCCTCGGGCAGATCGGCCACCTGCGACCGGAGTTCTTCGAGCTGGACCTCGCCGACGAGTTCGACGGCCGCGACCAGAAGGTCTTCGCGGGTGGGGAAATGGTGCTGTGCCGCTCCCCGGGACACGCCGGCGCGCTCGGCGATGACCCCCACCGTCGTGCCGGTCCAGCCCAGCTCGCCGATGCACTCGACGGCGGCCTCGATCAGCCGCCGCCGAGTCGTCCGGCTGCGTTCCTGCTGTGGTTCGCGAATCATTCGACCCAGAAGTCCTTCTGCAGGTCCTCTTCCCGCTCACAGAGCCGGTACTTCGCGAAGTCGGTGACCCCCTCGGCCGCGAGCACCTCGTCGTCGATGAAGAACCGCCCGGTGACCTCGCGGCTCGGCTTGGTGAGGATGACGTGCGCGGCGTCGGCCATGATCTCCGGTGTCCGCGAGCGGTCGGCCAGCTCGGCGCCGACGACGTTGCGGATCGCCGCGGTGTCGATGGTCGTGCGCGGCCACAGCGAGTTCGCCGCGATCCCGTCGCCCGCCAGCTCCGCCGAGAGGCCGACGGTCACCAGGCTCATCGAGTACTTCGCGATGCTGTACGCGAGGTGCCCGGCGGTGAACCACTTCGGGTCGAGGCTGATCGGCGGGGACAGCGTGAGGATGTGCGCGTTCGCCGACTTCTTCAGGTGCGGGATCGCCAGCTTCGACAGCAGGAACGAGCCACGCGCGTTGATGTCCTGCATCAGGTCGTAGCGCTTCATGGTGACGCTCTCGGTCGGCGTCAGGTCGATCGCGCTCGCGTTGTTCACCACGATGTCGAGCCCGCCGAACTGCTCGACGGCCTTGGCGACCGCGGCCGCGACGCCCTCGTCGTCACGGACGTCGCCGACGATCGGCAGCGCCTGGCCGCCTGCCTCTTCGATGGCCTTCGCGGCGGTGTAGATCGTGCCGGGCAGCTTCGGGTGCGGCTCGGTGGTCTTGGCGAGCAGCACGACGTTCGCGCCGTCGCGGGCCGCGCGCAGCGCGATGGCCTCGCCGATACCGCGGCTGCCGCCGGACATGATCAGGGTCTTGCCTGCGAGCGTGGTCAAAGGACTCTCCTCAGTAGGACTTGGGCAGGCCGAGGCTGTGCTGGCCGACGAAGTTGAGCACCATCTCGCGGCTCACCGGGGCGATGCGGCCGAGCCGGACGGCGCCGACGAGCGTCCCGAGGCCGTACTCGGACGCGAGGCCGTTGCCGCCGTGGGTCTGCACCGCCTGGTCGACGGCGTGGATCGCGACCTCGGCGGCCGCGTACTTGGCCATGTTCGCGGCCTCGCCCGCGTTGAAGTCGTCGCCGGAGTCGTAGAGCGAACCGGCCTTCTGCGTCATCAGCTTCGCGAGTTCCAGCTCGATCTTGACCGCGGCGAGCGGGTGCGCGAGACCCTGGTGCGTCGCGATCGGCGCGCCCCAGACCTGGCGCTCCTTCGCGTAGTTCACGCCCTTGTCCAGCGCGTACCTGGCGATGCCGAGCGAGAACGACGCGCCCATGATGCGCTCCGGGTTGAGCCCGGCGAACAGCTGCGCGATGGCCGCGTCCTCGTCGCCGACCAGCGCCTCGGCCGGCAGGTGGACGTCGTCGATGAACAGCGAGAACTGCTTTTCCGGCGAGACGAGGTCCATCTCGATCTGCCGGTATTCGAAGCCGGGGCTGTCGGTCGGCACGATGAACAGCGCGGGCTTGAGCTTGCCGGTCTTGGCGTCCTCGGTGCGGCTGACGACGAGCACGGCGTCCGCCTCGTCCACCCCGGAGATGTAGACCTTCCGTCCATTGAGGACCCACTCGGAGCCGTCGCGCTGGGCGGTGGTGGTGATCTTGTGCGAGTTCGAGCCCGCGTCGGGCTCGGTGATCGCGAAGACCATCTTCGTCGTGCCGTCGGCGATGCCCGGCAGCCAGTGCTTCTTCTGGCTTTCGGTGCCGAAGCGCGAAATCACCGTGCCACAGATGGCGGGCGAGACGACCATGAGCAGCAGCGGCGCGCCGGCGGCCGCGAACTCCTCGAGCACCGCCGCGAGGTCCGCGATGCCCGCGCCACCGCCGCCGTACTCCTCGGGCAGGTTGACGCCGAGGTAGCCCAGCCGCCCGGCCTCGTCCCACAGCTCGTCGGTCTTGCCGCCCGCACGGGCCTGCTTGAGGTAGTACTCGTGGCCGAAGCTGGAGGCGAGTTCGAACGCCGCCTTGCGAAGCTCGGCCCGCTCGACCGGCTCATGGAAGTTCATCGTCATTGCTTCTCCTCGACCACTACGAGAACCGTGCCCACTTCTACCTGCTGTCCGGTTTGGACGCTCAGTTCGGTCACCACGCCGTCGGCCGGCGCGGAGATCCGGTGTTCCATCTTCATGGCTTCGAGCCACAGCAACGGGTCGCCCGCCTTCACGGCGTCCCCTGTGGACACCGCGACGCGCACGACCGTGCCCGGCATCGGCGCGACCAGCGAACCGGCGGCGAGCGCCGCGTCCGGGTCGCCGAAGCGCGGTTCGGCGCGCAGCGTGACCGGCCCGAGCGCGGAGTCGACGTAGACCGTGTCGCCGTACTTCGCGACGTCGAACGCGCGCCGCACGCCCGCCACGTCGAGCACGACCCGGCCGGGCTCGGCGGCCACGAGCGCGACGTCGTCGAATCCCTCGGCGCGCAGCCCGTCACGGGTGAGCGCGTAGCCGATCTCGATGTCGCCGAACCGCTTGCGCTGCACGGCCGAGCGCACGTTGCGCCAGCCGCTCGGCAGCCGCCCGAGCGTCTTCGCCTCCGCCCGGTTCGACGCAGAGTCCGCCAGCGCGGCGGCCAGCGCGGACAGCTTGGGATCGCTGTTCAGCGGCTGAGCCAGCGTGTCCAGGCCGTGCCGGTCGAAGAACGCGGTGTCGGTCTCCCCGGCCAGGAAAGCGTTGTGCCGCAGGATGTTCACGAGCAGGTCACGGTTGGTGACCAGGCCGTGGATCTTCGCTCCCGCCAACGCTTTGGCGAGCCTGCGCGCGGCCTCGTTCCGGGTCGGCGCCCAGGCGATGACCTTGGCGATCATCGGGTCGTAGTGCACCCCGATGACCGAGCCGTCGACGAAGCCCGAGTCGAGCCGGAGTCCCGGTCCGTGCTCGAACTCCAAGTCGACATCCGGGACCTCGAACTGGTGCAGCGTGCCGCTCTGCGGCTGCCAGCCTTCGGCCGGATCCTCGGCGTAGAGCCGGACTTCGATCGCGTGGCCTGTCGACTGTGGAGGGTCGGCGGCCAGCTTCAAGCCCTCGGCGACCTGCAGCTGCAACGAAACCAGGTCGACACCGGTGGTGCACTCGGTCACCGGGTGCTCGACCTGCAGGCGGGTGTTCATCTCCAGGAAGTAGAAGCGGCCGTCCGGTCCGGCGAGGAATTCGACCGTGCCTGCGCCGACGTAGTCGATCGCCTTGGCCGCCTTGCGCGCCGCGTCGAACAGCTCCGCGCGCATCGCCGGGTCGACCAGTGGCGAAGGCGCTTCTTCGACGACCTTCTGGTGCCGCCGCTGGATCGAGCACTCCCGCTCCCCCAGCGCCCACACGGTGCCGTGCCGGTCGGCGAGCACCTGGACCTCGATGTGCCGCCCGGCTTCGAGATACGGCTCGCAGAACACGGTCGAGTCGCCGAACGCGGAACCGGCCTCCGCTCGCGCTCCTTCGACGGCTTCGGTCAGCTCGGCGAGCGCGCGGACCACGCGCATGCCACGGCCACCGCCACCGGCGGAGGCCTTGACCAGCAAGGGAAGATCGTTCTCGGTGACCTCGGCCGGGTCCAATTCGGACAGCACGGGCACCCCGGCGGCGGCCATCAGGCGCTTGGACTCCACTTTGGAGCCCATGGTCTCGATGGCTTCGGGCGGCGGGCCGACCCAGGTCAGGCCCGCGTCGAGCACGGCGCGGGCGAACCCGGCGTTCTCGGACAGGAAGCCGTAGCCGGGGTGCACCGCGTCGGCTCCCGCGTCGGCGGCCGCCTTGATCAGCAGGTCCGAGCGCAGGTACGTCTCGGACGGCGCGTTGCCCGGCAGGCGCACGGCGGTGCCGGCTTCGGTCGCGTGCGGGAGCCCGGCGTCGGCGTCGGAGAACACGGCGACCGTGCCGATCCCGGCGTCGCGGCAGGTCCGGAAGACGCGGCGGGCGATCTCGCCGCGGTTGGCGACCAAGAGGTTCTGGATCACTGCGCCCTCACATCCGGAAGACGCCGAAACCGTCGGCGCCCTTCACTGGTCCATTGTGGATCACGGACAGGCTGAGCCCGAGCACCGTGCGGGTGTCACGCGGGTCGATGATGCCGTCGTCGTAGAGCATCCCCGACAGGAACATCGGCATGGACTCGGCTTCGATCTGGCCCTCGACCATGGCGCGCATGGCGGCGTCGTGCTCCTCGTTGTACTCCTGGCCCCGCGACGCCGCGGCCTGCCTGGCCACAATGGACAGCACACCGGCGAGCTGCGCCGGCCCCATGACCGCGGACTTGGCGCTCGGCCACGCGAAGAGGAACCGGGGGTCGAAGGCGCGGCCGCACATCCCGTAGTGCCCGGCGCCGTACGACGCTCCCATGAGGACGGACAGGTGCGGCACCTTCGAGTTCGACACGGCGTTGATCATCATCGCGCCGTGCTTGATGATGCCGCCCTGCTCGTACTCCTTGCCGACCATGTAGCCGGTCGTGTTGTGCAGGAACACCAGCGGCGTGTCGATCTGGTTGGCCAGCTGGATGAACTGCGCCGCCTTCTGCGACTCCTCGCCGAACAGCACGCCTTGGGCGTTGGCGAGCACGCCGACCGGGTAGCCGTGGATGGTCGCCCAGCCGGTGGCCAGGCTCGATCCGTACAGCGGCTTGAACTCGTCGAAGTCGGAGCCGTCGACGACGCGGGCGATCACCTCGCGCGGGTCGAACGGCACCTTGAGGTCGGTCGGCACGATGCCGAGCAGGTCCTCGGGGTCGAACAGCGGCTCGGCGTAGCCGGGCGCGGGCGCCTGCCCCTGCTTGCGCCAGTTCAGCCGCTTGATGATGTTCCGGCCGAGCCGGATCGCGTCCTGCTCGTCGTGCGCGAGATAGTCGGCGAGACCCGAAGTCCGCGCGTGCATCTCAGCGCCGCCCAGGGATTCGTCGTCGGACTCCTCACCGGTCGCCATCTTGACCAGTGGCGGGCCGCCGAGGAAGACCTTCGCGCGCTCCTTGACCATCACGACGTAGTCCGACATGCCGGGCAGGTACGCGCCACCCGCGGTCGAGTTGCCGAACACCAGCGCGACCGTCGGCACCTTGGCCGCCGAGGACCGTGTGATGTCGCGGAAGATCCGGCCGCCCGGGATGAAGATCTCCTTCTGCGTGGGGAGATCCGCGCCGCCGGACTCGACCAGATTGATCACCGGGAGCCGGTTCTGCGCGGCGATGTCGGCCGCGCGGTAGCTCTTCTTGGCCGTCCACGGGTTGCTCGCGCCACCCTTGACCGTCGGGTCGCTCGCCGAGATCAGGCATTCGACGCCTTCGACCACGCCGATGCCGGTGATCACGCTCGCGCCGACCTGGTAGTTCGACCCCCACGCGGCCAGCGGGGACAGCTCCAGGAACGGCGAGTCCTCGTCGATCAGCAGCTCGATGCGTTCGCGGGCAAGGAGTTTGCCGCGCTTGCGGTGCCGCTCGACGTACTTCTCACCGCCGCCCGCGATGGCCTTGGCGTGCTCGCCGTCGATCTCGGCGAGCTTGTCGAGCATGGCTTCGCGGTTCGCGGCGAACTCCGCGCTCCGTGAGTCCACAGTGGACCTGATAGCAGTCATGCCGTGTATCCCAATCGCTTGGCGGCCAGGCCGGTCAAGATCTCGTTGGTGCCGCCGCCGATGCCGAGAAGCCGGACATCGCGGTAGTGCCGTTCCACTTCGGACTCGCGCATGTAGCCGAGCCCGCCGTGCAGCTGGACCGCCTCGTTGACCACCCATTCGGCGGTCTCGACGGCGGTGTTCTTCGCGAAGCACGCCTCGGCGATGACCTCTTCGCCCGCGACGTGCCGGAGCGCGACGTCCCTGGTGTACGTCCGCGCGACGTCGATCTTGCGCGCCATCTCGGTCAGCTTGTGCTGCACCAGCTGCCGCGAAATCAGCGGACGCCCGAACGTCTCCCTGACCCGGCACCAGTCCAGCGTGAGGTCGAGCGCGCGCTGCGCGTGCGCGTAGCCCTGAATCGCCAGCGAGACCCGCTCGGTGACGAACTGGGTGGCCACCTGGGCGAACCCGCTGTTCTCGGCGCCGACCAGGTTCTCGACCGGCACCCGCACGTCCACATAGGACAGCTCGGCCGTGTCGGAGCACAGCCAGCCCATCTTCTCCAGCTTGCGCGTCACGGTGAACCCGGGCGTCCCGCGTTCGACGACGATCAGCGAAATCCCGTGCGCGCCCTTGTCCCCGGTCCTGACCACCGTGGTCACGAAGTCGGCGCGGCAGCCGGAGGTGATGAACGTCTTGGCGCCGTTGATGACGTACTCGTCGCCCTCGCGCACCGCCGTGGTGCGGATCCCAGCGACGTCCGAGCCGCCGTCGGGTTCGGTCACCGCGAGCGAGCCGATCTTGGCGCCCTCCAGCGTCGGCCGCACCCAGCGTTCGATCTGCACCGGGTCACCGGCTGCCGCGATGTGCGGCACGGCGATCCCGCAGGTGAACAGTGACGCGAACAGCCCTCCCGAGCCGCCCGCGTAGTGCATCTCCTCGGCGACGACCAGCGCGTCGAGGAAGTTGCCGTCCCCGCCGCCGACCTCCTCGGGGAAGCCGACGCCGAGCAGGCCGATCTCACCGGCCTTGCGGTGCAGATCGCGCGGCAGCTCGCCCTCGCGCTCCCAGTCGTCGAGATGCGGCAGCACCTCGGTCTCGACGAACCGGCGGACCGTCTTGCGCAGCTCATTCCGTTCGGGAGTCTCGAAGATCTCTTTCACAGCACGATCTCTTTCACAGCAAGCTCTCCGGAACGTCGATTTCCCTGGACCGCAACCATTCGCCGAGCGCCTTGGCCTGCGGGTCGAACCGCGCCTGCGACGCGACACCCTCGCCGAGGATGCCCTCGACCACGAAGTTCATCGCCCAGAGGTTCGGCAGCAGATGCCGGGTGACCCGCAGGCTCGCGGTTTCCGGCAGCAGCAGCTGGAACTCGGCCACGGTGAGCCGGTGCGCCAGCCACTTCCAGGCGTCCTCCGAACGCACCCAGACACCGAGGTTGGCGTTGCCGCCCTTGTCACCACTGCGAGCGCCGATCACGCGCCCCAGCGGAACCCGTTTCATCGCACCGGCGAACCGCGGCTCCGGCAGTTCCGGCTCGTCCACTTCGGACAGTTCGAGCGTCTCGCTCGCCTGCGCGATGTCCACTCGGGACCCGTCGGGCAGTACCGCGATGTGCGGCACCTGCCGAGCGTCCACAAAGGCCGCTTCGTAGACCCCGTACGGTGACGCGGCCGACGGCGGCGCGGTGACATGGAACCCCGGATAGCTCGCCAGCGCGAGTTCGATGGCCGCGCCGCTGAACGCCCGCCCGGCGATGTTCGGATCGGCGTCCTTGACCGCGCAGTGCAGCAGCGCGCTCGCCAGCTGCTCGCTGTCGGCGTCCGCGTGATCGGTGCGCGCGAGCGTCCAGCGGATCTCGGCGGGCGGCTTCTCCTGCAAAGCGCCTTCGAGCTGTTCCCTGACCAGCAAGGCTTTCCGCTCGATGTCGAGTCCGGTGAGGACGAACGTGGTCTCGTTGCGGAACCCGCCGAGCCGGTTGAGACAGACTTTGAGGGTCGGCGGCGGCGGTTCGCCTTGCGCGCCGGTGATCCGGACGCGGTCCGGCCCGTCCTGCGCCAGCGTCAGCGTGTCGAACCGGGTGGTCACATCGGGTCCGGCGTACCGCGCGCCGGTGATCTCGTACAGCAGCTGGGCGGTGACCGTGCCGACGTTCACCACGCCGCCGGTGCCGTCGTGCTTGGTGATCACGCTCGACCCGTCGGCCTCGATCTCGGCGATCGGGAACCCGGGCACGCCGATCTCGTGCTCGGTGAAGAACGCGTAGTTCCCGCCGGTGGCCTGCGCCCCGCACTCGATCACGTGGCCCGCGACGACCGCGCCCGCGAGCGCGTCGTAGTCGGCACGCGCCCAGCCGTAGTGCGCGGCGGCCGGTCCGACGATCACCGAGGCGTCGGTGACGCGGCCGGTGACCACGACGTCCGCGCCGGCGTTCAGGCATTCCGCGATCCCCCACGCGCCGAGATAAGCGTTAGCGGTCAACGGCTTGCCGAATTCCTCACCGCGGCCGATGAGGTCGTCGCCCTCGACATGCGCGACGGTGACGTCCAGCCCGAGCTTCGCGACCAGCTCCCGCAGCGCCTCGGCCAGCCCGGCCGGGTTCAGCCCGCCCGCGTTGGCGACGATCTTGACGCCTTTTTCCTTGGCCAGCCCGAGGTTTTCCTCCATCTGGCGCAGGAACGTCTTGGCGTAGCCGCGCGCGGGGTCTTTCATCCGGTCCCTGCCGAGGATGAGCATGGTCAGCTCGGCCAGGTAGTCCCCGGTCAGGTAGTCGAGCGGCCCGCCGGTGAGCATCTCGCGCACGGCGGAGAACCGGTCACCGTAGAACCCGGACGCGTTGCCGATCCGCAGCGTCATGCCCGCTGCCCCGGCTGACGCCCGCCACCCGGCGCGCCGGCGAACGCCTGCGCGATGGTGAGCCATTCTTCGACACCCGCGCCCTTGGCGACGAGGTCGCTGTCCGACGGATGCAGCCGCTGCGTCACCACCAGGCAGAAGTCGAGCGCGCTGCCGGTGAGCCGCTGCTCGGCGTCCTCCGGCCCAAAAGCCCAGGTCGTGCCGTCGGGCGCGGCCAGCTCGACCCGGAATTCCTCCGTCGGCGGCGCGAGCGAGTGCAGCTTGAAGGCGAAGTCGCGCGTCCTCGTTCCGATGCGCGCGATGTGCCACAGCCGGGGCGTCGCCGGGTGGTCGAGCCCGAAGGTGTCGAAGATGTCCTGCCCGTGCGCCCAGGTCTCCATCATCCGCGCGGTCGCCATCGACGCGGCCCGCATCGGCGGCCCGTACCAGGGGATCTTCTCCCCCTCCGGCAACGCGGCCAGCGCGTCCGCGAGCTGCTCACGTCCTTCACGCCACTCGGCCAGCAGCACGCGAGGCGGCTTCTCGGCGCCTTCGGCGGCACCGACGTCGACGAAGTTCTCGGTGGTCAGCGCCTTTTCGAGTTCGGACTGCCAGTCACCAGGCCTGCGCACCGCGATCAGCGACTTCTGATCCGTCCAGGCCAGATGCGCGATCTGATGCGCGACAGTCCAGCCGGGCGCCGGTGTCGCCCGAGCCCAGTCCGACGCGGGCAACCCGGCCACGACGTCGTCGATCGTCTGCGTTTCGGCCGCGAGATCACCCAGGATCACGCCGAGGTCAGCCATACCCGCCTCCTTGCGTCTGTGACCACCCTGGCACCGCCCGCAGTAAAAATCAAGCGCGCATGATTGTTTCTGCTCCGTACCCTGGACCAGGTGATCGACTTCGAGAAAGCCTCAGTCTTCAAGCTGTCACCGTGCAAGCCGGACGCCATCGCCTCGACCGTCGCGCCGCTGATCATCCCCGGCGAGGAGCTCGTCTCGGCCTTCAAGGGCGCCCGTGACTTCGTGGTGTTCACCAACAAGCGGCTGATCGCGGTGAACGTCCAGGGCATGACGGGCAAGAAGAAGGACTTCACCTCCCTGCCCTACAACCGCGTCCAGGCGTTCTCGATCGAGACCGCGGGCACGTTCGACCTCGACGCCGAGCTGGAGCTGTGGTTCAGCGGGCTGGGAAAGGTGCGCTTCGAATTCAGGGGCGGCTCAGGCATCCGGCAGCTCGGGCACCTGATCGCTTCGTACGTGCTCTAGTTCGGCACCCGCTGCGCCTCGATGAGGTCGAACACCTCGCTGTACTCGACGTTCAGCCGGTCCACGACTTCGGAAAGGTCGGCCAGCCCCTCGGCCGCCGGGTCATCGCGGTTCCACTGGTCGATGAGCCGCCGGTACCGCGGGATCTCGGCCGCCGTTTCCCGGTAGGTCCGCTCGACCGCGGCCAGCGTTTCCGCGTCGAGCGCGCCGGACACCGCGCGCAACAGCCGCTGCTGATCGAGAGCGGCGCCGAGCAGCTCCCGTGCCAGCACCAGCAGCACCGGCGCTGTCGCCCGCTCCGTCACCCTGCTCACCCTCTCGCCGCGACCCCCTCACCCAAGGTATCGCCGAACGGGCGTGAAATGTGACCTCGCAGGTCCCGAACGGATACCGAATACCACTGACCAGGGGTCGTGAGTGGTACGGCCGGTTCTAACCGGTCTAAACACTCACGACCCAAGGCGAGCTGCCCGTTCGTGCGGCCTTTTGCGCGGCAAGGCGAGCCCTCAAGCCGGTGTCGCGCCCAGCCCGTAACTGATCTCCTTGACCGTAACGAATTGTCATGGCCGAAGGAGAAGTCATGGGCTGGCGGGTTGCCCGATCACTGGATGTCCTCTTAGGACAGCTCAACACCTTGGCGCCCCGGCGGTCCAAGGCCTCGGATGGTTCCATCGGCGACGCGGCGCACGCGAGCAGGGACTCCGACCACAATCCCTGGTACGGCCCGGGAATCGTGACCGCGCGGGACTTCAGTCACGACCCGGCGGGCGGGCTCGACGGCAACTGGCTGGCGGAGCAGCTGGTCGCGTCGCGGGATCCGCGGATCAAGTACGTGATCTGGAACCGGCGGATCGTCGACTCGCGGCCCGGCAACAGCCCGTGGTGCTGGATGCCTTACCGCGGAACGAATCCGCACACGAAGCACGTGCACGTCTCGGTCATGCCGAACGCGAGCGCCGACGACCAGCGCGCCTGGGCACTGGGCGGCGGCGGTGGTGGCGCGAACGTGCAGCACATCGAGGAAGAAGACGTGCTGACCGGGCCGCTCGACCACGCCTACGAGCCGAGCGGGGAACGGCAGTACCACCATCGCACCATCGAGACGCGATCGATCTCGTCGGTCGTCGGGGACGTGTGGTTCTCGGTTTCCGCGGGCTACGCGGACATGGACAACGTGAACCTGTTCTTCAACGGGGTCCAGGCGCCGATCCACGTGCCGAAGATCGCCAAGGACACCCGCCAGGTGTGGGCCGTGCCGGACGGCTGCGGCTCGATCTCGTGGGAGTACGACTGCGCGGGACCGTCGAGCTCGGCCGTGATCTACGGCAACCGCTGAACCTCGAACACCTGCCGCGGCTGCCCGTCCGCGCACAGCTGGACGCGGACGAGGCCGCTGTCGGCAACGGACCAGCACCATGCCGCGATCCCACCGGAAGAGATCTGCCCCGTGTGCACCCAAGGCTCGGCGGGACAACCGCCGAGCAGCAGTATCGTGCCCCGGTTGGCGACGTCGGCAGTGCGAGCGCACTGGCCGCTGCCCGCGTTGCGGAGCACGCGGGTGGCCGGGTCCCAGCGCCACCACTGGGCCCGGCCGCCCGAGCACGCCGTCACCTGCACGGTCGCGAAGCCGTCGAGCGGATGCGGACCGCCGGCGCAGCGCTCCCCCGCCTTGATCAGGAACGGGCCCGCTTTCGGGAAAACGGCCTCCGCCGGGGTGCCTGCCAGGCCGATGGCCAGCACCGACACCAGGACACCGAGCCGCCGCAAGATCATCATCCGAAGGTAGACCCGGGACGGCTGCCCGGCGGTCACCCGAAGGGGTACCGCTATTGACACCTTGCCAGTAGCGCGGGGCGTGCCCTAACGTCGAACCATGGCCGACTTTGCCGAGATCACCTACGCGGTCGACGAGCGCGTCGCGACGATCACGCTGAACCGCCCCGAAGCCCGCAACGGCTACACGATCCGGATGTCCGACGAGCTCGGCGCCGCGATGGACCGCGCCGATCGCGACGAGGACGTGCGGGTCGTCGTGCTGACCGGCAACGGCAAGGACTTCTGCGTCGGCGCCGATCTCAGCCAGGGCGGCTTCGACTTCGACCCGGCGCACGGGCCGGATCCCGAGTGGCAGGAACCGGCCGGGCGCTGCGCCAAGCGCGTCTACACGATGAACAAGCCGGTCATCGCCGCGCTGCGGGGCGCGGCGGTCGGCGGCGGCCTCACCATCACGCTCCCCTGCGACTACCGGCTGGCCTCGACGGACTCGAAGTTCGGCCTCGTGTTCACCCGTCGCGGGATCTACCCCGAGGGCGCGTCCGCGTGGTTCCTTCCCCGGCTCGTCGGGATGGGCACGGCACTCGACTGGATGATCAGCGGCCGTGTCTTCGGCGCCGACGAAGCGCTTAAGAAGGGCCTCGTGCACAGCGTCCACGAACCTGACGAGGTGCTTGACAAGGCTTACGAGCTGGCACGCGAGATCATCGCGACCACGTCGCCGGTGTCAGTCGCTGTCACCCGACAGCTGCTCTACCGCATGGCAAGCGCCGAGACCCCGTTCCCGGTGCACGCGCTCGACTCGAAGCTCATCGGCGGCCTCGGCACGAGCCCGGACGCGATCGAGGGTGTCCTGTCGTTCCTGCAGAAGCGCCCGCCCGAGTTCGGGATGCGCGTCGACAAGGATCTGCCACCCTATTTGCCGTGGCTGAGCGAATGACGTACCCGCCGGAACCCTGGAACCTCGCGGGCCAGGCCTACCTGTCGATCTGGCGGGTGCCCGCCGACCGGCTGCCGGGGCTGCCCGGCGGCGTCAAGCCGGTGCTGCTCGGCGGGCGCGCCCAGGTGTTCACCGCGTGGGTCGACTACCAGCCGCCTGGCCAGCTGTCCTATCACGAGCTGCTGTCCACGGTCGCCGTGCACGGGCCCAGGGTGTCCAGCTCGATCACCGACATCTGGGTCGACAGCGAGATCTCGCTCGCCGGCGGGCGCGAGCTGTGGGGCATCCCGAAGGATCTCGCCACGCTCGGCTTCACCCACGGCAAGACGTTCACCGCCTCGGCGGCCATCGAAGACGGCTGGATCGCGACCGCCGCCTTCACCCCGCGGCTCGGGCTGCCCCTCGCCGCGCCCGCCGCGTTCGATGTCGTGCAAACCCTCAAGGGCGACTTGAAGCGGAGTCCGGTCCGGGCGAAGGCACGCCCCCATCTGGCGTCGGCGGACTGGTCGATCAACCCGGACGGGCCACTGGGCTACTTATCCGGTCACCGACCGGCACTGAGCCTCCACGTTCGGGATTTCTCGCTGCGTTTCGGCGGCTGAACGACCGCCTGATCAGCTTCTCTGTGTGATCGTGTAACCCGCCGGGGTGAGAACGACACGCCATCCCTTGGGTCCCGTGCGAGCCGCGACCCCTACATGTAGTCTCTGTGGACCGGCAGCGCCCAGCGACGGGAGACCGCTGAAGAGCGGGGCCGGCCAACACTTTGACGTACCAGCAGCACACGGTCCGACGGGTCCATGTGCTGATCGATCGCGCCCTTTTGGAGACACGCATGTCAGTGGAAACGAACCAGCGGCCACCTTCTTCACCGGACTCCGCGCCCGCCTCGGTACGGGTCATCCGGCGTGACGGCAGCGTGTCACCCTTCGACGCGAACAAGATCTCCGTGGCCATGACGAAGGCGTTCCTCGCGGTCGAGGGCGGCGACGCCGCCGTGTCCTCCCGTATCCACCACGTCGTGTCCGAGCTGACCGAGCAGGTCGAGTCCACCCTGCTGCGCCACGCGGGCCCCGAGACCGCGCTGCACATCGAGCAGATCCAGGACATCGTCGAGCTGGCGCTGATGCGCGGCGAGCACCACAAGGTCGCCCGCGCCTATGTCCTCTACCGCGACGAGCGCGCCAAGGCCCGCCAGTCCGCCACCCCGGTCCCGTCCGACGTCGCGATCAGCGTCAAGGGCGTCGACGGCAAGCTCCGCCCGCTCGACTGGGCGCGCGTGTCCCACGTCGTGGGCGAGGCCGTCGCCGGGCTCGACGACGTCAACGCCGAGGCCGTGCTCGCCGAGGCCAAGCGCAACCTCTACGACGGCATCTCCGCCGACGAGCTCGCGCTCGCGCAGATCATGGCCGCCCGCGTGCTGGTCGAGCAGGAGCCGAACTACTCCTACGTCAGCGCCCGCCTCCTCGCCGACAAGCTGCGCTCAGAGGCACTGTCCTACCTCGCCGGCGCGCCGCGCCTGGCCAGCCAGGACGAGATGGAGACGCTGTACGCGCCGTACTTCCGCGACTACCTGCGCCGTGCCGTCGAGCTGGAGCTGGTCGACGCCGAGCTGCTGAGCTTCGACCTCGACAAGATCACCGAGGCCATCAAGCCCGACCGCGACCTCGACTTCGGCTTCCTCGGCCTGCAGACCCTGTACGACCGGTACTTCCAGCACCACAACGGTGTCCGGTTCGAGCTGCCGCAGGCGTTCTTCATGCGCGTCGCCATGGGCCTGGCCGTCCGCGAGGACGACAGGGAATCTCGTGCCATTGAGTTTTATGAGCTGCTGTCGAGCTTCCACTTCATGGCTTCGACGCCGACGCTGTTCAACTCGGGCACCACGCGCCCGCAGCTGTCGTCCTGCTTCCTGACCACCGTGGACGACGACCTGGACTCGATCTTCCAGGCGTACAAGAACAACGCGCTGCTCGCCAAGTACTCCGGCGGCCTCGGCAACGACTGGACCCCGGTCCGCGGCCTCGGCGCGCACATCAAGGGCACCAACGGCCAGTCGCAGGGCGTCGTGCCGTTCCTCAAGATCGCCAACGACACCGCGGTCGCGGTGAACCAGGGCGGCAAGCGCAAGGGCGCGGCGTGCGCGTACCTCGAGACCTGGCACGTGGACATCGAGGAGTTCCTCGACCTGCGCAAGAACACCGGTGACGACCGCCGCCGCACCCACGACATGAACACCGCGAACTGGGTGCCCGACGAGTTCCTCCGCCGTGTCGAGGCCGACGCCCAGTGGACCCTGTTCTCGCCGAACGAGACCCCCGACCTGCACGACCTCTACGGCAACGCGTTCTCCGAGCGCTACCGCGAGTACGAGGCCGCCGCCGACCGCGGCGAGATGAAGGTCTTCCGCCGCGTCCGCGCGGTGGAACTGTGGCGCCGCATGCTGACCATGCTGTTCGAGACCGGCCACCCGTGGATCACCTTCAAGGACCCGTGCAACCTGCGCTCGCCGCAGCAGCACACCGGTGTCGTGCACTCGTCCAACCTGTGCACCGAGATCACGCTGAACACCAGCGCCGACGAGGTCGCGGTCTGCAACCTGGGCTCGGTCAACCTGCTCAAGCACGTCACGTCCGAGGGCCTCGACACCGCGCGCCTCGAGAAGACCGTGCGCACCGCGGTCCGGATGCTCGACAACGTCATCGACATCAACTTCTACACGATCCCGGAGGCGCGCCGGTCCAACCTGCGCCACCGCCCGATCGGCCTGGGCCTGATGGGCTTCCAGGACGCGCTGTTCGAGCTCGGCCTGCCGCTGTCGTCCGACGCGGCCGTGCAGTTCGCCGACCAGAGCATGGAGCACATCTCCTACTACGCGATCTCGGCGTCGACCGACCTCGCCGAGGAGCGCGGCCAGTACCAGACCTTCGAGGGTTCGCTGTGGAGCCGCGGCATCCTGCCGATCGACTCGCTGCAGCTGCTCATCGACGCCCGCCAGGGTGACTCGCTCGACGTCGACACCTCGTCCACTTTGGACTGGGCGCCGCTGCGCGAGCGCGTCAAGACCGTCGGCATGCGCAACTCCAACGTGATGGCGATCGCGCCGACCGCGACGATCTCCAACATCTGCGGTGTCGGCCAGTCGATCGAGCCGCTGTTCCAGAACCTGTTCGTCAAGTCGAACATGTCCGGCGACTTCACCGTCGTCAACCCGCACCTGGTCCGCAGCCTGAAGGAGCGCGGGCTGTGGGACGAGGTCATGGTCTCCGACCTGAAGTACTTCGACGGCAGCCTCGGCCAGATCGACCGCGTGCCGGACGACCTGAAGGCCTTGTACGCCACCGCTTTCGAGGTCGAGAGCCGCTGGCTGGTCGACGCGGGCTCGCGTCGCCAGAAGTGGATCGACCAGGCGCAGTCGCTCAACCTCTACATCGCGGCGCCGAGCGGCCGCAAGCTCGACGAGCTGTACCGCTACGCGTGGCACAAGGGTCTCAAGACGACCTACTACCTGCGTGCCCAGTCGGCCACGCACGTCGAGAAGTCGACCCTGCGCGGCACCGACGGCAAGCTGAACGCCGTCTCGGCCACCCCGGCGGCCCCGGCTCCCGCCGCCGCACCGCCCGCGGTCGTCCCGGTCGCACCCGCCGTCAAGGCTGAGCCGCAGGAGCTGCCCGCGGTGTCCGATGTGGACTTCGTCGCCACCGAAGGCGCCGCCTGCCGCATCGACGACCCCGACTGCGAAGCCTGCCAGTAAGACCGCCTCGTGAGTGGTATGGCCGGTTCTAACCGGCCATACCACTCACGACCCCCACACTTCTTGGAGCCTTGAATGACCACAATGGACCCCCAGCTCGCCGACGCGACGGGCCTCGGCGAGATCGAGGTCGGCGCCGCCCGCATCAACGTCGACGACAAGCGCATGATCAACGCCCGCGCCGACGTCAACCAGCTGCTGCCGATGAAGTACACCTGGGCCTGGGAGAAGTACCTCGCCGGCTGCAACAACCACTGGATGCCGACCGAGGTCGCCATGCAGGCCGACATCGCGCTCTGGAAGTCCAAGGACGGCCTGACCGACGACGAGCGCCAGATGCTCAAGCGCAACCTGGGCTTCTTCGCAACCGCGGAGTCCTTGGTGGCCAACAACATCGTGCTCGCGGTCTACCGCCAGATCACCAACCCCGAGTGCCGCCAGTACCTGCTGCGCCAGGCGTTCGAGGAGGCCGTGCACACGCACACCTTCCAGTACATCTGCGAGAGCCTCGGCCTGGTCGAGGGCGAGCTGTTCAACATGTACCGCGAGGTCCCGTCGATCTCCGCCAAGGACGCCTGGGCGCTCAAGCACACCCAGAACCTGGAGAACCCGGACTTCGAGACCGGCACCCCCGAGGCCGACCAGGCCTTCCTCCGTGACCTCGTCGCGTTCTACGTGATCTTCGAGGGCATGTGGTTCTACACCGGCTTCGCCCAGATCCTTTCGCTCGGCCGCCGCAACAAGATGATCGGCATCGCCGAGCAGTACCAGTACATCCTGCGCGACGAGTCGATCCACCTGAACTTCGGCATCGACTGCATCAACCAGATCAAGATCGAGAACCCGCACCTGTGGACCCCGGAGTTCCAGGCCGAGATCCGCGACATGCTCACCGAGGCCTGCCAGCTCGAGGTCGCCTACGCCCGCGACACCATGCCCCGCGGCATGCTCGGCCTGTCCGCCGACCTGTGCGAGCAGTACATGCACTTCATCACCGACCGCCGCGCGCAGCAGATCGGCCTCGCCCCCATCTTCGGTCAGGAGGAGAACCCGTTCCCCTGGATGTCCGAGGCGATGGACCTGAAGAAGGAGAAGAACTTCTTCGAGACCCGCGTCATCGAATACCAGTCGGGCGGCGCCCTCGACTGGGACTGAGCATCAAGGACTCGTGAGCGTTGCGGACGGTTCTATTGAGGGGGAACGCAAAGGTGGCGTGATCGTCGGCTCGGCGTAGGGGTCGTGAGTGGTGCGGCCGGTTCTAACCGGTCTAAACACTCACGACCCCTTCTCGGCTGCCCCGTCCGGGGCAGGGTCGTGGTCGGACGCGGGTGAGGGCCTACTTCATTCGGATCCGTGGCGTGAGGGCCTAGTTCGACCGTATATACGGGTGAGGGCCTCCCTCACCCACTCGGTTCGGGTGAGGGAGGCCCTCACCCGAACCAGCGTGTGGATGAAGGCTCCCCTCACACCCGGGCCTTGTACCTGGGTGAGTGCGGTTCGCGTCGTCCAACGCCGCAAACCGCACTCACTCCGCCCTGAACGTTCCTCAGTCACCAGCCACCCCGGCCTCGGCCGAGCACACCAGACACGCCACCTTTGAACTTCCGCTCAATAACCGCCCGCAACGCTCACGACCCCCAGCTGCCAGGCGCGGAAACGAACGCCACGTCGGTCACCACGACCGACGTGGCGTTCGTTTTGCTCGGGCAACCTGACGGATCCTTCCACGGACTGGGAGTGATCAAGACGCGAGCGTCGATAACCGCTACGCTCGGCCACGCCACTGGTTCCCCATGGCGCGGCAAGGCCGTGCCCTGGGGAGGCAACAGGGAACCCGGTGTGAATCCGGGACTGCCCCGCAGCGGTATGTGGGAACGAAAGCCGTCACCGTGCGAGACACGGTAAAGCACTGGACACGAGTCCGGGAAGCGACGGCGAGTAGGGCCGAGTGTGACCGCCCACGAGTCCGAAGACCTGCCTGTGGTGCGTGTGCCGACGGCATGCGCGAGTCCGGGCCTCGCGGGAGGGCACGACACGTCATGGTGTCTTTTCGCGCGCGCACGGGCTTTTCGACGAGCTCGCGAGGAGAGAGCTGTGACCACACGCATCGGCACGACCGTGCTGGGCTATCCCCGGATCGGTCCCGATCGGGAGCTGAAGAGGGCCGTCGAGGCCTACTGGGCGGGCCGGATCGACGAGGCCGCCCTGCGAGAAACCGCCGCGAAGCTGCGCGCGGACACCTGGCGCGAGCTGCGGGCCGCCGGGCTGGACACGATCCCGTCCAACACCTTCTCGTTCTACGACCAGATGCTCGACACGACCGTGTTGTTCGGCGCGCTGCCGAAGCGGTTCACCGAGCTGGGGCTTTCGCCGCTGGACACCTACTTCGCGGCCGCGCGCGGGGTTCAGGAGGCGCCCGCGCTGGAGATGACGAAGTGGTTCGACACCAACTACCACTACCTCGTCCCCGAACTGGGGCCGGACACGTGTTTCGCGCTCAGTGGCACCAAGCCGCTCGACGAGTACCGCGAGGCCGACGGGGAGACCCGGCCGGTGCTGGTCGGCCCGCTCACCTATCTGCTGCTGTCGAAGCCGACGGTGGAGGGTTTCGATCCGCTGCAGCTACTGGACCAGCTGCTCGTCGCCTACACCGAGCTGTTCGCGCAGCTGCACCAGGCCGGTGTGCAGTGGGTCCAGCTCGACGAGCCCGCCTTCGCGGGTGATCGCACCGACCGTGAGCTGCAGCTGCTGTCGTATGCCTACCGGGTGCTCGGCGATCTCGACCAGCGGCCGAAGCTGCTGGTCGCGGGGTACTTCGGCAAGCTGGGCAAGGCGCTCGGGCGGCTGGCGCGCTCGCCGATCGACGCGCTGGCCGTCGATCTGGTCACCGATCCGTCCGAAGTGGACGCTGTCGCGGCCGAAGGCGCGCTCAAGGACAAGGAAGTCGTCGCGGGTGTCGTCGACGGGCGCAACATCTGGCGCGTCGACGTCGATGCCGCGCTGAGCAAGGCCGCGACGCTGCTCGGGACCGCCGGGAACCTGGGCGTATCGACTTCGTGCTCGCTGTTGCACGTCCCCTACGACGTCAGCAGCGAGGACCTCGGGCGGGTGAACGAATGGCTGGCGTTCGCGCGGCAGAAGGTCGACGAGGTTGTCCTGATCGGGCGTGCGCTGCGGGAAGACGTCGACCTCACCAAGACCCGCGAGGCGACCAAAAGCCGTTCCACGGCAAAGGATCTGGTCGACGACCGGGTCCGCGCGCGGCTGCAGGCGCTCCGGCCGGAGCACACGACGAGGCCGCCGTACGCCCAGCGTGCGGCCGCTCAGCAGAAGACTTTGCGCCTGCCCGCGCTGCCGTCCACGACCATCGGCTCCTTCCCCCAGACCACCGAGGTCCGCAAGGCGCGCGCCGCGCACCGCGCCGGCAAGCTCGGCGATGACGGCTACCGCGCGGCCATGCACGCCGAGATCGACAAGGTGGTGCGGCTGCAGGAAGATCTCGGCCTCGACGTGCTCGTGCACGGGGAGCCCGAGCGCAACGACATGGTCCAGTACTTCGCCGAGCAGCTCGACGGGTTCGCCGCGACGGAGTTCGGCTGGGTGCAGTCCTACGGCTCGCGCTGCGTGCGGCCGCCGATCCTCTACGGCGACGTCTCGCGGCCGAAGCCGATGACCGTCGAGTGGGCGAAGTACGCACAGGCGCTGACCGGGAAGCCGGTGAAGGGCATGCTCACCGGCCCGACCACGATCCTCGCGTGGTCGTTCGTCCGCGACGACCAGCCGCTGGGCGACACCGCGCGCCAGGTCGCGCTGGCCATCCGCGACGAGGTGCACGACCTGGAGTCGGCGGGCATCCGCATCATCCAGGTCGACGAGCCCGCGTTGCGTGAGCTGCTTCCGCTGCGGGCGGCCGAGCACGAGGCGTACTTCGCGTGGGCGGTGGACGCGTTCCGGCTGGCCACGTCCGGCATCTCGGACTCGACGCAGATCCACACGCACATGTGCTACTCGGAGTTCGGTGAGGTGCTGCCCGCGATCGACGCCCTCGACGCCGACGTGACCAGCATCGAGGCCACCCGCTCGAAGATGGAGGTGCTCGCCGACCTGAGCTCGGCCGGCTTCGGCCGCGGTGTCGGGCCGGGTGTCTACGACATCCACTCGCCGCGCGTCCCGACCATCGACGAGGTGACGGGCCTCCTGCGCACCGCGATCGGCGCGGTCCCGGCCGAGCGGATCTGGGTGAACCCCGACTGCGGCCTCAAGACCCGCGGCTACGCGGAGGTCGAGCCCGCGCTGCGCAACCTGGTCGCGGCCGCGCACCACGTCAGGGCCGAGCTGAGCTGACAACCCGGGATAAAGCGGGCTTTACTCCGCGAAGTTTCGCGGGCTTTATCCCCGGGAGTAAAGCCCGCTTTATCCCGGCCGTGGACTCGAGTTGATCGAGCACGCTGTTGACGTTGCGCCAACAGAGGAGGATGGTAGGAGCCTGGGCTTCTCGGCGAAGAGAGGTGCGCGGATGACCAGTGCCGTCGGCAAACTGCTCGATCGGGTGCCACCGTTGACCGCGCTGCCGCTGCCCCGGTCCGTCGACCGCCGCTGGCTCGCGAGCCAGGGCCCGGTCAGCGAACTCGCGCCTGCCCCCGAGGGCCTCAAGCCGATACTGGGCGACCCCGGCGCGCCCGTCATCGGGCACTCGCTGAGTTTCATGCGATTCGGCCAGGAGTTCGGGCTGCACCGCTTCGCCGAGTTCGGCCCCGTCTCGTGGATGGGGGCGTTCGGGAACCGCATCATCACCGTCAGCGGCGCGGACGCCACGCAGGCCGTGCTGACCAACAAGGACAAGGCGTTCTCGCAGGAGGCCTGGCAGTTCTTCATCGGCAAGTTCTTCCCGCGCGGGCTCATGCTGCTGGACTTCGCCGAGCACCACATGCATCGCCGGATCATGCAGCAGGCGTTCACCCGCGACCGGCTCACCGGCTACGTCGCGCAGATGGGCCCGACTGTCCGCGACGGCGTCCAAGCCCTCGCCGCCGATCCGCACCCGCGGCTCTACCGGGCGCTCAAGCAGCTCACCCTCGACATCGCGAGCCGCGTCTTCATGGACATGCCCAGCGGCCGCGACGCCGACGCGATCAACCGCGCGTTCGTGGACGCCGTCCGCGCGGGCACGGCGATCGTCCGCCGCCCCGTGCCGGGCGGGCGCTGGGCGGCCGGGCTGCGCGGACGCAGGACACTGGAGGCCTACTTCGGCCGCAATCTCCCGGCCAAGCGCGAGCACGACGGCGCCGACCTGTTCTCGGCGCTGTGCCACGCGTCCACAGAGGACGGTGAGCGGTACACCGACGAGGACGTCATCAACCAGATGATCTTCCTGATGATGGCCGCGCACGACACGAGCACCATCACCAGCACCACCGCCGCCTACTACCTGGCGAAATACCCGCAGTGGCAACAAAAGGCCCGCGAGGAGTCGCTGCGGCTCGGCGACGGCATCCCGGACATCGAGGCACTGGAAAGCCTTCAGACACTCGAACTGGTCATCAAGGAGTCACTGCGGCTCGTCCCGCCGGTGCCGACCATGGCCAGGCAGACCGTCAAGGACACCGAGCTGCTCGGCTTCCACCTGCCGAAGGGCATGATGGTCAGCGTTTCACCGACTGCCAACCATTTCGACCCGGCGCTCTGGTCGGACCCGCACGAGTTCGACCCGGAACGCTTCGCCGAGCCACGCCGCGAGGACAAGGCGCACCGGTTCGCGTGGATGCCGTTCGGCGGCGGCGCGCACAAGTGCATCGGGCTGCACTTCGGGATGCTGGAAGTGAAGGCGTTGCTGCACGAGATGCTGCTCAACTACGAGTGGCACGTGCCCACGGCTTACACCGCACGCTGGGACTATGTATCCTTACCGGTGCCCGTCGACGGTCTGCCGGTGCACTTGGTCAAGCGTTAACACGGTTGGCATAGCCCAGCCGAGGAACGTCACGCAGAGTAGTCATTTCGGGCGTGATGATCACTCTTTCAGCCGGTAGACACCCCCCTTTCCACATGATGGCGTGGCATGACTCTCCGCCAGTATTGGTCTTGTGCCGACCGCACATGGTCTGACCTGGCGTTAATCCCCGTGTGAAGAGGTGGAGTGTGCCGGAACCTGGTGCCGCGCCAGGGTTGGTGGATGTCGCCCGCGAGTGGGCGGCGGCATTGGCCGACACTAAAGGAGTATCCCTTCCCCCGGAGGAGCTCGAAGGCATCCTGCTGAAGGTCGCGAACGACGCGATCGCCAGTTCCCGGGCCGCGCAGTCCGCCGCGCTCCAGCGGTTCGCGGCGCTCTACTCCGCCTCGCCGTCCGGCATCGCGCTGGCCGACCGCGACGGGATCATCGTCGAGGCCAACGACGCGCTCGGCGAACTCCTCGGCTGCGCCCCGGAATCGTTGCGCGGCAGGACGATCAGCGGCCTCGCCGCCACCGAGCGCGACGCCACCACGCTGCGCATCGGGCTCGAGGACCTCAACTCCCCCGCGCTCACCCGGTTCCGCGAGCGCGTGCTGCTGCAGCACGCCGAGGACGGCCAGCTCTGGACCGACGTCACGCTCGCGCACCTGCCCGGCGACGCGCCCGGCGCGCGGTACCCGGTGCTCATGGTGTCCGACGCCAACGAGGTGCACCTGCTGCAGGAAACCCTGCGGCACCAGAACATCCACGACGCGCTGACCGGCCTGCCGAACGCGTCGCGCTTCAAGACCAAGCTCGAATCCGCGCTCGGCACCAGGGCCGGCGGGCAGATCGCGTTGATCTACCTGGACATCGACGGCTTCAAGGTGATCAACGACGGGCTCGGCGCCGGCGTCGGCGATCAGGTGCTGCGCGGTGTCGCGAGCAAGCTGTCCGCGGTGTTCACGCCGATGCACGACGGCTTCGTCTCCCGGCTTTCCGGTGACGGCTTCGGCATCCTGCTGCACGGCAAGGACATCGCGCCGACCGAGGTGATCGGGCTCGTCGAGCGCGCGCTCGAGGACCTCGCGGAGCCGATCTACCTGGGCGGCCACGGCATCGGGGTCAGCGCGAGCGCGGGCATCGTCGTTCGCTCGGTCACCGACGGCGGGCCGGAGGAGCTGCTCCGCGCCGCCGAGATCGCCTTGCACCGCGCGAAAGAGGCGGGCAAGGCGCAGTGGATGCTGTTCGATCCCGAGCTCGACGCCCGTGACCGCGCGCGGTACCAGCTCGGCGCGGTGATCGCGGGCGCGCTGGAGAACGGCGAGTTCTCGCTGATCTACCAGCCGACGGTCAAGCTCGCGAAGCCCGAGGAGCTGGCGGCGGTCAACGCGGGCCTGCGCTGGAACCACCCCGAGCTCGGCGAGCTCGACTCCGACGAGTTCTACCCGCTCGCCCAGACCACCGGCATGACGATCCCGCTCGGGCGCTGGCTGCTGGCCGAGTCGCTGGCGGCGACCTCGCGCTGGCGGTCCCGGTTCGGCCCCGCGGCGCCGGACGTCTGCATCCGGCTGCCGAACCGGCTCGCCATCGATCCCGACCTGGTGCTGCTCGTCAAGGAGCAGCTGGACCGCCACAACCTGCCCGCGCAGGCGCTGCGGCTGTGCACGGACCGCGAGTCCGTGCTCGACACCCGAGGCGAGGTGCTCGACTCGTTCGCGGTGCTCGCCGACCTCGGCGCCAAGCTGGTGCTGACGGTCACCGGCAGCGCCGACCTCGAGCTGATCCCGCAGCACCGGTTGCCGGTGCAGCACGTGATCCTCTCCGGCGCGGTGATCGACGCGCTCGCCGACACCCCCGGCGACGCGGCCGACCGGCACCTGGGCCAGCTCGTCACCCGTGCCCGCGAACTCGGCCTGCGCATCGGCGCCGAGGGCGTCCGCCACGACGAGCAGGCCGCGAAGCTCAAGTCACTCGGTGTGCTCGCCGCGCGCGGCGCGTTCGTCGCGGAGACGGCCACCGGTGACGAGGTCGACGAGCTGATCGGGCGGCACGCCGACTAGGTTGGGAGTCGAGGCCAATCCTCTCCGCCTGCGGCTCCGAATAGCGGAGAGAATGCCCAACGGGCTGAAGGCGCCTCGCGCCTGAAGCCTTCATGGGCGCGCCTCTTTCGCGGCCACCAGGCCGCCTGGATTTGTGACGCCAGGGCGGAGCCCTGTCGGCGCAAATCCAGGAGCGCGCTTGAAGAGCACAGAGAGAATCGCCGTCGACCCCGAAAGGATCTCCATGGACAAGGGAGACCTCGCCCCCGACTTCACCCTGCTCGACGACCAGGGTGAGGAGCGCAAGCTGTCGGACTTCCTCGCCAAGGGGCCGGTGGTCCTGTTCTTCTACCCGGCCGCGATGACCGGTGGCTGCACGGCCGAGAGCTGCCACTTCCGCGACCTCGCCGCGGAGTTCGCCGAGGTCGGCGCGCAGCGGGTCGGGATCAGCCCCGACTCGGTCGCGAAGCAGCGGATGTTCTCCGAGGCCAACGACTTCGACTACCCGCTTCTGTCCGATGAGGACGGTGAGGTCGCCAAGCAGTTCGGCGTCTGGCGCCGGTTCAACCCGCTGCTGCACGCGAAGCGGCACACGTTCGTCATCGACACGGACCGCAAGCTTCTCGAAGTCGTCAAGAGCGAGCTGAACTTCACGATCCACGCGGACACCGCGCTCAAGGTGCTGCGGGAGCGCCAGGCCTCGTAAGCCGCCACACGACGTGGATGCCGTTGCAGGCCCAGCCACCGGGTTCGTCGGCCTCGTGCCGCTCGACCTCGGTGAACCCGAGCCTGCGCGGGATCGCGCCGCTGCGGACGTTCTTCTCGTCGTGCATGATCTCGACCCGGGTGGCGCCGACCCGGAACGCCTCGTCGACGAGCACCGCGGACACCCGGGTCATCAGGCCGCGGCCGGTGTGCGCGGGCGTGAGCCAGTAGCCGATCTCCAGGCCGCCGTGCCCGCGCCGGGTCATCAGGCCGCACGCGCCGGCCAGCTCGCCGCCGACGAGGATCTTGTAGTCGAAGGTCGTCCCGGCTTCCCAGGTCTCGCGGGCGCGGGTGATGAATTCGGTCCCGTCGGCCAGGGTGTAGCCGTTGGCGACCCAGCCGACCCAGGGTTCGAGGTGGCTCAGCGCGCTGTTGACCGCGCCGTGCACGAGCGCGATGTCGGCGGACTGCCAGCGTCGTAGTTCGAAGTCGGGACCGGGCAGGGTTTCCGCGGGTCGCTCCATCGAAGCATCGTCCCCCGTAAACCCCGCCCGTGCCACCTAATTCACGATCACGTTGTCCGGGATGGCCGTGTCGTCGCGCATCGCGTCGAACAGCGCCTTGGACTTCACCTTGTCCCAGCGCTCCGCCGACGCGTCCGTGATCGGCACCGTGGTGGTGACGACGCCGCCGGTGGAGATGCCGCGCATCGCCATCGCCAGGCCAGCCAGGTTGTGCAGGTGGTCGCCGGAGTCGATGGTCAGCGCGTCCGGCGCCGTGGACAGCAGCGGGAACAGGTCGAACGGGTTGAGCAGGGTGCCGGGGCTGGCGATCTCGCTGACCATGGCGCCGATGAACTTGCGCTGGTTGGCGACCCGGTCGAGGTCCGAGCGCGGGGTCGCCGAGCTGTGCCGCATCCGGACGAAGCCGAGCGCCTGCGCGCCGTCGAGGTCCTGGCACCCGGCCGGGAGCTTGACCCCGGTCATGGTGTCGTCCATTTCCTTGTCCAGGCACATGTTGACGCCGCCGATCGCGTCGACGATCTTCGCGAACCCGCCGAAGCCGATCTCGGCGTAGTGGTCCATGCGCAGCCCGGTCGCGCCCTCGACGGTCTCCAGCAGCAGCGGGGCGCCGCCGAGCGAGAACGCGGCGTTGATCTTGTTGGTGCCGTGGCCGGGGATCTTGACCTGCGAGTCACGCGGCAGGCTCAGCAGCGTCGGCGTGGTGGAGTTGTCGGGGATGTGCGCGACCATGATGGTGTCGGTGCGCTTGCCGCCACCCGCCGCCTTGCTGTCCCCTGTGGACAGTCGCTCGATGTCGGCCTCGGTCAGGCCGTCGCGGCTGTCCGAGCCCACGATGAGCCAGTTGGTGCCCGAAGCGGCCGCCGGACGGCCCGAGTAATCGTGTACCGCGTCCGTGCGGTTGATCGAAAACTCGAGGTACACCCACACGCCGGCGAGGAACACGACGAACACGAGCAGCAGGGTGAGCAGCACGCGCCCGAAGCCCCACTTACGGCGCCGAGGCGGACGCTGGCCGCCCATCGGCGGCTGCTCCTGCGGCGGCATCTGCCTAGGAGGGGGCGGCGGCGGTGGCGTGCGCACCGGGGAGTCGTCGTAGTAGTCGCTCCGGTCGGACTGGCCTGGCAGCGGCATCATTCTGGTGTGCTGCCGTGGCCGCGGTGAGGACTGGCGAGGCCTCGCGGGCGGCCGGTAACCGCCGTCGTTGCCGCCGTAACTCATCGCTCATCACCCGTTCTCATCGGCGTCTGGGGCCCCCAGTGAACCGCAGGCCCTCTGTGTAAGGACGCGCGGCACCCCGACAGGTTGGGTATTTGCCCGTTATCGGGCGAACCCAAACTGGTGCACCTTGAGATACCCCGAGCGGAAACCGGCCTCCGAGTAGGCGAGATAGAACTCCCACATGCGGCGGAACACCTCGTCGAAGCCATGATCGGCGATCTCCGACCACCGCTGGGTGAACCGCTCGCGCCACAGTTTCAGCGTGTGCGCGTAGTCCTGCCCGAACTCGCGCAGTCCCTGCACGGTGAGCTGGGCGTGCTCGGCGAGTCCCTGCTCGATCGAGCCGACCGACGGGATCAGCCCGCCGGGGAAGATGTACTTGTGCACCCAGGTGTACGACGCCGCGCTCGCCAGCATCCGCTCGTGGTTCATGGTGATGGCCTGCAGCCCGAACCGCCCGCCCGGCCGCAGCCGCTGCCCGATCGTGGCGTAGAACGTCGGCCAGTAGTCGGCGCCGACCGCTTCGATCATCTCGACGCTCACCACGGCGTCGTACTCGCCTTCGGAGTGGCGGTAGTCGCAGAGCCGGACGTCGATCCGGTCGCTCAGCCCGGCTTCGGCGATCCGCTTGGTCGCCAGCGCCCGCTGCTCCTCCGAGATGGTCAGCGAAGTCACGCGTGCGCCGCGCCGCGCCGCGCGGATCGCGAGTTCGCCCCAGCCGGTGCCGATCTCGAGCACGTCGCTGCCGTCACGCACGCCCGCGTAGTCGAGCACGCTGTCGATCTTGCGGTGCTGCGCGGCGGAAAGGTCGTCGTCCGGGCCGAACAAGGCCGACGAGTACATCATCGTCTCGTCGAGGAAGGCGGCGAACAGGTCGTTGGAAAGGTCGTAGTGGCGGTGGATGTTCGACCGCGCGCCCTCGACGGTGTTGCGCTCGCCCGCCGGATGCCGCCGGTCGACGAACCGCCGGAACCGTTGCAGGGTAGGCGGAATCAGCGTCGCCATCCGCGCGGCGAACGGGGTGAGCAGCTCGGCCAGCCGGTCGGAACTCCAGTCACCGGCCATATAGGACTCGCCGAAGCCGATCTTCGCGTCGACCCCGAGCCGGTGGAAGAACGCCGACGGCCGGTGCAGCCGCATCTCGGGCGCGTCCGGCCCGCCCGAGCCCAGCACCTCACCGCCCGGATAGACGACGCGCACGTCCAACGGGCGCACGGCGCGGCGGAACAGGCTTTCGGCGATACGGGCCCGCATCGCCGACCGCGGCGCGTCCGCCAGTCCCGGCCAACGGTCCTCTTCGGACTCCCGGCGCGCGTTCCGGTCAACGCTCGACGTGGTCAAGGCACTTTCCTCCCAACCTCGGTCCGCCGATACCCCATGGTATTCCAGCCCGGCGGTTCACACCGGGATTCGCAGCCGCTCCGGCGCCGGCTTGGTCCAGGCCGAGGCCAATGTCTCGTCGCCGGATTCACCCGATACGACGTCGAGCACGAAGGCCACCACCAGCCTGGTCCAGACACTCGCCCGGCGCAGCATCGCGTGGCCTTCGGCGGCCACCTCGAACCGGGCGAGCCTGCTCGCGCCCGGCTGCGCGCGTCCCGCGTAGAAGAAGGACTCGGCCGGGTCGGTCATCCGGTCGCTGGTGCCGTGCACGATGAGCACGGTCCGCCCGTCGAGCGCCGCGACCGGCTCACGGGCCGGTGTCCACGGCGCGAGGCCGCAGACGGCCACCACGGCCGGGTCGTCGGCGACGCGGAACGCCACCCGTCCCCCCATCGAGTGACCGATGAGGATGACCGGCACGCCGGGGTGGTCGGCGTGGATCCGCTCCAGCGCCCAGCGGGCGTCCTTGACCGGGTCGAGGTCGGGCGCGTTCCAGCCGCGGACGCGGTTGCGCAGCTGCCGGACCTCGACGCCGCGCTCGCGTGCCGCCCGGTGCACCGCCTTGGCCAGCGGCACCATCCGCAGATACGCCAGCCGCCACGGCTTGGTCGGGCTCAGCCCGCGCTCGGCGCCGCCGTGCAGCACCAGTACCACCGCCCGCACCGGTCCGGCCGCCCGCCGGACCGTCACCACCGGTTGCCCGTCACTCACCCGAGAACTCCTCCCGTCAGCTGAGAGCGAGACCGCCCAACCAGCCCAACCCGGCCATTCTGTCCCGTTGTCGCGTGCTCCCGCGCGATAGATTCGGCGCTGATCGTCAACTGGAAGGGCGGGTGTGGTGAGCGCCACTCAACTGTGGGACCAAGCCTCGGAGATCCTGACCGAGGCGCAGCGTACGAACGAGAAGCAGATCGACGAGGCAGCCGGGCTGATCCTCGACACCATCCGCGCCGACGCGCTGGTGTTCAGCGCGGGCGCCGGCCACTCGCTGGCCGCGGTCGCGGAGACCTTCTACCGCGCGGGCGGGCTGGCGAACGTCTACCCGCTCTATCACCCGGAGCTGCTGCCGCTGCACGGCGCGCAGCACAGTACCGCCACCGAGCGCCGCAGCGGGCTGGCCGACGAGGTGCTCGACCAGAAGCCGCCGGGCCCCGGTGACGTGCTGGTCGTGTTCTCCACCTCCGGCGTCAACCCGTACCCGGTCGAGCTGGCGATCGGCGCCAAGAAGCGCGGCGCGGCGGTGATCTCGGTGACCTCGCGCGCGTGCATCGCGGCGGCGCCGAAGCGGTCGTCCTCGACGCTGGCCGCGGAGGGCACGGTCGTGATCGACACCGGCGTCCGGGTCGGCGACTCCAGCTATCCGGCCGAGTCACCGGTCACCGCCCCGCTGTCCACTGTGGTCAACGCCTATCTCTGGAACCTGGTGCTGACCCGTGTGCTGGACCTCGGAACGGAGGCGGGCGTCGACGTGCCACTGTGGCGAAGCTCCAACGTCGAAGGCGGCGACGCCGCCAACGTTTCACTGCTTTCGCGTTACGTGCCAAGGATTCCCGCCTTAGCGTAGCCGCACGGCTCCAGCTGGTAGTGCTCCTTGACTTCGGTCACAGCGGCTCACATGCTACGACATACCGACCAGTCGGTGTCCTCGCGGCAACGCTGACCAAGGGAGCGCCCCCATGGCGAACCAGACCCTCACAGTCCAGATACACGGCGAATGCGCCGCCGGCTTCGAGCCGGTTCGCCGGGCCTTCGAGGAGAACTTCCGAGCCAGGGGGGAACTGGGCGCCGCGTTCGCGGTGACCCGCCACGGCGAGCCGGTCGTCGACCTGTGGGCGGGGTGGGCGGACGCGGGCCGGACCAGGCCATGGGCGGCGGACACGCTGACCAACGTCTGGTCCACCACGAAGGGCGCGGTCGCGGTCTGCGCGCACCAGCTCGCCGAGCGCGGGCTGCTGGACCTCGACGCGCCCGTCGCCCGCTACTGGCCGGAGTTCGCGGCCGCAGGCAAGCAGGACATCCCGGTGCGGTGGCTGTTGTCGCACCGCTCCGGGGTGACCGGCGTCGGCCTCGACCGGCCGATCGGCATCGAGACCGTGCTCGACTGGGACGCGATGACCGGGCTGCTGGCCACGCAGGCCCCGCACTTCGAGCCGGGCACGGCGAGCGGCTACCAGGCGATGTCGTTCGGTTTCATGGTCGGCGAGGTCATCCGCCGGATCACCGGCCAGCCGGTCGGCACGTACTTCCAGGAGAACGTCGCCGGGCCGCTCGGCCTCGACTTCCACATCGGACTCCCCTCGTCCGAGCACGGCCGTTGCTCGGAGATGGTCGAGCCGGTCATGACCTCGGAGGCCGCCAGCGCACTCGCGACGGCCTTCGCCAACGCCGGCCCGATCGCGCTCGCCGCGCTGGTCAACCCGCGCATCGAGGGCCACCACGCGAACGACCCGGCGTGGCGGTCCGCCCAGATCCCCGCCGCCAACGGCCACGCCACCGCCCGCGCGATCGCGTCCTTGTACGGCGCGCTGATCGACGGGTCGTTGTTGTCCGCGCAGGCGCTCGAGGTCGCGCGCACCGGCCAGGGCCGCGAGGTCGACCTCGTCGGCGGTCTCGGCAACGAGTGGGCGCTGGGGTTCTACCTCGGGAGCGAGGAGAAAGCGTTCGGCCCCAACCCGCGTGCGTTCGGCCACGACGGTTTCGGCGGGTCCACGGGCGGCGCGGACCCCGAGGCCGGGATCTCCTTCGGCTACACGATGAACCAGATGGGCCCGCTCCTGCGCGACGACCCACGCAAGATGGCCCTCGTGGCCGCCGTCTTCGCCTCACTCAAGGACTCGTGAGTGGTATGACCGGTTAGAACCGGCCGTACCACTCACGACTCCTTATGCCGCGGCGGGTTCCTCGTCGAACTGCGTGTGGTACAGCCCGGCGTAACGGCCTTCCAGGGCGAGCAGTTCTTCGTGGGTGCCGCGTTCCACGATCTCGCCGTGCTCCAGGACCAGGATCTGGTCGGCGGCGCGGATCGTGGACAGGCGGTGCGCGATCACCAGAGCGGTCCGCCCCTCCAAGGCGGACGAAAGCGCTTCGCCCACAGCGGCTTCCGACTCGGAGTCGAGATGCGCGGTGGCCTCGTCGAGCACGATCACCTTAGGCTGAGCCAAAAGCAGCCGGGCGATCGTCAGCCGCTGACGTTCACCGCCAGACAGCCGATAACCCCGCTCCCCCACCAGGGTTTCCAAGCCGTCGGGCAGGCCGCGGATCAGCTCGGCCAGGCGCGCACGGTCGAGCGCGTCCCAGATCTCGTCCTCCGTGGCGTCCGGTCGCGCGTAGGCCAGGTTCGCGCGGATCGTGTCGTGGAAGAGGTGGCCGTCCTGGGTCACCACGCCGACCGTTTCCCGCAGCGACTCGAAACTCAGGTCGCGAACGTCCACATCGGACAGCCGGACCGAGCCGGAGTCCACGTCGTAGAGCCGCGGCAGCAGCGAGCCGATCGTCGACTTGCCGGCGCCGGAGGAGCCGACCAGTGCGATCAGCTGACCGGCCTCGGCGCGGAAGCTGATGCCGTGCAGCACCTCTTCGCCGCCTCGGTGGTCCAAGGTGGACACGTCTTCCAGCGATGCCAACGAGTACTTGTCCGCAGCCGGGTAGCCGAACCGGACATCTTCGAACTCGACCGAGACACCGCCGTCGGGCACGCGCGCCGGGTCGGCCTTCTCCTTGATCATCGGGTCGAGGTCGAGCACCTCGAAGACGCGCTCGAACGACACCAGCGCGGTCATCACGTCGACCCGGACGTTGGCCAGGGCGGTCAGCGGAGAGTAAAGCCGGGTGAGCAGAAGGGCAAGCGCCACAACGGTTCCCGGAGCGAGTTCGCCCTTCAGCGCGAGCCAGCCGCCGAGTCCGTAGACCAGCGCCTGCGCCAGCGCGGACACCAGGGTCAGGCTGCTGAGGAACCAGCGGGTGAGCATCGCGGTCCGGACGCCGATGTCGCGGACACGACCGGCGCGCGCGGCGAAGTCGTCGGCCTCGGCCACCGGGCGGCCGAACAGTTTGACCAGTGTCGCACCCGGCGCGGAGAAGCGCTCGGTCATCTGCGTGGTCATGCCCGCGTTGAGGTTGGCGGATTCGCGCTGCAGCGCGGCCATCCGGCGGCCCATCCGCCTGGCTGGCAGGACGAAGACCGGCAGCAGGATCAGCGCGAGCGCGGTGACCTGCCACGACAGAGTCATCATCACCGCGAGCGAGAGCGCCAGCTGGATCACATTGGTCACCAGGCCGGACAGCGTCGCGGTGAACGTGCGCTGCGCGCCGATCACGTCGTTGTTCAGCCTGCTGACCAGCGCGCCGGTGCGGGTCCTGGTGAAGAACGCGACCGGCATCTTCTGCACGTGCTCGAACACCGCGCGCCGCAGGTCGAGGATCAGGCCCTCGCCGATCCGCGCCGACTGCCAGCGTTCGGCCAGTCCCAGCCCGGTGTCGGAGATCGCGAGCGCCGCGATCACCAGCGCGAGCGTGATCACCAGCCCGGTGTCGTGCCCGGCGATGATGGCGTCGACGACCTTGCCTGCCAGTACCGGTGTGGTGACCGCGAGCACCGCGGAGATCACGGTGAGGACCAGGAACACCGCGAGCCTGCGCCAGTGCGGCTTGGCGAACCGCGCGACGCGGCGCGTCGTACCACGCGCCAGCGCCCTCGGCTTCTCCTTCATCGCCGAGCTCATCAGCGACCAGGTGTTGTCCATACCATCCCCAAATCTCTACTAAGCTCTAACTTTTTTCCGCATATTGCCTGGACAACGCGGGGGCCTACCGAAATCTTCCCGAACCGTACGCCTGTTTCCCGCACCGAGGCGACCTGGTTCGGGCGCGCTCGGTAACCTGCTGGTCAGCGGGTCGACAGCGGAAAAATCGGAGGTACGGGAAATGCGGACGCTGACCGAGGGCGTCGGCACGGACCGCCGGGCGCTGGGCATCGACCTGGCGTTCTATCTGGGCTGTTTTGCCTTCGCCTTACCTACGGCGCTCGCTTCGGAGTTCTACGGCTATCGCATATGGGGCAATTTCGCGTCGGTCGGCTATGGCATCGCCGCCGTCTACACGGGATGGCTGCTTGCGAAGCCTATGCAAGAAAAAGCGTGGTCCCGCTGGGTCGGCATCGGCTCGATCGGCGCGTTCGCCATGGTGATCCCGCTCGGCGTGCTCGTCGTGCGGCGGCTCACCGGAGTGGACTGGCTGATCACGCCGAACTCCTGGGCCGCGCAGCCCGAGGTGTGGGTGATCGAGCGGTCCGCGCGGCTGTTCCTCGACCAGGGCACGCCGTACGTCGACATCACCACGCTCGGCCGCGCGCCCGAGATCAACGACTACACGCCCTACGAGCCGGTGATGGCGTTGTTCGGCCTGCCACGGGCGCTGTTCGGCGGAAGCCCGCTACGGGACGCGCTCACCGACGCGCGGCTGGTGTTCGCGCTGGTGGCCGTTCTCTGTGTGCTGGCAACGCTTCGCTTGCTCAAGTGGCCAAAGATCCCCGTGCGCGGCGCGCAACTGGCGCTCGCCTGCCCGCTGACCGCGTTGACGTGGGCCGTCGCCGGTCCGGACCTGGCCATCGCCGGGTTGCTGATCCTCTCCTGCGCGCTCGCGGCGCGCGACAAGCCTGTCCTATCAGGACTGGTGCTCGCGCTTGTGGTCAGCGCCAAGGTGATCGTCGCACCGGCGCTCGTCGTACTGGCGTTTCTTGTTCTGAAGCGCTTGGGAAAACGGTCTCTCGGAGCGTTTTCACTCACCTTCGTCGCCGTCACGGCGGTGGCGAACGTGCCCGTGTTCCTGGTGAACCCGCGTGCCTTCATCGAGCACACGATCCGGTTCCCGTTCGGGTTCGGTGCGGTGACCTCGCCTGCGGCAAGCCCCCTGCCAGGGCATTTGATCGCCAACCTAGGCCAAGTAGGCAAGGCGATGAGCTTCCTGCTGCTCGCCGCGGCCGCTGCCGCGATCCTCGTGTGGTTGGTACGCCGGCCCCCCGCGGTCGGCTCCGACGCAGTACTGCGCATCGCCGCCGGACTCGGCGCCTTCACACTTCTCACGCCCGCGACACGATACGGGTACCTCGTCTACCCGCTCGTGCTGCTGGGCGCCATGCTCGTGTTTCGCGAGATGGAAGAGCCCCCCGCTCCCCTCCCGCAAGCAGCGTCAGCTACTTCTTCTTGACCCGGGTGGCGCCACCTCGCCCACGCAACTGGACGCCTGACTCCGAGAGCACGCGGTGCACGAAACCGTAGGAACGGCCGGTCGACTCGGCGAGAGCCCGGATGCTCGACCCTTTTTCGTACTTCTTCTTCAGGTCAGCGGCCAGTTTGTCGCGAGTGTTGCCGGTGATCCGTGCGCCTTTCTTCAGATCGGCCACGTCGATCCGCCTTCCGCCGTGAGAGTGTTCTGGGCCACAATCAGCCCCTGCCGGGGCAATGATCGAACACTGAGCGCCGGAATGCCATACGACAGGCATAAAACTGCCGGAATTGCGATCACATTGGGCCATTCCAGTGCTTCTGGCGGCATCGCCAAGCACCCGAATGGCCGTATCGATCACGCAAGCTGGACAAGTTCGAGGTAATCGTCCGACCAATGATCCTCCGTGCCGTCGGGCAAGAGGATCACTCGCTCCGGTTCGAGTGCTTGCACCGCACCGGGGTCGTGCGTGACGAGCACGACGGCTCCGGTGAAGCTCCGCAGCGCGTCGAGAACCTGTTCACGGCTGGCGGGATCGAGGTTGTTGGTCGGTTCGTCGAGCAGCAACACGTTGGCAGCGCTGGAGACCAGGCCGGCGAGCGCGAGCCTCGTCTTCTCGCCGCCGGACAGCGTCCCGGCGGGCTGGTCGAGCTGCTCACCGGTGAACATGAACGAGCCGAGCAGGTTCCGCAATTCCTGCGCGCCGGTGTCGGGCGCGGCATGGCGGATGTTCTCCCACACACTCGCTTCGTGGTCGAGCGTTTCGTGTTCCTGTGCGTAATAACCCAACCGCATACCGTGACCTGGAACCATGGCGCCGGTATCCGGCGTTTCCATTCCGCCGAGCAAGCGCAAGAGCGTGGTCTTGCCGGCGCCGTTCAATCCCAGAACGACGACCTTCGAACCGCGGTCGATGGCGAGGTCGACTCCGGTGAAAATTTCCAACGAACCGTAGGATTTCGAAAGTCCTTCGGCGGTGAGCGGCGTTTTCCCGCACGGAGCCGGGTCGGGGAAGCGGATACGGGCGACCTTGTCGGCCACGCGCTGCTCGTCGAGGTTCGCCAGCATCTGGTTCGCACGACGTGCCATGTTCTTCGCGGCGACCGCCTTCGTCGCCTTCGCACCGAGCTTCGCGGCCTGCTGCTGCAACGCCGACGCCTTCTTTTCGGCGTTGGCGCGCTCACGGCGCCTGCGCTTCTCGTCGGTGGCGCGCGCGTCGAGATAGCGCTGCCAGGACATGTTGTAGTTGTCCAGTTCCCCGCGCGTGGCGTCGAGGAACCAGACCTTGTTGACCACGTCGGCGAGCAGGTCGACATCGTGGCTGATCACGACCAGGCCACCGTCGTGCGACTTGAGGAACCCGCGCAGCCAGGTGATGGAGTCGGCGTCGAGGTGGTTGGTCGGCTCGTCGAGCAGCAAGATCGTCTCCGACTTGCCGCCAGCGCCCGCTTCCGCGGCGGCGAACAGGATCCGCGCGAGTTCGACGCGACGGCGCTGACCACCCGAGAGCGTCTGCAACGTCTGCGAAAGAATCCGATCGGCGAGGCCGAGGTTCGAGCAGATTCGCGCGGCCTCGCTCTCGGCCGCGTACCCGCCGAGCGCGGCGAAGCGTTCTTCGAGCCTGCTGTACTTGCGGACGACCTTGTCCCGCTGCGCCTCGTCGACGAGCTCGGACATGGCGGTCTGCGCCTTTTCCATGTCCCGCACCAAGATGTCGAGCCCGCGCGCGGAGAGCACCCGGTCCTTCGCGGTGACCGAAAGATCACCTTCGCGAGGATCCTGCGGCAGGTAGCCGAGTTCGCCGGTGCGCCGGACCTCGCCGGCGTGCGCCTCGCCTTCACCGGCGAGCACCTTCAGCGAGGTGGTCTTGCCGGCGCCGTTGCGGCCGACGAGGCCGATCCGGTCGCCCTGCTGGATGCGGAGTGTGGTGTCGGACAGGAGGATGCGCGAGCCAGCACGCAGCTCAAGGCCCGTGGCCGTGATCAAGGGAACTCCCAGAAGTGGGGGTGGAGGTGGACAGCTTCAACGAGCCGATCGTCATGATCGGCACGGAGCTACTCCAAGAGGATGTCCACGCGATCAGTGTACGGGGCCGCGTCCACGGGTTTTCCGGTTGGTGTCCGGTCTCACGGATACCGGGCGCCGTTCACGGTGACACGCAGCGTGTAGAGCGAGCTCGAAGCGGTGATGAAGAGCTCGTTGCGGCGCGCTCCGCCAAAGGTGAAGTTCGAGCAGATCTCGGGCATCCGCAGCTTGCCGATCAACGTCCCGTCAGGCGCGAAACAGTGCAGCCCATCGTGCGCGGCCGCCCAGACGTTGCCCTTCGCGTCGACGCGCACGCCGTCGAAGCGGCCGTCGTCGCAGGCGCCGAAGATCGCGCCGCCGGTGAGACGGGTGCCTTCGACGTCGAAAACCCTGAGGTGGCTGGGATCCTGGCGGGTGTCGGCGATGTAGAGCTTGCGCTCGTCGGCGGAGAAGGCGAGGCCGTTGGGCCTGCTGAAGTCGTCGGCGACCATGGTCACGGAGCCGTCGGGGTCGGCGCGGTAGACGTTGCAGGCGCCGATCTCGCTCTCGGCCTGGTGGCCCTCGTAGTCGCTGTCGATGCCGTAGCTCGGGTCGGTGAACCAGATCGAGCCGTCGGAGTGCTCGACGACATCGTTGGGGCTGTTGAGTTTCTTGCCGAGGTAGTGCTCGGCGAGCACCGTGATTGCTCCGTCGTGCTCAGTGCGGGTGACGCGGCGGTTGCCCTGCTCGCAGCTGATCAGCCTGCCCTGCCGGTCGACAGTGTGGCCGTTCGCGTGACCCGACGGCTGCCGGAAGACGCCGACCTGGCCGGTCGTCTCGTCCCAGCGCAGGGTGCGGTCGTTCGGGATGTCGCTGAACACCAGGTAGCGCCCGGCCGGGAAGTACGCCGGGCCCTCGGTCCAGCGGCAGCCGGTGTGCAGGCGCTGCATCCACTCGTCGCCGTTGACGCGGGCGAAGCGCTCGTCGAGCAGCTGGAAGTCGGTTTTGACCATGTCCATGTCTCATCCTCCCCTGAATGGTGTTCTGCACTCAGACTGCATCGCAGAACCTGATATGGTCAAGCGATGGATGAGGTGGATCGCAATCTGCTCACGGAGTTGCAGCGAGACGCGACTCAGGCGTATGCGGCGCTGGGACAGGCCGTCGGCTTGTCGGCGGGCGCGGCGCACGAGCGCGTCCGGAAGCTGCGGGACCAGGGCGTGATCCGGCGGACCACGGTCGACGTCGATCCCGCCGCGGTGGGGCGCGGGGTGATGGCGTTCGTCCTCGTCGAAGCAGGCGCGTGGATGGGCGACTCCCCCACGAAGACCGCGCTCGAGGCGTTGCCGGAGGTGGTGGAGGCGCACGTGATCGCGGGCCCGGCGTCGCTGCTGGTCAAGGTGCGCACGGCCACGACCGAGGAACTCCAGGCCGCGCTGCGACGCCTCTTCTCGATCGAGGGCGTCACGGGGACCCAGACGATCGTGGTGCTCGAGTCCTTCTTCGAGCGCCCCGTGGCCGTGAACCCGGGATAAAGCGGGCTTTACTCCCGGGGATAAAGCCCGCGAAACTTCGCGGAGTAAAGCCCGCTTTATCCCGGGTTGTCAGCGGGTCAGGAGCTCGCGCAGGTGCGAGAGGAGGTCGCTGCGGGTGGAGGCGCCCAGGCGCTGGCGCATGCGGGCCATGTGGTGCTCGACCGTCTTGGCCGAGATGAACAGGCGCTCGCCGATCTGCTTGTAGGTCAGGCCGTCCAGCACCAGTTCCGCGACCTCGATCTCGCGGTCGCTCAGCTTCGGGGCGACGGTGTCCTCTGTGGACTCGGGTTCCGGGTCGCCGCGCAGCGCACGCGCGCAATCCAGCAGCATCACCATGGCTTTGCGGTCGGAGGTGCGGATCGCCGCCTGCCCGGCCAGGCGCGCGCCGTCCCACCAGAGCCCGGCCGCGTGCAGGCCGCGTGCGGCCGCCTCGACCTCCACGGCGTCGACGTCGCCGCGCAACACGCGCAGCCAGCTGCCGGCCGCCGCCGACAACGCGGGCGGGAAGTCGCCGAGCGCCGCCACGTGCTGCTCGGCCTCGGCGGGGTGCTCGGCCAGGATCGCCGCGTGCAGGCCGCTCCAGTGCAACGGCGCCGACCACAGTGGAGGGTCGCCGAGCGCGGTCACCAAATCCCGCGCCTGCTTCAGATGCGGGGCGATGCGGGCCTCGTCGCCGAGGCGCGCGGCGGCCACTTCGAACTCGCCGAACGCGAGCAAGGTGAACAGGTCGACGCGCTGCCGGATGACGGCTTCGCAGGCCTGGCCCCAGATTTGGCGCAGCGCGGTGAGATCGCTGCGGCGGCGGGCGAGCCCGACCTCCAGCGCGACCGACATGAGCCAATCGCGAGGTTCCAGGCTGGCACCGGCCGCCGCGAGACGTTCCTCGGCGAGCGTCAGGTCGCCGCGCACCATCGCGATCCAGGCCAGCAGCAACCGGTGCCGTGGGACGAGGATCGCACCACCGGATCCGGAAGCGAGCGCTCGGGTGAGCACCGGCTCGGCGATCGACAACTCTCCACTGTGGAGTGCGACGATCGCGGCCAGCGCCGCCGGGGTGTCCGGCAGCAGCACGGAGTCTCCGACAGGCTCCAGCAGTTCGGCGGCGGAGACCAAAGTAGACAAAGCGACGGCCGGTGATCCGGTGACCGACTCGGCGATTCCCCTTGCCATGGCGTCGATCGCGCCGGACAGCAAGGTGGGCGGAGCGTCCTCATCGGACCCGCCGAGCTGCGCGAGCGCCTCGGCCCGCCTGCCGGTTCCGAAGAACCCGATCGCGGCGAACGAGCCCACCTTGGCCCAGCGGTGCAGCTCCGCGCTGCGGTCGAGACTTCCCCGGTGCGCCAACGCGACGGCGGCGACGCCAGCCGCGCCGCGGCGCTCCTCGGCTTCACGATTCGCGACGGTCTGATCGGCCAGGCGCAACGCCGTCTCCAGGTCACCGGAGCGGGCCGCGGCCTCGGCCCAGCGTGCGCCGATCTCACCGGCGGGTGTGCCCGCGTCGACGGCCGCGCTGTACAGCCGGGCCGCCAAAGCCGGTTCGGCGGCCAGCGCCTCGCCGGCGGCGGAGGTGAAGAAACCCGCGCAGTAGGTGCCGGAAAGCCCATCGTCCAGCCAATTCCGGGCCAGTGGCAGCAGCGGGCCGCCGCGCAGGAGGCTCAGCTCGGCCAGTCTTCGGCGGACCGCGTCGCGTTGTTCGACGGGCACGACCGCGCGCAGCGCGGTGACCGCGATCGGCAGCAGTGCGCCGTCCTGGCCCAGCAGCCCGGTCGCCCTGGCCAGCTCGATCTGCCCGGCGACGTCGTCGAAATCCTCGGTGAGCAGTTCGAAATCGGCACCGGCCTCGATCGCGGTCAGCAGGCGCAGCGTGGCCGGGTCGGAGTGGTCGAGACTGTGGCCCAGTTCCGCGACATCCCGGCGCGTCACCAGGCCGGGCACCCCACCGGTCCGCGCGTGCACGGCGGCCGCCCGTTCGGCACCCACCACCTGCTCCACCTGACGCAGGTCGAACGGGCGCAGCACGATCTGGCCACGCATCCGCCCGAGCAGCTCGGTCAGCCCGGCGGGACGCGGCCGTGGCCTCGCCGCGACGACCAGCCCCATGCTCTCGTCGGAAGCCAGTTCGCCCAGCGCCGCCAGCTCGTCGTCGCCGAGCAGGTGCGCGTCGTCGACGAGCCGGATTTTCGTGCTGTCGCACAGACTTCCGAGGTGGTCGAGCAACGCGGTCTTGCCGTACTCCCCCGGTGCGACGACGGCGAGCCGGACCGGCGCGAGCGAGCCGTCGGCGATCGCCGCGCACAGGCGTCTGGTCGGTTCGTCGAGGATCAGCTCAGTCATCGCGGCCGCCCGACTTGCGGCCAGGCAGCACGAAACGCTTCGGCGGTTCGAGCGGGGTGATCTCGACCGGCGGGCGCGGCGGCGGCTCGGGCTCGTCGTCGAAGACGGCCACTTCCTGACGGACAGGCGCCGCGATTTCCGGCTGCGGCGCCATCCGGGGACGCGCGGCGAGCGCGGCGCCCCGGCAGACGGCCGTGCCGGGATCGGGGTCGACGATCACCGGGCACCCGAACTTGTCCTGCGCGAGGTCGGTGACCAGCGGAACGCGCGCGCTGCCGCCGACCAGCGCGACGGCGGCGGGCAGCGGGGTGGCGACGCGGCACAGCCGTTCGATCGCGGTGGCCAGCACCGGCCGCGCGAGATGCTCGAACTCCGCGCGGGTCAACGGCATCTCACCCAGCGCGCCCAGTGAAACCGAAACCTCCGGCGCCAGTGACAACCGTTCCTTCGCTTCCCGGCAGGCGGCTCGCAGGCCGACGGTCTCCGTGGCCTCGACTCCGGCCGTCTCGAGAACATAGTCGAACAGCAGGTCGTCGAGCCGCGCGCCCGCACCCGACGCCGAGCCGTCGACATGCGTCAAGATCTCGAAGCCCGCCGGATTCCGCCGCAGGATCGCCGATTCGACGTGCTCACCGCCGAGACGGCAGGCCGCCAGCACGGATCCGACGTCGACGGCCTCGCGCACGAGCGGGCTTTCGGCGGCAGCGATCGGGCTCGGCAGCAGCAAAACCCCAGGCAGGCCCGCTGCTTCCAGCGACGCGTGCAGCACAGAGCGCCGATGCGGCCCCCAGCCGGGCGGATGGGTCAGCACGATCCGGTCGGCCGGGCCGCCTTCGAGATCGGCGACCTCGTCGACCACCCAGCCCGCGAGCGTCGCGGCCAGCAGCTCGGCCGGGTACCGCGCACCGCCGACGAGCATGGGGACGTCATCGCCGACGCGGCTCATGAATCCCCTGGCCAGGCCGTCCGGCTCGGCGACGGCGCGGCGCAGCGCGTCCTGCCCGATCAGCGAAGACCCGTCACGCCCGACATGCAGCACGGACTCGAACCAGCGCGCGCCGCCCTCGAACGCGACGACGTCCGGTTCGCCCCAGGTGCCCTGCGCACGCCTGCACACCGCCGCCGTGGTGCGGGTGTGGCCGAGATCGATCCCGACGACATAGGGCACGCGCGAATCCTCCGAATGGGCCAGTAGAAGGTTCCCCTTCCTACCAAAGTCCTTCCCCGGGGGTGAATCCCCTAATCCCCTAACGGAGCAATCCCCGATCGGCCGGACGGATACGGGGACGTTCCCCGATGCCACCGGAGGTCAAGATCCCTAACGTTGCGGCAAGCTCAAGGACGAACAAGGAGATTCCCCGGTGATTCAGCAGCCGACCACCCTGCACGACTTCGTGTACAACCTGCTCACGGACGACGTGGCCCGGTCCGCCTTCGGCGCCGACCCGTCCGCCGCGCTCGCCGGCGCCGGCCTGCACGACGTCACCCCGCAGGATGTCCAGGAGGTCGTCCCGCTGGTCCTCGACTACGCCCCGGCCGGCGTGAACCTGCCCGTCGGCACCGACAGCGGCTCGGTCATCGACCAGCTCACCGCCGTCGCCAAGGCGGGCTCGCTGCCCAAGGTCGACACCGCGGACGCCGGTTCCTTCGGTGGCGGCGTGCACGGCGCCTCCCCCGTCGGCGACTACGAGGCCAGCCTCATCGCCGACACCACCGGCTACGCCGCGGGCGGCTCGCTCACCAGCCCCGCCGGTGACTTCGGCCTGGAGACCGGCGGCGACTTCGCCGACTTCGGCATCCCGGCCGTCCCCGCCGTGCCGAGCCTGCCTGGCGTGCCCGCCTTCCCGGGTGTCCCCGCCGTGCCGACCATCCCGAACGCGCCGGCCGACCCCCGCTTCGACCTGCCCGCCGACCCGGCCGGTCAGCTCGACGGCGCGCTGGACAAGGTCTCCGCCGGCACCATCGCCAGCTACGTCGCGGGCGGCGGCGACGCCTTCGGTGACGTCACCGGCGACAGCGCCACCACCCTCGGCGAGTACCTGACCCGCACCGGCGTCCCCGCCGCCGACCACATCGCCCCGGCGGGCGGTCAGGTCGAGCACCAGATCCACGAGGGCACCCACGCGGTGACCGACCAGATCGCGAACGCCCCGATCCCCGACGCCGGCGCGCTGCCGGCCGTCCCGGGTGTCCCCGCGGGCCTGCCCACCGACCTGCCGCAGCTCCCGCACCTGCCGGTCGACCTCCCCCAGGTCCCGCACCTGCCCGTCGACCTGCCGCACCTGCCGGTCGCCAACCCGCTCCCGCACACCGACGTCACGCACACCGTGACCGACACCGTTTCGCACAGCCCTCTCGGCGACGTGGCCTCTCCCGTCCACGACGCCCTGCCGCACGCGGTCGACGCGCCCACTGACCTCCTTGGTCACTGATTTACGACCGCGTGAGCGGGCGGGTCCATCAACGCCGATGGACCCGCCCCGCTTTGTTAACTGAGAGCAACAGGGCACACTGCTTGGCGATGAACGCACCAGCCTGGTTGCACCTAGTGGACGACACCATCCGCGTCTGCGCGGAGCATCGCCGTGCGGATCTGGCCCAGCGCCTGCTGGACCGAAGAAGCGCGCTGCTCGACCCGAAGCTGCGCATCCTGGTCGTCGGCGGACCGGGGCAGGGCAAGAGCCAGCTGATCAACGCGCTGGTCAACGCGCCCGTCTGCGCGGTCGGCGACGACCTCACCACGCTCGCGCCCGCCATCGTCGAGCACGCCGCACAGCCCGTGGCGACCATCGTCCTCGACGAGACGCGCAAGGCCATCGAAGCCGGTGACAACGTCGCCGTCCCGGTGGAATCCGCGACGCGGCAAGCGAATCAGCAGGCGGCGAGCGCGCGAGGCGCCGTCGTCCGCACGCGAATCGGGCTGCCCAGGGAACTTCTGGCCGCCGGTCTCGTGCTCGTCGACACCCCCGCGGCCACCGAACACACGCTCGCCGAGATCTGGCGCGCCGACGCGGTGCTCATGGTGTCCGACTGCACCCACGACCTGACCGCGTACGAACTCGATCTGCTCACCAAGCTCGCGCAGCTGTGCCCGACGATGGCGATCGCGCTGACGAAGATCGATCTGGTGCCCGGCTGGCGGGAAGTCGCTGAGCGTAACCGAACTCGCCTCGCGCGGGCCGGGCTGTCCGCCACGCTGATCCCGGTTTCCGCCACACTGCGCCTCGTCGCCGCGAAGAACGGCGACCGCGACCTCAACGCCGAATCCGGCTTCGGCGAGCTCGTCAAATGCCTGCACCAGGACTGGCTCGGCCAGTCGCAGCTGCTGACCCTGCGCTCGGCCGCCGCGCTGGCCGCGATCACCGTCGAGCAGGTCGCCGCGCCGCTGCACGAGGAATACGCCGCGACACAGCAGTCGGAGACCGACGAGGTCGTCGCGCAATGGCATGCCGCCGGCAAGCGCATGGAGGATCTCAACCGGGATTCCGCGCGCTGGCAGACAATGCTCACCGACGAGGTCTCGGACCTGTTGTCCGACCTCGAATTCGACCTACGTGACCGGACCAGGCGGATCCTGCGCGAGGTCGACGAGTACTTCGACGCCGCCGACCCGCTCCGCACCTGGGACGGGTTCGAGGAGTGGCTGCGCGGTCATCTCACCGAGGTCGCCGAGACCAACTTCGGCTGGCTGCTCGACCGGTTCGGCCACATCGCCGAGAAGATCGTCCGCCAGGTCGCGCCCGACCGGCCCGATCTGCTGCGCGACGCGCTCGACGTCGGCGACCTCGCCGACCAGGATCTCGGCCTGCGGATGCCGAGCGTGGAGAAGTTCGGCATCGGGCAGAAGCTGTTCGTCGGCATGCGCGGCTCGTACAGCGGCCTGCTGATGTTCGGCCTCGCGACGACGCTCGCGGGTTTTCCGCTGATCAACCCGATTTCGCTGGGCGCGGGTGCCGCGTTCGGCGCGAAGAGCGTGTTCGAGGAGCGCGGGCATCGGCTCAAGCGCCGCCAGGCGAGCGCGAAGACGGCGGCACAGCGGCACGTCGACGACTTCTTTCTCACTTACGGCAAGGAAAGCAAGGACACCGCGCGGGTGCTGCATCGCGCGCTGCGTGACCGTTTCACGGCTTTCGCGGCGTCCCAGCGTGCCGAGATCAACGAGTCGGCGCGCGCGTTGAAGCAGGTGATCGACGAAGACGTCGCCAGGCGGACCAAACGCGCGCAGGAGATCAAGGCGGGCATGGACGAGCTGGCCGCGCTGCGCAAGCGGGTACGTGACATGGGCATGGTGCGGCCGCGGGGTCTCATCGCGTGACGGTCGAGGAAAAGACGTGGGCGTTGCTCAATCAGGCGCTCGAGGTGTACCAGGACAACCCGCGCGCGGTCGGCTGGCTGCAGACGCAGTGCGCGCGCTTCGCCGAGCCGCTGCGGATCGCCGTGGCCGGCGCGGAAGGAAGCGGTAAATCGACAATGGTGACCGCGCTCGTCGGCGCGCCGGTCACCTCGCCGATCGTCAGCTGGCCGAGCCGAGGGCTGGGCGACCTGATCCTGGTCGACGAGCCCAGCCAGGACGCCGACGCGGTCCTGTTCCTGCTGCGGCATCCGGCGGACACGGTCCCGATGGACGGCGGCATGCACACGATCGCGGTGCTGTCACACGCCGACGAACTCGGCGGCGGACGCGTCGACGCCCTGATCTCGGCCCGTCAGATCGCGCGCAGGCGTCGCCGTGAGCCGGAGATCGGCGAGGTCTGCGACCTGATCGCGGTCGCCGGGCTCGCGGCGGCGGCCGGGCGCATGGTCGACGAGACCCAGTTCGACGCGCTCGCCTTGCTCGCGGGCTGCGGCCGGGAGGAACTGGCGCCATGGCTGCTCTCGGCCGACCGGTTCGTCCGCCCGGAATGCCCGGCCCCTGTCCAGCCGGAGGTGCGCGCCGCGCTGGTGCGGAGCTTCGGGTTGTTCGGGGTCCGGCTCGCGGTGACGTTGCTGCGGCAGGGCTGTGACACGGCGCCGAAGCTGTCCGCCCAGTTCCAGCAGCGCAGCGGGCTGAGCGACCTGCGCGATGGCATCGGCCAGTGTTTCGCCGAGCACGCCCCGGTTTTGAAGTCACGCACGGCCTTGCTGGCGCTGGAAGCGTTGCTGCGGCGGGAATTGCAGCCGGGCGCGGGCGCCTTGGGCGTCGAGCTGGACCGGGTTTTGGCCGGAGCGCACGAATTCCGGGCGCTGCGGGCACTGTCCTCATTGCGCACCGGCCGGACGGTCTTGACGCCCGAGCTCGCCGACGAGGCCCGGCTTCTGCTCAGCGGCGCGCAGGCGGCGCCGGACACTTTGGGGCGGTGGAAGGAAATCGCCGAGGATTCACTGCTCAGCTCGACCGACCGCGCGACGGCCCGCGTGGTCGTGCGGACCTGCGAGGAAGCGCTCGTGAGTGGTATGACCGGTTAGAACCGGTCATACCACTCACGAGCTTTCAGGCGGCGAACCAGGCCTTCACTTCCGGGTTGCTGAGGCTGACCAGGATGCCGATCGCGATGGCGATGCCGATCAGCAGCGTGACGGCGCCGCCGGTGACCAGGCCGATAACGCCGGAAAGCACGCTGATGCCTTCGAGCGCCATGACCGTGGTGCGGACCCAGGCCGCGCGGCGCGAGAGCATCACCGCGCACACGGCCAGCACCACCGCGATGATCAGCGAGATGATGCCGATCGCCAGCGGCAACGCGGCGTCCTCGTCCCCGTGGTCCAGTGCGTTCAGCGCGACCATCGTCACCAGTACGCCGACGAGGATGTTCGCCACCGCCTGGAACCACAGCAGGATCCGGACGTTCTTGAGGGGTTTGGGCATGGTGGTCGCTTCGGTCATGCCGGACATTCTCCGGTGACCGGCCGCTGCGCTCTGACGGTAATTGCGGCAGGGGCGTGTGGGTCAATCAGACGGGCCCTTGACCACGATGACCACACCCAGCACCCGTTCGGCCGCGTCATCCAGCACGGTCCGCCGTGGCTCGGGGATGTCGAGCACCCGCGCTTCGGCTCGCGCGAACAGCGGCGTCAGCCGCCGGTCCTCGCGAAGCTCGTCGAGAGCACGCCTGTCCCCGCCGAGAAATAGACCGTCCATTTCGGACAGACGAGGTACCAGCACCTCGAACGCGTCCTCGGCCGCCGCACGCAAAGCCTGACGTGCCTGGCCTTCCCGGCGCCGCGCGAACCGCTGCTGCGACCACCCGCCCGCGGCGGACCGCCCGTGCACGAGATGCCGATCGGTCCGCGAAACCAGGACCGAACCGGCACGTGCGAGCCCGAGTGAGTGTCCGCCGAGCCGCACCAGAAGCAACCCCACGGTTCGTGGCACAGCCAGGTGCTCGGCCAGCGCGTCCACGTGCAGGCCCTCGAAAGACCCGGAAACGGAAAACGGAGGGAACGGGACGGCCACCTGGGCCGTTGTCCCGTTCCCTCCGCGCACGATCACTTCCGAGGCACGCAGCTCCGTCGAGACGACGCCGGAGTTGCGCTGAGCGAAGCGGGCGAACCAGCCGTCGAGCCTGTCCTGGGACACCTCGACGGCCAGCCCGCCGCCTGCTACTTCACGCGCCTTCACAAACCCACAGTAGAGCTACTGTGGCTTGACCGGCCCGGTGTGCACACCGCCGGGGCGGCCGGTGGCCGGGCGCTGGGTCGCGCCCGCCTCCGTCGGGGTCACGAACCCGTTGACGTGCAAGGAGACCGAGCGGATGAACCCGGTGTCGCCGCCCGCGGCGTCGACCACGGCGAACGTCCAGGTGCCGTCCGCGACACCGACCAGGCCGGACAGCGGCTGGGTGCCGCGCCAGGTGCCGGTAAACGGGTTGTCACCCGCGGCCACCGAGCTGAACGGGCGGGCCGCGTCGTCGGCGAAGACGACCTTGCACAGGTTGTTGCCGCCGCCGCCGTTGCGCTGGAAGACCGTGGCCTTCTTGCCCGACGGCGAGGTCAGCGTGCCGACCAGGTCACCGACGTACGAGTGGTTCAGGCCCACGGTCGTCGAGTTCTGGTCGCTGCTGCACTCGGTGCCGTCGACCGACAGCGTCAGCTTCGACGCGCGGCCGACACCGGACACCGTGATCGGCACCGAGGCGCCGAGCGGGCTGTTGTCCGGGATCGCCACCGGGGCGCCCGCGTAGGCGAAGTCCTTCGCGACCGGCGACGGCTGGCCGACCGGGATCTGGAAGGTCTGCGTCGTCGGCGAGAGCGAACCGGCGAAGGTCACCTTGGCGTTCAGCACCACCGGGTCGCCCAGCTGCTGCGTGGCGGGCACGGTGATGGTGAAGTCGTTGACACCGGTCTGCCCGGGGCTGATGGTGCCGTAGCTCTTCGAGCGCGGCGCCACCGTGACACCCGGGGTCGGGCTGGTCAGCACGACGCTGACCGACGAGGCGACACCGTCACCGTCGTTGGTCACCGGCAACGTCACCTTGGCCGAGTCGCCCGGGTCGACGTACGCGCCACCGTCGGTCGGGGTGACCGTCGGCTTCGCCGCGATGGCACGCGGCTGGGGGCTGGCGCCGGTGTACTGCAGCACCTTGTCGGCGAGGATGACGCCGGCGCCGGTCAGGTTGTCGACGCCGGGAGCCTCGATGTCGACCGCGGTGTTGATCAGCGCGCTGCGGACCTCCGCGGGCGGCAGGCCCGGGTTGCCCGACAGCACGAGCGCCGCGATGGCCGCCGCGTGCGGCGCCGCCGCCGAGGTGCCGTAGAACGGGTTGAAGCCGCCGACGCTGGTGGACACGCCGTCCGCCGCCGCGATCTCGGGCTTCTGCCGCACCTCACCACCGGTCGAGCTCACGTTCCCCGGTGTGATCGGGGTGCCGTCCGCCTGGTAGAACACGCGGCGCGGGCCGTCCGAGCTGAACCGCTCGGCCTTGCTGCCCGGCCCGTAGGCGGCCGGGTACGGGCCGACCGGGTTCGCCGGGTCGCCCGGCTCGAGCGCACGCGGGAACGCCTTCGCCGCGGGGACGGCGGCGACGCTGAACGCGGCACGCGCGGCCGAGTGACCGAGGGTCACGCCGGGGGTGGCGTAGGCCTTGAGGCCGTCGGCCGAGTCCTTGAACCGGCCACGCAGCGCGGAAAGCGACAGGTAGCGGTTCTCGCCGGAGAACTTCACGATCGCCAGGCGCAGGCCGGCGCCACCGGTGGTGTTGACCCGCTCGTACGGGTCCTCGGTGCCGGTCTGGTTGTTCTGGCTGAAGCTGACGACGTTGCCCGCCGAGTTGATCAGGTACAGGTCGTAGTCGTTGTTCGAGTGACCCAGCGGGTCGGACCAGTGCAGGATCACCGGCACGCCGGAGCCCGAGGCGTCGGAAAGGGGTTCGTAGATCTGCAGCCCGGTGCCCGGCGCGAAGTTGTGCGCGGTGCCCGCGTACTTGCCGATCGGCTTGCCCGAGTCGTTGAAGTCGCCTTCCCAGTGACCCGAGGTGCCGTCGGCGACGTTGCCCTCGTTACCGGCCGAGGAGAAGTACAGCGCGCCCGCCGCGGTCACGTCGTTGACGGCCTGGGCGATGATCCAGTCCTGGAACGGGGATTCCTTGAAGTACAGGACGTCGTCCACGATGATGTCGCAGTGCGCGTCGAAGCGCAGTTTGCGGATGTTGTCCGCGAAGCTGGCGTCGGAGTTGAACGCGGTCGCGAAACCGAGCGCCGCGTTGGGCGCGAGGTCGTGGATGATCTCCAGCATCGCGGTGCCTTCGTCGCCCGAACCTTCTTGGCCGGGGATGACGTCGACACTCGCGGGCAGTTCGCCCTTCGCCTGCGAGGCGGCGAGCGAGTTGACACCGTCGGACAGCGCGCAGACCTTCACGCCGATGCCCGAGATGCCGAACTGCTGGCGGGCGAGGTCAGCGTTGTGCGCCCGGTCGCCCTCACTGGTGATGACCGCGTTGGCGTCGGCGCTGGTGCGCGCCGACTTGGCCGCGGTGGCCTTCTGGATTTCGGCGGTCAGCCGCTTCGAGAGGTCTTCCTTCGACTCCGGCCTGCTGCCGGGGTTCGCCTGGTTCGGACCACCGGGGTTGGCGAGCTGCGAGGCGGTCATCGCACCGTCAGCGACCTCGACCCGGCGGACGTCACTCCGCTGGCTGATTTGCGTCACCGCGTCGAGTGAGAGCTCGGCGCGGATGCTGCCGACCTTTTCGGACACCGCGCGGACGCCGGCGCCGAGCTTGACCAGAGTGTCGAGCAGGTCCTGCGAGACCTTGTCGACCCGGATGTCGACGAGCGTGGTGCCCGCCGGGGAGATTTCGGCCCCAGACTGAAGCTGCGGCACCGCCTGTGCGGACAGCGCGTGCTTCTGGATCTTCTGCTGGACCAGCAGCTTGCTGTCCACTTTGGACTCAGCAGCGGTCAGGTTCTTCTTCATCGCTTGCAGCGCACCGATTTGCTGCGCGGTGTTGTCCGCGATCGCATCGGGCGAGAGCACTGTCTCCGCCGACGCGGCCACGGGCGTGACCAGCCCCAGTGCGGCGATCAACGCCGCTGCCCCGGCCGCGTAGGCCGTGGTTCTTCCCCTAATCGTACGACTTGGACGCACGTACGCCTCCGGTTCTCCAGGCGCGTGCCCCGACTCACGCTCACTGATGCCGATGGTTACCGACTGGATCAACCTAGGTACACGGAGTTCACCACGGCAGCACCCGTTAGAGTGACACCCACTCAGTGGGAGGAACGTTTTTTACGGGATTAGCCCGTTCAGAGCACGAAAGAGTCCGACCAAGGCTGGGAAGCACGCCCGGACAACGCATCCAGGAGCGTCACCGCCTGCTTGTCGGTCAACGAAGCCACGAAGTCGACCACGGCGCGGCCCCGCGCCAGCGCGCGCACGGCGTCGGGTCCGTCCACCCGGTCCCCGGTCGCGCCGACCAGCAATTCCGGCGTGGTGCGGGCGAGTTCGCGATATTCGCCATGTGCAAGTTCCACCAAGTCGTGCAACCTGCGCGGCAGCCGGAACACCTCGTCGCGGTCACCGAGCCACGCTTCGAGCGCGTCGACCAGAGTGGACACCAGCGCCGCCTGCCCGCGCTGGTGCAGCGCGAGATCGGGGCGCAGCAGCACGAACCGGCGATGCACGAACTTCAGCACCTGAACCTCGTGCCATTGCGCGGTGTTCAACGTGACGTGCCCCGACCGCGGCGGCGGCGAGGCGATCAGCGAAACACCTTCCACGAGCCTGGACGTCCACTGCGCGGAGAACGCCGCAGTCGCCTGTTCGGCGTCGAGCGAACCGTCGAAAGCGCTGCCGAGCAGGCCTTCCACCAACGCTTCACGGACACGCGCCACCGCTTCGCCGAACGCGTCGTCGTCGACGATCCACGAGTCCTTCATGTGCAGGCGCCTGCGCAGCCGTTCGAGCGAGTACCCGGGGCGGCGGCTCCGTTCGGACACCGTCGCGTCGTCCAACCGGGACAGTTCGCTGCGATGTTCGGCCCACTCGCCGAGCTCGGCGGCCACGGTCGCGTGCTGCAGCACGCCGATGCGGTGGAAGTCCTGCAGGTCGTGGATGGCGTACGCGATGTCGTCGGCGGTGTCCATCACAGACGCTTCGACCGTCTGCTGCCAGTACTCGATCCTGGCCGCGAACGGCGCGCGCGCCTGCGCGAAGTCGTCGAGTTCGGTCACATAGGCGGAGAACTTGCTCGATCCGGTGCCCGGCGCGTCGTCCGGCTCGGCCGCGCCGCGCGGCGGAACCCCCATCGTGGACGGATGCGGCGACGGCACGTGCAGCCGGGCCCACGGGTACTTGAGCACCGCGGCGCGCACGGCCGAGGTCAGGTCCAGCCCGGCCGCGGACGGCCCTCGCACGTCGGTGGTGGTGATGATCCGGAGCGTCTGCGCGTTGCCCTCGAACCCGTCGGCGAGCCCGAACCGGTTGCGCGCGATGCGGTCCAGCGTCCGCTCGCCGAGATGCCCGAACGGCGGATGCCCGAGATCGTGCGCGAGCGAGGCGGCCTCGACGACGTCCGGGTCGAGCCCGCCGAGCTTCTGCGCCAGGTCGGCGTCGGCCGAGGCGTTGATCCGCTCCGCGATGGCGCGCGCGACCTGCGCGACCTTGATGCTGTGCGTCAGCCGGTTGTGCAGCAGGCCGGAGCCGCCCGCGCTGACCACCTGGGTGACCCCGCCTAGCCTGGCGAAGAACGGCGAGACGGCGATGCGGTCCCGGTCCGCGCGAGACGGGCTGCCCGCCAGGTCGGCGAACCCGGCGGTCTCGCCGTCGGGGTCGCGCCGATGATCACGCGGGTCGAGTGCGGCCATGCGCATCACCGTATCCCTCACGGCCATGATTCGATCGGCGACGTGCCTGATGTCGTGATCGCCGGAGCGGGACCCGCGGGCTGGGCGCTGGCGTCGGCCTGCGCGCGGCTCGGCCTGGACACCACCCTCGTCGACCCTGCGCCTCTTAAGCCTTGGCAAGCCACTTACGGACTGTGGGCCGACGAGTTCCCGGACGTCCCGGTCGCGGCGTCGCCGTCGGTCACGCTCGCGCACGGGACCACCGAGCACCGGCTCGATCGGCGCTATCTGGTGGTGGACAACGCCGCACTTCGTGAATCGCTGACCGACCCGCGGGTGGATGTCCGGATCGGACAGGTCACCGGCGCGGCCGTCGGGCCGCGTGGGGCGACGGTGACCTTGCGCGAGGGCGGCCCGATCGCCGCCGCGGTGGCCGTCGACGCGACGAGTCATCGCCGCGCGCTCTCCGGCGGGCCGGTCCGCTGCACCGAGCAGACCGCGTACGGCGTGAAGCTGAGCGCCGAGGAAGCGTCGCGGCTGGTCCCCGAGGACACCGCCGTCTTCATGGACTGGGGCTCGGCGGGCACCTTTCTCTATGCGCTCCCGCTCGGCGACGGTCGCGTCCTCGTCGAAGAGACCTGCCTCGCGCGCCGCCCGGGACTGCCCGTCGAGGTGCTCGCGGGGCGGCTGCACGCCCGGCTGGCCGCCGCCGGGATCGCCGTGCCCGACGACGTGGAACGCGTGCGCATCCCGCTGGACCTGCCGCGTCCGCGTGGTCTCGCGTTCGGTGTCGCCGCCGGGCTCGTGCATCCGGCGACGGGATACAGCCTCGCGGCTTCGCTCCAGCTCGCCCCTTTTGTCGCCTCGGCGCTGGCGGACGGGCTGGGCGTGAACCCGGTCGCCGCCGTGCGCGCCGCGCGCGACGTGATCTGGTCGCCGCGTGCCCGAGCCGTGCACGCGTTGCGCCGCTACGGTCTGCGTGCGCTGCTGCGGATGCCGCCGGACCGTCTCGCCGAGTTCTTCGAACTGTTCTTCCGGCTGCCGATCAAGAGCCAGCGGGCGTTCACCTCCGGCCGCGAAGATCTCACCGGCACCGCCACGATGATGGCGGAACTTTTCCGTACGGCCCCGTGGGCGGTCCGGCGGCTGCTGATCGGGTGAACGCCGATGCCAACGAAATGAACATCAGCCGACTTCGATTTCCCTTTCGCCTGGCAGCGGCCACCATCGAAACGTGGGTATCGCCGCGAGTGTCCTCGAGAACACGGTCCGGTTCGCCTTCCAGCCGCTCTACAGCCTGCACTCCGGCGGCGTCGTCGCGCTGGAAGCGCTGGCGCGCCCCGACAAGGGGACGGCGCGCGGCATGCTGGCCACCGCCAGCCGCGAAGGCAGGCTCACCGAGACCGACATCGCGCTGGCCGCCGAGGCGGTCAAGCAGGAAGCCGAGCACCACACGCTCCTGCCACTGCACATCAACCTGACCGCGCCGTCGCTCGCCGCGCCCAAGCACGACTTCGAGCCGCTGCTCGAGGCACTGCTCAACGCGGGCAGGCGCACCCGTGAGGTCGTGCTCGAAATCGGGCCGCCGTTCTCCTACCTCAGGGCCGACAAGGCGCTCGCGGGCATGCAGCGGCTCAGCGAACTCGGCTTCCGCCTCGCGCTCGACGGCCTCGGCCAGGGCGACCTCCCACTCGGCCTGCTCTCCACCGCGCCGATCGACCTGCTCAAACTCGACCGCAGCGTGCTGCGCAGGCTGCCGGACGACCCGTCGGCCATCGCCGTGGTCGAGGCGCTGCTGCACTTCACCTCCCGCACGCACACCCGGCTCGTCGCCACCGGCATCGAGACCGAGGAGCAGCTCGACGCCGCGGGCAAGCTCGGCGTCCGCATCGCGCAGGGCCATCTCTTCGCGCCGGCCGGTCCCGAGCTCGAACTCGCCGGCCTGACCGGCGCGGCCATGCCCGAGCCCGACCAGCGGCTCGCGCCGGGCCCGCACACCGCGCCCCGCGTCCGCGATTTCCTGCGCCCGGCGAGCACCCTGCCGTCGACGGCGACCTGTGAGGACGTCCGCGAGGTGCTGGCGGCGGCCGACGGGCCGTCCGGCATCGTCGGCGTCGACGAGCACTACCGTCCACAATGGTCGATCAACCGCACGCGTTTCCTTTTGGCCGTAACAGGTCCGTACGGCCACGCGCTGCACGCCAAGCGCGGCGCCGAGCGCCTCGCCGACGCGCCGCACACCATTCACGCCGAGGCGAGCGCGCTCGAGTTCCTGGAGCTGGTGACCGACGCCGACTGGAGCCGCACCGGCGACGACGTGATCGTCGTCGACGACACCGGCCGCTGCCTCGGCGTCGTGCTGGTGACCGAGGTCGTGCGCGGCGTCGCCGAGGTCAAGGTCGAGGAGGCCGCGGCGCTGAGCCCGCTCACCCGGCTGCCCGGCAGCGACACGGTGGCCCGCGACGTCGACCGCCGTATCGCGCAGGGCGAGCCGTTCGTGGCGGCCTGGCTCGATGTGGACTCGTTCAAGACGGTCAACGACACCATGGGGTTCGCGGCGGGCGACGACCTGATCCGCGCGCTCGGCCGCACGCTCACCGAGCTGGCCTCGCGCATGCGCCGGATGACCGTCAGCCACGTCGGCGGCGACGATTTCCTGGTCGCCTGCGACGTCGACGAGATCGGCACCGTCGCGGGCACGCTGCTGGACACCCCGTGGTCGGCCGAAGGCATGCCGGTGACGGTGTCGCTGGCGACGCTCGTGTGCGGCAGCCGCACGATCGGGTCCTATCGCGAAGTGTCCCGCCTGCTCGCGCCGCTGAAGAAGCGCGCGAAGGCCGTGCCGGGGTCGAGCTGGGTGCTCGGCAGGCCGGGCGCCGACCGCATCGAGGTCATGCGCGGCATCGGCAAGCAACGCGACCGGCGGCTCACTCAGCCGGCGTGACGAACCCCGACTCGTAGGCCCGGATCACGGCCTGCGTGCGATCGCGCGCGCCGAGCTTCGCGAGCACGTTGCCGACGTGGGTCTTGACCGTTTGCACGCCGAGGAAGAGCGCGCTCGCGATCTCTCCATTGGACAGCCCGCTCGCGACCAGCCGCAGCACTTCCCGCTCGCGCTCGGTGAGGTTCGCGCGCGCCAGCCGATCGCCGCCCGGCTGGCTGTTCCCGGCCGCCAGCCGCCGGATCGCCGCCGGGAACAGCAGCGACTCCCCCGCGTGCACCGTCCGGATGGCGCCGACGATCTCCTCGCCCCGCGCGCGCTTGAGCACGAATCCGCTCGCGCCGACCCGCAGCGCGTCGTAGACGTAGTCGTCGTTCTCGAAGGTGGTCACCACGATCACCTTCGGCGGCTTTTCGGTGGCGGACAGCAGATGCGCGGTCGCGGTGATGCCGTCCACGTCGGCCATCCGCACGTCCATCAGCACCACGTCCGGCCGCAGTTTCGCCACCAGGCCCGGTACCTCGGCGCCGTCGGCCGCCTCGCCGACCACCGCGAGATCCGGCTCGGAGTCGACGATCGCCCGCAGCCCGGCCCTGATCAGCTGCTCGTCGTCGACCAGCAGCACCCCGATCGTGCTCACCATGCCAGCCTCACCCGCACCTCCCAGCGATCGCCTTCACGCCCTGCCGTGAACTCCCCGCGCAGCACCTCGACCCGTTCCGCGATCCCCCGCAGTCCCCGGCCGCCGGAGCGCCGCGCGCCGGGTTCGGCGGCGCCCAGCGGATTGCCGACCGTGATCTCCAGCCGTCCCGGCGCGGCGTCGACGACCAGCCCGACCGGGACCTTACCGGCGTGCCGCAGCACATTGGTCAGGCATTCCTGCACGATCCGGTAAGCCTCCCGCGACACCACTGGCGGCACCGCGGTCAGGTCACCACGAAGGTCGGCTTCGACGTCGATCCCGGCGAGTCCCGTCGCCTGCAACAACGAGGGCAGCTCGGCGAGCCCCGCCTGCGGCGTCCGCGTCTGCCGGGATTCCTCCCGCAGCAGCCCGAGCACATGGTCGAGATCGTCGAGCGCCGACCTCGCGGATTCCTCGATGGCTTCCAGCGCCTTCTCGGTGAATTCGAGATCGGTGCGCAGCGTGCGCCGTGCGGCGCCTGCCTGGATGGTCACCACGCTCAGTGCGTGCCCGACCGAATCGTGCAGCTCGCGTGCGAGCCGGTTGCGCTCGGCGAGCTGCCCGGCGCGGCGTTCCAGTTGCGCGATCCGCTCGGCGGCGGTCACGTCGAACAGCCGCCGCGCGGCTTTGGCGAGCATGCCGCCCGCCGCCCACACAAGGTAGATCAGCGCGATGAGCGAAACGAACAGCAAGGCGGGCAGCCAGGTGCCCGCCCATCCTTTTTGGACCTTGGTGGTGTCGGGACCGGTGCCGATCGACAGTTCGCCGGTGAACAGCCCTGCGACGGAAAACGCCAGCAGCACAGGCAAAGCGAGACTGAGCAGGCTGACGACGCCGCCGACGAGCACGTGCGCCATGAACATCGCGGCCATGCGCACCCGGCCGGTGCCTTTGCCGAACGTCGCGTCCGGCACCGGATCGTCGAGCATCTCCCGGATCGCGGCGCCTTCGAGCACCCGCACGGCGGGGATCAGCGAGGACGCGGCCATCACCACGAGCGCGAGCCCGCCGCCGATCGGCAGCGCGTACCCGAAACTCGTGACCACCGGCAGCAGCGAAGGCGCCAGCACCGACGCGAGCAGCAGGTACGGCACGAGCAACGCACCGCCGAGGATGAAGTACGTCCATCGGCGGTACGTCGCCCGGTCGAGCACCGGCCCCAGTATCCGCACGTCATGATCGTCGCAGACGCGCGAACCGGTCGCCTCACTCCAGGGAGGGAACTATCTCGGGAGGGATCTAGGAGACGGTCTTGAACTCCTGAGCGGCGGCGGTCAGCCCGTTGATGAAGTTCTGCTTCACCTGCGCGGATTCCCTCGCGTCCGGCTTGGCGTTCAGGCACGACGTGCCGGGGCCGTGGCCGGACATGAGCTCCGAGCACGGCCCGGTGTAGTGGTCGGGCAGGCCCAGGTTGTGGCCGATCTCGTGCGCGATGATCCGGGTCGGGCTGTACTGGCCCGCCTGCACGGTGTCGATCACGATCGTGCCGCGCCCGTGGCCGTTGGTGTTCGTGTACGAGCCGCCACCGCTGACCTGGCGGAAGGTGATGGTGCCGGTGCTGCGCTTCACCAGCTTCACGTTCGGCACGGCGGCGTTCCAGTTGGCGATGGACTGGTCGAGCTGCGCCTGATAGCCCGGCAGGCCCGCCGGGTTGAGGTAGATGGTGGTGGTGACCGCCGCCTCCGCGCCGGGTGCGGAGACCAGCACCGGTGCCGCGATGGCCATGGCGACCCCGAATGCGCGCGCGAAACCCCGTCCGTTCATTGTTTTCTCCCCTTCACTGCCTGGGCGGAATGTGGGAAAGAAAGCAACCGCGCTCGACGACGTTAGGGCTCGATTCATGACGACGGCCACGTCCGAAAGTAGGGGACTCACTCCCGAGAGGGAGGTGCGCCCACCTCGGGTACCGGGCGCACGCGGCGATTCGATGGTCTGATCTCGCGGTGACCTCGTTGCTGCTCGGGCTGCTGACCCTGCCGACCTACCTGCTGATGCTGTGGCCGCTGGTCGCCGCGTCCCGCCGGGTCCTCGGCGTGCACATCCGCGCGTCGCGCGCGCTGCTCGGCGCCGGCTTCGGCTGGCTGACCGCGGGCGGGGTGCTGGCCGCGATGCCGCAGGACGCGATCCGGAACCCGAAACTCTTCGCCGCGCTGCTGATTCCCGTGGCGGGCAGCGCTTTCCTCGCGACGCTGCTGTTCCTCTTCGTCGCCGAGTTCGCGGCGCCGAGCGGCGAAGGCATCGGCCTGCTCGGCCGCCTTCGGTCGGTCCGCAACCGCATCGGCCGCGCCCGCCGCTACTCGCAGATCAGCCGGATCGCGGTGCGCCACGGCCTCGGCCCGTACCTCACCGGCCGCCGCGACCCCGGCGCCGCGCGCTACGCGAAATTGGCCCGTTCCCTGCGCCAAGCCCTCGAGGAAAGCGGAGTCACCTTTGTCAAACTTGGGCAATTGCTGTCGACTCGTCCTGATTTGCTACCGCCGGTTTTCATCGACGAATTGAGCAAACTGCAAGACCAGGTCGCCCAAGCACCCGCGGCCGAAGTGCAGCAGCTCCTGCGTGACGAACTCGGCGCGCCTCCCGAAGAGGTCTTCGCCGAATTCGACCCCACGCCCCTCGCCGCAGCGTCCATCGCCCAGGTCTACCGCGCGAAACTGCGCTCCGGCGAGGAAGTGGTCGTCAAGGTCCAGCGCCCCGGCGTCCAGCAGATCGTCGACCGCGACCTCGACATCGTCCGCCGCGTCGCCGCCTCACTCGACCAGCGCGCGAAATGGGCGCAGGCGCTCGGCGTCATCGACCTCGCCGAAGGCTTCGCCGAGGCACTGGCCGAAGAGCTCGACTTCCGCGTCGAGGCCCGCAACATCGCGGCCGTGTCCGCGGCCTACGACTCCGCCGAGATCGGCCTGCCCACCGTCCACAAAGAACTGTCCACGGACCGCGTGCTGGTCATGCGCCGCCTCGACGGCGTCCCGCTCGCCGCCGCGAAGAACACCGTGCCCGCCGAAAACCGTGCGGCGCTGGCCAAGTCCCTTCTCGATTGCCTGCTGCGCCAGGTGATGCTGCACGGGGTGTTCCACGCGGACCCCCATCCCGGCAACGTGCTCCTGCTCGCCGACGGCAGGCTCGGCCTCCTCGACTTCGGTTCGGTCGGCAGACTGGACTCCAGCCTGCGCGGCGGCCTCCAGAACCTCCTGCTCGCACTCGACCGAGGCGACGCCGCCGCCATGCGCGACGGCCTGCTCGAGATCGTCGACCGCCCCGACGAGATCGACGAGCGCCGCCTCGAACGCGCACTCGGCGCGCTGGTCGCCAAGCACTTCCACCACGGCCAGGCCCCGGACGTCGAGATGTTCACCGACCTGTTCCGCGTGGTCGCCGAGTTCAGGCTCGCCGTACCCGCTCCGGTCGCGGCGGTGTTCCGCGCACTCGCCACGATGGAGGGCACCCTCGCACTGCTCTCGCCGGGCTTCGACATCGTCGTCGAATCACGCGCCTTCGCGACCGCGCGGATCGGCGCGGGCCTGCGCCCGGATTCCCTGCGCCGCACCGTGTCCGACGAGCTCATGACGTTGCTCCCGGTGATCCGCCGCCTCCCCCGCCGCTTGGACCGCATCGGCAGCGCGCTCGAGGAGGGCAGGCTTTCGGTCAACGTCCGCCTGTTCTCCGACGAGCGCGACCGCAAGGTGATCACCGGCCTGGTGCACGAGCTCCTGCTCGCGTTCGTCGGCGCCGCGACCGGCCTCATGGCGGTGCTGCTGCTGACGAGCACCGGCGGCCCGCGCGTCACGGCGAACCTCACACTCAACCAAGCATTCGGCTACAACCTCCTGGTGATCAGCGCCCTGGTGGGCCTGCGGCTGCTTTTCGTCGTCTTCCGGCAGCACGGACCGCGAACACGAGCACCCCGATGACACCGACACCCGCGACGATCCCGCCGAGCATCACCAGCGTCCGCAGCCCGGCCAACTCAGTGTCCACATCGGACTTGGCGCCCAGCCCGGCGTCGGCGAACACCGGCGTCGGCTCCAGCATCGTCGGTGTCATGACGTTCCCGGTCGCGACCACGCGGCCGCGCAGGTCCGACAGCTTGACGCTCCCACCGCCGGACTCGTTGGCGGACAGCCGCGAATCGGCGGCGGCACCACGGTCGTCACCGGCCAGGAACACCGAGTCCGGGGCCACCGTGGTCTCGAACTCCATTTGACCCAGGTCCGGGATGGTCGCGTACGGCTCGACGATCTCCTTGCCGTTCACGCGGATGTGTCCCTTTTCCGCGCAGCACGCGATCTTGTCCCCGGCAACGCCGATGATCCGAGTGACACCCATGCCCTGAGGCGTAGTGGGCTGCCCGGTAAGCGCGCCCAAGTCCACGATCACGATGTCCCCGCGCCGGTACTCGGTCGTGTCCTTGGCGAGCAGCATGGAGGTCTTGGTGAAAGTCGACCCCATGGCGCCGCCCGAGTACGCCAGCCGCTGGTAACCGAGCATGCTCACGAAGCCGTACCCGGCCAAGCCGAGCCCGACGAGGGTCACGACGATCATGGACAACAGCGCCACGGGCAACCGTCTTTTGGACACCGGGCGAGGAGGTGGGCTGAACGCGTTTTCGATCACTCCCGCATCTTAAGTACGTGGTCCGACAATTCGGGGCGGATCAGGCCAGCCGCACGCGCTCGTCGATCAGATGCGTCGGCTCACCGAGAGAATGGCCATCCACCGCGACGTTGAGTGTGTCGAGGCGGTAGCTCCAGGAGCCATCGCAACATCCGACGAAACGGTAGTTGATCTGCCAGCTCAGCCGCTCGCCCTTCGCCAGCCGGACCAGCGGCGGGCGGTAACGCCGAAACGGCTGACCGCGCGAGGAGAGGTGAGGTCGGACGTGAAGCAGACCGTCTTCCTCCCGCAGCAGCACATCCGCCGGAAGTTCCGCGCCCGTACTCATGCGCGGCTCGAACCCATCCCGCTCATCCATCAGCACTTCATGCACCGATTGCCCACGCGGCAAGGGAAACACAGTCGGGACGACATTCCGCCGCGCGGTTCCAGCTCCGCCTCGTGACGCCTTGGTCCACGACGTGCGCACCCACTGGACCCGTAACTCCATCGAGTGATTCTCGCACTTTTGTACGCCATGCGCACAGATTTTGTGGCGGCCAGTGTCTTATGTCTCTACATTCGAACTTGTGAGCGAACCACGAAGACACAGTCCCTACACAGGCCAGCCGCCCTCGGCGCTTCTCACGGCAGACCTGTCCCTACTGAGCGCCGATGAACACCTCAACGTGATCGCCGCGGCCGACGAAGCCCGGTCGATGGCCGAAGCCGCGTACCTGCGCGGTGTCAACGGCTTCGCCGAGTCGATCGACGACCCGCGAGAGGCCGTGGACCTCCTGGCGGTGGAGCGCAAGATCTCCACCGTACGCGCGGACCGCGACATCTCCTTGGCACACAAGCTGCTCCACCTGCTCCCCTCGACCTTCGCGGCGCTGGCCGACGGCAGGCTCAACCGCGCCCGCGTCGACATGATCGACCGCGCCACCCAAGGCTTGTCCGACGAGACCGCCCGCGCCGTCGACGACGCGATCAGCAGGCTGGCCTGGCTCAAGAACCCACAGCAGCTCGGCTATCTGTTGCGCCGCACCATCCTCGCCATCGACCCACTCGGAGCAGCCCGCCGCCGGGCCGCGGCGAAGAAGAACCGCAACGTCTCCGTCGAAAACGACTACGACGGAATGGCCACTCAGCACTGGCACGACACGGCCGAGAACGTCCTCGCGGTCCAAGACCGCATCGACACCATCGCCCGCGAGTTCAACCACAAAGGCGATCCACGCTCGATGGACGAACTCCGCGCCGACATCCTGCGAGACCTGTTGCTGGGCAAGTACTCCAGCAAAACCGTCGCCCACGTCTACGTCACAGGCAACGCCTCGACCATCCTCGGCCTCGACAACCTCCCCGGCACAGTCCGTGGCCATGGCGCCATCACCGCCGACCAGCTCCGCGAGATCGCGTTGGGCCTTCAAGCCACTTGGACCGGTGTCCTCGTCGACGACGGCGGCTTCCCCAAGAAGATGGCCGAGGAGAAGTACCGCCCCAGCGCGGCGCTCAAGGAATTCGTCCAACTTCGCGACAACACGTGCACCTTCCCGGCGTGCGACCGAGTCGCCGACAAGACCGACTACGACCACCTGAAGCCGTGGAACCGCAACGGTCCTACCGACAGCGACAACGGCCGCTGCGAATGCCGGCGCCATCACCGCGCCAAGCATTCCGGCCGCTGGAAGGTCGAGGTCGGATCCGACGGCGAGGACATCTGGACCTCGGCCACCACCCTGCGCAGCTACTCGAAGGCCCGCGAGCCGCTGGTCTACGCGATGCCGACGAGCCCGATCACCGAAGACTCAGAGCCGTCCTGACAAGCCAACGTCCGAGCGAAGCCGCCGACCGCAGGCTCTTGCCAGCCTCAGAAGTAGGAACTACCGCGAGTACAGCACCCGCCGAGAGGTCGTGAACCGCTTCACCATCTCAGGCAATGGCTCAACCCCGATCCCCGCACCGGAAGGCACCCGCACATGACCGTCCTCGACAACGAAAGGCTCAGTCAGGTCCTCGGCAAAGTACCGGTTCGAAGCCGAAAGGTCGCCCGGCAGCAGAAAACCCGGCAGTGCCGCCAAAGCCAGGTTCGGCGCACGCCCGATCCCTGTCTCCAGCATTCCCCCGCACCACACCGCGACCCCGTTCGCGACCGCGACATCATGGATCCGCCGAGCCTCCAGGTACCCACCGACCCGCGCGGGCTTCACGTTGATGATCCGGCAAGCGTCCAGTGCGAGCGCGGTGGCCGCGTCCCGAGCCGAGGTGATCGACTCGTCGAGGCAGATCGGCGTCTGAATCCGCTGAGCCAGCAACGCATGCCCGCGCATGTCGTCCTCAGGCAACGGCTGTTCGATCAACAACAGGTCGAACTCGTCAAGCCGCCGCAAATGCGAACTGTCCGCCAGTGTGTACGCCGTGTTCGCATCCACTTGCAAAGAAAGGTCGTACCCGAAACGCTCGCGAACCGCACGCACCGGCGCGACATCCCAGCCAGGCTCGATCTTGAGCTTGATCCGGACGTAGCCCTCGCTCAGGTATCGCTCGACATCATCCAGCAACTCAGGCAAAGACGCCTTGATGCCAACAGAAACTCCGGCCGGCACTCGGGAGGCGGTCGCACCGAGATACCCGCCGATCGACATGCCGAACGCGCGCAACTCAGCGTCCAGCACTGCCGTCTCCAGAGCCGCCTTGGCCAGATGATGCCCCTTGACGAACGCCATCGCGGGCTCCAGCCGTGCAGCGGAGACATCGGGCAGCGCGACGACACTCGGCACCAAGCAAGTCGCGAGCACAATCTCGGCGCCAGCCACGAATTCCGAGCAGTACAACGGCTCCGGGTCGGCCGCGAACTCGGACCACCCCTCGGCGCCATCGGCGACCACGCGCAGCAGGAACGTGTCCTTGCTCGTCATTGTGCCGAACGAGGTCCGGAACGGTGAGACCAAAGGGATCTCGACATGCAGCAGCTCGACCAAGTCGATCTTCACGAGTCAGCTCCTCGGAGGGTGTACCAGCCGTCACGGGACATCCCGATGACGCGACAGCCACGGTCGAACGCGCCGGTGAGCACCCCGCGGACCGCTTTGCGCCAGGCCAAAGCCGCCTCCGGGTCACGACCGCGCAGCTCCACGATGTCCGCGGGAACGCGGCAGAAGAGCAGGTCGTCGCGATACGCCGTGAGCGGCTTGCCATCCGGCGCGGTCAAGTCGAACACGGCGCCGGCGAGCTCGTGGTCGAGCGCGGGCGCGGCGGCGGACAGCTCCCACCGGGCGGTCACCCGGTCACTTTCGTCGCCCGCGTTGAGACCATCGTTCATCGGCCCGTAGAAGTCGATGAGGTATTCGGTGCCGACCGCGCCGAGCTTCGCCATGTTGAACCTGGCGTTCCGGCCGACCAGCGGATCGAAGGTCCACGACATGGACCGCGCGCCCTCGCGCAACGCCCACACCCGCTGCGCCTGCTTCAACGCGAACCCGACTCCCCGATCGGACGACGAGGTTCCCGCGAGCAGCGAGTAGACCGCACGCTCGCGAGGTGGCTCGAAGACGGCCACCGCGGCACCCGCGAGCCGGTCACCCGCGTAGGCGGCGATGATCGAACCGCCCGCGTGCTGCAGGCTGTGCAGTGTCTCCGCGGGCAGCGGCTCGTCCGGCGTCCGCCAGACCTCGGCGAAGAACGCGGCGACCCGCGCGATCTCCGCGACATCGTCGACCAGCCGGACCCGGACACCGGCCGAGACCGCCGCTTGCTGAGCCACCGTTTCCGCGTTCACCCGTCCGAGTCTGGCCAAACGCAGCGCACCTCGAACTGGCCGGTCCGCCAACACCGGTACTCGCTCATTGGCGTTCCGGCCAACGAAGCGGGGTACGGTGAACAACCGTGACCCTCGAATCGGATCGGCCGAGCACACTCGCCGCGCTCGTCGACGTCCTGGGCGAGGCGGTGATCCGGTTGGTCACCGCCATGGATCGCGAAGTGCGTGAGGCGATCCTCTTCGACACACAGGCACCGCTGCCCGAAACCCGCGATGGGCTGCTGTTGGCCGTCGGTGTCGCCCAGCGTGCGGCGCGGGCGGTGATCCGCGACGCCGCGAAGGCGGGCTTCGCCGGTGTCGTGGTCAAGGACTACGGCGATCCCCTCGGCGACCTCGCGGCCATCGCCGAGCGGGCGGGAATCGGGCTGCTCGTCGTCGGCGAAGAGGTGCCGTGGCACAGCGCTCACCTGCTGATCTCGTCGACGCTGAGCACCGGGGTGACCGGTGCCGCGACCGGCCCCGCGCTCGGCGACCTGTTCGCGCTCGCCAATGCCATCGCGGCCGCGTCCGGCGGGGCGACCGCGATCGAGGACCCTCAGCAGCGCATCCTCGCCTACTCGACGTTGAAGGGTCAGGACGTCGACGACGACCGCAGGCAGGGCATTCTCGGCAGGCAGGTGCCCGGCGGCGACGCCAACACCGAGCAGTACCGGCTCCTGTTCCACGGCAACGAGGTCCGGCATTTCCCGGCGCTCGGCGGCGGCCTGCCGCGGCTGGCCGTGCCGGTGCGGGCGGGCGGCGAAGCGCTGGGCTCGATCTGGGTGGTCGACGGCGGCGCGCTCGCGCCGAACGCCGAGGAGGTGCTCAGCGGGTCGGCCGCGACGGCCGCGCTGCACCTGCTCCGGATCCGCGCCACCGAAGAGCTCGCCCGCCGCCATCAGGGCAGGCAATTGCGGAGGCTGCTCGAAGGCGAAGCGGGTCCGTCCGATGTGGACGAAGAGGTACCGGTCCGTGTGGCGGCCTTCGCGATCACCGGGTCGGAGTCCGGCCCCGGCCGGGAGCAGGCGACGCTCAGGTTGCTCGATCTCGTCGCGTTGCGCTGCGAAGCCCGCTACGGGCGCCAGTCCTGTGTCCTCATCGGACGGACGGTCTACGCGCTGCTCCCCGGCAAGGACGATCAGCGCAAACTGGCCGAGGACATCATCGCGCAAGCGTTTTCGTCCTTGCGTATCCCGGTCGCCGCGGGGCTCGGCGGTGTCGTCGCGACCCCGGCCGATGCCGTCCAGTCCCGTGAGGACGCCGACCTGGTGCTGCGTGTGGTGCCCTCGGGTGTGGCCGCGGTCGAAGACGTCAGCGGCCAAGTCGCCGTGCTGCGGTTGAGAACCGCGCTCTCGACGGACACCCGGCTGCGGCAAGGACTGTGGCAGCGGCTGGTCGACCACGACGAGCGGCACGGCACCGAGCACGCGCGGACCGTGCTCTGTTATCTCGACTCCGCCTGCGACGTCGCCGCCACCGCGCAGCGGCTCGCCGTGCACCCGAACACCTGCCGCTATCGGCTGCGCCAGATGCAGGAGCAGCTCGGCTTCGACCTGGCCGATCCCGACGAGCGGCTCGTGCTCTGGCTTCAGCTGCGAACGCTCGCCGGAATCACCCTTCCTTAACGGGACCGGTCGTCGAGCCGCGACCGTTTGATGCCGTAGCCGAAGTACAGCACCAGCCCGCCCACCATCCACAGTCCGAAGGCGACCCAGGTGATCGCGCCGAGACTGAACATCATGTACACACAGAACCCGACCCCGAGCAGCGGTGTCACCGGCGAGAACGGCACCCGGAACGTGCGCCGCGCGTCGGGGTTACGCCGTCGCAGGAGGATGACGGCCAGGTTCACCAGCCCGAACGCGAACAGCGTGCCGATGCTGGTGGCGTCGGCCAGGCTGCCGAGCGGGACGAACGCGGCGAGCACCGCGATGAACAGCGACACCAGCACGGTGTTCGCCGCCGGCACGCCCTTGTGGTTGACCTTGGCGAAGACCCCGGGCATCAGCCCGTCACGCGACATCGCGAACAGGATCCGCGTCTGTCCATACAGGACCGTGAGTACCACGCTGGAGGTCGCCACGACCGCGCCGACCGAGAGCAGCACCGGCCAGATCGAGCCGACGCCGGTGGCATCGGAGAGCACCTGGCTCAACGCCGCCTCCGCGCCCTCGAACCGGCCCCACGGCATCGCGCCGACGGCCGCGAGCGCGACCAGGCAGTACAGCGCGGTGATGATCACCAGCGAGAGCACGATGGCGCGAGGCAGGTCCCGTTGCGGGTTCTTCGCCTCCTCGCCCGCGGTCGACGCGGCGTCGAAACCGATGTACGAGAAGAACAGTTTCGCGCCGCCCGCGCTCATCCCGGCCAGCCCCAGCGGGAAGAACGGGGTGAGGTTGCCCGCGCGCAACGCGGTGAACGCGACCGCGCAGAACATCAACAGCGCGCCGATCTTGATCGCCACCATGATCGCGTTGACCCGCGCGCTCTCCTTCGCGCCGCCGAGCAGCACGACCATCGCGAGCACCACCACGGCGACCGCGGGCACGTTGACCACTCCGCCGGCGCCCGGTGGCTGGCTGAGCGCGTCGGGGATCGCGAAGCCGAACAGCAGCTGCAGCAGCTCGTTGAGATACTGGCCCCAGCCGACGGCGACGGCCGCGACGGACACCCCGTACTCGAGCACCAGGCACCAGCCGCAGACCCAGGCGATGAGTTCGCCGAGCGTCGCGTAAGTGTACGAATAGGACGATCCAGAGGCCGGGATCATGCCCGCCAATTCCGCATAGGACAGTGCGGAGAACAGCGCGGTGATTCCGGCCAGCACGAAGGAGACCACGATCGCCGGGCCCGCGACAGGCACAGCCTCGCCGAGCACCACGAAGATGCCGGTGCCGAGCGTCGCGCCGATGCTGATCATCGTGAGATGCCCGAGGCCGAGCGAACGCTTGAGGCCGCCCGCGTGCTCGGGTTCGGCCATCAGGTCCTCGAGCGGCTTGCGGCGCACAAGCCGGGTACGCAGTCTCGGTCCAACCTGCTCCACCACACCGGGTCCCTTCGTCAGTGTTCAGAGCAGCGTGCGCCAGGCCACCCGATCAGGTGACTGGCCGATCCGCCAAATACTGGCCGTCTTGATTGCCCGATCGCCCAACGAGCTTCAGCCGAGCAGCTGCTGGATCGCCTGCCGCGCGTCGTGGACCTGCGATTTCACGGTGCCGACCGGGCTTTCCAGCTCATCGGCGATCTCGGCGTAGGTGAGCTGCGAGATCTCGCGCAGGATGAACGGCCGCACCACCTGCGGCTTGCTCACGTCGAGCTTCTCCAGCGCGTCGAGCAGATCCAGCCGCGAGCCCGCGATGACACTGGTCGTGCGCGGATCGGGCCGCAGCTCCAGTGACTCGTCGCTGAACTGCCGGTCCGAACGGCGCTTCAGCGAGCGGTAGGTGCTGAGCGAGCTGTTGGACACGATCGTGTGCAGCCAGGTGCTGAACTTGCTGCGCCACTGGAATCCGGGGAGGTTCGCGGAGACCTTCAGCAGCACGTCCTGACAGGCTTCCTCGGCGTCTTCGCGACAGGGCAGGAACCGGCCGCAGCGGCGGAGCACTTCCGGCTGGATGCGGCGCAGCAGCCGGTCCATCGCCGCCGGGTCGGTCGCGGCTTCGGCCGCCAGCGCCTCGATGTCGGCGTCCATCCCCGTGCCCCCTCAGAAACGTTTACCATCGAGCCGGGGGATCTTATCCGGGGGTGGATCATCGAGCAGATCGGGCGCTATCCCGTCGAGTGCCTGCTGGGGGCGGGCGGGTTCGCGTCGGTATGGCTGGCGCGTGACGACGAGCTGGGTTCGCCGGTCGCCATCAAGGTGCTGGCGGACAACTGGGCTTCGCGGCTCGACGTGCGCGAGCGGTTCCTCGCCGAGGCGCGGTTGTTGCGGCAAGCCGACTCCGAGCGCGTTCTGCGCGTGCTCGACATCGGTGAACTGCCGGACGGCAGGCCTTACTTCGTCACGAGTTTCGCCGACGGCGGCAGTCTCGAAGACCGTCTCGACGGGCCCATGCCCGCCGAGGAGGCGCTGCCCATCCTCGTCGACGTCGCCGAGTCCGTCTGTGTGCTGCACGCGATGGACGTGGTGCACCGCGACCTCAAGCCGTCGAACGTGCTGTTCCAGGGCGACCGCCTGGTCTTGGCGGATCTCGGCCTCGCGAAAGCGCTTGCGCACGGCTCCGGCCTGACGCAGATGGCGGGCTCCCCTGGCTACATGGCGCCGGAACAGGCACGCCAGGCCGGCATCGTCGACGAGCGCACCGACGTCTACGGGCTCGGCGCGCTCGCCCACCGGCTGCTCACCGGCACGACCGTCGGCGCCCCGGACGCGCCGCCGATCCCGAGGCCACTCGGCACCATCGTGAAGAAGGCACTTCAGCCTGACCCGGCGAAACGCTGGCCGACCATGCGCGCGCTCGCCGACGAGCTGAGCGGCGATCTGCCGCGCAAGCGGTCGAAGCGAGCGCTGGTGATCGCCCTGTGCGCGACACTCGTGATCGCCGGGGCCGCCGCGGTGTGGTGGTTCGTTCCACGCGACACCCCAGTGAACACGGCTGCGGTGAACACTCCGGCACCCGCACTGACCCCGCCGCCGTCCACACCGTCCACAAGCGACACTCCCACCTCCTCCTCCGCCGCCCCGAGCTCAAGCTCGAGTTCGAGCGCACCACCATCCCCGACCTCGACGAAGACCCCGGTCGACCCCAAGCTCTGCAAGGCCGAGGAAATCAAGGTGGAGCACAACGAGGCGGCGCGCGGCAGCGGCAACGACATCCGCTGGGGCGCCGGCCTGTTCTTCCACACCAAGGCGCGGGCGTGCGACGTCGACGGCTATCTGACCGACTTCCGGCTGGTGCTGGCGGACGGCAAGGTGCTGCCTCGTAAGTTCGGCGACGGCACGGGGTCACCGCAGCGCGTCACCCTCACCCCCGACCCGCCCGGCGCAGCGGGCTACTGGGCCGAGGTGTCACTCACCTGGTCCGTCGAAACCAACAAGGACGGCTCCGCACCACAGACCCCGGCCCGCGCCGAGTTCCGGCTGCCGGGATCGAGCACCTGGATCAAGGTCCCGTGGGGCATGGGGCCGGTCAGCGACCAGATTCCCGTCGAGGTCGGCCCCATCGGGCCCGCGGTGAACTAGGTCACAGGACTCGGCCCAACTTTGTGCGCTCCGGCGGCATCTCACCAGAGGTCAAGCACGAACACTCTGGGGAGAAGACCATGGGGATCAAGACAAAACTCGCCGCGCTCATGCTCGCGGGCATCGGCGTCACGGCCGTCGTCACGGGCGCGGCCACCGCGGAAGCGGCGGTCAAGAAATGCGACTGGACGGATATCCGGCTGGAAGCGAACGGCGCGGACACCACCAATGGCGCCAAGGGATCAGGCCTGTTCTTCGCCACCGCAGACGAGAACGCGCGCTGCTCGATCACCGGCCATGTCTAACGTGGTGCGCTGGGAGGGCGGCGGCATCGACACGACCAAGCCCCTCTTCCACGCCGCTATCCACGGCCCCATGGAGTAACCCCAAAAATGAAGGGAGCCTTCATCCAGCGTGGATGAAGGCTCCCTTCATGCAAAAAGCTAGACCGTGAAGCCCAAGGCCCGCAGCTGCTCGCGCCCGTCCTCGGTGATCTTCTCGGGACCCCACGGCGGCATCCAGACCCAGTTGATCCGGAAGTCGCTCACCAGGCCGCCGGAGCCGCCGCCGGTCAGCGCGGCCGCGGTCTGGTCCTCGATGACGTCGGTCAGCGGGCAGGCCGCCGAGGTCAGCGTCATGTCGATGGTCGCCGAGTTGTCCGGCTCGACGCGGATGTCGTAGATCAGGCCGAGGTCGACGACGTTGATGCCGAGCTCGGGGTCGACGACGTCGCGCAGCGCCTCTTCGACGTCTTCGAGCTTGGCCAGCTCGACGGCGGGCTCGACCTGGTCGGGCAGGTCGGCGGCGGTGCGACCCTCGCGGTGTTCAGGGGTGGTCTCGCTTTCAGGAGACACGGTGTCGCTCATGCGGTTTCAACTCCACTGTCGGTTCGGGCTACCGCGTCCTTGAAGGCCATCCAGCCGAGCAGCGCGCACTTGACGCGCGCGGGGTACTTGGCGACGCCCGCGAAGGCGATGCCGTCCTCCAGCACGTCCTCGTCCGGCTCGACCTGGCCCCGGCCCTGCATCAGCTCGACGAACGCGTCCATGGTGGTGAACGCCTCTTCGACGGTGTGCCCGACGACGAGCTCGGTCATCACCGAGGTCGAGGCCTGGCTGATGGAGCAGCCCTGGCCGTCGTAGGACACGTCCGCGACCTTGCCGTCATCGACCTTGACGCGCAGCGTCACCTCGTCGCCGCAGGTCGGGTTGACCTGGAACGACTCGGCGTCGAACGGCTCACGCAGGCCGCGGCCGTGCGGGTTCTTGTAGTGGTCCAGGATGATCTCCTGGTACATGCTCTCCAGGTTCACTTACGCCACCCCGAAGAAACGCTGTGCCTCGCGCACACCCTGGACCAGGGCGTCCACTTCGGACAGTTCGTTGTAGACGTAGAACGAGGCGCGCACGGTGGACGCGACACCGCAGGCGCGGTGCAGCGGCCAGGCGCAGTGGTGCCCGACGCGCACGGCGATGCCGAGGCTGTCCAGCACCTGTCCCGAGTCGTGCGGGTGCACGCCGTCGATGACGAACGAGACCAGCCCGCCGCGGTCTTTCATGTCGGTCGGGCCGACGACCCGGACGCCGGGGATCTCGCCGAGGCCGGCGAGGGCGGCTTCGGTGAGCACGTGCTCGTGCGCGGCGACCCTGTCCATGCCCAGCACGGAAAGGTAGTCGACGGCCGCGCCGAGGCCGACCGCCTCGGAGGTCATCGGGGTGCCCGCCTCGAACCGCTGCGGCGGCGCGGCGAACGTGGTGCCTTCCATCCGGACCAGCTCGATCATCGAGCCGCCGGTCAGGAACGGCGGCATGGCCTCGAGCAGCTCGCGGCGTCCGTAAAGGACACCGATGCCGTACGGGGCCAGCATCTTGTGGCCGGCGAAGGCCGCGAAGTCGACGCCGAGCTCGTGGAAGTTCACCGGGAAGTGCGGCACCGACTGGCACGCGTCGAGCACGACGAGCGCGCCGACCTTGTGCGCGGCGTCGACCAGCGTCCGGACCGGGTTGATCGTGCCGAGCACGTTGGACTGGTGCGTGAACGCGACCACCTTCGTGCGCTCGGTGATCAGCTCGTCCAGATTGGACAGGTCGAGACGGCCGTCCGCGGTGACGCCGAACCACTTGAGCGTGGCGCCGGTGCGCTGGCACAACTGCTGCCACGGCACGAGGTTCGCGTGGTGCTCCATCTCGGTGATGACGATCTCGTCACCGGGACCGACCACGAACCGCGAAGCCTCGGGTCCCGCGGTGGCGGCGTTGCTCATCGCGTACGCCACCAGGTTGATGCCTTCGGTGGCGTTCTTGGTGAACACCAGCTCGTCCGGGGAGGCGCCGACGAACTCCGCGGTACGGGCGCGGCCGTACTCGTAGGCGTCGGTGGCCTCTTCGGCGAGCTGGTGCGCACCGCGGTGGACGGCCGCGTTGGAGGTCTCCAGGAACCGGCGCTCGGCGTCGAGCACCTGCGTCGGTTTCTGGGAGGTCGCTCCGGAATCCAAGTACACCAAGTGTTTCCCGTCGCGCACCGTGCGGGACAGGATGGGGAAGTCGGCCCGGATGGCCGCTACGTCTAACGGCACAGAGTTAGCCGTGGTGGTGGTCATCGGGCCAACTCCTCTCGGTGTGTAGTAGCGAAGAATGATCAGACAGCGGCGGGCTCGGCCTTGCCGGTGTACTTCACGTAGCCGTTCTCCTCGAGCTCGTCGGCGAGCTCCTTGCCACCGGACTCGACGATGCGGCCGTCGGCGAAGACGTGCACGAAGTCGGGGGTGATGTGGCGCAGGATGCGGGTGTAGTGCGTGATCAGCATGACGCCGGCGTCGTTGTTCGACTTGAACTCGTTGACACCTTCGGAGACGACGCGCAGCGCGTCGACGTCCAGGCCGGAGTCGGTCTCGTCGAGGATGGCGATCTTCGGCTTGAGCAGCGCCAGCTGCAGGATCTCGTGGCGCTTCTTCTCGCCGCCGGAGAAGCCTTCGTTGACCGAACGCTCGGCGAACTCCTGCGAGATCTCGAGCTTGTTCATCTCGTCCTTGACCTCCTTGACCCAGTGGCGCAGCTTGGGGGCCTCGCCACGGACCGCGGTGGCCGCGGTGCGGAGGAAGTTCGACATGGACACGCCCGGCACCTCGACCGGGTACTGCATGGCGAGGAAGACGCCGGCGCGGGCGCGCTCGTCGACGCTCATCTCGAGCACGTTCTCGCCGTCGAGGAGTACCTCACCGGAGGTGACTTCGTACTTGGGGTGACCGGCGATGGCGTAGGACAAAGTGGACTTGCCCGAGCCGTTGGGGCCCATGATCGCGTGCGTCTCGCCCGACTTGATGGTCAGGTTGACGCCCTTGAGGATCTCCTTGGGGCCCTCCTCGGTGGTGACCGAGGCGTGCAGGTCCTTGATTTCCAGCGTAGGCATTTCTGTGTTTCCTAAAGTCTGTTGTGGACGCTCAGGCGGCGGTGTTAGACGCCTACGGCTTCAAGCTCGGCTTCGATCGCGGCCTCGAGGCGCTCGCGCACCTCGGGAACGTCGATCTTGACCAGGATCTCGTGGAAGAACCCGCGCACGACCAGCCGCCGCGCGGCCTCCTCGCCGATTCCGCGCGACTGCAGGTAGAACAACTGCTCGTCGTCGAACCTTCCCGTGGCGCTCGCGTGCCCGGCGCCTTCGATCTCACCGGTCTCGATCTCCAGGTTCGGGATCGAGTCGGCGCGCGCGCCCGGCGTCAGCACCAGGTTGCGGTTGAGCTCGTAGGTGTCGGTCGCCTCGGCGGCCGCGCGGATCAGCACGTCGCCGACCCACACGGTGTGCGCGTCGTCGCCCTGCAGCGCGCCCTTGTACATCACGCGGGACTTGCAGTTCGGCACGGCGTGGTCGACGAAGAGCCGGTGCTCCTGGTGCTGGCCGGAGTCGGCGAAGTACAGCCCGAGCATCTCGACGTCGCCGCCGCGGTCGGCGAAGGTGGCGGTCGGCGAGACGCGGACCAGGTCACCGCCGAGCGTGATGACGATGTGCTTGAGCTTGGCGTCGCGGCCGAGCTTGAGGTGCTGCTCGGACACGTGCACCGCGTCGTCGGCCCAGTCCTGGACGCTGACCACGGTGATGTTCGCCGAGTCGCCGATGACGAACTCGACGTTGTCCGCGTAGGTGCCGGAGCCGACGTGGTCGAGCACGATGGTGGCCTTCGAGAAGGCCTCCGCCCGCACCTGCAGGTGCCCGAAGGCGACCTTGCCCTCGCCGGGGCCCTGGGTGCGCAGCACCGCGGGCTTGGCGGCGCTGGTCTCCTTCGGCACGGTCACGATGGTGGCCTTGCCGAACGCGGAGTACGCCTGCGCGGCGATCCGGTCGCTGGGCACACCGGCGACACCGAGCCGCGAGTCGTCACGGCCGACGGTCTCGACGACCAGGTCGTCCGCCGACTCGATCTCGACAATCGCTTCGCCAGACGCGACCGCGGTGCCGTCGTGCAGCCCGCGCAGCCGCTTCATCGGGGTGAAACGCCAGTTCTCCTCACGACCGCGCGGCGCCTCGAAGGCCTCCACGTCGTACGAGGTGAACCGCTCCGCGCGGGAGGCCGCCGGAATGACCGTCCCCTCGCGCAGAGCTTCGGCAACGTTGTTGTCCGCCACTAGCCGACTGACCCTTCCATCTGAAGCTCGATCAGCCGGTTCAGCTCGAGCGCGTACTCCATCGGCAGCTCGCGCGCGATGGGCTCGACGAACCCGCGCACGATCATCGCCATCGCCTCGGCCTCGTCGAGACCGCGGGACATCAGGTAGAACAGCTGCTCTTCGCTGACCTTCGAGACCGTGGCCTCGTGGCCCATCGACACCTCGTCGTTGCGGATGTCCACGTACGGGTACGTGTCCGAGCGCGAGATCGTGTCGACCAGCAGCGCGTCGCAGACGACGCTGGAGCGCGAGTGGTGCGCCCGCTTCGCGACCTTGACCAGGCCGCGGTACGAGGTGCGGCCACCGCCGCGCGCCACCGACTTCGACACGATGGTCGAGGAGGTGTGCGGCGCGAGGTGCTCCATCTTGGCGCCGGCGTCCTGGTGCTGGCCTTCGCCGGCGAACGCGACCGAGAGGACCTCGCCCTTGGCGTGCTCGCCCATGAGGAACACGGACGGGTACTTCATGGTCACCTTGGAGCCGATGTTGCCGTCGATCCACTCCATGGTCGCGCCCTCTTCGCACTTGGCGCGCTTGGTGACCAGGTTGTAGACGTTGTTCGACCAGTTCTGGATGGTCGTGTAGCGGCAGCGGGCGCCCTTCTTCACGATGATCTCCACGACCGCCGAGTGCAGCGAGTCGGACTGGTAGATCGGCGCGGTGCAACCCTCGACGTAGTGCACGTAGGCGTCTTCGTCGACGATGATCAGGGTCCGCTCGAACTGGCCCATGTTCTCGGTGTTGATCCGGAAGTAGGCCTGCAGCGGGATGTCCACCTTGACGCCCTTGGGGACGTAGATGAACGAGCCGCCGGACCACACGGCCGTGTTCAGCGCGGAGAACTTGTTGTCACCGGCCGGGATCACGGAGCCGAAGTACTCCTGGAACAGCTCCGGCTGCTCCTTGAGCGCGGTGTCCGTGTCCAGGAAGAGCACGCCCTGCTTCTCGAGGTCCTCGCGGATCGAGTGGTAGACGACCTCGGACTCGTACTGGGCCGCGACACCGGCGACAAGGCGCTGCTTCTCCGCCTCGGGGATGCCGAGCTTGTCGTAGGTGTTCTTGATGTCCTCGGGCAGGTCTTCCCAGGAGGTCGCCTGCTTCTCGCTGGACCGCACGAAGTACTTGATGTTGTCGAAATCGATCCCGGAGAGGTCCGCGCCCCAGTTGGGCATCGGCTTCAGGTCGAAGAGCTTGAGCGCCTTGAGTCGCGCTTCGCGCATCCACTCCGGCTCGGACTTCTTCTCGGAGATGTCGACGACGACATCCTCGTTCAGTCCGCGACGGGCGCTGGCGCCCGCCTCGTCGGAGTCGCTCCAGCCGAACGCGTACTTGCCAAGGGACTCGATGGTCTCTTCCTGGCTCAGCGGCGTCGTGGTGGGAGTGCGCTGCTCGGCAGCGGCAGTCATGCGGGTTTCCCTCCATCCGGGATCCGTGCTTCTTGTGCAATACCGGTCTTAGCGGCCGGTACGTGTGTGGTGCACACGTTGTCCCCGTGTGCGATGGTCGCCAGCCGCTGCACGTGCGTGCCCAGCAGCTTCGCGAAAGCCTCTGTTTCGGCTTCGCACAGCTGCGGGAACTCCGCGGCGACATGGGCGACCGGGCAGTGGTGCTGGCAGAGCTGTTCGCCGTGCCCGACCTCGCGGGTCGAGGCAGCGTAGCCCTCCTTGGTCAACGCGGCGGCAAGCGCCTCCGCGCGCTCGGTGGGCTCGTCGGCCCTGGTAATGGCCTCGCGGTGCGGCTCGACGAGCGCGGCGACCCGGCTCTCGGCGAAGGCGCGCACGGCGTCCTCGCCCGCGTGCTCCGAGAGGAACCGGATCGCGGAGACGGCGAGGTCGTCGTAGGCGTGGCCGAAGCGGGCGCGGCCGGACTCGGTGAGCAGGAAGACCTTGGCCGGGCGGCCACGGCCGCGCGGGCCGCGGCGGGGCGCGTCCTTGGTCTCGGCCTGGCCGTCGGCGACCAGCGTGTCGAGGTGACGGCGCACGGCCGTGGGGCTGATGCCGAGGTGCTCGGCGACCACGACGGCGCTCATGGGACCCTGTTCCAGCAGCAAGCGGGCCACTTCGTGCCGGGTGCGGCCCTCCGCGCCGACCTGCGCGGGCACGGACGGGGACATGACTGTCCCCACCTGGTCCTCGGCGCCGGTCTTTTTCACAACACAAGTGTGTCGTATTTCCGTTCGAAGAGCAAAGGCGGGGTGCTAACCCAGTGACCGGTATCACCGCGGGGGCGAGTGGATACCCTTCCGGCGTGGCAGTGGACGAGACAACGGCGGTGGCGACAGTCACTCCCCCGCGCCCGCACGACACGGATCCCCTGAACGCCGAAGAGACGCGAGCGCTCACCGTCGTGCGCAGGCTCGGCACGGTCGGCACGCTGTTCCTGGCGTTCGGCTCGCTCGGCGCCGGCGCGGCCCCGATCGCGAACCCGGTGATGGACATCCCGGTGCTGCGCCTGTTCGCGCGCATCCCGACGGTCTCGCTGGCGGTCGCGTTCACCGGTGTCGGCCTGCTGGTCTTCGCGTGGCTGCTGCTCGGCCGGTTCGCCAAGCCGTCGCGCGAACGGCTCGCCTCGCGCGGGCAGCTCTCGCGCACGCTGGCCATGTGGGTCGCGCCGCTGCTGTTCATCCCGCCGCTGTTCTCCCGCGACGTGTACTCCTACCTCGCGCAGAGCGAGATCGTGCGGCGCGGCATGGACCCGTACGCGCTCGGCCCGGCCATCGCGCTGGGCCAGGCCGACCCGTTCACCAACAACGTCTCCGGCATGTGGCAGCAGACGCCGGCGCCGTACGGGCCGGTGTTCCTGCGGATCGGCGGCTGGCTGAACGAGCTGGCCGGCAACCATGTCGCGACCGGCGTGCTGCTGCAGCGCGCGCTGGAGCTGGTCGGCCTGGCGCTGATCGTGTGGGCGCTGCCGAGGCTGGCGACCCGGTTCGGCGTGCAGCCCGCGACCGCCATGTGGCTCGGCGCGCTGAACCCGCTGGTGATCTTCCACCTGGTCGCGGGCACGCACAACGAGGCGCTGGGCATCGGGCTGATGATGGCCGGGCTGGAGATCGGCATCCGCAGGCTGCCGGTCAGGGTCAAGGGCGACATCCCGCCGCCGCTGGCCAAGGGCGAGCTGCTGTTCATCGTGCTCGGCGCGGCCGTGATCACGCTCGGCGCCATGGTCAAGATCAACGCGTTCCTCGGCCTGCCGTTCTTCGGCGTGATGATCGCGCGGCGCTGGCACGGCAAGATCGTCGACCTGCTGCGCGCGGCCGCGCTGATGCTGGCGGTGTTCGCCGTGGTCACGGTGGCGCTGTGTCTCGGCAGCGGGCTCGGTTTCGGCTGGATCGGCGCGCTCGGCACGCCGGGCATCGTGCGGTCGTGGATCTCGCCGGTCAACGAGCTGGCCAGCCTTTCGGGTGTTCTGGGCATCACACTCGGGCTCGGCAATCACACGGACTCACTGGTCGCGATCATCGGCCTGATCGGGTACGCGGTCGCCGCGGCGATCACGGTCAAGTTCCTCTGGGACAGTTTCCGCTGGCGCTACCGGCCGATCATCGGCCTCGGCGTGTCCATGGGCGCGTTCATGATGCTGCACATCGCGATGCAGCCGTGGTGGCTGCTGTGGGCGGTGATCCCGCTGGCCGCGGCCGCGGGGACGTCGCGATTCCGGCACGCGGCGATGGTGGTCAGCGTGGTGCTGCCGTTCCTGACCCCGACCACCGGGAGCACGTTCACCGGGCGCACGTACGTGGTCCCGTTCGCGTACCTGGCCGGGATCGTGGTGATCGTGCTGGCGGCGCTGCTCGTGCGGCACCTGGCGCCGATGCTGTTCAAGCGGTCCGCCCCGGAAAAGCCGGTGGCGGCCTAAGCCGTATCGTTGCGTGTCGTGAGCACCCCCGCCGTCGAGATCACCGGGCTGGTGAAGCGATACGGATCCACCACCGCCGTCGACGGTCTCGACCTGCGGATGGAGCGTGGACGGCTGCTGGCGTTGCTCGGTCCCAACGGGGCGGGCAAGACCACGACCGTCGAGATCTGTGAAGGCTTCTCAAAGCCTGACAACGGCGAAGTGCGTGTGCTCGGCTTAGACCCGGTGCGTGAAGGTGCCGCGCTGCGACCGCGTATCGGCGTCATGCCGCAGGGCGGCGGCGCTTACCCCGGCGTGCGTGCTTCGGAGATGCTGTCGCTCGTCGCGGCCTGCGCCGCTTCGCCGTTGGATCCCGCTTGGCTGCTTGACGTCCTTGGGCTCTCTTCAGTGCGACGGACACCGTTTAAGCGCTTATCAGGCGGACAGCAGCAGCGGCTTTCGCTGGCGTGCGCCATCGTCGGCAAGCCCGAGCTGGTGTTCCTCGACGAGCCGACCGCGGGCATGGACCCCGCCGCGCGGCGCGTGGTCTGGGACCTGCTCGGCGCACTGCGCGCGGACGGCGTGAGCGTGCTGCTGACCACCCACCTGATGGAAGAGGCCGAGGCGCTCGCCGACGACGTGGTGATCGTCGACCACGGCCGCGTCATCGCGTCGGGCTCCCCCGCGGACCTGACGTCCGAAGAAAGCCGTCAGCTGCGCTTCAAAGCGCGCTCGCGGCTCGACACGGAACTGCTCGCGGCCGCGCTGCCCGAGGGGTACCTGGTGCGCGAACTGTCACCGGGCTCGTACGAAATCGAAGGCGACGTCAGCCCCCAGGTCGTGTCGGCCGTGACGGCCTGGTGCGCGCAGCAGGGCGTGCTGGCGGAAGAGCTCCACGTCGGCAGGCGAGGGCTCGAAGAGGTCTTCCTGGAGCTGACCGGACGGGAACTGCGCTCATGACGGTCTTCGAGCCGGGCACCTTCAAGCCGGCACCGGGCCGCGGCCGCCTCGGCCGCATGCTCCTCGCGCACGCCCGCGTCGAAGCGAGCCTGACCCTGCGCCACGGCGAGCAGATCCTGCTCACTTTGCTGATCCCGCTGGCACTTCTGCTCGGCCTGTCCCTGCTGAACATCCTGCCCGCCGAGGACGGTCTGTCCCGTGTGGACTCGGTGACGCCGCGAATCCTCGCGCTTGCCGTGATGTCGTCGGCGTTCACGGGCCAGGCGATCGCACTCGGCTTCGACCGGCGTTACGGGGTTTTGAAGCGGCTCTCGGCGACTGCTCTGCCGCGATGGCTTCTGGTCGCGGGACGTCTCGTCGCGGCTCTGGTCGTGGTCGCCTTGCAGGCGCTGGTACTCGGGATCGTCGCGGCTTTCCTGGGCTGGTCGCCGTCCGGCTTCTTCAGCGCGGTGGTGTTCCTGGTGCTGGGAACGCTGAGTTTCGGCGCACTCGGCGTCCTGCTCGGCGGCTCCTTGCGCGCCGAAGCCGTGCTGGCGTTGGCGAACATCATCTGGTTCGTGTTGCTCTTGGCGGGCGGCATCCTGCTCACCCCGTCCTCGCTGCCGCCCGGCGTCGGCACCGTGGTGAGCCTGATCCCGTCGGGCGCACTCGCCGAAGGCCTGCGCGCGGCCACCGTCGACGGAACCTTCGCCTGGGGCCCCGCGGGCGTCCTCACCCTCTGGGCCGCGGCCGCCGCCGCCCTAGCCGGCAAAACCACCCGCCTCACCTAGTGCAAAGGGCTCGTGAGTGGTACGGCCGGTTCTAACCGGCAAAAACACTCACGACCGCGCCGGCCCTCCTGCCAGCCGAACCGCCGCAGCACCGCGGCGACCTCCCGCGCCACGCCGCAGGGATCGCCGTGCACGTCGTGCCAGCCGTAGACCAAGCGCGATCTCCCAGCCAGCTCCGCCGCGTTGTCGCGCCGACGGTCGCGAAACGCGACCCCGGCCATGCTGTGGCTCGCCCTGCCGTCCAGCCGCACGGTCAGCGCGATACCGGCGCCGTCGTAAGTCACGTCCTCCCACAAGGTCTTGCCGTCGACCACGAGCGGCGACTGGCGGTCCCCGTCCGGGAAACCGTGCGCTCGCTCGACGCGATCGAGGTATTCGACCTCCAGTGCCGACATGAGCCCGCGCCTGACCAGCTCCAGGCCGTGTGCGATCGCCGTCCGGTGGCGCCGCGGTGGACGGCATTCAACGCAGGCGAGCATGTCCGGCACGGAAACCGCGTGTTTGCTCACGAGATCGACCACCGTGTTGAGCGCCTCCTGCCCGGTGTCCTCGGCGACCGCGAGATCGATGATCGTGTCGGTTCGCCGCGTTCTCGGCGGGTTCATCGCCAGCGCAGTGTGCCGCAGCGCGCGCGATCTATGGACTTTCGTAAAGGGGAGCTGAGAAATGGCCGAGCTGTTGTACGGAACGGTGATCTCGATCGGCCCGTCCGATATCGGCAGCATTCCCCACTCTTCCGCAGCGGTGCGATGACTCAAAGTGGCGTGACCGCCGCCATAGAGAAGAGCGGCTTGCAATTTGGCCGCGCGGCTCAGTTCACCGGTGAAGGTCGCGTAAGTGCGGGGAAGCACCTGCTGCCAGCGTCCGGCTTCGACATTCGCGGCGAGGTCATGGCGGGTATGGCCGAAGGCGCGCAATTGCGCGCCTGAAACGACTCCATGCTGCTCGTGCACCAGCGCTTGCCAGCTGCCGAGCTGCTCCGACGGGATTCTGGCCGGTTCGGACCAGCGAGGATTTTTGGGCATGTCTCCACATTGCGGCGCCGAACGGCCGTTGGAAGCGGCGCGCGGAAATCTGTGGATGGATGGAGGCGATGTGGATAACTGTCGTGAGTGGCACGGCCGGTTAGAACCGGCCATACCACTCACGAGTATTATTCGCGCGTGCTCCGGAACCTGGTTGCCCGTCTGCCCCTTCCTTCGCGGCGCGTGCAGCGCGCGGTGGCCATCGCGGCCGTGGTGGCGCAGGGAGGTATCGGGGTCACCGGGTCCGTGGTGCGGGTGACCGGGTCGGGGCTCGGGTGCCCGACGTGGCCGCAGTGTGTCGGCGGGAGCATCGTGCCCGAGGCGCATCCCGAGTACGCCGCGCTGAACCAATGGATCGAGTTCAGCAACCGGATGCTGACCGGGGTCGTCATCCTGGTCGCCGCGCTGTGCGTGATCACCGCCTGGCGGGTGCAGATCGACCAGCCGCAACGGAAACGTCTCGTCAAGCTCGCGTGGGCGATGCCCGGCGGGGTCGTGCTGCAGGCCGTCGTCGGTGGCATGACCGTGCTCGCGAAGCTCGAATGGTGGACGGTCGCGATCCACTTCCTGGTCTCCACTCCCCTCGTCTGGATGGCCGTCCTGCTGCTGCACGCCTTCAACGAGGGCGACGAGGAACCGCGCTGGCTCGCCCCGAAGTCGACCCTCACGGCGCTCGTCGTCGCGATGTGGGCGGTGCTCGTCGCGGGCACGACCGTCACCGGGGCCGGGCCGCACGGCGGCGGGCCGGACACGCACCGGCTCAACGCGCCGATCGAGACGCTCGCGCAGGTGCACGGCGGGCTGCTCGTGGTCTACCTGATCGTCCTCGCCGTCTTCGGCATGCAGCTGATGCGCCAGGACACGCCCAAGACGCTCTGGAAGCGCTACGCACTCGTCTGGGTGATCGCGGTCGCGCAGGGCGGGCTCGGGTCGCTGCAGTACGCGCTCGGGGTGCCGGAGGCGCTCGTGTCGTTCCACGTGCTGGGCTCGGCGCTGGTCATCATCGTGACCGCGTCGCTGTGGTGCGCCGCGCGGGACCGGGGACCGGTCACGGTGAATACGCCTGCCGCACCTGAGGTCGCAACCGCCGCGTAACTCGGCCGGGCAGCGGGACAGTTTAGGCTGCCCTTGCCCCGGGTGTTTCATACTGAACACCCGATTCCCCCGCCTGACCCGAGGTGCACCTATGACAGCCGTGCCCGCAGCCGAGCCGAAGCCCCTGGTACAGGGGCAGCGTTCGACGCTCGAAATGATCGTGCTGAAGGCTTTCCTGCTGATCCCGTTCGCCGCGCTGGTCGCGGCCGTGCCGGTCATGTGGGGCTGGGGCCTCGGCTGGGTCGACCTGGCGCTGGCCGCGGTGTTCTACACGCTCGGGACGCTCGGCGTGACCGTCGGCTACCACCGCTACTTCACCCACGGCGCGTTCAAGGCGGGGCGCCCGCTGCGGGTGGCGCTGGCCGTCGCCGGTGGCATGGCCGTGCAGGGTTCGGTGATCTTCTGGGTCGCCAGCCACCGCCGTCACCACGCGTTCGCCGACCGGGAGGGCGACCCGCACTCGCCGTGGCTGTTCGGGACGTCCGCTTCGGCGCTTATCAAGGGCTTCTGGCACTCGCACATGGGCTGGATGTTCAAGCGCGAGGTGACGAACTACGAGCGTTTCGCGCCGGACCTGCTGGCCGATGATGACCTCAAGGTCGTCAACCGCTACTTCTGGCTGTGGACCACGCTGAGCCTGGCGCTGCCCGCGCTGCTCGGCGGCCTGCTGACCTGGTCGCTGTGGGGTGTGGTGACCGCGTTCTTCTGGGCTGGACTGGTGCGCATCGCGTTCCTGCACCACGTGACCTGGTCGGTCAACTCGATCTGTCACCTGTTCGGCGAGCGCCCGTTCGCCAGCCGTGACAAGGCGGCGAACTTCTGGCCGCTGGCGATCCTGTCGATGGGCGAGTCGTGGCACAACTCGCATCACGCCGACCCGACCTGCGCCCGCCACGGCGTGCTGCGCGGTCAGATCGACGTGTCCGCGCGGGTGATCTGGCTGTTCGAGAAGCTCGGGTGGGCGAGCAACGTGCGCTGGCCCAAGCCCGAGCGTCTCGCGGCGAAGCGGATCACGGCTGGTTAGTGGGGAATCTCCGGTCCAGGTAGGTCTCGAGCGCTTTTTCGAGCGCCCGTTTGTCGGTCTCGCCCGGCGCGCTGACGGCGCCGAGGCCGAGGCCGTCGACCATGCCGAGCACGAGGAGCGCGTCGGTCTCCGGATCGGGCGCGCCCGCGTCGGAGAAGATCTTGGTGAAGCCGCCACGGATCTGTTTGAGCGTCTCGGCCTGGACTTCGGCGAGCGCGGGTGAGGTCGCCGCGCGGGCCGAGAACGCCAGGTAGACGGTCGCCTCGGCGCGGCGGACGTCATCCAGCGGCAGCAGCTCGCGCAGGATCCTGGAGAGCCGGACCCGCACGTCGGGTTCCGGCTCGACGGCCGTCACCCGTTCCATCGTCCGGTCGACGATGCGGGTGAAGGCGAACGACAGCATTTCGTCCTTGGTGGAGAAATAGTGCTGCACTGTGCCGATGGCGACGCCAGCCTCGTTGGCCACTTCGCGGACACTCGCCTGTTCGAGGCCGCGGGTGGAGGCGATGCGGATGACGGCATCGGCCAGCGCGGTGCGCCGGTCTCCGAACGTTGACATCTCAGCCATGAGCGGAACGTACACTCGTATGGGTGACTTATACAAGCGTACGGGCCAGCTTGTTACACAGTGTTCAACGCTTCGCTCGCGGCCCGGCCATTTTCCGGCGGTGAGCTGCGCCGATCTTGGTGCCGTTGATGGTCGCGGCGTCCCACTCAGCGCGCTCCAGGTCCTCGACGGCCTCGACGAGCGCCTCGCCGGTCGCGACGGACGGAACGATGACGTCGCCCATCGCGCCGTCGGCGCCGACGAGCACGACGCGCGCGCCCGCGTTGCCGATGTTCTCCACCACGGCCTTCGACGGCTTTCCATGCTCCGCCACGAAATCGCGGGCAGCGGCGAGCTGGCGGGCGGTGGGGGCGATGGTCTTTTCGGTTTCTTCAGCCACGGGCGGAGCTTAACCGCCCAGTAGGCGGACCGCGGAACAAGCGGACTAGCTTCACAGTTACTTCTGGAAAAACGAGTACTTTCTGGAAAACGAGGAGGACGCATGCCCACAGCGATCCAGGTCCGGCAGACCGGCGGCCCGGAGGTGCTCGAAGTCGCCGAGGTCGAGATCGGCGCACCCGGTCCGCGCGAGATCCTGGTCGACGTGGCCGCGGCAGGCGTCAACTACATCGACACCTACCACCGCGCGGGGATCTACCCGATCCCGACGCCGTTCGGGCTGGGCCTGGAAGGCGCGGGCACGGTCAACGCCGTCGGCAGCGAGGTGACCGAGTTCGCGCCGGGTGACCAGGTCGCCTGGCAGGGCACCTTCGGCAGCTACGCGCAGCAGGTGCTGGTCTCCGCCGACGTCGCGGTCCGGGTGCCGGACGGCGTCTCGCTCGATGTCGCCGCCGCGACGCTGCTGCAGGGCATCACCGCGCACTACCTGGTCCGGTCGACCTACGAGGTGAAGGTCGGCGACAGCGTCCTCGTGCACGCGGCCGCCGGCGGCGTCGGGCTGCTGCTCACCCAGCTCGCGAAGGCGCAGGGCGCGCGCGTGATCGGCACGGTTTCGACCGAGGAGAAGGAAAAACTGGCCCGCGAGGCAGGCGCGGACGAGGTGATCCGCTACGACCAGGTCGATTTCGCCGAAGAGGTCAAGAAACTGACCGGCGGCGAGGGCGTGCACGTGGTCTACGACGGCGTCGGCAAGTCCACTGTGGACGGAAGCCTGGCGAGCCTGCGCGTGCGCGGCTTCTTCGTTCTGTTCGGCGCGGCAAGCGGTCCCGTTCCCCCGCTGGACCCGCAGCGGCTCAACGCAGGCGGCTCGCTTTACCTGACCAGGCCGACCTCGGCGCACTACACGCGCACCCGCGAAGAGCTCGACTGGCGCGCCGACGAACTGTTCTCGGCCATCAAGGACGGCTCGCTCTCGATCCGCATCGGCGGCCGCTATCCGCTCACCGACGCCGCCCGCGCGCACGAGGACCTCCAGGGCCGTCGCACCACCGGCAAGCTGCTCCTGATCCCGTGAACGTCCCCGACGACGTCCGGCTGACCGGCGAAGACCTGATCCTGCGCGAGTGGACCGAAGACGACCTGCCCGCGATGGCCGCGTTGTTCGACGACCCGGCGGTCGCCCGCTTCACCCCGCTGGTGACGCCGTTCGACGACCAGGCGGCCACGGCGTATCTGGCGAAGGCACGCCGCGGCCGCGCGGAGGGCAAGCGGCTGCATCTGGCGATCACCGAAGACGGCGAAAAGCCGCTCGGTGAGGTGCTGATGTTCCACGGCAAGGACGGCGACACGCCTGGCCTGGAGCTCGGCTACTCCGTCGGGTCCGCCTACCGCGGCCGCAAGCTCGCCGCGCGGGCGCTGCGGGTGCTGACCGCGTACGCCAGGGAACTCGGCTTCGACGACCTCGAGCTGGTGATCGAAGCCGAGAATCCCGGCAGCCAGGGCGTCGCGCGCTCGGCGGGCTATCACCTCACCGACAGCCCGCCGCTGCCGCTGACCGAGAAAGGCCGCGAAATCACCCTGTACCGCTGGGTGCACCGGCCGTAGCGGCTACTCGGTCCGCACCGACGCCAGGCGGGCCGCGCCGCGCAGCGACGGCAGGGTCACGGCCGTCACCAGCAGCACGAGCGCGGCCGCCGCGGCGCTGAGCACGCCCACCGCCTGCCAGTCCACGACGAAGGTCGTGCCGGTGAGCCGGGCGGCGAGCGCGGACAGGCCGAGCCCGGCGGGCACCGCGATGAAGATGGCCAGCGCGAGCGGGATCGCGTTCTGCCACACCACCGACCTGGCCAGCACCCGCACCGGAACCCCGGTCGCGGCGAGCATCCCGATGGTGCGGCGGCGTTCGCGCACCTGCTCCAGCCCGAGCACCAGCAAGCTCACCCCGGCCAGCAGGAGGGTGAACACCGCCGCCGCGAGCAAGCCGGCGCGGATCGCGAGGTACGCCTGCTGGGTCGGGTTGAGCTGGAACGGCGGGACAGGCACATAAAGCGAGATGTGCCAGGTGAACGGCGCGAGCGCGTTGCGCGCGTGCTCGGCGAAGTCCGGATCGCCCGAGGTCGCCCTGATGGTCCCGCTCCCCCACACCGGCCGCAGGTCGACGCCCGTCATCGCGCCAGGTGTCGCCATGATGCCCGAGAAGTAGGGCCCGCCACTGTTCTGCGGCCGCATGGCCTGCGCGAAGTCCGGGGCTGTCCAGCTGCCGATCGACAACTCCTGGTCGCCGAAATACGTGACCGCGTACGACTGTCCTGATCGGACCGTCGAATCCACGCTGGAGTCGCGATACACGGCGCCGTCCCGGCACTCCTCGATCCCGGCGACCGCGCGCCAGGTGGCGCAGTCGGCGATGCTGACGGTCTCGATCCGGTTCGGATCCGCGCCGCGCAGGTGCACTTGGCGGATGAGATACGGCGTGCCGAGCCCCGGTAGCTTCGCCAGCGCGGCCAGCGCGCCGGGCGCCGCCTGCTCGTCAGCGCTCAGCATGAGGTCCGTGGTCGTCCGCGCGGGCAGCGGACCGGGATCGAACTCCTTGGCCTGCCCGGTCAGCAGCGACTGCACCGCGATCGCGCCGGCGAGCACCACCGCGAGACCGGCGACGACGCGCGCGGGGGTCCCGCTGTCGAGCTGCAGGCGCCGTACCGCGAGCTGGAACGACGGCCGTCCACCCTCGAACCGGGCGACCGCGCGTTCCAGCAGCCACGGGAGGATCGCCGACACCCCGATGAGCAGGCACGCGACTCCGGCGCCGATCGCCACCGTGGTGAGCCGCGAACCGTCCCGCAGCGACAACGTGACCAGCGGCGTCACCCCGAATCCGATCGGGACCAGCCGCCACCAGAGCCGCCGGCGCACCGGCTTCGCCCGCCGGACGACCCCGAGCGGCTCGATCGCGGTGCCACGCAACGCGACCAGCGCGCTCAGCACCGACAACGCGGGCACCGCCAGCACGACCACGACCACCAGCGGCCACGGCGGCGTGACGTCACTGGTGAACAGGCTTCCGTTACGCACCCGCACGGCGGGCGCGAACTGCCGCAGCAGGAGGAACGCGCCGGTGCCGAGCGCCAGCCCGCAGGCCGCGGTCACCAGTGACTCGGCGGCGGCGATCCGGCGCACCTGCGGCAGGTCGGAGCCCGCCAGCCGCAGCGCGGCGAGCCGCTGGTCCCGCTCGGCGCCCGCCACCCGCGCGGAGGTCGCCACGAAGACGAACACCGGCGCCAGCAGCGACACGATGCCGATCAGCAGCAAGGCGAGCAGCTTGGGGTCGAGGCTGTCCGGTGGTGCGGGCGAGCCGAAGGCGTACACCGGGCTTCCCGTCAACGACGCGTCCGCGCCGATGTACGCGCGCAGGTCGTCCGGGTTGGCCAGGCCCGCCATGCCGATGGTCGCGGTCCCCTGTCCGGTGAACCGCGGCCGCAGCAGCGCGCCGTCGCCGGATCGCAGCAAGTCGGCCAGCGCCGGGGAAAGGACCTGCTCCCCCGGCGCCGGAATCCGGTCAAGGCCCGGCGGCACCGGCGAGGTCGGCCCGCTCGGGTGCACGTAGCGGACGGCGATCCGGCGTTCCCGGAACGAGGTGTTCCCGTCGTGCATGGTGAGCGGTGCGACGCCGTCGAGCGGCGTGTTGACCGCCGCGCTGGCCCGTGTCCTGGCCTCGCGCTCCGAAATCGCGTGGTCGGCCGAAGCCGCGAAGAACAGCACGGTGACGGCCATGGCGATGCCGATCGTGCCGAGCAGCAGCCGGGCGACCCCGGTACCGGAGGTCCGGCCGCCCCCGACGGCCAGCCGGATCCCCAGTGCCAGGTCGCCTGCCCAGGCGCCGGAACGACGGGTCATCGCGGCGCTCCCGCGAGCCCGATCTGCCGTGATTTCCCGTCCCGCACCACGATTTCGCGGTCGGAGTAGGCCGCGACCCGCGCCTCGTGGGTGACCAGCAGCACGGCCGCGCCGGTCTGCTTCGCCGCGTCGACCAGCAGGCGCATCACGCGCTCTCCGTTGAGCGAGTCCAGCGCGCCGGTCGGCTCGTCGGCGAACACCACCTTGGGCCTGGTCACCAGCGCACGCGCGACGGCGGCGCGCTGCCCCTGCCCGCCGGAGACCTCGCCGGGCCGCTTGGCCGCGATCTCGCCGACGCCCACCCGCTCCAGCCACTCCTGGGCGAGCCGTTCGGCGGGGCGCCGCTTGGCGCCGTCGAGCCGCAGCGGCAGCGCCACGTTCTCCAGGCAGGTCAGCTCGGGCACGAGCTGACCGAACTGGAAGACGAAGCCGAACTCGGTGCGCCGCAACGCACTGCGCTCGCGATCGCCCATCGCCGAGAGCGTGGCGCCCTGGTAGCGGACCTCGCCCGCGTCGGGCTGGACGATCCCGGCGAGGCAGTGCAGCAGGGTCGACTTCCCGGATCCGGACGGCCCCATCACGGCGACCACCTCGCCAGGCTGCAAGTCCATCCCGGCGCCGTCGAGCGCCTTGGTCTGCCCGAACGACTTGTGCAGGTCGATGCCGCTGAGCAGCGGCTCTTCGAGGATGGTCATGACTTCAGCTGCCCGGCCAGGTCGGTCAGCCTCGCGGCGGTCAGCTCGAGCCAGCGCAGGTCCGCCTCGAGGTGGAACAGCGCGTGGTCGCAAATGAGCTGATCGGCCAGGTCGCCGTCGGTCTTGCGCGTGGTCAGCTCCCGCATGGCGCGCAGGTGCGCGGCACGCTGCGCGTCGAGCACGTCGGTGGCGCTGCGCTCGGACAGCAGCGCGAGAACCACCTTGGTGTACAAGGTGTTCTGCAGGTACAGCGCCGGGTTCTCCGGGGTGCTCAGCCAGTCTTCGACGTTGGTGACGCCCGCGTCGGTGATCGCGTACCGCTTGCGGTCGGGGCCGTCGCCCGGCTCGATCCCCATCTCTTCGACGAGGCCGTTGCGCAGCAGCCTGGACAGCGTCGAGTAGACCTGCCCGTAGTGCAGCGGGCGGTCCTGCTGGAAGCGCTCGTCGTAAAGCCGCTTGAGGTCGTAGCCGTATTTCGGCCCGCTTTCGAGCAGGCCGAGCAACGTGTTGGTGATCGACATGCCACCAGAATACACGGGGTGTATACACCGGGTATATACACCCCGTGCATAGCTGCGCAGGTCTCCCCGAGCTGGTGAAACCCTGGGTCGTGAGTGTTTAGACCGGTTAGAACCCAATGCCGGGTAGTTAGGGCGTGGGGTGTGGTGTCAAGACGGTGGTTGTGTAGGTGACTTTTTGTGATGGTGGTGTTCCCGGGCGTTTGGATGGGAATGGTGAGGTGGGTCGTTTCCGTGCTCGGGGGCATTGCCGTGACCTGTGGTGTTGTGGGTTGAGTCTGCGGGTTGCTCGGTGTGTAGCGTGTGTGTGGCGGTGGTCGGGGGTGGCTCCGCGGTGGCTGATGATGCTGTCGGTGATGGTGGTCAGCGCGAGGGTGAAGGACACGCGGTTGATGTCGACGTCGGCGGTGTCGGCGCTGTCCTGGGCGAAGCGCCGTAGCAGTTGGTAGGTGGTCAGGTAGGCGTAGACCTCTTGCTCGATCCCGGTGTGGGTGCGTGAGCGCAGGACCCGTCCGGGGCCTTTTTGCAGCACTTTCCAGGAGTAGAAGGCGCGTTCGATGTCCCAGCGGCGCAGGTAGAGGTCGATCAGGTCCGCGGCGGGTGCGGCGTGGTGGTCGAGGATGGTGGTGATCAGCTGGTAGTGCTCGTGGCGGGTGTTGCCGTCGGCGGTGGTGATGGTGATCATCGCGGTGATCACGCGCACCGGCCGTGGGTCCGGCTGGTGGCGGTAATGCTTGCGGTTCGGGAACCGGGACAGGTAGGAGCCGTCGGGGCATGTCTGGTCGCTAGGCAGGTTGGCGTTGGATGTGGCGCGCCACAACAGGTCCGCTCCGGTCGTGGCCGCGGCGTGCCAGAGCGGCCATGTGTAGAAGTTGCGGTCGCCCAGCAGCAGGACGCCGGGGGTGAGTTTGTCCAGCAACCGTGTGGCGAGGGTGGTTTCCCCGTTCGCGGTGCTGGAGAACACAGCGCCGAGGAACGCGCGGGTGCCGCATTCCACCAGGCCCAGCAGCTGAAGTTTGCGGTAGCCGGACGGGCCGGCTTTCCCGCCCGCGAGCCCGAACAGGCGGGCGTTGTCCTCGGTGTCGGGCACGTCCAGAGTGGTGCCGTCCCAGGCGAGCAGCCGCCAGCCCCGGTACCAGGCCCGAGCGTCGGCGCGGGTGGCGACCGGGCCGCAGGCCCAGTCCCACAACGCTCGCAGCGGCGCCACCCCGAGGCGGGCACGCGCTGCCCGCAGCGCCGCGGCACCCGGCGACCGGACCGCGATGTCCAGTCCCGAGGTCATCGTGTCGAACACTCCGCCGTATCCCCGGCCGGGAAACAACGTCAGCGCCAGCACGAAATACACCACCACACGGGCGGGCAGCAACCGCACCCGCCGCTGGGTTCGGCGGGTCTGGGCAAGAATCTCATCGATGACCTGCGGCGGAACGTAATCGGTCAACGCACCCAGATGCCCAGGTGCGAACGCGGACACGGTGTCGGGCATGGCAGAATGGGCACAGCGGCTCCTGGCGAAGAGCGGATCTTGGTCGATTTCTCTTCTACCAGGAGCCGCGCCCATCACAACCTTGACACCACCACCCCAGCCCTAACTACCCGGCATTGGGTTCTAACCGGCGAAAACACTCACGACCCCCACGATGACCCCGGCCAGCCGTGAGCGAGTGGAACCTTTGCTGCGTCAGATGCAGCAAAGGTTCCACTCGCCCGCCACTTGTGGTCGCTGCGCCAGGCGGGATGGCGTGAACGCCTCGTTCACGTCGTTGAACGTTGTGATCGGGGCGTTCACGTCGTCTCGCTGGTGAACTACGCCCGATTTCGTGTCCACAATGGACGCCAGACGCGAAATGTGGTCCGCTATGTCCTTTTCGTGCGGTTTTGCTGGAGTCTGAGACGTGATGAAGGGGGCCCGTGTCACGCTCAGCGTTACAAGGGTGGCCTTTGTGTGGTTCAGCCGCGCCCGAGCGCAAGACGCCACATTTGGCCTTCCGCTCAATAGAACCGGCCTGAACACTCACGACCCCGGCGAGCGTCAGGGTGCGGTGGGGTCGCCGACCTTGACCGCGTCGACGACGAAGACCAGCGTCTCGTTCGGCTGGATGCCCTGGCCGCCTTCGCCGTAGCCGAGGTCGGGCGGGATCACCAGGAGCTGGCGGGTGCCCTGCTTGATGCCGACGAGGCCCTGGTCCCAGCCCTTGATGACGCGGCCGCCGCCGAGCGTCAGCTTGAACGTGTCGCCGCGGTCGAAGGAGCTGTCCAGCTTCTTCTTGTCGGACCAGGTGACGAGCGAGTAGTTCATCTCCAGCTCGCTGCCGTTCTTGGCGGCGGGACCGTCACCCTTGGACAGGTCGACCGCCAGCAGCTTCTTGGGCGGGTCGCAGTTGTCGGGGATGGTGATCTTCGGCGCTTCGCCGAACTTGCCGGTCGTCTTGATGTCGTCCGCCGTGCACTCCCGGCCCTTGCTCGCGGTCTGCCCGCCGGCGGGCACGCCGACGCTGGGCGGGGCGGGGGTCTTCGTGGGCGTGGACTGGGCGGCCACGTCCTGGCCCTTGTCGCCGCAGGCGGCGAGGGCCAGGACGCCCGCGACGGCGACCGTGATCTTGGCGAATGTGCGCATACCGCGCAGATTAACCGAGCGTTTGTAATGCCGACACAAGATCACCTGTCTGTACCACGCCGAGTCGCCGGGTCGCCCTGGTCAGGGCCACGTAGAGGTCGTTGAGACCCCTCGGCGACTCGGCGACGACCTCGTCCGGCGACAGCACGACGACCGAGTCGAACTCGAGCCCCTTGGCCGTGTCGACGGTCAGCACCGAGACGCGCTCGTCGACGGCGGCCAACGCCGCACGCACGTCCGCGAGCCTGCCAGCCGGGCTCAGCACGGCGACCGTTCCGCCGTCCACAGCGGACAGTTCTTTGTCCACAAGCGACGGAAGTTCGGTCAGCATCTCCTTGGGAGACAAGCGCTTCAGCCACGGCGGAACCCCGGTCTCCCGCACCGAGACCGGCGCTTCGAGGTCCGGGTCGACTTCGGCGAGCACGTCGGCGGCCACCGCCATGATCTCGGCGGGCGTGCGGTAGTTGACGGTCAGCTCCTCCAGCCGCCATCGGTCCTCGACGTACGGCGAGAGCACCTCGCCCCACGACCGCGCGCCGCCGGGCGCGCCGGTCTGCGCGACGTCGCCGACCAGTGTCATCGACCGGTTCGGGGTGCGGCGCATCAGCAGCCGCCAGTCCATCGAGGACAGTTCCTGCGCCTCGTCGATGATCACGTGCCCGAACGTCCAGGTCCGGTCGAGCGCCGCGCGCTGCGCCGCGGTCAGCTGGCTGCGGCGTTCCTGGCGCTCGGCGAACAGCTCGGCGTCGAGGACGTCGCTGACCCGCAGCAGTTCCTCGTCGATGATCTCCTCGTCCTGTTCCAGGATGTCGAGCACGCCCTCGGCGTACGCACGGTCCTCGCGCTCGCGGCGGGCTTCCTCGGCGCGCGCCTCGGTGTCGTCCTCGCCGATCAGCTCGGCGAGTTCGTCGAGCAGCGGGACGTCGGCGGGCGTCCACGTCGCGTCGCGGCCGCTCTCCAGGTGCGCGCGATCGGCTTCGCTGAGAAGTTTCCCGGCCGCGCTGCGCAACCGTTCGCGGTCGGCGAACAGGTCGTCGAGCAGGCTTTCCGGGGTCAGCTCCGGCCACAGCGAGTCCAGCGCGGCGGCGACACCGCGGTCGGCGGACAGCTCCGCGCGCATGTCCTCGATGTCACGCGGGTCGAGCAGATCGGCGCCGAGTTTGCGCGCGGCCTGCCTGGTCAGCGCGTCGAGCAGCTCGGACCGGAAGATGCGCCGCGCCTGGTTGTGCGGACGGCGCGAACGGCGGGCCCTGGCGCGCGCGTCGGACGCGGTCTTGCGGTCGAGGCGCAGGATGTCGCGCTCGTACTCGAGCTCCAGCACCGGTTCGGGCACGCGCTGGCGGTCCTTGACGGCGTTGGCCAGCACTTCGGCCATCACGAGCCGCCCCTTGACCTCGGCGGCCTCGCGGGTGTCGACGCCGGTGGCCTCGACACCCGGGTACAGCTGGCCGACCGTGGCGAGCAGCACGCCCGTCTCACCGAGCGACGGGAGCACCTGGCCGATGTAGCGCAGGAACGTGCTGTTCGGCCCGACGACCAGCACGCCGCGCGTGGTGAGCTGCTGACGGAAGGTGTAGAGCAGGTAGGCCGCGCGGTGCAGCGCGACCGCGGTCTTGCCGGTGCCGGGGCCACCCTGGACGACCATGACGCCGTTGAGGCCCGAGCGGATGATGCGGTCCTGCTCGGCCTGGATGGTCGCGACGATGTCGCTCATCTCGCCGGTGCGCTTGCGTTCGAGCGCGGCGAGCAGCGCCGCCTCCCCCGCCAGCCCGAGGTCCTGGCCCTGGTCCGCGGCGTGGAGGTCGAGGATCTCGTCGTCGAACCCGGTGACCTTGCGGCTCAGCGAGCGGATGTGACGGCGTCGCCGCACGCCTTCCGGCGAGGCGGCGGTCGCCAGGTAGAACGGCCGCGCGACCGGCGCGCGCCAGTCGATCAGCAGCGGCCGGTAGTCGTCGTCCTCGTCGAACAGGCCGAGCCGCCCGATGTAGGCGGTCTCCTCCTCGCTCTCCGGCGTGAAATCCAGCCTGCCGAAGACCAGCCCTTGCTCGACCGACCCGAGCTGGGCCAGCCTGTCGCTGTACAGGGTCGTCGCGACGTCACGCTCCGTGCGCGCCTGCGGTGTGCCGCCGGTCAGCTGGAGCGTCTCGGTCAACCTGCGCTGCGCGGTCTTCCGCTCGGCGTCGAGCTTGTCGTACACCGTGGAGACGTAAGCCTGTTCGCGGGCGATTTCTTCGGTTCTGTCTAGTTCCCGTTCCGGGGACACGGACAACTGCAGCCCACTTTCGAGGTCGGGGGTACGAAGCACCAGGAAGGATCAACGACTCGTGCCGCCGCGGAATTCCCCGGCGGCGGCAGATCCCATGATCCCACGACGGCTGTTTTGTACGGAGCTTGTATCGCCCGTGGTCACGCTGAGCCGAACGTACCAACGTCGAACAAGGAGTGACCGAACATGAAGGTATGGCCGAAACTACTGGTGAAGGTCGGCCTGCTGACCGCGACGGCGGCGACCTCGTTCGCGGTGGCCGCCCCGCTGCAGGCCGTGGCACTGCCCGCGGTGAACATGGAGGCGGTGCTGAAGGCCGCCCAGATCGACCCCCGCCGCGCCGATAGCGCCATCACCCCGGGCGCCAAGGACAGCGTCCTCGCCGTCGAGCAGGCACTGAACGCGAAGGGCCTGCTGGCCGCGCAGTACGTCGACGGTCACTTCGGCACCACGACCATCACGGCCTACTCCCAGTACCAGAAGTCCTTGGGCTACACCGGGATCGACGCCTCCGGCTTCCCCGGCAAGACCTCGCTGGAGAAGCTCGGCACCTCGCGCTACACGGTCACCAACCCGGTCAGCGCGGGCGCGCGGGTGACCTACCACGGCGAGACCTTGAACACCCGCACCAAGGCGATGCTCGTCGAGGCGGAGCGCCTGCTCGGCTTCCAGGTCACCCTCTCGCAGGGCTCCTACAACCCGGGCGGCGTCGGCGCTTCGGCGGGCACCCACGACGGCGGCGGCGCGATGGACATCGCCGCGGCCAGCATGAGCGGCACCACCAGGACGAACGTCGTCCGCACCCTGCGCAAGGTCGGCTTCGCCGCCTGGCTGCGCACGCCGGACCAGGCCGACTGGGGTTACCACATCCACGCGATCGCGCTGGCCGACCCGGACCAGTCCTCGGGCGCCCAGCACCAGTCGGGTGACTACTACCTGGGCATGAACGGCCTCGCGGGCCGCGACCCCGACGACGGCCCGGCCGTCACCAAGGTCACCTGGGAGGAGTACCAGCGCGCCTGAGCCCTCGGGGGTCGTGAGTGTTCCGGCCGGTTCTAACCGGCAGGGTAGTTGAGGCTTGGCTTGCGTTGTCACATCGACGCGTGGGCACGCGAAACCCGAGTTTGGGCCATCCACTGGCCCAAACTCGGGTTTCGCGACGGTCGGGCCACCGTCAACGGCCGGGCGCCGACTTGACCAACCGGCCCGATCCTTAACTACCCGGCATTGGGGTGGCTGTGTGGGAAATGCTCCGTTGAACGACGCAAACGGCACTCATCCAGGTACGAGAGCCAGGCATGAGGGCTCCCTCACCCACGCCCCTGACACGAGCGAGGCTGAACCGCCCCGGGTTTGATGGAGGCTCCATCGTGTGAGTGAGGATGGAGTTATGGCCCGGTCTTCGAGGCATCCGCGTGAGGTGCGTGAGCGCGCGGTTGCGCTGGTGTTTGAGCAGGTAGAGCAGTATTCGTCGCAGTGGGAGGCGATCACGTCGATCGCAGCGAAGGTCGGGGTGTCGGCGGAGAGCCTGCGCCGGTGGGTGCGGCAGGCTGAGACCGATCAGGGGGCGCGGTCGGGTGTGACGACCGAGGAGGAGCAGCGGATCCGGGAGTTGGAGCGGGAGAATCGTGAGTTGCGGCGGGCGAACGAGATTCTGAAGGCGGCGTCGGCTTTCTTCGCGAGGGAGCTCGACCCTCGACCGCCACGCTCGTAACGTTCATCACGGAATATAGGGACCGGTTCGGAGTCGAGCCGATCTGTGCCGTGCTGACCGAGTTCGGGATCAAGATCGCTCCGTCCACTTATTATGCCGCCCTCTCTCGCCCGGTATCGGCGAGGGAAGTTCGCGACGAGGAACTGAAAAAGGAAATCCGACGTGTGTATGACGATAATTATCGGGTGTATGGTGCCCGGAAAATATGGTGGCAGCTGAACCGTGAGGGCGTCGCCGTCGGGCGGGGCCGGGTGGAGCGGCTCATGCGCGCGCTGGGCCTGGCCGGCGCGGTCCGGGGAAGACGGTGCGCACGACGGTGTCCGATCCTGATGGTGTCCGCGCCGCGGACCTGGTGAGACGCCAGTTCGCCGCCGGTGCGCCGAATCGGTTGTGGGTAGCGGACTTCACCTACGTCGCGACCTGGGCGGGCGCGGTCTACGTCGCGTTCGCCATTGACGTGTTCTCCCGCAAGATCGTCGGCTGGCGCGTGAGTATGTCCAAGGAAACCGATCTGGTGCTCGACGCTATCGAGCAGGGGTTGCGGCATAGGGACTACCGGTGGAGCGAGGGGCAAGAAAAGTTGATTCACCATTCCGACGCCGGAAGTCAATATACTTCTTTCCGGTTCACGCAGCATCTTATCGATTCGGGTATCGACGCGTCGATCGGCACAGTTGGCGACGCTCTGGACAACGCACTCGCGGAATCTGCCATCGGTCTTTATAAAACCGAGTTGATTAAACCGAACGGGCCGTGGCACAATAAACAAGAAGTCGACGTCGCCACCGCAGCGTGGGTCGAGTGGTACAACAACCAGCGACTCCATGGAGCGTGCGGCGGCCGACCACCCGTCGAGTTCGAGACCCTGTACGAGTCAGGTGACCTGATCAGCCTGGTCGCCTGACCCCAACAACGAGTCTCTACCGAACCCGGGGCGGTTCAGGCAGCCGAAGAAGGGGGTCGTGAGTGTTTTCGCCGGTTAGAACCCAATGCCGGGTAGTTAGGGCTGGGGTGGTGGTGTCAAGGTTGTGATGGGCGCGGCTCCTGGTAGAAGAGAAATCGACCAAGATCCGCTCTTCGCCAGGAGCCGCTGTGCCCGATTCTGCCATGCCCGACACCGTGTCCGCGTTCGCACCTGGGCATCTGGGTGCGTTGACCGATTACGTTCCGCCGCAGGTCATCGATGAGATTCTTGCCCAGACCCGCCGAACCCAGCGGCGGGTGCGGTTGCTGCCCGCCCGTGTGGTGGTGTATTTCGTGCTGGCGCTGACGTTGTTTCCCGGCCGGGGATACGGCGGAGTGTTCGACACGATGACCTCGGGACTGGACATCGCGGTCCGGTCGCCGGGTGCCGCGGCGCTGCGGGCAGCGCGTGCCCGCCTCGGGGTGGCGCCGCTGCGAGCGTTGTGGGACTGGGCCTGCGGCCCGGTCGCCACCCGCGCCGACGCTCGGGCCTGGTACCGGGGCTGGCGGTGGGGCCCTGTCATGATTTCCGTGTAAGCCACGGATGATTTCTTCTCTGATTCTAGTGGAGTGGCAGGCGGTCGGGGAAGAGTGCGGCGAGCGTGTTTAGTGCTTGTTTCCAGCCTCGGGTGCCGGTTCCTGATGGTCCGCCTCGGTTGCTGGTGATGTTGCGGAGTCCGAGGTAGAGCAGTTTTGTCGCGGCGGTGTCGCTGTCGAAATGGCCGCGGTTCTTGGTGATTTTCCGGAGCTGGAAGTTGATGTTCTCGATCAGGTTTGTTGTGTAGACGATTCTGCGGAGTTCGGGTGGATAGTCGAGGAATGGGGTGAAGTCGTTCCAGGCGTGTCGCCAGACCTGGATCGCGGCGGGGTATTGTATGCCGAAGTCTTTATCGAACTGAGTGAGTGCGATCTCGGCCGCCTCGAGTGTCGGCGCGGTGTAGATGTCCCGCATGGCGGCGGCGACTTTCTTCCGATCGCCATAGGAAATGAACCGCATGGCGTTGCGGATCACGTGCACGACGCAGGTTTGGACTACGGTGTCGGGAAACGCGCCGCGGATCGCGTCGGGCAGCCCGGTCAGGCCGTCGCAGCAGGCGATCAGGATGTCTTTCACGCCACGGTTGCGCAGGTCGGTGACGACCTTGGCCCAGAACTTCGCCGCTTCGGTGTCGGCGATCCAGAGCCCGAGGGCGTGTTTGCGGCCTTCCATGTCCACGCCGATGGCCAGGTAGGCGACCTTGGAGGTGACCACGCCCTTGTCCTTGACCCGCAGTCGCAGGCCGTCGACATAGAGAATCGGGTACATCTCGTCCAAAGGCCGAGATTGCCACAACGCGATCTCGTCGGTCACCACGTCGGTCACATTGGAGATCAATTCTCGCGACACGTTCACGCCATATACTTCACGTAAATGAGATTCGATATCCCGGGTGGTCATGCCACGCGAATACAGCGACAGGATCGCCTCGTCGATATTACCCAGCCTGCGTGCACGTTTCGGCACGATCGCCGGCTCGAACGAACCGTTCCGGTCACGCGGCACCGCCAGCTCGACCGGACCATTCGAAGTCGACACGGTTTTTGGAGACCTGCCATTCCGGGAATTCCCGGAACCGTTCCCGGCGGGGTCTCCTTTCTCATAGCCAAGATGATGGGTCATCTCGGCGTCCAGCGCCCTTTCGAGCACCGCCTTGGTCATCTGATTTAGCAATTCTTGGGCGCCCAGCGCGCCGCCATTCTCGTACGCGTCTTTCACCAACGCGTCCAGCGTTTCTGGCGGTAGCACGCGCGCGAGCGCTTCGCCGGCTGCGGAGCCCGGATCCCGGTCAGGTGTGTCCTCGGTCACAGGTGGAGCCTTTCTGGGTCGCGGTCAGCGACCCGATCCTGGTCCATCCGTGGCTTACACGGTTGTCATGACACGACCGGCGGCTGCTCGCCTGGGACGGCACCACTCTGGACGTGCCCGACACCGAGGACAACGCCCGCCTGTTCGGGCTCGCGGGCGGGAAAGCCGGCCCGTCCGGCTACCGCAAACTTCAGCTGCTGGGCCTGGTGGAATGCGGCACCCGCGCGTTCCTCGGCGCTGTGTTCTCCAGCACCGCGAACGGGGAAACCACCCTCGCCACACGGTTGCTGGACAAACTCACCCCCGGCGTCCTGCTGCTGGGCGACCGCAACTTCTACACATGGCCGCTCTGGCACGCCGCGGCCACGACCGGAGCGGACCTGTTGTGGCGCGCCACATCCAACGCCAACCTGCCTAGCGACCAGACATGCCCCGACGGCTCCTACCTGTCCCGGTTCCCGAACCGCAAGCATTACCGCCACCAGCCGGACCCACGGCCGGTGCGCGTGATCACCGCGATGATCACCATCACCACCGCCGACGGCAACACCCGCCACGAGCACTACCAGCTGATCACCACCATCCTCGACCACCACGCCGCACCCGCCGCGGACCTGATCGACCTCTACCTGCGCCGCTGGGACATCGAACGCGCCTTCTACTCCTGGAAAGTGCTGCAAAAAGGCCCCGGACGGGTCCTGCGCTCACGCACCCACACCGGGATCGAGCAAGAGGTCTACGCCTACCTGACCACCTACCAACTGCTACGGCGCTTCGCCCAGGACAGCGCCGACACCGCCGACGTCGACATCAACCGCGTGTCCTTCACCCTCGCGCTGACCACCATCACCGACAGCATCATCAGCCACCGCGGAGCCACCCCCGACCACCGCCACACACACGCTACACACCGAGCAACCCGCAGACTCAACCCACAACACCACAGGTCACGGCAATGCCCCCGAGCACGGAAACGACCCACCTCACCATTCCCATCCAAACGCCCGGGAACACCACCATCACAAAAAGTCACCTACACAACCACCGTCTTGACACCACACCCCACGCCCTAACTACCCGGCATTGGGTTAGAACCGGCCGCACCACTCACGACCTCTTTGCTCAGTGACGGTAGGCGGCGCTTTCGCGGGATTCCGGCGTCGCGAAGTGCGGGCTCGAAACCCGGTAGATGTCGCCGACCCCGAGCTTGCCCGAGCAGTAGTACTCGCCGGACGTGACATACACGACGGTGTACGAATCGGGCTGCCAGAACTCACGGATGTCCGAATCGCTGCCCGGCAGTTCCACCATCGCCACGCCACGCGCGTCCAGCTCAGCCGCGAGCTCCACATAGGACATCGGCCCGCCCAAACGGCCGTATCGCTCTTGGATGATCGGGTTCACGCAGTCGTCGTCCACGCTCAGCCGATGCGCCTGCACCGAGAAGTGCGCACCTCTCCACGCCCGAGATCCCGCCGGGCGTTCCCAGTGGAACTCGACCAGACCATGGTCGACGAAGCCGGTCTTCCGCCACTCGTTCACAAAGCCTTCGCCGAACAGCGCGTCGACCTGCTCGCGGCTCCAGAACAGGTCCGCTCCGAGCACGGTCCCCGTCTGGACCACGTCGGCGTAGAACGCGACCCGACTCAGAACGGCAGGCCCAGCACCGGCAGTCCGATGGCCGAGTCGACGGCCAGCGCCACGAACACGATCATCAGGTACGTGTTCGACCGGTGGAACAGCGACATCGGCTTGTAGGTCTCGCCGCGCTTCACCGACGCGTACAGCGAGTGCGCGTAGAAGAGGAACCAGCCGCCCGCGACCAAGGCGAACGACGTGTACAGCCATGAGGTCGCCGGGGCGAGCAGGAGCGTCCACGCCACCATCACCCAGGAGTAGATGACGATCTGCTTGGCGACGTGCTCGGCGGTCGCGACGACCGGGAGCATCGGGACGCCGGCGCGCTCGTAGTCCTCGCGGTACTTCATCGCCAGCGCCCAGGTGTGCGGCGGGGTCCAGAAGAAGATCACGCCGAACATGACGAACGCGGGCCACTGGACGGTCTCGGTCACCGCGGCCCAGCCGATCACGACCGGCATGCAGCCCGCCGCGCCGCCCCAGACGACGTTCTGTGACGTACGGCGCTTGAGGACCAGGGTGTAGACGAAGATGTAGAACAGGATCGTCGCGATGGCGAGGATCGCCGAGAGCAGGTTCACCGTGAAATAGAGCACGGCGAACGAGGCGACGCCCATGGCCAAGCCGAAGATCAGCGCGCCGCGGCGGGGCACCGAGTCGCGGACCAGCGGCCTGCGCTTGGTGCGGTTCATCACCTTGTCGATGTCGGCGTCGATGACGCAGTTCAGCGCGTTGGCGCTGCCCGCGGCCATCGTGCCGCCGACCAGGGTGGCGAGCACCAGCCACGGCGACGGGATCTCGCGCCCGGCCAGGAACATCGCCGGGATGGTCGTGACGAGCAGGAGCTCGATGACGCGGGGCTTGGCAAGTGCGGCGTACGCGCCGACCACCTGGCGGATGGTTCGCCGGCCAGCGTGCGGTCGTTCGCCCGTTGGATGCACGGCGCTGGTTTCACCGCGTCCGTGCGCGGCGTTCACCAACGACATTTCACTCCCTGCGTCAGATGACGGGCCGTTGCCTCGTGGTGGATCCGCAAGGCCCGGATCGATGTTAGACGTGGTGATCGCACGGCGTTGCTTGGGGTACTGCGTCGTCCCGGGTCCGCGCGTGTCGGCGACGACTCCTCCGGGTAGCCCAACCACTAGGCTGACCGTGAACGGTGCGCGCAGATCATGCGTACTACTCACAGCAGGAATATCGTCCCATCGGGATCGATTGAGATATGTAGTACCGACCAGATGACGGGGAGTTCGAGTTCAGTGTCCGAAACCGCCTCTACCAGCGAGAACAACCCACTCCTGCGGCGTAACACGCCCGCCGACTGGACCGCGACGGACACCAGGGCCGTCGACACGGCCCGTGTTCTCGCCGCGGACGCCGTCGAGAACTGCGGTAGCGGGCACCCCGGCACGGCGATGAGCCTCGCGCCGCTGGCCTACACCCTCTTCCAGCGCACGATGCGTCACGACCCCGCCGACCCGGAGTGGGCGGGCCGCGACCGCTTCGTCCTCTCCGCGGGCCACAGCAGCCTGACCCTCTACATCGAGCTGTACCTGGCCGGGTTCGGCCTGGAGCTCGATGACCTGAAGTCGCTGCGCAAGTGGGGTTCGCTGACCCCGGGCCACCCCGAGTACCACCACACCAAGGGTGTCGAGACCACCACCGGCCCGCTGGGCCAGGGCTTGGCCAACGCGGTCGGCATGGCGATGGCCGCCCGTCGTGAGCGTGGCCTGTTCGACCCGGACGCCGCCGCCGGCGAGAGTGTTTTCGACCACCATGTCTACGTCATCGCCTCCGACGGCGACATCGAAGAGGGCGTCACCGCCGAGGCCTCCTCGATCGCGGGCCGCCAGGAGCTCGGGAACCTGATCGTCTTCTGGGACGACAACAAGATCTCGATCGAGGACGACACGAACATCGCGTTGTCCGAGGACGTCGTCAAGCGCTACGAGGCGTACGGCTGGCACACCCAGATCGTCGAAGGCGGCGAGGACGTCGTCGCGATCGAGGCCGCCATCGCCGCCGCGAAGGCCGAGACGGGCCGCCCGTCGTTCATCGCGCTGAAGACCGTCATCGGCTACCCGGCGCCGACGAAGATGAACACCGGCAAGGCGCACGGCGCCGCGCTGGGCGCCGAAGAGGTCGCCGGCGTGAAGAAGGTCCTCGGCTTCGACCCGGAGCGGGACTTCCAGGTCGACGACGAGGTCATCGCGCACACCCGCCAGGCGCTCGACCGCGGCAAGGTCGCGCACGCGCAGTGGCAGGAGCGCTTCGACGCGTGGGCCGCCGCGAACCCCGAGCGCAAGGCGCTGTTCGAGCGTCTGTCCACCCGTTCGCTGCCCGAGGGCTGGGCCGCGAACCTGCCGAGCTGGGACGTCGACCCCAAGGGCGTCGCCACCCGCAAGGCCTCCGGTGAGGTGCTGAACTCGCTCGCCGACGTGCTGCCCGAGCTGTGGGGCGGTTCCGCTGACCTGGCGGAGAGCAACAACACCACCATGAAGGGCGCCGACTCGTTCGGCCCGCCGTCGGCCACCACCGACATGTGGAAGACCAGCCCGTACGGCCGGACGCTGCACTTCGGCATCCGCGAGCACGCGATGGGCTCGATCCTCAACGGCATCGCGCTGCACGGTGGCACCCGCCCCTACGGCGCGACGTTCCTCATCTTCTCCGACTACATGCGCCCGCCGGTCCGGCTCGCCGCGCTGATGGGCCTGCCCGCGATCTACGTGTGGACGCACGACTCGATCGGGCTCGGCGAGGACGGCCCGACGCACCAGCCGGTCGAGCAGCTCACCGCGCTGCGCGCGATCCCGGGTCTCAACATCGTCCGCCCGGCGGACGCCAACGAGACCGCGTACGCGTGGAAGGCCGTCATCGAGGACGTCAAGCACCCGTCCGGCATCGCGCTGACCCGTCAGAACGTGCCGGTGCTCGAAGGCACCAGCGCGGAAGGCGTGGCCAAGGGTGGCTATGTGCTGGCCGACGTGGACGACTCTGTGGGCACGCCCGATGTGATCCTCATCGCGACCGGTTCCGAGGTTCAGCTGGCCGTCGCGGCGAAGAAGGCGCTCGCCGAGGAAGGCGTCCAGGCCCGCGTCGTCTCCATGCCCTGCCAGGAATGGTTCGACGCGCAGGACGCCGAGTACCGCGAGTCGGTCATCCCGGCCGCGGTGAAGGCCCGCGTCTCCGTCGAGGCGGGTGTCGCCCAGTCGTGGCACCGCTTCACGGGTGACACAGGTGCCAATGTTTCGCTGGAGCACTTTGGCGCGTCAGCTGACGCTGGCACGCTGTTCCGTGAGTTCGGTTTCACTCCGGAGAACGTGGCCGACGCCGCGCGCCGCTCCATCGCCAAAGCCAAGAACGCCTGACAAAGCACATCCGAAGGGGATGACACAGTCATGAGCAACGACAAGCTCGCGCAGCTGTCCGAGGCCGGTGTCTCGATCTGGCTCGACGACCTGTCGCGGGAGCGGCTCGACTCGGGCAACCTCGCCGCGCTCGTGCGCGACAAGCACGTCGTCGGCGTCACCACGAACCCGACGATCTTCGCGAACGCGCTGGCCAAGGGCGACGCCTACGACGCGCAGGTCCGTGAGCTCGCCGCGCGTGACGCGAGCCTCGACGCGGTGGTCCGCGAGCTGACCACCACCGACGTGCGCAACGCCGCCGACCTGTTCCGCGACGTGTACACCGCCTCGAACGGCGTCGACGGCCGCGTGTCCATCGAGGTGGACCCGCGCCTGGCCAAGGACGCCGAGAAGACCGCGGCCGAGGCGCAGGACCTGTGGAAGACCGTCGACCGGCCGAACGTGCTGATCAAGATCCCGGCCACCGAAGAGGGCCTGCCCGCGATCACCCGCACGCTCGCCGAGGGCATCAGCGTCAACGTCACGCTGATCTTCTCGGTCGAGCGCTACCAGGCGGTCATCGAGGCGTTCTTCGCCGGCTTGGAGCAGGCGAAGGCGAACGGCCACGACCTGCGCGGCATCCACTCGGTCGCCTCGTTCTTCGTGTCCCGTGTGGACAGCGAGATCGACAAGCGGCTCAAGGAGATCGGCACCGACGAGGCCACCGCGCTGCTGGGTGAGGCGGCCATCGCCAACGCGCGGCTCGCCTACGCGGCCTTCGAGGAGCTCTTCGCGAGCGACCGCTGGAAGGCGCTCGCGGCCGAAGGCGCCAACGCGCAGCGTCCGCTGTGGGCCTCGACCGGCGTCAAGGACCCGAGCTACTCGCCGACCCGCTACGTCGACCAGCTCGTCGTCGCCGACACGGTCAACACCATGCCGGAGAAGACCCTCGACGCGGTCGCCGAGCAGGCCGAGATCGCGGGCGACGCGGTCACCGGCAAGGGCGCGGAAGCGCAGGCGATCTTCGACAAGCTCGCCGCGGCGGGCATCGACATCCCTGACGTCTTCAAGGTTCTGGAGACCGAGGGCGTCGAGAAGTTCGAGAAGTCCTGGGAAGAGCTTCTGGAGTCCGTGACCGGCCAGCTCGACAAGGCGAAGGGCTGATCGCCAGTGGCCTCAGAAGCACTCGGCGTCGAAATCGTCGACGCCGCTTTGGCCGAAAAGGCCGCGCCACTGGCGGAGAAGCTGGTCGCCGACCAGGTCGCTTCGAAGCTGACGGCGCAGGACCCGACGCTGTGGGGACCGGACGCCGAGTCCGAGTCGGCGATCAGGCTGTCGTGGACGACGCTGCACAAGTCGTCGCGGCCGCTGATCGGCGAGATCGCGGCGCTGCGCGCGGAACTGCACGCCGAGGGCGTCGACCGGGTCGTGCTCGCGGGCATGGGCGGCTCGTCGCTCGCGCCCGAGGTGATCACCGGCACCGACGACGTCGCGCTGACCGTGCTCGACACCACCGACCCGGGCCAGGTCGCCGACGCGCTCGCCGGTGACCTGTCGCGGACGGTGCTCGTCGTGTCGTCGAAGTCCGGCGGCACGGTCGAGACCGACAGCCACCGCCGGATCTTCGCGAAGGCGTTCGCCGCGTCGGGCATCGACGCGGCGCGGCGCATCGTGGTCGTCACCGACCCCGGCTCGCCGTTCTCGAAGCTGGCCGAGGAAGAGGGCTACCGCAAGACCTTCCTGGCCGACCCGAACGTCGGTGGCCGTTACTCGGCGCTGACCGCTTTCGGCCTGGTGCCTTCGGGTCTGGCGGGCGCGGACATCGCGCGCCTGCTCGACCAGGCGGCCGCCGCCGCGGACGTGCTCGGCGCGGACTCGGCTGACAACCCGGCCGTTCAGCTGGCCGCGGCGCTTGGCGCGGCGCACGCGGAAGGGGCCGAGAAGGTCGTCTTCGCGGACACCGGTTCCGGCATCAAGGGTTTCGGTGACTGGGCCGAGCAGCTGATCGCGGAGTCGACCGGCAAGCTCGGCACCGGCCTGCTGCCGGTCGTCGTGGAGGACACCGGCGCTCCCGGGTTCGCCGACGCCAAGTCCGACGCGACCCCGGTCGCCGTCGGCACGGCGGCCGGTGCGGCCAAGATCTCGGTCACCGGTCCGCTCGGCGGGCAGTTCCTGCTGTGGGAGTACGCGACGGCGATCGCCGGGCGCCTGCTCGGGATCAACCCGTTCGACCAGCCGGACGTCGAGGCCGCGAAGAAGGCCGCGCGTGCGCTGCTGGACAACCCCGAGGCGCTCACGGGCGGCGAGGAAGCGTCCAATGTGGACGGTACCGTGCAGATCTTCGGCTCAGGATTCAACACAGCGGCGCAAAGCGCCTCCGTTGAGGGTGGTGGTGGGCGACGGGAGGGGGTTGCCACCGAAGGAAAGCTCGCCGACGTGCTGCGCGCGTTCATCGGGTCGGCGCCGGAGAACGGCTACGTCTCGGTGCAGGCCTACCTCGACCGTCTCGACGACGCGTCGGCGTCGATCCTGCGTGCCGAGGTCGCGAAGCGTTCGGGCCTGCAGACGACTTTCGGCTGGGGACCGCGGTTCCTGCACTCCACCGGGCAGTACCACAAGGGCGGGCACCAGAACGGTGTCTTCCTGCAGCTGACCGGCGCGGTCGAGAACGACCTCGAGGTGCCGGACCGGCCGTACACCCTCGGCGTGCTGCAGCACGCGCAGGCGCTCGGTGACGGGCAGGTGCTCGCCGAGCACGGCCGTCCCGTGCTGCGGCTGCACCTGACCGACCGGGCCGCGGGGCTCGCGGAACTGGTCCGTGCCCTACAGGAGGTCGGCTCTTGAATCCCAGCGTGACCGAGTGGGACAACCCGCTACGGGATCCCCGCGACAAGCGGCTGCCGCGGATCGCCGGGCCGTCGAGCCTGGTGATCTTCGGTGTGACGGGCGACCTCGCGCGCAAGAAGCTGATGCCCGCGATCTACGACCTCGCGCACCGTGGCCTGCTGCCCGCCGGCTTCTCGCTGGTCGGCTTCGCCCGCCGGGACTGGGAGCACCAGGACTTCGGCGAGCTCGTGCACGACTCGGTGAAGGAGCACGCGCGGACGCCGTTCAAGGAGTCGGTGTGGAACCGGCTCGCCGAGGGCATCCGGTTCGTGCAGGGCACCTTCGACGACGATGACGCCTTCGACCGGCTCGCGCAGACGGTCAAGGACCTCAACACCGAGCGCGGCACCGGCGGCAACACGGCGTTCTACCTGTCGATCCCGCCGGGCGCGTTCCCGGTGGTCGTCAAGCAGCTCGCCCGCTCCGGCCTCGCGCACGCGGACGAGCAGACCTGGCGCCGCGTGGTCATCGAGAAGCCGTTCGGGCACGACCTGGACAGCGCGAAAGAGCTCAACGCGATCGTCAACGAGGTGTTCCCCGAGGAGTCGGTGTTCCGCATCGACCACTACCTCGGCAAGGAGACCGTGCAGAACATCCTGGCGCTGCGGTTCGCGAACCAGCTGTTCGAGCCGATCTGGAACGCCAACTACGTCGACCACGTGCAGATCACCATGGCCGAGGACATCGGTCTCGGCGGCCGTGCGGGGTACTACGACGGCATCGGCGCGGCGCGCGACGTCATCCAGAACCACCTGTTGCAGCTGCTCGCGTTCACCGCGATGGAGGAGCCGCTTTCGTTCGAGCCCAAGTCCTTGCGCTCGGAGAAGGTCAAAGTCCTCGCGGCGACCAAGCCGATGGAGCCGCTGAGCGACTACACCGCGCGCGGGCAGTACACCGGCGGCTGGCAGGGCGGCAAGAAGGTGCCCGGCCTGCTGCAGGAAGAGGGCTTCGCGAAGGACTCGAAGACCGAGACGTTCGCGGCCGTGGCGCTGGAAGTGCAGAACCGCCGCTGGGCGGGTGTGCCGTTCTACCTGCGCACCGGCAAGCGGCTCGGCCGCCGTGTCACCGAGATCGCGGTCGTGTTCAAGCGCGCGCCGCACCTGCCGTTCGACTCGACCTCGACCGAGGAGCTCGGGCAGAACGCGCTGGTCATCCGCGTGCAGCCGGACGAGGGCATCACGCTGCGGTTCGGCTCGAAGGTGCCCGGCACGACCATGGAGGTCCGTGACGTCACGATGGACTTCGGGTACGGCCACGCGTTCACCGAGTCCTCGCCGGAGGCGTACGAGCGGCTGATCCTGGACGTGCTGCTCGGCGTGCCGTCGCTGTTCCCGGTCAACGAAGAGGTCGAGCTGTCCTGGGACATCCTCGACCCGATCCTGGAGCACTGGGCGACCGAAGGCGCACCCGAGCCCTATCCCCCAGGCTCGTGGGGGCCGCCGTCGGCCGACGAGATGCTCGAACGCAGCGGCCACACCTGGAGGCGTCCGTGATCATCGACCTGCCATCCACCACGACCTCGCAGGTCAACTCCAAGCTCGTCGAACTGCGTGAGCGTGGCGGCGCCGTCGCGCTCGGCCGGGTGCTGACCCTGGTCATCGCCGCGGACGACGACGACAAGCTCGAAGAGGCGATCGAGGCGGCCAACGAGGCCAGCCGCGAGCACCCGTCGCGGGTGATCGTGGTGGCCAAGGGCTCGAAGACGGCCGCGCCGCGCATCGACGGCCAGATCCGGGTCGGCGGCGACGCCGGCGCGAGCGAGGTCATCGTCCTGCGGCTCTACGGGCCGCTGGCGAACCAGGGCCAGAGCGCGGTCGTGCCGCTGCTGCTGCCCGACGCGCCGATCGTCACGTGGTGGCCGGGTGAGGGTCCGAAGGCTCCGGCCGAGGACCCGCTCGGTCAGCTGGCGCAGCGCCGGATCACCGACTCGGCCGCCGAGAAGAACCCAGTCAAGGCGCTGACCACGCGGGCGAAGTCCTACGTCGAGGGCGACACCGACCTCGCGTGGACCCGGCTGACCAACTGGCGCGCCCAGCTCGTCTCGGCGCTGGACCTGCCGCCGTACGAGAAGGTCGTGGGCGCGACGGTGACCGGCGAGGCCGACTCGCCGTCGACCGAACTGCTCGCAGGCTGGCTCGCGGAGTACCTGAACGCGCCGGTCAAGCGCGTGAAGAGCTCCAGCGCGCAGGGCATCATCTCGGTGACGCTGGACCGCGAGTCCGGCCCGGTCGAGCTGCACCGCCCCGACGGCCGGGTCGGCACGCTGACCCAGCCGGGCCAGCCGACGCGCCGGATCTCGCTGGCGCGGCGCAACAACCAGGACTGTCTCATCGAGGAGCTGCGGCGGCTCGACCCGGACGAGGTGTACGAGGCGTCGCTGCACGGGCTGAACAAGATCGGCGGCCCGGTCGCCAAGCCCGCGAAGGCCGCGCCGAAGAAGAAGGTGGCGGCCAAATGAGCAAGACCGAGGTCGTCGTCTACAGCAACGGCGAGCTGCTCGCCGCGGCGGTCGCCGCCCGGCTGGTGACCAGGCTCGTCGACGTCCAGGCCGCCAAGGGCTCGGCGTCGCTGGTGCTCACCGGCGGCGGCACGGGTATCGCGGTGCTGCGGGAGCTGCGTGATTCCCGTGCCCGCGACGCCGTGGACTGGTCGAAGCTCGACATCTACTGGGGCGACGAGCGGTTCGTCGCCTCGGGCAGCGACGAGCGCAACGAGAAGCAGGCCCGCGAGGCACTGCTCGACCACGTGCCGCTCGACCCGGCCAGGGTGCACGCGGTCGAGGCGTCCGACGGCAAGTTCGGCGACGACCCCGACGCGGCGGCCGCGGCCTACGCCGAGGTGCTGGCCCGCAACGCGCGGCCGGAGGACCACTTCGACGTGCCGACGTTCGACATCACCCTGCTCGGGCTCGGCGGCGAGGGCCACACGGCCTCGGTGTTCCCCGAGTCCCCCGCGGTGTACGAGACCGAGCGGACGGCGGTGGCGGTCCGCAACTGCCCAAAGCCGCCGCCCACCCGGGTCTCGCTCACCCTGCCCGCGCTCCGCCGCTCCCAGGAGATCTGGCTGATGACCGCCGGCGCCGAGAAGGCCGACGCGGTCGCGCTCGCGCTGGCGGGCGCCGGCGAGATCCAGATCCCGGTCTCGGGAGCCCGTGGCCAGCGCCGCACCCTGTGGCTGCTGGACCGCGCGGCGGCGGGCAAGCTCACCAAGGTCTACCGCCCGCCCCTGTCCTGACCAGAGCTTGGCGACCCCGGGGTCGTGAGCGTTGCGGGCGGTTAGAACCGCCCGGAACGCTCACGACCCCTTTTGACGCGCGAGTAGGGTATGACCTGCGTCACTTAAGTGACCGGACGGTCGGTCATTCGGGCGCGAACAATGCATCGAATCGTGTAACCCACATGGACTACCGGATGCAGGTCAGGCCTCGATTTGCCAACTCTGGGTGAAACTAACCGCCCCCTCACACTTTCTCGTTAGCATCCGCACATTTGTTCGCGGATGCGCGTCCCATACGGCCTCCAAGCACCTCTCATCACCAAGTCCACAAGACGAGTGAGGTCCAAGCGATGAGCACTGAGGGACTCTCCATCCCCGGCATCTCGGTCGGTGGCCCCGGCGCGGGGGTCACCGACCGAGTGAAGAGCAAGCTCGCGACCGACAGGCCGGCGCTGCTGCGCAGGCCCGCCGTGCTCGCGCTGACCGTCGACGTGGTGTCGATCATGTTCGCCGTGCTCGATGTGTGGCTGGTCATCCCCGTCAAGGCGCAGCCGTACTCGATCTACCTCTCCGGCGCCGCCTGCCTGGCGCTGGCGCTACGCCGCTGGTTCCCGTTCGCCACCCTCCTCCTGACCGTCCCCGGTTTCCTGGCGGGCTGGTCGCAGCTCGCCGCGATGATCGCGCTGGGCATGCTGGCCACGCGCAAGCAGACGCACTGGCAGACCTGGGTCGGCGCCGGCCTCGTCTGGATGTGCCGGTTCGTGCAGTGGCCGCTCGAAGACTTCGCCAAGCTCAGCTGGCGTGAGCACGTGCTCGACGGCATCTACGGCGTGCTCGTCGCGGGCATGCCGGTCGCGATCGGGCTCCTCATCGGCGCCCGGACCGAGCTGTCGAAGAAACTCGCCGAACTCGCGGCCAGCCGCGACCGTGAACACCGGCTGCACGCCGACGCCGTCCGCGCCGAGGAACGGGCCCGCCTCGCCCGCGAGATGCACGACGTCGTGTCCCACCAGATCACCCTGATCGCGATGCAGGCGGGCGCGCTGCAGGCGCAGTCCAGCGAGCCCGGCTCGCTGGCGACGGCGCAAGTCATCCGAGATCTGAGCAAGAGCACACTCGAGGAGCTCCGCTCACTCGTCGGCGTTCTCCGTTCGGGTTCGGACGACGACGGCCCGCGCTACGGCATCGAGGAGCTCGACCGCCTGATCCGCGCTTCGGACGTGTCCGTGCACCTCACGGTCGAGCAGGTCCCGGAGACCCTGCCGAGGCAGATCTCGGCGGCCGCCTACCGGACCGTGCAGGAATGTCTCACCAACGTCCACAAGCACGCGCCCGGCGCGACCGCCACCATCCGCATCCAAGGCGGCCACGACGCGCTCAAGGTCGAGGTCCGCAATGCCCGCTCGGCCGAGATCGGCGGCGACTTCCCCTCGGGCGGTCACGGCCTGACCGGCTTGGCCGAGCGCGCCAGGCTGCTCGGCGGCAGCTTCGAAACCTGCGACACCGAGGACGGCGGCTTCCGAGTCAGGGCCCGATACCCACTCGCCCGCTGATCCTGAAAACGGTAGGAGCCCGGCTCATCGAGCCGGGCTCTTACCATTTCAGCGGGCGTTTTCGGCGCGCCAAGCCGCGTAGTCGGCGACCGCTTTGGCGACATCGAACTCCGGTGTGAAGCCGGTGTCGCGAGTGAGCCGCGAGATGTCGAGGTACGGATCTTCTGCAGGACCGTGCCGCCTGCCGGGCAGCAGCCCGACCCGCGGGCCCGGCTTGAGCGACTCCAGCGCGTCCGCGAACTCGCGGTTGGTGAACGGACGGCCGCTGGAGACGTTGTACGCGACGTGGGACAGCGTCCCGGCCGACATCAGCAGCGCGATCGCGCGCCCGGCGTCGGGCGCGTAACAGGCGTCACCGCCGTCGTCGGCGTGCAACGGCTGAGGATCGTCGCCGCGCAGCGCCGCGTTGATCAGCGGCGGAAGGTGGCAGAACGGCGACTCCGGATCGACGAGCGGGCCCCAGATGGTGCCGATCCGCAGCAGCACCGGCTGGACACCACTCCCCTGCAGGCCGTGCGTGGTCAGCGGCTCAACGGCCTTCTTGAACGCGATGATCAGGTGCGGCAGGTCCGCCGTCGGCAACGCGAGGTCCTCATGCCACGGGATCTCACTCCGGCCGATGTAGACGCCGAGGCTGCTGGCGACGGCGAACCGGCGAACGCCCCACGTGCGCGCGGCGTCGAGCGCGTTGAGCAGGCCGGTCAGGTCGGTGCGGAAGTAGCCGACCGGATCGTCGCCGGGGATGCTGCCCGCGAGGTGGACGATGTCGCTGATCTCGTGCCGCTCGCCGAGCGCCAGGAAGGCGGCGCGGTCGGTCACGTCGAGGGACTCCACGGTGACCCGGCCCTCGAGGAACGACGGGACCGCGGTCCGGCTGTGCGCGGTGACGACGACCTCGTGTCCCAGATCGGCGAGCGCGCGTGCGGTGTGGGCGCCGATCATGCCGAGCCCGCCGGTCACCAGGATCATCGGAGCACCTCGTAGCGGAGGTGGGTCACGCCGGGCGCCGGGACGGCCTCGATCAGCCGCAGCCGCACCTGCTCGGCGACCTCCTGGAAGTAGCTGCGGCCACCGCCGAGCAGGATCGGCACCTGATGCAGGATCACCTCGTCGACGAGGCCCGCCGCGAGCGCCGAGGTGACGACCCCGCCGCCCATCAGGCCGACGTCCTTGCCGCCCGCGATCTCCTTCGCCGCCGCGATGGCGTCCTCGATGCCGGTCGTGACCAGCGTCTGCGCCTCGCTCACCTCGGGCACGGGCTCGTGACTGACGAGGACCATCGGCGCGGTCGGGTGTGGGCTGCCGCCGCCGAAATGGCTGGAGTGCTCGTAGGTCGTGCGACCGACGACGATCGCGCCCACCCGCGACGCGGCGGTGTCGAAGAACTCGACGCTCTCCTTGCTCAGCTTGAAGCCGTCGAACTCCTGGCTCGGCGTGTCACCGTCGAAGTACCAGTCGAACAGCATCGGCGCGTCGCCGAGCCCTCGGCCGAATTCCTTTTCACCGTCCGGGGTGCGGCCGCTGAGATAGCCGTCGACGGAGACGGCGTGCGCGCTGAAGACTTTGCTCATTTCGTTCCTTGGATCGCTTGGGGGAAATCGAAAAACCGGTGCGGGTCGTAGGCCCGCTTGACCGCGGCGAGCCGCGCGTGATTGCCCGCGTGGTACGCCTCGGCCGGGTCGTCCAGAGCGAGGTCGGGGAAGTTCGGGTAGACCCGCCCCGACCCCTCGGGATGCGCGATCGCCCACGACCGGTCGACCCACGGGTCGGCCGGAGCGGCGACGTGTTCAAGCAGGAAACGCTCGCCCCGGTGGGCGAACGCGGTCGCGTCCTCGGCGACGCGGTTGTACGCGCCGCCCATCGCGGTGAACGCGAGCCGCCCGCCCCGCAGGTGAGCCAGCAGCGAGTCCACAGTGGATTCGGACAGCGCGTCGGAGAAGAACTCCGACCGGATCCGCACCGGCAGGTCACGCGGATCGGCGAAGGTGCTTTTCAAGCGGCTGTAGGGCAAATCGGCACGCAACCGGACGCCGGGGAACTCGCGCAGCAACTCGCGGGTCGTCGGCTCGTCGAGCGTCGAAGCGCCGGAAAGCACGGCTTGCCCGGCCTCGACGGTGAGGTTGACGGTGAGTTCGTCCGGCGCGTCCGGTGCCCAGGCCTGCCAAGCCGAGACCAGCTCGCCGAACGGGATCCCACGCCAGCACGCTTCGACGCGGGTGGTCATCGGCTCCGGCACGGTGTCGAACCGCAGCTCCGTGACCACGCCGAACTGACAGCCGCCCGCGCCGCGCAGCGCCCAGAACAGGTCCGGCTCGCGGTCACGGTCGCACTCGACGACCGTTCGGTCCGCGAGCACGACCTGTGCGCCGATCAGCCGGTCACAGGTCAGCCCGTGCACACGGCCGAGCAGCCCGATCCCGCCGCCCAGCGTGAGCCCGGCGATGCCGACGGTGTCCCCGCAGCCCGCCGGAATGGTCCGGCCGTGCGCGTGCAGCTCGGCGTACACCTGCCCGAGCCGGGCGCCGGCGCCGATCGTCGCGACGCAGTCGGCGGCCACGCTGATCCGGTCGAGGCCGGACATGTCGAGCACGATGCCGCGCGAAGACCGGCCCGCGAAGCAATGCCCGCCGCCACGGGGCACGACGCCGCGCCTCATGGCGGCGGCGACGTCCGAGACCGAGCGGCAGTGGATCACCGCTTCAACCTAGGGAGATCGCGGCGGCCGTTCTTGAACGAAACGCGCACGCCTCAGCGCAGGAGCAACGCCGTCGCGCTCCGTCTCGCGAGGAACGGCCGGTACGAGGCCGCGTGCTCGTGCCCGCACGAGCATCGGTCCAAGTCGCCGCCGAGCAGCTGGCGTGGGGTGACCCCGCTCAGTCGGAGGCATTCCCGGCTCAGGTGCGCCTGGTCGGCGTAACCCACGTCGACCGCGAGCCCGGCCATCCCGTCCGCGCCGCGCACGCCCGAAGCCGTCGCGCCCGCCTGCGCGAGCGCGAGGAAACCCTGGAACCGCAACGTCCGCTGGAGCACCTTGGGGCTCACTCCGACGGTCTGCAGGCAGCGACGCCGCAACTGGCTCGGCGAAAGCGCCAGATGCTCGGCCAGCGCGTCGATGTTCACCTGATGCCAGGGCATCAGCGTCTTCACCGCTTCGCCGACCAGCGGATCGACGCGGACCACACTGCGGAACTCGCGCAGAAGATAGCCCTGCAAAATCAGGAGCGCCTGCTCGGCCGTGCCTGCCAGCGCCATCGTCTCGACAAGCCGGTCCACCGGGCGGCCCCACAATTCGGCCAGGCGCAGCCGCTGATCGACCAGATCGTCGAGGGTCGACGGCAGCCGCGGCGCGCTCCCGGGATGGAACCGGACTCCCACGATCGTGGTGCGCGCCGGAATGACCTCGACCTCCGGCCGGGTCAGCGGGCCGATCAGCTGCGGATGGCCGCCGATCGGGAAGTGGATCTCGACGCCACCGGTCGGCAGGTGGCGTTGGACGTACACGGAGCCGCCCGTGCGCTGGATCCAGACCGTCCGCACCACGCTCGCCAGCTCAGGCCGCGGCAGGCGCTCGACGTAGGACTCCACGCCGTCATCCTGACACTCCAGCGCCGCGCGCGGAGCGGCTTTCGAGGAACTCCGGGTAGGCCAAAAGCCCCGAGTACCTGGGTACTCGGGGCCTGGAGAGCTGTGCCTACCTCAGATCTCGCGTCGCTGGCGAAGGCGCTCGAGCGCCTCGGCGAGGATGGCCTCACCGTCGGCGTCGCTGCGCCGTTCCTTCACATACGCGAGGTGGGTCTTGTAAGGCTCCGTCCGCGGCGCGGCGGGCGGGTTCTTCTCGTCCTGGCCTCCGGGGAGTCCACAGCGAGGGCAGTCCCACTCGTCGGGAATCTCCGCGTCGATGGCGAACGAGGGCTGCGCCTCGTGCCTGTTCGCGCACCAGTAGGAGATCCGGCGCCGGGGCGCGGACTCGCCACGCTCCGATTCGCCCGTCGGACCGGCACCAACCCTGGTGCCGCGAATCGCGTTACCGCCAACCATGAATCCTCACACCTACCGAATCGGCGGCGCGCCCCCCACAGGCACGCCGAAACAAGATCAGACCTTGAGCAGCAGACCCAGACCCACGATGCTGATCAGCCAGACCGCGCCGAGCAGCAGGGTGATCCGGTCGAGGTTCTTCTCGGCGACGCTCGAACCGGAGAGGCTGGACTGCATGCCGCCACCGAACAGCGACGAGAGACCGCCACCACGGCCACGGTGCAGCAAAACGGCTCCCACCAGCAGAAGGCTGGAAATGATCAACAGGATTTGCAGGAACAGCTTCATCTCATCCTCGCTGTGTGACGGACCGAATACCCAGGTTACCCGGTAGTGGCCCCGATCAGGGCAGCGGCCCGCCAGCGGCGAGCGCGCAGAGTTTGGTGAACTCTTCGCCGTCGAGACTAGCGCCTCCGACGAGCGCGCCGTCCACATTCTCGCAAGCCACCAGGTCGCCGATGTTGTTCGACTTGGCCGAGCCGCCGTAAAGGACGCGGACCGCGGTCGCGACCTCGTCGCCGTACTTCTCGGCGAGCGTGGCGCGGATGGCCTTGCAGACCTCTTCGGCGTCGGCCGGGGTCGCCACCTTGCCGGTGCCGATGGCCCAGACCGGCTCGTAGGCGACGACCACGTCGCGCACCTGCTCGGCCTTGAGGCCTTTGAGGCCCTCGATCAGCTGAGTGGTGGTGTGCGAGATGTGCTCGCCCGCCTCGCGGACCTCGAGCTTCTCCCCGATGCAGAGGATCGGCTTGATGCCGTGCTTCAGCGCGGCCTTGACCTTCTTGTTGACCAGCTCGTCGCTCTCGAGGTGGTACTCGCGCCGCTCCGAGTGGCCGACGGTGACGTAGCTGCAGCCCAGCTTCGCCAGCATCGGACCCGAGACCTCACCGGTGTACGCGCCCGAATCGTGGGGGGAAATGTCCTGCGCGCCGTAGGTGAGCAGCAGCTTGTCGCCGTCGGTGAGGGTCTGCACGCTGCGGATGTCCGTGAACGGCGGCAGGACCGCCACGTCCACCTTCGCGTAGTACTTCTCCGGCAGCGCGAAAGCGATCTTCTGGACGAGCGCGATCGCTTCGAGGTGGTTCTGGTTCATCTTCCAGTTGCCTGCGATGAACACCTTGCGTGCCACTTAGTTCTCTCCCAAGACCGAGACCCCGGGCAGTTCCTTGCCCTCGAGGTATTCCAGCGACGCGCCGCCACCGGTCGAAATGTGTGAGAAGCCGTCCTCGGGCAGGCCGAGCTGGCGGACCGCGGCAGCCGAGTCGCCACCGCCGACGACGGTGAACGCGTCGCTGGCGACGAGCGCCTCGGCGACGGCACGGGTGCCGCCGGCGAACGCCTCGAACTCGAACACGCCCATCGGGCCGTTCCAGAACACGGTCGCCGCGTCGGCCAGCTTGCCCGCGAACAGCTCGCGGCTCTTCGGGCCGATGTCGAGACCCTGGCGGTCGGCCGGGATGGCGGTCGCGTCCACGACCTCGTGCTCCGCGTCGGGCGCGAAGCCCGTGGCGGCGAGGACGTCGACGGGCAGCACGAGTTCGACATTGCGCTTCTCGGCTTCGGCGAGGAAGCCGCGCACCTGGTCGAGCTGGTCGGCCTGCAGCAGCGACTGGCCGACCTCGTGGCCCTGGGCCTTGAGGAAGGTGTACGCCATGCCGCCGCCGATGAGCAGCCGGTCGACCTTGGTCAGCAGGTTCGCGATGACACCCAGCTTGTCCGAGACCTTGGCGCCGCCGAGCACGACCACGTACGGCCTGGCCAGCTCGTCGGTCAGCTTCTTGAGCACGTCCAGTTCGGCCAGCACGAGGCCGCCCGCGTACACCGGGAGCGCACGCGCGACGTCGTAGACCGAGGCCTGCTTGCGGTGCACGACACCGAAGCCGTCGGACACGAAGGCGCCACCGGGCACGAGCGCGGCGAGCTCGCCGGCCAGCGCGGCACGCTCGCCGGCGTCCTTGCTGGTCTCGCGGGCGTCGAAGCGGACGTTCTCCAGCAGCGCGACCTTGCCGTCGACCAGTCCGGCGACGGTCGACTTGGCGGACTCGCCGACCAAATCGCCCGCGAGCGGGACGTCGAAGCCGAGCAGCTCGGCGAGCCGCTTGGCGACCGGCGCCAGCGAGAACTTGGCGTCGGGCTCGCCCTTGGTGCGGCCGAGGTGCGCGGTGACGACCACCTTCGCGCCAGCCTCGGCGAGCTTGGCGATGGTCGGCAGCGCCGCGCGGACGCGGCCGTCGTCGGTGATGGTGTCCCCGTCGAGCGGGACGTTCAGGTCGGAACGCACAAGTACGTACCGGCCCTGAACGCCCTCGCTCAGCAGGTCATCGAGGTTCTTGACCGTCATCGATCAGGAGAGCTTGTTGCCGACGAGGACGATCAGGTCCGCGAGGCGGTTGGAGTAGCCCCACTCGTTGTCGTACCAGCCGACGACCTTGACCTGGTCGCCGATCACCTTGGTCAGCGGCGCGTCGTAGATGCACGAGGCCGGGTCGGTGACGATGTCGCTCGACACGATCGGGTCGGTGTTGTAGCGCAGGATGCCCTTGAGCGCGCCTTCGGCGGCGGCCTGGTAGGCGGCGTTGATCTCCTCGACCGTGGCGGTCTTCTTCAGCTTGACCGTGAGGTCGGTGGCCGAGCCGGTCGGGACCGGGACGCGGAACGCGAAGCCGTCCAGCTTGCCCTGCAGCTCCGGGAGCACCAGGCCGATGGCCTTCGCGGCGCCGGTCGACGACGGCACGATGTTGACCGCGGCGTTGCGGGCGCGGCGCAGGTCCTTGTGCGGCGCGTCCTGCAGGTTCTGGTCCTGGGTGTACGCGTGGATGGTGGTCATCAGGCCGTGCTCGATGCCGAAGGCGTCGTTCAGGACCTTGGCCAGCGGGCCGAGGCAGTTCGTGGTGCACGAGGCGTTCGAGATGATGTTCTGCGAGCCGTCGTACTTGTCGTCGTTGACACCCAGGACGACGGTCAGGTCCTCGCCCGTGGCGGGCGCGGAGATGATGACCTTCTTGGCGCCGCCGGCCAGGTGCGCCTTGGCGGCGTCGGCCTTGGTGAAGAAGCCGGTCGACTCGACGACCACGTCCACGCCCAGGTCGCCCCAGGGGAGGTTGGCCGGGTCGCGCTCGGCGAGCGCCTTGATGGTCTTGCCGTCGACGACGATGCCCTCGTCGGAAACGCTGACCTCACCGGGGAAACGGCCCAGGATGGAGTCGTACTTCAGCAGGTGGGCCATGGTGTTGACGTCACCGAGGTCGTTGAACGCGACCACCTCGATGTCGTGGCCTGCGGCCTTGACGGCCCGGAAGAAGTTGCGGCCGATCCGACCGAAGCCGTTCACACCTACGCGCACAGTCACTGCTGCCACTCCTCTTGAAGCTCGAAGATTTGCCTTCTCGGCGCCCAACACTAGCGTGCTGGCCTGGGCGTACTTGACCGCCCCGAAGAGACTTGCACCACTCCAGCTTGCGGTCAAGAATCGATTCAGGTGTGGCGGAGGCTGCCGTTTCGAGCTCGGTTGGACACCCGACTGTTCGTGATCGAGAAAGAAGGTCCCGAACTGCGGTTACGTCCCCGATTACGGACCTTTCCCGGCCAGTGGTTCACCTGGCCAGCTCCTTCTCCAATGGCGTGCGGAATCTGGGGATGAACCGGACGTCACCGAGCCACCCGGCGAGCCTGTCCGCTTCCGCCTCGATCGCCGCTTTCGCCGCCGCACCCGCGTCTTCCAGCAGGCGGGTGGCGATTTCGCCGTCCTGGCGCTGCGCCCAGCCGCCGACGATACGTCCATCACACCAGACGGTCGGCCCGACGTTGCCGAACCGGTCGAACAGCGCCGCCTTGTGCGCACCGAGGTACCACTCGCGCTCGACCCAGCCCATCGGCGTCGGATCGAGCGCGGGCAGCAGCGCGATCCACGGCCCCGGGTCCGGCAGCGGCTCCAGGTCGTCGGCGAGCATCAGGCCGGTCGTGCCGTCCAGGTCGACTTCGACGGGCTCGACCAGCGCGAGCGCCTTCTTCGTCTGGCCCATCGTCCACCCGGTCCACCAGCGCAGGTCGGCGAGCGGTGCCGGGCCGAACGCGTACAGCCAGCGCCGGGCCAGCTCGGCGCGCGCGGCATCGGCATCCCACTTCCGGAGCCCGCCAGGAAGCCAGTCTTCGAGCGTGGACCAGTGATACTGCTGGGAGATCCACGACCCGCGCGGCCGCCCGCGGACGATCCGCCCGTCGACGGCCAGCTGGCCCAGCACGCGGCTGGTGACGTTGCCGATCGCCGCGTACGGCTTGCCCTTGGCCATGTGCAGCTGCTGCTTGAGCCGCGGCTCGTCTTCGCTGAGCTGCTGCGCCAGCGCGGATCCCCTGGCGGACAAGGCTTTCAGCGTCGCCTCTTCGACCTCGGCGAGCCACTCCCCCGCCTCGGGCACGTTTTCCGGGTGCCCGACGGTCTCCAGATGCTGCACGAGCTTGCGCCGTTCGGTGCGCGCCACGTCCCCCGAGCAGGCGGCCTGGACCACCGCCGCCGTGTCGGTGTCCAGCACGAACATCGTGCGGCGCATGCCGAGTATCCGCACCAGCGTCCGGTCCTCGTAGAGCGCGCGCTCCAGCTCGGCGACGTCCGGGCCGTCGACGCGGGCGGCGGCCGAGAGGTGCACCGTCGCCGGGTCGGTGGCGTGCAGCGCGAGCAGGCCCGCGGTGGCCTCTTCGACCGTCGCGGCCTTGACCGCGAGCCGATGGCGGCGGGCCAGCCTCGCCCGCCGCTGCTCAATCCCGATTCTCACGCATTGTTAGTACCACCCGGCACCGACAAAAACGCGTCGCCCCAGCCTTGCTGCGGCCGCAGCCCGACGGAGTTGCTTTGGGGACACCTGGCGGCCCAAAAGCAACTCCGTCGGCCCAGGCTCGCCGACTCCTCGACCACGCCACCTTGGACCTACCGCTCAATAACCGGCGAAAACACTCACGACCTCCTCGCCGGCTGCCTCGTGCGTGTCGGGGGGGGTGTGGTCGGGCGTGGGTGAGGGCCTACTTCGCTCGGATCCGTGAGGTGAGGGCCTAGTTCGACCGTATATACGGGTGAGGGAGGCCCTCACCCGCTCGCCCCGAGTGAGGGAGGCCCTCACCCACGCCGACCGTGGATGTAAGGCCCCCTCATACCTGGGTGAGTGCCGTTTGCGTCGTCCAACGCCGCAAGCCCCGTTCATGCAGTACCCCCACCCGAGACCACACGCAGGGGGGGGGCAGGTCGTTTGGTCTGGTCGTGCCGAGCGCTTTTGGTACCCACGTCGCGGGCGGTGGCCGGTTAGCATCGCCGGCATGGTCTCCGGTGGTCACTTCCTGGCGTTCGCGGCGTTGACGTTCCTCATGGTCGTCGTGCCCGGCCCGAGCGTGCTGTTCACCATCAGCAGGGCGCTGACGGTCGGCAGGCGCGAGGCGCTGCTGACCGTGGTCGGCAACGCGACCGGGGTGTACGCGCAGGTCGTGGCGGTGGCGTTCGGGCTCGGCGCGATCGTGCAGTCGTCGGCCGCGGTGTTCACCGCGATCAAGCTGGCGGGCGCGGTGTACCTGGTCTACCTCGGCGTCCAGGCGATCCGGCACCGCCGCAAGCTCACCGAGGTCTTCGCGGCCGAGGTGCGCGCGCCGTCCGGGCGACCGCTGTCGCTGATGCGGGACGGGTTCGTCGTCGGCTTCGCCAACCCGAAGTCGATCGTCTTCCTGGCGGCGATCCTGCCCCAGTTCGTCGACTACCCGGCCGGTTCGGTGCCGCTGCAGATCCTCGTGCTCGGCGTCGCGCTGCCGGTGATCGCGCTGCTGTCGGACTCCGCGTGGGCGCTGGTCGCGGGCACCGCGCGGGCCTGGTTCGCCCGCTCGCCCCGCAGGCTGGAACTGCTCGGCGGCACCGGCGGCGTGGTCATGATCGGCCTCGGCACCTCGCTGGCGGTCAGCGGCCGGGACTGAGCCGCCGCACCACGAGCCCCAGCACGAGGTCCCCGTAGGCGTACCCGAAGCGCCGCGAGTCGACGCTGCCCTCGGCGTTGTCGCTGAGCAGCACCAACCGGTCCGGTGGCACGGTCTCGTCGCCCTCGACGGCCTTCGCCACGGCGGCGGGCACGGGATCGCCCGGCAGCGCCGCGACCCGTTTGATCAGCCACGACCGGTCGGCCAGCGCCGGCACGCGCGCGACTGTGGGCACACATGCGACAACGATGTCCCCGACCGACAGCCTGGAGAACCTCGACCGCCACACCAGCACCCGGTCACCGTCGGACAACGCGGGCTCCATGCTGTCGCCCGACACCGTCACCGCCGAAAGCCGCCCGGCGACCCAGCGCGCCGCGCCTGCCAGGCCGGCCGCGCCCAGCACGGCCACCCACACCTTCATCCCGAAAACTCCCCCATCACCGACAACTCGCACCCATGAAACCCCGGGCGCTCGCAACCATGACGCCGAAACCGGGACAAAGGTTTCCACGGCGACGGATTTCGCCGCCCGGCTGCAAAACCAGGCCCGAAAGGGCTCCGCCCAGCTCAGGCCTCGTGAGGGGTACGGCCGGTTCTAACCGGTCAAAACACTCACGAGCGCAGGGTCACGAGTCCTTGCTGAAGAGGCGGGTGGCGGAGATGCGGGAGGTTCCGTCGGGGTCTTCGAGGTCGTCGAGCGCGGTGCGGATGGTCGCGTCCACGGACAGGTACTTGCGGCCCGCGCGCAGGTCGGCGTCGTTGCGGAGGCGGACGATGAGCGGGAACTCCGACAGGGCGCCCGCGTCGAACAGCCCCGTCGTGTAGATCAGCTGGACGCCCAGCGCGCTCGCGACGACGCGCTGCAGCTCCAGCAGGTAGCCGGCCGAGGCGCGGCCGATCGGGTTGTCGAGGAACAACACGCCCGAGTGCCGGTTGCGCATGCGGCCGCGGTTGTTGGCGCGCAAAGCCGCCAGGGTGCAATACAGGATGATCGCCGCCGTCAGCTGCTGGCCGCCGGAAAACACGTCGCGGATCTCCGAGACGCGCTGGCGTTCGGTGCGGAGCACCGAGTCCGGCTTGAGCATGTCGACGCGGAAGCCCTTGGGGACCGCGGCCTGGACGCCGCGCAGCACCAGGGAGATGCCGTCGCGTTTGACGTCGCGGCCGTCGCTCGTCTTGCCGGCCGCGGCCTCGTCGACGACGCCGCCGAGCGCTTCGGCGAGCACGTCCTCCTCGGGTTCGGCGAAGCGGATGCGCAGGAACTCCTGGCCGGACCAGTCGCCGAGGCCTTCGGGCAGCCGGGAGAGGCGCTGCGCCGAGCGAAGCATGCGCAGCGCGCCGTCGACCATGCCCTGCAAGCGGGCGACGATGCCGGAACGGTGACGATCGATCTGGGCGAGGTCGTCGGTCAATGTCCGCAGACGCGGGCGCAGCGCGACGGCCCACTCGGCCGCGTTGCCGGGCAGCGCGTCGCGCTTGACCGAGATGATCTGCTGCCGGACCGGGCTCGACAGCTTCTCGAAACGCTTGTCGGTCGCGTACTGCGCGAGGTTGTCGGCCGCGGCGCGGACCCGCCGCTCGGCGTCTTCGACCACGCGCATGGCGTCGGCGAGCGAGGTGTTCAAGCGGGAGTACTTGGCCTGCGCGGTTTCGACGTCGCCGTCGAAGACCGACTCGGGCTCGTCGTCGGTGAGCAGGTGCGACAGCGACTCCGCGAGCATCTTGAAGCCCGCTGCGGACGAGGTCGCCGAATCGAGCACGTGCTCGGCTTCGGAACGCCTGGCCTGCGCTTCTTCCCAGACACGGGCGGCTCCGGCCGCTTCTTCTGCCGCCGCGTCGATGAGTTCGAGGCCGTGCTCGACGTCGCGGGGGCGGCCGTAGTGCTCCAGCGACGCCGGCTGCTTCGGGAGCTGGTCGAGTTCGGCGCGCCTGGTCGCGACCTGGCCGATGATCTCGCTCTGCTCGTTCTCCAACGCCGTCACCGCGCGTCCGGCCCTGGCGTACGCGGCGGCGCGGGTCGCGGCGTCGGAGCCGTCGGCGGTCTCCAGCAGCTGGCGGGACCGGTCGCGGATGGCCGGGTCGAGCGCTTCCAAGGCGGCACGCGCGGTGGATTCCGAGCTTTCCGCCTGGTCCAGCTCGGCGCGCAGGTCGCTGCCGACCTCGACCTTGGCGTACGCGTCGCTCGCCGACACGAAAGTCCTGCGGAGCACGTCGATCGGCTCGTCGGGCACCGGGTCGTCCTCGGAAACCGAGCCGCCGCCGGGAACTTCGGCGAGTTCGGCGCGGGCGCCGCTGGCCGTGCGACGGTGACCGTCGGCCGTGCGCTGCTCTTCGGCGGCCTCGTCACGCTGCTTCGCGGCGCGCGCGCCCGCCATCTCGGCCTCGGCGGAGGCACGTGACGCGATCTCCGCGAACCGCTCCGCCTCGTCCGTCCACTGTGGAATCTTCGAAGCCCGCGCCGCCAGCTCCGCCAGGACACGGGCACGATCGTCGCCGGAGCGCAATTCCCCGCGCAGCAACGGGACCGCCTCGCGCAGGCGGGCGCGGCGGGCGGACAGGTCCTGCAACGACCGCTCCGCGACCGTCACCTCGGTCTCGGCTTCGGCGAGCTCGGTCGCCGCCGCTTCGGCCTCTTCGGCGAGCGTGCCGATCGCGCCGGGCGGGTAGTCCTCACGCCAGGTGGTGAGCTTCCATTCGAGCGCGGCGTCGTCGCCGACCGCGGCGCCGAGCGCCTCCAAAGCCTTCTGCCGCCGCGAATTCCGGGCCGCGATCGCCTCGCGCTCGGCGTCGGCGGCGTCCTCGTCGTACATCGCGGGGTTCGGCGTGACCAGGAATTCGACCCCGGGGGTGGCGGCGTCCTCCTTCATCGCCGCGGTCGTCGACACCGGCAGCACGACGCGGGGCAGCAGCTTCGCCTCGGCCAGCGCGGCCTTGGCGCGCGGCAACTGCTTGGCGTCGTTGACCAGCACGCCGCCGACCAGATGCGGCAGGTCGGCGAGCACCCGCGCGCGAGCCGAAGCATCCATTGTGGACAGATAGCGCCAGCCGGACCAGGCCGTGATTCCGGCCTTCTCCAGCACTTCCAGCGCGGACTGGACTTCCGGCGGCGCGGGCAGCAAACCGCCGTCGCCCAGCGCACCCAGCGCACGCTCGTCGATCGACTCTTCGATGCGCAACGCCGTCTGCTCACGCTCGGCCTCGGCACGAGCTTCCTTGAGCCGCTTCAGCAGCGCGGGCGTGTCCGTCTCCAGCTGGACGTTGTCGCCGCCGAGCAGTTCGAGCAGGCGCGGGTGCGCGGCGAGGCTGTCGGTGCGCCGATGTGCGGCCGACAGCTCTTGTGCGGTCCGTTCGGCCCGCGAGTGCGCCGAAGAAGCCTTCTGCTGCACGCGATGCAGCTCGGTCTGTGCCTCGCTGTACTCCTCTTCGGCGTGCGCCAGATCGGCCTCACGTGCCGACAGCTCACCGATCGCGTTCTCCGACCGCGTCTTGGCCTGCTGCGCGGCCGTCGCCAGCTCGGCGGCGTCGGTCAGCAGCCCGTCCTTGACGGCCTGGCGGACCTCCGCGCGCACCTCGTCGATCCGCGTGGTCAGCTGCGCGTGCTCCGCGCGGTGCTTCGCGGCCGTGCTCGTCGCCTCGTCGCGCTGCTCCTGCGCTTCCGCCGCCGAAGCGAGGGAACGCTCGGCGCGGTCTTGCGCGGTCTGCGCCTGGTCACCGGCTTCGGCGGCCAGCGCGAGCAACCCTCTCGCCAGCGCGACGGCGGCCGCGTTTTTGGCTTCCAGCGCGGGTTTCGCGGTCTGCTCGCGCTCCCCCACCAGCGCGCGGATGTCGGCGGCCTTGCGGACCGCGTTGGCGTGCGCGAGCACTGTGCCGGTCTCACGCCAGGCCTCGGCGCCCGCGCGGGCTTCGGCGAGTTCGGCGTCGACGCGCTTGCGTTCCTCGGTCGCCGCCGCCAGCCGCAGGTCCGCGACGACCCGGCGCAGTTCCGTGACCACCGCGGCGAGCCTGCGGTGATCCCCTTCGGCGAGCTTCTCGGCGTCGCGCGTCTCGCCGACGTGCGCTTCGAGGCCGTCGAGCCGCTCGGACTCCAGCCGGTGCCGCGCGGTGACCGCGCCCGCGAGCGTCTGCGCCTCGGCGCGCGACTTCTCGGCGAGCTTGCGCGACGCGGCGGCGATGCCCTCCTCGTCGGACAGCGGGGCCAGCAGATCGAGCGCGCCGGCGACGAAGTCGCGCTCGGCCAACAGTTCCCCGCGCTGGCTGAGGTTGTGCGCGTAGGTCTGCACGACCTCGGCGAGGTCACGCGGGTCGTCCTCGGCGATGACGGCCTTGAGCAGGAACTCGACGAACGCCTCGTCGCTGGTGAACGCGAACGCGTCCGCCGCCTCACCCTCACCCGCGTTCATCGCGCGCTGGTAGCGGAACAGCTCGGTGTCGAGGCCGAGCGCGTCGAGCCGCTCGGTCCATTCGTGGTGTCGCCGCGTCCAGGCGAGTTCGAGCTCCGGCTCGGCCATGTGCGCCGCGACCAGCTTCTCCTGGAACGCGGACATGGTCAGCAGGCGGCCGTCGACGGTCAGCGGCAGCGTGTCGAGACCGAGCGAAGTGCTGGGGTGGAAGCAGAACCACGAGTCGATGAGGTTCGCCGGGTCCGAGGACGTGACATGCCCGCGCCACTCGGAGACCTTGCCGGTGATGATCCGCGCGCCGGTCTCGGTGTGCTGCCATTCGAGCACGACGTGCGAAACGTCCTTGGCGCTGACGAACTTTTCGAGCACGCGCGTGTTCGTCGTGCCGACGACCTGGCGGCGGCCGGGCAGCATCACCGAGAAGATCAGCTTGATCAGCACGGACTTGCCGCCGCCGTTCTCCAGGAACAGCACGCTCGCCGGTGACGGGCGCCGCGGCAGCCCCTGCTCGGCCGAGTGGATGCCGGCGCTGAACAACGCGTCCTGCGTCGGCGCCTTGACGATCTCGCCGACGTCGCTGAAGTCCAGCAGCACGTCCTGGTACCGGGCACCGGCCGGGCCGATGGAGTGCAGGCGGACCCTCGAAAGTTCGTACATGCCCGCCTCTAGAGTGTGTCCGAAATGGACGGTCGAAGGGTGCCGGCGCCGTCGCCGACCGAGACCACGTTCAGCGCGAGCAGCTCCTCGAACGCGCTGTCGGCGGCGAGCTCGCGCACCTGCACCTGATACCGCGGGGTGGTCCGGTACGTGCCGCCCTGCTCGGTGTTGACCTGCACCAGGAACCCTTGCTCGGCAAGGAAACGCAGCGCCCGCGAGACCATGCCGCGGGTGGTGTCCGACGCCAGCCGACCGTCCTTTGTGGCCGCCGCGGCCGGGCGGCGGGCGTACGCGCGCCAGGCCTGCTCCAGCTCGGGCGCGTCGGACAGCGGGTCGTTGTTCAGCTCCGCCTTGGCCGCGCGCTCGTCGAGGATCCGGCAGGCCTCGCGGACCACGCCGTCGACCTGTTCGACGCTCACCCGGCCGATGTAGGTGTCGTTCGCCAGGTCGTCGGGACGCGGATAGCCGAGCGACGCGGTGGCCAGGTGCACGATGCCGTGCAGCACCTTCTCGGTCTCGCGCCGCTCGCGGATCTTGCTCTGCCGCGCGTACGAGTCCATCTTGATCTCGAAGACCGACTCGTCGGTGGCCGCGAGCACCGCGCCCGACATCACGCTGACGTCGAGCACCATCAGCCCGAGCCCGGCCGCGACCGAGTTCGTGAGCTGCTTGAACGCGCTGTCCTCGCCGTAGCGCCGCACCAGGTCGGCGTACACGACGTCGCGCCCCGGCAGCTGCTTCGGGCGCATGCCGAAGGAGATCAGCCTCGCGGCCGCTTCGGCGTCTCCCTGGACACTCACGCGCTTTCCTCCCTCTCGATCCACGCTGACGCCAGCAGCAGGTCCGCGCCGCCGAACTCCGGGTCGTCCAGCACCAGGCCGTCGTCGACGGCGATCAGTGCCCGATCGTCGCCCTGGCGGACCGCGGCCGCCACTTCGGGGCTGTAGGCGTACAGCGCCCGCAGCGCGACGAGCCGCGCGAGCTGCGGGTCGATCTCCCTGGCCTCGGCGATCAGGCCGGACAGCCGCCGCGGCACCTCGGGCAGGTCGAGCAGCTCGTCGGCCTGGCGCCACTGCTCGTCGCTGTAGTAGTCCAGTGTCTCCGACGGCACGAGCTCGGGCTCTGGCACCTCCCCGACCGTCTTGTCGCGGTCCGGCGCGGGCCGCAGCAGGAGCGAGACCAGCGAGGACAGCGACGGCACGACCGGCACGTCCAGCCCGGACGCGCCGTGGAAGAACTTCTCGACCGGCGCGACGGCGTCGGCGATCGGCAGCTCCAGCGTCGGCACCAGCAGCTGGCCGAACAGATCGATGGTCGCGCGCTGCGGCGGCCCGGAGAACTGCTGGCGGTCCTGCTCGGCGCGGAAGGTCGCGCCCGCCGCCTGCAGCCGCGACTGGAGCTGGGTGTGCCGGGAGATGCAGTCGCCGACGATGTCGACCAGCTCGGCGGCCCGGCGCTTGCGGTCGGGGTCCTCGGCGTCGTCGCGGGCGGTGGTGATGTTCTTCAGGATCGCGTTCTCGGCGCGGAAGCGGGCCTCGATGTGGGTGAGCGCCGAGTCGAGCAGCTCGGGCATCTCCTTGTCCCAGTCGACGGCACGCACGTCGCGTCGGGTGGCGTCGAGCTTCGAGCGCAGCGTCTCGCCGTACTGGACCGTGCGGTACCGGGCCTGCTCGGCGGCGAGCTTGGCGTCGGCGAGACGGCCGCGCTGGATCAGGTTCTCCAGCTTGACCTCGGCGGCGATCTGCGCGGACTCGACGTCGGTGTCCAGCGCGCCGACCAGCACGTTGATCGCCTCGTCGCTGGCGCGCAGGTAGACCTCGCCGTCGGGCGCGGCCAGCTCGACCAGCAGCTTGAAGTCGAACGCCCGGCGCTGATAGCGGCCCTGCGCGTCCACGCTGCCGTAGACGCGGCGGAAGCCGCGGTCGGCGGTGCCGACGTTGATCAGGTTGTCGAGCACCCACTTCGCGACCCTGGTGTGCTCGGCGGCGGAGCGGCCCGGCGCCTGCGAGGCGATGAACGGCTGCAGCCTGCGGACCACCTCGTGGTGGTCGGCGCCGGTGTCGAAGTCCATCGCGATGGTGACCTGGTCGATCGTGTGCAGCGCGATCTCGGCCATCTGGTAGACCGTCGCGTCCGCCCAGTCCAGCAGCGCCTTGCGCGAGTCCAGGTCGTGCAGGGGCGCTGTGCAGGCGAGCGCCTTCAGGCGACGGGCCAGGCCCTCGTCGCCGACCATCAGCTCGGTGTCTCGCACAGCGGGCCAGGTTAGTCGCCGCCACCGGCACTCCGCTCGGGTGACCCACGCGCGGACGGGCGAAACTCACGGTAGCGTCCGTGATCATGCGCGAGATGAGCCGGGACGAGTGGTGGCGTTTCGCCACCGAGGGCACGCGAACGGGCAAGCTGGCGATCGTGCGCGCGGACGGGCGCCCGCACGTGACGCCGATCTGGTTCCTGCTGAACGAGACACCCGACGGCGACGAGATCGTGTTCAACACCGGCAAGGAATCGCTCAAGGGAAAGGTCCTGCGGCGCGACCCCCGGCTTTCCCTGTGCGTGGATGATCAGAAACCGCCGTTTTCCTACATCCAATTCAGCGCCATCGCGACACTGCACGAAGATCTCGCGGAAATGTACCGGTGGGCGAGAGATATCGGTGGCCGGTACATGGGGGCCGACCGCGCCGAGGAATACGGGAAGCGAAACGCTGTTCCGGAGGAATACCTGGTGCGCGCGAAGATCACGAAGGTGATCGCCAGCGCGGGGATCGCTGACTGACAACCGGGTTCGTCAAGCGGCCACGGGGCTGACCGGCTGGTCCGTCCGGTGGCACTCTGTCCGGATTCCACCGAAAGTCGCTCACGAAAAGTAAGCGCTTTCCGTTGCTATTGACACATCACTCGCGAAGGTGTGTGATCTGTCCCATAGAAAGGAAACTTTCTTAACTAAACGTGTGGGCTGATAACCCGCATCCGCCGGTGCTCCACCCTCCGTCGTACCCCGGATATCTACTTAGGAGGCCTCCGTGGCACCCCGTCCACACTGGCGCGCGTTACTCACGTGCGCGGCCGCAGCGGCGACAGCTGTCGCGCTCGCGCCCGCACTCCCGGCTTCGGCCGCGCCCGTCGACTACCAGTCGGAATCCGCGACGATCGGCCAAGGCGTCGTCGAGTCGAACCACGCGGGTTACACCGGCAGCGGGTTCGTCAACTTCGACAACGTCACGGGCAGTTACGTCGAGTACTCCGTGAACGCCGCGCAGGCCGGCTCGTACAAGCTGACGTTCCGGTACGCCAACGGCACCACGGTCGACCGGCCGCTGGCGGTCACCGTCGACGGCGGCAACGCGGGCACCGTGTCCTTCCCCGGCACCGGCGCGTGGACCACGTGGGTCACCAAGGACCTCACCGTCAGCCTGACCGCGGGCGTCAACAAGATCCGCACCACCGCGACCACCGCCAACGGCGGCCCGAACGCGGACAAGATCTCGCTCGACTTCTCCGGCCCCGCCGACAGCGAACCGCCGTCCGCGCCGAAGAACCTGACGATGAGCAACCTCAAGCCGACGGCGGCGACCTTCACCTGGGAGGCGGCCACCGACAACGTCAAGGTCACCCGGTACGAGATCAACCGCGGCGGCAACGTGCTCAAGGTGGTGGACGGCAACACGCTGTCCGCGACGGTCGACAACCTGACCGCGAACACCGACTACGACGTCTCGATCGGCGCGTTCGACGCGGCGGGCAACGCCTCGCAGCAGAGCAACGTCGTGCAGTTCAAGACGCCGCCGAGCAACGACACCGAGCCGCCGACCGTGCCGGGCAACCTGCGCTCGACCGGCGTCACGGCGAACAGCGTCTCGCTGGCGTGGAACGCCTCCACCGACAACAGCGGCACCGTCTCCGGCTACGACGTCTACCAGGGCGCCACCAAGGTCGCGAGCACGAACACCCTCGACGCGACGGTGACCGACCTGGCCGCGAACACCAGCTACACCTTCACCGTCAAGTCGCGCGACCCCGACGGCAACACCTCGGCGGCCAGCAACGCGGTGACCGTGAAGACCACCGGCGGCACGAGCGGCGCGGGCGGCGTGCCCGAGTACGACAAGGACATCGCCAAGGTCGACCTGGCCTGGGCCGTGGACTTCCTGCCGGACGGCTCGGCGCTGGCGACCGAGCGCGACCGCTTCGAGATCCTCAAGATCACCCCGTCCGGCCAGAAGACCACGCTGGGCAAGGTCCCCGGCGCGGTCGGCACGAACGGTGAAGGTGGCCTGCTGGGCCTGGCGATCTCGCCGAACTGGGCCTCCGACCACGCGATCTACGTCTACCACACGGCTTCCGGCGACAACCGGATCGTGAAGATGACCTACGACGGCACCACCCTGTCGTCCACCTCGACCCCGGTGCTCACCGGGATCGCGAAGAACCGCTACCACAACGGCGGCCGGATCAAGTTCGGCCCGGACGGCAAGCTCTACGCCACCGTCGGTGACGCCAAGAACGGCGGCAACGCGCAGAACAAGAGCTCGCTCAACGGCAAGATCCTGCGGATGAACGCCGACGGCTCCGCGCCATCGGACAACCCGTTCTTCGCCACCGGCGGCAACGCCCGCTACGTGTGGAGCTACGGCCACCGCAACCCGCAGGGCATCGCCTGGGACTCGCGCGGCCAGCTGTGGGCCGCCGAGTTCGGCGAGAGCAGCCAGGACGAGCTGAACCTGATCCAGAAGGGCGGCAACTACGGCTGGGACGGCTGTGAAGGCACCATCGGCGACTGCGGTGGCTCCATCGCGCCGAAGAAGACCTGGTCGACCTCGTCCGGTGGCCCCTCGGGCATCACGATCGTCAACGACTGGATCTACATCGCCGCGGTGACCGGCACCCAGCTCTACGTCACGCAGATCAACGCGGCGGGCAACGGCGTCGGCACCGTCAAGTCCGTCTTCGGCGGGCGCTGGGGCAGGCTCCGCGACGTCGTCAAGTCGCCGGACGGCGGCCTGTGGCTGACCTCCAGCAACAACGACAAGAACGGCGGCACGCCGAGCACCATCGACAACGTGGTGGTGCGGCTGAAGTTCCCGGGCGGGACCGACCCCGGCCCCGGCACCGGTGACTTCGCGCTGACCAGCACGGCGTTCAAGGACAACGCGACCATCCCGACCAAGTACACCTGCGCCGGTGACGGCGTCGCCGGTCAGGACGTCTCGCCGCCGCTCGCCTTCGGGCCCGGCACCACCGCCGCGAAGGGCTACGCGATCGTCTTCGCCGACGTCGCCAACAGCGGCAACAAGCTCCACTGGGCGATCTGGGACATCCCGGCGTCGGCCACGGGGCTGCCCGAAGGTCTCGGGTCCGGCTTCACCGTCCCGAACCAGAACGGCGCCAAGCAGAAGGCCATGGGCAGCGGGGCGAACTCGCAGAAGTTCTTCGGCCCCTGCCCCGGCGGCTCCAGCCACCCGTACACCTTCACGCTGTACGCGCTGAAGTCGGCGACCGTGCCCGGTATCACCTCGAGCTCGACCATGGCGCAGATCGAGACGGCCATCAAGGCCAACTCGTCGGCCAACGTCAAGCTGCGCGGCAACTCGAACGCCGGCACCTGATCGACGGCCGGGGTGACGCGAGGGCGAACCCGTCATCCCGGCCGTGACCACCTTGGTCTGTGACCAGCACGTCAGCCCCCTGGACGCACTTCCAGGGGGCTGACGTGCTTCTTGTATTGTTCGCGCATCATGAAGGGGATCTTGCGGGGGCATTGGCCGTTCCTCATCGTGCTCGTGTCCGGCCTGGTCCTGCGCGTGCTGACGATGGCCGCGTACTACCCCGCGTTCTGGTTCCAAGGCGACAGCGGCGCCTACCTGAAGGCCAGCGGCCACCTGGCTCCGGGAAACGGGCCGAACACCCTCGGCTACCCGCTTTTCCTGGCGATCTTCCGCCCGTTCGGCTCGCTCGCGCTCGTCTCCGCCGTGCAGCATCTGCTCGGCCTCGGGCTCGCCGTGCTGATCTACGTGTTCCTGCGGCGCCGCGGCCTGCCCGGCTGGCTGGCGGTGCTCGGCGCGACGCCGACGCTGCTCGACGGGCACCAGATCACTCTGGAGCACTACCTGCTCGGTGAAGCGGTGTTCACCGTGCTGCTCACCGCGTCGATCATCATGCTGCTGTGGAACGATCGGCCGACTTGGCTGATGTGCGCGGGCGCAGCCGCGTTGCTCACCGGCGCCGTGCTGACCAGGACGGTCGGGCTCGGGATCTGCGCGCTCGTGCTGCTGTACCTGGTGATCCGGCGCGCCGGGCTGAAGCAGGTGCTGGCGTTCGGGCTGACCGTGCTGGTGCTGATGCTCGGCTACCTCACCTGGTCGAAGGCGACGAACGGGCACTTCGCGCTGAGCACCGCGCAGGGCCGCTACCTCTACGCCCGCACCGCGATCGTCGCGGACTGCTCGAAGCTGGACCTCACCGACGAGCAACGTCCACTGTGTCCTCGCGAGCCGCTCGACCAGCGGCCCGAGCGACCTGACTGGTACCTGTGGGTTTCGCCGGTACTGAAGGACTACGGCCCCGAACGCGACGACATCCCCGGCGGGTTCGCGAAGGCCGTCATCACCCAGCAGCCGCTGGACTACGCGGGTTCGGTGCTGTCCGACCTCGGCAAGTACCTGCTGCCGGGACAGCAGAACTACGGGCCGTCGATGAACTGCCTGTCGTCGTGGTGGCTCATGCCCGCGGATCTGCGCGACACGGTGGCGAAGGAAGACCGCTGCAAGCCGTTGCTCGCGGACGGTTCGAGCTTCGCGAACGAGCCGTCCCCGTCCCAAGTGGAGCCTTCGGCGCTGCGTGAGTTCCTTTCCTGGTACTCGAAGCACGTCCAGACCCCGCACACGGCACTCGGCATCGCCGTGCTGCTGGGCTTGTTCGCTTTGGTGTTCCGCGTGCGCCGCGGCCGCTGGCGCGACGGGCTCGACGCGGCCCTGCTGGTCGGCACCGGGCTGGCGCTGATGGCCGTCGCGGTGGCGACGTCGATGTACGAACCGCGCTACGGCGTCCCCTCGATCACCCTGATGGCCGTCGGCGCGACGCTCGCGGTCCACCGGCTCCGTGGCGCCTCGGCGCGCGCGGAGTCACCTGAGTTGGAGAAGGTGTGAACCACAACCTCGAAGTGACCGTGCTGCTGCCCTGCCTCAACGAGGCGGAGACGCTCGCCGTCTGCGTGACCAAGGCCGTCAAGTGCCTCGAAGAGCTGGGCGTCGAAGGCGAGGTGCTGGTCTCGGACAATGGCAGCACCGACGGCTCCCAGGAGATCGCCGTCCAGTGCGGCGCCCGCGTCGTCAACGCCCCGATCCGCGGCTACGGCGGCGCGCTCATCGCGGGCATCGAGAACGCCCGCGGCAAGTACGTCATCATGGGCGACGCCGACGACTCGTACGACCTCGGCAACCTCGGCCCGTTCATCGAGAAGCTGCGCGCCGGCCACGACGTGGTCATGGGCAACCGGTTCCGCGGCGGCATCGCGCCCGGCGCCATGCCCGCGCTGCACAAGTACCTCGGCAACCCGGTGCTGAGCTGGCTCGGCCGCAAGCTGTTCGGGCTGCGCGAGGTCGGCGACTTCCACTGCGGACTCCGCGGCTTCAACCGTGACCGCGTCCGCGCGCTCGACCTCTGCATGCCCGGCATGGAGTTCGCCTCGGAGCTCGTGGTGCGCGCGGCACTCGCGGGCTACGACCTCGTCGAGGTCCCGACGACGCTCAAGCCGGACGGCCGCTCCCGGCCGCCGCACCTGCGCACCTGGCGTGACGGCTGGCGTCACCTCCGGTTCCTGCTGGTGTTCGCGCCGGGCAAGACGTTGGTGGGCCCCGGTGTCCTGCTGTTCCTGCTGTCGCTGATCGCGACGGTCGCGCTGACCGCGGGTCCGGTGACGATCGGCAGCGTGCGCTTCGACCTGGCCGCGCTGGTGTACGCGAGTTTGGCGTTGCTGGCGAGCGTGCAGCTGCTGCTGTTCGGCGGCTGCGCGAAGCTGTACGGGCGGGCCAACGGGTTGATCAAGGACACCGGCTCGCGGCTGCTTTCCCTGATGCGCCTTGAGGTTCTGCTCGGCATCGGCGCGGTGCTGCTGCTCGGCGGGCTGATCGGCTCCGGGTTCGCGGTGTCGATGTGGGGCTCGGCCGACTTCTCCGACCTGCGCCCCGAGGAGATCATCCGCGTGGTCATGCCGTCGGCGACGGCGATCGCGGTCGGCATCGTGTGCGTGTTCTCGGGACTGCTGGCGAGCCTGCTCACGCTGCGTACCGCGCAGCGCAAGCCTGCGGCGGTGACCGACGAGGAGATCCTCGCCGAGGCCGCCTTGGAGCTCGGAGCTTAAAGGGTCGTGAGTGGTATGGCCGGTTAGAACCGGCCATACCACTCACGACTACCAGCCGAAGAGGTTCTTCATGATCCGGGCGCAGCGCTCGGTCATGGCCTCGGCGTCCTCCCCCGGCTGGTCGATCCACCAGCTGATGAGTGAGTCGACGACCCCGGTCCACACGTGCGCGATGGCCTCGATGTCCTGGTTCTCGGTGAGCCCGCGCGCGTGCATGAGCTGCGTGGCGCCGATCAACGCGAACGCGTCCAGCCGCGCGCGGTAGTCGCGCACCGCGTCGCCGATCTCGCCGACCGTCGGCAAGCTGTTGTCGCGCAACAGTTTCCAGGCGTAGCGGTCGTGGTCGAAGGTGCGGAAGATCCCGCCGAGCACGGCCAGCGGCATCTGCTCGGGCTCGCCGCCCGCCGCCATCGTCTCGGCCACGCCCTGGGTCAGCCGGTCGCCCGCGCGGTGCAGGCATGCCAGGTACAGGCCGTCCTTGGACCCGAAGTACTGGTACAGCAGCGGTTTCGTGACGCCGACCAGTTTCGCGATGTCCACCATGGACGCCCCGGCGTAGCCGTTGCGGCCGAACTCGTCCGTGGCCGCGCTGAGGATGAGCCCCTCCCGTTCGGAACGGGGCATGCCTTTCGTCCCGACGGACCTTGCCTCTGCCACCGCGCTATCTTACCCTGGGGTAAATGACCTGAGGGTAAGTTACCGTAGAGTCACATCCGAAGGGGTGATCCCATGGCGGAGTTCCTGGCCCATCTGCGTGACCCGGTGCTGTTCGCGACGCCGGTGTTCCTGCTGTTCGTCGCCGTCGAGGTGCTGGCCGTGCACGTGCTCGGGCACGACGACAACGTGGTGGGCTACAGCGCGAAGGACACCAGGACCTCGATGGCCATGGGCACCGGCGCGCTGGTGGTGAACGGGTTCTTCCGGGTGGTCATGCTGTTCGTGTTCGCCGCGATCTACGAGTTCGCGCCGGTCAAATGGGATCCGCGCGACTGGTGGACCTGGGTGATCATGCTGCTCGGGCAGGAGCTCGTCTTCTACGCCTATCACCGCGCGAGCCACCGCGTGCGGCTGCTGTGGGCCGGGCACCAGGTGCATCATTCGAGCGAGCACTACAACTTCTCGACCGCGCTGCGGCAGAAGTGGACGCCCTACTTCCAGCTGCCGTTCTGGTCGATCCTCGCGTTCGCCGGCATTCCGCCGTGGATGATCCTGACCGGTCTTTCGATCGACCTCGTGTACCAGTTCTTCGTGCACACCGAGAAGATCGACAAGATGCCGCGCTGGTTCGAGTACGTGTTCAACACCCCGTCCCACCACCGGGTCCACCACGGCAGCGACGCCGAGTACCTCGACGCGAACTACGGCGGCATCCTGATCATCTGGGACCGGATGTTCACCAGCTTCGTGCCCGAGGGCAAGCGGCCGACCTACGGGCTCACCAAGAACATCGAGACCTACAACCTGCTCAAGGTCGGCTTCCACGAGTACGGCTCGATCATGCGCGACGTCCGAGCCGCGAGCACGTGGCGCGCGCGTCTCGGTTACGTCTTCGGGCCGCCTGGCTGGGAACCCACGGCGGCCCCGACCGCGGCTTTGGTGAGGTAGAAGGTCGCTTCGTGCGGCTTCGCGCCGTTGTCGACGGTGTAGCCGCTCTCCAGGACCCCGTCCGCGCCGGGGAACAGCGCGGTGAGGTCCGGGCGCGCGGCGACCAGGTCGTCGCGATCGGCCAGGTTGACCCATCGGCGGACGTTCCCCGGCACGTGCGGGGGCTGGGGCCGCGTGCGTTCGTACACGACGGTGCGCAGCCCGAGCGGCGAACCGAGCGTGACCAGCAGCGGCAGCGGCCGGTCCAGCCGATGCGCCGCCTCGTACGCGACGACCGAGCCGAGCGAATGCCCGATGATCACCTCGGTCTCCGGCCCGATCAGCTCGGCGACTCGAGCCTGCGCGCGCTCCCGGATCTCGTCGTCGGTGAGGTACAGCGTGACCTGCCGCAGCGCCTTGACGATCACCCGTTCGGCGAACGCGACCCCGAACCGCGCGAACGGCTTCACCCGCACGAGTGCGTTCAGCACCGGTCGCATGGCCGCGCGAACACCCTGCTGCTCCCCCAGCTGGCCCGCGAGTTCCCGTTGGGCCAAGACGTCACCGGACTCGGCGGCCCTGGCCAGCCACTCCCCGGCCAACGCGGCGGCGAACGCCTCGTCGTCGAGCTCGTCGGCCGAGCCCTGCTGATCGGCTTTGGCGAAAACATCGCCGTAGAAAGCCATTCGCGCCTCGCCGGGCCCGTCGCGCCACAACCGGTCCGCGACCTCGGGATATCCGGCCGTGCGGACACCGCCCGCCAAGCTGGGCAGCCACTCGGCTTCGAGTGTGTCCGCCGACTTCTGCTCTTGGGCAATTCCGTGTACAAGCACGATCCGGGCCACGACGCACAGTATCGTGATCGTCGTGGGAGAGCGGCTGGCTTTGGTGATCGCGTCACAATGCGACTCGTTGAACCGGCTGTCGTTTCTCCCGAAAGCCGCGCACGAGGTAGCCGAGGCCCTGCTCGACCCCGAAATCGGCGGCTGCGTCCCCGCCGCAGGCACAGGCACCCTCATCGACCCGACGATGGTCGAACTCGACGACGCGCTCGTCGACGCCTTCGAGCGCGCCTCGGACAACGAGTCGACGCTGTTCTTGGCGCTGGTCGGCCACGGCGACTACGCGGCGGACGACTTCTACTTCCTCACCCGCGACGCCCAGTACCCGCCGGACAGCCGCAAGTCGTACCTGCTGGCCCAGCGGATCAAGGAGTTGTTGAGCCGGTATTCCCTGCTCGACGGCCTGGTCATCCTGCTCGACACCTGCCACGCGGGCATCGCGGCCGTCCAGGCGGCCGAGCGCTGGTCCCGCATCGTCGGCGCGGCGGGCAAACGCTTCGAGGTGCTGACGGCGTCCGACGACCGCACCGCCGCGAACGGCTGCTTCAGCCTGTCGCTGGCGAAGATCCTGCGCTCCGGTCACCCGTCGCTGGGTGAACGACTCCGCTGCCCCGACCTCAAACGGGTGATCTCCGGTCACTGCCCGGCCCAGACGGCGGTGCATCTGGCCTTCGACGGCACCTGGCTGACTCCTAAGGGCGACGAAGGCCTCTGGCTGGCGCGAAACACGTCAGAGGCTTGGCAACCCTTGCGAGGCAATCCGGCGGCTGAGGAGATCGCACGTCTTACCAAGGGTTACCTCCCGACTCGTGAGCTGCGCGAGGTTGTGAGCAAGGTGCTCGGTGGTGCCCGCTGCGTCCAAGTCACGGGTTCGGCCGACGAATCCGCGACGTTGCTCGCCGTGCTGGCGCGCCCCGTGGTCGCCGGCCGTTCGGTGCCCACCGATTTCCTGGACGCGATCGTGTTCGCGGTGCCGGGCCAGACCTTGGAACAGCTCGCCGAGGAACTCGGCCGCCAGCTGGCCCGCGCTGTGCCCGAGTTCGCCGAAGCCGACCGGCCCGAGCTCAGCGCCTTCGACCGCCACGTGCTGGAACCACTGCGTGCGCTCGTCCGCGACGAACCGGTTCGCCTGGCCATCGAGGGCATCGACGAGCTGCCCCGGCATGATCGAGAACGGTTGCTCGGCTCCTTGCGGAGGCTGGTGGTCGATCCCGCACTCGGCTGGGTACAGCTCATTCTCGGTGTCGGAGTGTTCGAACCCTGGCCGGACACCTCGACGGTGCGCTTCCCTTACGAACAAGGGCGCTTGCAGGTTTCGAGACCGGACAAGCCGGTGGAACCGCCCACGATCGGCCCGCCGGTGATCACCGAGATCGTCGACGCCGAGCCCTCGGAAGCCGACGAAACCCCCGAAGCCGACCTGCTCGAATTGCTGCGGTTCACCGAGCTTCTCGGCCCGCTGCCGATCGCCGTGCTACTCGGGGCGAGCACACTGTGCGGCGGCCCGGCACGGTTGCCCGCCTTACGCGACAAGCTGTTCTCGCTGCGCGACGAGATTTCAAGGCCGGGCGCGGGCACGCCGGACGAGCACGTCCGGCTCAACCCCGGTTTGCGCGCGAGCATCGGGCGGTTTCGCCGGGTCGGCGACTACGAAGGCACCCTCCGCGTACTCATCACCGCGCTCGGCGCCGCGGACGACCTGCCGTCGCGGCGGTACGCGACCGCCAACGAAGCCGAGCTGTTGTGGATGGCCGATCGCCGGGCCGAAGCGGTCCGCAGCCTCGAAACCCGGGAACTCGGCGTGCCCGTGGAGAACCGGGAACGCTGGGCGCACTGGGCGGCGCGAGTGGACCAGACAGTGGGCGCGAACGACCGATTGGCCATCATCTGCCACGCCCGGCACGCGACCTGGACCGGCAAGGCCGGCGATCCGGCCTTGGCGCTCGAGCGATTCGAGGAGCTGCTCCCGGCCGCGAAGCGGGTACTCACCGCAAGTGACCGGGAGATGCTGAGCATCCGGAACAACCTCGGCTTCCTGTTCTGGGAGCTCGACCGGCCGCAAGAGGCGCTGGCGGCATTCAGGGCATTGGTCGCCGACTGCGACCGGTACCTGGGCGCGACGGATCCGGAGACGTTGCATACCCGCCACCTTTACTGCGTCGCACACGGCAAGTGCGGCGATGGCCCGGAGTCGCTGCGGCTGGCACGGGAACTGCTGCCCGAGGCGATCGACGCGCTCGGAGAGGACGATGAGATCGTCTTGAAGATCGAACACAACATTCTTTTCTGGCGCAACGAAATTGAGCACCCCCCCCCGCTCCGGAAGAGCATCTCCGGCTGCTCACCAAGTCGAGGGGCACATTAGGTGAGCGGCATCCCGATGTTCTCGACCGCTGGTTCACGTACACGCTCGCGCTGCACAAGCACGGCCGGATGGACTCCGCCGTCTCCGAGTTGCGCGCACTGCGCGGGATCACGCTCGAAGTGCGCGGTGAGCACCATGGCGAGACCGCCAAGATCCGCGAAAAGCTGGCCGCATGGGACTGATCGGTGAGCGCGCTACGCATCGCGCTGCTGACGTATCGCGGCAATCCCCGCTGCGGCGGGCAGGGCGTCTATGTCCGGCATCTGAGCCGGGAACTGGTCGCGCTCGGGCATCACGTCGAGGTCGTCTCGGGGCAGCCGTATCCCGAGCTGGATCCGGGTGTCACGCTGACGAAACTGCCGGGGCTCGATCTCTTCGCCGAACCGAATCCGTTTCGCCGGGCCGAACTGCGCGAACTCAAGGCGTTGCCGGACTGGCTCGAGTACGCGGCGATGCGGCGTGGCGGGTTCGGGGAGCCGCTGGCGTTCTCGTTGCGGGCCGCTTGGTACCTGAGGCGCCGGGATTTCGACGTCGTGCATGACAACCAGGGTCTCGGTTATGGGCTGCTCGGGACCGGGCTGCCGGTGCTGGCGACTGTGCATCACCCGATCGCCATCGATCGGGAGCTGAAACTCGCCGCCGGGCAGGAAGGTGTCGAGCGATGGTACGGATTCGTCGGCATGCAGCACAAGGTCGCGCGCCGGTTGCCGAAGATCTTGACGGTCTCCGAAGCCTCGAAGAAGTCGATTCGCGAGCACATGGGGGTGGACGCCGAAGTCGTGCCACTGGCCGCCGACACGCGGATTTTCAAGCCCCGTCCCGACATCGCCAAGGTGCCCGGCCGGATTGTCACCACAGCGAGCGCGGACGAACCGTTGAAGGGGCTGGAACATCTGCTCGCGGCGCTCGACTCGCTGCCGGACGCGGAACTCGTCGTGGTCGGCAAGCGCAAGCCCGCCGGGCCTCGGGTGCGGTTCGTCAGCGGGCTCGGTGACACCGAGCTCGCCGAGCTGATCGCCAGTGCCGAAGTCGTGTGCGTGCCGAGTCTGTACGAGGGGTTTTCGCTGCCGGCGGCCGAGGCGATGGCGTGCGGGACGGCGCTGGTCACGACCACGGCCGGTGCGATTCCCGAGGTCGTCGGTGACGCGGCGGTGCTCGTGCCGCCCGCCGATCCCGGTGCGCTCGCGAAGGAGCTGCTGCGTGTGCTGACCGACGGCGAGCTGCGGGCGCGGCTCGGTGCGGCCGGGCTCGCGCGGACCGCCACGATGAGCTGGGAGGCGACCGCCCGTGAGACCGTCCGCCACTACCGGGACCTGATGTGCTGACCGTGGACTTCCGCCGGTTCGGGCGGGGCGACCGGGTGCTCGACCTCGGCTGCGGCGACGGGCGGCACGCGTACGCGGCGTGGCGGCACGGGTCCGATGTGGTCGCGGTCGACGTGGCCGACGCCGAGGTCAAGCATGTGCGGGACAAGTTCGACGAGCTGACGCGCGAGGGCGGGCCGCGTGGACTGGCCGTGCGCGCGAACGGCCTGGCGTTGCCGTTCTCGGACGGCAGCTTCGACCGGGTAATCGCCGCCGAAGTGCTCGAACACGTCCACGCCGACCGCGCGATGCTGGCCGAGGCGGTGCGGGTGCTCGCGCCGGGCGGGGTGCTGGCGGTGACCGTGCCGCGGTGGTGGCCGGAACGGGTCTGCTGGGCGCTTTCCGAGGAATATCACCAGGTCGAGGGCGGGCACATCCGGATCTACCGGCGTCGTGAGCTGCTCGGCCGCCTGCGCGAGGCCGGGCTCGAACCGTTCGCCGCGCATCACGCGCACGCGTTGCATTCGCCGTACTGGTGGCTGAAATGCCTGGGCGAGAACAGAATCACCGAGGCGTACCACCGCTTTCTGGTGTGGGACATCATGAAGGGGCCCCGATGGGTGAAACTGCTCGAACGCGCGTTGAACCCGGTGCTCGGCAAGAGCCTCGTGCTCTACGCTCGCAAACCGCGCTGACCATCGCGGCCACCCAGTGGCCGACCGGCGGAATCCCTTGGGAGACAGGCAAAGCGCTCGACCCGTGGTGTCACGTCGAGGCCGCCATGGGACTCGACGTCGCCGGGTTCCACGCCGAGGCCGAAGCCGCGTACATCTGGCTGGCCGCGAACCAGAACCCGGACGGTTCGTGGTTCGCGGGCTATCACGAGACCGGCCCTTCCGACAGGGCACTCGACGCCAACTTCACCGCGTACATCGCCGTCGGCCTCGCGCTGCACACCCGGTTGCATGGCGAAACCCTGGCCGTTCAGCTGTGGCCGACACTCGAACGCGCCATCGGCTTCGTGCGGCGGCTGCAACGTCCCACCGGCGAGATCACCTGGCGTGTCGGCTCGAAGATCGCCCTGCTGACCGGAAACTGCAGCATCCACCACGCCGTCCGGCTCGCGAGCGCGCTCGCGACCGCGCTGGGCCGTCCCCGGCCGGCGTGGGACGACACGGCGAACCGGCTCCGGCTCGCGATCAGCTGCCCCGGCCTGTTCGAGCCGAAGCCGCATTCGATGGACTGGTACTACCCGGTTCTCGGCTCGGTGTTCCCCGAAACCGCGCTGGCCGCCGACTGGGACCGGTTCGTCGTGCCGGGTCTGGGCGTGCGGTGCGTGCACGACCAGCCGTGGGTCACCGGCGGTGAGACCAGCGAACTCGCGTTGACGCTGGCCACGCGTGGCCGCCTCGCGGAGGCGACCACGCTGCTGAGGCAAGTCGAGCGGCTGCGGCACGCCGACGGCTCGTTCTGGACCGGCTACCAGTTCGAGGATCGCGTGCTGTGGCCCCAAGAACGCACGACCTGGACCGCGGGCGCCTACCTGCTCGCGGAAGCGGCCGTGGCCGGAAACCCCGCCGTCCACGCGATTTTCGGTGAGACCGGGATTTAGCGGGCTTTACTCCGCGGGATAAAGCCCGCTAAACACCGCGGAGTAAAGCGGGCTTTATCCCGGGGGACAAAGCCCGCTCGGTCAGGCGTCGGCTTCGTCGTCCTCGAGCATGTCGGGCGTGACGGCGGACTCGGTGTCCGGGATGCCCTGTTCCTTCGCGCGCTTGTCGGCCATGGCCAGCAGGCGGCGGATCCGGCCCGCGACCGCGTCCTTGGTCATCGGCGGGTCGGACAGCTGGCCGAGTTCCTCCAGCGAAGCATGCCTGTTCGACAGCCGCAGTTTTCCGGCCGCCAGCAGGTGATTCGGCGCGGAGTCGCCCAGGATCTCCATCGCGCGCTCGACGCGAGCGGCCGCGGCGACGGCCGCGCGGGCGGAACGGCGCAGGTTCGCGTCGTCGAAGTTGGCGAGGCGGTTGGCCGTCGCCTTGACCTCGCGGCGCATGCGGCGCTCTTCCCACTTCAGCACGCTCTTGTGCGCGCCGAGCCTGGTCAGCAGCGCGCCGATCGCGTCGCCGTCACGCACGACGACCCGGTCCGCGCCGCGGACCTCGCGGGACTTCGCCTGGATGCCCATGCGCCTGGCCGCGCCGACCAGGGCGAGCGCCGCTTCCGGGCCGGGGCAGGTGACTTCCAGCGACGACGAACGGCCCGGCTCGGTCAGCGAGCCGTGCGCGAGGAAAGCGCCGCGCCACGCGGCTTCCGCGTCGGCGACGCCGCCGGAGACGACCGCGGCGGGCAGCCCGCGGACGGGCCTGCCGCGCTGGTCGATGAGCCCGGTCTGCCTGGCGAGGCCTTCGCCGTCCTTGACGACGCGCACGACGTACCGTGTGCCCTTGCGCAGCCCCGAAGACGAGATCACGTGGACGTCCGAGTGGTGCCCGTACAGCTCGTGGATCTCCTTGCGCAGCCGCCGCGCCACCGATCCGGTGTCGAGCTCGGCTTCCACCACCACCCGGCCGCCGACGATGTGGAGGCCACCGGCGAACCGCAGCATCGAAGCGACCTCCGCGCGACGCGGCCCGATCTTGGTGATCTCCAAGCGGCTGAGCTCGTCCTTCACCTCGGCGGTCATCGCCATTACTGCCCCTCCATGCTGTTCAAACCGAGAGCTTCCCGCACGCAGGCCGCCAGCGCATCAGGATCATGACGCCCCACCACGGCCAGGTCGGCCACGTCGGAGAGGAGCGCACGAGCACCGAGTGCTTCGGCCGCGCGGCGCAGCCGGGCCGGGGTGGGCACCGAATCGCGGTCGGCGATCACGGCGTCCACCCGGAGTTCCGGAGCGTGCTGGAAGAGTACGTCCAGGTGCTGTTCGGGCGAGAAGCCCGCTGTCTCACCCGGTTGGGGGATGAGATTGAGGATGACCACCTTCGTGGCCTTCGTGCGGACCAGCGCGTCGTGCAGTTCCGGCACCAGCAAATGCGGCAATACGCTGGTGAACCAGGATCCCGGGCCGAGGAAGACCACGTCGGCGTCGAGCACCGCGTCGACCGCCTGTGCGCACGCCTTCGGCGGCTCCCCCGGCCGCCGCGCGTTGTGCAAACTGATCCTTTTCACCTGACCGGGTGTCGTCGCGACCGCGACCTGGCCCCGGATCCGGCGAATCGCCGCGTCGTCCTCGGCGTCGAGCCCGGAGACCTCGGCGTGGATGTCGAGCGGTTCGGCCGACATCGGCAGCACGCGGCCGGTCACGCCGATCAGCCCGCGCACCTCGTCGAGCGCGGCGACCGGGTCGCCGAGCACCTCGAAGAGCCCGGCCAGCAACAGATTCCCGACCGCGTGGCCGGCGAGCGCGCCGTCACCGCCGAAGCGGTGCTGGAACACCTCCGCCCACAGGGTGCCGCCGTCCTGCGCGGCGAGCGCCGAGAACGCCTGCCGCAGATCGCCGGGCGGCAGCAGGCCGAGCTCGCGGCGGAGCCTGCCCGACGAGCCGCCGTCGTCGGCGACGGTGACGATCGCGGTGACCGCGGTGGTGACCCGCCGCAACGCCGTCAGCGTCGCGTGCAGTCCGTGTCCCCCGCCGAGGGCGACAGCGTTCAACTCACTCGCGGCCAAGGTCTCGGTGCACCACCTTCACTGCCATACCGTCCTCAGTGGACAGCCGCTTCGCGAGCTCTTCGGAGATCGCGACACTGCGGTGCTTCCCGCCGGTGCAGCCGACGGCGAGGGTCAGGTACCGCTTGCCCTCGCGCTTGTAGCCCGCGCCGATCAGCCGCAGCAGCTGGTGGTAGCGGTCGAGGAACTCGTCCGCGCCTTCCTGGCTGAGTACGTAGTTGCGCACCTCGGTGTCGAGACCGGTGTGCTCGCGCAGTTCCGGGATCCAGAACGGGTTCGGCAGGAACCGGATGTCCATCACCAGGTCGGCGTCCATCGGCAGGCCGTACTTGTAGCCGAAGGAGAGCACGGTGACCCTGGTCTGCGTCGAGGATTCCGAGCCGAACGCGTCCTCGATCTTGGCGCGCAGGTCGTGCACGGACAGCGAAGACGTGTCCAGCACGAGGTCCGCTTCCTCACGCAGCGGCGAAAGCAGCGTGCGCTCGGCGGTGATGCCGTCGGCGAGCCTGCCGTCGCCCTGCATCGGGTGGCCGCGGCGGACCGCCTCGAACCGGCGCACCAGCACCGCGTCCGTCGCCTCCAGGAACAGCACCCTCGGCTTGTAGCCGCGCGCGTCGAGGTCCTTGATGACCGACGAGAGGTCCTCGGTGAACGCGCGCGAGCGCACGTCCATCACGACCGCGACCTTGGTGATCGCGCCGCGCGCCTGCGCGCCGAGCTCGACCATCGTGGCGATCAGCTCCGGCGGCAGGTTGTCGACGACGAACCAGCCGAGGTCTTCCAGGCACTTGGCCGCGGTGCTGCGCCCGGCGCCGGACAGCCCGCTGACGACCGCGACCTCCATCCCGGACTTGTGCTCTTGATCCACCATGTCCCCACTCATGAACCCGACTCCCCTTCACCCTTGCTGACTGCCAGTGCGGCGAACACGGTCTCCGCGGTGCGCTTGCCTACCCCCGGCACCGCGGCGATCTCGTCCACCGTGGCCTGCTTCAGTTTCCTGACCGAGCCGAAGTGCTTGATCAGTGCCGTCCGGCGAGTCTGCCCGAGGCCGGGCACACCGTCCAAAACGGACACTTGCAGTCGTTTCGACCGTTTCTCGCGGTGGTACCGGATGGCGAAACGGTGAGCTTCGTCCCTGACGCGCTGCAAGAGGTACAACGCGTCGGAGGTTCGCGGCAGGATCACCGGATCGGGGTCGGCGGGCAGCCAGACCTCTTCGAGCCGCTTCGCCAGGCCGACCACCGCCACGTCGGTGATCCCGAGTTCCGCGAGCACGTCCGCGGCGGCCGTCGCCTGCGGGCCGGCGCCGTCGACCACGAGCAGGTTCGGCGGATACGCGAACTTGCGCGGCTTGCCCGTTTCCGGGTCGATTCCCGGCGTGGGGTTGTCCTCCGACGTTACGGTGCTTTCCTTGAGGTACCGGGAAAAACGCCGCCGCACGACCTCGGCGATCGTCGCGACGTCGCCCTCTTCGGCCGCCTCGCGCAACGCGAACCGGCGGTACTCGGACTTGCGCGCGATGCCGTCCTCGAACACGACCAGCGACGCGACGACGTCACTTCCGGCGATATGGCTGATGTCGACGCATTCGATGCGCAGTGGCGCCGAGTCGAGCGCGAGATGGTCCTGCAGCTCGGACAACGCGGCCGACCGCGCGGTGAGATCGCCCGCGCGCTTGAGCTTGTGCTGCTGGAACGCCTCGGCGGCGTTGCGCTGCACCGTTTCGGCCAGCGCGCGCTTGTCCCCCCGTTGCGGCACACGCAACGCGACCCTCGATCCGCGCAGCCCGCTGAGCCACTCCCCCAACGCCTCGGCGTCGTCCGGCAGCTCCGGCACGAGCACCTCGCGCGGGACGGGCGCGGCTTCGCCCTCGTCGACCGCCAGGTCCGACTGCTCGCCGTAGAACTGGGTGAGGAAGTGGTCGACGAGCGCGGGAACGTCCATCTCCTCGGCCTTGTCGATCACCCAGCCACGCTGCCCGCGCACGCGCCCGCCGCGCACGTGGAACACCTGGACGGCCGCTTCCAGCTCGTCGTGCGCGAAGGCGACGACATCGGCGTCGGTGCCGTCACCGAGCACCACCGCCTGCTTCTCCATGGCCCGGCGCAGCGCGCCGAGATCGTCACGCAGCCGCGCGGCGCGCTCGAACTCGAGCTCGTCGGAGGCCTGCGCCATCTCGCGTTCGAGGCGGCGGACCATGCCGTCGGTGCGGCCGGCGAGGAAGTCGCAGAAGTCCTCGACGATCGCGCGGTGCTCGTCGGCGTCCACCCGGCCGACGCACGGCGCGGAGCACTTGTCGATGTAGCCGAGCAGGCACGGCCTGCCGATCTGACCGTGCCGCCGGAAGACGCCGTTGGAGCAGGTGCGCGCCGGGAACACGCGCAGCAGCAGGTCGAGCGTCTCGCGGATCGCCCACGCGTGCGCGTACGGCCCGAAGTACCGGACGCCCTTCTTGCGGGCGCCCCGGTACACGTGCAGCCGGGGGAACTCCTCGCTCACGGTCACCGCCAGCACCGGGTACGACTTGTCGTCGCGGTACCGGACGTTGAACCGGGGGTCGAACTCCTTGATCCAGTTGTACTCGAGCTGCAGCGCCTCGACCTCGGTGCCGACCACGGTCCACTCGACGCTCGCGGCCGTGGTCACCATCTGGCGCGTGCGCGGATGCAGGCCGGACAAATCGGCGAAGTACGAGTTCAGGCGGCTACGCAGGCTCTTCGCCTTGCCCACGTAGATGACCCGCCTGGTCGCGTCGCGGAACTTGTACACGCCAGGTGCGTCCGGGATGCTCCCCGGCGAGGGACGGTAGGTGGACGGGTCAGCCACGTCCACCAGCCTATGGGCCGACACCGACAGCTTTGCGCGTACCCGTCGTTGTACGTGGATCCGTGCGCGGATCCGGCCCATTCGGCCCGCCGGGTCTGGACATTCGGCAGTATCGGCCGGGTGATCCGGTGATTACGGTCCGTCTGACTCCCCACTCGGCCCGGAAGGATCCCACCGTCATGCTGCTCCGCACCGTCGCCGCCACCGCGCTCGCCATGACCATGCTCGCGCCCGCCGCCGTCGCGCGGACCGACATCGTCGGCGGTGGGAACGCGCCTGCCACGCCTTGGGGCGCCCAAGTGCTCGTCGCCGTGCCCGGCGGCTTCGGCTTCGCTTGCTCAGGAACGATCATCGGCGCCAGATGGGTGCTGACGGCCGCGCACTGCGTCGCGGCGAGCACGACCGCGATGCAGGTCAGGATCGGCTCGAACAACCTGGGCGGCGGTGTCGCCGCGGACGTCGACCAGCGCAAGAAGTCACCGACCGGTGATGTCGCGCTGCTGCACCTGGCCAAGGACGTGACCACGACGTTCAGCAAGCTCGGGACCGCGGACCCGGCGACCGGTGCCACGAACCAGGTCTACGGCTGGGGTTTCACCGACGCGGACGGCCCGCTGTCGCCGACGCTCAAGGTGGCGAACGTGAAGGTGACCGGCACGTCGACCGACAACGCGGGCGGCAAGGCGATCAAGAGCGTCGGTGTCACCGGGTCGGCGTGGAAGGGCGACTCCGGCGGGCCGCAGGTCGCGAACGGACTCCAGGTCGGTGTCGCGTCGACCGTGCAGAACCAGGACGGCACGAACACCAAGGGGACGATGAACTACGCGAGCGTGGCGGCCAACCGTGCGTGGATCAAGACAACCTCAGGAGTGTGACCGTCGATCAGCGGACAGGGCAACCCTCGGTGCTGATCTACCAACGTAAGTCGGGCAATCCCGTTTACCCGACTTACGTTGGTTCCCTATCGAGTGAATGGATAGTTACTTTCCGTCCCAATGTTTCACCAGGCTTTTCTGGCGAAGGGAAACGGGAAAGTGAGCCGAATCCGTACCTTGGGCGCAGCGTCGATCGCGGCGGCCGCACTGGCACTCACCGCGGGCGCCACGGCGAACGCGGGCACACAGCCCGGCATCGTCGGCGGCGGCACCGCGCCGACGGTCAGCTGGGGCGCCCAGGTCTACGTCAACACCCCCGGCCGTGACTGGGACGGGTTCAACTGCTCCGGCACGATCATCGCCTCGCGCTGGGTGATGACCGCCCGGCACTGCCTCGACACCGACGGCAGCGGCATGCGCGTGCGCGTCGGCAGCAACCAGCTGCAGGGCGGCACCGTGATCGCGGTCGACCAGAAGAAGATCTCGCCCAACGGCGACATCGCGCTGCTGCACCTGGCCAGCGCGTTCACCACCACCTACATCACCCTCGGCACCGGCGACCCGGCCAGGGGCACCACCAACCAGCTCTACGGCTGGGGCCGCACCACCCCGACCGGCCCGCCCGCCTCCGCGCTGAAGGTGGCGAACGTCCAGGTCACCGGCTCGTCGACCGACGCGTACAACGGCCGCGCGATCCAGAGCGTCGGCATCAACGGCTCGGCGTGGAAGGGCGACTCGGGCGGCCCCGAGCTGTCCAACGGCGTCCAGGTCGGCGTCGCCTCGACCGTGCAGAACCAGAGCGGCAGCAACACCCGTGGCACCAACAACTACGCGAGCGTCGCGTCCAGCCGCAGCTGGATCCGCACGACCGCTGGGGTTTAAGGACTCGTAAGCGTTCCGGGCGGGGTGGTTCCAACCGCCCGGAACGCTCACGACCCGGTGTGAGAGTCTCCCCCTCATGCGTATCGCGACCTGGAACGTGAACTCCGTCGGGGCGAGGCTTCCCCGGCTGCTCGCCTGGCTCGAATCGGCGGCGCCGGACGTGCTTTGCCTGCAGGAGCTCAAATGCACGACCGAGGCCTTCCCGCTCGCCGAGGTTTCGGCGCTGGGCTACGAGGTCGCCGCTTACGGCCTCGGCCGCTGGAACGGCGTCGCGATCCTGTCGAAGGTCGGCATCGAGAACGTCCAGCGCGGCCTGACCGACGAACCGACTTACGAGGACGCGGTCGAGTCCCGCGCGATCGGCGCGACCTGCGGCGGCGTCCGCGTGTGGTCGGTCTACGTCCCGAACGGCCGCGATGTCGAGCACGATCACTACGCCTACAAGCTGCGCTGGCTGGAAGCGTTGCGCGGCACGGTCATCGCGGAGTCCGGCGACACCCCGTTCGCGGTGCTCGGCGACTTCAACATCGCACCCGCCGACGAAGACGTCTGGGACATCGGCAAGTTCGCCGAATCCACCCACGTGACCGAGCCCGAGCGCAAGGCGCTCGCGACGCTGCGCGACGCCGGGCTCAGCGATGTCGTCCCGCGGCCGCTGAAGTACGACCACCCGTTCACGTACTGGGACTACCGGGCGCTCGCGTTCCCGAACAACAACGGCATGCGCATCGATCTGGTGTACGGCAACGGGAAGTTCGCCTCCGCGGTCACCGATTCCTATGTGGACCGCAACGAGCGCAAGGGCAAGGGCGCGTCCGATCACGCGCCCGTTGTGGTCGACCTGACCGTCTGACCGCCTGTCGCCTCGGCCCGCCGCTCCGGCACCCGGAACGGCGGGCTTTTCCTTTTTCTCACCCGAGCGGCAATTGACATAAACCGTCAGAAATTACCGATTGTGGCCGATTTCAGCCTGCCCTGAAACATCTTGCGAGTTTTCTTTTCCGGCCCTTAATTTGAGTTGGTCGAACAAATTCCCGGTTACCGGAAGGAATTCCTTGTGAACGCACGCGCCAGTTTTCTGCAAGGCCTCGAAGCGGACCTCACCGCTTCTGAAGGAAAGACCACCACGAGCAGTGGTACTGCCGGCGGCCGCCGCCGAATTCGGGAAAAGGCAGGCGCGCTGGGCGCCACGCTTTTCGCCGTCGGCTCGTTCTTCGCGCTTTCGGCGGGCTCCGCGAGCGCCAGCCCCGTCACCGCGCAGGACGACTGCTGGACGCCCGACTACCGCGCGGAGAACCAGGTCAAGCACTGCTCCTGGATCGGCGGCGACATCCAGCGATTCGACTACCTGCGCTCCTACACCGCCAACAACGGCACCGTCCGCTGCCACGTGTTCGACCACTACTCGTGGACCTGCAACAACTGGTACTACATCGGCCAGCCGGAGGCTTGCGGACACTGACCGGACGCGGGTGCCCGCCCACGCGGCGGGCACCCGCACAGCGGAACGGAAGCACCATGCCTGACAAGATTTCGATCGTCGTGCTGGCCAAGGACGAGCAGCGTTGCATCGCGCGCTGCCTGGCGAGCATCACCGATCACGGCTTCGAAATACTGGTCGTGGACACCGGCTCCACGGACGAAACCACGGACATCGTCGCGAAACACGACAATGTCCGGCTTGTCCACTTTCCGTGGTCCGATTCCTTCAGCGCCGCCCGCAATTTCGCCATTGAATCCGTCCCGGCCGGCTGGATCGTCTTTCTCGACGCGGACGAATGGCTCAGCGAGCACGCGGCCGAGGAATTGACGGCCCGTTTGTCCGAATGGTCCGGCGCGCCGAACCTCGCCCGCCTCGTGCTCACTCCGACGATCTTCGACGTCGACCGCGGTATCGCGGAAGAAGGGGTCCCGCGCGTCTTCCGCGCCGAAAGCTCGATCCGTTATCGAGGCCCGGTCCACGAATACCCCGTCGTCGAGGGCGAGCGCGACGTCCGCGTCGACCTGGCCCGGCTGGGCGTCGAGTTCCGGCACGACGGCTATCACCCGGAGGTCGCGCGGGACAAGGACAAGCTTCACCGGAACCTGCGTTTGCTGGACCTCGCGCTGGCAGCCGACCCGGACAACCCACGCTGGTGGTACTACACGCTTCGCGACGGCCTGCCGGTGTTCGACCGCGACAGGATCGTCTCACTCTGCGACACACTGCGAGACCTGCCCAGCGACAACCGGCGGACAGGCGAACTCCTCAGCACGGCCCAGCTGTACCGGCTCGCGCTGGGCACCGCGTGCCAGGGACTCGCCGCGCTGCGGGACTGGCGGGCACTGGACCGCTACTGCGGCGAGCTGGACCGGCTGGGCAGCCCGGACGGGACCTACTTCCGCCTGATGGCCGAGCTGAGCACCGGGGTCCTCACCAACCGGGACCTGCTGGGCGCGGTCCGCCTGCGCGGCGACGAGAAACTGGTCGCCACCAGCGTCGTCGACCCGGCGGGCAGGCACCTCGACGCGTTGATCGTCGCGCTGCTCGAACGCCTCCGCGGCGAGTCCGAAGCCGAGCGGTATCGGGCACTGTGCGAACCATGGACCGACGTGTTCTTCGACCGCGGCCGGGCTAGGGCTGCCTGATGACCCGCTCGGCCACGACGAGGTTGATCACCCAGCCGGCGGCCATGAGCAACGCGTGGGTGAGCTCGCCCGGCGCACCGAAGGCCAAGGCCCAGGGCACGTGGGTCAGGACCTGCGTGCCCGCGCCCATGCCGATCGCGTAGCCACGGATCATCCAGGCCCGATGCCGCCGGATGTCCCGCCGCAGCACCGCGACGGTGCCGAGCACGAGCGCGACGGCCATACCCGAACCGAACACCACCCGGAACGCGAACAGCAGCGGCCCGTCACCCGGCGGCGACGGATAGAAGAAGGTCATCCACAACGCGGACAGCGCCGCGGCCAGGCCCAGCGGCACCAGCGCGCGCCCGGAGACCCGGTGCAGGCCGAGCCTGCGCCTTCGAAGGCCGGGCGCGAACTGGAACGCACCCATCACACAGAAAAGACTGGCCGCGATGATGTGCACGATCACGGGGACCGGCACCGCGAAGAAGCGGGCGTTCTCCGGGGTGATCGGCGCGCCGCCCGTCAGTTCGGCCAGGCGCAATGAGCCCGCGAAGATCGGGAAGGCGCAGAGCAGCAGCAAACCCGTGAGGATCCGCCAGTCCTTGTGCTTCTTCGGTGCCGCGGTTGTCGTTGCCACTGGAAGCGCCCTTCGTCGTCCTGCGTCTGGGCTCAATCCTGGCGAGGTGGATGTCTTGGCTCATCGGGAAAACGGGCCCCGGGCGGGTCGACCGGAGGGACGGGTGGCGTCTCGTACTTTCGGTTGAAGGGCTCGTGAGCGTTGCGGGCGGTTCTCTTTGAGGGGAAACGCAAAGGTGACGTGATCGTCGGCTCGGCGTCGGGTCGTGAGTGGTACGGCCGGTTCTCCACCGAATCAGTCAACTAACAACACTCTAGCATGGCCTCTACCTGCGGAAACTCGTTCTGCATGGCTTTCGTAGAGTTGCCTTGGATGATCCGCATGCGTCACCCGCGCGCCCTACGCCGCGCGGGTGACATGCGGAGTGGGGTCTCAACCTGCTTAAACAGGTGGGGTGAAGACGTTCCAAGGTCAGCGATCATTCGCCCGCCTGCTCTGGCAAGTCTGCGCATCGCCGTGCGATGAACTGGCGGCTGGTCTCCGGTGACATTGCCCGTCTGCGCAACGTGGCGAAAGCACGGAAACAGGCGCGCGTCACGGTTACGTTCTCGGAGAAGGTCCCGTCCTCAAAGCTCGATTGGTGAACCACGTCCGGGACGACGTCACCAAAACGGAGCCCGGTCACCACGCCGGTGAGCAGTGGATGCGTCATCGCGGCTATCGGCACCACCTGAACACGGACATTAGAACGCGCGTCGATGATGTCAAGCAAGAATCGCAGTTGCTCGGGCATGCACAAGCTTCCGCCGGTCCGATCCTTGAGCGCGTATTCGCCGATACCGAACCAAATCCGCTTCTGCTGGTACAAGACTTTCTGCCGGTGCGCGGTGAAATCCACCAGCGCATCCAACGACGTCCGCGTAGGCGTGAACGAGGTCTTGGCCGCTGCTCTGACGTAGTCGGGAACCCGCAGCAGTTCAGGGATAAACGCGGTAGTGGTGCAAAAGATCTCTGACGCGTCAGCTTCGTAGCTGGCTAGCCGCCTCAGGGTTCTTGGCAGCAAGTTGGCGTTCCTCGGAGACGTCGGCAACTCTCTGGCTTTGTCGCCCAGCACCAGCAGTTCTGAACGCTCGGCATCGTCAATGGTGAGCATGGCAAGTATCGCGGTGAGTTCAAGTCTTTTGAGCGCGCGTTCGCCTAGCTCAACCTTGCTCATCTGACTCTCATCGCACTCGATCGCCTCGGCGAGGTCGCGCTGCGTCAGGCCTTGGCGCAGACGCAAACGTCGCAACTGCGCTCCCAGCATACGGCGCGGCAAAGTTGGCCACACGATCTAACGAGTCCTCATTTCCCTTACTTGGCAAAAAAATGCTCGCTTAGGCCGCCTGCGTAGTCCACCGGCGGTCCGCCTGTTTTGTTCTGCTGTCAGCGTTCCGGCAATGGCCGAGGGGTGCCGAACTTGGGCCAGTAGGCGTTCACAACGTTCGCGGCGGCTGCGTGATCCTCATCCGTCAGCTCGTCGCCGATCTTGCGTTCTTGCGACAGGTGACGGAAATCCCGATCAAGCCTAGGTGTCTCGTCACTCATGTCATCTCGTCCTGCAACGCTGGACCGTCAAGCGACATGTCTGTGAACAAGCTCAGATCCGGGTCGGGGTAACGGAAATTCAGCACCGCACGCATCAGCAGTACGCCCCGGTCGATGCCGAGAGCGTCCGCCAGTCCCACCGCCAAGTCCAGGGACGTCAGCGCCCGTTCCGATCGTTCGATGGCATGCAAGGCGCTGACCGAACAGCCCGCCCGTGTGGCGACCTGTTCCGCACTGAGTCCCTTTTTCCTGCGTTGCCAACGAATCCAGGCACCGACCAGTCGGAGGTCATCAGCCGGTTTCACTGTCTCGGTGTCGGTCATGACCAACCTCCCTGCCCCGACTCGTAGTCCCGCAACAACATCGACACAAGCAGCACACGGCCTATGCCGAGGGCGTCAGCCCACGCTGCCATGACCGCCAGAGACCACAATGGACGCTTAGCTGACTCGACACGCCTGACCGTCTGCTCACTGATACCGGCCCGCTTAGCCAAGTCGGCCCGTGTCAGCCCGCGAGTCTCGCGCATGCATCGCAGGAAGACAGGCGCCGAATCGTCCGGTACCAGCTTCCCCAGCTTCATGTCTTTCGGCCCCTGGGTGTCCGGCCCGTTAGGGAAGATCCGTGCGTCCACGACGCTTCATGCCTCCAATCCTGTGCCGTACGTCAGCCGCCGCGCCGCCTTGCGCGGTATTCCGGCCGCCCGGTACAACGACATGGCCAATTCCAGCGTGAACTTGGCTACGCTCGGCCACCCGAGGCCGGTGGGAGGCCGGTGCACGAGTACTTCGGGACCGATCGCCATAGCTATCTGCCGCACCAAATCCGCGCGGCGAAACACATCCGGCTCGACCGCCAGCAACCCCAGAGCGCGTGACACTCCGCTGCAACCACGGGTCAGGTCGATTTCCGGCACTTGCCAGGACTCCGTACGCAACAACGCTCGTTCACTTCTCGCAACCAACCGCACGACGTCAGCGCCCAAATCGCACCAAACCCGATACGGCAGGAATTCGTCATCAAGAACCTCGGTTGCATCGGCCCGCACGGTTTGCCAAAACGCGATTCGTTCCAGCACATACGCGCGCTGTCGCGTCGACATCGTGTGCGGAAGCACCCGGTCCCGCCACCACACCACCCGGCCGGACGCGGTGTTGAACCGCTCCGCCGCTTGCCTCTGTTCGACCTCCGTCACGGAGTCCCCGCGACCTGCGGTACCGACCTCGGAGTCTTGTGCAGGCAGGCGAAACACGGCATTCCCCTCAGTACGGTCAGCAATTCCAATTCGCTGTAACCAAATTCGGCGCTGTTGCATAGCGCGGTGATCCGTTCCGGTATTGGCGCACCTGCGGGCGGTGCTTCGAACAGGTGCGTCAAGCGCTTGGACTCGTCGGCGATTCCCGGCAGTGGGCGCGCGGTGAATGTCTCTCTCATCCATCCACCTCTCGCAGTGAATGGCGTCCGGCGGGAGCGGGTGTTGGCTGGCCCACCCCCGCCGAACTCATCCGGCCGTCGCGCCTCGCGCTCGACCCCACGCCAGCAGTGGCAGAGCGGGGCAGCGGAACAGCCGGAGTCTGGGAAGGCCGGAACAACCGGCGGATACGGCCCGGCTTGCGGTGCCGACACCGGGGCCTGAGACGCTGCTCGACCGTCGGCAGGCTCGCGCGGGCCTCAAGGAACCTAAGGCAGCTCTGGCATCGGCGCGCGGGCGGCAGCAGCGATGAGGCGATCACCAAGATGTGACCACACACCGATTCGTAACGACCCTCCGCGCGTTCAACGCCACTGGCCATTTTCTCATCGGTCACAGCATGATTCCGGCCGTCGCCGTCACACCTATGCCACGTCACGTAAAGGCGCTTCAATCGACCGCTAATCCTACTCACCTCTTCCCCCTCATTTTTTAAGTCGCTTCAGTGCATGTCGTACGGAAGCCATTTAATGCATGTTGGGCGCGAACGAGTTTCTATCCATTCGACCAGTGCGCGCCGAATATCCGCGATTGGAAGGATTGCCGTCTGTGGAAAGACTGCTCCTGTAGAGCCGTTGAACACGAGGTCGATCGACGGCAGAGGACGCTTGGGGTTATACGAGTTCATAATCGGGGTGCCAGAGTCAGAGTGATCCATGTAGTTGAGCGCACCGTAACCGCTAGAAGGGCGTACGCTGACCCTCATTTGATGGTTGGGAACAGGGCCGCTTTTGGTCTGGTAATACTCGGTGTCGCCGACATATAGAACGGATTCCCAATCCAGGTGTTCGAGCTTCAACGTGTCGTCAATCAGCTCCAGCGACTCCCGCATGCTGCGCGCAACGCAGGCGACTTCATTGGTGAGCGAAGCTGTCACAACAGTGATCCGATCCTGGTCATTTGCGGGGTTCATCGTTGGGCGGCTACCTAACCCTCGAACCGACGTTCGGGTGAACGGGGAACAACGCCGTCAACCGTCTCTTGGCTGGCACGGAGACGTCTATATACGCCCAGACATGCGGATATTCCCCCAGGGAATATCCGCAGGTGACGGGGCGGATCGGGCATAGACCAGTTAGTCCGTTGGTGTGTAACCCACGGCGGATGTACGCTGGTGAGAGCGGTAGACCAAGGTCGGACGTGGTGCAGCGGGGTCGCGTATGAGCGTTGTGAGGCCAGGTGGGCTAGTGGCCAATGGCGCGCGACGCTGCACCGGTTGTCGCTGTGTGCTGGCTGTCGACAACACGGCAGCTCTGTGCAGTAAGTGTTTGCGCGATCAGCGCGATCAGCTTTTGGGACCACCGCGAAATCTGCGTCCAGAATTCTTCGATACTGACGAATTCCGACGCGCTTTCAACAGTCAGCAAATCGGAAATGTATTTAAAGCGTATCGCCATCATCCTCGCTGGCTTAAGCTACTCGGCAAGGCATTGAATCAAGAAGTCTTGGGCCGATGGCTGGGTCTAAACCAAGGCCAGGTCAGCAAGTTAGAGAATGGCAAGGACGAAGATAACATCAAAGTTCTGAGAGAGTACGCAACGATTCTTTGCTTGCCTCATGATGAGCTGTGGTTTCGCTTTCCTAACGAGGGTGCCATCGTTGTCCGCGGCGAAAATGGCTCCGCGGCTTCTGGTTTCGTCTTCGGGTGGCAGGACCCGGCTTTCGAGGCTTCCATTAAACAGCTAGGACAAAAGGCGGCCGGTGCCGCTTTGGTTGCCTTGGCGGCATCAGAGTCGGCTGCTTTTGGATTGAGGCATCAAGTGGCTGAAATTCATTCGTCAACAATGGAACAGATTGAAGAAGAAGTTCGACGACTTAGTATCGATTTCATAGCTGCTGATCCCCTGAATACGTTCCTGCGTAGCCGCAGGCTGCGCGATGATATTTTCACATTGCTCGACCAGCGCGCTTTCCCGCAACAGCAAGCCTTGTTGTACGGATACGCTGCTCGCACCTGCGGTTATCTGGCGGCAGCTGCCAGCGATTTCTACGGAAAGTACGAAGCCGCGTCCGACCAATGTCGTGTCGCTCGCCAGTTTTCCGAGGTGGCGAATATCCCCGAGCTGCGCTCATGGGTGCTCGGAATTGAGTCAGGTATCGCCTTCTGGCGTGACGACTGGAAACGTGCCGCTAACCTGGCCGAACGTTCGCTACAGCTTGCAGTGACCCGCTCTGGCGTAATGCGAGCAACATCTATGCGCGCACGTGCGCTAGCCCGCCTGGGAAACCGGGAGCAATTGCACGAGGTCATATCGGCATCGGAAGCTAGCTCTATCGACGGCACCAGTGACGACGAGAACGGGATGATCCTCTTCTCGGAAGACAACCATCTTCGATGCCTTGGCACGGCAAATCTATGGGTTGGAGAATCGCATCAAGCCCGCGAGCAACTGTCACAGGCTTTAACCGCATACCTCGCTAACGCGCCGGAAAACTTTGCTGTTATCGCCGTAATACGTGCTGACATCGCTCAGTCGTTCCTGATGGAACGCAATGTGGACGGCGCGGCAGAAGCCCTTGCGCCATTGTACGAGGTCGATACCAACATGAGACTTGAGGGCGCACTGCGAAGAATGCGTAACCTAAGTCGTATTCTACAATCTGAAAACTACAAGAGTTCAATTCAAGCGAGGGAGCTAGTGGTCAACATAGACTCCTTTACGGCAGGCGTCGAAGAGCAAATGAATCAGCTGCCGGAGGACGCGTGAAAATCACAGTAATCGGTTGTTCGACGCCGTACCCGCGTGCGAATAGGCCATGTTCGGGTTACCTGCTTTCCTCGGCAGATACGGCAATCCTTCTAGACTGCGGCTCAGGAGTCTTCGCTGCACTACTAGAACATGTCGACCCGAAAACGTTGGCCGCCGTATGGGTGTCCCACATGCATCCGGATCATTTTGCCGATCTCGCCGCTTTAGCAAACTGGGCACTGAACACCGAGGAAGCGCCAAAGCTCCGAATCTTCGGACCGATGAATTGGGACAAGCGGCTAAACTCGTTCATTTCTCCGGACCCTGCGGTTGACACCGTGAAAGATATATTCGAGGTCCGATATATAGGCGACGGAGACACCGCCACTATTGGAGATATCGAGCTCACAAGCCGACTGGTGCGGCACTCTGTCCCGACTTTTGGCGTTCGCGCCCAAGACGCTAAAGGCAACATATTTTCCTATTCGGGCGACACTGGAATGTGCGATGGCGTGAACGAACTAGCACGCGATGCTGACATATTCTTGTGCGAAGCGGGTTCAAGTGAGCCAGTCCCGTACCACCTAACCGCCGCGCAGGCTCTAGAAATCGCGCAGCGAGGCAATGCAGGAAGACTGCTTGTGACACATGTGCCGGAAGGTGTCACAGTTCGCGTGCCCGAAGGGGGGTCGGTCCCTTCTGAGCTGGTGAAACCCGGCGATGAGTGGACTGTCGGCGAGTAACGCGACACGACGCGAAAGATGGCGATATTCCAGCCGTGAATATCGCCATCTTTTTTATTCTTTCTCGGAATGTCCCGTTCGCAAAATGTGCCCTCGACCTGCGGATATGCTCGCGGCGACATAACCACATTCTAATGCCGACATAGTTGATATGTAGTGTTGCCGTCTTACTTGATGGCAGCGGCCCGCACTCAGCGAGTCGCAGCCAACAGTAAGGGCAATAATCATGAGTAACGCAATCAACAACGCGGGTTTTCCTGCGTTTCTTTCGATCCGTCAAGCCGCTTGGCTTCTCGGTGCTAGTGAGTCCAGCGTGTGCCGGGCGATCCGGGTCGGTGACCTGCGTGCCACGCGTCGCCGTTCCCGTCTGGTGATTTCTGCGGCTGAGCTGCGGCGTGTTCTTGACGGTGGTGCGCGATGACCGAATTCGACTACCAGAGGATGGCTGCTCGACTCGACCGGTTCGCCGATGTGCCGGATGACGTTCTTGCCGACGTGGTGACCAGGGATGGTTTGTGGCTGAGGGCGTTCGACCGGGACAACGTGTCGGATCTGACCGAGGATGATCCGTCCGACAGGGAGCTGGCCGCGCGGCTGTGTGCCGGGTGCCCGGTGATCGATGAATGCCTTGAGCTAGATCTTCGTGCCGCTGGTGCCGACACGGTCGGGGTGTGGGGTGCGTTGCCGGATACCGACCGGCGCGCCCTGTACCCGGTGTGGCTGAGCCGTCGGGGAGGTGAGCGGCGATGACGTTCACCTTGACGCCAAATCAGATTCTCGCCGTGCTGCTGGTGCTGCTGGTGCTGCTGATGATCTGGCGGTTCAGTGCCCGCAAGGCCAAGCAGGCCGCCGACGCGGCACGGGCGTCCGCCCGTGTGGTGTCGCTGGCCGGGCGGGTGATGTTCATGGGCGCGGCCATGGTCGGCGTGCAGTGGCTGGTGATCACGCATCCAGGCAACGCGACGCTGCTGCTCGCGGTGCTGGCAGTGCCGGATCTGATCGCGGCGCACATCCTGACGCGTGCGCTGACGGTCACGTCGATGGACACGACCACCCGCCGCCGGGGCGGTGGTCGCCGATGACGAATCAGGATGCGCGGCACGTGCCGCTGACGCGGGCTCAGAAGCTCGCACAGGACGCGGCCGAGGCGGCCGAGGTTCGCCGGTACCAGACGCACCCGGACGTGATCGCGCTTCGGGTGGAACGGGTCCGCGCTCAAGTGGATCGACTGTGCTGGGCGGGGATCGTTCTCGGCCTGGCGTTCACCGCCGCGAACGTGCAGTGGTTCGCTGCGGCCGGGGCCGAGGTGGGTTCGCTGGTGTGGCTGACGGCGTGGCTGCTCGATCCGACGGTGTGCCTGGTGCTGCTGGCGATTCTGCGAGCGGAGCAGGTGACCGCGCGGTACCAGGTCCACACGGGTCGGTGGGTGCGTGCGGCGAAGTGGCTGACGCTGGCAGCCACGTACGTGATGAACACGTGGTCGTCGTGGGCGGCCGGGTCACCGGCCGGGGTCGTGCTGCACTCGGTACCGCCGCTGGTCGTGTTCGTCGCGGCCGAAGCGGTCACCGACCTTCGCGACAAGCTCACCGACGCGGTGGCCGTGGCGTTCATGAACGCCACCAAGATTCATGAACCGACCGAGGTTCATGAACCCGCCGCACCGGCCGGTGAACCTGCGGTGCGGCGGAAGCTGTTCGCCGACTACCTCACCGATGCCCGGCAAGCGTGGACACCCGATGTGGTCGTGAGTCCTCTGTGGGTACGGGAGGTCACCGGGTGTTCGCGTGGCCTGTCGTCGCGGCTGGCCGCTGCTCTGGCCGCTGAGACCGGGCAGGGGGCCGCGCATGAATGAGGAGACGCACGAGCGTGCGGCGCTGGCCCGGTCAGCCGTGGCCGAGGTCGAACACGTCGGTCCGCTGATGGACGGCGAATTGGTGGATGACACGTTGCCGCAGCCACGCCGCCGGACAGTCCGGCGACGGGCCGCGCGGTGGTGCAAGCACGCGCGTCGTGTGGCCGCGCAGGTGTGGCGGTCCGGTCCGGTGGTGCGGGCCCGGTCGGTGGTCGGCTATCGGGCGCGAAAGCTGCCGCAGGATGTGGTGCGGTTGCTGTGGTTCGTGGTGCGCGGGAACTGGCGTTGGCTGGTGAAGTTCTGGAGTTGGGCCACCTACGCGGATCTGCGCTCGGATGCACGCCGCGCGCGGCTGGCCGGTGACGCCGAAGCACGGAGGGCAGCTCAAGAACTGATCCGATCGGACGCCACCGCGCGGTGGGCCAAGATCGGGATCGTCGCGCGACGGCTGGTGATCACGGCCCGGTTCACCGCACCCGTGGCGGCCGTGTTGTGGCTGGTCGACTCGGTGATGGACCGAGAGGACATGTGGGTCTGGCTGGCGAACGTCTACACGGGACTGGAAGCCACGTGGTCGGTGCTCACGGTCGGCGTGCCGGTGGTGCTCTACGCGCTGCCGGTGGTGTTACTGGTCGCGGCGGCGTTCGAGGGCAGGGACAAGACACCTGGTGTCGGGTGGCTGGTCCGCCCGGATCGTGAGGACGCCGATTCGTGGATCGATGAGCGGATGATCTCGAAAGCGTTGGCGCACTTGGGTATCGGGCCGTTGGATCGGTTCTTCAAGAACGGCGGTGTACTGGACTACCCCGTGACGGCGCGCACGGACGGGGATGGCACGTTCGCGCAGATCAGGTTGCCGATGGGAGTCACCGCGGACATGGTCGCGGCACGCCGTTCGAAGCTGGCCGCGAACCTCGGTCGGGCGTCGCTGGAAACGTGGCCTACCAAGGGAGATGAGGATGGAATCCTTGACCTGTGGGTCGCCGACAAGGGCATCCTGAGGTCCGCAGCCGGCAGTTGGCCTCTGGTCCACGATGGACAGGTAGACCTGTTCGACGGTGTCCCGTTTGTTCTGTCACAACGAGGTTCGGTCATCAACGCCCCGTTGATCGGCGTGAACTGGCTGATCGGTGGGAGGCCGGGACAGGGTAAGTCGGCGGCGTTGCGGACGCTGCTGCTCGGCGCGGCACTCGACCCCACGGCGGAACTGTGGGCGTTCGTGATGGGCGAGTCACCCGACTTCACCCCGTTCGCGCCACGTCTTTCCCGCTACCGGATGGGAATGGACGACAGCGTGGCCGAGGCGGCTACGCAAGCGCTGGCGGATCTGCTGTCCGAAATGGAGCGACGCGGCAAGGTCCTGGGTGAGCAGCCGGGCAGTCCGCCGAAGGTGTCACGCAAGCTCGCCGACAAGCGCAAGCTTGGGCTGCACCCGCTGGTGTGTGCGATCGATGAGTGTCACGAACTGTTCCAGCACCCCAAGTACGGCAAGAAAGCGCAAGAGCTGGCGGTGCGGCTGATCAAGCGCGGCCGCAAGTACGGCATCGTGTTGTTGCTGGCGACCCAGTCACCGACCAAGGACAGCATCCCGCGCGAGATCACCCGCAACATCTCGTGTGGCGTCGCGTTCTCCGTGGCCGATCAGGTAGCCAACGACGGACTGTTGGGATCGGGCAAGTACGCGGCGGGTATCCGGGCGACCGAGCTACGCATCAACACCGACCGGGGAACCTGCGTGGCGGTCGGGCTCACGGACGAGAGTTTCGAGCTGGTGCGCGGGTTCTACGTGCCGTTCGAAGACGGCGTAGACGACGTGACCCCGGTCATCGCCCGCGCCATGGCGTTGATTGAGGACGCGGGCTGGGCGATCGAGTCCAGCATGGTGCCGCAGCTCGAAGCGGCACCGGCCGAAGTGAACGAGCTGGCCGACATCGCCGAGGTTCTCGGCGGTGAGGACCGGGTGCGGACACAGCAGGTGCTGGCGCGGCTGATCGAGCACAACCCCGACCAGTACGAGCTGTGGACGTTCACCGACCTGAAAGCAGCGCTGACCCGGTACGGGCGCGGGCCGCGCAAGGTGCGCGGGCACATGTACGTCCACGCCGCCGACGTCGCCCATGCCAGGGCCCGCCGGGACGCCGAAGCGGATGGGGAGGCAGCAGGGGAGGCCGCCGAAACCGGGGGAGTTCTCCCCCCGACCTCCCCCACGGCGAATCCATGTGCTGAACAGGGGAAACACGGTGGGGGGAGGCGGGGGGATGCCGATTCAGACACCCGCTGAACCCCCAGAAAACCGGGGTTTTCGTGCCCGTGTTCGGCGGCTCCCCCGGTTCTCCCGCCGACCGGCCAAGGGGACGGTGAGCGCCCCTTGACCGACCGCCATACGAGTGATCCACAACCGACCATCCCGCGACAATCACGCAAGGGCAGTGACCATGACAGCGACCATCACGACAGGACAGACCACGCCGGACACGGCGACCACGGCTCCCCGGACAGCGACACGGGCGACGATGCTCACCGCAACTGCCAGGAAGGCCCTGAGCGGGCCGACAGCGTCCCGTCACGGCGGGCCGGGCAGATCACCCCCGCCCGACAGGGGGAGCCGGTCTCAGCGACCGTCAAGACCGGGCCCGACGGCTCAGTCTGGGTGTTCGTCGGCGGGGCAGACGCTGAGGAGTTTCTCGACAGGCTCACGGTGGTAGCCGACGCGCTGAACTCCATGTGGCAGACCCAATAGAGAGAGCGGCACTACTGGCCACAACGACAAGGGAGCCTCTCCGCCACATGGCGGGGAGACTCCCTTGTCAGTCACAAACGGGGTCAGTCCCCGTCGTGTCCTGTCTCTGCGGGCTCTTCAAGCAGACTAGTTACGTTGATCACGTCACCGGTCCCGCCGACACGCTCTTGCCACTCGGCTACCTCCGGCATGGCTTCCTGCCACCCTTCCGGCATCCGCCAACCGCCCCACACCGAACCATCCGGCAGCTTCTTCGGGGCGAACGTGAACCCGACGTCAAGCCACCGCAGCCGCTTCTCTTCCGCCGTCTTGCCCTCTAGCTCTTCCTGCCAGGTCCGGTCAGTCGGAACCCATTGCACGCCGCCAGGATCGGCCGGAAGCGCCCTGAGCACATCGATATCGGCCAAGATCTTGTCTCCGTCGGCGATGACCCTCCGCCGGTCATCTATGGACTTGACCCGCGCGACCTTGGCCATCTGCCGCGCGTAGTCCCTCTCCAGCTTGGCTATCTCGTTCGCGTGGCTGGTCGGCGGCAGCACGATCCGTTCCCGGACCGGAACCATCGCGAAGAGCTTGAAGAACGCCTTCTCGGCCAACGGCTCTATCTCATCCCCGCGCAGAGACGGGCCGTGCTTGCGCGTCGGGCAACGCCAGTAGAGGTACTCGTACTCCTTGGTCGAACCGTCCTTGCGAACGCGCTTCTGACCGCAGATCCGGTGCCACAGCGGGGTCAGGCAATCCGGGCACACCAGAATGCCGGAGAACCCATACGGCTGGTTACTGCCGCGCGTCTTCCTGCTCGCCTTCTCTTCCAGTTTGGCCGAAATCGCCGACTGCTCGGCAGGCTCGAAGATGCCGAGGTCAACCAGGTCGGGGTGTTCGAGCAAGGCGCGAAGCGTGCCCGGTGACCACTCGTACCCCTTCAGCTCAGCCGTGGCGGCGTCCTCTCCCCGGCGTTCGGCCGCTAGCTGCGCTTGCCTATCGCGGGGCGTGACGACCTTGTTCGCGGTCAGCCAGTCACACATCGCGGTAAGCCCTTTTCCGTCTTGGGCCTGCTTGGATAGCTTGTGCAGGATCTTGACCGCGTACGGGTCCAGCCCAAGAATCCAACCGCCCTTACCGGGAATCTCGACAGGCATCGTGCCGTACAGGTGGCTTTCCCCACCCCACCGACCCTCGTCCTTCAGCGTCGCCCGCGCGGAGCGGAAGCGCTCCTTCATCCGCTCCCGCTCCATCCGCGCGAAAGCAGCGATGAGCGTGATCATGAACTCGCTCATCGAGTTACTGGAGTCGATGCCCTCAGCGATCGCGATCAGCCGCTTACCGCGTGCCCTCAGCCACTCCAGCAACGTCAACGCGTCCATCACGTTCCGGACCAGCCGATCCAGCTTCGGAACCACAAGCGTCTTCCACGGCTGGGGCGGCGCATCGGTCAGCCAGTCCTTGAGCCCTGCCCGCTTGTGCGGCTCCAAGTCGCCGGAGACGTGCAGATCCTGCACGGTCTCCACGATCGGGAGGTCATAGGCATTGCAGTACCGGTGCGTGTCCCGCGTCTGAGTCGCATTGGACGTGCTCTCATCCGTGAAATGCGACTGACGGGAGTAGCACAACGCCGCGTCACCCTCCGGGGTGAACGGAACGACCGGTGGCCGCTCGCTTACCTGCTTCTTGAACCTCCGCTTTCGGGGTGCCGATGCGCTCATGGTGGGTATCCTCGCTGGTAGACGCCTTATGGGAGTGTAGTTCGTTGACCCATTCGGCGGCTAACCGGTCTAAACACTCACGACCCCCTTCTCGGGTTGCCCCGTCCGCGGCAGGGTCGTGGTCCGGCGTGAGTGAGGGCCTACTTCACTCGGATCCGCGGCGTGAGGGCCTAGTTCGACCGTATATACGGGTAAGGGAGGCCCCCACCCACTCAGCTCGGGTGAGGGAGGCCCCCACCCACACCGACCGTGGATGACGGCCCCTCAATACCTGGGCCTAGTGCCAGGGCGAGTGCGGCTTGCGTCGCTCAACGCCGCAAACCGCACTCACTCCGCCCTGAACACGCCACCTTCGACCTTCCGCCCAATAACCGCCCGCAACGCTCACGACCCCGGAGCGCCGGTGCGGCCGGTTTCGTAAGCCCACATGACGATCTCGACGCGATTGCGTGCGCCGATCTTCGCCATCAGGCTCGCGACGTGGGTCTTGACCGTGTTCAGCGTGATGTACAGCTCGGTCGCGATCTCCGCGTTGGTCCGCCCGCGAGCGACTGTGCGGAGCACCTGCTCTTCCCGGTCCGTCAACGGTTCGATGGGTTGCTTCGGCTTAGCTCGCCCGCTGCTCACGAAAGCGTTTAACAACCGCGCGGTGACACTCGGCGCGATGAGCGCGTCGCCCGCCGCCGCGGCGTGGACGGCTTGGGAAAGCAGCTGTGTTCCCGCGTTCTTGAGAAGGAACCCGCGCGCGCCCGCCCGGAGCGCCGCGTACACGTACTCGTCGAGGTCGAACGTCGTGATGACGACGACGGCGAGCGGGTCGGCGACCTCCGGACCGGCCAGGAGCCGGGTGGCTTCGATGCCGTCCAGCTCCGGCATCCGGATGTCGAACAGGCACACGTCCGGCCGCAGGCGCGTGGCGAGGTCGACGGCCTGCCGCCCGTCCTCGGCCTGGCCGATGACCTCGATGCCGGGCTGGGCGTCGAGCATCATGGTGAGCCCCGTACGCACGATCTCCTGATCGTCGGCGACGATCACCCGGACGGTCATGCCGACGCGCCCGCGCGTGGCAGCCGGGCGCGCACGGTCCAGCCTCGCCCGGGATCCGGGCCCGCCTCGCAGGAACCGCCGAGCAGGTCCGCGCGCTCGATCATGCCGAGCAGTCCGTAGCCGGGCGCCGTCCGGACCGGGCCGCCGTCGCCGTCATCGCTGACGCGCAAATGGACCGAAGTCGCGTCGGCGGCGACCGTGACCTCGATGCGCGTGGCGTGCCGGGCGTGTTTGCGGGCGTTGGTGACCGATTCCTGCGCTAGGCGATAGATCGCGCTCCCGACCGACGGCGACACCTCGCCGATCTCGTCCGAGATGACCACGTCGACCGTCGGCCTGCTCGCGCTCGCGAGCTTGGGCAGATCGGCGAGGCCCTGACCGGGCGTCAGCTGGGCGGGCTGGTCGCGGCGCAGCACGTGGACCATGGCGCGCATCTCGTCGAGCGCGGCCGCCGCCTCCGACTCGATCAGGCGCAGCGCCTCGGCCGCGGCTTCCGGTCGCGACTCCATGGTCGCGAGCCCCGCCTGCGCGCGGATCGCCATCGCCGAGACGTGATGGGCGACCGTGTCGTGCAGATCCCGCGCGAGCCGTTCGCGCTCCAGCAGCTTGACCTGATCGAACTCACGCCGCCGCGCACCCGCCCGATACCGGAACGCGGCGCCGAGCGCGCAGGTCGCGAACAGCACGACCGTTCCGCCGAACAGGTCGCCCGCGCTGGTGTGCCCCATCAGGCCGGAGAGCACGACCCGGCCGAGCACGACAGCCGCGCCGAGCACGAGCTCGCGTCCCGAACCCCACCTGACCAGCGCGTACGGCAAGATCAACAGGAACGCCATCGTGTAGGACGCCGACGCGAGACCGGCGGTCACCAGCTCGACGGCCGCCGAGGAGCCGAACGCGATCACGACCATCAGCAGCGGCCTGCTGCGCCGCCACAGCAACGTCGGCGCCAGCGCGGCGACGACCACCACGGACACCACGCGCCATGGCAGGTCCGTCCGGAGCACGCCTTCGAGCACCGCGGCCGTCACGAGCGCGGCGACGAGCACCCGGTCGCGCCGCGGCCACAGTGGCGCACCGGGCGGCCGCGGCTCGTGCCAGGTCGAGCGGAACAGGTCGGTCACGTGCTGATCGTACGAAACCCCGGGCCGGCACAGATCGGCCCAAAGTACGACTACATCGTGCCGGTGTGGCCTTCCCACGCCGCCTTGTGCAGTTTCCGCAGCGCGCGCACCGCCTCGACGGCGTGCAATCGGTCCACCGACTGCACCGCCATGACCGAGTGGTACTCGTCCTCCGGCAGTTCCAGCCTGGCGAACGAGGCGCCGTCGGGGAAACTGACCGAAAGCACCTCGTGCCAGCCGAACCGCTTGGTCAGCAACACATTGCGGACCTCGATGCCCTGTGCGTCGGCACGCACGCGCGGCATCGCGAACAGCATCGTGCCCGCCGCCAGCAGCACCCCGATGCCGATCATCGCAGCCTGGTCGGCCACTTGGAAGATCGCGCCGGTCTTCGAGTTGCGCAGCAGCACGCCGACCGTGGTGAAGGCCGCCAGCAGGAACACGGCCAGCAGGCTGCACACCACCAACGCCTTGCGCGGACGGCACACGACCTGCTGCTCCGAAGCGGTCATCACACTCACACGAAACCCTTTTCGGTCCACGGCTGACGCAGGCCGCGCAGCACGTGCGCCGTGTCCAGCGCGGCCACGGTCGCCTCGTGGCCCTTGTTCTCCTTGGAGCCGGGCAGCCCGGAACGGTCCAGCGCCTGCTCTTCGGTGTCGCAGGTGAGCACGCCGTTGCCGACGGGGGTGCTCTCGTCGAGCGCGACCCTGGTCAGCCCGGCGGTCACCGCGTCGCACACGTACTCGAAGTGCGGGGTGCCGCCGCGGATGACGACGCCGAGCGCGACGACCGCGTCGTGGTCGCGCGCCAGCGCCTGCGCGACCACGGGCAGCTCGACGGCGCCCGCGCAGCGGACCACGGTCGGCTCCTCTTCGAGCTTCGCCTCCCGCGCGGCCGCCAGCGCGTTCTCCAGCAACGCGTCGGTGATCTTCGCGTGCCATCGGGTGCAGACGATGGCGAGCTTCAAGTTGCGGCAGTCGCTGAGGTCGAGCTCGACCTCGGGACGTCCTTCACCACTCACAGGGATCCTCCGCCAGTGCGCGTCTCGTCGAATTCGGTCGCGCCGACCTGGTCGAAGTGTTCCAGCTGCGCGAGGTCGTGGCCCATCCGGTCCCGCTTGGTGCGCAGGTACCGCAGGTTCTCCGGATTCGGCGAGATCGGCAGCGAGACCCGGCCCGACACGCGCAGCCCGTAGCCCTCGAGGCCGACGCGCTTGGTCGGGTTGTTGGTCAGCAGCCGCATCGACCGGACGCCGAGGTCGCACAGGATCTGCGCGCCGGTGCCGTAGTCGCGCGCGTCGGCGGGCACACCGAGCGCCAGGTTCGCGTCGACGGTGTCCGCGCCCGCGTCCTGCAGCTGGTAGGCCTGCAGCTTGTGCAGCAGACCGATGCCACGGCCCTCGTGGCCGCGGATGTACAGCACGACGCCGCGGCCTTCGTCGGCCACCGCCTGCAGCGCGGCCTCCAGCTGGGGACCGCAGTCACAGCGCAGCGAGCCGAAGACGTCGCCGGTGAGGCATTCGGAGTGGACGCGGACGAGGATGTCCTCGCCGTTGCCGATCTCGCCGTAGACGAACGCGATGTGCTCGATGCCGTCGAGCAGGCTGTCGTAGCCGACGGCGCGGAAAGTACCGGCCGACAACGGGATCCGGGCCTCGGCGACCCGCTCGACCTGCTTCTCGGTGCGCCTGCGGTAGGCGATGAGGTCGGCGATCGTGATCACCTGGAGGTCGTGCTCGGCGGCGAACACCTCGAGCTCGTCGCGGCGCGCCATGTCGCCCTCGTCCTTCTGCGACACGATCTCGCAGAGCACGCCTGCCGGGTGCAGCCCGGCGAGCCTGGCCAGGTCGACGGCGGCTTCGGTGTGCCCAGGGCGGCGCAGCACGCCGCCTTCCTTGGCACGCAACGGAACCACGTGCCCGGGACGGCGGAAGTCCTTCGGACCGGCGTCCGGGTCGGCCAGCAGCCGGATCGTGTGCGCGCGGTCCGCCGCCGAGATGCCCGTGGTGATGCCCTCGGACGCGTCGACGGTCACGCTGTACGCGGTGCCGCGCTGGTCCTGGTTCGTGTGGTACATCGGCGGCAGGTCGAGGCGGTCGGCCTCGCTCTCCGTCAGCGAGACGCACACGTAACCTGAGGTGTAGCGCACCATGAACGCCAGCAGCTCGGGCGTGGCCTTCTCGGCGGCGAAGATCAGGTCGCCCTCGTTCTCGCGGTCCTCGTCATCGACGACGACAACGGGCCGCCCGGCCGCGATGTCGGCGATGGCCGCGTCGATGGCGTCGGCGTCGAACTTCGCCCCGGCGCCGCACGGCGTCCATTCAGCAGTTTTCTCGCTCACGCCCGCTCCTCAGTTCCAGCCAGGCCGCCATTGTCCCCCAAATAGGGCAACGTCAGCTTTTCAACGTACTTCGCGACCACGTCGACCTCGAGATTCACCAGGTCACCGGACTCTTTGCGGCCCAGCGTGGTCAGTTCGAGCGTCGTCGGGATCAGCGCGATGGCGAACTCGTCGGCGCTGATCGCCGCGACCGTCAGTGAAACGCCGTCGACGGCGATGGAGCCTTTTTCGACCACGTACCTGGCCAGGTGGCCGGGCAGCGCGAACTTGGTCAGCCCCTGCTCGTCGCGCGAGAGGAAGACGCCGGTCCCGTCCACGTGGCCCTGCATGATGTGCCCGCCGAGCCGCCCGCCCGCCGCCATCGCGCGTTCCAGGTTGACCCGGTCACCGACGGCGATCTTCGCGATGCTCGACCGCTGCAGCGTCTCGTGCACGACGTCGACGGTGAACTCGCCACCGGCGACCTCGACCACGGTCAGGCAGACGCCGTTCACCGCGATCGAGTCGCCGTGCCCGGCGTCGCTGGTGACCAGCGGTCCGCGCACGGTGATCCGCGCGGCGTTCGGGAGCTGCTCGACCGCGGTGATCTCGCCGAGCTCCTCGACTATGCCGGTGAACACTCAAGCCTCCTTAGTGCACGGGTGTCGCCGACACTCGCACGTCGCTTCCACTCATGGTGACCCCCTCGACGGCCCACCGGTGCATCCCGGTGATGGTCGCCACGCCCGCGTCACCCAGCGCGACCGGGCCGGAGCCCAGCAGCGCGGGTGCCAGATAGGCCAAGATCCGGTCTATCCGCTTGGCGCCCGCGAACGCGCCGGCCAGGCGGGGCCCGCCTTCCAGCAGCACGTCCACGGCGCCACGCCCGGCCAGCAGCGCGAGCACTTCTTCCGGGTCGTGCGACCGCACGTGCACGGTCTCCGCACTGCCATCCAACACCCGCGCGCCCGCCGGAATTTCCCCAGTGCCCACCACCACACGCAACGGCTGGCGGGGCAGCGGCGAGCCGTCCGCGGTACGGGCGGTGAGCGCCGGATCGTCGGCCAGCACCGTGCCCCTGCCGACCACGATCGCGTCCAATGTCGCCCTGATCGCGTGCACCTCGGCCCGCGATTCCGGCGAGGAGATCCAGCGGCTGGTGCCGTCCGCGGCGGCCACCCTGCCGTCCAAGGTCGACGCGTACTTCCACGTCACATGCGGCCGCCCGGTGCGCGCGTAGTGCAGCCAGGCACGCAGCGGCCCGCGCTCCACGTCCCCGCGCAGCAGCCCCTCGTGCGTGGCGACCCCGGCGGCTTCGAGCGTCTTCGCCCCGCCCGCGGCCACGGGGTTCGGATCCGGCACGGCGTAGAACACGGTGGACACGCCCGCGTCGAGCAGCGCCTGTGCACAAGGCGGGGTCCGGCCGTGATGAACGCATGGTTCGAGCGTGACGTACGCAGTTCCGCCGAGCGACTTCTCCCCTGCTTGCCGTAGCGCCATCACCTCGGCGTGCGGGCCACCGGGCGGTTGGGTGACGCCTTCGCCCGCGAACTCGCCGCGCGCGTCGAGGATGACGGCGCCGACCGGCGGGTTGGGGCTCGTGGTGCCGCGGGCGGTCTCGCTCAGCGCGATCGCCCGCCGCATCGGCTCGGGATTCACCGACCCGCGGCTCGGGCGGCCTGCTCGCGCAGTGCCGCGATGGCCTTGGCGGGATCGGCGGCGCCGTAGACGGCCGAGCCCGCGACGAAACAGTCGACACCGGCTTCGGCGGCCTGCTCGATCGTATCGGCGTTGATGCCGCCGTCGATCTCGACGACCAGCTTCAGGTGCCCGGTGTCGACCAGCCGCCGCGCCGTGCGGACCTTGTCCAGCACCTCGGCGATGAACGACTGGCCGCCGAAGCCGGGTTCGACGGACATGACCAGCAGCGTGTCGTAGTGCTTAAGAGTGTCCAGGTGGTCCTCAAGCTTGGTGCCAGGTTTGACCGAAAGCCCGGCCTTCGCGCCGGCCGCGCGCAGGTCCTTGGCGATCTTGATCGGGTCCTTGGCTGCCTCGACGTGCACGGTGACGTTGTAGGCGCCCGCCTCGGCGTACCCGATCGCCCAGCGGTCGGGATCCTCGATCATCAGGTGGCAGTCGAGCGGGGTCTCGGTGACCTTGCGCAGTGATTCGACGACCGGCAGGCCGAGCGTCAGGTTCGGGACGAAATGCGCGTCCATCACGTCGACATGCACCCAGTCGGCGCCTTCGGCGGCGTGGATCTCTTCGCCGAGCCTGGCGAAGTCGGCGGACAGGATGCTCGGAGCGATCAACGGTCGATGTGCCACGACTACGCAGTGTAGGAGTCGACGGCTAACGCTCGCTAACCGGCTGAAGTGCGCTTGCACACACAACGGGTGCCCGGAGTTCTTGCCACGGCCATGAGCCCGTCACCCGCATGCCCTCAAGTGCACACATGCGCACTGATTAATAACCCGGCATCCCCAAATCACTGAAGGAGATTCGATGGCTTCGCTGCTCGCCGGCCGCCGCAAATGGCTGGCCGTTGGCGCACTCGGCGCCTCGCTGGTCGCCGTGGCCCCGATCGCTTCCGCCCAGCCCGACGACATGCGCGTCGCCTCCGCGGGCGACCGCACCCAGGACGTGCGCAACGAGATCCGCGGCGGCGCCGCCCGCAACGTCATCCTGTTCATCGGTGACGGCATGGGCCACCAGGAGATCACCGCGGCCCGCAACTACGAGCGCGGCGCCGCGGGCCGTCTCGCCATGGACGAGCTGCCGCTGACCGGCGACTACACCACGTACGCCGTCGAGAAGAACAACCCGTCGAAGCCCGACTACGTGACCGACTCGGCCGCGTCCGGCACCGGCTGGGCCACCGGCACCAAGACCTACAACGGCGCGATCTCGGTCGACGCGTACGGCAACCCCGTGCCCACCATCCTGGAGCTCGCCAAGCGCTCCGGCCTGCGCACCGGCGACGTCACCACCGCCGAGGTCCAGGACGCCACCCCGGCCGTGCTCGGCTCGCACGTGATCAACCGCGACTGCAAGGGCCCGGTCGAGACCACCGCCAAGTGCGCGGTCAACGCCAAGGAGAACGGCGGCGCGGGCTCGATCTCGGAGCAGCTCGTCCAGACCAAGCCCGACGTGCTGCTCGGCGGCGGCGCGAAGTACTTCAACCAGAAGGTCACCGCGGGCAAGTTCAAGGACAAGACCCCGCTCGACCAGGCCAAGGCCGCCGGCTACCAGGTCGTCAAGACCGCCGACGAGCTCGGCGCCGTCCGCAAGGGCAAGCCGGTACTCGGCCTGTTCGCCGACGGCAACATGCCCACCAACTGGGTCGGCCCGCTCGCCAAGCAGGGCGGCACCCCGCCGAGCCGCTGCACCGCCAACCCGGCGCTGCCCAAGACCCAGCCCAAGCTCGCCGACCAGACCCGCAAGGCGCTCGAGCTCCTCAACGACCGCCGCGCCGACAAGGGCTTCTTCCTCCAGGTCGAGGGCGCCAGCATCGACAAGCAGGACCACGCGGCCGACCCCTGCGGCCAGATCGGCGAGACCATCGACTTCGACGCCGCGGTCGCCGCGGGCATGGCCTTCGCCCGCAGCAACCCGGACACCCTGGTCCTCGTGACGGCCGACCACGGCCACACCAGCCAGATCGTCCCCAACGGCCAGGCCACGCCCGGCCAGACCGCGACCCTGGTCACCAACGAGGGCGCGAACATCACCATCAACTACGCCACCGCGTTCCCGGGTTCGTCCATGGAGCACACCGGCACCCAGGTCCGCATCGCGGGTTACGGCCCGCAGGCGGCGAACATCGTCGGCCTGACCAACCAGACCGACGTCTTCGGCACCCTGAAGCGGGCCCTCCGCCTGCGCTGACGCCGATAGCCCGAAAGCCACTTTCGTCAGGTCTCACCTGCCGAAAGTGGCTTTCGGGCATCTCACGAGCTCTCAGCGCATGGCCAGATGAGTCGTGTCCAGCCAGGCTTTGTATGAAGGGAGCCTTCACAACGTGCCGATTTCTGACCTGCGCAAACGCAGCGCTAGGCACTCTGACCTGCTGAAATCGTGCTGGTCAGTACCGGTCGCTACCTAGCCTTATCGGTGCTCGTGCGTACCCGGTGCGTACCGGTACGCAGGCCTCAAGGCCCCCATCCTCACAGGTGGGGGCCTTCTGCTTTTAGGTGAGATAGTCCACCGCGAGGGCGACCGCGCGCACGCCTGCGGGAAGGTCGCTGTAGCGGATATCGAATCGGCACTTGTGCGCTGAACCGCCGTTCACCACGAACAGTGCACCGTAGAGTTCCGTGCGGCCCGTGTCGAAAATGTGCGTCCACGTGCCCGTTGGACGGCCGTCATCGTTCACGCATGACTCCGTCTTCTGCACAGCCTTCAGAGCCGCCAGAAGTGAGGGCAAGACGGCGTCGGGCAGGCTGAGCACCCGTGAGGACTGCGCGGTGACGTCGTCGCCTTCGCGGGTCAGCCGGACGGCTTTCTTGCCCAAAATGGCGCTCCATCCGGCCGCGTCGGCGGGCATCTCGACGGCCCATTGGGGGTCACGTTCGCGCACGTGCCATTGGCCGTCGAAGTCGAGTGGTCGGGGGTCGATCATGGCCAGTCCTGCGCGCTGGTCCACTCGACGCCTGTTGGCCGCTGCCCGGCGGTGCTCAGGAACTCGTGAGCGGCTTCCCTCACGACCTTGACGGGGATCTCCGCGTCGTCGGGGTACTCGAAGTCAGCGCGGCCGAAGTAGTACGTGATGTCTTCCCACTCCGGGAGAGGGAACGGCGTCCCGGTGTTCTTGCTGTAGGACGTGGGTACGCCCGGAGCGGCGTAGCGAAGCGTTCCCCGGTCACCGTTCAGCCCGACGAACAGATGTGGCCTGTTGGTGTCGCCGTCCGTGATGAGCTGCGCCATCTGCAAGGCTCCAGCGGCCACGACGTCGTCAAGGACCCGGCCAAGGTCTTCCCCGGTCGTGACGATCACGGGCTTGTCGGTGTGGCCCTCGTACCACGCCTCGATCATTGCTTCGGCCTTCCTCGATACGTGTGGGTGGTCGGCGTGCCATCTTCGGCAGTGCCGTGCACAGTCAGTGTCGCGCCTGGGGGCAACACGGCAGGTAGGAGGGTGTCGCAGCCTAAGGGGCCGGGGCCGGGTAGCGGGGACGCATTGCTGCGTCCCCGCCCCCTCAGAACCGGACTTGCGACTTTCACCGCATCCGGCTCAAGCAAGCCCTGAAGGCGATCGAGCGGATGACTGGTCCTGTCGCCGGAACCCTGTCCGGCAGTAGGCGTGTATGAGATAGATCTGTTCCTTGATCGGCTCATCCGGTGGTCGCGTGGCGATGTGGTTCGATCTCATCGCCTTCTTGACCACCCGCAACCATCGCTCCCACTCCTGCGGGCTTTCCGGTTGCCGGTCGGCATGGAGCAGATAATCGCCACACACCCAGCACGTTCCCTGCTGTTGCTTGAGCAGTCGCAGGGTCGTGTTGTCGACGGGCGAGAACCTTCTGCGGCGACGATCTGCCCAGTAGTCCGTCAATGTGGGGTCGTCCACTGACGAGGTGCCTGTGACCATGATATGCCGAACAATTTTCGTCCAGCCGAAGTGGTGTAGATAGGCACCGGTGACATGATCACCGAAAACCCACTTCTCGTTCCTGGACTTATTGAAACGTCCGAAATAGCGCGAAACGATCCACCGTCGCGACTTATTCGGATGACGGTGCAGCCCCCACCGATAAAGTAGGTGGAACACATAGTGGTCCAAGTCCTGAAAGATCTTCTTGGACACTACCGTGCGGTAATAGGCCGCCCAGCCACGCACGATCGGATTGAGCGTGCGCAGCAACGCCTTGGTCTCGTGGCCGCGATGGCCACGAATCTCGGCACGTAACCGTCGTTTGATCCTGAAGACCGCCTCGCGACTGGGTTTGATGAGCAGTTTCCCGTTGTAACGACGGATGTTGAAGCCGAGGAAGTCATACCCTTCGTCGAGGTGGACGATACGTGTCTTGTCCTCGTTGAAGGCCAGCCCTCTCTGCTTTAACCACTCAGCCAGCCGCGTTTTGACCTGCTCGGCTTGCTGCCGCGTGTGGCAGAGCGCGACCATGTCATCGGCATAGCGCACCAGCACCGGCGAGTCCGGCTTGGCATACCCAGGCTGCTCCCTCCAGTTCAGGTACTGCACGCCAGCAGCGTTCTCCATCCCGTGCAGCACGATGTTCAACAGCAGCGGACTGATCACCCCGCCCTGCGGAGTTCCCTCCGAAGACGGAAGAAACCGTGTCCCTTCAACCGCGCCGGCCTTGAGCCACTGCCGGATCAGACCGCGCCCCGGAACGGTTCCGAGTGCGTCCAGCAGGTGGCCGTGGTCGACGTTGTCGAACGCGGCGGCCAGGTCCGCGTCGAGAATCCACTGCCGTCGTGGGTTCTTGCCCCGCGATGACCCGAAGATCTGCCCGATCGCGTCATGGCAACCGCGTCCCGGCCGGAACCCATACGACTTGGGTTCGAACCGGGCTTCCCATTCAGGTTCCAGCGCGTTGACCATGCGTGCTTGCAGCACGCGATCCACCACCACCGGAATCCCCAAAGGGCGCTGTTTTCCATTGGCCTTCGGGATATACACCCGCCGGACCGGCTTCGCCCGCCACGGCCTGACCTGATGGTGCACCCACCAGGTCAGCATGGCGCGCTGGTCATCGAAGGCCACGACCCGGCCGTCGATGCCCGCCGTCCGGCGGCCAGCATTGACCTGCGTCACTCGCCGAACACTGACCAGAGTGTTGCAGCGACTGCGCAGCATCAGCTTCTGAAGATTACGTACCTTCTTCAGATCTCCCGCTTTGCTCGCCGTGAAGATCCGTTGCCGTAATCGCCGTACCTGCTTCTCCGCGACAGGGAAGTCAACCCGGTCCCAATCGAGATAGCCGTCCTCCGGTCCGTTCACCGCCGCCGAAGCGGTAGCGCCTAACTTGTCCTTCGGTTCCGACGTCACAACCACACCACCTTCACAGACTCACCTGATCCACGTCAGCTCCCTTTCAGGCCGGACATCAAGCCCGTATCCAGCCAGTTATCCACACGACCCAGATTGAGAGAGGCCGGGAAAGCGCGTGCGGTTTCCTGTGTCCTTTCGGCTGCTGGCATTCGCTTCCTGGATCATCCCAATCCCGCCGAGGAATTACGCTCTCCTTACGGTCGGCCTACCGCGATTCACCGAATCTCGGACCTGTCGGGGTTACCACGTTCCGCATACGTAAGAAACGACCGGGGTGGGTGCCCCCTGAACCGCGGGGCGGTGGTGTCCGACCCGGTCAACCCTTGCTCCATGACCGGCACCCGCCGCTTCTCAACGGCCAGCCCTATACCTCACTCAAACAACCCATCGGTGAGGGTCCAACATAACGCGGCATCACTGAGGGTTCACTGCATTCACCCGTCCGGTCTTCCCCTCGCCCGTAGCCCCTGGATGGAACAGGAACCCTTCGGCTTCCATTCGAGCTTCGCACCCTGCCGTTACCAGCAACGCACGTCGAAAGCGGGGACGGCTTCAACGGACACAAAGCCGGGACTACACCTCCGACATAATCGGACCTCCATATCGGTGCATCCACTTAACGCATGCGACCTCGTGTCGCAAGCATGGCGTGTTGTTGATCGTCACGACAACGTTCGTCAATCCGGTCTGCGCCATGTGTACGGCTAGCTTGGGTTCGACGTGTGAGGCGATGGCGTATTGGCCCATGCCGATGGACTCCAGGTGGGCGGCCGTCTGCTTGTACATGTCGTCTTTCATGCCGCTCTTGATGGGCGCGAACTCGGCGCTGTCATCGTCGGCGGCCCATCGGCCGTGCGTCTTGGCTCCGCTGTTCTTGATGACCGGGGGCGGCAACTCGGCACGTTGTTCGTCGAGCCGCTCTTGAGAGACCGGGTCTGGCTCCTCGGTTGTGGTGTGCACCCCATGCCGGCCGCGGTCGTCAGGCTCAGCTTTAGGGCGGGTGACCTGCGGTTCTGCTGGAGACGGTCCAGTGAGCCCCGAAGCGTATGCCTCAAGGTCGCGCTGAGCCTGAACAAGACGGGTGATCAGGGGTGCGAGTTCCTCGACACGTACACGCTCAACGTCCCCGGCAAGCGGGGTCACGTCCTCGTTGGTCGATCCGGCGAACGCCTTGCTGTACTGCTCGTGCAGCTCAGACAGCAGACTGCCGACTTTTTCCAGGTGCGACCGCCCACGCTCGGCAGCGTTGATCGCTTTCCGTACGGCGGCGGCTATAGCTTCGACGTTGTCCAACGCGGCCCCTCACTGCCGGTGCGGGCCGATCATGACACGGAGCACCGACAGTCGAAGGCGGGTCAGATCTTCATGCCTACCCAACCAGCAAATGACGCCAGACTTTCATTCCTTCGCCGCTCGGCCTCCGCGATGCCACGTAGCGTCTCGCGCACGCTCGGATGAAGACGGGTTTGCTGCGGTGCGACTTTACGAGCGCGGTTCAGTGCATCCAAGGCATAGGTCGGTTGCCCGGCGAGCAACCAGCCGCGCGCCGTGTCCTGCCAGTGATGCCCGGCCCGTGGCGGTGCAATGCCAGCCGGAAGTTTGAGCGCCATTCCTTCTCTCGCAGCGCGTTCAGGGTCCCCGGCTTCGAGCTCTACTGCGCACGAGTGGATGCCAACGTTCCCGACGCCGAAAAGGGTTCCGTAGGCGTCACTCTCGCCCGTAATTCGCTGAGCGAGGTTCCGAGCTTCCGCGATGTGTGCACGAGCGACGTCGGGCCGCCTGCCTCGCGCGGCTGAGATTGCTCCCGCCAAGTGTGCGTAGCCGCGCACCGCAATGGCGGGTTCGTCGTCACCGGCGATGTCATCTAGCCCCTGCTCGACGAGCGACAGGCTTACGTCGGTGGCTCCTAGGTACATCAGCAGACGCGCACGCTTGACCTTCGCTTGAGCTGCGTAAAGGCGGTCATTGGCCTGTGCCCCAACCCACTCCAGCCGGTCGACAGCCGGTGTAGTGAGCGACATATACCCAAATCGGCGGAACAGCCGTTCAGCAGTGACATACCCAGCCGAGAGCAACGAGAAGGCGCGCCCACGGTCCTCATCAGAGGCTGCCTCCCTGACTGCGCCGTGAGCCTGCCTAAGAAGGATCGGCAGACGCGCAAGAGCAATCCGGCCCTTGTCGTTGCGATAGAGCTTGTTAATCGCGTCCATCTCGGCAAAAAGCGCATCGAGTGGCTCTGGCTGCACTTGCTGGACGTACTGCCCTTCCGTCAGCACGGCCCGCAGGTCGGAGAGCCCTTCAAGCGGTCCGTCAGCCTCGATCGTCTCGGTGTACGGCGTGCCCGTCAGTTCTTCAGGCTCGACCTTCAAAACACGCGCCACGGTCGCCACAAGGGCAGGCGACGCGGGTTCCCGGCCTTGCTCAACCTTCTTGACTGTTGACAGTGCGTAGTTAGTTCTGTCAGCCAATTGGACCTGTGACCAGCCCGCTAGCTTACGCTGCGTCGCGATGCGGGTGCCGATGCTCATATCCACGTGCGAGCCTCCGCTAGGTGTTGGTCAATTCCACCTCGATCGTACCTGCGTAACCCGAACGGGGAGTTACGTACTCCGAACGGACTGTCCCTTTACTGTCCCTTCGGGCTCTTGATCTTCCCTACCGTCAGTCGAGCGGCACGGGACTGTGCCTTCGTCCTCCACACGCCGCACCGACGCGGGAGGTAAGAACGTGAGGACGCTTCATCATCGCGACGCGAGCGCGCGAACACGCCTTGCGCGAGCGCACGAGGCGAAGTGGATGCCATGACGTCGACTCTGACTAGCCAGACTGTTGTCAACGCGGAAGCGAGTAGCACTCCAGTCGCCTACGCGTACATGCGGGTCCCACCCGACATTGAGGACGACAAGGTCAAGCGGATGGAACTGGAATTTGGGTTCTTCGCCGTACGCCGAGGCCTTGCCCTGGCACGCATCTTCCCTGAATTCGTGTGCGGGGTACACGATGTGTTCAATGAGCTTCTAGAAGAGATTCAGCGCACTGACGCCCGTTACGTCATCCTCCCCACCCTTCGTCATTTGGCGAGAAACGGGTTTCTGCAAGACGTCCTACTCGATCGTCTCCGCTTTGCAGGCGCGGAAGTCTTCTGCTTGGTGGAGGACTCATGACCGACCGTGTACCGAATCCTTGGGGCTTGGCTGTTGGGATCAGCCTGTTCACGCTTGCGTGCGCGGTCGGCGTCTATGTCGAGTGGCGTCGAAGACATCCGCGCACTTCGTCCGGGCCAACCGTCGACCAGCTCATTGCCCGCATCCGAGAGGAAGCGGTCACCGAGTCCGCTCGACGCTGGAAAGAGCCGCTCACGCCGGAAGCCGCACCGCAGTTGACTGTCCGGGTCGGGCCGTACGTGAAAGACCACATACTTAACGGTTCGCGCATTCCCAGGCAGCGGACCACCGAGATGACCGTACAAATCCCGGCTTACCCCACACAACGCGACCAACGCACCACACGAGAAAACACAAAGGTTGGAATTTCGCAATGAACAGCGACGACATGATGAACGCACTCAAACATGAAAGGTGGACCAAAGTCTGCTTCAGGAATGAAGCCGAGGTCGTTGGCTTGGCCTACATCGATTTTCGCGAGGAGTACGCGGACGTATTCGCCCTCCATGGTGATAACACCGCGAACGCGTACCGCGCGAACCTCAAGCTCACGGCAGACGGGGAGACAAGCGCCTTCCAACCTTCGTCTGTCGCGTGGGCATGTGTCGGCCAATCCGAAGTGGTGTTCTCCGCGCTCTTGGACTTGCCGAAACCAACCCCTGGCGCACCCGTGATCGAGCTTCGGGACAATAAGAACGGCTGCATCCCCGAAGAATGGATGCGCCTACACTTCGAGTTCCTTTCAAGCCCAAAGTAGACCGTGCCTGACCTGGGAGGGCAATTCGATGCTCTACGCCAACGCGGATGGACACTGTGCTGCTTCGGTGTAGGCAAAGACTTCACGGGACTTGGCGCGTTGATTGAGCGAGGCTCGTACACGGATGTTCTGGTCGTTCGCAATCCGGAGAGCGCTTCGGCCTTCGGAGCCATGCGCGTCGAGAATGGAAGCCCGTTCTTGCCAGACTTCGTTTGCTGGAGCCTGCACGGCCAAGCCGAAAGCATCATGATCGCAGCCTTGAACATTCCTGACGAAAGCAAAGCTCGTCCCGTATTCGTGCGTGACAAGCTGTGCGCGATCCCGGCAAGTTGGCCAGAGCCGCATATCTTGAAGCCAGAAGATCAAATCTGAACACGGCATGTTTGAAACTGAGGACCGACGAGAAATGACAATCGACGCAGAGTGTCGCGCCGTACTGGAAGCGCTTTGTAAGTATCCCAACGGCACTACGTTCGACGTGCTTAGGCCGCAGCTAAAGATGCCCGATAAGGACCTGTACTCGGCTCTCAGGCGTCTTCGGAGCGCGGGAAGAGTATTCGGAGAACCTCGCCGGACCGATGAGGATTCGTTCAGCAAGATGTACTACACCGCCACAGAGACAGACGGCGAGTCTCCTGCACCGACTACACCCGATGCAGCGTGAGCAGTGGCGACGTAAGGACCGCTCTTCTGCGTGTCGCTAACTTGGTAGACGGCGACGTCACCGGAGGACTAGATCTCACGATGGAAAAATGGAACCAGGCGCTCGTGGATTTCGAGACCGCCATAACTGGGTGCGTCAATCTAGAAGGTGTCGACACCGCGAAGCGGATATTCAATGCGGGCTGCGAGTCACTCGACGAGTTCACGCAGAGGCAGGACGCAGTCCTGAAGGAGATATTGGCTATCGCTGGGCGGTTGTGAGCACCCGACCGCAGGCATGAGGCCCCCTCCCGGCGCGGGGAGGGGGCCTCTGTTGTGCCTGAGATCAGTTCTGGCACTTCTCCGGGCCGTACTTGTCGTTCTGGTATGCAAGCGCGCGGTCTTCCGCGCTGCGCACAGTGACGCTGTAAAAGTCAACCTTGGACGCCTTGGCCGACTCGTGCGCGGCTTCGCATATCGCTACCGTGGTCGTCTTGTCTTTCTTGGTGAGGGTTGACATGACGATGACGGCGGCCCCGTCGAGCTTTACCAGGGTGATTTTGTCGCGCCACGGCGCGGATGCGTTGTCGGCGTGAAAACGTTCGCTGAGTGCGATACTCGCCGCGTCGGCGGCGGGCGCGGGCGTGGCCGGGATCGATGACGAGACAGCCGGGGCCGGGGCAGGAGCGGGTTCACTGCCGCACGCGGACGTGAGGAGAACAGCGGCCACGATGGCGGCGAATGCAGCGGCCCGGCGGCGGAGCTTCGGCAGGGTGTTAGTCACGGCTTTCTATCGTCCCGTTCGCTCAAAAGGTTACTTTACTTGTACGTCAGAGAATTAACTAAGAGAAAGGCCCCCTATCTGTGAAGATAGAGGGCCTTCCCGCTCGGGCTAGAACCGGCGTGTAAGTCCGTCCCTGCCCGAGACGCGCTCAGGGTACCAGCGCGGCCCTGCGCGCCCGCACCACCTTTGGCGCTACTTGACGGCCGCAAGCCTGCGTTGTGGCCGCTTACGAGCCGCCTTGACCTTCACGGGCTCCGGTGCCCGGTGAGCGTCTTCGTAGACCTTCACCAGGTCAGCGGAAACGCGGCCCCGGTCGGACACAGGGTGTCCGTTCGCGCGGAGCCATGCGCGCATCTGGCCCGGCTTCTCGCTGCGCGGCGTTGTCGCCACGGGCGTACCGGTGCCGCGCACCCTCCGGCCGCCGGATCGTCGGCCGTTGATGACATACGGTGCGAGAATCTCCCGCAGTTCTACGGCGCGCTCGTCGGACAAGTCGATGTTGTACGACAGACCGTCCAGGCCGAAGAGCACGGTGTCCGCACCGGGGGTGCCGTCAATGTCGCACACCATTTCGACCGCTACTCGTTGTGCCACTGGATGTTCCTCACTCTCAATTCCCCATCTATCTCTCTCACCATATCGCCCCGACGTCGCGTTGTGTTTCATTTTTCTGAGACTCGTCGGTAGAGCGAAACGCATTTTGTGGTGTGCACCGCAAAGCCTTTGTGGTGTGCACCCCACGCCGGCCGCGGTGACCGGTCGTGGTGTGCACCCCAAGGTGAAGGCGACCCGCCCCAGGCGGAGCGGGTCTCGCGCCTACTTTCGTTCCACAGACTGCGGATACCGATCCGTGGTGACGACGTGCGTTCGTGGCATTCCTGCCTTGGTGCGGCACTCGCGAACCGAGAAGGCCGCTCCGGCAGGAAGTTCGACGATGTGGTGTGTCACACCGTGTTCGCAGGGTGAGACCCGTTGCAGGGTGACGGACGCCGTCACGCGGCGGCGTCGCTCTCGGTCTCGGTTGCGACCCACTCTGCCGCGTCGAAAAGGTCGACCTCTGCGACCTCGAACACGGTTGCCGTGATCTTCAGCGCGGCGGCCCGCCGGGTCAGCTCGGCGAATGCTGCACGCTGGTCGACCGTGGCTGTTTCCGTGCTGCGGTCGTCGACCTCTGACGCGGTGACGGTCATACGGTCGGCGAAGTCGGCCGCTTGAGCGCTGGACAGGATGACACTGCGGTTCCCTCCTCCGTCGACACCTACCGAGATCAGGACGCCCTTGTCCGACTCGGTCCGCCCGACGTAGACCCCGCAGACTTCTCCGGCCTTGCCGGTTCCCGCGAGCACGATGCGGAGCTTGTCGGCGACGAAGCGGGCGTCAGAGCCGGTGAGGTCCAGCTCGGCCGCGTCCGCGTAGCCGTCCGTGCTGTTTGCCTCGTTGATCGTGATCAATACCGAGTTCGTCGATGAGGCCAAACCGATGTAGTCGGCGTCATCGGTCGCGCAACGGTAAATGTACATTCAATTCCCCCTGAGCTTCGTATTGTGCGTTTCAAGCAGCCCGACACGGGTCGAAATACGGTGTTCGTGGCGCGACTATTTCCGGGCATTCGTCGTCGTCCGCGAGCCCTTCGTGGGTGATCCCGATTTCGTCGGCGGCCATCCCCAGTTTTTCGAGTGCCGACGACCGCAACCGGCGTACGTGGCGTACCGACAACCCGAGCAATTCGGCGGCTTCCTCATTTGTTGAGGCACTACCGGTGAACCCGCACACGGCATCAATGACTTCGCGCTCACGGTCGTTGAGATTGGCGCGTTCCCGTAGCCGCCGGACGTCTTCGCGGTCTTCGACTCGGTCTAGCTCGTCGGTGGCCGTTGGGTCGGCGGTCATGTCGGCGTAGGTGAGCCCGGCCGTCGTCGCCGTGTCGTCCCATTGAACGGGTGTGCCGAAAGCTGATCCGTGGACCGCCCAGAATGCCGCGAGGCTCCAGCCGAAATGGGAGCGTGCGTACTGAACGGCCGCAATCGTGTTGTAGGTGCCGTCTTCGCGCGCAGTGGCGTTGAGGGCTTCGCGAAGCTTGCGCCGCTCTCGCCCGGGAACCTTCGGTCGTCCCGGGCGCTGCGAGTCGACCAGGTCCACGAGATAGCGGCTCACGACGCGCCCGATGTACGGGCCGACGTTGCCGCCGAAGCGCTCGCCGATCAGGCCGGACCGAGCGTCTTCGAGAAGGCGGACAGCGCCTTCCTGGTGAAGGTCTTCACGGCTGAGTGCCGAGTCTCCCGCGATCCTCGCGGCGGTGCGCTCCAAGTCGGTCGCCACTCGGACGTACAGCGGCAGCTCGGCCGCGCGATCCCCCTTCGCCACTCCCGCGAGCAGTTCGGGAGCGGTTCGCGGGTCAGCGTGCGCCTCGCCCGCGACGGTATTGCTTGCTAGCCGTGCGATGTGGCCCGACAGCGCCGCACCTTGTGCCTGTACCGACTTCCCCGCATCAATTTGTTTACGCAGCGTAGTGACTAGTTCACTTTGCCGGGCGTTGCCCGTGGTCAAACCACTTCCTCCTTCGTGCGTCCCCCGACGCCCATACCCTCGAATGATCAAGCTAGCGCGAGTCGCCGAACGTATGTCTAGGAAATAAAGTTCCGCGAAACCTGTAACGCTCGGAAGCGCGCACAAAAGACGCACAAAACCCGCACAAGGTCCCGATAGGCACTTTGCCGCCATCCTGAAAACTGCGGCCTACCTGCGCGTAAATCGAACCTATGTTCGATACCTGTCAATTGCTCGAAACGCAGATGGGTTGGACACTTTGCAGGTCGCATATTGCAGCTCGCCGCCTAAGTGACGACGATCACGGACGAGTCACCTTGAGTTGCTAGGCCGTTCGAGTGAACTTCCATCCTCTGCTGAGCCGCCCTGGCGGTCTTCGAGCATGTCCGCCGCGTGGTGTGCTCGACGGGTAGCCGTCTCGGCATGCAGTACCGCTTGCACCGCGTGACGACGTGTCGCCTCCAGAGCGCTGTACATCCCCCGCCCTTCGCGGGCCAAGACGATGTCCTCGACCGGCCGGTTAACTCCGTCGCGTGACGACGAGACCAGCGCTTTGGGGGCAGCTACCGATGCCATGTCAGCCAATCCGGCGGCCTTCTCGAACGTAAAGGCGGCCCGTCGGAGACGCGCGGCAATCGCGATAAAGCTATCGGTTCTCATGCTCATTTCATTGATCCCTCTCAATGTCGGCAATGGCTAGCAATTCATCCGCACGCGCGAGATACGCGATAGCGGCCCGCAGGATCTCCGGGGATTCGCGAAAGTGCCCGATGCCCGCGTTGCAGGAGTGGCACAGCAGGGCGCGCACTGTGCCGGACAGGTGGTCGTGGTCGACCATGAGTCCTAGGGGAAGACGGTCTTCGTGTCGGCCGCAGACCGCGCACCGGTAGCGCTGTGCGGCCCGCAGCTCGTCCACGTCGGCGGCCGTGATCCCGTACCGAGCGCGGTAGCGGCGGTCGCGGGCGGTATCCCGGGTGGCCTGGTGCCTGCGTGCGGCGGCTACTCGGGTGCATGGGATGCACGCGCCCCGTCGGCCGTCCCGGCTCGAAGCACGTCGGTAGAACTCGGTGAGCGGCCGGAGTGTCGAGCAGCTCCCGCACACCTTCCCGGTCGGGGCGGTCACGCGGCCCACCCCCGCCACAGCTCACGCACTGACGCGCGCTTGTCGGCGGGGAGCCCGTCGAGTCGGCCGGGGAGCCACTCGGCGAGCGTCTTCGGTCCCTTGGACAGGTTGCACGCCCCGCAGGCCGGAGCGAGGTTCCACGGTGCGTCGTCCCCTCCGAGGACGAGCGGCCACACGTGGTCCAGGTGTTCGGCCTTGTCGCCGCAGTAGGCGCACCGGTCGCGGTAGAGCCTGCGCAGCCACGGCACGTCATAGGGAAGCGCGTACACGGCCCGTTCAGCGGCCCGGACGGCGTGGCCCCGGGCGCGTTGCCGATCCCGGTAGTTCGGGAACGCCCTGTACGCCTGGTCCGCGAACTCGCGGAAGTACCTCACGGCCTGCCCGGCGAGCGCGTCCAGGCACGCCCGCACATCTTGGGGTGTGCACCCCATGGGGTCACCGCGGCCGGCTCGAGTACTCGCCTGTGGTGTGCACCCCAACACGGACGCGGCCTCACAGCGGAGCGCGATGTGGTGCGCTTCGGCCCGCAGCGCGGCCCGGTCCGCGTCCCCGTAGGCCGCGAGTACCCGCGCGGTCTCCTGTCGGCGGCGGGCCTTGAAGTGGTCGGTGGCGCACGAGCGGCACAGGACCAGCTTGCGCGGCCACATCGGATACACGCGGACACCGTCGGTTGCGCCGCAGCGGCAACGCGCCATTGATCCCCCTTTCTTATGCGGCGGCACCGTAGAGAGATCCCCAGGTGCGTCCGCCGATCTCCAAGTCAGTCGTGAGCGGCACGCCGAAAAAGTCGTCGACCGCCATGGCCGTTTGAATCTCCCGGCCGATCTCGTCGGCGTCGGCGCGCGGCGCGCAGAACACCACTTCGTCGTGAACCGGAAGCCGCAGGTAGTCGGTCAACCCGCGCTCGTCGAGACGCAACAGGGCTTCGGCGAGCACGTCCCGTGCCGTCGACTGGACCATGTAGTTCGTTGCGGCATAAAGCCGTCTGCGGTCCAGCGGGAGCCGCCGCCCGGACGGCGTGATGACTTCTTTGGCTCCCCACTCGGCGCGGTTCTGCAAGCGCTTCGAGTAGCGCCGCACTCCGGCATACACCCGGTCATAAGCCCGGATGGCGGCCTTCACCTGGTCCAGCGGTGCCCCGGTCTGCCGAGACAGCGTGTCGGCTCCACCGCCGTAGACCTTGCCGAAGCCCACGCCCTTGCAGATCTTGCGGTGGTACTCGGTGAACTCCGGGCCGTAGATCAGTTCGGCGGTGAAGCCATGCAAGTCCCGGCCCGCGTGGATCGCTGCGGTCATCTGCACGTCGCCGGACAGCGCCGCAAGAATCCTCATTTCCACGGCTTGGTAGTCCACCGTGCCGACCACGCACCCGGGTTCGGCTTGCATGGCCCGCCGGATCACCCAGTCCCCGGAAGGAAGTTGCTGAAGCGGCGGCCGGGAAATCGACATCCGCGCCGTTCGGGCAGCCAAGCTCGTGATGTCCGGATGAATCCGGCCGCCGGAGTCCCGAAGCGCAAGCATCGAGTCCGCGTAAGACGTCTTCCACTTCGCCGCACGCTTCGCGCGAAGGACCGCATCCGCAAGCGGATTCGCGTCACGAGCCCCGATCCGCTGCCACTTGCGGTCCAAGTCCGCCAAGGGAAGCAACACTTCCTTGTCCACCTTGAGCGCACCGGAGTCCGTTGTCTCCGTGAGGATCTCGCCCATGCCTTCGAGCGCGGCGGAGATCTGCGCGGGCGCATTGACCGAGGTAATCCCGTACCGGCGGGCCGCTGCGGTCCACTCGTCGGCTTCGGCGAGCAACCGCGCGGCAAGCGTTTCGGTGTACTCGACGTCCAGCAGAAATCCGCGCGCTTCCATCCGCGCGCACACGAGCGCCACGGCGTGCTCGAACTCGGAGAGCCGTTCGTACCCGCCATCGTGAGCGAGCGGCCCGAGGATCGCGAACAGGCGCGCGGTCAGGATGACGTCCAGTCCGGCGTACAGGGTGTACAGCTCGTTGTCCCACGCGATCGCGGCCCACCCGGTGTGCTTCGTATGGCCGATCTTGCGGAACTCGCCGTACAGCCCGGTTTGCGTGTCCGGCGCGTCCGGGTCGACATGCCGGGCGGACAACGGCTTGAGCCCATGACCGATACCGCCCGGGTCCTGCGGGCCGCGTGGGTCGAGCAGATGCGCGAGAATCCGCGTGTCCGTGATCCGGCCCCACAGGTCCACCAAGTCGACGCCCAGGTATACCGAAACGGCGAGCGCATCAAATTTTGCGTTGTGCGCCAACAGATACGGCAGCGATTCGAGCGCCTCACGGACCGCGGAATGGGCTGCGCGCCCAAGCCCGGCCGCCGCGTCGAGCGGGATCACCCACGCGTCGCGCCCGGTGCCGAACTGGACCAGGCGCACCCGGAACCCCGGCGTGAAGATGTCGAGCCCGGTCGTCTCCGTGTCGAACGCGACCGGGCGCTTATGGTTGGTACGGCACCAATCCAGGAACGCGCGGAGATCCTCGGAGGTCTCGGGAATCCGGATCGTGACTGGGTCACCGGCAATGCGGTAGAGCTGTTCGCGCATCGTCCCCCTTTCCGGCGCGCAGAAAGAACCGGGCCACAAGGAAACCTTTGTGACCCGGTCCGCTCTGATGTGCTGTGCGGGCTAACCCGCCTGAATCTCATCCGGTCGCGCCATGCGCACACCGACGAGCGTCTGTCCCGCCGTCTTCTTGGCGCGAGCTACCTTGCGCGACTCCAGATTGCGCGCGAAATCTCTTGGCCCCCAACGCATCACCTGCATGACCTGCTCTTCATCGCGCCAGTTCTGGAAGACGTCCCATGCTTGTTTCTGCGTGATCGATCCCTTTGGGTCGCGCACCAGTACACCCGGCAAAAATCCGTTGAGTAGATCGGATTCCTGCCGGTACTCGGCGACGGCGGCCCGGATCGAGTCCGGTTCCCGCAGCCCGCCCGTGTACCACTCGGCCGCTCCCTTCACGGCCCACGCGAGGATTCCCGGGGCTTCGTCGAGCAAGGTCCGCGCCAACGTCGGGTCCTTGTCTTCGTCACCAAACGAGCGCGTGAACGGGATAAGTCTTGTCCTGCGCCAAAAACCATCGTCCTGGCCGCGCACATCGGGCCGGTAGTTCGTGGCCATGAGCATGAGCGCGGTGGGCTCGAAAGTAAAGATTCCCTTGTACAGCTCGCGCGCGGTCACCGGGTCGCCTGCCGTGAGCTGTTTCAACAGGGCCTCGTTCAGCCGCAGTCCCTCGGATAGCTCCGACATCACGGCGAGTCGCACACCCCGCAGCGCGGCAAGGGCCGGGTTCGCCGCGCCCGGGTCGTAGCTGCGTTGGTAGGCAACGGCCGCTTGTGACACGTGCCCGGTAATGCCACGCAGCACGTCCGCCAACGTGTTGACGAAGACGGACTTTCCGTTACTGCCGTGGCCATACAGCAAGGCGAAGACGTGTTCGCGTGTCTCCCCGGTGATGCCGTACCCGATCAGTCGCCGCATGTATGCGGGAAGCTCCAGGTCTCCCGGGAAGATCTCCGACAAGAATGATTCCCACCGAGGACACCGCGCGTCCGGGTCGAACTCCTGCCGGATGAGCTTGGTCAACCGGTCGTCGCGGTGGTGCTTGCGCAGCTCGCCCGTCCGGAGATCCACGGTGCCGTTGGAGAAGGTGAGCAGATGTGGCCGGGCGTCGAAGTCTTCGACCTCTCGGCCGGTGATCGTGCGCAGGTGTTCCAGCGCGGCCCGGATGCCGGAATCCATGTGCATCCGGCGCGTGACCTTCAGCGCTTCCTTGTACATGCTCGACTCGTCGCCGAACTTCTCCCGCAGCTCGGCAAGCTCGGCCGTCATGGCGTCGGCGACCCGGTGCCCGATGGCGCGTTCCCGTGTCTGACTCATCACGGACCAGACTTTCCCGTTCCAGGTCAGGAATCCCACGCCGTCCACATAGGCGGTGTCCTGCCCCACGATGTCGAGCGCCCGGCGGGCGTTGGCAATGTCGGTGCCTTGCATCGGGACGCGCTCCTTTCGCGGCTTGGGGATCTTCGGCGGTGCCTGATCGGTCGGCGTCCAGGCGGGCGCGTCGGACACGGCCTTGTGCAGCGCTGCGGCGAAGTCGGCGGCCTGCGATGCTCGCCAGTCCGCCAAGTCCTTGTGTGCCGCCGGGATGCTCAGCACCCGGGCCGGGACACCGAGCGCGGCCAAGTGCGTGCCCAACGCGTCGTTGAAGTCCCGGCCGCTGCGGTCGTTGTCTCCTGCGAGCACGAACAGGGCTCCGTCCGCCGCGCCGTCGACCAGCTCCCGCGCCGCGCGCTCCGAACGAGCCACTCCCGCACCCCGAACCGCCACGGCGGTGTATCCGGCGGCCACGGCCGTGAGCGCGTCGCCGGGTCCCTCGGTGACCACCACCGTGTCGAAGCTCGACGACGTCCGAAACACGCCCGTGGCGCTCCACCGCATCCCCTCCTGCGGACTCGCCAGATTCACCCACCGGGCCGGGCACGCGCCGCCGACGTCACGGCCTTGCAGCCCACGCGGTGAGCCGTGCCAATCGAGCATCGGGACGACGAGCCGGGGGTGAGCGGTGTACGCCTGCGTACGGAAGTCCCGGCCCCGAATGGTCACCGTGCCGTCGTCGTAGCCAAGCTGAAGTTCCCTCCCCATCTCCTCGGTCAGGCCGAACCGGTCGAGTGCGTACACGGCGCTCTCAGAGCCCGCGAAGCGTGCCGCTGCGGCGGTGACGTACTGCATGAGCGCGGCCACGGCTCCGGGGTCGAGCTCGATGGGCGGGACGTCGGACAGGGTCGGCTCTCCGGTCACCCGGAACAAGTCGGCGGTCTTGAGCCCGGCCGCCTTCAGAACGTCGTCGGTCGAGCATCCGGCGCGGCAGTGAATGAGCGCCCGGCCGTCCGGCTTGAGCGAGACGAACAGGGACGGCCGTCCGTCGGCGTGCGCTGGACAGGCGACCAGGACCCCGCCCTTGTCGTCGAGCACGGCCCCGCCCCCAAGCGCCTTGAGCAGCGCGTCAACGTGCATGAACTGTCTTCCCCCTCTTCCTTGGTTGGGGTGTGCACCCCATGGGGTCCCCGCGGCCGGCGTGGGGTGTGCACCACAAGCCGGGCGAGACCTGATGAAACGACGAAAGGCCCCCGGGACTGTCCACGTGGGACAGCCCCGGGGGCAGGTTGTGCGTGCTTACGCAGCGCCCTTGATGGAGATCTCCGGACGGTGATACTCGACGTGACGGCCGGACTTGGTGTCGTACTCGACGAAGGTCAACTTCAGGTCGGCCTTGACCGGGCCGTCCGCCGCGCCTAGCTCGCGCTCGATCTGCGGCAGATCGTTCACCAGCGACCACGAGCCAGACGAGAACAGGAACATTCCAAGGTCCGGGTCGTCCGCCAGACGGAAGCGAAGCCGGATGTCAGGCTTGGGGCCACGGCCGGACTTCGCCTGTTCCTTACGCTTGACCAGCTCGCGCGGGCACCCGCAGGCTTCGCCGATCTCCTCATCCTCGGGGTGGCCTTCGATGAAGTACGCCCCGTCACAGATGTGGATCGGCCCGGCCTGTCCGTACAGGGCCATCCGGGTGCGCAGCGCGGAAGCGTCCTCGATCACGACGGACACGCTCGCGGAGTCGGTCATCACCTGAAGGTTGTCGGACTTGTCGGTGTCCCACTCTTCAGGGGTGCCGCCGTACAGCTCGGCCATGCGGTCGGCGACGTCCGGGTCATCAGACGTCACGCGCCACTCGGAAAGAGCCTGCGGGCGGCGGCCAATCAGGATGCCCGAGCGGAACCGGCCGACGATGTCGTCGGCGAAGGTGGAACGCGCCTTGGGCTTTGCATCCGGATCGGTCTCGAAAATACGCAGCGACAAAGGGTACCCTCGCTGTCGTTTGTGGACCCCAGTGGTCCACAGGGGCTTTGCCCCTCTCTCAGTCAGAAGCGGAACGGGTCCACCAGGCGCGGGTACGGGTCGCGATACAGCGACGGCCGCAGGTACTCCGCAAGCCGTCGGGCGTCCGCCGCGCGCTTGTCCTGCAATGCCTTGGCAGCGGCGGCCTTCTCCCGCGCTACGCGCTCGCTCGCGGCCAAGTCGGCGGCCTTGATGAGGGCTTCGCCGATCTCGCGGGCTTCGGCTTCGGTGAGCGGAAGCCCCTTACACTCGCCGTTCTCGGCGGTGATCTTCACCGTTGCCGCGTTCGTGTCGTTGTCCCCCACGCGGTTGACGCGGAGGGTTCGGCGGTGCGCGGTGACCAGCGCCGGGAATGGCGAGATGGTCTCGACCGTGGCACCCTTGGGCAGCTTGGCCGTGTCGGGCTTGTCGGTGGTTTCGTACGTGACCTTGTGCGTTGCCATGAAACGGTTTCCCCTCTACTTGGTGGTTGCGCGACGTTCGGAGCCGGTCGAAGCCACGGACTCGAACAGCGGTGCGCCGATGACGGTGGACGATTCGGTGGTGACCCAGTCGAAGACCTTCCGCAGCGTCAGGAAGTAGTCAAAGACTGTCGCGTCTACACGGGCCGGAACGAGCTTCCAGCCTTCGGGCCGCAGGTGAAGGACCGCGCCCGCGTGGATCTCCGGGACCTCGGCGTGTTCGCCGGACTGCGTCACGATGCGGTCGGCGTAGGAATACGCGGAGAGCTGCAAGGCAACCTCTTCGTGCACTCCGGACCGCGTGCTCTTCGCGTCGAGCATCACGGTTTCGCCTTCGATGTCACAGATGGCATCGAAGGAACCGGCGTACTTGTGCGCGTCCGACCAGACCGCGTCCTCAATGAACCGGTAGCGCGGCTGGTACTTGTCGTGGAACTCACCGATCCACCGCACGTACGGCTCAAGGTCGGGATGTTGTCGGCCCACCTTGTCGCCGCGCGCCAACTTCTCATACAGCGCATGCACTTCCGTCCCGACGTCGGCGGCCTCGCTCGTCGTCCGGCGGTGCGCACGCTTGAGGTAATCCACGGCCCCGGTCGGGTCGTTCATCGCGAGACCGACCACGGGACCGATGTTGGACACAGCTGACTCGGCGGTGACCTTCGCGGCCCAATAGGTCAAGAAAGGCTTGGGCAGCATAGAAAGGACGGATGTCACGCCCGGCACCTTCTCGCGGGTCTCCGGGTGGACATAGAAGCGCGATCCGCCGCGCTTGATGGTTTTTACTGCGCTCACACGTGTTCCCCCTCGTTCGCGTTCTCGCTCTCTAATCTGTTCGGTGGCGAAAACGGCCCGCAGGGGGACATGATTTGGCAAAAAAGTTTTCAAAGACGACGAAACCCCGTGTCCCACAAGGGAAACGGGGTTCGGGAGACCTGTACCCTACTCGCCGAGTCCGGCGCGGACGTGTTCACAGGCTGTGACAATCCGGCTCAGTGCGTCACGTGCGGCGGCGGCTGTGTCGGTGTCGAGTCCGGCCGGGATGGTGAGACCTTCGGCTTGCTCAAGGATCGTGCGCACGCGGACCAGGAAGGTTTCGGTGTCGGCGACGGCGGACGCCGCTCCCTTCCGGCGCGGGGCGTTGCGGTCCTGCGTGCTCAGACCGTAGGCGGTGAGCGTGTCGGCGGGCAGGCGCTTCCGCAGCTCGATGCCGACCTGTTGGCGGACCGCCCCTTGCAGGCGTCGGGTGTCCTCTCGGGACACTCCCGCGTCGTCATACAGCGCGACTACGGCGGCACGGTACGCGTAGGACTTCGCCGCGTAGTCCGGCCGTCCCTGGTCATCCTGGAACGTCTCTCGCAGGTTGACCAGCAACCGGGCAAGGTCCTTCTTGGCGTCCAGCGAATCACGCAGGACTGCGACCTTCACAAGCTCAGCGCCGGACTCCAGTAGGGCCGCCTGCGTGGTCGTGTAGTCCGCCGAGTGCTCACTCATACTGTCCACCCTTTCACGGGGCAAGCCCGAACAGCCAGACTCGCCCCGTGACCATGGTAACGCACCTCGGGCACGCTTATTCTCCGTCGCGAGCCCTGAACGGTTCGCCGCAGTCACCACACAGAATCGGGGCACGGTCCAGGCGACCAGGGGTGATCGGGAACGGGTCGGGCTCGTCGCACTCGCAGATGACGTAGATGCGCTTGCCGCGCCGAGTGCCACCCCGGGACCCGGGCCCACCCGTCGGGGCCTCCTCCCCTTCCTCGTCGTTCTCGTCGGCCTGTCCCGCTTGCAGGTCGACAAGACTGGTGAGGTAGTGCAGGCGCGCGGACTCCAGTGCGGCAATGGTGCGGCCGTACGTCTTCGTGGCCTTCTCGGTGATCTCGCAGTGAGAGAACCCGATCGTGCTGTGTTTCTGCTTGCCTTCCGGCCAGATCAGGCCCAGTTCGTTCGCGGCGGCCACAAAGACCATGTTGTGGTAGCCGTTAGACGTGGTGCCCTTGACCTTGCGTGCATGGTTGAGCCCGTGCGCGGCTTCGTGAAGAAGGGCTTCCATGATCTTCACACCGTCCATACCGAGCAGTTCGCCGGAGACGAACAGCTCGGCCTTGCGGCTGATCATCTTCATCATGTCGGCGTCATCGCCCCGCTCCTGCCAGCGACGCGCCCAGAAGTGCGCAAGGGTCACCTTGTTCTTGGTCTCGATACCCGTTCCGGTGATCGCCACGACGTCGGGCACCTCGGGGTGGCGCTTCTGGATCGAGCGCCATGCGGCCTCAATGGCCTTGATGATCTGCGAGCCGGTGTTCGTCATGTCCGCGTCCCCTCTCGTCGGTGCGTTGTGACCAACTTAAGGTGCGTTACCATGGTAACGCACCTACTTGTGGTGCACACCACAACAGAGGCCCGCGGCCGGCTCGAGTGCTCGTGTGGGGTGTGCACCACAACCCGGGCCGGGTCGCTGTCCACAGGTTGGGGACAGGTGCGCCCTGCCTGTGGACAGCGAATCGGCTGGTCAGCTCGTGGTGTCGGCCTCCGGCGCGTCGGTGATGTCCTCGACGTCGCCGAAGTCGTATTCCCGTGCGGCAAGGCCGCGCTGATCGGCCGGAACGGGGATGACGCGGCGGTGAATCTCCACGCCCGCGATGAGCGAGACCGCAGCGGCGGCCACGTCGAGAAGCGCACTGTCCGGCAAGCCGGGCACGAAGTGCAGGGCCAGACCGACCAGGGCCGACAGGAGCGTCAGCGCGAACGCGGGGTACTTGCGGATGTAGCTGATCAAAGGACGTACTCCTTGACGAGTTGGTGGATGTGGTCGGCGAGCGCGTCCGGGGTGTCGTCGTTGCGGACGGTCAGGTCCGCGCGGATGGCGTCGGACTCGGTTTCGGACACGTGGCGGTCGGTGTCGACCAGGCCGGGGCGGGTAACCCGCAGGATCACGAAGCCCCGTGCCCGCAGCTCGTCCGCCTCGTTCAGGAAGCGGACGTCCGGGACCACTACCGGGCCGTGAACGAGCCGGACGCGGTCGGTCAGGTTCTTGATCCACGCGTCCGGTCCGAGCGTGTCCCGGACACCCACGCCGAGCTCTTGCAGAAACCGGCGGATCTCCGGGTATCGGTCCTTGGCGGCTTCCCAGCCGTACCGGTCAACCACGGCCGCGAGCGGCTCGCCTGACTGCACGAGCGGCCCGGCCGAGTACGCCAAGGACTTGAGCGGGTCGGCGAACGCCAACCGGGTGTAGCCGAAGTCCCGGACCAGGGTCCCGCCGATCGTGTCCTTGCCGGACCGCTTGCGCCCGACGATGCCGACGCTTCGGCGCGTCATGAGCAGACCTCCCCTCTGTGGTTGTTCCCTCCACTGTGTTCAGTGGCGAATCGGGGGCAAAAGAGGACATAGGCGGGCCGACGACTTCCGCCGACCCGCTCCGGTCGTCTCAGAGGCTCAAGGCCGCGAGCGTGCGCGGACCCGCGATACCGTCCGCCGCGAGCCCGGCTCGTCCCTGAAACTCCCGGACCACACTCTCTGTGGCCGCGCCGTAGACGCCGTCCGCCTTGAGATGCGAGTACGCGGGGAACCACGCGTTGAGCCGACTCTGAAGGGCTGTGACCGCCGGACCCGTGGAACCGCGCTTGAGGGTCGTCGCCGGTTCCTCAGGCGAAGGATCATCCCCACCGTTGCCAGGATCATCGCCGCTAAGACCGTCGTTGATCCGTCCCCAGGTCGCCGCGCCGACGATGCCGTCAACGCTGAGACCCTGTGCGGACTGGTAGCGCTTGACGGCCGCTTCGGTGTCAGCTCCGAAAACGCCGTCCGCCGTGAGACCGAGGTACCGCTGAACCAAAGCGACGTCGGCCCCGGTGCTACCGCGCCTGACGGTGGCGTGTCCGCCGGGGCCGGGGGAAGGAGGGGACGGGGTGCCGCCGTTCAGCCGGGCAGCGACCGCAGCCACGCGCGAGTACGGCGCGTTGATCTCGAAGTGCATTTCGTCCTTGCGGCCGGTGTAGTCGCCGCCCCACCGGACCACGTTGTCCACTTCGGACAGAATGCGGTGGATCTCGGCGACCTGCGCGCCGCTGAAGGTGCCGCGTGCCGCGAGCGGATGCCGGGTGGCATTGGCGTCTACGGCCGTGGCGCTCGCATGGTTGCTGGTCGCGGTCCCACCGACAATCGGGCGGTTGGCGTAGCCCCAGTCATCCGCGTCCGCGTCGAGATCCTCCACGCGCTTGTCGAACTCGCCCAGTACGTACATGAGCACATCGCCCGCCGGGCCGTCTGCGACGGTCACCCGGACACCGGTACCGGGCACGGTGCGCGAGCTGCGCGGAGGGTTGACCGGCCAACCATTCTGTGAGACTGCCAAAAGAAGTCCTTTGCTGTAGGGAAAAGTTCCATGTCTTCTGCGGTGTGGGTTGGGGTGTGCACCACAGGGGTCGGCCGCGGCCGGCGTGGGGTGTGCACCACAAGCCGGTCGGCACGTCAGTAGCCGAAGTTCCGGGGTGGCAGGGGCCACGCGCCGTATTCGTCAGGGAACACCGAAGGCGTCGAAACGGACGGGGCACCTTCTAGTGCGTGGCGGGCGCTCGTCACGCCTGCACTCGCTGGTTGCCCCTGAAGAAGGGTGCCTTCCGCTGTTGCGGTCGGGTAGGTCGTCAGCGGGGCGAGAAACATGTACTCGGGCTCATGGAACGCCACGGCATAGGTGTTCTCGGCGGGCTGGACCCACGCCTGCAAAACGTTCGCCTGTCCAACGGTGAACCCGTTGGCGGTGGCGTCGGTGTGAATACTGGCAGGCCGCGCGTAAACGGCCTGGTTGGCAGTGGCCTCCGCCCAGTAGCGCACGAGGCACTTACGCAACGCTGAGACGGCTTCGGTGTCTTGCCATTCGTCGAGCGGCATTCCGTGTAACCAAGCGATTTCGAAGACTTGGACGTTGTACGAGTCCGGGTTGCTGTTGCCACGCAACGTGAATGTGCGCGTGGACGTTGTAACACCCCTGAGAGAGGCCTCGAAGCTGAACTTGCATGCGGAAGTTCCGAACGCCTGCACCATGAACCGTGCGACCAACACGGGGTACTTCGGGTTGACCATGCCGCAGGCGTAGATGGTCTGGCGTCCGTCGCGCACGCGCATGTCACGCGCGAATCCGCCGTCACTGGTGGTCAGCCTGTCGCGGTAGGTCACGCTGCGCTCTCCGCGCTCCAGCGCGCTCACTCGGTCGTCCAGGCCCCGGAACTCGGCCGCGAGAGACGGCGGCAAGGTCGGGTTAGCCACTGGTGTCGTCACCTCCGAACACTTCGCGGGGAGCTGCGGTCAACGTGATTTCTTCTGCGCCGGACTCGTTGACGGACACGGAAAGCTCAGTGATGCGCCACATTCCGGAGATCGGAACGAGCCCTGACCCGCCGGTCACGGTGAGCGCGTCGCCAAGGTCGAAGTCGTCAAGTCCTGGTGACGTGTCCGGGTAGAGCGAGATGGACGGCAACACCACGGGTGCCGCGCCGAGCCGGACGCGGGCTTCAGCTTTGGCCTTGAGCGTGTCGTACTCCTTAATGTCCGAAAAGGACTCGACGGCTTCCAGGCGCGGGAAGATCGGTGAAGGGCTTCCGGCCGACGCCCACACCTGATCGGCCCCGTCGCCGGAACCGAGAGCGAACGCGTGCGTGACCACGGACTTGCCGCCGACAGTTGCGGCCGGGATGTCACAGTTGCGGCCCTGTTCCAGCGTGAGGGCGCGGAAGCGGCCCACGGCCGGGTAGTGGACGCGGAAAGTCGTCACCAGGTCGGCGTCTCGCCAAGCGGTGTCGAAGGAGTGGTCAAAGCCGTTGATCACGGCACCGAGTTGCTCGACGGCTTCCCCGATGGACTTGTGCTCTGACTCCTTGTATGTCCTATCGCGACGGACACCGGTCTTCTCGGTGCCGTACTCGATCATCCCGAGTCGAGAGCCGTTGCCGTAGTTGCCCGCGTGCTGGAGCAGTGCCCGCGCGATGTCGGCTTGGTCGGCTTGAGCGAAACGGGTGGTTGCGTGGTAGTGCCTTTCGCGGAAGTACGAAAGCCAGCCTTCGCACTGAATGTCGAGCGTCCCGGCTGCGAAGTCCGCCGACGCATCCCAAACCAGACCTGACCACACGATGCGGCCGGACCGTTCAATGTAGACGGCTGTGGCTCCTCCGGTCACTACGGTCTGCGTGTTTACCCGGGCCACGGTCGGGTTGAGTCCGATTGTGATAGCGGCGGAGCCGGGAGCGTTCAAAGTGTTGGTGTAGCCGAACTTCTCGGCGGGAAGCTCACCGTGGATCACACCGGACAGGACATCGCGGAAGAGGACTCGGTACGTCGCGCTCACGCGACCCCGATGTCTTCCAACAAGAACACGCGCCCGCCACCGCCGGGAAACGTCATGGACGGGTTTCCGTTGGCGGTAGGGGAAGTTCCGAGCGAGTACGTGCCGTTCGTGCTCACGGTGAACGTGGTCATGACCTCGAACACCTGCGCCGTGGTGTTCTCCTTGAGGATGTCCGCGGACTTGATCGCCGGGCTTGCCGTGGTGACGGAAGTGCCAGTGGCTAGGCGGATGTTGCCTGTTCCGTTCGGCGGACCGAGTCCGTCCGCGAAGACGTTGGTGGACCATGTGATCTTGTACTTGCGGCCCACGGACAGCGATGCGGTGATCCGTTCGAGGATGACTTCACCGTTCACGGTGTCGGTGGTCGAGCGCTTGACTTCTGCGATGACGCCACGCGGCAACGTCGGGTCACTCACGCGAACCCATGCCGTGCCGGTGAATACCCAGATTTGGGCGTTCGCCGCGTCAATCCAGAGCTGTCCCAGGCGGCCGACCGCCGGGCGTTCAAGGCCGCTGATCGTCGGGCCGGAGATGACTTGCTGTCCGCCGGTCAGCCGCTTGTCGAAGCCGGACGGGTTGGTGCCCTTCGACGCGGCCGGAACCGTGAACTCCCACACGAAGTACGTGTTCGATGTGGACGGCGGTTGCGGCGTCGCCGCCGGGGTGCCTTTGCGGATCTCCAGCAGCCACTTGCCCGTGTCGGCGGCCGTGGCCGGGGGAATCGGGTACGCAACCAGCCGGTCCACCCGGTCCCGGGTCGCGTCGGCCGGGTCGAGCGTGAGCAGCGTCGCGGAGTTCGCCTCGACCAAGTACACACCCGATTCCGTTGCCGGGGAGGGGATAGCGGCCCGGCCGGGTGCGATCGAGACATCGGAACCGGTGAGCGTGACTTGAAAGTCGGTCGCGGTGAAGATGCCGACCGTTCCGCCGGTCATCTGGCCCAGTAGCCGCCGGACGAGCCCGGCCGGGTATTCGGTGTTGTCACAGAACAGCGGGGGCGAGTCCATTTGCTTGGAAAGCGCCATACGGTGGTGTCCTCCCTGTCGGGGTCACACCCAGCTCGAAGTCCATTCGCACACCAGCTCGGCGCCGTCGCCCGCAGGACCGGAATCGACTCGGAATCCCCGGAAACCGAACTCGGTCAGGCCGGGGGCGCACGTGAGCCAGACATTCCCGGGGCCGGGCGTGAGGAAGCGGGGCGCGGTGCCGTTAAGGAGGACTTCGTGGGTGTAGGTGTCGATGTCGAGCCACTCGCCCCGCAGAAGCGTGTAGCGAAAAGTCAATGACTGACCGGTGCGCAGATTGATGATCTGCGGATCAACGACCGGGCCACGAATAATGAACTTCGGATAGCTCACGGCTGTCCCGGCGTTGAGCACGCGAACGACCCCGGCGACATTGCGCGGCGGCCCGAACTTCAGCGGAAACCGGAACGGCGGCTTGATGCCGCCCCCGGCCGCGTTCGGGTCGGCCAGCGGTGTCCCGGCGTCCAACAGGATCGGGTCGACGATCAGCGGGCTTGCGCAGTACAGCTCGACGGTGACCATGGCCAGATAGTTCGAATATTCGACGTTCACCGGGATGCCGCGCTTGCGGACCCGTGCCGACACGAACCGGACCCCGCCCCCGGCGATACCGGGGAACCGGAACACCAGGGGCGCGTCCGGAGCTGCGGGCGCGAAGGCGGCCGTCACCGCATCCAGCGCTGCGGAGAACTCGGCCGCGTCCCGCCCGTAGACCTCGATCGTGAGCGAGACCGTGCGCGCACCGAGGTAGTCCGTGCCACTCACGTCACCGTGACGGCTCAACGCGGCCCGGTCGGACGTCCGCATGCCCGGGATGTCCAACAGGCCGTCCACGGCCGCCAGGGACAGCGCGGAGTCGGGAGCGCCGATGACCAGTCCTCGGTACTCGATCATCCACTCGGCGGGCACGTCGGCGGCGGCCCGGCGGGCAGCGGCGAACAACTCGGGATCAAGCTGCATCCGGGCTCACCTCCCACCGGTTCGCATGGCCCACGCGACTTCACGCCCAATCGCGTACGGGTCGGCGTTGGTCTGCGCGTACACATTCACGGTCGCGCCGCTTCCGCCTATGCCTGCCGTCGAATGGTTGGGAATTACTTGCGCTCCCTTCGGCAAGAGAACTTGCTCAGGCCCTCGCTCACCAACGGTGTAAACTCCCGACGTCGAAATCGGACCACCCATCGCACGGAAAGGGTTCAGACTCGAAACGAAGGCCTTGACGTCGTTGACGCGATCCTGAATCCATTTGATGCCGTCAGCAACTTTCTTGACAACCCAATCGATCGCACCAGAAATCGCGTTCTTGATAGTGCTTCCGATCGAATCGAAGAATTCTCCGATCGGCCGCCACGCATCCTTGACGGCGCCGACAATCGCATTCCACTTTTCGACGGTCCACTTTTTGATCTCGTCCCAATTTGCGATGATCAGCGCGACCAGAGCGACGACCGCCGCGATAATCCAGCCGATCGGGCCCATAGCCATGACCCATGCGGCGGCCATCTGCGCGCCCCGGATGAGGCTCTCCACCCCGAGTGCGATCCACCCGGCGGTGAGCACGGCGAACGCGGGCACTTGCGCAGCGAGGGACGCGAGAGCTTCCACTTTGGACAGAATCCAGGCACCCGCTACCTGTGCCCCGCCTGCGACCGACTGAATGCCGATGAGCACCCAAGCTGCGCCGAGTGAGGCGAATGTGGCTGCCTGAACCGCAAGGGAGGCGAGCGCCTCGATCTTCGACAAGACCCATGCTCCGGCGACCTTCGCCGACTGGAGAACACTTTGCACACCGAGACCGACCCACAGCGCCGCGAGTTGCACGAGCGTCACGGATTGGACTGCCAGCGATGCCAGTGCCTCCACCTTGGACGTGATCCAGGCAGCGGTTACCTGCGCGGCGGTGACTGTGGCTTGCACAGCCATTGCGACGAGTGCGGGCAGGAAGACGGCCCCAATGACAGCGGCCACGACCGAGAGCCAGTCTCGGTTCTGTGTCACCCAGGCGACGAGCGAGCCCAGCGCTGGAATGATCGTGTCGCGCACAATTTCGGCGACAACGGAGACCGCCGGACCGAACACAGTTGTGAGAAACCCGGCGAGCTTCTCCACGATCGGGAGGACGTACGTCGAGATCACCGAAACCAAGCCCGTGGTCAGTGTCCGGCCGAACGCTTCAAGCTTCGATTGGGCGTTGTCGTGAAACGCTGTGCCAGCTTTGTCGGCCGCACCCGCGATCACGCCCAGACTCGCGGCGGCCGTCTTCGGGTCGAGCGCGAAGAGCGCCTTCTGAAGATCCTCCGACTGTGTACCAAGAAGGTTCGTCGCTGCGGCGGCCTTGGCAACCGGGTCCGGCATGGCTCGAAGTCGTTCTAGGGTGAGGTCGAATGCTGCGGCTGACTCGGCCCCTCCGGCGGCGAAGTGCTGCGCCATTTCCTGCGCGTTCAAGCCAAGTGCTTTAAACCCTTCAGCTGTCCCCTTTGTACTTTCCTTAGTTCGGATTACAAGCTCTTTCATGGCGTCGGCGACCTTGTCCGCGTCACGTGCTCCGCCGCGAAGACCTTGGGAGATAAGCCCTGTGGCCGTCGTGGCGTCGATGCCCAGTTCGCGGAAGAACGTCGAGTACTCGTTGATCGTGTCGAGAAAGTCGCCGGACTTGTCTACGCCGTTCTGAAAACCGGCGGTGATGACATCGAACGCTTCGTCTGCGCTCGCCACGAGCCCGGTCCGCAGAAGTTGCCCAACGGCGCGGGTCACCCCGCCTAGCTCCTGATCGAAGATGGCCGCCGTGTTACTCGCCTTGGCCCCGATGCGCTCAAGGTCAGCCTGTGATGCGTCGCGTAGTCCGTCGATATTGAGGACCACACCGCGAATGGCTTCGTTGATATCGGCCATGGATTCGCCGTATCCCTTGGCGTACAACGAACCTGCGGTGGCCCCGTATGTCTTCGCCTGCGCTGCGGTCGCGCCGAGTTGAGCATTGAGCTTGTCGGATAGCGGCTCTTGCGACAGCGCGTCTGAGATGGCGTTACCGATACCGGCGACCGCGCCGGAGACGACCGCGAACTTGGCGGCAACCCCGGCGACACCGGACGCCACGTTTCCCAGCGAGACACCGAACCCAGAAACGGCTTTGTCGCCGTCGCCAAGTTTCTTGGTGAGGTCGGAGACATCGCCCAGGATCGTGACCTTGATGGGTTTTGCCACGCGGCCCCCTTTACGTCATGACCGGGGTACGGCGGGTTCCCGGTGCGTCTCCGCCTCCCCGGCGGTTGCGGTCTTTGAGGTCTTTGTCCATGGCGGACACCAGCGCGTTGAACTCGTCGAGTCGTAGCGCCTGCAAATCGGTCCACGTGATCCCGAAGTGGGACACAAGCCGCGCCTTGGTTACTGCGCGGCGGGTTCGGTAGGGTCCGGCTTCGCCGGGGTCTCCACTCGGATCTTCAGGTCTCCGGCCTGTTCGATCGTGAAGGCCGGATCTTCGCGGCGCTTGACGACGAACGCCAAGGCGCGAAGGAACTTACCCTTGCGGGAACCGGGTTTGGCCACGGACTCGATGGACGCATCGATGATCTCTTCGACGGTCTCAATCTCGGAAATGGTCAGCTCGTCGATATCAATCGAGATGTAGTCGGACAAGGATTCTCCTGTCTAGGAACCGAGTGCGCGACGGACAAGCCGGGTGATCCGGTCCCGGAAGACCTCGGTGTACTCGTCGCGTTTCTTCCCGGCGGTGCGGAAGAGGAACGGGTTCGCGCGGATGTGCCGCTTGCGCCATCCGAAGTGGATGGGTCCGGCGTAGGGAACGCTCTTGCCCCGGCCCGCGCGGACGATGGCCCCCTTGACGCTTGCGGACGGCTTCACGGTGCGTGCCAGTCGGCCGGAGCGGTGCGGGGCCGCAGCGCTCGCCGGGCGGGCCACAACGTCGGCGGTGTCCTTGTGTGCCTGCGCAAGTTCCTTGCGGAGGTCGTCGTCCTTGGCGCGGCGGATGGCCGTGCGTAGTTCTTTGAGGCCCTCTACTTTGACCTCGAAGTCTCGGGCCACTGTGGACTCTCCTTGTGGTGTGCACCCCACGCCGGCCGCGGTGACCAGCTGTGGTGTGCACCCCAAGACGGCTACCCGGCGGGCGCGACGGGGGTGGGTTCGGTGTAGATGACTTTCAGCGCGTCCGTGGTGCCCGGGTCGAGAATCCGGAACGGAAGTTCCATCGTGGTCAGTTCATCGATGGACGCTTCGGGTGAGTCGCCTGTGAACTGGATTGCCGGGGCCTCGATCGAGAACGCGGAGGGCTTGCCGTCACTGGCCTTCGTCGCACCCGTGTAGGTGATCCGGGCGGACAGGACCGCGCCCGCGATGAAGTCTTCGTACAGCGCAAGGGTTGCGTCGTCGAATTCCGCTTCGATCGAGCCTTCGTAGGTCGGCACGGCCGCACGGGCGGGAATCTTCTTGAGCGGGTTCTGTCGAACGAAACGGCGGTCGGTCTTCAGGCCGGACTCGGCCGAGATGCTCCACTTGGTCACGTCGAGCGCGGTGTACGCGGACGCACCGGGACGCTTAAGTTCGACGAGCCCGGCCGTCCAGTCATACGGGAATGCAGCGGCCGGGTAGGTCGGAGCTTGTGGGGCCGCGCCGTGTGTGACGGTCTGGAAGTCGAAGCCGACCTTCACCGAAAGCGGGTTGCCGACCTCTTGGGAAAACTCGACCGTGGTCGCTACACACCCGACGTGCCGGAAGGCGACTACTCCGCCGGATGTCTTGGGGCGCACCATTTCGGCGGTGAAGCTTTTTCCGTTTCCTGTGCTCGCCGACGTGAACGTGTGAACACTGGTCTTGCCGACCGTCTTCGTGTCGCGTCGGTCGAACGCGGACGTGAGCAGGGTTGCGGCCCCGGCGTCGAGTACGTCGCACTCGATCTCGCCTTCGCCGCCCATGTCCACGATCCGGCGGCGGTCCGCTCGCGCTGTCTGAAGACCGGTCCGGAAGCCGACGCTTTCCATGAATTCGCGCGTGGTCTTCCAGCTGTCGCCCTTGCCTTCGTAACCGTCCAGCGCGGTTGCGGTGGTGCCGTAGGCCGTTTCCGGCCCCAGGGCGATTGATGCATCTAGCGCCACTCGGGCACCCTCCTATGTGTACATGCGCGCCCGCAGGGACAGGGTTACGTCCGCGATGGCGGTTGCGCCGTTGCCGTTCTCGCCGTTGGTCACGGCAACTCGGGTCGGGCGGACGTCCATGAGCCCCGAGACGCGGAGCGGGTCGAAGTCGTCGAGCACGGCGCGTTCGATCTCGGCGCGCAGCTCGTACGCGGCGGTCTCCGCCTTGATCGGGTCGCCGGGCACGGTGGCCCAGGCCCGGACGGTCAGCTCCGCCGAGATGTTGGATGGCTTGCGGCGGCCCACGGCCATGGCCACGGGCTCGATCTCGGGTTCTACGGTGTCGGTGAACCACACGGCCTTGTTGCGCGCGTCGGCCGGTTCGGCGTAGGCGACTTGAACCCCGGTCCCGGTGAACCGGGCCTTGAGCGCCTCGAACAGCGCGACCTTGGCGGCCAGGATGACGTACACGGCGCTCAGCCCCACGGTGGCCGGACACGGTGCCGGTTCAATACGGCGTTCACCTCCGGCAGGCTCGTGGGCCGCCAGTCGCCCCCGGCTTGGGCAAGGGACACCTGACCGAACTCGCTGGTGATGCTCAGCGCGCGGTCCGGCATCCGCGAGTGCAGGTCTACGGCCCACTGTCGGGCGATGGTCCGCACTGCCCACCGGATGGCCGTAGGCGGGCGCTGCGGCCATGACTGCCCCGTGTACCCCTCGACGGTCTCCACCGCGTAGGCGAGGGCCTCGGACAGGTCGGCGTCGGTGAACACGTCTGTGTCGGCGAGCCCGTCCAGCCGCCGCAGCTCCGGCAGGGTCGCGTACTGGTCGTTGGTGGCCAGGTCATGCACCCCCTTCTTGTGGTGTGCACCCCAAGCCATGCCCGCGGCCGGCTCGAGTGCTCACGTGGGGTGTGCACCACAAGCGGCCGGGGCATGGCAAAGGCGGGAATGGGTCAGGCAGCAGCCGGAGCGGGCAGGGTCAGCAGCGCGGTACCGGACGCGTCGGTGAGCGTCCCGGCGGCCCGCTGAACGAACTTGAAGCTGACCAGGTCTTCCGCGAAACGCGCTTCCGTCGAGCGGGCGACGCGCAGCGGCCCGGCGAAGCGGGTCACGAAGCCGCTCAAGTCGCTCAGGACAACCTTGGTGTTGTCGTTGTCGAAGCCCGCGTCACGCAGGACCGGGCGGCCCATCAGGGTCAGCGACGAGCCTTCCGAGATCGAGCGCATGAGGTACTGGCCGTTGTTGTCCTTGAGCTTGCGAAGCCGGGAAATGGCCTTGCGGCCCATGATCCACGAGGCCCGCTCGGCGGACGCGGTCGGCAGGTCGAAGAACAGGTCAATGACCCAGTCCGCCGCATCGGCTTCCTTGGTCAGCTTCGTCGGGGTTTCCTTGATGACGATCCCGGCGAGCAGTGCCGCGAGAAAGTCCCGGCCCATCTGGTCGGCCAAGTTCGGCCCGGCGTCGGCCGCCAGGAAGCCCACCAGGTCCACGGCGTCGTCCTGGACGAGCTCATAGCTCAGGTGGCTGAGGTAGCCGTACTTTTCCGGGGTGTTGCTCACGGTGTCGGTCTGCGGGTAGTTCTCCGGCAGGGCCGCGCCTTCGGCGGTCTTCGTGGTCGGTCGCACCGGGCTCACGCGCGGGAAGGTCAGCTTCTCGCCCGAGGTGGTGGTGATCGAGCGCGCGCCTCCCCGGACCACGTTGGACCGTTCGGCGATGATCTCGATGAGCTGCGTGTAGAGCGTCTCGGTCGGCACGGCCTTGCCGGTCTGCTTGTTCGCGGCGTCCACGGTCACGCCCATGACCGCGCGGAACTCGGCGGCCTCACCCGGCGCGAGGCTGCGCAGGGTGGCATTGTCGCTGACTCGCTCGGCGGTGGCGTTCTCGGCCTGCGGAGCGCCATGCGTGAGCAGCTCCAGCGCAAGCGCGCGTGCCTCTTCGGTGCGCTGCGCGTCGACCAGCGCGGCGAAACGCTCGTCGAGCTTGTCCAGCGCCGCGAGAACGCGGGCTTCGGTGTCGGCCGCGCGGTCGGCCGCAGCGGCGGTGAGGGCGTGCTCTGCGCGGGCGCGCTCTTCGGCGGTCTCGGCAAGTTCGGTGGTCGGCAAGGTGGTGGTGTTCCCCTTCGGTGCGGTGGGTGCGGCCGTCGCGGGTCGCGTGTGGGCTTGCTGTGCGCTGCGGGCTTCGTCGAGCGCGCGCAGCGCTGCGGTGGTGTCGGGGTAGGCCGGGTTCGTCACCGGTCCCAGCTCGACGACGTCGATACGGCGAAGGGTGCGGATGACGTCGCCGTCGGGGGTGTCTGTCCATTCCTGGTCAGAACCGGGGTCTTGAAGGGAGAACGTGAAAGAGCTACCGGCGACGACTCCGCGCCGGATCAGTTCGGCGACGTCACGGGCGGTGCTGGTGTCGGGTAGGTCGATCTCGTACCAGCCGCCTGTGTCGTCTTCACCCGTGCGCAGCCCTGCGCCGGTTCGCGCAAGGGGAGCGTTCGCGTTGTGGTTGAACGTCGCGAGAAGTTCTCTACGCTCCAGCGATTCCCGGCCTGCTCCGCGTTCGATGCGTTCCCGGAACCCGCCGAGGTCGTGGGACAGCGCGCCGAAGACGTAGGCGTAGCCGCGAATGGTGATGTTCTCGCCTTCAGACCGCAGCTCGACCGGGCGCGCGTAGTCGCGCCGCTCGGTGCTCAACGGGTCTAGGGCTCCTTGGTGTTCTCGGCGGTGTCGTCGCCGTTGTCGTCCGCCTGGTCGGCGGGGTCGTCCCCGGTCTCGTCGGGGGCAGGCTGCTCCGGCTCGTCGGCCGGTTCGCTCGCGGTCTTCCCGCCGGAGAGCGACAAAGGCCCGTCCGGGGTGAGCAACGCGAGGTTGAGGGGGAGTTGGAAGAAATCGCCGTACTCGGTGTCCGGCGGAAGGTCTTCGAGCGCCCGAACTTCGTTGCGGGTGTAGATCCCGGACGCGAGCCCCACGCGGTAGGTGTCCATGCGGTCTCGCAGCGAACCGCGCTGAATCGCATCGATGTTCAGCCGCACGAACGCGCGCTTGTCGCCCGTGTCGGCGACGAGCAACGCGGTTAGGGCCTCTTCGATTCGCTCGACCCATGGCCGCGTGGAGTACTGCGCAAAGCTCGTGTTCTGTTCAGACAGACCGCTACCCCAGCTCGTGGAGTTGGTCGCGTCCGCGATCAGGTGCGGCGGAACGCCGAAAAGCCTTGCCACGTCCGGAACCTGGAACTGTCTCGTCTCCAAGAACTGTGCTTCGTCCGGGGAGATCGTGACTTTCTGGAACGTCGCACCCTCGGTGAGGATCGCCAAGCCGTGACGGTTTCCCCGTCCACGGTGGATGTTCCGCCACGTCTGCCGGGCAGCCTTGAGACCGTCTGGGGTCATCGGGCCGGGCACGTTGACGACCGCGCCGGGAAGCGCGCCGTCTGAGAAGAAATCAGCGCCGTACTCCAGCGCGGACAACGCCGAGCCGATCGTGAGGGACGCGGCCGTGAGCGGGGAGACCCCGCGCAGCTCTCCGGCGAGCGGGAGCCCTTGCAGGTGAATGACGTCCTTGGGGTCAAGGGCGCCGACCACATCGGCCGGTTCGTCTTCGCCTGCGACGGAGAGTTGATACACCAGCCGTTTCCGGCCGGAGCGGGTCGCGACGTAGCGCGGCTCGACCATGCTTGCCGGGATCACGTCGAGCGCGACCACTCGGCCGCCGACGCGGGACACGAGAATGTAGGCGTTGCCCTCCAACAGAAGCGACGTCATGATCTGCCCGAAGAACGCAATCCGGCCAACGTCTGGGTTCGGTTTGATCAGCCAGTCCGGCGCGGGCATCACCCGGCGACGGCCACCGATACGGCGGTACGCGTCCACGGGGAGCGTCGCTATCGCGTCGGTGAGCAGCCGCACGCAGGCGAAGACCGCACTCACCTTGAGCGCGGTCTCTCGCGTCAACGGCTCGTCGGCCGGGGCGTCGGTGCCGAACAGCTCGCCCGTGGTCGTGGCCTTGTCGACCGTGACCGGGGCGGAGCGTTTCTCAATGAAGCCAAGGAAACCCACGTGCTACGCCCCCTTCGACTTCGCCACGCACACCGCGCCCGCGAGCGCGAACAGCCCGCCCGTGATCCACCCTGCGGGGCCGTAGATCTGCGCTACCCCGGTCGTGACGGCCGAAGCTCCGCCGGTCGCGAGGATCTCCGCCGGGCTCGCCTTCCACGTTTTCTGAAGCCACGCGCCGGTTTTCTGCGCGCGGGTCTTGGTCTTGGAGACCGCGCGCTTGCGGGTCTTGACAGCTATGAGCACAGCGGCCCCCTTTCACCACACGTCGTCGTCGAAGTCGTCCCACGGCTTGGCGTCCACCAGGAACCCGTCATGCGTGCGCCGTTCCTCACGGAAAAGCTGCGCACGGTGAAGCGCGCCGATCAGGCACACGGCCAAGTCGATTTTTCGTTTACTGCCCGCAGATTCCTTGTTCAGGCGCGGACCCCGGGTGTCTTCCCGGACCACCGCGTTAGACAGGTGCCGGGCTAGCGCCGGGTCGCCGGAGTGCGTCATCCGGCCCTCTACGATCACTTCGTAAGCGCCCTGTGTCGCGGGCACCATGCGCGCAAGGCTGTTCGTAGGGAACTCGACCACGGGCAAGCCCTCTTCGGCTAGCTCTTGCATGGCGACTTCCCACCGGTACGGGTCGCCCGGGACTTCGGCCACGCGGTACGTCGAGCAGATATCCCGGATGCGTTGCTTGACCTCCGCGAGCGGGGTACGCCAGTGCGGGTCATCGGGCGGAGCTTCCCAGTGCCCCAGCACTTCCGCGTGCAGATCGTGCAGGCGTACACCGACAATGCCGGTACTGTCGCCTTTCCATGCCGCGTCAACGAAAGCCACGATTTCGTCTCGGGGCTCAAGCCGTTTGTCCGGCCGCGCGAGTGCTTCCCATGCTCCGTGAGGAAGCCACGTCGAGCCGCCGCGCACGAACTGATTGAGCCTGTACATGCGGAAGTTGGCTTCCGGCGTCCGCTTACAGCTCGCGTCGAAGTCCTCGTGGTTCATGATTTCCCACGACGGGTTACAGCGGAGCCACACGGCCGGGTCGCGGTGATCCACGGTCTCGCCGGGCTGGACTCCATACCAGCGGGACCAGAACGACGGGTCGTCCTCTTCGCCGGAGATCACGCGGCGGCCGTGCTCGACCATGTCCGCGAACGGACCATCAGGCAACGGCCCCGCCGTCGAGATCACCAGGAACAGCGGTTCGTTTCGTTGTGCAGAGCCAAGAGTGAGCGCGTCGAACAAGTCGGAGTTCTTCGCCTGCGCGTACTCGTCCATCACGATGAAGGACGGGTTCAACCCCTGCTGAAGACCCGCGTCCGCCGACACCGCCTTGAAGCGCCCGCCGGTAGCGTGGCAGATGATCTGATCACGTTGCACGGTGCAGATCTCGGACAGCAGCGGAGACATGCGCACCATGCGCGACGCTTCGGCGAACAAAAGCCTTGCCTGGTCGCGGGTGTTGGCCGCGCAGATCACTTCCGGCGCTGCGTCGCGGGTGTCCGCGCACAGGTGGTACAGCGCGAGCGCTGCGGCAAGTTGCGTCTTGCCGTTCTTGCGCGCGATGCCGAGAACGGCCGTGCGGTGCTTGCGGCGACCGTCCCGGTTGAGTGTGTAGATCTCGTCAATGTCGTCGCGTTGCCATTGCAGCAAGCGGAATGGCTGCCCGAGATACGAGCCGCCAAGGGTCAGGTGTTGGACGAATCGGCGTACGCGTCGTCCCTCTGTTTTGGGGGACAACGGTTTCGCCTCCTAGTCGTCGTCAGGGCCACCCAAGATGTCTTCCAAAGTCGTCCGGCGCGCAGCGTTCGCCGCGATGCCCAGACGGAGGCGGGCTTCCAGGTTGAGCCCGAGAGTTGTTTCTATGGCGCGCATTTCCTTCTCTGTGGACTCGACGTACCGCAAGGCCGGGTGAATCACGGTCTGTCCGGTACTGCCCACGGTTGTGAGCCCGTCTATCTCCACTTCGCGCAGCAACGCGGCCCGCCGGTCGTGAAGCTCGCAATACCTCTCGATCACAAACCGATCGGTTGCCGGGTGGTACGCGCCGTCCCCGGCGGCCCACACCGCACGCCACACTTCGCGCCCGACGTCGCCGAGCTTGAGCGGCACGCGGGGCGAACGTCCGGAGTGGACAACAGGCGCGGCCGGGTTTCCTGCTGCGGTGCGGGGGTTTCCGGATCGGTCTTCCGGCCGCTTCGCGTGCGACATGCCGAAGCCTCCCGTCCCGATGTTGTGGTGTGCACCCCAAGCCGACCCCAGGCCGGCCGCGGTGACCTCTTGTGGTGCGCACCCCAAGCGTGCGCGCATTTGACACTACTTCCCTTATTTGACAAGGGAATCATGATCGACGCGCCCGGTGGCACTGGTAGAATGTTGCTATGCCAGCAACTCCACGCCTGCGTGTCCCTGCCCGCCTGCATGAGTGGTTCGAGGGGTCCGACGCGGCCATAGCGCTTGAACACGACGGTAGCGACGACGACCCGGCCCACAACCCTAAGGACTATGACCCGGACCGGTTGAGCGCGTACCGCAAGATCTTCGACACGCCCGCACGGGCGGACGGCTCATGCCACGTCGCCGGACTGACCGACGACGAACTGGACGTGCTGAAGTGGGACGCCGGATACTTCGCGACGTGCGCGGCAGACAACACATGGAACGCGGACGGGCTCGCTGACCTGAACGCAGCACGGGCCATGCTCCGCGCAATCCAGAAGCTCACGCAGACGGAACGCCCGATCGGGTGAAGCCGCGCACTGCGAGCCATAACAGCGTGCGCGGGTGCCATCCTCGTTGCCATGGAAATCAAACCGTTGGCCGAGTACGAGCCACCCGTGACGGCCGAGATCGCCGATGACAACGAGCTGACCACAACAGAGTTGGCCGCGTTGCGTGCCACCCGTGACCAGAGTGTTGTCCGATCGGGCGGACAGTGGTTCGTGTCAGACGAAGAGATGGACGGCGAACGGGCAGACGCGTTCCGGACGCTGTACTACAACGACCTGGTGTCCGTTGCCGATGCCCAGTCCGAAGGCGGCCACCGGGTTGAGGTGACCATGCGCGGTCTTCAGTTTCTCGGCGTGAATGACCACCGGGACGCAGAGCTTTAGTACCCGCTGTAGCCGGAACCGGTGCGCTTGCCGCGTACCCCGGGCACGTTGCTTTCGGAGCCGTAGCGGCCACGGGCGTACCGGACTCCCGCGATGATGTTGTCTACCGGGTGCCGGATGTTCCCGTACCCGGGCAACGCCCACCGGTCGAACGTCGGCCGGATGGTTTGCACGAGCCCGATGGACGGGGTGCCGCGCTTCGCGTTGGCGTCCCACGTGTTCACCACGCAAGGATCACCGGACGACTCGGCCGTGATGATCAGCCGCAGCGCGGCCCGGTCGGTAATCGGCGCTTCGCCGACGAACACAAGCGCGTCAGATGCTTGGCCGATCCATCGGTCAAGCGCATCACCCGGGGCAGGGCCGCAAGCGATCACGTCGTCTTTCGGCGGCGGCTTGGGCGCGGGGCCCGCCCCGGTGGTCTCCGGGATCGGCGGGGCCGGTATCGACGGGAGCGGGCGCACCGGTTCGCCGGGCGCGAGCTGGACCGCCGGGACGGCCGAGTGCCGGGTGTGGATCGGCTGGACATTCGAGAGCGTCACCACGATGACGAGCGCCCCGGCAAGCGCACGGTCGGTTGCCGACACGGGGCCGGGTCGCAAAGGTCATCCTCCGTTTCGGGGGCGGCCGGTGACCGCTACGCGGACCGGCGTGTAAGTCCGTCCCGGGGTCATTCCGGCTGAAGGGGACAAGCGCCCGGCGGGCGCGAGGGTGGGGAACCGCCCCAAAGCAGGGAGCACCAAGGCCACGGAGAGAGGGACGCGGCCGGGCTCAACCCGCCTCGGGGCGGTGGCTTCTTACTTGCCGTTACGGCACCGTTCGAGCGCAAGGGCGAGATACTCGGGGTTCAGGTCGACCCCGATGGCACGGTGTCCAGCGTTGCGCGCGGCGACCAAAGACGTCCCTGACCCGCAGAAAGGGTCAAGGATCGTGGCGTGTGCACCACAGGAGGTCACCGCGGCCGGCGTGGGGTGTGCACCACAAGCGCACGGTCGGACGCTCGCGGCAACGCACCGTTCAGCGAGCCGAAGCGGCATCGGCGCGAGGTGCGCGCCCTTGTACGGCTGTGTCGGCAAGGACCAGACGTCGCCGGGGTTGTGGCCCCGGTCCTCATGGCCCGGCGGCGGCCACACGGACGTGACGCTGTTCGCTTTCTTCGGCCCGGCCTTGCGGGCTCGACGCGACGGTGACCGGTCGCCCGTGTACGGCTCGCGGACCGCGTCCAGGTTGAACGCGTAGCGGCTGGACTTGGCCAGCATGAAGACGGATTCGTACCGGTTCGAGAACCGGTCCTGCACGCTCTCCGGCATGGCGTTGGGCTTGGACCACACGATGGCGTTCCGCAGAAACCAACCGTCCGCCTGAAGCGCGAACGCCACCTTCCACGGAAGGCCGATCAGGTTCTTGGGCCGCGTCCCGGTCGCTCCGGCCCGCAGGGGACCGGACTTCGCGGTGTAGGCGTCGCCCAGGTTCAGCCACACAAGGCCGTCGTCGGCGAGCACCCGCCGGACTTCGGCGAACACGGAGACGAGCCGCTCGACGTAGGCCGTCACGGTGGGCTCGTGGCCGAGCTGTCCGGCGGTGCCGTAGTCGCGCAGGCCAAAGTACGGCGGGCTGGTCACGACCGCGTTCACCGTGCCGTCGTCGAGCGTGGCGAGCACGTCCGCTGCGTCGCCCTGGTGGAGCGTGAGCGTCTCGTCCTGGTGGTACAGGGTCATCCGTGGTCACCTCCGTTCGTCATGGCATGGGGAGGCCCGTCACGGGGAGCGATGCGACAAGGGACAGCCCGAGAAGCGCGCTCGACCCGTGACGGGCCAGAAATGGCCGCCTTTTCCCCTGTTCCAGCGGGATTAAGGCGCGTTATAGAGGGGTTTTCGCCCCGTTTTCAGGCGCGCTGAACCTGCCTGTGAGCAGGCAAAACGCGGGCTCACGGGCGGTTAGCGCTGGTCAAAAATCGGACTCGCACTCAGGGCGTGTCCAGAAAGGGGCCGGGGTGTTCTGGCCGCCGGGAGCGCCCCGACTTCCGCCCCACCTTCCCCCCCAGCGCCGCAGAGTTTCAGACTTTTTTGGTTTCAGGGTTTTAGAAACCGCAGGTCAGAGGGTCCGGGCGTGCCCTAGCTCTGTGGCCTGAAGATCCTTCGCCTGTTCTCGTCCTCTGTCTTGTCCCTATGGCACGCGGTACAAAGCACCTGGATATTGCCGGGCTCGTCCCGTCCGCCGTCACGCAGTGGTCGGACGTGGTCAACCTGCACGGCCCGAGAGGGGAACGTATGGCCGCAGGCGTGGCACCTTGCCCTGCCTGTGCGGTTGATCGCTCGTCGCACTGCCTGCCGGACGCGGTCACCAGCGGCACGGCGATGGCCACCCCCGCAGCGTTCGCAGTGGGCACCACCAGGGACAGCCACCCCGGGGCAAGTCATGCAAGCGCGTCGCAGCACGTGCACCCCCGGGGGTTGTTGTGGTCTCTACTTAGTTCAGTGGCTGTAGGAGGACATGTCGACCAGGGAAAACGTCTTCGAGTGGCTCACGTCACACAAGAAACCTTGTCAGCCTGACGGAGATGACGAAACAACGCGTTGTCTGTAAACCCCTTAGAAGAAAGAAGCTTATAGAGAAGGTAGAACAAGCGTCATTCCGTCAGCTTCGTCATCTGGACCGCGCCGGAGACGGCTACCTGTCCGCGTGATCCGAAGAGCCTCCAGACGTGCATACCTTCGCGTCATGTCCTCCTGCGGCCACTGAACAGGTAAGGACGGGAAGTGAGCGCCGCCGAAGTCCGGCGGATGACCTTCCCGAAGAAGGGGAGGCGCATGGACGCTCTTCTCACTGCGGAAGATCTCGCCGACTTCTGCCGCGTATCCACGAAGACCGTGTACGCCTGGAACACCACAGGCGAAGGACCGAAGTACCACCGCGTCGGCAAGTACGTTCGCTACCGACGGTCCGATGTAGACAAATGGCTTGAGAAGCGCGCCGTCGAGCCGAACGGTTAGCGGTCCCGCAAGCCGGTGAAGAGGTCCGCGACATCCACGCGGAGCGCGTCCGCGACCTTGAAGACGTTGTCAATCGACACGGCGTGTTTTCCGGCTTCAATGCGCCCGTAGGTGGTGCGGTCTATCCCTGCTGCTGCGGCGACGTCACTTTGCTTCATCCCCAGCTCTTCACGCACCTCACGAAGCCGTTGCCCGAACGCCAGGCGTCGGGCCTGAACGGATGCGCTGGTCTCTGACGGCACGGCGACAACTTAGCCCACCCAGGCGAGCGGGCAAGTGCGCTACAGTTCATGCGGCAAATATGCCGCACTAACGATCATGAAAGGGGCGGGTGTGAGCGTCGAAGACAGATGGCACCACAAGGGGACCCGTGAGCGGACCAAGGACTACGGACGCGGCAAGCGGTGGCGGGTGCGCAACCGGGGTGCTCGGACTCAGTCGTTCGCGAAGCAGACCGCCGCGAAGGCGTATGACAACAAGGTCAACGCCGAGTTGCTCAAGGGCTTGCAGCCGTTCGATCACGCGGCCGGGAAGATCCTGTTCTCGGAGTACGTCGCGAAGTGGCTGAAAGACCAGATCTACGACTCCGGCGCGTACAGGTCCGTTGAGTCTCACATCCGGAACCACCTGTTGCCGACGTTCGGCCATCGGCGCATGTGCGACATCCATACGTCCACGGTGGTCGAGTGGTGGGCCGCCATGTGCACGAAGACGAGCCGGACCGGCGAGAAGTACTCGGCGAGCACCCTGGAATCGGTCTACGTGTACCTCGGGTCAATCCTGCGGTCGGCGGTCGGCAAGGTGATCGCCGTGCACCCGTTCGACGGGTGGGACGTCGTCATCCCGAAGCGGGACCGAGCCGTGCGCGATATCTGGGAGCACGAGCGGGTCACGACCGTCATCGGTGCCCTGCCTGAGCGGGAACGGCCGATCGGGCTTCTGTCCGCGACCTGCGGTCATCGGCCGAGTGAAGCCTTGGCGGTGGCGCTCGAAGACGTGAACCGGTTCCGCAAAGAAGTGACCATTCGTCACCAGGTCAAGCGCGTCAAGGGCAAGCTCGTCCTGACCCCGCCCAAGGGCGGCAAGACCCGCACGGTCCCGATTGCCGACGTCGCCTTGACGGCGCTAGACAAGCACGTCGCCGAGTACGGAACGACGACGATCCGGTGCACGTGCTGTCAGAAGGACTGGCAGATCATCTTCACCGACCCTCGGGGGAAGCTGATTTGCGACTCGGAGTGGAGTAAGACGTTCTGGCACCCGGCCATCAAGGTCGTGGGGCTGCGGCCGGGGCGGACGACCGGTCGGCACAACTTCCGGCACTACTTCGCGTCGCGGCTGATCGAAGGCAGCCAGAGGCACCGGGGCGCGTCGATTCAGCAGGTACGCGACTACATGGGACATGCCTCCATCAAGACCACGTCCGACATCTACGGCCACCTGTTCGAGCAAGCCCACGAACGCGCCCGCTCACTCATGGACGACATGTTTTCTGCTGATGTGTACCCCCTGCGTACCGCCGAAGGCCGGTAGCCGTGTCTGCGCAGGTCAGAGGGCTACCGGCCGCCGTGCCGTGTGAAGGCTCCCTTCATACAGCCAGGTTGTATGAAGGGAGCCTTCATACAACTATGCGCGATGAGGGGAGCCTTCATACAAAGCCAGCCGCGCCGGGGGCATGGCGCGCAAAGCCTTCCGACCAAGAGCTGCGGGGTGAGTGCGGCCCTCTCAACACCCAGGAGTCGTGAGTGCTGCGAACGGTTCTAACCGTCGGCAACGCTCACGAGCCCTTAGGCCTCAGGAAGCAGCGCGAGCGCGTCGCTCCAGTCGCGGCCGAGACGGCGCAGCCGGACGCCCGCACCAGCGAGCGTGTCGAGGTGCCCCTGCCAGGCCGGGTGCAGCGCCCGGGTGTCCTGGATCGAGTACGCCAGCGCGATCGTCACGCGCGGCGAGCCGAGCACGTCGCCCACCACCGTCAGCGCCTGGTTGTCCGCGATGCCCAGCGCGAGTTTGGCGACCGAATTGGCCGTGGCGGGCGCGAAAAGGAACACCTCGGGATCCGGATGCGGCCGTGCCTCCCCTGGCAGCCGCGAAACGCTCCGCACCGGCAGATCCGTCAGAGCCTGAAGCTCGCCGAGCCCGTCGGTGACCTCAAGCCACCGGTAAGCCGTCGGGGTCAGCGTGATCGCCAGGCGCCACCCCAGCGCGGCGGCGGGTTTCGCCAGCTCGGCGGCGAACCGGGTGTCCAGTCCGCCGCACGAGCTGCCGATCAGGCCGAGTACGCGGCTCACGGCTTGCGCAGGACCGCGCAGAACATCGCGTCCGTGCCGTGCCGGTGCGGCCACAGCTGGACGTACGGGCCGTCGCCCAGCTGCGGGACGCCGGGGAACAGCTCGCGCGCGTCGAGGATCTCCAGCTTGTTGCGGCGTGCGGTCTCGCCGACGACGCCTTCGGTCTCCGCGAGGTGCGGGGAGCAGACGACGTAGGTGAGCACGCCGCCCGGACGCAGCAGCTCGATGGCCGCGGTGATCAGCTCGGCCTGCAGTTTGGTCAGTTCCGAGACGTCGGACGGCTGACGGCGCCACCGGGCCTCGGGACGGCGGCGCAGCGCGCCGAGTCCGCTGCAGGGAGCGTCGACCAGGATGCGGTCGTAGCCGGGCTCGAGGCCGGACTCGCGGCCGTCGGCCACGTGCACGGTCACCGGCAGGTCCTTGACCGCGTGCTCGATGAGCCGCGCGCGGTGCGGGGCGACCTCGACGGCGTCGACGCGGGCGCCCTGCAGCGCGGCGAGCGCGCCCATCAGCGCGGCCTTGCCGCCGGGGCCCGCGCACAGGTCGAGCCAGCGCTCGTCGGAACCTTCGAGCGGCGCCTTGGTCGCGGCGATCGCGCAGAGCTGGCTGCCCTCGTCCTGGACGGCGGCGAGCTTCTCGCGGATCGGCTCGGACTCGGCGAGGTCGCCGCTGCCGCTCGGCAGGTGGACACCGTAGGGCGAGTACGGCGCGACCTCGCCGCCGGTGATGGCGGCGAGCTCGTCGGCGCTGATCTCGCCCGGCCTGGCGACCAGGTGGACCTCGGGGCGGGCGTCGTCGGCTTCGAGCGCCGCCTTCAGCTCGGCGCCCTTGTCCCCCAACGCTTCGGCGAACGATCGCGCCACCCAGCGCGGGTGCGCGGTGTGGAAGGCGAAGCTGCCGATCGGGTCCTTTTCGGCGTCGGGCGCGAGCTGCTCGACCCAGGCCGCCTCGTCCTTTTCGGACACCGTGCGCAGCACCGCGTTGACGAAACCGGCGATGTGCGAGCCGACGTCCTCGCGTACCAGGTCCACAGTGGACCCGACAGCGGCGTGCGTCGGGATGCGGGTGCGCAGCAGCTGGTAGGCGCCGAGCCGGAGCCCGTCGAGCACCTTGCCGTCCACTTTGGACAGCGGGCGGTCGAGGCAGGCGGCGATCACGTCGTCGAGCAGGCCCTGCGCGCGCGACGTGCCGTAGGCGAGTTCGGTGGCCAGCGCGGCGTCGCGGCCGGAGATCCGGCGTTCGCGCAGCAGGTCGGGCAGCACGAGGTTGGCGTAGGCGTCACGCTCGCGGACGGCGTAGAGCACGTCCAGCGCGGCGCGGCGGGCCGGGTCCTCGACCGGCGGGCGGCGGGGGCCGTCCTTGCGCGGGGCGGGCTTGCCCCTGCTCGGCCGTCCCGGCCTGCGGTCCTGATAACTCACTGGAGGCGCTCTCCTTGCTCGATCCGTGATCCACGCGCCCAGTCCGTGGCCGCCATGCGCTTCTTGCCTTGAGCCTGCACTTCGCCGAGCTGCAACGGCTTGGTCGCGGTACCGACCAGCACCCGCTTGCGCTCGACCCGAAGCTCGCCAGGCCCGATGCCCAGCTCGTCCGCGTAGCTGACCGGGCCGATCTTCAGCCGTTCACCGCGGAACTCCGCCCACGCGCCGGGGTCGGGCGTGACCGACCGGATGTGCCGGTCGACCGCCGCCCACGGCAGCTTGAACGAGATGTGCGCGTCCTCGACGCTCAGTTTGGGCGCGTAGCTGACGTTTTCGTCCGGCTGCGGCACCGCGCGCAACGTGCCGTCCTCGATGCCGTCCATTGTGGACTTCAGCAGCGCCGCGCCCGAGACGGACAATCGCTCCAGCAGGTCGCCGGCCGTGTCGGTCGGCATCACCTGCTCGGTCACCACGCCGAACACCGGCCCGGCGTCGAGCGCCTTGACGATCTGGAAGGTCGCGGCGCCGACGATCTCGTCGCCCGCGCGCACGGCGGCCTGCACCGGGGCCGCGCCGCGCCACGCGGGCAGCAGCGAGAAGTGCAGGTTGACCCAGCCGTGTGCGGGAATGTCCAAGGCGGACTGCGGTAGCAGCGCGCCGTACGCGACGACCGGGCACGCGTCCGGGGCGATCTCGGCCAGCCGGGCGAGGAACGCGGGGTCGCCAGCCTTTTCCGGGGTGAGCACTTCGATGCCGTGCTCGTCGGCGAGCGCGCCGATGGGCGAACGGCTCACGGTCCGGCCGCGGCCGGACCGGGCGTCCGGCCGCGTGACGACGGCGACGACCTCATGGCGCGGCGACTCGATGAGCGCGCGCAGGGACGGGACGGCGGGTTCGGGGGTCCCGGCGAACACGAGGCGCACTACCCACGCACCTCCGCCGCGACAACCACTGAATCGGTGAACATCCCGGCCAGTCTAGGCCGAGGGCTCGTGAGCGTTGCGGGCGGTTAGAACCGCCCGCAACGCTCACGACACCAGGATCACCAGTGCGCGGGCAGCACCACCCGAGCCGCGCCGGCGCCTCGCCGGACGGGCTCGGCCGCGGCCAGCCATTTGCCGTGGCCGAGGTATTCGACGCCGGTCGCGGCGCCGATCTCGGCCGGCGCCGTCGAGAAGCCCTGACCACGGGCTACCAGCGCCGGGAGGACGTCCGCCTGGTCGAGGAACGCCTGCTCGACCTGCGCGGCCGCCGAGTTCCGCTGCGACGCGCGCGGCGCGGCGATCGCGTTCTTGAGCGACAGGCCGCGGTCGATCCGGCCGAGCAGCACCTCCAGCGCGGTCGTGATGATCGACGCGCCGCCGGGCGAACCGGTCGCGAAGAACGGCTTGCCGTGGTCGAGCACGATGGTCGGCGCCATCGACGAGCGGGGCCGCTTGCCGGGGCCGGGCAGGTTCGGGTCGGGCACGCCCGGCGTCACCGGCGTGAACGAGAAGTCGGTGAGCTCGTTGTTCAGCAGGAAGCCACGGCCCGGCACGACGATGCCGCTGCCGCCTTCCTGCTCGATGGTCAGCGTGTAGGCGACGACGTTGCCCCACTTGTCGGCCACGGTCAGGTGCGTCGTGTTCTCGCCCTCGTACGGCGTCGGCGCGCCGGTCGTGCCCGCCTTGCACGGGGTCGGGTTGCGCGGGTCGGCGGGCGCGACCGGGCTGGTGCCCGCCTTGGCCGGGTCGATCAGGCAGGCGCGGGTGTTCGCGAACGACTGGCTGAGCAACTCTTTCGACGGGACGTCGACGAACGCCGGGTCGCCGATCCAGCGGTTGCGGTCGGCGAACGCGAGCCGCGTCGACTCGAGGAAGTAGTGGTAGTAGTCGGCCTTGGAGGCGTTCTTGAGGTCGAAGTTCTCCAGGATGTTCAGCGACTCGGCGACCGTCAGCCCGCCCGACGACGGCGCGGGCATGCCGTAGACGTCGAGCCCGCGGTAGCGCGTGTGGGTCGGGTCGCGCTCGATCGTCCGGTATTTGGCCAGATCGGCGGCGGTGACCTTGCCGGGACGGACCTTCAGCGTCGACGCCGGGTCGACCGGCGGCTGCTCGATCGTCTTCACGATGTCCGCGCCGATCGGACCCCGGTACAGCACGTCGGTGCCGCGGGCGCCGACGGTCGCGTAGGTGTCGGCGAGGTCGGGGTTGCGGAACGTCGTGCCCTCGACCGGCGGCTGCCCGCCGGGCAGGTACAGCGACTTCGTCGACGGGAAGGCGGCGAACCTGGCCGCGTTGTTGGCGACCTGGTCGTGGAAGGTCTTGTCGACGGTGAACCCGCGGCGCGCGAGGTCGGTGGCCGGGCGCAGCATCTTCGACAGCGAGCGCGTGCCCCACTTGCGCAGCGCGTCCTGCCAGGTGCCGGGGGTTCCCGGAACTCCGACGGACAAACCGCTGGTCACGGCTTCGGCGAACGGCAGCGGCTGGCCGTTTTCGACGAACAGGTTCGCGTCGGCCGCCGACGGCGCGGTCTCGCGGCCGTCAAGGGTGTGCACCTTGCCGGTGCGCGCGTCGTAGAACACGAGGAACCCGCCGCCGCCGATGCCGGCGGAGAACGGGTCGGTGACGCCCAGCGCGGCGGCCGTGGCCACCGCGGCGTCGACGGCGTTGCCGCCCTCGCGCAGCACCTGGGTGCCGATGGCGCTGGCGTCGGCGTCGATGCTGGACACCGCGCCGAAGTAGCCGATGGCCTCCGGCGACTTGGGCGGGATTGGCGGCGTCGCCGACGCGGGCACGGCGAAGGCGGCTGACAGGACGAGCACGGCGGCGGCAGAACCCACTAGCCGGAAGCTGTTCGCAGGCATGCGGGGCAGTCTGCCCGTGTTGACGGGGCCCTTCAAGCGGCTAAGCAGACGAGTGGCCCTAACAAGGCTGTCAGCTCTTACGACAGACTCTCGCCGTGATCACGCCACGCAGAGCTTTGAAAGCACTGGTTCCCCTGCTCATAGCTGTGCCGCTGCTCGCGGTGCCCGGGGCAGCGCAGGCCAAGTCCTGCTCGGACCCGAGTGTCGGGCTGACGGTCGAAGAGCTACGGCTGACCGCGTCACTTCCGGCCGGTGGACCGGCCGTCGGCCCCGAACTCGTCCGACAGGCCGGCTTCGACCGCCTCGTCGCGGACTTCGGCAGGCGTCTTTGTGCCACCCATTCGCGCTGGAACGCACGGCATCTCGCCGAAACCGCCGGAAACGACCTTTGGCGTACCGCGGTGGACCGCGCGCAGGGCCGCCGCCCGGATCTGGGCACCCTCGACCGCTACGACGACCGTCCGCTCTACTGGGCCCGCCTGCAGATGAGCAAGGCGCTGCGCCAGTGGACCCCGTCGTTCAAGCTCGACGCGGCCGCCCGCGCGGACATCATGACCAAGTTCGACCTGGGCGCTCGCGGACTCGACGACGTCCGGTTCCCGATCGGCGGGAAGACGAAGCGCGTGCTGATGAGCGGTTTCGACCCGTTCACCCTCGACGGCGCGGGCATCAGGATCGGCAACCCGTCCGGCGCCTCGGCGCTGCAGCTCGACGGCAAGCTCCTGCAGACCGCCGACGGACCGGCGATCGTGCAAACGGTCTCCTTCCCGGTCGTTTGGGGCTATTTCGACACCGGGATCGTCGAAAAGGCGTTCGGCACCGCGCTGGCCGACAAGCCCCGGCACCCTGACCTGATCATGACCGTGAGCCAGGGCCGCCCCGGCCGCTTCGACGTCGAACGCTGGGCCGGCGCCTGGCGTGGCGGTTTTCCCGACAACAACAACGTGAGCGTCGTCGGCCAGGTCCCGCCGGCGCCCGGCTGGCCGCAGCCCGCCGACCAGTTCATCGAGACGACGCTGCCGTATCAGCAGATGGTCGCGACCACCGGCGCGTACCCGGTGCAGTTCAACCAGTCGTTCTGCGTGTGGCCGGACAGCACCAAACCGGGCACCGGCACGGCCGTCTGCCGCACCGACGCGCCCAAACCGGGTGAGATCGCGGCTTCGGGCGGCGGCGGAAACTATCTGAGCAACGAATCCATGTTCAGAAGCAACCGCGTCCGCGTGGGCCTCGGCGTCGACCTGCCGGGCGGGCACCTGCACACCCCGGTCCTCGGCACGGCCACCGCACCCGGCGACATCACCGACGACGCGTTCGTGGCGCGTCGCAAGGCGATCGCCGACCAGGTCGTCGCTCTGGTGACCACGGCCGCAGGCGCGACCGGCGCCAAGGCGACCACGAGCACGCTGCCCCAGCTGACCGACGCGGCGACGGCCGTCCGCGACGTCTTGGGCACCGTCCTGAACTAGATCAAAGCAAGCGGGTCGAGCTGGATACGGATCGGCTCCGGCTCCTTTCGTGCGTCTCGGCGGGCGCTGGCGGCGTGGATCGACGCCGCCAGTGCCTTGCCGTGCACGCGCGCGACGCGCACCAGCGCGCGCTCGCGGTCCGAGCGGCCTTCGTCGTCGATCTCGCCGAGCGGCACCGGACCGAGGATTTCGCCGGATTCCGGCAACGCCAGGTCGTCGAGCACGGCCGCGACCGCGTCCGGGCTGCCTTCGATGCTCGCCATCCGCATGGCGGGCGGGAACCCGAGTTCCCTGCGTTCGGCCAATTCCAGCCCGGCGTGCCAAGCCGGATCCCAGCGCACCAACGCCTGCACGACCGTCAACCCGGCTTCCGCGCCGACGATCACTCGCCCGCCGGACGACGCGGGCCGCACCATCGACGCGGCGGTCATCCAGCGGCGCAACGTCTCCTCGCCCGCTCGCAGGTCCTGCCGTCCCAGCAACGCCCACGCGTCAAGCAACAGCGCCGCGCCGTACCCGCCTTCGGCCACCGGCTCGGCGCCCGGCGTGCACACGACGAGCGCGGGCTTGTCCGGCACCGACTCAAGCACCTCCTGGGCGCCGGACGTCCGCACCGGCACGCCCGGAAACGCCCGGCCGAGTTCCTCGGCGGTCCGTTTCGACCCGACGACGACCGCCCGCAGCCGCGCGGAACCGCAAGCGGGACAACGGAATCCGGTCTCCGGGACCCCGCACCACCGGCACGCGGGAGGCCTCGGCATACCACCTTCCGACCCGCCGGGCAGCGACAACGGACCCGCGCATCGACGGCAATGCGCGGGCGTCCGGCATTGCCCGCAAGCCAAACCCGGCACGTAACCGCGCCGAGGCACTTGGACCAAAACCGGCGCCCCCGCGGCCAAAGACTGCCGAGCCGCCTCGAAAGCGACCGAGGGCAACCGCGCGGCCTTCGCGGCTTCGTCGCGCGCGACGTCGAAATCCTCGCCGACCGGCGTCACCCGGGGCGCGGCCGCGCGCAGCTCCGGCCGGTCACCGGCGACGGCCTGTGCCCAGCCGGACTCGACCAGGAACTGCGCCTCCGCCGTCCGTGCGAACCCGGCGACCAGCAGCGACGCCTTGGCCGTGTGCGCGCGGTCCATCAGCACGTCACGGACATGCGGATACGGCGCGTGCGGCTCGGAGTGGATGTCGTCGCCGTCGTCCCAGACGACGAACAGCCCGGGATCGGCGACCGGCGCGAACATCGCCGCGCGTGTGCCGACGACGACCTTGACCTGCCCGCGCAGCACCGAAAGCCAGCGCCGGTACCGGGCAGCGGGCCCGAGCCCGGCGATCAGCGCGGCGACCCTTTCGTCGCCCAGAAGACCAACGCACGCCTCGTGCACGCGCTTGAGATCGCGATGATCCGGCACGACCAGCACCGCGCCTTTACCCGCCGCGGCGGCGGCCGCCGCGGCTTCGGCGAGCCGCGCGGGCCAGTCCTCCCCCGGCAACGCCTGCCAAACGGCGTTCGCGGGCTTCGACTCGGCCAACGCCTCCAGGAACGCCGGCCCACGCTGATAACGCGACCACGCGGACACGTCCGGCGCGGGTGGCACCGCCGCAGGCTCCCCCGGCGGCTCGGATTCGACCTTCGCGTGCCGGGGCGGGAGCGCGAGGCGCAGTACGTCGACCAGCGTGCCGCCGTACCGATCGGCGACGGACCGCGTGAGCGCGTACAGCGCGGGCGTCAGCACCGGTTCGCTCGACGTCACCCGCTCGATGAACGCGAGCTTCTTGTCATGACTCGTCGTCTCGGCGCGCTCGGCGAGGTATCCGTCGACCAGCTGCCCCGCGAACCTCACCCGGACGCGGCACCCGACGACCGCGGTCTCGTGGAACTTCTCGGGGATGTGGTAGTCGAAGGTCCGGTCGAGATGGGTCAGCGGGATGTCGACGACGATCCGCGCCACCGGGTTCTCCGGGGCGGGTTTGAGCTGGCCACGGCGTTCCGCGGCCGCGGCCTTGGCCGCCTTCGCCTTGTCGACCGGCTTCGTCCGGGCGCGCGAGGGTACGGGGAGGTCCCACAGCGGCGGCGTCTCCGGACTAGTCACACCCTGATCTTTACCAGCACGCCCCGACAGTCCCGGAGCCAGCCTGACGCGAATGGCCCGCCGGGCGAACCCGGCGGGCCATTCGGTTCACAAGCGGATCAGGCGCCGGCGGCGGACTTCAGCGCCTCGGCACGTGCGGTGCTCTCCCACGGCAGGCCCAGCTCGGGGCGGCCGAAGTGACCGTACGCGGCGGTCGGCGCGTAGATCGGGCGCAGCAGGTCCAGGTCACGGATGATCGCGGCCGGACGGAGGTCGAACACCTCCGAGATCGCCTGCTGGATCTTCGTCGGGTCGACGGTCTCGGTACCGAAGGTCTCCACGAACAGACCGACCGGCGACGCCTTGCCGATCGCGTACGCGACCTGCACCTCGACGCGCGTGGCGAGCCCCGCCGCGACGACGTTCTTGGCGACCCAGCGCATCGCGTACGCGGCCGAGCGGTCCACCTTGGACGGGTCCTTGCCCGAGAACGCGCCACCACCGTGACGGGCCATGCCGCCGTAGGTGTCGACGATGATCTTGCGACCGGTCAACCCGGCGTCACCCATCGGGCCACCGATCACGAACCGGCCCGTCGGGTTCACCAGCAGCCGCACGTTCGAGGTGTCGATGTCCAGCGCGGCGATCTCCGGGGACACGACGTGCTCACGGACGTCGACACCGAGCATCGACTCCAGGTCGATCCCGTCGGCGTGCTGCGTCGACACGACCACGGTGTCCAGGCGCACCGGCTGGTCACCGGCGTATTCGATGGTCACCTGGGTCTTGCCGTCCGGGCGCAGGTACGGCAGCACGCCGTCCTTGCGCACCCGGGTCAGCCGCTGCGACAGGCGGTGCGCCAGCGCGATCGGCAGCGGCATCAGCTCGGGCGTGTCCGAGCACGCGTAGCCGAACATCAGGCCCTGGTCACCGGCACCCTGGCGGGCGATCTCGTCCTCGGCCGCCTCCACCCGCGACTCGTACGCGGTGTCGACGCCCTGCGCGATGTCCGGCGACTGCGAACCGATCGCGACGTTGACGCCGCACGAGTTGCCGTCGAAGCCCTTGGCCGACGAGTCGTAGCCGATCTTGAGGATCACGTCGCGCACGATCGTCGGGATGTCGGCGTAGGCCTCGGTCGTCACCTCGCCCGCGACGTGCACCTGCCCGGTGGTGATCAGCGTTTCGACCGCGACACGGCTGCGCGGGTCTTTCGCGAGCAGCCCGTCCAGGATCGAGTCGCTGATCGCGTCACAGATCTTGTCGGGATGGCCCTCGGTCACCGACTCCGAGGTGAACAACCTGCTGTTGGACGCGGTCACGGCGTTCGTCACATCCCTCTTCGTCGTCTTCTTTAACCCCATCAGGGTACTGATCGCGGCTAAAGCCACACTCAACGCTTGAGCAAGCCCACAACGGCGTCCCACACTGCGACACTCAGTTGAGATTTCGAGCCAAATGGGATAGAGCGCTCGGTCCCGTCCGAGGCGAGCAGCCAGCCCGCGTTGTCCTCCACCTCGAACGCCTTGCCGTCGCCGACGGCGTTGACGACCAGCAGGTCACAGCCTTTGCGGCGCAGTTTGGCCCGCGCGTGGTCGAGCACGGAGCCGTGCTCGTCGCCGGTCTCCGCGGCGAACCCGACCACGATCTGGCCCGGTGCCCTGTCCGTCACCAGCTCGGCGAGGATGTCGGCGTTGCGGTCCAGCGTGATGACCGGGTCCGGCTGGTCGTCGGACTTCTTGATCTTGGCGCCCGCCACGTTCGCCGGGCGGAAGTCGGCCACCGCGGCGGCCATCACGACGATCTCCGCCGGCTTCGCGGCCTCGTGCATGGCGACGCGCAGCTGCTCCGCCGTCGACACCTTGACGACCGTGACACCGGCTGGTTCGGGCATTTCGACCGTGTGCGCGGCGACCAGGGTGACTTCGGCGCCACGCTGGGCGGCGACACGGGCCAGCGCGTAACCCTGCTTGCCCGACGAACGGTTGCCCAGGTAGCGCACGGGGTCGAGCGGCTCGCGCGTGCCACCGGCCGAAATCGCCACGCGGACGCCTTCGAGGTCGCGGGGCAGCGCGCGGGGCTCGGCCAGCAGCAGCTTGGCCAGGTCGACGATCTCCTGGGGATCCGCCAGCCTGCCCTTGCCCGTGTCCTTGCCGGTCAGGCGACCGGCGGCGGGCTCGGTGACGACGGCGCCGCGTTTACGCAGCAGCGCGACGTTGTCCTGGGTAGCCGGGTGTTCCCACATCTCGGTATGCATCGCCGGGAAGAACGCGACCGGGCACCGGGCGGTGAGCAGGGTGTTGGTCAGCAGATCGTCGGCGATGCCGTGCGCCGCCTTCGCCAGCAGATTGGCCGTGGCGGGCACGATGAGCACGAGGTCGGCTTCCTTGCCGACGCGCACGTGCTGCACTTCGGGCACCTCGGTGAACACGCCGGTGTGCACCGGGTGCCCGGACAGTGCTTCGAAGGTCGCCGCGCCGACGAAGTTCAGCGCGGCCTCCGTGGGGACCACGCGGACGTCGTGACCGGATTCGGTCAGCCCGCGCAGCACCTCACACGCTTTGTAGGCGGCGATACCGCCACCCACGCCGAGTACGACTCGGGGCTTACTCACCCTCGGTGTGCTCGAGCAGTCCGGCGTGGATCTCGCGCAGCGCGATCGACAGCGGCTTCTCGCGCGGGCCCGGCTCGACCAGCGGACCGACGTACTCCAGCAGGCCTTCGCCGAGCTGGGCGTAGTAGTCGTTGATCTGACGGGCGCGCTTGGCCGCGTAGATCGCCAGCGCGTACTTGGAGCTGACCTTCTCGAGCAGGTCGTCGATCGGCGGGTTGGTGATGCCTTCAAGTTCCTCGCCGTAGGCACCCAGCGTCGTGGTCACTCGCGCAGCTCCTGAAATCTGTGTCAAGAATCTTTACCGACAATCAAGTCTAGCAACTGCTCGGCGGCGGTCCTCACCTCGGCGTTCACGAGGCGTTCGTCGAACTCCCCCGCCGCGGCCAGTTCCCGCTCCGCCTCGGCCAGGCGCGCCTGCACGGCGGCCTCCGCTTCGGTGCCGCGGCCGGTCAGCCTGCCGACCAGTTCCTCCCAGGACGGCGGCATCAGCATGACCAGCCTGGCCTGGGGCATCGCGGCCCTGACCTGCCTGGCGCCCTGGAGTTCGATCTCCAGCACGGCCGGGCGGCCTTCGGCCAGCGCCCGCTCCACCGCGGCACGCGGGGTGCCGTAGCAGTTCCCGGTGAACTCGGCGTGCTCGAGCAGCTCGCCCTTGGCCACCATCGCGTCGAAGGCGGCCCGGTCGATGAAGTGGTAGTGCACGCCGTCCACTTCACCCGGCCTCGGCTTCCTGGTGGTCACCGAGACGCTGTAGAAGATGTCCGGCCGCAGGCGCCGCAGTTCACCGACGACGCTCGACTTCCCGACACCCGACGGCCCTGATACGACCGTGAGCCGGTGCCGGGGGAAATCCCCCGTCACCGGCTCACCGCTGCCGTTTGCCCGGCTGTTCACTCGCCGCTGAACTCGGCCAGCAGCGCCTTGCGCTGCCGGTCGCCGAGGCCGCGGAGACGACGGCTGGGTGCGATCTCCAGGCGTTCCATGGTCTGCTGAGCGCGGACCTTGCCGACACCGGGAAGAGCTTCGAGCAGAGCGGAGACCTTCATCTTGCCGAGAACCTCGTTCTCGGCAGCGTCCTCCAGCACCTTGACCAGAGTGGTGCCGCCTCGCTTCAGGCGCTCCTTCAGCTCCGCACGGATCTTCCGAGCGGCAGCGGCCTTCTCCAGTGCCGCAGCACGCTGTTCCTCTGTCAGCTGGGGAAGTGCCACGTTTTCCTCCGGTAGTTCTCAAATCTGGGTGGGTGACGCGACGGTACCCACCCGCGACCTTCCGCCACAATGTGGGGGTGGCTGGTAACAGCCGATTCCCAGACCTGCTATTGGCCGTTTTCCAGGGGTTGTTCATCCAGCGGACAACGGCAGCCAACACCGCCGCCAGCCGCCGTTCACCCCAGTGGCCGCAGCGAGTCACGGGTGCGGCGCACCGCGTCACGCAGCTTCGCCGGGTCCGGACCGTACTTGAGGATGTCCCGTGACGAGGCCGCGAGCACGCCTTTCAGGTCGTCGCCGAAGAGCTTCCTGAGGTCGTCCGCCGTGGCGCCCTGCGTGCCGAAGCCGGGCGCGAGCACCGGCCCGTTCAAGGCCCCCAGATCGAGTTCTCCGGCCCCGATGGTCGCGCCGACGACAACACCCACGTCGCCGTACGGGGAGGCGCCCTCGTTGCACTCAGCGGCCGCGTCGACGATTCCTTGGGCAACGGTCTTTCCGTTGGGCAGCAACGCGTTCTGCAACGCGTGAGCCTCCGGATTGGACGTTCGCGCGAGCACGAACACGCCGCGCCCGTTTGCCCGCGCGGTGTCGATCGCGGGCTTGAGCGAGCCGAAACCGAGGTACGGCGAGACGGTGATCGCGTCGGCCGTGAGCGCCGTCTGACCGGCCACGTAAGCGGCCGTGTAGGCGCCCATAGTCGACCCGATATCACCGCGTTTGACGTCCAGCAGCACGAGCGCCCCGGCGGCCTGGGCGGTCTCGATCACCCGCTCCAGAACGGCGATCCCCGGGGCTCCGAAAGCCTCGAAGAACGCCGACTGGGGCTTGATGATCGCGGTCTCCGCGGCCAGGATTTCGGTCGCTCCCAGCGAGAAACGCTCTAGGCCGGATGGGTCGACGGGGAGCCCCCACGCCTCGATCAGCCCCGGATGCGGGTCGATCCCGGCGCACAGCGGGCCGCGCGCGGCCACCGCGTCGGCCAGCCGTTTTCCGAACTTTTCACTCACTTGGCCCAGCCCTCTCGGAGGTTCTTCACGACTTCGCGCGCAGCGCGGCCTGCAGGTGCTGCAGCGAGCGCACCCCGATGTCGCCCCTGATCAGCGCCTCGATGCCGTGCACGGCGGCCGCGGCGCCCTGGATCGTGGTGATGCAGGGGATGTCGCGGGCGACGGCGGCGGTGCGGATCTCGTAGCCGTCGATACGCGGGCCGCTGTTGCCGTACGGGGTGTTGATGACCATGTCGACGCCGCCGTCGCGGATCAGCTCCACGACGTTGGGCTCGGTCTCGGTGCTGCCCTCGAAGTGCTTGCGCACGACGGTGCACGGGATTCCGTTGCGGCGCAGCACTTCCCCGGTGCCGGACGTGGCGAGGATCTCAAAACCGAGGTCCGCCAGGCGCTTCACCGGGAACACCAGCGAGCGCTTGTCGCGGTTCGCCACCGAGACGAAGACCTTTCCGCTCAGCGGCAGCGATCCGTACGCGCCCGCCTGCGACTTGGCGAAGGCCTTGCCGAAGGACACGTCGACGCCCATCACCTCGCCCGTGGACTTCATCTCCGGGCTGAGCAGCGAGTCGACGCCGTGGCCTTCCGGCGTGCGGAAGCGGTGGAACGGCAGCACGGCCTCCTTGACCGCGACCGGCGAGTCGGCAGGCATGTGGCCGCCGTCCCCTTCAGCGGGCAGCACACCGGAGGCGCGCAGGTCCTTGATGCTGGTGCCGGTCATGATCAGCGCCGCCGCCTTGGCGAGCGGCACGGCCGTCGCCTTGGACACGAACGGCACCGTCCGCGACGCGCGCGGGTTGGCTTCGAGCACGTAGAGGACGTCGTCCTTGAGCGCGTACTGCACGTTCAGCAGCCCGCGCACGCCGACGCCGCGTGCGATCGCCTCGGTCGAACGGCGGACCGCGTCCAGGTCCGTCCGGCCGAGCGTGATCGGCGGGAGGGCGCAGGACGAGTCGCCGGAGTGGATCCCGGCCTCCTCGATGTGCTCCATCACGCCGCCGAGGAACAGCTCTTCGCCGTCGAACAGCGCGTCGACGTCGATCTCGATGGCGTCGTCGAGGAACCGGTCGACGAGGACCGGGTGCTCCGGCGAGACGTCGGTGGCGCGCTTGATGTAGCCCGCGAGCGACTCTTCGTCGTACACGATCTCCATGCCGCGGCCGCCGAGCACGTACGAGGGCCGCACGAGCACCGGGTAGCCGATGCGGTCGGCGATGCGCTTGGCGCCGTCGAACGAGGTCGCGGTGCCGTACTTCGGCGCGGGCAGGCCGGCGTCGGTGAGCACCTCGCCGAACGCGCCGCGGTCCTCGGCCAGGTGGATGGCCTCCGGCGGGGTGCCGACCACCGGGACGCCCGCGTCGGCGAGGCGCTGGGCCAGCCCGAGCGGGGTCTGGCCGCCGAGCTGGACGATGACACCGGCGACCGTGCCGGACTCCTGCTCGGCGTGCACGACCTCGAGCACGTCCTCGAAGGAGAGCGGCTCGAAGTAGAGACGGTCGGAAGTGTCGTAGTCGGTCGATACGGTCTCGGGGTTGCAGTTGACCATCACGGCTTCGAGTCCGGCCTCGCGCAGCGCGAGTGCGGCGTGCACGCACGAGTAGTCGAACTCGATGCCCTGCCCGATGCGGTTCGGGCCCGAACCGAGGATGAGGACCTTGGGCTTTTCCGTCTGCTTCGCGACCTCGGACTCGGCCGCGGGGTCGGTTTCGTATGCCGAATAGTGGTACGGCGTCTTGGCCGCGAACTCGGCGGCGCAGGTGTCGACGGTCTTGAACACCGGCCGGACGCCGAGCCGGTGCCGCAGCGCGCGGACGCCGTCCTCGCCTGCCAGCTCCGGGCGCAGCGCGGCGATCTGCCGGTCGGACAGGCCGGTGCGCTTGGCGCGCCGCAGCAGCGGCTCGTCGAGCACGGGCGCGTCGCGGACCTCGGTGCCGACCTCGAGGATCAACGCGATCTGGTCGATGAACCACGGGTCGATGCCGCTGGCCTGGTGTACCTCTTCGACGGTCGCGCCGAGCCGCAGCGCGCGCTCGACCTCGTAGAGACGGCCCTCGTGCGGGACACGCAGCGCTTCGAGGGTGTTCTCGCGCGTCGCGCCCGCCGGGTCAGGCTGGGTCCAGAAGCCGGTCGCCTTGGTGTCGATCGACCGCATGGCCTTGCCGAGCGCTTCGGGGAAGCTGCGGCCGAAGGACATGGCCTCGCCGACGCTCTTCATGGTCGTGGTCAGCGTCGGGTCGGCGCCGGGGAACTTCTCGAAGGCGAACCGCGGCACCTTGACGACCACGTAGTCGAGCGTCGGCTCGAACGCGGCCGGGGTCTCGCCGGTGATGTCGTTGGTGATCTCGTCGAGCGTGTAGCCGATGGCGAGCTTCGCGGCGATCTTGGCGATCGGGAAGCCGGTGGCCTTCGAAGCCAGCGCGCTGGACCGCGACACGCGCGGGTTCATCTCGATGACGACCATCCGGCCGTCACGCGGGTTGATGGCGAACTGGATGTTGCAGCCGCCGGTGTCGACGCCGACCGCGCGCAGCACGTCGATGCCGACGTCGCGCATGACCTGGAACTCGCGGTCGGTGAGCGTCATGGTCGGCGCGACCGTGACCGAGTCACCGGTGTGCACACCCATGGCGTCGATGTTCTCGATCGAGCAGACGACGACCACGTTGTCGTGCTTGTCGCGCATCAGCTCGAGCTCGTACTCCTTCCAGCCGAGCACGCTCTCCTCGATGAGCACCTCGGTGACCGGGGACTCGGTGAGCCCGGTCGACGCGAGCCGCTCCAGCTCGTCGTGCGTGAACGCCAGGCCGGAGCCGAGGCCGCCCATGGTGAACGACGGCCGGATGACCACCGGCAGGCCGAGCTCGGCGACGGTCGAGCGGACCTCGTCCATGGTGTTGCAGACGCGGCTGCGCGGGGTCTCGGCGCCGATGTCGGCGACGATGTTCTTGAACTTCTGCCGGTCCTCGCCGCGCTGGATGGCGTCGATGTCGGCGCCGATCAGCTCGACGCCGTACTTGTCGAGCACGCCGCGCTCGTGCAGCGCGACGGCGCAGTTCAGCGCGGTCTGCCCGCCGAGGGTCGCCAGGATCGCGTCGGGGCGCTCCTCGGCGATGACCTTCTCGACGAAGTCCGGGGTGACCGGCTCGATGTAGGTGGCGTCGGCGAACTCCGGGTCGGTCATGATCGTGGCCGGGTTGGAGTTGACCAGGCTGACCCGCAGGCCTTCTTCACGCAGCACGCGGCAGGCCTGGGTGCCGGAGTAGTCGAATTCGGCGGCCTGCCCGATCACGATCGGGCCGGAGCCGATGACGAGCACGTGCTCGATGTCAGTCCTTTTTGGCATTTACTTGGCCTTCTCCATCAAGCTGGTGAACTCGTCGAACAGCGGCGCCGCGTCGTGCGGGCCCGCGGCCGCTTCGGGGTGGTACTGCACCGAGAACGCGGGCACGTCGGCGGCACGCAGGCCTTCGACACAGCCGTCGTTCGGGCAGTAGTGGCTGACCTGGGCCGAGCCGAACGGGGTGTCGAACGGCTTGCCGGGCTCGCCTTCGAGCGCGAACCCGTGGTTCTGCGCGGTGATCGCGACGCGGCCGGTCGCCACGTCGATGACCGGGATGTTCACGCCGCGGTGGCCGTAGCGCATCTTGTACGTGCCCATGCCCAGCGCGCGGCCGAGGATCTGGTTGCCGAAGCAGATGCCGAACAGCGGGATCTCGCGCTGCAGCACGGCTTTCGTCAGCTCGGTCGCGTGCGCGGTGGTCGCCGGGTCGCCGGGGCCGTTGGACAGGAACACCCCGTCGGCCTCGATCGCGAGCACGTCCTCGATGGTGCTCGTGGACGGCAGGACGTGCACCTCGATGCCGCGCTGGCTCATCATGCGCGGCGTGTTCGCCTTGATGCCGAGGTCGAGCGCGGCGACCCGGTAGAGGGTTTCCCCTTGCGCGGCCACGACATACGGCTGCTTCGCGGTGACCTCACCGGCGAGGTCGGCGCCCTTCATCGGCGGGCTGGCGAGCACCTCGTCGAGCATGGCCTGGTCGTCGCGCAGCGCGTCGCCGGAGAACACGCCTGCGCGCATCGCGCCGTTCTCCCGCAGGTGCCTGGTGAGCGTGCGAGTGTCCACTTCGGAGATTCCGACGATGCCCTGGTTCGCGAGCTCGTCGTCGAGCGAGCGCACCGAGCGCCAGTTCGACGGTGTGCGCGCCGGGTCGCGGACGACGTAGCCCGCGACCCAGATGCGGTCGGACTCGTCGTCCTCGTCGTTCCAGCCGGTGTTGCCGATCTGCGGCGCGGTCTGCACCACGATCTGGCGGTGGTACGACGGGTCGGTCAGCGTCTCCTGGTAGCCGGTCATCCCGGTGCAGAACACCGCCTCGCCGAGTGTCACACCGCGGGCTCCGTAGGCCGCGCCACGGAAGACGCGGCCGTCTTCGAGTACCAGCGCGGCGGGGGTCCTGGGTGTCACTGGGCACTTCCTTCACTCTTCGCGTGGATCGCTTCGATCCACTGTGGATAGACGTCGGGGTCGCCGCGGAATCCGGTGTCCAGCGGCACGTCGCCGGCCAGCCAGGTGAGCACGAGCAGGCCGTCCATGCCCATCACCTTCCCGGCCATGGCGCCCGACCGGCGGACACCGGTGATCGCTTCGGCGGGGATCCAGAAATCCTGCGCGCCGTCGCGCTCGATCGCGACGCCCGAGTCGTAGAGCCGCCAGGCGGCGTTGGACCGCACACCCGCGCCGCGGGTGACGATCCGGTCCTGCCAGTTCCCGGCGGTGGTGGTGCTGACGTAGAGGCCGGAGTCTTCGAGCTTCGGCTCGCCGAGGTCGTCGGGGATGTCGGCGAAGACCGGCACCTGGACGCTCTGGGTGCGCGCCTTGCGCTTCCAGCCGCGCCACATAGCCCAGCAGCACAGCAGGAAGAAGGCGACGATCGCCAGCGTCAGGAGTAAGCGGTCCATCAGCCGATTTTCCCTTCCCGCGCGGTGATCCGCCCGCGCAGCAGGGTGACGGTCACCACGCCGGGCAGCCGCATTCCCTCGTACGGGGTGTTCGCGGCGATGCTGGCGAGCTCGCGGCCGCTGACCGTCCACTCCGCGTCCGGGTCGACCAGCGTGAGGTTCGCGGGCTCGCCCTCGGCCAGCGGGCGGCCGTGGTCGGTCAGCCCGCCGATCTCGGCGGGCCGTTCGCTCATCACGCGGGCGACGCCGCGCCAGTCGAGCAGTCCGGTGCGGACCATCGTCTCGGCCACGATGGACAGTGCGGTCTGCAGGCCGAGCATGCCGGGGCGGGCGGCGGACCACTCGCAGTCCTTGTCCTGCACGGCGTGCGGGGCGTGGTCGGTGGCGACGCAGTCGATGGTGCCGTCGGCCAGCGCCGCGCGCAGCTTCTCGACGTCGGACCCGGTGCGCAGCGGCGGGTTGACCTTGTTGATCGGGTCGTAGGTCTCGAGCCGATCGTCGGTGAGCAGCAGGTGGTGCGGGGTCACCTCGGCGGAGACCTGCGTGCCGCGCGCTTTCGCCCAGCGGAGTACGTCGGCGGTGCCCGAAGTGGACACGTGGCAGACGTGCAGGCGCGCCTTGGCGTGCTCGGCCAGCAGGCAGTCCCTGGCCACGATGGACTCTTCGGCCGAGGCGGGCCAGCCGGTGTAGCCCAGCCGCGACGCCCGCTCCCCCTCGTGCGCCTGCGCGCCGACGGTCAGCCGGGGTTCCTCGGCGTGCTGCGCGATGACGGCGCCGAGCGCGTTGGTGTACTCCAGCGCGCGGCGCATCAGCAGCGGGTCGGCGACGCAGAGGCCGTCGTCGGAGAAGACGCGGACGTTCGCCTTGGATTTGGCCATCGTGCCCAATTCGGCCAATTTCTCGCCCTTGAGCCCGACGGTGACCGCGCCGACCGGGTGCACGTCGACCAGACCGACCTCTTGGCCACGCTGGTACACGTGCTCGACGATCACCGCGTTGTCGGCGACCGGGTCGGTGTTGGCCATGGCGAACACGGCGGTGTACCCGCCGAGCGCGGCCGCCGCCGAGCCGGTGGCGATGGTCTCGGTGTCCTCGCGGCCGGGTTCACGCAGGTGGGTGTGCAGGTCGACGAAACCGGGCAGGAGCACCTGGCCAGCCGCCTCGATCACCTCGGCCCCGGCGTCTTCGATCGTGCCGATCCGCGCGATGACGCCGTTGTCGATGAGCACGTCGACCGGGTCGCCCTCGCCGTAGAGCCGGGCACCCTTGATCAACACGGCGGTCACGCGGCAGCTCCTTCTCCGGCCAGCAGGTGGTAGAGCACGGCCATCCGGACGTGCACCCCGTTGCGGACCTGTTCGGTGATGGCCGAGGCCGGAGAGTCGGCGACGGCGGAGGCGATCTCCATGCCACGCAGCATGGGACCGGGGTGCAGCACGACGGCGTGCTCGGGCAGCACCTTGAGACGTTTCTCGTTGAGCCCGTAGGAGATCGAGTACTCGCGGGCGGACGGGAAGAACCCGCCGTGCATCCGCTCGGCTTGGACGCGAAGCATCATGACCGCGTCGACCGTGGGCAGTTCCGCGTCCAATTCGTGCGAAACGGTGACGGGCAGGCTTTCGACACCGACCGGCAGCAGCGTCGGCGGTGCGACGAGCACCACCTCGGCGCCGAGCGCGGCCAGCAGGTGGATGTTCGAGCGGGCGACCCGGCTGTGCAGGACATCACCGACGATCGCGATGCGGCGGCCCTCGACCGAGCCGAGCCGTTCCCGCAGCGTGGCGGCGTCGAGCAGCGCCTGGGTGGGGTGCTCGTGCGTTCCGTCGCCGGCGTTGACCACGGCCGTGCCGACGTGCGAGAGCCAGCCGGCGAGGCGCTGGGCGGCGCCGGAGGCCGGGTGCCGCACGATCAGGCAGTCCGCGCCCGCCGCGGCCAGCGTCAGCGCGGTGTCGCGCAGGGACTCGCCCTTGTTGACCGAGGAGCTGGACGCCGAGACGTTGATCACGTCGGCGCTCATCCACTTGCCCGCGATCTCGAACGAAACCCTAGTGCGGGTGGAGTTCTCGTAGAACATCGAGATGACCGTGCGGCCCCGCAGCGTCGGGAGCTTGCGCACCTCACGCCCGAGCAGGGTGTGCTTCAGCTCGTCGGCGGTGTCGAGCACGGCTGTCGCGAACGCCGGGTCGAGCCCGTCGGTGGCGAGCAGGTGCTTCATTCGGTTTCTCCCTGGGGATCGCTCTGGGGATTGCTGCGCAGGAGCACGGCATCGCGGCCGTCCACTTCGGACAGCAGCACGGCGACGTCCTCGGCGCGCGAAGTGGGCACGTTCTTGCCGACGTAATCCGCCCTGATGGGCAGCTCACGATGCCCGCGGTCGACGAGGACCGCGAGCTGGACCGAACGGGGCCTGCCGATGTCCCTCAGCGCGTCGAGCGCGGCGCGAATGGTCCGGCCGGAGAACAGCACGTCGTCGACGAGCACGACGACGCGGTCCTCGATGCCGGTGGGCGGCAGCTGTGAATGTTCGAGAGCCCTGGTGGGTTTGCGACGGAGATCGTCGCGATACAGCGTCACGTCGAGCGCCCCGGTGGGCGGGCGGACGCCGGAGAATTCTTCGACGCGCTCGGCGAGCCGTTCGGCCAGCGGTGTCCCCCTGGTGGGGATACCGAGCAGAACGGGCACCGAGGCGGAAGCCGCACCGAGTGCGGTCTTCTCGATGACCTGATGGGCCATTCGGGCGATCGTGCGCGCGACATCGCCGGAGGAGAGCAGCTCCCGCTCACCGACCGGCTCCGCCGCGCCACGGGTACGTGGCGCCAAGGCGGACCTCCTTCCCCGCCTCTCTGGACGGGTCCTTAAAGGACGTCGATTCCCTGCTTGGCTAGGAAATCGCTACGACACTAGCAGCATCGGGCACTCAGCCTTACGGGTGGTGTCACTTGCATCTGCCAAAGGTCGGACGATGATCTGCTTGACCTGATGACAACAATGCGTAACCATTACTCTGAGTATTCGACTCAAGGAGTCCCCTGAGCGGTCGTCCGCCGAGCGGGGGGTTGAGGAAACGGAGAACAACCACATGGGCGATTACGCCAAGGCGCTCGGGGCCAAGCTCCGCGGGATCCGGCAGCAGCAGGGCCTGTCCCTGCACGGGGTCGAGCAGAAGTCCGGCGGGCGCTGGAAGGCCGTCGTCGTGGGCTCGTACGAGCGCGGCGACCGCGCCGTGACCGTCCAGAAGCTGGCCGAGCTGGCCGACTTCTACGGGGTGCCCGTGGTGGAGCTGCTGCCGGAGGGCCGCGTTCCGTCCGGTGCCGAGCCCGCCACCAAGATCGTCATCAACCTGGAGCGGCTCCAGCAGCTGCCCGCGGAGAAGGTCGGGCCGCTCGCGCGGTACGCGGCCACCATCCAGAGCCAGCGCGGCGACTACAACGGCAAGGTGCTCTCGATCCGGACCGAGGACCTGCGCTCGCTGGCGATCATCTACGACATGACGCCTGGGGAACTCACCGAGCAGCTGATCGACTGGGGTGTGCTGCCTCCTGAAGCCCGCCCGTCCAAAGAGGACTGAACCGCTCCCCTGCACCAGGTAGGTGGTTCGTGAGCGTTTTCGGTTTGGGGACCGAAAACGCTCACGAAACAACCGCTTCCCAGAGCTTCTTAAAGCTTGTTAAAGCACCGCTCGCAACCGGTCGGCGATCGTGCCGATGCGGCCGAGCACGCCGTTGACGAACCGCGGCGAGTCGTCCGTGGACAGTTCCTTCGCCAGCCCGACGGCCTCGTCGATCGCCACCGGGTCCGGCACGTCCTCGGCCCACAGCAGTTCCCAGACGCCGACCCGCAGCACCGCCAGGTCCACCGGCGGCATGCGGTCGATCGTCCAGCCCTGCGCGTGCTCGGCGAGCAGCTCGTCGATCGCCTCCCGCCGCGCGGTGACCCCCTCGACCAGCGAGATGGTGTAGTCCGCGATCGGGTCGACGTCGGTCGAGCCGACCCGGCCCGCGAGCAGCGTCACCGCGTCGGCGTCGCGCTGGGCGGCCTCGTACAGCATCTCGACCGCCCGCTTGCGGGCCTGGCGACGGCTGATCGGGCCGCCGCGCTGGGGGTGCTTGCCCGGCTTCGAAGAATCGGCCATCAGCTGGAAACGCGGCCGAGGTAGCGCCCGTCACGGGTGTCGACCTTGATGATCTCGCCGGTGGTCAGGAACAGCGGGACCTGGATCTCGGCGCCGGTGACCAGGATGGCCGGCTTGGTGCCGCCGGTGGAGCGGTCGCCCTGCAGGCCGGGGTCGGTGTGCTTGACCTCGATCTCGATCGAGGTCGGCAGCTCGATGTAGAGCGGGGCGCCCTCGTGCACCGCGACCTGGACCTCGGTGTTCTCCAGCAGGTAGTTGGCGTTGTCGCCGACGACCTCCTTGAGCACGGTGATCTGGTCGTAGGTCTCCAGGTCCATGAAGACGAAGTCCTCGCCCTCCTTGTAGAGGTAGGACATGTTGCGGCGGTCGACGGTCGCGGTCTCCACCTTGGTGCCGGCGTTGAACGTCTTGTCGACGACCTTGCCGGTCAGCACGTGCTTGAGGGTGGTGCGCACGAAGGCGCCGCCCTTGCCCGGCTTGACGTGCTGGAACGCGATGACGCTCCACAGCTGGTTGTCGAGCTTGAGGACCAGACCGTTCTTCAGGTCGTTGGTGGTGGCCACGGGTTGATGCTCCTGTGTGTAGTTCCGGGCCGCGTTAGACGACCACGAGTTCTTTGGTGCTCAGGGTGAGGAGTTCGGGCCTGCCGTCCCGCACGACCAGCGTGTCCTCGATGCGCACGCCACCGCGGCCGGCGAGATAGACACCGGGCTCGACGGTGACCGCCATACCGGCGGACAGTGTACCGACGCCCGTCGTGGCCAGGCTCGGTGCCTCGTGCACCTCGAGCCCGACGCCGTGGCCGAGGCCGTGCGCGAAGTGCTCGGCGTGGCCGGCGTCGGCGATCACGTCGCGCGAGGCCTTGTCCACCGCGGCGACGTCGGCGCCGGGCAGAACGGCTTCGACACCGGCCGCCTGCGAGCGGAACACGAGGTCATAGATCTCCCGCTGCCAATCGGCCGGCTCGCCGAGCACGACCATGCGGGTCATGTCCGAGTGGTAGCCGTCGACGGTGGCGCCGAAGTCGAGCTTCACGAAGTCGCCCTTGGCCAGCACGGCGCCGGTCGGGCGGTGGTGCGGGATGGCCGAGTTGGCGCCGGCGGCGACGATCGACTCGAAGGACCGGATCTCGGACCCGTGGTCGAGCATGCGGTTCTCGAGGTCCCTGGCGACCTCCTGCTCGGTACGGCCGGGACGCAGGCCGCCGTGCATGATCAGGTCGGACAGCGCGCGGTCGGCGGCTGAGCACGCCTGACGCAGCGCGTCGATCTCCTGCTCGTCCTTGACCAGCCGCAGCCGCTCGACGAGTCCGGGCGCGCGCTTGAGCTCGCCGCCGAACTTCGCGTTGAGCGTGTCGTACATCTCCACGCTGACGTGCTGGCTCTCGAAGCCGGAGCGCCCGTACTGGCCCTGTTCGCCGGCACGGGCGGCGAGCGCGAGCGCGCTGGCCCGCTCCAAGACCCGCTCGAGATCGGGGACCTGGGCGGCGGACTGGGTGGTGTAGCGGCCATCGGTGCAGAACACGGTGTGCTCGTCGCCGGCGCCGTGCACCAGCAACGCCGCGTTCGAACCGGTGAACCCGGTCAGGTAGCGGATGTTCAGCAGATCGGTGACCAGCAGCGCGTCGAGCCCGGCGTCTCGGATCAAGGCACCCAGGGCGGCGCGGCGGTGAGCATGGGTTTCAGGCACGACCTCCAGCTTAGTCCGCCGGGTACCGCCGGACTGGCCGTCGACCTGACGGGCGCACTGTGATCTCCACACCATCGATCCACACGCCCCCAGTCCATACGCCTCCAGTCCACGCGCCGTCGATCTCCACGCCATCCGACGGCGCCGGTGGGCACCGCCTACACTGCGACGATGCCAGCCTGGTTGCTCCGCGGACTCGGCATGGCCGTCCTGCACGGCGCCGCCGCGACCATTCTCGCCAAGATCGCCGTGCTGCGCCCCACCGACAGCACGGTCAGCTCGTCGATCGTCATCGCGCTGCTGATCGGGGCCGCGGCGCTGTGGAGCGCGATCGACGCGTGGCTGCGCCGCACCGACCTCGGCCGCACCTGGTTCATCGCGGCGCTGGTCGCGGGTGTGGTGTCCGCCCCGCTGACCGTCATCGGCAAGGCGGTGTTCGTCGATCAGACCGGCGCGTCCGCGCTCGGCGAGGCGCTCACCGGCGGCGCCGCGTTCACCGCGCTCATGGTCCTCATCCCGGCGGGTTTGGGCATGTTCGTCGGCGGCAGGCTGGACCCACCCGGCGCCGGCAAGAAAACCGACGAAAGCAGGCCTGCCCCGGATGATCAGCGCGCGAGCGGCGAACCCGCCGGATAGGCGTCCCACTGCGCGGTGGTGATCTCCTCGACCGGCGAGTCGTTCATCCCCGCGACATCGGCGGAACCGACCGGCCACAGCTTCCCGTCGTCGAGCACGAGACCAATCCCCCGGTCAGGCGCCCGAACGGCCTTGGCGGATGACGCCAGCCGCGCCGCGACCGGCAGTGCGTCGAACTCCGGCGGACGCCGATCCAGCACCCGCGTCGCCAGCGCACCGGCGACGGACCGCCGATCCACCCGCACGAGTTTCCCGCCGACCAGCAGATCCATCGTCCGCGAAGGCGACGGTGCGGCCAGCCCGTCGAGGATCGTCATCGCCCGTTTCCGGTCGGCGCACGCGCCGATCCCTTTCACATCGATCCCGAAGTGCTTCAAATCCGTCGGCGCTTTCGCACCGCCGATGACGGTCGCGCGCACCACGTCGAGCGGCACCCGGTCACACGGGTTCTCCGCCGACAAAGGCGCGTGGCCGTCCGCACGCCGGACGAGGCCAGGCCCCTCTTGCCAAGGTCCCTGGACGACCACCGGGCGAAACGGGTTCATCTTGAAGTCGCGGTCGAAGAAGGTGACCGTGGTGCCCTCGAAGGTCTCGTGCGCGATGGCGAAGGCATCGAGCGCCTCGACCCACATCAGGTCGGCGCTGAACCCATCGACGACCGACCGGGTGCGCGGCGCGTTCGTGCCCGACGCACGTTCGAACCCGCACTCACCGAGCGCCTCGACGCCCCTGGTGAACGCCGGATCCTGGGATCGGATGACGAACTGGCCCGCGCCGTTCCACCCGGCCGCCCGCCCCGTCGTGTCGGTGAACATCAGGTAGTACCAGCCATCGAGGAAGACCACGGACGGCTGCCCCGCGCCGTAGACGTTGTCCCGATGCACGTCACGCGCGGGCCCGAGTATCGCGCCGCCACCGTTCGCCCGCGTCCAGTTGACACCATCGGCGCTGGTGGCGAGCCCGATCGCGTTCCCGAACGCGTGATCACCGGCGGCCCCGGTGTAGTAGAGGTAGTAGGTTCCGCCGACGCGCAGCACCGACGGATCGCAGGTGTGCACCCCGTCGAACGCACCGGGATTGCCCGACAGCACGGCCTTCGGCTCGGCGAACGGCCCGTCGGCCGTCGGCGCCTCGGCGTACAGGATGTCGTCGCCCGCGGGAGCGGCCGAGCCCAGCTGGCTGCACCACCACATGCGAACCCGGCCGCCCTCGGCCATGACGGCGGGCCCGTAGTTGTAGACGGCGTCGGCCCCACCGGCCGCGACGACACCCGACGCCCGAGAGCCGTCGGTGGCGAGTTCGACGTCGGCGGCACGACCGGGCTTCCCGCCGCCGATCGCACCCTGCCTGCCGCCCTCGGCGAGCGGTTGAGCCGTCTCACCGCTACAGCCCGCGACCAAAGCGACCGCGCTCAGAACGATCACCGGTACGACCGTGACTCGCCGTCCCCCACGACGAAACAACCTCATGATCGCCGAGTGTAGCGGCTGACTAACCCACTTGGGGGAAGGTGCCCCCAGCTTTCGGGTGATCGTTTGCGACGAGCTCGACCTCGAACGAGTCTTCATTTTCCAGGTATGCGGCAAAGTGATCCCGCCCACCGGCATGGGGATACCGCTCAGTGAACAACGTCCGCCACCCGTGCCGCCCCGCTTCGGCCACGAGTTCGCCGACCCGCTCCCGCGTGTCCACATGAAAGGCCAAATGGTTCAACCCGGGACGAGTCCGCTCATGTTCGCCTGCCGACAACGCCGGCGATTGTTCGACCACGAGGTACGTGTGCCCCAGTTTCCAGCTGACCCCAGCCGGCCACCGCTGGAATTCCCGCCATCCGAGCTCCCCGAGCAGCCACCCGAAGCTCACCTCGGCCCGCGCGAGGTCGGCGGTCCACAGTTCGATGTGGTGCGCCCGCCCATGTTTCGACGGCAAAGCGACCAAAACCCGATGCGGCGCCCCGTAGTACTCGTCAACCCCGACGTTCAGAAAACCGACACGCTCCGCCAAATTCAGGCTGGCCACATTGGACTCGTGCACCAACGCCCACACGGCAGGCAGTCCGAGCCCGTTGAGCCCATAGTCGACAACGGCCGCGGCCGCCTCGGTGCCGAACCCCCGCCCGCCATACGAACTGTCAAGCGAGTAGCCGATTTCCGCCACCTCACCCGGCAATTCCCACGACGGCCGCAAATGCGCCACCCCGATGATCGCGTCACCTCCACCGCCGCGCCCGACACTCGTCTCACGCCCAGCACCGGCTTCGCCTCCAGCACCCAGGACATGCTCACCACCCAGGTCACCTCCAGCACCCGGGTCACGTCCGGCACCCAACTCACGGTCGGCACCTGGAAGGCCTCCAAGGCCTAGGTCGCGTTCGACACCTGGGTCATGTCCGGCACCCAGTTCACGTTCGGCACCCGGTTCGCCTCCAGCACCCGAGTCAGGTCTAGCACCCAGTTCGCCCCGAGCACCCGAGTCACGTCTAGCACCCAGGTAACCCCCAGCAGCTGGGTCATGTTCGGCACCTGGTTCGCTCCCAACACCCGGGTCAGGTTCGGCACCCGGTTCACCTCCGGCACCTAGGTCGCCTCCAGCAGCTGGGTCAGGTTCGGCACCCGGTTCACACCCGGCACTCGGATCAGGTCCCTTACCCGAGTCACGTTGGGCGCCGAGGTCATGTTCGGCACCTGGTTCGCCGCCAGGGCCCAGGTCACGTCCGACACCGGCACGGTCCTCCGCATCTGAGTGGTCGAGCTCGATCACCCAGTGCCCCATGCCGTCTGGCCCCTCGAACGCCAGCCGCTTGGCGATCATGGCCCGCACGTTGCCGGGATCGCTCAGGTCCGTCGGGAAAAACCTGCTCATCCCCGGATCGCTGAAGACCCGGATAACCGCCTCAGTGTCGGATTCGGCGATCATCCGCAGCCGGAGCCGCGCGGTCCTCAGCTCGGGGACGTTCATCCGGCGTTGTCGGCCAGCCACTTCAACGCGAGCGGGTAACCATCGACGCCCAACCCGACGATCACGCCCGTCGCGATGTCGGAAAGCACGCTGTGGCGCCGGAATTCTTCCCGCTTGTGCACATTCGAGATATGCACCTCGAGCAGCGGCGCGCTCAGCTGGGCGGCGGCGTCGCGCACGGCTATCGAGTAGTGCGTCCACGCGGCGGCGTTGAGTACCACGGGATTGCCGTTGTCACTCGCTTCGTGCAGCCAGCCGACCATTTCGGCTTCGTTGTCGGTTTGCCGGACATCGACCTCGATGCCGAGATCGGCACCCGCCTTGACGCACAACGCGACCAGGTCCTCGTACGTCGTCGAGCCGTACACCGACGGCTCGCGCTTGCCGAGCCTGCCGAGATTGGGCCCGTTGAGCACGAAAGCCTTCACAGCAGCACCGTCCCGCCTGGCTTGGCGTCGGCCGCGACCGCGGAGTACGCGGCGGCGAGGAGCGCGGGGTCGGGACCTTCGAGCCTGCCCGGCTTGGCGAGCCCGTCGAGCACGACGAACCGCAGCATCCCGGAGCGCGACTTCTTGTCGCCCTTCATGGTCTCGATCAGATTCGGCAACGCGTCGGCGTCGTATTTCGTCGGCAAACCGAGCAATTCGAGCACCGCGGCGTGCCGTTCGGCCGTCGCGTCGTCGAGCCGCCCGGCCAGGCGCGCCAGCTCGGCGGCGAAAACCAGCCCGACGCTGACTGCGGCACCGTGCCGCCACCGGTACTTTTCGCGCCGTTCGATGGCATGCCCGAGTGTGTGCCCGTAGTTCAGGATCTCCCGCAGGTCCGACTCACGCAGGTCGGCCCCGACGACATCGGCCTTGACCTGGATCGAACGCCGCACCAGCTCCGCGAGCACGTCACCGGACGGGTCCACGGCGGCCTTCGGGTCGGCCTCGACGAGTTCGAGGATCCGGGGGTCGGCGATGAACCCGGTCTTGACGACCTCGGCCATCCCGGCGACGAGTTCGTTCGCGGGCAGGGTCTCCAGCGTCGCCAAATCGACCAAAACGGCCGTCGGCTCGTGGAAAGCGCCGACCAGGTTCTTGCCGGCCTCGGTGTTGATCCCGGTCTTGCCGCCGACCGCCGCGTCGACCATGCCGAGCAGCGTTGTCGGAACATTGACCAAACGCACGCCGCGCATCCACGTGGCCGCCACGAACCCGGCCAGGTCGGTCACCGCACCGCCACCGAGTCCGACGACCACGCCCTGCCGGTCGAGGCCGATGCGCCCCAGCACTTCCCAGCAGAACGCGGCCACGGACAGCGCCTTGCCGTCTTCGGCGTCGGGAATTTCGACGCGATGCGCGTCCAGCCCGGCGGCGATGAGCTCATCGCGGACGGCCTCCGCGGTCGCGGTCAGCGTCGGCGGGTGGATCAGCGCCACCTTCGACGCGCCGGCGAGCACCTGGGTCAGCTCACCGAGCAGACCGCGGCCGATCACGACTTCGTAGGGCTGTCCGGTCTTGACCTCGACACGGACCGGGTCGGTCATTGCGCTCCTTCTGTAACGGATTCCGCTAAACGCCGCCCTACTTCGGCGACGATCTCCTCGGGCGTGCGGTGGTCGGTGTCGACCTCGATCGTGGCCACCTCGCGGTAAACCGGCAGCCTCGCGTCGAGCAACGCCTTGTAGGTCGCACGCGGGTTCACTCCGGCCAGCAGTGGCCGCGCGGTGGACAAACCGCAGCGCTGGACGCCTTCCGCCATGCCGACGTTCAAAAAAACGACAACGTGCCCGCTCAGGCGTTTCCGAGTGACTTCGGCGAGCACCGCACCGCCGCCGAGCGAAAGCACGCCGTCGTGCTCATCGAGCGCGACAGCGATGGCTTCGGCTTCCATCTCACGGAAAACCGGCTCGCCGTCCTCGGCGAAGATGTCCGAAATGGACTTCCCTGCCGTGCTGACGATGTCCTCGTCGGCGTCGCGGAACCCGACACCGAGCTCGGCCGCGAGCAACGGCCCGACGGTGCTCTTGCCAGAGCCCGGCGGGCCGACGACCACCGCGCGTGGGCTCACCAGCGCTCCTCGAGCGCCTTCAGGTAGCCCTGCGCGTTGCGCTTGCTCTCCTCGAGCGAGTCGCCGCCGAACTTCTCCAGCGCGGCGTCCGCGAGGATCAGCGCGACCACCGACTCCAGCACGACACCCGCGCGCGGCACCGCGCACACGTCCGACCGCTGGTGGATCGCCACGGCAGGCTCACCCGTCGCGGTGTCCACAGTGGACAGCGCCTTGGGCACCGTCGAGATCGGCTTCATCGCGACGCGCACGCGCAGCGGCTCGCCGTTGGTGATGCCGCCTTCGAGCCCACCGGCGCGATTGGACCGCCGCGTGACACCGACCGGGCCGGTACCGCGGTCGATCTCGTCGTGCGCCTTGCTCCCCCACCGCCGCGCGGTGGTGAAGCCGTCGCCGACCTCGACGCCCTTCATCGCCTGCACGCCCATGAGCGCACCGGCGAGCCTGGCGTCGAGCCTGCGGTCCCAGTGCACATGCGAGCCAAGACCCGGCGGCAGCCCGTAGGCGATCACCTCGATCACACCGCCGACGGTGTCACCCGCCTTCCGCACGGCGTCGACCTCGGCGACCATCAGGTCGGTGCCTTCCTGGCCGAACGCGCGCACCGGGCTCTCGTCGATCGCGGCGAGGTCCGACGCCACCGGCAGCGGCCCCTCGGGCGCTTCGGCGGCACCGATCGACACGACGTGGCTGATGATCTCGACGCCGAGCAGCTGACGCAGGTACGCCCTGGCGACCGTGCCGAGCGCCGTGCGCGAGGCGGTCTCGCGGGCGCTGGCTCGTTCCAGCACGGGGCGCGCGTCGTCGAAGCCGTACTTCTGCATTCCAGGCAGGTCGGCGTGACCGGGCCGCGGCCGCGTCAGTTTCTCGTTGCGCGCCAAGCCTTCCAGCTCGGCCGGATCCACCGGGTCCGCCGCCATGACCTTTTCCCACTTCGGCCATTCGGCGTTCTCGATGTGCACCGCCACCGGTCCGCCCTGCGTGAGGCCATGCCGGACCCCACCGGTGAACTCGATGTGGTCGGTCTCCCACTGCATTCGCGGACTGCGTCCGAACCCGAGGCGTCGCCGCTCGAGTTGTTCGGTCACGTCGGCGGTGGTGACGGCTACGCCGGCCACCATGCCCTCCAGCACGGCGGCAAGCGCGGGGCCGTGCGATTCACCTGCGGTTATCCATCGCAACACCTGACAGATCCTGTCACGACCTGCATGGTGACGACAAACAGCCCGCGAGTTCGCGCGCACAGGAGTCCTCATCCGCGCTCATCCGACCATGGCCACCCCCGTTCCAGTTGCTGGGAACTCCGCGATCAGCCAGGCGCCCAGCAGCAGCCCGGGGCCATACGGGACCCCTTCGCGCCACCTTCTCCCGGCCGACGACAGCCCTGCCAACGACAGTGCGGCGGTGACGACCGCCGCGCACAGCGCGCCGAGCACGAGCGCGGCCCAACTCGCCGCGCCCAGCACTCCGCCGACGCTCCCGGCGAGCCGGACGTCGCCGGCGCCGAGCGACCGCGGCGCACAGAGGTGCACCGCCAAATGCACACCTCCGAACACCATGGCGCCGACGCAGGCCCGTACCGCGATCGACGGGCCGTCGTAGGCCGCGGCGACACCGACGGCGACCATGACAGCCGGATACGCGGGAACCGTCAGCACCGACGGCAGCCGCGAGGACACCAGGTCCGCATAGGCCAGTGGGACCGCGAAAGCCGTGATCACCAAGGCGATCGGCAGCCACCACGAAGGCCATGCCCCGGCCGACCAGCGCCACCCGGTCACCGCCCAGCAAACGGCGGCGGCCAGTACGCAGCAGGACGCCGAAACGTCCACTCTGGCCGAAAGGAGCGCACGCCTGCCCGCGGCGCCGGCGAACCCACCGGCGGCCGCGAACAGGACGATCGTCAACCATGACACGTATTCCAGCGTCCGCCGTTTCCGCGAGCACGGCAACGAAGCCATGGCGAATCTGGGCGGAACAGCGCCGAAAACCGCCGTATCCAGCCATTCCCGGCCGGAAAGTTCGCTCGATCAGGTGGTGAGCCGCAGCAGCGCGAGCCCAGATTTCGTACGGATTTCCAACGCTTGCACGTCCGCACGGTGCAAAGGCGTGCCCATCACGATCCGTGCCGTGTACTGAGGCACGGCCTGCCAGGTCGCGAGCTCCGCCGTATTCCCGTCCCTTCGCACAGCCACCAGTACATAGTCGCCGTTGGTCCGGCCACCCCGATAGCTGCAGGTCATTTCCAGTTCCATGCCCCAGGCTTGGTCGGTCACGACGACGTTCGCCTGCACAGGGAAAGCGCCGAGAGCCGTCATCGCGACGCCTGGCACCGGCGTCTCCGACGACGGCGTTGTCACGACCACGACCAAAGCAAGACAGGCGGCGGCCGCCGTCACAAGCGCGCCCGCCGTAACAAGCAGCCTCCGACGCCTGCTCCGCTTCGTCTTCTTAAGCACCGAAGGCAGCAATTCAGGTGGGGGCGGCTCTGATTCGAGCAACTCCGGCGTCGTGATTTGCGACAGCAGCCCTGGCAAACCGGCGAGTTCCCGCACCGAGCGGGCACAATCGTCACAAGTACGGAGATGTTGCTCGAAAGCCTGACGATCCTCTGGGGACAAAGCACCCAGCACATACGCGGCGTCGAAACTCAAGAACGGGTCTTCTTCCGCGGTCACTGAGTCACCCCCTTTTCTTCCAGGACCAGCCGCAACGCACGCAACGCGTAGTGCGTCCGCGATTTGACGGTTCCTTCGGCGATTCCCAGTCGCGCGGCGGCGTCCGCCACCGACGCGCCCTGAAAAAAGCACAGGATCAGAACTTCCCGGTGCCTCGCCGAGAGCTCATTCAGCGCCTCGGCGACCAGCCAGCCTTGCACAGCCCGTTCCGTACCGTCCGAGATGGACAGTTCGGGCGGGGTGTCGGTGGTGACCTCCGAACGGAAGGCGGCGGCCCGCCAGCCGTCGATGGCGATTCGCCGCGCCACGGTGAACAACCAGGCCCGTGCGGATCCCTGCGACTGGTCGAGCACCTGAGGATGCCGCCAAGCACGCAACAGCGTCTCCTGCACGACGTCCTCGGCCCTGGTCCGATCGCCGCCGGTCAGATGCAGCGCGTAGGACCACAGCGCGCCCGCGTGGTCATCGTGCAGCGCGCGCATCAGCTGGTCTTCGGCGCCTCCGGTCACGCCCGCCGACCAGGCCGCGCCACCAGCAGCGCGATCCCGAACACGACGCACGCGGCTTCGGTGATCACTCCCCAGACCTCGGCCTGGGTGGTGAACCGTTCCTGCACGTCGAAGAAGCCAACGGTCACCGAAAGGACATACGCGCCCAGCGTCGCCAACCCGAACCCGATGGCCGCGAGCGCGGGCAGCCAGTGGTGCCAGGCCAGCACGGCGATCGCGATGACCACCCCGGCGACGACGTTGACCAGGAACAACGGCCCGACGACGGCGATGTCACGCATGAAGTCGGCCCACACCACCCAGTGCACCCAGGCGGAGCCCAGCAACCCCGCGGCCGCCAGAATCCGCATTGTCCAGGCGATCATGGTCCGCTCCTCGAAGCCACGTCGGAAACCGTACGCCTCTACCCACGAGAGGTTCACCGATCCGGTTCAAAACCGGCCGAGATTGAACCAAAACGTGTCCCGCGTCGTTTCTCCACACATGACTGCCGAACTACCCACCCGCCGCACAGTCCTGTCCACCGGAGCCGCCGTCGCGGGCATGGCCGCGCTGGCCGCCTGCGGTTCGGGCTCCGACACCAAGACGCCGGCCGCGGGTAACCCGTCCGCGCCCGCCGCGAGTGGCAGCCAGCTCGCCACGCTCGCCGACATCCCCGTCGGCCAGGCCATCGCCGCGAAAACGCCGGACGGCCAGGAGGTCATCGTCGCGCGGCCGACCGAAACCACCGCCGCCGCCTTCAGCGCCATCTGCACGCACCAGGGCTGCGCGGTCGCACCCGCCGGCTCGGAGCTCAAGTGCCCGTGTCACGGCTCGCTGTTCGACGCGCTCACCGGCGCGGTCAAGAAGGGGCCCGCCGACCAGCCGCTCCCCGCCGTCCAGGTGAAGGTCGACGGCGGCAAGGTCGTCACCGCCTGACCCCTGACATGCCTGAAGCCCCTTTGGTCGGAAAACCGGCCAAAGGGGCTTCAGTCGTCTTTGTGGAGCGGGTCAGGAGCCCCAGCTGAACACGGGGTCTCCCGCGGTGACGGTGGCGCCCGCGGTCACCCCGGACAGCGCATCGGCCGTCGCGTCGAGCGCGACGACCGGAACCACCGGGGAGTAGCCCGCCGCGGTCACGGCCTCAGGGTCCCAGCCGACGACCGGCTGCCCGGCGCGAACCGTTTCCCCCTTCACGACATGCAGGGTGAATCCTTCACCCTTTTGCTTGACCGTGTCGATGCCGAGGTGCACGAGGACGGCGTGCTTGCCGTCGGCGGCCGCGACGACATACGCGTGCGGGTGCAGCGTCACCACGGTGCCGTCGATCGGCGCGACCGCGTCCTGCCGCCCGCCGGAAGGCTGCACGGCGACACCGGGGCCGACCATCGACTCGGCGAAAACCGGGTCGGGCACTTCGGTCATCGCGACCGTGGTGCCGTTCACCGGGCTCAAGATCTCCAAGCTCACAGCAGGTCCTCGATGTCACTGGCGATGTTGTCCGCCTCCGGCCCGACGATCACCTGGACCACCGCGCCCAGCTTCACCACGCCCATCGCGCCTGCCGCCTTCAGCGCGGGCTCGTCGATGATCGAGCCGTCGTGGAGCTCACACCGCAGGCGCGTGATGCAGCCCTCGATCTCGATGATGTTTCCGGCACCGCCGAGCGCCGCGAGAATCTTTTCCGGCCGTTCGTCCGCCATCGCGGTCTCCTTTTCACACAGGTCTTGCGGCTCATTACTACGCCGATTGCCCGCATGCCCGCCACCGTGGGCCACGAACCCATAACGGTGGTTGACACCCGTCCGCTCAGCGGAGCATCCTGCCCCATCAGACATTGGTCTAGACCGGAACGTACCACCGGGCGGGCCGACCCGAAAGGACGGTGAGGGCGATCAGCACGGCAGCGCACGGCAGCCCGGGGGCCGACCGGGTCATCGAAGGACCCACCCCGAAGCACGCCCAGCTTCGCGAGATCCTGCGCCGCACGGTCGAGCGGGAGCTGCCGCCAGGCGCGGCGATCCCGTCCGAGCGCGAGCTGGCCGAGCGCTATCAGGTGTCGCGCCTGACCGTACGCTCCGCGATCGGGAAATTGGTGGAGGAAGGCCTCTTGTCGCGCGTTCGTGGCAAAGGCACCTTCACCGCCGCGCGGCGCATGGAGCTGCAGCTCTACCTGATGTCGTTCACCGACGACATGCGACGCCGCGGCATGGCGCCGACCACCGAGGTGCTGCGTACCAGCACCGAGGTGCCGCCGGCGCCCGCGGCCAGCGCGCTCGGCATCGGCGCGGAAACCCCCGCGCACCGACTGATGCGGCTGCGCCGCGCGGACGGGCTGCCGCTGGCGGTCGAGCGAGGCTGGTATCACGCCGGCAGGCTGCCTGGGTTCTTCGATCTCGATCTCACTCAATCGCTGTATTCCCAGCTTGAGCAGGCATACGGCGTCCGCCCGGACCACGCCTGGCAGACGGTGTGGGCGGAATCGGCTGACCGCGAAACCGCACGCCTGCTCGGCCTGCGGACCGGCAGTCCCTTGTTGGTCTTCCGCCGGGTCTCCAGCTCGCACGGCGAGCCGGTGGAGGACATGACTTCCTGGTACCGGGGCGATCACTACCAGGTGACGATGCAGTTGGACCGGAATACCCCGGATTCCGGTCACCATTCCCACTACGGAGGTACCCGATGAGCGCCACCACAGCGGCGGGTAAGGGACAGAGCAGGGGGCTCGCGGGGCTGCAACGCTTCGGCCGCAGCCTCATGCTCCCCATCGCCGCACTGCCCGCCGCAGGCATCCTGCTGCGGCTCGGCCAGGACGACCTGCTCGGCAAGGACGGACTTGGCTGGGACAAGGTCGCCGCCGTCTTCGGCGCGGCCGGCGGCGGTTTGTTCGACTGGCTGCCGCTGCTGTTCGCGGTCGCCATCTCCGTCGGGTTCGCCCGCAAGGGTGACGGCTCGACGGCTGTCGCGGCACTGGTCGGCTGGATCGTGTTCAACCGGGTCGTCCAGGTCTTCGCTCCGATCAAGGAGATGGAAGGCTTCAAGGAGGGCTGGCTGCTCGCGCCGACCAAGTGGCCGTACAGCGTGCTGGGCGGTGTCGTGGTCGGTCTGGTGACCGCGATCCTGTGGCAGCGCTACCACCGCATCAAGCTGCCCGCCTACCTGGCGTTCTTCGGTGGCCGCCGGTTCGTGCCGATCATCACCTCGCTGGTCATGATCGTCCTCGGTGTGCTGTTCGGCCTGATCTTCAAGCAGGTCGACCACGTCGTCCACAACATCGGTGACGCGGTCACCGGCTCCCCGGTCGTCGGTGGCGGTATCTACGGCCTGGTCAACCGCCTGCTGATCCCGATCGGCCTGCACCAGCTGCTGAACGTGCCCGTGTGGTTCATCTTCGGCGGCGGCGACCTGAACAACTTCTTCAACCACGTGCAGGGTTCCGGCTCGTTCATGACCGGGTTCTTCCCGATCTTCATGTTCGCGCTGCCCGCCGCCGCGCTGGCGATCTGGCAGACCGCGAAGCCGTCGCAGAAGAAGGTCGTCGGCGGTGTGATGATCGCCGCGGCGCTGACCTCGTTCCTGACCGGTGTCACCGAGCCGATCGAGTTCGCGTTCATGTTCGTGGCGTGGCCGCTGTACCTGTTCCACGCGGTCATGACCGGTCTGTCGATGGTCCTGGTCAACGCTCTCGGCATCAAGCTGGGCTTCTCGTTCTCGGCAGGCGCGATCGACTTCGCGTTCAACTCGAGCCTCGACACCGCGAACAAGGCGTGGATGCTCATTCCGATCGGCCTGGTCTTCGCCGTGATCTACTTCTTCGTGTTCAAGTTCGTGATCACGAAGTGGAACCTGGCGACGCCGGGCCGCGAGGACGACTCGATCGAGGCCGACCTCGAAAAGACCGCAGCCAAGTAACACCCGTTCCGAAGAAAGGTCCCTCATGCCAGAACGACGTGTCACCGTGGCCAGCAAAGTCGGCCTGCACGCCAGGCCGGCCGCACTGGTCGCCAAGGCGGCCGCGGCACAGCCGGTGGCGGTCCAGATCGCCAAGGCAGGCGGCACCCCGGTGGCCGCGGGCAGCGTGCTCAACCTGATGACCCTCGCCGCCGGTCACGGCGACGAGGTGATCATCAGCGCCGAGGACGCCGAGGGTGCTCAGGAGGCCGTGGACGCGATCGCTGAATTGGTGGCCAGCGACCTCGACGCGTGACCTGCCGGATGGGGGCTGGCTCAACCGAGCCGGCCCCCATTCGTAGGCTTTCCGCATGGACAGTGTGCGGTTGATCGACCAATGGCCCGTGGACAACGCCGCGACGGCGGTGGTGAACCCGAGTGGCGAGCTGCTGGGCAGCCACGGTGACGCGGCACGACCGTTCGCGCTGGCTTCGGTCACCAAACCGCTCACCGCCTACACGGCGCTGATCGCCATCGAAGAGGGTGTCGTCGAATTGGACACCCCGGCCGGGCCCGAGGGCTCGACGATCCGCCACCTGCTCTCGCACACCTCCGGCCTCGCGTTCGACGCGCACAAGCCGATGGCCGAGCCCGGCACGCGCCGCCTATACTCCAACGCCGGCTTCGAGCAGCTCGCCGACGCGATCGCCGAGCACTCCGGCATTCCCTTCGCCGAATATCAGACCGAAGCCCTGTTCGGTCCGCTGGCGATGAGCGCCACCCGGCTCGACGGCTCCCCCGCCTCCGGCGGCGTTTCGACGGTGGCTGACCTGGTCTCCTTCGCCGTCGAACTCCAGTCACCCAAATTGGTCGCCACGGCGACACTCGCCGAGGCGACGTCCGTGGTCTTCCCGGGGTTGAACGGGGTTCTGCCGGGATTCGGCCACCAGAAGCCCAACGACTGGGGTCTCGGTTTCGAGCTGCGCGACCACAAGAGTCCACACTGGACCGGCGCGAACAGCTCGCCTGACACTTTCGGTCACTTCGGGCAGTCCGGCACGTTCCTGTGGGTCGACCCGGCCGCGCAGGCCGCCTGCGTCACGCTCACCGACCGCGCGTTCGGTCCTTGGGCCGCCGAAGTCTGGCCCGGTTACACCGACGCGGTGCTGGCTGACCTAGCAAGGTGAAACGGGCTTTCCTACTCGCGGCTCTACTGGCCGGCGCGTGCGGCGCACCGACGGCCTCGCCGAGCTCGACTTCGGCACAACGAACGGCAGCGGCAATCGAGGCGCCGGCCGCGATGGGCACCAACGGCGCCGCCGTCCCCGCCTTGCATTGGACGTCTTGTCACCAAGACTTCCTCTGCGCGGCCGCGGCCGTCCCGGTCAGCTACCGGGATCCTCAAGGTCCGTCGCTGAACCTCGCGGTGATCAAACTGCCCGCGACCGACCCTGGTCATCGGATCGGCTCGCTTTTCGTCAATTTCGGCGGCCCCGGCACCGACGGGGTCAGCGAACTGACGCGTTTCGGCGCCCGCTATCCCGACGAGCTCCGTGCCCGCTTCGACCTGGTGAGCTTCGACCCGCGTGGCATCGGCGGCAGCTCGCCGATCAGCTGTCCGGGCGCGGAGAACACGGTGCTCGGCTCACCGCTGCGGCCCGAGCAGCACGACACGTTCTACGCGACGAGCGCCCGCGCGGGCCAGGCATGCGCGGCCAGTTCGGGCAAGCTGCTGGACCATCTCTCGTCGGCGAACGTCGCCAGGGACATGGACCTGCTCCGGCAGGCCACCGGTGACCCCAAGCTGAACTTCCTCGGCTACTCCTACGGGACCTACCTCGGCGGCACCTACGCGAACATATTCCCGGCGAACGTCCGGGCGATGACCTTGGACGGCACCCTCGACCTGGTCGCCAACGCCACCGGCAAGCCAGGCGACGAGAACAAACCCGTCGACGTCCGCGCGGACACCGCCCGCGCCCAGATGGACGAGCTTGGCGTGTTTTTCGACGAATGCGCCAAGGCGGCCTGCGCGTTCTCCGGCGGCGACCAGCGGAAGAAATTCGACGACATCGTCGCGAAACTGACCAGAGGCCGGGTCGCCGGCACGAACCTCGCCGGGTTCCTGAAAACCCTCGAAAGCGCGTTCTACCAGTTCGGTCGTTGGAAGCGCCTCGGCGAAACCCTGAACACCCTCGCGGCGGCCACCTCTCCCGGCCCGGCCGCACCTGTCTTGGATCCCTACCTGCCGACTCATTCGACGGGCTACCTGGCGGTCCAATGCGTCGACAGCCAAAATCCGCAAGAACCCGCCGTATACGACCGGCTGGCGGTCACCGAGCAGACCAGGGTGCCGTATTTCGCGCTGGGCGCGGTGTTCAACATGGCGCAGTGCATCGGCTGGCCCGGTCACGACGACGACCGCTACCTGGGCCCGTGGAACCGTCAGCGGCAAAACCCGATCCTCGTGGTCAACAACAGGCACGACCCGGCGACACCACTGCACAACGCCCAGTCCACTGTGGATGAGCTCGGCGACGGCAGGCTCCTGGTCGTCGAAAGCTTCGGCCATACTTCGCTCAACGTGCACAGCGCGTGCGCTTCGGCCGCGATGGCCCGCTACTTCGTCGACCTGGCCGCACCGCCGTCTGGGACTACCTGCGCGCCGGACGCGCGGCCATTCGGCTGACGTCCACACTGCGGAACTCACCGGCTCGTGTGAGCCTGGAAGACATGACTTATCCAGATCCCGATCCCCGATATCCGGGTACGCCTGGATATCAAGAGCCCGTGGCCGAGCGCGCCGAGGTCATCGAACGGCCGTCCGGCAGGATCACGTTCATCAGGGTGCTGAGCGCGGTCATCGACCTGGTCTGTGTCTTGTTCGCGCTCGTGCTGGGCATTCACATCGTGCTGGTGCTCGGTTCGGCAAACACCGGCAACGGGTTCGCCCAGCTCATCGAAGACTGGTCGAAGGGTGTCTCGCTGGGCCTGCGGAACCTGTTCACGCCAGACAGTTTCAAGGTCAGGATCCTGCTCAACGACGGTCTCGCGGCCGTGCTGTGGCTGATCATCGGCGGTGTGCTCACCAGCCTGCTCAGCCGGATCGCGCTGCCGACGAGCTACCGGCGGACCTGGTACCGCCGCCGCGTCACGCCCTGAACCACCACTTGGCATTCAGGAGGTCGCACCGGCGAAGGCCGATGCGCCCTCCTGAATACGAGCGCGCTGCGCTTTCCGCCGAAAACCATTCAGCGATGACATGACGATTTCATGTGCATCTTCTCTATCTCCCTGGACTTTCCCACTCCGCCGAGACAGCCGCAGACCTTCCATTCGGTGAACGCCACTGCGGCGCCAACGCGTGACGCGACGCCGAGTTTCAGGATGATCCGGCTGACATGAGCACGCACCGTTCGCTCGCGAATTCCCAACCTGGCGGCGATCTCACGGTCGGTACGGTCCGCTGCGAGGTTTTCGAGCACGTCTTGTTCTCTAGCACTGAGTGTTTCGATGGCCGGCTGCATGGGTCCCCCTGACTCGCGGAACAGGCATCGCGAGCAAATGATGCAGCAGCGGCCGCCCAGATGACGCCCAGACGCCTGGAAGCCAGGCGACAGCGCCCTGAGCAGGCCTTTAATGCCCTTCAGCGACCCGAGCGGCGAAGCCGGATCGACCCAACCGGGTGGCCAGGTTCGGCTGCCCGACGCGCGAGCGTTACTCCATCAGGCGGATCGGCTCACCGGCCTGGTACGCGGCGATGTCCTCGACCGCGTCGCGATAGAAGATCTCGTAGACCTCACGGGTCACGAAACCAATGTGCGGTGTGAGCACGGTGTTCTCGAGCGAACGCAGCGGATGGTCCGCCGGGAACGGTTCCGTGTCATAAACGTCGATCGCCGCACAACCGATTTCTTTGCGGCGCAATGCGTCGACCAACGCGGTTTCGTCGACGATCGGACCACGCGACGTGTTGACGAGAATCGCGGTCTTCTTCATCATAGCGAATTCTTCGGCACCGACGAGTCCGCGACTGCGGTCGCTGAGCACGAGGTGGATCGAAAGCACATCAGCGCGGCGGAACAATTCCTCCCGCGAGACCGCGGTAACGCCGTGTGGCTCGGCCTTCTCCTGCGTCAGGTTTTGGCTCCACGCGATGGTCTCCATGCCGAACACCTGCCCGATCTTGGCCGCGCCCGCGCCGAGTGTGCCCAGCCCCAGCAGGCCGAGCGTCTTGCCGTGCAGCGTCATCCCGACCGTCGTCTGCCAGCCGCCGTCACGCATCGACTGCACCTCGGCGGGCAGATTCCGCGCGGCGGCGAGGATGAGCGCCCAGGTGTGCTCGGCAGTCGGCTGCGGGATGTATCCGGTGGCGGAGACCGTGATTCCCAGCTCACGAGCCGCCGCGACGTCGATGGCGGCGTTGCGGCGCCCCGTGCTGACGAGCAGCTTCAGATCGGGCAGCCTGGCGAGCAACTCGGCGGGGAACTTGGTCCGTTCGCGCATCGCGACGACCACTTCGAAGCCTTTGAGCCGCTCGGCGACCTCGTCGGCATGATCGAACGCCTCGGTGAACACCTCGATTTCGGCGTTCAACGAGGCCCAGTCGGCGAAACCGAGCGCGACGTTCTGGTAGTCGTCCAGGATGGCGATCTTCATGTCCGCCAGGCTAACCCGTCACCAGCGGGGCACGAAGACGTCCACGCGGATCAGGTGATGGTCCGAAGCGTCGTTCAGCCTGGCGAGCGGGTCCGCGGCGAGCGGCCAGAACACTTCGGCGTGCCACGGCACCAGACCTCGCGAAGGCAGGACATAGTCGACACGCAGGTTGCCCGGCGCCTTGTCGTTGAAGTCTCCGGTGTCGAAGAACGGGTTGGTCTTGTGGTTCACGTTCGCGCCGCCCTGCAGCCGGGCCGCCTCGACGGCTCCCTGGCTGCCCGGCCTCGTCTCGATCACGCGTGGCGCGCGCAGCAACCGGTCGATGGCGCCGGGAACGCTGTCGCCGTCCAGCGGATCGGAGTTGTTGTCGCCGGCGACGACGAACTTTTCGTGCGCGGAGAGACCACCACGGCGCCCCTTGTCGTCGTAGATGTAGCCACCCTTGCCAGGCGTCACATAGTCGGCGAAGAAGCGGATCTCGTCGTTGTTACGAGTGCCGTTGCGATCTTCGGGCCCATCGAAGCTCGGCGGTGTCGGATGCGAAACGAGGAAATGCACAGTCGTGCCGCCGACGCGCAGTGGCACATCCCAGTGGGATTTCGACGAAAGCCGGAGCACGTCGAGCGCCTGCGGTGAGTACCAGTCGTGCGGCGCCGGGGTCGCTGGGTCGTCCGGGAGCAGCGCCCCGGGCATGTCCTTCCAGAGGAACTTCTGGAACGTCCGTATCCGAGCCACGTCGATCGGGTACTTCGACAGCACGAGCAGGCCATATTGGCCCTCGAAGAGCCCGAAGCCGTGCGCGTCGTTGCCGCCGCCGACCTGACCGTCACGATCGAGGTCGAAGCCGGTGGGCACCCCGGTGTTGACCGGTGCCGTGTAGGCGTACGGGTAGTCGATGGGACGGGCCCCGTTGTGCGAAACCCGGAGATAGTTGCGGCGGAACGCGTCGGCAGCCGCGTTGCCGGGCACATAGTCGAACTCGTTGACCAGCATGACGTCCGGGCGGTTGCGCTGGATCACCTCGGCCACCTCGTCGGCCTGAGCGTTGCCAGGCTTCGACAGGTCCGCCAACAGCTGACCAGCCGCGCTCCGGTTCAGCGACGCGTTGAACGTCGCGAAGCGCACGTTCTCGCCGAAGAACGCGTCAGCCGAAGCGGGTACGGCCATCGTCACCAGCAGTGTCGCGGCGGAGACGGCAAGAAATCGTTTCACGGTCCAACCTCCAGGTTCGCTGCAACCTTACGCAGCCGTGCTCGCCCGCGACGTGACCGCCAGATGAACACCCCAGACTTGAACGCGTTCAAAACTAGGACTACAGTCTTTCTTGAACACGTTCAAAACTGGTTCCCGAGGAGATGACCATGAATCCGATCGTCGTGGCGTACGCGCTCTACCTGCTGCTCAGCATCCCGCTCACCGTGATCGTCGCGCGGACGCTGAGCAAGCACGGCAAGACCTTCCTGGCCGAGGTGTTCGAGAACAGAGCCGAACTGGCCAACGCCGTCAATCAGTTGCTGGTGGTCGGCTTCTACCTGATCAGCCTCGGCTTCGTGACGCTGTTCCTCACCAGCCGCGGTTCGGTCGAGGACGCACGCGCCGTCTTCGAACTACTTTCGGTGAAGCTCGGCATCGTCGCGCTCGTGCTCGGCGCCATGCACATGGGCAACGTGCTGGTCTTCAACGGCATCCGGCGCAGGCACCTGGCGCCCGCCCGCACCCCCGAGCCGCAGCCGATTTTCCCGCCCCCGCCCGCCGAGCCCTACGGCGCGCGGTGAGCTCGAGCGGATACGGTGCAGAACGTGCCCAAAAGTGAGGAAACCCGGTCCCTGATCGTCGGGACCGCGATGCGGCTGTTCACCGAGAACGGCTACGACCGCACGACCATGCGGGCGATCGCCGCGGAGGCCGGGGTATCGGTCGGGAACGCCTACTACTACTTCTCCTCCAAGGAGCAGTTGATCCAGGGCTTCTACGACCAGATGCAACGGGACCACCAGGAACGCTGCGTCGGGTTGCTCAGCGATGAGCCGTCCTTCGAGAAACGGCTCAAGCTGGTCTTGTTCGCCTGGCTCGACATAGCTCAGCCATATCACCGCTTCGGCACGCAGTTCTTCGTCAACGCCGCGGACCCGGAGTCCCCGCTGAGTCCCTTCAGCGAAGACTCCGCGGCTGCCCGCGTCGCCTCGATCGAGCTCATGAACCAGGTGATCGGCGGCTCGGACGTCAAACTCGACCCTGAGCTGCGGGAGGAGCTACCGGAGTTGCTCTGGTTGTTCCAGATGGGGGTCGTACTGTTCTGGGTTCACGATCGTTCCGCGGCACAACAACGCACGAAGATGCTCATCGGGCGGACCGTGCCATTGATCGCGAAGCTGGTCGGGCTTTCCCGGCTGCGGGTCCTGCGCCCGGTCAGCCGGGAGGTCACCAGCCTGATCAAAGACCTTGCTAAGCCTTAGCCCGAGCGATGATCTCGTCAACGACGTCGTTCTTGGCGTCGGCGTAGTCCTGGATGTAGGCCCAGGTGCGGGCCGCGAGCTCGCGCTTGGTCGTCGCGTAGAGCTCCAATTCTTCGGGATGGGCGCGTAGCCTGTCACGGAACAGCCGGTACCGCTCGATTTCACGACTACCAGCCGAATAGACGTGCAGATTGATGTGGGTATCCGGCCCTTTGAACGCCCGATGCTGCTCCCAATCCGGCTCACGGATGACCAATCGGTAACCTGCTGCTTCCAGCTGCGGGACGTAGCCGTGTTCGTCCCCCGAGTCGGGCACCACGAGCAGGATGTCGACGATCGGCTTGGCGCAGAGCCCCGGCACCGACGTGGAGCCGACGTGCTCGAGCACCAGCACCAGATCGCCCAGTAGCCCGCGTATCCGGTCGGCTTCGCGTTCGAAAAGCCGTGGCCACTCCGGATCGTATTCGGCAAGTGTGACGGTCGAGTTCAACTTGGGCCGTTCCCCCACCCAAATCGCATCAGCCTCGCCTTCGGAATGCGCGGCACGCTCACGCCTGGACATGACTCCCCCTTCGGAAGGCAGTCCGCCAGGCTATCGACCACTCACGCCAGCGGCAACGGCAAGATCCCGCCCGTCGCCTCGCGCAGGGCATCACGCATGGCTTCGCGCGGTGCGGCCAGCCCGGTGAAGTGCTCGACCTGGCCAAATGCCTGATGCAGCAACATATCCAGGCCTGTTGCGAGCCGGCCGCCCCGAGCGGCGACCGCCGCGGCGAGAGGAGTGGGCCACGGGTGGTAGATCACGTCGAGCAGACACGGCACCGCAGCCAACTCCGCGACATGCGGGGCTACGGCATCCGGTGGCACGGTATTGACCAAAACCGCGGTCGAGCTGGCCAACTCCGCGAAATCCGCTTCCGACCAGGTGAGTACATCCACTTCCAACCCAGCCGCTTTCGCGGCTTTCGTGGTCTCGCCCGCCCTGTCCGGATTTCTGACAACGAGCCGTACTGACGAGAGCCCCATCGCCGCGAACGCGACAACAGTCGCCGCCGCGGTGCCACCGGCTCCGAGCACTGTCCCGACATCGCCGTCGGCCGGCGAGTAGCCACCCGCGAAACGCAACGCACCGGCGACCCCGTCCACGTCGGTGCAATCGGCGAGCCACCCGGACTCAACGCGCACCAATGTGTTCGCCGCGCCGACCGCGGACGCCCGTTCGGTCACTTCCGTGGCGAAATCGAGCGCGGCTCGCTTGCCCGGCATCGTCACCGAAAGCCCGGTCCACTCAGGACCAAGCCCCAGCACGAACGCGGGCAGTCCGTCGGCGTCCATTTCGACGCGCTCATACGACCAGTCGTCGAGTCCGAGCGCTCGATAGGCGGCGCCGTGCAGCACCGGCGAAAGCGAGTGCTCCACCGGCTTACCGAGAACCGCCGCCCTGCGGGCGTTAGTAGACACCACGGGCTTGCGCGTCATCCCTGTTCTTGTTGTGCTCGGCGTTGGTCACCGCGAAACACGACTGGCCACTCTTCTCGCATTTGACGAAGAACAGCCACTCCCCCGTCGCGGGCTGCAAGGCCGCCTGGATCGCTTCCTTGCTTGGAGCGCCGATCGGTGTCGGCGGCAGGCCGGTGTTCGCGTACGTGTTGTACGGGCCCGCCTTCGCCCGGTCTTCCGGTTTTGTCAGCAGCGTCGGCTTGTCGAGCACATAGTTGATGGTCGAGTCGACTTCGAGCTTCATGTTCTTGCCGAGCCGGTTGTAGATGACCCGCGAGATCTTGCCGAAATCGATCTTGACCGCCTCACGCTCGATGATCGAGGCGATCACCAGCGTCTGATACGGCGTTTTCCCGTCGATACCCGTTTTGTCCGTGATACCTGCGGTCTGCAACTGCAACGCCGAAATCTTGACCACGTCGGTGAGCAGTTCCGTCGCGGTCCACCCCGGCTTGACGTCGTAGACGCCAGGCAGGATCAAACCTTCGAGGCGACTGTTCTTCCGCTCGGCCTTCGACGCCGTCGCGGCCGCCCATCCCGGAACCCCGATCGACGTGAGATCGACGTTTTCGACAGTCTTGCGCAGCTCCTCGACCGGAACACACGTGCTCTTGCCGTTGATGTCCGCGCAAGACGCCTTCGACAGCAGGGTGAAGACACCTTCGGTCACCTTGCCGTCTGGCTGCGTGATGTCGTCGAACGGCGTCCCGGCCCGGATCTGGAGCTGACCGACCCGGCTACCCGGCTTCACGATCTGTTCGGCCGCCGCGGCGCCCGACATCTTCTGCTTGAGCAGGTAGTAGCCCGGCTGCACCTTCGTGACGGCCGGGACGTCCTCGGAAGCCTTGGCAAACGCCTTCGCGCTCGCCACCACGCCCGCGGTTTCCAGCTTGCCGGCGATCGCGTTCGTCGAGTCGCCACCGCTGACCTGCACCAGCACGTCACCTTCGCCGGCGCCTTCGAAGTCGTCGTACCCGAAGATGGTGGTCACGCCGTACCAGACACCACCGGCGAGCATCAGCACGATCGCGATGAGCGCCATCCTGCCGAGCAGCTTCTTCTTACGACCGCCGCGGCGCGGCGGAGGGCTGTCGCCTTCGATGTAGGCAGGCTCCGCACGCTCTTCATCCTCGAGCGCGGCCTCGTCCTCGTCGTCGTAGAAATCGTCCTCGTACTCGTCGTAGTCGTCCTCGTAGACCTCTTCGTCTTCGAGCGGCAACTCGTCGTCGTAGTGGATGACCTCGGTCGGCGGGTCGACCGGTGGCCTTCGGCGCGCTCCCGGCGGCGGCGGTCCGGGCCGTCGTGCGGGCATGCCGACAGAACCGTCACCCGGATGGGGACGCCTCGGAGGCATCGGCGCGGCCGCGAAAGTGCCGCTGGTCTGAGACGGCGGCTCCTGAGGCTCGCGTGCCAGCGGCCTCCGGTGCGGCGGCGGTGGTGTTCCGGGCGGTGGTGGAACAGCCGCGGGCGGAGCGGCCGGTCCCGAAGCCGGCGGTTGCGGCGGCACACGCCTGCTGTGCCGCGACGGCCCGGCTTGTGCCGGCCGTGCCGGCCTATCGGACGGCGGGGTCGGCGGCGGTGTCGGTGGGGTCGATGGCAGCTCCGGCTCGGCAGCCGGCTCACGAAGCCGTCTGCGGCCGCCCCTGCTCTGCGGTTCCCGGGGTTCGGTCATGACCCACCTGCCCGTGCTCGCTGCGCGGACGCCGCGTCGAGCCATGCCTGCAGGATCTCCACGGCGGCGGCCTGGTCGACGACCGCACGCTGCTTCTTGCCCTTGACCCCACGCTGGGAGAGCATGCGCGACGCGGTGACCGTGGTCAGGCGCTCATCGGCGAGCCGAACCGGCACGGGCGCGATGCGCCCGGCTAGCTTGTCGGCATACGCGATCGCGATGGCCGCGGCCGGTCCTTGCCGGTCCGCGAGTGTCCTTGGCAGTCCCACGATCACCTCGACCACCTCGTGCTCGGTGACGAGTCCTGCCAACTGATCCAGGTCGCTGTCTTCGCGCTCATCACGAGAGAGGGTAACCAAAGGGCTGGCGAGGATGGGGGCTGGATCGCTCAGAGCCACGCCCACCCGGACGGATCCGACATCCACCCCAAGCCGCCTGCCACGCCCCGGATCGCCCTCACCAGGGCGATCCGGGCGTCGCTGGCTACCCAAAGTTCGCGACCGCCGCGCGCAGTGACGTGACCGCCTGCTCGGCGCCCGCAGGGTTCGTGCCGCCGCCCTGAGCCATGTCCGGCTTGCCGCCGCCACGGCCGCCGATGGCCTCGGCAAACGAAGGGACGAGCTTGCCCGCGGCGATGCCCTTGTCACGCGCGGCTGACGTCGTCGCCACCACGAAGCTGATCTTGTCGCCCTGCGGAGCGAAGAGCGCGACCACTCCTGGCCGCTCGCCGAGGCGGCCCCGGATGTCGCTGGCCAGCGCACGCAGGCCGTTCGCGTCGATGCCTTCGCCGAGCTTTTCGGCGACGACCGCGAACCCGTTGATGTCCTGCGCCTTGTCGGTGAGCGTGCCGGCGGACCCGAGGACCTGCTGGGTACGCAGCTGCTCGATCTCCTTCTCGGCGTTCTTCAGCCGAGTCAGCACGTCGTCGATGCGCGACGGGAGCTGGTCGGACGGCACCTTGAAGGTGTTCGCCAGCTGCGAGACGAGCAGCTGCTCCTTCCGGACGTACTTCAGCGCGTCCGAACCCACCAGCGCCTCGACCCGGTGCACACCGGAACCGATCGACGAATCACCGACCAATTTGACCAGGCCAAGCTGGCCGATGCGATCGACGTGGGTGCCACCGCACAGCTCGCGCGAGTACTCGCCCATGTCGACGACCCGGACGTCGTTGCCGTACTTCTCACCGAAGAGCGCGACGGCGCCGAGCTCAAGCGCCTTGTCCTTCGTGGTGACGAAAGTCTGCACCTGGACGTCGGTCTGGAGGTACTCGTTGACCTCCTCCTCGACCTCGGTGAGCACGTCGACCGACACCGCGCCGGCGGTGGTGAAGTCGAACCGCATACGACCGGGCGAGTTCAACGACCCGGCCTGCGCCGCGCGCTTGCCGTACGCACCGCGAACGGCCGCGTGTACGAGGTGGGTCGCCGAGTGCGACCGTTCGATCGACTGCCGCCGGTGGACGTCGACGGACCCGGTGACCTCGGTGTCGATCCCGACCTCGCCCTGGGTCACCTCCACCCTGTGCACGAACAAACCCGGAACGATCTTCTGGACGTCGAGCACCTTGAGCTCAACGCCATCGCCGACGAGCACGCCGGTGTCGGCGACCTGGCCACCGCTCTCGGCATAGAACGGGGTCCGGTCGAGCACGAGCTCGGCCTTGTGGCCCTCGGCGACGCTGCGGACGGGCACGCCGTCCTCCAGCAGGCCGACCACCTTCGCGGTCGCCTGCAGGTCGGTGTAACCCAGGAACTGGGTCTCACCATGTTGATCGAGCACCTGGCGGTAGGCCGAAAGGTCACCGTGCCCGCTCTTGCGGGCCGCGGCGTCCGCCTTGGCGCGCTGCCGCTGCTCGTTCATGAGCGCCCGGAAACCGTCTTCGTCGACGGTCAGGCCCTGCTCGGCAGCCATCTCGAGGGTCAGGTCGATCGGGAACCCGTAGGTGTCGTGCAGCTGGAAGGCCTTGTCACCCGCCAGGATGCCGCCGCCAGTCGACTTCGTCTCCTCGGCCGCGAGGTCGAAGATCCGCGAACCGCTGGTCAGCGTCGACAGGAACGCCTCTTCTTCGACGCGGACGACCTCCGCGATCCGGTCGAAACCGGACACCAGCTCGGGGTAGGTCGGCCCCATCGTGTCGCGGACGACCTCGGCGAACGCCGGCAGCACCGGCTCGTGCACACCCAGCAGGCGCGTCGACCGCACGATGCGGCGAAGCAGGCGGCGCAGGACGTAGCCGCGGCCGTCGTTCCCCGGCGTGACGCCATCGCCGATCAGCAGCACGCCGGTGCGCGCGTGGTCGGCGATGACACGAAACCGCACGTCGTCGGTGTGGTCGGCACCGTAGCGACGACCTGAGAACTCCTCGGCGCGACCGATGACCGGGCGCACGAGGTCAGTCTCGTAGACGTTCTCGACACCCTGCAGGATCGTCGCTACGCGCTCTACACCCATGCCGGTGTCGATGTTCTTGGCGGGCAGCTCGCCCAGGATCGGGAAGTCCTTCTTGCCGCTGCCCTCACCCCGGATGTTCTGCATGAACACCAGGTTCCAGATCTCGATGTAGCGGTCTTCATCGACGATCGGGCCACCCTCGCGGCCGTACTTCGGCCCGCGGTCGTAGTAGATCTCCGAACAGGGGCCACACGGGCCGGGCACACCCATCGACCAGAAGTTGTCGACCATGTCGCGCGCCTGGATGCGCTCCGACGGCAGACCGGAGATCTTCTTCCACAGCGCGGCGGCTTCGGCGTCGTCCTCGTAGACGGTCGCCCACAGCCGGTCCGGCTCGAGGCCGTAGCCACCCTCGGACTGCGGGGTGGTGATCAGCTCCCAGGCGCGCTCGATGGCGCCTTCCTTGAAGTAGTCACCGAAGGAGAAGTTCCCGGCCATCTGGAAGAAGGTGTTGTGCCGGGTGGTCTTGCCGACCTCGTCGATGTCCGGGGTGCGCACGCACTTCTGCACGCTGGTCGCGCGCGGGTAAGGCGGCGGCGCCTCGCCCAGGAAGTACGGCTTGAACGGCACCATGCCCGCGTTCACGAAGAGCAGGTTCGGGTCGTCGACCAGCAGCGGCGCGCTGGGCACCCGCGTGTGACCGTTCTTTTCGAAGTACGTCAGAAAGCGATTGGTGATTTCGTGTGTTTCCACGGGAGATTTGTCCTTGTGCTGAGCGAAAGTGGGCAGCTGCGGCGGCGTAAGGCGGGAGGCGTCGGCCTTACGCCCGGCGAGCTCGCCTGACCGCGGCATGCCGTCCCGCGGTCGCACGCGAGGTGAGGCCGGTGCGGTCCTCGACCATGTCGTGCAGCTCCTGTTCCCGCTCGTTCATCCCGGCGCGCACTTCGGCGCCAAAGGATCCGACGGCGCCGGCGAGTTCACGCACGGCGTCGCCCAGATTCGAGGCTAGCCCAGCGGGAGTGGCCTGACGAGCGGTTTCAGTCGCCTTGCGCGACAAAGCGACACCCGCGACGACCCCGACGCCGAGCCAGAAGAGTCGCTTCACTGCTTCCTCCTACGCCCCGGCCGCGCGGCCTTCGCTTCCTTCTTCTTTCGACGGGCCTTGATCGCCTTGCTGACCCCATAGGACAGTGCGGCGGTCTTCACCAGCGGGCCACCCAGAGTCGCGGTGAACACCGACGACAGCGCCGAGACGTTGCCACTCACGGCCTGCGCGTTGGCGGTGATGCCGTCCACCCGTTCCAGCTGGGTGTTGACATGCGTGATGGTCTGGTTCGCGTTGACGAGCAACGGGTCCGTGCCATCGTTCGCCGTCTTGATCGCCTCGGTGGCCGCGTCCAGCGTGCGGCCGAGCTTGAGCAGCGGAATCGCCAGCAGCAACACCAGCAGCACGAACGCTCCGGCGGCGATCAGCGCGGCTATTTCCACTGCTGACACGGGCCCTCCTCGAAGTCATGGGTGATTGCCGGTCAGGCTACCGCGCTGTGCGTCGTTTGCCGGGACTGCCCCGCCCGTCGGTGGCTCTCAGTGGCCGGTCGATGGCTAGCCGGGCAGTCGGTGACAAACCGGTCAGACGCCGCGACTGATTGGCTGGTGGAGCAAACCCGCACGAGCGCACGTAGCTGCCGCGCGCGCTGGCCCACGCTCCGGCGAGATCGGCGGCGGACGCGCCGTCGAGCACAAGCTTCGCGTCCTTCAACGCGAGCCGCGCTGGGAAACTGGGCGTGAACTCGGCTTCGATCATGGCCCGGCCTTTGAGATGCGCGTACGGCACGTCGACACCACCGCCCTTGATCGCTTCGAGGAAGAGATTCGGATCGATTCCCAGGTCCTCGGCGAGGCCGATGCTCTCCGCGGGGGCGTTGGTCAGCGCGAGCACCCAGGCATTGGCGACGAGTTTCAGCTTCGTATCCGCTCCGGCTGGACCAACCCACAGCGTGCGCGAACCGATCACATCGAGCACCCGCGCCGCCTCCTCAGGACCTGGCACCAGCACGACCAGCCGGCCGTTCTCCGCTGGCTGTTTCGTACCGAGCACAGGCGCGTCAACGAATACGACGCCCAACTTCCCTGCGAGTGCGGCGATCCGAGTCGTCCATTCGGTTCCCACGGTGCTCATTTGCGACAACACCGCGCCAGGCCGTGGAGAAGCCGTCTCGAGCACGTTGATGACCATCGGACCATCGGCGAGCATCGTGACCACGATGTCCGCGTCGGCCACGGCCATCGCGGCGGAGTCGGCGACCTCGACACCGAACTCGGCCAGAGGATCAGCTTTGGCGCGAGTACGGTTCCAGGCCTTCACCTGCAGGCCCACGCGAGCAAGGTTGGCGGCCATCGGGAAACCCATGATCCCGGTCCCAAGTAAGGCAACGGTAGGCATGATGTCATCGTTCCCGCCGCCGCCTCACAGGGAACAGGCCAGGCGCTTCGAGCCGTGCACACGATCCGGGCAGCCACCAGACCCCGTTCAACCGCTTCTCCACCAGGTCGAGGTCCACCCCAGCCCAGTGCGAACCACGCGCGCCCACGTCGGCGGCAGGACCATCCACGTCGGCTCGCCGCTGTGTCCGATGTTCGGGACCGCCGGCCGTGCCCTACGGAGGTTCGCCGTCACCTCGACCTCCGCAGACCACGTGGTCGTGGCCTGCTTTTGAACAACGAAGTCGGCACGGACCTCGCAACACGCGAGGCCGTGGACCGTGTTCAACGGCTGCTCCCGGTCTCCCGACCTGCCGCTCGACACTGCGCACGCACCTGATTACTGAACGAATCCGCTGGTCTGCAGCCCCCTGAGCTTGTCAGTGCGCGTCGTTTCAGTGACAACAGACGATCGTCGGTCACCCACGATTCATTGACCCGTCAGGTTCTTGTGCCGTTCATCTCGCTCGGCAAAGGTTCCAGACATGCCTGAACTGTCCCGCCGCCGTCTCCTCGGCGTATCCGGAGCCGCGATCGCCGGTTCTCTGCTGCCCCCATCCGTCCACGCGGCCATGGCCGAACCCATGCGCCGCGGTGGCCTCGATCGCGTCGAACACGTGATCGTGCTGATGCAGGAGAACCGGTCGTTCGACCACTACTTCGGCTCGCTTCGCGGCGTCCGCGGCTTCTCCGACCCCCACCCGCTCGAGCTGCCGGACGGCAAGTCGGTGTTCGAGCAGCCCAATCCCGCGGGCGGCAGGGTCTTGCCGTTCTCGCTGCGGAACGAAGCCGAGCGCGAAGGCCGCGATCCTTCGGACATCCAGTACCTCGGCGATCTCGACCACAGCTGGGCCGGCACGGGCAAGGCGTGGGCGCGCGGCTGGAACAACGGGTGGATCGGCGCCAAGAGCCCAGCCACGATGACCTACTACGACCGCCGCGACATCGCATTGCAGTACGAACTCGCGGACACGTTCACCATCTGCGATGCGTACCACTGCTCGATCTTCGGCTCGACCAACCCGAACCGGAACTTCCTCTGGACGGGCACAGTCGGCAACGAGCCCAACGGCACCCGCGCGGTCACCAACGCGGCGTACTCCTATGACCACCCAGGCTACGACTGGACCACCTACCCGGAACGGCTGGAAGCCGCGGGCGTTTCGTGGCAGATCTACCAGGAGTGGGACAACTTCACCGACAACGCCGTCGAGTACTTCGTCCCGTTCAAGAAGATCGGCAAGAAGATTCTGGCCGGAGTGGACGGCAAGTACCGGACGACCGAAGAGTTCTACTACGCGTTGTTCGACAAGTCCGAAGAGGACCGGAAGAAGCTCCTCGCTCAGTTCAACGCCGCTGTCGCCAAGCTCACCCCTGCTGAACAGAGTCTGTTCCGCAAGGCGATGTACCGCGGCGAGCCACTGACGTTGGCCAGCACGTTACGCGCCGACATCAAGGCGCGGCGGCTGCCGAAGGTCAGCTGGCTCGTGCCATCGGCGGTCGACTCCGAACACCCTGGGGCATCGACTCCGGTCGGCAGCGCGAATCTCATCTACGACGTCCTGGACGCCATCGCGTCAGACCGCGAAACCTGGTCGAAAACCGTACTGCTGATCAATTTCGACGAAAACGACGGCTACTTCGACCATGTGCCGCCGCCCGTCCCTCCGGGCAATGCGGCCAACGACGCGGACCACTACAACGGCCAGCCGCTCGGATTCGGCCCACGCGTGCCGATGACGGTCGTTTCTCCGTGGACCATCGGCGGGTACGTTGACTCGACTGTCTACGACCACACTTCCGTGCTGCGCCTGCTGGAACGCTGGACCGGCGTTACGGAGCCGAACATCAGCCCGTGGCGCCGTCAGGTCGCCGGTGATCTGACCGGCGTGTTCGACTTTTCCACTGCCGGAAGGCCACCACGAGTCGCCCACCCAGGTCCGGTGCCCGCGCCGATCACGCGTTGGCATCCGAAACCTCCAGCCGAGCAAAAACTGCCGATCGCGGAACCGGGAACCCGCCCCGCCCGAGCATTGCCGTACCAAACGTCAGTCTCTGGCGTACTCAACGACGCGGGAAACCTAGTAGTCCAGCTCGCCAACAGTGGTCGTTCTTCAGCACATTTCGCGATATACGGCTACAAAGGCGAACTCGCGGAACCGTCGCACCAAGACGTTCGGGACACACTCTCACAAACGCTGCCCTTGGCCGGCGACAGCTACCGAGTGGTCGTTCAAGGGCCTAACCGCTCGTGGTGGGAGTTCGCGGGCAGCCGGGCCGGCGCAGCGTCCAAGGTCGACATCCAGACGCGAATTCTGACCTATCGCCGTGGCGTCGAGTTCAAGATCGTCAACGGCGGCGCTTCATCACTCACGCTGCGCCTCAGCTCTGGCCGTTCCACTCGCGTGGTGCGCCTGGCCGCCGGACGCTCGGCGCAGGTGGCTTGGCCGACAGCCGATGGCTGGTATGACGTGCGTGTGACCGCTGACGGCGATCCGTCGTTCTTGCGCACACTCACCGCCCGAGTGGAGGACAGCCGACGTTGACGTTCCCGAGGGTGCTGTCCACTGGGCAGTACCCTCGGGTCAACTCATTCGTCTCAGCCTCGTTAAAAGCGAGGTTCACTGGTTGATGTCGAGCTAGCACCTATCACGCCAGGGGTGATCGACCGACACTTTCAGCTTCAACGCGCCGCCTTATAGGCCGTTATACACTCAAGGATCTGTCACTTACTCGGCGTTTTCTTCCCGTGCGATCCAAGCAGCGACTTCCGCGCGAGAACGCACATCGAGTTTGCCCCGAATACGTTCCAGGTAGGTGGCCACGGTCCGGCGGGATACCCGCAACCTGCGCGCGATGCGCTCATTGGTCATCCCATCGGCGACCAACGCGGCGATCGTGTGCTCGCGCGTACTCAGCACCACGGTCGTTGGCGGGACTACGCCGTTCAACCCGTAGTCCGCCAGGCAGGTCAAAGTCATCCTCTGGCCCGCAGCCGAAGCCGCCGCTTCGCGCGTTCCAAGCCTGCCCGCCGCAATCGCCGCAGCGGCGTCCACACGCTCGGCCCAAACCGGCTCACCGGTGGTACGAACCTGTCGCCGGACGGCTGCCGCACCGTGAATGAGCCGGATCGCACGCTCGTCGTCACCGAGTTCAGTGGCCACGATGCCGAGGCCTTCCAATCCGTGCACCAGATGGTACGGATTTTCCCGCCCCATGGTCAGTGACTCGGCGAATTTTTCGGCGGCGCCGGCCAAATCGCCTCTGATCAACGAAAGCACGCCCGACGTGTGCAACAACGCGATGACCATATTACCGGAGCCCAGATACTGGGCCAACGGCAAAGCTTCCGCCAACAGCTTCTCGGCCAGTTCTTCTTCGCCCCAGTTAAGGGAAACCCAGGCGATGTTGTTGAGCGAACCCAGCAGGGCGACAGGATCACCCAAGCCTCGCAGGATCCGCAGGCTTTCCAAATAACTCGGCCGTGCCGCACGGTACTCACCAGAGCAGAACAAAGCGTGGCCAAGGTCGTCGAGCGCTTTTGCCAGACGTGCCGGACGATCCAATGCTCGTTCGATGTCGACAGCGCGCCAGGCATAGCCAAGCGACTCCGCTTGATCGCCGAGGACGGACGTCGTTGTCGACAGCGCCGAGAGAACGAGTCCGGTACTCGCCGCGCTGGTGGCCATCGTGAGCGCGGCACGCAGCATGCGATAGGTGTCCCCGAGGTTGATCCCGTGACGCAGCCAATGCTTTCCCAGCGCGAAGGCGAGTGCGCCGTGACGCTCGTCTCGGCGACTGGACATCCATTCGACGGCTGCGACCAAATTGGGCCAATGCGCGTCGATCGCCTCGAGGACGGGGACCGGCATCATGTACCGCCCCAGATGCGGCTCGACCAGCTCCGCCAGCCACTCAGCGAGTCGATCGTGCGTGGTGTCGCGTTCACCGGCGTCATTCAGGCGATCACGACCGTAGATCCGGATCGATTCCAGCTGACGAAACCAGACTGAGTCCCCTTTGGCCACCGGCACGAGAAGCGACTTGGCTTCAAGGCTCGCCACGAGGTCCAGTGTCTCCGCGCCGTGTCCGGACACCGCCTCGGCGAGCTCGATCGGGAACGGACCGGCCAGCACCGAAAGTCGCCGCCAAAGTTCCTGCTCGCCCGGCGAAAGCAGCTCGTAGTCCCAGCCGATCGCCGCTTCCAGACTGTCATGTCTCGACGTCGTCGTACGCGTTCCGACCGAGAGCACATCCAGCTTGCCGTCCAGCCGGCGCAACAGATCAGCGGGCCCGAGCAACCGCACTCGGCGGGCCGCGAGCTCGATCGCCAAGGGCATGCCGTCCAGCCGACGGCACAGCGCGGCGACCGTGGACGCGTTGCCATCCGTCAGCTCGAAAGCGGGATCGACCGCACGCGCACGATCGACGAACAGGCGGACCGCGTCGGAGTGTCCCACTTGCGCCGCCGTGTGCACTTCCCCGTTCGCCGGCAACGCGAGTTCACCCAGCGGGAACGACTGTTCCCCGCGCACACGCAGTGCTTCACGACTCGTCGCCAAGATGCGCACAGACGGACACACAGTCAGCAAGGCCTCGACCGCGTCCGCACACCGGCTGAGGACGTGTTCGCAGTTGTCCAAGACGAGCAGCAGCTTTCGCTCACCCATCGCCTCAGCGAGCTTCTCAGGGGCAAGCCCGGAACCGGTCCTGATCCCCACCGCGCGGGCGATCGCCGGCACGACGAGGTCCCCCTTGGGGATAACGGCCAAGTCCGCCTGCCAGACCCCGTCGGGATACCGATGACCATCGCGCTGCTGCCTGGCCGCGACTTCCCTCACCAGCCGGGTCTTCCCAGCGCCGGCAGGACCGATTACGGTGACGAGCCTCGAAGCAAAGAGCAACCTTCCCAGCTCGGCCAATTCATCATGACGTCCTACGAATGAATCGGGGAACTCCGCGAGGTTCCCAGCGATTTCGGAGGCACGGCTCTGCTTGGTCCTCAGCCGGTAGGCACGCTGACGGCACGCACTGGAGCAGTAGCGGGATCGCCCTCCCTCGGGGACAGGACCGGCACACGAGGCACAACACGGCCGTAACGGTGCGCCGTTTGCCGACTGCCGCATACCCGACTCGCTCGACACCATTTCACTAAGCCGTGCTTTCCGACCACCAGACCCGGGAACCCGAGGGAATGACACTCCGCTTCGACACACTGGACCCCGACTTCATCCAGAACCCCTATCCCTTCTACCGCAGGCTTCGTGAACGAGCACCAGTGCACTTCGAACCGGCGCTGGGCGGCTGGATGATCACCCGCCACCAGGACGTGCAGCGGCTACTGCGACACCCTCGGCTGAAGCGGTCATCCACGGACGAAGCCGTGCCGCATCGAGTGCCGGACGACAGCCGGACACGACGCCTCGTCGATGAGGCGTTCACCAGACCTATCGTCGACGCGATGTGGCCGAGAATCCATCGGCTGGTCGAGCGACAACTAGATCTGGTCGCTGATGCTCCATTCGTGGAACTCCTCGCCGACTTCGCCGAACCACTGGCCGCACAGGTACGGCTCGAACTGCTCGGCGTGCCTGCTCAGGCCCACGAAACGATTCTGGCCTGGTTCGCCGACATCGCGCCCGTATTCGGCAGGACTCCTGCCGAACGTGACCCGATCGGCGTAGCGGCGAAGGCCGCGGACTCCACGGCGGCGTTCACCGCCTACCTCGAAGAGCTGGTCGAATCCCGACGGCGCGAACCACGCCCCGATCTGCTGTCCAGGCTCACCACGGTAAGGGACGACGATGGACCGCTGAGCGAGAACGAACTCATTCGCCAGGTCATGCTCCTGCTCGTGTCCGGCACCGAAACAACAGTGCACTACCTTGGCAACGCCGTGCACACACTCCTGTTGCATCCAGACAAAGCCGACGAGCTGCGCGCGGATCCAGAGATGATCGACACCGCCGCCGAAGAGTTGCTGCGCTACGACGGCCCCGTCTCGATCGGCGCTCCGCTGACGACCGCGGACTGCCTCAACTTCGCCGGCTATCGCATCAGGCCGGGCGACCTGCTCTATCCCGTGCTTGGCGCCGCGAACCGAGACCCACGGCAGTTCCGCAATCCCGAGTCGCTCGATCTGCGACGCCCGGTCGGAACGGTGTTCGGCTTCGGGTGCGACAACCCGTGCTGCCTTGGCGCGACACTGGCGAGGATGGAAGTCAAGATCGCGCTGACCGGTCTGCTTCGTCGCTTCGAGAATCTGCGACTCGACGAAGACGCTCCAGCCCCCGTCTACCGACCGGACCCGCTGCTGCGTGGCCTCGTCTCACTGCCTGTGCGAGTCGATGCACCGATTCCAGCGTGATCTAGATCTCCTACTACTCGCGGGCTCCGGCAGGTCAGCTGTGCCGACAAGTTCCGCTCAGCTGCCGACCTAGCGCTCACCTCGGATAGTGCGACGCAGCTTCGGCACCCGCTCGGCGAGCGTTCTTTCCACGCCGCGCTGGGTCGGATTGTAATAGTCCTGCCCGACAAGAACGTCGGGCGGATACTGCTGCGACAGCACGCCTTCCGGTATATCGTGCGGGTAGCGGTACCCCTGGGCGTTGCCGAGTTTGGCGGCGCCTGCATAGTGCCCGTCGCGCAGGTGCGGAGGCACAGTCCCGATCTTACCTGCTCGGACGTCGGCGAGCGCGGCGTCGATGCCGGTGATGACCGCGTTGGATTTCGGTGCCGTCGCCAAGTGGATCGTCGCCTGCGCCAGTGCGATCCTGCCCTCAGGCATACCGATGAACTGAACCGCGTGCGCGGCGGCCACGGCCACCTGAAGCGCTGTCGGATCAGCCATGCCGATGTCTTCACTCGCGTGCACAACAAGCCGCCGGGCAAGGAATCGCGGATCTTCCCCTGCTTCGATCATGCGCGCGAGGTAGTGCAACGCGGCGTCCACATCGGATCCGCGGATGGACTTGATGAACGCACTGATGACGTCGTAGTGCTGGTCACCATCGCGGTCATAGCGAACCGCTGCTTTATCCACAGTGGACTCGACGATCGCGAGATCGATCGTTTTGTGCTCAGTCGCAGCTGCCGCGTCCGCGGCTGCCTCCAACGCGGTCAACGCGCGGCGTGCATCACCAGACGCAAGGCGCACAAGATGCGCGCGAGCCTCGTCGGTGAGCTGAAGCTCGCCGGCAAGTCCCCGCTCATCCGTCAACGCACGCTCGATCAGCTGCTGAATGTCGTCGTCGGTCAACGGACGAAGTTGGAGGACCAACGACCTCGAGAGCAGCGGCGAGACGACTGAAAACGACGGATTCTCCGTTGTCGCGGCGACCAGCAGCACAGTGCGGTCTTCGACTGCGCCGAGCAGCGCGTCTTGCTGGGTCTTGGAGAACCGATGAACCTCGTCGATGAACAGCACAGTGTTCTCGGCGTTGTAGTTACGGCGGCGTCGTGCCTCTTCGATGACACCCCGCACCTCTTTGACACCAGCCGACAGAGCCGACATCGCGACGAACCGCCGCCCCGTGGCTGCCGACACGAGGTTGGCCAGCGTCGTTTTCCCTGTCCCTGGTGGCCCGTAGAGCAGCACGGACGCCGGTGCGGCGCCTTCGACGAGGCGGCGCAGCGGCGCACCCTCCTTGAGCAGGTGCTGTTGCCCGACGACCTCGCCAAGCGTCCTCGGTCGCATCCGGACGGCCAACGGCGAGCCCGCGGGTACGGCCCGCGGCTCATGTCCGCCGACAGGCTCCGGCGGCGGCCCGAGGTCGGGGTTCACGGTGAACAACTCATCCTGCACACCCCGACGTTAGCCGACCGCGAACAGGACTGGGCGCGCATGTCGGGTGAGACGATGCTGGACACATGCCGAACCAAGTAGCCGTTCTTTCCGACATCCACGGCGTGCTGCCGGCGCTCGACGCGGTACTCGCCGACCCGGACCTCCAGGCGGCCGACGTGATCGTGCTGTGTGGCGACGTCGCAGCCGGACCGCTGCCTGGCCAGACGCTCGACCGGCTGGCTGAGCTCGGCAATCGAGCCGTATGGGTACGTGGGAATGCCGACCGTGAGATGGTCGCGCTGACCAGAGGCCAGGAAACCGTCGTTCGGGATCCCATCGTCAGCTGGGCAGCAAGCGCGGTCGACACCGCGCATGTGGCTCTACTCGAAAATCTGCCGACTTCGGTGACGCTGGACATTGTTGGGCTGGGCGAGGTCTTGTTCTGCCACGCGACTCCACGAGACGACGAAGAAGTCGTGCTCGTCGACAGCACTCTCGACCGCTGGGCCGAGGTTCTCGCTGGCGTAGCGGAGGAGATGATCGTCTGCGGACATACGCATATGCCGTTCACCCGGTTGGCTGATCGAAAGCTCCTCGTCAACCCCGGCAGTGTCGGCATGCCCTATGGGACGGCTGGAGCTCACTGGGCACTACTCGGCGAGCACGGAGTTCAGCTGAAGCGAACGAAGTTCGACACCGAGGCCGCATGCGCAGCCATCAGCAAGTTGTCCGAGTATCCCCAAGTCGAGGAGTGGGTGGACATCTTCGTGCGGAATCCGGTGTCGGACGCAGCAGCGTTGGCAGCCTTCACAGGTTTCGCCTCATAGCGCCTCTGTACCGTATCCCCTCAAAAAGCACGCTACTGGGCCAAAAGCACGACGATCGCCAGTCATCGCAGGACGAGAATCCAGTTTTGTCGGTGGCCCGGTTTACTCTCGCGCCATGATCAAAACAAACGGCCAGACCGTCCTGTACATCATCACCGCCGAGGAAAGGGAGGAACTGAAGGCCCTACTGCCCGAGCAACAAAACATCGGTGTGCTCGCCGACGCCTCAGCGCTGAGCGAGATGTCTGAATCATCGTTGTCGACCCTCATCGAGAGCACGACCACGATGATCGCCCAGCATCAAGCTCTGCGCTACCGAGCTATCGCAGAGCTGAACCGGCGACGAAGACCTTCAGACGACATACCAGCCTTGCTGGCGGCGACGCTGAATATCGGTCGCGATCAAGCACGAAGACTTGTGGACGAAGCGGATGCACTCGTCAACCGCCTGCCAAGAACCCTCGAACTCTTGGATTGCGGCCTAGTGGACGACTCGAAGGCTGCGGCGGTCTGCAAGTCCACAGCGGACCTGTCGGACGATGATGCGCGCGCCGTGGATACCGCGCTGGAAGATCGACTACCGAACAAGGCGGACGAGCACAAGGTGCGCAGGGCCGCGAACTACGAAGCCGACAAAGCCGATCCTGAACGACACGCTCGCCGCGCCGCCCAACGGAGCGACGCCAGGAAGGTCACCGTCACTCAGCACCGAGCGACCCGATCGTCGTCGCTGTTCATCCGTAACTGTGAGCCGTCGAGGATTGCAGCCGCTTACGAGCGCATCGACCAGGTAGCGCGTCAACTCAAGATCTCAACCGAAACGCGCTCAATGGATGAGCTTCGCGCGGATGTCGCCCTGAATCTCCTGCTGGCCAAGCGTAAGCGGCGCTCGAACCCGCATCGCCGCTTCCCGGTCTCGGGATGTGACGACACTCGGCGCGCCACAAGGCAAAGCCGAACCGATCGAAAGCCGAAGGATCCTGCCCGGCTAGCCCAAGAGGAACCGGTCATGACATCGCCGACCGGGGAAGTCCCCCAGCCTCGAACAGGCGAGCAGCCCGTTCAACACTCCCCTGGAGGTAGCTGATCGAGACAACAAACGCGGAGGCGCGGAGCGCTCACCCGCGCCGGGACTCCCTGGCTCGCCAAGAACGCCACATGATCACAGCTGCGTACGGCACGAAGTCGCGACCTCGACGCCAAAGCCAAGGAATCCCCTTCAGCACCAGCCAGCCCACGTGGTCGGCCGTGCTCGGGTCAACACCGCCGGAGCAGGTGAGACTCACCGGCGCCGGAATCTTGAACCCGGCCTCGGCGATCAGCCCGGTGAACCCGTCGGCGAGCAGTCGGTGTCCAAGCTCGGAGGGGTGCAACCGGTCAACGCTCCATACGCTCATGTCGTAGGCGCCGGGAAGCCGGTCGAGGTTGAGGCATGGCACGCCTTCGTTCGCGACGACGGCATCAATGGCCGCGTTGAGCTCGCCGATACGGCTGGTGAGCGCTCGCCGCAGCGACGCCGGAAGCCGGAACACCTTGCCGTGATCATGGAAGCGGACGGGTACGACCGTGGTTCCGACCGCAGCCAACTCGCGGATGATCGCGGTCAGGTCGGCCGCGATCTGCTCGGCGTTGAAATTGGAGCGCAGCGTGTCGTTCATGCCGACGATGAGCAGGGCGACGTCCGGGCGGTGCGCTACCGCGGCCGGCAGCTGCTCAGTGCGCACGCACCGCATCCGGGCGCCGGTGAAGGACGGGTTGAGATAGCCGTCCGGCTCGACGCCCAGCGCGGCGGCCACCAAGGGGCCGACGCCACGCCAGCCGCCACGATTCGGCAGGGGATCGCCCAAGCCCACAGCGGTCGAGTCGCCAAGGACGACGAGACGCCGTGCCTGCCTGAGTTTGGGCGCCGAAGGTTCGGGTGTCTCGGTGACTTCGAAGCTCATCACTGTCACGGTGATGACCATCGAGCACGCAGACTCACCTGCGGTGATGCTTGGGTAACGCGGCGAGGGCGTGTCGGCGAAGTTTTATCTCAGCGGAACGCCGGATAGAGCGCGAGGTCGAGACCAGGGCCGTACCGCTCATCCAAAGCCGCCGAAACAGCGTTCGAATGCTCAGCCACGTCATCCAGCTTCGCCCGCGTCGCATGCTTGGCGAGTTCGCGCCACCAGGTGACGAGAGCCGCCTGAGTGCTCGTCTGGCCTGCCCCACGACCTGGCTTCAACCGCGGAAGCATCTCCCACGTGACCGTCCAGACGAGCAGCAGCTGGCTGTCCATCAGGTAGTCGGCGAGCACATAGTCGTCGGCCAGGGCTGGCCACACTCCGGCGACTTCAGCGCGCCATGCGGCGACCATGGCTTCGCTCATGCCGGCGGGGAGAGCGAGCGCGTTGCGGCTGGACGCGAACGGCAGCCTCAGATACGCGGCATCGACCAAAGCGTTGCGCACGCGGCCGCGCTCGAAATCGAGAAATCGGACGCCTGAGCTCGTGACGAGGTTGTTGTCCGGTGCCAAGTCGATAGGGCTGAACGCTCGGTACGACGCCGACCGAGCGTGCTCAGCGCTGCTCTCCGCACGCTGCCGGACCGAGTCTGGAGTCAGTACGCCCAGGATCTCTTCCAACATCGCCGGTACCTGTGCGCAAGCGACAACGGGGGTCGTGTCTTCGCCCTTTACCGGACCACCCAGCCGGCGCAGCAGCGCGTTGAAATCCGCTTCACGGCTGGCGGTGGACGCATGGAGCCTGCCGAGTGAGCGTGCCCAGGAGATCAGCGCCCGTTCGGCGGCACGTGCCTCGGCCGACCAGAGCTTGTCACGCAGAGTGGGTGCACGGCCGAGATCGTCGAGCACCAGAACACGGTGCCTGGCGTCATGTGCGAGCAGCTCAGGGCACATCCGCTCTTCGGGCGCGAGCGCGGTGAAGAGCTGGTAGCTGACCGCCTCTTGCGCGAACGGATCCGACTCCCCCGGAGTAGGCGGCAACGGGTAGTGCTTGATCACCAAGGTTTTCGGAAGCGAGAACGGCGAGGAAGCAACCCTGGCGCGCACGACGGTAGCCGGGCCGGTCCCGGCGAGGTCTTCTGGATCGACCAAGATGATCGCGCTGCCGAAGCGGCGGGCGAGTACCGATTCACCGGCCGCGACCGCTGCCTCCACGGCAAACGCTTCAGCTCCAGCCCCGACGGTTGAGTCATCGGCGGAGGAGGTGTCGACTGTCATTGCCACCGACCCTACTAGTGAGCGAGTAACCATGACCACTTGCATCCCGAAAACTGTGTTCAAGAAGGCGGGCTCGAGTTCACCCGCGTGACAGCGGACGTTCGGTGCCCCCTGTACGTTGCCCTCTTCTTCGTAACATCAGCACAACGGCCGCGGCGATCACGATGCCGATCAAGTTGACCACCAACTGCCCGAACGAGTAGAGGCACCGTTCCCAATCCTGCAGCACGGCGGCGACGACCGCATAGCCAGCGGCCGGAACTGTGGTCACAGATATGAAAACTCCGACCAAAGCGGCAGATTTCGCCGAGGTCATCGAAAGCATCCCGGCAGCGCCGGCGAGCAGTGCGATGATCAACGAGAACTTTCCTACGTCGTAGACGAAGTCCACCTGGTGGTTCGCCAGCAGCGCCGCCCGATTGAACAGGCCGGTAGCCTCACCGAGCAACGTCGCACCCAGCGTCACCGCCATGGCGAGCGGGAAGCCGACCGCCAGTGCGGCGGACGCCTGGCGCACCAGGTCCCAGCGGCGGAGCACCAGTCCGACCGCGATCGCCGCGAGCGGCCCGAATTCCGGGCCGACCACCATCGCACCGACGATCGTCACCGCGGAGTTGGTGACGATACCGACCGCTGCCAGCAGGCAGGCGATGGCGAGGAAGGCCTGGAACGTAACGTTGAGCCGCGATTCTTCGCCAGTGCGCGCGAGAAGCTCCTGCCACACGACGGCGTCGGCGCCGTCCCCTGGCGCGGCTTCCTCCGCACGGTCCGCAGCATCGGACAGTGCGGTGTCGATCGCTTCGAGCGTGATGCCGCCAGAGGTATCAAGCTGCAGAGTGCACAGTGCACCAACGATTTCGTCGGCCGCCTCGCGGGCGACGTCGACTTCGACAAGGTCACCCTCAGGCATCACGGCGACGCCGTGATGCACGATGAGATGCGCCGTTCCGGGGTGTGCCCGCAGGACTTCGACCGCTTCGGCGGTCTTGTCCGGCGGGCACACGGCCCTGAGGTGGAGCACTACTGCTTCGGCGCCGGGGGCTTCGCGTCGATGCCGGCGTCCTTGCGCTGCTCGGGGGTGATCGGCGCAGGCGCAGCGGTCAGCGGGTCATAGCCGCCGCCGGTCTTCGGGAACGCGATGACATCGCGGATCGAGTCCGAGCCCGACAGGAGCATGGTGACGCGGTCCCAGCCGAAGGCGATGCCGCCGTGCGGGGGCGGGCCGAACTGGAAGGCGTCGAGCAGGAAGCCGAACTTCTCCTGCGCCTCCTCTTCGGTCAGCCCCATGATCTCGAAGACCTGCTTCTGCAGTCCCGCCTGGTGGATACGAATCGAGCCGCCGCCGATCTCGTTGCCGTTACAGACGATGTCGTAGGCGTACGCCAGAGCGCTGCCGGGGTCGTCGGCGAGCTTCTCAATCCATTCAGGGGTCGGGGACGTGAACGCGTGGTGCAGGGCGGTCCACTTTCCGCTGCCGACAGCCACGTCGTCGCCGATCTCCTCGACCGGGGCGAACAGCGGGAAGTCGACGACCCAGACGAACGACCAGGCGTTCTCGTCGATCAGCTCCAGGCGCTTGCCGATCTCGTCGCGCACGGCGCCGAGGAGCGGCTGCGTGCTCGACGCCTTACCCGCACCGAAGAAGATGCAGTCGCCAGGCTTCGCACCCGCGGCCTGTGCGACGCTCTGACGCTCCTCCTCGGAAAGGTTCTTGGCGACCGGGCCGCCGAGTGTGCCGTCCTCGTTGACCAGGATGTAGGCGAGCCCCTTCGCGCCGCGCTGCTTCGCGAACTCCTGCCACGCGTCCAGCGTCCGGCGAGGCTGGCTCGCGCCGCCCGCCATGACGACGGCACCGACGTAGGGTGCCTGGAAGACGCGGAACGGAGTGTCGGCGAAGAACTCGGTCATCTCGGTGAGCTCGAGGTCGAAGCGCAGGTCCGGCTTGTCGGAACCGTACTTCGCCATCGCCTCGGCGTAGCTGATCCGCCGGAACGGGCGGGGGATCTCGACGTCGATCAGCTTCCACAGCTCGGTGACGATGTCCTCGCCCAGCGCGATGATGTCGTCCTGCTCGACGAAGCTCATCTCGATGTCGAGCTGGGTGAACTCGGGCTGCCGGTCGGCGCGGAAGTCTTCGTCGCGGTAGCAGCGGGCGATCTGGTAGTACCGCTCCAGGCCGCCGACCATCAGGAGCTGCTTGAACAGCTGCGGCGACTGCGGCAGCGCGTACCAGGAACCGGGCTTGAGACGTGCCGGAACCAGGAAGTCGCGGGCGCCTTCGGGGGTGGACCGGGTCATTGTCGGGGTCTCGACCTCGACGAACTCCTGGGAGTGCAGCACCTCGCGCGCTACCCGGTTGACCTCGCTGCGCAGGCGCATGGCCTTGGCCGGACCACTGCGGCGCAGGTCGAGGTAGCGGTGCTTGAGCCGGACCTCTTCACCGACGTCGACGCGCTCGTCGATCGGGAACGGCAGCACGGCGGCTTCGGACAGCACCTCGAGCTCGGTGACCAGCACCTCGATCGCGCCGGTCGGGATCTCGGTGTTCTCGTTGCCGCCCGGACGCTGGGCGACCTCGCCGACGATCCGGACGCAGTACTCCGAACGCAGCTGGTGGGCGCGCTCGGCCATCTCACCCTCACGGAACACGACCTGGGCAACGCCGGAGGCGTCCCTCAGATCGATGAAGATGACACCGCCGTGATCGCGCCGCCGGGCCACCCAACCGGTGAGGGTGACGGTCTGACCGGCATGCTCGGCACGCAGGGTGCCGGCTTTATGGGTGCGAAGCACTGCGGGTGCTCTCCTTCTCCAGTGGTCGAGTGGGCGTGTCAGCTGCGATTTCGCCGACGAACAAGGCTAACGAATCACCCACGGGGTAGCGCCACCAGGTTTCTCTACAGCAAGGTCATCTGCTCGCCCACGCTGGACGAGGCCGATGTTCCCCGGTCTCGCGGTGCGGGGATCGCGCCCTCTGGCCAGCTCGCGCCCTCGTCACCGGGCACACCACGTGATCGTCTCCGCGACGACGGTTCCAGACCGTGGTGCCTGATCAGCGGCAGGATTCGCTCGGACAGCCACTCCCGATACGCCTGGCTGACGTAGCTCCCACGTGCGTAGAGCGTCCGGTAGCGGGGTACGAGTCCGGGACGTTCGGCCGCCAACCATCGCGCGAACCACTCACGGGCTCCGGGCCGCAGGTGGAGAGGCAGCACAGTCACTCCCGAAGCTCCGGCGTCAGCGACTGCGGCGAGCAGGGCGTCGAGCGCCTCCTCCGAATCGGTCAGCCCCGGCAGGATCGGTGCCAGGAACACCCCGCAAGGCAAGCCCGCGCCCCTTGCCTTGCGCACAAGGTCGAGCCTGGCCTGCGGACTCGGCGTGCCGGGTTCGAGCCGTCGTTGGAGCTCCGGGTCCAGTAGCGCGATCGAGACACCAAGTCCCACAGGGACATCGCGCGCGACCGACTCGAGCAACGGCAGGTCCCTGGCGAGCACCGTGCCCTTCGTCAGGATCGAGAACGGCGTGCCTGTCTCGGCGAGCGCGGTGATGATCCGAGGCATCAGCTGGTAACGGCCTTCAGCCCGCTGGTACGGGTCTGTGTTCGTACCCATCGCGACGTGTTCGCCGGCCCAGCCGGGCTTGCGCAACTGCGCCACGAGCACCTCAGGTGCGTTGACCTTGACCACGACCTGCGTATCGAAGTCCTTGCCAGCGTCGAAATCGAGATACTTGTGCGTGTTCCTCGCGAAACAATTGTGGGTGACCATTCCGTTGGCGATGAAATCACCGGTTCCGGTGGTGATGTCGAACAACGGCATATCCAGCCCGAGCGGCTCGATCGACCGGACTCGCAGATACTCGCCTCCCATCGTCAGCGGCTCCAGCGCTCGTTTGCCGGCGACCGCCGGATCGACCGTGTGCAGAAATCGGAGCTGCTCGGCCAGGCCGCCGGTCAATCGGACGACGAGCACGCTTCGGTCGCGTTCGTGTTTCTTCACCGTGTAGGTGAAGCCGAAGCGCGCCAATGCGTCGCAGACCGTGTCCACGACCTGCGGCACCTCGTGGACGATCCGCAGGACGTCCAGTTCCCATCCACCCGCGGCATCGTAGACGCCGGCGAGAAAGCCTTGCTGCCAAGCAATTTCCGGACTGGGCAGCAGTTTTGCGAAGTCTGTTCCCGTGGTGAATGTCGGCAAGTAGCTCAAGGCGCGATCCGACGCATCGCGATCGCGGCCGTATTTGTCCGGCCGGAGCATTCCACAGAGATACCCGGCGCGGTAGTCCACTGTGTCCTGAGGGGCCGCGGCGAAAGACCCCGTGCCGACGAATTCGACGCCCGGTACGAGATGTGGTCGTTCCGCAGTGCCCCAGCCACTTGTGCCTATGACGTGCTTCCAGCCGCTCGCGCTGAGAAATCGGTGGTCGCCACTCGCGACGAGCTCGGTGCCATCCTCCAGAGCGACGCGGTACGCGGGTTTCACAGTGGACCAATGGGCGAGCACTCGCGTTCGCCGGAATCGCCGATCCGTGCCCACACCTTCGGTGCCGTAGATCTCGTCTCCGACCCTGAGTTCGGCGAGTGCTCGAGTGCGACCGTCCGCCATCAGTATCCGGGTGTCGCCTGCCAGGCAGTACGTGCAGGCATGTGAGCAACCCCGGTAAGGATTGACCGTCCACTTGAACGGCATCGGCGAGCCGCCCGGCACCTTGTTCAGCACGGATTTGGCGTGCACCTCGTGAAACGTGACCCCGTCGAACTCCGGTGAACGCACGGACCGCACCAGACCGTCCAGCCCCAGCAGCGCCTGCTCCCCCGCCCCCGCTTTCTGTTGTTCCCATCGCACGCCGCCAGTCGAACACATGTTCTATATACTGTCAATGTCCGCAGCTCAACCACCGCCGACAGGGAGTCCACCTCTGATCACCGCACGTCGAAACAGCCTTCGGCCACCCCCGCTGACAGCCGCAGCGCAGGGACCTCGGCGAGCCGTGTGTCAAGCACGGCCCAGCACGATGATGGGACACCGCCCGCTCGGGACGACCAGCAGAGACAGTCCGCATCAAGAGCAGGTGGAACCACAGCCCGCCAAGGATCCGCCTGCACACCTGGCGACACGACGGAACGCAATCCACGTCGGCCCTTTGCGGAACCTCAGAGCTCGCTCGCACGTTCTGTAGACGAAACCGCCGCGCACCTGGCGCTTCGTGCGGGCAGGGTGATCTGACCCGCCATGCTCAGACTCTGCGTTTGGTCACTGACACGACGAAAGACCTGGGTTTCGACGCTTGCGGTCGCACAAGCGCCGTGACCCATGGAAGTGTCGACACTCGCGGTGTTTGCCGGTTGCGGTCAGGAGGAACAGTCATGCCGCTGTCGGGCCGAGCGCGAGACGCCGGGCCGGCAGGTGCGTCGGTGCTCAAGGGCGTCGAAGGCTACGGCGCGAACTCGTTGATCCACACGAGCAACATCCTGTCGTTGTCGGACGGCCTGCCTGTCGCAATCGTGATCGTCGACGCCGAAGCACCGGTCCGCGCGCTTTTTGCCTCAACTCGACGAGCTCATCAGCGAACTGGTCGTTCACCACCGCGGCCGGGCGAAGTAGTTCTCGGAACTTAGAAGCGGCTACGCCCGCTTAGGTCCAGCGATCAGGACTCGGCTCCACGCTCTCTCCGAGGCCCAGTACTCGTGACCAAACCTGGCACCTACGTCGCGATGGGCGTTTTTGCGACGACGCCTTACAAGCAGACCTCGCAACGAGCCACCTGGGTTTGGATGGCGCGTGACGGCTAGGCGTGCGGCATTTTGGCGAGCTTGATCGGCGGCGCCGCGGGGGTCGCCACGTACTGGAACCGGTCCGGAGTGACGGTGACCCCGGTGCGCTGGTCGACCAGTACCGGCTCCGCTTCCTGTCCGGTGGCCGTGTCCTGGAGGCGGACGGCGCCGTCCTTTTGCGTGATGTGGCGCCGTCCCCACGCGGCGATCGACTCAATGACAGCCTGGAGGTCCTTGCCGCGTTCGGTGAGCAGGTACTCGTCGCGCGGCGGACGGTCTTGATAGCGATGCCGGGCGAGCAAGCCCGCCTCGCAGAGTGCGTTCAGCCGTCGGGTCAGCGAGTTCGGCGAGATACCTAGGCTTTGCTGAAACTCGTCGAAACGGGTCAAGCCGTGCAGTGCGTCGCGAATGATCAGCAAGCTCCACCACTCACCGACCTCATCCAGGGTCAGCGCGACCGGGCAGTTCATGCCTTCGAAACTCTTGTGCCGCAAGTCGGGTCACCTCCACGTCTTCCATCATGGAAGTTATCGTACTAGTGTCACTTCCATAATGGAATTAACTCGGGAGGGCTCGTGGCGACTATCGGTGTACTGGGGCCCGGCGGAGTGGGCGGCTTGCTGGCGGCGCGCTTCGGAGCGGCCGGCCATGCGGTGACCGTGATCGCCACCGAACGCACGGCGGCGGAACTGACCGCGCGCGGGTTAACTTTTCAAGGACCGGACGAAACGCCATTCTCGACCTTCCCGACCGCGCGGCCTTGGTTGACGACGCCGCTGGACGTGCTGTTCGTCGCCGTCAAAGCGACTGAACTGCTGCCTGCTCTCCAGCGTGTGCCTGCCGCAGTGCTCGGTGCCGCGACCGTGGTCCCGCTGCTGAACGGTGTCGACCACCTGCCGTTGCTGCGCGCGGTCTACCCGGCGGCTTCGGTGATCGGCGCCAGTATCGCGGTCGAAGCGACCCGGCACCGGCCTGGTGCCATCGAGCAGCTTTCGCGGTTCGCCGACCTGGTGTTCGCAGACGGGACGTCAGCGGGCGCCGCTGTCGCCGAGCTGGCGCGAACGGCGGGACTTTCCGTGTCGACTCACCCGGACGATGCCACCGTGTTGTGGCGCAAGCTCGCGTTCCTCGCACCGCTCGCACTGCTGACGACCGGGGCTAATGCGCCGATCGGCCCGGCGCGAGACAGCCACGAATCCTGGTTGCGTCCGCTGGTGGACGAAGCCGCGTCAGCTGCCGGAGTCCATGCGGTACAGGTGGACGCGGACGCGGTGACCGCGAGACTGACGTCGTTGCCGGGTGCCATGCAGTCGTCGATGCTCAAGGATTTCCAAGCAGGCCGGACTTTGGAACTCGACGCGATCGCTGGGCCGATTATTCGCGCGCTCGGCGCTGCGAAGGCGGCCACGACAGTGGAGGTAGTCCAGGAGATCCTTTCCGCCGGACGCTGAGAAAGTCGTTCGCGGCAGTTGAGGATCAGGGGAAGAATCGGTCAGGTGACTGGGAGCACCGGGCCGTTGGACCGCGTGGTGAGGAGGTCGGCCAGGAAACGGTCGACCTCCTCACTGGCCTGCCCGGAGCGGATTTGACCACACTGCTGCTCGAGGTCATGCGTATCCGCGCCGGAAAGCGATCAGCTCCTGACGTACTGCGCCGTTATCGGGAAGACCGCTTCAGCGCACCCGCCGCTGTTCCAGCGCACAGGTTGCGGGCGGCCGAGGACGCCGTTGTTTCCGCCTTGCCCACCGACTTCGCACTACTCACTTTGGCACCGATCGCGCCACTCGGCACCCACTCGGCGTTGGCCACGGTCGACCAGAACAAGGTGGTTTCAACAGCCAGGGGAAGCGAAGTGGCAGCTGATCCGACAAACGCGCTAGCGCTGGAAGCGGCGTTGAGGCGGCGGCAGTCGTCGCGAACCGAGCCGAAGTCGGACGATGTCGTGCGGTTGGCCGCGGCACAACGAGTCGTTCGCGCGCAGCAGGTGACCGGGCGGGCCACGTTCGCGCACTTCGCGTTGTTCGGAGCTGTTTCCGCCGGACGCGATGCGGGGAACTTGGCGTTTGAACGGCAGCACATCGTCGAGCACCTCGGTTTTGCCGCGAAAGCGACACAAGCTGCTGTCGGTGGCCGCGTGGAAATCAGTCTCACCTCGCTGACACCCGGATTCGCACCGGTCGTGCTCGCGGCACATGACGCTTTCGAGGACCAGCATGATGTCGAAATAGTCGGCGATCCGCATCGCGGCACCGGCCGTGGCTACTACCTCGGGCTCTGCTTCAAGGTCTACAGCGTGCTCGGGGACGACCGGATCGAAGTCGGTGACGGCGGCTTCGTCGACTGGACGCGTACGTTGCTCGGCAACCGGAAGGAACGGCTGCTGATCAGTGGCCTCGGTATCGACCGTCTGGCTACGTTGTCGCCTGCCCGCTAACGATGTGCGACACCCCGAACCGACCACGCTCTGGCGGTGAGCGGGATGGATCCGTCCGCTTCGGCAGGCAGCCGGCCACGCAGCAGGTCGCGAAGCGCGGCTCGATGATCATCGGACAACGACATGGCATAGCCGGGTGCAGGCCCTTGGCCGCCGAGGAACGGCCGCCAGAAGTCGTCGAAATCGGCGAAAACGGTCGATATCTCGATGGGCTCGACCGCCACGTCGACCAGGCCCGCAGCCGCCCAGAGCCGTCCGAGTGGTTCCGGACGACACCACGGGAAGCGATGCTTTTCGTCCACTTCGTCGACGGCGGGGTCGAGCGCGACGGCCGCGTCCCAGAAGTGGCTGAGCATTTCCATGCCACCGGCGTAGTCCCAGACATACGCCGCCACGACAGGCGCGACTCGCGCGAATTCGGCGACGGCCTGGCTAGGGTCGAGCACGAAATTCAGCGCGAGTCCGCTCACCACGACGTCGAAAGCATGGTCGGAAAACGGCAGAGAACCGGCATCGCCGACGACGAACGCTGATCGGGTGCCCGTGATCCGATCACGGGCGACGGACAGAAATCCGGCGGATGGATCCAAGCCGGCCAGTCGTGACGGCTCGGCGACCGAATGCACGGTCTCGGACAGCGCGCCCGAGCCGCAGCCGACGTCCAGCCATCGCGAGTGCGCCGGCATGCCGAGTCCGCGGACGAAGCGCTCCGCGACCGGCTTGCTCCAGCGCCCCATGTACGCCTCATACGCATCGCCAGCGGCCCAGATCTCGCGCATGAGAAGACGATACGACCGGTCGGCGGGATCCGGCCGGAACCCGCCGACCTGATCAGGCCTTCGGCGCCAGGCCGCGCACCTGCTCGAACGGGTCTTCACCGGTCGGGAGCAGCGCGATGATCGGCGTCGTCAGGCCGTTGTCCACGTAGGCTTGGACTTTCTCGCGGCACTCTTCGACGCTGCCGTGCACGATCAGGTCGTCGACCACCTCGTCGGGGATGACCTGGTTGGCCTTCTGCCGGTCGCCGGCCGCCCACGCCTCGTGCATCGGCGCGAGCGCCTCGCCGCGGCCGAGCCAGTCGTGGAAGGCCGCGTACACCGGAACCGTCAGGTAGCTGCTGATCAACATCCGCCCGAGCCCGCGCGCGGCGGCGGCGTCCGTCGTCGGGCAGACGAAGATGCGGGCGGCGAGCTCGACGTCCGGGCCGATCTCCTCGCGGATCCGGGGCACGTCGGTCGGCGCGAGCCAGTTGGTGATCGCGCCATCGGCCTCCTTCGCGGCGAGGCGCAGCATGCCCGGCCGCAGCGCGGCAAGCATGATCGACGGCGGCGGGTCCGACGGGCGTTCCAGCCGGAACTTGTTGACAGCGAACGTTTCGTAAGTCTCGCTGACCTTTTCGCCCGCCAACGCCGCGCGCAGGAAGCGCAAGGTGTCACGAGAGCGCGCGAACGGCGCATCGAATTCCGCGGCGTTCCAGTTCTTCACGATCACCGGCGAAGAAGCGCCGATACCGAGCACGAAACGCCCCGGCGCGAGTTCAGCGATGGTGGCGGCACTCATCGCGAGCAGGCCGGGACCTCGCGTGTACACCGGCACGATGGCCGTGCCCAGCCGCAGTTGCGGCGCCCACTGCGAGGCCAGCGCCAGCGGGGTGAACGCGTCCACCCCGGCCGTTTCCGCCGACCAGGCGTCGGTGTAGCCCAGATCCGGCAACTGCTCGACCAGCTCGCGGTGCGCGGCCAGCGGCACCCCGGTCAACGGAATGGTGATACCCCAACGCTTCACGCGATGTCCTCCTTGACAGCGGCGAGTTCCCGCTTGATCCACTCGACCTGGGTGCGCATCAGATTCTCGGCGACTTCCTCCGCTTGCGGCGACATGTGCGTCGCGCCGGCGAGCGGCAGGAACACGTGCTGGCGGCCCTTCGCCAGCAACGCCGAGGACAACCTGAGCGCGTGCGCGACGAACACGTTGTCGTCGGCCAGCCCGTGCACGATGAGCAGCGCCCGCTTCAGGTCGTCCGTGATCAGTGAGTTCCGCGCGTAGACGTCGGGGTTGTCCTGCGGGGTGCCGAGATACCGCTCGGTGTAATGCGTGTCGTACAACGCCCAGTCGGTGACCGGGGCACCGGCGACGCCGGCGTGGAAGACGTCCGGCCGGCGCAACACCGCGAGCGCGGACAGGTAGCCCCCGTACGACCAGCCGCGAATCGCAACGCGGCCCAGGTCCAGCGCCGGTTCGATTTCGGCTGCGGCGTGCAGGGCATCGACCTGGTCGGCCAGCGTGATCGACGCGAACTCGCCCGCGATTTCCTTCTCCCACGCCGGGCCTCGGCCCGGCGTGCCGCGGCCGTCGGCGACCAGCACCGCGAAGCCCTGATCGGCCAGCCACTGCGAGGTCAGGAACGCGTTGCGGCTCTGGAGCACCCGCTGGGCGTGCGGACCGCCATATGGGTCGAGCAGAACCGGCAGCTTGCCGTCTTTCTCGCGGTAGCCCGCCGGCATCAGCAACGCGGCGCGCAGGCCACGCTCGCCGAGTGCCAGCCATCGCAGGTTGGGCACGATGCCAGGGTCGACGGCTTCGGAGCTTATCTTGGCGACCGGTTCGCCGTCGGACAGGACGCTGACGGCGGGCCCGCTGTACTCGAGGCTCCAGCTCGCGATGACCGTGAGCGCGGCCGAACCGGCGCCGACGTGCACACCGTCCGTTGTCGACAAACGGCGCACTTTGCCGTTTTCGGTGCGATAGACGTGAATCTGTGTCGAGTCTTCGTCCGAAGCGCTGAACAGCACTTCGGCTCCGACCTGGAGCACGGACCGGACCTGCAGCGACGGCTCGGTGACCGGCTCGCCGTCGATGACCAGCCGGTGGCTGCCGTCCGCCGCGCTCTCCCGCACCAGGCGGCCGTCGGCAGTCCACGCCGGCACGCCTGGCGTGATCTCGACCCAGTTCGAGTCGGTCTCGGTGTGCAGGGTGGTGACCGATCCGTCCGCCGGGTCCGCCGCGAGGATCTCCAGTGTGCGCTGATCCCTGGACTGGACCGTGACCAGAGGCTTCCCGCCTGCCGACCAGTGCACGGCGACGAGGTACTCCCATTCGCCGCGCGCCAGGTCGACGCGGCCGCCGTCCAGGCCGAGGAAAGACAGCGAGACGTCCACATTGGCCGCCCCGGCGGCCGGATACGCGACAACGTTGGCAGCCGCCTGCGGATTGGCCGGGTCCGCGATCGTCCAGCGCGGCACGGCAGTGCGGTCGGAGCGCTCGACGAGCAGGCTCCGGCCGTCCGGCGACCACCAGTAGCCGCGGGCGCGGCCGAGCTCTTCGGCGGCGATGAACTCGGCGAGACCCCACGCGATTTCTTCGCCTTCTTCGTCGACCAGCAGGCGATCTTCGCCCGTTGTGAGGTCGATCACGCGAAGCCGTCGATCGCGCACATACGCGATGTGCGTGCCGGTCGGATTGGGCCGTGGATCGACGACGGAGCTGTCGACGAGGACCTTCACCTCACCGGACGAGAGGTCGAGCGTGTACAGCTTGCCGGACAAGGTGAACGCCGCGACGGTGAACGCGTCGTCGACCGCGTAGCCGACGACCCCGCCGCCGGACTCACGGCTGCGTTCCCGCCTGGCACGCTCCTCCGGAGGCAGGTTTTCTTCACCTGGCAGCAGTTCAGCGGCGTCGACGAGCTTCGATTCGACACCGGACGCCAGATCGAGCGACCACAGGCTGTTGCGCGGGTCGACCCCGGACTCGGCGCGCAGGAACAGCACACGCGAACCGTCCGGGGCGACCTTGAACTCCTTGGGCGCGCCGAGCGTGAACCTCTGGGTGCGAGCCTGCTTGCGGAGGAACGGAAGAGCCTCGAGGGCTGAGTCGGTCACGCCGCGCACTCTCTCAGAAAGTCAGGCGGGTACGCCAACAGTGTCGAGTTTCGCGAGTTCTTCGTCGACAGCAAAGTCAGGTTCGGGGAACTGCGGGTCCATTTCGTCCAAAGTCTCCGCGAGCAGATGGGCGACGAGCCAGTTCCGGTACCACTTGTGGTCGGCGGGCACGATATGCCACGGCGTCGCGCTCGTTTTGGCGAAGATGTCGAGGTAGGCCTTCTGGTAGTCGTCCCACTGGGCACGTGCGTCGAGGTCGGCCGGGTTGTACTTCCACATCTTCTCTGGCGTGACCAGTCTTGCCTTGAGCCGCTTGTACTGCTCCGTAGGCGAGATGTGCAGGAAGACCTTGAGGACGGTGGTGCCGGCGTCGGCGAGTTCCCGCTCGAACGCGTTGATCTCGGCGTAGCGCCTGCGCCGCTCCTCGGCGGTCAGCAGGCCGTGCACGCGCGGTACGAGGATGTCCTCGTAGTGCGAGCGGTCGAACACGCCGAGCTGGCCGGGTTTGGGCAGCTGCCGTCGAATACGCCACAGGTAGTGGTGCCGTCGCTCGGCGGGCGTCGGCTTCTTGAACGCCGTGTAGTGCACGCCCATCGGGTTGACGAGGCCGAGCACATGGCTCACCGTGCCGCCCTTGCCCGAGGTGTCCATACCCTGCAGCACGAGCAGCAGGCTTCTGGCACCGCCGCCGACACCTTCCGCGTAGAGCGCCTCCTGACGCTCGTCCAAGACTCGGCCGGTGGCGAGGAGCTTCTTCTCACCCTTCGCCTTCTTGTCCGGACCGATGGGGAACGCGCCAGGGTCCAGCAGCGGGGTGCCCTTGGTGAACCGCAACGCCTCTCGCACTCGTTTGGCCATCCCGTGAACATAGCCAGTCCTCGCCGGTGACGCGCTTCGAAACTCGTACGCAACAATTCGCCTCACCGGCGCGCAACTGCGCAACGAACGAGTCTTGAAAGCAATGATTCCCGGCTGAAGTCTCCACCTTCAGGCCTTAACCTGATGCAATGACGACGTTCGCCGGACCCACCACCACGTCTGACTACATCGCGCTTGACGACCGCTGGAGCACGCACAACTACCACCCGCTCGGCGTCGTGATCGCCGAGGCCGAGGGCGCTTCGGTCACCGACGTCGACGGCAACAGCTACCTGGACTTCCTCTCCGGATACTCGGCGATGAACTTCGGGCACCGCCATCCGGCGCTGATCGCGGCGGCCAAAGATCAGCTCGATCGGGTGACGCTGACCTCGCGTGCGTTCCACCATGACCAGATGGGTCTGTACTGCCAGGAGCTGGCCGACCTGACCGGCACCGAGATGGTGCTGCCGATGAACTCCGGCGCCGAGGCCGTCGAGTCCGCCGTGAAGGTCGCCCGCAAGTGGGCCTACCAGGTCAAGGGCGTCCCGGACGGCACCGCCGAGATCGTCGTCGCCGGGTCGAACTTCCACGGCCGGACGACCACGATCGTGTCATTCTCGACCGATGAGACCGCGCGGGCGGATTTCGGGCCGTTCACGCCCGGCTTCGTCACCGTGAAGTACGGCGACACCGCAGCGCTGCGTGACGCGATCACCGAACGGACCGCGGCCGTGCTGCTGGAGCCGATCCAGGGCGAAGCCGGCGTCATCGTGCCGCCCGCCGGGTACCTCGCCGAGGCGCGACGGCTGTGCGACGAGGCGGGCGTGCTGCTCATCGCGGACGAGATCCAATCGGGACTCGCGCGGACCGGCAAGCTGCTCGCGCTCGATCACGAAGGCGTGCGCGCGGATCTGTACACGCTGGGCAAGGCGCTCGGCGGCGGGATCATGCCGGTTTCGGCGGTGGTCGGCAGCCGGGCCGTGCTGGGCGTGCTGAAGCCCGGCGAGCACGGCTCGACCTTCGGCGGCAACCCGCTGGCCTGCGCCGTCGGCCGGGCGGTCATCCGGCTGCTCGCGACCGGCGAGTTCCAGGAGCGATCCACGGAACTGGGCGCCTACCTGCACGGACGGCTCGGTGAGCTGGTCGGCAAGGGGCTCGCGGAGGTCCGCGGCCGTGGTCTGTGGGCCGGTGTCGACATCAGCCCCGGCGGGCCGACCGGGCGTGACGCGTCGTTGGCGCTGGCCAAGCTCGGGGTGCTGTGCAAGGAGACACACGACGCGACCCTCCGTGTCGCGCCGCCGCTCGTGATCACCAAAGCCGAACTGGACCGCGGGATCGACGCCATCGCGCAGGTCATCAAGCCGTCGTGAAACTTTGACAGCTCCCGTACGTTGACATCTCGTGGAACCAGGAACATGGGCGGGCCGCGCGCTGCTCGGCTCGGAGGGTGTCGATCCGGAGGAGCTGTTCGACCGGGGGCGCGCGCTGCGTGACGCCACGCCCCCGAAGTCGCACGATCACGACGCGACGGGCCGGGGACGTCCGGACGCGCTGGATTTCGTCGAATCCAGCAACTCCGGGCGGCTGCCCGAGCTGATCGACCTGCGCCTGGAGCGGATGACGGTGTCGCCGTTCGCCTTCTTCCGCGGCGCGGCCGGGCTGATGGCCGCCGACTTGGCGGGCACGCCGTCGAGCGGGCTGAAAGCGCAGCTGTGCGGTGACGCGCATGCGGCGAACTTCGGCCTGTACGGCACGCCGGAGGGCCAGATCGTGATGGACATCAACGACTTCGACGAGACCGTGCCAGGTCCGTGGGAATGGGACTTGAAACGGCTCGCCGCGAGCCTCGTGCTGGCGGGACGGGAAGGCGGCGTCGGCGAGTCGCGGTGCGCCGAGGCCGCCGAAGACGCGGTCAAGTCGTATCGGCGGACCATCCGAGGGCTGGCCGAGCTGCCCTATCTGCGGTCGTGGAACGCGTTGCCGGACGCGTCCGTGCTGAGCAAGGTCAAAGCGCATGATCTGATCGACGATTTCGAGGAAGCCGCCGAGAAGGCCCGCAAGAACACGAGCGCCAAAGTGGCCGCCAAGTGGACGCGGCGCATCGACGACCACACCACCGGGATGAAGCGCAACCGGTTCGTCGAAGATCCGCCGGTGCTGCGCCACGTGGACGACGCCGTCGCCGAGTCGGTGTTCGGCGGTTTGGTCGATTATGTGGACACTTTGCGCTCCTCGCGACGAAACCTGATCGCCAGATATCGAGTGTCCGATGTGGCCTTCCGGGTGGTCGGCACCGGCAGCGTCGGCTTGCGCAGTTATGTCGTCCTGTTGCACGGCAACGAGGACGAAGACCTGGTGCTGCAGGTGAAGGAGGCGCGGCCGTCGGCCTTGGCGCCTTTTCTGGACATTCCCGCGCACACGCACGAGGGCGAGCGGATCGTCGAGGGCGCTCGGCTCGTGCAGGCGGAGACGGACATCCTGCTCGGCTGGACGACGATCGACGGGCGGCCGTTCATCGTGCGGCAGTTCCGGAACCTCAAGGGCGACATCGACCCTTCGGCGCTCAACGCGGGCCATTTGGACGACTACGGCAGGCTGGCAGGCGCGTTGCTCGCTCGCGCGCACACGAGGTCGCTGCACCCGCAGCTGCTCGCCGGGTACTTCGACGAAGACGACGACCTCGACGAGGCGATCGGCCGATTCGCTGTCCGGTACGCCGACCAGACCGAGGCCGACCACGCGAAACTGGTGGCCTCTCGGTCCTAGGACACGCCCTAGCGGTCGCGGCGGGTGACGAGCTCGGCGAGCGCGGCCAGTTCCGTAGCCGCGTGCGGCTCGGGGCCCGCCGCCGACAGGTGATGCATCGCGCGGGCGAGTTGCTGGTCGGCCTGGATCCGGGCCCAGGTCCGGCCGCCGGCGAGGTCGACCAGGTCCGCGGCGAAGGCGAGGTCGTCTTCCGAGAGCAACTCGTCACGGTGGTAGAGCTCGGCCAGCTGACGGCCCGCGGAGGTGCCGGAATTCAGCGCGACCACGACCGGCAGGGATTTCTTGTGCGCGAGAAGGTCTGAGAACACCGGTTTGCCGGTGGTCTCCGGGTCGCCCCAGATGCCCAGCATGTCGTCGACGAGCTGGAAGGCCAGACCGAGCCGTTCGCCGAACTGCCGCAGATGCGAGACCTCGTCCGGCGTCCCGCCGCCGAATTGGGCGCCGATCGCGCAGGCGCACCCGAGCAGCGCACCGGTCTTGCCGTTGGACATCGTCACGCATTCGTGCAGGTCGACGTCGGCGCGGCGTTCGAAGGAAACGTCCGCGCTCTGGCCTTCTTGCAGTTGAAGGACCGCGGCGCCGAGTTCGCGCATCGCGGGCATCGCGACCGGGCCGCCGCCGGTGGCGAGCACGTCGAATGCCAGGGTGAGCAGTGCGTCTCCGGTCAGAATCGCCGGACCGGTGCCGAAAACCGTCCACGCGGTCGGGCGATGGCGTCGCGTTTCGTCGCCGTCGAGTACATCGTCGTGCAGGAGTGAGAAATTGTGCACCAATTCGACGGCGACAGCCGCGGGGATCGCGTCGGCGGCCGCGCCATGGACGGCTTCGGCCGACAGCAGGGCGAGGGTGGGCCGAATCGCCTTGCCCTGGCTGGCTTTCACCGGTGAACCCGAAGCGTCCAGCCAGCCGAAGTGATATCCGGCGACGCGCGTGAAAGATTCGGGCAAACTTCGCACGGCGTCGCGGAGCGCGTCGTCGAATATCGTACGACTCCAGGTCACTATGTCGGTTTCGAGCACGGCGATCCCTTTCGGCGACGAAACATGGTGGCCGAATTTATTGCTTTCGGCGAATACGTGAATTCCTCTCACGTGGTTTTGCTCCGTTTTTCAACATAGCAACCGGGAAAAATCGCGCAATTACCCGAAGGTGTCGGGCCGATCGGTCCGCATGAAGCCAACGCCGGACCAGGCGGCCAGAGGATCAAGGCTTTGGACGGTCAAGCGACGAAAGGATCCGTGATCAGACGCGCGACTTCGTCCGCGCAACCCCAGGACAGGGTGATTCCCGCTCCGCCGTGGCCATAGCAATGGACGACCGCGCCGACGCGCTCGAGCCTGACTTCGGGACGATGCGGCCGGAGACCGACTTTGACGTCGAGCACGCGTGCGCCGGCGAGCGCAGGCACGAGCCGTCGGACGCGCTCGATGATGTCCTGGACCACGTCCGGATCGGGCTCGAGCGTGCGCCGTCCGGGTTCTTTCGTGCCCCCGCAGACCACATGGCCGCCGTGCGGAATGGCGTACGTGGTGGCCGGCGAACGATCGTCCACGATCCACTCGGTGAGGCCCGGGTCGGCGAAATGGACCACCTGGCCGCCGACCGGGGACACGGTGTCGTCGCCCGCGAGTACACCGCCGCCGAGACCAGCGGCGTTGACGATCACATCCGCGGCAAGATCGGTCAGATTCTGCACACGCCGGTACTCCGTGCGTACGCCGGCGGCCACGACCTCACCGGCGAGCCAGCGCAGATAGACCGGTGTGTCGACGAGCGCGGCGGTGAACGTGAGAGTGTCGCCTTCCCAGGTCGTGCCGCCTAGTGTCGAAGCCCAGCCGGGATCGGCGGAACGCGAAGGCAGCATGAGCCTGCCGGGCAGGAACCGGACGCCCGACGCGCCGGATCGCGCCAGTTCGGCGACCGTGTCCCTCGTCCATTTCGCGCACACGGCGAAGGGCTCGGTGCCCCGTGGCGGGAAGATGAGCCCGCCCGCGACCGCGGACGTCGTGTGTTCGGGTTCGTCCGCGGTGACGACGGTGACGTCATGCCCAGCCCGCGCCAGTCGCAAAGCGCAGCTGAGACCGATCACTCCCCCGCCGACCACCGCGACACGCATGGCCCCACTTCAGCACGCGTCAGCTGTAATAGCCATCGACCGGCAGGCGCGCTTCGTCGAACAACGCGGGACCTTCGTGCGGCACGGGCGCGAAACCGCCGCCGGGCTTGAGGTCCATGAGCTGCTCGTTCGACAGCGCGAAGACGACTCGGCCGAGACCCGACCGTTCGATCGCTCCGGTGCACATCCCGCACGGCTGGCAACTCGTGTACATCACCGTGCCGGCGGCGGTCTCCGGGTCGAGTTCGCGAGCGGCCCAGCGGGCGAGTTTCAGCTCGGGGTGGGCGGTGATGTCCGCATCGGTGATCGACGTGTTCTGCTCTTCGACGAGCACGTCGCCCTGCGGCCCGACGAGCAGCGAACCGAACGGCGGGTTCCCGTTCGCGCGGGCCGCCGCGGCGAGTTCGATGGCTCGATGGAGGTGCTTCACTGTGCTTCCTTCCAGTGCGCGGCGACCGTTGCCAAGGCCTGCCAAGCGTTTTCGGTTTCGAGCGTGTTGGCGGGGTCGCCGGTGTAGGTGTCGAGCAGGACCGTTTCGGCGCCGAGCGCACTGATCTGGCGCAGATCGTCGATGACTTGGGCGATCGTGCCCTCACCCGCGATCCGTTCGGTCCCGGTGATGGGCTCTTCGGTCAGGCGCAACGCGATCCTGGGTGCCAGCGCCTCGGGTTTCGTCCGTTCCACGGCCGCGCGAAGCCAGTCGACGGTGCAGTGCAACGGATGCCACACGTCACCGAAGGATTTCGTCCGCTGGATGGCCGCCTCGCTGTTGCCGCCGACCCAGATCGGGATGTCGCCGCCGCGGTAGTCATCTTTGTTCGTCCAGGCCGCGCGGATCTTGCCCAGGTATTCGTCGGTCAATCGACCACGACGTTCGAACGGCACACCGAGCTGGGCGAACTCCTGCTTCGCCCAGCCGACACCGACCCCGAGCACGAACCGGCCACCACTGAGGTCGTTGAGGTTCGCGGCCATCCGGGCTACGAGCAGCGGGTCACGGTAGGGAACGACGAGCACCGTGGTGCCGAGCCGGACGCGGCCGGTGATCCCGGCCAGCCAGGAAAGCGTGGTGAACGGCTCGTAGAACGGCGCCGGATACTCCACGGCGACGTCGTCGGTGATCACCACATGGTCCGACACCATCAGCAGGTCGAACCCCAGTTCCTCCACCGTTTTCGCCCAGCCGCGCAGCACACCGGGGTCGGTGCCCTGCCCGAAGTTGGGTACGTTCACGCCAAGTCGCATAGGCCATAGGCTAGCTACGCACCGCCCTGATCTTGAAGAGAGCGATCACGGCGTTTGGGCATTTTCGCCGTGGATCCCACGGTAGATTCCGCTCATGAGCGAGAGCCTTGACGCGACGGACTGGGCCATCCTGGCCGAAGTCCAGCGAGACGGCCGGATCGCGCTGACCGAACTGGGACGGCGCGTGACTCTCAGCGCGTCCGCGACCACTGAGCGACTTAAGCGGCTTGAAGCGTCAGGGGTCATTACGGGGTATCGCGCCGAGGTGAACCTTGAGAAGGCCGGGTTCCCAGTACTCGCCGTAGTGCGGCTGAAGTACCCAGGCAGCCGGCACCAGCCGTTGCATCGGCTGCTCGAGGAGCGGTCCGAGATTTTGGAATGCCTGCGCACGACCGGCGACGACTGCTACACGCTCAAAGTCACCGCCGGTTCCATGGCGCATCTGGAGAAACTCATCGACGAACTGGCGCAATTCGGCAGCACGACGACCAATGTCGTCTACAGCCAGACATTGCCGTTCCGGGGGCCGCGAGGACCGGTCACCGACTAACGGACGCGCTCCACCCGGCGCAGCGACCAGATCGGTTCGTCTACTTCGGACACCTTGCCGTCGGGTTCGAACGCCAGGAATCGGTCGAAGCTGCGGGCGAACCAGCGATCGTGCGTGACGGCGACGACCGTGCCGGTGAACTCGGCCAGCGCGTCCTGCAGCGCCTCGGCCGAGATGAGGTCGAGGTTGTCGGTCGGCTCGTCGAGCAGAAGCAGCGTCGCGCCCGACAGTTCGAGCAGCAGGACCTGGAAACGGGCCTGCTGGCCACCTGACAGCGACTCGAAGCGTTGTTCGGCCGACGCGGCCAGGCCGTAGCGGCTCAGCACTCCGGTCGCCGCGCCTCGGTCCCGGCCCGCACGCTGGCCTTCACCGGCGCCGAGGATGTCGAGCAGTGTCCTGCCGACCCACTCGGGATGCTGGTGCGTTTGGGCGAACAGGCCCGGCAGCACGCGCGAACCGAGCCGGTAAGCGCCGGTGTGGTTGACCTGATCGCCGGCGAGCAGGCGCAGGAAGTGGCTCTTGCCGGAACCGTTCGAGCCCAGCACGCACACTCGGTCACCGAAGAAGATCTCAGTCGAGAAAGGCTTCATCAGGCCGGTGAGCTCGAGGTTCTCGCAGGTGATCGCCCTGATCGCGGTCCGGCCGCCACGCAGGCGCGGTGCCACCTTTTGCGGTTTCGGCGGCAACGGAGGCGCGCCTTCCTCCTCGAACTTCCGCAACCGGGTCTGCGCTGCCGAGTACCGCGTGGCGAGCGCGTGGCTGACCGCGGCGGCCTGCTGCAGGTTGACGACGAGCTCCTTGAGCTGCTGATGCTTTTCGTCCCAGCGGCGCCGAAGCTCGGCCATCCGGTCGGCACGGGACACCCTGGCGTCGTGCCAGGTGGTGAAACCGCCACTGTGCACCCAGCAGGTTTTGCCTTCCAGCGAAACGATGTGCGTCGCGGCGGCGGCGAGCAGCTCGCGGTCGTGGCTGACCAGGAGGATCGCCTTGTCGCATTCGGCGAGCCGTTCCTCCAGCCAGCGCTTGCCGGGTACATCGAGGTAGTTGTCGGGTTCGTCGAGCACCAGCACTTGCTCGTGGCCACGCAGGAGCGTCTCCAGCACCAAGCGTTTCTGCTCGCCGCCGGACAGAGTGCCGACGTCGCGGAACCGGGCGCGGTCGTAAGGAACGCCGAGCGCGGCGACGGTGACCGTGTCCCAGAGGACCTCGATCTGGTATCCGCCCACCTCGCCCCACGTGGTCAGCGCGTCCGCGTAGCGCATCTGGGTCGGTTCGTCGTCGGTCTCCATCAGCGCGAGCTCGACGTCGTCCAGCTCGGCCGCCGCGGCGCGCAGCGCCGGGGGTGCGACGTCCAGCAGCAGGTCGCGGACGGTCCGGCCGTCGCGGACCGAGCCGATGAACTGCGGCATGACCGCGAGGCCGCCTTGGACGTTGAACGAGCCGCTGAGCGGGGTCAGCTCGCCACCCAATATCCGGAGCAGCGTCGTCTTCCCGGCGCCGTTGTCCCCGACCAGCGCGACGACGTCACCGGCCGAAACCTTGAACGACACGTCGCCGAAGAGCTCTCGGCCGTCGTTGAGCCGGTATGCCAGTGCACTGGCTTCGAGGAAACCCACCGCGAGATCCTCGCCGAAGACGCCGTCGTTGGCGAATGGTTTACCCACGCCCCTCACGTAAGCTCGGCAGCCGAGGAGGGTCCGTGAACCGAAACGTGCTCGTCGCCGGGCTGTGCCTGGTGGCCATGATCGCGCTGGGCGTCACCTTCGCGGGTGACAGCGGGCCCAGCGCCTTCGACGCGGCGATCCGCGGCGTGATCGACCGTGGCCTCGCCGGCGACGAACCGCTGCTGCGGCTGCTGGTGGCTTCGACGCAACCGTACGTGCTGATCCCGCTGATCTTTCTCGCGGCCTTGCTCTGTTTCGTCGAAAAACGACCACGAGATGTCGTGTTCGTTCTGGTGACGACGCCGGTGGCGATCTCCGTCAACAGCTGGGTGCTCAAGCCGGCTTTTGGTCGCCATTACGACGACTGGCTGGCCTACCCGAGCGGGCACACGGTCAGCTTGGTCTCCACGCTGACGGTCCTGGTCGTCATCGCCAGGCCCGGTGTGGCGCGCGGGCTGACCGCCGCGATCAGCGTCGTGCTGGTCGTCGCGGCCGGGATCGGGCTGATCGGCCTCAACTACCACTACGCCACCGATGTCATCGGCGGCGTGCTGTTCGCGTCCGCGTTCGGCCTGCTCAGCGCCCAGGTTTGCCGGCGTCGCGAGCCAGCGCCGTCAACCGGCTCACCGCGCGCAGATATTTCTTCCGATAGCCACCGTTCACCATCTCGTCCGTGAACAGCTCTGGCAGCGGCCTGCCGGACACCACCACGGGGATCGCCCGGTCATAGAGCCGGTCGGCGAACGCGACCAGCCGCAGCGCGACGCTCTGGTCGGGCGCCGGGTGCAGGCCACGCAGGTGGACCCGGGTGACGCCGTCGAGCATCCGCCCGTACCGCGACGGGTGCAGTTCGGCCAAATGCGCACACAACGCGTCGAAATCGTCCAGCGTCGACCCCTCGACGGCGTCGGCCGACGCAGTCAGCTCGTCGTCAGTCACCGGCGGCGGTGCGTCGGGCAGGCCGCGGTGGCGGTAGTCGGGGCCATCGACCCGGACGACCGCGAACCGCTGCGACAGCGACTGGATCTCACGCAGGAAGTCCTCGGCGGCGAAGCGGCCCTCGCCGAGCTTGTCCGGCAGGGTGTTGGACGTCGCGGCGACGAAAACGCCAGCCGAGGTCAGCTCGCGCAGCAACCGGTTCACGAGCATCGTGTCGCCGGGGTCGTCGAGCTCGAATTCGTCGATCGCGAGCACACGATGTTCGGAAAGCCGACGAACGGCTTCGGGGAAACCGAGCGCGCCGACCAGGTGCGTCAGTTCGACGAACGTCCCGTACGCCTTCGGGCCCGGCGCCTGGTGCCAGGTCGAGGCCAGCAAATGCGTCTTGCCGACGCCGAACCCACCGTCGAGGTACATGCCCATCGGGCCGGTGTCCTGGCGCTCGCCACCGAACAGCGCTCGAAGCCGTGACGGCTTCTTGGCCGCGGCGGCGGTGATGCGGTCCGCGAAGGCCGAGCACCGGACGACCGCGTCGGCCTGGCTCGGCTCGTCGGGATTGGGCACGTAGGTGGAGAACCGGACGGTGTCGAAGCGGGGCGGCGGCACCAGCGCCGAGATCAGCTCGTCCGCCCCGAGCTCGGGACGGCGGTCGGTCAGGCGCGCGGGTGGCATGGCTAAGAAGCGTAGCCAGGCGGCCTGTGCTGGGATGAGCACCGTGCACCGTCTGTGGCCGAACCCACCCCGAACCGACCTGACCGACGCCGATCTCGAGGAGCTCTACGGCTACCCGGAAGGGCTCGATCGACCTTGGGTACAGGCCAACTTCGTCAGCTCGGCTGACGGCGCTGTCAGCGTCGACGACGTTTCCGAAGGCTTGTCACACCCCGCGGACAAGCGGATCTTCCTGCTCGGGCGTGACCTGTGCGACGTCGTGCTGGTCGGCGGTGGCACCGTTCGGGCCGAAAACTATCGCGGCGCGCGCACCAGCGGCGAGCGGGCGGAGCGCCGCGCGAAGCACGGTCTCGCGCCGGTGCCGCCCATCGCCGTCGTCACCGGCGGCGCGAATCTCGACCCGGCCGCTCCCCTGTTCACCGACACGCGGGTGCCGCCGATCCTGTTCGTCAGTGAGCGGGCGCCGTCGGACAAAACCACGGCGCTCGCACGAGCGGGCGCCGACATCGTTGTCAGCGGGGAACAGGCCGTCGACGCACGGCAGGTTCTGGCCGAACTCGGACGACGTGGCCTGTTTCGCGTCAACTGCGAGGGCGGGCCGACCCTGTTCGGCGATCTCATCGCCCACGACCTGGTGGATCAGCTCTGCCTGACCGTCGCGCCACTGCTCGCGGGCTCCGGCGCCGGGCGGATCGTCTCCGGTTTGCCGTCGGACTCGCCGCGCCGGATGGATCTCGCGTCGATTTTGCTCGAAGACGGCTTCACCATGCATCGCTACCGGCGGATCAGGGACTGAACAGGCAGAATGGCGCGCATGCCGTTGCCGCTGAACCCACCGTTCAAGCCGATGCTCGCCAAGCCCGCCAAGGCCATCCCCGACTCGGGCGAGCTGCTGTTCGAGCCGAAATGGGACGGTTTCCGCTGCCTGGTGTTCCGTGACGGCGACGAGCTGACGCTCCAGTCGCGGGCGGGCAAACCGCTCAACCGCTACTTCCCCGAGATGGTCGAGCAGCTCAAGGCGACCTTGCCGGAGCGGATCGTGCTCGACGGCGAGCTCGTGGTGGCCAGGGACGGCAAGCTCGACTTCGACGCGCTGACCGAGCGGGTGCACCCGGCCGCCAGCCGTGTGAAACTGCTGGCCGAGACGAGCCCGTCGGCTTTCGTCGCGTTCGACCTGCTGGCGCTCGGCGACGAGTCGCTGATCGAGCAGCCGACGTCGGCGCGGCGCGAGCGGCTGGAAAAGATCGACGGGCTGAACATCACCCCGGCGACGACCGACGCGGACACCGCGCGACACTGGTTCGAGCTGTTCGAAGGCGCCGGGCTGGACGGTGTGATCGGCAAGCCTCTCGACGCGCCGTACGAGGAGAACAAGCGCGTAATGTTCAAGTACAAGCACTCGCGGACCGCCGACTGTGTGCTCGCCGGTCTGCGATGGCACGTCGACGGCGAGCCGGGCGAGATGATCGGGTCCTTCCTGCTCGGCCTGTACGACGAGAACGGCGTGCTGCATCACGTCGGCGTCGTCGGCTCGTTTCCGGTCGCCCGTCGTCGCGAACTGGCCCAGGAGCTGTCGCCGCTCATCACCGAAGCCGAGCACCCGTGGATCGACGGACTGGTCGAACACCAGCGGCTGCCCGGCGGGATCACCCGCTGGCGGGCGACCGAGCACGCCTGGGTGCCGGTCCGGATCGAACGTGTCGTCGAGGTCGGCTACGAGCACACTGAGGGCGGATATCCGTCCCGATTCCGGCACACCGCGCAGTTCAAGCGCTGGCGGCCGGACCGCGAGCCGTCGTCGTGCACGTACACCCAGCTCGACGAACCAGCACGGTACGACCTGGACGCGGTGTTCCAGGGCGAGGTCAAGCGCACCCGCTAACCCCGGTCCCACACCGATCATGCGAAGCTCACCTCACCCTGCAGGCAGATAGTGAGGAACGTGCCCGTGCGCCGCCCGGCAACTTCGCGAAAACTACTGGCGGCGACGCTGGTGACGGTCACGCTCGCGGGGTGCACGGCCGGGCCGTCGACCAGGCCGGAAGTGATCTCGAACGACGGACCGGCCACGCCGGAGTCCGCCGGGAACAAGCCGGGTATCCCGCTGCCGCCGCTGGAAGAGCCCAAGTCGCCCACGATCAAGTGGACCGACTGCGACGACGAGACGCGCGCGAGGCTCGATCAGCCGGCGGCGCTCGGCGACCTCAAGCTGAGCTGTGCGCGTGTGGCGACCACGCTGGACGCGCCCGATCTGCCGAACCGGGGACTCAGCCGGATGTCGGTGCTCAAGGTCGGCACCGGGTCGATCCCGCTGGTCGTGGTCAACGACATCGACGGGGATCCCGGTACGCTTTTCGCCGCGAAACTGGCGAAAACGGTACCCCCGGAGCTCCTGACGAAGTTTTCGCTGATCGGCGTCGACCGGCGCGGCAGCGGGCAGTCCGCGCCGGCGCAGTGCATTCCCGGCAACGTGCGCAACGACCTGCTCGACCAGGACCCCGCGGCCGAGTCCGCGATCGAGGCCGTGCTCGACGCGGCGCGCAAGGCCGGCCAGCAGTGCGCGATCGAACTCGACACGAACCAGACGGCGCTCGACAGCTGGCGTACCGCGGGTGACCTCGATCAGCTGCGCGAAGAACTCGGCATGAGCAAGCTGAACGCGCTCGGGCACGGTGAGGGCTCGCGGGTGCTGTCCGGCTACGCCGTCCGTTTCCCGTCGACGACCGGCCGGATCGTGCTCGACGGCGCGCCGGATCCCGGTCCCGACACCGCGGCCACGCTCGACACCGTCGCGGCGGGCTTGCAGTCCACAGTGGACGGTTTCGGGCAGGACTGCGCGCTTCGCAAGTGCGCGCTCGGCGACGCGTCGGCCGTTTTGAAGTCGGTCGTCGAGAAACTTCGGACGAGCCCTTCCCCCGACGCGGGCGCCGGTATCGCCCTCTATGCGATTTCGGCCGGTCTCGCGCAGCGTGCGCGCTGGCCCGAACTCGCCGACGCTCTCGGCGCGGCGAACGCCGGCGACGTGTCCAAACTGACCGCGTTCGTCGAGCCGCTGCTGAGCGACACGCGCGTGCGGCCGTCTCGTCTCGACGGCGCGCTCGCGACGAAGTGCAACGACAGCGCGACTCGTCTCCCCACCGACCAGATCCAGAAGTTCGCCCAGACGATGCGCACGAAGTATCCGCTGTTCGGCGGACTCGTCGCTCAGCAACTGGCGTGGTGCAGCCCTTGGCCGGTTCGCCGTGAACCGCTGCCGCCTGCGGGCACGCCCAACGTCCCGCCGATTTTGGTCGTCACGACCGCCAATGACCCGGTCACCCCGCTGGCGGGCACGACGAAGGCGGCCGACCAGTTCCCCACTTCGGTTCGCATCGGATGGCAGGGCACCGGTCACGGCGCTTTCACTTTCTCGCCCTGTGTGACCGACGCAGCTCGCGCCTTCTTTACCGACGGGAAGATCCCCGCCAACGGCACCCTCTGCCCGAGCTAGCGTCACCGTGGCGAAAAGTCGCCCAAATCCGGGCGGCGGGCGGCACAGGCATCGGTCCAGTCACCAGGCATCGCTCTTTGGTCGGCGATCTGACGAAAGCCGTCCAAGCCCGAGCACCCCACGGCTCTGTCCGTTGCGGCGCCGACCATGGCCTGAGATATTTTCGTCGGCAACCACGCGAAACCGGACCACGCCCGCTTCTGCCGTGGCTCAGCCGGACAGGCTTGAGCCATTTGGTCCATGGACGAACGAAAACTGCAACGGCTGCAGCATGCTCTAAGTCTTCAGGCCGCTTAACAAGCCGTCTTAAGCTGCTCCAAGGCTTCCTGGGCCAGCGCGCATTTAGAGCACACAGTCCCACCGAAGTCGGGACGTTGGATACTTTCGCGACGACGGAAAGTACTGTCACGATCACGTCATGCATGCCATGACTTCGCGCCCCCCGTCGCCTGGCACGCCGGATACCGCGAGTGAGACGGCCACGTTGCGGTCTCGTCTGCGGCACTACCGGCGGCGCGCCGAACAGCTGCAGCGGGCGCTGGATCGCCGGTTGCCGATCGAACAGGCGAAAGGGATTCTCGCCGAGCGGCATCAGATCGGCGTGGACGAGGCGTTCGTCCTGCTGCGGGCGTTCTGCCGGAACCACAACCGGAAGATCGACGAGGTGGCGCAGGCGCTGGTGGATCAGCGGCTGCAGATTTCCCGGCACGTCACGTGCTGAGCAGCGCGATGTCCCCGCTGGGGCTGGCGGCAGGCGAGAACGGGACGCCGCGGCGTTTGCGGGTGCTGGTCGCCGACGACAATCCGATCATCGGCGCGGCGCTGCAGGTGCTGCTGGAGACCGAACCGGACATCGACGTGGTCGGGATCGCGGCCGACGTCGACGAGGCGATCGTGCTGGCCGAGCGGTTGTGCCCGGCGATCGCGATCCTGGATGTGCGGATCCCTGGCGGTGGCGGCGTGCGGATGGCCCGTGAGCTGCCACGGCGGGTGCCGGGGATCCGGCTGATGGCGTTCTCGGCGCACGGGGACACGCGGTCGATCGCGCAGATGGCGTCGGCCGGGGTCACCGAATATCTGGTCAAGGGGATCGCGAACACGGAGATCATCGCCGCTGTCCGACGGCTCAGCGGGCCGTCAAGTATCTAGCCAGCGCTCCATGCAGGCCAGCAGCTCGTCCGCGTCGACGGGTTTGGTCACGTAGTCGCTCGCGCCGGCGGCGAGGCTCTTCTCCCGGTCGCCTTCCATCGCTTTGGCGGTGACGGCGATGATCGGCAGGTCCGCGAAGCGGGGCATCTCGCGGATCGCGGCCGTGGTCGCGTAGCCGTCCATTTCCGGCATCATCACGTCCATCAGGATCAGGTCGACGTTTTTGTCGGACAGCAGTGCTTCAATACCTTTACGACCGTTCGGCGCGTGCACGACCGACAGACCGTTCAGCTCCAGCATTCCGGAGATGGCGAAGACATTGCGCGCGTCGTCGTCGATGAGCAGGACTTTGCGACCCCGCAGCCGGTGGGGCTTCGCATCGGCATGCTCCGGGGCCGCTGGCTCCGGAGTGGTTTCCGGTTGCCGTATGAGCGGCAAGATTCCGTCCAGCTCCGCGGCGGAGAGGTGCAGCATGATGTGCTCACGCAAGGCGTCCAGTGACGACAGCAGCTCGACTGGGTGAACACGCACGTGGGCCTGCAGCAGCCGGTCCTGTGCGGAGCTGAGCTGACGGCTGGCGTGTGCCAGCACGGGCACGGCGATCGGCTCGGCGCCTTCGGTCAGGCGCTTGAGAAAGGTGAGCGCGGTGGTGCCCGGCATGCTGGTGTCGAGCACGATGCACCGGAACGGGTGCACCGCGAGCGCGTCGATGGCCTCGGCGGGCGCGGAAACGGACTCGACCTGGACGGGGCCGTGCGTGTCGGAGAGGTCGGCGGCGACGCCGCGGTCGAGCAGGGTGAGCAGGCTGTTCGTCTCGCCTTCGACCACGAGCACCCGGCGTGCGCCGTCGGGTGACGCGGCGGGGGCTCGCTCCGGGCCGGTGTCGTCGAGGATGGCGGTGAAACGGGAGACAGGGAGGTAAAGCGTGAACGTACTGCCGCGGCCGAGCTGGCTTTCGGCGCGGATTTCGCCACTCAGGAGGTAGGCGACCTCCCTGCTGATCGAAAGGCCGAGACCGGTGCCGCCGTATTTTCGGCTGGTGGTGCCGTCGGCTTGCTGGAAGGCGCCGAAGATCGAGTCGAGGTTCTCCTCGGCGATGCCGATACCGGTGTCGGTGACGCTGAACGCGACCAGAGGCTCGAGGGCGGACGGCGAGACGACTGTGTCGACCATTTCGACGTTGAGTTCCACACTCCCCTGTTCGGTGAACTTGACCGCGTTGGACAGCAGGTTGCGCAGCACTTGCCGGAGTCGTTGTTCGTCGGTGAACAACAGCTCGGGCACGCCGTGGCCGACTCTCACCTGGAAGTCGAGGCCTTTTTCGGCGGTGAGCGGACGAAAAGTCGTGCGCACGTAGTCGAGCAGCTGCCGCAGCGGGAACGGCTCGTGGTGGATGTCCATCTTGCCGGCCTCGACCTTGGACAGGTCGAGGATGTCGTTGATCAGCTGCAGCAGGTCCGTGCCCGCCGACTGGATGACCTTGGCGAACTCGACCTGTTTCGTTGTCAGGTTCTGCGTCGAATTTTGGGCCAGCACACCGGCGAGGATGAGCAGGCTGGTGAGCGGGGTGCGCAATTCGTGGGACATGTTGGCCAGGAACTCGGACTTGTACTTGGACGCGAGCGCCAGTTGCTGGGCGCGTTCCTCGATCTCCTGCCTGGCCTGCTCGATCTCGGAGTTCTTGACCTCGATGTCACGGTTCTGCCTGGCCAGCAGCTCGGCCTTCTCCTCGAGCTCGGCGTTGGATCGCTGGAGTTTCGCTTGCTGTGCCTGCAATTCCTCCGATCTGGCCTGCAGCTCGGCCGCGAGGCGCTGCGACTCGTCGAGCAGCGCGTCGGTGCGCGCGTTGGCGATGATCGTGTTGACGTTGACGCCGATCGTCTCCATCAGCTGCTCGAGGAAGTCGCGCTGCACCACGGTGAACCGGGTGAACGACGCCAGCTCGATGACGCCGAGCACCTGGTCTTCGAACACGGTCGGCAGGACGATGAGGTTGACCGGCGCCGCCGAGCCGAGGCTGGACGAGATCTTGACGTAGCCGGGCGGTGTCTGGTCGACGACGATCGGCTTCTTCGTGAGCGCGGCCTGACCGACCAGTGACTGCCCGAGCGGGAACTCGCGAGGGATGTCGCCGTCTTCGCTGAGGCCGTAGCTGGCGATCAAGCGCAGCCTGGTCCGGATTTCGCCGGATTCGGTGAGAAAGAAGGTGCCATGCTGGGCGCCGACGAGCGGGGCGAGTTCGTTCATGATCAGCGCGGCGACCACGCGCAGGTCGCGGTGGCCTTGGATGAGCCGCGAGATGCGCGCGAGGTTGGTGTTGAGCCAGTCCTGCTCTTCGTTGGCGCGGGTGGTCTCGCGCAGCGACTGGACCATCGCGGTGATGTTGTCCTTGAGCTCGGCGACCTCGCCCTGCGCTTCGACGGAAATCGAGCGGGTGAGGTCGCCGGTCGCCACCGCGCTGGTCACTTCGGCGATCGCGCGGACCTGCCTGGTGAGGTTTCCGGCGAGTTCGTTGACGTTTTCGGTGAGCCGTTTCCAGGTGCCGGACACGCCTTCGACCTCGGCCTGGCCGCCCAGGCGGCCTTCGCTGCCGACCTCGCGCGCCACGCGTGTCACTTCCGCGGCGAACGCGGACAGCTGGTCGACCATGGTGTTGATCGTGGTCTTCAGTTCGAGGATCTCGCCGCGCGCGTCGACATCGATCTTGCGCGAAAGGTCGCCTTGCGCGACCGCGGTGGTCACCTGCGCGATGTTGCGGACCTGGCTGGTCAGGTTGTTGGCCATGGAATTGACATTGTCGGTGAGGTTCTTCCAGGTTCCCGCCACGTTCGGCACCCGCGCCTGGCCGCCGAGGATGCCTTCGGTGCCGACCTCGCGCGCCACCCTGGTCACTTCGTCGGCGAACGCCGACAGCGTGTCGACCATGGTGTTGATCGTCTGGGCCAGCGCGGCGACCTCGCCTTTGGCCTCCACTGTGATCTTTTGCGACAGATCGCCGCGGGCGACCGCCGTGGCGACCTGGGCGATCGACCGGACCTGGTCGGTCAGTTTGTCGGCCATGACGTTCACCGACTCGGTCAAGCCCTTCCACGTACCCGACACGCCTTTGACATCGGCCTGACCACCGAGTCGGCCTTCGGTGCCGACCTCGCGCGCCACTCTCGTCACTTCGTCGGCGAAAGACGAGAGCTGGCCGACCATCGTGTTGATCGTGTCTTTCAGCTCCAAAATCTCGCCACGGGCGTCGACTCGGATCTTCTGCGACAGGTCCCCGAGTGCGACGGCGGTCGTCACCTGGGCGATGGACCGGACTTGATCGGTCAGATTGTCGGCCATGACGTTCACCGACTCAGTCAGGCCTTTCCAGGTACCCGACACACCCTTGACGTCAGCCTGACCACCGAGCCTGCCTTCGGTGCCGACCTCCCGCGCCACTCTCGTCACTTCGTCGGCGAAAGACGACAACTGGTCGACCATCGTGTTGATCGTGTTCTTGAGCTCCAAAATCTCACCGCGCGCGTCGACCGTGATCTTCTGGGTCAGGTCGCCTTTCGCGACCGCGGTGGCCACCTGTGCGATCGAGCGAACCTGGGCCGTCAGATTTCCGGCCATGAAATTCACCGACGTCGTCAGATCACGCCACGTGCCGGCGACTCCGGGCACTTGGGCTTGCCCGCCGAGTGCTCCTTCCGTACCGACCTCGCGTGCCACCCTGGTCACTTCGTCGGCGAAAGACGACAACTGGTCGACCATCGTGTTGATCGTGTTCTTGAGCTCCAAAATCTCGCCACGCGCGTCGACCGTGATCTTCTGCGAAAGGTCACCTTTGGCCACGGCGGTCGTCACCTCGGCGATGGAACGGACCTGATCCGTCAGATTTCCGGCCATGAAGTTCACCGACGTCGTCAGATCACGCCAGGTGCCGGCCACCCCCGGCACTTCCGCCTGACCGCCGAGCCTGCCTTCGCTGCCGACCTCGCGCGCCACGCGCGTCACCTCGTCGGCGAAAGACGACAACTGGTCGACCATCGTGTTGATCGTGTTCTTCAGCTCCAGCATCTCCCCCTTCACGTCGACGGTGATCTTCTGCGAAAGGTCGCCCTGCGCGACCGCCGTCGCCACTTCGGCGATGTCGCGCACCTGGCCGGTCAGGTTGCCCGCCATGGCGTTGACCGAGTCGGTGAGGTCCTTCCAGGTCCCGGACACCGACGGCACCGAGGCCTGGCCGCCGAGCTTTCCGTCGGTGCCGACCTCGCGCGCGACCCGGGTGACCTCCGAGGTGAACAAGGCGAGCTGATCGACCATGCCGTTGAACACCACGGCCATCTCGTCCATCAGCAGGTCGTCCACCTGGGGCAGCCTGGTGCTGAAGTCGCCGTCTCGAACGGCTTTCAGGCCTTCGAGCAGCCGTTGCAGGCCTTCGTCGTTGAGCGCCCCCGCCATCAGGCGGCTACCGAACGGAACGCCGTGATGCGCTCAGCCAGCGCACGAGCATCCGCGTTGTCGCCACGGTGATCCGCGGCTTTCTTAAGCGGCGTAAGGCGATCCATGAACCGCGAAGACTTAAGAGTCAGAGCCTCGGCCAGCGCGTCGTCGGCCACCGCCGCAGCTTGGTCGACGTCGCCTTCGAGCAGATGACTTGTCGCCAGCATGACCAAACAGAACGACTTGCTGCGCGCCATGTTGCAGCCGTAGCTCTTGATCACCTTGGTCAGCTCGGTGATCGCCGCCGACGCGTACGACGAATCCAGCGCCACGGCGAGTTCGGTGTGCACGGTGCCCGCCATCGCGGTGAGGTCGGTTTCGCCGAAGAACCGCGCCCACACCGGCGCGACGGCGTCCTCGGACCGTTCGAACGCGTCGGTGGCCCTGCCGAGCGAGGCCAGCGCGAGATCACGGTCGCCCAGCTTGGCGTACGCCCACGCCTCGTTCGCGCACAGCACGCTCAGCATCAGCATCGAGCCGCCGTGCTCGGCGGCCCGCTCACCGAGCCGGAACATCTCCAGCGCGTCGATCGGGGCGCCGTGATGCAGGAAGACCCGGCCCTTGCGGTACAGGATGTTCGACGCCAGCACCTCGTCACCACCCGCCTTGGCGAGCCGCAGCGCGCGGTCGAACCTGGCGTGCGCGGCGTCGGACTGGCCGGCGTCGAACGACGTCCAGCCCGCGACGCTGGTGAGATCGGCGAGCGCGACGCACAGCCGTTCGCGCACCGTGTCGCTGCAATCGGCCTCCAGCATGCGATACCCCCAGGAGAGCTGGGCCGCCACGGCTTCCGAGCACCAGCCGCCGCCGTACCGGTAGTCCAGCGCGCGGAACGTCTTGGTCTCGTTCTCGACTTTGCGGACCTCGTTGCGTCCGATGCGCCCACGCCCGGCCACCGGCCAGACGGCACTGCGACGGGAATTACCGGCCTCGGGCATGACGCCCTCCCTGATCCTGTGCCACCAGGGTCCGGAGTGGGCTGGGCCTGCCTTTTTCACCGTCCCGGAAACCCTCGTGGGATTCCCGGTCATGGCGCTTCGCCGGGACTGTCCTGGGGCAGCGGCCGACGCTGGAAGAATTATCCTGCGCGAGTCCGTGGTCGCGGGTTTCGTTTACTCAACGATTGAGTCGTCAGTCGTTTTCCCACGCCGAGCCGGGAACCCAGAATTCCACGGTGGTGCCTTCACCTGATCGGCCCTCGACATTCAGCCAGCCTCGCAAGGCTTCGGCCCGTTCGCGCATCGCGATCATGCCGATATGCTCGCCACGCACGGCGCGTACCGCGGCCGCGATGCCGATCCCATCATCGGATATCCGCACCAGCAGACCATTCCGCTGTTCGGTGAGCGTCACCTCGACGCTGCCGGCGCGCGCGTGCTTGTGCACGTTCACCAATGCCTCCTGCGCTATCCGGAACACGTTCACCACCACTTCCGGTGACGGTTCCGCGGTGAGTTCGTGCCGCAGGGTGTAAGCCAATCCCCAGCCGGTCACGACCTCTTCCAGATAACCGCGCAGTGAGGCGACCAAATCACCGCCGTCGAGCGTCGGCGGCCGCAGGTGGGCGACGAGCACACGCAGCCGCCGCACGGCGGCCTGGATCGAAGCGTCGAGTTCGAGCAGCTCCTGCCTGGCGGCCTCCGGCTGCCGCCCGATGAGCACCTGCAGCCGCATGCTGGCCGCGATCATCGCCTGGATCGAATCGTCGTGCACGTCCCAGGCGATCCGCCGCCGCTCGGTCTCCTGCGCGCGCACGAGGTGCGCGAACGTCCGCCGCCGATCGGCGTGCCCGTCGGCGTCCGCCTGCGCGCTCAGATCGCGCACGACCTTGCCGAACCCGAGCAGCCCGCCGTCCTCGTCACGCAGTGGCGTGGTGACGACGTGCGCCCAGAACCGTTCGCCGCCGCGCCGCACCCGCCAGCCTTCGACGACGTGGCGGCCGTCGGCCGAAGCCATGGCGAGGTCGGCCTCGGGGCGTCCCTCGGCCACCGCGTCCGGCGGGTAGAAACGGGAGATGTGCTCGCCGATGATCTCGTCGGCGCGGTAGCCGGTGATCCGCTCGGCGCCGGGATTCCAGCCGGTGACGCACCCGTCGACGTCGACCATGAAGATCGCGTACTCGACGACGCCCTGCGCGAGCAGCCGGAACTCGTCAGTCATGCGCGGCCCCGTCTAGTCGATCAGCCCGGTCCGCCGCGCGTAGGCGACGGCTTCCAGCCGCGAACGCGCACCGGTTTTGGCCAGAATCCGGTCGATGTGGTCCCGGACGGCGGTCCTGGCCAGGCTCAGCTCGCCGGCGATGCGCTCGGTGCCCGCGCCAGCCGCGATGAGCGACAGGACTTCACGTTCCCTGGCGGTCAGGCCGGAAGGAAGCAGCTCGCGGTCGATGACGATCCCGCCCGCCGCCACCGCCCCGATCGCGGCGGCGAGATCTTCGATCATGCCGGATTTCAGCACCAGGCCCGCGCCGCCGGCGTCGAGGAGCCTGGCCGTGATCTTGGGGTTCGCGTCGCCGGTGAGCACCAGCACCCGCGCGGGCGCGAACCGCCCGATGGCCTCGATCGCGTCGCCGTCCGGGAGTCTGCGGTCGAGCAGCACGACCTGTGGTCTCAGCCGATCAGCCGCGGCGACACCGGTTTCCAGCGAGTTCGCCCGCTCGACCAGCTCGATCTCGGGGAACGCCGCCAGCGCCAGGCGCAGCGCCTCGGCGACCATGTCGTGATCTTCGACCAAGAGCACGCGGACGGCGTCCGCTCGGTCGTCTGCTGTCGCCATCCGGGTCATCTCCATGGGTCTCGCCGCACCGGCCCAGGCCATTGTCGCCCTCGCGAAGAGGAAACACCTCCGCCGAGAGGGCACAATGGGTTACATGGCCACCATCGACCTGACCGCCGCGACCTTCGACGAAGTCGTCGAGAACCACGACTTCGTCGTGATCGATTTCTGGGCAGGCTGGTGCATGCCTTGCCGCCAGTTCTCACCGACGTACGAAAAAGTGTCGGAAAATCACGACGACATCCTGTTCACCGCGGTCGACACCGAGGCCGAGCAGCAGCTCGCGGCCGCCTTCGAGGTCCGCTCGATCCCGACGCTGGCGATCATCAGGGAAAAAGTGCTTGTCTACGCGCAGCCGGGCGCGCTCAGCGAAGCCGGGCTCGAAGAGCTGCTGAAGACCGCACGTGAACTCGACATGGCCAAGGTGCACGCGGAAGCGACCCCGAACGCCTGAAAAGACGCCAAAGCCCGCTTCACCCCGGTCGGGGATGAAGCGGGCTTCACCAGCAGGTCACCCGCGGGTAGCGAGGCCCCGCAGGAAGAACGTCAGGTTCGCGGGACGTTCGGCGAGACGGCGCATGAAGTAGCCGTACCACTCGTCGCCGTACGGCACGTAGACGCGCATGGTCTCGCCGTCGGCCGCGATCCGGCGTTGTTCCTCCGGCCGGATGCCGTAGAGCATCTGGAACTCGTGGTCGGACGGCGCGCGCCCGGCCTCCATCGCCAGTTTTTCGGCGATGGCGATCATGCGAGGGTCGTGTGAGGCGACCATCGGGTAACCCTTGCCGGCCATCAGGACCTTGAGGCAGCGCACGTAGGACCGGTCGACCTCGGCTTTGTCCTGAAAAGCGACGGTCTCGGGTTCGGCGTACGCGCCCTTGCACAGCCGCACCCGCGAACCTTCGCCGGACAGCTCGCGGCAGTCCTGCTCGGTGCGGCGCAGGTAGGCCTGCAGCACGGCGCCCACCCACGGGAAGTCGACGCGCAGCTCGCGCAGGATGCCGAGCGTCGAGTCCGTGGTCGTGTGGTCTTCCATGTCCAGCGTGACCGTCGCGCCGACGGCGGCAGCGGCCTCGCAGATCCGCCGCGCGTTCTCCAGCGCGATCTTCTCGCCGTCCACCGGCAGGAACTGGCCGACGGCCGAGAGCTTGACCGAGACGTCCGCGCCCTTGGCGAGCCCGTCCGCGGCGAGCGCGGCGAGCATCTCCTCGTAGGCGCGAACGGTCGTGGTGGCCTGCGCCGCGTCGGTGGTGTCCTCGCCGAGGTGGTCGAGGGTGATCCGCAGGCCGTCTTCGGTCAGTTCGCGGACGACGCCCACGGCGTCGGCCGTGTCCGATCCGGCGACGAACCGGCGCACCACCGAGCGGGTGGCGGGCACGGTCTCGACCAGCGAACGCATGCGCCGCGACCTGGCGGCGGCGAGCAACGGTGCACGCAGCATGACGAGTCTCCTAGTGGTGAAAGGCCGCGAGAAAAGGCTCAGCCCTGGTGGGGGTAGCGGACGCTGGTCGGCGGGACGAAGGTCTCCTTGATCGAGCGCGGGCTGGTCCAGCGCAGCAGGTTCAGGATCGAACCGGCCTTGTCGTTGGTGCCCGACGCCCGCGCGCCACCGAAGGGCTGCTGCCCGACGACGGCGCCGGTCGGCTTGTCGTTGATGTAGAAGTTGCCGGCGGCGAAGCGCAGCGACTCGGTCGCCTTGGCCGCGGCGGCGCGGTCGTTGGCGATGACGGCGCCGGTCAGCGCGTAGCTGGCGGTCTCGTCGATCAGCTTGAGGACCTTGTCGTAGTCGGCGTCCTCGTAGACGTGCAGCGACAGGATCGGGCCGAAGTACTCGGTGCTGAAGATCTCGTGCGTCGGGTCGTCCGAGACGAGGATGGTCGGCTTGACGAAGTAGCCGACCGAGTCGTCCGCGGTGCCGCCGACGAGGACCTCGATCTTCGGGTCGGCGGCGGCCGACTGCAGCACGGCCGAGTGCTTGTCGAACGCGCGCTTGTCGATGACGGCGCCGGCGAAGTTGGAGAAGTCGGTGACGTCACCGATCTTCAGCGCCTCGGTCTCGGCGACCAGGCCGTCCTTGAGCTGCGCCCACAGCGAGCGCGGGACGTAGGCACGCGAAGCGGCGGAGCACTTCTGGCCCTGGTACTCGAAGGCGCCGCGGACGAGCGCGGTGCGCAGGACGTCGATGTCGGCGGACGGGTGCGCGAGCACGAAGTCCTTGCCGCCGGTCTCGCCGACCAGGCGCGGGTAGCTGCGGTAGCCGGCGATGTTCGCGCCGACGGTGCTCCACAGGTGCTGGAAGGTCGCGGTCGAGCCGGTGAAGTGGATGCCGGCCAGGTCGCGGTGGGTCAGCGCGACCTCGGACACGGGCGCGCCGTGGCCGGGCAGCAGGTTGATGACGCCCGGCGGCATGCCTGCCTCTTCGAGCAGGCGCATGGTCAGGTGCGCGGCGAAGCTCTGCGTCGGCGACGGCTTCCACAGCACGACGTTGCCCATCAGCGCGGGCGCGGTCGGCAGGTTGCCTGCGATGGCGGTGAAGTTGAACGGGGTGATCGCGTAGACGAAGCCCTCGAGCGGGCGCTGCTCCATGCGGTTCCACAGGCCCGGCGAGCTGGCGGGCTGCTCGGCGAGGATGCGGCGGCCGAACTCGACGTTGAAGCGCCAGAAGTCGGCCAGCTCGCAGGCGGAGTCGATCTCGGCCTGGATGGCGGTCTTCGACTGGCCGAGCATGGTGGCGGCGTTGAGCTTGGCGCGCCACGGGCCGGACAGCAGGTCGGCCGCGCGCAGGATGATCGCGGCGCGGTCGTCGAAGCTGAGCGCGCGCCACTCGGGGGCCGCGGCGTTGGCGGCGGCGATCGCGTCGGTGGTGTCCTGCGCGGTGGCGCCGTGGATGGTGCCGAGCACGTGGCCGTGGTTGTGCGGCTGGACGACGTCGATCTTGTCGCCGCCGCCGACACGCTGCTTTCCGCCGATGGTCAGCGTCAGGTCGATCGGCTCGGCGCCGCCCAGTTGCTTGAGCGCGCCCTCGAGCTCAGCGCGCTCGGCGCTGCCGGGCGCGTAGTTCAGCACCGGCTCGTTCTTGGGGGCGGGGGTCTGGGTCACGGCGTCCACAGCAGCACTCCTGACGACTTCACCTTCATGGGGTACCCGAAAACGGTATGCCTCGAAGCCTGCCAGTTCTTTGTCCGGCTCGCTAAGATAGGCGATACTGGTTTGTTCGATCGGATGAAATCGTGAGTACTGAACTCTTTAGTACAACGCTGCGCCACATCCTGGCCACCCTGGGTGACCCGCTGGTCGAGGTCGTCACCGCGCCGCAGGGCCTGGGTGTGCGGGTCGACGACGTGGTCATCCTCGATCCCGAGGACCCGCCGGAGGCGCATGCCGGCGATCTGGTGCTGGTGATCGGCGCCCGTGGCCGGTCGGCCGCGCCCGCGATCCGGGTCGCGGGCAAGAGCGGCGCGGCCGCCGTGGCCGTCAAGGGCGCGGCCGGGCTGGCGAGCGTCGCGGCCGACGCGGGGGTCACCCTGCTGGAGGTCCGGCCGGAGGCACGCTGGGAGCAGGTCGAGGCGTTGACGCGAGCGGTCATCGACGCGGCGCGCGCGGGCGGCGAGGCCGAGACGGGCGAGGTGCTGGGCGACCTGTTCTCGCTGGCGCAGACGATCGCGACCCTGACCGGCGGTTTGGTCAGTATCGAGGACACGGCAAGCCGCGTCCTCGCGTATTCGCGGGCGGGCGACGAGGTCGACGAGTTGCGGCGGTTGTCGATTTTGGGACGACAAGGGCCGGAGCGCTACCTCGCGATGCTGCGCGAGTGGGGCGTTTATCAACGACTGAGAGCTGGCGAAGGCATCGTAAGGATCGACGAACGCCCGGACCTCGGCATCCGCAGACGCATCGCGGCGGGTATCCACGCGGGCTCGCAGCCATTGGGCACCATTTGGGTCCAGGAGGGTTCCCAACCGCTCAACGACCAAGCCGAATCTGCGCTTTTGGGCGCCAGCAGGACGCTCGCGCCCCAGTTGATCCGGCACCGCACCTTGCCGAGCCCCGAAAACCGCCTGCGCGAAGACCTTTTGGTCAGTTTGCTCGACGGCCGCGTCGACGCCGAGTCGGTCGCCGACGACATCGGCGCCGACCCGGCCCGCCCGGCGATGGTCGTCGTGTTCGCGTTGCACCGCGAGGGCGCGAGCACCGGCCGCCAGCTCCGCCGCGCCGAACTGGTCAACCTGATCTCGGTGCACACGGCGGCGTACCGGCGCAGCGCGATGGTGAGCGTCATCGGCGGCCGCGTCTACGCGTTGCTGCCGGATCTGCCGGAACGCGGCGAAACCCGGGTGCTCTCGCTGGCCAAGGAGATCGTCGCCGCCGCGGCCAGGCACCTCGACGTCCCGGTCAGGGCGGCATTGGGCGGCGTCGTGCCACGCCTGGCCGAAAGTGTCCTTTCGCGTGCCGACGCGGACCGGGTGCTCGCGACGATGGCCCGCGGGCACTGGAAGGCCGACGTCGCCTCGCTGGCGGACGTGCGAGCAGAGGTGCTGCTGTCCGAAGTGCTCGCGTATCTGGACGACCAGCCCCGGATCCGCGATCCCCGGTTGACGGAATTGGTGACACACGACGCCGAGCACGGCGGCATCCTGATTCCCGCGCTGCTGGCGTATCTGGACGCTTTCGGCGACGTCCGCAAAGCCGCGGGCGCGTTGAACATTCACCCGAACACGGTCCGGTATCGCGTCCGGCGCGCCGAGGAGATCTCGGGAATCGACCTCGCGGACCCCGCGCAACGCATCCTCACTCAGTTACAACTCAGGCTCTAATTGCACGATTTGAGCTAGAAAATGTCTCTCTTCCGACTCGATCGGTCACGCCGCGGCGCGAATCACCGACCTTGAAGGGAAAGCGTTAGTCCAGGAGGGGGAGAAGCGCATGCCCAACGGTGATTTCGTGCTGCCGACAAGACCGACGCCGCTTCAGTTGCGCGACGAGTTCTACCGGCAGGGACAACCTAACTTCGACCAGATACGCGAGCGATTCCAGGTCGTACACGGACCGATCATCGACGAGTACTACGCAGCCGACACACCGGCGGCCGCGATACTAGTCCGCACGACACGCGAGCATCGCGTTCTAGGGTTTAGTTGGACCGCTGTAGGCCCTTCGAAGCTGCAAATCAGCTACTCCAGCGCCGCAGCAAATCCGAGCTTCGCGGCGGCCTTGCGCTCCGCACGGCAGGAGGAGCACAAGAACTCGGCTCTCTTGCGCCGAAGGGCACAAGAGATTTTCGCGCAGACCATTTACATCGTGATCGTCCACCTGCTCGGGATCCTCGACCTGATCGCGTCCGCGCAAAGAAGTGGCGCACTGGACGAAAAGCAACAAGAGGACCGGTTACGCCAAGAAGCGGAAGCCGCGGATAAGGACATCAACCAGGCGAAGGCCTTCGCGGCTGGCTCGGTTCGGAGTTCGGCGGTTTCCTTCTATACCCTAGGCCTGCTCCCTGGTGTCGTCCTTGTCACCTTGCTGCTCTTGTGCCTTCAACTGGTTCCGGCCACTTTTATGGGCGCCACCGCTGCGGATACCGCCCGACTGACGGTGTGCCTGGCTTCCGGCGCGATCGGAGCGACTGTCAGCGTGATGGTCCGAATCACCAAGAACGGGAACCTCGACGTCGCGATCGACCGCACTCGCTGGATGACATCCCTGGGTGGCGCGTTTCGGCCGGTCGTGGGCGCAATCTTCGGTGCGGCGTTCTTCGTCCTCATCAAAGGCAGCCTGATTCCGCTCAAGGACGCCGGCGCGAACGACGCGTTCTACTTCACGGGCCTGGCGTTCCTGGCCGGGTTCAGCGAACGGTGGGCACAGGACACCATCGTGCAGAGCACGCCATCGTCGTCGACGTCGAGCGGAGGGACTCCCTAGCGCCGGGCCAGCCGCCGACGAGTTCGGTAAAAAGGTCGCATGAGGCTGCACACGCGTGAGTGGGGTTCCGGCGACCGGGTCGCCGTGCTGGTGCACGGGATGGGCGCGAGTTCGCGCGCGTGGTGGCGGGTCGGGCCGGAGCTGGCCGGGCGTGGCTACCGGGTGCTCGCCGTCGACCTGCCGGGGCACGGCGGTTCGGCTCCCGCGCCGGACGCCGAGCCGTCCGAGTTCGCCGAAGCCTTGCTGGCGACCGTGCCCGTCAAGCCCGCGCTGGCGTTGGGTCACTCGATGGGCGGAATGACGCTGGCGCTGGCCGTCGAGCGGCTGCTGCCGGAGCGGGCGGTCTACTCGGAGCCGTTGTTCCGGGTGCCTCGGCTCGACGTGCTGGAGGCGTTCATCACCCGGGACATGGCGCGCACCAAGGGACTCAGCGTCGCGCAGCTGTACGCGGAACGTCCACAGTGGAACGACGAGGCGCGTGCGGTGGAGGCCGAGACGATCGCCGCGTGGGACCTCGACACCTCGATCGGGTTCCTGCACCGGCTGGCCGGGCAGGACCTTTCGCCGCCGCCCGTGGTGCCGTCGATGATCCAGCTCGCGAAGCCGAGCCGGGTGCTGTCGGCGGCTTTCGCGGCGGAGCTCGCCGAGCGCGGGTTCGAGGTGCGCGAGGTGGCGCATCCCGATCACACGTTGCACTACGCCGACCACGAGGGGTTCATGGGCTCGCTCGACGGGTGGCTCTGAACCGGCGGGTGGCACTATGGCCGGTGTGACCGGAGAAGTGCTGATCTGCGAACCCGTCCGCACCGCCGTCGGGCGGTTCGGTGGCGTCTACAAAGACGTTCCCGTGACCGAACTGGCCGCGACCGTCATCCGCGAAGTGCTGCGGCGCACCGGGATACCGGGCACGGCGGTCGACGACGTGATCTTCGGCCAGTGCAACCCCAATGGCGAGGCGCCCGCGCTCGGCCGGGTCGCGGCGCTGGACGCCGGGCTGCCGGTCGAGGTGCCCGGCCTGCAGGTCGACCGGCGCTGCGGGTCCGGGCTGCAGGCCGTGCTGGACGCGGCGATGCGGGTGCAGACCGGGGTCGCCGACCTGGTGCTCGCCGGCGGCGCCGAGAGCATGAGCCAGGTCGAGTTCTACAGCGACGCGATGCGCTGGGGCGTCAAGGGGTCCGGCGTCGAGCTGCACGACCGCCTCGCGCGGGCGCGGCTGACCGCGGGCGGCGCGAACTTCCCCGTGCCGGGCGGCATGCTCGAAACGGCCGAGAACCTCCGGCGTGAGTACGGGATCCCCCGCGAGGAGCAGGACGCGCTCGCGGTGGCCTCGCACCAGCGCGCGGTCGCGGCACGCGGGGTGTTCGCCGAGGAGATCGCGCCGGTGACCATTCCCGGCAGGCGCGGCAAACCCGACGTCGTCGTCGACACCGACGAGCACCCGCGCGCGGACACCACCGCCGAGTCGCTCGCCGCGCTCAAGCCGGTCATGCTGCGCCAAGACCCCGACGCGACCGTCACCGCCGGCAACGCGAGCGGTCAGAACGACGGGGCCGCCGTCTGCGTGGTCGCCAGCCCGGCCAAAGCGGCCGAACTCGGGCTGCGGCCGCTGGCCCGCCTGGTCTCCTGGGCGGTCGCCGGGGTCCCGCCGCGCACCATGGGCATCGGCCCCGTCCCCGCGACGGCCAAGGCGCTCGAACGCGCCGGGCTCGGCCTCGGCGACATCGACCTCATCGAACTGAACGAGGCCTTCGCCGCCCAGGTGCTGGCCTGCACCCGCGAGTGGAAGCTGACCGAGCGGGACTTCGCGGAGCGGCTGAACGTCAACGGTTCCGGCATCTCGCTGGGTCACCCGGTCGGCGCCACCGGCATCCGGATCCTGACCACGCTGGTCCGCGAGATGCGGCGCCGCGACGCCCGCTACGGCCTGGAGACCATGTGCATCGGCGGTGGCCAGGGGCTCGCCGCCATCTTCGAACGCGTGGCGTGACACGGTGGGGGCCCGCCCCGGGCCCCCACCGTTCTCCGCCCGATCAGACCGGGATGTCGCCCGCGACGCCCCACTGCGTGGTGAACAGGTTCAGGCCGTACCAATAGCCGTTGCCCGGCCGCCACACGACGAAGTCGGCGCGCCCGTCGCCGCCGAAGTCGCCGCCCATCGGCACGTCACCGGCCGCACCCCACTGCTGCTGTGCGATACCCAGCACGTACCAATAGCTATTACTAGGCCGCCAGACGGCGAAGTCGGCACGGCCGTCGGCATTGAAATCACCGGCCACCGGAATGTCACCGGCCGTCCCCCATTGCTGGGTGGCGATGTTACGTACGTACCAGTACCCATTGCTCGGGCGCCATACCGTGAAATCGGCGAAACCGTCGGCATTGAAATCACCGGCGACGGGAACGTCCCCGCTGACGCCCCACTGCACGGTCGCGATACCGCGCACGTACCAGACGCCGTCACTGGGCCGCCAGACATTGATGTCGGCGCGGCCGTCACCATTGAAATCGGCGGGCAGCGGAACGTCCCCGCCGATGCCCCACTGCGTGGTGACGACCGCGCCATTGCTGCTCTGGATGACGTACCAGGTACCGTTGCTCGGCCGCCACACGGCGAAGTCGGCGCGGTGGTCGCCGTCGTAGTCGGCGGCGACCGGCACGTCGCCGGACACACCCCACTGCCGGGTCACCACGGCGCCGTTCCCGCTCTGGATCACGTACCAGTATCCGTTGCCAGGACGCCAAACCGCCTTGTCGGCGAAGCCGTCGCCGTCGAAGTCGGCGGCGACCTTCTGCGACGCGGCCGACGTCGCGACGGTGACCTCCGCACCGTCGGCGTGCGCGACGGCCGGAGTGACGGCCAGCGCGGTGAGCAGGCCGGTCACCACGGTCCCCAACCGATTGGTCCTTCGCATTTGCCTGAAACCTTTCCCCTCATCGGATGTACTCTTCCCCGCACGCTCGCCATTGCCCGAAAATACGTACCGGGGTACCTACAGCGTGACCTTCCGGACCTGGGATCGTCAGCCATAGTTCCGCACAGCGGACCGATGAGGGGGATACCAATGAAAACGAAAAAACCGAGAACCGTGCTCGAAGGCGCATTCACGCTGTTGGACGCATTGGTAAGACTTCGGGGTGAAGCGGGCCTGACTCAGCTGGCCAATTCCTGCTCGATACCGAAGGCGACTGTCCACCGATTACTCGAGCAATTAACCGAATTGGAGGTTGTCCAGCGCACCGAAAGCCGCTATCGGATCGGCGCGCAGGCGTTCCGGCTCGGCCAGTCGTGGCAGCCGTACCCCCGGTTGCTCGATCTCGCCCGCCACCGGCTCCGGCTGCTCGCCACCGCCACCCACGCCAGCTCGGTGCTCGCGGTGCCGTGTGACGGCCACCTGCTCATCGCCGCCGCCATCCTCACCCGGGCGGAGCACGAGCGCCTGCTGCGGCCCGGCGCCACGGTGCCGAGGCAGACCGGGCGCTTCTCCCCCGGCTGGCAGGCCGAGCACGAGCTGACGGTCACCGAAGCGCCCGTCCGGCTGCCGACCGGCGAGGTGCTCGGCGTCATCGCGGCCACCTTGCCGCCGGAACGCGGGCTCGGCGCGGTCGAGCACGCCGCACGCGCGATCAGCGTGGCGCTCGTGTCGTCGTAAGCGGGTGCCGATCACCCCGGAAGGCGACCGGCACCCGGCCGGGCCGCTACGCCTGCACCAGGCTGAAGCGGCGGTTTTCGACGTCGATCCGGTCGATCTTCACCGCGATGCGCGCGCCGCGCTCGGTGGCGACGCTGGGCAGCAGGCCTTGGACGCCGTCGGCGACCTCGACGAACGCACCGAAGGGCAGCACCTGGGTGACGAGCCCGTCGAGCACCCCGCCCGCGCTGTGGCGCGCGACGAAGTCCTGCCAGACCGGCAGTGGGATCTGTGTGGGAGACATGCTTTTCACCTCCTTCCCGTGCACGTTTCCTCAGCGGAGAAACGCGCGGAAGGCGGCGGGCCGCGGGCGGTCAAGCCCCGGCCGGGCACCCCGTCTGCTCATGGCTCAAGGCCGACCCGGCAGTCACCCGGCGACAGTAGCAACCTGACGCGTCACCAGGCCAGCGAGCCCGCGATACGAATCGAGCAGCGCGACGCGGTCATGGCTCGCGGTGGTGATCAGGAACTCGTCGGCCGCGGTGCGCTCGGCGAGTCCTTCGAGCCGTTCCAGCACTTCGGACTCGGTCCCGTGGATCTGGCCCGCGAGTGCCTGGTCGAGCCGAGCGCGCTCACGGTCGGTGATCGTCAGCGCGCGCACCTGGTCCGGTGCGAGCAGCGGCGGGAACTCGCCACGGGTGCGCGAATAGGTCGTCGACCACGCTTCCGGTAGCAATAGATCGCGAGCCCGCGATGAATTCTCGGCCACCGACACAGCGGTGGAAACGATCACATACGCGGGACCAAAGGATGATTGTCGGAAATTGTCGCGATAGCGGTCTATCGCGTCGGTCATCGCCTTTTCGCCGCGAATGGCGGCGATCACGAGTGGCAGCCCGAGTTCGGCGGCGAGGTCCGCGCCGGCCCCGGTCGCGAGCAGGAAAGCGGGCACCCGCGCGCCCTCGGCGGCGACCGCGTGGACGCCGGGATGGCGCGTCTGCGTCCCGTCGAAATAGCCCAGCAGCTCGGAAACCTGTTCGCCGAAGCGGTCGGCGTCGTCTTTGCCGTGCCCCAGCGCACGGCGGATTCCGTCGGTGAAGCCGACGGATCGGCCCAATCCCATGTCGATCCGGCCCGGAAACAGCGATTCCAGCACACCGAACTGTTCCGCGACCACGAGCGGCGGATGGTTCGGCAGCATCACCCCGCCGGTGCCGACGCGGATGGTCGAGGTCGCCGCGGCGACGGCCGACGCGAGCACCAGCGGCGCGGCGCCTGCGATGCCGGGCACGCTGTGGTGCTCGGAAACCCAGAACCGGTGATAGCCCAGCGCTTCGATCTCCCGCGCGAACGCGACGGTGTCACGCAGGGCGGCGCCAGGCGTGGAGTTCGCGCGAACGGGTGAACGGTCGAGCACGGAAAATCGGGACGGCAGCACACAAAGAGCAACGCGGGCGGCCGGAGATCATTCCCGCCCTACGGCTTCCAGGCGTCGTTGTACTCCTTGTGGTCCCCGTACGGCAGCGCGAGAAGCCGCAGCGTCATGCACCAGTTCGAGCCTGCCTCGTCCGACGGGACATGACACGTCTCACACCAGTAGTCCCTGCCGTAGAGCGGGAAACCGGGCACCTGGTCGTTGACGGCCGTGCGGTGCGTCGCCAAGATCCGGCGCACCGTCTCGGATTCCTGGACCATCTGGTTGACGACGTCGAGCTCGAGCTCGGTCAGCGCGCGGATGCGCTTCTCGATCACGACCTTCGACTCGCCGCGGTCGAGCCGCTCGCCGGATTTGGTCTTCTTGACGGCTCGCATGATCAGCGACTGCCGTTCGGTCACCCTGGCCTTGAGGAAGGCGACCAGATCGTCCATGCCGGCAATCCTCCTGAGTTCGGCCGAGCATCATGTATTGCGCATAGTCGCGACTGCGCCCTACGACGTTACCCGTTCGGCCGAAACAACTTAAGTATCGGATCGCGCTTTACTCGGCTGAACACGCTTGGGCTCACCAGGCATTTTCGGGTAATCAGGCGGATAAGGCAGCTCAGCGACGCCCAAGTCACGTTCGTCACGTGCGTACCACTCGAGCAACGTTTCGATACCGTGCGTGACCGAGTCCAGCTCGGCGTGCGGATCACCGGCCTCGGCGAGCCGGACCGGTACGGACAAGATGTCGAAGTCGTCCGGGTGCACCTCGGTGAGCTCGTCCCAGGTGACCGGAGTCGACACGGTCGCGCGCGAAGTCCCCCGAACGGACCAGCTGGACGCGACGGTCCGATCGCGCGCGGCCTGGTTGTAGTCGATGAACACGCGGCCGCCCCGCTCCTCCTTCCACCACGAGATGGTCGCTTTCTCCGGCATCCGCCGTTCGACCTCGCGGCCGAGCGCGATCACCGCGTGCCGGACGTCGATGAAGTCCCACTCCGGCCGGATCCGGACCAGCACGTGCACCCCGCGCCCGCCCGAGGTCTTCGGATACCCGGTCAGCCCGGCGTCGGCCAGCACCTCCCGCACGCAGCCTGCGACCTCGACCGCGTCACCGAAGCTCGCCTCGTCCGGCGGGTCGACGTCGATGCGGAGCTCGTCGGGATGGTCGACGTCGGCGCGGCGCACCGGCCACGGGTGGAAGTCGAAGGTGCCGAGGTTCGCCGCCCAGGCGAACACGGCGGGCTCGGTCGGGCACACCTCGTCTGCCGTCCGGCCGGACGGGAAGGTGATCTTGGCGGTCTCCACCCAGCCGGGTGCGCCCTTCGGGATGCGCTTGGCGTAGAACCAGTCACCCGTGACGCCGTCGAGGTAGCGCTTGAGCGTGGTCGGCCGGTCGCCGATCGCGCGCAGCAGCGGCTCGCCGACGGCGATGTAGTACTCCACCACCTGCCGCTTCGTGAACCCCCGCTCGGGGAAATACGGCTTGTCGGGGCTGCTCACCTTGACCGTGCGCTCGCCTACCTGGTACTCGATCGGATCGCCGTGCTTGGGCATGGCGCCTACGGTAATCGCGGATCGGTCGCCAGCACGCCCATCTCCACCGAGTCGTGCCACTGTCCGTCCCACTTCAGCGAGTGCCTGCGCACCCCCTCGGCGACGAACCCGCACTTCTCGTAGACCCGCCTGGCACGCGGGTTGAAGGTGAACACGCCCAGCGACACGCGGTGCAGGCCGACCACGTCGAACGCGAAGTCCAGCACGGCGGCGGTCGCGTCGGTGCCGTAGCCCTTGCCGAACACCGGCGGCCCGGTCAGCGTGATCCGGAAGTTCATCGACTCGTTGTCCCGGTCGAGCTCGTTGAGCACGACCAGGCCCCGCCGGAGCTCGGGCTGGTCGCGCAGGGCGTCGAGGTTCAGCACCCGCCGAGTCCACCACGTCGGGAGGCACCGGCGGCAAGTGCTTTACCGTGGAGCGCATGTCGGGGAGAACCAAGTTGATCGTCGCGCTCGTGCTGCTCGCCCTGCTCGTGGCGGCCGCGGTGCTGGTGCCGATCCCGTCCCCCGCCGAACTGCGCGACTGGGCCACCGAGCTCGGCCCGGCGACGCCGTGGCTGTTCTTCCTCGCCTACACGGTGCTCACGGTCGCCCCGATCCCGCGAACGGTCTTCAACCTCGCGGGCGGGCTGCTGCTGGGCGCGACCGCCGGCATCGGGATCGGCATCCTGGCGACCACGATCGCGTCCGGGCTGTCGTTCGGGCTGGCCAGGCTGCTCGGCCGCGACCTGGTCGCCAGGCATCTGCACCGCAGGTCGGTGCGCCTGGTCAACGAGCACCTGTCCGACGGCGGTGTGCTGGCGATCACCTCGCTGCGGCTGATCCCGGTGGTCCCGTTCGCGCCGATGAGCTACTGCTGTGGCGTTTCATCCGTCCGATTGACGCCGTATCTGCTGGGCACAGCGCTCGGTAGCCTCCCGGGCACGATCGCGGTGGTGGTGCTCGGCGACGCGCTGACCGGCAACACGCCGCCCGCGCTGCTCGCCTGCTACGCCGCGTTCGCCGCCGTGGGCGCGATCGGCCTGGTCAGGACCTTCAAACGCCGGGTACCGCCGGTCGCCGAGCCGGAGTACGTGACGAGTCCTACGGCTGGCTGACGCAGATCCCGAACCTCAGCCCGCTACACTCGATCGGGTGCGCGAGGCGGGGTTCGCGCTGACCAAGAGCCATCATCGCGGAGATTTCCGAGGAGCAGGCGCCATCGACACCGGGCAACTGATCGCAGGGCACTATCGCCTGGTCGAGCACATCGGCAGCGGTGCCATGGGGGTCGTCTGGCGCGCCATCGACGTGCGCCTCGAACGCTCCGTGGCCGTCAAGCAGATCCTGGCCCAGCCGGGTGTGTCCGAGGCCGAGCGCGACAACATGCGCCAGCGCGCCATGCGCGAGGCGAAGAACGCGGCCCGCTTCCAGCATCCGAACGCCATCGTCGTGTTCGACATCGCCGAGCACAGCGGCGACCCGTGCCTGGTGATGGAGTTCGTCGACGGGCCCAGCCTGTCGGCCGTGCTGGCCCAGAACCCGACGCTGCCGGTCGGCCAGGTCGCGCGCATCGGCGAGCAGGTCGCGTCGGCGCTCCTGGCCGCGCACCGCGCCGGGATCGTCCACCGCGACGTCAAACCGGGCAACATCCTGATCGACGGCAACGGCGTCGCCAAGCTCACCGACTTCGGCATCTCCCGGGCCGCGGGCGACATGGCGCTGACCCAGACCGGCCTGATCGGCGGCACGCCCGCCTACCTGGCGCCGGAACTGGCCAGGGGCGCCGACCCGGTCCCCAGCTCGGACGTCTTCGCGCTCGGCGCGACGCTCTACCAGGCGCTGGAGGGCTTGACGCCCTACGGCGACACCTCGAACCAGCTCGCGCTGCTCTACGCGGCCGCGAACGGCAACATCGTCCCGCCGAAGCAGGCCGGACCGGCGACTTCGCTGGTCATGAGCCTTCTGCAGCCCGAGCCGGAGGACCGGCCGAGCATGGCCGAGGCCGCCGACCAGCTCCGCAGGCTCGCTTCGCGCAGCACCGAGCAGCTGCCCGGCATCACCGTCTCCCCGACGCTGCCCAGTGGTGGCGCGGGTGGCCGGAGACCGGTCGCGGCCGAGAACGGCGCGCCGCCGCCCTGGCAGCGCAAGGCCCCGCAGGGACCGCCGACTCCGCCGCGCACCCCGACGGCGGCCTACGCGCCGCCGATGACACCTCCGCGCCCCACCCAGGCGATGCCGCCGCAGACGCCGCCGCGCCCGGTCCCGTCGGCCGCCGCGCCGATGCGCGCGCCCCAGCCGCCTGCCAACGACTCGAAGCGCAAGACCATGGTGTTCGCGGGCGCCGGTGCGGCGGTCGTGGTCATCGCGGTGATCGTGTTCCTGGTGCTGAACTCCGGCAGCGACGGCAACGACTCGGGCGGCACGGCCGCCGGGCCGGGCTCCAGCTCGTCGCAGCAGCCCGGCAAGAGCACCCCGAAGTCGCCGGCCAGTTCCGGCTACCCGGCCGGAGCGCCGGACTCGACGCCGTCCGAAGGCAAGGTCACCGACTTCCCCACCGCCGCCAAGGCGATGACCACCTTCATCGACGACTCGACCAGAGGCAGCGCCACCGCGTGGAACTTGCTCAGCCCGGCCGCCCAGAAGGTGTACGGCACCCAGCAGCAGTTCCAGCAGTACTGGGCCGAGCAGAAGATCGGCGCGTGGAACACGGTGCGTTCGGACGCGGGCAAGGCGAATGACGACGGATCGCTGACGATGAACGTCAACATCAACACAGCGCCCCGCTACGGCTGGCGGATCATCAACCTCGGCGGCTCGCTCAAGATCGACTCGGACACCAAGCTCAAGCAGTAGTGGTGAGACGCGCCGCTGGGTGAGTGCGTCGAACGGTGTCCGTGGCATACCGTGGGGGTATGGCCGAGACCGGACCCACCGGACCGGGCCAGCATCCTCGCTTCCACGAGGACCTGGTCGGGCTCGATCCGCACGACCCCGAAGCGCGCGCGTTCGCCGAGCACCTCGACCGGATGGAACGTTGCGGGCCCAACTTCACCGTCGAGGCGTCGATCGACGGCGTCGCCGACTTCGCCGACTCGAGCAACCGCCTCGGTGGCCTGCGCTGGTGGATCGCGGCCTTCCTCGCGACCCTCATCATCGCCGGCGTGATAGTCGCCGCTTGGGACATCGTCGAACGGGCTTTGCAGTGGCTCGCGGAGTAACGTCGTAACTGTGAAAGGCATGAAACCCGTGGTCGGGGCCACCCCGCGTGTGGTCAAGTCCGAGCAGGAATGGCGTGAGCAGCTGTCCCCGGAGGAGTACGCCGTCCTCCGCCAGGCCGGTACGGAACGTCCGTACACCGGCGAATACACCGACACCGAGACGACCGGCTCCTACGAGTGCCGGGCCTGCGGCGCCGAATTGTTCCGCAGTGACACCAAGTTCCCCAGCCACTGCGGGTGGCCGTCGTTCTTCGACCCGGCGGACTCCGACGCGGTGCTGCTGCGTGAGGACCGCACGATGGGCATGAAGCGCATCGAGGTGCTCTGCAACTCGTGCCACAGCCACCTCGGGCACGTCTTCGAGGGCGAGGGCTACGCGACGCCGACGGACCAGCGGTACTGCATCAACTCGATCTCGCTGAAATTGGTCCCCAAGGAGTAGAGGCACACCCTCGCAACCTCCCGCCGCTCCTCCGCGTCCTGTTTGCTGGAGGAGTCATGGCGGGGTGGACGTATCTGGCGTTGCTGATCCTGCCCGCGCTCGTCGGCGCGGGCAGTGTGCTGCTGCTCGGCGCCAAGCACGCCTGCCGCCTGCCCACGCTCTATCACTTCGCCTATCTGGCGGGCGGCACGGCGCGCGTCGCCGAGACGGTCGTCGCCGCGATGATCGAACGCGAGCAGCTGCGCGTCGCCGAGACGGGACGGCTGTTCCGCACGCCCGTCGCCGCGGTCCATCCGCTCGAACACGAGGTGGCCGCCGCGACGCTTTCCCCGGCCGGGGTCACGGCCGCCGACCTTCGCGATTCTTTGGCGGATTCCGCGCCGATGCTGGCGATTTCCGCCGAGCTCGAAGCACGTGGATTGGTGACTCCGGAACGGCTGCGTCGCCGCGTGTGGTGGGCCGTGTTCGCCGTGTACACCGTTGTGCTGGCGCTCGGCACGGTCAGCTGGAAATGGCCGTTGCTTCTGCCGCTGGTGGTCGCGGCGATGGCAGGCGCGGCGCTGCTGGCCAAGGAACGCAAGCAGCCGCGGCCCACGCTCGCGGGGCTGAAATCCTATGAAATGGCACGTGGGGACCGGTCCGCGGTCGACGGCGCCGCCGGGCTGGTCGCGGTCGGCGGGCTGCGCCGGTACCCCGACGCGAAGCTGGCGAAGGCCCTGCAAGCCACCTCGAAGTGAAATTGCCCCCTCAAGCTTGCCTTAAGTCGAGTTCTCGAACCGGGATACAGGCTCTACGCTCTCTTCACTCGGCCATTACGGTGGACCGACACCCGGATGGGAGGGGAAGCACGATGGAAAACCCTTGGGGAATCTCGGGACCGGCGTTCATCCAGATCTACATCGGACTGTTGGTGGCGCCGCTGGTGGTGCGGGTCATCCTGGGCATCGGCGCGCGGCTCGCCAGGCCCGCCGCCGCCGTCGACACCGGACGCGCGCTCACCGTCTACGAATACGCGTACCTGGCGGGCGGCCAGAACCGGGTCATCGAAACGGTCATCGCCGCGCTGGTCGAGCGCGGACTGCTGCGGGTCAGCAGCAACCGCAAGATCCGGGCGACCGGCGCGATCCCCGGCGATCCGCTGGAGGCGGCGGTCGTCAGGACGGCGACCGGCAAGTCGACCTTGAGCATCATGGTGCGGATGAGCAGCTCCGCGGAACTCAGGGCACTCGCCACCGACCTCGAACGACGCGGCCTGGTCGTGCCGAACAGCCGGACCCGCACCATCCGGAAGGTCGTTTTCTGGCTCTACCTGGCGGTTCTGGCCGTCGGCTTCGCGCGCTGGGTGAACGGGCTTTCGCTCAACCGCCCGGTCGGCTGGCTCACCGCGCTGGTGATCGTCGCGCTGGTGGCCACGCTGATCGCCCGCGTGGTGGCCAAGCGGCCGACCAAGACGAAGGCGACGGCCAAGGGGCAGAGCGAGCTCAGCAAGGAGAAAAGCCGCACAGGGCAACACAACGCGGTACTCGCGGGTGCGGCGGGGCTCGTCGCCGTCGGCGGCATGACGATGTACCCGGACCCGGCGCTCAGCGCGGCGCTGATGGTGCCGGTGGCCTCTTCCGGAGGCGGCTGGAGCAGCAGCGACTCGGGTTCGTCGTTCTCCAGCAGCTGTGGCAGTTCTGGTGGGAGTAGTTCCTGCGGCGGTGGCGGCAGTTCCTGCGGCGGCGGTGGCGGCTGCGGTGGCTGACCAGCGGGGGAAGCTCGGTGTGGGGATCGGCTGGCGGCCCGAGATCGACCTGTCGATCGCCCGGATCCCGGGTGTCGACTGGGTCGAGGTCGTCGCCGAGAACCTCCACGCCAAGCACCTGCCCGAGTCCCTCACCGGGCTCGGGCTCCCCATCCTCCCGCACGCGGTTTCGCTTTCACTGGGTGGAGCGGAGCCGCTCGACACGGACCGCGTCGAGCATCTCGCCGCGGTCACCGAGGAACTCGGCGCGCCGATGGCCAGCGACCACGTCTGTTTCGTGCGCGCGGGCGGGCTCGACGCGGGCCATCTGATCCCGGTCCCGCGTACTCGTGACGCGCTGGATGTGCTGGTGGACAATGTCAAACTGACTCAGTCCATTGTGGGCGTTCCCTTCGCGATGGAGAACATCGCGGCCGTCTTCGAGTGGCCGGACGCCGAGCTGACCGAGGCCCAGTTCCTGCGCGAGCTGACCGAACGCACCGGCTGCCTGCTGATCATCGACGTCGCCAACCTCTACGCGACCGCGCGCAACCTCGGCACCGATCCGACGGCGTTCCTCGACGACATCCCTTGGCAGCAGCTGGCTTACGTGCACATGGCCGGCGGCGTCGAGCGCGACGGCATCTACCACGACACGCACGCGCACCCGATTTTCCCGCAGGTGCTGGAACTTCTCGGTGAACTGCGGTCCAGAGTGGACCCGCCGGGCGTGCTGCTCGAACGCGACGACGACTATCCGCCGGACACCGAACTCACGTCGGAACTGGCCGCCATCCGGAAGGTGGTCACCCGATGACGTCCGCCCGCGAGCGGCTTGCGGCGCAGCAGGGGGAGCTACTGCGCGCGCTGCTCGCGGGCGGCGTTCCACCGGCCGGGTTCGACGCCGGCCGGGTGCGCGCCGAGGTGATCGTGTTGCGCAACAAGCGAAGGCGCGTCGTCGGCTACCTCCGGCCGGACATCCCGGAGGAGCTGGGCACCCGGTTCGCGGAGCTGTTCGAGGTCTACGCCGCCGCGTACCCGAAGTTCGAAGGAACCCGGGCACGCGACGACGCGGAGCGGTTCGCGAAGTGGCTCATCGAGCGCGGTGAGCTCAAGAAGCCGAAACGGCGCTGGCTACCAGGTAAGCGGATCACTGCCGGGTAGGTGCGAGGCGTGCGTCCAAAAAGGATTGCCGCCGGGCAGCTCACCCGGCACCTTGACCCTGGTCAGCTCGCCGAACTGGCTGTCGACCTTCTCCAGCAGGTCGGACGCGTCCGGCATCTCCCCCGCGGGATCCTTGCGGCCCAACGAGTCCAGCCACGACGCCGTCCTGGCGAGCGCGAGCCGGACGTGCCGTGTGCCGCCCTCGGCGACCTGGGCGCGCACGGCTTCCATGATCCCGGCGGCGGCGAGCCAGCCGGTCGCGTGGTCGAGCGCCTGCACCGGCAACGGCCGAGGCTCGTCCATCCCCTGCTCTGCGGCGATGCCCGTCGCGAGCTGCACGAGACTGTCGAAGCCGCGACGGCGTGCCCACGGTCCGGTCCAGCCGTACGCGCTGAGGTCGGCGATGATCAGGCCAGGCCGGACCGCCGCGAGCTTCTCGGGCGTGAAACCCAGGCGCGGCAACGCACCCGGCCGGAACGACTGCAGCAGCACGTCCGCGCGCGCGACCATCTTCCACAGCTTGGCCCGGCCCGCCTCGGTGGTCAGGTTCAGGTACGCGGACTTCTTGCCCATGCCGGTGTCCATCACCAGCGGCGCGACGGTCGGCAGATGCGCGGCGCCGAGGTGCAGCACGTTCGCGCCGTGCGCGGCGAGCACCCGGCCGGCGACCGGGCCCGCGATGACGTGGGTCAGGTCCAGCACGCGGATCCCGCCGAGTGGCCGGTCCGATTCCCACAGCTCACGCCGGGGCCCGTCGCCGATGACGTCGTGCCCGGTCAACGGAAGTTCGCCGACGGCTTGGCCCTGCGGATGCGCGGCCCAGTCCTCGGGCGACCGCATGAGCGCGGCCGCGCCGCCCGCCGCGATCACGGCTTCCTGCACGTCGTGCGCCGAGCGTTTCGCGACCGCGGCCGTGACCGCCTCGACGGTCGGCGGGACGCCGAGTCCCCAGCAGACCGCGTCGGCGTGGTGCGCGTAGTTGCAGTGCAGGCGCACCCAGCCGTCACGAGCCTGATAGTTGCCGGACAGCGGCGCCCAGAGGTCACCGCCGTCCGGGGAGAACGCCTTGAGCAGGTACGCCTCGCTGTGGAACGCGGCCGCCGCGTGGCGGGTGTCCACCGTGACCTCACCGGGCGCGATCCCGCGCAGCCGCAGGAGTTCCCCCGCGGCGTCGGTGGCCGCCTCGATGCTCAGCGCGGCCGCGCGCGCGACCCGGAACGGTCCGGGCAGTACCGATTCGCTGCCGGTGATCACTACGGCAGGTTCGCGATGAGCTCGGCGGGCGGCACGCGCGGGCCGGTGTAGAACGGGATCTCTTCCCGCACGTGCTTGCGGGCCTCGGTGGCACGCAGGTCACGCATCAGGTCGACGATGCGGTGCAGCTCGTCGGCCTCGAACGCGAGGATCCACTCGTAGTCGCCGAGCGCGAACGAAGAGACCGTGTTCGCGCGGACGTCCGGATAGCCGCGGGCGGCCTTGCCGTGGTCGGCGAGCATCTTGCGGCGCTCGTCGTCGGGCAGCAGGTACCAGTCGTAGGAGCGCACGAACGGATAAACGCAGATGTACTTGCGCGCGTCCTCACCGGCGAGGAACGCCGGGATGTGGCTCTTGTTGAACTCGGCGGGCCGGTGCAGCGCCATCTGGCTCCAGACCGGGGTCGACGCGCGGCCGAGCGGCGTGCGGCGGAACCCGCTGTACGCGGCCTGCACCTGCTCGACCTCTTCGGCGTGCCACCAGATCATGAAGTCGGCGTCGGCGCGCATGCCCGCGACGTCGTAGACGCCGCGCACGACCACGCCTTTGCCCTCGAGCGCGTCGAGGTACTCGGTGGTCTCCCGCGCGGCGTCACCGCGATCCTCACCCAGTTTGCCCGGTTCGACCCGGAAGACCGACCAAGCGGTGTAGCGGATCGTGTCGTTGAGTTCGGTGTAGTTCAGCCGCGCCATGCCATTCATCTTGTCAGAAGCCGGTTGACCGCCGTCGTCGCCGTGGCCACACAAGCGGGTAGTCCCACCCCGTGCAGCGTCGCGCCCGCGATGGCCAGACCTGGGATTTCGGCGACGGCCCGCTCAATGCGCTCGACGCGGTCCAGATGTCCGGCGCCGTATTGCGGCAGCCCGCCACCCCAGCGGGTGACGATCGTCTCGACCGGCACGGCCGTCACACCGGTCAGATCGGCGAGATCGCGGCGGACGGCGGCGACGAGCTCCGAGTCGTCGACCTGCAGTACCCGCTCCTCGCCGAACCGGCCGACGGAGCCGCGGACCAGCACCGGCCCGTCGCCGTAGTGGGCCCATTTGCGCGTCGAGAAGGTGAACGCCTTCGCCGCGAACGGCTTGCCCGCCGAGTCCCGCTCGCCGGCGCCGATCAGGATGCCGGATTGGTCCGGCAGCTCGGTTCCGGGCGGCAACGCCATCGCGACGACGGCCATCGACGCGAGTTCGATCTCGCCGAACGCGGCCGACGCGGCGGGCACGACCCCGTCGAGCAGCTTGCGCGCGGCGGGCGCCGGGACGGCGAGCACGACCGCGTCGAAGTCCATGACCTCGGTGAAGGTGGTCGAGCCGATCTCCAGGCGCCAGCCGTCTTCCGCTTGTCGGAGTGACCGCACCGGGAGTCCGAGTCGGACGTCGGCCTTGGCCAGCTCGGCGAGGCGGTCGATCACGGCATTGAGGCCGCCGACGGTCGTGCCGAACACCGGCGCGGTGCTGCGGGACTTGGGCAGTTGCGCGGCGGCGGCCGCGGTCAGCGACTCGGCGCCGCCCGCCACCGCGGCGGCGAGACCGGGCATGGTCGCGCGCAGGCCGAGGCCGTCCGCTCCCCCCGCGTAGACGCCGCCGAGCAGCGGATCGACGAGCCGGTCGACCAATTCGTCGCCGAACCGGTCACGCAGGAGCCTGCCCAGTGGGACGTCGCGGTCCGGCAGTGACAGCGGCATGGTCGCTTCGGCGGCGACAGCCTTGTGGCCGTCTTCCGACAGGATCCCGGCGACGGCTTCGGCCGACGCGGGCACACCCATGACCGTGCCCGGCGGCAACCCTCGTGACGTCCCGCCCGCGCGAATGGTCGCCCGCGCGCCGGTCGGATGGGTGAGGCTCTGGCCGAGGCCGATCTCCTGGACCAGCGCGAGCATCTCCGGGCGGCGCGCGAGGAAGGCCTCGGCGCCGACGTCATAGGCCTGACCGGCGAGTTCGATCGTGCGCAGCTTGCCGCCGAGCTTCGCGGTCGATTCGAAGACCACGATCTCGGCCGCGTCGCCGAGCGACTGCCGCAGCCGGTAGGCGGCGGTCATCCCGGAGATGCCGCCGCCGACGACCGCGACCGTCTTCACAGCGAGTGGACCAGCTCGACGACCTTGGTCAGCACCTCGGGCTGGACGCCGGGCAGCACGCCGTGGCCCAGATTGAAGATGTGCCCCGAGGCCGCGCGGCCCTCGTCGGCGATCCGGCGGACCTCGGCTTCGAGCACCGGCCACGACGCGTGCAGCAGCGCCGGGTCGAGGTTGCCCTGCACGACGGCGTCGCCTCCCAAACGTCGGACGGCTTCGTCGAGCGGGATGCGCCAGTCGACACCGACGACGTCCGCGCCCGCGTCGCGCATGGCGGCCAGCAGCTCGCCGGTGCCGACGCCGAAGTGGATGCGCGGCACGCCGTAGCCTGCGACCCCGGCCAGTACCTTGGCCGAGTGCGGCAGCACGAACTCGCGGTAGTCCCGCTCCGAAAGCGCGCCCGCCCAGGAGTCGAACAGCTGGATCGCGTCGACACCGGCGTCGAGCTGCGCGCGGAGGAAGGTGAGCGCCACGTCGGCGAGCCGGTCGGCCAGCGCGTGCCAGACCTCGGGCTCGGAGTGCATGAGCGCCTTGGTGTGCTCGTGGTTACGGCTCGGGCCGCCCTCGATGAGGTAGGAGGCGAGAGTGAACGGCGCGCCCGCGAACCCGATCAGCGGCGTCTCGCCGAGGCGCTCGACCAGCAGGCCGACCCCTTCGGCGACCTTGCCGACCTGGTCGGCTTCGAGCACCGGGAGCGCGTCGACCGCGGCCTTGTCGCGCACCGGCGACGCGACCACCGGGCCGGTGCCGGGCACGATGTCGATGTCGACGCCGGCGGCCTTGAGCGGCACGACGATGTCGCTGAACAGGATGGCCGCGTCGACACCGTGCCGCCGGATCGGCTGCAGGGTGATCTCGGCGAGCATCTCGGGGTCGAAGCAGGCGTCGAGCATCGCGGTGCCCTCGCGGAGCGCGCGGTACTCGGGCAGCGAGCGACCTGCCTGGCGCATGAACCACACGGGCAGCCGCGAAGGCTTGCCGCCGTTCGCCGCCACGAGGAAGGGGGCGTCGGGCAGTGCGCGGCGCCGCGTCTGGAGTGTAGGAGACATCGTTTACATCGTATGGCTCTCGGCTGAGCGGCTTCTCGGCGCGTCTACCTCGGCATCGGCGGGTTCCCGCCTTACAGTCGGATTCGTGACCGCGATGACGCAAGCGCCCGAGCTGTTCCGTGAAGCCGTGGCCGCACTGCGCTCTGTGGTGCCCCGCCGGGAACTCGAGCTCGAAACCCTGCGGGCACCCCAGCGCCTGGCGCCGTGGTCGTACGCGATCAGCTGCGAAAGCACAGGTCCGGCGGACGTGCTCGCCACCGGGCGGCTCGTGCTGCTCCACGACCCCGACGGCCAGGACGGCTGGGACGGCGTGCTCAGGCTTGTCCTTTATGTACGCGCGGAGCTCGACCGCGAGCTGGCGACCGACCCGTTCCTCCCGGCCGTGGGCTGGTCATGGCTGACCGACGCGCTCGAAGCCTCGGGCGCGACGTGGACGGCCTTGGGCGGGACCGTGACGGAGACCTCGTCCGCCCGCTTCGGCGACATCTCGGGCCCGCCGCGGACCGACGACCTGGAACTTCGCGCTTCCTGGACGCCGGTCGACGCCCAGCTGCGGCCGCACGGCGAGGCCTTCTGCCAGGTCATGTCGAGCGTGGTCGGCCTGCCGCCGGTCGGCGTGACCATGTTCGGCCAGCGCCAGGGCTCCTAGCTCCCGCTCGGTCGTGAGCGTTTTGGCCGGTTAGAACCGGCCGTACCACTCACGACCCTCGCTGAGCTGGGAATGCCTCACGTACCTGGAGGGTCGGCAGCCGTACCTGGGCGGTCGGCACGCGTACCCAGAGGGTCGGCGGCGTGCCGACCGCCCAGGCACACGTGCCGACTCGTCAGGTACGCGTGCCGACCCGTCGGGTACGGGAGGTGGCGTTTCGGGCACGGGCTTCGGGGTGCGCATGCGGGCCACAACCACGTTGGGCCATTCGCGCGGCCTCAGTGGCGATGTGAGCGGTTTTCACGTCCCGGGGGTATACGGATGTTCACCTGGGCCCACTAGCCCGTCTGGCGGCTTGCCAGGGGGCGTTCACTATCGTGAACCCGGGCGTGTCACTCACCGCAACAAGATCAACTTCTCTTCATGTTTTGGTGAACGCCGTTCACGGCGTGCGCGCGATCTTCCGCGAGTCGCTCGGCGTGTCGCACCGAAAACATCAAAAACGGCGTTTTCCATGCGGATGAAAGGCGACCGAGGCGGTTGCACGGGCCATCTGCACGATCGCTCCGCAACCGGCAAAGGAGTTTCATCGTGTTCCCAGGGCGATCCGTTAGCCACGGGCTGTTCACTAGCCCGATCGTGTGACAACGAACCCTCTGAGTAACTACTAGTTCCAGATAGATACCCGTTCGATCCCCCCGAAACGCCTCTCAGACAGCTACAGTGCCTTCGACGACACCACTTTCGGTCTAAAGCTGGCGCGGCTAAACGGCCGAAGGTCCCGGTGCCGGTCGGGGGGCACGACCGACTCCAGGGAGGTAGTGACGTGGCTACCGTCGGCTTGAATCAGGCCGTCCGATCCACGCCAGCCGGTGCTTTGCCGGCGAGCATGGTTCCGCACCCGCGGGAAGAGCTTTTTTCCGTGCTGGTGGTCGATGACCACCCGCTGCTGAGGGAGGCAATAGCCGCAAGACTCGCACAAATGGGTGCGGGCACAGTTCACGAGGCCGCCACGGTGGCCGAGGCGAGGGCAAGGGCAACGGCCACTGGGCCGTGCGACCTGGCGATCCTCGACCTTGGCCTACCCGATGGCAGCGGCATTGAGCTGGTTACGGAACTCCGTAGCCAGGGCTGGCCACGTGTGGTTGTGCTCGCATCATCCGACGACCCGTACGCGGTCAGGTCGGCGTTCCAGGCCGGAGCTCAGGCATACCTGCTGAAATCCGCGTCGCCGGTGGTTGTCACCGACGGCGTGCGCAGGGTGCTCGAGGGCGGCGTGTACGCGGATCCGAGCGTGGCTCCGGTCCTGGCCACCGGCACGCGCGTTGCCGGCACCGACAACACCCCGCGCGAGCTTTCCGCGCGCGAGGTCGAGGTGCTGCAGCTCGTCGCCGACGGCCAGTCCAACAAGGAGATCGGAGAGGAACTCAGCCTCTCCGCGCTCACGGTGAAGTCGCACCTGTCCCGCATCGGGCGCAAGCTCGGGACCGGCGACAGGGCTCAGATGGTGGCGTTGGCGATGCGCGCAGGCGTTATTCGCTGACTCGGACATCAACTCTACGGGGCGGGCTGACCAGGCGCGGTACGCCCGTCCCGTAGGGTCGTCAGTTGTGCAAACCGCAGACCAGGGATTCGACGACGCCATGGAACCGCCAGCACCGATACTCCTGAAGGAGCCGGTCGACGGCACACCACCGGTGATCGTCGATTCCGCTCAGCTCGCCGAAGCCTGCTCGAAGCTGGCGGCGGGCACGGGCGCGATCGCGGTCGACACCGAGCGCGCCTCCGGCTATCGCTACTGGCCGAAGGCGTATCTGGTGCAGCTCCGGCGTGATGGGGCTGGCACCTTCTTGGTCGACCCCATCGCGCTCGAAGGCGAGCTCGCACCGCTCGCCGAGGTGCTCAACGGCCTCGAGTGGGTGCTGCACGCGGCCTCGCAGGATTTGCCATGCCTGGCGGAGCTCGACCTGCATCCGGCGAGCCTGTTCGACACCGAGCTGGCCGGACGGCTGGCGGGTTACGACAGGGTCGCGCTCGGCACGCTGGTCGAGAAGCTGCTCGGCTACACGCTCGAAAAGGGCCACAGCGCGGCGGACTGGTCCAAGCGGCCACTGCCCGTCGACTGGCTCAACTACGCCGCACTCGACGTCGAACTGCTCGTCCAGCTTCGCGAGAAGCTCGAGGCCGAGCTCGACGCCCAAGGCAAGCTCGAATGGGCCAAGCAGGAGTTCGAAGCCGTGCGGACGGCACCGCCGCCCGCGCCGAAGGCCGAACCCTGGCGCCGCACCTCCGGCGTCCACAAGATCCGCAGCGCCCGCGGCCTCGCCGCCGTGCGCGCGCTCTGGCAGGCCCGCGACGAACTCGCCCGCAAACGCGACCGCGCGCCCAGCCGGGTGCTGCCGGACAGCGCGATCATCAACGCGGTCACCGTCGATCCCAAGACCGTCGCCGAACTGCAGGCGCTGCCCGTCTTCGGCGGCCGCGTCCAGCGGAAGTACACCGCGTCGTGGCTCCGGCACCTCCAGGCCGCGAAGCAGCTGCCCGCCCCGGAGCTGCCCAACCCGGCGCAGCCGAACGACGGTCCTCCCCCGCCCAACCGCTGGGCGGACAAGGACCCGGACGCGGCGGCCCGCCTTTCGGCTTCCCGCGCGGCGCTGATCGCGCTCGCGGAGCACCACCGGCTCCCGGTGGAGAACCTGCTGCTGCCGGATCTCGTCCGGCGCACCTGCTGGCGGCCGCCCGCGGACCTCGGCGAAACGTCGATCGCGGAAACCTTGCGTGACGGCGGCGCCCGGCCGTGGCAGATCGCGCTGACGGCGCCCGAGCTGGCCAAGACCCTGCTCTCCAAGGCGCCCAAGGACTCCTAAGGCTCCTGCCCCCGGGATAAAGCCCGCTTTACTCCCGGGGATTTAGCGGGCTTTATCCCGGGGAGTAAAGCCCGCTTTATCCCGGGTTCGCGGTCAGGAGTCTTTGAGCAGGCGCAGCGCTGAGGCTTGGAGCATGGCTCCCGGCTCGGTGCCGGTGATGCGCAGGACGGCGTCCGCGCCGTGCCGGGCGTGCGCCTCGATGTCGACGCCCGGGGTGTCGCGACGCACGAGCGCCGTGCTCTCCACCAAGCCGAAGACGAGGTCGGTCAACGCCGTCGGCCCGTCGATCAGGGCGCGGTAGGCGTCCTTGAGTTCGAGGCGCTCGGCGCGGAAGTCCGCCAGGCCCGGCGCGCTGATCTCGGGCAGGAGATAGAGCGCGCCGAGGTTGTGCGGGCCGCCGCCGAGCAGATGGATGTCCGAGTAGGCCAGCGCCCACAGCCGCGCCGGGGCCGGGGCTTCCACTTTCAGGAGCGCGCGGGCGACGTCCAGCGACGGCCGGACGGTCTCGGCGAGCAGCGCCGCCAGCAGGTCTTCCTTGGCCGGGAAGTGGTAGTACAGCGACGCTTGGCGCAGGCCGGCGCGTTCCGCGATGGCGCGGGTGGTCGTCGCCGCGTATCCGGCTCCGGTGAACAACTCCGCCGCCGCGTCCATGACGGCTTGGCGCGCGTCCTGTCTGCTCGCCGCCGCCCCACTCGCTCTCGGTCTCCCGACTCCACTGCTCATCCCCGAGATCTTGCCCGCATACCGCCCCGCAGCGCTATGCGGAAGTGAAACAGCATGCAATTTACATACAGCTAACCTGACTGGAACGGGTTCGTCGCCGATACGTCCTAGTTTCGGTCGGTCGACCGAAACAAATCCAGAGGGAGCCGCGGGTGTCCGACCTCGCAGAATTCGGCTACAAACAAGAACTTCGCCGCTCACTGGGCGGTTTTTCGGCCTTCGCGGCCGGTTTCTCCTTCGTCTCGATCCTGACCACCGTGTTTCAGCTGTTCGGCTTCGGCTTCTCGTTCGGCGGGACGTTGTTCTTCTGGACTTGGCCGATCGTCATCGCCGGTCAGTTGATGGTCGCGCTCAATTTCGCCGAACTCGCCGCGCGTTTCCCTTTGGCCGGAAGCGTGTACCAGTGGGCGAAACAACTCAGCCGCGGATTCGGCGGCTGGGTCGCCGGCTGGATGATGCTGATCGGCTGCGTCGTCGCGCTCGCCTCGGCCGCGATCGCGCTGCAGGTCGTGCTTCCCTCGGTGTGGAGCGGATTCCAGCTCGTCGGGGGTGACGCCTCGGTGACGTCGCCGACCGGCGCGACCAACGCCGTGCTGCTCGGCACCCTGCTGATCGTCTTCACCACGGCCGTCAACGCGGCGGGCGTGCGGGTGATGGCACGGATCAATGACATCGGCGTCGCGGCCGAACTGCTGGGCGTCGTCGTGCTGCTGGCGGGGCTGGGGATGTTCGCCGTTCGCGGGCCGCAGGTCGTCACGCACGGGACGGGCGAAGCAGGTGTCGGCGGCGTGCTCGCTTCGGCGCTGATGGCCGCGTATGTGCTCTATGGCTTCGACACGGCCGCTTCCGTCGCCGAGGAAACGAAGGACGCGCGCAAGTCCGCGCCCCGCGCGGTGCTTCGCGCGCTGCTCGTTTCCGGGCTCGGCGGACTGGCACTCGTGCTGTTCGCGCTGATGGCCGCGCCGAGCCTGACCGACGGGCAGCTCGCCGGACAGGGCCTGCCCTACGTCATCAAGGCCGTCTTCGGTGACACCCTCGGCCCGATCTTCCTCGCCGACGTCGCCATCGCGGTGGTCGTCTGCACGCTCACCATCCAGACCGGCACGATCCGGCTGATCTACGCGATGGCCCGCGACCGCGCGCTGCCCGGCGCCCGCGCGCTCGCCAAGGTCAACGCCCGCACCGGGACCCCGCTCGCGCCCGCGCTGCTGTCCGGCGCGCTCGCCATCGCGCTGCTGCTGCTCAACGTCGGCAACTCGACGCTGTTCAGCACCCTCACCGCGACCTCGGTCGTGGTCGTCTACCTGGCGTACCTGCTGGTCACCGGCCCGCTGCTCGTCAAGCGCCTGCGCGGCACCATGCCGTCGGCCCAGCCGGGCTGGTTCGCGCTCGGCCGCTGGGGTGTGCTGGTCAACGCGCTCGCCGTGCTCTACGGGCTCGCCATGATCATCAACATCGCCTGGCCGCGCGCCGAGATCTACGATCTGGCAGGCACCGGGTCGCCGTGGATGCTGCTCTTCCCGCTCGAATTCGTGGCAGCAGCGGTGTTGATCGGTTGGCTATGCTGGCTTCGTTTGAAACCAGCCAGTCCCGCCGTACTCGAACCCGTCCCCGCAGTGTCCTGAAAGACATCCCAGGTCCGTAGATGTCAAGCCGCGGTGGAGGTGATGTGGTGCGACCAGGCGGTTGTCTCGTTGTAGAGGGTGCCGGTTTTGAGGCATCCGTGGAGGATGCCGACGAGTCGGTTGGCGAGCTGGCGCAGGGCGGCGTTGTGGCCGCTGCCGCGGGCGCGTTGCGTGTCGTAGTAGGTGCGTGCCCCGGGCGAGAAGCGCAGCGCGCTGAACGCCTGGGTCAGCAACGCGTCAATGAGCCGATCGTTGTGGATGAACCGGGCCAGCGCGACTTTCTTCTTGCCCGACGCTCGGGTGATCGGGGAGGTCCCGGCGTAGTTCTTGCGGGCTTTGGCGGTGGCGTAGCGGTCGGGGTCGTCGCCGAACTCCGCGAGCACCCGGGCGCCGAGAACCGACCCCAGACCAGGCTGGGACAGGATGATCTCAGCGGCCGGGTGCTGCCCAAAATAGGCATCGACCTGCCTTTGCAGGGCTTTGACCTGGGTGTCGAGGACGTTCAGGACCGCGATCAGCGCCTGAACCGAGGCGGCGTAAGCGGCCGCCACCACTTCGGGCTGGCCCAGGTGCTCGGCGCGCAGCGCGGCCTGGATCACCACGGCTTTCTCCGCGATGTTCTTGCGACGCGCCCGTTTCAACGCGGCGCTGATCTGAGCGATCGTCAGCCGGGCTGCCTGGGCCGGGGTCGGGGCCTTGCCCAGCAGTTCCAGGGTGTCGGCGGCGTCGAGGTCATCGAAGGCGGCCAGCGCGGCGGGGAAATAGTCCCGCAGCGCGTGCCGCAGCCGCTGCGTGTGGCGGGTGCGTTCCCAGATCAACGTCTTGTGGGTGCGGGCAACCACCTTCACCGCCTCGATCTGGGCGCTGTCACCGGCGACCGCCCGCAGCTCGTGGGCGTGGGTGCGGGCCATGTCGGCCAGCACATGCGCGTCACCGGCATCGCTCTTGGCACCCGAGACACCCAGCCGGTCGCGGAACCTGGCCGCCTGCAACGGATTCACCGCCAGCACCGTGTACCCGGCGGCGACCAGCGCCCGCACCCACGGACCCCGGTCGGTCTCGATCCCGACCAGCACCTCGGCTTCGTCGGCGTCGTCACCGATCAGCTCACCGATCATCGTATGCAGCCGGGCCATCCCCGCCACACCCTCCGGCAGCCTGGCTCTGCCCAGCCGACGGCCGGCGGCGTCCATCACCTCCACATCGTGGTGGTCCTCAGCCCAGTCATCTCCCACGAAAAGCCGCAAAAGTCCTCCCGATCTCGATCACCTACAGCAGCCAGCGGGAGAACCTCAGCGACCTAATCAAACAGTGCTTCCCACCACGAACACGCGGGGCACGACATCCCATCAGCGATCAACTCTCCCGGCCCACCAGCAGGGGCACTGTCTTTCATCAGGACTCAAGCGTCCAGGACATCCGAGTGCTCACCCGCCGACCGGCTACCACCAGGAGTGTGCCGGATAGCCCACTCCCAGAACTGATTAGGACAGTCATGAGCACCGCGACCACCTACGGAGCCCGGGATCACGCCCGAGCCCAGGATGGCACGATCGTCGAAACGATGCCGACGATCCCGGCTTCGAACTGGCCGGAACCGCCGCCAGGAGTCAACAGCGCGGACCTCGTCTGGGCCGAAACGGTGGCGGGCGACGGCTACACGCACAAGGTGCTCGCGCGCGGCACCGAGCTCCGGCTGACCGACCTCGACGGCGACGCGTGCGCCCACCTGCTGCTGTTCCACGCCGATCAGCCATGGGAACGGCTGAACGTCGCCGACACCGTCAAGGTGCAGTGGAACGCCTACCTCGGCAAGTCGGTGGCGCTGCTGTCCGACCAGGCCAGGGTTCTGGCCACCATCGTCTCGGACGACTCCGAGCGTCACGACTCGCTGTGCGGGCCGTCGCCGAAGGCACTGGCCTCCTTCACCGTCGCGGCGGCGAAACACGGTCTGACGCCTCGCGATCTGCCGCCGAGCCTTTCGCTGTTCCAGGGCGTCCGCGTCGAAGACGACGGCGGGCTGGAGTTCGAAGGGTCGGCCGAGGCAGGCTGCTCGGTGACGCTGCGCATCGAGCTTCCGGTGGTCGTGCTCATCGCGAACTCGGCCCACCCGCTCGATTCCCGTGACCAGGTCTCGAATCTTCAGGTGCTCGCCTGGAAGTCGGAACCGTCCACACCGGACAGTCCGGAATGGAACGCGACACCGGAAGCCAAGCGCGCCTTCGAGAACACCGCCGACTATCTGACCGCGAGGGGGCTGGCGTGAGCGTCATCCTGGACACCGAAGTGCCCGCCATGGCGCCGTTCTCCACGATCGTCCGCAAGGGACAGACGCTGGCGATCATCGACCTGCACGGCAACCAGGCCGTCGACTTCCTGGTCTACGACGCCGAGGACACCGCGCAGCGCTACAGCGCGGCCGCCACGATCGCCGCGCAGCGCAACATCTTCCTGACCACCGGAAGCGTGCTGCGCACCGCCGGGAGCAAGCCGCTGATGACGGTCGTCAAGGACACCTGCGGCCGCCACGACACCATCGGCGGCGCGTGCAGCAAGGAGTCCAACACCTTGCGCTACGGCCAGCACACCCGCCATCAGCACGCCTGCGTCGAGAACTTCCTCAGCGAGGGCGCGAAATGGGGACTCGGCAAGCGTGACCTGGTCAGCAATGTCAACTGGTACATGAACGTGCCGGTCGAGAAGGACGGCACGCTCGGCATCGTCGACGGGATCTCCTCGCCGGGGCTGGAAGTCCAGCTGCGCGCGGAGACCGATGTGCTCGTGCTGGTGTCGAACTGCCCGCAGATCAACAACCCGTGCAACGGGTTCGACCCGACCTCGGTCCGCATGGTGGTCACCGGATGAAGCTGCTGATCGCCAACCGCGGCGAGATCGCCGTCCGCATCATCAGCTCAGCCCGTGAACTCGGCATTGCCTGTGTGGCGGTGTATTCCGACGCGGACCGGTCGTCGGCGCACGTCCGGCTCGCGGACGAGGCCGTCCGGCTCGGGCCCGCGATCGCGCGGGACAGCTATCTCCGTGGCGACCTGATCATCGAGGCCGCGCTCAAGACCGGGGCGACCGCCATCCACCCCGGTTACGGGTTCCTCTCGGAGGACGCGGCGTTCGCCAGAGCGGCCGAAGCGGCCGGAATCGCGTTCGTCGGCCCGGCGCCCGAGCAGCTGGAAGTGTTCGGCAGCAAGCACACGGCGCGCGAGAAGGCCATCGAGGCCGGCGTTCCACTGCTGGCGGGCACCGGCTTGCTGTCCGATGTGGACGAGGCGCTCGGCAAGGCGGCCGAGATCGGCTACCCGGTGATGCTCAAGGCGACGGGTGGCGGTGGCGGCATCGGCATGCGTGCCTGCCACACCGAAGCCGAGCTGCGGGCGGCGTGGGAGTCCGTGCAGAGCATCGCCGCCAAGAGCTTCTCGAACTCGGGCGTGTTCCTCGAACGGCTGGTGACCCAGGCACGGCACGTCGAGGTCCAGGTGTTCGGCGACGGCCGGGGCGAGGTGCTCGCGCTCGGCACGCGTGACTGCACGCTGCAGCGCCGGAACCAGAAGGTCGTCGAGGAGTGCCCGGCGCCGGACCTGCCCGAAGAAGTCCACAAGCGACTGTCCGAATCGGCCGTGCGGTTGTGCTCCGCCGTGCGCTACCGGTCGGCCGGCACCGTCGAGTTCGTGTACGACCCGGTACGCCAGGAGGCCGCCTTCCTGGAGGTCAACACCCGGCTTCAGGTCGAGCATCCCGTCACCGAGGCCGTGTACGGGATCGACCTCGTCGCTTGGATGCTCAAGCTCGCGCAAGGCGAGCAGGGCATGTTCGCCACTCCCCCGGTTCCGCGCGGGCACGCCGTCGAGGCGCGCGTGTACGCCGAGGATCCCGCGCTCGGGCACCGCCCCAGCGCGGGGCTGCTGACCGGCGTCACGTTCCCGCCGGACGTCAGGGTCGACACCTGGGTGGAAGACGGCACGACGGTCACCACGAACTACGACCCGTTGCTGGGCAAGGTGATCTGCCACGGCGAGAGTCGCGGCGAAGCCGTCGCCAAGCTGCTCGCCGCGATCGAGGCGACCCGGGTCGACGGCGTGCGGACCAACCTCGGCCACGTCGCGGCCGCGCTCGCCGACGAGCGTTTCCTGAACGCGGGCCACGACACGGCCACCCTCGACAGCATCGCCGATCCGGCGCCGCGCATCGACGTGCTGCGCGCGGGCACGTCGACGACCGTGCAGGAATGGCCAGGCCGGACCGGCTACTGGCATGTCGGCGTGCCACCGAGCGGGCCGATGGACGACCTGTCGTTCCGGCTGGGCAACCGCGCGCTCGGCAACCCCGAAGGCGCGGCCGGTCTCGAATGCACTGTGGACGGTCCGGAACTGCGGTTCGGCGAATCCGCCACGGTGTGCGTCACCGGTGCTCCGGCGGAAATCACGCTCGACGGCACCCCCGTTCCACAGTGGACCCCGGTCGAGGTACCGGCCGGTTCCACACTGGACATCGGACCCAGCACCTCGGGTTTGCGCACCTACGTGCTCGTACGCGGTGGTCTCGACGTCCCGGATTTCCTTGGCAGCAAAGCGACTTTCACGCTCGGCAAGTTCGGCGGCCACAGTGGCCGGACACTCAAGGCCGGAGACGTGCTGCGCCCCGGCGAGCCCGGCGGCGACCCGACGCACGCGGTGCCGGAGTCCGACCGCCCGGTCTTCACCGAGCACTGGGAGATCGGCGCGGTCGAAGGCCCGCACGCGGCGCCTGAGTTCTTCACGCCGGAGGACATCGAGACCTTCTACGACACCGGCTGGCGGGTGCACTTCAACTCGGCGCGCACCGGCGTCCGGCTGGTCGGGCCACGGCCGGTCTGGGCACGCGAGGACGGCGGCGAAGCCGGGCTGCATCCGTCGAACATCCACGACACGCCGTATTCCGTCGGCGCCGTCGACTACACCGGCGACCTGCCGATCCTGCTCGGCCCGGACGGCCCCAGCCTCGGCGGTTTCGTCTGCCCGGCGACGGTCGCGACCGCGCAGCGCTGGAAGCTCGGGCAGCTCAGGCCCGGCAACACCGTGCGGTTCGTGCCGGTCAGCGACTCGCACGCGGCCGACCTGCGCGTGCGTCCGAACGGGACGGTCCCGGCGAGCCGCGGGCCGATCGAGGACGGCGGCATCCTCGGCCGGGTCGACGACGTCACGTACCGGCGCAACGGCGACGACAACCTGCTGGTCGAGTACGGCCCGATGCAGCTCGACTTCGCGTTGCGGATGCGGGTGCACGCGCTCGCCGAACGGCTGCGGGCCGAGCAGGTGCCGGGCATCATCGACATCACACCCGGCATCCGGTCGCTTCAGGTCCATGTCGACCCGGAGACGCTGCCCGTCTCGAAGATCCTCGGGCTGGCCAAGGAGATCGAGACCGACCTACCGGCCACAAAGGACCTCGTGGTACCCAGCCGGACCGTCCGGCTGCCGCTGTCCTGGGACGACCCGGCGACGCGCGAAGCGATCGAGCGGTACATGACCGGCGTCCGCGACGACGCGCCGTGGTGCCCGTGGAACATCGAGTTCATCAGGCGGGTCAACGGACTGCCGAGTGTGGACGACGTCTACCGCACGGTGTTCGACGCGCAGTACATGGTGCTGGGCCTCGGCGACGTCTACCTCGGCGCTCCGGTGGCCACCCCGCTCGATCCGCGTCACCGGCTGGTCACCACCAAGTACAACCCGGCGCGGACGTGGACGGCGGAGAACTCGGTCGGCATCGGCGGCTCGTACCTGTGCATCTACGGCATGGAAGGGCCAGGCGGCTACCAGTTCGTCGGCCGGACCGTGCAGGTGTGGAGCGGCTGGCAGCAGCGCGGCTCGTTCGAACCCGGCTCGCCGTGGCTGCTGCGGTTCTTCGACCGCATCTCCTGGTACCCGGTCGACGCCGACGAGCTGCTGGACCTGCGTGCCGCCAGCGCGGCGGGCGAACTCGAGCTCGACATCACCGAAGGCGAGTTCGCGCTCGCGGACTATCAGCGGTTCCTGGCCGACAACGCCGACGACATCGCGGCCTTCCGCACCAAGCAGACGGCGGCGTTCGAGGCCGAGCGCCGGGCTTGGGCGGCGGCGGGCGAGTTCGACCCGAAACCGGAGCCGGTCGCGGTCGCCGCACCGGTGAACGTGCAGGCCCCGCCGGGCGGTCACGTCGTCGAGTCGCCGTTCGCCGCGACGGTGTGGCGCGTCGACGCCCGGCCGGGCGACATCGTCGACACCGGCGACGCGCTGGTCACCCTCGAAGCGATGAAGACCGAGACCGTGATCCCGTCGCCGGCCGAGTACGAGGTGCAGGAGTTCCTCGTTTCCCCAGGTGACGAGGTCGCTCAGGGAACGCCGCTGGCGGTGCTGGCCAAACGCCGGGACGCCTGACACCCGACGCCCGTGGTCGTGAGTGTTGCCGACGGTTGGAACCGTCGGCGACACTCACGACCTTTTTCAGTCTGGGGGCGGTAGGGGTGCGCGAGTAGGGACAGGCCACGCGGCGCGTGGCACGCTCGGTGCGGCCCCTGAGTGTGCTTTCGCCCACTCGACCGGGGCACAAGCCTGGTTACCCGCCGGTAACAAGGGCTATGGTTCGGGCAGAATTCCCAATCGCAAGGAGCATTCGTGGCCGCACCAGGAACGCCGCTCGCGCCGGACGCGCGCGCGGTGCGCACCGTGGCCTTCGTCGAAGGGGTACGGACCCCGTTCGGCAAGGCGGGCGACAAGGGCATCTACGCCGGCACCCGTGCCGACGACCTGGTCGTCAACACCATCCGCGAACTGCTGCGCAGGCACCCCGAGCTGCCGCCGGAGCGGGTGGACGAGGTGGCCATCGCCGCCACCACGCAGATCGGCGACCAGGGCCTGACGATCGGCCGGACCGCCGCGATCCTCGCCGGGCTGCCCAAGTCGGTGCCCGGTTTCGCGCTCGACCGGATGTGCGCGGGCGCGATGACCGCCGTCACCACGACCGCCGCGGGCATCGGCTTCGGCGCGTACGACATCGTGATCGCGGGCGGCGTCGAGCACATGGGCCGTCACCCGATGGGCGAGGGCGTCGACCCGAACCCGCGCATCATCGCCGACAAGCTGGTCGACCCGACCGCGCTGGTCATGGGCCAGACCGCGGAGAACCTGCACGACCGGTTCCCGCACCTCACCAAGCAGCGCACCGACGCCTACGCCGCGCGCAGCCAGGAGAAGTACGCCGAAGCCGTCAAGACCGGCAAGATCGGGCCGGAGCTGGTGCCCGTCGCCACCCGGTCGGCCGAACTCGGCTGGGGCCTCGCGACCGAGGACGAGCCGCCGCGCCCCGGCACCACGCTGGAGCAGCTCGCCGGCCTCAAAACCCCGTTCCGGCCGCACGGGCGGATCACCGCGGGCAACGCGGCCGGGCTCAACGACGGCGCCACCGCCGCGCTGCTCGCCGACGAGGCGACCGCGCGCGAGCTGGGCCTGCCGATCGGCATGAAACTGGTCGGCTACTCGTTCGCCGGTGTCGAGCCCGAGGTCATGGGCATCGGGCCGGTGCCCGCCACCGAGAAGCTGCTCAAGCGGACCGGACTGTCCATTGAGGACATCGGGCTGTTCGAGATCAACGAGGCGTTCGCCGTGCAGGTGCTCGCCTTCCTCGACCACTACGGCATCGCCGACGACGACCCGCGCGTGAACCAGTGGGGTGGCGCAATCGCTTGCGGTCACCCGCTCGCCTCCTCCGGCGTCCGGTTGATGACCCAGCTTTCGCGTCAGTTCGCCGAGCGCCCCGACGTGCGCTACGGCCTGACCACCATGTGCATCGGCATCGGCATGGGTGGCACCGTGATCTGGGAGAACCCGGCTTTCGAGGGGAAGAAGTAAATGACTTTCACCGCTGAAGAAGCGCAGAAGGCCTTCCCTGACGAGGTCGTCACGAAGGCCGTCACCCGGCTTGTGAAGGTGCCGGGGCTGGACAAGCCGGTCGCACTGATCACTTTGGACAACGGGCTCGACCACACCAGGCCGTCGACCTTCGGGCCGCAGGGCCTGGTGAGCCTGAACTCCGCGCTGGACGTGGCGTTCGCCGCCGAGCCCGCCGCGATCGCGGTCACCGGCAAGCCGTTCATCTTCGCCGTCGGCGCCGATCTGTCCGGTGTGGAGTCCGTGTCCGACCCGGAGCTGGCTCGCCAGATCGCGCAGACCGGGCACGACGTGTTCCGAAGGCTGACCGAGACTCGGGTCCCGACGTTCGGGTTCGTCAACGGCGCGGTGATGGGCGGCGGGCTGGAGCTCGCGCTGTCGTGCCACTACCGGACGCTGTCGGAGAACGCGGCGGCGATCGCGTTCCCCGAGGTCTTCCTCGGCCTGTTCCCCGGCTGGGGCGGCACGCAGCTGCTGCCGAACCTGATCGGGCCGGACGCCGCGGTGACCGTGATCATCGAGAACGCGCTGGCGCAGAACAAGATGCTCAGCGTCAAGCAGGCCGCCGAGCTGGGCATCGTCGACGCGGTGTTCGGTTCGGCCGACTACCTGGAGCAGTCGCTGCTCTGGCTGTCCAAAGTGGTCCGTGGCGAGATCACGCCCGCCCGCCGTGAGATCGACCGCGGCGCCGAGTGGGACGCCGCGGTCGCCCGCGCGAAGGCCATTGTGGACGGACGCACGCACGGCGCGTCCCCCGGCGCGACCAAGGCCGTCGAGCTGCTGGAGCTGGCGCGGGAGAACGACCTCGACCGTGGCTACGCCGCCGAGACCGACGGGCTCACCGAGCTGCTGATGAGCGACGTCCTGCGCGCGGGGCTGTACTCGTTCAACCTGGTCAACAAGCGCGCCAAGCGGCCCGCCGGCGCGCCGGACAAGTCGCTGGCCCGCAAGGTGACCAAGATCGGCGTCGTCGGCGCCGGGCTGATGGCGAGCCAGATGGCGCTGCTGTTCGTGCGCCGCCTCAAGGTGCCGGTCGTGCTGACCGACGTCGACCAGGCGCGGGTGGACAAGGGTGTGTCCTATGTGCACGGTGAGATCGACAAGCTGCTGGCCAAGAAGCGCGTCTCCCCCGACGGCGCGAACCGCCTGAAGGCACTGGTCACCGGCTCGCTCGACAAGGCCGCGTTCGCCGACGCCGACTTCGTGATCGAGGCCGTCTTCGAGGAGCTCGGCGTCAAGCAGAAGGTCTTCGCCGACCTCGAGCAGTACATCAGGCCGGACGCGATCCTGGCGACGAACACCTCGTCGCTGTCGATCACCGCGATGGCATCCGGGCTGAAGCACCCGGAGCGGGTGGTGGGCTTCCACTTCTTCAACCCGGTCGCCGTGATGCCGCTGCTGGAGATCGTCCGCGCCGAGAAGACCGACGACGCGACGCTCGCGACCGCGTTCGCGGTGGGCAAGTCGCTCAAGAAGTCCAGCGTGCTGGTGAAGGACGCAAGCGCTTTCGTCGTGAACCGGCTGCTGCTGCGCTTCCTCGGCGAGGTGCTGATCGCCGTCGACGAGGGCACCCCGTTCGAGGTCGCCGACAAGGCACTGGAGCCGCTCGGCCTGCCGATGACCCCGCTGGTCCTCATGCAGCTGGTGGGCCCGGCCATCGCGCTGCACGTCGGCGAGACGCTGCACGAGGCGTTCCCGGACCGCTTCAAGGTCAGCGAAAACCTGGCTCGCTTCGTCAAGGCGGGCAAGTCCGGCGTCTGGCAGTGGGACGCGGCGGGCAACGCCACGGTCGACCCCGAGGTCGACGCGCTGTGGCAGCGCGGCGACGCACCGTCCACTGAGGACGAGGTGCGCGCGCGGGCGCTGGCGGCGATCGCCGAGGAGATCCGGATCATGCTCGACGAGGGCGTGGTCGCCGAGGCGCAGGACATCGACCTGTGCCTGATCCTCGGCGCGGGCTGGCCGTTCTGGCTCGGCGGCATCACGCCGTACCTGGACCGCGCCGGCGTTTCCGAGAAGGTCAACGGGAAGCCGTTCCTCGCACCGGGCGTCGCCTCGGTTCCCGTGGCGTAACGGCTCAGGGGTCGTGAGTGGTATCGCCGGTTAGAACCGGCAATACCACTCACGACCACTCGCTCACGCTGGACAGAGTGAGGGTGCCCCTGAGTGCTTACCACGCACCGAGGGCGCCCCTCGCTTCACCAGCTGGGCCGGGATAAAGCCCGCTAAACTCCGCCAAGCGCGGGCTTCCCCCGCCCGGCTTTCGCGGGCCTACAACCGCTGGGTAGCGAGGGTCGTGAGCGTTGCGGGCGGTTAGAACCGCCCGCAACGCTCACGAGTCTGGTGAGCCTGCTTACAGGCGCATGGTTCGTTCTCCGGCGCGACACCGTCCGTTCACCGCCTGCGTTTAGCGTCCAGCCGACTTCATCGGCTCGGCAGCAGGAGTGACATGACCAGCGAGAACGTGGACCGCCGTGGATTCCTGAAGCGGGCGGGCCTGCTCGGCGCGGCGGCCGCCGCGGGCGCACCGGTGCTCGGCGCGCAGCCGGCCGAGGCATCGGGGATCGAGCTGGATATCGATCTCGGGCTGCTGTTCGGCCGTGAGAGATACCAGTGGCTGGTGGGTGACCACCACATCCACACCCAGTATTCGTACGACGCGATGTACACAGTGGACCGGATCGTCGGCGGCGGGCGGCGGTACGGCGCGGACTGGATGGTCATCACCGACCACGGGCATGCCACGCACGAGAAGTCCTCTGTGGAATCCACCAGCAAGGATGTCCTTGCCGCGCAACGCAAGTACCGTGACACGCTGCTGTGGCAGGGCATGGAGTGGAACGTGCCGGGCGCCGAGCACGCGACGTTGTTCTTCCAGGCCGGCGCGAACCAGGCGGCCAAGCTGCGTGAGTTCGAGCGGAACTTCGACTGGCGCCTGACCGACACCGAAGCGGGCACGCCCGCGAACGAGGCGAAAGCGCTTGCAGCGATCCGGTGGCTGGTCGAGCAGGAGCGCACCGGGCGGATCCACGCGCCGGTGGTGCTGATCAACCACCCGCTGCGCAACGGCCGCGTCTCCCCGCACGAGCTGCGCGCGCTGCGTGACGCGGCGCCGGGGATCGTGATCGGCATGGAAGGCGCGCCCGGCGCGCAGGCCGACGGGTTCCCGGTGCCGCTCGGCAACGGGCAGGGTCACCGCGGCGGGTACGCCAACTCCCCCGGCGGCAACTCGTGGGCCGGGTTCCCGGCCGAGGCGTACCGCACCTACGGCGGGTTCGACTGGTCGGTCGCGAAGGTCGGCGGGCTGTGGGACTCGATGCTCGCCGAGGGCAAGCCGTGGTGGATCACCAGCAACTCCGACGTGCACTACGGGCGAGGCGACACGCTCGTCCGGCCGCAGGTGCCGGACGGCTTCTACGACGGCACCGGCAAGTACCCGGACCCGATCGAGACCGGGGTCAAGCAGTTCTTCCCGCCCTACGCGGACTTCTACCCCGCCGAGTTCAGCCGGACCTACGTCGGCGCAAAGCACCGCAGCTACGAGGGCGTGCTCGAAGGGCTGCGAGCCGGGCGCGTCTGGGTGAACCACGGCGGGCTCGTCGACGCGCTCGAGGTCGGGGCGCGGGGCGGCTGGGGTGACACGGCGACGCTCGGCGGCAGGCTGCGGGTGCGGCGCGGCGACTCGGTCACGGTCGTCGTCTCGGCGCGGCTGGCGGCGCTGCCCAACGGCGGCGGGTCCATCCCGAAGCTGGCCAGGCTCGACCTGATCTCGGGGCCGGTCACCGGCAAGTGCGACCCCGACACCGTGTCCGCGCCGGGCACCAAGGTGGTCGAGTCGTTCGAGCCGCGCTGGGCGCCGGGCAGGCACGTCACCTTCCGCCACACCTTCCGCAACGTGCGCGAGCCGTTCTACGTGCGGGTGCGCGGCACCGACGGGAAGCGGCACGTGGCGGGCGGCATCGAGCCGATCGCCGACGTGGTCGGCCAGGCGAACCCGTACGAGGACATGTGGTGCTACGCCAATCCCATCTTCGTGGACGTGCGCTGAGAGTAAGTTCGGCCGTATGCCGAGAAGCCTCTTCCTGCGCGCGATCATGGCCGCGCTGCGGTTCCTGCTGAACCTGCCGGAGCCGCTGCTGCGCGTGGTCGCAGGCCGTCCCGTCGAGGTGGACGGGCAGCGGCTGGCGACCACGGCGCAGGTCATGATCCGCGTTTCGAAGCTGGCGCCGTTCGACTATCCGCACACCAACGGCAGCGTCGAGCGGGCGCGCGGCGAGCTCAACGCCGCGGGTGTGCTGGCGGGCGCAGGCATCCGGGTGCGGGTGCGCACCACCGATTCGTCGTGCAAGGGCTCGGGCGGGGCGATCCCGTTGCGGCTCTACGAACCGCACGGGGTCGCCGCGCCAGGCCCGGCGCTGGTGTTCTTCCACGGCGGCGGTTTCGTGCTGGGCAGCATCGACACGCACGACGGCGCGTGCCGCTATCTGGCGGCCGAAGCGGGCGTTCGCGTCATTTCGGTCGATTACCGGCTCGCGCCGGAGAACCGTTTCCCCGCCGCGGTCGAGGACGCGCTCGCCGCCTTCGAGCATGTGCACGCGAACCACGAGGACTTCGGCGCGGACCCGGGGCGGATCGCGGTCGGTGGCGACTCCAGCGGCGGCAACCTCGCGGCGGTCGTCGCGCACGCGGGCGCGCGCGGTGACATCCCGTGCCCGGCGTTCAGCCTGCTGCTGAACCCGGCGACGGACGCGTTCGGCACGCACGCGTCGCATGAGCTGTTCGGCCTCGGTTTCCGGCTCGACACCGAGGAACGCGACTGGTACCGCGACAGTTATCTGGTCGACTTGGCGCTGTGCCGCGACCCGCGCGCGTCGGTGCTCTACGACGAGCAGCTCGAAGGCCTGCCGCCGACTTACGTGGCGACTTCCGGTTTCGACCCGCTGCGCGACGAAGGCGAGGCGTACGCGCGCCGCCTCCAGGACGCCGGTGTCCCGGTCGTGCTCAGGCGGCACGAAGGGCTGCTGCACGGCTTCGCGAGCCGCGCGGGTGTCGACCCCGACGCGCGCGTCGCCTTGCAGCACGCGGCAGGCGTTTTACGGGCGGGTTTGGCGCTCACCGCCCCATGAGCCGCGCGTTTTCGCCATACTGGAAGGAGTCGAATTCCTTGGGGTGATGGAAGAATGACATTCCGGTTCGGAGTCGTCGCGGCCGCGCAAAGCGGCGCGGACCACTGGCTGGCCACCGCGCGCCGCGCGGAAGAGCTCGGCTACTCGACCTTGCTGACGCCCGACAACCTGCACCTGCCTTCGCCGTCGGTCTCGCTCGCCATCGCCGCGGGCGTCACGACCACCTTGCGCGTCGGCACTTTCGTCTACGCGGGCCCGCTACGCACGCCACGCGCGACGGCGTGGGAAGCGCACAGTCTGTCGCTGCTCACCGGCGGCCGGTTCGAGCTGGGCATCGGCACCGGACTGCCGTCGATGCGCGAGCAGGCGGAAGAACTCGGCCTGCCGTATGGGAACGCGGCCGAACGGCTGGCGCAGATCGGCACCACGATCGACCACGTCCGGCAGCTCGACGGCGAGGCGCACACCCCGGTGATGATCGCCGCGCGCGGCCCGAAAGCCCGTGCGCTGGCGGCCGAACGGGCGGACATCGCGATGCTCTCGTTCGACACGCTCCAGACCCGTGACGAGGCGAAGTCGATCATCGGCGACATCCGGACGGCGGCCGGTGACCGCGAACTCGAGTACGCGATGAACATCTTCGTGGTCGGCGAGGAGATCCCGCCGTGGATCCGGGGGTTCATCGGCGCCGACATCGAGACGCTGATCAAGCACGACTCGCTGACCATGCTGCGCGGCAGCGTCGACGAGATGGCCGCCGAGCTGGAACGCCGCCGCGACGACTTCGGCGTCTCCTATGTGACGGTGAACGGCTGGTTCATGGAGGCTTTCGCCCCGCTGGTCGAGCGGCTCGCGGGCAAGTAAGTCCTCACTGGCGCAGGGCCGGCAGGCGGACCGTCACCGAGAGGCCGCCGCCGACGACGGGTTCGGCCGTCACCGCGCCGCCGTGCGCCTGCACGGCGGCGCGGACGATCGACAGGCCGAGCCCGGCGCCGTTGCGCGCGGTCCGGGCGACGCCCGCGCGGCGGAACGGCTCGAAGAGCTCCTCCACCATCGCGGGATCGACGAGCCCGCCGGACGAGCGCACCTGCAGGACCGACCATTGTGGACTCGGCAGCACCGTGACATCCAGCCAGCCGCCTTCGACGTTGTGCCGCACCGCGTTCTCCAGCAGGTTCCCGGCGACGCGTTCGAGCAGCGCGGGATCGCCGAAGACGCCGGCGGGCGGGGTGCTGAACTCGGCGCGGATGTGCCGGTGCTCGGCCTCGCGTTCGACCGCGCGCCAAGCACTTCCGGCCACGGCGGCGAGGTCGACCGGCTCGCGGACCACCAGGCCCGCGCCGTCGGTGCGGGCCAGCAGGAGCAGCGAGTTGACCAGCTGACCGGCGCGCTCGGTCGCCGCCCTGACCACGCCCGCCATCCGGCGCAGCTCGGCCTCGTCGGCGGCGTCGTCGGCCAGTGTCACGTCGAGCTCGGTGCGGATGACCGCGAGCGGGGTGCGCAGCTCGTGGCTGGCGTTGGCGACGAAGCGGCGCTGCGCGTCGAACGCGGACTGCAGCCGGTCGAGCATGTCGTCGAAGGTGTGCGCGAGCTCGGCGAGCTCGCCCCGTGACTCGCGCGAGCCGATGCGCTCCCCCATCGACTCGACCTGCAGCCGCCGCGCGGTGCCGGTGATGTCGCGCAGCGGGCGGAGCACGCGCGAGGTGAACGTCCAGGCGAGAATCCCGGTCGCGGACACCACGAACACGAACGCGATCGAGCCGAAGACCAGCACGTTCGCGCGCGCGTGCCGGCGCAGATGGTCGGCGAGCGCGGACGCGTCGACGTCGACGCCGTCGACCCGGACCGCGGTGCCCGGCGGCATCTGCGGGACGGCGGCCACGGCGTCGCCGACGAGTTTCCAGGCCAGCCAGAGCAGGCCGAGGCTGGCGACGGCGGCGAGGCCGGTGGCCAGCAGCGTGATGCGGGCTCGCAGGCCCCGCACCGGGATCAGTTTCACCCCGCAGTTGTACCCGTCACGGGCACCCGGTAGCCCGACCCCACGACGGTTTCGATGATCCCGGGTTCGCCGAGCTTCTTGCGCAAGGTCATCACGGTCACGCGCACGGTCGTGGTGAACGGATCGGCGTTCTCGTCCCACACCCGTTCGAGCAGCTCCTCGCTGGAGACGACCGACCCGGCCGCCGACAGCAGCACCTCGAGCACGCCGAACTCCTTGCGGGTCAGATCGACCGGCCCGGTGCTGCGCCGCACGGTCCGCTTCGCCGGGTCGAGCTCGACGTCACCGGCGGTCAGCAGCGGCGGCGCGGCGGGCGTGGCGCGCCGCCCGAGCGCGCGCACCCGCGCGACCAGCTCGGGAAACGCGAACGGCTTGGCCAGGTAGTCGTCGGCGCCGAGTGAAAGCCCCTCGACCCGGTCGGAGACGGACCCGCTCGCGGTCAGCATCAGCACCCGCGTCAGCTCACCCGAGCTCACGATCTCGCGGCACAGCTCATCGCCGGACATGCCGGGCAGGTCCCGGTCCAGCAGCACCACGTCGTAGCGCGTGATGGCCGCCTTCTCATGACCGTCGTCGCCGTTGAGCGCGATGTCCACGGCCATGCCCTCACGACGCAGCCCGCGGGCGATCGCGTCGGCCAAGGGCTCTTCGTCTTCAACTACCAGAATCCGCACGCCACTACGTTGCCATAGTTTCCTGAGAGTGACCTTTAAGGACTTGACACCCGGGCGAGTGGGCTCGTGAGTGTTTAGACCGGTTAGAACCGGCCGGAACGCTCACGACCCCCATTTCAGGGCGAACCACAGCTCCATCCGGGTCTCGGGGTCGGCGAGGTCGACGGAAAGGGCCCGCTCGATCTGCCCGATCCGGTGCCGCACGCTGTTCCGGTGCACGCCCAGTGCCACCGCCGTCCGGTCCCACCCGCCGTGATGAGCCAGCCAAGTCCGCAGCGTCTCGACCAGCTCGCTGTCCCGTGACTCGTCCAGCGCGCGCAAAGGCGCCAGCAAAGCGGCCGCGAAGCCACTGGCCGCCGCGGGCGTGACCAGCGAGGCCAACCCGGTCGCGTCCGCCACGACCGGGCGTTGCAAAGCCCGCGCACGGTCTAACAAGGCTTCAGACTCCGCCAAAGCATCTGGCAAACCCGAAGCAGGCACCGAAGCCCCGACCACCGCCAGCCAGCCATGCGCGCGGAGATCGTCCAAGTCCGGCACGGCCGAAGCGATCGCGACGAAACCGTCGGCCGTCACCTCGACCAGGGGCGTGTCGAGACGCGCACGCAGCCAGTCGTAGCGGGACGCGACCTCGTCCGGCCCTCGCCGGAACGGAACCCCGCGCACGAGCCGGGATTCACCCAGTCCGACAGCCCGGCCGAGCAGCAAAGCCGTCGCGACCGCGCCCAGAGAAGCAGCGTCCGAGCCCGTCCGCCCAGCCAGCCCGAGCAACGCGGCGCCGACCGCGAGGATCGTGCGGTCCGTGCGGTCGAAACGCCGAGCCCGACCGGTCACCAGCAGATGCGACGCCGTCGCCTGCGGGTAGACGGGCTGCGCGACGACGAAGGTCCCGTCCGGCAGCTCGGTCGTCGCGATGCGGATGCCCGACCCGGCGCGCAGGGTCGTCACCAGCTCGCCCACTTCGGCGGGCAGCGGGCGGGGTGCGCCGCGGTCGGCCGCGAACTCGCCGGAGGTGTCGACGAGAGCGACCCAAGCGTCCATGCGGGTGGCCAATGTCGTCGCCAACTCGCCCAAACCGTCGCCGGCGGCGCGGGTCAATGCCTCCCTGGCGTCGGCCACGCGGCGTTGCTCGCGGTGGGATGCCTCGCTCAAGGCGTCGGCGACCGCGCGGCTGATCGCCAGGAACGGGGTGCGGGGCGGGACGACGAGCAGTGGCAGGCCGTGGCGGACACACGATCGGCGCAGCCGGTCCGGCAGCGCCGGGAACAGCTCGGGGGTCAGGCCGAAGCCGAGCGCGGTGATGCCGCTCGCGCTCAGCCCGCGCACGTAGAGATCGACTTCGCCGGCCGAGGACGACAGGTTCACGCCCGCCGACAGCAGCAGTTCGTCGCCCAGCAGGTACGGCCCCGGCTCCCGCATCTCGCTCACGTGCGCCCAGCGGACCGGCAGGTCCAGCGCGCCAGGGCGGAGGCTCTCGGTGACGAAGCGGAGGCCGAGGTCCAAGTTGCCGGCGACCGCCCGTAACGGGACATTTACGGCTGAGGCGATCGCATCCGGGTTCGTGGTCATTTCGACTCAAAGATACGTCACTGAGGATGAAACGTCCCATGTCGCTCATGGTGACGCCGCCCCTACGGTGACCCGGACAAGCAGGACCGAGCAGTGAGGAGAACACCGTGGCCGGTGATTACGCGGTGATCGCGCTCTACGTGGCTGGCATGATCGGGATCGGCTGGTGGGGACTCAAGCTCGCCAAGACCAAGTCCGACTACCTCGTCGCGGGCCGCAGGCTCGGCTGGTTCATGTACTCCGGCACCATGTCGGCCGTCGTGCTCGGCGGCGCGTCGACCATCGGCGGGATCGGGCTCGGCTACAAGTTCGGCATCTCGGGCGCCTGGCTGGTGCTCTCGATCGGGATCGGCATCATCGTGCTGCACGCGGTGTTCGCGCGGCGGCTGGTGAAACTGCGCGTGTACACCGTCGGCGAGATGCTCGACCTGCGCTACGGCGGCTCGACCAGCGCCATCTCCGGCGTGGTCATGTGGGCGTACACGCTGATGCTGACCGTCACCTCGACGCTGGCGTTCTCGACCGTGGTCAAGGTGATGTTCGACGTCCCGTCCGCGGTCGGCATCGGCATCGGCGGCGGGATCGTGGTGCTCTACTCGGTGCTCGGCGGCATGTGGTCGATCACGCTGACCGACATCGCGCAGTTCGTGATCAAGACGATCGGCATCCTGTTCATCCTGCTGCCGGTCGCGCTGAGCAAGGCTGGCGGCTTCGACGGCATGCGCGCCCGTCTCGACGCCAGCTACTTCGAGTTCACCGCGATCGGCGGCGAAACGATCGTCACGCTGCTGCTCGTCTACGGCTTCGGGCTGCTGATCGGCCAGGACATCTGGCAGCGCGTGTTCACCGCGCGCACGCCGAAGATCGCCACCGGCGGCGGCCTCATCTCCGGCACGTACTGCCTGGTCTACGCCGTCTCCGGGGCGCTGATCGGCACCGCCGCGAAGTCGCTCTACCCGAACCTCGCCAGCAAGGACGAGGCGTTCGCGACGATCGTCGAGGACCTGCTGCCGACCGGCGTGCGCGGCCTGGTGCTGGCCGCCGCGCTGTCCGCGATGATGTCGACCGCCAGCGGCGCGCTGATCGCCTGCTCGACCGTGAGCACCGCCGACCTGCTCGCCAAGTTCCGTGGCAAGACGGCCGGGGACGACGACGTCCACAAGAACCGGATGACCACGCTGGTGCTCGGCCTGGTCGCGATCGGCATCGCCATGGTGGTGACCAGCGTGATCGACGCGCTGACCATCGCCTACGACATCCTGGTCGGCGGGCTGCTGGTCGCGATCGTCGGCGCGCTGTTCTGGAAGCGCGGCACCCGCGAGGGCGCGCTGGTCTCGATGATCGCCGGGACCGTGGCCGTGGTCGCGTTCATGGTCATCGACGGCGTCGACGCCAACAGCCCCATCTACTGGGGACTCGGCGCGAGCCTGGTGACTTATGTCCTGGTCAGTCTGCTGACGCCGCGGACGCCGGAGGCCATCCTGAGTGTGTGGACCCGCCGCCTGAACGGCGACGAGGCCGTCGAAGAAGAACCCGTCAACCAGAAGCAGGAGCTCGCGAAGTGACCGACCAGACCCCGATCGGCCCCGTTGACTCGTCGAAGGTGCCCCGGTTCGCCGGGTTCGCCACCTTCGCCCGCCTGCCCCGCATCGACGAGGTCGAGCGCGCGGACGTGGCCGTGGTCGGGATCCCGTTCGACTCGGGTGTCTCGTACCGGCCCGGCGCGCGGTTCGGCCCCGCCGCGGTGCGCGAGGCGAGCCGCCTGCTCCGGCCGTACCACCCCGGCCTCGACGTCTCGCCGTTCGCCGAGAAGCAGGTGGTGGACGCCGGTGACATCGCGGTCAACCCGTTCAACATCGGCGAGGCGATCGAGACCATCCAGGACACGGCCGAGCGGATGACGGCCGACGGCACCAGGCTGGTCACCATCGGCGGTGACCACACGATCGCGCTGCCGCTGCTCAGGGCCGCGGCGAAGCTGCACGGGCCGGTCGCGATGCTGCACTTCGACGCGCACCTCGACACCTGGGACACCTACTTCGGCGCGCCGTACACGCACGGCACCCCGTTCCGGCGCGCGTCGGAGGAGGGCATCCTCGACACCGAGGCGCTCTCGCACGTCGGCACGCGCGGCCCGCTCTACGGCAAGCGCGACCTCGAAGAGGACCGCCGTCTCGGCTTCGGCATCGTCACCTCGGGCGACGTGCTCAAGCGCGGGATCGACGAGACGGTCGACGCGCTGCGCCAGCGCATCGGCGACCGCCCGCTCTACATCTCGATCGACATCGACGTGCTCGACCCGGCGCACGCGCCCGGCACCGGCACGCCGGAGGCGGGCGGCATGACCAGCCGTGAGCTGCTGGAGATCCTGCGCGGGCTGCGCGATCTGAACCTCATCGGCGGCGACGTCGTCGAGCTCGCGCCCGCTTACGATCATGCCGAGATCACCGCCATCGCGGCTTCACACGTGGCGTACGACCTGGTGAGCCTGCTGAGCTTGGGGAAGTGAATGTCTGATCAGGAACGCATCGGCGGCGACGTGGTCGTCGAGACACTGCGCGCGCTCGGCGCCGAGACCGTGTTCGGCCTGCCTGGCCAGCACGCGCTCGGCCTGTTCGAAGCGCTGCGCCGGGCGCCCGACCTGCGGGTGATCAGCTCGCGGGTGGAGAACAACCTGGCGTTCGCGGCCGACGGGCACGCCCGCGCGCTGCTGGCGGCCGATCCCGGCGGACCGGCCCCGGTCACGCCGATGATCGTGTCGACCGGTCCCGGCGCGCTGCTGACCTTGGCCTCGCTGCAGGAATCGCACGAGGCGTCGGTGCCCGTGCTCGGTATTTCGAGCCAGGTCCCGGTCGCCGGGCTCGGTGGCGGGCGGCACGGCTACCTGCACGAACTGCCTGACCAGGCGGCGAGTTTCCGTGACGTGGTGAAGTCGGTGCACGTGGTGCGCACCGTGAGCCAGATCCCGACCGCGCTGCGCGAAGCCTGGGAGTCCGCCGCGACCGTGCCGTACGGGCCGGCGTGGGTCGAGATTCCGCAGGACGTGCTGTTGCAGGCGACGACTTTGCCGCGGATCACGTCGGTCACCGTCGCGCCGAAGCCGCTCGCTCCGCTGCCGGAGCTGGTCGCGGAAGCAGCGAAACTCCTTGGTGCGGCCAAGAATCCGGTGATCCTCGCGGGTGGTGGCGCGTCGCGTTCCGGCGCGCAGGCCGAGTTGAAGGCAGTGGCGGAGGCCTTGCGCGCGCCGGTGTTCTCGACGTTCGGCGGCAAGGGCGTCTTCGGCTGGGATCACCCGCTGTCCGCGCAGTCGTGGATGGAGGACTGGCACAGCACCGAGTTCCTGCAGGACGCGGATGTGTTGCTGGTACTGGGTTCCGGGCTCGGCGAGGTGTCGAGCAACTACCGCGAGTTCGCGCCGCGCGGCAGGATGATCCAGGTCGACGCCGATCTCTACAAGCTGGAGTCGAACTACCCCGGCCTCGGTATCCACGCCGACATCAAGCTGACGCTCGAAGCGCTGCTGGAATGGGTGCCGATGCGCGAGTCGGACGGCCGCGCCGAGGCCGCGGTCGCCGAGGTGCTCGCCAAGGTCAAGTCCCGGTTGGACACTCAGCCGCTCGACGTCGAACGCAAGCTCATCGACGACATCCGCGCGGCCGTTCCCGAAGGCACGCAGACCTTCTGGGACATGACGATCGCCGCCTACTGGGCCTGGTCGGCCTGGAACTCCGACAACGCGCCGATCCACACCTCGCAGGGCGCGGGCGGGCTCGGCTACGGCCTGCCCGGCGCGCTCGGCGGCGCGGCGGCCACGGGTGGCCCGGCGCTCGCCGTGTCCGGCGACGGCGGCGCGATGTACAGCGTCGCGGAGCTCGCGACGGCCGTGCAGCACGAGCTGGACGTCACCTGGCTGATCGTCGACGACGGCGGCTACGGCATCCTGCGCGAGTACCTGACCGGCGCGTTCGGCCAGTCCACCGCGACCGAGCTGGCGCGGCCGGACTTCGTCGCGCTGGCCCAGTCGTTCGGGGTGCCCGCCACGATGTCCACTGTGGACACGATCGGCACCGACCTCGGCAAGGCGCTGCGCACGCCTGGCCCGAACGTCGTCGTGCTGCCCGCGCTGCTGAAGATGTTCGCCGCGACCCACTTGGAGAAGTGATGACTGTTCTGAACTTCGTGGACGGCAAGGAAGCACCGGCGGCGGGTGACCGCACGCTGGAGCTGGTGGACCCCACGACCGGCAAGGTGTTCGACACCAGCGTCCTGTCGGAACAGTCCGATGTGGACGCCGCGCTGGCCGCGGCCGAGCGCGCGTTCAAGGTATGGCGCAAGAGCACGCCCGCGCAGCGTCAGCTGGCACTGCTGAAGATCGCCGACGCGCTGGAAGCCCGCGCCGGCGAGTTCGCGGACGCCGAAGTCCGCGAGACCGGCAAGATCCGCCAGGTCGTGCTCGAGGAGGAGATCCCGGAATGCGTGAGCGCGCTGCGGTTCTTCGCGGGCGCGGCACGGCACCTCGAAGGCACCGCCGCCGGTGAGTACTCGCCAGGCCTGTCGTCGGTCATCCGGCGCGAGCCGATCGGCGTCTGCGCGCAGATCGCGCCGTGGAACTACCCGCTGATGATGGGTGTCTGGAAGATCGCGCCCGCGCTGGCGGCGGGCAACACCGTCGTGCTGAAGCCCGCCGAGACGACGCCGAGCACGGCCGTGCTGCTGGCCAAGGTGGCGGCCGAATTCCTGCCGTCCGGCGCGTTCAACGTGCTCTGCGGCGACCGCGACACCGGCCGCGCGCTGGTCAAGCACCCGATCACCGAGCTGGTGTCGATCACCGGCTCCACCCGCGCCGGCATCGACGTCGCGACGGTCGCGGCGGCCGATCTCAAGCGCACGCACCTGGAACTCGGCGGCAACGCGCCGCTGCTGGTCTTCGACGACGTCGACGTGGCCGCGGCCGCCGAGGGCATCGTCGGCGCCGCGTTCTACAACGCCGGCCAGGACTGCACGGCGGGCAGCCGGGTGCTGGTGCACGAGTCGATCCACGACGCGTTCGTCGACGCGCTGACCAAGACCGCCGCCGCCCAGACGCCCGGCGAGGACTACGGGCCGCTCAACAGCGCGCCGCAGTTCGAGCGCGTGTCCGGGCTCGTCGCGCGGGTGCCCGCGCACGCGCGGGTCCACACCGGCGGGTCGCGGCACGGTGCGGACGGGTTCTACTACGCCCCCACGGTGATCTCGGGGCTGGCGCAGGACGACGAGATCGTCCAGGAGGAGATCTTCGGCCCGGTCATCACCGTGCAGAAGTTCGGCTCCGAGGACGAGGCCGTCACGCTGGCGAACGGCGTCCCGTACGGGCTCGCGTCGTCGATCTGGACGAACGACCACTCGCGGGCGGTGCGCGTGTCCGGCGAGCTGGACTTCGGCTGCGTCTGGATCAACACGCACGGCCCGCTGGTCTCGGAAATGCCCCACGGCGGTTTCGGGCACTCGGGGCACGGAAAGGATCTGTCGGGTTACGCGTTTAACGAATACACCCGCGTCAAGCATGTGATGACGAATTTCGCCTGACCGGCCCGGCGGGGGCTGCCGAACATTCTGCAATGGCTTGCCGGCACCGGTTCACGAAGTTACAGTCCACTTCGTAAGGAAACTTGCCAAACATGCCGTTTGTCGTGGTTCGCGAGTCCCCCGCCGGCCCGAAGGAGTCCTGCTGACGTTTGCACAATTTGATGGAATGCCACCTCGGAGCCGGATTTCCGGACCGCGGTGACTTACCATGCCCACGCTCGGACCATTCCGCCTATTCATGCACAATTGACTCATTGATCGTTTCGCGATTACTGCCTATTTTCCCTTTATGAAAATCGCGAACCTCGGAGTCATCTCGGCGCTCACCCTCGCCGCCGTCGCCTTCCCGGCCACCGCACAGGCCGACGACGGCTGGCAGTCCATCGGTGAGGGCATGACGGCGGGCGTCAGCGGGATCGCGGTGCTGAGCAGGCACGCCGGCCGGATCGACGCGCTCGTCGTTCGCGACAACAAGAAGCCGGGCGAGAACCGGGCGCTACGGGTGCGGCTGAAGGGCGGGAAGGTGACCGGTGCCGAGCCGCTCGAGTGGCCTGGCGAGCTGCCGGTCGACCTGGAGTCGGTCGAGCCGGTGCCGGGGCGCCCCGGGGAGTACATCGCGCTGGCCAGTGCGGGCAAGGGCTTCCACATCAGGGTCAGCGGCCTGTGCCTGACCGTGCTCGGCACGTTCACCGTGCCGAAGGGCGACGCCGCCGACAACTACGAGAGCTTCGCGCTGAAGAAGGTGGACGGCAGGCTGTTCGCGGTGTGGGCCGATCGTGGCCAGGACGCCAGGCCCGCGACGCTCTACTCCGCCGCGTTCGACGTGGCGAAGCTGACGTTCGGCGCGGTGAAGTCGTTGCCGTTCCGGGTTTCCTACCCGGCCAAGGACGTCCGCCACGCCTCGGACCTGGAGATCACCAAGGACAACCGCGTGCTGATCACGGCCGCGTCGGATCCCGGTGACGCGGGCCCGTTCGACTCAGCCGTCTACGCCGCGGGCACCCTGCGCGCCGACGGGTCGATCACCCTCACCGCCACACCGGTGAAGATCGGCGATTACCCCGGCCACAAGATCGAGGCGCTGACCTGCCTCACCGACTCCTGTGGCCGGGTGCTGTACGGAACCGATGACGAACAGGGCGGCGGCCGGGTCCGGATCGGCTGACCGAGTGATCGTCCGACCCTGATGAGCCGAGAGGCGAGAATGAAGCGAAGAATCAACACCAGTGTGGTCGCGTTGGCCGCGATCGCGTTGCTGGCGCAGCCGCTGATCGCGGCGGGCGCCGGAGCGGCGACGGACTCACTGCTCTCCTTGGGCAAGACCGTCACCACCTCGTCCGACGAGAACACCGGTGTGGCGGGCAAACTCGCCGTCGACGGTGACTTCACCACCCGATGGGCGAGCGTCGAGGGCAAGGATCCGCAGTGGCTCTCGGTCGACCTCGGCGGCCCGGCGAAGATCTCCAGGGTCAAGATCGCCTGGGAGTCGTCCTACGCCATCGCCTACAAGGTGCAGGCCTCCGACGACGGCAAGACCTGGCGTGACGTCAAGTCGATCACGAACGGCGACGGCTACGTCGACGAGTTCACCGGGCTCGACCTGACCGCACGCCACATCCGGGTCTACGGCACCAAACGCGCGCTCCCGTACGGCTACTCGATCTACGAGGTCGAGGTCTACGGCGTCCGCACCGGCTCCGGCGACATCGACCCGCCGTCGGTGCCCGCCGGGCTGAAGCAGGCTTCGGCAACCCCGAACACCATCGACCTGTCCTGGGACGCGTCGACGGACAACGTCGGCGTCACCGGCTACGAGATCCTGCGCGGCGGGAACCTCATCGGCACGTCCACGACGCCGAGTTACACCGACACCTCGCTCGCGGCGGGCTGGGACTTCAACTACGAGGTGCGGGCACGGGACGCGGCGGGCAACCTGTCCGCGCAGAGCCCCGCGCTCGTCGCGAAGACCCAGCCGTCGGCCGACACCGGCACGGTGATCGCCGTGGCCGGTGACATCGCCAAGCCGGAGCTGCCGTCGACCCACCAGCAGACCGCCGATCTGGTCACCAAGATCAACCCGCAGTACGTGATCACCCTCGGCGACAACCAGTACGACAACGGCACTTTCGAGGAGTTCCAGAACTTCTACGACAAGAGCTGGGGCAAGTTCAAGAGCATCACCAAGCCGATCACCGGCAACCACGAGTGGAACAACAAGCTCGCCGGGTACAAGAAGTACTTCGGCGCGATCGCCTACCCGCAGGGCAAGCCGTACTACAGCTACGACATCGGTGACTTCCACTTCGTCGCGGCCGACTCGAATCCCGTCTACGAAGGTGGCGGCTCCGAGCAGATCACCTGGATCCGCAAGGACCTCGAGAAGAACAAGAAGGCCTGCGTCGTCGGGCTCTGGCACCACCCGCGCTTCAACTCCGGCGCGGACGGCGACCAGAAGGGCGTCTCCTCGCTGTGGAACGAGATGGCGAAGGCCAAGGCCGACGTGGTCTTCTCCGGGCATGACCACCACTACGAGCGGACGCAGCCACTGAACACCTCCGGCAAGGTCGACACCGCCAACGGCGTGCGCTCGGTCATCGCCGGCATCGGCGGCGACGGCCTCTACATGGACTTCAAGGCGCGTACCGGCGTCGAGAAGATCTTCGGCAAGCACGGAATCCTCAAGCTGGTCCTCAACGGGAAGTCGTATTCCTGGGAGGTCATCGGCCTCGATGGCCAGCTGCTCGACAAGGCGGGTCCGTACACCTGCCGATGACGCCGTGGTCCGGTGCCGCTCCCTTTTGCCGGCGGTGGCACCGGACCCGGTTTTTCAGTGTGGAAGGAGTCAGGTGAACCTCCGAGCGAAGACCGCGATCGCCGTCGCGGGCTCGGCCGTCTTGATCGCGGCCTCGGTGTTCTACGTGGTGCAGGCGAAGGCCAACAACCCCGGTCAGCAGGAAGCCGACGCCTCGGTGCTCGTCGACCGCGGGCAGCCCGCCGTGCTGACCGAGCCGGGCAGGCTGGTGTTCCGCAACGACGCGCCGGGACCGGACCACGGCAAGGTCGCCTCGGTCGCCGTCGGCGACCCCGGCGGCGCACGCCGGGTCAGCGGCCTCGCCTGCGAACGCTTCTACGTCACCAAGGCCCGCGGTCTGTGCCTGGCGAACGATCCCGGCGCGATCAAGGGCTCGGTCGCCTCCTTTGTGGACGGTGCGCTCGCGGAGGTCAAACGGGTCGACGTCGCGGGCGTGCCCAACCGCGCCAAGCTCTCCCCCGACGGCCGCATGGCCAGCTGGACGACGTTCGCCGCGGGCGACTCGTACGCGCAGCCCGGCAGTTTCTCGACGCGCACCGCCATCATGGACCGCGAGAAGGACGAGCTGTCGGCCAACATCGAAGGCATCCTGCTGTTCATCGACGGCACGCAGCATCTCGCCCAGGACGTCAACTACTGGGGTGTCACGTTCGCGTCCGACAACCGGACCTTCTACGCCACGGTCGGGTCGGGCGGAAAGACCTATCTGGTCAAGGGCGACAACGAGGCCTGGCGCGTCGAGTCACTCCGCGAGAACGTCGAATGCCCGTCGCTGTCCCCCGACGGCACCAAGATCGCGTTCAAGAAGCGGGTCGAGCCGGGCCCGTGGCGTGAGCACGTGCTCGACCTGACGACGATGAAGGAGACCCCGCTCGCGGAGACGCGCAGCGTGGACGACCAAGCCGTCTGGCTCGACGACCAGACGATCGCCTACTCGCTTCCCCGCCGGCCGGGTGGCGTGAGCGACATCTGGGCGAGCGCGGCGGACGGCTCGGGAACGCCGCGTCTGCTGGTCTCCCAAGCCTTCTCGCCCTCGGTCACCAGCTGAGTCGTGAGTGGTATGGCCGGTTCTAACGAGGGGAAGGGCAACTGTGGCGTGTTGGTGTTCGGACACGTCCGTTCGTGTGGTCGCGAAGGCGCCGGGTCGGGCCGGGGGTGCGAGGGGAGCCCCTGCTTCGTTGGGTGCAGCAGGGTTTCCCCTCGCTTCAGCCCTCGCACCCGCAACACTCACGACCCTCGCGGAGTAAAGCGGGCTTTATCCCGCACACCACAGCCCTCGACTATCCGCGAGTGGTAACTCTGCTCCGCTAGATGCAGCAGAGTCACCACTCACACCCCGCTCGCACCCTGACTTGGTGCCCGGCGAGCCCGCGACCGCGACCGACACGCCACCCTTGGGGTTTCCGCTCAAATAACCGGCGGTACCACTCACGACCCGCTACTCCTGGGAGGCGACGGGCTCCTCGCTCTTGGCGGGCGTGGGGGCGAGGTTGGCCGTCCACTCGGTCACGCGGCGCGCGACGTCCTGCGCGGTCAGGCCGAGGCGGGTGAGCACCTCGTCGCGCGAGGCGTGCTCGTGGAACTCCTGCGGCACCGCGAGGTCGCGCAGCGGCACGTCGCACTCGGCGTCGCGGAAGACCGCCGAGAGTGCCGAGCCGAAGCCGCCGTGGCGGCCGCTGTCCTCCACGGTCACCACGAGCTTGTGCTGCGACGCCAGCGCGACCAGCTCGCCGGGCACCGGCAGCACCCAGCGCGGGTCGACGACCGTCACGCCGATGCCCTGGTCCGCCAGGCGGTCCGCCGCGGCGAGGCCGAGCTTCGCGAACGCGCCGACCGCGACCAGCAGGACATCGGCCTCGGCCGACGCCGCCGGGCGGCGCAGTACGTCCACGACGCCGACCCGCTCGACCGCGGGCACCGAGTCGACGACACCGCCGCGCGAGAAGCGCAGCGCGCTGGGACCGTCCGAAATGGACACCGCCTCGCGCAGTTCTTCGCGCAGGGTAAGGGCGTCACGGGGCGCGGCGACGTGCATGCCGGGGACCATGCCGAGCAGCGAGAGGTCCCACATGCCGTGGTGGCTCTTGCCGTCGGGGCCGGTGATGCCCGCGCGGTCGAGGATCAGCGTGACGGGCTGCTTGTGCAGCGCGACGTCCATCAGCAGCTGGTCGAACGCGCGGTTGAGGAACGTCGAGTAGATCGCGACGACCGGGTGCAGGCCGCCCATCGCGAGACCCGCCGCGGAGGTGACCGCGTGCTGCTCGGCGATGCCGACGTCGTACCAGCGGTCGGGGAAGGCCTCGGCGAACTTGTGCAGGCCGGTCGAGCGGAGCATGGCGGCGGTGATGGCCACCACGTCGTCGCGGTCGTGGCCGATCTTGACCATCTCGTCGGCGAAGACGCCGGTCCAGCTCGGGCCCTTGACCGGGGGCAGGCCGGTCTCGGGGTCGATCGCGTCGGTCTGGTGCATCTGGTCGTGCTCGTCGGAGACGGCGGGCTCGTAGCCGTGCCCCTTCTCCGTCGCGACGTGCACGATGACCGTGCCACCGAAGGTCTTGGCGTGCTGGAAGGCCTTCTCCAGCGCGACGAGGTCGTGCCCGTCGACCGGGCCGACGTACTTGATGCCGAGATCGGAGAACATCGGCTGGTGCAGCACGGCGTCCTTCAGGCCCGCCTTGGCCGCGTGCAGCGCCGCGTAGATCGGCTTGCCGACGACCGGGACGCGCTGCAGCATCGAGCGGCCCATGTCGAGGAAGCGCTCGTAGCCTGGCTTGAGCCGCAGCGACGCGAGGTTCTCCGCGAAGCCGCCGATGGTCGGCGAGTACGAGCGGCCGTTGTCGTTGACCACGATGATGACCGGGCGCGAGCGGTCGGCCGCGATGTTGTTGAGCGCCTCCCAGCACATACCGCCGGTGAGCGCGCCGTCACCGACGACGGCGATCGCGTGGCGTCGCTCACCGGCCAGCTTGAACGCCTTCGCGAGGCCGTCCACGTACGACAGCGCGGTCGAGGCGTGGCTGTTCTCGACGAGGTCGTGCTCGCTCTCGTCGCGCGCCGGGTAGCCGGTGACCCCGCCGACCTGCCGCAGCTTGTCGAACCCGGCCTGCCGCCCGGTGACGATCTTGTGCACGTAGGCCTGGTGGCCGACGTCCCACACGATCGCGTCACGCGGTGAGTCGAAGACGCGGTGCAGCGCCAGCGTCAGTTCGACGACACCGAGGTTCGGGCCGAGGTGGCCGCCTGCCAGGCGGACCTTCTCGACGAGGAAGTCACGGATCTCCGCGGCCAGACCGCCGAGCTGCTCGTGATCCATCCGCTTCAAGTCAGCCGGTCCGTTGACGGACTCCAGCATCGTCACACCCCACCTCTCACCTGTTAGTCCGCACAGTCTATCGACGAGTGGCGGTGTTCGACTGTGACCGCGATAATCACACCTTCGGCGTAGACGGATGAGCCCTTGGAGTGGCTTGATGGCGGATTTCTTCATTGGCGGCCGTTGGGTCGACTCGGTGGCCGGCGGCACGAGGGAGATTCGCTGTCCAGCGGACAACTCCCTGGTCGCGACGGTCGCCGAGGCGGTGCCCGAAGACACCGTGGCGGCCATCACCGCCGCCAGAGTGGCCTACGACACCGGCACATGGCCGTCCACCCCCGCCGCCGAACGGGGGAACCTCCTGCTGAGGACCGCGGACCTGCTCGACCGCGACGCCGCGGCCTTCGCCCGCGCCGAGTCACTCGATACGGGTAAGCGGCTCGTCGAGAGCGAGTACGACATGGCCGACATCGCGGCCTGCCTCCGCTACTTCGGCAAGCTCGCCGGCCAGGACGCCGGGCGGATCGTGGACACGGGCAGCGCGGATTCGTTCAGCCGGATCGTGTACGAGCCGATCGGCGTCTGCGGCCTCATCACCCCATGGAATTACCCGCTGCTGCAGACCGTGTGGAAGATCGCACCGGCGCTGGCGGCCGGGAACACCTTCGTTCTCAAGCCCAGTGAGCTGACCCCGCACACCGCGATCATGTTCATGAAGCTGCTGGCCGAGGCCGGGCTGCCCGACGGCGTCGCCAACCTCGTGCTGGGCGCCGGGCCGAGCGCGGGCGCGCCGCTGTCCGAGCATCCGGACGTCGACCTGGTGTCGTTCACCGGCGGGCTGGCGACCGGCAGGATCATCGCCGCGGCGGCGGCCGCGACCGTCAAGAAGGTCGCGCTGGAACTCGGCGGCAAGAACCCCAACGTGGTCTTCGCCGACGCCGACTTCGACACCGCCGTCGACTACGCGCTCACCGCGGTGTTCCTCCACTCCGGCCAGGTCTGCTCGGCGGGCGCTCGGCTGATCGTCGCGCAGGAGTGGCACGACGAGTTCGTCGCCGAGGTCGTGCGCCGCGCCGAGCTCATCCGGCTCGGCGGCCCGTTCGACGAGCGCGCGGAGACCGGCCCGCTCATCTCGGCCGCGCACCGCGACAAGGTCGAAACCTATGTGGCCAAAACGATCGAGGAAGGCGCGAAGCTCCTCACCGGCGGCAAGCGGCCCGACGATCCCGCGCTGCGGGACGGCTACTACTACCTGCCGACCGTGCTGGACAACGTCAAACCGGGTGGCTTCGCCGTCACCGAGGAGTCGTTCGGCCCGGTCCTGACCATCGAGACCTTCGCCGACGAGGACGAGGCAGTCCGCCTCGCCAACGACACCCACTACGGGCTCGCGGGCGGCGTCTTCACCAACGACGCCTCGCGCGCGCAACGCGTCGCGGGCAGGCTCCGGCACGGAACCGTGTGGATCAACGACTATCACCCGTACCTGCCGCAGGCGGAATGGGGCGGCTTCAAGCAGTCCGGCGTCGGGCGTGAGCTCGGCCCGACCGGATTCGGGGAGTACCAGGAGATCAAGCACATCTATCAGAACCTCAAGCCCGCCCCGCAGCGGTGGTTCTCCGGGGAGCCCGCCTAGCGAAAGGACACGTTATGTCGACGGATGACGGTCTCGCAGGGTTCGGTTACAAACAGGAACTAGAACGGACGCTAGGCAACTTCCACACCTTCGCCGCCGGCATCAGCTACATCTCGATCCTGACCGGCACGTTCCAGCTCTTCTACTTCGGTTTTTCGTTCGGTGGCCCGGCTTACTGGTGGTCGTGGCCGCTGGTGTTCGTCGGCCAGCTGATGGTCGCGCTGTCCTTCGCCGAGCTGGCCGCGCACTACCCGGTCGCCGGTTCGATCTACAACTGGTCGAAGAAGCTCGGCAACCCGCACGTGGCGTGGCTCGCGGGCTGGATGATGCTCACCGCGTCGATCGTGACGATCGCGGCCGTGGCGCTGGCGTACCAGATCACGCTGCCGCAGATCGCCTCGTTCTTCCAGTTCGTCGACGACGCCGCGGTCAACGCGGTCATCCTCGGCGGGATCCTGATCCTGTTCACCACGCTCGTGAACGCCTGGGGCGTCAAGCTGATGGCGACGCTCAACAGCGTCGGCGTGTTCATCGAGCTGATCGCCGCGGTGCTGCTGATCATCGCGCTGGCGGTGAACATCACGCGCGGGCCGTCCGTGGTGATGGAGACCCACGACAAGGGCGCCGGGCAGCCGTGGGGCTACTTCGGGGCGTTCTTGGTGGCGTCACTGGCTTCCACGTACGTCATGTACGGCTTCGACACGGCGAGTTCGCTCGGCGAGGAGTCGCACGACCCGCGCAAGAACGCGCCCAAGGCGATCATGCGGGCGCTCGTCGCGTCGTTCGTGATCGGCGGGCTCATCCTGCTGTTCGCGCTGATGGCCGTCGGCGACATCGACAACCCCGAGATCGACACGGGCGGCCTGCAGTTCATCGTGCTGGACGTGCTGGGCAGCACGGTCGGCAAGATCTTCCTGATCGCCGTGGTCATCGCCATCACCGTGTGCAACCTGGCGGTGCAGTCGGCGGCGATCCGGATGATGTTCGCGATGGCCCGCGACAACAACCTGCCCGCCGGGTCGAGGCTCGCGCGGGTCTCGCCGAAGACCAAGACGCCGGTGGTGCCCGCGGTGATCACCGGCGTGCTCGCGCTGCTGATCCTGGTGGTCAACATCAACCAGCCGCAGATCTTCACGGTGATCACCAGCATCGGCATCATCATGATCTACCTGGCGTACCTGCTGGTGACCGTGCCGATGCTGCTCAAACGGCTGCGCGGCGAGTGGCCGCCGCCCGAGCAGCCCGGTCAGAAGTACTTCTCCCTGGGCAAGTTCGGCCTGCCGGTCAACATCATCGGCGTGCTGTGGGGCGGCGCGGTCGTGGTGAACCTGGCCTGGCCGCGGCGCGACGTCTACAACGCGACGCCGCCGTATCACTGGTATCTGGAATGGGGCGCGGTGCTGTTCGTCGGCATCGTGGCTCTGGTCGGGTTCGCGTACTACTGGTTCGTGCTGCGGCACAAGACCGGGGTGCTGGCCGACCACGCGGCGATCGAGGAGGTTCTGGGTGACTGACGAATACGACTACATCGTGGTCGGCGGCGGCACGGCGGGCTCGGTGGTCGCGGCGAGACTGACCGAGGACCCCTCGGTCACGGTCTGCCTGCTGGAGGCCGGACCGTCCGATGTGGACGATGACGCGGTGCTCTCGCTGACCAAGTGGATGGCGCTGCTGGAGTCGGGCTACGACTGGGATTACCTTGTCGAGCCGCAGGAATCGGGCAACTCGTTCCTGCGGCACGCGCGGGCCCGCGTGCTCGGCGGCTGCTCGTCGCACAACTCGTGCATCGCCTTCTGGGCGCCCGCCGAGGACCTGGACGAGTGGGCCTCGCTCGGCCTGCCAGGCTGGTCCGCGTCCGACGTTTTCCCGCTGTACAAGCGACTCGAGACCAATGACGGCCCTGGCGATCACCACGGCCGCTCCGGTCCGGTGACCATCCGCTCGGTCAAACCCCACGACCCGACCGGCGTCGCGCTGCTCGAAGCCTGCGCACAGGCGGGCATCCCCACGACCGAGTTCAACTCCGGCAAGACGGTCACCCACGGCGCGAACTGGTTCCAGATCAACGCCCGCGAGGACGGCACCCGGTCGTCGGCCTCGGTCTCGTACCTGCACCCGGCGCTGGACCGCCCCAACCTCGATGTCCGCACCGGCGCCCGCGTCCGGCGGCTGCTCTTCGACGGCAAACGCTGCACCGGCGCCGAATACCTGGCCGACGACCTGATCCACGGCGTCCCGCTGCGCGCGCGGCGCGAGGTCATCCTGAGTTCGGGCGCGATCGACACGCCCAAGCTGCTCATGCTCTCCGGCATCGGCCCGGCGTCGCATCTGCGTGAGGTCGGCGTCGACGTGCTCGTCGACTCCCCCGGCGTCGGCTCGAACCTCCAGGACCACCCCGAGGGCGTGATCCAATGGGACGCCAAGCGGCCCATGGTCACCGAATCCACGCAGTGGTGGGAAATCGGGATCTTCACCACGACCGAGGACGGCCTCGACCGGCCCGACCTGATGTTCCACTACGGGTCCGTGCCGTTCGACATGAACACACTGCGCCACGGCTATCCCACGACCGAGAACGGCTTCTGCCTGACGCCGAACGTCACGCGCAGCCGGTCAACGGGCACGGTTCGCTTGCGCAGCAGGGATTACCGCGACAAGCCCCGCGTCGATCCCCGGTACTTCAGCGACCCGCACGACATGCGCGTCATGACCTACGGCATCCGCCTGGCCCGCAAGATCGCTTCACAGCCCGCGCTCGCGGAGTGGGCGGGCGCCGAACTCGCGCCGGGCCCGGGCGCCCGGTCCGACGACGAGATCGCCGACTACCTGCGCAAGACCCACAACACGGTCTACCACCCGTCGTGCACGGCGAAGATGGGCGGTGACGACGACCCGATGGCCGTGCTCGACGCCCGCCTGCGCGTCCGCGGTGTCGACGGCCTGCGGGTCGCCGACGGCTCGGCGATGCCGTTCCTGGTCGCGGTCAACCCGTGCATCACGACCATGGCCATCGGCGAGAAATGCGCCGACCTCCTCAAGGAAGACGCCTGAAAAGCTCGTGAACCCGGGCGTATCATCCGGCGGAACCGACTTCCGAGGAGACGGATGAAACCCGATCACCCGCCGGCGGGCATCGACCTCGACCGGCCGAACGCGGCGCGCGCCTACGACTGGGCGCTCGGCGGCACGGCGAACTGGGCCATCGATCGCGAGTACGGCGAGATGGCGCTCAAGGCGTATCCCCAGCTACGCCAGGCGACGCGGGCGAATCGCGCGTTCCTGGGCCGTGCCGTGCGGTTCTGTATCGAGAACGGGGTCACCCAGTTCCTCGACCTCGGCTCCGGCATCCCGACCATGGGCAACGTGCACGAGATCGCCGACGAGCTCGATCAGGACAGCCGGTGTGTCTACGTCGACGTCGAGCCGGTGGCGGTCGCGCACGCGCGGATCCTGCTCGAAGAAGAGGGCGACCCGGACCGCCACGCCGTGATCCACGCCGACCTCTGCAACCACCGCCAGGTGTGGAAAGAGGCCTTCGACACCGGTGTGCTCGACCCCGACAAGCCGATCGGCATGCTCACGGTCGCCGTCCTGCACTTCGTGCCGGACTCGACGGGTGTGGCCGACGCGATCCGCGCCTACCGTGACCTGCTGCCGGTGGGGTCGCTGTACGTGATCTCGCACCTGACCGACTCCGAAGTCGAGACCGACACGAAGAGCCAGCTGGCGCAGCTGAAGGAAGTCAGCAAGCGTTCCAGCACGCCGGGCGTCCTGCGCAGCACCGAGGAGGTGCGGACGTTCTTCGGCGACTTCGAGCTGGTCGAACCCGGCCTGGTCCCGGTCGGCGAATGGCATCCGGACGACCTCGACCCGACCGTGCGGACCGCGATCGGCGGAGTAGCCCGCAAAACGCGCTGAAAAGCTCGTGAGTGGTATGGCCGGTTCTAACCGGCCATACCACTCACGACAACAACGCGACGCACTCGACGTGGTGGGTCATCGGGAAGGCGTCGAACGCGCGCAGGTCCGTCAGCCCGTAGCCGTGCTCGGCGAACGTCGCCACGTCGCGCGCCAAAGCGGCGGGATCGCAAGCCACGTAGACGATCCGGTCCGGCTGCCCGGCCACGATCGCCTCGACGACGGCCTTGCCCGCGCCCTTGCGCGGCGGGTCGAGCACGACCACGTCGACCGGCTTCGCGGCGGCTTCGAGCAGACGCTCGACGCGGCCGCATTCCCAGCGCACCTGCGGCAGGTCGGCCAGGTTCGCCCGGCCGTCCTCGACGGCCTGGTAGCCCGATTCGATCGCCAGCACGTCGCCACCGGGGCCGACCTGCGAAGCCAGCACCGAGGCGAAAAGTCCCACGCCCGCGTACAAATCCCACGCGCGGCCACCGCGCGGCGCCTCGGCCCACTCGCCGACGAGGGAGGCGAAGGTGTCCGCCGCGTCGGGGTGGACCTGCCAGAAACCGTGGGCGTCGAGCCGCCAGTCGCGCCCGGCGGCGTGCTGGAACGCCGCGCCGCCGACCAGCTGCCTGCCCTTGGTCTTCCCGTTGACCTTGGTCAGCTCACGCAGATGGGAGCGGCTCGAACCGTCGAGGGTGACCTCGATTTCCGTGCCAGGGCGCCATTTGCGGTCGAGTGCGTCGTCGAGCGCGCCCGGTATCGAGATCGGGCAGTCGTCCAGCGCGATGACGTCGTGGCTGTGGTGGGCACGCAATCCGGCGCGGCCGTCGCGGCCGGCGACCAGGCGGACGCGGCTGCGCCAGCCGAGCGGACCGCCGGGCAGCGCTTCGACGCGGACGTCGCGCTCGATGCCGGCGAGGCGCTGGAGTTGCTCGGCGACGACCTTCGACTTCAGTTCGAGCTGGTAGTTGGGCGAAGCGTGCTGCCAGTCGCAACCACCGCACATCCCCGGAGCCGCGAGCGGGCACGGGGGTGTGACACGCTCGTCGGCCGGGCGCAGCACCTGGACCGCGTCGGCGCGGCAGAACGAGCCGCCGTTGTCCTCGGTGACCTCGGCGAGCACGAGCTCGCCCGGCAGCGCGTGGCGGACGAAGACCACCCGGTTGTCCGACCTGGACACGCAGTGGCCGCCGTGTGCCACCGCGCCCACTTCGAGTTCGAGGGTGCGGCCCGTCCAGTCCTCTTTGGTCACTTGGAGCTTTCTTTCTCTGGTGGTTTGCCCGGCGCGGGCGTGAAGCCGCGGCGGACGTCGCCCGCCAGCGGCCTGGCGCGGCGGTCACGGTCACGCGCCTTCTCCGAAGAACGCAGCTGCCACGGCACGCTCGTCACCATGACGCCCGGCTGGAACAGCAGCCTGCCCTTGAGCCGCAGCGCGCTCTGGTTGTGCAGCACCTGCTCCCACCAATGGCCGACGACGTACTCGGGGATGAGCACGGTGACCACGTTGCGCGGGTTGTCGCCGCGGATGCGCTTGACGTAGTCGAGCACCGGCTTGGTGATTTCCCGGTACGGCGACTCGATGACCTTGAGCGGCACCTTGAACTTGTGCTTCTCCCAGTCGGTGACCATCTTGCGGGTGTCGGCGTCGTCGACGTTGACCGTGACGGCTTCGAGCACGTCCGGGCGCATCGCCTTCGCGTACGCCAGCGCGCGCATGGTCGGCAGGTGCAGTTTGGACACCAGCACGATCGCGTGGTTGCGCGAGGGCAGCACGACGGCCGACGTCTCTTCCTTGTCCATTTCGCGCAGTTCGGCGGCGACGTGGTCGTAGTGGCGGCGGATCGCGGTCATCAGCAGGTAGATCGCCACCATGGCGGCGATCGCGATCCAGGCGCCGAGCAGGAACTTGGTGATCAGCACGATCACCAGCACGGTCGCGGTCATGCTCAGGCCGACCGCGTTGACCGTCTGCGAACGCCGCATCCGGCGCCGCACACCCGGGTCGGTCTCCTGCGCCAGCAACCGGTTCCAGTGCCGGATCATGCCAGCCTGGCTGACCGTGAACGACACGAACACGCCCACGATGTAGAGCTGGATCAGCTTGGTGACCTCGGCGTCGAACGCGATGATCAGCACCAGCGCGAAGGCCGCGAGGAACAGGATGCCGTTGGAGAACGCCAGCCGGTCGCCTCGGGTGTGCAGCTGCCTCGGCAGGTAGCGGTCCTGCGCGAGGATCGAGCCGAGCACCGGGAAGCCGTTGAACGCCGTGTTGGCCGCGAGCAGCAGGATGATGCCGGTGACGAGCGAGATGTAGTAGAAGCCCGCCGGGAAGTCGGCGAACACCGCGTGCGCGATCTGCGCGACGATGGTCTTCTGCTCGTAGCCCGCCGGCGCGCCGCTGAGCTGCTTCTCCGGGTTCTCCGCGAACTTGACGTTCGTGATGATCGCCAGCGCGATGATGCCGACCAGCATGGTGACCGCGAGCGCGCCCATCATCAGCAGCGTGGTGGCCGCGTTCTTCGACTTGGGCTTGCGGAACGCGGGCACGCCGTTGCTGATCGCCTCGACCCCGGTCAGCGCCGCGGCGCCGGACGAGAACGCGCGCAGGATCAGGAACGCGAAGCCGAACCCGGCGAACGACGCCTCGGCGTGCAGGTCGAAGCCCGCGCTCTCCGCGCGCAGGTCGGCGCCGGTGAGCGCCTGGAACAGGCCCCAGAACACCATCACGAAGATGCCGATGATGAACCCGTACGTCGGGATCGCGAACGCCTTGCCCGACTCGCGGACGCCACGCAGGTTCAGCGCGGTCAGCACCGAGACGATGATGACCGCGGCCAGCACCTTGTTCTGGGCGACCCACGGCACCGCGGAGCCGATGTTCGCGACACCGGACGAAGTGGACACCGCGACCGTGAGCACGTAGTCGACCAGCAGCGCGCTCGCGACCGTCAGGCCGAACTTGCCGCCGAGGTTCGTGTTGGCGACCTCGTAGTCACCGCCGCCGCTCGGGTACGCGTGCACGTTCTGCCGGTACGACGCGACCACGACCAGCATGACCAGCGCGACCGCCACCCCGATCCACGGCGCCAGCGAGTACGCGGACAGCCCGGCGACGCTCAGCGTCAGGAAGATCTCTTCCGGCGCGTACGCGACGCTGGACAGCGCGTCGGAGGCGAAAATGGGCAGCGCGATGCGCTTGGGGAGCAGCGTGTGGGCGAGCCTGTCACTGCGGAACGGGCGACCGAGGACGAGCCTCTTGAGAATGGTCGGAAACTTCGACACCGCCAGAGCGTAACGGTAGGACGGAACACGGTAGGTTCGGCGCTGTCGTGTCGCGGGTACCTGCGGACGGGTGAACTGAGCTTTCAGGAGGAGGACGTGGCGTGCACGTGGTGATCATGGGGTGCGGCCGGGTCGGCGCGTCCCTGGCCGCGGCGCTGGAACGGCTCGGCCACGAGGTGGCCGTGATCGACAAGAGCCAGCAGGCCTTCCGGCGTCTCGGCAGCGACTTCCACGGCCAGCAGATCACCGGGGTCGGCTTCGACCGCGGCGTGCTGATCGAAGCGGGCATCGAGCGCGCGGGGGCCTTCGCGGCCGTGTCCAGCGGTGACAACTCGAACATCATCTCGGCCAGGGTGGCCAGGGAGACCTTCGGCGTCGAGCACGTCGTCGCGCGGATCTACGACCACAAGCGGGCCGCCGTGTACGAACGGCTCGGCATCCCGACGGTCGCGACCGTGCCGTGGACGACCGACCGCTTCCTGCGGACGCTGCTGCCCGACGGCGTCGCCGCCGCGTGGCGCGACCCGTCCGGCAACGTGGCGATCATGCAGCTCCCGCTGAACGAGGGCTGGTTCGGCCACAGCGTGCGGAACCTGGAGCAGGAGTCGGGCGCGCGGGTCGCGTTCATCATGCGGGTCGGCACCGCGGTGCTCCCCGACTCGAAGAGCGTGCTGCAGGAGGGCGACACGGTCTACGTGGCCGCCAAGTCCGGCACCGTCAGTGATGTCACCAGCGTCGCCCAGCGGGCACCGGAAGAGGAGAACTGATGCGCGTCGCGATCGCGGGCGCGGGGGCCGTTGGCCGCTCGATCGCCACCGAGCTCATCGACGGCCGTCACCAGGTGATGCTGATCGAGCGTGAGGTCGACCAGTTCGAGCCGCAGATCGTCGAAGAGGCCGACTGGGTGCTCGGCGACGCCTGCGAGGTGTCCACACTCGAAGAGTCCGGCATCCAGCTGTGCGACGTCGTCATCGCGGCGACCGGCGACGACAAGGTCAACCTGGTCGTCTCCCTGCTCGCCAAGACGGAGTTCGCGGTGAAGCGCGTCGTCGCGCGGGTGAACAACCCGGCGAACGAGTGGCTGTTCAACGACGCGTGGGGCGTCGACGTCGCCGTCTCGACCCCGCGCATGCTCGCGGCGATGGTCGAAGAGGCCGTCAGCGTCGGAGACCTGGTCCGGCTGATGACGTTCCGCCAGAGCCAGGCCAACCTGGTCGAGCTGACGCTGCCCGAGGAGACCCCGCTGGCAGGCAAGCCGGTGAGCGAGCTGAACCTGCCGCGCGACTGCGCGCTGGTGACCATCCTGCGCGGGGACCGCGTGATCGTCCCCCAGCCGGAAGACCCGCTGGAGCCGGGCGACGAGCTCCTGTTCGTGGCGACCTCGGACGTCGAACCCGAGATCCGCACCGCCCTGGGCTACTGAAAAAAGCCCGAAAGCCACTTTCGTCAGATGCGATCTGACGAAAGTGGCTTTCGGGCTTTAAGACCTGGCGAGAGTGGCTTTCGGGCTACTCGGGGGCCTGGGCGTACTTTTCGCGGAGCTGGGCCTCGACCTCGGCGTCCGTCGGCTCGGCGGGCTTTTCCTCTTCGAGGGCCTTGAGGCGCTTTTCGGAACGGCGGACCGCCCAGACCACGACGAGCAGGCCGAGGATGTAGAGCGGGTAGCCCATCGCGAGCTTCGCGAAGGCGAGCCAGCCGGTGTAGTCCTCGTTGTACAGCCAGCGCTGCACCACGAAGCGCGCGGCGAAGACGGCGGCCATCGCGAGCGTCGCGACGTCGTAGCCGAAGCGGGACGGCTTGTCCTTGCGCCAGGCGTGGCCGGTGCCGTTGAGCAGGTTCCAGATGACCCCGGCCAGCGGCCAGCGGATCACGATGGAGAAGACGAAGATCCCGCAGTAGACCAGGCTCGCCCAGATGCCGAACAGGAAGAAACCCTTGGCCGAGCCGGTCCGGTAGGCGATGAAGGCGGCGATCGCCACCCCGAAGAAGCCCGAGATCGCGGGCTGCAGCGGCTCCTTGCGCACGATGCGCAACACGGTGATGGCGACCGCGCTGCCGACCGCGCACCAGATGCCGGGCATGAGCCCGAAGATGGCGTTGGCCAGCACGAACACGACCACCGGCACCGAGGAGTAGATGAGGCCGGACACGCCGCCCATCTGCTCGAGCAGCGTCGGCGGCTTGGTCTCTTCTTCGGTGGAGTTCTCGCTCACGCTACTTAGTCAACTCACTGGGCTGTTTGGAGCTCGTAATACGGGTTGTAGAGCACCTTCTGGCCGTCGCGCACGGCCATCCGGCCACGCACCTTGATGGTCCGACCCGGCTCGATGCCGGGGATCCGGCGACGGCCGAGCCAGATTAGCGTCACGCCCTGTGTTCCGTCGAACAGCTCGGCCTCGAGTGTCGCGGCTTCGTCGCTCGGGCACAGCTCGACGCTGCGCAACCGGCCGAGCACGGTCACCTCTTGCCCCTGCTTGCAGTCACAAGCGCGCTGCGCGCCCTCGACCTCGGATTTTTCCGAAAGGTCGTCGGCGTCGAGCTCCTCGACGTCGCTCGTCAGCTTCCGCTTCAGCCGGCTGAAGTAGCCGCCTTCCTTGGCGGGCATATGTGCAACTCCTGTGCTCCAGGGGCCCCCGACAGACCGGCCCGTGCTCAACCAGCGTAGCCGTGGTTCACGTCAGCGAAACGCGTTTGCGCCAAGATCGCAACGTGACCTCCGCTATGCCTACATCAGTCGCGGCGCTGCTACCCGGCACCGGCTCGGATGAAACGTTCGTCCGCGAAGTCTTCGCCGGACCGCTCGCCGCCGTCGGTGTGCGGCTGATCGCGCCCGCTCCGCCACGCGGCGCCGATCTCGTCGGCGGCAGCCTCGCGGCGCTCGACGCGATCGCGGCCGAGTCGGACGGGCCGATACTGGTCGGCGGCGTCTCGTTCGGCGCGCACGTCGCCGCCGCGTGGGCCGTGCGTCAGAAGCGCCACTGCGCAGGCCTGCTGGTCGCGCTACCGGCTTGGAACGGCGAACCGGGATCCGCACCCGCGTCGCTGGCCGCGAAGCTCTCCGCCGATCTGGTGGCCGCGAACGGCCTCGAACCCGCCTTGGCCACCTCCGTCGACGGCGTCCCGCGGTGGCTCGCCGACGAGCTCTCGCGCGCTTGGCGCGGCCACGGCGACTCACTCGCCGACGGCCTGCGCGCCGCGGCGGACTACCCCGCGCCGACACTCGCCGATCTGGCCACTGTGGACGTTCCGGCGGGCATCGCCACGTGCGTCGACGATCCGATACACCCTACGAAAGTCGCGTACGGCTGGGCGGGCGCGCTACCCCGCGCGGCCGTCGTCGAGACGACGCTCACAGCGCTCGGCGAGGATCGGGAGTCACTCGGCAGGGCGACCGTGCTGGCTTTGCTGCGGTCAGTCCGCCAAGGCGACGAACCCGCCTAAACCGATCATCGTCGCGCCGCTCGCGACGCGCTGGCGCACCCGCCAGCGCGCGTCGCCCAGCAACCGCGACGAAAGTTTCCCCGCGAAGATCGCGACCGTCAGGTCCGCGAGCATGGCGAGCGCCAGCGCGATCAGGCCGAGCACGATGAACACCAGCGGCGCCGGCGCGCGCTCCGGATGCACGAAATGCGGCAACAACGCCATGAAGTACAACGCTGTCTTCGGATTCAGCAACTCGGTGAAAATGCCCTGGATCAACGGCGACCGCGCCCACTGACGGGCGGCGCCGTGTTCGCCGCCGTCGTCGTCGCGGTGAAAAATCGCCTGGAGCCCCAGGAAGACCAAGTACGCCGCGCCCGCGTATTTGACGACCGCGAACGCGACGGCCGACGTCGCGAGCAGCGCGGAGAGTCCCAGCGCCGCGGCGACCACGTGCACGGACGCGCCGATCCCGTTCCCGATGACCGACCGGATCCCCTCGCCGCGCCCGCCGCGCAGACTCCGCGCCAGCACGTACAGGATCCCCGGCCCCGGCGTGACCGCGAAGATCGCCGCGGTACCCAGGAAGACCAGCAGCTCAGCGAAATCCGGCATTCCCCGACCCTAACGATCAGGGGTCGTGAGCGGTATGACCGGTTCTAACCGGCCGTACCACTCACGACCCCTGGTCGCGTGGTTCCTACTGCTGGGCCTGCTGGGCCGCGATGTGCTCGGCGACCGCGTCGGGCAGCGTGATCGTCAGCGGGGTGCGCACCGGCATCGGCGCGTCGCCGCGGTCGACGATGGTCCCCTTCACGATCTCGCGCAGCACGCCGGGCGCCATCGGGGCGAGCGACTGCGGCCCGGCGATCACGCCGCGCAGCATCCAGCGCGGCCCGTCGACACCGACGAAGCGCAGCGCCACGTCGCCGACGATGGCCGAGATCTCCATCCCCCACTCGCCGACGCCGATGTTGACCTTCGCGCCGTCCGCGCGCAGCTGCTCGGTCAGCTCGTTGCTGACCTCACGCCACAGCCCGCCCGACTTCGGCGCGGCGTACGCGCTGACGGTGACCTGGCCGTGCTCGGTGACCACGTGCACCGCGCGCACGCCGCCCGCCTGCGGGTCCATCTCGACCTGCACCTGTGAACCGTCCGGCACGGGCACCTTCACCGAGCCGAGGTCGATGCGCGGCACTTCGTCTTCGCGGGCGTCGGCGATGTCGAACGGCCCGTCGGGCGCGTTGGAGAGCTCGGCGGCGATCTCGTCGACCTCGTCGTCGACGTCCGCCGTCTCGTCGACCTCGGGCGCGGCGTGCCTGCCGGTGGACTTTTCCTCAGTCCGCCGCTTGCGTCCGAAAATCCCCACTAGTTGTTCTCCGTTCCTTCCCCAGTACTGGCTGCGGACAGTGTGGCGTGCCCGCCGGTGGATCCGTAACCACCCGCGCCGCGTTCGGTCGCTTCGAGCTCGGCCACCTCGGTGAACACGGCGTGCTCGACGCGCTGGATCACCAGCTGCGCGATGCGGTCGCCTCGGGTGAGCTTGAGCGGCTCGCGCGGGTCGTGGTTGATCAGGCAGACCCGGATCTCGCCGCGGTAGCCGGAGTCGATGGTGCCCGGCGTGTTGACCACCGAGAGCCCGGCGCGGGCGGCGAGGCCGGAGCGCGGGTGCACGAAGCCCGCGTAGCCGTCGGGCAGCGCGATGGCGATGCCGGTGCCGACCACCACGCGTTCGCCGGGGTCCAGCACGACGTCGGACGTCGTCACCAGATCGGCGCCGGCGTCACCCGGACGCGCGTAAGCGGGCAGTGGCACGTCGGGATCGACGCGGGAGAGCAGTACCTGAACGCTGGACACGACGGGCGAGATTACCCTGAGCCTGTGGCGAAGAGTGTGAGCGCGGCCGTTCAAGGCACGATCAGGTATTCGGAACGGCTGTACGTGCCCTGGTGGAACTGGCCGCTGCCGCTGATCGGCGGCGCGCTGATGGCGGCGACCATCGACCTCGGCTATCCGGGGCTGCGCGGCTGGCTGCCGTACGTCGTCGTCGAGGCGCTGGTGGTGGCCATCATCCTGACGCTGGGCCGTGCCAAAGTGCGGATCACCGACACCGAGCTGCTGGTCGGCGACGCGCACATCCCGCTCGAGTTCCTCGGCGAGGCCGAGATCTTCGACCGCGACCACAAGCGCGCCGCGCTGGGCCGCGACGCCGACCCGGCCGCCTTCGTCGCGCACCGCGGCTGGGTGGGGCCCGCCGTGCGCGTGCGCCTGACCGACCCCGACGACCCGACGCCTTACTGGCTGTTCAGCACCCGCAAACCCGAGCGGGTGGCCGAGCTGCTGCGTCAGGCGTGAAAAAAAGACGGGGCGGGCACCGCGTGGTGCCCGCCCCGTCTGCCAAAACAACCCCTGAAGCTCCTGTGGTGGTCCCTCGATCAGCCCGGTAAGGCTCGGGCTCACGCGCAGTCGCGACAGATCAGCCGTCCGTTGGCCTCTTCGGCCAGGCGGCTGCGGTGGTGGACCAGGAAACACACGGAGCAGGTGAACTCGTCAGCCTGCTTGGGCACGACCTTGACGGTCATGTCCTCACCGGAGATCCCGGAAAGGTCCGCACCGGGAAGTTCGAAGTTCTCAGCGCTCGCGTCCTCGTCGACGTCGACGACGCCGGACTGATTCTCGTTACGACGAGCCTTCAGCTCCTCCAACGAGTCTTCGGCCAGCTCGTCGGCCTCGCTGCGGCGCGGAGCGTCGTAGTCGGTAGCCATTGTCCCTCACCCCTGCGATCAGCTTCGATGTCTGGGTCCGGGCCTGGGAGAGAGGTCTCTCTTAAGCCCGTGCCGCTGGTCAACGTTCCAGGGCCCCTGTTTGTGCCCGGTGAGAACAGTGAGCGAAGTCTCTATTTTCAGATGCACTGTGCAGCTCGTTCTGCGACCGAAGCTCGCAGAGGGTAGCTCACCCGGTTCCGCGGCTCGCAACGCCCCGGTATTGATCATCAAGTCCGTCACCCGGCCGGGTGACTTCGCAGGTCGACGCGGCTTCCCCCGTTCGGGTTGCCCGGAGGTTCGGAAGCTCACTCCGGCGGCCCGATCGCTTGCCCCGGGCCACCGCGACGTGGTGCGATCCGAGTACAGGGAGACAGGTGTGGAATCTTCGCCGACCCACGCTGCCGAGTGAAAGCCGGAACGCCTAGGCTGATCAGCAGCGACGATTGTCAAGCGGGACGTCGGCGTTCGGGAAGGGACGGGGCAGGTGACGTCGGGGAACGGCTTCGGGGACCGTGGGACTCGGCCATATCGCAAGCGGCGGCCGCTGCCCGCCCTCATCGTGATCGGCGTGCTCTTCGTGGGCGCGATGGTCGTCTGGGTGAACGCGATGCTGAGCAAGGCCGACATCGACGAAGCGATCAAGTGCACACCCGCACCCATCGCGGCGGAAGGTGTCACCTACACACCGCTCGGGCACGCGGCGCTCGACGACCGCTCCCCCATCCCGCCGGACAAGATCAGCCTCCGCGTGCTCAACGCCAGCGGCGTGCGCGGCCAGGGCAAGATCACCGACACCACCCTGCGCGAACTCGGCTTCACCGGCATCACCGAGACCACGAACGACGCGGCCTACCCGGAGAAGACCCCCGCCAAGTGCAAGGGCCAGATCCGCTTCGGCGAGAACGGCGTCACCGCCGCCCGCACGGTCAGCCTGATCGCGCCCTGCGCCGAGCTGATCAAGGACAACCGTGCCGACGCCTCGGTCGACCTCGCGATCGGCACCAAGTTCGGCGACGTCCAGCCCAAGGCCGAGGCGAGCAAGATCATCGAGCAGCTCAAGGCCTGGTCGGCCGAGCACCAGGGCGGCGGAGGCGGCGAGCAGTCCGCCGGCGCGTCCACCCCCAACATCGACCAGACCCTCCTGGCCTCGGCCCGCGACGTCACCTGCTGACCCAGACCCCAAAGTCACTTCCGGGGCACCCCTCTGCCCCGACGCCGCCTACATCCCGAAAGCCGCATTGGGGACGTCCCATGTCCCCAATGCGTCTTTCGGCACCTCCCAGGTCCCCAATGCGTCGTTCGGGTCCTGCCACGTCCCGAATGCGTCTTTCGGTCCGTCCCAGGTCCCCAATGCGGCTTTCGGGACGTGCCAGGCAAGTCCGATAGCCCGAAAGCCACTTTCGGCAGGTAAGACCTGACGGAAGTGGCTTTCGGGCTACTGGCGGCGCCGGGTCAGACCGACCCGGCGCCCGCTTCGACCATGGCGTCGCGCAGGGCGGGCGCGATCGACGGCGCCGCCGCGTAGGTGGCGTCAGCACCCAGCGCGACGTCGTCGCCCGGCAGGCTGACGAAGGCGCCCGCCTCCGAGGCGACCAGCGCGCCCGCGGCCCAGTCCCACCGGCCGAGGCCGTGCTCGATGTAGGCGTCGGTCCAGCCTGCCGCGACCGAGCACAGTTCCAGCGAGGCCGCGCCGGGGCGCCGGATGTCGCGCACCCGGCCGAGCATGTCGGCCGCGAACCGCGCCTGCCGGACCCGGCGCTCCTGCCGGTACGCGAAGCCGGTGCCCAGCAGTGTCAGGTCGAGCCGGGATGGGCCGGTGACGGCGAGCCGGCGTCCGTCGAGGTACGAGCCGTGGCCGCGGGCGGCCGTCCAGCGCCGTCCGCTGACCGGCTCGACCACCGCGCCCGCCACCGACACGCCGTCGACCTGCGCCGCGAGCGAGACCGCGAACCACGGGAGGCCGTAGAGGAAGTTGACCGTGCCGTCGATCGGGTCGATGACCCAGGTGACCCCTTCCCCCGCCGTGCCGCCCGCCTCCTCGCCGAGCACCGCGTCCGACGGCCGCAGTTCCGCGAGCCTGGCGCGGACGAAGCGCTCGGACTCGTGGTCGACCGCCGTCACCACGTCGGTGTCGGCCGATTTGGTGCCGACCTCGACCGATCTGCCCTGCTGGATCCCCTTCCAAGCACTGAGAACCAGCTCAGCGGCGTCACCCGCGACCAGTTCGGCGATATCTTTCAAAGCACGCTCGTCAACTCCCACGACGGACATGTCACCACATCCGGTTAAAGTCTCCGAGGCAAGCTTCTGAATCGTGCGAGAAGGGACCACATCCGTGACCGCTACCCGGGGTTTCGGCATCGACATCGGCGGCAGCGGGATCAAGGGCGCCCTGGTCGACTTGGAGAAGGGCGCGCTGATCGGGGACCGCCTCCGCATCGACACGCCCAAGCCGTCGACCCCGGAGGCCGTCGCGGACGTCGTCGCCGAAGTGGTCGGCCACTTCGGCTGGGACGGTCCCGTCGGCGTCACGCTGCCGTCGGTCGTCAAGAAGGGCATCGCGCTGACCGCCGCGAACATCGACAAGAAGTGGGTCGGCACCGACGCCGACGCGCTGTTCGCGAAGCGGCTCGGCCGCGGCGTCGAGGACGTCGCGATGATCAACGACGCCGACGCGGCCGGCATCGCGGAGATCAGGTTCGGCGACCCGGTGACCCGCCACGGCGTGGTCGCGCTGCTGACCTTCGGCACCGGCATCGGCAGCGCCGTCTTCCACGACGGCAAGCTCGTGCCGAACACCGAGTTCGGCCATCTCGAGGTCGACGGTCACGATGCGGAGAAGAAAGCGGCCGCGTCGGTCAAGGACAACGAGGGCCTCTCGTACCCGCAGTGGGCGAAACGCGTCGAGCGCTACCTGTCCGTGCTGGAGAACCTGATCTCGCCCGATCTGTTCATCGTCGGCGGCGGGGTCAGCAAGAAGGCCGAGAAATGGGTGCCGCTGCTGGACATCCGCACCAAGGTCATCGCGGCGTCGCTGCAGAACAACGCGGGCATCGTGGGCGCGGCGGCGGCCGCCGCGGAGGGCATCGAACACTGATCCGCGGCGCGCCTGAGGTGATCGCTTCGCGACGCATCGGCGCATCGTCGTTACAATGGAACACGGCCCACGGCTGCGGGAGAGAAAACCGCAGGCCCAGGGCGTGTTCCCCGAATTTGAGGCAGCTGAGGCCGTCAGGCTTTTGCTCGTCATGATCGACCGCTGCGAAAGGGCGTAAGTGGCAGCCGCAAGAACCGCAACCCGAAGCGGTACGAAGACAACGAGCGCCGCCGGCGAATCCGCTGAGGAGGCCACCGAGGCCAAGCCTGCGGCGCGCAAACCCGCCGCGGGCGCGAAGAAGGCACCTGCCAAGAAGGCTCCCGCCAAGAAGACCGGCAAGGACGACGCCAAGGGCGATCCCGACGGTCCCGGCGAGCTCGACGAAGCCGACCTCGAGTCCCCGGATCTGTCGGATCTGGAGGAGGTCGAGGTCGACGTCATCGACGAGTCGGTGAACGACGAGCCCGAAGAGGCCGACTCCGACGACGACGGCGAGGAAGAGGCCGAACCGGCCGCCCGTGGCAAGCGCACGGCGGCCACCTCCACGGCTCAGAAGGACGTCAAGGCGGGCGACAACCCCGACTTCGTCTGGGACGAGGAGGAGTCGGAGGCCCTGCGCCAGGCGCGCAAGGACGCCGAGCTCACCGCCTCGGCCGACTCGGTCCGCGCGTACCTGAAGCAGATCGGCAAGGTCGCGCTGCTCAACGCCGAGGAGGAGGTGGAGCTCGCCAAGCGCATCGAGGCCGGGCTCTACGCCGCCGAGCGCGTGCGCAACGCCGAGGAGGAGGGCGAGAAGCTCGCCACCCAGATGCGCCGCGATCTCAAGTGGATCGTGCGTGACGGTGAGCGTGCCAAGAACCACCTGCTCGAGGCGAACCTCCGGCTCGTGGTCTCGCTGGCCAAGCGCTACACCGGCCGCGGCATGGCGTTCCTGGACCTGATCCAGGAGGGCAACCTCGGCCTGATCCGCGCGGTGGAGAAGTTCGACTACACCAAGGGCTACAAGTTCTCCACGTACGCCACCTGGTGGATCCGTCAGGCGATCACCCGCGCGATGGCCGACCAGGCCCGCACCATCCGTATCCCGGTGCACATGGTCGAGGTCATCAACAAGCTCGGCCGCATCCAGCGTGAGCTCCTGCAGGACCTCGGCCGCGAGCCGACGCCCGAAGAGCTCGCCAAGGAAATGGACATCTCCCCGGAGAAGGTCCTGGAGATCCAGCAGTACGCCCGTGAGCCGATCTCGCTCGACCAGACGATCGGCGACGAGGGCGACTCGCAGCTCGGTGACTTCATCGAGGACTCCGAGGCGGTCGTCGCGGTCGACGCGGTGTCGTTCACGCTGCTGCAGGACCAGCTCCAGTCGGTGCTGCAGACGCTGTCCGAGCGTGAGGCGGGCGTGGTCCGGCTGCGCTTCGGCCTCACCGACGGCCAGCCGCGCACGCTCGACGAGATCGGCCAGGTGTACGGGGTCACCCGTGAGCGCATCCGGCAGATCGAGTCGAAGACGATGTCCAAGCTGCGTCACCCGTCGCGTTCGCAGGTGCTGCGCGACTATCTCGACTAAGAAGTTCCATCAGCGAAAGCCCCGCCCGGTCACCGACCAGGCGGGGCTTTCGCTCGTTACGGGGTCATGAGTCCTCGCCGAGGAGCAGCAGGACGTTCGCCACGACCTCGTCCACGACCCTGGTCTCGGTCAGGATCTTCTCGACCATCGCGAGGCTTTGCAGCGTGTCTACCGCGTTGGGGCACTCGTCGCCGTCGTAGACGCGGCCGTCGAAGGCCGCCAAGCGCCGGTCGATCGCGATGATCAGCCGGTAGTACCGGGAAGTTTCCGGTCCGAGCTCGGCGCAGCCCGCGCAGTCGCAGTCACGGGCGAGCAGTCCGGCGACCCGCAGGCACAACGGCCCGCTGTCCGCGAGCAAGCGCTTACTTCCGGCGAACGCCTGGCATTTGCGGAGCCAGTAGGCCGCGAGTGGCCCGCCAGCCAGCGCGCAGGCCGGGCAGGCGCACGTGCGTTCCAGTGGATCTATGACGGTGTTGCGGCGAAGCGTGGCGCGCCGGTTGCGCGGACGGCCGTCCTTCGGGTGTGCGACGCTCACAGATCCGCTCCTCGCTTCCGGCTTTTCTCCTTTGAAATTCCGGTTTTCTGCAAGTCGCAGCTGAGAGGCGGCTTGTTACGGCCTGCCGGTCAACGTGGTCCACGGCACGTGCACGGTGACCCGTTCGCGGAGTTGTTCGTTGATCAGCCACAGCTCGCCGGTCGACGGCCAGTACGACAGGTTCTGGCTGTTCACCGGCGCCTGGCCGGTCAGCCTGGACGTCGACACGCCGCCCACTCCCCCGTGCAGGCAGGACGGGTGATCGTGGGTCGGGTCGGCCGCGTACTCGGGGCAGACGCCGGTGAACACGAAGTACCCGTTGCGCGCGACGGCGCCCTGCACGCCCCAGACCGGTGAGAGGAACCCTTCCGAAGCGTGCGCCAGTCCGTCGGGGCCGGTCTTCAGGCGGGCCGCGGCGCGGTCGAACGGCCAGCGCAGCACGCGGCCGCCTTCCTTGGCCGCGTGTTCGGCGGTGACGAAGGAGCTCGACGACGCGTCGAAGGACAGCGTCGAGATGCACGGGCGGTCGCCGACGGCCGTGGCGCAGCCGCCGCCGGGGTACCAGAACGCGCCGATCTGCGGGAGCGCGTAGTCGTAGAACGCGGCGTGGTACTTGCCGTCGGAGCCGAGGCCGACGGTGCCCAGGCTGTCGTCGACCTTCCAGAAGTGGCTGGTGTCGAACACCCGGATCACGCCGCCGGCGGTGGCCACGTAGAGCCGGTTGTCCACCCAGGTCATGCCGTGCCCGTGCCCGGTGACGACGGCGAAGTCCGTGTTCGACGTCGGCTCGACCAGCAGGACGTGGCGGTAGGTCAACGCCGTCGCGTCCGCGAAGGACAGCCGGACCATGGTGTCGCCGGGGGTGTGCCACGACGCGGCGACGACGCGCTTGCCGTCCACCTTTCCGGTCGGCGACGCGTCGCCGGAACCGGTGAGGCCCTGCGGGATCCAGTCGTTGGTCTTGTCGTCGTTGGCGTCTTCCCAGCAGAAACCGGCGGGCTTCAGCGCGGACGCCATATACGTGCCATGGCACAGCGGCCTGGCCTTGCGGTTGGCCGTCTGCAGGATCTCGGACAGGCCGCGCGGCTTCAGCTGGGCGTTGCGCTCCAGCTGCGCGAGGCGGGCGCCGTAGTTCTCGAAGGTCTGCCCGGCGGTCATCTTGAAACCGTCCACGGTGGCCGCGTCCATCCGGGGGAAGCTCGCCGCGGCCGACGCGGTTCCGGTGGTGAACAGGCCGGCGACGAGTGCGCACGCCAGGCCGAGTACCCGAAGTCTCATGCGCGCAGTCTCGGTTCCACGCGCACAAGAACCGTACATTTCTCCGGTATATTCGGCCGTTGTGATCACCGAGACCTACCGCTACCCGGACACCGGCGACCGCGTCACGGCCTCGTTCATCGCGCGGCACGAGCCGTACGACGGCTACTGGAGCGCCAGCGAGGATGCCGCGCTCACCCGGCTCGACGGGCACCTCGAAGCGCTGGGCGACCGCGAAAACGTCCGCGCGCTCGACGCAGGCTGCGGCGAGGGCAGGCTGCTGCCGTGGCTCGCGCGGTTCGCCGCCACGGTCACGGCCGCGGACCCAGATCCCGACCGGCTCGGCGTCGCGAAGACCGCGCAGCTGCCGGAAGGCACCGACGTCACGTTCGAGGTCTCGCCGATCGGCCGCGTCCGGGGCGGTCCGTTCGACTTGATCATGTGCAGTCACGTCATCCAGCACGTGCCGACGGCCGGGCTGCAGCCGCTGCTCGACGGCCTGCGCGCGGTCGCCGCGCCGGGCGCGTCGCTCGTGCTGTCGTTCAGCCGCGCGCCGTTCGGGCGCGGCGGCTACAGCATCGACCGGATCTCGCCGGACGGCGTGCGCTCGGAACACGTCGGCCAGGCCCGGTTCGACGAGGCACTGGCCAGCGGCGAGGCGCTGCCGGTGCGGCTCGTCGACCCCGAGCAGCTCACCGCGATGGCTGCGGAGGCGGGCTGGGCGCCGGTGTGGGACTGGACGTATCACGTGCTCGACGATCTCGGCGTGGTCGACGCGCACACCGACCGCGACGAGCTGGTCAACGCCTCGCCGGCGCTGCGGCGGCAGCTCGGGCGGGACATGGTAACGCTCTGGCGGGCGGCGGCGACTAGCAGCGAGTGAGCACGCTGCTGCTTTCCTTCGCCTGGGCGGTGCCGCTCTCGCGGGAACAGTCCATTTCGGTCTTCGACCGTGGCATCGAGTCCGGCCTGCTGTCCACAATGGACGGAAAATTCGGCGAAGAATGGTCCAGTGCCGAGGATTTCCTCGCGCACTACACCGAGAAGCCGCGGCGCTGCGTGCTGTCTGGCGACCCGCTCGCCATCGAGACCGGCGAGTCGGCGCTGCCGTGCCGGGTGATCGTCACCTGGCACCCGGCGTACCACTCGATGACGTTCATCGTCACCGCCTCGATCACCGGCGGCCCCGACCTGGCGATCGCGGTGCTGCAGAGCCTGCAGGGCCGCACCTCCGAGAAGGCGCTGCGCGGGCGTTACCGCGACAAGATCCATTCCTCGGCGAAGGAGTCGGTGTTCGCCGCGTTCGCCGAACTCACCGACGGCAGCGAGACCGAGGAACTGCACCGCAAGGGGTGGTGCGTCGAGGTGCGCGGCTACGACGGGCACCCACCGGGACGGACCGTCGACGCCGATCCCCGGCCGTTCTACGGCCTCGCCACCAGCGACGAGGGCTGGCGGTTCGTGCCGCCGGAAGTCGCCCGCGAGGCACTCGGCCAGCAGTGGGGCACGCGGACGTTCGTCGCCGCGTACGCGATGGCCAACAGCATCGTCTGCCTGAACAGCAAGGGCAGCGAGTACACCGAACACCAGCGTGAGCTCGCGCTGACCATGTTCGGCGAGACCGAGCCGTACTTCGAGATCGACAGCCCGATCGGCGGGCTCGACCACGGCATGCTTTTCATTCTCGAGCGCGTCCTGATCCGGATGGCGCTCGCCGACCAGTGGCTGCACCGCGCGCAGCAGGAGCTCGCCAGGCCGGAGGACGGCAAGAAGGCCGCGAACCGCAAGCGCCGCCTGCTGCGCGGCTCGCTCGACGACCTGCTCGAGATGCTGAACTCCGTGCTGCCGCCCGAAATCGACTCGCTCGAACGCAGGCTGGTCACCACGATGGGCGTCGAGCGGATCATCCAGCAGCTCGACCGGCAGGCCGAGGCGATGGACGACGAGACCAGGTACTCCTACGAAAGCGTGGTCAGCGCCCGCGTCACGAGGCTGACCGTGGTGACCGTCATCCTGACGGTCGTCACGATCATCCTCGGCGTGCTGCAGGTGCTCGTGGCCCTCTAGGCCTTGTTCTTGCGTTTGCGGGCCATGTCCGTGAGAACGAGCGTCACCCCGACGAGCACCATCGCGACGCTCGCCGCGATGTGGAACGACGGCGGCAGCACGTGGAGCTGCACGAACCAGCTGTACGACTTGCTCTCGCCGACCCGGTTGATGAACCCGCCGACGCCCTGCACGACCAGCACGATCCCGATCAGTTCGATCATGACTCGACCTTCTCTTCCCTCGGTGAAAGCAGTTGCCACAACGGGCCGAACACGAACCACAGGCCGCTGACGACGCCCATGCGCGGAAGCCAGCCCTGCAAGGGCTTGGTCTGTTCCGGCGAGCCGACGACGAAGATCAGCAGCAACAGCACCCCGGCCGCGATCCCGCAGGCCAGCAGGCACTTGCCCCATTCACGCCACTCGTGACTTTCCTTCTCGGCCTGGGTGCGCTGGGGTTTGACCGGCTTCGGGCCGCCCGCGAAGCGATACGCGAACCGGACGTCGGCCCAGCGGATCATGGCCGGGCCGAAGACCACGCTGAACCCGAGATAGACGGCCGCGAGACCGTGCAGCATCCCGCCCTTGCCGCCGTGCGCCAGGTCGAGCATGGTCGCGACGAGCACGACGACGTCGATCACCGACGTCATGGCCAGCAGCACCAGGCTGGTGCGCCGCAAGCGCAGCAGATACCGGGCGAGCAGCCCCGCCGCGATGAACACCCAGAACCCGATCTCCCCCGCCGCGATCACCGCGGCCATCGGGTTCCCCCTCAGAAACTCCCATAAGTTGCCCACGACCAGAACTCTGCTGCCCGGCGGGGGTCCGGCGCGTCGGCGAAGCGCAGGAGACGGGGGTCATCAGTTCGTAGGACGCCGATCTTGGGCCGGTGTGCTGGGATGGAGGACGTGCGCGTGCGTTTCCCCCGACTGTCCGGGCTGCCGGTGTGGCAGCAGGACGTGATCATCGCGGCCGGGACCTGGCTCATGGGCCTGCTGTTCTACCTGACCGACCTGCACGTGATCGCGGGCGGGCACGACCCGGTGCCGCTGTGGATCCGGCTGATCGAACTGACCGCCGTCGTCGGGCTGGAGGTCATCCGCCGCAAGGTCCCGCTCGCGCTGATCCTGGGCACGGCCGTGCTGGCCGTGGACATCAAGCTCGGGCTGTCGCTGCCGATCATGGTCATCTACACCGACTTCCTGTACGCGGCGACGCTGTACGGCTCGAAGCGGGTGAGCCGCGCGATGATCAGCGTGGCCGCGGTGAGCACGGTCGGCGTCATCGCCGCCGCGCTGCTGTTCGCTTCGGACTGGCGGGCGGGTGTCATCGCCGCGGTCGCCGCGCTGCCGTTCCTGATCACCCCGGTGTGGTGGGCGACGAACGTACGCCAGCACCGCGACATCGCCGAGTCCGAACGGGCGAACGCCAAGCAGCTGGCCAGGATCGCCGAGCTCGACATGGCCGCCGCCGTCGCGGAGGAACGCGCCAGGATGGCCCGTGACCTGCACGACGTCATCGCCGGGCACCTGTCGGCGATCGCCATCCAGTCGGAGGCCGCACTGTCCATGAAGGACCCGGCGCTGGCGCAGACCGTGCTGCGGGCGGTCAGGGAGAACAGCGTGGACGCGCTGGAGGAGATGCGGACCATGGTCGTGCTCCTGAAGTCGGCCGACGGCAGCGTCGACGAGACGACCGCGCCGGCCAGGCTCGCCCAGCTGTCCAAACTGGTCGATTCGGCGCGGGCGAGCGGCATCAGCGTCGACGTCCGGTCCGAAGTGGACTCCTCGCGGCTGCCGGCCGCCGTCGACCTGACCGCGTACCGGATCGCGCAGGAAGCGCTGACCAACGCGGTGAAACACGCGCCAGGCACGCGTGCGGTCGTCGAGATCCGGCACGCCGCTGGAAGACTGACCCTCGAAATCGGCAACGAACTGGCCACACGCCCCCCACAGCGGGGCGGGACGGGAACGGGATTGGTGAACATGCGCGAACGCGCGGCGGCCGTCGGCGGCTCGCTGACGGCGGGCCCCTCGGCGGGCGGCTGGCTGGTCCGCGCCGAACTCCCGGTGCCGGGCGCATGACGATCAAGGTCCTCGTCGCCGACGACCACGGCGCCATCAGGGCGGGCCTGGTGCTGATCCTGTCCAACGCCGACGGCATCGAGGTGGTCGGCGAGGCCGCCGACGGCGCCGCCGCCATCCGCCAGGCCCGCGCGCTGAAACCCGACGTGGTCCTGATGGACGTCCGCATGCCCGGCGTCGACGGCATCGCCGCCACCCGCGAGCTCACCACCGAAGGCCTCTGCCAGGTCCTGGTGCTGACCACCTTCGACCTCGACGAGTACGTCCACGGAGCGCTCCGCGCCGACGCGGCGGGCTTCCTGCTCAAGTCCGTCGAAGCGGCCCGCCTGGTCGAAGCCGTCCGCCTGGTCGCGGCAGGCGAAGGCGTCCTCGCGCCCCAGGTGACCCGCAAACTGATCTCGGCCTTCGCCAGCGCGGCACCGGCCCCGGTGGCCGCACCCGGCCTCGACGACCTCACCGACCGCGAGCGCGAAGTCCTGAGCTGCCTGGGCGAAGGCCTCTCCAACGCGGAGATCGGCTCGCGCCTCTACATCGGCGAGACCACCGTGAAAACCCACGTCTCCCGGGTCCTGACCAAGCTGAACCTGCGCTCTCGCGTCCAGGCGGCCATCCTCGCCCAGGAGGCCGGGATCTAGCGAAAAAAATCCCAATGCGTCCTTCGGTACCTGGCACCTCCCGAATGCGTCTTTCGGCACCTGCCACGTCCCCAATGCGTCTTTCGGCACCTGCCACGTCCCCAATGCGTCTTTCGGCACCTGCCACGTCCCCAATGCGTCTTTCGGCACCTCCCAGGACCCGAACGACGCATTGGGACTTTTGCGGCGGGCGGGACCCAGACTGCGGGGTACCCGGCGATCTTCTAACGTCTTCGCATGGGCGAGAGGCGCGTTCTCGATGTGGACAAGGTCCTGGAACGTCAGGACTCCGGTGAGCTCAAGCGGCGGCTGCGCGGCAGGGACCTGATCGGGTTCGGGGTCGGCATCATCATCGGGACGGGGATCTTCACGCTCGCCGGTGTCGAGGCGAAGACCCACGCGGGCCCGGCCGTGACGCTGTCGTTCGTGATCGGCGCGGTCGTCGCCGGGCTCGCCGCGCTGTGTTACGCGGAGCTGGCGTCGAGTGTGCCGACGGCGGGCAGCGCGTACACGTACGCCTTCGCGACGCTGGGCGAGGTGTTCGCCTGGATCATCGGGTGGGACCTGCTGCTGGAGTTCGCGCTCGGCGCGGCCGTGGTGTCGCGCGGCTGGTCGGGGTACCTCGCGAACCTGCTCGGACTGTCGCCGAGCCTGTTCGGGGAGGAGGCGCCGGTGAACATCGGCGCCGTGCTGATCATCGCGGTGCTGACCGTTGTCGCCGTGGTGGGCATCAAGGAGTCGGCGTTCGTCACCAACATCCTCGTGCTGGTGAAGGTGGCCGTCTGCGTGCTGATCCTCGCGGTCGGCGCGTTCTACGTGAAGAGCGCGAACCTGACGCCGTTCATCCCGCCGTCGCAGCCGTCGGGCGGTGACACGGCGACGTTGCACCAGCCGATCATCCAAGCCGCGCTGGGACTCGAACAGTCCGTGTACGGCATCGGCGGCGTGCTCACCGCGGCCGCCGTGGTGTTCTTCGCCTACACCGGGTTCGAGGCGCTGGCGAACCTCGGCGAGGAGACGGTCAACCCGAAGAAGGACCTCAAGGTCGGCATTCTCGGCGCGTTGTTCGTGTGCGCCGTGCTCTACCTCGGTGTCTCGATCGTGCTGACCGGCATGGTCGAGTACACGACGATCGACGTGAGCGCGCCGCTCGCGTCGGCGTTCGACGCGGTCGGCGAGCACTGGGTGAGCGCGCTCATCTCACTCGGCGCGGTCACCGGGCTGACCTCGGTGATGATGGTCGAGCTGGTCACCATCGGCCGGATCGGCTTCGCGATGGGCCGGGACGGCCTGCTGCCGAAGGCGCTCGGCACCACGCACCCCAAGTGGGGCACGCCGCACCGGATGACCATCGGCGGCGCGGTGCTGATCGCGATTCTCGCCGCGCTGGTGCCGATCTCGGAGCTGTCGGACATGGTGAGCATCGGCGCGCTGTCGGCGATGATCATCGTCGCGATCGCGGTGCCGGTGCTGCGCCGCAAGCGCCCCGACCTCACCCGCTCGTTCACCGTGCCGTTCTCGCCGGTGCTGCCGGCCGTCGCCGCGCTGGCGTGCTTCTACCTGATGCTCAACCTGGACGTGATGACCTGGATCCGGTTCGCCGTCTGGCTCGCGATCGGCCTCGTCATCTACTTCGCTTACGGGCGCAAGCACTCCAAGTTCGCTGAGTAGTTCACCCTGTCGAATGGATGCGCCCGGCCCGCGCATCCGTCACCCTGGGGAGATGACGACGCTCACCGCTCTGCCACGGATCAGTTCCGAGCTGCTGCACGACGCGGTGGCCGGCCGTCCCACGGCCGTGCTGCTGGAAACGCCGGAGGAGTACGTCTTCCTCATGCACTGGCGGCCGGTCCAGGAGGCCATCGCCGAGTACGCGGCGCGCCGGAACACGATCGACTTCACCCTGCTCGACCTGGTCGACGACAGCACCGACGCCATCCCGGCGCAGCGTGTCCTCAGCCCGATGGGCCGCCACGGCCTGCACTTCGACCGGCCCACGCGCTGCCGCGGCGGCATGCCGGGCGTGCCGGACATCGCGCTGCGCCCGCACTCGGTGCCCTGGCTGCTCAGCGACGACGGGATGACCGCGATCGCGTTCCCGCGCCAGCAGTCCTAGACGCGCCAGGCCTCGGCACGCAGCCCGGCCGCGAGCACGATCGCGCGCGCGGCCGCGGCGTCTTCGACGACCAGCCACAGCCCACGGCCGCGCACCGCGGCGGCGACCCAGTCGACCGGCTGCGCCTGCTCGCCGAGTTCGGTCAGTTCGGGGTCCACAAGGGACACCAGCACGCCTTCGGTTCCCTTGAGGGTGCCCGAAATCCCGACGAACCGGCCGTCACGCCACCGCGACGTCCACAGTGGAGGAACGCCGGTGTCGAGGTAGTCGGTCAGCGCGCGCACGGGTGTGTCGCTCGCGCCGAGCTCGGCCGTGTCGAGGTCGGCGACGATCGTGACGGCGACCGCGTGCAGCCGCTCGAGCAGCCCGGCGAGCGTTTCGGGTTCCCACTCCCCCGTGACGGGCAGCGCCGCGCCAGGCCAGGCTGGCATGCGGAAACGGCGGAAGTCCACGCGCACAGTATTGGTCACGGCGGTTCTGTCGACACAGCGTCGTCACGGGTCCGCGCCGCGACGCCGGCGACCACGGCCAGCGTCCCGAGCGCCTCCGGCAGGCTCGGCACCTGCCGCAGCATGACGAACCCGATCACCGTGGCCGTCAGCGGCAACATGGCCAGCAGCAGCGCGAATGCCGCCTGGCCGACCCGGCGCAGCACGACCTGGTCGAGCCCGTACGGCACGACGGTCCCCAGCACGCCGACGCCGATCCCGAGCAGCAGCAGCTTCGGCGAGCCCCAGACGGCCTTGGTGCCCAGCGCGAGTGGCGAAAGCAGCACCGTCGCGACCACGAAGCCGACCGCGAGGCTGTCGAGGCCGTTGCCGCCGAGCGCGACACGCTTGCCGAGAACGATGTAAGCCGCCCACGCGACGGCCGCGCCCAGCGCGAACGCGACGCCGGCCGCGCTGCCGTCGAGCTGCACGTCGGCGATGGCCACCACGCCCGCCACGACCAGCGCCAACGCGATGAAGTCGCGGAACGTGCGCGAGCCGAGCGCGGCGACCAGCACCGGCCCGGCGAACTCCAGCGCGACGGCCGTGCCCAGCGGCAGCCGGGCGACCGCCTCGTAGAACACCACGTTCATCCCGGCCGTGACCAGGCCGAACAGCGCGGCGAGCAGCAGCTGCCGCCCGCGCCACGCCTGCCTGCCTGGCCGCCGCCAGGCGAGCAGCACGATCGCGGCGCCGAGACAGCGCAGCCAGGCCACCCCCGCGGGGGATGCCACGGGGAAAAGCCCGACCGCGAGCGCCGCGCCGACGTACATCGAAATTCCGCTGAGAACGAACAAGACCGGGGCGGGCAGGCCCTCAAGTCGCTTCTTCGGCGTCAACACTCCCACCCCCGCATAGTGCCCTACCAGGGAAAACGCCCTCGATCCGCACCCTCTGTCACGAGACGGCAGTTTGATCTACGACATACGGGGTAATTCCACGTGACCTGACTCCCACGGGCGTGGGAACACTTGCGACTCCCCAAACGTCTGGAAGAGTGGAGGCACGAACACCAAGGAGCCCGGAGCGACCCCCGCCGAGGGAATCAGTGCCGAAGTGGTCGTGGCTGGATCGATGGCATCGGGCAACCGGTGCCGGGACGGAGGGACTCTCATGACTTCACCGACGCTCACCCGCCCCGAACTGACCGCTGTCGACCGTTGCGACCGTTGCGGAGCAGCTGCTCAGGTACGAGCCGTTCTCAGCAGCGGTGGCGAGTTGCTCTTCTGCGGACACCACGCCCGCGCCCACGAAGCCAAGCTCAAGGAACTGTCAGCTCAAATCCAGCGTTAAGGAGCCCCTCGGGGCCCCTGGCGGCGAGTGCTCGTGGTGAGCACTCGCCGCTTTTTTATTGAGGGGGTCGTGAGTGTTTAGGCCGGTTAGAACCGGCCGTACCACTCACGACCCTTGTGTCCGCGGACACCTGGTGTCCTGAGTGGACAGTTGATGGGAGCCGAGGGAGCGCCATGGGTGACGCATAGGTCGGCTAGCTGGAGTGAGGGCCTCCCTCACCCGGCTGGAGGTGGTCAGGGCCTCCCTCACCCGACATTTCGGGTGAGGGAGGCCCTCACTCGGCGGGTTCGGGTGAGGGAGGCCCTCACTCAAACCAGCGACTACGAGATAGGCCTCCAAGAGGTCGTGAGTGTTTAGGCCGGTTAGAACCGGCCGTACCACTCACGACTGCTCAGACCGTGTCCAGGACCTGCTCGAACGCGACCTCGGCGGCGCCCAGTAGCTTCACGTCGGCGCCGAGCACCGAGCTGACCAGCCGCGTTCCGCCGACGGCCCGGCTCACCAGGCTCCGGCGCCGGATCTCACCGCCGACCCGCTCCAGCACGGAAGCGGGCAAAACGGTCAGCAGATCGCCCAGCACCAGCAACTGCGGGCCGAGCAGGTTGACCACGTTCACCAGGCCCAGCGTGAGCCATTCGGCGAACTCCGAGAGCCGGTCCCATGCCTTCTGCGGGTCCCCCGCGAGTTCACGCAGCTCGACCAGGATCGCGCCGCGCGGGGTGTCTTCGGCGAGCCCCAGCGCCCGACACAGCGCCGCTTCGCCGACCTCGGTCTCCCAGCAGCCGATGTTGCCGCAGTAGCACGGCCTGCCGTCGGGCCGGATGACCATGTGCCCGATCTCGCCGACGTACCCGGCCGCGCCGCGCAGCGACGAGCCGTCGGAGATCACCCCGCCGCCGACGCCGACGTCCGCGGAGACGTACACCGCGTCCGAGGCGCCGCGAGCGACGCCCCGGATGTGTTCGGCGACGGCGCCGAGTTCCGCGTCGTTGCCGACCAGGATCGGGATCCGCATCACGCTGTTCAGCCGCTCGCCGAGCGCCACGTCGGTCCAGCGCAGGTTGGGCGCCTCGTGGACGTGCCCGTCGGCGCGGCGGACCACGCCGGGCACGGAGACGCCGACGGCGGTCGGCTCGACGCCGAGATCGCCCGCCAGCATCGCCGCCGACTCGATGATGTGCGTGATGACCTCGTCGGCCTCGCGCATGCGACCGCGCAGATTCCAGCTGTTGCGCCCGAGAATCTGCCCGCCGAGGCCGACCAGCGCGATGGCCACGTGCTCCACCTGCAGGTCGACCGCCAGCACGACGGCCGCCTGCGGCTGCGGGAGCACCAGCAGCGAGGGGCGGCCCGCCCCTCGCCCCGGCCTCGGCACCTTCTCCTCGACGACCCCGGCTTCCGCGAGGCCGTCGACGAGCGTCTTGATCGTGCTGCGGTTGAGCCCCAGCTCGGCTGCCAGCGTCGCCCGCGTGCACGGGCCGGTGACGTGCAGCAACCGGAGCAGGGTCGTGCGGTTGTGCCTGCGCACCTCGTCCGGACGGGCTACAGGTGTGCTGGTCACAGGTTTAATTCTTTCACGGACCGTCAGCGCGGGGAGGCCGCGGCACGCCGCCGCGACAGTGCGTCGACCGTCGCCGCCAGCGCCAGCACCAGGCCGGTGATGATGTTGACGACCGCCGCGGGCTGCTTGAGCAGGCCCAGCCCGTTGGTGACGACGGCGAGCACCGCGCCACCGATGACCGCGTCGACCATCCGGCCCTTGCCGCCGAACAGCGAGGTGCCACCGATGACCGCCGCGCCGACCGCGAACAGCAGCGTGTTGAGGCCACCGGCCTGCGGGTCGACCGAGCCGACCTTCGACGAGTAGACGATCGCGCCGAGCGCGGCCACCGTCGAACAGATCACGAACACGCTCGCCCGGATCTTGCTGACGTTGATACCGGCGCGGCGGGCCGCTTCCTGGTTGCCGCCGACCGCGTAGATGTGACGGCCGTACTGCGTGCGGTTGAGCACGTAGGTGCCGATGACCAGCAGCGCCAGCACGATCGGGACCACGTACGGCACACCCGAGATGACGATGTTCGGGTTCGGCGCGCGGTTGATCGTCAGCAGGTAGGTGGCGACGGCCGCGACCAGCGCGACGGCGCCGACCTTGAACAGCACCAGCGGCGTCGGCTGGGTGACCAGGCCGCGCTTGAGCCGGGAGAAGTGCTGGCCCAGCTGGACGGCGGCGAAACCGCCCGCGCCGACCACGAACAGCGCCCAGCTGCCGACCGTGGAGAGGTTGCCGTTGGCGACCTTGTCGAGCACCTCGGAGTTGCTGACGTTCAGCGTGCCGCCCTCACCGATGAACTTGAGGATGACGCCCTGCCAGATGATGAACAGCGCCAGCGTCACGACGAACGACGGCATGCCGATCTTCGACACCAGGAACCCGGTGATACAGCCGATCGCGGCGCCGACGGTGACCGCCAGCAGCATCTCGATCCACGGGTTGGCGGCCGCGCCGGACAGGATGATGACGATGGCGACCGCGGAGAGCACCGCGCCGGCCCAGATCCGCAGCAGCACGGCGAGCAGCACCGCGATCGCCAGCACGACGATGAAGGTGATGAACACCCCGGAGCCCATCGAGCCGAGCAGGTTGCCGTTGCGCACGAAGTGCAGCGCCATCACCGCGGCCGTGACACCGGACGCGGTGCCCGCGGACAGGTCGATCTCGCCCAGCAGCAGCACGAACACGATGCCCATCGCGATGATGGTCTGGCCGGCGCCCTGCGCGAGCAGGTTCGCGATGTTCGACAGCGAAAGGAAGAACTCGGAAAGCCCGGCGAAGATCGCCACGAGCACGAGCAGGCCGAGCAACGCGGGCAGCGCGCCGAGCTGGCCTGCCTTGAGGCGGGCGAAGTAGTCGGCGATGGCCTCGCGGGTGGACATCGAGGTCGTGTCGATGCCGAAGTCCGTGATGGCGGCGGAAGCCACCGGCTTGGCAGGTGTCTCAGTCATTTTCTCCACGCTCACAGGACAGCGGCTTCGGGGCGGGCCAGGCCGAGATCGCCGGACCGGCCCGCGGTGATGAGTTCCACGACCTGGCCGTGGGTGACGTCCTTGGTGTGCACGTCGGCCACGAGACGGCCGAGGTACAGCACGGCGATGCGGTCGGCGACCTCGAACACGTCGGCCATGTTGTGGCTGATCAGCACGACGCCGAGACCCTTCTCGGCGAGCCTGCGGACGAGGTCGAGCACCTGGCGGGTCTGCGCGACACCGAGCGCGGCGGTCGGCTCGTCGAGCAGCACGACCTTCGAGTCCCACAGCACCGACTTCGCGATGGCGACGGTCTGCCGCTGCCCACCCGACAGTGCGGAGACCGGGGTGCGCACGGACTTGACGGTGCGCACCGAGAGCGAGGCGAGCGTCTCGCGGGCGGCCTGCTCCATGCTGGCCTCGTCGAGCAGCCATTTGCTGCCGCGCTCCCGGCCCAGGAACATGTTCTGCACGATGTCCAGGTTGTCGGCGAGCGCGAGGTCCTGGTAGACGACCTCGATGCCGAGCGCCGCGGCGTCGCGCGGGCCGTGGATGTGCGCGTCCTCGCCCTTGAACTTCACGACGCCCGAGTCGGACCCGTGAATACCGGCGATGCACTTGACCAGCGTCGACTTGCCGGCGCCGTTGTCGCCGACGAGGGCGGTCACTTCACCGGCCCGCACGGCGAAGTCCACGTCGTGGAGGACGTGGACGGGTCCGAAGCTCTTGTTGAGGCCTTGGATGTCGAGAATGGGTTCACTCATGAAACGACGATCTCTCCTGTGTGGGAACCAGGCCGGGACACGTTGTCGGGGAACGCGTCCCGGCCCGGCTGTCTATATGGGGGATTGTCAGGAGATGCCGAGCTGGGTGCAGACGGCCTGCAGGTCGCCGGCGCACACCTCGGACGCCTTGACGTAGCCCTGGGTGATGACCTCCTTGACACCGTCATTGAGGGTCAGCTTCGGCTCGAGCAGCAGCGACTTGACGTCGCGGTTGCCGGTCGGGTCCTTGCTGACGTCCTTGGCGATGGCGTCGGCGGCGGCCTTGTCACCCTTGGCGAGCGCGCCGGCGAGCTTGGCGGCGCCTTCGGCCTCGAGCTTGATCGGCTTGAAGATGGTCAGGTACTGGTCACCGCGCAGGACGGCCTTGAGGCCATCGGCGGTGGCGTCCTGGCCGGTCACCGGGACCTTGCCGTTGAGGCCGTTCTTCTTGAGCACGGTGATGACCGCGCCGGCGAGACCGTCGTTCGCGGCGACGACGCCGTCGACCTTGCCGCCGTTGGTGGTCAGGATCTGCTCGAACATCTGGCCGCCGAGCTGGTTGTCCCACTTGTCGATGGCCTGGATCTGGACCTTCTTCAGGTCACCCGAGGCGTACTTCGGCTCCAGGACGCTGGCCTGGCCGTTGGCGAATAGGGTCGCGTTGTTGTCGGTCGGGGCGCCCTCGATCTGGATGACCTGCGCGCCCTTCTTGTCCTTCAGCGCGTCCGCGAGGCCCTGGCCCTGCAGCGCGCCGACCTTCACGTTGTCGAACGACACGTAGTAGTCCGAGCTGCCGCCGAGGTTCAGGCGGTCGTAGTCGATCGTCGGGATGCCCGCGGCCTTGGCCTTCTTGGCGACGGCCGAGCCGACCTCGCTGTTGATGGCGGCGATGATCAGGACCTTGACGCCCTGGGTGATGAAGCCGTCGGCCAGCGTCGAGAACTTCTGGACGTCGCCCTGCGCGTTCTGCACGTCGACGTCGAAGCCTTCGGCCTTGAGAGCCGTCTCCAGCATCGGCTTGTCGAAGGCTTCCCAGCGGGCCGAGGTCGCGGTCTCCGGCAGGATCACGCCGACCTTGCCGGAGGCGCCACCGGCGGCGGGCGCCGAGGCCGCGCCGGAAGAACTCGGGGCGCTCCCCGAGTTCGAGCTGTTGGCCCCACAAGCCGTCAGCACGAGGCTGACACTCGCCACCGCGGCGAGGAGGGTAAGGGTCTTCGTGCGCATCCTCGGTCCTTCCAGCTCCTGCCGACGAGCGGTTGTCCCGGACCTGGCCGGCGCCTCGTCGCGCAAAATGTTGTGGGCGACAACATATGCCGCGATTGCCCGGTACGGAAGAGGGCTGGATCAATTAAGACCCACCCGTGAGACACAGTTTGGCAACGTGCCCGTCACATTGAGCGCAAGAGGCCAGAACGGTGACATTGGGAACAGTGGCCGGTCACGTTGAGTGACTGGATCGGTGTTGACTCAATCTTACGACAACGATGACGTGCCCGAACCCACCCGAAACCGACCCTTTACCTGGAGCACCCTGGCGCTTGGGCAGCGCTTGGGCCGATCGGCCCAGTCCCCGGCAACGGCGGCCTCCGCATTCATCAACGTTCCGAATCAATTGACTCAGGTCGAGTAATGATGGCGCCCATTGATCCGGCCCACCGCCTGGCCCGGAAATCGCAGTCCCCCTTGTCCGCGAACGAGCGTTCGATGATGAAGTCCTCCACCGTGCCCGGACCCGCGCCTGCCCCAGCCACCTCGGCCCCACCCACGATCCGCACGTCGAACTCCCACCAGAAAAGTTGGCCCGACAATTACCGGAATAGCCGAACCCGCCCGCAAGGCGAATTCTTTCAATGGAACCCCCGTGCCGCGAATACGCGGCCACCATTAGCGTTGACACGCCCCGTGAACAATTGTCAACGCTCCCGCCTTGCCTGTTGCCCACTGCCCCGTTCAGCCCACCCCGTGATCAACACAGCGTCACCCCGCCAAACCCTGCCCGATCGACCAACCCCCCTGCCCCAACGCCCCCACCCCCGCCAGGTCGCCCCCGTACCCAAAGGGACGGCACGCGTACCCAGAGAGTCGGCACGCGTACCCAGAGGGACGTCACGCGTACATGGATGGACGACGCGCGCTGGGTGTGGCTGCGGCGTCCGGTCGGCGTGCCGTCCGTCCAGGTACGCGTGACGTCCGGTCAGGTACGCGTGCCGACCCTTCGGGTACGCGAAAGCGGGGCTTGGTGGAAGGCGCGGGGCGGGGTTACCAGGAGCGGAGGGTGACTATCCGCTCTTCGAGTTGCTCGACGGTGGCCATCGCGGTGGGCGGGCCGCCGCAGACCCGGCGGAGTTCGTTGTGGATGGCGCCGTGGGGTTTGCGGGTGCGGTGGTGGTACATGCCGACGAGGGCGTTGAGTTCCTTGCGGAGCGAGCCGAGGCGCTGGCTGACCGTCTGGGGCTTGGCGACCTGGACGGGGGCTTCCTTCTCGGGCTTGCGCTTCTTGGCGTCGGCGAGCTGCTCCTCCTGGCGCTTGCGCAACAACGCGCGGACCTGGTCGGGCTCCAGCAGGCCGGGGAGGCCGAGGTACTCCTGCTCCTCGTCGGAACCGGAGAACACGGCCGTGCCGAAGGAGTTGCCGTCGTAGATGACCTGGTCGAGCTCGGCGGAGGCGCCCAGCGAGGTGAACGCCTTCTCCTCCTCGCCCGGTTCGTCCTCGGTGCGGTTGGCCTCGGCCAGGAGCTCGTCGTCCCAGCCGTCCTTTTCGCGGTGGGGCTTGCCGAGGACGTGGTCGCGCTGCGCTTCCAGCTCGGAGGCCAGCTCCAGCAGCACGGGCACGCTGGGCAGGAAGACCGACGCGGTCTCGCCCTTGCGGCGCGAACGCACGAAACGGCCGATCGCCTGCGCGAAGAACAACGGGGTCGACGCCGAGGTCGCGTAGACGCCGACCGCGAGCCGCGGGACGTCGACGCCTTCGGACACCATGCGGACCGCGACGAGCCAGCGCTCCGTGGATGCCGCGTACTCGGCGATGCGGCCGGACGCCTTCGGGTCGTCGGAGAGGACGACCGTCGGGGTCTCACCTGACAAACGCTCGAGGATTTTCGCGTAGGCGCGGGCCGACTCCTGGTCGGTCGCGATGACCAGGCCGCCGGCGTCGGGCATGCCGTCGGCGCGGAGCTGGGACAGGCGGACGTCCGCCGCCTGGAGCACGGCCGGGATCCACTCGCCTGCCGGGTCGAGCGCGGTGCGCCAGGCGCGGGCGTTCTGCTCGGCCGTGAGCGGCTCGCCGAGGCGGGCGGTGAACTCCTCGCCCGCGCTGGTGCGCCACGACGCCTCACCCGAGTAGGCGAGGAAGACGACCGGCCGGACCACGCCGTCGGCGAGCGCGTTGGCGTAGCCGTACGCGTGGTCGGACTTGCTGCGCAGGTGGCCTTCGCCGTCCGGCTCGTACTGGACGAACGGGATCTGGGAGTCGTCGCTGCGGAACGGGGTCCCGGTGAGCGCGACCCGGCGCACGGCCGGGGTGAACGCCTCCATGATCGCGTCGCCCCAGGACTTGGCGTCGCCACCGTGGTGGATCTCGTCGAGGATGACGAGCGTCTTGTAGTTCTCGGTGCGCACGCGGTGCAACGTCGGGTGCGCCGCGACCTGCGCGTACGTGACAGCGACACCCTGGTAGTCCGAGGACGTCGCGCCGGCGCCGTTGCGGAAGTTCGAGTCGATCGAGATGCCGGACTTGGCGGCGGACTCGGCCCACTGGTGCTTGAGGTGCTCGGTCGGCGTGACGATCACGACGCGCTCGATCGTGCGGTCGCTCAGCAACTCGGCGGCGATGCGCAGACCGAAGACGGTCTTGCCGGCGCCGGGCGTCGCGACCGCCAGGAAATCCTTGGGCTTGCGCATCAGGTACTTGGTCAGCGCACTGCGCTGCCAGGCACGCAGCGGCCGCGCGGTGGAGTCCTTTTCCGCTGGTGGCGCGCCCATGACGCCGCGCTGGGCCGTCTCGGTCAAGATGGTCCAACTCCCCTCGGCATGGCCTGCTCACACAGCTTCAACTCAAAAACAGCGCCCGTCGAAGGCGCTCCGCCGAGGGTACCTGTCCGCACCGACAAGAGCCGGTACCGACGGGGTGATTCGTGCCGCGCGACGACGTGCTAGGCGACACTTGCCCCGAACGACGAGCCAAAATCGCCTCGATGCAGCATGCTGGGCCCTGATATGACCGAGACAGCGGACGACGCGCCGGAGGACGGCGCCGAGCGGGCACCCGAGCCGAGGGTGGTCCGCAAGACTCCGCTGACCTTGCTCAGGCGCACGCTGAACAAGGCGTGGGAGGGCAACATCTTCTCGGAGGCGGCCGAAGCCGCCTTCTGGCAGACGCTCTCGCTCCCCCCGCTGCTGCTCGGGCTGCTCGGCAGCCTGGGCTTTCTCGGCGACTGGTTCGGCCCGTCGGTGGTGACCGCGGTGCACGACCAGATCATCCAGTTCTCGAAGACGATCTTCAGCCCGAACGCGGTCCAGGAGATCATCGAGCCGACGGTCAACAGCATCCTCACGGTCGGCAAGGGCGAGATCGTCTCGGTCGGCTTCGTGATCTCGCTGTGGGCCGGCTCGTCGGCGATGTCGTCGTTCGTCGACGCGATCACCGTCGCGCACGACCAGTACGGCGTGCGCAACGAGGTGTGGCAGCGGCTGTTCGCGCTGCTCCTCTATATGGCGGGACTGGTGATCCTCGCCGTCGGGCTGCCGCTGCTGGCGATCGGGCCCGACCTGCTCCCCGAGTTCTTCCCGACGGACTGGCGGCCGACGGTCCGCGACTGGGTCGGCACGCTCTACTACCCGGCGCTCGGTGTCCTGATCACGCTCGCGCTCGCGACGCTCTACAAGCTCGCGCTGCCGCGCAAACTCCCGTGGCACCGCGGGCTGCCCGGCGCGGTGCTCGCGATGGTCCTGTTCCTGCTGGCGAGCATCGGGCTCCGGATCTACCTCTCGCAGATCACCAAGACGGGTTACACCTACGGCGCGCTCGCCGCGCCGATCGCGTTCCTGCTGCTGATGTTCTTCATCGGCCTCGCGGTCACCGCGGGCGCGTACTTCAACAGCGCGATCCAGGAGCTGTGGCCCGCCAAGATGACCAGGCGCCAGCGCCGCAAGTGGCGGCGGCTGGAGATGGAACGCACCAACGAGCGGCTCAAGTCCGAGGACAACGGGAAGCTGTGGGAACGGGCCACCGTTCCGCTCCGGCGACCCAAACGCGAGGACCTCGAAGCTGAGGAATCCTCAGCGAACGATAACCACGACCGGGTGACCGAAGAGCCTGCCGAGGCGGCCTCCCCCGAGCCCGAATCTTCGCCCCGAGCTGGGCGTTCGACGGCCTGACGGGCACTACTCCAGCCGGGGCGCACTGCCACCCGATCGGCGGAGTCATCCTGAAGTAGTACCGGGGTTCCACCCGTGGTGTGAAGCTGTTCCCGGCTTTCGCGTGTCAAGCTCAGCGCGCCCCGGAACCGAGGGGCTTTTCCGTTTCCCGAGGGGGATCACCACCATGTCAGTGCTGGCACGGCTCAGCCTGCGCAACCGAGGCCTGATCGGGCTGCTGGCCATCCTGGTGCTGGTCTTCGGCGCGCTTATCATGCCGAAGATCAAGCAGCAGCTCTTCCCGTCGCTCCAGTTCCCGACGGCCGTCGTCATCACGCCGTACGTCGGCGCCTCACCGGACGCGGTCGACAAGCAGGTCAGCGAGCCCATCGAGGCCGCGTTGCAGGGGATCAAGGGCATCGAGGAGATCACCTCGACGTCCAGGGCGGGCAACTCGTCGGTGGTGGTCCAGTACCAGTTCGGCACGGACATCGACGCCGCCGTCGGCCAGATGCAGCAGGCGGTGAACCGGATCAGCACCCGGCTGCCCGCCAACAGCACGCCGACCGTGCAGGCGGGCAGTTTCGACGACATCCCGACCGTGGTGCTCGCGGTCAGCGGCGACGGCGACCAGAAGCAGCTCGCCGACCGGCTGAACAACGAGGTCGTCCCCGAGCTCAAGAAGATCGAAGGTGTCCGCACCACGACGGTCACCGGCACGCAGAAGCCCCAGGTCACCATCACGCTCGACTACGCGAAGCTCGCGGTCGCGGGCGTCGACCCGCAGACGCTGGTCACCACGCTCCAGAGCGCGGGCGCGGCCATTCCGGCCGGCACCGTCGACGCCGACGGCAAGACGCTGAACGTCGAGATCGGCGGCTCCGAGCTGACCGTCGACTCGCTCAAGAACACTTACCTGGCAGGCAAGACGAAGCCGGTGAAGCTGGGTGACATCGCGACGGTCGAGGCGGGCACCGCGACGGCGACGTCGATCACCCGCACCAACGGCAAGCCCAGTTTCGGCATCTCGGTCACCATGGCCTCGGACGGCAACGCGGTCGCGATCTCGAAGGCGGTGCAGGACAAGCTGCCCGAGCTGAGCACGAAGCTCGGCGTGCAGTTCAGCACCGTGTTCGACCAGGGCCCCGAGGTCGAGAAGGCGATCAGCGGCCTGACCACCGAAGGCCTGCTCGGCCTGCTCTTCGCGGTGATCGTGATCCTGCTCTTCCTGTTCTCGCTGCGGTCCACCCTGGTCACCGCGGTGTCCATCCCGCTGTCCGTGGTGGTCGCGCTGGTCGCGCTCTACGCCGGCGATCTCTCGCTCAACCTGCTCACCCTCGGCGCGCTGACGATCGCGGTCGGCCGGGTGGTCGACGACTCGATCGTCGTGCTGGAGAACATCAAACGCCATCTCGGCTACGGCGAGGCCAAACAGGACGCCGTGCTGAACGGCGTCCGCGAGGTGGCCACGGCGGTGACGGCATCCACCCTGACCACGGTCGCGGTGTTCCTGCCGATCGCGTTCGTCAGCGGCATCGTCGGCGAGCTGTTCTCGCCGTTCTCGATCACGGTGACCGTCGCGCTGCTGGCCTCGCTGCTGGTCTCGCTGACCGTGGTGCCGGTGCTCGCGTACTGGTTCCTCAAGGCGCCCAAGATCGGGAACGCCGAAACCGCCGAAGAGGCAAGGGAAGCCGCCGAGGAGAAGGAGCGCAACGGCTTCCTGCAACGGATCTACGTGCCGGTGGTGCGGTTCGCCACCAAGCGCAGGCTGGTCGTGGTGCTCAGCGCGATCGTCATCTTCGCGGTCACCGTGGGCCTCGCCACCAGCGCGAAGACGGACTTCCTCGGCGACAACGGCGGCACCACGCTGTCGATGACCCAGGAGCTGCCGCCGGGCACCAGCCTGGAAGCCAGCGAGGAGGCCGGAAAGCTCGTCGAGACGGCGCTCGCGGCCACCCCCGAGGTGAAGAGCTACCAGATGACCGTCGGCGGCAACGGCGCGGGCGCGGCGTTCGGCTTCGGCGGTGACGGCGGCACCAGCTTCACCGTGACGATCGCCGAGGGCACCGACCAGAAAGCGTTGCAGGAGAAGCTGAAGAGCCAGCTTTCGGGCAAGCCGGGCGCGGGCGTGATCAAGTTCGGGCAGGACGCTTCCAGCTCCGACAAGGTCTCCGTGCTGGTGACCGCGCCGAACGAGGCCGCGCTGAAGCCCGCCGCCGATCAGGTGGCGCAGGCGCTGTCCGGGATCAACGGCCTGTCCGAGGTCACCAGTGACCTCTCGAAGGGCTCGCCGCAGCTGAAGGTCGACGTCGACCAGGCGGCCGCCGCGGCCGCGGGGCTGACGCCGGCGACCATCGGCCAGCTCGCCGGGCAGGCCGTCGGCGGCCGGGTGGTCACCCAGCTGCCGATCGACGGGACGCGCACGGACATCGTGCTGCGCACCGGGACCGCGCCTGCCGGGGTCGACGCGATCAAGGCGCTGCCGCTGCCTTCGGCGACCGGCGTGGTCAGGCTGGACCAGGTCGCCACGGTGTCCACTGTGGACGGCCCGAGCACGGTCAAGCGGACCGGCGCGGACCTGAGCACGAGCGTCAGCGCGAAGAACGGGTCCGACAACCTGGGCGCGGTCACCAAGGAGATCGACACCAAGCTCAAGGACCTGAAGCTGGCGGGCGGCGCGTCGGCCAAGATCAGCGGGGTCGCCGAGCAGCAGACCGAAGCGTTCATGAACCTGTTCCTGGCGCTGCTGGCCGCGATCGCGATCGTGTTCCTGATCATGGCGGCGACGTTCCGCAGTCTGGTGCAGCCGCTGATCCTGCTGGTGTCCATCCCGTTCGCGGCGACCGGCGCGCTCCTGCTGCTGCGTGCCACGAACACCGCGATCGGGCTGCCCGCGATGATCGGCATGCTGATGCTGGTCGGCATCGTGGTCACCAACGCGATCGTGCTGATCGACCTGATCAACAAGTACCGGTCGGACGGCTACGGCGTGACCGACGCGGTGGTCGAGGGTGGCAGGCACCGGCTGCGGCCGATCCTGATGACCGCGTCGGCCACGATCTTCGCGCTGCTGCCGATGGCGCTGGGGATCACCGGTCAGGGCGGGTTCATCGGCCAGCCCCTCGCCATCGTGGTGATCGGCGGGCTGGTCAGCTCGACGCTGCTGACCCTGGTGCTGGTGCCGACGCTGTACACGGCGGTCGAGATCCGCAAGGAGCGGCGCGCGGCCAAGAAGGCGGCCCGCACCCGGAAACCGGAGCCTGAGCGCCAGCAGATCGAGATCAACGCCTAAAAGGAAGTCGTGGATTTAGCGGGCTTTACTCTGTGAGCGCGAAGCGCGACTCGGAGTAAAGCCCGCTAAATCCCATCGGCGCTACTGACGGAAACGCCAGGTCTTGCTGTCGAACGCGATGCAGATGCTCGGCGACATGACGATCACCCGCAGTGTCCCGTCCCGCTCGTCGAAGTCGATGCCCTCGACCTCGAAGTTGCCGCCGCAGCCGCTCTGCAGCGGTAGCTGGCCGAGCGAGGTGACGTGACCGGTCACGTCGGAGCCGTTGAGCGAAGCGGACAGGTCGACCTGGAGCAGCGGCTTGGTGACGCCGAAGAGCGTGCCGCCCGGGTCGTCGGACGCGCAGAGCAGGCGCGTCGCGGTCTGGAAGTCACAGCCCTGGATGTCGCGGACCTGGTGGTCGAGACGGATCGCCGAGGCGTACGGCAGGTTCGCGGCCGGGTTCGTGAAGCGGACACCCGGCATCGGGTGCACGAGCAGGCGGTCCATGGTGCCCCACTCGCCCGCGACCAGCCACTGCCCGTCCGGCGAGACGGCGGCGAACGAGTTGTTGTTGGCTTCCCAGGATTCCAGGTCGTGCTTGTAGTTGGCCCAGCTGCCGTCCGGGGCCTGCACGCGGAAGAGCTTGGCGCCGCGGTCGTCGCGCTGGTACGGCTCGACGTAGAAGCCCTTGGCTGAGCCGGGGTCGCCGACGTGGTTCCAGCCCTGCGAGTTCAGGTCGGCCGGGATGGTGGCGATGCCGGTGTAGCGGATCGTCGTGCCCGACGGGCGGACGATGGTGGCCAGGCCCTGGCTCTCGTCGAGCGGCCTCGCCCGGTCCGAGCCGATGGTCGTCCAGCCGGTCACGGCTTCGGCCAGCGCGGGCGACAGGGTGGCCACGAGCGCGGCGATCGCGACGACTAGGGCGGTTTTTCGCATGGAGGACTCCGTCCCGAAGGAAAATGGCGCCCTAGAGGTACCAGCCCCGGCCGGAACGGACAGCCCCCATGTGAATGATTTTCACCTTAGCGACGGATATCCGACACTTACTGTGTCAGTCGCCCTTCTTGAGCCCGTCATAGATCTTCTTGCAGGCCGGGCAGACCGGGGACCCCGGCTTGGCCGACTTCGTCACCGGGAAGACCTCGCCGCACAGCGCCACCACGTGCGTGCCCATGACCGCGCTTTCGGCGATCTTGTTCTTGCGCACGTAGTGGAACATCTTCGGCGTGTCGTCGTCGGTGCTGTCGGTGCCCTCGGGGCGGGTGTCCTGCTTCGGCAGAGTCTGAGTGCTCACGCTTCCATGATAAGACCCGTGTGGACGGCCCCGACCTGGCAGGATCTCCCCCATGTTCCAGAAGGTGCTCGCGAGCTTCGGCTCCGGCGGCGCGCGCATCGACGCCCGCCTGCTCGACCGTTCCGTACTGCCGGGCAGGCCGCTGCGCGGTGAGGTCGTGCTGGTCGGCGGTGACGTCGACCAGGAGATCAACGCGCTCTCGATCACCCTGCTCGCCCGCGTCGAGGTGCCGGGCGAGCGCGCGTCGATCACGGACCTGACCTTCGGCACCCAGCAGCTCTCCGGCCGCGAGCACGTCGCGCCGGGTCAGCAGGTCCGCATCCCGTTCGAGATCCAGCTGCCGTGGGAGACGCCGATCTCGAGCGTCTTCGGCAAACCGCTGACCGGCATCGCCGTCGGCCTGCAGACCCAGCTCGACCTGGCGAACTCCGTCGCCGACCCGCAGGACGTCGACGCCGCGGCCATCGAGCCGCTGCCTGCGCAGAAGCGGATCTTGGACGCGCTGAGCCGGATCGGCTTCACGTTCCGCGACGCCGCGCTGGAGCAGGGCCGCATCAACGGCGCCCGCCAGCAGCTGCCGTTCTTCCAGGAGATCCGCTTCGCGCCTTCGCCGCGGTTCGCGCCGGTGTTCGACGGGCTCGCGGTGACGTTCCTGTCGACGGCCGACGAGACGCAGGTGGTGCTCGAAGTGACCAAGCGGGTCCGGGTGAGCAAGTCCGGCGGCTTCGGCGGGCGCGGCCAAGAGTTCCTGGGCATGTTCAAGGTCGCGCACGCGAACATCGACGGCGTGAAGTGGGAAGCCCAGCTCGAAGGCTGGCTCCACGAGGTCGCCAAGCCGCGCGGGATCTTCGATTGAGCGTGCGAAGCCGGTGGGCCGAGGCCGTCGAACGGCTGGGCGGCTCGGCTGAAGTCGCCCAGGAAGCCTTGCGGGACCTCGAAACCCGCTACAACGAGCCCCATCGCCGCTACCACAACCTCGCGCACGCCCATTCCGTCGCGCGGCATGCCGACGAACTCGCGCACGGACTCTCCACAGAGGACAGAGCGCTGATCGCGCTCGCCGCGTGCGCGCACGATGTGATCTACGACGCCAAGCCCGGCGACGACGAGCGCCGCAGCGCCGAATGGGCTCGCGACTGGCTCACTCGGGCGGGCCTTGCCGCTGACCACGTCGACCGGGTTCAAGAGCTCATCCTGACCACGCTCAGTCACGACGCGCCTGCGGACGATCTGTCCGCCACCGCTCTGCTCGACGCCGATCTCGCCACGCTCGGGGCCTCCGAAGACGTCTACGAGCAGTACGCGCGCGACGTCCGCGAGGAGTTCAAGCACGTCGATGACCAGGCGTGGACCGCCGGACGGGCCGCCGTGCTGGAGAAGCTGCTCGCCAAGGATCCGCTGTTCCGCGGTACGGCGGCGCGCGGCGCGTGGGAGGCGACGGCGCGGGCCAACCTGACAAGAGAGCTGACCCGATGGCGACGGCCCGCGACCGATCTCGGATGATGTCCACTCGTGGCTAGCAAACCTCCCCAGCTGATTCTCACCGACGAGGTGGCCGGCGCGCTGCAGGACGGCAACCCCGTCGTCGCGCTGGAGAGCACGATCCTCTCCCACGGCCTGCCGCCGGGCCGCAACCTCGACGTCGCACGCCGCCTGGAGCGGCTCGTGCGCGCCGCGGGCGCGGTGCCCGCGACCATCGCGGTGCTCGACGGCGTCCCCCGGATCGGGCTCTCGGACACCGAACTCGAGCGCGTCTGCGCGCCCGGCGAGGACCTCGACAAGCTCTCGCTGCGCGACCTCGGCCCCGCGGTCGGCCTCGGCCGCTCCGGCGCGACGACCGTGGCGAGCACCGCCTCGCTCGCGGCGGCCGCCGGGATCGGCGTGTTCGCCACCGGCGGGCTCGGCGGGGTGCACCTCAACGCGGCGCAGACCTGGGACATCTCGGCCGACCTCGGCGTGCTGGCCACGGCGGGAGTCGTGGTGGTCGCGTCCGGCGTCAAGTCGGTGCTGGACATCCCGGCCACGCTCGAGGTGCTGGAGACCAACTCGGTGCCGGTGCTCGGCTACCGCACCGACCACTTCCCGGCGTTCTACCGCCGCTCGTCCGGCCACGACGTCCCGTGGCGCGTCGACACCCCGGAGCAGGCGGCCGCGGTGATCGCCGCGCACCGGACGTTCGCTTCTTCGGGCGTGCTGCTGACCAATCCGATCCCCGAAGAGTCCGAAATGGACTTGGCGCTGCACGACCGGCTGCTCGCCGAGGGCCTGGAACTGTTGCGTGTCAACGACATCCACGGCCAGGACGTCACGCCGACGCTGCTGGAGCACTTCCACACCGCCAGCGACGGCGTGAGCCTCGACGCCAACGAGGCGCTCGTCCTGTCCAACGCCCAGCTCGCCTCGGAGGTCGCGGTGGCACTGTCATGAGCGTGATCGTGGTCGGCGACGCGGGCCTGGACGTGGTCGCGCGGCCGCACGGGGAGATCCCGCACGGCGGCGACGTCCGCGCGCGCATCGAGTTCACCGGCGGCGGATCGGGCGCGAACACCGCGCTGTGGCTGCGCGCGTACGGCGCCGAGCCGACGCTGATCGCCCGCATCGGCGACGACCCCGGCGGCAGGCTCATCCGCGCCGAGCTCGAAGCCGCGGGCGTGCGCTGCGCGTTCACCGTCGACCCGGACGCCGCCACCTGCTGCGTGGTCTGCCTCGTCGACGGCGACGGCCAGCGCAGCATGCTCGCCGACCGCGGCGCCAACGCCCGCTTCGAGCCGGCCGACGTCGACCCGGCGGTCCTCGCCGGAGCCCGTCACCTGCACCTGTCCGGCTACGTCCTGCTCGACCCCTCCTCGCGGCCCGCAGGCCTGGCCGCGCTCGCCGCCGCGAAGGAGGCCGGGCTGACCACCTCGGTCGACCCGCAGGCCGCGGCGCACCTCACGAAGGACCCGGCCGGGTTCCTCGACGACGTGCGCGGCATCGACCTGCTCATGCCGAACACCGAGGAACTGGTCGCGCTGACCGGCTCCGCCGACCCGGCCGCGGCCAGGGAACTCCTGGAGGTAGCACGCGCCGTCGTGGTCACCGCGGGCCTCAACGGCGCGAGCTGGGTCGACGCCGACGGCATCACGTCGGTCCCGTCCGAGCCTGCCGAGTGCATCGACTCCACAGGCGCGGGCGACGCCTTCGACGCGGGCGTGCTCGGCGCCTGGCTCAACGGAGAGTCCACTGTGGACGTTCTGCGTGCCGGGGTGAAACTGGGCGCCAAGGCCGTCGGCCAGATCGGCCCCCAGCCCTAGCCCGAACATCCCGAATGCGTCCTTCGGTCCCTGCCAGGTCCCCAATGCGTCCTTCGGTCCCTACCAGGTCCCCAATGCGTCCTTCGGTCCCTACCAGGTCCCCAATGCGTCCTTCGGTCCCTACCAGGTCCCCAATGCGTCCTTCGGTCCCTACCAGGGACCGAAGGACGCATTGGGGTTTTTTCAGGAGCCTTCGATGATCCGGTGGGTGCCGGACTCGATCTTGGTCGCGTCCGGGGTGTACCGGTTGACCTTTTCCTTCTTGCGGGCGGGACCGTCGTTGGCGATGAGCACCGCCATCCACGGCAGCGGCACGGAGATCGCGACGAGGGTCAGCGCGAGCCACCACGTCTGATAGAAGACGCCGGCCAGGATCAGGCAGGGGAACCGGAGTCCCATCATGATCATGTACTTGCGTTTGCGGTCGGCCAGCTGGTCTTTGTACGACCGGGCCGCCCCGGTGATGAGCACCGGCTCGTTGGCGGGTCTGGTCACGACACCACCTCCCATTGCGTCCATCCTCCCACTCCCCGTGCTCAGGCGACACCCAGGTGACCGAGCGCGCCGACGACCAGCGTCTCGACGCCGGTGCGCAGTGTCGGGTGGAGTACGGGCGCGAACAGTGGCGAGTGGTTCGACGGGATGTCCTGCTCGAAGCGGCCGGCGCCGATCGCGGCGAGCACGGTGTCCGCGTCGGCTCCCCCGACCAGCCAGAACACCGACGGGACGGCTGCCGCGCGGCCGAACTCGCTGAAGTCCTCGCTGCCGGTGACCAGCGGCGCCTCCATCGTCCGGTCGGCGCCGAAGTGCGCGCGGAACAGAGTGGTGAGGCGAGCGGTCGTCGTGTCGTCGTTGGCGGTGACGGGGAAGCTGCCGATGCGCTCGATGTCCGGTGGCTTGGGGGCGCCGGCGGTCGTGGCCTCGCCGTTGATGATGCGTTCGACGGCGGCGAGCACCTTGGCGCGGACGATCTCGTCGAAGCTGCGGACGTTGACCTCGAGCACCGCGTGGTCGGGGATGATGTTGTGCGCGGTGCCCGCGTGCAGCATCCCGACGGTGACCACGGCCGACTCGGTCGCGGACACCTCACGCGAGACGATCGTCTGCAGTTTCAGCACGATCGACGCGGCCAGCACGACCGGGTCGACGGTCGTCTCCGGCCGCGAACCATGCCCGCCCCGGCCGTGCAGGGTGACGCGCAGCGCGTCGGTCGCGGCCATGATCACGCCGGGCCTGGTCAGCACCCAGCCCGCCGGTCCGGGCACGATGTGCTGTCCCAGCACGACATCCGGCTTGCCCGCCGTCTCGAAGACGCCGTCGCGGATCATGCCGGTCGCGCCGTCGCCGACCTCTTCGCCCGGCTGAAAGACGACCTGCAGGGTGCCGGACCAGCGCGAGCGTCCCTCGGCGAGCAGCCTGGCCGCGCCCGCGAGCCAGGTGACGTGCATGTCGTGCCCACAGGCGTGCATCACGCCGTCGACGGTGCTCGCGTAGTCCAGCCCGGTCTTCTCCTCGACGGGCAGCGCGTCCATGTCCGCGCGCAGCATGACGTTCGGCCCGTCGCCGTTGCGCAGCACGCCGAGCACGCCGGTGCCGGCCAGCCCGGTGCGCACCTCGAAGCCGTCGGCCGCGAGCCGCTCGGCGACGATCCCGGCGGTGCGCGTCTCGGTGAAGGCCAGCTCAGGGTGCCGGTGCAGGTCGAGGTAGAACGCTTCCAAGCCGGGTAACGCGGCCTCGAGCGGGGCGAGCACGGGTGTCATGCCGTGATTCGACCACAGACTCAGGCGGGAAGCTCTTCCGCGTCGAGCCCGAGATCCTCGCGAATCGCGGCCCGCAGCGCGCGATACTCACGCTGCCCTTCTTCCCACAACGTGTCTTTCGCCGCTTCGTAAGTCTCGCGAAGGATGAAGTTCGCCAGGGACGACCGGCGCAGCAGGCTCGCACTGAGCATCGCCCTGATCCGTTCGGGCGCGTGGACGTTGACCATGCCGAGCGACTTCCTGGCCTCCGCCGAGGCCGCGCGGATGTCCTCTTTGGCCTGTTCGTCGACTTTCCGGCCGGCCCGCAACTCGTGCCGGGCGAGAAAAAGAACCCAGTCGAACGACTCGATCGCGCCGACCAGCTCGGCGTACGCGGCGGCGCGCGCGTCGTAGCTCCGCTTGTCCCGTTCGCGTTCCCAGCGCAACTCCTCGCGTTCGAGTTCGCGCCGCCAGCGCCGGTCTTCGCGCCAGCCGGCGATCAGCTGGGCCGAAATCACCCCGGCGAACCCCAGCACGGCCACCACGATCGGCACCCACAACGGCACAGAAGTCGACACGCGCTCACCCTATGACAGCATTACCCGCTGTGAGCACTGATCTTCCTGTCTTCTCCGCCGACCTCTGCGACCGGCTGCGCGAGGCCTTCCTGCGCGCCGGCTATCACGCGGACGGGGTGATCGACGCGCTCGGCGGCGCCGCCAACGCGGCCTTCGGGCGCGGTGAACCCGAGCTCGCGCACCGCGCCAGCCTCGACGCGGGCGACCTCGGCACGCTGATCAGGCTCTTCCTGCTCGGCGAGACCGAAGCGGAGGCCGACGCCAAGTCCGCGTTCGCGCCGGTGAGCATCGACGAGGCGATCGCCGTCGGCCTGCTGCGGCTGACGAGCAACGGCGTGCGCGCCGGGCTGGACGTCCGCCCGCACGGCGACGACGAGGGCGGCGCCTGGTGGGTCTTCTCCGATCTGGACCCCGATCTGCTCGGTCACTCCGTGCCGGGCCATCACGTGCTCGGGGTCGGGCACGCGTCGTTGAGCCTGGTCAGGGCGACGACCAGGCGGCCGGTCGGCACGCTGCTCGATCTCGGCACCGGCAACGGCGTCCAGGCGCTGCACGCGTCGCGGCACGCCCAGCGCGTCACCGCGACCGACGTCTCGGCGCGCGCGCTCGCGCTGGCCGAGGCGACGTTCCGGCTCAACCAGCTCGATGTCGAGCTGGTCAAGGGTGAGTGGTTCGCGCCGGTCGCGCGGCGCAGGTTCGACCAGATCGTCTGCAATCCGCCGTTCGTCGTCGGACCGCCGCGCGTCGACTACACCTACCGCGACTCCGGGCTCGCCGGTGACGACGCGAGCGCGCTCGTCGTGCGCCAGCTGCCGTCCTTCCTCAACGACGGCGGTGTCGGGCAGCTGCTCGCGTCGTGGCTGCATGTGGACGGCGAGGACTGGACCGATCGGGTGAGCCGCTGGCTGCCCGCCGAGACGGACGCCTGGTTCGTGCAGCGTGACGTCGCCGATCCCGGCCTCTACGTCGGCACCTGGCTGCGGGACGCGGGCATCGACCCGCGCTCCCCCGAAGGCCGCGCCAAATCCGCGGACTGGCTCGATTGGTTCGACGCCAACAACGTGGACGGCGTCGGCTTCGGGTTCGTCACACTGCGCCGTTCGGGTGGCAAGACGCCGACGATCGTCGCGGAAGACCTCCGCCAGGCGTACGACGATCCGCTGGGCGCCGAGGCGGCGACCTGGCTCGATCGCGTCGACTGGTTGCGGGACAACGGCGACGTGGTGCTGGAGACCAGCTTCCAGGTGCCCAAGACCGTGCTGCTCGAACGCGTCGACGAGCTGGGCCCGGAAGGGTGGCTGACCACCGTCCGGCGGCTGCACCGCACCGACGGTCCCGGCTGGCAGCACGAGGTCGACGAGCTCGCCGGACGGCTGCTGGCGGGCTGCCAGGGAGCGCTGCCGCTGGAGGACCTGATCGAGCTTCTCGCCGCCGCACAAGGACTCTCCGCCGAAGAGCTCTCGGCGAGCGCCGTGCCGGTGGTGCGGGAACTGGTCCGTCACGGCATGTTGCTGCCGGTCCGATGAGGGCGGTCGTGGCGCGGGTCACCGAAGCGAGCGTGACCGTCGAGGGCGAGGTCGTCGGCGCCATCGACGAGCCCGGTTTGTTGGTGCTGCTGGGAATCCACGTCGACGACCAGCCGGAACAGGCCGCGACCATGGCAAGGAAGCTGCACGAGTCCCGCATCCTGCGCGACGAGGAATCCTGCGCGGACACCGGAGCGCCGCTGCTGGTGGTGAGTCAGTTCACGCTCTATGGGGACACCCGGAAGGGCAGGCGTCCGTCGTGGACCAAGGCCGCCCGCCCCGAACCGGCGGAGAAGCTGGTGGACGCGGTGGTCAGTGAATTGCGCACGCGCGGTGCGCGCGTGGAAACCGGACGTTTCGGTGCCATGATGGAGGTACGCAGCCTCAACGACGGTCCGTTCACCGTTCTCATTGAGGTTTAACGCATAAAGACATTCGCATCCGGTCCGTGTTTCTCAGTCAAATCTCAGGTTTCGCTCTCAGCAAAAGCTCAGGTTTGATCGAGCAACCGAGGAGAGGTCAGGCCCGTCTCTTTTATTGACGGGCCCGGGAACGAAATGACAACCCGAGGCGTTGAGCACAGTGTCCGGCCAGCGAGCCGGACGCCCGCCGACCGGGTTTCCACAGGGCTCGGCCGACGGGAAGCAGTGACGTGGCGCACCGCACCACGTTCAACCCGTGACCGGGGAGGCAGAAATGTCAGTCCAGACGCTCGAACGCGAAGCCAGGGGGATTCGCGAGCGCAGGATTCCTGCGCAGGAGATCATCGACGAGCCGGTTGCCCCCGCCGCTCCGATGGAGACCGCCGACCTCGACGCCCAAAGCCCCGCCGCCGACCTCGTCCGGGTGTACCTCAATGGTATCGGAAAAACCGCACTGCTCACCGCGGCCGACGAAGTCGAGCTCGCGAAGCGCATCGAAGCCGGTGTTTTCGCCCAGCACGTGCTGGACACCGCGGACAAGCTGACGCCGAAGCGCCGCTCCGAGATGAGCGCGCTGGTGCGCGACGGCCACGTCGCCAAGAACCACCTGCTCGAGGCCAACCTGCGCCTGGTCGTGTCGCTGGCCAAGCGCTACACCGGCCGGGGGATGCCGCTGCTCGACCTGATCCAGGAGGGGAACCTGGGCCTGATCCGCGCGGTGGAGAAGTTCGACTACTCCAAGGGGTTCAAGTTCTCGACCTACGCCACCTGGTGGATCCGCCAGGCCATCACCAGGGGGATGGCCGACCAGGGACGCACCATCCGGCTGCCGGTCCACCTCGTGGAGCAGGTGAACAAGCTCGCCCGCATCAAGCGTGACCTGCACCAGCAGCTCGGGCGCGACGCCACGCACGAGGAGCTGGCCGCCGAGTCGGGCATCCCGGCCGAGAAGATCTCCAGCCTGCTCGACCACGCGCGTGACCCGGTATCGCTGGACATGCCGGTCGGCACCGAGGAAGACGCCCCGCTGGGCGACTTCATCGAGGACTCCGAGGCCACCGACGCGGAGAGCGCCGTGATCTCGGGCCTGCTCCAGGACGACCTGCGCCGCGTGCTCGCGACGCTGGACGACCGCGAGCAGCACGTCATCAGGCTCCGCTATGGCCTCGACGACGGCCAGCCGCGCACGCTCGACCAGATCGGCAAGCACTTCGGGCTCTCCCGTGAGCGCGTCCGCCAGATCGAGCGCGAGGTCATGTCGAAGCTGCGCCAGGGCGAACGGGCCGACAGACTGCGCGCCTACGCCAGCTAGCACGATGATCGTTAGGACATTCGGGGCTGTGCGCGGTGACACCGCGCACAGCCTCGCCTTGTTTCGCGCATGCTCGTGATTGCAAGGTGCATGCAAAGTGGTGATTAGTTTGCGGGCGTGTTCACGCAGTGGAATACACGTTCGGCGGCGTTGACTTATGACCTGCGTCACGAGACCGTCTACTCGGCGACAACGAACTCGGTCCTCTGACCAACAAGGTCACTGAGCTTCGCGGCCGGGCGCACGCGTCCGGGCCGCTTTCCCCGGAAGGTCGGGTCCGTCGGGGTGGGCCCGGCCTTCCGACATTTTCCGGCCGGGTATTTTCGAGGCACCGAATTTGCGCGCAAAGGAGCCCGCTTCCCGTGTCCTCCAAGCCCACCACGTTCCAGCACACCGAAGTCCTGCCGCTCGGCAAAGACACCCGCACCGAGTACCGGCTGGTCAGCCCGGACGGCGTCCGCCTCGTCGAAGCGGCGGGCCGCAAGTTCCTCGAAGTCGACCCCGAGGCGCTGACCCTGCTGGCGCGCACCGCCATCACCGACATCCAGCACCTGTTGCGCACGTCACACCTGGCGCAGCTGCGCGCGATCGTCGACGACCCCGAAGCGTCCGGAAACGACCGTTTCGTCGCAATGGACCTGTTGCGCAACGCGGCGATCTCCGCGGGCGGCGTGCTGCCGATGTGCCAGGACACCGGCACCGCGATCGTCATCGGCAAGCGCGGCGAAGGCGTGCTGACCGGCGGCGACGACGAGCGCGCGCTGTCCAAGGGCATCTTCGACGCCTACCAGGAGCTGAACCTGCGGTACTCGCAGATGGCGCCGGTGAACTTCTGGGACGAGAAGAACACCGGGACGAACCTGCCCGCGCAGATCGAGCTCTATCACAAAGACGGCCAGGCCGACCCGGCGTACGAGTTCCTGTTCATGGCCAAGGGCGGCGGCAGCGCGAACAAGACTTTCCTTTACCAGGAAACGAAAGCCGTGCTGAACCCGAAGCGGCTCGCGAAGTTCCTCGACGAGAAGCTGCGCAGCCTCGGTACCGCGGCCTGCCCGCCGTACCACCTCGCGATCGTCGTCGGCGGTATGTCGGCGGAGTTCAACCTGAAGGTCGCGAAGCTCGCTTCGGCGCGCTACCTCGACGACCTGCCGACCGAGGGTTCCGCGCTGGGCCACGGTTTCCGTGACACCGACCTCGAGCAGCAGGTGCTGGAGATGACGCGCCAGTTCGGCATCGGCGCGCAGTTCGGCGGCAAGTACTTCTGCCACGACGTCCGCGTCATCCGGCTCCCCCGCCACGGCGCCTCGTGCCCGGTCGGCGTGGCCGTCTCGTGCTCGGCGGACCGTCAGGCGAAGGCCAAGATCACCGCGGACGGCGTGTTCCTGGAGCAGCTGGAGCGCGACCCCGCGCAGTTCCTGCCGGACGTGACCTCGGAGGACCTGTCGGACGAGGTCGTCTCGGTCGACCTGAACCAGCCGATGTCCGAGATCCGCGCGCAGCTCGCGGCGCTGCCGGTGAAGACGCGCCTGTCGCTGACCGGCCCGCTGGTCGTCGCCCGCGACATCGCGCACGCCAAGATCGCCGAGCGGCTCGACGCCGGCGAGGAGATGCCGCAGTACCTGCGCGACCACCCGGTCTACTACGCCGGCCCGGCCAAGACGCCCGAGGGCTACGCGTCGGGTTCGTTCGGCCCGACGACCGCGGGCCGGATGGACTCCTACGTCGAGCAGTTCCAGGCGGCGGGCGGCTCGCTCGTCATGCTGGCCAAGGGCAACCGCTCGAAGAAGGTGACCTCCTCGTGCGAGCAGCACGGCGGGTTCTACCTGGGTTCGATCGGCGGCCCGGCCGCGCGCCTGGCGCAGGACTGCATCAAGAAGGTCGACGTGCTCGAGTACGCCGAGCTCGGCATGGAAGCCGTGTGGAAGATCGAGGTCGAGGACTTCCCCGCCTTCATCGTCATCGACGACAAGGGCAACGACTTCTTCGCCGCGACCTCGGAGCCCACCCTGCAGATCAGCTTCCGCTAGCCGCGATAAAGCCCGCTTTACTCCCCGGAGTAAAGCGGGCTTTATCGCGCTTGAGCGCTGGGGCTAGGCCTGGGCGAAGCGCTGCTCCAGGCGGGTGAGGGTGCGCTCGATGCCCTGCTTGTTCTTGCGCGGGAAGAAGCTGAGGCTGATGAGCAGCGGCGTGCGGGCCGTCGACCAGTCGAACGTCTCCGTCACCTCGGTGCCGCCGTCGACCGGGCGGAGCTGCCAGCGCCAGCGGTGGCCGTTGAAGTGGCGCCACGCGATGAGGCGGTTCTCCTCGAATTCGACGACCGTGTTCTGGATTTTGTACGACGCGCCCATTTTCATGTCCATGCCGAATTTCGCGCCGAGTTCGAGCCTCGGCGGGTTACCCGAGCGGGCGGCCTGAACGGTTCCGGAACCGTCGAGCTCCGGATGTTTCGCCGGATCGGCGAGCAGCGCGAAGATCTGTTCCGGCGTGGTGGCGACCGTCTTGGTCACCGAGACCTGACGTTTTCCCATACCGGCAGTATGCCCGCATGCCACGCCGGAACACTGTGACGGTCATCGCTTGCGCGGCGACTCCTGGAGCACGACCGTGCGCTGACCCAGCGGGGCGCTCAGCGTCGCCGTGATCACCGGGGTCCGGATGTCCATCGTGCACATCTGGTCGGTCTGCGCCTGGGTCTGCACCAGGTTGATCACCACGCGCTTGTCGTTCTGCTCGATCGGCGCCGCGCTGACGTGGCCGCAGCCACCCTCCTGCGCGCGGATGTTCAGCACGGTGCCGCCGTTGCTGACCGTCACCTCACGCGGATAGTCCGCGGGCAGCTGGGTCGCGTCGATCTGGGCGGGCTGCACGATCATGCTGTCCTCGGGCACCGCCTGGGTCGGTTTGCCCGGTTTGACCGGCGGTGGGACCGGGAGTTCCTTCGACGACGACGGCGCCGGAGACGACGGCGGCGGGGCGAAGGTCCCGTTGCCAGCGGCCGGAGCAGGCGCGGGTGCGTCGGTCGCGGCCTGGCCGCAGGCGGTCGCCGCGGCGAGGATCATCCCGATTCCGGCCATTTTCGCTAAGTGCCTCATGCCATCAGGACGGTACGGGGTCGGCTCGGGGTTGCATCGGAGAGTCCGCATCACTTGGGCCGTTCCGCCGTCAGGACCAGGGTCCGCTGCCCCAGCGGCTGATCGAGGGTGACGGTCAGCGTCACCTCGCGGATGTACATCGGGCACATCTCGCCCGGTCGCGTGTCCAGCTTCACCAGCCGGACGGCGACGCGCTGCTCGTTCTGCTCGGCGACGGTCGCGCGCAGCTTCTCGCAGCCGCCTTCCTCGGCCTTGATCAGCAGGTCGTTGCCCGCCGTCGTGACGTTCTTCGGATACTCCGGCGGCAACGCGGCCGTGTCGATCTGCGGCGCCGGTACCGGTCCGCTGACCGGGAGCGACGTGGTCGGCAGCGTCGGCCCGCCGCCGGCCGCTGGTTGGACGGCTGTCACCTCATGGCCGGCACAGGCGGTCACCGCAACGAGGATCAGGCCCGTACCGATCAACTTCGTCAAGTGCCTCATACCCTCCGAGACGGAACGGACGCGCTCCGGGGTTGCACCAGTCCGACGATCACCAGGCCCAGCAGCGTGACCAGCAGCAACACCACCGTGCTCGCGGAGGCGAGCAGCACCTGTCCCCGGTCGGTGAGCGCGAAGATGCTCGCCGGGAGCGTCCGCCAGTCGGGCGGGAACAGCATCATCGTCGCGCCGAGCTCGCCCATGGACATCGCGAGCGCGAGACTGGCCGAGGCCGCCATCGACGGCAGCAGCACCGGGAGCCGCACGCGCAGCAGCACGCGGGCCGGGCTCGCGCCGAGACTGGCCGCGGCCAAGGCCAGCTGTGGGTCGGCGCGGCGCACCGCGGCGGACACCGTGCTGTACGAGAACGGCAGCAGGATCATCAAGTGTCCGATGAGGACGATCCACCTGGTCCCGTTGAGCAGCACCGGCGGCCTGCTGAACGCGACCAGCAAGGCCAGCCCGAGCACCACGGACGGGACCGCGATCGGCAGGTGGAACACGGTGTCCACCCAGCGCCGCAGCCGTCGCGGCGCGTGTTCGGCCGCCAAAGCCGCCCAAGTGCCCAGCACCACCGAGACCGCCGAGGCGATGACTCCGGTCTGCACGCTCACCGACAGGCTCGCGAACGTCTCGCCGGACAACGCCTCCGCGTAGTGCGCGCCGGTCAACGCGCTCGGCAGCACGTCGGTCCAGCGCCCGGCGAACGAGGCGAGCACGATCATCACCAGCGGCGCGAGCACGACCACGGTGAACAGCACGCCGAACACCGTCCACAGTAGAGCCCTGCTACGCGGTTTCCACAGCAGCACGCCTGCCTCCCCAGTGATAGAGCGCGATCGAGAACACCACGTTGAGCACCGCGAGCACGCACGCCTGCGGGAACTCGAAGGTGACGATCCCCTTGGTGTAGATGAGCATCGGCAAGGTCTGGACGTCCTTGGCGCCGACGAACAGCACGATCCCGAACTCGTTCATCGCCAGCAGCATGGTCAGGCACGCGCCGGACACGAGCGACGGCCGCGCCTCGGGCAGGATCACCTGCCGGAGCACCCGGCCCGGCTTGGCGCCGAGACTCGCGGCCACCTCCAGCTGCGCGGTCGAGACCTGGCTGAACGCGGCGAGCGCGGGCCGCATCACGAACGGCGTGTAGAACGTGATCTCGGCGAGCAGCACACCCCATTGCGAATACAGGAAACCGCCGGTGCCGAGCAATCCCGCGCTGCCGTAGAGGAACGTGAACGCCAAAGCGATCAGGAACGACGGGAACGCGAGCACGGTGTCGACCACTTTGGACAGCGCACGCGCGCCGGGGAACGGGACGAACGCGATGACCAGCGCGAGGAACGTGCCGAGCAGGACGCACCCGGCGGTCGCGCCCAGCGCGATCACGATCGTGCGCCAGGCCGCGGTGCGGAACTCCGCGGAGCCGAGCACGTCGGCCCAGGCCGACAGGCCGAAGCCCGTGTCGGTGGAGAGCGACTGCCAGACGATGAGCGCGAGCGGGTAGCAGAAGAACCCGAGCAGCACGAGCAGCGGCGGCAGCAGCCAGCGGATCCTCACCCCGTACCTCCGACGGCGACGAGCGGGCAACCGTCCGGAATGGACACTCCGACCGGCTCGCCGACGGCGGGCAGCCCGTCGACGGACGGCACCTCGGCACGCACCTGGCACGGCTCGCCGCCGAGTTCGAGGTCCAGATCGAGCCGGAATCCGCTGCCACGCCACTGCACGCCACGCAGCCGGGCGGTGTACGCGCCCGCGCCCGCGTGCACGCCGACGCGATGCGGCCGCACGCCGAGCGCGACCGGCTGTCCGGCGTGGAACTCCCCCATCGGCTCGGCGGCGAGTTCACGGCCGCCGAGCCGCACGGTGCCCGCGCGGATCACCTCGACCGGGATGAGGTTGGACGCGCCGAGGAACGCGGCGGTGAACTCCGTCGACGGCCGGTGGTAGAGCTGTTCGCTCGGCCCGGTCTCGACCAGCCGCGCGTCACGCATGACGGCGATCCGGTCGGCCAGCGCGAGCGCCTCGCTCTGATCGTGGGTGACGTAGATCAGCGTGGTGTCCGGCAGTTCGGCGCGCAGCCGCAGCAACTCGGCGACCATGTCCTCGCGCAGCGTCGCGTCCAAAGCGGACAGTGGCTCGTCGAGCAGCAGCACGTCCGGCCGGATGGCGAGCGCACGTGCGATGGCGACGCGCTGCTGCTGTCCGCCGGAGAGTTCACGCGGGAACCGGCGCGCGTAACCGCCCATGCCGACGAGACCGAGCACTTCGGACACTCGCGCGGCGATCTCCGCGCGAGGCGTCTTCCGCGCCTTGAGTCCGAACGCGACATTGTCGGCGACGCGCATGTGCGGGAACAGCGCGTAGCTCTGCACCACGACACCGAGCCCGCGCAGATGCGGCGGCACGTCCGTGACGTCACGACCTTCGAGCAGCACGCGCCCGGCGCTCGGCCGGACGAACCCGGCGAGCGCCTTGAGCGCGGTCGACTTGCCGGAGCCGGACGGCCCGAGCAGCGCGAGCGTCTCGCCGCGCGCCACCGACAGGTCGAGCGGCTCCAGCGCGCACGTCTGTCCGTAGTGGACGGAGACGCCGCGGAACTCGACCGAGGGTGTCATCGCCCGACGGCCTTCTTGTACGCGGCGAGGTCGGCGTCGAGCTTGGCGAGCACCTTGTCCCACTCCGGCTGCCAGATCTCGACGCCCTGCAGCGCGGCCTTGATCTTGTCGGCCTTGGGTCCGCTCACCGGGGTGTCGGCCTTCGCGGGCAGGCCGTACGCGTCGACCGCCTTCGCCTGGACCTCGGCCGAGAACAGGAAGTCGAGCAGCTTCCTGGCGTTGTCGGCGTGCGGCGCGTTCTTGACCAGCCCGGCGTAGTACGGCAGCGCGAGCGTCGACTTCCTGCCCTGCGCGTCGGCCGGGAAGAACACCTCGAACCCGCCGCTCTTGTCGATCTCGGCGAGGTTCATCTGGACGTCGCCGTTGGCCACGAGGATCTCGCCCTTGGCGGTCTTGGGCTGGAGCTTGCCGGTCGACGAGGACGGGCCGACGTTGTTGGCCTCCAGCTTGCCGAGGTAGTCGAGCGCGCCCTGCTCGCCGAAGACGTGCTGGAGTTCGAGCAGCACGGCGGTGCCGTCGCCCGCCTCGCCCGGCGTCGAGTACTGGATCTTGCCCTTGAGCTTCGGGTCGAGCAGGTCGTCCCAGGTCTTGGGCGAGGCGCCGGGATTGTGGATGAAGCTCAGGTAGTTGTTCATCAGCACGGACGGCGCGTCGATCAGGCCCTGCGCGGCGACGCGCTGGATGAATGGCGGCAGCGTGACGAGTACGTCGGCCTGAGTGTTGGCCTTCTCCTTCTCGACGCGCGAGGCGACCTCACCGGAGCCCGCGGTGACGGCCTGCACGGTGATACCCGTTTGCGTCTTGAACTCGGCGAAGCGCGCGGTGTACCAGTCTTCGAGACCGTCCACTGTGTACAGCGTGACCGTCTTGTCGCCACTGGCGCCGCCCGCGGTGCCACCGCAGGCGGACACCACGGACAAGAGACCGATCAGGGCAAGGGCTTTGAGCTTCATGACACTCCTTTGAGGACGGCGGGGAGATCGCGGACGGAGTCGAGCACGTGAGTGGCCTGGCCGAGGTCGTCGGCCGTGGAGGTGCCGGTGAGCACTCCGGCGACGACCGAGGCTCCGGCACGCAGGCCGGTGAGCACATCGGACGGGGTGTCGCCGACGACGGCGGCCCGGCGCAGGTCGGTGGTTTCGAGCCGCAGCGCGGCCGCGAGCACGAGATCGGGGAACGGGCGGCCGCGGACGCCCTCGCCCGGCGCGAGCACGAGGTCGGCGAGGTCATGCCAGCCGAGCACGTCGAGGATCGCCTGCTGGGTGGCCGGGGAAAAGCCGGTGGTGAGCGCGACTTTGGCGCCGTCTTCGCGCAGCGAGCGGATGACGTCTTCGGCGCCGGGAATCGGCTCGCAGAGGTCGAGCAGCTCGGCGTAGGCCTTCTCGAAGGCCAGATTCGCTTGCTGGGCCGCGTTTTCGTCGTCGAGGATGGCCCGGAAGACGGTGATCTTCGACTGGCCCATCGTCGCCATGACGTAGTCGAGGTGCTCGTCGGACCCCATCGCCTCGCCGAACGCGCGCACGACGAGCCCGTCGTCCGCGACGGTCGTGCCCGCCATGTCGAGTACCACCAGTTCGGTGTTCACAGTCCGGCCTCCTCGGCGGTGTCTTCGGCGATGGCGGGCGAGCAGGTCATGCCGCGCCCGCCGGGCCCGGTGACCAGCCAGGCGTTGTCGGCGACCCGCGCGCGGTGCGCGACCAAGGCCGGGTCGAGCGCCTGCGCGTAGACGCCTGCCCAGCGCCTGGCGATCCGCGGCAGCGGCCGCCCGAGCAGCGCGCTCGCGGTCTCGGTCAGATGGTCGTACGGGTTTTCGGTGACATCGAAGGAAAACGGCTCGTCGTACTCGTGCGTGTCGCCGATCGTGAGCGAGCCGTCGAGCCGCTGGACCATGAGCAGCTGCATCGCGTTGGCGGCGGCCACTTCGGACTGCGGATGGCTGTTGAGCGCGTCGAGCGCCGGCCCGCGATACGCCGGGTAGTAACGGAAACTGTCCGCGTCGGCGACGGTCGTGGTGAGCTTCTCGGGCAGCGGCTCGGTCTGCGCCATCTGCAACCGGACCCGGCGCACCGGCGGTTTCCCGGCGATCTCGGTGATCAGCCCGCCGAGCCAGGCGCCCGTGCAGCACAGGACGAGATCGGCGCCGTGCGACTGTCCGTGGTCGTCGCGGACGCCGTTCGCGGTCAGCTCGCGGACCTCGCGGCCGGGCAGCCAGGTGTAGCGGCCGCTGCGCGCGAGTTCGGCACGCAAGGCGGGCTGGGCGACGCGCGGTTCGACGGCGGCGTCCTTGTCGCACCACAGGGCACCGAGGAAATCCCCGCGCAGCGCGGGATTCAGCGCTCTGACTTCAGCGGCGTCGAGCAGCTTGAACCCGCGATCGCCGTCGGCGGCCTCCCGCGCGACGGCGAGTTCGGCCTCGGTCCGCACCACGGTGAGCGAGCCGTTCGCCCGGAAGCCGACACCCGGCACCCGCGCGCCGATCTCCTCCCAGAGCCGCCGCGCCCGCACCGCCGTCTCGTACTCGACGCCGGGCGCCCGGCCACCGACCCACACCAGCCCGAAGTTGCGCACGGACGCGCCACGCGCCTCGGGCTCACGTTCGAGCTGGACCACTTCATGACCACGTTCGACGGCCTGCCAGGCGTGCATGGTGCCGAGCACGCCGCCGCCCACGATGAGAATTCGCACGCCGTGCACGGTCGCCGCCGAGCCCGAACAAACCATGGCCGCCCGGCGAACCCGGCGTGAACCCACCCGAAAGGTTCGGATGAGTTACCATTCCGTGACATTTGGAGTCGTGAGTGTTTAGACCGGTTAGAACCGGCCGTACCACTCACGACCCTTGGTCAGTCGATGCGGCCGAGGCGAGTCATGAAGGAGAGGCGGTCGCCACGGAAGAGCGAGCGGACACGTTCGAACGGCTTGCCGTCCGGGCCCCAGGAGACGCGGTGCATGAGCAGCATCGGCAGCGCCGGGTTCGTGCCGATGAGCAGCGCCTCGCGCGGGGTCGCGAGCACGGTCTCGACGCGCTCCTCCGCCCCGTCGAAGACGACGCCGAGCCGGTCGCGCAGGCAGGCGTAGAGCGACTGCTCGGGGTCGAAGACGTCCATGAGGGTCGGGAAGCGGTCCGCCAGCAGGAAGGTGGACTCAAGGCCGACGCGCTCGGAATCGGCGAGCAGGACGCGCTCGATGTGGACGACCTCGGCGTCGGGTTCGACCTGGAGTTCGGCGGCGAGCGCCGGGCTCGCGGGGTGGCGTTCGAGCGTGATCAGGGTGCGGCCGGGCTCGATGCCCTGGCGGCGCAGGCCCTCGGTGTAGCTGACGAGCGCGAGCGGCTGGACCAGCTTCGGCCCGGCGACGAAGGTGCCGCTGCCCTGGCGTCGGCGGAGTTTGCCCTCCAGCACCAGCTCGCTGACCGCCTGGCGGACCGTCGCGCGTGACACGTCGAAGCGCTCGCACAATTCCCGCTCCGTCGGCAACGCGGTGCCCTCGCCGAGTTCGGCGGTCATTTCGAGCAGTTCGACCTTCACCGCGTAATAACGCGGGATCCGGCCGTGCTCCGGAATGCCGTCCCGGAACGGTCCACTGGGCGCTTGCATAGTGATCGAGCTTAGGCACAATGTCCGCCATGCCCTCCCCCAGCCTGTCCAGGCGCCTCGGCACGCGCGACGCGGTCATCATCGGGCTGGGTTCGATGATGACCGCCGGCGTGTTCGCGGCCTTCGCTCCCGCAGCCCAGGCCGCGGGTTCGGGCCTGCTGATCGGACTCGTGCTCGCCGCTTTCGTCGCGTACTGCAACGCGACCTCGTCCGCACGGCTGGCCGCGCTGTACCCGGCCTCGGGCGGAACCTACGTGTACGGCAGGGAAAGGCTGGGCGAATTCTGGGGTTACCTGGCGGGGTGGGGGTTCATCGTCGGGAAGACCGCCAGTTGCGCGGCGATGGCGCTGACCGTGGCGACCTACTCGGGCTTCCGCTGGCCGAAGGTCTTCGCGGCCGGGGCGGTGCTGGCGTTGACCGCGGTCAATTATCGTGGCGTGCAACGGTCGGCGCAGGCGACGCGAATCATTGTCGCCTGCACACTCACCGTACTGACGCTTTCCGTCGTCGCGATGTCTTCCGGATCATTCGTAACGGTGCATCCGTTCGGCGATTTTCGATTCGGCGGAGTACTCGAATCGGCGGGATTGTTGTTCTTCGCGTTCGCGGGATATGCGCGAATCGCCACGCTCGGCGAAGAGGTCAAGGATCCCGCGAAGACGATCCCACGCGCGATTCCGATCGCCTTGGGTATCGCATTCGCCGTATACGCCGTGCTGGCCGTCGTTTTGTTGTCCGCACTCGGGCCGGACCGGCTCGCCGCCGCGCCGGACCCGATCGCGGCCGCGGTGGCCGGCACCTGGCTCACCCCGGTCGTCCGGGTGGGAGCGTGCGTCGCCGCGCTGGGATCCTTGCTGGCTTTGATACTCGGGGTGTCACGCACGACGCTGGCGATGGCACGGGACGGACACCTGCCCCAGTCCCTCTCCTCGGTACATCCCCGATTCGGCGTGCCACACCGGGCCGAGGTCGCGGTCGGCGTGACCGTCGCGGTGCTCGTGTCGATCGTGGACCTTCGCGGCGCGATCGGCTTCTCGTCCTTCGCGGTACTGGTTTATTACGCGATCGCGAACGCGAGCGCGCTGACGCTGCGCACACGACGGCTCGTTCCGGCGGCCGGCCTGCTCGGCTGCCTGGTCGTCGCGTTCAGTCTTCCGCTCGCTTCAGTCCTTTTTGGTTGCGCTGTGTTCGCGATCGGGGCTGGCATTTGGGTCATCCGGCGGCCCGCCCGCGACAAGCGGCCATAAGCCCAGCGGATAACCCGAACGACGCAATCGGTGAATGCTCGTCCGAAAGATCCGAAGAAAGTTGGTTGTCCGGTGCTTGCCAACCTGCTTGAGTTTGTGTTGCCGCCGCAAAAGCGCGCCCGTATCCATTGTGGACACCGGAAGGAATGATCCGTTGAGCAATAGGAAATGGTTCACCCTGCTCAAAAACACGGCCATCGCGGTCACCGCCGCCGCTACCATCTTCGGCCTTGCTTCCCCGGCTCTCGCATCCCCCGTTTCCGAACCCCCGCAGACGAATGTCGTCGGCGGAACCCGGGCCGCCCAGGGTGAATTCCCGTGGATGGTCCGGCTTTCGATGGGCTGCGGCGCCGCGCTGTACTCACGGCAGATCGTCGTGACTGCGGCGCACTGCGTGTCCCGCACCGGCGCCAACACCTCGATCACCGCCACCTTCGGCGTGGTCGACCTGCAGAGCAGCGCGGCGGTGAAGATCAAGTCCACCTACGTGCACCGGTCACCGACGTACGACACGTCGACCGGTGGCGACTGGGCGCTGATCAAGCTGGCCAGCCCGGCGCCCGCGTCGATCCCGTTGCTCCCGCTCGCCGAGACGAAGGCGTTCGACAACGGCACCTTCGACATCATCGGCTGGGGCGCGGCCAGTGAAGGCGGCGCGCAGCAGCGGTACCTGCTGAAGGCGAAGGTCAACTTCGTCACGGACGCCACCTGCAAGGCGGCCGGTGGCTCGTACAGCGGCCTGATCGCCAACGCGGAGATCTGCGCGGGCAACATCCCCAACGGTGGCATCGACACCTGCCAGGGTGACTCGGGCGGCCCGATGTTCCGCAAGGACAACGCGGGAGCGTGGGTCCAGGTCGGCATCGTCAGCTGGGGCGAGGGTTGCGCCCGCAAGGGCAAGCCCGGCGTCTACACCGAGGTGAGCACCTTCGCGTCCGCCATCAAGGCAGCCGCGGCGAAGCTCTAGCACGAACGCGATAAAGCGGGCTTTATCCCACGGGATAAAGCCCGCTTTACTTCGCGGAGTAAAGCCCGCTTTATCACGGGGCCAGCCTGCGCACGGCCTCTTCGTACCCGGCCACCAGCTCGGCCATGACCTCGCTGACCGGGCGTACGCGGTCCATCCGCCCGACGATCTGGCCGACCGGCATCGACACCACCGTCGGATCACCAGCCGCGTGGATCCTGTTGTGTGCCGGGGAAACCAGCAGATTCTGCAACGGCATCGGCAACGGCGCGGGAGCGTCGGCCGCGGACCATGCCTCGGTCCAGCGGGTCTTGAGCAGACGCGCGGGTTTCCCGGTGTAGATCCGGGTGCGGACCGTGTCGGAGGACCCGGCCTTGACGAGCGCCTCCTGCATCGCCTCGGAGCCTGCCATCGTCTGCGCGTATTCCTCGGTGGCGAGCCAGAACGAGCCCATCCAGACGCCGACCGCGCCGAGCGCGAGCGCGGCCGCGACCTGACGGCCGGAGCCGATGCCGCCCGCCGCGAGCACCGGGACCCGGTCGCCGACGGCGTCGGCGATCTCCGGCACGAGCACCATCGACGCGATTTCGCCGGTGTGCCCGCCCGCCTCATATCCTTGCGCCACAACGATGTCGACGCCGTTCTCGACATGCCGCACCGCGTGCTCGGCCTTGCCGGCGAGCGCCGCGACCGGCACGCCGTGCGCGTGGCACTGCTCGATGACGTCCACCGGCGGCGAGCCCAAAGCGTTGGCTATCAACCGGATCGGGTGCTTCAGCGCGACCTCGACATGCGACCGCGCGACCGAGTGCAGCCAGCCGAGCACGCCGGCGCGCTCGTCGATCTCCTCGGGCAGCGGCGGCACGCCGAGCGCGGTCAGCGTCCGGTCGACGAACTGCCGGTGCTCGTCGGGGATCATCTTCGCGAGGTCGACCGAGGTGCCCTCGGCCGGGATCTTCGCGGGCATCACGATGTCCACACCGTACGGTTTGCCGCCGGTGTTCTCGTCCATCCAGCAGAGCACGCGCTCGAGTTCGGCCGCGTCGTTGAAGCGGACGCAGCCGAGCACGCCCAGCCCGCCGGCCCTGCTGATCGCGGCGGCGACGTGCTCGGACGGGGTGAAGCCGACGATCGGCACGTCGATGCCGAGCCGATCGCACAACGAGGTCCGCATCCGATCAGCTCCTGGCGGGTTCGTGCGTGCGCGCGAACTCCTGCGCCCACGGGTAATCCGGTTTGCCGCTCGGCGTCCGGCCGACCTCGTCGGCGAGCCAGAGCGTGCGCGGCACCTTGTAGCCCGCGACCTCGGTGCGCACGTGCGACTCGATCGCGTCGAAGTCCGCGGTGACGCCGGACCGCAGCTGGACGACGGCCGCGACGCGCTGGCCGAGCCGGTCGTCCGGGATGCCGATGACGAGGGCGTCGAACACGTCCGGGTGCGACTTCAGCGCGCCTTCGACCTCTTCGGGGAACACCTTCTCGCCACCGGTGTTGACGCATTGGGAGCCTCGGCCGAGCAAGGTGACCGTGCCGTCCTCCTCGTACCGCGCGTAGTCACCGGGGATGACGTACCGGACGCCGTCGACCTCCGCGAAGATCTTCGCGGTCTTCTCCGGATCCTTGTAGTAACCGAGCGGGACGTGGCCGCTGCGCGCGATCCGGCCCACCGCACCGGGTTTCGGCTCGACGAGCGCGCCGTCGTCGTCGAGCAGCGCGGCCTCGACGCCGAAGTTCACCCTCGGCCCGGCGGAATGGTCGGCCTCCTTGTTGACCAGGCCCATTCCGGTGAAGCCGCTTTCGGACGAGCCGATGGCGTCGGTGATGACCACGTTCGGCAACATCGCGAGGAAATCCTGCTTGACGCTTTGGGAGAACAGCGCCGCGTGGCTGGAGAGCGCGACGAGTGAGGACGCGTCATAGTCGCCAGCGCGGTAGGCGTCGACCAGCGGGCGCGCCATGGCGTCGCCGACGATCGTGAGGATCTGGACCTTGTGCTCCTGCACGGCTTTCCAGACCTCGTCGGGATCGAACTGCGGCACGAACACCACCGGGCCGCCGCCGAAGAGCGCGCCGAAGGTCGCCCACTGCGCGGCGCCGTGGATGAGCGGCGCGGCGGGCAGCCGGACGAGCGCGCCCGCCTTGCCCTGCTCGGCCTGGGTCCACTCGTCGGCGAGATGCTCGCCGGTGACGAAGTTGATGCCACCGCCGAGGGTGCGCCAGATGTCCTCGTGACGCCAGAGCACGCCTTTGGGATAGCCGGTGGTGCCGCCGGTGTACAAAATGTACAGATCGTCGGCGCTGCGCTCACCGAAGTCACGCTCGGGCGAACCCTCCGCCAGCGCGTCCTCGTACGAGACGCCGCCGGTGCCTTCCGTGCCGTCTTCGATGACGACAACGTGTTTCACTTTTGGCGTCTCGGGCAGCACGGCCGCGACCTTGTCGGAGTACCGCCGTTCGTGTACGAGCGCCACCAGATCGGCGTTGTCGAACAGGTACCTGAGTTCGGCGTGCACGTAGCGATAGTTGACGTTCACCGCGATCGCGCGCAGTTTGTAAGCGGCGAACATGGTTTCCAGCGCTTCGATGGAATTACGGGAATAGACCCCGATGTGGTCACCTTGCCCGACTCCGTGCGCGGCGAGGTGGTGGGCGAGCCGGTTGGCGCGCGCGTCCAGCTGGGCGAAGGTGACCTGCCGGTCACCGCAGCTGACCGCGATGCGATCCGGCACGGCGTCGACGGCGTGCTCGAGGAGATCCGCGATGTTGAGTGCCACTCAGCCAAAGTAGAACATGTTATCGTTTCGGGCAATACTCGCGCAGTTCAAGGAGGTGGCCGAGTGGCCGACGCACTCGTCGAACAGCAGGGGCACACCCTCGTCGTCACGATGAACCGGCCCGAAGCCCGGAACGCGCTGACCGGCGAGATGCTCGGCATCATGGTCGAAGCCTGGGATCGGGTCGATCAGGACGACGAGATCCGCGCGTGCGTGCTCACCGGCGCGGGCGGCGCGTTCTGCGCGGGCGCCGACCTGAAGTCGATGGCGCGCAACTCCCCCGCGGAGTCCCACAAACGGGGGACGTTCGACCCGTCGCGCATCGAAGGCCTGCTCAAAGGCCGCCGTCTCACCAAGCCGTTGCTCGCCGCCGTCGAGGGCGCGGCGATCGCGGGCGGCACGGAGATCTTGCAGGGCACCGACATCCGCGTCGCCGGCGAGAGCGCGAAGTTCGGCGTGTCCGAGCCGCGCTGGGGCCTGTTCCCGATGGGCGGCTCGGCCGTGCGGCTGCCGAGGCAGATCCCGTACACGGTCGCGGCCGACCTGCTGCTGACCGGACGGCACATCACCGCGGCCGAGGCCAAGGAGATCGGGCTCATCGGCCACGTCGTCCCCGACGGCACGGCGCTGGACAAGGCGCTCGAACTCGCGGCCATGATCGCCGCGAACGGCCCGCTCGCCGTCCGTGCCATCCTGCGCACGATCCGCGACACCGAAGGCATGCACGAGGAAGAGGCCTTCAAGCTCGAGTCGCAGTACGGCATCGCCGTCTTCGCGAGCGACGACGCGAAGGAAGGGCCGCGCGCGTTCGCCGAGAAGCGCAAGCCGGAGTTCCGCGGTCGGTAACGAACTGTGGCGAAAAGGTGCGCGGTGAGCCGCTCACCGGCAATCATGAGCGCATGGCGGTGCGGTGGTGGTGGGTGGCGGGGCTGCTGATGCTGACCCCGCTCGCTTCCTGCGCGCAGCCGCAGGGCAACCCGGCGCAGGTCGCGGTCAGCCCGGTCCTGACCGAACTCGCCCCGTTACACCCGGTGATCGAATGCACCAGCGGCGAGTCGGCCGACGACATGCCCTGGCATCAGGTGTACCTGACCATGGCGTTGAACCCCGACCCCGAACCCGCGCTGCGGCGCGCGGCGGCCCGCTTCCGCTATCAGCTCGAACCCGACACCGAGACGATCGCGAACCTCAAGAACCTGCCGGACGCGACCCACTTCTGGCACTACCCCACCGGCGACGACGAGTTCCACCCGACCTGGAGCTACCTGCGCGGCGCCACGCACGGCCGCACGCTGGGCATGGTCATCGCCCGCGACGGCAACTTCAACGCCGCCTGCCAGGACGGCACCCGGTCGGAGCCCGTCCCGCTCGGCAAGGCCTTGGTCATGCTCTCCATGGCCTTCCCGAAACGCCCCTGACCTCAGAGGTATTCGTCGCGAAGGCGGCGTTTGTAGAGCTTGCCGTTGGGGTCTCGCGGGAGTTCGGGGCGGTAGTCGATCGAGCGGGGAAGCTTGAACTTGGCCAAGCGGGTCGCGGCGTAGGCGAGGAGTTCCTCGGTCAGGACGTCGCTGGGTTCGATGCCCTCGGCGGGCTGGATGACGGCCTTGATCTCCTCGCCCCAGTCCTCGTGGGGGATCCCGAACACCGCGACGTCACCGACCTTGGGGTGGACGGCGAGTTCGCCCTCGATCTCGGCCGGGTAGATGTTGACGCCGCCGGAGATGATCAGGTCGGCCTTGCGGTCGTGGAGGTAGAGGTAGCCGTCGGCGTCCAGGTGGCCGACGTCGCCGAGGGTGAACAGGTTGCCGACGCGGGCTTTTTCGGTCTTCTCGCGGTCTTTGTGGTACTCGAAGGTCGCGTCGCCCATGCGCATGTAGACGGTGCCGATCTCGCCGGCGGGCAGCTCGTTGCCGTCGTCGTCGAGGACCTTGATGACCGAACCGGGCCAGGGCAGGCCGACCGAGCCGGGTTTGCGCAGCCAGTCGGCGCCGTCGATGACCGTGCCGCCGCCCTCGGTCGCGGCGTAGTACTCGGTGACGACCGGGCCCCACCAGTCGAGCATCCGGCGCTTGACCTCCAGCGGGCACGGCGCGGCGCCGTGGATCATCACGCGCAGCGAAGACAGGTCGTATTTCGACCGGACGTCGTCCGGCAGCGCGAGAAGCCGCCTGAACTGCGTCGGCACCATATGGCTGTGGGTGACGCGGTGCCGTTCGATCAGGCTCAGCATGTCTTCCGGGTCCCAGCGGTCCATCAAGACCACGGTATGGCCCAGCTGCAAGGAAATCCCGACGAAGTTGAGCACCGCCGTGTGATAGAGCGGCGAGCCGCAGAGGTGCACGTGGTCGTCGAACGGGCCGAGGCCGAAGATGCCGAAGAACCAGGTGGACGCGTACGGCACGGCGTCGGGATCGGCGCCGCTCAGCGGACGGCGGACGCCTTTCGGGCGGCCCGTGGTGCCGGAGGTGTAGAGCATCGGCGACCCAGCCGTCCGGTGTTCCGGGCGGCCTTCGCCTTCGCTCAGATCCTCGATGCTCGCGAAGCCCTCGATCGCGCCGACCGCGAAGCGTCCGCCCGGCGGAATGCCTGCCTCGTCGGCGGCCGCGATGGCGACGTCGGCGAACCGTTCGTGCGCGAGGAAGGCCTTCGCGCCGCTGTCGGACAGGATGTACGCGACCTCGGGCCCGATCAGGTGCCAGTTGACCACCACCACGTACAGCCCGGACTGGATGGCCGCGAAGTACGCGGCGAGCATCTCCGGGCAGTTGGGCTGCAGCACGACGACGACGTCACCGGTGCTCAGGCCGATCGCCCGCAGCCCGCGCGCGTACGCGTTGGCCATGTCGGCGAGTTCCCCGTAGCCGACCTGCGCGCCGTCGGGGCCGACGACGGCGATCCGGTCCGGGCGGCTCGCCGCGATGTTCCACAGTCCGAACGTCTCCGTGGTGGTCGTCATCCGTCAAACCTAGAACGTGTTCCAGTTCAGATCAAGGCTCCGGCCGTGGATCGCTTGCCGCCCGAACGAGAACGTGTTTCACTGCGAAGGTGACCGCACCGCTCTCCGCGCCGCTGGACATCGGCTTCGACTACACGCGCTCGGTCGGCCCCGTGCTCGGCCGCTTCGTCAACGGGTTACGCGAACGCCGGATCGAAGGCGTCCGCGGCACCGACGGGCGGGTGCACGTGCCGCCGGTCGAGTACGACCCGGTGACCGCCGCGCCGCTCGACGAGTTCGTCACCGTCGCCGCCGAGGGGACCGTCGTCTCCTGGACCTGGATGGCGAAACCCCTTGAGGGACAGCCACTTCGGCGGCCGTTCGCCTGGGCGCTGATCCGGCTCGACGGCGCCGACACCACGCTGCTGCACGCCGTCGACGTCAGCCACGACGCCATCCACACCGGACTGCGCGTCCGCGTGCGCTGGGCCGACGAACTCGTCGGCCACATCCGCGACATCGCGTACTTCGTGCCCGTGGACTCCCCCGACACCGAACTCACCGAGCCGCCGCCCCCGGTCGCGAAACGCGACGAGGGCGCGCCGGTCAGCATCGTGATCACGCCGGTGCACCTGCACTACCAGCACTCCGTCTCCCCCGAGGAAAGCCGCTACCTGCGCGCGCTCGGTGAAGGCAGGCTCATCGGCCAGCGCTGCCCCGCGTGCGAGAAGGTCTACATCCCGCCGCGCGGCGCGTGCCCGACCGACGGCGTGCCGACCACCGACGAGGTCGAGCTGCCGGACACCGGCACCGTCACCACGTTCTGCATCGTCAACGTGCCGTTCCTCGGCCAGCGCCTGAAACCGCCGTACGTCGCCGCGTACATCCTGCTCGACGGCGCGGACATCGCGTTCCTGCATCTCGTGCTCGGCTGCGACGCGTCCGAGGTCCGGATGGGCATGCGGGTGCGCGCGGCGTGGAAACCCCGCGAGGACTGGTGGACGTCGCTGGAGAACATCAGTCATTTCGAGCCGAGCGGCGAGCCGGACATGCCGTACGAATCGTTCGCACACCACCTGTGAGGTCACGATGAACGTCGCCGTGGTGGGCTTCGCGCAGGCCCCGCACGTCCGCGAAACGCCGGGCACGACCAACGGCGTCGAGATGCTCGTGCCCATCTTCGCCGAGGTGCTCGGGAAGACCGGATTGTCCAAAAAGGACATCGGGTTCTGGTGCTCCGGCTCGTCGGACTACCTGGCCGGGCGGGCGTTCTCGTTCATCGCCGCGGTCGACGCGATCGGCGCGTTCCCGCCGATCCACGAGTCGCACGTCGAAATGGACGCCGCGTGGGCGCTGTACGAGGCGTGGCTGAAGATCCGGATGGGCGAGGCGGACACCGCGCTCGTCTACGGTTTCGGCAAGTCGTCGGCCGGGCAGCTGCGCCGGGTCCTGTCGTTGCAGCTCGATCCGTACACCGTCGCTCCCTTGTGGCCCGACTCGGTGAGCATCGCGGCCTTGCAGGCCCGGCTGGGGCTGGACGCCGGGTTGTGGACCGAAAAGGACATGGCCGAGGTCGCCGCCCGCGCCGGTATGTCCGATCCGGACGGTCCGTTCGTCGCGGATCCGTTGCGGGCGCACGACATCGCGCCGGTCACCGACGGCGCTTCCGTGGTCGTGCTGGCGTCCGAGGAACGCGCCCGTGACCTGGTCGAACGCCCGGCGATCATCTCCGGCATCGAGCATCGCGTCGACTCGGCCGTGCTCGGCGCCCGTGACCTGACCCGGTCGCCGTCGACCGAAATCGCCGCCAAGGCGCTGGATCTCGACGGCGTCGAACTCGCCGAACTGCACTCGCCGTTCACGCACCAGGAGCTGATCGTGCGGTCCGCGCTGGGACTGGGCGACGACGTGCGGATCACGCCGTCCGGCGGGGCGCTGGTGGGCAACCCGATGTTCGCGGCCGGGCTTTCGCGCATCGGCGAAGCGGCGTCGGCGATTCTCGATGGCACAGCGTCGAAAACACTCGCGCACGCGACCAGCGGGCCCGCGTTGCAGCAGAACCTGGTCGCCGTTTTGGAGGCTCGATGAGCAAGCAGCTCGCCGCGGTGCTCGGCACCGGGCAAACGCACCATCGCGCCAAGCGGACCGACGTGTCGATGCCCGGCCTGCTCCGCGAGGCGATCGACCGGGCCATGCTCGACGCGCAGGTCGGCTGGGACGACATCGACGCCGTGGTGCTCGGCAAGGCGCCCGACCTGTTCGAGGGCGTCATGATGCCGGAGCTTTCGCTGGCGGATTCCCTTGGCGCGGTGGGGAAACCGCTGCTGCGGGTGCACACCGCCGGTTCCGTCGGCGGCTCGACCGCGCTGGTCGCGGCCTCGCTGATCCAGTCGGGTGTGCACCGGCGGGTGCTGACGGTGGCGTTCGAGAAGCAGTCCGAGTCGAACGCGATGTGGGGCCTGTCCATCGCGGTGCCGTTCCACATGCCGGTCGGCGCGGGCGCCGGCGGCTACTTCGCGCCGCACGTGCGTTCGTACATCCGCCGGTCCGGCGCGCCAGAGCACATCGGCGCGATCGTCGCGGCGAAGGACCGTCGCAACGGCGCGCTCAACCCGTACGCGCACTTGCGGCAGCCGGACGTCACGGTGGAATCCGTGCAGGCGTCGCAGATGTTGTGGGATCCGATCCGCTACGACGAGACGTGCCCGTCGTCCGACGGCGCCTGCGCGATGGTGCTCGGTGACGAGGCCGCCGGTGACGCCGTCGAGGGCGGCGCGGCGTGGATCCACGCGACGGCCATGCGCACCGAGCCGACCACGTTCGCCGGGCGCGATCAGGTCAACCCGCAGGCGGGCCGTGACGCGGCCAAGGCGTTGTGGGCCGAGGCCGGGATCACCGACCCGATGTCCCAAGTGGACGCCGCCGAGATCTACGTGCCGTTCTCGTGGTTCGAGCCGATGTGGCTGGAGAACCTGGGTTTCACGGCCGAAGGCGAGGGCTGGAAGGCGACCGAAGCCGGGGACACCGCTTTGGGCGGACGCCTGCCGGTCAACCCGTCCGGCGGCGTGCTGTCGTCGAATCCCATTGGGGCGTCAGGGATGTTGCGCTTCTCGGAGGCCGCCAAGCAGGTCATGGGCCGCGCGGGCGACTACCAGGTCGACGGCGCGCGCGTCGCGTTCGGCCACGCCTACGGCGGCGGCTCCCAGTACTTCTCGATGTGGGTCGTCGGCTCCGCCAAGCCCGGCAAGCGGGGATAAAGCGGGCTTTACTCCGCGATGTTTAGCGGGCTTTATCCCGCGGAGTAAAGCCCGCTTTATCCCCGGGGTGCAAGGGGCCGGCGGCTTTGAGGGTGCGCAGGACCGGGGCCGTCTCCAGAGTGCGGATCGCGTCGAGGGTGCCGAGGCGGTGCGTGAGGTAGTGGTGGAGCGCGCCGGGGTCGGCACACAGAGCGTGGGCCATGAGGTTGGTCGAGCCGGTGGTCGCGGCCACGAACGCGAGTTCGTCGTGCTGGGCCAGTGTGGTGCCGACCTCGTCGAGCTGTCCGGGGGTGACGGCCATCCAGAGCAGCGCTTCGATGGCCGCGCCGAGTAGTGCCGGGTTGATCTCGACGTCGAAGAAGAGTTCGCCGGTGGACTGGAGCGCGGCGAGCCTGCGCGCGACCGTGGCCGAGGACCAGCCGGTCGCGGCGGCGAGGTCGGCGAGGGTGGCGCGGCCGTCCCGGCTGAGCGCGGTGAGCAGGTCGCGGTCGGACGCCGCGAGCAGGCGATCGCCGGGGACGACCTCGAGCGCGAGCCGCTGGTGCTGCTCCTCGGTGAGGCCTTTGAGGTGACCCGGCCATGGGGTCGGGCCGCCGCGGTAAGCGTGCAGGATGTAGTGCGCCGACACCGACGTGATGCTGCTGGCGCGCGGAATGTCGTGGAGCAGCAAGGGATTTCCGCCCGCGGTGCCGGTGTCGACGATGGTGACGATCTCGGTGCCGCCCGAAGCGAGCTTCACCCAGGAGGTGTCGGCGCGCCTGGCCAGCGCGAGTGCGAGGTCTTGCGCGGTGTGCGGGCTCGCGGTGAGCCTGGCGAGCCAGCGTGTCTGCCCGGCGCGGTGCGGTTCGCCGAGGCCGACGACGCGCATGCCGTGCTCGGCGCGCAGGCGCTGGTAGCGGCGGGCGACGGTCTGGGTGGACACGCCGAGCACCTCGGCGATCCGGCTGAAGGGCGCGCGGCCGTCGAGTTGGAGTGCGTGGATCAAGCCACGGTCTACCTCGTCGAGCATGCACACATTCTGCATCGAAGCCGTCGCCAATGGAATAAATCGACAAATCCGCTCAGGTGAGTGGAACACGTCTACAGTGCTCGGCAAGCTCCGGCGCATGACGAATTCCAGGCGCGGGGCGGCGTTGGCCGTCCTGCTGACCGCCGAGGCGATGAACCTGCTCGACGCGACGATCGTGCAGGTCGCCGCGCCCGCGATCGACGCGGATCTGCGCGGCGGCGGCTCGGCCATCCAGTGGTACGGCGCCGCGTACACGCTGCCGTTCGCGGTGCTGCTGATCACCGGCGGGCGGCTCGGTGACCTGATCGGGCGCAAGCGGATCTTCCAGATCGGCGTCACCGGCTTCGTGCTCACGTCGCTGTGGTGCGCGCTCGCCGGATCGGCCGGGCTGCTGATCACCGCGCGGGCCCTGCAGGGCGCGGCGGCCGCGTTGATCATCCCGCAGACGATCGGGCTGATCCGCTCGATGTTCGCCGACCACGAGCTGTCCAGGGCGTTCGGCTGGATCGGGCCGGTCATGGGCCTGTCCGCGGTCTGCGGCCCGCTGCTCGGCGGGGTGCTGACGCACGCCGACCTGTTCGGTTCGTCGTGGCGCGCGGTGTTCCTGGTCAACCTGCCGCTGGGACTTGTGGTGCTGGCCGCGAGCCCGCTGCTGAGTGAGGACAGGGCCGCGCATCGGCCTCGGTTCGACTTCGCGGGCACGCTGCTCGCGAGTCTGGGTACGGGGTTGATCGTGTATCCGCTGATCGAGGGCGATCCACTGTGGACCATCGCAGGGGTCGCGGCGCTGGTCCTCTTCGGACTGCATCAACGGTGGCGGTCACGGCAAGGGCGCAGCCCGCTCGTCGAGCTGAGCCTGTTCCGCGATCACGGTTTCCCGGCCGGGCTGGCGACCGCGCTGCTGTTCTTCGCCATGGTCACCGGGTTCACGCTGGTCGTGGCGTTGCAGGTGCAGCTGGCCGAGCATCGCGACGTGCTCGCCGCCGGGCTGACGCTGGTGCCGTGGTCGGTCGGCGCGGGTGTCGCCTCGGTGATCTCCGGCCGCCTGCTCGTGCCCAGGTTCGGGACCAGGGTGCCGTTCGCGGGACTCGCGATCATGCTCGCCGGGCTGCTCGGCTACGCGCTGGGCGCGCCGACGCTGCTGGTGTGCGGACTCGGGCAAGGGCTGTTCACGTCGGCGTTCTTCACCGCGACGCTGCGCCGGGTCGGCCCGGCGGAAACCGGGTCGGCGGCCGGGCTGCTCAACGCCGTCCAGCAACTCGGCGGCGCGGTCGGGATCGCCTTGCTGGGCAACGTTTTCCTGACTTCCGGGGTGACCGCGGCGTGCTGGGTCGCCGGCGCGCTGCTGGCCGGGACCGTCGTCACGACCGCGGTGCTGACCCGGCCAGTGGGATCAGCGCCGAGCCGTCGTCTTCCGGAAGTCCCGGCTCGGCGGTGACGAACAGCCCGGTGCCGCGGAAGTCGATCTCGCAGCCGCCGAGTGTCGCGACGAACGCGGTGTCCGCGGCGTCGCGGCCGGTGGCGACGCGGACCAGGCTCTGCCTCGGCGCCAGCCGGGTCGCGTCGAAGACGTACCAATGGCCGTCGATCACGGCCTCGAAGACGGCGTGGAAGTCCATAGGGGACAGTCCGGGCGCGTAGACCGAGACGTACCGCGCGGGAATGTCGACCACCCGGCACAGCGCGACGCAGATATGCGCGAAGTCCCGGCAGACGCCCTCCCCCGCCAGCAACCGGTCGACGGCGTCGTCGACCGGGCTGCCCGAACCGACCACATAGGACATCCGGTCGTGCACATAGCCGACGATGGCGTCGACCTTGGCCCGATCACCTTCGAGGTTCCCGAATTCCGCCATGGCGAAGCCCATGCGGTCGGTCGGGCAGTACCGGCTGGGCCTCGTGTAGATGGCGAGGTCCGCGGTGGTGAGCGGCTGGGGTTCAGCGGGCTTGATCTCGCATTCGGCTTGGTAGCGCAGCGAAAAGTCCCTGGCCGGCAGGTCGAAGACGTGCGTGCGGGTGCCGTGCGCGAACTCGACGACCTCCGACGCGAAGGAGTCGGAGAGCGTCAGTTCCTCGCGGTCCGCGCCCGCCGCCGTCGCGAGCGTGAACGCGACGCGGCCGGGCACGGTGACCGACAGGGCGACTTCGGCGTCAATCAGGCAGCGCATCCCGCCATGTTAGGCGTAGCGCACCTGGTAATGCTTGATGCCGTTGAGCCAGCTGGACCGCAGCCGGTCCGGCGGGGACAGCTCGGTGATGTCCGGCATGGCGTCGGCGATGGCGTTGAAGATCAGGTCGATCTCCAGGCGCGCGAGGTTGGCGCCGATGCAGTAGTGCGAGCCGGTGCCGCCGAAGCCGACGTGCGGGTTGTCCTCGCGCAGGATGTCGAACTTCTCGGGCTGGTCGAAGACCTCGGGGTCGAAGTTCGCCGAGCTGTAGAACATGCCCACGCGGTCGCCCTTGCGGATGTTCTGGCCGCCGAGCACGGTGTCGCGGGTGGCGGTGCGCTGGAAGGCGACGACCGGGGTGGCCCAGCGGACGATCTCGTCCGGCGCGGTCTTCGGGCGGCGCTCCTTGTAGAGCTCCCACTGCTCGGGGTGATCAAGAAAAGCTTTCATACCATGGGTTATCGCGTTGCGCGTGGTCTCGTTGCCGGCGACCGCGAGCAGGATGACGAAGAAGCCGAACTCGTCGGAGCCGAGCGCCTCACCGTCCACATCGGCGTGGATGAGCTTGGTGACGATGTCGTCCATCGGGCATTTCCGGCGTTCCTCGGCCATGTTCCACGCGTAGCCGACGAGCTGGGCCGACGCGGTGAGCGGCTCGAGTTCGTACTCCGGGTCGTCGTAGGCGATCATCTGGTTCGACCAGTCGAACAGCTTCATGCGGTCTTCCTGGGGCACGCCGATGAGCTCGGCGATCGCCTGCAGCGGCAGCTCGCACGCGACGTCGGTGACGAAGTCGCCTGAGCCCTTCGCCTTGGCCTCGCTGACGATCTTGTGCGCGCGATCGCGCAGGGCGTCTTCCAGCTTGGAGATCGAGCGCGGGGTGAAGCCCTTGGACACGATCCGGCGCAGCTTGGTGTGCTGCGGGGCGTCCATGTTGAGCAGCACCAGGCGGTTCGCGTTCATCCGGTCTTCGGTCATGGTCTCGTCGAAGCGGATGATCGCGGTCTTCTCGGCCGACGAATACAGCTCGCTGTCGCGCGAGACCTCTTTGACGTCCTCCAGCCGCGTCACCACCCAGTAGCCGTCGTCACCGAAGCCCGCGGTGTTGTGGGGCTGCGGGTTCCACCAGACCGGTGCCGTCTGGCGCAGTTCGGCGAACTCCTCGAGCGGGAGCCGCTGCGCGTAGAGGTCGGGATCGGTGAAGTCGAAACCGGCGGGGATGAGCGGTGCGGCCACGGGACCTCCTGGTCGACGACGCTGTCGCAAACACTGTCCGGACTCGGAGTTGGAACACGTTCTAGACCCGATTAGAGCATACGCCGTTAACCATGGGAAGAGCCCCGAGTGAACGGGGTTTACTTCGCCAATCCGGAGCCGAAACTCCAGGTAGACGCCGGTCTGCCCGCTTGGCGGTTGACCAGGCGGTTCCTTGCACTAAATTAGAACGTGTTCTACTCTCGACTCACTGAGAGTAAGCGGACGAGGAGGTACCCGTGGGCGATCCGGTCATCGTCGATGCCGTGCGCACCCCCATCGGCAAACGCGGCGGCTGGCTGTCCGGCCTCCACGCGGCGGAACTGCTGGGCGCCGCGCAGCGCGGCGTGCTCGACCGGTCCGGGCTCGACCCGGCACTCGTCGAGCAGATCATCGGCGGCACGGTCACCCAGGCAGGCGAGCAGGCGGGCAACATCACCCGCACCGCATGGCTCCACGCAGGCCTCCCGGTCACCACCGGCGCGACCACGATCGACGCGCAGTGCGGCTCTGCCCAGCAGGCGACACATCTCATCGCGGGGTTGATCGCGGCGGGCGCGATCGACGTCGGCATAGCCTGCGGCGTCGAAGCGATGAGCCGGGTGCCGCTGGGTTCCAACCGCGGCACCGACGTAGGCACCCCCCGCCCGGATGCCTGGTCGATCGACATGCCCAACCAATACGGCGCCGCCGAGCGCATCGCCGCCCGCCGCGGCATCACCCGCGCCGACGTCGACGCGTTCGGCGTCGCGTCACAGTCGAAAGCGGCGGCCGCTTGGAACGCCGGGTATTTCGACCGGGAGATCGTGCCGGTGAAAGCGCAGGAGCAACTGGTTTCGCGCGACCAAGGCTTGCGCGAGACGACCCTGGAAGGACTGGCGCGCTTGAAGCCGGTCATGGAAGACGGGGTCCACACGGCGGGCACGTCTTCGCAGATCTCCGACGGCGCTTCGGCCGTGCTGCTGATGTCGTCGTCCAAAGCCCGCGCGCTCGGGCTGCGGCCACGGGCCCGGATCCGTTCTCAGGCATTGGTCGGGGCTGAGCCGTACTACCACCTGGACGGGCCGGTCCAAGCGACCGAACGCGTACTCGCCCGCGCCGGGATGACGATCGCCGACCCCGATCTTTTCGAGGTGAATGAAGCTTTCGCTTCCGTTGTCCTTTCGTGGCAACGGGTTCACGCGCCCGACGAGAGCCGGGTGAACGTCAACGGCGGAGCCATCGCGCTGGGCCACCCGGTCGGGAGCACGGGGGCACGGCTGATCACGACGGCGCTGCACGAACTGGAACGGCGGGACGGCAACACCGCGCTGATCGCCATGTGTGCCGGCGGGGCCATGGCGACGGGCACGATCCTGGAACGCCTCGGCTCGTGAATGCTTGCTTCCCTGAGGGGTCGTGAGTGTTGCCGACGGTTCTGTTGAGCGGAGGCGTGGTGGGCCTGAGCGTCGCGTAGGTGCGACTCCGGCGTTGAGGCCCTGTCATGATTTCCGTGTAAGCCACGGATGATTTCTTCTCTGATTCTAGTGGAGTGGCAGGCGGTCGGGGAAGAGTGCGGCGAGCGTGTTTAGTGCTTGTTTCCAGCCTCGGGTGCCGGTTCCTGATGGTCCGCCTCGGTTGCTGGTGATGTTGCGGAGTCCGAGGTAGAGCAGTTTTGTCGCGGCGGTGTCGCTGTCGAAATGGCCGCGGTTCTTGGTGATTTTCCGGAGCTGGAAGTTGATGTTCTCGATCAGGTTTGTTGTGTAGACGATTCTGCGGAGTTCGGGTGGATAGTCGAGGAATGGGGTGAAGTCGTTCCAGGCGTGTCGCCAGACCTGGATCGCGGCGGGGTATTGTATGCCGAAGTCTTTATCGAACTGAGTGAGTGCGATCTCGGCCGCCTCGAGTGTCGGCGCGGTGTAGATGTCCCGCATGGCGGCGGCGACTTTCTTCCGATCGCCATAGGAAATGAACCGCATGGCGTTGCGGATCACGTGCACGACGCAGGTTTGGACTACGGTGTCGGGAAACGCGCCGCGGATCGCGTCGGGCAGCCCGGTCAGGCCGTCGCAGCAGGCGATCAGGATGTCTTTCACGCCACGGTTGCGCAGGTCGGTGACGACCTTGGCCCAGAACTTCGCCGCTTCGGTGTCGGCGATCCAGAGCCCGAGGGCGTGTTTGCGGCCTTCCATGTCCACGCCGATGGCCAGGTAGGCGACCTTGGAGGTGACCACGCCCTTGTCCTTGACCCGCAGTCGCAGGCCGTCGACATAGAGAATCGGGTACATCTCGTCCAAAGGCCGAGATTGCCACAACGCGATCTCGTCGGTCACCACGTCGGTCACATTGGAGATCAATTCTCGCGACACGTTCACGCCATATACTTCACGTAAATGAGATTCGATATCCCGGGTGGTCATGCCACGCGAATACAGCGACAGGATCGCCTCGTCGATATTACCCAGCCTGCGTGCACGTTTCGGCACGATCGCCGGCTCGAACGAACCGTTCCGGTCACGCGGCACCGCCAGCTCGACCGGACCATTCGAAGTCGACACGGTTTTTGGAGACCTGCCATTCCGGGAATTCCCGGAACCGTTCCCGGCGGGGTCTCCTTTCTCATAGCCAAGATGATGGGTCATCTCGGCGTCCAGCGCCCTTTCGAGCACCGCCTTGGTCATCTGATTTAGCAATTCTTGGGCGCCCAGCGCGCCGCCATTCTCGTACGCGTCTTTCACCAACGCGTCCAGCGTTTCTGGCGGTAGCACGCGCGCGAGCGCTTCGCCGGCTGCGGAGCCCGGATCCCGGTCAGGTGTGTCCTCGGTCACAGGTGGAGCCTTTCTGGGTCGCGGTCAGCGACCCGATCCTGGTCCATCCGTGGCTTACACGGTTGTCATGACACGACCGGCGTTGAAGGCCGCGAGTCGCCTCAGCCTTGCTGAGAATCAGCGGCCGCAGGCCCGACGGAGTTGCTTTGGGGACACCTGACGGCCCACAAGCAACTCCGTCGACCCAGCCTCGCCGACTCCTCGACCACGCCGACCGTGGATGAAGGCTCCCTTCATACCTGGGCCTCGCACCTGGATGAGTGCCGCTTGCGTCGTCCAACGCCGCAAACCGCACTCACCCGCCTCGAACGAGCCCTGCAACCAGTCAAGCGGGTTGACCATTCGGGTTTGAGCTGTTCAACGACGCATTTCCCGCACAGCCACCCCGGCCACGGCCACGGCCACGGCGCCTTTGATCTTCCGCTCAATAACCGTTGGGAACGCTCGCGACTGGGTTCCACTGCTTGGGTCGGGTGGGCTTTGGGGTCGCTAGATGCCCGCGGCCGAGTTCTGTTGCTCGCCTTGGGTTCTGGGTCGTCCTGTCTCTACACGGGCTGCGCGGTAAGGGAAATTAGAGCCTGCCCGCTTTTCCAGCGAGGGCACGGGACAAGAACCCGGCACCGTCAGCGAGCCCCAATCGGTCAAGACCACCGAGACCAACGGCCGCAGACGTCCTGCGGATCCTGCCCCGACGCTGGGTCCGCCGCGCGTCCTCGATTACAAACACTTAGCCTCCAAGAAAGTTGATGTGGCTAGTGGCATGATCCCCTTAACGCGAGTAAGGTGGAGTATGTGATCAGCACAGAATCCCCTGACCTCCAAGCGCTACCCGAGTGGTGGCGTGTGGAGGACGACGCGCTGCTGATGGCGTACGTAGCGCGGGAGAGGGAGAAACGCCGTCTAGACGCCGAGCAAGGCCAGATCCTGGCCGAGGTCGAATCGCGTGGCGTGCGGGATGTGTCCGGCTATGCGACGGTGGCTCAGATGCTGGTGGACTGGGTTCAGATCAAACCCGCCGAGGCGAAAGCCCGCGTGGAGCGCGCTCGCGCCCTCAACCCCCGCCAAGATGGTGGTGCGCAGATCCCGGCGCTCGCCCCTTATGCCGCTGCGGCGGCGTTGAGGGGTGATCTCGGTCCGGCGCAGCTGGATCCGATCATCACCGCGTTGGCCGGACTACCCGCCTCAATCTCGGCGGAGGATCGCGAGACCGGGGAGCACATCCTGGTCGATCTGGCCCGTACCGCCGGGCCGCGGGAGATCACCAAAGCCGCGGCGAACCTGCGCGACCGGCTCGATCCTGATGGGCGTGAGCCGAAAGATCCCGATCCGGTGGCTCCGCGGCGGGAGCTGGAGTTCGTGACCCACCGAGACGGCACCCACGGCCTCAAAGTGAAGACCGACGCCGACACCATCGCCCGGTTGAAAGCGCTGTTGAATCCGCTCGCCAAACCGCGCCCCGCAACCGACGAGGAAGGCCGGGATAGCCGGTCGCAGTGGCAACGCTGGGGCGACGCGTTCACCGAATTCGTACAGATGGGCATCCTCAACCCGGAAATCCCCACCCAAGCCGGGGACAGCGTGCACGTCGTGGTCACCATCAGCCTCGACGAACTCCGATCCGGCATCGGACAAGGCCGACTGGACCTGGTCGGCGACATCAGCGCCGCCGAAACCCGCCGCATGGCATGCGACTGCAAAGTCATCCCCGTCACCCTCGGCTCCGACGGCCAGCCCCTGGACGTCGGCCGCGAGCAACGCCTCGCCACCCCGGCACAACGGCGAGCACTGGCCATCCGCGACCGCGGCTGCGCCTTCCCAGGCTGCGACGCGCCACCGCAGCAATGCACCGCCCATCACATCATCTTCTGGGCACACCACGGCGAAACGAAAATCGACAATCTCGTACTGCTCTGCAGCCGCCACCACCGACTGATCCACCACAGCGAATGGGACGTCCGCATCGCCGCCGACGACCATCCGGAGTTCATCCCACCAGCATTCATCGACCCCACCCGAGCGCCTCGCCGCAACACCATGCACGCCCGAGCTTGAATCACGGCCGTGCGGCCCGGACCGGAAGCCTGGCCACACAGGTGCCAAGGCCCCGGTCACATCGCCCGAACTTGAATTCCGGCTGCGCGCTCGAACCCGAAGCCCGGCCGCACCTGACCCTCGGCTGCCTGCTCGAGCTTGAAGCCTGGCCGAGCCAGCCGACCTTGAACCTCGGCCGCACTCTTGTGGCCAGGACGCGACCCCTTTCCCAAAGCAGCCCGACATCCAGCAAGCCCAAGCCGCGAGCGACTAACGCGAACCGTCACACCCTGGGGAACCTCGAGCAGCGTGCCAACCGTAGCCGGAAGGCCGGCGTGGGCAGGCGCTAGTCGTGAGTGTTCCCAACGGTTAGAACCGTCGCCATCACTCACGACCCCCAAGCCCAGCCTGGATGTGGGAGGGCCCGGCACTCGGGGGAGTTTGAGTGCCGGGCCCGGTTCGGGGAATGCCTTACGGCGTGGGTGCGGCCGGGGTCGGGGTCAGGGTGACCACGACGCGGCGGTAGACCTGGATGGCGCCGGTGGCGCGGTCCCAGGTGATGGAGCCCTTCTGGAAGTCGCTGCGGCGGCCGCCGGGGATGTCGTACTCGTCGGTGGTCGGGTAGCCGAGTTCGGAGCGTTCCCAGCCCATGCTTGCCCACTTGTCGCGGATCGCGCCGAGGACCCAGTGGGCGCCGGTGGTGGGTGACCAGAAGATGGACATCATGCGGTCGGGGTTGTAGTGGACGAACTGGCCTGTGCCGTCGGCGCAGGTGGACTGGTCGATGGCGAGCGGTGCGGGGCTGCCGTTGATGTCGAAGCGGCCCAGGCTTTCGAAGACCGGGATGATGGCTCCGGACAGCATGCGGGCCTCGCCGCGGTCGGCCTTCCAGTAGAGCCTGCCGTTGGTGTAATCGCGGTAGCGGACTCCGTTGTCGACGACCTCGGGCGACTTCGGGTTGCCGATCTTGGCGCGCAGGGCGTCGTCGTTGTACCAGCGCAGCATGATCGGCGTGGTGATGTTCGGGTCGGGGTCGACGACGTTCCAGGTGGCGTCGGCCTTGTAGACGTCGAGGTTGCCGTCCCACCAGTTCTGGCCGCTGTCGTTGGCGGCCCAGATCGAGCCGTTGATGTGGCGCATGAAGCGGCCGGGCAATGCCTTTGACTCCAGTGTCACGCCGGAGCCGGTCAGGCCGGCCTTCGGGCACCAGGTGGCGTCGTTCTTGAACTGGTCGCTGCCGTCGCTGGCGTGCAGCTTGACGCGCATGTCCTGCTGGCGCAGGTAACTTCCGACGTGCTCGGACGACTCGAAGGAGTAGCAGGCCGGGTCGGCCAGGCCGGTGACGGTCTTCCAGGTCGACTCGCCGAGCTTCGCCTCGCCGGCGGTGCCGGGGGTGCCCGGGGTGATCCAGGCGTCGCCGCCTCCGCTGCGGACGTACCAGCCCTTGACGCCGGGTGTCGTCGTCATGAGCGACTGGGCGAGCACCGTGTACTGGCCCTCGCTGAGGAACTTGGTGACGTCGGCGGGGGTGCCTGCCAGCGCGGCGGCCGCGGCGGCGACCAGGCGCGGGCGGATGCGGCTCTGCTCGGCCTTGGCCTTGATCTCGCGGACGAGCTGGCGGTCGGCCTCCTCGCGGGCGGCCTTTTCCCTTGCGGCGTCACGCTTGTCGGCGTCGTAGATGCCGGTGTCGATGAACGCCTTCCAAGCAGCGGGGTCGGTGCTGCGCAGCGCCGCGTTGGCGGCGTTGGTGATCTCGATGTGGCGCGGCTGGGACAGCTCGGCGGTGGTCAGGAGCTGGCGGATGAAGTTGTCGTCGGTCAGGTTCGTCCACGGCTCCGGCGCGGTGATCGCGAGCACGGCCGCGGCGTTCTTCTTCGCCAGCTGCGCGGCCAGGACGCGGGCCTTTTCGGCGTCCTCCTGCTTCGCCTTCTCGATGGCGTCGCGCTGGTCCTGGGTGTGCAGGGTGTAGATCGTCGTGGTGATGAACGTCTTCCACGCTCCTGCGTCGCCGCCCCAGGCGTCACCCGCGCCTGCCTTGACCTTGGGTCCGGTCGAGCGGCGCCACACCTGGTAGACGAAGTTCTGGTCGTTGCCGTCGAGCATCGCGGCGTCGGCCGGGATCTCGGCCCAGGCGGCGGCCTTCTGGCGGGCCTCGCGGGCGAGGCGGGCCTCTTCCTGGCGGCGGGCGTACTCGATGCGGTCGCGGTCGGCGAAGTCGAAGACGCCGGTGCGGATGAACGCGGTCGCGTCCGGCGCGTCGGCGCGGTCGACCACGATGCGGTAGACGCGGTACGCCTCGGCCTTGGTCAGCGGGAACTTGTCCGCGCTGATCTTGTCGTAGACCTTGAAGACGAAGTTCTTGTCGGTCAGCATCAGCCACTCGTCGGTGGCCTCGCCGACCTCGATGGCGCGCACGGCCTTGACCTTCTCGACGTCGGACGCCTCGGCGAGCGCGGTGGCCGCCGCGTCAGGGCTCTCCTGCGGGACGGACGGCGGAGGCGGCGGCGCGGCGACGGCCGCGTACCCCGCGGTCGGCGCGACGAGCCCGGCGAGCGCGGCGGCGGTGACGACGGTCGCGCCTACGCGCGCGGACCAGCCACGGTTGATCACAGTTCTTCGCATACCCCAGATACCTTTTTCAGTAGGTGTGCAACCCACCCGGAGAACCGAGGGCATGGCGAAGCGGCGCGCGCGAACAGCCGGCGCCCGAAACCACGAAAGCCCCCAAGTAACCCCAGTGCCGGCATCTACCCCAGTGAGATCCCGGCTTGGGGAAACTAACGTGCCGCACCACGCAAACGCAAGTGCGCCACGAAAAAGTTGACCTTTGTGCATTTACGGGAATGGGTATTTCGCTTAAAGGGCTTACCCGCGCGAGACCGTCTCAGGAAAGTTCCGTGCGGATCACCGGCCCGTTCCCCGGCCTCGCGAATCGCACCCTCGGCCGGTCCGGCGCCCAGCGCTCGACCCACAGGGTGTCCGTGTCGACCCAGGTGAGCACCACCTCGGTGAGGTCCAGCCGGAAGAGATGGCTCGGCTCGGCGTCCTCGCCGACGACCGACTTGAGCTCCTCCCAGTCGGTGATCTCGACCGCGACGCCGGCGATCTTCGCGTCTCCCCCGTCTTCGACGCCGGGGTAGGCGTGGATCGCGAACCGCCCGTCCCGCTGGAGGTCCTTCGCCTTCACCGCGTCGAGCATCGACCCGACGAAGATGTCCGGGCCGTGGAAATCCACCTCCGTTCCGCTCACCCTCGGTGAGCCGTCGGCCCGCAGTGTCGCGAGCATGTGTGACTTGTCCGCCAGGAACCGGGCGAGCACCTTCTCCGCCAGCTCCGGCGCTTCCGTTGTGAACCGCTGCCAGGTAGCCATGTGAAGAGCATCGCATCGACCACCGACAGTTTCGGGTCAGCGGCAGGTCACGCGCCGTAAACGGGCTCCGGGGCAGGGGCTCCCTCAAGAAGCCGTCCGACGACCGGGCCGAGCTCGGACGGCTCCCAGCGGGCGCCCTTGTCCTCCACCACGCCGTGCCGCCACGGGTCGGCCACAGACACCCGGCCACCGTCCACTTCGAACACCCGGCCGGTGACGCCAGAGGACTCCGCGCTGCCCAGCCAGACCACCAGCGGGGACACGTTTTCCGGCGCCATGGCGTCGAAACCGGACGACGGTTTCGCCATGTTCTCCGCGAACGCGACCTCGGTCATCCGGGTGCGCGCGGCGGGCGCGATCGCGTTGACGGTGACGCCGTACCGGCCGAATTCGGCGGCCGCGTTCACGGTCAGCCCGGCGATCCCGGCCTTGGCCGCGGTGTAGTTGCCCTGCCCGACGCTGCCGAACAGGCCCGCGCCGGAGCTGGTGTTGATGATCCGCGCGTCGGGCAGGCGTCCGGCCTTCGACTCGGTCCGCCAGTGCGCCGCCGCGTGCCGCATCGGCGCGAAGTGCCCCTTCAGGTGGACGCGGACGACGGCGTCCCATTCCTCCTCGGAGAGGTTGACGAGCATGCGGTCGCGCAGGAATCCGGCGTTGTTGACCAGGACGTCGAGCCTGCCGAACGACTCCAGCGCGGTGCCGACCAGGTTCTCGGAACCTGCCCAATCCGCCACGTCGTCGGTGTTGGCGACGGCTTTCCCGCCCGCCGCCTCGATTTCCTTGACGACGGTCGACGCCGGATCCAGGTCGACGTCGTTGACCACCACCGACGCGCCCTCGGCCGCGAACGCCAGCGCGTGCGCGCGCCCGATCCCCCGGCCCGCGCCGGTGACGATGACGACCCTGCCCTCGACGATCATTCGCTCTCCTTGCCTGCCGCCGCGAGAAACGCGGGCACTTCGCCGCCACCGTGCACCTTGAGCGTCGCCCCGCTCACGTAGGAAGCCAGCGGGGAAGCCAAGAACACCGCGCACGCGCCGATCTCGTCCGGTTCGGCCAGCCGTCCTAACGGGACGGTCTTGGCGACTTCCACGCCGTCGCCGTAGTGCAGCTGGGAAAGTTCGGTCCTGACCATGCCGACGTCGAGCGCGTTGACGCGCACCTTGGGCGCCCACTCGACGGCCAGGCTCGCCGTGAGGTTGTCGAGCCCGGCCTTCGCGGCGCCATAGGAGGCCGTGCCCGGAGACGGCCGCGTCGCGCTGACGCTGCTGACGTTGACTATCGCGCCACCGGTTTCCTGGTGCTGCATAACGGCGTTCGCCGCGCGGGCGACGGTCAGCGGCGCGAGCAGGTTCAAGGCGACGATCTTGGCGTGGAAGCGCGGTGACGCCGTCGCGGCGTCCGCGTGCGGCGCGCCGCCTGCGTTGTTGACCACGACGTCCAGCCGTCCGTAGCGGTCGACGATGGCCGCGATCAGCGCGTCGACCTGCTCCGGCTCGCGGACGTCGCAGGCGAAGAAGTCCTCGGCGTCGTCCGGCGGGGTGCGGCCGCAGATCGGCACGTGCGCGCCCGCCCGCAGGAAGGCGCGCCTGATCCCGGCGCCGACCCCGCGCGCGCCGCCGGTGACCAGCACGACGGCGTCGTCGAGCCGGAGCTGGAGAGCTGTACCCGAGTCGTGCACCCTGCTAACGTACCAAGCAAGTGCTAGGTTTGGTAACCCGTGAGGACACGTATGCCGGTCAACACCCAGCAGCCAGAGCCCGGGATCACCGTGGTCACGGTCGACGCTCCCCCGGTCAACGCCCTCACCGTGCGCGGCTGGTTCGACCTGGCCGAAGCCGTCCGCAAGGCGGGCGAGGACCCGGCGACGCACGTCGTCGTGCTGCGCGCGGAGGGCCGGGGGTTCAACGCCGGCGTCGACATCAAGGAAATACAGGCCGATCCCGGCTACGGCGCGCTGATCGGCGCGAACCAGGGCTGCGCCGCCGCGTTCGCCGCGGTGTACGACTGCGCGGTGCCGGTCATCGCGGCCGTGCACGGCTTCTGCCTCGGCGGCGGGATCGGGCTGGTCGGCAACGCGGATGTGGTGGTGGCCAGCGAAGACGCCACGTTCGCACTGCCCGAAGTGGACAGAGGCGCGCTCGGCGCGGCCACCCACCTCGCGCGGCTCGTGCCGCAGCATCTGATGCGCGCGCTGTACTACACGGCGGGCACGATCGACGCCCATCAGCTGCATCACCACGGCTCGGTCTACGCGGTCGTGCCACGCGCCGACCTCGACGAGACCGCGCTGGGCGTCGCCAGGCGGATCGCCGCGAAGGACACCCGGGTGATCAGGGCGGCGAAGCAGGCGATCAACGGCATCGACGTGCAGCCGGTGCACCGCAGCTACCGCTTCGAACAGGGCTTCACCTTCGAACTCAACCTCGCGGGCGTCTCCGACGCGGCGCGCCAGGACTTCTTGGACGGCAAGTGATGGACAAGCGGATGACCGTCGACGAGATGGTCGGCGAGCTCGCGGACGGGATGACGATCGGGATCGGCGGCTGGGGCTCGCGGCGCAAGCCGATGTCCTTGGTACGGGCCATCTTGCGGTCCCCGCTCAAGGACCTGACCGTCGTCTCCTACGGCGGCCCGGACGTCGGGCTGCTGGTGTCCGCCGGCAAGATCCGGCGGCTGGTGTTCGGGTTCGTCACACTCGACTCGATCCCGTACGACCCGTGGTTCAGCCGGGTCCGCGAAGCGGGCCAGATCGAGGTGACCGAGTACGACGAGGGCGTGCTGGGCACCGGTCTTTCCGCGGCGGCGCAACGGCTTCCGTTCCTGCCGACCCGTGCGGGCCTCGGCTCGGACGTGCTGACCTTCAACCGCTCGCTGCGGACGATCCACTCCCCTTACGACGACGGCGAGGAGCTGCTCGCCGTGCCCGCGCTGCGGCTGGACGCGGCGCTGCTCCACCTCAACCGGGCCGACGCGCGGGGCAACGTGCAGTACCTCGGGCCGGACCCGTACTTCGACGAGCTGTACGCGCTCGCCGCCGATCGCGTGTACGTGTCGGTCGAGAAGGTCGTCGAGACCGCCGAACTGACACGAGAAGCGCCGGTGCAGAGCCTGCTGCTGAACCGCGGTTTCGTGCACGGCGTCGCGGAATCACCGCGGGGCGCGCACTTCACCACGGCCGTTCCCGACTACGGACGCGACGAGCGGTTCCAACGGCATTACGTCGACTGCGCCAAGGATCTCGAAGCGTGGCCTGGCTTCGTGGACCGGTACCTGTCCGGAGACGAGGCCCGCTACCAGGCCGAGGTCGCCAAGTTCGAGGAGGCAGCGTGATCCGCGCCGATGTGGCCGTCGCCGCGTGCGCCGACCTGTTCCGGGGTGACGGCGAGATCGTCGCGAGCCCGATGGGGTACATCCCGGCGCTGGGCGCCCGGCTGGCGCGGCTGACCTTCGAGCCGGACCTGCTGCTGTCCGACGGCGAGGCATACCTGCTCGACGCCGACGGCACGCTCGAAGGCTGGCAGCCGTTCCGCAAGGTGCTCGACACCGTGGTGCCACGCGGAAAACGGCACGTGGTGATGGGCGCGAACCAGATCGACCGGCACGGCAACCAGAACATCTCGGCCATCGGCTCGCACGCGCGGCCGACGCGGCAGCTGCTCGGCGTGCGCGGCGGGCCCGGCAACACGGTGAACCACCGCACCAGCTACTGGGTGCCGCGCCACAGCACCCGGGTCTTCGTCGACCAGGTCGACGTGGTCTCCGGCGTCGGCTACGAACGCGGTGCGGGGCAACGGTTCCACGACGTGTACCGGGTGGTCAGCAACCTCGGCGTGCTCGACTTCGGCGGGCCGGGTCACGCGCCGCGCCTGCTCTCGGTGCATCCGGGCGTGTCGGTCGAGGTGGTGGTCGCGGCGACGTCGTTCGCACTGGACGTCTCCGACGTCACCGAGACGCGCACGCCGACCGGCGAAGAGCTGAAGCTGATCGACTCGCTCGACCCGAAGTCGTTGCGGGACAAGGAAGTCCCGTCGTGAAGACGGCGTTGACCTCGCTGGCCGGCATCGAGCACCCGGTCGTGCAGACCGGGATGGGCTGGGTCGCCGGGCCACGACTGGTCACCGCGACCGCCGAGGCGGGCGGCCTCGGCATCCTGGCCTCGGCGACGATGACGTTCGACGAGCTGGCGGCCGCGGTCAAGGAGGTCCGAGGCCGCACCGACCGGCCGTTCGGGGTCAACCTGCGCGCGGACGCGCACGACGCCGAGCGCCGCATCGACCTCCTGATCTCGGAAGACGTCCGCGTCGCCTCGTTCGCGCTGGCCCCGCGCCCGGAGATGATCGCGCGGCTGAAGGAGCACGGGATCGTGGTGATCCCGTCGATCGGCGCGGCCAAGCACGCGGCGAAGGTCGCGTCCTGGGGCGCCGACGCGGTGATCGTGCAGGGCGGCGAGGGCGGCGGGCACACCGGCGGCGTCGCGACCACGTTGCTGCTGCCGTCCGTGCTGGACGCGGTCGACATCCCGGTGATCGCCGCCGGTGGCTTCTTCGACGGCCGAGGCCTCGCGGCGGCGCTGGCGTACGGCGCGGCCGGGGTCGCCATGGGCACCCGGTTCCTGCTGACCCAGGAGAGCACGGTCCCGGACGCGGTGAAGCGGGAGTACCTGCGCCGCGACCTGAACGGCACGGTCGTCACGCGCAAGGTCGACGGCATGCCGCACCGGGTGCTGCGGACGGAGCTGGTCGACGCGCTGGAGTCGTCGCGCACCGGCACGCTGCGCGCGGTGCGCAACGCCGTCCGCTTCCGCAAGCTGACCGGCGTGTCGTGGCCCGCGCTGGTGCGCGAGGGCCTCGCGCTGCGGCGGGAGCGGACGTGGTCGCAGGTGATCATGGCGGCCAACACCCCGATGCTCCTGCGCGCGGGCCTCGTCGACGGCGACACCCAGGCGGGCGTGCTGGCGTCCGGCCAGGTCGCGGGACTGCTCGACGACCTGCCGACGGTGGCCGCGCTGGTCGGGGAGATCGTCGCCGACGCGGAGCGGATCCTCGCTCGGTTGGCCGGAAATCCTTGTGGTTGACTTGATTCATGATCCCGGTGACCGGCGGTGAGCTGCAGGTGAGTGTCACCGGCGACGGTCCCCCGCTCCTGCTGATCGCGGGTGGGCTGGGCGCCGCCGACGCCTACCGGACGCTGGCGAGGCACCTCGACGGCTTCACCATCATCAGCTATGACCGCCGAGGCCATTTCCACAGCTCAGACCACACATCCGGGCCTATCCCGGTCACTCGCCACGCCGACGACGTGGCCACGGTGCTCGAGCATCTCGCACTTGGCCCGGTGAGCGTGTTCGGCAGCAGCGCGGGCGCGCTGATCGGCCTCGACCTCGTCTCCCGCCACCCCGCCGCGGTGTCGGTGCTCGTCGCCCACGAACCGCCCGCCGTCCAGCTCATGCCGGACGCCGGGGCCTGGCTGGAGGATGTCGCCCAGCAGGTCCGGCTGGCCCGTTCGGGTGACCTGATGGCCGCCTTCACCCGCTTCGTCGGCGGCATCGCCGGCGCCGCGCTGCCCGACCTGCGCGCGGTCCGCCTGCCGAACGAGAACGAGTGGCGGTTCCTTTTCGACCGTGAGATCACGGAGTTCTTCGATTATCTGCCGGATTTGCGCGCCTTGCGCAAATCCGGCGTCGACATCGTGCCGACCGCGGGCGTGGGGAGCCGGGGGCGATACCACTACCAGCCCGCGAAGGTGCTGGCACTCGAACTCGGCCTGCCCTTCGTGGAGTCGCCGGGTGCGCACCTTGCGCCCCAGCGGAACCCGAAGGAATTCGCGGTCGCGCTGCGCGAAATGCTGTCGTGAGTGGTACGACCGGTTAGAACCGGCCGTACCACTCACGAGCCTTTCTAGAAGAATCCCTTCGACGTCCGCTTGCCGTTGTGCCAGGTTTCCGCCCGGTGACTGAACGGCAGCTTCGGCACTGTCGTCAGGCCGTCCAGCGGCCCCATCGAGCCCCTGGCCAGGTTTCGCGGCGCCTCACCCTGCCGGTATTGGATCGTCTCGAAGTCCGGATAGGCGTGCCCGATGATGGCGACATCGGCGTTGTTCCCGTTCAGACTGATCCCGACGACCTGCTCGGTCGGGAACATCGGGTCGGTCACGCTGTTGATCCCCGACAACGAGAGCACCATCTTCGCTCCGTCGTCCGTCTCTTCCGCCTCCATGATCGAGATCTGGTTCAGGCACGACGAGCAGTTGATCTCCTTGGCCGGGACCACCTTCGCGGGCGTGTCCGGCAAGGTGACCATTCCACCGCACATGTGGCAGTACCGCTCGCCGCCTTGCCTCGACTGGATCGTGCTCGGCGTGACCGTGTACGAGACCTCGCCGGTATCGGTGTCCCACGCCACCGCCATCCGGAACCCCGCCGTCGGGGCATCGGAGAAGTCGCGGTTGTCACCGAACAGCATCCCGAACACGGCGTCCTGCTTGGAGATGAAGGTCCTGGCCACGATGATGCCCTTGCCGGGAGCCTTCACGCCCGTCTTGATCGTCTTGCGGGTGCTGTTCGCGGGCGGCTGGCCGAAGTAGGTCTCCTTCGCCACCTCCTGGTCGGACTTACGGTGGTCCGGCGCGTACCTGCCGTCCGGCAGGCCGTTGCGGCAGTCGTTGTCCGGGCACATGATCAGCCCGGACGGGTCGGACATGGTGACCGGCGAGTTGCCCGCGTAGGCGTACGCGTTGAACTGCTGCGGGTTGCCCGAGTCCAGCAGCGGGTCGACCGAGACGAACTTGCCGGTCGCGGGGTCGTAGTCCCGCTCACCCAGCCTGGTCAGCCCGGTCTTGGCGTCCGGCTGGCCGCCGACGAACCCGCGGTTGGCAGGCCAGGTCGCCGGCTTCGGCTGCCGTTCCTGGCCGAACGGGTCGACCCGGTTGTAGGACACCGCGAGGTCGCTCGCCTTGACCGCGGCCGTGTCGGTGCCGTTGCGGTCCTGCAGCAGCCAGCTGAGCCCGCCCGCCGCGGTCCGCATGCCGATCGTCGCGCCGTTGTGCTTGTAGATCCGGGTCCCGCTCTTGACGCCGGTCGCCTTGTCGACACGCACCTCGCCGCTGGCCAGGTACAGCGTCGCGCCCTTGCTGTCCTTGCTGATCAGCCGTTCACCGCTGGGCCCGTACACGTACGACGTGGTGCCGTTCGTGTCGGTCACCGACGCCAGCCGGTCCTCGGTGTCCCAGTCCAGCGTCTGCGCGGTGCCGTCCGCCTTCGGCCTGGTGCTGGCGCTGCCGGACGCGGTGTAGCCGTAGTCGCCGACTCCCGCGCCTTCACCGGTGGTGGTCACCTTGGTGACCGCGTGCGGCCTCGGCTGACCGGCCACCGGGTAGTCCGAGACCCGCTGGGACTTGACCGTGCCGTTTTCCGCGTACTTGGTCTCCTTCTTCCGGTTGCCGACGGCGTCGTACTCGTACTTGTTCCAGTACGGGGCCAGCCCGCCGAGGCTGCTGCCCGCCGCGCCCGCGCACTGCGCCGTGGAGGTCCACACGTTCGTCATCCGCTGGACGTGGTCGTACGCGAAGCACTGCACGTCCTGCTTCTCGCCCAGTGTCTGCGTGTCGACCTTGGTGACGTTGCCCGCCGGGTCGTACCCGAAGTTGACGTCGGACTGCAGGTTCCACTCCTTGCGGTGTTCCATGGTCGTCCTGGACACCCGCCGCGTCGCCCGGTCGTAGTCGTTGCGCTGCCAGGTCTCCTTGTTCACGTCGCCCAGCCGCAGCAGCTCCGGCTCGCCGAACTCGGTGTACCGGGTGAACCCGACGTAGGTCGCGGTGCCGACGCCCTTCAGGGTGCTCGGCTTGCCCCAGTTGTCGTACCGGTACTGCAGCGTCTCCTGGCCGAGCCCGCCGTCGAGCGCTGGCGCGGTCTCCTGGTCCAGACCACCGGCGACGTTGTAGACGGCGCTGGTCTGATAGGTGCCCTGCAGGCCGTCACCGGTGTCCGGGATGGTCACCTTCGTGCCGGTCGCGTGATAGCCCGCGTCGTAGCCGGTGATCTCGAACTTGTACTCGGCGGTGCCGACGAACCGGCTCGACGACACGAGCTGGCCCTTGACCGTCCTGCCGTCCTTGTAGGTGTCGTAGTCCCACTTGGCCAGCACCGGGGCGTTCTCCTCGGTGCCCGCCTTGCTCACGGTGCGGCGCCCGAGCGCGTCGTAGCCGTACACGACCTTCTTCTGGCGCGCGTCGGTGCGGACCACGAGCTGACCGCCGTCGTCGTACTCCAGCGTGTTCGTGCCCTTGTCGGGGTCCTTGACCTCGGTCTGCCTGCCGAGCTTGTCGTACTTGTACTCCCACTTGTTGCCCGCGGCGTCGGTCATCGTCTTCGGCTCGCCGGTCTTGGTGTAGGTGTACGACGTGTCCTCGCTGGCGCTGGTGGCCAGCGCGGTCGTGTGCTGCGCCTGCTTGGTGACCAGGCCGCGCGCGTCCGTGAAGGAGGTCGTGGTGGTGCCGCCCACCGGCGGGACGGCCACGGTGCGGTCGCCCTTGTAGGTGGTCGTCGAGCGCCACTTCTCCTGGCCTTGGCTGCGCACGACCGTCGCCGTCGGCCGCTCGACCGCGTCGAACTCGGTGATGGTCTGCGTGGGCACGTCGGCGTCGCCCGCGCTGGAGACGAACAGGTCACGGCCGGGCTGGCCGGCGGCCAGGTACTTGCCGTTGTTGACCACCGCGAGGCCGCGGGTGTCGTACTTCGTGTCCGTGACCACCCTCGTCGTCGACGTGCTGCCGTTGACCCACGGGTTCTCCTGGGTCTGCCTCGGCCGCAGGAAGCCGTCGTAGAGCACGAACCCGGACACGTAGTTCAACCGCGAGGTCAGCGTGTCCGTGACGACCGCGCTCGTGCCGTCGTTGCGCAGGAAGTAGGAGAACCGCTGGTTCCCCGCCTCGCCGTCCGCCTTGGACCGGCCCGGCCGCCAGACCTCGGTCAGCCTGCCGAGCGGGTCGTAGGCCAGGTCGGTGCGCTTGCCGTTGAGGTCGACCACCGCCTTGGGCTGGTTGATGGCCTGGTCGAAGGTGGTCGTGGTGATGCCGCCTGCCGGGTTGGTGACCACCATGCCGGTGGGCACCCCGGCCGCCGGGGTGTAGGCGGTGGTGGTCACCCGCTTGAGCGCGTCGGTCTCCTTGGTGACGCGGCCGTAGCCGTCGTAGGCGGTCTCCGACTCGGTGAGCCAGTCGGTGGCCTTCCCGGCGAAGTCGAACGACTTGACCTTGCGCACCTTGGTCGCGTTGCCGGCGGTGGCGACGCCGAGTCCCTGTCCGTCGTAATAGGTCTCGGTCACGCCGAGCGCGTCGTCGGGATACTTCGCCGCCGCGCCACAGGCGACACCCGTCAGCGTCTCGCTGCTCGGCAGGTTCGTGGCCGAGCCGTCCGCGTTCTTGGCGTACGCGGTCGTGGTGCACCGGTTGTCCTCGGTGTCGGCGACGTCGCCGAGATCGTTGACCTGGGTCAGCAACCCGGTGCCGTCGTCGTAGGTGTTGGTGAGCTCGGTGGTGCGCGGATCGGCCGCGCCGTCGATCGCGGTGCGGGTGAAGGTCTTTTCGGTACGGACCCGGTGCGCGGCCGCCTTGTCCTGCGTGCCGGTCGTCCAGATCTTCGGCAGGTTGAGCGTCGCCGACACCTCGGCGCCGTTCACTCCATTGTGGACGATGCTTTCCAGCTCGAAGCCTTCCAGCCCGTCGAGGTCGTCACGTTCGACGCCCTTGGAGTCCTTGACCTTGGCGCTCCTGACGCCGCCCAGGTTGTTGTCGCGGCCGCCCTGCATGCCGCGGAAGAACCGGTGCTCCTGCTCGGAGACCTTGACTCCCGGCTCGGCGGCGGTGTTGCCGTGCTGCACGGTGACCTTGTCGAAGCCGCGCCACTGCGACCACGTCCGGTTGCGCTCCAGCGTCAGCGGATCGTCGTCGTAGCGCCACGCGCCCGGCCCGTAGCTGTACTTGGTCAGCTCGGCGAGCGAGCCGCCGACGCGGTCACGCTTGAGCACCTCCTTGACCACGTACTTGTTGAACCAGTGGATGCGGCCGGGCGCCTGGTCGGGCTGCCAGTACTGCGGGAAGCAGCGCTTGTCGTTCTCCCACGCGTTGGCGGTCGCGACGCAGTCGGACTCGTACCAGTTCACGTTGACCGAGCCGCCGGTTTCGTTGTGCACCACGTTGATCCGTGGCTTGTTCAGCTTCGGGTAGGCGAGCGAGGTGTTCACCCGGTTCGCCTCCATGGTGTAGCCGAAGACGATCGACGGCTCCGGCGCGGTGCCGCCCGCCAGCCCGGTGTGCGTCACCTTGTCCAGCTTCAGCGTCGCGTCGGTGCCGTCACCGGGGTCGACGTAGCTGTGCTCCAGGTCCCACGAGTCCACCGGCGCGTACTGGCCGTCGACGAGTGTCTTGGTGGTGAGCTTCTTCAGCCGCTTCGTCGACCAGAACGTCGGCGACACCTTCGAACAGGTCGCGGCGTCACAGAACTGGTCCCACGGGACGTCCTTCTTGGTGCAGTCGACGTTGCGGGTGCAGCGATCGGCCGTCTCGATGTCGACGATCCCGGTCGCCTGGCCGACCACGCCCTCGCGGGTGCCGAACTCGGCGCGCAGCAGCGAACCGCCGCGCGTGTAGTCGGCCTTGGTCTTGCCGTTCTTGTTGTAGGCGTTGGTTTCCTTGGTGTAGAAGTACTTGACCTCGTTCTTGTTGCGGTCGACGACGCGGTCCAGCAGCCACTTCCAGCCCTGGTCACACGAGGACGCCGCGAAGTTGTTCGGCACGTAGCACGGTTCGCCGTCGTTGTTGCCGAACACCGGGGCGGTCCAGGTGGAGGCGGCGCCTGGCTCGGAACCGAAGTAGTACTGGGTTCCGTCCACTGTGGTCACCCGCCAGTGGTTGCCGTCGCGGTCGCCGTTGTCCTTTCCGGACAGATACTCGATCTTCGAGCCCTCGTCGTTCGCGGCGTGCCAGCCGTTGCCGTCCTTGACCAGGTCGGTCGCCGAGCCGTTGAACGAGATCGACGCGTGATCGCCTGCCCAGCACTGGTCGTAGCTGTCCTTGGCGCCGTCGTCGGCGCAGGTCCGGAACTTCCAGACGACCGCGCCTGGGCTCATTTCGAAGCCCTCACCGGCCCCGGTGGCCTGGTTGTTCGCCGCGGCGGTGCGGCCGTCGACCGTGCCGGAGTTGTAGCTCAGCACCAGGTTCGGCTTCAGCTCACCCGGCGTCGGCGGCATCTTGAACGGATGCGACCAGGCGAAGGTGCCCGACTGCAGGCCGACCTGCCAGGTCGAGGATTCCGAAAGGGTGGAGGCCCCGTAGTCGCCCGCCACGCCGCCCGCGCCGGTGTCCAGCGCGACCACCGTGCCCTCGGCCGCCACCGGCACGGCGGCGCTGGCCTTGGCCTTGGCCAGGTCGTTGCCCGTCGGCAGCACGGTGCGGGTCCGGCATTCGGCACGGTCCGGTGTGGACAGTGCGCAGGCCGGCATGCTGATCAGCCGCAGCCTCGACGCCCAGTCACCGCCATAGGCGTACCGGAACTCCGCGTAGTCCACCTCGATGTTGGTCGGCCCTGCGGCCGCGGCCTTGGCGCCGTCGGCGCTGCTCAGCTTGGTCAGCACACCGGACACCCCGGCGGCCTCGGTCGCGTTCCGGTCGAGCACCTCGACCTTGACCTTGCCCGGCGCGGCCTTGCCGGCCGCCTTGGCCGCGGCGCCGCTGATCCAGACCGGGGTCTCCCCCGCCCGCTGCGGCTGCTCGGTCACCGTGACCTCGCCCTCGGCCTTGGCAGGCCAGGTGACCTTCGCGGCGCCCTTGATCACCCTGTTGGCCAACGGGTCTTCGCCCATCGGCTCCAGCGGCGGCTTCTTGCCCGCCACCGGGGTGGTCGTGGACAACGGCGCCGGGTCACCCGGCGGCCGGACCGGCGCCGCACTCGCCGGCGCGGTGACGACCGCGCAGGCGAGTGCCGCGACCAGCACGGCGGTCATTCCTCGTGGTCTGGTCCAGCTTTGTCTTCTTCGCATACTCCACCTCATTTTTCGGGGAAAACGGCGGGTGTCACCTGGCGCGGGTGGCGACGGCGGCGCTCGGCATGGTCGCGACGTAGCCGAGGAGACCGAGGACCCGGTTCCCCGCGCACGCCGGATCCGACGAGTCGAACCGCTCGCTCTCGGTGTTCGTGGCGCAGCGGTAGACCGCCTTGTTCTCCACCCCGGCGGGCGGTGAGGTCCAGATCCAGCCGGACACCTTGACCTGTGTCTTGCCTTCGCAGTTCGCGTCGGTCGAACTGAAGATGTCGGTGCCGTCCTTGCAGGTGCGCAGCGGGACGGTCCCCTCCATCACCGCGAGCGGGACCCGTCCGAACGAGCCTTCGCGGAGGTAACCGGGTGGGAGGTTGGCGACCTCGCTGGTGTGATCGGGTTTGCCGCCGTCGGTGCGGAGGTACCGGATCAGCTCCCCGTAGGCCAGCGTGTAGCCGAGCAGGCCTTCCTTGGTGTGCCCCTCACAACCGGCGTCCGGCGACTCGAAGTGCTCGCCGGGCTTGCCCGTCTTCAGCAGGCAGCGATACAGCGGCAGCGTCGGCAAGCCGGCAGGCGGATTCACATAGACGGCACCGAGCACGCCGAGTTTGCGCTGTCCCTCGCAGGTGTCCATGACCGAGGTGAACGTGTCCTTCTCGAAGTAGCACGAATACAGCAGGCGGGTGTCCGGTGTGCCCACGGGCACGAGCTGGCCCAGCGGCAGCTGCAACCGGTAGTCCCGCGCCAGATCCGGCGCGTTCGTGGTGTAGAACTCGGTGTCGGTGTTGACGTACCGGCTGAGCATGCGGCTCGGCGTCCGGTTCGGCAGCGGGTAGCGGTATTCGTCGCTGATCTCGTCCTCGGTGCGCACACCGCGGAACACCCGGACCTCGTCGATGGTGCCGCGGAACTGGATCGTCGGCCTCGACAAGGACCAGGCGCCCCCGATCCTCAGCTTCGTTCCCGGCCGGACCGCCTCAAACGGCTTGTCCGGCAATCGCGCGACACCGATCTGGACGCCGTCGGCGTAGAGCCGCAGCTCCGGGGCAGCGGCGTCGAACACACCGGCCAAGTGGGTCCAACCCGAGTGCGGCGCGTCGTTGGAAACCGCCTCGTACCAACCGGAGAAGTCGGCCTTGGCGACTCGGAAGACCCACTTCCGCCGCGAGCCGTCATAAGCGAGCTCGGTGGCGATGCCCGGCGGCGCGTCCGCGCTCAGGACGGCCTGCAAGGTCGTGTCCAGCGCTTTCGGCAACGCCCACGCGCTCACCGTGTAGCTGCTTTCGGACGGCACGACCGGGTCCTCGACCGTGGCGATGCCGGTGTCCGAGATGACCATGCCCTGGGTGCCGTTGCGGCCGGGGCCCCAGGCCGCGCCGTGTGACAGGGTGGCCTGCCGGAAGGAACCGCCGATCTCGGTGCTCGTGGCGCCGGTGCCTTCGTCGAACGTCAGCGTCGACTCGGGAACCGCGGGCTCGCCTGCCAGCTTGTCGATCTCGGTCGCACCCGCCACCTGCAGGTCCGACAGCGCGCGGCGGTAGGTCCGCACCTCGTCGACCCTGCCCGGCCAGGTGTCGCCGAACGCGCCGGCCCACTGGCCGCCGCCGATCCTGGGCGGCCCGTCGGCGGACCACCGGCTCGTGTGCGGCACCGAAGCGGCTTCGATTCCGTTGACGTACAACACGATCCGCTGCTCGGACGGGTTGTGGACACCGGTCAGATGAGTCCAGACACCGAGCTTCGCGGGCGCCAGCGCGTAGTCCAGGTTCGGCCAGTCGCCGTTCGGGGCCTGGCCGTCGCGGGTCGCCATGAAGAAGCTCCACGCCTTCGACTCGCCGTGGTAGCCGAGCGCGAACCCGCTGTTGACCTTGCCGTCCTGGCTGACGGCGGTGTGGAAGCCGTTCTGGAAATCGCCGTCCACGCGCACCCACGCGCTGACCGAGAAGCCGACCGTGGTCGTGGTGGACGGGGTGGTGCCGACGGGGAATCCGCCGTTTCCGCCGGTGCGCAGCCCCTTGCCGACCCGCCCCGACGTCCAGGTCGCGATGCCGTCCGGCAGCGTCCCGTTGCGCACGCCGCGGGCGTCGAGCACCTCACGCGATTCGGCGTGGCCGTCGAGCCGCCAATGGGCCGACGGCGGGGTCGGCACGCCCACCCGGAACTCGTACTTCTTGGTGTTGGCCTCGTTGCCCATGTTCCCCGCGGCGTCGACGGAGGTCACTTCGAGGGTGTGCGGGTCTTCGGTCAGCGGGGTGATCAGCGCGGTCGCCTTGCCGCCGACCGCGGGCACCGTGCGGAAGTCCGCACCGGACAGCCGGTACCGGAACTCGGCGACGTCGGCGACCCCGTTGGCGTCGAAGTGGAACTGGCCCGTCTGGCCCGGCGCGCCGCCGTCCGGCCCGGTGCCCCGCTCGGGATAGTGCACGGACGACACCAGCGGTGGTTTGTCCGGCGCGGTGGTGTCGAGGGTGATCTTGCAGGGGCCGCCGTAGTTGAACGACCACGCGCCCCAGGCGTCCATGACGGCGACCCGCCATTCGTACTTCTTGCCGTTGACGAAGTTCTTGTCGTCGAGCTTCATCCGGAAATCACTGCCCGCGTTCTGTTGCGCCAGCAGGTTCTTCTGCCACGGACGGGCGTCGTCACCGCGCTCACGCCACTGGAACTCCGCCTGCACCCGGTCGCCGTTGGGGTCGTTGGCGGACGCGACGAGAATCGGGTTGGCCGTGCTGATGAACGAAGCCGCGTCGTCGGCCTGCGCGCATTTGTGCTTCGGCTCCGAGTACAGGTCGTACGCGTCGTACGGGTGATCGTTGTAGGTGACGGTCAGCTTGGTGTCCCACGGCTTGAACTTCTTCCACGCCAAGGAATCCGCGCGTTCCTCCTCTTCGGTCCTGCCCGGCGCGCGCAGCATGAAGGTCACCGTGCCCTGGCCCTCCGCGACCGCGCCTGCCACGCCACCGCTGACGTTGAAGCCGACCCAGTCCTGCGGGCAGCTCGAACTGTGGCCGTGCGCCACTTCCTTGCTGTCCTGGTGCGCCAGCCAGGTGGGCCCGTTGTTCCACGAGGTCCCACCGTCGATCTTGGTCGTGCGGTAGAGCTCGACCCATTTCTTGGTACAGGAGGGCGACCAGGATTCGAGGAAACTCACCGACGCGCTGAGCACGCCCTTGTCGCGCAGGTCCGTGATGTTCCACTGGAAGTACGACCGCACGTGCACCTTGGGGCTGTCGTAGTCGCTGAAGCCGACCTTGGCGATGTTGTCGCCGTCGCCGTTCCAGTAGTTGTTGCCCCGGTAGGCCGCGGGCACCGCGTAGGTCAGCGCGAACGCGGCCACGCCCGGCGTCCAGTCCGGGTCGATCTCCACCGGGAACACGGTCGCCGGATCGGTCAGCATGGCCTGGTCCGGGATCAGCACGAGCTTGCCTGCCGCGACCTCGGTTTTGACGACGGCGCGCTCGCGCTTGCCGGACGAGTCCCACATCTGCGGCGTCGGCGCTTGGAAGACCACGGCTTCCCTGTCGTCGACCGCGGTGATCGCGCCGGTCTTCTCGACCCGCAGCGAGATCCCCTCGGTCTCCAGTCCGAATCGGACGGTCTTGAGTTCGGGATTCTTCGCCGCCTCAGGGGTTTTCACGATCAGCGAATGCGAGAATCCGTCGCGCTTCGCGACGACCTTGAGGTCCACGCCGGGGTAAACCTCGGGGTAGGTGGCGGTTTCCTGATCGAGGGCAGGGGCGGGCAGTTCCTTGGGCCAGGTGAGGCTGAACCGCTTGCCCGGCGCGCCGAACCGTACGACCGGGGTCTTGCCGCCGGCGGAGAACTCGACCGGGATCGAGGTCGCACCGGGCGCGACGACGTCCGCCTGACGTGCGAGCTTGGTGTCGATTTCGGCCCAGCCGTCGCCTTTGCGGGCCCGGACCGGGCTCAGCGCCTGTTCCCTCTTCATCGAGCCGTCGGGCTCGGCGAAGACCTGCGTGGTCTCGGTCCGCTGGTCGAGCGCCTCGACCTGCTTGCCGGAAGCACGGGCCGCCGCTGCCGCGCCCGCGGTGGTCGCGTGTTCGGTGATCGCCGGTGGCGGCGCGGCGAGCGCGGCCGGTGCGCTCAGCAGCCCCGCGGCGAGCGCCGCCCCCAAGAGTGAGCAAAGTCGTCTTCGCACCAAAACCCCCAGATACGCCGAATCATGGGCAATCTGGAGGAAGAGTGCTGAGGGTGGTTGTCACCTCGCTGGCAAATCGCTGTCAGAACCAGGGTTTCAGGTACGACTGAAAACCCTTGCCACAGTGACCACCTTGGACAGCTCCAGCGTACCCGCGAACCCGGGTCGTCTGCTATATTCGAACACATGTTCGAAGGTCCGATCCTGCATGCCGACCTCGACTCGTTCTACGCGTCGGTCGAGCAGCGGGACGACGTCGCGTTGCGCGGGCGGCCGGTGATCGTCGGCGGCGGGGTGGTGCTCGCGGCGAGTTACGAGGCGAAGGCGTTCGGCGTGCGCACCGCGATGGGCGGGCGGCAGGCGCGGCACCTCTGCCCGCACGCGATCGTCGTGCCGCCGCGGATGAAGGCGTACTCCGAGGCGAGCAAGGCCGTGTTCAGGGTCTTCGACGACACGACTCCGCTGGTCGAGGGGCTGTCGATCGACGAGGCGTTCCTCGACGTCGGCGGCCTGCTGCGGATCTCGGGCACGCCGAGCCAGATCGCCGCGCGGCTCCGACGTGACGTCGCCGAGCGGGTCGGGCTGCCGATCACCGTCGGGGTGGCGCGGACCAAGTTCCTCGCGAAGGTGGCCAGCGGGGTCGCCAAGCCGGACGGCCTGCTCGTCGTCCCGCACGACGGCGAGCTCGCGTTCCTGCATCCGCTGCCGGTCGAACGCCTGTGGGGCGTCGGCAAGGTCACCTCGGCCAAGCTGCGCGAGCGCGGGATCAAGACGGTCGGCGAGGTCGCCGCGCTCAGCGAGCCGGTGCTCGTCTCGCTGCTCGGCGCGGGCACGGGTCGTCACCTGTTCGCGTTGGCGCACAACCAAGATCCGCGCTCGGTGCAGGTCGGCCGCCGCCGTCGCTCGATGGGTTCGCAACGCGCGCTCGGCAGGCGCCGGAGATCCGCCGAAGAGCTCGACGGCATCCTCAGCGCGATCGCCGACCGGCTCGCCAGGCGCCTGCGCGCGGCGCACCGCGTCTGCCGCACGGTCACCTTGCGCATGCGCTTCGCCGACTTCACCAGGGCGACCCGGTCGCACACCCTGCCGGAGCCGACCGAGCACACCGAGGTCATCCTCGCGGCGGCCCGCGAACTGCTCGCCGACGCCAGGACGATGATCGAAGACCAGGGCCTCACCCTGATCGGCGTCGCGCTGTCCAACCTGACCCGCGACAACGCGATCCAGCTCGAACTGCCCTTCGACGGCTACGAGACGACCGCGCTCGACACCGCGCTGGACCAGGTCCGTGACCGCTACGGCTCGGCGGCGATCACGCGCGCGACGTTGCTCGGGCGCCCCGACGACCTGGAGATGCCGATGCTGCCCGACTGAGGATCGCCACGCCCTCGGCGATGTCCGTCGGCGTGCTCGCGGCATACCCGAGCACCAGGCCGGGCGGGCCGGGAACCTGGCTGTGCCAAGACAAGGGCTGCACTTTGACGCCCTGTTCGAGCGCGCGGGCCGCGATGTCCACATCGGACTCCCCGTCGAATGTGATCATCAGGTGCAGGCCGGCGGCGGCGCCGTGCACGGTCGCGTCCGGCCACCGCGTCCGCAACGCCTCGATCATCACGTCGCGGCGCTGCCGATGCCGTCGCCGCACGAACCGCAGCTGACGTTCGAGTTCGCCGGATTCCATCAGGTGCGCGAGAACCAGCTGCGGCAGCACGGCGTTGCCGAGGTCCGCGCATCGCTTGGCCGCCACGACCTCCTCGCGGTACTCGGACGGCACCAGCAGCCAGCCGACGCGCAGCGCCGGCGCGAGCAGTTTCGACACACTTCCCGTGTAGCAAACGTTTTCGGCGAGCATCGAGCGCAGCGCGGGCACCGGCGGGCGGTCGTAGCGGTGCTCGGCGTCGTAGTCGTCCTCGATGATCAAACCGCCCCAGCGCATCAGCTCGCGGCGCCGTTCCCCGTCGAGCACCACGCCGGTCGGGAACTGATGCGCGGGCGTCATCACCACGACCGGAGCACCGCTCTCGCGCAGGGCGTCCACGCGCACCCCGTAGCCGTCGACCGGGATCGGCGGCGTGCGCAGGCCCAGATAGTGCAGGTGCTGGCGGGCACCCAGCGAACTCGGATCCTCCACCGCCACCTCGGAAATCCCGCGCCGCATCAGCACCATCGCCAGCAACGCGAGCGATTGGGCGACCCCGGCGACGATGATCACCTCGCCCGGATCCACGCTGATCCCCCGGCTCCGCGCCACCCAGTTCGCGACCGCCGCCCGCAGCGCCGGGGCGCCACGCGGGTCCCCGTAGCCGAAGTCGGCCGCCGAAAGCGTGCTCAGCACCGCGCGCTCGGCACGCAGCCAAGCCGTCCGGGGAAAGGCGGCCAGGTCCGGCACGCCGGGCGAAAGGTCGATCCGCGCGGGCACGGCGCGGATGGCGTCGAAGATGTCCCTGTCCGGCTCGGCGGCGAACGGGCTCGCGAAGCTGTCCGCCGGCACCGGCGTCTGGGGTGACGCGGGCGCGGCGACGACGATCGTCCCGGCCCTGCCTCGGCCGTCGGCGTGACCGTCTTCGATCAGCCGTTGGTAAGCCTCGACCACCACGCCCCGCGAAACCCTCAGCTCCTCGGCGAGCACCCGCGTCGCGGGCAGCTTGCCGCCGACGGGCAGCCGGCCGTCCGAAATCGCCAGCCGCAGCCTTTGCGCGAGCCAGTCCGACAACCCGCCCGCAGGCGCGTCGCCGAGGTTGAGCTGCAGGAAGTCGGAGCCGGTTTTGGTCCGATTCAGCGAGGTATCTTTGGACCTGCCCATGGGACCATTATGCGCGCAAGCTGGTCCGCATGAGTATCGAGTTCCTGCTGACGGCACTGCTCGTGGTCGTCACCCCCGGCACCGGCGCGCTCTACACGATCGCCGCGGGCCTCTCCCGTGGCGTGCGCGCGAGCGTGCTGGTCAACATCCTCAACCCGAAGCTGACCATCTTCTTCGTCGCGTTCCTGCCGCAGTTCGTCCCGAGCGGCGCGCCCGGTGCGCTCGGCCACATGATCGAGCTGAGCGCGGTCTTCATGGCGCTGACCTTCGTGGTGTTCGCGGCCTACGGCTGGTTCGCCGCGGCGATCCGCTCGCACGTCATCTCCCGGCCGAAGGTGCTGACCTGGCTGCGCCGCGTCTTCGCAGGCGGGTTCGCCGCGCTAGGCGCGAGGCTCGCCTTCGGGGACGTTTAGCGTTTTGAGATGATGGCCGCCGAGGTACTTTTCTCAGAAAGGACAGCGGTGGACACGCAGATCGAGACGCTCGAATTCCAGGCCGAGGCGCGCCAGCTCCTGCAGCTGATGGTCCATTCGATCTACTCGAACAAGGACATCTTCCTGCGCGAGCTGATCTCCAACGCGTCGGACGCGCTGGACAAGCTGCGGCTGGCGGCGTTCCAGGACAAGGAGCTGCAGGCCGACACCACCGATCTCCACATCACGCTCGAGGTCGACAAGGAAGCGCGGACGCTGAGCGTGCGCGACAACGGCATCGGGATGTCGCGTGAGGAGGTGGTCACCCTCATCGGCACGATCGCGAAGTCGGGCACCGCCGACCTGCTGCGCAAGATGAAGGAGGCCAAGGACACGGCCGCTTCCGCCGAGCTGATCGGCCAGTTCGGCGTCGGTTTCTACTCCGCGTTCATGGTCGGCGACAAGGTCACGTTGCTGACGCGCCGCGCGGGCGAGACCGAAGCGACCCGCTGGGAATCCGGTGGCGAGGGCACCTACACGATCGAGACGGTCGACGACGCGCCGCAGGGCACCTCGGTCACCGTGCACCTCAAGCCGGAAGACGCCGAGGACCACCTTTTCGACTACACCGCCGATTGGAAGATCAAGGAGATCGTCCAGCGGTACTCCGATTTCATCACCTGGCCGGTCCGGATGGCCGTCGAGCGCGACGGCGAGTCCTCGGTCGAGACGATCAACTCGATGAAGGCGCTGTGGGCGCGGTCGAAGGACGACGCGACCGAGGCCGAGTACCACGAGTTCTACAAGCACATCAGCCACGACTGGACCGACCCGCTGGAAACCATCCAGATGAAGGCGGAAGGCACCTTCGAGTACCAGGCGCTGCTGTTCCTCCCGTCGCACGCGCCGCTGGATCTCTACATGCGTGAACGCAAGCGCGGCGTGCAGCTCTACGTCAAGCGCGTGTTCATCATGGACGACTGCGAAGCGCTGATGCCGGAGTATTTGCGATTCGTCAAGGGTGTCGTCGACGCGCAGGACCTTTCGCTGAACGTTTCGCGCGAGATTCTCCAGCAGGACCGTCAGATCCAGTTGATGCGCCGCCGTCTGGTCAAGAAGGTGCTCTCCACCGTCAAGTCCATGATGGACAGTGAGAAGTACCAGACGTTCTGGAAGGAATTCGGCCCCGCGGTCAAGGAAGGTCTCGTCAACGATTTCGACAACCGCGAGACCATTCTCGAAATCTCGTCGTTCGAAACCACGCACGACACCGAAAAGCCTTCCACGCTGCGCCAGTACATCGAGCGCATGAAGGACGGCCAGGAGCACATCTACTACCTGACCGGCGCGTCGCGCTCGACCATCGAGAACTCGCCGCACATGGAAGCGTTCAGCGCCAAGGGTTTCGAGGTGCTGATCCTGACCGACGCGGTCGACGAGATGTGGGTCGACCAGGTCGGCGAGTTCGACGGCAAGCGGTTCCAGTCCATCGCCAAGGGCCAGGTCGACCTGGACACCGAGGAAGAGAAGAAGGACGCCGAGTCCGAGCGCGACCAGCAGCAGAAGGACTTCGCGTCCCTGCTCACCTGGATGACGTCGACGCTGGAGGAGAACGTGAAGGAGGTGCGGCTCTCGTCGCGCCTGACCACGTCGCCCGCCTGCATCGTCGGCGACGCGAACGACGTCACCCCCACGCTCGAGAAGATGTACCGCGCGATGGGCCAGGACGTCCCGCCCATCAAGCGCATCCTCGAACTCAACCCCGCCCACCCGCTGGTCGCCGGCCTGCGCACGGCCCACGACGAGGGCAAGGACGACGCCGACCTGGCGGAGCTCCTGTACGGCCTCGCCCTGCTCGCCGAGGGCGGCGACCTGAACGACGCGCCGCGCTTCACCCGGCTGCTGGCCGACCGGCTCGCCCAGACGCTGTAGGCGGTTCGGGGCGTCCCGCTCAGTCGGGGCGCCCCAGCCGCAGCGCGCGCAGAATCGCCACCCGCTCGGCAGGGGTGGCGTTCTCCAACGCGATCTCGAGGGTGTGCCGTCTGCTCTCGGCCCGGATCCTGGCCAGGACGCACCGCGCGGTCGCGGCGATCGCCGCGGTGACGGCGGGCCCGGCCCACAGCCAACTCCACATCTCGCGTCCTCCTGCGCTTTTCGTCGTTCGGCTGACACAACGTTTACGCAGGTCATCGGTAGTACGTGCTACCGGTTTACAACCACGAACACCCGATTAAGGCAGTTTTGCCCGATTTTCGGGCCATCGAGAGACCTCCCCGGAAACCGTTTCAGGACAAGGGGTTTTACAGCGGTTTATACTCGGTGCCGGAAGTTGACACCTCGTGCCTGGGGAGGGCGCCGTGGGTGCATGGCGTCGGCCTGAGCTGCCCGAAGGGCCGCTGCGGGAGCTCAACCTCGAGCTGCACCGCATCCACGCGCATTCGGGCTACCGCAGCAGCTACCAGCTCGCCGCTTGGCTGAAAGCACGCGCCGCCCAGGACCCGGACCGGCTCGACGGCTGGTCCACACCGTCGCACACCTCGATCCACAAGGTGCTCACCCAGCCGGCGCTGCCGAACCGGGCCCTCACGATCACCCTCGTCGAAGCACTCATCGCACTGGGCAGGCTGCCCGACGGGCGCGCCGTCCTCGATCGCGTCGAGATGCTGTGGGCGGCGGCGTTCGAGCAGTGCGCCGCCCCGCCGCCGGGCAACGTCCTGTTCGACGACGGCACCGATGCCCTGCGCCGCACCGCCGCCCGGCGCGGCGAGATCAAGCGCTGGTTCGCCGAGCTCCGCCAGCCGCAGTCAGGGCCCCCGGCGTTCGACTGGTCGGCCGAACAGCCGGAAGAACAAGCCTGGCCGGACATGGGAGCTCCCGGCGACCTGTTCGTCCCGGCTACCCACTCGCAGCCCAGACACCAGCGCACCGGTCACCGCTGGCCGATCGAGCCGCTGCCGACCGAGCCCCCGCTGACGCTTTTCGTGGACAAGACACGCGTCAAACTGGCCGCCGGCACGCAGGTCGACCGGTTCGGCGAGCCGGACGGCAACCTGACCTACGCCGCCGGGACACCGTTCGAAGAACGTTCACTGCCACCGGAGTGGGCGCGGCTGGACTATCACGTCTACCAGTTGCAGGAGCCGTTCGACGTGCTGGCAGGCGTCGCGATCCCCTGGTTCGGCCAGCCTGGCGGCGGCACCGCGTACCTGCTGCCCTCGTCGATCGACGACCTGCTCGCGGCCAACGAGCTGATCGAGATCACCGACGACTATCTCCGCTGAGCACGCGGCCCATGACCCGCTCGCCGTCGGCCAGCGACACCTCCACGAAGCCTTGCCTGCGGTACAACGCGGCCGCGCGAGCGTTGGCCTCGTAGACCAGCAGCCCGACCCGCGCCGCACCGACGCCCCGCGCCCATTCGACGACGGCTTCCAGCAGAGCGTCCGCGACACCTTGGCCGCGCGCGAACGGCGCGACCCACATCGAAAGCAGCTGGACCGTGCCGCTCTCGTCGAGCGCCGAGCCGCTCGCCATCCCGGCGGGCTTGCCCTCGTACTCGGCCAGAACGTTGAACGGCACGTCCACGAGACGGCCGCGCCACCGCGGCTCCGGCGCGTCGAGCCAGTCGGCGAGCTTGCTGCCGAAGGCCTCTGGCGCCTCGCGCAGCGCTTCCAGCCGAAGCTCGCGCCACTCGGCCCAGTCGTCCGATGTCAACTCCCGTAAGACGATCACCCCACGACTTTCGCCGCTCGGCGGCCCCGCCCGCAACGCAATATTCACGACCCCAGTGCCAGGCCTCGTTTCGTGGCCCACCGGGTCAGCTCGCGCCGGTTAGACAGTCTGAGCTTGCGCAGCACGGCGGCCGCGTGCGTCTCGACGGTCCTGGCCGAAATGGACAGTCGCGTCCCCACTTCCTTGTACGTGTACCCGGCCGCGACCAGCCGCAGCACGTCGCGCTCGCGCGGGGTGAGCTGGTCGAGCTCGGGGTCGCCGTGGAACGCGGCGAGCACGAACCCGGCCAGGCGCGGCGAAAAATAGGCGTCGCCGTCGTGTACCCGGCTGATCGCCTCGCACAGGTCCGGCCCCGAGATCGCCTTGGTGACGTACCCGTGCGCGCCGCCGCGGATGACCGCGATGACGTCCTCGGCCGCGTCGGACACCGAGAGCGCCAGAAATCGCACGCCGGGGCAGTCGACGCCGTTCAGGATGGCCAGCCCGCCGCCGTCCGGGAGGTGGACGTCGAGCAGCACCACATCCGGGCGCAGCGTGCGAATCCCTTCGATGGCCTCGGAAACCGTGGCCGCTTCGCCTACGACGTCGACGTGCGCGCCGACTTCCGCGCGGACGCCCGAGCGGACCAGCGCGTGGTCGTCGACGACGAAGACCCGGATCACAACGGCATCCTGATCTCGACCTCGGTGCCTTCGCCCGGCACGGACCGGACCTCGGCGGTGCCGCCGTGCTGCCGGACCCTGCCTTCGATCGAGTCCACGATGCCACGGCGATCGTGTCCATTGTGGATGGATCGGTCGAAGCCGCGGCCCCGGTCCTTGGCCAGTGCGAACACCTCCGTCTCGGTCACCTCGGCGAGCACCGACATTTCCGTCACCCCCGCGTGTTTCGCCGCGTTCGTCAACGCCTCGCGCACCGCGCCGGCGACCGCGCGGGTCCGCGCGTCGAGTGGGTGGCTGCCGACCGAGACCAGCTCGACGGCGACCGCGTACCGGTCCTCGACGTCGGCGACCAGCTCGGCGATCGCGGCGGCGAAGTCGTCCTCGGACGGCCTGCCGAACAGCCAGGACCGCAGCTCGCGTTCGGTGCCGCGCGCGAGGCGGCGCACCTCCGGCTCCTCGGTTCGCTTGTGGATCAAGGTCAACGCCTGCAGCACCGAATCGTGCAGATGCGCGGCGACCTCGGCGCGTTCCTCCGCGCGGACGCGTGCCGCGCGCTCGCGGGCGATCGTCCTGGCCAGCAGGTAGATCCACGGCAGCAGCACGGCGCCGACCAGCGCGACCACCCCGGCGGCGAAGATGGACGCCATCGCCACGCCCGCGCCTGCCGGGGTGTCGCCGATCAGGAACACCGAGACGCCGGCCCCGCCCGCCGCCGCGGCCGCCGAGACGGTGACCACGCGGCGGAACAGCCGATCCGCCTCGTGGTCACCGCGCAGCCGGGTGGCGGCGAGCCGGGTCCACGGCACCACCGACAGCCCGACCACGGTCAGCATGATCGCGACCACCACGGGCAGGCTCGGGCGCGGCGTGTACTCGACCGCCCAGGCCAGCCCGCCGAGCGAACAGAAACCGAGGCACCCCACCAGAACCAGCCATCTTGGTCGCACCATCCCAGGTTAGGGAATCCGGAACACGTTCGCCGCCAATCGGCCACGCGGGACGTCGGTGTTGCGCGCGATCACGTCACCGAGGTTCTGCCGGAAGTCGATCCCGAACAGCGCTTTGATCGCCACCAGCGACGGGTCGTTGCCGTAGAAGAACCGGTCACCGTCCCGCATCGCCTCGAACTGCTTCTTCCAGATCGCGAGCTGCAGTTCGCCGAACTCACTGCCCGGCACCGGCTTCTCCGACACCAGCCCGGGGAACGCCTCCAGCGTGTTCACGTCGCCGTACAGCGCCTTGAGCCGGGACGCCAGCGTCGTCCGCCGCTCCCCCTTGACGGCCGTGTCGCCACCCGGCGGCACGGGATTGCCCGCGGCGTCGAAGAGCCGGACGAAGTCGAGCGCGTCCGGGTCGTCGATCTCCGCGCCGGGCGTCAGCTCGGGATCGGCGGGGAATGTCTCGGTCGCCTCGCCGGTGACCGCGCTGAACGAGGCCTTCGGCGCCAGCCCGTACGCCTGCCGGAGCTGCTGATACGTCGGCATCCCGTGGTCACGGCCCCGCTCGAGGTCGATGGCGCCGATGTCGAACACCGCGATCTGGTCGCCGCGCCGGAACACGATGTTGCGGACCAGGTCCCCGATCTGCTCGTCGCTGGCCGACTGCGGGTACGCGCCCAGCCCCTGCAGCACCGGGCCGAGCTGCAGCTGTGTCACGAGGTCGGGATTGAACGTCGCCACCTCGGACGGCACCTTGATCTCCACCGCGTCACCGGTGACCGTCACTGTCAAACCCTTGGCGCGCAACGCGTCCAGCTGAGCCTGCGTGTAGTGGCGAAGCTCGGTCTTGAACCGGAGGTCACCGTTGAGCATGCTGTGCGCGCGGTAACCGACCGTCGCGAACTCGTTGCCGACCGTCGGGTTCACCTGCGCGTTGTAACCGCGGTACGGCGCCAGCCGCACGCCCAGCGACGGCAGGAACTCTTCGAAGGTGATGTACTGCTGCGTCGCGATCACCACGCGCCGCGCGATCTGGAACTTCGTCTCCGCGGGCAGCGCGCCAGGCAACCGGTCGACGATCCGGTTGTGCTCCCTGGCGAACAGGTTCTGCACGCTCAGCAGCCCGATGTTCTCGTTGGCACGGTGATCGCCGGTGACCGCGGCGCGCCCGTTCAGCCCGACCGGGTCGTCCATGCCCGGCGCGGTGCGCGCGTCGCCACGCTCGTCACGCCTGGGCAGCATCCCGCCGGGCAGCAGCAGGTGTGGCCCGTTGTTGCTCAAGTCGCCGTCGACCGGTCCCTCCCGCAGCCATTCGAGCCGGTCGGCCGTGCCGCCGTAGACCGCGAACGCGTCGAGGTAGGAGTTGAGCAGGTTGACCTGCTGCCGTGGACCGGTGCCCGGCACCGTCACGCTGCGCCGCACCGGCAACCCGCCTGCCTGCGGAAACCGTTCCAGCGGATCGGCGGGGTCGAAGGGGATCGGCTGCACCTCGGTGCCGTCCTTGCGCAGCCCGAAGGTGTGATCGAGGAACTGCCCCCAGGTCGCCGTCCACTGGCTCATCCCGCGTGGCGAGTTGAGCCGCTGGCCGGTGTCGTTGAAGATCCGGTTGCTCACCCGTCTGGCGTTCGGCCCGGTGACCGGCACCCCGATCCCGTCCACGTACCGCGCGCCCGCGACCCGCAGGTACGCCGACCCGGCCACGACCCAGTCCGGATGCGCGCGATTGTTCCCGCTGCCGTCGAGGCTCTGGTACTCCGGCCCGGACGCGCTCGCCGTGCCGCTCGCCAGCACCAGCAGCACGGCGGCCGGGACGACCACCTTGGTCACACGATGTCGTTTTCTCATGTGCCCAGGCTTGCGCCGAACAGGTGGCCGCCACATCCGTAGCGACCCCGGGAAAAACCCGGAGATCATCCCCGTAGGTCAGGGAATCCGGAACACGTTCGCCGCCAGGCGGGCACGCGGCACGTCGGTGTTGCGCGCGATCACGTCACCCAGATTCTGCCGGAAGTCGATCCCGAACAGCACCTTGATCGCCGCCAGCGACGGGTCGTTCCCGTAGAAGTACCGATCCCCGTCCCGCATGGCCTCGAACTGCTTCTTCCAGATCGCGCATTGCAGTTCGCCGAACTCGCTGCCAGGCAACGGTTTCTCGGACATCAGCCCGGGAACCGCTTCGAGCGCGCCCAGGTCGCCGTAAAGCGCCTTGAGCCGGGACGCGAGGGTGGTCCGCCGTTCGCCCCTGACCGCGGTGTCGCCGCCGGGCGCCACCGTATTACCCGCCGCGTCATAAAGCCGGACGAAGTCGAGCGCGTCCGGGTCGTCGATCTCCGCGCCGGGCGTCAGCTCGGGATCGGCGGGGAACGTCTCCGACGCCTCGCCGGTGACGTCCTTGAACGAGGCCTTCGGCGCCAGCCCGTACGCCTGCCGGAGCTGCTGATACGTCGGCAAGCCGTGATCGCGGCCCCGCTCGACGTCGGTCGCGCCGATGTCGAGCACCGTGAGCCGGTCGCCCAGTTGGAAGGTGATGTTGCGGACGATGTCGCCGACCTGCTCGTCGCTGGCCGCCTGCGGATACTCGCCCAGTCCCTGCAGCACCGGGCCGAGCTGCAGCTGCGTGACGAGATCGGGATTGAACAGCGCCGTCGCCGCCGGCACCACGATCGCCACCGAATCACCGGTGACCGTCACCGTCAAACCCTTGGCGCGCAACGCGTCCAGCTGCGCCTGCGAATAGTGACTCGCCTGGGCCCGGAACCGGAGATCGCCGTGCAGCATGGTGTGCGCCCGGTACCCCGCGGTGGCGAACTCGTTGCTGATCGTCGGATTCACCTGGGGGTTGTAGCCGCGGTACGGCGCCAGCCGCACGCCCAGCGACGGCAGGAACTCCTCGTAGGTGATGTACTGCTGCGTCGCGATCACCACGCGCCGCGCGATCTGGAACTTCTTCTCCTCGGACAGCCAGGCGGGCAGCCGGTCGACGATCCGGTTGTGCTCCCTGGCGAACAGGGTGTGCGCGCCCTGCAGCCCGAGGTTTTCGTTGGCACGGGTGTCCCCCGCGACCGCCGCGCGGCCGCCCAGCCCCACCTGGTCGTCCATGACCGGCGCCGACTTCGGGTCGCCACGCTCGTCGCGCCTGGGCAGCATCCCGCCGGGCAGCAGCAGGCGCGCGCCGTTGTTGCCGAGGTCGCCGTCGACAGGGCCTTCACGAAGCCACTCGAGCCAGTCGGCCGTGCCGCCGTAGACCGCGAACCCGTCGAGGTAGGAGTTGAGCAGGTTGACCTGCTGCCGGGGACCATCGCCGGGCACCGCCACGCTGCGCCGGATCCGCACCCCTCCTGCCTGCGGAAACCGCTCCAGCGGGTCAGCGGGATCGAACCAGTTCGGTTGGAACTCGGGCCCGGCTTTGCGCAGTCCGAAGGTGTGATCGAGGAACTGCCCCCAGGTCGCCGTCCACTGGCTCATCCCGCGTGGCGAGTTGAGCCGCTGGCCGGTGTCGTTGAAGACCCGGTTGCTGATCCGCCTCGCGCCCGGCCCGGTGAACGGCGCCCCGATCCCGTCCGCGTAGCGGGCTCCCGTCACCCGCAGGTACGCCGACCCGGCCACACCCCAGTCCGGATGCGCCCTGTTGTTCCCGCTGCCGTCGAGACTCTGATACTCCGGCGGTGAGGCACTCGCGGTGCCACTCGCCAGCACCAGCAGTACCACGGCCGGAACGACCGCCCTGATCACACGACGTCTTCTTCTCACGCGCCCAGCCCTATCCAGCTCAGGTGATCACTACACTCCGTAGTGATCCCAGTACCAATCAGGGGCTACGCTCTCACGGTGGTGGTACGCGTGTTGATCATGGGCACCCCTGAGGACGTCAGAGGCGCTCGATGATGGTCACGTTGGCCGTGCCGCCGCCTTCGCACATGGTCTGCAGGCCGTAGCGGCCGCCTCGGGCTTCGAGTTCGTGCAGCAGGGTGGCGAGCAGTTTGGTGCCGGTCGCGCCGATCGGGTGACCGAGCGCGATGCCGCCGCCGTTGACGTTCACCCGCTCGGGGTCGGCGCCGGTCTCCTCGATCCACGCGAGCACGACGCTCGCGAACGCCTCGTTCACCTCGAACAGGTCTATGTCCTCAATGGACATTCCGGCGCGGCGCAAAGCGTACGAGGTGGCGGGGATCGGGCCGGTCAGCATCCACACCGGGTCGGCCGCGCGTACCGAAAGGTGGTGCACGCGGGCGCGTGGGGTCAGGCCGTGCTCGCGGACGAAGGCCTCGGAAGCCAGCAAAATGGCACTCGCCCCGTCCGAGATCTGCGAGGCCACCGCCGCGGTGATCCGCGAGCCCTCGCTGAGCGGCTTCAGGCCCGCCATGCGTTCGAGACTGGTGTCCCGGCGCGGCCCCTCGTCGAGCCGGAACCGCTCGAACGGCACGATCTCCCGCTCGAACCGGCCGGTGTCGATGGCCGCCAGCGCGCGCTGGTGGCTGCGGTAGGCGTACTCCTCCATCGCCTCCCGCGAGATGTCCCAGTGTCCCGCGATCATGTCCGCGCTGCGGAACTGTGACACCTCCGCGCTGCCGAACCGCTCCTGCCAGCCCTTCGAGCCGGAAAACGGATCATCGAAACCGTACTCGCGTCCGGCGATCATCGCAGCGCTGATCGGGACCTGGCTCATGTTCTGCACACCGCCGGCGACGACGAGGTCCTGCGTGCCGGACATGATCGCCTGCGCGGCGAAGTGCACGGCCTGCTGGCTCGACCCGCACTGCCGGTCGACGGTCACGCCAGGCACGTGGTTCGGGTAGCCCGCCGCGAGCCAGGCCGTGCGCGCGATGTTGCCCGCTTGCGAGCCGATCGTGTCGGTGCAGCCGAGGATGACGTCGTCGACGAGCGCCGGGTCGATGCCGGAACGCTCGACGAGCGCGGTGATCACGTGGGCGGCGAGGTCGGCGGAGTGGACTCCGCTGAGCGCTCCGCCGCGTTTGCCGGTCGCGGTGCGCACCGCGTCCACAATGTACGCTTCAGCCACTTTTCGTCCCGATCCCGTCGAGGAGAATGCCGAGGTACTGCTTCGCGACGGCGTCGGAGGTCAGCGCGCCGTCCGGGTTGTACCAGCGGACGGCCACCCAGACGGTGTCGCGGATGAAGCGGTAGACCAGTTCGACGTCGAGATCCTTCCGGAACACGCCCGCGCCGACGCCGTCGGTGAGAATCCCGTTCCACAGCTTGCGGAACTCGGCGTTGCGGTCGACGAGGTACGCGAACCTCGGCAGCTGCATGAGGTGCTTCGCCTCGTTCTGGTAGATCGCGACCTCGGCCGGGCGCCGGTGGATCGAGTCGAACGAGGCGGTGACGACGGCCTCGAGTGTCTCGCGTGGACCGTGCCCGGCCGCCACGATCTCGGCGTAGGTACCGAAAAGCTCGTCGAGGAAGCCGGTGAGGATCTCGTCGGCCATCGACTCCTTCGAGTCGAAATGGTGATAGAGGCTCCCGGACAGGATGCCCGCCGCGTCGGCGATGTCGCGCACGGTCGTCGAGACGAACCCGCGCTCGGCGAACAGGCGCGCGGCCAACGACAGCAGTTCGGCTCGGCGGGAGCCACCCCCGGACTTAGGCATGCTGACTGCTCACTGAAACAACCTCACCGGTCAAATAGGACGCGTAGTCGCTGGCGAGGAACACCATGACATTGGCGACTTCCCAGGGCTGCGCCGCCCTCCCGGAAACCTCGCGCCCGGCCAGCTCGGCGAGCAGCTCCTCACTGGTGACCTTGGCGAGGAACGGGTGCATCGCGAGGCTCGGTGCGACGGCGTTGACCCGGATCCCGTGCTGGGCGACGTCGACGGCCGCGCAGCGCGTCAACGCCATGACCCCGGCCTTCGCGGCCGCGTAGTGCGCTTGCTCGGCCTGTGCGCGCCAGCCGATCACGGACGCGTTGTTGACGATCGCGCCGCCGCCACCCTGCTCGATGAACTTCCTGACCGCGGCCCTGGTGGCGCGGAAAGTCCCGTTCAGCGTGACATCGATGACCCTGGACCACTCGTCGTCCGTCATGTCCGCAATAGACTTCGAGCCGCCGAGACCGGCGTTGTTGATCAGCACGTCGATCCGTCCGAAGTGGCCGGACGCGCCGTCGATCAGTGCCTGCACCTGGCCTTCCTGGGTGACATCGCAGGGGATGGCGTGCACGCCCAGCTCTTCGGCCTTGGCCGCGAGACGTCGCTCGTGCCAGTCGGAAATGACGACACGGGCGCCTTCTTCCACACAGCGTTTGGCGACCGCGGAGCCGATGCCGGTGCCCGCGGCCGCTGTCACGACGACCACCTTGTCCCGCAGCAGGTTCGCGCCCTCGGGGTACTTCGGGATCGGGATCACGGCCGGGCCTCCCTCGGCAGGCCGAGCACCCGCTCGGCGATGACGTTGCGCTGGATCTCGTTGGAGCCGCCGTAAATGGTGTCCGCGCGGCTGAACAGGAACAGCCGCTGCCACTGGTCGAGCCCGTCCTCGGCGAGCATGCCGCGTTCACCGCGGATCATCATCGCCAGCTCGCCGAGTGAGCGATGCCAGTTCGACCAGACCAGTTTGGACACTTCCGCGACACCGGGCGAGGTGTCACCCAAGGTCCGGATCGCGTGCGCGCGCATGACTTCCAAGCCCACCCACGCCCGCTGGAGCCGTTCCGCGATGATCGGATCACCGGGGTCGGCCAGGTCTTGCAACGCCCGCAGTTCGCGCCGGAACCCGACCTGCTGGCCGAGCGTGGCGACCCCGCGCTCGAAGGCGAGCGTGCCCATGGCGACGCGCCAGCCGTCACCCGGCTCGCCGACGACCAGGTCGGCTGCGGTGCGCGCGCCGTCGAAGAAGACCTCGTTGAACTCGGAGGTCCCGGTGAGCTGGCGGATCGGCCGCACGTCGACACCGGGCTGCCGCATGGGAACGAGCAGATAGGACAGTCCTTTGTGGCGTTTCGAACCGGGTTCGGTCCGCGCCAGCACGAAACACCAGTCGGCGAGATGCGCGAGTGAGGTCCAGACTTTCTGACCGTGCAGCACCCATTCGCCGTTTTCGAGCGTCGCCGTCGTCGACACGGCCGCGAGGTCGGACCCGGCACCGGGTTCGGAATAGCCCTGGCACCACAGTTCTTCGACCGACCGCACCCGAGGCAGGAAGCGCCGCTGCTGCTCAGGAGTACCGAACTCCATCAGCGTCGGGCCGAGCAGGTGCTGCCCGATGTGCCCGACCGTCGCGGGCGCGTCCGCACGCGCGTACTCCTCGTGGAAGATCACCTGCTCGTCGAGCGTCGCGCCCCGGCCACCGTGCTCGACCGGCCAGCCGAGACAGGTCCAGCCCGCCGCGGCCAGGTGCCGTTCCCACGCCACGCGTTCCTCGTAGGCCTCGTGGTCACGACCGGGTCCGCCAAGTCCTTTGAGCGCGGCGAATTCGCCGCGCAGGTTCGCTTCGAGCCAGGCTCTGACCTCGTCACGGAAGTCACGGGACACCGGGATTCACCACCTGTCGACATCTGGCGAGCTCCTGCGTAGGCTACCCTACCAAGCACTTGCTAGGGAGACCTCAGATGGAAGAGACGATCCCGGCGGCGTTGGCGGCCGCGGCCGAGCGGTTCGGCGCCCATGAGGCGCTGGCCGACGGCGATGTCCGCCTCACCTACCGCGAGCTGCACACCCATGCCCGTGACGTGGCGGGCTTTCTCGCGAATTCGGGGGTGCGCCCCGGCGACCGTGTCGCGATCTGCGCGCCCAACACCTGGCATTGGGTCGTCGCCGCGCTCGGCGCGCTGACCGCGGGCGCGACGCTGGTCCCGATCAACACCCGCTTCACCGCGCGCGAGACGAGCGACATCCTGCGCCGCAGCGACGCGGCGGCGTTGATCATCACCGGTACCTTCCTCGGCGTCGACCGGCTCGCGGACCTCGACGGCTCAGTGCCTGCGACCGTGCTCCGCATCCCCGTCGAAGGTGAGGAACCGCGGCTCGACGGCGTCACCGAGTGGGCCGACATTCCGCACTACGTAGGCATGTTGCCGCAGGTCAGCCCCGACGACGTGAGCGACATCCTGTTCACCTCCGGCACCACCGGCCAGAGCAAGGGCGCGATGACCAGCCACCGCCGGACCCTCGGGGTGGCCGACGCCTGGGGCGACTGCGGCGAGTTGAGCGACCGCGACCGCTACCTCGTGGTCAACCCGTTCTTCCACAGCTTCGGCTACAAGGCGGGCATCGTCGCGGCGCTCCTGCGCGGGGTGACGATCGTGCCGCAGCGGACCTTCGACGTCCACGAAACGTTGCGGCTCATCGAAGCGGAGCGGATCAGCGTCCTGCCCGGCGCGCCCACGATCTACCAGGTCCTGCTCGACGCGCCCGAGCGTTTGACGCACGACCTCTCCAGCCTCCGGCTGGCGGTGACCGGCGCCGCGACCGTGCCCGAGGCACTCGTCGAGCGCATGCAGACCGAGATCGGCTTCGAGACCGTGCTCACCGGCTACGGCCTCACCGAGGCGGTCGTCGCGACGATGTCCCGCCCCGGTGACGACAAGGCGACCGTGGCAAGGTTTTCCGGCCGCGCGGCCGCCGGCTTCGAGGTGAAACTGGGCGAACACGGCGAAGTCTTGGTGCGCGGCCCCAACATGATGCTCGGCTACCTCGACGATCCCGAGGCCACCGCGAAGGCGATCGACGGCGACGGCTGGCTGCACACCGGCGACGTCGGAGTGCTCGACGAACGCGGCTACCTGCGGATCACCGACCGCATCAAGGACATGTACGTGGTCGGCGGGTTCAACGTCTACCCCGCCGAGGTCGAGCAGGCGCTCGCCTGGCTGGACGGGGTCGCGGAGTCCGCCGTGATCGGCGTGCCCGACAAGCTGCTCGGCGAGGTCGGCAAGGCCTACATCCTCCGCCGGGGCGAACTGTCCGAAGAGGACGTATTCGCCTACTGCAAGAAGAACCTGGCGAACTACAAACAGCCGCGGTTCATCGAGTTCCGTGACGAACTGCCGCGCAACGCCTCCGGAAAAGTGCTGAAACGCGTGCTGCGAGAGGAAAGCCCATGAGCGAGGTTCGGTACGAGCGGCGCGGGCCGGTCGCGATCGTGACCATGAACCGGCCCGAGTACCGCAACGCGCAGAACTCGGCCATGACCTACGCGCTCGACGCGGCGTTCCAGCGCGCGGTCGAAGACGACGAGGTCAAGGTCATCGTGCTCGCCGGGGAGGGCAAGCATTTCTCGGCAGGCCACGACATCGGCTCGCCGGGGCGTGACGCCGACGTCTCGTTCGACCGCAAGGCGGTGCTGTGGTGGGACCATGTCGATGCCAAAGGCGGTGACCAGCGGTTCGCGCGCGAGTCGGAGGTCTACCTCGGGATGTGCCGCCGCTGGCGGGAAATCCCGAAGCCGACGATCGCGAGCGTGCAGGGCGCGTGCATCGCCGGCGCGCTGATGCTCGCGTGGGTGTGCGACCTGATCGTCGCCTCCGACGACGCGTTCTTCGCCGATCCCGTGGTGCGCATGGGAATCCCGGGTGTCGAGTACTTCGCGCACCCGTGGGTGCTCGGCCCGCGCGCGGCCAAGGAGGTGTTGTTCACCGGCGAAAGGTTCAGCGCCCAGCAGGCCAAGGAATGGGGCATGCTGAACCGGGTCGTACCGCGTGACGACCTCGAGAAGGAGACACTCGCGCTCGCGGAGAAGATCGCCGAGATGCCGCGTTTCGGGCTCGCGCTGGCGAAGAAGGCGGTCAACCAGGCCGAAGATCTCATGGGCTTGCGGTCCGGAATGGACTCGGTGTTCGGGCTGCATCACTTCGCGCACGCCCACAACGCCGAACTGTCCGGCGGTGACTCGCTCGGCGGCCAGGACGCCCGCTCGATGCGTGACGCGAACCGGAAATCCTGATGGACCTGGATCTCGACGCCGCCACGATCGCCTTCCGCGACGAAGCCCGCGACTGGCTTCGCTCGAACCTGCCGGACCGCAGGCTGGCTTCCTTCGACACCGCCGAGGGATTCGCCGAGCATCGCGAGTGGGAAGCGCGGCTGGCGGACGCGCGCTGGTCCGTGGTCTCGTGGCCGTCGGAATTCGGCGGGCGGGACGCGAGCCTGCTGGAGTGGGTGCTGTTCGAGGAGGAGTACTACGCCGCGGGCGCGCCCTTGCGCGTCAACCAGAACGGCATCTTCATGCTCGCGCCGACCCTGTTCTCCCATGGCACAGAAGAGCAACAGCGGCGGATCCTCCCGAAGATGGCGCGCTCCGAAGAGGTCTGGGCACAAGCCTGGTCGGAACCCGAAGCGGGCAGCGACATCGCGGCACTGCGCAGCACGGCGACACGCACCGAAGGCGGCTGGCTGCTCAACGGCCAGAAGACGTGGAGTTCGCGTGCCGCCTTCGCCGATCACGCGTTCGGGCTGTTCCGCAGCGACCCGGCCAGCACCCGCCACAAAGGACTGACCTACTTCATGGCCGACCTGCGGGCCGACGGGGTGACCGTCCGGCCGATCCCGCAGCTCGACGGCGAGCCCGGGTTCGCGGAGATCTTCTTCGACGACGTCTTCGTGTCCGATGTGGACGTGATCGGCGCGGTCGGCGAAGGCTGGAAGGTCGCCATGACCACGGCCAACAACGAACGCGGATTGTCGTTGCGCAGTCCCGGCCGGTTCCTCGCCGCCGCGGACCGGCTCGTGGACGAGTGGTCTCGGCACGGCAGGCCCCGCGAGTTCGCCGACCGGGTCGCGGACGCCTGGATCGGCGCGCGGGCGTATCAGCTCTACACGTTCGGCACGGTGACCAGGCTCGCCGAAGGCGGGCAGCTCGGGCCGGAATCCAGTGTCAACAAGCTTTTCTGGTCACACCTGGACGTCGCGCTCCACGAGACGGCGCTGGATCTGCTCGGCCCGGAGTCCGAAGTGGACGACTGGTCGGGCGGATGGCTGTTCTCGCTCGCCGGCCCCATCTACGGCGGCACCGACCAGATCCAGCGCACCACCGTCGCCGAACGGCTGCTCGGCCTGCCGCGAGGTGACCGATGAGGTTCACACTGTCCCAGGAGCAACTCGACTTCGCGGCCAGCATCGACGCCTGCCTGACCGACACCGGACCGAAAGGCCTCGCCGAACTGGGCGTCCCGGCTTTGCTTGTCCCCGAAAGGTTCGACGGCCTCGGCGCCGAGCCGATCGACCTCGTGGTCGCCTTCGACCAGCTCGGCTACCACGCCGTTCCCGGGCCGTGGGTCGACACGGTCGCCGTGCTCCCGGCTCTGCTCGACGACGAGATCCTCGCCGGTGTCGCGGCGGGCGAAACCTTGGCGTCCATCGTGTACCGGCCGCACGTGCCCTACGCGCTGGACGCGGACAACGCGGAAGCGAAGCTCTTCGTCGACGGTGACGACCTGCGAACCTTCACCGCCGGCCGTCTTCTATCCTCCGTGGACAAAGCACGCCGGCTGTTCGAGGCAGAGCCAGGTGAGGTCATCGGCAAGGCAGCCGACGCCGCGCGCGCGTTCGAACTCGGGGCGCTCGCGACCACGGCGCAGTTGCTGGGCCTAGGCCGCTGGCTACTCGACAATTCAGTTGCTTACGCCAAACAACGTAAGCAATACGGCCGCGAAATCGGCCAGTATCAAGCGATCAAACATCTGCTCGCCGACGTCGTCACCCGGCTCGAACTCGCCAAGCCATTGCTCTACGCGGCCGCGCTGAGCCTGCGCCCTCGCGATGTTTCGGCCGCGAAAGTCGCCGTCGCCGACGCCGCCTATTCGGCCGCGCGAACCGGGCTGCAAGTCCATGGCGCGATCGGCTATACGGCCGAACATCCCTTGGGCGCCCGGCTGACCAAAGCGCGCGCATTGATCACCGCCTGGGGCACACAGGGATTTCACCGCACGCGTGTATTGGAGTCGCTGTGAGCTTCACCGAAGAGCAGGAAGCATTGCGTGCCACCGTTCGAAAAGCGCTGGAGCGCAACCGGAAACCATGGCAGGCGCTGTGTGAAATAGGCGTAACGGCGCTGATGATCCCCGAAGAGTACGGCGGGCTCGGCGCGGGACTGACCGAGATCCAGATAGTCGCGGAGGAACTCGGCCGCGTCTTGTCGGATGTTCCTTTCCTGAGCACGGTTCTGGCCACCCAAGCACTACTGTCCACTGAGGACGAACCGGCGCGCAAACGATTGCTGCCCAGGCTGGCCGGGGGCGCCACCGGCGCGCTGGCACTTACCGGCGAGTACGTCATCGACGGCGACACCGCGGAGATCCTTGTAGCCAGCAAGGAAAATACACTGTACGAAGTGGACAGCGCCCACAAGCGGCACACCCCGACAATGGACGAAACGCGGCGGCTGGCGAGCGTCGAAATCGTCGATGCACACCGCATCGGCGAAGTCAACCTCAACCAGGTAAGAGATGTCGCCTTGGCGGTATCGGCCGCCGAACAGGCAGGCGCGGCCGCGCGGGCGTTGCACATCACAGTGGAATTCTGCAAGCAACGAAAGCAGTTCGGCCGGGCGATCGGCGGGTTTCAAGCGCTCAAACATCGCATGGCCGACCTGTACGTGTTGATCGAGACCGCACGCTCCGCCGCCTACGCCGCGACCGACGAGCGGATGGCCGCGATCGCGAAAGTGTACTGCTCAGAGGCGTTTTGCGCGGTCGCCGCCGAGATGATCCAGTTGCACGGCGGCATCGCGATCACCTGGGAACACGAAGCGCACCGGTACTTCAAACGCGCGCATCTGAGCGCTCAGCTGTTCGGCGCGCCCCACCTTCATCTGACGAGGGTAGGGCAAACCCCAGCATGAACTTTGTGGTCCACGGTATTCCCGCACGACGGACCACCTGTCACTGTGTGGGGTGTGACCACACATGAAGTTCTCTCGCCGCCCGGTAGTGATTTCGCGCGGCTCACCCGGCGCGTCTCGGAGGCGGACCTCCTCCGGCGGCGCCCCGGCTACTACATCGCGCGCTTCTCACTGGTGATCGGCCTCTTCGCCGCGGGCTGGGTCGGTTTCGCCTTCCTCGGCGACAGCTGGTGGTCGCTCGGGCTCGCGGTCTTCTTCGCCGTGATGTTCGCCCAGGTCGCCCTGCTGTCCCACGACCTCGCGCACCGGCAGGTGTTCCGGACGCGGCGGCCGACCGAGATCGTGGGCTGGACGGTGGGCAACTTCGGCATCGGCATGAGCTACGGCTGGTGGATGGACAAGCACACCCGCCACCACGCCAACCCGAACCACGACGAGCTCGACCCCGACGTCGACCCGGACGTGCTGGTCTGGTCCAAGAAGCAGGCTCGCGTGGCGCGCGGCGTCCCCGCGTTCATCGGCAAGTACCAGGCGTACCTGTTCTTCCCGCTGCTCACCCTCGAAGGCTTCAATCTGCACGTCTCCGGATTCCGCGCGCTGTTCAGCAAGTCGCTGAAGCACAAGTGGATCGAAGGCAGCCTGCTCACCGCGCACGTCGTGCTCTACACCGCCGCGGTCTTCACCGTGTTGTCTCCCGGTAAAGCCGTCGTGTTCATCGTGCTCCACCAGGCGCTTTGGGGCGTCTACATGGGATCCATCTTCGCGCCCAACCACAAGGGCATGCCGATCCTCACCGGCAAGACCGAGCTCGACTTCCTCCGCAAGCAGGTGCTGACCTCGCGCAACGTCCGGGGTGGACGGATCACCGACCTCGCGCTCGGCGGGCTCAACTACCAGATCGAGCACCACCTCTTCCCCAGCATGCCGTCGCCGCACCTCGGCCAGGCACAGGTCATCGTCGAGCGGTACTGCGCCGAGCTGGACATCCCGTACTGCCAGACCAGCCTCCTCGACTCGTACTCGCAGGTGCTGCGCAGCCTCCACGAGGCTGGGGAACCTCTCAGGAACCGCTCGTAGACTCGAAGTATGAAGAAGAGGATCGTGGCGGCGCTGGGTGTGGCAGGCGCCGCCTGGGCACTGAAGGACCTGCCCGCGGCTTTCGGCGCGAAAGCGACCGGGGCCAGGGCGGACCGCATGCGGCGCTCGCCGCAGTACGCGGACGGGACGTTCCACAACACCGCGCCCCGCCGCGAGATGCCCGCCTCCACCTACCGCGAGATCTTCCGGGAGATGTTCTTCGGCGAGACCCGCAAGCAGCGCAAGCCGGCCGGCGAGATCCCGATCGTCCGTGACGCGCTGCCGCCGCGCGCCGAAGGACTGCACCTCACCTGGTTCGGGCACGCGTCCACGCTGGTCGAGCTCGACGGCGCCCGCGTGCTGCTCGACCCGGTGTGGGGCGAGCGCGTCTCCCCCGCCGCGTTCGCCGGCCCGAAACGGCTCCACGAACCACCGCTGCCGATCGAGTCACTCGGCCGGATCGACGCGGTCGTCATCTCGCACGACCATTACGACCACCTGGACATGCCGACGGTCCGCACCCTGCTCAGGACGCAGACCGCCCCGTTCCTCGTGCCGCTGGGCATCGGCGCGCACCTGGAGCGCTGGGGTGTCCCGGCGACGCGGATCATCGAGCTCGACTGGAACGAGGAGGCCACGGTCGCCGGCGTCCGCTTCGTGGCGACCCCGGCCCAGCACTTCTCCGGCCGCGGCCTCTCCAACGACGGCACCCTGTGGACGTCGTGGGCGCTGATCGGTCCCGAGCACCGCGTCTTCTACACCGGCGACTCCGGCTACTTCGACGGCTACGCCAAGATCGGCGAGCAGCACGGCCCGTTCGACGCGGCGCTGATCCAGATCGGCGCGTACGCCCCCACCTGGCCGGACATCCACATGACCCCGGAGGAGGGCGTCGCCACCCACCTCGACGTCCGCGCCCGCCTGCTCATCCCGGTCCACTGGGCCACCTTCACCCTGGCCATGCACCCGTGGACCGAACCGGCCGACCGCGTCTGGCGCGAGGCCAAGGCCCACGACGTCGAGCTGGCGATCCCCCGCCCCGGCGAGCGCGTCGACGTCTCCGCCCCACCCGCCGTCGCCCCCTGGTGGCAAGCCCTCGGCTCGTGAACGTGGAGGTCGTGAGTGGTACGGCCGGTTCTAACCGGCCGTACCACTCACGAGCCCTTTAAGCCGGACGGCGGGCCCAAGCCGCGTGCAGGCCGCCCGAGGTCTGGCCCCGAGGTTGCCTTGAGTCAGGGCCTCCCTCACCCAGTTCGACCCGGTGAGGGCCTCCCTCACTCGGTTTGGCCGGGTGAGGGCCTCCTTCACCCGACATTTCGGGTCAGGGCCTCCTTCACCCAGCGGCTTGGGTGAGGGCCTCCCTCACCCAAGCCGGGCACCGCAGGGCCGAGCCGCGCACTCCAACCTGGGGTCGTGAGTGGTTAGGCCGGTTCTAACCGGCCGTACCACTCACGAGCCCTTTACGCGAAGAACTCCACCAGCAGCGGTTTGAGCGCGTCGGGGTGCGCGAGGACGCCGTGGTCATGGCCTTCGAGGACGACGTAGCGCCCGTCCGGGATGGCGTCCGCGACGGCCTTGGCGCTCAGCCGCATCCACTCGTCGGTGGTGCCGCCGCCGATCGCGAGCGTGGGCACCTCGATCGTCTTGAGCCACTCGGGCAGCACGTTGCCGGGGCCGCAGAGCGTCGTGTCGTAGTAGAGGGTGTGCGCGAGGCCGGTGAACCAGCCCCACATCGGGCTGGCCTTCATGCCCTCGACCTGCTCCCGAGGCACGCCGACGCCTTCGGTCAGGAACAACATGACCGCGTCTTCGCGCCGGTCTTCCTCGGCGCAGGCCCGCAGCCTGGCCGTGAGGTCGTCACCCGGCCGCTCCCGCCCGCCGACGATGAACGGCGGCTCGTAGACGGCGAGCTTGTCGACCGGCAGGCCGCGCTGGGTCGCCTCGAGCGCGAGGATCGCGCCCGACGAGTGGCCGAAGAGACTCGCCCGGCCACCCACCTGCTCGATGAGCGCGGCGATGTCCTCGACCTCGCGCTCGATCGCATACTCGGCGCCGTCGCCGCTGTCGCCGCGGCCGCGCCGGTCGAATCCGATCCCGGACAACTCCGGGACCAGCGCGTTCGCCAGCCCGGCGACGGTCGACCGGTCGTTGAAGGCGCCGCCGACCAGGATCACCGGCGGCCCGTCGCCGGTCCGCTCGAACGCGATCTTGGTGCCGTCCGCCGAGGTCACAGTGTTCATGAAAGTCCTCCCATACGGGTCATCGTATGGGTAGGTCGGAGTCACCACCGGAGTTTCGACACGCGCTCAGAGCCAGTCGTCGGGGCGGGGCCAGGTCATCAGCGAAGCCAGGGTGTCCGGGGCGGGCTCGGTGACCGTGTAGCGGCCGCGGTGGAACAGCAGCGGCCGCGCGTCGGACGGCTCGCCGAGCGCGGTCACCCGCCCGATCACGACGTAGTGATCGCCCGCCTCGTGCACGGCTTCGAGCGAGCAGTCGATCCACGTGAGCGCTCCGTCGAGCAGCGGCGAACCTGACGGAGCGGGTGTCCACTTGACGGACGCGAATTTATCGTGGCCCCGCGCGCCGAACGTCGCGCTGACCTCCTGCTGGTGCTCGCCGAGCACGTTCACGGCGAAGTGACCGGCCTCGGCGAGCACCGGCCAGGTGCGGGAGGTGCGCGACGGGCAGAACAGCACGAGCGGCGGATCGAGCGACAACGCCGCGAAGGACTGGCAGGCGAAGCCGACGGGTGCGACGCCGTCGTGGCCGGTGACGACCGCGACGCCGGTGCAGAAGTGGCCGAGCACCGACCGGAACCGGACGGTGTCGACCACCGGAGACGTCACCGCGCGCCGATCGAGAAGTCGTGGCCCCACAACGAGACGGCCGTGCTCTCGCGGGCGATCCAGCTTTCGTCGTCGACCTGCCGGCCTTCGCAGCCGAACTCGACGTCGAAGCCGCCGGGTGTCTTCATGTAGAACGACAGCATCAGGTCGTTGACGTGCCTGCCGAGTGTCGCGGACATCGGCACCTTGCGCCGGTGCGCGCGGTCTAGGCAGAGGCCGACGTCGTCGGTGTTCTCGACCTCGACCATCAGGTGCACGATTCCGCTCGGGGTCGGCATCGGCAGGAACGCGAGGCTGTGGTGCCGCGGGTTGCAGCCGAAGAACCGCAGCCACGCCGGCTCCCCGTCCGCGGGCCTGCCGACGAACTGCGGCGGCAGCTTCATCGAGTCGCGCAACCGGAAGCCGAGCACGTCACGGTAGAAGCGCAGCGCCGCCTCATCGTCGTGTGTGGACAGTACGACGTGGCCGAGTCCCTGCTCCTCCGTCACGAACCGGTGCCCGTAAGGACTCACCACGCGCCGGTGTTGCAGCGCGACGCCGTGGAAGATCTCCAAGGTGTTGCCGGACGGGTCGTCGAAGGTGATCAGGCCGTCGACACAGCGATCGGCCAATACTTCGGGACTGCCTTCCTTGTAGGGCACCGAGTGAGTGTCCAAACTGGACCGTATCTCGTCCAACTCGGCGGCATGCGCGACTTCCCAGCCCGCCTGAGCCAGCCGGTCCTTCTCGCCGGGGAAGATCACGAGGCGCGCGGGGAAGTCGTCCATGCGCAGGTACAACGCGTTGGGATCGGAGCCCTTGCCCTCGACCATGCCCAGCACCTTGAGGCCGTACTCGCGCCAGGCCGCCATGTCGGTCGCCTCGATGCGCAGATAGCCCAGCGAACGAATGCCCATCAGGATGCTCCCAGGAAATCGAGCGTCAGCCGGTTGAACTCGTCGAACTTCTCCAGCTGCGCCCAGTGTCCACAGTGGCCGAACACGTGCAGCTGTGCGCGCGGGATCATCTTCAACGCCAGCAAAGCGCCGTCGAGCGGGTTGACGCGGTCCTCACGGCCCCAGATCAGCAGCACCCGCTGCCGCAGCCGATGCGCTTCACGCCAGAGCATGCCCTGCTCGTAGGTTTCCGGCTGGCTGAACGACTTTCCCATCGCGCGCATCGCCGCGAGCGACTCCGGGGCCGACGCGGCGGCGAACCGTTCGTCGATCAGTTCGGGCGTGATCAGCGACTGGTCGTGCACCATGATCCGCAGGAACGCCTCGATGTTCTCGCGGGAAGGCGCGCCGCCGAACCGTCCGAGCTTCTTGATGCCCTCGGTGGGGTCAGGCGCGAAGAGGTTCACGCTCAACCCGCCAGGGCCCATCAGCACGAGCCGACCGGCACGCGACGGGTGCTTGAGCGCCAGCCGGACGGCCGTGCCGCCGCCCAGCGAGTTCCCGACGAACGCCGCCCGCTCGATGCCGAGCGCGTCCATCAGCCCGACCACCGCGTCCGCGCTGTACCCGAAGTACTGGGGGTGCTCGGTGCGCTTGTCCGACTGCCCGAATCCCGGCTGGTCGACCGCGATCGTCCGGTACGACTTGGCGAACTCCGGCAGGTTGCGGCCGAAGTTGCTCCACGCCGACGCGCCGGGCCCGCCGCCGTGCAGCAGGATGACCGTCTCCGCGTGCTCCTCGCCCGCCTCGTGGTAGTGCAGCTTCAGCCCGTTGACTTCGGCGAATTTCCCCATCACACCATCGCATTCTCGACCGGCAGCCCGAAGGCGCCCGTGCCGAACATGACGTAGGCGCGCTCGGCGTCGTTCGCCGCGTGCACCCGGCCGGCGTGCGCATCACGCCAGAAGCGCTGGATCGGCGTTCCTGCCTTCAACGCCCGGCCGCCCGAGTTCTCGAAGAGCCGGTCGACGGCCATGATCGCCCGCTCGGTCCCGCGCACCTGGTCGCGCCGCACCCGCAGCCGCGTCGAGAACGGGAGCTTCTCTCCCTTGCACGCCAACTGGTACAGCTCGTCGATGTTGTGCGTCAGCTGCAACCAGGCCGCGTCGATCTCGCTCGCCGCCTCGGCGATGCGCACCTTCGCGAAAGGGTCCTCTTTGGACTGTTCGCCCGCGTAGGCCGCGCGCACCCGGGTGCGCTGGTACTCGACGTGCACGTCGTAAGCGCCCTGCGCCATGCCGATGATCGGCGCCGTGATCGTGCTCGGATGCACTGAGCCGTAAGGAAGCCGGTACAGCGGGCCGGGGTTCACAGCCTGGCCGGGCGTCTTGCACTTCGACGTCGCGATGAAACTGAGCGCTCGATGCTGCGGGATGAACACATCCTCGACGATGATGTCGTTGCTCCCGGTACCGCGCAGTCCTACGGTGTCCCAGACGTCGGCGATCGTGTAGTCGCTGATCGGCAGCAGGTACGTGCAGAAGTCGACCGGCTTGCCGTCGGCGAACGCGGGCCCGCCGAGCAACACCCACGTCGAGTGGTCGCAGCCGGACGAGAAGCTCCAGCGCCCGGTCAGCCGGTAGCCGCCTTCGACGACCGTCGCCTTGCCCATCGGCGCGTACGACGACGAGATGCGGACCTCGTGGTCGTCGCCCCAGACGTCTTCCTGGGCCTGGGCGTCGAACAGCGCGACATGCCACGGGTGCACGCCGAGGATGGACGCGACCCAGCCGGTCGAGCCGCACGCCGAGGCGATCAGCTTGACCGCGGTGTAGAAGCTCACCGGGTCCGACTCGTGGCCGCCGTACGGTTTCGGCTGCAGGAGCTTGAAGAAACCCGTCTCCTGCAACGCTTTGATCGACTCCTCGGGCACGCGCCGGAGGTCCTCGGCTTCCTGCGCGCGTTCCCGCAACACCGGTAGCAGCTCCTGGATACCGGCGAGCACCGCGGAAACTGTCTCAGTCATACCGGCAAGACTAGAACACGTTCTCGTTTTTGTCGAGAAATCCCTGCGCTATGGCACCATGACGCCCAGCTCGACGGCCGGAAAACACACAGTCCGCAAGCGACAGACCGCTGACGTAAGAGCTAGAACAGATTCCCACCGCCGACCGCCCGGCGGCGTAGAGCCCCTCGATCGGCGTGCCGTCCTCACGCCGCACGCGGCCGGTGTCCTCCTCGACGACCAGGCCGCCGAGCGTCAGCATGGGGCACGGGAAACCGATGCTCGGCTTGATCGACACGTCGATGAGCGAGAACGGCGGCGACGCCAGCGGCCGGACGAACTCGGGCGGCTTGCCCATCGGATCCGGGTCCCGGTACGCGGCGACCGTGGCCGCCAAGCCGTCCGGATCGACACCCGCGCGGCGCGCCACCTCGGCGACCGTCGACCCGCTCACGCGACCCCGGCCGAACAGGTAGCGAGCCTGAAGCCATTGAAACCATTGACTTTGCCCGCGCACGTCACGCCGTGCCTCGCTCAGCAAGGCGTCGTCGACCAGCAGCCAGCCGCGTGCGCCGTGCTTGGTGATCATGCGCTCGCCGACCGCCGCGCCGTACCGCGACTCGTCGACGATCCGCTGCCCGCCGGCGTCCACCAGTATCCCGCCGAGGAACGCGCTCGGCGGCGTCACGAACCGCCACGCCGAGATCCGGTCCAGCCACGCCGTCGACCCACCGGCCTCGACACCCAGCCGGATCCCCGACCCGTCGTCGGCCGAGGTCCCGAGCGCCAGCCCGCCGCGATACAGCGGCGCGTGCTCCCGCACCATCTCCCGGTTCGCGATGAACCCGCCCGCCGCGAGCACCACCCCGCGCCGCGCCCTCACTCGCACCGACCTGGCATAACGCCGCTCCAGCGCGACCGCGCGCCGGTGCAGCGCCTTCCGCAGCGCGGGCACGTACAGCCCCGGCTTCGCGGAGTACTTCCCGTACAGCCGATGCGCACGCCGGACCCACGCGGGCGCGTCACGCAGCGTCGACACGACCACGCCGACGACGACCCCGTCCTCGACCAGCAGCTCGCGCGCCTCCGCCTGCGGCAGCACCCGGACTCCCTTGCGCCGCGCGGACTGTGCGAGCCGCGCGTACAGCAGCTTCCCCGAGGTCCCGGGGCCTTTCGCGCGATGCCCGCGCGGGGCGGGCTTCGCCGCGTCGCGGAAACCGCCCGCGGCTTCACTACCCGAGTAGTAGAGGTAGAAGTCGTCGTTCGGGTAAGACGTCTTGTAGGGGCAGAGACTGCCCTCGAACGGCACGCCGTTCTGCTCCAACCAGGTGATCATCGCGGCGCTCTGCGCGCAGAACCGGCGTAGCGTCGCCTCGGAGACCACGTCCCCGACTTCCAGCCGGAGGTAGTCGTACATCGCCTCGACGGAATCCTCGACATCGGCGTCTCGCTGCTGCGCCGTGCCGCCGCCCGCGTAGACCACGCCGCCGCTGACCGCGCTGGCCCCGCCGCCGGAGAACCGGTCGAGCACCAGCACCTCGGCGCCGGCGTCGGCGGCCTCGATGGCCGCGCAGGCACCCGCGGCGCCGAATCCGACAATGACCACGTCAGCGCTCAAGTCAGCCACAGCGGCCAGCCTAGAACTGAAACACGTTCTCGTCTATGGTGGCTCGCATGAGTGTCACGCTGCAGAGTTACCTACTGCAACGCGTTCCAGGATGGCCCGCATGAACGTCGATGTGATCGTCGTCGGCAGCGGTGCGACGGGGATGACCGCCGCACTCAACGCCGCACGGCTCGGCCTCGACGTGGTCGTGCTGGAGAAGGCGGCGAAGTTCGGCGGCTCGACGGCGCGGTCCGGCGGCGGCGTCTGGATTCCCGGCAACGAGGCGTTGACGAAGCCGGACACGCGCGAGGACGCCCGCGCCTACCTCGAAGCGATCGTCGGCGACGTCGTCCCGGCCGAGCGCCGCGAGACGTTCCTCGAACGCGGGCCCGAAGTCGTCCACTTCCTCCACGAGCACACCCCGCTGCGGCTGCAGTGGGTGCCGAACTACTGCGACTACCACCCCGAAGCACCCGGCGGCCGGGCGCACGGGCGATCCGCCGAGCCCATCCCCCTCGACGGCCACGTCCTCGGCGCCGAACTCGCGAATCTCGAACCGCCGTACAGCGCCCCGCCGCTGGGTGTCCCCATCACACAGGCCGACTTCCGCTGGCTCAGCCTCATCGCGCGCCACCCCCGCGGCGTGCTCCGGCTGTTCTCGCTCGCCTGGCGCGGAGTGGTCGGCCGAGTGCGCGGGCAGCGGCTGTTGTCCATGGGACAAGCGCTTGCGGCAGGTTTGCGTGCCGGTTTGCAAAGGGCGAACGTCCCCGTCCGCCTCAACACGCCGCTCACCGACCTGCTGGTGGAGGACGGCCGGGTCGTCGGAGTGCTCACCGGCGACGAGGAGATCCGCGCGCGGCGCGGCGTGATCCTCGCCAGCGGCGGTTTCGAGCACAACGAGGAGATGCGGACCAAGTACCAGCGCGCGCCGATCGGCACCGCGTGGACCGTCGGTGCGAAGGCCAACACCGGCGACGGCATCAACGCCGGGCTCAAGCTCGGCGCGGCCGTCGACCTGATGGACGACGCCTGGTGGGGCCCGTCGATCCCGCTGCCGAAGGGCCCGTGGTTCGCGCTCGCCGAGCGGTCGCGGCCGGGTTCGCTGATGGTCGACGTGCACGGCGTCCGGTTCGTCAACGAGTCGGCGCCGTACGTCGAGGCCGTGCACGCGATGTACGGCGAAGGCGACGGACCCGGCGAGCACGTGCCCGCCTGGCTGGTGTTCGACCAGCGCTATCTCAATCGGTACATGTTCACCGGCATCGGTCCGCGCCAGCCGCTGCCCGGCCGGTGGTTCAAGGCGGGCATCGTGGCGAAGTCCGGCACGATCGCCGGGCTGGCCGAGCGCATCGACGTGCCGGCCACGGCGCTGGCCTCGACCGTCAACCGCTTCAACGCGTTCGCCCGCGAAGGCGTCGACAAGGACTTCCACCGTGGCCGCAGCGCGTACGACCACTACTACGGCGATCCGCGGAACCGGCCCAACCCGAGTCTCGGTCCGCTGGAGGTCGCGCCGTTCTACGCGGTCAAGATCGTGCCGGGCGACCTCGGCACCAAGGGCGGGCTGCGCACCGACATCCACGCACGCGTGCTCCGCGAGGACGGCACCGTGATCGACGGCCTGTACGCGGCGGGCAACGCGAGCGCGCCGGTGATGGGCCGCACCTACGCGGGTCCCGGCGCGACGCTCGGGCCCGCCATGGTGTTCGGCTACCTTGCGGCCGAGCACCTCGCGCACCAAGATCGGAGTTCGGAGGTCACCGATGACTGAAGTCCGCATGATCGACGCAGGCGCTCCCCCGGCGCGGTTCGCGCGCGGCTGGCACTGCCTGGGGCTCGCGGACACCTTCAAGGACGGGAAACCGCACGCGATCACCGCCTTCGGCACCAAGCTCGTGGTGTTCCAGAGTTCCGACGGCAAGCTCAACGTGCTCGACGGGTACTGCCGCCACATGGGCGGCGACCTCACCCAGGGCACGATCAAGGGCGACGAGGTCGCCTGCCCGTTCCACGACTGGCGCTGGAACGGCAAGGGCAAATGCGCCTCGATCCCTTACGCCAAGCGGGTTCCGCTGCGCGCGCGGACCAAGGCGTGGCTGAGCATGGAGGAGAACAAGCAGCTCTTCGTCTGGAACGACCCCGAGGGCAACCTGCCCGGCGAGGACGTCGTCATCCCGCGCATCGACGGGATCTTCACCGACGAGTGGAGCAACTGGACCTGGGACACGGTGCTCATCGAGGGCTCCAACTGCCGCGAGATCATCGACAACATGGTCGACATGGCGCACTTCTACTACGTGCACCTGGCTTTCCCGACCTACTTCAAGAACATCTTCGAAGGCCACATCGCGACGCAGTACCTCAACACCAAGGGCCGCCCGGACGTCGGCGTCCAGTCGAACTATGGCGGCGAGGAAAACCTGCTGCGGTCCGAGGCTTCGTACTTCGGGCCCGCGTACATGATCAACACGCTGGTCAACAACTTCAAGGGTTACGAGGTCGAGAACGTCCTGATCAACTGCCACTACCCCGTCACCGAGAATTCCTTTGTGCTGCAATGGGGTGTGAGCGTCAAGAAGCTGCCGGGCCTCACCGACGAGCAGGCCGACAAGCTCGCCGGCAAGTTCGCGAAGAGCATCGGCGGTGGGTTCCTGCAGGACGTGGAGATCTGGCGCAACAAGACGCGGATCGACAACCCGTTGCTGTGTGAGGAAGACGGCCCGGTCTATCAGCTTCGGCGCTGGTACGAGCAGTTCTATGTGGACGTCGCCGACATCAGCGAGGACATGACCCAGCGCTTCGAGTTCGAAGTGGACACCACCAAGGCGAACGAGGTCTGGGAGAAGGAAGTCGCCGAGAACCTGGCTAGGCAGCGGGCGTGACGGCCGAAGCGCGGGAGTTCCTGACGGCCGGGCTGCGCCCGGTCGACTGCGACACATGCGGAACCTGCGTGCTGGTCAAGAAGAACAGCGCCCAGCACACGAGCATCCAGTGGACGACGGACGCGGCGTCGAGCTGCCAGGTGTTCGCCGAGCGCAAGGCGGCGGGCGCGAACACCGCGTTGCTCGACACCTGCGAGCGCCTCACCGACAGCATCCTGCGCGCGGTCAAGAACGGACTCGTGGAGGTCGCCGGTGACTGAGTTCCACAAGCTCAAGGTGTCCCGCGTGATCACCGAGACCCGCGACGCGCACTCGATCGTCTTCGACGTGCCCGCCGCGCTCTCCGAGGCTTTTCGTTACCGGCCAGGGCAATTCCTGACGCTGCGCGTCCCGAGCGACCGGACCGGCTCGGTCGCTCGGTGCTATTCGCTGTCGAGCGCGCCGTCCGAGGGCATGCTCAAGGTGACGGTCAAGCGCACCGCGGGCGGCTTCGGCTCGAACTGGATCTGCGACTCGCTGCGCGAGGGCGCGGAGATCGACGTACTGCCGCCGTCGGGCGTCTTCACGCCCAAGTCGCTGGACGGCGACTTCCTGCTGCTGGCGGGCGGCAGCGGGATCACCCCGGTGATGTCGATCCTCAAGTCCGCTTTGGACGGTGGCACCGGCCGCATCGTGCTGGTGTACGCCAACCGTGACGAGCAGTCCGTGATCTTCGCCGACGAACTCGCCTCGCTCGCGCACGAGCACGCGAACCGGCTCGTGGTCGTCCATTGGCTGGAGACCGTCCAGGGCATGCCGGGCGTGCGGAGCCTGCGCACGCTGACCGCGCCGTACGCCGGGTTCGAGACGTTCATCTGCGGCCCGGAACCGTTCATGCTGGCCGCGAAAGACGCGCTCGGATCCGAACACGGCCGCATGCACATCGAGAAGTTCCTGTCACTGACCGGAAACCCGTTCGAGTCGACCGAGGTCGAGGTCGTCGAATCCGGCGAGACCACCGCGCTGTCCGTCGAACTGGACGGCGCCCGGCACTCGTTCACCTGGCCCCGACAGCAGAAACTCCTGGATTTCCTGCTGTCGAAGGGCCTCGACGCGCCGTACTCGTGCCGCGAGGGCCAGTGCAGCGCGTGCGCCTGCCGCATCGTGGCGGGCGAGGTGAAGATGCTGAACAATGAGGTGCTGGACGGTGAGGACATCGCCGACGGCCTGGTGCTCGCCTGCCAGTCGCTGCCACTGACCGACGACGTCTCGGTCACCTACGAATGAGGTCGTGAATGCCGGTCGATCCCGCACTCGCCATCGGCGCCGAACTGCCCGAGGTCACCTTCGCCTGGACCGCGGCGGACGTGCAGCTCTACCACCTCGCGCTCGGCGCAGGCACCGACCCGGTCGACCCGCGCGAGCTGCGTTACACCTACGAGGCCGACCTCCAGGTGCTGCCGACCTTCGCGACCGTGGCCGCCAACCTGCGCGTGTTCGACCCGCCGTCCGTCTCGTTCCCCGGCGTCGACATCGACCTCGCGAAAGTGTTGCACGGCAAGCAGGAGGTCATCGCGCACCGGCCGATCCCGACCTCCGGCAAGGCCGTCGCCCGCTCCCGCATCGCCGACGTCTTCGACAAGGGCAAGGCCGCGGTCATCATCCAGGAGACCGCCGCGACCTCCTCGGACGGCGATCCACTGTGGACGGCCAGGTCCAGCATCTTCGCCCGCGGCGAAGGCGGCTTCGGCGGCGACCGCGGCCCGTCCGACAAGGTCGAGCTGCCCACGCGCGAGCCGGACGCGGTCATCGACACGCCGACGTTGCCCCAGCAGGCCTTGCTCTACCGGCTCTGCGGCGACCGCAATCCCCTCCACGCCGACCCCGCCTTCGCCCACGCCGCCGGCTTCGAAACCCCGATCCTGCACGGCTTGTGCACCTACGGAATCGTGGCGAAGACGGTCACCGACGCGTTCCTCGACGGCGACACCGCCCGGGTCGCCTCGTTCTCGACCAAGTTCGCCGGCGTCGTCTACCCGGGCGAAACCCTGCGCACCCGGGTCTGGCGGGAATCCGGCCGCTTTGTCGTGACGACGACCGCTCCCGACCGCGACGACGCCCCGGTCCTCGCCGACACCGTCCTGACCGAGCGCTGACCTCGCTTCACCCACCCAGTCGCTTGTTTGTGATCATCCGCACACGTAGCGTGAACAGAGGCCCTGTCTAGCGGAAGGATGACGCGATGAGGGACGGATGTGGGTGCGGAGACAGCTGCGCCGGCTCGAGCTGTGGCTGCGGGTGCAGCTGCGGCTAGCGTGACAGCTCAGGTGGCTTTCGTGGCCGGGCGCCGCGGAAGCCACCTCACAGCGCGGCGAGCAGCATGTAGCCCATCCCGATCCCCATCACCGCACGGCAGGCCGCACGCGAGACCGTTCCGGCAGGCCGGTCCGTCGACTTGAGCAGGAACATCCCCGACTTCACCGCGTCGCCCGCGAAATACACCGCCGCGGCGATCGCGACCACCGTGAACAGGACACCGGGCGAACCATCCATTGTGGACATGTTCAGCCATGGGCCGTGCTCGGCCGTGACGTGCGGCATGGCCACCAGCAGGTACAGCATGACCACGGCCGAGACCGCGTGATGCGCGCAGCCGCGGGCGCCGCGCAGCCAGGCGACCACGAACCAGCCCGAGGTCAGCAGGAACAACGCCTGCCAGCCCGCCGCCGGGATGGGGCCGCCGATCGGCGAGAGCATGGCGACCATCGCGACCGCGAACAGCAGCTCGGCGACGTCGCCCTGCCGCGTCCCCTGCCCGAGCCGCCCGTAGTCGAGCCGGGCGAGCCGCCGCACACAGGGCCAGGTGATGGCCAGGAACACCGCGGTCAAGATCCACGCCACCACCCGGCGCCCCCTCCTACGAGACTTCGGCGGGGAAGAGCCGGTCGAGCGCGCCGTCCTTGACGTCGTCGACCAGCGCGTTCAGCTGCGCCAGGCTGAGCTGGATGCGGGCGCCGCGGCCGTCGACGAGCACCACCCGGCGGGCTTCGTCGGCGTCGTGGTCGAGGAAGAGGTCGGGGCAGCCAGGGTCGCCCGCACCGGAGAAGGTGAAGACGTGCTCCAGTGGCTTTCGACCTGGCATGGGGGCCTCACTCTGTGTCGCCGGCTGTCCCTCCAACCGTGACAGCCGGACCCGGCGACCACCAGCCCGCAAAGAGGTGATCCCTATACCCCACAAGGACTATCTTCACGCGCACCGGAAAATAAGCAACCGCATTACCCTTGCGACAACACGAGTCCACTCGTCGGCACGCCGGTCCCGGCGGTGACCACCACGTGCCCGGCGTCCGGCACCTGGTTCACCGAGGTGCCCCTGATCTGCCGGACGCCCTCGGCGATCCCGTTCATGCCGTGGATGTACGCCTCGCCGAGCTGCCCGCCGTGCGGGTTCAGCGGCAGCTCGCCGTCGAGCTCGAGCGCGCCGCCCGCGATGAAGTCCTTCGCCTCGCCGCGCCCGCAGAAACCGAGTTCCTCCAGCTGCATCAGCACATACGGGGTGAAATGGTCGTAGAGCACGGCCGCATCCATATCGGACGGTCGCAGCCCGGACTGCGCCCAGAGCTGCCCGCCGACCACGCCCATCTCGGGCAGCGCGGCGAGCGAGTCACGGTAGTAGCTGGTCATGATGTACTGATCGGGCCCGCTGCCCTGCGCGGCGGCCGCGATGAGGGCGGGCTTCTGCGCCAGGTCGCGGGCGCGTTCGGCCGAGGTGACCACCAGCGCGACGCCGCCGTCGCTCTCCTGGCAGCAGTCGAGCAGGTGCAACGGCTCGGCGACCCACCGGGAGGCCTGGTGCTGATCGAGGGTGATCGGCTTGCCGTGGAACCAGGCTTTCGGGTTGGTCGCGGCGTGCTTGCGGTCGAGCACCGCGACCCGGCCGAAGTCCTCGCTGGTCGCGCCGTACTCGTGCATGTACCGGCGCGCCAGCATGGCGACGGTCGCGGCGGGCGTCGCGATGCCGACCGGATAGTGGTAGGCGTTGTCCACGCCCGCCGAATTCACCTGGCCGGCCGCGGCGGACGACACCTGACCGAACCGCTGGCCGGAGCGCTCGTTGAACGCCCGGTACGCCACGACGACGTCCGCGACCCCGGTGGCCACGGCCAGCGCGGCCTGCTGCACGGTGGCCGCGGCCGCGCCGCCGCCGTAGTGGATGCGGCTGAAGAACTTCAGCTCGGGGACGCCGAGTTCCCGCGCGACGGCGATCTCGCTGTTGCCGTCCATGGTGAACGACACCAGTCCGTCCACATCGGACGGCGTGAGCCCGGCATCGGTCAACGCCGCCAGCACGCATTCCGAGGCCAGCCGCAGTTCGCTGCGCCCGGAGTCCTTCGAGAACTCGGTCGCGCCGATTCCGGCGATGGCCGCCGCACCCGAGAGCTTCACGAGCCACCTCCTGGCAGGGTCACGCCGACGGTGCCCGTGACGTGCTCACCGAGACTGTCCTTGGCGGACACCGCGATCACCACGTCCTGACCGTCCTTTTCGATCACCTTGCCGGAGAAGGTCAAGGTGTCGTAGGCGTAGCAGGGCACACCCAGCCGGATCTTGACCGAGCGCACGAGCGCTTCCGGGCCCGCCCAGTCGGTGACGAACCGCTGCACCAGCCCGGTGTCGGTGAGGATGTTGAGGAAGATGTCCTTGGAGCCACGCGCGATCGCCGAGTCGCGGTCGTGGTGGACGTCCTGGAAGTCACGGGTGGCCAGCGCGGTGCTGACCACGAAGGTCGGCGTGGCCTCGATGGTCAGCGGCGGCAGCTCGGTGCCGACTTCGACGGTCATCGCGTCCTCCAGGCAGGCAGGGTCAATTCGTCGTCGATCTCCAGGAACACGGCTTCGACTTCCTGTCCTATCCGGACCGTTTCCGGGTCGCCGTCGACGAGTTCGCCGAGCACTCGCACGCCTTCTTCGAGCTCCACCAGCGCGACCACGAACGGCATCTTCTTGCCGGGCACGGGCGGATGGTGATGCACGACGTAGCTGTAGACCGTGCCTTTTCCGCTGGCCACGACGTAATCCGGCTTGAGATCGAGGTCGCCGGACGGCGGCATCGGGCCTGGCGGGTGCCGCAACGTGTCGCCCCAGCGCTGGATCCTGAGCTCGCCCTCGCGCAGGCCCGCCCAGAAGAACTCGGAGTCCTTGCTGATCACCGGGCGCAGCACGGTGTCCGGTTTGGACACTTCCGGCGGCCGGAACTTGAGTATCCGGAACATCATCTCGGCCACCGGCTCGTCGCCGACGCGCCAGGTGGTGCGGGTGGTCACGAACCAGCCCTCGCCGAGCGCGGTCTTCTTCGGCCCGACCACGGATTCCAGCGCGGTCGTCGCCGAGACGTGCTCGCCGTGGCGCAGATACCGGTGATAGGTCTGCTCGGAGTTGGTGGCCACGACCGAGGTGAACCCGGCCTCGTCCATGATCTCGATCATCGCGCCGAGCGGGTCGTCGCCGGACCGCGCGCCGTGCAGGCCGTTCATCGTCCACACCTGCGCCATCGCGGGCGGCGCGACGAGTCCACCGTGGACGGACTTCGCGGCGAACTCCGGGTCCGTGTAGACCGGGTTGGTGTCGCCCATGGCCTCGACCCAGTTGTTCACCATCGCCTGGTTCACCGGATCGCGGGCGAACCGGCGCGAGGACTCCCCTCGCTCGGCGACGCGGGCGGCTTCTTCTTCGATGGTCATCGCGGCACCCTCGGCAATCCCAGTCCGGCCATGGCGATCAGCTCGCGCTGGATCTCGTTGACCCCGCCGCCGAAGGTCAGCACGAGGTTGCGTTTGGCGATCCGGTCGAGCCATTCGGCCAGCTCGGCCGTCTCGGGATCGGCGAAGTCACCGTGGCGCGCCACGATCTCCTCCAGCAGCCGCCCGATGCGCTGCATCCGCTCCGAGCCGAAGATCTTCGTCGCCGACGCGTCCGCGACGTCGACCGGCGTGCCCGTCGCGGCCGAGGCGACCTGCCAGTTCAGCAGCTCGTTCACGCGCGCGGTCGCCAGTGTCTCGGCGAGCGCGCGCCGCACGTCCGGCAGCTCCAGCAGCGGCGTGCCGTCGGCGGTCTTGCGGCCGGCGGCCCAGCCGTGCACGCGGTCGTGGAACCCGCTGATCCGCCCGGCCGGGCCGAGCATGACCCGTTCGTGGTTGAGCTGGGTGGTGATCAGCCGCCAGCCCTCGTTTTCCTTGCCCACCAGCATTCCTACCGGCACCCGCACGTCGGAGTAGTAGGTCGCGTTGACGTGGTGCGCGCCGTCGCAGGTGATGATCGGCGTCCACGAGTACCCGGGATCGCTGGTCGCGGCGATGAGGATCGAGATGCCCTTGTGCTTGGGCGCGGCCGGATCGGTGCGCACGGCGAGCCAGATATAGTCGGCGTCGTGCCCGCCGGTGGTGAAGATCTTCTGGCCGTTGACGACGTACTCGTCGCCGTCACGCACCGCCGAGGTCTTCAGCGAGGCGAGGTCGGTGCCCGCGTCCGGTTCGGTGTAGCCGATGGCGAAATGCAGCTCGCCCGCCAGGATTTTGGGCAGGAAGAAGGCTTTCTGCTCCTCGGTGCCGAACGCCTGCAGCGTCGGGCCGACCGTCTGCAGCGTCACCGACGGCAGCTGGACGTCGGCGCGCGCCGCCTCGTCGACGAACAGGTGCTGCTCGATCTCGCCGAACCCGCGCCCGCCGTACTCCTCCGGCCAGCCGACGCCGAGCCAGCCGTCGCGGCCCATCCGCCGCACGATCTCACGGTGCACGTCACCGTGCCGCTCGCGCCGCATCGCCTCGCGCTCCTCGGCGCTCACCAGCCCCGCGAAGTACGCGCGCAGGTCGTCGCGCAATTCCTGTTGCGCCGCGGTCAAATCCACTCGCATGGTCACACCAACTCGCCAATGCGGTCGAGACGGTGCGAGGCACCGCCGACGAACCGGGACAGGTCCTTGATCCCGGAGTAGTACCGGTGCAGCGGATAGGTCACGTCGACACCCAGCCCGCCATGCAGGTGCTGACAGGCCGCGAGCGCTTTCGGCGCCTCTTCGGCGAGCCAGTACGCGGCCACCTCGAGGTCCGTATCGGCGTCCAGGCCCTCGGAAAGCCGCCAAATCGCCGAAAGCGCGGCGAGATGCACGGTCCGCGAAGCGATGTAGACGTCGGCGATCTGCTGAGCCACGGCCTGGAATCTGGCCAGTGGCTTGCCGAACTGCTCCCGCGTGCCGACGTGGCTCGTGGTCAGTTCCAGCGCGCCGGCGAGCAATCCGTCCCCGAGCGCCACCGCGCCCGCGAGCGCGAACCGGTGCAGCGCGGCGAGCGCGCCGTCGGCGAGCAGGTCGTCCTCCGTGACACGGACGTCGGTGAGCACGACCGTGCATTCGGGACTTTCGCTCGCGTTGCGGGTCGGCACGAGCGTGACACCGCTCGCGCGCGGGTGCACGACGAAGACCGCGGTGCCACCCGCCATCGTGACGGGCACCAGCATCGCGGTGGCCGTCTCGGCGTACGGCACGGCCGTCTTCGTGCCGGAGAGCGACCAGGCGCCGTCGGACGGCACGGCCGTCGCCGACGGGCGCGTGGTCATCGGCGCCGACGGTTCGTGCAGCGCGGCCGTGACCACCGCGGCGCCGGAAGCGATGGCAGGCAACAGGTCCGCGCGCTGACGCGGGCTGCCCAGCCGGTCGATCGGCAGCACGCCGAGCGCCAGCGCGGCCAGCGCGGGTGCCTGGGCGGCCGCCCGGCCGACCTCGGTCAGCACGAGCGCGACCTCGGCGAGGCCGAGCCCGTCGCCGTCCAGTTCGGCCGGGAGCGCGAGCGCGAGCAGGCCGGACTCGGCGAGCGCCTGCCATGGCCGCTCGGGGTCCCGGCGCAGGACGGTGGCGGCCAGGCGGGTGATCTCCGCCTGGGTCGCGTCCGGGGTGAAGTCCACACTGGCTCCCTCGGGCTAGACTGGAACGTGTTCTAGTCTTATCCGTTGAGCGCCTTCGGGGCAAGTCCGTCCGCTCAACCAGGCAGTGCGTTGAGGAGTTCCTTCATCGCGAGCGGGATGGCGTCCGCGAGCGGCCACAGGTCTGGAACGAGTTCTCGCGCGCCGAGCAGGCCGATGTCGACCCTGCCCGCGTTGGACAGCACGGTCACGTTCAGCCCGGCGCCGTGGAAGACCGGGCCGAGCGGGAACAACCCGGTGATCCGCGCGCCGAGCAGGTAGAGCGGCATCGGCGGGCCCGGGACATTGGAGACGACCAGGTTGTGCACCACCGGATGCTTCTCGGCCAGCCGCAGCGCCGAGTACGCGCGCACCGCCAGCCCGAACATGGTGGCGGCCGAGAACTGCGCCCAGTCCTGCAGCATGTCGGCGTCCATGCTGTGGTGATGATCCTTCGAGAGCCGGTTCCCCTCGGCGAGCGCGAACACCCGCGCCGCCGGATCGGCCAGATGCGTCGGCAGTGAGGCGAAGAACGCCGAGACCTTATTGCTGCCGTGCTCGCGTTCGCTCCGCTCCCGCACCGAGACCGGGACGCTGGCGATCAGCGGATCGGCGGGCAGCTCACCCCGGTCGCTCAGGTACTGCCGCAGTCCGCCCGCGCACAACGCCAGCACGACGTCGTTCACGGTCACCCCGAACGCGTTCTTGATCCGCTTCACGTCGCCGAGGTCGACGGTCGCGTACGCGACGCTCCGATGCCCGGTGATCGTCCCGTTGAACGAGGTACGCGGCGCGGTGAACGGCGCGGGCATCGCCTTGCCCCGCAACGCCTTACCCACCCAGGCTGGCACGATCCCCAGCAAATCGGGCAGCAGCCGCGCCGCCTCGAACGGCAGTTTCACCGCCGAGCGGACACTGTCCCGCAGCAAAGCGAACCCGTGGGGAACGCCGGGCGTCTCCGGCTGCTCGATCTCCGGCAACGGCGCGTCGGGTTCCAGCCCGGCCAGGTAGGTGATCAGGTTCGCGCCGCTCACCCCGTCGACGCTCGCGTGGTGCATCTTGATCAGCACGGCGATGCCGCCGTCCTCGAGCCCCTCGATGACGAACATCTCCCACAGCGGACGGCCCCGGTCGAGCGGCTGCCCGGCGATGTGCGCGCACAGGTCGGCCAGCTCGGCACGGTCACCGGGGGCGGGAACGCCGATGCGGTGCACATGGTGGTCGAGGTCGAACTCGTCGTCCTCCACCCACACCGGATGGCGGAAGTTCCAGAACGGGTCGTGCAGCTTGCGCCGGAACGCCGGGATCTGCGACACCCGCGCGTGGAGCTGTTCCTTGAACTTCTCGAACGCGTACCCGCCGGGCATCGTGGAGCCGTCGAGCGTGACGAGCCCGCAGACGTGCAACACCTGCGCCGACGTCTCCAGGTACAGAAAACTCGCGTCCAGGCCGCTCAACCGCTGTTCTTTGACCACGGCGCTCAGCGTAGGCGAACCAGTACACCTGTCCCGAGACGTCGTCGGGGTGAAGCTCCACGGCCGCCGGGCACTCCGCGTGATCACTTCACCGATCTCCGCGCGGCCGTAAACTCAGGTCCCATGAAGCCGAACTTCATCACCCGGCGGGCGATCCAACTCGGCCTCACCGCCAATGCCCTCCGCCCGCTACCAGGCGAACCACTGGCGTTCCCTGCCTTTTTCGCCGGCTGGCTGACCGGCGAGCTGGCTCCCCAGCTGCTGGCGCTCACGGCCGTCGACACCGCGGCCCACCTCGCCCGTCACGGCGCCCGCACCCGCGCCGACAAGATCGGCCTGGCGATGGCGGGCCTCACCGCGGCAGGCCTGGCCGCGCTCATCACCGGCTCCCGCCGCGCCGGCGAGGTGATGGACACCGCCCTGTCGGAAGGCCTCGGCCCCGATTACCTCGACGACCTCGAGCCCGCCACCGACCTGGGCACCACCCTCGCCCAGCTCGCACTCCCGTTCCGCGCCCGCACCGCCGACGTCCGCCGCCATCACGACGTCGCCTACGCACCCGGCGGCCGCCGTTTCATGCTCGACGTCTACTACCCGCGCGAGCCGGTCGAAGGCAGGCCGGTGCTGCTGCAGGTGCACGGCGGCGCCTGGGTGATCGGCAACAAGGAGCAGCAGGGCCTGCCCCTGATGATGCACATGGCCGAGCGCGGCTGGATCTGCGTCGCGATCAACTACCCCCTGTCCCCGGCGGCCCGCTGGCCCCAGCACATCATCGCCGCCAAGCGCGCGATCGGCTGGATCCGCGAGAACATCCACAGCTACGGCGGCGACCCGGCCTTCCTGGCCGTGACCGGCGGTTCCGCAGGCGGCCACCTCGCCGCGCTGCTCGCGCTGACCCAGAACGACGCGGCCCTGCAGCCCGGTTTCGCCGACCAGGACACGAGTGTCCAAGCCTGCGTCCCCCACTACGGCGTCTACGACTTCGCGGCCACCACGGGCTCGCCCGCCTCCGCGGCCAGGCTCAAGAACCTCATCTCCCGCTACGTCTTCGAAACCGGCCGCGATCCCGTCGACCACCTCGACGACTACGTCGCCGCCTCCCCGCTGGATCGCATCACCGACGAGGCACCTCCTTTCTTCGTGATCCACGGCGAGCGCGACTCCCTCGTCCCGGTCCGCGAGGCCCGCGAGTTCGTCCGCCGTCTCCGCTCGGCCTCCCGCAACCCGGTCGCCTACGCCGAGATCCCCGGCGCCCAGCACGCCTTCGACATCTTCCCCTCCATCCGCAGTGCCGCCGTCGTCCGCGGCGTCGAGCGCTTCCTCACGTGGAGCCACCACACCTGGCGCAAGTCCTGACGCCTGGGGTCGTGAGTGGTACGGCCGGTTCTATTGATCCGTAAGGCAAATATGGCGTGTCAGTCTGCGGCGTAGCGGACGGGTTCCTTGCCGAAGAAGGCTTTCACGCGGTCGGGTTGGTTCTGGCGGCGGCGCAGGTGGGTGCGTGCGCCTGCCGCCAGTTCCTCTTGGGTGCGGGGGCTTTGTGTTGCGGTGACGTGGTGTTTGAGGTCGCCGTTGAGCAGTTCGACGGGGTTGAGTTCGGGGCTGTAACCGGGCAGGAAATGCATCTCGATCCGCTCGGTCCGCTGGGCGAGCCAGTCTTTGAGCAGGATCGCGCGATGTGAGGGGTGCCCGTCGACGATCAGGTGGATCTTGCGATCAACGTGACGCACCAGCCGATCGAGGAACTCGATCATCACGTGGACGTTGAACCCGCCCTGGAACACGGTGAAGTAGAGCTCGCCTTTGTTGCTGATCGCGGCCATCGCGTTGACCGTGAACCGCTTGCCACTGTTGGGCACCACCGGGGTTTTCCCGACCGGAGCCCACGTGGCCGCGACCGAGGCGTCCGAACGCAGCCCCGTCTGATCCAGCCACAGGATCACCGCCTTCTCCCGCTTCGCGCGCGCCGCGATCGCCGGATACCGCTGCTCAAGCCACTCGGTGACCTTCTCCGGGTTCTTCTCATACGCCACCTGCACCGGCTTCTGCGGCGAGAACCCCCACGACCGCAGATACTTCCCGATCGTCACCCGTGACAACTCCAGCCCGAACCAGCGTTTCACCAGGTCAGCGACCAGACCACGGGTCCACACCAGCCCCACCAGCTGAAACTGGTCCGGATACCTGCCCAGCACCGCCCGCCGCAACCGCGCCTGCTGCCTCACATCCAGCGCCATCTGCTCGCCAGCACGCCGACCACGTTTCTCGGCATACAACGCCCGATTCCCGTTGCGCTGAAACGCTGTCCACCACCGCGTCACCGACCGCACCGACACCCCGAACAGCTCCGCGACCTCAACCTGGGTCCGCCCAGACTGGACCGCGGCGACCACCCGCCGCCGCAGATCCTCCTGCGATTGCTGGGAAAGCCGCCGCGCATCCGTCACCCGAACCTTCGCGTTCACACCACGATCATGCCATATTTGCCTTACGGATCAATAACCGGCCAAAACACTCACGACCCCTCACGGGCTCAGCGGGAGCCCAGGCGGACCAGGTCGGCGAGTTCGTCGTTGGAGAGTTCGGAGATCCAGGTTTCGCCGGAGCCGACGATGGACTCGGCGAGGCCGCGTTTGGCCTCGACCATTTCGGCTATGCGTTCTTCGAGGGTCCCTTCGGTGATGAGGCGGTGGACGAGGACCGGGTGGTCCTGGCCGATGCGGAAGGCCCGGTCGGTGGCCTGGTCTTCGACGGCCGGGTTCCACCAGCGGTCGTAGTGGATGACCTGGGTGGCCTTGGTGAGGTTCAGGCCGACACCGCCTGCCTTGAGCGACAAGAGGAAGACCGGGAACTCGCCTGCTTGGAAACGCCGGACCATCTCGTCCCGCTCGGCCGGGGTGCTCGCGCCGGTCAACGTCGCCGACGGGAGGCCGCGTTCGGCCAAGCGGGTCTCGAGCAGGTTCAGCAGCTGGACGTACTGGCTGAACACCAGGACGCTTTCGCCTTCGTCGAGGATGATGTCGAGCAGCTCGTCGAAGGCGGCGAGCTTGCCGGACCGGCCGGTGATCGGGCCTTGCTCCTTGAGGAACTGGGCCGGGTGGTTGCAGATCTGCTTGAGCGCGGTGAGCAGCTTGAACACCTCGCCTCGCCGCTCGATCCCGCTCATGAGCTGGATCGCTTCCATGCTTTCGCGGACCACGGCCTCGTACAGCGTCGCCTGCTCTCCGGACAGCGGGACGTAGGTGTCGGTCTCCGTCTTGCTCGGCAGCTCCGGGGCGATGTCCGGGTCGGTTTTCTTGCGCCGCAACAGGAACGGGCGGACCAGGGTGGCCAGCCGCTCGGTGACCGCCTTGTCGTGGTTCCGCTCGATCGGCTTGGCGACCGTCCGCCGGAAGTGGTCGAGCGTGCCGAGCAGGCCCGGCGTCGTCCAGTCCAGGATCGACCAGAGCTCGGCGAGCCGGTTCTCCATCGGGGTGCCGGTCAAGGCGACCCGCGCGTCGGTTTCGATGCGGCGCAACGCCTTCGCGGTCGCGGACATCGGGTTCTTGACGTGCTGGGCCTCGTCCGCGGCGACGAGACCCCACTTGAGCGCGGAGAGCGCCTTGTCGCGACGGGCCACGCCGTACGTCGCGAGCACGATCTCGCCGGGCGCCAGGTCGTCCAGGCTGCGGGCGCCGCCATGGAACCGGCGGACCGGCACCGAGGGCGCGAACCTGGCGATCTCGCGCTCCCAGTTGCCCAGCAGCGAGGTCGGGCAGACCACCAGCGTCGGACCGGCGCCGAGCGGCTCACGATGCAGGTGCAGCGCGATGAGCTGGACGGTCTTGCCCAGTCCCATGTCGTCGGCGAGGCAGGCGCCCAGCCCCAGCTCGGTCATCTTGGCGAGCCAGGTGAGACCCGCGCGCTGATACGGGCGCAGTGTGGCCAGCAGCCGGGGTGACGGCGCCACCGGTTCGTCCATGGTGGACGTGATGCGCTCGGCGAGCCCGGTCAGCACCGGCGACGGCGCGAACGCGATCTCCTCGCCGTCGAGGTCGAGCTTGCCGGTGAGCGCCGCGCCCAACGCCTCGGAGCCGGTGAGCCTGCGTTTCTGGCGCCGGAGCTTGGCGAGCAGCACGCTGTCCGCCTTGATCCACTTGCCGCGCAGGCGGACGATCGGCCGCTTGGCCTCCGCCAGCATCGAGACCTCTTCCTCGGTCAGCACCTCGTCGCCCAGGCTGACCTGCCATTTGAAGTCCAGCAGGTCCTTGAGGGTGAACGTGGTCGCGGAATCCGGCCGCGGCGACTCCACGCCCGCCTTGGCCTTCATCCGCGTGAACAGCGCCTCCGGCCAGAGCACGGTGATGCCGATGTCGTCGAGCGCGCGCCCGCCGTGGGCGAGCAGGTGCGAGACCTCGTCGTCGGTCAGCACGAACTCGTCCGGCTCGTCCTGGACCCGCTCCAGCGGCGGCCAGACCCGGGCGCCACGCCTGATGCCCAGCAGCAGCTGCGTCTCCACCTGGCCGCCGAACCGGCGGCCCACCTCGGCGGGCATGCGGCGGATCTCCGGCGCGTCGGCGACGAGGCTCGTGTCCGCGAGGCTGCGGAGCATGGGCACGGCCCACACCTTGAAGCCCGGCATGCCGTCGGCGCCGAACGCCTCCCTCGGCTCGACGCGCAGCAGCAGCTCGGCGCCGCCCGGCGGCCCGGCGATGCCGTCCGGGGACAGGCCGCGCGCCAGCACATCCGCCGTCGCGTCCCACAACGCGCGGATGAGCGACTCCGGCGAGTGCAGCCGGGGCCGTTTGAGCCCCGACAGCGCCAGCGCGTGCGCCTCCGGCGGCAGCGCGGCCGCCAGCTCGCGCAGCCGCACCTCGTCTTCGATCTCGAGTGGGCCCGCGCGCCAGCCATCGCCGTCGGGCGGGCGCGCGGGGATCAGCCGTCCGCGCGAGACGAGGTCGACGCCCGCGGTGATGGCGGTGGACAACGCGGCCACGGTCGGGCTCGCCCGTGGATCGGCCGTGAGCAGCCTGGGGATGGCGCTCGCCATCGGGACGACTCTCGCCTCGACCTTGGTGCGTACCGGCAGTTTTCCCGCTGTCACCAGCAGTTCGATCGGCGTGTCGCCGTGTGCGTCTCCCCACAGCGCGAGTACGCCTTCGCGCGGGGGCTCGGAGGGGATGTAGGTGGCCTGGGTGTGCTCGGTGATTTCCATGCACAGGACGCTAGACCCGGGCACCGACAGTTTTGGAAGGCCCTACTGTCTAGGGAGGCCGAGTAGCCGTTCCGCGGCGAGTGTCAGCAGTACCTGCGTCGTGCCGCCGGCGATGCTCAAACACCTGCTGAGCAGGAATTCGTGCTGTGCGGCCGATACGGAGTCCGTCACCGCCACCGCGGCGGGCCCGCACAGGTCCAAAGCGGCCTCGGCGACAGCTTGCCGATGCCGGACTCCGAGCAGTTTCCGCACACTTGACGCGGGACCAGGATCCTGTCCTGCCAAGGCAAGCAGCGTCATCCGGAGGTCCAGCAGCGACCCGGCGAGACCCTCCGCGATCAGCCCGCCCAACCGGTCCGAAGTCACCTGATCAGGTGAAGAAACCTGTCCCAGCAAGGTTTCCACGCCTTCGCCGACCGCCGGTCCCCCGCCGATCGCGACCCGCTCGTTGGCCAGCGTGGTCCGCGCGAGCCGCCAGCCGCCGTTCACCTCGCCGACCACGCAGTCGTCCGGCACGAAGACGTCGTCGAGGAACACCTCGTTGAACCGCGCCACGCCGGTGATCTCCCGCAGCGGCCTGATGTCGATGCCCGCCGAGCGCATGTCGACGAGGAAGTACGTGATCCCCTTGTGCTTGGCCACTTCCTGGTCGGTCCTGGCCAGGCAGATCGCCCAGTCGGCCTCGCGCGCGAGCGAGGTCCACACCTTCTGCCCGCTCAGGCGCCAGCCGCCGTCGACGCGAATCGCCTTGGTACGCAAGGAAGCCAGGTCCGAACCGGCACCGGGCTCGCTGAACAGCTGGCACCAGGTGAGCTCACCGGTCAGTGTCGGGCCCGCGAACTTGTCCCGCTGCGCCGCGGTTCCGTGCTCCAGGATGGTCGGCACCGCCCAGGCGCCGATCACGAGATCCGGCCGCCGGACGCCCGCGCGGGCGAGTTCCGCGTCGACAGCCAGCTGCCGCGCCGGGGAAGCGTCGAGCCCGTACGGCTTCGGCCAGTGCGGCATGAGCAGCCCGGTCTCGGCGAGTTTGCGCCGCTGCGCGCCGGGCTCCAGTGCGGCGATTTCCTCGGCCACCGCCCGGAACTCGCCGGTGTCGCCGACATCGACGGCCAGCGTCCGCCGCTCGCCCGCCAGCGCGAGTTCGGCGGCACGGACCCGCCACCGCGTCGAACCGCCGAGCCACTGCCGCAGCGCGACGGCGCGCCGCAGGTATCGGTGCGCGTCGTGTTCCCAGGTGAAACCGATGCCGCCGAGCACCTGGATGCAGTCCTTGGCGTTCTCGACGGCCGCGTCGAGCACGGAGGCACCCGCGACGGCGGCGGCCAACGCGTGCTGGCCCGGGTTTTCGTCGGCCGCGCGCGCCGCGTCCCACGCCAGCGCGGACGCCGCTTCGGCGCGGCAGAGCATCTCGGCGCACAGGTGCTTGACCGCCTGGAACGATCCGATGGGGCGGCCGAACTGCTCACGCACCTTGGCGTACTCGGCCGCGGTCCGCACGCACCAGTGCGCCACGCCGGACGCCTCGGCCGCGGCCAGCGTCACAGCGAGTTCTTCGACACCCTCGATCACCGCTTCGGGTGAAACGGCGAAGTCCGTCAGCTCGCCCTGGCCGAAGTCGCGGGAAAGATCGAACGACTCGGCCGCGTCCACCGGCGGACCCAGGAACCACACCGGCCGACCGTCCACTTGGGCCGGCAGCAGACTCGCCGCCGACGGCCCGCCATCGAGCACGAGCCCGGTGCGCCCCGAGACCGTCAACCCGCCGTCCGCCGACCTCGAACCGACCAGCCCGCCGGGATCCAGCGCGACCCCGACCGGCCCGTCGAGCACGCGCCCGGCCAGCAGATTTCCCAGCGAAGTGCCCAGCACCGGCCCGGGTGCCGGCGCGGCGGCGACCGCTTCGAGCCCGACCGCGACATCGGCGACACCGCCGGGCTCGCCAGGCAGCGCGAGACTGAACAGTCCGATGTCGACCAGCTCACGGAAGGTCCCGCCCCGCCCGGCCCACGCCGTGACCGACTCGGCCAGCGCACGCTGCTCCTCGGTGATCGCGATCGGCACGCTGATCCTCCTTCGCCGCGACAGAGGATCATTGTAGAACGTGTTTCAGTTTTCGCGCGAGTGTCCCTGAGCTTGAACCGTTGAAGAAGTTAGGTACGCTACCGACTGAAAGAGGAACAAGTTCCGGATCAGGGGGACCCCACGATGGCAGGCAAGGCCAAGGCGCCCGCACCGGCCAAGAGCCGCGCCACCGCACTGGGCACGATGAACAGCGAAGAGCTCGGCTCCGCCGCCCAGCGCGACCGCCGCCGCCGGATCATCGACGCGACACTGACACTGGCCGCCAAGGGCGGCTACGACGCCGTCCAGATGCGCGCCGTCGCCGAGAAGGCCGACGTCGCGCTCGGCACCCTCTACCGCTACTTCCCGTCCAAGATCCACCTGCTGGTCTCGGGCCTCGCGCGCGAGTTCGAGCGCGCGCAGGAGAAGATCGAGCGCTCGGCGATCCCCGGCGAGACACCCAGCGAGCGGCTGATCTTCGTGCTCGGCCGCAACACCCGCCTCATGCAGCGCGACCCGCACCTCACCGAGGCGATGGTCCGCGCCTTCATGTTCGCCGACACGACCGCCGCCGCCGAGGTCGAGCAGGTCGGCAGGCTGATGGAGAACATGTTCGCCAAGGCGATGGGCATCGAGGAGCCCACCGAGGCCGACCGCGACATCTTCCACCTCATCGCCGACGTCTGGATGGCGAACCTGGTCGCCTGGGTGACGCGCCGCGCGACCGCGAGCGACGTCGCGAACCGGCTCGAGCTGTCCGTCCACTTGCTACTCGACAAGTAGGCCGGGATAAAGCGGGCTTTACTCCCCGGGATAAAGCCCGCTAAACCCCGCGGAGTAAAGCCCGCTTTATCCCGCGCCCCCAAACGAAGCAGGGCCCCCTCCGCCGAAGCGAAGGGGGCCCGAACCGTCGAACCGTCGAACCGTCAGCGCCAGAGCTGGTTTCCGCCGCCGGTGTAGTCCCACAGCTGAACCGGGGTGCCCGGCTCGTAGATGCTGTTGCCGTCGGCGTCGAGCACCTGGAAGGACTCCTGGTTCTCGATGATCAGGTCGTCGGACTCGCTCAGGTAGAACTTCCACTTCTGGTTGTTCCAGCCGTTGCGGTCCCACAGCTGGACCTTCGTGCCGTTCTCGCCGATCGTGTCGAGGTCGGCGTCCAGCACCCGGCCGCTGGCGGCGTTCTCGAGGGTGATGGTGCCGTCCGCGGCCTGGTCGACGTACCAGCCCTGGTTGGCCGCGTACTCGTCGCAATCCCACAGCGCGACCGTGGTGCCGTTCTCCCACAGCGTGCCGGTGTCGGCGTCGAGGCAGCGCTCACCCTCGACCGACTCGATCAGGTAAGGACCGTCGAGCTGCGCGGCGGACCGGCCGGCGACGCGAGCCCCCTGCGCCTTCGACGGGACCAGCTTGAGACCGGAGAGCGAAGTCACCGGCTTGCCGTGGTCCTTCGGTGCGTCGGCCGCGCTCGCCGACGGCGCGGCCAGCAGGCCGAGCACGGCGGCAGACGTCGCGGCGGCAGCAACGAGCCCCTTGACATTACGCATTTATGCCCCTTTGTTTCCCCAGCAGGCCCGGGAAGCCTGTCAAGAATTCCCGGAGAAGATCCCCCCATCAGGGCCTTCGAAGGCGATCATCCCTTCGGGGGACAGATCAGTCGAGCCGTTTGAGCGTCGAGGCAAAAACGCAGGTCAGAGCAGGTAACGAAGGATGATGCCGGTACGACTAACGGGTGAGGCGAGCAATCCTGGGGGGATTCGATGCTGCACATCCGGCTCACGTGGCATGACCTGACGCGGATCGGGCTCGCGCCCGCCGCGGACCCGTTCGGCGAGATCGTCGCGAGTCTCGGCGTGCTGCGCCGAAGATCGGGGGTCGGCGCGTTCGGGTGGTGGAAACAACGCGTCCGTACCCGGCTGCCCGTGGCGACGCCGATGCTGATCTGGCTCTCCCGTACCGCGCCGGAGTTGCTCATGCCCGCGGCGGGCCGCCATGGCTTCGAGGCCGGGCTGGCCGCGTTGCAAGCCAGCGCGATCGAGGAAGCGCTTACTGACTCGCAGCTCGAGGCGCATGATCCGATCAAAGCCTTGCGGGACTACTACGAGATCGCGGTCGCCCCGCACTGGGAGACGATCCGCTCGCAGGTCGAAGCCGACCGCGAGATGCGCGCGCGGATCCTGCTCGAGAACGGGGTCGACGCGCTGCTCACCAGCCTGCCGTGGCTGCAATGGAGCTATCCGGTGCCGGAAGGTCCCGACCTGGGGCGCGGGCTTTCGCTGGTGCCCGCCTACTTCGCCGCGGCGCCCACTATGATCGGGGCCGGGCCGAACCCGCCTCGGCTGCTCTATCCGGCCGCGCGGCTGGGCACGCCGTCCGCGAAGCCGCGTGACGTGCGGATTCCCGTGCCGTCCAAGGCGCTCGCCGCGCTGCTGGGGCCGACGCGCGCGGAGGCGCTGCTGATCCTCGCCGTCGGCTGTGGCACGTCCGAGCTGGCCGAGCGCCTCGGCGTCAGCCCGTCGGCGGTCAGCAAGCACACGGCGGTGCTCCGGGAGGCGGGGCTGATCACCACGCACCGCGACCGGAACACCGTCCTGCACTCGCTGACGCCGCTGGGCAACGCCTTGTTAAGCAGTTAGCTTCGGCAGCACTTCACGGCCGAACGTCTCGATCCACTGGTCCTGGTTGCGGCCGACGTTGTGCACGTAGATCCGGTTGAACCCGGCGTCGACGTACTTCTGCAGCGACGCGCGGTGGACGTCGGGGTCGGACGAGACGACCATGCGGCCCTCGAAGTCCTCCTTGCGCACCAGCTTGGCCATCTGCGCGAAGTCGAACGGGGACCGGATGTCGGCCTTCGGGAACTTCATGCCGCCGTTGGGCCACTGGTCCATCGCGTTGGCCCACGCCTCCTCGTCGGTCTCGGCCCACGAGAGGTGCACCTGCAGCAGCTTCGGCATCTCGTCGGGGTCCTTGCCCGCCTTGCGCGCGCCCTGCTCGAAGTTCTCGACGATGCCGGCGAGCTTCTCGATCGACGCGCCCGGCGTGATCAGGCCGTCGGCCAGCTCGCCGGTCTTGCGCGAGGTGTACGGGCCCGCCGAGGCGATGTAGATGGGCGGGGGCGGTCCCTCCGGCAATGTCCACAGCCGCGTGGTGTGCAGCTTGAAGAACTCGCCGCTGTGCTTGACGTCCTTGCCGGTGAACAGCTTCCTGATGATCTCCAGCGCCTCGAACATGCGCCGGACCCGTTCCGGGGCCTCCGGCCAGTACCCGCCGATGATGTGCTCGTTGAGCGCCTCACCGGAACCGATGCCGAGCCAGGTGCGGCCGGGGTAGGTCGCCTCCAGCGTCGCGGCGGCCTGCGCCACCATCGCCGGGTGCAGCCGGAACGACGGGCAGGTCACGCCAGGCCCCAGGTCACCGGTGGTGTTCTCGGCCAGCGAGGCGAGCACGCTCCACACGAACGAGGCCTCGTTCTGCTGCGGCACCCACGGCTGGAAGTGGTCCGCGGCCATCTGGCCGAAGAACCCGTGCTCCTCGCCCAGCTTGGCCAGTCGGATCGACTCCCTCGGCGAGAACTGCTCCAGCGCCGCGGCCAGTCCGATCTGTACTTCAGTCACAAGCTTCCTTTCAGCGGTACCGCTCGACGAGCTTGGCCAGTTCGTCGAGCCTGGTGAGGGTCTCGGCTTCGGGCTTGGTGCCGAGCAGGAGCGTGATGCGCTCCACCCCGGCTTCAACATAGCCCTCGAGCACGTCCAGGTTCTTGGTTCCGACGCCGAACACCGACACGGGGAAGTCACCTGCGTGCTCGTGCATCAGGTCGAGCTGGGGCTGGATGTGCGCACGCTCCCCGACCCCGTTCGGCGTCCACACGTCGCCGTACTGCTTGAGCCGGTTGAGCGCGGCGGGGGTGTTGCCACCGACGTAGATCGGTGGATGCGGCTTCTGCACCGGCTTCGGCCACGAGCCCATCGGCCCGAACTCGACGTGCTTGCCGTGGAACTCCGGCGCGTCCTTGGTCCAGATCTCCTTCAGCGCGGCCAGCTGCTCGTCGAGCTTGGCGCCGCGCGTGCGCGGGTCGGTGCCGTGGTCGGCCATCTCCTCGCGGTTCCAGCCCGCGCCGACGCCGAACAGGAAACGGCCGCCGGAGACCAGGTCGAGGCTGGCCACCTCCTTGGCCGTGTGGATGGTGTCCCGCTGCATCACGAGCGCGATGCCGGTGCCGAGCAGCAGGTTCTCCGTCGCGACCGCGGCGGCGGTCAACGTGACGAAGGGGTCGAGCGTGCGGTAATAAACTCGGGGCAGCTCGCCGCCGCCCGGATAGGGAGTCTCCCTGCTGAGCGGGATGTGCGAGTGCTCGGCGACGAAGAGCGATTCGAACCCACGCTCTTCCAACGCCTTGCCCAGCAGATCGGGCCGGATTCCTTCATCGGTCACGAAAGTCGCTACGCCGAACTTCATACTCAAGATCTACCCCACGGGGCTGGCGGGTATTCCCCGACACTCCGGTCAGGGGTACGACAACAGGGGGCGGGGATGACGGACACGGACCTGCGTTTCGAGGCGATGTACCAGGCCGGGGACACTTTGCCGTGGGACATCGGCGGGCCACAGCCCGTGGTGACCCAGCTGGCGGACGAGGGCCGGTTCACCGGCGCGGTGCTGGACGTCGGCTGCGGGCTGGGCGGCAACGCGCTGTTCCTGGCCTCGCGCGGACTCACCGTGACCGGGGTCGACATCGCGCCCCGCGCCGTCCAGCTGGCCTCGGAGCGGGCCGAGGGCGCGGATGTCACGTTCGCCGTAGCCGACGTGACGGAGCTGTCCGGTTTCGACGACAGGTTCGACACCGTGCTGGACAGCGCGCTCTATCACTGCCTGAGCGAGCAGGCGCGGCTCGACTGCCTGGTCGCGCTGCACCGGGTCACCCGGCCGGGCGCGACACTGCACATCGTCTGCTTCTCCGACCGGCTCCCGCCGTCGCTGCCGGCCGGGATGCGGATCAGCGAGCAGAATCTGCGCGAAACCGTCAACGACGGCTGGGAGATCACCGATCTCGCCGAGACGCTGTACTCGACCGCGCAGACCCTCGACGAGCTCTACACGCGGGTCACCACGGCACAGCCCGACGACGACATACCGCCGGACGCGCTCGACACGCTGACCACCGACGACGCGGGCAGGGTGCTGCTGCCCGCGTGGCGGCTCAGCGCTAGACGTTGCGGCGGTACTGACCCCCGACCTCGAAGAACGCCTCGGTGATCTGACCGAGCGAGCACACCCTGGCCGCGTCCATCAGCACGCCGAACAGGTTGCCGCCCCGCGTCGCCGCCTCGCGCAGCGTCTTGAGCGCCTGCTGCGCGTCGGCGGTGTGGCGGTGCTGGAAGTCGTGCAGCCTGGCCAGCTGCGACTCCTTCTCGCCCTCGGTCGCGCGGGCGAGCTCGACCTCCATCTCGTGGGCGTCCGGGTCGTCGTTGCGGAAGGTGTTGACGCCGACGATCGGCAGCGAGCCGTCGTGCTTGAGGCGCTCGTAGAGGATCGACTCGTCCTGGATCTTGCCGCGCTGGTAGCCGGTCTCCATCGCGCCGAGCACGCCGCCGCGCTCGGAGATCCGGTCGAACTCGACCAGCACGGCCTCTTCGACCAGGTCGGTCAGCTCGTCGATGATGAACGAGCCCTGCAGCGGGTTCTCGTTCTTCGACAGGCCCCATTCCTTGTTGATGATCATCTGGATGGCCATCGCGCGGCGCACCGACGACGCGCTCGGCGTGGTGATCGCCTCGTCGAAGGCGTTGGTGTGCAACGAGTTCGCGTTGTCGTACAGCGCGCAGAGCGCCTGCAGCGTGGTGCGGATGTCGTTGAAGTTCATCTCCTGCGCGTGCAGCGAGCGCCCAGAGGTCTGCACGTGGTACTTGAGCTTCTGCGAGCGATCGTTGGCGCCGTAACGCTCGCGCATGGCGACCGCCCAGATCCGGCGGGCGACCCGGCCGAGCACCGAGTACTCGGCGTCCATCCCGTTGGAGAAGAAGAACGACAGGTTGGGCGCGAAGTCGTCGATGTCCATGCCGCGCGCGAGGTAGGACTCGACGTAGGTGAACCCGTTCGACAGGGTGAACGCGAGCTGCGAGATCGGGTTCGCGCCCGCCTCGGCGATGTGATAGCCGGAGATCGAGACGGAGTAGAAGTTGCGGACACCGTGCTCGATGAACCACTCCTGGATGTCGGCCATCATCCGCAGGCTGAATTCGGTCGAGAAGATGCAGGTGTTCTGGCCCTGGTCTTCCTTGAGGATGTCGGCCTGGACCGTGCCGCGCACGTTGCGCAGCGCCCATTCGCGCAGCTCGGCGGCCTCGTCGTGGCTGGGCTCGCGGCCGTGCTCGGCCTTGAACGCCTCGACGCGCTGGTCGATCGCGGTGTTGAGGAAGAACGCGAGGATCGTCGGCGCCGGACCGTTGATGGTCATCGAGACCGAGGTGCTCGGCGAGGTCAGGTCGAAGCCGTCGTAGAGCACCTTCATGTCTTCGAGCGTCGCGATGGAGACGCCGGAGGTGCCGACCTTGCCGTAGATGTCGGGGCGGGTGTGCGGGTCGTGGCCGTACAGCGTCACCGAGTCGAACGCGGTCGACAGGCGCTTCGCGTCCGAGTCGGCCGAGAGCAGCTTGAACCGGCGGTTGGTGCGGAACGGGTCGCCCTCGCCCGCGAACATGCGCGCCGGGTCCTCACCCTCGCGCTTGAACGGGAAAACGCCCGCGGTGTAAGGGAAGTATCCAGGCAGGTGCTCGCGGCGAAGGAACGAGAGCAGCTCGCCCGGCTCGGTGTAGCGCGGGAGCGCGACACGCGGGATCTTGTTGCCGGACAACGTCTCGCGCCACAGCGTGGTGCGCAGCTCCTTGTCACGGATCTTCACGACCAGCTCTTCGGCCTTGTACGACTCCGCCAGCGCGCGGAAACGCTCCAGCAGCTTGGTCGACTCACCGTCCACATCGGACGCGGCGGCCGCGAGGAGGCCGTCGATCGCGTTGGTGTCGGCGTCGGCCGCGGCCAGTGCCTGGCGGGCCGCGTCGAGGTGTTCGACCTGGCGGACCGCGGCGACCTGCGCCTCGGTCTCGCGGTGGTAGCCGCGCACGGTCTCGGCGATGTCCGCGAGGTAGCGGGCACGGCTGGTCGGGATGATCGTGCTGGCGTCGGTGGACACCTTGCCCTCGACATGCGGCAGCACACCGGCCGAGACGGACAGCCCGCGCTCGGCGAGCGTGTCACGCAGGTTCTGGTACAGCGCGGTCACGCCGTCGTCGTTGAACTTCGCCGCACTGGTGCCGTAGACCGGCATGTCCTCCGGCGCGGAGCCGAACGCCTCGCGGTTGCGGACCAGCTGGCGCGCGACGTCGCGGCGCGCGTCCTCGGCGCCGCGCCGCTCGAACTTGTTGATCGCCACGGTGTCGGCGAAGTCGAGCATGTCGATCTTCTCCAGCTGCGACGCGGCGCCGAACTCGGGCGTCATCACGTACAGCGACTGGTCCACGTAGTCGACGATGCCGGCGTCACCCTGGCCGATACCCGGCGTCTCGACGATCACCAGGTCGAAGCCGGCCGCCTTGCAGGCGAGCACCGACTCGCTCAGGCCGACCGGGATCTCGCCGCTGGTGGTGCGGGTGGCGAGCGAGCGGAAGAAGACCGGGCTGCCGTCGAGGCAGTTCATCCGGATGCGGTCGCCGAGCAGCGCGCCGCCGCCCTTGCGCCGTGACGGGTCGACCGCGAGCACCGCGATCCGCAGCTTGTCCTCCTGGTCGAGGCGGAACCGGCGGATCAGCTCGTCGGTCAGCGACGACTTGCCCGAACCACCCGTTCCGGTGATGCCGAGCACCGGGACGGTCTTGAGCTTGGCGGCCTCGCGGATCATGCCGAGCGCCTGCTCGGGCAGTGTGCCGGTCTGCAGCTGCGTGATGGCGCGCGCGAGCGACGGGATGTCGCCCAGCATCAGCTTGTCGACCGCGACACCGCCCTGCGCGGACAGGTCGGCGTCGCACTCCCGGATCATCAGGTTGATCATCCCGGGCAGGCCCATCTCGTAGCCGTCCTCCGGCGAGAAGATGCGCGCGACGCCCCGCGAGTGCAGCAGGTCGATCTCTTCGCGGACGATGACGCCGCCACCGCCGCCGTAGACCTTGATGTGGCCTGCGCCGCGCTCGGCCAGCAGCTCGACCAGGTAGCTGAAGTATTCGACGTGCCCGCCCTGGTAGGCGCTGATCGCGACACCCTGCACGTCCTCGGCGATCGCGGCCGTGGCGACCTCGTCGACCGACCGGTTGTGCCCCAGGTGCACCACCTCCGCGCCCTGCGACTGCAGGATGCGGCGCATGATGTTGATCGAAGCGTCGTGCCCGTCGAACAGACTCGACGCGGTGACGAACCGAACGGGGTTCACGGGACGGTGCAACTCTGCGGCCATCCCCCCAAAATACTAGGACTTCCGACTATTCCCAACCCGTAGCAACCCGTGATTGCGCTCACGCGCCCCCAGAAATCAGTCCGTGTCGGTCGCGGCCAGCACGGCCAGTGTCCGCTCGTCCACCCGGAGTGCGGCGAACCCGAACTCCGGGATGACCTGCTCGAACCACGGCGTCACCGCCTGGAACCGCCACCAGCGCGACGCCCGAGCGAGTGCGGCGACCCGCTCGACCGGTTCGTCCGGTCCGGCGCCGGCCAGCGCGGCCACCGACTCCCACATCGCGGCGCGGCCGTACGCGCCGCCGCGCGCCGACGAGTAAGCGCCGCCGTTGGCCGCGGCGCAGAAGAGCGTGGTGACGACCTCGTCGAAGGTCGCCGGACGGAAGACCAGGCCGTCGGGCGCCAGCCCGCGAAGGCTCTCCAACGGGAGCCCGGCCAGTGTCGAGGCGCCGAAAATGTCCCCGATCGGGTCGGCGAACTCGAACACCTCGGCTTCGGCCCGCCCGTTCGACCGCTCCAGCCAGCCGCGCACCGCGGACGTCATCCGCTCGCTCTGCCCGCTTGTCGTGACTTTCCTGGCGGCTTGCGGCGGCTGAGCCGTCAGCACGACCTTCTCCTCGGCCCTCGTCAGGAGGTAGTCGGCGGAGTAGGAGCCGCCGCCCTGGATGTCGTAGGTCTGGAGGTCGAAGTGCTCTTCCGCGGGATCGAGGCGCAGCGGAAGCGCCGCCAGCGGGTGATTCAGCTCGCGCCTGCGGTCCTCCCCCACCTCGCCCGGATCGACACCCCGCGTCACCATTTCCTGGAGCAGGCAGGCGTAAAGCTCCGCGTTCGCTTCGTCGACGACGGCCTCCGCGAGAAGGCCGAGCAGCACCTCCCGCGGCTGCGCGAACGCCAGCTGCGCGGCCGTCAGCCAGGACGGTCCCGCTCCGGCGAGCGCCGCCTCGATCGCGGCGCGCGCGTGTTCCACGCCGGGCGTCATCGCCAGCACCCGTGCGAGGACTTCCGCTTCCTCGCGGCTTGCTCCGGTCACGCCATCACCCTAAATCCTGGACGGCTACCCGGAATGGTTCCCGGGTAGCCGTCGAACCGAAACGTCAGAAGTCCAAGAAGGACGTCTGAATGTAGTAACCATCCTTCATAGACGGATCCTTGATCAACTGGGTCTCCACCCGGCGTGGACTCACGAAACTGTCCGTCGCCTTCACATAGATACGGCCGATCCCGCTGGTGTCCGCTCCCGGGTCGAAGTGGTAGTGGATCGTCGTCATCTGCTTCGTGCTGCTGAGAAAGTTCGCGACCTTGTCCTTGTTTCGATCGAGATTGGCCTGTGTCCAGGTTTGCGCGGTCTCCTGGTCGGTGAACGTCGACGCCCTGGGCTTGTTGCGTCCCTTCAGATAGGCGTCGTCCTTGGCGACGTGCCGCTCGATCGTGTGCCCGCGCGTCGGTGACTCGTGGTAGTTCAGGTCGCAGTTGTGGACCAGCAGCTGCGCGTCGGTGATGTAGTAGTTGTGGTCCCCCGCGACCTCGAAGTTGTAGACCGTGGTGCCGGTCATCGAGCTCGTGATCGCGGTGATGGGCTGTTCCGCGCCGGAGAGCGTGCTGAGCCTGTCCCCGACGCGGAGTTCGCCCGCGTCGGTCCAGCCCTTGCCGATCACCCAGAACGGGTGCTGCGGGGTGACCTGCAGTGAGGTCCCGGTCGTGGTGATCGTGAGGATCTGGTCCGCGTGCTTGGTGAACAGCCCCACCACACTGCGCAGCTGGGACCGCCCGGTGGCGAGATCACGGGCCCAGACCTGGTCGCCGACGGCGATCTGCTCGATCGGCTTCGCGCCATGGTCCGTGGCGACCGTCGTGCCCGCCGGGAAGCAGTTGCAAGGCTTGGTGGGCGCTGTCTTGGGGCCGGTCTTGAGACCCCAGCGGCCACCCGCGCCGATCACGAACTCGGCGAGCGCGCTCATCAGCAGGAACGTCTGAGGGTCGCCGATGCCCGCCGGGTCAGGGCCGCCGTTGCCGAAGGCGACCACCTGCATCTGGAATTTCGCGCTGCACAGGCTGGACTGATTCCGGCAGGCGTCGACCAGCAGGTTGAAGACCCCGTACCGCGGGTCCTTGTACGGGTGATCCGTGGGGAAGTAGCGCTCGGGGTTGGTCCCGACCTGCCGCTTCAGCGCCTCGATGAGCTCACGCAGGCCGGGAGCGTCGGCACCGAGCGCGACACCGTTGAGGTAGAAGATCCCGGTCTCGGGGTCCTGCCAGGTGACCAGGCCGTTGCCGTGGTCGGTCAGCGCGCCGAGCTCGTCGTCCAGCGGCAGGCCGGGACCGTTCGGCGGGCCCGCGTTCTGCTGGTCCTGGTTCTTCTTCTCCTGCGCGGCCTTGCGTGCGGCTTCCTCGGCCCGGTCCGCCGCCTTGCTCGCCTCGACAGCCATGTCGCGCGCCCGCTGGGCCGACGCGGCGACGTTGTCGGCGTGCTGCTGCGCGCTCGCGGCGGCACTTTCCGCCTTGGTCGCGTCGGCCTCCGCGTTCGTCGCCGCGCTCCTGGCCGCCGCCGCGTCGGCTTCGGCGTTGGCCGCCGCCGACCGTGCCGCGGCGGCGTCGCGCCCGGCAGCGGCCGCGGACCGGCCCGCGACCGCCGCGTCGTTGTTGGCCGCGTTGGCCGCCTTCCGCGCCAGCACGGCGTCGGCGCGTGCTTGCGCGTCGGCCTGATTCGCACGCTGGGCCGCGCCGCGTGCCGCCGCGCCGTCCGTCGCCGCGTCCGCCGCCGCCTGCTGGGCTTCCGCCGCCGACTTCGCCGCGCCCGCCGAGGACTTGGCCGCCTCCGCCGCCGCGTCGAACGCGGGCTTGATCTCACCGGCGGCCCGCGTCGCGGCGTCCGCCGCCGCCTTCGCCGCGGTCAAGGCCTCGTTGGCCCGGTTCACGGCGGCCTGCGCCTGCTCGGCGCCGACCGTCCTCGCCTGGTTCGCCACCGTGATGACGAAGTCGGCGGCGAGATCGGTACCGGTGAACGGCGTCGCCACGCTGATCGCCGTGTTCGCGGGATCGGTGATTGCTTGTGAAGACGCTCGCGCCGCCAGCGAGGCCTGAACCGCCAGGCTCGCTTGAGTAGCGGCCGAAACCGCTTCGCCCGCAGCCTCGTCAGCCTCGGTCCTCGTGCGCTCAGCCGCAGTCAGTGCTTGCACCGACTCAGAAGCTGCCTGCCCGGCAAGCGAACTCGCGGCTTGCGAAGCCTCAGCAGCCTGCGCTTCGCTGGCGGTCGCTTCTTCGGAAGCCGCGTTCGCCTGGAGCGCGGCGGCGTGCGTTGCCGCCGCTTCGGCCTCGGCCTGGTTGGCCGCCGCGTTGGCCCGAGCCGCGGCCGCGGCCGCCTGCTGCGCCGCCGCCCGCGCCCGTGCCGCCGCGCGGGTCGCTTCGGTCGCCGCCGCCCGCGAGGCCACCGCGGCGCCGGTCGCCGTGTTGGCCGCGCCGCGAGCCGCGGTCGCGGCTCCCCTGGCCGTGTTCGCCTCGGTGCGCGCCTGGTCGGCCGCGGCCCGAGCGGGTGCCTCGAAATAGCCTCCCCGCGCGGCCGCCGCGGCGGCTTCGTTCGCGGCGGCACGCGCCTCGGTGTCACGCTGCGCACGCTCGGCCTCGAACGCGCGGTCCCGTGCCCGCGTCGCGTTGTCGGCTTCGGTGTTCGCGTCACGATCCAGCCCGGCCGCGATGCCGTCCTGAGCCTCGGCGCGTTGACGTGCGCCCAGCGCGATTCCCGCCTGACGGTCGGCTTCGCCGCGCGCCGAATGGGCGACCGCGGCCTGCTGCTCGGCGCGAGCCCGCGCCGCCGCTGCCTTGGCCCGTTCCCGCTCGGCCGTCGCCCGTGCCGCCGCGGCCGCCGCGGCTTCCCGCTCCGCGGTGATCCGCGCGGTGCGAGTCCGTTCCGCGGCAGCCCATGCCCGCGCTTCGGCGGCTTCCGCTGCCTGCCTCGCCGCCTTCGTGCGGACGGCGGCGTCCTTGGCCGCGTCGGCCTGCACCCGCGCGGCCTCGGCGATCGACGCCGCGGCCTTCGCGTGTTCTTGCGCGTGCAGTCGCCACTGCTCCGCTTCCTTGGCGTGGCGTTCGGCTTCTTCCTGGGCGTTGGTCGCCTGGTCGGTGAAGGCGGTCGCGTCGACGGCGTGCGAAGCGGTCTCCGACGCCTTGGCCGCCGCCAGCGCGGCACTGGCCATGCCCGCGGCCATCTGCGCCCACTCGACGCCGTAGGTCAGCCCGGTCTCGACCAGGACGTTCGCCTCGACCTGCGCGCGCACCGAGGCGGTCTGCGCGTCGGCCGACGCCTGGTTCGCCAGCGCGAGCTGCCTGCCGACCTCGGCCTTGACCGCGTTGAACGCGTCAGCGGGATGCTGCCCGCCCGCCTTGTTGGCCAGCAGGATCTGCTCGGCCTTGCGGGCTTCCGTGCCCGCGGACACCAGCGCGTTGGCGGCCCGTTCCAGCGCGTTCACGCCATTGCCGTGCACCACCAGCAGATTCCGGCGGGCCTGCGAAGCCCGCGCGGACTTCTTCGCCAGCTCGGAAAGCTCCTCCGCGGCCTTGTCGCGGGCTTCCTGGTCCTTGATCGCCTGCTCGCGAGCGTCGGCGTCGGCCTTCGCCGCCACCAGGTACCCGGTCTTCAGGAACTCCGCGATGGCGGCGTCGCCCGCGTCCAAGGCCGCCTGCGCCGCGGCCTTGACCTTCGGCCCGGCCGCACCCACGAGCATGGTCACGCGCGCGCGGTTCTCCGTCGCGCGAGCCTGCGCGCCCTGGCTGGTCTCAGCGTCCCGCTGCTGCGCGATTTGCTTGCCGTAAGCCAGAAAAGCGGCCCGATCACTGTCGGTGCCCGCAAGCACCCGCGTGACCTCGGCGTTGAAATAGGGACCGCCGGTCCCCGCCAGCGGCTCGATCTCGGCACGGTCGCGGCGCGCCTGCTCCTGCTTGCGAGCGGCCGCCAGCGCCTGAGCCCGGTTCAGGCCGGTGTCGAGGAAGGCCCTGATCGCGGCGTTGTCACCGGCCAGCGCGGCGGCAGCGGCGTCGCGGACTTCGAAGTCCTCGGCCAACTCGGCATTGTCGGCGACAATCTGCCGAAATCGAGGATCGCCGAGGAAACCGGCCGGCAGCCCGGTCTTGCCGTCCCATTCGGGATAAGGCTCCGACCAAGCGGGCTGCACCCCCGGCGGCGGGTCGGCCTGCACGGCGGCTTGCGCCGCCGGATGCACCAGACCCGCGAAAACCGCTGTCACAAGGGAAAACACCACTGCTCTTCGAGCGCGTGGCACACTCATCGAACCCCCAGATTTAATGAATGGTGATTAAGCCTCAAAGGCCTTACCGAATCGTCGCGGCGATTTCAGCTTCGCCCACTTGACGACAATTCCCACCTAAAACCCCAGTGTCACGAACCTATTCGACGGAACACGGGCACGCAATTGTGGGCCACGTCACTCCGGCCCCCGTTCGGCGCGTCCCGGTGCTAATTGGCGAGCACACCGGGGACGCGAGTGCCAAGATTGCCGCCATGACCACGCTCAAGGCCCAGCTGCACGAAGACCTCACGACCGCCATCAAGGCACGCGACGAGCTCCGGTCCGCCACGCTCAGGCTCACCCTGTCGGCGATCACCTACCAGGAGACGGCGGGCACCGAGCCCCGCGTCCTCTCCGACGACGACGTCCTCAAGGTGATCGCCCGCGAGGTGAAGAAGCGCCGCGAGGCCTCGACCGCCTTCGAGAAGGGCGGCCGCACCGAGTCCGCCGCCCGCGAGCTGGCCGAGGCCGAGGTGCTCACCGCCTACCTCCCGGCCCAGCTCTCGGACGAGGAGCTGACCACGATCGTCGCCGACGCGGTCGCCGAGGCCAAGGCCTCCGGAGCCGAGGGCGGCAAGGCGATGGGCGCGGTCATGAAGATCGTCAAGCCCAAGGTGGGCGACCGCGCCGACGGCTCACGCGTCGCCGCCGAGGTCAAGCGCCTCCTGCTCGGCTGACCTCCGGGCGTCGTGAGTGTTTTCGCCGGTTAGAACCGGCCATACCACTCACGACCCCGGCTGGCCTTGAACGTTGCGAACGAGGCGTTCACAACGCACAACGTTGCGAACGAGGCGTTCGCGGCGAGCGCGATCCCTTACCAGCGGCCGAAGCGGACCACGTCGTCGAAGTTGCGGCGCGCGACCGAGCGCGCCGAGGAGCCGGGCGATGCCTCGGTCTCGGCTCCGTGGCCTAGTGCGACCATGCCGATCGGCTCGTGGTCTTCCGGCACGCCGAAGTCCTCGCGCAGCTTGGCCACGGCCTCGGGCCCGATGCCGGTATAGACCGCGCCGAGGCCTTCGTCGACCACGGTCTGCAGGATCAGCAGCGTCGCCATGCCTGTGTCGATGTCCCAGAACGGCACCGGCCAGCGGGATTCGTCGCGGTCGGTCCAGCCTTTGTCCTCGCGGGCGTAGCGGTCGAGGTAAACGTTCTTGACCGACAGCGGGATGATCACGACTGGCGCAGTCTTGACGGTTTCGATCGTCCAAGCCGCGCCGTACTCCCAGAAGCGCTTCAGCTCATCGCCCTGCAGGACAAGAAAGCCCTGTCCTTGCGAGAACCCGGCGGACGGTCCGCGCAAGGCGTTGCGCAGTATGCGCTGGAGGCTTTCCTCCGAGACGGGCTCGTCGGTGAACTCGCGCACCATCCGACGTCGGCGCACCACATCCTGGAACTCCACGAAGACCCCCTAAGCCGAATATTCACTCGACCGTAGCGCAGGTCGTGAGCGTTGCGGGCGGTTAGAACCGCCCGCAACGCTCACGACCCATGCGTGCCGGGGGTCAGCGGGAGGCGTTGGCCGCGCGGAGCGCGATCCACTGCCGCATCGCGTATTCGACGAGGGTGATCAGCGTCTGCTTGGTCGACTCGCGGTCGCGGGCGTCGCAGCGGACGATCGGGATGCTCGGGTCGATCGAGAGTGCCTCGCGCACGTCGTTGATGTCGTGCTGGAGTATCCCGTCGAAGCAGTTCACGCCGACGATGTACGGGAGGCCGCGGTCCTCGAAGAAGTCGACCGGGGCGAACGAGTCGGCCAGGCGCCGGGTGTCGGCGAGTACCACCGCGCCGATGGCGCCGCGGACCAGGTCGTCCCACATGAACCAGAAACGCTGCTGGCCTGGGGTGCCGAACAGGTACAGGATCAGGTCGGCGTCGAGCGAGACGCGGCCGAAGTCCATGGCGACCGTGGTGGTCGACTTCTTCGGGGTGGCGTCGAGGTTGTCGATGCCGGTACTCGCGTCCGTCATCATCGCCTCGGTGGTGAGCGGGACGATCTCCGACACAGAGCCGACGAAGGTCGTCTTGCCCGCACCGAAGCCGCCCGCCACGACGATCTTCGCCGATGTCATGGTCGGCGGCGCGGTTTCCCGCGGTGCCTTAAAGCCGACGGAGTCCACTCAAAACCCTTTCCATCAACACCAAGTGTGCTTCGGCGCCGTCATTGCCGGAGAGCGTCTTGTGCACGGTGACCAGTCCCGCGTCCGCCGCGTCGCTGATCAGCACTCGCGCCACGCCCAGCGGTACGCGCATGGCCGCCGCGATCTCGGCGACCGAACGCGGGGTCCGGCACTCTTCCATGATCGAGAGGTTCTCGATCTGCTGCATCGCCGCGTCGGAGAAGACCCCGACCGCGACTTCTTCCTTAGCGGAGACCAGGGTCTCCAGCTCCAACGCGTAGTTCGCCTTGGTGCGGCCACCCGTCAAAGCGTACGGCCGGACGATCGCCGTCTCTTCGGCCGGATGGAGGAGATCGTCCTGCGCCGAAGCGGGGTATTCGGCATAGCTCGCGTAGTCGGCGTACTCCTGGGGAGCCGGGTCGAAGAGCCCGCCCGGGTCCGGCGGCGAGACTACTGAGGTCACGCGGTCTCCTTGGTCGGTCGGTTCCTGCGATGACCCCTGCTGGCCGGAGTCCTTGTCCTTCCTTCGCTGCTTCCGACGACCACGGCCGGAGTCCAGCGTGAAGCCGTTGAGGACGTCGGCGAAAGTGCCGTCGTCACCAACAGGCCCCTCTGGGTTTCCGGATCCCGTGCTCATCGCGGCATCATCCCACCGGTTCGCCGATGAGTGAGCCTCCCGCGCCCTGGAGTTGCGCACGCAATTCCGGGGTGAGGATCTGCCCGACCCGATCGACCAGCATCGTCATCTCGTAGGCCACCTGGCCGATGTCGCAGTTCGGGGCCGCGAGCACGGCGAGACAGGAGCCGTCGCTGATCGACATCAGCACCATGATGCCGAGTTCCATCTCGACGACCGTCTCGTTGACCGCGCCCGCTTCGAAGCAGCGCGCGGCGCCCTGGGTGAGGCTGACGATGCCCGACGCGACGGCGGCGAGCTGGTCGGCCCTGTCGAGCGGGAGCCGGTTCGACGAGGTCAGCAGCAGGCCGTCCGCGGAGACGACGACCGCGTGCGCCACACCGGGCACGCGCTCGGCGAAGTCATTGACCAGCCATCCGAACTGGTTCTGCTGAGGCTGTGCCGCGTTCGGCGAGGTCATTCACCCTCCAGGTTTTCTGGGTTGGCTTCGGCCGGATGAGCTGTCCGGTGGCGTCCGCGCCGGATGCCCTGCTGGAAACTGCTCAGCCGTCCGCGCACATCCTGTGCGTCACGTTCTCGTCTGGGACCGGCGGGCGTCGCCGACGCGGTGGCGCTGCCGGGGAGCAGCTGCTCCCCGCGCCGCCGCCTCGGCAGGCCCGCAGGGGTGAAGGTAGACGGTGCGCTCTGTGACACCGCCTGCACGGTCCGCCAGCCGTCGTCGGAGCCGAACGCCCACTCCGCCGTCGCGGTCAGTTCCGAGGCGTCCTCGGGGGCGGCGGGCTGGACGGCGGCGGGCACCGGCTTGGCCTGCCGCTGCGGCAACGGCGGCAGCGCCGCCTTCTCCTGCTTCGGCGCTTCAGGAGCCTTCGGAGTCTTTGGCGCCGGCTTGGGCGTCTCCTCGGCTTCCTTGGTCACTGAAGCCTCGACGGGCTTCGCCACCCCTGACGTCTGCTTGCGGCCCCGGCTCACGCCCTGCTGGAAGCTCGACAGCCTGCCACGCACGTCCGCGGCGTCGCGGACCGGCAGGTCCGCGCTCTTGGCGGCCGCGGCGGGCTTCTCGGGATGCTCCGCGCTGCCCGGCATGAGCTTCTCGCCGCGCTGGCGGCGCGGGAGACCGGCGTCGGTGAACGTCGACGGCGCCGCCTGCGTGACGGCCTGCACCTTGCGCCAGTTCTCGTCGCTGGCGAGGTCCCAGTTGGTCTTCTCCTTGGGCGTCTCGCCCTCGGCCTGCTTCTCCGCTTGAGGCGGCTTGGGCTCGCGGAACCAGGCCGAGAGCATCTCGTCGAAGATCGGCGTCGTCTCGGACGTGCCCGGCTTCGCCTGCTTCGGCTGCGCCGCGGGCTCGGCCTGCTTCGCCGACTGGCTCCACCACTCGCCGAGCGCGGTGCCGTTGGCGACGAACAGTTCCTTGCCGCTGGGCAGCTGCCCGCTTTCCGAGACCGTCTCCGGCTCGGGTTCGGCGGCCTTAGGCGGCTTCGGCGGTTCGGCGGGCCGCTGCGGCGGCACCAGCGGACTCGGCTGGTCGTCGTCCTTCGAGATCGGGCTGAACAACGCGGTGCCCGAGATCTCCATGTCGGACGGCGGCCGCTCGTTCAGCGCGGCGACGTCCTCGGCGGACGGCCAGCCCGCGTCGGGCAGCGACGGCGACGGCCGGGTGCCCTTGGCCGGACGCTGCCGCCTGGGCAGCGCGCTCGGCTGGGGCAGCGACGGCCGCTGCGGGTGGTCCTGGTGCGCCGGGATCGGGCCGGTGAGCTGCTCGCTGTACGGGGTCATCACCAGCTCGGGCGGCACGGTGACGGTCGCGCGGACACCGACGATGTCCTTGCCGCCGTGCAGCGAGACGCCGACGCGGTGACGGCTGGCCAGCCGTCCGACCACGAACAGGCCCATCCGGCGCGAGGTGGCGAGGTCGACCGAGGCGGCCTCGGTCAGCCGCGAGTTGGCCTCGGCGACCTCGGCCTCGTTCATGCCGATGCCCTTGTCGAGGATGTCGATCGAGAGCGAGCGGTCGTCGGCGATCCGCACCGCGACGGTCACCTTGGTCTCCGGCGCGGAGAACGCGGTCGCGTTGTCCAGCAGCTCGGCGATCAGCCGGGTCAGGTCGCCCGCCGCGTAGCCGACGATCTTCGCGGTCGGCGGCGGCTGCACGACGACCCGCTGGTACTGCTCGATCTCCGAGACGGCGCCGCGCACGATGTCGGTCGTGGTGACCGGCTGACCGGACCGGCGCGTCGACTCGGAGCCGGACAGCACCATCAGGTTCTCGTTGTTGCGGCGCATCCGCGTCGCGAGGTGGTCGAGCTGGAACAGCGTCGCGAGCTGGTCGGCGTCCTCCTCGTCCCGCTCGAGCCGCTCGATCAGCTGCAGCTGGCGCTGCACGAGGCTCTGGCTGCGGCGGGACAGGTTGACGAACACGCTGCTGTAGCCGGTGCGCATCGCGGCCTGCTCGGCGGCGAGGTGGATGGCCTGGTGGTGCACCGCGTCGAAGGCCCTGGCGACCTCGCCGATCTCGTCGTTCGCGGTGACCGGCACCGGCTCGACCTCGGTGTTCTGCGGCCTGCCCTCCTGGATGTTGCGCACCGCGTCCGGCAGCTTCGTGTTCGCGACGTCGAGCGCGCTGTTGCGCAGGATCTTCAGCGTGCGCAACAGCTGGCGGGTGATCACGAAGACGACCGCAGCGGCGAGCACGAGCGCGCCGAAGAGGAGGACGGCGAGCAGCCCGGCACCGCTGCTGGAGCGTTCGACGAGGTCGGCCGAGGCGGCGGCCGTCTGGTCGCCGAGCCGCTGGGAGACCTCGCCCAGCCTGGTGACTATGGCCGAGGAACTTTCGTTCCACGACTGCGCCGGGATCTTGCGGAAGGCCTGCTCCGGCGGCACGCCCGACTCGCCGAGCGCGGTCTTGATCAGCGTGTCGCGGGTGTCGGAGCCGCCGCTCGCCACCGTGCTGTCGTAGTCCTGGCGCTGCTCCTGGGAGGCGGCGGCGCGGAAGTCGTCGACGTTGTCGGTGAACCGCACCTGCGCGGAGCGGACCTGGTTGAGCTCGATCGGGGCGAGCGTGCCGCGCGCGATGCCGTAGTCGACCAGGCCCTGGATGAGCGAGACCTGTTCCTTGGCGACCTGCAGGTCGTGCTGCGCGCTCGGCGTGCCGCCGATGGCGTCGTCGCTGATCCTGGCGGTCAGCGCGGTGTCGAGGTTGAGCAGCGAGCCGATGATCAGGCTGTACTCGCCGATCGACTGGACCGGCGACAGCTTGCCGGCGCCGCCCTGCTCGCGGATGTCGGCCAGCCTGGCGACCTGGATGCCCGCCTCGTTCTTGATGCCGCCGATGCCGGGGTCGAGCGTGGCCGCCTTGCCCGCGGCGAGGGTGAACGGCACGACCAGGCGGTCGACCTCACCACGGGTGGCGGTGAGGTCCGGCGAAACGCCGATGCCGTCGGTCAGCACGGCCGCGGTCTGCGTGCGCTCGCGCTGCAGGCCGTCGGTCAGCGTCCGGATGGCGGAGTTCAACGCCACCAGCCTGTCGATACGCTGATAGCTGTCGGACCTGCCGACCTGGTTGGCGATCGTGGTGACACCGAGCACCAGCGCGATCAAAATCGGGACCAGCGTGACGGCGGAGAGTTTGACCGGCAGGCTCCAGTCCCGCCAGCGCAGCACCGCACGCCAGTCAGCCATCTTCCGTGGTTTGCGTGGCTGCTGGCCCAGCAGCTTCCCCACAGGCACTTGGCCTTCTCCTGCAACGGTCACCTATGTGACTCCCTGTCCGGCGTCGTCGATCCGGTTCGGCCGCTCGCGGTGTTCGCCAACCGCATCCGATCATCCCTGCCGATCCGCGTCCAGCAGCCCACGTCGTGAGGCCGCGTAAGTCAAGTTCCGCCGACGAAACATCTGTGATCCCCCGGCAGGCGCCGGATTCGCATCATGCGATCTGCACCCTCATGGAGATCAGGTTTTCCGCGCCTTTCGATCACAGCTGTCGGCTTGGCGAAAGAATCGTACACCAAACGGTGACGAGTCAATTCCACTCGCGACACGGTGTATGACCAGCGCAAATGACACTAAACAGAAGGTCGCGGCAAACACTTTCCGTCACCGCACGTGGCCGTGATGCTTTTCAGTGACCACCCGCACTGATTTTCTCGACGGCCATGTCACCCGATTAGCCCACGCAGAGTAGCCAGAGCGCCCGGAAGGTGCACCGAGCGTGCACTCGATCGTGGGGTCAACCCCAAATGTGTGCCCGATGATGTGGCATTGCCAAGATCGCACCGAAACAGCCCCATCCACATGGGGGTTTCTCACGAGTTCGGGTTAACGGGCTGGGGTCGCCCACCAAAGGTAGGACAGCCTCGCCTGGTCGCGGGCAACGGGTGATCGAACACAACGAGTCAATACCGGAAACTACCAACAGTGATGACTGGCAGGTCGCCAACAACACACCAAGTGCGAGTTCGTCCAATCGGCACCCTTTTAGCAACAGCGCGTCACGAGTGGTGTCACCAATTCGAGTGATTAGACCGTTATCGAGAAAACGGTGTTACTCGCGCGACTTTCGGACCGGAAAACGAATACCGTGGCTCGACCCCAGGTCCGACGTCTTCCCCCATTCTCGCGCGTAGTTACGATGTGCGCTCCGAACGCCCATCAGGCAACGCGGCGCACACGAATGCGGGGTGCCGGCGTCACCCACATGGACGCGTACCTTTGCCGGAGGCCCACTCATGCAAGACATCGCGCACTCCCCCGCCATCATCCCTTCGGCGCGACGGCGCCCGATGTCCCCGCCGCGGCAGCTGCCCCCGATGTTCGTGCGCGGCAGCCTCGCGCCGGAGCCGGAGACCACCGGCCCCGACTTCGCCGAGATCAGGGAGAGCGCCGAGTTCGTCTCGCTCCGCTCGCGGCTGCGCCGGTTCGTGTTCCCGATGAGCCTGGCGTTCTTCGGCTGGTACCTCACCTACGTGCTGCTGGCGGCCTACGCGCACGAGTTCATGAGCCTGAAAGTCGTCGGCGAGGTCAACATGGCTATCGTGCTGGGCCTGGGCCAGTTCGCCAGCACCGCGGTGATCACGGCCGTCTACGTCAAGTTCGCGAACCGCCGGATCGACCCGCGGGTGGACGAGGTCCGCGCACGGGCGGAGGGAGCACAGTGACACCGCAGGCGACACTCGCGGCCACGGACACCTCGAGCGGCAACCCGATCGTCAACACCGTGGTGTTCGCCCTGTTCGTCGCGATCACGCTCTACGTGGTCTACCGCGCGAGCACCCGCAACTCGACCACCGCCGACTACTACGCGGCGGGCAGCGTCTTCTCCGGCAGGCAGAACGGGATCGCGCTCTCCGGCGACTTCCTGTCCGCCGCCTCGTTCCTCGGCATCGCGGGCGCCATCGCGATCCACGGCTACGACGGCTTCCTCTACTCGATCGGCTTCCTGGTCGCCTGGCTCGTCGACCTGCTCCTGATCGCGGAACTGCTGCGCAACACCGGCAAGTTCACCATGGGCGACGTGCTCGCGTTCCGGATGAAGCAGCGCCCGGTCCGCGCGGCGGCGGCGACGTCGACGCTCGTCATCTCCTTCTTCTACATGCTCGCGCAGATGGCGGGCGCCGGCGGCCTGGTCGCGCTGCTGCTGAACATCCACTCGCGACTCGGCCAGGCGCTGGTGATCGCGGTGGTCGGCATCATCATGGTGCTGTACGTGCTGGTCGGCGGCATGAAGGGCACCACGTGGGTGCAGATCATCAAGGCCAGCATCCTGCTGCTGTCCGGCACGCTGATCACGGTCTTCCTGTTCGGCAAGTTCGGCTTCAGCTTCTCGAACCTGCTCGCGGCCGCCGCGGAGAAGAGCCCGCTCGGTGAAAAACTGCTCCAGCCCGGCGGCCAGTACGGCGCCAACGGAACGACCAAATTGGACTTCGTGTCGCTCGCGCTGGCACTGGTGCTCGGCGCGGCGGCGCTGCCCCACGTGCTGATGCGCTTCTACACGGTGCCGAACTCCAAGGAGGCGCGCCGCTCGGTCGTCTGGGCGACGGCGTGCATGTTCCTGTTCTATCTGTGCACGCTCGTGATCGGCTTCGGCGCGGCGGCGATCGTCGGCCCCGACGAGATCAAGGCGGCGCCCGGCGGCGAGAACTCCGCCGCGCCGCTGCTCGCCCTGCACATCGGCGGCACGCTGCTGCTCGGCGTCATCTCGGCGGTCGCCTTCGCGACGATCCTCGCGGTGGTCGCCGGCCTGACGATCACCGCGTCGGCGTCCTTCGCGCACGACGTCTACGCCAACATCTTCAAGCACGGCAAGGCGGAAGCCGCGGCGGAGGTGAAGATCGCGCGCATCACCGCGGTCGTGGTCGGCGTGCTGGCGATCGCGGGCGGCATCCTCGCGAGTGGACAGAACATCGCGTTCCTGGTGGCGCTGGCGTTCGCGGTCGCCGCTTCGGCGAACCTGTCGACGCTGCTGTATTCGTTGTTCTGGAAGCGGTTCAACACGACAGGCACGCTGTGCGGCATCTACGGCGGCTTGATCGCGTGCCTGGTGCTGGTGTTCTTCTCGCCGGTGGTCTCGGGAACGCCGGACTCGATCATCCAGTCGGTCGACTTCCACTGGTTCCCGCTCAAGAACCCGGGCCTGGTCTCGATCCCGTTCTCGTTCCTGTGCGGCTACGTCGGCACCCTGCTCGGCCCGAAGGCCGACGCGGCCAAGCACGCCGAGATGGAAGTCCGCTCCCTCACCGGCATCGGCTCCTGAGAACCCGGGATAAAGCGGGCTTTACTCCCCGATGTTTAGCGGGCTTTATCCCCGGGAGTAAAGCCCGCTTTATCCCGGGTTCTCAGGCTTGACGCGCAGTCCGTCGACGACGATCGCCATCAGGCGCTCGCCGTCGCCTGCCGGTGCGTGCTGGCCCGCGACGCCGACGCCGTGCGCGAGGCGGAGCACGTCGACACCGGTGATGTCGGTGCGGATGTCGCCTGAGCGCTGCGCGGCTTCGACCAGCGCGCCCGCCGCGCCGTACAGATTGGTCCGGCAGAGCTGGAAGGTGTCGGAGTTCGCGTCGATCGACGCCTTGAGACTCGCGGCGAGCCCCTGCCTGCTGAGCACGTACGTGACGTGCTCGGCCGTCCAGGCCACGAGCGCGTCGAACGGCGGAAGCTCCTCGAGCAGCTGGTGCGCCCGCTCGCTCAGCTCGGTGATCTCGCCGCGGTAGACCGCCTCGATGAGCGCGGTCCTGGTCGGGAAGTGCCGGTACAGCGTGCCCGCGCCGACGCCCGCGCGTTTGGCGATGTCGTCCAGCGGGGCTTCGGGGCCGTGCTCGGCGAAGGCCTGCTTGGCGGCCGCCATGACCGCGTCGTAGTTCCGGCGCGCGTCCGCGCGCATGGGACGGGCTGGATCGGTTGCCGTCATGGGAACACCTCCTCGTCCAGGATAACCGGAGAAACTCTCCGAATTCACTTGCGTAAGTGGAGACACTCTCCATATGCTCTCATGAACAAAGCGGAGACCTTCTCCACTTGAGTACGCAGAGCACCACAGTGAGTACTGGGGAGTATTCCTTGACCGAGCAGTCCCTGTTGTCACGCCCCGCGCCGCCGGAGACCCGGCGACGCCCCGCACTCATCCTGGCGATCGTCCTGACCTGCCAGCTCATGCTGATCCTCGACGCCACGGTGATGAACGTGGCGCTCCCGCCGATCCAGTCGGAACTCGGCTTCTCGCGCACCGGCCTGTCCTGGGTGATGAACGCCTACAGCCTCGTCTTCGGCGGCTTCCTGCTGCTCGGCGGCCGGGCGGGCGACCTGTTCGGCAGGCGCCGCATGTTCGTCATCGGCACCAGCGTGTTCACCGTCGCGTCGCTGGCGGGCGGCCTCGCCACGTCGGCCGAGCTGCTGATCGTCGCCCGTGTCCTGCAGGGCGTCGGCGCCGCGATGGCCGGCCCGAGCACACTCGCCCTGATCGCCACCACGTTCACCGAGCCCAAGGCCCGGATGCGGGCGCTGGCGTTGTTCTCCGCCATGTCCAGCGGTGGTTTCGCCATCGGCCTGATCCTCGGCGGCCTGCTGACGCAGTGGTTCACCTGGCGGGCGGTGCTGTTCATCAACGTGCCGTTCGGCGCCGCGATCGCGCTGCTGGCACCGAGGTTCGTGCCGGAGCCGGAACGCAAGCGGGCCCATCTCGACCTGCCTGGCGCGGTCACCGGCACCGCGGGTGTCGCCTCGCTGGTCTACGGCTTCATCCGCGCCGCGCAGGAAGGCTGGGGTGACGCGGTCACGATCGTGGCGCTTGCCGTCGGCCTCACGTTGATCGCGACGTTCCTGACCATCGAACGCCGGGCAAGCCAGCCGCTGATGCCGCTGCGCCTGTTCGCCGACCGCAACCGCGCCTCCGCCTACGCGAACTTCTTCTTCGGGCCGATGGCGATGATGTCGATGTTCTTCTTCCTGACCCAGTTCCTGCAGGACGTCAGCCACTTCAGCGCGCTGGCCACCGGTTTCGCCTTCCTCCCGATGGCGGCCGTGCTGTTCACCGTGACCAGGTTCGTGTCACGCCTGCTGCCGAAACTCGGCCCGAAGAAGATGGCGGCGGCCGGGTCGGCGGCGATGGTCGTCGGATTGACCTGGCTGACCCAGCTCACGCCGGAAAGCCACTACGCGACGGGCATGCTCGCCCCGATGATCCTGATGGGCTTCGGCGCGGGATTCGCGTTCTCGCCGCTGAACATCCTGATCATGGGCACCGTCCCGGCCGAAGACGCGGGCGCGGCGGGCGGCGTGCTGCAGACCCTTCAGCAGGGCGGCGCGACGCTAGGGCTCGCGATCCTCGTGACCGTGTTCGGGGAGAGCACGCGTGGCATCTCGGGTGGCCCGGAAACGATCCTGGTCACCGGCATGACCACGGCGTTCATCGCGTCCGCGCTGATCGCCGCCTGCACCTTCGTGGTGGCGCTGACGTTCAGAGCTTCTGACCGGCCTTGACGCGGGAGGTGACCCGGCGTTCGACGAGGAACGACACGAACGGGACACAGCCCGCCAGCAGCACGAGCACGGTGCCCTTGATCGACCAGCGTGCCTTGATCGCCAGGTCGATGGTGAGCGCCAGGTAGATCATGTACAGCACGCCGTGGATCGGCGAGTAGATCGCCGACGGCTCCGGGTTGTCGAAGACGTACCGGAGCACCATCACGAAGCACAGCCCGAGCAGGCCGACACCGGTCACGTAGGCGGCGCCGCGGAACCGGGTCAGCGGTCCGGCCAGCGAGGCGAGCGGGGTGGCGTCGTCAGTGCGGGTGGTCATGGCTTGTCCGGGGACCTCTCGTGATCGCGAGCGTTCAGCTCGGCGAGGTAACGGTTGTAGGCGGCGAGCTCGTCGTCCTCGCCCGCCACGGGGGCGGGCGCCGGTTTCCGCGGCCGCGGGGCCGGCGCCGCTTCCTCCGGTTGCTCTTCGGCTCGGATACGCAGCTTGCGGATCCGGTAGAACATGAAGGCCGGGAACAACCCGAACAGCGGCCACTGCAGCACATAGCCGAGGTTCTGGAAGGTGCCGTTCGCGGAGGAGAACCGCTCCCACTGCCACCAGGCGAGCCCGCAGCAGAGCACCAGGCTCAGCAAAGACACCCCGACGATGGCGAGGCGGCGACCGGTGACCGAACTGACTGGCACGGTCACGACGCTAGCACTCGCCCCGGAGTGAGCTACGGCTCAGTGGTCGTGAGTGTCCCTGTCAGGAATCCTCACGACACCTTCACGTTCTGGGCGGCTTTCGCGTAGCCGTCGGCGAGGCCGAAGACCTTCTTCGCGTACTCGTCGGAGTTGTTGTAGGACAGGATGCCCTGCCACCAGCCGCCCGCGCTGGACATGTCACGGCCGTTCGCGCACAGGTAGCGGGCCGCGGCGTAGGCGGCGTCGTCGATCTGCTGCGGGTCGCCGACGCCGTCGCGGTTGCCGTCGGAGTTCCACTTGGCCCACGTGCCGGGGATGAACTGCATCGGGCCGACGGCGCGGTCGGTCACCGGGTCACCGTCGAGACGGCCGCCGTCGGTGTCACCGATGGCCTTGACGCCCGCGGAGCCGTCGAGCGGGACGCCGATGATGGGCTTGCTGGGCCTGCCGTCGGCGCCGAGCACCGCGCCGCCGTACTGGCCGTGGTTGGACTCGATGCGCCCGATCCCGGCGAGCGTGGCCCACGAGATCTTGCAGCCGGGCTGCGCGGCGCGCTGGGCGAGTTCCGCGTTGCCGTACGCGATGAGCGCCCTGGCGGGCACGCCGACCAGCGGGGCGGCCTTGTTCGCCCATTCGGCGAGCAGGTTCTTGCCCTGCGTCTGCTGAGGGGAGGTCTCTTGCGTCGCGCCGCCGCCCAAGGTGGCGTTGACGGGGGCGACCGAACCCGGCTCGACCTGCGCGGCCGCGACCTGCAGTGCCGGGATGTCGGTGGTGGTGGGGCTGGCGACCGGGTCACTCGCCTTCGCGACGAGCCAGACACCGCCGCCCGCGACCGCCAGCACGACGGCGATCACGCCGAGCCTGATCAGAACGGCCGTGCCCTGCTTCGAACCTGTTTGCGGGGTCGTGCGCACGGACCAGTTCCTCCAGCGTGACGGCGTTGGTGTGTTAACGAGCCCGCGCAGGTTAGCGTTACGCGGGCTGTTCCACCGTCGTCGCCGCGCCGGTTCCACCCGGCCGTGTGAGGGTCTCCCGCTATGCGGACTTCTGCTGTCGCGCGAGACGCGCCACGCACCAAGCCGGCGCGCTGCCGCGGCGAAGGTGCTGGAGCACGGTCATCGGGCCGAGCCTGCGGCTCAGGTCCGACGGGCTGAGCCCGGCCGCGCGGTAGTCGAGCGCGCGCTGGTCGAGCGGGCTGATGCCCGCGTCCCACCACAGCTCGGCTTCGGAAACCCCACCGACCATCTGCCACCAACCGGCGGCGGCCGTGAGGAGTTCGTCCGGCACGCCGGGAAGCCGCTTGCGCATGGCCTCCAGGTAGCCGGGATCGGCGTTGTCCACCTGTGCCCACCGGGCGGACCCGGTGCGTTCACGCTGGCCCGGAATACCGGGTGCGGGGCGGGGAACATCGGCAAGCCAAGCGGACGCGATGCGGTCCACCTCTTGCTCCTCGGCGGTCTGCTCGCGCTCGGCCGCCCACTGCCGGATCAACGCATCCACTCCGGGATCTCCGGTCATCCCTGCCTCCTTCATCGCCCCGACTGACGAAGTTCATGACTGAACAAGCCACAACGATCTTGCTGTTGAACATCGCGCCTGGCGCCGAGATCCACGGCCTCCCCGTGGACGGCATCAGCTGATCACGCAATGTGAGCACCGTAGGGCTGAGCAGGTCTACTCCGCCAGACTTTCCAAGCTACGAATTCGTCTACCAGCGGCTTATCGGCCTCAATCCACCCGGATGGTCGAGTGTGGACAGCCAATCTCGCAATCCGTAACGCTAGGTGACGGTAAAATCGGGCGCACAGCGTTACGACCGGCATCGCCACGCGGTGCCGGTCGATACTTGCTTGGGGTCAGGCGAACAGGTCCTTCACGAAAGTGACGACGGCTTCGGCTCCACTGCGCAGCCAGCCGAGCACGTTGTGCACGGCGTCGGCGGACTCATGCGGCCTGGTGATCAAGAAGAAGAGCACGAGCGCGACAACACCGACGACCAGGATCTTCTTGATTTGGGGCGACATAGCTCCATCCGATCACGTCTCACCGATCACACTGCGGTGTCGTACCGATGACTCTATGTGGCCATCACTGTCGTGTCTACTCTAGAAGAATTACGGGACCCCCGGCACGAAGACACGCTTAAGGATCATTCATGAACGATTTGGTTCTCGTTGAGCGGGACGGGCCGGTGACAACGGTGCTGCTCAACAGGCCTGAGGTCCGCAACGCCGTCGACGGGCCGACCGCGCGGGCGCTCGCCGACGCGTTCCGCGCCTTCGACGCGGACAGCGACGCTTCTGTCGCAGTACTCGGAGGAGTGGGTGACGGCTTCTGCGCCGGCGCCGATCTGAAGGGCATCGGCACCGAACGGTCCAACCGCCTCGACCCCGAAGGCGACGGCCCGATGGGCCCGACCCGGATGACCCTGTCCAAGCCGGTCATCGCCGCCGTGCACGGCCACGCGGTCGCCGGCGGCCTGGAACTGGCGCTGTGGTGCGACCTGCGCGTCGCGGACGAGTCGGCCGTGTTCGGCGTGTTCTGCCGCCGCTGGGGCGTCCCGCTCATCGACGGCGGCACCGTCCGCCTCCCGAGGCTGATCGGCCAGTCCCGCGCGATGGACATGATCCTCACCGGCAGGCCGGTCGACGCGGCCGAAGCACTCGCCATGGGCTTGGCCAACCGCGTCGTCCCGGTCGGTGAATCCCTTACCAGCGCCCAAGAACTGGCCCGGCAGCTCGCCGCTTTCCCGCAGGCGTGCATGCGCGGCGACCGCGCTTCGGTGCTCGCGCAGCACGGCCTGCCCGGCGACGAAGCCCTGCGGACGGAGTTCCAGATCGCGCTCGGCTCAAGCGGGCTCGCGGCCGAGGCCGTCGACGGCGCGGGCCGCTTCGCCTCCGGCGCCGGCCGGCACGGCTCCTTCGACCAAGCGTGAAGGACTCGTGAGCGTTGCGGGCGGTTATTGAGCGGTAGGTCCGAGGTGGCGTGGTCGAGGAGCCGGCGAGCCTGGGCCGACGGAGTTGCTTTTGGGCCGTCAGGTGTCCCCAAAGCAACTCCGTCAGGCCTGCGGCCGCTGATTCTCGGCAAGTCGCTCTCCCGCGACACTCAGGCCCACCACGCCACCTTTGGATTTCCGCTCAGCAACCGCCCGCAACTTCGCTCGGATCCGTGGAGTGGGGGCCTAGTTCGACCGTATATGCGGGTGAGGGAGGCCCCCACTCACTCGGCTCGGGTGAGGGAGGCCCTGACCCACGCCAACCGTGGATGAGGCTCTCTTCATACCTGCGTGAGTCCTTCGGCCGGGCGCACGAATAAATGGCGCGCGTACGTGATCACCGAACACTAGGGTCGCCCGCATGCCGGACCCCGTGATGCTGCGCCCGACCCGCGAAGACGACATGCCGCTGCTCGAACGGCTGACGAACGACCCGGACGGCGCGGGCTCGTTCCAATGGCTCGGCTGGCACGATCCCGGCCTGATGTTGCGCCGCTGGAAGGAAAACGGCCTGCTCGGCCCCGAGCACGGCCAGCTGATGATCGCACAGGGCACCACCGCGCACGGCTTCGTGTCGTGGCACAAGGTCCCGACCGGCCACTGGGCCTACTGCTGGAACATCGGCCTGATCATCCAGCCGGAATCGCGCGGCCAGGGCATCGGCACCGAGGCACAGCGCCTCCTCGTCCGCTACCTCTTCGCCCACACCCTGGTCCACCGCGTCGAAGCCGACACCGAGACCGAGAACTTCGCCGAGCAGCGCGCCCTCGAAAAAGCGGGCTTCACCCGCGAAGGCATCCAGCGCGGCTGGGACTTCCGGGACGGCCAGTACCGCGACAGCTACCGCTACAGCATCCTGCGCACCGACCTCGCCTGACCGAAGCCTGGTCATAGCCCGAAAGCCACCTTCGTCAGGTCCAATAGCCCGAAAGCCACTTTCGGCAGATCGCATCTGACGAAAGTGGCTTTCGGGCTAAAACGGCTAGGTGATGGCGCCTGCTGAGCGGAGGCGGGTGAGGTCGGCGTCGGTCAGGCCGAGTTCGGTGAGGACCTCGGTCGTGTCGGCGCCTCGTTCGTGCGGGGCCTCGGGGGTCGCGGGCGGGGTGCGGTCGAAGCGGGGCGCCGGGGCCGGTTGGACGACGCCGCCGATCTCGACGAAGGTGCCGCGCGCGATGTTGTGCGGGTGCGAGGGCGCTTCCCAGGGTGAGAGGACCGGGGCGATGCACGCGTCGGTGCCTTCGGCGAGTGCGACCAGGTCGTCGCGCGTGTGCTTGCCGATGGCCTCGGCGAGGATTTCGCGCAGCCGCGGCCACTGGGATTTGTCCACGTGCAGCGGGAGTTCCTCGGGGTCGAGGCCGAGCACCTTGACCAGGTCGCCCCAGAAGCGCATCTCGATCGCGCCGACGGAGACGTATTTGCCGTCGGACGTCTCGTAGGTGTCGTAGAACGGGGCGGCGCCGTCGAGGAGGTTGTCGCCGCGCTCGTCCGACCAGACGCCGGCCGCGTGCATGCCGTGGAGCTGGGTCATCAGCAGGGCGGCGCCGTCGACCATGGACGCGTCGACGACCTGGCCCTTGCCGGAAGTGCCCCGCTCGTGCAATGCGGCGAGCAGGCCCATGGCGAGGAGGAGTCCGCCGCCGCCGAAGTCGCCGACCAGGTTGAGCGGCGGGACCGGGCGTTCACCGGCGCGGCCGATGGGCTCCAGCGCGCCCGCGATGGAGATGTAGTTGATGTCGTGCCCGGCGGTCGGCGCGAGCGGGCCGTCCTGGCCCCAGCCGGTCATCCGGCCGTAGACGACGCGCGGGTTGCGGGCGTGTACCTGCTCGGGGCCGATGCCGATGCGCTCGGCGACTCCCGGGCGGAATCCTTCGACGAACACGTCCGCGGTCTCGCACAGTTTGAGGACGAGTTCGACGCCTTCCGGCGACTTCGTGTTGACGCCGATCGTGCGCCGCCCCCGCGTGAGCGGGTCGAACGGCATCGCGAGCACGTCGTTTCCGGTGCCGGCGCGGTCGACGCGGATCACGTCGGCGCCGAGGTCGGCGAGCATCGTGCAGGCGAACGGGGCGGGCGCCAGCCCGGCCAGTTCGATCACCTTCAGCCCGCTCAGTGGCCCTGCCTTCATCGGTGAGGTCCTCTCAGAGCGTGCGGGAGATGATTTCCTTCATGATTTCGCTGGTGCCACCGAAGATCCGCGAAATGCGCACGTCGGCCCACGCGCGCGCGATCGGGTATTCGTTCATGTAGCCGTAGCCCCCGAAGAGCTGCAAGCAGTCGTCGACGACTTTGTTGATCCGTTCTGTGGTCCAGAGTTTCGCCATCGCGGCGCCTTGGACGTCGAGTTCGCCGCGCAGGTGCCGCTCGATGCACTGGTCGAGGAACGCGCGCGCGACCGCGGCCTCGGTGGCCGCCTCCGCGAGCTTGAACTTGGTGTTCTGGAAATTGAAGATCGGCCTGCCGAACGCGGTGCGTTCCTTGGTGTAGTCGATGGTCAGGTTGATCGCGGCCTCCATGCCGGCGACCGAGGTGACCGCGATCAGCAGCCGTTCCTGCGGCAGCTGCTGCATGAGCTGGATGAAACCCTGGCCTTCGGTGTCGCCGAGCAGGTTCGCGGCGGGCACCCGGACGTCGTCGAAGAACAGCTCGGCGGTGTCCTGTCCCTTGAGGCCGATCTTGTCGAGCACGCGGCCGCGGCGGAAGCCCGGCGTCGTGGTCTCGACGGCGATCAGGGAGACACCCTGCGCGCCCGCGTCCGGATCGGTCTTGACCGCGACGATCACCAGGTCGGCGTGCCAGCCGTTGGTGATGAACGTCTTGGCGCCGTTGATGACGTACTCGTCGCCGTCGCGGACCGCGCGGGTCGCGATGCTCTGCAGGTCCGATCCGGTGCCCGGCTCGGTCATCGCGATGGCGCCGACGAACTCGCCGCTCGCGAACTTCGGCAGCCACTCCCGCTTCTTCGCCTCGGAGGCGTACTGCAGGATGTAGTGCGCGACGATTCCATTGTGGACGGACACGCCCCACGCCGAGTCGCCGGAGCGGGCCTGCTCCTCGTAGAGCACGGTCTCGTGGGCGAAGGTGCCGCCGCCACCGCCGTACTCCTCGGGAATGGACAACGCCAGCAGGCCGACCTCGCCCGCCTTGTTCCACAGTTCCCGGTCGACCATCTTGGCCTGCGCCCAGCGCTCCTGATGCGGGACCAGCTCCTTGGCGAAGAAGGTCTTGGCGAGTTCCCTCAGGTCTTCGAGCTCGGTACTGCTCCACGAGCTCCTGTGGATCTGCAACGCCACGTCGCGTCCTCCCGCACTGGAAAACATTACGTCCAGAATGTAAGTTCTAGCCAGAATGTACATCCGTTCCGGTCTGCACGTAAAGGAGGTCGACTGTGACCGAGGCGACAACCCGCGTCAAAGCGCATCGGACACAGGCCGAGCGCCGCGAGCAGACCAAGACGGCACTGCTCGACGCCACGATCGACTGCCTCGTCGAGCTCGGCTACGCCCGCACGTCGGTGCAGGAGATCTGTGCCCGCGCGGGCGTTTCCAAAGGCGCGGTGCAACATCACTTCTCCGCCAAGGCGGAACTGATGGCCGCCGCCGTCGAGCACCTGACCGTGAAACTGCGGCGGCAGCTGGCCGAGTCGTTGCAGACGGTGCCGCAGGGCGTCGACGGCATCCCGACGGCGATCGATCTGCTGTGGGAGGGCTATTCGGGCACGCTCGCCACGGCGGCGACCGAACTCTGGGTGGCCGCGCGCACGGACCCGGAGCTCAAGGCGGCGATCCGGCCCGTCGACCGCGCGCTCGGCCGGTCCACTCGCGACCACATCACCTCGATCGCGGCGGGCCTGCCGCGCGAGCGGGTGGAAACCCTGTTCTGGCTGACCGTCAACCTCACCAGGGGACTCGCGCTCGACGCGGAACTCGGCGGCGACCCGAAACGGCGGCGGCAGCTGCTGGACGAATGGAAGCGCATCGCTGTCGCCGTGGCGACGGGATAAAAGGCGTACGAGCCGACCCGGCCCTCACTCGGGTCGGCCCGCGTGCCACTCATCAAGACGGCTCCTGAGCACGACAATGACGTTTACTTGCGCGAAGAATTCGCGTCATAAAAAACGATCACCACTAAACATGAATACTTTTCACTTCACGCTTGGCCGATCGCCGTACCGCCGGTATGCTGTACTACTGGTCGGTAACATCGGGTAGCGCTGAAGGAGTCCGTCATGACGAGCACGACGCCGGCGAGCACGGGACACGACGCGGTCGACCCGGAGACCATCGGCGGCGTCCCGGACGCCCCGTCCGCCTCGCGGGCGGGCCTGCTCGCCGCCCGCGCCAGCGGCGGCAAGGACAGCGCGCCCGTCCGGATGCTCGCGCCGTTCACCGGACTGCCGATCACCACGCTCCCCCAGGCCACCGACGCCGACGCGCGCGCGGCGTTCGACAAGGCCCGCGCCGCGCAGCGTGCCTGGGCTGCACGGCCAGCCGCCGAGCGCCAAGAGGTGCTGATCCGGCTGCACGACCTGGTGCTGGCCCGGCAGGACGAGGTACTCGATCTCGTGCAGGTCGAGGCTGGCAAGGCCCGGATGGACGCGTTCGACGAGGTCAGCGGGACCGCGCTGGTCGCCGCCTACTACGGCAAGCACAGCGCGAAACTCCTCGCGCCGAAGAAGCGCGCCGGTGTCATCCCGGTGCTGACCAAGGTCGCCGAGGTCCGCCACGCCAAGGGCGTCGTCGCGGTCATCTCGCCGTGGAACTACCCGCTCGCGCTGACCGCGATGGACGTGTTGCCCGCGCTGGCCGCGGGCAACACCGTCGTGCAGAAGCCCGACAACCAGACCGCGCTTTCGGCGCTGTGGCTGCACGAACTCGCCGAGGAAGCCGGTTTGCCCGCGGGCGTCTGGCAGATCATCCTCGGCCGCGGCTCGGAAATCGGCCCCGCGCTGCTCGAAGAATCCGACTACCTCTGTTTCACCGGCTCGACCCCGACCGGCAAGCAGCTCGCGGGCCAGGTCGCGCAGCGCCTGACCGGCTATTCGCTGGAACTCGGCGGCAAGAATCCGATGATCGTGCTGCCCGACGCCGACATCGCGAAGGCCGCGGCGGGCGCGGTCACCGCCTGCTTCTCTTCCGCCGGGCAGCTGTGCGTCTCGGTCGAGCGGATCTACGTCCACGAAAGCGTCCGCGAGGAGTTCACCCGCGCATTCGTCGCGAAGACGGCGGCGTTGCAGCTCGGCGCTTCGCTGGACTACAGCGCCGGGATGGGCTCGCTGACCTCGGCGAGCCAGCTGGAAACGGTGTCCGCGCACGTCGAGGACGCCCGCGCGGCCGGCGCGACCGTGCTGACCGGCGGCCGCGCCCGGCCCGATCTCGGCCCGCTGTTCTACGAGCCGACCGTGCTCGCGGACGTCACCCCGGACGCGAAGCTCTTCGCGGAGGAGACGTTCGGGCCGGTCGTGTCGATCTACGGCTACACCGACGTCACCGACGCGATCGAGCGCGCCAACGACACCCGCTACGGCCTGAACGCGAGCGTCTGGTCGCGCAACGGCCGCGCGGGCTGGGAGGTCGCGGCGCGCCTGAAGGCGGGAACGGTCAATGTCAACGAAGGCTTCGCGGCCACCTTCGGCAGTGTCGACCTGCCGATGGGCGGGATGAAGGAGTCCGGCGTCGGCCGCCGCAACGGCGCCGACGGCCTGCTCAAGTACACCGAGTCCCAGTCGATCGCCGTCCAGCGCGGCCTTCGCCTGCGCCCCGGCAAGGGCATGCCGCCCAAGCTCTGGGTCAAGGGCATGACCGCGAGCATGAAGGTCTTGCGCCGCCTCCCCGGCCGCTAAGAGCTGGCGGGCGACGCCAAGAGGCCGCGGTCGTACGCGATGGCCACGGCCTCGGCGCGACGTGACGCGCCCAGCTTGGCCATCACCCTGGACAGGTGGACGCTGACCGTTTTCTCGCTGATGTAAAGCTCTTCGCCCACCTGGCGGTTGGTGCGTCCCAGCGCGACGCGCTCGAGGACATCGCGCTCGCGGTCGGTCAACGGGTTGATCTCGTCGCGACGCTGCGGCGTCGTCTCACCGGGCAGCTCGACCCTGGCGCGGTGCGCGAGGTCGCGCACCGCGTCGCGCAACGGGCAGGCGCCGAGCCGGTCGGCGGTCTCGAAGGCGGGGACGATCTCCGCCGCGGCGCGCTCGGCGTCGGCCGGTTCGCCGGTGGCGAGCAGCGCTTCGGCGTAGTGCCACCGGGAAATCGCCTGTTCGTAGACGGCGCCGTAGCCGAAGGCCTCGACCGTCGCCGCCCACAGCTTCGGATCGGCGGGCCCGCCGAGGCCGCTGGCGGTGGCTTCCGCGCGTGCCAGCCAGGCGAGCCCCTCCGGGCCGAGTTCCACGGAACGCGGCTGCCCGAATTCGGCGCAGTCCTTGACGTGCTTGAGCAACGCCTCGCCGGCGGCGATGGCCGCCGCCGCGCCCGGCGCGTCGCCACGCAGGCGGGCCGAGCCTGCCAGCGCGACCGCGGCCGAGAGACCGAGCGTGCCGATGCGGATGCCGCCCAGCAGGTACGGCTGCATACTGTCCAGCCAGGCCAGCGATTCCTGGGTCCGCTCGAGTGCCACGCGATGCTCGCCCTGCCAGCTCGCGAGCTCGATGCCGGCGGCGCCGCCCGCGAGCCCGATCTGGATGTCGGCGTTCCACTGTGGACGGATGTCGGCCACCAGCTTCGTCGCGGCGGCGAACCGGCCGCGCGCGACGACGATGTGCGCCCAGATCGACAGCATCCTGGCCGCCACCAGACTGGAGACACCCGGCCCGGCGCGCCCGGCGGCGTCCTCCTTCGGCCAGTCACCGCTGACGTAGCGCAGGAACAGCTGGCGCGCGCGGATTTCCACGCCGTAACTGCTCCAGCTGAGCCCGTTCTCCTCGGCGCGCTGCCTGCCGAGCCCGCAGAACTCCAGCGCGGGTGCGATCTCGGCCTGGTCGTCATAGCTCAACGCGAGGAAGTACAACGCGCGAAGCTCGACGTTCAGCGCGCCCGCTTCCCGCGCCTTGCGCTCCGCCTGGCGAAGCCGCTCCCTGGCCTCCTCGAAGTCGCCCGCGGAATCCGCGAGCGTGCCGAGGGTGACCAGCGCCGAGGCCTCGGCACCGGCGGTGCCTGCCGCACGCGCGTCGGCGACCGCGGTTTCCGCGTCCTGCAAGGCTTCTTCCGGCCGGTCGATCAGGCGCAGCACCCCGGCCCTGGTGGCGAGCACCCACGCGCGGATCACGCTCGGCCCGGTCTCGGCGACCAGCTCCCACGCCCGGTTGATCGCCTCGACGACCTCGTCGATGGTGCCCTCGAGCACGAGCAGCGCCTCGGCGAGCCTGCGCCAGACCTTGGCCGCACGCTCGGCGGGCACGTCCGGCGTGAGCGCCTGCGTCGCGGACCGCGCGTACGCGGCCGCCCGCTCCGGCTCCCCCGCAGTGCCTGCGAAATAAGAAGCCTCGTGCAGCAGGCGCAGTTCGTCGACGTCCTCCGGCCGCTCGGGCACGGCGTCCCAAATGGACAGTGCCTGCTCGACATGGCGCAGCGCGGCGCCGGGCGCGCCGAGCTTCTCCGCCTCTGCCATCGCGCGCAGCAACGCGGGCAGCGCGGCGGCGAAGTCGTTGCTCTCCAAGCTGTGATACGCGAGCCGGGCGTCCTGACCACGCCCCTGCGCCCGGTTGCGGATGCGGGTCGCGTACGCGGCGTGCATCCTGATGCGCTCGCCTGGCAGCAGGTCGGCGTAGACCGCTTCCTGCAAAAGCGCGTGCCGGAAAGTGTAGAAACCGCGCTCGATGACGAGCACGTGATGCTGCACGGCCTCGCGCAGCGCCTCGTCGAGTTCGGACTCCCCCAGCCCGGAGACTTCGGTGAGCGCCGCGTGCGCGACCGAGTCGTTCGCGACCGAGATGACGCGCAGCACCCGGCGGGTGTCCGGCGAGAGCCGTTCCAGCCTGGCGAGCAGCACCTCGGCGAGCCCGGCGGGCAGGTCACTGCAGTCGGGGGCCTCGCTGGCCGACGCCAGCAGCTCCTCGACGAAGAACGGATTGCCCTCGGAACGGGCGACGATCCCGGCCACCGCCTCGGCGGTCAACGGCTCCTCGGAGAGCGCCTCGACGAAGGCCCGCGCGTCGGCCTCGCCGAACGGGCGCAGGTCGACACGCTCCACGGTCGCGAGCCGGACCATCTCCGAGAGCAGGCCACGCAGCGGATGGCGGCGGTAGACGTCCTCCTCGCGATAGCTGCCGACGACCAGCAGCCGCTGCGAGCGCAGCCGTGACAGCAGGAAGGACAGGAGGTTGCGGGTGGAGCCGTCCGCCCAGTGGAGGTCTTCGAGCAGGATCACGACCGGCCGCGCGCGGGCGGTCTCGGTCAGCACGCCGAGCACGGCGTCGAACAGCTGCAGCTCGCCGAGGTCCTGCTCCGGCCTCGGGCGCTGCATGCTTTCGCGCTCGTTGGAGTTCATCGCCACGTGCTCGCCGCCCGCGGCGAGTTCGGCGTGCGGCTGATGCACCTGCGGCAGCAGCCTGCCGAGCGCGGGCCGCTCCTTGACCGCGGCGGCGACCGCGGCGACGGTCGAGCCCGCCAGCGGGGCGAGCGCCTCGGCGAACGGCAAGTAAGGCAGACCGCCCTCACGGACGTCGATACAACGCCCCGTCAGCACCAGCGCGTCCCGCGACAGCGCGTACTCACCGAGCGCGGTGAGCAGGCGCGTCTTGCCGACACCCGCGTCACCGGAGAGCAGCACGGCGCCGGCCTCGCCACGCTCGGCGCGGGCGAGGGCGGCCCGTAGCTGACGCATCTCCTGAGTGCGGGCGACGAGCGGGATACCAGAACCTAGACGGGGCACAAGGTGCATTCTGGCCTACCCCTACGACAAAACCGGCACGGTTTTGACTGTGACGACCATGACCGGGCCTACCGGGCCTGGTCGGCGGTCACCCGTTCGGCTGCCCTGCGCTCCTGCTCCGGCACCTTGACCTCCGTGGCCCAGCGTGCGCGCAACCGGCGGCCGAGCCGGTCGGCGCGGTCCACCCAGGCGCTGCGGCCGGCGCGCCGCAGCTGCTCGGTCCGGTACGCCACTTCGGCCTGCACCGCGTCCAACATGAAGTCCGACATCTTGTTCTCCTCGGTTCGTTCTCTTTCCTGTGAACCTCAGAGTCGTCCTGAGGGGGTGCCTCAGGCATCGGGTGATCACCTAGCGCTGGACGCGAATCGACCCCTTACCCCGGCTGATTCCCAGCTCGAAGGGGGTAAGGGGTCGACGATCGGTGCTTAGCTCAGTGAGTCCAGCAGGCCCTGCCACCCGCCGGCGGGCAGCACGAAGGCTCCACCTTCCGGGTCCTTCGAGTCACGCACGGCGGTCCCGCCCGGCACGAAGGCGACCTCGACACAGTCGTTCCCGCCGCCGCTGTGGCTGCTCTTGCGCCACCGGGCCCCGGCCAGCTCGTTTTCGCGCATACTCCCCTACTCCTGTCTACTTCGTATTCTTCATGTGCAACTTCATGTGCAGCGCACCTGAGGTACAACGATGCGCAACGGACGGCGTCACGGTGGGTCAGGTCAGGTCTGCGCGGCGGCCCGCTCGGCGTACCGCCCCGCCGCCTCCGAAATCTGGTGCAGCGAGTCGTCCGGCTTGAGCGCGGCGGCACGCAGGTGATCGAACATCAGCGAGTAACGCCGCACGTCAGGCGGCATTTCGAGGTACAGGCCGGTGGACGTGCTGTCCACGTAGACCACGTCGGGGTCGGCCTGCTCGGGGAAGCCGAGAATCAGGAACGGCCCCTCCATGCCCGGGTGCGCGCCCGCGCCGAACGGCACCACCTGGACGGTCACGTGCGGCATCTTGGCCACCGAGACCATCCGGTACAGCTGCTCGGCCATCACCTCCGGCCCGCCGACCGTCCGGTGCAGCACGGCCTCGTCGATCACCGCCCAGTACTCCGGCGGCGCCGGATCGGTGAGCAGCTCCTGCCTGGCCATCCGCGCGGCCACCCGGCGCTTGATCTCCACCTCGTCGGCGTCCGGCCGCATCGCCCTGATCACCGCGCGGGCGTACCGCTCCGTCTGCAGCAGGCCGGGCACCAGCAGCGCCTGGAACGCGCGCAGCGAACTCGCGTCCGCCTCCAGCCCGACGAACGTGCCGGTGAAGACCTCGTTGTAGGCGTGCCACCAGCCACGCTTGCGCGCCTCGCGCGAGAGCTGGACCAGCGCTTCCTGCTCATCTCCGGAGATGCCGTACAGCTCGAGCATGTCCCTGGCGTCACGCGGCGTGACCCCCACATGCCCGGTTTCGATCCGGCTCACCTTGGACGCCGAACATTCCAGCTTGTCGCCCACCTCGTCGATGGTGAGCTCCGCCGCCTCGCGCAGCCTCCGCAGCTCGCTGGCGAGTCTGCGGCGCCGCACTGTGGGCCCCTGCCCCCGCGTCATGGCACCTCCGGGTCTGGCTCGGGTTCGCAAAACTATCTCATGACATATCTAACCAGCCGGTCCCGCACACGGTGATGTTCTAACACTTAAAGAAATGGAGCCGATCCCCGATCGGTGGACTGCAATTTGCAGAAAGCCGCTGTACGCTGTGGATCCTGCGCGGAATTGATCGGCGGCGAGAGTCGCGAGGGGGTACTAGATGCGGGAGCGGGATTCCATCTTGGGCCCGATGCAAGCCGCCGTCCATCACAGACTGACCGAGCTCACCCGATCGGTGGGCAAGTCCGATCAGGACCGTCTCGTCGTGCTGGCCGAGCACGAGATCCCCCGCCTCGTCGCGGCACTGCGCGAAGTACTCGCCGAGCACGAACCGGACGCCGCAGGCCGCTGCCCCACCTGCCGCAGACGCCAGCCGTGGTCCCCGTTCCGGCGTCGCAAACAGACGCCATGCCGCGCATACTTGGCAGTACGGCTGCGGCTCGACACCGACGCCGTGCCGACCGTGGCCGCGAGCCACCACAAACGAAGGAAGCGGAGCCCGCAGTACCAAGGCTGAACCGCGACCTTCCACGGGGTCCGGGATTGTTCCCCCCGATCGATCCCGGGCCCTGTGTTTGTTTAATGCGCGCTCAAGTTTTCGCGTCGACAGGGCGCCGGGGCTTGGGCTCGCCGATGCTTGGGGTTCCGGCGGCCCGCGCTTCGGGGTCGTGAGTGGTACGGCCGGTTCTAACCGGTCAAAACGCTCACGAGTCCCATGCGAAGGAAGCCGCGTTGGCGTGGGAGTTTAGCGGGCTTTATCCCGGCCCGGCCGGTGGAGCGAGGGGCACCCTCGCTCGCCCTGGCATAAGATGCAGGTCGCTTTTGCGCCTTTTGTCTTACTTTGTTCGAGTCCGCGAGGCTTTCGGACGGCATGAACGTGCGGATCGGGAGAACGGCAAAACGCTCACGAGCCGATTACGCGGAGGAGGCCTTCTTGGACGACTGTGGCGATGAGGGTTCCGTCGGCGGCGAAGAAGCGGCCCGTCGCGAGGCCGCGGGCGCCTGAGGCCGTCGGGGACTGGCTGTCGTAGAGGAACCACTCGTCGGCGCGGAACGGGCGGTGGAACCACAGCGCGTGGTCCAGCGAGGCGCCCAGTACCTTGTCGAGCTCCCAGTAGACGCCATGGCGGGCCAGGATCGAGTCGAGCAGGGTCATGTCCGACGCGTAGGTGAGCACACAGACGTGCAGGAGCTGGTCGACGGGCAGGGTGCCGTCGGCGCGCATCCAGACGCGGGTGTGCGCGGGGCGCTCGCCGGTCTCGCGGGTGACCCACGGCGGCGGGCTGACGTAGCGGATGTCGATCGGGCGGGGACGCTCGTGGTGCGTGATGCCCGATTCCTTGGCCCAGTCGACCAGCGACGGCAGTGACTCGGGCGCCGGGACGCCGTCCGGCATGGACTCGGCGTGCTCGATGCCGGGCTCGTCCTTCTGGAACGAGGCCGACAGCGAAAAAATGGCCTTGCCGTGCTGGATGGCGACCACGCGCCTGGTCGTGAACGACCGGCCGTCGCGGATGCGGTCGACCTCGTAGACGATCGGGACGCTGGGGTCGCCGCCGCGGATGAAATACGCGTGCAGCGAGTGGACCCTGCGGTCCGCAGGCACGGTACGGCCGGCGGCGACCAGAGCCTGGCCCGCCACCTGGCCGCCGAACACCCGCACCGGCGAATGCCGGGGCGAGACACCGCGGAAGATGTTCTCCTCGATCTTCTCCAGATCGAGGAGCGCCACCAGCCTGTCCAGCACGGGCTGCCCCGCGCCGGACGTCGTGTCGAGACGGGAAGCGGCTTCCTTGGCCAATTCGGTCATGACGGAACCTTATTGCCTAAGCGGCCGCTTAGTCTCTTAAGCGTGGTCGTCTTCACCAAGTCGGTGAACGTGGATCAGGTTCGTCGAGCCGACGGTGCCGGGAGGCGAACCGGCCACGATGACCACCAGGTCGCCGCGCTGGTACCGGCCCATCTCCAGCATCGAGTGGTCGACCTGCTGGATCATCTCGTCGGTCGTCTCCACCCTCGGCACGATCCGGGTGACGGTGCCCCAGGTCATCGCCAGCTGCGCGCGGACGCTCTCCTCCGGCGTGAACGCCAGCAGCGGCAGCCGGGTGTGCAGCCGCGCGAGGCGGCGCACGGTGTCGCCGGACTGGGTGAACGCGACCAGCGCCTTCGCGTTGAGGCGCTCGCCGATGTCGCGGGCGGCGTAGGAGATGACGCCACGCTTGGTGCGCGGGACGTGCGAGAGCGGCGGCACGATCGGCGAGTCGGTCTCGATCGTCTCGATGATGCGGGCCATCGTCTTGACCGTGTCGATCGCGTAGCGGCCGACGCTCGTCTCACCGGAGAGCATCAGCGCGTCGGCGCCGTCGAGCACCGCGTTGGCGACGTCCGAGGCCTCCGCGCGGGTCGGGCGGGAGCTGTTGATCATCGACTCGAGCATCTGCGTCGCGACGATGACCGGCTTCGCGTTCTCGCGGGCGATCTGGATGGTGCGCTTCTGCACCAGCGGGACCTGCTCGAGCGGCAGCTCGACGCCGAGGTCACCGCGGGCGATCATCACCGCGTCGAAGGCGAGGACGATGGCCTCGAGGTTGTATACGGCCTCAGGCTTCTCGATCTTCGCGACGACCGGCAGGCGGCCCTTGCCGACCTTGTCCATCACCTGGTGCACCAGGTCGATGTCGGCGGGCGAGCGCACGAACGAGAGCGCGATGAAGTCGACGCCCAGCTCCAGCGCGAATTCGAGGTCCTCGATGTCCTTGTCGGACAGCGCGGGCACCGAAACGTCCATGCCGGGCAGCGAAACGCCCTTGTTGTTGCTGACCGGGCCGCCCTCGGTGACCTCGCAGACCACGTCGGAACCCTCGACGCCCTTGACCACGAGCCCGACCTTGCCGTCGTCGACGAGCAGGCGGTCGCCCGGCTTCGCGTCGTGCGCGAGGCCCTTGTAGGTGGTGGAAACGCGGTCGTGGGTGCCCTCGACGTCCTCGACGGTGATGCGCACGACGTCGCCGGTGCGCCACTCGACGGGGCCACCGGCGAACGTGCCAAGGCGGATCTTCGGGCCCTGCAGGTCGGCCAGGATGCCGACCGCGCGGCCGGACTCGGCGGCCGCGGTGCGGATCAGGTCGTAGACGGCCTTGTGGTCGCTGTGGCTCCCGTGGCTGAAGTTCATTCTCGCGACGTCCATCCCGGCGTCTACGAGTGCCCGCATCTTCTCCGGCGTTGCGGTGGCGGGGCCCAATGTACAAACGATCTTCGCGCGTCGGCTCACGTTCGAACAGCCTAGTCCTTTGTGGCCAACGAGTCTGTACCGATCCCGAAAGTTCCTCTGCGTGTCTTGTCGGCGACGTGTTCACGGTAACCTTCGTAACCATGACGGTGGTGTCGCGAGTGGTCGCGCTGATCTTGACTATCGCCTGCGTAGCGGCCTGTTCCGGGCCGACTCCGACACCGCCCTACTGGCAGCGAATCGAAGATCCGGCGCCCGGCGCGAAGGTGCGCGCGCTGATCACGGACGGCCACGTGCTGTACGCGTTCGGTTCCGCCGGGCACGCGCCCGCCGCCTGGGCCGGACGGCCGTGGCGCGCGGTGCCCGTCCAACCACGCAGCGGATATGGCAGGCAGGCCGACCTGACGCTGCCGTCACTGTCGGGCGACAGGCTCTTCGCGCTCGGCGAGGCGTTCGGCGGCGCGCACGGCAATCCCCGGCCGACGATCTGGGCCGGCTCGGCGGCGGGGCTCACCGAGTACCCGCAGGGTGTCGAGCTGCTCGGCGGGCCGCGCGGGATCACCACCTCCGGTTCGGCCGCCGGACCGGACGCCTTCCTGCTGACCGGGCAGTGGGATCACGCGCGGGGCGGGCCGGGCGCCGCCGTCTGGCTCTCCCCCGACGGCGTGACCTGGGCGCAGCAGGAGGACCCCGCGCTGCTCAGCGAGCCGGGCGCGCAGACCCGGATTCTCGGCGCGGGGCACGACGGGCGTGAGTTCGTGGCCGTCGGCGACGTGAGCGTCAACGAGCCGGGCCGCGCCAAAGCGACCCCACTCGCCTGGACTTCTGCGGACGGCAAGACGTGGCGACGCGAACCGCTCGCCGACCCGGACAGCCTGGGCAACACCTCGGTCGCGCGCGTGACCTGCTCGCCCGAATCCTGCGTCGCGGTCGGCGTCACCAGCCGTCCCGGCGGCGTCCAGCGCCTGGTGTCCTGGGTGCGGACCGCGACCTGGGGACAGCCGTCCGTGGCGGCCGTCGACGTACCCGCTGATCAGCTGCTCGAGGTGACCGGCCTGACCGCTCGGATGGTGACGGCGAAAGCCGGCGGACGGCCGCGGCTGTGGTCACTCGACGGCAAGGAAATGCCGCTGCCGGAAGAGTCCGACAGCGTGTCCGCAGCCTCACTCGGACGGGACGACTTCCTGGCGACCACCCGTGGCGACGTCACCCATCTCTGGACGCGTCCGGTCACGCCTTAGCGGCGGGGTTTCTCGCTCGTGCCGACGTGGTCGCGTGCCCATTCGTTGAACGCGCGGACCTGCCGCCACGCCTTCTTCACACGGTCCAGCGAGGCGCGCTCGTGCAGCGCGTCGTCCGGCTCCCAGACGCGGACCGCGTACACCGAGCGGTACTTGAGCAGGTCGAGCCTCGGGTGGTCGTCGTCGAATCCCCGCGGCTTGGTCTTGAGCTGATCTCCCCTGATCTCCCAGCCCGCGCGGCGCAGGCTCGCGAGCACCTTCTCCAGCGCCTTGCCGTGGATGTCGGTGTCGACCGCCTGCCGGTACCTGGCGAGCTGGTCGGACTCCAGGTGGAAACAGCCGCCGCCGACCCGCAGCCCCTCCGGCCCGACCTCGACGTAGTACGCCCCGCCGCCGCGGCCCTGCTCGATCACCGCGCCGCAGTGCGTCTTGTACGGCGTCTTGTCACCGGAGAACCGCGTGTCCCGGTACGGCCGGAAGATCTTGCCGGTGCCGAACCCCGCGCCGAACTCGGGCTCCAGCTCCTTGAGCAGCGCCTCCATCGGCGCTTTGACGTCCTCCTTGTAGATGGTGAGGTTGTCGTCCCAGTAGATCTTGGAGTTGTCGGCGAGCAGGCCGTCGTAGAACTCCACGGCGTGCTCACCGAAGCCGGCGAACTTCATACGAGGAGACGATAGTCCCGCCCACCGACAATCCCGAGCCACCCCCGGCCTATTTCACGAAATGAATCAAGGCGGCATTTAATTCAGGATTTAAATGACAGCGAGCCGACAGTTCCGCTTGGTCCACTTCTTGGCGCGGCAGGAAATGCCGCAGCGCATTGACCCATGAAGGAGAGAAACGTGCTCGAAAATCTGGGGAAAGCGACCAGGCTGGCAGTGGCGGGCCTCGCCGTGGTCGGCGGAACGGCCGCGATGACCGGCCCGGCCGCCGCCGCGCCGTCGAACGAGTCGACCATCCAGGGCTGTTCCTCGTCCAACGCGGCGGTTCCGTGGCAGTCCGGCAGCGAGATCGTGACCACCGCCAGCAGCTCGGGCTGCGACCGATCCTGGCACTTCCAGGTGCTGCTGGAGCGCGAATCCTGGCGCGGCTGGATCACGGAAAGGAACCCATCGTGGGACGGCGACGGCAGCGCGACGCCGAAGTATCCCTGTGGTGGCATGGGCACCTACAACTACCGCACGACGATCTACAAGACCAACCCGGCCGGCACCGTCTTCACCTCGCAGTCCGGCGTCGCCCGGTACAGCTGCTGAAAAAGGTCGTGAGTGTTCCCGACGGTTCTAGCCGTCGGAAACACTCACGACCCTCATCGAGTGGAACCCGGCGTGGCAGTAGACCTCTTTGTCGGCTGCCACGCCGGTTGCCCTTGGTTACCTGGCGAGTGCGGAGATCAGCTCGCCGCCGGTGGTGTCGCCGGAGAGCTCCCAGAACATCGCGCCGCCGAGACCCTGCTGCTTGGCGTAGTTCACCTTGCCGCCGATGGTGCTCGGGGTGTCGTAGCTCCACCACTGGTTGCCGCACTTGGCGTACGCGGTGCCCGCGACGGTGCCGGTGGACGGGCACTTGCCCTTGAGCACCTTGTAGTCCTCGATACCGGCCTCGTACGTGCCAGGTGCGGCGCCGGTCGCGGTGCCACCCGGCGCGCTCTGCGTGACGCCGGTCCAGCCTCGGCCGTAGAAACCGATGCCCAGCAACAGTTTGCTCGACGGGACACCCTTGCTCTTGAGCTTCTGGATGGCCGCGTCGGAGTAGAAGCCTGCGGTCGGGATGCCGTTGTAGCTCGTCAGCGGCGAGTGCGGGGCGGTCGGGCCCTGCGCGGCCCAGGCGCCGAAGTAGTCGTAGGTCATGACGTTGTACCAGTTGACCGAGGACGCGGCGCCCGCGTAGTCGGCGGCGTCGATCTTGCCGCCGGAGGTGCCGTCCGCGGTGATCGCGGCGGTGACCAGCTTCGAGCCGAACTTGGCCTTGACCGCGCCCATCAGGTTCTTGAACGCCGCCGCGCCGCTGGTGTCACAGCTGAGGCCGCAGGCGTTCGGGTACTCCCAGTCGATGTCGATGCCGTCGAAGACACCGGCCCAGCGCGGGTCGTTGACCAGGTTGTAGCAGGACTGCGCGAACGCGGCCGGGTTCTTCGCGGCCTGGGTGAAGCCGCCCGACCAGGTCCAGCCGCCGAACGACCACAGGATCTTGATGTTCGGGTACTGCTTCTTGAGCTTCTTCAGCTGGTTGAAGTTGCCGCGCAGCGCGCCGGCGTCCCAGGTGTCGGCGACCCCGTCGACGCTCGACGCGGCGTCGTAGAACTTGTCGTAGTCGGCGTAGGCGTCACCGATCGAGCAGCCGCCGTTCGTGACGTTGCCGAAGGCGTAGTTGATGTGCGTCAGCTTGCTCGCCGAGCCGCTGGTCTTGATGTTCTTGACGTGGTAGTTCCGGGCGTAGACACCCCATTCCACGAAGTAGCCGACGACCTTGCCGACAGAGGCCTCGGCCTGCTCGGTGCCCGCCGGGGCCTGGACTGTCGCGGTGGCGGGAACCGTGATCGACATCAGTGCGGCCGCGGCCGCGCTCAAGATGGCGATCAGCCTGCGCTTACTCGAACGGGGCATGCCTTCTCCCTTTCAGTGTCACGAAGAGTGACGAAACCGGTGCGGAGGGACTGCATAAAAGGGTGAATGGACTAGACCAATAAGTCAATGGTTCAGACCAGCTATTTGGAAAGCGGGTAACCGATTAACTCGAACGGCCGCAACATGCCTTGACATGAATATGCGCCGAGAGGCACATTCGCCGGGTGATGCACACTTTCGACGTACTGGCGGAACCTCGCAGGCGGACGATCCTCGACCTGCTCCGCGACGGGGAGCGCTCGGTCGGCGAGCTGGTCGAGCAGCTGGACCTGAGCCAGCCTGCCGTCTCCAAGCACCTGCGGGTACTGCGCGAAGCGGGCCTGGTCACCGTTCGCGTCGCCGCCCAGCGCCGCTGCTACCGGCTGCGGCCGGAGCCGCTCGCCGAGATCGACGCCTGGCTGGCCCCGTACCGGAAATTCTGGGAAGGACGGCTGGACGCGCTGGAACGTCACCTGGACTCGCGCTGACCCCGCCGCCCGTTCACCGAGGACGTCCACCGCGCTGTGGCCGTCCCCGATGACATGGCATGACTCAGCCGAAGAAGACCTCGGCCTCTTCGTACCGCTCGGCCGGGACCGTCTTCAGCTCGGCGGTCGCCTCGGACAGCTTCACGCGGACGATGTCGGTGCCGCGCAGCGCGACCATCACGCCGAAGTCGCCGTCGGCGACGGCGTCGACCGCGTTGAGGCCGAAGCGGGTGGCGAGCACCCGGTCGTAGGCGGTCGGCGTGCCACCGCGCTGGACGTGCCCGAGCACCACGGCGCGGGACTCCTTGCCGGTGCGCTTGGCGATCTCGTCGGCCAGCCAGGTGCCGATGCCGCCGAGGCGGACGTGCCCGAAGGCGTCCTTCTCGCCGGTGAGCAGCTTCTCCTCGCCGCCCTCGGGCAGCGCGCCCTCGGCGACGACGATGATCGGCGCGAACTCACGCTCGAAGCGGCGCTCGACCCACTTGACGACCTTCTCGACGTCGAAGTGGCGCTCGGGCACCAGGATGACGCTCGCGCCGCCCGCCAGGCCGGAGTGCAGCGCGATCCAGCCCGCGTGGCGGCCCATGACCTCGACGACCAGCGCGCGGTGGTGCGACTCGGCCGTGGTGTGCAGCCGGTCGATCGCCTCGGTGGCGATGGAGACCGCGGTGTCGAAACCGAAGGTGTAGTCGGTCGCGCCGAGGTCGTTGTCGATCGTCTTGGGAACCCCGACGACACCGACGCCGTCGTCGGTCAGCCGCTTGGCGACACCGAGGGTGTCCTCGCCGCCGATGGCGATGAGCGCGTCGACGCCCTGCTCCTTGAGCACGGCCTTGATCTTGTCGACGCCGCCGTCGACCTTGTACGGGTTGGTCCGCGACGACCGCAGGATGGTGCCGCCCCGGGTCAGGATGTCCTCGACATCGTTCAGCCCGAGCGGCTTGCTCTCCCCGGTGAGCGGCCCCTGCCACCCGTTGCGGAAGCCGACGATGTCCCAGTTGTGGACCTCGATGCCCTTGCGGACCACGGCGCGGATCACCGCGTTCAGGCCGGGGCAGTCGCCGCCGCCGGTCAGCACACCGACACGCATGACAAGTCCTCCGTCTTTGTTACTCAGAGATGGCAGTCACATTTCGCCGTCAGCGTAGCGCCAGATCTCTGGATCGGTGCAGGGCGTACCACCTGGAAATCATGTCTGTGCTAGCTTGACCTCGTGCAGCGCTATTTCTGGTTTACGAAGCCGGCCCCGGGTGGGCACGGCGGCGTGAACCTGCGCTGACCTACCACCTGCCGAGCCGGAAGATCCACACCGGCTCGCAGGGTTTCCGCGGGTCGGTTCACCCCGAGAGGAACCCCGCGATGACTCCCACCGCCGACACGCTGACCGCACTCGACGGCAACCGCACCACTTCGATCAGCCCGCTGCTGTCCCCCGCCATGCTCAGGCACGAGCATCCGATGACCTCCGGTGTCGCCGATACGGTGCTCGCCGGTCGGGCGGGCACCATCGGCATCCTCAACGGCACCGACGACCGGCTCCTCGTCGTCGTCGGACCGTGTTCGGTCCACGACACCGAAGCCGCGATGGACTACGCGCGAAAGCTGGCCGCGAAGTCGGCTGAGCTTCGGGGTGAACTGCACGTCGTCATGCGGGTCTACTTCGAGAAGCCGCGCACCACGCTCGGCTGGAAGGGCCTGATCAACGACCCGTCGATGAACGGGACGTTCGAGGTCAACAAGGGCCTGCGGATAGCGCGACGGCTGCTGCTCGACGTGTCGGCGCTCGGGCTCCCGGTGGGCTGCGAGTTCCTCGACCCGATCACCCCGCAGTACATCGCCGACACCGTGACCTGGGGTTCCATCGGCGCGCGCACCGCGGCGTCGCAGGTGCACCGGCAGCTGTGCAGCGCGCTGTCCATGCCGGTCGGCATCAAGAACTCGACCGAGGGCGACGTCCAGGTCGCCGTCGACGCGACCCGCGCGGCCGGGGCGTCACACGTCTTCCCCGGCATCAACACCGACGGACTGGCCGCGCTCCTGACCACCGCGGGCAACCCCGACTGCCACGTGATCCTGCGCGGCAGCGCCCAGGGCCCGAACTACGACGCTCTCACGGTTTCGGACACGCTCTCGCGGCTCGCGAAGGCGGGGCTGCCGGAGCGCGTGATCATCGACGCGAGCCACGGCAACAGCTCGAAGGACCACGTCCGGCAGGCCGCCGTGATCGAGGAGATCGCGTCCCGGCTCGCCTCGGGTGAGCGCGGCATCGCCGGGGTGATGATGGAGAGCTTCCTCGTCGGCGGACGCCAGGACCTCTCGCTGGGCCACGCCGAGGACCTCACCTACGGCCAGTCGATCACCGACGCCTGCATGGACTGGGACACCACAGCGTCCCTTTTGGACACCCTCGCCGCCGCCGTCAAGTCCCGCCGCTGAAAAAATCCCAATGCGTCTTTCGGTCCCTGGGAGGTGCCGAAAGACGCATTGGGGACCTGGCAGGGACCGAACGACGCATTCGGGACCTGGCAGGGACCGAACGACGCATTCGGGACCTGGCAGGGACCGAACGACGCATTCGGGCTACGACGGGGTGCGGGTCAGCCGCGGCGGCGCTTCCAGACCTCTTCGATGATCTGCCAGCGCTCGTAGTTGTGGCGGGCGTCGGCGAGTGCGTCGTGGGCGTCGGTCGGGGCGGGCGGGAGCTTGGGCTTGTTGACGTCTTCCCAGCGCTGGCGCAGGTCGCGGGTGAAGCGGGGCAGCTGGCGCGGGAGCGCGGGCATCGGGCCCCAGAGCTGGGCGAGCGCGACGTGGTCGTAGGCCGCGAACCAGGCCCAGAGCTCGATGCCGCCCGGGGGCTTGCCGAAGAACTCGAGCAGGTCCTCGCGGATGCGCTCACGGCTGCGCCAGGCCTTGTCGGCGGGCGAGGGCAGCTTGGGGAGGACGTTGTCGCGGACCCAGGCTCCTGCCTTGGCCGGGTCGAAGTCGGTCGATACCGCGTAGAACTCCCGGCCCTGCTCGTCCACGACACCGATCGACACCAGGTCGATCGTCAAGCCGTCCTCGATGAACTCGGTGTCGTAGAAAAATCGCACCGGGCGACCCTAATGGGCGACTATCCGACCTTGGTCTGGGGTACCCGATCCGCTTCCAGAGCCGACGGCTGGGCCGGGACCTTGGGGCTCACACCCGCGGCCTCGGCGGCGAGGAGTTCCTTGGCCTTGGCCGCGTAGATGTCGACGTACTCCTGCCCGGAGAGCTCCATCAGCGCGTACATGATCTCGTCGGTGATCGACCGCTCGATGAACCGGTCGCCGGCGAGGCCCTCGTAGCGCGAGAAGTCGAGCGGCTTGCCGAAGCGGATCTCCAGGCGCATGGGGCGCCACATCTTGGAGCCGATCGGGTTGACCTTGTCGGTGCCGATCATCGCGACCGGGACGACGAGGCCGCCGGACTCCAGCGCGATGCGGGCGACGCCGGTCTTGCCCTTGTAGAGCCTGCCGTCCGGGGAACGGGTGCCCTCGGGGTAGATGCCCAGGAGGTTGCCCTCGCGGACCAGCCTGGTGGCGGTGTCGAGCGCGGCCTGCGCGGCGTTGCCGCCGGAGCGGTCGATCGGGATCTGGCCGACGCCGGTGAAGAACGCCTTCTTGAGCTTGCCCTTGATGCCCGGCTCGGTGAAGTACTCCGACTTGGCGGGGAAGGTGACCATGCGCTTGACGCGCAGCGGCATGAAGAACGAGTCGGCGACCGCGAGATGGTTGCCTGCCAGGATGACACCGCCGGTCTCGGGGATGTTCTCCGCGCCGACCACCTTGGTCGGCCACAGCAGCTTGAGCAGCGGGCCCAAAAAGACGTTCTTCATCAACCAGTACAGCACCGCGACATGTCCTCCGAGCAGCTCGTTCCGGGTCGACCCGATCAACAAGGTTACGAACCACGACCGGCCATGCACAACGCCTGGTACCCGGTTGCGGACCGGCAGCGATCGATCTCACACCGATCCTATGCCATTCTCCAGTGCGGTCGGGGGCCCACAACGCGGCCCGGCCGTGCGAACATAGACGTCCCCACAAGCACAGACGGAAGGCGATCGCATGACGGTGCTCGCCGGCGCGGAACCGTTCTCACACACCGGTTCGACCGAAGTCGGGGTACTGCTGTGCCATGGGTTCACCGGCACACCCGGCAGCCTCCGCGCCTGGGGCGCGCATCTGGCCGAGGCCGGGTTCACCGTGCGCTGCCCGTTGCTACCGGGCCACGGCACGGTCTGGCAGGAGATGAACCGGACAGCGTGGACGGACTGGTACGAAACGGTCCGCGCGGAGCTGCTGGAGCTGCTCGAGACCTGCGACTCGGTGTTCGTCGGCGGCCTGTCCATGGGCGGCACGCTCACCCTGCGCCTCGCCCAGGAGTTCGGCGACCGGATCGCCGGCCTCGTGCTGGTGAACCCGTCGGTGACCACGCTGCGCTGGGACGCCAAGTTCGGCCCGCTGCTGGCCAGGGTGCTGCCCTCGGTGCCCGGCGTCGGCAACGACATCAAGAAGCCAGGCGAGACCGAGATCGCGTACACGCGCACGCCGGTGCGCGCGGCGGTCAGCCTCGGCAAGCTGTGGAAGCTCGTCCGCGCCGACCTGCCCAAGGTGACCCAGCCGCTGCTGCTGCTCCACTCGACCGTCGACCACATCGTGGAGCCGGTGAACTCGCGGATCATCCTCGACGCGGTCGGCAGCGAGAACGTCACCGAGGTGCTGCTCGAGAACAGCTACCACGTGGCGACGCAGGACAACGACGCCGAGCTGATCTTCGAGCGTAGTGTCGAATTCGTGCGCAGCGTTCGTGAGGCGGGGGTCGACGCGACATGAGCAGGGGCAAGGACGGGCCGGAGGACGTCGACGCCACCTTCGCGGAGATCGTCGCCGATCTGCGTGCCGAGGGCGTCGGGCTGCTCGACGAGGAGCCCGAACCCGCCGAGCCGGAGGAGAAGAAGGCGCCGGACCGCGGCTGGCGTGGTGGCGGCGCCGAGTGGGACGCCACCATGTTCGGCGACGATCCCGCCGACGACAACGAGCACTACGTGCCGCCGGAGCCGCCGCCGCTGCCGAGGCCGCGCAAGGGCGCGTTCATCGTGCTGCTGTTCTTCGTGATCGGACTGGTGCTGCTGATCTGGCCGAACGTGCTGGGCCTCGGCACCACGCTGGCCACCCCGCTGGGCATCCTTTCGCTGGCGACCGCGATAGCCTTGTTGCTTCTGCGCGTGAGACAGGGACCGCCCGACGGCGCCGATCCCACCACGGGCGCCCAGGTCTGACCCCTAGGAAAACCAGTGCACATCGAGTTCAGCCCCTCCCGCCGGTCGACGGTCGGCGCCGAGTGGGAGCTGGCCCTTGTCGACCGCCGGACCGGGGAGCTCGCCTCCGTCGCCGAGCGCATCCTGGAGCAGGTGCGCCCCGACGGCCAGGACGAGCACCCGAAGATCAAGCAGGAGCTGCTGCTCAACACGGTCGAGATCATCACCGGCATCTGCGACACCATCGGCGAGGTCAAGGCCGACCTGGCCGACTCGCTGGAGCTGGTGCACAAGGTGTGCGACCCGCTGGGCGTCGAGTTCTTCTCGGCGGGCTCGCACCCGTTCTCCACCTGGTACCAGCAGAAGGTCACCGACAAGGAGCGGTACGCGAAGCTGATCGACCGCACCCAGTGGTGGGGCCGTCAGATGCTGATCTACGGCGTCCACGTGCACGTCGGCCTCGATCACCGCGACAAGGTGCTCCCGGTGCTCGACGCGCTGCTCAACTACTTTCCCCACCTGCAAGCGCTTTCGGCGTCGTCGCCGTACTGGGGTGGTGAGGACACCGGGTACGCCTCGAACCGGGCGCTGATGTTCCAGCAGCTGCCGACCGCGGGCCTGCCGTTCCAGTTCCGCAAGTGGACGGAGCTGGAGAACTACGTCGACGACATGTTCGTCACCGGCGTGATCGACCACTTCTCCGAGATCCGCTGGGACATCCGGCCGGCGCCGCACTTCGGCACCATCGAGATGCGGGTGTGCGACGGCCTGCCGACGCTGGAGGAGGTCGCCGCGATCGCCGCGCTGACCCAGTGCCTGGTCGACGACTTCAGCGCCCGCCTCGACGACGGCGAGATCCTGCCGACCATGCCGCCATGGCACGTCCAGGAGAACAAGTGGCGCGCCGCCCGCTACGGCACCGACGCGGAGATCATCCTGGACGCGGCCGGGCGCGAACGGCTGGTCACGGACGATCTGCTCGACCTGCTGAACCGGCTGGAGCCGGTCGCGCGGCGGCTGGACTGCACCGAGGAGCTGCGCTCGGTCGAGCACATCCTGCGGGTCGGGCCGAGCTACCGGCGCCAGCGCGCGGTCGCGCAGAGCTGCAACGGCAGCCTCAAGGCCGTGGTGGCGTCGCTGATCTCGGAGATGCGGACGGGGCTTCCCCAGGCGTGAACCGCAGCGGCAGCGCGTCGAGCCCGCGCAGGTGCGGGTTGACGTGCCAAGCCAGCCGCGTGTCGGCCAGTTCCAGGTCACGCAGGCCGAGGATGATCCGGAACGCGATCGCCAGCTCCATCCGCGCGAGCGAGACGCCGAGGCAGTAGTGGATGCCGTGCCCGAACCCGACGTGCCCGCTCGCGTCGCGGCGAGGGTCGAACCGGTCGGGGTCGGGAAAACGGCCGGGGTCGCGGTCGGCGGCGGCGATCGCCAGCAGCACGACCTGGCCGTCACCGGGGATGGTGACGTCGCCGAAGGTGACCGGGCCGGTGGTGAACCGGCTGATGGCGAGCTCCAGCGCGCCGTCGAAGCGGATGCACTCCTCGATCGCGGCGGGCAGCCGTGCCGGATCGGCGCGCAGCTCGGCGAGTCGATCGGGATTGTTCAGCAGCGCGAGCGTGCCGGTGCCGATGAGGTCGGCCGTCGTGCTGTGGCCGGCGGTGAACAGCAGCCACGCCATGCCGAGCAGTTCTTCCTCGTCGAGCCGGTTGCCTTCGTCGCGCACCTTGACCAGCGCGCTGAGCAGGTCGTCGCCGGGCTCGCGGACCTTTTTCGCCACCAGCTCGGTGAAGTAGCCGCGGACCGCGGCGTATCCCGCCTTCTGCTCTTCCTGGGTGTCGGGCCGCGGAACCATTTGCCGCGCCCACAGGTGGAACTGGGCCTGCTCGTCCTCCGGCATCCCGAGCAGCTCCATGATCACCGTGAGCGCGAACGGGAAGGCGAACTCGCCGATCAGTTCCACCTCGCCGCGTGACCGGAAGCGAGCGGCCAGTTCGTCCGCCATCGCCTCGACCTTCGGCCGCATCGACTCGATGCGGGCGGGGGTGAACGCCTTGCTCACCAACCGCCGCAACCGGCCGTGGGTCGCGCCGTCGCTGCGCAGGAGGTTCCGGTCTAGCCCCATCGCCCGCTCCGCGGTCACCCAGGCTCCCCCGGCGTCGATCGCGGCGTTGAGGTGGCCGAGATCGTTGCTGAGATGGGGATCCGAGAACGCCCGGCGGACATAGTCGTACCGGGTCACCAGCCAGGCGGGCATGCCGTTGAGGGTGACCCGGCTGACCGGCGGGAGACCGGCGTAGGTCCGGTACGGGTCGTCCTTGTACGCCGGGTCCGTCGCGTCGAGCTGGGTCACGTCCATGCGATCAGACTGCCGGACATCTGGTCGAGCACTTTCAGCAGTGCGCCCGGCCCCATGACCGAGGCCCCTTCCGCCGTCACCCGGGCTTTGAGTTCGCGGTCGGCCGTCACCACGACGACGTGGTCGCGCGGCCGCGACGCGACCGCCTCCCTGGCCACCTCGACGATCTTGGCGTCCCCGTCGCGGGGCGCCGCGACGACCTGGACCGTCGCCGAGGCCTCGACGCCGCGTGCCTGGCCTTCGACGACCAACGTGACACGCGGCCACCACGTCCAGTCGCCGTTCATCGGCAAGCCCGCGGAACCGGCGGAAAACCCTGACACGGCAAGGCGAGCGAGCTTGTCGCGGAGTGTGACGGCCGCGCCGTGCCGGTCACGCCACCAGCCGTCCGGACGCGAGCCGACGACGTTCGCGCCGTCGACGATCAGGACCAGCTCCCGGCCAAGCTGCTCGTGGAGCGCGGGCCACGCGAGCGCGAAATCCTTGTGCAGGCGGTAATCTTGGACGTTCGACGGCGGCACCCAGGCCAGCTCCGAGCTCTCCGAGTTGGCGACGCGTTCGTTGACCGGCTTCGTCACGAGCGCCAAAACCGTGGTGTAGGCCCAGTTTCCATGGTCCACTGTGGACTGGCAGGTCACGTTCAGCGCGTCGGCCGCGATCTCGGCTTCTTCCCATGCCTCGCGGATGGCCGTGTCGCGGGGGCTCTCCCCCGACTCCAGCGCGCCGCCGGGGATCGCCCAGGTCCGGCCGTGATGGACCCACCAGGCCCGCCGCTGGAGCAGGACGCCACGCTCGGGGTCGGCCAGCAGCAACCCGGCCGCGCCACGGCGTCCCCAGTGCCGGTGGCCGTGACCGCAGCGCACGAAACCGTTGGCGTCCATGGCTTCAGCCTGTCACACCGACCTGCCGTTCGGCAGTCTCCTCGAAGGCGACCGCGGCCGCGCCGACCAGTGCCGTGTCGGCGCCGAGCTGCGCGGTGCGGATCCGGGCCAGCGGGCGGTGGCCGGCGCCGGTGATGAGCCCGGAGTAGTGCTCGCGGGCCTCGTCGAGGAACAGCGGGGCCGACTCGGACACGCCGCCCGCGATCACCATGACCTCGGGGTCGAAGACGTCCGCGACCAGCGCGAGGCCTTCGCCGAGCCATTTCGCCAGCTCGGCGAGCGCGCGCTGGGCGACAGGGTCGCCGTCGCGCGCGGCGCCCGCGACGCGCCTGCCGGTCACCGAGCCGGGGTCGCCCGCGGTCTCCCTGGCCAGCACGGTCGACCGGCCGGGATGCCTGGCGAGCAGCTCGACGGCGGTCGCGGCGAGCGCCGTCCCGCTGCAGTAGCGCTCCCAGCAGCCGTACTTCCCGCACGGGCACGCGCGCCCGCCCGGCACCACGGTGAGGTGACCGAGTTCGGGGGCGACGCCGTGCGCGCCGCGGTAGATCTTGCCGTTCAGCAGCAGACCCGCGCCGATTCCGGTGCCCAGCGCCACCAGCACGGCCACGCTCGATCCGCGCGCGGCGCCGAAGCGGTGCTCGCCGACGGCGGCGGCGTTGGCGTCGTGTTCGAGGGTGACCGGGAGGCCGACGCGCTTGGCGATGCGGTCGCCCACCGGGGCGCCGCGCCAGGCCAGGTGCGGCGCGAACATGACCGAGCGGCGGTCGGCGGCCACGAAACCGGCGACGGCGAGGCCGACGGCCGCCACCTCGTGCCGGTTGCGGAGATCCTCGATCACCCCGGCGATCGCGTCCTCGAGCGCGTTCTCGCCACTCGGGGTGGCCACCCGGCAGGTGTCCAGCAGCGAACCCTGCTCATCGACGACGCCGGCGCGCACGCTGGTCCCGCCGACATCAACACCTATCGCCAGCACTCAGTTCTCCCGATCCGGCTGCCACTCGTCCCGTCGGCGTACGGCGATGTGCTGCACCCGGGCGGACGGTACTGGATCATCATGCGCGGCCGGCGGCTTGGCCGCCGGTTGGAACCCCGGCATGTGCACCCCGCCGTCGGGCTCCCACCGGTCCGCCAGCACGGCCCTGAGCAGCGCGATCAGCTGCGCGGCCTGCTCCATGAGCTTCGCGGCGAACTCGGGCCGCTCCCCCTTGACGACGGCGACGAGCGCGCACAGCGGGCACCACCCGCAGTCGCTGGTCTCGTGCGGCTTCTGCTCGGCTTCGGGCCCGTGACCGGCGGAGATGACGCCCTCCAGCCACGGTGCCGCGCGTTCGATGACCATCTCGACGAGCAGCCTGATCTCTTCGGCCAGGCTCGTCGCCTGATGCGTGTCGGTCACGGGCGCCTCCGGTCGGCGGACAGTGACACCACCAGCCCCGCCGCGTCGGACTCGGCCCCGGTGATGCGGCACGGGCGCAGCAGTGCGGGCAGTGCGATGAGACGGCGGAAGCCGTCGACGGTGATGGCGAGGTCGTCGTCGACCCGCGCGAGATCCAGTGTGGTGTCCCGGCCCAGCGGCAACGCCACCCGCAGCTCGTAACCACCGTCCACTTCGGACACCTTGAGCAGCGGCGTGATGCCTGATCCGTTGCCGGACAAGGGATCTGAGCCATGATAGAGCTCGGCCGCGATCTCCAGCAAGGCGGGCAGGCCGACCGGCTCGACGGCGCGGTGCTCGACCGCGCGGATCAGCCCGGAGCCCAGGCCCGCCGCGTGGAGCTCGGCGAGCACCTCGTCCTGCTGGTTGCGCCTGGTGCGCATCCAGTTCGCGGCCGAGCCGCGCCAGATGCCGGGTGCGGGCATCAGCCGGTTCGCGATCATGCCGTCGACCCGGATCCCGCGCAGCGCAAGGGAACTGAGCGTGCGGCGGGCCTCGGCGACGACGACGCGTTCCGGCGTGAGCACCAGCCGGACGGTGGTGACCGTCGGATCGGTGAGCAGCGCGCGCAGCGACTCCAGATGCCTGCCGAGCCTGCGGACGGCGTCGGCGGTGCCCGACCATCGTTTGCGGCCGAACAACCGGGTCAGATAGCCGGAGATCGCCTCGGGCAGCGCGAGCAGGCGCAGGGTCTCGGCGGTCGGGCCGCAGTCGACGACGATCGTGTCCCACGGGCCGGTCTCCGCCAGCCGCTGCACCTCGGTGAGCGCGAGCACCTCGTCGACGCCGGGCAGCACGGTGAGCTCTTCGGCGTCGAGCTGGTCGATCCCGGCGCCGGACAGCATCGTCCTGAGCTGGCCGCGCAGGTCCTGCCAGACGGTGTCGACCAGGCCGCGCGAGTCGATCTGGGCGGCGTGCAGCAGCGCGTCCACTTCGGACGGCTCCGCGCCCAGTGGCACGCCGAACGCGTCGCCGAGCGAGTGCGCGGGGTCGGTCGAGACCACCAGCGTCTTCCTGCCGCGCCCGGCGAGCGCCGCGGCGGTCGCCGCGGCAAGGGTCGTCTTACCGACGCCCCCCTTGCCGGTGAACAGGAGAATCCGCACTAGCTAAGACTCTCCACACGCTTCTTGAGCTCCTTGAGCGCGGTGTCCATGACCATCTTCTCGGCCTTGCGGCGCAGCAGCCCGATCATCGGGAGCGCGAGCTCGACCGAGAGCGTGTACGTCACCTTGGTGCCCGCGCCGGACGGCTCGAGCTGGTAGCGCCCGTTCTGGGCCTTCTGCATCTGGCCCTTGACCAGGTGCCAGCTGACGGCGAGGCCGTCGGCGTCCCAGTCGTACTCCAGCGTGTAGACGTCCTTGATGGGACCGGCGTCGAGGGTCAGCCGCACCTGGTGGGGCTTGCCGGCCTCGTCTTCGGCGAGGACCTCGGTCTCTCGCACCGCCTTGGCCCATTTCGGATACTCGGGGAAGTCGGCGATCACCGCCATGACCCGATCGGGCGACGCGGCTACCTCGATGGACTGCGTGGACTGCTCGGCCATGGGTGGAAGAGTAACCGTTCCGGCTAGTCACCAACGAAGCACGTACGGCAGTTCTGTCTCCTTGAAGTGACCGACGTTACGGCACTCGGTCTTGCCGAGACGCCTCCTCGCTGACAGCGGCTGGTGCACGTGTCCGAAGACCGACCAGCGGGGTTGCTGAATCGTGATCAGCTCGCGCAGCGTGGCCGAGCCGAGCTCGTGCCGCTTGGCGACCACGTCGTAGGTCAGCTCGGGCACCGCGGGCGGGATGTGGGTGCAGAGCACGTCGACCGCGCCGAGCTTGGCCACGTCCGCGTCGAAGTCCTCGTGCGTGCGCAGGTACGGCCGCCAGCCGCCTCCCTTGCGCGGCAGGACACCCTTCGGCAGCAGCGCGCCGCCGACGAAACCGCACCTCAGGCCGCCGATCTCGACCGTCTCACCGTCCAGCACGTGTACGCCTTCGCGGGCGAACTCCGGCCAGAGCACGGGGGTGTCGACGTTGCCGGGCGTGGCGTAGGTCGGCACCGGCATCGCGGCGAACAGGGCCGCGTACTGGGCGCGGATGGCCTCGTCGACGGCCGCGGCCGGGTCTTCGAGGGTGGCCCAGAGCGAGCGGGAGTAGGCGATCGTCTCGTCGCGGGTGCCCTCGCGGCGCAGCCGCGCGAACGTGGCCACGTTCTCCGCGCCGAACAACGCGCCCATGATGCCCTTGTCGTGCTGGTGGTAGTCGACGAAGTCGACCAGGTCACCGAGCACGATCAGCGCGTCGGCGCCGTCACCGGCCCGCTTGAGCGCCTCGTTGTTGCCGTGGACGTCCGATACGACGTGAACCCGCATACTTCCCCTTATACGGCGTGCGCGGGCGGAACACCCGGCTCACGGCCATCTTCCAAGATCTCCTTGAGGCCCAGCGCGATGCCCTTGGCCGCGCGCGCCCTGCGGTCGAACTCCTGGCGGAGCCTGCGCGGGCTGAGCGCGGGCCCATCGGGTGAGGCGCGCAGGAAGTAGTGCAGCACGGTGCCGTCGAGCATCGGCTCCAGCCAGATCTCCATGGTGCCGACCAGCGCGCCGCGCACGGTCCACCGGAGCCCCTCGTCGCCGCGGTCGGTGTAGACCTCGAGCACCAGGTCGGGCCAGTATCGGGACCAGGACCGCGGATCCGCGAACGCCGCCTTCACCGTGCCGGCCGGTACCGCGAGGAAGGTTTCGTCGACGATGTCGATCGCGCTAGCTTCAGCCACGAAATGGAGAATGTCATGGGCGCGGTCGTGCATCCGCAGCAGCATGGCCTTATCGTGACCCGCACGCTAAGTTAACCGGCGGGTAACAGCTCGCGTTTGAACACGGAGGTCCACGTGCGCGAATACAGCGCTCCCGCCACTCGCCCCGTCACCGGCGAAGAGAACCTCGCGGACGTCGTGTGGGCGAACGCCGAGCGTTTCGCCGACCTCGTCAGCTTCCGCCGCCAGGTGAACGGCACCTGGCTGGACGTCACCGCCGCCGAGTTCGCCGCGCAGGTGCTCGCGGTCGCCAAGGGCCTGGTCAAGTCCGGCCTGGAGGTCGGCGACCGGGTCGGCCTGATGTCGAAGACCCGCTACGAGTGGACCCTGATCGACTTCGCGATCTGGGCCGCGGGCGGCGTCACCGTCCCGATCTACGACACCTCCTCGGCCGAGCAGGTGCACTGGATCCTGTCGGACTCCGCGGCCAAGGCCGTCTTCGTCGAGACCGACGACCACCTCGCGACGCTGGAGAGCGTCATCGAGCGGCTCGACACGCTCGACAACACCTTCCAGATCGAGTCGGCAGAGAAGCCCGCCATCGACGTGCTCACCGCGATCGGCACCAGCCTCACCGACGACGAGCTGCACGCCCGCCGCCGCGTGGTGAAGTCGGGCGACCTCGCCACGATCGTCTACACCTCGGGCACCACCGGGCGCCCCAAGGGCGTCGAGCTGACCCACAAGAACCTGCTCTCGGAGATCCGCGGCGCGGTCGAGGCGTTCCCCGACCTGATGGAACAGGGCAACTCGCTGCTGGTGTTCCTGCCGCTCGCCCACGTGCTGGCGCGCGCGATCGCGGTGACGGCGCTCAGCACCCGCGTGACACTCGGGCACACCGCGGACGTCAAGACGCTGGTCGCCGACCTCGGCACGTTCCGCCCGACCTTCGTGGTCGCGGTGCCGCGCGTGTTCGAGAAGGTCTACAACAGCGCCAAGCAGAAGGCGCACGGCGACGGCAAGGGCAAGATCTTCGACGCCGCCGAAGCCACCGCCGTCGCGTACAGCGAGGCGGAAGCGGCGGGCAGCATCGGGCTCGGCCTGCGCCTCAAGCACATGCTGTTCGACAAGCTCGTCTACGCCAAGCTGCGCGCGGCACTCGGCGGCCGCTGCATCGCGGCCGTCTCCGGCGGCGCCCCGCTGGGCGCGCGGCTCGCGCACTTCTTCCGCGGCATCGGCGTCCCGGTGTTCGAGGGCTACGGCCTCACCGAGACCTCGGCGGCCGCGCACGTCAACACCCGCACCGCGTTCCGTGTCGGCACCGTCGGCAAGCCCGTCGCGGGCACCTCGTGCCGGATCGCCGACGACGGCGAGATCCTGCTCAAGGGCGACGTCGTCTTCGGCGCGTACTACAACAACGAGGCCGCGACCAAGGAGTCGCTGAATGACGGCTGGTTCCACACCGGCGACATCGGCGAGCTCTCCGACGACGGCTTCCTCAAGATCACCGGGCGCAAGAAGGAGATCATCGTCACCGCCGGCGGCAAGAACGTCGCGCCGTCCGGCCTCGAGGACACGATGAAGGCCAGCCCGCTGATCAGCCAGGCCATGGTCGTCGGCGACCAGCGCCCGTTCATCGGCGCGCTGGTGACCATCGACGAGGAGTACTTCCCGACCTGGAAGTCCCAGCACGGCAAGGATTCCGGCGCCTCGGTCGCCGACCTGGCCAACGACGCCGACCTGCGCGCCGAAGTCCAGACGGCGGTCGACCAGGCCAACCTGGCGGTGTCGAAGGCGGAGGCGATCAAGAAGTTCACGATCCTCGCCAAGGACTTCACCGAGGCGGGCGGCGAGATCACGCCGAGCCTCAAGCTCAAGCGCAACGTCGTCAGCAAGAACTACGCGCTCGACATCGAGGCGCTCTACAAGAAGTAAGGGCTCGTGCGCGTTGCGGGCGGTTCTTGAGCGGAAGGCCAAATGTGGAGTCTTGCGCTCGGGCGCGGCTGAACCACACAAAGGCCACCCTTGTAACGCTGAGCGTGACATGGGCCCCCTTCATCACGTCTCAGACTCCAGCAAAACCGCGTGAAAAGGACATATAGGACCGCATTTCGCGTCTGGCGTCCATGGTGGACACGAATCGGGTGTAGTTCACCAGCGAGACGACGTGAACGCCCCGTTCACAACGTTCAACGTCGCGAACGAGGCGTTCACGCCATCCCACCTGGCGCAGCGACCACACGTGGCGGGCGAGTCATGGGGGTCGTGAGTGGTACGGCCGGTTCTAACCGGTCTAAACACTCACGACCCCTTGCCCTCACTCAGCCGCGAAATGCCGTGCGTCCGGGCCTCGCGACGTGACCTCGTCAGCCAGACCGACGCACGCCACATTTGCCCTTCCCCTCAAATAGAACCGCCCGCAACGCGCACGACCCCGATTGCTCAGGCGGGTGCCGTGATGGGGGCGTCCCACTCGATGTGGTGGTCGTAGAGCCAATTCCGCTCGGTCCCCGCGTCGCGCTGGCCCGCGCTGACGGCGACCAGGCGCTCGACGCGCTCGCGGCGCAGGCCCTCGTAGGTCTTGAACGCCTCGGGCGCGTCGGGCAGGTCGCGCAGGCACTGGGCGAGCACGACGCTGTCCTCCAACGCCATCGACGCGCCCTGGCCCGCCGCGGGTGAGGCGGCGTGCGCGGCGTCGCCGACGAGGACCATCTCGGGCGTCGACCAGATCGGCAACATAGGGACGTCGTAAGCGAGTCCGCCATGGACCTCGTCGCCGGTCGCGGCGATGATGCCCGCCGACGGCGGCACGTCGTCCGCGAAGGCCTCGGCCGCCAGGGAACGCCACTGGGCGGGGGTGACGGCCGCGAGTTCGGCGCGGGAGCGTTCCGGGCCGGGGATGCGCGAGAACCAATACGTCTGGCCGTCAGGTGCGGTCGTGTAGCCGAAGAACGCGTGCTTGCCTTGGATCATGCGGTAGATCGCGGGCGCGGACGGGATGTCCTTGCTGCGCGTGTAGCCGTAGACGATGTTGAGGCCGGTGTAGCGCGGGCTCGGCGCGTCGGGGTCGATGAGCTTGCGTACCACCGAATGCAGGCCGTCGGCGCCGATCAGGATGTCGCCGCGCGCGATCGAGCCGTCCTCGAAGCGGGCTTCGACGCCGTGTGACGTCGTCTCCGCCGAGATCAGGCGTTTGCCGTGTTCGAAGGCGATGCCGCGACGGGCGGCCTCGCCGTGCAGCACGCGGTAGAGCCCGGCCCGGGTGAGCGTGCGCGGGCTGGTGACGCCGACGCGGGAGAAGACCCGCTCCCCCATCTGCTCGCCGGTGACGCCGAAGACCTCGACACCGTGCGCGGGAAAGGAATTGTCGATCACCGGGTCCAACGCGTCGATGGCGCTGAGCGCGTCCATCCCGTTGTCCATGATCGTCAAGAAGGCGCCGGCGTCGGCCGCCCCCTCGGGATACGCCTCGTGGATGACCGCCTCGATCCCGGCCTTGTGCAAGGCCATCGCCGTCACGGCACCCGAAATCCCACCACCGATGATCACAGCCCTGCGCGTCACCGCTCCGACCTTACCGAAAACGGTGACGCGCAGGGGTTGATCAAGCGCGCTCCGCTGCCGCCAGCCGGACGCAGACGGTCAGGCCCTTGACGGCCTCTTCGATCTCCGCGAGCTCCGGGAAGGTCGGGGCGATGCGGATGGTCTTGTCCTCGGGGTCGTCGCCGTACGGGTGCGTCGCGCCCGCGGGCGTGAGCGCGATGCCCGCTTCCTTGGCGAGGCGGACGACCTCCTTCGCGGTGCCGGGCACGACGGTCAGCGAGATGAAGTACCCGCCGGTCGGCTTGGTCCAGCTCGCGAGGCCGGTGTCGCCGAGCTCCTCGGTGAGGATGCGGTCGACCGCGTCGAACTTCGGCGCGATGAGCTCACGGTGCTTGCGCATGTGCTCGCGGACGCCGTCTTCGTCCTTGAGGAACAGCATGTGACGCAGCTGGTTGATCTTGTCGGGGCCGATCGTGCGCTTGCCGATCTTGCCGAGCCACCACGCGATGTTGGCCTTCGAGGCGCCGAAGAACCCCACGCCGCCACCGCCGAAGGTCACCTTCGAGGTCGAGCCGAACACGAACGCGCGGTCCGCGTTGCCGTGCTCCTCGCACAGCGCCAGCAGGTCCGCGATCCGGGTCTCTTCGTCGGTGAGGTGGTGGACCGCGTAGGCGTTGTCCCAGAAGATCCGGAAGTCGGGCGCGGCCGTGGTCATCGCGGCGAGCCTGCGCACGGTGTCGTCGCCGTAGGTGGCGCCGGTCGGGTTGCTGTACTTCGGCACGCACCAGATGCCCTTGATGCCGGCGTCCTCGGCGACGAGGCGCTCGACGACGTCCATGTCGGGGCCGGTCTCGGTCATCGGGACCTGGATCAGTTCGATCCCGAAGCGCTCCGACAGCGCGAAGTGGCGGTCGTACCCGGGCACCGGGCACAGGAAGGCGACGCGTTCCTCGTCGGCCCAGCGACGCTCGGCGCCGGGCAGCTTGCTCAGCAGGGCGTTGACGACCGAGTCGTGCATGAGCTCGAGGCTCGAGTTGCCCGCGGCGAGCAGCTGGTCGGCGGGCACCTGCAGGAAGCCGCTGAACAGCTTGCGCAGCTCCGCGAGACCGTTGAGGCCCCCGTAGTTGCGGACGTCGGTGCCGTCCTCCGCCTTGAAGACGTCGCCGGGGAGACCGAGCATGCCGTTGCTCAGGTCCAGCTGGCGGGGAGACGGCTTGCCGCGGGTGATGTCGAGGGAGAGGCCGCGCTCGACGAGCGCCGCATAGTCGCTACGGGCCGTCTCGGCGTCGACAGAGAGGGTTGTCATAACGTAACGCTAACCCCGAGGTGCAAGCGGCTTTCCGAGTGGTCCGCTTCACAGCCCACGTGAGCCACGGAAGGGTGAAGCGGCCACAGAAACCGACGAGCGCGCCCACGAAAAGGCCTGCGAATACGTCATGTGGATAGTGGGCGCCGACGTAAACCCGTGAGAAAGCCAGCAACAGCGCGAGGATCGTGGCGATCCAGCCCAGCCGTCTGTCCACGAAGAACAGAGCGACCGCGACGGCCGCGACGATCACCGCGTGGTTGCTCGGGAACGAGTAGTCGCCCACGGGTTCACACGGGGTGAGCGGGACGACGCCGAGCAAGCTCTGGCATGGCCGCGACTCCTGCACCAGCGGCTTCACAAGACTGCTGACCCCGAAAGCCAGCACGGCCGCCAACGGCACCCACACGGCCGCGGCCTTGTCCTCCGCCGTTCCGCCACGGGCTCGCCAGCAGGCGACCAGCGCCAGCAGCGCGAGAAGCACCAGGCCCCAGTCCGTGTAGATCTCGAAAAACCTGTGCAGCCAAGGGGTTTCCTCGGCGAATCGAGCCACGGCCCGGTACCAGCCGCCGTCGAACGAAGATCCGTTCATCCTCACCTCTACATGTCTGTAGAAATTCTACATCCATGTAGAAGTTGCTGCGTCGGCCACCGCCTCGACGACGGTCGACCCCGAGCACAGCACCACCGCCAGCACGACCGCGACACCCAGCCGCCACGACCGCGTCGGCGCGCGGAGCAGTGCCGAAACGCGGCGCGGCACCGGTCCGCCGGTCGCGGCGAGCACCGGCCCGGCCTTCGACACGAGCGCGGCCTTCGCAACCGCGGTCGCGACCAGTTTCCGGTCACCGACGCTGCGGGCGGCGCCCTCGTCGGCCCACCGCTCCAGCGTGAATTCCAGCGCCGTCCGCACCGGCCGGACCAGCGGATTGAGCGCGACAGCCAGACCTGCGGCGGCCAGGAACCAGTGATGACGTCCCCGCAGATGCGCACGCTCATGGGCGAGCAGCGCGCACACCTCGCCGTCGCCCAGTGTGGTCAGCAGCGCACGCGAAACCACGATCCGGCCACCGTGAAAGGGAACGGCGATGGCCATCGGGGCACCATCGACGACGACCAGCTCCGTGTCGGACTCGCCGGCGGCCGCGCGCACCTCTCGCATCCAGCGGACGCACCGCGCGGTCGCGACGGCAAGCCGTGCAGCCACGGCGACGAGCAGCGCCCCAGCGGCAAGGCCGAGCCAAGGACGGTGCTCGAACGCGGCCAGCAAAGCCAGCACGACCGTGCCACCGCCCGCGAGCACGAGCGCGCCCGCGGCGAGCAGCCAGCTCGCGAGCCGCGGCGAGGTGCGCGCCATGACGACGCTCGCCAGCGGCCACGAAAGCAGCGGCAGCACGAGCGGCACGAACATTCCCTTGTCCATCACTCGCCCCCGGCTTCCCGGAGCAGCGCACGCAAGGTCCGTTCGTCGTCACCCGACAATTCGGAAACGAACCGGGCGAGCACCCGATCCCGGTCGGGGCCGGCGTCGAGCACCTTGCGCATCCGGCGCGCGGTCAGTCCCGCCTCGTCCTCGACCGGCGAATACCCGAAAGACCGCCCGCGCTTTTCCCGCGTGACGGCGCCTTTGTCGTGCAGCCGCCCGAGAATGGTCACCACGGTCGTGTAAGCGAGGTCACCCCGCAGCCTCGCTTGGACATCGGACGCGGACATCGGCTCGCCTGCCGTCCACAGCACGGCGAGCACCTCGGACTCCAGCTTGCCCGGCGCCCGCCGGTGCGACTCTTCGGGCATACCGTCAATCTACAGCACTGTAGAAGTGATCAAGGCCGGGTGATCGTTCGCCAAGGCCCGGCGATTTCGGGAAAGAAATGATTCCACGGGCGAATGCGCGACAAATGTTACGGTACGGGAAATACGCGCAACAAATTCCGCGGCGAAGCGACTGTCTTGCGGTAGGGGTGTTCCGCTCTCCGTGAGCCCGAGGTGAAATGCGCATGTCCGCGTTCTGCGAGAATTGTCACCGCCCACTGGCCGAAGGCGCCGTGTGCCCGTGCGCCTATACCCAGAGCTGGTATCCCGGGGCCGCCGACCGCCTCGAGTCCCGGCGCGCCAACCGGACGGTGGCGCTCGCGGTACTCGGCGCGGCCGTGGTGATCGCTGCGGCCGTCCTGGTGGTGATCGGCCTGAAGGAGGCCCCGCCGGTGGTCGTCACCGGGCAGGACCGCTTCGTGGCGAACGCGCAGGCCCCCACCCAGACCGAATACGTGCCTTACGTTCCGCCGCCCGTCACGGTCACCTCCGTGCAACGCCCGCCCACAACGGTCGTCAGTGACGCGCTGCGCACCTTGCGTTCTTATGCCGCAGGCGATTTGGGCGCACTGCGCGCCAACGCGAACGGCCGCTGGGTGGCGCAATTGAGTTCGAAGCAGCCGGGCACGGTCGCGCACGGCGTGCGCTACGACGCCGACATGATCCTCTCGGAACACCTCACGCTGCGGTCGCGGTATCCGGGCGCGATGCTCGTGTGGACCGGGGATTGGCCCAGCTACAAGAATTCGGACTATTGGGCGACGGTCGGCGGCTCCGTCTACGCGACCCCCGAAGCGGCGAACGCGTGGTGCGACCAACAGGGTTTCCCGAAAGACGATTGCTACGCGAAGCGCCTGCGCACCACGGGCGGCCCCGACGGCAACACAAAGCTCAGATAATTCGTGAGTGGTACGGCCGGTTCTAACCCAATGCCACGTAGCTTGAGTTGATCAGGCTGCGCGGGTGAGTCCGCGTAGCCTGATCGTGGGTGGGCTGGGGTGGCGGGTGCTGGCTGGTTCGGTGCGTGTCTTGGCGCGGTATGCGTTGTGGCGTAACCGTTTGACCGCGCGTGGGCATGTTCGGTGTCGGCGGGGCGGGAGGGGTTTGCCGGTGATGTCGGCCAGGATCGTGGGTAGTGCGTCAGTCCAGTCCGGAGGGGGAAAAACCCGCCGTGCCGGTGGCGGAACGACGGGCGATACGCAGGACACGGCTGTAGCTGATCCGGTCGGGGTCGAGATCTGCGGCCTCGGCCGCGCGGGCGATCAGGACACTCAGGGCGTAATGGACGGTCAGCCACGCCCAGATCTCCTGATGCACCAGCTCCGGAAGTCTCGATCGCAGGATCTTGCCCGGCCCTCGAAGATGGGTTTTGAGCTGGTCATTGGCGGTTTCCTCCTCCCAGCGCTGGTGATAAGCCGCGGCGAGTTCCTCGGCGGCCGCGTCGTCGGAGTCGGTGATGTTCGTGAGCAGCACGATCAGCTCACCGGTGCCGTTGCCCACGCGGTCGGGGATGTCGTATTCCACGACCCGGACCAGGTGTGCCTCCTCGGGGTGGATCTGGTCCCCGGCCATCGCAGCGTCGAGAATCTGACGACGACGGCCCGCTCCGCGGACCTTCGGGTTGATCAGAACCGTGAGATAAGACCCGTCGGACAGAACCCGCACCACCGGCAACGCCAGGTTCGCCGGTGCCCGCCACAACAACGCCGCACCCGTGCGTGAGGCGCTGTCCCACGCGTCCCAGCTATAGAAATTCCGGTCCGCGGTCAGCAGCTCATCAGCAAGCAGACGCGGATAGAGCTCCTGCGCCAAGGTTTGCTCCCCGTCGCATAGGCGCCGACGCGAGCGGCGAGGAACGCGTGCGTGCCGCATTCGGCCAGCGCCACCACCCGCGCTTTCGGAAAGGCCGAGCGATGCTTGCCCGATCCGGCATACCCGAACTCCTCCACATTGCCCGCGGTGTCGGGCAGGTCGACCTCGAACCCGTCGATCGCCAGCAACCGCCACCGCCGCAACCACGCGCCACGCGTGTCCGAGGTCGCCACCGCCTGCGCGACACCCTCGAACACCTGCTCCATCACCACCGGCCCCAACCGTTTACGAGCCTGAGTGATCCCACTGGCCGTCGGCACCGACCAGGACGCATCCCAGCACCCGAACCGCGACAACGACCCGGTCACCTTCGTCGCGACCTCCTCATAATCATCGTCGGGGAACAAGCTCATCGCCATCGTCAGCACCGCCACCACACGCGGCGGCAGCTTCCCATCCGACCGCTTCGCCCCCACCCCGCACGCGGCGATCGCGGCGTCGATCACATCCCGATCCACCGCCGCCACCAGCACACCCAGCGACACCTGATCCGGGCTGGCCGTCACACCTGAACTCATAACCGACGATCAGACCAGCCCGCCCCAGACAACCCACACCGCCACGCCGCAAACCCACCACCACAAACAAGATCAACTTAAGCTACGTGGCATTGGGTTCTAACCGGTCTAAACACTCACGAGAGCGGGGTGAGGGTGGTCAGTTTCCAGCGGCCGTCCGTGCGGTGAGCGGTGACGGCGAGCTGGGCGGCCGTTGATTCCTGCTGGTTCGACTCGGTGTGCAGGGTTTGCTGGTCCAGGAACAGGAGCAACGTCGCGTCGTCGCCGCGCAAGGTCTGGACGCCGATGGAGCGGATCGTGGTCGTGCGGACCAGTTTTCCGGTTTCGGCTTGGGTGCGGGCGGCGGCGAAGTCGGCGCGGTACTGGGTGACGGCCTCGCCGGTGAGGACGTCCGAGGCCGCGCGTTCGGTGCGGGGGAGGTTGGCGTAGTCGTAGGAGAACACGGCTTTGACGCCGGCGCCGACCTGGTCGATGACCTCGGCGGTCGCGCGGGCGTCGACGAGGGCCGTGTTGTCGACCGAGCGGACCGAGGCCGACTCGACGGCGAACCACACCGCTGCGGCCACGAACAGCGCCGCCAGACCGGCCAACAGTCGCTTCATTTGGCCGCCGCCTGGATCGCTGAGACCTTCCAGCCGGCGGTGGTGCGCTCCAGGTCGACGTTCAGCCTCGACACGTTCGGCGCGGGAGCGGCGCCGCCGGTGCCGACGAGGACGTCCAGCACCGCGATGACCCGGGCGGTTCCGGCGGCCGGGTTCACCTCGGTCACCGCGGCCTGCTTCAGCACCGCCGAGGCGACCGCTTGCGTCGAGGCCGCTCGGTCGACCTGGACCTGGCGGTCGTCGGCGAGGTCCTTGCCGAGGCGGCCGGTGGTGGCGGCGATCCACTTGTCGACGTCGGCCGCGGCCGTGCGGTGGTCGATCGTGTTCAGCACGACCAATTCCGTCGAGGCCGCCGACAGCACGGCGTCGCGGTCGCGGGCGAGTGAGACGCCGTCGTCGTGGGCGGCGGACCACCATGACCAGCCGAACCAGCCGGCGGCGAGCACGGCCAGAGCCGTCAGTACGACCAGAAGCCTCACTTCGGCAGCCCCAGCAGCGGTCCGAGCCCGCCGGGACGGCCCGCTGTCGCAAGGCTTAGTACGCCAGGAAGCTGCGGAGCGCTCGGAGCCGGCTGAGAAGGCTTGTCAGGGAACGGGGCGGGCTTACCCGCGAAGGGCGCGTTCTGCGAGCCTCGGACGCCAGTCGGGCTGCCGGGCGGCTCGGCGCAATAAGCCTTGACGTTGACCGGGGCTTCGGTGACGTCGTTGGCCGGACGCTGCTTCGTGCCCTCGTAACCCTTGGTACAGGAGATCGGGTCGAAGAAGTTCAGCACGACGCCGAGGTGACCCGTGCCGTCACCGGAGGTGGACGGCGAGAAGGCCGAGATGATCGGGTAAGCCACGAGCAGTTCCTCGACCGCGCCGGTGCGCGACGACGTGATCTGCGCGGTCGTGAGCAGGTTCGCGATCACGATGCCCAGGTCGGAGCCGGACGTGGTCAGCACGTCGGTGATCTGGCGGCTCAGCTTGGGCGCGTCGTCGATGACCTTGCGCAGGTCCGGGTCGGACTTCTTGAGTTGCTCGGTGATGGTCTTGAGGCCCGACGCGAACGACGTGATGTTCGAGGCTTGCCGCTGCTGGGTGTCCAGCACGACCTTCGCGTCCGCGAGCAGGCCTTGGGTCTGCGGCAGGTACTGGGTGGCCACCGAGGTCAGGGAACCCGTGCTGTCCAAGAGCTTCTGCAGTTCAGGACCCGCGCCGGCGAACGCCTTGTACGTCTCGTCGACCACTGTACGCAGCGACTCCGGGTGCACGCTCGACACCAGCTTGTCGAGGCTGCTGAGCACCGTGTCCGGGGAAAGCGGGATCGACGTCTTGGCCTGCGTGATGACCGAACCGTCCCGCAGATACGGCGGGTTCTCGTGCTGGGGTTCGAGGTCGACGTACTGCTCGCCGACCGCGGACCGGTTCGCCACCACCGCGCGGGTGTCCGCCGGGATCGGCGGCGCGTCGGAGTCGATGTCGAGTTCCAGGTCGACGCCTTCCGGGGTCAGCGTCATCGACGCGACCTTGCCGACCGCGACGCCCCGGTACGCGACCTCGGAGTTCACGAAGATGCCGCCGGAGTCGGCGAGCTGAGCCGTGACGACGTAGCCGCGCGCACCGAAGAGCCGGTCGAGGCCCGCGTAGTTCGCGCCCGTGTAGACCACTGTGGACACGGCCAGCAGCACGAAGAGCAGCAGCTGGACGCGGTGCTTCCTGGTGATCATCGGCCACCCCCGAGCAGGCCTTTGAGCAGGTCGCCGAGTGGATCCGTGGCGGGCAGCGGCAACGGGATCCGCGGAACCTGAGGCGTGGCCGGACCCGACCCGGACAGGCCGGGTATCGGCAGAAACGGTTGCGACGAGCTGCTCAGGTTCTCCAGCAGGGTGTCCAGCTGAAGGTCCACAGTGGCCTCGACGTTCGCGTAGTCGCCCTTGACCACGTTGCCCGCGTAGTCCGGGAACGGGTAGGTCAGCAGTATCTGCAACGCCTTCGGCAGATTCTGGCCGGATTCGACGAGCTTCTGCAGTGTCGGCTGCAACGTCCGCAGGTTGTCGACGAGCTGGTCGCCGCTCTGCTTGACCGTGTCGACCGCGACCGTCGAGAGCCGGTTCAGCGCCTGCAACATGCCCACCAGCTCGTCACGCTGATCGGTGACGACCTTGAGACCGGGTGCGAGGTTGTCCACCGCGGTGGTCAGATTGCCCTGCTGGGCGACCAAAGTGGACGACAGTTTGTCGAGACCGTCGATCGCGCGGACGATCTGTCCTTTGTGTCCGTCCAATTCGGTCGCGAGCTGGTCCACATGCGCCAGCAGCGCGCGGATCTCCGGCTCGTTGCCCGCCAAGGCGTCGTTCAGCTCGTGGCTGATCTTCTGCAGCTGCTCGACGCCACCGCCGTTGAGCAGCAGCGACAACGCGCCCAGTACCTCTTCGACTTCGGGATTGCGGTTCGTGCGCGCCAGCGGAATCTGGGCGCCCTCCCCCAGTTTGCCCGTCGGCTGCTCGGCGCGCGGCGGGTGCAGGTCGACGAACTTCTCGCCCAGCAGGCTGGACTGGCGCAGCTCGGCGCCCGCGTTCGACGGCAGCGGGACATCGCCGTTGACGAGCAGCGTGACCAGCGCCGAGTGCGTGTCCGGGGACAGCTCGATCTTCTCGACCCGGCCGACCGCGACGTCGTTGACCTTCACGCTGGCCTGCGGCACGAGGTCGAGCACGTCCGAGAACTGCGCCGTGATGCGGTACGGATGCTCCCCGAGATCGGCGCCGCCGGGCAGGGAGGCGTTGTACATGCCCGAAAAGCCGCCGCTGCTGCACGCTGCGAGCGACAGCACCCCGGCGAGGACTCCGGCGATCCGCTTCATCGGCGCGCACCTCCCGACAACTGCGAGAGCACGTCGGCGAGCGGCAACGGCAGCGGCGGCAGCTGGCCTTGGGTCAGCGACGAGATGACCTGCGGCACGGACGGGAGCTTCAACGTGCCGTCGAGCACCGGCGCGAGCTGCTTGCACAGGTTGCCCACGACGTCCGGGACCTCCTTTGGCGTGCCCGCGCTGATCAACCTGCACAGGGTGAGCACGGGCGGATGGGTCAGCTCGTTCAGGTTGTCGCGCACCGCGATCGTGCCCGACGCCGCGTCGTAGGAGTTGATGAAGTTGGTGGCGCCGAGCGGTGCGAGGTCGAGCACCTCGGCGAGCGCCGCGCGCTGGTCGACCAGCACCTTCGTCAGCCCGGTCAATTTGTCCACATTGGACGCCAGCAGGTCCTTGTTCTCTTCGACGAACCCCTGCACCTCGCCCAGTGACGACGCCAGCGAGGACAGCGCCGCGCCCACGTCCGCCGAGTCCTCGGCCAGGAACCCGGTGACCTGGGCGGCTCGCGTGTAGAACGAGTTGAGCTGACGGTCGCTTTCGGACAGTGCGTGCGTGAACGAGTTCAGGTTCTCCACGGTCGAGAACAGGTCGTCCTTGGAACCGTCGAGCGTCTTCGCCAGCTCGGCCAGCCTGGTGACCGTGCTGTTGAGGTTCTCGCCGTTGCCGTCCAGGTTGGCCGCCGCCGTGTCGAGCGCTCCCGACAGCGCGCCGTTCTTGTTGGCGCCATTGGGTCCCAGACTGCTCGAAAGCTTGTCGAGACTCGTGTAAAGGTCGTCCAGCTCGACCGGGGTCGCCGTGCGTTCCTTGCCGATCACGGTGCCCGATGCCATCACCGGGCCGCTGTCGTAAGCGGGCGTCAGCTGGACGTATCGGTCGCTGACCAGCGAGGGCGCGACGACCACGGCACCGGCGTCGGCCGGGATGTCCACTCCGGAATCGACACGCATGTCGACCCGCACGGCCGCGCCCTGCGGGGTCACCGCGGTGATCTCACCGACCTTGATGCCCAGCACGCGCACCGAAGAACCCGCGTACAGGCCGACGGTCTTGCCGAAGTACGCGCTCAGCCGGGTGCCCGCCCGCTCGCCCAGCACGAACCACAGGCCACCGGACAGCACGAGCGCGACCACACAGGCGAACGCGAGGTAGGTGTAGACGCTGCGGCGTGCGCGGGTGTCGATGGTCATCGGCCGCCCACCCCCTGGTTCGGCGCGGCGATCGGCGGCGTGCATCCCTCCGGGTTGATGTGCAGGCCGAGCGCGGTGATCGTCGGCGGCAGCAGCCCGCACAGGTAGCCCTCGAACCAGCGGCCGTTGCCGGTCGCGTTCGCGCCGACGCGGGCGAACGGCGCCATCAGCGCGAGACTGTGCGCGAGGTTGTCCTGGTTGCGCTGCAACACATCCGTCACCTTGCCGAGTTTCTCCAGCGTCGGCTTGAGCTGCTGCCGGTTGTCGGCGACCAGCCCGGACAGTTGCTCCGAAAGCCGCTGAGTTCCCTTGAGCAGCGCGCTGATCGCGTCCTTGCGGCTCTGGAGTTCGGCGAGCAGCAGGTCGCCGTCGCTGATGATCCGCTGCAGCTGGGCATTGCGGTCGGCCAGTGTCTTCGAAACGCCACTTGTGTTGGCCAGCAACTGTTTGAGCTGCTGATCGCGCGACGACACCGTCTTCGACAACGACGACAGCCCGGTCAGCGCGTCCTTCATGTGCTGCGGGCTGTCCTTGAGGCTGTCCGACAGAACGTTGAAGCTGTCGGCGAGCTGCTGGGTGTTGATCTCCCCGACCGTGCTCGACAGCTGCTTGAACGCGTCCTGCAACTCGAACGGCGTCCGCGTGCGCTGCAACGGGATCGGGACGTTCGGGTCCTGGCTGCCGGAGCCGGACGACTGCAACGCCAAGTACTTCTCACCGAGCAGGGTCTTGATCTCGATCGACGCCGTGCTCGTGTCGCCGACCCGCGTGTCCTTGACCCGGAACTTGACGAGAACCTTCTTACCCGCCAACGAAACCGAGGTGACCTGGCCGACCTTGACCCCGGCGACCTGCACTCCGTTGTCCGGCGCGAGCCCGGCCGACTCCGCGAAGTAGGCCGCGTACGTGGTGCCGTTGCCGAACAACGGGATGCTGTCGGAGAAGTAGGTCGCGACGACGACCAGTGTCAGCAGCACGAGGGTCACCCCGCCGACCGCCGCCTGGTTGCGCTGCTTGAGTGGTTTCACGGTCCGCACCTCTCGGCCCGCTGGGTGCCGGGGATCGGCACGATCGGCAGCTGGATGTTCAGCGCCGAGACACCGATCCGCCCGTTGATCCCGCACAGGTAGTAGTTGAACCAGCTGCCGTAGCTCAGTGTCCTGGTGAACTTCTGCAGGTTCGACGGCAGCACCTGCAGCAGGTGGTCGATCAGCTGCTCGGAATCGTTGAGGTTGTCCGAAAGATTGCCGAGCTGCGTGATGTCCTCTTTCAACGCGGGCCGCGCGTCGGCCAGCAGGCCGGAGGTCGTCACGGTCAGTTCGCCTAGCGCGGCGACGGCTTCACCGATCGGCTTGCGCTGCTCCGCGAGCCCGCTGACCAGCCGCTGCGTCTGGTCGATCAGGTCGCCGAGCTGCGGCGCGTGCTGATCGACCGTGCCGAGCACGGTGTTGAGGTTGTCGATGACCTGGCCGATCACCTTGTCCCGCCCGGCGATCGTCGTGGTGACCGACGCGGTGTGCGCGAGCAGGCTCGCGATCGTGCCACCTTCGCCTTGGAAGACCTGGATGATCTCGTAGGACAGCTTGTTGACGTCCTCGGGGTTCAGCGCCTGGAACAACGGCTTGAACCCGTTGAACAGCACCGTGAGGTTCAACGCCGGCTTGGTGCGTTCCGGCGGGATCGTCCCGCCGGCGGGCAGCACCCGGCCGTCGTCGATGTCGGTGTTCAGCGCCAGGTAGCGCTGCCCGACGAGGTTGCGGTACTTGATGGTCGCGGTCACCGACTCGGGCAGCTTGTACGCCGACTGGATGTCGAACCGGACCTCGGCGTAGTTCGGTTCCCCTTGCGACACCTTGATCGCACCGACCTGGCCGACCTTCACGCCGACGATGCGGACGTCGTCGCCCTCCTGCAGCCCGGACGCGTCGGTGAACCGCGCGAGGTAGCCGGAGGTGACGCCGAAGTTCGTGTTGGCGATGGTCGCGCCGAGTATTCCGGTCAGCAGCACCGTGACGGCGGCGAAGACGAGGATCTTGATGAGCGGCGGCAGCGTCCGGTTCACTTGAGCTCCACCTCCGCCCCGCGGTACAGCGGCCCGACCAGCAGGCTTCCCCAGCCAGGCACGGCTTCCAGCGGCACACCCAGCGCGGGTGCGGTCAGCAGGTTGATCAACGCGAGTTCGTCGGCCGAACCGACCACAGTGGACCCGCCGCCCGGGAAGCCGGACGGTGAGCGCGGCGGCGCGGGCTTGGTCGAGCCGTCCTTGATCGCGCCGTCCGGCGGATACTGCGGCCACTTCCCCGGCCTCGGCACCTTCGGGTAACAGCGCGGGCCGCGCTTGTCCTGCCACTTCGGCTCGTCGACGCCCGGCAGGTACTTGCCACGGCTGGAGGTGAACTCGATCGTCACCCGGCTGACCTCCGGATGCGCGGTGCCCTTGCCGAAGGCGAGTTCCGCGTCCGGCACCGACTCGGCGAGCTGGCGGAACAGGCACGGGTACTCGGGCGCGTACTTGGCGAGCACGTCGAGCGTCGGCTGGACGGCCGTGGTGAGCCTGATGAGGTTGTCGGAGTTGACCTCGAGGAAAGTCGACAGGTCGACCGAGGCGGTGGTGACGGTGGCGTACAGGTCGTCGAGCCCCTGCCGTTTGTCCACAATGGTCTGTGTGGTGGTGGTCAGGTCCGCCAAGGCTTCCAGTAGATCCGGCGCGGCCTTGGTGTACACATCGGACACATTCGCCAGCCCGGTGATGTCGGCCTTCAGATCCGGCAGCGACGGGTTGAGCTTGCCGAGATAGTCCGACAGTTGCACGAGCGTTTCGCCGAGTTGCTTGCCCCTGCCGTCCAAAGCGGTCGAGACGGCCGTCAAGGTGCTGGACAGCTTCTGCGGCTGAACCGCTTGCAGCAACGGGAGAACGTCCCCGAGCACCTTCTCCAGCTCGATCGCCGAGCTGGACCGGTCCTGCGGGATGACGTCGCCGTCGGCGATGTGGCGCGCGGGTTTCTCCGGCAGTTGCAGCGCCACATACCGTTCCCCGAACAGGGTTTTCGGCAGCAGCCTGGCCGAGACGTTCTGCGGGATGACGCCGACCTTGTCCGGCTGCAGCGCGAGCCCGAGCGTCGCGTGGTCGCCGAACGCCTGGATCGACTTGACCTCGCCGACGATCATGCCGCGGATCTTCACGTCCGCGCCGACCCGCATCTGGTTGCCGATGTGGTCGGTCTCCAACGTGACGTTTTCGACCGTGGTGAAGACTTTTTTGTAGAACGCGACGGTCACCACGAAGAACAGCGCGACCACGAGCAGGAAAGCCAGCCCCAGCACCTGGTGCCGCAGCCGCTTGAGCAGGATCCCGCGGTTCATCCGGAAATCCTCACCGTCGTCGTCGCGCCCCAGATGGCCAGGCTCAGGAAGAAGTCGAGCACCGAGATGACCACGATGGACGTCCGCACCGCGCGGCCCACCGCGACGCCCACCCCGGCCGGGCCACCCTTCGCCGTGAAGCCGTAATAGCAGTGCGACAGGATCACGATCGTCGCGAACACCATCACCTTGAGGAACGACCAGAGCACGTCTTCAGGCGGCAAGAACAGCGAGAAGTAGTGGTCGTAGGTGCCCGCGGACTGGCCGTACAACCACACCGTGATCTGCCGCGAAGCCAAGTAGGAACTCAGCAACCCGACCGCGTACAGCGGGATCACCGCGGCGACCCCGGCCAGCACGCGGGTCGTGACCAGGTACGGCAGGCTCGGCACGCCCATCACTTCGAGCGCATCGATCTCCTCGGAGATCCGCATCGCGCCGAGCTGCGCGGTGAACCCGCAGCCGACGGTCGCCGACAGCGCGAGCCCCGCCGACAGCGGCGCGACCTCACGCGTGTTGAAGTAGGCCGAGATGAACCCGGTCAGCGCGGCCGTGCCGAGCTGGTTCAGCGCGGCGTAGCCCTGCAGGCCGACGATGAGCCCGGTGAACATGGTCATCCCGATCATCACGCCGAGCGTGCCGCCGATGACCGCGAGCCCGCCGGTGCCGAAGATGACCTCGGTCAGCAGCCGCAACGTCTCCCTGGCGTAGCGGCGGATCGTCCGCGGCGCCCAGGCGAGCGCGCGGAAGTAGAACGAGAGCTGCTCGCCGAAGCCCTCCAGGCTCGCGCCCGGCCTCGCGATGATCTCCAGTGTGCGGTCGGTGGCCATCACAACGCCTTCGCGGGCACGATCTTGAGGTAGATCGCGGTCAGCACGACGTTGATCAGGAACAGCAGCAGGAACGTGATGACCACGGCCTGGTTGACCGCGTCACCGACGCCTTTCGGCCCGCCGGACGGGTTGAGCCCGCGGAAGGCGGCGACGACGCCGGCCACGAACCCGTACAGCAACGCCTTGATCTCGCTGATCCACAGGTCCGGCAGCTGGGCGAGCGCGTTGAAGCTGGCGAGGTACGCGCCGGGCGTGCCGCCTTGCATGACGACGTTGAAGAAGTAGCCGCCGAGCACGCCGACGACGCTGACCAAGCCGTTGAGCAGCACCGAAACCACGATCGCCGCCAAGACTCTCGGCACGATCAGCCGCTGGATCGGGTTGACGCCGAGCACTTCCATCGCGTCGATCTCTTCGCGGATCTTGCGCGCGCCGATGTCCGCGCACACCGCGCTGCCGCCCGCTCCGGCGACCAGCAGCGCGGTGATCAGCGGCGCGGCCTGCTGCACGATGGCGAGTGCGCTGGCCGCGCCGGTGAACGACTGCGCGCCGATCTGCTGGGTCAGCGAACCGAGCTGCAACGCGATGACCGCGCCGAACGGGATCGCCACCAAGGCCGTCGGGAGGATCGTGACGCTGGCGAAGAACCAGCATTGTTCGATCCATTCCCTGACTTGGAACGGTCGGCGGAACATCGCGCGCAGCACTTCCCACGAGAGCGTGGCCAAGCGCCCGACCTGGGTGAGCGCGGCCGTTCCCGTGACCTTGACGGTCTCGCTCATCGAACCTCCGTGCCACCAAGGTTTCCCGCGTCATTGCGAGTCTTGCGCATACTGTTCCGCCGGACGGCGGCGCCTAGCCTAGGGCGTGTATCAAAGTCGTGGCCGATGGGCTTCGTGATCCAGGTGGCTCCTGGCGGTGCCGTGGGATCATCCTCGTACCGGGTTGTACTCGGGTGATTCCGCGGTGCCGCCAGGGGCCACCTGGGCGCGGAGACCGCGGTCACGACTTTGATACACGCCCTATTACCTCCTAGCCGAATTTGAGGGCATGTGTGGCCGTGGCGCCGCCATCGGCGACGAATTCGGCGCCGGTGGAGTAAGAACTGTCGTCACTGCCGAGGAATACCACCAATTGGGCGATCTCCTCAGGTTGACCCATCCGGCCGAGCGCGACCTTCTTCGCGAACCGGCGCAGGTCCACTTCGGCGCCCGTCGCGGTGGCCACCATGTTCGTCTCGATCATCCCGGGATGGACCGAATTGACCCGGATGTTCTTGGCGCCGAGTTCCATCGCCGCCACCTTGGTCATCCCGCGGATCGCGAACTTGCTCGCGGTGTAGGCGATGAGGTACGGCATACCGGCCAGTCCCTCCACAGAGGACACGTTGACGATGGAGCCGCCACCGGCCTCCGTCATCGGTTCAACGACCGAACGCATCCCGAGAAACGTTCCGGTCTGGTTGATCCTGATGACCCGCTCGTAATCTTCGAGCGAGGTCTTGCCGAGTTCGGAGAAATGCAGGATGCCCGCGTTGTTGACCAGCACGTTGACCTTGCCGTACTCGGTCAGCACCCGGTCGATCGCGGCGGCCCAGTCTTCCTCCGAGCCGATGTCGAGATGCTGGTACAGCGCGCCGATCTCGTCGGCGACCCGCTTGCCGTCGCCGTCGTTGACGTCGGTGAGCAGCACCTTCGCGCCCTCTTTGACATAGGCGCGCGCGGCCGCCTCGCCCTGGCCTGCCGCCGCACCGGTGATCAGTGCGACCTTGTCGTCGAGCCTGCCCATCACATCAGCTCCTCAGTCAGTGGTACGAGCACGGTTTCAGCCCGCCGAGAAGGTCGTCGACTTGACGAAGTGACCGTTCGTCAAGTCGATTCGGCCAAGATGTCGTCGGCCGCGAACATCCGCTTCGGGTCCCGTCCCGCGAAGTAGGCGCCGATGTCGGCACCGGCGTCGAACCGCTGCTCGATCGACGGCGGGGTCAGCAGCAGGACCATGCCGCCGTGCACGACGAACACCTGGCCGTTGATCTCGCCGGCTTCCGGTGAGGCGAGGAACGCGACGAACGGGGCGACGTGGTCGACCGACAACGGGTCGACGCCGTTCTCGGGCGCTTCGCCGAAGACGTCCTTGGTCATCGCGGTCCGCGCGCGGGGACAGATCACGTTGGCGCGGACGCCGTACTTGGCCAGTCCCCTCGCCGCCGAGATGGTGAGCGCGGCGATGCCCGCTTTGGCGGCCGAGTAGTTGGGCTGGCCTGGCGAGCCGATGAGGAACGCCTCGGACGCGGTGTTGACCAGGCGGCCGTACACCGGCTCTCCATCCATTTTGGACTTGTCACGCCAGTACTTCGCGGCGTTGCGCGACAGCAGGAAATGCCCGCGCAGGTGGACGTCGAGCACGAGGTCCCAGTCCTCGTCGGACATGCCGAACAGCATGCGGTCCCGCAGCACGCCCGCGTTGTTGACGACGACGTGCAGGCCGCCGAAGTGCTCGACGGCCGCTTCGAGCAAGGCGTCCGCCGTCGACCGCTTCGAGATGTCGCCTGCCACGGCAAGGGCTTTGCCCCCGCCCGCTTCGATCTCCTCGACCGTGTCCGCGGCACCGGCCAGGTCGTTGACCACCACGCTCGCGCCCGCTTTCGCGAGTGCGAGCGCTTCGGCCCTGCCCAGTCCGGCACCGGCCCCGGTGACGATCGCGGCTTTACCTTCGAGACTCACTTGAGGGTCACCACCTGGCGTATGACGTCCGTGCTGCCTTGGCGCAGCACGCCGAGTGCGTTGTTGATTTCGGTGAAGCCGACACGGCGCGAGATCATGCCGTCGAGGTCGAGCAGCCCGGCGCGCCAGAGCTTGAGCATGCGGCCGGTGTCGCGGTGCACCTGCGACGATCCGTAGAACGAGCCGAGTATCCGCTTGTCGTGCAAGAAGAGTTCCTGCGCGTTGAACTCGACCATGTCGTCGCAGCGGCCCGCGCCGACGATCACGACCGAGCCGCCGCGGCGCACGCAATCCCACGCGGAGCGGATGGTCGGCGCGTGCCCGACGACGTCGAAGGCGTAGTCGAAGCCCTCGAAGCCGGTCACCTGCTCCTTGATCTCATCGAGCCCGTCCGGCGTGGTCACGTGGGTGGCGCCGAACCGGCGCGCGTTGGCGTGCTTGGCCTCGACCGGGTCGACGGCGACGATCACGCTCGCGCCCGCGATGCGCGCGCCTTGGATGACCGAGATGCCGACCCCGCCGCAGCCGATGACCACGACCGTCGACCCCGGCGGCACCTTGGCCGTGTTGAGCACGGCGCCGACCCCGGTCAGCACCCCGCAGGCGATGAGCGCGGCCGTCTCGAACGGGACGTCCCTGTCGATCTTGACGGCGCCGCAAGCCGGGAGCACGACCTCGTCGGCGAAGGTGCCGAGGCCCGCGTAGCCGAAGGCGGGCGTCGCGCCGACGCGGAACCGCGGTGTGGTGAACGCGGCGATCGCGTGCACCGCGCAGAGATGCGGCTCGCCGCGCACGCAGCTCGGGCAAGAGCCGCACGGGGGAACGAAGGAAAGCGTGACGTGGTCGCCCGCCGCGAGACGGTCGACGGCCGAACCGACTTCGAGCACCTCGCCCGCGCCTTCGTGGCCGACCACGCCCGGCGCGAGCGCCGGGAGCGTGCCGTTCATCGCGGACAGGTCGCTCTGGCAGATCCCCGAGGCGCGCACCCGGATCCGGACCTCGCGCGGGCCGGGGTCGACGGTGGTCACGTCGTCGCGCAACTCCAGCTCGTCGTCACCGATCGCGTTCAGTACGGCCGCTCTCACCCGGGATGCCTCCTCGCAGCTCCAGCGCCCAGACTAGAATCTGTTCTCGTCCATGGCAAGGTCCACTTAACTGCGCATGAACAGCGCATTCTTCGGGCAACCGTGCACCGCAGCAGAAACACGTTCTACTTCACTATCGGCCTTCGACGCGTCGATGACCAGCTCCTCGTCGTCGTCCAGGTCGAAGACGCCGGGCGCCAGTCCGACACAGACGGCGTTGGCCTCACACAGGTCGCGATCGACACCGATCTCCACGCTTCCTCCAGTCCGGCCGTACTGGTACAACTAGAACAGGTTCTACAGTAGTACGGGTGACGGTACGCCCACCACAACGACCGGCGGCGCGTGGAGGTAACGGATGCGGATCGACTACACGCCGGAGCAGCAGAAGCTCCGCGACGAGCTGCGCTCGTACTTCGCCGAACTGATGACGCCGGAGCGCCGCGAGGCGCTCGGCAGCGGGCGCGCGGAGTACGGGGATGGCTTGGTGTACAAGCAGATCGTCCGCGATCTCGGCCGGGACGGCTGGCTCGCCATCGGCTGGCCGGAGGAGTACGGCGGGCAGGCGCGGCCACTGTTCGATCAGCTCGTCTTCACCGACGAGGCGGCCGCCGCGGGCGTGCCGGTGCCGTTCCTGACGGTCAACACCATCGGCCCGACGATCATGCGGTTCGGCACCGAAGAACAGAAGGCGTTCTACCTGCCGCGCATCGCCGCGGGCGAGCTGCATTTCTCGATCGGCTACTCGGAGCCCGGCGCGGGCACCGACCTGGCGTCGCTGCGCACCCGCGCGGTCCGCGACGGCGACGAGTACGTGATCAACGGCCAGAAGATGTGGACGAGCCTGATCGAGTACGCCGACTACGTGTGGCTCGCCGCGCGCACCGATCCGGACGCGCGCAAGCACAAGGGCCTGTCGATCCTCATCGTGCCGACCACCGCCGAAGGCTTCTCGTGGACGAAGGTCCGCACGGTCGCCGGTCCCGGCACCAGCGCGACGTACTACGAGGACGTGCGGGTGCCCGTCGACGCGCGGATCGCGGGCGAGAACGAGGGCTGGCCGCTGATCACCAACCAGCTCAACCACGAACGCGTCGCGCTGACCTCGGCCGCCCCGATCCAGACCTCGCTCGGCGAGGTGATCGAGTGGGCCCGCTCGGCCGACTCCCCTGACGGCGGCCGGGTGCTCGACCAGGAATGGGTGCGGACCCATCTCGCGCGGGTGCACACCGGCGCGGAGTACCTGAAGCTGCGCAACTGGAAGATCGCCTCGGCCGACGACCTCGGCCCGGCCGACGCCTCGGCGACGAAGGTGTTCGGCACCGAGTTCGCGATCGAGGCGTACCGGCTGCTGATGGAGGTGCTCGGCGCGGGCGCGGTCGTGCGCGAGGGCTCACCGGGCGCGCTGCTGCGCGGCCGGATCGAGCGGCTGCACCGGTCCGCGCTGATCCTGACCTTCGGCGGCGGCACGAACGAGGTCCAGCGCGACATCATCGCCGCGACCGCGCTCCGTCTCCCCGTCACCCGCTAAGGAGAGCTTCCCGTGGACTTTTCACTGACCGAAGCCCAGAACGACCTCGGTGGGCTGACCCGCAAGATCCTGACCGACCGGGTGACCACCTGGGAGCCGCACGGCACCGGCGGGTTCGACACCGAGCTGTGGACGACGCTGGCGCGCTCCGGGATCGTCGACGCGGCGCTGCCGTCTTCGGCGGGCGGCGGCGGATTCGGCCTTTTGGAGCAGTGCTCGGTGCTGATCGAGATCGGCAGGGCGGTCGCGCCGGTGCCGTACCTGACCAGCGTCACCATGGCGGCCGCCGCGGTGGCCGAAGCAGGCGACGGCAGACTGACCGAGAAGTGGGTCGTGCCGGTGCTGCGCGGCGAACAGTCGCTGGCCGTCGCGCTCGACGGCTTCACGGCCGACGGAGCGGTGCTCTCGGGCGCGCAGACGGCTGTGCCTTTCGGCGCCTTCGCGGACGGCTTCCTGGTCGCGGCGTCTGACCGGCTGTTCCTGGTCGAGCGGTCCGCGCCGGGCGTCACCGTCTCCCCGCAGCAGACCATCGACAACGCCGACGCCGCGCTGCTCGAACTCGACGGCGTCCAGGCCGAGCCGCTGCCCGGCGCACCCGAGCAGGTCCGCCTGCGCGGCACGGTCGGGGTCTGCGCGCAGCAGCTGGGCGTCTTGGAGCGCGCGCTGGAGCTCACGGCCACCTACGCGCGCGAACGCGAGCAGTTCGGCCACCCGATCGGGTCATTTCAGGCGGTCCGGCAGCGGCTCGCCGAGGCCTTCATCGACGTCGACGCCGTGCGCCTCACGCTCTGGCAGGCGGCCTGGCAGGTGCTCGACGGCGGGCCTGCCGCCGCCGAGGCGGTCGCGACCGCGAAGTTCTGGGCGGCCGAGGCCGGGCACCGTGTCGCCCACACCGCCGTCCACGTCCACGGCGGGGTCGGCATCGACGTCGACCACCCGCTCCACCGCTACTTCGCCGCCGCGAAACGCCTGGAGTTCACCTTGGGGACGGCGACCGGCCACCTGCGCGCGCTCGGGTCACTGCTGGCCGTCGACCCGTGAAAAGCGTGATATTCGTTACGTAAGGGGCGGGGGCGACGGGGTGCTGTAACGTCCCTAGAGCTCATCAGCGCCTTCGAAGGGAACATATGCCCCGGTCAGAGCCGACGTCCAGGACGCACGAGCAAGGTCACTTCGCCAAGGCACGGGTCGCCGCACGCGACCACGACGACGTGATGCGGAGCCGAGCGGCCATCCGCGTGACGAAGAACGCGAGGGACAACGGCGACCGCGTCCGACTGCTCGCGATGCTCGGGCTGGAGGCCTAGAGCCGGCCATGAACGCGCAGACCATCGCCAACGGGCTCAAGGGCTACGTCAGCGAAGTGGCGATGGCCGTCGACGTGGCGCGTGAAGCCGTCACGTTCGAGGTCAGCGACACGGCGACGGCGTACGTCGGGCTCAGCGAACGGCGTGCGGACCGGCCGGACCGGGACCTCATGCTGATCTGGAGCGAGCGGCACGGCTGGGCGATCGCCGTCGAAACCGAGCCCGATCGGGCGGCATATCTCGGCGGTGAGGACCCGGTCCCGGAGCCCGCGGAGGTCGCCCGTTTCGTCGCCGAGGTCATCGGCGGGGACGGTCGTGGCCAGGCCAGACCGCAGTTCGCGATCACCGGGGACCGCGACCGGCTGGCGGGAAGACTGGCACGCTATATTTCGACGTAGCGGTGAGTCGTGGTTGCGCCCGATCTTCGGGTGTGCTGGACTTACCTCGGTCGTCTGAGTTTTGTGTTCGTGTGCTCCACGCTCGCGAAGCCGGTTGCGGGCGTGTGATTCTCCCAGCTGTGGAGTAGTTCTCGTTCGGGACAGCGACCTCCCGCTATTCCGCAGTTGATCTAGGAGAAGTAAAGATGGCACAGGGTGTCGTGAAGTGGTTCAACTCCGAAAAGGGCTTCGGGTTCATCGCGCCTGACGACGGCGGCGCCGACGTCTTCGTGCACTACTCGGAGATCCAGGGCTCGGGCTTCAAGAGCCTCGAGGAGAACCAGCGTGTGCAGTTCGAGGTGGGTCAGGGCCAGAAGGGCCCGCAGGCCACCGGCGTGACCGCCATCTGATTTTCGCTTGAACCGAAACGGGTGCGCTCCCTTCGCGGGGGCGCACCCGTTTTTGCGTCAGCCTGCCTGACCGAGCATGAACATGGCCGCCACGGCCACGACGATCAGCCCCGACCAGCGGGCGACCGAGGCGGGCCTCGGCTTCGGGCCGTCGCGCAGCGTCTTGACCCCGAGCGGCACGAGCGCGACGCACAGCCCCGCGACGGCGGCGATCCCGAGCAGCGTGGTGCCCTTGAGCACGCCGATCGGCAACGCGGCCATCAAGGCGAGCGCCACCGACTGGACCAGGCCGAGCGCACGCGACAGGTAGGCGCCGACGGCCAGGACGATCCAGCCGGCCAGTATCGCGAACGAGAGCGTGCTGACGATGTGCACGGCGCCGTACGCGCCGGAGACGGCCTTGGTCGCCGCGTCCAGGTTCTGGACGTCGACCAGCTGGAACGCCAGGTGGTCGACACCCGCGTGGAACGTCCTGGCGAACAGGCCGAAGAGGACGAACATCCCGCCCCACAGCGCCAATCCCGGCCTCACCGCGCCGATGGACCGCGCGAGCGTGACGATCGCGGGCCAGAGCAGCAGGTTGCCCGCGAGGAACGCGCTGTAGGACGCGAACATCAGCGTCGGCTGCTCCGCGTACGCCGCGAGCTGATGCGGGTAGAAGAAGTCGTAGCCACTGCGCAGCAGCACACCGGTGAGCATCAGCAGCGGGCCGAGGATCATCGAGACCCCGCCGGCCCAGCGGCCGGGGAAGCCGGTCGCTTCGGTGGCGTCGATCGGGAGGGCGGCGGGACGGGCGATCGTTGTCATGGGGCAAGAATCGCCGGATCGGGCCCTCGTCCACATCGGACCAGGGCCTGAACCCGAACCTCATCCCGTGGGCTTAGTCCGGTGCCGTGATCGGGCGGAGCCTGCGCGGGCCGGTGTCCGGGCGGGACGGCGGCGGGCCGAGCACCGCGCGGGCGTTGGCGACGAAGACGCCGTCCGGCGACGCGAGGATCGGGTCGAGGGTGAGCGAGCGGATCTCGGGGTTGTCCTCGGCGAGCGCGGCCACGCGCAGCACCAGGTCCGCGAGCGCGGCCAGGTCGGCAGGCTCGTCGCCGCGGTAGCCGGTGAGCAGCGGCGCGGTGCGGGGTTCGCGGACGAGGGTGGCGGCGTCCATGTCCGTCACCGGGACCGCCCGGTACGCGCGGTCGCCGAGCAGGGTGCTGACCAGCCCGGACAGGCCGAACGAGACCAGCGTGCCGAAGGACGGGTCGTCCTGCAGGCCGATGACGCACGAGATGCCCTTGGGCGCCATGCGCTGGACGTAGACGTCCTCCTCGCCGGAGACCTCGACGAGATCGCGGTAGCTGGTGCGGACGGCCTCCTCCGAGCCCAGGTCCAGGCGGACGCCCGCCAGGTCGGGACGGCCGCGCAGGCGTTCGTCGACGGCCTTGAGCGTGACCGGGTAGCCGAGGCCCGCCGCCACCGAGACGGCCTCGTCCTCTGTGGACACCACGCTGAACGGGACCACGTCGACGCCGTAGCAGCCGAGCAGGCGCACCACGTCCTCGTCACTCAGCAAGGTGGTCTTGCCGTCCTCAGCGGCGAGGATCTCGCGGACGATGTCCTGCGCCTTCTCGATGTGCAGGCCCGATGGGCGGATGAGGCTGCCCTGCGGGCGCTGGCGCCAGGCGGCGTAGCGGACGACGCGGGCGAGCGCGTTCACCGCGCGCTCGGGGCTGGAGTACGAGGGCACGGAACCACGGGTCGGCGTGCCGTCCTCGGACAGCACGGCCAGCTCGGCCGGTACCCCCTCGGCGGCGAGGAAGGTCGACACGATCGGCTTGTCCCTGGCCAGCTCGACGACCGCCTCACGCAGCGCGCGGGCGAACGCGGTGCCGGGAATGGCCAGCGGCGGCACGAAGACGACGACCAGCGCGTCCGTCTCCGGCGAGTTCAGCGCCTCACGCACGGCGGCGGCGAACTCTTCCGGCCCGGCCTGCGGGCCGACGTCGACCGGGTCGAAGGCGAGCTTGAGTCCCTGCGCGCGGGCGGTGTCGGCGGCGAGCAGGCCGATGGCGCTGGAGTTGCCGACGATGCCGACCCTCGGCCCGGCCGGGAGCGGCTGATGGGCGAACACGAGCGCGGTGTCGAAGAGCTGGGCGAGCGTGTCGACCCTGACCACGCCGGTCTGCTCGAACAACGCCTGCACGCTGGCCTCGTCCACCTCGATCGAGGTCGCGGCGAGCTGCGGGCGGATGGCGTGGCGGCCGGATTTCACCGCCACGATCGGCTTGGTGCGCGCGAGTCGCCTGGCGAGGCGGGCGAACTTGCGCGGGTTGCCGAACGACTCCAGGTAGAGCAGCACCAGGTCGGTGTTCGGGTCGGTTTCCCAGTACTGCAGCAGGTCGTTGCCGGAGACGTCGGCGCGGTTACCGGCCGAAACGAACGTCGAGAGACCGAGGCCGCGTGCTTCGGCGTCGGCGAGGATCGCGGTGCCGAGCGCGCCGGACTGGCAGAAGAAGCCGGTGCGCCCGCGCGCGGGCAGGCGCGGGGCGAGTGTCGCGTTGAGCCGGACGCCCGCGTCGGTGTTGAGCACGCCGAGCGCGTTCGGGCCGACCACGCGCATGCCGTGCGCCCGCGCCTCGCCGACGAGGCGGAGTTCGGCGTGCAGGCCGAGCGGCCCCGCCTCGGCGAAACCGCCGGAGACGATCAGCAACGTCTTGACGCCCTTGGCGAGCGCACCGTCCAAAACGGACTCGACGACCTCGGCGCGCACCGCGACCACGGCGAGGTCGACCTGATCCGGGATGTCCACAACGGACGGATAGGCGCGCACGCCGCGCACCGAGCGGTGCTCGGGGTTGACCGGGTAGACGGTGCCGGCGAAGTCGGCGGCGAGCAGGTTCGTCAGCGCGACGTAGCCGATCTTGGTCGGATCGGCCGAGGCGCCGATGACCGCGACCGAGCGCGGGTGCAGCAGGTTGTAGACGCTGCGCGCCTCGGCGGCCTGCTCGCGGGAGCGGGCGACGGCGAGCGACTCCTCGGTCGGGTCGATGTCGAACTCGAGGTGCAGCACGCCTTCCTCGATCTCGCGGCTGACCTGATAGCCGGCGTCACGGAAGACACGGACCATCGGCGAGTTCTCGGCGAGCACCTCGGCGACGAACCGGCTGAGCCCGCATTCGGCGGCGGCGGCCGCGAGGTGCTCGAGCAGGATCGAACCGAGGCCACGGCCCTGGTGCGCGTCGTCGACCACGAACGCGACTTCGGCCGACGGGCCGTCGTCGAGGCGTTCGTAGCGGCCGACGGCGATGATCTCGTCACCGAGCAGCGCGACGAAGGCGACCCGGTCGTGATGGTCGACGACCGAGAAGCGTTCGAGGTCGCGCTGCGGGATGCGCGGATACGCGCCGAAGTAGCGGAAGTACCGGCTGCGCTCGGAGAGCCTGCCGTGCAGCGCGACGAGCCCGTCCGCGTCGTCGGGGACCACCGGTCGCAAGTGGACGGTGCCACCGTCGCTCAGCACGACGTCGGCCTCCCAGTGCCGGGGGTAGTCGAACGGGTCGCGCCGTCCGCCGGCGCTCATCGGATCGGGCTCATCGGTCAGTCCCTCGGATCGTCGGGATCCAGGCCGTGCGACGGGAACACGGCGCGGCGGGTGTCCCGGATCGCGATGTCGACCGGGTCGTCCTCGCCGTCGCCCCACTCCTTGAACGCGGTGTCGGCGCCGTCGGTCATCGCCGCCGGGATCTCGGCTTGGGGCGCGGCCCTTTTCACGGTACCCACCCAGTCCGGCGGAAGCAGGACTTCGGGTGCTACGTCACGGTCCAGCACGGTGGCGATGAGGTGGGTCCACGACCTCGGCACCACCCGGATCAGCTGGTAACCGCCGCCGCCGACGGCCAGCCATTTGCCGCCCGCGTGGGTGTCGGCGAGTTCGCGCAGGAGGCGGTAGATCGTGCGGTGGCCGTCGACCGACAGCGCGAGGTCGGCGAGCGGGTCCTCGTCGTGGGAGTCGACACCGCATTGGGTGACCAGGATCTGCGGCTGGAACTGGGCCAGCAGCGACGGCACGACCGCGCTGAACGCCCGCAGCCAGCCCGCGTCCTTCGTGCGCGGCGGGAGCGGGATGTTGACCGAGGTGCCCTCCGCCGCGCCGTCACCGGTCTCGCCGGAGTAGCCGGTGCCCGGCCACAGCGTGAACGGGTGCTGGTGCAGCGAGACGGTGAGCACCCGGGGATCGTCGTAGAACGCCGTCTGCACGCCGTCGCCGTGGTGCACGTCGGTGTCCACATAGGCCACCCGGTCGAACCCGTTGTCCAGCAGCCACGAGATCGCGACCGAGCAGTCGTTGTACACGCAGAAGCCCGACGCGTTGTTCTTCATGGCGTGGTGCAGCCCGCCCGCGATGTTCACCGCGCGGGTGGCCTCCCCCTCGGCGATCTTGCGCGCGGCGAGCATGGTCGAGCCGACCACGAGCGCCGACGACTCGTGCATGTCGCTGAACACCGGGTTGTCCTCGGTGCCCAGCCCGTGGCCGACGTCCCAGCCGGCGAGCGGCGCCTGCTTCACGGCCGAGAGGTACTCGTCGGTGTGAATCCGGCGCAGCTCGTCGTCGGTGGCGCGGTCGGGCACCAGCAGCGGGACCCCGTCGAGCACCCCGAGCTCGGCCGCCAGCCGGATGGTCAGCTCCAGCCGGACGGGATTGAACGGGTGCTCGCCGCCCAGGTCGTAACCCAGCAGAGAGGAGTCCCACACGACCGCCGGTGCCCGCATACCCCGCACTCTAGGGCGTGCGACGGCGGGCCGCGCCCATCAGCCGGGTGCGTCTCCGGTCGCGACCGGGCGCTCGGGGTCACGCGACCAGTGCGACCACGAACCGGTGTAGAGCGCGGCACCGGGATGACCCGCGACCTCCAGCGCCAGCACGACCGAACTCGCCGTGACACCCGATCCGCAGTAGGCGCCGACGTTTCCGGCCTCGCTGACGCCCAATTCGGCGAAACGCGCCCGGAGTTCGTCCGGGGTGCGCCAGCGCCCGTCCTCCGTCACGTGCGCGCTGAACGGCGCGTTCAGCGCGCCGGGAATGTGGCCTGCCGCCGGATCGATCGGCTCGACCTCACCCGCGTAGCGCGGGCGCGCGCGGGCGTCGAGCAGCACGCCCTTGCGAGCCAGTTCGGCGGCTTCGTCCGCGTCGAGCACCGGCATGTGTCCCGGCCGGACTTCGATGTCACCGGGCACCGGAACCGGAACCTCGGTGGTGACCGGTTTTCCTTCAGCCTGCCAAGCGGCGAAACCGCCGTCCAGCACGGCGACTTCGGTATGCCCGGCCCACCGCAGCAGCCACCAGGCCCGCGCGGCGATCGAGCCGTCCGCGTCGTCGTAGACCACGACCGGGTGACCTTCGTGGACACCCGCCGCACGCAGATGCTCTTGCAGCCGCCCGGGTTCGGGCAGCGGATGCCGCCCGCCTTCGCCCGGCGCGCTCGCGAGCGCGGTGTCCAGGTCGACGTAAACGGCCAGCGGCAGGTGACCGGCCTGATACGCCTCGGCACCGGGAGGTCCGCCGAGGCGCCAACGGACGTCGAGCAGCGCCGGGCGGCCGTCTTCCGGACCGTCGAGCATCACGGAGAGTGCCGTTGTGGTGATCAAGGGAAGCATGCGGACATCTTCTCCCCATCGGCCGTCAACCGGCCAGGTAGTGCGGACTTTTTCCGCCTCGGAGCTTGTTAACCCCATGGCTGCCGCCGCGCCGGGGTGAAGCGACTACGATAAGCAACGCGGACGAAGGGGACAGCGTGAACGATCTCATCGACACCACAGAGATGTACTTGCGTACCATCTACGAACTTGAAGAAGAGGGTGTCGTCCCGCTGCGCGCCCGTATCGCGGAACGCCTGCAGCAGAGCGGCCCCACCGTGAGCCAGACGGTCGCCCGGATGGAGCGCGACGGTCTGGTGATCGTCGCCGACGACCGGCACCTCCAGCTCACCGACCACGGCCGCGAGCTGGCCATCGCCGTGATGCGCAAGCACCGGCTCGCCGAGCGCCTGCTGGTCGACGTGATCGGCCTGGAGTGGGAGCACGTGCACACCGAGGCGTGCCGCTGGGAGCACGTGATGAGCGAGGCAGTCGAGCGCAAGCTCGTGAAGCTGCTCGACCATCCCACCACCTCTCCCTACGGCAACCCGATTCCCGGTCTCGACAAGCTGGGCGAGGGCGGCGAGCCCGCTCCCCCGGCCGAGGCGGACCTGGTCCGGCTCGACGAGTTCGCCCGCGCGGGCGGCGGCGACGTGGAGATCCGGCGGATCGCCGAGCACCTCCAGCTCGACGAGGCGCTGATGACCGAGCTCAAGTCGGTCGGCCTGATCCCTGGCCGGACCGTGACGGTCGCCAAGGCGAACGGCACCGGCTCGACCATCGAGATCTCCGGCGAGAACAACACGGTCGCGGTCGCCACCTCGGTGCTGCACGCCGTGCTGGCGCAGGCCAGGTGAGCCCGGCAGCCGAAGCCGCGGCGACGTTTCGTTCGGTGCACGGCCGCGCGCCCGAAGGCGTGTGGTCGGCACCGGGCCGCGTCAACCTGATCGGCGAGCACACCGACTACAACGACGGTTTCGTGCTGCCGTTCGCGCTCCCGCACCGGCTGGCCGCGGCCGCCTCGCGGCGCGACGACCAGGTGCTGACGGTCGCGACGCTCGGCTCCGACGGCAAGATCCAGGAGACCGGGCCGCTCGAGATCCCGGCACTCGAGCCCGGCAACACCGACGGGTGGGCCGCGTATCCGGCGGGCGTCGCCTGGGTGCTGCGTGACGAGGGTTTCGACCGCGGCGCCGACCTGGTGATCGCGGGCGACGTCCCGTCCGGCGCCGGGCTTTCGTCCTCGCACGCGCTCGAATGCGCTGTCGCGCTGGCATTGCTGGGCCTGTCCGGCATCGAACTCGACGGCGACGCGCCGGGAACGCCCACCAGGCACCAGGTGGCCCGCTGGGTCCAGCGCTCCGAGAACGACTTCGTCGGCGCGCCCACCGGCCTGCTCGACCAGACGGCGTCCCTGTGCTGCACCGAGGCGCACGTGCTCTTCCACGATGTGCGCACCGGCGAGAGCGAACAGGTCCCCTTCGACGCCGCGTCCGCCGGGCTGGCGGTGCTCGTGATCGACACGCGCACCAAGCACGCCCTCAACGACGGCGCCTACGGTGAACGCCGCCGCGGCACCGAGCTGGCCTCGGAGCAGCTGGGCGTGAAGGCCTTGCGCGACATCACCCTCGACGGGCTCCAGTCCGCTTTGGACAAACTGCCCGCCGACCTCGTCCCGCTCACCCGGCACGTGGTCACCGAGAACCAGCGCGTGCTCGACGTGGTCGACCTCCTCCGCGCCGACCGGCTCGCCGACGTCGGCCCGCTGATCGACGCCTCGCACAACAGCCTCCGCGACGACTACCGCGTCTCCTGCCCCGAACTCGACCTCGCCGTCGACGCGGCCAGGAAGGCGGGCGCTTTGGGCGCACGCATGATCGGCGGCGGTTTCGGCGGCTCGGCGATCGCGCTGGTCCGCGAGTCCGATGTGGACGGTGTGGAAGCCGCCTGCGTCAGCGCCTTCGACGCCGCGGGCTACCGCAAGCCACGCGCGTTCGTCGCCGTCCCTTCGCGAGGCGCGGGCCGAGACCACCTCTCGTGAGTGTCGCGGCGGACTAGGCCGAGGTCGGGCACCGGTCGGTCGGTTCGAGCGCGTGGAAGGTTTGCCCCGTTGGGTGCAGAAATACTTCCACTCGCTCGGGCTCGTTCGCCTTGGCACGTGACAAGGGCCGCCCTTGTCACCCAGACCGCAGCCGGGTCGTGAGTGTTCAGACCGGTTAGAACCGGCCATACCACTCACGAGAGCAACCCCCTGCGTCGTGGAACGTCGCAGTGAGGGGAGACTATGGCCCATTCGCGCACCCTGGATGAGAAAGGCCCGAATGTGACCGACCAGAGCAAGGCCCTGAAACTGATCGTGACGGGCGGCGCCGGTTATATCGGCAGCGTCTGCACCGCCCGGTTGATCGAGGCCGGGCACGAGGTCACCGTCGTGGACGACCTGTCCACCGGGCACGGGGACGCCGTGCACCCGCAGGCCCGGTTCATCGAGGGTGACGCCGCGGAGACGGCGGAAACCCTGCTGGGCGAAGGATTCGACGGCGTGCTGCACTTCGCGGCGAAGTCGCTCGTCGGTGAGTCCATGCAGGACCCGGCGAAGTACTGGCACGGCAACGTGCTCACCTCCATCCGGCTGCTCGACGCCATGCGCGAGCACGGCACGCCCCGCCTCGTCTTCTCCTCGACCGCCGCCACCTACGGCGAGCCGAAGGAGTCGCCCATCGCGGAGACGGCGGCCACCGACCCGACGAACACCTATGGCGCCAGCAAGCTGGCCATCGATCACGCGATCACCTCCTATGCCAGGGCGCACGGTCTCGCGGCCGTGAGCCTGCGTTACTTCAACGTCGCCGGCGCCTACGGCTCCTACGGCGAGCGCCACACCACCGAGACGCACCTCATCCCGCTGGTCTTCCAGGCCGCCACCGGCGAGCGGCCGCACATCTCGATCTTCGGCGAGGACTACCCCACCGAGGACGGCACCGCGGTGCGCGACTACATCCACGTGGTCGACCTCGCCGACGCGCACCTGCTCGCGCTGCGGCACGCGGCCGAGGGCGAGCACCGGATCTACAACCTCGGCAACGGCACCGGTTTCTCGGTCCGCCAGGTGATCGACGCCTGCCGCGAGGCCACCGGCCTCGACATCCCGGCCGAGGTGGCCCCGCGCCGGGCAGGCGACCCCGCCGTGCTCGTCGCGGCGAGCGACAAGGCCCGTGAGGAGCTCGGCTGGAAGCCCGAGCGCACCGACCTGATCGGCATCGCCCGCGACGCGTGGGAGTTCGCCCAGGCACGCCGCGCCGCGAAGAGCTAAGGCACCTCCTCCGGCAGGCTCAGATCGGGAAATCCGTCGAGCCTGCCGAGCAGGGCCATCTGGTCCGGCGGGTACGCGTGGTCGAGCGCGACCTGCATGAGCTCGGCCAGCCCGCAGTCCGGCACGGTCGCGCGGATCCGCTCCACCGCCATCCTCGCGAAGGCGCCGTCGCCCCGGACGTAGGCCGCGTAGGCCAGCAGGCAGGCCGCGTCCACGTACTCGGGTGAAGGCAGCGCCTGCACCAGCGCCAGCCACAGCCGTTCCGCCGCCTTGGCGGTGCGGCTGCCCGGCGTGACCGCGGTGGTGAGGCAGGCGTCGCGCACGTTCGGGTCCGCCAGCGCCCTCGCGAGGCTGACGACCTGGGCATCGTCGAGCATCAGGTCGCGCCCGGTGGCGAGCACCAGCCCGGCCCTGATCACCGCGCAACCCTTCTCCGTCGGGTCGACGCTCAAATCCTCGTACACGGGCGGCTCGGCGAGCAGCGCCCGTCTTCGCTCGATCGCCGCCTGGTCGGGTGGATCGAGCAGCCGTTCCAGCGCGGCGCGGCTGCGATGGGTGACCTTGCCGCCCGCCGTGACGGTCGCGGCGGCCACCGTCGATTCGAGTTCGGGCAGCGCTCCCCCGCACTCCGGGTCGGCGTAGCACCGCCAGCGGGCGCCGGAGCTGATCTCGGGCACCCACATCATGTGGAACACGGACAACCCGAAGGCGCCGAGCTCGTCGCGCAGCAGTTCGGCCAGTTCGGCATGCGGCAGTTCGCCGTCCGGTGGCAGGGCCGGATGGTTGCCGACCACGACGATCGTGGCTCCCGCGTCACCGGAGGACGCGAGTGTGGCGGCCAGCTGGGCCGCCTGGTCGCCGTGGTGCTCGGGTGGTGGCAGGTCGGCCCTGAGCACCAGCCCGACGCGTGCGGGGCGCACCGCCCGGTGGCCGATGAGGATCACCGAGCACTCGGGATGGAAACCGAGCAGGTAGGGCAGGGCCGCGAGCAGGGTGCCGGGGTCCTTGAGCTTGATGACGGGACGGGTGGGCTGGGAGATCGCTGAGGTGACCATGCCTCCACCATGCGACGGGGAATGGTCGCGTGGTGGAGGCATGGCGAATCTGTGGACAACGGGGGCGGGTGTGGACAACCCGGGTGGGGATGATCTTGAAGTCGATTTTCTGTCGGTGGGGTGGGTTACCCTGTGCGGCTGGCTAGCCGCAGTGCTCGAACGGGCTTTCGTAGCTCGCCGAGCCCACCGAACCGCCCCACTTGACGCAGGTCGAGCCCGCCGCCTTCTTCACCGGCCCCGCGTAGTAGGTGAAGTTGCCGCTGTCGGTGACCCGCGCGGAACCCTGGACCTCCAGGAACGCCGAGACCGGGCTGGCGGTGCCGAGCGACACGGACTTGAGCGTGATCACGCAGTTCTGCTTGGTCGAGGAGTTGTAGAGCAGGTAGGTGGTGCCCGAGCTGCCGACGTTCTGCTGGTCGATCACCGAGAAGCCGTCACCGCAGGCCTCTTCGGCGGTGTACGGGTTGCCGCCGCAGCCGTTCTTGCTGGTGAAGTCCTTGTGCGCGTAGTACGGCACCGCGACCCCGTTCAGCACGGCCTTCTGCGTCACGCCGTTCAGGTTTTCCTCGAAGTGGAGGTGCGGGCCGCTGACGTTGCCGGTGTCGCCGGCGAGGCCGATCTGCTTGGCCGCGGCGAGCGTCTGCCCGACCGAGACGTCCTGCCGGGACAGGTGCGCGTACCGGGTGCGCCAGCCGCCGCCGTGGTCGACCTCGATCCAGCGGCCGTAGCTCGCGCCGCCCAGGTTCTCGACCCTGGTCACCTTGCCCGGCGCGGCGACGAGCACCGGCATCCCGGTGATCCCGCTCTTCTGGAAGTCGACCGAGTTGCCGGGGTTGTGCCCCGAGAAGGTCGCCGCGGTGACCGTGACGCCGCATTTGAACGGGACCTGGAAGTTCGGCGCGGCGGCGGCCGTCGCGGTCGAAGCGAGCGTGACGCCGAGCGCGGGCAGGATCGCGGCCGTGGCGAGCACCGCGAGACGTCGCAACCTGGACATGGGCTGTACCTCCGTGAGCGGGTGGCAGAACGGGTCCCAGCAAAACGCCCACGACTACATTTTCCGTACAACTACTCGTGAGTGGTATGGCCGGTTAGAACCGGCCATACCACTCACGAGTCTTTAAAAGGCCGCGCGCAGGGCTTGTTTGCCGCCGGTGACCGGGAGCGTGATCGAGGTCCGCCCCAGGTCGAGCGCGAGACCCGCGCCCGGCTTGGGCCGCAGCGTGTAGTCGTGGTCGCTCGAAAGCAGCGCGAACTCCAGCTTGTGCCCCACCGCAAGGATGTAGTCCTTGGCGATCAGCCCGACCTCGACGTGGTACGTGGTGCCGGGCCGGATCGGCAGGGTGACCGCCGGGTCGGTGTAGTTCTGCGGGTCGGTCCAGCCGCGGCTGATGACGCGGGACCGGCCGTCGGGGCCGCGGTCGACGAGTACCGCCGTGACGTTGGCCGCGGGGCGGTCGAACGCGATCGCCAGGTCGACCTTCGCGGTGCCGGACAGGCGGACCGCCTGCTTGGCCGCGGTGGTCGAGTACAGCAGGCGGTTGCCGGAGCGGGGCAGGTCGATCAGCTGCTCGACGGTCTTGCTCGAGTCGTCGGCGAGCTTCTCGACGACGGGCTTGCCCGGCATCGGGTTGCGGGTGTCGATGGTGCCCTTCGACGATCCGCCGGACCACGGGTAGACGCTGACGTCCGAGGTGCCGGGCGCGGGCCATTCGGCCTCGTCGGTCCACGACATGTCCTCGCGCTGGACGGTCGCCTTCGGCTCGTTCTGGATGCCGTTCTGAACGCCGTAGAGGTAGTGCGACATCCACTTGTTCAGCGTGACGAGCCAGGCGTCGCGGCGCAGGCCGTACGGGTCGGCGTGGCCGGACTGGTGCAGCCAGATCTTGTGCTCGACGCCGTGGCGCTTGAGCAGCTCGTACCACTCGGCGGCCTGGCTGGTCTTGACGTTCCAGTCGTTCAGCCCGTGCACGACGAGCACCGAGGCACGAACCTTCGCGACGTCGTTGCGGTAGTTGCGGACGTCCCAGAAACGGCTGTAGTCGCCGGTGACCCGGTCCTGGGCCTTGACGAGCTGGTCGATCACCGGGCAGCAGATCGCCCGGTCGGCGCGGGTGTAGACGTACTCGGCGAGCACGTCGGCGTCCTCGCCCTGGAACCCGCCCGCCGCGACGGTCGCGCCGTCGTTGCGGTAGTAGTCGTACCAGCTGGAGATCGCGGCGATCGGGACGATCGTCTCCAGGCCCTGCACACCGGTGCTGGCGACCGCGTTGGGCAGCGTGCCGTTGTAGGACACGCCCATCATGCCGGTCTTGCCGGTGCTCCAGTCGGCCTTCGAGGCCTTGCCCGTGGCGTCCTTGGCGGCGGCGCGGCCGTTGAGCCAGTCGACGACGGCCTTCGCGCCGATGGTCTCGTTGACGTCACCGGTGGTCGGGCAGCCGGTGGACTTGCCGCTGCCGAGCGATTCGCCGTAGACGACGGCGAAACCACGCGAGACGAAGTACTGCTCGTAGCGCCAGGTGATCGACGCGGGGCCGACACCGTTGGCCTTGACGCGCGGGCCTGCCGGGCGTTGCGGACGTCCCGGCTCGTAAAGCTCGACATCGACATTGTGGTTGGCGACGTCGTTGCCACCCGCGTAGTACGGGCTCGCTTGATAAACGACGGGAACCTTCATGCCCTGCAGAGTGGCCTTGGGGCGCACCACCTCGGCGTGCACGAGGTCGTCCTTGCCGTCGTGGTCGCTGTCGACCGGCGCGGTCACCCACACGTCGTCACGGACGACGTCGGTGGCGGAGAACACCGGCTGCGCCTGGCCGCCGGAAAATACCGGAGCGGGCGGCGGATCCGCTTGCGCGGCAACGGAAAACAGCGGCAGCGCCACCGCGGCGGCGACGAGAACGGACACGGTTCTCACAGAACCCCCAACACGGACTAAGCGGATGACCAGCCCGCTCGACCCTTCCAGGGCACCTGCGCGCTAACAACCTACTAAGGTCGGCGCCATGCCGACCGAGCTGGAAGCGCCGATCACCGCCGTCACCGTCTACCCGCAGCAGGCCAGGATCACCAGGCGGGCGACGGCCGCGCTCGACGGCCGGTTCGTGTTCACCGGGCTGCCGCAGGGCCTCGCCCCCGAGTCGGTGCGCGTCAACGGCACCGGCCCCGCGTCGATCGTCGGTGTCGACGTGTCGACAGAGCGCCACGCCGAGCCGATCCAGGACGCGGTCCGCGACCTGCTGGCCCGCCGCAAGGAACTGCAGGCCGACCTCGACGAGCTGGCCGACGCGGAAGCCGTCGAGCAGTCGCGCGCCGACCTGCTCACCTCGCTCAACCGCCGCAGCGGCATCGCCTTCGCGAAGGCGCTCGCGAACGGCAAAGCCGGGCCCGAGCGGGTCGCGGGTGTCGGCAACGCGATCGCGGAGCAGCTCGGAGACGTCCTGCAGCGCCGCCGCGAGCTGGCGGTGAAGCACACCGAGCTCGACGACGCGATGGCCGCGCTCGACCGGGAAATGCAGGCACGCCAAAGCGGAACGCCCGACAGCACGCGGGTCACCGTCGACCTGGAGCCGGCGCAGGAGACCGGCGAGATCACCCTCGAACTGTCCTATGTGGTCTATGGCGCGAGCTGGGAGTCGACCTACGACGTGCGGGTGCGCGGCGACGAGGTCACGCTCACCTGGCATGGCCTGATCAGCCAGAACACCGGCGAGGACTGGCCGGAATGCGACCTCGCGCTGTCCACCGCGCGCCCGGCAGCGACGGTCTCGGTGCCCGAGCTGGACCCGTGGTTCCTCGACCGCGTGCGGCCGGTGGTGCCGATGGCCGCCGCCGCGCCGATGCGGGGCTTCGGTGGCGGCGGCGCCGCGCCGGCGAGCGCGCGGATGGAGAAGGCCGCGGACATGGCCTACAGCACGGCGACCGTCGAGCAGGGCGTCGCCGCGGCGACGTACCGGCCGACGCGGCCGGTCGCGGTGCCGTCCGACGGCTCGGCGCACCGGACCACGGTCGCCGTGCTCCAGCCGGAGTCGAAGCTCGGCTACGTGACCGCGCCGGTGCGCGCGGAGGAGGCGTACCTGCGCGCCGTCGTGGTCAACACCTCGGAGCACACCCTGCGCCCCGGCAACGCCTCGATCTTCCACGACGCGGAATTCGTCGGGACCACCTGGCTCGACCCGTGGGCGCCCGGCGAGGAGATCGAACTGGCGCTCGGCGTCGACGACCGGGTGCGCGTCGAGCGCAAGCTCGTCCGCCGCAGCGCGGGCAAGGCGACGCTGTCCGGCACGAAGCGGCGTGAGGCCGAGTACCGCACGACCATCGCCAACCACGGCCCGCGCGAAGCGCGGATCACCGTGCTGGACCAGGTCCCGGTGTCCCGCGACGACGCGATCGAGGTCCGCGACGTCCGCACTTCGCCGGAGCCGGTGGAGTCGACCGAGCTCGGCGAGCTCACCTGGCAGCTGACGCTCGCGCCCGGCGCGACCGGCGAAGTGACGCTGGCGTTCCGGGTCACCGTCGGCAAGGGGGTCGAGCTGAGCGGCTGGCACGAATGAGCAAGCTGCGCACCCGTGTCGTGACCGCGGCCGAGGAATGCTTGGCGCGCAACAAGTTCGTCGCACCTGTGACGGTCGTGTGCAGTCTCGGCTGGCTCAAGTCGGCGCGTGTCGACGAGTGGCGGCAGGGCAGGCTCCGGCACCTCGACTCGGCGATCGCCGTCGACACTCCTAAGCTCGCCGAAGCGTTAGAGCATTTGACAGACTGGGCGCGGCAGCAAGGCTTACAACCCAGTGACACGGCTTATCTCGCCGCGACGCGCGATCACCACCAGCTGCGGTTCACGGCGAGCGCCGAGGAATCGATCGAGCGCGCGTTCCAACGCCACTGGCTTTCGCCCGATCTGACGGAGAAGCGGCGCGAGCAGCTCGAAGCCCGGCAGAACAAGGCGCCCGATCTCGTGGTCATCTCGCCGCTGAACGCGTGGACGTGCGCGAGCTGCCGGATGCCGAGCGCCGAGGGCGAGTTCGTCTACATGGAGGACGGCAAGCCTCTCTGCCTGACGTGCGCGGACTTCAACCATCTGCTGTACCTGCCCGCGGGCAACGCGGCGCTGTCACGGCGCGCTAAGAAGGAGAGCACGCTCTCCGCGCTCGTGATGCGCTTTAACAAGCGCCGTAAACGTTATGAGCGCCAAGGGATCCTGATCGAGCAGGCCGCGCTGGAAGCCGCCGAGAGCCAGTGCTTCGCCGACGAGGAGGTCCGCTCACGACGGCGTGAGCGTGACGCGGAACGGCGCGCGGTGCAGGACGTCGAGTTCCAGGCCGCGATGGCCGTGGCGATCGTCGAGTCCTTCCCAGGCTGCCCTGAGGACCGGGCGCGGTCCATCGCCGAGCACGCGGGCACCAGGGGCAGCGGACGTGTCGGGCGGACCGCGGCCGGCCGCGCGCTCGACGAGAACGCGGTCCGGCTCGCGGTGATCGCCTCGATCCGGCATGAGGACACGCCGTACGACGACCTGCTGATGTCCGGCGTGCCTCGCGCGGACGCGCGTGAGCGCATCCGCGACGAGATCAGCGCCGTGCTGGTCGGCTGGGGCGGCCTACCCCTGTGAGATGTAGGCCTGCAGCTGCTCCTGGCTCTGCTCCAGCTCCTGCATGCGGATCTTGACGACGTCGCCGATGCTGACGATGCCGACCAGTTTGCCGTCGACGACCACCGGCACGTGCCGGATGCGCTTCTCGGTCATCAGCGCCGACAGCGAGTCGACCGAGTCCTCGGGGCGGCAGCTGGCCACCATCGTGGTCATGATCGCGGAGACCGGCATGGACAGCAGTTCGGGTCCGTGCTCGGTCAGCCGCCGCACGACGTCACGCTCGGAGACGATGCCCGCGATCCCGTCGACGCCCACCACGACCATGGCGCCGACGTTGTTGTCCGCCAGTCTGCGCAGCAACTCGGTCACGAGTGTCTCCGGCAAAACAGTCGCCACCGCCGCGCCCTTGCTCCGCAACACATCGGAAATGCGCATTCGCGATCCTCCCGGTTCTCGTGAGCCAGTTCACACCAGGTTATGGGCAGATGGCCGGGTGCGAAAGTCGCGAAGCGGACACCGAGGTCAGGGCGTTCTCCGCAGCACCACCCGCGCGCCGAGATCATCGAGCCCCGCCACCCGCTCGGCCTCGACCTGAGCGGCCAGCTCCGCGCCCCACTCCTCGCGCGGGAAGCGGTCCCAGCCGCGCGCGAGGTACCAGGGCATGTTCCACGGGATGTGCTCGAACGTCGTCAGCGTGAACGGCGCCGCGGCGCCTTCGACGGTGGCGGCGAGCAGCGCCGAGCCGACGCCGCGGCGCCCGTGGTCCGGGTGCACCGAAAGCTGGTGCAGATGCAGGTGGTCACCGAGCGGTCCGAAGACGGCGAACCCGATCGGCGGATCACCGGCGACCAGGACGGTGTGCTCGTCGCCGAGTTCGTCGAAGATGCTGCCGGGCGGGAACACGACGTCGGTGAACATCGAGTCCGACGCGTCTTCCAGCTCCGGCAGCAGGGCGATGTCGGCCGCGGTCGCGGTGTGGATCATGGCTCCCCCATCAGGCCGCGCAACCGGCGCAGACCTGGTTCGATGCGGTCAAGAGGAATCGCACCGTAACCGAAAACGAGGCCGTGGACCTCTTCTTTTCGGGCCGTGAAGCCCTCCAGCGAGTACAGCCGGATCCCCGCTTTCCGCGCCGCTTTGACGATCGGGCGCATGTCGGTGGACGCGAACGCGCTGACGTGCAGGCCCGCCGAAGACGGGATCGGCGTGAGGAGCCCGGCGAAATCCCTGGCGAGCACCCGGCCGACGAGCGCGTGGCGTGCCTCGTATTCGCGACGGCTCGCGCGTACGTGCCGCGCGAACCCGCCCTCGTCCATGAACTGCGCGAGCGCGGCTTGTATCGGGTTCGAGGTTTGCCAGTCCGTCAACGACTTGGCCTTCGTCAGCGCCACACGCAGTGACGGTGGCGCGACCAGGAAGCCGAGCCGCAGCCCTGGCGCGAGCACCTTCGAAAACGATCCGATGTAGAGCACCCGGTTACTGGAATCGAGGCTGTGCAACGGTTCCAGCGGCCGTCCGGCGTAGCGGAACTCGGTGTCGTAGTCGTCCTCGATGATCGCCGCGTCGTGGCGCTCGGCCCAGTCGAGCAGCGCGAGCCGTCGCCGCAGCGACATCGCCGTGCCGAACGGATACTGGTGCGAAGGCGTCACGTAGACCAGGCGGCATCCGGCCGGGATCGCGTCGACGACCAGTCCCTCGTCGTCGACCGGCACCGCGTGCACCCGCGCGCCGAGCGTCTGGAACAGCAGCCTCGGCGGCGGGTAGCCGGGATCTTCGACGGCCGCGTGTTCGCCCGGCCGCAACAGGATCCGTGCGATCAGGTCGATCGCCTGTTGCGCGCCGCCGGTGACGAGCACGTCGTCCGGCTCGGCGCGGACGCCCCGGGAAAGCCCGATCTGCCGGGCGATCGCCGCGCGCAGCTTCGGGTGGCCCTGCGGGTCGCCGTAGGTCAGCACGTCCGCGGCCGACTCGCGCAGCTGATTGGCGACGAGCCGCCGCCAGGTGTCGAACGGGAACCGGCGCAGATCGGGCACACCCGCCCTGAAGTCGAACTCGGCCGTCGTCACGAAGCTGCGCGGCGCGTCCGGCATGGCGTCCCAGATCTCGACCGGCCGCAGCGGCGAGCGCGCACTGGGTTCCGGCCGGACGGCTCGCCCGGCGCCGTCACGGACGAAGGTGCCCGACCCGACGCGCGCTTCGAGGAAACCCTCGGCGGTCAGCCGGTCGTAGGCGGCGCTGACGGTGTTGCGGGAGACCTCGACGCGCTTGGCCAACTCCCTGGTCGGCGGCAGCGGGTCACCGGCGCGCAGCCTGCCGTCGAGGATCGCGGCCCGCAGCTGCCGGTAGATCTCGTCGCGCCGCCCGCCGCCGGGTTCGAACTCGATGTGGACGTCCACCGGCCCCATCGTAGATTGGCTCAGTCCGATCGACCCGATTTTGGCTCTCTGCTGGGCCGATTCCCGGCACTAGCGTCGCTGCCATGGATATCCGAGACCTGGATCGCCGCTCACTCGACGTCATCGACAAGCTCCTCGCCGGCGCCACCGAGGCGGACCTCGGCCGCCCCACGCCCTGCTCCGGCTGGACTCTCGCCGACCTGCTCCGCCACCAGATCAGCGAGAACCACGCCTTCGCGACCGCCGCGCGCGAGGGCGCCGCGCCCGACTGGGACGGCGGCACGCTCGGCGACGACGCGTTCGCGTCCTACAGCCGCTCGGTCGAGGACGCGCTCACCGCGTTCGACGAGGGCACGGCCCCGACCATGACGATCCGCGAGTTCGGCGACTTCCCCGCCGCGATCGCGCTGCGGATGCACCTGGTCGACTCCGTCGCGCACGGCTGGGACATCGCGCGCGCTCTCGGCCAGCCCTACGAACCCGACTCCGAAGCGCTCGCCGAGGCACTGCGCTTCGTCGCGAACATCCCGACCGAGCGCGAACCCGGCGGCAGCTTCGCGCCGGTCGTGGCGACGCCGTCCACCGCGCCGGAGCTGGACCGGTTCCTCGGCCTGCTCGGCCGCGACCCCGGCTGGGTCAGCTGACCTCGCCCGCCGAGGCCGACCAGGTGTTGCAGGACGCGGTGGTCTTCTCCGAGTACCCGCGCTGGGCCCACTTGCCCTGGTTGGCCCGGCTGCCGTGGGTCTCGCTGTTGGCGGTGTTGCCGTAGTCGGCGACCGCGGAGTTGGCGGTCGCCGCCGAGATCCCGCCGCGCCCGGCGGCGGCCGCGATGAACAGCGCGCCGAAGCAGTTCGCCTGCAGCTCGATACGGCGGACGCGTTGCTGGTCACCGGGGCTCGACTCGTCCTTCGACTCCATCTGGTCGCTGATCGCGGCGAGCATGCCGCTCTCGTGCTGCACGTGGTGGCCGTACTCGTGCGCGAGCGTCGCGAGGTGCGCGCCCTTGTTGGTGCCGACGGCGCTGAGCATCCACTCGCGGGGCAGGTAGATGGTGAGGTCGCCGGGGCAGTAGTAGGCCATGGCCTTCTTGCTGTCCGGCGCCTCGCCGCAGCGGCTCGACGCGGGCAGCTCGATCTCCAGGTTGACGTTCATGTGCGGCTCGTTGACCTGGTCGAGCACCGGCTTCCACGCCTCTTCGAGGCAGACGAGCGCGGCCTTGTAGAAGGCGAGCAGCTCGGCGTCGTTCTTGCTGATCTGCGGCAGCGTGCAGGTGACCTTCGTCAGCGAGATGCCTTCACCGAGGATCGGGTTCTTGTCGGTCTCGAGCACCTTGGCGACCTTCGCGCCCGGCTTCTCCCCCGCCTTGGACTTCGCGAGCTCGGACTCGGCGTTGGGCGCGGGTAGCGCGTGGCCGCTCACCGTGCGTGACGCGTCGACGACGACGGCGCCCGCGACGAACACGAGCGCGGCGGCGAACAGCCCGATGATCACCCGGGAGCCGGTCTTGAGCCCGCGCTTCGGCTGCGGGTACGCGGGTGGCGCCCACGCCAGGTAGTCGTCGGAGACCAACGGCGCGTAGGTGCTCCGAGGCACCTCGGCGACCACGGGCGGTGGTTCCGGCCGTGCTCCCTCGGCAGGGTCGTTCCCCGAAAGATTCATTACTCCCCCGTGACAATGACACGCCAGCAGGTCCCCCGACCTCGGCGTCGAAAGTCAAGCATACGGAATGCCCGATTCGACCACGATCACGAAAAGGGTACGCCGTGCTGACAGACTAGGGGAATGAACGAAGAGGACCCGTACCTGTGGTTGGAAGACGTGGGCGGCGACCAGGCGCTGGACTGGGTGCGCGAGCACAACGCGGCAACGACGGCGAAGCTCACGGGAGGCGCGCGTTTCGCCGCGATGCGTGACGAGATCCGCGAGGCACTCGACGCCGACGACCGCATCCCGTACGTGCGCAGGCGCGGCGAGTTCCTCTACAACTTCTGGCAGGACGCGACCCACCCTCGCGGGCTGTGGCGGCGCACCACGCTCGAGGAGTATCGCAAGGACAAGCCCGCCTGGGAGCTGCTGCTCGACGTCGACGCGCTCGGCGAGGCCGAGGGCGAGAACTGGGTCTGGCAAGGCGCGACCGTGCTGCGCCCCGACTACCGGCTCGCCCTGATCGAGCTGTCGCGCGGCGGCGCGGACGCGACCGTGGTCCGCGAGTTCGACCTCGGCGCGCGCGCGTTCGTCGAAGGCGGGTTCGAGCTGCCCGAGGCGAAGAGCAGCGTCGGCTGGATCGACGAAGACAGCGTCTACGTGGGCACCGACTTCGGCGAGGGCTCGCTGACCAGCTCCGGCTACCCGCGGATCACCAAGGTCTGGCGGCGCGGCACACCGCTGGCCGAGGCGGAGACGGTGTTCGAGGGCAAGCCGGACGACGTCTCGGTCACCGGCTACCACGACCCGACCGAGGGCTACCAGCGCGATTTCGTGCACCGCAGCATCACCTTCTACCGGGCGGAACGGTACCTGCGCACGCCGGAAGGGACGCTTGAGCGCATCGACGTCCCCGAAGACGCGAAGACGTCGATCTACCGGCAGTGGCTGCTCGTGCGCACCCGTTCGCCGTGGAGCGTCGGCGGCGCGGACCATCCCGCGGGCGCGTTGCTGGGCATCGAATTCGAGGCCTTCCGCGCGGGCGACCGGAACTTCACCGTGCTGTTCGAGCCGGACGCGCACACCTCGCTCGAATACCACGCGTGGACCCGCAATCACCTTTTGCTGGCAACGCTTTCCGACGTCAAGACCGAACTCCGGGTGCTGACGCCGGGCGACGGCGGCTGGGCTTCGGAGCCGCTCGCCGGCGCGCCGACGTTCAGCACGGCGGAGATCCTCGACACCGACCCGGACGCCAGCGACGAGTACCTGCTCAACATCAGCGGCTTCCTCACGCCGGCGACCTTGAGCTACGGCCGCGTCGGCGAGGAGATCGAGGTACTCAAGCAGTCACCGGCGCGGTTCGACGCCGAGGGCATGTCCGTCGAACAGCACTTCGCGACCTCCGCGGACGGCACGAAGATCCCGTACTTCGTGGTCCGCCCGCGCGGCAGCGAGAACGGGCCGACACTGCTGACCGGCTACGGCGGTTTCGAGGCCGCGATGCTGCCCGGGTACAGCGGGGTGACCGGCCGCGGCTGGCTCGCGCGCGGCGGCACGTACGTGTCGGCGAACATCCGCGGCGGCGGCGAATACGGGCCGGACTGGCACACCCAGGTCATCAAGGCCAACCGGTACAAGGTGTACGAGGACTTCGCGGCCGTCGCCGCCGACCTGGTCACGCGCGGCATCACCACCGCCGACCGGCTCGGCATCCAGGGCGGCAGCAACGGCGGGCTGCTGATGGGCGTCATGCTCACCCGCTATCCCGAGCTGTTCGGCGCGATCGTCAGCCAGGTCCCGCTGCTGGACATGAAGCGCTACCACAAGCTGCTGGCAGGCGCGTCGTGGATGGCGGAGTACGGCGACCCCGACGAGGAAGCCGAATGGGAGTACATCTCGAAGTACTCGCCCTACCAGAACGTCCACAGTGGACAGGAGTATCCGCCGACCCTGTTCGTCACCTCGACCCGCGACGACCGGGTGCATCCCGGCCACGCGCGCAAGATGTTCGCCAAGATGACCGAACAGGGTTACGACGTCTGGTACTACGAGAACATCGAAGGCGGCCACGGCGGCGCGGCCGACAACGAGCAACTCGCGTTCAAATGGGCACTGGTCTTCGAATTCCTGTGGGAGCAGCTCACGAAGTGACCTTCGCGAGCACGATCCCGCCGACGATCAGGCTCAGCGCGACAAGGCGGCCCGCGCCCAGCGGGTCCTTGTTGACCACCACGCCGAGCACGATCGCGCCGACGGCACCGATGCCGGTGAACACCGCGTAGGCGGTGCCCACCGGCACGGTGTCCATCGCGCGCGAAAGCAGATAGACGGCGGCGACACCCAGCACCACGCATAACAAGGTCGGCAGCGGCTTGGTGAAGTTCTCGGTCGGTTTGATGCTCTGCGACCAGGCGATTTCGACCAGCCCGGCCGCGACCAGGATGAGCCACCCCATTACCGCGCCCACTCGTCGGCGAAGTCGCGCGCCGCTTCGTAAGAGGCCTGGCGTGCGGCTTCGCGGTCGGCCAGCTTCGGATCGACGAGCGCGTTGGTCAGCTCGGCATTGACGAACGTGACGTCCTCGACGTCGTAATGCCCGGCGAAGAAGTCACGCAGATACCGCTCGTGGTGGTCGAACGGCGCTCGCGGCGTCCCGGGCAGGTACGAGCCACCACGGGCGCCGGCGACCACGAAAGCCTTGCCCCGCAAGGACATCTTCGGGAACGTCACCTGGTCGATCCACGCCTTCAGCGCCGCCGGGATCGAGAAGTTGTACATCGGCGCGCCGAACAGCACGACATCCGCGGCCAGGAACTCGTCCAGCAGCGGCCGCACGATCCGCCAAGCCTCCCGCTGCTCCGGCGTGCTCACGGCCTCGGCATAGCGAGCGGGGTCCGTGATGCCCTCGGTCAGCAGCCGATCGCAGATCTCGGTCCACACCTCACCGATCGGCGGAACCGGGTCTTTCGCCAGGTCACGGTAGGTATAGCCACCGGTCCAGCCCTTGACGAACCGCTGGCCGAGCTCACGCGAGAACGAGGCCCGTCGCGCGCTGGAGTCGAGGTGCAGCAGGTGGGTCATCGTGTTTCCTCCCAGAAGTGGACATCGCGTCCAGTTATCCTGACGGTAGCTTCAAGTGGACACGACGTCCAGTTATTCCTAGACTCCGGAAATGCCGTCAACGGAACGGGCCGACGCGGCCAAGAACCGGGCCAAGGTCCTCGCCGCGGCCGCACTCCTCTTTGCCGAGCGCGACCCGGCCGAAGTGACCATGGACGACATCGCGAAGGCGGCGGGCGTCGGCCGCGGCACGCTCTACCGGCGCTACCCCGACCGCGCCTCCATCGCCGTCGCCCTCCTCGACGAGCACGAGCGCGTCCTGCAGGAGAAGCTGATGTCCGGCGAACCCCCGCTCGGCCCCGGCGCGCCTCCGGCGGAACGCTTGTCCGCCTTCTACGCGGAAATGATCGAGCTGCTACGCACGCACGGCCACCTCGTGCTCGGCAGCGAGGTCGGCCAGTCCCGTTTCGCCACCGGCGCCTACGGATTCTGGCGAGCCCACGTGCGCGCCCTACTCGTTGCAGCGGGCAAACCGGACCCGGACGCACTGACCGACATCCTGCTCGGCCCACTCGCCCCCGAGGTGTTCCGCTTCCAGACCGAGCAACTCGGCATCAGCCCGGAGCGGATCTTGGCGTCGCTGAGAGATTTGGCGTCTTCGCTGACATAGGTTGTCAGTGAAGCGGGTCGATGATCTCCGGTGTGAACGACTTCGACTTCTTCCTCGGCACCTGGACCGTCGTGAACCGGCGGCTCCTCAAGCCCTTGACCGGCAGCGACGAATGGGACGAGTTCCCGGCCACGTCCACCTGCCACACCGTGTTCGACGGCGCGGGCAACTTCGACGAGATCTCCTTCCCCACCAAGGGTTTCACTGGCATGACCCTGCGCCTGTTCGCCCCCGGGACCGGCCAGTGGTCGATCTACTGGGCCAACAGCCGCACCGGCCTCCTGCAACCCCCGGTGCACGGCGGTTTCACCGACGACGTCGGCCTCTTCTACGGCGACGACGAGCACGACGGCCGCCCCGTGCGCGTCCGCTACACGTGGGCCAAAGGCGAGTCCCCGCGCTGGGACCAGGCCTTCTCACTCGACGGCCAGGACTGGGAAACCAACTGGATCATGGAGTTCTCTCGCGCCACTCTTGGTTGAGGGGAAGGCCAAATACGGCGTGTTGGACTTCGGAGCGAGGGAAACCCCTGCTCCGTTGGATGCAGCAGGGTTTCCCCTCGCCCACCGATGTGAAGCGAGGGGACCCCTGGGTGCGACATACGCACCGAGGGGTCCCCTCACTTCAGCCCTGACACCCGCAACACTCACAACCCCTGCGGAGTAAACGGGCTTTACCCCACATCAAAATCCTCGACTGTCCGCGGGTGGTAACTCTGCTCCGCTAGATACAGCAGAGCTACCACTCGCACACCCCGTCGCCCCGATACCCGATGAGTCCGCAACCGCGGCCGACACACCGCCTTTGGGTTCCCACCCAATAAAACCGGCGATACCACTCAGAACCCGTCTTGGAACTTTGTTAGGTTGTCTTGGCCCGCTTTTTTCGGCGGGTCGGGACTGTAAAACGTTCGGTGTAACTCCCGATCATGGAAGTGCACCTGATGACCGACATGATGTCCGGCGTGGAGAACGCTGAGGACTCGAAGCCCGAGGCAGGCTTGGGTGGCCTGGATGAGCAGCTCGTCGCGCAGCTGCTGAACAGCGCTAAGGCCAGTGGGCTGAAGCTGACCGGTGAGGGTGGGGTGTTGCAGCAGCTGACCAAGCGGCTGCTGGAGTCCGCGCTCGAGGGCGAGATCACCGATCACCTCGGTTATGACAAACACGACCCCGCCGGTCGTGGGACCGGCAACTCGCGTAACGGCACCCGGTCCAAGACCGTGCTCACCGACGTGGGCCCGGTCGAGATCGACGTGCCGCGGGATCGGGACGCGAGCTTCGAGCCGAAGATCGTGGCCAAGCGACAGAAACGCCTGGGCGGTGTGGATGAGATGGTGATCTCGCTGGCCGCGAAGGGCCTCACGACCGGGGAGATTTCCGCGCATCTGGCCGAGGTCTATGGCGCTGAGGTGTCGCGGCAGACGATTTCCACGATCACCGACAAGGTCATCGAGGGCATGGTCGAGTGGCAGAACCGGCCGTTGGACCCGGTTTACCCGGTGATCTTCATCGACGCGATCCACGTCAAGATCCGCGACGGGCAGGTCAGTAACCGGCCGATCTATGTCGCGCTCGCGGTGACCTGCGAAGGACGGCGTGACATTCTCGGGCTCTGGGCCGGTGACGGTGGTGAGGGCGCGAAGTACTGGCTGCATGTGCTCACCGAGCTCAAGAACCGGGGCGTGGCCGATGTGCTCATGGTCGTCTGCGACGGGCTGACCGGACTGCCGGACGCGATCACCACGGTCTGGCCGCAAACGATCACCCAGACCTGCGTGGTTCACCTGCTGCGTAACAGTTTCCGCTACGCCGGCCGCCAGCACTGGGACGCGATCGCCAAAGCGCTCAAACCGGTCTACACCGCCCCGACCGAGGCCGCCGCCCGGGAGCGCTTCGGCGAGTTCGCCGATGCCTGGGGCGCTCGCTATCCGGCGATCGTACGGTTGTGGGACAACGCCTGGGCCGAGTTCGTGCCGTTCCTGGCGTTCGACCCGGAGATCCGGCGGGTGATCTGCTCGACCAACGCCATCGAGAGCGTCAACGCCCGCATTCGCCGCGCGGTGAAGGCCCGCGGACACTTCCCGAACGAGCAGGCCGCACTCAAATGCGTCTACATGGCCATCATGAGCCTCGACCCGACCGGCACCGGTCGCAAACGCTGGACGATGCGGTGGAAACCCGCGCTGAACGCCTTCGAGATCGCCTTCGACGGCCGCCTGGCCGCCGGACGCAAGTAAACCCCTTCAACCCGAGTTACACCGTTCGTTTGACAGACCCGGCGGGTCAGGCGCCTGGTCATGATAGTGATCATGGAGAGGTTGATGAAGGCTTCGGAGTGTTCGGGTAGGCGTTCGTAGTCGCGGACGTTGCGTCTGGCTTGGGTGATCCAGGAGAAGGTGCGTTCGACGACCCAGCGTCTGGGCAGGAGAACGAATGTTTTCTGGCCGACGATTTTCTTGACGATGTCGAGTGTCATGCCCAAGGTCTTTTTGGTCCACTGGACAAGGTCTTTGCTGGTGTAGCCGCCGTCGGCCCACACCCAGGTGACGCCACGCTGGAGGGCGTGCAGCGCGGGCAGCAGCAGCCGGGCCGCGGAGCGGTCTTGCAGGTTGGCGGCGGTGACCAGCACCACCAGTAGTAGGCCTTGGGTGTCGGTGGCGATGTGGCGTTTGCGGCCGTCGATCTTCTTCCCGCCGTCATAGCCGCGAGAAGGTTTGCCGACGGTTTCGGCGGCTTTGACCGATTGAGAGTCGATCACCGCCGCCGACGGTGCCGGGTTCCTGTTCGCGCGCAGCCGGATCTTCTCCCGTAGCCGGTCACGGATCTTCTCGAACACTCCCGCCTTCGACCAGCGGGTAAAGAATCCGTGCACTGTTTTCCAGGGCGGGAAGTCCGACGGCAGGGCACGCCATTTGATGCCGTTGTCGGTGACATACCGCAACGCGTCCACGATCGCGCGGCGGTGATGTTTCTCCGGACGGCCACCCGCCGCGGTCTCACACGCCGGGCGCGGCAGCAACGGCTCAAGCAACACCCACTCGGCGTCGGTGGTGTCGGTGGGGTAGCGACGGCTACGACAACCCGCTGACGTGGGCCGATCGATGATCGAGTACAAAGGGAGACCGGGCCTCTGCTGGGAAATGATCAAGATGTGGTGTCAAGATCACTAGCAGAGGCCCGACCTATACCTGCAACCGGCATCAAGGACGGGTTCTCACGACACCCACGCCGAGCCGACGATCACGCCACCTTCGCGTTTCCGCTCAATAGATCCCGGGTCCGCCCATGTCGTCGCCCCGCTCCGCCGGCTCACCAGCGGCCAGCGCTCCGACGCCCTCACCACTCGGGTAAGGCTTCGCGGCGGTTCAGCCACTCCCCAGGGATCTCGGCGCCTCCCGCCGTGACGATCCCGCCGACGATCGCACCGGTCGTATCGACGTCACCACCGGCCTCCACACAGGCGGTGATCGCGGTCGGATAATCGTCGGCGAACCGCGCGGCCACCCACAACGCGAACGGCACCGTGTCCTGAGCCATCGCCCGAGCGCCGTTGCCGAGTTCATAAGCCGCCTCGGCGACTGAGCAGTCGCCAAGCTCGGCGGCCCGCGCGATACCTCGCTTGGCGTCGCCGTCGTCCAGCCACTGCGGGATTTCCCCGAGACTCACTCGCGCCGCCGCGAGCGCGACCGCCACCGCGCCCGCGATCCCCTCCGGATGCAGGTGCGTCACCTCAGCCGAGAGTTTCGCTTGCTCCACAAGGGTTTCGAGGTCTTCCGCGAAATACGCACCCAGCGGGGCGACCCGCATGGCGGCTCCGTTGCCACACGAGCCCTGACCATGGAACGCGGCCCCGGCGGCCTCGCGCCACGGCACGCCGTCCCGGATCGCATGCAGGATCACGACCGCACCCGGCCCGTAGCCGCGATACGGCTCGCAGCGGTCAGCGAAAGCCTTCGCCAGCCTGTCGCGGTCGATCCGGCCATGGTCACGGAGCTCGGCGACGAGTGTGCAGGCCATCTCGGTGTCATCGGTCCACTCCCACGGACCGGACGGCGGCTTGACCAGGGTCGTGAGTGGTACGGCCGGTTAGAACCGGCGATACCACTCACGACACCTGGGTATTGGGTCAGCTGCAGCCGGAGGTCGCGCCGCATCCTTCGCAGGCATAGCACGAACCGGCCGGGCGCATCTTGGTTCCGCAGGTCATGCACAAGGGCGCGTCGGCGGCCTTGCCGAGATGCAACTCCATCAGCTCGGCCGTGCTGTGCGCGGCTTCGATCTGACGGGGCTGCGTCGCCTCGACGCTGGTCCGCAGTTCTTCAAGGTCCACCCCGTCGGACGCAGGCGTTCCGTAGTCGGTTTCGACCTGTGCCGTGCGCTCGTCGGCGGTGAAGATGCCGAGCTGCGCACGTTTTTCGTAAGGCAGGAAGTCCAGCGCCAGGCGGCGGAACAGGTAGTCGAGGACACTGGTGGCGATGCGGATGTCCGGATCGTCGGTCATGCCCGCCGGCTCGAAGCGGAGGTTGGAGAACTTCGAGATGTAGAACTCCAGCGGAATCCCGTACTGCAGACCGACCGAAATCGACATCGAGAAGGCGTCCATCACACCGGCCAAAGTGGACCCCTGCTTGCCGAGCTTGATGAAGATCTCGCCAAGACCGTCGTCCGGGTACGACCCCGCGTGCAGGTAACCCTCGGCCCCGCCGACGGTGAAGGACACCGTCTGACTCGGGCGGCGTTTGGGCAGGCGCTTGCGGACCGGGCGGAACTCGACGGCGGGCTGCTCCTCCTTCTTGTCCTTCTTGCCGGTGGAGAGCGGCTGGCCGACCTTGCAGTTGTCGCGATAGATGGCGAGTGCCTTGAGACCGAGCTTCCAGCCTTGGAAGTAGATCTCCTCGACCTCTTCGACCGTGGCCGACTCCGGCATGTTGACGGTCTTGGAGATCGCGCCCGAAAGGAACGGCTGGACCGCGGCCATCATGCGGACATGCCCCATCGGCTTGATCGACCGCTCGCCGACCGCGCAGTCGAACACCTCGTAATGCTCCGGCCTGAGCCCCGGCGCGTCGACGACGTGACCGTTCTGCGCGACGTATTCGACGACCGCCTCGACTTGCTCTTCCGGATAGCCGAGCGCGGACAACGCACGAGGAACGGTCTGGTTCACAATTTGCATCGAACCGCCGCCGACGAGCTTTTTGAACTTCACCAAAGAAAAGTCCGGCTCGATTCCCGTCGTATCGCAGTCCATCATGAAGCCGATGGTGTTGTGGCTGACAAACCCATTCGCCACGTAGGTGAGGTTTTCCGGCACCGAGAGATCGAAGGTGGGCTGGACGCCACCATCCTCGTTGCACGCGACCGGCTCGAAGAGATAGCCGAGCGCGTGGCCAAGCCTGGTGTCGAAAGACTCACCGAAGATCCTGCGAGCGAGCATCCTGGCGACGCCACCGCTCTTGCGCAGCGATTGCACGACCAGCCCGCGATACTCGTGGCCGACGGGAACGAGTTCTTCCCAGAGCTCCGCGGGCAGGTGGATCCGGTCACCTTTCGCCGAGCCGCGCGGCTCGATGCCGACGAGCGCCTGGGCCTTCCGCTCACTGATGAACCCGATGACCTCGTCGAAAGTCATCGCGTGATCGACGTTGCGCAGCCGGACCTGGCGCTGCGGGCCACCCCAGCCGCTCGTGGTGACCCGGGTCGTGGTGCCCATTCCCAAAGCGAGCAACAGGGTACGGACGTCAGCGGCAAAGAGCTCCGACGAGGTCGAGAGGCTCGGCACACCTTCCTGCACGGTCCCGTCCGCCTCGAACAGACCCCGCAAGAAAGCAGCGTAGATCGCCGGAGTGTTGGTCTCGCGAATCGCCGCCGGAACCCTTGGCGTCCAACCCTTTCCTGTGTGATCGACCCCGGGAAGGTCCTTCGCGAAACCGGCCGCCTGCCACCAGCGGGCCAGCCGGACGGACTGCAGCGTGACCTCCTGGTAGCCCTCGCAAGCGCGAACAGCGGGCTCGATGCCGAACAGCCCCTTGGCGAGCACGCGGAAACGATCCACCACGTCAAGGTCGGTGTTGGCGACACAAAGCCGGATCCCCTTGGCGTGCAGGCTGCCATCGCCCATGAAGTAGCCGACGAGCTCGGCCAAGTCTTCGTCCACCACATCCGGGACGCGCAGTGTGCGATCACCCGCGTAGTAGGCCTGGTCCAGTACCGGCAAGGGAACCGTACGGAGTTCACCGACCATGCCACCCAACTGGAGCGGCAGCACGTCTCCGTCCCGGATGTCCGCGAGCCGCCGCCACACCCAGGCACCGGTCTCCGAATCGACGATTTTCACCCGGTGAGCGAGCGTGCCTTGAATCCGATAGCCGCCTTTCGTCACGATACGGCGGGTGGGTTCTTCACCGTTCACGAAGAACTTCGTGGCGCGACGCGGCCCCTCATCGGTACCGACGGCGAGTTCTATGTCCTGCCAGCGGTCGCCATAGAAGTCCGCGAGTTCGGACAGCCTGGCCAGTCCACGATCGGTGGTCACCATGGTGTCCGCGGTCAAACACCCCGTAGGCGCCAATACACTGGCCTGCGAATTACGCCAACCGTTCTGCGCGCCGATTTCTATTCCACGCTTCCATTCCTCGGTCGCCAATGAACGAACCGTGGCATCGTTGGCATGAAGAGTACGGATCTCGTCGTTGGCGGCGGCGTGCTTGCGCATGACGCGCTGGTGCGGCTCGGCGTTACGGGCGTAGCCGTCGTAAGGCCCGACGACTCCGGCGAGTTCCGCGGAGCGGCGGTAGGAAACGCCGGTCATCAGCGAGGTGATCGAGGCCGCGAGCGCACGGCCACCGTCGGAGTCGTAGGCGTGGCCGAGCGCCATCAGGAGCGCACCCAGGTTCGCGTAGCCGATGCCGAGCTGACGGAACTTGCGAGTGGTGTCGCCGATCGACTCGGTCGGGAAGTCCGCGAAACAGATGGAAATGTCCATCGCCGTGATGATGAATTCGACAGCCTTCACAAACAAGGGCGCGTCGAAATTGCCGTCGGAATCGACGAACTTCAGTAGGTTGAGTGACGCGAGATTACAACTCGAATTGTCCAGGTGCAGGTACTCGCTACAGTTCGCCACCACTGTGCCACCGACGACGTACGAGTGGTTGCGCGGTTCCGTCAGGTTGAACGTCGTCTCGAAACCCTTTGAAACTCGGGAAACCAACTTCACTGTCTCATCGACACGGTAGAACTCGTGGCCGGCGAGGACAGACTTCAGCTTGTCGGCCTTCGCCGCGTGATCGAAGCCGATCTTGTCGGAGAAGCCCGCGATGTGACGGCCGCTGATGCGGAGGTCGTATGAAGGACCGTCGCTGCCGTAGACGCGGTCTTCGCCGCTCTTGGTGGTGTACGCGAAGGAGTCGGTCTTCACTCCCGTCCGATAGATCCGGCCCTTGATGCCAAGACTGGCCAGCAACTCCTGAACGCCGATCAGCAGTTCTTCCGATCGGCTGCCGAGCCCCACATAGCGGGTGCCCTTGACTTCCTGGTTCACGACACAGCCGTCAGCGTCGAACAGGCCACGCAGGAAGGCCGTCAAGACGTCTTCCGGAGCCTCGTAGATCGACTCCGGCACGACCTTGTCGGCGGACTTGCCGGGCGAGACCCCCAGTGCTCGGACCATCAGATTGAACCGGCCACGCAAGGCGCGCAGCTGCATCGTGCCATTGGCCTGCGCGCTGGGCTTCGGGTCGAATCCCGTGATCTCGGCCAGCAGGCGGCGGTGCCGAGGCGCGATGTTCGCCTGCTCCCACTCGGTGCCGTAGACCGTGATCGCACCCTGGTCGGTCACGCAGCCGTCACCGACGAGCCAGCCGATGTAGTGGGCGAGTTCGGTGGTCCACTTCTCCGGGATAGTGCCCAGCTCCTTGCCGGGCGCGTTGTGCGCGATCTGGATCGCGAGCGGTGGCAGTGCGGGGGAAGCGTGCGGCCGCGCGGCGTATTCGTAGGAGCGCACGACGCGGTCGTCTTCGGTGAGGTCGCGGGCATGTGCCCAGCCACGGTTTTCGGTCCAGACCCGGTGGTTCGGTGTGCAGCGCAGCCTGGAACCGTCACTGAAGCGCAGCTCGACGATCTCGTTGGTGCCGGTGATCATGTACCGGGTCGGGCTGGTCGCCACGATGCGCGACGCCGCCTCGGTCTCACTCGTCACGTCGTTGGTGTAGACGGCGAACGGCTCGCCGCGGGACGCTCGGCGCACCAGATCACCGATCGGGACCAGGCCCGAATCGGTCATCACCCGCTGATCTCCGGGAAAACACGGGTTGGACGCAGTGATCCGGCCGGTTTCGGGGCAGGTGTGCCAATCGTTGATCGTGCCGTCGTATTGAATTCCGGGATCGGCGCAATCCCAGGCCGCGGTGGTCATCGAGCGGAAGATCTGGCGGGCGTCGACGGTGTCGATGACCTCGTTGGTCAGGCGGGCTCGGAGGCCGAAGTCGCCGCCGGACTCGACGGCACGCATGAACTCGTCCGAGACGCGGACCGAGTTGTTGGCGTTCTGGTACTGGACCGAGGAGATGTCGGCTCCGCTGAGGTCCATGTCGAAGCCTGCGTCGCGGAGAACCTTGATCTTCTTCTCTTCGCGGGCCTTGGTCTGGATGAACTCTTCGATGTCGGGGTGGTCGACGTCGAGCACGACCATCTTGGCGGCGCGGCGGGTGGCGCCGCCGGACTTGATGGTGCCCGCCGAGGCGTCGGCGCCGCGCATGAAGGAGACCGGGCCCGAGGCGGTGCCGCCGGAGGTCAGCAGCTCGCGGGACGAGCGGATGCGGGAGAGGTTGAGGCCCGCTCCGGAACCGCCTTTGAAGATCAGGCCTTCTTCGCGATACCAGTTGAGGATTGACTCCATCGTGTCATCGACGGCGAGGATGAAGCAGTTGTGGACCCGCAGGTTCGAGGACAGGTACTCCCCTGACTCCGTTTGGATGTCGTAGACCGGCATCTCGCCGCGGCTTTCGATGCCGGCGATCTCCAAGCGCTCGACGTCCAGCGCTTGGCGGCCGGGAATCTCGAACGAAGCCTCGAGCTTGGCGGTCTTGACCGGGTCGATGAATCCGATGGAGTCGGCGAAGATGCGGCGTTCACCGGCGTTCTGGATGCGGATGCCCCACAGGTCGTGGCGGTCCGGGCGCGGATCCGTCTTGTGGCCCACTCGTGCGAAGATGCCGAAGCGGGCCAGCAACGCCTGCAGGCCGCGCACCAGCCGCTCACCGATCATGTCGACCGCGACCACTGTGGACCGTTCGCGCCGCGACACATAGCCCTCGGATTGGAAGATGCTGCGCAGGTACGCCGCGACGACCGGCAGCGGAGCGGTGTGCAGGAAGGCCGGGACTTCCATGTCACAGCCACGAGCACGCAAGCCCCATCGGCTCACGAAGGGTTCGAGCACGTTGCCGTAAAGCCGGGTACGGCGGCAATCCAGTGTCGCGTCCTGCGTCTCCACCGTGCGTTCGTGCCGATGGACTTCCGGGAACACCTGGTCCAAAGCGTCACATACCCACGCCAGCTCGGCGTCTGTGACCGTCATGGCCTCGATCGTGAGCGACCGGTCCGTGCCCTTGTACTGGCCGACGAAACCGTCGGATTGCAGCCACCCCGCGAGTGCGGCCTCGGCGATCTCACGTTGGTCGATTTCGGCTTCCCCGAACGACACCGAGCGATGCCACTCCAGTTTGTCGTCTACCCGCAACTCCCCCGCGGGCACGAAACGTCCCACGCCGTTGCCGCTCGCTCGCCAGACGAGGTGATCGGCCGTCACGTCGAGCACATGGCCAGACTTGGTCATGATGCGGAGGACCTCTTTGACGCCGTTGGCCTTGGTGGCGACGATCGAGGTGAGGCCATGGGCGTCGAACACCTTGGTGCCGACCGCGTCCCGCTCGACGAGCTGTCCGATGGGGACAGCGCCCGAAGGGGTCGTGACCAGTGCGTCGTACGGCTGGCACGCGGAGACTTGCTGTTTCGAGGCGGTTCCGACGTTGAACCATACCGGGGAGTTGAAGCTGAAGACCTGGTGCAGCAGCATCCAGGTGAGCTCGTGCTCGAAGGTCTCGGCGTCGGCGGGGGTGGTGAAGTAGCCGTGGTCGACGCCTGCCTTGACGTAGGTTTTGACGACCCGGTCGATGAGCTGCTTGAGGCTCTTTTCGCGCTGGGGGGTGCCGACGGCGCCGCGGAAGTACTTGCTGGTGACGATGTTGGTGGCGTTGACCGACCAGAAGTCGGGGAATTCGACGCCGCGCTGCTCGAAGTTGACGGTGCCGTCGCGCCAGTTGGTCATGACGACGTCGCGGCTTTCCCAGCTCACGTCGTCATAGGGGTGGACGCCTTCGGTGGTGAAGACGCGCTGGACTTTCAGGCCGCGCTTGCCCTGGTCTTTGCCGGGCTTGGCTCCGGCACCCACGGTTTCGGTCATGGGTTTCCTCGCTCCCCGCGCGGCGTGAAACGACCTGCTCAGTCGCCGCCCGCGTTTTTCTCGCCGTCGTTCGGCTCGGCCGAACCTGCCATCGCCTGGCGAAGGTCCGAGATCTCCTTCTCGAAGTCCTCGACGGAGGAGAAGGAGCGGTAGACGCTGGCGAACCGGAGGTACGCGACCCCGTCCAGTTCGCGGAGCGGGCCGAGGATGGCGAGGCCGACCTCATGGCTCGGGATCTCCGCGAGCCCGGCGGAACGGATCGATTCCTCCACCCGCTGTGCCAGCTGCTGCAGCGCGTCGTCGTCGACCGGCCTGCCCTGGCAGGCACGGCGCACGCCGCGGACGACCTTGTCCCTGCTGAACTGCTCGGTGACGCCGGACCGCTTGACGACGGCGAGCACCATCGTCTCCGACGTGGTGAACCGCCGTCCGCATTCGGCGCAGGAGCGCCGACGCCGGATGGCCTGTCCCTCGTCCACCTCACGTGAGTCGACGACCCGGGAGTCCGCATGACGGCAGAACGGGCACCTCATCCGCCGATCACCTTCCCCTCCATGCCGGTCGTCGCCGGAAGCACCGGGAACACCCACATTGTGTCCGGTGGGGACCGCGCGCCGCGCACCGACCCCTGGGGATGGTTCTGTGGATATCCGGTGGGTGAACACCGACGAGCTGTGGACAACTGCTGCCGATTCTACCCCAACTTGTGGACCAACTACAGCCGTGTAACTACTAGATATAGCGGTGCACAGTAGATCGGGGCCGGACGGCGCGCAACTGCCACGATCGGGCGACACGGGGTGTGCCGCGCTCGGCGCGGAGGGTGCGCGAGAGGTCACGGCCGGGCGGGCACGACACCTTGCGCGACGGGGACCGTCAGCGGAAGGCCGGGCACGATCGCGGCGCCTTGCAGGTCGTTCAGCTCCTTGATGCGGTCGACGACCGCGCCGGTCTCACTGCCTGGCGCGAACCGGGCGGCGATGTCCGACAGCGTCTCGCCCGGCGCGACCGACACCGTGACGGTCTGCTCGGGCACCGCGGACGGCGAAACACCGTTGGCAAGTACACCCAAACCGGTTACCCCGAGCCCGGCGGCGACGGCCAGCGCGACCAGCCATGGCCACCGCACCGCGATCCGGCGCGGCGCGCACGGGGCGACCGCACCCGCCTTGCGGCCCGCGACGACCCTGGCGCGCGTCGGTGGACGGCGCGTCTCGCCGAGTTTGCGCGTCCGGCGCCGCGGCGGCGCGATCCGTTCCGGCACCGCGACCGGCCTGCGCGCCACGGAGCGGACTAACCCTTCACCCACGAGAATCGACATCTCGGAACCTCCTCGCAGTCCCACTGCCCGGCGTCGTGGCTGGTGTGCCACCATGATCGAACACTCGTTCTATCGAACGCCTGGGCGAATGTCTATCACCTACCCCCGACAAAATCGAGCACGGCACGGCGTGTCGCTCGAACAGATGTTTGATATCTTTTACCGCGCGGGCTAACGTCGTCGACAGGACATCCGCGGCTCGGGCTCTCGCCTGCGGCCGCGTGCGAAACCGCCGGTCAGCACTGACTCGGCGGCGTCCGGCGACAGCCGGCGATGATCATTCTGGGAGGCGACGCAGTGACAGACGACAGGAAGGCCGGGGCGGTGGAGAAGCAAGCGGGCAAGGTGCACTCCCTGCCCGAGGTCTACGACGTCGACGACACCTTGACCGTTCGGCAGCAGCAGGTGCTGGAAGTGATCAGGGCCTGGGTCAGCCGCTTCGGATACCCGCCGAGCGTGCGCGAGATCGGCGAGGCCGTCGGCCTGACCTCGACGTCGTCGGTGTCGCACCAGCTACGCGCGTTGCAGCGCAAGGGTTACCTGCGCCGCGACGCGAACCGCCCGCGCGCGGTCGGCGTGCTGGCGCAGCACGACGACAACCCGATGGGCATCGAGCAGCCCGAAGAGATCCAGCCGGGCCCGAAGCCCGCGTACGTGCCGCTGGTCGGCCGGATCGCGGCCGGTGGCCCGGTGCTGGCCGAGCAGGCCATCGAGGACGTCTTCCCGCTGCCGCGCGAGATCGTCGGCGAGGGTGAGCTGTTCCTGCTGAGCGTCACCGGCGACTCGATGATCGACGCGGCCATCACCGATGGCGACTGGGTCGTGGTCCGGCAGCAGCCGACGGCGGACAACGGCGAGATCGTGGCGGCGATGATCGACGGCGAGGCCACGGTCAAGACGTTCAAGCGCAAGGACGGCCACATCTGGCTCATGCCGCACAACGAGGCCTACGAGCCCATCCCCGGCGACAACGCCACCATCCTCGGCAAGGTGGTCGCGGTCCTGCGCAGGCTCTAGCCGCCGGGGGCGTTGGCCGGAAAGCCAGAAGCGAAGCTTACGAAACCCGAGTTTGGGCCATCCAGTGGCCCAAACTCGGGTTTCGCTTGCATACAGCCACTCCAAGTACCGGTCGGCCGGAAGTGGCCGGACCTAGCGTCGGCGGCGGCGGAGTTTGCTTACGCCGAAGACGCCGCCGGCGGCGACGGCCAAGGCGATGGCGATCGCGGGAACCATTGGCACGCCAGAAGATTCCGGCGAGCCGGAAGCCGAGGACGACGACTCCCCCGCGGACGAAGAAGCCGAAGGCGGAGTCACCAACCCGGCCGCTCCGGCGACGGCGCGAATAGGTTCGCCGACGCCTTCGCTCCCCGACAGCAAGGTCCCGTCAGGCTCGAAGGCGATCGCTTCGCCCTGCTTCTCGTTCGGCAACGGCACCCGCACCGGCTGTCGTTTCAAGGCCGCGACGACATCTCCGTCCGGCGCCGAGTACAGATACGCGTCGGTGTAGGTGCGCACCGCGATCACCGTGCCGTCCACAGTGGACGCGGCGCCGGTGACCAGCACGGACCCGAAGGATCCCACCGGGCTTCCCGGCGTGTCGGTCGCCTGGATCTTCAGCGACCCGACCTTCTCCAGCGGCGTCGGCCCAGGACTCTGTAACTCCCCGGAAGGCCGGTAGATCTTCGCCTCACCGAGAACGTCCTTGGTGATCAGGTAAGGCACGCCCTTCTTGTCCAGCAGCAAAGCCTCGGTGTCGTGCTGACCGTCCGGGTAGCTCAGCCGGTAGAGCGTGCTCTTGCCTGCGGGCGTCACGGCGTGCAAAGCGACGGTTTCGCGGGCTTTCTTGTTGTCGCCGGTGTCGGACAGCCACAGGGTGCCGTCGGACGCGCGGGCGAGGTCCTCGACGTCGAAGGGGTCGGTCGGGTTGCTGATCACTTTCTTGACCGCGCAGTCCCGGCCGAGCACGAAGACCTGGATCTTGGTGCCGCCGTCGTTGATGGCGTACCACTGCTTACCGTCCGAGACGAGACCCGACAGCTCGTTGAGCCGTGAGTCCTTGACCGTGCAGACGGTCTCGGGCGCCGGTACATCGGCGGCGAGCGCCGGGGCGGCTGTGAGCAGCAGTAATCCGGCGCAGACCGGAATCCTCAGTACCTTCATCGTGAGACCAAGGTACCGAGGATCCGGTGCGTGCCGCTGTCAGGCCGGTGAGCCGTCTGTCACGAACTGCTGCAACGCGGCGGCGAGTTCGGGGCGGACCCTGGCGCGCAGCCTGGTGCCGTCGGGCAGGTGTTCCTCTTCGAGGATCTCGCCGTCGGCGTGGGCCTTCGAGACGAGTTCGCCCCGCGAATACGGGATGACCACCTCGACGACGACCTCGGGCCGGGGCAGCCGGTCCGTGATCGTCTCGACCAGTTCGCGCACCCCGGTGCCGGTGCGCGCGGAGATCTGGATCGAGCCCGGCATGACGTGACGGAGCCTGGCGAGCGCGAGCTCGTCGGCGGCGTCGGTCTTGTTGATCACCAGCAGTTCCGGCGGGAGCGGGTCGGAGCGGCGGCGGGTGATCTCGTTGAGCACCTCGCGTACCGCGTTGACCTGGTCCTCCGGTGCCGGGTCGGACCCGTCGACGACGTGGACGAGCAGGTCCGCGTTGGCGGCCTCCTCGAGCGTCGACCGGAACGCGTCGACCAGCTGGTGCGGCAGGTGCCGCACGAAACCGACGGTGTCGGTCAGCGTGTACGTGCGGCCGTCGGCCGTCGCCGCGCGGCGGGTCGTCGGATCCAGGGTGGCGAACAGCGAGTCCTCCACCAGCACACCCGCGCCGGTCAGCGCGTTGAGCAGGCTGGACTTGCCCGCGTTGGTGTAGCCGACGATGGCGACGCTGGGCACCTCGTTGGCGACGCGGCGCCCGCGCTTGGTCTCGCGGATGGTGTCCATCGCGGCGATCTCGCGCCGCAGCTTCGACACCCGCTTGTTGATGCGCCTGCGGTCGGTCTCCAGCTTCGTCTCACCGGGACCACGCAGGCCCACCCCACCGTTGCCGCCACTGCCCTGGCGGGACAGCGCCGCGCCCCAGCCGCGCAGACGCGGGATGAGGTACTGCAGCTGGGCCAGTTCGACCTGGGCCTTGCCTTCCTTCGACCGCGCGTGCTGGGCGAAGATGTCCAGGATCAGGGCGGTCCGGTCGATCACCTTGACCTTGACCTTCTCCTCCAGCTGACGCAGCTGGCTCGGGGAGAGCTCACCGTCGCAGATCACCGTGTCGGCGCCGGTCGCCACCACGATGTCCCTGAGTTCGCGTACCTTGCCCGACCCGATGTAGGTCGCCGGGTCAGGGCGCATGCGGCGCTGCACGAGGCCCTCCAGCACCTCGGAGCCCGCGGTTTCGGCCAGGCGCGCCAGTTCGGCGAGCGAAGCCTCTGATTGGGCGGGGGTCCCCTCGGTCCACACACCGACCAGCACGACGCGCTCCAGGCGCAGTTGCCGGTACTCGACCTCGGTGACATCCGCGAGTTCGGTGGACAACCCCGCGACGCGGCGGAGCGAGGCGCGATCCTCGAGCTCCAGTTCGCCGATGGAGGGGTCACCGCCCGGCATGTCCGTGTTGGTCAACTCATCGTGTGTCAGTTCTGTCATCGTCCTTCAATTGTCCCACGATTCGCCGTGGGTGCCGAATCCATTTACTTGGCCGGGTAAGTCGCGATGTAGATGGCCACGGGTTCCGCGTCCGGGTCCACCGGCCGCTCACGGAACTCCTCGGCCAGCTCCATCATCCGCCTCATCAGCTCTTCCTGCTGGGCTTTTCCGAGCCGGAGCACGCCTGCCGTCTGGTCGACGTCCGCGATGTCGAGCTCGGCGATCTCGGCCAGATAGGCCTCGAGCATCGCCTCGCCGACTTGACTCTGACCGGCGTTGGACAGGTCACGGAAAAGCCCGGTCGACAGGTACGGGATCTCTTTGGCGCCACGGGCGCCCTTGCGCGGCGGCTGCGGTTCGAGGAAGCCGGTGTCGACGAGCTTGCGCACGTGATGCAGCGTGGTGGCGGGGTCTTTGCCGAGCCGGTCGGCGAGTTCCTTGTTGGTCAAGGCGTCCGAAAGGGTCAACCGGATGATGCGCAGCCGTATTCCGGATGCCAGCGCGTTCGCCTCCGCCGCCGTCGACGGCCGCCGTTGCCTCACCATGGGCCGAGCATAGCCTCCAGTGATTGACAGTTTCCAATCACTCAGCCAGGCTGAACGCATGTCTTTGCTCCGCCACGCCGACTTCCGCAGGCTGTGGGCCGGCGACACGCTCAGCCAGTTCGGCCAGAAGATCGGCGAGACGGCGATCCCGCTGCTGGCGGCCACCGTGCTCGCCGCGACGCCGTTCCAGATGGGGGTGCTGACCGCCGCCGAGACGGCCGCGTTCCTGGTCATCGGCCTGCCCGCGGGCGTGTGGGTGGACCGGTGGCGCCGCCGCCCGATCATGCTGCGCGCCGACTTCGTGCGCGCGGCGCTGCTGATCTCGGTGCCGATCGCCTGGTGGACCGGGGTGCTCACGCTCGGCCAGCTGGTCGTGGTCGCGTTGCTCACCGGGGTCTGCACGGTCTTCTTCGATCTTGCCTACCAGTCGTATCTGCCCTCGCTCGTCGGCCGGGAGCATCTGCTCGAAGGCAACTCGAAGCTGCAGTCCAGCCTGTCGGTGGCGCAGGTCGCCGGACCGGGTTTGGGCGGCACGCTCGTCCAGCTCGCCGGCGCGGCGAACGCGGTGCTCACCACGGGGATCGGCTTCCTCTGCTCGGCGCTGTGCCTGGTGCGCATCAAGACCGCGGAACCCGAGCCGGTGCGGCACGAGAACGAGAAGCTGTGGCCCCGGATCGCCGAAGGACTGCGGTTCGTCTTCGGCAATCCCCTGCTGCGCCCGATCACCTGCGCGACCGGCACGGCCAACCTCGGCAACCTGATGCTCGGCGCGGTGACCGTGCTGTTCCTGACCCGCGAGGTCGGGCTTTCGGCCGCCGCGGTCGGCGGGCTGCTGGCGGTCTCCGGGGTCGGCTCCGTCGCGGGCGCGCTCACCGCGCGCTGGTGCATCGCCCGGATCGGGCAGGTGCGCTCGATCTGGATCGTCTCGCTGGTGAGCCTGCCAGGCCAGCTGCTGCTGCCGCTCGCCGCGCCGGGCTGGCGGATCGGGCTCGCGGCGTTCGGCCTGCTGCTGTTCGGGTACGGCGTGGTCGTCTACAACGTCGCGCAGCTCAGCTTCCGCCAGGCGATCTGCCCCGACGGGATGCTGGGCCGGATGAACGCCAGCATCCGGTTCCTCGTCTACGGGATCCAGCCGATCGGCGGGCTGCTGGGTGGGGTGCTCGGCGAGCTGATCGGCGTGCGCGGCGCGCTGATCGCCGGTGCCGCCGTGCAGGCGTCGGCGGTGCTTTGGCTGCTCGTCTCGCCTATTCGAAAACTGCGTGACGTTCCGGAGCTTGTTAAGCCAAGCTGACGATCATGGCTTTACTTCGGCACGCGGACTTTCGCAGGCTCTGGGCGGGCGACAGCATCAGTCAGGGCGGGCAGTTCATCGGTGTCACGGTGGTCCCGTTGCTCGCGGCGACGGTGCTCGCCGCCACCCCGTTCCAGATGGGCTTGCTGATCGCCGCCGAGCAGGCCGCGTTCCTGGTGCTCGGCCTGCCCGCCGGGGTGTGGATCGACCGGATGCGCCGCAAGCCGGTGATGCTGGCTGCGGACTTCGCCCGCGCCGCGCTGTTCCTCTCGGTACCGGTGGCCTGGTGGCTCGGGGTGCTGACACTCACTCAGCTGATCGTGGTCGCGTTGCTGGCCGGGGCAGCGACCTTGTTCTTCGATGTCGCGTACCAGTCGTACCTGCCGACGTTGATCAGCCGTGACCACTTGATCGAGGGCAATTCCAAGTTGCAGGCGAGCAGCTCGGTGGCACAGGTGGCCGGACCCGGTCTCGGCGGCCTGCTGACCCAGCTGGCGGGCGCGGCCAATGCGGTTTTGGCCACCGGGCTCGGTTTTCTGGGCTCGGCGTGGTGCCTGCTGCGGATCAAGGCCGTCGAACCGCCGCCCGCACCCCACGAGAAGGCCAAGCTGCGCGTCCAGATCACCGAAGGCCTGAGGTTCGTCTTCGGCGAGCGGATCCTGCGCGCGATCACGATCTCGACGGCGACCGGCAGCTTCGGCAACGGGATCTTCTTCGCGGTGCTGATGCTGTTCCTGACCCGCACGCTCGCACTGACCCCCGCCGGGGTCGGCCTCGTGCTGGCCGTCGGCTCGGCGGGCGGCGTGCTCGGCGCGCTCACCGCGGGTTTCCTGAACCGGCGACTGGGCCCGTGCCGCGCGATCTGGCTGGTGACGGCGTGCACGTGGCCGTGCGGCCTGCTCAACGGGCTGGCGACGCCGGGCTGGCGCGTCGCCTTCGTCGTCGCCGGGTACGGGATCTTCTCCTACGGCATCATCGTCTTCAACGTCGCGAACGTCTCGTACCGGCAGACGGTCTGCCCCGACCGGATGCTCGGGCGGATGACCGCGAGCATCCGGTTCGTCGTCTGGGGCGTGTTCCCGCTCGGCGGCCTCGTCGGCGGCGTGCTGGGTGAGCTGCTCGGGATCCGCGGCACCATCATCGTGGGCACCGCGCTCTCAGCCGTGAGCGTGCTCTTCCTGATCTTCTCGCCGCTTCGCAAGATGCGAGACCTGCCAGAGCCGGTTACGCGTTAGCCCACCACTTCTCGTCCAGCTCGCCGCGGGCGACGATCTCGGCGGGGCCGGTCAGCGTCGAAGCGCCCTTCGAGATCGTCACCTGGACGACGCCGCCGGGGATTTCGACGGTCGCCGCGCCGGTGTCGGTGCCCGCGACGTGCAGGTGCGCCGCGACGGCCGCGACCGTGCCGGTGCCGCACGCCCGCGTCTCGCCGACGCCGCGCTCGTGCACGCGCATCTTGAGCACGTCGTCGGCCAGCGGGTTGATGAACTCGAGATTGACGCCCTCGGGGAAGAAGTCCTTGTCGAAGTCCGGCTGGTCACGCAGGTCGAGTGTGTCGACGTCGTCGTCGACCACCGACACCAGGTGCGGGTTGCCGACGTTCACCGCGACGCCGGAGAACGGCCTGCCCGCGACCATGGTCACCGAGGCGCCGATGATCGTCGCCGGTCCCATCTGGACGGTGACCGAGCGGTCCGGGTGCACCTGCACCGGCCGGTCGCCGGCGCGGGTGCCGACGATGAAGTCGCCCGTCACCAGGCCTTCGTCGACCAGGTAGCGCGCGAAGACGCGGACGCCGTTTCCGCACATCTCGGCGATCGAGCCGTCGGCGTTGCGGTAGTCCATGAACCATTCGCCGGCGGAGCTCTCGCCGATGGCCGTCGACCGCACCACGCGCAGGACACCGTCCGCGCCAAGGCCACGCTGCCGGTCACACAGCGCTGCCACCCTGGCTTCGGTCAGGTCCAGGCGGCCGTCGGGGTCGGGCAGCAGCACGAAGTCGTTCTGTGTGCCGTGCCCTTTGAGGAATGCGATGCCGCCCATGGCCGCAAGATTACTTGCCTGCCAATGTCAACACGCTGTCGGCCAGGTGACGATCGGCACCGCCGAACCAGTGGATCCGCTTGTCGCGGCGGAACCAGGACCGTTGCTTGCGGACGAACCTGCGGGTGGCGAGCGCGGTCGCGGCCGCGGCCGCTTCGTAGTCACCGTCCGTGTCCATCGCGGCCAGCACCTGCTGGTAGCCCAGCGCACGCGAGGCCGTCTTGCCCTCGCGCAGGCCGCGCTCGGCGAGCGCGCGGGTCTCGTCGACGAGCCCGGCCGCGAACATCCGCTCGACACGCAGGTCGACGCGCTCGTCGAGCTCGGCGACTTCGCGGTCCACGCCGATCATCAGCGTGTCGTAGCGCGGCGGCCCGGGTGTGGGCAGGTTCGCCGAGAACGGCTCGCCGGTGATCTCGATGACCTCGAGGGCGCGGACGATCCGGCGGATGTTGCCGGGCAGGATCGCCTCGGCCGCGACCGGGTCGGCCTTCGCGAGCCTGGCGTAGAGCGCCGGGGTGCCTGCTTCTTCGGCCTCGGCTTCGAGGCGCGAGCGGATCGCGGGATCGGTGCCGGGGAACTTGAGGTCGTCGAGCACGGCTTGGACGTAGAGCCCGGAACCGCCCGCGAGCACGGGGACGCGTCCGGCGTCGAGCAGCTTCTCGACGCACGCGCGGGCCTCGCGCTGGTACGCGGCGACGGACGCGGTCTCGGTCACGTCGAGCACGTCGAGCTGGTGGTGCTGGACGCCGCGGCGCTCGTCGAGCGTCATCTTGGCGGTGCCGATGTCCATGTCGCGGTAGAGCTGCATGGCGTCGGCGTTGATCACTTCGCCGCCCAGCGCGAGCGCGAGGTCGACGGCGAGATCGGACTTGCCGGTGGCCGTCGGGCCGACCACCGCGATCGGCCGGATCACCCGCGCTCCCAGACGGCGACGTGGTAGCCGACGCCGTGCGGCGCGCCGGTGTAGAGCAGCTCCGCGCGCCAGGACGCGCCGTCGGCGAGCCCGGCGAGCACCTGCCACGGCACGCGGCCGGTCACGCCGAGTTCGGCGCACAATCCGGGATCCAAGGCCTTCAAGGCTTCGACGTCGGCCTTGCCGAGCGCGGCGGCGATGGCCTCGTCGAAGCCGGGCGCGCGCTCGTCCTCGTTGCCGGGTGACCGTGGCCCGTGCCGGTTCGAGCCGTCGCCGAGCACGAGCAGGCCGGCGTCTTCGCTGTCGAGGCTCCTACCGAGGTCGGCGCAGTGGCCGGGGGTGGCGGTGGCGTCCACGACGCGGACTTCGACGGACTCGGCGCCCGCCTGCCCGCGCAACCAGCCGGCGATGAGGGCGGGCAACGGAAGTTCACCCGCCGGAGTGGAAGCCGCGGCGGCCGCCAGCGTGACGCCGACGTCGACGCCATAGCCGCGAAACGTGCCAGCTCCGGCCGCTGACACGGTTTGCTCGACGGGGCCCGCGGCGACGGCCAGCCAGCGTCCGCCCAGCGCACGGACCGCTGACAGGCAGGCTTCGCGCAGTTGAGCGGTCTCGGGGGCGGCACCGGCGGCGAGTTCGGGGACGAGCAACGGCGGCTGCGGCACCATTACCACTTGCGTGATCACGCCGTGCGACGTTACCTCCCCTTCCGGGAGTGGCCACCGCGGACGCTCCGTCACCAGTAGGATCACGTGCTCTAGGTAAAGCGTTCCAGTACCACTGCGGACCGTGAGCTGCTTGAATGCGGCAGAGGTTCGCATACCCGCACTACCCGGCCCCACGCCAGACGTGGGGCGCCCGCCCCGGCGGGCGTACAGGCGATAAGGAGCCTGCGATGGCCCAGGAGAACACGTCCACCGGTACCCCGGCACCGCACCCCGTGCCGCACGCAGTGAGCGGCGGGCACGCCGCTCCCCCGGTACCGCAAGCCGAGACCCATCCGGACCGGTGGGGCAGGGTGGACGAGGAGGGCACCGTCTACGTCACGACCGCCGACGGTGAACGCGCTGTCGGTGTCTGGCAGGCGGGTAGCCCTGACGAAGGACTCATCCACTACGCGCGCCGGTTCGACGACCTGCGCACCGAGGTCGAGCTGCTGGAGACGCGACTCGAGTCCGGCGCGGGCGACCCGAAGCACGCGCTGCAGAGCGCCACGCAGATGCGCGAGGGTCTCGCCGAAGCCGCCGTGGTCGGTGACCTGGCCGCGCTGGGCGCGCGGATCGACCACGTCATCGGGCACGCGGAGAAGGCGCTCGCCAGCGCGAAGGCCGAGCGCGAGGAAGCCCGCTCTGCGGCGATCAGCCGCAAGCAGGTCCTCGCCGAGGAGGCCGAGAAGATCGCGGCCGAGTCGACCCAGTGGAAGTCCGCCGGTGACCGGCTGCGCTCGATCCTCGACGAGTGGAAGGCCGTCAAGGGTGTCGACCGCAAGACCGACGACGAGCTGTGGAAGCGGTTCTCCAAGGCACGCGAGGCGTTCAACCGCCGCCGCGGCTCGCACTTCGCCGAGCTCGACAAGCAGCGCGCGACGGCCAAGCAGCGCAAGGAAGAGCTGATCGCCGAGGCCGAGAAGATCGCCGACTCCGACGACTGGGGCGACACCGCGGGCCGCTACAAGGACCTCATGGGCGAGTGGAAGGCCGCCGGCCGCGCGCCCAAGGACTCCGACGAGGCGCTGTGGCAGCGTTTCCGCGCCGCGCAGGACAAGTTCTTCGCCCGCCGCTCCGCGGTGTTCTCCGAGCGCGACGCCGAGTTCGGCGAGAACGCGTCCAAGAAGGAGGCGCTGCTCGTCGAGGCCGAGAAGATCGACCCCGCCGCCAACCTCGAGGCCGCCAAGAACCACCTGCGGCGCATCCAGGACCAGTGGGACGAGATCGGCAAGGTCCCGCGCGAGCGCATCCGCGAACTCGACGGACGCCTCAAGACCGTCCAGGACAAGATCAAGGACGCCGAAGAGACCAAGTGGCGCCGCACGGACCCCGAAGCCGAGGCCCGCGTCGCGCAGTTCCGCGAGCGCATCGCGCACTTCGAGTCCCAGGCGACCAAGGCACGCGCGGCCGGCAAGGAGCGCGACGCCAAGAAGGCCGACGAGCAGGCCGCGCAGTGGCGCGAATGGCTCGCCGCCGCCGAAGCCGCGGTCGCCGACCGCTAAGTCGCTCTACCCAGGGCTCGTGAGCGTTGCGGGCGGTTCTAACCGCCCGCAACGCTCACGAGCCCTTTTGCGTCACCTGGTCGAGGGTTAGCGATCACTCATGGCGATCTTGAGTGGTCCACTGTGGACCATGAACCACACACTGATTTCACACGCCGGCCGCGCGTTCGCGGCGCTGGCGATCAGCTGCGCTCTGGTGGCCGGGTTCGCCCCGGCCGCGTCGGCGATCGGTTCTCCGGACCAAACCTCGTCGGTCGCCGTCCATGGCAAGAAAAAGAAGGCGAAACTCCAGGCCGAGGCCGAAAAGAAAGAAATCAAGGCAGGCGAAAAGGCCAAGATCAAGGGCCGGATGGACGTCGAAGACGCGGCCAACGCCCGCACGGACGGCCTGGAGAGCGTCGAGCCGATCATCCTGCAGAAGCTCGACATCAGGACCAACACCTGGGTCAACATCGCCGACGGCGGCTGCAAACCCAACGGCAAGTACAAGATCGAGCTGACGTTCACGCTCCGGGCGACGCTGACGTTGCGCGTCTATCACCCGGCGAGTGCCACCATCGATCTCGCCGTCTCCGCCAACATCCTGCTGAAGATCCTCTGAACCGTGGCGGCCGGTCCTGTGCCTGAAGAACTCAGGTGCGGGACCAGGCCGCGCGCATCCACTGGATGCCGAGCAGCATGGTGGCCAGCCAGCCGATGATCATGCCGATGCCGGGCCCGGTGCCGATCGCATTGGCCGCGACCGAGGACTGCTGCGACCAGATCGCCAGAATCCCGTCGACGAACGCGAACCAGCCGCCGACCGCGCAGACCCACGCCATCCACCAGCGGCGCAGGCCCAGCGTCAGCGCGGAGGCGAAGACGCCGACACCGGTCGAAGTCGCGGCGAACAGCTGCGGAATACCGCCACCCTCGCCGGTCAGCACCTGCCAGCCGACGTGGTCGCCGACCCAGGGCAGCAGCTGCCCGATGATCAGCACGAACACCAGCACCGCGATGGTGAACCCGCGCTTGCCGAGGTCGATCGTCCGGGCGGCCTTCGCGACGACACCGTCGACGTCCTTGGCCAGTTCTTCCATGTCGTTCACAGCGAGCACCCACCGGTCGTAGCGGGCAACGGCGCGGGCGCGCCGAAGGAGGGCAGGCCGAGGCCGACGCCGTCGGTCTTGGGCCGGAGCCCGGCCTCGACGTTGTCACCCGCGCGGGTGCGCCGGTGCGAGAGCAGTTCGCCGTCGGCCACCAGGTGGTGCGGCGCGCCGTAGGTCACCACGGTCTCGACGATGTCGCCCGGCCGGACCGAGCGGTCGATCATCGGGCCGGTCGGGGTGAAGTGCACGAGCCTGCCGTCGCGGGCGCGGCCGCTCATGCGCTGGGTCTCAGCGTCCTTGCGGCCTTCGCCGGTCGCGACCAGCAGTTCGACCTTGCGGCCGACGATCTTCTTGTTCTCTTCCCACGCGACGTCGTTGACCAGCTTGACGAGCCGCTCGTAGCGCTCCTGCACGACGGCCTTCGGCAGCTGGTCCGGCATCGTGGCGGCCGGCGTGCCGGGCCGCTGCGAGTACTGGAAGGTGAACGCGCTGGAGAACCGCGCCTGCGCGACGACGTCCATGGTCGCCTGGAAGTCTTCCTCGGTCTCGCCGGGGAAACCGACGATGATGTCGGTGGTGATCGCGGCGTCCGGCATCGACTCGCGCACCCGATCCAGGATGCCGAGGTACTTCGCCGAGCGGTACGACCGCTTCATCTCGCGCAGCAGCCGGTCCGAACCGGACTGCAGCGGCATGTGCAGCTGCGGGCAGACGTTCGGTGTCTCGGCCATCGCGTCGATGACGTCGTCGGTGAACGCGGCGGGGTGCGGCGAGGTGAACCGGACGCGCTCCAGTCCTTCGATCTCCCCGCAGGCACGCAGCAGCTTGCCGAACGCGAGCCGGTCACCGAACTCGACGCCGTAGGAGTTGACGTTCTGCCCGAGCAGCGTCACCTCCAGCACGCCTTCGTCGACCAGCGCACCCACCTCGGCGAGCACGTCACCGGGACGGCGGTCCTTTTCCTTGCCACGCAACGCGGGCACGATGCAGAACGTGCAGGTGTTGTTGCACCCCACCGAAATCGACACCCAGCCCGCGTACGCCGACTCGCGGCGCGCAGGCAGCGTCGACGGGAACGTCTCCAGCGACTCCAGGATCTCGACCTGCGCCTCGTCGTTGTGCCGCGCGCGCTCGAGCAGCGTCGGCAGCGAGCCGAGATTGTGCGTGCCGAACACGACGTCGACCCACGGCGCCCGCTTGACGATCTCGCCGCGGTCCTTCTGCGCGAGGCAGCCGCCGACGGCGATCTGCATGCCCGGCTTCGCGATCTTGTCCGGCCGGATGTGGCCGAGCGTGCCGTACAGCTTGTTGTCGGCGTTCTCCCTGACCGCGCACGTGTTGAACACGATCAGGTCAGGGGTGCCCTCATCCTCGGCGGGGACGTAACCGGCACCCTCGAGCTGGCCCGCGAGCCGCTCCGAGTCGTGCACGTTCATCTGGCAGCCGAAGGTACGGATCTGGTAAGTGCGCGCGCTCATCTCGCGTCCGAGAGTACGCGGTTGACCTGGTCTGGCACGATCGGGTCCGTGACTGTGACACGCCAGACGACACGGCGGACGACACGACGGTTCGGGCTGCTCGCGCTCACACTGATGCTGCTCGCGGGCTGCACGCCGGACTTGTCGGGTGAACCGCTGACCATCGCGGGCGGGGTGCCGGGTGGCGTCTACTCGAAGCTGGCCAAGTCACTGGCGGGGATCTGGCAGGGCGGTCTCGGGATGGCGACGACGCCGAACGTGCTGCCGTCGAACGGCTCTCGGGACAACCTCGGCCTGCTCGAGAGCCGTAAGGCCGATGTGGCGTTCAGCGCGGCCGATCTGACGACCGGGCACTCCGACCTGCGGGCGCTGGCCCGGATCTACGACGACTACCTGCACGTGGTCGTGCTCAGAAGTTCACATATCACGAAGATCGAGGACCTCAAGGACCGCACGGTCGCGGTCGGCTCGCCGGACTCGGGGGTCGCCTTCATCGCCACCAAGCTGCTCGCGCAGGCCGCGGTGCAGGCGAAGACGACACCGCTCAACCTGGATCCGGCGCTGGACGCACTCGCCACGGGCGGGGTCGACGCGGTGTTCTGGTCCGGCGGCCTGCCCACCGACGCGATCACCAGGGCGAACCAGCGGTCGCCGCTACGACTGCTCGATATCGGCGCCCAGATGGACAAGATGCGCGAGCTCAACGCCGTGTACCGCACCGCGACGATCCCGGCGTCGACCTATCCGCTGGGTGGTGGCCCGGTGACCACGCTGATCGTGCCGAACTACCTGGTCGTACGGGCGGACATGAGCCCCGATCTCGCCGAGGCGCTGGTGGCGAAGCTGTTCGACGCCGTCGGCGAGCTGAGCAACGTGAGCCCGGCCGCCCAGTCCATCGACGTCCATCCCGGTATCGAGACCATGCCGCTGGACCTCCATCCCGGCGCGCTCAGGTATTACCGCGATCGGAAGCCTTGACCGGGAGCTCGACGACCACGCGCAGGCCGCCACCGTCCGGTAACTCCAGCCGTACGCCGCCGCCCGCCAGCATGGCGATCTCGCTGACGATGGCGAGCCCCAGTCCCGAGCCGGGCACGTTCTGATGTGCGGGGCTGCGCCAGAACCGGTCGGCCGCGCGCTCGAGCTCGTCCGGGGGCAGGCCGGGACCGTGATCGCGGACGGCCAGCTCGACCACGGTCTCCGAGTCCTCGACCGAGATGTCGACGACCGAACCGGTTCCGGAGAACTTCAGCGCGTTGCCGATGAGGTTGTCCAGCACGACCTCCAGGCCGCGCGCCGGGGTCAGCACCGACAGGCCGTCACCAAGGCCGTGTGTTTCCAGCCGGACGCCTTCGGCCTTCGCGACGACCCGCCAGTCGGCCACCCGGTCGGCGACCGAGGTGTCCATGTCGACCACCACGAGTTCGCCTGCCGACGCCTCGGCCCTGGCCATCGACAGCAGGCCGTCGAGTATCTGGTTGAGCCGGTCGGCGTCGGCGACCGCCGCTTCGCGTTCTTCGTCGGCTTCCGGCGTGACCTGCCCTTCCAGGTTGCCCAGGCGCAGTTTGAGCGCCGTCAGCGGGTTGCGCAGCTGATGCGACGCGTCCGCGACGAAGGCGCGCTGCGCGTCGAGTGCCTCGCCGACGCTGGCGGCCATGCGGTCGAACGAGCTTTCGAGTTTCCGCAACTCCGGTGGCCCGCCGGCGGCGCCGACGAGTTCGACGTCCCGGCCGCTGACGACCGCGGCGACCAGTGACTCGGTCGCCTCGTCCAGCCGTTGCACCGGGCGCAGGATCCAGCGCACCACCGGCAGCGCGACCAGCAGCGCCAGGCTGAACGCCAGCACCGCGCCCGCCGCGATCACCGCCCAATAGCCCGCCAGCAGGCTGCGTGCTTTGTCGGTCGCCGACACGGTGACGACCGCGCCGCGGACCTCGCCGTCGATGAGGATCGGCTCGGCCAGCACGAGCGGGCTGTCGTCCCATGGCACGAGCGCGGTGTTCAGCTCAGGGCGTTTTCCCGCCAGCGCGGCGTCGATCTTCGAGGCGATCGCCGGATCCGACCGGTCGAAGGCCCCGGAGGCCGAACTCGTCGCGACGGCCGCGAGCTGCCGGTCCTGGGTGACGACGGCGATCGGGACGTCGTAGGTCCTGCTGTAGCGCTGGAGCTGGTCGTACAGCTCCCCCAGCCGGTTGTCGACGATGGGCCGCTGCGCGACCGAGGCGAACCGCGAGGTGTCGGTGAGCCGGTCGAGGAACAGCTCCTGCTGCACCCGGCCCGCGACGGCCAGCGCGAGCGGGACGCCGAGGCCGAACACGAGCAGCGCGACCAGTGACAGCACGATCGCCTGCAGTCTCAGGCGCATCGGGTCACTCCCGTTCCGGCTGCCCGGCCAGGCGGTAGCCGACCCCGCGCACCGTCTCGATCATCGCGGGGCGGCCGAGCTTGGTGCGCAGCGTGGCGATGTGGACGTCGAGCGAGCGGCTCTCCGCGGGCCCGCTGCGTCCCCAGACCTCGACCAGGACGTGCTCGCGGGTGCACACCGCGCCGCGGGCGGCGACGACCAGGGTGAGCACCTGGAACTCCTTGCGGGACAGGGAAACCACGGTGTCGCCGACGCGCACCTCGTGCCGGTCGAGGTCGACGTGCACGTCGTCGATGCGCACCACGCCGGTCGGGGCGGGCGACACGACGCCGCCGTCGCCGCGCCTGCGGCGGACCGCGTGGACCCTGGCGACGAGCTCCTCGACGTTGTACGGCTTGACGAGGTAGTCGTCGGCGCCGGCGCGCAACCCGAGAATCCGGTCTTCGACCTCGCCGCGCGCGGACACGACGATGACCGCGACGTCGCTGACCGCGCGGATCTGGCGGCACAGCACGATCCCGTCGACGTCGGGCAGGCCGAGGTCGAGCAGGACCACGTCGACCTCGTGCACCCGATCGAGCACCCCGGCGCCCGACGCGAGCCTGCGGATCACCAGCCCCCGGCGGACGAGCGCGGGCGTGAGGGCTCCGGCGACACGGTCGTCGTCCTCTACCAGCAATACCCGCAAGCCTTGTTCCCCTCCATGAGGCCGCCCGAGCGGGCGAACCGGTGACGGACCGTGACCGATCCAGATTACACCGGGTGTGACCCCGGTAACGTCGTCCGTTTCGCCGGACTAGGGTGATCAGTGGTGATGAGGGGGAACGATACGGACTTGAAACCCTAAGTGTGGGTCAAGCGGGCTTTACATCGAGTTCGGCGGGAGTAGGTTTCCGCCATCGCGTGCTCGCTCTCGTGGACAACCTAAGAACCAGCAAGGCTCGTGGAGGCCAGATGACCGCCGCGCCGACGGCGCCGCCGATGATCAGGGCAGATGCCGTGAACAAGTACTTCGGCGACCTGCATGTACTCAAGGAGATCAACCTCGAGGTGCCCCGTGGGCAGGTGGTGGTCGTGCTCGGGCCCTCCGGCTCGGGCAAGTCGACACTGTGCCGGGCGATCAACCGCCTGGAGCCGATCAACTCGGGCGAGATCGCCGTGGACGGCAAGCCATTGCCCGCCGAGGGCAAGGCGCTCGCCGCGCTGCGCGCGGACGTCGGCATGGTGTTCCAGTCGTTCAACCTGTTCGCGCACAAGACGATCGTCGAGAACGTGATGCTCGCACCGGTCAAGGTGCGCAAGACTGCGCAGGCCGACGCCCGCAAGACGGCGATGGAACTGCTGGAGCGGGTCGGCATCGCCAACCAGGCCGACAAGTACCCGGCCCAGCTCTCCGGCGGGCAGCAGCAGCGCGTGGCGATCGCCCGTGCGCTGGCCATGCGCCCGAAGGTGATGCTGTTCGACGAGCCGACCTCCGCGCTGGACCCCGAGATGGTCCAGGAGGTGCTCGACGTCATGACCAGCCTCGCGAAGGAGGGCATGACGATGCTGGTGGTCACGCACGAGATGGGCTTCGCCCGCCGTGCGGCCGACCGGGTCATCTTCATGGCCGACGGCGAGATCGTCGAAGACACCACCCCCGACGAGTTCTTCACCAAGCCGAAGTCGGACCGTGCCAAGGACTTCCTCGGCAAGATCCTGACCCACTGAGCGTGGTACCGCGGCGCACGCCGCACCGTCGAAACAAACAGGAGAGATTCACATGAGGATCCGCACCCTCGCGGTGGGACTGCTCGTCGGTGGTCTTGCGCTGACCGCCTGTGGCAAGGAAGGCACGCCGACCGACAAGCCCGCCGAGGGCCAGACCGGCAACGCCGCCACGCTGCCGGAGTACGTGGTCGCGCAGAACGTGGACGTCGCGGGCTCCGCGGCCTTCGCCAAGGCCAAGGGCGCCAAGAAGATCACCATCGGCGTCAAGGACGACCAGCCGGGTCTGGGCAAGAAGGACGCCACGACCGGGCAGTACTCCGGTTTCGACATCGAGATCGCGCGCATGGTCGCCGCCAGCCTCGGTTTCGGCAAGGACCAGATCGAGTACAAGGCCATCCCGTCGGCCAACCGCGAGCAGGCCATCACCAACGGTGACGTCGCCTACTACGTCGGCACGTACACGATCAACGACAAGCGCAAGGCGCAGATCTCCTTCGCGGGCCCGTACTTCCAGGCCGGCCAGGACCTGCTGATCCGCGCCGACGACACGTCGATCACCAGCAAGGACACCCTCAAGGGCAAGAAGGTCTGCTCGGTGACCGGCTCGACGCCGATCCAGAACGTGCGCACGCAGAAGCTGACCGAAGACGCGAACATCGTCGAGTTCCAGGGCTACTCGCAGTGCGTCGACAAGCTGCTGACCAAGGACGTCGACGCGGTCACCACCGACGACGCGATCCTCAAGGGCTTCGCCGCGCAGGACAAGAGCGCCATGAAGGTCATCGGCCAGCCGTTCACCAAGGAGCCGTACGGCATCGGGCTCGGCCACGACGACAAGGCGCTGCGCGACAAGATCAACGACACCCTGCAGAAGGCGCTGGACGACGGCACCTGGCAGAAGATCTACGACGCGACGCTCGGCAAGTCGGGTTCGACCGCGACCAAGCCGACCCTCGAGAAGTACTGACAGTCACGTCGCGGCCGGTGGATGAGTGCTGTCCACCGGCCGCGGTCGTATCCACCCACTCCTGAGAAGGAAGCAGCGGGGGCTCGATGAACGTCCTGCTCGACAATCTGGACCTCTTCGGTCCTTTCTTCCTCACCACGATCGAACTGTTCGCGCTCGCCGCGGTCGGCAGCCTGATCTTCGGCACCTTCCTGGCGATGCTGCGGGTGAGCCCGGTGCCGGTGTTCCGCGCGTTCGGCACCGCCTACGTGACCATCGTCCGCAACACCCCGCTGACCCTGGTCTTCCTCTTCATGGTCTTCGCCTTCCCGCTGCTGAAGGTCGTCAAGCTGGACTACTTCACCGCCGCGGTGGTCGCGCTGACGGTCTACACCTCGGCCTTCATCTGCGAGGTGGTCCGCTCGGGGATCAACACCGTCCCGGTCGGCCAGGCCGAGGCGGCCCGCGCGCTCGGCCTGACCTTCACCCAGATCCTGGGCCAGATCGTGCTGCCGCAGGCGCTGCGTTCGGTGGTCCCGCCGTTGATCAGCACCCTGATCGCGCTGCTGAAGAACACGACCATCGCGGCCGGGTTCTCGGTCGCCGAAGCCGGCGCGATCCGGCAGTACCTGTCCGAGCGCGGTGAGAACCAGCTGGTCGGGCTGCTCTGGGTGGCGCTCGGCTTCATCATCCTGGTTTCCGTGCTGTCCGTCGTCCAGCGCAGCCTGGAGAAGCGCTGGAGCGTGGCCCGATGAGCAACGTCCTGTTCGACATCCCCGGCCCGAAGGCGCGGCTGCGCTACCGGGCGTTCGCGGTGATCGGCGTCGTGGCCGTGGTCGCGCTGATCGCGTTCGTCGTCTACCGCTTCTACGACAGCGGCCAGTTCGCGCCGAGCAAGTGGGAATGGCTGGAGTACTCGCAGGTTCAGGAAGACCTGCTGAGCGCCACCTGGTTCACGATCAAGGCGTTCGGCGCCGGCGCGGTGCTGGCGCTGATCTTCGGCGCGATCTTCGCCGCCGGGCGCCTGTCGGACCACGCGTGGCTGCGCGGCATCTCGGGCGTCGTGGTCGAGTTCTTCCGTGCGATCCCGCTGCTGGTCCTGATGTTCCTGTTCTACTACGGCCTGCCGATCGCGGGCGTCCAGACGACCCCGTTCCTCGCCGTCGTGCTGGGCCTGATGCTGTACAACGGCTCGGTGCTCGCGGAGATCTTCCGCGCCGGCATCCAGTCGCTGCCGCGCGGGCAGTCCGAAGCGGCGTACGCGCTGGGCATGCGCAAGACCCGCGTGATGATCTCGGTGCTGCTGCCGCAGGCGATCAGGGCGATGCTGCCGACGATCATCAGCCAGCTGGTGGTGCTGCTGAAGGACACCGCGCTCGGCTTCCTGATCACGTACCAGGAACTGTTGTACTACGCCAAGTTCATCGGCTCGCAGGGTGACTTCGCCCGGCCGATCGTGCCGTCGACGCTCGTGGTCGGCGCGATCTACGTGGTGATGTGCCTGCTGCTGACGGCGCTGGCGAACTACCTGGAGAAGCGCAACCGCCGCAACAAGAAGGTCATCAAGACCTCCGCCAAGAACACGGGCGTCATCGTCCTGACCGGTGACGCCGGCGGCGCTGCTGGTGGCGCGGCCTGACCGCTCGTACTCGAACAAAAAAGGGGCGCATCCACGAAGTTCGCGGATGCGCCCCTTTTTGGGTACTAGCGCTGGACCTGAAGTCCCATGTTCGTGGCGTATTCCCCACCGGCACACGCCGTCGTGGAGAACTTGCCCTTGCCGATCCAGTTGCCGTAGTACGGACCGCGCCCGTCACACCAGATCAGCACCCGATGCGCTTTGACCGCCGCGTCGTTGGTGCAGTACGAGTACGCGGTGCCGCCGCCCTGTTCCGGGTCATACGGATTGCGCCCGGCCGAACAGTACGGCTCGGTTACGGTCTCAGTCGCCGCGCTCGCGATCGGCGCGCCGGACAGCAGACCCGCGGCCGCCAAGGAAATGGCCGCAGCACTCATCACGAATTTCTTCACGGATTTCTCCCCTTCGACACACTGCCACCCCAACGGCAGTTCCCCACCATGATCGCCAGAGCGTCCGTTAATCTCATACCGCCAGTTGAGTGATCACCGGCGTTTCAAGAATGCTTGAAATCGTGTCACAGGCAGATGAGCCGCTTGGGCCTGTCGAAGGGCGGAACTCTGGGCTAACGTCCGCATCATGGCTGGTCGGGAGCGAGTCGGACACGACACCATCCTGTCCGTGCTGCCGGGCCTGGCCGGCAAGTCCGTGCTGGTCGTGGGCTGCGGGGACGGTCACCACCCTCGGCTGTTCCGCCGAGCGGGAGCCTCGCGGGTCATGGGCGTGGACGCCTCACAGGAGCTGATCGCCATCGCCCAGCGTGCCGAAGAGCGGGACCCGCTGGGCATCTCCTACGAGATCCACGCGACGGCAAGGCTGCCGAGAATGGGCGTCTTCGACTTCGTGACGGTCACTTGGCCTACCGGGCAGCCCGACACCGACGCGATCGTCGCGCGCCTTTCGCCGAATGTGAAACCCGGCGCGCGGCTGGTCATTCTGTCGCCACTTCCGGAACTCGAACCCGCTTTCACGCGGGCGGGCTATCGCGTCCTCGAATCCGATCAGGATTTCTTGGTATTGGAGTCGTGAGCGTTCCGGGCGGTTAGAACCGCCCGCAACGCTCACGACCAATTCCGCCATGTCATGGGGGAAAGGTCGACGGCGACCTCGGCGACCCGTCGGCCGGTCTCGGTGTTGATGCCCTTGAGCGCGGAATCGATCCATTCCTGCACGCGCGCGACACCGATGTCGCGATATTCGACAGCCTGCAGCAACATTTCGAGCTTGTCGGCGTCGCGGGCGCAGCGGGATTCCGGGGTCTCGGCCGCTTCGTATTCGGCGACGGCGTCGCGGACCGACTTCTTGGCGCGCTCGGGGAGGTTCGCGGTCTGGTCGGCCGTGATCTGGCGCGGGTCGGGCTTGGTGAGGTACGGCCTGGCGGTGTGCGGGAGGTCGCCGGTGCGGGTCTCCTGTGTGTCGTGCCAGAGCGCGAGGTAAGCGGCGCGCGCGGGATCGGCGCCCTCTTCGGCCGCGAGCAGCCCGGCCAGCTGCGCGACGCGCATGCTGTGCTCGGCCACCGATTCGGGATCGCGCACCCCGGCCTGCCACCATCCGGCCCGCCGGATCCGCTTCAGGATCCCCAGTTCGTACCCGAAAGCCGCCAGCGCTTCGTCCGACACGTCTCTCCTCAGGGCTTGGCTTCTGTGGCAGCGATGTAATCACGGAGTGCGTCGCGGGACCGGGTGAGCGTGTCGATCTGCTCGTCGATCCCTTTGAGCCGGGTGCGCAGCACGTCGAGCAGCTCCGCGCACGGCTCGAGTTCGGGCGCCGCGCCGGAGACGCAGGGCTGGAGGTAGCCGATGTCCTGGGTCGACAGGCCGGCGTCGAGCAGCTTCCGGATCTGGACCACGGTCAGCACGGCGTCGTCGGCGTACTCGCGATAGCCGCTGGAACGGCGGACGGGTTCGAGCAGCCCCTGCGCCTCGTAGTAGCGCAGCTGGTGCGGCCGGACGCCGGTGCGCCGGCTCAACTCCCCGATCAGCACGCGCTTCCCCCTTGACCTTCACACCGGTATGAACCTTCAAGATTCTGCCATGGCATTCGATCCACACGCGTTGCTCGCCGAGAGCAGGCTCGGTGTACTGGCGACGATCAAGCGCGACGGCCGCCCCCAGCTTTCTCCCGTGCTTCCGTTCTACGACAAGGAGAACGGCGTCATCCACGTGTCGATGCGCGAGGGGCTGGTCAAGACCGTCAACCTGCGCCGCGACCCGCGCGCCACGCTCGAAGTCACCAGCCCGGACGGCGGGTCGTGGGCGACCGCCGAGGGCACCGCGACGCTCATCGGCCCCGGCACCGACCCGCACGGCCCCGAGGTCGAGGCGCTGGTGGACTACTACCGCACCGCCGCAGGCGAGCATCCGGACTGGGCCGAGTACCGGGCGACGATGGTGGCCGACCGCCGGGTGCTCATGACGATGACCGTCGACCACGTCTACGGCGCCAAGATCTCGTGAGTGTTTTCGCCGGTTAGAACCGGCCGTACCACTCACGACTTCTGGAGCGAGCCGAGGCAGCGCTCCGCCTGGGCACGCAGCGCGGCGGCGAGTTCCGGCGGGCCGCTCACCAGCGTGAAGCCGACGTTGACCGAGGTGATCATCCAGACCAGGTCGGCCGGTGTCTCGGCGCCGACGTGGAAGAGGCACGTCCGCGCGTCGATCGCCTCGACGACGCCCATGCCCGGCCAGACGCGCTCGACCAGCGCTTCCGCGGACTCGTGCAGCAGCACGGTCGCCTGGTATCCCCAGGTCTTCGACGAAAGCTGATGCGAGACGTAGGTGGCGGCGTCGCCCTCCGGTGGCTCGCGGGGCGGGAAGCGGGGGCCGGTCGGGGTGCGCGGGACGAGGCGGTCGACGCGGAAGGTGCGCCAGTCCTCGCGGTCGGTGTCCCAGGCGACGAGGTACCAGTGCCTGCCGTAGTTGACCAGGCTGTGCGGCTCGGTCGTGCGGACCGAAACACCGGTGCGCGGGCTGGTGTAGTCGAAGCGCAGCCGTTCGCGGCGGCGGCAGGCGTCGGCGATCGCCATCAGCGTGTCCGGGGCGACCGGCGGGCCCGCGGCGCCGATGCGGACCGTGGCCGTCTGGAGTGTGTTGACACGGTGACGCAGGCGGGGCGGCAGCACCTGCTCCAACTTCGCCAACGCGCGCAACGCCGTCTCCTCGATGCCGGTGACCGAGGTCGACGTGCGCAGGCTGACCGCGACGGCGATCGCCTCGTCGTCGTCGAGCAGCAGCGGCGGGAGCGACGCGCCCGCGCCGAGCTGGTAGCCCGCGGCGCCCTGGGTGGCGTGGACCGGGTAGCCGAGCTCGCGCAGGCGGTCGACGTCGCGGCGGACCGTGCGCGTCGTGACGCCGAGGCGGTCGGCGAGGTCGGCGCCGGACCAGTCGCGGTGGGTCTGCAGCAGCGAAAGCAGCTTGAGCAACCGGGCTGAGGACATGGCCCAAGATTGCCACACGCTTAGGACCGAAACTGTCCTAAGCACGCCATAGCGTCTCCGTCATGGAGAACTTCCGCATCGACATCCCGCAGGCCAAGCTCGACGAGCTCCACACCAGGCTGGCGAACACCCGCTGGCCGGACGAGCTGCCGGACGTCGGCTGGAGCCACGGCATCCCGGTCTCGTCCGTGCGACGGCTCGCCGAGCGCTGGCGGACCGGCTACGACTGGCGGGCCTGGGAACGCGAGCTCAACGCCTATCCGCAGTTCGTCACCGAGATCGACGGGCAGTGCGTGCATTTCCTGCACATCCGGTCGGCGAACGAGCAGTCGTTGCCGTTGCTGCTGTTGCACGGCTGGCCGTCGTCCTTTGTGGAGTTCCTCGACGTCATCGAGCCGCTGTCGCGAGACTTCCACCTGGTCATCCCGTCCTACCCCGGTTTCGCTTTCTCCGGGCCGACCCAGCTGCCGGGACAAGGCGGTATCGAGAGCTACGCCGAGGTGATCGCGGCGCTGATGTCCGGCCTCGGCTACCAGCGGTACGGCGTGGCGGGCGGTGACGTCGGGTCGTTCGTCGGGCCGATGCTGGGACGGATCGACACCGAGCACGTGGCCGGCGTGTACGTCACCGGGCTGATCACGCTGACCGACGAGGTGGTGGCCGGCTTCCGCGAGGTCGGCGGCTACGCGGCGATCCAGTCGACCAGGCCGCAGACGCTGGCCTTCGGCATGCACGACTCCCCCGCCGCGCTGCTGGCGTGGATCGCCGACATCTTCCACCTCTTCGCGAAGGAGCCGATCGACGACGACCGGCTGCTCACCACCGTGATGCTCTACTGGCTCACCGGGACGTTCGCCTCGTCGACGCGCCTCTACCGCGAGTCCGCGGTCTGGGGCGCGGAGCCCGACGACTCGGGCGTGCCGACCGCGTGCGCGGTGTTCCCCGGTGACAACACCGACCGGGAGACAGCGGAGCGGCAGAACACCATGGTGCACTGGTCGGAGTTCGATCGCGGCGGGCACTTCGCCGCGATGGAGGCGCCGGACCTGCTGGCCGGCGACATCCGCGAGTTCTTCGGGAAGCTGCGATGACCAGGCTCAGCACACGCACGCTCAACCGCACGACATTCGAGCGGCAGCTGCTGCTCGAACGCGCGGACCTGTCCACAGTGGACGCGACGGAGCGGCTGCTCGGGCTCAACGCGCAAGGCCCGAACCTGCCCTACCTCGCGCTGTGGAACCGGCTGCGCGACTTCGAGATCAAGGACCTCACCGCGGCCATCGAGGACGGCTCGCTCGTCCGGTCGACGCTGATGCGCGCCACCCAGCACCTGCTTTCGGTCGCGGACTTCCGCCTGATCCGCCCGGCCGTGGCTCCCCTGCTGGTCCGCGTGCAGCGCAACGCGTGGGGCAAGTCCACTGTGGGCATCGACCTCGACGCGCTCGTCGCCGACGCCAGGCGTCTGCTCGCCGAAGGCCCGCTGACCAGGCCCCAGCTCGGCAAACGGCTCGCCGAATCCCGGCCGGGCGCCGACCCGACCGCGCTCGGCTGGACCGTGCAGTACCTGGAGCCCCTCGTGCACCCGGCGCCGAGCGGCACCTGGAACGTCCACGGCGCGACGCCGTTCGCCAGTGCGGAGTGGACCGGTGCCACCGGGAAGACCGACCTGCCCGAGATGATCAGGCGCTACCTGGCCGCGTTCGGCCCGGCGAGTGTCTCGGACGCAAGGGCCTGGTCAGGCGTTGGCGGCTTGAAGGAGGTCTTCGAAGAGATGCGGCCCGAGCTGCGGACCTACACCGACGAGAACGGGCGGGAGTTGTTCGACCTGCCGGACGCGACCTTGGCGTCGGCGGACCTTCCGGCGCCGGTGCGGCTGGTTCCCGACTTCGACGCGCCGCTGCTGGCCTTCGCCGACCGGACCAGGGTCATGACCGACGAGGTCCGCAAAGCGGTCTGCATCGGCGCTTCGGTCGCGGCGACGGTGCTGGTCGACGGCACGGTCGCGGCGAAGTGGTCGACCAAGAAGACCAAGGATTCCGTCGAGCTGACGGTGGAACCACTGCGTCTGCTGTCCAAAGTGGAGCGCGCCGCGATCGAAGCCGAGGCCGCGCGCTTGCTGGCCTTCACGGAACCCGGCCTGAAAGGGGTCGTGAGTGGTATGACCGGTTAGAACCGGCCATACCACTCACGAGTCCGTTAACCCCGTCGGAAAAGCTTGTTGCCGAGCCAGACGATGGGGTCGTACTTGCGGTCGGCGACGCGCTCCTTCATCGGAATGAGCGCGTTGTCCGTGATGTGGATGCCCTCGGGGCACACATCGCTGCAGCACTTGGTGATGTTGCAGTAGCCGAGGCCGTGTTCCTCCTGCGCCTCGTCACGACGGTCCGCGACGTCCAAGGGGTGCATCTCGAGCTCCGCGATCCGCATCAGGTACCGCGGGCCCGCGAAGTTCTCCTTGTTCTCCTCGTGGTCGCGCACCACGTGACAGGTGTTCTGGCACAGGAAGCACTCGATGCACTTGCGGAACTCCTGCGAGCGCTCGACGTCCACCTGCTGCATCCGGTACTCGCCGGGCTTCAGGTCCGGCGGCGGGGTGAACGACGGGATCTCGCGGGCCTTGGTGTAGTTGAACGAAACGTCCGTCACCAGGTCCCTGATCACCGGGAAGGTGCGCATCGGGGTCACCGTGATGACCTCGTCCTCGGTGAAGGTCGACATCCGCGTCATGCACAGCAGGCGCGGCTTGCCGTTGATCTCCGCCGAGCAGGATCCGCACTTGCCGGCCTTGCAGTTCCACCGGACCGCGAGGTCGGGGGTCTGCGTGGCCTGCAGCCGGTGCAGGATGTCCAGCACGACCTCGCCCTCGTTGACCTCGACCTTGTAGTCCTGCAGCTCGCCGTCGTCGGAGTCGCCTCGCCAGACCCGGAAGCTCGCCTTGTAGCTCATTTCTCGGTCCTTCCGGGGTGCGCGGCCAGCTCTTCGTCGGTGTAGTACTTCGCCACCTCGGAAAGCTCGAAGAGCTCCAGCAGGTCCTCACGCATGGGCAGCTGCGGCTTCGGGGTGACGGTCACGTCCGGCACCACCGGGTTGTCACCGTCGGACGCGCTGCAGACGAGCAACGTGTTGCGCCAGGTCGAGTCCATGGCCGGGAAGTCGTCGCGGGTGTGCCCGCCACGGCTTTCCGTGCGCGCCAGCGCCGCCTTCGCGACGCATTCGCTGACGAGCAGCATGTTGCGCAGGTCGACGGCGAGGTGCCAGCCGGGGTTGAACTGCCGGTGGCCTTCGACGACCACGCGCAGCACCCGCGCGCGGATCTCTTCCAGCTTGACCAGCGCCTGCTCGATCTCCTCCGCCTTGCGGATGATGCCGACCAGGTCGTTCATCGACTGCTGCATCTCGGTGTGCAGGGTGTACGGGTTCTCTTCGACGCCGTCTGCGGGCGGGTCGAACGGCGCGAGCGCCATCTTCGCCGCAGCGTCCACATCGGACTGACGCGCCACCGGGCGCTTCTCGAGACCGCCCACATAGGACGCCGCGCCGAGGCCGGCGCGCCTGCCGAACACCAGCAGGTCCGACAGCGAGTTGCCGCCGAGCCGGTTGGAGCCGTGCATGCCGCCGGAGCACTCGCCCGCCGCGAAGAGCCCGGGAACGCTGGCCGCCGCGGTGTCCGGGTCGACCTCGATCCCGCCCATCACGTAGTGGCAGGTGGGCCCGACCTCCATCGGCTCCTTGGTGATGTCGACGTCGGCCAGCTCCTTGAACTGGTGGTACATCGACGGAAGCCGCTTCTTGATCTCCTCGGCGGGCAGGCGCGAGGCGATGTCGAGGAACACACCGCCGTGCGGCGATCCCCGGCCCGCCTTGACCTCCGAGTTGATCGCGCGGGCGACCTCGTCACGCGGGAGCAGGTCCGGCGTGCGCCGGTTCTCCTCCTGGTCGGTGTACCAGCGGTCGGCCTCTTCCTCGGTCTCCGCGTACTGCCCCTTGAAGACCTCGGGCACGTACTCGAACATGAAGCGCTTGTCCTCGGTGTTCTTGAGGACACCACCGTCGCCGCGCACGCCTTCGGTGACCAGGATCCCCTTCACCGAGGGCGGCCAGACCATGCCCGTCGGGTGGAACTGGATGAACTCCATGTTGATCAGGTTCGCGCCGGCGCGCAGCGCCAGCGCGTGCCCGTCACCCGTGTACTCCCACGAGTTCGAGGTCACCTTGAACGACTTGCCGATACCGCCGGTCGCGAGCACCACGGCTGGCGTCTCGAACAGGATGAACCTGCCGCTTTCGCGCCAGTAGCCGAAAGCGCCGGAGATCCGGCCGTCGTCGGTGAGCAGCTCGGTGATCGTGCACTCGGCGAACACCTTGATCCGGGCTTCGTAGTCGCCCGTCTCCTTGAAGTCCTCCTGCTGCAGCGAAACGATCTTCTGCTGCATGGTGCGGATCAGCTCGAGGCCGGTCCGGTCACCGACGTGCGCGAGCCTCGGGTAGGTGTGGCCGCCGAAGTTGCGCTGGCTGATCCGGCCGTCGGCGGTGCGGTCGAACAGCGCGCCGTAGGTCTCCAGCTCCCAGACTCGGTCGGGCGCCTCCCTGGCGTGCAGCTCGGCCATCCGCCAGTTGTTGAGGAACTTCCCGCCGCGCATGGTGTCGCGGAAGTGCACCTGCCAGTTGTCGTTCGAGTTCGCGTTGCCCATCGAGGCCGCGCAGCCGCCCTCGGCCATGACCGTGTGCGCCTTGCCGAACAGCGACTTGCACACCACCGCGACGCTGTAGCCGCGTTCCCTGGCTTCGATGACCGCGCGCAGCCCGGCGCCACCGGCACCGATCACCACGACGTCGTAATTGAGCCGTTCCACTTCGGTCATTTAAAAAGCCACCTCAAAGCGCTTTGACGCCGTTGTCAGAAAAGAAATCAATTGATGAACCGCAGATCCGTCAGCGCTCCACTGGCGACCAGCATCACGTAGAGGTCGGTCAACGTGAGCGTGCCGAGCGTGGTCCAGGCGAGTGCCATGTGGCGCGTGTTGAGCGCGCTGACCTTCGTCCAGATCCAGTACCGGACCGGGTGCTTGGAGAAATGCTTCAGCCTGCCGCCGGTGACGTGCCGGCACGAGTGGCAGGAAAGCGTGTACGCCCACAACAGGATCACGTTGCCCAGCAAAATGATGTTGCCGAGGCCGAACCCGAAACCGCCGGTCGAACCGTGGAACGCGGTGATCGCGTCGTAGGTGTTGATCACGGAGACGACCACGGCCGCGTAGAAGAAGTAGCGGTGGGCGTTCTGGATGATCAACGGCAGCCGGGTCTCTCCGGTGTACTTCGCGTGCGGTTCCGCGACCGCGCAGGCGGGCGGGGACAACCAGATCGAGCGGTAGTAGGCCTTGCGGTAGTAGTAGCAGGTGAGCCGGAAGCCGAGCAGGAACGGCAGCACGACGAAACCGAGTGGGATGAATCCCGGCAGTTCGCCGAACGGGGTGCCGAAATGGCTCGACCCCGGCACACAGGACTCACTGAGGCACGGGGAATAGAACGGGGTCAGATAGTGGTATTCGGGGACCCAGTACGCCGTGCGCACAAAGGACCTGATCGTCGCGTAAACGACGAAGGTGGCCAGCCCCAGCGTGGTGAGCAGGGGCGGGAGCCACCATCGGTCCGTGCGCAGCGTGCGCCAGGGGATCTTCGCGCGGGTCGGCGCGTGTACCCCGGTGCCCACTCGGCCGGCCTCGTTGCCGGCGGGGGCGCTCACGCCTGATCGCGCTTGTAGCCGCCGACGCCTTCGTCATCGGCTCCATGCCACAGTGAGGGGTCATATGGGGTGTCCGGCACTTTGACTCGTTCCTCCGACTTGCTCTGGGTGGGAACGGAGGGTTCACACGAGTCCATGTCCGCGGCGTCGATGTCGAGCCGTTCGACGTCGTTCGCGAGCCTGCGCACGGCCGAAGCGTCGCCGTAGCGAGCGCGGAGCGTGCCGACACACTGCCTGAGTTGCCCGATGGTGCGGCGAAGTTCCGCGATCTCTGTGGTGGACATCGTGCCTCCGATAATCAGTTCGCTGCAGGCGCCTGAGCGCTATACCGACTCTGCACTGCGTTGTGCAGTGTGACAAGTAGCACACGGGCGAGCCGGGACGTGATCGGGGTCACGTTTCCGGGCGTTCTGAATCGATTTTGACTCGATCTTTCCTGGCAGGTACTGTGTGCGTTGTCACGACCGTCTTTCACGACCGTGCGCGACGCCAAAGGCGCCGTCCGCCGGACCACCACAGAAGTGATCCGATGCGGAGAGTTCCATGAGCAGTTCCCGAATCCATCCTGTCATCGCGGACGTCACGGCGCGTATCGCCGAGCGGAGCGCAGCGACGCGCTCCGCCTATCTCGAACGCATCGACGCCGCCTACGCCGAAGGGCCCCAGCGCCGCGGGCTCGCGTGCAGCAACCTGGCACACGGCTTCGCCGCCGTCGAGGGCGTCGACCGCGACGCGTTGCGCGCGCTGCGCAAGCCGAACGTCGCGATCGTGTCCTCCTACAACGAAATGCTGTCCGCGCACCAGCCGCTCGGCGAGTACCCGGCCTGGCTGAAGAAGGCCGCGGCCGGCAACGGCGGCGTCGCCCAGTTCGCCGGCGGCGTGCCCGCCATGTGCGACGGCGTCACCCAGGGCCGCGCCGGCATGGAGCTGTCCATGTTCAGCCGCGAGGTGATCGCGATGTCGACCGCGATCGCGCTGTCCCACGACATGTTCGACTCGACGCTGCTGCTGGGCGTCTGCGACAAGATCGTGCCCGGCCTGCTGATCGGCGCGCTGTCGTTCGGGCACCTGCCCGCGATCCTGGTCCCGGCCGGTCCGATGGAAAGCGGCCTGCCGAACAAGGAGAAGGCCCGCGTCCGCCAGCTGTACGCCGAGGGCCTCGCGACGCGCGAAGAGCTGCTCGACGCCGAGGCCGCGTCGTATCACTCCGTCGGCACCTGCACCTTCTACGGCACGGCCAACTCGAACCAGATGGTCGTCGAGGTGATGGGCCTGCACCTGCCCGGCGCGAGCTTCGTGCAGCCTCGCACCGCCTTGCGCCGCGCGCTGACCGAAGAGGCGGGCCGCCGTGCGGTCACCATCGCGCGCGGCGAGGAGTACACCCCGCTCGGCCGGGTCATCGACGAGAAGTCCGTGGTCAACGGCGTGATCTCGCTGCTGGCCACAGGTGGCTCGACCAACCACACGATGCACCTGGTCGCCATCGCGGCCGCCGCGGGCATTCAGCTGACCTGGGACGACTTCACCGATCTGTCGGCCGTCGTCCCGCTGCTGGCGCGGGTGTACCCGAACGGCAGCGCCGACATCAACCACTTCCACGCGGCGGGCGGGATCCAGTTCCTCGTCGGCACGCTGCTCGACGCCGGGCTGCTGCACGAAGACGTCCGCACGGTCGTCGGGGACGGGCTGAACCGCTACCGCCAGGAGCCGATCCTCGACGACGGCGAGCTGATCTGGCGTGACGTGCCGACGCACAGTCTCGACGAGGACGTGCTGCGCCCGGCGTGGCGGCCGTTCGCCTCGGACGGCGGGCTGCGCATGGTTTCCGGCAACCTCGGCCGCGCGGTGATCAAGGTCTCGGCGGTGGCTTCGGACCGTCGCAAGGTCGAGGCGCCCGCGCGCGTGTTCACCACGCAGGAGGCGTTCACCGAGGCGTTCAAGGCGGGCGAGCTGAACCGCGACGTCGTGGTCGTCGTCCGCAACCAGGGCCCGCGCGCCAACGGGATGCCCGAGCTGCACAAGCTGATCCCCGCGCTCGGCGTGCTGATGGACCGCGGTCACCAGGTCGCGCTGCTCACCGACGGCCGCATGTCCGGCGCGTCCGGCAAGGTGCCCGCCGCGATCCAGCTGACCCCGGAGGCGGCGGCCGGTGGCCCGCTCGCGAAGATCGCGGACGGCGACCTGATCCGGCTCGACGCGGACTCTGGCGTGCTCGAGGCACTGGTGAGCGATCATGTGCTCGCGGAGCGTGAACTGGTGGACGGGCCGCCCGACGAGGCATCCTGGGTCGGCACCGGGCGCGAGCTGTTCGGCATCCTGCGCCGCGCGGTCGGCCCCGCCGACCAGGGCGCCGGTGTGTTCGGGCCGCTGACGCCCGAACATTTCGGCACGCCAGTACACACGAACATGTTGGAGGTTAAGTGAGCACCGGAGCGGACCTGCTCGACCTGTCCCCCGTGATGCCCGTCGTCGTGGTGTCCGATGTGGACGACGCGGTGCCGGTGGCCAGCGCGCTGCTCGCGGGCGGGATCAGGGTGATCGAGCTGACGCTGCGGACGCCGGTCGCGCTCGCCTCGATCGAGCGGGTGGCGAACGAGGTCCCCGACATCGTCATCGGCGCGGGCACGGTCACCGCGCCCGACCACGCGAAGCAGGCTGCGGACGCGGGCGCCTCGTTCCTGGTCACACCGGGCGTCACCGACCAGGTGCTCGACGCCTGCTTCGACACCGGGCTGCCGTTCCTCCCCGGCGCGAGCACGGTGTCCGAAGCGATGCGACTGGCCGAGCGCGGCGTGACGGCGCTGAAGTTCTTCCCCGCGGAAGCGAGCGGCGGCGTCGACTACCTGAAGTCGATCGGCGGCCCGTTGCCCGGCCTGCGCTTCTGCCCGACCGGCGGCATCACCGTCAAGACCGCGCCGACGTACCTGGCGCTGCCCAACGTCGGCTGCATCGGCGGCTCCTGGCTCACCCCCAAGGATGCCTTGGCCGCCAAGGACTTCGCGCGCATCGAAGCCTTCGCGCGCGAAGCCTCCTCCCTCCGCGACTGAGAACCCGGGATAAAGCCCGCTAAACTCCCGGGGATAAAGCAGGCTTTATCCCCGGGAGTAAAGCCCGCTTTATCCCGGCCTTTTAGCCGACGGCGGTGCCTTCGAGCTCGACGAGCTGGCCTGGGATCGCCAGGCGCGTCACGCCGAGCATCGTGGTGGACGGCGCGACGCCGGCCGCGCCCAGCCGCGCGGCCAGCACGCCGTAGTGCTGGAAGAGCAGGTCGACGTCGGTCGTGTAGACGTTGAGGCGCACCAGGTTCGCGAGCGACATGCCCGCCTCGGCGAGCACGGCGTCGAGGTTGTCGAGGCTCAGCGTCACCTGGCCCGCCATGTCGCCTTCGCACTCGGGCTTGCCCTCGCCGCTCATCGCGGTCTGCCCCGAGCAGTACAACGTGCGGGTGTGCCCGGACACCAGCTCGCCCTGATTGAATCCCAGCTCCGCCGACCACGTGACCGGGTTGACGGCCGTTCTCTCCACTGCCACTTCAGCTCCATTCGGTTCAGTGGCAGCAAGCCTCGCAACCTATATACGACATCCTGTGTCGTGTATTCCGGTAGATTTCGCCGCATGCGCGCCGACCGGTTGGTCTCGCTGGTGCTGCTCTTGCGCCAGCGCGGGCGGCTGTCCGCGACCGCGCTCGCCCGCGAGCTGGAAGTGTCCACCCGCACCGTGCTGCGTGACATCGAAGCGTTGTCCGCGGCGGGCGTTCCGGTCTACGCCGAGCGCGGCAGGAACGGCGGTTTCGCTCTGCTGCCCGGTTTTCAGACCGAACTCACCGGGCTGAGTCACGACGAGGCGCTCGCGCTGCTGGTCGCCGGTTCGCGGCGGGGCGCGCAGGTGTTCGGCCTCGGCTCGGCGCTCGCTTCGGCCGTGCTGAAGGTGGTCGACGCGCTGCCGGAGGGTTACCGGGACACCGCGGCGGGAGCGGCGCGGCGGTTGCTTGTCGACCCGGAGATCGACCTGCTCTCCCGCCGGGTGGACGCCGAAGAGGTGCCCGACGCCGTGGTGACCGAGGTCCGCCGCGCGGTCTTCTCGGGGCACAAGCTGCGCATCCGGTACGCGGCCGTCGACCAGGCCCCGAAGTGGCGCACCGTGGATCCGATCGGCCTGGTCACCGTGCGCGGTCAGGGTTATCTGCTGGCCACGAGGTCCGGCGAGGACCGCACCTACCGGCTGGCGAGGATCACGGCCGCCGAAGAACTCGACGAACCCGCGGAGCGACCCGACCGCGTCGATCTGGATCGTGCCTGGCAGGACCGCAGCACCCGGTTCCGCACCGGCGGCGACCAGGTCGCCGTGCTGGTCAGAGTGCACCCGGCGCGGCGCGAAGAACTGGTGACGACCGCGCTAGCCGTCCACGCCGAGGAAGCCGGCGCGGACGGCTGGCTGCGGCTCGACGTGACCTTCCAAGATCCGAGACACGCCGAATGGGCCTTGTGGCAACTCGGCACGCAGGCGGAAGCTCTTGCCCCGCTCTGGCTGCGCACCTCGTTGCGCGACCGCGCCGCCGCGGTCGCGTCCTGCTACGGGGTGGTTCAGCCGAACATGCCGACTTCGTAGTCACCGGCGGGCTGCTGAACGGTGACGTTGATCCGGTTGTAGGCGTTGATCAGCGCGATCAGGCCGGTCAGCGCCACGAGCTGGTCCTCGTCGTAGTGCTTGGCGGCGTTGGCCCAGACCTCGTCGCTGACGCCGGCGGAGTCGGCGACGCGGGTGGCCTGCTCGGTCAGCTCCAGCGCGGCACGCTCGGCATCGGTGAAGACCTTGGCCTCGCGCCAGCCCGCGACCATGTGCAGGCGCTGCGCGGTCTCACCGGCGTGCGCGGCCTCCTTGGTGTGCATGTCGAGGCAGAACCCGCAGCCGTTGATCTGGCTGGCGCGGATCTTCACGAGCTCCTGGGTGGCGTGCGGCAGTCCCGAGTCGGCCAGCACCTTGCCCGCGGAGTTGATGTACTTCATGAACTTGCCTGCGACGGGGTTGGCGAAGACGTTCAGGCGGGCTTCCATGATGTTCTCCTTGCCGTGGTGACGGATACACAGCGTTGACGGGTCGGACCCCTCGATTTGTGACAGCCTCGCGAGTGACCTGCGTCACGGAGGCGTGAGACATAAGTAAGGAATGTCACGCCGGGCCGAAAGATGCGGCATCCGGGTCGTTCGCGACCGAACGATGGGATCGAAGTCTCGCGGAATGGATGTTCGGGCCAGGTTTAGACCATCGGAGTGAGGTCCCGGTCATAATGAACATCAGGTTTAGCTCAAGTGAACGTGCATCGGCGCGAGCGGCGTCGCGACGGTGTTATCAAAACTAGATAAACCTGTTAATCTCCCTCTTCGCTGCTAACCAAGCGAGGAGAATTCCGGGTGTCGGACAACAACGCGGTTGCCACCGTTCAGGATACGGAGAGCGTGGCCGCTCTGGTCGGCGAGAAGTTGACCTTGACAGCATTCAACGGGCTTTCGGGAAGCCTCGGCGGATACGCCTTCGTCAAGGTCGTCGTCGACCGCGAGAACTCCACGATCCACTTCCTGAACAACGCCAGGCACTCGTTCCACGCCCTCTACATCGGCGAGCAGATCCTCGGTATTTCCCAGGACCGCATGGCCGCGCGGATCGACGAGTTCAACCAGCGGTTCTACCACGACGCCGACCGGCGCTTCTATCTCGGCATTCTCGCGCTGCACACCAGGCAGGACGAGGAAACCGGCCAGGAATGGCGGGTGTTCTCCCTGGAGACCGTCGAGGTCGACACCATGTCCGCCGAGATGATCACGTATTTCTACGAATTCGTCCGTGCGAATCTCGACGACGCGCTCCCGCTGCTGTTCAAGCCCGCGAACCACCTCCAGGAGCGGTCCATCCTGGAATTGTCGCCGACCGCGCTGCCGCGCATTCTCGCGCACGAGCTGTTCTCCAGTTCCCAATTCGTGCCGCTGAACAGCGGGGTCACCACCGGCCGCCTGCGCGCGTTCCGCGACGAGGCCGAGTACCGCGCCGCGACGCTGGAATGGCACGACATCATCGTCATGCACCGGGTGCCCGACGACATCCCGCGCCTCGCCGGGATCATCAACGCGCACCACACCACGCCGTTGTCGCACACCAACGTGCTGGCCACCGGCTGGCAGATCCCCAACGCCATCCAGATCGGCGTGTTCGACCTGATCGAGCGGGAGAACCTCAACGGCCAGTGGGTCGAGTACGAGGTCGACGACGGCAACCCGACGGTCAGCCTGCGCCTGGTCGACGAGCCGGCTTCGGCGAGCCAGCGCCCGGCTTGGTACGCGCAGCGGATCGTGCTCGACGAGCCCGAATCCGAGAACACCCCGATCGCCGCGCTGAACGAGCTGCGCTACCGCGACCACCACCGCTACGGCACCAAGGCCGCGAACCTCGGCGAGCTGCACTACGTGCTGGCCAAGGGTTCGCAGCGGCTGCTCGGCTTCTTCCAGGTCCCCCGCCCGCCGCGCGACAACCTGCTCCCGTATCTCGGAAAGCTCCTCGGCGCGCCCGAGGGCTCGGACCTGGCGTCCGCGTCACGCAAGCTGCTCAGCGAGCACGTCCGCGTGCCGCGCGGCGTCGCGCTGCCGTTCTCGGTCCAGCAGCGGTTCCTCGAGTCCTCGCCGCGGATCCAGCAGGCCATCGGCAAGCTCAAGATGGCGCTGGAGCTCGACGCCCGCGAGGTCGAGCCGCTCTGCGTCGAACTGCAGCAGCTCATCCGCGGCGCCCGCATGCCCGCCGACCTGGTCTCCGAGATCGACGACGCGCTGATCGCGCAGCTCGCCGGCGTGCGCGCGTTCGTCGTGCGCAGCTCGTCCAACGCCGAGGACCTGGCCGGGTTCTCCGCCGCCGGGATCTACGAGTCGATCAACCACGTGACCACCGCCGAGAAGATCCTGACCAGCATCAAGGAGGTCTGGGCCTCGCTGGTGTCGGTGCGCAGCGTCCGGTTGCGCCAGCAGGCGGGCATCTCGCTCGACGAGTGCTTCATGGGCGTGGTGATCCAGGAGCAGGTCGCCGCCGACTTCGGTGGCGTGCTGGTGACCAGCAATCCCTTGAACCGCAACGACTTCCGCAACGTCTACGTCAACGTGTCGCCGCAGGTGACCGACGTGGTCGACGGCTCGAAGCAGCCGATGCAGTACCTCTACAACACCGTGGAGGGCGGCGGCCGCACCATGTCGCTCGGCGACGCCAAGGAGGACCTCGGCGAGCGCGCCAAGGAGCAGCTGCAGCGGCTCGCCGTCACCGGCCGCCTGCTGCAGTCGCACTTCTCCCCCGACTACACCTTCGACTCCCCTGTCGACATCGAGTGGCTCGCCGACGAGGACACCATCCACATCGTCCAGCTACGTCCTTACTCGGTCTGACGCCTTTCTCTAGGAGCACTTCATGCTGGGCCTCCGCCTGCCCGCGAACCCGGAAGTACGCCGGGCCGTGCGGCTGACCTACGGTTTCCAGTTCTTCTTCGGGCTGCTGCTGTGGGTGCCGATCTTCTACAGCTACCAGAAACAGCTCGGGATGAGCGACGCCGAGATCTTCGGCATCCAGAGCATCTACTACATCGCGTTCTGCCTGCTGGAGATCCCGACCGGGATGATCGCCGACCGGTTCGACTACCGGACCTCGCTGGTCGCGGGCGCGTCAGTGCTGGTCGCGGCGAACCTGGTCCCGGTGTTCCTCGGTTCCTACGCGGGATTCCTGATCCACTTCCTGCTCATCGCGCTGGCGCGCTCGCTCATCTCGGGCGCGCAGAGCGCGTACCTCTACGAGTACCTGCACGCCCACGGCGCTGGCTCGCTGTACCTCAAGGTCGAAGGCGTCGGGCGGTCGTACAGCCTGGTCGGCAAGATCGTGTTCTGGCCGGTCATCGGCCTGCTCATGCAGTGGAGCATGTCCTCGCCGTACTGGATCACCGCGATCAACGCGGGCATCGCCGTCCTGATGGCCCTCAAGCTCCCGCCGATCCCCGGCGGACGCGTCAACCGCGACAAGACGGCATCGCTGATCGCCGGTGTCGGCGGCGCCTTCGCGGCGCTGCGGTCCTCGCGCTGGCTGATGCTGTTGATGGTGCAGGGCATCGCGATGTTCACGCTGGTCCGGATCTGCCAGGTCAACCTGTTCCAGCCGATCCTGGAGTCCAAGCACGTCGCCGTCGACTGGTACGGCGCGGTGCTCGCGGCCATGACGATCTTCGAAGCGCTCGGCGCGGCCCGCCCCCACCGCCTGCGCCGCGCGGTCGGCCCGGCGGGCGCGGTGTTCCTGCTGACCATCGTGATGGCGCTGTGCCTCGGTTTCATCGTCGCCGTGCCCGCGATGGCCACCGTCGTGCTGCTGTGCGTCTTCGCGGTGGCGACCGGCATCTCGTTCCCGGTCCAGAAGCAGCTGCTCAACGACGCGATCCCGGACTCGAAGTACCGCGCGACGCTGCTGTCGATGGAGTCGATCATCGACAGGGCGGTGTGCGCGCTGGTCGCGGTGGCGCTCGGCGCCTACCTCGCGGCCGGTGAGCTGAACGCGTTCCTGCTGCTGTCGGCGATCGTGACCTGCACGCTCATGGGCCTGCTCGGCGCGCTGCTCCTCCTCGTCCGCCGCCGCAAGCGGGTCGTGAGTGGTATCGCCGGTTAGAACCGGCCGTACCACTCACGACCCAGGCGCTGCGGGATGCCCTTCAGCCCCGGCTCGGCTTTGACTCTTGGCCGCTCGGCTCGGGTGACGGCCTCCCTCACCGCGACCGTTTTGTATGAAGGCTCCCTTCATCCCGCACAGCTGTATGAAGGCTCCCTCATACAGCCAACTCTGGATGAAGGCTCCCTTCATCCCGCATAGCCGTATGAAGGCTCCCCTCATACGGTCGAACCTGGATGAAGGGAGCCTTCATACACGGTCGGCGCGAGTGAGGGCCTCCCTCACCCGAGCCGAGCCGGTCAGGGCCTCCCTCACCCGAGCCGAGTGGGTCAGGGCCTCCCTCACCCGCATATACGGACCAACCAGGCCCCCACCGCACGAATCCGAGCGGAGTAGGCCCTCACCCACGCCCGACCACGACCCTGCCGCGAACGGGACAGCCGAGCGGGGGTCGTGAGTGTTTTCGCCGGTTAGAACCCAATGCCGGGTAGTTAGGGCGTGGGGTGTGGTGTCAAGACGGTGGTTGTGTAGGTGACTTTTTGTGATGGTGGTGTTCCCGGGCGTTTGGATGGGAATGGTGAGGTGGGTCGTTTCCGTGCTCGGGGGCATTGCCGTGACCTGTGGTGTTGTGGGTTGAGTCTGCGGGTTGCTCGGTGTGTAGCGTGTGTGTGGCGGTGGTCGGGGGTGGCTCCGCGGTGGCTGATGATGCTGTCGGTGATGGTGGTCAGCGCGAGGGTGAAGGACACGCGGTTGATGTCGACGTCGGCGGTGTCGGCGCTGTCCTGGGCGAAGCGCCGTAGCAGTTGGTAGGTGGTCAGGTAGGCGTAGACCTCTTGCTCGATCCCGGTGTGGGTGCGTGAGCGCAGGACCCGTCCGGGGCCTTTTTGCAGCACTTTCCAGGAGTAGAAGGCGCGTTCGATGTCCCAGCGGCGCAGGTAGAGGTCGATCAGGTCCGCGGCGGGTGCGGCGTGGTGGTCGAGGATGGTGGTGATCAGCTGGTAGTGCTCGTGGCGGGTGTTGCCGTCGGCGGTGGTGATGGTGATCATCGCGGTGATCACGCGCACCGGCCGTGGGTCCGGCTGGTGGCGGTAATGCTTGCGGTTCGGGAACCGGGACAGGTAGGAGCCGTCGGGGCATGTCTGGTCGCTAGGCAGGTTGGCGTTGGATGTGGCGCGCCACAACAGGTCCGCTCCGGTCGTGGCCGCGGCGTGCCAGAGCGGCCATGTGTAGAAGTTGCGGTCGCCCAGCAGCAGGACGCCGGGGGTGAGTTTGTCCAGCAACCGTGTGGCGAGGGTGGTTTCCCCGTTCGCGGTGCTGGAGAACACAGCGCCGAGGAACGCGCGGGTGCCGCATTCCACCAGGCCCAGCAGCTGAAGTTTGCGGTAGCCGGACGGGCCGGGCTTTCCCGCCCGCGAGCCCGAACAGGCGGGCGTTGTCCTCGGTGTCGGGCACGTCCAGAGTGGTGCCGTCCCAGGCGAGCAGCCGCCAGCCCCGGTACCAGGCCCGAGCGTCGGCGCGGGTGGCGACCGGGCCGCAGGCCCAGTCCCACAACGCTCGCAGCGGCGCCACCCCGAGGCGGGCACGCGCTGCCCGCAGCGCCGCGGCACCCGGCGACCGGACCGCGATGTCCAGTCCCGAGGTCATCGTGTCGAACACTCCGCCGTATCCCCGGCCGGGAAACAACGTCAGCGCCAGCACGAAATACACCACCACACGGGCGGGCAGCAACCGCACCCGCCGCTGGGTTCGGCGGGTCTGGGCAAGAATCTCATCGATGACCTGCGGCGGAACGTAATCGGTCAACGCACCCAGATGCCCAGGTGCGAACGCGGACACGGTGTCGGGCATGGCAGAATCGGGCACAGCGGCTCCTGGCGAAGAGCGGATCTTGGTCGATTTCTCTTCTACCAGGAGCCGCGCCCATCACAACCTTGACACCACCACCCCAGCCCTAACTACCCGGCATTGGGTTAGAACCGGCCGTACCACTCACGAGGTCATTTCTCGAAGCAGCCTGCTTCGTTGAGCGGGCCGATGCTGGGCAGGATCAGGCCGCACAGGTAGGCGTCGACCCAGCGGCCGTTGCCGGAAAGCCCGGTGAGCAGGCGGACGAGCGGCGCGAACCTGGCGATCCCTTCGGACAGGGAATCCTGGTTGCGGCTCAACATCGACGTCAGCTGATCCAGCTGCTTGAGCACCGGCTCGAGCTGCTTGTCGTTGTCGTCGATGAGACCGTTCAGCTGAACCGCGAGCGCTTTCGTGGCGTCGAGCAGGTGCGAGATCGCCTGCTTGCGCTTGCTCACCTCGTCGAGGAGTTTGTTGCCGTCCTCCATGAGCTTGACAAGCTGGGCGTCTCGGTCGACGAGTGTCTGGCTTACCTGACGGGTATTCGCCAGCAGCCGGCCCAGTTGTTTGTCGCGCGACGCGAGGGTGTCTGAAAGCTTAGAAAGGCCGTTAAGCGCGCCGCGCACGTTGTCGGGCGTGTTCGCGAAGGTCGCGGCTATGGTGTCGAAGCTCTTGGCAAGCTGCGCGGTGTCGATGTCGTTGACAGTCGTTGTGAGGTCGCGGAACGCGTCGAGCATCGCGTAGGGCGCGACGGTGCGCTCGCGCGGAATCGGGTCGCCGGGGTCCAGCGTGGCGTCGCCTTGCGGGTCCAAGGCCAGGAACTGTTGCCCCAGCACGGTTTTGATCTTGATGTAGGCGATCGTCTTGTCGCCGAGCCAGACGTTCTTGACGCGGAAGGTCACCTTCACCTTGTCGCCGTCGAGCTTCACGTCGGCCACCTTGCCGACCTTGATCCCGGCGACGCGCACGTCGTTGTCGGTGCGCAACCCGGCCGACTCGCTGAATTCCGCGCTGTAGATGGTGCCCGCGCCGACGAGCGGCAGCGCGTCGACGTTCAGCGCGGCGAGCACACCGAGTGCGAGCACGGTGATCCCGACCAGGCCGGTGGTCACCGGCCTGCGCCCCCACGGAGAAATCATCCGTCGACTATCCAGGTACCCGTCCGGTAAGGCGAGCCGCCGCACCCGAACGGAGCACGATCTACCCGTTCGCGGGATTGCCAAGAACGGCCGCTGTCACTCAGATCAAAGGTGGGCAAGTAATAAAACGGGGGAAGAAATCATGAGAAACGCATATGCGGCCATGGCAGCACTCGCTTTGCTCGCACCGCTCGCGACGCCCGCGTCCGCCACGTCCCGGGTCATCGTCACCTCGGACCGCCCGGTCTCCTGGATCGGCCAAGTCGGCCGGACCACCCCGGTCCACGACGTTCCGGAGTGCGCGAAAGTCGGCTGCGGCCGGGTGGAACTCGAAGTCCGGCTACCGCGGTCACTGCGTAACAAGCCGGGAGGAGTGGAACTCGCGATCCGCACTGTCGGCGCGACCAGTGACGACAGCCTCGGCTTGGTCGTTTATCAAGGCAGCCGCCGCGTCGCGATCTCCGAAGCCCAGATCGGCACATCGCGTTCGGTATGGCTTCCGAAGACGAGCGCGCGCTACACGGCCTACGCCTTTTACAACCCCTTCGTCCCGGAGCTCGCTTCGGATTCCGTGCGCTACGAAGGACTTCTCGAGAACGAGAACACCCCGCGCCACCCGCAGGTCAAGCAGTTGCTGCCGGATCTGCTCGCGCTGCCTCAGCGTTACGCCACCTTCGAAACCCCGCCGCCGTTCTTCGACGACTCCGCCGCGCCGGGCGAGTCCTGCTTCAAGAGCGAGATCGAAGACCAAGGCGCGAAACGGTGCCTGCGCTTCGGGCAGGCCATGGCCAACGTCGGCGACGGACCCGTCGACATCCGCTACCAGACACCCGCGGGCCAGCGGCCGGAGGAAGTCCCTGGCGCACAACGGATCTACCGCTCGGACGGCACGTCGACGGACCTCCCGTCGGTCGGGAACATGCACTACCACGCCATCCACCACCACTACCATTTCGAGGACTGGTCGGTCTCGGAACTGTGGGCGGCGGGCCCCGACGGCGTGCCCACCGGCACGGCCCCGGTGGCCGTCGGCAAGAAGAACGGCTTCTGCATGGCCGACACCGAGTTGATGTGGTGGGCGAAGAAGGGCAACGGAGTCCAGAGCTACCCGGCGCCCCGCTGCCTCGACCCCGAGCCCGGCTCACCGCCCGGCGTCGACGCGTTCAAGAACGGGATCTCGCGTGGCTGGGCCGACGAGTACTACTGGGGCCTGCCGGACCAGATGATCGAGGTCAGCGCGCTGGCCGACGGCGCGTACGCCTTGGTCACCCGCATCGACCCGGCAGGCAAGGTCCGCGAACTGAGCGACACCAACAACTGCGTCCGGCTCCCCCTCACGCTCACCGGCCTCACCTCCCCGAGCCCGAAAGCCACTTTGGGGACCAAGTCAGCCCTCTGCTAGCGGGATAAAGCCTGCTTTACTCCGCGAGATTTAGCGGGCTTTATCCCGCGGAGTAAAGCCCGCTTTATCCCGGGTTCGGCTAGTCGATGAGCTCGCCGGCGATCAGGCTCATCATGACCAGGTCGTGCCACTTGCCGTCGCGGTAGAACCGCTGCCGTTGCCGTCCTTCTTCGACGAAGCCGACCTTCTCGTAGGCGCGCCGCGCGCCCGCGTTGTGCGGGACGACCACGAGCCAGATGCCGTGCAGGCGCATCTGGTCGAACCCGTAGCGGCACGCGACGCGGAGCGCGTCGGTGCCATAGCCGCCGCTGCGGAAGTCCGGTTCGCCGATGTAGATGGTCAGCTCGGCCCAGCCGCTCTCCGGCTCGGCGCCGGTCAGGTCGAGCACACCGATCGCACGCTTGTCCTCCAGCGACTCGATGCAAAGTGCCAGGTTGTCGTAGGTGTTGCGCGGCCGGTCCTCGCAGCGCTTGAGCACCTGCGCGCGCGACATCGGGTAGTCGTTGACCATCCACTGGGAGACGACCGGGTCGTCGAGCCAGCGCGTGAGTGACTCCGCGTCGGTCGGTTCGAGGGCGCGCAGGCGTGTCAGCTTCCCGGTCAGCATGACTCGACCGTACCGATTTCCATGGCCGAGCATGGAAGACAAGTTCACCCGGTTGGCACTGGTCTACAGTTCGATGAGGTGTAGTCACATCGCTGTGTAGAGTAATACACTCTCAACTATGTACGCGAACATCCTGTGCATCTTGGACGTGCTGACCGACGACCAGCACGCCAAGCTCAAAGCGCTGGGCACGCGCGTCCGCTTCCCCGCCGATCAGACCCTGTTCTTCGAGGGGCAGCCGTCGCACTCGGTCCTGTTGATCGAGGACGGCAACGTGAAGATCACCAAGGTCGCACCCGACGACACCGAGATGATCCTGGCCATCCGCGGCGCCGGCGAGCTACTGGGCGATGAGGGCGTGCTGATGGACGAGCCGCGTTCGGCGACCGTCACGACCATCACCGAGTTGTCCGCGATCGACGTCGACGCCGAGGAGCTGCGACGGTTCGTCCGCGACGAGGACCTCTGGCCGACCATGTACAAGGCGGTCGTGGCACGCGGCCGCCAATCGGATCAGCGCACCCTGCTGGGCAGGCTCGACGTCAAGTACCGGCTGGCCCGCTGGCTGCTCGACATCGCGGCCGAGGTCGGCGAGGAGGGGAGCGACGGCTGGACGATCGAACTCACCCTCTCGCAGCAGGACATGGCCAGCCGGATCGGCGCTTCACGCGATGCGGTCGCCATCGAGTTGCGCAGGCTGCGCGACAAAGGACTGGTGTCGACGGGCAGGCGAAAAATCGTGCTGCACGATCTCACCGCGCTCAACAGAATCGCCGCGGTCTGACCGCGACAGCACCGAAAAGACGGAGAACCATGATCACCAAGACCGAGACGTTGGGACCCTTCCAGCCGCTCTGGACGGCATGGAACCAAGCCGACAAAGAGGTGAAGGCCAAGCCGATCGAACATTTCGAGGTCGCGACGACCGTCCAGTTCAAGGAACTGCGGACACACCTGGGCAACAAGAACGACAAAGCGGCGGCGAACGAGGTGATCGACGTGATCAGCATCGCGCTCAACCTGATGCGCAACCTCGGTTACACGCCTGAGGAGGTCGCCGAGATCGCCAGGGAGCGGGCCGAGCTGCGGATGCACGACAAAACGTTGGGCATTCTCGACAAATATTGGCAAGAGTACGGCGTCTGAGTGGTGGCGGTGGCTTTTCCGGAGGGGTGGCAACGATGGGCGGACCAGCTGATCCAGACTCACCAGGTGACCCACGACTGTCTTTTCTGCTGATCAACGACGAGTGGTCGCCGACCCGCGGCGGTATCTCCACGTTCAACCGGCTGCTGGCGACCGCGCTGGCGGACGCGGGCTGCCGCACCGCGTGCCTGGTGGAGCACGCGACCCCGCGTGATCGCGAGGACGCGGCCGAGCGCGGCGTCACGCTGATCGTCGCCGAGCGCACGCCCGCCGGGCCCAACCTCTATGTCCGCGCCGAGCAGGCGCTGCGGACGCTGCCGGATGTCGTCGTCGGGCACGACCGGGTGAGTGGCGCGGTCGCGTGGACCTACGCGCGGCGCTACCGCAGGACCAGGCTGGTGCACATCGTGCACACCGCGCCGTCCGAGATCGAGCCGTACAAGAGCGGCGAGAGCGCGCCGCGCCGGATCGCCGAACGTGAACGCATGACCAGGGACATCGCGGCCGACGCCGATGTCGTCGCCGCGGTCGGGCCGAGGCTGCGGCGCAACGCGGAAGCCGTGGTGTGCGACGGGTTCGGCGGCGTGCCGGTGCTCCAGCTCGACCCCGGCCTCACCGTGCCCGCCGGGTTCGACGGCAGGCGGCGCCAGGCGCTGGCCGAGCCGACCGTGCTGGTGCTCGGCCGCACCGGTGACATCGAGCTGAAAGGCCTCGACATCGCGGCCAAGGCGACGGCCGGGCTCACCGTGCCGACCGGCCAGCCGAAACCGGTCCTCTACGTGCGCGGCGCGCCGGGTTCGGAATGCGCGTCGCTGCACGGCAGGCTCGTCGCGATGTCGGGCGCGGCGCGCGACCGCATCGACGTCCGCGCGTTCACCGACGACCCCGACGAGCTCGGCCAGGATCTCAAGCGCGCCTCGCTGAGCATCATCCCGTCCAGGGTCGAGGGATTCGGGATGGCCGCGCTCGACGCGATCAGCCTCGCGACCCCGCTGCTGGTGAGCAGCAAGAGCGGCGTCGCGGAGACGTTGCGCCACCATCTCGGCTCGCTGGCCGCCACCATGATCGTGGAGACGGACGACACCGGCGAGGACGTCGCCCGCTGGCAGGCCGCCATCCAGCGGATACTGAGCGACCGCGAGAAGGCGTTCCACGACGCGCACGAGATCAGGCGGCGCCTGATCGGCGTGCTCAGCTGGGAGCACACGGTCGACAAGCTGCTGTGCGGCCTCACTCCCCGCTCTCTCGCGAGCTGAGCTTCTCGCGCACGCCCGCCGCGTCCGGATGCCGCAGCTCGGTGAAGATCGCGAAAGCCTGTCGCCACAAGGCTTTCGCCCGCACTTCGTCGCCGCTCGCCAGGTGCACCTCACCGAGCCTGTCGAGCGCGTACGCTTCCCAATAGCGATCGCCGAGTTCGCGATTCAGCGACAGTGACCGTTCGAAGTGCCGGAGCGCGTCCGCCGTCCTGCCCAGCCGCAAGTCGAGTTCACCGATGTTCTTGAGAACGTTGGCCTGTCCCTCCTTGTCCGGCAGCTCGGCGTAGAGCCTGAGCGCCTCGCCGCTGTGCTCGGCCGCCTCGCCGAACCGGCCGAGCATGGACTCCTGCTTCCCCATTCCGGTCAGCGCGCCCGCCTGGTCACCCCTGCCGGTCCGCCGCCGCGCGAGGTCCCATCCTGCTCTCGCGTGGTCGAGCGCGAGCTGGTGCAACTCCTGCGCCTCGAACACCCTGCAATAGGCCAGATGCACGTGGAACAGGTACGACTCGTCTTCGAGGGCAAGGGAAAGCTCGAACGCCTCGTCGAGCAGGTTCTTCGCTTCGTCGAACCGGCTGAGCCGCGAGAGACCCTGCGCGAGCTGCCGAAGTGCGGTGGCTTGCCCGTACCGGTCGTCGGCTTCGCGGCTCGCCGCCAGTGCCGTCCGGGTCACCGCGACGCGCTCATGCCGTCTGCCCGCCCGGCGCAGGAAGATCTGGCAAGCCGAGGCGAGCCGCCACGAATACTCCGCGAACCCGTTGTCCGCGGCGAAGGTGACCATGGCGAGCAACGTGTCGTGTTCGGCGGTGAACCAGCTCATCGCCTCCGCGTATCCGGGTTGCACCGGCTGGATACGCCGATCGGCGCGGTCCGCGGCGCGCAGGTAGTGGTCGAGCACGCGTTCGGCGGCGGCGCGGCGATCCGGTTCCGTCGCCGCGAGTTCCGCCGCGTAGGCACGCAGGAGATCGTGGAAGCGGAACCTGCCGGGCACGTGCTCCGCCAGCAAGTGCGCGGTCACGAGTTCCTTGAGCAGCTGCCTGGCGTCCGGGGCCAGCGCCTCACACGCGAGCAGGTCGATGTCAGGGCCGGGATGCACGCCGAGCAACCGGAAAAGCCGGGCCGCTGCCGGGGAGAGCACGTTGTACGACCACGAAAAGACCGCACGCACGCTGAGATCGGTCTCGCCGAGATCGAGCGCGTCGAGCCGGTGACGTTCGTCTTTCAGCTCATGCACCAGTGCGGCCAGCGGCAAGTTGGCCTGGCTCGCGGCGCGGGCGGCGACGATGCTCAGCGCCAGCGGCAGCCGCGCGCACAACTCCATCAGCTCGTCGGCGGCTCGCGGTTCCACGGCGAGACGGTCGCCGTCGATCCGCTCGGCGAGCAGCGCGCGGGCGTCTTCGGCGGGCAGCACGTCGAGCGCGATCCGGTACGCGCCTTCCCTGACCATGAGACCGCGCAACTGATTCCGGCTGGTCACGAGCACGAGGCAGGTCGGCGTGCCGGGCAGCAGCGGCCGGACCTGGTCGGCGGACCGGGCGTTGTCGAGCACGATCAGCATCCGGCGCTCGGCCAGCAGGCTGCGGTAGAGCGCCGCTCTCGTTTCGAGGTCGGCGGGGACGCTGCCGGGCGCGACGTCGAGCGCCTGCAGGAAACCGTGCAGCGCCTGGCCGGGATCCATCGGCTCGCCCGCGTCGAAGCCGCGCAGGTTGACGTGCAGCTGGCCGTCCGGGAAGCGGTCCTTGACCTGATGCGCCCAGTGCATCGCCAACGTCGTCTTGCCGATGCCCGCGGTGCCGTCGATCGCGGTGATGATGACCGCGCCCGCCGCGCCGGAAATGGTGTCGAGCCTGCCGAGTTCGCTTTGTCGGCCGACGAACTGCCGGATGCCCGCGGGCAGCTGATGCGGCGCGGACTCCTCGGCGATCGGCGCGAGCAACTCCGGCGAGAGCACCATCCCCGGCACGCTGATCCAGGCCGTGGTGTCGGTTTCCTTGGCCTTCGCGCGGACCTGGTGATAGCCGTCGCGTTCGCGGCTGTGCCAGACGACCTCGTCGTAGAACCAGGCGGAGGTGACCACCGCCAGCAGTCCGCCGGAATCGGCCAGAGCCCGCTTCAGCACCGGGAGTTCGAGCAGCCGGAACGTCAGGTTGACCGGCCTGCCGACGACCCCGTGCTCGTCGTAGTGGATCTCGCCCGCGTGCAGCGCCATGCGCAGCCGGATCTGCTCCTCGTCGCGATGGGCCCGGTTGTGCTCACGCAGCGAGTCCAGCAACGCGCCCGGCAACGCCTCCACCAGCAGGCTTTTCGGCACGCTCGGCGGGATCAACACGAGCGCGCCATCACCGCGGTCCTCGTCTTCGCAGGTGTCCCACGGGATGCCCGCGGCCGCGAACGCGCGCGTCAGCACGCGGTAGAGCCCGTTGTGCACGGCGACCTGGTGCAGGTTGGTGCGCCGGAGGTCACCGAACCCGGCGACGTCGACGACGAGGATGGTCCGGTGCACGGCGCGGCTCATGGGGATAAGTCGTCGCACAGTCGCGGCCGTCTCGGCAACGGCCGGTCGGCCTCAGTCGCAGAAGACTTTGGGCTCGGTCGCGCCCTGCCTGGCACGGAAGAAGACCTCATGCCCGAGGTCATCGCGGAAAACGGCGCGGCTCGGCGTCAGCAATGTCATCCGGCCCGCCTGCCGGGGATTCCCCCAGCCGGGTGGCGCGCTCCGCGCGATGCCGATGAGCGGGACCTCGGCTTCGAAGTACACGCCGCCGATCTTGGTTTCGTCGATCCCGCAATGGGTGAGCAGGTCGAACGGCACCGAATCCGTCGTCGACAAGGACATCGCGGGCGGCTCGAACAGCGGCGACGGTGGCGGTGTGCGGGTGGCGTATACGCCGGCTATCCCGGCCGCGGCGACCAGCACGACCCCGAGCGGCCCCCAGATCTTGCTCCGTACGGACATGCGATCCCTCCAGCAGGCGCGGTTTCCTTGTACACGCCCGCCGGAGGGATCAGGTTGACCGATCAGCGATATTCGATTTTGAACACCCACGCGTGGCTGCCCGCCGCGCGTGCCGCTTCCGGCACGTCGACCACGAGCTTGCCGTCCTTCCTGGCCCACTTCAGCTCGCCGGGGTACCCGAGCATGGTCACCCGGTCGCCGTCCTTGACGGGCACGGGCGCGTCCACCGTCAGCTGGGCGCCCGGCCGGTCGAGCGAGGTCACGTAGAACGCCTCGTTCTGCTTGACGGAGAACCGCAACGGACCCGAGGCGGCCATCCGTGACCAGTAAGTGGTGCCGTAGACGGATTCGCCGTTGACCTTGAGCCAGTCACCGGTCTCGCGCAGCCGGGTCTGCATGATCTCGGGAATGCTGCCGTCCGCACGCGGGCCGATGTCCAGCAGGAAGTTGCCGTTCTTGCTGGTGGTGTCGACCAGGGTGTGCACGACCTCGTCCGCGGTCATGTACATGCTGTCCGGCGTGGCCTGGTTGTATCCGTAGGACCGCGGATCGAGGCCGCGGCTGGCCTCCCACTTCTTGACGACGGTGTCCGGGTACGTCGCGTACTCGGGCGTGGTGAAGTCGTGGGTGGGGATGCCGCAGCGGTCGTCGACCGTGACGTCCTTGGGGCGCTGGCGGTTCTTCGCGTTGTTGAAGTAGTCGGCCAGCACGCGGCGGCTGTCGTTGGCGCCGCCGATGTCGCACCAGATCACGTCCGGGTCGTACTGGTGGACCAGCTCGCTCATCTGCGGGCCCTGGTAGTCCTTCACGAAGTCACGGCCGGACCGATAGCCGGTGTACGGCTCGGCCGCGCCGGTGTACGGGTTGCGCGGGCCGTGCCCCATCCACGGGCTGTCGGGGTTGTACCACTCCGGCATCGAGAAGTAGACGCCGTTGCGCAGGCCGGGCGTGTACTTGCGCGAGGCGTCGAACAACTCCTTGACCAGGTCCCGTTTCGGGCCGAGGTCGACGGAGTCGCGGCCGGACACCTTCGAGTCGTAGAGCGCGAAACCCTCGTGGTGCTTGGAAGTCAGCACGTAGTACTTCGCGCCGGCGGCCTGGAAGAGCTCGACCCAGCTCTTCGGATCGAACTTGGCCGCGGTGAAGCCGGAGATGAAGTCGTCGTACTTGAAGTCCTTGCCGTAGGTCTTCTCGTGGTAGGCGTGGACGGCGTTGTTCTGGTCCTCCATCCAGCGCCAGTACCACTCGGCGTACTGCTCGCCTGGCGGCGACCAGGCGGGCACCGAATACAGGCCCCAGTGGATGAAGATGCCGAACTTCGCGTCGTCGAACCAGTACGGCGACTCGTGCGTGCCCAGCGAGGCGTCGGTCGCCTGGTAGTCCGTGACGCCGAGGGTGAACCGGACCGCCTGTTCGGCGCGCAGCCGTTTCCCTTCGGCGACGATCTTCCCGTTGACGATCGTGTCCACCGGCGCGCCGGTGCGGGTGATCCCGATCCGCACCCGGACCTGCTCACCCGGAGCGAGCCTGCGCACCGGAGCGGGCTGGACGGTCCGCGCGCCGAACACCTCGGCCCGCACGGTCAGCTCGTCCCGCTCGGTGATCCACTCGTCGCCGAGGTTGGTCACGACCGCCTCGACGGCCTGCGCGTTGTTCAAAAGCTTGGGCGTGGAACGGGATCCGCGCAACGTGAGCGCCTTGCCGCGGCTCGATCCCTGCATGGTCAACGCGAAGACGTGCAGGCTCGTCTGGCCTGCCTGCGCCGGTTTGGTCACCGGCAAGGTGATCGAGACGGCCTCGCGGTTCGCGTCCAGCCAGAGCTGGGAAACGCTCAGCGAAACCGGATTCTGGTCGGTCTTGTCGTCCGGCGCGTACCGGAACGGCGCGACGATCTGCCCGGACGCGCCGTACCAGTCGGCTCCGCTCAGCGACGCCGCGCTCGTGCTGCCGTCGGCGTAGTGCACGGTCGCGGCGCCACCGGCCATGCCGTAGCTTCCGGCGACCAGGAAATGCGCCGAGTGGTACCGCCCGCGCGGAACGGCCACCTGCTGCCCGAGCGCGACGATGTTGTTCTTGGCGCCGGCGGCCGACGACGGGATCGCGAACGGCATCCCGTCCACACTCGCCCGCCCGCTGGGGAGTGCGTCACCCGGGAAGCTGTACCCCGAGCCGTCGAAGTTCCCGCCGCGTGCGGCGGCGGTGTCGATGCCATCGTTGTCGAAGTACTGGTCGAGCGGCACCGAGGCCGGTTCGGGCGGCGCGGCGTAGGCGGGCGCGGTGGTGACGACGGCACCCAGCAGCGCGGCGGTCATGGTCAAGACGATGATCGAACGGCGGCGACGTGATCTCATACATCCTCCACACCGGAGTCCGTAACATCCGATGTCTGACCTGCACGAAAGCAGCACGAAGACGCCGTTTCGTACATTGTGGGAATGCTACGGCGGATAGCTCTTGAGTCATCGGATCACTCGATCGTGACGTCACCACCCGCGACAGGTCAAGCACCGAAAGTCGGCTTGGCCGTTTTTGTCATCGCGCGCCCCGCGAAGCACGAACGCCACGTACGCGACGGTGAACGTCGCGAACGTGGCGTTCACGTACATGGCCGGCCCGCGCGGAGGGGCGGGGCGGCGCTCGGCGGCGCGCTGACCGTAGCCAGGTCACCTGCGCCTGCGCCTGCGCCTGCGCCCGCGCCCGCACCGGAGCCGGCAAGGCGGAGCTATCGGACTCAGGGCTATCAGACCGGAGCCGTCAGGCCGCCGTCACTCGGTGACGGCGTCGTCGAGCATGGTCGACTCGGCACCGAGTGCCCGGAGTTCCTCTTTCACCACGGTGTACGAAAGCCCTTGCGGGTAACCCTTGCGACCGAGGACGCCGAGCAGCCGCCGGATGGCCGTCTGCTCGTCGACGTTGCCGAGTGAGCGGATCTTCTTGCGCACGAGTTCCCGCGCGCGCTGCTCCTCGGACTCCCGGTCGACCTCACTCGCCGCCTCGACGGCGATCTCGCTGTCGACCCCTTTGCGCTTGAGTTCGGCGACGATGGCGCTGCGCGACAGTCCTTGCTGGACATGCCGCGAGCGCACCCACAACTCCGCGAACTCCGCGTCGTTGACCAGACCGGCCTTGTCGAGCTTGCCGAGCAAGGTCTCACTGGTCTCGTCGTCGAAACCCTTACGCTTCAAGGTCTTCCGAAGCTCGTCCTTGGTGCGGGGTCGAGCGGCGAGGAGGTCGTAACAGACCTCCTTCGCCTTCTTCCACCGCTCCTCGGGCGACAGCTCCGACGGATCGAGCCGAACCATTAGAAGTCGACGGGCGCCGGTGCGGCCTCGGCTTCCGCGTCGACCTGGGCGCCGATGCCGAGCTTCTCCTTGATGCGCTTCTCGATCTCGTTGGCGATGTCCGGGTTCTCCAGCAGGAACTTGCGGGCGTTCTCCTTGCCCTGGCCCAGCTGGTCGCCCTCGTAGGTGTACCAGGCGCCCGACTTGCGGACGATGCCCTGGTCGACACCCATGTCGATGAGCGAGCCCTCGCGGGAGATGCCCTTGCCGTAGAGGATGTCGAACTCGGCCTGCTTGAAGGGCGGGGCCACCTTGTTCTTCACGACCTTGACGCGGGTGCGGTTGCCGACGGGCTCGCCGCCGTCCTTCAGCGTCTCGATGCGGCGGACGTCGAGCCGGACGGAGGCGTAGAACTTCAGCGCCTTACCACCGGTCGTGGTCTCCGGGGAGCCGAACATCACGCCGATCTTCTCGCGCAGCTGGTTGATGAAGATCGCGGTGGTGCCGGAGTTGCTCATCGCGCCGGTCATCTTCCGCAGCGCCTGGCTCATCAGGCGGGCCTGGAGGCCGACGTGGCTGTCACCCATCTCGCCCTCGATCTCGGCACGGGGCACGAGCGCGGCGACGGAGTCGATGACCAGGATGTCGAGCGCGCCGGAGCGGACCAGCATGTCCGCGATCTCCAGCGCCTGCTCACCGGTGTCCGGCTGCGAGACGAGCAGCGCGTCGGTGTCGACGCCGAGCGCCTTGGCGTACTCCGGGTCGAGCGCGTGCTCCGCGTCGATGAAGGCCGCGATGCCGCCCGCCCGCTGCGCGTTGGCGACCGCGTGCAGCGCGACGGTGGTCTTACCCGAGGATTCCGGGCCGTAGACCTCGACGACGCGGCCGCGGGGAAGCCCGCCGATGCCGAGCGCGACGTCCAGCGCGACAGAGCCGGTCGGGATGACCGCGATCGGCGCGCGTCCTTCCTCGCCAAGGCGCATTACCGAGCCCTTGCCGTACTGCTTGTCGATCTGGGCGAGCGCGAGCTCGAGCGCCTTGCCCTTGTCGGGTGCTGCTGGTGCCATGGGGTCCACCTCGTTGGTTGTCTGTTGTGGCGGTGTCGGGTCCGACGCTACGGGCGGGGTCCGACAATTCCAGGCCTCGGCAGAGATCTGTGGATCGTTGGTCCCGATGTGCACAACATGCTAGACGAACACTTGTTCGAGGGCGAAAGTGACACGCCCTACTGCCGGGGTTTTTCGCTCATCGCCGCTTGGCAGGCACGTCGAAGGCGTCACAGACCGCCTGCCAGATCTCCTTGGGAGACGTGCCGACGGCCAGCGCCTGCTCGACGGTACGCCCGCCCAGCGAGCTGAAAACATGGTCCCTGCACAGGGTTTCCGCCCTGCCGGGGCCGAACTCGTCGGACATCATCCGCCGGAAGACCGTGATACGCATCCCGGACAGCGTAACCAACGCGCGCGGGCGCTCAGGACCCCGGCTGGACGCTCTCTTCGAAGTAGGACGCCAGCGTCCCGGCGGTCGCCGGCGTCTGGCCGGACGAGTTCACCTGATAGAGGAAGCCGGTCAGCGGCCGGTCCTTGACCGTGAAGACCAGCACCGCGACGTTCGCGCCCGCCGCCGACGAGTAGTCGCCCTCCAGGCCGTTGCCCTTCCACGGCGCGGTGACGATGTCCCCGCCCGCGGACTTCAGCAGCTCGTCGGTGTAGCTCTTCAGCGTGCCCGCCGAGTCGCTCTGCAGATACGTGACCTGCGTGCCGGCGCGGCCCGGCGCGGCGCAGGTCGACGAGGCGCCGAACTTCTCCGCCGACGCGGCCGGCCCGTTGCCCATCCCCGTCTTGCAGTCACCCGTGTCGGCGACCTTGCCGGCGAGCTGGCGCAGGCAGCCGGTGAAGCCCTTGTCATCGGCCTGACCAGGCGTCTTGCACTCGTCGGCGGTGTAGGTGGTGGTGGAATTCAGGACGAAGTACGTGGCGGCGCCGCCGAGCAGCACCACCAGCGCGATCGCGAGCGGGACCAGCCACTTCTTCTTGCTCTTGGCCGCGGGCTCCTGCGCGGGCGCGGGCGAGTAGGCCGGGAAGTTCGACGGCGCCTGCTGCTGTTGCTGGGGCCCGGTCGAGGGGAAGGAGGACTGCGGATAGGCGCCGGTCTGGTAGCCGGGCACGTTCGCGACCTGCTGCGGCGGCGCGGTGTAGGCACCGGCGGCGACCTGGCCTTCGACATTCTGCGTGCGCACGCTGATGCCGTCCTGCGCCACGTGGCACGCGCCCAGCGCGACCGCGGTCTCCGGCTGGTCGAGGCTGCCGGGCACGACGCCCAGCTTCTCCGCGATCAGGCTGCCCACCAGCGGGAGCCTGCTCGAACCGCCGACGAGATAGATGCCGGCCAGCCGATCGGGTGAAAGTCCGGCGGAGCGGAGCGTGCGCGAGAGCAGCTCGACACTGCGCAGCATCGACGGGCGGACCAGCGCCTCCAGCTCGGCGCGCGTGACCAGCACGTCGCTGAACGGCTCCGGCATCGGGACCTCGGTCTGCGGGTGCCGCGAGAGCGCCTCCTTGGCCGCCTTCACGTCCTCCTGCAGCGCACGCCTGGTGCGCCGGTCAGTGGTCGATTCCGGGCGCAGCAAATGCTGCCAGCGCTGGGGATCCTTGTGCGAGACCTCACGTCCGACGTGCACCATCAGCGCCTGGTCGACGTCCAGGCCGCCGAGGTCGGGCAGGCCGTCCTCGGCGAGGACGGTGAACCCGTTCTGCGTCGCGCCGACGATGGCGACGTCGAAGGTGCCGGCGCCGAGGTCGTACACGGCGAGTGCCTGGCCGGGCGCCAGCGCCTTGCCGGGGAAGGAGGCGAAGTGCGCGGCGGCCGCGACCGGCTCCGGGACCAGGGTGATGTTGTTGCCCATGCCCGCCAGGCGGGCCGCCGAGAGCAGGACGTTGCGGCGGACCGGTCCCCACTGCGCGGGGTGGGTGAGCCTGACCTCGTCGGGCGACTCGCCGCCGAGCTGGCGCCTGGTCTCGTCGAGCACGCGGCGCAGGATGGCCGCGAGCGCCTCGTTGACCGGCACGATGTCGGTGCCGAGCAGCAGGGTCTGCTCGTCGATGCGGCGCTTGGGGTTGGGCTCGAACCGGGTCGGGTCGAGCCGGGCGCGGCGCTCGGCGTCGCGGCCGATCATCAGCGTGCCGTCCTCCGTGGCGAACACCGCCGACGGCATGTTGGCCGAACCGTCGACCTCGACGACCCTGGGCGGCCGCCCGTGCGCCGCGAGCACGGCGACGGTGTTGGACGTCCCGAGATCGACCGACAGGATCCGCACGGTTCCCCCTAGCTATCTTCGCCCGAACGGACGAGTGTGCACACGTTGCGGAGCATGCTGCCACGACTCTGACCTCGCTGTGGGCAGGACCCGGCAGAAAGTGTCGGTGGTGAGGTTCATGATGGTGAACGTGGCTACACCTGACGTGCTCGACCTCTTCTCTCCCGCGACCGGCGCCTGGTTCACGGGAGCCTTCGCCGCGCCCACCGCGGCGCAGGAAGGAGCCTGGCGTGCGGCACACGCCGGCGAGCACGCGCTGGTCGTGGCCCCGACGGGCTCCGGCAAGACACTGTCCGCGTTCCTCTGGGCGCTGGACAGGCTGGCCGTCGAACCGCCGCCCGCCGACGCGCGGAAGCGCTGCCGTGTCCTCTATGTCTCCCCGCTCAAGGCGCTGGCGGTCGACGTCCAGCGCAACCTGCGCGCGCCGCTCGCCGGTATCTCGCAGGCTTCGCGGCGCCTCGGCCTCGCCCCGCCGGAGATCGAGGTCGGCATGCGCACCGGCGACACCACCGCGGCCGAGCGGCGCTCGTTCGGCAAGACCCCGCCGGACGTGCTGGTCACCACCCCGGAGTCGCTGTTCCTCATCTTGACCTCGTCGGCGCGTGAGTCGCTGCGCGGTGTCGAGACGGTGATCATCGACGAGGTGCACGCGGTCGCCGGTGGCAAGCGCGGCACGCACCTCGCGGTTTCACTCGAAAGGCTGGACGCGCTGCTACCGAAGCCCGCACAGCGGATCGGGCTGTCGGCGACGGTCCGCCCGATCGACGAGGTGGCCGCGTTCCTCGCGGGCGGGCGCCCGGTGAAGGTGGTGCAGCCGAAGCTCGCGAAGACGATCGAGGTCCGCGTCGAGGTCCCGGTCGACGACATGAGCCAGCTGGACGCGCCGAAGCGGCCCGAGCCCGGCGACGAGCCGTTCTCCTTCGAAGAAGAGGTGCTGCCCGCGCCGAAACCGTCGATCTGGCCCGCGGTCGAGGAGCGGGTGCTCGAACTGATCAAGGAGCATCGCTCGACGATCGTGTTCGCCAACTCCCGGCGGCTCACCGAGCGGCTGACGGCCCGGCTGAACGAACTCGTCGCCGAGCATGCGGAGATGGAGCGGTTCCCGGCCGAGGCGATCGGCCAATCGGGACTGGCCACCGGCGCCGAGGCCACGGTCGCCAAGGCGCACCACGGCTCGATGTCGCGTGAGCAGCGCACCAGGGTCGAAGAAGAACTGAAGTCGGGGCGGCTGCCGTGCGTGGTGGCCACCTCGTCGCTCGAACTCGGTATCGACATGGGCGCGGTCGATCTGGTGATCCAGATCGAGGCGCCGCCGACGGTCGCGTCCGGGCTCCAGCGGGTCGGCCGCGCCGGGCACCAGGTCGGCGCGGTGTCGAGCGGGGTCATGTTCCCGAAGTTCCGCGGCGACCTGGTCTCCTGCGCCGTGGTCGCCGAGCGGATGGCCTCGGGCTCGATCGAGGCCGTGCGTTATCCGCGCAACCCGCTGGACGTGCTGGCCCAGCACGTCGTGGCCATGGTCGCGCTGGAACCGTGGACGGTCGAGGACCTCGGGCGGCTGATCCGGCGCGCGGCCCCGTTCGCGGCGCTGCCGGACGACGCGCTGCTCGCGGTGCTCGACATGCTGGCCGGGCGCTACCCGAGCGAGGAGTTCGGCGAACTTCGCGCGCGGATCACCTGGGACAGGCTCACCGGCGAGCTGCGCGGACGGCCCGGCGCGCAACGGCTCGCGGTGACCTCGGGCGGGACGATCCCCGACCGGGGCCTCTTCACCGTGATGACACCCGGCGCGGACGACAAGCCGGGTTCGCGGGTCGGCGAGCTCGACGAGGAGATGGTCTACGAGTCGCGCGTCGGCGACACGATCCTGCTCGGCACCTCGTCGTGGCGGGTCACCGACATCACGCACGACCGGGTGCTCGTGGTGCCCGCGCCGGGCGAACCGGCGCGGATGCCGTTCTGGAAGGGCGACGCGCAGGGCAGGCCGCTGGAACTGGGCAGGGCGCTGGGTTCCTTCGTCCGCGAACTGTCCACTTCGGACTCCGAGAAGGCGAGGGCACGCGCCGAGACGGCCGGGCTCGACGAGCGCGCCCGCGACAACCTGCTGGCCTATCTCGAAGAGCAGAAGTCCGCGACGCGGCATGTGCCGAACGACCGGATCGTGCTGCTGGAGCGGTACCGCGACGAGCTGGGCGACTGGCGGATCATCCTGCATTCCCCGTTCGGCGCGCAGGTCAACGCGCCGTGGGCGCTCGCGATCGCCGCGCGCCTGCGGGAGAACCGCGGGGTGGACGCGCAGGTCGCCCACTCCGACGACGGGATCGTCCTGCGGCTGCCCGACGCGCTCGACTCCGACGGCGGCGAGGTCACCGTCAGCGTCGAGGACGTGCTGATCGACCCGGACGAGGTCGAGCAGATCATCGTCGCCGAGGTCGGCGGCTCGGCGTTGTTCGCCGCGCGGTTCCGGGAATGCGCGGCGCGGTCGCTGCTGCTGCCCCGGCGTGATCCCCGGCGCCGGACCCCCTTGTGGCAGCAGCGGCAGCGAGCGTCGCAGCTGCTTTCGGTCGCGGCGAAGTACGAGCGGTTCCCGGTCGTGCTCGAGGCGATGCGCGAAGTGCTTCAGGACGTGTACGACGTCGGCGGCCTCAAAGAACTGATGGGCGACGTCCGGGCGCGGCGGGTGAAGGTGGTCGAGGTCGAGACGCCGTCGCCGTCGCCGTTCGCGCGCAGCCTGCTCTTCGGCTACGTCGGCATGTTCCTGTACGAGACGGACGCACCGCTCGCCGAGCGCCGGGCCGCGGCGTTGTCGCTCGACTCGACCTTGCTGGCCGAACTGCTCGGCACCGAGGCGATCCGCGAGCTGCTGGACGCCGATGTCGTCGTCGAGATCGAACGGTCGCTGCAGCGGCTCGACGAGGACAGGCAGGCACGCAACGTCGAGGACGCCGCGGATCTGTTGCGGTTCCTGGGAGATCTGACCGTCGAAGAGGCCGCGGCGCGCGGTATCCGGCCCGGATGGCTCGACGAGCTGGAAGCGGCTCGCCGGGCGATCCGGGTGCGGATCGCCGGTGAGGAACGGTTCCTCGCCATCGAGGACGCGGGCCGGGTGCGGGACGCGCTCGGCGCGGCGCTGCCGGTCGGTGTGCCGGAGGCGTTCACCGAGCCGGTCGCGGATCCGGTGGGCGACCTGCTCGCCCGCTATGCCCGCGGCCGGGGGCCGTTCCCCGCGGCGCGGGCCGCCGAACGCTTCGGGCTGGGCGCGGCGGTGGTCCACGGTGTGCTCGACAGGCTGACCGGCGAAGGCAGGCTGGTTCGTGGCGAACTCAGTCCGCTCGGTGCAGGCGCCGAGCTTGAGTACTGCGACGCGGCCGTGTTGCGCAGGCTTCGGCGGGCTTCGCTGGCCAAGCTGCGTGCCGAGGTCGAGCCCGTCGAACCGGCGGCGCTCGGGCGGTTCTTGCCCGCATGGCACGGGATCGGCGCGCGTATGCGGTCGGCGCCGACCGCGGACGACGTGCTCTCGGTGATCGAGCAACTCGCCGGCGCGCCACTTCCGGCGAGCGCGGTGGAGTCGCTCATCCTGCCGAGCAGGCTTCCCGGCTACTCCCCCGCGTTGCTGGACGAGCTGACCACGGCGGGCGAAGTCACCTGGGCAGGCTGCGGTTCGCTCGCGGGCGGCGACGGCTGGGTCGCGCTCGCGCCGACGGACGTGGCCGACCTGCTGTTGCCGGAGATCGAGGAATCCGTGCCCAGCAGCCCGTTGCACGAGGCCATCGTGTCCACTTTGGAGGGAGGAGCGCAGTTCTTCCGCCAGCTCGTCGAGCGGGCGACGCTACTGGTCGACACCGCGCCGAACGACGCCGACGTGGTGGCCGCGCTGTGGGATCTGGTGTGGGCGGGCGTGGTCAGCGGTGACACGCTGGGTCCGTTGCGCGCACAGGTTTCCGGCAAGGGCGCCACGCACAAACCCCGCCGTGCGGCGCCTCGCGGCCGTTACGCGCGGATGCGGGCAGGCCGTCCGCACATGCCGTCGCGGTCTGGCCCGCCGACGGTCGCCGGTCGCTGGGCGCTGACCCCGCCACGCGAGACGGAGCCGACGCGGCGGGCGCACGCGCGCACCGAGGCGTTCTTGGAACGGCACGGCGTGCTGACCAGGGGCGCGCTGGAAACCGAACGCGTCACCGGCGGTTTTTCCGGGATCTACAAGGTACTTCGCGGCATGGAGGACACCGGGCAGGTCGTGCGCGGCTACGTCGTCGAAGGACTGGGCGCCGCCCAGTTCGCGGCGAAGGGCGCCGTCGACAGGCTGCGCGCGTTGTCCGACACGGGCACGCCGCGCGAGAACAAGACGAGCGCGGTCGTGCTCGCGGCGGCGGATCCGGCCCAGCCGTACGGCGCGGCGCTGCCGTGGCCTGCGGCGACCGGCGACACCAAGCACCGCCCGGCCCGCAAGGCAGGCGCGCTCGCGGTACTCGTCGACGGGATCCCGGCACTCTACGTCGAACGGGGCGGCCGCTCGCTGCTGAGCTTCACCGAAGACTCCGAAACCCTGCGCGCGGGCGCGCGGGCCCTGTCGACGGCCGTCCGCGAAGGCTGGCTCGGTCAGCTCGCGGTCCAGAAGGCCGACGGCGAGCACGCGCTGACCTCGGTGCTGTCGGAAATCCTCGTGGAGGCCGGTTTCCGGGCGACGCCGAAGGGGCTGCGCTTGCGGGCGTGACGGGGTCCCTAGGATCCTGGTCTGCGTCGAGGAGAGGACACGATAGAGATGGCCGTGCGCGAGCTGCGCTACTTCGGGGATCCGGTGCTGAAGAGCGTCTGCGATCCGGTGACGAAGTTCGACAAGAACCTCGAAGCACTGGTCAAGGACCTGATGGACTCGGTCAAGCTCCCCGGTAGGGCCGGTCTCGCGGCGAACCAGATCGGCGTCGGCCTGCGTGCGTTCAGCTATGACGTCCAGGGGCTCACCGGCTATGTGATCAACCCCGAGGTCGTCGAGGTCTCCGAAGAAACCCACGAGATCAACGAAGGCTGCCTCTCGGTGCCCGAACTCTGGTTCCCGGTCGTCCGCCCGAAGCGGGTCGTCGTCCGCGGTGTCGACGTGCACAACAAGCCGATCGAGGTCGAGGGTTTCGACGTGCTCGCCCAATGTCTCCAGCACGAAACCGACCATCTCGACGGCAAGCTCTACCTCGACCGCCTCACTCCCGACCGCAAGAAGAAGGCGCTGAGCCAAGCCCGCGACAAAGACTGGTTCTGGAAACGCTGACGCCCTTTACCGGGTGAGGTCGATCCGCAGCAGCCCGCCGGGCTCGGCAGGCGGGGTCGGGCCAAGCCCGGCGCGGACGGCCGTGCGGTGGATGGCGTCCTGGCTCGGCAGGCAGACCGCGGTGAGTTCGCGGTGGCCGCGGGCTTTGGCGAGCACGGCCAGCCTGGCGAGCAGCGCGGTGCCGACTCCGTTGCGCTGCCAAGAATCCTCGACCAGCAAGGAGAATTCGGCGCTCTCGCCGGTGCCCGCCGGGATGAGCTGGCCGAGGCCGATGATCTCCCGGCCGCACACCGCCAGCAGGCTCACGCCGCGCGGCGGCACGAGCAGCCGGTGCAGCCAGCGACGCGGCACCGTGCTGGTTCCCGTGTGATAGCGGTGGAACAACGTCGCCGTCGAGCACCTGTCGTGCAGGGCGAGCACCGCGTCGGCGTCACGAGGCTCGCCGGGCCTGAGCACGAGTTCGGCTCCGTCAAGGCAAGTGCTCACGACCGGGCCGGACACGTTGGCGCGCACCGAACGCAGCAAGCCGAGCAGTGCGGTGGCTCTGGCGAGTTCGAGCTGGACGAAAGGCGCCCAACGGCGGCGGGCGACCAGCGCGTTTTCGCCGTCCAGCTCGAAGACCGCGCGGTGACCGCTTTCGGTCCTGCTCGCGTTGGCTTCCGCCAGCGGGACCGTGGTCACGAGGTCAGCGGCGAGTACGTCGCGCAGGATCTCGGCGGTCTTGGCCGGTTCGTCGACCGCGCGGGTCGCGGCGCCGAGTGTGGCCGTCGCGCTGTCGACGAGGTCGCGGATGTCGGCGTCGACGATGCCGGTGCATTCGCAGCCCTCGGCGGCGATGGCCGCGACCAGGTGGTTCCTGGTCAGGCCCGTCGCCGGGCGGACGACGATCTCGTCGAGCACGCCACCGGGGACCGGGAGCACGGACAGGCCGAGGATGTTGCACTCCAGGTCGGCCAGCCTGATGGCGATCCTGGCGAGCGTGCCCGGCCGGTCGTCCATGCGGATGCGGAGCCGCCAGGTGAGCGAGCCCGCCGCTTCGGCCACGACGGCCCGCGTCGTCCGGGCGTGGGGAGTCTGGTGCATTCCTCCACCATGCGGTCCGGTTGTTGCCTGCCGGGGGCGCGGATGTTTCGCCCGTGTCAGAGCCTCCGTGGCCACGGCAACCGGAACGTAACGCAGCCGGGTCTAGGGCGTGTCCTGGGGATCTTGCACGCGCTAGCCGCGCCCAGGTGGCCGCCGGCGGCACCGCGGAATCACCCGAGTACAACCCGGTACGAGGATGATCCCGCGGCACCGCCGGCGACCACCTGGATCACGACTCCCATCGCACAAGATCCCCAGGACACGCCCTAACGCAGGTGGAACTCGTTGCCCTCGGGATCGGCCATCAGGCCGCCGGTCCCGAGCGGCATCGCGCCCGCGGCGCGCAGGCTGCCGACGTCGGCTGCGGCGATCTCCAGCCGCAGCCGGTTCATGCCGGTCTTGATGTCCTTGGTGCGTAAGCATTCCAGCCAAGCCCCGCGCTCGCCGGGCGACCGCAGGCCGACGATCTCGGGCGCCCTGTTCTTGATCGGCCAGCCGAGTGCGCCCGACCAGAACGTGGCGAGCACGTCCGGCTCGTGCGCGTCGACGACGAGCGCGGCGAGCGCGCCCGCGTCCAGATACACCTCGCGGGGTTCGAGCACGCAGAACTCGTTGTCCTCCGGGTCCGCGAGCACCACCCACGGCACATCGCCCTGACCGAGGTCGAGCCGGCGCGCGCCGAGCGACAGCGCTTTGTCCACAATGGACTTCTGGTGGTCCGGCGTGTGGCTCGCGAGGTCCGGATGAAGGCGGTTTTTGCCCTGCTTCGGCTCGGACGCCTGCGTGAACGTCAAGCCGAACTCGCAGCCGTCCGACGCGGGCGGGCGGACTTCGGCGTCACCGAGCCGCCAGCCGAGCAACTCGGCCCAGAACCGGGCGGCCGCGCCGGGATCAGCCGCGTCGAACACCAGATTCCGGATCGCCATTCGACTCAGCCTGCCATGTCCAAGACCAGAGTGCCGGTTGGAAAATAAGGATCGGCCGGCGCGAACGCCGGCCGATCCCTTTCGCTCGTCCGCGATATCGGTTTTGCTTCCCCGCAAACCGAAATCAGCGTGTCGCGAGCCGCAGCAACGCCCACAGCTGGCCGGAGATGTCCAGATCGCCGCCGTAGGTGACCGCGGTGGGGCTCGCTCTGCCCCACAGCCACAGGTACACCTGCGCGGCGCTGCCGGACACCAGCGCGTCCGACCGGTCGGCCTCCTCCGGCGAGCAGCGCCATGCCGTGGTCTCGTCGGGACCCGCCCTGGCGATCCAGCTGTGCCCGCCGGAGCGGATGCCCGCCTGACCGGCCTTGGTGCCGGTCAGGCCGAGCAACGGCAGCTTCTGGCCGAACCACACCGTGAGCACCTCGTCGATACCGTCGACCGCGACATCCTTCGGTATCTCGGTGATCGCCACACCCGCCGCGTTCTGGACGTCGAAGCGGTGGATGATCGTCTCGTGCGCCATCCGGCGGCGCCAGAACCCGTACGTGCGGTCGGCGGGCCACCAGGTGGAGGCCGGCTCGGCCGGGTCGTGCGCGCCCAGGTGGTCGAGGAGCTCGCGCCTGCTCTCCTCGAAATACTCCTCGACCGCCTGGCCGGGCTCTGGATCACGCTGCCATTCCGAGGGCCGCCTGCCCGCGAGCAGCCAGGCGAGCACGAAGCGATAGACGCTGCCGACGTGCCGCAGCGTCGCCCCGATCGTCCAGCCGGGGGCCGTGGGCACCGGCGCCTCGGCCGACGCGTCATGCGCCGTGTCGGCCAGCACCTCGCCCTCGGCCGCCAGCACGTCCAGCAGACGGCCGGGGTCGATCATCGCCTGCCCGGTCACCTATCCACTTCCCTTCATCGCCTGCCAGGCGACGGCCACGAACCGGCGGCTCTGCCGGAGCAGATCGTCGGCGACCTCGATGGTCATGCCCCTGGTGATCCCGGCTTGGGCCGAGGCCCTGGCCGCCGAGTTCGAGGCGAAATAGATCGCCCATTCCTTGAGTTCGGGCGCCGCCGCTTCGAGCAGCACCCAGGTGCTGGCGGGCTTCGCCCTGCCACGATGCGGCCTGCCGCGCGCGGCGAGCACGGCCGCGGCGGCGCGCAACGCCGCCAGATACGACGTGATGAAGCGCTCCGCGGGGTCGTGTTCCCGCTCGGCATCCCCCAGGCCGCGCCTGGCCTGCGCGAACAGGGCCAGCGCCGCGGGCGGGGCCGGCGGCCCCGTCGCCTGGGCGGGAATCGGTAACTCGGGCTGCACGATCTCAGCGCGGGACGCGACCGTTACTGCCATGGCCCCTCCACACCGTGTCCGGCGGCAACCGGGACCAAGACGCTTCCCCCGTCCCAGCCCCGGCCACCGCACCGGCACACCTCTACCGGACGTCGAACGTTTGTTCGATCAATTCCACTGTAACCCCACCCGGTGCGAGATCTCAACCCTGATGCCCGGCGCGGCCGGTTCGTGATCTCATACGGTCATGAGCACGCCCGACTACCCCGCCGTCGCCAAGGTCGCCGCCGCGCTCGCCGAGGCGGGCCAGCACGCTTCCGCCGAGGGGATCCGGATACTGCCCGCCGAGGTCCGCACCGCCGCGCAGGCGGCCGAGGCGCTGGGTATCGAGCCCGCCGCGATCGCGAACAGCCTGATCTTCCGCGCCGAGTTCGGCGACCGGGTGACGGCGCTGCTCGCACTCACCTCCGGCGGGCACCGGGCGAACACGGAGACGCTCGCGGCGCTCGCCGGCGCCACCAAGGTGGGCAAGGCGGACGCCGACTTCGTCAAAGAGCACACCGGCCAGGCGATCGGCGGGGTCGCGCCGGTCGGGCACCCCGCGCCGCTGCCGACGCTGGTCGACACGGCGCTTCGGGACCATCCGGTGGTCTGGGCCGCGGCCGGGCATCCGAAGTCGGTTTACCCGACGACCTTCGCCGGGTTGCTCGAACTCACCGGGGGCCGTGCTGCGGACGTCGCGGCGCCCGTGCAGGATATTCACCCGTGACCGCGATGTCCTCCAGTTGCACCCGGTACGTCCAGCTCACCGCTGACGAGTTCAGGGCCAGGCTTTACGAAGCGCTGGCGCTGTACGTCGACGCGATGCGCTACCCCGAGGGCACCGCCGAGCAGCGCGCGCCCATGTGGCTCACGCACGCGCTGCGCGAGGGCTGGCGCTGCATCGCCGCGCTCGACGCCGACGGCACCATGCTCGGCGTCACCTACGGCTATCGCGGCAGGCCGGGCCAGTGGTGGCACGAGCAGGTCCGGCGCGGCCTGACCCGCGCGGGCGGCGACCAGGCCGCGCACGGCTGGCTCAGCGACTACTTCGAGCTCACCGAGATCCACGTGCGCCCGGAAAGCCAGGGCAACCAGATCGGCGAGGGCCTGCTGCGGCGGCTGCTCGACGGGGTGCCCAGCGCCAACGTGCTGCTGTCCACTCCGGAGGGCCCGAACCGCGCGTGGAACCTGTACCGGCGCCTCGGGTTCGTCGACGTGCTGCGCGACTACCACTTCGCGGGTGACCCCCGGCCGTTCGCGATACTCGGCCGGGGGATCCCGCTCGACGAGCCGGTCAAGCAGGCTCAGTAGCCTCCGGCCGCCAGTAGCTCAACGCCAGCGCGCCGACCAGCAACGCGGCCCCGCACCAGCCGGTCGGGCCGAGGCGGTCGCCGAGCAGCACCGCGGACAGCACGGCCGCGGTCACCGGTTCGAGCAACGCCGACAACGCCGCCAGCACGGGATGCGCGGTGGTCAGCCCGCGCAGATACGCCGCGTACGCCAGCGCCGTCGGCACCGCGCCGAGGTACAACGCGAGCGCGACCACTTTCGGCTCGGCGGGCAGGCTCATGCCGAGCGTGATGGCGGCAGGCGTGAGCAGAAGACCACCGATGAGGCAGCCGAAAGCCGTGGTGCGCAAGGGATCGAGCCCCTCGACCGGACGGCCGGTCACCAGTGTGAGCGTCGCGAACCCGGCGCCGGCGAGCAGTGCGAAGAACAACCCGCCGAACAGCCGCGCGGCGTCGACGTCGACCGGGGACCACCGCAGCAGCACGAGCCCGGCCAGCGCGACGCCGATCGACAGCACCGTCCACCGGCTCGGCCTCCGGCGGTCGCGGACCGCCGAGGCGACCGCGACGAACACGGGCACGCTCCCGATGGTCGTCATGGTCGCGATGCTGACCGAGCTGAGCGAGACGGCGATGAAGTAACTCGCCTGGAACAACCCGAGCAGCGCACCGGCCGTGAGGAGCCTGGTCGCGACGGCTTTGGTGCGGGGTAAGGCTTTCAGGCCACCGGTGAGCCACAGGAACGCGACGGCGAAACAGCCGCCGAGCAGCAACCGGTACGCGGCGACGGCCAGCGGATGCAACCCGGCCTCCGCCGAGAGGACGGACCCGGCCAGGCCACCGGTGCCCCAGAGCACCCCGGCCAGAACGAGCGCGACCGCGGACCGGTCGCGCGTGGGCATGAGAACAGCGGACATGAAGGAACGCTCCAGCGTCGTTGGGAAAGGACACGACGACGCGAGGCGCGGAAGTCACCGAAGAGCCGTGCGGCGATTCACGCCGGACGGCTGACACGCACCTCGCTCAGGAGGCGGGAGGTGGTGTGACGAGGAAGATCCGGTGCATGGGACCCAAGGTATCAGTAAAAAAATCCCAATGCGTCTTTCGGTCCTTGGTAGGGACCGAAAGACGCATTGGGGACGTGCCAGGTGCCGAAAGACGCATTCGGGACCTACCAGGGACCGAACGACGCATTGGGATTTTTTCCCAGGCTCCAGGGGCTAGCTGAGTTCGGCGAGCTGGGCGCGGAGGGTGTCGAGGCCCATGCCGCCCAGTTTCAGGGCGCGCGAGTGGAACTCCTTGATGTCGAAGGCGTCGCCCGCGCGCTGGCGGGCTTCTTCGCGGGCCGCGAGCCAGAGGCGCTCGCCGAGTTTGTAGGAGGGGGCCTGGCCGGGCCAGCCGAGGTAGCGGTCGATCTCGTCGCGGACGTGGTGCTCGTCGGTGATCGTGCGGGTCAGCATGAACTCGAGGCCGAGTTCGGGGGTCCAGCGCTCGCCCTCGTGGAAGCCGGTGCCCGCCGGGATCTCGAGTTCGAGGTGCATGCCGATGTCGACGATCACGCGGGCGGCGCGGAACAGCTGCTCGGCGAGCATGCCGAGGAGGTCGCCGTCGTCGTCGAGGTAGCCGAGGTCCTGCATGAGCCGCTCGGCGTAGAGCGCCCAGCCCTCGCCGTGGCCGGAGGTGAAACCCATCAGCCGCTGGTACTTGTTCAGCGAAGCCGCTTCGGCGACCGCGATCGCGATCTGGAGGTGGTGACCGGGCGCGCCCTCGTGGTAGACGGTGCTGACCTCACGCCAGGTGGAGAACTCCTCCTTGTCGGCTTGCACGGACCACCACATGCGGCCCGGCCTGCTGAAGTCCTCGCTCGGCCCGGTGTAGTACGCGCCGACGCCGCCGCCGGGCGGGGCGATCTTGCACTCGAGCTTCATGATCTCGTCGGGGATGTCGAAGTGCTTGCCGCGCAACGACTGCATCGCGTCGTCGGAGAGTTTCTGCATCCAGGCCTCGAAAGCGGCCTGGCCGTGCACGCGGTACTTGGGGTCGGCGTCGAGTGCCTCGGCGGTCTCGGCGAGCGTCGCGCCCGGCTTGATCCTGGCTGCGACGGCGATCATCTCGTTTTCCAGCCTGGAAAACTCCGCCCAGCCCCACTCGTAGGCTTCCTGCAGGTCGAACGTGGCGCCGGTGAAGTAGCGCGACCAGAGCCGGTAGACCTCGATGCCGACGGCGTCCTTGACCGGCGCGCGGGGCGCGAGCTCGGCGCGCAGGAACCCGGCGAGCTCGGCGTACGCCTCCTGCGCGGCGCGCGCGGCGCGGCCCAGCTCGTCCAGCGGCGCGCCTTCGACCTTCTCGGCGGCCGCGACGAACGCGGTGAAGAAGCCTTCCTTGCCGTGCAGCCCGGCCCAGGTCTCGGCCTGCTCGGCGGTCTTGCCGATCTGCCGCAGCGCGGAGACCTGCCCGCGCTCGGCCGCGACCAGGAGCGACGCGCGGAGGCCGTCGAGGGCCTCCGGCACCTTCGCGAGCCTGGTGGCGATGACCGACCAGTCCTGCGCGGTTTCGGCGTCCATCAGGTCGAAGACCATCCGGATCTCCTGCACCGGGCAGGAGATCACGTTGAGTGCGGCGAGCGGCAGCCCGGCGTCGTGGATCTCGACCTCGAGGCCGATGCGCTCGGCGAAGACGGCCTTCGCCGAGCGTTCGCTGTCGTTCGCAGGCTCGGCCGCCAGCACGTCACGCAGCGCGCGCCTGGCGATCTCGGCGCGCAGCTCGTGGCCGGCAGGCGAATAGTCGGTCAAGCGGTCGTCGTGACCGGCGATGCCGATCGTCGTCGCCACGACCGGGTCGGCGGCCGCGTATTCGTCGGCGAACCGGTCACAGATCTCGTGCACACCCATGACGCGCACGCTACCGGTCGTCACGCCCTGGCAGGTACCAGCCCGAGCCGGTTGACCACCTCACGCGTCGCCTTGGACCGGTTGAACGTGTAGAAGTGCAGGTTGGGCACGCCTTCCGCGAGCAACCGCTCGCCCATTTCGGTCACCACGTCGATGCCTTCGGCGCGGAACGCCTTGGCATCGCCCGCGAGCGGTTCGAGCCGGTCCAGCAGTGAACGCGGCGCCGACGCGCCGGACAGCTTGATGGTGGTGTGCAACGTCCTCGGCGTCGTCAGCGGCATGATCCCGGGGATCATCACGGCCTCGCAGCCGGTCGCGGCCACCCGGTCGCGCAGGCGCAGGAAGTCCTCCGGCTCGAAGAACAGCTGCGCGATGGCGAAATCGGCGCCGGCACGCAGTTTCCGCACCAGGTAGTGGGTGTCGGCTTCGAGGTTCGCCGAGCGCGGGTGTCCATAAGGGAACGCCGAGACGCCGACGCAGAAGTCGCCGAGCGAGCGGACGAGCTCGACCAGTTCCTCCGCGTAGTTCAAGCCCTGCGGGTGCGCCACCCAGTCGCCGTAGACGTCGCCGGGCGGGTCGCCGCGCAGCGCGAGGATGTTGCGCACGCCGACGGCGGCGTACCAGCCGATCACGTTGCGCAGCTCGGCGACGGAGTGGTCGACCGCGGTCAGGTGCGCCATCGGCACGAGCGTGGTCTCGGTGGCCGCGCGGGCGATGTTGCGGATCGTGCCGTCGCGGCTGGACCCGCCTGCGCCGTAGGTGATCGACATGTACGCCGGGTCGAACGGCTCGAGCTCGCGGATGGAACGCCAGAGGATCGCTTCGTCGGCCTCGTCACGCGGAGGGAAGAACTCGACAGAAAAGGCGGGGGTGTCTCCCCGCAACCGCTCGATCACCGACGTCATGTCACTCATGGTATCGGTGAAAGTCCGCCCTTTGGGAAACCGTCCCGCAGGCTGAGAGAAGCGATAATGGCCACATGAGCGAGGTCGACGAGGACATCCGGCTGGCCGTCTACCGCACCTTCGCCGCCCGGGGCATCCCGCCGACCCCGGCCGAGTTGGCCCAGGTCGCGGGCGGTTCTTCGGCGCGGGCCAAGCACGCGCTGCGCAGGCTGGCCGACGCGCACCACGTGGTGCTGGACGTCTGCGACCACGTGCTGATGGCGCATCCGTTCTCCGCCGTCCCGATGGGATTTTCGGTGATGGGCGCGTCCACATTGTGGTGGGGCGGCTGCGCGTGGGACTCGTTCGCGTTACCCCACGTGGTCCCCGACGAGCCGGAAGTGCTGGTGGCGACCCGGTGTCCCGGCTGCGAGGAGCCGCACGCCTGGGTGGTCGGCAAGGACAAGCCGCCGAACGGGGCACAGCTCGCGCATTTCCTCGTGCCGATGTCCAAGGTGTGGGACGACGTGGTGCACACGTGCGGGAATCAGCGGATCTTCTGCGGCAGGTCCTGTGTGGACGACTGGCTCGGCGCGTCCGGCAACGCCGAGGGTTTCGTGATGGACCTGCCGACGTTGTGGCGGCTGGCTTCCGGCTGGTACGCGGGCCGCTTCGAAGCCGGATACCAGCGCAGGGAACCCGCCAAGGCGGCCGAGTACTTCGCCTCCGTGGGACTGCGCGGTGCGTTCTGGGGCGTCTAGTTCGCCACATCAAGGGGCACCCGGAGATCGGGACCGAGGCGGGTTCCCGGACCATAGAGGGATGAGCCTCCCCGCGTATGACGCAGAGTTCCCGGCACAGGTGGAACGAGCGCTCGTCGAATTCCTCGACCGCGCGGGTGACGAGATCGTGCGGACCGAGCCCAGTGTGCAGGCCGGTATCGACGCGCTGGCCGGTTTCGTGCTCGGCGGCGGGAAGCGGCTGCGGCCGACTTTCGCCTGGTGGGCCTGGCGCGGCGCGGGCGGCGATCCCGCCGGCCCCGACGCCGAGGGCGTGCTGCAGGCCGCCGCGAGCCTCGAACTCATCCAGGCGTGCGCGCTCATCCACGACGACCTGATCGACTCGTCCGACTCGCGCCGCGGCTCGCCGACGGTGCACATCGCGTTCGCCAAGCAGCACGCCGACCAGGGCTGGCTCGGCTCGGCGAGCACGTTCGGGCTCGCCACCGCCGTGCTGATGGGCGACCTGGCGCTGGCATGGGCCGACGACATGTTCGCCGACGCGCCGCTGCCCGCCGCGACCATCGCCGCCGCGCGGCCCGCGTGGCGCGCGATGCGGACCGAGGTGCTCGCCGGGCAGTACCTCGACGTGCGCACCCAGGCCGTCGGCGACTCCTCGCCGGAAGCCGCGCTGCGCATCGACAAGCTCAAGACCGCCGCGTACACCGTGCAGCGGCCATTGCACCTGGGCGCGGCGCTGGCGGGTGCCGACGAGCGGCTCATCGAGACGCTGATGGAGTTCGGCGGCGATCTCGGCGTCGCGTTCCAGCTGCGTGACGACCTGCTCGGGGTGTTCGGCGACCCGTCGGTCACCGGCAAACCGGCCGGTGACGACCTGCGCGAGGGCAAGCGGACGCTGCTGGTCGCGCTGGGCATGCGGCAGGCGGCCGCCAAGGGCGACACCGCCGCGGCGCGCGTCATCGAAGAGGCCATCGGGGACGCGGACCTGTCCGACACCGCGGTCGACGTCGTGCGCGACGCGCTGGTGACCGTCGGCGCGGTGGACGCGGTCGAGGAGCGGATCGACCAGCTGACCACCTCCGGGCTGGCCGCGCTCGAGCGGGCGAAACTCGCCGAGCCCGCCAACACCGAACTCATCGCGCTCGCGGCCAAGGCGACCAAGAGGACGTACTGAGGTGCGGACGCTGCCGGGGCGCACCGACCACGTCGTCGTCATCGGGGCCGGGCTGGCCGGGCTTTCGGCCGCACTGCACCTGCTCGGCTCCGGGCGGAAGGTCACGCTGCTCGAACGGGACGAGCGGCCCGGCGGCCGCGCGGGACGCCGCGAGGAGAACGGCTACTCGGTCGACACCGGCGCGAGCGTGCTCACCATGCCGGAGCTGCTCGATGACGCGTTCGCCGCGGTCGGCGAGAAATCCGTGCCGCTGACCAGGCTCGATCCGGCGTACCGCGCGCATTTCGCCGACGGCAGCACGATCTCGGTGCACACCGAAGCCGAAGCGATGGAGACCGAGATCCGCGCCAAGGCCGGTCCGCGCGAGGCCGACGGCTACCGCAGACTGCGCGCGTGGCTGACCGAGCTGTACGCGACGCAGAAGGACCACTTCATCGGCGGCAACTTCGACTCGCCGCTCGACCTGATGCGCCCGGAGCTGGCGAAATTGGCCGCGCTGGGCGGTTTCGGCAGGCTCGGCCCGCAGGTCGGCCGGTTTCTGCGCGATGACAGGGTGAAGCGGCTGTTCTCGTTCCAGTCGCTCTACGCCGGGCTGGACCCGATGCGCGCGATCGGCGCGTACGGCGTCATCTCCTACATGGACACCGTCGGCGGGGTCTACTACCCGCTGGGCGGCATGGGCCGGATCGCCGAGGCGATGACGGAGGCCGCCGAGCGCGCGGGCGCCGACGTGCGGCTCGGCACCGAAGCCGCCTGGCTGGAACGGGTTTCCTCGCGCGTGCGCGCGGTGCGCACCCGCACCGGCGAGCGCATCGAATGCGACGCCGTTGTCCTCGCGACGGAACTGTCCACTTCGTACCGATTGCTCGGCGCCCACCCGAAACGCTTTCTGCCGCTGCGTTATTCGCCGTCGGCGGTGGTCGTGCACGGGCACACCGCGCGCACCTGGTCCATTTTGGACCATCACACCATCTTCTTCGGCGGGGCGTGGGAACGGACGTTCGCGGAGATCATCCGCGAGGGCTCGCTGATGAGCGACCCGTCGCTGCTGGTCACCCGGCCGACCGCGACCGAGCCCGCGCTGGCGCCGGACGGCCGCCAGGTCGTCTCCGTGCTGGCGCCGTCGCCGAACCTGCACCGGGGCAGGATCGACTGGCGGCACATCGGGCCGCGCTACCGCGACGAGCTGCTGTCCACTTTGGAAAAGCGCGGCCTGGACGGGTTTTCGCGCGATTTCGAGGTGACCGAGGTCGTCACGCCCGCCGACTGGGCCGCGCGCGGGATGGGCGCGGGGACGCCGTTCTCGCTGGCGCACACGTTCTCGCAGACCGGGCCGTTCCGGCCGTCGAACCTGATCCGCGGCGTCGACAACGTCGTGCTCGCCGGCTGCGGCACGACACCGGGCGTCGGCATCCCGCCGGTGCTGATCTCGGGCAGGCTGGCCGCCGCGCGGGTGACGGGATGAGTCCGGCCGAACTCGACGCGGCCGGGATCTCCGGCACCGCGCTCCGCGCCGCGTACACCCGCTGCCGCCGGATCAACGCCCAGCACGGGCGCACGTTCTTCCTCGCGACCCGGCTGCTGCCGCGCCACGCCCGCCCGGCGGCGCACGCGCTGTACGGCTTCGCGCGAGGCGCCGACGAACTCGTCGACAACCCCGAGCCCGGCACGGATCCCGTGGTGGCGCTGGACAAACTCGCCGGGCACCTCGACGGGGTGTTCGACGGGCACGACCCGGAGGACCCGGTGCTGGCCGCGCTCGCCGACACCGTGCGGCGGTACTCGCTGGACCGTGAGCTGTTCGACGCGTTCCTGCGCTCGATGCGGATGGACCTCGACGTCACCGAGTACGCGACGTACGCGGACCTGGCCGAGTACATCCACGGCTCCGCCGCCGTGATCGGGCTGCAGATGATGCCGGTACTCGGCACGGTCGTCCCGCGCTCCGAAGCGGCGCCGAGCGCGGCCGCGCTGGGCGAAGCGTTCCAGTTGACCAATTTCCTGCGCGATGTCGGCGAAGACCTCGACCGTGGCCGGATTTATCTGCCGACGACGGAACTCGACGCGTTCGGCGTCGACCGTGAATTGCTGCTCTGGGCCAGGTCCACCGGCCGCTCCGACGCGCGGATCGAGCGCGCGCTCGCGTACGCGGTGGCGCGCACGCGTGCGGTGTACCGACGAGCGGAAACCGGGATCCCGTTGCTACGCAAGGAATCCCGGCCGTGCATTCAAACGGCGCTGACGTTGTACGAGGGCATTTTGGACCGGATATGCTGGAGTGACTACAGGGTGCTGGACCGGCGCGTCTCCGTTCCGTTGTCACGAAGGCTTCTTGTTTTCTCCCGAGCGTTGGTTCAGAGAATCGCTTAGGCTGCTGCCATGACTTCAGCAGGGAACAGGCCGGTACGGATCGGCCTGCAGCTTCAGCCGCAGCACGCCGACTACGCGACCATCCGTCGTACCGCGTCCGAGGCGGAGAACCTCGGCGTCGACATCGTGTTCAACTGGGACCACTTCTATCCGCTGTTCGGCGAACCGGAGGGCCTGCACTTCGAGTGCTGGACCATGCTCGGCGCCTGGGCGGAATCCACTTCGCGCGTCGAGATCGGCGCGCTGGTGACCTGCAACAGCTACCGCAACCCCGAGCTGCTCGCCGACATGGCGCGCACCGTCGACCACATCAGCGACGGACGGCTCATCCTCGGCATCGGCTCCGGCTGGTTCGAAAAGGACTACGCCGAGTACGGCTACGAGTTCGGCACCGCGGGCGGGCGGCTCGACGACCTCGGCGAGGCGCTGCCCCGCATCGAATCGCGCTGGGCGAAGCTGAACCCGGCGCCGACCCGCAAGATCCCGGTCCTCATCGGCGGCGGCGGCGAGAAGAAGACGCTCAAGTTCGTCGCCAAGCACGCCGACATCTGGCACGGCTTCGGCGACCCCGAGGTCGTCGAGCGCAAGGTCGCCGTCCTCGACCAGCACTGCGCCGACCTCGGCCGCGACCCGTCGGAGATCGAGCGCTCGGTCGGCGTCCAGGGCGACGACCCCGCCGAACTCGGCGCGAAGCTGCTCGACCTGGGCGTCACGACGTTCACGATCGGCGCGAGCGGCCCGGACTACGACCTGGACCGCCTCAAGACCTGGATCGCCTGGCGCGACAAGATCAACGGCTAGCGAAACCCCGAAAGCCACTTTCGCCAGGTCTAACCTGCCGAAAGTGGCTTTCGGGCTATAACGACCGGGGTCGTGAGCGTTCCGGCCGGTTCTAACCGCCCGGAACGCTCACGACTCAGCGTCGCGGACACGCGAAACCCGAGTTCAGGCCACCCAATGGCCCAAACTCGGGTTTCACGAAGATCAACTCGCTTGAAGGCCGCCCACAGGACCCAGCGCTGGACTGAACGTAGTGAACGAGGCGTTCACAACGATCATCGTTGCGAACGGGGCGTTCACGTCGCCCAGCCCTCCGGGAGCGGCCGACTCGGGCTTTGAACGACCGGGGGTCGTGAGTGGTACGGCCGGTTCTAACCGGCGAAAACACTCACGAGGGTCAGAAGGCCATCGCTTGGGCTCGGCGCTTGACCTCGGTGCCGTGGCTGGTGCGCAGTGCGTTGACCGGGGTTTTGCCGGGCAGGGTGTCGTCGGCGGCGAAGAGCCAGCGGAGCATCTCGGTGCGGCTGAAGCCGGAGTCGGCGAGGACCGTGATGGTGCCCGCGAGTCCCTTGACGACGCCGTCCTTGACCAGGAAGCCTGCCGGTACCCAGAGGTCGCCGTCCCGGCGGATCGCGATCAGCTGGCCGTCGCGCAGCATCTGCCGCACCTTGTTCGCCGAGGTACCGAGCGCGGTCGCCACCTCCGCCAAGGGCAGAACGGCTACATCGGCATCGAGGACGTCTTCGGCGACAGGAATCCCACTCACAGGGTGACACTCTGCCACATCGACGTCTACTCCGAGCAGCATCGCAACGAAAACTGAACCTGGAGTGTCCACCGGGTTCGCGGGTCCGTATTACCAGGCATGAGCGTATCCGTACGATCGGGAGCTGTGACCGGGAACTCCTTCGTGCAAGTCCTGCCTTCGCGGACAGGGCCAGCCGATCCTTTCGTGTCCGGCGACACCGCAGCCGTTTCTGTCGGTGGTGGCGACTACGGTGATCTTCGTGCGGGCCAGATATCGCTATCGAATCGAGCCGACTCAGAGTCAACGCGCGATGCTGGCGCGGACGTTCGGCTGCTGCCGAGTGGTGTTCAACGACGCCATCCGCGCACGTCAGGATGCCCGATCATCGGGAGCCAAGCTTTCTTCGACCGATGTGCAACGGCGAGTGATCACACAAGCGAAGACCTGCGAGAGTCGGTCTTGGCTGGCCGAAGTCGCCTCCGTGGCGCTGGTGCAGTCGGTGCGGGACGCGCAACGTGCATATGCAAACTTCTTCGATTCAGTGCAAGGCAAGCGACGCGGACGGAAAGTAGGACGCCCTCGGTTCAAGTCCGGCAAGGACAACCGCCAGTCGTTCCGACTCACCCGCAACGGCTTCGGCATCCGGGCGAATGGGCGGCTCTACCTGGCCAAGATCGGCGAGGTAGCGGTCCGATGGTCACGCGACCTTCCCTCGCAACCCTCGTCGGTCACGATCATCCGCGAACCGGATGGGCACCACTACGCATCGTTTGTGATCGAACTACACCCGACGCCGTTCCCGGCGATCGAGTCGGAAGCGGCGATCGACCTGGGTATCACCCGACTGGCGACGGTCGCCGACACCAACGGTCAGCGGCGGGACATCCCCAACCCCAGGTCATTACAGCGCGTGCAACGGAAGATCGCCCGTTTGGAGCGAGAGCGAGCACGCAGAAAACAGGGATCAAGGAACCGCGCACGTACCCGACGCAAAGTGGCGCTGCTGCATGGCAAAGTCGCACGCACACGAAGAGACCATCTCCACAAACAGGCCCTCACTTTGATCCGCGAGAACCAAGCGGTCCATGTCGAGGATCTCAACGTGGCTGGCATGCTCCGGAATCGTCGGCTTGCGCGGGCCATCTCGGACGTCGCCTGGGCACAGTTTGTGCAATTGCTCGAGGAGAAGGCCTCATGTTATGGCCGCACTGTGACCAAGGTGTCTCGCTGGTTCCCCAGCTCGAAGATCTGTTCGTCATGCGGGTACCTCATGCAGGATCTGCCGCTGAAGATTCGCGAGTGGAACTGCCCCCAGTGCGCCACGGTGCACGATCGCGATTACAACGCCGCGCTCAATATCCTCGCCGCAGGGCGTGCGGAGAGGCGAAACGCCTGTGGAGCCCAGGTAAGACCTCCTTCAGGGGAGGCACAGGGCGATGAAACAGGAAGCACCTCAGACGTGGCCTAGCCACGGTGGGATTTCCGCCTCCATAGGCGGGGAGCACGTCAAACGAACCGACACCAGCTTGGTCGGCACCCTGCTCGAACGCCGGTACCGGGTCGACAGGCTGCTGGCCCGCGGCGGAATGTCGTCGGTCTACCGCGGGGTCGACACGCGCCTGGACCGCCAGGTCGCGATCAAGATCATGGATCCGCGCTTCGCCGACGACCGGTCGTTCGTCGAGAGATTCGAGCGTGAGGCCCGCAGCGCGGCCCAGCTGCATCACCCGCATGTGGTGGCCGTGCACGACCAGGGCCACGACTACCCCAACGGCCCCGACGAGGGCAGCCGCGCCTTCCTGGTGATGGAGCTCGTCGATGGCGGCACCCTGCGTGACCTGCTGAACGAGCAGGGCCCGCTCGACGTGGCGCTCGCGCTGAGCATCGCCGAGCCGGTGCTGTCCGCGCTGGCCGCCGCGCACACCGCTGGCCTGGTGCACCGGGACGTCAAGCCGGAGAACGTGCTCATCGGCCGCGGCGGGGCGCTGGGCGGCAGCGGGGTCGTGAAGGTCGCCGACTTCGGGCTGGTCCGTGCCGTCGCGAGCGCCGGGACCACCAGCTCCAGCGTCATCCTCGGCACCGTCGCCTACCTCTCCCCCGAGCAGGTCGCCTCCGGGATCACCGAAGCGCGCGGCGACGTCTACTCCGCCGGGATCCTGCTCTACGAGATGCTCACCGGGCATCCGCCGTACACCGGCGACACCGCGATCTCCGTGGCGTACCGGCATGTCAACGACGACGTCCCGCGGCCGAGCGACATCCGGCCAGGCCTGCCGCCCGCGCTGGACGAGCTGATCCTGCGTGCCACCCGCCGCGATCCCGAGGCCCGCCCGGCCAACGCCGGCGTCTTCCTCCAGGAGCTCCAGGCCGTGCGCGGGGTGCTGGGCCTGCCCCCGGTCGCCGTGCCGGTGCCCCCGCCGCCGGACGCCGACGGCGTGTCCGACGTCGAGCGCACCACCCCCGGCATCCCGGCCGTGCCCGCGGCCGACGCGACGCTGCCGGTCACCGGTCCGCAGGGCACCAGGGCGATGGGACGCGCCGTCCCCGCCAACTCCATGCAGGCGACCCAGGCCATCCAGCCGGTGCACGCGCACCAGCCGCCGCCACCGCCGCCTCCGGTCACCCCGCCGGGCGGCGCGCGCCAGCCGGAAGAGAAGCGCAAGCCGCCGAAGAAGACGATCATCCTCGCGATCGTCGCCGTGCTGCTGCTCGGCGGCCTGATCGGCGCGGGCGCCTGGATACTGTCCGACGACGGCCCGACCGGCGCCACCGTCCCGCAGCTCACCGGCATGAACCAGGCCGACGCGGGCAACGCGCTGCGCCAGGCGAAGCTCACGCCGAAGTACGTCAAGGAGTTCAGCAACACCGTCCCGGCGAACACGATCGTCCGCAGCGAACCGGCCGCGGGCGCCGAGGTGCCGTTCAACTCCGAAGTCACCGTGCTGATGTCCAAGGGCAAGCCGGTGGTGCCGAACATCAGCATCGGCCAGAACGTCGAGGGCGCCGAAGCCGCGATCACCGAGCAGCAGCTCAAGCCCGCGCGGGTCGGCGAGGACTTCAGCCCCGACGTGCCCAAGGGCGCGGTGCTCAAGGTCGACCCGCAGCCGGGCACCTCGGTGGACATCGGCAGCGAGGTCAAGCTGACGCTGTCCAAGGGCCCGCCGCCGCTGCCGCAGGTGCCCAACGTGGTCGGCAAGTCGAAGGACGAGGCGTTCAAGACGCTCAAGGCCGCCGGGTTCGAGCCGTTCGACGCCGGCCAGGACCAGAACTCCGACGCCAAGCCGGGCACGGTCACCCGCACCGATCCCGCCGCGGGCGCCACGGACGTCGGCAAGCGGATCGGCGTGTTCACCGCGAACAGCGTCGAGGTGCCCGATGTGCGCTTCAAGCAGTTCGACGAGGCCAGGCAGATCCTCGAAGCGGCCGGGCTCAAGGCCGACTTCAAGGGTGACGGCAACGGGCACGGTGGCGGGTTCAACTTCGTCATCGAGCAGGACCCCCAGCCGGGCACCCGGGTGCCGGCGGGCACCAAGGTGAAGCTGAAGGGATTCGGGCGATGATCGGCAGCCGGGGCCGGGTCACCGGCACCATCGGCCCCGGCCTGATCGGCGAGGTCCTGCTCAACGTGCGCGGCGGGACGGAGGCGTTTTACGCCTATCCGGCGAACGGCGAAGAACGTTTTGAGCAGGGAACCCAGGTTCTGGTGGTGGACTTCGAGGAACCGCGTACGGTCTACGTCGAACGGTGGCAACCTCTGGGTCGATAACGGCGTGTGAGGGACACCAAGTTGTCCTGAAATGGGGGTACACATGGACGCATTGACCATCGCGATCACCGCGGTGGGCGCGATCATCGTGCTTTTCGTGATCTTGCGCATTCTGTACAAGGTGGCCGAGCCGAACGAGGCGCTGATCATTTCGGGCTGGGGAGTCCGGGTGAACCGCGCCGAGACGGCCGACAGCCTCGGCTTCAAGATCATCACCGGCCGCGGCGTCAACGTCATCCCGGGCTTCCAGACCGCCCGGCGGCTTTCGCTCGACACCAGGGGCGTCAACCTGCAGGTCTCCTGCGTCACCAAGCAGGGCCTGCCGGTGACGGTGCGCGCCGTGGTCATCTACAAGGTCGGCGACGACTTCGCCTCGATCGCCAACGCCGCCCGCCGGTTCCTCGACCAGCAAAAGGGCATGAACGACACGATCCACGAGCTGTTCTCGGGTCACCTGCGCTCGATCGTCGGCGGGCTGACCATCGAGGAGATGATCCACAACCGGGACGCGCTGACCGGCGAGGTCCGCCAGTCCTCGGCCAACGAGATGATCAAGCTCGGGCTGATCGTGGACTCGCTGCAGATCCAGGAGATCGACGACGAGTCCGGCTACATCCTCAACCTGGGCAAGCCGCACGCCGCGGCCGTCGCCGCCTCGGCCCGTATCGCCGAGGCCCAGCGTGACCAGGAGGCCACCGAGGCCGAGCAGGTCGCGGCCACCCTGCGGGCGAGCGCGACCCGCGAAAGCCAGATCAAGCAGGCCGGCTACCAGGCCGAGGTCGACCAGGCCAAGGCGAAGGCCAGCCAGTCCGGCCCGCTCGCCGAGGCGACCGCGCGCCAGGAGGTCGTCGTCCAGGAGACCCGCGCCGCCGAGCTCGAGGCCGCGCTGGCCGAGCAGCGTCTGCAGTCGCAGGTCCGCAAGCCCGCGGACGCGAAGGCGTACGACACGCGTACCTCGGCCGACGCCGCCCGTGACGCCTCGATCGCCAAGGCGCAGGCCGAGGCGAAGGAGACCGAGCTGCGTGCGGCGGCCGACGCGACCAGGGTCAAGACCGCGGCCGAGGCCGAGGCGCAGTCCGTGAAGGCCCGTGCGGAAGCGGCAGCGGCCGCGACCAGGGCGACCGGTGAGGCCGAGGCGGCAGCGGCACAGGCCCGTGGCCTGGCGGAGGCCGAGGCGACCCGCGCGAAGGGTCTCGCGGAGGCCGAGGCGGCGAAGGCGAAGGGTCTCGCCGAGGCCGACGCGATCAAGGCGCGCGCGTCCGCGCTCGCCGAGAACCAGGAAGCCGTCGTCGCGCAGCAGCTGGCCGAGCGCTGGCCGGAGATCGTCGAGGCGGGCGCGCAGGCGTTCAGCAACATCGACAACATGGTGGTGCTCAACGGCGCCGACGGTATGTCGGACATGTTCGCCAAGGCGCTTTCGCTGGGCGGAACGGGCCTCGGCCTGGCTCGCCAGCTGATGGACGCCATGGGCCAGTCGGCGTCGCCGGAAAAGCAGGCGAAGACCAACGGTGAGGTCAGCGTCAGCGACTTCACCACGAAGGATCTGACGTCCAAGGACTGAGTCCTGCCTCGCTGAACGATTGCGCAACCGAGGGAAATCGCGAAAAGTACTAGGCGATGAACTTCTTCGAAGAGGAGCCTCGTCCGCGGCCGCTGTTCCCGGTACCCGAGAAAGAGCTACACGGGTACCCGGGGCGGCCGTGGACGGGCGCGCCCACCGAGTACATCGTCCCGGCGATCCTGCCGTGGTCGCTGCCGCTGGGCCGCTCCGAGCGCACGATCGTCGCGCTGCGCAACATCGACGTCTGGCCGGAGGCGCTGACCCTGCGCGTCTCGGTCTATTCGCGTGACAACCTGCTCGACGAGTCGAAGACCGGCCTGGTGGACCACCGCCGCGTCCCCGACCGCAACGCGCTGCTGATCGGCGTGCTGTTCGCCGACGGCGGGCGTGCCGGTTCGGACACCATCTCGATGCCCTCACCCACCAAACCGGACACTCCCGTGCTGCGGGCGGACAGCGGTGGCGGCAGCAGCTTCCACTTCCGGCACGACGTGTTCATCTGGCCGTTGCCGCCGGACGGTCCCGTGCAGGTGGTCGTGCAGTGGCTGGAGCGGGAGATCGAGGAGACCCGCACCGAGCTCGACGGCACGCTGATCCGCAAGTCGGCGGCGGACGCCAAGGAGATCTGGCCGGGGCTGCCCAAGCGTGTCCATCACGGACTCCCGATACGCAGGGTCACCCGCCACACCCCCGACGCCTCGGACGGCTGGAGCGCTTTCGGCGCCCAGGAACCCGGCGAGGGAAAGTGATCCAGGCCACCCCTCTGGGGCCCCTATCCTGACCTCGCGCCGGGTTCACCGCACGCTGCACGTGCAACACTTTCGCGCATGACAGGATCTTCGCCCCCGATCGGGTGAAAGAGACCGTCGTTAGCGCCAACGAAACATAAGGACCACTCCCCCGTCATGTGTGGCTGGTGCAGTATGGGTAATTCCCCCTTACTCGCCTCGGTCGAAAGGTCTTGGATGTCGGGCACTCAGCTCAGCGGACTCGATGTCGCTTTCCTAAGCATGGAAGGCGAAAACACGCCCATGCACATGGGGGCGGTGGTGACGTTCCGTCCCCGCACACCGATCGATCCTCCTCAGCTGGCCGTCCTGCTCGCCGAACGCGCGGCCAGGATCCCCCAATTCCGCAGGCTCGCCACTCCCGCGTTTTTCCCGCCGGGGACCATGAATTGGTCCGATGACCCGGATTTCACGCCACTGCAACACATTCACCTGCACCGGGTGAGCAACCTGTACGAGCCTGACCCGCTCGCGGCGTACGCGTCGCGCTGGATCGCGGAGCCGCTCGACACCGGAAAACCCTTGTGGGACTTGCATCTTGTCACCGGACTGCCGGGCGACGACTTCGCGCTGCTGCTCAAGCTGCACCACGCGCTGACCGACGGCGCCGGCGCTTTCGCGATCGCTTCCGGACTTCTGGACGACATCACGGTGCCCGCCCGCCGTAAACCGGCTGTCGTCGAAACATCCGATCGGTCCACTTTGGACACCTTGCTGGACACGATCGGCTCGACACTGTCGCAGGCGGGTGAGACGGCGTCGATCGCACGGTCAGTGGTACGAGCCACTCGCCCGTATCCGATCTCGCCGATCACCGCGCCGTCGTCGAAGGAACGCCGCGTCGGCTTCGTGCGGCTCGAGATGACCGACGTGCGCCGCATCCGCAAGGAACACGGCGGCACCGCGAACGACGTGATACTCGCGGTGCTCGCGGGCGCGCTGCGCGGCTGGCTGGTGAACCGCGGGCAGCGTGCCGACGGCCGCACGCTGCGCGCGCTGATCCCGGTGAGCGTGCGTGCGCGCGAGGCCGAACAGGTCGGCGGCAACAAGCTTTCGGGTTACCTGTGCGAACTGCCGATCGGCGAGGACGACCCGATCGAACGACTACGCATCGTGCGCCGCGCCATGGCGCGTAACAAGGCTTCAGGGCCGTCCAAGGGCGCCGGAGCGTTCCCGCTGCTGGCCGGGCGGGTGCCGACCGTGCTGCACCGCCTGACCGGCCGGGTGACCGGTCAGGCGGCGCCGCTGCTGTTCGACACGGTCGTGACGAACGTGCCGCTGCCGAACGTCCGGATGTCACTGGCAGGCGCCCAGCTCGTCGAGATGTATCCGCTCGTCCCGCTGGCGCCCCGCCAGGCGTTAGGCTTCGCGGTCTCGCTCTATCGCGGCGGGATCCACATCGGACTCCAGGCGAACGGCGCCGCGGTGCCGGACATCGGCGGCCTCGCCGACGCCGTCGCCAAGTCGGCGGCCCAGCTGCTCGCCTAGCCGCCCGTTCAGAGGTTCGCCGAGTAGTGGGAACTGATCGCGTTGTCGCAACCGGAGCCCGCGAGGTTGGTGACGGAGCTGCCCGGCTCGACCCTGAAGCAGAGGTCCCTGATGTTCGCGCCCGAGTTCCGGTAGAAGTTGATCGGGTCGCCGGTGCGGTTGTAGATCGAGCTGACCGTGTCGTTGACGCCGAGTCCGTTGTCGTAGATCGCGTTCTGGTAGTTGAGGTACACCAGGCCGAACTGCGCGAGGCCGCCGTTGAAACCGGCGTCCTGCCACACGCAGACGTTGCCGCCGACACAGCGGCCGGGGTCGCCCGCCTGGGTGGCCGAGGCCGCCGGGGCCAGTAGCGTGCCGGTGGCCAGTGCCGCGCCGGCGAGCGCGACGAGGGTCTTGGTCTTGATCATGACCCGGATACTGGCCCGGCGCCCTGCCATCACGCTGTCATTTCAGGCAGGGCTGAAAACGGACGAAGGCCCCCATCACCGGGTGATGGGGGCCTTCGCGTGACCGGTCTCAGCTGCGCAGCATCTCCGCGACAAGGAAGGCCAGCTCGAGCGACTGCTGGGTGTTCAGGCGCGGGTCGCAGGCGGTCTCGTAGCGACCGGCCAGGTCGACATCCGAGATCTCCTGCGCCCCGCCGAGGCACTCCGTGACGTCCTCGCCGGTCAGCTCGACGTGGATGCCGCCGGGGTAGGTGCCGAGCTTGCGGTGCACCTCGAAGAAGCCCTGCACCTCGTCGACGATGCGGTCGAAGTGGCGCGTCTTGTAGCCGGTGGACGACTCGTGCGTGTTCCCGTGCATCGGGTCGCACTGCCAGATCACCTTGTGGCCGCTGGCCTCGACCTTCTCGACGATCGCGGGCAGCACCTCGCGGACGTTGCCGTTGCCCATCCGCGCGATCAGCGTGAGCCTGCCCGGCTCGTTGCGCGGGTCGAGGCGGCGGACGTACTCGACGGCCTGCTCGGGCGTGGTCGTCGGGCCGATCTTGAGGCCGATCGGGTTGGCCAGCAGCTCCGCGAACGCGATGTGCGCGCCGTCGAGCTGACGGGTGCGCTCGCCGACCCAGAGGAAGTGGGCGGAGAGGTTGTAGAGCTTCGGGTTCGCGGCGTCGGCGTTGTCCATCCGCAGCATGGCGCGCTCGTAGTCGAGCAGCAGCGCCTCGTGGCTCGCGAAGATCTCGGTGGACTGCAGCGAGGTGTCGGTGACCCCGCAGGCCGACATGAACCGCAGGCCGCGGTCGATCTCGGCGGCCAGCGCCTCGTACCGCTCGCTGGCGGGCGAGCGCTGCACGAAGTCCTTGTTCCAGTCGTGCACCTGGTGTAGGTCTGCCATGCCCGCAGCGGTCAGCGCGCGGACGAGGTTCATCGCGGCGCCCGCGTTCGCGTACGCGCGGACCATGCGGCCGGGGTCGGGCACGCGCAGCTCGTGCTTGGCGACGAGCGAGTTGATGATGTCGCCGCGGTACACCGGCAGGCCGAGCGAGTCGGTGGTGTTCGAGCGGGGCTTGGCGTACTGGCCCGCGATGCGGCCGACCTTGACCACCGGCAGGCTCGCGCCGTAGGTGAGCACGACGGCCATCTGCAGCAGGGTGCGCAGGTTGGCGCGGATGTGCGGCTCGGTGTTGGACTCGAACGTCTCGGCGCAGTCGCCGCCCTGCAGCAGGAACGCCTCGCCGCGCGCCACCATCGCCAGGTGCGAGCGGAGCCGGTCGATCTCGTTGGGCACGGTGATCGGCGGCACGCTCTCCAGCAGGCTGCGCACCCGCCTGGTGAGCTCGGGGTCCGGCCATTCGGGCTGCTGGGCGGCAGGCAGCGACAGCGCGGCGTCGAGACGCGCGCGCAGCTCAGGAGGCAACGGGGGGAGTTCGGGGAGCGTGTCGACGGGGACGTCCACTGTCCAGTTCACCCCACCAGGATAGGGCTCCCCGATCTCCTCCCGTCCGCCGGGACGAAACTCTCAAAAAGTGGAACTACGAGGTCTGAGCCTTGTTGTACAGGTTCTGCGCGTCCGTCCCGAAGTACGGGCCGAACATGTAGTTGGGCAAGAACACGTATCCGAAGCTGTTCACCGACGCCTGGACACCGGTCCCGGTCGCCTCGTTGAAGTTGAGGAACCACGGCCCGCCGCTCGACCCGCCGGTCATGGTGCAGCTCATCCCGTGATCCTTGGTGAGCAGGAAGTCGGTGATCGTCGACCCGCTGCAGTAGATGAGCTTGGAACCGTCGTACGGCGCCGCGGCCGGGTACCCGAACGTGTACATCGACTGGTTGCGCGCCTGGTTGAACGCGATCCCCTGCGCGCCGACCACATCGGTGAGCCGCTGCCCGTTGAGCGGGTTGACCACGCCGATGCCGACGTCGTAGTTCATGTCCTCACTGGCCTGCCATTGCGGCGTGGTGAGCGTCGTCTTGGCGGGCCACTGGCCGAACGGAGCGTTCCCGTTGTTGTAGCCGGGCACGAAGACCCAGTCGGTATGGAAGGCGCCCTGGTACTTCACGCAGTGCCCGGCGGTCATCACCACACTGCCATTGGTGCTGGTCACGGCATCACCGGAGCACGAGGCCTTCCGGCCCTGCATGGTGAAGAACACCCGCCCGGCCGTCTGGGTGATCTTGCCGGAGCCGGTCCACGCGCCGCCCGCGTTCGGGATGCTCATCGGCAACCCCGCTTCGACCTGCTTCGGAGTGAACCCCGGCGCCCTGACGAGCTGTTCCATCGGGACCGCCTCGCGCATGTCCTGCGCGGTCCAGACCTTCGGCCCGGCATGGGCCGGAGGAGCCACCAGCCCGCAAAGCGCCACCAGAAGCGCTGCCAGCGAAATCCGCTTCATGACACACCCACCTTCTGCGTTGACGGTGAATTGCCGAAAGAGCTACTCGAAAGTAAGTCTCTGACTACTCTGCGTACAAGCCGCTGATCGGCCGCTCCGCGAGGCCATTCGGCCTACCCGCTACGGTTTCGCCGTGCATCGCTGCATCCACGCCTAGCGGCACCGAACTGCTGGCGCCCTGGGTCTGGGTGCTCGGCCTGCCGCTCGCCGTCGCCTGGATGGCCACCGGCCGCGTCGGCCCGACCCTGCTCTGGGGCCTGCTCGTCGCCGTCACCGGCTCCCTGATCCCGATGGCCGTCATCGTCCGCGGCGCCCGCAAGGGCAATTCTGACGCACCTCAGCGGTGGGACGGTCACCACGTGACCAACCGCGCCGGCCGCGCGGTGCCGCTGCTCGTGGCGGGCATCTCGCTCGGCGCGGGCTTCGTGGTGCTGGTGGTCTGGCACGCCCCGGACGAGATCATCGCGCTCGCCGCGTCGATGCTGGCCTCGCTGGTGGTGAGCGTGGCGATCACGTTCGGCTTCAAGTTCAAGATCTCGCTGCACGCGGCGGTCGCGGTGAGCGCGCTGGTGGTGCTGATCATCACGTACGGGCCGTGGGCCTGGGTGCTGCTGCCGCTGGTGGTCTGGGTGTGCTGGTCGCGCGTGGAACTGGGCGACCACACGCCGGCCGAGGTGCTCTCGGGCGCCGTGATGGGACTGGTCGTCGGCGGCCTCGGCTTCTGGGCGATCCTGGCCGCCATCCGCGGCTAGCGTTCCCACCGCTCGGACCTCGTGAGTGGTACGGCCGGTTCTAACCGGTCTAAACACTCACGAGTCCCTGGGCGATTTCAAGCATGCTTGAAATGGGGCGGTGGAACGGTTTCCCGTGATTATCCTGCGGGCGTGAAGCTCTTCGGCAGACGCGCGGCGAAGCCTGAACCCGACCGCCGCACCCTCATCACCGGTCATTGCTACGACGACCTCGCGCTGGACGCCGCGATCGCCGAACTCCGTGACGGCGACCTGCGCGCCGCGCAGACGGTGCTCGCCGAGTGCCGTGATGACCCCGAAGTGCGTGATCTGCGGCTCAGCAATCTGTCGGAAGACCTTGTCGGGCACGTCGACGAGATCGCCGAGCTGGCCGCGCGGCACGATGATCCCGAACTGTGGCTGTTGGCGGGCGAGGGTTTCGTCGCCGAAGCAGGGGCGATCCGGGGCGCCGGCTGGGCGAGCAGCGTCGGCGAGGACCGGTTCAAGATGGTCCACCGCACCTGTGCCAAGGCGATCGGGCCGCTGCACCGCGCCGCCGAGCTGCTGCCGTCCGACCCGACGCCGCTGGTCGCGCTGATGGCGGCGGGCATGCTGCTGAACGCTTCCCGAGAGCAGCAGGACCAGGTGTGGGAGGAGGTGCTCCGCCGCTGCCCGACCCACTACAGCGCGCACTGCTCCCGGCTGCAGATCCTGGCGCCGAAATGGGGCGGCACCGAAGAAGAGATGATGACCTTCGCCATCGAGACCGCCCGCACCGCGCCGGTCGGCGACGCGCTCACGGCCATCTTCCCCGCCGCCTGCTTCGAGGTCTACCTGATGGCCAAGTCCCGAGTGGACAGTTCACAGTGGCGCGAGATGGAGCGCGCCTACTTCGCCAACGAGCGGATACTCACGCTCCTGCTCGCCGCGTCGGACCGCTGGATGTCCGCCGAGCGGCCGCATCCGCGCGCCATGCACGCGCACAACCACTTCGCGGCCGCGTTCGGCTGCGCCGGGCATTCCGAACGGGCTTTCCTGCACCTGTTCGGCACCCGCGACCGGTTTGCACCTACCCGTGGACCTACCTGAACGGCAAGGACCCGCAGCTCGTCTACCACGAGATGGTGACCGAGCACTGGCCAGCCAACTTCCACCTGCGCTCGCCGATGGACCTCAGCCCCGTCTTCCCCGGCCAAGGCTCCTGAGCTGGTTTTAGCCCGAAAGTGGCTTTCGTCAGATGCGATCTGACGAAAGCCACTTTCGGGCTATCACGAGCGCTTAGACGACGGCCAGTGGGAGAGCGGTGGGGTGGACCGGCGCGGGCAGGTCCGAGGCGCCGGTGAGGAAGGCGTCGACCGCGTGTGCGACCGAGCGGCCTTCCGCGATCGCCCACACGACCAGGGAAGCGCCGCGGTGGGCGTCGCCGCAGACGAACACGCCGGGCGTCTCGGTCTGCCAGTCGGGGCCGCACGAGAGCGTGCCGCGCGGGGTCAACGACAGGCCGAGGCCGTCGAGGAGCGCCATGTGCTCGACGCCCTCGAAGCCGATCGCCAGCAGGACGAGGTCCGCGGGCAGGGTCTCGACCTCGTCGTTGACCGGGATGACCTCGCGTCGTCCGGACACCGGGTCCTTGTGGACGCGGACGTGCTGGAGCTCGATCGAACGGACGTGACCGTCTTCGTCGCCGACGAAACGCTTGACCGCGACCGCGAACTTGCGCTCGCCCGCTTCCTCGTGCGCCGCGTAGGTGCGGAGGATGTAGGGCCAGGTCGGCCACGGGGAACGGCCGTCGTCGCGCACCGACGGCGGCGTCGGGTACTGGTCGAGCTGGGTGACCGACAGCGCGCCCTGGCGGGTGGCGGTGCCGTAGGAGTCGGCGCCGGTGTCGCCGCCGCCGATGATGATCACGTGCTTGCCCTGGGCGTCCACAGTGGACGGCCCGTCGCCCTCGACCTGACGGTTGGCTGGCACCAGGTGGTCCATCGCGAGGTGGATGCCCGCGAGCGAGCGGCCCTCGGTGGTCTTGTCGTCACGGCCGCGCAGCGCGCCGACCGCGAGCACGACGGCGTCGTACTGGGCGCGAAGGTCCTCGACGGACAGATCGACGCCGACTTCGCAGCCGGTGACGAACTTCGTGCCCTCCTTGCGCAGCTGGGCGAGCCTGCGGTCGAGAACCTTCTTCTCCATCTTGAACTCGGGGATGCCGTAGCGCAGCAGGCCGCCGAGGCGGTCGTCGCGCTCGTAGACGGTCACCTCGTGACCGGCGCGCGTCAGCTGCTGTGCCGCGGCGAGGCCCGCCGGGCCGGAGCCGACGATGGCGACCTTCTGTCCTGATGAGACGGACGAGACCTGGGCCTGGACGTAGCCCGCTTCCCATGACTGGTCCGCGATCGTCTGCTCGACGCGCTTGATCGAGACGGGGCCGCCCGACAAGTCCGAAATGGACAGTACGCAGCCCGCCTCACACGGCGCCGGGCACAGCTTCCCGGTGAACTCGGGGAAGTTGTTGGTCGCGTGCAGACGGTCGCTCGCCGCTTCCCAGTCGCCGCGGCGGACCAGGTCGTTCCACTCGGGGATCAGGTTGCCCAGCGGACAACCGGAGCCCGACGAGTGACAGAACGGGATGCCGCAGTCCATGCAGCGCGAAGCCTGCTTGCGGACGTCCTCGTTGCGCACGGCGGGCGGGACGTCCGCGTACACCTCGCCCCAGGACGCCAGCCTGTCCTCAGTGGACTTCTTCTTCGGCTCTTCGCGGTCGTGCTTCAGAAAACCGGTCGGGTCAGCCACGAGCCGCCTCCATGATCGCCTCGTCGACATCGCGGCCAGCCGCGCGTGCCGCCTTCGCCGCGTCCAGCACCCGCTGGTAGTCGCGCGGCATCACCTTGGTGAACGACGCCGATCGCCGGGGCCAGTCGCCGAGCAGTGAAGCCGCGACGGCCGAGCGGGTCAGGTCGTAATGCTTTTGCACGATCTTCTTCAGCCACGCCAAGTCTTCGGACTGCGGCTGCTGGAGATCGACCATCTCGTGGTTGACCTTCTTGCGGTCGAGGTCGAGCACGAACGCCACCCCGCCGGACATGCCGGCCGCCAGGTTGCGCCCGGTGGACCCGAGCACCACGGCCCGGCCACCGGTCATGTACTCGAAGGCGTGGTCGCCGACGCCCTCGGCGACCACGGTCGCGCCCGAGTTGCGCACGCAGAACCGCTCGCCGACCTGACCGCGCAGGAACATCTCGCCCGCGGTCGCGCCGTACGCGAGCGTGTTGCCCGCGATGGTCTGGCGCTCGGCGGCGAACTTCGCGTCCGGGTGCGGGCGCACGATGATCCGGCCGCCGGAGAGGCCCTTGCCCACGTAGTCGTTGGCGTCGCCGACCATGTCGAGGGTGATGCCGCGCGGCAGGAACGCGCCGAGCGACTGCCCGGCCGAGCCGGTGAGCACCACGTTGATCGTGTCCTCCGGCAGGCCTTCGCCGCCGTAGCGCCGGGTGATCTCGGAGCCGAGCAGCGTGCCGACGGTCCGGTTCACGTTGCGCACCGGCAGTTCGAGCTTGACCGGGTGCGCGTCTTCGAGCGCGGCCTCGGCGAGCTGGATCAGTGTGCGGTCGAGCGCGTGCTCGAGGCCGTGGTCCTGCCCGCGCGTGCGCCGCTTCGCGCCGCCGTACGGGGTCTCGGCCGGCATCTCGAAGATCGGCGCCAGGTCCAGACCGGACGCCTTCCAGTGCTGGACGGCCTCGTCGGTGTCGAGGAACTCGGCGTGCCCGATGGCCTCGTCGAGCGACCGGAAACCCAGTGACGCCAGCGTTTCCCGGACTTCCTGCGCGACGAACCTGAAGAAGTTCACCACGTGGTCGACCTGGCCGGTGTACCGCTTGCGCAGCTCCGGGCTCTGGGTAGCGACGCCGACCGGGCAAGTGTCCAAATGACACACTCGCATCATCACGCAGCCCGCGACGACGAGCGGCGCGGTCGCGAAACCGTACTCCTCGGCGCCGAGCAGCGCGGCGATCACGACGTCCTTGCCGGTCTTCATCGCGCCGTCCACCTGCACGGTGATCCGGTCGCGCAAACCGTTGAGCAGCAACGTCTGCTGGGTCTCGGCGAGACCGATCTCCCACGGCGTGCCCGCGTGCTTGAGCGAGTTCATCGGCGAGGCGCCGGTGCCGCCGTCGTGCCCGGAGATGAGCACCACGTCCGCGTGCGCCTTCGAGACACCCGCCGCGACCGTGCCGACGCCCAGTGAGGACACCAGCTTCACGTGGATGCGCGCCTGCTCGTTCGCGTTCTTCAGGTCGTGGATGAGCTGCGCGAGGTCCTCAATGGAGTAGATGTCGTGGTGCGGCGGCGGGGAAATCAGCCCGACGCCCGGCGTGGAGTGCCGGGTCCGCGCGATCCACGGGTAGACCTTGTTCGGCGGCAGCTGGCCACCTTCGCCGGGCTTGGCGCCCTGCGCCATCTTGATCTGGATGTCGTCGGCGTTGACCAGATATTCGCTGGTGACACCGAAACGGCCCGAAGCGACCTGCTTGATCGCGCTGCGCCGCTCGGGGTCGTAGAGCCGCTCCGGGTCCTCGCCGCCCTCACCGGTGTTCGACCGGCCGCCGATGCGGTTCATGGCGATGGCCAGTGTTTCGTGTGACTCGGCCGAAATCGAGCCGTAGGACATGGCGCCGGTGTTGAACCGCTTGCAGATCGCCTCGACCGATTCGACCTCGTCGACCGGGATCGGCTCGCGCGTGGTCTTGAACGCGAACAGCCCGCGCAGCGTGCCGCCCTCGCGGTAGAGCCGGTGCACCTCGTCGGAGTACTTGCGGTAGACCTCGTCGCGGCCGGTCTTGCTGGCGTGCTGCAACAGGAACACGGTCTCCGGGGTGAACAGGTGCAGCTCGCCCTCGCGGCGGTACGCGTACTCGCCGCCGGTGTCGAGCCTGCGGTGCACCCGGTCGGTCGGGTTGTCCGGGTAGGCGCGGCGGTGCCGCACGGCGACCTCTTCGGCGAGCACGTCGAGCGCGACGCCGCCGAGCTTCGAGACCGTGCCGGTGAAGTATTCGTCGAGCAGTTCCTGTGACAGGCCGAAGGATTCGAACGCCTGCGCCGCGGTGTACGCGCCGACGGTCGAGATGCCCATCTTGGACATGATCTTGAGTACGCCCTTGACGAGCGCCTGCACGTAGTTGCGGATGGCCTTGATCGGCTCCATCTGCGGCAGCGCGCCGGTGGCGATCAAGTCCTCGATGGACTCGAAGGCCAGGTACGGGTTGACCGCGGCGGCACCGTAGCCGAGCAGCAGCGCGATGTGGTGCACCTCGCGGGCGTCGCCGCTCTCGACGACCAGCGCGACGCGCAGCCTTTCCTTGGTGCGCACCAGATGGTGGTGCACCGCGGAGACGAGCAGCAGCGACGGGATCGGCGCCATCCGGTGATCGGAGTCCCGGTCGGACAGCACCAGCGTGCGCGCGCCCGCCGAGATGGCCTCGGACGCCTCGCGCCGGACCCGCTCGATCGCGTCGGCCAGCGCGGCGGCCCCACCGTCCACTTCGTACAGTCCGGAAAGGACTGAGCAGGCGAAGCCCGGCAAGTCGCCATCGTCGTTGATGTGGATGAGCTTGGCCAGCTCGTCGTTGTCGATGACCGGGTACGGCAGCTGAATGTGCCGGCAAGACGCCGGACCTGGCTCCAGCAGGTTCTGCTCCGGGCCCATGATGCGCTTCATCGAGGTGACGAGCTCTTCGCGGATCGCGTCCAGCGGCGGGTTCGTGACCTGCGCGAAGTTCTGCTTGAAGTAGTCGTAGAGCAGGCGCGAGCGCTGCGAGAGCACCGCGGGCGGCGAGTCCGTGCCCATCGAGCCGAGCGGCTCGGCGCCCTTCTGGCCCATCGGCGCGAGCAGGATCTTCAGCTCTTCCTCGGTGTAACCGAAGGACTGCTGGCGGCGCAGCACCGAGTCGTGGCTCTGCACGATGTGGTCGCGGTCGGGCAGCTCGGCGATCTGGAGCAGCCCGGCGTGCAACCAACTTTCGTAGGGAAGTTGCTTCGACAGCTCGGACTTGACCTCGTCGTCGTTGACGATCCGCCCGGCCTCGGTGTCCACCAGGAACATCCGGCCCGGCTTCAGCCGTCCCTTCGCGACGACGTCGGCCGCCGCCACGTCGAGCACGCCCGCCTCACTGGCGAGCACGACCCGGCCGTCGGCGGTCTGCCACCAGCGCGCCGGGCGCAGGCCGTTGCGGTCGAGCACCGCGCCGACCAGCGTGCCGTCGGTGAAGGTGACACAGGCGGGGCCGTCCCACGGCTCCATCAGGCTGGCGTGGAACTTGTAGAACGCGCGCCGCGCCGGGTCCATCGTGGTGTGGTTCTCCCACGCCTCCGGGATCATCATCAGCACCGCGTGCGGCAGGCTGCGCCCGCCCAGGTGCAGCAGTTCGAGCACCTCGTCGAAGGACGCGGAGTCGGACGCGTCGGCGGAGCAGATCGGGAAGAGCCTGGTCAGGTCCCCGGGGACCAGCGTCGACTCGAGCAGCGCCTCGCGGGCGCGCATCCGGTTGCGGTTGCCGCGGATCGTGTTGATCTCGCCGTTGTGCGCGACGAACCGGAACGGGTGCGCGAGCGGCCACGAGGGGAAGGTGTTCGTCGAGAACCGCGAGTGCACCAGCGCGATGGCGCTGGCCAGGCGGGTGTCGCCCAGGTCCTTGAAGAACAGCGGGAGCTGCTCGGGGGTGAGCATTCCTTTGTAGACCAGCGTGCGCGACGACAGCGACGAGAAGTAGGTGCCGACGCCGGCGGCCTCGGTCTCGTGCTCGGCGCGTTTGCGCAGGCAGAAGGCGAGCCGGTCCAGTTCGAGCCCGCTCGGGCCGAGACCGTGGCCCGCCACGAAGAGCATGGCGAAGTGCGGCATGACCGACCGCGCCGTCGGCCCGAGGTAGGCGGCGTCCGGGTCGATCGGCACCTCACGCCAGCCGAGAACGTTCAGACCCTCCTCAGTGGCCACCTGCTCGATGAGCGCGACGGCCTTGCGGCGGTCCTCGACACCGGCGGGCAGGAACGCGATCCCGGCGGCGTAACGGTGTTTTCCTTGCTCGGCATCGGGAAGCTCGAAGTCGACCTCGTCGCGGAGCAGCTCGTCCGGCAGCTGCAGCAGGATGCCGGCGCCGTCACCGCTGGTCGGCTCGGCGCCCGCGGCACCGCGGTGGTCGAGGTTGGTGAGGGCGGCCAGTCCGTCGGTGACGATGCCATGGGTGCGCCGCCCATGGATGTCGGCGACCATGGCGACGCCGCAGGAGTCCTGCTCGTCGGCGGGATCGTAAAGACCCTGCTTCTCGGGCATGGCGGAGAAGATCATGAAGGGACCTCCTTCGTCGTGTTCGTGCTCAGTGGTGGAAATCCCCAGGTCCAGTGCGCACGGGACGACGATGGCCCGCTCGTTAGCGCGACTTTAACACTCAGGAAACGTATCGGCAGCATGAGATGCGACGCAGTGTTCACCTGAACGGTAACGATCTGGATGGTCAGAACGACGTCGTTCTTGATGTCACGCGAGTACTTCGTGCGGCTAAGTATAGGCGGCCGTTGATCAGCCTGATCGTAACGCCCCGAGCCCCCTTCTCCAGTGCAGGATTTCCACAGTAGAACGTGTTACAGTTTTGCCCCATGATCCTGGAACGCTTCCAGCTCACCGGGCAGGTCGCCGTGGTCACCGGCGCCGGACGCGGGATCGGCGCCGCCACCGCGGTCGCGCTCGCCGAAGCGGGCGCCGACGTGGTGATCGCCTCCCGGACCCGTGATCAGCTCGACCTCGTCGCCAAGCGGGTCGAGGCCGCCGGACGCCGCGCGCACGTGGTCGCGGCCGACCTCGGCGATCCGGCCGAAGCCGCTTCCTTGGCACAGGCCGCGACCGACACGTTCGGCAGACTCGACATCGTCGTCAACAACGTCGGCGAGACCTATCCCAGGCCGATACTCGAAACGACCACCGAATTCCTCGAAGAAGCCTTTCGCTTCAACGTTTCCACCGCGCACGCGCTCACCGTGGCCGCCGCGCCCGCGATGCTCGAAGGCGACGGCGGCGCGGCGCGGGAAAATGGAGAACGCCACTCCCCTGCGGCACATCGGCGAGGCCGAGGACATCGCCGCCACCATCGTCTACCTCGTCTCGCGCGCCGGGAAGTTCGTCACCGGCAAAGTGTTCGAAGTGGACGGTGGACTGCAAACACCCAACCTGGAACTGGGGCTGCCTGACCTATGAAGATCGTTCAGTGGAGCACGGGAAACGTCGGACGGCACGCGATCGCGGGCATCGACGCGAGGCCGGATCTCGAACTCGCAGGCGTCTGGGTGTCCTCAAAGGACAAAGAGGGCAACGACGCAGGCGAGCTGGCCGGTCTCGGCAGGACGCTCGGTGTCACCGCGACCACGGACGCGGATGCCTTGCTGGCGTTGAAACCCGACTGCGTCGTCTACACCGCGATGGCGGACGACCGGCTGATGGAAGCCGTCGAAGACCTCAAACGGTTCCTCGCGGCCGGTATCAACGTCGTCTCCAGCGGCCCGGTGTTCCTGCAGTTCCCCGACGGCGTCGTGCCGCCCGAGATGAGCGACCCGATCCGCGAAGCCGCGTGGGCCGGTGGTGCTTCGCTGTGGGTCAACGGCGTCGATCCCGGCTTCGCCAACGACTGGCTGCCGCTCGTGCTGACCGGGGTGTGCGAGCGCATCGAAGAGGTGCGCTGCCTGGAGATCCTCGACTACTCGACCTATGACAACGGCAAGGTGCTGTTCGACATCATGGGCTTCGGCAAGCCGATGGACGAGGTGCCGTTGCTGCTGCAACCCGGCGTGCTCAGCCTCGCCTGGGGCAGTGTCGTGCGCCAGCTCGCGGCCGGGCTGGACGTCGAACTCGACACGGTCGAAGAGAGCTACGAGCGGCTGCCCGCGCCGGAGACGTTCGAAATCGCGTCCGGCACGATCGAGAAGGGCACCGTCGCGGCGCTGCACTTCGAGGTGCGGGGCATGCTCGGCGGACGACCGGTCTGCGTGCTCGAGCACATCACGCGGCTGCGGCCCGACCTCGGCCCCGACTGGCAGCAGCCGACCGGGCAGGGCGGCTATCGCGTGCAGGTCACCGGCGAGCCGAACTACACCCTCGACCTGAGGCTGCTCGGCACCGACGGCGACCACAACACGGCCGGGCTCAAGGCCACCGCGATGCGCCTGGTGAACGCGATCCCGGCCGTGGTGGCGGCGCCACCTGGGCTACTGACCGCCCTCGACCTTCCCCTTGTCACCGGCCGGGGTCTCGTCCGGCGCTGAATCCGGCACGGAGTCCGACGCCGGCGCGCCCGCCGTGACGTCGGCGGACTCCTCGTCGACCTTCTTATCGGGCTCTTCGGCACTGTCCACAGTGTCCACAGTGCTCTCCGGGTCCTCGGCGTCATTGCCGCGCAAGGATTCCGGCGACTCGCGCGGCCCCTTCTTCTTGGCGAGCACGAGGTAGACGACGGCACCCGCGAACACCAGCAGCGACACCCACACGTTCACCCGCAGGCCGAAGATGTGGTTCGCCGCGTCCGAGCGCATGTTCTCGATCCAGAACCGGCCGGCCGTGTAGCCCGCGACGTACAGCGCGAACGCGCGGCCGTGCCCGAGCTTGAACCGCTTGTCCGCCCAGACCACGAGCAGCGCGACGCCGAGGTTCCACAGCAGCTCGTAGAGGAAGGTCGGGTGCACCGGGCTGTCGGCCAGCGGCACGTGCCCGACCGCGACCCCGCCGAGCAGGTCGCGGTTGCCGGCGGCGTCGATGCGCTCGTAGATCTCCAGGCCCCACGGCAGGTCCGTGTGATCGCCGTAGAGCTCCTGGTTGAAGTAGTTGCCGAGCCGCCCGATGGCCTGCGCGACCACGATCGCGGGCGCGAGCGTGTCGGCCATCGCGGCCAGCGGGACGCCCTTGCGCTTGCACGCGATCCACGCGCCGACCGCGCCGAGCGCGATCGCGCCCCAGATGCCCAGGCCGCCGTCCCAGATCCGCAGCGCGTTCAGCGGGTTCTTGCCCTCGCCGAAGTACAGCTGGTTGTCGGTGATGACGTGGTACAACCGGCCGCCGACCAGGCCGAACGGCACCGCGAACACGGCGATGTCGACGACCGCGCCCTTCGAGCCGCCGCGCGCGATCCAGCGGCGTTCGCCCCACCAGAGCGCCACCACGATGCCCGCGATGATGCACAGCGCGTATGCCCGGATCGGGATGGGCCCGAGATGCCATACCCCGCGGTCAGGGCTGGGGATCGTGGCCAGTAACGGAGCGGCAGCGGAAATCACGGGGTCACCGTAACGTGCCCCGCCCATGCCCGAGAGAAGAACACCCCGGTGAGACCTCCGGCAAACGTTTGCCGGGTACCATGGCGACGGGGGAATCCATGGTCCTGCGCATTGTCTTCACTCGCGACGACCTGAGCCGCGTCCGGGTCGCCGAGCACCCGCACCCGCTCTGGGAGCTGGTGCTGGGCATCAACACGCTGCAGAGCCGCACGGCACCCGGGCGTTTCCAGCCGTGGCGCGCCTCGGCCGACGCCGGCCGGATCGCCGAACTGGCCCCGCCCGGCACCTCGTTCCCGGACTTCCTCACCCCGCCGCTCGACGACTCCGACATCGAGGCGCACTTCGACGCGATGCTCCGTCTGCCCAAGCACTCGGTGCGCAAGGACCTGGAGCTCACCTACGGCCCGACGGTCCCTGCCTGGGCTTACGACGCGCACGACACCGGACGGCTGGACGGCCTGGTCGCCGGCTTGCGCACCTTCCACGAGTCGGCGCTGGCCGAGCACTGGCCCGAGGTGCGCCGGATGGTCGAGGCGGACCGGACGCTGCGTGCCAAGCAGGCGCTGGGCAAGGGTGTCGACGGCCTGCTGACCGGGCTGCACCCGTCGATCCGCTGGCGCTACCCGGTGCTGGAGGCCGACTACCTCTGCGACCACACGATCCACCTCCACGGCCGTGGCCTCACCCTGGTGCCCGCGTCCTTCTGCTGGGGCGCCCCGGTGACGATGGTCGACCCCGACCAGCCGCCGGTGCTCGTCTACCCGTGCGCCGACACCGCCCAGGCCGACACGCTCGGGCGGCTGCTGGGCTCGGAGCGGGCCCGCGTGCTGACCGAACTCCAGGTCGCGTCGTCCGCGACCCAGCTGTCCCTGCGCCTCGGCGTGCCCCGCTCGACGATCCGCGCGCACCTGGCGGTCCTGCACGAAGCGGGCCTGCTCACCACCCGCCGCGCGGGCCAGCACGTCCGCCACACCCTCACCCAGCTCGGCCACAGCCTGCTCGGGTCGTGAGTGGTACGGCCGGTTCTAACCGGTCAAAACACTCACGACCCCAGAGCGGCGAGGTAGCCCGCGACGAGCGCCGTGGCGACCAGCTCGATCGAGGAGTCCGGGGGCAGGAAGCGTTCGTCGTGCAGGGTCGGGGCGCCCGCCGAGTCGCCGAGGCCGACGAACATCATCAGGCCGCGCGTCGAGCCGCAGTAGTGCGCGAAGTCGTCGGCGCCGAACGACCGGAACGCCGTGTCGACCGTGACGCCGCCACGGGTCAGCCAGCCCGCCGCGCCGACGGCGAGCGTGGAGTCGTTCTGCAGCACCGGCTCGCACGGCATGATGCGCAGCTCGGCCTCGCAGCCGTAGGCGCGGGCGGTGCCTTGGACGATCTCGCGCAGGGTGGTCAGGGCGGCTTCGCGGTCGGAGTCGCGCATCACGCGCAGTGAGCCGAGCGCGGTCGCCTGGTTGGGGACGATGTTCGCGGCCGTGCCCGACTGGATACGCCCGACCGAGCAGACCGCGCCCGAGACCGGGTCGATGCGGCGGGACGCGATCTGCTGCAGACTCACGATGATCTGGGCGAGCGCCAGTATCGGGTCGCGCAGCAGGTGCGGGTAGCCTGCGTGGCCACCGTGGCCGGTGACGACCACCTCGAACTCGTCGGTGGACGCGTTGATCGGCCCCGGCACCACCGAGACCACCCCGGCGGGCAGCCGGGGCTGCACGTGGGCGCCGATGACGGCGGTGACCCGCTGGTCGCGCAGCATGCCCGAGTCGACGATGTCCAGCGCGCCGGACGGCGGCGTCTCCTCGCGCGGCTGCAGCAGCGCGAGGATCGGTTGTGGCACGTCGATGTGGGCCGCCGCGCGGCAGACCGCGACCAGGGCGGCGAGGTGCACGTCGTGCCCGCACGCGTGCATCAGGTCCGTCTCGGAGGCGAAGGGCACGCCTGTGCGTTCGAGCACCGGGAGCGCGTCGAGTTCCGCGCGCAACGCCACCGCCGGGCCGTCCGGTGAGCCCAGCCGGTAGGCGCGGCCGGTCTTGGCGACACGGAAGCTTTCCCCGGCGGGCATGGCTTCGAGCACCGCGAGCGCGGTGTCCTCCTCGTCGCCGGAGATCCGGGGGTCGGCGTGCAGACGATGGCGCAACGTCGTCGCGAAGGGAAGTTCGTGGGACACGGCGGCGCGCCAGTCCGCCCAGAGTCCGTGCAAGTCGTTCATTCTGCCAACCGGTATACACGACGGGCGTTTTCGAAGCAGGCCAGTGCCGCTGTCCGCAGAGCGTCCTCTTCGGACCATTCGCCAGCTTCGAGGCCCGCCTCCAGGAATTCCGAGAGCCCGCGCCGGAAGAACAGCGTGCCCAGGTGGTACAGCTCGGCGAGGCCGAACGCGTCCGTGGAGAACAGGAACTTGCCGAACGGCACCAGCTCCAGCGTCTCCGCGATCACCGCGGCCGAGCGGTAGCCCGTGTTGTGCGTGGCGAGCCCGACGTCGACGAAGACGTGCTCGAAGACCTGCGCGAGGTAGGCGGCGTTGCGGTGGAACGGATAGTTGTGCAGCAACAGGATCGGCACGCCCGACGAGCGGCTCGCCCGCAGCAGGTCGGTCAGCAGCAGCGGGTCGCACCGGTGCAGGTCGACGTCCGAGTCGCCGTAGCCGACGTGCAGCTGGACGGGCAGCCGCAGGTCGATCGCGGTCCAGATGAGGAACCGGTGCAGCACCTCGTCGGCCAGGCGAACCTCGTCGCCGGTGTCCACTTTGGCCAGCCACCTGCCCGCTGCCTCGGACACCTCGGCCGCGCTCGGGCGCTCCCCCGAAAGCGCCAGGCCGACCCGGTACGCCGCGATCGACTTGACGCCCGCGGCGCCCGCCGCGCGGCGGGCGAGTTCGGCGGCGAACACCTCGCCGAAACCACTCGCCGTGGTGCCGCCGCGGACCACGTCCTCGGCGACCACCTCCAGCCGGACGATGTCGTGCGCGCGTGCGCTCGCGAGCCCGGCCAGCTGCTTGGTCGTGGTCAGCCTGTCCGGCTGGAATCCGCCGTCGACCAGGAAGTCCGTGATGCCGGTAGCCCGCAGGAAGCGCCGGTTGACCTCGTCGGCGCCGAGCTCGGCGCGGCGCGCGAGGTACTCGCCGGCGGGCGCGCGGGTCGGCAGGTCCAGCACGGGCGCGCACCAGCGGCGCACGGCGAGCCCGATCAGCGACTCGAACACCGTCGTGCCCAGCGGGGACACCGTGTCGGCCTCGGTGAGCATCTCCTCGAAGCCCACGCGGTCCAGTTCCGCGGTGACCAGGCCGTGGCAGTGGTGATCCACCAGCGGCAGATCGGCCACGAAAGGCAGTACCGTCACGCTCCTCCTTCGGCGAGGGACAACCGCTCCCCCACTCGACGGGCGAACGCTGGCCTGGCGAGCACCAGCGAGACGGCGAGCACGAGCACCGTCGCGGCGACCACCGGGAACCATTGTGCCGGACCGGACTCCGGATAGGGGATGACATTGACATAGACCGTGTATGTGAGCAGCACGAGTGCACAGAGTGGGAAAACGACCTGCCAGCGCGGCACGGCGAGCTTGCGCTGGACGAACACCAGCCGGATCGAGCCGAGTGTCGTCAGCAGGTAGACGACCAGCAGTATCAGCGTCCCGATGGACCCTGACCAGGCGAAAGTGTCCAGCGGGGTGGCGCCGAAGAACACCGCGCAGACCGCGATGACCAGCGCCGCCAGCCCGGTGACGACGGTCGCCGAAACCGTGGGTGCGCCGTTCGCGGAGGTCCTGGCAACGCCGCGGCCGTCGAACGCGTCCCTGCCGAGCGCGAAGAGCAGCCGCGACCCGCCGACCACGCACGCCAGGCAGCAGCCGAACGCGCTCACGGCCGCGCCGAAGGTGATCACGTCACCGACCCAGGCACCGACGTAGGCCGTGCCGAGGTCGCCGAGCAGCGAGGGCGAATCGTGGAATTTCGCCGCGTCAGAGCCGAAAGCGAGCATCTCGACCGTGGTGACCACGACGAAGAACACCCCGCCGAACAAGGCCGTCCCCAGTATCGCGCGCGGGATGCTGCGCTTCGGGTCACGCGTCTCCTCGCCAAGCGTCGCGGCCGCCTCGAACCCGGCGAACGAGAGGAACCCGAACACCGCACCCAGGAAGAGCCCGGACGGTCCGGTTTCGGGTTGGAATACGTCAGGTCGCACCTCGGCGCGCGAGCCCAGCCGGACCGCACGGCGGGTTCACCCAGACACCCAGCTGGGTCAAGAACGCGGTGCCCAGATTGCCTGCCGCCGAGCAGGTGACCACGGCGTAGAAGGTGTACGTGCCCAGCAGACCGATCCCGGACACGACGCCGGCGCGTGGCCCGAGCGTCGAGCCGACGAAGGCGTACACGGACCCGGCGTGCTGGTAGTACTGGCACATCCGGACGAAGCCGTACGCCACCAGCAGCACCCCGACGGCCGAGAGCAGGAACGCCAGCGGGACGGCGCGCCCGGCCGCGGCCGCGGTTTGCTGCGGGTTGATGTTCGCGGCCATGCTGGGTGCCATGAGTGCGACGGACAGACCCACGGCCTGCCATACCGACAGTGTGCGCTTGAGTCCAGACATGACCCGCATTCAACCGCGATAGGGGAGCCATGAGCGAGTTCGATCGGGCAGCCATTGAGGCAAGGGCCCTGGAGTTGACCGGCCCGCTGGCCGCGCAGGGCGTCGAACTGGTCGCGACCACGTTCGTGGACAACAGCGGCATCGTCCGCACCAAGGCGGTCCCGCTGCGCGCGCTGCCCGAGGCCGCCGCCTGGGGCGTCGGCGCGTCGAACTCGTTCGACTTCTTCCTGTTCAACGACGAGATCACCGGCGGGCAGTACTCGCGCGGCCCCGTCGGTGACCTGCGGCTGCACCCCGACCTGGACCGGCTGACCGTGCTCGCCGCGCAGCCGGGCTGGGCCTGGGCGCCCGGCGACCGCCGCACCCAGGACGGCGCGGTCCACCCTCAGGACGCCCGCAGCCTTGCGAAACACGCTGTGCGCATGCTCGGCACGCGCGGCTTCACGGTCTCGCTGGCCTTCGAAGTCGAGTGGGTGGCCGTGCTGGACGAGCCCGTCGGCGGGCCCGCGTACGGGTACACCAGGCTTTCCGAGCACGCGGACTACCTGCGCGCCATCGTGTCCACTTTGGATAGTCAGGGTGTCGAGGTCGAGCAGATCCATCCCGAGTACGCGGACGGGCAGTTCGAGCTGTCCGTCCGGGCGGAGGACCCGGTCGGCGCGGCCGACACCCTGGTGCTGGTCAGGGAGACCATCCGCAAGGTCAGTCAGGCACACGGACTGCGCGCGTCGTTCACGCCGAAGTACGCGCCCGCGGGCGTCGGCAACGGCGGGCACGTGCATTTGAGCGTGTCCGCGGGTGGTGAGAATCTGTTCGGCGGCGGGGACCGTCGGTTCGGCATGACCGCGCTCGCGGAGGGGTTCAGCGCCGGAATCCTGCGACGGCTGCCCGCGCTGATGGCGATCGGCGCGCCGTCCGTCGTGAGCTACCTGCGGCTCGAACCGCACCACTGGGCCGGGGTGTTCCGGGTGTGGGGCTTGGAAAACCGGGAAGCTCCGCTGCGGCTGATCACGGGGCGGTCGCCCAATCTCGAGGTCAAGTGCTTCGACCTCACGGCGAATCCGTATCTCGTCGTGGCCGCGCTGCTGTTCGCCGGGCTCGACGGAATGCTCGGCCACGCGGAGCTGCCCGAGCCGCTCGACGTCGACCCCGGCACGCTCCCCGACGCCGAGCGCCTGCCCACGACGCTCGCCGAAGCCGTCGCCGCGTTCGAGTCGGACGAGCTGCTCAACTCGACGTTCGGCGCCGAGCTGGCGACGACCTTGGCCGACGTCCGCAAGGCCGAAATCCGTGTCTGCGAAGAACTTTCCCCCACCCAGCTGACAGAAGCCCGCCGCTGGCTGCCCTGAGGACCGGGATAAAGCGGGCTTTACTCCCGGGGATAAAGCCCGCTTTATCCCCGGGAGTTTAGCGGGCTTTATCCCCGGACTTGGGAGTCGTGAGGGGCATGCGGGGCTGGGGCGCCGCATGCCCCTCACAACCTCTAGTGCCCCAGCGCGGCAGCGACGTCCGCGCGCAGCTGGGGAAGTTTCGAGTACAGCAGGTCGCCGGGGCATTCGGTGTTGAAGAAGTCCCGGTGTCCCTTGATCTCCGTCACCGGAATGCCGTACTGCCTGCAGACATAGGCGCACAGTACGACAAGGGACTTCCATTGCGCTTGTGGCGGTTCCGCCGTGGTGTACAGGCCCTCGTTCTCGATGCCGATGGCGTTTTCGTTCTGGCCAGGGCAATGCGCGCCGCGCACGACCTGCTTGCCGGACCGCAGTGCGCTCAGGCTGCCGTGGCGGCCTTCGAAGCGGTAGCCGCCTCGGCTGACCGTGAAGTGCTGGCCGGTGTCGGACCAGCCGTTGTTGTCCATGTGGTCCTGCTGGTTGTCCAGGCAGACCTGACATCCGTGCGCCAGCGAGGTTTCGGGGCTGTTGGCGTTCGCCATGTGGTGGATCAGGATCCGGTTGGCCGGACGGTCCACAGTGGTCAGCGGATCGGACGGCGGCCGCGCTTTCCAGTCCGCGCAGCCGTAGATCTTGGGCGCGGACGCGGCGGTGGCCACTCCGGGAAAGAGCAGTCCCGCCGCGCCCGCACCCGCGATGAGCCCGGCCGTGCGCAGAAAACCGCGGCGGTCGTAGTCGATCTCCATGGGGAGATACTGCCGACCGGCCATACAGTTTTCGTACAAATGCCAGGTCAGACGGTCAGGTCCACAGTGGTCTCGAAGGGCCTGTCCATCTCGATCCGGCCGGACTGGCTGCGCGCGATCGGCACGTACTCACCGCTGCCGAGCTCGAACAGCGTGGCGGCGTGGAGATCCGGGTCGACGAGCAGGTAGTACCGCACCATGGCCTCGGCATACAGCGCCAGCTTGAGGCCGCGGTCCCTGAGCCTGGTGGACGGAGACTCGATCTCCGCCGCCAGCAACAGGTCGGATTCGTCGTAGCACGAGGTTTCCATCCCGGCGGGCGCCACCAGCGCGAGATCCGGGACGAGCAACCTCTTGTTGCCGAGGCGCACGTTCACGCCCGGCAGCAGTTCCGCGCCCTCGGGCAGCGCGGCGGCCAGCTGGAGTTGAAGCCGGTGCAGCAAACGCTGGTGACCGGAGGACGGTGCGGGGCTCACGAGCAGCGCCCCGTCCACGAGTTCCACCCGCTGGCCGGGGAACTGGTCTTCGGTGAAGGCCAATACATCTTCGGCGGTCCAGCCGCCTGGTCGTATCGGCACTGATTCGGATTCGGTTTCGGCTGGAGCGACCATGACGCTCCCCCCTTCGCACGGATTGTGCAATGTTGCCGTTGCCCAGTGTGACATGGTGACTCCTTGTCGGTGGTTGACACACCGGGAGTATCGAGAGAAATTTCCGCTCCGCCCAACGCCACCAACGGCAAAAGGACCGTTTCCCTCTTGTTAAAGGGAAAACGGTCCTTTCGCAGCGCTTCTTAAAGCGTTAAACGACCTTTCGCACACCTTCGGCGAGTTCAGCGGACAGCGCGCGCACAGCGTCCGTTCCGCCGTCAGAAGCCGTAACAAGCGCGGAGCCGACGATCACCGCGTCCGCGAACGCCGCGACCTCGGCGGCCTGCGCGCCGGAGCGCACACCCAGCCCGACGCCGATCGGCAATTCCGTGTGAGCGCGAGTGCGGCGCACCAGTTCTTCAGCGCCCGCACCGATACTGTCACGCGCGCCTGTCACGCCCATGACAGCTGTCGCGTATACGAAGCCCGAAGAAGCCTTCGCGGTCAGATCGAGGCGCTGCTCCGAAGAGGACGGCGCGACAAGGAAAATCCTGTCCAGCCCATGGTCTTCCGAAGCGGCCATCCAGTCGTCGGCCATGTCGGGGATCAGGTCCGGCGTGATCAGGCCGAGCCCGCCTGCCGACGCCAGGTCGCGCGCGAACGCGTCGACGCCGTAACGGTTGACAGGGTTCCAGTACGTCATGACGACGGCCTTGCCGCCGCGCGACGACACCGCCTCGACGACCTCGAACAGCTGCTTGAGCCGGAAGCCGTTGTCCAGCGCGGTTTCGGCGGCGCGCTGGATGGTCGGGCCGTCCATCACCGGGTCGGAGTACGGGACGCCGACCTCGACCAGGTCGGCGCCGCCGTCGATGACCGCCGACAGCAGGTCCTTCGAGCCGTCCACGGTCGGGAAACCGGCCGGGAGGTACCCGATCAGCGCGCCACGGCCCTCGGCGCGGGTCTGCTTGAACAGATCGTCCAGCGTGCTCATCAGACCAACCCGAAGTACTTGGCGGCGGTGTCCATGTCCTTGTCGCCGCGACCGGACAGGTTGACCAGGATCAGGCCGTCCGGGCCGAGCTCGCGGCCCAGCACCAGCGCGCCGGCCAGCGCGTGCGACGACTCGACGGCCGGGATGATGCCCTCGGTCCGCGACAGCAGCTTCATCGCCTGCATGGCCTCGTCGTCGGTGACCGAGCGGTACTCGGCGCGGCCGGTGTCCTTGAGCCACGAGTGCTCCGGGCCGACGCCCGGGTAGTCGAGACCGGCCGAGATCGAGTAGGCCTCGATGGTCTGGCCGTCCTCGTCCTGCAGCAGGTACGAGCGCGCGCCGTGCAGCATGCCCGGCGTGCCCTCGGTCAGCGTCGCGCCGTGCTCACCGGACTCGATGCCGTGGCCGCCCGGCTCCAGCCCGACGAGCCGGACGTCCGCGTCGTCGATGAAGCCGTGGAAGATGCCGATCGCGTTGGAGCCACCGCCGACGCAGGCCGCGACGGCGTCCGGCAGCCTGCCGGTCTGCTCCAGGATCTGGGCGCGGGCCTCTTCGCCGATGATCTTGTGGAAGTTGCGCACCATCACCGGGAACGGATGGCCACCGGCCGCCGTGCCGAGCAGGTAGTGCGTGGTGTCCACGTTGGTCACCCAGTCGCGCAGCGCCTCGTTGATCGCGTCCTTGAGCGTGCGTGACCCGGTCTTGACCGGGATGACCTCGGCGCCGAGCAGCTTCATGCGCGCGACGTTGAGCGCTTGGCGCTCGGTGTCGACCTCGCCCATGTAGACGACGCAGTCCAGGTCGAGCAGCGCGCACGCGGTCGCCGTGGCGACGCCGTGCTGGCCGGCCCCGGTCTCCGCGATGACCCGCTTCTTGCCCATCCGCTTGGTAAGCAACGCCTGGCCCAGCACGTTGTTGATCTTGTGGGACCCGGTGTGGTTGAGGTCCTCGCGCTTGAGGAAGACCCGCGCGCCGCCCGCGTGCTCGGCGAAGCGCGGTGCTTCGGTGAGCAGCGAGGGGCGTCCCGCGTAGTCCTTGAGCAGCCGGGCGAACTCGCCGGTGAACTCCGGGTCCAGCCTGGCCTTGTCGTACTCGGCGGACAGCTCGTCCATCGCGCCGATCAGGGCCTCGGGCAGGTACCGGCCGCCGTACGGGCCGAAGCGGCCCTTCTCGTCCGGGTCGTGCTTGCTGTGCTTCTGCTCCGTCACCGGGACGGCCTCGGGCAGGCCGGGTGGGAGCCGGCCGTGACCAGCTTGACGAGCGCGCCCTTCGGGTCACCGGAGGCGACGAGCCCCTCGCCGACCAGCACCGCGTCGGCGCCGTGACCGGCGTACGACATCAGGTCGCCCGGACCGCGGACACCCGATTCGGCGATCTTGAAGACGTCCATCGGCAGGCCCGGCGCGAGCCGGGCGAACACGTCGCGGTCGACCTCGAGGGTGTGCAGGTTGCGCGCGTTGACGCCGATGACCCTGGCGCCCGCTTCGAGCGCGCGGTCGGCCTCTTCGGCGTTGTGGATCTCGACCAGCGCGGTCATGCCGAGCGACTCGACCCGGTCCAGCAAGGACACGAGCGCGTTCTGCTCCAGCGCGGCGACGATCAGCAGCACCATGTCCGCGCCGTGCAGGCGCGCCTCGTGCACCTGGTACGGGCTGACGATGAAATCCTTGCGCAGGATGGGAATGTCGACCGCGGCGCGCACGGCGTCGAGGTCCGCGAGCGAACCGCCGAAGCGGCGCTGTTCGGTCAGCACGCTGATCACGCGGGCGCCGCCGTCGGCGTAGTCACGCGCGAGCGCGGCGGGGTCGGCGATCTCCGCGAGATCGCCCTTCGACGGGCTGCGCCGCTTGACTTCGGCGATGACGCCGATGCCCGACTCCTTCAGCGCCGCCATGACGTCACGAGCGGGCTTCGCGTCCGCCGTGCGCCGCTTCAGCTCGTCGAACGGCAGGGCGGCCTCGCGCACGGCGAGGTCGGCGCGCACGCCGTCGATGATGTCTTCGAGCACGCTCACCGGGCAGCCTCAACCGCAGTGTTCAAAGGTTCCTTCGCAGTCTCGCTCACAAAAACCTTCCCCTTCCCGCTGAAAAGATGCTAACCCGCGCTGGTGAGGGCCCTTGGGCCGGGGCATCGCGTTAGTCCGTTTGCAGGCACTCAGTGGTCTGTCGTCGGGTCCTGGCCCTTTGATAACGCATCCCACAGCTCCGTGTCCGGATCTTGAGCAGAACGTTTCTTGGCGGGCGCCGAGTACTTCGCACCCATGCGCGGCATGGCACTCGCGTGCTTGATGCCCAGCAACCCGCCGGCCAGCACGAAAATTCCCCCGAGCAGAGCCAAAGTCCGGCCGGTGAGAATCGCGCCGGACGGCAGACCTGCCTCGAACTGAAAGGAAACACCGTTAACCGCGGCCCACGCTGCGGCTACCCCGGCGAGCGCGAGCAGCACGCCGAGCACGCGCCTGGCCCACCCGCCGGTGGCGACCATGCCCGCGACACCGGCGAGCGCGAGCAGCGCCAGCGGCACGAGCACGGTCGCGCGCTGGTCGCCCTTCTCGGTGTAGAGCACCGTCCCGCGCACACCGCCGTCACGGAACTCCGCGAACCAGGTGAAGCGCGAACCGCCCCAGAGCGCGAGCGCGCCGAGCAGCAGGAGCACCGTGACGATCCACAGTGGACGGCTCTGTGGTTTAGACAACGCTGGAGTCACCCGCCGGGTCGAGTTCGGCGGCCGCGGCAAGCGTTTGCGCGGCGGCGACCGCGGACAGCACCGTCCTGGCCTTGTTGAGCGACTCGTTGTCCTCGTATTCGGCGTTCGAGTCGGCCACGACGCCACCGCCTGCCTGCACGTAGGCGGTGCCGTCCTTCATCAGCGCGGTGCGGATGGCGATCGCGGTGTCCGCGTCGCCCGCGAAGTCGAGGTACCCGACCACGCCGCCGTACAGCGCCCGCCTGGTCGGCTCCAGCTCCTCGATCAGCTGCATGGCGCGCACCTTCGGGGCGCCGGAGAGCGTCCCGGCCGGGAAGCACGCCGCGACGGCGTCGTAGGCCGTCTTGTCCTCGCGCAGCTCGCCGGTGACCGTCGAGACGATGTGCATGACGTGGCTGTAGCGCTCGACCTCGAAGAAGTCGACCACGCGGACGGTGCCCGGCTTGCAGACCTTGCCCAGGTCGTTGCGGCCGAGGTCGACCAGCATCAGGTGCTCGGCACGCTCTTTTTCGTCGGCGAGCAGGTCCTTGGCGAGCTGGGCGTCCTCTTCGGGATCGACGCCGCGCCAGCGCGTGCCCGCGATCGGGTGCGTGGTCGCGCGGCCGTCCCGCACGGTCACCAGCGATTCCGGGCTGGACCCGACGATGTCGAAGCCTTCGAGCCGCAGCAGGTACATGTACGGGCTCGGGTTGGAGGTGCGCAGCACGCGGTAGACGTCGAGCGCGTCGGCCTGCGTCTCGATCTCGAACCGTTGCGAAGGGACAATCTGAAACGCTTCACCGGCGTGAATCGCCTCGACGGCCTTCTCGACCGCGGCCCCGAAGTCGGCTTTGGTGCGGGCCCGCTTGAACTCCGGCACCGGCCGATCGAACACATTGGACGTCGGGTGCGTCGCAACGGCGAGCTGACGCGTCATCTCGTCGAGCCGCCGGACGCAGTCGTCGTAGGCGGCGTCCACCCGCTCGGCCGAGTCGTCCCAGTTGACCGCGTTCGCGATGAGCGTGACCGTGCCCTCGTGGTGGTCGAAGGCGGCCAGGTCGGTCGCGAAGAGCATGGTGAGCTCGGGGATCTCGATGTCCTTGGCCGCGAGCTCGGGCAGCCGCTCCAGCCAACGCACGGCGTCGTAGCCGATATAGCCGACCATGCCGCCGGTCAGCGGCGGCATGCCGGTGAGCGGCTCGGTGTGCAGCGTCTCGATGGTCTCGCGCAGCACGCTCATCGGGTCACCGTCGGTCGGCAGGCCGACCGGCGGGTTCCCCACCCACACCGGTGCGCCGTCACGCACGGTCAGCGCCGCCGGGCTCCGCACGCCGATGAACGACCAGCGCGACCAGGAGGCGCCGTTCTCGGCGGACTCGAAGAGGAACGTGCCGGGGCGGTCCCCGGCGAGCTTGCGGTAGAGGCTGACGGGCGTCTCCCCGTCGGCGAGCAGACGGCGCACGACCGGGATGACGCGCCTGCCCTCGGCGAGCGCGCGGAACTCATCACGGCTCGGGCTGACCGACCCCAGACCTGCGTGTGCGGCAGTGACCATGGACCACATTGTGCCGAAACCGGCCGGCTCTCCCCACGGCGGGGGACAAATTCACTGCCTGTTGAATTCTGCCGCCGCTGCGTTCATGATGTCTGACGTGAACGCTTCCCCGCCCGAGAGTAAACGCCGAGGCCGCCGTCCCGCAGGCCAAGACACCAAGACGGCACTGCTCGACGCCGCCAGAGCCGTCTTCGGCGAGTACGGCTACGAGGGCGCCACGGTGCGTGCGATCGCCACCAAGGCAGGCGTCGACGCGGCCATGGTCAACCACTGGTTCGGCGGCAAGGAGAACCTGTTCGCCCAGGCGGTGCTCCACCTCCCGTTCGACCCCACCCAGCTCATCGCGTCCTTTCTGGACGGCGACATCGACGGCCTCGGCGAGCGCATCGTCCGCAATTTCCTGACGGTCTGGGACGCCACCGACGGCGGCGTCTTCCCCGCGCTCATCCGCAGCATCGCCGGCCACGACCTGGCGGCCCAGGCCTTGCGCGAGCTGTTCATGAACAAGGTGTTCGCACTGCTGGCCGCGAAGATCGACGTCGACCAGCAGGACCTGCGCGCGACACTGTGCGCGTCGCAGATGGTCGGCATGGGCATCGTCAGGTACGTGGCCAAGTTCGAGCCGCTGGCGTCGGCGGACCACGACACGGTGATCAGGGCGGTGGCGCCGAACCTGCAGCGCTACCTGACCGGTCCCCTGGACTAAACGCTCGTGAGCGTTGCAGGCGGTTCTAATCTCCGGAAGGGAAAATGCGGCAGGCAGATGTGGCCGCTGCGCGAGGTGGGACGACGTGAACGCCCCGTTCACAACTTTGGACGTTGTAAACGGGGCGTTCACGTCGTCTCGCTGGTGAGCCACACCTGATTTCGTGTCCACAAAGGACGCCGGGCGTGAAGTTTAGTCCGCTACGTCCTATTCGGGCGGTTCTGTTGAGGTCTTGGACGTGACGAAGGGGGCCCATGTCACGCTCAGCGTGACAAAGGTGGCCTTTGTGTGGTCCAGCCGCGCCCATACCGCCGCGGAGCGGGACACGACCCTCACCATGGCCGAGCGAGAGACGCCACCTTTGGCCTTCCGCTCAATAACCGCCCGCGACGCTCACGCCGCCCCCGTTCAGGTGCGCTTGGCGGCGACCAGGAACGGGCCGTACTCGAACATCACGGTCACCGCGTCGCCGGTGCCGTTGATCCAGACCTTGACCTCGTCGCGGTCGAACAACGCGGGCGGGATGGGGAGCATCACCGGCGCGGTCGTCCTGTAGTCCTGCTCCTCGGTCTGGAAACGCACGCGCAGCTTGGTCCGCGCCTTGCCTGCCGACGACCGCGCGAGCGTCGCGGTGCCCGCACGCCACGGCTCGGCGCGCGCCGCGGCGGACCGGCGGCGCCATCGGCTGGTTCCGATCAGTCCCGACAGCACCAGGATGATGGTGAGGAACGTGGAAACCACGGTCACGGTCCGCACCAGGCCCGGCAGTTCGGGGTCGGCCTCAGTCCGGATCCGGGTCGGGTCCGCCGGGTCGTAGATGACGGTGACGGGATCGTTCTCGTGGTAGGCGCCCGCGTCGTCCACATCGACGAACTCGAGCCGTCGCACGCCGTTGTCCGTGTAGTACTCGATGCCGATCGACTCGAACTTCCCGGAAACGATCATGGCGAAGACGACGCCGTGGGTTCTGCTTTCGGTCTTCAGAAGATCCGCGTCCCGGTAACGGACGAACCCGACCATGCCCCAGGCCGCGATGAACAGAACCAGTCCCGCGATGACCAAGCGCAGCGCCCGCCTGCGCAGTCGCGCGACCGCGGCCGGCGCGTGATCGGGCTCGGCGGGCGTGGTGGCGGGCTTGTTCACGTCGTCGCCTTTGCCGAGCACGGAAAGGAAGGTCGTACGACGGAAATCGGTCGCGCTGGTCATGATCAACGCTCCCCGTCGCGGCGCGCGGCGACCAGGAACGGGCCGTACTCGAACATCACGGTCACGTCGTGGCCCTCGCCGTTGATCCACACCCGTTGCTCGCCCGTCATCACCTTGTGGGGCAAGGGAAAGGCCACCGGCGTGTTCGTGGTGAAGGAGTCCACGTCACCCTCGTCGTACCGCACGCTCAGCCGGGCGCTGTTCTTCCGGCCGGACTCGCCGAGCAGCGCGATTCCCGCCCGCCACGGCCCGGTCCGGGCTGCCCGCACCCGGGGCCGCCAGCGTCCCAGCCCGGTGATGCCGTACGGGATCAACAGCAGACCGGCGAGCAGCGCCGCGATCATCGGCCAGGCTTCGAGTGAGCCGCCTTCGGGGTCGAACATGACCTGGATGCCGACGCCGATCGCGAAAAGCGCCACGCCGCCGCCCAGCATCGCGACGCCGCGGTCCAGCAGGCGTTTCACGGCGGCGCCCGCGAGTGCCGGGTCGGCGGGCCGGTGCCCCGGGCGATTGACGTCGTCGCCGAGCAGGGCTCCGAAGAAGCGGACCCGGCGGAAATCCCCAGTGTCGGACATACGGCGAAAATACCGCTCTGACCTGCACTAACGGGCGCTTTGTCCGACTTCCCTCACCCGGGCAACCGATCGGCGGCCGCGGGCGTTACCACATCAGGTGCTCAGCCGGCGAGCAGCACCGCGACCAGTGCCAGCGTGCCGGGCACGACCTGCACGAAGAGGATCTTCTTGCTCGCGGTGAGCGCGCCGTAGATGCCCGCGACGATGACGCAGATCAGGCCGTACAGCTTGAACTGGAAGCCGGTCGAGCCGGTCGCGATCAGGCCCCAGATCAAGGCCAGCGCGAGGAAACCGTTGTAGAGCCCCTGGTTCGCGGCCAGCGAAGCGGACTCCTTGGCGAACTCAGGCGTGATGCCGAACGCCTTCGGCCCCTTCGAGGTCCACAAGAACATCTCGAGCACGACGATGTAGAGGTGGATCAGCGCGACCAGGCCGACCAGGATGTTCGCCACGACGTTCAACGGGAGGTCTCACTTCTCTTCGGCGAGGAGCAGGCGCTCATCGGAGTCGAAACAGCTGTGCTCGCCGGTGTGACAGGCCGGGCCGGTCTGGTCGACGCGCAGGAGGACGGTATCGGCGTCGCAGTCGATCCGCACTTCGCGGACGTACTGCGTGTGACCCGACGTCTCACCCTTGACCCACAGTTTCTGACGGCTGCGTGAGAAGTAAGTAGCACGCCGGGTGGTCAATGTCAGGTCGAGCGCCTCGTCGTCCATCCAGGCGACCATGAGCACGTCGGACGTGCTGTGCTCGACGACCACAGCGCAGATCAGGCCGTCGGCGTTGCGCTTGAGGCGCGCCGCGAGGTCCGGGTCGAGGCTCATGCCTTCGCCCCGAGCACGAACCGGCGCACCGGCATCGAGTTGAGCAGCACCGCGGCGTACATGTACCCGGCGAAGGCCAGCCCGGAGAACACTTTCACCCACCAGAGTTGCGCGCCCAGCATGAAGAGCGCGTGCAGCAGCCCGAACAGGCCCGCCACCACGAATCCGGCGATCCGCGAGGACGGCATCCGCAACGCCATCCCGGCCACCACGAGCCCGCCGAGGATCAGGCTGGCGACCGGCACCAGGAAGGACAGCGGCCTGGCGTCGACGAACAGCACCTCGAAGGCGATCAGCAGCGTCCAGGCGAGCGCGATGCCGAGGAACAGGCCGACCACGATCTTGACCTCGATCATGGCGTTCTTCATCGGACCACCACCCCGCCTTCCCGCAGCGACGCCTTGACCTCGCTGATCTTCAACTGTCCGAAGTGGAACACACTGGCCGCGAGCACCGCGTCCGCGCCGCTTTCCACGGCGGGCAGGAAGTGCTCGAGCGCGCCGGCGCCGCCGCTGGCGATCACCGGCACCCGCACGGCCTTGCGCACCAGCTCGATGAGCTCGATGTCGAACCCGTTCTTGGTGCCGTCGGCGTCCATCGAGTTGAGCAGGATCTCCCCGACCCCGAGCTCCTCGCCCCGCGCGGCCCACTCGACGGCGTCGATGCCGGTGCCCTTGCGGCCGCCGTGCGTGGTCACCTCGAAGCCGGACTCGGTCTCCCCGCCGCGCCGCGCGTCGACCGACAGCACGACGCACTGCGCGCCGAACCGTCGCGACGCCTCCTGGAGCAGCTCAGGCCGCGAAATGGCGGCCGTGTTGATGCTCACCTTGTCGGCGCCGGTCCGCAGCAGCCGGTTCACGTCCTCGGTGGACCGCACGCCGCCGCCGACCGTGAGCGGGATGAACACCTGCTCGGCGGTCCGGCGCACCACGTCGAACGTGGTCTCCCGGTTGCCGGAGGACGCCGTGACATCGAGGAACGTGAGCTCGTCGGCACCCTCGGCGTCATAGGCCCGCGCCAGCTCGACCGGATCGCCCGCGTCGCGCAGGTCGGCGAAGTTGACCCCCTTGACCACCCGACCGGCGTCGACGTCGAGACACGGGATCACCCTGACCGCTACAGACATGCCACGAGCCTACTTACGCAGGTCCGAGCGTTCGAACGCGGCTCAGGGGTCGTGAGTGGTATCGCCGGTTAGAACCGGCAATACCACTCACGACCCACCATCGTGATCCGGGTCACAGACCTCGCGGTGCGAAGTGGGATAACGTTTAACGGTTGGGGTGGACATTCTTCCGGGGGTCCGGTCTGTCGCCGACATTTCGACAACATGGGGTATTGAACGCATGAATTTCCGAGGAAGACGTGCGCCTATTCGGGCTGCGCTGGTTTCCGCGATACTGGCGGTCACGCCGCTGGCCGTCACCACCACACCTGCCGCCGCGGCGGTGGCTTTGCGCTGCTCAGCGGCCGTTCCACTGTTCGCGGTCGATGACGATGTCCGCTATATCGAGCACCAGGATCCGGAAACCGGCAAAGCGCTGGAAAGCGATAGCCCGGTCATCGGGAACGGTGGCTGGGCGCAATTCAGCCGAGTGATCGCTGGGCCGAATGGCGTCATTTGGGCGTTCCGGCCCAGTGGTGAATTGCTGCGCTATGTCTGGGCCGGTGACCACTGGACCGACGATTCCGGTGAAGTGGTCGACAACGACTGGGCAGGCTGGGACCGGCCGGAGTACCGCAACCGGATCGCCGTCGACGAGCGCGGCGACATCTACTCCGTCGGCGCGGGCAGCACGCTCATGTGGCGCCGCTACAACGAAACGACGCACAGCTGGACCAAGAAGGAACTGGCCGGCGGCTGGGGCGGGTACGACCTGATCGTCGCCGCAGGCGACGGGGTGGTCTACGGCCGCACGCCCGACGGCAACCTCGACCGCGCCAGGTACAACGTGTCGGCGCAGCGGTTCCTGCAGGAGCCGACCCGCGTCGGCAACGGCGGCTGGGGCGACTACAAGAACATCACCTCGGCGGGCGGCGACATCCTGTACGTCGCGACCTGGGGCGGTGACCTGCGCTGGTACCGCTACCAGGAGGACGCCGGGGCCTGGACGGCCAACTCGCCGTCGACCATCGGGTTCGGCGGCTGGGACTCGTTCACCGACCTGGTCGCGACGTCGAACGCCTGCAAGCTGCAGAAGAACTTCAACCCGACCGCGCCGATCACGGTCCGCCCGCACGCGCGGACCACGCTGCTGCAGTCGTCCGGCGGCGCGCTCGAATACTCCTATGTGGACGGTGCGGGCAAGCTGATCGTCGGCTCGCAGCCGGACCTCGCCAGTGACATCACGCTGCACGAGGTCGCCGGCGCCGCGGTGAACGGCACGCCGTCGGCGGCACAGCGGTCCGACGGCACCGTGCACGTCCTCACCCAGGGCCGTGACTCGGTCGCGCGGACCACGGCCGTCAAACCCGACGGCACGCCGCTCGGCACGAGCGACCTCGGTGGCGGCTTCGCGAGCCCGTCGACCGTCGGGAACACCGATCCGAACAACCTGGTGGTCCACGCGGTGAACGCCGCCGACGGCAAGCTGTACTGCCGGACCGCCGGACCGGACGGCTACAGCCCGATCTGGTACCGCCAGCTGACCGGGACGGCGCAGTTCGCCGCCGACGCCCCGGTGTACGTCACCGACGGCACCACCAAGCGGCTGCTGCTGCGCGGCCGTGACGGCGGCTACCAGTCGGCCCAGTACGTCGGCTGTGGCATCCCGACGCAGATCCTGCCGCTGGGCGGGCCCGCCAACCTCGGCCCGGCCGCCGCGGTGCTGAACGCCGATCACACCATGCAGGCGTACGCGATCGGCGCGGACGGCGTCGTCTACACGCAGAAGCAGAAGACCGACAGCACCTGGCCGCAGGCGTGGACCGCACTGCCCGCGCTCACCGGCGTCAGGGCCGTCGGCCAGCCGTCCGCGGTGCTCACGGCGTCCGGCATCGAGGTCGTCGTCCGTGACGAGCAGAACCACGTGCAGTCCACCGGCCAGGCCGCGGACGGGTCCTACCGCGCGTGGGTCCCGGTCGACCCGGAGCACTTCGTGGCCACCGCGACCGACCCGTCGCTGATCGTCCTCAAGACGGGCGTGCTCGCGTTCACCTACCGCGACACGGACGAGAACGTCTACGTCTACAGCTCGGCACCGGCCGCGGCTGCCAAGGCCGCGGCTCCGCAGTACTCCTTCAAGAAGCTCGGCAAGGCCGTCAAGGGCTGACCCGATTCGCCGAAAAACGCTGCCACCACTGGGTTCTCCGGCGGTGGCAGCGTTTTTGTCGGTGTGCCGTGCAACGATCTTCCCAGAGCCGGAAACACCGGTTTTTCCCTGACAGGACTGGGGGTCTTCACCGGCAGGCAGTGGGTGGCCGAGTGGACCGAGACAACCGCCAACCGGCTGCGAGGACCACTAAGGACGGCCACCTCCGGTCCACCGGCCAGGAACTGCCCGGCGGGTTCGTACCGGCCATGGGTACAGGTCGATCTCGGCGAGGCCGTGCCCGCGACCGATCCGACGGTCAGCGTGATCACGCTGGGAGGTGGGGCGGGCATCCGCTCCACCTCCTAAGCTCGCTGACATGGCACAGGCTGGCAGGCGACCGGGGCAGACGGAGACCCGCGAGCGGATACTCGACGCCGCCAGGCAGCGGTTCGGCGCGCAGGGGTACTCCGGGGCGACCGTGCGCGGCATCGCGGCGGACGCCGGGGTCAACGCCGCGCTGCTGCACCATTTCTTCGGGAGCAAGCAGAAGCTGTTCGTCGCGGCGATGAACATCCCGGTCGACCCGGAGGTCGTCGTCCCGCTGATCCTGAGCGGGCCGGTGGAGGAGACCGGGGAACGGCTGGTCCGGATGTTCCTGGGCTTCTGGGAGACGCCGGACGGCCGGGCGCCGTTCCTCGCCATGCTGCGGTCGGCCGCGACCAGCGAGGCGGCGGCGGGCATGATGCGGCAGTTCATGGAACAGGCCGTGCTCGCCAAGGTCGCCGAGGCCAGGGGCATCCCGCGGACCCGGGTGGCCGCGGCCGCGGCGCAGATGATGGGCGTCGCGCTGCTGCGGTACATCGTGCGGGTGCCCGCGCTGGCCGACGCGACGCCGGATGAGCTGGTCGAGCTGCTCGCGCCGGTCGTCCAGCACTACCTCGACGGCGATGGTTGAGCCTCGTTCACGTTCTGGCCATCCGCCGGGCTTAGGTTCCGGCCGGTGAGCATCGCACGATTCCTCCCGATTCCCGCCGTGGCCGTCCTGCTGCTGGGCGCCACGCCCGCTGACGCGGCCTGTCAGCCCTCGCCGGTTTTGCAGACGCGCGCGTTCGTCGACGACGGTGCGGCCGATCCGGCCAACGCGGACGCCGACGATCCGGCGATCTGGGTGAACCCGCGCCACCCCGAGCGCAGCGTCGTGCTCGGCGCGCTCAAGGAGGGCGGGCTCGCCGCGTTCGACCTGAGCGCGCGCCAGATCGCGCACGTGCCCGCCCCGCCGAAGCCGGGGCCGGACGCCGCGCCGGGACGGTTCAACAACGTCGACGTCATCGGGGATCTCGCCGTGGTGAGCGACCGGGGACGTGACCGGATCCGGGTGTACAGGATCTCGGCGGGGCCGGACGTGCTCACCGACGTCACCGATCTCGCCGCGAAGCCGGTGTTCTCGGCCACCGAGTCCGATGTGGACGATCAGCGCACCGTGTACGGGCTCGCCGCCGGACTGGGCAGGCTGGTCGTCACCACCCAGCGCCACGAGGCGCGGCTGGCGCTTTTGCGACTTGTCGACAAGCCGGGCGGCAAGATCGGCACCGAGGTCGTCACCAAGCTCGACATGCCGTCGGTGTTCACCCTGCCGAACGGCAAATCCTGGTCGCCGTGCGAAGAGCCGGGCGAGGGCCCGCAGTTCGAGGGCACCGTGATCGACTCCGCGAACCGGGTGGTCTACACCGCGCAGGAGGACGTCGGCATCTGGCGGATCCCGCTGGGCGAAGCCGGGTTCGGTAAGCCGGCGCTCATCGACAAGGTCCGCTCGTTCGGCCTTCCCCAGCACTACGACGCCGCGACCGAGACCTGCGTCGACGACGGGCCCGACCCCGGGTTCGACATCCACTCCAAACTCACCGCCGACGCCGAGGGACTCGCGCTCGACCACGGCACGCTGCTCGCGTCGAGCCAGGGCGACTCGCGGTTCGTGCGCTACGGGCGGTCCACCGTCGACTTCCGGATCGTCGCAGGTCGCGGCACTGACTCGGTCGAGCACTCCGACGGCGCCACCATCAGCACCGCCTACCTCGGGCCGAGGTTCCCGCGCGGCCTGCTCGTGGTGCACGACGGCGAGCGCCGTCCCGCCGCCGGCGACCTGCCGACCACCGGGTTCGCCTTCGTCCCGCTCCAGGACGTGCCGACGAAATAAATCTCACTTCGACGCAGCAGGTCCGGCCGCTCGTGCGTCTGTGACTACGTGACCCCCTTCGAGGAGTTCGTGGCCGAGCGGCTGGACGGGCTCCTGCGCTACGCGACCGTCCTCACCGACGATCCGCATCTGGCGCAGGACATCGTCCAGGACGTGCTGCTGCGCGCTCAGCAGCGGTGGGCGCGGATCGAGCATCCGCCCACCTACGTCCGCCGGATGGTCACCAACGAGTACCTGTCGTGGCGCAGGCGCCGCGCCGTGCGCGCGGTCACACCATCCACCCCCGAGCTGCTCGACGCGCTGAGCCCGCCGCTGGACGACCCGAGCATCGGCTACACCGAGCGCGACGCCATGTTCAAGCGGCTCGCCAAGCTGCCACGCAAACAGCGGGCGGCCGTGGTGCTCCGGTTCTACGAGAACTACTCGGACGAGGAGATCGCCGCGGTGCTGAACTGCGGCACCTCGACCGTGCGCAGCCAGATCTCGCGGGCGTTCCAGACCTTGCGCGACATCGAGACCACCCGAGAGCCCACCGGAGCACCGCGATGAGCCGACTGACCGACGAGCAGGCCGAGACGCTCCTGCGCAGCGGACTCGACCAGATCGCCTCGCGCGCGCCCGACGCGGGCCACGTCCGCGAACGGCTCATGCACCGCGCCAAGCCCCGTCCGGTGGCGCGGCTGGTCGCGGTCGCCGCGGCCGTGGTCGTGGTGGCGGCCGGGGTGCCGCTGGGGATCAAGCTGATCCCGCAGGATCAGGAGCGGACGCGGGTGCAGGTCGCCGCGGGCTGGCTCCCCGCCGGTTTCGTCGAACAGCCCGGCGGCGAGGACAGCAGGCGCTGGCGGTCCGGCGCGGCCGAGATCGAGCTGACGATCCACGGCACCGACGAGCGCGAGTGGTCGGACGACGCGGTCCGGATCTCGCGGCTGCAGTCGCAGATCCTGATCAAGGGCCGCGTCTCCGAGTTCACCGAGAAGACGAACGTGTCCGTGCTGACCTGGCTCCCCGACGAGGCGCACGTGCTGCAGCTCCGGCTGACCGGCGTGCCCGACGCGCGGCCGACCGCCTTGCGCATCGCGGACACCGTCGAGGTCCCCTAGCCCGGGGATTTAGCGGGCTTTACTCCCGGGAGTAAAGCCCGCTAAGTCACGGTCGAGCTCAGCCGAACGGCGGGGCGTCCACCTTGCAGGAGGCGCTCGCCGGCGGCAGGACACCGGTGAACAGGTACTCGCGCTTCAGCTTCTCGGCGCAGGTGCTGATCGCGAACATGGTGCTGTGGCCGGAGCCTTCGATCACGTTCACCTGGGCGCGGGCGAGCTGCTTCGCGCCGTCGTACGCGCCGTGCAGCGGCGTCGACGGATCGAACCGGGCGTTGAGCACCAGGATCGGCGCCGAGGTCTTGCGGTTCCACGGGCCGACGTAGCGGTCGTCGTCCTTGGCCTGCCAGAACGCGCAGCTCATCATGTCGAACACGCCGATGCGGCCGAAGTACGGCACCCGCCGGTCCTCGGAGACGGCCGCGGCGCTGTAGACGGCGGGGTCACGCGGGAAGACGCTGTCCGAGCACTGGATCGCGTTGAACGCCTCGTCGCGATTGCTCAGATAAGGCTCCCCCGAGGCGAAAGCCGAACGGGTTGCCGGTGCGTCGTAAAGCTTCTGAAGCAGCGAGGCCGTGTCGGCGTATCCACTCGGGATGGACAGATCGCCCGCGGCGTTCACGATCGCGGAGTAGCTGTACGAAGTCCCGTCGACGACGATCGGCCCCTGCTTGGCCTTCGCGACGATCGCTTCCCACTTCGCGCGCGGGTCACCGGCCGAGAAAGCACACTTCGGGCCTGCCAGCGTGCACTGCTGCAGGAAGTACTCGAAGGTCTCGGCGATGCCGCGCGGAACGTCCTGGCGGCTGTCGAGCGGGACCGTGGTGCCCTGGTCGCCGTGGCCGGAGACGTTGCCGACGAAGTCCATCGACCCGTCGAACGCCATCGCGCGGATCCGGCCGGGGAACAGGTTCGCGTAGATCGCGCCGAGCTGCGTGCCGTACGAGATCCCGTGATAGGTCAGCTTCGCGTCGCCGACGGCGCGGCGCAGCAGTTCGAGGTCGCGAGCGGTGTTGGCGGTCGAAACGTGCTTGAGGATCTCGCCCGCCTGCGACTGGCAATGCGCCGCGAGCGCTTTCGCGTCGGCGTAGAACGCGGCCTCACCGCTGGGATCGCCCGGCATTTCGGGGCGGGCGGCATAGAAGGCCTGCTGCTCGGCCTCGGTCGGGAAGCAGCGGACGCCCGCGCTGCGCGCGATGCCGCGCGGGTCCCACGAGACGAGGTCGAACCGGGCCTTGAGCTCCGGCGAGAAGATCCAGGTGCGTTCCGCGCGCTGACGCAGCCGGTCCACCCCGGACGAGCCGGGGCCGCCGAAGTTCACGAACAGGCTGCCGATGCGCTTCGCCGGATCGCCGGCGCGCAGCCGGATGAGGGCGAGGTCGATCTTCTGGCCGAACGGCCGGTCGTAGTCGAGCGGGACGGACGCGGTGGCGCACTGGAAACCGCCGTCGCAGTCGGTCCAGTCCAGCTTCGGGGTGGCCGCGACGTCGACGCGGACGTCGCTGTAGCCGTCCGCGAACGCGGGCACGGAGATTAGCCCCGTCAGTGCGACGACCGCACCGAACAGGACCCCCAGGCGTGATCTCACGCGAAATACCTCCAGGTGGTCAGGATTCAACGTCCGTAAGACTCCCAGACCGGCCCGAGGTTGACTCCGGAAGTCATCGAGCGCAGAATTAAACACATGGCTAATTCTGCGATCTCGGTCGCCGGCCTGCGGGTCCGGCGCGGCGGTCGCGTGGTCGTCGACGAGGTGGGCTTCGACGTGCCGCGCGGGGTGGTCACCGGCCTGCTCGGGCCGAGTGGCTGCGGCAAGACCACGCTCATGCGCGCGATCGTCGGCGTGCAGATCGTGGAAGCGGGCACGGTCACCGTGCTCGGCCACCCGGCGGGCTCGCCACCGCTGCGCAGGCTGATCGGCTACGCGACGCAGAGTCCGGCCATCTACGCGGACATGACGGTGACGGAGTCACTGCGCTACTTCGCCGACGTGCTGCGCGCGCCGAAGTCCGATGTGGACAGAGTGATCACCGAAGTCGGCCTCGCCGACCACGCGGGCAAGCTCGTCGGCTCGCTCTCCGGCGGCCAGCTCAACCGCGCCAACCTCGCGGTCGCGCTGCTCGGCACTCCCGAGCTACTCGTGCTCGACGAGCCGACCGTCGGACTCGACCCCGTGCTGCGCGACGAGCTGTGGGGCCTGTTCCGCAGGCTCGCCGAGAAGGGCGTGGCGCTGCTCGTGTCCAGTCACGTGATGGACGAGGCGGCGCGCTGCGACCGCCTGCTCCTCATGCGCGACGGCAAGCTGCTCGCCGACGACACACCCCAGAATCTGCGCGACCGCACCGAGGCCGCGGATCTGGAGCAGGCCTTCCTGCGGCTCGTCCGCGAAACCGAGGTGACCCCGTCATGAACCCCGCACTCGTCCTCGCCACCGCCCGCCGCATCCTCACCCAGCTCAGGCACGATCACCGCACGGTCGCGATGCTGCTCCTCGTGCCGTCACTGCTGATGGTGCTGCTGCGCTTCGTGTTCAACAACGAGCTGCTGTTCAGCCACATCGCACCCGCGCTGCTCGGCGTCTTCCCGTTCCTGATCATGTTCCTGATCACCTCGATCACCACCCTGCGCGAGCGCACGACCGGAACGCTCGAGCGCCTGATGACGATGCCGATCGGCAGGCTCGACCTGCTCTTCGGCTACGCGCTCGCGTTCGGCCTGATCGCGGTGGCCCAGGTCGCGATCGCGACCGGGATTTCCTTGGCCTGGCTGGGTTTGGAGATCAACGGTTCGATGTGGACACTCCTGCTCATCGCCGTGCTCGACGCACTGCTCGGCATGGCGCTCGGCCTGTTCGTCAGCGCCTTCGCACGCACGGAGTTCCAGGCCGTCCAGTTCATGCCGGTGTTCGTGCTGCCCCAGATCCTGCTGTGCGGCCTGTTCATGCCCCGCGGTCAGATGGGCTGGCTGCTGAACTGGCTCTCGAACGTCATGCCGCTTTCGTACGCCGTCGAAGCACTCACCCGGGTGACGACCTCGTCGACCGTCGACGCGACGTTGCTCCGGAACCTGCTGGTCGTGGCATGCTGCGCGCTGGCCGCGCTCGTGCTCGGCGCGGCGACGCTGCGTCGGCGCACGCCCTAGTATTTTGCTCTCATGGGATCCGAGTACGAGCGCCTCGCCGCCGAGAAGTACCTGATGCTGACGACGTTCCGCAAGACCGGCGTCCCGGTCGCGACGCCACTGTGGGCCGCGGGCGACAACGGCGAGATCGTGCTGTGGTCCGAGCGCAAGGCAGGCAAGATCAAGCGCATCCGCAACAGCGGCCGCGTCGAACTCCAGGCCTGTGACCTGCGCGGCAAGCAGACCCACGGCGCGGTCGTCACCGGCGAGGCCCGGCTGCTCGACGACGAGGGGACCGAGCGCGTCCGCAAGCTGATCGCGAAGAAGTACGGCGTGGTCGGGCAGGTGACGATGTTCTTCAGCAAGCTCCGCGGGCCGCGCGACCGGACCATCGGCGTCGCCATCAAGCTCGGGTGAACCGCAAGCGCGCCCTGGTCGCCGCAGGCGCCCTCATCGCCGTCGCGGCCTTTGCCGCCGCAGGCATTTCGTCGCACCTGCGCGAAAAAGACCGCCGCGACCTGCACGACCTCACCCGGTCATCGCCCTGGCCCCGCGCGGAACTCCTGGTACCTGACGGCATGCCGCACAGCACCGGGAGCATCGACAACCAGGGGTTCGCGCTGTCGTTCGACCTGAACGGCGTCCCGTTCAACTACGCGATCCGCAAGCTGGAGCGGGAGAACACGTTCGCTTTCTCCGGCGGTGTCGACTGCGGCGCGACGGCGGTCGTGCGCTGCACCGACCTCGGCGACGGCTTCATCCGCATGGACGCGCCGAAGATCGGCGAAGGCCAGGCGTCGGTGAACCTGTACCGGCCCGCCGGGGATCGGATCTTCGGCGTGCAGGCGTTCGGCACGACGGCGGACGTCACCGCGTTGAAGGGAATGCTCACCCGGCTGCATCGGCCGAGCGACGAGGAACTGCTCGATCTCATCCGGCCCGACGGCTACCAAACGGACTGGTCGTAGGGGATCGGCGAACGGAAAACACCTGATCAGTACCCCTCTGCACGCGGTACGGACACCACGCGCGGGGTAGACTGGAAGTCTCGCGAAGGGAGGTGTGACCCATGACAAGCGCCCACGATGTGGCGGCCGCGGTGGTACGGAGAACCGGCGCGATCACGACGATGAAGCTGCAGAAACTCGTCTACTACAGCCAAGCCTGGCATCTCGTTTTCCACGGCGAGCCGATGTTCGAGGAGCGGATCGAAGCCTGGCAGCAGGGTCCGGTCACACCGTCCCTCTACGCGAGACACAGCAAGAAGTACCAGGTTCAGGATTGGCCGCACGGCAGTGAGCGGGAACTCACCGCCGAGCAGCTGAGCACGCTGGACTGGGTGCTCGGCAAGTACGCCCACTTTTCCGCCGAGGCGCTCTCGCGGATGACGCACATGGAAACGCCGTGGAGGTCCGCACGGGGGCTCTGCGAAGAGGACGAGAAGTCGACCGCGCAGATCTCCCAAGACCAGATGCGGTATTTCTACGCCCGGCAGCGCACAGATCCCGACATCGCGGTCGCCCAAGCCGCCGCCAGCTCGGCGATGGAGGGTGTCGACCTCGACGACGAGTGGCAGCAAACGCTCCGCGAGGTCGCGACCGGCGCACGGTCGGCCGACGACCTGATCGCGGAAGAAATCCGGCGAGCCCAGAGTCAGTGACCGATCCGTACAGCGTTCCCGGCGGGCACTGCCTGCGCAACAAGCTGGGTATCTCCGACGCTTCGAAACTCAAAGAAGTCGAAGCGCGTATCGTCAGTGCCCGGGATGTCGAACTCGCCCGCGAAAGTTTGCCAGGCGAATACAATCTCGCACACCTGCAGAGCTTCCACTACGCACTGTTCAGGGATATCTATGACTGGGCAGGCAAGACGCGAACAGTCAACATCAGCAAAGACAAGTCACCCTTTTGCTCGTGGCAGTATGTCGAGGACGAGACCTCGGCGGTGCTGGCCAAGCTTGAGAATCACGGCTGGCTGACAGGACTTCGGCGCGACCCCTTCATCGCACTGCTCGCGGAATTCTACGGTGAACTCAACGCCCGGCATCCTTTCCGCGAAGGAAACGGTCGAACGTTGCGGGCATTCCTACGTCAGCTGTCAGCGGCCGCGGGCTGGCGCCTTGACTGGTCCGCCCTGAACAGAGCCGACAATATCGCGGCGTCAGAGCACAATCTCATCACCGCGAGCACCCGGAAACTCGTCGAGGTCCTCGAACCGGTCGTCGTCCGGATGTAAGCCCTCAAACGCCGCTGAGCGAGAGTCGGTATTCGCGCGGACTCACCCCGCGCTCCCGCTTGAAAGCCGTGCTCAGAGCGAAAGCGCTCCCATAACCCACCCGCTGCGCGACCGAGCCGACCGTCGCATCCGGCTCACGCAGAAGGTCCGCGGCCATCGCCAGCCGCCACCCGGTCAAGAACGACATCGGCGGCTCCCCCACCAGGTCCGTGAACCGCCGGGCCAAAGCCGCCCGCGAGATCCCGGTCTCCGAAGCGAGGTTCGCGACCGTCCACGGATGCGCGGGGTTGTTGTGCAGCAACCGAAGCGCGGGCCCGACGACAGGATCACTGTGCGCCCGATACCAAGCGGGCGCCTCGGCTTCGGGCCGGGAGAACCATCGGCGCAACGTGTCGATCAGCAGCAAATCCAGCAGCCGGTCCAAAACCGCCTCCTGGCCGGGCTGGTCCTTGCCGATTTCCTCGGCCAGCAACGGAATCAACGGTCCCTCGGCCGACACGACCACCCGCGGCGGCAAGGCGTTCAGCAGGCGGGCGCTGACTTCGCCGCGCATCTGGTAGGTGCCGGTCAGCAGAGTCGTCGAGCCGTCGAGGTCGTTGCCCCAGGTGCGGGTGCCGAGGTCGCGCATCTCGACCTCCTGGCCGTCCGGGGTCACGCAGCGCTGGCCGGGATGGATGATCACCTGCACCGGGGTCGACGGGTCGTCGGCGACCGTGTACGGGTCAGGGCCGCGCATGATCGCGACGTCGCCCGCGGACAACAGCACCTCGTCGATCCACGCGGATCCGTTCACAACCGCGACCACGGTCAGGGGCGCCTCGTCCTGGATGCGCATCGACCAAGGCGGGTTCAAGACCGAGCGGAGCAGGAAGGCGCCTTGGGCACGGGGACCGTCCAGCAAACCGGCGAGTGCGTCCATGCACACCACCTTAGACGCTCGCTTATGTAATTGCGATCCTCAGCTATGGAGAGTCTCACGAAGCGCGGCTTAACTAAGTCCCATGACAAACACCTTGATCACCGGAGGCACCGGCAAGACCGGTGGCCGCGTCGCTCAGAGGCTGGGCGACGACGCCCGCGTCGGGTCGCGGCAGGGCAGCCCGGCTTTCGATTGGGAAGACCGCTCGACCTGGGAGCCCGCACTCGAAGGCATGGACGCCGCCTACCTTTCCTACTTCCCCGACCTCGCGGTTCCGGGTGCCGCCGAGACCGTCGGCGCGTTCGCCGAACTCGCCGTCGCGCAGGGCGCCAAGCGGCTCGTGCTGCTTTCGGGCCGGGGTGAGGAGGGCGCTGAGGCCGGGGAACGGGCCGTTCAGGCGTACGGTGCCGACTGGACGATTCTGCGGGCGAGCTGGTTCGACCAGAACTTCAGCGAGGGGTACCTGCTCGAGCCTGTGCTCGACGGGACCGTCGCGCTGCCCGCCGGCGACACGCCCGAGCCGTTCGTCGACGCCGATGACATCGCGGATGTCGCCGTCGCCGCGTTCAGCGACGCCAAGCACATCGGCGAGGTGTACGAGCTGACCGGGCCGCGGCTGCTGACCTTCGCCGAGGCGACCGCCGAGATCGCCAAGGCCGCCGGGCGTGACATCCGCTTTCAGCAGATCACCTTCGAGGAGTTCGCGAGCCCGGAAATCCCCGCCGATGTGCTGGCATTGCTCAATTATCTGTTCACCGAGGTGCTCGACGGCCGCAACGCCCGCGTCGCCGACGGCGTGCAGCGGGCGCTGGGCCGGGCGCCGCGCGATTTCACCGACTACGCTCGCGAAGCCGCCGCTAGGGGCGCCTGGGAGGCATGAAGAAAATGAGCACTTCACTGTCCATTGTCGTCATTTTGACCATCGTCGGGGCCGGGCTGGTCGGCGGAGTGTTCTTCGCCTTCTCGACCTTCATCATGCAGTCGTTCGGGGACATCCCGGCCGAGCAGGGCATCAACGCGATGAACTCGATCAACGTGAGAATCGTCAGATCGGCGTTCATGCCCGCGATGTTCGGGACCGCGCTGCTGTGCGTCGTGCTGATCGTGTGGTCGTTCCGGGTCTGGGACCAGAAGTTCGCCATCCCGATGCTGCTGTGCGCGGCGGTCTACCTGGCCGGGATCGTCTTCCTGACCATGGGTTACCACGTGCCGCTCAACAACGCGCTCGCCGCGGTACAGGATCCGGCGTCCGCCGACGCGGCCGCGCTGTGGCAGGACTACCTCAAGAACTGGACGCGCTGGAACCACGTCCGGACGCTGGCGGGCCTGCTCCCGGCGGCAGGCCTCGCCGTCATCCTGTGGTCGAACTAGAACTCCGCGACGGCCGCGAGGGCTTCCGGAAGCGTGAAAGCTCCCGCGTACAGGGCCTTTCCGACGATGGAGCCCTCGATGCCGTCGCGGGTGTACGCGGCCATCGCGCGCAGGTCGTCCACACTGGACACTCCGCCGGACGCGATCACCGGCGCGTCGGTACGGGCGGCCACCTCGCGCAGCAGGTCGATGTTCGGCCCGCGCAGGGTGCCGTCCTTGCTGACGTCGGTGACCACGTAGCGGCTGGCGCCGTCGCGGTCGAGCCGCTCCAGCGTCTCCCACAGGTCGCCGCCGTCGGAGGTCCAGCCGCGCGCGGACAGGCGGTGGCCCGCCTCGCTGATCCGCACATCGAGGCCGATCGCGACGCGGTCGCCGTGCGACTTGATCACCTTCGCGGTCCAGTCCGGGTCCTCGAGCGCGGCGGTGCCGAGGTTGACGCGGCGGGCGCCGGTGGCCAGCGCGGCCTCCAGCGAAGCGTCGTCGCGGATGCCGCCGGACAGCTCGACCTGCACGTCGAGCTTGCCGACGACCTCGGCGAGCAGCTCGCGGTTGGAGCCCTTGCCGAACGCGGCGTCGAGGTCGACCAGATGGATCCACTCGGCGCCGTCGCGCTGCCACTGCAGCGCCGCCTCGAGCGGGCTGCCATAGGAGGTCTCGGTACCGGCCTCGCCCTGGACCAGGCGCACGGCCTGGCCGTCGGCCACGTCAACGGCGGGAAGGAGCGTGAAAGTCACTCCGTAACTCTATGACGTCCACACGCTAAGACGACTACAGGGTGTCAAGCCAGTTCTTCAGCAGCCGGGCGCCGGCGTCACCCGACTTCTCGGGGTGGAACTGGGTCGCCCACAGTGGACCGTTCTCGACGGCGGCGACGAAGTCCTCGCCGTGGTGGGCCCAGGTGACCTTCGGCTGCTGCCCGGCCAGCCCGGATTCGAGGTCCCAGCTGCGCGCGGCGTACGAGTGCACGAAGTAGAAGCGTTCTTCCGGGTACAGCCCGGCGAACAGCTGCGAGTCCTCGGGCGCGCGGACGGTGTTCCAGCCCATGTGCGGGAGCACGTCGGCGGTCAGCCGGTCGACCGTGCCTGGCCACTCCCCCGCGCCGGCCGCCTCGACGCCGTGCTCGACGCCACGCTCGAACAGGATCTGCATGCCGACGCAGATGCCCAGCACCGGGCGCCCGCCTGCCAGCCGCTTGCCGATGATCCGCTCGCCCTGCACCGAATGCAGCCCCTCGGCGCAGGCGGCGAAGGCGCCGACACCGGGCACGACGAGACCGTCCGCGTTGAGCGCGGCTTGCGGGTCCGCGGTGACCTCCACGTCCGCGCCGACGCGCTGAACGGCGCGTTCGGCGGAGCGGAGGTTGCCCGAACCGTAGTCCAGGATCACGACTGTAGGCACGGCTCCACGGTACCGGGGAACGGCACCGGCACCTGGATGGCCCCATACCGGCTGGTCCGAAAGGACCCGTGACTGTTAAAGGATCACGAGATCTATTAACAGATAGCAATATCCGTACGAAAGTCGGATGTATCGGACCGGGTCGCCCCCTTACATTTCCTAGCCAAGCGCGCCGAAATCCCCTTCATTGGCAAGGAGAATCCCTGTGTCCCGCACTAAATTCGTCATGGGCGCCGTGGCGCTCGCCGCCGCCGTGCTGCCGCTGACCGCCGGTATGGCGTCCGCCGCGCCGACCGCCACGGTCGTGTACTACAACGCTTCCGGGGCCCCGAGTTTCCAGTCCGCCATCGCCTCCGGCGCGGCCAACTGGAACCGTGCCGTGTCGAACGTGCAGCTGCGCTCGCGCACCTCCGGCGCCAGCCTGCGCTACACCGAGGGCAACGACCCGCGTGGCTCGTACGCGCAGACCAACGGCCACGGCAGCGGCACCATCTTCATCGACTACACCCAGGCCAGGCAGTACGACGTCGTCCGGATCGCGGCCCACGAGACCGGTCACGCGCTCGGCCTGCCCGACCACTACTCGGGCCCGTGCTCCGAGCTGATGTCCGGTGGCGGCCCCGGCACCTCGTGCCACAACGCCAACCCGAACGCCACCGAAGCCGCCCGCGTGCAGCGCCTCTGGGCGAACGGCCTCACCGCCAACGACGCCGGCACCCGGACGATCGTCGAGACCGTCTACGCCAAGTAAAAGGACTCGTGCGCGTTGCGGGCGGTTCTAACCGCCCGCAACGCGCACGACCCCCTATGACCTGCGGAAGGTGTAGACGTCGGTGACCGTGTTGCACGGGCTCGGCGCGACCACCTCGACGCGGAGTTCGCCGGCCGGGGCGTCGTAGTCGACGCCCTCGGTGACGAACAGGCCAGGGCAGGTGCTCACCAGCGGCACCTGGCCCAGTGACCGGACGTGCGCCCGGACGTCCTGGCCCCGCACCGGCCGCGCCAGATCGATCTCCAGCAGCTGGAACGAGGTCGGGTACAAGTCGTTATACGGGTCCGAGGTGGCGCAGAGCAGCTTCCGCTCGGACACGAAGTCGCAGCCCTGCGCGTTGCGGATCTTGGTGTCGAGCTTGACGTGCCCGCTCAGCTCGATCGAGCCACCGGTCCCGGTCAGCGGCGCCGGGAAGACGAACAGCTGGTCCAGCTCGCCGAGCGCGGCCGCGACCAGCCACCGGCCGTCCGGCGTGATCGCGACCGCCGAGTTCGCGTTGGCGGGCGGCTCTTCCGGCGTCAGCTGGTGGACGTACTCGTACGTCTGCCCGGTCGGCGTCGTGACCAGGAACATCTTGTTCGGCGCCGGCACGTCGCGGGTGTTCTGGTACGCGTCCACGATGTAGCCGCGGTGCGAGTCGACGTCGCCGACGTGCCCCCAGCCCTTGTCGAGCTGGGCCTGCGGGATCGCGCCGCTGCCGCGGTACACCAGCGCCGGCGGCTTGCCGGGCGCGCGCACCGTGGCGATGCCCTCGTTGCTGAACTTGATGTCCACCGTGGCATGGCCGGTCTGCCGCCAGCCGCCCAGTGACGCGGCCGTCGCGGTCCCGCTGAACGCGACCATGGCGGCCAGTATCGCGATGATTCTTACCGTCACACGCATGCGCATGCTCTCCTCGAGAAAGCGTTATCGCGGCGGCGGCGGGGGAATTCTCGCATCGGTCACCGGTTTCGATGACCGCCGTTCGGTGGAACGATCTTGACCATGATGATCTCGGAGCGCCTGGACCGGTTACCGGTGACGCGTCGCCACCGGTATGTCGTCGCACTGGTCGGCATCGCGACCTTTTTCGACCTTTATGACCTGTTTCTCGCGGGCACGATCAGCACGGTGCTGACCAAGCAATTCTCAGTGTCACCAGGTGATTTGAAGTTGCTGCTCGCGTCGGCCTTCCTCGGCGCGTTCGTCGGCGCGCTCGGGCTCGGCAGGCTGGCCGACCGGGTCGGGAGGCGCACCGCTTTCTTGATCACTCTCGGCTTGTATTCGGTTTTCACGCTTTTAGGCGCTTTCAGCACGGAAGTCTGGATGCTGGTCGTCTGCCGGTTCGTCGCGGGCATCGGCATCGGCGCGGAACTTCCGCTGGCCGACGCCTACCTCGCCGACCTGCTGCCCGCGAAGCACCGCGGCCGCGCGACCGCCTGGGCTTACACGATCGGCTTCTGCGGGGTGCCCGCCGCCGGTTTCCTCGCACGCTGGCTCGCCGACTACGAAAACGGCTGGCGCTGGCTCTTCGTGATCGGCGGACTCGGCGCCGTCGTCGTTCTGATATTGCGCACGGGTTTGCCGGAATCACCGCGCTGGCTCGTCAGCCAAGGCCGGTTCGAAGAGGCCGACGCCGTGGTACGCCGCTTCGAAAAGGAAACACCGGAAATCACCCCGGAAGCACCGCCCGCGCCCAAAGCCCCGGCGAGCGCGCTCTTCCGTCCGCCGTGGCTCAAACGGACCGCGATGCTTTACGTTTTCCAGGCACTGCAGGCGTTCGGCTATTACGGCTTCGGCTCACTCGTCCCCATTGTGCTGGCGGCCAAAGGTTTCCACCTCAGCACGTCACTCACCTACGTCGCGTTGACATTCCTCGGCTATCCGCTCGGCTCGGCGTTGTCGATCCCGATCATCGAACGCGTGCAACGCAAATGGCTCATCATCAGCAGCGCGGCCGGTATGGCCGGGTTCGGGCTCGCGTTCGGCTACGCGACGACCTCGGCGGCGATCATCACCTTCGGCTTCTGTTACACCCTGCTGTCGAACGTCTTCTCCAACGCCTTCCACACCTACCAGGGCGAGCTGTTCCCGACCGAACTGCGCGCGACCGCGGGCGGCTCGGCGTACTCGCTGTCCCGGCTGGCGACGGCCGCGATGCCGTTCGTCCTGCTGCCTGTACTCACCGGTAAAGGCCCTGGCGCGATGTTCGCGATAGTGGCGGGGGCCATGATGATTCTCATAGTCGACGTCGCGCTGCTCGGTCCCCGCACCACCGGACTTTCCGTAGAGTCGATCGCCGACGGCTCAACGATGCGCACGGGAGCAACACCATGACGAAACCGGATGCCCACGACTTCCTCGACCTCGACGCCGAGCTGAGTGGCGAAGAACGCGACATGCGCGACGCGGTCCGCGCCTTCGCGAACGACCAGCTCCTGCCGAACGTCGCGGAGTGGTACGAGTCCGGCTCGCTCCCCGCCGCCGATCTCGCCAAGGGCTTCGGCCAGCTCGGACTACTGGGCATGCACCTGGAGGGCTACGGCTGCGCCGGCACCAGCGCCGTCGCGTACGGCATCGCCTGCCGCGAGCTCGAAGCCGTCGACTCGGGCCTGCGCAGCTTCGTCTCGGTGCAGGGCTCGCTCGCGATGTACGCGATCTACAAGTGGGGCTCCGAGGAGCAGAAGCAGGAGTGGCTCCCCCGCATGGCCGCGGGCGAGGCGCTGGGCTGCTTCGGGCTCACCGAGCCGGACGCGGGCAGCGACCCCGGCTCGATGCGCACGCGCGCCGTCCGCGACGGCGGCGACTGGGTGCTCACCGGCTCGAAGATGTGGATCACCAACGGCACGGTCGCGCAGGTCGCGGTGGTCTGGGCGCAGACCGACGAAGGCATCCGCGGCTTCGTCGTCCCGACGGACACGCCCGGGTTCACCGCCAACGAGGTCAAGCACAAGCTGTCCCTGCGTGCCTCGCTGACGGCCGAGCTCGTCCTCGACGGCGTCCGCCTGCCGGAGTCCGCGGCGTTCCCCGAGGTCAGGGGTCTGCGCGGGCCGCTGTCCTGCCTGAACGAGGCCCGCTACGGCATCCTCTACGGCGTCGTCGGCGCGGCGCGCTCGTGCTACGAGTCCGCGCTGGAGTACACGCTCAGCCGTGAGCAGTTCGGCAAGCCGCTGGCCGGTTTCCAGCTCACCCAGCGCAAGCTCGCCGACCTGGTGGTCGAGGTCAACCGGGCCGGGCTGGTCGCGCTGCAGATCGGCAAGCTCAAGGACGCGGGCAAGCTGCACCACAACCACGTCAGCTTCGGGAAGATGGCGAACGTCCGGTCGGCCATCGAGGTGGCCCGCACCGCGCGCGGCATGCTCGGCGCCAACGGGATCTCGCTGGAGTACCCGGTGATGCGGCACATGGCGAACCTCGAAACCGTGCTCACCTACGAGGGCACCGAAGAGATGCACGCGCTCTCGCTCGGCCAGTCCGTGACGGGACTCGCGGCTTTCCGCTGACACTGGATGTCAGTGGAGGCTGGCTAGCTTCGCGGCATGAATGTCGTGGAACTGCGTCAGTACACCCTGCGTCCGGGCCGCCGTGACGAGCTGATCGAGCTCTTCGAGCGGGAGTTCGTCGAGAGCCAGGAGGCGCTCGGCATCCGGCTGCCCGGACGCTTCCGCGACCTCGACGATCCGGATCGGTTCGTCTGGGTACGCGGGTTCGAAAGCATGGAAGCGCGCAAGGCCGCGTTGGAGGCGTTCTACTACGGGCCCGTGTGGAAGAAGCACGGGCCCGCGGCGAACGCGACCATGCTCGACTCCGACAACGTGCTGCTCCTGCGCCCGCTCGGCGCCGATTTCCCCGCCACCATGCCACCGATGGTCACCGTGACGATCAGCGATCCGGTGGAGGATTTCGACAAGGACTCGGTCTGCTTCGAGACGCTCGACGTGGAGAACACGTTCCCCCGGCTGCCGGTCCGCGAAGGCGAGAAGGTGTTCGTGCGGTTCGATTTCAGTGGTGCGGCAACGGGTTCGCTCCGGCTCTCACGAGTCGGCTAGCAACGCGGCCAGGCCGTCCGGGTAGAGAATCGCGTTGCCTGACAGGAAGTCGGCGACCGGGCGCCAGAAGACGCGGGTGCCGGGGTCGTCGATGATCGTGCCCAGGTCCTCGCGGGCGAGCCAGGACCGGTCGGCGAACTCGGCGCCGAACAGGAAGACGATCTCGTGTCCAGGGCTGCCGTCGTTGACGAAGATGTTCTCCAGCACGGCGAGCTGCTCGATCCCGGTCAGCTCCGCCGCGAGCTCTTCGCGGAACTCGCGGCGGAGCGCGTCGGCCGCGCGCTCACCGAACTCGATGCCGCCGCCCAGCGGGCGGTAGAACGTCTCGTCCTTGATCACGTCGCGGCCTTCGAAGACCAGGATGTCGTCGCCACGGCGGATGAGGGCCAGCGCGAGCGGGCGGATCTCTGTGGTCACGGTCAAGACACTACCGGGCCAGGAACTCCTTGATCTGTATGGCGATCGACGCTTCGTCGAGCCCGTGCGCGAGATCGTGGTCCGCCATTTCGCCGTATGTGCGCACCTCGATGTCGCGGCGGACGCCGAGCGAGCGCAGCCGGTGCGGGATGTCGTCGAGCGCCGCCGACACGACGTGCGCCGACGTGCCGGCGAGGTACGGCTCGACGAGCACCACGTTCGGCGTCGAATCCCAGACCGCGGTGCGCAGGCCGCCGGCGTCGAACGGCCGGATGGTCGAGGTGTAGAGCACGGTGACATTCTGGCCTTCCGTCGCCGCCAGCACCGGGTCCAGCATCGGGCCGACCGCCAGCACGACCCCGTCGTTGCCCCATTTGACGACCTGCACGCCGGTGCCGAGGTGCGCTTCGGCGTTCTCCTGAGCGGAAAGCCGCAGGTAGACGTTACCGTCGCCAGGCAAGGATTCGAGCAGCAGGCGACGTGCCTCGTCGGGGTGGCCGGGCACGTGGATGGCCCAGCCGGGCAAGGTGTCGATGAGCGCGACGTCGCCGGGCGCCTGGTGCGTGCGGCCCGCGAACGGCATGTCGTAGGAAGCGCCGGACGACACGAGCACCGCGCCGACACCCTGATGGCCGAGGTCGAGTTTCACCTGCTCGAACGGCCGCTCGACCAGGAACGACGAGAAGGTGTGCGCGACCGGGCGCATCCCGGACAGCGCGAGCCCGCCCGCGACGCTGATCAGCAGCTGCTCGCGGATGCCGACGTTGAGCACCCGGTCCGGATGGCGGGCCTTGGCGTCGTCCATGGAGGCCGCGGAGATGTCGGCCATGACGAGCGCGACCCTCGGGTCGACGTCGAGCACTTCGTCCATTGTGGAGAGAAAAGTCTGGCGCATGTCCATGGCTGGTCAGCCTTTCGGTTCGACGACGGCGACGACCGCGAGCGGGCGCCGGGGGTGCGGCTCGGTGAAGGCGTGGTACAGCGCGTCGTGGTCACGGCCGTCGACGGTACGGGTCTCCCAGCCTTCGACGGCGAACCGGCTCGCGATGCCGCCCGGCCAGCCATGTGTGGCGGACGAGTTGTCGATGACGACCGCGGTGAGCCGCTCCATACCCTGGCGGCCGGCGACGGCGATCGCTTCGGCGTTCGAACCCTCGTCGAGTTCGGCGTCGCCGACGAGCACGACGATGTCGCCAGGCAGCTTTTGGGCGTCGAGGCCGAACACAGTGCCGATGGCGAGCGGAAGCCCGTGGCCGAGCGAGCCGCTGGAGATCTCGGCGCCGGGCACCCTGGTGCGGTCGGGGTGGTAGCCGAGCCGGGAATCGGGGCGGCCCCAGGTCTTCAGCTCGGACTCGTCGAGGAAACCCTTGGCGGCCAATATCGCGTAGAATGCCATCGGGCCGTGTCCCTTGGACAGGAAGAACCGGTCGTCGGGGCCGAGCACCCGGTCGTAGAGCGTCCACAGAACGTCCAAAGTGGACGTCGCGGCCGCGTCGTGTTTCTCGTCGCCGGTCATCAGCGACATGAGCCGGTCGAGTTCAGTGGCGGTGGTCATGTATCCAGGCTGCAACCTCGACCAAACTCGAAGTCAAGGATAGCCTGGCGAAGTGACCAAGCTTGCCGACCACCTGACCATCGGACAGGTGTCCGACCGCAGCGGCGTGCCGCACACCGCGTTGCGGTTCTACGAGGACAAAGGCCTGATCGGCTCCGAACGCACGGCGGGCAACCAGCGCCGCTATCCCCGTTCGGTGCTGCGCCGGATCGCGTTCATCCGCGCCGCGCAACGCGTCGGCCTGACACTGGAGGACATCAGCGCCGCGCTCGCGACACTGCCGACCGACCACGCCCCGACGAAGGCCGACTGGGCCCGGCTGTCGAAGGGCTGGCAGGACGAACTCGACGCCCGCATCGACGCGCTGCAACGCCTGCGCGACCGGCTGACCGGCTGCATCGGCTGCGGCTGCCTGTCCTTGCGCAGCTGCGGTCTCTACAACTCGGACGACCAGATGTCCCGTTTCGGTTCCGGCGCGGTGAAGTTGCGGCCGGCGGTCGAAGGCGGAATTTGAGTTGCGCCGCGGTGCGACGATGAAGCCGTTATGAAAGACCTCAAACGAGTCTCCAAGAAACTCTCGTTCCACCTCCGGCACGAACCGGACCTGATCGGCATCGCACTCGACCCGCAGGGCTGGGTGTCCGTCGACGTGCTGCTGCGCGCGCTGGCAGCGCACGGTTTCCCGCTCACCCGCGCCGACCTGGACGAGGTCGTGGCGAACAACGACAAGAGCCGCTTCGCCTTCGACGAGACCGGCACCCGCATCCGCGCCAGCCAAGGCCACAGCGTCCCGGTCGACCTCGCGCTCCCCGACTCCGTCCCGCCCGCGGTGCTCTACCACGGCACGGTCGCGCGGTTCCTCGACTCGATCATGCGCGAAGGCCTCAACCCCGGCTCACGCCACGCCGTCCACCTCTCGGCGACCACGGACACCGCCATCACGGTCGGCGCCCGGCGCGGCAAACCGGTCATCCTGAGCGTCGACGCGGCCGCCATGCACACCGACGGCCTCACCTTCCAGCTCTCGGCCAACGGCGTCTGGCTCACCTCGGCGGTCCCGCCCGCCTACCTCACCTTCGCCCAGCTCCCGGCCTCAGGCCCGGGATAAAGCGGGCTTTACTCCCCGAAGTTAAGCCCGCTCTACTCCCGGGAGTTAAGCGGGCTTTATCCCCGGGGTCAGCAGATGCGGCGGGCGCGGCGGCCGAGGAGTTTGCGGCCGACCTCGAGCAGGGAGGCGCGCAGGGTTTCGTCGTCGAGGTCGGCGAGCGTGGGGGCGCCGCCAGTCAGCGCGAGGCCGGTGAGCAGGACGTGGGCGGTGATGACGCCCGAGACGTCCGGGTCCTCGCCGACGAAGAGGGTGATCAGGCCGTCCTTCATGTCGACCGAGGTGTGGAAGCCGCGTTCGAGCGCGCGGGCGATGCCGGGGTCGCTGGAGAACAGCGCGACCAGTGACCGGTGCCGGACCACGAGGTCGACGAAGCCTTCGAGGACGAAGTCGATCTGCGCGCCGCGGCGGCGGACCTTGAGTCCTTCTTCGACGAGCGCGGCCAGCTCGCGCATGCCGGGCTCGGCGACCGCTTCGGTGATCTCGTCCTTGGTCTTGAAGTGGTAGTACACCGCCGCCTTCGTGACACCGAGCGCGTCGGCGATCATCTGCAGCGAGGTTCCTTCGACACCGTGCTCGGTGAACAGGCGCAGCGCTGTGGTCAACAGCCTGGTCCTGGTGTCTTCACGGATTTCAGCCGTTCCGGCCGCCATCGGTCCTCCTCGATTCAGTCGGACTCTACGCCGCCTGCTGGCCGATCGACAAGTTGACTCCCTAGCCGATCGGCGAGCTCTGGCCTAGCCGTGCGGCTAGTCACATACTTGCCGATCGGCTTGTGACTCCCCTTGCCGATCGGCTAGCTTCAGTGTCACCTGATCGACTGATCCCTCTTCCAAGGAGTCACCCACAGTGGCCACCTTCCTCTACCGGCTCGGCCGGTTCGCGTTCCGCAGGCGGGCGCTCGTCGCCACGCTGTGGGCCGCCGTGCTGCTCGGCCTCGGCCTGGGCGCCGTGACGCTGTCCGGCCAGCTGACGAACTCCGTGACCATCCCCGGCACCGAGTCGCAGCAGGCGATCGACCAGCTCGCCGAGAAGTTCCCGCAGGCCGCCGCCGGTGGCGCGACCGCGCGCGTGGTCATCGCCGCGGCGCCGGGCCAGACCGTCACCGCGCCCGCCAACCAGGCCGCCGTCGAGCGCGTGGTCGCGCAGCTGAAGACCGCGCCGAAGGTGGTCAACGTCGCCGACCCGTTCCAGATGAAGTCCATCTCACCGGACCAGCGCGTCGCGCTCGCGCAGGTCAGCTACAAGGAGAAGGCCTTCGAGCTGACCGAGGACGACCGCGCCGCGCTGAAGTCGGCCGCGAAGGTCGGCGAGCAGGCCGGGCTACAGGTCGAATTCGGCGGCGACGCCGTGCAGACCCAGCCGGTCACCAACGCCACCGAGGGACTCGGCGTCGCGGTCGCGGCGCTCGTGCTGGTGATCACCTTCGGCTCGCTGATCGCCGCCGGGATCCCGCTGCTGACCGCGCTCGTCGGCGTCGGCATCGGCATGGCGGGCATCACCACCGCGTCCGGCTTCATGGACCTGAACAACAACACCCCGGTGCTCGCGCTGATGATCGGTCTCGCCGTCGGCATCGACTACGCGCTGTTCATCGTCTCGCGCTATCGACATGAACTCGCGATCGGCCGGAGTCCGGAAGAGGCCGCGGGCCGAGCCGCCGGGACCGCGGGCAGCGCGGTCGTGTTCGCCGGGCTGACCGTGATCATCGCGCTGGCCGGGCTGACCGTCGTCGGCATCCCGTTCCTCGGCGAGATGGGCGTCGCCGCCGCGATCACCGTGGCGATCTCCGTGATCATCGCGCTGACCCTGCTGCCCGCGATCCTCGGTTTCGCCAGGAACCGCATCAAGCCGGGCAAGGACCACGAGTCCGCGAAGGCCACGCACGGCGAGCGCTGGGCCAGGTTCGTCGCGAAGCGCCGCTGGCCGGTGCTGATCGCCGCGCTCGCCGGACTCGCGGTCGTCGCGATCCCGGTCGCCGACATGCAGCTCGGCCTGCCGAACGACAGCACGGCCGCGCCGGAGTCCACCCAGCACCGCGCCTACGAGATCGTCAGCAAGAGCTTCGGCGAGGGCGCGAACGGCCCGCTGCTGGTCGTCGTCGACATGCCGAACCCGCAGGCGGTGCAGCCGGTGGTCGCCAAGCTCAGCGGACTGCACGACGTCGCGTTCGTCAAGCCGACCGGCGTCAACCAGGCGGGTGACACGGCGTTGCTGACCGTCATCCCGAAGAGCGGCCCGAGCAGCAAGCAGACCGAGGACCTCGTCGCCGACATCCGCGCCCAGGGCGCGTCGCTGAAGTCCGAAACCGGCGCGAGCATCGCCGTGACCGGGCAGACCGCGGCCAACATCGACGTCTCGGAGAAGCTCTCCGACGCGATGCTCCCCTACCTCGCGCTGATCGTCGGCCTCGCGTTCCTGCTGCTGATGCTGGTGTTCCGCTCGGTCATCGTGCCGCTCAAGGCGACGCTCGGCTTCCTCGGCTCGGTGGTCGCGACGTTCGGCGCCGTGGTCGCGGTGTTCCAGTGGGGCTGGCTGAACGACCTGCTCGGCGTCGAGTCGACCGGCCCGATCATGAGCATGCTGCCGATCCTGCTGATCGGCGTGCTGTTCGGCCTCGCGATGGACTACCAGGTCTTCCTGGTGACGCGGATGCGTGAGGAGCACGTGCACGGCGCCGACCCGCAGGAGGCCATGGTCACCGGCTTCCGGCACGGCTCGCGGGTGGTCGTGGCGGCGGCGCTGATCATGATCAGCGTGTTCGCCGGCTTCATCCTCGCCGAATCGTCGCTCATCCAGTCGATCGGCTTCGCGCTGGCGTTCGGTGTCGCGGTGGACGCCTTCGTCATCCGGATGACGATCGTGCCCGCGGTGATGTCGCTGCTCGGCAAGGGCGCGTGGTGGCTGCCGCGCTGGCTCGACAAGGTGCTGCCGAACGTCGACGTCGAGGGCGAACAGCTCACGAAGAAGCTGGACGACGAGCGCGAACTCGCGTCCGTCTAAAGGGGTCGTGAGTGATGCCGACGGTTCTAACCGTCGGCATCACTCACGACGTCAGCCTACGAACCAGGCGACTGCGGCACCCGCGGCCACCAGTGCGGCCAGGCCGAGCACGATCGCCATCAGCTTGACGGATTTCCACGTCGCGTAGACGCCGCCGATGAGGAAACCGGCCAGCGCCAGCAGCAGAATTCCGATCATTTCCTTGCTCACGGTGCCCTAGGGTGCCATATGACCATCAGCCTGACCGTGCTGGGCAGCTCGACGCCGTATCCACGACCGGGCAACCCCTGCTCCGGTTACCTGGTTTCCCACGGCGACACGACCATCTGGCTGGACGCCGGGCCCGGGAGCCTGGCCGCGCTGCAGCAGCACACCGCGATCGACGAGCTCGACGCGATCTGGATCTCGCATCTGCACGCCGACCACTCCGCCGATCTGCTCGTCGCGACGTACGCGCTGCTGTTCGCCGACCTGCGGCCGCGTGGCCCCATCCCGCTTTACGGGCCGCCAGGGATCGCCACGAGACTGTCGGATTTCCTGACCAACACGCAGCGCGCGCCGATCGAAAACGCCTTCGAGGTGCACGAGCTGCATGACGGCCACCAGGCGCGCGTCGGCGGACTGCGACTGACCAGTCACGCTGTGGCACATGGCTTTCCGGCCTTCGGGATACGAATTTTAGACGGCAAGAACGTGCTGGCCTACTCAGGTGACACCGGTCCTTGCGAAGGTCTGGCTAAGATCGCGGATGGAGCCGACCTGTTCCTGTGCGAGGCAGATAGCGCGGAGCAGTCCCCAGTGCATCTGACGCCGCTTGACGCAGGGCGCGCCGCTGCGGGCACCGGACGGCTCGTGCTGACCCATGTCGGGCCGTCGCTGACGCCTCTCGAGGCCGAGGCGCAGGCGTCGACCGTCTACACCGGACCGATCGCCTACGCGGCGCCCGGTTCGGTCTTCACACTGTGATCGATTGGGGATTGTTGTGGCAGAACAGGTGAACCGCCGGGTCCTTTTGGGACTGGGCGCCGCGACGGCCGCTGTGCTCGCGACCGCCACGCCGGCACTCGCGGAGACCGAGTCCGCTTCACCGCAGAAGCGGGTCCGCCGGGTTTACGAAAAGCAGTCTTCGCGTGCGGGTGGCACGTGGAACTCGTTCATCAGCGTCGCGGGCGCCACCGTGGTCGAGGACAAGGCCGACGAGTTGGTGGAGGCCTACAGCGTCAACAAGATCGCGGTCGCCACCGCGGTACTGGACAAAGTGGACCGTGGGCTGCTGAAGCTCGACCAGCGTGTCGACGTGCCCGCCGACATCATTGTCGCGGGTGGTGACGGGATTTTCGGCCTCGACGGCGCGTACCCGAGCTCGGTGACCCTCGGGCACGTGCTGGCGCTGCTGCTCACCGTCTCCGACGACACCTGCGTGCGACTGTGCGGGCTGGTCGCGCCGTCCAAGGAGATCAACGAGATCCTGGTGGCGAAGGGCTTCCCGAAGACCCAGGTCAAGCCGGTCGCGAACCCGAACCGGTTCTTCCTCGGCCAGACCACCCCGCGTGAGACGCACGACCTGCTGCAGGCGCTGGTCGGCGGAACGCTGCTGTCGAAGGCTTCCGGTGACTACCTGCTGAACATCCTGCGTTCGCAGGCCGCGTTCACCGACGGCATCCGCCGGACCATGTCCTCTGTGGAGCGTGGCAGGGTCGCGACGAAGGCAGGCTGGTTCAACGACGGCCGCAACGAGGCCGGGATCATCTTCGACACCGCGGGCAAGCCGGTGCTGACGTACTCGATCTTCGCGCACACGCCCGACCAGCCGGAGAACTTCGGCGCCACTCACCCGCTCGTGGAGGCCCGCGCCGTCATGGGCCGCGCGTTCTTCGACGCGGTCGAGAAGCTGGCCCCGCCAGCGTCGGCCCGCGCCATGACCGCGGCCCCGGCCTACCAGCCCTCCAACGGCGGCTAGCCCGAACGCGATAAAGCGGGCTTTACTCCCGGGGATAAAGCCTGCTTTATCCCCGGGAGTTTAGCGGGCTTTATCGCGCGGGATAAAGCCCGCTTTATCCCGGGAAGTTCAGCGGGCTTTACTCCGGGGAGTAAAGCCCGCTTTATCGCGGGTTGTCAGAGGACGCCCTTGGTGGAGGGGATTCCGCCGGCGCGGGGGTCGGGCTCGGTCGCGGCGCGGAGCGCGCGTGCGACGGCCTTGTACTGCGCCTCGGCGATGTGGTGCGGGTCGCGGCCGTGCAGCACCCTGACGTGCAAGGCGATCTGCGCGTGGAACGAGAGCGAGTCGAACACGTGCCTGGTCAGCACGAACGGGTAATTTCCGCCGATGGTGAACGAGTTGAACTGCTCCGGCTCGCCCAGGTGCACGCAGAACGGACGGCCGGAGACGTCGATCGCGGCGTGCGCGAGCGTCTCGTCCATCGGGATCCACGAGTCACCGAAACGGCGGATGCCGCTCTTGTCGCCGAGTGCCTGGCGCAGCGCCTGGCCCAGCACGATCGCGGTGTCCTCGACCGTGTGGTGCGCGTCGATGTGCACGTCACCGGTCGCCTCGACCTTGAGATCGAGCGAACCGTGCACGCCGAACGCGGTCAGCATGTGGTCGTAGAACGGGACACCGGTGGAGATCTCCACCTTGCCGGTCCCGTCCAGGTCCAGCTGGACCAGGATCGACGACTCCTTGGTGGTCCGTTCGATCTTTCCGACGCGGGTCATCGGGGCACCTCCTTGCTCGCCTCGAGGAAGGCGTCGTTCTCTTCGGGGGTTCCGATGGTCACCCGCAGGTGGCCGTCGATACCGACATCCCTGATCAGCACCCCGTTGTCCACATAAGACTTCCAGCTGGCTGGCGCGTCCGCGAACCGTCCGAAGAGGACGAAGTTCGCGTCGCTCGGCACCGGTGTGAAACCCAGTCCCAGCAAGGCTTCCACGACACGGTCACGTTCCGCGGCCAGCTTGTGCACCGACGCCAGCGTGGCGTCGGCGTGCCGGAGCGCGGCGCGCGCGGCGGCCTGCGTCAGCGCCGACAGGTGATACGGCAGGCGCACCAGCTGCAGCGCGTCGACGACGGCGGGCGCCGCGGCGAGGTAGCCCAGCCGTCCGCCCGCGAACGCGAACGCCTTGCTCATCGTGCGCGAAACGATCAGCTTCGCCGGGTACTCGGCGAGCAGTTCGACCGCGCTCGGCTGGGACGAGAACTCGGCGTACGCCTCGTCCACGACCACGATCCCCGGTGCCGCCTTGAGCACGCCTGCCAGGTCCGCCAGCGGGATCGACCCGCCGGTCGGGTTGTTGGGGCTGGTCACGAACACGATGTCCGGCTGTCGCGTGTGGACGATCTCGGCCGCTTTGCCGGTGTCCAGCGAGAAATCCGGGCGGCGCGGCGTCGGCACCCAGTCGGTCTTGGTGCCCGCCGAGATGATCGGGTGCATCGAGTACGACGGCTCGAAGCCCAGCGCGGAGCGTCCCGGTCCGCCGAACGCCTGCAGGATCTGCTGCAGGATCTCGTTGGAACCGTTGGCGGCCCACAGGTTCCGCTCGGTCAGCGCGACACCGGTGGACGTCGTCAGGTACGCCGCGAGGTCGCGGCGCAGCTCGACGGCGTCACGGTCCGGATAGCGGTGCAGGTTCGCCGCCGCCTCGCGGACGGCTTCGGTCACGTCGGCGACCAGCGCGTCCGGCGGCGGGTACGGGTTTTCGTTGGTGTTGAGCCGAACCGGGATGTCCAGCTGCGGCGCACCGTAGGGCGACTTGCCGCGCAGGTCTTCGCGCAGCGGCAGATCGTCGAGTGTCACTTCGTTCATGCCGGGAACCTCGCCGTCACCGCTTCGCCGTGCGCGGGCAGGTCTTCGGCGTTGGCGAGCGCGACGACCTTCGACGCGACGTCGCGCAGCGCCTGCTCGCTGTAGTCCACGATGTGCATGCCCTTGAGGAAACTCTGCACGGACAGCCCCGACGAGTGCCTGGCGAACCCGCCGGTCGGCAGCACGTGGTTGGAGCCCGCGCAGTAGTCGCCGAGCGAGACCGGCGCGTACGCGCCGACGAAGATCGCGCCGGCGTTGCGCACCCGCGCCGCGACCTCGCGCGCGTTCGCCGTCTGGATCTCCAGGTGCTCGGCGGCGTACGCGTCGACGACCCGGATTCCATCCTCCACAGTGGACACCAGTACGGTGCCGGACTGCTTGCCGCGCAAGGCGATCCCGACCCGCTCCGAGTGCTTGGTCGCGCCGACTCGGCGCTGCAGCTCGGCGTCGACGGCGTCGGCCAGCTCCGGCGAGGTGGTCACGAGCACGCTCGCGGCGAGTGTGTCGTGCTCGGCCTGGCTGATCAGGTCGGCCGCGACGTGCGCGGGATCGGCCGTCTCGTCGGCGAGGATGGCGATCTCGGTCGGACCGGCTTCGGAGTCGATGCCGATCAGGCCGCGCAGCATGCGCTTGGCCGCGGTCAGGTAGATGTTGCCGGGCCCGGTGACCAGCGCGACCGGCACCAGCTCGGCGCCGTCGGTGTCGACACCGCCGTAGGTGAGCAGCGCGACCGCCTGCGCGCCGCCGACCGCCCAGACCTCCTCGACCCCGAGCAGCTCGGCGGCCGCCAGGATCGTCGGGTGCGGCAGCCCGCCGAACTCGGCCTGCGGCGGCGAGCACAGCACCAGCGTCTCGACGCCGGCGGCCTGCGCCGGGACGACGTTCATGACCACACTGGACGGATACACCGCGAGCCCGCCCGGCGCGTACAGGCCGACGCGGTCGATCGGGAGCCAGCGCTCGGTGACCGTGCCGCCGTCGACGACGGTCGTCGTGACGTCCTCGCGGCGCTGGTCGGCGTGCACCTTGCGGGCGCGCGCGATGGACTCCTCCAGCGCGGCGCGGACCTGCGGGTCCAGCTCGGACAGCGCGGTGGCCAGCCGCTCGCGGGGCACGCGCACGCTCGCCGGGCGCACCTTGTCGAACCGCTCGGTGAACTCGAGCACGGCCTCGACACCACGGTCACGGACCGCCTCGACCACCGGCCGCACCTGATGCAGTGCCGCGTCCACGTCGATCTCGGCACGCGGGAGCGTGGCGCGGAGTTCGGCAGCGGACGGGACCTGCCCTCGCAGGTCGGTTCGGTTCAGCATGGGACCAGGGTACGAGGTGGCCCGAGCGGGCATACTCCGTGGTGACGCCCGCACCACATGTTGGGAGACCACCGTGCCGCGTATCGGCCTCTGCCAGGTCACTTCGAGTGACGAACCGGACACGAACCTCAAGCTCATCCGCGAGGGCGTCGCCGAAGCGGCCGGCCAAGGCGCGCGGATCGTGGTGTTCCCCGAGGCGGCGATGGCCCGCTTCGGTGTCCCGCTGGGACCGATCGCGGAGCCTTTGGACGGTTCATGGGCGACGGCCGTGGCGGCCATCGCGGCCGAGTACGACGTGCTGATCGTGGCCGGGATGTTCACCCCGTCCGGCGACGGCCGGGTGAAGAACACGCTGCTCGTCACCGGACTCGGTGAGCACCGCGGCTACGACAAGATCCACCTCTACGACGCGTTCGGCTTCCGCGAGTCCGACACGGTCGCGCCTGGCGCGTCACTGGTGCGGTTCACTGTGGACGGCGTCTCGTACGGCGTCGCGACCTGCTATGACCTGCGTTTCCCCGAACTGTTCCGCGCGCATGGCGAGGCGGGCGTCGCCGCGGTGCTGGTGCCCGCGTCGTGGGGCGCGGGCGAGGGCAAGCGCGAGCAGTGGGAAGTACTCGCGCGGGCCCGCGCGCTCGACTCCGGGGCGTGGGTGGTCGCGGTCGGGCAGGCCGACCCGGCGGCGACCGGCGTCGCGGTGAATCCGAAGGCGCCAACGGGAATCGGCCATTCGATCGTGTCCGATGGTTTTGGCCGAATGGCCGCCTCTTTGGGCAGCGCGCCGGAAACGGTGGTCGTGGACATCGATCCCGAAATCGCGGAAAAGGCCCGTGCGGCGACGGGCGCGTTGGCGAACCGCCGTCTTTAAGGCAGCCGGACCGTTTTCAGGAATCTCGGCAACAGCCAGGGTTTCGGCCCGCTGATCGCGATTTTCCCGGTGAGCACCGCCCGCGCCTTGGCGACGCGGTGGAAGTTCACGAGACTGAGCGTCGGCGGGTCGAATCGCAGGCGGACGTCGTTGTCGGCGCGCGGGTCTTCGACGGTCACCTTGCCCCGGTGCAGCACCAGCGTCACCGGCTTCGTGTGGTCCGACCGGAACTGCACGGCGATCCGCTTTTCGCGCGGCGGCTCGTCGTTGTCCAGCAGATGCCCCGGGTCGTGCCGCAGCAGCCCGACCAGGAACAGGTCGTGGAACAGGGCCGCGTCCTCCGGCGGGATCCGCCACCGCCCGATGTCCCAGCCGTGGATGAGCAGCTCGTTGACCAGGTGCGCGAGCACGCCTGCCCTGGGCACCCGCGAATCACCCAGCCAGGGCAGCGGTTCCTCGGGATCGAGGCCGTCGCTGACCCGCAGAATCACGTCGATGTCGGCTCGGAGCTGCTCGATGATCGCGCCGGTGTCGCGTTCGGTGAACTGGGCGAGCGCGGCCGCGTTGAGGTCCGAAACGGTGTCGACCGTGGTGGTGAGCACGGTGCTCCGCAGCGACGGCAACGGATCCGTGGCCGCGCCGGAGCCGATCTGCGCGGTGTAGAGCCGCGCGATGACCGCGACGTGAGCCGCCGTGTCCGCGACGGTCCAGTCCTGGGTGGCCTTCGCGCCGGGTTCGCGTGCGAGCACCAATTCCGCGAAGCGATCGGCGGTGTGCTTGAGCGAGGTGCGCACGGTTTGCCACTGGACGTCTGTGATCGGCGAAGGCATGCCACCAGGAAACACCAAAACGGCTTCGGCGGGCTATCGCCGCGTGCTCAATGAATGGCGGCTCCTCTTCCCATTTAAACGTATAGCAGAGGGTGGGTCTTGCGGCAAGGCCCCGGTCCGGGTCCACACTTGATCACCTTGACCGAGGTATGTGAGGGGAATTCCCAATGCGTGTTCTGCTGTCCACGATCGGCTCGCGGGGCGATGTCCAGCCGGTGGTGGCACTGGCTGCCGAGCTGAAAGCGCTCGGCGAACAGGTCCGCGTCTGCGCGCCGCCCGATTTCCGCGCGCAGGTCGAAAGCCTGGGCATCCCGTTCTTCCCGGTGGGCCCGGAACTGCGGTCGACCGGGAAGACCGGCATGGTCGCGCCGCCGACGCCCGAGCAGCGGCGTCAGCTGATCGAGACCACGGTCGCCGACCAGTTCACGGCGCTCACCGCGGCCGCCGAAGGCTGCGACGTGATCGTGGCGGGCGGCTACCTGGTGATCGCGGGCCGCACGGTCGCCGAGAAACTGGGGATCGGCTACGTGATGGCTGCCTATTGCCCGGTGTTCCTGCCGTCCCCGCACCACGCGCCGCCGGTGTTCCCGATGCTGGGCGACACACCGGGCGCCGCCGGCAACGCGACGCTCTGGGGCCGCGACCAGTACCGGTACGCCATCTTCCGCGACCCGCTCAACGCGCACCGGGAAGCACTGGGCCTGTCCCCGGTCGACGACGTCCGGGGGCACCTGTTCACCGACAAGCCGTGGCTGGCGGCCGACCCGACGCTGGCGCCGTGGCTGCCGTCGGACGGCCTCGACGTGACCCAGACGGGTGCGTGGATCCTGCCGGACGAGCGCCCGCTGTCCCCCGAGATCGAGGCCTTCCTGGAGGCGGGCGAGCCGCCGGTCTACTTCGGCTTCGGCAGCATCAAGGCACCGGAGGACCTCGCCCTCGCGATGATCGAGTCGGCACGGGCGCTCGGCCGCCGGGCGATCGTGCTGCGGGGCTGGGCCGATCTTTCGCTGCCGGACTCCGGTTCCGACTGCCTGTCCATCGGCGAGGTCAACCAGCAGGCGCTGTTCCGGCGCGTCGCGGCGGTCGTCCACCACGGCGGCGCGGGCACCACGACCGCGGCCACCCGTGCCGGGGCACCCCAGGTCGTGATCCCCCAGCACAGCGACCAGTTCTACCTGGCGGACCGGGTCACCTCGCTGGGCATCGGCGTCGCGCACGCGGGAAGCACGCCGACCACGGCCACGCTCACCGAGGCCCTCGCACGCGCTTTGGAGCCCGAGGTCGCGGCCAACGCCAAGCCGGTGGCCGACGCCGTGCGCACCGACGGCACGGCCGTCGCCGCCCGCCTGCTCACCTAGGGTCGTGAGTGTTTTCGCCGGTTCTAAGCGATGAAAGTCAACTGACAACACCCTAGCATGTCCTTCTACCTGCGGTGACCCGCTAGCTCGCCGCTAGCGGGTCACCGTGGTTTGCCTGATCACCAGGGGGGACCCGCGTGGCCGATGCCGCACTGACGGGGTGTGGAGTGGGTGGCGGTGGCCGTGTTCGGCCTAGTCCGCGTTCGTCCTGTGGCTGGTCCTCGGTGATATGTGGCCGTGGGCGTTGGCGTTGGGTGTGCCTGCCGTCGCGGCGATGATCGGCACCCGGCGGCCGGGCACTCTCGCACTCGGGTTCGCTCTGGCTGACGTGTGGTGGCTGCTCACGGTGCCGTGGTGGGGCTGGCTGCTCATCGTCGGCACAGGGTGTCTCGTGGTCGGCGGGTGGCGGACGTCAGAGAGGGGTCACAAGATCGCGGCAAAGGCGGTGAGGGCCTGCCCTAAGTAGATCGAGGCGTCGAGTGCCAGGTGGATAGCGTCGCTCCCGTCTTGGAGTCTGGCGTGTATGGCCGTGACATCCTGGGAGGTTCCTGTTGTGGCATTCCGAACTCCTCCGCTCAGCGTCAGCCACCCATTCAGAATCGGACCGAGACCCCGGTAGAACTCATCGTTGTACGTGTTAAGGGCATCGATCTCAGCTTTTAGTTCCTCGACAGTCATCTATCCCAATTCTGTTTCAGGCAGGCCCGCGCCTAGCACGGTTCGACCTTGACCGCCGGTGGCTTCATGCTCATGACGGCCCACTCGAATACCTGGGTTCGCGGTAAGCCGAGTCCGTCCGCCAGGTGCACAATTGTCACGATTCCTTTGACTGATCGAAAGCCGGACTCGATCTGACCCAAAGTCGTCGGGGCAATTCCCATGAGCTTCGCTGCCTCGGACAGCGTTAGGTTGCGCTTGTCCCGCGTGCGACGTACAAGCTTTCCCACGGGAACGACCTCGCCGGATTCGACGTCGTCGAACCATATGCGCAGGGTCATTGGGTTGACACCTCCTCGCCCTCGTCGATCATCTCTTCCCGAAAATGTTCTGATCGGACTTCGGACTGATGGCGTTCGCAGAAATCGGCGGCTTGCTCGGCGGCGTCGCGGACTTGTCGCATTAGCTTGACGAACCCTGGCCATTTCCGCGCGTCTGTCGGTGGAACCAGCGTCAGCGTCTCACGGCTATCCTTTATCTCGATCGCCACCATGCGATGACCAACAAACTGCACGGACGCCGTAGCCGTCGGGTCCGGATTCCAGCGGGTATCGAAAGCCATATCCCTTTTTTCCTGTTCGGGCCTCTAGTATGGTGTGGAATATTGCCAGTGATCCGGTAGCGGTCGCGGCGTGCCGAACTTGGGCCAGAAGACTTCCACGACCCTCCCAGTGGCAGCGTGCTCCTTGTCTGTCAGGGGCGCGCCGATCGCACGTTCCCGCGCCAGGAGCTGAAAATCCCGTTCGATGCCCGATCGGGAATCTGTCTCGTTCTTCATGGTCAGGTCGCCCCAACGCTGGGCGTGTCCGCAGGATCTGTGAATGCGAAAAGAGTCAAGTCGGGGTCGGGGTAGCGGAAGTTCAGGACCGCGCGCATCACGACCACGCCCCGGTCAACACCGAGCGCATCCGCAAGCCGCACCGCCATTTCCAGTGACGTCAATGCCTGTGCCGACCGTTCGATGGCATACAGCGTGCTCACCGCGATCTCGGCTTTCTTGGCGACCTGTTCCCCAGACAGGGACTTTTCCTTGCGCTGCCAGCGAATCCACCCGCCGACCAGTCGCACGTCATCCTCAGGCTTCACTGTCTCCGTGTCGGTCACGACCAACCACCCCGCTGCGCCTCGTAGTCTCGCAGTGCCATCATCGCCAGCATCACGCGGCCGACCCCGAGCAGGTCAGCCAACGCCGCCGTGAGCTCCAGAGACCTCATTGGACTCTCGCAATTCTCGATCTCGGCCAACGTCCGTTCGCCGATACGCAACCGCACCACTAGGTCAGTACGGGAAAAACCGCGAGATTCCCGCATCAGGCGCAGGAACGTAGGCACGTCGACCTTCGGCGCGAGCTTGCCCAAGGCCATGTGATGCGGGCCTCTGACGTCCGGCCCGCACGGGAATATCCGTTCGTCCATACCGATCATTTCTCCAATTCCTCAGCGCCCATGCCACCGACCCGACACCCCGCAAGGTCGGCGGCGGCAGGCCCCATCAGGTCACACGCTTTCTGAACAATCCCTTGCAGGGCAAGAACATGGCTGACCAGCCGAATACGTCCCAAGCGGGTCAGCCGGACCGACATACGCCGAAGGTCCCCGTTGACACCCCACTGCACTCGCACGTATTCCGCGGTGCGAAGTTCCCTGATCTGCTCGGATATCGCCGCCGCTGTCTGATCGAATCTCTTGCACAGCAACGAGAACTCATGCGACTCCATGTCCGCGAGCATGCACAAGATGAACATCCGCTGCTTGGTCAGCAGCAGCGGGTCAAGGTCTGGACCGCTCACGCGCGCCCTCCGGGATCAAAAGTCATCCGCCACGCCGCTTCGCGGGACATCCCGCCAGCCCGATACAAGGACATGGCCAATTTCAGCGTGAACCTGGCCGTTGTCGGTGACCCGAGTTCACCGGCGACCGGTTGCGCAAGAACCTCCGGACCGATAGCCATGCCGAGATTTCGCACGAGTTCGGCACGGTGCAACACATCCGGCTCGACCGCCAGCAACGTCAGTAGGCGCGGCACGCCGGTGAAGCTGGTCACCTCGACTACCGGTGCCTGCCAGATCTCCCCGCTCAGCAACGCCCGATCGGTCGCCGCGATCAACTGCGCGACCTGGGCACACCAGTGGGGCACGAAACGGCCGTCACAACCGTTTACAGCGTCAGCCCATGAGGTTTGCCAACGTGCGATTCGGTCCAACACGAATGCCCGCTGCCGCGCCGACACCGTGCGCGGCAAAATCTGGTCTCGCCACCATTGCAGCCGAGCGGACGCCTTCTCTTCCTCTGTCACTGACCCCCCTCAATCTGCGGCACCGAGTCAGGACTCTTTTGCAGGCAGGCAAAACACGGCACACCTTCCAGGATCGCCAGTAACTCCAACTGACCGTGACCGAACTCGAAGACACCACACAGCGGGATAAGCCGATCCGGCACAGGCGTATCCTCAGGCGGTATTTCGAACAAGTGCGTGTACCGCTCGACTTCGCGGACAACCCCCGGTCGTGGGCGCGCGTAGAACAGCGTGGTCATCAGTCCACCTCGCGCGGGGACTGCCGTCCGGCGGGAACAGGCGCGGTCGCCTGAGCGCCTGTCCCCGCCGGACTCATCCGGCCGTCGCGCCTCACGCCAGTGGCAGAGCGGGGCGGCGGAACAACCGGGCTCTCCGGCCTGCCAGCCGGAGCCTCGGAGTGCCGGAACAACCGGCCGAGTATTCCGGGCCTGCGGTGCCGATGCGGACGCGTCAACCTCTGCTCAACAGTGGACAGACTCGCCCGTGCCGCAATGAACCTGACGCAACGCTGACACCGCCGACCGGGCGGCACCAACGAGGAATCGATCAGCAACGGATGACCACACACCGACTCGTAACGGCCCTCGCCAAGCTTTACGCCGCGCGCCATTTCCTCATCGGTCACCGCGTGGTCCAGACCGTCGTTGCCACATCTATGCCACGTCACGTAGAGACGCTTCGCTCGACGGCGAATCGCGCTGGCTTCGTTCTGTACGTCTACTTCTTTTGGAACCCGCATTGTTTAGTCTCTTTGTAGGATTAGTAAGAATCGTACGGACGCCAATCGATGCATGTCGGCCTTTTTCGCGTTTGTAGCCACTCATGCAAGGCTTCGCGCGCATTCTCAATCCGTATGGCCGCAGTGCGGGGAAACACTGCTCCCGTTGTGCCATTGAAGATTAGATCTACTTCGGGGAGTGGTCGTTTTGAACTATACGAGTTGGCAATTGGCATTTGCGCGTCGTCGTGGTCCATGTAATTTATTGCCGCGAAGCCCGTTGATGGGCGAACGCTGATTCGAAGCTGATGGTTAGGAAACGGTCCGTCTTTTGTGGTGTGGAATTCGGCATCGCCGATCGCAAGTGTCGTTTCGAGATTGACATGGTCCAGCGTCAGGATCGCGTCTGCGAGGCGTGCTGATTCCCGCATTCCGCGAGTTGCACAGGCCACGCCAGTCGTGAGCGATGCCGTGAGAATCATGTGGTCACGTCGCCGTTCAGTCGGGATAGCAGGAGTCTTCTGAGGCGTGGCCCCGCCTGCCGGGACCTTGCTTGCACTCACAGTCACGCTGCGCAGCAGTCCGGTCTATATCGATTCCGGCATGCGGCATGCCAGGGCTGACATATCGCCTGGTGGCGGGGCATTTCCGTCAGACTCAAGATCATCCTGCGGAGCAAGCCGCTGGTGGGACCCCGCCACCCTGGGTACGCTGGTCAAAGGAAGAACGCCGAGGTGTTGACGAGGGGAACGGATGAGTTCAGTCGGTGCGTCCGGTAGCCGTCGCTGCCAGCGTTGCTCAGCACTGCTCGCCGCCGACAACACGGCCCGCCTCTGCGGCAAGTGCCTCAGGGAGCAACGCGACCAACTTCGGACACCCCCTGTTCAGCTCAGGAATGAATTCTTCGATACGCCCGAGTTTCGCGCAGCGTTTGATAGCCATCATATTGGCAAAGTATTTAAGGCCTACAGGAATCATCCCCGGCACCTCCAGCTATTTGGCAAGGCGCTTAATCAAGAGCTCTTGGGACGCTGGCTCGGTCTTACGCAAGCTCAAGTAAGCAAGCTTGAAAACGGCGCACCTGAAGAAAACTTGAAGACGCTTCGAAACTACGCCAAGATTCTGCATCTTCCCGAGCATCGCCTTTGGTTCGATTTTCCTGGTCGAAGTCGGTTCCAAGCATTACCCTCAATTGAGGACGAAAAGGCAAACTTCACCACAAATGCGCCCCGCGGCTTACTTCTACCCGAAGATCGAGACGAGATTCTCGTCGCCAATACAGGCATGGACACGCTGGAATTGCTTCGTCGTGTTCGTGAGTCGGCCATCAACCCGTCAACCATTGACGCGCTCGATATCACTGTTGAGCAACTGTGCTGCGACTATGCGCATGCCGATGCCAAGGCGCTGATGATGACCGGCAAAGAGTGGCTCGGCAAGATGACCGAACTGCTCAACGGTCGCGTGACACTTGGGCAGCACCGCGAGATAGTCAGCAAAGCTGGCATGTTGGCCCTGCTTGTGGGATGTCTTGAATACGATCTAGGCGACGCGCGATCAGCCGAAGCTACCCGCCGTATGGCGATGGAGCTTGGTAAGGAATCTGGCGATATCGGCATCGTGGGTTGGGCACATGAAATGCTGGCATGGTTCCACCTCACGGCGGGCAACTATCGTGCGGTGATTCCTGCGGCAGCGGCAGGAGCCTTAGCTGCACCATCACACTCGGTCGCCATTCAACTCTATGGGCAGCAGGCAAAGGCTTACGCGCGCATGGGAATGAATGAGGAAGTTCACAAGGCGTTAGACAATGGTGTCGCCTTGCTGGATCAATTGCCCTATCCGGATCGTCCAGATAATCATTTCGTTGTAGACCCCGATAAGTGGGACTTCTACGCGATGGATACTTATCGAATTGTCGGCGAAGGCCAACTGGCGCAACGCAATGCCGAAGAGGTAATCCGGCGGAGTATCAATGCGGAGGGTGTCAACATGGCACCGATGCGCACGGCTGAGGCGCACATCACCCTGGGCGTCGTTGCCGCGCGACGGGGAGACGTTGACGAGGCGGTGGCACTAGGCGCGCAGGCGCTTGCAGATGGACGCCAGTGCCGCCCTACGCTGCTGATGGTCGCCACTGAACTTGAAACCGAACTGGCCACCTACGGGGCCAACGTGGGCGCAGACTTCCGAACCCTGCTTGCCGAACTCAAGCGCGGAACATAGGAAATATTCCCGGCGGGAATATTTCCTATGTTCATCATTCTTTCTGAGAATATCGTGCTGCGCAAATCTGGCGCTGACCTGCTGATATTCTCCTCGCGGCATAGCCGCATTCCGACACTGACATAGTTGTCTTGAGCGTTTGCCGCCTTACTTGATGGCAGCGACCCGCACTCAGCGAGTCGCAGCCAACAGTAAGGACAAACAATCATGAGTAACACAATCCGCAATGCCGCCGGTTCTCCGGCGTTTCTTTCGCTCCGTCAAGCCGCGTGGCTTCTCGGGGTCAGTGAGTCTCGTGTGTGCCGGATGGTCCGGGTGGGGATAGTGCGTACGGTGCGCCGTCGTTCCCGGCTGGTGATTCCTGCTGCCGAGTTGCGTCGCGTGCTCGGTGGGGGTGCGCGATGACTGAACCCGATTTCCAGAGGATGGCTGCTCGACTCGATCGTTTCGCTGCTGTGCCGGATGACGTGCTTGCCGACGCGGTAGCCAGAGACGGTCTTTGGCTCAGGGCATTCGACAAGCCCGACGTTCCGGAACTGACAGCGGATGCGTCACCGGATAGGGAGCTGGCTGCCCGGCTGTGTGCTGGGTGCCCGGTGATCGATGAGTGCCTTGAGCTAGATCTGCGTGCGGCTGGTGCCGACACGGTTGGGGTGTGGGGTGCGTTGCCGGATACCGACCGGCGCGCCCTGTACCCGGTGTGGATGGGTCGGCGCGGAGGTGAGCGGCGATGACGTTCACCTTGACGCCAACTCAGATTCTCGCCGTGGTCGGCGTGCTGCTGGTGCTGCTGATGTTCTGGCGGTTCAGTGCCCGCAAGGCCAAGCAGGCCGCCGACGCGGCACGGGCGTCCGCCCGTGTGGTGTCGCTGGCCGGACGCGTGGCGTTCACGGGCGTGGCCATGGTCGGTGTGCAGTGGCTGGTGATCACGCATCCGGGCAACCCGACGTTGCTCGTGGTGGTGCTGGCTGTGCCGGATCTGATCGCGGCGCACATCCTGACCCGCGCGCTGACGGTCACGTCGATGGACACGACCACCCGCCGCCGGGGCGGTGGTCGCCGATGAGTAGTCAGGATGCGCGGCATGTGCCGCTGACGCGGGCTCAGAGGCTCGCGCAGGACGCCGCCGAGGCGGCCGAGGTTCGCCGGTACCAGACGCACCCGGACGTGATCGCGCTTCGGGTGGAACGGGTCCGCGCGCAGGTGGACCGGTTGTGCTGGGCGGGGATCGTTCTCGGTCTGGCGTTCACGGCCGCGAACGTGCAGTGGTTCGCCGCTGCCGGGGCCGAGGTCGGTTCTCTGCCGTGGCTGACGGCGTGGCTGCTCGATCCCACGGTGTGCCTGGTCCTGCTCGCGATTCTGCGAGCGGAGCAGGTGACCGCGCGGTACCAGGTCCACACCGGCCGGTGGGTGCGCGCGGCGAAGTGGCTGACACTGGCAGCCACGTACGTGATGAACACGTGGTCGTCGTGGGCGGCCGGTTCACCGGCCGGGGTGGTGCTGCACTCGGTGCCTCCGCTGGTCGTGTTCGTCGCGGCCGAGGCGGTCACCGATCTTCACGACAAGCTCACCGACGCCGTGCACGCGGCGTTCGTGACTGCCACGAAAGTCATGGAAGTTCATGAACCGGCCCCGCCGGTTCATGAACCGCCGAAGCGGCGGAGGCTGTTCGCCGACTACCTCACCGACGCCCGGCGCGCGTGGACGCCTGATGTGGTCGTGACTCCGGCGTGGGTGCAGGAGGTCACGGGGTGTTCGCGTGGCCTGTCGTCGCGGCTGGCCGCTGCCCTTGCCTCCGAGACGACTGAGGGGGCCGCGCATGAGTAACGAGAGGACCGAGCTGGCGCGGGCGGGCGCGTCCGGCGTCGAACACGTCGGGCCGCTGCTCGACGGCGAACTGATCGATGACACCTTGCCGCAACCGCGTCGCCGGACGGTCCGGCGACGGGCCGCCCGATGGGGCAAGCACGCGCGCCGTGTGGCCGCGCAGGCGTGGCAGTCCGGCCCGGTGGTGCGGGCCCGGTCGGTGCTCGGCTATCGGGCGCGCAAGCTGCCGCAGGATGTGGTGCGGTTGCTGTGGTTCCTGGTTCGCGGTCTGTGGCGGTGGCTGGTGAAGTTCTGGAGTTGGGCCACCTACGCCGATCTACGCTCCGATGCCCGCCGCGCCCGAATGGCCGGGGATTCCGAAGCACGGCGGACAGCGCAAGAGCTGATCCGGTCGGACGCCACCGCGAGGTGGGCCAAGGTCGGGATCGTCTTCCGGCGGCTGGTGATCACGGCCCGGTTCACCGCACCCGTCGCGGCCGTTCTGTGGCTGGTCGACTCACTGATGGACCGAGAGGACATGTGGGTCTGGCTCGCGAACGTCTACACAGGAATCGAGACGACGTGGTCGGTGCTCACGGTGGCCGTGCCGATCCTGCTCTACACGCTGCCGGTGGTGGTGCTGGTCGCGGCGGCGTTCGAAGGCAGGGACAAGACACCGGGTGCCGGGTGGCTGGTCCGCCCGGACCGGGACGACGCTGACTCGTGGATCGATGAGCGGATGATCTCGAAAGCGTTGGCGCACTTGGGTATCGGGCCGTTGGATCGGTTCTTCAAGAACGGCGGTGTACTGGACTACCCCGTGACGGCGCGCACGGACGGGGATGGCACGTTCGCGCAGATCAGGTTGCCGATGGGAGTCACCGCGGACATGGTCGCCGCGCGTCGGTCCAAGCTGGCCGCGAACCTCGGTCGGGCGTCGCTGGAAACGTGGCCTACCAAGGGAGATGAGGATGGAATCCTTGACCTGTGGGTCGCCGACAAGGGCATCCTGAGGTCCGCAGCCGGCAGTTGGCCTCTGGTCCACGATGGACAGGTAGACCTGTTCGACGGTGTGCCTTTTGGTCTGTCGCAACGAGGTCTGGTCATCAACGCCCCGTTGATCGGCGTGAACTGGCTGATCGGTGGGAGGCCGGGACAGGGTAAGTCGGCGGCGTTGCGGACGCTGCTGCTCGGCGCGGCACTCGACCCCACGGCGGAACTGTGGGCGTTCGTGATGGGCGAGTCACCCGACTTCACCCCGTTCGCGCCACGTCTTTCCCGCTACCGGATGGGAATGGACGACAGCGTGGCCGAGGCGGCTACGCAAGCGCTGGCGGATCTGCTGTCCGAAATGGAGCGACGCGGCAAGGTCCTGGGTGAGCAGCCGGGCAGTCCGCCGAAGGTGTCACGCAAGCTCGCCGACAAGCGCAAGCTTGGGCTGCACCCGCTGGTGTGTGCGATCGATGAGTGTCACGAACTGTTCCAGCACCCCAAGTACGGCAAGAAAGCGGCAGAGCTGGCGGTCCGGCTGATCAAGCGCGGCCGCAAGTACGGCATCGTTCTCTTGCTGGCGACCCAATCACCCACGAAGGACAGCATCCCGCGCGAGATCACCCGCAACATCTCGTGTGGTGTCGCGTTCTCGGTGGCCGATCAGGTCGCCAACGACGGCTTGTTGGGATCGGGTAAGTACGCGGCGGGTATCCGGGCGACCGAGCTACGCATCAACACCGACAGGGGAACCTGCGTGGCGGTCGGCATCACCGATGAGACGTTCGAGTTGGTGCGCGGGTTCTACGTGCCGTTCGAAGACGGGGCCGACGACGTGTCCCCGGTCATCGCACGCGCCATGGCGTTGATCGAGGACGCGGGCCGGGCGATCGAGGCAAGCGCGGTGCCGGAGATCGAGGCGGCACCGGTCGCCGATCACCTCGCCGACGTCGACACGGTCATGGACGGGGAGCGTCGCGTTCGGACACAAGCTGTCCTCAACCGGCTACGGCGGCACAACCCTGGCGAGTACGACGGGTGGGTTTTCCGTGATCTCGCGGCGGCGCTCGCGCCGTACGGGATCGGGCCCGTCAAGTCGGATGGGAACAAGGTGATCCGCGCCGAAGACGTCGCCGACGCGCTCGCCCGCCGTGCCGAGAGCGGCAGGGACGCGGACAGGGACCCGGCAGGGACTCAGGGACTTATCCCTGTCGGGTCCCTGGACCAAAGTCCCTGCCCTGACCAGGGGAAACACGGCTCAGGGACTCCAGGGACCCACCAGCCGGACAACCCTCAAACAGGCCGAAAACGGGGTGTTTCGGGGGATGCTCCGGGGTCCCTCCCTGACTCCCCGCCGACAGGCCGAGGGGAGGTGAGCGCCCCTTGACCCACCGCGACACAAGTGGTCCACAACCGAGCATCCCGCGACAATCACGCAAAGGCAGCGACCATGACAGCAACCACCAGGACACGGCAGAGCACAACGAACACACCCGCACAGGCACCCCGGACAGCGACACGAGCAACGCCGCTCACAACGGTAGTCCTGAGCGGCCTGAGACCGACCAAACAGAGCACGCCCGGCAGAGCACCCCCGCTCCGCCGGAACGGGTCTCAGCGACGCTCACAGCAGCCCCGGACGGCTCAGTCTGGGTCATGGTGGACGGCGCAGACGTCGAACAGGTGCTAGCCAGGATGAGCGCGGCGGCCGACGCGCTCAACGCCACGTGGCGTACCCGGTAGACCAGGAGATCGGCCACAACGACAAGGGGCCTCCCCGCCACATGGCGGGGAGGCCCCCTTGTCACGGTGAACGGGGTTCAGTCCTCGTGCCCCGGTTCGGCGGGTGCGGCCGTGGGCCTGTCGAGCACGCTCGCCATATCGATCACGTCACCGGTCATGCCTGCCCGGTCTTGCCATGCGGCTACCTCCGGCATCGCGTCCCGCCAGCCGTCCGGCAAACGCCAGCCAGCCGCCAACGAACCGTCCGGCCGCCTCTTCGCCGCGAAGCTGAACCCGAGTTCAAGCCACCGCAAACGACGGTCTTCGGTCGACATGCCCGCCAGTTCTTCCTTCCAGGTCCGATCAGTCGGAACCCACTGCACACCACCCGGATCGGCCGGAAGCGACCTCAGCAGGTCGATATCGGCCAGGATCTTGTCCCCGGCGGCCGTGATCTTGCGCCGCTCGTCTACGTCCTTTTCGCGCGCTACCTTGGTCATCTGCCGCGCGTGTTCGCGCTCCAGCTTGGCTATCTCGTTCGCGTGACTGGTCGGCGGCAGCACGATCCGTTCCCGCACAGGGACGTTCGCGAACGCCTTCAAGAACACCTCTTCGGCCAACGGCTCGATCTCATCCGCCCGCAACGACGGGCCGTGCTTGCGGGTCGGGCAACGCCAGTAGCGGTATTCGTACTCCTTGGTGGAGCCGTCTTTGCGTGTGCGTGTCTGGGAGCCGATTCGGTGCCACAGGGGGTCAAGGCAGTCCGGGCAGACCAGCACCCCGGACAGGCCGTAAGGCTGGTTGCTGCCGCGTGTCTTCCGGCTTGCCTTCTCCTCCAGCCGGGCGGAGATCTCCGCTTGCTCGGCGGGCTCGAAGATGCCGAGGTCCACAAGATCAGGGTTCTCCAGCACCCGGCGAATCGAAGCCGGTGACCACTCGGCGTCGGTGAGTTCGACCGTGGAGACGTCCTCCCCGCGCCGTTCCGCCGCAAGCTGTGCCTGCCGGTTGCGCGGAGTGACGACCTTGTTGCTCTTGAGCCACTCGCCCAGCACCGACAACCCGGCACCTTCCCGTGCCTTCTTGGACAGCGTGTGCAGGAATTTCACCGCGTACGGGTCAAGCCCGAGAATGAAGCCGCCACGGGCAGGCAGTTCGACGGGCATGGTGCCGTAGGGGTGACCTTCCCCTGCCCACCGCCCTTCATCCTTGAGCGTCGCCCGCGCGGAGCGGAAGCGTTCCTTCATCCGCTCGCGTTCCATGCGAGCGAACGCGGTCATCAGCGTGATCATGAACTCGGACATCGAGTTACTGGAATCGATGCCCTCCGCGATGGAGATCAGCCGCTTACCGCGTGCCCTCAGCCACTCCAGCAACGTCAACGCGTCCATCACGTTGCGGACCAGCCGGTCAAGCTTCGGCACCACCAGCGTCTTCCACGGCTTGGGCGGCGCGTCGGTCAGCCACTCCGCGAGTCCCGCCCGCTTGTGTGGCTCCAAGTCGCCGGAGACGTGCAGATCCTGGACGGTCTTCACGATCGGGAGTTCCCAGGCGTTGCACCACCGGTTCGTGTCCCGCGTCTGGGTCGCATTGGACGTGCTCTCATCCGTGAAATGCGACTGCCGGGTGTAGCACAACGCCGCGTCATCCTCCGGCGTGAACGGCACGACCTCCGGCCGCTCGCTGACCTGCTTCTTGAACTTCCGCCGCTTCCGAGGTGCCGTTGCGCTCATCGTGAGTATCCTCGCTGGTAGGAGCCTTATCGGAGTGTAGTCCGTTGACTCCCATCGCTCCTAACCGGCGAAAACACTCACGAGTCCTCTTAGTGCACGGCGGGCTCGGGGACGATGCCTTCCTTGATCGCGATCAAGGTCAAGCCCGCCCTGCGGCGCTCGCCGGTCTTGTCACGGATGCGGTCCAGATACGACCGGACGGTCCGCACGCTGATGCCCAGATCCTCGGCGATGTCCACGTCGCGCTCGCCGCCGGCGACCAGCTTCAGCACCTCGCGCTCACGCTTGGACAGGTCGATCCTCGGACCGGCGTTGCGCTCGTGCGAAGCGTCGATGACCATCGACGCCAAGGTCGGCGACACGTACGTGTTGCCCGCGTGGATCGTCCTGATCGCGCGCAGGATCTCCTCGCCGTCGGCGTCCTTGGACAGGTAGCCGTGCGCGCCCGCGCCGATCGCGCCGAGCACCTCGTTCTTGCCCGCGTGCGCGGACACCACCAGCACCTTGTGCCCCATGCCGTTGACCTCGAGCACGGCGGCCGCGTCCGCGACCCCGCGCAGCTTCAGGTCCAGCACGATCACACTGCCCGGTGGCTGCTTGCTGACCGCGAACTTCGCCACCGAGTCCTCGACCGCGCCGAGTTCGATGTCCTCGGCCTCGGCCAGCACGCGCGCGACCGCGTCGCGGTACAGCGGGTGGTCCTCGATCACCCCGACCTTGATGCGCTCACGCCGCATCGGCTGCTGCTCAGTCATCCCTCACCCCGCTCCTGCCACCGGGGCCACGAGCTGGGCGGCCGCGGCCGGATCCAGCGCGGGCCCGGTTGGCACCAGTCCCAGCAAACCACTCGAAACAGCTTGTTTCCGCACCGCTCCGTAGCCCAGCGCGGCCAGCGCCTGCGCGCTCGCCACCGGATACTTCAGCCCCGTGTCCGTGACGAGGTACACCGTGCCCGAGCCCATCAGCTCGGTCACCACGGCGCCCCCGGACGGCGGCACGAACACCTCGTCCGCGGCGCGGGAGTCGGTCTTCGGCACCGCCATCGTCCGGCCGCCCGGCGGCGCGCCGGACAGCACGATCCTGGCGGGGCCGGCGCCGTCGCCCTCCGCGCAGACCGTCACCACGCCGCCGGTCACCGTGAGCAGCGCCGGGATCCGCCCCGGATAGCCACCCGCGTTCTCCGCCGTCACCCGGCCGGTCTTCGCCACCTCGGCGGCCTTCACGGCCGTCGTGCCCGGCTTGTCGTACGCGTCGGAGTTGGCGGGTGCCGCCATGATCAGGGCCGCTTCCGTCTGGGTGACGACCTGCAGCCCGTCCTTGCGCACCAGATAATAACCGGCCGGTGTGCCGGTCACGGCGTCGTTGACCACCAGTATCTGCCCGACCTCGGTGGCGGTGGTACCCACTTTCGGCCCCGCCCGCCCGGCGTCGGCGACCGCGATGAAGCCCAGATCGCGCCCGGCGGGCACGGTGTTGAGCCATCTGCTGGACACCACGACGGCCGAACCGGCGTCGTAGCCGAGCGCCGCGCTCGCGTCGGCGCTGAGCTTGTAGCGCTGCCCGCCCGCGATGAGGTACCGCTCCCCGCCCGCGAGGCGCACCAGCAGCCCCTCGGCCGGCCCGACCTCACGGCCGGTCGCGGCGGCGCCGAGCACGACGACGGACGTCGGCTCGGCCGACGACGGCGCGTCCGGCGTGGTCTTCGAGCAGCTGTTCCACCGGCTCGTCACCAGATTGCCCGCGCCGGGCAGCGAGTCGGGCGCGCCCGCGATCCCGACGCCGCCACCACGCGGCGCGGTGGCGAGGTTCTTCGCCGAGACCGAAACGGTCGCGTCGCCGTTACCGCCGGCGAGCAGCCGCGCCGAGGCGTAGTTCAGCACCGGATGCAGCGCGTTGTCCTGCCCGAGGATGTAGCGGGCCCCCGTGCCCTCTTCGACGATGACGTGCCCGCCTGCCAGCCAGTCCTTGCCGCCGGACGGTTTGAGCAGGCCGATCACCCCGAACACGGCCGTGACCAGCAGCATCACCGCGACACCGATCACCGTGCCCAGAACCAGCCGCCTGCTCGGCGAAACCGGATGGTTCGCGTCGGCGGCCACCAGCGCCGAAACCAGTCTCCGGCGCAGGAACTGATACGCCTGGATCTGATCTCGCTGCGTCCACACCCTTCTTAACCCCCGCTCTTCGACCCGGGCTCATGGTAAGCGTCCGCTACCCGCGCACGTGTGGGCAATTTTTCCGGCAGCGGGAAACGCGTTGCCCGATAACGTGACGCCGGAGTCGGAAAAGGGGTGGCGCTGTGTCTGTGGACGCGCCCGCGAGCGGGGTGCTCACACCGCGGGTGACCAAGCCGAAAATGTCGGTCGCGAACGCGCCGTGGATCTTGCCGGTGCGCGCCATCCAGGTCGCGATCTGGGAGATAGCCGCGCTCGCCGTGCTGCTGGCCTACACGGTCGACGGGGTTTCGCAGCCCCTTCAGATCACGATCGCGGCGATCGCCGGGCTGATCTTCGTGGCGACCTCGGTCCGCGTCGCGGGCAAGCATTTGGCGGGCTGGGCGCTCACCTGGCTCGGCCACCGCCTGCGCCGCCACGACAGCAGACGCGACAGTCCCGACCCGCTGCACCGCATCGCGGGCGCGCTGAAGGTCCGCCAGCACGTCGACCGCGCGGGCAACCGCTTCGGCGTCGCCGAGATCGACGGCGGCTGGTCGGCCATCGTCCGCCTCAAAGGCCCGATGACCCCCGACACCGCGACCGTCGTCCGCATCCTGCGCGACACCTACCGCCGGGCCGACATCCCGCTCTCGACCGCGCAGCTCCTCACGTGGACGGTCGCGCGCGGCCAGACCGGCAAGCCGTACCGGGTCCACTGGCTGACCGTGCGCTACCGCCCCGACGAGGCGCCGGTCGCGGCGCTGGCCCGAGGCGGCGGCGAGCTGGGAGCGTTGCGCAGCACGGCCTGCGCCGCGCTCGGCCTGATGGGCGCGCTTGCCGAGGCAGGGTACGAGAGCACCGTTCTCGAAGCGAACGAGCTGGCCGAGGAACTGCGCGTGGCTCTGGGCGCGGGCCGTCAGGCTGAGCCGGTCGACGCTTGGCGCTCGTGGACGGCGGGGCAGGCGACGCAGGTCTGTTTCGCTCCGGTGGCCGAGCACGACGCCATCGGGGCGCTCGACGTCTTCGTCCCGGCGGCGGCTTTCACGGCGAGTTCGTACACGCTGCGGCGCACGCCGGGCGGCAAGGAGAAGGCCGACGTGGTGATCCGGGTCGGCGGCTCGGATGTCGGCGCTTCGGAGCTGGGCGTCCGCGCGGTGCCACTGCACGGCCGGCACGCCTCGGGCGTCCGGCGCTCGCTCCCGCTCGCCCTGGTTTCCTGAACGCGGGCTCGTGAGCGTTTAGACCGGTTAGAACCGGCCGTACCACTCACGAGCCTTGGTCCCGGCGGCGAAAACACTCGTGAGCGTTGCGGGCGGTTCTAACCGCCCGCAACGCTCACGACCCCTAGCCTCGGACCGCCTCGTAAACGCCGGCGATCATGCCCACGAAGGGCACCAGCGACAGCAGCGCCAGGAACTCGCTCACGTCCAAAAGCCTGCCCCAGTAAGGCGAACGCACCCCGCGCGCGACGCGGCCCGCGTAGAACAGGCACACCACCGCGCCGACGGCCACCGCGAGCCCGGCCGCGAACAGGAACGCGGGCGCGCCTCGTGACACCAGCCAGAACCCGGCGCACACCAACGCCGCCCCGCCGAAAGCCACCAGCACGATCCGCTGGACGGCGCCCGCGTACGACCGCGACCGCAGCATCCACGTGATCCCGAGCAGCGCGACGAGCCCGCCTTCCCAAGGCCCGCCAAAGGAAAGCACCACCGACGACGCCAGCATCAGCAGCCCCAGAGCGAACAGCAGCCCGCTCAGCAGCCCCTGCGCCCGAGCCGTCTGCCCGACCATGTCCGCGCCCAGCGACGGCTGTTCGTTGGCACGGAACGAATCCATGTCATCGGGCACGCGGGGCAGCGGCAATCGCCCCAGCCGCAAGGCGAGCATCGGCGCGACGGCGGCCAACGCCGTCGCCAAGACCGCGAGCACCGAAGCGGCCGCGGCAGGCCGTGCGTCGAACAGCAGCACGAAAGCCGTGGTCAACGCCCCGAGCCCGGCGGAACCCGCCACCGCGACGAACCACGGCAACCGGTCCGCGACGACCACCGCGCCCAGCACGGCGTAGACCGTCACCGTCGCGAGCCCGGCGCCCAAAGGCCCGGCCGCCAAGGAAAACGGGGCGTGCGGCGGCAACGCGGACATCCCGGCGAGCAAAGCCGCGCCGACCCCGGCCAAGGCTCCGGCGGCACCTGCGCCCGCGTCGCCGTAAGCGCGGCTCAGCGCGCCGCCGCCCAACAGCAGGATCACGGCCAGTAGGCCGGTGCCGATCGGGGCCAGCACCGTCCCGGCCGCCGAGGTCTGCACCAGCACGGCCGCGCCGAGCAGCAGGGCCACCGCGGCCGCGATGCCGCCGCGGCGGGCGATCGCGGGGGTCCAGGCGCCGGTGCCGGACTCGGCGACGCTGGCTATCGAGTCGACGACGTCGTCGAACAGCAGCGGACCCCGCGGGCGTTCCCGCGGGGTCAGGTGCAGCACTTCGCCGTCGCGGATCTGGGCCGCGGCGACGCTGAGGCCGAGCGCGAGCGGCGCGCCACCCAGGCGGGACAGGACCCAGCCTGGGTGGTCGGCCGACGCCTGGCCGGAGGCCGCGGCCAGCCTGACCAGCTGCGGCACCAGCTCGGCGAACGTGCTCTGGGGTGGGAGCGCGACGTCGACGCGCGCGCGGGGGGTGACCACCGTGACGCGCCGGGTCGAGCCGGAGGAGACCGCCGCTGTCATGACTCGAGCGAACCGGCCTGCTCGATCACCGGCGCGAACTTGGCCGCCGAGTTCTCGGCCAGCTTCTGCAGGCCGTTGTTGACCGCTTCGAGCACGATCTCGCCCAGGTTGCGGGCGTCGTAGCGGCGGACGGTCTCCGGATCGATGTCGATCGAGGTGAACCGGCCGTCACCGCGCAGCGTCACGGTGACCTCGTTGTTCCGCGAGTGCGCCTTGACCTCCATGGCCTCGACCGAGCGCTGGATGCGCTGGACCTCTTCGGTCTGGCGGCGCACCTGCTCGAGCAGCTCGTCCATGTCGGGCACGGCGTAAGGATCGGTGGTCAACTGAAGTGCCTTCCTGGATTAGCTGTTCGCCACGTCGTAGTTGACGTGCTCGGTGTAGTGCTGGCCGTTGTAGGTGATGTCGATGTCCACCTTGGCGTCCTGCCCGGCCGGTGCCTGGATCTCCGAGTGACCGGTGGTCAGGTCGGTCGTGATGATCACGTGGCCGTTCGACGGCGCCGAGACCGGCGGTGTGACTGGCGCGGACACCGGCGGCGTCGCACCATTCGCGGGCAAAGTCGTCGCCGGCGGGGTCGCGCCCGTGCCGCCGTTGACCGGGATCCACGAATCCTGAGCGCCACCAGGAGCCGCGGCGCCACCACCGGGAGCGGCCGCGCCGCCACCGAGCGCGGGCGGCGTGTACTGGGTGAACGGCGGCGCGGTCGTCGTGCCGGTCGCGCCCGTGCCGCCGGCGACGGCCTGACCGGACGCCGAAGCGACCGGCGCCGGCGCCTGCGGATTGGTCACGGGGGTGCCCGAGATCGCCGTGTTGCCCGCGGTCGACGCGGCGCCACCGGCGGCGGGGGTCGTGCTCTTGCTGCCGAACAGCTTCTCGATGTCGCCGATGATCGTGGCGAGCTGGCTGATCTGGTTGGCGAGCTGCACGACGCCGAGCGCCTTGAGCAGCGCGCCGATCGCGGTGATGAACGCGCGCAGCGTCGCGCTCGTCGCCGTCGACAGCGCGACCGCGGCGCCGTAGGTCCACGGGTTCGACATGAGGCCCGCGACGATCGGGTTGACCGCGCCGACGACCGCCTTGTAGGCCGCCTGCGCGGTCTTGATCAGGGTGCCGGACACCCCCAGCAGCTCGGCACCCTTCCGCACCACCCCGATGATCTTCGTCAGCGATTCGAGCGAGTCGTGGATCTTCTTCAGCGCCGACTGGGAAGCCGAGCCGGACCAGGTCTTGGACAGCTGGTCAGCGGCCTTCTTGAAGTCCGTGTACAGCCCGACGAAGTCAGAGGCCTTCTTCAGCAGCTCAGCGACATGCTTCGCGATCTGCTCCGGCTGGCCGGTGTAGATCTGCGGCAGCACCGTGATGGGTCCGCCCGAACCCGCGGTGGCGTCCATGGCGCTGGAGTTGGGATAGATCACTACTCAACCTCTCTGGAAAGGTGGCTGCCACAAGACACGAAGACTCAAGAAGCCGGCCGGTAGACACTGACGTTGGCCAGGCCGCGGATGCCGGGGTCGACGACACCGTGGTTGTAGAACAGCCCGCCGTCACCCGCGACGCCGATGAACGGCCTGCCGCCCTCGACCACGACCACGTCGCCGCTGTGCACCCCGCCCGGCACGTCGCCGAACCCCCGCGCGGTGCCCGCGTACACCTCGATGACGCCGATCCTGGCCTGGTTGTCGGCGTTGCCGCCGAGCCAGTCGTTGAAGTCGGTCACCCCGTGGAACCTGGCCGCGGCCACGGGATATTCGCCGAGCTGCCCCAGACCCGCGTCCCCCAGGTAGCGCAGCACGTTCCCGACCGAGTCCGGCTCGCCCGCCGCGCCCGCGCTGTCCTTGATCGCCGCCGTGGCCAGCTCGGAGGCCTGGTGCGGGGTTCCCCAGATCTTCGCCATCAGGCCACCGCCGCCGTTGCCCGAGTACGCGCCCGCCACGGCACGGTCGGCGGCGTCGTACTCGTCGGCGCTGCGCCGGACGAGATCGTTGACCTGCTGCAGCAGGGTGAGCAGCTTGCGCAGCGCGGTGACCTGGTAGCTCTGCATCGACGCGTTGGCCGAGGCCACGGCGCCGCCCATGGCCGCGAAGGACAGTGGCGCGATGATGGTGCGTTCGAGGTCGGAGACCACGTTGACGCCCTGCAGGATGATGCCGCCGACGTTCCCGACGGTGGACCGCATCTCCTCCGGCTCCGCCCGGTACTCCATGACCCCTCCTTTCCACCCATCGCCACTCGATACGCCAGCGTAGGTTCGGCCCGCGCGCGGAGCGGACGGCAAAAGTACCCACCGCACCGCGTGAAGAAGTGGCCAAAATGATCGGCAGACAGCCCCGACCACCAAGGATCGCCACTGATGTCCCAGCGTTTGCCGATGCTCGGCGAGCAGCCAGCCGAGATCGTCCTGCAGTCACCGCCGATGATCCCCAAGGGCGGGTCCGGCGGAATGCTGCAGCTGCTCATGTTCCTGCCGATGATGCTGGGCATGGGCGCGATGTCGTTCGTCTACATCGGACGCGACGGCGGGGCGATGACCTGGATCTTCGGCGGCCTGTTCGTCGTGGTGATGGGCGGCATGGTGGTGATGTCGCTGGGCAGGGGCGGCGCGGCGAAGAAGGCGGCGGTCAACGAGGAACGCCGTGACTACCAGCGTTATCTGGCCGGTCTCCGTGGCCAGGTCCGGGAAATCGCCGACGACCAGCGCGCCGAGATGATCTCGCTGCAGCCGGATCCGGCGGACCTGTGGGCCTACGTGGAGTCGGGGAAACTGTGGGATCGGCGCAGATCCGCCCCGCAGTTCGGCCAAATCCGTGTCGGGACGGGGCCACAACGGCTGATTACGCCGTTGCGTGCCCCGCAGACGGTGCCGCTGGAAGACCTGGACCCGGTTTCCTCCACCAGCCTCAAGCACTTCATCCGCACCTACTCCACGGTGAACGACCTGCCGGTTGCCATCTCATTGCGATCCTTCGCGGCCGTATACCTGTCCGGCCGCCGCCCGGACATACTCGGGCTGACCCGTTCGCTGCTGGCGCAACTGGTCACCTTCCACTCCCCGACCGATCTCCGGATCGCACTGTGTGTCGCCGGAAATCGGTCACACGACTGGGAATGGGCGAAGTGGCTGCCCCACGCGACGGCGTCGACGGCAGCCGACGCGGCCGGTCCTCGCAGGCTGGTCGCCGACAATGTCAAGACGCTCGGCGAGCTGCTGGGCAACGATCTCGGCGAGCGCCCCGCGTTCAGCCGGAAAGGACAGAGCCATGACCATCCGCATATCGTGGTCGTCGTCGACGGTGGCCAAACCTACGGAGAACCGCGACTGATCACCGAAGCGGGTCATTTCGGGATCACCGTGCTCGACGTCGGCAGCGAGCAGCCGCGCGCGTCGTCGACCGAGCAGATCCTGTGCCTGCACACGGGTCCCGGGCAGCTCGGCATGGTCGTCGGCGAGGGCAACGACGTCAAGCTGGGCTTCCTGGGCAAGCCGGACGCGCTCGACCGCGGCTCGGCCGAGGCGCTGGCCCGCATGCTCACCCCGCTGTACCAGGGCACGGCCGTGGTCAGCGAGACGCCGATGTCGGCGACGTTCGGGCTCGCCGCGCTGCTCGGCATCGGCGACCCCCGCGACACCGACACCGCCGTGACCTGGGCGCCGCGCGCGCCGCGTGACCGGCTGCGCATCCCGCTCGGCGTGAACCCCGAGGGCCGCCCGGTCGAGCTGGACCTCAAGGAGTCGGCCGAAGGCGGTATGGGCCCGCACGGCCTCGTCATCGGCGCGACCGGGTCGGGCAAGAGCGAGCTGTTGCGCACGCTCGTGGTCGGCCTGGCTGTCACACACTCGTCAGAAAAGCTGAACCTGGCGCTGATCGACTTCAAGGGTGGCGCGACCTTCGCCGGGATGACCGGGCTGCCGCACACCTGCGCGGTCATCACCAACCTGTCCGACGACCTCTCGCTGGTCGACCGGATGGCCGACGCGATCAACGGCGAGGTGTTGCGGCGTCAGGAACTCCTGCACGCGGCGGGCAACTACGCCTCGGTGCGCGACTACGAGAAGGCACGCGAGAGCGGCGTCAACCTCAAGCCGCTGCCGTCGCTGCTGGTGATCATCGACGAGTTCTCGGAGCTGCTTTCCTCACGCCCCGAATTCATCGACCTGTTCGTCACCATCGGACGGCTCGGGCGCTCGCTCGGCATCCACCTGCTGCTCGCCTCGCAGCGGCTCGAAGAGGGCAGGCTGCGCGGCCTCGACTCGCACCTGTCCTATCGGATCGGCCTGCGCACGTTCTCCGCGCAGGAAAGCCGCGCGGTGCTCGGTGTCGCGGACGCGTACCAGCTGCCGTCGGTGCCGGGTTCGGCGTACCTGAAGGTCGACACGGACACGCTGATCCGGCTCAAGGCCGCCTACGTCTCCGGTGACCTGCCACCGCGCAACCTGGTCGCGGCCGCGGCGGCCAAGAACTCGAACGTGCTGCCGTTCACCCTGGCGCCGGTCGAGCTGCCGGTCGAGATTCCGGCGATGATCGCCGCCGAAGAGTCCACAGTGTCCACTTCGGACGGTCCGACCGAGACGATCATGAGCGCGATGGTCTCGCGGCTGGAGGGCCAAGGCCCCGAGGCACACCAGATCTGGCTGCCGCCGCTGCAGGAACCGCCCACTTTGGACCAGCTGCTGCCGCCGCTGGGCATCGACCCCGAGCGTGGCCTGTGCCCGCTCGGCTGGGGCGGCAACGGCAGGCTGACGGTCCCGGTCGCGCTGGTGGACAAGCCGTTCGAGCAGCGCCGCGACATGCTGTGGGCCGACTTCTCGACGGCGGGCGGGCACGCGCTGATCGTCGGCGCGCCGCAGAGCGGCAAGTCGATCCTGATGCGGACGATCGCCGGGATGCTCGCGCTGACGCACACCCCGCGCGAGGTGCAGCTGTTCATCCTGGACATGGGCGGCGGCGCGCTGGCCCCGCTTTCGGGGCTGCCGCACACTTCCGGCTACGCGACCCGCCGTGACGCGCAGCGCTGCCGGCGCGTCGTCGCCGAGCTGACGACGCTGCTGGAACAGCGTGAGGAGTTCTTCGCCGCGCACGGCATCGAGTCGATCGCGACCTTCCGCCAGCGGCGCGCGGAGTTCACCGAAAGCCGGGACGACCGCGAATTCGGCGACGTGTTCCTGTTCGTGGACAACTGGACGACCATCCGGCAGGAATACGAGAAGCTGGAGGAGCAGATCACCGCGCTCGCCCAGCGCGGCCTCGGGTTCGGCATCCACGTGATCATCTCGCTGAACCAGTGGATGGGCATCCGCGCGCCGTTGCGCGACGCCATCGGCACCCGGTTCGAGCTGCGTCTCGGTGACCCGGCCGACTCGATCATCGACCGCAAGACCGCGCAGAACGTGCCCGCCGACGCGCCGGGCCGCGGGCTCACCGCGGACAAGCTGCACTTCCTCGGCGCGCTCCCCCGCGTCGACTCCGACCAGCGCCCGGCCACGATCGGCGACGGCGGCGTCGACCTCGTCGAGCGGCTTTCGCTGGCGTGGCAAGGACCCCGCGCGCCCCAGGTGCGCCTGCTGCCCGCCGAGATCCCGCTGGACTCGCTGCCGCCGGCGCCCGGCAAGCAGGTGCTGCTCGGTATCGCGGAGTCGAACCTCGGGCCGGTCGCGCTCGATTTCGGGTCCGATCCGCACTTCCTGGCGTTCGGCGACGTCGAGTCCGGCAAGAGCTCGCTGCTGCGCGCGCTCGCGCAGGGCATCATGCGCGCCTACAGCCCGGACGAGGCCGCGATCGTGGTCGCCGACTACCGGCGCGGGCTGCTCGACGCGGTCACCGGACGGCATTTGCTCGGCTACGCGGGTTCGGAAACCGTGCTGACCGGGTTGATCAAGGAATGCGAACAGGCAATGCGTTCGCGACTTCCCGGCCCCGACGTCACCGCCGATCAATTGCGCAACCGTTCGTGGTGGAAAGGCCCGGAACTGTTCATCCTGGTGGACGATTACGAGCTCGTCGCGCAGGTCGGCCGTAACCCGCTGTTGCCTTTGCTGGAGTTCTTGCCGCAGGCACGCGACATCGGACTGCACATAATCCTGGCCAGAGGCGCGGGTGGCGCCGGCCGCGCGTTGTTCGAACCGGTGCTCCAGCGCATCCGCGAACTGGGCTCACCCGGCCTGGTCATGGCGGGTTCCAAGGACGAAGGTGTGCTGCTCGGCGACGTGAAACCGGGTCCGCAGCCGCCGGGTCGCGGCACGCTCGTCAGCCGCCGCCACGGCACCGGCCTGATCCAGATCGCGTGGACGAAACCCGCCGATTCGTGAGGGCGTTCACCTGAGCGGCCCACGACTTTCGGCGCTTACCGGACTTCGAGACGGGGATTAACGTTCAATCGCTGCTTCAAGTTGAGCGCATTCCCTTACTTCCGGAGAAGGGTACATTCATGCGGATTTCGAAATTGATCGGCACCGTCGCGTCCGTGGCCGCCGCGATGACCGTCGCGGGCGCAGGCGTGGCACAGGCGCAGACCGACATCATCGGCGGCGGGACGGTCAGTTCGGCGCCGTGGGGCGCGCAGGTCTACTGGGCGGGCAGCTTCTCCTGCTCCGGCACCAGCATCGCGCCGACCTGGGTGCTCACCGCGAAGCACTGCGTGAGCTCCGGCGCGATGAGCGTCAAGGTCGGCAACGTGAACCTCGGCCAGGGCATCAACGCCACGGTCGCGCAGAAGTACACCTCTCCCAACGGTGACATCGCGCTGCTGCGCCTGGCCACCGCGGCGGGCTCTTCGCACGTCACGCTGTCGACGGCCATCCCGGCGACCGGTGCGACGAACCAGATCTACGGCTGGGGCCGCACCCAGGGCAACAACCCGCCGTCGCCGATCCTGAAGACCGCCAACGTGCGCGTCACCGGCACCAGCACCGACGCGTACGGCGGCCCGGCGATCGCCAGCCAGGGCATCAACGGCGCCGCCTGGCACGGTGACTCCGGCGGCCCCGAGATGCAGAACGGCCAGCAGGTCGGCGTCTGCTCGACCGGCTCCAACTCCGGCAGCAACCCGCAGGGCACCCAGAACTACGCCCGCGTCGCCGCCAGCCGCGCCTGGATCAAGACCACCTCAGGCGTGTAAAGACCGGTGATTTAGCGGGCTTTATCCCCGGGGATAAAGCCCGCTAAACTCCGCTACTCGCAGCTGATCTTCGGGGTCGTGACGAACACCCCGGTCACCTTGCCGCCCTCGGTCAGGAACCGGTAGACGAACCCGTCCTTCTCCGGGATCGGCGCCGAGAACTCGCCGTTCTTTTCAGTCACCCGCGCGCCGTATGCCTTCTTCAATTCGTCCACAGTGGACCCTTGCGCGACGCCTTCCGGCGTCTTGGCGCCGGCGGGCGCGGCCAGCGTCACCAGCCCGGACTTGCCGATCGAGACCCCGCCGGAAACGCCCATCGCCTTGTCCCGGATTTCCCGCTGTTCCGCCCTGGGCACCGCGGCCATCGCGGAATCGGCGGCGGCCTGGGCGACAGCCGCTGATTCGGCGGCCGAATGCCCGTTCTTCGCGGCCGCCTCCTCCAGGTCCTTCTCGGCCGCGGCCTGAGCCGCCATCCGAGCCGGGTCGGGTGCGGGCCCGCCGGTGAGCGAATAGTCGGCGCAGCCGTCCAACCGCGACGTCGGCTCCTTCGCCAGCTCACCGGTCGCGAGCGCGGCCTCGGCCGTCATACCCAGTGTGAGCTTGCCGTAGGCCGTCGGCCCGAACACCTTCGGCGCTTCCGGCGTCGAAGAACAACCGGCGACCAGCAGTACGGCGGCAGCACCCAGCCACATTTTCCCCATGAATCCCCCTTTGTCATGATCACTTTAGATCATGCAAAACGGGTGTCTTCCGAATATCCCGCGCCGGGGTGACGGCGAGCACTCCCCACGTGGCCGCCGCCACGCCGAGCACCAGCCCGGCGCCCGCGGCCATGGTCCAGAAGTCCGGCCGCACGATCGACTGGCCGCGCAGCGCCTGCCACGTCACGAGCGCCACCAGCCCGAAGTAGCCGACGGTCGCCGTCCGCATGAGACGCCGCCGCACCAGCTCGTCCCGCAGCACCGGGAACCGCGCGGCCAGCATCAGCAGCAGCGCCGCGAGCAACGGCAGCAGCTGCAACGCGTGCATGCCGACGAAGTGCGGGATCCGCAGATCCCCGCCGGTCGTGCTCCAGCCGATCAGCGGCAGCCCCGGTCCGCCGTCCGGCACGCCGACGCTGTGCCCGCCGACCACCGGCGGCTTGCCACCGGCCTGCCAGACCGCCTCCTGCTCCGGCTTCGGCCCGAACATCAGCATGCCGAGCATCAGCCCGGTCAGCGCGACCGCGAGGCCGCCACGCACGGCCGAGGCCTGCGCCTTGTCCGGCAGCTTCTGGAACAGCAGCAGCACGCCCAGCACCAGCGTCGCGCCCCACGCGGTGAACGCCGCGTTCGCCAGCCAGCCGTTGATCGTGCGGTCCAGCTCGCCCGCCACGTTGAAGTGCAGCTGCCTGCCGCGGAACGCGATCTGCCACACCAGCAGCACCATGTCGGCCGCCAGCGCCACCGCGACCGCGGTGCCCGCCCACCAGCCCGCGCGACGCCATTTCGGGAGCAGAGTGATCATCCACGAGAGCGTCACGGTGTACAGCGCGATGGAAATCGAGAATTTCCACGGCTTGGCCCAAAGGGACGCGTTCACCAGCGTCCTGTCATCGACGATCAGCCCGACCGTCGCGACCGCGAAAAGTACCGTCATGGCCCCCGCCATGATCACCAGCGGGCGATGCGAAAGCACGGCCCGCGTAAGCCCGGATCCCCTGTCTGACATGCGAAAAGCCTGACCGAGCCCGGCCGGGCGGGCACGCCCGTGGTCCCCCGTACCGGCGGTGGGGTTTCCCCTACCCCCGCGCACGTGGGTAATAGTGCCGTCACCGCTCCCGGCAGTTGTGCCGTTTGACCATGACCGCGCCTTTTCTAGCGTGACATTCACAACGAGCGCTCAACTGCGCTTTCCATCGACTGAGAGGAGGTGGCCCGTCGATGAGTAGTCCGGGATTCCAGGCGGATGCGGCTGCCATGACGCGCGCGGTCCAGGGTTTCGAGGAGACCGCGTCGAGCGCCAAGACGACGATGGCCAGCTTGGAGTCCGAGCTGACCGAGACGCTGCGCAACTACAAGGGTGACCAGGCCGTCGCGTTCTGGGACCTGCAGCGCCGGTTGCAGGAGAAGATGGCCGCCGCCGTCCGCGAGCTCGACACCATGTCCAGCCTGGTGAACCAGAGCTTCCACAACTACGGCTCGGGTGACGCCGACGTGTCCTCGCAGCTGCGCAACGTGGCCGCCACCGCCTCCGACGCGGGCGGTTCCGTGCTCGGCCGCCTGTCGGGCGCGAACTAGCTCAGAGAGGACTCCACAGTCATGGCCGATGTCGTAGAAATCAACTTCGCCGCGCTGCAGCACAGCTCGGCTTCGCTGGCCGCCAAGGCCAAGGCGCTCACCACCCAGCTCGAGCAGCTGCAGAGCAACCTGCAGCCGCTGAAGGCCAGCTGGTACGCGTCCGGCAGCTCCGCCGGTACCGCGGCCGAGGGCTCGGAGACCCGGCTTCGCCAGGCCACCGCCGACATCATCGCGATCATCGCGCAGTTCGGCGGCAAGGTCAGCGAGGCGCACGACCTGCAGGCTTCGCTCGAGAACCGGAACCAGGGCTACTTCGCCTGATTTTCCGTCCATAGACGTCGTTTGGCCGGTGTGAGACGCCCCCCGCTCACGCCGGCCAACCGGCTTTTGTCCGTGGTCGTGTTTCTTGAATTTCGTTCGATGAGAGTCGAGATCCAGGTGGCTCCTGGCGGTGCCGTGGGGTCACCCTCGTACCGGGTTGTACTCGGGTGATCCCACGGTGCCGCCAGGAGCCACCTGGGCGCGGCTATCGCGAACGAAACTCAAGAAACACGACCCAATTCGGAGGAACGGGTCGAAGATGCACGACCAGTCGTACTACGTTCATCTTGAATCGTTGAACGACTTCGTCCGTGAGCTGGAGAACCAGATCCACGCCATGGCGAAGCCGAACGACTTCCTGCTGACACTGGGCGACCATCCCCTGCTGTTCGGCGAATTCGGCGAGGCGGGCTCGCTCGCCGACGCGCACAAGGCCGCCGTGCTCGAGATGCAAGGCCTGCTCGATCAGGTCAAGGGCGCGATCGGGTTCGCCACCGACGTCACCACGACCGTCGCGGACGGCTACGAACAGGCCGACCAGTCCGTCGCCGGTGATCTGCACACCTCCGGCCACGACGGCGTCGTCACCCAGGTGACCGGCGCGGTCACGAACGTGGTCGGCGGCACGGTCAACGCCGTGACCGGGGTGGTCGGCGGCGTCGTCGGCGGTCTGCTCGGCGGCGGCACCAGTTCAGGGGGAACGCACGGATGACCAAGGGAAACACGGCACACACCAACTTCGCGGCGTACACCCACCAGCAGCTCTACGCCATGCTTCAGGCCGGTGACCCGCACACCGCGCGGGCCGCGGCCGAGAAGTGGAAGTCGACGGCCATCGGGCTCTACGAGTCGGGCGACAGCCTGTGCCGCGAGCTCGACGACTTCGACGACAACTGGTCGGGCGGCGCCGCCGACAAGTACAAGACGATGATCACCGACCTGGTCGGCGGCATCAAGAAGGTCGGCCAGACGGCCGCCGCGATGGAGCACCTGCTCGAGGACGCCGCCGACGCGCTCGTCAAGGCGAAGGCCGAGATGCCGCCACCGGTCAACGTCCCCGACGTCCCGCCGGCGCAGGTCGCGCTGGCGACCACGCCGGTGATGCTGCCGCCGAACGCGCCGCCGGAGACGGTGTCCGCCATCGCGCAGCAGCGTCAGCAGGCGATCGCGGTCGTCGAGGCGCAGCAGGCGGCGGCGAGCGCGGCCAGCGCGGCGCACAGCAAGGCCATCCTGGTGATGACCGGCCTGGCGGGCGAGTACACCTCGGCGGAGGACTCGATCCCGGCGTCCCCGAACGCGGCCACGCCGCCGTCCGGTGTCGTCGGCGGTGGCACGTCCACCGGCACGTCCGGCCCGATCGGCAACGGCATGCCCGGCATCGCGCCGGTCGGCACGGTCGTCGACCCCGGCCAGCCGCACATCCTGCCGGGCGAGGGCACGAACCTGGTGCCGCCGGGCACCACGCCGAAGAGCAACCCGCTCTTCGGTGACATGTTCACCGCGGGACTGGCCGCCGCCTCGGCGGCGGCTTTCGGCCGCTTCGGCTCCATCATGCCGAAGGTCCCCGGCTGGGCGACCGGCAAGAATCCGGACGACGACAAGGATTCCGAGGGCACCAAGCTCGGTCAGGGTGACTCCATGGCCTCGGGGCTTGGCGGCGGCGAAGCGCCGAACATGGGCGGCATGGGCGCGTTCGGTGGCGGCGGGGGCAGCATCGACACCGGTTCGCTCGGTGGCGCGGCGACGGGCGCGATGCCCGCCGCGCACTCCGGACTCTCCGGCGCACCCGACGTCGGGAACACGCTGGGCTCCATCGCAGGCGGTGCCGCGGGAGGGGCGGCAGCGGCGGCGGGCAAGGGCATGATGCCGATGATGCCCATGATGCCGATGACCGGAGCCGGGAACGACATGGGCTCCGGGCGTCGTATTCCGCCGTGGCTGGTGGAAACCGAGGACGTGTGGGGCCAGTCCGCGCCCATCGCGCCGTCGGTGATCGGTGAGGACACAGAGGGGCGTTAGTCCTTTGAGGACAGTATCGAGGGAGGTGGCCCGGTGACCGTTCGGTCGCCGGGCCGTTTTCGCCGGAAAGGCGAGGGGACAAGAATGATCATCATCGAGAAGACGGAACTCGACCGGCTGGCCGCCGACCTGTGCAAGGTCATCGACGGCATGGCGGGCGCGTTCGGCCCAGGCGCGACGCAGACGGTGAATGGGGACATCGACTGCGACCCCAACCAGCCGGGCAAACTGCTCAGCTGGCAATACGGAGTGCACTTGGATTCGCCGGCAGAGCCGGACAAACGGCTGACCAACGTGGTCGTCCCGTCACTGCAGCGCGCGGGCTGGCAGGTGAAGGACCGCAGCACGGCCCGCGAGCTCGTCGCCCAGTTCAGCAGGGACGGCGCCCACCTCACCGTCCACGTCGCCCGCCGGGGCGGCGACGTCGCCATCATGGGTTCCACCCGCTGCGTCGCGGCCTTCTGACGTTTCCGGGCACGCGTACCCCGATGGACGACACGCCGCCGACCCCAGCGGCCGCGTGTCGTCCTTCCAGGTACGCGTGCCCCGGACGCCTCGTGAGAGCCCGAAAGCCACTTTCGCCAGGTCTCATCTGACGAAAGTGGCTTTCGGGCTTTCACCAGGTCTAGGTCAGGCTTTGAAACGGCCGGGTCGCCAGCCGCGCTTGCGTCCACTTCGGACGGCCGCGACCGCGATGCCCGCCACCACCGCCGCGCCGACTCCCGAGACCGCGAGGACGCCGGAGAAGGTGTCCGACTCGGGACGGCCGGCCGCCTTCGCCGGGATGATCGAGCCCGTTGAACCCGCGGCTTTCCCTTGCGCGCCAGGGGGAAGCGCGTCCACCGGGATCTGGGCTGAGACGGCGGCATAGGCGTCGAGCATGCCCCAGCCGCGCTTGAGGTCCTGTGCGCCGCTGGCCGGACGGTTGGCCGTGAGCAGCAGTCGCGTGACGACCTGATCCGGCGTCAACGTCGGGTGGTACGCCCGCACGAGCGCGGCGGCACCGGCCACGTACGCGGCGGCCAGGCTCGGGTCGCTGATCGGATAGCGGTGCGCCAGCTGACCGTTCGCGTCGGCCGACGTGCTCACCAAATCGGCGCCCGGCGCGGAAATCCTGATGTAGTCACCGGATTCCTGCTGGACGGGCTCGCCGGCCTGGTTGACCGAGCCGACCGCGAGCACACCGGGTGTGGCCGCCGGGTACGACCGCGCGCCCTGCTGGGTCGCGCCCGCAGGCGCGATCACGACCGAGCCGCGTTCCTTCGCGCCTGCCACGGCCGCCGTCAGCGCCGGGTTGTCCACCGGCGACGGGACCGCGATCAGGATGACCCCGGCCTTGGCCTGCGCCGCGGTGTCGATGGCCGCGGCGAGGTTCGCCGGATCCGCCTTGACCGGCAACAGTTTCACGCCGGGCGCGATACCGGTGAACGTGGTCGCCGAGCTCTTCTGCGCGCCGACGATTCCGGCCGCGACAGTGCCCCGGCCGTCGCAGTCCGAGTCGGCGTTGCCGATGATCTGCTCGGGCCCGAACTGGCCGTTGTCCCCGTCGAGACCGGGCGCGAGCACCGCGACCGTCTGCCCGGTTCCCGTGGTCAGCGGCCAGATCTTGGCCGGGTCGACCAGTTTCTGGCCCCACGGGACGCCGCCGGCGTAGCGCCCGCTGGGATTGGCGCACTGGGCGTTCTGCTGCGCGTGCGCGAGCGGCGTGAGGGTGGTGAGCGCGGCGCAAATCCCGGTCACCGCGAGGATCCGCTTCACCGCGGCACCCACAGTGTGACGCGCGTGCCGCGGCCAGGCCAGGACTCGATGTGGCACCGGCCGCCGACTTCGGCGAGCCTGGCCCGCATGGAATTGCTGACGCCGAAGCCCGCGGGGCGCTTGCCCTCGTCGTAGCCGACTCCGTGATCGCGCGTGATCACCGCGATGCCACCGTCCCTCTCCTCCATGCGCACCACGACCGATCCGGTGCCCGCGTGCTTTATCGTATTGCGTAAAGCTTCCCGTACGGCATCCCGAACCGCCACCAATCGCACATCCGACAATATGTCGTCGGGGATGTCGGCCACCACCAGCTGCGCGCGCAACCCGTCGCGCGCCATTTCCGTGGCCAGCCCCGCCAATTCGGCGCCCAGCCCGGCCGGCGAGCCGTCCACGTCGTCCGCAAGCCCGCGCCGCACCTGGTTCGCCTGCGCCCGCGCAGCGTTGCGCAACGCTCGCAATTGCTTACGCGGGTCGGTCTCGTCCTCGGGCGACTCCATGGCCATGACTTCCAGTGACTGCAGCACGGTGTCGTGCAATGTCCGGTCCCCGCGCGCGCGTTCGGCGGTCCGCCCCTGCCGGATCCCGATCGCCAGCGCCAGCCGCGTCCCCAGGCCGACGAGCACCAGCACACCCATCGCGGTCGCGACGGCGGCGAGCAGCATGCCCGTCCCGCCGATGGCACCGGCGAAGTCGACGCCCATCAGATACTGCAAGGGAATCCCGAACGCGGTGAGCACGAGCCCCGACGGCACCCCGCGCGCGACCGTCCACAACGCGACGGTGCCGGTGAAGTACACCCACGGCACCCAGGTCCCGCTCCCGTTCGTCAGCCCGACCACGAGGTTCGCGCTCAGGGCGAACCCGACATCCGACCACAACAGCACCCGCCGGATCGTGCCGCGCCGATCGGGCACTTTGAGCACCCACACGGTCGCGCCGAGACTGCCGCCGAACCCCAGGACGGCGACCAGGCACGCGGTCCACACGGCCCCGAACCCGTGCGCGACCACGAGCCACACGGCCGTCACCGGCAGCAGCACGATCCGATAGGCCAAGGGGAGCAGCACGGCGTACGTCGTCGCACGCGCCATCAGCGAGTTCCGCGGCGCGACGGCATCGGTCGCGGCGAGCGCCCGTATCCGTTGCGCCCCGGGCACCATGGCCGGATCGTCGATCTCGGCAGGCAGTTCACGCGGAGTGGCCGCGAGCACCGGCGCGCCCTTCCTCAGCAGGGCAGGCAGAAAGGCGGTACGTCGCTCCCCGACCGACGCCATCCCAAGCCCCTTCTCGCCAGGGTGGTACTTCTAGCAAGAAGATCCCGGTTGGACAACCACCAACCAGGTACCCAACCCCACCCCTCGTCGCCCCAATGCGTCTTTCGGCACCTCCCAAAAGCCCGAAAGCCACTTCCGCCAGGTCCTGAAGCCCGAAAGCCACTTCCGTCAGATGGCATCTGACGAAAGTGGCTTTCGGGCTTTTTTGGCTAGCGGAGGTCCATGCCGAGGTCCAGGGCGGCGGCCGAGTGGGTCAGGGAGCCGACCGACAGGTAGTCGACGCCGGTTTCCGCGTAGGCGCGGGCGTTCGCCAGCTTCAGGCCGCCCGACGATTCGAGGCGGGTCTTCGGGGAGACCTCATCGCGTCGCGCCACCGCGCGGGCACAGTCCTCGGGGGTGAAGTTGTCCAAGAGCACCTCGTCGGCGCCCGCGGCGAGCGCTTCGTCGAGCTGGACGAGCGTGTCGACCTCGATCTCGCACGCCAGTGTCGGGGCGTGGCGGCGGGCCGCCTCCAGCGCGGCCGTGACCGAACCGGCCGCGACGACGTGGTTGTCCTTGATCAGGACCGCGTCGCCGAGGCCGAGGCGGTGGTTGACGCCGCCGCCGCACCGGACCGCGTACTTTTGCAGCAGCCGCAGGCCGGGCAGTGTCTTGCGCGAGTCGCGGATCGCGCAGCCGGTGCCGTCGACCGCGGACACCCAGGCCGCCGTCGTCGTCGCGATGCCGGACAGGTGGCAGAGCAGGTTCAGCGCGGTCCGCTCGGCGGTCAGCAGGCCGCGAACCGGCCCGCGCACCACCAAGGCGGGCTCGCCGGCGACGAGCACCTCCGCGTCGTCGCGGCGGCCGAGCACTTCGTAGCGGTCGCCGAGCACGGCGTCGAACACCGCCAGCGCGACCGGGAGGCCGGCCACCACGCCGGTCACGCGCGGGGTGAGTTCGGCGACCGCCACGGCGTCGGCGGCCACGGTGGACTCCGTGGTCGCGTCGGGGCCGTAGCGCAGGTCTTCGCCGAGCGCGGTCTCCACCACACGGCGGACGTCTTCGACGTCGAGGCCAGCGTGGATCAGTTCCGCCTTTGCCAGGCTGGAGAATTCGTGGATCATGCCGCTCCTTCCGTCAATACCGGATCCGCGAGCACCGGCTGGCCCGACGGGCTGAGCCGGATGAGCTGGCTGCGCGGCCAGCCGTAGTCGTCCCGCTCGGGGAAGTCCGTGCGCACATGGCAGCCACGCGACTCCGTACGCCGGGCGGCCGCCGTGACCAATGCTTGCGCGACCAGTGTCAGCGCGGCGTCTTCGACCGCGCGGTGTGTCCACAGCAGACTGTCCACTGTCGACAAATCGAGAACAGAGCCGATCACCGCGAGCCCGTCGGCGTCACGGCCTATCGCGCCGTACCGGCTCATCACCCGTTGCAGTGAGTCGCGGTCGGCGATCGGCGCGAGCACGGTCTCCGGCAGCCTGCCGTGCTTCGGGTCGGGCAGCAGCCCGGCCGCGAGGTCGGCGGCGACCGCGTGCGCCACGCGCTCACCGACGACGAGACCTTCGAGCAAACTGTTGGACGCCAAGCGGTTCGCGCCGTGCAAACCGGTCCTGGCGACCTCGCCTGCCGCGTACAGCCCGCGCACGCTGGTGCGTCCGTCCACTGTGGCCACCACGCCACCGCACGCGAAATGCGCGGCGGGGGTGACCGGGATCGGCTCGCGCGTCGGGTCGAAACCGGCGGCCATCGACGCGGCGTACACCGTCGGGAACCGGGCGGCGAACCCGGAAACCCCAGTGGCGTCGAGGAAAACGTGATCGTCGATGCCACCGGGCGCGAGCGCCATCCGGCGGGTGATGGCCGCCGAGACGACATCGCGCGGCGCCAGGTCACCGAGCGGGTGCACGCCCTGCATGACCGACGCGCCCGCGCCGTCGAGCAGGGTGGCGCCCTCGCCGCGCACGGCTTCGGTGACCAGCGGGCAGCGTCCGCGCGCGCCCGGCGTGAACAGCACCGTCGGATGGAACTGCACGAACTCGAGGTCGGCCGCGAGCGCGCCCGCGCGCAACGCGAGCGCGAGCCCGTCGCCGGTGGCGATCTCGGGGTTCGACGTCGCCTGGTACAGCTGGCCGATACCGCCACTCGCCAGCAGCACCGCCGCCGCACGGACCACGCCGGGCGTGCCCGCGCGGTCGAGCACGGTCACCCCGGCGACCTCGCCGAACGGCGTGCGCAGCGCGTCGACGGCGATGTGCCCTTCGAGCACGGGCACCCGCCGGCCACCGGCCTGCGCGACCAGCGTCCGTTCGACTTCGGCGCCCGTGGCGTCGCCGCCCGCGTGGATCACGCGGAACGCGCTGTGCCCGCCTTCGCGGGTACGCGCCAGCCCCGGCCTCGACGCCGCGGGGTCGAAAGTGGCGCCGGAAGCGCGAAGCCGGGCCACCGCGGCCGGGCCACCTTCGAGGATTTCCCGGACGGCGTCTTCGTCGCAGAGCCCGCCGCCCGCGGTGAGCGTGTCCTCCGCGTGCCTGGCGACCGAGTCGCCTTCGTCGTGTTCACCTTCGAGCACGACGGCGACCCCGCCTTGCGCCCATCGGGTGTTGCCGTCCTCGACAGCGGCCTTCGTGACGACCAGTACGTGCAGCCCGAGTTCCTGCGCGCGCAACGCGGCGGTGAGCCCGGCGACCCCGCTGCCGATCACCACGAGATCGGCGCGGGCCTCCCACGCGGGACGGGTTTTCGCCTGATGGTCACTAACCGCGTCCATCATTCACCGCCGCCGGGCTTGCCGATCTCGATCATGCGCTGCACCGAAGCCTTCGCGCGGGCGGCGGTTTCCAGGTCGACATGGACCTCGTCGGCGCCCTCGCGCAGCGACCGCAGCAGCGCCGCAGGCGTGATCATCTTCATGTACCGGCACGAGGCCCGCTCGTTCACCGCGCGGAAGTCGATCTCCGGCGCGGCCTTGCGCAGCTGGTGGATCATCCCGATCTCGGTGGCGACCAGCACGGTCGACGCCTTGGTGTCGCGCGCCGCGGTCACCATGTCCCCTGTGGACAGGATCTTGACCCGCTCCGGCGCCACCGTGCCCTCACCGGCGAGGTAGAGCGCCGAGGTCGCGCAGCCGCATTCGGGGTGGATGAACAGGTCGGCGTCGGGGTTCGCGGCGGCCCGCTCGGCCAGCTCGGGACCGTTGATCCCGGCGTGCACGTGGCACTCGCCCGCCCAGATGTGGATGTTGTCGCGACCGGTCTCGCGCTTGACGTGCGCGCCGAGGAACTGGTCCGGACAGAAGAGAACTTCCTGGTCAGCGGGGATCGAGCGGACCACGTCGACCGCGTTCGACGAGGTGCAGCAGATGTCGGTCTCGGCCTTGACCTCGGCGGTCGTGTTCACATAGGACACCACGACGGCACCGGGGTGCTGCGCCTTCCACTCGCGCAGCTGCGCGCCGGTGATCGAATCCGCGAGCGAGCAGCCCGCCCGCGCGTCCGGGATCAGCACGGTCTTGTGCGGCGCGAGGATCTTCGCGGTCTCGGCCATGAAGTGGACCCCGCAGAAGACCACAGTGGACGCGTCGGTGCTCGCGGCGATCCGGCTCAGCGCCAGCGAGTCGCCGGTGTGGTCGGCGATGTCCTGGATCTCCGGGATCTGGTAGTTGTGCGCCAGCAGCACGGCGTCGTGCTTGCGCGCGAGCGCGCGAACCTCCTCGGCCCAAGCGGCGTTCGCCTCGACGCCGCCGTAGGGCGTGAGCCCCTCTGGCGTCTCCAGCGTGATCGTTCCGGTCATGTGACCCTCCCTGGACCACTCACCGGTTTTCGCCTTATAATCGAAAACCGTGCGAAGTCATATTAACAGCAGCGCCCCCCTGGCACACGAGGTCTTGGGGGCAGTACTTCAAGTGCGATCGGACACACTGCGGGTGCTGCTGTGGCGTCGCGCCCTCGATCCGCACCTCGGCCGCTGGTCGCTGCCGGGCGGACGGCTGCGGCCCGACGAAGACGTCGAAACCTCGGTCCGGCGGCAGCTGGCGGAGAAGGTCGACGTCCGTCAGCTCAAACACGTAGAGCAACTGGCGGTGTTCAGCTCACCTGATCGAGTGCCCGGCCCGCGGGTGGTCGCGACGGCGTTCCTCGCCCTCGTTCCCTCGGACGTCGACCCGGTCATCCCCGAAGACACGCAGTGGCACGACGTCGCCTCGCTCCCCCGCACCGCCTTCGACCACGAGTCGATCGTGCTGCGCGCTCGCGACCGGCTGCGCTCGAAGTTGTGCTACACAAACCTCGGTTTCGCGCTCGCTCCTGAAGAATTCAGCGTCTCCGCCCTGCGCGGGCTGTACTCGGCCGCGCTCGGCTACCGCGTCTCCGCCACGAATCTGCAGCGCGTGCTCGCGCGCCGCGGCCTGCTCGTGCCGACCGGCAACACCGCTCCGCCCGGCCGCAGCGGCGGCAGGCCCGCCGCGCTCTTTTCCTTTGCGGGGGACGGTATGCAGATCACGGACCCGTTCGCGGTCTTCAAGCCACCGCAGCAAGGTTGATCACGCTGCGCGCTTGGCGGGTTCCCCGTACCGTGTGAGTCGTGGCGAATCCGGTGGGTGGACGAGAGACGACGACTTTGCCGTTGTTCCCACTGCAAACCGTGCTGTTGCCGGGCGTGCATCTGCCCTTGCACATCTTCGAGCCCCGGTACCGGCAGCTGACGGTCGATCTGGTCAACGGCACCGTGCCGAGCCAGGAATTCGGCGTCATCGCCATCAAGGCCGCGCTGGTGCGCGAAATCGAGTCGGTGGACCACCTGCACGCGGTGGGCTGCACCGCCCAGCTGCGCGAGGCGAAACGCCTCCCCGACGGCCGCTTCGACGTGGTCACCACCGGCAGGCGCCGGTTTCGCCTGCTGAACGTCGACGCGACCTCGGCCCCGTACCTCGTCGGCACGGTCGAGTGGCTCCCCGACGAGCCACTGCCGGCAGGCAGCACGGACGTGGCCGAGCGCCTGTCCACCGTCGCGCGCGCGGCCCACCAGCGCTATTGCGACTCGGCTTGGGAGAGCGACGACTGGCACGTCCCGCCGCCGGAGACCTCGGTGCAGGACCTCGCGTACCTGCTCGCCGCCGACTGCCTGCTCCCGCTGGCCGACCGCCAGCGCCTGCTCGAGGAGACCCAGCCGCTGCGGCGTCTGCGCCTGCTCTGCCGCCTCCTGACCCGCGAGGCGGGCTTCCTGTCGACCCTGCGCGCGGTGCCTGCCCCGATGTCGGAGTTCGCCGACCTCACGGCCCCGTCGACCCTGAACTGACCCCTAGGGGAACCCTGGGTACATCCCGAAAGCCGCATTGGGGCCCTGCCAGGTCCCGAAAGCGTCTTTCGGTCCGTGCCAGGTCCCCAATGCGGCTTTCGGTCCCTTCCAGGTCCCCAATGCGGCTTTCGGCACCTGGCAGCACGCCAATGCGTCCTTCGGTCCCTACCACGGACCGAAGGACGCATTGGGATTTTTTTCGGGCCTAGGAGGAGGCCGGGGGCTGCTCGGCCGAGCCGCCGTTCCCGTTCCCGCCGTTGTTGCCGAACTTGCTCCACACCTTGTTCGCCGCGCCGGAGACGGCCTCGCCGACGTCGCTGAACACCTTGGTCAGCGGGTCCGTCGACTCGCTCCACGAGTCCTTGTACGACTTGGCCGCCGACTTGATGTCGTCGCTCCAGGTCGAGGTCGGGGTGTCGTCGTCGCGGCGGGGGTAGTCGCCGGCGAGGATCGCCCGGTACTCCTCCGACGCGGCCCACTTCTGCAGCTGGGCCGCGCGGACGACGGCGAGCGGGTGTGACATGCCCTCGACGTAGCGCAGCTTGAGGTAGGAGTCGCGGATGTCGTCGACCGACGCGTACTCCTGCGCCTGCTGCAGGAACGCGGGGATGTCGACCTGCGCGGGGTCGATGCCGCCCGCGACCAGGATCTGCGCGCGGAGCACGGCGGCCGGGTCCTGGCTGCAGAGCAGGCCCGCGCGGTCGCAGGACAGCTCGGCCTTGCGGAACCATTCGCGCAGCGCCGCGATGATCGCGCGCATGCCGAGCGCGCTGACCGGCGTCCACGACATCGACATCTGCAGGCTGATCAGCCGGATCAGGATGGTCCGGTACACCGCGTGCCCGGAGAGCACGTGGCCCATCTCGTGCCCGATGACGAAGCGCAGCGACTCGGTGTCCATCACCTCGAGCGCGCCGGTGGTGATCACGATGAACGGCTCGTCCATGCCGATCGCCATCGCGTTGACGGCGGGGTTGCGCTCGACGAAGACGTTGGGCACCGGCGAGATGTCCAGCGTCTCGGCGCATTCGTGGCGCAGTCTGTCCAGCTCCGGGTACTGCGTCGGGCCCACCCGGATCGCCGACGCGAGTGCCATCAGGCGCTCGCCTCGCTCGCTGTAGAACCCCGAGATCGTCTTGACCACCTGGGCGAAGCCGGGGACCGCGCGCAGTGTGGCGAGCGCGCCCCTGTCGACCGGGTGTTCGTAGGCACGCGGGCTGATCCCCGGGAAACGCACGGTATTGGACCGTGAAACTTCAATGTCTTCTGGCACTGAGGAGCCCCCTTCGGCTTTCAACCCAGGTTAGGCGAAAACGGCAAAGCGGGTATCAGGGTTTTACCCTAAACGTCGCCCTAGATCATCCAGGCCATTCCAGGCCGCGCAAATCCCGTAGACGACGACCGCCGCGGTCGGCGCCGCGATGATCACCCACCACGTGTCGAGTGTCGGCGCCGCGACGATCACGTCGCCGACCGAGGGCGGCTTCGCGATGTCGTACTTGCCCAGGAACATGCCCTTCGACAGCACGCCGACGGCCGAAGCGCCGAGTGCGCCGAGTGCGGCGGCCACCAGCATCACCGGGCCGCGGCGCTCGCGCATCAGCCAGGCGACGGCCGCGATGAGCACGCCGGCGCCGATCGAAAGGAAACCGAAGATCGCGAGCGAGTCGAACCGGTGCCAGCTTTCCAGATCGAGCGGGGCGAGCCCGCCTTCGTAAACCCGGAAACGCTGCGTCGGTGCCAGCAGCGACCAGAGATAGACCAACGGGAACGCCAGCAGCGTCGACGTGCCCGCGAGACTGATCGCGGGCAGGATGTCGGCCTTGACCCGGACCTTGGGCCGCTCCAGCGGTATCCGGTAGACCGGCGGCACCGACCACGGGTCGTCGAGCCGCGAAGACCGGTGCGCACCAACGGACGATTCGGCCACGCCCGGCCTCCTTCCACTCGGCTTACCCACCGAGAGTAACCGGTCCGGCGTGAAGTTCAGCTACTGGCCAGCTCGCCGTGTCGGCTGCACCTGGCGGTCCAGCCGACCGGCGTTATCTGCACGACCATGCGCCGCGCGCACTGCGCGCAGAACCGGGGCGGCTCCAGCGCGTTGCGCGGGGTCGAGCAGCCGGAGTGCGGCGGCCCGGTTTGTCCACAGTGGACACAGAAGGGCTCAGAGGACGTCACTGATCGCCTTCACCGGCATGTTCAGCTCCTCCAGCATCTCCAGGTCCTGGTCGGCGGAACGGCCGAGGTTGGTCAGGTAGTTGCCGACGATGATCGCGTTGATGCCGCCGAGCATGCCCTGCTTGGTGCCGAGGTCGCCGAAGGTGAGCTCACGGCCGCCCGAGAACCGGATGAGCGGGCGAGGCATGGCGAGCCGGAACGCGGCGACCGTGCGCAGCGCGTCCTTGCCCTCGACCACCTCGTAGTTCTCGTACGGCGTGCCCGGCTGCGGGATGAGGAAGTTCATCGTGCACTCGTCGGGGTTGAGCTCGGCCAGCTGCGACGCGAACTCGGCGCGCTGCTCGACGGACTCGCCCATGCCGATGATGCCGCCGCAGCAGACCTCCATGCCCGCCTCGCGGATCATCCGCAGCGTCTCCCAGCGCTCGTCCCACGTGTGCGTGGTGACGACGTTCGCGAAGTGCGACTTGGCCGTCTCCAGGTTGTGGTTGTAGCGGTGCACGCCCATCTCGACGAGCTCGTCGACCTGCTCCTGGGTGAGCATGCCGAGCGAGCAGGCGATCTGGATGTCGTTGCCGTCCTCGCGGATGGCCTTGATGCCCTCGCGGACCTGCCCGAGCAGCCGCTTGTCCGGGCCGCGCACGGCCGCGACGATGCAGAACTCGGTCGCGCCGGTGTCCCTGGTCTGCCGCGCGGCCTTGACCAGGCCGGGGATGTCCAGCCACGCCGAGCGCACCGGGGTCGGGAACCGGCCGGACTGCGAGCAGAAGTGGCAGTCCTCCGGGCAGCCGCCGGTCTTGAGGCTGATGATGCCTTCGACCTCGACCTCGGGACCGCACCAGCGCATCCGGACCTCGTGCGCGAGCTCCAGCAGGTCGGTCAGCTGGTCGTCGCCGAGCCGCAGCACTTCGAGGATCTGCTCCTGCGAGAGGCCGACGCCGCGTTCGAGCACCTGCTCACGCGCGACGTCGAGGACGGTCTTCTCAGGGGCTGAAGTCACAGAGCTCTCCTAGTCGAACGGCGGTGGCCGGTCCTCGCTTTACAGTCAGCATGGTGCACGACGATCCCGTGTGGAACCAGCGACGCAAGTCACTTCTGGGCGGACGCGCTCCCGGCGAAACACTCCGGATCGAACTCCCCGCCGAACCACGGTGACAAGCCATTCCGGGCATAGTCCAGGAACTCGCCTCGCGTCGCCGTGCCCGCGCCTGCCGCCAGCGCGCCGAGCAGCGGCCCGCGTGCGGCGATCGGCAGGTCTTCGAGATTGGACAAAGCGGCCAGATCGGGCTCGGACGGCCAGGAGCCGATGATGACCCCGGCCAGGTTCAGCCCGCGTTTCGTGGCGACCTCGGCGGTGAGCGCGGTGGCGTTGAGCGTGCCGAGCCCGGCCCCGGCGACCATCACGACCACCGCGCCGAGCGACCACGCGACGTCCGCGAGCGTGCTGCCGTAGGAGTCGAACCGGACCAGCAGGCCGCCCGCGCCTTCGATGAGCACCAGGTCGTGGGTCTCGTCGAGCTCGCTGGCGGCCTTGCTGATCTCCGCGGGCCCGACCGGCTCGATCCCGCTGCGCCGCGCGGCCGCCTCGGGCGACAGCGGGTCGGGGAAGCGGACCAGTTCCCTGGTGGTGACCGGACCGGCCAGTCTCAGCACGTCGTCGACGTCGCCGGGCTCGCCGGGCCGCAGCCCGGTCTGCGCGGGCTTCAGCACCGCGACCTTCTGCCCGGCCTCGACGGCCAGCGCCGCCACGGCAGCCGTGGCCACGGTCTTGCCGACTCCGGTTCCGGTTCCGGTCATCACCAGCATGCTCACGTCCGGGGAACCTATCAGTCTCGGCTTCAGGCCGTCGTGGTGACGGCTTGGGCGGGCACGAACGCCTCGGCGTCGCGGTCGAACAGGAACACCTGCGCGGCGCCGACGTCGAAGTACATCCCGGTCAGGTGCAGTTCGCCGCGTGCCTCGGCCTCGGCGACCACCGGATGCGCGCGCAGATGCGCCAGCTGCTGGACCACGTTGTGCAGCGCGAGCTGATCGCCCTCGGTGTCCGGGCGCCGCCCGTCGAGCAGGAGCGGCCCGTGCGTGGCGCGGCGGCGCAGGCTCGCCGAGCCGTGGCGCAGCCAGCTGCCGAGCGAGCCGCCCGGCGCGCCGCCGAGCAGCGCCTTCATCGCGCCGCAGCTGGAATGCCCGCAGACGACGATCTCGCGCACGTGCAGCACGCCGACGCCGTATTCGATGGCCGCGCCGACCGAGTCGCTGCCCTCGGTGGGCACCAGGTTCCCGATGTTGCGCACGGTGAACAGGTCGCCGGGACCGCTCGTGGTGATCAGGTTCGGCACGATCCGCGAGTCGCCGCAGGTCAGGAACAGGGTGTGCGGATGCTGGCCGTGCGCGAGCCTGCCGAACTCGTCACGCAGCACCGGCGCCGCGCGGCGCTGGAACTCCGCGGCGCCGCGGCACAGCGCCTTGGTCGAGTGCGGGCCGGTGCGCTGCTCCGGCAGCCCGTGGTCGGCCTGCCATTCGGACCACGGCGCGAGCCAGCGCGGCACGGCCTTGCCGACCAGGCTGCCACGCACGATCGGTGTGCCGGAGCGGCCGCGTTCGAACCACGGATGCCCGATCTCGTCGACGGTCACCACCCCGTTCCGCGCGGCCTGCCAGCTGAACAGGCAGTCGAACGCGGCGTGGTCGAGGTAGTCCACCAGCAGGTCGAGCGTGACCGGCGCGTCCGGCGGGATGGTCGCGAGCATCTTCGTCAGGCGTGGCACGGAAAGGAACGTCAGCGCGCCTTCGATCACCACGCGCCACTGCTCGCCGTCGCGTTCGACGTGCACGCCGGACCAGATCGTCCGCCGCAGCATCAGCGCCAGCGACAGCGCGACGCCGAGCGCGACCCCGGTCAGCAGGTTGACGCCGACGGCCCCGGCCAGCGTCACCAGGTAGACGGGCAGGTCACCGTGCCGCGCCACCTCGCGGAATTCGGTGGGGTTGACCAGTTTCGCGCCGACGTAGACGAGCAGGCCCGCCAGCGCGGCGAGCGGGATGTCGCGCAGCAGGCCGGCGAGTGGCAGCACGAACAGCAGGATCCAGCCGCTGTGCAGCAGCGCGGACATGCGCGTGCGGGCGCCTGCTTCGACGTTGGTCATGCTGCGCACGACGACGCCCGTCACCGGGAAACCGCCGAGCGAACCGGAAGCGACGTTGGCCATGCCCTGTCCGATGAGTTCGCGGTTAAGGTCGGTGCGAGGACCCGCGCGGCGCTTGTCGATGGCGACGGCGGACAGCAGGCTCTCCAGGCTCGCGATGAGCGCGATGGTCAGCGCGGTGAAGGCGGCCGTCAGCAGGCCGCTGGTGGGCAGCTGCGGCATGAAGTGCAGCGAAAGCAGGTCGGCGGGGACGTCGATGCGGCTCACGTTCATCTTCGCGGTGCTCGCGAGGACCGTGGCGATGGTGATCGCGGCCAGCGGACCGGGCACTCGGCGGATGAAGGCGGGCAGGTGCGGCCAGGCGAGCAGCGTCGCGATGGTGACGACACCGATCAGCACGGCCTCGTCGTGGTGGCCGATGAGCTGGGCGGGCAGCGCGAGCACGTTGTCGATCGTGTTGCCGTGCGCCTTGCCGCCGAGCACGACGTGCAGCTGGTCCAGCACGACGATCACGCCGATGCCGGCGAACAGGCCGTGCACGATGGCGGGTGAGATGGCCAGCGCGGCGCGCGCGATCCTGGCGAGGCCGAAGAGGATCTGCAGCAGCCCGGCGGCGACGGTGATGGCGCAGGTGGCGCGCCAGCCGAAGGTGGTGATGGTCTGGGCGAGCACCACGGTCACGCCCGCGGACGGGCCGCTCACCTGGAGCGCGGAGCCGCCGAAGAGCGAGGCGACGATGCTGCCGACGACGGCGGAGATGAGCCCGGCGACCAGTGGCGCGCCCGCGGCCAGCGCGACCCCGAGCGAGAGCGGGACCGCGACGAGGAAGACGACGATCGAGGCGGGGAGGTCATAGCGGAGATTCGCGAGGATCTTTCGCGAAATCGGGGGACCGGTGTCGTGCTCTTCGTGTGTGTTGTTGATCATGCTCGCAGGATCCCGAAAACCCGGCGAAAAGTCCGCCCTCCCCACCCCTTCGTGTGACGTCAGGCTTTCGCGGCGACCGCCGCCATCGCACTGATGATGGCTTCGACGTCGGCGTCCGTGCTGATGTACGGCGGCATCGCGTAGATCAAGTCCCTGAACGGGCGAAGCCAGACGCCGTTGGCCGTGACCACGTCCGTGGCGACCGCCATGTCCACCGGATGGTCGAGCTGGATCACCCCGATCGCGCCGAGCACCCGGATGTCCTTGACACCGGGCAGATCCCGTGCTTGCTCAAGTCCACTGTGGAGTTGCGACTCGATGCGCGCGACGTCGGCGCGCCAGGCGCCGGTCCGCAGGATGCCGAGCGAGGCGTTGGCGACGGCGGACGCGAGCGGGTTGCCCATGAACGTCGGGCCGTGTGCCAGCACGGGAAGTTCGCCGCGCGAGATGCCGTCGGCGATCTCGGCCGTGCACAGCGTGGCGGCCATCGTCAGGTAGCCGCCGGTGAGCGCCTTGCCGAGGCACATCACGTCGGGCGTGACACCGGCGTGCTCGGCGGCGAACAGCGCGCCGGAGCGCCCGAAACCGGTGGCGATCTCGTCGAAGATGAGCAGAACCCCGTGCCGTGCGGTGATTTCCCGCAGCGCTTTGAGATAACCGGGGTGGTGGAAGCGCATGCCGCCCGCACCCTGCACGACCGGTTCGACGATGACGGCGGCCAGTTCGTCCTTGTGCCGCTCGATTTCGGCGGCCAGATTGTCCACATAGGACTGATCGGGCGCGGTGCCGAAGCCGGAAGGCGGTTCCGGCACGAAAAGCTGTTCGGGCAGTGTGCCGCGCCAGAGCGCGTGCATGCCGCCGTCGGGGTCGCAGACGCTCATCGGGTGGAACGTGTCGCCGTGGTAGCCGCCGCGCCAGGTGAGCAGCTTGCGCTTCGCCGTCTTGCCGACGGATTGCCAGTACTGCAGGCACATCTTGATCGCGACCTCGACCGAGACGGAGCCGGAGTCGCACAGGAAGACGTGTTCCAGCCCGTCCGGGGTGAGGTCGACCAGCGTCTTGGCGAGCGTGATCGCGGGCTCGTGGGTGAGCCCGCCGAACATCACGTGGCTCATCTTCGCCAGCTGCGCGGTCAGGGCGGCGTCGAGCACGGGGTTGCGGTAGCCGTGGATGGCCGCCCACCACGACGACATGCCGTCGACGAGCTCACGGCCGTCCGCCAGCTTGAGGCGGACGCCCTCGGCCTCGGTGACCAGCAACGACTCGACCTTGCCCGGCATCGGCCCGTACGGGTGCCAGACGTGGGCGATGTCGAGTGCTTGCAGTTGTTCCGGAGTCACGCCCGCAGACTACGACAGCCGAACCGGCAGGCTTTCCACTCCGTGCACGAGCAGGCTTTCCCGGAACCGCAGCGACTCGACCTCGCCGAGCAGCTCGATGCCGTCGAACCGGTCGAGCAGCCTGCCGATCGCGATCTCGGCCTCCAGCCTGGCCAGCGGCGCGCCGACGCAGTAGTGGATGCCGTGGCCGAACGCCATGTGCCCGTTGGTCTGCCGGGTGACATCGAACGCGTCGGGCTCGGGGAAGCGCTCCGGGTCCCGGTTCGCCGACAGCAGCGAGAGGAACAGGAACTCGCCGGCCGGGATCTCGACGCCGGAGACCTCGATCGGCTCCTTGGTGAACCGGAGCGTGGCGATGTTGATCGAGCCGTCGAAGCGCAGCGACTCCTCGACCATGTTCGGCAGCAGCGACGGGTCCGAGCGCAGCGCCTTGAGCTGGTCGGGGTGGCGCAGCAGCGCGAGCACGCTGTTTCCGATGAGGTTCACCGTGGTCTCGTAGCCCGCCACCAGCAGCAGGAACACCATGGCGACGAGTTCCTCCGGGCTGAGCCGGTCGCCCTCCTCGGAGGCGTGCACGAGCGCGGACATCAGGTCGTCCGTCGGGTTTTCGCTCTTGCGCGCGATGAGCTGGACCAGGTAGTTCGCCATCGCGCCGACGGCCTCGGAGATCGCGGCCGAGTCGCCCTGCGAGAGCAGCAGGTTCGACCAGGCGCCGAACTGGTCGCGATCCTCGAGCTCCACGCCCAGCAGCTCGGAGATGACCGTGATCGGCAGCGGGAACGCCAGCGCCTTCATCAGGTCGACCTCGCCGCTCATCGCGTCGAGCAGCTCGTCGGTGATCTCCTCGACCCTCGGGCGCAGCCGGGAGACGACGCCGCTGGTGAACGCCTTGTTGACCAGTTTGCGCAGCCGGGTGTGGTCCGGCGGGTCGCTGTTGAGCATGTGCGCGTTCAGGCCCTGCGCGGTGACGTCGACCGCCCCGGTCGCGCTGACGTTGCGCGCGATCATCTCCTGCGCGAGCTTGGCGTCCTTGGCCACCCGCGGGTCGGACATCAGCGCCCGCACGTCGGCGTAACGGGTCACCAGCCAGACGGTGAGCCCGCGCGGGGTGACCACCTGCCGCACCGGCCCTTCGGCCCGCATCAGCGCGAGCGCGCGGTGCGGGTCTTGCATGAACTCGTCGCCGAGTACTGGAATCACGGTGCCCCCAAGGTCAACGTTCCGCGAGCGCGGTGGCGATGCGCTCGACCACTCCTTCCCAGTATTCCCGTTGTTCGGCACGCTCCGCTGCGTCGATCAGCCCCTCTTGCCGGAACTTCAGCGTCCCGTCGCCCACTATGACGTGAACGTCCGAATCGTGGTCCCAGTCCTTCGGCTGCCACGTCAGGCTCAGCTGCTTCGCGTCCTTGATCTTCCGGACGCGGCCCGCGGTGCCGTTGGCCGTCTCGTAGCTCTTGTCCTTGGTGAGGTCCGTTCCCGGACCGAGCCAGATCTCGCTGCCGTCGCGGCCGAGCAGGAACTCCCACACCTGCTTCGGCGTACCCGGCACGGCCTGGGAGACCTCAACCGTCTGTGCACTATCCACGCCACCATCATCCCATCGGGTTAAGTAGCTCCCTGTCACCGGTATCGGGCAGGATCGCCGGTGTGCGCTACCAGCCGATCTCCTACCCCGTGCTCGCCGACGACCTCACCCGCCGCGTACTGGACTTTCCCGGCCGCCGTGTCGCCGTGCTGATCGACGGAGCCACCGGGACGGCCGAGCTGGCCGACGCGCTCGTGGATCCCTTACGCCTCAACGGCCGCGCCCCGCTACGCGTCTCGTCGGCCGGATTTTTGCGACCAGCGTCACTCCGCTTCGAGCACGGCCGCACCGACCCCGAGGCCCGCTACCGCGACTGGACCGACTTCGGCGCACTCCGCCGCGAAGTCCTCGACCCGCTCCGCCCCGGCGGCTCCGGCGAGGTCCTGCCCGCACTCTGGGACACGGAGCGTGACCGAGCCACCCGGCTCCCCCGCGTCCCCCTTCCCCCGGAAGGGGTAGTCATCCTCGACGGCGAAATGCTCCTCGGCTCCGGCCTCGCGGCCGACCTGACCGTGCACCTGTGGCTCTCCCCCGGCGCGCTGCGCCGCCGTCTCCCCTCGACCGACCACTGGGCACTGCCCGCCTTCGCCCAGTACGAGTCCGAGGTCGACCCGGCCTCCCTGGCCGACCTGGTCATCCGGGCCGACGACCCCAACCACCCGGCGCTGAGGGTCCAGGACTCGTGAGCGTTGCGGGCGGTTAGAACCGCCCGGTATTTGACGACCTCCGGGAGACGTGGCCTTGGCTGGCGCGCACGGGCGGGGCGTTTGTCACGCTCAAGGGAACGAAAGTGGCTTGTGTGTGCTGGGTGCGTGACAAGGGCGGCCCTTGTCACCCAGAGCGTCGCAAGGGCGCCCCTTGTCACGTGCCAAGGGCGCACCAAAGCACGGCCGTACACCCGTGCGAGCGAGCCCACTGGCTAGGGGGTCGTGAGTGATGCGGCCGGTTCTAACCGGTCTAAACACTCACGAGTCCGCGGCGGGGTCAGCGGATGGCGGCGACCGGATTGCCGTCCAGGAAGCCGGTGAGGCGGGAAACCATGGTCTCCCAGCGCCAGGCCTGGCTGACCCAGTCGCGGCCCGCCTGGCCCATGCGGCGGGCGCGGACGGGGTCGGCCAGGAGCGCGGCCAGGGTCTCGTGGAGCTGCTCGACGTCGCGGCCGTCGACGACGTGGCCGGTGACCTCGTCGAGGACGGTCTCGGGGGCGCCGCCGGAGCGGCCGGCGACGACGGGGAGGCCGGTCGCGGAGGCTTCGAGGTAGACGAGGCCGAGGCCTTCGACGTCGAGGCCCTTGCCGCGGGTGCGGGCGGGCATCGCGAAGACGTCGCCCGCGTTGTAGTGCGCGGGCAGCTCGGGCCACGAGACGGAGCCGGTGATCACGACGTTGCCGGTGAGTTCGAGGTCGGACACCATCCGGGTCAGCGTCTTGCGATACGGGCCGCCGCCGACCAGGAGCAGCGCGACGTCGGGGATGCGCTTGCGGAGTTCGACCGTCGCCCTGATGAGCTGGTCCTGTCCCTTGCGCGGCACCAGGCGGGACACACAGACCACCGTCGGGCGGTCGCGCAGGCCGTAGCGGGCGCGGATCTCGTCGCGGGCGGCCGGGTCGGGGCGGAAAAGGTCGGTGTCGACGCCGGAGGGGAGCATCTCCAGGCCGGCCATCGGGCCGAACGCGGCGGCGAAGCGGGTGCGGGTGTACTTGCTGACGTAGGTGAGCACGTCGGTGGTGTCGCCGATGCGCCGCAGCGCCTGCCTGGCCGCGGGGAGCATCGACCAGCCGACCTCGTGGCCGTGGGTGGACGCGATGACCCGGCGGGCGCCCGAGTCGCGCAGCGAGTGCCCCAGCAGGGCGAGCGGGGCCGCCGCGCCGAACCAGACGGCCTCGCAGTCACGCGCGCGCATGATCTCCTTGGCGCGCTTGAGCACGTCGGGCGTCGGGAGCATCAGCGACGTCGGGTGGCGGACCACTTCGAAGGCGGCGTCGGCGTCGAACTCGCCGTGCGACCCCGACGGCGACTCCCACGACGGCGCGTAGACGACCAGGTCGTCCGCGGGCAGCCGGGTGGCCAGCGAGTGCAGGTAGTTCTGGATGCCGCCGGGACGGGGCGGGAAGTCGTTCGTCAGCAGAAGCGTGCGCACCACGGGGGTCAACCTATCTGGAGTACGAAAAAGAGCCGGGGCGGCATGGCCCCGGCTCTTTTTCGAGCGACTTGCTAAGCGACCCGGCGTGCGCCGGCGTATCCGCTCTGCAGCGGCGAGATCTTGACCACGTCACCCGTGGTGGGCGCGTGGACCATCTTGCCGTCGCCGATGTACATGCCGACGTGGTGCACCGGCGAACCGAAGAACACCATGTCACCGGGGGCGAGCTGGTCCCTGGAGACCGCGACGCCTTCCGAAGACGCCATCGCGGCGCTCGAACGGTTCTTCAGCGTGATACCGGCCTGCTTGAACGCCCAGACCATCAGGCCGGAGCAGTCGAACGAACCGGGACCGGTCTTGCCCCAGGCGTAGGGGCTGCCGAGTTTGCTCAGCGCGGCGTCGACCGCCGACTGCGCGGCGGCGCCGGGCGCCTTGACGTTCGGCCGGGCACCGCCCTGGTCCTTCTGCGCGTTCTTGTCAGAAGGGTTCAGGAACGAGTAGGCCTTCTCCAGCTCGTCGATCTGAGCGTCGAGCGACTTCTTCTTCGCGTCGATCTCGCCCTGGAGCTTGGCTGCCGCGTCCCTGGCGGTCTGCGAGGCCGTCTGTGCCGCGGTGGCGGCGTTCTCGGCGGCCTTGGCCTGGTCGACCGCGCCGGTCAGGCCTTTGAGCGCGTTGTTCTTGTCGGTGGCCAGCACGTCGAGCGCGGCGGCGCGCTCGAGGAACTCCTGGGTGGAGGCGCCCGAAAGCAGCGCGGAGACCTTGTTGAGCTGGACACCACTGGTGAACGAGGCACCGGCGAACTTGTCGACCTCGACACGGAACTTGTCGACCTCGACACCGGCTGCCGCGCCTGCGGCCTTGGCGGCCTCGACATCGGTACCGGCCTTCTGCAGGTCGGCTTCCCTGTCCTTGAGGTCGTCAGTGGCCTTGAGGTATTCCTCGTTGATCTTCTCGGCCTGCGTCGCGAGCTCGCGGTACTTGGTGAGCGCTTCGGACGCGCTGCCGGGCGGGGCCTGGAGGGCGGGGACTGGGGCCGCGATGGCCGGTGCTTGGGGGACGCTGACAGCCGCGATGACAGCTGTAGCAGCCAATGCTCCGGACACCACGCGCTTGACTGGATGCGACTTCACGCCGCGCGTGTCTCCTCTGCTCGTCAGCCGCCTACCGAGCAACGCCGTCGAAGAGATCGGGGGCTCTCTTCCTTGCGCGTCGCGGGCGGACACACACCCGCGCCACACGTGGCGATTTCCCGCCGTGCACCTGGCCGAGTTCTACCTCAACTCGATAGGACGCACGGTGGTTCCGGCACAGCTCCCCGACAAAGCTGTTTCGGCGGCGATCCCGCGTAGCCGCCCCTGCTGTGACGGCGTTCGGCCACGAGATCTCGGCTAGGTTACGAAACCTCGGGCGCGACGTCCACCAGGCTGAGCGCAAAAACTCTCAGTGATGCGCCGAAACACCATCGGACCAGCAAATGCGCTTTAGTGTGACTGGCGCTACATGCAGGGAGTTTGTTCGCTACCGACCGTTCATCAACTCAGAACGACCACTCGGCGCGTCCTCACTATCAGAGCGTGTCACGCCGGTCGTCGTTGATCACCCCACACTCCATGGTCCGGGCAGGCGGATTTCGGTTCGGCCAGCGGAACCATCCGCAGGCGCGGCACCATTCCCGCTTCGGCCAGCGCGTCGATCGCGCGGCGCTCGTCGGGATCCCATTCCAGCGCGGGAGGAGCACCGAGCAGCACGCTCACCACACAGTCGGCGCACGCGTCACCGCGCACCTGGCATCGAGTGCAGTCGATGACCATGTTTTCGATCTCTTCGACGCTGACATCGACGCCGTCCGGCCTCAGTTCCATCGCTCGCTCCCGTCACTTGGGCTTATGACAGGAACGATAGGACCGACCACCGACAGTTTTTGAAAACGCGGCGTCCGCGCTAGCCGGTGAACTCCCAGTGCCAAGGTTCTTCACGGCCGCCGCCCGCACGCGCCCAGCCAGGGTTGACCCAGCCGAACCGGCCCGCGTTCGCGGTCAGCCAGCGGTATGCGGAACCGCCGTAGGATTCGGCGCCGCCACAAAGATCGACGGCCAATCCCCAACCATGATTACTGGTACCCGGAATGGCGGCCAATGACGGTTTGCGCCGATAAAGATCGACCTGCGCGTCGAACGTCCGATACGAGTCGGTGACGCAGATGAGCGAGCCGAAAACCGCGCCATAGGCCTGAGACATCGCGTAGAAGGATTGCGCGGCGTCACAACGCAGAACGTGCGAGCCCGCGCCGATCGGGCACAGCGCGGCGACCGGGATCAGGCCGTTCGGATAGCCGCCCCACGCGCCGCCGCCCGAGCCTTGCTTGGCGGGCATCTCGACACCGCCACATCGCCAGGTCAGCTCCCCGTTCGCGCGCTGCGGGACGGCCTCGGCGGGGCGCACGCCGAGCGACGGCCGCGAGACACCCACAACGGTGTCACCCGAAGGTATGGCCGAGACGACCACGCCCGCCGTGCGGGCGTCCGACACGAGCATCGTCCGTCCGTCGAGCAGGATGCCGACCGACTGGACGCCGTAGCGGGCCGGTCCGAGGAACACGAGATCACCCGGTTGGGCGACGGCGAGATCGACCGGACGGCCTACCGCGAACTGCTCGCCCGCCGAGCCGGGCTGCGGCAGGCCAGCGCCGCCGAACACCGACTTGACCAGCCCGTCGCACGAGTACGCGACCGGCCCCTCCCCACCGGAGTGCGGCACGAACGGCTTGCCGAGCGCGCCGACGGCCGCCGTCACCGCGGCGATCGTCTCGCGCGGCAGCACCAGCAGCCGCTGGCCGTCGCGGACGGTCTCGGCGACCCCGCCAGCCGAGCCCAGCGGGGTGAGCCCGGCGGGCAGCCTGGCCGGATCGCGCAGCGCGGCGGCCGGCGGCGGCGTGATCCCCGCGGCGGCGAGCCGGTCGGTGTAGTCCTTCCAGTTCGCGGCCGTCTTGGCGTTGAGCTCCTGCTGACTCTTCTGCTGCGCCACGACGGCGTCGTTGGCCGCCGTGATCGGCCCGCGCAGCTCGGCGGACACCGCGTCGGCGCGGTTGGTCGCGTCGGAGGTGCGCTTGTCCAGCTCGGCGCGGCGATCGGCGGCCTGCTTCTCGACCCCGGACGCGGCCTGCTCGGCGTCGACGGCCTTGCGATGGCGCTCCAGCGCCGCGCCGAGCCGCGTGTCCTGCTGGGCGCGGATGATCTGGACCATCGAGGCGCCGTCGAGCAGGTCCTTGTGGTTGCCCGCGGCGATGAAGGCCGACAACCGGCTCGGCCGGATCATCGACGTGAACGCCTCACGCGAGAGCTGATCGACCTCGGCCTGCTGCGCGGCGACCACCGTCTCGGCAGCCTGGCGCTCCGCCGTCGCGTGCTGCAGCTTCGCGGCGGCGTCGTTCAGGTTCTCCTGCGCGACGTGGACCTGGCCGGCCAGCTCCCCGAGCTGGCGCTGCACGTCCGACGCGCTGCGCTGCAGTTCGGCGACCTTGGGATCGGCGAACGCGTCACCGGGCCGAGGATCGGGCACGGCGGCGCCGGGCGCGACACCGGCTTCGACCCGCAGGTCACCGGGGTCGGTCGGCGGCTGATTCTGCGCGCTCGCGGTCCGCGCGCTGAGCAGCGCGGCGGCGATCGAGAGCACGACGAGCGAACGCGACTTCAAGAAGCTCCTTCGGCGGCAAGGGCTTGTTGTCCTACTGAAAACAACGCGGAATGACGCGTCAGGTTACGAGCTAGACCCGGCCGAGCCTGCTGACCAGCACGGCAGCGGGCACAGGATGCGCGCCTCCGCTGCGCACCGAGTCCGCGACGGCCCGGTCCGAGGTGGCGACCACCATCGGTCTCCCCGGCGGTTCCGCGGCCACGAGCGACCGGATCACGTCGTCGGCGAGCACGCCCCGGTCGGAGAACAGCACCCGCACGCCACGCGGCACGGCCGCGGGCACGGACAGCACCCCGGCGCCGTCGAACACGACCGTGACCTCGGCGCCCGTCCGCGCGGCCAGCGCGGACAGCTGGTTGGTCAGCCGGTCACGCTGATCCGAAAGCGCGAGCTCGGGATAGCCGGTCTTGGTGACGTTGTAGCCGTCGACGATGAGGTGAATGTTCGGCAACGCCAGCAGCTTGTCCAGCGCGCTCGCGTCCTGCACCCGGCCACCGGCGCCGATGCCCGAGGTCGCGCCGCGCACGGTGTCCGCGGGCCGCCGCGAGCCCGAGCCGACCGACAGCTCGCGCCGCAACCCGTTGACCGCGCCCTCGATGGTGCCGAGCAGCAGCGAAAGCCGCACCTCGTCCGCCTGCCTGGCCTCGCGCGCCGACTGCCGCGCGACCTCCGCGTCGGTCACCGCACGCTCCGCGCGCGCCCGCTCGCGGTCCGCTCGCTGGCGCTCCCGCTCCAGCTTCGCTTCCAGCGCGCTCACTTCGTTCGCCCGCACGGCTCCGCCACGCTCGGCTTCGCCTCGCGCCTGCTCCGCCGCGTCCTTCGCCTGCCGCAGCAGCACGCCTTGCTCACGCAGGCGGCCACGCAGCTTCTCAAGCCCTTCCTCACGCTCGCCTCGCGCGTTCTCCGCCGCGCCGCGCGCTTCGGCCAGCTCCTCTTTGAGCCGCTCCAGCTCAGCTTCGAGCCGCTGGTTGCGCGCGACGGCCGCGTCGCGCTCCGCGCGCAGCGTCGTCTCCTCGGCGTTCTTCGCGACGAGCCGCACCCGGGACGTCGCGCTCGACTCACCGAGCAGCACGGCGGCGGCCGCGGCGGCGACGGAGTCGGCCGAGTTGGGGTCGAGCGCGTCCTGCCGGTGGTCGCGCAGCCACTCGATGACGGCGGTCCTGAACTTCGACGATTCGCCGAGTGTGCTGATCAGCGCGGTGCCGCCGAGCTTCGCGCGCTTGGCGGGCGCGAACTTCGCGACCGGCCTGAGCTGGCGCGGCACGTCCACATTGGGCAGCTTCCCGAGCGCGGCGGCGGCGAGTTCGGCGATCCGCTCACGCACCGCCTCCGGTAGCTCAGACCAGTCGACGGGCACCGTCTCCGCGCGCGGCTGAGCGCCGGCGGACGTGGTGTCCTCCGGGTGCTCGTCGTGCGCGGGCTGCGGGTGCATTCGCTCAGCGTAGGCCCACTGGCCACCACCCGCCCCCGATGGGATGCCGTGGACACGGTGACGAATTTATGTCGGTGGGTGACCATAGGGTGCGCGACATGGATTCGGGGCGGCGGTTCGAAGACGCCCAGCTGACGTTCGACGAGCTGGGAACACCCTTGCGTAGCACCACTTTCGTCATTTTCGACCTGGAGACGACCGGCACCAGTCCCGGCTCGGACGCGATCACCGAGATCGGCGCGGTGAAGGTGCGGGGCGGGCAGCTGCTGGGTGAGTTCGCCACCTTCGTGAACCCGGGGATGCCGATCCCGCCGCAGATCGTCGCGCTGACCGGCATCACCACCGCGATGGTCTACGACGCGCCGTCCATCGACGAGGTGCTCCCGGCGTTCCTCGAGTTCATCGGCGGCGCGGTGCTGGTCGCGCACAACGCGCCGTTCGACACCGGGTTCATCCGCGCGGCCTGTCACGCGCACGGGTACGCCCAGCCGCGCAACGCCGTGGTCTGCACGGTCCGGCTGGCCAGGCGCGTGATCCCGCGGCACGAGACCCCGAGCTACCGGCTGTCCGCGCTCGCGATGCTGTTCAACGCGGCGACGACGCCGAACCACCGCGCGCTCGAAGACGCGCGCGCGACGGTCGAGGTGCTGCACGGGCTGCTGGAGCGCGTCGGCAATCTGGGCGTCCACTCGCTCGAAGAGTTGATCGACTATCTGCCGGAGGTCACGCCCGCGCAGCGGCGCAAACGCGGCATGGCGGCGAATCTGCCGGACAAATCCGGGGTCTATCTGTTCCGCGGCCCGAGTGACGAGGTGCTCTACGTCGGCACGGCGTCGAACCTGCGCAGACGGGTCCGGCAGTACTTCACCGGCTCGGAAAGCCGGGGCCGGATCCGCGAGATGATCGCGCTCGCCGAACGGGTCGACGCGATCGAGTGCGCCCACTCGCTGGAGGCCGAGGTCCGTGAGCTGCGCCTGCTCGCGGCGCACAAGCCCGCCTACAACCGGCGGTCGAAGAACCCGCACAGCGCGTGGTGGGTCGGGCTCACCGACGAGGCGTTCCCCCGGCTGTCGGTGGTGCGGATCCCGAGAGACGGCCTGCTGGGCCCTTTTCGGTCCCAGACGGACGCGCGGACGGCGGCGGACACGCTGGCGGGTGCGTCCGGCCTGCGCACCTGCACACAGCGCATCGCCGCGCTCGGGGCGTCGGGAGCCCCTTGCGTGCTCGCGGAACTCGGGAAGTGCGGGGCGCCGTGCGCCGGGCTGCAGAGCGTCGAGGAGTACTCGTCCGGTGTGACGGCGGTGTCGGAGTTGATCGCGGGCCGGGCAGGCGAGCCACTGCATTCGGCGGCCGCGTATTTGACGCGACTGGCCGACGGCGAGCACTTCGAGCAGGCCGCCCGGCACCGTGACGATCTGGCGGCGCTGGTGCGCACCGTCGACCGCGCGCATCGGCTGGCCTCGCTGGCGGCGATCCCCGAGCTGATCGCCGCGGGCCCGGACGGCTCCGGCGGCTGGGAGTTCGCGGTCGTCCGGCACGGCAGGCTCGCGTCGGCGGGCGTGGCCAGGCGCGGGATCGCCCCGATGCCGGTGGTCGAGCAGCTCGTGGCGGCCGCGGAGACGGTGCTGCCCGGCCCCGGCCCGCTGTTCGGCGCCGCGGCCGAGGAGGTCGGGTTGCTGGTGCGCTGGCTGGCGAAACCGGGCGTCCGGCTGGTGCGCACCTCGGTCCCGTGGGCCGAGCCGGCGCGGGCGGCGGGAGGCTGGCGGTCGTGGCTGGATCTTGCCGCGACGGCGTCCAGCCTGGAGCGGGTCGGTTAGGGCGTGTCTCGAAATTCTGGTCGATGGGCTTCGTGATCCAGGTGGTTCCTGGCGGTGCCGCGGCTTCGCGCCTCGTACTGGACGTACTCGGGCGAAGCCGCGGTGCCGCCAGGGACCGCCTGGGCGCGAAGACCGCGATCAGAATTTCGAGACACGCCCTAGGTAAGATCCGAGCACAAACCCTTGGAGGCTCTCTTGATCACCGCGATCGTCCTGATCCACGCAGCGGCCGAAACGATCCCGGAGGCCGCACAGGCGATCGCCGACATCGAAGGCGTCACCGAGGTCTACTCGTGCGCGGGCGACGTCGACCTGATCGCGAAGGTCAGGGTCGCCGCCCACGAGGACCTCGCCGACCTCATCCCGGCCAAGATCAGCAAGGTGCCCGGCGTGCTCGGCACCGACACGCACATCGCCTTCCGCTCCTACTCGCGCGCGGACACCGACGCCGCCTTCTCGATCGGCGTCGAAGGCGCCTGAAAACCCGGGATAAAGCCCGCTTTACTCCGCGATGTTTAGCGGGCTTTATCCCCGGGAGTAAAGCCCGCTTTATCCCGGGTCTGGCACCTGATCAGCGCAAACGCTTGATCTCACCGCGGGCGCGGTAGAAGCCGCCGCTTTCGGAGACGTGGATCTCCTCGACGACGTAGCGCGCGCCTGGCACCCGGATGTTCTTCGGGAACTGGACGCCGCGCGCCCGGTCGTAGCCCTCCGAGACCACGTGCACCCGCAGCCGCGAGCCCTCCTGGACGCATTCGACGACCACGCCGCCCGCCGCGACCGTCACCTCGGCGACCTCCGCCGACGCCTCCACGCGCTCCCAGTGCCCTGCCTTGATGTCGGTCCGCTCCGGCAACTGGCCCTGCTCGGCCGCGTGGACGGCGGCCGGGCTCGCGTCGAGGCACGCCAGCGAACCGTCGGTCGTGACCAGGTACAGCCGCTCGTCCCGGTACTGCATCGAGTACGCCGACCCGCAGCCCGTCCCCAGCTTCCACAGCCGCGTGCCGTCCGCCGCGAAGCAGTAGACCGAGGACTGGTTGTCCCCCGCGAAGACGTACGCGCCGTCGGGCGAGGTCGCGCAGGAGAACACCGCCGCGTCGCAGCGGTAGCGCGCGATCTCCGCGCCCGTGGCCTTGGCGAGCCGGTGGACCACGCCCATGCTCGTGCCCGCGAACACCTCCGCACGCTCCTGCCAGCCGAACAGGACCGCGCCGCGGGTGTCGGTGTGCCAGACCTGGTCGCCCGTGCGCGCCGCGTAGTGCGTGACGCCCCGGGAGTGGCCGTGGAACGCCCCTTCGGCCGCGCAGCGGACCATCCAGGCGCTGTCGCCGTAGCTGGGGCGCGACCACTGGAACTCGTCCTCGTGGTCGACGACCGTGATACCGCCCTTGCGGTCGGACACGCCGAGCACGCCGTCGTGGATGTCGAGCCAGTAGATGTCGACGTCGTTGGCGATCTCGTACGCGACGCGGGGCACCTTGCCGCCGAGGTCGTAGACGCGGCCGTCGTCGCAGCCCGCGTAGATCCAGAAGTTGTCGGCCACGATGCACTTGACGCCGTCCGGCAGGCCGAAGCGGCCGGTGACGGTGCCGTCGTGGGTCAGCGTGTAGACGTCGCCGCGTTCGTTGCCGACCATCGCGCGGTGCTCGTCGACGAAGATGCCGAACGCGGGCGCGCCCGAGGCGAACCGCCACAGCACCGGGGCCTGGCGTGCGGTGGACCGGGTGCTGGTGATCGTCCGCCTGCTGATCGGGCGGCGTGCCCGCTCGCCCTTCACCGCGGGCGCGTAGCCGCCGCGCACCTTCTCGCCGATCTTCTTCTCGGCGGCCTTGGCGGCCTTGGCCGGATCGGGATAGGTGGTGCTGCGGATGGTGCCCTTCTCACCGATGCGGCCGTAGGTGATGGTGACGTCCTGACCCGCCACATGGACCTCGTAGAACTTGTGGGAGCCGCCGCCCGCTTCGGACAGCTCGAGGTACGTGGTGGTGGCAGCAGGCATCGTGTTTCCCCTCAGTGACCTGGTCATTTACCAAGACTCACCCTATCGGGGGACACCGACAGAAATGCCCCCGTCGCGGCCTGCGACGGGGGCATTTCTGTCGGGAATATCAGTGCCCGGAGGTGATCTCCTTGGCGGCGGGCGCGTGCCCGTTCGTCGAGGCCTCCGTCGGCTCGCCGCCGATGGCGTCCGGCTGGCCGCCGTGCCCGTTCGCGCGGGCACGGGCCAGCGCGGCGGTCTCCTCGGCCGGGTCCGCGGTCCACCAGGAACCGGGGACCGCTTCGCCCGCGGAACCGAGCTTGTTCATCTTCTTGGGCACCGTGGCGCCCTGGTACTCCAGCGGGATCGCGTGGCCGTGGTCGTCGACCCCGCCCAGCGGCTGGTGCAGCTCGATGAACTCACCGTGCGGGAGCCGCTTGATGATGCCGGTCTCGACACCGTGCTCCAGCACCTCACGGTCCGCACGCTGCAGGCCGAGGCAGATCCGGTAGGTGATGTAGTACGCGATCGGCGGCACCAGCAGCACGCCGATCCGGCCTGCCCAGGTGGTCGCGTTCAGCGAGATGTCGAACTGCTCGGCGATGATGTCGTTGAAGCCCGACAGCTCGATCACCATGAAGAACGACAGCGCCATGATGCCCAGCGAGGTGCGGACCGGGGTGTCGCGCGAACGCTGCAGCAGGTTGTGGTGCGCGGTGTCGCCCGAAAGCTTCCGCTCGATCCACGGGTAGGCCAGCAGCAGGCCGATCAGCAGCGGCAAGCCGATCATGCCGGGGAACGCCACCGCCGGGATCGTGTAGTTGCCGAGGTCGATCTCCCATGGCGGCCAGATCCGGAGCATGCCGTCCGCCCACGCCATGTACCAGTCGGGCTGGGAGCCCGCCGAGACCTGCGCGGCGTTGTACGGGCCGATGTTCCAGATCGGGTTGATCTGGAAGAGGCCGGACATCAGCGCGATGACGCCGGTGACGACCGCGAAGAACGCGCCGCCCTTGATCGCGAACACCGGCATGATGCGCACGCCGACGACGTTGGTCTCCTTGCGCTTCACCCCAGGGAACTGGGTGTGCTTCTGGTACCAGACCAGCGCCAGGTGCGCGCCGACCAGCGCCAGCATGATGCCGGGCAGCAGCAGGATGTGGAGCGTGTACAGGCGCGGGATGATCTCGTTGCCGGGGAACTCCCCGCCGAAGATCGCCCAGTGCAGCCAGGTGCCGATGACCGGGCTCGCCAGCACGATGCCCGAGAGCGTGGCGCGGATACCGGTGCCGGAGAGCAGGTCGTCCGGCAGCGAGTAACCGAAGAAGCCTTCGAACATGCCCAGCACCAGCAGCAGCCCGCCGATGACCCAGTTCGCCTCACGCGGGCGCCGGAACGCGCCGGTGAAGAAGATCCGGAACATGTGGACCATCATCGAGGCGACGAAGATCAGCGCCGCCCAGTGGTGCAGCTGCCGCACGAACAGGCCGCCGCGCACGTCGAACGAGATGTCCAGCGTGGTCTCGAAGGCACGCGACATCGCGACGCCCTGGAGGTTCTGGAAGCTGCCGTGGTAGATGACCTCTTCCATCGACGGGTCGAAGAAGAGCGTCAGGTACACGCCGGAAAGCAGCAGGATGATGAAGCTGTAGAGCGCGATCTCGCCCAGCAGGAAGGACCAGTGGGTCGGGAACACCTTGTTGAGCTGGTGGCGCATGCCTTTGGCGAGGTGGTACCGATCGTCGGCCCACTTCGCACCGGCACCGGCCGCCTTTTCGACGGGGTTGGTGCCCTTCGTCGGTGTCGTCAGTGAACTCATTGTGACTTCCGCTCCCAAAAGGCCGGTCCGATGGCCTCGATGAAATCGCCCTTCGCGATTAAGTATCCATCCTTGTCCACGGTAATCGGAAGCTGCGCGAGCGGCCGGGTGGCGGGACCGAAGATGGGCTTCGCGTAGTGCAGTGCGTCGAACTGCGACTGGTGGCACGGGCAGAGGATGCGGTTGGTCCGCTGCTCGTACAGGGAGGTCGGGCAGCCGACGTGGCTGCAGATCTTCGTGTAGGCGTAGTAGTCGCCGTAGTTGAAGTCCTCCTGGCCCTGGCGCTTGACGACCTTGGCGGCGTCGGCCGGGCGCAGGCGGATGAGCATGACGGGGCTGTCGACCCGCTTCAGCGCGTGGACCATGGCCTTCTCGTTGCCACGCTCGGACTCACGGAACGGGAACACCGTCTCCATGGCGCCTGCGTCGAGGTCCTCGGCCTTGACCAGCACGGGCTCGGTCTCGTCCCACTTGCCGGTGAAGCGGCGCAGGTAGACGACCTCGCCGGGGAACTCCGACTTCCACGGGGTGTGCCAGAGGGAGTCCTTGTTCTCGGTGTCCTTCCAGGGGTCCTTGATGAAGGACGCCACCGGCAGCGCGGCGGCCGCGAGGCCGATCGCGCCCATGCCGAGACCGGCGGAGCGCTTGATCAGCGAACGCCTGGCGATGGTCGAGCGGTTACCCGCGTCGGCCAGCTGCGCGAGGATGGTGGCCTTGTCGACTTCCTGGGAGCCGCCGTCGCCGCGCTCCTGGATCGCCACCTCGTGCGGGATGAACTTCTTCGTGTACAGCAGCAGGCCGATCGCGAGGCTGAGGATCGCCAGGCCCAGTGACACGCCGAGAGCGGGCGTGAACAGGCTGTAGACCGCGTGCTCGTGTTCGTTCGACGGTGCCTTGTACTCCCACCACTCCGGCCAGGCGATGACCACGACGAACGCGATCGCCGACAGTGCCGACAGCCCGAACCAGGCGGCGATGGCGCGCTCGGCGCGCTTCTCGGCGCGGGTGCCCTTGACCGGCCAGGGGTCGGGGTACTCGACGAGTTCGACCCCGTCGAGGTTCGTGCCCAGCTTGACCAGCTGGTCACGGTCCATCTCGGCCAACTCCGCCTCGCTCGGCGGCTTCGGCCCCTCCGCGGCGCTCATGCCTTCGATCCAATCCACAACGTCACGCCGATCAGACCGGCGATTCCCACGATCCACGCGATCACGCCTTCGGACGACGGGCCGAACCCGCCGAGGCCGTTGCCGCCGGGGTTGTTGTTCCCGTCGGACACCGACTTCACGAAGGCGATGATGTCCTTCTTCTCTTCAACGCTGAGCTGCCGGTTCGAGAACTTCGGCATGTTCTGCGGGCCGGTGAGCATCGCGGTGTACAGCTGCTCTTCGGTGGCCGGGTCCAGGTTCGGCGCGAACTTGCCGCCCGAGAGCGCGCCGCCGCGGCCGGTGAACTGGTGGCACGAGGCGCAGTTGAGGCGGAACAGCTCGCCACCGCGCGCCGGGTTGTCACCGCGCAGCGCGGCGCCCTTCTCGGCGGGCCGCTCGGGGCCGCCGCCGTGCGCCTGCACGTAGGCGCCGACCGCGTCGATCTCCTCCGGCGTCAGCTTCGGCGGCTTGCGGGGGATCTGCGCTTCCTGACGGGCGGCGGGCATCCGGCCGCTGGAGGTCTGGAAGTAGACGGCCGCGTCGCCGATGCCGATCAGGCTCGGCCCGCGGTCCTGCACACCTTCGAGGTTGGCGCCGTGGCACTCGATACAGGTGTTGTTGTAAACCTGCTCGCCCTTGCGCAGCAGAGCCGGGTCTCCCTGGGCTTGCGCGGTCTGGGGCGAGGGGGCGAACACCGCGTACAGCCCGCCGACACTGAGCAGGCCGATGCCGAGCGCGAGTGCGCCGGCGAACCGCCTGCGTGCCTTGGTCCGGGCCCGGAACCTGCGCTCCGTCTTCGCCTCGGTGTTCTTACTGGTGGTCATCTCTGCGGCAACCCTTGCTGTCAGTTCGGGCCGATGTGGACGTGGTGGCTGGCTGTTGGTGCGGTCGATCAGGGAAGCAGGTAGATGACCGCGAACAACCCGACCCACACGATGTCGACGAAGTGCCAGTAGTACGACACGACGATCGCCGACGTCGCCTGCGCGGGGGTGAACTTGCTCATCCTCGTGCGGATGAGCAGGAACACGAACGCGACGAGCCCGCCGATCACGTGCAGTCCGTGGAAACCGGTCGCCAGGTAGAACACCGTGCCGAACGGGCCGGACGGGATCGTCAGGCCTTCGTGCACGAGGTTGATGTACTCGTAGCCCTGACCGCCGACGAAGATGGCGCCCATGATCAGGGTCGCGATGTACCAGCGCCGGAGGCCGTACACGTCACCCTGCTCGGCCGCGAACACGCCGAGCTGGCAGGTGAACGACGAGGCCACCAGGATCACCGTGAACGGGATCGCGTACGGCAGGTTCAGATGGAACTCTTCGCCGTGCAGCAGTGGCGGCCAATGGCCGGTGGAGTTCTGGGCCTTGACCGTGAAGAACATCGCGAACAGTCCAGCGAAGAACATGAGCTCGCTGGAAAGCCACACGATCGTGCCGACACTGACCATGTTCGGCCTGTTCAGCGAGTGCACCCGCTGGCTGATGGTGGGAGCTGCCGTTGTCACGCGTCGCATTATGTCCTCTCACGGCCTGGCGTGTCCGCGCGGGTCCACGGCGGGTCGCGTGCGGACTCGATCACAATCGGAAGGGACCTACCCGTGAGTTTGCTTGATCGGCTCCGCGACCTGGTCAGAAAGCCGCAGGAGCCCGGTTTGTCCACCTCAACGCCCGGTTTGCCGGTGGTCGCGGAGGCCTTCGACCCCGCCGAAGCAGACTCTTCCGTGCTCGCGAGATCACCTGATTGGGTCGCCGAGCGGGAGGCGGTGCTGCGCCATCACCTCACGCTGCCGCCGGATCGGGTGGACGAGGCGACCCGGATACTCGCCCAGGACGGCTGGGAGCTGCGCGAACAGTCCCGGACCGACTCGGGCGTGACGTTGCACGCACTGCGCGTCCAGACGCTCGACGCGCTGCACTGCGCCCAGGAACGTTCGCGGATGGCCGGTCTGGCGCAGCGGCTCGGGGGCGACTCGCTCGGGTGGGACGCACTGCAAGCACCTCCTCCTACGTGATCTCGGTCATGGCCGATAACATCGGGCTGGGCGTGCCTCGCGGATCTTGTCCGATGAGAGTCGAGATCCAGGTGGTCCCTGGCGGTGCCGCGCGATCGCCCTCGTACTGGGCGTACTCGGGCGATCGCGCGGTGCCGCCAGGGACCACCTGGGCTCGGCTATCGCGGATAAGATCCGCGAGGCACGCCCTCACCCCACCGTTGACGGAGGAATGCGCAGATGAGTGACTCGCTGAGGATCCTGGTGTTCAGCCACAAGCCGGAGGTGCGCGAGTCGATCATCAACGCGATCGGCCGCCGTCCGGCCACCGACCTGCCCAGGGTCGAGTTCGTCGAGGTCTCCGGCGTCGGCAAGGCGATGGAGGAGATGGACGCGGGCACCGTCGACCTGGCGCTGCTCGACGGCGAGGCCCAGCCGACCGGCGGCATCGGGCTGACCCGCCAGTTCAAGAACGAGATCGAGAACTGCCCGCCGATCGTGGTGGTCGTGCGGCGCAAGGACGACCGCTGGCTGGCCACCTGGTCGCAGGCGGACGCCGTGCTGGTGCACCCGCTCGACCCGCTGACGGCCGCCGAGACGGTCGCGGACGTGCTGCGGCGCGTCCCAGCCGTGCACGGGTGAGCCGGATGGCACAGACCTGGCCCGCGCTGCTCACCCAGCTCGTGGCCCGCGCCGATCTGTCCGAAGCGGACACCTCGTGGGCGATGGACCGGATCATGGCGGGCGAGGCGACCCCTGCCCAGATCGCCGGGTTCGCGATCGCGCTGCGCGCCAAGGGCGAGACCCCGGCCGAGATCTCCGGGCTCGCCGCGGCGATGCTGGCGCACGCGCGCCGCGTCACCTGGGACGGGCACGCGGTCGACATCGTCGGCACCGGCGGCGACCGCTCGAACTCGGTCAACATCTCGACCATGGCGTCGATCGTGACGGCCGCGGCGGGCGCGCCGGTCGCCAAGCACGGCAACCGCAGCGCTTCGTCGAAGTCGGGCGCCGCCGACGTGCTGGAGGCGCTGGGCGTCACCATCGGGCTCGGCCCCGACGACGTGTCGCGCTGCATCAGCGAGGTCGGCATCGGGTTCTTCTTCGCGCCGGTGTTCCACCCCGGGTTCCGGCACGCGGGCCCGACGCGCAGTGAGCTCGGCGTGCCGACCACGTTCAATCTCCTGGGCCCGCTGACCAACCCGGCGCAGCCGTCGAGCGCGCTGATCGGCTGCGCGTACGCGGACAAGACGCAGGTGCTCGCGGAGGTCTTCGCCAGGCGCGGCGCGACGGTGCTGCTCGTGCGCGGCGACGACGGCCTCGACGAGATCACCACCACGTCGACGTCGACGGTCTGGGTGATCTCCGGCGGCGAGGTGCGCAAGGAGACCTTCGATCCGGCCACTTTGGACATTCCACGCGCGACAGCCGAGGACCTCCGTGGCGGTGACGCGACGGAAAACGCCGAAGTGGTCCGTCAACTCGTGGCCGGAAAGTCAGGTCCGGTCCGCGACGCGGTCCTCCTCAACGCGGCCGCCGCCTTGGCCGCGCACAAGGGCTTCTCCGGCTCCCTGACGGACGATCTCCGCGCCGGACTCACCCGGGCAGCCGCGGCGATCGACTCCGGCGCCGCGGCCACGCTCCTGGCCGACTGGGCCGCCTTCAAGCCCACCCCCTGACCCAGCTGAAAAACCCCAATGCGTCTTTCGGTCCCTCCCACGGACCGAAAGACGCATTGGGGACCTGCCAGGTACCGAAAGACGCATTCGGGACTCCCCGGGTACCGAATGCCGCATTGGGATTTTTTCCCAGGCCCAGGCATGCACGAAGGCCCCCTCCCGGAGTTGCGGGAGGGGGCCTTCGCGGTGGTCAGAGGCTTAGTCGTGGTTCGGGCCCGTGTGGTACTCGAAGACCAGGCCGCCGATGCTGATGAGCACCAGCACGATGGCGATGACGAGCAGCCAGACGTGGAAGAAGGCCAGCGCCAGGCCGGCGAGGCCCGCCGAGGCGGCGAGGCCGATCGGCCAGTAGCTGCCGGGGCTGAAGAAACCCAGCTCGCCGGCGCCGTCGCTGATCTCGGCTTCCTCGTTGTCCTCGGGACGGTCGGTCTCGAGACGACGGGCCACGAAGCGCAGGTAGGTGCCTGCCAGCAGCGAGAGCCCGCCGGTGAGGATCAGCGCGACCAGGCCGACCGGCTCGGTGCCGTACCCACTCCAGAGGTGGGTCATGATCCCGTAGGCGATCGCCGCGAGGAAAGCAAAGCCGGTGACGAGTTCGAAGATCCTGGCTTCGACCTTCATGACTGGTATTTCCTTACTGGTGTCGAACTGCTGCGGGCTGAGTGGAGTGGCCGGTTACTCAGCCGGAGGCGGTGCGCGCGGTGCGGTCGGTGTTGAACGGCTGCGTGGTGACGGCGTGCGGGGTGCACAGCTCGCCGCAGTTCATCGCGGTGAGCGCCTCGGCCGCGGTGTTCGACTTGCCGGTCTTCGGGTTGATCTGGCCGCGCAGCGCGAGGTACTTGTCGTACTTGTCCGCCGACAGCGCGCGGACCTCGAAGTTCATCACCGCGTGGTAGGTGCCGCACAGTTCCGCGCAGCGGCCGACGAAGGAACCCTCGCGGTCGATGGTGTTCTGGAACGTGTCGTCCTGGTTGTTCTTGCGCGGCTCCGGCATGACGTCGCGCTTGAAGTGGAACTCCGGCACCCAGAAGGAGTGGATGACGTCGGTCGACTCGATGCGGTACTCGATGGTCTTGCCGACCGGCAGCACCAGCAGCGGGATCTCGGTCGAGCTGCCGACCGTGCTGACCTCGCCGCCCTCGGCGTTCTTCTTGCCCGGGTACCGGAAGTCCCAGTTCCACTGGAACGCGATCACGTCGACCTTGACGTCCGGGTTGGGCTTCTTGTCCAGGACGTTGCTCTCGGTGGTGGCCGTGAAGAAGAACAGCACACAGACCATGATCAGCGGGGTGACCACGGTGAAGATCTCGAGCGGCACGTTGTACTGGAACTGACGCGGGAGCACTTCCTGCTCACCGTCGGCCGTCGCCTTCTTGCGGTGGAAGATCACCGTCCAGAAGATCAGGCCCCAGACCACGACACCGACGGCCAGCGCGGCGATGACGGTCCACGTCCACAGCTGCCGCATCTGCTCGGCCTGGTGGGTGACGCCAACCGGCCAGCCGAACCGCAGGATTTCATCACCGGAGCAACCGGTCGCCATGACAGCGACCAGCACGGCCAGCGCGGCGATTTTGCCGGACTTCACCCAAAGCCTCCTCGACCGAACTTCGTAACTGCAGCGGAGCCTAGCCGAGTTGGCGGGTCCTGCTGACCAAGGGGTAACTCATCGCGCGTGTCCACCCACAAGGGCAGGTGCGGGCACGCCCCGGGCATACTTGGGGCCTTCTCCCCCGGTTGCCGATCTTGAGGTGTGTGAATACGCGTGTGCGGCCTGCTTGGACTGATCTGCGCCACTGAAAGCGACGCGGTCAACGCCCGCGAAGCCGTCGACGCGGCGATGCGCTGCCAGCGCCACCGCGGTCCCGACGAGCAGGACACCTGGGCCGACGGCGAGGTGGTCTACGGCTTCAACCGGCTCGCCTTCATCGACCTGGAGCACTCGCACCAGCCGCTGCACTGGGGACCGCCGGAGGCGCCCGGCCGCTACACGCTGAACTTCAACGGCGAGATCTACAACTTCCAGGAGCTGCGGGCGGAACTGGAAGAGCAGTTCGGCGCGAAGTTCAACACCGAGGGTGACGGCGAAGCGATCGTCGCGGCGTACCACTACCTCGGCGCCGACGCGGTGAAGAAGCTGCGCGGGATGTTCGCGTTCCTGATCTGGGACTCGCAGGAGAAGCTGGTCTTCGGCGCGCGCGACCCGTTCGGCATCAAGCCGCTGTACTACGCGCAGGGCCCCGGCGGCATCGCGTTCTCCAGCGAGAAGAAGAGCCTGCTCGAGCTTTCGTCGACGCTGGGCGTCAAGGAGGAGCTGGACCGCACCGCGCTGCAGCACTACCTGGTGCTGCAGTACGTGCCGGAGCCCGAGTCGCTGCACGCCGCGATCCGCAGGCTGGAGTCGGGCACCTCGTTCACCGTCACGCCCGGTGGCACGCCGAAGCTGACGCGCTACTTCCACCCGCAGTTCACCGCGAAGACCGGTGACCGCGGCGAGGCGCTGTACGAGCGCATCGCCGACGTGCTGCAGGACTCGGTCGCCAAGCACATGATCAGCGACCCCGACGTCACGGTCGGCGCGTTCCTCTCCGGCGGCATCGACTCGACGGCCACCGCGACGCTGGCGAAGCGCCACAACCCGAACCTGATCGCGTTCACCACCGGGTTCGAGCGCGAGGGCTACTCCGAGGTCGACGTCGCCGCCGAGTCCGCCGCCGCGATCGGCGTGAAGCACGTGGTCCGCACGGTGTCCTCGGACGAGATGATGGAGGTGCTGCCGCTCATCGTCTGGTACCTCGACGACCCGGTCGCCGACCCCGCGCTCGTGCCGCTCTGGTTCATCGCGCGCGAGGCGCGCAAGCACGTCAAGGCGGTCCTGTCCGGTGAGGGCGCCGACGAGCTCTTCGGCGGCTACACCATCTACAACGAGCCGATTTCGCTGGCGCCGTTCGAAAAGGTGCCCGGCAGTGTGCGCAAGCTCATCGGCAAGGTCTCGACGAAGATCCCCGAGGGCACGCGCGGCAAGGACCTGCTGCGCCGCGGTTCGCTCTCGCTCGAAGACCGCTATTACGGCAACGCCCGCATCTTCCGCGACGACCAGCTGCGCGGCGTGCTGAAGACGTTCACCGAGGGTGTCGGCTTCAAGGACGTCACCGCGCCCTGGTACGAGGTCTCGAAGGACTGGGACCCGGTCGCGCGCATGCAGCACGTCGACCTCTACACCTGGCTGCGCGGCGACATCCTGGTCAAGGCCGACAAGGTGACCATGGCCAACTCGCTCGAGCTGCGCGTGCCGTTCCTCGACGCCGAGGTGTTCAAGGTCGCGGCGTCGATCCCGCTGGAGGAGAAGCTCGCCAACGGGACGACCAAGTACGCGCTGCGCCGCGCGCTGGAGAAGATCATCCCGGCGCACGTGCTCAACCGCCGCAAGCTGGGCTTCCCGGTGCCGATCCGCCACTGGCTGCGCACCGACATGTACGAGTGGGCCCGCGGCATCATCAACGACTCGAAGACCGACGAGCTGTTCGACAAGCCCGCGGTCCTCAGGCTCCTGGAGGAGCACCGCGCCGGGACGCTCGACCACTCGCGCCGCCTCTGGGCGCTGCTGGTGTTCATGCTCTGGCACGGCATCTTCATCGAGCACCGCATCAAGCCGGAGATCCCCGAGCCGGTCTACCCGGTCAAGCTCTGAACGAACCCGCCAAGACCCCCGCGACCACCCAGGTCGCGGGGGTTTTCGCTGGTCAGGGGTCGTGCGCGTTGCGGGCGGTTCTAACCGCCCGCAACGCGCACGACCCCTGAGCTGCGGATACGTGAGGCTGGCCACACCTCTTGCTTATACGCACGTATGTTGCGACATTAGGTTGAAACGTCTCGTGACGCCGACCACCCGGTTTGCTTATTTCCGCTGGTGGCGACGTCAAGACCGATTCAGTCACATCCTGTGACAGGTTTCGGTCAGGTAAATTCTTCCTAGCAGCAGGCCAAGTCGGCCAAGCCTTCCCCACCACCCTCCGTTCCGCTCACCGAGTGTGACGGCTTGTTCGGCGTGCACGGGGAATCCGATTTTCGCTAGGAGACCTTGTTGAGTACCGAATTCGAGCCCGCTCGACTCGATGACGTAGAGGAGTTGCTGGCCCTTTTCCGCCTCCAGTACGGCGACAGCTACCCGTTGCCCAGCGGCACCGACCCCGAGATGATGGCCGCCGCGATCGCCAACCCGATCCCGTCCTGGCTGGTGGCCCGCGACAACGGCCGGATCGTCACCACGATCATGGCCGAGATCGCCGCCGAGGACCGGATCGCCAGGACGCAGAGCCTCATCGTCCACCCGGACGCGCGTGGCCGCGGCATGGCGCGCAAGGCGGTCGGCGCGCTCGCCGACCTGCTGCTGACCAGCGGCCACATCGACTCCGCGTACGGGAAGTCCCGCACCTCCAGCACCGCGGCGCAGCGGATGATGCTGAGCAACGACTTCACCGCGCTGGGCGTCTTCCCCAACGCCCACAAGTTCGCCAGCCAGGAGACCGTGCTGCTCACGGTCAAGCACGCCGAGGGTGTGCTCGACCGCCGTCAGCCCGTGTACAAGGTCCCGGCCGAGCTCGAACGGCTCATCGACGCCGTCGAGCACAGCGTCGGCATGCCGGTGCGCCCGGAGTTCGTCCCGGCCACCGACTACCCCATCGCGGGCCCCGACGTCGAACTCGAACTGGTCGACGCGCCGCACTTCGTCGCCAGGACCTTCGACGAGCAGGTGCGCGACCCGTACCGCCGCTACTACCCGCTGCACACCCCCAACATGCTGCTCACCGACGCGAAGGGCACCTTCGAGCTCTACGCGCGGCTCACCAAGCACGACGGCTACGGCACGATGATCGCGGGCACCCCGGACGGCTTGACCGTGGTGCCGTATCTCGGCCAGATCGTGCGGATGCTGAGCGAAGCCGGCGCCGCCTACCTCGAGACGATCGTCCCGCTCTGCGCCTTCGAAGAGCTCAGTGCCTTGCTGGCGCACGGTTTCCTGCCCGCCGCGATGTACCCGGCGATGCGCCGCGACGGCGATCTCTTCCAGGACTACGTGGTGATGGCGCGGACCATGCAGCCGCTCGACTTCCGCGGCCTGAAGATCGACGAGGCCTTCCGCCCCTACGCCGAGCAGTACATCGACCTGTGGACCCAGCGTCACCTCGACACCAGTGGAGTTTTCCGGTGAGCCCGCACCTGACCGACCCGGCGACCGTCCCCGACACCGTCGCGCTCAAGAACGTCCAGGCGCTGTGCGACGTCGCCGACCCGTACCGCCACGACGCCGAGACCGACGCGTTGTTCGTCGCCGCGATGAACGAGTCGAACCACTGGCACGTCCGGCGTTCCCCGTTCTACGCCAACCTTTTCGACGGCATGACCGAGCTCAAGTCCATTGAGGACCTCACCCGGCAGCCGTACATCCACGCGAACTTCTTCAAGATGCACGAGATCCTGTCCATCCCGCGTGACGAGGTGCTCGTGAACCCGACCTCGTCGGGCACCACCGGCCAGAAGTCGCAGATGTTCTGGGACGCCTGGACCGTGCGTTCCGGCCAGCGGATGATCGCGCGGATCTTCGACCACTACGGCTGGATCGGCACCGACCCGGTCAGCTACCTGCTCTACACGAACCAGCCGCAGCCAGGCCTCAAGACCGGCAGCGCCCGCACCGGCCAGCTGCTGACGGACTTCGCGCCGGCGGGCTCGGTCGACTACGGCCTCGCGCACACCGGCACCGGCCACGAGTTCGACGCGTTCGGCTCCATCCGCGCGCTGCAGCGCTTCGCCGAGCAGGACGTCCCGGTCCGCATCTTCGGCTTCCCCGCGTTCCTTTCCTTCACGCTCGACCGGATGCGCGCGCTGGGCATCCCGCCGCTGAAGCTCAACGAGCGCTCGCTGGTGCTGTTCGGCGGCGGCTGGAAGGGCAACGCCGACAAGCAGATCGCGAAGCCGGAGCTCTACCGCCGCATCAACGGCCAGCTCGGCATCCCCGACGAGCGCATCCGCGACGCGTACGGCTCCGTCGAACACTCCATCCCCTACATCGAGTGCCCCCACCACAACCTGCACGTGCCTACTTGGTCGCGCGCGCTGGTCCGGTCGGTGCGGACACTCGAGCCGCTCCCCTTCGGCGAGCGCGGCTATCTGCAGTTCATCTCGCCGTACATCACCTCGGCGCCCGCGCAGAGCGTGCTGATGGGCGACCTCGGCACGCTGCACGCCCCGCAGACGTGCGGCTGCGGCACGCGGACGCCGTGGTTCGAGATCCACGGGCGCGCGGGCATCTCCCGCAACCGCAGCTGTGCCATCGCCGCCGCCGAACTTCTGAAGGACAAAGCGTGAGCAACGAGCATTATTGGCAAGGCACCTGGGTCGACGACGTCCGCGCCGGCGACCTGCTCGAAACCCTCGAAGAGACCACCCAGCGCGTGCTGTCGGCCGACCGTCTCAGCCCGCTGACCGTGCTCGCCGCGTGCGAGAAGCTGGCCGACCGGCTGTCCAAACCGGACAGTGTGGTGCGCATCCAGCTCACCGAACGCCTGCAGGACTGGGGACTTCCCCGCGAGGAGATCGCCGAGACCTTCGACCTGCTGGTCGACCAGCTCGCCCGTGAGGAGCTCGAGCGCAAGGTCACCCGCGAGCTCGGCGGTGTCGACCCGGCCAGGCTCGCGCGCTTCGACTTCAAGCTCCCGATCTTCGAGGCCTGGGTCCCCGTCGGCCTGCTCGCGCACGTCGCGGCGGGCAACGCGCCCGCGGTCGGCGCGCTCAGCGCCATCGAGGGCCTGCTCACCGGCAACCTCAACGTCATCAAGACCAGCGGCGCCGACTCGCTGTTCACCGCGGAGTTCCTGGCCGCGCTGGCCGAGCAGGACCCGACCGGCAAGATCGCCGAGCGGCTGATCGTGCTGCGGTTCTCGTCCTCGCGCAAGGAATGGCTGGAGCGCATGGTCGCGCCCGCCGACGCCGTCGCCGTCTGGGGTGGCGAGGAGGCCATCAACGGCATCGCCGAGTTCACCGGGCCGGGCACCCGCCTGATCGACTGGGGCCCCAAGCTCTCCTTCGCCTACTTGACCGCCGACACCTGGTCCGCGACCGACGCGCTGCACGCCGTCGCCGCCGACGTCTGCCGTCTCGACCAGCAGGCCTGCTCCAGCCCGCAGGTCATCTACCTCGACACCGACGACGAGGAAGAGGTCTTCGCCTTCGCCGAGCGGTTCGCGCCGGTGCTGGCCGAGGTCGTGCGCGAGCGTCAGCCGCGCGACCCGAGCGACGCCGAATGGGCCGAGATCAACAACACGGTCATCGTCGCGCGGCTGGAGGAGAACCTCGGCCTCACCAAGGTGATCACCGCAGAGGACGGCAGCTGGCGGGTCATGGCCGACACCCGGTCGGCGCTGCGCGCCTCGCCGCTGTACCGCACGGTGTGGGTGAAACCGTTGCCGCGCACCGAGATCACCGCCACGCTGCGCCCGATGCGCCGGTACCTGCAGACCGTCGGCCTCGCCGCGACGCGTCAGGACACCGCGGTGCTCGCCCGCACGCTGGTGAGCACCGGCGTCCAGCGCGTCACCGTGCCAGGCCAGATGCTGGGCGGCTACGCGGGTGAGCCGCACGACGGCGTCTACGCGATGCAGCGCTACAGCCGCCGCGTCGACGTCCAGCTCGACGAGCGGTTCGCCACCGACGCCGCGCTTGACGACTTCACGGTGGGCACGCAGCTCCCGGCGCCGAAGGTGCCGGTGACGCCCAAGTCGGAGTTCGAGACCTTGCAGGCCGGTCGCGGCGAGGTGTTCTTCCTCAGCGGTGGCAGCTCCGGCAAGCCGAAGCTGTCCAAGTTCTCGTGGTCCGACTACGACGAGATCTCGAACTTCGCCGCCGAAGCGCTGCTGGCGACCGGGATCGACCCGCGCACCGACCGCGTGATGAACCTGTTCTTCAGCGGGCACATGTACGGCAGCTTCGTCAGCTACTTCTCGGCGCTGGAACGGCTCGGCGCCGTGCAGTTCCCGATGGGCGGCGAGTGGGACCGGTTCGAGGCGATCGCGCAGTCCATTGTGGACAACCAGATCGACACGCTGGTCACGGTGCCGAGCTTCGTCATGCGGCTGTTCACCGAGGGCGGCGACGCGCTGCGCCGCTACCGGGGCGTCCGCAAGATCTTCTACGCGGGCGAGCACTTCGGCGACAGCCAGATCCAGTGGCTGCGCGAGGAGTTCGGCGTCGAGATCGTCCGCTCGGCCGCGTACGGCGGCATCGACGCCGGGCCGATGGGCTACCAGTGCCTGGAGTCGCCCGCGCGGGTGCACCACATGTTCCCCGGCCTGCACAGTCTGGAGATCATCGACCGCGAGTCGGACACCCCGGTCGCGCTCGGCGAGGTCGGCAGGCTGGTGTTCACCGCGCACACCCGCCGGGGCCAGCGCGTGGACCGCTACGAGATCGGCGATCTCGGCCGGTGGGTCACCGAGCCGTGCGGCTGCGGCCGCCAGAGCCCGCGCTTCGAGCTGCTCGGCCGGGTCGGCGACGTGTTCCGCACCGCCGCGGTGACGCTGAACTACCGCAGGTTCGTCGCGGTCGCCGAGGACGCCTTCGGCTACTCCGGGGCGCTCCAGGTGGTGCTCAGCGAGGACGCCAAGGGCGACATCCTCACGATCCGCATGGAGACCGGCGACGCCGAGACCGTCACCCGCGAGTTCATCGCGCGCTACCCCGAGCTGACCGAGGCCGTCGAAGGCACCCGGCTGCTCCGCCTGCACACCGAAATCGCGCCGCAGAGCGCCTTCGACCGCACCGCCAGCAGCGGCAAGCTCATCGCCGTGGTCGAGAACCGATCCTCCAGGAGTGTTTGATGACCGGCCTCACCGAACTCGTCGAGTTCGCCCGCGCGAACTCCCCGTTCTACAAGAACCTTTACGACGGCGTCCCCGCCGGGCCCGTGCGGCTGGCCGACCTGCCGATCATCGACCAGGCCGAGTTCTGGGCCGCGAACACCATGCACGGCAACACGATGCTCACCGGCCCGCAGACCGACGGCATCGTCTTCAAGACCGGTGGCACCACCAGCGCGCCGCGCCTGTCCGTCTACACGCGACCCGAGTGGAAGGACCTGGCGGCGACCTTCGCCACCGGGCTGGCCGCCGCGGGCGTGCGCCACGGCGACCGCGTCGCGAACCTGCTCTACGCCGGTGAGCTGTACTCCAGCTTCATCCTGATGCTGAACATGCTGCAGGAGCAGGCGATCGACACCGTCCAGCTGCCGATCGCGGGCAGCGCGCCGGCCGAGTTCAAGGTCCAGGCGCTGCAGGACTTCGAGGCGACGGTCATCGCGGCGTTCCCGACCGCGCTCGTGGCACTCGCGCAGTACGTCAAGGAGAACGCGGGCACGCTGCCCCACGTCCGTGTGGTCCTGTTCAGCGGCGAGGCGTTCTACGGCGACCAGCGCCGGATCGTGCACGAGGCGTTCCCCAACGCGGTGATCCGCTCGCTCGGCTACGGCAGTGTCGACGGCGGCGTGCTCGGCGCGCCCGTCGAGGGCTGCGACGACGTGCGGGTGTTCCGCGCCTTCGAGCCGACCAACGTGATCGAGATCGTCGACACCGAGACCGGCGAGCCGATCGAGGAGCCTGGCCGTCCCGGCAGGCTGCTGATCACCGACCTCGGCAGGCGCCTGCAGCCGATGATCCGGTACCCGGTCGGCGACCTCGGCGAGTGGGTTTCGGTGGAGGAGCGCACTTTCCGCCTGCTCGGCCGCGCCGACGAGGGCGCCCGCGTCGGGCCCGTCACCCTGCACCTGGACTACCTGCGCGGCTGCGTCGACACCGCGACCGGTTCCCGGGTCGACGGCTTCCAGGTCGTGCTGCGCCGCGTCGACGCGAAGGACCAGCTCGTGCTGCGCTTCGCCAGCGACGCCACCGACCGCGCGGCCGTGCTCGAAACGCTCGGCGCGCAGGTCGACGAGATCTCGCCGCGCTTCGCGGACCACGTCGCCCGCGGCATCATCCAGCCCCTCGCGGTGGAATGGGTCACCCCGTCGGAGATCGCCGTCAACCCGCGCACCAGCAAGGTGCTCCGGCTCATCGACGAGCGCCCGGTATGAACGTCCGTGAAGCCGAGCGGCTGAGCGAGGTCGCGACGCGGCCGCTCCCGCTGCTCTTCCGCAACAAGAACTTCGCGGCCGTCTGGCTGGGCCAGGTGCTCAGCCAGGGCGGCACGCGGGTCTACCAGATCGCACTGCTGTGGTGGCTGCTCGGCCAGCTCCCCGAGGCGTCGCGCGGCCTGTCCGCCGGTGCGTTCCTGGTGGTCGGTGCCCTGCCATCACTGCTGCTGGCAGGGCGCATCGGCCTGCTCATCGACACGGTGCCCGCGCGCCGCGTGATGCTGCGCGCCGAAGTCGTCGCCGGCGCGCTGGTCTCCGGTCTCGCCGTGCTGGCGTACCTCGACTCGGTGCCGGTGTGGCTGGTCTACCCGGTCGGCCTGGCGCTCGCGACCTGCCAGGCGTTCTTCGACCCGTGTCTGATGAAAGCGCTGCCGGAGCTGGTCGACGGCGCCGACATGGAACGCGCGGTCGGCTTCGGCACCTCGACCCAGTCGGTCGCGAACTTCGCGGGCGCCGCGTTCGGCGCGGGCCTCCTGGCGACCGTCGGCTTCACGGGCGCGGTGGCCGTCAACGCCGCCACGTACGTCATCGCCGCGCTGTGCCTGCGCTACGCCCGCTTCAACACCATGCCCGCCGGTCCTTCGGCTGTTTTGGAGAAGAAGCAGGGCACGTGGGCGTTCCTCGGCTCGCTGCCGGGCGTGCGGCCGCTGCTGGTCTGCTTCGCCGCGGTGAACTTCTTCTCCGCGCCGACGCTGCTCGTGCTCCCGCTGTACACGAAATCGGTGCTCCAGCAGGGACCAGCGATGCTGGCGACACTCGAGTCCGCGTTGTGGCTCGGGCTGCTCATCGGCGCGTTCGGCGCGGTCCACGTGCCGACGCGCGGCCGGATCACCCAGTTCGGCGCGGTCTGCATCGGCGTGTTCGGCCTGTTCCTCGCCGTGCCGGGACTCCTCGTCTCCGGCCCGGTCTCGATCGTGACGCTCGCGCTCGCGGGGTTCTGCCTCGGCGTGTCGAACGTCAAGTTCACCGCGCTGTTCCAGGCGGTCGTCCCGCCGGAGGCCAAGGGCCGGTTCTTCGCCGCCATGATGGCTTCGGTCACCGCGACGTTCCCGGTGGCGTTCCTCGCCTTCGGCACGATCGGCGACGCCATCAGCCCGCAGCTGCTCTGCCTCGTTCAGGCGGCAGGCCTGCTGGTGATCGGTTTCGTGCTCTCCAGGCTGCCTGAGCCGACCCAGTAATAAGTCAGGTTACCCGCTGGTCATGCCCCATCCGGGTTATTTCACCGTGCCCGAAAAACACTACCGATTGGTACGGCTGTCGCCGTGACGAAAGGATCCATACCGTGGTTGGCGTGAGCATCGCTATCTCAGACCCCGAGACCATGACCGAGCTGATCGCGGACTGCAAATGCATCCCCGACACGCTCCACGCGGAGCTCCCGCTCCCCCAGCCCACGGCAGCCCGCCGCTGGACCCACGACGACATCTGCAAGTGCGCGCCCCAGGTGGACGGCATGGAGATGTTCGTCTAACACCGCAAGCATGAAGAAGGCCCCCGACGACGGTCGGGGGCCTTCTTCATGTTCGGGGGTCGTGAGTGTTTTGACCGGTTAGAACCGGCCTTACCACTCACGACCCCTTCGGGGTGAAGCTTTAGTGGAACGAGTCGCCGCAGGCGCAGGAGCCGGTGGCGTTCGGGTTGTCGATCGTGAAGCCCTGCTTCTCGATCGAGTCGACGAAGTCGATGACCGCGCTGGACACGTACGGGGCGCTCATCCGGTCGACGGCGACCTGGAGGCCGTCGAAGTCGCGGAAGAGGTCGCCGTCGAGCGTGCGCTCGTCGAAGAACAGCTGGTAGCGCAGGCCGGCGCAGCCACCGGGCTGGACGGCGATGCGCAGGTGCATGTCGTCGCGGCCCTCCTGCTCCAGCAGGGCCTTCGCCTTGGCAGCCGCGGCGTCGGTCAACGTCACGCCGTGGGTGGCTTCGCCGGCCTCGGTCTGCACGTCGCCGGTTTCAGCGGTCGTCATGGCACTCCTCAAGTTCAACGTCTGTGGACACTCCCGGTGCGTTCAACACCGGCGGGCCCCGATCTGTTCCACTCCATGTTCGCACATCACGTGACCTGCCGGACATGACGCGGCACACGGGCCATATCCTGGTCAGGTGAGGTTCCTGCGCCGTAGCTCCGCCACCGAGACCGATGCCCCCGACTCCGTCGAGGAGCAGATCGACGTTCTGCCCAAGAACGTCACCGCCGGGAAGGGCCGCGCGACGCCCAAGCGGCGCGAGGCCGAGGCCAAGAAACGCGGCCCGGTGGCGCCACCGCCCACCACCATGCGTGAGGCGATGAAGCGCAACAAGGAGATCCGCAAGGCCAACCCGGTCTCCAAGGACGAGCGCCGCGCCGCCGCCAAGGAACGCCGCGACAAGATGATGGCGGGCGAGGACAAGTACCTGCTGCCCCGCGACCGCGGCCCGGTGAAGGCCTACGTCCGCGACCTGGTGGACACGCGCCGCAACCTGCTCGGCCTGTTCATGCCGCTGGCGATCCTGGTCTTCGTGGCGATGCTGGTGCCGAACACACGCATCCAGCAGTACGCGACGCTGCTCTGCACCCTGATGCTGCTGCTGATGATCGTCGAGGGCTTCCTGTCCGGCCGCCGCATCAGCAAGGCCGTCCGCGAGAAGTTCCCGAAGGAGGCCGTGAGCGGCCGGTCCATCGGCTGGTACGCCTTCATCCGCGCGAGCCAGATCCGCAAGCTGCGCGTCCCCAAGCCGCGCCTGCGCCCCGGCGACTCGATCGCCTGACCCAGGCTTTCCGGGGTCGTGAGTGGCACGGCCGGTTCTAACCGGCCAAAACACTCACGACCCCTTTTTGCGGCTGGGATATCGTTTACCCGCTGTTCAGGCGGGGTCGTTAGCAAGGCGAACGTTCTCGGGGTTAGAGTGCGGCCATGGAGTTTCGTCGCCTCGGCCGCAGCGGCCTCAACGTCAGTGAGATCTCGTACGGGAACTGGATCACCCACGGCTCCCAGGTCGAAGACGAGCAGGCCCAGTCCTGCATCAAGGCCGCGCTCGACGCGGGCATCACCACGTTCGACACCGCCGACACGTACGCGAACACCGCGGCGGAGACCGTGCTCGGCAAGGGCCTCAAGGGCCTGCGCCGCGAGAGCCTGGAGATCTTCACCAAGGTCTACTGGCCGACCGGTCCGAAGGGTCCCAACGACTCGGGCCTGTCGCGCAAGCACATCATGGAGTCCGCGCACGCGTCGCTGAAGCGGCTCGGCACCGACTACGTCGACCTCTACCAGGCGCACCGGTTCGACCGGACCGTGCCGCTGGAGGAGACCATGCTCGCCTTCGCCGACCTCGTGCGGCAGGGCAAGGTGCTCTACGTCGGCGTCTCGGAGTGGACGGCCGAGCAGATCACCCAGGGCGCCGCGCTCGCGCGTGAGCTGAAGGTGCCGTTCGTCTCGAACCAGCCGCAGTACAACATGCTGTGGCGCGTCATCGAGCCGCAGGTCGTGCCCGCGTCCGAGCGCGAGGGCCTGTCGCAGATCGTCTGGTCGCCGATCGCGCAGGGCGTGCTCACCGGCAAGTACAAGCCGGGCCAGCCGTTCCCGGCAGGCTCGCGCGCCACCGACGAGAAGGGCGGCGCGAACTTCGTGCAGCGCTTCCTCAACGACGAGGTGCTCGAGCGCGTCACCAAGCTGGAGCCGCTCGCGGCCGAGGCCGGCCTGTCGCTCGCGCAGCTGGCCGTCGCGTGGGTGCTGCAGAACCCGAACGTCGCCAGCGCCATCATCGGCGCCTCGCGCCCCGAGCAGGTGCACGAGAACGTCAAGGCGGCAGGCGTGAAGCTGGAGCCGGAGCTGCTTCAGGCCATCGACGACGTGCTCGACGGCGTCATCGAGAGGGACGCGACGCTCACCAAGAGCCCGTGAGGACCTGCTCCGCGACCGTCAGGTCGTAGGGATAGGTGATCTTGAAGTTCTCCTCGCCGCCGGGCACCCAGCGCACCGGCAGCGGGGAGAACTTTTCCATGCAGGAAGCCGTGTCCGTGCCCAGGAAGCCCTCGCGCTCGGCCTGCTCGTAGACCTCCAGCAGCGGCTTGGCGACGAATCCCTGCGGCGTCTGCACGCGGACCGCGCCTTCGAGGAAACCGCCCGTGGTGGCGGTTTCCGAGGCGGGGACGATGTCGTGCGCTTCGAGGCCGGGCACCGCGCCGCCGTGCTCACGGGTCACCCGCAGCACCTCACCGATCAGCGAGGGGCTCACCAGCGGGCGCGCCGCGTCGTGGATCAGGACGGCGTCGATGGAACCGTCGTCGATGCGGGATGCCAAGTGCCGCAACGCGTTCAGCTCCGACGCCTGGCGTGTCTGTCCACCGTGGACAAGCTCGACGTCGAGCCCATCGGTGACTTCCGCGGCCAGTTCCGCGTCCTGCTCGCGGATGACGAGCACGAGCACGCCGATCTCGGGGACCTTGCGGAAGGCGTCGAGCGACCAGGAGGCCACCCGGCGGCCCGCGACGGGCAGGTAGACCTTGTTCATCTTCGCGCCCACGCGCGAGCCGGAACCGCTCGCGAGGACCACACCGGCAGCTGTCACACAGCCACGTTAGCGGTCACCGGTAGGTTGATCCCGGCTCACCCGCTACGACGAAAGGCCAGGCGTGGACGCGGACACCATCATCGAGTTCGCCGAGATCGAGGCGCCGGACGAGCACGCCCGCTCGGCGGCCATCGAACTGCACGGCAAGCTCATCAAACCGGCCGGGTCACTGGGCAAACTGGAGGAGCTCGGCGTCTGGATCGCCGCCTGCCAGGGCCAGTCCCCGCCGCGCCCGTTCACCCGGCCCCGCGTGGTCGTCTTCGCCGCCGACCACGGCATCGCCGCCAAGGGCGTCTCCGCGTACCCGCGCGAGGTCACCGGCCAGCTGGTCGGCAGCCTGCTCACCGGCGGCGCCGCGATCAACGTGCTCGCCGCCTCGGCTGGCGCCTCGGTCCGCGTGGTGGACATCGCCGTCGACACCGAAGCGCCCGCGACCCGCTCGATCGGCGAGTTCAAGGTGCGCCGCGGTTCCGGCTCCATCGACACAGAAGACGCGCTCACCGACGAAGAGGTCCGCGCGGCCATCCGCGCCGGCATGAAGATCGCCGACGCCGAGGTCGACGGCGGCGCCGACCTGCTCATCGCGGGCGACCTCGGCATCGGCAACAGCACCCCGGCCTCGGTGCTGGTCGCGGCGCTCACCGGCTCCGAGCCGGTCGCGGTCGTCGGCCGTGGCTCCGGCATCGACGACGACGCCTGGATGCGCAAGGCGGTCGCGGTCCGCGACGGCCTGCGCCGCGCCCGCCGCGTACTGGCCGACCCGATCCTGCTCGTCCGCACGGCCGGCGGCGCGGACATCGCCGCCATCGCGGGCTTCCTCGCCCAGGCCGCCGTCCGCAAGACCCCGGTCATCCTCGACGGCCTCGTCGCGGGCGCGGCCGCCCTGATCGCCGAAGAACTCGCACCCGGCGCCCGCCAGTGGTGGGTCGCGGGTCAGCGCGGCGGCGAACCCGCGCACGCGCTGCTGCTCGACCACCTCGACCTGGAACCCGTGCTGGACCTCGACATCCGGCTCGGCGAAGGCACCGGCGCGGTCGCGGCGCTCCCGCTCCTCTTCATGGCCACGCGCATACTGGCCGAGATGTCGACCCACGACCAAGCAGGCGTCTCAGGCCCCCTCACCCCGGCCCCGACCTCCTGATTTTTATCCCAATGCGTCTTTCGGTCCCTGGTACGTCCCGAATGCGTCCTTCGGTACCTGCCACGTCCCCAATGCGTCCTTCGGTCCCTAGGACGTCCCGAATGCGTCTTTCGGTCCCTGCCAGGTCCCCAATGCGTCCTTCGGTCCGTAACAGGGACCGAAGGACGCATTGGGAAAAAACCGGCTAGGCCAGCGGGATCATCCAGCCGTGGGGGTCTGCCTGGGTGCCTTCCTGGATGCCGGTGAGGGCGTTGCGGAGCTTCATGGTGAGCTCGCCCGTCTGGCCGCCGGAGACGGAGAACTCGCCGCCCGCGTGCTTGACGTGGCCGACCGGGGTGATGACGGCGGCCGTGCCGCAGGCGAAGACCTCGGTCAGCTCGCCGGAGGCGGCGGCCTTCTCCCACTCGTCGGTGGAGATCTTGCGCTCCTCGACGGTGTGCCCGAAGTCCTTGGCGAGCTGCAGCAGCGACTTGCGGGTCACGCCCGGCAGCAGGGAGCCGGTCAGCGACGGGGTGACCACGCGAGCGTCGGCACCGGAGCCGAAGACGAAGAACAGGTTCATCCCGCCCATCTCCTCGACCCAGCGGCGCTCGACCGCGTCGAGCCAGACCACCTGGTCGCAGCCCTTCTCGACGGCCTGCGCCTGCGCGACGAAGGACGCCGCGTAGTTGCCTGCGCACTTGGCGAAGCCGGTGCCGCCGGGTGCCGCGCGGACGTACTCGGTGGACAGCCACACGCTGACCGGCTTGATGCCGCTCGGGAAGTACGGGCCGGCCGGGGAGGCGATGAGCGCGTACAGGTACTCGCCTGCCGGGCGGTTGACGCCGAGGCCGCTCTCGGTGGAGATCATGAACGGGCGCAGGTAGAGCGACTCGCCCTGCTTGGTCGGCACCCAGCGCTCGTCGACTGCGATGAGCTCGCGCAGCGAGTCGAGGAAGATCTCGTCCGGCAGCAGCGGCATCGCGAGGCGCTCGGCGGAGTCGCGGAAGCGGCTCGCGTTGGCGTCGGGGCGGAACGAGGCGATGGAGCCGTCCGGCTGGCGGTAGGCCTTCAGTCCCTCGAAGATCGCCTGTCCATAGTGGAGGACCGAGGTGGCGGGGTCGAGGGTGAACGGCGCGTACGGGCCGACGACCGCGTCGTGCCAGCCCTGGTCGGTGCTCCATTTCACGGTGACCATGTTGTCGGTGAAGTAGGTGCCGAAACCGGGCTTGGCCAGTACTTCCGCGACGCGCTCCGGGCTCGCGGGCTGCGGGTTCGGGATGTGGTCGAACTGCGTCGTGGTCGTCATGTGGTAACGATAACGCTTAGTCGGAAGAGCGTTAGTCGGAAGCCCTCTATCTTTCACCCCGCGCATATCCCGCACACCAGGCCACTGTTCGAACTAGGATGGCGGCGTGAGCTACCAACCCATGCAGACCACCCGCGAGAACCGCGTCTCCGCGGGCACCGGGTCGGACGTCAAGACGCTGATCGCGGCCGTGCTGCTGACCTACTTCTGCGGTGTCACGCTGCTGGCGGGCTACGCGCTCATCGGCGGTTTCGGCGTGGTGCTCGGCATCGCCGCCTCGATCGCGGGTGTCGTCTTCTGGCGCAAGGCGCACGGCAAGGCGTTCCCGCGCGACATCCCGGTGAAGTCGCTGATCATCTTCGGCGTGATCACGATCGCGCTGACGCTGATCCTGTTCGTCAGCGCGGGCTGAGACCTTCCCGCAGCCGCGCCGGCAGCTCCGGCGCGGCCCAGGACGGGTCGGGGGTGAAGTCGGTCCACGTCCCGTCGAACGGGAACGCGCGCGCGGACGCCAGCGCGCCCATCCGCTCGCCCTCTTCACGCAGCCGCTTGAGCTGCTCGCGCGTGAGTTTTCCCGCGTCCAGCGCGGCTTCCGCCTCGTCCTCGTCCTTCCAGCACCAGGTGCCGTCCGGCGCGACGTCGAGGTCGAGCACCCCGTCGATGCGGTCGAACCCGGTCTCGGTGCGGCCGAGCGGGATCTCCAGGTTCACGTACCAGCCGGTGAACTCCGGCGCGAAGAACCACCACACCGAGCACCATTCGTCGTCGACGACGCGGCGCACGTTCGCCGTGCCGTGCCAGGTGCTCAGGTACTGCTCGCGCTGAATGCGGAATCGCTCGCCGAGCGGCGCGTCCCGCATCAGCCTGCCGTCGACGAGCCTGGTGCCGATGATCTCGGTGCCCGGCGGGAGCCAGGCGAGCAGCGTGGCGCCGTCGTCGGAGAGCACCCGCAGCGGGTGATGCTGGCCGATGGACCCGTCCGTGCGCCGGAACCGCTCGACGACGGTGTCCCCCGGCTGCCACCTCTGATCAACCACGATGCGCACGGTACCGGAGCGCGGTCCGCGCGAGCCCGGCCAGCGTGGCGAGCACGAGCGTGCCGACCGGCCCGCCGAACACCAGCACGGCGAGCACGAGGACCACGCACACGGCGGTCTCCCGGCCGGCGGGCACCTCGGCGGCCGTGTCGATCGTCGCGGTGATCGTGGCCAGCGCGACGAACAGCAGCAACGCCGTCAGGAAGCGTTCCGCGTCCGCGGCCGTGAGCAGGTCTTTCATCGAAGTCAGCGAGAGCCCGAGCCGCGCGGCGCCGAGCTGGTACACCGCGCCGGCGATGATCGCGAGGCCGAACACCGCCGTCGCCAGGTACCGCCACCGCCCGGGTCCGGTCACGAAGACCGGGTAGAGCGCCGCCACGGCCAGCAGGAACCCCGGCACGGTCGCGCCGGGCGCCGCTGTCGCGCTGACCGGCTCGATCCCGAAGCTCACCGCGAGCAGCAGCACCCCGCCGAGCGCGAGCACGCCGGTCACGGCCCGTTTCACCGGTTCGGCGAGCCGGACGCCGAATCCGGCGAGCGCGACGGCCACGACCAGCAGCCCGGCCGCGGCGAACCGGGGGTACTCGGGAACGGCGTAGGCGCCGAACGCGGTCGCGAAGACGGCGGCCGACGAAAGTTGGGAAATCGTGCTCACCGTCTCCAGCGGACGGCCCGGTGAACCCGGTTCACCGGGCAGCAGCGTGCCGCCGGAAGCGAGCAACGCGGCCACCACACCTGCGGCGATGAGACCGGTGCCTGCCTGCGACGCGGCCACCGCGAGCGCGATCACGATGCCCGCCGCCAACCGCACCCCGACCCACCACCCTTTCGCCTGTTCAATACTTGTCATTAGCATGGCTCACGATCTGACCGGGCCCGGAGCCCGGTCCCACCGCGAAAGCGCGAGGAGCCAGAAGTGACCGTGCCGAAGCTTGCCCTCTCCGATAACTCGGAAGCGGCACTGAGCAAGACCCGCGCTGACGTAGTCGTGATCGGCACCGTCCAGGGTGAAGACGGCCTGCGGCTGGCCGAGGGCGCCGAGGTCGCCGACGCCGCGTTCGACGGCAAGCTCGCCGAGGTGCTCACCACGCTCGGCGCGAGCGGCAAGCTCGAAGAGACCGTCAAGCTGCCCACCTTCGGCAAGCTGGCCGCCGGTGTCGTGCTCGCCGTCGGACTCGGCAAGGCGGCCGCCGACGGCGCCGTCAGTGGCGAGAACGTCCGCCGTGCCGCCGGTGCCGCCGCCCGCTCGCTCGCGGGCACCGAGCGCGCCTTCGTCACGCTGTCCGCGCTCGACCTGCAGGCCGCCGTCGAAGGCACCGTGCTGGGCGCGTACGTGTTCACCGAGTACCGCTCCGAAAAGGGCGACGCCCCGGTGTCCAAAGTGGACTTCGCGAACCCGGCCGAAGGCGTCGCGAAGGACCACAAGGCCACGCTGAAGACCGCGACCGCGGTGGCCGAGTCGGTCATCATCGCGCGCGACCTGATCAACACCCCGCCGAACGACCTGTTCCCGGCCTCGTTCGCCGACCGCGCCACCAAGCTCGCCGAGGCGGCGGGCCTTGAGGTCGAGGTCCTCGACGAGAAGGCGTTGAAGCGCAAGGGTTTCGGCGGCATCCTCGGCGTCGGCGGCGGCTCGTCGCGCCAGCCGCGCCTGGTCCGCGTCGCCTACAAGGGCGCCAAGGCCACCAAGAAGGTCGCCCTGGTCGGCAAGGGCATCACCTTCGACACCGGCGGCATCTCGATCAAGCCGGCCGCGGGCATGGACCACATGACCTCCGACATGTCGGGCGCCGCGGGCGTGCTCGCCTCGGTGGTGCTGGCCGCCAAGCTGAAGCTGCCGCTCGAGGTCATCGCGCACATCCCGCTGGCCGAGAACATGCCGTCGGGCACCTCGTACCGGCCGGGTGACGTGCTGAGCATGTACGGCGGCAAGACCGTCGAAGTGCTCAACACCGACGCCGAAGGCCGCCTCGTGCTCGCCGACGCGATCGTGCGCGCCGCCGAGGACAACCCGGACTACCTCATCGAGACCTCGACGCTGACCGGCGCGCAGGTCGTCGCGCTCGGCAACCGCACCGCGGGCATCATGGGCACCGACGAGTTCCGCGACCGCATCGCCACCCTCGCGCAGGCGACCGGCGAGGGCGGCTGGGCCATGCCGCTGCCGGACGAGCTGCGCGCCGACCTCGACTCGCGCCTCGCCGACCTGGCGAACGTGACCGGGCACCGCTGGGGCGGCATGCTCGCGGCGGGCATCTTCCTGCGCGAGTTCGTCGCCGAGGGCCTGACCTGGGCGCACATCGACATCGCGGGCCCGGCGTTCAACACCGGCGGCGCGTGGGGTTACACCGGCAAGGGCGGCACCGGCGTCCCGGTCCGCACGATCCACGCGGTGCTGGAAGACATCGTCGCCAACGGCTGAGTTGGACTTCGCCGAGGAGGCCGTGCGCGATGTGCTCACGGCCTCCGAAACCCAGGTCGACGCCCGGATCGGCCACGCGGTACTGCTCGCGGCTTCGGCCGGAGCCGCCACCGACGCCGACCGGCTCGTCTTGGCCTGGGCCCAAGTCACCGAGCGGCCCGTGTCCCTGCTCGCGCAGGGCCACGTCCGCGCGCGTGCGTTCGCGATGTGGTTCGAGGCACGCGGCGAACGCCCTTCGTGGGCGGAAGCCTTGGTGCCACTGGATCTCGACGCCGAAGAAGCCGCGCACGACGCCTACCTGAAGCGGGCGGGCGAGTCCACTTTGGCCACTCTGGTGAGCATGATCGAGACGCCCCGCGTCGACCCGCTCAAGGCCGCTTTGCTGAACGGCTCGCTCGAAGACTGGGCCGCCGTCGCCGCGGGCAGGCCACTCCCGGACGTCGCCGCGTTGCTCGCCTGCCGCCGCTTCGGCCCCGCGCTGGCCGCGGGCGCGAACCCGCTCGGCGTCGACGCCGCCGCGATCACCGGCGACCTCATCGCGGCGCTGCGCCACCGTTACCCGCCCTCGGCCGAGGACTGGCCGGAGCTCATCGCCGCGGTGCTCCGCCTGCGCGGCGAAGGCGTCGCCGCGCCGGGCGCCACTGTGGACACTCTCGATCTTGCCGAGCGGCGGCTGCGCGCCCGGTTACCCGACGATTACCGCGAATTCCTGCGCACATCTGACGGACTGCCCGCCGACGTGACCTTCCCGCGGCTGCTTTCGACGGCGGAACTCTGGGCCAGGGACGAGGTCGTCGTGCTCAGCGAACCCGCGGTGCTGACGCTCGCCCGCACGGGTCACGTCGTCGAGTACGACCCGGAGCTCGGCACGACCGTCCACACCGGCTTCCGCGCGCTCATGGAGCACCACCTCAGCCTGCTCACCTGACGAACTCACCCCCAGATCCCCGGGATAAAGCCCGCTAAACTCCCCGGGATAAAGCAGGCTTTATCCCGCTGGCGAGCCCCACGCCGCCAACCTGATCCAGGCTCCCAAGCCCCTGTATGAAGGCTCCCTTCATCCACGCGGGCTGTATGAAGGCTCCCTTCATGCAGCCAGGCTGTATGAAGGCTCCCCTCATACAGCCAGACTTGTATGAAGGCTCCCTTCATACGGCCAGAGTGGATGAAGGCTCCCTTCATACAACCCACGCTGGATGAAGGGAGCCTTCATACAGCTCAAGGCCAGGAGAAAGCGCATCCCACCAGGGCAAGCTTGCGCAGAAGTCTCCAGCACGCGCGGGATAAAGCCCGCTAAACATCGCGAGATAAAGCAGGCTTTATCCCGCTGGCGAAGCCCCGCGCGGGGGGTCAGTCCTTGGCGCGCTTTTGGCGCTCGGTGTACTCGCGCATCCGCTTCGGGTAGCCGACGCGGGCGACCTCGTACACCGGCATCTGGCGTTTCTTGCCGAAGGCCTGCGCGGCCTCCAGGCTTTCGATGCGCCGCCGGGTCCACTCACCGTCGTGTGCGATCAACACCACGGTTGTCTCCGTCACGGTCGTCCGAGGCTCCACGTAGGCCTCGACGCCCTGCCGGGACGCGGCCCACTCCTCGAGGTGACGGGTGTCGCCGGACGTGGCTTTCCGCAGCGTACCGGCCTTTTGACCGTCCTTGCCGCGCCTGCGCAGCGAGTCGAAGAGACCCACCTCGACCACCTCACCTCTCGTCACCGTCTACCACCCATTATCCCGACGCACGGGTGTGCCCGGTGTGGGACACCCGGCTCGTTCGCACCAATGGCGGACGTAGTGACAAGATGGCGTACGTCCGCGCGCGCGAAGATCGCGTGCGCGCGACCGTAGAAGCTTCACCCCCGATGCTTGCCGAGGAGTTTTCACCGTGACCGACACCTCCGCCGACCTTGTGATCCTTGGTGGCGGATCGGGCGGCTATGCCGCCGCGTTCCGCGCGGCCGAGCTGGGCCTTTCCGTCATCCTGATCGAGAAGGACAAGCTGGGCGGGACGTGCCTCCACCGAGGCTGCATCCCCACCAAAGCACTGTTGCACGCGGCCGAGGTTGCCGACGAGACCCGTGAGGCCGAGTCCGTCGGTGTGAAGGCGGTCTTCGAGGGCATCGACATCGCCGGGGTCAACAAGTACAAGGACACGATCATCGCCCGGCTGTACAAGGGCCTGCAGGGCCTGGCCAAGGCGCACAAGGTGCAGCTGGTCGAGGGCACCGGCACCTTCGCGGGCGGCACCACGGTCGAAGTCGACGGCACCCGCTACACCGGCAAGAACGTCATCCTCGCCACCGGTTCGTACTCGCGCACGCTGCCCGGCCTCGAGCTCGGCGGCCGCGTGATCGCCAGCGAGCAGGCGCTCGCGCTCGACTTCGTGCCGAAGAAGGTCGTCGTGCTCGGCGGCGGCGTCATCGGCGTCGAGTTCGCCAGCGTGTGGGCGTCGTTCGGCGTCGAGGTGACGATCGTCGAGGCGCTGCCCCGGCTCGTCCCGAACGAGGACGAGTACATCTCGAAGCAGCTCGAGCGCGCGTTCCGCCGCCGCAAGATCGCCTTCAAGACCGGCGTCCGGTTCACCGGCGTCAAGCAGGACGACAACGGCGTCGCCGTTTCGCTGGAGTCCGGCGAGACCCTCGAGGCCGACCTGCTGCTGGTCGCCGTCGGCCGCGGCCCCAACTCCGCCGGCCACGGTTACGAGGAAGCGGGCGTCACCATCGACCGCGGCTTCGTGCTCACCAACGACCGCCTGCAGACCAACCTGCCGAACGTCTACGCCGTCGGCGACATCGTGCCCGGCCTGCAGCTCGCGCACCGCGGCTTCCAGCAGGGCATCTTCGTCGCCGAGGAGATCGCGGGCCTCGAGCCGCGCGTGATCGACGAGGCCGGTATCCCGCGCGTCACCTACTCGCACCCCGAGGTCGCCTCGGTCGGGCTCACCGAGTCGCAGGCCAAGGACAAGTACGGCGCGGAGGTCACCACCTTCACCTACGACCTCGGCGGCAACGGCAAGAGCCAGATCCTCAAGACCTCGGGCGGCGTGAAGCTGATCAAGGCGCCGGACGGCCCCGTCGTCGGCGTGCACATGGTCGGCGACCGCGTCGGCGAGCTGATCGGCGAAGCGCAGCTCATCTACAGCTGGGAGGCCTTCCCGGAGGACGTCGCCCCGCTCATCCACGCCCACCCCACCCAGACCGAGGCCCTCGGCGAAGCATTCCTTGCCCTCGCGGGCAAGCCGCTCCACGTGCACAGCTGACGTCTTAAGAAAACCCAGACCACACAAGAACCTTTCAAGGGAGTCAGCGAACGATGGCCTACTCCGTCACACTGCCGGAGCTCGGGGAGAGCGTCACCGAGGGCACTGTCACTCGGTGGTTGAAGCAGGAGGGCGACTCGGTCGAGGTCGACGAGCCGCTACTGGAGATCTCCACCGACAAGGTCGACACCGAGGTGCCGTCCCCGGTCGCGGGCAAGGTCGTGAAGATCAGCGCCCAGGAAGACGAGACCGTCGAGGTCGGCGGCGTGCTCGCGATCATCGATGACGGCACCGGCGGCGTCGAGGCTTCGGCGCCCGCGCCCGCCGAGGCGCCCGCCGCCCAGCCCGAGCCGGAGCCCGAGGCCGCCGCACCGGCGCAGGCCGAGGCGCCCGCGCCGGCGAGCAACGGCAACGCGCAGGGCACCCCGGTGACCCTGCCGGAGCTCGGCGAGAGCGTCACCGAAGGCACCGTCACCCGCTGGCTGAAGGCGGTCGGCGACAAGGTCGAGGTCGACGAGCCGCTGCTCGAGATCTCCACCGACAAGGTCGACACCGAGGTCCCCTCGCCGGTCGCGGGCACCGTGCTCGCCATCCGCGCGCAGGAGGACGAGACCGTCGAGGTCGGCGGCGTGCTCGCCGTCATCGGTGACGCCGCCGCGGTCGCGAAGGAAGAGCCCAAGCCGGAACCGAAGCCCGAGCCCAAGCCCGAGCCCAAGCCGGAACCCGTCGCCGCCGCACCGGCGCCGAAGCCCGCCGCCGCACCGGCACCGGCGCCCGCCGCCGCTCCGGCCGCTCCGGCTCCCAAGGCCGAAGCCGAGCCGGCAGGCGCCGACGGCCCGTACGTGACGCCGCTGGTCCGCAAGCTGGCCTCCGAGCACGACATCGACCTCTCGTCGCTGTCGGGCAGCGGGGTCGGCGGCCGGATCCGCAAGCAGGACGTGCTCGCCGCGGCCGAGGCCAAGCAGAAGGAAGCCGCCAAGGCCGCTCCGGCTCCCGCCGCCGCTGCCCCGGCGGCCGCGGCCCCGGCCGCTCCGGCGGCCGCCGCGCCGAAGGCTCCCGCGGCCGTCCGCCCGGAGGTCGCGGCGCTGCGCGGCACCGTGCAGAAGGCCAGCCGGATCCGGCAGATCACCGCCACGAAGACCCGCGAGTCGCTGCAGGTCTCCGCGCAGCTCACGCAGGTCCACGAGGTGGACGTGACCAAGATCGCCAAGCTCCGCCAGCGGGCGAAGGCAGCCTTCAAGGAGCGCGAGGGCGTCAACCTGACGTTCCTGCCGTTCTTCGCGAAGGCCACGGTCGAGGCGCTCAAGCAGCACCCGAACGTCAACGCCTCCTACAACGAGGAGACGAAGGAGATCACGTACCACGGTGCCGTGCACCTGGGTATCGCGGTCGACACCGACAAGGGCCTGCTCTCGGTCGTCATCCACGACGCCGGTGAGCTGTCCCTCGCGGGTCTCGCGCACCGCATCGCCGACCTGGCGGGCCGCGCGCGGTCCGGTCAGATCAAGCCGGACGAGCTGTCGGGTGGCACCTTCACCATCACGAACATCGGCAGCAACGGCGCCCTGTTCGACACGCCGATCATCGTCCAGCCGCAGTCGGGCATGCTCGGCACCGGCGCGGTCGTCAAGCGCCCGGTGGTCATCGCCGACGCCGACGGCAACGACACGATCGCCGTCCGCTCGATGGTGTTCCTGCCGCTGACCTACGACCACCGCCTGGTCGACGGTGCCGACGCCGGTCGCTTCGTCACCACGATCAAGCAGCGTCTCGAAGAGGGCAACTTCGAGTCCGAGCTGGGTCTGTAGCTCTAGCACCGCGATAAAGCCCGCTTTACTCCCCGGAGTAAAGCGGGCTTTATCGCGTACTGGGCCCCGGAGGTGCGGACCAGGTCGGGAGAGGCCAGGATCGGGGTATGCGGGTTCTGATCGCGGGTGCGAGTGGGTTGCTGGGGCAAGCGCTGGCCGAGCGGCTCAAAGACAAGCACGAGGTGCGCACGCTCGTACGGCGCGAATCCCGCGACGACACCGAGTTCAGCTGGGATCCGCCCGCCGCCCGTATCGCTGAAGGCGCTTTCGACGGCGTCGACGCCGTGGTCAATTTCTGTGGCGCGCCGCTGTTCCCCGACCGCTGGAGCGCCGCGCGCAAGCAGGTGCTGCTCGACAGCCGGGTCGAGCCGACCGAGGTGCTCGCCGAAGCGATCACCGAACACAACGTGCCGACGCTGCTGAACGCCTCCGCCGTCGGCTTCTACGGCGACACCGGTGAGACCGTCGTCGACGAGGAATCCCCGCAGGGCAAGGGTTTCCTGGCCGGACTGTGCACCGCGTGGGAACGCGCGGCCGATCCCGACGCGCGCGTGGTGACCTTGCGCACCGGCCTCGTGCTCGCCCCTGGCGGCGGCCTGCTCGGGCCGTTGAAGCCGCTGTTCAAGCTCGCGCTCGGCGGGCGGCTCGGCGACGGCAGGCAGTACATGCCGTGGATCGCGCTGGAGGACCACGTGTCCGCGATGGTCTTCTTGCTGGAGAACGAAGAGCTGTACGGCCCGGTGAACGTGTGCGGGCCCAAGCCGGTGCCCAACGCCGAGTTCACCAAGGCGTTCGGCCGGGTGCTGCACCGGCCCGCGCCGTGGTGGGTGCCGGGTATCGCGATGAAGATCGCGCTCGGCCAGGCCGCCGAAGAAATGGCGCTGTACGGGCAGCGCGCGCTGCCGCGCGTGCTCGAAGAAGCCGGTTTCACCTTCCGCCACAACGAGGTCGAGAGCGCATTGGCCGCCGCGCTATGACGATCACGCGCACCCGCTGGTTCGTCATGGGGCTGGTGCTGCTCGGCGCTTTCGTCGCGCTCGGGATGTTCGTCGCGGTGCATCCGACGAACCTCGACTCGGCCATCGCCGACGCGCTGAGGGGCGAGTACGACCGTCCGCTCGGCAAGGTGGTCGCCTGGCTCACCGACCTGTTCGGGCCGATCATGCCGTACGCGTTCGCGCTCGGGCTGATCGTGCAGGGTGTGCGCAAACGGGACCCGCTCTACGCGAAGCTGCTGGGCGTGCTGGCGATGGCGGGGTACACGGCCACCATCGCCAAGCCGATGTTCGACAGGGCCAGGCCGCGGGAGTACCCCGATCTGAGCTATCCGAGCGGGCACGTCGGCTCGGTCGCGAGCACCGGCTTCGTGGCCGTGCTGCTCTGCGTGGCCGTCGCGCCGCGTCTGGTCAAGCGGATCGCGGCGCTGTTCGCGGTCGCGACGGTGCTGAGCGCGGTGTTCCGGATCATCCTCGGGGTGCACTGGTTCACCGACACGGTGGGCGCGGTGGTGGGTGTGCTGGGTGTGGGATTGCTCGCGGCGGCCGCGGTGCGGTTACTGCCCGGTGCAGGCGTAACCTCGCAGGAGTGAGTTCCTGCCGCGAAGCCACCGAGCCCGTCGACGTCCGCCAGATCGGCACGATCGACTACACCGAAGCCTGGGAGCTGCAGCGCGAGCACGTCACCGCGCGCGCCGACGGCGAAGCCCCCGACACGATGCTCCTGCTGGAGCACCCGTCGGTGTACACCGCGGGCAAGCGCACCGAGGCCGAGGACCGCCCGACCGACGGCACCCCGGTCATCGACGTCGACCGCGGCGGCAAGATCACCTGGCACGGCCCCGGCCAGCTGGTCGGCTACCCCATCATCAAGCTCGCCGACCCGATCGACGTCGTGCACTACGTCCGCCGTCTCGAAGAGGCGCTGATCGTGGTCTGCGAGAAGTTCGGCGTGACCACGGGCCGCGTCGAGGGCCGCAGCGGCGTCTGGATCGCCGCCGACGAGCGCGGGCCGGAGCGCAAGATCGCCGCCATCGGCATCCGCGTCCAGCGCGGCGTCACCATGCACGGCTTCGAGCTCAACTGCAACGCCGACCTCGCCGCCTTCGACAAGATCGTCCCCTGCGGCATCCGCGACGCGGGCGTCACCTCGCTTTCGTGGGAGCTCCAGCGCGAGGTCACCGTCGAGGAAGCGCTGCCGATCACCCGCGAAGCCGTGCTCGCCGCGCTGGACGGCGACCTCGAGGTGACGGACCGGACGCTGGTCCGCGCGGCCGCGCCTGCCGCACCCGGCATCACCTTCGCGCTGCAGTCGCCAGAAGACGCCGCCTCCTGCGTCAACTGAGGCCGCAGACCAGCAGGTACGCCGGGGCCCGGTAGCCCTTCACCGCCACGTCGACCCGCTCGAACGGCAGCGCGGCGAGGTCGCTGAACCGCGTGACCACGTCCAGGAAGAGCGTCTCCGACACGATCGCCATCAGGTCGGCGTCGCAGTGCTCGACGACCGCGGCGCGGATCGGCACGCTGTCCACCAGCCTGCTGAACCGCACGACCGCGTCGGCGGTGAAGCCGAGCGGGCCGGAGCCGACCGTGCCGACGTCGACCGCCATCCGCAGGCGGATGCGCTCGTCGTGCGCCGCGTTGTCCTCGGTGAGCAGCCTCGGCAGTGTCGAGAGCAGGTGGCGCACCGCGGTGTACATGTCCGAGTCCGGCAGGAAGTAGTGGTAGCCGTCGCCGTTGGGCTGGAAGTTGACCTGCTCGTGCGTAATGCCCGCGGCGGCGACGAAGCGGTGGAGGATGCTGAACAGCCGGTCCTGGATCTGCCGCTGCGTGTCGATGGTCCGTCCGGTGTAAGCGACGACGTCGACGGTGAACCCCAGCCGATACCTGATGCCTTCGTCCATGGGGAGCAACACGCCGATGGACTGTTCGGACTGCGGGTTCATGACCGCCTCCCTGCGGTTGGACAGCGCTGTCTCACGTTCCAGTGTGTGTCTCAAGGCCCGCGATGGCACTCACGGATGCGCGCGCGGCTCCCCGCTCGCCCCGAGATCATTCGCGCGCGGGGATGCGTGTGCGCGAACTGTTGCACACAACGGTTAATTCGCGCGTACGCTCATGAATTTGGTTGAGCTGGAGGGGGCGGACCTTGAGCGCGCAGCAACCGACTTTGGAAGCACTGAGGCTGGGACACCGGATCCGTGAGGCCCGTGAGCGGGCGCGGCCGGTCGACGGCAGCAAGCCGACGCAGCAGTGGCTGGCGCGGCAGTTCACCCCGGAACGCACTCCGCAGCAGATCAGCACCTTCGAGATGGGCCGCAACATCCCCGCGGTCAGCGTGCTGGTGGAGCTGTACGAGATCCTGCACGGCCCGCTGACCGACCGCGAACCCAACGCCGAGGAGTTCGCCGAATGGCTCGTCGGCTGGACGAGCGCGAAGTCGTCGACCGACGCGACCGCGCCGTCCGCCTTGTTGTCGGATGCGTTGCGGCTGTTGGAAAACCCCGACCGGCACCGGGAAGCCCGGCGGGTGCCGGACGGGCCGCTGCGGTCGCTGGCGGACTTCCCCGGCAACGACCCGCTGACCGTCATTCTGGGCGACCGCAGGGAATCACGCGCGAAGAGCGCGGCCGACTGTCTCATCTACTCGGGCTCGGCGACCGACGCGATGTCGATCAACCTGCTCGGCGGCCATATGGACCACACGGTCATCCGATCGGACAAGCTGCTCGTCCGGATGCCGCAGGACTACCTGGAATCCATGCCGGAGCTGGCGAAGAGCAATCTGCTCGTCATCGGCAGCCCGGCGGCGAACTGGGGCGCCCGGATACTCAACAAGGATGATGCGATTTTCTCGTTCCGCATCGACGAGGACGTCGTCGCCCGCGACGAAACCCTGCGTGCGGACGACCGGATGCAGGACGAGCGGTTCGCTTCGGTGTTCGGCGATCTGCTCCGGCGCTCGCATCACGGCGACGGCATGACCACGCTGGACGAGGACGAGCGGCAGCTCATCGCCGGCGCCGAGGCGCTCGCGCAGACGGTGCTGGACGGCTCGACCGCCAAGGCGATGATGAACAAGTTCCGCAGCCTCGGCATCCTCGACCCGGCCGATCAGGAGCACCACGCGCAGTTCACCTACGGTTCGAACGACTTCGCGGTGGTCACCATGGCCCGCAACCCGTGGTGCGCCGACGGCCGCTACCGGGCGGTGATCTGCGGCGGCATCCACGGCCCCGGCACCGCGTGGGCGTTGCGGGAACTGCTCACCAATCCCGAGCGGTTCGCCAACCGGCCGCTCGGCGCGGTGCTCGAGGTCAAGCTGCGGCTGGACCTCGACTGGCCGACGCGCTTCGAGAAGGCCACGGGTTTCTTCCAGACACGCGAGTACACGGTCGAGGACGTGCTCGAGAACCTCGAGATCGCCGGCGGACGCGACCGCGACGCCCGCAAGCCCGTGTTCCGCTTGATGAGCAAGGAGTCCCTGGTCAGCCGAGCGGCCTTCGTGCGCGACATCCTGGGGTCGTGAGTGGTACGACCGGTTCTAACCGGCCATACCACTCACGAGCTACAGCTGGGGAGCGACCTCGGCGGCCACCAGCTCGATGTGGTCCAGGTCGGTCATGTCCAGGACCTGCAGGTAGAGGCGGGTGACGCCGGTTTCCTCGCGCCACTTGCCGATCGTGTCGACGGCCTCGGCGACCGAGCCCGCGAGCCCGTTCTGGCGCAGCTCCGAGACCTCGCGGCCGATGGCCTTGGCGCGGCGCTCCAGCTCGGCCTCGTCACGGCCGACGGCCAGCACCAGCGCCGCCGAGTGGATGATCGACTTCGGGTCGCGGCCCGCGGCTTCGGCGGCCGCGTCCACGCGCGCGAACTGCTCGACGGCGAACGAGCTCGGCGCGAACGGGATGTTGAACTCGTCCGCGTAGCGCGCGGCCAGCTCCGGGGTGCGCTTCTTGCCACCGCCGCCGAGCACGATCGGCGGGCGCGGGCGCTGCGCGGGCTTCGGCAGCGCGGGCGCGTCGACGAGCCGGTAGTGCTCGCCGTCGAACGAGAACGTCTCGCCATCGGGGGTCTCCCACAGGCCGGTGAGGATCGCGAGCTGCTCGGCGTAGATGTCGAAGCGCTTCTTCAGCGGCGGCAGGTCGAGGCCGTACGCCGTGTGCTCGTCGGCGTACCAGCCGGAGCCGAGGCCGAAGTCGACGCGGCCGCCGGACATCTGGTCGACCTGCGCGACGGAGATCGCGAGCATCGAGGGGTGCCGGAAGGTCGCGGCGGTGACCAGCGTGCCGAGCCGGATGGTGCTGGTCTCGCGGGCGATCCCGGCGAGCGTGATCCACGCGTCGGTCGGGCCGGGCAACCCGCTGGAGTCACCCATCCGCATGATGTGATCGCTTCGGAAGTAGGCGCTGTACCCGGCGGCCTCCGCCGCCTTCGCCAGCCGCACCTGGTCGTCGTAGCTGGCCCCTTGCTGGGGCTCGGTGAAGATTCGCAAGTCCACGAAACCCACCCTACTGGCGGCGCAGACGCCCCAGCAGCTGAACGATCAAGGCCTCGATCTCGGCGCCGACCTTCTTCGGGTCGGCCGAGCTGGCGATCTCGATCGCGGCGCTCGACAGCGCCCCGAACAGCAGCCGCGCGGTGATGTCGACCGGCACGTCGTCGACCTCGCCGGCTTCGATGAGCGCCTTCAAGGTGTCTCGGACCAGGCCGAAACTGCACCGGTCCTCGGCCTCGCGCCAGCGCTCCCAGCCCATCACCACCGGCGCCTCGTGAATGGCGATGCGCTGATATTCGGGATCGAGGCAGCTTTTGATGAATCCGCTCAACGCGTTCAGCGCACGCTCCCACGGCGCGTCCGTGCCGTTGATTATCTTTTCCAGGCGGCCGTAAACCGCGCCCTCGACGGAATCGAACGCGGCCTCGAAAAGCGCCTGCTTTCCGCTGAAATGGTGATACAGCGCCCCTTTGGTGACCCGTGCGCGCTTGGCGATCTCGTCGAGCGAAGTGCCGGCATAACCACGCTTCGTGAAGAGTTCGACCGCACTGTTCACCAGCGCCGAACGAGTGGACTCGGAATAGTCGAGCCGCCTGGACCGCATTGTCGCCACGGTCACGATCTTACGCCCTATTCGCCGACCATACTCATGGTATGTTGAGCGTGTCAGGTCCGTACCGAGAGTATGCCGCACACCCGCGGTATGCCGACGGGACACGGAAGGGGACCACACCATGGGCTGGAACGACTTCTACCGACGGCGCGACGTGATGGACGCCGTGATCAGGCAGGCGCGGAGGAGCCCCGCGCTGCCGTTCGACGAGATCCCCGGTGCCGCCGAGCTGTTCGGCACCCGCCAGAACCTGCTGCTCGCGCTCCAGCACCGCTGGAACCAGCTGCTGAGCGGCCACCTCCGCGCCGAGCTCGCCGACCCGGACGAGGCGCCGGACACCGACCAGGTCGACGCGGTCGCCCGCGCGTGGCGCAAGACCGTCACCGAGCACGCGACACTGCACGCGGTGCTCGAGGCCAACCTCGACGCGCACCCGATGCTCCAGGCCGCGCACGACGCCGAGCGGAAGATGCTGGTGGTCACGGCCGGTCTGGCCGACCCCGGCGAGCCGCCAGCCGAGATCCGCCGCGTCGGCTCCGCGTTCGGCGCGTTGCTGCGCAACGGTCCCGTCCGCCGGGAACGTCGCCGCGGACCTGTCTCTCACATCCTTCGTATGTTGGCGCCGAGTGCGTGAGGACGGTTAGGTAAGCCACATGACGTGGACCGAGCAGGACATCCCCGACCAGACCGGCCGGACCGTGCTGATCACCGGCGCGAACTCGGGCCTCGGCCTGCGCAGCGCGCAGGTGCTCGCGGGCAAGGGCGCGCACGTGCTGCTGGCCTGCCGGTCACCGCAGCGCGGCGAGCAGGCGCTCGCGAAGGTCGAGACGGCCGCGACCGGCGTCAAGCCCGAGCTGGTCCGGCTCGACCTGGCCGATCTCTCGTCCGTGCGCGACGCGGCGACGATCGTCCGCGAGCACACCGGCGACAAGCTCGACGTGCTGATCAACAACGCGGGCATGATGGCCACGCCCAAGGGCCACACCAAGGACGGCTTCGAAACCCAGTTCGGCATCAACCACCTGGGGCACGCGGCGCTGACCTGGCTGCTGATGCCCGCGCTGCGCGGCGCGGGCAAGTCGCGCGTGGTGACACTGTCGAGCATCGCCGCGAACACCGGCCGCTTCGACGCCGAGGACCCGAACTTCGAGCACCGCCGCTACAACCCGGCGTCGGCGTACGGGCAGTCCAAGCTGGCGAACCAGATCTTCGCGATCGAGCTGGACCGCCGCCTGCGCGCGGCGGGCGAGGACGTGCTCAGCGTCGCCGCCCACCCCGGCTACACCTCGACCGGGCTGGGCTCCGGCATGGCCAACTCGTACTCGAACCCCCTGCTGCGCGCGGTCATCGGCTTCGGCAACAAGCTCGGCGAGCTGGTGATCGCCCAGGGCGCGCAGGCCGGCACCCTCCCCCAGCTCCGCGCGGCGACCGATCCGCAGGTACAGGGCGGCGAGTACTACGGCCCGTCCGGCGTCGGCGGCATGCGCGGGAACCCGGTCAAGGTGGCCACGCTCGGGCACGCACGCGGCGAGTCGACCGGCGTCGCGCTGTGGGACGTGACCGCGAAGTTGACGGGCATCACTCCCGACCCCGCGTGATCAGGGTGCGGCGGCTCACGGGCGTACTGTTGACCCCGTGAGTGCCGCACCTGAAGGCCGGAAGCTGCTGCGTCTCGAAGTCCGCAACAGTGAGACGCCGATCGAGAAGAAGCCGCCGTGGATCAAGACCAAGGCACGCATGGGCCCCGAGTTCACCGAACTCAAAGGCCTGGTGCGCCGCGAAGGCCTCCACACCGTCTGTGAAGAGGCGGGCTGCCCCAACATCTACGAATGCTGGGAAGACCGCGAAGCCACCTTCCTGATCGGCGGCAGCCAGTGCACCCGCCGCTGCGACTTCTGCCAGATCGACACGGGCAAGCCCGACGAGCTGGACCGCACCGAGCCGCGCAAGGTCGCCGAGTCCGTCCAGGCGATGGGCCTGCGCTACTCGACGGTCACCGGTGTCGCCCGCGATGACCTTTCCGACGGCGGCGCGTGGCTGTACGCCGAGACCGTCCGCCAGATCCACGAGCTGAACCCGGGCACCGGTGTCGAGCTGCTGATCCCGGACTTCAACGCCGACCCCGACCAGCTGGCCGAGGTGTTCTCGTCCCGTCCTGAGGTGCTGGCGCACAACGTCGAGACGGTGCCGCGGATCTTCAAGCGCATCCGCCCCGGCTTCCGGTACGCGCGGTCGCTTTCGGTCATCACGGCCGCCCGTGAGGCCGGCCTGGTGACCAAGTCGAACCTGATCCTGGGCATGGGCGAGACCCCAGACGAGGTCGCCCCGGCCATGCAGGACCTGGTCGACGCGGGCTGCGAGATCTTGACGATCACCCAGTACCTGCGGCCGTCCCCGCGCCACCACCCGGTCGACCGCTGGGTCAAGCCGGAGGAGTTCGTCGAGCACTCCAAGGCCGCCGAGGCCATGGGCTTCGCGGGCGTCATGGCGGGCCCGCTGGTCCGCTCGTCGTACCGCGCGGGCCGCCTCTACGCCCAGACCAAGCAGCACCGCGGCGAGTCACTCCCCGAGAACCTCGCCCACCTGGCCGCCCAGGGCCCCGCCGCCCAGGAGGCCAGCTCCCTCCTGGCCCGCTGAAAAATCCCAATGCGTCCTTCGGTCCCCAGCAGGGGCCGAAAGACGCATTGGGGACCTGGCAAGGACCGAAAGCCGCATTCGGGAGCTGACACGGACCGAACGACGCATTGGGACTTTTTCCCAGGTCAGGTGTCCTTGCGGGTGGACGGGATGTAGCGGCGGCCCACGTTTTCCTCGGTCGAGGCGCCGGGTTCCCAGTGGGAGATCCACGGGCCGGTGCCTTCGCTCGGGTCGAGGACGCCCTCTTCGAGCCAGACGTGGCGGCCGCTCAAGACGTCGGCCGCCAGCTTGGTGTCGAGCGCGTCCGTGTTGTCCCACAAGGCATCGAAGAGCTTTTCGACGCGCAAGCGGGCCTGGGCACAGAAGACCGACGCGAGTTCGTACGCCGCCTTGCCCTGGGCTTCGTCGTCGGCGCGGAGCATCTCCGCGCGCACGCAGGCCGCTGACATCGCGAACAGCTCGGCGCCGATGTCGACCACGCGGCCCAGGAAGCCTTGGTGCTTTTCGAGGCCCGCTTGCCAGCGCGCCATGCCGTAGAACGTCGAGCGCGCCAGCTTGCGCGCGGAGCGCTCCACGTATCGCAGTTCCGAGGCCAGCGCGCCGAATTCGCTGAACGACGTCGGCACCTGCCCCTTGCCGGTCACCAGCTGCGGCAACCACTTCGCGTAGAAACCGCTCGCCTTGGCCGCGGCTTTGGCCTTGGCCTTGGTGTCGGAGTCCGGGTCGGCCAGCGCGCCCGCAGCAGACAAATGCGCGTCGACGGCTTCGCGGGCGATGAGCAGCCGCATGATCTCCGACGAGCCTTCGAAGATCCGGTTGATCCGCAGGTCCCGCAGCAGCTGCTCGACGGGGACGGCGCGTTCTCCGCGCGCCGCAAGGGATTCCGCGGTCTCGTAGCCGCGGCCGCCGCGGATCTGCATCAGCTCGTCCGCGATCAGGCAGGCCATCTCGCTCGCCCACAGCTTCGCCAAGGCGGCTTCGATCCGGATGTCGTTGCGGCCCTCGTCGCTCATGTGCGCCGAGAGGTCCAGCACCGCTTCCAGCGCGAACGTCGTGGCCGTGATGAACGAGATCTTCTCCGCCACCGCGCCGTGTTTGCCGACCGGCAGGCCCCACTGCACGCGCTCGGACGACCATTCACGGGCGATCTTCATCGCCCACTTGCCCGCGCCCGCGCACATCGCCGGGATCGACAGGCGGCCGGTGTTCAATGTCGCCAAAGCGATCTTGAGACCCTTGCCCTCACCGCCGACGACATTCGCCTTGGGCACGCGGACGTTGTGCAGCCGGGTGACGCCGTTCTCGATGCCGCGCAGGCCCATGAACGCGTTGCGCTTCTCCACGGTGATGCCCGGCGAATCCGCCTCGACGATGAACGCCGTCACGCCGCCCTTGCGTCCCTCGGACTTGGGCACGCGCGCCATGACGACCAGCAGTTCGGACACCACTCCGTTGGTGGTCCACAGTTTCACGCCGTTGAGCAGGTACGCCTCGCCGTCCTCGGTCGGCGTCGCGGTCGACGCGAGCCGCGCCGGGTCGGAGCCGACGTCGGGCTCGGTGAGCAGGAACGAGCTGACCGCGCCCGCCGCGCAGCGCGGCAGGAATTCCGCCTTCTGCTCAGGGGTTCCGGCGAGTTTCAACGGCTCGGGCACGCCGATCGACTGGTGCGCGGACAGCAGCACGCCGAGCGTCGAATGCACCGAGCCGACCAGCATCAGCGCCTGGTTGTACGCGACCTGGGTGAGCCCGAGACCGCCGTACTCCTCAGGGATCTTGATCCCGAAACAGCCCAGTTCGGCCAGGCCTTTGACGTACTCGTCGGGGATTTTCGACTCGCGTTCGATGACCCTGCCGTCGATGGTCGAGCAGTACGCGCGTAGTGCTTCGAGGAACTTGCTTGCCTTCGCGTCGGCTTCGGCGGTCGGGCGGGGGTGCGGGTGAACCAGGTCGAGCCGGAAGCGGCCGAGGTACAGCTCCTTGGCGAAAGAGGGCTTGGACCAGCCCGATTCTCGCGCCTCCTCGGCGAAAGCCCTGGCTTCCTTCTCGGTCACTTTCACCTGGTCGACCACGGCGGCCTCCTTGCCGAAGGGATGTGACGAGCGTTACTCATCAGTGTTACCCCTCGGTAGCGCAAATGAAAAGCGGTGACCGGGCGAAATCCGCGCTCGCCCGGTCACCACTCCTCGGCCGGTCGGGTCCGGTCAGCGGGAGGAGACCCGCCGCACCGACCAGCCGATCACCACCAGTGCGACACCGGCGCCCATCAGCGCGAACGGCCAGACCGGCGCGCTGGAGCCGTCACCGGTCGGGGACGCGCCTGGGGTGAAACCGCCCAGCTTGCCCTGCTGGACATAGGCGGACCCGGGCAGCTTGTCGGCGTACTGCTGGTGCACGAGCCGCTGGTAAGCGGCCACGCTCATGCCCTGGCCAACCTGGGCCCGAGCGGGGTCGTTCAACGGCACGACCTGCCCGTTGTCCACCCGGTACCAGGCGTTGATCTGCGGCTCGGTGAACACCGCGGCGCCCTGCGCCGGGTAGGTGACCTCTTCGGTGCCGGTGGTCAGGTTGGACGCTTCCCAGCCCTGACGGCCGTCACGGGTCAGCCACACGGTGGCCTCCTGGCCGCTCGCCGCGCGGGTCTTCACCGCGAGGTAGGCGAACCCGGCGGGCTCCTTGCTCTGGCCGGTGACGAACTCCGGCGTCAGCGAGAACACGCGCAGCGGCTGGCCGGTCACCTGGGGCGCCTTGGCCGACTCGGCCTGTGCCTCGGACTGCACGGCCGCGCCCGACCTGCGGTCGAGCTGCACGAAGAACTTCGACAGTTTCACCTGCGTGTCAGGCGAAGCGGCGACCTGGCGGGCGGCGGCGATGTCGGCGTCGGAGACCCCGCCGACGCCGTAGCCGTCAGCGGAGGCCGAAGCGGTGCCCACGCCGAGCGCGAGCAGTGCGGCGAGCGCGCCAAAGAATGCGATCTTCCTCATGTCACGCCCCGATCCGGTAGAGCGACTGTGCCCACTGGAACTGTCCATTGCGGACATACGAGTTGTAGGACATCGCGCTGTAGCGCTGGCTCGACGGCCACGGGTCGCCGTAGTACATCTGCTGGGTCGTCGAGTCGTAGCCGTAGATGACCTGCGCGTGCCCGCCGCCGGCCGTCCAGTAGATACCGGTCTCGATCGGGCGCTTGGCGTCGATCTCGGTGCGGACCGAGGTGAAGCTCAGCGCCTGCGTGACGGTGCCCGGCCGCAGGCCGAGCGCCTGGTAACCGCGCTGCACCCAGCTCAGCTGGCCTGCCTGGTTCGGGCACGGGCTGCCGGGCTGGTAACCACGCGAGTAAGCGCAGAAGGTGTTCTGGCTGACGTTCGAACCGTAGCCGAGCGAACGGGCGATCGTGAGCCCGCTGGCCGCCCAGCACCATTGGTTCTGCTCCTGGACGAGCTGGGAGATCGGCACCGTGACGGCTGCTTCGACCCCGGCGTTGGCCGGTGGCGCGAACAGCCCGAGTGACAGCAGGCCCGCGATGACCGCGCCCGCCATCCTGGAGTGTCTGAACCGCATTTCTGCTCCTTTGCAGTCGGTCCTGTCGAGACTCGCCTGCAAACGAACGGAGCAGTAATCCCATCGGGGATAACACCCACCTTATGGGCGGGTTATCTGACTTAAAGTGACGCTTCAGCTAAAGCGTGCGGGTGATCCTTACACCACTGAGCGAAGTGCGGATTCCGGTCGATGGACGCCCGATAAGCCGTCATGGCGCACTCGAACACCTCGTCCAGCATCGGCAGCAACGCCTTGTCGTCACGCATCGCGAACAGCAGCGTCGTCCACAGCGGGTCGCCCTTGAACGGCACGGCGACCAGCCCCGGCGGCGGCGCGGACGCGGCCTGCGCGAGGCACACCGCGCCTTGCGCGATCAACGTGCCCGCGGTGCCCGCCTCCGAGGTGTAGTGCCGGATCCTCGGCACGAAACCGGCGGCGGCGCAGGCGGCCTGGAACCGCACCCGCACCGCGTTTTCGTGCGGTGGCGGCAAAACCCAGTCGACGTCGGCGAGTTCTTCGAGCGCGACCTGGCCGTCCTTGATGGCCGGATGCCCCTCGGCGATCCCGGCGAAGATCGGCTCGGTGGCGAGCGGGCGCACCACCAGCCCGTCGTAGTGATGGGCTTCCGTGCCGTCGAACTTCTCGACCAGCGCGCAGTCGACGCGCCCGGTGGACAGCAGCTTGAGCAGCATCAGCGCGGCCGGTTCCGCCCAGGTCTGCACGTCGACCTCGAGCAGCCGCGTGCGCAGCTGCTCGATGAGACTGCCGATGATCAGCAGCGGCACGTAACCGACACGCAGCGTGGTCGGCGTCCCGCCCTCACCGTGCTTGCGCGCGGAGACGACCAGCGAGCGCATGTCGGCGAGCAGCGCGTCGGCCCTGTTCAGCACGAACCCGCCGAGCGCCGTCGGGCGCGAGCCCTGCGCGCTGCGCTCGAAGAGCTCACCGCCGAGTATCCGCTCGATCCGCTTGAGCTGGGCGGTCAGCGCCGGCTGACTGATGCCCAGCACGGTGGACGCCTTGCTCACGCTGCCGGTTTCCGCCACGGCGCGGACGGCGCGCAGATGGCGCAGCTCCAGCTCAGCCATTCAGTGAGGTTATCCCCCATTTCGGGGGCAAAACGACCTGCGAAAGTCGGGGGCCGTTACATTCGGCCGCATGGCAGCGCTCCACCTACCCGGCCCGGTCGGTTTCGTGCTCGGCGGAGGCGGCAGCCTCGGCTCCATGCAGGTCGGGATGCTGCGCGCGCTCGACGAGGCCGGGATCAGGCCGGACCTCGCCGTCGGCACCTCCGTCGGCTCGCTCAACGCCGCCGTGCTCGCGACCGGCTCCGCCACCGAATCGGCCGAGCGGCTGCGCAAGATCTGGTCGCAGATGACCAGGCACGAGGCGTTCCCCGGCGGCGTGTTGAGCCAGGTCAGGACGCTGCGGCACACCAAGACGCACCTGTTCCCCAACACCGGGCTCGCCGCGATCATCGACGAGCATCTCGGCGAAGGCAGCACGTTCGAAGACGCCAAGATGCCGCTCGGCGTGGTGGTGACCGACGTCGAGACCGCCGAACCCGTGCTCGTCCGAGCCGGCACGCTCAAGCCCGCGCTGCTGGCGAGCGCGGCCATCCCCGGCATCTATCCGCCGGTCGAGCACGACGGCAGGCTGCTCTACGACGGCGGCCTGGTCGCGAACGTGCCGATGCGCCAGGCGCTGGCCATGGGCGCGAAGTCGCTCGTCGTGCTCGACTGCGCGTTCCCCGGGCAGCTGCCGAGCAGGCCGCAGACGTTCGCCGAGGTGATGATGTTCACCGCGATGATCAGCATGCGGAACCAGGCGGTGCTCGAAGCGCCGGTCGCGGCGGCCACGGCGGCTGTGGTGTATCTCCCAGGACCGGCCCCGATCCGGCTCAGCCCGCTCGATTTCAGCCATACGGAGGAATTGTCGGAGCAGGCATATCAGGCAGCCAGGACATTTCTGGAGCAGATCACCGTCAATGGCCCAGGCCTATACGGAGCACCGGGTCTGGTGACCTAGCAACCTTCCGCGGGAATGGACGTCTTGGCTATCGCGTAGTTTTGCAGGCATAGACGTCCAGGTATCTCACAAGAAGAGACCAAATGTTTCCCAAGAAGACTTTACTTTCCGTTTTGCTGATCGCCGGACTGGCCGTGTCCGCGTGCAGTTCCGGTGACAACGCCGCCGCGCCGTCGGAAGGCGGCAAGCAGGCGGCGCCCGGCGTCTCGGTGAGCATCGAGCCCGCCGCGGGCCAGAGCGTCAACCCGGCGACCCCGATCACCGTCAAAGTGGCCAACGGCAAGCTGAGCGACGTGACGGTCACCAACACCGCCAAGGGCAAGGCCGTCAAGGGCGAGCTCGCCGCCGACGGGCTTTCCTGGGCCACCACCGAACCGCTCGGCTACGGCAGCACGTACAAGGTGCTCGCGCACGCGGCGGGCGCCGACGGCAAGCCGGTCGAGCAGCAGAGCCAGCTGACCACGATCTCACCCAAGCAGCAGGCGAACGCGAACCTCATCCCGGCGCCCGCGTCGGTGAAGGACAGCGGGGTCGGCGTCGGCCAGCCGATCGTCTTCGACTTCAAGGTGCCGGTCAAGAACAAGGCCGAGGTGGAAAAGCAGCTGTCGGTCGAATCCACGCCGAAGCAAGAAGGCGGCTGGTATTGGATCGACAACAGCGCCCATTACCGCCCGAAGGAATACTGGCAGGCCGGCACCACGCTGAAGGTGACGGCAAAAATCTACGGCGTCGATTTCGGCAACGGCGTCTTCGGCGCCGAGGACCGCACCGAAACGTACAAGGTCCACGATTCCTGGATCGCCAAGGCCGACGGCAACACCGAGCAGATGCAGATCTTCCACAACGGCGAGATGGTCAAGTCGATGCCGATCTCACTCGGCAAGGACTCCACCCCGACCCACCTCGGCGCGCACGTCATCTCCGACAAGCACGAGCACTACACGATGGACTCGTGCACCTACGGCGTTTGCCAAGGCCAGCCGGGTTACTACAAGTCCAACGAGAACTGGTCCCAGCGCATCTCGAACGACGGCGAGTTCGTCCACGAGAACCCGAACAGCGTCGGCGCGCAGGGCAGCTCGAACGTCTCGCACGGCTGCATCAACCTCAACGGCGCCAACGCGCAGTGGTTCTACCAGAACCTCGGCCTCGGCGACGTCGTCGAGGTGACCAACTCCGGCGGCAAGCCGCTGCCGGTGTGGGACCTCTACGGCGACTGGTCCCCGACCTGGGAGCAGTGGAAAGCCGGTAGCGCCATCAAGTAATACTGGACGGGTGGAAGCCCGGGAGCTCGTCGCAGGCGCCGGCCGGATCGTGGCACTGACCGGCGCCGGGATCTCGACGGACTCGGGCATCCCCGACTTCCGCGGCCCCAACGGTCTCTGGACCAAGAACCCGGGCGCCGAGAAGATGTCCAATCTGCGGGCCTACAGCACCAGCCGCGAGGTCCGCGAGCAGACGTGGCAGGCCAGGCTCGTCCACCCCGGCTGGTCGGCCGAGCCGAACGCCGCCCACCACGCGCTCGTCGACCTGGAGCGCACCGGGCGGCTACGGGCGATCATCACGCAGAACATCGACCGCCTGCACCAGAAGGCGGGCTCGTCGGTGGTGATCGAGCTGCACGGCACGATGTTCGAGTCGGTCTGCCTGAGCTGCGCCGACCGCCGCGACATGCGCGAGGCGCTCGACCGGGTCCGCGCCGGCGAGACGGACCCGCCGTGCCTGGTCTGCGGCGGCATCCTCAAGTCGGCGACGATCTCGTTCGGCCAGTCCTTGGACCGCAAGGTCTTCGACACGGCCAAGTACGAGGCCCGCACCTGCGACCTGCTCATCGCCGCCGGGACCTCACTGGCCGTGCAGCCCGCGGCTGGCCTGGTCGGGCTGGCCGCCTCGCACGGCGCCAAGATCATCATCTGCAACGCCTCGGAGACGCCCTACGACGGCTTCGCGGCGGCGATCCTGCGCGCCCCCCTCGGCGAAGTTCTCCCCCAGCTGGTGGGATAAAGCCCGCTAAACTCCCGGGGATAAAGCGGGCTTTATCCCCAGGAGTAAAGCCCGCTAAATCCCGGGTTCGCCGAGCGCTTTCTTGTCGCCGTGACGCGCGATCACCGTCACCGCGACCATGGCCGCCGCGAGCAGCGCGGTGAGGTGGATCGGCGCCGGGCTGAACGAGGCCGCGAGCACCAGTACCGCGGTCACCGGGTAGCCGATCGCGATCGGGCGGCATTCGTTGGTCGGGCCGATGTGCAGCAGCCAGACGCTGAGCAGGTAGATCGCCACCGGGACTGTGGTCGGCAGCGCTGCCATGACCGGTCCGAGGTGGGTCGCGTGGGTGTCGTAGTCGACCGCGACCTCCAGGCCGGCGCCGACCGCGGCCGCCGAGGCGAAGATCAGGTAGTGGCCGTAACCCCAGCTGAGTGCCGAGCGCATGGTCGTGCTGCGAATCAGCCGCAGGTGACCCGGCTGGTCGAAATACAGCCACCACAACGAGAAGACCAGCACCAGCGCGGCCGCGGCCAGTACCGCCAGCGCCGCGGTGTGCTCGCCGGCCGCGATGCCCTCCTTGATCGCCGTCGTGGCGGCGAGGATCGTCTCGCCGAGGACGATGATCGTGAACAGGCCGTACCGCTCGGCGATGTGCTCGGGGTGCCAGCTCGTGCGACCGGCGCGTTCCGCGACCGCGGGCACCGCGAACTCGGCCAGCACGAGCAGGAAGAAACTGGGCACCAGCAAGGAATCCGGCAGCGCGAGCCGCACGATCCACAGTATCTGCACGACCGTGACGCCGCCCGCGTAGCGCAGCGCCGTCGCACGGCACGCCGGATCGCTGACGGCCGCGCGCAGCCACTGGCTGACCATCGCGAGGCGCATCAGCGCATAGCCGATCACGATCACCGTGTAGTCGCCGGTCTCGAACGCGGACGTCACCCCGGCCGCGACCGTCAGGCCGCCCGCGATCTGGAGCATGGTCGCCAGCCGGTAGGCGACGTCGTCGGTGTCGAACGCCGAGGCGAACCAGCTGAAGTTCAGCCAGCCCCACCAGATCGCGAAGAACACCATGACGAAGTTGAGGATGCCGCTGCCGAAATGGTTCTCGGTGAGCGCGTGGTGCAGCGACGCGGCGGCCTGCGCGACCGCGACGACGAAACACAGGTCGAACAGCAGCTCGAGCGGGGTCGAGGCGCGATGGCCCTCGGCGCTGGAGCGGGACACCATCGGCCGGTACCAGGCGCGGGCGGCGGTTTGCTCGGTCACCAGCACATCCCAGCACGACTCGCGCGGAAATGCTCAAGGTGGGCCCGGTTCCCCCTCACCCGGGCCCACGCCCGCGCCGGCACACCGCGTGGCACTCTCGAGCCGGCCGAACGGTCCCCCGCGGACGCCGACCGTGCTTCTGGTGAGAGGTGACGATCGGCGCCCAACGCGACCGGGCACCGCCGCCTGATCCGGCGGGCGACCCCATCCCCGGGTCTCCCTGCCGGTACGCCACTTTGGGTAATGGTGGCACTCGACGAAGGCTCCATAAGATGTACCCGGTTGCTCTGTGTAGCGCTAGCTCCGCCCAACGCGCGCCACCCGTATGGAGTACGATATATCACCTTGGGTAACTTGATGATCCATCTGGGTGGTCTAGTCCTGTGAAATTCCTGCCCCTTCGGGCAAAGATCGTCGCGCACGGCGAACACGGAGTTCCGCGAGCGCGAGCCCGAGCGCGACGAGCGTGATCACGATGGCGCAGCCCAAAGCGGCCGAAAGCGCGTGCCCGTAGTCGCCGGGCAGCAGCGCGTGGAACACCGCCGCCAGCACGGCCGTCCCGATCGCGGTGCCGATCCGTTGCCCTGTCTGCAACGCGCCGCCGGCGACACCGGCCAGCGGCGCCGGGACACACTCCAGGGTGAGCGTGATGTTGGGCGAGATCACCATTCCGCCGCCGACGCCCGCCACCAGCAGCGGCAGCGCGACGGCGATGCCCGCGTACTGCGGCGCCACGAAGTTCACCAGCACGGCGACGGCCGTCAGCCCGGCCGCGACCATGGTCAGCCCGATGGCTGTGAGCTTGCGGCCCCAAGTCGCCACCAGGCGTCCCGCGACCGCGGCGGACACGGCGGAGCCGAGCGCGAACGGGGTGACCGAAAGCCCCGACTCCAGCGGCGAATATCCCAGTCCCTGCTGGAAGAAGATCGCGAACACCAGCCAGATCCCGGCGAACCCGCAGAAGTAGATCGCGCCGACCGCGGCGCCGGAGGCGTAGCCGGGCGTGCCGGTGAACAGGCGGATGTCCAGCAGCGGCGGGCGGCCACGCTCGACGGTCCGCCGTTCCCAGCGGACGAACCCGAACCCGGCCACCACGGCGACCGCGAACAGCCACCACATGCCGCCGGAGATGAGCGGCAGCAGGATGCCCAGCACCGCCACGCCCAGCAGGACGATCCCGGCGAAGTCGACCTCGTCGCGCAGCTTTCCGTGCCGGTGCGGCGCTTTCGGCAGCCAGCGCGTCGCGAGCACGAACGCGAGCAGGCCGATCGGGACGTTGACGAAGAACACCCAGCGCCAGCTCGCGACGGACAGGATCGCGCCACCGAGCACCGGCCCGACCGCGGTCGAGATCCCGACGGTCGCGCCGAACAGGCCGAACGCGCGGCCGCGTTCCGGTCCGCGGAACATGTCCTGGATGAGCCCGCTGTTCTGCGGGGTCAGCATGCCCGCGACGGCGCCTTGCAGCAGCCGCGCGACCACGAGCGTCCACTCGTTCGGCGCCGCGCCGCAGAACGCGCTCGCCAGCACGAAACCGGCCAGCGCGAGCAGGAACATCTTGCGCCTGCCCACAATGTCGCCGAGCCTGCCGCCGGTGACCAGCACCAAGCCGAACGTCAGCGCGTACCCGGAGACCACCCACTGGATGCCCCCGTTGGACGCGGGCAGCTCACGCTGGATCGACGGCAGCGCCGTATTGACGATGCTGACGTCGAGCAACCCCATGAACCCGGCCGCGAGCGTGACCGCGAGCGCCTTCCAGCGCCGCGGGTCCGGCTCGGCGGCGGTCATCGTGAGTTCGCGGTGATGCCCCGGATCCCCTTCAACTCCCCGATCAGCATCGAGGTGACCTTCACCGGGTAGTCGTAGAGCGCGAACACGGTCTGCTTCTTCTGCCCGACCAGCTTCAGGTGCACCGGGGTGTCGCCCTTGTGCGCCAGCAACGTCGACTTCAGCTCGCTCACCACGGCCTGGTCGATCTTCTCGGCGGCGGCGAGCAGCACCAGCGGCGGCTCCTCGTCACCGATGGCGGCGTCGGACAGGTCCAGCGGCACCAGCCCGCCGCCGAACACGGACATCTTGTCCTCGCGCCAGTTGACCCTGCCCTTGACCAGCACCGCGTTGTCCTCGATGAGGTCACCGGAGAACATCGCGTACGACTTGGGGAAGAACAGGACCTCCAGCGCGGCGTCCATGTCCTCGACCGTGCAGATCGCCCAGGGCTCGCCCTTCTTGTTGACCCGGCGCTCGAGCGAGGTGATCAGGCCGGAGATGACGAGCTCACCCTCCCTCGGCGGGTCGGCGAGGATCGACGCGATCGGCCGCGGCGCGTGCTTGCGGAGGATGAACTCCGCGCCGTCGAGCGGGTGCGCGGAGACGTAGAGGCCGAGCATTTCCCGCTCGTAGCCCAGCATCTGCTTGCGCGGATACTCCTCTTCGCCGAACTTGAGGTGCGCGAGCGGCGAAGAAGAAGCCGCTACGGTGTCATCCCCGTCGTCCCCGCCGAAGCCGAACAGGTCGAACTGGCCCATCGCCTCCTGGCGCTTGAGCGGGACGACGGCTTCGACCGCGTCCTCGTGCACCTGGATCATCGACAGCCGGGTGGCGCCGAGCGAGTCGAACCCGCCCGCCTTGATCAGCGATTCGATGACCCGCTTGTTGCAGGCCACCAGCTCGGACTTGTCGAGGAAGTCGGTGAAGGAGGAGTACTTCCCCTTCTCCTCGCGGGTCTTGATGATCGACTCGACGACGTTCGCGCCGACGTTGCGGACCGCGCCCATGCCGAAGCGGATGTCGTCCCCGACGGCCGCGAACCGCAGCGCCGACTCGTTGACGTCCGGCGGCAGCACCTTGATCCCCAGGCGGCGGCACTCGGACAGGTAGATCGCCGACTTGTCCTTGTTGTCACCGACCGAGGTGAGCAGCGCCGCCATGTACTCGGGGGTGAAGTTCGCCTTGAGGTACGCGGTCCAGTACGAGATCAGGCCGTACGCGGCGGCGTGGCTCTTGTTGAACGCGTAGCCGGCGAACGGGAGGATCGTGTCCCACAGCGCCTTGACCGCTTCGGGCGAGAAGCCGCCGTCGACGAGCGGGCTGGACTTCATGCCCTCTTCGAAGCCGACGTACTCCTTGTCGAGTACTTCCTTCTTCTTCTTACCCATGGCGCGGCGGAGTACGTCCGCGCGGCCCATGGTGTAGCCGGCCACCTTCTGGCCGATGTGCATGATCTGCTCTTGGTAGACGATCAGGCCGTACGTGTCGGCCAGGATCTCCCGCAGCGGCTCTTCGAGCTGCGGATGGATCGGCTTGACCTTCTGCCGGTTGTTCTTGCGGTCGGCGTAGTCGTTGTGCGCGTTCATGCCCATCGGGCCGGGGCGGTACAGCGCGCCCACCGCCACGATGTCGTCGAAGACCGTCGGCTCCATGCGGCGCAGCAGGTCACGCATGGGCCCACCGTCCAGCTGGAACACACCCAGCGTGTCACCGCGGGCGAGCAGCTTGTACGTCTCCTGGTCGTCCATCCCGAGCCGGTCGAGGTCGATGTCGACCCCGCGGTTGGTCTTGATGTTGTCGATCGCGTCGCCGATGACCGTCAGGTTCCGCAGGCCCAGGAAGTCCATCTTCAGCAGGCCGATGTTCTCGCACGACGGGTAGTCCCAGCCGGTGATGATCGAGCCGTCGTCACGCTGCCACAGCGGGATCGCGTCGGTCAGCGGGTCGCACGACATGATGACCGCGCAGGCGTGCACGCCCGCGTTGCGGATCAGGCCTTCGAGGCCGCGTGCGGTCTCGAAGATCGTCTTGCACTCTTCGTCGGTCTCGACGAGCGCGCGGACCTCGGCGGCTTCGCCGTAGCGCTCGTGGCTGGAGTCGACGATGCCGGAGAGCGGGATGTCCTTCGCCATGATCGGCGGCGGCAGCGCCTTGGAGATCTTGTCGGCGATCGCGTAGCCGGGCTGGCCGAAGTGGACGCGGGCGGAGTCCTTGATCGCCGCCTTGGTCTTAATCGTGCCGAAGGTGATGACCTGCGCGACCTTGTCCACGCCGTACTTGTCGGTCGCGTAGCGGATCATCTCGCCGCGCCTGCGGTCGTCGAAGTCGATGTCGATATCGGGCATCGAGACACGCTCGGGGTTCAGGAACCGCTCGAACAGCAGCTTCTGCGGGATCGGGTCCAGGTTCGTGATGCCCAGCACGTACGCGACCAGCGAGCCCGCCGCCGAACCACGGCCGGGGCCGACGCGGATGCCGACCTGACGCGCGTAGTTGATGAGGTCGGCGACGATCAGGAAGTAGGCGGGGAAGCCCTTGCCGATGATGACGTCGAGCTCGGTCTCGATGCGCTCGTGGTAGTACGGCTCCGGCGCGCCGTCCGGGTACCGCCACTTCATGCCCTTGTCGACCTCGGCGCGCAGCCAGGTGCCCTGGTCGTAGCCCTCGGGGACGGCGAAGAACGGCAGCCGGTCCTTGTGCGAGTAGACGTCCTCGTAGGACTCGATGCGCTCGGCGATCAGCAGCGTGTTGTCGGCCGCGCCTTCGACCTCGCTGTCCCAGTACTCGCGCATCTCGGCGGCGGACTTGAGGTAGTAGCCGTCGCCGTCGAACTTGAACCGGGTCGGGTCGTTGAGCGTCTTGCCCGCCTGCACGCAGAGCAGCGCGGAGTGCGTGTCCGCCTGGTCCTTGGTGACGTAGTGCGAGTCGTTGGTGGCGATCGGCTTGAGGTCGAGCAGCTTGCCGATCTCCAGCAGGCCCTCACGGACCGAGCGCTCGATCGGCAGCCCGTGGTCCATCAGCTCGAGGAAGAAGTTCTCGCCGCCGAAGATGTCCTTGTAGTCCGAAGCGGCCTGGATGGCCTCTTGCTTCTGCCCCAGCCGCAGCCGCGTCTGCACCTCGCCGGACGGGCAGCCGGTGGTCGCGATGATGCCTGCGTGGTTCTCCGCGATGAGCTCGCGGTCCATCCGGGGCTTGCGGTAGTAGCCCTGCATGCTGGCCAGCGAGGACAGCTTGAACAGGTTGCGCAGCCCGGTCGAGTTCTGCGCGAGCATGGTCATGTGCGTGTACGCGCCCGCACCCGAGACGTCACCGCCCTCGCCCAGCTCGTCGGAGCCACGCTGGTTGGCCTGTCCCCAGAAGACCGGCTTCTTGTGGAACCGGCTCTCCGGCGCGATGTAGGCCTCGATGCCGATGATCGGGGTGAGCCCGTGCTTGACGGCCTGCTGGTAGAACTCGTCGGCGCCGTACATGTTGCCGTGGTCGGTCATCCCGACCGCGGGCATCTCGAGCCGCGCCGCCTCCTTGAACAGAGGCGCGATCTTCGCCGCACCGTCGAGCATCGAATACTCGGTGTGCACATGCAGGTGGACGAAGGAATCGTTCGACACCAGCGAAAACCTCCCCGAACCGGATCAGGATGTGGATCAACGCGCGGCACTGCGGCCCCGGCCGACCAGAGTAGTCTGCGCCCTCCGCGGCCGCCTGCGCGGGAGGTGGGCACGCGTGTTGCCGCCGGACGCCCGGTTTCATGAATGCGAATTCAAGCATAGAACACCTGATCGATTCACAAATCGCAATTCAGCCACCACTCCCATTTGAGCGAGACACCCGGTGGCCACTGCCCTACGCCGTTCAGGTTGGCACATGGGCGACACGCGAGGCCCGGTCGCGGTCCAAGGCCCATCGCGCGAAAGCCGAGATTGGGGCGTCGGGCGTCCAGGTTCAAGGCTTTCGCGAGCACGCCCCCAACACTGGGGTCGTGAGTGGTAACGGCCGGTTCTAACCGGCCTAAACACTCACGACCCCTTCTCGGCTGCCCTGTCCGCGGCAGGGTCGTGGTCCGGCGTGGGTGAGGGCCTACTTCACTCGGATCCGTGGCGTGAGGGCCTAGTTCGACCGGATATACGGGTAAGGGAGGCCCCCACCCACTCGGCTCGGGTGAGGGAGGCCCTCACCGCGCCGAGCGTGGATGAAGGCTCCCCTCATACCTGGGCCTACTGCCTGGGTGAGTGCGGTTTGCGTCGTCCAACGCCGCGAACCGCACTCACCCGCCTCGAACGACCCCTGCAGCTGGTCAAGCGGGTTGACTGTGCGGGTTTTGCGTCGTTCAACGACGCATTTCGCACACAGCCACCCCGGCCACAGCCGAGCACACCCGGACACGCCACCTTTGACCTTCCGCCCAGTAACCGGCGTAAACACTCACGACCTCGCCGCCCAGCGGGATGCCTCACGCATGGACGCCGGATAGCGCGGCGATCACCTGTACCCGGATGGACGGCACGTGTACCCGGATGGACGGCACGCGTGCCTGGACGGACGACACTCCCGGGCGGCGCTCCCCGGCCTCAGCCGGCGTGGCGTCCATCCATGCACGGGTGGCGTCCGGTTTAGCTGACCTTGAGTGAGGTGGCGCGGTTGTCGAAGCCGAGTGTCGCCAGGTTGTCCGAGTGGTCCAGGTAGCCGTCACGGCCGCCCTCGGTGGACTGGCCCGCGTAGCGGTCACCGTCCCACAGCTTGACCCGGCACTTGGCGACGGCCTTGAAGGAGGAGGCGCGGTTGTCCCAGTGGTACGGGCCGAGGTGCGGGATCGCGACCTCGGGGTCCGTCGTGGGCGGGGTGCACTGGGCGGCGTCACCGTCCAGGCGCAGCGATGGGCCACGGTAACCCGGGAGCTCATAAAGCCGGGCGAGCTCCACGGCCGCCTTGGCCGCGGGGTGGTAGGCGTCGGCCTGCGCCTCGGTCGCGAAGCACTTGAGCGCCCCGCTGCCCACATGGACGACGCAATGGTCGGCCGGCGCGGCGCTCGCGGACGGCGCGAGGATCGCCAGTGCGGTGCCCACCGCGGCGGTCAGGCCCGCCCAACGCGTTTTCTGCATGGAAACTCCCCTCCGAACGAACTCACGGACCCGGGGAGCATGCCGGTGACGACGCCCACATCCCGCCCAGGCGGCGCCCACACGACCATCGCTCCCATAAACGCGGATGTGGCTTTCGTAACGTCGAGCAACCTCCAGCTGACACTGGATCACCGTTCGTCTTGACAACCGATCACGCCAGGTCGCACTATTCGATCCATGAACCTGTCGGACAGCCAGACAGCCGGACATGGTATCCGGCGGGTCAGTGCGATGGAGGCCGTGCTGGCGCACCTGCGTGGCGCCATCGAGCACGGCGAGTACGCGGTCGGGGACAAGCTGCCCTCCGAGGCGAGCCTCTCGAAGGAGTTCGAGGTCAGCCGGTCCGTGGTGCGCGAAGCGCTGCGCGGGCTGCAAGCTCTCGGCCTCACGGTTTCCCGTACCGGCAAGGGAACTTTCGTCACCGCCAGCGGTCCCGCCGAGAATCCTACGTTCGGGCCGTACTCGGCCAGGGATCTTTTCGAGGTACGCCGTCATGTCGAGATCCCGGTCGCCGGGTATGCCGCCGTGCGGCGCAGCACCGATGACCTCGACCTGCTGACGCACCTGCTCGAGCGGATGGAACACGAGACCGACAACACCGCATGGGTGGCGCTGGACTCGCTGTTCCACATCACCATCGCCCAGGCCAGCGGCAACCCCGTGTTCGGGAAGGTGATCGAGGAGATCCGCGACGCGCTCGCGAGACAGTCGTCCTTCCTGAACCAGCTGGGCGACCGGCGGGTGAAATCGAACGGCGAGCACCGGCAGATCGTCACCGCGATCGCCGACGGCTCCGAAAGCGCGGCCATCGCGGCCATGACGGCTCATCTCGAGCACGTCGAAAGCGCGCTCACCACCATTGTCACGAAAACGACCAAGAGGACACCGTGACCGAACAAACGCTCAACGTCGAGCACAAGTCCGTCGACGCCGGTGACGAGGGCTACAGCAAGTCGCTGAAAGCCCGTCACATCAACATGATCGCCATCGGCGGCGCGATCGGGACCGGGCTCTTCCTCGGCGCAGGCGGCCGTCTCGCGCAGGCGGGCCCCGCGCTCGCGATCGTCTACGCGGTCTGCGGCCTCTTCGCGTTCTTCGTCGTGCGCAGCCTCGGCGAACTGATCCTGCACCGCCCCTCGTCCGGCGCCTTCGTCTCCTACGCCCGTGAGTTCATGGGCGAGAAGGGCGCGTACGTCGCGGGCTGGATGCACTTCCTCAACTGGTCGACGACCGGGATCGCGGACATCACCGCGATCGCGCTGTACGCGCACTTCTGGTCGTTCTTCACGCCGATTCCGCAGTGGGTGCTGGCGCTGATCGCGCTGGCGGTCGTGCTGACGCTGAACCTGGTGAGCGTGAAGCTGTTCGGCGAGATGGAGTTCTGGTTCGCCATCATCAAGGTCGCCGCGCTGGTGATCTTCATGGTGATCGGCATCTTCCTGCTGGTGACCAGCCACCCGATCGACGGCAACATCCCCGGCCCGCAGCTGATCGCCGACCACGGCGGCATCTTCCCGTCCGGGATCATCCCGATGATCCTGATCGTGCAGGGTGTCGTGTTCGCCTACGCGGCGATCGAACTGGTCGGCGTCGCCGCAGGCGAGACCGAGAACCCCGAGAAGATCATGCCCAAGGCGATCAACTCGATCATGTGGCGCATCGGCATCTTCTACGTCGGCTCGGTCGTGCTGCTGGCCATGCTGATGCCCTGGAGTTCCTACAGCAAGGACCAGAGCCCGTTCGTCACCGTGCTCTCGCACGTCGGCATCCCGCACGCGGACAGCATCATGAACCTGGTCGTGCTGACCGCCGCGATGTCGAGCCTCAACTCGGGCCTGTATTCGACCGGCCGCATCCTGCGGTCGATGTCGCTGGCCGGTTCGGCGCCGAAGTTCACCGGCAAGATGAACAAGAACCAGGTGCCGTTCGGCGGGATCATGCTCACCGCGGGCATCTGCGTCATCGGTGTCGGGCTGAACTACCTGGTGCCCGCCGAGGCGTTCGAGATCGTGCTGAACTTCGCCGCCATCGGCATCCTCGCCACCTGGGCGATCATCGTGCTGTGCCACCTGCTCTTCGTCCGCAAGGCGAAGCGCGGTGAGCTGACCCGCCCGAGCTACCGGCTGCCGTTCTCGCCGTTCACCGAGATCGTCACGCTGGTCTTCCTGGCCTCGGTCGTGGTGCTGATGGGCTTCGACCACATCGGGCGGATCACGCTCATGGCGCTGCCCGCCATCGTGATCGCGCTGGTGATCGGCTGGTTCGCCGTGCGCAAGCGCATCGACATGTCCGTGATGGAGAAGGTGGAATGAACCCCGCTCCCCCGATCGGCGTCCCTCGGCACGTGCCGCTCGTGCACGTGCTGCGGGACGGGCTCATCGAAGGCGTCCACTACGGCTCGGTCGTCGTGGTCGCGCCGGACGGCGAGGTCCTGTTCCAGGCCGGTGACGTCGAGACGACGTTCTATCCGCGCTCCACCGCGAAGCCGATGCAGGCCGTCGCGATGACCCGGATGGGCCTTTCGCTGCCGCCCGACCTGCTCGCGCTCAGCGCGGCCAGCCACTCCGGCGAGGAGATCCACCTCGACGGCACGCGGCGCATCCTGGAGTCCGGCGAGTTCACCGAAGACGATCTCGGCAACCCGGCCGACCTGCCGTACGACCCGGTCGAGCGGCTCGAATGGGTCGCCGCGGGCCGTACCGCGCGCAAGCTCGCGCACAACTGCTCCGGCAAGCACGCCGCGATGCTCTGCACCGCAAGGCTCAAGGGCTGGTCCACAAAGGACTACCTGGACCCGGCGCACCCGATGCAGCGTCAGATGGCCGCCACCATGGAGGATCTGACCGGCGCGAAGATCGCGCACGTGGCCATGGACGGCTGCGGCGCGCCACTCTTCGCGGTCTCGCTGCGCGGGCTCGCCACCGCGACCGGGCGCATCACGCGTGAGGAAGGCCTTGTCGCGCAAGCGATCCGGGCGCACCCGGAGATGGTCGCCGGTACTCGCCGCGACGTCACCCAGCTGATGCGCACGGTCCCGGGCCTGATCGCCAAGGACGGTTTCGAGGCCGTCCAGATCGCCTCGCTGCCCGACGGCACCGCGATCGGCGTCAAGATCGCCGACGGCACTGACCGCGCCCGCCCGCCGGTCACCGCCGCCGCGCTCGCGCTGGCCGGGGTCGACCCGGCGCTGCTCGCGCCGTTCGCGGGCACCGACGGGAAAGACGGGCTCGCCGTCGTCGGCGACCTCGCGAAGAAAAAACAAGCAGCCTGAAGGGAAGAACGACCGTGACCACGCGTGTCGAGCACGATCTGCTGGGAGACAAGGAAGTCCCCGCGGACGCCTACTGGGGTGTGCACACCGCGCGCGCCCGTGAGAACTTCCCGATCACCGGCGCCACGATCTCGTCCTACCCGCACCTGATCGAGGCGCTGGCCGCGGTCAAGGAGGCCGCCGCGCGCGCCAACGCCGAGCTCGGCCTGCTCGCGCCCGAGTTCGCGGACGCGATCTGCGCGGCCTGCGAGGAGATCCGCGAAGGCGCGCTGCACGACCAGTTCGTCGTCGACGTCATCCAGGGCGGCGCCGGCACGTCGACCAACATGAACGCCAACGAGGTCATCGCCAACCGCGCGCTGGAGCTGCTCGGGCACGAGAAGGGCGACTACGCCTACCTGCACCCGAACGAGCACGTCAACCTGGGACAGTCCACGAACGACGCCTATCCCACGGCGGTCAACGTCGCGACGATCATCGCGGTGCGCGGGCTGTCCGAGGCGATGACCGTGCTGGAGCAGGCTTTCGCCGCCAAGGCCGTCGAGTTCCACGACCTGCTGAAGATGGGCCGCACCCAGCTGCAGGACGCCGTGCCGATGACGCTCGGCCAGGAGTTCGGCACCTACGCGGTCATGCTCGGCGAGGACCGGCTGCGGCTCAACGAGGCCGTCACGCTGCTGCACGAGATCAACCTCGGCGCGACCGCGATCGGCACCGGCCTCAACGCCGCTCCTGGCTACGCCGAGGCCGCGTGCAGGCATCTCGCCGCGATCACCGGGCTGCCCGTGGTGACCGCCGCGGACCTCGTCGAGGCCACTCAGGACTGCGGCGCGTTCGTGCACCTCTCCGGGGTGCTCAAGCGCATCGCGGTCAAGCTTTCCAAGAGCTGCAACGACTTGCGGCTGCTCTCGTCCGGCCCGCGCGCCGGGCTCAACGAGATCAACCTGCCGCCGGTGCAGGCGGGCTCGTCGATCATGCCCGGCAAGATCAACCCGGTCATCCCCGAGGTGGTCAACCAGGTCGCGTTCGAGGTGATCGGCAACGACGTCACCATCACCATGGCGGCCGAGGCCGGTCAGCTGCAGCTCAACGCGTTCGAGCCGATCATCCTGCACTCGCTCTCGGAGAGCATCACGCACCTGCAGCAGGCCTGCCTCACACTGGCCGAGCGCTGCGTCTCCGGGATCACCGCGAACGCCGACATCATGCGCGGCTACGTGGAGAACTCGATCGGCCTGGTCACCGCGCTGAACCCGGCGATCGGGTACGCGGCGGCCACCGAGATCGCCAAGGAGGCGTTGGCCACCGGCCGCGGCGTGGCGGAGCTGGTCGTCGAAAAGGGCTTGCTCCCGGCTGAGAAACTAGCCGAGCTACTACGACCGGAAACACTCGCGCGCCTGCGCTGAGTCTTGGGAAGGGGCCTTCCCCATGCTGCACCGTCTGGTCGACCGGATTCTCGGCCTGACACCGTCGGAGGGCCCCAAACCGGTCGTCACCCGCGACATCGCCGTCCCCATGCCCGACGGCGCGCGCCTCTACGCCGACCGCTACCGTCCGCCCGGCGACGAACCGATGCCCGTGGTGCTCATCCGCAGCATCTACGGCCGGAAAGGCATGTTCCCCGACCTGTTCGCCTCGGTTTTCGCGCGCCGCGGCCTGCAGGTCGTCACGCAGAGCGTCCGTGGCACGTTCGGCTCCGAAGGCACCTTGTCGGCGTTCCACCAGGAGCGCGAAGACGGCATCGCGACCGTCGCCTGGCTTCGTGACCAGCGCTGGTGCGACGGCCGCGTCGCCATGGCGGGCGCGAGCTATCTCGGCCACACCGCTTGGGCCGTCGCCCCGTACCTCGACGAACCGCTCGAAGCGCTGTGCGCGGCCATCGTCAGCTCGGATGTAACCGACGCGTTCTATCCCGGCGGCGCGCTCGCGCTCGACACCTGGGGTTCGTGGGGCGTGATGGTCGCGCGGCAGGAACAGCGCAAGAAACCTTTCCAGGGCAAGAAAACCGCGCGTGCGATTCACTCCCTGCCGGTCGGCGACCTGGACATCGCGGCGACCGGCGAGCGGATCCCGTTCGTCCGGGAAGTCATCGCCCGCGACTCGTGGCCGGACATCCACCACCGCGAGGCGATCCCCGGCATGACGACGCCGACCACGCTGTTCACCGGCTGGTACGACATCTTCCTGCAGGGCCAGCTCGGTGACTTCAAGGATCTCCAGGCCGCGGGCACCACGGCGCGGATCACCATCGGCCCGTGGAGCCACGCGGAACCGTCGAGCATCGGACCGCAGCTGACCGACCAGGCCTCCTGGCTGCGCGCGCACTTCGGCCTGGAGTCCCTTGTGGACCGCGCGCCGGTCCGCCTGTTCCTGCAGAACGCCGACCGCTGGCTGGACTTCGCCCAGTGGCCGCCCGCCAAGTCCGTCACCACGGCACTGCACCTGGGCGCGGGCGGAACGCTCGCGCGGGAACCCGAGTCCACTTCGGACTCGTTCACCTACGACCCGGCAGACCCGACGCCATCCGTCGGCGGGGCGGTGCTTTCCGGCAAGACCAAACAACAGGACAACGGCGCGCTCGAAGCCAGGCCGGACGTACTCGTCTACACCGGCGAGCCGCTCGAAACCAAGCTCGACGTGATCGGCGAGATCACCGCGCACATCCACGTCGAGGCCGAGAAGGCCGACATCTTCGTCCGTCTCTGCGATGTGTCACCCAAGAACGTCTCGCGCAACGTCACCGATGGCATCGTCCGGCTGCGGCCGGGCCAGACCGTCGCCGAAGTGACGCTGGACCCGACCGCCTATCGCTTCGAGCGCGGGCACCGCCTGCGGGTGCAGATCTCCGGCGGCGCGTTCCCCCGCTTCGACCGGCCGACCGAAACTCCTTGCGAGATCAAGGTTTCCCACACCAGCCGCATCGACCTGCCCGTACTCGGGTCGTGAGTGGTACGACCGGTTAGAACCGGCCGTACCACTCACGACCGCTAAGCGGGGACGACGCGCAGGTGCGAGGTCAGGCGGCCGTCGTCGTGCAGGATGTGGAAGTACAGCGAGGGCGGCGCGTCCAGATCGAGCGGGCCGCCTTCGTCCCAGCCCCGGGTGCCGCTCGGCTCGAACGGCAGCAGGGTCGTCGACACGACACCGGGCGCGACCAGCAGCGGAAGCCCGGCGAAGGACGTGATCGCGCCCGTGTGCGCGTGGCCGCACAGCAACGCGGTCACCCGCGAATGCCGGGACAGGACCTCGGCGAGCCGGGACTCGTCGAACTGGCGGATCCGGTCGACCGCGGGCACTCCGAGGTCGACCGGCGGGTGGTGGAAGCAGACGAACGCGGGCTTCCGGGTGTCGGCGGACGTCAGCGTTTCGTCAAGCCAGGCAAGGGTTTCGTCGGCGATGAGCCCGTTCGGGCGGCCGGGGATGCTGGAGTCGAGCGAGACGTAGACCGCGCCGGGCGTGCTCATCACCTGATTGACCGGCGCGTCGCCGGCCGGTTCGCCGAGCAGGCCCGCCCGGTACTCGGCGCGCTTGTCGTGGTTTCCCGGGCATGTGATCGTCATGTGCGGCGACTTCAGCAGCGACGCGACGTGCGCGTACTCGCCCAGCGTGCCGTTGTCGGCCAAGTCGCCGGTGACCACCACGGCGTCCACATGGGACAGACCGTTCACGTAGGACATGACCCGCGCCGCGCGCTCCCGGCTGCGCGGCCCGTCGTCGATGTGGATGTCGCTCAGATGCGCGATCGCGATCATCGTTGCCTGCCTTCCTCGAAATACCCCAGTGATTTCACCCAGTTCTGCACCAGCACGTGGCATGCCTCGTTGAGGTCGCCCACCCGCAATGCCGCCGCGATCCGGCGATGCTCGTCGATACTCTGCCGCGAGCGTTCGACGCCACCGAAATACAGCACGTCGTAGCGCTTCAAGAGCGGCTTGGTCTGGTCGATCAGCCGCAGCAGGTGCGGATTCACCGTGCGGGACAACAACATCGCGTGCCAGCGGTCGTCCCATGCGGACAGTTCGGCGCCCTCGGCCAGCGCGGTGACCATGCCGTCGGCGATCTCGTCGAGCGGGTCGGCCAGCGTCTGCAGGTCGTGCACGGGCGTCCAGCGGACCGCGAGCGACTCGAGTTCGGCGATCAGCGGGTACAGCTGACGCGCCTCGCCGAGGTCGAGGGGCGGCACGAGGAAGCCGCGGCCGAGCTCCGAGACCAGCAGGCCGCGGTCGGCCAGCCCGACCAGCGCCTCGCGCAGCGGCGTGCGGCTGACGCCGAGCTCCTTCGCGAGCTGGACCTCGTTGACCCGCGCGGTCAGCCGCCCGTCGAGCACGCGGGCGGTGATCTGCGCGAAGAGGTCCCGGCGCAGCGGAGAACGTTGCATACAGTTGGACGATACTGTATTCAGTTGGTATGCAGCCAGCCGACGTTCAGCGCGCCCGTGCCGAAACCCCGGGCTGCGCCCAGGTGGCCCACTTCAACAACGCCGGAGCCTCGCTCCCGCCCGCGATCGTGACCGAGACCGTCGTCGACCATCTGCGTGCCGAGTCGCTGATCGGCGGCTACGAGGCGGCGGCACGCGAGGATGCCCGCATCGCGGCCGTCTACACCTCGATCGCGCGGCTCGTCAACGCCGACGCCGAAGACATCGCGCTCAGCGACAGCGCCACCCGCTCCTGGCAGGCGGTGTTCTACGCCTTCGGATTCTCGGCCGGCGACAAGATCCTGACCTGCAAGTCCGAGTACGCCAGCAACGCCATCGCCTACCTGCAGATCGCGCACCGCACCGGCGCCGTCGTCGAGGTGGTCGACGACGACGAGACCGGCCAGCTCGACGTCGCCGACCTGTCTCGCCGCATCGACGCCAGCGTCAAGCTCATCTCGACCACCCACGTGCCCACCCAGGGCGGCCTGGTCAACCCCGCCGAGGAGATCGGCGCCGTCGCCCGCGAAGCCGGGATCCCGTTCCTGCTCGACGCCTGCCAGTCCGCTGGCCAGCTCGACCTCGACGTCCGGCGCCTCCAGTGCGACGCGCTGAGCGTCACCGGCCGCAAGTACCTGCGCGGGCCGCGCGGCACCGGCTTCGGCTACATGCACCCCCGCCTGCGCGAGCGCGTCGAGCCCGCGATGCTCGACCTGCACTCGGCCTCGTGGACGGCGCCCAACGAGTACGAAGTGGACCTGACGGCCAAGCGCTTCGAAACCTGGGAGCGCGACTACGCGGCACTGCTCGGCCTCGGTGCCGCCGTCGACTACGCGCTCGGCTGGGGCATGCCCGTCATCGAGAAGCGCGTCGCCGACCTCGCCGCCGACCTGCGCGCCCGCCTGACCGGACTCCCCGGCGTGACCGTCCACGACCAAGGCGCCCGCAAGTGCGGCATCGTCACGTTCAGCGTGGCGGGCGTCCCGGCCGAGAAGGTCAAGGCCCACCTCGCCGAGTCGAAGATCAACACCTCGCTCTCGGCCCGCACCTCGGCCCAGTACGACTTCACCGCCCGCAACCTGCCCGACATGATCAGGGCCTCGGTCCACTACTTCAACACCGACGACGAGCTCCAGCTCCTGGTCACCGAGGTCGAAAAGCTGACAACGGGATAAAGCCCGCTAAACTCCCGGGGATAAAGCGGGCTTTATCCCCGGGAGTAAAGCCTGCTTTATCCCGGTTTCTAGGCCTCCTTGAGCAGCTCCCGCGCGATCACGAGCTTCTGGATCTCGCTGGTGCCCTCGTAGATCCGGAAAAGCCGGGCGTCGCGGTAGATCCGCTCGACCGCGACCCCGCGCATGTAGCCCGTCCCGCCGTGCACCTGGACCGCGCGGTCCGCCACGCGCCCGAGCATCTCGGTGCAGAAGAGCTTCGCCGAGGACGGCCCGAGTTTGCGGTCGGCGCCCGAGTCGTAGGCGTCGGCCGCGGCGAGCACCATCGCGCGCCCGGCGGCGAGCTCGGCGTGCGACTCGGCCAGAAGTGCCTGCACCAGCTGGTATTCGCCGATCGGGCGGCCGCCTTGACGCGTGGTCCGCGCGTACGCCACCGCCTCGGCGAGCGCGCGCTCGGCCATGCCGACGCAGATGGCCGCGATGTGCAGCCGCCCGCGTGACAGCGACGCCATCGCGATCCGGAACCCGTCGTTCTCGACGCCGATCAAGGCGTTGAACGGCACGGCGACGTCGTCGAACACGACCTCGGAGGTCCACGCCCCGCTCTGGCCCATCTTCGCGTCGTGCGGACCGACGGTCACGCCCGGCGAGCCGGACGGGACCAGCAGGCAGGAAATACCCTTACCGCCCACCGAATCCGGCTCGGTCCTGGCGAACACCACGAAGACGTCGGCCAGCGGGGCGTTGGTGATGAACCGCTTGGTGCCGTTGAGGACGTAGCGCTCGCCGTCGGAGATCGCCTTGCTGACCAGGCCGCTCGGGTCGGATCCGGCCTCGCTCTCGGTCAGCGCGAACGAGGCGATCGCCTCGCCGGCCGCGAGCTTCGGGAGCCACTCGGACTTCTGGGCGGGCGTGCCGTAGTTGACGATCGCCTGGCCCGCGATGCCGTTGTTCGTGCCGAACAGCGAACGGAACGCCGGCGTCGTGTAGCCCAGCTCGATGGCGAGGCGGACGTCTTCGGCCATCATGAGGCCGAGTCCGCCGAACTCCTCCGGCAGCGCCCAGCCGAACAGGCCGAGCCCGGCCGCCTTCTCACGGACCGAGGCCGGGATTTCGTCCGATTCGTCGATCTCCGTCTCGCGCGGCACGACCTCGCGGCGCACGAACTCCCGCACCGCCGCCAGTACCTGCCCGAAGTCGTCAGCATCCATACTCCGACGTTAGCGCGTGTCTTGTGGATCTTGCGCGCGATAGCCGAGCCCAGGCGGCCCCTGGCGGCACCGCGGAATCACCCGAGTACAACCCGGTACGAGGGTGATCCCACGGCACCGCCAGGAACCACCTGGATCTCGGCTCTCATCGCACAAGATCCACAAGACGCGCGCTAATCTGAAACCGTGGACCTACGGCAAGTGGAGTATTTCGTCGCCGTAGTCGACCACGGCGGAGTGACCAAGGCCGCCGAGGCGCTTTTCCTGGCCCAGCCTTCGCTTTCCCAAGCCGTCCGCCAGCTGGAACGCGAGCTCGGGGCCGAGTTGTTCGACCGCACCGGGCGGCATCTCGTGCTGACCGCCGCCGGTCGGTCCTAATCGTTTTGTAGGGATTGGTTTTCCAGCCGATAGCTGACGCCCGGTAGGTCCAGACGTGTGACGTCTTCAGAAAGACAGGCGCGGCTGTTGGGTTGGTTGGTGCTGGTCCGCCGGTGGGCGACGCCCGTGTTGCTCCAGTCGTTCGACGGCTTACGAAAGAACGGCGCGTCTGCCGGTGGGCTGGTGTTCGTGGTGGTGAGATGTCGTTGCTCGAGTCCGTCGCGGGAGGTGACCTCATTGATGTGTTCCCGAGCTTCGAGCTCTTCGGCAGAACGAGGTTCCCGCGGTGTGCTGGAGTCACGAACGGCTACTGAGATGACGGACCGCCGAGTCCCGCGATTAGGGCGCCGCGTGACCCTGCCTGGACCCGTGAGCAGCAGAAATAGTGAAGGAGACGTGGCAACTTGACATTGTTCTGTGGCATCGATTGGGCTGAGACCCACCACGATGTCGCGATCATCGACGACACCGGAACCGTGGTGGCGAAAGGGCGGATCGGCGACGACGCGGCCGGGTTCGCTCGTCTGCTGGACCTGTTCGCCGAGGCCGGGGACACCGCCGGGACCTCGATCCCGGTCGGCATCGAGACCGACCACGGCCTGCTCGTCGCCGCGCTGCGTGCGACCGGGCGCACCATCTACGCGATCAACCCGCTCTCGGCGTCGCGTTACCGAGCCCGGCACCAGGTGTCGGGCGCGAAATCCGACGCCGCGGACGCGGTGATGCTCGCCAACATCGTGCGCACCGACGCCGACGCGCACCGGCCGCTGCCGGCCGACACCGACCTCGCGCAGGCGGTGCGGGTGCTGGCGCGAGCACAGCAGGACGCGGTCTGGGGCCGTCAGCAGCTGGGCAATCAGATCCGCTCGCTGCTCAAGGAATTCTACCCGGCCGCGCTCGACGCGTTCGCCGGACAGCCCGACGGCGGCTTGGCGCGCCGTGACGCCCGCACAGTCCTGGCCGCCGCACCCACACCCACGCTCGCGGCGAGACTGACCCGCGCCAGGCTGCGGACGCTGCTGACCAAAGCCGGACGCCGACGCAACATCGATCATGACGTGGACCGGCTCTATGGCGTGTTCCGGGCAGATCGGCTGCGGCTGCCTCCGGTGGTGGAGAACGCGATGGGTATCCAGTTTTCGGCTCTGCTGAACCAATTCGAGGCCGCTTGCGTGGCCGCCGACAGCTTGGCGGAGGCGACACGGACCCATTTTGAACAGCACCCGGACGCCGAGATCATCACCAGCTTCCCCGGTCTCGGGCTGCTGGTAAGCGCCCGGGTGCTCGCCGAGATCGGAGACGACCGCGCACGCTTCACCGACCCCCGCGGCCTCAAGGCCTACGCCGGATCGGCACCGATCACCCGCGCCAGCGGCCGCAAGAAAGTGATCCAGCACCGCCACATCAAAAACCGGCGCCTGGCCGCGGTAGGACCGATCTGGGCACTCAGCTCCCTCAAAGCCAGCCCCGGAGCACGACGCCACTTCGACACCCGCCGCGCCGCCGGAGACTGGAACCACCAAGCCCAACGACACCTGTTCAACAAATTCCTCGGACAGCTCCACCACTGCCTGCAAACAGGCTGCCTCTACGACGAACATCAGGCCTTTCCACCTCCACTCACAACCGCGGCTTGACTTCCAACCACCTGAGATGTCTTTCTGGAACCCGCGCGCCGGATCCTCGAAGACGCCGAACGGGCGCGCGGCGCGGTGAGCGCGGTCAGCGGACTCCAAGGTGGACGGCTCGACATCGCCGCGCTGGCCGGGCTGACCACCGATCCGCTGCCCGAGCTGGCAGGCCGTTTCCACGCCAAGCACCTGGCCGTGCTGCTCAACATCGTCGATCCCGGCGGGCCGGCCGCGGTCGCCACCGCTGTCCGGCATGGACACTGCGATCTGGGGCTGACCGAGCTGCCGGTGCACGGGGAGTCACTGCGCACGCTGCCGCTGGGTGACCAGGAGATCGTCCTCGCGCTGCCGCCCGCGCTCGCCGAAGGGCTGGCCGATCCGGTGCCGCTCAACGAGGTCGCCGACATCCCGCTGGTGATGGAACTCGTCGACGCGACCACTCGCACCCAGCTCGACGACGTGCTCGACGGCACCGCCGGGCGGATCGCCGTCGAATGCGCGCACCGGCAGACCGTGTGGCACCTGGTCGAGCACGGCGCGGGCGCGACGTTCCTGCCGCGCCGGGTGGCCGAACGCGAGCTACGGAACGTAGAGATCCGGGGGACGGCGCCGCCGGTCAAGCGCACGATCGGGTTGATCTTCCGCGAAGGTCCACTCTCGCCGGCGGCTGAGGCTTTCCTTTCAGCGGTAACGCCATAGGTAACGCCTATCGGGCTTTTCGCCCTCAGGTCTTTGACGGGAACCCATTCATCGGGGTTAATGGATCACGTGAGTACCTTTCTCGACGTCGCCGTGACCGACCCGCACCGCACCGCGGTCATCGATCCCGAAGGCCGAGAGGTCACCTTCAGCACGCTCGCGGGCCGGGTGAACCAGCTGACGCACGCGCTGCGCGGACTCGGCATGGCGCCGGGCGACGGCATCACCGCCATCGTCCACAATGGAATCCCGTTCTTCGAGCTGGCACTGGCCGCTTGGCAAAGCGGGCTTTACTTCACGCCGGTCAACTACCGCTCCTCCGCCGACGAGATCGCTTACATCGTCGGCAACAGCGGCGCCAAGGTCGTCTTCGCCGAAGCCGTCATCGCCGAGACCTGCACGGCCCAGCTCGACGACCTGGGTGTGCCGCCCACGCACCGGTTCGCGATCGGTGGCGCACCAGGCTGGGAGGACTACGCCGACTTCGGCGCCGACCAGCCGACCGGCACGCCCGACGGCCTGACCATGGGCCAGAACCTGCTCTACACCTCCGGCACCACCGGCCGCCCGAAAGGCGTGCGCCGCCCGCTGCCCGGCGGCCCGCCGGTCGTGCCCGCGGTCGCGCTGGCGTCACTGGAGCTCATGAACGTCCACCCCGGCACCGGCGTCCACCTGGTCACCTGCCCGCTCTATCACGCCGCGCCCGGCGCGTTCTCGACGAACAGCCTGCACCTCGGGCACACGCTCGTCGTGATGGCGAAGTTCGACGCCGAGGCGACGCTGCGCCTGATCGAACGGCACGCCGTCACCGAAACCCACCTGGTGCCGACGATGTTCCACCGCATGCTGCAGCTGCCGGACGAGGTGCGCGGCCGTTACGACACGTCGAGCCTGCGCAGCGTCATGCACGGCGCCGCCCCGTGCCCGCGCGGGGTCAAGGAGCGCGTGATCGAGTGGTTCGGACCGGTCGTCCACGAGTACTACGGCGCGTCCGAGGGCATGGTCACCGTCGTCGACTCGAAGGAATGGCTGGCCGAGCCCGGCACCGTCGGCAAACCGCTGCCGGGGGTGACGGTCAAGGTCGTCGACGAGCACGGCCGTCCCGTGCCCGCCGGCGAGACGGGCACGCTCTACTACAGCTCCGCGCAGACGAAGTTCAGCTATCACAACGATCCCGAAAAGACCGCCGCCAACCGCGACGGTGAGTTCATCACCGTCGGCGACATCGGTTACGTCGACGCGGCAGGCCGCGTGTTCCTCTGCGACCGCCGCACCGACCTGATCCTGACCGGGGGCGTCAACGTCTACCCGGCGGAAATCGAGGGCAGATTGCTAGAGCATCCTGAGGTCGCCGACGCCGCCGTGATCGGCGAGCCCGACCCCGAATGGGGCCAGCGCGTGGTCGCCATCATCCAGCCGCGCCACGGTGTGCTGCCCGGCGACGACCTGGCCGAGCGCCTCGCCGCGCACTGCCGCGAGAAGCTCGCCGGGTACAAGACCCCGCGCCGGTTCGAGTTCCGCGACCGGCTTCCGCGCACCGAGTCCGGCAAGATGCTGCGGCGCTCGCTGCGCGCGCCGTCCTGACGCGGTGGAGCTGCGGCAGATCGAGTACTTCCTCGCGGTCGTCGACCACGGCGGGGTCACCCCGGCCGCGGCGGCGTTGCGGGTCGCGCAACCCTCGGTGTCGCAGGGCATCCGGGCGCTGGAACGTGAACTCGGCGTGCTGCTGTTCGACCGGATCGGCCGTACGCTGATGGTGACCTCGGCGGGCACCGCGTTCATCGGGCCAGCCAGGCGCCTGCTGCGCGGGGTCGCCGCCGCCGAAGGGTTCTTCACCGACGCGGGCGGGGTCCCGCGCGGGCGTCTCGACATCCACGCCTGGCCGTTCGTCACCGCGCATCCGGTGGCCGAGCTGGTCGGCGGGTTCCGGCAGCGGTTCCCCCAGGTTTCCGTGCGCATCAACGAACTTTCGGACGAACAGGCGGCCGCGTCGCTGATCCGCAAGGGACACTGCGAGCTGGTGTTCTGCTACCTGCCCGTGCTCGCGCGCGGGCTGCCGACCGTCGAACTCGGCACCCACGAGTACTGGCTCGCGTTCCCGCCGGGCACCGAGGTGCCCGCCGCCGATCCGCTGCCGCTGTCCGAACTGCCCGACATCGGCTGGGTCGGCGTGCCGAAAGGCAGCTCCCAGCGCACTCTGGTCGAACAGGCGCTGCGCACCGCGGGCGCGCGCACCCGGATGTCGTCGGTGCTGCAGAACCGCCAGGCGATCCCGGGTTTCGTGCTGTCCGGTGTCGGCGCCGGCTGGCTCGAAAGCTCGGTCGCGCGACGCCTGATCGGCCACGGCGCGGTGGTCCGCGCGGTCGATCCCCCGATCAAGCGCGCCTACGGCATGATCTACGACCCGGCCCGCCTTTCCCCTGCCGGCAAGGCCTTCGTGGACCTCGTGACGGGATAAAGCGGGCTTTACTCCCCGATGTTTAGCGGGCTTTATCCCCGGGAGTAAAGCCCGCTTTATCCCGGGTTGTCACACGAGCGCGGTGTCTCGGAGGCCGCTGAGCAGCATGCCGAAGCCGCACTCGGCCTCGTCGACCGCGCTCGGGTAGAGGTCCGCGGCGGACTGGCCGCCGAGCACGCGGGTCAGGTTGCAGCAGACCAGCGCGTACTGGACGGCGATGACCTGCGCGGCCGCGAGCTTGGCGGTGAACGCGTCGAGCACCTCGGTGAACGCGCAGGCGAGCGCCTGCTCGGTGCGCTTGCCGTGGTCGATCAGGCGCAGCTTCAACGTCGGCGAGCCCATCACCAGATGCTGGAACGCGAGGTAGCCGTCGTCGTCGTTGAGCCCGGTCGCGGGCTCCCGCTCGGCGAGGCCACGCAGGAAATTCCGCCGCAGCGCGGCCACCGGGGACTCACCGGGCTCGCGCTCGCGGACCTGGCTCGCCGGCTGTTCGAACAGGCCCTCGACCCGGTAGAGCACCAGATCTTCCTTGGTCGCGAAGTAGTTGAAGACCGTCATCTTCGACACCTCCGCCGCGACGGCGACCTCCGCGACGGAAACATGGTCGAAGCCGCGATCGACGAACAACGCGATCGCGGCTTCGGAGATCGCACGGCGCGTCTGCAGCTTCCTGCGCTCGCGCGAACCCAAAGGCTCGCTCATTTCGCTTACCCTACAGCGCTTTGAGCGGCTCCTCGACGCAGTCCGCCACGAACCGCAGGAACCCGCCCGCGGTGCCGCCGTCGCAGACGCGGTGATCGAACGCCAGCGTCAGCTCGCACACCTTCCGGACGCCCAGCTGCCCGTCGACCACCCACGGCCGGTCGATGATCCGGCCGATGCCGAGTATCGCGGCCTCGGGGTGGTTGATGATCGCCGCCGAGCCGTCGACGCCGAACACGCCGTAGTTGTTGATGGTGAACGTGCCGCCGGTGAGGTCGGCGGGCGTCAAACTCCCTTGCCTGGCAGCGTTCGTGCGCTCGGCGATCGCCTCGGACAATTCGGGCGTCGCCAGCGCGTGCGCGTCGCGCACGACCGGGACGACCAGGCCCCGGTCGGTCTGCGCGGCGAACCCGAGATGCACGTCGTCGAGCACGACGATCTCGTCGCCGTCCACGCGCGAGTTCAGCTCGGGGAACTTGCGCAGGCCGAGCACGGCGAACCGGGCGATCAGCGCGAGCAGGCTGACCGGCTTGAGCGCGGCGCGCGCCGCCATCAGGCGCGTCGCGTCGACGTCCACCCAGACGGTCGCCTCGGGGATCTCGCGGCGTGACCGCGAGAGCTTGTCGGCGACGGTCTTCCGGATGCCCTTCAACGGAATCCGGCGCTCTCCGCTCTTGACCACGACCGGCTTCGCGGTCGCTTTCTCCACAGCTTTTTCGACATCGATCCGGCGCACGATGCCGTGCGGGCCGCTGCCGTCGATCCGGGCCAGGTCGAGCCCGCGCTCCTTGGCGAGCTGCCGCACCAGCGGCGAGATCACGCCCGTTTTCGGCGCGCGTGCGGTGACTGGCGCGACGCTCACCCGAGCGCGGCGGTTGCGGCGTTTCGTCGCCGATGTCCCATATCCGATCAGGACATTGCCGCTGTCCTCTTCGGACTTGACGGACTCGCTCACGGAAATCAGGGGCGTGCCGACGGCCAGCGACTGCCCCGGCTCACCGTGCAGCGTGCTGATCACGCCGGCGAACGGCGACGGCACCTCGACCGAGGCCTTGGCCGTCTCGACCTCGACCACCGGCTGGTCGACGGTGATGGTGTCGCCGACGTTCACCAGCCAGTTCACGATCAGCGCCTCGGTCAGGCCCTCGCCGAGATCGGGCAGCAGGAAATCAGGCACCGCGCACCTCGTTTTCAAAGGGCACGTCGTCCCATTGCAGCCTGGCCATGGTGTCGAGGATCCGGTCGACGCTCGGCAGGTGGTGTTCTTCCAGTTTCGGCGCGGGGTAAGGAATGTCGAGCCCGGTGACGCGCAGGATCGGCGCGTGCAGGTGGTGGAAGCACCGCTCGGTCAGCCGCGCGGCGACCTCGGCGCCGTAGCCGCAGAAGCCCGAAGCCTCGTGCACCACGACCGCGCGCCCGGTCTTGCGCACCGACGCGGCGACGGTCTCGTCGTCGAACGGCGAGAGGCTGCGCAGGTCGACGACCTCGACGTCCCAACCCTCCTCGATCGCCGCTTCGGCGGTCTCCATGGCGGTCGTGACCATCGGCCCGTACGCGATGAGCGTGACGTCCTTGCCCGTGCGCCGGACGACCGCGCGGTCCATCGGCGTCGCGGTGCGGTCGAAGGCGACCTCGCCCTTGGCCCAGTAGCGGCGCTTCGGCTCCAGGAAGATCACCGGGTCCGGGCTGTCGATCGCGTCGCGCAGCAGGTGGTAGGCGTCGGCGGGCGTGCCCGGCGTGACGACGCGCAGGCCCGCGGTGTGCGTGTAGTAGGCCTCGGACGAGTCGCAGTGGTGCTCGACGCCGCCGATGCCGCCGCCGTAAGGGATCCGGATGACGACCGGCAGCTCGACCTTGCCCTGTGTGCGGTTGCGCATCTTGGCCAGGTGGCTGGTGATCTGCTCGAACGCGGGGTACGCGAAGGCGTCGAACTGCATCTCGACGACCGGGCGCAGGCCGTTCATCGCCATCCCGATCGCGGTGCCGACGATGCCGGATTCGGCGAGCGGGGTGTCGAACACGCGGCGCTCGCCGAAGCGCTCGCTGAGCCCATCGGTGACCCGGAAGACACCGCCGAGCGGGCCGACGTCCTCGCCGAAGACGAGCACGCGGTCGTCGGCAGCCAGCGCGTCGGCCATGGCGGCGTTCAGCGCGCCCGCCATCGACAGCTGCTGGACTTTTTCGATCGTGGTCACGCTTCTTCCCCTGCCAGCTCGGCTTCCAGCATCGCCGCCTGCTCGCGCAACGCGGCCGTGCGCTCGGCGTAGACGTGGTCGAACAACGACTGCGGCCGGACGACAGTGCTCACTACGTCAGCGTTCATTCCTTTTCGGACGGACGCGGCGAACGCCTCGGCCTCGGCCGCGACGGCCTCGCGCCGCGCGTCGTCGAGCAGCCCGCGCCCGGTCAGGTAAGCCTCCAGCCGGTCGAGCGGGTCACGCCCGAGCCAGGCGGCGACCTCGTCCGAATCGCGGTAGCGCGACGCGTCGTCGGCGTTGGTGTGCGCCTCGATCCGGTAGGTTACGGCCTCGATCAGCGTCGGCCCGCCGCCAGCGCGGGCGGTTTCGACGGCCTGGCGGACGGCCGAGTAGACGGCCGCCGGGTCGTTGCCGTCGATGAGCAGCGACGGGATGCCGTAGCCGATCCCCTTGTGCGCCAACGAGGGCGCCGCGTTCTGCTTGCTCATCGGCACGCTGATCGCGTACCCGTTGTTCTGCACCAGGAACACGGTCGGCGTCTGCCACACGCCCGCGAAGTTGAGCGCCTCGTGGGTGTCGCCCTCGCTGGTCGCGCCGTCGCCGAGCAGCACGAGCGCGACACTGTCCTCGCCCTTGTAGCGCGCGGCGTGCGCGACGCCGACGGCGTGCAGCGTGTTCGTGGCGAGCGGGGTGCACTGCGGCGCGACGCGCAGCTCGTACGGGTCGTAGCCGAGGTGCCAGCCGCCCTGCAGCAGCGTCAGCGTCTGCACCGGGTCGACGCCGCGGGTCACCAGCGCGACCGAGTCGCGGTAGGTCGGGAACAGCCAGTCCTGGGCGTCGAGCGCGACGACGGCGCCGACCTCGCAAGCCTCCTGCCCGCGCGAAGACGGGTAGACGGCGAGGCGGCCCTGCTTGGTGAGCGCGGTGGCCTGGGTGTCGAAGCGGCGCCCGACGACCATCCGGCGGTGCAGGTCGAGCAGCACCTCGTCGCCGGGCATGGTCAGCTCGGAGCCGTCGATCAGGCGGCCGTCGGCGTCCAGCAGTCCGATCGGGGTTTCGGACGGCAGGAGATGCCGCAGGGGCAGGCTGGTGAGCGTCAAGGCGACCTCCTGAAGTCGGGTGTCGCTGATGGTGACGGTTTCAGAGCCGTTTTTCTAGACATGTTGATCTGATCTGGACGTTTGATTTCATCGGGCGGCTATCATCGGCCAAATGACCAGTCCCGACGACGAAACACCGAGCCTGCCTGGACAGCTGGACGACACCGACCAGGCGATCGTCGCCCAGCTCCGCGCGGACGGCCGCATGTCCATGCGCGCCTTGGCCGAGCGCCTCCACATCTCCCGCGCGAGCGCGTACTCCCGCGTCGAGCGCCTGCACCGCGACGGCGTGATCACCGGCTACAGCGCGGTCATCGACCCGGAGCGCTGCGGCTACGGCATCTCGGCGTACGTGTACCTCAAGGTCAGCCAGCATTCCTGGAAGTCGGTCAAGCAGCACGTGCTCGAGATCCCCGAGGTCTGGCACGGCGCGCTCGTCTCCGGCGAGTACGACCTGGTGCTGCTCGTCCGCGCCCGCGACGCCCAGAGTCTCCGCCACCTCGTGCTGACCAAGCTCCAGACCGTTCCCGACGTCGTGTCCAGCCACACCGTCCTCATCCTCGACGAGCTGGCCCCCGACCGCGCCCAGCAGTAGCGTCCGGGCATGCTCACCGCCGCGGAGGTCCGCAAGCTCATCCCGATGCCCGACGCCGTCGCCGCCGTGCGCACGGCGTTCACCGACCTGGCGGCGGGCGAGTTCACCCAGCCGGCCCGCCTCTCCTTCGGCGGCGGGCGCGCGCTGGTGATGTCGGCCTATCACGCCGGATCCGGTGCGGCGGCGGTGAAAACCCTGAGCGTGGAACTGGACCGCTCACCCGCCATCCTCGGCACACTGGTCTGGAGTTCCCCCAGTGGTCAGCTGGTCGCCGACGCGATCGAGGTGACGACCATCCGCACCGGCGCGGTTTCCGGCGTCGCCACAGACCTTCTGGCCCCACCCACCGCTTCACGACTGGCCGTCCTGGGCGCCGGAGCACAAGCCGCCGATCAGGTGCGCGCGGTCGCGGCGGTCCGGCCGTTGTCCGCGGTGACCCTGCACTCGCGGAACGCTTCTCGCGTTTTGGACCTGATTTCCGTTCTGCGACAGGAGTTCCCGGCCATCGAGTTCATGGTGGCCGAGTCTGCCAACGACGCGGTGTCGGCGGCCGATGTCGTCTGCTGCGCGACTTCCGCTTCGGAGCCGGTGTTCGACGCGGCCTCGTTGCCGGACAACGTGCACGTCAACGCGATCGGCTCGTATCTGCCCTCGATGCGGGAGTTGCCCGAGGAGTTGCTCGCCTCCGCGCGCGTGGTGGTCGTCGATGAGGTGAGCGCGTGCATGGAGGAGGCCGGGGAGATCATCCACGCGGTGTCTACCGGGTCGCTCGCGCGGGATTCGTTGGTGGAGCTGGGTTCCGCGTTGAGTGCGCCGGCGTCGCCCGGTGGGCGGACGGTGTTCAAGAGCGTGGGGGTCGCCGCGCAGGACTGGGCGTTGGCCCGCTTGCTCGCCGAGCGGACGTAAGGGCTCGTGAGCGTTGCGGGCGGTTCTAACCGCCCGCAACGCTCACGACCCTTTGACTACACGATCATGCCCGTTCGGACATGGTCAGCTCCCTCGTTTGCCGATAACCTGCGAGCCGTCGAAGCGAAGGGGATCACCATGCGCATCCCAGTCCGAGCCACTCTCGCCGCCGTTGCCGCCCTGGGCGCGCTGCTCGTCCCGGCGAACGCCGAGGCCACGCCCGGGTCCGGCGTCACCGGCGTGATCCTCTCGAAGACCACCCTCGGCAAGACCGACTACATCCTGCGCGAGATCACCATCCAGCCCGGCGGCGGCACCGGCTGGCACTTCCACGACGGCACGCTCTACGCCTTCGTCAAGGCAGGCACCCTGACCCACAACGACGCCGACTGCGTCACCCAGGACGTCTACCGCACCGGCGCCACCTTCGTCGAGCCCAAGGGCTCCGACAAAGTCCACATCGGACGCAATCTCGGCAGCACTCCGATCGTGCTCGATGTGCTGTACGTCCTGCCGACCGGCAGCCCGCTCGCGGAGGACGCGCCCAACCCCGGCTGCGACTTCCAATAGCTACTGCGAGGACGGGTTCGTGAGTGTTGCCGACGGTTCTATTGGCCGGAAGGGCAAATGTGGCGAGCGAGTGGAACCTTTGCTGCGTCAGATGCAGCAAAGGTTCCACTCGCCCGCGGATGTGACGTGAGGGGTCCCCTCACGACATGACCTCGTCAGCCCGGCCGGAGCACGCCATATTGCCCTTCCCCTCAAATAACCGTCGGCAATACTCACGACCCCAGGTTCCAGCATGGGTCGTCGTGGAAGCGGATCAGCACCTCTTCGTAGCCGAGCAGCTCGGTGCCGCCGGTGTCGACGATGCCTTCCAGTCCTGGCAACAGATCCCGCAGCAACGGCCGCGCGCCCGTGCCCTCGTCGAAGCCGAGCAGGACCGCGTGGAACTGGCCGAGCAGCTGCGCGAACTGGGCCGTCTCGGTTTCCTTGTACTCGGTGAGCACGTCGCCTGAGACGTCCACGTCGAAGACGCAGTCTTCGCGTTGCAGGCGGCCGAGATCCGGCTCGTACAAGCCTACTTCGCCGAGCCTGCAGATCAGCTCGAGATGGCTCTCGAGCTCGCTGACCAGCACGACGACGGGGCGGTTGCCCGTGCGTTTCCTGGCGGGGCGGCGCTTCGGCCGCGTCAGCTCAGGCATGACCGTCTACAAGGGAATTGTTCATCGGGCACCTGCCGAACGCCGGAAGTCGGGGCGGTAGACGGCGGCCAGGCGTTCGACCACCGGGTCTGGGGCGCGGCCTGCGAACTGGGCCACCAGTGTGGTGGCCATCTGCGCCTCGCTCGCGGGGCCGGTGCCCGCGCCGACGAGCGCGCCGACCACCTGGTCGGTGTCGGGCTCGGGGACGGGCACGAGGTGGCCGCGGGTGCCGTGGAAGCACTGGGCCGTCTTGCCGTACGCGAGCGCGGTCGCCTGCACGGACTCGGCCACGGCGGAGGGGCCGACGAAGCCGATCGCGTCGACGCGGGGATGCGCGATGAGCGCGTCGACGGCCTCGCGGTCACCGTTGACGACGTTGAAGACGCCCGGCGGCAGCCCCGCGTCGAGGAACGTGGTCGCGAGGCGCAAGGCGATCGACGGGTCGCGCTCGGATGGCTTGAGCACGAACGAGTTCCCGCAGGCGATGGCGGGCGCGGCGTTCCACACCGGGACCATCACCGGGCAGCCGTCGAGTTCGTCACTGACACGCTCCAGGAAGTCCATCAGCCCCCGCAGTCGCCGGTCCGGCTGCCACAGCGCCCAGTCGTCCTGCGCCGCGACGGCCACTTCGACGGCGTAGTCGACCTCACGCTTGTCCGCCAGCGGGACACGCATGCCGGGCAGCTCGTGGAACCGCCCCGATGTCCCGAAAACCGGCTTGCCGCCGATGAAATGGAATAGTTCGTCACTCACCTGACCCACCCTGGTCGCAGGGAGGTTTTCCTCGCAGGGCAAGGAGACATTCGTGCCAGCTCCATCCTCGTGGACAACACGTCGAGCCCACGGCCGGCGATCTGGCTTCCGGTTCGGCGCGCGCGAAACCGGTCACAGTGGCGGGACCGCGCCGGATTCGCACCGGCTTCCCCGGGAATCCGTGGGCCTTCAAGTCACCCTAGGGCGGTAATTCCGCACCTGTCGAGGCCGCGAACCCGGTTTACGGGGTCACCGCGACCATCCCAGGGGACCCCTAACCTGACACACCCTCGCCGCCCAAGGCAGACTCTCGGCGTGCGCAGGCTCTATGTGATCGGTATCGGTGCTGGTGACCCCGAGCACCTGACGGTTCAGGCGATCAACCGGCTGAACGAGGTCGACGTCTTCTTCGTGCTGGACAAGGGCAAGGAGAAGGCCGACCTGGTGCGGTTGCGCCACGAGATCCTCGACCGGTACGTGACCAGGCCGTACCGGCTGGCCGAGGCGCGCGACCCCGAACGTGACCGCACACCGGCCGACTACGAGGCGGAAGTCAAGGCGTGGCACGGACGGCGCGTCGATGTCTACCAAGGGCTCATTACCGGGGAACTGCGCGAGAACGAGGTCGGCGCGTTCCTCGTGTGGGGTGATCCCGCGCTCTACGACAGCACGATCACTCTCTTGAACGCCGTACAGGAGCGGGGAATCGCGTTCGACTACACCGTGATTCCGGGCGTCAGCAGTGTTTCCGTGCTGGCGGCGCAGCACAGAACGACGTTCAACCGGATCGGCACCGCCGTGCAGATCACCACGGGACGGCGGCTCGCCGACGGCTGGCCGGACGGCGCCGCCGATGTGCTCGTCATGCTCGACGCGCACTGCACGTTCACCCGGTTCACCGGTGAGGACATGGACATCTTCTGGGGCGCCTACCTCGGCACGCCCGACGAGCTCGTCGTTTCCGGGCGGCTCGCGGACGTCGCCGAGGAGATCGTGGCCCTGCGTTCGCAAGCCCGCGAACGGAAAGGCTGGATCATGGACACCTATCTGTTGCGGCGCAACTAACCCCGCCCGTCGCCCGCCACCGCCCTCAACGGAGGCGCTACGCGCCGCTGGTCATTTCGACGGCGTTCCCGGTGACGCGGACACCGGCCCGCTCATCGACGTCGACGGTCAGCAAGCTCGGCCGTCCCATGTCTTCCCCTTGCCGCACCAGGAAACGGCCACTTTCGAGCTTGCCGATCGCCCGCAGGTAGCCACCGAACGCGGCGGCGGCCGCACCGGTCGCCGCGTCTTCGACGACCCCGCCGGGCGGGAACGGGTCGCGGGCGTGGAACACGCCGTCGGCGCCGGCCCAGACCAGGTGCACGGTGGTCCACCCGCCCCGGCTCATCACGTCGCCGAGCGCCGCGAAGTCGTAGTCGAGCTTCGCGAGCCGCTCGCGGGTGGCGGCGGCCAGCACGAAGTGGTCGTTCCCGGCGAACGCCACGTGCGGCGGGAACTCCGGGTCGAGGTCGGCGTGGTCCCAGCGGAGCGCGCCGAGCACCTCGTCGAGTTCGGTTCCGGTCGCGGGCCGCGAGCGGGCCGGGGCGCTGGTGAGCGTCGCGGTCACCCGGCCGTCCACGACGACCGTTTCGACGGCGATCTCGCCCGCGTTGGTCCGGAACCGCATCGGCCCGGCGCCGAACCGCTCGGCGAGCGCCACGGCGGTGGCGATCGTGGCGTGGCCGCAGAAGTCGACCTCGGCCAGCGGGCTGAAGTAGCGGACGCGGTCACCGTCGACGAACGCGGTCTCGGAGTAGCCGATCTCGGCGGCGATACGGAGCATCTCGTCGGCGCCGAGGTGGCCAGCGTCGAGCACGACGCCCGCGGGGTTGCCGCCCTGCGGGTCGGTGGTGAAGGCGGAGTAGCGCAGCAGTTCCATGTCTTCGATGATGGTCCCGCTTCGCCATCGAGTCCAACGATGATTGTCCATCGACTCCATCGGTAAACTCGATACCGTGGACACCCGGCTGATCTCGACCTTCACCACGCTCGCCCGCACCGGCAGCTTCACCGCGGCGGCGGCCGAGCTGCATCTCGCCCAGTCGACCGTCACCGCGCACATCCAGTCGCTGGAACGCGAACTGCGTGTCCGCCTCGTCGACCGCCTGCCGTCCGGCGCCGCACTCACCGAGGCGGGCCGCCGCACACTGGAACGAGCCCAGCTCCTGCTCGACGCCGAGGCCGCACTGCGCGCCGAAGCCGCGGCCGACGGCCCGATCGAGGGCGAGGTGACCGTCGGCGCGACCGAGTCGCTCTGTGCGTACCTCCTGCCCGGCGCGATCGCCGCGCTGCACGCGAGCCATCCGGCCGTCGACGTGCGCCTGACGCCCTCGGGCACCGCGGGCACGGTCGAGCGGCTGCGCGACGGGCGGCTTTCGGTCGGCCTGATCCTCGAACCGGCGCTGCGCGCGCCCGACCTCGTGATCGAGAAGGCGGGCTCGCTCGAAGTCGCCTTCGCCTGCGCCCCGGACCATGAGCTGACCGGCCGCAAGGCGGGCTGGGCCGAACTCGCCGGGCACCGCTGGTTCCTGCTCGAGGAGGGCTGCACGTACAGCGACGACGTCGCCCGCGAACTCGCGGCGGGCGCCAATCCGCAGATCACCCGGCTCGGCAGCGTCGAGGCCGTCCGCGCGTGCGTGGCGGCGGGCCTGGGGCTCACCCTGCTGCCGACCTTCGCGCTCGCGGACCGCGGCCTCGCCACGTTCCACGCGCCGAAGATCCGGCAGAACTCGATCTTCCTGGCCAGGCACGCCCGCCGCTCCCCCAGCCGCGCGCAGCGCGCGGTGCTCGACGAGCTGACGAAGGCGGCCGCCCTGCTGAATTGACCCCGTCGTGAGTGTTCCCGACGGTTATTGCGCGGAAGGCCAAATGTGCGTCTTGCGCTCGGCCATGGTGAGGGTCGTGTCCCGCTCCCCGCCCCGCCCCGCGGCGGTGTGGGCCTGGCTGAACCACACAAAGGCCACCCTTGTAACGCTGAGCGTGACAAGGGCCCCCTTCGTCACGTCGTCCCACCTCCCGCAACGGCCACAATGTGGCGGGCGAGTGGAACCTTTGCTGCGTCAGATGCAGCAAAGGTTCCACTCGCCCGCGGCTGGCCGGGGTCGTCGTGGGGGTCGTGAGTGGTACGGCCGGTTCTAACCGGTCTAAACACTCACGACGGATTCTGAGGTAACGAATGGATCACGCGAAAACCCGGGGAGCCGCTCTGCCAGGCCAGATCGGCTCAGCGTGACGGCGGGCGATGTTGATCACCCATTTGCCATCGATCTTCGCGTATCTGCGGCGGGGGAAACGGCGTCCTCATTCACGTGCGCCCCGCGGCGTCTGCGTGAACGGGGGTCGGGCCTGCCGAGGGGGCAGACCCGGCCCCTTTCACGACGGGAGGTAGCCGCCGGGGACGCCGCGGGCGGGCACGACGAAGTACCCGCCGCCGACGGTCAGCAGGTACGGCGCGAGCGCCTCGCCGCGCAACCTGTTCTGCGCCAAGGTGAATCCGGCGTCGAAGTCGTTCTGGAACGCCATGAAGACGACTCCGTCGTCCGCCGGGCCGCCCTGGTACAGCCAGGAACGGCGCAGCATGCGTGGCGGCGGCTCGCCCGGTGTGCGCGGATTCGCCTTGCGCACATGGGAATCCAGCGGCGTCACCGCGCCGTCGGGGTCCTCGGCGAACGACGGCTCGCCCGACGGCGGGCCGCCGTCCAGCCAGCCGCCGTCGGCTTTACGGCCGATGATCCGCTCCTGTTTCGCGCTGTCGTCGGCATTCCACTGGTCGTGCGCCAGCTGGATCACGCGCAGTGCGAGCAAACTGCCTCCGCCGGGCAGCAGGACTTTCGTGGCCTGTTCGGCGGGCGCCGGGTTGCCCTGGCCTTCGACGAAGCCGAAAGAGTTGCGCTGCAACGGCTTCCCGGCCTGCTCACCGGCGAGCTCCCGGCGCACCGAAGTCCGCCAGGCCACCTGCGCCGGCCCCACCACCGCGTCGAGCCGCCCGGCGACGGCCCGCGCCGAGTCGCCTTCGACCTGCACGAACACGTCGGCGTTCGACCGCTCCGGGCGCAGCACCTCGCCGGGGAACGCGGGCATCGGCACCAGGCCCGCCGGGCGCGGCAAACCCGCCTTGTCGAAGAACGAGGGGCCGAGACCGACCGCGACATCCTCGCCGGCCAGCACCATCGCCCGCGCCGCGCCCGGTGAGACGCCCGTGAGCAACGCGACCTCGCCGGCGGGCTTGGGCCGCCGCAACGCCACGTGCCCGCCCGGCTCGTCGGAACCGCCGGAGGAGCACGCCGTCAAGGCCAGCCCGAGTGCGCCGAGCAGCACTTGGCGCCGGGAAGTCACGGCAGTTTCTCCAGCGCCTTCTTCGCGTTCTTGCGGACCAGCGGCCGCGGATGATCCAGCAACGGCTCGACCGCGCCGCGCACACCGGGCGGTTTCAGCTTGGTGAGCGCGGTGAGCGCGTGCGCGGCCACGTCGTCGTCGGAGAGCAGCTCGACCAGCAGTCCCGGCGCACGCGGATGCCGGGACCGCCCGAGCCCGTGCACCAGCATCTGCCGCCCCTGCCCGAACCGCGGCTCGCGGACGAGCGGCTCGAGCTGGTCGAACACGGAATCGTCGTAGACCACGGACAACGCGTTGCCGATCGCCCAGCGCACGGTCAGCTCGTCCACCTCCTGGAACTGCCGGATCAACTCCGGGGCCGCGACCGGCCGCGCCTCCGGCACCGTCAACGCCCGTACCAGGCCCTCGCGGACCTTGCCGAGATCCGGCTCGGGCACCCGCTCGTCCACGTGCCGCAGCCAGTCGAGCAGCACGGGGACGGCGGCGCGGTAGCGGGCCTTGCTGTTCACCAGTCCCCAGAGGTCGCCGTCGACGCCGACGGCCTCCAGGTCCCTGCTGAGTGCGGCCGGTGTGGTCATGCCGGTCACGGTAGCGACCGGATCAAATTGATGAACCCGTTGTTCACCATGTTCTGCAGCGGCCCCGACAACTGGGTGCCCTGCCGGACGATCAGGTCGAACTGCCGTCCCGTCGCCTGCGCGAACGCGACGAAGTCCTGCAGCTGGGCGGTGTAGCTCAGCTTCGCCACGTTCTTGACCTCGGTGAGCGTGGTCGGCGACAACGCGTCCGGGACCCGGAAGTCGGCCGTGTTGTTCAAGGACGGGATCCGCACCTTGTCGGCCGGGTTGATCCCGGCCAGGCTCTCGCCCTCCGCGCCGACCGCCCTGACGCGCGCCATCTTGTCCGCCATGCTCTCGGCGCGTGCCAGCGTGCCCGCCCTGCTGAGCCAGCCGCCGAGCGCGCCGAGCGCGCACCCGCTCGCCGCGGAGACGCCGACGCTGCCCCAGCTGACCTTGCGGCCGGACAGCCGCTGGCTGACGTAGTCGAGCCCGCCACCGACCGCGCCGCCGACGAGACAGCCCACGACCATCGGGTTGTTGCCGGACGGGTCGGTGAGGTTGGTCGGCGAGTTCGCCGCGTACCCGTAGACGTTCGCGCCGCCGGTGATGCCGATCGAGTCCTCGGAGATGAACCGCTGCTGATCGGGGCTGTAGTACCGGCTCCGGTAGTTGAGCAGTCCAGTGCCGTCGTCCTGCCTGCCGGTGAACGACAGGTCCGAGCCGCGGCGGTCGCCGTCGGCGGACGGCGTGCCGAACGGGCTGTAGGCCTGGTTCGCCGCGAACGTCCCGTCCGGCCTGCCGAGCTCGACCGGCGAGCCGAGCGCGTCGGTCAGCGTGGTGTCGGTGACGCCCGCCTTGGTCCGCGCGAACCACTGGTCGACGCCACCGCTGAGCAGCGACGCGGAAACCGCGCCGGCGCCGTCGAGTTCCGCGCCCACATTCGGGCCGTCGTAAAGGAACTTCGTGGTGACACCGCCGACGGTGCGGCTGGACCGGTTGCCCGCCGCGTCGTAGGTGTACGACCCGGCCAGTCCCGCCTTGCTCGTGCCGGTGAGCTGGCCGCGCGCGTTCCAGGTGTAGGTCGTGGTGCCGTCGGTGAGCAGATGCCCCTCGGCGTCGTACGTCGTGCCCGGCGTGGTGAGCCGGTTCGCGTCGTTGTAGGTCAGCCCGGCCCGCGCGGCGGGCAGCGTGACGTCGGCGAGGCTGCCGGTCACCGAGGTCCGCTGGCCCGCGGCGTCGTAGGCGTAGCCGATCGACCCCTTGGTCGTGCCGCCGTGCGCGTAGGTGATCCCGGTGAGCTGGCCCGCCGCGTCGTAGGCCGAGGTCTGGGTCCACCCGCCCGGCAGGTTCAGCACGGTCGGGCGGCCCGCCGCGTCCCTGGTGATCGTGACCGCGTCGGCGCCCCGGCTCACCCCGCTCGGCCTGCCGGCCGCGTCGTAGGTGTACGACGTCGCGGGCAGGCCCGGCAGTGCGCTGGAGGTCTGGCGACCGAGCACGTCGTAGCCGTAGCCGACCGTCCCGTTCGGGCTCGTCACCGACGCCGTCCGGTCCCGCGCGTCGTAGGTGTACGACGTCGTGCCGCCCGCGGTGTCGGTGATCGAAGCGGGCCGGTCGACGGCGTCGTAGGCGTAGGTCAGCTCGGACTGCGCGGTCGCGCCGGTCACCCCGAACCTGGCCTTGGTGAGCCGGTTCAGCGCGTCGTAGTCACCCGTCGCCCGGACACCCGCCCTGTCGACGGTCGCGGTGACGCGCCCGGCGTTGTCGTAGGTGATGGTGCTGGTCTTGCCGAGCGGGTCGGTCCGCGAGATCGGCCGGTCCGCGTCGTCGAAGCCCCAGCGCGTGGTCTTGCCGCGCGCGTCGGTGAACGAGGTGAGGTTGCCGCCAGCGTCGTAGCCGAACGTGCTCGACCGGCCGAGCGGATCGGTCACCTTGACCGGCTGGTCCTGGACGTCGTAGCCGGTCAGCGTGGTCGCGCCTGCCGGGTTCGTCGCCGAGACCGGCCTGCCCGCCGCGTCGGCGAACATCTTCGACACCCGGCCGAGCGGGTCCTTGACCGAGGTCGGCGCGCCCGCGGCGTAGGTGAACGTGGTGACCGCGCCGTCCGCCGCGGTGACCTTGGCGAGCTGACCGTCCACTGTGTACGCCAGGGTGCTCACGCGGCCGAGCGGATCGGTCGCGGTGAGCAGGTTTCCCTTGGCGTCGTAGGTGTAGCTCGTGGTCTTGCCCGCCGCGTCCTTGATCGCGACCGGCAGGTCGAACGGCCCGTACACGGTCTTGCCGAGGGTGACCTGGTCGGCGGTCCCGGTCAGCTCGACCGTGCTGGTCGGCCGGTTCTCCGTGTCGTACTCGTAGGTCGTGCGGCGGCCGTACGGGTCGACGACCGCGTCGATCCGGTTGTCCCGGCCGCGGGTGTACGACGTCGTGCGGGCGAGCGAGGTGCCGAACGCCTGCGTGTCCGTGGCGACGATGTGGTTCGCGTCGAACACGACCCTGCGCACCGACCCGTTCGGCTGAGTCACCCTGGTCTCGGTGATCTGGCCGTTCGCGTCGAGCATGTACGCGAAGGTGTACGTCCCGCCGCCTGCCAGTGCCTGGGTGGCCACGCGGCCGTTCAGGTCGTAGGTGACGGTGAGATAGGCGATCCCGCGCGCGTCGGTGAGTTTGGTGACGCGGTTCGCCGTGTCGTAGGTGTACGTGCTCGTCTTGCCCGCGACGTCGACGACCGTGGCGAGCCTGCCCTCGGCGTCGTAGGTGTACGAGGTGGAGCGCCCGATGTTGTCCTTCGCCTTGGTGACCCGGTTCGCGCCGTCGTACTCGAACGCGATCCACCGGCCGTTGGGCGAGGTGATCTGCGAGACCTCGCCGTTGTTGCCGCCGATCCTGGTGAAGGTGACCTGGTTGCCGTTGCGGTCCTGGATCGCCCTGACCCGCGAGTACCACGGGAAGAAGTACGCCGAGCCGTCGCGCAGCCGGAGCACCCAGTCACCGTCGACCTGCGTGATGGTCGACCCGCCGTACCGGCCTGCCGTGCCGGTCGCGGCGAACACCGCGTCGCTGAAGCCGGTGCCGGGTGAGGTGCGGACGTAGTGCACCTTGCCGCCGGTCGGCAGGTTGAGGTCGACCTCCTGGTACTGCAGTTCCGAGGTGAGGAACATGTTGTAGTCGGCGCTCTGGTTGAGCCCGAACTCACGCGCGTGCCCGTCGCCCTGCCAGTAGGTGCGGGTCAGCGAGATCGGCAGCGTGTCCTTGAGCCCGAGGTCGGTGTGCGTGTCGGTGAGCAGCCCGGTCGACAGGTCCACCGGGTCGCCGGAGATCTTGTCGATGAGGTCTTCGAGCCAGTTCTTGTTGTGCTTCGGGTTGCCCGGGGTGTTGAACATCGAGCCGTCGAGCGTCCACAGCTTGGTCTTCTCGTCGGGCACGACCTGCTTGGCGTCGGCGCTGACCTTGCCGTGGCCGTAGACGTACCAGCCCTTGTCCTGCGGGTCGTAGTTCCAGAAGTCCACAAAGGACCCGGCGGGCAGCTTGGTGTAGTTCGGGTACACCACGCGCGCGCCCTGCGGGAAGATGGTCGCCCCGCCCGGCTGCACGGTGAAGTACACCGGCACGATCCCGTTGCGAGGCAAGGGATACGGCGGCCGGTCGAGCGGGATGGCGGTGATGCCGAGCTCGCGCACCACGTTGCCGTCGAGGTCACGCACGACCGAGCCCGCCGGCAGGCGCACCTCGAGTCCCGGGATCTCCGGCGTGGTCAGCACGACCTCGCTGCCGGTGGGCGACGAGATCGGCTGGACGTGCCGCATGTCCAGCCGTGGCAACCAGACCGTCGCTTCGAGCGGGGTGGTGACGCCCGCGGCGACCTTCGCGTGGATGCGGAAGGTGCCGTACCGCGCGGGCGCGGTCTGCGCCGCGTAGCCGTCGACGATGATCGTGGTGGTGTTGGCCGGCACTCCGGTCAGCAGGAACCGGCCCTGCGGGTCCGTGCTCGTCTTGCGGTCGCCGGCGCGCACGGGGATGCCGGGCAGCGGGCGGCCGTCGAGGTCACGGACATGGCCGCTGATCGCGGTGATCCCGTTGTCCGCCTTCAGGTCCTCGATCTTCGCCGGGTCGGGCCGCCTGGTCAGCCAGTCGGCGCCCCGCAGGTTCCCGGTGTCGGGCGCCCACTGCGAAGCCGTCCGCGCGTCGGGCGGCGGCACGGGCCGCACCTCGTGCTTGACCTTCGGCGGGACGTCCGGGTCGTTCTTCTCGACGGCCGCGCGCCGCGGTGGCGCTTCGACGGCCTTGGGCGTGGTCGCGATGGTCGCGCTGAAGGTGATCGAACCGGTCAGCGCCGCGTCGGGGTTGACCTTGAGCTTGTAGGCGCCGGTCTGCGGGAGCGTGACGTCGAGCGTGCTGTCGCCGTACTGCGTGCCGCCGACCTGCGAGCCGTCCGGCGCGGCCAGCGTCCAGGTGAGACCACAGCAGCCGAACACCGGGGACGTGGCGCTGGACTGGACGATCAGGTGCTGGCCGCTGGTTCCGGCGAAGCCGGTGAACGCGCCCTGGCCGGGGTTGGTGACGGTCACCGTCTTGGCCGCGCCGGTGAGCGGCAGCGCGCCGGCGTCGAGGTCGGCCGGGACGTTCCACGCGGTCAGCGTGACCGAGCCGGTCAACGTGTGCGCCGGGTTGACGACGATCTTGTAGTTCCCGTTCTGCGGCAACGCGATCGTGTCCAGTGTGGAGTTGCCGTACTGGGTGCCGCCGACCTGCGAGCCGTCGGGCGCGACCAGCGTCCAGGTCAGGTCACAGCAGCCGAACACCGCGCTCGCGTTGGTCGACTGGACGAGCACGCGCTGACCGGTCGTGCCCGCGAAGGTGGTGAACGCGTTCTGCCCGGGATTGGTGACGGTCACGGTCTTCGCGGTTCCGTTGAGCGGCTGCGCGCCCGCGTCGAGATCGGCCGGGACGTTCCACGCGGTCAGCGTCACCGAGCCGGTCAGCGCGTACGCCGGGTTGACGACGATCTTGTAGTTCCCGTTCTGTGGCAACGCGATCGATTCCAGGATCGAGTCGCCGTACTGCGTCCCGCCGACCTGCGTGCCATCCGGCGCGACCAACGTCCACGTCAAGTCACAGCACCCGAAGACCGCGCTGGTGTTGGTCGACTGGACGAGGACCCGCTGACCGGTCGTGCCCGCGAACGTCGTGTACGCGTTCTGCCCGGGATTGGCGATCGTGACCGTCTTCGCGGTCCCGTTGAGCGGCTGCGCGCCCGCGTTGAGGTCGGCGGGCACGCTCCAGGCGGCCAGCGTCATCGAGCCGGTCAACGCGTACGCCGGGTTGACGACGACGCGGTAATTCCCGTTCTGGGGCAACGCGATCGTGTCGATCGTGCTGTTGCCGTACTGCGTGCCACCGACCTGCGTGCCGTCGGGCGCGACCAGCGTCCACGTCAGATCGCAGCAGCCGAAGACCGCGCTGGTGTTGGTCGACTGGAGAAGCACCCGCTGACCGGTCGTGCCCGCGAACGTCGTGTACGCGTTCTGCCCGGGATTGGCGATCGTGATGGTCTTGGCGGTGCCGTTGAGCGCTTGCGTGCCCGCGTCGAGATCGGCGGGCACGCTCCACGCGGTCAGCGTCACCGAGCCGAGCAGGCCGTACGCGGGGTCGACGGTGATCCGGTAGGTGCCCGCGGCGGGCAGGGTGACCGTGTCGAGCGTGCTGTTGCCGTACTGGGCCGCGCCGATCCGCGTGCCGTCGGGGCCGGTGAGCGCCCAGGTCAGGTCGCAGCAGCCGAAGGCAGGCGACGCGGCGCTGGACCGGATCAGCACCCGCTGGCCCAGGCCGCCGGTGAACGTGGTGTAGGCGTTCTGGCCCGGGTTGGCGATCGTGACGGTCTTCGCGGTCCCGTTGAGCGGCTGCGTGCCCGCGGCGAGGTCGGCGGCGACCTTGTGCAGGGTCACGTTGATCGTGCCCGCCGTGTCGGCGGTGTTGTGCAGCACCAGCACCCGGGTGCCCGCGCCGGAGACCGGCGTGGTCTCGACCCAGCCTGCGGAGCCGACGCAGCCCGCGGTGGCCGCCTGGCGGTTGTGCTCGTCGAAGATCTTCGCGTCGAGCCCGCAGTCGCCGAACGTGCCGCCGTCGAGCGTCGCGGCGAAGCGGTCACCGTCGGCGGCGTCGAAGTACCGGATCGCGTACTTGCCCGCGGCGATCGGGACGGCCAGCCTGGTGCCCGCGGTGATCGCGCCGCTGGTGTCGATCGCGCCTGCCGGTACCTCGGCGGGCGGCACGATCAGCGCGTTCGCGGCCGTCGAGACACCTCCCGGCGTGCTCAGTTCGAGCTTCCCGGTCCCCGCGCCGGGCGGCACGGTGACCGTCAGCGTGCCGGGACCCTGCCCGGTCACCGCGGCGATGATCCCGTTGAGCCGCACGACGTTGCTGGCGAACTGCGGGTCCGGATTGGTGACGGTGAGCGTCACCGGACTGCCCGGCGCCGCCGTCTTCGGGGCGAACTCGGTGATCTCCGGCCTGTCGCCGCGGACGACCGTGATCCCGTCCAGCGTGCCGGTCCCCGCGGGCGTGGTGACCTGCAGCTGGCCGCCCAAGGTCCCGTCCGGCACCGTCACCACGATCCGGTCGGGCGTGACCGAGGTGACCGGGACCCCGAGCCTGCCGATCCGCACGGTCGTCCCGGTCGCGGCGAACCCCTTGCCGGCGATCGTGATGCTGTCCCCCGGCCGCACGACACTCGGCACGGCGGCCAGCACGGCCACGGCGGGTGTCCCCAGCCGGTCGACCGAGGTCACGTTCCCGGCGGCGTCGTAGACGTACCGCGCGACCTCTCCCCCGGCCCCGACCACGCCGGCCAGGCGGCCCGCGGCGTCGTAGGCGTAGGACGCGGGTCCCGCCTGCACCGCCGCCGGAAGCTGCTTCTGGACCGGGGTGGTGGGTGGTGTTTGCTGGGCGGTCGCGGAGGGTAGCCCCGGCAGCGCCACCGTGGCCACCAGCATCGCGACGAGGGCCGCGTTCATTCCACCGGACAAGCGTCTTCTGAGGCTCACGTGGTCTCCCAGCCAAGGGGGCGATCCTGCGCGCCCTGTATCGGCCGGACTTCCAGCCATGTAACAAAAAAACGTGAAGTTCTGACATTCGGCCCAGCCTTGGCGGTTTAATTCACTACGCCGCTCGGACCTGGCGCACCCGGCTGGTAACCACAGGTTCAGCTCCGCCACATAGTGGAATCCGGGCCCTTGACTGCGTCTCTAGGGGATTATCAGACGTATGTAGTAGTGACTAAGGTCCTCTGATCAACCGAGGTTGACCTCGCCCCAAAGCCAGAGCGGAGGATCCCCGCGTGACCCACCGCAACCAGATCCGCCTCGCGCACTACAAGGACGTCGGCACGCTGGTCGAGGCACGGGGCGACCGCGTGTTCGTCAACGACCGCCTGGACCGGCAGGCGCTTGGCTTAGGGTGGCTGCTGACCACCTGGTCCGGCGAGGTCCTGCTCGGGTCGATGTACGTCTGGCTCGAAGACGCCGAGGAAGCGGAACTGCGGGAGAAGCTGCCGGGGTGCCGCTGTTCACCCGGATCGAGGTGTCCGAGGACTATCGAAGCCGCGGCATCGGCACCGAGCTGATCAGCGCGGGCGAGGATCTGCTGCGTGCGGCCGGGTATGAGCAGGTGGCGCTCGCGGTCGAGATCACCAACGACCGTGCGGAACTGCTCTACAAGCGCCTCTACTTCAACGAATGGAGCCACGGCCCGATCACCTGCGGGGGCGTCGAGGTGCTCGAGGACGGCCGTCGCAAGTCCTACGACGAAGCCTGTCGGATCATGGTCAAAAGGCTCGACGGCTGACCGGCACGTACTCGCCGCGGTGCTGCAGGCCCAGCTCGGCCAGCACCTTCGCGGGATGGAGCCCGGTGGGCGCCTGCGCGAGATGCCTCCGCCACCTGCGGCGGTCCAGTGACAAGGCCGCCAGGTAGTCCAGGCAGAGCTCGGCGGTGACCAGCAGGCTGCGGCTGTGCGCCGCCTTGAGCGCGGCGAGAATCCGTTCCCGCTCGGCCGACGGCCCGGCCATCGACTCGACCCTGGTGACGATCTCCCTGATGAAGGTGCGGCGCCTGGTCAGGAACGCGCGCCAGTACCGCAGATCCGTCTCGAGCGGCCGATGGTCGTCGAGGCGCGCGAAAACACCTTCCGCGAGCGCGTCGCCGAATTCCTCCGAGCGCGCCCGTTCGGTGTCGAGAAATGGATCGTAGGGCCCTTGCACCGCGGTGCCGGCGACCCCGGACGGGCGTAATCCGTGATCGTCGAGCAGGAAGAACCAATCCTCGTTGTAGATGTCGGGGAAGAATGATTCGAACGATTCCGCGGAGATCGCGAGCGCGCCGCCGCCGATGAACATTTCCTGCGATCCGCCCGAGTAGCGGTTCGCGTGGCAGACGACCGAGTTGTCGGGGAAACCCGTGATCGAAAGGCCCACGTTGGCGTAACGGTCGAGCAACCGAACGGCGTCCGTGAGATCGGCCATCCGGGGGATGAAGATGTCGTCGTCGAGGAACACGACCCGTTGCCAGCCCAGCGAACACGCCAGCAGCAGGCCGAGATTGCGCTTGAGGCCGGTGTCCGTCCGCCTGGCGAAGCGGGTTTCGCGCAGCAGCCGCGTGGTGTGGAACTCGGGCAGCAACCCGTCCGGCAGCACCTCGACGTCGACGGAGATCAGCTCGACGCCCGCGGCCTCCGCGAGCTCGGCGGTGCGCGCGGCGGAAGCGCGCTTGCTGCAGAGTACGACGAGGGTGCAGTTCAGCCGGGTGACCGCGGCGACCGCAGTATGCATCTGCTCGGGAAAACGCGCGGTGGGAACGATGATCGCGTCGACCTTGGCGGCGCCGGTCGGCGCGGCGCCTCGGCGGTTCAGGAGCGGGAGGTGGGATCCTTGGTGGTGGGAGGCGGACGCGAAGCCCGTTTTTCCCGGCGTGACCAAGGTCTGATTCACAACGGCTCCTCCGACCACTCGTGCAGGCGCGTATGGGGATCATTCCAATCCGGCGCGATGGCTTGGCCGTCCACGACGGCCACCCTGGTGAGGATGCTGATCTCCTCCCGGTCCACGAAGCGCTGCTCGATGTAGGCGTCATTCCGCGGACCGAGCACCGCGTCAGTCAGTGCGCGGACGACACCGAGCGTTCCCCGACCGTACATTCCGTTGCAGATGGTGACCGTGAGGTCGTCATTGAGCGGGTTCGGACCGTGATAGAAGTGTGCCACGTCCTCGACCAGCAGCGGCGGGACCTTTTTCTTGCCGACCGAAGAATCACTGTCCCTCTTTCTTTCTTTCAGCTGCGCGGAGAAAGTCTTGTCATCGCCGAGTTCGGCGACCTTGAAATGCGCGCCGTGCAAGTCATTTATTCGCGACTCCTGACTGATCGGCAGCTTCAGCTTGGCCATCAGAAAGCCGGTGAATTCGTTCCAGTCGACACCACCCAGCGAGATCAGATGCGTTTTACGATAGTCAGCCGCATCCACCTCGGGCTGCAGCCGATGCCGCACCTCAACGCCAGGGTTGAGCACACGGACGTGCGCGTACAACTCCATCAGCGAGTCCGCGTCCGCATAGGTGTACAGCCGCACGTAGTCGGGCTCATCCGGGTCCGCGTAAGGGGACTTCTGAAGAAATCTCGAAGGCAGGGGCGCGCAGACGATGGTGACCGGCACCCCATCGTCGAACCGCAGCAACCGTCGCCCGCTCACGGCGAGTTCATCCGGGTCACTCAGCGCCCGGTCCCTCAGCCCACCGAGTTCGGCCAGCAGATCGTCACGGGCGACCCTTTCCGCCTCGGTCAGCCTCCCCAAGTCGAGCAGACGGCACACCTCACCCTCAACCGAACGCTCGGTGGCGAAAAAGGTCGCGTACGCCTCAAGACGGTGCACCGGCGGCAGCTTGGGGCTGGCCGAACTCTCCCACGACGAGATCGACGTTTCCCCCACCGGCCTGCGCATCGACAGCGCCTCGGCGAGTTGCTTCTGCGTGATGGCCCGCGCGGGCCAGCGCCGCTCTCGCAACTCCTTCAGGCGGCGCGCCAGCACGAATCGCGGCTCCCTGGGCAGTCCCACCAGACTCGCCTCCTTCACTAAACTTCAGTTTAGCTGACCGAAGTCTACGCCCTGGCCACCATCGAGATACGAAGACGCACGCCACCACCTCAGACATTGTCCTATGACGTCGTCAGACCCTATTCTGAACCGTATCGAACTTGGCCTAACTTCAGCAAACTTCATTTGTCGGCGTCACGAAGCGGATCCGCCACCGCGTCACGAGTGAGGGGAATCGAGGGGTGCACGATGAGCAGTCAGCAGATCCGCCCCAGGCATCGGACGATCCTCGTACTCGACGTCGAAGGATCGACGCAGCGCACCGACACCGCGAAAGCCCACCTGCGCCGGGCCATGTACGGGATGCTGGATGCGTCGCTGCGGTCTGGCGGAATCGCTCCGGAACACCACGACCCACCCGCCGACCGCGGCGATGGCGCGCTGGTCCTGATCCATCCGGTCGACGAGGCGCCGAAAACAAGTTTGCTGAACCGAGTGGTGCCCACTCTCAGCTCACTTCTGGCCGATCAGGACCCTGAGCACGGCTTCCGCCTCCGCGTCGCGCTGCACGCGGGCGAAGTCAACTACGACCGGCAGGGCTGCTTCGGGGAAGCGCTGGACATCACCTTCCGGCTCATCGATGCCCCTGAGGTCAAACGCAGGCTGCGCGCGATCGAAGGACCGCTCGTCCTGGTCGTCTCGGACGATCTTTACAACTCGGTGATCCGCCACGATTACGAAGGCATCGACCAGCGCACGTTCGAGCCTCTCGTCCGCGTACGGGTCGCGGGCACCCGTCATCGCGGCTGGATACATGTCCCGGCGGAAGGCTGGAAAAGCCCGGTCCCCAAGCCGCGCGTCAGCCCCCTCGACGGCTCCGGCATGGAACAACTCTCCACGACCTGAATCACAACGGCTCCTCCGACCACTCGTGCAACCGCACCTTCGGATCGGTCCAGTCCGGCGCGACGGGCCTGCCGTTCACCACGGACACACGACTGAGGATACTGATGCTTCTCCGCCCCGCGAAGCGCCTTTCGATGTACGCCTGGTTCCGCCTGCTGAACAACGGGTCGGTCAGCGCGCGGACCGCGCCCAGCGTGCCGCGTCCGTACATGCCGTTGCAGATGGTGACGGTGAGCGCGGAATTGAACGGGCTCGGCCCGTGATAGAAATGCGCGACGTCGTCGACGAGAATCGTCTTTCCGTTGGCCTCCTGCAAATGTGGCACGAAATTCTTTTTTTCACCTCCCTCGTTGATCTCGAAATGTCCTGACTCCGAATGTTCCGGGCGCACTTCCTGCCGCAACGGCAGCCGCAGGCGCCGCAGCAGGTCGCGGGTGAGGACGTTCCAGTCCACGCCGCCCAGCGAGATCAGGTGGATGGCCGGGTAGTCGGCGCTGCCGAGCTCGGAGGCGAGCCGGTACCGGACGTCGGCGCCGGGGTTGAGCGCGCGGACGTGACCGTAGAGCTCCAGCAGCGCGTCGGGGTCCGCGTAGGTGTAGAGCCGCACGTAGTCGGGGTCGTCGACGTTGGCGTACGGGAAGTCCTTGAGCATGTCGTCCGGCAGCTGCGAGCAGACGATGGTGATCGGCTTGCCGTCGTCGAAGCGCAGCAGGTTGCCGCTGTCGGCCGCGGCCTCGACGGGCTCGGTGGTGGCCGCCGTGCGCAGGCCGGTCAGCTCGGCGAGCAGATCGCCGCGCGCCGCGCGTTCCTCGTCGGTCAGCTGGCGGACGTCGAGCAGCTGGTACGGCTCGCCGGCGACCGAGCGCTCGGTGGCGAAGAAGGTCGCGTACGCCTCCAGCCGATGCACCGGCGGCGGCTTGGGCGTGGTGCTGCTCTCCCAGGAGGAGATCGAGGCGACACTCACCGAACGGCGGGCCGAGAGCGCCTCGGCCAGCTGACCTTGGGTGATGACGCACCGGGGCCACTTCTGCTCCCGCAGCTCCTTGAGCCGCCGGGCGAGCAGGAGCCTCGGTTCCTCATACGCCTGCACGGCACCAGGCCTTCCAGTTGACTTCAGTTTAGCTTGCTGAAGATCGGGGTATACAGACTGAATCGGCTCGATCGGACGGCATGAGGGCCTGGTCGACGGCATTGTCCGGGCCACCTTCAGCATCCACTCTGAAGCCTAGCGAATTTCGTAGAGTTTCAGCAAATTTCAGCTTTAACCGGCGGTCGAGGGGAATCGAGGGTCGCCATGAACCGTCACCAGATCTTGCCGAGGCACCGCACGATTCTCGTGCTCGACGTCGAGGGCTCCACCACGCGCACCGACATGGCCAAGGCCAGGCTGCGCGCGTCCATGTACGCGATCCTGGAGGACGCGCTGCGGTCGAGCGGGATAGCCGCCGAGCATCACGACCCGCCCGCCGACCGCGGCGACGGCGCGCTCATCCTGATCCACCCGGTCGACGAGGCCCCGAAGACGCTGCTGCTGAACCGCGTGATCCCGCGGCTGGCCGAGCAGCTCGCCGTCCAGGACCCCGAGCACAGTTTCCGCCTCCGCGTGGTCCTGCACGCCGGCGAAGTCAACTACGACTCCCAGGGCGTCTTCGGCGAGGCGCTCGACATCGCCTTCCGGCTGCTCGACGCCCCCGAGGTGAAACGCAAGCTCCGCACCATCGAGTCGCCGCTGATCCTGGTCGTCTCGAACGACATCTACCACTCGGTGATCCGTCACGGCTACGAAGGCATCGACCACGAGTCGTTCGAGCCCACCGTCAAGGTGCGGGTGGCGGGCGCCCGTCACCGGGGCTGGCTCCACATCCCCGAGCCGAGAAGGGCTCGTGAGCGTTTGGGGCGGTTAGAACCGCCCGCAACGCTCACGACCAACCGCGGGTAGGCCTGCGGATTACCAGCTGGCGCACGACCCGACCCCCAAAGACGTTTCGTGCGGTCAGCCGGCAAGCCCGGCCTTCTTCCACCCAGTTCGATGTGGTGAACTTCAGTTCCACATCACGAAACTGAGGCTAGTGTAGCCACATCCGGCCCACGCCGTTTTGCCTCGCCGTTTACCCGAACGGAGCAATGGGGCGAAAAACCGGCGACCTTAGGATCGATGACGTCGCGCCGCCGGTCGGCGAGACCGGAGGGGGGGAAGCGGGAATGGGCACGCCGAGTTCGCGAGCCGGCCGCACCGGCCTCGCCAAGACCACGCTGGACCAGCTGTTCCGCGACAGCTCCCGCGAAACCCGGCGGGAACTGCACGCCACCGAAGTCGCGACCGCCATGGCCGAACTCGGCGAGCCGGTCACCGACACCTACCTGAGGATGCTGCGGTACGGCCGGCGGCCGTTCAACCCGTCAGACGGCAAGCGCCGGGCGCTGGCCACGATTCTGGACGGCCACCCGGAACAGCTTCCGGCAGGCGATGCGGGCCGCGCGGCGCTCAATGAGTTGTGGCAGGCCAAACTCGTCACCGAGCTGAAGGAACCCAGCACCCGCGAAGTGACTGAATGGCTGCAGCGCCACCACGGCGTGACGATCACCCCTCGATACCTCCAGCAACTGCGCGACGGGGTCGCGAACAACCCGTCCGCGGCGATCGTCGGCGCGCTGGCCGCCTATTTCGGCGTGCCCATGGATCACCTGCTGGCACAGCCGGAAAGCGGCGAAGACCCCGTCACCCGTGAGGAAAGCGAAGAGGACGAGGTCCGCCTGATGTCGATGCGGTTGTTCGGTGTCTCACCGCAGGGCAGGGCCTTCATCACCTCGGTGATCGAAGATGTCCGGCGTAGCGAAAAACTCGATCCCCCGGCGGAAACCGGCGAGTGAGCCTGCCGCTCAGAGCTGCTCCTCGCGGAAGATGTCGAGGTCGACGAATCGGGGCGGCTCGGTGCACAGTTCGACGAACCGCTCGTGAATCCCGTTGGTGGACGGCAACTCGGAATTGCGCACGGCGTCGTCGTGCGAGCGGAATTCCAGTATCTCCACGAAATGGTGCGGGTCATGGTGATCGCGTCCCACCCGCGTCCGGACCGCGGTCCGCTCGCCGCCGCTGTCGGCGATCCACTGGGTGAGCAGCGCGTCCACCGCCTCCGGCTGGGTCGTCCGGTAGTCGATGAGCTGGACAAAGGTCACTTGTTCTCTCCCGTCATCGCGTAACCGCGAGCCAGTGCGTCGTCGTACGCGTCGGCGACCTGAAGCAGGAACCCGACTTCCTGCTCGAAATCGTCCCCGCCGACCCCGGCGATGTTCTCCGGCTGGGCGGCGGGCGGATCACCCTCGTCATGATGGCGCAGCGCGGCGGCCAGCCAGCACGCGGTCACGGACGCGTCCGCCAGCTCGGCAGGCACGGCTCGCCGCTCGACATCGGCGTGCGCCGCTTCGAGGTCTTCGGCGTCGACATAGCTGCGCAGCACGACGATCGCGTCCCGGATCTCGACGACCCTGCGGTACAGCGGCAGCCGGGCCGGGATCGAGGGCAGTATCCGCGCCATCGGCGCCCGCGCCAGCCGGACGTGCGGCGCGGCCTCGGTCAGCGTCCGCCACAACGGCCCCAGCCGCCGGTACGCGGCGTTGTGCCGGACACGCTGCTGGATGTCGGGAATCAACGGCAGCGCCGCGCCGATCGCGATGCCGAACGCGGCGACCCCGTCGATTTCGGAGAACCACGCGATCCACCGCGGGCCGTGCGTGACCAGCCAGACCAGATTGAGCAGCCACGGCAGCGCGTTCGCGAGCCAGCCGAGCGCCAACGCGAGCAGCGCCCACCGCATGGCCCAATGATCCATCCGCCGCGCGCCGAGCAGGCACACCACCGCGCAAGCCGTCAGCGCCACCACACTGAAGCCGCTGACCAGGAAGAAGTACCCCAGCGGAAGACCGGTATGGCCCGGACGCGGGTTTCGCGGATCGACGGCCACATAGATCCACACGACAACACCCGCGGTGACGGCCGCGGCCAGGTAAGGCCAGTGCCGGTGACGACGGTGGCCATTGGCGATCAGCACGAACCGCAGCACGGCGGCCGCGCTCACCACCGTCACCAGATGCGTGCCCAGATACGTCGCGTACCGGCCGAAGAGCTCGGCGAGCGCGGTCTGGACGACCTCCATGTAGAGGGTGGTGACCACCGTGATCAGCATGACCGACACCCACAGCGGCCGCTGCCCGCGATCGCGGATCGCCTGCGGGAAGCGGACGAGGACGACCAGCCACATGCAGAAAACGCCGATTGTCTCGACAGAAAGAGTCATCTCGCGCAGAAACCCGCTATCTCGTCCGATGGAATCCGAGCGCCTGTTCGAGCCGCCCCCACAACCCGGTCAACGGCGAAGACACCGGCAAGCGCCCCGCTCGCTCCAGCAGGAGCGTGGCGACCATCTCCGCCTCCTGCTCCTGCCGCGAGCTGTAGCGGATCCGGGGCAGCACCTGACGGATCCAGACCGGGTCGCCCGCGTCCAGATGGCGGTAGAGGTACTGGTTGTCCTCCAGCCCGACTTCGTCGTGCTCGCAGAGCATGTGGCCGATCTCGTGCAGGATGATGTGCAGCCGGTGCAGGCCCGAGGTCTGTTCGTCGTAGTAGATGTAGTCACCGCGCTTGGTCGCCAGCCACATCCCGGTCGGGCAATCGGGCGGCGTCGGCCGCGGCAGCGGCTTGAGGCGGATGGTGCTGCCCCGCCGCTCGGCGATCTGGTCGCACAGCGCCTGCGCGGTGAACGGGCGCGGCAGCTCGATGTCGCGGATGACCTTGTCGCAGTACCGGCGCAATCCGGTCACCCTCAGCAGCCTCCACGTCCGGTGGTCGATCGACAACCGACAGTTTAGGGCCGGGCACGCGAGCCTGTCGATCATCCAGCGAGATCAGTCGCGTACGCCTCGAACGACGTGGCGCTTGCACCGGCACCCAGGCCGCCGCTCCGAGGCGAGCAGAGGAGCGATGACGTCGAGGCGATACGGCCGTTACCCGAAAAGAAGATCATCAATACTTTGCGAGACCCGAGCCGACGTTGGCGGCGCAACCCACTCGACACTTTCCGGGCGAGTGCGAGTTCGATGAAATTCTTCGACCACCGCGTAGACAGTCTCAATGGGCACTTCACTGTGCGGCGGCTGATTATAGTCGACATCGGTCGCTGTAAAATAGTCGACATAGTCGTCATTAATACCAACACTTGGAACGTACATCACCTGGTCGGTGGCCCAGACCAGTGAGCCGCGCTCTCCGCGAACCCCGGCGAGCAACTGGTGCTCGCGATCCTGCGAGCTCGTCAATATATAGACCGTTCCACCATGCTCAGGATGACTTCCCAGCGACGCGTTCGCATCGCGCAGATAGTCGATCAAGCAGGAGACGTCGGAGATCGTGTCGACGACGAAACCATCATCCTTTGGCTCCAAGTCCGGGTGAGTCATCGTTGCCTCTTCGCTGGATAGGTTCGCTTGAAAGGATTTCCCGATTCGTCTGTGCCATAAACTGTAACAGACATACCGGCTTCTGCGAGTATGCGCTCCAGCGCCGCACCACAACCGGGCCGGTTGACATTTATCCGGCACGGCCTGTTGTTGACGACAATGTCGATATGCGATGGTCGGCTATCCCGCCGGAGAACGGCGAGCACGAGCTTCATTTCGACGTGCATCGCCAGAAAGTTCGCGTTTCCTTTTTCAAAACCCGCCGCCTCCAGCTGCTCCTTGGCCTCAGGATAACCGATCCCAGTTCCCGAGGTGATGGGGACAGTTTTTCCAACCAGGTAGCCGGTCGTCTTTCGTCCCTGCGGGAAGTTGCCGGTCTTGAGATCTTTTCGCGCCGGAAGCTTGCTGACATAGTCGGCGACTTCCACTGGATACCAATAGTCTCCCTGACCGAGAACGCGCCCGTCTTCCAGGCACCAGTCGTTGCGCTCGTCATCGTGGTCATCGCCGCCGGGGCGCGGCCCGCGCGCGATCGATGCCTGTTCGCCTCCGCCAGGCTTGGCCATCGGGTCGTTCCCCCTGCCCGCCGACGTGGCCCTCGCGGGGTTCAGATCGGTGGCGGCCAACTGGGGATCGGCGACGCCCACCCAGGCATTGGCGCGCACGCGAGCCTCTTCGGCAAGGACAGCGGCCGTTTCAAGGTCGTCGACGGCCGCGCGCAGCAACTTCAGCGCGCTGCGCACGTCTTCCTGGGTGGATTTGCCCACGGTCACGTCCAGGCGCTTCGCCACCCGACCGCAACTGCCCGTCCAGGCCCGCACTGGCGGCAGAGCGTCAAGCGCGGCACGAACCTGAGCGATGACGTCGGCGAGCGGCGACGTCATCGCTACAAACGCCTCGAGTAGGCCCGCAGGAGACGAGTGGCCTCCTGAATCTTCCGCGCGGCCATGTCGACTTGGTCAGCCACGCCTTCGACTGCGACGATCGCCGCGCGCGCGTCTTCCTGCACGCTGTTCGGCCAAGCTCTGGTGAGGCACCCGATCGCCGTCCGCGCATCGCCCACTCCGGCACCAATGGCGAGCTCGTCCAGCTCGTCACATGCCTTTGACACGCTGTCACGAAGCTCGCCACTATTCACCTGACCCCCTTTTGAGTCAGATGATCTTGCCAAACCAGCCGCGGTATCGACAGGACCATTCGGGGCGAACTGATGTCAATGCGGCTTCTGATGATCACGGAAACCGCATTACCGCTGGTCAGAACTGGTGGACGTCGTTGAGGCGCTTGCACACCTCGCGCGCCCAACCCAGCGCCTCCTCAAAATCGCAAGCACCTGGCCAGACAGTCTGTCGAGTCCCGTGCCCAGCAGCGCTGATCTCCGAACGGCCCGCCAACTGCGACCGGCCGAGGTAGACGAACTGGTCGAGGCCTACCAACAAGGCTCGAACGTTCGTCAACTTGCCGCTCGGTTTGGCGTCCACCGAGCAACCGTTGGCAAGCACCTGGAAGCCCGAGGCGTGGATACTCGCCGACTCCTGCTCAAGCCAGCTGACATCCAAGAGGCAAGCGAGCTGTACCGAGCGGGCGAGGCTCTTGAAAGCTTGGCTGAGCGCTACCGCGTCAGCGACACTACGGTCCGTGCACACTTGTTACGCAACGGCGTCAAGATGAGACCACGTGGGCGGCGCTCATGATCACATCACCGTCCAGGCGCGATGCGATCATGACATCGTGTCGCCAAGCCTCAACCACCGCCAAGCTACGTAATCTCTTCAGATGCCGAGCACTCTGACCGGGCTCCTGCTCTTCGTCACGCTTCTGCTGCCTGGGTTCGCCTACCTCGTCGGCCGGGAGCGGGTGGGGACATCTCGTCGAGCGTCGCCACTTCGTGAAACCGTCTCGATTGTCGCGGCAAGCGTGTCGGCCGAACTGGCTGTGATTGTTGGCCTCTGGCCACTCTGGCATCTCAGCATCGACGTAGACGCCATGGTGCGAGGCCCTGCCGCCTACACCCGAGATCACTACGTCAAGCTGACCTTGTGGGCATTGAGCATGCTGTTGCTAGCAACGGCGCTCGCCTTCGCCGCAGCGACTCAAGGCATCCGGAAGTGGTTTCAGGACCGCACTTCTTCCCAACATGCGCCCGCACGATGGCTGGGCCGCATCGCGTCAGGCAACTACCCGCATGACTCCATCGTCTCAGGATGGTGGGTGCTGTTTGAGAAATGGAGCCTCACCAGCGACATACAGGTCGGGTGCAACCTTGAAGACGGCTCGTACTTTCAAGGAGTACTGGGATCACATAGTTCGATGGCAGACGAAACACCAGATCGTGACCTGATTCTCAAAGCGCCCATTGTCTACCGGCCAGCTGGCTCCAAAGAAGCTCAGCCCTACCCATGTAGCGCAGTATGCGTCTCTGCCAGCCGGATCATGGCCTTGTTTGTCACCTACTCAGATCCTATCCCTCTTTCTGAGGTGGCGGCGGGGGCGGAGGAGGCGGCAGGCGCTGCGGAGGAGGGGTCGGCTTCTGCCCCCTCCTCTCAATCTTAGGCGCACGACCAGGATTTACTGGCCCCTCACTGGCGTTCATCAGCACCTCATTCCGTTCACTTCCCACGGACAAACCCAGATCACAAGGTCTTCAGAAAAGCTCTCACCTCAAGCATATCAATCTTCTCGTAGTCCTTCGGATGCACGACAACGATCAGCTCTTTACATACCTCATCCTGCCTTGACCGAGCCACAAAAGACAAGATGATCATCTTTAGTAGACTCTCGCGGTCCAGGCAGTTGATTCGCGCCAACTCCGACCCAATGATGGGAATCACTACCGCCTTACGCTGTCCGTAAAGTTTTGCCGCCTCCCAGACGGAGTTTAATGCCTCCCACAGATAATCGACTGTGGACTTTACGATGAGGTGATTATGCATGTATGTGTACGCGACACAAAAATACCGCTGAGTTGAGGACCCAAGAGTTGCGACCGTTCCCATCGGATAGCGCCGAAGCTTACCTCGCTTGTCAGCAGACAGCTCTTCAGCAACCAGGTCAACCCCTTTAAGGGCTGCCTCAAGATCACGATCTAGCCGATCACGGTCATCGCCATACACGCGATGCAGAAACTGGCCCTGAACACTCACAGGACTAATAATCTCTCCATCAGTGGTGTCCGTGTCGAATGCATCACTGAAACCAATGACCAGGTGACCTTTCTGGTCAAATAGATCTCCGACCATAACTCGAACATTGATGTCAGGCAAATCAAAGTTACGACCAAACGCATGCCGTGGCCATGCGCGAAAAGTGGAGCTCGCCAAGATGGCGCACACAATGAGAACAACGATAACAGGCTGATTAATCTCATTCTTAGGCCACAAAGCGGCATAGAGTTGCACGAGGCCACCAAGAAGACCGAAGACCGCCAGGCCTGTGCCGAGAAAAATTCTTAGGCCACGCCCCGTGCCAAGCATCAGCTTGAAGCCGCGAAGTATCATACTAAACCCAGACTCCTATAGGTCGAATCTGGGTAACTCAAGCCGTGATTCATGACAGATCGCTTGTTAGCATGGTACCAATCGGGATAATGATCCAGGGCATGCTTAATAATCTTTTGCTGAAATGATATATGAACAGTGTTGACTCCGTCCTCCACAGACGAAGGACAACGAGTCGGGTCATACTCGCGCTTGTCGTTAAGGTTTGCGACGATGATTGGAATATCAAGCCTACGAGCCAACTTGATCTCAAAAGGGACAAATAATCTCAGAAATCGCGTATTCTCTCCAACGAGCAGCAGCATGACCTTGGAATTTTGCATTCTAGCCCTCAAAGATGCCTTTATCGACTCCGGAAGGCTTGTGTCTCGTGCATTTTTTAGGTCGTGGGCATTATGAAACTCGAAGTCTATATTGACGTTGGCTCGCCACATCTTGAGCGTCTTGTAGTAAAGCATGTCTTTGTCGCCATCAAAGGCGATATACAACTTGTTTCGATATGCCATCCCGGACGCCCCTGCCTAATAGCTGCCAATAATTTACCGCGACACTGCGCCGATCGACCAGACTACACACAACCTGACACACCCAACGCGCCCCGTTGAACAAATCTATTACTCAACCGAGTGATCAAGATAGTCAACGTGTCGGTTAATTACCTCCATGCAGGCAATAGGGCCTCTAGTTTCCCGCGATCGATGTCACGACGACAGGCACTCCGATGACCGCCCCATAGAGAAGAATCGAATTGAGAATCGCAATGAAGATCGCCGTAATGCGCTTACCGGGCGTGTTCGACCACGAAGCAGCCACGGAGACAGCCAGGAACGCAGCGCACAGAATAGCCGGAAACCATGTGCCGCGAAAGAAGTCAAAAACATGCTGCATGATTTTCCATACACCATAGATCACTATGGCCATGCCACTGAAGTTGGAGAATGACTGCGTAGTAACAAAGTCACTTACGTTCTTTGCACCCTCAGGCTTAGCGTCACCGAAATTTCCAGTGATTTTCTTGTCTCCGGCGACCGTCGTGCCGAACACTTGGGCGGCGATCTGTTTTAGGTCGGGCATGGCGAACCTCGGATCACGCTTGGGGCTGATGCGCGTTGTGTTTACGCATCAGTCAATCGATGCATGATCAGTCGCGTGACGAGATAGCACTGCTACAGCATGTTACGAATCGTTACTCGTTGGCGGTCGAACCGCGATCCGACTCAGCGTCGTTGCACGCGGCCATCCTGCCGAGCCTCGCAGGCCTGGCTGAGCACTTGGCTACGTAAGCCAGGTTCAGCCCGTAAGGCCGAGGTTTCCCCACGTCGCAGCAAAGGCCCTAACGGTGACGCGGATGGTCAACTCAACATGTTTTGAATCTGCGTCTGGCTTCAGCAGGCGATCAGTCTCGACGTTGACCCGGGTAATCAGCTTGTCGTCATCCAGCAAGCAGTGCAATGGCTGCTCGTCTGGTGACGGGCTCCAGGAGGTAGGTACCTCCGAACCGTCGGCTGGTCGCCGCAGGGCGTCGAAGAGCGTCTTCAGCTGGTTATCGATGTCGCCGAAGTGAGAGACGATCGCACCAGGTGCTTCCGGCCGTAGCACCAAGATGTCGAGTTCTGCGTACAGCTCCTGGTTGGGGTGAACGAGAGCCGCGAAATCCGCACCAGCAACTTCCGTCAGAAATACACCTGCCTCAGGATCGTCTGAAGCGCGGTCGATCCACGGCTCACTCCCGGCAAGCGCCGGATGAGTACGCCACAACTCCTGTAGTTGAGGGTGGAGCTTGCGGCGAATTTCGTGCTTGACCTTTTTGTCACTGCTGCTGGGGAGCCGACCGGCGTAGGTAAGCGTGAATTTCACCGTGGTTACGCCGCTTCCTGTTCAATCCGCTCAAAGATCTCCATGTCCGTCTGCTGCTGCCAGTCCGGCAGGTCGTCCCAGTCAGCCACGTAGGCGGGCTTCGGCTCAGGGATGTGCTTGTAGATCTGGCCAATCCAGCACAGTGAGACGAAGCGGCCCTTCTGTTCGCGAGTCAGCTTCGTAGCCGCGCCAGCTGTCGTCTGGATGAAGGCTGCCACCTGCTCGTAGACCGCAGTCGCACTCTGGCGCTCCCAGTCGGGAGTCTCGTCCCATGGCGCGATGTAGCCGGGCTTCGGCTCGCCGGGGAAGTGCTTCGTGACGCCCGCAATCCAGGCTTCGCGGAAAATGCGGCCGTGCTCTTCGGACAACGAGGGCTCCTTACATCAAGCGGGGACGGCCTTGAGCCGGGCGATCTCCTGCTCAAGGTGGCGGACGTGGCTATCGGCCCGGAAGGGAGCCAGCTGCGGCCGGAGTACGGCCAGCTTGCGACCGACGTACCCAGCCGAGCCAGTTTGCCTCGCCACGTCGAGCGCGGCATTGCCGTAGGTGACGAGCTGGTGTGTGTCACGCCGCTGCACGCCAATCATGGCGAGATCCGTGAGGACGCTGCCTCGACGCCGTGGCGAAAGGTCCTGGTAGAGGGCGTCAGTCAAGGTGGCTTCGGCGAGATCCGGGCGGCCGAGCTCGACATAGCAAGTGCCGCGCTCCTCAGCCAGGCGTGAGCCGTCAAAGCGGAGCCAGCCGCTCGTGTGAACCGGGCCGTTGAGGCTCGTGACCTCTTCAGCCGTAGCCAGCGCCTCTTCGCAAGCGGCCAGGTCGCCGAGGCCGGCGTGAGTCTCGGCCTGGACGGCGGCCACCCAGTGGCGGGTGGACAGCTCCGGGTTCCCGCGGCGAGCGATGGATGCGGCCCCTTCAAGCAGCGGAGCGGCCTGGTCGAACTGGCGCTCGTATACCCCGATGAAAGCGTGCCGAGTCATGGCGCAGGCCCACAGGTCGAAGGCAGCAGCCTCCTTACTCGCGCTCGCCGCCAAGGCGTAGCACTGTGCCGCGTCTGTGTACTGGTCGCCGTCGAAGAAGATCTCGCCGCACAGCTGGAACAAGTTCGCAGACGCCGTGCAGAGCTGCTGCCGTACCGCTGAACTCTGCCGCTGCTGGAGGGCCGTCGTCAGGACGCCGAGCTGCTTGCGCACGACCGGCAGCGCCAGCTGCTTGGACTTGGACCGGGAGAACACCTGCCACAGCTGAGCGTTCAGCCGGTCGTACTCGGCGGCCGCGGTCAGATCGAGACGGCCCGTTGTCGCGGCGTGCTCGAGGCGTTCGAGATCGACCTGCTCGTCGAAGGCCGGGACCGCCATGAGTGCACCAGTCATGGAAAGGAGACGTAGGAGCTCGCGGCGATTCACATCGTCCACCGATCGTGCAGGTTCAGCGGCAGCTGTCGTCGGGCCGGACAGCCTGGCACCTTGAGTCGGACGGGGTAACCCGGGAACGGCGAACCACAGCAGCCGCGCAGGGATTCGGAGAACACGCGCCCACTGTATGAGCTTCGCGAGATCTTGGGGTGGTGCGCCAGTTTCGATGCGGCTCAGCTGCGTTTGGTTGAGGCCCACCCAGCCCGCCACAACGCTTTGGGCCAGCGGCCGCCCATGCCACGGATTCCGTCGATACGCATGGATGATCCGGCCCATGTGCCGACTAGCGAAGCCGTCTCGCAGCTCGTCGGTCTCCCAGAAGCTAGGCGGCACCTCGGGGGCGTCGACCAGCGTGTTTCGGGCTCGGCGACCGCATGGCCCGCACAGCGTGGCCGGGTTGTCCTGGGCCAAACGCGCGCCACAACGGCAGTAGCGGGCAGCGGGGCGAGCACTCATACGGCGTGGCCTCGGTCGGGGTGCGAATTCTTGCAACCGGTATGACAACGGTCACTCTATGCGCTCTCTGGCCTACTTTCTATGCGCCGGATGCATACACGTAAGCCACGTCTCGTCATGATCGCCGCGCGGCCAGCGGACCAGGGTAAACACCGGCACCCCCGGTGGCCGGTTGACACCTTTCCGCCTCCGAAGACCACGGTCCGGCATCCCGCTGACCTGTCGCCGTCCGTGGTCACTCGTCCCGGCCGCTTGGGTGTGCCGTTCATGGTCCGACGAGTAGGAAGGCTCCCCGAGGTAATGACCGCACGAACCCTTCAACCGGTGCCGCGAGCGGTACCGGTCACGTGGCAACGCTGCCGCAATGCCCTTGCGCCGACGGCATACCCGCGCGTGCCAGAACCGGCCCAGCTGTACGCGCTGGCCATCTTCTACTTGGTGCTGCACGCGCCGGACCTGACCGCACGGGCCGCCGAAGTAAGCATCTGCTGTGGCGCTTGCGGCGCGACCTGGCCCTGCGAGCCGGTGCGGCTGGCCTTTCGCCTCCGGGAGGGCTTCTAACGATGGAGACCGTCTTTTCCGAACTGCAAACTCTGGCCGAGAAGCTCCTTACCCGGCCGTGCGCGGACACGCCCGCTGGCAAGCCTCAGACGATGTACGGCTATATCCGCACTGAGCGGCGCTCTCCGGACTACCGCGATGCCTGTGCGGATCTACTCAACTGGTGGAGCGCAAGCGAAGGTTGGCAGCTGGGCACGGTCTTCTGTGACCGCGGCGTCGGGTCGCACGTGCTCATCCGGCCGGGCTTTACCGGCCTGCTTGATGTGCTCAGGCTGCCGGGTGCCGCCGGCGTCGTCGTGGTGTCGGGCTCCCACCTGTCGGAGTGCGCCGTCATCTCGGGGCGGCTGACCTCGACGGTGCGCCGAACGGGCAGCACCATCCGGATCCTGGCCGACGAGCTGGCCGAGGTGACGGTATGACCTGCACGCTGGTGCCGCTCGACCCGCTCCTGACCGACCCGATCCGGCTGCAAGTCGTGAGCCTGCTTGAGGTTGAGCAGTGGTGCTGGCTGGGATACCTCCGCTACGCCACGGGCCTGCGTGAAGAGCGGCTCGCCCGGCATCTGCGCATCCTGCGCGAGGCCAAGTACGTCGCCTCGGCCAAGGGCGCCGACAGTAAAGGGTGGGTCAGGCTGACGCCCTTCGGGGAAGAGCGGCTCGGCAACCACCTAACGGCAATGAGCAAGCTTCTGGCCACCAGCCGCGAGCTCATGACGGAACTCCACATCGAAGAACCTGACTGGTTTGAGGCGGTGAGGAAGCGGTGAGCCGCCAGACCGGCGAGCTCGTCGTTGCTCTTGAAGTCGTTGGTCGCGGACTGCCGCGCGTCTGCACGGAGCTGCTCGCCGCCACTATGCCAGTGGACCGGCAGCACGAGTTCGCTGGTCTTCTGGCGGACCTGGGCGACCTGCTCCACGCCCACGCCGACGACCAAGCCGCGGGCGTCCTTCCCGGGCCTTTAGTCTGTGAACCAGAGCCCGAGTCGCCTGATGAGCTGCACACAGCTGACTCAACCGCTCCTGACCTGCCGCAATGAGCGCCTTCTGGCTGGCCTGGCTCATCTTAGTGATGGCCGGGCCAGTCGTTGGTGTCTTCTCCTGGCTTATCTACGACAACGCACGGGAGCGACGACAAGCCCGAGAGGCTGTCGCTTACGGGCGTCACGTCGTCCACGACGAAGTTCGTGTTGACGACCTTGTCGAAGAAGCCGAGCGAGAAGGCGGAGCCGTGCGGCTAGCCTGGCCAGAAGCCGATCTTGACGTCGTAGCGGAAGACGGCGAGTGGCCGACGGCGGTGCTAGCGAGGATTGAGGTGGCTGAGCCGGTTACGGAAGGGAGTTCGGTGGCTGAGTTGCCCGCGTCGGAGCGGCAAGTGTGGCGCCGAGTCCACGGCCCTATAAGCGGCCATCCAGAGAGCCCTTAATGACTCATGGCATTTGTAAAGCGCTACAGGTGCCTGGATCTTCATACGCGCGGACCGCGACGTAGTTTTCTTATGCTATCGTGAAAGTAAGGCTGACCGCTCTCGACCCCTCGCGCTAATCGCTCGCAGTAACATTCCAGCGTCAGTTTGCTCAATGGTCCACTTAATCTGAGTTTTGTGATACCTCCACCGCATCCAGGGCAGAGTCAACTGCAGTCGCAGTGATTCTTTCATCTCGCGCTCAGCATCACTAATCCGCCCCTGCTGGTACAACTCTACAGCGATGAACGCTCGCGCTTTCCAGGCTATGTCACTTTTAGCAATCCATGCGCCACTATTGAGCAAATTTAGAGCCAATCTGTCCTGAAGGAGCGAATGCCTAAACTGGTAGTGGCTTCCATTTCGCCGCAGAACACCACGGCAATGAGCGTCTTTAAGCAGCCTATCTTCGAATTTCGACAAAAGGCATCGAAGGTCCAATTTCCTGCGACGCAGAAATATGAACTTGCTTAAGTATGCAAGCAGCATTGCAACTATCCCGATGAGCGCCAGTTGTCCTGCGTACTGTATCGGCGTCAGCGTTTCAAACGAATGGAATGAATTAGCGACCGTCATCTTCTTTCCGTAGATAGTCGTCGCTGCCGACCAGCAAAGAAACAAGAACAGAATCACTAGACTTCTAACCAGTTCGCGGTGCTTCTTTTGTAAGACTTTATCTGATATGTCTTCCTTGAAATCTCTCCTACGCTGCCCAAGAAGGGACACTGCCCGAAAAGAAAGGTATCGTTCAACTTGAACTCCTCTTACTGCCATATAGCGACCATGTCGCCCTGGAGTCGTAGGCTGCTCGTACCGCGCCCGGACAAAGTTGTCAAGTAGGTGATCGGAAAGTGAGGCAAGGTCCGGGAAGTCAAGTAACTCTTTAGGGTGCGCATCCGTCTCGCTATAGATAGCACGAGCCAATGAAACCATGAGTGGCGTAGCGAATAGCCGACGAAGGGCAATGCAGCCGGGGCTATCCGGGCTCGACTTCAGTCGCGCAAGCACGGGATCCCACTTCGTTGCCACCTTGCCTTCGTTGAACGACGGGCGAGCAGGCGATGTGCGCGGCAGGTACTCGATCACATCTTCAAGTTCTAAATCACGCACCAAGAAGGCGGAGGTGAAGCTAGTAGTGACTTTTCCTTTCGATGCGACATGGCGATACTCATCCACGCGACTCGAAATTATGAAGCTAGAATCAGGGTCGCGCGAAGCATATATCGACCTTAAGACAGCTTCGAGGCGATCTTCGCCCGCTTCGTCAAGTCCATCGAAAAGGGGGAGTATGTGTCGGCCATATGCAAGCTGGTCAGCCAGTGCTGCAGCTAACCGCTTTTTTAATCTGGGGTCGCGGTGACTTGCAACAATCTCCTTTGCCATCCAGTCGCGCAAGTCGATCTCGTTCGGCTCCCATGAGCCGATATTGAATATCACTGGAACGCGATCCGTCGGCGAATTCTTGCGAAGGAGTGAGAGTGCAAGCTCTCGCAATAGTACACTTTTTCCTGAACCTGGCTTGCCTAGTACAATAAGACACTTAGTGGGCACTCTCTCGAAGATCGATGAGATATCATTGTCGATCATTCCGGGCAAGTTAACCGGATCCATGGGAGCCTGAACCCGTTGACTTTCTCCGCGCTGGTCACCGTACGTATGCGTGCAGTCATCCAGACGGATAGGCAGCGGAAAGGGGTCGCCCACGCGTTGCGTTCTCTTTTCTTCAAGCAGCTGTCGTTCAACCGACTCGGCGAGGTCCGCTTTTGCGCGCAGAAGTCTCGAATCAATGTGGCGAGCAGGCAACTCAGGCTGCCATGAGAGTGATGCCTTCCGTTTTTCAAACTCGTAAGAGTGGCCCGCCTGGCCGCTTGATGGCGAGGTAGCTTCACGCGGACGCGAGAGCCTCTCGTGTCTCTCTACAATTTCGAGTAACCGTTTAAGAATAGCATCAGATTCTAGATGGCAAACAATGGCGCGTTCGAGCGCCTCGAAAATCCTATTACTCCAAAGCGGCCCTTTTACACTGCTCTGCGACCTTCCAAGAAGAACGCCGACTTTGTCTTGCTGTATTTTCGCATTCGACGGACCTTTCCAGCTCTTACTTCGCTCGTCGTACTCAATTCTCTGACCACGTTGATCGATAACCTCAAGCAGCCCAGGATCGTCGATATATCCGAGAAGATAGGCAGCAGCAACTACATAAGTAGCCGCCGCATCGTCCTCGTTGCCACGTGCGGCAACCTGAGCCTCGGCGGCTACGTCGGGCACCACGGCGTCCAGGAGATCCACTTCGCAGGAGGTAGTAACAGACTGCAAGTTAAGCTTGTTGACAACTGTCCGAATCACGCGCTCGCGGCCAACGTCGACGAGCAGCTTCCTTGACGCTTTCGCCTCAACGTCCGAGCTGTCCGCCTCAACCATCCCGTCCACCCTCCCTTATCTGGACCGGCAGCCAGCAAGCATACTCCGCGTCCAAGGATAAGCGATGCCTGAAGGAGCTTGAAACAATCATCCGCACGTCTCGTGCAATTTACTATTGCAAACATGGGCTATTTATGCTATAGAATATACGGGGTCAGCCTCAATCTGAAATGAGGCTGTCAATGACGCACGACTATATCCGTATTCGCATGGTTGAGTCGTTTGAAGCTTTTGCGCACAAGACACCGACGTCGGCACTCGTCAGATTGTCGAAGAACGAACTCGCCCTCGGCAACTTCATCGTCGCATGGCTTCGCGACGGCGACGGCGTGGAAGCCTGCTGCGGCGACTTCACGACGTACCTCATCGGCGTGGTGGCGATCATGGACTACTGGCGTTTCGATCCCGGCTTCCTCGACTACATAGAACTGAAGCCCGGACGCGATCCTGGATCTATGGACCGCCACGACGACGATTACGTCGTAACGGAGAGGGATCCTAAAGATCTCTTTGTCTCGGACGAAGCGTCACCTTCGCAACTTCTTACTGATCGAGATTTCTTCAATGCCTGCGTCTGGAAGCACACGCAGGGCGAGCGGTCCGTACCCGTTTCTTGGAACCCGCAGTAACTCCCCATGGCTGACCCCGTCAACCCCCTGGCCCGCTCACTTCGAGCGGGCTTTTCGTGTTGGCGGCGGTCTTACCCGACCGTTGGCCGAGCTTTGTCCCAACTTAGAAGATGGCCTCTGAGCTGCATGTTTATAGCTCTTGGGGCAGAACTCGGACAGTTGGCCGCTCCAAGCCGAAAGCGGTGCTCTCCTTGTGTCATCGCCAGTTCGGCGAAGGATCGAGAACAACATCCAGGAGGTCAGATGCTCTGCTACTTGGCGCCGAGCTGGGGCGGGAGGATGCAATGAACGCCACCGTCTACTCGTACGGCGTCACTGTCCTACTCACGGCGGCGATCGTTTGGTACTTGACCTCGAGGTACTACCGCTGGCGTCTCGAACAGGCGCTAGCAGCGGCGACCTCATGCCGCGCATGCGGCCAGCGAGGCGGTTCACCCGTCTAGATCAACAAGGGGAAGTGCGGCGGGTCGGGCCAGGCGGTCCGACCCGTCATCCCCTAGGGAAGGAGGCAACTATTTCGTGAGATCAAGCTTTGGCCGCATCCTCGGCCGAGTGGCTGGCATCGTCGGCGGGCTGCTGGCCCTCGGCGTTGTCTTAAAGCTCATCATGGCCATCTTGGAGCCAGTCTTACCGGCTCCGCTCATGGGCGAGATCCAAGCCGGTTGGGACATGTTCTTCCAGCTGATTGCTCCGGCTATGCCAGCAATCATCGCCGTGGGCATCTTGTGCGCCATCGGCTGGATCATTCTCGGCGCCAGGCGCTGACTTTCTCTAAACCCGAAAGGTAGGTGTATTCATGCTGTTCTTCCTCTTTGCGCTGCCGTTCCTCGTGCTGGCTCTCGTCCTCGTGGGCGCGCAGCTGGCGGCCACTTACTGGCCCGTGGCGCTGGGCATCCTGGCGCTCTGGGTCATCTGGAAGCTCGTCCGCTAGAGCTCTTCCGCCTTCTTCTTCACATCCACTCGGAAACGAACCTGAGGTGAGCTATGCCCAAAACCAGATCGACTCAGGGCGAGAGGCTGCCTGACGCGGCCGCCTCTGGCGCGGAGGTCGTGCCGTTGTCAGGCTCCGGCCCGACTGACGCACATCTCGCCATGAACGCGCTTCTCGCGCGGGTACTCATGGAGGTTGCCCGGCGGCGTCTCGAAGACCTGCCGGGCTTGACGGAAGTCCTGCAAGACCAGGTGCTCGTGACATCCGGCGGCACGAGCAGCCAGGCCTACGGCTGGCTGGAAGCCGAAGCTTGGCAGCATGGCGGCCGTCCGGTCCATGAGCTGTTCGTCAACGCCTGTTTCAGCGACTGTGCGCCGTCCATTAGCCCGGCGGAGAACGTGCTGGTGACGCTTCTCCATGAGGCCGTTCACGCGTATGCCGCGACGAGCGGCATCAAGGACACGTCGAGGCAAGGCCGGTATCACAACCGGCGGTTCGCCGAGTTAGCCCTGGTCATTGGCCTGCACGTCGAACGCGACGCCCGAGTTGGGCATCACACGCCCCGGCTAGCGAACCGCGGCCGCGCAGACTACGGCGATCTCGTCGCCGAGCTGGGCCATGGCTTGGTACTCGAGCGGACGCCGCATCTCGACCGCCGCGAGCAAACGAACAGCCAGGTAAATGACTCGGTGAGCTCCGCTCAAGTCGACGCGGCCAGGCCGGCGGCGCCCGGCAAGTACGTCTTCGCCTCATGCCAGTGCCAGTCCGGCCGGACGCGCGTAACCATCAGGGTCGCGCGCGGCGGCTGGCGGCCGGGCGTCACCTGGTGCCGGGCCTGCGACCGGCCGTTTGTTCCGAGTCTCTGACTGTCAGCCGTCAATGCGGTCCGGCGTGACCCGCGCGAGCAGTCCAGCCGCGTGGCCGAGCGGGAAGCGCTCAGACCAACCGGCATCCACCCATGACGAAAAGGAGGTACCACTATGCCCAGACGAACGAGAAAACAGCTGGTCGGAAAGACCTTAGAGAACACCGAGACGTGGTGGCGCGAGAAGGAGTGCCGGATCTGGGCTCGTGAGCTGCGCATCTCGCGCCAGCGAGCCGCCGCACCGTTCGCCGTTCACCTGCGATGTGGCACTACCAAGCTTGTCAGGACTGACAGCGCGAACTAGCGCGTTCATTTCTTTATAATATTTCGCTGGCGCGTGCGAGCGACGGGCGACTACCGTTCGTTCACTGCCCTTGTGGATAAGTCATTTGCGCTCTCGATAAGAGCTCCGCGATAATAAGCGGGCCCTGAGCACGCCGCCAGATAGAGAACACTCGCGAGAGGGGTGTCGAAAAACTTCTCGCGAACCGTCTCCGCTGGCGACGCGGGTGCTCAGGTTCTATTACACATCAGCAAGCCTCGGAAACGAGGGAAGCCAGTGTGCATTTATTTTCACGCCAGCTGCGCTAGCCTGTCAAGACAAGCGCAGGCGTATTAGGTGCGCCCTGCTAACCCTCGTTTCGGGCCTCATCCCGAGAGGAGGGTTTCCATGTCCGAGCCAGTTTCAGAACGTCCCGTAATCGTCACCGCGCAGGAACGAGCGCATCCAGCTATCCGAAAATTGGCGCAAGCCTGTCTGGCTCTCGCCCGACAGGCCACAACGTTGCCGGGAGCCACTCCGGATTCGGATGCCGCTCGGGACCAGCGGCCCGGCCAGGGGGAGCCTTGCCATGATTGAGCTCACCTGGCACGAAGCCTTTCCGCCCCGTGACGGCGCTATATCCGACATCACGGGTCTGGTGCGGGTGTTGGCCGGACGGCCGCACTACGGCTTGAGGCGTTTACAGCCCATGGTCGTATTTGAAGTCTGGATTCACGCCGACCGTGTGCGCTGGCTGGTTGGCATCGAGCCGCGGATCGCCCGCACGTTGCCGGGCGACCTGACGGCTCAACTGCCTGGCCTGGTGCTCGTGCCAACGGCCACGCCCGAGCGGCCGACGCCCATCACAGCCCGAGAAATCCGCCTGACCAGCATGATTCATCCGCTCAGGCTCGACACGGCCGCAGGCGTCACGGTCGGGCTGGTGCGAATCCGCGAGACTATGCGGGCGGGTGAAGCGCTCGTGGTGTCCTGGGTGGTTGGGCCGAGCCACACTTCAACTCGGGTGCCGGTTCCGGAAACGACGCTTGACTGGCTGGGCTTCACCGCGCCACGCGAGCCGAACGGTGACGAGCAGCGCGGCTGGAAAGCCCGTCTTGCCGAACCGCTCTACGCCGTACGCGGCCGACTCGGCAGCGTTGCTCGTGATCCACGCCGAGCCGCCGAACTGCTGCGGCCAGCCGTTTCGGCGCTCAGCCTGGCCAGCGGCTCGCACGCCCGGGTCTACGCCTCGCCGCAATCAAGCCGGACGGCCGAGCAGCTCATCAGCGTCATGGGTCGCGTCCGCTCGTGGTCGGAGATCATGAACGCCAGCGAAGTAGCCACCCTCATGGGCTGGTGCCTGACTGGACTTGAGGTACCGGGCGGCGCTGGGGCGTTCGCCGCACCGCCAGCCAGCTTGACGAGACTCATTCAATCCGGTTTACCGCAGGGCGCCGCCAGGCCGTTGGGTATGACCAGTCATCCGGCGGCCAAGGGCGCGGCAGTGTGGTTGCCGCGCAGGAGCTACAGCACCCACGCGCACCTCATCGCTCCGTCCGGAGCCGGAAAATCGACGCTCTTGGCTCACTGGGTAACGCACGAGGCCGAGGCCGGCGGCAGTCTGGTCGTTATTGAGCCCAAAGGCGACCTCGTCGAAGACATCCTGGCACGACTACCTCGGCACCGGCACGAGGACGTCGTGGTCATCGATCCGGGAGCGGCCGGTCCTGTTATCGGCTTCAACCCTCTGGCCGGGCCGCGGGCGGATGCCGAGCGCCGCGCCGACAGCATCTTGAGCCTCTTGCGCGAGATATTTGGCGCAGCCATGGGCCCGCGCAGCGCCGATGTCCTGACCCACGGCTTGGTTCTTGCCTCGCGGCTCGAAGACGGGGCGCTGACGGATGTCTTGCCAATCTTGACGAGCTCGCACTTCCGCCGTTCGGTGGCGGCCAAGGTTAGTGATCCGCTGACCATCGCTCCGTGGCTCGCCTGGTTTAACAACTTGTCGGAGGCGGAACGCTCCCAGGTGGTGGCTCCGGTCGCTAACAAGCTCCGCCCTTGGACAGCGCGCCCGGCGATCCGGCGGCTGCTTGGCACGCCCCACCCAACGTTCGATCTCGCCTCGATGTTCACCCGGCCAACGATCCTGCTGGTCAACCTAAATGCCGGAGCCGCAGGTCCTGAGACTGCTCGACTTATTGGCGGCCTGATCTTGTCGCAGCTGTGGCTTGAAATCCAACGCCAAACCACGAAATCGGCGGCCGCGCGTCGGCCGGTGTCGGTGGTGGTAGTCGGCCGGTGTCGGTGGTGGTAGACGAATGGCAGACCTTCGCGGCAGGGTTGGATTTCGCGGATGTCCTGGCGAGAAGTCGTGGCGCCAATGTCACGTGGACGCTGGCGCATCAGCACCTTGGTCAGCTCAGTACCGACCTCCAAGCGGCGGTGCTGGCCAATGTCGGCGCGCGAGTGGTCTTCCGACCCGCCGAAGGCGACGGCAAGGCGCTGGCCCGGGTGCTCGGTACGCCGGTGAAACCGGACGATCTTGAAAGATTACCTGCCTACCACGCCGTGGCTCGGGTCCTGGTAGATGGCGCACCCGGCGCCGCCTTTGAAGTGGCCACGCCACCGCTACCCAATGCGTTGTGGAATCCGGACGCGGTGCGCCGAGCAAGTGCCGAGCGCTACGGCGTCGATCCGGCTGAACTCGACGCCGCCATTTTGAAGCGCTGGCAAGGCGGTGATCCACCAGCCGCGCCTGTCGGAGTGCGGAGGACCGGCATATGAGGCGGCCGCACGAGCCTCATCTGGTCGCCGGTCGCTCCACCGATCGTGTCGAGTCGGCAAGACTCCAGCCTGCGTGTATGCCGGATAGCCGCCACCGACACACTGGTGTTCTCCGAAGCTATCCAGTGACCAGTCGTAGCCGGGCCCGCCGTCTGGCCGACCGGCTCACAAGCCGCGACCGGGCCATCCTCGAGTCGCTCCAACTGGTGCGCCTGGCGACCGGTCAACAGCTCGGCCGACTCCATGTCGCCGCTGGTCTACCGGCCACGCAGGCGCGAAAGACCCGGGCCGCGCTCCAGCGACTGACCACGCTCGGGTTGGTGGTCCGGCTGCGCCGCCGCATTGGTGGCGTCCGTGCTGGGAGCAACGGGTTCATCTACGGCCTGTCAGGTCTCGGACAAGCCGTCCTCGATCTCGGCTACGAACCAGCCCGACGACACCGCCGAGTCAGCGAGACGAAACCCGCTTTCCAGGATCACACGCTGGCGGTGACGGAAGCCTATGTTCAGCTGGTCGAACGCGACCGGGCTGGCCGAGCCGAGCTGCTGGAGTTCGCGAGCGAGCCTGCCTGCTGGCGACAGTTCTCCGGTGTAGCCGGGGAGCTCGTCACCTTAAAACCCGATGCGTTCGCGCGGCTTGCTGCGGACGGTTACGAGCTCAGCGTGTTTCTGGAACTCGATCTTGATACGGAAAGTCTGCCGACCATCTCCCGCAAGCTGGAAGTCTACCGGGCCTACTGGCACACCGGGATTGAGCAAGCGCGGTTTGGCATCTTCCCCAAAACCTGGTGGCTGGTCCCGAATACCCGGCGACTGGATGCCGTCGCCCGAACGATCCAGCGACTGCCCGACGAGCAGCAAGCGCTGTTCACCGTCTGCCTCACCCGTGAAGCAGCCGACTTACTAACCCACGTTCTCGTCGAAGGAGGTGCCCGATGAATCAGATCAACAACCTACCCACCGGGCGCATCCTGATCGGTGACGTGCGCGAGCGTCTCGCCGAGCTGCCGAACGCTTCGATGGACTGCGTGGTCACTTCGCCGCCGTATTTCAGCCTGCGGGACTACGGGCACGATCAGCAGATTGGGGCCGAAGCCACGGTGGACGACTGGGCCGCCCAGATTGCCGCCATCTGCGATGAATTCGGTCGGGTGCTCACGCCGACCGGTTCGCTCTGGCTCAACCTCGGCGACGGGTACAGCCGTCACTCGAGGGAAGGTGCGGCCAAGAAGAGCTTGCTGCTCGGTCCATCGCGGGTGGCACTCCTCCTGACGTGCTCAGGTTGGCTGCTGCGAAACCAGATCATCTGGGCAAAGCCCAATCCCACCCCGTCGAGCGTCCACGACCGGTTTACCGCCAGCCACGAGGTCGTCTACTTCTTCACCCGCCAGCCCAACTACTACTTCGACCTTCACGCAGTCCGCGAACCCGCGGTGACCGCAGCCGCCGGCCCCGCCCGCAGAGTCGCTCGGACCTACTTGTGCCGCGAAGCCGTGCCAAAGCTGGGGCGTGGCAAGTGCCCGCGGGTCGATCTCAACCACGGCCTCGCGGGGATGAAGACCGCCGGGCTTGCCAGCCACCCGCTCGGTAAGAACCCCGGCGACGTTTGGACGGTACCCACCGGCAGCTATCGCGGAGCCCACTTCGCCGCCTTCCCGTTGGAGATCATTCGGCGGCCTCTCCTGGCAGGGTGCCCAGAACGAGTTTGCGCCGTTTGCGACCGGCCGTGGCGACGAGCGGAGCGCTTACAGCACGGCCGCTGGCTGGCCACCGGTCCACTCGAACCCGTCTGCCCGCATGCCAGCTGGCGACGCGGCATCGTGCTCGACCCGTTCATAGGCGCCGGGACCACGGCTTTGGCTGCTGAGATGCATGGTCGGGATTGGGTGGGCATTGAGCTCAACTCCGACTATGCCGCGCTGGCCGAGAAACGGCTCGCCACTTGGCGGGCAGAACAGGAACGGGCAGTCTCGTGAACTGCCCGGTCCGAGCCACTCATCGGTGGCCTGTGGCCGCTCATCCAATTGATCTCGCACTGGTCGCGAGACATGGGCGGTCACACAACACCGAGGAGGCAGGTCGAATGACCGATCCCACCGGCAAGGGCGTCAAGACGCTGGGTCTAAAGATTGGCTCCGAACTCCACGCCCAATTCACCCTCGTCGCGCAGCTTGACGGCATCTCGCTCAACGATGCGGCCTTGCGAGCGGTCGAGCTGTACGTCACGACCAAGCGGCAAGAACCGGACTTCGCTCAGCGGGCTACGGCCGCGCTGGAAGAGATCCAGCGCGAAGCCGAGGCGAGGGCGGGAGCAATCCAGAGCCTGTTCGGCACCGACCCCGCCGAAGTCGCTGAGGCCAAGCCCCAGACCACCCGAGGCCGTAAGACCGCAGCTGCCGAGTAGCGAGCTCGGCTCGGTACTGGATGGCGACCAATCGCCATCCAGTACCACCCACCAGAAATAAGGACAGGATTTCCTTTCTTGGCACTTCCAAGAAGTACTGAGAAAATGATTCCAGAAAGCAATTTAGGGCTCCGCAGAGCCAAAGGAGGTATCCATGTCAGAACGCGATCAACATTGCCAGGGTGCGCCCGCCAGCACATCGGATCATAAGCAGCTAGCACTTGATGCTGCCCGAACTGTCCGCGCGCATACGCCAAAAGGCAACACCAATCTACGCCATCGCGAAGTACCAATCGCCTTCATCTACTTACGGGTTAGCACCAAGAGGCAAGCTCGCACTGGCGGCGGCGCAGAAGGGTACTCAATTCCAGCACAACGAATCGCCTGCCACGCCAAGGCGGCCGAACTAGGTGCCACGATCCACGAAGAGTACTTAGATGGCGGCGAGTCGGCCAAGTCAGCCGACCGAGATGACCTGCAAAGGATGCTCGCCGACGTCAAGACAGTTCGGCCAGATTTCGTCATTGAGTATAAAATCGACCGGCTAGCGCGCAACCGCGAAGATGACATCGCCATTAACCTCTTGTTACGTAAGTACGGCGTCAAGTTGGTCTCCTGCATGGAGAACATCGACGACACACCCAGCGGCAAGCTCCTCTACGGCCTGATGGCCGAGATCGCCCAGTTTTACTCCGGCAACTTGGCGCAAGAAGTTCTAAAAGGAATGGTCCGCAAGGCCGAAGAAGGCGGCACGCCCTTCCGGGCACCCCTGGGGTACCTCAACCGGCGCGAAACTCGCGGTGGAGTCGAGTTCTCGTGGATCGAATTGGATCCCGAACGGGCCGAGATCGTCCAGTGGTGCCTGGAGCAGTACGCCACAGGCGACTGGAGTGCCATTGACCTGACCTTGGCCGCCAACGCCAAGGGGCTGACGAGTCGGCCATCGCCAAATAGCCCCGCGCGACCCATTGGCCCGACAACGATGTACCACATCCTGCAGAACCCGTACTACATGGGACTCGTGCCCTATCGAGGCATCCACTACGAGGGCAAACACGAAGCGCTGATTGAGCCGGACACCTGGCTTGCTATCCAACACATCCTGGCGGCTCACAACCACACCGGCGAGAAGGATCGCAAGCACACGCACTATCTGCGGTCCACGATCTATTGCTCAAGCTGCGACGGGCGGTTGGTCTACTCGGAGAACACTGGCAACGGCGGCACCTACGTCTACTTCCTGTGCGTCAAAAAGAAAACCAAGACCAACAACTGTCGACGCCCAGCTGTGCGAGTCGAACGCATCGAGCAAGGCATCGCCGACTTCTACGGTCGCTTCCAAGTGACACCGGAGTACGCGGAGGAGATCCGGCAGGGTGTGCGACAGGAGGTTGCCGCTCGGCGGCTGGAAGCGAGCCACGGACTCGAGCGAGCTGCGAAGCGCAAAACTCAGCTGACTGACGAACGTCAGAAGTTGCTCCAGGCGCACTACGCCGGAGCCGTCCCGCAAGACCTACTTGGCAGCGAGATGCAACGGCTGACTCGTCAACTGGCCGAGGCCGACGGCGAGATCAAAGCGGCCAAGACCGCTACAGAAGGCGTCGAAGTCACCCTAGAACGCGCGCTGACTACCGCCAGCCACTGCGAGCAGGCTTACTTGAGCGCTCCCGACCAAGTGAAGCGACAGATCAATCAGGGCTTCTTCGAGAAGCTCTACATCGGCGAAGACGGCTCGGTTGTACGAGCCGAGCTGACGGAGCCGTTCCGGGCGATGCTCGCCGCAGGGACAGCGATCCAGTTTCCGGCGGCGGACGCCGCCGTTCTGCCATCCCAAGCGACCGTCAACCGTGGTGATTTGATGACGGCGGCCGATCTTGCTAGCGACCGTACCCGCCCATCTAACGTTCTCTTAACGACGTTTGACGAGTACACCGTTGTCACAGAAAGAGAAAACAACGTCACGCAAGGTGACGTTGTTTTCATTGCCGATGGTGTGAATAAGACCTATCTGGTGGGCGCAGTAGGGATCGAACCTACGACCGCTCGGGTGTAAACCGAGTGCTCTCCCGCTGAGCTATGCGCCCTGAACCGGTGACGCCCCAGCGCGAGGCGTCACCGAATGCCGAACTCAGGCGAGTTCGGCGACGGCCTTCTTCCAGGAGCCCTGGTCGCGCGCCTCGCCGGGCGCGTTGACCTCGGCGAAGCGGACGACGCCTTCCTTGTCGATCAGGAAGGTGCCGCGGACGGCGAGGCCCGCGGTGTCGTTGAAGACGCCGTAGGCCTTGGCGACCTCGCCGTGCGGCCAGAAGTCGGACAGCAGCGGGAACTGGTAGTTCTGCTGCTCCGCCCATGCCTTGAGCGAGAACGGGGTGTCGACCGAGACGCCGAGGACCTGGACGCCCTGGCCGTCGTAGTCGGCGAACTCGTCGCGCAGCTGGCACAGCTCGCCGGTGCAGATCCCGCTGAACGCGAACGGGTAGAACACCAGCAGCACCGGCTTGTCACCCTGGAAGGACGACAGCTTGACGGGCTGCTTGTTGTAGTCGTTGAGCGTGAAGTCCGGGGCTTGCGTACCGACCTCGACGGCCATGCCTCTGTAGTCCTCTCACCGCGTCGAACCGTGCCTGCGGGTCAACCCTATCGTGTCGCCCGCAGTGCCCGGTTCAGCGCTTGGTCTTGGACTTCGGTGGTACGAGTTTCGTGCCTGCCCAGCCGGCCGCGACGCTGATGTTGGCCGTCTGTGAAAGCCCCACAGTGGGCACCGCTTCCGCGATTTCGCTTGGCTGGACGTGTCCTGGCTGTCCCGTCTTGGGGGTCAGCACCCAGACCACGCCGTTCTCGTTCAAGAGGCCCCGGACCTCGAGCAGCGCGTCCCCGAGATCACCGTCGTCGTCGCGCCACCACAGCAGCACCACGTCGATGACCTCCTGGGCATCCTCGTCGAGGATGTCAGCACCGATCGTCTCCTCGATCGCCGAGCGGACGTCCTCATCGACGTCTTCGTCCCAGCCGATCTCCTGGACCACCATGTCCGGCTTGATCCCAAGCCTCTCGGCGACGCTGTTCTGATCAGCGTCTCCCGCGGCGACCACTGTTTTCACTCCTCCAACTTACGACGGAGTGAGGCGGCGAGCCGCCTCACTCGGGTACACGTTGCGACTAGCGAACACTGGTGAGGGCTTGCGCGCAACCGTCCACACCGGATCGGCAACAACTCGTGTCGCAGGGTACGACCCTTACCACCCCCTTCGCGACGGCAATTACGACGTTCAGGGGCCCCTGCGGTCGGCGGCCCGGCACCGGCGTCGCATAGGGTGAGTACAAGTCGCGCGCGCGATACATCCACGCCGTGGAGATGTCGCGCCCGGGTCGCCCGACGTTACCGGACAGTAGCGGTGACGGCGGCGGGATTTGAGACGACGATGGCAGGGATAGATCGCTGCTAGCAGACCGACAGAGCACAAAACCATTTGGCGAGGAGATCCCTTGGCCCCGCAGAACGACGGCGCCCCCAGCACGGAGGCCCCGGCACGCGTCCGAGTCATCCGTGACGGGTTGGCGGCGCACCTGCCCGACATCGACCCGGAGGAGACCGCCGAATGGCTGGACTCCTTCGACGAGGCGCTCGCAAGGGGAGGTCAGCAGCGTGCGCGGTACCTGATGCTGCGCGTCCTGGAGCGAGCCAGGGAGCGCAACGTCGGTGTCCCGCCGCTGACCGCGACGGACTACGTCAACACGATCCCCACCGAGAACGAGCCATGGTTCCCCGGTGACGAGGAGATCGAGCGCCGCTACCGCGCCTACATCCGCTGGAACGCGGCGATCATGGTGCACCGCGCGCAGCGGCCCGGTATCGGTGTCGGCGGCCACATCTCGACGTACGCCTCGTCGGCGGCGCTCTACGAGGTCGGCTTCAACCACTTCTTCCGCGGCAAGGACCACTCCGGCGGCGGCGACCAGATCTACATCCAGGGGCACGCCTCCCCCGGCATCTACGCCCGCGCGTTCCTCGAAGGCCGCCTGAACGAGCAGCAACTTGACGGATTCCGCCAGGAGTTCTCGCACGCGGGCGAGGGCGGCGGCCTGCCGTCGTACCCGCACCCGCGGCTGATGCCGGACTTCTGGGAGAACCCGACGGTGTCGATGGGCCTCGGCCCGATGAACGCGATCTACCAGGCGCGGTTCAACCGCTACCTGCGCGACCGCGGCATCAAGGACACCAGCGACCAGCACGTCTGGGCGTTCCTCGGCGACGGCGAGATGGACGAGCCCGAATCGCGCGGCCTGATCCACGTCGCCGCCGGTGAGGGCCTGGACAACCTGACCTTCGTGATCAACTGCAACCTGCAGCGGCTCGACGGCCCGGTGCGCGGCAACGGCAAGATCATCCAGGAGCTGGAGTCGTACTTCCGCGGCGCCGGCTGGAACGTGATCAAGGTCATCTGGGGCCGCGAGTGGGACTCGCTGCTGCACGGCGACCGCGACGGCGCGCTCATCAACCTGATGAACACCACGCCCGACGGTGACTTCCAGACCTACAAGGCCAACGACGGCGCGTTCGTCCGCGAGCACTTCTTCGGCCGCGACCCGCGCGCGAAGGACCTGGTCAAGGACCTCACCGACGCCGAGATCTGGAACCTCAAGCGCGGCGGCCACGACTACCGCAAGGTGTACGCGGCGTACAAGGCCTCGCTGGAGCACCACGGCCAGCCGACGGTGATCCTGGCGCACACGATCAAGGGCTACGGCCTCGGCTCGTCGTTCGAGGGCCGCAACGCCACGCACCAGATGAAGAAGCTCACCCTCGACGACCTCAAGCTGTTCCGTGACGCCCAGCGCATCCCGATCAGCGACGAGGAGCTCGAGGCGAACCCGAAGCTGCCGCCGTACTACCACCCCGGCAAGAACTCGCCGGAGATCGAGTACATGGTCGGCCGCCGCCGCACGCTGGGCGGGTTCCTGCCCGAGCGCCGCGCCGCCCGCGCGAAGGCGCTCGTGCTGCCGGGCGACAAGGTCTACGAAGGCATCCGCAAGGGCTCGGGCAAGCAGGAGGTCGCCACCACCATGGCGATCGTCCGGCTCATCCGCGAGCTGGCGAAGGACTCGGAGATCGGCAAGCGGATCGTCCCGATCATCCCGGACGAGGCGCGCACGTTCGGCCTCGACTCGATGTTCCCGACCGCCAAGATCTACAACCCGCACGGCCAGACGTACACCTCGGTCGACGCGAGCCTGATGCTGGCGTACAAGGAGTCCGAGAAGGGCGTCATCCTCCACGAGGGCATCAACGAGGCGGGCTCGACGGCGTCGTTCACCGCCGTCGGCACGTCGTACGCCACGCACGGCGAGCCGATGATCCCGATCTACATCTTCTACTCGATGTTCGGGTTCCAGCGGACCGGTGACGGCATCTACGCGGCCGCCGACCAGATGACCCGCGGGTTCATCCTCGGCGCCACCGCGGGCCGCACCACGCTGACCGGTGAGGGCCTGCAGCACGCCGACGGCCACTCGCTGCTCCTCGCGGCGACGAACCCGGCGATCGTGGCGTACGACGCGTCGTTCTCGTTCGAGATCGCGCACATCGTCCGCAACGGCCTGCACCGCATGTACGGCGACACCGGGCCGGACGGCAACGGCGAGAACGTCATGTACTACATGACCATCTACAACGAGCCGTACCAGCAGCCCGCCGAGCCGGCGAACCTCGACGTGGACGGCCTGCTCAAGGGTCTGTACCGCTACGCCGAGGCCCCGTCGGGCAGCGGCCCGGAGGCGCAGATCCTGGTCTCCGGCGTCACCATGCCGGACGCGCTCAAGGCGCAGAAGCTGCTCGAAGAGGAGTGGGGCGTGCGCGCGGCCGTGTGGTCGGCGACGTCGTGGACCGAGCTGCGCCGCGAAGCGGTCGAGATCGACCACGACAACCTGCTCTACCCGGGCAGCGAGGCGCGCGTGCCGTACGTCACGCAGGCGCTGTCCGGCACCGAGGGCCCGGTCGTGGCCGTCTCGGACTGGATGCGCGCGGTGCCGGACCTGATCCGCCCGTGGGTGCCGAACGACATGCTCACCCTCGGCACGGACGGGTTCGGCTTCTCCGACACCCGCCCGGCGGCGCGGCGCAAGTTCCTGGTCGACGCCCAGTCGATCGTGGTCGGGACGCTGTCCGCGCTGGCGAAGCAGGGCAAGATCGACCAGGCGAAGGTGGTCGAGGCGGCGCAGAAGTACCGCATCGACGACATCGCGGCGGCCGGTCCGCAGACCTCGGACTCGGGTTCCGCGTAAATAAGTGCTAGAAAGGACCCGGCAGACATCGGATGTCTGCCGGGTCCTTTCATATTCGGGAGATGATCGTGTGACGAAACGCCGCCTGCCCAAGCCGAGCGAGCTGAAGCAGATCCTTCGCCCGAAACCGATCGTCCTCAACCCGACCGAGCGGCGGCTCGCCGGCGCGCACACCATCGCCGACCTGCGGATGCTCGCCCGCAAGCGCACGCCGCGCGCGGCCTTCGACTACACCGACGGCGCCGCCGAGCTCGAGGACAGCCTGCGCCGGGCCCGCCAGGCCTTCCGCAGCGTGGAGTTCTACCCCAACGTGCTGCGCGGGGTGTCCGATGTGGACACCAGCGTTTCGATACTCGGCAAGCGTTCCGCGCTGCCGTTCGCGTTCGCGCCGACCGGGTTCACCCGCATGATGAACCACGAGGGCGAGGCGGCGGTCGCCCGTGTCGCCCAGCGCAACGACATCCCGTTCTCGCTCTCGACCATGGCGACGACCTCGATCGAGGGCGCCGCCGCGGCCGCGCCCGACGCCCGCAAGTGGTTCCAGCTCTACGTCTGGCGCGACCACGGCGCCGGCGAAGATCTGATGAATCGCGCCTGGGCGGCCGGGTACGACACGCTGCTGCTGACCGTCGACACCCCGGTCGCCGGCGCGCGCCTGCGCGATGTGCGCAATGGTCTGACCATTCCGCCCGCGCTGACGTTGAAGACCTTCCTCGACGGCGCGACGCACCCGGCGTGGTGGTTCAACCTGCTGACCACCGAGCCGCTGACCTTCGCGTCGCTGTCGCATTTCGACGGCACCGTGGCCGAGCTGCTGAACAAGCTCTTCGACCCGACGCTGAACTTCGACGACCTCGACTGGGTGCGCGCGACCTGGCCGGGCAAGCTGGTGGTCAAGGGCATCCAGAACGTCTCCGACGCCCGTGACGTGGTCAAACACGGCGCCGACGCGGTGCTGCTGTCCAACCACGGCGGCCGCCAGCTCGACCGCGCGCCGACCCCGATCGAGCTGCTCACCCCGACGCTGGACGAGATCGGCGACGACGCCGAGGTCTGGGTCGACACCGGCATCCTGTCCGGCGGCGACATCGTCGCGGCCATGGCCCGCGGCGCAAGCGCTTGCCTCATCGGCCGGGCGTTCCTGTACGGCCTGATGGCGGGCGGCGAGCGCGGCGTCCAGCGCACGGTCGACATCCTGCGCGCCGAGCTGGTCCGGACCATGCAGCTCCTGGGCGTCCGCACGATCGCCGACCTGCGCCCCACCCACGCCACGATCCGCTGACAACCCGGGATAAAGCGGGCTTTACTCCGCGATGTTCAGCGGGCTTTATCCCCGGGAGTAAAGCCCGCTTTATCCCGGACCTACTACAGAGGGTTGACGAAGCTCGGGGTGTGTGAGGAAGATCTCGGCCACGCAGTGAAAGGGTGTTTTCGCTTCGTGGAAACGGGGACCCGGGCATGTTCGTGCAGGAACTCGCGCCGTTAGGCAGTCTCGGCTGGTCCGCTCTCGTCGCCGTGCTGCCGCTGGCCGCCGTGCTGGTGCTGCTCGGCGTCGTCCGGATGAAGGCGCACTGGGCGGCGCTGATCGGGCTGGCGGTCGCGCTCGTGGCCGGGATCGCCGTGTTCGGCATGCCGGTCGGGCAAGCGATCTCCGGCGCGTTCTCCGGCGCCGCGTTCGGGTTGTGGCCGATCATGTGGATCGTCGTCAACGCGCTGTGGATCTACCGGCTGACCGTGCGGACCGGGCATTTCGACGTGCTGCGGCGCAGCTTCGCGAACGTCTCCGACGATCAGCGGATCCAAGCGCTGATCGTGGCTTTCTGTTTCGGGGCGCTGATGGAAGCGCTTGCAGGATTCGGCGCGCCGGTGGCGATCAGCGCGGTCATGTTGGTGGCACTGGGTTTCAGCCCGGTCAAGGCCGCGGTCGTGGCACTCGTGGCGAACACCGCGCCGGTCGCGTTCGGTGCGATGGGCACGCCGGTGGTCACGCTCGCGCAGGTCACCGGGCTGCCGCTGGACCAGGTTTCGTCGATCGTCGGGCGGCAGACGCCGCTGCTCGCGTTGTTCGTGCCGCTGCTGCTGGTCGTGATCGTCGACGGCAAACGCGGGCTCAAGGAAACCTGGCTGCCCGCGCTGGTGTGCGGGATCGCGTTCGGGGTCGTGCAGTTCGCGGTGTCGAACTTCGTGTCGGCGCAGCTCGCCGACATCGGCGCGGCGCTCGCGGGCGCGGCCGCGCTGGTGCTGGTCGTCGGGGTGCGCAGGCGCGGGGAAAGCACGGACGAGCGGCGGGACGTGATCAAGGCGTACGTGCCGTACGCGCTGATCATCGTGATCTTCTCGCTCGCGCAGGTGCCGCCGATCAAGAAACTGCTCGACCAGGCGACCTGGAAGTTCCACTGGCCGTTCCTGAACATCGCCGCGCCGAACGGGAAACCCGTGTCCGGCAACAGTTTCACCTTCACCCTGCTCAGCACCGGCGGCACGCTCGTGCTGATCGCCGGTGTGCTCACGGCCGTGGTGCTGGGGGTTTCGCGCAAGGACACCGCGCGCGAATGGCTCGCGACGATCAAGGAACTGCGGTTCGCGATCCTGACCGTGATGGGCGTGCTCGCGCTGGCCTACGTGATGAATCTGTCCGGCCAGACGGCGACCATCGGCAACCTGATCGCCGGCGCGGGCGCGGCGCTCGCGTTCTTCTCGCCGGTGCTGGGCTGGCTCGGCGTCGCCGTCTCCGGGTCGGACACCTCGGCGAACGCGCTGTTCGGCGCGCTTCAGGTGACCGCGGCGACGAAGACCGGGCTGCCTGCGGACCTGCTGGCGGCGGCGAACAGCTCCGGCGGCGTGCTGGGCAAGATGATCTCGCCGCAGAACCTGACGATCGCGTGCGTCGCGGCGAGCCTGCCCGGCGAGGAAGGCATGCTGCTGCGCAAGGTCTTGCCGTGGAGCATCGGCTTGCTCCTGCTGATGTGCCTGATCGTGGCCGGTCAGGCGAGCCCGGTGCTCAGCTGGATGCTGCCGTGACCGCGCGCCCGGCGGCGACGCGCTGGGCCGAGCGGTTCCAGCTCCACCAGCCGTGCACGACCAGCGCGGCGAAGATGAGGTAGACGGTCGCCGAGAACCACAGTCCCGACTTGATCTGCAGCGGCACGCCGATCGCGTCGACCACCAGCCACACCAACCAGAATTCGACGAGCCCGGCGCCCTGTGCCCCGAACGCGACCAGCGTTCCGACGAAGATCGCGGCGTCCGGCCACGGCGCCCACGACGCGTTGAGCGCGTCCAGCACCAGCGCCATCGCGGTGGTGCCGACGGCGAACGCGCCGAGCATGACCAGCCGTTCGGTCCAGCTGCCCTGGCGCACGACCACGCCGTACACCGGGTCCTGGCGCTTCGACCAGGCCCACCAGCCGTACAGCGAGATCAGCAGGATGGCGACCTGCCTGCTGGCGAGGCCGCCGAGGTGCGCGGAGACGTAGACGGCGAACAGCAGCACGGTGGCGCCGACCTGCACCGGCCACGTCCACAGCGTGCGGCGCTGCGCGAGGAACACGACGGCGAGCGCGCACAGCTGCCCGAGCAGCTCGGCGATCGAGATCCACTGGCCCAGCACCGTGAACCCGTGTTGCAGCAGGAAACCCACGCCAGTGCCCCTTTCGTCCCCAGGTCCAACATGCTCCTGGCACGGGGCATTCCCTAGCAAGTGTGAGCCGAAAGACTCGTGAGTGGTATGGCCGGTTAGAACCGGCCATACCACTCACGAGGGTCAGCGAGGCCCGGGGCGCGCCATGCCCGCGGGCGGCGTCGGCGTGTCCATGCCGTTCGAGATGGGCTCGGCGGTCCGCGCGGCCGGGGTGGTGTGGTCACTGGTGCTCAGCTGGCTCTGGGCGTTCGCCATCCAGCCGTCCCAGCGCTGCTGCGCCGGCTTGATCAGGCCGCCGCCGAAGCCGACGACGATCACGCCACCGATCGTGGCGAGCACGGTGACCAGCACCGGCATGGTGACCGTGGTCGCGATCTGCACCTGGTTGAGCGCCGCGATGATGCCGAACGCCATGATCAGCCAGTAGGCCATGGTGCCGACCAGACGCCCGGCCGGACGGCCCGAAAGCGCACCCGTGACGGCACCGCGCACGACCTTCGCGATGGCGGCGGCGACGATCAGCAGCACGACCGCGACGACGATCTTCGGCAGGAACGCGATCACGTCATTGAGCAGCTGGCTCACCGGATTCGTCGGCCCGAAAACGCCGAACGCCAGCTGCAGCGCGATCAGCAGAATGAAGTAGTACACCAGCTTCGAGATGATGTCGGTGGCGTCGACGTTCGAATTCTTGAGCATTCCGGTGAGCCCGGTCTTCTCGACCAGTTTCCCGAATCCGAGCTTTCCGAGAACCATGCTCAGGCCTTTGGCCACCGCTTTCGCAATGAGCCAGCCGATCAACAGCACGATCAGGAAACCGAAGAGTTTGGGCACGAACGTGGCGACCAGGCTCCACGCCTGGCCGAGCCCCTCCTTCAGCTGATCTCCCATGACTTCCTCCTCGGCTAGGGGTGAAATTCGCCTACGGTCAGAAGCGTTGATCAGCGGGAAGCACCCGGCAACTCAGGTCCACGATTGGGTGAGACGGGTGGCGAGGAAGATCGCCCGGACCCATACTTGGAACTACCGGTGGGGACCGGGGAGACGAGGCCGCCCGGCGCAGCGAAAACGCTCGCCGGGCGGCCTCGAGACATTTCCGGCGTCATGCACATTACGCCCAGCCGAGGGGTCGTGAGTGATTTGACCGGTTAGAACCGGCCGGAACACTCACGACCCCTGCGCGCAGTTCTACGGGGCCTTCAGTGCGTCGCGGAGTTTCACTTTCGCGCCGGTGCGCATGACGGCGCCGGAGTACATCCGTCCGGCGAACCAGATCAGCAGCGGGATCGTGGCCAGCACCAGTACGACCGAAAGCGCGGCCTCCCATACCGGCACCCCGCCCATGGCCAGGCGCATCGGCATCAGCGTCGGCGCGAACGCCGGGATCATCGAGAGCACCTCGACCAGCCCGCTGCCGGGGTTGGACGGCAGGATCGTCGCGCCGACGATGTACCCGGCGACCACGAAGGTCAGCGCGGGCGCCACCGCGCCGCCGACGTCCTCCTGCCGCGAGACGAGCGCGCCGAGCCCGGCGAACACGATCGCGTACATGAAGAAGCCGAGCAGGAACCAGACGATCAGCCAGATCACGATGCCCAGCGCCGCCGAGAGCGACAACGTCAGCACCCCGGCACCGAGCGCGGCGCCGATGCCGAGCCCGCCGATCAGCACCATCTGGATGAGCCCGACCACGCCGATGCCGAGCACCTTGCCCGCCATCAGCTGCCATGGCCGGATGGTCGCGAGCAGCAGTTCGACGACGCGGCTGGTCTTCTCCTCGACCACGCCCTGCGCGACGATCTGGCCGTTGATCATCAGCGAGATGTAGATCAGCAGGCCCGCGATGTAGCCGAGCACGAGCTGCTCGCCGCTGTAGTCGAACGGCTTCTCCATCGGCAGCACCTCGACCGACGCGTTCGCGACCGCCGCTTGCACCTTCGCCGCGTCGCCGCCCTGCGCCTCGATCTCCTGCTTCTGCGCGAGCTGGCCGGCGAGCACGTTGAGCGCGTTCTTCAGCTTGCCGTCGAGGTCCTTCTTGACCACCACGCGCACCTTCGTCGCGTCGCCCACGATGAGCGCGTCGAGCGAGCCGTCGGTGACCTTCGCGCGGCCCGCGGCCTCGTCGGCGACCTCGCTGGTCTCCAGTTTCTCGCCGATCGCCTGCGCGGTGGCCGTCAGCGGCGCGGCCAGCGAAGCGGCCGGGCCGACCACGCCGACGGTCGTGCCGCCGTCGGACGAGCCGATCAGCTTCGCGACGAAGACACCGCCGACGATCAGGACGAGCATCGCGAGCGTGGAGATGCGGTAGGCCTTCGATCGCAGCCGCGTGCCGATCTCGCGCGAGGCGACCAGCCGCACGGCCGCAGCCGGGCTCAGCCGGACATCGTTCTCGGTCATGCTGGCACCTCTTCGGTCACGACGTTGCGGAACAGTTCGGTCAGCGACGGCCTGCGGCGCGCGAACTCGTGCACCGGGCCGGTCGCCAGCGCGGCCTTGAGGACCAGCTGGTCGTCGGCGCCGTCGAGGAGTTCGAGCTCGGTCGTCTCGCCGTACGAGCGGACCTTGATGCCGGGCAGCCCGTCGGCCCAGCCCCGCGGCGCGCGCGGCGCGTGGACGCTGAGCCCGACCGTGCCGCCGGCGCGGAGCTCGTCGACCGTGCCCGTCTCCACCATCTGTCCACTTCGGACGATGCCGACCCGGTCGCACAGCCGCTCGACCAGCTCCAGCTGATGACTGGAGAAGACCACGGGCACGCCCTCGTCGGCCTTTTCCCGCAGCACCTGGCTCATCACGTCGACCGCGACCGGGTCGAGCCCGGAGAACGGCTCGTCGAGCACGAGAATGCTCGGATCGTGCACGAGCGCGGCCGCGAGCTGCACGCGCTGCTGGTTTCCCAGGCTCAGTTTCTGCACCTCGTCGTCGCGCCGGGACGCCACGCCGAGCCGCTCGGTCCACGTCTCGACCGAACGCTGCGCGGCCGAAGCCGACATACCGTGCAGCCGCGCCAGGTACACCAGCTGCTCGGCGACCTTCATCCGCGGATAGAGCCCGCGTTCCTCCGGCATGTAGCCGATGTGCCTGCGCGTTTCGAGCGTGATCGGCTTCGACTCCCAGCGCACCTCGCCGCCGTCGCTGCTCAGCACGCCGAGCGCGATCCGCATGGTGGTGGTCTTGCCCGCGCCGTTGCTGCCGACGAAACCGAACAGCTCACCCGGTCGGACGTCGAAACTCATCTCGCGCAGTGCGACGAAATCGCCGTATCGCTTCGTGATGGCGTCGATTTCCAGCATGGTCACTCCCCTCGTCTTCTCGGGACGAGGGTAGGGAGAAACGGCGCGCCGCGCCTACCAACAAAGGTTGACGATGGCCACGATCCGGTTGCGGATGGGCGCCGGGAAGTAGGATCGGCTGACCATGGCAGAAGCGATCACGAAACGACGACCACCTCGGCATCACGGCCTGTCCGCCAAGACACTCCGGCAGCTCGAACGGGCGACCGGCAGGCTCGCGACGGCGAGTGTCGCCGCCATGGAGGCGCGCCTGCCGTGGTTCGGCAGGCTGACCGCGGACCAGCGCGCGAGCGTGCTGTTGATCACCCAGGCGGGTGCCGCCGGCTTCGTCGCCTGGCTTCGTGATTCGAAGGAAGCGCTGAAGCTCACCACCGAGGCGTTCCGCGACGCGCCCGCCGAGCTGTCGCGCTGGATCAGCCTGCGGCAGGCGGTCGGCCTGGTCAGGCTCGCGATCGAGGTCTTCGAGGAGGAGCTGCCCGAGTTCGCCGTCAACGAGGCGGAACGGGCCGCGCTCATCGAGGGAATCCTGCGCTACGGCAGGGAAATCGCCTTCGCCGCCGCCAACTCCTACGCCGCGGCCGCCGAGGCGCGCGGCGCGTGGGACGCCCGGCTGGAGGCGCTCGTCGTCGACGGCATCGTCCGTGGCGACGCCGAGGAGTCGGTGCTCTCCCGCGCGGCCGCGCTCGGCTGGGATCCCGGTCTCAAGGCGACCGTGCTCGTCGGCACCCCGCCGTCGGACGACCCGCCCGCCGTCGTGTTCGAGGTGCGCAGCCGCGCGGCCCGCGTCGGCCGGTCGGTGCTGCTTTCCGTGCAGGGCTCACGACTCGTCGTGGTCGTCGGCGGCCCGACCGACGGCACGCAGAAGGACCGCGAAGCACTCGGCAAGCTCTCACTCGCGTTCGCCGAGGGCCCGGTGGTCGCCGGGCCGACCGTGCCGAGTCTCGCCGAAGCGCACCACAGCGCGGCGGAAGCGCTCTCCGGGCTGCGCGCGATCGTCGGCTGGCCGGCGGCGCCGCGGCCGGCGCGTTCGTCGGAACTCTTGCCGGAGCGGGCTTTGTCCGGCGACGCGGAGGCCGAGCGGCGCCTCATCGAGGAGATCGCCAGGCCGTTGGAAGAGGCCGGGCCGACGCTGCTGACCACAGTGGAGACTTACCTGGAAAGCGGCGGTGTGCTGGAAACCTGCGCGCGTGAGCTGTTCGTCCACCCGAACACCGTGCGGTACCGGCTGAAGAAGGCCTCGGAACTCACCGGCCGCAACCCGGCCGAACCACGCGACGCGCTGGTCTTGCGGATCGCGCTCACCGTCGGCAGGCTCGCCAGGGCCCGCGGGATCTGGTGAGCGGGAATCCTTTGTGACCACGGTAACTCAGCGGCTACCCTGAGGTGACGCACTTCACGGGCAATTCTGCGTGAACCCGACAAGGCATCCGAGTGAAAACCCAGGGGAAACCGGGCGCTTTTGGAGGGTTCCTACAACTACACCCGGTGTACTTGGTGAGTGCCGACATCCCGACCATGGTGGCGCACCGTGTTCCCTAAGAGGGTGACTGCCGTACTCGCCCCAGGACAGGGCTCCCAAGCTCCCGGAATGCTGGCTCCGTGGCTCGAACTCGACGGTGCCCGCGCACTCGTCGAACGCTGGTCGGAGCGGGCCGGCATGGACCTGGTCAAGCTGGGTACGGACTCACCCGCCGAAGAGATCCAGGACACCGCGATCGCGCAGCCGCTGATCGTCGCGAACGCGCTGCTCGCCTACGAGCAGGTCGCCAAGCTGGGCATCGCGGGCGACACCCCGGTCGCCGGGCACTCGGTCGGCGAGCTGGCCGCGGCCGCCGTCGCCGGTGTCTTCTCCGCCGAGGACGCCGTGGCGCTCGCCGCCGTCCGCGGCGCCGAGATGGCCAAGGCGTGCTCTCTCGAACCCACCAGCATGGCCGCGGTGATGCTCGGCGACCCCGAGCAGATCGTCGCCTGGCTGGGCGACCACGGCCTCGCCGCCGCGAACCGCAACGGCGCGGGCCAGATCGTCGCCTCCGGCGCCGCCGACGCGATCGAGCGCATCCTCGCGTCGCCGCTGGAGGGCACCAAGGTCCGCGCGCTCAAGGTCGCGGGCGCCTTCCACACGCACTACATGGCACCCGCCGAAGAGGCGCTGCGTGCCTACGCCGCCGAGATCACCCCCGCCGACCCGACCAGGCCACTGCTGTCCAATGCGGACGGTAAGGTCGTCACCAGTGGCGCGGAGTACCTCGAGCGGCTCATCACCCAGGTCACCAGCCCGGTGCGGTGGGACCTGACGATGGAAGGCCTGGTGTCCCTCGGCGTCACCAGCACTCTCGAACTGCCCCCGGCAGGCACGCTGACCAACCTCGTCAAGCGCCAGCTCAAGGGAACCGTGACCAAGACCATCGCGCTGAAGACCCCTGCCGAGCTGGCAGCCTTGCGCGAGCAGGAGGACGCTCAGTGACAGACCGACCGACCTTGCGGCAGCAGCAGGGGCCAGCCGCGACTCGCATCCTCGGCGTCGGCAGCTCCCAGCCCGACCGCGTGGTGACCAACGACGATCTCTCGAAGATCATGGACACCAACGACCAGTGGATCCGCGACCGCGTCGGCATCATCGAGCGCCGCTTCGCCGACAAGGACGAGCTGCTCGTCGACATGGCCGTCAAGGCGGGCGCGGCCGCGCTCGAGGACGCCGGGGTCGACCCGTCCGATGTGGACACCGTGATCGTGCCCAACTGCACGATGCCGGGCCAGATCCCGAACGCCGCCGCCCAGGTCGCCGACCGCATCGGCATCAAGGCGCCCGGCGCGTTCGACCTCAACGCCGCCTGCGCCGGGTTCTGCTACGGCCTCGGTGTCGCCTCCGACCTGATCCGCGCGGGCTCTTCGCAGAAGGTGCTCGTGATCGGCGCGGAGAAGCTCACCGACTCCGTCGACCCGACCGACCGCGCCAACGCGATCATCTTCGCCGACGGCGCGGGCGCCGCGCTGGTCGGCGGCTCCGAGACGCCGGGCATCGGCCCGGTCGCCTGGGGCAGCGCAGGTGACCTGGTCGACACCATCTACCTGCGCGACGGCAAGTGGATCTACCAGGAAGGCCAGTCGGTCTTCCGCTGGGCGACCACGCAGATCGCGCCGATCGCCGTGCAGGCGCTGGAACTCGCGGGCCTCGAGCCGTCCGATGTGGACGTGCTGATCCCGCACCAGGCCAACCTGCGCATCGTCGACGCCATCGCGAAGCGCCTGCGCAAGCTGGGCGCCCGCGAGGAGATGGTCGTCGCCGACGACATCAAGTACTCGGGCAACACCTCGTCCGCCTCGATCCCGCTGGCACTCGACCACATGCGCAAGGCGGGCACCGCCAAGTCCGGTGACGTCGTGCTGGCCGTCGGCTTCGGCGCGGGGCTGTCCTACGCGGGGCAAGCGTTCATCTGCCCGTGATAACACTTTCCCCGGCAGCACCCCGCCGGGGACAGACCAACCGAGAAACATCTATGAAGGGAACAACCCATGGCTGACAACACCGAAATCCTCGCGGGCCTCGCGGAGATCGTCGAAGAGGTCGCCGGTGTGTCGCAGGACGACGTCACCGCCGAGAAGTCCTTCGTGGACGACCTGGACATCGACTCGCTGTCCATGGTCGAGATCGCCGTCCAGGCCGAGGACAAGTTCGGCGTCAAGATCCCGGACGACGAGCTGGCCAACCTGAAGACCGTTGGCGACGCGGTGAACTACGTCTCCGCCAACCTCAAGTAAGACGTTTCCCAAGCGCCGACCTCGGGGAGAAACCCATGAGCAAGAACGACGTCGTAATCACCGGGTTCGGCGCCACCACGCCACTCGGCGGTGACGTCGCGTCCACATGGGACGGACTGCTGGCAGGCCGCAGCGGCGTGAAGACGCTGGAGGCCGACTGGGTCGAACGATTCGCCCTGCCGGTGAAGATCGCTTCCAGGCTCGCGGTGGAACCCACCGAGGTGCTGCCGCGGGTACAGGCCAGGCGGCTCGACCGCAGCGAGCAGGTCGCGATCATCGCGTCCCGCGAAGCGTGGGCGCACGCCGGGCACGGCGAGGACACGGTCGACCCCGACCGGCTCGCGGTGATCATCGGCACCGGCATCGGTGGCGCGAACACCCTGCTCGACCAGGACGACCTCCTGGAGACGCAGGGCCTGCGCAAGGTTTCACCGCTGACGGTCCCGATGCTGATGCCGAACGGCCCCGCCGCGCACGTGGGGCTGGAGCTCAAGGCACGCGCCGGGGTGCACGCGCCCGTTTCGGCGTGCGCGTCCGGCGCCGAGGCACTCGCCTGGGCCTGGCGGATGATCACGCTCGGCGAGGCCGACGTGGTCGTCGCCGGTGGCGCGGAGGCCGCGATCGCCGCGATCACCATGGCCGGGTTCGCACAGGCCAGGACCATGAGCACCCGCAACGACGACCCCGAGCGCGCGTCGCGCCCGTGGGACATCAACCGCGACGGCTTCGTGCTCGGTGAGGGCGCCGGGGTCATGGTGCTGGAGCGTGAGGACTACGCGAAGGCGCGTGGCGCGACCATCCACGGACGACTGGCCGGGATCGGCACCAGTGCCGACTCGTACCACATCACCGGTCCCGACCCCGAGGGCACGGGACAGGCCAAGGCGATCAGCGCGGCACTGCGCACCGCCGGCCTCGACCCCAAGGACGTCGGGCACGTCAACGCGCACGCCACGTCGACCCCGGCGGGCGACGTCGGCGAGACGGTGGCGATCCGCAAGGCCATCGGCGAGCATCCGCTGCTGAGCGCGCCCAAGGGCAACCTGGGCCACCTGCTCGGCGCCGCGGGCGCGGTCGAGGCCATCGCGACCGTGCTGTCGATCAAGGAGAGCGTCATCCCGGCGACACTGAACCTGGAGAACCAGGACCCCGGTGTCGTGCAGGAGGTCGTCTCCGGCGAGCCGCGCAAGGTGGACCTCAAGGCCGCCGTCAGCGACTCGTTCGGCTTCGGTGGCCACAACGTGGCACTGGCGTTCGTTCCCGCCTGACCCGGCTACGAAAAACGCGGTGACACCCTCACTCCGAGGGTGTCACCGCGTTTCTTTTGTCAGCACTTTTCCTTTTCCGGCGTGGAACCGTCGGCCTGGTCGATCTTCCACGTGCCGTTCTCGTTGACCATCGGCAGCACGACCCGCCAGCGGATACAGGGTTCCGGGAAGTCGGGTGGCGCGGATTCGATGGCCTGCGTGCTCGTGAACCCGACCAGTACCCGCAGTGAGCCGACCGGCGCCTCGATCCGGTAGATCAGGATGCTGCCGTCCTTGGTGCTCTTGTAGTCGTTCTGCCAGTCGACGCGCGACTTGTGCCGCAGCCGTTCGGCGGCCGCCACGCTGGCCCAGAGGTCGAAGTTCTTCTGGTTGATCGAACGGAAATAGATCTGCAGCGCGCCTCGCACGTTGTCGCCGTCGGGATGGGCGGCCGCGTCCGCGGTCACGAAGACCTCGTCGCCGCCCGGCTGCTCCTCCGGCGTCAGCGACCCCGACGTGGCCACCGCGCCCGGCACGATCGGCGGCTCCGGCGGCGGGCTGTAGAGCTCGCGGGCGAGCAGGCCGCCGCCGACCGTCAACGAGACCACCACGATGAGTGCGGGGATGAGCCAGCGCTGGGTGGAGGTGGTCGTCACGCGGTCACCCTAGCGAATGGCCTTTACCCGACTTGGTGGAGCCAAGTCACGGGCGCGCCGTCGCCGGCGTGCCGGAACGGCTCGAGTGCCTCGTCCCAGTTCGCGCCCAGCAGCTCGTCGAGCTTGTGCGCCAGCTGCTCGCCGGCGCGACTGCGCGCGACCAGCGAACGCAGCTGGTCCTCACCCACGACGATGTCGCCGTTGGCGCTCGTCCGCCCGTGCCACAGGCCCAGTCCGGGCGCGAAACAGAACCGCTCGCCGTCCACGCCGGCGCTCGGCTCCTCGGTGACTTCGAAACGGATCATCGGCCACGCCTTCAACGCGGACGCCAGCTTCGCGCCGGTGCCCGAAGGCGCACGCCAGCCACACTCGGCGCGCAGTTGACCGGGACTGGCCGGCTGTGCCGTCCACTTCAGGTCGACCCGGGCGCCAAGGGTGCCCGAAAGTGCCCACTCGACGTGCGGACATACCGCAGACGGCGACGAGTGGACGTACACCATGCCTCGGGTGTTGCCACGGGTGCTCACTGCCTGACCTCCGCTACTCGACGAGATGCGTCTTCCCCTACGACCTCGCGAGACCGGCTGTCGGATCACTCGTTGCACGTCTTCGACACGGCTACCACATTCTGCACCCCAGACATGCTCTTTGGCCACACGAAACCCACAAGTCACACCCGAATGGGAACTCCGTGCGCAACTTGCAGATCCGGTGACCGAAAAAACCTTCTACGCTGTTGGACTGTTTCGGGCGATGAGCGGACGTTTTCACCCAGCGGGAAAGCGGGTAAGTGTCCACTTAGGTCACCAATCTCATCCGATGGTTAGCGCGGTCCTGCCCCGGTGTGCGGCCCCCGCGCGCTAGCGTGGTGAACTGGCGTTGTCGACAAAACGGGGAGGAAGCGACGTGCGGCTGGTTCGTCTCGCGCCACAGCCGTCGCGGGTGGCCGAGGACATCCGCGCGGCACTGGCCTCGCTCGGGCGGGGGAAATCGGTCGTCGGCGGTATCGCGCTGGCCGGTATCAAACCGTTCGGCGACGAGCGGGTGGTCGACGCGTTCGTGGTGCTGCCACGCGGAATCCTGATGATCATCGGCGTCGACCTGCCGGACCCGGCGCTCAAGCTCGACGCCCCGCTCGAAGGCCCGTGGCAGGCCGACGGCTGGCCGCTCGTCGGCGCCGAGAACGAGGTCAACCCGGCGACCAGGGCGCTCGCCATGGCGAAGGCCGTCGCCGTCCAGCTCGCCGAGGCCCATCCGGACGTACCGCCGCTGAGCACGGTGATCGCGGTCGGGCCGTACGTCGAAGCCGTCGACCAGCCGGCCGCCGACCTCGCCGGGCGCACGCGGGTGCTGCACCCGACACCGACGAGCATGCACGCCGCGACGGTGTCGCTGGCCGACGCGCCGCGCGCGATGTCGGCAGCGCAGGCGCGAGACGTGCTGAAGACGGTCGCGGCCAACACTCCCCGCCTGCCGGACGAAATGCTGCTCGGGGAAGGATTCGCGGAGCACGCCGACGAGCCGACCGTGGTGCACTTGAACCCGCTGCTCGCGGCGAGCCCGACCGTGCCTGCCGAACATCCCGGCAAGCAGCGGGTTTCGGTGGCTCCGCCGCCGGTGAAACACCAGGCCAGACGCCAGCCTCCCGCCCCTGTCGCGCCGGTCGCCGCTGTTGCTCCCGTCGCGCCTGCCGCTCCGGTCGCGCCTGTCGCACCCGCTGCTCCTGTTGCGCCTGTTGTGCCGCCGGTGAAACGGAGACCGTCGCTCGTCCGCTGGCTGCCGATCGGCGCGATCGGCATGCTGGCCGTGCTGCTGATCGCCGCGATACTCGTCGCCAGCGGCGACAGCGGCGGCCAGACCCCGGCGCCCGCGCAGGCGTCGTCCCAGCCCCCCACGAAGCCCGTGCCGCCGCCGTCGAGCAGCCGCCCGATCGAAAGCCTCCAGTTCACCCCGCAGGACGCCGCCGCCGACCAGAAATGCGCGTCGCACGCGTTCGGCGACGTGCAGGCGAGCTTGGGGCGCACCAGTTGTACAGCGGTCAAGCGCGGCAGCTTCGCCGCGAACATCGACGGCAGGCAGGCCGCCGCGACCGTCGGCATCATCGAATTCCCCGACGCCCAACAAGCCACCGACTTCAAAGCGGTCGCCGACACCCCGGGCGCGGGCGGAATACTCGACCTCGCCACCGAGACCGGCAAATGGACCGGCGAGGCCCCGAAGTTCGACGGCGCCGCCTACGCCAGCTCACTCGACGGCGCCTCGGTCCGCCTGGTCATGGTCGCCTGGCTGCCCGGACCGTCCAAACCGGACGACCCAGGCCTCCAGCGCGCCGCCAAAGCCGCCCTAGACCTCCCCATCAACGTTTAAAAATCCCAATGCGTCGTTCGGTCCCTCGTACGGACCGAACGACGCATTCGGGATCTCCCAGGTACCGAAGGACGCATTGGGACCGCGCCAGGGACCGAAGGACGCATTGGGATTTTTCCGGGGTCAGAGGCCGTATTCCTCGAGCAGGCGGAGCCAGACCTCGCTCATGGTCGGGAAGGCGGGCACCGCGTGCCACAGGCGGTCCAGCGGGACCTCGCCGACGATGGCGATCGTGGCCGCGTGCAGGAGTTCGGCGACGTCCTGGCCCGCGAAGGTGACGCCGAGCAGCACCGAGCGCTCGGTGTCGACGACCATCGAGGCCTTGCCCGCGAAGTCGTCCGCGTGCAGCGACGAGCCCGCGACGGCGATGTCGATCTCGACGACGCGGTCCGGCTTGCCCTCGCGGGCGGCGGTGAGGCCGACCGAGGCGACCTCGGGGTCGGTGAAGATCACCTGGGGCACCGCGTGGTGGTCGGCGGTCGCGGCGTATCCGCTCCACGGCTCCGGTTTGACGGCCTCGCCGCGGGCGAGCGCGGCGACGGCGTCGCCTGCCGCGCGGGCCGCGTACTTGCCCTGATGGGTCACCGGGGCGCGGCCGGTGACGTCGCCCGCCGCGAACAGCCACCCTCCGTCCACTTCGGACACTCGGCCCGCGTCGTCGACGGTCAGCGGTTTGCCGGGGGTCAGCCCGATCGACTCGACGCCGAGGTTCTCCGTCGCGGGGCGGCGCCCGGTCGCGACGAGCAGCTTGTCGGCGGTCAGCTCGACGCCGCCGCGCAGTTCGAGTTTCGCCGCACCGTCCACTAGGGACGCACGCTCCAGCCCGGACCCGGTGTGCACGGTGACACCGTCCGCGCGCAGCCCGGCCGCGACGGCGTCACCGGCGAACGGCGGCAGCTTCGGCAAAGGCCTTGCCCCAGTGAGGATGAGATCGACCTTCGCGCCGAGCCGCGCCCACGCCTGCGCCATCTCGACGCCGACGACACCGCCGCCGAGCACCGCCAGCCGTGCGGGCACTTCGCTCGCCGAAGTCGCCTCACGGGAACCCCACACCGGAATCTCGTCGAGCCCCGGGATCGGCGGGGTCACCGGAACGCTGCCTGTGCAGACGATCACCGCGTGCCGCGCGACGAGCACCCGCTCGCCGACGGTGACCTCCTTGACGCCGGTGATCTTCGCCTCGCCGCGGATCGCCTCGATGCCGGCGCCGACCGCCCAGTCGAACTGGCCCGTGTCGTCCCCTTTGGACGTGAACCAGTCCCGCCTGGCGAACACGGCCTTGGCGTCGAGCGCGTCACCCACCGGGACGCCTGGCAGGCGTTTCGCGGCCGCCAGCGCGTTTCCGGGACGTAGCAACGCCTTGCTCGGGATGCACGCCCAATAGGAACATTCACCGCCGAAACGTTCCTTTTCGACGAGCGCGGCGGTCAGCCCGCCACGCACCGCCCTGGCCGCGGCGTTCTCGCCGACGGGCCCCGCGCCGATCACCACTACGTCAAAAGTCTGTACGGACATGCTTTCAATCCACACCACCGCGCACGTTCGCGCAACCCAGCGGTATCCTCGGTGCGAGCTGGAGAACTCGGCGACGGCCGGTTGCAGCAGAGTCAGACTTCGATCGAGCCCCCGGGAGTTTTCGTGGCCCAGAACACTGCTGTGCACTTGCTGGACGACCTCAACGGCGAGCCCGCCGAGGAATCGGTCAGCTTCGCCTTGGACGGGATCGAGTACGACATCGATCTTTCCGCCGAGAACGCCGGAAACCTGCGCGCGATCTTCGAGGCCTACGTGACGAACGGCCGCCGGGTCGGTGGCCGCAAGCGCGCGCCGCGGATCATCGCGCAGCCGAAGGCGTCGCGCCGGAAGGCGGCCCCGAAGCCCGCCGCGGCGGCGAAAACGGCCGTGGCGAAAACGGCCGCGAAGAAGGCAGCGCCCGCGAAGGCCGCTCCGGTGAAGGCGGCGCCGAAGCGTGCCGCCGCCGCCAAGGCCGCGCCGGTCAAGGCGACCGCCACGCGTGCCAAGACCACGCGCACGGCCAAGGCCGCACCGGCCGCGGCTGCCAAGAAGGCCGCTCCGGCGAAGGCCGCCACCAAGCCCGCGGCGAAGCCAGCTGCCAAGAAGGCGGCGCCCGCGAAGCCCGCCACCAAGGCGACCGCGACCAAGGCGGCGGCCAAGCCTGCCGCCAAGACGGCTGCCGCGAAGCCCACCGCGCGCACCACCGCCGCGAAGACCCCGGCTGCCAAGGCCCCCGCGGCTAAGGCTCCGGCCGCCAAGACCGCCGCTGCCAAGGCGCCCGCGAAGGCCGCTGCCAAGCCCGCAGCCGCCAAGACGGCCGCCGCGAAGCCCGCGGCCGACAAGCCCGCCGCGGCGAAGACCACGCGCACGATCCGCAAGGCACCGCCGGTCAAGTTCTCGGCCGCGCAGTAAGACCAAAAGAGGGCCGCCCGGGAAGCCAACGCTTCCCCGGGCGGCCCTTTCGGTGTGAGGGGTCGTGAGTGGTACGGCCGGTTCTAACCGGCGAAAACACTCACGAGTCCTTCTGGCGCCCCTCGGCATGCCAGTCGGGGAACCGGTACCTCGAATCGAGCAGCCGCCGCTGCCAGTCCCGTTCCTCCGCGCTGGGCGGCCGCTTGGCCAGCCCGTCGAACTGCCGGGTCGCGGCGACGCGCACCGCGGCCGCCGCCTCGTCGATGCCCGCCCGCAGGCCGTGTTCGGCCAGCGAGGCGACCTGGCTGCGATGCGAGTCCAACGGCTTCGGGTCCGGCGGCGGCCCGGTGAGATACCGGCCGACGCGTTCGGCCGCCGTGTGGACCAGCAGTGTCGAATGCGCCAGCAGCCCGGTCTTGGTGCGGAACACCGCGAACCCGCACAGCTTCGCTTCGCCGATGAACAGGCCGCGATCGCCGAGCCGGGGCGGCAGCCCCAGCTCGGACACCGCGCCGCTCATGAGCTCGCCGATGGCTTCCAGCGGGCGCTCACCGGCGTCGGGCAACACCAGGGTGACGTTCAAATTCCCGCTATCGTGAAAAACCGTGCCGCCGCCGCTTGCCCGCCGCAGCACGGGAATCCCGTCCTGGGCGCAGACGTCCGTGCGCACCTCGCGATGCACCTTCTGCCCGCGCCCGACGACCACGCAGGCCGGGTTGCGCCAGATCCAGATCAGCGGCCCGGCAGGCGCGGCGCGCAGCAGGGCTTCATCCAGCGCGAGGTTTTCGGCAGGATCCGAAGACCCCGCGCTGATGTCGCCCGCTGTCACAGTGCTTTGAGTTCCTCCACGATCTCGCCCACCGAAGACTTCGCGTCGCCGAAGAGCATGCTGGTCTTCGGATCGTAGAACAGGTCGTTGTCGATGCCGGCGAAGCCCGAGCTCATCGAGCGTTTCAGGACGATCACCGAGCGGCTGTGGTTGACCTTGAGGATCGGCATGCCGTAGATCGGCGAGCCGGGGTCGGTCTCCGCGGCCGGGTTCGTGACGTCGTTCGCGCCGATCACCAGCGCGACGTCGGTCTGGGCGAACTCGGAGTTGATCTCGTCCATTTCCTTGAGCTGCTCGTACGGCACGTCGGCCTCGGCCAGCAGCACGTTCATGTGCCCCGGCATGCGACCGGCGACCGGGTGGATCGCGTAGGCGACCGTGATCCCCTTGGCCTCCAGCAGCTTCGCCATCTCGCGGACCTGGTGCTGTGCCTGCGCGACGGCCATGCCGTACCCGGGCACGACCACGACCTTGTTCGCGTAGGCCATCTGGATGGCCGTGTCGGACGCGCTGGTGCTGCGGACCGGGCGTTCCTCCGCGGACCGGTTGCTGGCCACCGACGAACCGCCGCCGAACCCGCCTGCGACGATCGCCGGGATCGACCGGTTCATCGCCTTCGCCATCAGGTTGGTCAGGATCGAACCGGAGGCGCCGACGATCATGCCGGCGACGATCAGCGCGGTGTTGTTCAGTGCGAGGCCCATCGCGGCGGCCGACAGCCCGGTGAGGGCGTTCAGCAGCGAGATGACCACGGGCATGTCCGCGCCACCGATCGGCAGCACCGAGGTGACACCCAGCACGCCCGCCGCGATCAGCAGGCCGACGATCAGCAGTTCGCTGTCACCGCCGAAGCCGATGGTGATCGCGCAACCGAGCGCGACGAGCAACAGCAGCGCGTTGATCGGCTGCTGGAGCTTGCCGAGGCTGATCGGACGGCCGGAGATCAGCTCCTGCAGCTTCCCGAACGCGATGTTGGAGCCCCAGAACGAAATGGAACCCACGATCGCCGAGAACAGCGACGCGATAGCCACGTACTTCGGCTCGTGCGCGTAGCCGTCGGAGGACCGGAACTCGACCCAGGCGATGAGCGCGACCGCGCCGCCGCCCACGCCGTTGAACAAGGCCACCATCTGCGGCATCGCGGTCATCTTGACCTTGCGTGCCGACGGGACGCCGACCACGGTGCCGATCGCGACACCCAGGATGATGAGGACCCAGTTGCTCATGCCCGGCGTCAGCAGCGTCGCGACGACCGCGATGCCCATGCCGACGGCGGCGATCCAGTTGCCGCGCACGGCCGTGCGCGGGCCGGTCAGGCCCATCAGGCCGTAGATGAACAAGGCGAAGGAGATGATGTAGAGGACAGCGATGAAACTCGTCATGAGTCGGCTCCCTCTTTCTTCTTGTCCTTGAACATCGACAGCATGCGGTCGGTCACCAGGAACCCGCCCACCACGTTGATCGTGCCGAACGCGATCGCGATCACCAGCAGGATCTTGTTGAGCACGCCGTCAGCCGACAGGCCGAGCACGACCAGGCCGCCGAGCAGCACGATGCCGTGGATGGCGTTCGTGCCCGACATCAGCGGGGTGTGCAAGGTGTTGGGCACCTTGGAGATCACCGTGAAACCCACGAAACCGGCCAGCACCAGGATGGCCAGGCTCTGCACCAGCATTACTCCGCTCCCTTCCCGGCCACGCAGGCTCCGGCGACGATCTCGTCGGAGAAGTCGAGCGCGAGCTTGCCTTCCTTGTCGACGATGAGCTCCAGCAGTTCGGTCACGTTGCGCGCGTAGAGCTCGCTGGCGTGCGCGGGCATCTCGGCGGGCAGGTTCAGCGGAGAGGTGATGGTGACGTCGTGCTCGACGACGTCCTCGCCCGGCTTGGTCAGCTCGCAGTTGCCACCGGACTCACCGGCGAGGTCGACCACGACCGCGCCCGCCGGCATGCCCTTGACCGCCTCGGCTGTGACGAGTGTCGGCGCCTTGCGGCCGGGCACCAAGGCCGTGGTGATCACGACGTCGAACTTCGTGATCGCGTCGGTGAGCCTGCGCTGCTGCTCAGCTCGTTCCTCTTCGGTGAGCTCGCGGGCGTACCCGCCCTCACCGGCGGCCTCGATGCCGAGTTCCAGGAACTTCGCGCCGAGCGACTTGACCTGCTCGCCGACCTCGGGCCGCACGTCGTAGCCGGTGGTCTGCGCGCCGAGCCGTTTCGCCGTCGCAAGCGCTTGCAGCCCGGCGACACCGGCGCCCAGCACGAGCACCTTCGCGGGCGGGACGGTGCCCGCCGCGGTGGTCAGCATGGGAAAGAACCGCGGCAGTTTCTCGGCGGCCAGCAATACCGCTCGATAACCGGCGACGCCGCTTTGTGAAGAAAGCGCGTCCATCGCCTGCGCGCGGGAAATACGGGGAATGGCTTCGACGGCGAACGCGCGCACCCCCGCCTTTTCCAGCGCGGTGATGCCGTCCGGATCGGACCTGGGATTCAGGAATCCGATCAGCAACGTTCCGGTTTTGAGTTTCGCGACCTCGTCCGCGGTCGGCGGCGCGACCTTGAGCACGATGTCCGCGCCCCAGGCGTCGCCGATGACGGCGCCCGCTTCTTCGAAGACGGAATCGGCTAGATAGGCGCCCGCACCGGCCCCGGATTCGACGACGATCCGCAAGCCTCTCTTCGTGAGGCGTTCGATCAGTTTGGGCACGAGCGAGACCCGGCGTTCGCCGGACCTGGACTCCTTCACGACGCCGACCGTGAGCTGCTCGGTTTCGGCCACTCCGCGACCTCCTCGGCACTGAAGATCTGCCCCGATGGGCGCGATCACCGGGAGTTTGTACCACGGTCACGGGGTGCTTCCCACGTTCGAAGGTCCCTGTTCATCGGCTTGAGACCCCTAAATCTGAGGTCAGGGAGCCCCTGTTGACCGGTCAAGAGACGCTGGTTACGAACTCCGCCAGTGGGGAACCCCCAGGAAGATCAGCCGAAGCCGCTTCTCGGCGACGAGCTTGATCGCCTGATCGGCCTCATTGTCGCGCGGACGCGCCTCGAGTAGCTCGAGGACGGTCGCGAGCATCGCCGTGACGATCAGGTCCGCCATCATGTGCAGATCGTCGGTGTTCCATTCGCGGAGCCCTTCGAGCCGGACGAGGTCGATGGCGAGTTCGCTGGAGAACAGCTTCAGCTCGACCGCGATCGCGCGCGCGACCTGCTCGTTGCCGCCGTAGCGCTCGCGGGTGAGGAAGCGGAAATGGTCCTTGTGCGCGCGTACGTGCTCGTAAAGCGTGTGAACGGATGCTCGGATCATCTCGCTGGGCTGGGTCGGCCTGGTGCGCGCCTCGCGGATCATGCCGCGCAGCGTGCGCATCGACTGCTCCACCAGCGTGACGCCGAGTTCTTCCATCGAAGAGAAATGGCGGTAGAAGGCGGTCGGCACGATGCCGGCGCGTTTCGCGACCTCACGCAGGCTGAGCGCGTCGAAACTGCGGACGGCCAGCAGTTCCCACGCCGCGTCCAGCAAGGACTGACGGGTGCGCTGCTTGCGCTCTTGGCGGCTCACCGGCTCGGTCACGGTGTTCACGGTATCGACCACATCACAGCTCCTTCCAGTTGACAGCGCGGTTCTCACGCGGTGCACTATTCAGTGTACGACTGTTCACTGAAACTCGGGAGGGTATGGATGCCAGCGCTCAAATCGCTCGCTTCGGTGGCCGAAGCGCTGCTCACCCCGCACGGCATGGACCGCTACCTCGAGCTCGTCAACCCGATGCTGGTGCGCCGCGAGATCCGCGGCGAGATCCGCGAGGTCAGGCGGCAGACCGCCGACACCGTGACCCTCGCGATCCGGCCCAGCCGGGCGTGGCGCGGGTTCACCGCCGGGCAGTACGTGCGGATCACCGTCGACATCGACGGGGTGCGGCGCACCCGCTGCTACTCCCCCGCCTGTTCGGAGCACACCCGTGGCCTGCTCGAGCTCACGATCAAGCGAGACGGGCTCGTTTCCGGCTTCCTGCACGACAACGCGCGGCCGGGCATGACGCTCGGACTGTCCGAACCGGACGGTGCGTTCACCATGCCGTCGCCGCGCCCGCCCCGGATCGTGCTGATCAGCGGCGGCAGCGGGATCACCCCGGTGCGGTCGATGTTCCAGACACTGCGCGACGAGGGCTATCCGGGTGAACTCGCGTTCCTGCACTACGCCAACGACGACCGCGACGTCCTCTACGCCGGCGAGCACACGATGCTCGCGTACACCGGCGGATCGGGCGCCGACCTGCACGGCTTCTTCTCGCTGGAGCACCTGGAGAAGGCCGCGCCGTGGTTCCGCGACGCCGAGACGTTCCTGTGCGGACCCAAGCCGCTGATGGACTCGGTGCGCGCGGTGTACGCCGACGAAGGCTTGAGTGAACACCTGCACACCGAGGAGTTCACCCCGCCGACGCTGGTGTTCGACACCGCGTCCGCCGAAGGCCAGGTCCGGTTCGCCCACAGCGGCAAGGAGTTCGCGAACTCCGGCAAGCCGCTGCTGGAGCAGGCCGAGGCCGCCGGGCTCAGCCCGGAGCACGGCTGTCGCATGGGGATCTGCTTCTCGTGCACGAAGGTCAAGACCTCCGGCTGCGTGCGCAACGCGAAAACGGGCGAGCTGTCCGAAGAAGAGAACGAAGAAATCCAGCTGTGCATTTCCGTCCCCGTCGGGGACGTCGAGATCAACGCTTAAGGAGACTTTCCATGACCGGCTTGCAAGACCGGCTCACCCCGGCACAGGTCGAAGAATTCGGCGCCGAATTGGACGCCGTCCGCCAGCGCGTCGTCGCCTCGCTCGGCAAGGAGGACGTCGACTACATCCACAATGTCATCAAGGCACAGCGGTCACTGGAGATCACCGGCCGCGCACTGCTTTTCGCCGGCTTTTTCCCGCCGGCGTGGTTCGCGGGCGTCGCGGCGCTTTCGGTGTCGAAGATCCTGGACAACATGGAGATCGGCCACAACGTCATGCACGGCCAGTACGACTGGACGCGTGACCCGGCGCTGAGCTCGCAGCAATTCGAATGGGACACCGTCGCGCCCGCCGAGAACTGGCGGCATTCGCACAACTACATCCACCACACGTACACGAACATCCTCGACAAGGACCGCGACATCGGGTACGGCATCCTGCGCATGGACCCGGCGCAGAAATGGCACCCGTACTACCTGGGCAACCCGGTGTACGCGGTGATGCTCGCGGTCCTGTTCCAGTGGGGCGTGATGCTGCACGACCTCGAGTTCGACCGGATCGTCAAGGGCGAGCGCACCTGGGCCGACACCAAGGAGGTCTCCGGCCGCATGGTCCGCAAGGCCGCGCGCCAGGTCGGCAAGGACTACGTGCTGTTCCCCCTGCTCACCGGCCCGCTGGCGCCGCTGACGTTCCTCGGCAACGCGACCGCGAACCTGGTACGCAACCTGTGGTCGTTCTCGATCATCTTCTGCGGCCACTTCCCCGCCGACGTCGAGAGCTTCACCGAGGAGGAGACGGCTTCGGAGTCGCGTGGGCAGTGGTACCTGCGGCAGATCCTCGGGTCGGCGAACATCACCGGCGGGAAGCTGTTCCACATCATGAGCGGCAACCTGTCCCACCAGATCGAGCACCACCTGTTCCCGGACATCCCCGCACGCCGCTACCCGGAAATCGCGGGCGAGGTGCGCGCGATCTGCGAGAAGTACGGCCTGCCGTACAACACCGGGCCCCTGCACAAGCAGCTGCTCTCGGTCGCCAGGAAGATCGTCAAGCTGGCTTTGCCGGGCGGGGAACCGCCGCGGACCAGTACCGTGGAACCCGGCAGCACACTCCGAGCGGCTTAGGAAGCGACATGGTCGGCCAGTTCGAGAGCACCAAGGACACGATCCAGGAGATCACCGAGTCGGCGGCCACGCACATCGGCCGCATAGCGACGATCATCACCGGCGCCGTCCGCGACGTCGCCCGCGAAACCGGCGACTGGATCACCGACGTCATCGAGATGCGCGAAGCCTCCACCCGCGCCCGCAACGACACCACCCCCGAAAAACTCGACCCCTAACCCCGCCCCACCCAGGCCGGGCCCACGTACCGGAACGGACGCCACGCGTACCTGGATGGACGACACGCGTGCACAGACGGACGGCACGCGTACCTGAGCAGTCGGCACGATTCCGACCCGCCGGGTACGCGTGCCGACTCTTTAGGTACGCGTGCCGTCCATCTATGTACGCGTGTCGTCCGGCTGGGTACGCGTGTCGTCCATCTATGTACGCGTGGCGACTCTCTGGGTACGGGGGCTGGCACTTTGAACCGCCCCGGGTTCGGTAGAGACTCGTTGTTGGGGTCAGGCGACCAGGCTGATCAGGTCACCTGACTCGTACAGGGTCTCGAACTCGACGGGTGGTCGGCCGCCGCACGCTCCATGGAGTCGCTGGTTGTTGTACCACTCGACCCACGCTGCGGTGGCGACGTCGACTTCTTGTTTATTGTGCCACGGCCCGTTCGGTTTAATCAACTCGGTTTTATAAAGACCGATGGCAGATTCCGCGAGTGCGTTGTCCAGAGCGTCGCCAACTGTGCCGATCGACGCGTCGATACCCGAATCGATAAGATGCTGCGTGAACCGGAAAGAAGTATATTGACTTCCGGCGTCGGAATGGTGAATCAACTTTTCTTGCCCCTCGCTCCACCGGTAGTCCCTATGCCGCAACCCCTGCTCGATAGCGTCGAGCACCAGATCGGTTTCCTTGGACATACTCACGCGCCAGCCGACGATCTTGCGGGAGAACACGTCAATGGCGAACGCGACGTAGACCGCGCCCGCCCAGGTCGCGACGTAGGTGAAGTCCGCTACCCACAACCGATTCGGCGCACCGGCGGCGAACTGGCGTCTCACCAGGTCCGCGGCGCGGACACCATCAGGATCGGACACCGTCGTGCGCACCGTCTTCCCCGGACCGCGCCGGCCAGGCCCAGCGCGCGCATGAGCCGCTCCACCCGGCCCCGCCCGACGGCGACGCCCTCACGGTTCAGCTGCCACCATATTTTCCGGGCACCATACACCCGATAATTATCGTCATACACACGTCGGATTTCCTTTTTCAGTTCCTCGTCGCGAACTTCCCTCGCCGATACCGGGCGAGAGAGGGCGGCATAATAAGTGGACGGAGCGATCTTGATCCCGAACTCGGTCAGCACGGCACAGATCGGCTCGACTCCGAACCGGTCCCTATATTCCGTGATGAACGTTACGAGCGTGGCGGTCGAGGGTCGAGCTCCCTCGCGAAGAAAGCCGACGCCGCCTTCAGAATCTCGTTCGCCCGCCGCAACTCACGATTCTCCCGCTCCAACTCCCGGATCCGCTGCTCCTCCTCGGTCGTCACACCCGACCGCGCCCCCTGATCGGTCTCAGCCTGCCGCACCCACCGGCGCAGGCTCTCCGCCGACACCCCGACCTTCGCTGCGATCGACGTGATCGCCTCCCACTGCGACGAATACTGCTCTACCTGCTCAAACACCAGCGCAACCGCGCGCTCACGCACCTCACGCGGATGCCTCGAAGACCGGGCCATAACTCCATCCTCACTCACACGATGGAGCCTCCATCAAACCCGGGGCGGTTCACTTCGGGGGTGGGGTTGGGGGGAAAACCCGGTGGGCGGGGGTGGGGTGGGGAGGCAGGGTGGGGGTGTGAAGCGGGTGCGTCCTGGGGTTCGGCTGGTCGTCGGGGAGTTGGGGCGGCGGCGGTTCGGGGCTGAGCTGGGGTGGGTGCTGGCCGGGGTTCCGCTGGCGGCCGTGTGCTTTGTGCTGGTCGTGGTGGGGCTGGCGGTCGGGGTGGTGGTGTCGCCGCTGTTCGTGGGGTTGTTGCTGCTGTCGGGTGTGCTGGTGTTCGTGCGGGCGCTGGGTGGGGTGCATCGGCGGCTGGCGGGGGCTTTGCTGGGTGTGAAGGTGGGGGTGCCGGCGTCGCGGCCGATGGAGCCGGGGTTCGGGAAGTGGTTCAAGGCGAGGATCGGGGACCCGATCGCGTGGCGGGCCGTGGCCTACCTGGTGCTGCGGGTGCCGGTCGCGGCGGGCGAGCTGCTGGTGACCGCCTACCTGGTCGTCGGCGGGGTCGCGACCCTGCTGTACCCGCTGTTCTGGCACACCACGGGTGGCCGGGAGATGCCGATGTTCGCCATCCGGACCGACACGTGGTGGCTGAGCCTGCCGCTCGCGTTGCTCGGGGTGGTCATCCTGGTCGCGCTGCCGTGGGTGATCAGGCTGATGGTCGGGGTCGACCGGCTGCTGGTCCGCGGGCTGCTGGGGCCCAAGACACTGAGCGAACGGGTGCGGGACCTGGAGGTCAGCCGGGCCGCGGCCGTCGAGGACGCCGACGTCAAGCTGCGGCGGATCGAGCGGGATCTGCACGACGGGGCGCAGGCGCAGCTGGTCGCGCTCGCCATGAAACTCGGGATCGCCAAGGACGAACTCGACGCGACCAGCCCCGACGTCGCCCAGCTGCGGCAGCTGGTCACCACCGCGCACGCCAACGCCAAGCAGGCGCTCGTCGACCTGCGTGACCTAGCCAGAGGCATCCACCCGCCCGCGCTCGACGCCGGGCTGGACGTCGCTCTGTCCACTTTGGTCACCACGCTCGGGGTGGACGTGGTGCTGGACGTCGACGTCGGGACCCGGCCGCCGCCGTCGCTGGAGACGATCGCCTACTTCACCGCGGCCGAGCTGCTCACCAACGCGGCCAAGCACGCTCGTGACGGCATACATCTGCAGGTCAGAGCCACCGACACGCTGGAAGTCGCCGTCTCCGACCGAGGCGACGGCGGCGCCACGGTCACCCCGGGCGGCGGGCTGGCCGGGATCACCGAGCGCCTGCGTACCGTCGACGGCACGCTCGACGTTTCGAGCCCGCGAGGCGGGCCCACCGTGGTGACCGCATCGATCCCCCTGACTGGCTAAGGTGGTGAGGTCACCAAGGGGGTACGGCTGTGCGGGTCGTGATCGCGGAGGACTCGACCATCCTTCGCCAGGGTCTCGTCGAGCTGCTCACCCTGCGCGGCCATGACGTGGTCGCCGCCGTCAAGGACGCCGCCACGCTGGAAGACGCCGTCAAGGCGCACGCGCCCGACGTGTCCATTGTGGACATCCGGATGCCGCCGACGCACACCGACGAGGGCCTGCGCGCCGCCATCGCGCTGCGCAAGGAGCGGCCTGGCCAGGCCATCCTGCTGTTCTCCCAGTACGTCGAAACCCGGTACGCCGCCGAGCTGCTCGCCGACCGGGCGGGCGGGGTCGGCTATCTGCTGAAGGACAGGGTGGCCGAGGTCTCGGACTTCCTCGACGCGCTCACACGGGTCGCCGACGGCGAGACCGTGCTCGATCCCGAGGTCGTCAGCCAGCTGTTTTCAGCCACGCGTAAAACCGGAGAACTCGACAGATTGACGACAAGGGAACGCGAAGTGCTCGATCTGATGGCCGAAGGCCGGTCGAACGCGGCGATCTGCGCCAAACTGTTCCTCTCCGCCGGCTCCGTCGAAAAGCACGTGACCAGTATTTTCGGCAAACTGGGACTGCACCAGTCCGAGGGGGACAATCGCCGCGTACTCGCGGTGCTGAAGTACCTCGAGGCCTGAAACCTGTGCCAAAATCACCGCGCACTGTCCTGCGGGGAGAAGTGAAATGCGCATCCAGGCTTTGGGGCCGATCGAGCTCAGAACGGGCGAGCGCGCTGTCCCGCTCGGCGGGCCGAAGCCGAAGGCGCTGCTCGCCGCCCTGTTGCTGCAGCCCCGGCAGGTCGTCTCCGTCGAACGGCTGATCGCGCTCATCTGGGACGACGCGCCGCCGCGCTCGGCCACCGCGCTGGTCCACACCTACATTTCCCAGCTCAGGCGCGCTTTCGGCGAGGCAGGCAACGCCGAGGCGCTGGTGACCCGGCCGCCCGGCTACCTGCTCGACGTGACCGCGGACGACTGTGATCTCGACGCGTTCGAGCAGCTCATCGACAAGGCGAGGCAGGCCGAGCGCCGCGCGAACCACGCGGAGGCGAACGAGCGCTACGAGCAGGCGTTGCGGCTGTGGCGTGGCCCGGCGTTCGGCGGTGTCGACACCACGTTCGCCCGCACCAGCGCCGACGCGCTCGACGAGGACCGGCTCGGCGCCGCCGAAGGCCGCGCCCGCTGCCTGCTCGAACTCGGCCGCGGCGGCGAGGTCGTCGCGAGCCTCACCCAGCTGGTCAACGCCAGCCCGCTGCGCGAAGAGGCACGCGGGCTCCTGATGCGCGCGCTCTACGAAGGCGGCAGGCACGCCGACGCGCTCGCCGTGTACCGCGACGGCCGCCGCCATCTCCAGGACGAACTGGGCATGGAACCCGGCGAGAAGCTCAAGACCCTGCACACCGAGATCCTCAACGGCTCGCTGAGCGTCAAGAAGCCGTCCACGCCCGCCGATGTGCCCGCGCCCCGGCAGCAGGACGAGTACGTCGTCCCCCGGCATCTGCCGCCGGACATCGGCGATTTCACCGGCCGCGCCGAACATCTCGGCGACGTGCTCCGCCTGGCCGGACAGTCGACTGTGGACACTCGCACCGCGACACCGACCGTGGTGATCTCCGGTTTCGGCGGCGCCGGGAAGTCCGCGCTCGCCGTGCACGCGGCGCATCTGCTGCGCGGCGACTACCCGGACGGCCAGCTCTTCGCTGACCTGCGCGGCTCCGAGCGCGACCTCGAAGCGCAGGAGGTGCTCGGGCGTTTTCTCGGTGCGCTCGGCATCAGCGGCAACGACCTGCCGGACACCCTCGACGACCGCGTCGACCTGTACCGGCGCAAGGTCGCGGGCCGCCGTCTCGTCATCGTGCTCGACAACGCGCGCGGCGAGCACCAGGTCCGGCGGCTGCTGCCCGGCGACCCGCACTGCCTGGTGATCATCACGAGCCGGTCGAGGCTGACCGGGCTCGAAGGCATCGCGCCGATCGAACTGGACTTCTTCTCCACCGAGGCCGCGGTCGACATGCTGCGCAAGATCATCGGCCCGGCGCGGGTCGCGGCCGAGCCGGAGGCGGCGCACACGATCGTCTCGCTCTGCGGTGGTGTCCCGCTGGCGATCCGGGCCGCGGCGGCGAAGCTGCTCGCCAGGCCGCACTGGCCGTTGCGCGCGCTCGCGTCGCGGCTGTCCGACGAGCGCCGCAGGCTGGACGAGCTGGCCGTCGGCGACCTGGCGATCCGGTCGAGCCTGCGGCTCAACTACGCCGAGCTCGACGATCGGCATCGCCGCGCGTTCCACCTGCTCGCGCTGTTCGACCTGCCCGACTTCGGGCTCTGGCTGGCCGCGCCGCTGCTGGAGGTCTCGCTCGAAGACGCCGAGGACATCGTCGAACGGCTCGTCGACCTGCGGCTGCTCGACGTCGTCGGCATCGACCCGCTCGGCCGCGTCCGGTATCGCTTCCACGACCTCGTCCAGCTCTTCGGCGCCGAGCAGGCCGAAACCGAGCCGCCCGAACTGGTCGCGGCGGCGTTGAGCCGCGCGCTCGCGACGTGGATGGCGCTGGTCGAAGCCGGCGCGAAACGGCTCCCCCGCGTGACGCTCGGGCTGCGGCCCAAGGTCGAAACGTCCGTCGTGACCGATCCCCGGCTCATCGAAGAGGCCGAGCAGAATCCGACGGAATGGCTGAAATCCGAGACGGCCGCCGTGGTCCGCGCCGTCGAGCGCGCGCACGAGCTGGGCATCGACGAGGTCACCACCACGTTGATCACCGCGCTGCTCTCGTCGCCGTTCGCCGCGCGCAACGAGTTCGACGGCTGGCAGCGCACGCACGAGGTCGCGCTCGCCGCCGCGCGGAAGTCGGGCGACCTGCGGTCCGAGGCCAGCGTGCTGGCCGGGCTCGGGCAGCTGTTCTACGAGAAGGACGATTTCGCGACCGCGCTCGACCATTTCCAGCTGGCGAAGAAGCACGCGCTGACCGTCGGCGACGACGCGACGCTGGCCGTCGCGCTGGTCGGAATCGGGACCGTGCGGCGGGATCTGGCCCAGTTCGAGCAGGCGCTGGCCGACCTCGATGAGGCCGCGGAACTCGCCGAGCGCATCGGCGACGACACGGTGCTCGCGGCCGCGCGGTACGGCGCCGGGGCGATCAGCCGTGATCACGGCGATCTGGCCGCGGCGGCGGGCTCGTTCGAAAGCTGCGTGACGCTGTACCGCGAACTCGGCGACCGGCGCGGCGAGGCGCTCGCGTTGCGCGCGCTCAGCCTGTGCCATCGCGCGAACGGCAAGCTCGGCGAAGCCGTCGAGCTGAGCAGGGAAGCCGAAATCATCCTCGACGACGTCGGCGACGCGCTCGGCGCGGCGTACGCGCGGCAGTCGCTCGCGAAGGCCCGTATCCGGCAGCGCGAGGTCGGCGGCGTCGCCGAGCTGCTCGATTCCTGCCTGGAAGTCTGCGCGCAGCACCGCGACCGGTTCGGCGTCGCGCTGATGACCAGGACCGCGGGTGAGCTGGCGCTGGCGCGCGGCGAACTCGACCGCGCGAGCGAGCTGCTGACCATCGCGCTCGGCCAGTGGACCGAACTCGATCTTCCGCTGTGGCGCGCGCGAACCTTGCGCGATCTCGCCGCGGCGGTGGAGGATGGCCGGACGCGCTGGGCCGAGGCGCTGACGCTGTTCGCGTCCACCGGGGCCCGCGAGCTCGCCGAGCTGGCCGCGCACACCCCGCTGACCTGGCGAAACAGCGTGTCTATAGCGAACTTATAGGTGGCACCCGATTATCTGAAGGGGACCTCTGGCGCCGTCCGCCAAGCTTGGCTCATCGAACGAGGTGAGCAGAAGTGAGGGGAACATGGTCGCCACCGCGCCGAACAAGTCACTGCTGAGGTTGGGGCGGCAGACGACCCGCGACGAGATCATCGCGCGGGCGGCGAGCTGGTTGCGCCCTTCGGTCCCGTACAGCCAGGACACGTTCCACGAGAACGAGCACGGGGTGTACCGGACCGACTGCTCCGGCTACATCTCGATGGCGTGGGGCATTCCCGGCAGGGCGGGGAACGTGCACGGCGGCTTGGACACCGTGGGGTTGGCCAAGGCCGGGTTCGAGATCCGCAAGACCGAGCTGGCGCCGGGTGACGTGCTGCTGCGCTCCGAGGGCACGAACCTGACGCGGCACGTGATCCTCTTCGGCGCGTGGGCGAACCGCCGCCGGACCAGGTTCTGGGGGTACGAACAAGTAGGTGGTCAGGGCACGGTGCTGCACCTGATCGAGTATCCGCATGGCCGGAAGGCGTTGGCGTACAAGCCTTTCCGGTACATCCGGACGAAGTGAACCGGCGCACAAGGGGGTCGTTCAACGGTTAGTTGACCGTGCGCGGACTCGTGGGTGGTATCGCCGGTTGGGGCCGGCGATACCACCCACGAGTCTTTGTGGCCTGATGGCCGATGTGTGTCAGAATCGAGCCATGGAGCGTCATCGGGTGGCCGTGCTCGTCCGGCACGGGATGCTGCCCATCGAAATGGGCATCGTGCACCGCCTGTTCAGCCAGGCCAAGATCGGCGGCGAACGGCTGTACGACGTCGTGACCTGCGCCGTCACCCCCGGCCCGATCCGAACCGACACCGACGTCACGATCAACGTGCCGCACGGCCCGGAGGTGCTCGCGACCGCGGGCACGGTCGTCATCCCGGCCTCGTACGACGACGAAGAGCCGCGGTACTACGGCAAGCTCGGCGCCGAACTCGCCGCCGCCATGGCGTCGATCCGGCCGGGCACGCGGATCGCCTCGATCTGCACGGGCGCGTTCGTGCTGGCCGCGGCCGGACTGCTGGACGGCCGCCGCGCGACCACGCACTGGCGGTCCGCCGACGACTTCCGCGCGCTGTTCCCGGCGGTCGAACTCGACCCTGACGTGCTCTACACCGACGAGGGCGACGTGCTGACCTCGGCGGGCGTGGCGTCCGGCATCGACCTCTGCCTGCACATGATCCGCCGCGACCACGGCTCGGCCGTCGCCAACGACGTCGCGCGCGGGACGGTCGTGTCGCCGCACCGCGACGGCGGGCAGGCCCAGTTCATCCAGCGGCCGGTGCCGGAACCCCAGTTCGCGACGACCGGCAACGCGCGGGTTTGGGCTCTTGAGCAGTTGCACCGTCCGCTGACGCTGAAGGAACTGGCCGCGCGGCAGTCGATGAGCACGCGGACGTTCACCCGCCGGTTCCGCGAAGAGGTGGGTGTCTCGCCGCTGCAATGGCTTACACAGCAACGGATCGAGCGCGCACGGCAACTGCTGGAGCAGACGGACCTGCCGGTGGACCGGATCGCGGCCGACTCGGGCTTCGGAACGGCGGCGTCGCTGCGGCAGCACCTGCAAGCGTCGCTGGGGGTCTCGCCCAGCGCCTATCGCAGCACCTTCCGGGCCAGCTGACCTGCCGGTAAAAATCCCAATGCGTCCTTCGGTCCCCAGCGCGGTCCCAATGCGTCCTTCGGTACCTGGGAGATCCCGAATGCGTCGTTCGGTCCGTACGAGGGACCGAACGACGCATTGGGATTTTTACGGGGTGAGGGTCCAGGTCGCCGAGTCGGTGAAGGTCTGGCCGCCCCGGGTGCCTGTGATCGTGAGGACGTTGGGGCCGGGGCGCAAGGTGATCGGCCAGGTGAAGATGTGGTCGGCCGAGGTCTTGGTGGACACCGGGGTTCCGTTGAGGGACAACGAAACCGAGTCGGCGGTGCCGTAGACCTTGACCGTCGTGGCCGCGGCCGTGCGCTGGGTCCAGCGCCTGCTCGTCAGGTAGACGAAGGGCGTGGTGGTCCAGTTCGCCTTGTACCAGTAGAAGGAGTCCTTGCGGATCGAGCGGTCGTAGGTGACGAGGCCCTTGTCGTTGCGGCCGAGGGTGTCGCCCTCGGAGCGGCTGTCGACGCCGAAGTCGAACATGTTCCAGACGAAGGTGCCCCACAGGAACGGCCGGGAGGCGATCTGCTTCCAGTGATTCTCGTGCAGGATGTTCTGGTACTCCTCGGGGTGCCAACGGGAAGTCGTCACCGGCGGGGCCAGGTTCTCCTCGTGCTGGTTCACGCTCGCGCCGGCGCCGTACTCGCTCAGGCCGATCTCGCGGGCGGGATCCTTGGCGTGCAAGGCGTCCGCCCAGGCGCCGGGGCCGGTGGCGGATTTGTTGTACCAGCCGTAGTAGCGGTTGTAGCCGCTCACGTCGGCGTGTGAGGACAGCGCGTCGGTGTCGCCCTGGTTGGAGGCGTAGGTCGAGAATCGGCCGGAGTCCTCGGCTTTGACCTGCTTGCCGAGGAGGTCGAGGATGTCGTTCGTCGCCGTGTCGTTGGTGCGCTGCTCGTTGCCGATGCCCCAGAAGGCGATCGACGGGTGGTTGAAGTTCTGCCTGATCAGCTCGTACATCTGCTGCTGGGCGTTGGCGCGGAACGCGGCCGAGTCGGTGACCTTGTCGACCAGCGGGATCTCCGCCCAGACGACGTAACCGCGCTGGTCGGCGAGGTCGTAGACCTGTTGCGCCTGCTGGTAGTGCGCGGTGCGCAGCGCGTTGACGCCCATCTCGTCCATCAGGTCGAAGTCCTGGATGTGCTGTGACGGCGGCACGGCCCAGCCCTGGTCGAGCCGGTCCTGGTGCGCGTTCACACCGTGGAGCGGAAGATGCTTGCCGTTCAAGGAAAAGCCGGAGGACGGGTCCACAGTGGACGAGCGAAGGCCGAGCGGCTGGGTGACCACGTCGGCGACGCGCGCGCCGTCGAGCACCTCGACGCTCGCCTTGTACAGGTACGGATCTTCCTTGCCCTGCCAGCGATGCGGGTCGCGAACGGTCAGCCGTTGCACCTGCTCGAACCCGGTCGCCGGAGCCACCGAACGCGTGGCGGTCGTGTTCTCCGCGACCACTTTCCCGGCCGCGTCCCTGACCACCGTGTGCAGGCGGACGTTCTTCGACACCGGGAAGTTGTTCCACGCCTTGGTGGTCACGTCGATGTCGGCCGAAGCCGCTGTCACCGCGCGCTGCCGCAGGTAGACGCCGGGGCCGCCATAGTCGCCGAGCCGCACCGACAGCGGGTCGACCGCGAGCAGCGAGACGTCACGGTAGATGCCGCCGTAGAACGTGAAGTCCGCCTGCAGCGGCGCGATGTCGGCGTTCGCGGCGTTGTTGACCTTGACCGCGAGCACGTTGTCCTTGCCGAGACGGAGTGCGCTGGTCGCGTCGAAGCGGAAGCCGGCGAACCCGCCCTTGTGCTGCCCGAGCTTGGTCCCGTTGACCCACACGTCGCTGACGGAGTTGACCCCGTCGAACTGCAGCCACAGTTTCTTGCCCGCCAGGCTCGCGGACGGCGTGAAGTGCTTGCGGTACCAGCCGACGCCGCGGTAGTAGTCGCTGCCGCCGTCTTGGCCGTCCAGCGCGTTCCAGGTGTGCGGGACGTTCGTCGCGGCCCACGCGGAGTCGTTGAAACCGGGCGTCTCCGCGCCGGCGACGTCGCTGCGGACGAACCGCCAGCCCGCGTCGAGATTCGTCTCTTGCCGGACCTCGGTGACCGCCGAAGCGGCCGGTAGGAAGGAGAAGCTCGTCGCCGCGAGGAGCAGGGACAAGCCGAGCAGGCGCAACCGGGCCACAACACCACCTCATCAATTCATGAATGTGAACGCTGGCTGGCGGGCCGAACGCACGCTAGCGACGGTGTCACCCGGGCGTCAACGGCCGAACGTCGTACGGTGGCAGCCATGTACTCCGTCGAGATCGAGGTGCGCACCGGCAACCGCGCGGTCGTGCACGACCTGACCCGTGACGCCGAGCGCTTCCTCACCGAGGCCGACGCCGAGGACGGCCTGCTGCACGTCTGGGTCCCGCACGCGACGGCCGGGCTGGCGATCCTCGAAACCGGCGCCGGCAGCGACGACGACCTGCTCACCGCGCTCGACGGCATCCTGCCCCGCGACGAACGCTGGCGGCACCAGCACGGCAGCGCCGGTCACGGCCGTGACCACGTGCTCCCCGCGCTGGTGCCGCCGTACGCCACCGTCCCCGTGCTCGGCGGGGTGCTGGCGCTGGGCACCTGGCAGTCGATCTGCCTAGTGGACACCAACCTCGACAACCCCGTGCGCCGCGTGCGGTTCAGCCTGCTTCCCGGGTAGCAGCAGCACGACGACGCCCGCCGCCAGCAGCCCGGTGAGCACCCACACGCCGGTCATGATGTCCGGCGCGTCCGTCGCGCCCTGCAACAGGCTCCGCAGGCCCTCGGTCGAGAACCGGAACGGCGTCCACGACCACAGCAACGCGCGGTAGGCCGGGTTCAACAGCTCCGGAACCTGACCGGCGACGGCGGGCGCGACGAGGTACAGCGGGCCGAGTACCGCCATCGCGCGGATGCCGAGCAGCCGCAGCAACCCCGCCTGCAGTGCCGCGAACGCCGTCGCGGCAAGGAAAACGAAGCCGAGCACGTCCCAGCCGAGCGGCAGCGACGAGTCCCACAGCTTCACGAAGCCCGCGAGCACACCGGTCAGCAGGACGCCGGACCCGAGCACCTGCGCGAACCGCGCACCCGTCCCCGGCTTGCCACGCAAGGCGAGTATCGCGCCGGCGGCCAGCGCGCCGACCCAGGCGAGCGCGCTCAACGCCAGCGGCACCGCACGCCCCGCCGCGCCGGCCGGGTGCAGCGTCTCGACCTTGACCGCGCTGGTCAGCGCCTGCGCCACCCCGGTCAGCGCCTGCTGCGCGACCTGCGTGCCGGACGGGTTCACCGCGCCGGAGACCAGCACGGTCGCCTGGCCGCCGGTGAGGTCGAGCAGGCCGTAGACCTCCTTGTCCTCCAGCATCCGCCGTCCCTCCGACGGCGTGGTGACCCGCCAGGCGAGCGCGTCGCCGCCGTGCGCGGCCAGCTTCTCGGCCATCGGGCCCGTCACGGCCACCGGGACATGGTCCGGCGCCACCGTCGCCTGCGCGCCGAAGGTGAGAAACCCCAGCACCACGGCCACCAGCGCGCCGGCGAACGCCGCCAGCAGCGGGAGTCGACCGGACATCGCGACCTCCATTTATTCGTCGCTTGATGAATTAATTGAGCGCAACCGTAGCCCGGGTCCGCCAAGAAATCAACACGCGTTGAATAAGTCCGGCCGGGTACCGTCGCTCACGTGACTACTCCGCACCGGCTGGTGCTCTGGGACATCGATCAGACGCTCGTCGACCTCAGCGGGGTCGGCGCGCAGTGGTACCGGACCGCGCTGTCCGCGGCGACCGGGGTCGAACTGCGCGAGCAGCCGTACTTCGCGGGCCAGACCGAACGGGCCATCACGACCGACATCCTCACCCGGCACGGCATCGACGTGACCGAAGACACGATCGCCAGGATGTGGGCGTCGCTGATCGACATCTCGGAGCGCGCGCTGCCCACGCTGACCCGGTTCGGCCGCGCGCTGCCCGGCGCGGGCACCGCACTGTCCACTGTGGCCGGTCTGGGCGGGATCGTGCAGTCGCTGGTGACCGGGAACCTGCCGGAGATCTCGCGGCACAAGCTCTCCGCGTTCGGCCTGCACGCGCACGTCGACTTCGAAATCGGTGGCTACGGCTCACTTTCCGCGCACCGGCCCGATCTCGTGCCGCACGCGGTCGCGGCCGCCGGCGCCAAGCACGGCGTCGAGTTCGCGTACTCGTCGGTGGTCGTCGTCGGCGACACCCCGAACGACGTGGCGGCCGCGCTGGACCACGGCGCGGTGGCCGTCGCGGTGGCGACGGGCAAGTACACGGCGGACGAGCTGCGCGACGCGGGCGCGCACACCGTGCTGGCCGATCTTTCGGACACGGGCGCGGTTCACACCGCACTGCTCGGCACGGGGGTTTGAGCCGGTTTAAGCTGCCCGCATGTCGAACCCAGGGGGCCAGGGCTGGCCGAATCAGCCCCAGCAGCCCTACCAGCAGGGCTTTCCGCAAGCGTACGACCAGCAGTACCAACAGCCGTTCGGCCAGACGCAGCAATATCAACTGGAGCCGCAGCAGGGTTTCGGCGGCTACCCGCCGCCGGAGCCGCCCAAGAAGAAGACCGGGCTGTGGATCGCGGCCGTCGCGCTGGTCATCGTGATCGCGGTGGGCATCACCATGCTGTTCGTGTTGACCAGCAAGGACGAGCAGCGGGCGGCGCCGCCGCCCGCGCCGACCTCCGCGCCACCGCCGCCGTCCCCGTCGTCGAGCGGGGTGCCGGACAACAAGACCGAGTCGACAACGCCTGGCTGGCAGGGGCTGAAGTCCATTAAGGACGGTGCGGCGTACGACATCCCCGCGGGCTTCGACACCAAGCCAGGCAGGTCCGCAGGCTACGACGAAGGCCCGACCAAGGTCATCATGCACGAATCGATGACGTACAAAGCGGGCGCCTGCCCGGAATCACGCGGTTCCAACCGCGGCAGGCTCGGCTTCGTGACCGTCGACCAGATGGCGCCGGAAGAGGCCGCGATGAAGGCCGCCAAGGCGTGGGCCATCGCGGGCAGCACCGAAAAGGACACCCAGCCGCCGCAGATCGCGGACCCGCCGGTCAGCCAGGTGCCCATCGCGGGCGGCTCGCTGCAGGCCAGCAGCTCGACGGTGACGTTCACCTCGCCCGCCTCCGAGGAATGCCGCGCGCCGAACGTGCTCGTGCTGTCCGCGGCGTTCAAGAACGGCGACAAGACAACGTGTTTCCTGATCACCGTCGACCAGGGCACACCGGACTCGCTGCCCGCCGAGGACGCCAAGAAGATCATCGCGAGCCTGAGGCCGCTGAAGTGAGCACGTGGCCGCCCGAGGAGCCGGTGTGCTTCGTCGATCCGCTCACCGGGCGGCCGCTGCCCCCTGCTCCGGAACCGGAGCCCTTCCCGATGGCGCCGCCGGTCGAGGTGCCCGCACCCGACCGGCCGATACTGGACAACCCGCTGCGCGTGGGACTTTCCGTCGCAGGCGGGCTCACGATGCTGTCGTTCCTGCTGGTCGTGGTGATGTTCGGCGGTTCGACCCAGCAGGCCGCTCCCCCGCCGCGGCCGGTGATCGCCGAACCGGGACGGCCGCAGGTGGTGCCGTCGATCATCGGCTGGCGGCCGGTCACGGCCGACGACAACCCGTTCGTCTACGACGTGCCGCCGGACTGGGCGGTCGAGGACGCGGGCATGGTGCTGGCGCTGGAGGACCCGAACGGCAATCCGCTGTCACTGCACGGTGTCGCGCACTATCAGAACGGCTTCTGCGCGGCGCAGGACGTCTCGTCGCGTGCGCAGACCGGGTTCAGCACGATCGGCAGCGACGAGGTCCGCAGCCCGCGTGACGCCGCGCGCGAGTCGGTGCTGCAGTGGGCGGACGCGGCGTTCAGCTCCGCGGACGGGATGCTCCGGCCGGAGGTGACGCTCTCGGACCCGCGCGCCGTGCGGGTGTTCGCGAGCTCGGTCGAGGCCACGGAGATCACCGCGACCATCCACCCGGCGGAACCTTCCCCTTGTGGCGCACCGAGTGCGACCATCACGGCGGTCGCGCTGCCGCTGAGCACCGACCCGGCGTCCGGGCGCTATTCGGTGCACATGATCCTGGCCGACCAAGAGGTTTCGAACGCGCTGCCGAACGCCGTCTCCGACGAGATCATCTCGACGATCAGGCCGACTACCTAGGCGGAACCGTCGTGGTGCGGTTGGCAGGCGGGACCCAGCGGTAGCTCTTCAGAATCTGCAGCACCTGGTCGCGGCTCATGGTGTCGTCCGAGTAGACGGCCATGACCGCGCACTTCGGGTTGCCGTTCTCGCCGGAGGCGATGGAGATGGCGCCGACGTAGGCCTTGGCCGGTTCGCAGTCGCCCGGTTCGGGGGTCACCTCGATCATCGTGATGATCCCCGGCCGGGTTTTGCCGTGCTCGAAGGAAATCTGGGTCTCCTGCGAGGGCTCGACCGTGAGCTTCGCGTCGCCGTACACGTGCTTGGCGAGCTCGGTGGCGATCTTCACCGAGGGATCCGGCGCCTTGGAGGTGGCGACACCGGTGCCGCCGCGCGGGCGGTCACGGTCGCTCTCGCAGTACCCCTTGCCGTGGTACGCGGGGCGCGCGAGCCGCAGCACCGGGCCGCGGCCGTCGGCCTTCCAGTTGCGCATGGTCTCCGGCTTCGGCGTCCAGTCCGGCGGGACGTCGTAGGCGTAGGACCCGTCACGCCCGGCGACCGACTGCCAGCCGGGCACCACCGGCGGCACGACGACGGTCGGCGGCCGTGAATACGGGACGCGGACGTTGCGCGAGTCGGTGTGGGCGGGTTCGTCGGGTGAAAACAGGCGAAACCCGACGTATCCGACGGTGCCGAGCAGAACGACGGCGGCGAGAACCAGCGAAACCTTCAGCCGCTTCCCGCCCACCGTCATCCCCCTTAGTGTCCGGTCACCTTGACCAGGTGCTCGACGACGCTGTCGACCGCGATCTCCTCGCGGTCGCCGGTGCGCCGGTCCTTGACCTCGACCACGCCGTTGGCCAGCCCGCGGCCGACCACCAGGATGGTCGGCACGCCGACGAGCTCGGCATCGGCGAACTTGACGCCCGGGGTCGCCTTGCGGTCGTCGAGGATGACCTCGACCCCGGCGGCGTCCAGCTCGGCTGCGATCTTCTCGGCGCCCGCGGCGATCGTCTCGTCCTTGCCCGCGATGACGATGTGCACGTCGGCGGGCGCGACCTCACGCGGCCAGATCAGGCCGATGTCGTCGTGGTTCTGCTCGGCGAGCACGCCGACCAGCCGCGAGACGCCGACGCCGTACGAGCCCATGGTGATCCGGATGGGCTTCGAGTCGGGGCCGAGCGCGTCGAGCTCGAACGCGTCCGCGTACTTGCGGCCGAGCTGGAAGATGTGGCCGATCTCGATGCCGCGCGCGGCGACCAGTGTCCCCTGGCCGTCGGGCGAGGCGTCGCCCTCGCGGACCTCGGCGGCCTCGATGGTGCCGTCGGCGACGAAGTCACGCCCGGCGAGCAGGTCGACGACGTGGTGGTCCTTCTCGTCGGCGCCGGTGACCCAGGCGGTGCCGTCGACGACGCGGGGATCGACGAGGTAGCGCACGCCGTTGTCCTTGAGCGCCTTCGGGCCGATGTACCCCTTGATCAGGAAGGGGTTCTTGGCGAAGTCGGCCTCTTCGAGCAGCTCGAACTCGGCGGGCTCCAGCGCGGCCTCGAGGCGCTTGGCGTCGACCTCGCGGTCGCCGGGGAGCCCGATGGCGAGCAGCTCCCACTCCTTCGAGCCCGGCTTGCGGGTCTTGACCAGCACGTTCTTGAGCGTGTCGGCCGCGGTGAACTGACGTCCGAGGTCCGCCCCGTTCAGGAAGTTGACCAGGCTCTCGATGGTCGGCGTGTTGGGCGTGTGGTGGACCTGCGCCTCGGGACGGCCCTCGATCGGCTGCGCGGCGGGCGCGGGCGTGGTGACCGCCTCGACGTTGGCCGCGTAGCCGGAGTCGGTGCTGCGGACGTAGGTGTCTTCACCCGTTTCGGCGACGGCGAGGAACTCCTCGGACGCCGAACCGCCCATCGCGCCGGAGGTCGCCTTGACGACCACGTACTCGATGCCGAGCCGGTCGAACAGCTTGGTGTAGGCCTCGCGGTGCGCCTGGTACGACGTCTCCAGGCCGGCGTCGTCGAGGTCGAAGGAGTACGAGTCCTTCATGACGAACTCGCGCCCGCGCAGGATGCCCGCGCGGGGACGCGCCTCGTCGCGGTACTTGGTCTGGATTTGGTACAGGACGACCGGGTAATCCTTGTACGAGCTGTACTCGCCCTTCACGGTGAGCGCGAAGAGCTCCTCGTGCGTCGGGCCGAGCAGGTAGTCGCCGCCCTTGCGGTCCTTGAGGCGGAAGAGGCTGTCGCCGTACTCCGTCCAGCGGCCGGTGGCCTCGTAGGGCTCCTTCGGCAGCAGCGCGGGGAACTGGATCTCCTGCGCGCCGATCGCGTTCATCTCGTCGCGGACGACGTTCTCGATCTTGCGCAGCACCCGCAGGCCCAGCGGCAGCCAGGAGTATCCGCCCGGCGCGACTCGGCGGACATAGCCGGCGCGCACCAGCAGCCGGTGGCTCGGCACTTCGGCGTCCGCCGGGTCCTCGCGCAGTGTGCGAAGGAACAACGCCGACATCCTGGTGATCACTTCTGGGCTCCTCGCGGCAAACGGCCGGATATACGTTCTCAGCAGCCTAGTCAAGGGGGTGGGGGCCGCCTCAACCGGTTATCCGGTTTTGTCGGTGCCCGGGTCTAGCGTGCCGGGTATGACTCTTCAAGTAGGCATGATCACCATCGACTGCGAGGATCCGCGCGCGCTGGCCGCGTTCTGGACCGAGGCGCTCGGCCTGGCGGTCAGCCAGGACTTCTTCGGCGAGTACCTGGTCCTGTCGTCCGAGGCGAGCCCGGTCGCGATCGGCATCCAGCGTGTCCCGGAGCCCCGCGCGGGCAAGAACCGGCTCCACCTCGACCTGACCACCGAGGACTCGGCCGGCGAGGTCGCGCGCCTGGTCGGCCTCGGCGCGAAGGAGGTGGGCAAGCACGAGGTACCCGGCTTCGGCTGGACGGTACTGACCGATCCGGAGGGCAACGAGTTCTGCGTCGGCGCCGCTCACGCATGATGATCAGGTGACTCGCGTACTCATCCCCTGGTCCGATCTCGACGTGCCCGCAGGCCTCCCGGCCGAGGTGTACGACGGCCGAGGCGACTTCCCCGCCTCGCTCGGCGACGTCGAGTTCTACGTCCTGCCGTACGACACGTACCCGAAGCCCTTCGAGCTGCTCGGCCGCCTGCCCTCGCTGCGCGCCGTGCAGTCGCTGTCCGCCGGGGTGGACAAGGTCCGCCCCCTGCTGCCCGCCGGCGTGCAGCTGTGCAACGGGCAGGGTCTGCACGACCTGAGCGTCGCGGAGCACGCGTTGGCGCTGATCCACGCCTCGCAGCGGGACCTGCCGCGCTGGATCCGGCAGCAGGCGGCCGGGGTGTGGTCGCGGGAGCACACCCGGTCGCTCGCGGACAGCCGGGTGCTGCTGATCGGGTACGGCGGAATCGGCCAGGCGATCTCGCGGCAGCTGCTGGCGGCCGAGGCCCTCGTGACGCCGGTGGCCTCGTCGGCGCGCCCAGGCGTGCACGCGATCTCGGAGCTGGCGTCTTTGCTGCCGTCGGCCGACATCGTCGTCCTGATCCTGCCCGACACGGCTTCCACGCGTGGGCTGTTGGGCGCGGCCGAGCTGGCGCGGCTGCCCGATGACGCCCTGGTCGTGAACGTCGGACGAGGGTCCGCGGTGGTGACCGACGCTTTGGTCGCCGAGACCTCGTCGGGGCGGCTTCGGGCGGCGCTGGACGTGATGGACCCCGAGCCGCTGCCGAGCGACCATCCTTTGTGGACGATCCCGAGCGTGATACTGACGCCGCACATCGCGGGCGGGTCAGCTTCGTTCTACCCGCGCGCGAAGCGCCTGGTCGAAGAGCAGCTGCGCCGCTTCGACGCCGGGGAACCCTTGCTGCACTTGGTCAAAGGGTCGTGAGTGGTATGGCCGGTTAGAACCGGCCATACCACTCACGACCCCTGAGCTGGGCGTGGTTACGTCCTAGACGCGGGGCTTCCCTCGCCCAGCTTGGCTTGTATGAAGGCTCCCCTCATACAACCCGGACTTGTATGAAGGCTCCCCTCATACAGCTATACGCGATGAAGGCTCCCCTCATACACCCAGACTTGTATGAAGGGAGCCTTCATACAGGCGGGTGCCCGGGAACGCATGGGTCGTGAGCGTTTAGGGCGGTTATTGAGGGGAAGGTCAAAGGTGGTGTGTTGGTGTTCGGACACGTCCGTTCGTGTGGTCGCGAAGGCGCCGGTCGAACCGGGGGTGCGAGGGGACCCCTGGGTGCGATATGCGCACTGAGGGGTCCCCTCGCTTCAGCCCTCGCACCCGCAACATTCATGACCCTCGCGGAGTAAAGCGGGCTTTATCCCGCGCACCACAGCCCTCGGCTATCCGCGAGTGGTGACTCTGCTCCGCTAGATGCAGCAGAGTTACCACTCGCACATCCCTCGCTCCCGGACCTGGTGCCCGGCGAGCCCGCGACCGCGGCCGACGCACCACCTTTGGGTTACCGCTCAATAGAACCGCCCGCAACGCTCACGAGCCTTTAGGTCCACAGGGTGCGCGAGGCGACCCAGCGGCGGGTGACCGTGGCCAGGCGTTCTTGGTAGACGCGCACGCCGGTCGTCCCGGGCGGCTCGGGCAGGCGGCAGCTGCGTTCGGCATGCCCGGCGAGAGCCACCCCGAAAGCAGTCACCGCCCAGGCCGGAATGCCTGTCAGGGCAGGGCGGCGGCGCAGGAGGCGGTCCACATCCGACGGGTCCTGACCGGCCGCGAGCATGTGCGGCACCAGGGAGACCAGGTCCAGCCAAGCGGCGCCACGCGCCGGGTAGCGCCAGTTGATCACGAGCACCCGGCCAGGTCCGGTCAGCACCAGGTTCGACGGGTTCAAGTCGTTGTGCAGCAACGTGTCCCCCTCGGCCCAGGGGTGCCACGAGGTCTCCATCGCGACGAGGGCGTCGAGGTTGCGGGCGCACCAGGCGTCGAGGTCGCGCGGTGGGTCGAGGCGCAGCTCGCGCCAGCCGTTCAGCAGCGGGCCGAGGTCGTCGAGCGCGCTGGGGGCCGACTCGACGGGGCATGGCGTGAGTGTCCGTGCGAGAGCGCCCAAAGCGGTGAGCGCGGCCGAGACGTCGGGCGAACCGGGGCGCAGCTTCGGGCGGGTGCCCTCGATGTCCGAGAACACCAGCACGTACCACTCACCGTCCACAAGGGACAGCAGCTGCGGCACCGGCGCCGAGGCGGGCAGCGAGCCCGCCACCTCGGCCTCCGCGCGGTAGCCGCCGACGCGCTGGCTATACGACGGCAGCGCCTTGAGAAAGACCCAGCGGCCGTCTTCGAGGTGCAGGCGTGACGCGACGCCGCCGTCGAACTCGGGTGATTGGCGGAGTGAACGGGTGACCGGAGACCCGAGGCTCCGCTCGACGGCGGCACGGATCGGGAGCGGGAGATCCTGCCAGCCCGCTTGCATCGCACCCCCCAGAAACCCTCACCGACCTGGGCAAGGGTACCGGGTGCTCACTCGACCGGGTGAATGAAGTTGAACCACCGCATGTCGACGCCGTAACCACACCTTTCGTAGATCCCGAGCGCGCCGTTGACGTTCTCGAGATCGACGTTGAGCACGGACCGCTGGAAGCCGCTCGCCTTGGCTTCGGCGAGGGTGTGGCCGAGCAATGCCGTCGCCACGCCACGCCCGCGCAACGCCGTTCGCGTGCCGACGTGGCTGACATAGAGCTCGCGGACACCGGTCGCCTCGGCGTCGGACGCGAAGAAGGCGCTCAGCACGTAGGCGACGACCTCGTCCCGCTCCGGCGACAGCAGCAGGAAGGACAGGTCGGGCCGGAAGTCCTTGTGGCCGGTGATGTTGTGGCGGAAGCCTTCCGGTGACTGCGCGGCGCTGCCCCAATGCCCGGCGAAGGTCTCGTTGACCGCCAGCCGGGTGAGCTCCTCGTACTTGTCCTCGTACGGCACGAGCGGCAACTCGACGGGCAGCGGCCGCGCCGCCGGGAGCGTTTCGAAGGGCGCGCGCATGTCGATGAGGGTCCGCGACCGGCGGTAGCCGTGGTTTTCGAACACGCCCGTCATCCAGGCCTGGGTTTCCGACGCGTGGCCGTGCAACTCGAGCGGCGCGTCCGGGAACGTCTTCGCGTGGACGCGCTTGCCGGCGCGCACGAAGAAGTCCGCCAGGTACTCGGCCACCTCGGGCAGGCGATAGTCGGGGTGGGCCATTCCCTCGACGCGCATCTTGTGCTCGGGGTTGGCCTCCTCACGGCGCTGGACCAGGCCGTAAGCGACGAGCCGATCGCCGTCCCAGCCCGCGATGGACGCCTCGTCCAAGTCCAGGAGAGGACTGTCGTACTCCTCGCGAAGATCGTCGGCGCTGTAGTGCTCGCCGGTCGGGTCGAGCGCTTCGGAAGCGGCGAAGACCTTGGCCAGCTGCACGGTGTCGTCAAGCCGCAAGGGGCGCCACTGCAGTTCCATGGATCGAGGCTAAGCTCGCGCCTCCGGCCGCCGCATCCGATTTACGCACGTCTACCCTTTAGGGCGTGCTGGTGCTCCTCCCCCCTTCCGAAACCAAGGCCCTCGGCGGCAACGGCCCGTCACTGGACCTGGACTCGCTGTCGCATCCCGAGCTGACCCCGGTCCGCCGCAAGCTCGCTGACGCGCTGCACGGGCTCGCCGCCGACATCCCCGCCAGCATCACCACACTCGGCATCACGCCGAACCAGACCGACGAGATCACCCGCAACGCCGAGCTGTGGACCTCGCCGACGCTGCCAGGGCTGGAGCGCTACACCGGCGTCCTCTACGACGCGCTCGACATCGGCAGCTTCTCGAAGCCGGCGCTCGCCAAGGCGAACAAGCGCCTCGCGGTGGCGTCGGCGCTGTTCGGGATCGTCAGGGCCGAGGACCGCATCCCCGCGTACCGCCTCTCCGGCAACACCTCGATGCCCTCGCTCGGCACGTTGCGCGGCCTGTGGCGCCCGACGCTGGAACCGGTTTTCGAGAGCATGGACGACCTGATCGTCGACCTGCGCTCCGGCGCGTACTCGGCGCTGGCCCGCATCCCGGGCGCGGTGGACGTGCGCGTGGTGACCGACGTGAGCGGCGTGCGCAAGACCGTCAGCCACTTCAACAAGTCCTACAAGGGAAAGCTCGCCGCCGTGCTGGCCACCGCGAGCCGTGAGCCGTCCACTGTGGACGGGCTGGTCAAACTGATCGGCAAGGCCGGGCTGCGCGTCGAGCGGACCGGCGAGCGGAAGCTCGAACTCGTCACGGACCATCAATAGTTCAGTACCCCTACGGATTTCCTCCCCGATTGTTCCGCGCACCGCGGCCACGGACAGTGGCCGCAGGATCATCGGAAAGGAATCACCGTGAAACGAACTCACCGAGTACTGGGGCTGTGCGCGCTCGGCCTGGGCATCGTCGCCGCGCTCCCTGGCCCAGTGGCCGCCGCGGAGCCGTCGGCCGCGGTCGCCCCGACCGGCGACGTGCACATCCCGCCGACGATGCGCACGCAGTTCTACAACGGCCAGGACAGTTCGGTGAAGGAGTTCCCCTTCATCATCGCCGGGCTTCGTGAAGGCGGCTCGCGTCCGCAGGGCCAGACCTGCACCGGCTCGGTCGTCGCGCCGCGCAAGATCCTGATCGCCGCGCACTGCAAGGCGGCCGAGGGCAAGAAGACCTTCGTGTACGGCCGTGACGACCTCAACGCGGGCGGCGGCACGACCGTCGGCGTCGTCAGCTACGACACGCACCCGAAGTACGTCAACTTCGACCAGGGCTACGACGTCGCGGTGGTCACCACCGACGCGGACATCCCGGTGCCGAACGGCCAGTACGCCAAGGTCGCGACCTCGTCGGACACCGAGCTGTCGAAGCCGGGCAAGAGCGGGGTCGGCGTCGGCTACGGCAAGAAGGACTTCAACGACGACTCCAAGGACGTCACGGTCGACAAAGCGACACTGCCGGTCCGTGACCCCGGCCAGTGCACCGGCGTCGGCAACGGCGTGAAGCCGGCGACGATGATCTGCGCCGGGTTCGCCGACGGCAACCCGACGATCCTGCCCGGCGACAGCGGCGGCCCGCTGATCATCGACGGCAAGGTGGCCGGTGTCGCGTCGTGGAGCCGCAGCGACTTCAAGTGGTACAGCATCTACGGCAGGCTCAACAACGACATGGGCGACTGGGTCCAGCAGCAGATCGGCACCCCGCCGACGCAGGACAAGTTCACCCTCGCCGTCACGCCCGGCTCGGTGAAGGTCGACCCCGGCAAGTACGTCTCGGCCACGGTGACCAGCAAGGCGGGCACCAACGGCAGCGAGAAGGTCGACCTGACCGCGTCGGGCCTGCCCGAGGGCGCGACGGCGACGTTCCAGCCCGCGTCGATCAACTCCGGTGACAGCGCCAAGGTGACCATCGAGACCGCCGCGAACACCCCGCAGCGCGACTACCCGATCACCATCTCCGGCAAGGGCACCGCGGACACCGCCACCACGACGCTGACTCTGACCGTCGGCACCGGCACCCCGCCGACCGGCGACATCAAGGTCACCGTCAACCCCGGCAGCGGCAGCGTGCGGCCCGGTTTCTTCGCCTCGGCGACGGTCTCGGCGACCGGCGGCTCCGGCAGCCTCTCGCTCAAGGCCAGCGGTAGCGGCCTGCCGTTCGCGCCGTTCTTCAACCCGTCGACGATCAGCAGCGGCGGCAGCTCGACCATGCAGGTCGTGGCGCCGTTCCAGGCGGGCACCTACCAGGTGACGATCACCGCGACCGACTCGTCCGGCAAGACCGGCACGGCGACGTACACCCTGAACGTGTCCTGACAGTCCTCTTGTCTCACCCGGTACGCCGCGGCCACGATGGTCGCGGCGTACCGGTATGAGGAGGACCTTTGATGGACTACGACGCGGTGGTCGTCGGCGGCGGGCACAACGGGCTGGTGGCGGCGAGTTACCTGGCCCGGAGCGGGCGGAGCGTCCTCGTGCTGGAGCGCCGCGACGAGGTCGGCGGTGCGGCGGTGTCGTTCCGCGCGTTCCCCGGCGTCGATGTGCGGCTTTCGCGCTACTCGTACCTGGTCAGCCTGCTGCCGAAGAAGGTCATCGCCGATCTGGGCCTGCCGGTGGACCTGCGGCGGCGCCGGATGTCGTCGTACACGCCGGTCGGCGACGGCGGCCTGCTGGTCGACACCGGCGACGCCGAGCGCACGGCCGGGTCGTTCGCCACGATCACCGGGTCGTCGCGGGACTTCGAGGCCTGGAACCGGTTCTACGGCATGACCGCGCGGGTGGCGGAACGTACCTTCTCGACGTTGACGGAACCCTTGCCCAGTAAGGAAGAGCTGCGAGCGCGCGTCGGCGACGACGCGGCGTGGGACGCGTTGTTCGAGCGCCCGATCAGCGGGACACTCGAGGAGACGTTCGGCGACGACACCGTCCGCGGCGTGGTGCTGACCGACGCGCTGATCGGCACGTTCGCGCCCGCCGACGACGCCGAGCTGCGACAGAACCGCTGCATGCTCTATCACCTGATCGGCAACGAGACCGGCGACTGGGACGTCCCGGTCGGCGGCATGGGCGCGGTCACCGGCTCACTCGCCGACGTCGCGCGCACCGCGGGCGCGACACTCCTGCCCGGCGCCGAGGTGCTGTCGATCGACCCGTCCGGCGAGGTCCGCTACCGCCACGGCGACGCCGAGCACGTGGTGCGCGGCGGCCATGTCCTCGCCAACGTCGCCCCGCCCGTACTGGCGCGCCTGCTCGGCGAATCGCCGACGGAAACCCCCGAAGGCGCCCAGCTCAAGGTGAACATGGTCCTCTCGCGTCTGCCGCGGCTGCGTGACTCCACTGTGGACCCGCGCGAGGCGTTCGGCGGGACGTTCCACGTCAATGAGACCTACTCACAGCTGGCCACGGCCTACGATTCGGCTTACTCCGGCGAAATCCCGGCGCTGCCACCGTGCGAGATCTACTGCCACTCGCTGACCGACCCGACGATCCTGGGACCTTTGGAGCGAGCGGCGGGCGCGCAGACGCTGACCCTGTTCGGCCTGCACATGCCCGCGCGCCTCTTCACCGGCCGCAACGATGCCGCTCGCGCCGAGGCACTGAAGGCGACTCTGGCCTCGCTGAACAGCGTGCTCGCGGAGCCGATCGAGGACTGCCTGTGGGTCGACCCGGCCGGGAACCCTTGCATAGAAGCGAAAACACCGCTGGACCTCGAAGCCGAACTGGGCTTGCCCGCCGGTCACATCTTCCACCGGGACCTGTCGTGGCCCTACGCTTCGGACCCCGCGATGGTCGGCAAGTGGGGCGTCGAAACCGCCCATGACCGGGTGCTCCTGTGCGGCGCGGGCGCCCAGCGGGGCGGCGGGGTCAGCGGGATCCCCGGCCACAACGCGGCCATGGCCATCCTCCAGGCCTAGTCAAAAAAAATCCCAATGCGTCCTTCGGTCCCTGGCACGTCCCCAATGCGTCCTTCGGTCCCTCCCAGAACCCCAATGCGTCGTTCGGCACGTGGGAGGTACCAAACGACGCATTGGGGTTTTAGCCGGGTCAGAAGGTGATCGAGAACCCTTCGATGGAGCCGACGTCGTAGCGGTAGACGTCTTGGACGCGGAGTTTCCAGGTGCCGTTGGCGTTTTCGGTGGCCGCGTTGACCGAGTAGGTCGTGTGGACGCCGCCGGGTGAGACAGCCCCGCCCGCCTTCTGCAGGGAGTAGGCCGCGCCGCTCGGGCCGATCAGGTCGATGACCAGGTCAGCCGAGTATGGGTGGGCGATGTCGACCTTGACCGGAAGCGAGCCGGAAGCCTTGCCGGAGCAGGCGTCCTGGGTGATCGAGGACGTCACCGCGGCGCCGGCGTCCGGAATGGACACCGGGGTCGTGTTCGACTTCGCGCCGCAGGTGGGCGTCGGGTCGCCGCCGCCGATGAACGACACGTTCAGCAGCTTGTTGGGCGAGCCGGAGCCCGGGTTCTTGATGACGCCGTCCGAGGCGCCCGCGACCAGCGCGTCGCGCACCTGCGCCGGCGTCGCGGTCTTGTTGGCCGCCAGGTAGAGCGCGACCGCGCCGGTCACGTGCGGGGTCGCCATGGACGTCCCGCTCATGTTGGCCGACGAGCCGTTCGACAGGCCGAGCGAGGTGATGTTGTTGCCTGGCGCGAAAATGTCGACGCAGGTGCCGAGGTTGGAGAACGAGGCCTTGTTGTCGTTCTCGTCCGTGGCGCCGACCGTGATCGCCTCCGGGACCCGCGCCGGGCTGACGTTGCAGGCGTTCTGCGACTCGTTGCCCGCCGCCACCGAGTAGACGAACCCGGCCGCGACGGACTTCTTCAGCACGTCGTCGCCGAGGCCGACCTGGTCCATCCGCAGGCTCATGTTCGCCACCGCGGGCTTGACGCCGTTGGCGGTCACCCATTCCATCGCGTCGACCGCGGCGGAGTCGGGGCCGTTGCCGGTGCAGTCGGCGCCGAGCACCTTCAGGCCGACGATCTTGGCCTTCTTGGCCACGCCGTAGGTCTTGCTGCCGATGGTGCCCGCGGTGTGCGAGCCGTGGCCGTTGCAGTCACTGCCGCCGCTGCCGACGAAGTCCTTGCCGACCGACGCGCGGCCCTCGTACTCCGGGTTGTCCGGCTTGATGCCGGTGTCGAGGTCGTACACCGTGACGCCCTCGCCGCTGTTCGGGTACGTGTACTTGTTGTCGCGCGGCAGGTTCTTCTGGTCGATCCGGTCGAGGCCCCAGGTCGGGTTGTTCTGGGTGTCCGCCACCCGCGCGGTGCCGTCCTCGTACACCGCCTTCACCGACCGGTCGGCCGCCAGCCGCCGCGCCTGCTTTTCCGTCAGGTGCGCCGAAAATCCGCGCAGCGCGGCCGAGTACGTCGACCGGACGGACCCGCCGTACTGCCTGGCCAGGTCCGTCGCCGACGCGCTGACGTCCTGCAGCACGACGATGTACTGGTCGCCGAAGTGCGCACGGGCCTGGACCACGGCGCCTTCCGGCTCGGCGGCCAGCGCCGTGCCCGTCGAAGCCAGCAGCAGCAGTCCCGCGATGGCCGTGATCCGCACTGTCCGCATCAGAAACTCACCCCGAACGTGTCGATGGAACCGGTGTCGTAGCGGTAGACGTCCTGCACGCGCAGCTTCCACGTGCCGTTGCGGTTCTCCGCCGACGCGTCGACGGTGTAGGTGGTGCTCAGGTCGACCGTGCTCGCGCCGCCAGCCTGCTTCAGCGGGATCACGGCGCCGCTCGGCGCGACGAGGTCGATCTTCAGGTCGCCGGTGTAGGAATGCTTGATACCGACGGAAACGCGCGTCGACGACGTGGCCTTGCCGTCGCAGCCGCTCACGGTCGCGGAGCTGGTCACGGCCGCGCCCGCGTCCGGAATGGCCACGTCGTCGCCGTTCGTGGCTCCCGAGCACGTAGGAGTGCCGCCGCCGATGAAACCGGTGTACAGCAGCTTGTTCGGCGAGCCCTTGACGTCGGTGATCTTGCCCGGCGTCGCGTTGTCGATCAGCGCCGAAGCCACCTGGGCGGGCGTCGCCGACGGGTTCGCCGTCAGGTACAGCGCCGCCGCACCCGCGACGTGCGGGGTCGCCATCGACGTGCCGCTCATCTGCGTGGTGCCGCCGCCGTTCTTCGTCGAGGTGATGTTCGAGCCCGGTCCGAACAGGTCGGTGCAGGTGCCGTAGTTCGACGACTGCGACGAGTTGAAGATCGACCGCTTGTCCTGGTTGTCACTCGACGCGACCGTGATCGCCTCCGGGGTGCGGGCCGGCGAGACGTTGCACGCGTCCTGGCCCTCGTTGCCCGCCGCGACCGTGTTCGTGATCCCGGCCGCGATCGCGCCCTTGACCGCGTTGTCCACACTGGAGTCGCCGGAGCCGCCCAGGCTCATCGTGAGCACCGCGGGCTTGCGCGCGTTCTTCGTGACCCAGTCGATGCCGCTGATGATCTGGCTGTACTGCCCGGTCCCGCTGCAGTTCAGCACCCGGACCGCGACGATCTTCACGCCCTTGGCCACGCCGTAGGTCGCGCTGCCGACCGTGCCTGCGACGTGCGTGCCGTGGCCCTGGCAGTCCGACGCGTCCGAGTCGTTGTCGATGAAGTCGTAGCCACTGGTCGCGCGGCCGCCGAACTCGGTGTGCCGCATGTCTACACCGGTGTCGACGACGTAGACGGTCGCACCGTCGCCTTTGTTGGCGTAGCTGTACTTCGAGTCGAGCGGCAGGTCCTTCTGGTCGATCCGGTCAAGCCCCCAGGTGGGGTTGTTCTGGGTGTCCGTGATGTGCGCGACGGCGTCCTGCTCGACGTAGGCGACATCGGGGTCGGCGGCCAGCCTGCGTGCCTGCGTCTCGCTCGCCTGGACCGCGAAGCCCTTCAGCGCCGCGTCGTAGGTGTGCGTCACCTTGCCGCCGTACTTCGCGGTCAAGCGGCTCGGCGCGCCCGACTTCAGCACCACGACATAGCTGCCGGGCACCGCGCCCTCGGCGCCCGCGCCGCGAATCGTCCCCTCCGGACCGGCCGACGCCGGCGCGGCCAGCGCCAGCGACGTCACCGCGCTCAGCAGCAGCGCGACCGGGATTAGATGTTCACGCATCAGGACTCCGTTCACTCAGGTGGTCGATCCACTGTCGAAGCGACGGCGAGTGCGAACAAGCGAGGCATTGATCCGTAGGGATACCTATCTAATGCGCACCTACGAAAGTTCCGTGAGCGCCCGCACGGGTTCCGTCACAGGGCCGCCCGCCTTAAGCTGCGATGATCCGAACGGTGTGGTTTGGGTGGTTGAGGAAATGAGCGGAGTCAGACACGCGAGCTCGCCGGTGCTCGTAGGCAGGTCCGCGGAATTGGGGGCGCTCGCGTCCGCGATCGCCAGGCCGCCGTCGATCGTCATGCTCGAAGGCGAGGCGGGCGTCGGTAAGACACGCCTGGTCACCGAACTGCTGGCGCTGCCGGAAACGGCGCGGCGGCTGGTGTTCACGGGCTATTGCCAGCCTTTGGGCGAACCATTCCCTTATGGCGTCGTGCTCGAAGCACTGCGCCACGCCGGGCGGCATCTCAAGAACAAACCACCGTTGAGCCCATTGAGCGGCGCGCTGCGGCCATATCTGCCGGAGCTGGCCGATTTCCTCCCCGCACAACCCGCGCCGCTCGGTGATCCGCGCGCGGAACGGCATCAGCTTTTCCGGGCGTTCCGCGAGCTCATCAGCTCACTCGGCGCGTTGCTGCTCGTCATCGAAGACCTGCACTGGGCCGACGACGGTTCACGCAGGCTGCTGCGCTTCCTGATGGCCGATCCGCCGCGCAACCTGAGCCTGCTGCTCACCTACCGCCGGGAGGAAGTGCCGGGCGGCATCCCGGTCGGCAGCAGCTACCGGCCGGCGACCGGCTCGGCCAGCGTGCTCATCGAACTGCGCCCGCTCGACGCCGACGGGGTGAAGAACCTGGCCACGGCGCTGCTGGGCGAGTGTCCGATCTCGACGGAGTTCGCCGCGCGGCTGCACGAGCGCACCGCGGGGATCCCGTTCGTGGTCGAGGAAACGCTCAACGCGCTCGACCACACCGAGACCCTGCACGCCGGGTTGCTCGAATCCGTCGAGGTGCCGGTGCTGCTGCGCGAAGCCATGGTCGAACGGCTCATCAAGCTGCCGCTCACCGCGCGACGGCTGACCGAGGCGGCCGCCGTGCTCGGCGTGCCCGCGACGGACACGGTCCTCGCGGGCACCGCGGGCCTGGACGCCGGGCGTGCGCGCCGCGCGCTCGTCGCGGCGCTGGAGAAGCACGTGCTGTTCGAGGCGGGTGACTGCCGCTACGGATTCCGGCACACGCTCGCCCAGCAGGCCGTCTACGGCACGATTTCGGGCCCGACCAGGCAGCAATTGCACCGGCGCGCCGTGCAGGCCTTGCTCGAACTGACCCCGCCGCCGCTGGTTCAGCTCGCCGAGCACAGCCGTAAGGCGGGCGAGTCCGTCGACGCGATCCGCTACGCCGAAGCGGCCGCCCAGCGCGCCGCCGAGGTCGGCGATCTCGCGACCGCGACCGACCTGCTCCGCGGCCTGCTGGACGAACCGGCGCTCGAACCGTCCGATGTGGACAGACTGGCAGGCAGGCTCAGCGCGATCGCGTTCGACGGCCTCGGCATCCGTGAGGTCATCGCGACACTGCAGCGCCTGCTCGGCGACCGCAGGCTGTCGCGGCGGCTGCGCGGCGAGGTCCGGCTGAGTCTCGGCCTGTTGCTGATGCGCCATTCGGGTGGCGTCGAGGCGGGTCGCGCGGAGACCGAGCTGGCGGTCAACGATCTCGGGCACCGCCCCGACCTGCAGGCGCGCGGCATCGCCATGCTCGCGCTGCCGTGGTCGGGCACGACGCCGATGTCCGCGCATCTGCCGTGGCTGCAGCGGGTCGACGAGCTGATCGCGGGCACCACCGACCGGCTGGTGCTGCTCACCATGATGGCCAGCAACGTGCCCGCCTGGCTGCACGTCGGCGACGGCCGCGCGTGGGCGCTCGCCAGGCGGGTGCCGGGCACGATCGGGTCGGCCGGCGAGCAACGCCAGCTCGCGCGGATGCACTGCAACCTCGCCGACGCGTGCGCGTGGATCGGCCATCACGACCGCGCTGGCAGCCTGCTGCACAGCGGGATGCAGCTGGCCACCAGCTGCGGCGCGCCTTATGTCGTCAGCACCGCGCGCGCGACGCGTGCGCACGTCGACTGGCTGACAGGGCACTGGGAGGGACTGACCGCGCGGACGTTGCGGCTGCTCGACGAGTACCAGGACCTGCTGCCGGTCGCGAGCGAACTCTCGCTGGTGCTGGGTTCGCTGGCCGTGGCACGCGGCGAATGGGACCGCGCGGCCGGGCATTTCGCCGAGACGGGCATCGCCCAGCCGCAGAACGCGATCACCCCGGTGGTGCTCGCCGCGCACGCGGGCGTCGTGCGGATGCTGCTGGCGCAACAGGACGCCGAGGCGGCCGCGCTCGAAGCCGACCGAGGCATGGAGGTCGCGCGCGCCAAGGGTGTCTGGGCGTGGGCGGGCGAACTGGTGGTCATGGCCGTCGACGCGTACTGCCAGACCGGCCGCGAAAGCGACGCGCAAGCGCTTACCGACGAACTCGAACGCGGCCTGGCCGGTTGCGACGCGCCTGCCGGCTACGCGGGTTTGGCTGAGGCGCAAGGGATCTTGGCGCTGTGCCGCGGCGAGTCAGCGGTCAAGCAGCTGACCGACGCGCGCCAGCGCTACGAGCGGCTGCCCGCGCCGTACCTGGCCGCGTTGGCGGGCGAGCGGCTCGCGCGAAGTGGTGAGCCGGAGGCGGGCGAGCTGACGTCGTTGGCCAGCGCGTTCGACGAACTGGGCGCGACCAGGGACGCCGCGCGCTGCCGTCACGCCGTCCGCGCGACGGGCGCGATCACGCCGTCACGACGAGGCCGTCGTGGCTACGGCGACGAGCTGTCCCCGCGCGAACGGGACGTCGCGCGGCTGCTCGCGGAGGGCAACACCAACCGCGAGATCGCCGAGGTGCTGTTCCTGTCGAGGCGCACGGTCGAGCAGCATGTGGCCAGCGTGCTGCGCAAATTGAAGGTCCACTCGCGTGACGAGCTGCAGCGCGCTTAATTCGGTTGCGATGTGTCCGGGGCGTCCGGGATGATCGTCGGACAAGCCCGAGTGGAGCTAGGGAGGTGCGACGTGTACATGCCTGTCGTTGGCGTGCCCATGGCCCGCCCATCCGCCCCCCGAGGCCGTTAGCGCGTAGCCGCTCGCCCGGTGGGGCACCCCTTCACGAGGAGAACCCACCAGTGCGCGAGCACGATTTCGAAAACTCTTTCGACCGTCCGTCCCGTCGCAAGACCAAGCGCCCTCGTTTCGACGACGAACCGGCGCCCAACCGCGGCGGCCGGATGACCGAGGCCGAGCGCGGCAGGCTGGCCCAGCTGCGTGAAGACGCCTACGTCCAGGACGTGCCCGGCGGCGCCGACCGCTGGTCCACCTGGGGAGACGCCGAGCACGGCCCGTCGCCCCGGCCGGGCTGGGTGCTCACCGCGCTCGCCGCGGTCGACACCGAACTGGGCGTGCTCAAGACCGGCAAGGAGGCCGATGTCCACCTGATCCGCCGCGGCCTGCCCGACGGCTCGAACGAAACGCTGCTCGCCGCCAAGCGGTACCGCAGCGACGAGCACCGCATGTTCCACCGCGACGCCGGCTACCTCGAAGGCCGCCGGATGCGCCGGTCCCGCGAGATGCGGGCGATCGAGACGCGGACCAGCTTCGGCCGCAACCTCATCGCGGAGCAGTGGGCGGTCGCCGAGTTCGCGGCGCTCAGTCGCCTGTGGAGCATGGGCGCGCCGGTGCCGTATCCGGTGCAGCGCCACGGAACCGAGCTGCTGCTGGAGTTCATCGGCGACGACGACGGCACGGCGGCGCCCCGCCTCGCCCAGGTCCGCGCCGACGACGACGCGCTCAAGGAACTCTGGTACCAGACGGTGGCGGCGCTGGAACTGCTCGCTTCGCAGGGCCTCGCGCACGGCGACCTGTCGGCGTACAACCTGCTGGTCCACAAGGGACGGGTGATGATCATCGACCTGCCCCAGGTGGTCGACCTCGTCGCCAACCCGCGCGGCCTGGAGTTCCTCGAGCGCGACATCCGCAACATCACCTCGTGGTTCACCGCCCGAGGCCTCCCCGAGTCCGAAACGGACCCGATGGCCCTGGTCACCGACCTCCGCGAGGTCGCAGGCCTCCCCTAGGTCCCGAAAGCGTCCTTCGGTCCCTGGCATGTCCCCAATGCGTCTTTCGGCACCTGCCAGGGCCCGAATGCGTCTTTCGGCACCTAGCACGGACCGAAAGACGCATTGGGGAGGTACTCACCGATCGTGATTCACGGGTGACGGCTGAGGGCTTGACCACAGTAGGCACCTGCGAGTAGGTGCCGGAGACAGACTCCGGTACAGTAGTGACAGACCGCAACCGGCGGCGTGGATGAGTGGTGTCCGTCGCCTCCAAAGCCAACCGAATGGCTCGCGGTATCCGTATCAACCAATTGGCGCGCGGTGTCACGCAGACATGGTGTGCCGGGTTCGTCCCTGTGAACGCCCACTGCACACCATCTTGTCCTGCCTGCGCGCGGACAGCCGGGCCTCCTTGTGACGTGCCACGTCCGAGAGGTATCAGTGACAGTCACGTTCAACAGCTCCGCTCCTTCGGCTCGACCGCACCGCAAGCCGCGTGCGCGTACCGGGGGTACCGAGGTGCTGCACAACGACACGGCCGTCGAGACCGTGCCGAGCAAGACCTTCGCCGAGCTCGGCCTGCCCGAGCCGCTGCTTCGCGCGCTGCGCGAGGCGGGGATCAACTCCCCCTTCCCCATCCAGTCCGCGACCATCCCGGACGCGATCGCAGGCCGTGACGTGCTGGGCCGCGCCCAGACCGGTTCCGGCAAGACCCTCGCCTTCGGGCTGGCCATGCTGGCCAGGCTCGACGGCGGCAAGGCCCGCCCGAAGCGCCCCCGCGCGCTCGTGCTGGTGCCGACCCGTGAGCTGGCCATGCAGGTGGCCGACTCGCTGACCCCGCTCGCCAAGTCGCTCGGCCTGTGGTGCCGCGTGGCCGTCGGCGGCATGGCCTTCGCCCGTCAGGCCGAGGCGCTCAACCGCGGTGTCGACCTGCTGATCGCCACCCCGGGCCGCCTGTCGGACCACGTCCGCCAGGGCACCGCGGTGCTTTCGGACGTCAACTTCGTCGCGCTCGACGAGGCCGACCAGATGGCCGACATGGGCTTCATGCCGCAGGTTCGCGAGATCCTCGACCTGACCCCGGCCCGTGGCCAGCGCCTGCTGTTCTCGGCGACGCTCGACGGTGACGTGGACCGCCTGGTCCGCGCCTACCTGACCGACCCGGTCACCCACTCGGTCGCCCCGGTGTCCGCCAGCGTGACCACGATGGACCACCACGTCCTTCAGGTCTCGCACCAGGACAAGCAGGACATCATCACCGAGATCGGCGCCCGCGACGGCCGGACGATCATGTTCGTCCGCACCAAGCACCACGTCGACCGCCTCGCCGAGCGCCTGCGCGAGAAGGGTGTCGCGGCCGGTGCCCTGCACGGCGGCAAGACCCAGGGCCAGCGCAACCGCGTGCTCGCCGACTTCAAGGAAGGCCACACCCCGGTGCTGGTCGCCACCGACGTCGCCGCCCGCGGCATCCACGTCGACGGCATTTCCCTGGTGCTGCACGTCGACCCGGCCGCCGACCACAAGGACTACCTGCACCGCGCGGGCCGCACGGCCCGTGCCGGCGCTTCGGGCGTCGTGGTCACGCTGGTCACGCACGACCAGCGCCGCATGGTCCGCCGGATGACCGACCGCGCGGGTGTCCGCGCGGAGCAGGCGACCGTGCGTCCCGGCGACACCGAGCTGTCCCGCATCACCGGCGCCCAGCAGCCCAGCGGCGAGCCGGTGCCCGAGCGCCAGCGTGAGACCCCGCGTCGTGGCCGTGGCTTCGGCGGCGGTGGCGAGCGCGGTGGCTACGGCGGTTCCCGCGAGGGTGGCCGTCCCGGCGGCTTCGGCGGCCGTGGCCGTCAGCCCCGCTACGGCAGTGGCGGCGGTGGCTCCCGTGAGGGCGGCCGTCCGCAGCGTCCGAGCAGCCGTCCGCGGCGCAGCTACGACAACTGAGTAAGCGATTGAGGCGGGGCCGGGTCACACCGGCCCCGCCTTTTTTGCGCGACCTGACATTCGGGTCGTGAGTGTTCCGGCCGGTTAGAACCGGCCGGAACACTCACGACCCCCGCGTGCGAGACTGCAGGGCGTGACTGCTCCCGTTCCCCCCGAGAATGTCTTCGACTGGCTGGACGCCGAGGCCGAGAAGCGCGCGAGCGCGGGCCTGGTCCGGCAGCTGCGGCCGCGGCCGCCGGTCGCCGATGAGCTGGATCTCGCCGGGAACGACTACCTCGGGCTGGCCAGGGACAAGCGGGTCGCGGGCGCGGCGGCCGCGGCCGCGTTGCGGTGGGGCGCCGGGGCGACCGGGTCGCGGCTGGTGACCGGCACGACCGAGCTGCACACCGAGCTGGAGCACGAGCTCGCGCGGTTCTGCGGCGCGCAGGCCGCGCTGGTGTTCTCGTCGGGGTTCACCGCGAACCTCGGCGCGGTGACGGCGTTGTCCGGCGTGGAGTCGGCGATCGTGACCGACAAGTACATCCACGCCTCGCTCATCGAAGGCTGCCGGTTGAGCCGCGCGGACATCGCGGCCGTCGCGCACGTCGACGTGAAGGCGTTCTCACACGCGCTGAGCACCCGACGCAAGCCGCGCGCGCTGGTGGTCACCGACTCCGTGTTCTCCGTGGACGGTGACATCGCCCCGCTCGGCGACCTCGCGCGGGTGTGCCGCGAGACGAACGCGTCGCTCCTGATCGACGACGCACACGGCTTCGGCGTGCTCGGCGAGGGCGGCCGGGGTGCCGTGCACGAGGCCGGGCTGGCCGGCGCGCCGGACGTGGTCACCACCATCACGCTGTCGAAATCCCTTGGCGCGCAAGGAGGTGCGGTACTCGGGCCGCGCCGCGTGATCAAGCACCTCATCGACACCGCGCGCAGTTTCATCTTCGACACCGGGCTCGCCCCGTCGAGCGCGGCGGCGGCCTTGGCCGCGCTGAACGCGTTGAAGGCCGAGCCCGAGCTGGCGACCAAGGTGCGCGACGCGTCGATGAACCTCGCGATGCAGCTGAAGGCCGCGGGTTTCACCCTGACAGTGCCGGAAGCCGCCGTCATCTCGGTGCACGCGCCGACGCCCGGCGAGGCCGTCGCGTGGGCGGGAGCCTGTGCGGAGCAAGGGATCCGGGTCGGCTGCTTCCGCCCGCCGTCCGTGCCGGACGGCATCTCCCGGCTGCGCCTGACCGCGCGCGCCGACCTCACCGAGTCCGATGTGGACCGTGCGGTGAAGGTGATCACCGCTACCGCGCCACGCGGAGCCTTCGCATCGTGATGTGCGGGATGCCGTCCTCGAGAAACTCCTCGCCCTCGGGGACGAACCCGAACTTCGCGTAGAACCCGGCCGCGTAGGTCTGCGAGTCGAGCACGCTGTCGGCGTCGCCGATGTGGTCCAGTGCGGCCTTCATCAGCTCGCCCGCGAGCCCCTTGCCCCGCGCGAACTTGGCCGTGACGACCCGGCCGATCCGGCTCACGCCATCGGGATCGGCGAGGACGCGCAGGTACGAACCGAAACCCTCGGTCCAGAGGTGCTGGGTCGTCGGCAGCAGGTCGCGGCCGTCGATCTCGGGGTACGGGCATTCCTGCTCGACGACGAACACGTCCACGCGCAAACGCAGGATCTCGTAGAGCTGAGCAGCGGTCAGCCGATCACCGGCAACGTTGTCCACACCGCATCCTAAGCAACCCCGTATCTCGGGGGGTCGTGAGCGTTACGGCCGGTTCTAACCGGCGAAAACACTCACGACCCCTTCTCGGCTGCCCCGTCCGCGGCAGGGTCGTGGTCCCGCGTGGATGAGGGCCTACTTCACTCGGATCCGTGGGGTGGGGGCCCAGTTCTACCGTATATACGGGTGAGGGAGGCCCTCACCCGAACCAAGCGTGAATGAAGGCTCCCCTCATACCTTGGCCAAGTGCCCGGGTGAGTGCGGCTTGCGTCGTTCAACGCCGCGAACCGCACTCACCCGCCTCGAACGCCCCCTGCAACCGGTCAAGCGGGTTGCCTCCGCGGGGTTTGAGGCGTCCAACGACGCATTTCGCACACAGCCGCCCCGGCCGCGGCCAAGCACACCAGACACACCACCTTTGACCTTCCGCTCAATAGAACCGCCCGCAACACTCACGACCCCAAAGCGGGGGTGCGCGTACCTGAACGGTCGGCACGCGTACCGGAGGAGTCGGCACACGTACCCCGAGGGTCGGCACGCGTACCGACCCTTCGGGCTCGGGTCAGAAGAGGCCGCGGTTGGAGCGCTTCTCGAGTTCGTCGGCGAAGGCGGAGACGCGGGTGTAGACGCCGGGCTTGCCGGGCTGGGCGCAGCCGACGCCCCAGGACACGATGCCGATCAGGACCTTGCCGACCACGAGGGGGCCGCCGGAGTCGCCTTGGCAGGCGTCCTTGCCGCCCTTTTCGTAGCCGGCGCAGACCATGGTCGACGGGTCGTAGTTGCCGTAGGCGGCCTTGCAGCTCGCGTCGCTGATCATCGGCACGTCGACGCTGCGAAGCACGTCGGAACGGTCGCCGTTGTCCTTCAGGCGGCCCCAGCCGAGCACGGTGGCCATGGTGTTCTCGGTGTAGTACCTGGCGGTCTGGGTGACCTGGGCGGTCTCGTAGCGGAGGCGGCTCGTGGTGGTGAGGAGGGCGATGTCGTTGCCGGTGCCCGGATCGGTGTAGTCCGGATTCACCCAGATGTCCGATACGGTCGAAACCGTGCCGTCCTTGACACGCTTGTCCTGCCTGCCGGCGACCACCCGGAGGTTCGGTTTCGTGACGGCCTTGGCGCAGTGCGCGGCCGTGGCCACCGAGTTCTCGCCGATGAGCACGGCGCCGCAGAACTGGCTGCCGTTCTCGTCCGTCAGGAACACCGCGAACGGGTATTGCGCGACCGCGGCGGGCTGACCACCCACGATGCCGGGCTGACCGGCCGTCTCCGGGGTGGCGGACGCGACCGGCACGGCCACGGCGGCGGCGAGCAGCGCCCCGGCGACCAAGAGCAGGTTGCGGCGAGACTTGGCTGGCATCGTTGGTTTCCCTTCGGGGCGGAATGACTCCGGCGTGTACACGGGCAGTCGTCAATACCCTAAACGGAGCAGGCCCGATACGGTGTCGCTGAATCGGGTGGACTACACGGTCACGGTCCGCTTCTGACAAGCTGGGCCGTGTGCGACTCCGAGTGTGCGTGCTGCTGATCGCGGCCATGGGACTCGCCGGCTGTGACCACCAGGGCACCGAGCCGCCCCAGCCGACGCCGTCCCCGCTTTTCGCACCAGCGAGCCCGGCCACCCCAGCGAGCCCGGCGGCCACCGAGCCGCCCCCGGCGCCCGAGCAGGCCCGCTGGAAGGTCGGCGCCAAGCCACTGCCCCGCCGCCCGGACGGCCTCGGCCAGGTGCTGCCGACCCCGCCGGAGCTGGCGAACCGCGCGCTGCCCACCGAGGACTTCCTGCCGCCGCCCGCCGAGGACCGCTACGCCTCGACCATCGCCGCGGTGCCCGCCGACGTGCTCAAGCGCAGCACCTGGCAGCCCGCGTGCCCGGTCGCGTCGACGGCGCTGCGCTACCTGACCATGTCGTTCTGGGGTTTCGACGGCCGCCCGCACACCGGCGAGATGCTCGTCAACGCCAGCGCCGCCGAGGGCGTCACCAAGGTGTTCGGCCAGCTCTTCGCCCAGCGCTTCCCGCTGGAGGAGATGCGGGTCACCAGGCCGGACGAGCTCACCGCCGCGCCGACCGGCGACGGCAACTCGACCAGCGCGTTCGTCTGCCGCCCGGCGCGCGGGCAGACGAACTGGTCGGCGCACGCCTATGGGCTGGCGGTGGACATCAACCCGTTCTGCAACCCGTACACCAAGGGCGACCTGGTGCTGCCCGAACTCGCTTCGGCGTATTTGGACCGCAAGGACGTGCGGCCTGGGATGCTGCTTCCAGGTGACCCGGTGGTGCGCGCGTTCGGCTCGATCGGGTGGTCGTGGGGCGGCTCCTGGACCAGCCCGAAGGACCGCATGCACTTCTCCGCCACCGGGAATTAGTGGCGGGCGGGAGCAGTTCAGCTAAGCGAGAACCGTACGAACAAAGGATGACAGCGTGCCGCACTACGACCTGGTGATCGTCGGAACCGGATCGGGCAACTCGATCCTCGGCCCGCAGTTCGCGGGGCAGAAGGTCGCGATCGTCGAGAAGGGCACCTTCGGCGGCACCTGCCTGAACGTCGGCTGCATCCCGACCAAGATGTTCGTGTACGCGGCCGACGTCGCCGCGACGCCGTCGTTCAGCTCGCGCTTCGGCGTCGACGAGGAGCTGACCGGGGTGCGCTGGGCCGACATCCGCGACCGCGTCTTCGGCCGCATCGACCCGATCGCCGCCGGTGGCGCGGAGTACCGCCGCAGCCACGAGGACAACGCGAACGTCGACGTCTACGAGGGCGAAGGCCGGTTCACCGGCACGAAGACGCTGACCGTCACCTTCCCCGGCGGCCGCACCGAGACGCTCACCGCCGACAAGTTCGTGCTGGCTGCGGGTGGACGGCCGGTCATCCCGGACATCCCCGGCCTGGTGGAAACCGGTTTCCACACCTCGGACACGGTCATGCGGCTCGAGGAGCTGCCGAAGCGCCTGGTGATCATCGGCAGCGGGTTCATCGCGGCCGAGTTCGCGCACGTCTTCTCCTCGCTCGGCGTGCAGGTCTCGTTGATCGCCCGCTCGGGCGCGCTGCTGCGCGGCGAGGACTTCGAGGTCAGCGAGCGCTACACCGAGCTGGCCGCGGCCAGGTTCGACGTGCGGCTGAACCGCAAGACCCTGCGCGTCGGCCGCGACGAGGGCGGCATCTCGATCGAGATGGAGGGCCCCGAGGGCGCGGAAACCCTGGTCACCGACGAAATCCTGGTCGCCGTCGGGCGCACGCCGAACTCGGACCTGCTCGACGTCGCGGCCACCGGAGTGGCGGTGCGCGAGGGCGGGTACGTCGACGTCGACGACTACCAGCAGACCAACGTCGAGGGCATCTACGCGCTCGGCGACCTCTCGTCGCACTACGAGCTCAAGCACGTCGCGAACCACGAAATGCGGGTGGTGAAGCACAATCTCGCCAACCCGGACGCTCCGATCAAGTCCGATCATCGCTTCGTCCCGCACGCCGTGTTCGGCTCGCCGCAGATCGCCTCGGTCGGCCTCACCGAGCAGGAGGCGCGGGAGCGCGGCGTCTCGTACGTGACGTCCAAGCAGGACTACGCGGGCATCGCGTACGGCTGGGCGATGGAGGACACCTCCGGCTTCGCGAAGCTGCTGGCCGACCCGGCGACCGGGCAGCTGCTGGGCGCGCACATCATCGGCCCGCACGCGCCGTCGGTGATCCAGCCGCTGATCCAGGCGATGAGCTTCGGCCTGGACGCGCGCAGCATGGCGACCGGCCAGTACTGGATCCACCCGGCCATGCCCGAGCTGATCGAGAACGCCCTGCTCAACCTCCCCCTCGACTAGCCAGGGCCGGGATAAAGCCCGCTTTACTCCCGGGGATAAAGCGGGCTTTATCCCGGGTTCTCGGCTCATGGGACCCGTCCCAACCCGATCACGCCAAGCTGCGGCGGCATCCAAGATCGGGAGGAAACCCATGGGGCTGACCAAGACCGCTCTGGCGACCGTGCTGGCCGCGAGCCTGCTGGCGGTGAGCCCGGCCGACGCCGCGCCCTGCCCGGACGTGCCGCCGCCCGCGTCAGGGCGGACGCTGACCGTCGGGCCCGGCGGGCAGTACGCGACCGTCCAGGCGGCGGCCGACGCCGCGCGGCCGGGCGACAACGTCAAGATCGCGGCCGGGACGTACACCGGCGGCTTGACGATCAAGAAGAGCGGCGCGCCGGGGAAGTACATCACCTTCTACGGCGACGGCGGGGCGGCCGTGATCACGGGCAAGAACGGTCTCGCGCTGAACGACCGGTCCTGGCTGCGGTTCACCAACGTCACGGTCGCCGGATCGAGCCGGTTCGGCGTTTACGCCTACCAGGCGCACGATCTCGTCTTCCACAAGTTCGGCATCGACGGGTCCCAGGACGGCGGGCTGGTGCTGCTCGACACCGCCAACGCCGTGATCGACGGCTGCGACATCCGCGGCACCAACGCGCGCGGGACGTCCGCCGACCACGAGGCGATGAGTCTCGGCGAGGGCTCGCGCGACATCGAGGTCAAGCACTGCCGGGTGCACGACAACGGCGAAGAGGGCATCGACGTCAAGTACACCGAGAACGCCCGGATCTCCATTCACGACAACGTTTCCTCGAACAACCGAGGACCGAACATCTACGTCGATTCCGCGTCGGGCGTGGAGATCTACAACAATGTCGCGAGCGGCACCAAGAACAACACCAAGGCCGGTATCGCGCTGGCCGTCGAGGACTATTCCGAAACGCGGAAACTCGACAACGTCAAGGTGTACAACAACGTTTCCTACGGCAACGCACAAGCGGGACTGAGCATTTGGGTCGAGTCCACCGGCGTGGTCTCGAACGTGCAGATCATCAACAACACGTTCTACGGGAACGCCCAGGGCGCGCTGTGGTTCGGCGGCGACGAATACGCGGGCGTGAACATCCTGCGCAACAACATCTACGCCGAGGGGAACTTCACGCACCCCGCGTTCACCAGTGACCACAATGTCGCGGGCGACCCCGGTTTCGTCGATCCGCGTGCCGGTGACTTCCACCTGAAGCCCGGTTCGGTCAAGGCCGTCGACAAGGGCTCCGCGACCGGAGCGCCCGCCTTCGACCTCGACAACCGGCCGCGCCCCGCCGGAGCGGGGCACGACATCGGCGCCTACGAGATGTAGCGGCGGCGGCCTGCCAGCGCGCCGAAGCTCATCTGCAGCACGAAGACACCCAGCACCATGGCGAACGGGATCGTCCAGCCGTGTGTGAGGTCGTGCAGCAGGCCGAACAGGAACGGGCCGAGCGCGGCGAGCAGGTAGCCGATGCCCTGCGCCATCCCGGACAGGCGGGCGGTGTCCTCGCCGGTGCGGGCGCGCAGGGCGATCACCGTCAGCGCGAGCGAGAAGACGCTCATGCCGATGCCGACCAGGATGCTCCAGAGCAGCGGCGAGTAGCCGGGCGCGACCATCAGGCCGACCATCCCGGCGAAGCCGAACAGGCCGAGCCCGACGATCCACAGGCTCTGGCTGCCCTGGCGCGCGGCCAGCGGCGGGATGGTCAGGCTGATCGGCACCGCGAGCACGGAGACCAGGCCGAGCAGGAACCCCGACTCGGTCTTGGACACGCCCGCGTCCATCAGCACCTCGGGCATCCAGCCCATCACGACGTAGGCCAGGAACGCCTGGAAACCGAAGAACAGGGTGACGATCCAGGCCAGGCGGTTGCGCAGCAGCGACTTGCCGGTGCCCGCCGGTCCGGCGGCGACCGCGTCGCCCTCGGTGCGCTTGCGGGCGGCGAAGAACCAGACGGCCAGCGCGATCACGCCGAGCACCGCCCAGCTGGCGAGCGCGGGACGCCAGCCGCCCAGCGCGTCGTCGATCGGCGGGGTGATGCCGGAGCCCAGCGCGCCGCCGAGCTGCAGGGCGGCGGTGTAGACACCGGTCATCACGCCGATGCGGGCCGGGAACGAGTCCTTGATCACGACCGGCACGAGCACGTTGGCCAGCGCGATGCCCGCGGTCGCGACGAGCGTCCCGCCGAGCACGACGTAAGGCCCGTCGAGCACGCGCAGGACGAGCCCGGCGCTCAGCACGGCGAGCGCGAGGCCGATGGCGGCGCCGATGCCGTAGCGGCGCGACAGCCACGGCGCGGCGAGCCCGGCGCCCGCGAAGCAGAGCCCAGGCAGCGTCGTGAGGATGCCTGCCCAGACCGCCGAAGCACCCAGCGAGCCCCGCATCTCGCCGAGCAGCGGGCCGACGCTGGTGATCGCCGGGCGGAGGTTCAAAGCGGTCAAAACGACCGCGAGGCCGAGAAGCAAGCCTCCGGCGAGCACGGTCCGGCGGCTGTCTGGGATCGGTTCTACAACGCCCTCGAGTTCGAGTTCGAGGCCACGAGAGGTGCTTGATTCCCAGGAGTACACGGTCACACCAGCCACTATGGCAGACATGGGATGATTGGACGATCAAATGTGACCGCACCATCATCCCGTCACATGGCCCTGGCGTCCACCGCTAACGTTGACCAGACTGTTCAGTTGCAGTCAGTGAACCGCTCACAAGGCGAGGAAGGGATTATCGCTGTGCCTCTGGCCACCACTCGACGGGCAGGCCTGGTAGACCAGGTCATCGAGCAACTGCGCGAAGCAGTAACCAAAGGAGAGTGGCCGATCGGGCAACGGATCCCCACCGAGCCCGAACTCGCTACCCAACTCGGCGTAGGACGCAACACGGTGCGTGAGGCCGTCCGCGCGCTCGCGCACAGCGGGCTGCTCGAAGTCCGCCAGGGCGACGGCACCTACGTGCGCGCCACGAGCGAGGTTTCCGGCGCCGTACGAAGATTGTGCGGCAGCGAACTCCGTGAGGTGCTGGAGGTCCGCCGGACACTCGAAGTCGAAGGCGCCCGCCTCGCCGCGTCGGCCCGCACCGACGAAGACGTCGCGAAACTGTTCAAACTTCTCGACCAGCGGGACATCGAGCAGTCCGAAGGCCGCTGGGACGATTTCGCCCGCACGGACGCGGAATTCCACCTCGCGGTCGTCAACAGCGGGCACAACACCCTGCTGACCGAGCTGTACCGCGGGCTCACCGAGGTGGTCACCGCCAGCGTCGCGGCGACGTCGAACAAGCACCCCGACGACGCGCAGGAGATCGAGCACCGCGGCCTCGCCAAGGCCATCGCCGACCAGGACCCCGACCGTGCCGCGGTCGAGGCCGTCGGCTTCCTCAACGAGCTGCTGGCGGGCATCGCCGAGTAAAAAAATCCCAATGTGGCTTTCGTCAGATTCGAGCTGACGAAAGCCACATTGGGATTTTTACCGGCTCAGGGCAGGGTCAGGATTTCGGCGCCGTCCTCGGTGACGAGGAGCGTGTGCTCGAACTGGGCGGTCCACTTCTTGTCCTTGGTGGTGACCGTCCAGTCGTCGTCCCAGATGTCGTAGTCGATCGTGCCGAGCGTGATCATCGGCTCGATCGTGAACGTCATCCCCTTTTCGATCACCGTGGTGACCGACGGCTCCTCGTAGTGCAGCACGGTGGGCGCCGTGTGGAACGCCGGGCCGACACCGTGGCCGGTGAAGTCGCGGACGACCCCGTACTCGAATCGCTTGGCGTAGGACTCGATGACCCGGCCGATCACGTTCAGCTGGCGGCCGGGACGCACGGCTTTGATCGCGCGCATGGTCGCCTCGTGGGTCCGCTCGACCAGCAGCCGGGCTTCTTCGGAAACATCGCCCGCGAGGAACGTCGCGTTGGTGTCGCCGTGCACGCCACCGATGAAGGCGGTGACGTCGATGTTGCAGATGTCGCCGTCCTCGATCACCGTCGAGTCGGGGATGCCGTGGCAGATGACCTCGTTGAGCGAGGTGCAGCACGACTTCGGGAAATGGCGGTACCCGAGCGTCGACGGGTAGGCGTGGTGGTCGAGCACGAACTCGTGGATCACCTTGTCGATGTCCTCGGTGGTCGCGCCCGGCTTGACGGCCTTGCCGCCCTCCTCCAGCGCCTGCGCGGCGATGCGGCTCGCGAGGCGCATCTTCTCGATCACCTCGGGCGTGCGCACGCCGTTGCCGGTGTCCCGTTTCGGCGCGGGCTTGTCCACGTACTCGGGACGGGCGATGCTGGCGGGAACGGCACGGCGCGGCGTCTGGACGCCGGGCTTCAACGGGGCACGAACGGACATGGCCTCCACCCTACGACCATCGGGTCAGCCGAGTCCCGCCAGGAAGCGGTGTGCGGCCTCCACGGCCGGTTTCGAGCTGCCCGCGTCGACCAGCAGCACGGCGAACGCCAGGTCACCGGCGTACCCGACGAACCACCCGTGTGAGTGGCTGCCGTCGCCGAACTGGGCCGTGCCGGTCTTGCCGCGGACGTCGGGCAGATCACGCAGCCCGGTCGCCGTGCCCTCGGTCACGACCGCGCGCATCATGCCGCGCAACGCGTCGAGCACGTCCGGCCGCAGCTGCTTGCCCAGGTTCTGGGTTCCGGTGGCGATGCCGCGCAGCAGCGTCGGGGTCGGCGTGCGGCCGGACTGGACGCTCGCCGCGACCAAGGCCATCCCGAACGGGCTCGCGACCACGGTCCCCTGGCCGAACCCGTTCTCCGCGCGCTGCACGACGTTGTCCGTGGCGGGCACCGAGCCGGTGACCGTGGTGAGCCCCGGCAGCGCGAAGTCGGCGCCCAGCCCCAAATCGCGGGCCGATTCGGTCAGCGCGGCGGGCGGGAGGTCGGCCGCGAGCCTGGCGAAGGTCGTGTTGCACGAGCGCGCGAACGCCTTCGTCAGCGGCACGGCGCCGAGCGAGAACTTGCCCTCGTTGGGCACCACGCGGCCGTCGAACGCGGTCGTGCCGGGGCAGTCGACGATGCTGTCCGAGCCGACCTTGCCCGCCGACATCGCGGCCGCGGCGGTCACGATCTTGAACGTCGAGCCCGGCGGGAACCGGCCGGTGAGCGCGAGCGGGCCCTGCTCGTCGGCCTTGTCGTTCTGCGCCACCGCGAGCAGCTCGCCGGTCGACGGCTGGATGGCGACCAGCGCGGCCGGTGTCTTCACCGAGTCGATCGCCTTCTCACCCGCCTCCTGCACCTTGCCGGACAGCGTGCTCGCGATCGCCGGCGCGGGTTCGGCCGGTTTCTCGTACAGCTCGGCGACGTCGATGCCCATCGAGCCGACGGTCATCACCCGCCAGCCCGCGTGCCCGGCGATCTGGTCCTCGACCATCGACCGGACGGCGGGCAGCACCTGCCTGCCGAAGTCGCGCTGGATGGGCAACAGCCGTTCCTGCTTGCTGAACTTCACCCCTGGCAGGTCGTAGATGACGGGTTTGACGCGCTGATAATCGCCTGCCCGCAACGAAACGACCGAGTAGGCCGCGGTGGAGTTCTGCGCCTTCAAGCCGTCCACAATGGACTTCTGGGTGACCGAGGGTTCGTACTTCGCCAGCGCGGCGGCGAGTTTGCCCGCCACCGGGCCGGGATCGGGCAGCTTCGGGTCCATCAGCACGCCGACCACGGTGCCCGGCTCGAGGATCGGCACGCCGTCACGGTCGAGCACGGCGGCCAGCGGCGGCGTGTCGACGCGCACGGCGAGCAGCTGCTGCGCGCCGAGCTTCGGGTGCAGCACGGTCGGCAGCCAGCGGATCTTCCAGTTGTCCTGCTCGGAGAACAGCTGCGCGCTCGCGTCGTACCGCCACTGCCTGCCGTGCCCGAGATTCCAGTCGTACCGGAACTTCGCGTCGGCCGTCGTCGAGCCCGCCGGGTCGTGCACCTCTTGGACCGAGGTCTGCAGCGACTGCGGGGTCAGCGCGCCTCTCGCCTGATCGAGCACGGCCTTCGCGGCGTCGGGAGAGTTGGTCAGCATCGCCGCGCGGGTGGTGTCACCCGAGGCGATCGCACCCAGGAAGTCGTTGAGGACGTCCTCGGGGCCTGGCGTGGACGAGCACGCCGTGAGCGAGGCGAGCAGAAGCCCGACGAGCAACAGTGGTCGAACCGGCATGCGCGGGATAATGCCTGTTCAGAGCGGTTGTCAAGAACCGCAACGCCGACTCAAAAGAGTACAGTCGCGTACTGACCGACCTGCTGGAAGCCGACCTTGCGATAAGCCGCGAGCGCCGCGGTGTTGTACGAGTTGACGTAGAGGCTCGCCGTCCGGCCGAGGCCGCGGACCAGCCTGCTGACCACCGCGCCGGTGCCCGCGGTGCCCAGCCCGTCGCCGCGGCGGTCCGGGTGCACCCAGACACCCTGGATCTGGCCGACCGTGCTCGACATCGCGCCGATCTCGGCCTTGAAGACGACTTCCTTGCCCTCGAACCTGGCGAACGCGCGGCCGCCCGCGATCAGTTCGGCGACCCTGGCCCGGTAGCTGACGCCGCCGTCGCCCGCGCGCGGGTCGACGCCGACCTCTTCGATGAACATGGCGATGGCCGCGGGCAGGTAGCGGTCCAGCTCGTCGGGCCTGACCGGGCGCACCAGCGGGTCGCTCGGCACGGCGGGCGGGCCGTCGAGCGCCATCAACGGCTGGTCGGCGCGGACCTCACGGGCCGGTCCCCACTCCGGGTTGAGCTCTTCCCACAGCCCGAGCACCTGCTCGGCCGGTCCGACCAGCGAGGAGCAGCTGCGCTGGCGGCGCAGCGCGCGGTCGGCGAAGGAACGCAGCGCGGAGGCGTTGCCGCGCAGCGGGATGAGGTTCGGCCCGGAAAAGCAAAGTCCCTGGATACGGCCCGCTTTGATCGGGCGCGAGTCGGCTGCCCACAGCTCACCGCCGAGGCGCCATGGGTCCAGACCGGCAACCTCGACCCGGGCGCTGACCATGCAGCTACCCACGGGGTCGGCGGAGAGCGCGGCACGGACCGCCGGAAAGTCCCGATCATCGAGCAGCCGCGCACCTGCAAGCCGCAACACGTTCACCAGAGTGCCAGATGAACGCCGTCAACGGAACGCGAGGGCCCCGACACGCTGTGGCGAACTTTTCCGCTAGGTCGTGTTTCTCGGATCAGGTGCGTGAGAGTCGTGATCCAGGTTGTTCCTGGCGGTGCCGCGGCATCGCCCTCGTACCGGGTCGTACTCGGGTGATGCCGCGGTGCCGCCAGGGACGACCTGGGCGCGGCTATCGCGTGCCCGATCCGAGAAACACGACCTAAACCCGGATGACAAAGCGTGACGACCCCGCCAAGGTCGAAGTATGCGAACTCCTGGGGTTGTGAGTAAGCGAATCAGACGAACGCTGACACTGGCGCTGGCCTTCGTGGCCGTGGGCGCCCTGACCGATTCCGCGGCCGCGTCCGGCCGCGACCTCGTCCGCACCGACGCGGGCGCCGTCCGGGGCACGGTGACCGCCGAGCACCGGACGTTCCAAGGAATCCCGTTCGCCGCGCCACCGGTCGGCGAACTGCGCTGGAAGGCGCCGCAGCCCGCGCGGCCGTGGACCGGCGTGCGCGACGCGACCAAGCCGGGCGAGCGCTGCGCGCAGGCCCCGTCGGTCGTCGCCGCGGACAGCGAGAGCGAGGACTGCCTCTATCTGAACGTCACCACGCCCGCCAAACCGTCGTACCGGCCGCGGCCGGTCATGGTCTGGGTGCACGGCGGCGGATTCACCGCGGGCTCGGGCAGTGACTACGACGTGCGGCGGCTGGCTTCGGGCGGCGACGCGGTCGTCGTCACGGTGAACTACCGGCTGGGCGCGTTCGGCTTCCTCGGCTACCCGGGGCTCGCCGACTCGGGCGTCTTCGGCATCGAGGACCAGCAGGCCGCCCTGCGCTGGGTCAAGCGCAACGCCGCCGCGTTCGGCGGCGACGCGCACAACGTGACCCTGTTCGGCGAATCAGCGGGCGGGTTCAGCGTCTGCTCGCATCTCGCGTCGCCGCTGTCGGCCGGCCTGTTCGACCGGGCGATCATCCAGAGCGGGCCGTGCACGCTGTCGTGGCCGGACGGCGGGTTCTTCCCCGGCGTGCCGGCGGGCTCGCCGTTCACCTCGCTTTCGGCCGCCGAGCAGCAAGGCACGGCGATCGGCGCCGGCCTCGGCTGCACGGACCTGGCCTGCCTGCGCGGGCTGCCGGTGAAGGCGCTGCTGCCGTTGCCGATCAGCTCACCCGCCTACGACACCAGGGTGCTGCCGCTGAGCCCGGCGCAGGCGGTGCGGGAGGGCCGGTTCAACCGGGTGCCGACGATCGCGGGCACCACCCGCGACGAGGCCAGGCTGTTCGTCGCGCTGTTCCCCGACCAGCCGATGACCGAGCAGCGCTACCAGGAACTCCTGCGCACCGCGTTCGGCGCCAAGGCCCCACAGGTCGCGGCGAAGTACCCGAGCTCGGCGCACGGCTCACCGGCGATGGCGTTCGCCGACGCGATGACCGACCGGATCTGGTCCTGCGGCCAGGTCGAGACCGGCCGCCTGCTCGCCGCGCGCACACGGACGTTCGCCTACGAGTTCGCCGACCGCGACGCGCCCGCGCTCCTGCCGTTCCCGCCGGACATCAAGCCGGGCGCGGCACACGGGTCGGAACTGCCGTACCTGTCGGATCTGGTCGGTCCGTCGATCAAGCTGACGCCCGAGCAGCAACGCCTTTCGGCGCAGATGATCGGGTACTGGACGCGGTTCGCCCGCGTCGGCGACCCCGGACCTCAGTGGCACTCGGGCGTGCTCTCGCTCGCGCCCGGCGCGGTGCGGCCCGTCGACCTGGCGGCCGAGCACAACTGCGGCTTCTGGGCAGGCATCTAAACCCGGGATAAAGCGGGCTTAACTCCGCGATGTTTAGCGGGCTTTATCCCAGGGAGTAAAGCCCGCTTTATCCCGGTCTACGCGGCGCCTTTGTAGGTGCCGAAGGTCCAGAGGTTGCCCTCGGTGTCGCGGGCGGTGAAGGCGCGTGAGCCGTAGTCGGTGTCGGCGATGGGGTCGGCGATCTCGGCGCCTGCCTGTACGCGCTCGTAGACCGCGTCGACGTCGGAAACCACCACGTACACGGCGTTTCCGCCAGCCTTGATCTCGCCGTGGACGCCGGCGCAGTAGGCGGTGCCGCTGAACATCACGCCGCCACCGCCGGGCCAGCGGATCTCGGCGTGCACGATGTCGCCGTTTTCTCCCGGCACCACAAGGGTTTCCGAGAACCCGAAGACGCCGGTCAGGAATTTCAATGCCGCGGGCGCGTCGTCGTAGCGCAGTGCGGGCCAGATCTCGTTCATGGCTCAAGTGTCGAGCGCGAAGACGTCCGAGTCTTGGAGAAACGGGAGCTCTTCGAGTATCCAGGTCCGCGGTGAGCAGCCGGCCAGCGCGCGCCATTCGTTCGACAGGTGCGCCTGGTCGTAGTACCCGCATTCGACGGCGAGCGAGGCCAGATCCAGCCGGCCGCCGCGCAGTTTCCCAGCGGCGCGCTCGAAGCGCAGCACCCTCGCCGCTTGTTTGGGTGAGAGCCCGACCTCGGCGCGGAAGCGTTCGCCGAAGTGGCGGCGGCTCCAGCCGATCTCGTCGGCCAGTGAGGTCACGCGCAGTCGGCCGCCGGCGCCGATCATGGACTGCCACGCCCAGCCGACCTCGCGTGAGATGTCGACCGAGGCGACCGAACGCGTCAGCACGGTGTCCAAAATGGAGAATCGGGACGCCCAGTCCGGCGCGGACCGGAGCCGGTCCGGCAGTGAACCCAGCGCGAACTGTTCGAGCTCGACGACCTCGCCGGCCAGTGAGGCCGCCGAGACGCCGAGCAGCGCGCGCACGCCGAGCGGGTTCAGCTCCAGGTGGATGCCCGACTGGAAGCGGTCCTGGGCGATCAGCGCCGGGCCGACGTGCATGCCGCCGACCATGCCCTGGGTGCTCAGCGCGCCGAAGCCCGCGCCTTCGAGGAGCCGGATCGGCTCCGCCAGGCTGATGATCATGGTCACGTACCGCGACGGAAGTCCCCGATGGACCTCGGGGGTGACGCTCTCCTGGGTGTATCCGACGTACCGCGCGACGAGGTGCCGCACCGCCGGGTGCGGCAGTCCCACAGCCCATTCGACTGACACCTGACCAGCCTAAACCTGCCGACCGACAGTTACCTGCTCCCCGGGATAAAGCGGGCTTTACTCCGCGAAGAAAAGCGGGCTTTACTCCGGGGAGTAAAGCCCGCTTTATCCCGGGTCTGGCACTCAGCCGACCGTGACGGTGGGCTCGCCTTCGCCGATGGACTCGCCTGCTTCTTCGGCGATGCGCATGGCTTCTTCGATGAGGGTCTCGACGATCGCGTGTTCGGGCACGGTCTTGATGACCTCGCCCTTGACGAAGATCTGGCCCTTGCCGTTGCCGGAGGCGACGCCGAGGTCGGCTTCGCGGGCCTCGCCGGGGCCGTTGACGACGCAGCCCATGACCGCGACGCGCAGCGGGATCTCCATGCCCTCCAGACCGGCGGTGACCTGCTCGGCGAGGGTGTAGACGTCGACCTGCGCGCGACCGCAGGACGGGCACGACACGATCTCCAGCTTGCGCTGCTTGAGGTTCAGCGACTGCAGGATCTGGATCCCGACCTTGACCTCTTCCACCGGCGGCGCCGACAGCGACACCCGGATCGTGTCCCCGATGCCTTGCCGCAGCAGCGCACCGAACGCCACCGCCGACTTGATGGTGCCCTGGAACGCCGGACCGGCCTCGGTCACGCCGAGGTGCAGCGGGTAGTCGCACTGCTCGGCCAGCAGCTCGTACGCCCGGACCATGACGACCGGGTCGTTGTGCTTGACCGAGATCTTGATGTCGTGGAAGTCGTGCTCGGCGAACAGCGACGCCTCCCACATGGCCGACTCCGCCAGCGCCTCGGGCGTGGCTTTGCCGTACTTCTCCAGCAGCCGCTTGTCCAAGGACCCGGCGTTGACGCCGATCCGGATCGGCGTGCCGTGGTCCTTCGCCGCGCGGGCGATCTCCTTGACCTGGTCGTCGAACTTGCGGATGTTGCCAGGGTTCACCCGGACCGCCGCGCAGCCCGCTTCGATCGCCGCGAACACGTACTTCGGCTGGAAGTGGATGTCCGCGATCACCGGGATCTGCGACTTCTTCGCGATCGCCGACAACGCCTCCGCGTCGTCAGCCGACGGGCACGCCACCCGCACGATGTCACATCCGGCGGCCGTCAGCTCGGCGATCTGCTGCAGCGTCGCGTTCACGTCGGAGGTCAGGGTGGTGGTCATCGACTGCACCGAAATCGGGTGCTCACTGCCCACGCCGACTGAGCCCACCTGCAGCTGGCGGGTCTTGCGTCGGTCGGACAGGACAGGTGGTGGCAGGGCCGGCATTCCTAGTGCGACAGTCACCCTGTCAGGGTACCTACGGCAGGTGGATGGGGTTCACGATGTCAGCCGTTACGGTGAGTAGCGTGACTGCTGCTCCCAAGAAGACGAGCACCATCGTGACCGAGGACAACTTGGTGTAGTCGACCGGTCCGCCCGCGACCTTGCCGCGAGCCTTGCGGAGCAGGTCGCGGACACGCTCGTACCAGGTCACCGCGATGTGCCCGCCGTCGAGCGGCAGCAGCGGGAGCAGGTTGAACACGCCGATGAAGAAGTTCAGCGTCGCCAGCAGGTAGACGAAGATCTCCCACAGGCCGCGGTCGACGGCCTCGCCGCCGATGATGCTCGCGCCGACCACGCTGACCGGGGTGTTCGGGTCGCGCTCGCCGCCGAAGATGGCGTTCCACACGGCCGGGATGCGCGACGGGAACTCGATCAGCCGCTGGAAGGTCTGGTCGAACATCACCCCGGTGTGGTGGATCGCACCGCCGATGCCGTCGATCGGGCCGTAGGTCAGCGGCGCGGGCACCGCGTTAGACCTGGCCGCGCCGATCATGCCGAAGGTCTTGACGCTGCCGTCGGTCTGCAGCCGCGCGATCGCGGGCACGTCGATGGTCAGGTTGACCGGCTGGCCGCCACGCTGGACCACGAACTGAGTGGGCCCCGAAGACACCTGGATGAGCTTGACGGCCTCTTCCCAGGTCTTGGTCGGCTTGCCGTTGATGGAGTCGATCCGGTCGCCGGGCAGCATGCCGCCCGCCTTGGCGGGCGCGAGGTCACCGGGCTGGCAAAGCACCTGCTTCTTCTGCTGGTCGACCTCGGCCTGGGTGGTCGCGGGACGGACGCAGGCGGAGATGCTGGAGACGGTCGCGTCGGGCTGCTTCTGCGCGGCCTCGATGTCCGGCAGGCCCATGGTGACGCCCATGATGTAGAGCACGAGGAAGCCGAGGATGAAGTGCGCGGCCGAGCCCGCCGAAAGCACCACGGTGCGCTTCCAGGTCGGGAACCGCCACATCGCGCGCTTGGACTCTTCAGGAGTGACCTCGTCGAGCGCGGTCATGCCCGCGATGTCGCAGAAGCCGCCGAGCGGGATCCACTTGAGGCCGTACTCGGTCTCGCCGCGCTTGAACGAGAACACCGTCGGCCCGAAGCCGATGAAGTAGCGGCGCACCTTCATGCCGAAGGCCTTCGCCGTCAGCATGTGGCCCGCTTCGTGCAGTGCGACCGAGACGCAGATACCCAGCGCGAAAAGGATCGCACCCAAGACGATGACCACGCGCTACTTCCTCCCAGACATCGCTTCGGCAGCGCGGGTCCGTGCCCACTGCTCCGCCGCGAGTACATCGTCCACGTCGCGCGGTTCGCGACGCCATTCGTCGGCGGCTGCCACCACCTGGGAAACAGTGTCCACTATCGACGTGAAGCTGGTGTTCTGCGCGAGGAAGGCGTCGACCATCACCTCGTTCGCCGCGTTGTAGACGGCGGGCAGGCAGCCACCGGCGCTGACCGCGTGCCTGGCCAGGTCGACGGCGGGGAACGCCACGTTGTCGAGCGGCTCGAAGGTCCACGCGGTGGCCCGATCCCAGGTGCAGGCGGGTGCGGCGGCGGGCACCCGGTTCGGCCAGTTCATCGCGAGCGCGATCGGCAGGCGCATGTCCGGCGGGCTGGCCTGGGCCAGTGTCGAGCCGTCGACGAAGGTCACCATCGAGTGAATGACGGACTGCGGGTGCACGACCACGTCGATGCGCTCGGCCTCGATGCCGAACAGCAGGGTCGCCTCGATCAGCTCCAGGCCCTTGTTCATCAGCGTGGCCGAGTTGATCGTCACGACCGGGCCCATCGACCAGGTCGGGTGCTTGAGCGCGCCTTCCAGCGTGACGTCGGCGAGCTCGGCGCGGGTGCGGCCGTGGAACGGGCCGCCGGACGCGGTCAGGACCAGCCGGTCGACCTCCTCCGCGCGGCCGCCGCGCAGCGCCTGAGCCATCGCCGAGTGCTCGGAGTCGACCGGCACGAGCTGGCCGGGCTTGGCCCGCGACAGGACCAGCGGACCACCCGCGACCAGCGATTCCTTGTTCGCGAGCGCCAGCGTGGCGCCTGTGGACAGCGCGCGCAGCGTCGGCTCCAGGCCCTGCGAGCCCGGCATGCCGTTGAGCACGACGTCCACCGGGACGGAGTCGATGAGCTCCAGCACCGCGCTGGGGCCGGCGAGGATGCGCGGGATGCGGAAGTCGCCCTGCGCGTAGCCGCGGCGCTGGGCCTCGGCGTACAGCGCGAGCTGCAGATCTTCCGCCGCCGTCGCCTTGATCACCGCGACGGCCTCGACCTGGTGCGCGAGCGCTTGCGCGGCCAGCGCGGCCGGGTCGGAGCCGCCCGCCGCGATGCCCGCGATCCGGAACAGGTCCGGGTTGCGGGCGGCGACGTCGAGCGCCTGGGTACCGATCGAGCCGGTCGAACCGAGGACGAGCACACTGCGCGAAGTAGTCATCGTGACCGATTGTCTCGCGGGGCCTTCGACGGCCGCTCGCGAGGTGTGGAAAGATTCGCCGCGTCAGCAAGCACAGCGCGGGCAAGGAGAGATCGTGGCGAGCAAGGCGGTCGAGAAGCGGGCTTCGAACCAGGTGGACCCGCGTGACGAGCCGTCGGCCGAATGGGGCTGGCACGGGTCGTTCCCGCTGGCCACCCGCATCGCCGGCTGGGCCAGCGCGGTGATCCTGCTGATCATGCTGCACGGCAACCACAAGGGCGCGACCGAGGACCTCTGGCTGGTCGGCCTGAGCCTGTTCCTCGTGCTCATGCTGGTGCTGGACATCCGCAAGCAGCGCACCGCGTGGCGTAAGTAACACTCAGACACGACACCGGGGGCGCCGCGATGTTCGCGGCGCCCCCGGTGCTGTCTATCCGGTCACGAGATGGCCTTGTAGCCGGCCCACTGGCCACCGGTCGGCCACATCGGGCCACCCCAGCCGACCGAGCCCGCGCCGTTCCCCGGGAACAGGATCAGGTTGTCACCCGGGTCGAGCGCCGCGATGTCGCTACGGCCGTCGCCGTTGTAGTCGGCCGCGGTGATCTGCTTGTAGCCCGCCCACTGGCCACCGGTCGGCCACATCGGGCCACCCCAGCCCACGGCACCCGCGCCGTTCCCCGGGAACAGGATCAGGTTGTCACCCGGGTCCAGCGCCGCGATGTCGCTACGGCCGTCACCGTTGAAGTCACCGGACGTGATCTTCTTGTACCCGGCCCACTGACCACCGGTCGGCCACATCGGACCACCCCAGGTCACCGCACCCGCGCCATTGCCAGGGAACAGGATCAGGTTGTCACCCGGGTCCAGCGCGGCGATGTCCGTGCGGCCGTCACCGTTGAAATCGCCGGACGTGATCTTCTTGTACCCAGCCCACTGACCACCGGTCGGCCACATCGGACCACCCCAGCCCACCGCTCCCGCGCCGTTGCCGGGGAAGAAGATGAGGTTGTCGCCGGGGTCGATGGCGGCCACGTCGGATTTGCCGTCACCGTTGAAATCGCCCGTGGTGAACTGCTTGTACCCGGCCCACTGACCACCCGTCGGCCACATCGGGCCACCCCAGCCCACGGCACCCGCGCCGTTGCCGCTGAACAGGATCAGGTTGTCGCCCGGGTCGAGCGCGGCGATGTCCGCGAGGCCGTTGCCGTTGAAGTCCTTGGCGCTCCCGCCGCCTGCCGAGTTCCAGGCCGCCGCGGCCACGACGCCCGCTTGGTCGACGTACCGGCGGTAGTTCGAGCCGTCCGGGGTGCCGGACTTCTGGATCTTCTGGCAGATGGCTGCGATGTCGCCGCTGCCCCAGGACCCGTTGGGGTAGTTGTTGAGCATGGCGTTGAGGAAGGCGTTCGTCGCGTAGACCGGGTCGACGAGCTGGGCGGGCGTGCCCCAGCCCATGCTCGGCCGCTGCTGGAACAGGCCGAGGCTGTCCGCGTCGACGGCCTGGTTGTAGTTGTGCAAAGTGGACTCGTCCATCGCGGTGGTGATGGCGATCTGCGCGGCGCGCTGGTTGAGACCGCGGGCCTTGACCTGGTTGACGATGGCCCTGGCACACGAGGCGTTGTACGCGGTGACCCAGCTGACCTGCCCGTGCACCTGGTTCGCGAGCGCGGTGTCCGCGGCCGTCACGCCCGCCGGGCTGCATGGGAGCTGGCTGATGCTCGCCGCCATCGCGGACGGCACCTCGGCCGAAGCGGTGCCGGTCATGGTCACGGTTCCGGCCAGTGCCAGCGAGACGAGCACGCCCGCGGCTCTGAGCAAGGGGTTGGTCTTCATGGCTTTTCCTCCGGTGATGGTCACGAGATCGCCTTGTAGCCGGCCCACTGGCCGCCGGTCGGCCACATCGGGCCACCCCAGCCGACCGAGCCGGAACCGTTGCCGGGGAACAGGATCAGGTTGTCGCCGGGATCGAGCGCGGCGATGTCGGCGCGGCCGTCGCCGTTGTAGTCGGCCGCGGTGATCTGCTTGTAGCCCGCCCACTGGCCACCGGTCGGCCACATCGGGCCACCCCAGCCCACGGCACCCGCGCCGTTCCCCGGGAACAGGATCAGGTTGTCACCCGGGTCCAGCGCCGCGATGTCGCTACGGCCGTCACCGTTGAAGTCACCGGACGTGATCTTCTTGTACCCGGCCCACTGACCACCGGTCGGCCACATCGGACCACCCCAGGTCACCGCACCCGCGCCATTGCCAGGGAACAGGATCAGGTTGTCACCCGGGTCCAGCGCGGCGATGTCCGTGCGGCCGTCACCGTTGAAATCGCCGGACGTGATCTTCTTGTACCCAGCCCACTGACCACCGGTCGGCCACATCGGACCACCCCAGCCCACCGCTCCCGCGCCGTTGCCGGGGAAGAAGATGAGGTTGTCGCCGGGGTCGATGGCGGCCACGTCGGATTTGCCGTCACCGTTGAAATCGCCCGTGGTGAACTGCTTGTACCCGGCCCACTGACCACCCGTCGGCCACATCGGGCCACCCCAGCCCACGGCACCCGCGCCGTTGCCGCTGAACAGGATCAGGTTGTCGCCCGGGTCCAGCGCGGCGATGTCCGCGAGGCCGTTGCCGTTGAAGTCCTTGGCGGCGTTGGAACCGCCGTCGGTGATGCCGCTGTAGCGCAGCGGGCGGTAGCCGCCGTTGGTGAGCTTGGCGCGGGAGTACTGGCTCGCGATGGCGCCGGGGTCCGGCCCGTCGACGCCGGTGTACGAGGTCTCCTCGTAGACGTTCGCGACCGCGTGGCTCCCGTCGGTCCAGCTTCGGAACAGCACGACGTGGCCGCCGCCGACGCTGTCGATGGCGTCACCGGGCTTGAGGTCGTCGAGGCTGCCGAGCCAGCTGCCGTAGTTCGGCAGGGAAACCGTGGTGGGCGAGGACATCCCGGACGGCGAGAGCCCCCAGGCCATCGAGACGAAACCGGAGCAGTCCTTGCGATAGGTGCCGTACTGGTTGCCGTATTGGCCGTGCTGCGTGTACTTGACGTTGACGTCGACCCAGCTCTTGGCTCTCAGCAGCACCTGGTCGCGGCTGATCGTCGCACTGGCCTGGACGTCCGCGGCCGAGACGGACCTCGTGCCGACCCCCGGCTGCTCGGGGAAGGCGGCAGGCGTGTCGGCGAAGCCGGGCGGCGGGGCCGGGACAGCGGCGATGGCAGGCGAGCCGAAGCCTAGTACGCAGGCCGCGGTCACCGCGGCCAGAATTGTCTTCTTGAGATTCATTTTCCCTCATCAGATGATATGCAGGTATCGGAAGGGCAGATAAAGAGCGGATTCTTTTTCATACGGATAACGGATGATCCGGCGCACGGTGCCGATGCCACCCGCTTGTTCACATCCCCAGTAGTGGTCGTCGTTCACCCATTCTTCGAACAGGGTCACGTGCCGGGTGAGATTCGTGCCCTCGGCCCGAAGCAGCACGTCTCCCGGTAGCAGTTCCGGCTTGCCGATGGCGAATCCGGACGCCGCGAGCCCGCGCGTGTCGAGCCCGCCATGCCGGTTCGGCGGCTTTCCGGGTATTCCCCAGGCCATCGAGATGTAGCCGGAACAATCGGTCCGGTAGATCCCGTACTCGTTCTCGTGAAAACCGGACTGATCGTAGGGAACGGCAGGTTCGAGCCAGCTTCGCGCCCGCCGGATGATGTGTTCCCTGGTGGTCGCCGCGCCGAGCCGAAGATGCGGCTTGTCCACCTCGGGAGCGACCATTTTCGCTTTCCTTTTCCGTTGCCGTCTCGCTGACAAGGAAAAGAATCGCGGCTGTGCCTGTAAGAAGCCTTCAGGTTCGCTCTCAGCAGGCTCCGAGGTCTAACAGTTTCCTATAGGCCGGTCTAGAGGTGAGCGGCGCGAACGCGATCGTGCCAGGTCAGCGGGCTATAGCCGGCCAGTTCGGCGACCTCTCGGGCTTCCGCGGCGGTGAACAACTCCATCGCGGCGAGCCAGTGTTCGTCGGCCAAAGCGGGCTGGGACACCGATTCCGCGGCCGCCAGGTCACGGAGCGTGCGCGCCTGCCAGAGCGGCAGTCCCAGCTCGGTCCACTTCCCCAGCGCGTCACCGAGCAGCTCGCACGCGCGCGCCAGATCACCGGTGGCGAGCGCCAGCTCTCCCGCGGTCCTGGTCATCAGCGCGACGCCGAACCGGTCGCCGTGCCTGCCGCAGCCCCGCAGGCAGGAGTCGAGCAGCTCGGCGACGCCTTCGGTGATCCCGTCGCGGATACTGGCTTTCGCAAGCGACTGCCGCGCGTACATCGCGCCGAGGTCGTCACCGGCCTCCAGCAGCAGCGCTTCGGCCGCACGGCTCAGCTCGACGGCACGCGCGGGTTCGTCACGCGCCCGGAAGCACAGGCTGAGCCCGCGTCGCGCCAGCGCTTCGCCTCGCTTGTCGCCCAGCTCGCGGTAAAGCTCGACACAGGCGGAGAAGTAGTCGACGGCAGGCTCGAAATCGCCGTGCTCGGAGCAGATCGCGCCGAGGCCGTAGCCCGCGGCCGCGAGCACCTGCGAGTCCCCGATGCGCTCGGCGATCTCGACCGCGTTCGCGAGATCCTTGGCCGCCTGCCCGAAATCGGCGCGGTCCCGGCGGACCGTGCCCATGCCGACGAAGGCGACCGCGAGCGTCGCGTCGTCCTCGACGGTCTCGGCGAGCCGCGCCGCCTGCTCGAAGTTGGCCAGCGCGGCCGTGAAGTCGTCCTTCTCGTAGAACAGCTGCCCGAGCCCGGCGAGCACGACCGCCTCGGCCTGCGCCCGCCCGGACTGCCGCGCCGCGGCCAGCGCGACCTCGTTGATGCGCTGCCAGCCGCCGAACTCGTTGCGCGCGGCGAACGGCGACGACAGCAGCGAGGTGACCAGCGTGGTCGTCACCTCGTCGATGCCGAGATCGTGCGCGCGTTCCAGCGTCCGGACGACGGCTCCGGTCTCGGAGACGAACCATTCGGTGGGGTTGCGCTCGGCGTGCTCGATGAGCCGGGCGTCGACGTCGACGGCGATGTCCAGCCTCGGCCGCAGCCCGAGCGTCACGCGCGGCAGCTTCTTGGCTGCCACCTCGACCAGCGCCATCCAGCTGAGCAAGGTGCGGGTGACGGCGGCCGTGACGGCCTCTTCCGGCTCGGCCTCGGTCGCGTGCTCGGCGCCGAAAAGCTGGACCAGGTCGTGGAAGCGGTACCGCACCCGGCCCAGCGGCCCGACGCCGACGACTTCGAGCAGCCGCAGATCGACGAGCTGCTCGACGATGTCCTCGGCGTCGTCCAAGGAGATCTCGAGCAACGGGGCGGCCAGCCACGAGTCGAAGTCCGGGAGGTCGAGCAAGGTCAGCAAGTGGAACGCGCGGCGCTGGAGTTCGTCGAGTTCGGCGTAGTTGAGCCGCAGGCTCGACCGGATCGCGAGATCACCGACGGCGAGCTCGTCGAGCCGCCTGCGCTCGTTGGACAACCGGCCGGCGAGCGCGCTGAGCGGCCAGTGCGGCCGCGCCTGCAGTTTCGCCGCGGCCGCGCGCAGCGCCAGCGGAATGCCACCGCACAGCCGGACGATGGTCCGCGCGGCCTCGGGATCGGCGTGCGCCCGCTCGGTCCCGATGATCTTGCCGAGCATCTCGACGGCGACCTCGTCACCCAGGAACCCGAGTTCGACGGGCTCGGCGCCCTCCAGCCCGGTCAGCCGCGACCGGCTGGTGACGATCACCAGGCACCGCGGGTCGCCCGGCAGCAGGCTGCGCACCTGGTGTTCGCCGCGCGCGTTGTCGAGCACGATCACGAGCCTGCGTCCCGACACCTTGCGCCGGTACAGCTCGACGCGCTCGTCGAGCGTCTCGGGCAGGTCGGCCGCGGTCACCCCGAGCGCGCCGAGGAACCTGCGCAGCACCTCGCCGGCGCCGAGGTCGCGATCCGATCCGCGGAGATCGGCGAACAGCTGCCCGTCGCGGTAGCTGTCGCACAGCAGGTGCGCGACGTGCACGGCGAGCGCGGACTTCCCCGCGCCGCCGAACCCGGAGACGACCACGACGGGCGTCGCCATCCGGTCGGTGGACGCGAGCGCGGACCGCAGCACGGCCTCGACCTGCTCGGCCCGCCCGGTGAAGTCGGCGATGTCCGGCGGAAGCTGACGAGGCACGACGGCGTGGCGAGGCGGCTTTTCGGGTGTCCGATCCGGACTCTTCGGTCGTTCCAGGTCGCCGGTCAGGATCCGGGTGTGCAGTTCGCGGAGCTTCTCCCCCGGCTCGACGCCGAGCTCGTCCAGCAGCAGCTGCCGCCCCTCGCGGTAGACGCCGAGCGCCTCGGTCTGGCGGCCGCATTCGTACAGCGCGCGCATCAGCAGGCCACGGGCCTCCTCACGCAGCGGATGGTCCGCGACGAGCCGCGACAGCCGCGAAGCGACCTCTTCGGACCGTCGCGTGGCGAGCAGGCAGCGGCCGAGCCCTTCCTCGGCGTCGAGCCGGTTCTCGTCGAGCCCGGCCGCGTGCTGCCTGGCGAACCTGGCGTCCACCCCGCCGAACGCGGGCCCGCGCCACAACCCGAGCGCCCGCTCGTATTCCGTGGCCGCGGCGGCGAAGTCCCGTTCCCGCTCCGCCTGTCTCGCCCCGTCGAGATACCGCTCGAAGAGCTCGATGTCGCTTTCGTCCGGAGTGAGGTTCAGCAGATACCCCGGCGCTCTGGTGGCGAGCAGGCCGTCCCGCCCAGCGGACGCGAAACTCCGCCGCAGCAGCGAAACGTAGTTGTGCACCAACGCGGTCGCCGACTGCGGCGGAGTTTCGTCCCAAATGAGCGTGATGAGCCGCTCGATCGAAACGACCTGACGCGACTGCTGCAGCAACGCGGCCAGTAACGCCTTCGGCTTGGGACCACCGAGGCCGACCGATTTTCCTTCGTCTCTGACTTCCATCGGGCCCAACGCCAGCACGCGCATCTCGCAACCCCCAGGTTGACTTGCACCCCTTTATCGCAGGCCAGCGAATTTTGTCACACCTGGCCGCGATAAATAAGTGTTGCGCCAACCGGAGTAATGCTTGCGTAAGGGGTAAAAACGTCAATACCTGGTCGTGATTTCAGAGTTCGCCCGCGACTCCGGCCAGTTCCTCGCCCACGGTTTCGCGTTCCTCCGCAACGACTTCCGGCTTACCGGTGAGCAGCGAAGCGACGGCGCCCAGCACGCAGACCCCGATCGCGAAAACGAAAGCGACCGTCAAGCCCGCCGAGAACGGTCCCGAAATCAGGTTCGGGAAGAATCCGCGCCCGGTCAGGAAGCTCGCCTGGTCCGGCGGAAGCTGCGTCAGCTGCGGTCCCAGCAACTGCTGAATCGGGTTGTAGCCGAGGAAAGCCGCGAACAGCACGGCCACCGCGGGCAGATGCGCGAGCTGCTCTGCCGAGCCGGACGGCACGCCGTGCGCCATGAGGCCCTGGCTCATCGTCGAAGGCAGGTCGCGCGACAGTCCCGCGATGATGAGACTGAAGAAGAACCCGATCGACAGCACCATCGCCGAGTTCTGGAAGGTCGTCATCATCCCGGCGCCCGAGCCACGGGCGTCGGCGGGCAGCGAGTTCATCACCTCGGCGCGGTTCGGGGAGGAGAACATGCCCATGCCGATCCCGTTCAGCAGCAGGATTCCCGCGAAGGCCCAGTAGTCGAAGTCGACCGGCAGCACGATCAGCAGCGCGAACGTCACCGCCGTGATCGCCAGCCCGCCGGACGAGAGCAGCCGTCCGCCGACACGGTCGGAGAGCATCCCGCTGGCCGGTGCGGAGACGAGGAAGCCGACCGTCATCGGGAGCATGTAGATGCCCGCCCACAACGGCGTCTGCTCGAAGGTGTAGCCGTGCTGCGGCAGCCAGATGCCCTGCAGCCAGATGATCAGGATGAACTGCAGCCCGCCGCGGCCGAGCGAGGCGCAGAGGTTCGCCACGTTGCCCCAGGTGAACGCCTTGATCCGGAACAGTGAGAGGTTGAACAGCGGGTTGTCGACGCGGGTCTCGATCACCACGAACGCCACCAGCACCGCGAAGCCGCCGATCAGGCAGGACAGCACGAACGGGCTGCCCCAGCCGGTCGGCGCGGTGCCGTAGGGCTGGATGCCGTACGTGATGCCGACCAGCACCGCGACCAGGCCGACGGCGAAGGTGATGTTGCCCCACCAGTCCATCCGCGCGTGCTTGCGGATGCCGGTGTCGTGCAGTTTCAGGTACGCCCAGATCGTGCCGACGATCCCGAACGGCACCGAGACCAGGAAGATCAGGTTCCAGTTGATCGGCGCGAGCACCCCGCCGACGACCAGGCCGAGGAACGAGCCCGCGATGGCCGCGACCCCGTTGATGCCCAGCGCGAGGCCACGCTGGTTGGCCGGGAACGCGTCGGTGAGGATCGCCGAGGAGTTGGCCATCAGGAACGCGCCGCCGACACCCTGCACGATGCGCCAGCCGATCAGCCACAACGCGGCCGCGTCGCCGTCGAACCAGGTGATCGCCAGCATCACCGAGGAGACGGTGAACACCGCGAAGCCCATGTTGTACATCCGGGCGCGGCCGTACATGTCGCCGAGCCTGCCGAAGCTGACGACCAGCACGGCGGTCACCACCAGGAAGCCCATGATCATCCACAGCAGGTAGCCGGTGTTGGCGGGCTCGAGCGGGTTGATGCCGATGCCCTTGAAGATGTCCGGCAGCGCGATGAGCACGATCGAGGAGTTGATCGTCGCGATCAGCATGCCCAGCGTGGTGTTCGACAGGGCTATCCACTTGTAGCGGGGACCGAGATCCGTCATGGTTAGCAATGCTAAGCAATATGCTTGCATATGGCAACAAAGCCCGGATTTTCCGGGCGAGAGACCGATCACAGCGTTTTGGAGTCCTTTGTAGACTCTTTAGCTTGACTTGATCCGCTATCGTCGCGTCCCATGAAGCGCTGGGTACTCGCCACCGTCCTCGCACTGTCCGCCACCGCGCTGGCCACCACGCCCGCCACCGCCGCGCCCGCGAAACCGCTGGTCGTGCACTGCGAGTTCACACCGACACCGGAGAACCCGGCCGCCCGCCCGGTGCTGCGGCCGCTGCCGTTCGCACTGACCAGGGGCACGGCCGACGTCACGTTCCGCACCAACTACGGCCCGGTGACCATCGAGCTCAACCGGGCGGGCGCGGCGCCGTGTGCGGTCCACAACATGCTCAGCCTGGTGCTGCAGCGCTTCTACGACCGCACCGAATACTTCCGGCTGACGAACTCCAGCAGGCTCGGCGTGCTGCAGTGCGGCGACCTCTACCGTCAGGAAGAGGGCGGCCCCGGCTACAAGTTCGCCGACGAGGTCAGCGGCAAGGAGACCTACCCGCGCGGCACCATCGCGATGGGCAACCAGGGCCCCGGCACCAACGGCAGCGAGTTCTTCATCGTGCACTCCTTCGCCAACATCCCGGCGAACTACTCGGTGATGGGCAAGGTCGTGCGCGGCATGGAGGTGCTCGACCGCATCGTCGCCGCCGGGATCATCCCGGTCACCGGACCGCAGGACGGCCTCCCCGCCAAGCCGGTGAAGATCGAGCGCGTCACCTTCGGCTGAGCGGGGGTCGTGAGTGGCGCGGCCGGTTCTAACCGGCGAAAACACTCACGAGCTTTTCGTCGCGATCGCATAGAACAGCGCCTTGAGCACCGTGCCCCACGTCATCCCGCCATCGTCGCACCCCGGTGGGGACGGCCCCACCCGTGCGCCGGTGGCTCACCCCATGGAGAGCCGGGGGTTTCCTCTCTAGCGTTCGCAGCGGACATCCGCGAACGAGGGGGAAACGATGGTCGTCGACACCGCACCCGAGACGAAGACCCGGCCGGTCTGGTGGCGACGCCCGTGGATCGCGCCGCTCGCCGTCGTCGTGATCGTCTTCTTCGCGTACGCGCTGCCGCCTTATCTGACGCTGGATCCGGCGAAGGCCCGGCTGCCGGCGCCGCCGGGTTTCCCTGAGCACTACTGGTTCCTGGTCGGGCACATCCTCTTCGGCACCGTCGCGATGGTCGGCTCGCTGCTGCAGATCTGGCCGTGGTTCCGCGGCCGGTATCCGGTCGCGCACCGCCGCATCGGCAGGCTCTATGTCTTCGCCGGTGTGCTTCCCGGCGGGCTGATGGCGTTGGTCGTCGGCTCGGTCAGCCCGGCCGGTCCGGCGACGGCGGTCGCGGACATCGTGGCCGCCTTGCTGTGGCTGACGTTCACCTTCAAGGGCTGGCAAGCCGCGCGGCAACGGCGGTTCGGCGATCATCGGCGCTGGATGATCCGCAGCTTCGCGATGACCTACTCGATCATTCTCAGCCGGGTGATCATGCCGTTCGCCGCGCTCGCGTTCGTGCCGCAGCTCGACAGCGCGTTCGGCGGCAGCCAGCAGGCGCTGATCCAGTCGATCGCCGCGACGTCGGCCTGGTCGAGCGGGCTGCTGAGCCTGCTGCTCAGCCAGTGGTGGCTGGAGCGCCGGCCACGAGGAGCACGCCGAGCGTGACCATGGTGGCGGCGACGAGACCGTCGAGCACCCGCCACGCCGACGCGCGGCCGAAGAACCCGCTCAGCAGCCGCGCGCCGAAGCCGAGCGCGACGAACCAGCACACGCTCGCCAACATCGCTCCGGTGGCGAACACCCAGCGCAGGTCGCCGCGCCCGGCGGCGATCGCGCCGAGCAGGAGCACCGTGTCGAGGTAGACGTGCGGATTGAGCCAGGTCATCGCCAGGCAGCTGAGCACCACGCGGCGCAGTGAGCCGTTGGCCGTTCCGTCCACCTGCATCGCCGACGGCCGCAGCGCGCGGCGTGCGGCCAGAAAGCCGTAGCAGAGCAGGAAACCGCCGCCGACCAAGCCGACGACCATCAGCGCCGACGACGAGGTCCCGACGACCGCGCCGACCCCGGCGACACCCAGCGCGATCAGCACCGCGTCGGACGCCGCGCAGATCGCCACGACGGCGGGTACCCCGTCACGCCGGAGTCCCTGCCGCAGCACGAACGCGTTCTGCGCGCCGATGGCGACGATCAGCGAAAGCCCGGTACCGAACCCTGCGGCCAGCGCGAGCAGAAGTTCTCCCATACGGAGGACACTAAGAACCGGACTGTCAACAGTACAGCTAAACATTCTTACGTATCATTAGCGCTTGTGATGCCGGACTTACCGCTGGACCAGGTGCGCACGCTGCTCGCCGTCGTCGACGAGGGCACCTTCGACGCCGCCGCTGCCGCGTTGCACGTCACCCCGTCCGCGATCAGCCAGCGGGTCAAGGCGCTCGAACAACGCACCGGGCGGGTGCTGCTCATGCGCACGAAACCCGTGCGGCTGACCGAATCCGGCCAGGTGGTCGTCCGGTTCGCGCGCCAGCTGGCCAGGCTGGAACGCGACGCGGGCGCCGAACTCGGCCTCAGCGGCAGCGGCGAGCCGGTCCGCCTGCCGATCGCGGTCAACGCCGACTCGCTCTCGACCTGGTTCCTCTCCGCGCTCGCCCGCGTGCCCGACGAGCTGCGAATCTCGTTCGAGCTGCACCGCGAGGACCAGGACCACACCACCACGCTGCTCAAGGAAGGCGCGGTACTCGCGGCGGTCACCTCGTCACCGGACCCGGTCACCGGCTGTTCGGTGCGCAGGCTCGGCCACGTCCGCTACCTCCCGGTGGCGAGCCCCGGTTTCGCCGCCCGCTATCTGCCCGGCTGGCCGTCGACCCCGCTGCGGCGCCTACTCGCCGAAGCGCCGGTGGTCATCTTCGACCGCCGCGACGACCTGCAGGACCGCTTCACACGCGCGCTCACCCGCGGGACCGCGAGCGCGCGCAGGCATTACGTGCCGGCGTCCGAGCCGTTCGTCGAGGCGATCGCCATGGGCATGGGCTGGGGCATGGTGCCACGCGCCCAGGCCGATCCGTTGCTGCGCAAGGGTTCGCTCGTCGAGCTCGCGCCGGAACGGCCCATCACGATCCCGCTGTTCTGGCAGCAGTGGAAGCTCGACTCCCCCGCGCTGGCCGCCGTCGCCGAAGCGGTCGCTGCGGAGGCCCGCGAGGCGCTCGACTGAACTCTGTGCGCTAGGCGCCGGAGAAGACGTCGTAGGTGCGCTGGTCGAAGAGCACGAAACGCACGGTCGTGATGGCCGGCGTCTTCTCCAGGAAGTCGGCCACGGTGGTCAGCGCGATCGCCGCGGCCGACTCGACGGGCCACCGGTAGATCCCGGTCGAGATGGCCGGGAAGGCGACGCTGCGGGCGCCCAGTTCGGCCGCGACGCGCAGAGCGTTGCGGTGACAGTCGGCGAGCAGCTCCGAACGGTCCTCTGTGGACGACCACACCGGACCGACCGTGTGCACGACCCATTTCGCGGGCAGTTTGCCTGCCGTGGTCGCGACCGCCTGGCCGGTCTTGAGCCCGCGGCCGTAATGGCCTGCCCGCAGGTCGCGGCACGCGGCCAGGATTTCGGGGCCACCTTTGCGATGGATCGCGCCGTCGACCCCGCCACCGCCGAGCAGTGACGAGTTCGCGGCGTTGACCACCACGTCGACGTTCTGCTCGGTGATGTCGCCGATGACGAATTCCATGTCCGGCATTGTTCAGCCGCGGTGCGCCGCTGTCCACGCGATTAGCGCAGCGAGGCGACCTCGAGCACCGCGTTCACGAAGGCCCTCGGGCGCTCCTGCGGCAGGTTGTGGCCGGCGCCGGGCACCTGGTGGTGCACGCGCGGCCCGGCGAAGAACTTCGCGGTCGCGGTGCCGTCGGTCGCCGGGACGCTGCCGTCGGCGATCCCGTCGAGGGTGACGGCGGGCATGACGATCTTCGGCTGCTTGGCCAGCTGCGCCTCGAGCGCGTCGTAGCGCGGGTCGCCCGGCTCGGTGAGCAGGCGGTGACGGTAGACGTGCAGGACGATGTCGACGTAGTCCGGGTTGTCGAAAAGTGCCGCGGCGGCTTCGAAATCGGCGTCGGTGAACCTCCACAGTGGAGAGTTCTTGGTCCAGACGACGCGGGCGAGGTCGCGGGTGTTGGCGGTCAGCCCGGCGCGGCCGCGCTCGGTGAGGAAGTAGAAGTAGTACCAGTGCGCGGCTTCGGTCGCGGCCGGGTCCGGCATCTGCGCGAGGGCGAGGTTCTGCACGAGGTAGTTGTTGACCGAGACCAGTCCGAGGCAGCGCTCCGGCCACAGCGCGGCGGCGACGTTGAGCGCGCGGCCACCCCAGTCGTAGCCGCCGAAGATCGCCTGCTTGACGCCGAGCGCGTCCATGAACGCGATCATGTCCGCACCCAGCGCGGCCTGCTGCCCGGACCGGAAAGTCCCGGCGGAGAGGAATCGCGTGGTGCCGTGGCCGCGTAGATACGGGACCAGCACCCGGAATCCGCGGCGTGCCAGCTCGGGCGCGACCTCGGCGTAGGCCTGCGGGCTGTACGGCCACCCGTGCCCGAGCAGCACGACCTCGCCGTTCGCGGGCCCGACCTCGTGATAGCCCATGTCGAGCACGTCCGTCTTGACCTGCTTGACCGGCCCCAGTCCCCGAGACGGCCTCGCGTCGCCCGGCATCGGCGCCGCCGCGGCCGATGCCGCCATGGCGGGCACACCGGCCACCGAAGCGACCGCACCCGCGCCGACGATCTTGCCGAACATGCGCCTGCTGAGCATTTCCGTCTCCCTTATTCATAACCGTTCTGAACGGTTATGACTCTTGCATGGCAGATCTTCACCTGTCAAGGTGACTTCATGGAAGATTTCCCCGAACTGCGCCAGACGGTTCTGGACTGCACCGATCCCCGGGAACTCGCGGAGTTCTACCGGCAGCTGCTCGGGCTCCACTACCGCCCCGGCGACGAGCCGCCCGCCACGCGCGACTGGCTGGTGCTGCGCAACCCGCACGGCGGCCCGCAACTGGCATTTCAGCAGGTAGACGCGCTTCCGGCGGCGACGTGGCCGGACGGGCCCATCCCCCAGCAACTGCACTTGGACATGACCGTGCCTACGAAGGCGGACCTCGACGCCCAGCACGAGCGCGCGATGGCACTCGGCGCGCTTCTCCTGCGCGATCTCAGCGACGACCCGGACGAACCACTACGGGTGTACGCCGATCCGGCCGGCCACCCTTTCTGCATTTTCGTGGTCTAAGCAAAGGAGTCGTGAGTGTTTAGACCGGTTAGAACCCAATGCCACGTAGCTTAAGTTGATCTTGTTTGTGGTGGTGGGTTTGCGGCGTGGCGGTGTGGGTTGTCTGGGGCGGGCTGGTCTGATCGTCGGTTATGAGTTCAGGTGTGACGGTTAGCCCGGATCAGGTGTCGCTGGGTGTGCTGGTGGCGGCGGTGGATCGGGATGTGATCGACGCCGCGATCGCGGCGTGCGGGGTGGGGGCGAAGCGGTCGGATGGGAAGCTGCCGCCGCGTGTGGTGGCGGTGCTGACGATGGCGATGTGCTTGTTCCCCGACGATGATTATGAGGAGGTCGCGACGAAGGTGACCGGGTCGTTGTCGCGGTTCGGGTGCTGGGATGCGTCCTGGTCGGTGCCGACGGCCAGTGGGATCACTCAGGCTCGTAAACGGTTGGGGCCGGTGGTGATGGAGCAGGTGTTCGAGGGTGTCGCGCAGGCGGTGGCGACCTCGGACACGCGTGGCGCGTGGTTGCGGGGGTGGCGGTTGCTGGCGATCGACGGGTTCGAGGTCGACCTGCCCGACACCGCGGGCAATGTGGAGGAGTTCGGGTATGCCGGATCGGGCAAGCACCGCTCGGCCTTTCCGAAAGCGCGGGTGGTGGCGCTGGCCGAATGCGGCACGCACGCGTTCCTCGCCGCTCGCGTCGGCGCCTATGCGACGGGGGAGCAAACCTTGGCGCAGGAGCTCTATCCGCGTCTGCTTGCTGATGAGCTGCTGACCGCGGACCGGAATTTCTATAGCTGGGACGCGTGGGACAGCGCCTCACGCACGGGTGCGGCGTTGTTGTGGCGGGCACCGGCGAACCTGGCGTTGCCGGTGGTGCGGGTTCTGTCCGACGGGTCTTATCTCACGGTTCTGATCAACCCGAAGGTCCGCGGAGCGGGCCGTCGTCGTCAGATTCTCGACGCTGCGATGGCCGGGGACCAGATCCACCCCGAGGAGGCACACCTGGTCCGGGTCGTGGAATACGACATCCCCGACCGCGTGGGCAACGGCACCGGTGAGCTGATCGTGCTGCTCACGAACATCACCGACTCCGACGACGCGGCCGCCGAGGAACTCGCCGCGGCTTATCACCAGCGCTGGGAGGAGGAAACCGCCAATGACCAGCTCAAAACCCATCTTCGAGGGCCGGGCAAGATCCTGCGATCGAGGCTTCCGGAGCTGGTGCATCAGGAGATCTGGGCGTGGCTGACCGTCCATTACGCCCTGAGTGTCCTGATCGCCCGCGCGGCCGAGGCCGCAGATCTCGACCCCGACCGGATCAGCTACAGCCGTGTCCTGCGTATCGCCCGTCGTTCCGCCACCGGCACGGCGGGTTTTTCCCCCTCCGGACTGGACTGACGCACTACCCACGATCCTGGCCGACATCACCGGCAAACCCCTCCCGCCCCGCCGACACCGAACATGCCCACGCGCGGTCAAACGGTTACGCCACAACGCATACCGCGCCAAGAAACGCACCGAACCAGCCAGCACCCGCCACCCCAGCCCACCCACGATCAGGCTACGCGGACTCACCCGCGCAGCCTGATCAACTCAAGCTACGTGGCATTGGGTTAGAACCGGCCGTACCACTCACGACCCCCACGACGAACCCACCACCACATAGTGGCCGTTGCGTGAGGTGGGACGACGTGACGAAAGGGGCCCATGTCACGCTCAGCGTTACAAGGGTGGCCTTTGTGTGGTTCGGCCGCGCCCATCACCGCCGCGAGGCGGGGGGGCGGGACACGACCCTCACCATGGCCGAGCGCAAGACGCCACCTTTGGCGTTCCGCCCAATAGAACCGTCGGGAACACTCACGACGCCTGGGGTTACTTGCCCGCGGCGAGGGTGTGCGCGACGACGGCGTTGGCGTGCCCGTGCCCCATGCCGTGCTCGGTCTTGAGCCAGGTCACGAGTTCCATGTGCTTGGTCAGCGGCGAGGAGCGGACCAGTTCGAGCCACTCCTCGATCGGGCGGCCGTACTTCTTCTCGATCGACGGGAAATAGCTGGCAGGGCCTTTGACGGACTCGGTCATGACCGCAGTCTGCCATCGGCCACCGCGCCCAAGATCGATTCGCGGGCCAACGCGCGGCGGGCTCGCGCGTCCTGTTGGTTGTAAACATGGTTCGCCAGCAGGAGGAGATTTCATGACCGGCCCGCAGCTGTCCCGTCGTTCGCTGATGCTGGCGGGACTGGGCGCCGTGCTCGCCGGATGCGCGTCGGACCCTGGACAGCAACAACCCGCACCCCAGCAGCCCAAGCCACCGGCGCCGGACGTGGCGGCGGCCGAGAAGGCGCTGGCCGCGTTGGAAGCCGAGTGGAAGGGACGTCTCGGCGTCTACGCGCTCGACACCGGCAGCGGCGCCGCGCTCGGGCACCGCGCCGACGAGCGGTTCCTCATGTGCTCCACGCACAAAGCACTGGTCGCCGCCGCGATACTCAAGCTCCGCACCGAGCGGCCGGGGCTGCTCGACAAGGTGATCCACTACGACAAGTCGCAGCTGCAGAAGCACGCGCCGACCACGTCGCAGCACGCCGCCGACGGGATGACCGTCTCCGCGCTGTGCGAGGCCGCCGTGACCGTCAGCGACAACACCGCGGACAACCTGCTGTTCGCCGAACTCGGTGGCCCGCAGGCCGCGACGGCGTTCGTCCGCACGCTGGGCGACCAGGTCACGCGCATGGACCGGATCGAGCCGGACCTCAACATCGGCGGCGACGAGCGCGACACGTCGACGCCTGCCCAGCTGGCCGCCGATCTCCGCGCGCTGGTGCTCGGCGACGCGCTCGACCCGGCCGGACGCGACCTGCTCACCGGCTGGCTCAAGGCGAACACCACCGGCGGCAAGCAGATCAGGGCGGGCGTGCCGTCCGGCTGGGTCGTCGGCGACAAGACCGGTTCCGGGTTCGAAGGCGAGGTCAACGACATCGCGGTCGTCTGGCCGCCGGGACGCGCGCCGCTGGTGATCACCGTCTTCACCGCGCCCGCCGACCCGAAGTCCACAGCGGGCGCGGAGACCATCGCCAAGGCCGCCACGATCGTCGCGAAAGCGCTCGTCCCAGCCCAGTGAGCCATCCGCCACTAAGGTCGCGGATGGCAACCACGCAGCACGAGTCTGGAGCGCTTCGCATGGCCACGACGCAAGAGCCGGAGCTCAACAGCGGGCTACTCCCCGGCAATGTGCGCGCCGACGACTGGGTGATGTTCCTGCTGTCCGCGATCTCGGTCGGCCTGCTCGGCTTCGTGCTGCTCAGCCCGCCCTCCCGCGACGCGGCGATGTGGATCTTCTACGCCGACAGCGGCATCTGTGCGGTGTTCCTGCTCGAATTCCTGTGGCGCTGGCGCAAACGCCGTTGGTCGAAGCGGTTCCTCTTCCGCAACTGGTACGAGCTGTTCGCGATGATCCCGTTCACCCACCCGACGCTGGTGGCGCACCGGTTCCTCGCCACGCTGCTGCTGCTCATCCGCGTCGGCCGGGCGGCGGACCGGGTGGTCGGCGAGCAGTTCACCTACCGGCTGGTGGACAAGATGTCCGAGCCGATCGTGCGCGCGATCAAGAAGCCGATCACCATCGCCGTGCTCGACGAGGTGGTCAAGGTCCTCGAAACCGGGAACTACCCGGAAAACCTGGCCAAATCGCTCGGCGAGCACAAAACCGAGCTGCAGGCGATCATCGCCGAGAAGGTCACCCAGGACCCGCAGCTCGGCAAGCTCAAGCGCATCCCGTTCCACGGCGAGATCGTGCACTCCGTCGTCGACACCTCGTTCCGCGTCGTGCTCGAGGTGCTGCTCGACCCGCGCATCGACGACTTCTTCTCCTCGGTCGTGCGCGAGAACCGCGAGCAGATCCGGCGCGCGGTCGAACTCGGCCTCAACGAAGAGGACGCCGAGGACAGCGAGCACCAGCTCCGCGCCCGCACCGAACGATTCGCCGCGAACGAGTTCGAGCAGCGGCACCGTTCCTAGTCGGCCGGTCCCCGCAACGTGAGCACCACCCGGAGCACGTGCTCGACGGCAGCCGGGAACAACGCACCACGCAACTCGTCGCGCGTGGCGAGGTTGCGCGAGGCGAACTCGGTCACGAGGTCCTGCCCGGCCCGCCGGAGGAACAACGCGGCGACCTCCTCCATGTCGAGCCCGGGGTTGTCCAGCCGCGTCAACGCGAACCCGACGAGGATCTCTTCGTCCGTCATGCCTGTCTCACGCCGTCCAGCGTAACGCCGCGGCGGGCGGTCACGATGCACTGACAACGGCCTGGGGAGGACCGGAGTATGCACAAGTACGCGCGCGAACCGACGCCACCCGGGTCGAATTCTTTCCCAATTACCCGCGGGCGGAAGCCTTCGTCGCGTTTTCGATCAGCGATACCCGAATCAGCCCTGTGCTTTTGTTCACATCGCCATTCACATTCACGAATGACGCCACCGAAACAGTCCGGCCGCGCATTCCAGGTCACGCACCGTGCTCGCCGGCACCCTCGCGTCGATCAGGCGAACGAAACCCACTTCGGTGGAACGTCCCGCTTGGGCCACGCCGTCGGGTTCGCGTCACCCGTGCCGAATGACCGGCCCGCTCGACTCGCCCGCTTTGCGATCATCACCCCAGCTCATCGCACTGTGAGTCACTCGCAAGACAGGCACGTATTCGGTGAGCACCGAACGGTGACAACGTTGGCGTCAGCGCAACGAAAACTGGCGCATATCACTGAGCGCGCCCGAAAACTACCCGGTGCGACCACCTGACCGGGCGATTGCGGTAATCGTACAAATTCAAGCGGTGACATCGTCACGAGGTGGATACAAGGCGGGATGACCCTCTGTCCATCGCGGCCCAAGGCGGCTACGTTCAGCCGCCAAGTCGGTCGCCCGTTTCAGGCCGGGGCTGAGACTTGGCGGCCGCGGGATGTTAGGAGAAAGTGTGGCAAAGGCACGACACGCGGCCCTTCTTGCAGTACTCACGGTCATTCCACTGGCCACAGCCGGTTGCACTTCCGGCGGCAGCGGATCCTCGGAAGACCCCTCGCTGTTCAACGCGCCGAAGCTGTACGCGGAGGCCGCCGACCCGAAGGGCGACGGGCGCGCCCAGTGCCGGAACGTCTCGGTGGGCTACGTCGGCACCGTCAACGGCGTCAACGCCGCGCTCGGGCAGAACATCATCCGTGGCGCCGAGCTGGCCGTGAAACTCCACAACCAGGCCAACGCCGACTGCCAGATCGAGCTGAAGCAGTTCGAGACCGAGGGCAAGCCGGAGAAGACCGCGGCCGCGGTGAACCAGGCCATCGCCGACTCGTCGGTGCTCGGCGTGGTCGGCACCTCGTTCTCCGGTGAGGCGAAGGTCGCAGGCGGGCTGTTCAACACGGCGAAACTGGTCCAGATCACCCCGTCGGCCACCAATCCCGGCCTGGCCGACAACGGCTGGGAAACCTTCTTCCGCGCGCTCGCCAGCGACGCCGCGCAGGGTCCGGCGGCGGCGAAGCTGATGACCGTGAAACTGGAGTCCCAGCGGGTCTGCGTGGTCAGCGACGACTCGCCGTACGGCACCGACCTGGGCAAGGCCGTGATCGAAGCGCTCGGCGACAAATCGATCTGCACGGCCAAGGTCAAGCAGGGCCAGACGGAATTCGGTTCCGTGGTCAGCAAACTGGAGTCCGAGAAGCCCGACACGGTCTTCTACTCCGGCTACTACCCCGAGGCCGGACCGCTCGCGAACCAGCTCGACGCGGCGGGCGTGCAGGTCAAGTTCGTCGGCCCGGACGGCATCAAGAACGACGAATACCTTCAGGCTGCCGGTAAAGCGGCGGCACGGTCGTTCTTCACGTGCCCGTGCGTGCCCGAGACCAACTTCAAGGACTTCACGACCGCTTATCAAAAGCTGGAAGGCCAGGAGCCCGGCACGTACGCGGTCGAGGCTTACGACGCCATGACGATCCTCATCGCGGGCATCGACAAGGGCATCAAAGACCGTCAGGGGTTGCTGGACTTCGTCAAGACCTACACCGGCCAGGGACTTACCAAGCGCTTCAAGTGGGCTGACAAGGGCGAGCTGATCGAGACTCCCGTCTGGGGCTACAAGGTCGAGAACGGGAAGATCATCAACTACGGCCAGATCAGCTGACGGCGAGGCGCGCGGCGTCCTGTCCTGGCGGGGCGCCGAAGAGGCGCCGGTACTCGCGGTTGAACTGTGACGGGCTGTCGTAGCCGACGAGGTGCCCGACGCCCGCGACGTCGTCGGAGCGGGAGACCAGCAGCGAGCGTGCTTGCTGAAGCCGGATGCGTTTCTGGAACTGCAACGGGCTCATCGCGGTGACCGCGCGGAAGTGCCGGTGGAAGGCGGACGGGCTCATCCCGGCCAGCCTGGCGAGGTCCTCGATCCGCATGGGTTCGGCGTAGTTGTCCCGAATCCAGCGGATCGCCCTGCTCACGTACGTCAGCCCGCTGTCGGCCGTGCCGATCTGGCGGATCATCGCGCCGTGCGGGCCGGTGAGCAGGCGCCACAGGATCTCGCGCTCGATCATCGGGGCGAGCACGCCGGCGTCGTCGGGCCGGTCGAGCAGCCGGAGCAGCCGACGAACAGCGTCGAGCAGCTCGTCGTCCGCGTCGACGGTCCCCATAGCGGGCAGCACGGTCGTCCCGCGGTGCCGGGCGGGCGCCTCCAGCAGCAGCGGCGCGATGACGGCGGGCCGCAGCACCAGTCCCATGCCCAGTGCCGGCGTGCGCGGCGTCGCGCCGAGGAAATGCCCGGTGACGGGCAGGTCGGCGGTGACCACCAGGCACTGCCCGGCCCGGTACTCGAACACCTCGTCGCCGAGCAGCATGCGCTTGCCGCCCTGCGCCATGACGACCAGCAGCGGCTCGGTCAGCGAATAGTCCGGCGCCGACGTCTCCACCTTGGACACCAGCAGCCCGTCGATCGGCGTCAGCTGATCCGGCCGCGCATGGGCTTCGATGATCGCCCGAATCTCGTCCAGCACAGTCCGATAATGGCGAACTCGGGAGGATCGTGCAATCGCCCGCGCGGATCGGTCTACCGCGGCAGGGCCCGCTCGCGCTTCGATATGAGGACCGATCCGACCACGGAGGAGTCACCACATGTCGCTCGACCACTACGTCACCCTCGGCCGCTCCGGACTGCGAGTCAGCCCGTTCGCACTCGGCGCGATGACCTTCGGCGGCGACCCCGGCAGCGCGGGCTGCGGCGTCGAGGAGTCGGAGAAGATTCTCGCGACCTACCTCGACCGCGGCGGAAACTTCGTCGACACCGCGAATTTCTACAGCAACGGCCACTCCGAGAAGATCCTCGGCGACTGGTTCGCCGCCCACCCCGGCCGCCGCGAGCGCGTGGTGCTGGCGTCGAAGTTCTTCGGCAACCTCTTCCCCGGCGATCCCAACGGCGGCGGTGCGGGCCGGTCGTCGATCATCGCCCAGCTCGACGAGACCCTGCGCCGGATGCGCACCGACTACCTCGACCTCTACTGGCTGCACAACTGGGACAAGCACACCCCGATCGAAGAGACTCTCCGCACTCTCGACGACCTGGTAGGAACAGGCAAGATCCGCTACATCGGCTTCTCCAACACGCCCGCCTGGTTCACCGCCCAAGCCCAGACCACCGCGCTCCTCAAAGGCTGGACGCCCCTGATCGCGCTCCAGGTCGAGTACTCACTGCTCGCCCGCACCGTCGAGGGCGAACTCGCCCCGCTCGCACTCGACCAGGACATGGCGCTGGTCCCGTGGAGCCCGCTGAAGAACGGCTTCCTGTCCGGCAAATACCGCCGCGGCACCGAGGTTTCCGACTCCGCCCGCGCCGCGTACGTCGGCGGCCCCACCGAGTCCGAGTTCACGGTCATCGACACCGTCGCCGCCATCGCCGACGAACTGGGAACCACATCGGCGGCCGTTTCACTGGCCTGGCTCCGCGCCCGCCAAGGCACCGTGGTCCCCATCCTCGGCGCCCGGCGCATCGAGCACCTCGAAACCAATCTCGCCGCACTCGACGTCACGCTCGCCCCGGAGCACCTGCGAGCGCTGGACGAGGCGTCGGCCCCGGACCTGAACTACCCCGCGCCGATGCACGGCGCCCAGCGCGCGATGCTGCAGTTCGCCGGCACCACGGTCGACGGCCAGACCTCGACCGTCTATCCGCCATTGTTGCAAAGCGCCACCCGCTACTGAGCGTTCGATTCTGCCGGTGGTTCTGCATGGTACGAAGCGTCCCGGTCGACTGGGATGAGCCGTATGACCGGATCGATCCGACGAGGCGGTCATGGTGCCGGGTCTGCGGCGATCTCGGCACCGTGATGATCCGGAATGCGGGCGCGGCGCGAACTCGGCGTTCATCAGCGCCACACCCGCCACTCGCGGGCCTGCCCGATCCTCGCTCGGTCAGTCAGGCCCGCGGGTGACAGCTATTCATCGCGCATGAACACATCGAGCACGCCCTGCGGGACGTTGTCACCGAACAAGCTCTCGAGCAGGAACTCCTCCTCGATCGGATTCGCGTTGCGGTGGAACATGTCCCGTTCGTAAGCGGCGAGCGCCGCCTCGACATCGTCCGGGTGCGCGGCCAGCGCCTTGCCGAGTTCCGCGCCGTCGAGCATGGCGAGGTTGGCGCCTTCCCCGTTCGGCGCGGCGAGGTGCGCGGCATCGCCGACCAGCGTCACGCCCGGCAGCCGATCCCAGCGGTGCCCGAGCGGCAGCGCGTAGGCCGGGCGCAGGACCGGAGCGGTGTCGCCGTCGGTGATCAGCGCGACGAGTTCCGGCGCCCACCCCTCGAACTCCGCCGCGATCCGCGCGGCGGCACTGGCCGGATCGGCGAAATCGATGTCGTCGAACCACTCCAGTGGCCGGGTGAGCAGCGTGTACCCGTGCAAGGTGTCACCCCGCTCCCGATGCGCGGTGATCACCACGTCCGACGTGGGCCCGTTCGCGACCACCGTCCCGCCACCGACCATCTTCGCCACGGCCGGATGCCGGGTGTCGGCGTCGAACAGGTAGGTCTCGACGCAGCTTTCGCCCTGATACTCGGGCGTGGCATCGCTGAGCAGCGGCCGAATCCGCGACCACGCGCCATCCGCGCCGACCAGCAGACCGGTGACGACGGTGGTGCCGTCGTCGAAGCTCACCTCGTGTCGACCCCCGCCCGGCGCACGGGCACCGGTGACCTTGTGCCCCCACCGCACGGTCCCTTCCGGCAGCGAGTCCAGCAGCACTTGCCGCAACTCCCCGCGCTGCACCTCAGGCCGCCCGCCCGTGCCGTCGTCGACCTTCTCGAACACGAGACCGCCATGCGCGTCGACGATCCGCATGGCCTGACGCCCGGCGAGTACGAGCCCGCGAAACTCGTCGACCAGCTCAGCCGCCTCGATGGCGAGCTGCCCGTTGTAGTCGTGGATGTCGAGCATGCCACCCTGCATGCGCGCCATCGGACCCGCCTCCGCCTCGTAGACGGTGGCCGGGATCCCGTGGACATGCAGGACACGCGCGAGGGTGAGCCCGCCGAGCCCGGCGCCGATGATCGTGACTGGTGTGTGCATGGGAGGCTCCTTCGGCCGTCTCTGGAATTCTGTTCCAGAGCTTGGCGAGGGCCACTGATACCGACCGCACACGACACTGACACGAGCCTGTCAGGCCGTGTCAGCGCTTACGACCAGGCAGGATTCGTCCGCCGAGCGACATCGCGGTCGACTTCGGCGGTGGAAACGTTGACATCGTGATCGTCGAAGTCGGCCACGAGCTTCAGGCGGCCGCCGAGTGCGACGACGTAGCGGCTCAACGTATCCACCTCCAGCTGCCCGATGTCCCCATTCTCGAGCTGGCTGACCCGGGGCTGACTGATCCCCATCCGCTGGGCGACCTCCGCCTGCGAGAGCCGCATGTCCTGGCGGAGCTGCGCCAGCCGGAAACCGAGTACGTACGCCTGAGTCCGCGTGCGCGCATCGGCCTGAGCGGCCTCGACATTCCGGCCGCTCGCCTCGTCGCGGCGAGCCTTCTCCGCCTTGACGTCCTTCCACGAACGAGTCATCGCTTAACCCTTTCCGCGGCGCGCTCGATATCCGCCAAGTGCTGTTCGTATCGCTGATCAGCCCTTCCAGCCACCGGCCTTGTCACCCGCCGCCAGCAGGATCGCCTGCTCTCATGCAGCTCCACAACCCAGTTGCTCACCCAACAAATATAACCTTAGCCTTATGTTGGATTGCATACAGATCCTTCAGAGCCTGTTGCTTTTTGAACTGGCTCGACATGGCTTGATGATCTTGTTGCACGTGTGGCAAATTGGGATAATTGTTGTGTGGCAAGGGATTATCGGCCGGTTGATCGTGAGCAGGAGTTTCTGTTGCCGCCGTCGATGGCGGACTGGTTGCCGGATGATCATCTGGTGTGGTTCGTGATCGCGGTGGTGGGGCGGCTGGACACGTCGGCGTTTCACGCGACGGCGAAGCGTGGTGGGGTCGGGCGGCGTGGGTATGACCCGGAGATGCTGCTGACGTTGTTCGTGTATGCGATGGCGCATGGGGTGTCCTCGTCGCGGCGGATCGAGCGGTTGTGCCTGACCGATGTGGCGTTCCGGATCATCTGCGCGCAGGACATCCCGGATCACACGGTGCTGGCCCGGTTCCGCCAGCGTCACGAGGCGGCGCTGACGGATCTGCTGACCGAGTCGCTGGTGCTGGCCGCCGAACTGGGGATGGTGTCGCTGGGGGTGGTCGCGTTCGACGGCACCAAGATCGCCGCCAACGCGAGTAAGGACGCCAACCGCACCGAGGCTCACCTGCGGAAACTGGCCGAGAAGTTCGTTGAGGAGACCGCGCAGACCGACGCGGCCGACGACGCCCGCTTCGGCGCCGACCGGCGCGGCGACGAACCACCACCGGACCTGCGTGACCGCACCCGTCGCGGTGAACGGATCACGGCCGCGCTGGAGCAGATCCAGTCCCGTCGCGACGCGGCCGAGCAGGCCGGCGAGGGGCGGGCTGAGATCGCGCGGGCCTATGACGCCGCGGTCGCCGCCGGCCTCACCCGTGGCGGGGCCCCGCCGCGAGGCGCGGACCGGGTCGCGGTGGCCCGAGCACGCCTGGACCGGGAGCGAGCCACAGCGGTGTCCCGCTGGGAGGCCTGGCACGCCCAGATGCGATCCGGCGGCGGGCGCCGCCCGTCGGGGAAAGCAGCGGTGCCGCCGGAGGATCACAGCAGGGTCCGGCGGGCCCGCGCCGCCTATGAGGCCGCGCTCTCCCGCGCTGAACAGGCCGCCGCCACCGCGAAATCCCAGACGCAGACCGACAAGTTCGTGGCGAACACGACCGACCCGCAATCACGGCTGCTCAAGACCCGCAACGGCTGGGTCCAGGGCTACAACTGCCAGACCGCGGTCAGCGACGACGAATTCCTCGTGTCCGCCCGCGCCACCCAGGACACCAACGACCTCGACCAGTTCGTGCCCACCGCCGATGATGTCCTCGCCACCGCCGGGAAGCTGGCCCGGCGCACCGGCCGCGGTGACCTCACCGTCGGCGTGATGATCGGCGACGCGGCTACGACTCGACCGCCAACCTTGAGACCGCGGGCCCGGACCGTCTCATCGCCGATGCCAAAGGCCGCACCGTGAACACTCGAGCCGCCACCGACCCGGCCACCGGCGACCCACCCAAGAACGCCACCGCGCGGGAGAAGATGAACCACCGGCTACGCACCGCAGAAGGCGTGACCCTCTACCGACGACGCGGCGCGATGATCGAAGCACCCAACGCCTGGCTCAAAGACCGCCGCGGGCTCACCCGCTTCGCCCGCCGAGGACTCACCGCCGCCCAAGCCGAACTCTCCCTCGCCGCCGCAGTCACCAACCTGCTCAAACTCTGGACCAAGGGCATCACCACCGCCCAGATCCGCACCACCTGAACCCCACCCCGGCCCGGCCCGGTGGCCAAGCCAGAGACCGGACGATGCCGAAGACACCACAACAGCAAAAAGCAACAGGCTCTTCACCGTCGCCGAACGATCACACATCGCGCATGACCGTCCAGATCGACCGACGGCTCTTCACTCACAACGGCCACAGCCAAGAGTTGCCGCCGCTAGGGTGACCGCGTGATTCCCTTGCCAGCCGGTGGATCTTGACCGCCCGAGCCTGGGCGGCCGTACTCGTCCGAGGTACGGCCACACGACCGGGCGCGCTCGTAGAACTAGTGGGCCTGCTGCTCTGGCTTCTGCTCTTCACACGTCTGCACGCCGCCGTGGGCACGGACAGCGCGGCCGCCACGGCGAACGCGCTGGCTCTGCAGTCCGCGGAACACGCCATGCACATCGACATCGAGTTGGGCATGAACGCCTGGCTGACCGGGCATCCGGTGGCCGGCCACCTGGCGGTGTACCTCTACCGCCTCTATTACGTCGTGATCGTCGGCGTACTGGTGTGGGTGTTCATCCGGCACGCCGACGTCTACCGGCGGATCCGCCGGGCACTGGTCGCGATGACGGTCCTCGTGCTCCCGGTCTACTGGGCGGTGCCGATGTCGCCGCCGCGGTTCGCGCTGCCGGGAACCGTCGACATCGTTGCCCTGTATGACATCCTCGGCCACAGCTCTCGGGATCTCGGCAACGGGCAGAACCACTTTTCGGCGATGCCGAGCCTGCACGTGGGCTGGGCGCTCTGGTGCGCGTACGCCGGGTGGTCCGCACTCCGGACCACCCGGCCACGCCTCGCACTGCTGCCGTGGATCTTCCCGATCCTCATGACGGCGGACGTGTTCGCCACGGGAAACCATTACGTGCTCGACGTCGTCGGCAGCGTCGTGCTGGTGTCCGCGGCGATCGGCGTCGCGTCACTGCTCGGCCGATGGCGTCTTACTTCAAGAAGTGCAGGCAGAGAGTGAACTTGCTGCTCCCCTGGTACTGCTCGTAGTAGCCGTCAGCGTCGCTGAACGCCCGGCAGCCCGTCTCACCGACGGCGCTGTTGACCTTGCCCACGACCTTGGCGTCGGCGTCCGGCCCACCGCAGTCGACCACCTTGACATCCGGGTTGCTGTCCTCGACCCCCGCGACGGCCGTGTGCGAGTTGTGCACGCAGTCGCCGACCGCGGCGTACGCGGCATCGTGCTTCACGCTGTAGACGATCGCGAAGACCACCAGCGCCGGAACCAGGAACCCGACGACGGCGAACCGCAGGAAGAGCGGCCTTCCCGGATCCATCGGCCGCGAGGGCGCGCCAGGCGCGGGCTCGGCGAGCTTGTTGATCTTCGCGCGCTGCGGAAGATTCATCAGCATGGTGATCGGGTTGATCACCATCGACGCGAGTCCCCACCAGCCCTGCCACAGGCTTTTCGCGACCATGCCGCGATGCGTGGCGACACCGCAGCTGCGGCAGAAAGGCCCTTCGAGCTTCAGGAACCTCATGACGAAGAGGAAACCCTGATGCCCGCGGAAGGTCGCCATCGCGGCGGGAACGGAGCCGCAGAAACGGCAGGACATGCCGCCATATCCCGGATACTGGGGCAGCTGCTGATTCTGCGGCGGCGCAGCCCAGACGGAATCGGGCGCGGTGTTTTCACGCATCGGCGAAGACGGAGTAGACACAGGAATCCCCCAGAACGAATCCGAATCGGTTCAATGAATGCGTCCCCCGACGACGCGGCACAGCATAGCCGACACCGGCACCGACCCCAACTCGTTAGCCGAACCGTCCCATTTACTACTTATTGTCGGCTTCAGTCCGCCCTTCTCCCCGACGGTAAGATCGCCAGACCGACGGTTCACCTATTCTTGGCGAGCCCTGACAGCCGAGGGAAACTTCCACCGTTGCCGTCCTACCTCCGGCGTAACCCGGCGACCGCCGCGTACCTCGCCTTCCTGTTGCTAGGCCACGTGGTGATCGGCCAGGCACTGTCGCCGGATCGAGCGGACGACGTGCACCAGTGGATCAGCACCAACCTCAAGAACCTCGGCGCGCACCCGATCGGCGCGCTGATCGGCAGCCTCCTGTTCATGAACGGCACGCTCACCCAGTTCTGGACGCTGGAATTCGTCGGCACCGTGATCACCCTCGGCATCGGAGTCGGCTGGGCATTGGCCCGGCTCGAACGCCGGCACGGCCCGGTCCGGGCGTTCGGCGCCTTTCTGCTCGGGCACGTCGGGGCGACCTTGCTCACCGCCCCGTTCATCGCCTACGCCATCCACCGCGGGTGGTATCCGGACAGCGTGCGCACCGACCTCGATTACGGCATCAGCTACGGCACCCAAGCGGCATTGGCCGCCGCGACCTTCAGCCTGCCGAAGCGCGCCCGCGTCTTCTGGACGATATTCGCGCTCGCTTGGCCGTTGGGCGGGGCGGAATTCTTCGGACCGGTGCCGGATTTCAACACCATCGGCCATCTCGTAGCCGCCGCATTCGGCTTCATGATCGGGATGGCACTACTCCGCCAAAAAACGCGAGTAACGGAATTGGATTAGTGAGCGGAAACCCAAATGTGACGTGGCGAGCCTGAGCGTCGCGTAGTTGCGACTCCGCGTTCGAAGGCCGCAAGTCGCCTCAGTCGCGCTGAGAATCAGCGGCCGCAGGCTGACGGAGTTGCTTTTGGGACACTTGACGACCCAAAAGCAACTCCGTCGACCCAGCTCGCCGACTCCTCGATCACGCCACCTTGGACCTACCGCTCAAATAACCGGCGAAACCCTTCTTTGACTGCCTCATACGTGTCAGGGGTGTGGTCCGGCGCGGGTGAGGGCCTACTTCACTTGGATCCGCGAGGTGAGGGCCTAGTTCGACCGTATATACAGGTAAGGGAGGCCCTCACCCGCTTGCCCCGAGTGAGGGAGGCCCTCACCGGAGCCGGCCGCAGCCGAGCAAACGAGACGCGCCACGTTTGCCCTTCCGCGACTAATTCTGCTCGGCGGCGAGCTGCCCGCATGCCGCGGCGATCTCCTGACCACGGGTATCGCGGACCGGTGCAAGTGACCCCGCCGGCGTTGACCAGGCGCACGAATTCGCGCTCGTGGCGCCAGCCCGGCCGAAATGGCCGATCACGCTACATCTGGAGCGGCCGAGGAGAATCAGCCAAATTCCTCCAGGCCAGCCTCAGCCAAATAGTAGCCAGGCTCGGCAACCAGTACAGAATCAAAGAATTCTGGAAGGACTGGACCAGCAAATTCAGGCCCGCCTGTCCTGTTGAACCCGATCGTAACATCAGGACGATATCCGCAGGCGACTTGAAAATGTCGATTCCTCGCCAAACAACCGAAGCTGGAGACTCTCCCAGAGGACGCCACACTTCAATTGCCGTAACGGACGATCCATCCTCAAAATGAGCGAATACGTCGTATGCGAGCAGAGGATCTCGCACGCGAAGCCCTGGGGTGATCCCGCCCACTACGTCTTCAGGCAAACCCCAGCGCCCCATAGCATTGCGAGCCTCCTCGATACCCATGCCGATAAGAACGGGCGCTACACCGCGAGGCGGATCAAGGTCGAAGATCATAAGCTTGCTTCTTGATCCTCCCTGCCGAATGAAACCCACGCCGGTCCTGTTCAAGCTCGACCCTGCGACAAGGGAGCACTTACGACGGCCGCGACTTGGCGATCAGCCCTCTTCAGCCGCGAGCTGCCCACAGGCAGCCGCGATCTCCTGACCACGCGTGTCCCGAACCGTGCAAGCCACACCACCGGCATTCACCAAGCGCACGAACTCACGCTCCACCGGCTTCGGCGACGCATCCCACTTCGAACCCGGAGTCGGGTTCAACGGAATCACGTTCACATGCACCAAATGCCCAAGATGCTTCCGCAGCACCTTCGCCAAAAGCTCCGCACGCCAAGGCTGATCATTGATGTCCCGAATCAGCGCGTACTCAATGGAAACCCGCCGACCGGAAACATCCGCGTAGTACCGAGCCGCCGACAGAACCTCATCAACCGACCACCGGTTGTTCACCGGCACCAACGTGTCCCGCAGCTCGTCATCCGGCGTGTGCAACGAAACCGCCAGACGAACCTGCATCTTCTCGTCCGCCAGCTTCCGGATCGCCGGAGCCAGACCCACCGTCGACACCGTCACCGAACGCTGAGAAATCCCCAGCCCCTCAGGCGCCGGATCCGTGATCCGCCGAACCGCCGCCACCACACGCTTGTAGTTGGCCAGCGGCTCACCCATGCCCATGAAGACGATGTTCGACAGGCGGCCGGGACCGCCCGCCATCGTGCCGTCGCGCATGACCGCGGCGGCCGAGCGGACCTGGTCGACGATCTCGGCCGTGGAGAGGTTGCGGTCGAGGCCGCCTTGGCCGGTCGCACAGAAGGGGCAGGCCATGCCGCAGCCGGCCTGGCTGGAGATGCACAGGGTCGCGCGGTCGGGGTAGCGCATGAGGACGCTCTCGAGCAGCGTGCGGTCGTGCGCGCGCCAGAGGGTCTTGCGGGTGGCTCCGTCGTCGCAGGCGAGTGCGCGGATCTCGGTGAGCAGGGGCGGCATGAGCTCGTCGACCAGGCGCTGCCTGGAGGCCGCCGGGATGTCGGTCATCTCGTCGGGGTCGACGGTGAGCCGGGAGAAGTAGTGGTTCGAAAGCTGCTTCGCGCGGAACGGCTTTTCGCCGAGCGCGACGACGGCCTCGGCTCGTTCGGCGGCGGTGAGGTCGGCAAGGTGGCGCGGCGGGAGGCCGCGCTTGGGCGCGTCGAAGACGAGAGGGAGGGCAGTCATAGCAGGTCAAGTGTCCCATGGAAGCCGTTGAGAGCCACATCACGCCCCCATGGTTGCCAAACGACAGTTACCGATATATCGTGAACGTGTCGGAACAGTTCGTTAGACATCGATAAGGAGAAAGATCATGAGAGGACGACGACACTTCCCGCCGCCGCACGTTCGCGAGGCCTTCGGCCCGTTCGGCGGACGCGGTGGCTTCGGGGAATTTCCCGCAGGCTGGGGTCCCGGACCCCGTGGGCACGGTCGTGGCCGTGGCGGGCCGGGCAGGCGAGGCAGGCGCGGTGACGTCCGCGCGGCGATCCTCGCCCTGCTGGCCGAACAGCCTCGGCACGGCTACGAGATCATCGGCGAGATCAGCGAGCGCAGTGGCGGATTCTGGAAGCCGAGCCCCGGCTCCATCTACCCGACACTGCAGCTGATGGCCGACGAAGGACTGGTGACCAGCCGCGAAGACAGCGGCAAGCGCCTGTTCGAACTCACCGAAGAGGGCCGCTCGGCCGCCGAGCAGCAGGACGCGGTGCCGCCGTGGGAGCACATCGCCCACGAGGTCGACCCGGTCGAGGTCAACCTCCGCAAGGCGGGCATGACCTTGATGGCCGCGGCCGTCCAGGTCGCGCAGGCCGGTTCACCGGCTCAGAAGGCGAAAGCCATCGAGGTGATGAACGAGGCCAGGCGCGCGCTCTACGGCATCCTCGGCGCGGCGGACGACGAATCCGAAGCCGAAGCCGAGTGACGCGGGAGGACGAGGCCGGTGGGCTTTCGCCGCACATGCACGCGATAGCTCACCGGCAGCGTCACCGGGCCGCTCGAATCGTTGGCCCGTAATACCTCCGCGATCGCACGTTCGGCGACGGCCGCGCTGAACTCGATCTTGAGCACGGCCTTCATGTCCTCGGCGTCGTCGAAGCGCCAGCGGGTTTCCACCCGGCGGCAGCCGAAACCGGCCGCCTCGAAGAAGCGCTCGACGGCCACCGGGTCGTAGTCGGGCAGGTCCGCCCGCATCCAGTCGCCGTAGGGGGCACGGCTGACATCCAGGTCGACGATGGCGAACACGCCACCCGGCCGCAGCACCCGCTCCGCCTCCAGCAGCCCCGGATCGCAACCGGGGCCGAAGAAGTACGCCGTCCGCGCGTGCACGACGTCGACGCTCGCGTCGGCCACCGGCAGCGCCTGGGCGCACCCGCGGAGCACATTCACCGAGGCGAGTTCCCTCACCCGCGCCAAGGCGCGCTCGACGAGCGGCTCGTGTGGCTCGACCCCCAGCACCGACTTGGCCCCTTCGGCGAACCGCGGCAGATGGAAGCCGTCGCCGCAGCCGACGTCGAGCACGTCCTTGCCCTGCCACCCGGCGGATTCCGCCAGCACCCGCCAGATCTCCCCGTCCACGTCCTGCGCGCGGTTCTCGATCTCGTAGGCCTTCGGGTAGTACCAGATATTCGGGCTCGGCAAGACATCCGCCTTGCGCGAGGAGCGCGAAGACGGGGTGGGACGGGTGAACCAGCGCACGGAAGCTCCAACGTAGCCAGGCGGCCAGGTAGTTCCGCTTGGGTTGCGATCATCATATTTCGGTCCGGAGAACGCGAGGTCAGCCCGTAGAATCGTGCTTTGGGATCTGCGAGGGAGATCAGCATGTCGCTCAGTTCTCCGTCCGTGCCACGCGTCCTGCCGTCCGGCATCCCCTGCTGGATCGAGCTCACCACCACCGACGAAGCACGGGCTCAGCACTTCTACAGCAACCTTTTCGGCTGGCAGTACGCGACGAACCGCGACCCGGCGACCCCGACGAGGCGCTACTCGATCGCCTCGCTGAACGGCGTGGCGGTGGGCGGCCTGTACACCGGCGCGAGAAACCAGCCGCCCGGCTGGACCGTGCATTTGTCCGTGCAGCACACGGCGAGTGCGGCCGAATGGGTGACCGAGCTGGGCGGGAAAGTCACGCTCGGGCCGATCGCCATCCCGCACCGCGGCAGCATTCTGCACGCGATCGACGCCAGCGGCGCGCCCGTGGTGTTCTGGGAACCGGACGAGAGCTGGGAATTCGGCACCGGCGTCGCGAACACGTTCAGCGGCGCCGACCTCAACGTGCACGACGGTGAGGCGGCCGATCACTTCTACTGCAGGCTCTTCAACTACCAGAGCCATCAGATCGGCGACGCGGAAACCGTCGACTACGCCGAATGGTGCATCGAGCACGAGCCGGTGCTGTACCGGTACGTGATGGGCCGCGAATATCTGCCGACCACACCGCCGCACTGGATGGTCTACATCAAGGTCGATCCCGCGAAGGGCACCGACGCCGTCGCCGGTCAGGCGCTGCTGCACGGCGGGACCGTCGTGATCGAGCCGTACGACACCCCGTTCGGCAGAGTGGCGATCCTGGCCGATCCCGACGGCGCCGTCTTCGCGATCATCGACCACGAGTACATCGCCGACAACGTGGGCCGCGCCGAAGTCGACGACCCGTACGACGACTAGACCGGAACGAAGGCGCTCAGCAGCAGCCAGGACACGACCGCGGAAGGCAGGAGCGAGTCGAGCCGGTCCATGATGCCGCCATGGCCCGGCAAGAGGTTGCCCATGTCCTTGATGCCGAGGTCGCGCTTGATCAGCGACTCGACGAGGTCTCCGAGCGTCGCGACGAGCACGATCGCGATGCCGTAGAGCACGCCCTGCCAGACGTGGCCTTCGACGAGCAGCGTCAGCGTCAGCGCGCCCGCGACGATGCCCGCGATCACCGAGCCAGCGAAGCCTTCCCAGGTCTTCTTCGGGCTGATGCTCGGCGCCATCGGGTGCTTGCCGCGCAGGACACCGGCGGCGTACCCGCCGGTGTCCGAAGCGACGACACCGATCATGAACACCAGCACCCGGCCGGGGCCGTCGGCGGGCGGCACGAGCATCGCGGCGAACGCGCCGAACAGCGGCAGGTAGGCCGCCGCGAAGATCGTCGCCGTGACGTCGCGCAGATAGCCCTCGGCACCGCCGGGCAGCCGCCAGACGAGGCAGGCCAGCACGGTCAGCACGAACGCGATGAGCGCGCCGCGCAACCCGAACGGCCAGGCCAGCCAGATCATCGCCTGGCCACCGGCGAGCACCGGGACCAGCGCGACCTGGATGCCGGCGGCGCGCTTGAACGCGCCTGCCAGCTCGATCGTGCCGACCGCGATCGCGGCGGCGATGATCGCGATGAACAGGTACTTCACGGTGAACAGCGACGCGACGATCGCGGCACCCAACAGCAAACCGACGCCGATGGCCGCGGGCAGGTTACGACCCGCCCGCGACGGCTTCTTGGCGTCCTGCGCCGGTTCGGGCGCCACGACCGTTTCCTCGCGTTCCTCGCTCACCTGTGCCATCAGACCTCGAGCAACTCGGCTTCCTTGTGCTTGACCAGCTCGTCGACCTGGTGGGAGTACTGGTCGGTCAGGTTCTGGAGTTCCTTCTCGGCGCGCACGACGTCGTCCTCGCCCGCTTCGCCGTCCTTCTGGATCTTGTCGAGCGCGTCCTTGGCCTTGCGGCGGACACTGCGGATGGAGACGCGCGCGTCCTCACCCTTGCTCTTGACGACCTTCACCATGTCCTTGCGGCGCTCTTCGGTGAGCTGCGGGATCACGATGCGGATGATGCTGCCGTCGTTGCTCGGGTTCACCGCGAGGTCGGACTCGCGGATCGCCTTCTCGATGGCGGCGAGCTGGGTCACGTCGTAGGGCTTGACGATCACCATGCGGGCCTCGGGGATGGTCACACCCGCGAGCTGGTTCAGCGGGGTCGGCGCGCCGTAGTAGTCGACGACGATCCGCGAGAACATCGACGGGTTCGCCCGCCCGGTGCGCACCGAAGCGAGGTCCTCCTTCGCGACGCTCACCGCTTTTTCCATCTTCTCCTCGGCGTCGAGGAGGGTCTCGTCGATCACGGCAACTCCCGTAGTTGTGAATGGTGTGACGCTGCTAGCTGATACCGGCCGGTGCCTCAGTCCCCTGGAGTACTGACCAGAGTGCCGATTCTTTCACCACTCACCGCGCGGGCGATGTTCCCCTCGGTGAGGAGGTTGAACACGATGATCGGCATGTTGTTGTCCATGCACAGGGTGAACGCGGTGGCGTCCGCGACCTTGAGGTCCCGCTCCAGCACCTCGCGGTGCGTGATCTCGTGGAACATCTCCGCGCTGGGGTCGCTCTTCGGGTCGGCGGTGAACACGCCGTCGACGGCCTTGGCCATCAGCACGGCCTCACAGCCGATCTCGAGCGCGCGCTGCGCGGCGGCGGTGTCGGTGGAGAAGTACGGCATGCCGACACCGGCGGCGAAGATGACCACACGGCCCTTCTCCAGGTGCCGCTCGGCGCGCCGCGGGATGTAGGCCTCGGCGACCTGGCCCATCGTGATGGCGCTCTGCACTCGGGTGGGCAGGCCCTCCTTCTCGAGGAAGTCCTGCAGCGCGAGGCAGTTCATCACGGTGCCCAGCATCGCCATGTAGTCGGCGCGGTCGCGGTCCATGCCGCGCTCGGAGAGCTCGGCGCCGCGGAAGTAGTTGCCACCGCCGATGACGACGGCGATCTGCACCCCGGTCCGCGCGACCTCGGCGATCTGCCGGGCGACCGAGTGCACGACGTCGGGGTCGACCCCGATGGAGCCGCCGCCGAACATCTCACCGCCGAGCTTCAGCAGTACTCGCCGATAGCCGCCGTTGACCCGGTCACTCATCTTCGGTTTCGCTCCCTAGAGGCGCTGTATTTCGTCTGGACCCGACTGTGCCCCGTCCCCGGCACGGGCGGAGACGGGGCACAGTCGTGAGAACTAGCCGGTTCAGGCCTGGCCGACCTCGAAGCGCGCGAACCGGGTGATGGTGACACCCGCCTCGTCCAGCAGCGCCTTCACGGTCTTCTTGTTGTCCTTGACCGACGGCTGCTCGAGCAGCACGTTGTCCTTGTAGTACGCGTTGACCTTACCCTCGATGATCTTGGGCAGCGCCTGCTCGGGCTTGCCCTCCTCGCGGGCGGTCGCCTCGGCGACGCGACGCTCGTTCTCGACGGTCTCGGCCGGGACCTCTTCGCGGGTCAGGTACTTCGCCTTCAGCGCGGCGACCTGCATCGCGGCGCCACGGGCGGCCTCGACGTCGTCACCGGTGAACTCGACCAGCACGCCGACGGCCGGGGGCAGGTCGGCGCCACGGCGGTGCAGGTAGGTGGCGGTGGTGCCCTCGAAGGACACGACGCGGCGCAGCTCGAGCTTCTCGCCGATCCGCGCGGCCATCTCCTGGACGGTGTCGTTCACGGACTTGCCGTCGAGGTCGGCGGCCTTCAGCTTCTCGACGTCGTCGGTCTTGGCGGCCTTGGCGACCTCGACGATCTTCGCGGCCAGCGCCTGGAAGTCGGCGTTCTTGGCGACGAAGTCGGTCTCGGAGTCGAGCTCGATGAGGACGCCGCCCTCACCGGCGACGAGGCCCTCGGAGGTGGAGCGCTCGGCGCGCTTGCCGACGTCCTTGGCGCCCTTGATGCGCAGGAACTCGACGGCCTTGTCGAAGTCGCCGTCGTTCTCCTCCAGCGCCTTCTTGCAGTTCATCATGCCGGCGCCGGTCAGGTCGCGCAGGCGCTTCACATCTGCGGCGGTGTAGTTCGCCATGGTGCTAAATCCCGTCCTTTTTCAGGGCGTGTGGTTCGGGGGAGGAATGAGAGCCCGCGCGGCCCGAGCGAACTCGGACCGCGCGGGAGCAGCGCATCAGGAAGAGGCGGTGGCGTTCTCGGCCGGCACCTCGGTGGCGGCGGCAGCGGCCTCGGTGGTGTCGGAACCGGCGAGCAGCTCCTTCTCCCACTCGGCCAGCGGCTCGTCGGAGGCGACGCCCGGCTCCGGCTTGTCGGTGCCCGCGTCGGCGGAACCGTTGCGGCTGGAGCGCTGCAGCAGACCGGCGGCGGCGGCCTCGGCCACGACCTTGGTCAGCAGCGCGGCCGAGCGGATCGCGTCGTCGTTACCCGGAATCGGGTAGTCGACCTCGTCCGGGTCGCAGTTGGTGTCGAGGATCGCGACGACCGGGATGTTCAGCTTGCGAGCCTCGCCGACGGCGATGTGCTCCTTCTTGGTGTCGACGATCCACACGATCGAGGGCACCTTGGCCATGTCGCGGATACCGCCGAGGGTCTTCTCGAGCTTGTCCTTCTCACGGGTGAGCGTGAGGATCTCGCGCTTGGTCAGGCCGACGAAGCCGCCGGTCTGCTCCTGCGACTCGAGCTCCTTCAGGCGGAGGAGACGCTTGTGCACGGTCTGGAAGTTGGTCAGCATGCCGCCCAGCCAGCGCTGGTTCACGTAGGGCATGCCCACGCGCGAGGCCTCGGCCGCGATGGCTTCCTGGGCCTGCTTCTTGGTGCCGACGAACATGATCGTGCCACCGTGCGCGACGGTTTCCTTGATGAACTCGTACGCGCGGTCGATGTAGGTCAGCGTCTGCTGCAGGTCGATGATGTAGATGCCGTTGCGCTCGGTGAAGATGTAGCGCTTCATCTTCGGGTTCCACCGACGGGTCTGGTGCCCGAAGTGCACGCCGCTGTCGAGCAGCTGCTTCATGGTGACGACGGCCATAGCCGGAATCGCACCTCTTCTGTGTAGTGCCCGCCGGGCGTCCGCTCCGGCAAGCTGGTTCGGTTTACCGCCGCCGGCCGGGTGGCCGACAGCCCTGGTGCTTGAGCGAGGACCCGAATCCGCTGGTCAGAACCCCACCGGAACCGCCGGGCCTCGTATCTTCCGGCCGTCGCTCACCTCAAGGAGATGAAACAAAAGCGGCCAGAATGTGCACGAGCACGCGAAGTCAGTCCACTCACATGGACTGCGGGAAACAGTCTACTCCGTCACGCGGACACTGTTCCCACCGGCAGTGCGCGCGGCGGTGAGTTGTCCACATCGGGTCTGTTCATCCACAGATTACGCCTGGTCACCCCAAGGATGAGCGGGTGGCGGCAAGCCTGGGGAGATGCACAGATTCCTGCTCGCGCTGGCCGCGTTCGCGGCACTCTTCCAACCCCGTTTCGACTGGCCGCTCTCCCCCGTCCCGACGGTGACCAGGCCTTTCGAGGCACCCGCCGACGCGTACAGCGCGGGCCACCGCGGCGTCGACCTCGCGGCTTCCCCCGGACAGGAGGTACTGGCCGCCGGACCGGGCGTGGTCGTGTTCGCGGGCTCGCTGGCCGGGCGCGGAGTGGTGTCGATCGACCACGACGGCGGGTTCCGCACGACGTACGAGCCGGTGCTGCCCGCCGTGGCCGAGGGCGACCAGGTCCACGGGGGACAGGTGATCGGGACGGTGACTCCCGGGCACCTGGGATGTCCCGTCGAGGCCTGCCTGCACTGGGGCGTCCGCCGCGGCGAGGACTACCTGGATCCGCTGACGCTCGTCCCCGTCCCGCGCACCCGGCTCCGCCTCAAGCCCTGGGACGACCCCGAATCGCCATAACCATCGGCGGATGGGTCAGACGCCGGTTTGCTCGACGAGTTTGGCGCGGAGGCGCATGACGGCTCGGGTGTGGAGCTGGCTGACGCGGGACTCGGTGACGCCGAGGACCTTGCCGATTTCGGCGAGGGTGAGGCTCTCGAAGTAGTAGAGGCTGACGACGATGCGGTCGCGCTCGGTGAGCTGGGAGATGGCGTCGGCGAGCTGGCGGCGGTTGTCCTGGTCGACGAGGACGGCGACCGGGTCGATGGCGTCGTCGTCGGGGAGGGTGTCGACGAGTGAGCCGCTTTCCTTGCCGGCGGCGACGAGGTCTTCGAGCGCGACGACGCTGGTGAGCTGAAGCTGGCCGTAGAGGTCGCGGAGCTCGTCGAGGGTGATGTCGAGCTCGGCGGCCAGTTCGGCGTCGGTCGGGGTGCGGTGCAGGCGGGCGCCGAGGCGTTCGAGGGCGCGCTCGGCCTCGCGGGCGCGGCTGCGCACGACGCGGGGAACCCAGTCCTGCGAACGGAGGTCGTCGAGGATGGCGCCGCGGATGCGCTGCATCGCGTAGGTCTCGAAGCGCAGCCCTCGGGCCGGCTCGAACTTCTCGATCGCGTCGACCAGGCCGAAGATGCCCGATTGCACCAGGTCACCGACGTCGACATGGGTGGGCAACCCGGTGCCGACCCGGCCGGCGACGTACTTGACCAGTGGCGCGTAGTGCAGGACGAGCCGGTCCCGCAGCACCTGCTCCGGGGCGTCGGAGAACTGCTTCCAGAGCGCCTGGATGCCGGAGTCGACGTCGTAGCCCGCGGACTTTTCCCGTGCTTGCCCGGGTACCACGTCATCACCGTCCGAACACGGCTTGCCGTGTTCGACGGTTTCGCTCAGCTGCGGGTCGGCGGTCACCGGACCGCTCTCGCTGGCATCTGGCTCAGTTCGTTCTCCGGGCTCGTACGAGTTCTCGCGTGCCTCTGCCTGTCCTCGGCCCCCGTGACCAGCCGGACGGTCCCCGTCATCAGCGGGCCCGGGGGTGTGCTCGGTCATGGATCGCCTTCAGCCGCTCGACGGTCACGTGAGTGTAGAGCTGCGTCGAGGCAAGCGTAGCGTGACCAAGCAGTTCCTGAACGCTGCGAAGGTCGGCTCCGCCCTCCAGGAGGTGCGTTGCCGCCGAATGGCGTAGCCCGTGTGGCCCCATATCCGCAGCACCAGGCACCGATCCCACGGCCTCGTGGACCAGGCGGCGCACCGAACGCTGATCCATCCGCCTGCCTCGGATTCCCACGAACAGAGCAGTGCTGCCCGGCGCGGCGAGCTCGGCGCGTCCCGTGTCGAGCCATTCCCGGACCGCGCCGTCAGCCGGCGTCCCGAACGGCACCATCCGCTCCTTGTCACCCTTCCCGAGCACGCGAATCATCCGCCGCGCGAAATCGACGTCCTCGACATCGAGCCCGCACAGCTCCGAAACGCGCACCCCGGTCGCGTACAGCAGCTCGAGCACCGCGTGGTCACGCAGCGCGACCGGATCCCGCTCAGCGGCGCCTGACGCGGACGCACGCATCAGCTCGTCGGCCTGCTCGGGCCGGAGCACCCCCGGCAGCTTCCGGTGCGCCCTCGGCGCCACCAGCCGGGCGCCGGGGTCGGTCGCCAGCGCGCCGCGCCGCTGCGCCCACGTGGTGAACGTGCGCACCGCCGCGGCCCGCCGCGCCAGCGTGGTCCGGCTCGCGCCATCGGACCGCTGCCCGGCCAGCCAAGCACGCAGCACGCCGACGTCGAGCGCGCTGAGCTCGGCCGACTCGTCGCGGTACACGAAACCCAGCAGCGAGACGACATCCCCGACGTAGGCGCGCACGGTGTGCTCGGACAGCCCGCGTTCCAGCCGGAGGTGCCGTTCGTACTCACCGACGAGCTCGCCGGCTGACTCGGGCAACTCCGCACGGACCCGCCGAAGATCGACGCGCTGCGTACTCGAACTGGGCATGACGTTGACGCTGCGCGATCGGCCGCGTGCGGTCAAGGGGGCGCGCCCAGGCCACGGCACAGAAATCGATCGCTCTCGCGACGGCGATCGACCGGTACACCAGCCGGTGGAAGCCCGTTGGCGCCAACGGGGATCCCGAAATGCCTGGCAGCGGGGTTACTCAGGAATCAAGCCGCCTCCAGCCTGCTTCGCCGTGCTCGGCGAAGCCGTCGATTTCGAGCGCGGGCAGCAAAGCGCGGACCCGCGACACCGGAACGCCCGACTCGGCCGCGACGTGCTGGACGGACTTGGCGCGTCGCGGAGCCAGCGCCTCGTGGACGCGCAGCGCGTCAGGCCCGAGCCTGTCCGTCCGGCGCCGAGGGCTGGCTCTCGGCTCACGGTCGGCCGAGAGCTTGCCTACCGTGCCCGCCACGTCGTGGACGGACGTGACCAAGGTGGCGTGCGCGTCGCGGATCAGGTCGTGGCAGCCGATCGACATCGCCGACGTGACCGGGCCGGGTACGGCCATCACCACCTTGCCGAGCGCACCCGCCGTGGCCGCGGTGTTCCGCGCGCCGCTGCGCTGACCGGCTTCGACCACGATGGTGCCTTCGGTCAATGCCGCGATCAGCCGGTTGCGGACGAGGAAGCGGTGCTTGGCGGGCGAAGTGCCCATGGGGTACTCGCTGACCACCACGCCACTTTCGGCGATGCGGTTCAGCAAGCCCTCGTGTCCCGCCGGATAACCCGCGTCCAGCGCGCAGCCCAGCACGGCGACGGTGAACCCTTCCGAGGCCAGCGCGCCCCGGTGCGCGGCGCCGTCGATGCCGTACGCGGCACCCGAGAAGACCGGGAAGCCGGCCGCGGCCAGGCCATAGCCGAGTTCCGACGCGACGTGTTCGCCGTAGCCGGTGGCCGCCCGCGCGCCGACGATCGCGACCGCGTTGTCCGCGGCCTCGTCGAGCGGACGCTCGCCGCGCACCCACAACGCGAGCGGCGGCACCGCTTCACGAACGCCGTTGCCGTGCGCCAGCGTCAACGAGTGCAGCGGCCAGGACGGCCACTCGTCGTCCTCCGGGATCACGAGCCTGGCACCGAGCCGCTGCGCCTCAGCCAGATCCTGCTCGGCCAAGTCGTAGCCCGCACGAGCCGACGTCTCCTGCCAGACCTTCTCCGGGCAGTCCCTGGCGCGGACCCGATCCGCCGCGTCGACCGGGCCGACTTCGCCGACGAACGCGACCAAGCCTGCGGCGGGCGGTTCCGCGACGCGCACCAGGTACGCCCTGGCGAGCCGCTGATCGTCCAAGACGCTCATGCCGCCTGCCTCTCACGGAAGTCCAGCGCGGCGGCCACCTCGTCCTCGTCGGGGCGAGCCGCGCCGGCCAGATCGGCGAGCGTCCACGCGATCCGCAGGCAACGATCCGCGCCGCGAGCGGTGAGCAGGCCTCGGTCCAGACCACGGTCGAGCAACGCCGTCGCCTTGGCGGGCAAGGAGAATTCCCGCCGCAGCACCGGGCCGGGCACTTCCGCGTTGGCCTGCCAGCCATGCTCGGCCCAGCGCGCCGCGGCCCGTCGCCGAGCCTCGACGACCCTGGTCCTGACCACGGCCGTCGACTCGATGTCGGCGACGTCGTGAGCGCTCATCGCCGTCAGCGGACGCAGTTTGGTACGCAGATCCACCCGGTCGAGCAATGGCCCGGACAACCGGCTCAGATACCTGCGCCTGGCCGTCGCGGAACACGAGCAGTCCGTCTCTTTCGGTGGTGCGCAAGGACAAGGGTTGGTCGCCAACACCAATTGGAACCGCGCGGGATAGCGGACCACCCCGCGAACACGGCCGATGCGCACCTCACCGTCCTCCACGATGGTGCGCAGCGATTCGAGCCGATCGGACGGGAATTCGCAGACTTCGTCCAGCAGCAGGATTCCGCGATGGGCCCTGCTGATGGCACCGGGAACGGCCAGTCCGCTACCACCGCCGATGAGCGCGGCGACCGAGATCGAATGGTGCGGCGCGACGAACGGCGGCACCGTCACCAAGGGCGACCCCTCGGTCAGCGAGCCGTCGATCGAATGCACGGCCGTGACTTCGAGCGATTCCTCGTGGGTCAGCGGCGGCAGCAATCCGGGCAGGCGTTTGGCCAGCATGGTCTTGCCGACGCCCGGCGGTCCGGTCATCAGCAGGTGGTGCCCGCCTGCGGCCGCGACCTCGAGCGCCCAGCGTGCTTCGGGCTGGCCGATGACATCTGACAGATCCGGCACGTCGGGAGGCTCGGGCGGAGCCGGTGGCGGCGGCTCGACGAGATCGTTCTCGTCTCGGAGCCACGCCACGAGGTCACGCAGCCGCGCCGCACCCCGGATTTCGAGCCCGTCCACGAGCGCCGCCTCGATCAGCGACTCCACCGGAACCACCGCGCGCTTCATCCCGGCGGCCCTGGCCGCCAGCAGCCCCGGCAGCACGCCACGCACCGGGCGGACCCGGCCGTCCAGCGCCAGCTCGCCGAGCAGCACGCTGCGGACCAGCTTCGTCGACGGGACCACCCCGGAGGCGGCCAGTACCGCCGCGGCTATCCCGAGGTCGTAGCCGGAACCCACTTTCGGCAGGTTCGCGGGCGACAACCCGAGCGTGACCTTGCCGTCCGGCCACGACTGCTTGGAGTTGCGGACGGCCGAACGGACCCTGTCCTTGGCCTCGCGCAACCCGGCGTCCGGCAGGCCGACGAGCTTGACGGCCGGCATCCCGCCGCCGATGTCGGCTTCGATTTCGACGATCCGGCCCTCGATGCCGAGCAGGGCCACGGACCACGCCTTCGCGATGGGCATCTCAAAACGCCCCCTCGATGTGCTTGAGGCGCGGTTGCCCGCCCCGCGGCGCGTGCACGGCGATCACGTCGTACCGGATCGGGGTCCAGTCCATCCGGTGCTCGGCGAGCCACTCGTGGGCGAGCCGCCTGATCCGGTACGCCTTCTCGTCGGTCACCGCCCCCTCGGGCGGCCCGGTACTCGCGCCCGCTCTGGTCTTCACCTCGCAGACCAGCAGCATCGTGCGATCGGTCGCCACGATGTCCAGCTCGCCGGACCGGCTGCGCCAGTTCCGTTCGAGCACGACGAAACCGGAGTTCTCCAGATGCCGCACGGCCAGGTCTTCGCCGAACCTGCCCAGTCGCTGGCGCCGGGTCAGTGTGTTCGTCATCGTCATCCCCTTCGGTCGATCACGGTGGGTACGCGATCAACGCTGCCAGGACGACAGGACGGCACACCAGATCCGTTTCCCGGATCTGTGGATAAGTGGGGCGATGTGGATAACTCGGCCGCTTCAGGCCGCGCCGAGCCGAAAAGTGTCGGTGCTGTGTGCTAGGTCAGCCCGAGAACGGCCCGTCCTCGGGAAGCCGCAGGTCAGGCTTATCGAGCTCCTCGACGTTCACGTCCTTGAACGTGATGACCCGGACATGCTTCACGAAGCGGGCGGGACGGTACATGTCCCATACCCAGGCGTCCGACATCCGCACCTCGAAATAGACCTCGCCACCACCGTCGCGCACCTGCACGTCGACGGCATTGGCCAGGTAGAAGCGCCGTTCGGTCTCCACCACGTACGAGAACTGGCTGACGATGTCGCGGTACTCGCGGTACAGCGACAGCTCCATCTCGGTCTCGTACTTCTCGAGATCCTCTGCGCTCATGAAGTCTGCGCCCCTCCTCGGGATTCAACGGCGAAGCGTTCATTCTTGCCTACCGAGGTATCGGTGGCACTCACCGCCGCACCCATCTCCTTCGAGACTGACTCCAATGCCGCAACGGTCAGCATCACCTGATGCGGAGGAGTATGACCCAAAGCGGCCGCCACCGTCGCGACGTTGGTGTACGACCACCGGTGCACGCGGCTCGGCCCGTGCTTCGCGAGCGCGGCCGTGTGGTCGGCGGTGCTGTAGCCCTTGTGCACGTCGAAGCCGTATTCCGGGTGCTCTTCGTGCAGCCCGGCCATGATCCGGTCCCTGGTCACTTTCGCGAGCACGGACGCGGCCGCGATGCAGGCGACCGCCCGGTCCCCCTTGGTCACCGGCACGCTCGGCGCCGGCAGTCCCGGCACGCGGAACCCGTCGGTGAGCACGTAGCCGGGCGTCTGGCGAAGACCCTGCACCGCACGGCGCATGCCCTCGATGTTCGTCACGTGGATGCCGAGTGCGTCGACTTCGTCGGCGCCGATCACGACGATCGAATAGTCCAGCGCCCTGGCCAGCACCCGGTCGTAGACCCGATCACGGGCGAGCGCGGTGAGCAGCTTGGAGTCGGTGAGCTCGGGCAGCCGGGCGGCGTCGCCGGGCCGGAGCACGCAGGCCGCGACCACGAGCGGCCCGGCGCAGGCGCCGCGTCCCGCCTCGTCGACACCGGCGACGGGGCCGAGGTCACGCCGGTCGAGTGCCGCCTGAAGACCCCAGAAGCCGTCGCCCCTGACCACCGCACGCGGCGGTCGCAGAGGGGCTGACGGCTCCCGGGAAACGCACAGTGTCAACGCTCTAACGCTTTCGCTTGACCGACTTTCGCAGGCCCGCGGCCAGGCGGCGCCCGAAGAACACCACCGGGAAAGCCGCCGCCGTGCCGACACCCAGCGGGATCCCCTGCTGCCACGCCGGCGCGGACAAGGCCGCCGGCTGCGCGGATTCCTGCGGGTCGTGGTCGGTCACGCCGCCCCACCGGGACGGCGGGAGCACGATGATCCGGGCCTTGCCGATCACGTTGTCGAGCGGGATGGTCGCGTTCGGACCGCCGCCGCCCTGGTAACGCGAGTCACCGGAGGCGTTGCGGTTGTCGCCCATCACCCAGAGCCTGCCGGCGGGAACCTTGACCGGCTCGAAGGACGCCTGGGTCTGCTGGCCCGGGTCTTCCCAGTGGATGTACGGCTCGTCGAGCGCCTTGCCGTCCACGATCACCCGGTTGCGGGAGTCGCAGCACTGCACGGTCTGGCCGCCGACGGCGATCACGCGCTTGACGAAGTCACGCTCGTCCGGGGGCGCGAAACCGATCAGCGAACCGAGCCCGCGCAGGCCCTTGACGATGATGTTGCCCGATTCCTGGGACGTGATCTCCGTGTTGTTCCACGATTCCGGGCCCTTGAAGACGATCACGTCGCCGGGGCTCGGGTCGGTGAAGTCGTAGACGACCCTGTCCACCAGCACGCGGTCGCCGAAGCAACCGGTGCACCCGTGCAATGTGGACTCCATCGACCCCGACGGGATCATGAAGACCTTGGCGAGGAACTGCTGGATCAGGATCGTCAGCACGAGTGCGACGACGATCAGGATCGGCAGTTCTTTCCAGAACGAGCGCTTCTTGCTGGTTTTGCCACGCCGGTGAGAAGAGCGGCGTCCGGAAGAGGAAGGCTCCTCTTCCGGACGCTCTGCATCGTCTTCAGCGGCGTTCTGGGGCACGGGTTCCACCACGTCGCCAGGCTACCGTTCTCCGCGTGAAGGCTTAGGAAGCGGAGGTCGTCTCGCGGTTCTCGCGGCGCTCCTTGATCTTGGCCGCCTTGCCGCGCAGGTCGCGGAGGTAGTACAGCTTGGCGCGACGCACGTCACCGCGCTTGTGCACCTCGATCTCGGCGATGTTCGGCGAGTGCACCGGGAAGGTGCGCTCCACTCCGACACCGAACGAGACCTTACGCACGGTGAAGGTCTCGCGGATGCCACCGTTCTGGCGGCGGATCACGACGCCCTGGAAGATCTGGTTCCGCTCACGGTTGCCCTCGATGACGCGGACGTGAACCTTCAGCGTGTCGCCGGGGCGAAAGTCCGGGATGTCGGAACGCAGCGAGTGCGCGTCCAGTGCGTCCAGGGTGTTCATCGGTGGTCCGTCCTCGTCATTTCAGTGTGGCTTGCGTACTTCCGGGCGCGCGCGGATTGAACTGCGCTCGAACCCGGGGGCTGTGGTCGGCGGAAGGCCTGCTCACGCCAACCGGTCAAGTATTACAGATAGCTACCCGACCCCTGCATGGGGCCTACTCCGACGCTTCGCGAAGACTCTCGAGAAGCCGGAGATCGTGTTTGTCGAGACTACCCTCGGGCAGCCGGTCGATCAGCTCGGGGCGGCGCTGGACGGTCCGCTCCAGCGCCTGATCACGGCGCCAGCGCTCGACCAGCGCGTGGTTTCCCGAGCGCAGGACGTCCGGAACGGCCAGCTCACGCCAGACTTCCGGACGGGTGTAACTGGGTCCTTCGAGCAGGCCGTCGGAGAACGAGTCCTGCTCGGCCGACAGCTTGTTGCCGAGCACGCCCGGCAGCAGCCGGACGACGGCCTCGACCATCACCAGCACCGCGGCCTCGCCGCCGACCAGCACGTAGTCGCCGATCGACACCTCGTCGACCGGCATCCGGCGCGCGGCGTCGTCGATCACCCGCTGGTCGATGCCCTCGTAGCGGCCGCAGGCGAACACCAGGTGCTCTTCCGCGGCGAACTCGTGCGCCATCGCCTGGGTGAACGGGCGACCGGCAGGCGTCGGCACGACGAGCCTGGTCTTCTCACCGCAGACCTCGTCGAGCGCGGGGCCCCAGATCTGCGGCTTCATGACCATGCCGGGGCCGCCGCCGTACGGCGCGTCGTCGACGGCGCGGTGCACGTCCTGCGTCCAGTCACGCAGGTCGCGCACGCCGATCTCGATGAGCCCGCGTTCGATCGCCCTGCCGAGCAGCGCGGCCCGGAGCGGGTCGAGGTACTCGGGGAAGATCGTGACGACGTCGATGCGCACTTAGTCCAGCAATCCTTCAGGGGGGTCGAGCACGACCCGGCCACCCGCGATGTCGACGGTCGGGACGATCGCGTGCACGAACGGCACGAGCACCGTCCTGCCGTCGCGATCGAGCGAAAGCAGCTCGCCCGCCGCCGAGTGCAGCACTTCGATGACCTTGCCGACGACGGTGCCGTCGGCCAGCTCGGCCCGAAGACCTTCGAGTTCGTGGTCGTAGAACTCTTCGGGATCCCCGGTCGGCCCGAGGTCCGCCGTGTCCGCGAGCAGCAGCGCGCCCCGCAGGGTCTCCGCCACGTCCCTGGTCACGACCTCCGTGAAACGCACGAGCAGCCGCCCGCTGTGTGAGCGGGCGGCTGCCACGGTGAGTTCACGGTGCGAGCCGTCACGCAGCTTCGTCGTCACGGTCTTACCCGTGGCGAAGCGCTGATCGGGTGAGTCGGTGTGCACGTCGACGGCGAGTTCACCGTTGATGCCGTGCGCCTTCGCGACCCTGCCCACTACGACCTGCACTGTGTTCTGCCCTGTTCTGGTCAGCGGTCGGTGTCGACGACGTCCACGCGGACGCCGCGGCCACCGATGCCGCCCATGACCGTGCGCAGGGCGGTCGCGGTACGACCGCCGCGACCGATCACCTTGCCGAGATCGTCGGGGTGCACGTGCACCTCGAGGGTCCGGCCGCGGCGAGTGGTCAGCAGTTCGACCCTCACCTCGTCCGGGTTGTCGACGATCCCGCGAACGAGGTGTTCGAGTGAGTCGGCGAGGAAGCTCACGCTTCGGCCTTCTCTCCCTCGGCCTTGTCCTCGGTCTTCTTGGGGGCCTTCTTCGACTTCGGCGTGGTGGCCTCGTTCGAAGCGGTGTCACCGGCGGCGGCGAGCGCGGCGTTGAAGAGGTCCTGCTTGGACGGCTTCGGCTCCGCGACCTTCAGCGTGCCCTCGGCGCCCGGGAGGCCCTTGAACTTCTGCCAGTCACCGGTGATCTCGAGGATGCGCTGGACCGGCTCGGTGGGCTGCGCGCCGACCTTCAGCCAGTGCTGCGCCCGCTCGGTGTCGACCTCGATGAAGGAGGGCTCCTCCTTCGGGTGGTACTTGCCGATCGTCTCGATGGCCTTGCCATCACGACGGGTGCGCGCGTCGGCGACGATGATCCGGTAGTACGGCGCACGGATCTTGCCAAGGCGCTGAAGCTTGATCTTGACGGCCACGGGTGTGGGTACTCCTCAGTTCTCTCGCTGCAAGGTCGACGCCCAGCGGTCCGTGTGGGGATACGGATTTGGGCACCAAATGTCAGGAGCTCCGGCGCGGTGAGAGGGTCCGGCCGAGGCAAGCAAGGGAACATTCTGCCAGATGGCCTCAGCGACCTGCGCACCAGGCTAGATCGTGGCGATCCCGAGCGAGGTCAGCAAGATCGCGAGCGCCGGGAGGAAGTTGTTCATCTGGTGCGCGACGACACTGCCGAGCAGCCGCCCGGTCACCAGCCGCGCGAGGCCGATCGGGATGGAGATCACGATCAGCAGCGTGGTGCGCAGCGGCTCGAGGTGACTGGCCGCGAACACCGCCGTCGAGAGCACGAAGGCCGCCGTCCTGCCGACGCGCTCATTGCTCCAGTGCAGGCGTTCGACCGCGCCCCAGAGCAGGCCGCGGTAGATGATCTCCTCGCAGATCGGGCCGAGCAGCCAGAGGTAGAGGAACATCGCGACGGCGGCGGGCACGGACATCTTCTGGTCCTCGACCAGCGCGCTGATGGCCGAGGTGGCGTTGGCGTCGCCGACGATCTGGGTCCACACGTAGGCGCCGATCGAGGTGAGCACCAGGCCGAGCAGGCCGAACTTGAGCCCGGTGCGGACGTCCGCCCAGCGCCAGCCCAGCCGCAGGTCGGCGACCGGGCCGTTGCCCCTGAGCCGGGTGATCAGCAACGCCACCGCGGCCGCTGTCATGGTCGGCGCGGCGGTTCCGATGAGCACGTCACGCACCGGGATCGGCTGGCCGGACGGCACATCACCGAGCAGCACGCCGACGAACGCGGCCGAGGCCAGCAACACCGCCTCGACGAGCAGGAAGGCGCCGAAGCCCCAGCGTGGCGGTCTCGGTGGCTCCTCGTCCATGACCACGGGAGCCGGCTCCTGAGCTGTCACAGCCGATCCTCCGTGGTTTCAGGTTGATGATGAGCCTAGCGCCGCTGTGCGTGTCCGGTCAGTTACCGCCGAGCAGCAAAAGCGCCGGCGGAAGATTGTTGGCGGCATGCGCGACGACGCTCGCGCTGACGTTGCCGGTGAAATAGCGGGCGAGGCCGATCACGATGCCTTGGGCGAACAAGGCGACCGTGCGCGTCGGCTCACCGTGCAGATGCGCGAAGACGATCGCGGTCAGCACCAGTGTCACCCATTGCGGGATCTTGTAGCGGTCGAGCGCCGACCAAAGCGCACCGCGCACGAGCAGCTCTTCGGTGAGCGGAGCGGCCAGCACGACGATCAGCGCGGCCAGCACCAGCCAGAGCCGGGAGCCGCCCATCTCGCTTGAGAAGTCGGTAAGCGGATTCTCGGAAGCTCGCTCGGTGCCATAGACCGCGATCAGCACCAGGTTTGCCAGATACCCGGCCAGCAGTGCGAAACCACCGCAGGCCAGGCCGACCTTGACGTCTCGGAGACTCACTGCCCCGAAGTCCTTGACCAACCCGAGGCCCCAGAGCTTCGACCCGATCAGCGGACCGAGTCCCAGCAACAGGTTCGGCACGAACGCGACCAGCAGCAACGGGCCGACGTCGTGCAGTTCGAGCTGATCGAATCCGCCGAAGTGCCCCGAGAAGAAGACCGCGATCAGCAGGTTGGCGAGGTGATAGCCGCCGATGCCGATGAAGAAGGCGAGGAAGCCCCAGTGGGCGCCGAGCACGAGTCCGGCACGGACGTCCTGTTCTGGCTCCCGGTCCACCACACTCCTACGCTAGGTCACCGGGCCGTGGCGCGCTGCGTCAGGTGCCACATACGACGCCACGCAAGATGATGTGCGTCGGATGCCGGAGAACACCGAGGTCTTCGCGCGGATCGGTGGCGTACACCAGCAGGTCGGCGTGGGCGCCGTCAACGATCCCCTGGTACCCGAGCCACTCGCGCGCGGCCCACGAAGCCGAACCCAGCGCCTGCTCACGTGTCATGCCGGCGCGGTGCAGCGCCTCGATCTCGTCGACGAGACGCCCGTGCGCGACCATCCCGCCCGCATCGCTGCCCGCGTAGACGGCGACGCCCGCCTCGACGGCGGCGGCGACCATCTCCCCCACGCCCGCGTGGAGCGCGCGCATGTGGTCGGCGTAGGTCGGGAACCGCGTGGCCTTGTCGGCGATACCGGGGAAGTTGTCGATGTTGATCAGCGTCGGCACGAGCGCGACGTTGTTCTTCGCCATGCCGTCGAGCTGGTCGGCCGACAGGCCCGTGCCGTGTTCGAGGCAGTCGATCCCGGCCTTGAGCAACCCGTCGAGCGCGTGCTCGCCGAACACGTGCGCGGTGACCTTGGCGCCGGCGTCGTGCGCGACCTTGACGGCCTCGGCGAGGACGTCGTCCGGCCACAGCGGCGCGAGGTCCCCCACGCTCCGGTCGATCCAGTCACCGACGAGCTTGACCCAGCCGTCGCCGTTCTTCGCCTGCTCCGCGACGGCCGCGGGCAGCTGCCCGGGGTCGTCGAGCTCGATGCCGAAGCCGGGGATGTAACGCTTGACCAGCGCGAGATGCTGACCGGCCCGGATGATCCGCGGCAGGTCACCCCGCGCTTGAAGCGGCCGCACGTCGAGCGGCAGCCCGCAGTCGCGGATCAGCAGCGTGCCGGCGTCGCGGTCGGTCTTGGCCTGCTCGGCCGCCTCCTCCAGCGAGGTCGCGCCGGTCGCACTGAGCCCGGGGTGACAATGCGCGTCGACCAGGCCGGGCACCAGGAAACCTTCGATGGTCTCGGCGCCGGGCACCGGCTCACTGGTGATCCGGCCGCCGGTGATCCACAGGTCGCGCCGCTCATCGTCCGGCAGCACGACCCCGCGCAGGTGCAGTGCGGTCATTTCTGCGGCGGCAGCTTGAACTTCGACGGGTCGAAGCCCGGCACATCGTTCATCCCGCCACCGAGCGAGCCCAGGTCAGGCATCCCGCCGGGCGGCATCGCACCCGGCGGCAGCATCGGCATGCCACCGGGGAACCCGCCGCGCATCTTGGGCTGCGTCGGGCCACGCCCGCCTTTTTTGCCCTTCTTGCCCTTGCGGCTCTTGCTCCCGCCACCACCGCCGAACCCGAACCGGCCCGCCATCTGCGCCATCATCTTGCGCGCCTCGTAGAACCGGTTGACCAGGTCGTTCACCTCACGCACGGCCACCCCGGAGCCGTTCGCGATCCGCAGCCGCCGCGACCCGTTGATGATCTTCGGGTCCGCCCGTTCGGCGGGGGTCATGCCCCGGATGATCGCCTGCAGCCGGTCGAGGTGCTTGTCATCGACCTGCGCGAGCTGGTCCTTCATCTGGCCCGCGCCCGGCAGCATGCCGAGCAGGTTGCCGATCGGCCCCATCTTGCGGACCGCGAGCATCTGCTCCAGGAAGTCTTCGAGGGTCAGCTGACCGCTGGTCAGCTTCTCAGCGGCCTTCTGCGCCTGGTCCTGGTCGAACGCCTGCTCGGCCTGCTCGATGAGTGAGAGGACGTCACCCATGCCGAGGATCCGGCTGGCCATCCGGTCGGGGTGGAAGATGTCGAAGTCTTCGAGCTTCTCACCGTTCGAGGCGAAAAGGATCGGCTGCCCGGTGACCTGCCGGACGGAGAGCGCGGCACCACCGCGAGCGTCACCATCGAGCTTGGTCAGCACGACGCCGGTAAAGCCGACACCGTCTCGGAAGGCCTCAGCGGTGTTGACCGCGTCCTGACCGATCATCGCGTCGACGACGAACAGGATCTCGTCAGGCGTGACAGCGTCGCGGATGTCCGCGGCCTGCTTCATAAGCTCTTCGTCGACACCGAGACGGCCAGCGGTGTCGACGAGCACGATGTCGTGCTGAGCGTGCTTGGCCTCTTCGATCGCCCGGCGCGCTACGTCGACAGGGTCGCCTACGCCGTTGCCAGGCTCCGGCGCAAATGTCGTGACGCCCGCGCGCTCACCGACGACCTGCAGCTGCGTGACGGCGTTAGGACGCTGAAGGTCACACGCTACGAGCAGAGGAGCGTGTCCCTGCTTCTTAAGGTGCATGGCCAGCTTGCCGGCGAGCGTCGTCTTACCAGCACCCTGGAGACCGGCGAGCATGATGACGGTCGGCGGGTTCTTGGCAAGGTTCAGCCGCCGCGTCTCACCACCGAGAATGGTGACGAGCTCTTCGTTGACGATCTTGATGACCTGCTGAGCCGGGTTGAGCGCCGCAGAGACCTCAGCACCCTTCGCCCGCTCCTTCACCTTCGCGATGAATTCCTTCACCACGGCCAGCGCGACATCGGCCTCGAGCAGCGCGATCCGGATCTCGCGCGCGGTCGCGTCGATGTCCGCGTCGGACAGCTTGCCCTTGCGCGTCAGTGTCTGCAGCGCAGAAGTGAGCCGATCGGAGAGGGTGTCGAACACGAGGTCTGCTCCAGCTGAGTCGTCGGTGCTTAGCCCCGAGGGTAGTCGCATACGGGTTCCGAGGCCGCACGCTCCCCACGCGCGACCTCGGAACCCTTGCGGATGGCCCACCCCTCGAAGGCCAATCGCCGGGGAGTTCGCCAGACCCCCGGTACCGGGCGATCCCGCCTTGCGATGGGTTCGATCTTGTACTGGGTGGCGGCGTTACGGGAGCGTGATGTCCCCTGGTTGGTTGTGCGTAGATCTACTCAGGTTCTTGTGAAGGCTCTCGTGGAGCTGCTCGCTGGCCTCGCGCGTGTCAGCCCATGCCTCGCTGAAGTGGACTACTTGCTTGGCCTCGGCCAGCGTGGATCCCTCGCTGAGCGCACGGATGCAGTCGACCTGCGAGAAGCCATTGGCGCGCAGCATCGCGAGCTTGGATTCGATGTCGTCGATTTCGCGAGCGTCTCGCAGGATCCGCTCGTAGTCCTCTTCACCGATCATCGGCCCTGCGGAGTCCTCTCGTTCGCGCGCTTTGCGGCCTGGGATGCCGCTTTGGCCTTGTCAGCGGCGAGAAGGCTGTTGCGGAGCGACGCAAGGAGGGCATCAACGCCCGCTTCTTGGACGCCCTCGGTCGGCTGGACCAGGTCGCTGCCCTCGATCTTGGCCTGGATGAGCGTCTCAAGGGCCTCGCGATAGCCGTCGGCGTAGTCGCGCGGCTCGAAGTCGCTGGCGAGCTCGTCGATGAGCGCGACCGCGGCCCTGACCTCGCCGCGGGTGACGGTGATGTCCTCGTACTGGAACGGGAAGTCGGGCGTGCGGATCTCGTCGGGCCAGAGCATGGTGTCGAGCAGGAGCGTCTGGTCGTACACCCGGAGCGCGCCGAGCGTCTCCTTCTGGCGGAGCGCGACCCTGACGATGCCGACCTTGCCGGACTCCTTGAGCGCCTCGACGAGCAGGACGTAGGGCTTGGTGCCCTGCGGCTCGGGTTCGAGGTAGTAGCTCTTGGTGAAGTAGATCGGGTCGATCTGGTCGAGCGGCACGAACGAACGGATCTCGATGGTCTCGGCGTTGGGCAGCGGGAGGCTCGCGAAGTCGTCCTCGGTGAGCATGACGATGTCGCCGCCGGGGACCTGGTAGCCCTTGGCGATGTCTTCGAGCGGGACCTCTTCGTTGTCGAGCTCGCACACCTTGCGGAACTTGATCCGGCCGCCGTCGGTCTTGTGGACCTGGTTGAGCGGGACGCTGTTCTCCTCGGTGGCGCCGTAAACCCTCACGGGGATGGCGAATGCCCCGTAGCCGATCGTTCCCCTCCACACCGCTCGCATGAACCCAGTTTAGCTCAGGTGTTCGAATCTGGGCTGCTACAAACGGGTGTTGGACGAGACGCTCGCGATCACACTTTCGAAAGACGGACCGGCTTCGGCCAGGGCTTCACCCGAGTAGTGGACAGCCTCCGCGGCTGCTCGGAGGACCTCGGCGAGGACTTCGACCTCGACGGCGGGAGCTTCGGACAGCGCGGTCGTCTTGGCGGCGTCCATGCGGACGGCGAGTCCACCGAGGGCCCTGGAGATCGCTCGCTGGGCTTCGAGGACCTGGTCGATGACTTTGGCGACGTCCTCGGGGTTGCCGAAGTCTTGGGGCGACTCGGCGCATTTGGCCAGCTCAGCGGCACTAGCAGCCAGATGGGTTGAGACCACGATGGCCGGCAAGACGGGGTCGCTCGCGCTTGACACCCGCATCACCGCCTAAGCCCAACTGACCAGTCCGGCATAGCGTGCCAGGCGCGGACTGCAGGTTTGCGGCGACACTCCGAACCAGTCGAAGACCTGCACGCTCAGCCGAGGTCACCCTACCGAGCACGGCGACGCCGACTTTCCGCGGCGGGCGGAGCCGAACTGGCCGTCGCGGATTCAAGTCCAGACAGCCCACACTCGCCAAACTTCAACCTGAAACACCGTCCGCCTTCACTGCGACACCACGGACGACCATGGCGCCATCACATATGAAAACACTGAACAAGTGCAAACCCCGACCGATCACTCCAGGCAGTCACAGTCATGACCACCCAACCGACCCGCCGTCTCACCAACATCGCCAGCCCGACAATTAAATCAGATGCCATCGACATCTACACGACAGTCCGAACAATCGCCGAAGCAACTACCTTAGGCCCCTCCCTGACAAGGATGATAGCACCTGGACGCAACCAATCGCGGGCAAGATCCGGAACCAAGAAGTCTATCTTGTAAAGACCTTCTTCGCCACTTGAAGCCCTTTCTAGAAGGATACTTAAAACTGTCGGGGAAGTCGCCGGCCCCATGTCGCCAGAACCACATTCCACAACCGCCGTCGCGGCATAGACACGCGCCGTTGGCGGTCCGGAATGACGACCACCTTCGCTCTCTGAACGCCAAGTAACGAAAGCGTATGCCATCGGATCCTTGATTTCGTCTATCACGGCCACACCCTGATTCCATCCATACTTTTGTTGATCGCTTCAAGTTGACCAGAGTTTGCATAGAAGCCCGGCCCAACACCATCAAGCTTACTCGACTCAAAATGAAGTTGCTCGGCGAGCTCTCGCGGTATTCGAGTCTCAATTGTAATTCCCTGACCTTTATTCAGCAGCTTTCCCCAGGTATCAGCGTGTGCCCCAGTTGTGGCAAACCATTTTCCTTCCATCTGCCCGGCTCCAATGACAAATTTTCCACTATCGGCGATTGAATTGAACTCTCGGGCGTCGATGTTCCGAAAAATTTGGACCATTTCACTCCCGGTGACACCAGCTCCTGCAGCCGCTGCCGCCCGGCCGCCGAGCCCCTCGGCTGGCGCGCCACCCTTAACCTTCCAGCCCCCAACGCCTATAGCCACTAGTGCGAGAGCCGACGCCACGTCAATGGTTGCATTGAGGAAGCCAGACTGCTCAGCATCCCTTGTGCATTCAGCAAAATTGTCGACACAGTAGAGTCCGGCAAGCTGCTTCGCGCCAGCAACGTCATCATCATGTTCAAGCAGGTACCAATACGCCTTTTGGCAAGCAATGCGCCCAAAGCAGACAGTGGAGTGACGCCCTAATTCGCCGACTTCAGCAAGCCAATAATGATCCCGCCCCGCCCCAGCCGAAGTCTGCATAAAGAAATTGAACCAGTCCAGCAACTGGACTTTATCCATTGTCACAGGGGTATGCGAAGCGACAAACTTGGAGCGTGAACACGCACTATTGCAACTGCTTCCACGACTACCAGAATTGCCAGTGAACCCGTTTATCCCCTTACGACTGCTCCACCATGCTCGATTCTCGTTGTACTGCGGATCAGCCATCGCTATCGGTGAACCACACAGGATTCCATCCGGCCCGCACCCGCCACCCATACCCAATCCAGACGGGTCACTAAAACTGATCGGCGAGTTACCTGAATATGAATAGCCATTCATGGACTGCGGATCATTTGTGTCCAATTGCGGATCGACCGAGATAAATCTACCCATTAGCGGGTCGTAGTCACGGGCCCCAAGATGAGTAAGCCCCACAGGGTTCTGGTAACCACCGAGATACCCATGTTTGTCCGGCCAGGCTGGCGACACTGAGCCGCGGGGCACGCCGAACGGATCTTGCCAACGCTTCTTCACGCCGAGGTCGGCAGCGTCCACCGTCGCATAGGTGGTGCCTTGATGATCGCTAAGTGTCCAGCACAGTCCCCTGGCCGCATTCCGCTCGGCGATCGATTGGCCATTGTAGCCATAGAACCTCGTTCCCACTGCACGTGTCGCGCCTGCGGCCACGAACAACTCCAGGTCGCCGACAAAGAGAGTCACTCCGGTGGCATCACGGGCAATCATCCGCTTGCCATCCGGGTCGTAGACGTAAGTACTCGTCTTTTCGTCAACATCCTTAACGGTCGATGCTCGACCTTCAGCGTCGTACAGGAAGGTCTGGTTTGAGCCCGCCAACCCCTTGGTCTTGGTGTTTCCGGCCTCGTCGTAGGAGTAGTCAGCGACCCTCGTTCCGCCGGGTCCGGTTGTCGTCACCGACCGGACCGCGTGAGGCAATGCTTGCCCGAACTCGGGATAGATCGACGTCGACGTCGTATCACCATCTTTACCGTGCTGAATTTGTGCACGCCGGTTGCCTGTGACATCGAAGATCCACGATGTCCAGTAAGGTGCCGCCCCGCCGAGCTCATTTGACTTAGGCGCCGCGGTGCAGTCACCCGACTCAGGAGTCCAGGCATCGGTGAGTCGCTGAACGTAATCGTGGCGATAACATTGAGTGTCGGCAGTAGCGCCCTGCGGCATATCCGCGAGCTTCGCGATCTCGCCAGCCTGATCATAAGTGAGAGTCCTGTTGGCAACTTCAAAGTTCGAAGCAGTCGCACGCTGCGCGAGCGTGCTATGCAGACGGTTGGTACCATCCTCGTATGTATTGGTGACCGATATTTGCTTGGGGTTCTCCGGATCCTGAAAGTTAGTACGAAGAACCTGCCCGAAAGCATTGTACTTTGTTAGCGAGACAAAGTTCGTATTGCCAGAATCTGACGCTGAATGCAAACCTACTGGATTACCGAGCTTTCCATAATCAACTGAGATCTCCTCGCCTGGAAGACCACCTTTTGCAGGACTACTCGTCGCAGCAATAGCGCCAGTGAGAGGGTCATAGCGAGTACTGAAACTGTACGTGCCACCCAGGCCAGTCTCTGCCATCGGGATGGTGACCTTTGAACCTGTTGGACGTCCAGCATCGTCATAGCCCGTCACAGCATTGACATACGATCGACCGTCGACGTACCGAGTGGACCCGGCCGGAAGTCCCGGCCTCACCGAGTCATACGTCCACTGGGCGAGCTTCGTTCCGGATATGGATCCCTCATACATCCCCGTCTTACGGCTCAGATTGTCGTAAGAATAAGCCACGGTCTTCTGTCGCGCGTCAGTCGTTGTGGCGAGCCGACCAATTTCGTCATAGGTGAATGCCGCACGACCGGTGTCCGGATCAATGGACGTAGTTTTGCGGTCGTGCAGGTCGTAGCCAAATGTCCACTTGTTCTTGCCGGTGGCATCGACTATAGACGCGACCTGACCTGATGGCGTGTATGTATAAGCGGTTACATCGGCGTCCGCACCCAGGTCAGTCCGGCCGCGGTCCTTGTACTGCAGCAGCTGAACCTTCTGCCCTAAACCATTACTGACCACCGTGTTGGCGATACCGCCTTCTGGCGGAATCGTCGTGACGCGATCACCGTCGTACTTCGTAGTCGTTCGCCATTGTTCTGTGCCACTTAGCACAAAAGCGGATGAAATACTCCGACCCGCACTGTCATAGTGAACTACAGTTGAACTCGGCACAGCGTTGTGCTGCACCACCAGCAGGGTGTCACTCGAAACCGCGTCGCCGTTCCAGTAGGAATTATGAGTTATCGAGCCGCGCCCATGCGAATCGAAGTAGGTGTCTGTGACCACACGGCCACCCTTGTCATACGGCGTTGGGACCTGAGTCTGGACAGTCCGCCCCAACCCGTCAACAATCGCAAACGTCGCCGCATAAGTCCGATCACTCAACAATGTCTTCGTTGTCAGTGAATTTATGCCTGCACTACTGGTATTGTAGACGTAGCTGACGTCCTGAGGGGCGCCGAGCGCTTTGTTGTGACCAGGTTTCCAAACATCGGTCAGCCTGCCGAGCGCATCATACTTTGCATCAGTTCGTAGGCCACTCTTGTCGATCTCAGCGACAAGAGCGCCCGAAATTGCATCAAAGACCTTGGTAGTAGTGAATATTGTCGAATCGATGTTGCTCACCGGCGGGGTCGTCGTCGCAGTCTCCGTGACTGGGCCACCGGTCGCCGGAGTAAAATTAGTAGTCGACTTCAAGCCACGACTGTCAGTTGTCGAGGTAACCCGCCCATATTCGTCGAACTCAGTTGTACTGGCGGGTGCCTGGAAGGCTTCCACGCCCCCCACCGGCCATTTGTCGAGGGCATCGAGCCTAGTTACATCACCGATCGTCGGAGGTTTGCCGAATGCCTGCTTGTCGAAGTAGGACCGGCCGTCGGAAATGATGTTCGTGGCGCTGGGTGGATTGGACTTGGCGCATGTACCCGCGAACTTCTGCACTCTGTTGGAGAGGTTCAGGATCCAAGCATCGGTGTTGGCCACGTAGTTGGTCGTTGTGCACGTCGCTTGCGACGGATCCTCGATGTCTCCATCGTCTTCCGTCTTGGTGACCAGGCCATAGTCGCCGAAGGTCGTGATCTTACGGGTGGTTCGCCACTTGCTACTGGCCGCAAGCCAGGTTCGTGTTCTAGTGACACCTGTGCCTGAGTAAAACGACTCGACACCGTCCGCGTCGGTGGCGGTCGGTTCCGAATGCCACGGATCGTTCAGCGTGTCGGTGATGACCTTGCCGTCAAGGTAAGCCAGTGTTTCCCGTGCGAAGCCCTGGTGCTGCTTCCCATCGACGATGTCCTCGCCCCAATAGCTGGGCACGGAGACTTCGCGGGAGCCGTCATTGGGCAGCGTATCGCCGTCCATCCCCCGCAGGTACCGCGTCTCGGTGACTACCGGCGGTCCGGACGGATCACTGCCCGCCTGCCCCTTTGTGGTCTTGACGATTCCATACCCTCGCCACTGCGACCAAGTCCGGTACTTGGCCTCGGTGAACGGATTGTCGTCATGGTGCCAAGCAGCACCACCCACATACTCATAGCGAGTCAAGACCGGCTGTGAAAGCGGCGTCTTCCCATCTTCGATGACGGCCCTGACCGGAAACTTGTTGAACCAGTCGAGTACCGGATCCTTGGCGCCACCCGGCGACCAGTAGATGGGGTAGCAAGCCATCGTGTTCGACTCGGGGTTGGCAGGCATGTTCGTACCCGCCACGCACTCAGGCTCCGCATAATCCACCGAGACCACGCCGCCTTGTGAGTTGATCACGGCGTCGATCCTGTTGCGGGTCAGTGCGGTGTACTGACTTTGTGTGTCAACCCGATTGGCTTTCGGCTTCGCATGAAAAGTTGTGGGCGGCAAGATGATCGAGCCACCTGCCTTGCCGGTCTGGGTGATCGAATCGAGCCACAATGCTGTGTCGTCCCCACTACCGGCCTTGGGGAACGCCTGACCGAGCGCCCATTCGTTTACGGTGTTCCAACCATCGCGGCCATCGGTGACCTGCGTTGTGATGGTGGTGTATCGCTTCCGCGAGAAGAAACTGGGCGACCCGATGAGGCACTTCGCGTCCTTTTCGCAGATCTGGTCCGCAGGCACATCCGGCCAGAATTTCGCGTTGTCCTTGTTCAGCTGTCCGGGGTCACAGTTGAATGCATCCGTGGGCAGACAGCGTTCCTCGGTGTCGAAGAGCACCTGCATGGGAGCGTGCGAAAAGACATCGTCAATCCGGGTGTTGAAGCCGTATTCGATCCGGCGCAGGGCACCACCGCGGATGTACTCCGTGCTCGACTTCGCGTCGAGATTCCGAGCGTAGTAGTTCGTTTCGGGTTCGTAGTAGTAGGTAAGTGCGTTACCGTGGGTATCGACCACGTAGTCGAGGTTCCAGCGCCACGCTTGCTGGCACCACGAGTCCGCGTACGCGGTCTTGTTGCACGGCTCCCCGCTGTTGTTGCCGAACACCGGCTCGGTCCAGGTCGAGCGGGTTTCGTTGTTACCCTCCGCCCAGCCAGGCAAGTGGTTAAGCCCGAAGAAATACTGGGTCCCGTCGGTCGTGGTGACCTTCCAGTACTCTCCATCCTTCGCCCCGTTGGCGGCACCGGTCAGCCTCTCGACCTTCGAGCCGTCGTCACCTTTGGGATGCCAGCTGCCGCCCTCTTTGTTGTCGTCCTTGTCCTTGACCAGCGGTCCGTTCGAGCCGCTGAAGGAAATGGTCGCGTTGTCACTGAACCAGCACAGGTCGCCTTTCGCGAGCTGACCATTGTTGCCGCCGAGGTCTTGGCTGCACGCCTTATACGTCCGCTCGATATAACCACCACCCGTGAGACTCCAGCCGTCACCGATGCCAGATGCCTGATTATTCGTGGCGGAGGTTAGGCCGTCTACCGCACCGGAGGCGTAATTCAGCGCGACTGTTGGAGCTTTGCCGCCCAGTCCTGAGGGAACCCCGATCGGGTAGCTGTAGGTGAAATCACCACCCGAACCGCCGGAACTCCAAGTTCCCGCAGGCTTCAAGTCCGTCGCTCTGAAGTCTCCGCCACCACCCGTGGCATCGCCCTCGGCAGCGATGAGCATTGGCGACGAAGCGGACCGGGAATTGGCTGCCGGCTGGGGGAACGCCAGCTCACCGAGCAAGTGACGGGTGTTGGCGTTGTTGGTGAAGTCGACAGGTGTCGAAGTACGGCATTCCGGCTTGTCCGGGCTTGTCACCAAGCATGCCGGGTACTGCACGAACCGAAGCCGCTGTCCAAAAGTGCCGCCGAAGGCGCTAGCGAAGCCTCGGTAGTCCAGATCGACCGAGATCGGTCCGCCGGTGTCACCGTTCACCGGGGTGATCTGTAGGAGCGTGCCGCGTACCCCTACCTTTTCCGCCACGCTGTGATCGATCGTCTCGACCTTGATGCGCCCGGCTCCGTGCTGAGTAGGACTGACCTTGGAGGTCTTCGCATCACTGCCGTGACCACGAGTCACGGAGACGGGTAGTTTCGGCTCAGGAGCCGCAGCGGCGACCTTGCCTCCGGCCGCGACGGGTTGCAGATCCACTTCGGCGCTGGCAGGTGCTGGCCACTGAACGACCGGTGTCGGCGCAGCGGCAGGCTTGCCGACAAGCGCCTTCGACGCGACAGCCGAGACGCCAGGCACCGACTTGGACTCTTGAAGCGCGGGCAAGTCCCAGCCGAGACCATGCCAGCCGCGAGCCTGAGTCGGCATAGCCACTGCTTGTTGCGCAGACCCAAGCAGCATCAACGCAGCCGATGCTGCTACTACCTTTACCCACCGACTAGGTCGGAGATACACACGCCGCGCACCCATCAAACCCCACCCTTGCGCTTAGAAGCAGTACACATCGAAAGAACTAGTGCCGGACGTCGTACAGTGCGCCGGGGTCGTCAGCCCGCTTGTCGCCGAAGAGATCGATCGTCCGGCGGACGCCCGCGTAGACGCGGACGCCCGCGGCATCGCCGTACCACTGGTCGGACCGGTTGCCGCCCCAGGTTCCGCGGCCGATGAAGACGCTGTTCGCGTTGTTGCGGCCGATCGCCGTGGCGTCGGCGGTGTGGATGCGGAGGTTCTGTGCGACTCCGTTGACGAACAACGTGACCGTCGCAGTCCCGGCATCGTACGTTGCCGCGAGGTGCGTCCAGGTGTTGTTCGTGACGTCGGCGTCGCTGTAGATGAACCAGTCGCCGTCCGAGCCGGTGGACGACATCAGCACGCTCCACTTGCCGTGCTTGTTGCCGTCCTCGTCGACCCACGGGCGGTAGCCGATCAGGAACGGGGACGCGTTCTGGTCGTCGACGCTGAATACCGCGCGAGCGGCTGGGTCGACTTCACCTTCGGCTGTCACGTCGGCCGGAGTCCAGGCGTGGTTTACCCAGGCTTCCACTGTGAACGACTTGTCCGTGCGGAAGTTCGCGGGTCGCACCTCGGAAACCTGACCTGACCACGACTTGTCGAAGCGGGCCGCGCAGCCGATCGGCTTGCCTGCGCCGTCGACCTCGGTGACCTGGGAAACGCCGCCGGCGGCGACGCCGGACGTCTGGCTGACGGAGTCGTAGTAGGCGATGCCGTTGATCGCGGCGATCTGGTCGTCCGTCAACGCTCGCTGCCAAGCTTGGACCTGGTCGATCGTGCCCTTGAAGAACACCTGGTTGCCGAGCATCGACCCGACCGTGAGACCACCGGTCGCGTACCAAGCCGAGGTGACCGGCACCCTGGACTCGAGTTTGCCGTTCACGTACAGCTTCGCCTGCATGCTGGGCTGGTCGAAAACCGCGGTGAGCTGGGTCCAGACGCCGGCTTGCGGAATTGTTTTGCTGGCCGCCCATCGGTAGTCCGCAGGGTTCTGGTCCGCTGCGGACATGCCGAAGATCCATCGGTTGCCATCCGGGGAGTACCTGAGCTGGAAGGCACCTTCGTGGGCGCCGCCCTGTGCCAGGACTCCGTAGTAGCCGTTGAGGTCGTCAGGTTTCACCCAAGCGGACACGGTGAACGAGTTCGAGGTGTCGACGACCGGATCCACGGTCTTTCCCGAGCCGGTGGAGCCGTCGAAGTGCACTGCTCCTCCGGCGTGACCGGGCGCCCACGCCGCACCACCGGTAAAAGTGAAGTTGTTCGCGGAGTCGCTGAAGTCCTTGCCGGTTACCCCGGTGGCTTCGTCGAGGGCCCAGTTTCCCTGGAGACCGGATGCCTTGGAGTTGGTCGAGGTCAACGCCGCCGTGCAACCACCTGCGAGACCATAGGTCGACAGGAGGACCGAGCTGTTCGCGAGGTTGTGGACCTCCTCCGACGAGAGGACACGCTGCCAGGCTTGGGCGTCATCCAGCTGGCCGCGGAAGATGTCGGCGCGGCTGCCGTTCCACTTGGCCGCACCGATGACGAACGGTCCGGTCGAGGCCCAGCCAGTCGCGAGCGCGGTCTTTTGCTTCACTCCGTTGACGTACAGCGTGAGCGTGCGGCTCACGCTGTCGTACGTGCCGACGAGATGTGTCCACACGCCCACCTGAGGCGGTGAGAAGGACTCGGCCCTGATGATGGTGGCGTTGGCGGTGTCGGAACCGAGCATGGTCAGCGACCATGCGTTGGCGTCTTTGGAATACTTGAGCGACGCCGCGCTTCCCTTCACGCCGTCCTGCGAAATGAGGGTGTGCGAGTTGTTGAGGTCGGCGATCTTGGCCCACCCGGCCAGGGTGAACGACTTCGTAGTGTCGAGCAGCCCACTGGTCGTGGTGCCGTAACCGGTACCGTCGGTTGAGAACGCCCCCTTCGTGTCGGCGCTGTATCCGGCGACGTCGGGGTGGGTCCACGAATTGCCGTGGTTGTAACCCGCGACCCACGACACCTGCCCGTTGGCGGCCAACGGATGCGGTGCCAACGCCGAGTTCTCAGGAGTGCTGTTCGCCGTGTCGGCGAAGCCGTCCTCGAAGGCCCACGCACCGACGAGATTCTTGGCGGGGGTCAACGGCAACACGTGGTAGGAGCAGCTCGGTCCGTCGAAGACGTTGTTGGCGCCGGACGTCACGCAGGCAGCGTTCGGGCCTGGCGTTCCTGCCTTGTTGACCGCGCGGACCTTGATCAGGTTCTGGTTGCCGTTGACCGCGACCGAGCTGAAGTTGGCCGTTGCCACCGGCTTGCCGCCGGCATTGGTGCCCTTGACGGCGGCGAGACTTGGTGAGCCCTGGGTCTGAGGTTCAGAACCGTCTGTGGTGTAAACGAACCGATCGATGTCGTAGAAGCCAGCCGTGGCCATCTCCACTGTGATGCTGAACGACGCCGTATCGCCCTGATTCGCCGGCGCCACACCGGTCATCGCCACCGAAGGTGCCTTCGGAACCGCGGTGTCGACGTAAAACTCACAGTTGCCGGTCCAGTCCGACCACAGCTCCTTGTCCGTGACTTGCATCGACCAGTTGTAGATTCCGTCCTTGGTGATCCACCCGTCCGGCACTGCCGCCAGCTGCGCGCTTGCTTCCACCCCAGGTCCGGGTGTGCCGACTTCGACGAGATTGGCGCTGTTGTCGTGCGGCGTGCCGGGTTTTGCGGCGGTGCCTGGTGACACGGCGAACTTGGCGTAGAGCACTCCACCGTCCGGATCGGACACCTGGCCTGCCAATTGCGGGTTGCGGGTGAATATCCATGGCCGCTGCGCGCCGCTGACGCACGGCAGTTGACCGTGCTGCTCGGTCAGCTGCTCCGGAGGGTTGGGTGTCGAGTTGTATTTCACCTGGAGGTAGGGATTCAGATCGAACCGTCGCCAGGTGCGGGTGTTCCGCGGGCTGTCAGCGGAACCGGCCAGGGCGAAGGTGATGTTCACCCAGCCACCGTCAGCAGCCTGCCGCACTGCGCTTGTGGCTGCGAACTGCCCCGAAACATTGGAAGCGTCGTGGCAGTTCGGCACGTTCACAGAACTGATGTAAGACACCCAGGCGGGCTGGTTACGCCAGGTGATTGAGGCATCGAAAGGATTCGCCAGCCAAAGGTCGGTGTCGAGTGTGCTGCATTCCTGGGTGTGGATGATCGTCGTGTTCAGTGAAGCCTCTTTGACGACCGTGCCGATGATCTCCGAAGTGTCCATCTGGATGTACGTGGCAGAGGTACCGGCGTCGTCTTCGGTTTCGTACCCGGCCTTCAAGTCTGACAGCGCGCCAGTCGTCGCGTTGTAGTTGTGGGCGTCCTTGTGACCATCCTGTACGACGGCGTGCGCTTGCTTGCTGCAGGTGGTGCACCAGTTGTCCGGGTCAAGTTCGACCGGGTATTGCGTTGCCGGGTCACTCAGGAACGCCTGGTCGGGTGCGATGGTCACCTTGTCGGACGCGAGTTCCACGCCCATCACGGCTTCGCGCCGCGGCCCCACCGCCGAGGAGTCCCACATTCGAGTTGCGTCGCCGTTGAACAGCACCGCCCCTTGTTCGTCCTTGACTTCGATTCCGTCAGGTGCCACGTCGCCTGGCTTGCCGCCACGACCTTGTCCCTTGGCGAGGCCCACCGATGTGTTCTTCTTGTGGAGACCGAAGGGCACCTTTGCGAGTCGCGGGTTCTTCGCCGCCTCGCGGGTCTTGACGACGAGAGTTTCGGTGTAGCCCTCGACGCTCGCCTTGATCTTCAGGTCAACGCCGGGCAACACGTCGGGGTAGGTCGCGATCGGGCCGGACAGGACGGGCGCCGGGAGATCTTCCGTCCACTTGAGACCGATTTCCCGTCCCTTGTCACCCGCTTTGACGATCGGTGTGGCAGCCGAGCCTCGTCCACCTGGATTCAGTGTCAGGTCAACCTTCGTGGCTTTCGGGCCGACACTGCCGTCGGGCCGTTTCACCAGGGTGGGATCGACCGGAGTCCAGTCCGCGCCCTGCTTGACGCGCACCGGGTGGACATACTGCGTTTTCGTCCACGAGCCGTCCGGGTTCGCGAATGTCTGCGATGTTTCCGTCGTTTTCGAGGTCAGCAGGACCTTTTTGTTGCCCTGACGTGCCCATTTGGCTGCCGTGACCTGGTCAGCGGCAGCATCTGGAACGGTCATTGGCGCCGCGACAGCGGGTATTGTGACCGGCAGCACGATTGCACCGATCAGTGCGACAACCAGAACCAGGGCGCGCGAGCGCGCAGCAACCAACCCCATGAAACTCCCCCTCGCCCGAAGCAACCAGCAAAAAGCCAGGCCCCCGACGAACCCGGACAGAGAATTTCAAACCTAACGAAGATTTAATATAGGCCGAAAGCATTAATCAGCACCCAGTGACGAAGTCGATCACTGCGCGCAAACTTCCCACCAGCACCAATACGGCCAAATGGGACTAACGTCCTAGGGCGTGCCGACTCGGCAAGTCGGCTGATCGCGGTGCCAGAGCGTCACGATCCGGCCGTTCGGCAATGTCCGTTCGGCAATCGAGGAGAAGCCTGTCGTGGCCGCGGCCTGCGCCATCGCGGGCGGATCCACTACCGGCAGGAACTCGTTCTGCGTGCCGGTCGCTGTGAACAGCAGGCATGCCTTACTCGCTTCGCCGCTCAAGCTGTCCTGGTACACAGTCAGCCAGCGCTGGTAGTCCGCCAGCGTGCTGCCTGCTTCGGTGGGCTTGATCTGGGTCACTGCCACACCGAAGCCCTTCTTCTGCAGCATCGCGAGCTCAACGGTATTCACGTTGAACAGGCGGTCACGGAAGCCGAACGCGGTCATTCCCTGCAAGGCATGGTTGTCGATGATCATTTGCGAAGCCCAGTCAACGCTCGCAATCCACGCCAGCGAATCCTCCGGGCTGATCGGTTCGGGTTCCATCGAGTCGAGGCCAAGTCCCGAGTAGACCTGCGCGACACCGCGGCCGTCAGCGACTTTGGACAACCCGAGACCGGGAATGTCGACCAGCAACGGGCGCGCGGTCGGCAGCCGGAGGTCCACCAGGGGAACTACAGCGACGACGCCGACAATGGCCACGACGTACGGCAGCACGCGTCGCAGCCGCACGTGCGCGCTGTACAGGCCCCACAGGGCCACCAGCACCATCGGCGGGATCAATGGCAGCGAGAATCCGTTGCCGTTCGTCCGAGACGACGCGAACGCCGCGAGCCCCTCGGCGACGAGCACGGCCAGAGGGAAAAGAGGTGAACGCACTGCCGAACGGGTGAACTCCCGGAAACCGTTCGCTCGGGCTCTCCGGATCGCGACGTAGATCGCCAGCGCCAAGCCGACGCACAGCACGACGACATGCGGCAGGTACTGCTCGAGGATCAGCATGCGCAAGCGCGCTACCCAGGCCACAGGATTGAAGACACCGGAATCGGTGCCGTATTCCGCAGCCTGCGGGCCGTAGCCGAACCCGACGAGATAGCGGTAGACGAGCGCACCGTTCGGCACCAGCCATAGCCCCGCGACACCCGCCGCGAGCGCCAACGCGCCCGCAAAGTGGATAAGTCGCCTCCGCCGGTCTTCTCCGACGACAGCCTGCACAAAACCCGCGAGCACCAGCGCCGGAATGAAGGCGATGGTCATCGTCCTGGTGAGCGGCATCAGGCCGAGGAAGACACCGAACGTCAGCGAGGCTCCGAGTTTGGCCAGGTTCTGGGACCGGATCAAGAAGTACAGCGCGGCGAGCGTGACCGCGGCGGCGGGTGCGCCGAAGTGGTAAGCCCGCGACTCCACGATCAGGCCTGGTGCCGTCGCGATCAGCACCAGCGCGGGCCAAGCCAGCTTCGGGCCGGCAAGCCGGTGGGCGATCGCATAAGTCAGCAGCACGACCGCCAGACCGGCGAGGAGCGGCACGGCGAACGCGGCCAGCACGTTGGGCCCGGTGACGAAGAACTGGAGCGAGGTCAGCGCGGGTGTCAGCGGCGCCTGGATGCCTGGCCATTCGATCGCGGTCACCCAGCCGCTGAGACCGCCGCGCACCGCGTTCTGGTAGTCGTTGACGGCCATCGAGACGTAGCCCGCTTCATCGATCTCCAGCAATTGCTTGCGTCGATACAGCACGAGCCACCGGGCATTGACGATCAACCAGGTCGCGGACACCGCGAGCAGGACCCAGGTACTAACCCGTACACGTTGGACCCATCTAACCCCCACCATGCCGAACAACTTACGTTAGAGCAGGTCAGAAGCTCGCATCGGGCCAGGATGCTGGGGGCAGATCCGAACCGATCGAGTTACTGCCGGACGTGGTCTCAGGTCTGGACCATCACGACCGGCTCGGTTACTTTGGGGAAGATCGCAGTTACAACTGCGCCAGGAGCGGGACGGCAAGCGTGCGTCGGGGGGCGCCCACGTCCCGCCTTCACCAGGGGGATTCACCGCGTCCAAGACACCCCTGCGTGGGGTGACGCGGCTCTTCGCCGTCGTCGCTGCCGCGCTGACCATCGGTGCGTTCGTCACGCCGGTCGCGAGTGCCGCACCGATCAAGCTCGTGCTGGCTCCTTCAGTCGACAACAGCACCCGGCTGATCAGCAAACCCTTCTCGATCACACTGACGCTCACCAACCAGACCGATCAGCCGCTGAACGGCGTCAAAGTCAACGCGAGCACGCTGTCCGGCTCGAACCTCAGTGTCTCCGACTGGAACGGCCTGGCGAACACGAGGCCCAACGATCCCGGAGTGACCATCGGAGCAGGCACGACTCGCTCCTTCACTCTCACTGCATCGGTATCCACCTGGAAAGGAAATCCGCTAGTACGGTTCAAGGCTACGATGCCGAAGGAGTACCAGCAGACGACGGACCTCACGGTCCCCATGGTCGACCCGACCACCACATCCGGGAATGTGGCAGGCGTGGTCTACGGCGACCGCAACGGCAACGAGGCGTTCGACGAAGGCGAGGAGCTCGCCAATGTACCGGTCCTGCTCTCCTACTGGGCCGATGAGCGTAGAACCGTCACGGACGTGGACGGCAGGTTCGCCTTCGCCGACGTGCCGGCGCGGCGATACTCGATCTTCGCCAGCGACCTGCCGGATGGCTGGATCTTGCCGTACGCACAGATCTACGCCGACGTCGATGGCACCACGGACGCCACGCCCAGTGTGCGTGCGATCCGGCCGCTCTCGGACACCCTGCACGCCGCTGCTTCGTTCGATCGTGAGGTCTACGCGCCCGGTGACGCGGTCGAGGTGACCTTCACCTTGAGCAACGTCGGCAGCGAGCCGGTGTCCGGCATCAGCGGATGGTGCGACCGGTACGGGGACGGGCCTGACCACATCGCAGGCTGGAAGTCGTGGTCGGATCTCGTCTGGCCGGCCAAGTTGACTCTGGCACCCGGTGAAACACGTACTTTCCATGAAGTCGGCACCGTTCCAGCGGTCGCGAACCAATACGGCGGCTTTTACGCGGCGTGTGACTTCGGTCCGGAGCAAGGTGTGGATGCGGGATATCCCGCAGTCACACCTTGGGGCAAGGTTCCCGGTGAATCCGTCGACGTCAATGGCCGGATCTACCACGACGACAATTTCAACTCGACGTTGGATCCCGGCGAAGCGATCGCGGACACCGCTGTCAGCCTGGTCGACGTCGACGGTCAGACCACGGCGACAGGTACGACCGACGGTGATGGGCGGATGGCTTTCGCGGCGATTCCAGTGGGACCGTACAAACTCCTCGTGGACGGCTGGGTTCCTGCCGACAAGAGCGAGTTCCAGTTCACCGTAGGCACTTGTCAGGGCTGCGGCGGCGAGCGGTACATCATCTACAAGCGTTGATCCGACGCGTGGCCCGGCGGAAACGCCGGGCCACGCGTCAGGAAGCCGCGTTGAGCACCGCTTCGGTCACCCGGTCCCGCCAAGCCGAGTCGATGCGGCCGACGCGGGGCGCGACCGCGAAGGAGTCGACGACCGCGCCGCCCAGGGTGGCCACTTTGGCCCAGCGGACCTCGGCTTCGCAGCGGCGCAGGGCACCCGCGACGCGGAAGAGCAAGCCGATGCGGTCGGCCGCGCGCAGTTCCAATACCACCGTGTCCGAGCCGCTGGTCTCGTCGTCGAACCACAAGACCTTGGCGGGGGCGGAAACCTGGGGCGTGGCGTAGTCCCGCTCCTTGGCGGCGATGCGCTGGGTCAAGGGCAAGGTTCCCGCCACCGCGCGGGCGAACTGCTCGCGCAACAACGCCGTGTCCGGGAGTGAGCCGAACTTCGGGGAGGCCGTGAAGACGCCCGCGCGGCCGCCGTCGTGGCCGCGCAGGATCGCGGTGTGGACCTCCAGCGAGTGCAGCGCGAGCACGCCTGCCGCTGGGGCGAGAAGTTCGCTGCGGCCGGGGACCGCCAAGACGACCGTCACGACCTTGCCCTCGGCGGAGATCTGGACCTCGCCGTGGCCTGAGGAGACCGCCTTGGCGACCAAGTCGCGCTGCTGGTCGGTCAGGGGGTCGGGGACGCTCAAACCCTTGCCGTGCATGGCGTGTGAGCAGCTGGACACCAGGTCGGCCAGCAGCCGGGCCTTCCAGTCCGTCCACACTCCCGGGCCGGTGGCGAGGGAATCCGCGGTGGTCAATGCGTGCAGCAGCTCCAACAAGACCGGGTCGTTGTCGAGGGTCTTGACGATGCGGGCGACCGTGGCCGGGTCCGAGATGTCGCGGCGGGTCGCGGTGTGGGGCAACAGCAGGTGGTGTCTGACCATTGCGGACACCAAGGATGCGTCCTCAGTGGACAGACCGAGCCGAGTAGCGACCTGCAAGGAGATGGCCGCGCCGAGTTCGGAATGGTCGGCTTCGCGGCCCTTGCCGATGTCGTGGAGGAGGGCTCCGATCAGCAGCAGGTCCGGGCGGGAAACCGTGGTGGTCAACCGGGATGCCTCGACCGCCGCGCGGACCAGGTGCCGGTCGACCGTCCAGGAGTGGACCGGGGAGCGGGGTGGGAGGTCGCGGACGGCTCCCCACTCGGGGAACAGGCGGGCCCACAGGCCGGTGCGGTCCAGGGCTTCTACCGCGTCGACCAGCCCTTCGCCCGCGCCGAGCAGCTCGACGAGTGAGTTGCGGGCGTCGGCGGGCCAAGGGGTGCGGAGTTCGGGGGCCGAGTCCGCCAGTGTTCGGAGGGTGCCGTGGGAGATGGGCTTGCCGGTGCGGGCCGAGGCCGCGGCGACACGTAACAACAGCGCTGGATCTTTGGCCGGGATCACGTCTCGGGCGAGAGCTACTTCGTTGCCGTGGAGGACTACGCCTTCGTCCAACGGGGTTCGGGCTGGGCGGCGGCCGAAGCGGGAACGGGGAGCTTCCTCTGTGGACCTCAAAGCCACGTCGACCGCGTAACCGACCGCACGACCTGCTCCGGAGAGCTTGCGGGCCAAGGAAAACCTGTCGCCGAGGTCCAATTCGGACGCGACGAGGTCGGCTTCGGTGGCTCCGAGGATGTCTCGGTCGCGGCGAAGCTCTCGGCGCATTTCGGTACGGACATCCAACAGGAGTTCTTTGGCTGCGCGGAGTTCTTCGCTCAATCGATCTGTCAGCTGGGCCAGTGCCAATGCCTCGAGTACGCCGATGTCGCGGAGGCCTCCCCTGCCGTACTTGAGGTCGGGCTCGGCGGACTGGGCGATTTCGCCGCTGCGTTGCCAGCGGAGGCGGACCGACTCTGCCAAGGAGGGCAAGACTTTGCGGGCTGTGCGGCGCCATTGGTCGCGGGCCGCCGAGGCGAGGCGGCCGGTCAACGCGGCGTCGCCCGCTATGTGGCGGGCGTCCAACAGGCCTACGGCAGTACGCAGGTCTTCCGAGGCTACTTTGAGTGCTTCGCCGGGGGTTCTGACCGAGTGGTCGAGGCCGACGCGCGCGTCCCACAGGGGGTACCAGAGCGCGTCGGCCACCTTGGCGACGTCGGGGTTTCCGTTGTGGAGCAAGAGCAGGTCAAGGTCTGAGAAGGGCGCGAGCTCTCGTCTGCCCAGGCCGCCCACGGCGACCAGCGCGACACCGGGTTCCGCGGTGTCGACGCCGGCCGCCGTGGCGCCCTTGCTCAACCAGAACTCGTACAGGTCGACCAGTGCGGCGCGCAACGCGGCCGCGCCCAGCCGTCCGTGCCTGCCCTCGAGCAGGCGCTCGGTGGCCTTGACCAGCTCTCCCCCGTCGACGGCCACGGCTACAGTGCGTCCGTCCCGCGCTCGCCGGTGCGGACCCTGATGACCGTGTCGACCGGGGTCACCCACAGCTTTCCGTCGCCGATCTTGCCGGTGTGGGCTGCCGTGATGATCGCGTCGAGTACCTTCTCGACGTTGGTGTCGTCCGTGACGACCTCGATCCGGAGCTTGGCGACGAAGTCGACCGAGTACTCGGCGCCGCGGTAGACCTCGGTGTGGCCCTTCTGCCTGCCGTAGCCCTGGACCTCGCTGACCGTCATGCCCAGCACGCCGAGCTGCTCCAGCGCCGAACGGATGTCGTCGAGTGTGAACGGCTTGACGATGGCGGTGATGAGCTTCACGCCTTGCTCCCCTCAAGTGAAACGGACTTGACCGGAATAGTGCTCGGCGAGCTGTGGCCGCCGCCACCGGAGCCGGTGAAGTCGTAGGCGCTTTCCGCGTGCAGTGCCTCGTCGAGGCCGTTGACCTCGTCCTCGACGCTGACCCGGAAGGCGCCGATCTTCTTGAGCACCCAGCCGATGAGGAAGGTCAGCACGAAGGAGTACGCGAGCACCGCGGCCGCGGCGAGCGCCTGCTTGCCGAGCTGGTCGAGGCCGCCGCCGTAGAACAGGCCGTCCGCGCCGAGCGAGTTGACCTTCTTGGTGGCGAAGAGGCCGATGAGCAGGGTGCCGACGATGCCGCCGACCAGGTGGACGCCGACGACGTCGAGCGAGTCGTCGAAGCCGAAGCGGAACTTGAGGCTGACCGCGAGCGCGCAGAGCACACCGGCGACGAGGCCGATGATGATCGACCCGATCGGCGTGACGAAACCGCAGGCCGGGGTGATCGCGACCAGGCCGGCGACGGCGCCGGACGCGGCACCGAGGGTGGTCGGCTTGCCGAACTTCAGCTGCTCGATGATCAGCCAGCCGAGCACGGCCGCGGCGGTGGCGACGGTGGTGTTGGTGAACGCGACGGCGGCGAGGTCGTTGGCGGCCAGCGCCGAACCGGCGTTGAAGCCGTACCAGCCGAACCACAGCAGGCTCGCGCCCAGCAGCACGAACGGGACGTTGTGCGGGCGGCCGGTGTCCTTCGGCCAGCCCTTGCGCTTGCCGAGGACGATGGCCAGTGCGAGACCGGCCGCGCCCGCGTTGATGTGGACCGCGGTGCCACCGGCGAAGTCGAGTGCCTTGAGGTTGTTGGCGATCCAGCCGCCGACCGCGTCGGCGCCGACGAACCCGTTGAAGGAGAACACCCAGTGCGCGACCGGGAAGTACACGATGGTCACCCAGATGACGATGAACAGCACCCAGCCCCAGAACTTCACCCGGTCGGCGATGGCGCCGGAGATCAGGGCGGGGGTGATGATCGCGAACATCAGCTGGAACATCACGAAGGCGAGGATCGGCAGGCCGTCGGCGCCGGGCCACGGCACCTCGGGCGCCGAGTCGGTGGCGGCGGTGACGAAACCGGCCAGCTTGCCGAAGGTGTTGCTCAGCCCGGCGAAGTCGAAGTTGCCCAGCAAGCCGCCGAACGCGTCGTTGCCGAACGACATGGTGAAGCCGTACAGCACCCACAGCACGCCGACGACGGCCAGCGCGATGAAGTTCATCATCAGCATGTTCAACACGCTCTTCACGCGGACCATGCCGCCGTAGAAGAACGCCAGTCCCGGTGTCATGAGCATGACCAGCGCGGCGCTGGCCAACACCCACGCGGTGTCTCCTGCGTTCAGCACATCGTCCTCCTGTGCGCGGATTTCATTGGGGCGCAGTTTTGGCCCGTGGTGTTTCACCGGGCGGCGTTGGAGGTTTCGCGGGAGTGAACTGTCGGTGCTGGGTTGTTACGGCCGCGTTTCGTGACACGCGGGTGGGAATGTCCGGATGCGAAACCTCGTGGTCGAATAGCGACATGACCAGCAGCGGGCACGGCAATCACTTACCGCCACCAGCCGTACTCGACGTCCTCCTGTGCTCTGTCTGCGGTAACCCGCTCGTCCTAACGCAGCGCACCCTGCGTTGCGAGCTGGGTCACTCGTTCGACGTAGCCAAGCAGGGATACGTGAACCTTTTGCATGCGCGAATACCGGCGGGCACGGCCGACACCCCGGACATGGTCGCGGCGCGCGTGGCGTTCCTCGGCAGCGGTGTTTACACGCCGCTCGCCGACGAGCTCGCGAAGCACGCGACCGAGGGACTGGTCGTCGACGCGGGCGCGGGCACCGGCTACTACCTCGCGCGCGTGCTGGACGCTGTCCCTGCCTCACACGGCCTCGCGCTGGACGTGTCGGCCGTCGCGTTGCGGCGTGCCGCCCGCGCGCACGAACGGCTGGGCGCGGCCGTGTGGAATCTCTGGGAGCCTTGGCCGGTGGCTTCCGGATCGGCTTCACTCGTGCTCAACGTCTTCGCGCCGCGTAACGGGCCCGAGTTCCACCGGGTGCTGCGGCCGGGCGGGAAGCTGGTGGTCGCCGTGCCGAATCCCGGGCATCTCGGCGAGCTGCGGGACCTGATCGTCTCCGTCGACGACCGCAAGGAAGAACGCCTCGACGCCACGCTGGCCGAGTACGTCACGCTGGAGTCCCGCACGGAGGTCACGCGCACGGTCACGCTGAGCCCCGAGCAGATCCGCCAGGTCGTCGGCATGGGCCCCAGCGCCCACCACCTGCACAAGGACGGCCGGGCGGACCAGCTCGCGTCGATCACCGAGCCGGTCGACGTGACGACCTCGTTCACCGTCTCGGCCTACCGCCGATGACGCCGGCGACCGCGATCACCGACGCGGCCTGGGTGCGGGCACGGATCGGGGGCGCCGCGAAGCTGTACGGCTGCGCGTCGCCGCTGGTGCTCGGCACCGTCTGGTGGTATTCGCTGTCGTCCGTGCTCATCGGACCCGTGGTGGAGGCGCTGGTCCGCGACGGCGTCGCGGCCGATCCCGCGCTGGACACCGTCGAGCTGGACATGCTGCCCGACGGCCGGTTCCGCGGCGCGCACGCGAGCAGGGCGCTGCCGGGTGACCTCGCGGCCGCCGGCACGGCGATGGCCGACGCGTACGAGCCGGTGATCGCGACGATCGCCGAGGTCAGCGGCGCGCGGGTGCCCGCGCTGCGCGCCATCGCCACGGACTCGGTCGGCAACCGTCTGCTGTGGACGGTGGACCCCGAGCGCGCGATGACGCTCGCCGAGCCGCTGGTCGCGGCCATCGGGCACGGCTGGCCGAAGCCGCGGTTCGTCAGGGTCGGACGCAACCCGGTGGTCCGGCGCGCGTCGTGCTGCCTGATCTACGAGACCGCGAACGCGTCGAAGTGCACGAGCTGCCCGCGGCAGCGCCCCGACGAGCGCGAGCGCCGCCTGCGAGCGGGATAAAGCGGGCTTTACTCCCCGGGATAAAGCCCGCTTTACTTCGCGGAGTAAAGCCCGCTTTATCCCGGCTTCAGCCGCCGAACTCGTTGTCGGCGGTGTTGAGGAGCCAGCCGCCGAACCGTGCGCCGTTGGGCGCCAGCAGCGAGGCCGCGAAGGTCGCGCCGGTCTGTTTCAGCATCCCGACACCCCACGGGCTGGTCAGCAGGATCTCGGCGCGCAGGTCGCCGTCGAAATCGGCGATCGCGCCGAAGTGGTTGTCGGCGGTGTCGAGCAGCCAGTCGCCGAAGCGTGACCCGTTGGGCGCCATCGACGGCACGGTCAGCGCACCGCCGATCTGCTTGAGAACGCCGATGCCCCAAGGACTCTTGACGAGAATCTCGAAGCGTGTGTCGGCGTCGAAGTCGCCGACCGGCCCGAACTCGTTGTCGGCCGTGTTGAGCAGCCAGCCCCCGAGCCGGGTGCCATTGGGCACCATCACGGGCGCGCTCAGCGTGCCGCCGGACAGCTTGAGCACCCCGATACCCCACGGACTGGTCACCAGGATCTCGTCGTGCCCGTCCCCGTCGAAGTCACCGACCGGCCCGAACTTGTTGTCCGCCGTGTTCAGCAGCCATTGCCCGAAGCGCGACCCGTTGGGCGCCATCATCGACACGGTCAGCGACGCGCCGGACTGCTTGAGGATGCCGATGCCCCACGGGCTGGTCACCAGGATCTCGTCGTGGCCGTCACCGTCGAAGTCGCCTGCCGGGCCGAAGTGATTGTCCGCCGTGTTGAGCAGCCACTGCCCGAACCGGGTGCCGTTCGGCGCGAGCATCGAGCTGGTCATGCTGGTACCGGACTGCTTCACAATGCCCAAGCCCCAAGGACTTCGCACCAACAACTCGGTTCGCCGATCCCCGTCGAAGTCGCCGACGGGCCCGAACTGGTTGTCGGCCGTATTGAGCAGCCACTGCCCCAGCCGCGTCCCGTTGCCCGCCATCGCCGAGGTGACCACTGTGCCGCCGAGCACCTTGAACACGCCGAGCCCCCACGGGCTGGTCACCAGGATCTCGGACCGCCCGTCACCGTCGAAGTCGCCGAGCGGGTCGAGCCGGTTGTCCGCGGTGTCGAGCAGCCATTGACCGAAGCGGGTGCCGTTCGGCGCCAGCATCGGCGCGGTCAGCGCGCCACCCGACTGCTTGAGCACGCCCATCCCCCACGGGCTCGTCACGACGATCTCCGCGCGGCCGTCACCGTCGATGTCGCCGACGCGTGCCGGCAGCCGGGTCGCCGCCGAGATCAGCTGCCGCAGGTCGGGACGGGTGCCGATGCGCTGGGTCGACGGCTTGCCCGGCGCGTCCCGCTGCGGCGAGCCGGTCGCGCGCAGGAGCGCCCGCGCGCGGGCCGGGCTGAGGCGCAGCGGACCGCGGCCGTGGAAGATCCCCTGAAGGCAGGCAAGTGCGCCGACGACGATCGGTGACGCGCTCGACGTGCCGGAGAAAGTGTTGGTGTACCAGAGATCCTGGCTGGTTCCGCCCTGCAGATCGCCGTAGCCGGCCGACGTGACCTCACGGCCCCAGCCCTGCGTGTCGACGCGCGCGCCGTAGTTCGAAAAGTCGAGCCGTGAGCGGTCCGGGCCCCAATCGGCGCCGTGCGTGCCGGGCGGTGGCGCGCCCGCGCCGACCACGATCGCGCCAGAGGACGGATTCGCCACGTTGAACGGGTTACGCCAGGTACTGGGGAATCCGGCGGGCCGCCGGTCGTAAACGGCGTCGTCGAGATTCTGGAATCCGTTGCCCGCCGCTTCGACGACGAGCACGCCTTTGGCGATGGCGTACCGGATGGCGGCGAAATCGTCCGGCCACCATTCGATCGCGATGTACCCGTGCTGGCCCTGCGCTGGCTCGGGCGTGTTCGGGCCGGGACGGTGGATCTCCAGCAGCAGGATGTCGCCGGGTCGCAGCTTGTCCGCGGCCGCGCGGATGGCCTTCGCGGTCGACTGGTCGTGGAAACTCGACCCGGCGACCCAGGCGTCGGAGGCGATGCCGAGCACGCCGAGCCCGTTGTGGTCGCCGCTGATCACGCCGAGCACGGCCGTGCCGTGGTCGAGGCTGCGCTGATCGATCGCCGCGGTCCCGGCGAGCACGCCGCCCTGGCCCCGCGTGAGGTCTTCGTGGGTGAACCGCCACGCCCATTCGCAGTCGACGACGCGGACTCCCCGGCCGCGTCCCCCGGCGATCGTCCAGGCGTAGCGCGCGTCGATCCCGCCCGGCGCGGGATCCAGATACCCTTGGCGCGCGCTGAAATCCGGGGTCACGGCCGGTGGATCGTCCGCGCTCGGCACCATCGTGTTGAGCGTCGGCTCGACCGCGGCCGACGGTGGTTCGCCGTCCGGCTTGACGTACGCGCCGTCGACGAGCTCCTCCGTTCGGAGCACGGCCGCCAGGTCGTCGAGCACGGCGTCCTCGGCCTCGACGCGGTAGTACGTGGCCAGGTCGGGCACCTCGGTGTCCTGCAACGCGACGATGTTGGCACGTAGTCGTTCCTCGCTGAGGCCGAACAGCGGCGTCAGGCGGGCGCCGTGCCTGGCCAGTGCCGAGGACAACGAGCCGATATCGGCGTCAGCGGCCGAGGCCAGTCCCGCCGCCCGCGCGCGGAGTTCGGCGTCCGGTTTGGTGACGACGACGAGTTCTCGAGCCATTTTGGGTCCTTCCCCTCGCGAACACCCAAAGTCGCTCTACGCTCCTCCGCCTTTTTGTCTCCTCAAAGCCGCCATTAGTGCGCACGTGATCGGCGCGGGGTCGGAAAAGGACTTACGAGTGCTCGAACCGATGCTTGACCGTCGCGCGGCCCGATTCGGTTAGCCCGCCCCATAACCGCAGCCGCGCCAGGCCGCCGTCGGGGTAGATGTCGAGCCGGGCGTCGGTCACCTCGGGTGAGTCGACCAGCGCGAACCGGTGCCGGGTGTCCGGCTGCAGGCGGGTGCGCGGCAGCAGCTCGAACCAGCGCTCGCCGCCGTCGGCCGAGCCGCTCAGCGAAGCCCAGCCCGGCGCGTTCCCCTTGAGGTGCGTGGTGTCCAGCTCGGCGAACCGGATCGTGCCAGCGCCCGCGAGCTTCAGCGTCACCCAGTCGTTGCCGTCGCCGCGGCGGCGTGACGTTTCCCAGCCCTCGGCCTGGTTCGCGGCCAGTCCCGGGGCGAGCAGGTTGTTCGGCGACGAGTAGAACATGTTGCTGCAGCCGGTGATCGAGGCGCCGTTCTCCAGCGCGGCGAGGTCGAGCGCTTCGAAGTCGACCTGGCGCGGGTCGGCGATCGGCGTGCCGTGCACGCGGAGCCTGGCGACGCCGCCGTCGGGGTACATGGTGAGGCGGACATGGGTGTACCGCTTGGCGTTGGCGACCGGGAAGAAGTTCTCCTGGTTCCCGTTGACCGCCGAGCGCGCGACGATCGGCTCCCAGGCCGTCAGCTCGCCGGGGCTCGGGTAGCCGTCGACCGCGCACGCCTCGACCGAGATGTACGGCGGGTAGTTGCCCTTGAAGAACGCCGTGTCGACGATGACGCCGGAGACCCGGCCCGGCAGGCCGAGCCGCACGATCGCCATGTCGTCACCGGCCTCGCGGCGGCGGCGCGTTTCCCAGCCGTCGTAGAGCTGGCCACGCGGGCCGAAGGTCTCCGGCCGGTGCGCGGGCACCCAGTCGTTGATGAGGTTTTCCTTCTCCGCGAACAACTCGTCGGTCGCCCACATGACCGTGCCGCCGAATCGCCTCGACGCCAAGTCCGGTTTGGACGTCCACTGCGGACGTTCGATCATCGTGATTCCCCTCTGCTCAGCAGGCGTCCGAACGGTTTCGCGCCGGTGATCTCCGCGCCGCGCAGCCAGGTCGAGCGCACCACGCCGTCGAGCGTGCGGCCGTGGTAGGCGCTGACCTTGTTGCGGTGCTGGAGTTTCCCGGCGTCCACCTGGAACGACTCGTCCGGCGCGAACACGCAGAAGTCGGCGTCGTAACCCACTTCGATCCGGCCCTTGCGCGCGAGCCCGACCTGCGTCGCGGGCCGCTCGGCCATCCAGCGCACGACGTCGGACAGAGTGAAACCGCGATGCCGCGCCTGCGTCCAGACCGCGGGCAAGCCGAGCTGCAGGCTCGCGATGCCACCCCAGGCCTCGCCGAAATCCCCGCTGTCAAAGCGTTTCAGCTCGGCCGTGCACGGCGAATGGTCGCTGACCACGTAGTCGATCACGCCGTCGGCGAGCCCCCGCCACAGCAGTTCGCGGTTCTCCGCCTCGCGGATCGGCGGGCAGCACTTGAACTGCGTCGCGCCGTCGAGGATCTCCTCCGCGGTGAAGCTCAGATAGTGCGGGCACGTCTCGACGGTCAAGGCGACGCCGTCACGCTTGGCGCTGGCGATCATCGGCAACGCGTCCGACGAGGACAAATGCAGGATGTGCACGCGGGCGCCGGTCCGCCTGGCCAGCTCGATGACCCGCGCGATCGCCATGTTCTCGGCGCCGCGCGGCCGTGAGTGCAGGAAATCGCCGTACTTCGCGCCGTGCGGCCGCGGGGCGTGCTCGATCGAGTCGGAGTCCTCGGCGTGCACGATCATCATCGCGCCGAAGCCCGCCAGCTCGCGCAGGTCTTCTTCGAGTTCCGGGGCGCTCAGCGGCGGGAACTCGTCGACGCCCGAGTGCAGCAGGAAGCACTTGAAGCCGTACACGCCCGCGTCGTGCAGCCCGCGCAGGTCGGCGCGATTTCCCGGGACGGCGCCGCCCCAGAAGCCGACGTCGATGTGCACGCGCCCCTCGGCCGTCTTGCGCTTGACGTCGAACGCCGCGAGGTCGACCGTCGGCGGAATGCTGTTGAGCGGCATGTCGACCAGGGTCGTGACGCCGCCGGCGGCCGCGGCGCGGGTGGCCGTCTCGAAGCCCTCCCATTCGCTGCGGCCGGGGTCGTTGACGTGCACGTGGGTGTCGACGAGACCGGGCAGCAGCACCGAGTCGCCGGCGAGTTCGACGACCCGGTCACCGGTCAGCCAGTCGTCGATCGCGACGATCCGGCCGTCCTCGACGCCGACGCAGGCAGGCCGTTCACCCTCGGGCGTCACGACCCGCCGGGCCTTGAAAACCAGCTTCACGCTGCTCCTCCCATCGCTTGTAATGGCTTAGTCGTCGCGATATTGACCGTTGCCGAGCGAAACTCGCGGCGATCGGGACCCCACCGAATGCGGCCTAGGCCAATGATAGAGTGGTCGGAATGAAACAGGTTGTGAAGGTCAGGTTGCTGCCCACGCAGGACCAGGAGCTGGCTTTGTCGCAGACCCTCCGACGCTGCAACGAAGCCGCGTCGTGGCTTTCGCAACAGATGCATGCGCTGGGCATTACACATAGATTCGCAGCGCAGAAGAAGTTCTATGTCGAACTGCGGGAACGTTTCAACTTGTCGGCGCAGCCCACCATCCGGGTGATCGGCAAGGTCGCAGTCGCTTACACGACCTTGCGGGCGAATGTGCAGGCAGGAAATTTTGGTCCGCCGGGCTCGTCGCTTCGCAGCAAAGTCGAGGCAAAGCCTGCGGTGTTCCGCCCGGAGGCCGCCCAGCCTTTCGATGCTCGATGCCTGTCCTGGCAAATTCCCGCGACTGGCCGCGAGGGCACGGTGTCTATCTGGACCGTAGCCGGACGGCTCAAGTTCCTGCGGGTCACCGGCAAACCTGAGCATCTGCTGTTGCTGCGGACCTGTGATATCGGCGAAACCGACCTCATCCACCGCGACGGCAAGTGGTTTCTTTTTGCCACGATCGAAGCCCCCGAAGCCACGGCTCAGCAACCGAGGGGCTTCCTCGGCGTGGATCTGGGTATTGCGAACATTGCCACCACCAGCGACGGGTACCGCATGGCCGGAGCGCGACTCAATCGCTACCGCAAACGCCAGCTCCAGCTGCGAAAACGGTTGCAGGCGAGGAAGACGTCTTCCGCCCGGAGATTGCTTAAGAAACGCCGACGCAAGGAGACGAGGTTCGCCACTGATGTGAACCACGTCGTCAGCAAGAACATCGTGGCCGCGGCACAACGCACCGGTCGCGGCATCGCCGTCGAGGAACTGACGGGGATACGCGCCCGGGTACGGCTTCGCAAGCCCCAACGGGCCGCGATACATTCCTGGTCGTTCGCCCAGCTTACTGGATTCCTCGCCTATAAAGCCGCTCAGGCGGGAGTGGCATTCGTGCAGGTTGATCCGGCTTACACGTCGCAAGCCTGTCACCAGTGTGGCTATGTCGACAGGAAGAACAGAAGATCGCAAGCAGTGTTCAAATGTGGCAGGTGTGACTTCGTTGAGCACGCCGACCACAATGCAGCGCGCAATATCGCGGACCGCGGTGTCGCGCGCTGGGACGAAGTCATGCGTCCAGACGCAGCGCCCATCCTGGCAGCCAGCTAGGACAGCAGCAGCAAACCTACCGGTAGGCTCGAACATCAGGGACAGGTTATGAACCGAGTCCTTTAAGAACGAGTCCATGACGCCGCTCCCATCCAGCCGAACGAATCGGCGCTGTGCCCGATCGGGTGATACTCGACGCCAACGTAACCGGCGTACCCCGCCGCGGACAATTTCCGCAGGTAGCCGGGGATGTCCAGGGACCCGGTGCCGGGCTGATGGCGACCCGGCGCGTCGGCGATCTGGACGTGCCCGATGCGGTCGAGAGCGACCACTTCGTCGAGGTCGTCGCCGTTGACCGCGAGGTGGTAAAGGTCGGCGAGCAGCAGCACGTCGTCGCGGCCGAGCGCGTCGAGCACGCGCAGCGCGTCGGCCGAGGTCAGCAGCGGATAGCGGGGCACGGCGGAGAGCGGCTCCAGCGCGAGACGGCCACCGATCCGGGCCACCTTGGCCGCCATGGTGTCCAAGGTGGACAGTGCGTGCTCGTCTTGGGCCGAGGGATCGAGGCCGTCGATCCGCAAGCCGTACAAGGGATTGAACGTCCGGCAGCCCAGCCGCTCGGCGATCCCGACGGCGACGTCGACATTGTCGGCCAGCTCGCCCTCGCGGCCCGGCGTCGAGATCAGCCCGCGCTCACCGGCGGCGAGGTCACCGCCGTAGAAGTTCAGCAGCGCCAGCCGCAGGCCCGCGTCCTCGACCGCGCGGACGAACCGGTCCACTTCGGCGTCCGGCGGCACCGCCACGTCGAACGGCCACCAGAACTCGGCGGCTTCGAAACCGGCGGCCCGCGCCGCGGCCGGCCGGTCGAGCAACGGCAGCTCGGTGAAGAGGATCGACAGGTTGACGTCGTAATCCATGCGTCGACGCTACCCGAGCGGACGGGATAGTGTCGGCGGGAAAGCACCGAGAGGAGTCTCACGTTGCAGCTCGCCGAGTTCAACGCCGCGGCCGACCCGCGTGCCGTGCTCACCGAGTGCCTGGCGGTGCCCCGCTGGGTGGACACGGTCCGAGCGGGCCGCCCGTACGCGGACGTCGAAAGCCTCGTCGAGGCCGCAGGCCTGACGCTCGAACCCGACGAGATCCGGGCCGCGATGGCCGCGCATCCCCGTATCGGCGAGAAGCCGAAGGGCGAGGGCACCGGCGCCGCATGGTCGCGTTCGGAACAGTCCGGTGTGGACGGTTCTACCGCCGAGAAGTTCCAGGCGGCCAACGCCGAGTACGAGGCCCGCTTCGGCCACGTCTACCTGGTGTGCGCGAGCGGACGCAGCGGCGAGGAGCTGCTCGAAATCCTGCGTTCGCGGCTCGGGAACGACGCGGGCACCGAGCTGCGCATCGCGGGCGAGGAGCTGGTGAAGATCGCGAAACTACGGCTGGCGAAGGCGGTCCGATGAGCCAGGTGACCACGCACGTGCTCGACACGGCCGAAGGACATCCCGCGCAGGGCGTCCCGGTCCGGCTCGAAGCACACGACCTCGCGGGCTGGTCCACGCTCGCCGAAGGCGTCACCGACGCCGACGGCCGGGTCCGCGACCTCGGCCCCGAGCGGCTCGACGCCGGCGTCTACCGGCTGATCTTCGACACCGGGTCCTACCTGGGGCCCGAGGCGTTCTTCCCGGAGATCACGGTCAGCTTCCGGATCGCCGACCCCGGCGCGCACCACCATGTGCCGGTGCTGCTCAGCCCGTTCTCCTATTCCACCTACCGAGGGAGCTGACGTGGGCATCACACTGGGCCCCAACCAGTACGGCAAGGCCGAGGTCCGGCTGGTCACGGTCAACCGCCGTGGTCCGGTGCACCACCTCAAGGACCTCACCGTGTCGACGTCGCTGCGCGGCGAGCTGGAGCGCACGCACCTGACCGGCGACAACTCCGACGTGCTGGCCACCGACACGCAGAAGAACACCGTCTACGCCTTCGCCAAGCAAAGTCCGGTCGGCGAGATCGAGGACTTCGCGCTGCGTCTCGGCAGGCATTTCGTGCGCGGCCCGATCACCGGCGCGCGCATCCTGATCGAGGAGCACGGCTGGGACCGCATCCCGGTCGACGGCAAGGCGCACGACCACGCGTTCTCCCGCGCGGGCTCGGAGAAGCGGACGACCGCGGTCACCGTCCAGGGCACGGACCACTGGGTGGTGTCCGGGCTCGACGACCTGGTGCTGCTCAAGTCGACCGGCTCGGAGTTCCACGGCTTCCCCCGCGACGAGTACACGACGCTCGGCGAGACGGACGACCGGATCCTGGCGACCGCCGTGACCGCGCGCTGGCGGTACCAGGGCCGCGACATCGACTGGGCGAAGAGCCACGCGGAGATCCGCCGGGTCATGCTGGAAACGTTCGCCACCAAGCACAGTCTCTCGCTGCAGCAGACGTTGTACGCGATGGGCGAGGCCGTGCTGCTGGCCAGGCCGGAGGTGGCCGAGGTGCGGCTCTCGCTGCCGAACAAGCACCACTTCCTGGTCGACTTGTCGCCGTTCGGGCTGACCAACGAGAACGAGGTCTTCTACGCGGCCGACCGGCCGTACGGCCTGATCGAGGGCACGGTCATCCGCGACGACGCCGAGGACCCGGCCTCGCCTGGCACACGCTCCCGGCCTTCTGATGACCGCCGGGTACTCGGGCACCCCGCTCTTTAAGAAGCTGGGCGTCAAGGCCGAGCACCGGCTCGTCCTGCTGCACGCGCCCGACGGCTGGACGGTGCCCGAGCTGCCCGACGGCGTGCGCGTGCTCCGGCGCGGGATGGCGGGTGACGTCATCGTGGCGTTCTACCGGGAGCACAAGGCGCTTGTTAAGGACGCTGAGAGGTTCACTTCTCTGGCGCCGGGGTGCGCGCTGTGGATCGCCTGGCCCCGGAAGGCTGGCGGGCACGTCAGCGACATCGCCGAGCAGGACCTGCGTGATCTGCTCCTGCCGACCGGACTGGTCGACGTCAAGGTCGCGGCGCTCGACGACGACTGGTCCGGCCTGAAGTTCCTGTGGCGAAAGGGGTCGTGAGTGTTTTCGCCGGTTAGAACCGGTCATATCACTCACGACCCCGGCGGTGGATAGATCGCTCTATCATGTCGGTATGACCGGGACTCGTGAGCGCATCGTCAACGCCGGCGCGGAGCTCTTCCGCCGCAACGGCTACACGGGCACGGGCGTCAAGCAGATCGTCGCCGAGGCGGGCGCGCCCTTCGGGTCGCTCTATCACTTCTTCCCCGGCGGGAAGGAGCAGCTCGGCGAGGAGGTCATCCGCACCTCCGGGATGATGTACCTGCGGCTGTTCGAGATCTTCTTCGTCGACGGCGCCGAGCTCGTTCCCACGGTCGAGGCCGTCTTCGAGAGCGCCGCCGAGACACTGCGCGAGACCGACTACGCCGACGCCTGCCCGATCGCGACGGTCGCGCTGGAAGTCGCCAGCACGAACGAGCCGCTGCGGATCGCGACGGCCGACGTGTTCACGGCCTGGATCGACCACGGCTCGGCCGGGCTGATCGCGAAGTTCGGGCTGGCGCCCGACCGCGCCCGCGAGCTGATCATCGCGATCATCACGAGCCTGGAAGGCGCTTTCGTGCTCAGCCGGGCCCTGCGCAGCACGGAACCGCTGAAAGTCGCCGGCGCCACGGCCGCGCACGCCGCCCGCGCGGCGTTGGTTTGTTAATAACGCTGCCTGGCGCATAAGCGAAAATGTTTATCCACCGCTTATTTCATGCTCGATAGAACTCTCGGGCGGCCCGATGGAGGCCACCGACGAGAGGACGGCACATGCGGCGAGCAGGGTTGATCGTGGCGGCGGCGATGGTGGCACTGGGCGGGCTGGCAGGGACCGCGAGCGCGTCGCCACCACCGCAGGCCAACATCATCGGCGGCAGCGAGGTGCCGGACGGCAAGTACCCGTTCATGGCCTCGCTGCAGTACCAGGACGACAAAGGGAACTGGGGCCACTTCTGCGGCGCCTCGCTCATCGACGCACGCGGGATCCTGCTGACGGCCGGGCACTGCGGCCGTGTCATCGAGCAGGTGAAGGTACGGGCGGTGGTCGGCCGGACGAAGCTTTCCGGGGAGGACGGGTACATCCGCGGGATCAGGGAGGTGAAGGTCCACAAGGACGCGGACGTGGCGCTGATCTTCCTCGACGACGAGGTCGCCGACGTCGCGCCGATCCAGCTCGTCACCCCCGGCACCGACGCGCTGGAACGGCCGGGCAGGAACGTGCTCACCACGGGCTGGGGCAGCACGGTGCTGGACCCCGCGGGTCCCGGCGGCGGCGGGCCGGGCAGCTACCAGCCGGACCGCTTGCGTGAGGTGACGGTGCCGATCGTCTCGAACGACGAATGCTCCGTGTCGTTCCCCGGCTTGGACACCACGTACTCGATCTGCGCCGGGCGGCACGGCAAGGACGCGTGCCAGGGCGACAGCGGCGGGCCGTTGTTCGTGAAGGCGCCGTCCGGGCGGTTCATCCAGCTGGGCGTGACGAGCGCGGGCGCGGGCTGCGGCGCGCTGGGCTACCCCGGCATCTACGCCAAGCTGAGCACCCAGGAGGTCGGCGACTGGATCGCCAACTTCGGCATGGACACCAAGTAAAGCTCGTGAGTGGTATGGCCGGTTCTAACCGGCCATACCACTCACGACCAGTTCAGAAGGCGCGCAAGGTGTTGGTGACGCAGTGGATCTCGCCGCCGGACATGTGGGCGCCGAGGAAGTCGTCCACGTAGCGGACGGTCAGGCCCGTGCTCTTGAGCGACTGGGTGACGGCCTCGGCGAAAACGTCCTTGCCGCCGATGAGCGGGCCGTACTGCTTCGGCGCGACGTAGCGGCCGCCGTCGAGGACGAGGCCGTTGACGGCGTTGGGGATCTCGGCGACCGCGATGGTCATGGCGGTCAGCTGCGCGAGCTTCTTGTCCTTCTCCGGGCCAGCCGGCATCCGGTCGATGTCCTGCTTGAGGAACTGCCAGTCCAGCGACTTGTAGGAGAACAACGTCGGCACGCGCACGATGTCGGCGTCGGTGAGGCCGGTCTTCTGACGCAGGACGGCCAGGTTCGCGTCGATCTTCGACGCCGCGTTCTGGTTGGTGCGCACGAACTGCTCGTCGGCCAGGAACTCGCCGATCGAGCGCTGGTCGACGTGCAGGTCGTACGGCCACTCCAGCTTGGGCAGGTCGCCGTGCATGATCTGGTCGCCGTGCCCGGCGTCCTTGAGCAGCTGCAGGCCGCGCACCGGGTCGGCGACCAGCGCGCGCCAGCCCAGCCTGCTGCCCGGTGCGGGCACGAACTGGACGAACTCGTCGACGTGACCGACGTCGAGCCAGGAGGTGTCCAGCGTGATCGGCTGCTGAACCGCTTGCGCGGCAAGGAAAGTGAGCATCTCGGCGGCCGGGCCCTCACCGGGGTCGCCCGCGCCGACGATGATCTGGCCGGACGGGAAGCCGGGGCGCGGCGGCACCGTCTCCAGGTTGCCCATGGAGTCGAGGCTTTCGTGCTCCTTCGCGGTGAAGGCGTGTTCGACGTGCACGGCGGCCACGCCGGGGCCGGCGAACTCGGTCCACGCGGTGCGGGCGCCCAGGCGCCGCGAGTTGTTCACCGAAGTGATCAGCACGCGCATCGAGCTGCCGGGGACGCTCATCGACGCCGGTTCGAAGACGTCCTGCATCCAGTCGTCGCCGCCGGTGTCGACCCGATGCAACGGCTTGTCCACCGCGCCCGCCATCGCCTTGTCGAACGCGGCGTCGGTCTCGCGCTGGTCGGCGATGAGCACGTCCTGCACGCGCTGGGTGTTGTTCTGCGTGATCACCGGGGCCTCGCGCAGGTCGAGCTTCGACGTGTGGCCGTTGACGGTCAGGCCGACGGTCACCCGGCCGTCCCAGACCTTCGCGTCGCGGATGACATCCAGGCCTTCGACGCCGACTTCGACGCCGCGCCGCAGTTCCTCCTCCGACAGCACGGTGTCCGCCTTCACGACCTCCCACTGGGCGCGCTTGACGAAGACGCGCACGTGCTCGGGAACCGCGACCTTGCCGGTGCCCCAGGGTGACCAGACGTGCAGGCGGGTGAGGTCCTTCTCGTCCTGCGGACCGTTCACCACGTCGTCGGCCGCGTCGTTGCACGCGGCCATCTCGCGGTCGGCGGCGTACTGCGCGACGCGGTGGTCCTTCTGCAGCTGCGCGTATTCACGCTCGGCGCGCTCGGGGTCGGTCTTCGCGAGTTCGAGCAGTTCCTGGTGACGCTTGTCGAACGCGTCGGTCTCGGCTTTCTCCTTCTCCACCGCGTCAGCGGCGATCTGCTTCGCCTTGGCCTTGCAGACTCCGGCGTCGTCGTCGATGTTGGCCAGGAAGAGCGGGGTGTCCGTGCGGAACTGGACCAGGTCGGGGGTCGCGGACGCGGCCGGGGCGGATCCGATGACGCCGAGTGCCACAACGGCCAAGGCGAGCAGAGTGCGGGCTGTCATGCACCGCACTCTCGCAGCGGCTTGTCAGGAACCTGTGTGCGTCCGGTCAGGCCGGCTTGAAGATCAGGTACCCGTCAAATGCTCTGGCCGGACAGGGACCCGGGGCAACGCCAGGCCCGTGGCCGCGCGGATGGCGGCCACGATCGCCGGGGTGGACGAGATCGTCGGGGGTTCGCCGACGCCGCGTAACCCGTATGGCGCATGGGGATCCGCGCGTTCGAGCACGTCGATCGACATCGGGGGCATGTCGAGCACCGTCGGGATCAGGTAGTCGGTGAAGGACGGATTGCGGATCTTGCCGTCGGCGATCTGGATCTCCTCCATCACCGCCAGGCCGAGTCCCTGCGCCGAGCCGCCCTGGATCTGGCCGAGCACGGCCTGCGGGTTCATCGACTTGCCGACGTCCTGCGCGCAGTCCAGCGCCACGACCTTGACCAGGCCGAGTTCGGTGTCGACGTCGACGACCGCGCGGTGCGCGGCGAACGCGTACTGGACGTGCGCGTTGCCCTGGCCGAACTCCGGGTCGACGGCCTGGGTCGGGCGGTGCCGCCACTCGACCGTCTCGTCGAAGACCTCAGTGCCGACGATGTCCGCCACATCCGCCACGACGCCTTGCGTGGTGACGATCTTGCCGCCTGCGACGCTCGCCCCGGACATGTCGAACCGGCCCGCGGCGTGCTTGAACAGGCGGTCGCGCACGGCGAGGCAGGCCGCCTGCACCGCGCCGCCGGTCACGTAGGTCTGGCGCGACGCCGACGTCGAACCGCCGTTGCCGATCGAGGTGTCCATCGGCAGGATCGTCACCTGCTCGATGCCGAGTTCGGTGCGCACGATCTGCTGCATCACCGTGACCAGGCCCTGCCCGACCTCACAGGCCGCGGTGTGCACGGTCGCGGCAGGCTCGCCGCCGACCACCATCAGCCGCACGCGCGCGGTCGAGTAGTCGTCGAAGCCCTCGGAGAAGCAGACGTTCTTGATGCCGACCGCGTAGCCGACGCCGCGGACCACGCCTTCGCCGTGCGTCGTGTTGGACACGCCGCCGGGCAGCAGCCGCAGATCGGAGCCGTCGTTGGCGGCGGGCATCGGCTTGGCGCGGACGAGTTCGAGCAGCTCGGCGACCGGCGCGGCGGAGTCGATGACCTGGCCGGTCGGCATCAGGCTGCCTTCGGCCATCGCGTTGCGGATGCGCAGCTCGACCGGGTCGACGCCGCAGGCCCCGGCGAGCTTGTCCATCTGGGATTCGTAGGCGAAACCCGCTTGCACGGCACCGAATCCACGCATCGCGCCGCACGGCGGGTTGTTCGTGTAGGCGCCCCAGCAGTCGACACTCACACTGTCCACATTGTACGGTCCGACGCCCAGCGTGGCCGCGTTCGCCACCACGGCGCCGGTCGACGACGCGTACGCGCCGCCGTCGAGATACAGCCTCGCCTTGACGTAGACGAGCTTGCCGTCCGAGTCCGCGCCGTGCTCGTAGTACATCTTCGCCGGATGCCGGTGCACGTGGCCGTAGAAGGATTCTTCCCGGTTGTAGACCATCTTGACCGGCTTGCCGGTGTGCAGCGCGAGCAGGCAGGCGTGCACCTGCATCGACAGATCCTCGCGCCCGCCGAACGCGCCGCCGACCCCGCCGAGCGTCAGCCGCACCTTGTCCACCGGCAACCCCAGCGCTGCCACGATCTGCTGCTGGTCGACGTGCAACCATTGCGTGGCAACGTAAAGGTCGACACCGCCCTCGGTGTCCGGCACCGCGAGCCCGGACTCGGGGCCGAGGAACGCCTGATCCTGCATGCCGACTTCGTAGACGCCGGACACGACGACTTCGGCGTCGAACTCGGCGCCGCGCCGGATCTTGACGTGGCGCACGACGTTGCCGCCTTCGTGCAACCGCGCGCCTTCACCGGCGACGGCGGCCTCGGAGTCGGTGACCGGCTCCAGCACCTCGTAGGTGACGACGATCTTCTTCAGCGCGCGCCGCGCGGTCTCCGGGTGGTCGGCCGCGACGATCGCGACCGGCTCGCCCTGGTACCGCACGACCTCGTCGGCCAGCACCGGCTGGTCCGCGTGCTCCAGCCCGTACCGGTTGACGCCCGGCACGTCCTCGTGCGTCAGCACCGCGTACACCCCTTGCACCGCAAGGGCTTGCGCGATGTCGATCGAGACGATCCGCGCGTACGGATGCGGGCTGCGCAGGGTCGCGCCCCACAGCATGTCCTCGTGCCAGAGGTCCGACGAGTAGGCGAACTCGCCACGGACCTTGACGATCCCGTCCGGCCGCTGAGGGCTCGCGCCGACTCCGTTCGGCGTTGTCCTGGTCTCAGTCGACGTCGTGGTGGACGTGGTCATCAGGCCTCCCGCAGTTTCGCACTGGCCACCGACAGTTCCGCGGCGATCGCGGACTCGTCGGCTCGGCGGAGCCCGCCACCGGACACCACGGCTTCGCCGCCGACGAACAGCTTGGCCAGCGGCGGCGTCGCGCCGAGCACGAGCGCGGCGACCGGGTCGGTGATCCCGGCGTAGAGCAGACCGCGCAGGTCCCAGACCGCGAGGTCGGCGAGCTTGCCCGGCTCGATCGAGCCGATTTCGCCGGCGCGGCCGAGGCATCGGGCGCCGCCCATGGTGCCCATCCACAACGATTCACGCGTCGTCAGCGCGCGCGGGCCGCCACTTTGCCTGGCCTGCAGTAACGCCTGGTGCAGCTCTTCGCCGAGCCCGCCGGACTCGTTGGACGCGGCGCCGTCGACGCCGAGGCCGACCGGCGCGCCCGCGTCGAGCAGGTCACGGACCGGCGCGATCCCGCAGCCGATGCGGCCGTTGGACGTCGGGCAGTGCGCGGCGCCGGTGCCGGTCGCGCCGAGCCGCCGGATGGCCGACGGCGCGAGGTGGATGGTGTGCGCGAGCCAGACGTCGTCACCGAGCCAGCCGAGCTTGTCGGCGTATTCGGCGGGCGTGCAGCCCTGCTCTTCCAGGCACTGCCGTTCCTCGTCGAGCGTCTCCGCGAGGTGCGTATGCAGGCGGACTCCCTTGCGCCGCGCCAATTCCGCGGCACCGGTCATCAGCTCGGAGCTGACCGAGAACGGCGAGCAAGGCCCGACCGCGATCTGCACGTGCGCGTTCGGGCCTGCGTCGTGATACCGGTCGATCGCTTCCTCGGTGCCGCGCAGCGCGCCCTCGGTGGTCTCGACCAGGTTGTCCGGCGGCAGCCCGCCGTCGGACTCGCCGCGGTCCATCGACCCGCGCACGACGTGCAGCCGCACGCCGATCCGCTCGCGGGCGCCGACCAGCGCCTCGACCTGGTCCCCGCCGCCACGCGGGAAGACGTAGTGGTGATCGGCGACGGTCGTGCAGCCGGTCAGCGCGAGCCGCGCCAGCCCGGCGGTCGCGGCCGCGTGCGTGACGCCCGCGTCGAGCCCGCGCCAGATCGGGTACAGCTCGACGAGCCACTCGAACAGCGTGTGGTCGGCGGCGAGCCCGCGTGTCGCCCATTGGTAGAGGTGGTGATGGGTGTTGACGAGCCCAGGCGTGACCAGGAGGTCTCGCCCGTCGACGCGCTCGTCGTACTCCCCCGCCGGCGCCTCACCAGCGCCGACGGCCGTGATCCGCTCGCCGGAGATGACGACGTGACCGGTGAACTCGTCGCCGTCGGCGTTGACGGTCGCGATGGCGGCGTTCTCGATGACCGTCCTCATTTGGCACCGCGAACCGCGTCGAGGATCTTCTCGTATCCGGTGCAGCGGCACAGGTTTCCGGCGAGCGCCTCGCGGATCTCCTCGTCGCTGGGATCGGGTACGCGCCTGAGCAGGTCATGCGCGGCGACGACCAGGCCGGGCGTGCAGAAACCGCACTGCACGGCCCCGTGGTCCACAAAGGACTGCTGGATCGGGTCGAGCTGGTCGCCGTCGGCGAGCCCTTCGACCGTGCGCACCTCGCGGCCTTCGACCTGACCGGCCGCGACCAGGCACGCGCACACCGGCACGTCGTCGAGATAGACCGTGCAGGAACCGCATTCGCCTTGCTCACAAGCGTTCTTGGAGCCGGGAAGGCCGAGCCGCTCGCGCAGCACGTACAGCAGGCTCTCGCCTTCCCAGACGTCATCCGCCTGACGGGCATCGCCGTTGACAGTCACGTTCACGCGCACGAGCGCTCGACCCCCTGGTACTCGTTCCATGCCCATGTCAAAGTGCGGCGCGCCATCACGGCCAGCGCGTGCTTGCGGTAGGCGGCGCTGCCGCGCACGTCGTCGATCGGCGACGCGGCCTGCGCGACCAGATCGCCGAAGCGGCGCTTGACCGAGTCGGCGATCGGGGCCCGCGTGTCCCATGGCGCCTCGGCCGCGAGGTACTCCTCGGCCTCGCGGGCTCGTCGCGGCGTCGGCGCGGCCGAGCCGACGGCCGCCCCGATCTCCGCCCGTTCGGGCCGCAGTGCGATCGCGAACGAGCAGACCGCGATGACCATCGCGTTGCGCGTCCCGACCTTGGCGAACTGCTGCGGGCCTGCCGAAGCGGGCAGGTGCACCGCGGTGATCAGCTCGTCCGGTTCGAGCGCGTTGTGCTTGACGCCGAGGTAGAACTCGTCGGCGGGGATCCGGCGCGAGCCGCGCACGGACGCGACCTCGACCTCGCCCCCGAGCGCCAGCAGCACCGGGTGTGTGTCGCCGGCGGGCGACGCGGCGCCGAGGTTGCCGCCGACCGTGCCCCGGTTGCGGATCTGCGGCGAGCCGACCGTGCGCGAGGCCATCGCCAGCGCGGGCAGGGATTCGCCCAGCTCAGCGATGACGCGGACGTACGGGACGCCGGCGCCGAGCCGGACCTGACCGTCCGAAGTGGACCACTCGGCGAGCTCGCCGATGCCGGTCAGGTCGAGCAGCGCGGCAGGCCGCCGGTGGTCGAAGTTCAGCTCGACCATCACGTCCGTGCCGCCGGCGATGGGCACCGCGTCGACGCGCTCGGCCTTGAGCTCGAGCGCCTCACGCAGTGTCGCGGGTCGCAGGAAATCCAACTCTGGCTCCTCCCAGGTGATGCCCAAGTACACACACTTATGGCCTAGTCGGCAACGGCGTGCGAGCACCAAACGGCGGCTTCGCGGGCATCACCCGTTGTGCTTTCCTACAAAGGCCATGACGACTGTGAAGACTCTGCTGGACATCCCCGCGTTACGCCTGCGGGTCCGCGCGGGCGGCGACCTGCTCGACCGGGCCGTGACCAGGATCTACGGCACCGAACTCGCCGATCCCGGCCGCTACGTGTCGGCGGGCGAGTTCGTGCTCAGCGGCCTGCTCTGGTGGAAACGACCAGGCGACGCCGAACCGTTCGTCGCCGCGCTGGCCACCGCGGGCGCGGCCGCGCTCGCCGCGTCGGGCGCCGACACCGGCGGCATACCCGGCGACCTCATCGAGGCCTGCGACCGGCACCGCATCCCGCTGCTGGAGGCGCCTGCCGACCTGTCGTTCGCGGTGATCACCGAGCGCGTGGTGCTCGCGCTCGCCGCCGGTTCGCAGAGCGCGCGCAAACGTCTGCTCTCCATCGCGGCCGAAGACGCCTCGCTCGACGCGCTGGTCGAGCACGGTTCGGCCGAGCTGGGCGCGCCGTGCTGGGTCCTGTCCGCGACCGGGCGCGTGGTCGCGGGGTCCGGCGACACCCCGCCGGTGAGCGCGCTGGTGCGGCGGTTCGTCGCCGCGCGCGGCCTGCCGACGCACGTCGACGACCACGAGCTGACCCCGATCGGCGGCCGCCACGCGGTGCCGTGGCTGCTGGCCGTGCGCCGCGACCTGGTCCCGTCGGCCCACGACGTCATCGACGAGCTGGCCGGGCTGATCGGCCTCGCCAGGTCACGCGACGAGGAGGTCCGCCGCGTCTCCGACCGCATCGCCGAGCCGTTGATCGAGCTGCTCGCGGGCAGCGGCGACCCGGCGGGCACGCTCCCGTCGAGCGGGCTGTCCGGCACCGTCCGGGTGCTCGTCGCCCGCACCCCCGACGCGCACGAGGGCCGCGGCCTGCTCGCCGACCTGCTCGCCGGGCACCCCGGCCGGGTGCTGCTCGGCGAATCCGGCGAAGACGCCTACGCCCTCATCGAGGACCATCCGTCCTGGCCTGCCGACTGGACTTCGGCGGCGCGGCGCTCGCTGTCCACTGTGGAGCCACTGCTGCTGGCGTCACGGGTGCTGATCGGCATCGGCGGCCCGGCCCCGCTCTCCGCGCTGCGCGGCGCGAGCGAGGAGGCCAGGCACGCGGTCACGGCGGCGGGCCTGCGGCCGGGAGTCGTCGAGGTCGTCGCGGGTGAGCAGGTCGGCATGCACCGGCTGCTGCTGGCCGGCGCGCCGGACGAGCTGCGCTCGGCGCTGCGGCAACGGGTGCTCGGCCCGCTGCTCGACTACGACACCGAGCAGCACGGCGACCTCGTGCACACGATCCGCGTGTACCTGGAGTGCTCGAGCTCGCCCGCCCGCGCGGCCAAGGCGCTCCACGTGCACGTCAACACCCTGCGCTACCGCGTCGCGAAGGCGTCGGAGCTGCTCGGCGTCGACCTGACCGAGTTCACGCACCAGGTCGACGTCTACCTGGCGCTCAAGGCCGAGTCTTAGCCCGAACGGCCGAATCGTCGCGACGCGGGCAACCCGCGTCACCCCGTCGAGCGTGCACAGGCCGACGTTGCACACATTCTTTGGGGAGACGCTGTGAACAGGGGAAAACGACTGCTGGGCGCGCTGGCGCTCGCACTGGCCGTTGCGGCCACCGCCCTCGGCTCCGCCCAGGCGGCGCCGGCGAAGGCGCCGAAGCTCAACGCCGCGGTCCTGATCCACAACGCGGCCACGGGATTGTGCGTCGACCTGCCCGACCTCGGTCCCGGTGAGCCCGACGGCCCGGTCAACCAGTGGTACTGCAGGCCGACCGGCGACAACCAGTACTTCACGATCCAGCCGTCGGGGTCCGACGCGGACGGCAAGCCGTTCTACCGGATCGTCAACACCTCGGACGGCCTCTGCCTCGACCTGCCGTACTACGACGCGCAATGGCCGGGCACCGATGTCAGCGAGTACCACTGCCTGGCCAACGACAACCAGGACTGGTACCTGGACCCGCGTCCCAATGACACGGTTCACATCCGCAACGTGAAGTCCACGGACCAGTGCCTGGACGTCCCCGGCTACGGCGATGGCGGCCCCGACGCACGACTGGGCATCTACACCTGCAGCGACAACGACGACCACGAATGGTGGTTCGGCTGAGCGACCCCGTGCGGTGCCTCGGTCACCTGGCGAGCATGTCCTCGGTGACCACCCAGAGCCGCTCGGCGGCTTCGGGGTCGAGCGCGTAGGCGGCGACGCCGCGCGGCGAGCCCGGCTGGTTCGGCTCGGCCTCATTGCAGTCCTCGAAGTACTTGCCGCCGATGCCGTCCAGCAGCGGCGAGGTCGCGAGGAGCACCGAAGTAGCGGCGCCCTGCTCGGTCGTCTTCCAGGGACGCAGCTCGGAGCCCGCGGCCGCGCGCAGCCTGGCGATCTCGTCGGGGTCGACGTGGCGCTGCAGCGCGGTCTGGATCGAGCCTGGCATCAGCGCGTTGACGGTGATGCCGTCGTCGGCCCAGCGCCGCGTCGCCTCGACGGCGAAGAGCACGTTCGCGGTCTTGGACTGGCCGTACGCCGACCAGGCCTCGTACTCGCGCTCGCGGAAGTGGATGTCGTCGAAGACGATGCCCGACCGCAGGTGCGCGCTCGAACTGACGGCGACGACACGCGCCCCGTCCGCGGCGGCGAGCGCCCGGTGCAGCCCCTTGGCCAGCGTGAAGTGGCCGAGGTGGTTCGTGGCGAACTGCAGTTCCCACCCTTCCGGCGTCCGGGTCTCCGGCGTCGCCATCACCCCCGCGTTGTTGACGAGGATGTCCAGCGGCCCGTCCCAGCCCGCGGTGAACGCGGCCACCGAAGCCTGGTCACCGAGGTCGAGATGCGCGACCAGCACCCCCTTGCCGATCTCGTCGGCGACCCGGTTGCCCGCGTCGAGGTTGCGCACGGCCAGCGTCACCTCGGCGCCCGCGCCCGCGAGTGCCCGCGCGGTCTCGACGCCGATACCCGACGCGCCGCCGGTGACGATCGCCCGGCGCCCGGTGAGGTCGACGCCTTCGATGACCTCCGCGGCGGTCGACGCGTAGCCGAAGTTGATGCTCAGAGTCATGACGGTTCCTATCCGGTAAGCTAAGCGGAGGTTCCTCCGTTACGCTCCCCACCATAACCGGAGGAGCCTCCGCTTAGCAACTCCGGGAGGAACCACGTGCGTGCCGACGCCCAGCGCAACCGCGACCGCCTGGTCGAAACCGCGGCGCGCGCGTTCGCCGACAATGACCCCGACGTGACCCTCGACGCCATCGCGAAAGAGGCGGGCGTCGGCATCGGCACCCTCTACCGCCACTTCCCCACCCGCGAAGCCCTGGTCGAAGCGGCCTACCGCAGCGAACTCGCGAAGCTGTGCGACGCCGTCCCGGAACTGCTCGAGAACATGGCCCCCGACAAGGCGATGCGCGAGTGGATGAACCGCTTCTTCGACTACATGGCCACCAAGCGCGTCATGGGCGACGCGCTGCGCGCGGTCGTCGCGTCCGGCGGCAACCCGTTCTCGGAGAGCCGGGGCAAGCTCACCGCCGCGATCTCGGCCTTGCTGCGCGCGAGCGCCGGAAAGCTGCGCCAGGACGTCGATCCGGGCGACGTGCTCGTCGGCATGGCCGGGATCTCGCTCGCCTCGGCCGAAACCGACCAGTCGCGGCGCGCGTTCGACCTGCTGATGGACGGCCTCCGCTACGGCGCCTGACCGCCGGCCAAGCGGACCATGAATGTTGCTGAGGGGAAACGCAAAGGTGGCGTGATCATCGACTCGACGTGGGGGTCGTGAGTGTTTAGACCGGTTAGAACCGGCCGTACCACTCACGACCCCCACAGCAACCCAGGCCTGCCGCGGGCGAGTGGAACCTTTGCTGCGTCAGATGCAGCAAAGGCTCCACTCGCCCACCACGTTTGCCCCTTCCGGCCAATAACCGGTCGCACCACGCCCCCAGCCTCAAGGTCAAGCAAGTTGACCGAGGAGGATTTGAGACGTCAACCGGCTTGACCCTTTGCCGCAGATGGTCAGCCGCAGTGAATGGAAGAGGCTGGCCGCACAACGTCCAGGCTCCTCGATTCGCGCAGATCAACTCGGCCTACCCGCATACAAGAACCGGCTACATGAAGATCTTGACCAGCTGATCTTGACCATCCGGATCGCGCAAGACCACCTGCTTGCCCGAGCGCAACTCGGCGTCGACGAACTCGTAGATCATCAGCGCGCGGTTGACCAGGTCGACCTTCTTCATTCCCGTGCGCTCTTGAAGCTTGCCCATCGCTTCGACCGCCTCGGCGATCAGCGCGACATTGACGCGATCGACGACGGCCGGCCGCCCGGTCGCCGTGTCCTCAACCGATGGCATGCCACTCCTTCCCGACGCTCTCTGTCCCCACTATGGCAGACAAACCACCTAGTCACCACATTTTCCGCAGCGAATATGTGTCGAATAGGTTGCGCATCCTGTGACGCCGGTCATACAGTGATGGAGTGTTCGCTCAGCCGGAGCGACGGGGCGCCGCCCAGGACGGGGGCGCTTGAAAGGAGGTGAGACCTTGACAAAAGGGAAGACGGCAACGATTCGAGCCCCGTAAGGGCCGAACACAAGGCATGGGAAGCGAGACCACCGCTTCTCGATGTCACGACTGCGGTCGTACGAATATCCGCACCCTGCCATCAACGACCGGGGAGCGGCGCAGCCGCGATTGGCGCCATGGGGGTGGCCGAGCCGCGGCACACACAGTGGTCCCCAGCGCGCCGAGCCCACCCGGGGCTCGCCTGACTGGGTGCAGGAAGGGCACTTCACCATGGGTGCCGATGTATCGGGACCGGAAAACTCCGGATCCCATGAGGTAACGCTGGGCTGGGACGAAGTGCCTACCCAGTTCGCGCGCGTGCGGATCGAGACGTCGGACGTGAAGACCGAAATGGTCCTGCCATCCAGTCAAACCCGTCGACTTCTGTGCACGATCATCAACGCGCTGGTCGCGGTCGGGGCCATCATCAGCCCCGCGCTCACCTTCAAGGCGGTTCCCGCCGCCTTGCCGACATGGGCGACGGTCGCGACGATCGCAGGCCAGTTCTTCGTGCTGGCGGTCGTCGCCACAACCGTACGAGGCCGAGATGAGCCCGCCGACACATAGCGGGCAGCAGCGAGGGGGCGTCATTTCGACGCCCCCTTTGCCACGCGTTTCGGCAATGGCACACGAAACGGTCAATCCCGCGCCGGCGCGGCAATCTGCCCCGACACCTGGCGCCGGTTCGCCGTCTGATACTTACGTGGCCTAGACCACAGGCACCACTCGATCAGGCGATGCGCGCACCCCCAATATCGCGGTAATAGTGGCATATGACAACAGCCACTGTCCGCCGGCTCCAAGTCGGCCAAGTACTCCGGACACTCCGCGAATCCGCCGGGTTCGGGCTCGATCAGGCCGGGAAGATCATCGGCAAGAGCGCCAGCTCGATGAGCCGGATCGAGCGCGGGATCACCGGCCTGCCACCGCATTCGCTCAAGAAGATCACCGCTTCGCTCGGCGCGGCCGCCTGTCAGGACGTCGATGTCGACTGGGTGCTCGAACTCGGGCGGGGCAGCCAGGAACGCGGGCGCTGGTCCGGGTACCGGCGCGTCTACGACAAGCACGCCCGGATGGCGATCGACCTCGAGGAGGACTCCTCGGTGGTCAAGACCTACTGCCACGAAAGGATTCCCGACCTGCTGCAAGCCGAAAGCTACCTGCGTGCCCAGCTGCCCAGGGAAACCGCGGACGACGTCGTCGAAGCCCGGCTCGAACGGCAATGGATCCTGACCAGGAACGACCCGGCCGAGCTGCGTTTCGTGCTGTCGGAGTCGGCGCTGCGGCGCATGGTCGGGGATCGGGAGGTGATGCGGGCGCAGCTGGCCCATCTCGCCAGGACCATGCTGTTCGCGCACGTCCAAGTCCAGGTGCTGCCGTTCCGGGCCCGCACCGCGCCGCGGGCGAGCTACGACTTCCAGCTGTTCCGCATCCCCTCGCCCACGCCCGCCGGTCTGCTGCGGTTCGTCTACCGGGAGAGCTACACGGACGGCCACTATCTCGACGAGCAGCCGCATCTCGACGCGTACGACGACCTCTGGCGGCGGCTGACGGCCGCCGCGCTCGGGCCGGAGGACTCGCGGGACTTCGTGCTCAGAGTGGCGGGCGAATACCTGTGAGGACGCCGAACCTATACTCGCCGCATGTCCCAGGGAGCCGCTGATCATGGGTAAGAAGAACCGGCAGCGGCAGGCCGCGAAACCGAAGCAGTCCGCCTTCTGGACCGCGCAGCGGCAGCAGCCGTCGGCCGACGACATCGGCAACGTGATCATCACGGCCGCCGCGGACACGGTGCGCGGCAACACCAGTGCCGCCAAGGAATGCGCGAACGCGCTGGCGCGCACCGACGAGCTGACGCCGTTGCTGCAACGGGCCGCGGGCCTCGCGGGCCAGCACATCGTCACGCGGGTGTTCCGCAACGGCTGGCTGCCCGCCGACATCCACGAGGCGGCGCGGCGCGACGTGGACCAGTTCGCCGTCGCCTACCTGCTCGATGTGATCGCCGAGTACCTGCTGCCGTTCGCACCGGCCACGGTGGACGAGACCTGGCGCGCGCAGGCCGCCGAGCTGGAGATCGCCGCGTGGTGGTCGCGGTCGGAGCCGCATCTCGGGCAGTGGGCGGCGAAACACATCCTCACCGCCGTCGAAACGCTGATCACGGTCATCGAAGCGCTCGCGCTGCTGATCAAGCTGCCTCAGCTGGAACTGATCCGCCCGCTGCCCGGCGCCGCCGTGCCGAGGGCGCACAAGCACCACAACGTCGACGAGAAGATGCTCGCCCGGGTGCGCGGCCTGCTCGCGAAGGCCGAGTCGACCGGCTTCCCGGAAGAGGCCGAGGCGTTGTCGGCCAAGGCGCAGGAACTCATGACCCGGCACGCGCTCGACCGGGTGCTCGTCGAAGCGGACGCCGACACCGAGGACCTGCCCAGCGCGCGCAGGCTTTGGCTGGACACGCCCTACGTCGACGCGAAGGCGATGCTCGCCGACGCGGTCGCGCGGGCGAACCGGTGCAAGCTGATCTTCTCGCAGTGGGGATTCGTCACGATCGTCGGCGACGAGAACGACCTCGACGCCGTCGAGTTGCTGACCACCTCGCTGCTGGTGCAGGCGACGCGCGCGATGGTCGCGAGCGGGAAGCAGAGCTCGACGCGGTCACGGTCGTTCCGGCAGTCGTTCCTGGTCGCGTACGCCACGCGGATCGGGGAACGGCTCACGAAGGCGACCGAGGCGACGATCGCCGAATCCGCCGACGCCGGACGGCTGCTGCCCGTGCTCGCCTCGCATCAGGCCAAGGTCGACAAGGTCTTCGACACGATGTTCCCCACCGTGCGCGGCAAAAGCGTCTCCGTCGGCAGCGGTGAGGGCTGGCACGCCGGCCTCGCCGCCGCCGACCGCGCGCAGCTCGACGCCCGGCGGCCGATCAAGGGGTCGTGAGCCTGCGCGCGTAGCCGTCCAGCGCCGGGCGGCCGAACGCCGACTCGCTCTCGTCCAGCGCGCCACAATCCAAGCCTCGCAACAGATACGTCGCGAGCGCCTGCGCGGTGGCCGGTTCGTCGAGTATGCCGCTCGACGCCCGGTCCGCGTAGGCCTTCAGCCGCTGCGAGGCGGCCGGGAAACCTTCTCGGAAGAACGCGTACGTCGCGGCGAACCGCGTCGGCAGCTGGTGCGGGTGCAGGTCCCAGCCCTGGTAGAAACCCCGCTCCAGCGAACGCCGCACGAGGCGCAGATGTTCGTGCCAGGCAGGCAGAACCTGGTCGCCGACCGGCAGCTTGTTCGTCGAGCCGTCGGACAGCCTGACCCCGGTGCCCGCCGCCGCGACCTGCATGAACTGCTTCGCGAAATCGGCGGCCGGGTGCTCCATGCTCTGGTACTCGGCGCTGATGCCGAGGCCCGCGCTGTAGTCGTACGTGCCGTAGTGCAGGCCGGAGCACCGGCCACCGGCGGCCTGGATGATCCGCGCCACCGACACGGTCCCGTCCGTGCCGAGAATCGACTGCGCCGTCTCGATCTGGACCTCGAACCGCAACTCGCCCTCGGGCAGGCCGTACGCGGATTCCAAGCGCCCCAGCACTTCCGCGCAAGCCGCGACCTGCTCGACCGCGGTCACCTTCGGCAGCGTGACGACGAAACCTTGCGGCAGCGGGCCGCTTTCCAGCAAGCCGGAGAGGAAGAGATCGAGTGTGCGAATACCCCGTCGCCGGGTCGCCTGCTCGAAGCTCTTGAACCGGATGCCGACGAACGGCGTCCCGCCGGTGACGGCCAGCGTGCGGCCCGCGGCGACCGCGTCCTTGTCCTCGACGTCGTCGCCGGGCTTGCCGTAGCCGTCCTCGAAGTCGATCCGCAGATCCTCGATCGGCTCCATCAGCAGTTTCGTGCGCACCCGCTCGAAAACCGCTTCGTCGAGCCCGAGCGCTTCGCCCTGCTCCATGAACACGCGCATCGCCTGCTTGCCCCAGTCCGCGACGAGGCGCGTCCGGTACTGCGAAGCGGGCACGTACACGGTGTGCACTGGCCGGCGGCCGGACGGCTCGCCGGGGTACCGCGCCGCCACCCGCGCGTCCGCCTCGACCAGGCGGGCGTCGGCGGCGGCGTAGACATCTTCAGCGAGCCGTCCGTCCATGGGGCTTACTTGATCCGTTCGTATGCGGGCAGCGTCAGGAAGTCCGGGAACTCCTCGGCCAGCGCGACCTGCTCGAACAGCTCGACCGCCGGGTCGAGCAGATCGGCCGCGATCTGCGTGGCGAGATCGGCGCGGACCTCGTCGAGCACACTACGCACCAAGGATTCGGTGACCACATCGCCGGTGTCGAGCTTGACGCCGTTGCGCACCCACTGCCAGATCTGCGAGCGCGAGATCTCGGCGGTGGCCGCGTCCTCCATCAGGTTGTGGATGGCCGCGGCGCCGTTGCCGGACAGCCACGAAGCGATGTAGCGGATGCCGACGTCGACGGCCGCGCGCAGACCGGCCGCGGTCGCGCCGCCCTCGGTCGACGCCACGTCGAGCAACTGGTCGGCGGTGACGCGGACCTCGTCACGGGTCCGGTCGAGCTGGTTCGGCTTGTCGCCGAGCACCTTGTCGAACTCTTCGCGGCAGATGTCGACCATGCCGGGGTGCGCGACCCACGAACCGTCGAAACCGTCGCCGGCCTCGCGGCTCTTGTCGTTACGGACCTTGTCCAGCGCGGCCGCGGTGACTTCCGGGTCGTTGCGGTTCGGGATGAACGCGGCCATGCCGCCGATCGCGAACGCGCCGCGCTTGTGGCAGGTGCGCACCAGCAGCTCGGTGTAGGCACGCATGAACGGCGCGGTCATGGTGACCGAGTTGCGGTCCGGCAGCACGAACTTCTCGCCGGCGTCACGGAAGTACTTGATCATGCTGAACAGGTAGTCCCAGCGCCCGGCGTTGAGGCCCGACGCGTGCTCGCGCAGTTCGTAGAGGATTTCTTCCATCTCGAACGCGGCCGGGATGGTCTCGATCAGCACGGTCGCGCGGACGGTGCCGTGCTCGACGCCCAGCGTCTTCTCCGCGTGGGTGAACACGTCGTTCCACAGCCGCGCCTCGAGGTGGCTTTCCATCTTCGGCAGGTAGAAGTACGGGCCGCTGCCGCGATGCAGCAGTTCCTTGGCGTTGTGGAAGAAGTGCAGCCCGAAGTCGACCAGCGCGCCGACGGCCTTGCGCCCGCCGAAGGTCAGGTTCCGCTCGTCGAGGTGCCAGCCACGCGGGCGGACCACGATGGTGGCGTGCTCGACGTCGTCGCGCAGCGCGTAGCTCTTGCCGCCGCTTTCCAGCGTGATCGTGCCGCGGATGGCGTCGTAGAGGTTGACCTGGCCGGAGACCACGTTCGCCCAGTGCGGGGTGTTGGCGTCCTCGAGGTCGGCGAGCCACACCTTGGCACCGGAGTTCAGCGCGTTGATGGTCATCTTGCGATCGGTCGGCCCGGTGATCTCGACACGACGGTCCCGCAGCCGCGCCGGCGCCTCGGCGACGCGCCAGTCACCCTCACGCACCTCACGCGTCTCGGGCAGGAAGTCCAGCTTGCCGGTGCGCTTCGCCTCCTCGCGACGCTTGCCGCGGGCGAGCAGCAGCTCGTCGCGCCGCGCCGCGAAGGCGTCATGCAGACCGGCGAGGAAGTCGAGCGCTTCCGGCGTCAGTATCTCGTCGCCACGGTCGACGGATTCTCCGAGCACCTGGACTTCAGACATGCGAAACACCTCAAAGGACTCTCGTAGGTTTCTACATCCCAGACTATAGTTTCCGCATGGCGGAGAAGTCGAGTGGTGTGCAGTCGCTGGAGCGAACCTTCTCCCTGCTCGAACGACTGGCCGACGCGGGCGGCGAGGCCAGCATTTCCGAGCTCGCGGCCCTGTCCGGGCTGCCCATGCCCACCATCCACCGCCTCATCCGCACCCTCGTCAGCCTCGGATATGTGCGTCAGAACACCAACCGCCGCTACGCGCTCGGCGCCCGCCTCATCCGCCTCGGCGAGCACGCGAGCATGCAGTTCGGCACGGCCGCGCGCCCGCTTTTGGCGGAACTGGTCGAGGAGGTCGGCGAAACGGCCAACCTGGCGGTGCTGGAGCGTGACGAGGTCGTCTACGTCGCCCAAGTGCCGTCGAAGCACTCGATGCGGATGTTCACCGAGGTCGGCCGCCGCGTGCTCCCGCACGGCACGGGCGTCGGCAAGGCGATCCTGGCGCAGATGCCGGTCGACGACGTGCGCGAACTGCTCCAGCGCACGGGGATGCCGCCGTACACGGAGCACACGTTCACGGACGCCGACGCGTTGATCGAGCACTTGGCTTTGGTGCGTGAGCAGGGCTACGCGGTGGATGAGAACGAGCAGGAGATCGGGGTGCGCTGCGTGGCCGTGGCGATCCCGGGCGCGCCGACTCCTGCCGCGGTCTCGGTTTCGGGACCTTCGGGACGACTCACTTTGGACGCGGTGGAACGCATCGCGCCTGCCGTCCGGCGCGCCGCAGCCGCCCTGACAAGTGGACTTATCCACTAGCCCGTAGTCTTGTCGAATCACGGGAGGTTCGACAATGCCGGGCTGGGTTTCGCTCGCCTTCACTTGCGGCGGGAAGTGGGAGTGGTACCACCACGAAGGACTGAACGTTCCGATCGCCGAAGTCAGAGATCATGCGGCCATCATCGAGGCGGCAGAGGGCCCCGACGCGGCAAGGGACTTCAGATCGCTGATCAAGGTCAAACTGGACCGAGCCCAGCGGGGCGAATTGACCGAGCCCGACGACGGCCGCCCCCGTCTCCAGCGCCAGCCGGGGCGCTCAGCCTGGTCGACGAGCACGGCGAACCCGTGACCCTGCAGGCCGGTGATGGCCCGATGATCGTTAGGACGAAGGTGACGGTCAACGCCCAAGAGGACGTCCGCCCCGACGCTCCCGCCACCGCACCCTTCGCCGTCAACATCGGGCCGGGCTTGCCGCTCGAGCCTGGACGCCGCTACACCGGGCAAGCAAGTATCGACTACCGCACGGACGCCACCTGGTCCACGGCTTTCATCACGAGGCAAAAGTGAGTAAGGCCGAACAGACAGACCACGACAAACCCAAAGCGTCGCACCAACCCCTTACAGGTATCCATGAGTTCCAGGTGCAGATGCGCGAGTTCGAAGCACAGGTGGGCGGATCAGCGCCCAGATTCAAACCCTGATCGACAGGAAGTAGCCCTATAACGACAAGTGGTCGTGAGTGGTAAGGCCGGTTAGAACCCAATGCCGGGTAGTTAAGACTCGGCTTGCGTTGTCACATCGACGCGTGGGCACGCGAAACCCGAGTTTGGGCCATCCACTGGCCCAAACTCGGGTTTCGCAACAGTCGGACCACCGTCAACGGCCGAAATATCTTATTTGCCCGCTTTTCGAGTGGGGATGGACGTAGTGAGCGGGGCGTATGCAACGTTGAGCGTTGTGAACGCCCCGTTCACAACGCTCAGTCGTCCATGCGGCACCCGCCGAGCGGCGACTTGACCAACCGGCCCGATCCTTAGCTACCCGGCATTGGGTTAGAACCGGCAAAAACACTCACGACCACTTCGCGCCACCTTCGACGGGCTTCTAGCCGAGCAGTGCGTCCACGAAGGCCCCCGGCTCGAACGGCGCCAGGTCGTCAGGCCCCTCACCCAGGCCGACCAGCTTGACCGGGACACCGAGCTCACGCTGCACCTGGAACACGATCCCGCCCTTCGCGGTCCCGTCCAGCTTCGTCAGCACAATGCCGGTCACGTCGATGACCTCGGAGAACACCCGCGCCTGCATCAGGCCGTTCTGGCCCGTCGTCGCGTCGAGCACGAGCAGGACCTCGTCGACCTTCGCGAGCTTCTCGACGACGCGTTTGACCTTGCCGAGTTCGTCCATCAGGCCGGTCTTGGTGTGCAGGCGGCCGGCGGTGTCGATGAGCACGGTGTCGACGGTCTGGTCGATGCCGCGCTTGACGGCGTCGAAGGCGACTGCGGCCGGGTCGGCGCCTTCCTTGCCGCGGACGACTTCGGCGCCGACGCGCTCGGCCCAGGTCTGGAGCTGGTCGGCGGCGGCGGCGCGGAAGGTGTCGGCCGCGCCGAGGACGACCGAGTTGCCCTGGGCCACCAGGACGCGGCCGAGTTTGCCGGTGGTGGTGGTCTTGCCGGTGCCGTTGACGCCGGCGACCAGCACCACGGCGGGCTGCTTCTGGCCGTCGACCACGTGCGGGAGCGCGCGGACGGCGCGGTCGCGCTCGGTCGAGAGCGTGGAGGTCAGGACCTCGTGCAACACGGCACGGGCGTCTTCGGAGGTGCGGACGGCGCGGCGGGAAAGCTCGTCGCGCAGCCTGGCGACGATTTCGCCGGTGAGGGTGGCGCCGAGGTCGGCGACGAGCAGGGTGTCTTCGACTTCCTGCCAGGAGTCTTCGTCGAGGTCACCGGCGCCGAGGAGACCGAGGAGGCCCTGGCCGAACATCGAGCGGGACTTGGACAGACGGCCGCGCAGGCGCTCGAGACGGCCCGTGGCCGGGTCGATCTCTTCGACCTTGGGCTCGGCGGGCTTTTCGGCTTCGGGGAGCACGACGTCGACGACCGTGCGCTGCGGCGAGTCCCTCGGGACGGCCGCGTCGTCGCCGACGGCGGGCTGGCCGTCGGTCTCGGGGCGGTCCTCGACCGGGTGTGCCTCGCCGCCGGGTGCCAGCGAGATGCCGCCGCCCGCCTGGTAGCCACCGCCCTTGGGTTTCTGCTCGACCTCGGTGGCGGCCTTGCTGTCCAGGCTGATGCGGCGCTTGCGCGCGATGATCAGGCCCGACACCAGTGCGACGACCAGCGCGAGTACGACTACGACGACGATCCAGAACCAGGGCGCGTTTGACACGGCCGCCATCTTCGCAGGTGCTCGCCCCCTCGTGCGCACCCACCGCTCCGCCAACGGATAACGATGTGTCACACCGTTGGGACAAGAGTCAACACCAGGGGTTGCGTCACGCGCTGTCGTGGACTAGACCACTCCGCGTGGTGGTGCCTACTTACGACGCCCTGCGGGTCGTCGGCCTGATCTCCGGCACGTCGATCGACGGGATCGACGTGGCGGCCGCCGAGTTGCGTGTCGATGGCGATCTGGTCGAACTCGTCCCGCTCGGCCATCGCGAACTCGAGTATCCCGAAGGGCTGCGGACGGACCTGCTCGCCGCGCTGCCGCCGAAGCAGTGCAGCGCCGCGATGCTGACCCAGCTCGACACCCGCGTCGGCCAGGCGTTCGCCGAGGCCGCCAGGATCGGTGTCAACCGGCTCGCCGGCGGGCACGCGCACGTCGTCGCGTCGCTCGGGCAGACCGTCTACCACTGGGTCGAGAACGGCGTCGCGCACGGCACGCTCCAGCTCGGCCAGCCCGCGTGGATCGCGGAGCGCACCGGGCTGCCGGTGGTGGCCGACTTCCGCGTCCGCGACATCGCGGCGGGCGGCCACGGCGCGCCGCTCGCGAGCACGCTCGACACGCTGTGGCTGCGTGAGCTCGCCGAGACGAACGGGCACGCGGTCGCCGGGCTGAACATCGGCGGGATCGCGAACGTGACGGTCGTCGAGCCGGGCGGCGAGACGCTGGCGTTCGACACCGGACCCGGCAACGCGCTGCTCGACATCGCCGCGACCGAGATGACCGGCGGCGAACTGCGCTGCGACATCGACGGCGTGCTCGCGAGCCGCGGTGTCGCCAGACTCGATCTGCTGGAACGGCTGCTGCGCGACTCCTACTACGAGCAGCCTGCGCCGAAGTCGACCGGCAAGGAGCATTTCCACGGCGATTACCTGCTCGCGGCGATGGCGGGCCTGCCGGAACTGTCCGGAGAGGACCTGCTCGCGACGCTCACCGAGCTGACCGCGACCACGATCGCCGAAGAATGTATGAGGTATTCGGTCAAAACAGTGGTGGCGTCCGGCGGAGGGGTGCAGAATCCCGCTCTCATGGGGGCATTGGTCAAGAATCTTCCGGGCACGGCGATCAAGACCAGCGACGAACTCGGATTGCCGAGCGTCGCCAAAGAGGCGTACCTGACCGCGCTGCTCGGCTGGCTCACCTGGACCGGGCAGCCCGCGAACCTGCCGTCGGCCACCGGCGCGACCGGTTTTCGTTTGCTGGGCAGCATTACGCCGGGCGACGGGCCACTGCTGCTGCCCACCCCCTTGTCCGAAAGCGTCACCCGTTTGCGGGTTTCCGGGGATACCGCCGAAAGGGTAGGAGAGTCGAATGCGCCCTCTTGATTTAGCGATCGTCATACTCTATTTGGCGGCGATGCCGCTGATCGGCGTACTGGTCGGCCGCAAACAGAAATCCGCTTCGGATTACTTCGTCGGTGAGCGCAGCCTGCCCTGGCCTGCCGTGATGCTCTCGGTGGTGGCGACGGAGACGTCGACGCTGACCGTCATCAGCACACCGGGCCTGGTGTTCGGCAACGGATTCCTGTTCCTGCAGCTGGCTTTCGGCTACATCATCGGCCGGACGATCGCGGCGCTCGTGCTGCTGCCGCGGTACTTCAGCGGCAACCTCGTGAGCGCGTACGAGTTCCTGGGCAAGCGTTTCGGCAAGGGGCTGCAGGGCACGGCCTCGCTGACCTTCGTGATCACCCGGCTGCTGGCCGAGGGTGTGCGCCTGTTCGCGGGCGCGATCCCGATCAAGTTCATCCTGGCGCACTACGGTATCCACCTGGACTACTGGGCGATCGTCGTCATCGTCACCGTGCTGACGCTGATCTACGCCTACGTCGGCGGGATCAAGGCGGTCGTCTGGGTCGACGTCATCCAGCTCACGCTGTACCTCGGCGGCGCGGCCGTCGCGGCGATCGTGCTGCTGAACAAGCTGCCGTCCGACTGGGCCAGCCAGGCTTCGGCCGACGGGAAGTTCATGCTCGTCGACTTCGGCAAGCACCTGCTGACCAGCCCGTACGCGTTCATCACCGCCGTGCTCGGTGGCGCCGCGCTGTCCATGGCCTCGCATGGCGCCGACCAGCTCATCGCCCAGCGCCTGCTGGCCACCCGTGGCCTGCGTGACGGGCAGAAGGCGCTGATCGGCAGCGGCATCTTCGTGACCATCCAGTTCGCGCTGTTCCTGCTCGTCGGCTCGATGCTCTGGGTATTCAACGGCCGCAAGACCACGACCCAGCTCGGCATGCAGAGCTCCGACGACGTGTTCACCCGCTTCATCATCGACGACCTGCCGGTCGGCGTGTCCGGCCTGCTGATCGCGGGTGTGCTCGCGTCGACCATGGGCGCGCTGGCTTCGGCGCTGAACGCGCTGTCGACCTCCACGGTGGCCGACCTGTACCAGCGCTTCACGCACAAATCGGCCGAAGATTCCAAGCTGCTCAGGCACGGTCGCTTGTGGACACTCATCTGGGCGGTCGTGTTCGCGGTCTTCGCTTCGATGTTCTCGACGACGAAGAACGCGGTCATCGAACTGGGGCTCGGCATCGTCGGCTACACCTACGGCGCGCTGCTGGGCGCGTTCCTGCTGGGCCTGCTGATCAAGAAGGCACGTCAGCTCGACGCGATCATCGCGTTCGTGGCGACCGTGGTCGGCATGGCCTTCGTGATCCTCGGCGTGAAGTTCAGCGCGAAGACGGGCGCGTTCATCGGCATCGACTTCAGCAAGGCGGCGGGCGACAAGGTCGCGCTGGCCTACCCCTGGTACACCCTGCTCGGCGTGGTGATCACGCTCGTCGTCGGCGGGCTGCTTTCCTTGCGCCACAAGACACCCGCGCCCCAACCCGAGGCAGAGCCAGAGGCCGAGGCGGCAGCCGCCTAGGGGATAAAGCGGGCTTTACTCCCGGGAGTAAAGCCCGCTTTATCCCGGGGTGCCGATGGGGCACGCGGGTGTGCCCGGGTGTCCGCTCGATGAGGCGCTGACCTGCGAAGACGGCGCGCGCAGACTCGGCGCATGCGTGGACGTCTCGCTTTGCTGGGTTCGCTGCTCGTTCTACTCTCGACCGCCTCGCCGGTGTCGGCGGCGCCGGTCTCGGTGTACGCCGTCGCCGGTCTGGACCGGCCGGTGAACCTCGTCCAGGACGAGTGGGGCATCCCGCACATCTACGCCCAGAACACCGGCGACCTCTTCCTCGCGCAGGGTTTCAACGCCGCGCGCGAGCGGCTGTTCCAGCTGGATCTGTGGCGCAGGCGCGGCCTCGGCCTGCTCGCCGAGGCGTTCGGCCCGTCCTATGTGGAGCAGGACGCGGCGGCGCGGCTGTTCCTCTACCGCGGTGACATGGACGCCGAGTGGAACAGCTACGGCCCCGACGCGAAGCTCGCCGCGACCCGGTTCGCCGCCGGGATCAACGCCTACCTCGACTGGCTCGCCCGCAACCCGCGGGCCTTGCCGGAGGAGTTCCGCCTGCTCGGGCACCAGCCTTCACGCTGGCGGCCGGAAGACGTCGTGCGGATCAGGAGCCATGGCCTGATCGGCAACCTCCGCAACGAGGTCACGCGCTCGCGGGTCACCTGCGCCGCCGGCGTCGAGGCCGATCAGCTCCGCTGGCCGACGCAGCCTGCCGACCAGGCACGCGTCCCTGACGGCTTCGACCCGTGTTCGCTGCCCGCCGACCTGCTCCGGACCTACGACCTGGCCACCCAGCAGGTCATCTTCACCGGCACCACGCTCCAGGCCCGGTCCGCCCCGGATTTCACCGAGGGCAGCAACAACTGGGTGATCAGCGGCGACCGGACCGCGTCCGGCAGGCCCATCCTCGCCAACGATCCGCACCGCACGTACGCGGCGCCGTCGCTGCGCTACCTCTCCCACCTGTCCGCGCCGGGACTCGACGTCATCGGCGCCGGTGAGCCCGCGCAGCCCGGGATTTCCATGGGACACAACGGTTCCGTCGCGTTCGGGTTAACCGTGTTCAACATCGACCAGGAAGACCTGTACGTCTACCAGCTCGACCCGGCCGACCACACGCGCTACCGCTACGGCTCCGGCTGGGAGCGGATGACCACGCTCGACGAGAAGATCCCCGTCGACGGCGGCCAGGCGAAGGACACGCGGCTCAGCTTCACCCGGCACGGCCCGGTGATCAAGGTCGACGAGCGACGCCACGTCGCGTACGCGGTGCGGTCAGCCTGGTTCCAGCCGGGGATGTCGCCCTACTACGGCAGCCTGAAGCTCATGCGCGCCAAGGACTTCGGCGACTTCAAGGACGCGATGCGCACCTGGGGCGGCCCGGCGGAGAACCAGGTGTACGCCGACACGCGCGGCGACATCGGCTGGGTGCCCGGCGGCCGCACGCCCGTCCGCGCGGGCTACGACGGCCTGTTCCCGGTTCCCGGGGACGGGCGCTACGAGTGGACCGGGTACCAGACCGACTTCCCCCACGAGCTCAACCCGGCGCGTCGCTTCATCGCGACGACCAACCAGTTCAACGTGCCGCCGGAGTACCAGGATCGCGGGTACGGCTACGAGTTCGCGGATCCGGTGCGTTTCCAGCGCATCACCGACGTCCTCGCCGACAAGCCCAAGTCGACGGTCGCCGACTCGGCCAAGCTGCAGGGCGACCAGCTTTCCCTGACGGCGCAACGGATCACGGCGCTGGTCAAGCATCCGTTGTTCGTGAACTGGGACGGCGTGGAAGGCGTCGATTCCGCGCCCGCCGCGCTGTTCGAGGTCTGGCGCAAGCTCTACCTCGGGCCGGGGCTGCTCAAAGCGGTGCTGCCGGCCGCGGCGGCGAACCTCATGGTCCGGCCGGACAACGCCGCGCTGGTCGATGCCTTGGAGCATCCCGAAACCTGGTTCGGCGCCGACGCGATCGCCAAACGCGACCGGCTGCTGGCCGACACGCTCGACGCCGCCTACGCGGAGGTCAGCAGGCGGCTCGGGCCCGATCCGGCCGCGTGGAAGTGGGGCGACATCCAGAGCACCGTCTTCGAGCACCCGCTCGCGCCTCTCGTGGGACCGCGGCTGAACGTCGGCCCGTTCCGGCGCGGCGGCTCGGAGACCGTGGTCAACTCCTCCGGCTTCCGCGCGACCGACTTCCGGCAGACGGGCGGCCCGTCGTTCCGGATGGTGCTCGACGTCGGGAACTGGGACGCCTCGCTCGCCACCAACACCCCCGGCCAGTCCGGCGATCCGGCCAGCCCGCATTACCGCGACCTGGCCGAGTCCTGGGCCGACACCGCCCACGTCCCGCTGCTCTACAGCCGAGCGCAGGTGGAACGGCACGCGGACAAGCGCATCGTGCTGGTGCCTAGACCGTGACGGGCTCTTCGACGGGCGCGGTCTCCTCGTCGGTGCGCAAGCGCTGCGAGATGACCTTGGTGATGCCGTCGCCCTGCATGCTCACGCCGTAGAGCGCGTCGGCGATCTCCATGGTCGGCTTCTGGTGGGTGATGATGATCAGCTGCGAAGACGCGCGCAGCTGCTCCAGCAACCCGATGAGCCGCCGCATGTTGGTGTCGTCGAGCGCGGCCTCGACCTCGTCCATGACGTAGAAGGGCGACGGCCGCGCGCGGAAGATCGCGACCAGCATCGCCACCGCGACCAGCGACTTCTCGCCACCGGAGAGCAGCGAGAGCCGCTTGACCTTCTTGCCGGGCGGGCGGGCTTCGACGTCGACGCCGGTGGTGAGCAGGTCGCCGGGCTCGGTGAGGATCATCCGGCCCTCGCCGCCGGGGAACAGCACGTTGAACACGACTTCGAACTCGCGCGCGACATCCTCGTACGCCGACGCGAAGACCTCGAGGATCTTCTCGTCGACCTCCTTGATGACGGTCAGCAGGTCCTTGCGCGTGTCCTTGAGGTCTTCGAGCTGTGTCGACAGGAACTTGTAGCGCTCCTCCAGCGCCGCGAACTCCTCCAGCGCCAGCGGGTTGACCTTGCCCAGCAGCGCGAGGTCCTTCTCGGCGCGCTTGGACCGGCGCTGCTGCGTCGCGCGGTCGAACGGCATCGGCGGCGGCGGGGTGACGTCCTCGCCGCGTTCCTTCGCCGCCTCGTACTCGGCCATCTCGCCCGCGCTCGGCGGCACCGGGACGTCGGGGCCGTACTCGGTGACGAGGTCGGCCAGTCCCATGCCGAAGTCTTCGGCGATCTTGGTTTCCAGCTGCTCCAGGCGAAGCCGCTGCTCGGCGCGCAGCACCTCGTCGCGGTGCACGGCGTCGGTGAGCTTCTCCAGCTCGCCGGTCAGCTCGCGGACCTTGGCGCGGACGCCGGACAACGCGGCCTCCCGGCTCTGCCGCTGCGCCTGCGCTTCGTCGCGTTCGGCGGCGGCGCGCTGGACGGAGTGCTCGATGCGCTCCAAGGCGATCTCGCCGCCGTCGACCACGGCCGTGGCGATGTCGGCGCCACGCTGGCGAGCGACACGCGCCTTCTCGGCACGCTCGCGGGCCTGCCGCTCGGCCGCCGCCGCGCGGCGCAGGGACTCGGCCTTGCCCGCGATGCTGCGTGACCGCTCTTCGGCGGTGCGGAGCTGGAGCCTGCCTTCCATCTCCTCCTGGCGCACGGTGGCCAGTTCCTCGGCGGCCATGTCGCGCTCGGCGGTGTCCGGGTCCTCGTCGACGGCCTCGTCGGCGACCATGGTGAGCCGCTCTTCGAGCTCGGCGAGCTGCGTCAGCGCCTGCTCGCGGCTCTGCTCGACCTTGAGGCGCTGGTTGCGCAGGCGTTCGACCTCGGCCTCGGCGGCACGCGCGGCCTGCTGCATGCGGTTGAGCCGCTCCGACGAACGCGCCTTGCGGACCTTGGCCTCGCCGAGTGCTTCCTTCGCTTGGCCGACCTCGTCGCGCCGCGCCTGCTGCTCGGCGCGCGCGCCTTCCAGCTCGGCGCCGGTGCGTTCGAGCGAGCGTTCCGCGGCGAGGAGCCGGTCCTGCGCCTCGTCGACGGCGGCCTGCACTTCGATGACACTTTCGCGCCGCTGCGAACCACCCGCGGCCCAGCGCGAGCCGAAGACGTCGCCTTCGCGGGTGACCGTGCTGACGTCCGGGTGCACGGCGACCAGCCGCCGCGCCTCGTCCAGACCGTCCACGATGGCCACGAGTTCCAGCGCGCGCTCGACGGCGGGGCGCAACGCTTCCGGCGCGCGAACGACTTCGCGGGCCCAGCGCGCACCGTCCGAAAGCGACGGCCAGCCGGAGTGGTCCACAGTGGACGCTCCGCCGCCGAGCAGGATGCCCGCGCGGCCGGAGTCGTTGTTCTTCAGGTACTTCAGCGCGGCGAGCGCGTCTTCACCGCCCGCGACGGCGACCGCGTCCGCGACCGGGCCCAGCGCCGCGGCCAGCGCGACCTCGAAACCGGGCTCGACGGTCAGCAGCGCGGCGACAGAGCCGAGCAGACCGGGCAGCTCATGCGAAGCACCGAGAAGCGCCCCAGCGCCGTCCTTGCGTCGCAAGCCCATGGAAAGCGCCTCGACGCGGGCACGCTCGGAAGCGATCTCGCGCTCGGCGGTGCGCTCGCCTTTGACAAGCTCTTCGACGCGCGCCTTGGCCGAGTTGTTGGCCTCGACCGCGCGGTCGTGACGTTCCTGCAGGTCAGCGTCGTCGGACTCTTCGACGCCACCCTCGGCGCGCGCCTCTTCCAGCTCCTCGACGGCGAACTCGGCACGTGCGGCGGCCTCTTCGATCGACATCGAGATGCGCTCGATCTCGTCGGAGGTGGCGCCGTTCTTGGACCGCAGCGCCTCGACCTGGCCGGTGAGCTTCGCGAGCCCCTCGCGGCGGTCGGCGATGGCGCGCACGGCGGCCATGTGGGCGCGCTCGGCGGCCTGGACCTGGTGTTCCAGCTGCTCACGGCGTTGCACGGTCATCGACAGCAGCTCACGCGCTTCGGCGACGCCCTCGGCCAGCTCGGCTTCGCGCTCGGCGACCTCTTCGGCCTCCATGAGCAGCTCGTCGGGGTCGCGACCGGTGCTGTGGCCCGTGACGTCGGCCGACAGGTGGCGCTGACGTTCGACGGCGAGCCGGACGGTGCCGCGCAGGCGCTCGGCCAGCGCGGAGAGCTTGTACCAGGTGTCCTGGGCGGCGGCGAGGCGCGGCGCGTCCTCGGCCAGCGACGCTTCGAGGTCGTTCTCCTGCGCCGTGACCAGCTCCAGCGCCTGCTCGACCTCGGTGCGGCGCGCGCGGGCGGTCTGCTCGTCGGCCTCCTCGCGGGCGATCGCGCCGCGCTGGGTGACGAGGTCGTCGGCGTAGAGGCGGAGCCGGGAATCGCGCAGCTCGGACTGCACGGACTGGGCCTTGCGCGCGATCTCGGCCTGCTTGCCGAGCGGCTTGAGCTGGCGGCGCAGCTCGGTGGTCAGGTCGCCGAGGCGGTCGAGGTTGGCCTGCATCGCGGTGAGCTTGCGCAGCGCCTTTTCCTTGCGCTTGCGGTGCTTCAGCACACCGGCGGCCTCTTCGATGAACGCGCGGCGCTCCTCGGGCTTGGCCTCGAGGATCTGCGCGAGCTGGCCCTGCCCGACGATGACGTGCATCTCGCGGCCGATACCGGAGTCGGACAGCAGTTCCTGCACGTCCATCAGCCGGCAGGTGCTGCCGTTGATCTCGTACTCGCTCGCGCCGTCGCGGAACATGCGGCGGGTGATCGAGACCTCGGTGTACTCGATCGGCAGCGCGCCGTCGGCGTTGTCGATGGTCAGCGTCACCTCGGCGCGGCCCAGCGGCGCGCGGCCCGCGGTGCCGGCGAAGATGACGTCCTCCATCTTGCCGCCGCGCAGGTCCTTGGCGCCCTGGGTGCCCATGACCCAGCGCAGCGCGTCGAGCACGTTCGACTTGCCGGAGCCGTTCGGCCCCACGACACAGGTGATACCCGGTTCGAACCGCAGCGTGGTGGCCGAGGCGAAGGACTTGAAGCCCTTCAGCGTCAAGCTTTTCAGGTGCACTGGGTGCAGACCCCTCTGGCCTCGGGTTTTCCTCTGTCAATCGCCGAATGCTACCTGGGGCGCTCCGCCATCTGTGGGACGTGGGGGCTTAGCGCTCGACGAAGCCGGTCAAACCACCTTTGGGCAGGCTCCACCGTTCAATGACCTGATCTACACGTCCGGGTGATTCTCCGGACCTGAGGTAGGTCAACAACCGCTCACAGTGGTCACGAGTACCCTCCGCTACCACCTCAACACGCCCATCGCGCAGATTGTTCGCACTGCCGACCACCCCGATCTCCAGTGCTCGCGCCCGGGTCCACCAGCGGAAACCCACCCCCTGGACCTGCCCGTGCACCCACGCCGTCAATCGGACCTCGTCAAGTTCCTCACTCACAGGACTTATTGTGCCGGTTGCGGAGGGTGAACTGTGAGCGCGCTCTCGCTCGCTGAGGGTGAATCGTCGGTGATACCGTCCCCGTCCAGGGGTCCCCCGACCGTGGGAGTTTTGCGCGGTTTCCCCAAGGCGTGTTTCTCGGATCGCGTGCGTGAGAGCCGTGATCCAGGTGGTTCCTGGCGGCGCCGCGCGATCGCCCTCGTACCGGGTTTGTACTCGGGTGATCGCGCGGCGCCGCCAGGGGCCGCCTGGGCGCGGCTATCGCGCGCTCGATCCGAGAAACACGCCGCAATCCCCGATGTCCCCCGTTTCGAGGAGCACACAGCATGTCCCCTGGGCCCGAGGCGAGCCCGCGTATCTCCGTGGCGCCGCCGCGTGAGACGAACGGACTGATGCAGCGCACCGGATATGCCGTCCTCGCAGTGGGCGGTCTCGTCGTGGCGACGGCGTTCGCCGCGGTCGCCGAGCTGGCAGGCCCCGGCGTCGGCCACGACGCCAGCGGACCAGGGCTCGGTGGTGGCACCGGCTCCGGCCCCACCACCCAGGTCATCCAGGGCAAGGGCACCCCCGGTGGCCCGGAAACCATCCCCGGCGCCGGCGCGCCCGGCGCGCCCTCCTCGTCCGCCGCGGCGCCGACGACGGTCGTGAGCGTCGGTCCGGACGGCAAGCCGACCACCACGGTCATCGCGCCGCCGCCCCCGCCGCCGAACCCCGGCGACCCCGGCACCACGCCGAACGACCCCGGCACGTCCAACCCGCCGACGTCCACGAAGACGCCCAAGCCGCCGTCCTCCTCGTCTTCGCAGGCCCCGCCTTCATCGTCGTCCTCGCAGGCTCCGCCGTCGTCGATCACCACCAAGGTCGACCCGCCCTCCTCGGGCACGTCGCCCGGCGGTTCCCCCAGCCCCACGCATCCGTAGGGGCCTTACGGGGGCCGAATTGCCGTCACCGCACGCAAAGCGGTCAGGTTGGGTGAACGCGACCTGACCGCTGTTCCAAAGGAGGAACCGTGCGGCGTTTCTTGCGACTGGTGGTCGCGGCACTCATGCTCGCCACCGTGCCGGTGATCGGCGGCCCGGCGGCAGGCGCCGCCGAGCCGCTGCTGACGATGGCGCAACGGCGTGCCTACCTGAACTACTACGCGCCGGTGATCTTCAAGCGCGCCAACGAGGACAACGGCCAGGACGGCCGCGACTGGCTGACGAACTTCGATTTCGACCAGGACCAGAACTTCGCGACCAACCGCGTCAACTGGGTCGAGAGCGAGCGCTACGTCGCGGCCGCGGCGGCGAACCAGACCACCAGCCCGTATGCGAAGTGGCGCATCCGCCCGACGCTTTACACCTCACTGATCGAATACAACAGCGGCGGCGTGAAATCGTTGGTGCTGCTGTATCACGTGTACAACGCGGCGGACAAGCAAGGCGACGCCATCCACGACTGGGAGCGGATCGAGATCGTCGTCCGCGGCGTCACCGGGACGCCCGGCGCGGCGGGCGAGTACGTCAACAACTCGACCATCACGCACCACCACGAGCACATCATCCGCAAGCGCGGCGACTCCGGCTTCAACTTCATGAACACCGCGACCGGCAGGCACCTGATGGTCTGGCAGGCCGACGAGGCGGGCAGCGTGCTCGCCACGCACGCGCACGAGCTGCGCTACGTGAAGGACAGCTACGCCTCGCTGGCGAGCCAGCCGGTGACGAACGACGCCGAGGTGGAGATCAGCGGCAAGGACAAGAACGAGAACGTCCACTACATCTTCGTCCCGCAGGCGTCCTCCGCGGCGGTCAGCGCGTGGGGCGCGCAGACGCTGAGCTGGGCCAACGCGCCGTCGCTGATCGCCGGGCACGACAACGAGCACACCGTCGACTGGTACCAGGCCAAGCGGCTCACCTACGAGCTGCAGGACATCGCCGACCTCATCCCGACCCACTGGTCGCAGAACCCGGCCTGGTCGAAGCACTGGCTGTCGTCGGCCGTCGACGACGTCGAGCTGGAATCACCGGTCGTCAACGAACTGGGCGCGACCGAGGTCAGCACGGGCCGCCAGCGCTTCTACAGCAAGTCCCGCGACAACAGCGCCTCCGACCTGACCGACGGCCGCGAAGGCCTCATCCACAAGGATTGGCTCTACGGCGCCTATACCGCCGAAGCCGACGAAGACCGCGAAGGTTCCTCAGAGAACTTCCCCGCTTATCAAGGGACTGGGTTGGACAGCTCCGGCTGGAGCCGCCAGCTGGCCAGCGGGCGCACCGATTCACCCAATGTGTACTGGTGGCAGCACGATTTCTTCGTCCACGACGGCACGGTCAACACCGCCGCGTCCCGCGAGAACGGCACCTGGCTGCGTGGCGCCTGGTACGCGCCGGCGAACGGCGGCTTCGACGGCCGCTGGGTCCAGCTCTTCGACGACTGACCGGCTGGGTCGTGAGTGGTATGACCGGTTAGAACCGGCCGTACCACTCACGACCCCAGGAACTCGAGTGCGCTGTCGATCCCAGCGCCGTGCAGGTTGAGGACAGGCGTGGTCGCGGCCGCCGCGTAGGTGGCCGGGCTCGCCGCCCGCCTGGCCTCCGCCCCCAGTCCTATGTGGACAAGCGCACGCGTGAGCCGGTCGGCGCCGTCGAGTCGCGTGTAGTCGGCGATTCCCGAGGTGACGACCACGGATTTCACGCTGCTGCTTTGGCCGAGATACTGGCCTTCGTCGAACCCAGGCGCGGTGCCGACGAGCGCGGCCAGCGAGCCACCCCAGGCGCTGATCCGCGCCGGGTCGATGCCGAGCGCGCCCGCGTGCGCCTTCAAGAACCGGACCGCGCATTTGGCGTCGGTGAGCTGCGCGGGCCACGGCGCGGCCGGCGCGAGCCGGTAGTCGATCGAGGCGACCACGAACCCCCGCGCGGTGAGCTGGCCGAACAACGTGCCGTCGGTCTTCGCGAGCCAAGCACCCGGTCCGGTGGCTTTGCGCCCGCCGAGCACGAATTCCCCGCCGTGCACAGAGAGCACGACCGGCGCCTGCGCCTCCCGCCGCGCGGGCATGTGCAGGTCCATCGGCAGCGGAACACCTTGCGGGCGGCAGTATTCGACCGTGCTCGTCTGCCCGGCAGGCAGCGCGGACGCGATCACCGCGTCGCCCGGCACCCCCGTCCCGGTGAAGCCGTCCGACGCGGCCGTCACCCCGGCGGCGCTCACCACCAGCGTGCCGATGAGCAGCGGAAATCCCACGATCCACGAGGCGATCCACTTCGCGAGCGACGGCGGCCGCGGGTCCCCGGTCGCGGCGATCAGCAACCCGAGCGCGGCCACCGCCTGCAACCCGGCGGCGAGGTAGTCGGTGGCGCCGAACACGGCGTCGGCGGGCTGCCAGGGATCAGGATCGCCGAGCTTGCCCAGCCCCCGGCCCGCCAGCCACACCACGACCCAGGCGCCCGCGGAGGCGGCGCCGAACAGGACCGCGCGCCGGGTCGGCCTGCTCCACAACGCGACCACGGCCACCGTCTCGATGAGCGCCAGCAGGCCGAACACCATCGCGTGCAGCTGCCACATCCGCCACAGCGGCGGCAACGTCACCGCCGGGATGGCCGCCCCGCCGAGCGCGGCCACGAACGAGCTGACCAGTAGCGGACCCCGCCGCACCAACGGCGTCTCCCTGCTCGCCGCCATCCACGGCCCCGCCGGACTGTTCACCACCCCACCAGTGTGCCAAGGGCGTCGTACGCAGGGGTCGTGAGTGGTACGGCCGGTTCTAACCGGTCAAAACACTCACGAGCCCTCAGAGCTCGAAGCGGTAGCCCATCCCGGGCTCGGTCAGCAGGTGCCGCGGCCGCGAGGGTTCGGGTTCCAGCTTCCGCCGCAGCTGGGCCAGGTAGACCCGCAGATAGTGCGACTCCGTCTCGTAGGTCGGCCCCCACACGTCGTGCAGGATCTGCTTCTGCGCGACCAGCCGTCCCCGGTTCCGCACCAGCAGCTCCAGCACACCCCACTCCGTCTTGGTCAGGTGCACCTCGGCCCCGTCTTTGCGGACCTTCTTGGCCGCCAGGTCGATCGAGAACGTCCCGGTCTCGACGACCGCGTCGACGTCCTCGCCCGCGGAAGCCGTCGAGCGGCGCACGGCGGCGCGGAGGCGGGCCAGTAGCTCGTCCATGCCGAACGGCTTGGTCACGTAGTCGTCGGCGCCGGCGTCGAGTGCCTTGACCTTGTCCGAGGAGTCGCCGCGGGCGGACAGGACGATGATCGGGACCAGGGTCCAGCCGCGGATGCCCTCGATGACCTCGGTGCCGTCCATGTCGGGGAGGCCGAGGTCGAGCACGACGACGTCCGGCTTGGTCTCGGCGACGGCGCGCAGCGCGGCCGTGCCGTCGTGCGCGGTGATCACCTTGTAGCCGCGCGCCGACAGGTTGATGCGGAGCGCGCGCACGATCTGCGGTTCGTCGTCGACCACGAGGACGGTGCTCATCGGATCTCCTCCATGGCAGAACGATAGGCGGGCAGGGAAATCACCACGGTGAGGCCGCCGCCCGGCGTGTCCTCGGCGCGGATGCCGCCGCCCATCGCCTCGGTGAACCCCTTCGCCACCGAAAGGCCGAGGCCGACGCCGGGGGTCGCGTCGCGGTCGCCGAGACGCTGGAACGGGGCGAACGCCGAGTCGGCCGTGCCCTTCTTCAGCCCTCGGCCGTGGTCGACGATCCGGAGTTCGACGTGGTCGGAATGCTCCGATGCCCGTGCGGCGACCGGCTCACCCGACGCGCCGTGCCGCAGCGCGTTGTCGAGGACGTTCGCGACCACACGTTCGAGCAGTCCCGGGTCCGCCAGCACCGCGGGCAGCGTGTCGTCGACGCACACGAGCACCGACTCCGAGTTGTCCACATTGGACAAGGCGTGGGCGACGACCTCGTCGTAGCCGACCGGCCGGAGCAACGGCCGCACCGCGCCGGTCGCCAGCCGTGACGAGTCCAGCAGGTTCTCGACGAGCCCAGCGAGCCGGTCGGCCGACAGCTCGATCGCCTCCAGCAGCTCGGCGGTGTCCTCTTCGGACAGTGTCAGGTCCTCCGCGCGGAGGCTGCCGACCGAGGCCTTGATCGACGTCAACGGCGTCCGCAAATCGTGGCCCACAGCGGAAAGCAGCGCCGTCCGCAGCTCGGTCGCCTCGGCCTTCCGCTCGGCGCGGGCGGCCGCGAGCGCCATCCGCTGCTGCCGCAAGGCCAGCAGCGCCTGCCCCGCGACAGCCTCCAGAACCCGCCGATCCGATGCGGGCAGCGCCCGCCCGCGCAACGTCAGGTGCACGTCCGCGGTGACGGCGATGTCGACGTCCGCCTCGTCGGGGTCCCGGCAGACGTCGTCGCCCGCCTGCTCGACCAGTGACCAGCCGCCGTCGCTCTTTTCCAGCAGTGCCACCGAGACCAGCCCGAAGTTCTCGCGCAGCTTTTCGAGCAGCCTGCGCACGGGATGCTCGTGCGTCAGGACCGTCCGCGCGTAGGAGGCGAGCAGCGCGGCCTCGGTACGAGCCCGTGCGGCCTGCGCGGCCCGGCGCGCGGCGATGTCGACGACGGTCGCCACCAGCACCGCGACCACGACCATCGCGATCAGCGTGATCACGTTCCTTGGCTCGTGCACGGTCAGTGTGTGCAGCGGCGGCGTGAAGAAGAAGTTCAGCAACCCGGCCGAAAACAGCGCCGCGAGCAGCGCCGGGCCGAGGCCGCCGACCAGCGCGACGATGACCGTCGCGAGCACGTAGTCGATCACGTCGGTCGAGAAGTCCAGCTGGCGTTCCAGCAGCAGCCCGATCCCGGTCGCGAACGCGGGCAGCACCAGCGCGAGCGCCCAGCCCATCATCCGCCGCGACGGGGTCAGCGGGCTGTGGTCGAACCGGGCGCGCAGCCGTCCGCCCGCCTGCTGGTGGGTGACCGTGTGCACGTCGATCGCGCCGGACGCCTGGACGACGGCCGCGCCGATGCCCTCGTCGAACAGCCGCGCCACCCGCGAGCGCCGCGACGTGCCGATCACCAGCTGCGTCGCGTTGACGCCGCGCGCGAAGTCGAGCAGCGCGTTCGGCACGTTGTCGCCGACCACCTGGTGGAACGTCGCGCCGACGTCCTCGGCCAGCTTCCGGTACCTCGACACCGCCGTCGGCCCGAGTCCGGACAGCCCGTCGCCGCGCAGCACGTGCACGACCTGCAGTTCGGCACCGGCCCTGGTCGCGATGCGCCGCGCGCGCCGGATGAGCGTCTCGCTCTCCGGCCCGCCGGTGATGGCGACGACGACCCGTTCCCGGGCCTCCCAGGTGTCAGTGATCTTCTGTTCGGCGCGATATCGCTGCAGCGCGACATCCACCTGATCGGCGACCCACAACAAGGCCAACTCCCGCAAGGCGGTCAGGTTCCCTGGCCGGAAGTAGTTCCCGAGCGCGGCGTCGATGCGCTCGGCCGGATAGACGTTGCCGTGCGCGAGCCTGCGCCGCAGCGCCTCGGGGGTGATGTCGACGAGCTCCAGCTGCTCGGCCTTGCGGACGACCTCGTCCGGGATGGTCTCCTGCTGCGCGACGCCGGTGATGCGCTCGACGACGTCGTTGAGGCTCTGCAGGTGCTGGACGTTGACGGTGGACAGCACGTCGATACCGGCCGCGAGCAGCTCTTCGACGTCCTGCCACCGCTTCTCGTTGCGCGAACCCGGCACGTTCGTGTGCGCGAGTTCGTCCACAATGGCCACTTCGGGCTTGCGCGCGAGCAGCGCGTCGATGTCCATCTCGGTGAACTCGGTACCACGGTGGACGAACTCGCGGCGCGGCAGCACCTCGATGCCCGCCATCAGCTCGGCGGTCTTCTTGCGGCCGTGTGTCTCCACGATGCCGGCGACGACGTCGGTGCCGCGGTCGAGCCGCCGCCGCGCCTCGCCCAGCATCGAGAAGGTCTTGCCGACGCCCGGTGCCGCGCCGAGGTAGATCCTCAGTTCGCCCCGGCGCGGCTTCACGGGCCTGCTTTCGGTGTCCACGGGACTTATCTTGCTCCCCCGGCGGCGTCACGCACGGCGAGATTGAGCTTCACCACATTCACGCCGGGCAACACTCCTGCCGTGTTCGCGTCGACCAGCTCGCGCACCTTGGCTTCGGGAAGACCGTTCACCCTGGCCACCCGCGCGACCTGCAGGTTCGCGTACTCGACGCTGATCGTCGGGTCGACACCCGAGCCCGAAGTCGTGACCGCGTCGAGCGGCACCTGCGACGGCTGGACGCCTTCGAGCGCGGCGACGGCGGCGCGGCGCTTCGCGATCGCTTCGAGCAGGTCAGGGTTGGCCGGGCCCTTGTTCGACGCACCCGACGCCGACGGGCTGCCCGCCGACGGCCGCGAGTGGAACCACTGGTCACCCTGCAGGTCGACGCCGATCAGCGACGACCCGACGGGCTGGTTGTCCTGCGTGATGATCGAGCCTTCGGCGTTGGACTCCAGCCCGGGGATCCGCGACACCAGCCACACGCCGAGCGGGTAGAGCACGCCGAGCAGCACCGTCAAGACGATGAGCACGCGCAGCCCGGCGAGGGTCTGCTTCAACAAGCCATTCATGGTGTTACCCGATTCCAGGGATGAGACGAACAACGAGGTCGATGAGCCAGATGCCGACGAACGGGCTGACGATGCCGCCGAGTCCGTAGATCAGCAGGTTGCGCCGCAGCAGCGCCGAGGCCGACGACGGCCGGTACCGCACGCCGCGCAGCGCCAGCGGGATCAGCCCGACGATGATCAGCGCGTTGAAGATGACCGCCGACAGGATCGCCGACTTCGGCGTCGCCAGTTGCATGATGTTCAGGCCGCCGAGCTGCGGGTAGATGGCCAGGAACATCGCGGGCAGGATCGCGAAGTACTTCGCGAGGTCGTTGGCCACGCTGAACGTGGTCAGCGCGCCGCGCGTGATCAGCAGCTGCTTGCCGATCTCGACGATCTCGATCAGCTTGGTCGGGTTCGAGTCGAGGTCGACCATGTTGCCCGCCTCTTTGGCGGCCGAGGTGCCGGTGTTCATCGCGACGCCGACGTCGGACTGCGCGAGCGCGGGCGCGTCGTTGGTGCCGTCGCCGGTCATCGCGACCAGCCGCCCGCCCTCCTGCTCCTTGCGGATCAGCGCCATCTTGTCCTCGGGCTTGGCCTCGGCGAGGTAGTCGTCGACACCGGCGTCCTCGGCGATCGCCCGCGCGGTCAGCGGGTTGTCGCCGGTGATCATCACCGTTTTGATGCCCATCGCGCGCAGCTCTTCGAAGCGCTCCTTCATGCCCGGCTTGACCACATCGGACAGCCGGATCACGCCGCGCACGAACGCCTTGCCGCCGCTGACCTCCGCAACCACCAGCGGCGTGCCGCCCTGGCCGCTGATCTCGTCGACAACCCGCTCGGTCTCGTCGGGCACCTCGCCGCCCCGTTCGCGGACCCATTGCCGCACCGACGCGGTCGCGCCCTTGCGGACCTCGCGGTCGCCGAGGTTGATGCCGCTCATCCGGGTCTGCGCGGTGAACTCGACGAACTCGGCGAGCTTCTCGTCCTCGGACGCGGTCTCGGCTAGTCCGTGCTCACGGGCGACCAGTTCGAGGATGCTGCGGCCTTCCGGGGTTCCGTCGGCCAGGCTGGACAGGCGTGCGGCATGGACGAGTTCCTCCACTGTGGACGTTCCGACCGGGATCAGCTCGGTCGCCTTGCGGTTGCCGAAGGTGATGGTGCCGGTCTTGTCGAGCAGCAGCGTCGAGACGTCACCGGCGGCTTCGACCGCGCGGCCCGAGGTCGCGAGCACGTTGCGCTGCACGAGCCGGTCCATGCCGGCGATGCCGATGGCCGAGAGCAGCGCGCCGATCGTGGTCGGGATGAGGCAGACGAGCAGCGCGGTCAGCACGACCACCGACTGCTGGCTGCCCGAGTACCCGGCCATCGGCTGCAGCGCGACGACCGCGAGCAGGAAGATGATCGTCAGGGTCGACAGCAGGATGGTCAGCGCGATCTCGTTCGGCGTCTTCTGCCGCGAAGCGCCTTCCACCAACGCGATCATGCGGTCCACAAAGGACTCACCAGGCTTGGTCGTGATCTTCACGACGACCCGGTCGCTCAGCACGGTCGTGCCGCCGGTGACCGCGCACCGGTCGCCACCCGACTCGCGGATGACCGGCGCCGACTCACCGGTGATGGCCGACTCGTCGACGGTCGCGATGCCCTCGACGACGTCACCGTCACCGGGGATCACCTCGCCCGCTTCGACGACGACCAGGTCGCCGATGCGCAGGTCGACGCCGGGCACGCTCTCTTCGGAGCCGTCCTCGGTCAGCCTGCGTGCGACGGTCTCCTTTTTGGACTTGCGCAGGGTTTCCGCCTGCGCCTTGCCCCGGCCTTCCGCGACGGCCTCGGCGAGGTTCGCGAACAGGACCGTGAACCACAGCCACACGGCGATCAGGATCGTGAACACGCTGGGGTCGGTGATCGCGAAGACGGTGGTCAGCAGTGAGCCGACCCAGACGACGAACATGACCGGGTTCGACAGCTGGTGCTTGGGGTTGAGCTTGCGCAGCGCGTCCGGAATGGACGTCCACAGCTGCCGCGGGCTGAACACGCCCACGCCCACCCGCCCGTTTTCTTCGGCGTGTTTCATGACAGGGCGTTCTTCGGTGATGGTCACGCGAGTGCCTCCGCGATGGGCCCGAGCGCGAGCGCCGGGATGAAGGTGAGAGCGGCGACGAGCACGACCGTGCCGGTCAGCATCGTGCCGAACAGCGGTCCGGTGGTGGGCAGCGTGCCCGAGGTCTCCGGAACCTTCCGTTGCGCGGCAAGGGAACCGGCCAGGCAGAGCACGGCGATGATCGGGATGTACCTGCCGAACGCCATCGCCACGCCGAGGCTGCTCTGGAACCAGTCGCTGGTCGCGGTCAGGCCGCCGAACGCGCTGCCGTTGTTGTTGCCGGTGGACGCGTAGGCGTAGAGCACCTCGGACAGGCCGTGCGCGCCACCGTTGCCGAGAGCGCTTTCCGTGGCCGGGAACATCAGCGCCAGCGCGGAACCGAGCAGTACCACGGTCGGCATCGCGAGCATCGCGACGGCCGCGCAGGTGACCTCGCGCTTGCCGAGCTTCTTGCCCAGGTACTCCGGGGTGCGGCCGACCATCAGCCCGGCCAGGAACATCGCGATGATCGCCATCACGAGCATGCCGTACAGGCCGGTGCCGACACCGCCCGGCGAGATCTCGCCGAAGAGCATGTTGAGCAGCGGGCCGCCGCCGCCGAGCGCGCTGAGGCTGTCGTGCGCGCCGTTGACCGCGCCGGTCGAGGTGCCCGTGGTCGTGTCGGCGAAGATCGAGGTCAGGCTGGTGCCGAACCGCTGCTCCTTGCCTTCCATGCCACCGGCTTTCGCCTCGGAGATCCAGGTGACCGCGAGCATCAGGCCCCAGAGCAGGCCCATCACCGACAGGAGCACGTAGCCCTGCTTGCGGTTGCCGACCAGCTGTCCGAACGTGCGGGTCAGCGAGACCGGGATGACCAGGATCAGGAAGAGCTCGACCAGGTTGGTCCAGTAGTTCGGGTTCTCGAACGGGTGCGCCGAGTTGGCGTTGAAGATGCCGCCGCCGTTGGTGCCGAGCTCCTTGATCGCCTCCTGGCTGGCGGCGGGCGCCAGCGCGATCGTGCTCGAGGTGCCGTCGGGGTTGGTCACGGCGACGCCGGCCTTGAGGCTCTGCACGACGCCGAGCGCGATCAGGACCAGCGAGAAGACGAAGGCCATCGGCAGCAGGACGCGGATCGTGCCGCGCGTGAGGTCCACCCAGAAGTTGCCGAGCCGGTCCGCCTGCGAGCGGATGAAACCGCGGGTCAGCGCGATCGCGACGGACAGCCCGACCGCGGCCGACAGGAAGTTCTGCACCGTCAGGCCTGCCATCTGCACGAAGTGACCCATGGTCGTCTCCGGCACGTAGGACTGCCAGTTCGTGTTGGTGACGAAGCTGATCGCGGTGTTGAACGCGACCCCCGGCGAGACGGCGCCGCGGCCGAGGTCCCACGGCAGGAGCGGCTGGAGGCGCTGGAGCAGGTAGAGCAGCACCACCGAGACGAACGAGAAGCCGAGCACGCCCGCGGCGTAGGTCGGCCAGCGCTGTTCGGACTCGGGGTTGACGCGGAAGAGCTTGTAGAGGCCCTTTTCCACTTTCGAGTGCTTCTCCGACGAGAACACTCGCGCCATGTAGTCGCCGAGTGGCTTGTAAGCCACCGCGAGAGCGACCAGGAGTAAGCCGAGCTGGAGCAGCCCGGCCGTCGTGTCCGACATCAGAATTTCTCCGGTTTGATCAGCGCGATGAACAAGTAGACGATCAGGCCCAGCGCCAGCACACCGCCGACGATGTTGGCCGCCGTGCCCGCCCCGTTCACAGCCGTTCCAATCCGCGCAGCGTGAGCGCGAGCACCACGAAGACGCCGATCAACAAGACGGCGTAGAGCAAATCGGCCACTGTGCACCTCTCTTGACGCGTCACCCATCTGGCGACAGGCCAACACTGCGCCCGTAGCGCTGCGTGATCGAGAGCCGCTAACGCCTCCTTAATGCGCTGTTCGCGGCCGTTTACGCGATCTTGATGACCGGTGATCCACGCCACATTAAGTAGTGAATCGAGCACACACCGCGCGTATCGGGCAGACAGCGAACCGAAACCGTGTTACACCTGAGTTACATGTAGTTGTAGTAACTAAATAAATCTCCGTTCCGGGAGGCATGCATGTGCGGGATCACCGGCTGGGTCTCTTACGACTCTGATCTGACCAGGCAGCAGCACACCCTCGACGCCATGACCGCCACCATGGCCTGCCGCGGCCCCGACGACTCGGGCACCTTCGTCCGGCAGCACGCCGGGCTCGGCCACCGCAGGCTCGCGATCATCGACCTGCCCGGCGGCAAGCAGCCGATGAGCAGCAACTCGGTCGCCATGGTCTACAGCGGCGAGGCCTACAACTTCACCGAACTGCGCGCCGAGCTGGTCAAGCTCGGCCACCGCTTCGAAACCGACAGCGACACCGAAGTCGTGCTGCACGGTTACCTGCAGTGGGGTGAGAGCGTCGCCGACCACCTCAACGGCATGTACGCCTTCGCGATCTGGGACGAGCGCGACGACAAGCTCGTGATGATCCGCGACCGCATGGGCATCAAGCCGTTCTACTTCTACCCCACCCCCGACGGCGTCCTCTTCGGCTCCGAGCCCAAGGCAATCCTCGCGAACCCCTTGGCCCGCAAGGTGGTCGACGCCGACGGCCTCCGCGAGCTGGTCTCCATGACCAAGGCTCCCGGCTGGTCGCTCTGGAAGGGCATGGAAGAGGTCCCGCCCGGCGCGATCGTCACGGTCGACTCGGGCGGCATCCGCACCAGGACCTACTGGAAGCTAGACGCCGTCGAGCACACCGACGACCAGGACACCACGGTCGAGCGAGTCCGCGAGCTCATGACCGACATCGTCCACCGGCAATTGGTGGCCGACGTCCCCCGCTGCGTGCTCCTGTCCGGCGGCCTCGACTCGAGCGCCGTCACCGGCCTCGCCGCCGCCCACCTGTCATCCCAGGGCGAGCAGCTCCGCACCTTCTCGGTCGATTTCCTGGGCCAGGAAGAGAACTTCCACGCCGACGAGATGCGCGACACCCCGGACTCCCCCTTCGTCCGCGACGTCGCCTCCCTCGTCGGTTCGGCCCACCGCGACATCGTCCTGAACCCCGGCGACCTCACCGACCCGGCCGTCCGCCGCGCGGTCATCACCGCCCGCGACATCCCGGCGGGCCTCGGCGACATGGACACGTCGCTCTACCTGCTGTTCAAGGCCATCCGCGCCGAGTCGACGGTCGCGCTCTCCGGCGAGTCCGCCGACGAGGTCTTCGGCGGCTACCGCTGGTTCCACGACCCCGAAGCCCGCAACACCAAGACCTTCCCCTGGCTGGCCTTCCGCAACGCCATCACCAGCGACCGCGCGGGCCTGCTCAACAAAGACCTTCGCGCCCGCCTCGACCTGCCCACCTACGTCGCCGACCAGTACGCGGCCGCGGTCGCCGAGGTCGACCACCTCGACAACGCCTCGCCTCTCGAACAGCAGATGCGCACGATCTGCCACCTGCATTTGACGCGATTCGTCCGCATGCTCCTTGACCGTAAAGACCGCGCTTCCATGGCCGTCGGCCTGGAAGTCCGCGTGCCTTTCTGCGACCACCGGCTGGTCGAGTACGTCTATAACACGCCTTGGTCGTTGAAGACCTTCGACGGCAGGGAAAAGAGCCTGCTCCGGCACGCCACCAAGCACGTACTCCCCCAGTCCGTCGTGGACCGGGTGAAGAGCCCCTATCCGTCCACTCAGGACCCGGCGTACGCGGTGGCGTTGCAGCAACAGGTCAAGGAGGTCCTCGCCGAGCACGACCACCCGGTCTTCGGCCTGATCGACCGCGACTGGGCGCACAACGCGTCCGAGCTGGACGCCCACACCATGCCGAGCGGCGTGCGCACCGGCCTCGACCGCGTCCTCGACCTCTACCACTGGCTGGACATCTACTCCCCCGAGATCCAGCACTGACGCCGAGCGCGCTGCTGGGGTCGTGAGCGTTCCGGCCGGTTAGAACCCAATGCCGGGCAGTTAGCGCTCGACCTGGACCGTCCAGCGATGCGGGGCGCGACCACGCGAAACCCGAGTTTGGGCCATCCAATGGCCCAAACTCGGGTTTCGCGAAGATGAACGGGGCTTTTGCGTCGCACAGCGTTGTGAACGTAGCGTTCATGCGGATCAGCGTCTCCGCAAGGGCGACTTGCCCAGGGCCAGATCCCTGACTGCCCGGCATTGGGTTGGAACCGGCCGGAACACTCACGACTCGTGGCAGGATGAGCCGCATGTCCGAGAACCTGCCCGAGGTCGACGTGACGTTGTGGCGCGCTGACGCGATCGTGCTGTTCGACTGGCTGATGAGCGTCGACCTGGACACAGTGCCGATCACTCACCCCGCGCAGAAGCAGGCGCTGGCCGACCTGCTGACCGCGCTGGAGCACAACATCGACAGCGACATCACCGCGTCCACGGCCGAGGAAATCGCGGCCGCGCAAGAGGAAGTCGCCAAAGACATGGGCTGGTAGGCACGCCGCGACCACCGCTCGCTGACCCGGGTCGTGAGTGGTATCGCCGGTTCTAACCGGCCGCATCACTCACGACCCCGGGTGACCCGAAGACGAGGTCGGTCAGCGGCGGACTTCGTCGATGCGGACGGGGCGGCGTTCGCGGCGGGAGATCTCGCAGGCTTCGGCGACGTAGAAGGCTTCGAGGGCGTCCGCTACGCCGCAGGGGCTGGTGGCGCGGCCGGCGACCACGGAGACGAAGACCTCGAGTTCGCGGTTGTAGGCGGGGCGGAAGCGTTCCATGAAGCCGGGGTAGGCGGGGCCTGCGAGTGCGACGACGCCGGGCTCGACCGAGCGGAGGGGGGCGCGGTCGTCGAGGCCGACTATGACGTTCGACTGGGAGCCGAGTACTTCGAGGCGGACGTCGTAGCCCGCGGCGTTGTAGCGGGTGAGGGAGACGACGGCGAGGGTGTCGTCGTCGAGGACGAGGGTGGCGGCGGCCGTGTCGACGTCGCCGGCGTCGGCGAAGAACTGCTCGCCGCGGTTGGTGCCGAGTGCGTAGACCTCGGTGACCTCGCGGCCGCTGACCCAGCGGATGATGTCGAAGTCGTGGACGCCGCAGTCGCGGAAAAGACCACCCGAGTGCGGGACGTACTCGGCGGGCGGGGGCGCGGGGTCGAGTGTGGTGGCGCGCAGGGTGTGGATCCAGCCGAGGTCGCCGGAGGCGACGGCGTCGCGGGCGGTGGTGTAGCCGGCGTCGAAGCGGCGCTGGAAGCCGATCTGGACCGGGACGTCCGAGCCGCTGATGCGGTCGATGACCGCGAGAGTGCCCTCGATGTCGGCGGCGACCGGCTTTTCGCAGAAGACCGGGATGCCCGCGTCGACGGCGGCGGTGATCAGCTTCGGGTGGGCGTCGGTGGCCGCGGTGACCACCAGACCGTCCAAACCGGACTGGAACAGCGCGTCGATGCCGTCGGCGAACTCGACGCCGAGCTTGGCCGACGCGGCGCGGGCGCGCGCCGGGTCGACGTCGGCGACGACGACCGAGGTGACCTCGTCGAAGCCCTTCAGCGTCTCGGCGTGCGAGGTGCCGATCCGGCCGGTGCCTGCAAGTCCCAACCTCATAAGAAATCCTCCAGTAGGAAAAGCTCAGCCGTGGGTGGGGAAACCGAGGTCGACGCCGTGCGCCTGCCGCGGCCAGCGCGACGTGATCGCCTTGCCCCTGGTGTAGAAGTGCACGCCTTCGGCGCCGTGGACGTGGGTGTCCCCGAAGAGGGAGTCCTTCCAGCCGCCGAAGGAGTAGTAGGCCATCGGCACCGGGATGGGCACGTTGATGCCGACCATGCCCACGGTGACCCGGCGCTGGAACTCGCGGGCGGCGAGGCCGTCCGCGGTGAAGATGGCCGTGCCGTTGCCGTACGGGTTGGCGTTGACCAGTTCCAGCGCGGCCTCGAACGACTCGGCGCGCACGACCGCGAGCACCGGCCCGAAGATCTCGTCGGTGTAGATCGACATCTCGGGGGTCACGCCGTCGAACAGCGTCGGGCCGACCCAGAACCCCTCCTCATGATCTTCCGGCGCGAACCCGCGCCCGTCAACCACCAATCGGGCACCGGCTTCGACCCCGGCGTCCACATAGGACACGACGCGGTCGCGGGCGGCGCCGGTGACGACCGGGCCCATCTGGGACGCCGAGTCCGTGCCTGGGCCCGTTTTCAGCGCGCGGGTGCGCTCGGCGATCGCCTCGACCAGCTCGTCGGCGGAATCCCCGACGGCGACGACCACCGAGATCGCCATGCAACGCTCGCCCGCGCTGCCGTAGCCCGCCGACACGGCGGCGTCGGCCGCGCTGTCGATGTCCGCGTCCGGCAGCACGACCATGTGGTTCTTCGCGCCACCCAACGCCTGGACTCGTTTGCCAGCCGCGGTTCCCTTGGCGTAGACGTGCTTGGCGATCGGGGTGGAGCCGACGAAGGAAGCGCCCGCGACGTCAGGGTGGTCGAGCAGCGCGTTGACCGCGAACGCGTCGCCCTGCAGGACGTTGAGCACGCCCGGCGGCAGACCGGCTTCGGAGAACAGCTCGGCCAGGCGCAGCGAGGCCGACGGGTCACGGTCCGACGGCTTCAGCACGAAGGTGTTGCCGCAGGCGATGGCGATCGGGAACATCCACATCGGCACCATGACCGGGAAGTTGAACGGCGTGATGCCCGCGACCACCCCGAGCGGCTGGCGGATCGAATACGCGTCGATACCGCGCGACACCTGCTCGGAATGCTCGCCCTTCAGCAGCTGCGGGATGCCGCAGGCGAACTCGACGACCTCGAGCCCGCGCTGCACTTCGCCGGCGGCGTCGGAGAGGACTTTGCCGTGCTCGGCGGTGATCAGCGCCGCCAGCTCGTCGCGGTGCGCGTCGACGAGTTCGCGGAACTTGAACAGGATGCGCACCCGCGAGGACAGCGAGCTCTCGGCCCAGTCCTGCGAAGCCTTGACCGCGGACGCGACCGCGGTGTCCACATCGGACTGGTCGGCGAGCACGACCTGGCGCGCGACCGCGCCGGTCGCGGGCTGGAAGACGTCGCCGCGACGCGCGGACACGCCGGATGTGCGCGCGCCGTCGATCCAGTGCTGGACGAGTTCGGTCACAGTGCTTCTCCTACCGGGCTGGCGGTGGTCGACCGGACCACCAACGATGGGTGCAGCAGATGGCGGACGGGCTCCTCACGGCCCTCACGCACGCGTTCGAGCAGCGCCTCGACGGCGAGCCTGCCCATTTCGGTCCTCGGCTGGTCCACGGTGGTCAGTGAAAGGTGGCGCAGCGCGGCGAGCGAGGTGTTGTCGTAGCCGACCACGGAGATGTCGTCGGGGACCCGCAGGCCCGCTTCCTCCAGCCGGGAAATGGCGCCGACGGCGTTGAAGTCGTTGCCCGCCACCACCGCGGTGGGCCGCTGGGCGAGCATGTACTCGTTGAGCATCTGCTGCATGGCTTTTTCACCGGCGCTGTCGGTGTGCTCGCTGTGGATGATCAGCGGCGGCAGACCGTGCCTGAGCATCGCGGAGCGGAAACCGCGCCGCCTGGCCGCCGCACCCGCCGCGCCGCCACCGTCGAGGTGCACGATCCGGCGGTGGCCGAGCGCGACGAGATGATCGACGGCCAGCGCGGCGCCCGCCTCGCCGTCGTCGTTCACCGTGTCGATCTCCGGGGCGCGGGTCGTGCGCGACACCATCACCACCGGGCACTGCTTGACCGCGTCCTCGATGGCGAACGCGGGCATCACCGGCGACAGGAGGATGACCCCGGCCGGGCGGAAGGAAAGCAGGCTCCGCAACGCCGACCGCTCACGGGCAGGGCTGCGGCCGCCGGTGTTGAGGATCAGCTCGAAGCCCGCCGCCTGCGCCGCGGCGTCCAAGCCTTCCACCACGTCCGCGAAGAAGGCGTTGCGCAGATCGGAGACCATCACACCGAGCACGGTGGACGTGCGGCTGGCCAGCGACCTCGCCATCGCGTGCGGTGAATAGCCGAGCTCCTCGGCCGCCTTCAGCACGGCGAGCCTGCGCTGCGCGCTGACCTTCGGTGAATTCCTCATCACCAAGGACACCAGTGCGCGGGAAACTCCCGCACGGGCGGCCACATCCTCCATCGTCGGTCGCGACACCTTCACCTCCCCGATTCGCCCTTGACTTGCCGTGATCGACGTTACAAGATTAGAGCGCTCTAATCAATAGAGCGCTCTAACCGCCGACCGCGAGAGGCCCCGATGACAGCGTCGTCCAAGATCCGAATCGCCGCCGCCCCGATCTCCTGGGGGGTGTGCGAAGTGCCGGGCTGGGGCCGGGTGCTCGACGCGCGGACCGTGCTGGGCGAGATGGCCGAGCTGGGCGTCAGCGCCACCGAGCTCGGCCCGCCCGGCTACCTGCCGCGCGATCCCGCCGAGTTGCGTTCGCTGCTCGGCGACCACAAGCTGAGCCTGGTCGGCGGCTTCCTCGCGGTCGTGCTGCACGACGGCCAGGCGGCCGCGCTGGCCGAGGCCGAGGAGTCCGCGGCGTTGTTCGCCGCGTGCGGAGCGGAGGTGCTGGTGCTCGCCGCCGCCACCGGGCTCGACGGCTACGACGAACGGCCCCGGCTGAGCGACGCCGAATGGGCCACGCTCGTCGACACCGCCGCCAAGATCGGCGAGATCGCCGCGAAACACGGGCTCAAGACGGTGCTGCACCCGCACGTGGGCACGCACGTCGAGACCGAGCCGGAGGTCGAGCGGTTCCTCGCCGACTCCGCGCTGCCGCTCTGCCTGGACACCGGGCACCTGCTGATCGGCGGCACCGATCCGGTCGAGCTGGCCAAGCGGTACCCGGACCGGATCGGGCACATCCACCTCAAGGATGTGCGGGCGGAGATCGCCGAAGAGGTCCGCGCGGGCCGTCTCGGCTACACCGAAGCTGTCGGGCAGGGCATCTACGTCCCGCTCGGCGAAGGGGACGTGGACGTCGAGGCACTGGTGCGCTTCGTCCACGCGGGGGGATACGGAGGCTGGTACGTCCTCGAACAGGACACCGCCCTCGGCGAAGCGAGCCCGGTCGACGGTCCACGCCGTGACACCGAGCGCAGCCTGCAGCACCTGACCGAGATCGCCGACCGACTCTAGGAGAGACAATGAAGTCCCTGAAAGCGAAGTCCCTGACACTCAAGAAATGGATGCTCGGCCTCGCCGCCGGCCTCGTGCTCACCGCGTGCAGCGGCCCCACCGCGGACAAGCCCGCCACGACCGGCGCCGCCGACGCGCCGGCGCAGGGCGGTGACCTCCGCATCGCCGTGATCACCCACGGCAGCGCGGGCGACGCGTTCTGGAACGTCGTCAAGAACGGCTCCGAAGCGGCGGGCAAGCAGCTCGGCGTGAAGGTCGAGTACAACTCGGACGGCGACCCCGGCGCCCAGTCGAAGCTGATCGACAACGCGGTCGCGCAGAAGGTCGGCGGGCTCGTGGTCTCGATGGCGAACCCCGAGGCGCTCAAGACCTCGATCCAGAACGCGGTCAAGGCAGGCATCCCGGTGATCACCATCAACTCCGGTGAGGACCGCAGCGCCGAGTTCGGCGCGCTCGCCCACGTCGGCCAGAGCGAGGGTCTCGCCGGGCAGGGCGCGGGCCAGCGGCTCAAGGCGGCAGGCAAGACCAAGCTGCTCTGCGTCATCCACGAGGCGGGCAACGTCGGCCAGAACCAGCGGTGCGACGGCGCGAAGCAGAGCTTCGGCGACGTCCAGACGCTGCAGGTCGACATCAACAACCCGACCGACGCGCAGGCCAGGCTCAAGGCCGCGCTGCAGTCGGACCCGTCGATCGACGCGGTGCTCGCGCTGAACTCGCAGGTCGCCGCGGGCGCGGTCACCGCGGCCAAGGGCGCGAACTCGAAGGCGCAGGTCGCCACCTTCGACCTCAACGCCGACGTGGTCGCCGCGATCAAGGACGGCAGCATCCTGTTCGCCGTCGACCAGCAGCAGTACGAGCAGGGCTACCTGCCGATCGTGTTCCTCAAGCTCTACAAGGACAACGCGAACACCATCGGCGGCGGCAAGCCGGTCCAGACCGGGCCCGGTTTCGTCGACAAGAGCAACGTCGACGCCATCGCGCCCTACGCCCAGCGAGGTACCCGGTAATGGCCGTAGCAGCGCCCGCGCGGGCGGATGAACGCATGGCCAAACCGAGGTTCACCGACCGGCTGATCGCCGCGCCGGAGATCGGCGCGCTGCTCGGCGCCGTGCTCGTCTTCGTGTTCTTCTCCGTGGTCACCGACCAGTTCCTGAGCCCGCTCGGGGTCTCGACGTGGCTGGACGACTCGTCGACGCTCGGCATCATGGGCGTCGCGGTGGCGCTGCTGATGATCGGCGGCGAGTTCGACCTCTCCGCCGGGGTGATGACGGCGTCGACCTCGCTGGTCACCGCCATGCTGGCGACGCAGGCGGGCTGGAACGTCTGGCTCGCGCTGCTCGCCTCGCTGGCGTTCGCGCTGGCGGTCGGCGCGTTCAACGGCTGGCTGGTGATGAAGACCGGGCTGCCGAGCTTCATCGTCACGCTCGGCACCTTCCTGGCGTTGCAGGGGCTCAACCTCGGCATCACCAGGCTGGTCACCGGCACGGTCCAGGTCTCGGGCATGCGCTCGACCGACGGCTACGAGTCGGCGGGCGCGCTGTTCGCGTCCACTGTGGACATAGGCGGCACGCAGTTCCAGATCTCCATCGTCTGGTGGATCATCGTGGCTGCGGTGGCCGCGTGGGTGCTGGTGCGCACCAAGTTCGGCAACTGGATCTTCGCGGTCGGCGGCTCCCTGCAGAGCTCGCGCGCGGTCGGTGTTCCGGTGGTGCGCACCAAGATCCTGCTGTTCATGACCACGGCCTTCGCGGGCTGGATCGTCGGGTCGATCAACATCCTGCGGTTCGCGAGCGTCCAGGCGAACCAGGGCATCGGCCTCGAACTGCAGTACATCATCGCGGCCGTGGTCGGCGGCTGCCTGCTGACCGGCGGTTTCGGTTCGGCGGTCGGCGCGGCGATCGGCGCGCTGATCTTCGGCATGGCCAGGCAGGGCATCGTGTTCGCCCGCTGGGACAGCGACTGGTTCATGCTCTTCCTCGGCGTGATGCTGCTGGCCGCGGTGCTGGTCAACAACACCTTCCGGCGGCGGGCGGAAAGGGTACGGCGATGAGCCTCATCCAGGTCACCGACATCGGAAAGACCTACGGCAGCGTGATCGCGCTGCGCGATGTGTCCACTGTGGTCAACGCGGGTGAGGTCACCTGCGTGCTCGGCGACAACGGCGCCGGCAAGTCCACGCTGATCAAGATCCTCGCCGGGGTGCATCAGCACGACCGCGGCGAGTTCCTGGTCGAGGGTGAGCCGGTCCGGTTCACCTCACCGCGTGAGGCGCTCGACCGCGGCATCGCGACGGTGTACCAGGACCTCGCGGTGGTGCCGCTGATGAGTGTCTGGCGGAACTTCTTCCTGGGCTCCGAGCCGACGGTCGGCTTCGGGCCGTTCCGCGCGCTGGACCGCAAGACCGGGCGCGAGACGACCAAGAAGGCGTTGTCCGACATGGGCATCGACCTGCGTGACGTCGAGCAGCCGGTCGGCACGCTGTCCGGTGGTGAGCGGCAGTGCGTGGCGATCGCGCGTGCCGTGCACTTCGGCGCGAAGGTGCTGATCCTCGACGAGCCGACGGCGGCGCTGGGCGTCAAGCAGGCCGGTGTCGTGCTCAAGTACGTGGCGCAGGCCCGCGATCGCGGGCTCGGCGTCGTGCTGATCACGCACAACCCGCACCACGCGTATCCGGTGGCCGACCGGTTCCTGCTGCTCAAGCGGGGCGCGGCGCTCGGGTCGTACGAGAAGTCCGAGATCGACATCAACGAGCTCACCCGGCAGATGGCGGGCGGCGCGGAGCTCGAAGCGCTCGAGCACGAACTGCGGCAGGTGGAAGCGGGATGAGTCTGGAAGCACTGACGATCGGCCGGGTCGGCGTCGACCTCTACCCCGAGCAGAGCGGGGTGCCGCTGGCCGGCGTCAGCACTTTCGCCAAGTCGCTCGGCGGCACCGCGACCAACGTCGCGGTCGCCGCCGCGCGGCTCGGGCGGCGGACGGCGGTGCTGACCAAGGTCGGCCCCGACGGGTTCGGCGACTACGTGCGCGAGGCGCTGGCCGGGTTCGGGGTGGCACCCGACCATGTCGGCACCTCCCCCGGCCTGCAGACGCCCGTGGTGTTCTGCGAGCTGAATCCGCCTGCCGACCCGCCGCTGCTGTTCTACCGCGCGCCGATCGCGCCGGACCTGACGATCACGGACGAGGACGTGCCGTGGGCGGTCGTCGAGTCGGTGCCGCTGCTGTGGGTCACCGGCACCGGGGTCTCGGTGGAACCGGCGCGCACCACCCAGCGCAAGATCCTCGAAACCCGGGCGCGACGCGAGCACACCGTGCTGGACCTGGACTACCGGCCGATGTTCTGGCCGGACGTGGAGACGGCGCGCGCGGAGATCGGCTGGATGCTCGACCACGTCACGGTCGCCGTCGGCAATCGCGCCGAGGTGGAGGTCGCGGTCGGCACGGCGGACCCGGACCACGCGGCCGACCGGATGCTCGAACGCGGGCTGAAGCTCGCGGTCATCAAGAAGGGTGCCGAGGGCGTGCTGGTCGCGACGCCCGAGGGCCGCTGGACGGTGAAGCCGCAACGCGTCGAGGTGGTCTGCGGGCTCGGCGCTGGTGACGGGTTCGGCGGCGCGCTGATCCACGGGCTGCTGTCCGGCTGGGATCCCGTGCGCATCGCCGAATACGCCAACGCGGCGGGCGCGCTGGTCGCGTCGCGGCTGGCCTGCGCCGACGCGATGCCGACGGCCGGAGAGATCGAGGAGCTGCTGTGAGCCTGCTGACCGACGAGCGCTGGAACGAGCTGCTGCGCACGCGCGTCACCGACCCTGGCGCGATCAAGCGGGCCTACGCGCACCGGCGACGGCGGAAGCTGTTGTCGGACAAGGGAACCCTGTTCCTGGTCGCGGCCGATCACCCGGCGCGGGGCGCGCTCGGCGTCGGCGACGACCCGATGGCCATGGCCGACCGGCGCTCGCTGATCGAACGGCTGCTGGTCGCGCTGGAGAACCCGGCCGTCGACGGGCTGCTCGGCACGCCCGACGTCGTCGAGGAACTGCTGCTGCTCGACGCGCTGCACGACAAGGTCGTCATCGGCTCGATGAACCGCGGCGGGCTCGCGGGCGCGGACTGGGAGATCGACGACCGGTTCACCGGCTACGACGCCAAGTCGCTGGTCGACTTCCGGCTGGACGGCGGCAAGATGCTGCTGCGGCTGGTCGACTCCGACCCGGGCACCGTGCCGACCTTGCAGGCCTGCGCGCAGGCGGTCTCGGAGCTGGCAGCCAACGAGCTCATGGCGATGGTCGAGCCGCTGCCCTACGACCGCGACACCGACGGGAAGCTGGTGCTGCAGAAGGACGCCGAGTCACTGGCCCGCGCGGTCGCGGTCGCGTCGGGCATCGGCGTGACCTCGGCTCACACCTGGTTGAAGATCCCGGCGCCCGAGGACGCGGCCGTGCTGAACGCGACGACACTGCCGGTGGTCGTGCTCGGCGGGGTACCGTCGGCCGACCCGGCAGCCGATCTGGCGTCCTGGGGACGGGCGTTGCGCCACCAGGCCGTGCGTGGTCTCGTGGTGGGCAGGACGTTGCTGTATCCGCCGGATGGGGATGTCGGTGCGGCCGTCGAGGCCGCCGCGAAGATTCTGGAGGCCGCGAAGTGAGCAAGCTCCACCGTCCATTGGGGACACTGAGCGACGGCCACGACCCGATCCGGCTGAGCCCGGACTCGGCGGGCTGGAACTACAGCGGCCTGCGTGTGCTCAAGCTCGCGGCCGGTGAGACGCGGGTGCTGCACACCGGCGAGTACGAGGCGTTCGTGCTGCCGCTGGCGGGGTCGTGCGTGGTCAGGGTCGACGGCCAGACGTTCGAGCTGCGAGGTCGCGATTCGGTGTTCAGCCGGGTCACGGACTTCGCCTACGTGCCGCGAGACGCCGAGGTCGAACTGTCCACTTCGGACGGTATCGAGGTCGCGCTGCCGATGGCGCGCTGCGTCAACCGCCTGGAGCCGAAGTACGGGCCCGCCGAGAACGTGCCGGTCGAGGTGCGCGGCGCCGGTCAGGCGACCAGGCAGGTCACGAACTTCGGCACGCCGGGCGTGTGGGACCACGCGGACAAGCTCAACGCGTGCGAGCTGATCACGCCGGGCGGCAACTGGTCCTCGTACCCGCCGCACAAGCACGACGAGGCGACCGAGTGCGAAGTGATCAACGAGGAGATCTACTACTTCCGCGTCGCCGGGCGCGACGGGGTCACGCCGAGCCGCGAGGGCTTCGGGCTGCACCGGACCTACACCGCCGACGGTGAGCTGGACGAGGACGTCGCAGTGCGCGACGGCGATGTTTTCCTTATCCCGCGCGGATATCACGGACCATGCGTGGCGGCGCCCGGCTATCCCCTGTACTACCTGAACGTCCTCGCCGGGCCCGCGGCCGAGCGGTCGATGGCGTTCTGCGACGACCCGGCGCACAGCTGGATCCGCGAGAGCTGGCAGGACCAGGAACTCGATCCGCGCTGCCCGGTGACGAGCCACGAAGGGCGGGTCTCGTGAAGCTGACCACCGCGCAGGCGCTCGTCCGCTGGATGCTCGCGCAGCGCTCGGAGACCCTCGACGGCCGCGAGGTCCCGCTGTTCCCCGGCGTGTTCGCGATCTTCGGGCACGGCAACGTGCTCGGCCTCGGCACCGCGCTGGAGGAGCACCGCGACGAGATCCCGGTCTGGCGCGGGCACACCGAGCAGGGCATGGCGCTGGCCGCCGTCGGCTACGCGAAGGCGACGCACCGGCGTCAGGTCGGCGCGGTGACCTCGTCGATCGGGCCGGGCGCGCTGAACATGGTGACCGCGGCCGGGGTCGCGCACGCCAACCGGCTGCCGGTGCTGCTGTTGCCGGGTGACACGTTCACCAGCCGCGCCCCGGATCCCGTGCTGCAGCAGGTCGAGCACTTCGGCGACGCGACGGCGACGGTCAACGACGCGTTCCGCGCGGTCAGCCGCTACTTCGACCGGATCACCAAGCCCGAGCAGCTGCTCTCGACGCTGCCGCAGGTCGCGCGGGTGCTCACCGATCCGGCCGACGCCGGGCCGGTCACGCTGGCCTTGCCGCAGGACGTGCAGGTCGAGACGTTCGACTTCCCCGAGTCGCTGTTCGCGCCGGTCACCCATCGGCTGCTGCGGGCGAGGCCGGACCGGCGTTCTCTCACCGACGCGGCCGCCGCGCTGCGAGCGGCGGCGCGGCCACTGCTGGTACTGGGTGGCGGCGTCCGATACTCCGGCGGGGGTCTTCGCGCGGTCGAATTCGCCGAGCGCCATGGCATCCCGATCACGGAGACCACCGCGGGGCGCACGCTCGTCCGGCACGACCATCCGCTGTTCGCGGGCCCGCTGGGCGTCACCGGGTCGACCTCGGCGAACGTGCTCGCGGCCGAAGCGGACGTCGTGCTCGCCGTCGGGACCAGGCTGCAGGACTTCACCACGGCTTCGTGGACGGTCTTCTCCCCCGAGGTCAAGCTGGTCACGCTCAACGCGGCCAGGTTCGACGCGGTGAAGCACGGCGCGCTGGCCGTCGTCGGTGACGCCGACGCCGGGCTGGCCGACCTGGGCGAGCTGCTGGAGAGCTGGGTCGTCGCGCCGGAGTGGACCGGGCGCGCGGCCGCCGAACGCGCCCGCTGGGACGCGCATGTCGACGGGCTGCGTGCCTACGAGTCGGGCGTGCCGACGTACGCGCAGGTCGTGGGTGTGGTCAACGAGCTGTCCGAGCCACGCGACTACGTGATGACCGCGTCCGGCGGTATGCCGGGCGAGCTGCTCGGCGGCTGGCGCGCGACCGGCGAGTCCACAGCGCCTTCCATGGACGTCGAGTACGGGTTCTCGTGCATGGGGTACGAACTGGCGGGCGCGTGGGGCGCGGCGATGGCGCACGACGGGCTCGTCACCACCATGCTGGGCGACGGCTCGTACCTGATGCTCAACTCGGAGCTGTTCTCGGCGGCGTTCGCCGGGCATCCGTTCGTCGCGGTGGTCTGCGACAACGACGGCTACGCGGTGATCGCGCGACTGCAGGAAGGCCAGGGCGGCAAGCCGTTCAACAACCTGTACGCCGACTGCCGGTCAGGGCACGCGAAGCCACCCCGCGTCGACTTCGCGGCGCACGCGGAGTCCTTGGGCTGCGCGGTGTTCACGGCCGACGGCCTGGACGACGTCCGCGTCGCCTACGCGAAGGCCCGTGAGGCGGCGGTCGCCCAGAAACGGCCCGCGGTGGTCGTGGTCGCGACGCAGCCGAACGCGTGGACCGAGGCAGGAGCCTGGTGGGAGGTCGGCGTGCCCGAGCACCTGTCGGGCCGTCCCGCGTACGACGACGCCAAGCCGGGACAGGTCCGGTACCTGGGCTCCTAGACCCGGGATAAAGCCCGCTTTACTCCGCGATGTTTAGCGGGCTTTATCCCCGGGAGTTAAGCGGGCTTTATCGCGCGGAGTAAAGCCCGCTTTATCGCGGGGGATAAAGCGGGCTTTACTCCGCTCAACCAGGCGACACCGCGTGGGGCACCAGGAGGAGGGGCGCGCCCGAACCGTCGGCTTTCACCGACCAGATGTCGCCACCCAAGCCGTAGAGGACCGACTCCTCCCGCCACAAGGGCTGGTCGTCGACCGAACGCGTCTCCGCGAGCACGGTTTCCCGCATGGTCGACAATTCGAGCACGGCTATCCGCCAGCCGTCCCCGAAGCGTTTCTTGAACGCGATCCGCGTGCCGTCCGGCGAGAGCGACGGGCATTCGACCCCGTCGCGCAGCACCTTCGCGCGGAACTTCCCGAAGTCGCCTTCGATCAGGTACGTGTGCCCCTTGCTGCCCAAGGTGGCATAGAACCGGTTGCCGTCGTCCGCGAACGTGATGCCCCAGTAGTTGACGTCGTTCGCGTAGTAGCGCTCGCCGTCGAGGAAGACCGCGAGCTGCTCGATCGACTTGATCAGCTTGTCCTGCTGCGTGTCGTAGATCCCGGCGCGGGTGGAGAAGCCGGTCTCGGCGTAGGAGTCGCCGCTGACGAACATCGTCCAGTAGGCGTAGCGCCCGTCCGGCGACACCCGTGCCCGGCTGGGTGTGCCGGGCAGCGTCTCCTTGTGGTGGACCCGCAGGTGCTCGTCGACGATCAGGACGTCGGTCTCGGGCGGCAACGTACCGGGCTGGACGGCGAGGCACAGCCCGGTACGTTTCGAGAACGCGAACCGGTCGCAGCTCAGGCCGCTGAGCTGCCGGGGGCCGGTGGTCGCGGTCATCGGCACCGCCCCGACCTTGCCGGAGCCGGGGCCTTCGGCGGTGTTGCGGAACAGGAGGCTCTCCTGCGCCAGCATCACCTCCCCCTCGGCGACCGGGACGGCGTTCTCGGCGGGACCACCGCTGCCCGTGCGTGCGTAGGCGACGTAGCCGACGGCCACCCCGGCAAGCAGGAGCACCGCGGCGAGCAACACGAGCAGTTTCTTCTTCACGCACTGACCTCCAGCGGTTTGACGACGGCGGCGACCGCGACCACCGCCACCAGCGAGGCGACCACCACGAGCAGCGCCACGCGCATGTCCCACATCGTCCACAGCAGACCGAACAGCACCGAGGACGCCATCCTGGCGACCGCCTGGCCGGTCTGGACGAGCGCGAGCCCGCCAGCCCGGATGTTAGCGGGCAGCAGCGGCCCGGCGGCGGCCATCAGCACCCCGTCGGTGGCCGCGTAGAACATCCCGTGCAGCACCAGCGCGAGCACGCCGAGCCACCACACGGTCGGTCCACACAGGACGATCAGCGCCACGGCGAGCGCGACATGCCCGCCGAGGAAGACCTTCCACCGCCCCGCCCGGTCGGCGAGCTTGCCGAACGGGATCGCCAGCAGCAGGAACACGCCGGCGGTGCCCAGCGGCAGCAGCGGGAACCAGACCGAGCCGACGTCCCAGCGCCGTTGCAGCACCAGGTAGACGAACGAGTCCCCGATGGTCACCAGACCCAGGAGTGCCGCCCAGCCGCAGACCCGTCGAACCGAAGCCTGGCGCAGGACCGCGACTGTCTCACGGAGGGATACCCTTTCTTTCGCTGTCTCAACGGGTTTGCGGTCACGGACGAACAAGCCCAGCAGCAGCACCCCGATGATCGCGATGCAGAAGCTGGCGAAGAAGACCGACGTGTAGCTGCCGAGGCTGATCCACAGCACGCCCATCGCGACGAGCGGGCCGAGGAACGCGCCGACCGTGTCCATCGCCCGGTGCACGCCGAACGCGCGGCCGAGCGACGCGGGTTCGCTGCTCAGCGAGATCAGCGCGTCACGTGGCGCCGTGCGCAGTCCCTTGCCGGTGCGATCGGCGGCCAGTGCCGCGCCGATCGCACCGACGGAGGACCCGGCCGCCATCAGCCCGAGCTTGCAGACGGCGGAGAGCCCGTACCCGAAGCCCGCCACCGCCTTGAGCCGATGCCAGCGGTCGGCCGCGTGCCCGCCCAGCAGGCGGACGATCGCGGTGACGCCGGCGTACATGCCGTCGAGGAGCCCGAACTGCAAGGGGTTCAGCCCGAGCTCGACGACGAGGTACAGCGGAAGCACGGCGGTGACCATCTCCGAGGAGATGTCGGTGACCAGGCTGACCATGCCGAGCGCGATGACGTTGCCCGCCACCCGCCCGGCCACGGGGGTGTCCGTGGCCGGGCGGTCAGTCGTGATGTACATGATCAGTGGCAGGTGTAGGTCGGGCTGCTGTCCAGCACCTTGTTGTCCAGCCCGATGAGCTGGCTGGTGAAGGTGTTGTCCGTCATGGTCAGCTTGAGCACGCCGTAGGTGCTGAGCAGCTTGGCCGTCGTCGGGTGCGCCGCGTGCAGCGGGTAGAGCGGGGCGCCGCCCATGCCGCCGAGGATCTCGACCGGACCGGCCGCGTTGGCCTTGCCGTTCGCGTCCTGCGGGACGAACCGCTCGTAGTGGTGGTCGTGGCCGTTGAGCACCAGGTCGACCTTGGCGTCGACGAGCGGCTTCCACAGCACCTGGGCGCCTTCGTTGTCGCCGTGGTCGCCGGAGCTCCACCTCGGGTGGTGGAAGTACGCGGCGACGCAGCCCTTGGTGTTGGCGGCCAGGTCGGCCTTGAGCCAGGCCACCTGGGGCGGGTCTGCGGCGGCGTTCACGCTGTCGCTCTCGACGACGAAGTCGTTCGAGTCGAGCGAGATGAAGTGCCAGTTGCCCATGTCCCAGCTGTAGTACCGCTTGCCGTTCGGCTTCCCGATCGCGCCGAAGTACTTGTCGTAGCCGGCGAACGGCGGGCTGTCGTAGGTGTCGTGGTTGCCGACCGAGGGCTTGGTGATGCTCTTGAACTTGCCCCAGGTCTTGTCGTAGTAGCTGGTGTAGTCCGAGTAGTGCGCGTCGTCGTACTGGTTGTCACCCATGGTGATGACCGCGGCGGGGTTGATGCCCTGCACGAGGGCGGCGGTCTTGGGGTGGATGCAGGACGACGAGCTGGCGGTGCACCGGTCCGCGATGTCACCGGCCGCGGCGAGCACGAAGCTTCCGCCGCCGTTGCCCGCCGGGGTGGTCACCGCGAGCGCGGCGCTGGCGCCGGACACGTTGCCCGCGGCGTCACGGGCACGGACCGTGTACGAGTACGCGGTCTGCGGGGCGACGGTGGTGTCGGTGTACGAAGGCGTGGCCGAGGTGCCGACCACCGTGCCGCCGCGCAGGATGTCGTAGCCGTCGACGGCCACGTTGTCGGTGGAGGCCGTCCAGCTCAGCGCCACGCTGGAGGCGGCGACCGTGTCCGCCTTCAGCCCGGTCGGGACGGTCGGCGCCTGCGTGTCACCGGTGGTGTCGGTGACGCCGTACACCTGGAACTCGAAGAGGGAGTAGCCGTAGCTCGTGCCGCGGGCGGTGCCGACGACCCGGACGTACCGGCCTCGGCCGTTCAGCCCAGTCCGATCGTCGGTTCCGCCGTCACCGGCGTCGTTGGTGTCCACTGTGGTCCAGGTCGAGCCGTCGGCGGACAGCTCGATGCGGTACTTCTTGGCGTAGGCGGCTTCCCAGTTCAGCTTGACCCGGTGCACGGTGGCCGACTGGCCGAGGTCGACGCGGATCCACTGCGGGTCGACGCCTTCCGCGCTGGCCCAGCGGGTGGTGGTGCTGCCGTCCACGGCGTACTTGCCCGCGTACGAGGAGCTTTCCTGGCTGGAGGTGGCGGTGGTCTTTCCTTGGGACAACAGGATGTCGGCGGCCGCCGACGTCGCTGTCATGGTCATGGGCAGTAGTACTGCCGCTGGTATGAGCACTGCTAAGGCTCGTTTGATGGTCACTTCGGGAGCTCCTCTTGGCCGGACGGCTGGCAGGGAGAGAAGTACGTGTACACAAGGTAAACAGTAAAGAAAGTTTCTTAACTAAGAAGCCTCGCGACTGTAGCTCGTCTCTTTTTCGCCTAGCAAGACCATCCCCTGGATGTCGTAACCCAGTAGTTATGCGAAAGCCCCCTTCTCTGCGCACAACGCAACGAAGGGGGCTCGCTTGCTTCGATCTATGTCAGTGACAAAGTCACGACATGCACTGTCCCGTGCAAGGTATCCGGTACCAGCAAAGAGTTTGCTCGTTCATCGAGCAGGAAATCCGCGGTCGTGCTACGGCCGACGCCCGACAGCAGAACTTGGACGTTCTCGCCGTCCCGATCCATCCTCCAGACCATGCCGTTGTCGAAACTCGACACATAGATCGAGCCGTCGTGACCCTGCGCGACACCGTCCGCGCCGCGGAATCCGGTCGCGATGATCTTTTTGCGATCATTTTCAAGATCACTTTCGACAACGTTGCCATAAAACATGTCGACCATGAGCAGTCTGCCCGGCTTCCGGCTCGGCGTGACGCCGTTCAGCACGAGCGTCTTGCGAGAGGGCTTGACGACCTCGGTGATCTTGCCCGTCAACGGGATGCGGTAGATCCGCGCGAAGGACGGGATGGCCGCGCCCTCCGGGCTGTCGACCGGCCAGAGGTAGCCGTTCGGGTCGCGCATGAAACCGCGGCCGCCCATTTCACTGACGTACACGGCCTCGCCGCCCGGCTCCGCGGCGACATCATTGAGGAACTCGATGGTCTTCGGAAAAGAAGCGGGAGTGGCGAGTACCTTTTTGCCGCCTTTTCTGTCGATCGTCCACACCGCGGTGGTATCGGCGACGACAAGATACTTCCCGGTGAACGCGATACCGCGCGGATTGTCGAGTCCGGTGGCGAAGGTGGCGACGGCGCCGGTCTTCGGATCGAGCGTGCGCACCTCGCCGTCGTTCTTGCCCAGTTCGGGAGCGCCCTGGATGGTCACGAAAACCTTGCTGTCAAAGCCTTTCGTGACACTTTCAGGTCGCGTCCCGACGGCGAAGGACACCTCGGACGGCGCGGCGACGGCCGGTGCCGTGAACGTCAGCGCCGCCACTGACGCGAGCAGGATGGCACGAGAAAACCAGGGGTGTGCGGGCATGGCAGCAGGTTCGCACGGCGGATATCCGCCTAGCCAGAAGAAAAGGCGAAGTTCGGCGCTTCAGCCCATAAAATGTGTCAATGACCGAGAAGATCGTTGATTTCGCGTACCGCTGAGCGACCGGCGCGATTCGCGCCGACCGTGCTCGCCGAAGGTCCATAGCCGACCAGATGCAGCCGCGGCTCGGCGACGACGCGGGTGCCGTCCAGCTTGATCCCGCCACCCGGTTCGCGGATCCGCAACGGCGCGAGGTGGTCGATCGCGGCGCGGAATCCGGTCGCCCACATGATGATGTCGGCCGCCTGCTCGGTGCCGTCGGCCCAGACGACGCCGGTCGGGGTGATCCGCTCGAACATCGGCTTGCGGTCGAGGACGCCGTCGGCCTGCGCCTGGCGGACCTCGGGCGTGAGCGCCAGGTCGGTCACGCTGACCACGCTCGCCGGCGGTTTGCCCGCGCGGACCGCGCGCTCCACCTTCGCGACGGCTTCGCGCCCCCAGTCCTCGGAAAACGGGCCGGAGCGGAAGACCGGCGGCCGCCGGGTCACCCAGGTCGTGCCGCGCGCGACGGTCGCGATCTCCATCAGCAGCTGGATCGCCGAGGTGCCGCCGCCGACGACCACCACGCGCTTGCCGCGGAACTCCCCCGCGCCGGTGTAGTCGGCGGTGTGCAGCTGACGCCCGGCGAACGTCTCCTGTCCCGGGTAGTGCGGCCAGAACGGGCGGTCCCAGGTGCCGGTCGCGCTGATCACCGCGCGCGCCGACCAGGACTCGGCGGCGCCGGCGACCACGAGCCGGTCGCCGTCGCGGCTCACCGACAGCACGTCGACCGGACGCTGGACCGGCAGGTCGTAGGTGCGCTCGAACCGGTCGAAGTACTCCGAGACGACCTCGGACGCCGGCCTGCTCTGATCCGGCGTGCCCAGCGACATCCCCGGCAGGTCGTAGAGCCCGTGCACCTTGCCGAGCACCAGCGAAGGCCAGCGGTACTGCCACGCGCCGCCCGCCCGTTTGCCGTGGTCGAGCACGACGAACCCGCTGCCGTTCCGATATCCGGTCCGGCGCAGGTGATAGGCGGCCGAAAGGCCCGCCTGTCCGGCTCCGATCACGACTACGTCGGTCTCGTGGTCCGCGCTCATACCGGGTTCAACGGGCCCGCCGCCCGGATATTTCGCGGTTTCGGTCACACGCTAACGACGAAGGAGCTTCCTGATCAGGAGGAAGGCCACCATCGCCGCACCGGCGGCGAGCACCGGGCGCAACCGTTTGGCCATCGAGCCGCCCGCGATCTCGACCAGGTCGATCGCCTCGGCTTCGGGAATCGGCGGGACGCTGCGCAGCTGCGGCCGTTCGGGCTCGGGTTCCTCCTCGGCGGGTTCGGGCGTCCCGAGCTTCTCGGCCAGCCGCTCGGCGAACTGGTCCAGTATCTTGCCGCCGACCTCGCTGATCAGGCCACGCCCGAACTGCGCTGGCTTGCCCGTGACCGAAAGCTCGGTCGCGACCGCGCCGTGCGTGCCGCCGTCGCGCTCGGTCAGCGTGAGGGTGACCGTGGCCGACGCCGTGCCCGCGCCGCGCGCGTCCTTGCCCGCCGCCTTGATGACGACCTTCTTCGCGGCTTCGTCCTTCTCGAGGAATTCGCCGGTGCCCTTGTAGAGCAGGGAGATCGGCCCGAGCTTGACCTTCACCGTGCCGCTGAACGTGTCGCCCTCGACTTTTGTGACCGTCGCGCCCGGCATGCAGGGCGCCACGTACTCGGGGTCGATCACGGCCTTCCAGACGTCCTCGACGCCTGCCGGAACGGTGAATTCATGGTCGAGCCGCACGGGCCGACCTCCCTTCTGCTCAGGTACCGATCGCCGAGGCGAGTGCCCTGCCGGTGAGCACCCTGGCGAGCTGCTGCCGGTATTCGACGTCGGCGTTGCCGTCGACGGGCGGGCTGGTGCCCTCGGCCGCGTGCGTGGCGGCCGCCGTGATCGCTTCGGCCGTGGCGGGCTGCCCCACCAAAGCCTGCTCGACGCCGGTGGCACGCATCGGCGTCGAACCCATGTTCGTCAGCGCGACCCTGGCCTCGGTGATCGTGGCCCCGTCGGTGCGCACCGCGGCCGCGACGGCGACCATCGACCAGGCCTGCGCGACGCGGTTGAACTTCTCGTAGTGCGTGTACCACCCGGTGTGCTTCGGCACCCGCACCTCGACCAGTATCTCGTTTTCCGCGAGCGCGGTGGTGAACAAGTCCTGGAAGAATTCCGCGGCGGGCACGGTCCGGCGCCCGTCGGGGCCCGCGATGACCATCTCGCAGTCGAGCGCGAGCACCGGAGCGGGCAGGTCACCGGCCGGGTCGGCGTGGGCGAGCGAGCCGCCGAAGGTGCCGCGGTGGCGGACCTGCGGATCGGCGACCGTGTCGGTGGCGCGGGCCAGCAGCGCGGCGTGCTCAGCGATCAGGTGATCGCGTTGCACGTCGTAGTGCGTGGTCATGGCGCCGATGACGAGCGCGTCGCCGTCCTCGCGGACACCGCGCAGGTCGGCGATCTTGCCGAGGTCGACCAGCACGGTCGGCGTGGCGAGCCGCATGCGCAGCACGGGCAGCAGGCTCTGCCCGCCCGCGATCACCTTCGCGTCCTCGCCCGCCTCGGTGAGCGCTTGGACCGCTTCCTCCACTGTGGACGGTGCGACGTAGTCGAAACTCGCCGGGATCACTGGGCACCTCCGGATGCGTCGATCGAGCCGAGTCCGCCACCGGCTTCGGAGCCGATGTCGCCGGCGGCCTTGGTCCCGTGCTGGATGGCGTGCCACACCCGCATCGGCGTCATCGGCATCTCGATGTCGGTGACCCCGAAGTGCCGCAGCGCGTCGACGACCGCGTTGACCACGGCAGGCGTGGACGCGATCGTGCCCGCCTCGCCGACTCCCTTGGCGCCCAAGGGGTTCGTGGTCGACGGGGTCTCCGTGCGGTCGGTGGTGAATGAGGGCAGGTCGGCCGCGGACGGCAGCAGGTAGTCCGCGAACGTGCCCGTGGTCAGCGTGCCGCTCTCGTCGAACACCGCCTCCTCGAACAACGCCTGCGCGATGCCCTGCGCGAGCCCGCCGTGCACCTGTCCTTCGACGATCAGCGGGTTGACCGCCACGCCGACATCGTCGACGCAGACGTAGCTGCGCAGCGTGATCCGGCCCGTCTCGGTGTCCACTTCGGCCGCGCAGAGGTGCGTGCCGTGCGGGAACGAGAAATTCTCCGGGTCGAAGGTGGCCTCGGAGTCCAAAGTGGGCTCGAAGCCGTCGGGCAGGTTGTGCGAGCTGAACACGGCGAACGCGATGTCCTGGATGGACGTCGCCTTGTCGGTGCCCTTGACGCCGAAGCTGCCGCCGGTGAACTCGAGGTCGTCCTCCGCGCACTCCATCAGGTGCGCGGCGACCGTCTTCGCCTTGGCGATCACCTTCTCGGCGGCCTTGACCACGGCGATCCCGCCGACGACCAGCGACCGCGAGCCGTAGGTGTCCATGCCCTTGTGCGAGGACTGGGTGTCGCCGTGCAGGATCTCGATGTCCTCGAACGGCACGCCGAGCTGGTCGGCGACGATCTGGCTCCACGCCGTCTCGTGGCCCTGGCCGTGCGCGGACGCGCCGGTGACGACCTCGACCTTGCCGGTCGGCAGCACCCGGATCGCCGCGTGCTCCCAGCCGCCCGCGCCGTAGTCGAGCGAACCGAGCACGCGCGACGGCGCGAGGCCGCACATCTCGGTGAACGTCGAGATGCCGATGCCGAGCTGGATCGGGTCGCCGCTCGCACGCCGCTCCGCCTGCTCGCGGCGCAGGCCGTCGTAGTCGAAGAGCTGCTTGGCCTTCTCGGTCGCGGCCTCGTAGTTGCCCGAGTCGTAGGTCAGCCCGCACACCGTGGTGAACGGGAACTCCTCGTGCTTGATCCAGTTCTTTTCGCGTAGCTCCAACGGGTCCATGCCGAGTTCGGCGGCCAGCTCGTCCATGATCCGCTCGATGGCGAACGTCGCCTCCGGGCGGCCGGCGCCGCGGTAGGCGTCGGTGAGCGTGGTGTTGGTGAACACGTTGGTGCAGGCGAAGTGATACGCCGGGAACTTGTAGATCGCGTTGAACATGAACGCGCCGAGGATCGGCACGCCCGGCCCGACCAGGCCGAGGTAGGCGCCCATGTCGGCCTTGAGGTCGGCCTTCAGCCCGAGCACCGTGCCGTCCCGCTTGGCCGTGATGGTGATGTCCTGGATCTGGTCACGGCCGTGGTGCGCGGTGAGCAGGCTCTCCGAGCGGGTTTCGTTCCACTTCACCGGTTTGCCGAGCTTCTGCGCGACGACCAGCGCCATCGTCTCCTCGGGCAGCACGGCGATCTTGCCGCCGAAGCCACCGCCGACGTCCGGCGCGATCACCCGCACCTTGTGCTCCGGCAGGCCGAGGGTCAGCGCGGCCATGGTCTTGAGGATGTGCGGGATCTGCGTCGACGACCACATGGTCAGCTGGGTGCCGGTCGGGTCGACCACGCAGGCGCGCGGCTCCATGAACGCGGGCACCAGCCGCTGCTGGCGGAAGCGCCGGGTGAGGGTGACCTCGGCGTCGCCCGCGGTCTCGGCGAAACTCGCGCCCGTGCCCGCTTCGCCGGAGTCGAACACCCACACCGCGCTGGTGTTGGTGCCGAGTTCCTCGTGCACCAGCGTCGCGTCCTCGGCGAGCGCGGTCTCCAGGCCGAGCACGACAGGGAGTTCTTCGTACTCGACGTCGATGTATTCGAGCGCGTCGTGCGCCTCGGCCGCCGTGCGCGCGGCGACCACGGCGACGCCCTCACCGGCGAAGTTCACCTGGGTGGCGGCGAGCATCGGGCGGCGCGGCGACTTCATGTCCGGCGTGATCGGCCACGCGCACGGCATGCCGACCTCGCTCGCCGGGTCCAGGTCCGTGGCCGTGTAGACGGCGACGACACCGGCCTGGTCCTTGGCCGCCGAGGTGTCGACGCTGACGATCTTGGCGTGCGCGTGCGGGCTGCGCAGCACGGCCAAGTGCAGCATGCCGGGCAACGTCAGGTTGTCCGTCCACCTGGTACGCCCGGTGATCAGCCGCTCGTCTTCCTTGCGCCGCCGGGACTTTCCTACCTCCGGCTCGATGGTGGCGGTCATCATTCGCCCCCGATGCCCACGTGCGAGGCGCTTTCCTGCGACGACATCCGCTCGGCCTCCGGCCCGGCGCCGGGACGCATGTGGTGGGCGGCGTCGCGGACCGCGCGCACGATGTTCTGGTAACCCGTGCAACGGCAGAGATTGCCTTCGAGCCCTTCCCTGACGGCTTTCTCGTCGGGATCGGGATTGTCCGCCAGCAGGTCGATCGACTGCATGATCATGCCGGGTGTGCAGAAACCGCACTGCAGCGCGTGATTGTCGTGGAACGCCTGCTGCACCGGATGCAGCTTGCCCTCGCGCGCCAGTCCTTCGATGGTGGTGATTTCACAGCCGTCGGCCTGGACCGCGAGCACCGAGCAGGATTTGACGCTGTGCCCGTCCAGATGGACGGTGCAGGCGCCGCAGTTGCTGGTGTCGCAGCCCACCACGGTGCCTACCTTGCCGAGCCGTTCACGCAGATGGTGCACGAGTAGCGTGCGCGGTTCGACCTCGTCGCTGTACTTGGTTCCGTCCACGGTGACGGTGATGCGCATGTGCGGTCTCCAGTGGTGGGAGCGGGTGTGATCGGACTCACTTTCGAGCGTGCTACTTCCCGTTCCCCGGGACAACCCCCCACCCGTGCGAGCAGCACGGCCGATCCGCATCCGCGGATTTCTCGGCTTTGTCGACCCTCATTCGCGGAATTCGGCACTACTCCGTTCAGCGGAGCGGCAAAATTTACTTCACCCGGGCGAGAAATCCGTTGGTGATCAACCATCCGACAGCGATCGGCGTGGGCACATGCGGGGATAAAGCGGGCTTTACTCCGCGGAGTAAAGCCCGCTTTATCCCGGGTTTTCAGCCGTGGATGCGGCCGCTGAGCGCGGCGAGGCGCTGACCGCCGCCGCCCCAGCGCAGCGCGATGATCTCCGCCGCGATGGACACCGCGGTCTCCTCGGGCGTGCGGGCGCCGAGGTCGAGCCCGATCGGCGAGGAAAGGTTCTCGAGTTCGTGCTCGGTCAGGCCTGCGTCGCGCAGGCGGGAGAAGCGGTCGTCGTGTGTCTTGCGCGAGCCCATCGCGCCGACGTAGCCGACGTCGAGGCGCAGCGCGACCTCCAGCAGCGGGACGTCGAACTTCGGGTCGTGGGTGAGCACGGCGATCGCGGTGCGGCGGTCGATCTTGCCCGCCTCGGCCTGCGCCTGGAGGTAGCGGTGTGGCCAGTCGACGACGACCTCGTGCGCGTCGGGGAACCGGCTGGCGGTGGCGAACACCGGGCGCGCGTCGCAGACGGTGACCTCGTAGCCCAGGTAGGCGCCCATTTTCGCCATCGCGGCCGCGAAGTCGATCGCGCCGAAGACCAGCATGCGCGGCGGCGGCTCGAACGAGTTGACGAACACCGTCATGCCCTCGCCGCGGCGCTGGCCGTCCGGGCCGTAGTGCAGGATGTCGGTGCGCCCGGTGGCGAGCAGCCCGCGCGCGTCGTCGGCGACGGCGTCGTTCATCCGGGAGGAGCCGAGCGTGCCGGTGACCCGGTCCGGCCAGACGATCAGGTGCCGCCCGACGAGCCCGGTCAGCTCGTGCTCGATCACGGTCACGATCGCGACCGGCTCGCCCTCGCGCACGGACGCGACGACCTCGCCCAGCTCCGGCAGCGACTCCCGGTCGATCCGCTCGACGTAGATGTCGATGATCCCGCCGCAGGTCAGCCCGACCGCGAACGCGTCGTCGTCGGTGACGCCGTAGCGCTGCAGCACCGGCGTGCGGTCCTCGACCACCTGCTGCGCCAGCTCGTACACGGCGCCCTCGACGCAGCCGCCGGAGACACTTCCGGTGACCTCACCGTCCGGTCCCACCAGCATCGCCGCGCCGGGTTCCCTCGGCGCCGACGAGAACGTCGCCACCACCGTGCCGACACCCACGGTCTCGCCCGCCGACCAGCGGCGGTACAACTCGTCCAACACATCACGCATTGCGGATCTCCACGAGCAGTCGTTCCAGCGTCGCCAGGCTGTGGCCGGCGAGCAGCGCGTCCAGATGCGGCAGCGCGGCGGCGATCCCGGACTGCACCGGCGCGTAACCGTCCCGCCCCGCATGGGGATTGACCCAGAGTACGGCGTGCGCGAGCCTGCGCGCCCGTGCGAGCTGCTCGGCGAGCAGGCTCGGGTCGCCCCGTTCCCACCCGTCGGAGAACACCACGACCACCGCCTGCCTGGCCAAACCCCGCTGTCCCCAGCGATCGAGAAAAACCCTGAGCGTTTCGCCGAGCCGGGTCCCGCCTGCGAAATCCGGCACGGCTTCTCCGGCCGCGAGCATGGCGCGCTCGGGATCACGTTGCCGCAGCTGGCGGGACACTCTGGTCAGCCGGGTCCCGAGGGTGAACGCCTCCACGGCGGCCGGTGCGCTCCTGACCACGACATGCGCGAACCGGAGCAGCGCGTCGGCGTACGGGCTCATCGAGCCGGAGACGTCGATGAGCAGCACGACACGTCTCGGACGCTTGCTTCGATCGCGATACGCGAGCTGGGTGAGTTCACCGCCGCCCGCGAGCATGCCGCGCAGCGTCCTGGCCGGATCGAGCCGCCCCCGTTTGGACGGTCGCTGCCGCAGCGATGATCTTTTCGGTGGCACTGGGCGGAGTACGGCGAAGAGCTCGCGAAGATGTTCGCGCTCGGCGATCGAGAGTTCGCCGAGGTCGCGGTGGCGCAGGAGCTCCGTGTCACTCGCGGCCGCGTTGAGCTGCTCGGGTGCCTGCGAAGACTCGCCACTTTGGCGGCCACCGGTGAGCGTGGCCATTTTCGACCGTCGCTCACGGGTCACGGGCCTGGTCGCGCGACGTGGCGGTTCCTCGCCGAACCAGCGCGCGAAGGCGTCTTCGTAGCGGGGCAGGTCGTCGGGATCCGCGCAGAGCGTCAGCCTGCCGGCCCAGTAGAGCTGAGCGGGTTCGGCGATGTCGAGGCGTTCGACCGCGTCGAGGTACGCCTGCACGCGATGCGCGTCGCAGGGCAGCCCGGCTTCACGCAACGCGGTCGCGAAGCCGACGAAACCCGGAAGCGGATCCATGACTCCATTGTGCGCTCATCGAGGGTACGAAGTGCGGTCTGGCGCCCGTTCCTCCCCAGGACGGGCACCAGACCGCGCTCTTCGCAGCGACCAGGGCCTGGTAGCGAGTGGGCCGGGCGCGAAGAGATCGGGAAAGCGGAAGTGAACAACGAAACCGGGGCGTGGAAGATCACGCTTCGGGACCGTGACGCAGTCCGCTGTGTTGCTCGGTTCGCACGATCCCTCCCCTCCGGTCGTTGTCTCTCTGATGGGTTCAAGAATGGCCGAGCCGATCACTGTGGTCAAAGGATTTAAGCCCCGATACGGTGAGCTCATGATCTTGCGCCGCTTGGCCTTCGCGGCACTGGCCGCTCTCACCGTGTCCACCGCCTTGACCGTCCCGGCGCACGCCGCCACGCCGGCACCGGTCGTGTTCGACACCGACATGGACTTCGACGACGCGGCCACGCTCGCCTATCTCTGTCAAGCGCACAAGCGGCATCGCATCGAATTGCGCGCGGTCACCGTGGTCAACAACGGGTCCGGCACACCGGGCCGCGCGCTCACGCACACCCGTACGATCCTCGAAAAGTGTGGCCTGGGCGGGATTCCGGTCGCCGATGGTTCGGACGAAGGCGTCAACGCGCCGACCGCGGACGCTCGCGCCTGGACCGAAAAGATCCTTTCGGGAGCGCTCGGGGACGGGAACCGGCCGGATCGGCCTTCGGTGCTTCCGGCGTCGTTGTTGTTCGCGGCGAGTGTGCTTTCAGCCCCTGCTCCGGTCGTGGTGGTCGCGACCGGTCCGCTGACCAACGTCGCGAAGGCGACTCGGCTGCCTGGTGTCGCCGAGAAGATCAGCCGGATTTCGGTGATGGGCGGCGCTTTCGGGGTTCCTGGCAACGTCGAGGCGCCGCACGCGGACGGTTCGCAAGAGACCAACATCTGGCTGGATCCCTTGTCGGCACGGGAGGTTTTCCAGCGGTCGCGGGTGGACATCGTGCCGCTCGACGCGACCAACGATGTCCCGATCACGCCCGCTTTCGTGCAGCGGATCGGCACGTCCAAGACGCCCGAAAGCGTTATGGTGCACGGAATTCTGACGCAGCCGGACATCTGGCCGTTCATCGAGCAAGGTGTCGGATACTGGTGGGACACGCTCGCCGCGTCCGCCGCCTTCGATGCGGTGAGCCCGGTCGAGTTCCGCGAAGACCGGGTCGACGTCGTCGTGACCGGTGAGTCGGCGGGGCGCACGGTGGTCAGTGCCGACGGCACGCCGCAACGCGTTGGCAGGCATGGGAATCTCGCCGCTTACGAAGCGGGTTACTTCGCGACGCTCGACGGGAGCTAAGCGAGCAGGGTGTCGAGTTTCGCGCGGACCCGGTCGAGGTCTTCGCTGTACTTGAGCACCGCGCCGAGGGTGCGGGCGGCGGACTCGGCGTCGAGTTCGTCGCGGCCGAGCGCGAGCAGCGCCTGCGTCCAGTCGAGGGATTCGGCGACGCCGGGCGGTTTGAGGAGTTCGAGTTCGCGCAGGCGGCGGACGGCGACCGCGACCTGCGTGGCGAGCCGTTCGCCGACGCCGGGCAGGCGTCCGCGCAGGATCGCGACCTCGCGGGCCAGGTCGGGGTGGTCGAGCCAGTGGTAGAGGCAGCGGCGCTTGAGCGCGTCGTGCACCTCGCGGGTGCGGTTCGAGGTGAGCACCACGATCGGCGGGCGGTGTGCGCGGATCTCGCCGAGCTCGGGGATGGTCACCGCGTTCTCGTCGAGCAGCTGCAGCAGGAACGCCTCGAACTCGTCGTCGGCGCGGTCGATCTCGTCGATCAGCAGCACGCACGGTGCCTCGCGCAGTGCCCGCAGCAACGGCCTGGCCAGCAGGAACCGTTCGGTGTAGAGCGACTGCTCCGCCGTTTCGACGTCGAGCGCGCCGTTGGCGGCTTCGAGTGCGCGCAGGTGCAGGAGCTGGCGGGGGAAGTCCCATTCGTACAGTGCCTGCGCGGCGTCGATGCCCTCGTGGCACTGCAGGCGGATGAGCGGGAGGTCGAACGCCTGGGACAGCGCGACCGCGAGCGAGGTCTTGCCGGTACCGGGTTCGCCTTCGCAGAACAGCGGTCGGCCCATGCTCATGGTGAGAAAGGCGGCGGTGGCGACGCCGTCGTCGGCGAGGTAGCCGACGACGCTGAGCTTGTCCGCTACTTCCTCGGGAGTCATGGTTTCGAGCGTAGGTCACCTGGGCGGTCGACGTCGCTTCCAACGCCGAGGTCGGCGCATTCGACCAGCTGGAGGTCGGTGCGGGTGGCGAGCCAGTCGCGGGCGCCGCGGTCACCGCGCGCGGTGTCGGCGATCTCCGGCCACCAGCGCCTGCCGAGCAGGACGGGGTGCCCGGGGACGCCGTCGTAGCTCGCGCGTGCGGCGGCTTCGGGACCAGCGGTGGCGCGGACGCGGGCGATGATGTCCGGGCCGACCCAGGGCAGGTCGACGAGGTGTACCAGCACCGAGGCGGCTTCCGTCTCGGTGAAGGCGTCGAGACCGGCGCGCAGCGAGGCGCCCATGCCGGTCGACCAGTCCTCGGCTTCGACGGCGATCGACGGATCCGGCAGCAGCGCGCGGACGTCGTCGGCCTGGGCGCCGAGCACGACGCGGATCGGCCCGCAGCCGCCTTCGGTCAGGGTGCGCAGCGCGCGCAGCAGCAAGGGTTCGCCGTCGAGTTCGGCCAGCGCTTTGGGTCCGCCGAAACGGCGTCCCGCGCCGGCCGCGAGGAGCAGGCCGCCAGCTTCAGCCACGGCTGGCCCTGGCGGGCGCGGTGATGGCGAGGTCGGCTTCGATGCGCTTCGCCGTGTTGAGCAGCGACGGCAGCAGGTCCTCGCGCATGGATTCCGGGGTCGTGCGGCTGGCGTGAGTGGACAGGTTGACGGCCGCGATGATGCGGCCGTGCCGGTTGCGGATCGGCGCGGCGACCGAGCGCAGGCCCTCCTCGAGTTCCTGGTCGACCATCGCCCAGCCCTGCGCGCGGACCTGGGCGACCTCGGCGCGCAGCGCGTCGTCGGAGGTCAGGGTGTGCGCGGTGAGCGGGTCGAGCTTGGCGACCATCAGGTACGCCTCGAACTCGGCGACGCTCAGCCCGGACAGCAGGACGTGGCCCATCGAGGTGGCGTACGCGGGGAACCGGGTGCCGACGTTGATGCTGACCGTCATGATCCGCGAGACGGCCACGCGGGCGACGTAGACGACGTCGGTGGCCTCCAGCACGGAGACCGAGCTGGACTCGTGCACCTCCGCGGACAGGTACTCCAGGTGCGGCTGCGCGACCTGGGGCAGCGACATGCTCGACAGGTAGGAGTAGCCGAGTTCGAGCACCCGCGCGGTGAGCGAGAAGTACTTGCCGTCGGTGCGGACGTAGCCGAGGTCGGTGAGGGTGAGCAGGAACCGGCGGGCGGCGGCCCTGGTCAGCCCGGTCGACCGGGCGACGTCACTGAGGGTGAGCTCGGCCGCGTCGGCGTGGAACGCCTTGATCACCGCCAGGCCGCGTTCCAGCGACTGCACGTGGTGCGCGCCGCGCTCCGCCTCTTCCATCCACTCAGCCTAACCTGAGGTGACCTCCCCCAGCTCGGTCAGGACACGTTGCGCGATCGCGAAAGCCGCGTTCGCGGCGGGCGCGCCGACGTAGACGGCGGTGTGCAGGATGGTCTCGCTGATCTCGGCGACGGTGAGTCCATTGTGGATGGCCACCCTGACGTGCATGGCCAGTTCTTCGTGCGCTTGCAACGAAGTGAGCACACCGAGGGTGATGAAGCTGCGGGTACGCCGGTCGATGCCGTCGCGGGCCCACACCGAGCCCCATGCCGAGCGGGTCAGGTAGTCCTGGAACGGCTGGGAGAACGGGGTCGCCGCCGCGCTCGCCCGGTCGACGTGCGCGTCGCCGAGCACCTCGCGGCGCACCTTCATGCCGGTTTCGTACAGCTCGTCAGTCATCGCTCCCCTTGAGGTGGTCCAGGATGAGCCGGGTGAACGCCTCCGGCCGCTCGACGTTGCCGAGATGCGCGGCGCCTTCGACGATCTCCAGCCGGGCGCCGGTGATGCCGTCCGCGATGCGCCGGGCGTGCTCGACGGGCGTGGCCACGTCCTCGCCGCCCGCGATGACCAGCGTCGGCGCGGTGATCTTCGGCAGGTCGCCCACGAGGTCCATCCGTTCGAGCGCCTGGCAAGCGGCGAGGTAACCGTCTTGCGGCGTGCTGACCAGCATGGTCCGCAGCGCTCGGCGGTCACCGGCGAACGACGGCGTCACCCAGCGCGCGAGGCCGCCGTCGGCGATCGCTTCGAGCCCGCCCGCGCGGACGGTGTTCGCGCGGTCCGCCCACATGCTCGGCGGGCCGAGTTCGGCCGAGGTGCAGCACAGGGTCAGCGAGCGGATCCGGTCCGGCGCGTGCGCGCCGAGCCACATCCCGGCCATGCCGCCGAGCGAGAGCCCGACGAGGTGCGCGCGTTCGATGCCGAGCTCGTCCAGCAGCGCGACGACGTCCTCGCCGAAATCGGCGATGGCGTACGGCCCCGGCGGCACGGGTGACGCGCCGTGCCCGCGGTGGTCGTAGGCGATGGCCTGGTAGCCCGCCGCCGCGACCTCGCGGACCTGCTCGTCCCACATGCGCAGGCTGCTGCCGACGGACCCGCTGAACACCACGGGTACGCCGTCGCCCTGGGTCTCGTAGTGCACCGCGACGCTCATGCGTGTCCTTTTCGCTTGTGGTGGAACGAAAGCGCGCGCTCGACGAAGGTCTGCGCGCTGCCGAGGTACCCCGACGGGTCCAGTAGTTCCACGATACCGGCGTGATCGAGATGCTTGCCCACCAACGGATGCGCGGCCAGCAGGTCCGCGAGCGCGCCTTCCCCGCCCGCGGCGCGGCGGCTGCACTCGGCGATCGCGTCGTGTGCCGCGAGCCTCCCTGCCTTGGCCGCCAAGGCACCGGTGACCCGCTCGGTCATCAGTTCGTCGCGGACGTTCTCCCGCATCGCGTGTTCGTCGGGGCGGAGCCGTTCGAGACTCGTGCGCAGCCAATGCGCGGCCGAGCCGGTGCTCCGCAGCAGCTCCTGCAACGGCCGCCACTCGGCATGCCACGCGCCCGCCGCCCGCTGGTGTTCTTGTTCCATCCCGGCGAGCACGCTCGCGACCAGTCCCGGCGCCGGGCGCGCGCAGGCCAGCACCGCGACCGCGGCGACCGGATTTCGCTTGTGCGGCAAGGTGGACGAGCCGCCGGAGCCCGCCGGTCCGGCTTCGAAGACCTCACCGACCTCGGTCTGCGCCAGCAGGGTGACCGCACGGGCGATCCGCGCGGCGACGCCGTCGACCTCGCCCAGCAGCCCGGCGAGTTCGGCGACGCGCGTGCGCTCGGTGTGCCAAGGCAGCAGGGGTTCGTCGAGCTGGAGCCGCTCGCTGAAGGCCTTGAGCACAGCGGGCCCGTGCTCGCCGTACGAGGCGAGCGTGCCCGCCGCCCCGCCGAGCTGCGCGGCCGGACGATACGCGCCGAGCCTGCCGATGACCGTGTCCAGCCCCGACAACCAGCTCGCCACCACGCACCCGAAGGTCGTGGGCAGTGCCTGTTGCAGGAGGGTGCGTCCGGCTTGGACGGTGCCCGCGTGCCGCTCGGCCAGTTCGGCCGCGCGGTCCGCGCAGGCTTCGAGGTCGTCGAGCAACGGGACGAGCGCGCGGGCGACGACCAGCATGAGCGCGCTGTCCAGCACGTCCTGGCTGGTCGCGCCGAAGTGGACGTACCCGGCGGCGTCCCCGTGCACCTGAGCGGTCAGCGCCCGGACGAGCGGCCCGGCCGGGTTGCCGATGCCGACGGCCTGCCGGCCCAGTTCGACGACGTCGTAGTACTCCGCGCGGCACGCCTCCGCGATGTTCCTGGCGTGCGCGGGCTGCAGCAGCCCGGCGTCGGCGAGCGCGCCCGCGAGCGCGGCCTCGACGTCGAGCATGGCCTGGAGCCAGGCTTCATCGCCGAGTTCGGCACGCACCGGACCCGCTGCCAGAAGTGGATCAAAGAGGTCAGACATCGAAGAACACTGTCTCGCCCTCTCCTTGAAGGCGCACGTCGAAGCGGTACCCGTCCTCGGTCCTGGTCGCGATCAAGGTGTGGCGGCGGTCCGCCGGCACGAGCGCGAGCACCTGGTCGGCGCTGTTGTCGTGGTCCTCGAAGTAGATCCGGGTGACCACCCGGTGGAGCAGCCCGCGAGCGAGCACGGACACGTCGATGTGCGGCGCCTGCGGCTCACCACCGGCGCCGGGGACGGCGCCGGGAACGACCGTCCGGATCTGGTACTGGCCGTCGAGGTCGGTCGGGCACCGGCCGAAGCCGCGGAAGCCGTTACCGGTCGCGCCACGCGGGTCGTCGGGATGGTCGAAGCGGCCGTCGGCGTCGGCCTGCCAGGTCTCGACGAGCGCGTCCGGGATGGGCTCGCCGGCACCGTCGGACACCGTGCCGCGGAGCCAGATCGCACCCGGCGTGTCGGCGGGCACGACCACGGGCCCGTCTTCCCACGGCAGCCCGATGGACAAGAACGGCCCGACCGTCTGCGAAGGCGTGCTCATTCGTCTTCCTCCTCCTCGTCTTCGAAGACCGAGGCGTCGCGTCCGCGCAGGACGATGTCGAACTGGTAGGCCAAGGCCCAGTTGGCCTCGGTGCGGTCGAGGTCGAAGCGGGAGACCATCCGCTGGCGGGCCTTCTCGTCCGGGATGGAGTTGAAGATCGGGTCCTGGCCGAACAGCGGATCGTCCGGGAAGTACATCTGGGTGACCAGCCGCTGGGTGAACGCCGTGCCGAACACCGAGAAGTGGATGTGCGCGGGCCGCCAGGCGTTGTCGTGGTTCTTCCACGGGTACGCGCCCGGCTTGATCGTGGTGAAGGTGTAGCGGCCGTCGTCATCGGTCAGCGCGCGGCCGACGCCGTCGAAGTTCGGGTCCAGCGGCGACGGCCACCGGTCCCCGGTGTGCTTGTAGCGCCCGCCCGCGTTGGCCTGCCAGATCTCGACGAGCGAGTTCCGCACCGGCCTGGCGTCGCCGTCGAGCAGCCTGCCGGTGACGATGATCCGCTGGCCCTGCGGCTCCCCCGCGTGCTGGCGGGTGAGGTCGTTGTCGAACTCGCCGAGCCTGCCGGGGCCGAGCAGCGGCCCGGTGACCTCCGTGAGCTGCTGGGGCAGCAGCACCAGCGGCTGCTTCGGGTGACGCAGTTTGGTCGAGCCGTAGCCGGCGTAGTCCAGCGGCGGATGCGTGCCGTCCGGATCCCGCGTGTACCGCGGCAGCCGCAGGTCTCCCATGGTCCTTTCCTCCTAAGCCTCGATGACGACGGCCAGGCCCTGGCCGACGCCGATGCAGATGGCGGCCAGCCCCCAGCCGCCACCGCGGCGGCGCAGCTCGTAGGCCAGTGAAGCCAGGATCCGCCCGCCGGAGGCGCCCAGCGGGTGACCGATCGCGATGGCGCCGCCGTTGACGTTGACGATCGCCGGGTCGAGCTTCGGCCAGTCGGCCAGGCACGCGAGCGACTGCGCGGCGAAGGCCTCGTTCAGCTCGACCGCCGCGAGGTCCGCCCAGCCGATCCCGGCCCGCGCGAGCGCGATCTCGGCGGCCTTGACCGGCCCGATCCCGAACACGTCCGGATCGACGCCCGCCGCACCCCGCCCGGCGATCCTGGCCAGCGGTTCCTTGCCGAGCCGGTCCGCCGCGGCAGCGTCGCCGAGCAGCAACGCGGACGCGCCGTCGTTGAGCGGGGACGAGTTGCCCGCCGTGACCGTCCCTTGTGGACGGAACGCGGGCTTGAGCTTGGCCAGCTTGTCGATGCTCGAATCGGGCCTGATGCCCTCGTCCCGGTCGAGTCCTCCGACGGGGATCACATGCGTGTCATAGAAGCCTTCGTCCCAAGCTTTCGCCGCGTTGACATGGCTCTTGACCGCGAACGCGTCCTGTTCGTCACGGCCGATGCCGTAGCGCTCGGCCAGCATTTCGGTCGACTCGCCGAGCGAGACCGTCCACTGCTCGGGCATCTCGGGGTTGACCATGCGCCAGCCCAGCGTGCTGGAGTGCAGGGTCTGCGGCGTGGCCGGGAACGCCTTCTCCGGCTTGAGCAGGATCCACGGTGCCCGGCTCATCGACTCGACGCCACCGGCGACGACCAGCGAAGCGTCGCCGACCTGCACCGACCGGCTCGCCTGGATGACCGCGTCCAGCCCGGAGCCGCAGAGCCGGTTGACCGTGCTGCCCGGCACAGCCGTCGGCCAACCGGCGAGCAGCGTGGCCATCCGCGCCACGTTCCTGTTGTCCTCGCCAGCGCCGTTGGCATCGCCGAGTATTACCTCGTCGACCGTCGCCGGGTCGAGGTCGTTGCGCGTGCCGAGCGCCTTGACGACGGTGGCGGCCAGATCGTCCGGCCGGACGCCGGAGAGCGCGCCGCCGTACCGGCCGAACGGTGTCCGTACCGCGTCGAGGATGAAGGTCTGCTCGCTCATGCCGCTTTCAGCTCCCTGAGCACGCGAAGTTCGGTTTCGGTCGGCGCCGGGGTCTCGCCGAGTTCCGGTGACACCTTGAGTTTCCAGCCGGTGGCCGCGCGGACCTGCTCCACCTCGATGCCCGGGTGCAGCTCGGTCAGCACCAGCTCACGGGTCTCCGGGTCGGGCCGCAGGATGCCGAGGTCGGTGATGACGAGTGTCGGGCCCGCGCCGGGCAGGCCGAGGCGTTCGCGATCACCCTTGCCCGTGCCGTGGCCGAACGAGGTGATGAAGTCGACCCGTTCGACGAAGGCACGCGCGCTTTGCCGCAGCACCACGAACACCTCGCGGCAGGAGGCGGCGATCTCGGGCGCGCCGCCCGCGCCCGGCAGGCGGACCTTGGGATCGTGGTAGTCGGAGCCGATCACCGTGGTGTTGATGTTGCCGAACCGGTCCAGCTGCGCGGCGCCGAGGAAGCCGACGTCGATCCGGCCAGGCTGGAGCCAGTAGTTGAACACCTCCGGCACGCTGATCACCGCGTCGGCGGTGTCGGCCAGTTCACCGTCCCCAATGGACAGTGGCAGCCGGGAGGGCTTGGCGCCCAGGCAACCCGACTCGTAGATCAGGCTGAGTCCGGGCGCGTGGGTGCGCCTGGCGAGGTTCGCGGCCGTGCTCGGCAGCCCGATGCCGACGAAGCACGACATCCCGTCACCGAGCGCGCGGGACGCGGCGACGCTCATCATCTCGTCCGCGCTGTACTCGCTCATGCCGCCACCCCCGCGAGCCACTTGGTGAACTCCTCGCGATCACGGCTGATCGCGTCCCATGCCTGGTAAGCGCTGTTGTCGCGTTCGTAGTACCCGGCCGCGTAGGACGGCGAAGCACCACCGGGCACCTCGGCGACCGCGGTGATCACCCAGGCTGGCAACACCACGGCACCCGGCCTGGGTTCCAGCTCGTCGACGATCTCCTCGACAGTCACCAGCGACCGGCGGGCCGCCAGCACGGCTTCCTTCTGCACGCCGGCGATGCCCCAGAGCTGGACATTGCCCGCCCGGTCGGCACGCTGGGCGTGCACGATGGTGACGTCCGGGTTCAGCGCGGGAACGGCCGTGAGCACCTCGCCGGTGAACGGGCAGGTGATCGGCTTGATCGTCTCGGTCTGCGCGGGCAGATCCGTGCCGGTGTAGCCGCGCAGCACGGCGAACGGCAGCCCGGAGGCGCCCGCGACGTACCTGTTCGCCATCCCGGCGTGACTGTGTTCTTCGATCTCCAGCGGCACCGGCCACGAGTGCTGGACGGCGTCCCGGAACCGGTGCAGTGAACCGACTCCGGGATTTCCGCCCCACGAAAAGACGAGCTTGCGCGCGCAGCCCGCGCCGATCAGCTGGTCGTAGATGATGTCCGGGGTCATCCTGACCAGTGTGAGGTCCTTGCGGCCCTGCCGGATGATCTCCTGCCCGGCCGCCACGGGGATCAGATGCGTGAAGCCTTCGAGGGCGACGGTGTCGCCATCGTGGACCAACTCGGCCACCGCATCACTCAACGACACCACCTTCGCCATGACTCTCGAACTCCCTTCCTTGATCCTGTGCGTATCGCGCACACACGTTCTACATATGAACATACGCCTCGACGGCCCGGCCGTCCAGCAGCGCCACGCCGATTACCTCGTCCGGGTCGAGCACCGGGGCACCGCGTTCGACCGGATTCAGGAGACACGCCCTAGGCTGTCGGCGTGCGACCCAAGATCGCCGTCACGAGGCGGATTCCAGACGAAGCGATGCAGGTACTGGCCGAAGCGGGCGAGGTGGTCGTCTCACCGGAAGACCGGCCGCTGACGCCTGACGAACTGCACGAACTCGTGCGGGGCGCGTCCGCCGTGGTGAGCATGGCGTTCGACCGGATCGACCCGGCCAAGGTCGGCGAAGAACTGCGGGTCGTCTCGAACGTGGCCGTCGGCTACGACAATCTCGACGTGCCGGGATTCGCCGAGCGCGGCGTGGTCGTCACGAACACGCCGGGCGTGCTCACGGACGCGACGGCCGACCTCGCGTTCGGGCTGCTGCTGGCGGTGACGCGGCGGCTCGGCGAGGGCGAACGCCTGCTGCGCGCGAAGCAGCCGTGGTCGTTCCACCTCGGTTTCATGCTCGGCGCGGGCTTGCAGGGCAAGACGCTCGGCATCGTCGGGCTCGGCCAGATCGGCCAGGCCTTCGCCAAGCGCGCGCTCGCGTTCGGGCTGCGGATCGTCTACTCAGGACGGTCCCGCGTCGCACCCGAGATCGAAGAAGCCTTGGGCGCCGAGTACTTGCCGTTCGACGAGCTGATCGCGACATCGGACTTCGTTTCACTGCACTGCCCGCTGACGCCCGCGACCCGGCACCTGATCGACGCCGACGTCCTGCGCGCCATGAAGCCCAGCGCGTACCTGGTGAACACCACGCGCGGCCCGGTCGTCGACGAGCCCGCCTTGGCCGACGCGCTGCTGGCAGGCGAGATCGCGGGCGCGGCGCTCGACGTGTTCGAGAAGGAGCCCGAGGTGGAGCCCCGCCTGCTGGGACTGGACAACGTGGTGGTGATGCCGCACCTGGGTTCGGCCACCGTCGAGACCAGGACCGAGATGGCACTGCTGGCCGCGCGCAACGTCGTCTCCGTGCTGGCGGGGAACGGCCCGATCACCGAGGTGCGCCCGTGAAGGTCGTCGTCGCTCCCGACAAGTTCAAAGGCAGCGTGACCGCGGTCGAGGCGGCCGACGCCATCGCGCTGGGCGTGCTCGACGCGCTCCCCGACGCCACCGTGGTGCGCTGCCCGGTCGCCGACGGCGGCGAGGGCACCCTCGACGTGCTCGCCGCGGCGGGCGCGGAAATCGTGTCGGTGCGGGTGAGCGGGCCGCTCGGCTCGCCGGTCGACGCCACGTACGCCGTGCTCGACGGCTGCGCCTACGTCGAGTCCGCGCGCGCCTGCGGGATCGAGTTCGTCACACCGTCGCCTTCGGTTTCCTTGCAGGCCAACACTTACGGCGTCGGCGAGCTGATCGCGCACGCGCTCTCGCGTGGTGTCGGGCGGCTGGTGCTGACCGTCGGCGGGACCGCGTCGACCGACGGCGGCGCCGGCATGCTGCAGGCATTGGGCGCCCAGGTGCTCGACGGCTCGGACGCGCCGATCGGCCTCGGCGGCGGACCGCTGCGCGAAGTGTCCGAAGTGGACCTGAAGCCGGTGCTCACCCGGCTGTCGGGCATCGGCATCGGCGTGGCGACGGACGTCACCAACCCGCTGCTGGGCCCGTCCGGCGCGGCCGCCGTATTCGGCCCGCAGAAGGGCGCTTCGCCGGACGAGGTCGCGGAGCTGGAAGAAGCGCTGACCGCGTGGGCGCGCGCGTTGCACGTGATCGGCGCGGACGTCGCCGACATACCCGGCTCCGGCGCGGGCGGCGGGATCGCCGCCGCGGCACTCGCGCTCGGCGCCTCGGTGGAGTCGGGCTTCGACCTGATCGTCGGGCTGACCGGCGTCGAGTCCGCTTTGGACGGTGCGGACCTGGTCATCACCGGCGAGGGCTCACTCGACCCGCAAAGCCTCGCGGGCAAGGCACCGGCCGGAATCGCCCGCCGTGCCAAGGGAATCCCGCTGCTCGCCATCGCGGGCCGCATCGCGCTGGACGACGCCCAGCTCACCTCGCTCGGTGTCGTGGGCAGCCGCGCGCTGATCGACCACGCCCCTTCACTCGACTACGCGCTCGCCAACACGCCCGCGCTGCTGCGCGCCCAGGCCGCCGACCTGGTGCGGGCCTGGGCCTCCTAGACCTGGTGATAGCCCGAAAGCCACTTTCGGCAGATCGCATCTGACGAAAGTGGCTTTCGGGCTAATCAAGTCAGGCCAGTGGTTGGTCGGGTTGCTGGAGTACGGCGAAATTGAGCTGGCCTTCGTCGTCGCGCTGGACGTCGAGGACCTTGTCGTCGAGTATCTCGGCCGCTGCTTGTTCGAGGAACACCTTGGCTCCCGCTTCGGTGCCGAGTATCTGGTCGCCGCTCTGGGGTTCGGGCGCCACGGACAGCGCCAGCGCGGGTTCGTCACCTTGTTGCTGCATGGCGAACCGGACTCCCGCGGTCTCTTCGTCCAGTTGCGCGGTGAGCGCGCTGATCGCCTCGGCGGCGGCTTCGGTCATCGCGAGCATCTTCGGCCTTCCCTTCGGTCGGTTTCGCGCCTTGCCGTCCACCGTAGGGGCAGCTGGATCGGCTCGCCGCGTGAGTGGGCGGACTATGCTGGAGGTCATGCCGGAGCATTCCGCGAGATTCACGCTCGGACCTGAACTTCTGGACAGGCTCCTCGAGCATCTCGCGGCCAGGGTGCGTGCGGTGGGCACCGCGCTCAGCACCGCCGAAACCCCGCCGAGGGTGGTGCGCGCCACCGGGGACGCTTCGGAATTCGAGGCGCTGCAAGCGAAACTCGGCGAAGGGCCGACCAGGCTGGCCGCGGAAAGCCATGTGGCGGTCCATTCCGCGGACCTGCGTCACGACGAACGCTGGCCGAAGCTCGCGAAAGCGTTGGCGGTACGGGAAAAAGTGGTCGCGCTGGCCGTCGCGGGCGGCTGGGACGACGACGGCCCGATCGTGCTGACCGTGTATCTCGGCCGTGATCCGACGCCGGACGACATCCAGGCGATCGAGGAGACCGAGCCGGTGCTCGCCGTTTCGGCGGCGATGATCGATTTCTGCGCGGGCGAGATCGTCAAGGCCGATCAGCTGGTCGACATGATCGAATACCGGCGCGTGATCGAGCAGGCCAAGGGCATGATCATGGCGATACGCGGCTGCGGGGCCGCCAGCGCGTTCCGGACGCTCGTGTCGACGAGCCAGCACTACAACGTCAAACTGCGTGAACTCGCGGTCGCCACGGTCGAACTGGTCGGGCACGCGCCCGCCGAGAGCGGCGCCGAGGAGCAGCTCACGCCACCCGCCGACGCCGCACGCCGGGCCGCCGCCCACCTGTGGCGCGCGCTGCGCTCACGGTGATTCGCGGAGTGACTCGGCCACCGAGCCGCCCGCGATGTCGGCCTGCTCCTCCGGCTCCGGGTCGGAGTGCCGCCGGTAACCGGGTTCGTCGGGCGCCACCTGCTCGACGTCGGGCGGGATCTCGTCGATCGAGGCGTCGAGCTGATCGGCGGGCGTGATCGCCAGCGGCCTTTCCGGCACCTCGTCGCCGCTGACGTCCGGCTCCTCTTCACTGAGCCGCTGGTCCAGTGTCTCGCCCTCGCGCACCTCCGCCGCGGTGGTGCCGAACCGGTCGGCCGCGCTGTAGTGCTCGGCGGGCTCCACCCCGGCCTCCAGCGGATCGACGCGCAGTTCGTCCTCGTCGAGCGCTTCGGCGGTGTTCAAGGTGTTAGGTTCTTCCGGACCACTCAAGGCGGGCTCCTTCCGTCTGTGTCACCGACTGCGTACCCGGTGAAACCCCCTGGTCAAACCAGTCGCCCAGATCACACTTTCCTTACTTCACGAGTTTGTGAATCCGAGTATCGTTCGAGGTATGACCATGGCTGTGCGGGAGCCACCGGCTTCCTCCCGGGAGGACCTGGGGCGGCACGCCGCCTGGTACGTCCTCGCAGGCGTGGTCGCGACGGCCGCACAGGCGGTCATCTTCCTGCTGTTACGCGCCGAAGTCGGCTCGCAGGCCGCGAACCTGATCGCGATCGCCATCACCACGGTCGGAAACACCGAGTTCCACCGGCGCGTCACCTTTGACGGCCGGCAGAGCAAAGCGACAAAACGGCATTTTCAGGACTTTCTCACCTTTTGTTTCTACGCGGGCTACGGCTCACTCGTTTTGGCTTCACTCGATGTGCTCGTCGCGCAACCCTCGGCCTTGTTGGAAACTGCCGTATTGCTCGCCGCGAGCCTGGTCGGCGGCATAGTCCGGTTCGCTGTGCTGCGCTGGTGGGTGTTCACGCGCGCGTAGGCGCTAAGGTCCGGGGCGTGCCAGGAAGCGACACCGAACCGGACTACCGCTTCACCCTGGCCAACGAGCGGACCTTTCTCGCCTGGATGCGCACCGCGCTCGGCCTGCTCGCCGGCGGTGTCGCCGCCCACCAGCTGGTTCCCGGAGACGACACGGCGAAGAAGACGCTCGCCACGCTCTGTGTCGCGCTCGCGGCCATGGTCGCGGTGGCGGGTTATCCACGCTGGCGCCGTGTCCAGCGCGCGATGCGCCGGGGCGAGCCCTTGCCGCGCAGCCTGATGACGCTGGTATTGACCTGCGGAATGGTCGTGATCACCGTGCTCGCCGCGATTCTGGTGCTGGCCGGATGACGACCACCGACGGCGCTCAAGCGCAGCGCACCGGGCTCGCCTGGCGGCGCACGGCCATCGGCGCCGTCGCGTGCGCACTGCTTCTGCTCCACGGCGCCGCGGTCTTCCCCGCCGTGCTCGCCGGTTCGACCGCGGTGCTGCTGGCGCTGGCCGGCCGTCACCGCGAGCGCCAGCTGCGCGCCGCGCAGCCTGCCGCGGCAGGCGCCGTACTGGCCGCCACCGCATCGTTCGCCGTCGCGGCCACGGCCGTCACGACACTCATTTCGGGGTGGGACTGGTAATGGACTTACTGATCGTCGCGAAGCAGGTGCTCACCGGCCCGGCCGGTGAGCGGGTGGCGCAGGGCGCGGTGCTGGTGACCGACGGCAAGATCGCCGCCGTCGGCCCCGAAGCCGAGCTGACCGCGCCCGACGGTGTGCCGACCGTCCACTATCCCGATTCGACTGTCCTACCCGGACTCGTCAACGCCCACGTGCATCTCGCGTTCGACTCCGGCACGGACCCGGTCGCCACGCTGGCGGCCACCGACGACGAGACGCTCGCGGCGGGAATGGCCGAGCGGGCACGGCGATTGCTGGACTGCGGTGTCACCACCGCCCGCGATCTCGGCGACCGCGGCGGGCTGGCGGTCCAGCTGCGAGACCGGATCGCCCGCGGCGAGCTGGCGGGACCGCGGGTGCTCACCGCGGGCGCGCCGCTGACGCCACCGGGCGGGCATTGCTGGTTCCTCGGCGGCGAGGTCGACGGCGACGATCAGATTCGCGCGCGCGTGCGCGAGAACGCGGCGCTCGGCGTCGACCTGATCAAGGTGATGGCGTCGGGCGGGCAGCTGACGCCCGGCGGGGCCGACATGTGGGAGTCGCAGTTCGACGCGCGGCAGTTGCGGGTCATCGTCGCCGAGGCCGCCAAGGCCGGGCTGCCGGTGGCGGCGCACGCGCACGGCACCGAGGCGATCACCGCGGCCGTGATGGCCGGCGTGTCGACCATCGAGCACTGCACCTGGCTCGGCCAGGGCGGGTCTTACGATCCCCGCCCGGAGATCGCCGAAGAGATGGCCGCGCGCGGCATCGCGGCCTGCTCGGCGATGAGCGGCAACTGGCGACGCCTGGCAGAAGTACTGGGCCCCGAGCGCGCGGAACGGCTCTTCGGCAGGCTCCGCTGGCTCGACGAGCTGGGCGTCCCGCTGCTGATCGGCACCGACGCCGGGCTGCCCGGCTCGGTTTTCCACGATCTGACCGGCAGCTTGGAGCTGTACGAACACGTGGGCTTCAGCCGCGAACGGATCATCGAACTGGCGACCACCGGCTCGGCCACGGCGCTCGGCCTGGGTGACACGACCGGTCGCGTCGCGCCCGGATTCGACGCCGATCTGCTCGTCGTCGACGGCGATCCCACTACCGAATTGACTGCGCTGCGTCAAGTGCGACTCGTGGTGGCGGGTGGTCGGCAGCACATCCTGCGAGACTCGAATCGCACTGTGCACTGACTGATCTCGTTTGCATAAAGCAGGTTGCTGCTATCGGGGTATCTCTAGTTGAAATCTGGACTGTTGGTGCTGCTCGGCCTACAGTTACGCTCAGTCGCTACGACGGCAAGTAAGACGTGATCTTTTGGAGTACTTGCCGTTGAGAAGTTACTAAGCGTGGACCCCGGACGGCGACTCGTCGCAGGGTCGCCGGGGAGACGACCATGCGAGCCACTTTTCGCACGACAGAACAGGCGCCCGCGTTCACAGCGGCGCCTGTTCCGGGTTATGTGACGCCTGAAACGCTACCGCGGCCCGGTGGCAGGCTCACCAAGGAAGACCTCGACCCACTGGTCAAGGACGCCGGCGAGGGGAACCCGGCCGCCATCCAGTCGCTGCTGCGGCTGATCGGCCCGGTCGTCGTCCGCTACTGCCGCGCCCGCCTCGGCGGCCGCGACCTGTCCTACCTTTCGGCGGACGACGTCGCGCAGGAGGTCTGCCTCGCGGTGCTCAAGGCGCTGCCGGACTACCAGGACCGCGGCGGCTCCTTCCTCTATCTCGTGCACGCCATCGCGGCCAACAAGGTCGCCGACGCCTACCGCGCCGTCTCCCGCGACCGCTGCGACCCGGTGCCCGAGCTGCCCGAACGCCCGCTGATCGAGAACGGGCCGGAGAGCCACGCGCTGCACCTCGACCTCGGCGCCCGCCTCGGCAAGCTGCTCGGCACCCTGCCCCGCGTGCAGCAGGAGATTCTCGCGCTGCGCATCGCGGTCGGCCTCTCGGCCACCGAAACCGCCGAAGCGCTGGGCATTTCCGCAGGCAACGTCCGCGTCACCCAGCACCGCGCGCTGACCAGGCTCCGCGCCATGGTCACCGCCGACGAGGATTTCTAGGCCCCTCTCACCGGCTTGACCCCCGATCTTTATAAGGTTGTCCCTCTAGCGGTTGAACACCCAGCCGCAGCGCGCCGGTCTTCGGACCGGCGTTCGCGTGAAGCGAGACGCTGCCAGCTGTGGTCACCGGCCGCCGTTGCCTCGCTCGCGCGCCCACGACGGGATCGACGAGCCAGGGAGCAAGGTGTCGTTAAGGGAGTCCGACGACTTCGAGGTCGACCAGCGGATCCGGGAGCTGCGCGACGAGCTGGACGGTCTTCGTCGCGCACTGCGCACGCGCGCGACCATCGAACAGGCCATGGGTGTGCTCATCGTCGCGCAGCGGTGTGGTCCGGACCAGGCGTTCCGGACACTGGTGCGGCTGTCCCAGCAGCACAACATCAAGTTGCACCGGATCGCGCAGATGCTCGTCCGGCTCGCCTCGACGGTCCCGCCGGAGAAGCTGGAGCCGCTGCTACGCCAGGCCGTCGCGTCGTCACCCCAGCTCGAGGACGACGACCCGGTGTGGACACCCGACGGCGACCTGCTCGACCGGGCCCGCGCGCTGCTCGAGACCGAGTCCGTGCCCGCGCTCGCGTCGCTGTACGAGCTACTCGTCGACCGCGGCTGGCTTCCCCCATACGAGGTACTGGCCGGGTTGGGTAACGGCTCGAAAGACTCGTGAGTGGTACGGCCGGTTAGAACCGGCCGTACCACTCACGACTCCAGTGCGTAGGCGCGGCGCGCCGTGTGCTCGAAGACCTCGGCGCGTTCGAGGTCCGACAGCGGACCCGTGAGCGAGAGCGCGGCGTCGACCACGACTTCATAGGAGGCGGCGAGTTCGCAGACCGGCCAGTCCGAGCCGAACATCACCCGCTGCGCGCCGAACGACTCGAAGACGTGCTCGGCGTGGCGGCGCAGATGCCCGACGCGCCACTGGTTCCAGTCGGCTTCGGTGACCAGGCCGGAGAGCTTGCAGTACACGTTCGGCCGCTCGGCGAGTTTGGCGAACTCGTCGGCCCACGGCTGCCATTCGCCGCTCGCGATCGGTGGTTTCGCCGCGTGGTCGAGCACGAAGGTCATGTCCGGCAACGCATCCACGGCCGTGCGGGCCGCCGCCAGCTGCGGGGTCTGGACCAGCAGGTCGTACGCGAGGCCCGCGCGGCCGATGGCGGCGAGCCCGCTGATCACGTCGGGCCTGGCGAGCCAGCCGGGGTCAGGCTCGTTCTCGACCTGATGCCGGATGCCCACCAGCGGGCCGAGCGCGGCGAGCCGGTCGAGCTGGGCGTCCACCTTCGGGTCGGTCAGATCGACCCAGCCGACGACGCCCGCGATGATCGGCTCGTCCGCCGCGGTCTCCAGGAATTCGACGGTCTCCTCGACCGAGGACACGGTCTGCACCAGCACCGTCGAGCGGACGCCGGCGCGGCGCGTCACCGCGCGGAGATCGTCCACTGTGTAGGGACGCCGGATCGGGTCGAGCGAAGACGGCGCCATCCACGGGTAGTCACGCCGGGACGGATCCCACAGATGGTGGTGTGCGTCGATCACGACCGTACTCCCGCCTCCACCACGGTGTCCGCGCGCAGCAGACCCGCCCCGATGAGCTCGGACCACAATGCCGCCGGCACCGGCTTCCGTGCACGCGAAACGTTGACTGTCACCTGATCGGGCGAGTGGGCGCCGACCACGACCGACGCGACGGTCGGGTGCACCGACGGCAGCGCGATGGCGGCGTCGGGCAGTTCCACGCCGTGCTTTTCGCAGATGGCCGCGATCTGCGAAGCGCGGGCCACCAGCTCCGGCGGGGCGTCGGCGTAGTTGTACTTCGCGCCGGGCGTGTGCGTCGCCAGGATTCCGCCGTTGAACACGCCCGCGGCCATCACGGCCACTTCGCGTTCCACGCACAGCGGCAGCAGCTCGTCCAGCGCGGGCTGGTCGAGCAGCGAATACCGGCCCGCCACCATGATCGCGTCGAGATCGGCGCGGCGGATGAACTCGGCGAGCATCTCCGCCTGGTTCATGCCGACGCCGATCGCGCGCACCACACCCTGGTCCCGCAGTTCCGCCAGCGCGGGGATCGCGCCGTCCATCGCTTCGGCGAAGTGGTCGTCCGGGTCGTGGATGTAGGCGATGTCGACGCGGTCCAGCCCCATGCGGGTCAGACTGTCCTCAAGGGAGCGCAGCACGCCGTCACGGCTGAAGTCCCAGCGCCGCCGGAAGCTCGCAGGCACGTCGAAACCCTGGGTGTCCCGCCGCGAGACGCCGTCCGGGTCCGGCTCCAGCACGCGGCCGACCTTCGTCGACACCACGAATTCGTCGCGGGGGTACGCCGACAGCCCGGCGCCGAGCCGCCGCTCGGAAAGTCCCAGCCCGTAATGCGGCGCGGTGTCGAAGTAACGGATTCCCGCGTCCCACGCCGTCGACACGGTCGCGCGGGCCGTGTCGTCGGAGATCGCGTGGTACAGGTTGCCGAGCTGGGCACAGCCGAGGCCCAGCCGGGTCACGTTCAGACCAAAATTCAAGGTAGCTCCCAAACCAGCGAGATGCCCGAGTCGGTGCCGGAGTAGTCGTCCTCGACCTCCAGCAGCTCGGCCATGCGAGCCTGCCACGGAATGTTCGCGGCGTGGTCACGCAAGGCGTTCCGCATCGCCGCGTAGTCGTCGACCTCCACCACGTGAAAGAGGTCGCGGCCATCGCGCCAAATACGCCACGAACGCACTCCCGCCTCGCGCAACGCGGTGTCCAGCTCCGGCGGGATGACCGCGTGGACGCTTTCGTACTCCGCTTCCTTCCCCGGTTTCAGCCGGGTGTGCAATGCGACACGCTGGGGCATCGCGCCTCCTTCAGGCAAGACATGGCAGTCTGGACAACAACACGTAAAACATCCGAGGACTTTCGGGGAGGCGGGTCGGACATGCCGGTCACCGACGTCGCGATCGACAAGATCAAAGACATGATCATCTCGGGCGAGCTGGCTCCAGGCGACCGGCTCCCGAAAGAGGCCGAGCTCGCGCAGCGGCTGGGTCTGTCCCGCAGTTCCTTGCGTGAGGCGGTCAAGGCACTGTGCCTCATCCGGGTGCTCGACGTGCGCCAGGGTGACGGCACGTACGTCACCAGCCTGGAGCCGAACCTGTTGCTGGACGCGATGACCTTCGTCGTCGACTTCCACCGCGACGACACCGTGCTCGACTTCCTGGCGGTGCGCCGGATCCTGGAGCCCGCCGCGACCGCGATGGCCGCGCTGCACATGAGCGAAGAGGACATCGCGGAGCTAGGCGAACTGCTCGACGAGCTCGCCGACGCGCCGACCGTGGAGGCGCTGGTCGCCAACGATCTGCAGTTCCACCGCAAGATCGCCGACGGTTCCGGCAACCCGGTGCTGTGCTCCCTTCTGGACAGTCTTTCCGGCCCCACCGCGCGGGCGCGGATCTGGCGAGGGCTCACCCAGGAGGGCGCCGTCGCCAGGACCCGCGAGCAGCACACGGCGATCTACGAGGCGATCGCCGCCCGCGAGCCGGAACTGGCCCGCTCGTGGGCGACGGTGCACGTCGCGGGCGTCGAGCAGTGGCTGCGCAACGCCTTGGGCTCCGCCGACGAGGAGCCCGTCCAGCCTTGACGGCACGGGTGAACTCCTTTACGTCTGAGGTTTTCCGCCCGCGAAGCGGGAGATGATCAGCGCCACCAGGATGATGCCGCCGTAGATCGCGGTGATCCAGAAGACCGGCACCTGCGCCAGGTTCAGCAGGTTGTTGACGACGCCGAGGAGCAACACGCCGGTCAGCGCGCCGAACATGCTGCCTTTGCCGCCGTCGAGCGAGATCCCGCCGATGACCGCGGCGGCGAAGACGGTGAAGATCATCCCGTCGCCCTGGTTGGCGTTGAGCGCGCCGACGTAGCCGGTGAGCACGAGCCCGCCCAGCGCGGCCAGCACACCGGCGACCACGAACACCAGCCAGGAGATCCGGTCCACCCGGATGCCCGCCGCCCGTGCGGCCTCCCGGTTCCCGCCGATGGCGTAGAGCGCGCGGCCGACCCGGTGGTAGCGCAGGACGAACCCGGCGACGGCGTACGCGACACCCGCGAGCCACACCGACATCGGCAGCCCGGCGAACGTCGTCGTGGCCAGGTCGGTGAACGCGTCGGGCAGGTCGAACAGCGTCTTGCCGTTGGTGGAGCCGATCAGCAGGCCGCGCAGGATGGTCAGCATCGCCAGCGTCACGATGAAGGCGTTCAGCTGGAGCTTGACGATCAGGAACCCGTTGACCACACCGACGAGCGCGCCGATGAGCAGCACGATCAGGATGCCCGCGAACGTCGGCAGCTCCGTGCCGAAACCGGCCGACACCGCGGGGATCACCAGCATCGCGCCCAGCGCCGGTGCGATGCCGACCGTGGATTCCAGCGAGAGATCGAATTTCCCGGAGATCAGCACCAGCGACTCGCCGAGCACGACCAGCGCCAGCGCGGCGGACGCGCCGAGGATGCTGATCAGGTTGTCGACCCCGAGGAAGCTGTCGTTCACCAGTGCGCCGAAGATGACGACGACCACGAGCGCGGGCAGCAGCGCCAGTTCGCGTAGCCACCCGATGCGCTTCTTGGCCGGTGCGGCGGGAGCCGCGGCCTGGCCTTTCGCGAGTACTTCAGTCACCGATCTCGACTCCTTCGATTTCCGCCACCAGGTCACCGTCGGACCAGCCGGCCTGGTGTTCGGCCACCACGGCGCCCGCGCGCAGCACGAGCACCCGGTCGCCGAGGCGCAGATCGTCGAGCTCGTCGCTGACGATCAGCACCGCCTTGCCTTCGGCGCGCACCCGGTCGACGACCGCGAGCAGCGCCTCCTTGGACTTCACATCGACACCGGCGGTGGGGTTGATCAGCACCACCACGCGCGGGTCGCTCGCGAGTGCGCGCGCGAGCACCACTTTCTGCTGGTTGCCGCCGGAAAGGTCGGACACCGGCTGGTCGGCGCTCGCGGCCACCACGCCGTAGTCGGCGATGGCCGCGCGGGCGTTGCCGCCGCGGGCGGCCGGTGACGCGATGCCTGCCGGGCCGAGCCGGTCGAGCACGCTCATCGTGGCGTTGTCCGCGATGGACATGCCGAGCACCAGCCCCTGGTGATGGCGATCCCTTGGCACACAGCCGATCCCGGCCTTGAGCGCGGCCGGGACACTGCCCGGCTTGAGCGGCTCGCCGCCGACTTTGATGGTGCCTTCGGTGGGCTTGCGCAGGCCGTAGAGCGTTTCGGCGAGCTGGTGCTTGCCGCTGGCGTTGCTGCCCGCGAGCCCGAGCACCTCACCCTTGCGAAGCCGGAAACTGATGCCGGAGAAGGAATCCCCGGACAGATTGTCCACGGTGAGCGCTTCGGTCGCGTCGGCGTCGAGCGGGTCACGCTCGGCCGCGTCGCGCACCGAAAGGCCGCCCTGGTCCCCCGTCATCGCGGCGACGAGGTCGGCACGGCCGAGGTCCGCGACGGGCGCGGTCAGCACGTGCCTGGCGTCACGCAGGACCGTGACGGCCTCGCAGACCTCGTAGACCTCGTGCAGGTGATGGGAGATGAACAGGAAGGTGACCCCGCTCGCCTGCAGCTCGCGCATCCGCTCGAAAAGCCGCTCGATGGCCTGGCTGTCGAGCTGGGCGGTCGGCTCGTCGAGCACGATGAACCTTGCGCCATAAGACAAAGCGCGCGCGATCTCGACGAACTGGCGGTCCTCGACGGACAGTTCGCCTGCCAAGGTGTCGACGTCGACCGCGACGCCCCACGAGTCGAGCAGCTCACGCGCCTGGCGACGCAGGCGGCTCCAGCTGATCATGAACTTCTTGCCGGATTGCCTGTTGAGGAACAGGTTCTCCGCGACCGTGAGCTGCGGGATGACGGTCGAGTGCTGGTAGACGCACGCGACCTTCTGCCGCCAGCCGTCACGATCGGCCAGCGGCGGCGCCGGTTCCCCGCCGAACCCGACCGACCCGGTGTCCGATTTGGACAGTCCGGTGAGGATCGAGACCAGTGTGGACTTACCGGCGCCGTTCCGGCCGACGAGCGCGTGCGACTCGCCGGGCCGGACTGTCAGGCTGACGTCGGACAAGGCCACGGTCGGGCCGTAGCGCTTGCCGACACCATGAGCGCTGACCACCGGGGCGGCGGACCCCGGAAGGTCCCCAGTGGCTGCGGCCGTCATAAGTTGTTGCCCCACAAAGCCTTGTCGTCGACGTTGTCCTTGGTGACGACCGGCGCGGCCAGCTGGTCTTCGAGGATCCCCGGGTGGGTCTCGACGACGGTGCTGCCGTGGTCGGTCGGGCCTGGCTGGAACTTCTCGCCCGCCATGGCCTTCTTGATCCAGTACATCCCGTACTTGGCGTAGTCGTCGGCGGGCTGCGAGACGGTGGCGTCGAGCTCGCCGTCACGGATCGCCTTGAGCTCCTGCGGGATGCCGTCGTTGCTCACCAGCACGATGTGCTTGGGGTCGCCGACCGGGAAGAAGAGGTTCTTGCGCTTCAAGGTCTGCAGCGTCGGCGCGAGGTAGACGCCGCCGGCCTGCATGTACACGGCTTTGATGTCGGGGTTCGCGGTGAGCAGGCCTTCCAGCCCGGACGCGGCCTTGTCGGCCTTCCACTCGGCCGCGATCTCCAGCACCTGCACGCCGGCGTACTTGGTCTTCATGCAGTCGCGGAAGGCCTCCGACCTTTCGCGGCCGTTGACCGAGGAGAGGTCGCCCATGATCTGCACGACCTTGCCGGAGGCGACCTTGGCGCCGATGGCGTCACAGGCCTTCACGCCGTACGCCTTGTTGTCGGCGCGCACGACCATGGCGACCTTGCCGCTCTCGGGCGCGACGTCGACGGCGACCACCGGGACGCTCTTGTTCTCGGCCTGCTTGAGCCCGGCGACGATGGCCGCGGAGTCCAGCGGGGTCACGACCAGGCCCTTGACGCCCTGGTTGAGCAGGTTGCCGATGTCGGTGATCTGCTTGGCGGAGTCGCTGTCGGCGTTGACCGTCGGCAGCGCGTCGATCCCGGCGGCCTGCGCCATCTTCGGCACGTAGTTGTTGTAGGCCTGCCAGAACGGGGAGGTCAGCAGCGGGACGGTCGCGCCGACCTTGCCGCCCTGCGCCTGCCCGCCACCACCGGCCGGTTTGTCCTTCGTGGAGCCACAAGCCGTGAGTGCGAGACTGGCTATCGCCGTGGCGGCGGCCACTTTCAGCAGAGATGCGCGCACCGGATCCTCCTTGAGCCGGTTGGGGAAAAGCCTTAGTTTTTCGGCCGTAAGCGCAGGCCGTACATGCCACCGTCGACGGCCAGCGCGGTGCCGGTCGTGGAAGCCGACAGCGGGCTCGCCAGGTAGACGATCGAGTTGGCGACCTCGACGGCGGAGACGAGGCGGCCCATCGGCTGGCGGGCTTCGAGCGCGGCGCGCTCGGCCACGGGGTCGTCGGCCTTGTCGAGCAGCCTGCCGACCCACGGGGTGTCCGCGGTGCCCGGCATGACGCAGTTGACCCGGACGCCGTCCGGCACGTGGTCGGCCGCCATCGCGAGGGTGAGCGCGTGCACCGCGCCCTTGCTCGCCGAATAGAGCGCACGTGCGGGCAGGCCGGACCAGGCGGCGATCGAGCAGGTGTTGACGATCGCCGCCGACGGCGACTTCCTCAGGTGAGGCAAGGCGGCACGGGAGACGCGGACCATGCCGACAACGTTGACGTCGAGCACGCGGTGCCACTCGTCGTCGTCGTTGGCGGTGACGTCGCCCTGCGCGCCGATCCCGGCGTTGTTCACGACGATGTCCAGGCGGCCGAACCGGTCCACCACCGCGTCGATCGCCGACGTGACCTCAGCGGCGGAGCTGACGTCACAACGGAAACCGGTCAGGCCGTCCGGCACTTCGTCAGGCTTGAGGTCGAGCACCGCCACGGTGGCGCCGCGCGCGGCGAGCAGCTCGGCCGTCGCCAAGCCGATCCCCGAAGCGCCTCCGGTGACGGCGGCCACCAGGCCTTCGAAATCAGACATCAGCTGTTAACTCTCCGTCCATTCAGGACCGTTCGGGAACTGGAAACGCCGCAGCGTCGCGTCGTGCATACGGCTGGAGAACCCGGGTGCGGTCGGTGCCACGTAACGGCCGTCGCGGACGATGGCCGGGTCGGTGAAGTGCTCGTGCAGGTGATCGACCCACTCGATCGAGCGGTCGACGTCGCTGCCCGAGACCGAAACATAGTCGAACATCGAGAGGTGGCGCACCATCTCGCAGAGCCCGACCCCGCCGGCGTGCGGGCACACCGGGACCCCGAACTTGGCCGCCAGCAACAGGATCGCGACGTTCTCGTTCACGCCGCCGACGCGCGCGGCGTCGAGCTGCAGCACCGAGAGCGAACCTGCCTGCAGCATCTGCTTGAACACCACGCGGTTCTGCACGTGTTCACCGGTGGCGACCTTGATCGGCTGGAGCGCCTTGGCGATCGCCGCGTGCCCGAGCACGTCGTCGGGCGAGGTCGGCTCCTCGATCCAGTACGGGTCGTACGGGGCGAGCTGGTTCATCCAGCCGATGGCCGTGGTGACGTCCCAGCGCTGGTTGGCGTCGACGGCGATCCGGATGCCCGGTCCGACCGTCTCGCGGGCCAGCTTCATCCGGCGGACGTCGTCCTCGACGTCGCCGCCGACCTTGAGCTTGATCATCTCGAAGCCGTCGGCGACCGCCTGCTCGGAGAGCCGGACGAGCTTCGAGTCGGAGTACCCGAGCCAGCCGGGAGACGTGGTGTAGGCGCGATATCCGTGGCGCAGCAGGCGTTCCGTGCGCTCGGCACGGCCCGGCTCGGCGGCCTTGAGGATGTCGATCGCTTCCTGCTCGGTCAGCGCGTCGGAGAGGTAGCGGTAGTCGACGAGCCCGGCGATCTCCTCCGGGGTCATCTCCGCCAGGAATCTCCACAGTGGACGGTCGGCGTGCCGCGCGGCGAGGTCCCACGCGGCGTTGACGACCGCGCCGATCGCCATGTGCGCGACGCCCTTTTCCGGTCCCAGCCAGCGGAACTGCGAGTCGCCGATGAGGTCGGACGACAGCTTCGCGAGCTCGGCCGCGGTGCGGGGCACCCGCTTGCCGACCACATGCGACTCGAGCGCGCTGATCGCGGCGGCCTGCACGTCGTTGCCGCGGCCGATGGTGAACGCGAGCCCGTAGCCATCGGGACCGGTGTCGGCCTTGAGCACGACATAGGCCGCCGAGTAGTCGGGGTCCTGGTTCATGGCGTCGGAACCGTCGAGCTCCCGCGAAGTCGGGAACCGGACGTCCATGACCTCCATGCCGGTGATGTGCGCCATGTCAGGCCTGCCCGACGGACTGCTTCTGGCGGCCGAGGCCGTCGATTTCCAGTTCGATGACGTCACCTTCACGCAGATACGGCTTGGGGTCCGGCTGGCCGAGCGCGACGCCTTCCGGTGTGCCCGTGTTGATCAGGTCGCCGGGGCGCAGCACCATGAACTGGCTCAGGTAGTGCACGATCTCCGCCACCGTGAACACCATGTCCTTGGTGGACGAGTCCTGCCACTTGTGACCGTTGACCCACAGCCGCAGCCCGAGCGCCTGCGGGTCGGCCACCTGGCTCGCCGGCGTCAGCCACGGGCCGAGCGGGTTGAAGTTCTCGCACGACTTGCCCTTGTCCCACTGGCCACCGCGGAACAGCTGGAACTCGCGTTCGGAGACGTCGTTGGAGACGACGTAGCCGGCGACGTGGTCGAGCGCGTCCTCGACGCTCTCGATGTACCTGGCGGTCTTGCCGATGACGACGCCGAGCTCCACCTCCCAGTCGGTGCTGGTGGACTTGCGCGGGACGAGCACCTGGTCGTTCGGCCCGACGACGACGTCGGCGGCCTTCATGAAGACGACTGGCTCCTTCGGGATCTCCGCGTTGGTCTCCTCGGCGTGGCGCCGGTAGTTGAGGCCGATGCAGACGACCTTGCCCGGCTGTGCGATCGGCGAGCCCACCCGCAGGTCCGCGGCGTTGTCGACGGCCGGGAGCGCACCGCTTTCGAGCGCGGCGGCGGCACGGGCGATCCCGTCGGCGGCCAGGAAGGCACCGTCTATGTCGGCGGTCAGCGAGGACAGGTCGTGGATCGTGCCGTCCTCGGCACGCACGAAGGGGCGCTCACTTCCCGGTTCACCGAGACGCAACAGCTGCACGGACGTTCCCTTCCACATCGACTAGCCAGACATCCGATGTATATCGCATCGAAGGGGTCCGATTCTAGGGGTCGATCGGATTAATGCCGAAAATTGATCGGATCAGTCGACGCTCGTTGTCCGCCCGCCAGGAAGCTTCCGGCCGTATGGGAATATTTACCCACGCTAAGCAAGTTTCGCACTTTAGGAGAACTACTGGGTGGGAGTCCGATGAGCACAACCATGGTGGAGCCTGCGGCAACAGTGCAGGTCAGAACACACAGCAGGCTGCGATACGCGCTGATCCTCGGCGGCCTGTCCGCGTTCGGGCCACTGTCGATCGACATGTACCTGCCCGCGTTCCCGTCGATGACGGCCGACTTCGCGAGCACCCCGTCGACACTGCAGCTCACCCTCTCCGCGTTCATCATCGGCCTCGCCATCGGCCAGGTGGTCATCGGACCGCTGTCCGACGCGCTCGGCCGCCGCAGGCCACTGGTCGCCGGACTGGCGCTCTACGTGATCGGTTCCATACTCTGCGCGTTCGCCCCGACGGCCGAGCTGCTCATCGCCGCCCGCGTGGTCCAGGCCATCGGCGCGGCGGCGGGCATCGTGATCGCGCGGGCGACCGTGCGCGACCTGTTCTCCGGCATCGCGATGACCAAGTTCTTCTCGATGCTGATGCTGGTCAACGGGCTCGCCCCGATCCTGGCGCCGATCATCGGCGGCCAGGTGCTCCGGGTGACCTCGTGGCGCGGCGTCTTCATCGTGCTGGTCGTGTTCGGCGCGATGCTCCTGACCGTCGTCGCACTCGCCATGCCTGAGCCGCTGCCGGTCGAGAAGCGGGTCCCGGCACGGCCGCGCGCGATCCTGCGCACCTACTTCCGCCTGCTGCGCGACCGCACGTTCATGGGCTACACGCTCGCGTCCGGCCTGATGTTCGCGGGCCTGTTCGCCTACATCTCCGGCTCGTCGTTCGTGCTGCAGGACATCTACGGCCTGAGCCCGCAGGCCTACGCGCTCGCGTTCGGCATCAACGGCATCGGCATCGTGGCGGTCGGCCAGCTCAACGGCGCCATCGTCGGCCGCTTCCCCGAGCGCTCCCTGCTGCGCGTCGGCCTGTTCTTCTCGGTGCTCGGCGGGGCACTCGTGCTCTCGGCCGTCGTGTTCGACTGGGGCCTCATCGGCCTGCTGGCCGGCCTGTTCGTGACCGTGGCCAGCATCGGCATGGTCGCCCCGAACGCCAGCTCACTCGGCCTGGCCGAGCAGGCGGGCAACGCGGGCGCCGCCTCGGCGCTGATGGGCGTGCTCCAGTTCCTGGTCGGCGGGCTCGCCACGCCGCTGGTCGGCCTCGGCGGCTCGGGCACCGCGCTCCCCATGGTCATCGTGATCGCGAGCTTCACCGTCCTGGCCCTGCTGGCCTTCCTCACCCTCACCCGAGACCAGCCCGAAAGCCACTCTCGCCAGGTCCGATAGCCCGAAAGCCACTTTCGTCAGATCGCATCTGACGAAAGTGGCTTTCGGGGTTTCACGAGCAGGGTCAGCGGCCGGGCTGGACCGGGGTGCCACCGGTGACCTCGGCGGCGCCCAGCACCGGGGCGGCGAAGGCGGCGCCGGTCGAGCGCAGCGTCCACAGCCTGGTCTGGTCGGTGACCTGGACGACGGCCACGTCGGTCTTGCCGTCGAGGTCGAAGTCGCCGGTGCTGAACGCCGACTTCGCCGGGTCGAACCGCCCGGCCTCCCGCCACCACGACGCCGGCACGAAACCGGTGGTCTCACCGGACACGAACAGCTCGACGTCGCCGCCGCCGTGGTCGTAGGCGGTCACGATCTCGGCCTTGCCATCGCCGTCGACATCTCCGGTGACCGGCGTGCCGCGGTCGGCGCAGAAGGCACCGGCCGCGCTTCCCCAGCGCACGACACCGGCTTCGAAGGCGGTGCCACCGGAGCGGTAGGTCCGCACGCTGCTCTGACAACCACCTTGGTCACGCAGCTCGGCCAGATCGGACTTGCCGTCGCCGTCGAAGTCGCCGGCAACCAGGCGGGCGTGGGCGAAGTCGGCCCCGCCGGTGCCTGACTGGAGCCACTCGACGGGGTGGCCCAGCGAGCCGCCGGGGAACACCAGCACCCGCCAGCCGGCCGGGGTGCTCAGCTGCAGCGCGATGTCGGCTTTGCCGTCGGCGTTGAAATCACCGGACAGCGCCCGGACGGAGCTGAGCGGGAGCGCCTCGCTACCGCTGTCCCAGACCGTCCTCGCGGCGTAGTTCGCGCCGTCGCTGACGAGCTCCCACAGCGCGAGCTTGCCGTCGCTCAGCTGCCTGAGCATCGCAAGATCCGTACGGCCGTCACCGTCGAAGTCGCCACGGGCCTGCTTGTAGTCGTTGTCGCCGCCGCCGTTGCCCGCGGTGTCGAAAACCCGGGTGGCGGCATGGAATCCGCCATCGCGGGCGACGACGTTCCAGGTCACGGTGCGCCCGGCGCCGTAGTTCAGCAACGCGGTCACGTCGGCGCGGCCGTCACCGGTCAGGTCGCCCGGTTCGTGTGCGGGCGGTGCGGGATTCTTCAGCGCGGCGAGATCCCAGCCCTGGCGCAGCCCGCTGTGGTTGCCCGCCTTGTCGATCGCGCCGACGTAGAGCGATCCGCTCGCGTCGCCGGTCGACGGATCGGGCAGCAGCGTCAGCGGCAGCACCGCGGTGCCGTCGGGGCCGGCCTTGATCTTGGGGCTTACGGCCCAGTTGCGGAAGCCGAAGTAGTACTCGACGACGTCGGTGTCCCCCTCGGCCGGCCGCAGGGTCACGGTTCCGGTGGTACGGGCCGGGATGGCAGGCTCGCCGTCCGGGTAGTCGGTGGAGGAGATCCGCGGTTCTCCGGGAAACACCTTGTCGACGGTGAAGTAGCAGTCCTGGCTGTACGGGCTGAAGTCCTGGCCGTCGCTGCCGCGGGCCCGGAAGTGGTAGGTCTGGTCGTGGACGAACACCCCGTCGGGCACGTCGCCCATGGAGAACCGGGTGCCGGACGGCAGCGCCGCCGACTCCCGGGAGAAGGCGAGGGTGCCGTCACCTCTGAAGACCTCCAGGATGGCCGAGGAGTGATCACCGTCCGGGTCACTCACCGAAGCGACGAACTCCCGCTTGTTCAGCGGGACCGGCGCCTCCACCGTGCCACAGGGCACCGGGATCGGACCGGCGAAGGTCACCTTCGGCACGTCCGGCGGCCGGTTGGCCTGAGCCGCGACCGCGGGACTCGCCAGTCCGGTGACCAGCGCCAGCACCCCGCCCGCGAGTACGGCTTGGCGCACGCGCGACGAACTCCACCCCATGGAAGTACCTCCCCTGATGAGCCGGACCTCGCGTCCGGCTTCACCCCTGTCACGCCGCGGGCACGGGGAAGGTTGCCTCGGGCGGGCGACCGAGTTCATTCACAAGATTGAATGACAGGGCAGAAGATCATCAGGGACCCCTCCCGAGCCATATCGGTAGATTGCCCGCGTAATACAAAAATCGAAAATCAAAAGAAAGAGCGAAATGACATCGCTTTCTCCACGTCGACTGTTCCTGACCATCGCGGCCACCCTGTGCCTGCTGGGGTCGATCGCCACACCTGCCCTTGCCGGCAACGCGACGATAGAGCGAACCGTCTACCTGGCGGATCCCGCACCCGCTGGCAGCCCCGCCGCTGTCGTCAGCCGAGACATATATCTGGCCGCCGGAAACTACACGTACTACGTGTCCGTGCGCAACGAAAAGGGAGTCGTCGTCTGCCTGGACAAAAGAGATATCACCCTGGCCAGCGGTGACTACTGGTGGTATGCGCGGCTCAGCCCGGATATCAACCTGTACGACTGCGATTCCCAGCTGTGGCCGAAGTCAGGGCCGGCGGCGAGCCTGCGGGGAGCCCACTTCGGAGCCGTGGGCGGGGGTAATTTCACGGTGGCCTCAAGATTGAATTCGCGGTAACCCGCCGGCTTCACCGTGCCGGTCGGGCCGAGGGTGCGAGGGGAGCCCTGCTCCGTTGGGTGCAGCAGGGTTTCCCCTCGTCCGCAGGTGCGAAGCGAGGGGACCCCTAGGTGCGACATACGCACTGAGGGGTCCCCTCACTTCAGCCCTGACACCCGCAACACTCACGACCCTCGCGGAGTAAAGCGGGCTTTATCCCGCACACCACAGCCCACGGCTATCCGCGAGCGGTAACTCTGCTCCGCTAGACGCAGCAGAGTCACCACTCACAAATCTCTCGCTCCGTGACCTGCTGCCCGGCGAGCCCCACGACAGCGGCCGACGCACCACCTTTCGGTTGCCTCGGGCTAAAACGAGGGGTCAGGTCAGGGAGGCGAGGTCGGCGGTGCGGAGCTGGTCGGCGGTGACCGTGGCCCGACCGTCCACAAGGGACTTGAGCGCGTCGCCGTCGTCCCACATGTTCACGTTCATCGCCGCCGTGACCTGGCCCTGGTTGAGCCAGAACGCGGTGAACTCGCGGGACGCGAGGTCGCCGCGCACGACCAGTTCGTCCGTGTCGATGTCGGCGATGCCGCGGTATTCGCAGCCCAGGTCGTATTGGTCGGTGAAGAAGTAGGGCGCGTTGAGGTACGGCTCGTTCTCGCCGATGAGGTTCCCGGCGACGTGGGTGCCTTGGTTCTTCGCGTTGGCCCAGTGCTCGACGCGGACGCGTTTGCCGTAGCGCGGGTGGAAGTGGGCAGCGATGTCGCCTGCGGCGTAGACGTCGGGTGCGGCCGTGCGCAGGCCAGCGTCGGCGCAGACGCCCCCGTCGTCGGAGAGCTCGAGGCCTGCCGCGTGCGCGAGTTCGACGCGTGGCGCGACGCCGACGGCCACCAGCACCAGATCGGCGGCCAGCTCCGTGCCGTCGCTCAGCCGGACGCCGCGCACCCCACCCGCGTCGCCGGTGAACTCCGCGACGCCGTCGCCGAGGCGCCAGGTCACCCCGTGTTCGCTGTGCAGGTCGCGGAAAACCGCGGAGATCTCCGAGCCGAGCACCGGTTCGAGCGGGCCGGACACCATGTCGACGACCGTCACCTCGCAGTCGTGCTTGCGCGCGGCCGCGGCGACCTCGGTGCCGATCCAGCCGGCGCCGACGACGATGACGCGCTCGGCCTTGCGGAGATCCTCACGCAAGCCCAAGGAGTCGTCGAGCGTGCGCAGCGTCCGGAGGCCCGGCAGGTCCGCGCCGGGCACCGGGAGCGAACGAGGGCGTGAGCCGGTCGCGAGCAGCAGGCGGTCGAAGCGGTGCTCTCCCCCGTGGCTGTCGAGCACCAGCCGCGCGCCGAGTTCGATGCGGGTCGCGGCGACGCCGCTGCGGAGATCGACGTCGTGTTCGGCGTAGAAGTTCTCGTCGCGCACCCAGTCCGGCTCGTCCTTGTCGCCGAGCAGCAGCGCCTTCGACAGCGGCGGTAACTCGTACGGGCGATGTTTTTCGTCGCCGAGAACGAGAACTTCACCCGAATAGCCGCGCTCTCGCAGGCCCGCGGCGGCGGACGCACCCGCCAGCCCGGCTCCGACGATGACGATGCGTTTGGGCTCCGACATGGGTTTTCCTCCCGGGGCGGCGCGGATATCAGTCGCACGCTACCGCTGTTACCGGTTTTCGGCATGCTCGCGAAACTCGTCGGTAGATTTTTCCGATTCCCGCGTCACGCACGTCACACCCGCTCGTCCCAGCAGGGCACGCACCAAAGATTCGCCAGTTCAAATCGGAGGGCAGCAACCGTGGTACCGCGAGACGAATGGTCGATCAACTGCCGGGATCTGGCAGGCAGGCGCCGGGATGTCACCGTTTTCGTCAGCAGCGACAAGGTGGTGCTCGTCGCTCCGCCCGGCGAGGCCGCGGTGCTCGGGCCGCTGGACGTCGGAAGGCTGCGTGCGGCGTTGCGCGATGCCGTCGTCGCCGTGGCCAACCCGGAAGACGGCTGACCTATCGTTCTTACTGGCGAGTAGGTAAGCTCGGGGCATGACGGGCTACTTTGTCACAGGAGCGACCGGTTTCCTCGGAAAACGCCTGGTCACCAGGTTGTTGGCGCGAGAGGCGACGGAGACCGTGCACGTCTTGGTGCGTGAGACGTCACGGAACAAGCTCGCCGCGCTGCCGTGGGCGGCCGATGACAGAGTCGTGCCCGTGGTCGGTGACCTGACCGAGCCCGCGCTCGGCGTCGATCCCGCGCGGTTCGCCGGTATCGAGCACGTCGTGCACCTGGGCGCGATCTACGACCTCACCGCGTCCGACGAGGCGAACCGCGTCGCCAACGTCGAGGGCACCCGCAACGTCCTCGCGTTCGCCGCGGCCGCGAAAGCCCAGTGGCTGCACCATGTTTCGTCGATCGCGGTCGCGGGCGACCACGACGGCAAGTTCACCGAGACCGACTTCGACCTCGGCCAGACGTTCAGCTCGCCGTATCACGCGACGAAGTTCGAGGCCGAGAAACTCGTGCGAGCGCAGGATTCCGTGCCGTTCAAGGTCTACCGGCCCTCGGCCGTCGTCGGCGACTCGCGCACCGGCGAGATGGACAAGGTCGACGGCCCGTACTACTTCCTCCCGGCCATCTCACGGCTCGCCGCGCTGCCCAAGCGCCTGCCGCTGGCCGGGCCGGATCTGGGCAGCACCAACCTGGTCCCGGTCGACTACGTGGTCACCGCGATGGACCGCCTGATGCACGCCGACGCCCCGTCCGGCAGCACCTATCACCTGGCCTCGCCCCGTCCGCAGTCACTGCACGAGGTCTACAACGCCTTCGCGCGCGTCGCGGGCGGGCCGCGCATCGCCCGCACACTGCCGCCCGGCGTGCGCACCGCGGGCATGCGTCTCGCCTCGCTGGCCGCGCGCGGCGTCGACAAGATCCCCGGCGGCAAACAGGCCCGCGCGAGCGTGCTGAGCGAACTCGGGATCCCGCTGGAAGTACTGCCGCACATGAGCATGGCCGTCGACTTCGACACGACGGCGACCCGCGCGGCGCTGCCGGGCCTCGAACTGCCCGAACTCCGTGAGTACGCCGGCCCGCTCTACCGCTACTGGCGCGAGCACCTCGACACCGACCGCGCGCGGCACCGGGGCCTGACGGGCAAGACCGTGCTCATCACCGGCGCCTCGTCGGGCATCGGGCGGGCCTCCGCGCTCGCCGTCGCCCGCCGCGGCGCGACGGTGCTCTTGGTCGCGCGGCGCGCCGACCAGCTCGAAGTCCTGCGGCGCGAGATCGTCGCCGAGGGCGGCAGGGCGTTCGCGTACCCGTGCGACCTCACCGACGGCGACGCGATCGACGCGCTGGTCAAGGACGTTCTCGCCGAGCACCCGGTCGACATGCTGGTCAACAACGCCGGCCGTTCGATCCGCCGCTCTGTCCACTTGTCGACAGAGCGCTTCCACGACTACGAGCGCACGATGGCCGTCAACTACTTCGGCCCGGTGCGGCTCACCCTCGGGCTGCTGCCTTCGATGGCCGCGCAACGCTTCGGCCACGTCGTGAACGTGACGACCCAAGGCCTGCAGACGGACACGCCCCGTTTCTCCGCCTACCTGGCCTCGAAAGCCGCACTCGAAGAGTTCGGCCTGACCGCGGGCCGTGAGACGCTTTCGGACGGCATCACGTTCACCTCGGTGCGGATGCCGTTGGTGCGCACGGACATGATCGCGCCGACCGGCGCGTCGTACCGGGTGATCCCGTCGAGCAGCCCGGAGCGCGCGGCGGCGTTGGTGGTCAAGGCTTTGGAGGAGCGCCCGGTCGTGCTCAGCCTCCCGGAGGGACGAGCGGCCGAACTCGCGACGCTCGTCGGGCCGAGGTTCATGCGCTTCGCCGCGCACTTGGCCTACCGGGCGATGCCGGAGTCCGCGCCCGAAGCCCGCCACCTCCCGCGCAAGGCTCCCCTGGCATCGGTGGCGGGCGCCGTGACCCGGCTCGCCTGGCGCAGGCGCGGCTAAGACCGGGATAAAGCGGGCTTTACTCCCGGGGATAAAGCCCGCTAAACATCGCGGAGTAAAGCCCGCTTTATCCCGGGTTTCAGTCGCCGAGCAGGCCCTTGGCGATGTGCGTGACCTGGATTTCGTTGCTGCCCGCGTAGATCATCAACGACTTCGCGTCGCGTGCGAGCTGCTCGACGCGGTACTCGGCCATGTAGCCGTTGCCGCCGAAGAGCTGCACGGCCTCCATCGCGACCTCGGTCGCCGCCTCCGACGAGTACAGCTTCATCGCCGACGCCTCCGCCAGTGTCGGCAGCTTGCCCGCGCGCAGGCGTTCGATCGTCTGGAAGACCATGTTCTGCACGTTGATCCTGGCGATCTCCATCTTCGCCAGCTTCAACTGGATCAGCTGGAACCGCCCGATCTCCTGCCCCCACAGCTTCCGGCTCTTCGCGTACTCGACGCTGAGCCGGTGGCACTCGTTGATGATCCCGAGCGACAGCGCCGCGACGCCCATCCGCTCGTACGAGAAGCTCTCGCGCGCGCTGGCCTCGCCGCCGGAGCCGAGCAGCCGGTCCGGCCCGAGCCGGACGTCGTCGAAGAACAGCTCGCCGGTCGGCGACGAGTTCATGCCCATCTTCTTGAACGGCTTGCCCTGGGTGAACCCGGGCATGCCCTTGTCCAGCACGAAAGTCAGCACCTGACGCTCGCGGGCGGGCGAGCCGTCGTCCAGCTTGGCGTACACGACGACCGTGTCCGCGTAAGGGCCGTTCGTGATGAACGTCTTCTGTCCATTGAGGACATAGTCGTCGCCGTCGCGCCGGACGTGGGTCTTCATGCCGCCGAACGCGTCGGAGCCGGAGTCCGGCTCCGTGATCGCCCACGCGCCGACCTGCTCGAACGTCGCGAGGCCCGGCAGCCAGCGTTCCTTCTGTTCCTGCGTGCCACGCGCGAGGATCGTCGCCGCGGTCAGCCCGATGCTGACGCCCATCGACGCGACGATGCCCAGGCTCACCCCGGCCAGCTCGCTGACCGCGATGAGCGCCATGCCCTCCTGGCCGCCCAGCTTCTGCCCCGAGCCCGAGGATTTCTTACCCAGCAACGACTTCACGGCCTGCGCCGCCATCACGTCGATACCGAAGGCGGCGAACAGCTTCCGGATGATGTCGTACGGCGGCAGCTCACCGCTTTCCAGCGCGTCGGTGTGCGGCCGGATCTCCTTGGCGATGAACTCCCGCAGCGCATCCCTGATCATCAGGTCGGTCTCTGACCATTCGATCATGCCCACGCCCCCAGCCGGTCACCCACGTCGCCGATGGTCCACGGGCCGTCGGTCTCGGTCGTCTGGACGGCGTGCCAGCCTTCCAGCAACGAGATCGCGCCACCCTGCACGGCGAACAACCTGCCGTTGTGCGGGCATTTCTCGGTCGACAGGTACGCGACCAGCGGCGAGATGTTGGCCGGGCTGAACGCGTCGAACTCGCCTTCTTCGACCTCTTGGGCGAAGATCGCGCCCATGCCGGGCGTCGCCAGGGTGAGCCGGGTGCGGGCGATCGGCGCGATCGCGTTGGCTCGCACGCCGTAGCGTTCGAGTTCCTGCGCGGCGACCAGTGTCATCGCGGCGATGCCCGCTTTGGCGGCGCCGTAGTTGACCTGGCCCGCGTTCGGCATGAACGTGCCCGACGCCGACGCCGTGTTCACGATCGCGGCGGTGACCGGCTTGCCTGCTTTGGCCTGGTCCTTCCAGTACGCGGCGGCGTGGCGCATGGTCGCCATGTGTCCCTTGAGATGCACGGCGATCACGTCGTCCCACTGGGACTCATCAAGGCTCGCGATGAAGCCGTCACGCAGGATGCCGGCGTTGTTGATCAGCAGGTCCAGCCCGCCGAACGCGTCGACAGCCTGCTCGACGAGCGCCGCCGCGCCCTTCCAGTCGGCCACGTTGTCGGTGTTGGCGACCGCTTTCCCGCCCGCCGCGACGATCTCGTCCGCGACCTGCTGCGCGGGCCCGGCGTCGGCGCCGCTGCCGTCGTTGCCGCCGCCGAGGTCGTTGACGACCACGCTCGCGCCTTCACGGGCGAACAGCAGCGCGTGCTCGCGGCCGATGCCGCGCCCGGCGCCGGTGATGATGGCGACGCGTCCGTCCAGTACTCCCATTTACCGCTCCTCCGCGATGACGGCCATGCCGTCCTTCACCACGACGTCGTCGCCGACTTTTGTTTCGTACGCATAGGTTTCCGGCCCGGCTCGCCAGATCTGGGTGCTGATGTCCTGACCGGGCAGCACCGGCTTCGAGAACCGCACGGCGAGCCGCTTGAGGCGTTCGGTGCGCGAGTCCGCGACCTCGGTGAGCACCGCCCACGAGGTGAACGCCAGCGTGCACAGGCCGTGCGCGATGATCCCCGGCAGGCCGGACATCTTCGCGATCTCCTCGTCGAGGTGGATCGGCATCGGGTCGCCGGACGCGGGCGAGTACCGGAACGTCTGGTCCTCGTCGACGTGCTGCACGACCTTGGCCACCGGCGCGTCGCCGCGCAGCGCTTCGTCGAATTTGTGGCCTGGCGCAAGGCTTCCGCGGGTCTCGCCCGCGTTGAACTTGCGGACGAACGTGGTCACGTACTGCTCGTTGACCAGCTCGCCGTCCTCGGTCCGGCACTCGAGGTAGGTGGCCGAGCGGGTGCCGTTCTCCAGGCCCTCCCAGCCGATCATCTTGGCGCGTGACACCAGCTTGTCACCGGGCCGGATCGGCCGGTGGAACACGAAGTCCTGCTCGCCGTGCACGACGCGCGGGATCAGCTCGACCGGCATGACCTCGACGGCGGGTTCGAGCAGCGAGTCGAAGACGGGGACGATCGCGAACACCGGCGGCGCGATGTCGCCGGTGCGGTGTTCCTCGATCGGGTCGTTGGTGGCCTCGGCGTAGGCGACGATCCGCTCGCGGGTGACCTCGAACCGGTTCTCGCCGGTCCACCGGTCGAGGCCTTCGGGGTCGAAGTTCATCCGAGCAGCTCGGCGAACTTGGCGAGCGAGGCGTCCAGGTTCTTCTTGCCGTCCTTCTCGACGGCCTTGCCCAGCGCGCCGACGATCATCTGGCCCGCGAATTCGGCGTCGATGCTGGCTTTCGACCCACCCGGAGCGTCCACAACGGACAGCTCGAACTTGACCTTGACGCCCGCCATGCCCGTGCCGGAGATGGACAGCTTGTTCGGTGCGTCGTACTCGTCGACCGTCCACTCGATGGTGTTGGGCATGCCGAGCATGGTGACCACCTCGGACACCTTGGCGCCCTTGGCGAACTCCGTCGGCACGTCGCCTTTCCACTTGGTGTGGATGGTCAGCCACTTCTCGAAGTTGTTCGGGTTCGAGAACTCGGCCCACACCTTGCCGGGGGCGGCCGGGAGGTCGACGGAAGCACTGATCTGGCCCATGGTTCTCCTTTAGCGGTTCGCGTGCTGGTAGGCGGTGACGACGGCGGCGCCGCCGAGCCCGATGTTGTGCTGGAGCGCGGCGGTGACGCCGCCGACCTGGCGTTTGCCCGCGGTGCCGCGCAGCTGCCAGGTGAGTTCGGCGCACTGCGCGAGCCCGGTGGCGCCGAGCGGGTGTCCCTTGGAGATGAGCCCGCCGGACGGGTTGACCACCCAACGGCCGCCGTAGGTGGTGTCGCCCGAGTCGACGAGCTTGCCGCCCTCGCCCTCGGCGCACAGGCCGAGCGCCTCGTAGGTCAGCAACTCGTTGGCGGAGAAGCAATCGTGCAGCTCGATGACCTGGATGTTCTCGGGGCCGAGCCCGGACTGGTCGTAGACCTTCAGCGCCGCTTGCTTGCTCATGTCGGCGCCGACGAGCGCGGCGGCGGACTTCGAGTCGAAGGTGCTGCGGAAGTCGGTGGTCATGGCCTGCCCGACGATTTCGACGGCCTGGTCCGCGAGACCGTGCTTGTCCACGAAGAGCTCGCTCGCGATGATCGCCGCGCCGGAGCCGTCCGAAGTGGGCGAACACTGGAGCTTCGTGAGCGGCTCGTAAACCATGCGCGAGTCGAGGATGTCCTGCAGCGAGTACTCGTCCTGGAACTGGGCATACGGGTTGTTGACCGAGTGGCGGTGGTTCTTCTCGCCGATCTTGGCGAACTGCTCGGCCGTGGTGCCGTACTTCTCCATGTGCTCGCGGCCCGCGGCGCCGAACATCCACGGCGCGGGCGGCATCGCGAACTCGTACAGCTCGCCGAGCGCGAGCATGTGGTTCAGCATCGGCTGCACGCGGTCGTCGTAGGTGGAGCCGAGCGAGCCCGGCTTCATCTTCTCGAAGCCGAGCGCGAGCGCGCAGTCGACCGTGCCGCTGCGCACCGCTTGCGCGGCAAGGAAAAGCGCGGTCGATCCGGTCGAGCAGTTGTTGTTGACGTTGACGATCGGGATGCCGGTGATGCCGAGTTCGTAGACGGCACGCTGACCGGCGGTCGACTCGCCGTAGACATAGCCGACGTACGCCTGCTGGACCTCTTCGTACGCGATCCCGGCGTCCACGAGCGCGTTGGTGCCCGCTTCGCGTGCCATGTCCGGGTAGTCCCAGTTCTCGCGACGGCCGGGCTTTTCGAACTTCGTCATTCCGACGCCGACCACATAAGTCCTGTTCGCCATGGCCGTGAACATACCAACAAGACTGTATGTTTATCAATGGTTATGAACGCCGGCGGCGGCATAGGTTAGCCTTGCCTACGTGGTCGCTACTGAAACCCGCCTGCACGGGGACGCGCTGACGCTCGCTTACGACGGGCGCACGGTCGCCGAGGGACTCGCGGTGTCCATCCCGGACCGCTCGTTCACCGTCATCGTCGGGCCCAACGCCTGCGGCAAGACCACGCTCCTGCGCGCGCTCGCCCGCATGCTGAAGCCGCGCAAGGGCTCGGTGTTCCTGGACGGCCAGGTCATCACGAGCTACCCGGCCAAGGAGGTCGCGCGCCGCCTCGGCCTGCTCCCCCAGAGCTCGATCGCGCCGGACGGCATCACCGTGTCCGACCTGGTCTCGCGCGGCCGTTACCCGCACCAGAAGCTCCTGCGGCAGGCGTCTGCCGAAGACGGCGAGGTCGTCGCCCGCTCGATGGCCGCGACCGGCGTCGACGACCTGGCCGAGCGCCTGGTCGACGAGCTGTCCGGCGGCCAGCGCCAGCGGGTCTGGATGGCGATGGCGCTCGCGCAGGAGACCGACCTGCTGCTGCTCGACGAGCCGACGACGTACCTGGACATCGCGCACCAGATCGACATCCTCGACCTCTGCGCGGACCTGCACGCCAAGCAGGGCCGGACGCTGGTCGCGGTGCTGCACGACCTCAACCACGCGGCCCGCTACGCCACCCACATGATCGCGATGCGCGGCGGTCAGATCATCGCCACCGGCTCGCCCGACGACGTGGTCACCGAGACCAACGTCGAGAAGATCTTCGAACTCCCCTGCCGGGTGATGCCGTGCCCAGAGACCGGCACCCCCCTCGTGATACCGAAGGCGGGGCCCCGGAACTAGTACCGTGGCGTGGGAGGTCTCATGACACAGGAACTTTGGTCCACAGTAGACGATTACCTCACCACGACGCTGTCACCGGACGACCCCGCGCTCGAAGCGGCCAGGCGCCGGTCCGACGACGCCGGGCTCCCGCCGATCGCGGTCGCGCCGAACCAGGGCAAGCTGCTGCACCTGCTGGCCAAGCTCGCGGGCGCGCGCCGGATCCTCGAGGTCGGCACGCTCGGCGGGTACAGCACGATCTGGCTGGCCCGCGCGCTGCCGCCCGGCGGCGAGCTGATCACGCTGGAGTTCGACCCGAAGCACGCCGAGGTCGCGCGGGAGAACCTCGCGGCGGCCGGGGTCGGCGACCGCGTCGACATCCGGCTGGGCGCGGCGGCCGACACGCTGCCGACGCTGGACGGGACGTTCGAGTTCGTGTTCGTCGACGCGGACAAGGTGAACAACCCGACCTACTTCACCGAGGCGCTGCGGCTCACCAAGCCGGGCAGCGTGATCGTGGTCGACAACGTGGTGCGCGGCGGCGCGGTCGCGGACGCGTCGACCACCGACCCGGCGATACTCGGCATCCGCCGGATGAACGAGCTCATCGCGGCCGAGCCGAGGGTGGACGCGACGTCGTTGCAGACCGTCGGCGGCAAGGGATACGACGGACTGACGATCGCGCTCGTGGTCGGCTAGGGCGTCATGAAGGTGTTCCAGATGGCGGCGGGGACGTTCTGGCCACTGAGGTGTTCGTCGTCCGCGTCGCGCATCCGGCGTTCCTCGTCGGCGCCGACCCAGACCGCCGTGGCGAGCCGCGGGGTGTAGCCGACGTTCCACGCGTTCGCGGCGTCGCCCGTGTCGTTGAAGCGGAACGCGCCACGCATGACCGGGACGGACCTGCCATCGGCGGTCTTCTCCTGCAGCGCGCCGGTGATCGTCTTGGCGATGCGCGGGTCCAGTCCCGGCGTGCGCTTGACCTCACGCTGCCAGACGACCTGGCCGTCCTGGTCGCGGATCTTCGACACGAAGTGCGTCTCGACCTTCTGGCCGTCCCCGGCGAACGTCGCGTACGCGCCCGCGACGTCACGCGGCCGCAGCCCGTAGCGCCCGACCGCGATCCCCGCGCCGATCTTCACGCCGTCCGGCTCACGCAGCGTCGCCTGGCCGTCGACCTCATCGGGGATGCCGGCGTCGCGCGCGGCCTTGCTGACCGCGTCGACCCCCAGGTGCCTGGTCATGTCGACGAACGGGGTGTCGGCGGGCAGCTTGATCGCCTCGCGCGCCGAGCACTTCTTCTCGTCGGCGCAGTCATTCTGGTTCTTGAACGTCTCGCCGCCGAACTCCATCTTGAACGGCGCCTCGTAGGGCTGTTCGAGCGTGCCACCGCGCTGCAACGCGGCCGCCGCGATGAACGGATAGAACGCGGGCCCGGCCGCGTACGGCGTGCCCGCGTAGTCGTGCGCACTCCATTTGCCGCCTTGGTAAGCCCGGACGGCCCCCGTCGCCGGGTCGACGGCGACCAGCGCGGCGCGGTAGTGCTCCGGCATGTCCTTGAGCCCGGCGTCGACGGCCTTCGCGGCGTTGGCCTGCGCCTGGCGGTCGAGGGTGGTCTCGACCTTCATCGTGCCGCGCCGCAACCGGTCCAGCGGGAAGCCGAGCTGCTCGAGTTCGGTGAGCACCTGCTGCTTGACGTGATAGTCGGGGTAGGTCACGCGCCCCGCCCGCGTCTCCGACGGCGCGAGAATCGAGTCCTTCGGGTACGCGAGCGCGCTGACCTGGTCCTTCGGCACGTACCCGCGCGAGGTCAGCTTGTCTGCCACGTACTTCCACCGCTTGGCGGCATGCTCATGGCTGGACGCGAACGGGTCGTGCACACTCGGCGACTGGATCATCCCGGCCAGGAAAGCCGCCTCGCTCCACGTGATCGAGTCATCCAGCTTCCGCCCGAAATAGGCGTTCATCGCCGCCGCAGGCCCCGACGTGCTCCGCCCGAACGAGATGATGTTGATGTAGCTCTCGAAGATCTGTTCCTTGCTCTGTTCCTGGGTGATCTTCGTCGCCAGCACCAGCTCGGTGAACTTCCGGCCCGCGGTGGCGTCGTCGTCACCGGTCGACTTCTTGATGTACTGCTGGGTGATCCCGGAGCCCCCGCCGACCCCGGTCACGGCCGCCCTGGCGATCCCCATCGGGTCGAACCCCTGGTTGTCCCAGAACGTCGGGTCCTCGACGGCGATGATCGCGTCACGCAGCTTCTGCGGGATGTCCTGATACTTCACGTAAAGCCGGTCCCCGTCCGACGGCACGACCTTCAGCAGATCGGTCCCGTCGGAGTACTGCAGGGTCACGGTCTTGTCGAGGTCCGCCAGCACATCCTGCGGGCTCCGCACGTCGAGCATCAGATAGGCGACCCCGAACGCGCCGACAGGTAAGGCGATCCCGATCCCGATCAGCCAATACCCGACCCGGCGCACCACCCGCCACCGCTTCCGCCGCCGTGCCTTCGCCTCGCCCGGAAGATCGTCCACGACCCCTAAGACGCCCGACCGGGTGACAGGTTCAGTGAAAAGATCACCAAAAGTTATGAAGATCTTGTCAAGCCACCCACCCGAGGTAATCCGCTTGCCCAACCCACCCAGCCGCAAGCTCGCGCCGACCCTCCAGGCACGCATGCCGACTCCTCAGGTACGCATGCCGACCCTCTAGGTACGCGTGCCGTCCGTCTGGGTACGCGTGCCGTCGATCCAAGTACACGGGAAGCCCTGGTTACCGGCGAAACCCACGTACGCGAGGGGCAAACTCACGTACGGGAGCAGCAAAGACCCGTGCGGGACGGGCAAAGACTGGGTACGCCCGAGGTCCCGGGTATTCGGGCAGCCGGAGCCCGTGCCTGGGGAGTCGGCACGCGTGCCTGGCGAGTCGGCACGCGTACCTGGCGAGTCGGCACGCGTACCTGGGGAGTCGGCACGCGTACCCAGATGGACGACACGCGTACATGGATGGACGACGCGATGTCGGGGCGGGGGCGGGGGTTAGGTGGCGTCGGTGGGGAGGGCTTGGGTGAGGGCGGCGTCGGGGCCTGCCGAGAGGAGGGTGCGGAAGCCGGGTTCGTCTAGGACCGGGACGTTGAGCTGGACGGCTTTGTCGTATTTGGAGCCGGGGGCGTCGCCGACCACGAGGAAGGCCGTCTTCTTGGAGACCGAGCCCGCGGCTTTGCCGCCGCGGGCCATGATGGCTTCTTTGGCTTCGTCGCGGGAGAAGCCGGGCAGGGAGCCGGTGACCACGATGGACAGGCCTTCGAGGTTGCGGGGGATGGACTCGTCGCGCTCCTCGACCATGCGGACGCCGGCGCGGCGCCACTTGGTGACGATGTCGCGGTGCCAGTCGACGGCGAACCATTCGACGACCGCGCGGGCGATCGTGGGGCCGACACCGTCCACGTCGGCCAGTGCTTCCTCGGTCGAGTCCTCGATGACGGTCAGCGAGCCGAACTCGCGGGCGAGTGCCTGGGCCGCGGTCGGGCCGACGTGGCGGATGGACAGCGCGACGATGACCTTCCACAGTGGACGGTCCTTGGCCGTCTCCAGGTTGGCCAGCAGCTTGGCGCCGTTGGCCGAGAGCTCGCCCGCCATGGTGCGGAACAGCTCGACCTGGATCAGGTCCTCGGCGTCGAGGGTGAAGATGTCGCCTTCGTCGGCGACGACGCCCGCTTCGAGCAGCGCCGCGGCCGCGGATTCGCCGAGCACCTCGATGTCGAAGCCGCCGCGGCCCGCCAGGTGGAAGATGCGCTGGCGAAGCTGGGCGGGGCAGGCCTGGGAGTTGGGGCAACGGATGTCGATGTCGCCCTCTTTCTGCGCCGCCAGCTCGGTGCCGCACGAGGGGCACTCGAGCGGCATGACGAACTCGCGCTCGGCGCCGGTGCGCGCGTCGGCGACCGGGCCGAGCACCTCCGGGATCACGTCGCCCGCCTTGCGCAGCACGACCTTGTCGCCGATCAGCACACCCTTGCGCTTGACCTCTTCCTGGTTGTGCAGCGTCGCCATGGAGACCGTCGACCCGGCGACCGTCACCGGCTCCATCACGGCGAACGGGGTGACCCGGCCGGTGCGCCCCACGTTGACCTGGATGTCGAGCAGCGTGGTGACGACCTCCTCCGGCGGGTACTTGTACGCGATCGCCCAGCGCGGCGCGCGCGAGGTGGAACCCAGGCGGCGCTGGAGCGAGACGTCGTCGACCTTGATGACCACGCCGTCGATCTCGTGCTCGGCGTCGTGCTTGTGCTCGCCCCAGTACTTGATGTGCGCCAGCAGCTCCTCGGCCGACGTGATCACCTTGCTGTGCGTGGAAACCGGCAGTCCCCACGCGGCCAAAGCGTCGTACGCCTCCGACTGACGCGCGGGCTCGAAGCCCTCGCGCCTGCCCAGGCCGTGGCAGATCATCCGCAGGTTGCGGGACTTGGTGATCTTCGGGTCCTTCTGCCGCAACGATCCCGCCGCCGTGTTGCGCGGGTTGGCGTACGGCGTCTTGCCCGCCTCGACCATCTTCGCGTTGAGCTCCAGGAAGTCCGACACGCGGAAGAACACCTCGCCGCGCACCTCGACCAGCGCGGGCACCGGGAACTCGGCGGTGCCGGTCAGCTGCTCCGGCAACCCGTCCAGCGTGCGGATGTTGAGCGTGACGTCCTCGCCGGTGCGGCCGTCGCCGCGCGTGAGCGCCCTGGTGAGCTTGCCGTTCTCGTACAGCAGGTTGATCGCGAGCCCGTCGATCTTCAGCTCGGCCAGGTACCGCGCCGCACCGATCTCCTTCTCGACGCGCTCGACCCACGCCTGCAGCTCGTCGGCGGCGAAGACGTTGTCCAGGCTCAGCATGCGCTCGAGATGGTCGTGCGTGGCGAAGTCCGTGGAGAACGTGCCGCCGACGTTCTGCGTCGGCGAATCCGGCGTCTGCAGCGAGGGGTGCTCGTCCTCGATGCGCTGCAGCTCGCCGAGCAGCTCGTCGAACTGGCCGTCCGACACGATCGGCGAATCCAGCACGTAGTACCGGAACTGGTGCCCGGTGATCTCCTCCGCGAGCGCGGCGTGGCGCTCGCGGACGTCGGCGGGAACGTCAGCGGGGATCTCGGCAGGCTCGGTGCTCACAGTGGGTAAGACTAGTCGTCCCCACCGACAGTTTCGGCGAGGCCGCGCACCAGGTCACGGAACTCCAGGAGGGTGATCGCGCCCTGCGGCTCGGCCTCGGCGGTCTCCACCCGGCGTAACCGTTCGGCGGCGAGCCGCTCCCCCAGCGCCGCGTCGAGCGGCAGGAAGGTCAGCGTCGACCGGGTCTCCGGATCCAGCGAGGCGAAGACCGGGTGATACACCGCGACGTCCACAACGGACTCCTCGACCAGAGCCGCGACCCGCACGTCGGCCAGCGAGATCCGGTGCTGCGCGATGTTGACGGTCACCTCGGCCGGGTCGGGCACCGGCGGCACCGAGTCGTGGTACTCCCAGATCGCGTCCTCCGGCGGCGCGGCGGCCTTCCACGCGTCGGTGTACGGCCGCAGCGCCGGGTCCTCCTGCCCGGTCAGCACGAGCGAGTAGATCGCGCGCTGTCCACGGTCGAGTGAGAAGTGCAGATCGGGGTGCAGCAACGCGACCGCCTGGCACAGGTCGTGCTCGACCCGCTGCGGCTCGCGTTCCCCCAGCGCGGCGCTGATCAGCGGCAGCAGCTCGAACCAGCGCGTCCAGAACGCCACGGCCGCCGCGCCGGCGTCGGCCGGTATCTCCTGCTCCGGCCACGCCGTGCGCGGGTCGGGGACGTCTTCGGTGCGGTTGCGGCGGAAAAAACCCATGGGTACCTGGCTACCAGGTTTCCGGCGGCTCGACGAAGGCTTTGCCGAGATCGCGGGTGAGAGCGAGCGCACGCCGCATCCACTCCGGCGTCGCGCCCGCCAGCCCGCACGTCGGCGTCGGCACCGCGCGCTCGGCGAGGATCGACCGGTTGAACCCGAGGCGGTCCACCAGCTGCAACGCGGGCGCGGCGACGTCACGCAGCTTCACGTTCGTGCCCGGATCGGTCGACGGCACCAGCCCGAGGAAGAAGCTGACGCCGCTGTCCCATGCCTCGCCGAGGTCGTCGAGCAGCGAGGCTGGCGAACCACCCAGCAGGGTGGCGTCGATGGCCAGCGCGCCGGCGCCCGCCGAGCGCAGCAACGCGACGGGCGGCCGCGCGGCGCAGCAGTGCAGGACGACCGGCTGCCCGGTGATCTTCTCGGCGCCCTCGATCACCTGCGCGAGCAGTTCGCGTGCCTCGGGCTCGGGCACCGAGCGGACGGTCCCGTAACCCGAGGGCGTGGGCAGCGAACCGGCGAGCACGTCCGGCAGCGACGGCTCGTCGAACTGGACGACGATCGGAGCGCCGGTGCGCTTTGTCAGTTCCGCGACATGCCCGGCGAGGCCTTCGAGGAGCGAAGACGTGAAGTCGCGGACGGCGCCGGGGTCGGTGAGCACGCGGTGCCCGCGCGTGAGTTCGATGTTCGCGGCCAGCGTCCACGGCCCGGCGAGCTGGGTCTTGAGCACCGGCGGGGTGAGGCCCGTCTTCTCGCGGGCTTCTTCGAGCGCGTCGAGGTCGTAGCGCAGCAGGTCGACGCCGCGGCGATGTTCGTGACCGGCGTGCGAGGCGACGCGATAACCGCTCGGCACCGTCTCGACGGCGAGGTCGACCAGCAGCGACGCCGTCCGCCCGATGATGTCGGCGCCGAGCCCGCGCGCGGGCAGTTCGGGCAGGTGGGGGAATTCCGGGAGTTCGCCGAAGACGATGGAAGCGGTTTCCGCCGGGTGGATGCCCGGCATGGAGCCGATTCCGGTGGCCGCGCCAGCGGACCAAGGTTGACCAGTCACTCGCACAGTGTGGCAGTACCCGTGACACGGACATTAAGCGCATTTCCCGAGAATGGCTCCACTTTCGGCTTACCACTACTACGCTGACCTGCTATGACGAGCACCCCGCCGCCTCCCGGCTGGTATCCCGATCAGCAGAACCCCAACGTCGTTCGCTGGTGGGACGGGCAGGCCTGGACGCCGAACACGCGCAGTGCCAACGACGCCGAGGTGATCGAGCTGGACATCGAGCGCCAGCACGACCCGGCGCGCATCCAGCAGCAGGCCGCGAAGGGCACCCAAGGCCGCGCGGGCGCGAACCAGGGTGGCGGGACGCTGTTCACCGAGCCGGTGCTCGTGGTGAACCAGCGCGCCAAGCTGATCGAGATGGCCAACGAGTTCGGGGTGTTCGACCAGAACGGCACCCGGCTCGGCGGGGTGGTGCAGGTCGGGCAGAGCACGCTGAAGAAGGCCATCCGGCTGCTGACCAACTACGACCAGTTCCTCACGCACAAGTTCGAGGTCCGCGACGCCAACCACAGCACCGTGCTGAAGGTGACTAGACCGGCGAAGGTCTTCAAGTCGCGCTTCCTGGTGACCCGCGCCGACGACTCACCGATCGGGGAGATCGTCCAGGAGAACATGATCGGCAAGATCCGGTTCTCGTTCATGGTCAACGGGCAGAAGGTCGGCGGCATCCAGGCGGAGAACTGGCGTGCCTGGAACTTCTCGATCAAGGACCACACCGAGACCGAGGTCGCGCGGGTCACCAAGACCTGGGGCGGCTTCATCAAGGCCGCCTTCACCACGGCGGACAACTACGTCGTCGAAATCCACCGGCCATTGCAGGATCCACTGGCCAGCATGGTGGTCGCGACCGCGCTGACGATCGACACCGCGCTCAAGCAGGACGACCGGTAGTGACGTGCGTCTCAAGGTAGCGCCATAGGCGACCCGCGCGGCCCATGGTGAAGGGGGTCTGGGGGCTTGCCCCCAGGCGGGGTCTGGGGCAGCGCCCCGGAAGACCTGCCACGCGAGAGACAAAGGGGTCGCCGTGGAGCTGCTGGAAGACGACAACACCCGTCACTGGGCCGAGCCGGGCGTCTACGCCGTGGCGCCCGGTGTGTACCGCATCCCGCTGCCGTTGCCGCAGGACGCGTTGCGCGCGGTCAACGTCTACGCGATCACCGACGGGACGGAGCTCGCGCTCATCGACTCCGGCTGGGCGCTCGACGAGGCGCGCGAGCTGCTCGCGCTGGGGCTGAAGGCGATCGGCGCCGATCTGGCCGACATCGGGCAGTTCCTGGTCACGCACGTCCACCGCGATCACTACACCCAGGCCATCGCGCTGCGCCGCGAGTTCGGCGGCAAGGTCGCGCTCGGCGAGCACGAGGAACCGTCGCTCGCGCTCGCCGCCGACCCCGAGGTGTTCGGCATGAACGGGCAGATCGACCTGCTGCGCCTGCACGACGCGCAACCGGTGATCGAGGAGCTCGGCCGGTTCTTCGGCGACGCGAAACGCACCGACCTCGACCTGTGGGAGCAGCCCGACGAGTGGCTCACGCCCGGCCGCCGCACGGTGCTGCCGGGGCGCGAACTCGACGTCATCCACACGCCGGGGCACACCGCGGGCCACGTCGTGTTCGACGACGGCGCGGCGGGCCTGCTGTTCACCGGCGACCACGTGCTGCCGCACATCACCCCGTCGATCGGCTTCCAGCCGGTGCCGGCCGAGCTGCCGCTTCGCGACTACATCGGCTCGTTGAAGGTGGTCAGGGCGCTGCCGGACCGCCGGATGCTGCCCGCGCACGGCCCCGTCTCACCCAGCGTCCACGCGCGTGCCGACGCGCTGCTCGAACACCACCGTGACCGGCTGGAGAAGATGGGCGCCAAGATCGTGGCGGGCGCGAGCACGGCGTACGAGGTCGCGCTGAGCCTCGGCTGGACGCGGCACGAGCGCGAACTCGGTGACATGGACGCCTTCAACCAGATGCTCGCCGTGCTGGAAACGGCCGCGCACCTGGATCTGCTCGCCACGGACGGCAGGCTGCGTTCGTCCGATGTGGACGGTGTGCGGCACTACTCGGCCTGAGCGACCAGCAACGGCTGGAAGAAACCGCTGTCTTCCGGCTCGACCCAGCGCAGTCCGGCGAACCCCGCTTCGGCGACGAGCGGGGTCAGCTGCGCACGGGTGATGGCCCAGTAGGTCATCTGTCGCGTGTGGACGGTCCAGGTCTCGCCGTCGGGCAGCAGCTGGAAAACCTCGGCGTCGTAGCGCTCGCCGTCGTCGTGCCAGTGCCAGAGCTGGAACGTGATCGCGCGGCCGTCCGCGGTGTGCTTGACCGACGGCGGCTGCGATCCCGGCGTGGTCCCGTCGTACGGCCGGGTGCTGATCAGCAGTCCGCCACCCGGCTTGAGCACGCGCCGCATCTCGGCGAGCCCGGCACGCATCTGCTCGGGAGTCGTCAGGTGCGGCAACGCGTTGTCCGCGCAGACCACGGCCTCGAAAGCGCCGTCGCCGAACGGCAACGCGCGCATGTCCGCGGCCGCGAACGAGGCACGGACGCCGCGTTGCGCGGCTTCACGCCGGGCACGCGCGACGGCGACCGGGCTCAGGTCGGTCCCGACGACGTCACGCCGCCGCAGCGCGAGCCCGAGCGACTGGGTCCCGATACCGCACGCGCAGTCGAGCACCCGGCCGTCCGGCAGGAACCAGTCGAGCGCCTTGGCCTGGCGGACCATGCTGGCGTCCCAGTCCGCGTACAGGAGGTCGTAGGTGCCGGCGAGGTCGTCATAGAAGCCCCTGGTCATGGCTTGTAGTTTGGCATCGTGATCGAGATACGACGAGCCATCGAAGCCGACGTCGAAGCCATCGTGCGGATGCTCGCCGACGATCAGCTCGGCAGCACCCGCGACTCGGCCGACGACCTGACGCCGTATCTGAAGGCGTTCGGCGACATCGACGCCGACCCGGCGAATCTCCTGGTCGTGGCCGTCGACGGCGACGAGGTGGTCGGCACGCTGCAGCTGACGATCATCCCCGGCCTGGCTCGCAGCGGGGCGACCCGCGGTCTGGTCGAAGCCGTGCGCGTGCGCTCGGACCAGCGTGGCAAGCGCATCGGCGAGCAGCTGATGCAGTGGTCGATCGACGAGTCACGCCGGCGCGGCTGCGCGCTGGTCCAGCTCACGTCCGACAACAAGCGCGTCGACGCGCACCGCTTCTACGACCGGCTCGGCTTCACCGCCAGCCACACCGGCTTCAAGCTGCTGCTTTAGCGCGTCCGCTTTGTGGGCGGTTCTAGCCCTTCATCCATGGTCGGCGTGGGTGAGGGCCTCCCTCACCCGAGCCGAGCGGGTCAGGGCCTCCCTCACCCGCATATACGGTCGAACTAGGCCCCCACCCCACGAATCCGAGCGAACTAGGCCCTCACCCGACACTGGCGACGCAGCCGAGAAAGGGGTCGTGAGTGGTTTGACCGGTTAGAACCGGCCGTACCACTCACGACCCCACACCGAGCCGACGATCACCAGCCGGGCTTCAAGCTGCTGCTTTAGCGTGTGGCGCGGATCTTTGCGCTGCCCAGCACCAGGTCGCCGCGGTAGAGCACCACGACCTGGCCCGGCGCGACGCCCTTGAGGGGCTCGCGGAGCTGGATCGTGACGTCGTCGCCGTCGGCCTCGGCGACCGCCTCGACGATGCCGCCGTGCGCGCGGACCTGGATGGTGCACTCGGTCGGGCCGTCGAGCGGCTGCTCGCTCGGCCAGATCGGGCGGTCCGCCTCGATCACGTCGACGCCGAGGTTGTCCGCCGAGCCGACCTTCACGGTGCCCGAGACGGGCTCCAGCGAGAGCACGTAGCGAGGGCGGCCGTCGGGCGCGGGCGCCTCGATGCCGAGGCCCTTGCGCTGGCCGATCGTGAAGCCGTGGACGCCCGTGTGCTGACCGAGCACGGCGCCGGTCTCGGCGTCGATCAGCTGGCCGGGCGCCTGGCCGAGGCGCTTCTCCAGGAAGCCCTTGGTGTCGCCGTCCGGGATGAAGCAGATGTCGTGGCTGTCCGGCTTGTTCGCCACGGACAGGCCGCGGCGGTCGGCCTCGGCGCGGACGTCGGTCTTCCACGAGTCGCCGAGCGGGAACATCGAGTGCCGCAGCTGCTCCGGGGTCAGCGAGGCGAGCACGTACGACTGGTCCTTGCCCACGTCGACGCTGCGGCTCAGCGCGGGCACGCCGTCCACAATGGACAGCTGGGCGTAGTGCCCGGTGGCGACCGCGTCGAAGCCGAGCGCCATCGCCTTGTCCAGCAACGCCTCGAACTTGATCTTCTCGTTGCAGGTGACGCACGGGTTGGGCGTGCGGCCCGCGGCGTACTCGCCGACGAAGGTCTCGATGACCTCCTCGGTGAACCGCTCGGCGAAGTCCCAGACGTAGAACGGGATGCCGAGGATGTCCGCGGCGCGGCGCGCGTCGTGCGAGTCCTCGATCGTGCAGCAGCCACGGGAACCCGTGCGCAGCGTGCCCGGCTTGGCGGACAGCGCGAGGTGCACGCCGACGACGTCGTGCCCGGCGTCGACGGCCCGCGCGGCGGCCACCGCCGAATCCACTCCCCCGCTCATCGCGGCCAGAACGCGCATTTCCTACACCTCCTGCTTTTGTTTACGCATACCTGCGAGACCAGCTTGCCTTGCTCTCGTGACGACGCCACCGATTTCCCGCGCGACGGCCTCGACGTCGGCGCGGGTGGACGTGTGCCCCATCGAGAACCGCAGCGAGCCCCGCGCGGCCATCGGATCGGCGCCCATGGCGAGCAGCACGTGGCTGGGCTGTGCGACGCCCGCGGTGCACGCGGAGCCCGTCGAGCACTCGATGCCCTTGGCGTCGAGCAGCATCAGCAGGCTGTCGCCCGCGCACCCGGGGAAGGTGAAGTGCGCCGTGCCGGGCAGCCCGTCGTGGTCGCCGTTGAGCACCGCGTCCGGCACCGCGCGCAGCACCGCGCCGACGAGCTCGTCACGCAGCTCGGCGAGCTCGACCGCCTTCTTCTCCTGCTGGTCGACGGCCACGCGGACGGCCGTGGCGAAGCTGTGGATGGCGGGCACGTCGAGCGTGCCGGAGCGCACGTCACGCTCCTGGCCGCCGCCGTGCAGCAGCGGCACGCAGGGCGTGTCACGCGCGAGCAGCAGCGCGCCGACGCCGTACGGTCCGCCGAGTTTGTGGCCGGTGAGTGTGAGCGCGCTCGCGCCGCTGGCCGTGAAGTCGACCGGGACCGCGCCGACCGCCTGGACGGCGTCGGTGTGCAGCGGGATGCCGTGCTCGGCGCAGATGGCGGCGAGCTCGGCGATCGGGTTGACCGTGCCGACCTCGTTGTTGGCCCACATGACGGTGACCAACGCCACAGTCGCCGGGTCCTCGTCGATGGCGGCGCGCAGGGTCTCCGGGCCGACCCGGCCGTGCTCGTCGACCTCGAGCCAGGTGATCTCGGCGCCGGAGTGCTCGACCAGCCACTGCACGGTGTCGAGCACCGCGTGGTGCTCGACGGCGCTGGCCAGGATCCGGGGCTTCTGACGCGCCCAGAAGATGCCCTTGACCGCGAGATTGTCGCTTTCGGTGCCCCCGGCGGTGAAGATCACCTCGGACGGCCGCGCGCCCAGCGAGGCGGCGATGACCTCGCGGGCCTCCTCGACCATCCGGCGGGCCCGCCTGCCCGAGGAATGCAGCGACGAGGCGTTGCCCACTGTGGACAGCGCCTCGGTCATCGCCGCTATGGCTTCGGGCAACATGGGGGTCGTCGCCGCGTGGTCGAGATAGGTCATCGCCCACCCAGGATAGTCGCACTGGCCTCAGGCTTTTTCCGGCCACCGCCCGGTGAGAAAAACACCCGAACAGGCGATGCCGATCGTGATCACCGCGAGCACGGCCACCGCCGGTCCAGGATGCTCCGCCGAGGCCAGCGCGGCCAGCAGCACACCGCCGACGCCGATCAGCAGCGCCGAGCCGACCCAGTCGACCAATTGCAGCGCGGAGGTGTTGAATCCGCGCTCGCTCTCCGGCGAATAGCGGTAGAGCAGCACCGAAATGGCGGGCATGGCGATGCCCATCCCGGCGCCGCCGATGGTGCAGACCACGAACGCGATCCAGCCGGGCAGCCACGGCTGGCTGACCATCAGGAACCCGACCAGACCCAACGCGACCAGCGCGAACCCGAGCCGCAGCGAGTTCTCGCGCGACCAGTCCGGGTAACGGCCCTGCACCGCCGAGCCCGCCGACCAGCCGAGCGCGGTCAGCGTCAGCGGCAAGCCCGCCATCGACGGGCTGTAGCCGTGGACGGCCGACATGGTCAGCGGCAGGAACGCCTCCATCGAGGCGTACGCGGCGGCGATCAGCCCGCGCGCGGCGACCACGGTCGGCAGTCCGCGCCTGCCGCTGAGCGTCCCGGTGGGCAGCAGCTTCCGCAGCGCGACGGCGAGCACGACCAGCGCGGCGGCTCCATAGGCGAGCGCGAGGAGTGACGGGTGTTGCGCGGCCCAGCTCAGCGCGGCGATACCGAGCGCGGTCGCGACCGCGGCGGTCACGCTGGCGCGCTGCTGCCGTTCACCGGGCACGTGCGGCGGGAGCCTGCGGGTGACCACGACCAGCATCGCCGTGCCGACCGCCACGAACGGCACCAGCCCGAGGAACACCCACCGCCAGCCGAAATGGACGGTGACCAGCCCGCCGACGAACGGCCCCAGCACGGCGGGCAGCACCCACGCGGCGGCGGTGGCCGCGTACATCACCGGGCGCTCGCGGTCGGTGTAGGTGAGCGCGATCAGCAGCGAGAACGCGACCAGGAAGAAGCCGGAGCCGACACCTTGGAGCACCCGCCCGGCCAGCAGCGTGGCCATGTTCTGCGCGCTGCCCGCCACCAGCAGGCCCCCGACGAAGACGACCAGCCCGCCGAGCAGCGCGGGCACCGGGCCCTTGCGGTCACCGAGCCGTCCGGACAGCACGGTCGCGACGACACTGGCGACCAGGAAACCGGTGAACGGCCACGAGTACAGGTCCTGCCCGTGCAGCGCGGCGACCATGGTCGGCATGGCGGTCGCCACACCCATCGCCTCGAACGCCACCAGCGTGACGAGCAGCAGCAGCCCGCCCGTGGTGAAGCGGTGTTCCGGCGTCCACAGCACGCCCTTCTTGGGCGGTGCCCCCAGTGTCTCCGTCATGCCGCCCAGCCTGGTACCTCGACCTGGGTGGAGGTCAAGCGGATAAAGCGGGCTTTACTCCCGGGGATAAAGCCCGCTGAACATCGGGGAGTAAAGCCCGCTTTATCCCGGCTAGCTGGCCGCGAGGACCTTGCGGCGGGTGCGCTTGCGGGCCGGGATGCGGACCGTGCCGAGCGCCGAGTGCACGGCCGACTCGGCGAGCGCGGCGAGTTCACGCCGGTCGACCGCGCGGCCGGGCGCGATCTCCGGGCAGATGAACAGTTCCAGCACCAGGCCGCGCAGCGCGGCGACCCGGCTCAGCGAGGCGATCAGCGACTCCGGGCCGATGAACGCCGGGCGGCTCGTCTCACGGCCGTCGGCGAGACGGAAGCGCAGCGCGATCGGGCGCACCGGCACACCGCCGTCGATCGCGGCCTGGAACGTCGCCGTCGTGAAGCGCCCGGAGGCGAGGCCGCACCAGGTCGTGCCTTCCGGTGTGACGCTCACCAGCGAGCCGGACCGCAGCGCGTCGGCGAGTTCGGCCATGGTGCCCGGAAGTGTCGAAAGCCGTTCGCGGTCAAGGAAAATGCTGCCACCCCGGCGGACCAGGGTGCCCAGCAGCGGCCACGACGCGATCTCCTTCTTGGCGAGCGCGCGCATCGGGCGGACGGCGTTGATCGCGACGATGTCGAGCCACGAGATGTGGTTGTTGACCACCAGCGCGCCACGGCCGGCCGCGAAATCGTCGGCGCCGTGCACGAGCAGGCGGACGCCGAACGCACGCAGCACGCCGCGGAAGATCAAGCGCACCAGGCGTTCGCGGGCGGCGCCGCGCAGCGCGAACATCACCGGCGCGGCCAGCAGCGCGAGCAGGAGCACGCCGATCGCGCTGCCGAACCGGAAGATCCGGCGCGGCAGCGAAACCGTCGGCTCGCCCTCGGTCAGGCATCCGTCGCCACAGGGCGACGTCGGCATGTAGGCGTGCGTCACTGGACACCCAGGAAGAACTTGAGGTAACGCTCGTCGATCTTCTGCAGATCGAGCAACACGAAGAAGTCCGCCACCCCGAAGTCCGCGTCGAGCGCGGGCGCTCCGCAGACCTGGGCGCCAAGGCGCACGTAACCCTTGATCAGCGGCGGCAGCACCGACCGCGCGGGCCGCTCGATGCCGCCGGAGTTCCACGGGTGCAGCGGCGAGACACGCAGCGAGTCCGGCGAGAAGTGCTTGGTGCGCAAGACATCCCACACGCCGGCGGCGTAGCTTCCGCCGTCCACGAGCGGCACGGACGCGCAGCCGGCGAGGTACCGGTGACCCGAGAGCAGCATGTAGCGCGCGATGCCCGCCCAGACGAGGCTGACGACGGCGCCGCTACGGTGATCGGGGTGCACGCACGAGCGGCCGGTCTCGACCAGGGAGGAGCGCAGGCCCGCGAGCGCGGTCAGGTCGAACTCACTGTCCGAGTACAACTGTCCGGCCGCGACGGCCCGCTCGGGCGGCAGCATGCGGTAGGTGCCGACGATCTCGCCGGTGTTGTCGTCACGGACGACCAGGTGGTCACAGAACTCGTCGAAGCGGTCCACGTCGAGCCCGTCGACGAGCGAGTTGAGCCGCGCGCCCATCTCTTCGGCGAAGACCTGGTGGCGAAGTCTTTGCGCGGCAAGGACTTCGGCGTTGTCGTTGGCTACGAGGAGTGAATACCGGGGCGCATCGGCCGGGAGCTCGACACCCGCCTGATCAGTGCTGACGAGTAGCTGTGACGACGTCATGCCATAGGTGTACGCCTGCCTTAGAAAAGGCTGAGAGAGCGATCCGATGACCGGTCTGTGCACTTCGGGTTAATTGCGGGTACTTGATAAAGGAAATGGGGCGGTCCCGTTAAGGAACCGCCCCATCCAGGTAAACGCCCGGGTCAGCCCTTGCGGGCGGCCACCGCGTCGGTCAGCTGCGGCGCGACGTTGAACAGGTCGCCCACCACGCCGAAGTCGGCGATCTCGAAGATCGGCGCCTCCGCGTCCTTGTTGACCGCGATGATCGTCTTCGAGGTCTGCATGCCCGCGCGGTGCTGGATCGCGCCGGAGATGCCGAGCGCGATGTACAGCTGCGGCGAGACCGTCTTGCCGGTCTGGCCGACCTGGAACTGCGCCGGGTAGTAGCCGGAGTCGACGGCCGCGCGCGACGCGCCGACAGCCGCGCCGAGCGAGTCGGCCAGCTTCTCGACGACGTCGAACTTCTCGGCCGAACCGACACCGCGGCCACCGGAGACGACGATCGACGCCTCGGTCAGCTCGGGACGGTCGCCGCCGACCAGCGGCTCGACGCCGACGATCTTGGCGGACTTGGCCGCGTCGATCGCGGGCAGCTCGACGGTCTCCTCGGCGGCGGCACCCTCAGCGGGCTCCGCCTCGACGCCACCGGGGCGCACCGAGATGATCGGGGTTCCCTTGGCGGCCTTGGCCTTCACGGAGAACGCGCCACCGAAGATGGACTGCTCGACGGAGCCGTCGGAGTTCACGCCGACGACGTCGATGAGCAGACCGGAGTCCAGGCGCGCGGCGAGGCGGCCCGACACCTCCTTGCCCTCGGCGGTGGCGGCGACCAGCACGGCGGCCGGGGAGGCCTGCTGAGCCAGCTTGTGCAGCGCGTCGACCTTCGGGGTCACCAGGTAGGAGGCGGCCTCGTCGGACTCCGCGACGTAGACCTTCGCGGCGCCGTAAGCGGCGAGCTGCTCCTTGACCTTGCCCGCGGTGCCGGGCGAACCGACGACGACCGCGGACGGCTCACCCAGCGCGCGAGCGGCGGTCAGCAGCTCGAGGGTGACCTTCTTGACCGCGCCGTCGGCGTGGTCGACGAGAACGAGAACTTCAGCCATGTTGTGTCAACTCCCTCAGATGAGCTTCTGACCGACGAGGTACTCGGCGACCTTCGTGCCGCCGTCGCCTTCGTCCTCGACGCGCTGCCCCGCGGTGCGCGGCGGCTTCGGCGAGGCCTCGACGACCGACGACCACGCGTTGCCGAGGCCGACCTCGCCGGCGTCGACACCGAGGTCGGCGACGGACAACGTTTCGACCGGCTTCTTCTTGGCGGCCATGATGCCCTTGAAGGACGGGTACCGCGGCTCGTTGATCTTCTCGGTGACGGAGACCAGCGCGGGCAGGCTCGCCTCGAGGTGTGTGAGGCCCTCGTCCGCGGTCTCGCGCTTGACCTTCACGGTCGAGCCGTCGACGGTCAGCTCACGCGCGTGGGTCAGCTGCGGCAGGCCGAGCAGCTCGGCGACGATCGCCGGGACGGCGCCACCGCGGCCGTCGGAGGCCTCGTTGCCCGCGATGACCAGGTCGACGCCTTCGACCTTGCGGATCGCGGCGGCGATGACCTTGGCCGTGGCCAGCAGGTCGGAGCCGTGCAGCGCGTCGTCGGAAACGTGGATCGCCTTGTCCGCGCCCATGGACAGGGCCTTGCGGATGGCGTCGGTGGCGCGCGACGGGCCGACGGCGAGCACGGTCACTTCGCCTTCGCCGGCTTCCTTGATCTTGAGCGCCTCCTCGACGGCGCGCTCGTTGATCTCGTCGAGCACCGCGTCGGCGGACTCACGGTCGAGTGTGTGGTCGGATTCGGAGAGCTTGCGCTCCGAGTAGGTGTCAGGCACCTGCTTGACCAGGACAACGATGTTCGTCATGGGTCTTCTTCGACCTCCCGCTATTACGAAGCTCTACTTCGGCGAAGGTTATGGCCTCGGACGCCCGCTGGGAGCCCCTAGGTGACCTCATTCACCCCTAAGCGCTGTTTACCGGGACCATCGTCCCAATAGTCTCGCGTATCGCCCATCGGAACCGATCCGGTAATCCGGTTGGAGCAACACTGGGCTACACGGAGTAGGCCGTTAGGGGTTAACCTCCCTGCCCATGCCCGCCCACGTCGCTGTGATCACGGACTCCACCGCCTGCCTACCCGAACATCTCGCCGCCCAGTGGGGCGTCACCGTCGTGCAGGTCCAACTGCAGGTCGGGGCCTCCATGGACGACGAACACCGGGTCGGCAGACAGGACCTGATCGAGGCCATGAAGGGGGGAACGCCGGTCGCCACGGCACCGCCGGACACCGGCGCGTTCTTCTGGGCGTTCCAGGAAGCGGCGAGTTCCGGCGCCAGTTCGGTGGTAAGTATCCACCTGTCGGGACGGATGTCCGCGACCGTCCAGGCCGCCCGCGAAGCCGCGAGCCAGGTACGCATTCCCGTCCACGTGCTGGACAGCCACACGACCGGCATGAGCCTCGGGTTCGCCGCGATTTCGGCCGCGCGTGCCGCGGGCGCCGGCGCGCAGGCCCGCCGGGTCATCGACGCCGCCGAGCAGCGTTTCCGCACCAGCACCGAGTTCATCTACGTCGACACCCTCGAATACCTGCGCCGCGGCGGCCGGATCGGCGGCGCGCAGGCGTGGATCGGCACGAAGTTCGCCATCAAGCCCGTGCTGACCGTGCGCGAGGGCGAAGTCGCGCCACTCGCCCGCGTTCCCGGTGCGCGACGGGCGATTTCGAAGATGACCGACCTGGCCGTCGCGGCCGCCGCCGGCAGGCAGGTCGACATCGCGGTCACCCGCTTCGGCTCGGACGAGCGCTTCGCCGAACTGTCCGCCGACCTGGTGAAACGCATCCCGAACGTGCACGAGAACCACCTCGTCGAGGCCAGCGCGATCATCGGCGCTCATGTCGGCCCCGGCGCGCTGGGCATCACCGTCTCGCCCGTTGGCGGCTGAGAGACACCGACCGCGCTTGCGGAAGGTTACCCATGTCGTCTGCGAAGATGACCACATGAGCAAAGATCTCGCAGAACTGCTAGGCACCCAGGAGACTGTCAACCTGGAGTTCAAGCAGTCTGGAAAGGATCGCGACAAGCTCCGGAAGGCGATCTGCGCACTGGCCAACGATCTAGGACACAAAGGCGTCGGGCACTTGCTCATCGGCGTGAACGACAAAGGTCAGCCTGTGGATGATGTGGACGTCAGCGACCGCGAGCTTTTGAGACTCACGGACCTTCGCGACGAAGGCCAGATCCTCGACAGGCCTTCGATGACGGTCGAGTCCGCCATTTTTGCCGGTAGGCCGATCGTACATATCGAGGTGAAAGCCTCTTCGACGCCTCCTGTTCGCTTCAAGGGCATTACCTGGGTTAGACCCGGGCCAACAACGCGAGAAGCAACACGTGACGACGAGCGCATCCTGAGCGAGCGCCGACGCGCTGCGGACGTGCCATACGACAGTCGCGCCCTAGAAACAGCAACTCTTGAGGACCTCGATCTCGCACTGTTCCGATCCGACTATTTGCCATCATTTGTGGCCCCAGAAGTCATTGAAGAGAATGGGCGAACAGCAGAACAACAGCTTGCATCGTTGGGACTAACAAATCTTCAAGGCAACCCGACCGTACTTGGTTTACTTACACTTGGAGTTAATCCAAGCGCACACATACCCGGCGCTTACGTGCAGTTCATTCGGTATCAAGGGGACGATCTTGATGCAGCCGTCGCAGATGATCAAGAAATGCGCTCCAATCTCATTGGAACCGCGACCCGACTCGGCGCAGTACTACGCGGACACTTGCACACAAGACTCGAAGAGGGGGAAGATTTTCGGGAGGAACAAAAACCCGACTATCCCTTTGAAGCCCTTCGGGAAGTGTGCATGAACGCCATCATGCACAGAAACTACGAAAATTCAAACGCACCCGTGCGTATCGCCTGGTTCAACGACCGAATTGAAGTCACCAACCCAGGAGGCCCCTTCGGGCAGGTGCGAAATGATAACTTCGAAAGGGTCAATGACTATCGAAATCCCTCCCTTGCCGCAGCAATGAAGTCCCTCAACTACGTCAACCGTTTTGGCCGAGGAATCGGCCGAATACAGGCCTCACTGAAGCGGAACGGAAATCCACAACCACGGTTCGACGTCGACGACTCGTCATGGTCCGTCACCCTTTGGAGGACCAAATGACATCCGTTGCATTGTTCAACAACAAGGGCGGCGTAGGCAAGACAACATTGACCTACCATCTCGCCCACATGCTTCAGCGCCTCGGACATCGAGTGTTGGCCGTGGATCTCGATCCACAGTCAAATCTCACAGCACAGTTTCTAGACGAGGAAGATCTCGCCGAACTTTGGCACGAACCTCAAAGCCCAGCTTGGCCAGACTCAACACCTCGACAAGCGAAGCTCGTCGGCCCCGTCTCTAGCACAACCGGAACGATTGCTACCGCAGTAGCGCCGATCCGCGAAGGACTAGGAGACATCGATACACCTGCACCTATCGAAATAACGGACGGCTTATGGCTCCTTCCTGGCGATCTTGAGCTTAGCGCTTTTGAAGATAAGCTCTCAGAAACTTGGCCCAAGTGCTTCACCGGCGACAAGGCCGCCCTCCGAACAACAACCGCATTTCACAGAATTATCGACGCAGCAAGAACCACAGTCGAAGCAAACTTGGTCCTGATTGACGTCGGCCCCAATTTAGGCGCAATCAATAGGGCAGCACTCCTGTCAGCAGATACCGTCCTTACACCCCTAGCCGCAGATCTATTCTCGTTACGCGGCTTGCACAACCTCGGCCCCACCTTACGCAGCTGGCGTGGAACCTGGCAAGATATTGTACTGCCAAATGTTCCAAAGTCGATCGCTGCACCTCCAGGAATAATGCAGCCATTAGGCTACGTAATTATGCAGCCCATCATGCGACTCGACCGACCAGTCCGAGCGTATCGACGCTGGCTGGATCGAATTCCAGCAGTTTACTCCTCTGCAGTCCTCGGAGAGCCGGGCGAGGCGGCAGATTCTTCATATGAGGTCGCGACGCTCAAGAACTACCAAAGCCTTATGCCACTAGCTCACGATGCGCGAAAACCCATGTTTGATCTTCGCTCAGCCGACGGCGCGCTTGGAAGCACTCAAACCTACGTACAAAAGTGCTATCAAGATTTTCAGACACTAGCTCGCAAGCTGTTAGATAGGCTTGAAGCGACCGAATGATACAACGAATTCCCGCCGGGCGATTTCGAAGATGACCGACCTGGCCGTCGCGGCCGCCGCCGGCAGGCAGGTCGACATCGCGGTCACCCGCTTCGGCTCGGACGAGCGCTTCGCCGAACTGTCCGCCGACCTGGTGAAACGCATCCCGAACGTGCACGAGAACCACCTCGTCGAGGCCAGCGCGATCATCGGCGCGCATGTCGGCCCCGGCGCGCTGGGCATCACCGTCTCGCCCGTTGGCGGCTGACCACCCGTTCGCCCGCCCCGAAAACCCTTGCCGTGCTTGGCGGTTCGGCGCTACCTTGGATTGTGACCGGATGACCGGCTTTGGTCATCTGGTCAACAAGTCAGGGGGTATGCGAACATGCCGTATGCCAGAACCATCGAAGGACCGGGCGGACCGGATCCTGGACGCGGCGGCCGCGCTGCTGATCCGCTACGGCTACCGGAAGGTGACCGTCGAGGACGTCGCCAGGCAGGCGGGCATCGGCAAGGGCACGGTCTATCTGCATTGGCGCACCAAGGAAAAACTGTTCGAAGCCGTGATTCTGCGCGGCTACATCGAGCTGGCAGGCGAACTGCTCGACCGGGTCAGGGAAGATCCGGCCGAGGTCGTGCCACACCGGTTCCTGCGCGCGTCCTATCTGGCCACCATGCGGCGCCCGCTCATGCTCGCGCTGCTCACCGGCGACAGCAGTGAGCTGCTCGGCTCACTGAAGCGCGATTCCTCTTATCAGGCACAGGAAACGATCGTCGGCGACCGCTTCGCCGACATGATGGCCGCGCGCGGGCTGATCCGGCCCGACGTGCCGCACGTGCAGTACGCGCTGCAAGCCGTCGGCGCCGGTTTCTATCTCGTCGACAACGTCAGCGAAGACGGCACCGGGCTGACGCTGGAGGGCAAAGCCGACCTGCTGGCGTACACGGTGCGCAGTGCGTTCGAGCCTGCCGAACCGGCGGACCCGGCCGCCGTCGCGGCGACCGCGGCCGAGCTGGTCACGCTGCTCGAAGGCTTGCTTTCCATCTACCACAAGGGAATTTACGCCGAGCCCGGCTGATGACGGCGCGTCGGCGTGGACAAGGGGAGAACGATGACCACCACACTCGCCGACAGCTGGGGCGTCCACTCGGCACAGTTCTGGCTGCGCGGGAAACAGCCGGAGAAGCGCGTCGAATTCAGTGAGAGGTCCGGGATGTGGAACGTCTACGGGCACCGGGAAGCGTTGCGGATCCTCGCCGACCCGGCCACCTTCTCGTCGGACATCATCCGCGTCGTGCCGGACGGGACGTTCCCCGACGAGGACAAGGACGCGCTCTCCGCGGGCAACCTGATCCAGCTCGACCCGCCGATGCACACCAAGCTGCGCAAGCTGGTCAGCCACGCCTTCACCCCGAAGGTGGTCGCCGACCTCGAGCCGCGCATCGCCAAGGTCACCACGGAACTGCTCGACGCCGTCGACGGCACCGGACGGCTGGAGCTGGTGGAGAACCTCGCGTACCCGCTGCCGGTCATCGTGATCGCGGAACTGCTGGGTGTCCCGGCGAGTGATCGCGAGCTGTTCAAGGGCTGGGTCGACGGGCTGCTCGACAACGACGAAGAGTTCACGCTGAACGAGCCGACGGAGAAGCAGCGCGCGCGGTTGAAGGACCGGATGGAGGTGCGCCAGAACCTCATCGACTACATCACCGGGCACGCCGACGAGCGCCGCAGCCGTCCCCGCGAGGACCTGCTCACCAAGCTCATCGAGGCGCAGGTGGACGGCGAGAGCCTCAGCCCGGCGCAGGTGGCGAACTTCGCGAACCTGCTGCTGGTCGCCGGGCACATCACCACCACCATGCTGCTCGGCAACACGATGCTCTGTCTCGACGCGCATCCCGGCGAATGGCAGAAAGCCCGCGCCGACCGCTCTACCGTGCCGTCGGTCATCGAGGAGTCGCTGCGCTTCCTCAGCCCGTTCGCGGCGGTCGCGCGGGTGACCAACGTCGAGGCCGACTTCGACGGCACCGTCATCCCGCCGGACCACATGATCATGGTGTGGGTCGCGGCCGCCAACCGCGACGAGCGCACGTTCACCAACCCGGACACGTTCGTCGCCACCCGTGACCCGAACCCGCACCTGGCGTTCGGCCGCGGCGTCCACTTCTGCCTCGGCGCGCCGCTGGCCAGGCTCGAAGGCCGCGTCGCGATGAACCTCCTGCTCGACCGCTACCCCACGCTGCGCGCCGACCCGGACGCCCGCCCCGAGTTCCAGCCCAGCCCGAACATGACCGGCGTCCGCAAGCTCCCCCTCCTCGCCGGCTGAAGACCCGGGATAAAGCGGGCTTTACTCCGCGATGTTCAGCGGGCTTTACTCCCGGGGATTTAGCGGGCTTTATCCCGCGACGTTCAGCGGGCTTTATCCCCGGGGGTTTAGCGGGCTTTATCCCGCGACGTTCAGCGGGCTTTACTCCCGGGGATTTAGCGGGCTTTATCCCGCGACGTTCAGCGGGCTTTACTCCCGGGGATTTAGCGGGCTTTATCCCCGGGAGTAAAGCCCGCTTTATCCCGGCTTCGTGGTGAGGCGGGCCTGGATGCCGTCGAGGATGGTGTCGAGGCCGAAGCCGAGCGCGTGCGCGGGATCCTGCGTGGCGTTGAACTCGGCGCCGACCGCGCCGCCGACCCGCGCGGACACCGACAGGTCGCCGTCGGTCATGACCTGGTCGAGTATCGGGGCGACGACACCCCACCACTCGGCGTCGGTCATCCCGGAGTCGGCCTGTGCCCGCGCGCCGGCCCGGCGCGCGCGGGCGGTGCTCGTCACGTGGCCGAGCACGAGGGTGAGCGCGGCGTCCATCTCGACGTCGGGCAGGCCGATGCCGTCGAGCGCGCGCAGCTCGGTTTCGTACTTCCGGCTGAGGTTCGGGCCGAGGTCGGGCCGCGTCGAGCGGATGTCGAGCAGCCACGGATGCCGCTCGTACAGCTCCCAGTTCCGGGCGGCGACGAACTTCATGGCCGCGCGCCAATCGCCTGCCCCGGCCGCGGCGCCGACGTCGTCGTACAGCTCGCCGAGCACCGCGTCGACCATGAGCGCGGTGAGCTCGTCCTTGCCGGGCACGTGGCCGTAGAGCGACATCGCGCCGACGCCGAGCCGTTCGGCCACCTTGCGCATGGAGACGGCGTCGAGTCCGTCGGCGTCGGCGAGCTCGACACCCGCGGCGACGATCGCGGTCACGGTCAGGCCGGAGCGTCCCGGCGCGGGGTGGTGACCCCACAGCAGGTAGATGCCGCGGGCCAGGTCAGGTTTGCTTGCCATTTCCGTACACCGTACCGTACGCTCGGTTTCGTACGGCGTACCGTACGCCGTACGAAACCTGGGGAGATGACCTTGGCGAACGAAAAGACCGTGCCGCTGCTGCCCTGCCGCTCCATCGACGAGATCGTCGAGTTCTACGAGATGCTGGGCTTCGAGCAGACGTACTACCAAGTCCGGCCGAACCCGTGCGTGGGACTGCGGCGCGAAGACCTCCACCTCCAGTTCTTCGGCATGCCGGACTTCGAGCCCGAGAACTCGTACGGGACCTGCATCGTCGCGGTGCCCGACACCGGCGAGCTGTTCCAGGCGTTCGCCGACGGCATGCGCGCGGTGCACGGCAAGCTGCTGGTCTCCAGGATCCCCCGGATCACCCGGCCACGCGCGAGGAAGAACGCGGACGGCGTCTCGGGTTTCAGCGTCGTCGACCCCGGCGGCAACTGGATCAGGATCTTCGCCGACCACACCGAGGACACCGCACCCGTGGCGACCGGACTCGCCGCGGCGCTGCAGACCGCCATCGTGCAGGGCGATTCCCGCGGTTCCGAAGAGCACGCCGCCCGGGTACTGGACAACGGGTTGCGACGGCACGGGGAGACGGCCGCGCCCGCCGACCTGCTGGAAGCACTGCTCTACCGCGCCGAACTCGCGCTCCGCGTCGACGACCTGACCGGCGCCCGCGACTTCCTTGCCCGCGCCAAAGAAGTCCCGCACAGCGACTACTCGGCGGGCATGCGCGATCTTGAGACCGCACTGGCGGAGCGCGGCGACCGGAGGTGACCCCGGTCACGCCGACGACCTGCCGGTCGGCGACGCCCGTCGGCTACGGTTCGTTGGACAGCTGTCCCACCGAACCGACGGGGTGTCGAACGGCATGGAGTCTCCCGAGTCAACGCTGCGGGCCGACGCGTTGCACCTGACCGGGGAACGCACGGTGCCCGGCATCGCCGAGGAGACGTACTGGTTCAGGCGTCACGAGGCCGCCTACCTCGCGCTGCTGCCCTACTGCGACGGCGCGACCGTGCTCGAAGCGGGCTGTGGCGAGGGTTACGGCGCCGGGCTGATCGCGGAAACGGCCGAGCGTGTGCTCGCGCTGGACTACGACGTCGAGACCACCGAACACGTCGCGCGGCGGTACCCACGGGTGGACGTCGCGCGGGCGAATCTCGCGTATCTGCCGGTGCGGTCGTCCACTGTGGACGTCGTGGCGAACTTCCAGGTGATCGAGCATCTGTGGGACCAGGGCGGTTTTCTCGCCGAATGCCACCGCGTGCTCAAGCCTGGCGGCAAGCTGCTGGTGACGACGCCGAACCGGATCACCTTCAGCCCGAACAGCGACACTCCACTCAATCCCTTTCACACCAGGGAGCTCGCACCGTCCGAATTGGACTCTCTGCTGACTGACGCCGGATTCGAGGTCGAACTGCTGCACGGCCTGCACCACGGCGAGCCGCTCAAGGAACTCGACGCGCGCTACGGCGGATCGATCATCGACGCGCAGCTCGACGTCGTGATGGGGCATCTGCCAGGCCAGGCCACCTGGCCGCCGGAGCTGCTCGCGGACGTCGCGGCCATCCAAGCGGGCGACTTCACCATGCACGGTGACGATCTCGACGCCAGCCTGGACCTCGTCGCGGTGGCGGTCCGGCCGTGACCGTGAGCGAAGGCACGTTCTGCCTGGTCGTGCACAGCCACCTGCCCTGGCTGCCCCACCACGGCTCCTGGCCGGTCGGCGAGGAATGGCTTTACCAGGCGTGGGCGCATTCGTACCTGCCGATGGTCGACCTGCTCGACCGGTTCGCCGACGAGGGCAAACGCGACGTGCTGACGCTGGGCGTCACGCCGGTGCTCGCCGCGCAGCTCGACGACCCGTACAGCCTGCGCACGTTCCACGAATGGCTCGGGCACTGGCAGCTGCGCGCGCAGCAGGCTTCGACGCTCTGGCACGGCGATCCGCTGCTGCGCGAACTCGCCGCCGCCGAGCACCGGACCGCGATGCGCGCCTCCGAAGCGCTGGAAACCCGATGGCGGCACGGATTCTCGCCGGTCTTGCGGTCCTTTGTGGACAATGGGACGATCGAGCTGCTCGGCGGGCCGCTGACGCACCCGTTCCAGCCGCTGCTCGATCCGCGCATCCGGGCTTTCGCGCTGCGCGGCGGTCTCGACGACACCGCGCTGCGGATCGGCCATCGGCCGGAAGGCATCTGGGCGCCCGAATGCGGCTACGAACCCGGCATGGAGATCGGCTACGCGCAGGCGGGCGTCCGGCGCTTCATGGTCGACGGGCCGTCGCTCAAGGGCGACACATCGCAGGCGCGCACGGTCGGCGACTCGGACGTGCTGTGCTTCGGACGCGATCTCGAAGTCACGTACCGCGTGTGGTCGCCGAAGGCCGGTTACCCCGGGCACGCCGCCTACCGCGACTTCCACACCTGGGATCACCGGGTCGGGCTCAAGCCGTCTCGCGTGACCGGCAAGACGGTCGAGCCGCCGGACAAGGCGCCCTACGACCCGGCGCTCGCCGCGGACACGCTTCGCTTGCACGTCAAGGATTTCGTGGACACGGTCGTCACGCGGCTGCGCGAGCTGCGCGCTCAGCACGACCGCGAGCCGATGGTCGTCGCCGCCTACGACACCGAGCTGTTCGGCCACTGGTGGCACGAAGGCCCGGCGTGGCTCGAAGGCGTGCTGCGCGCGCTGCCGGAGGCGGGCGTGCGGGTCACCACGCTGCGCGGTGCGGCCGAGGCGGGACATGTCGGCGGCGCCGTCGACCTGCCCGCGTCCTCGTGGGGCTCCGGCAAGGACTGGCGGGTCTGGGACGGCGAGCAGGTCGCCGACATGGTCGACGCGAACGCCGCGTTGCAGGAACGGCTTCTCAAGCACGTCGAGCCGGGAACCGCGCGCGACGCCGTGCGGGACCAGGCCGTCATGGAAGCGATGCTCGCCCTGTCCAGCGACTGGGCTTTCATGGTCACCAAGGACTCGGCCGCCGACTACGCGCGGCGCCGGGCGCGGGTGCACACCGAGCGGTTCGACGCGCTCATCAGCTCACCGGACCGCGAGCGCCTCGCCGCGGAATACCGGGCACAGGACCGCCCGTTCGGACATCTCGACGCACGAAACCTCTAGGGAGAAGGAACTTTGAGCATTCACGACATCCCGCTGCGCACGCTCGCCGGCGAGCCGTCCACGCTGGGCTCGCTCGGCGGCAAGGCGCTGCTCGTGGTCAACGTCGCTTCCAAGTGCGGCCTGACCCCGCAGTACACCGGCCTTGAGAAGCTGCAGGAAACCTACGCGGACAAGGGTTTCTCCGTGGTCGGTTTCCCGTGCAACCAGTTCGGCGGCCAAGAGCCGGGCAGCGCCGAGGAGATCGCGACGTTCTGCTCGACCACCTACGGCGTGAGCTTCCCGCTGTTCGAGAAGATCGACGTGAACGGCGACGACCGCCACCCGCTCTACACGGAGCTGACCCAGGCCGCCGACGCCGACGGCGCCGCGGGCGACATCCAGTGGAACTTCGAGAAGTTCCTGATCAGCGCCGACGGCGAAGTCCTCGCCCGCTTCCGCCCCCAGACCACCCCCGACGACGAAACCCTCGTCAAGGCCCTCGAAGCCGCTCTGCCCCGCGCGTAACTCCCCATCCCCCGCCACTCCCAGGGGGCCGGCCCCACGTCCAGCTTATCGGCACCCCGCCGGGCACCCCGCCGACCAAGATCAACATGGGCAGGTTGTCCACAGTTGAGCAACCCTGTGGACAACCGGCATAAGCCCAGGTCAGGCCGGGACCACGAACTGGACGACCTCGTCGAGGGCGCGCCTGGGTTCGTCCGGGACCGGCTGGGCGCTGACCGGCGCCCAGCCGACCCGGATCACCGCCTGCGGGAACCAGCCGCCGAGCAGTTCGGTGCGGAGCACGGCGCGGGTGTCCGCGATGCTCAGCGGCGTGGTCAGCAGGCAGCTCGCCAGGCCGAGACTGGTGGCGGTGAGCAGTACCCGGCTCGCGGTTTCGCCCGCGCGCAACCGCGCCTGCCGGTCGTCGGCTCCGGTGCCGAGCACGAACAGCTCGGATTCGCGGTCGAAGTCGAGTGTCGGTGACGTCCACGCGAAACCGTTCAGCTCGAGCAGTTCCAGCAGCAGCGCGGGATCGACGGATCGGCGTCGCTCGGCTTCGGCGATCGCGTGCACGAGCCGGGGCCGGATCGGGCCGTCACGCACGAGTTCGACGGCGACCACGCCCTTGGCGCCCGCGCACCGCGAAAGCCAGGTGAGGTGCGCTTCGGGGACTTTCCAGTCGCTGTAGCGACGCGGGTCGTCGCGACGGCGGCCGATGGCGGCGGCGAGTGAGATCTCGTCGGCGGCCGGCTCGCCGCGGGTCAGTTCGATCGTCGCCAGCAGCTCGGGGACGCTCGCGTCAGGCAGACGGCGCACCGCGGTGCGCCAGCCGAGCCCGGCCAGCGCGATTCGCAGATGGTGCAAGGTGGTTCCGCAGCTGAACAGCAGCGCGGACCCGTTCGGATCGGTTTCGGGGGTCTGCCGGTCGCGCCCGGCGTAGAGATGCAGCGTCCGGCCGTCGACCACCCAGCGCCACGGTTGCGAGTTGCGGGGCGACGGCGCGCGCATGGCCAGCGTGAGCGCCTCGCGCACGGTCGACTCGTCGAACGGCCCGGGGTCTCTCCACGGCATCTCCGGCAAGCTGATCACTTGGGCACTGTGTCAAAACCCCGCGTGGCCGCGTCAGGGCCGAAAGTCACCAGAAGCGGGGGTCTTCAGGGCAGGGGTACCGACCAGAAGACCCGCGTGCCGCCGCCCGGCCTCGGCGAGACGGTCAGCACCCCGTCGTGCTCGGAGGCCCGGTCGGCGAGGTTGCGCAGCCCGTTGCCCTCGGGATTGCCGCCGATGCCGATCCCGTCGTCGGTCACCTCGACGCTGACGTCGTCGTCCATGGCGACGGTGACCGTCAGCATCTTCGCCCGCGCGTGCCGCAGCACGTTGCTGATCGACTCGCGCACCACCGCCTCCACCTGATCGGCGAGCACGGCGGGCACCACGCCGAGCGGGCCGGACAACCGCACCACCGAACGCAACCCCGCGTCGGCGGTGAGTTCGGCGATGGCCTCGTGCAGTCGTTTGCGCAGCCGTGACGTGCCGTCGTGATCACCGTGCAGGTCGAAGATCGTGGTGCGGATGTCGCTGATCACGCCCTGCAGGTCCTCGATACCGTCACCGAGCCGCCGTTGCGTTTCCGGCGATCGGCTGCGGTGCCGGGTCGCCTGCAGTGACAGCCCGATGGTGAACAGCCGCTGGATGACCCGGTCGTGCAGATCGCGGGCGATGCGCTCCCGGTCGGCCAGCAGCCCCAGCTCGTAGCGCTGCCGCTGTTCACGCGCCACCTGCAACGCCAGCGCCGCCTGGTCGGTGAACGCGGCGACGAACGGGACCTGCTCGGCCTCGAAGGTCTCCCCGCCGAGCCCCCGCAGCACGGCGAGCACCCCCGACACCGAACCCGCCGTCCGCAGCGGCAACGCCAGCACCGGCCCGAGTTTCACCCCCGCCTCGGACGACAGGTCGTAGTTCAACGCGGGCGCGCGGCACGGGATCCGGGTGCGGAACGCCTCGCCGCACGTCGAGCCCTCGATCGGGATCGTCCGGCCGACGACGCTGCCCTCGTCGAACCCGTCGGACATCGTGATCACCAGCTCGGTGACCTCGTCGGGCGGTGTCTCCGGATCCGTCGGCAGCGCCAGGAAACCGTAGTCGGCGCCGACGAGCTGGCACGCGCGCTCGGCGATCAGCCGCAGCACGTCGTCGGCGTCGGCTCCCGCGAGCAGCTCGGCCCTGATCTCGTCGGCGGCCGCGCGCCACTGCAATCGCCTGCGCGATTCTTCGTTCAGCCGCACGTTCTCGATCGCGATCCCGGCCACCGCGGCCAAGGCCTGCAACACTTCGCCGTCGTCGTCGCTGAACGTCCGGCCGCCCGCCTTGTCCGTCAGGTAGAGGTTGCCGAACACGCGGTCACGCACCCGCACCGGCACGCCGATGAACGAGCCCATCGGCTGGTGCCCGTCGGGGAAACCGGCCGCGGCCGGATGTTTCGAAAGTTCCTGCAGCCGCACCGGTTGCGAGGCGTCGAGCAGCAACCCGAGCAGACCGTGCCCGACGGGAGGCGAACCGGCCGCGCCTTCGTCGACGCCTTCCTGGACGAACTCCGCGAGCCCGCCACCGGCCTTGAACACGCCGATGGCGCCGTAGCCCGCGTCGGTGAGCTTGATCGCCGCGAGCACGATGCGGCGCAGCGTCGCTTCGAGTTCGAGGCCGGAGGTGACCGCGAGCATCGCGTCGAGCAAGCCATCCATCAGCTCGCGCGCGTCCACGAGAAGGTTCACGCGGTACTGGATTTCGGATACGAGTTCGCGCAGGCGCAACTGGGAGATCGGGTCTCGTTGGTCAGCCTCAGGACCGTCAGAAGCTGAACGGTCGCTCTCGGTCACTGGCTGAGGGTCTCACCCATTCACCGGGAATGACAGCACCGTTCAGGCTAAGTGCCACGTCTGCCGTCGCGCAGGCGGCTGGCGAGCGCGGCCGCCTGCGCGCGCCGCTGCACACCCAGCTTCGTGAGCAGCCGGGATACATAGTTCTTGACCGTTTTTTCCGCCAGGTGCAAGCGTTCCGAGATCTGCCGGTTGGTAAGTCCCTCACTGATCAGGTCGAGCAGTTCCCGTTCACGGCCAGTGAGTTCTTTGAGCGGCCCGCCTTGATCGGCGTCGGCGCGAACCTTGGCCATGAGCGTCGCGGCAGCCCGGTTGTCGAGCAGCGATCGCCCGGCGCCGACGTCACGGACGGCGCTGATCAGCCGCACGCCGTCGATGTCCTTGATGACGTAACCACTCGCGCCCGCCAGTATCGCGTCGAGCATCGCCTGCTCGTCGGTGAATGACGTGAGCATGAGGCAATTGAGTTCGGGCAGCCGTGACCGGAGTTCGCGGCACAGTTCGATGCCGTTGCCGTCGGGCAGCCGGATGTCGAGCACGGCCACGTCCGGGCACAGCGCCGGAATCCGCGCGAGCGACTGCGCGTACGTCGCCGCTTCCCCGATCACCAGCAGGTCTTCGGCCGAGTCCAGCAGGTCCGCGACACCGCGCCGCACCACCTCGTGATCGTCGACCAGGAACACCTTGATCATCAATCCCCCGCTCTCTTCACCACGGTGAAGATCGCTCAACCTCCCTCCGATGTGACTCGCTCGCCCGAAACGACCTCGACGGCGATCCGCACGAACGCGCCTTCCTGTCGTATTCCCCAAGGCCAGGGCCGTAACCCCGCCAGTTTGGCGAGTTCGGCGCCGTTCTTGACCCCAGTGGCGTGCCCGACGACCGTCACGCTCCAGCCGCCGCCGAGCTCGGCGGAGATCGCGTCGGCCTGGAACGCCACGACCGCGTCACGCACGGCCTTGGCGACGTCGGAGTCGACCACTCGCACCACGACGGCGCTTTCCCTGACCGCGAACGGAACGAGCCGGACCGCGGGCAGCGCGTGCGCGGTGAACACGAGCCTGCCGAGTGAGACGGTGCCGAGCAGCCGCAGGCATTCGCGATGACCCAGTTCGTTCACACCCGCCGTCTCGAACATGCCACCCTCCAGTAACCCCGCGTTGGCTGATCGATTGTCGCGGGGCCACCGGGCGATCGGGGAGGGCCGAAGGTCATCGAACCAGGTCACTTGTTCGGACGAGGGGCCCATGGGTCCCCGCCCTTGAGGACCAAAGTCTCTTAACCGAGTGTCACGGATCCCGCATGCTTTGTCACGAATCAGTCGTGGCGAGGAGGCCTGGTGCCGATGACAACGAGATTCGTGCTCGGACGGTCCATCAGGGTCGAACGCCAGCCCACGACCGAGGATCTGGCCACCGACGGCCAGGTTCGCATCGCCCTGCACGTGGCCAACCGCGTGCAGGGCACCCACGTCGCCCGGCCGTGGTGCTTCGAGGTCGAGGACGACCGGGTCGAGGTCTGGCTGGAGAGCGACCGGGCGTGGCCGGGCACGATGCCACCGTCACGCGAGGTCAGAGTCAACTGTGGCGCGGCGATCTTCAACCTGCGCACCGGTCTGCGGGCGAGCGGGCGGTCCTCGGCGACCCACCTGCTGCCGAACCGGCGACGCCCGGGTCACCTCGCGACAGTATGGCTCAAGGGTGCGCGGCCGCCGGCGTTCGCTGATCAGGCGCTGTACCGCGCGATCGCACACTGGCGCCCGCACCCTCACCCCTTCGACCGGCGCCCGGTCGCGCCGAACATCGCGGGCGCGCTGATCCGCGCCGCGCGCGCGGAAGGCCTCGACCTGATCCAGAGTCACGATTCCACAATGGACGGACGGGACGCGCGGGCGCCGCTGGTGGCCGAGATCGTCTCCCGCGGCGACACCGCGCTCGACCAGCTGCACGCGGGCCAGGCGATGCAGCGCGTGCTGCTCGCGGCGACCGCGTCCGGCGTGTCCGCCTCGTACAGCATCCCGGAGGAGGCTGTCCGGAAACACCGCACGACCCGCGGCAGGCGCGACGGCGACACGTACTCGCAGGTGATCATCCGGTTCGGCTACGGCCTCGCGGCCGTCAGCAAGACCGCCTTCTAGGTGCTCGTGAGTGGTATGGCCGGTTCTAACCGGTCATCCCACTCACGAGTCCTGACCTGCGGAAATGGCCGCGCGGTTGAGGTCGGCGACGCTCGGGTCGACTTTCAGCACCCGCCGGTCGTAGGTGTAGAAGCCGTTGACCTCGTTCTCCACATCGGTCAGCTGCGTGTAGATCGCGCCGGAAAGCCCTGTCTCGCCGATGATCCCGGCCAAAGCCTCACTGACTTCCGCGTAGCGCGAAGTCAAAGCCTCCGAGTCAGGACACATTTCGTAGGCATCCGGCGGCCCTGGCCAGCAGTGTTCCTCAAGCACCAGGCCGAGTCCCCCGTACTCACCGTCCACAATGGCCCGTTGATCCGAGACCAGCGGAACGCCGGGGCCGACGTAGGTGTGATCGTCGTAGACATCGCCCGCGCCGGAATCCGGGTGGGAGAAACAACAGTTGACCCCGCTCGAAGCGACCACGAGCCGCGCCGGGTCGAGTTCCTTGACCAGCGCGGCGATCCGCGCGGTGTCGAACTCGCCCCAGCCTTCGTTGAACGGGACCCAGCCGATGATCGACGGCACGTTCCGCAGCTGCGCGATCATCGCCACCAGCTCGGTTTCGAAGCGCGCCTTGGCTTCGGGCACCGGGTCGGGCTCGGGCGCCTGCGGGCCGTCGAAGTGCATGCCCAGCGACGGCATGTCCTGCCACACCAGCAGACCCAGCCGGTCGGCCCAGTGGTACCAGCGCGCGGGTTCCACTTTGACGTGCTTGCGGACGAAGTTGAAGCCGAGTTCCTTCGCCTTCTCCAGGTCGAACCGCAGCGCCTCGTCGGTGGGCGCCGTCGAGATGCCGTCCGGCCAGTAGCCCTGGTCGAGCGGGCCGTGCAGGAACGTGATCCGGCCGTTCAGCGCGATCCGCGGACGACCTTCGGAGTCCGGCAGCAGGCCGACCGTGCGCAAGCCCGTGTAGCCGCGCACGACGTCGGCGCCCACGCGCACGGTCACGTCGTACAGGAACGGGTCGTCCGGGGACCACAGCCGCGGCTCCGGGATGTCGACGCGGTCGCCGGTCGTCCGCGCGACCTCGCCGTCGGGCGTCGAGACCACGACCTCCCAGCCGTCGTGCGGCCCGACGATGTGCGGGCGCACGTGAAACCCCGTCAGATCAGGCGTGATGTCCACCCCGGAGACGTAGGTCTCGGGCACGGGCTCCAGCCACACGGTCTGCCAGATGCCGGAATGCGCCGTGTAGAAGATGCCGCCCGGTGTCGCCCGCTGCTTGCCGACCGGGAACGTCTCGACGTCCGTCCGGTCCTCCGCGTGCACCACCAGCTCCTGCGACCCGGTTTCGCGCAGCACGTCGGTGATGTCGACGGAGAAGGCCGTGTAGCCGCCTTCATGGGTGGCGACGCGCTGGTTGTTGACCCAGACGGACGCCTTCTGGTCGACCGCGCCGAAATGCAGCAGCACCCGGTCACCCGCCCACCGGGCTGGGGTCTCGAACACGCGGCGATAGCGCATCCGGTCGTCGTGCCGCCCGATCCCGGACAGCGCCGACTCCGGCGGATACGGCACGCGGATCCGCTCGCCGCGGCCGTAATCCCAGGTCCCGTTGAGATTCAGCCAGCGATCGCGCACCAGCGCGGGCCGGGGATACTCCGGCAGCGCGTCGGCTTCCCACGGCGTCGGCAGTGTGCCGCCCGTCACAGTGATGGCCTGCTCCTTTCCCGCGAGGTTCGAGTCTCACCGACTGGTGAGTAACCTGCTGTGTCATGCGTGTGCTGATGTTGTCGTGGGAGTACCCACCGGTGGTCGTCGGCGGATTGTCCCGGCACGTGCACGCGCTGGCGCGGCACCTGAGCCGCCGGGGGCACGAGGTGGTCGTGCTCTGCCGCCACACCGCGGGCACCGACGCCGAGACGCACCCGCGCACCGACCGGGTGGTCGACGGGGTGCGGATCATCCGCGTCGCCGAGGATCCCGCCCACCTCACCTTCGAGCGTGACCTGGTCGCCTGGACGCTGGCCATGGGCCACGCGATGATCCGCGCGGCCACGGACCTGCTGCGCACCTGGCAGCCCGACGTCGTGCACGCGCACGACTGGCTCGTCACCCACCCTGCCATCGCGGTCGCCGAGGCGGCCAGGGTGCCGCTCGTGGGCACCATCCACGCCACGGAGGCCGGGCGGCACTCCGGCTGGCTCTCGCAGCCGCTCAGCCAGCAGGTGCACTCGGTCGAATGGTGGCTGGCGAACAGGGTCGACGCGCTGATCACCTGCTCGCAGGCGATGCGCAAGGAGGTCGCGCACCTCTTCGAGGTCGAGGCCGACGACATCACGGTCATCCACAACGGCATCGAAGAGCGCAGCTGGCAGGTCCCCGACGAAGAGATCGCGCACGCGCGCGAGGTCTACAGCCCGTCAGGGGCGCCGCTGCTGCTGTTCTTCGGCAGGCTGGAGTGGGAAAAAGGGGTGCAGGACCTGCTGGCCGCGTTGCCGAGGATCCGGCGGTCCCGGCCCGGCACCCGGCTGGTCGTGGCCGGCAAGGGCCGTCATCTCGAAGAGCTCGTCGAGCAGGCGCGCAAGCTGAGGATCCGGCGCGCGGTGGACTTCGTCGGGCATCTCACCGACCGCGAACTGCGTGCCGTGCTGGCCGCCTCCGACGCCGTCGTGCTGCCCAGCCGCTACGAGCCGTTCGGCATCGTCGCGCTCGAAGCGGCGGCCGCGAAGGCGCCGCTGGTCGCCTCGACCGCGGGCGGGCTCGGTGAAGTGGTGATCGACGGCGAGACCGGCCTCGCGTTCAAGCCAGGCGACGTCGACGCGCTGGCGACGGCCGTGGAAGCCGTGCTGGACGACGAAACCGCGGCGACCCGGCGGGCGCTGGCCGCCCAGTCCCGGCTCGCCGCGGACTTCGACTGGGACCGGATCGCCCAGGCCACCGCGGACGTCTACCGCCGCGCGAAGCCGGGCGAACCGGTCGAGTTCGGACGGCCCAAGATCGCTACGGGCAACGCCTTCGAACTCTAGGTACCTGTACTACCAGTGACAGGGCCGGACGCAGGTCGGCGCCGCGGACGCGGTCGCCGGTACGACCGTGGCCCCGGCCAGCGCCAGCACCGTGAAAACAGCGGCCAGCACAGCTTTCAACTGCGTTTTCATGGGGACTCCTCAGGGATGACAGGCGTGAAACCGCCTGCGCAGAGCATCCGCGCGCCGTCCCCGCGAAACAATAAGTACATCACTAGGTACGGGTACGTATTTCCGTTTTTCGTCAGAAAACGGGCAACAGGACCCCATGCTCCGACTCCGGACGGCTCCCGCTGATCCGCCGTTCGGACGCGTCGATCGCGACGTCGTTGATGCTCGCCTCGCGCCGTCGCATCAGCCCGCTGTCGTCGAACTCCCAGAGTTCGTTGCCGTAGCTGCGGAACCACTGGCCGTCCGCGTCATGCGACTCGTACTGGAACCGGACGCCGATGCGGTTGCCGCGAAAGCCCCACAGCTCCTTTCGCAATGCGTAGTCGAGTTCCCGCGCCCACTTGGCCGTCAGGAACTCGACGATCTGCGCGCGCCCGACGACGTGCCGGTCGCGGTTACGCCAGACGCAGTCCTCGGTGTAGGCGAGCGCGACGCGTTCGGGGTCGCGGGTGTTCCAGTTGTCCTCGGCGGCCTGGACCTTCCGGCGCGCGGTCTCTTCGTCGAACTGCATGGCTGGCTCCCTCAGGTTTGGAGAACGTGCGTTCTCCGGTTAGCCTAGAGAACGCACGTTCTCCAAACCAGAGGCAGGTGTCGTGGACCACACCGAGGCGACCGAGCGGCTGCTCGACGCCGCCGAGTCGCTCTTCTACACGCACGGCGTCTCGGCCGTCGGCATGGACGCGATCCGCACCGAGTCCGGGGTGTCGCTCAAGCGGCTTTATCAGTGCTTCGCGTCGAAAGACGAGCTTGTCGAGGCTTATCTGCTGCGACGGGACAAGCGCTGGCGCGCGTCCTTGGAGTCGTACGTGACCGCGCAGGGCAACGATCCGCTGGCGGTGTTCGACTGGCTGCACGACTGGTTCAGCGAGCCGGGATTCCGGGGCTGCGCGTTCATCAACTCGTTCGGCGAACTGGGAAACGCCTCGTCCGGCGTGGCCGCCGCCATCCGGCTCCACAAGGACGAAGTGCGGCGGTACCTGCGCGAGCTAAGCCCCAATGGCGACCGCATCTTCGTGGCCGTGGAAGGCGCGACCGTCCTGGCCGCCATCACCGGCGACCCCGGCGAGGCCTTGGTCGCCAAGGACCTCGTTTTCGCAGCTCAGGGGTCGTGAGTGGTATCGCCGGTTCTAACCGGTCTCAACACTCACGACCCCTGAGCTGGGCAAATCCTTGGAGCGGGCCCGGCGCAGGGGGAGCCACCCTTTGCCGGACCCGCTCCACACACCGGCCCAAATCCATTCCCGGTGTGCACCGCCCCGGTCCCTCGTCAGGTAGGGACCGGAGCGGGGTCTCTCACGCGGTGAGGTACCGCGCGTACGCGCTCGTCGTCAGGAAGCTGGGGAGCTTCTCGCCGAGCGCGGTCTCCTCGAAGATGGCGCGCGCGTCATCGAGCCGGGAGTGGCCAAGTTCCGCCCGGATCGAAGCGAGCTCTTCGTCCACATAGGACACCGTGAGCTCGTGGGTGAGCGCCGTGCCGTCTTCGAGCTTGGTGCCGTTGCGGATCCACTGCCACACCTGGCAGCGCGCGATCTCCGCCGTGGCGGCGTCCTCCATCAGGTTGTGGATGGCCGCCGCGCCGGTGCCGCGCAGCCACGCGTCGATGTAGCGCAGCGCGACGTTGATGTTGCCGCGCACGCCCGCCTCGGTGACCTCGCCGCCGGCGCTGGCCACGTCGAGCAGGTCCTCTGCGGTGACGACGACGTCCTCACGCAGCTTGCCGAGCTGGTTCGGCCAGCCGCCGAGCACCTCGTCGAAGACCTCGCGGCACACCGGGACCAGTCCGGGGTGCGCGACCCACGAGCCGTCGAAACCGTCGCCCGCCTCGCGTTCCTTGTCGGCGCGGACCTTTTCGATGGCGACCGTGTTGACCTTCGGGTCCTTCGACGGGATGAACGCCGCCATGCCGCCGATGGCGTGCGCGCCGCGCTTGTGGCAGGTCCGCACCAGCAGTTCGGTGTAGGACCGCATGAACGGGACGGTCATCGTCACCTGCGCGCGGTCCGGCAGCACGAAGTCGGCGCCGTGGGAGGAGAAGTTCTTGATGACACTGAAGATGTAGTCCCAGCGGCCCGCGTTGAGCCCGGCGACGTGCTCGCGCAGTTCGTAGAGGATCTCGTCCATTTCGAACGCGGCGGTGATCGTCTCGATCAGCACGGTCGCGCGGACCGTGCCACGCGGGATGCCGAGTTCGTCTTGCGCCAGCAGGAAAACGTCGTTCCACAGGCGGGCTTCGAGGTGGCTTTCCAGCTTGGGCAGGTAGAAGTAGGGGCCGCGGCCGCGGGCGATGAGCTGGCGCGCGTTGTGGAAGAAGTACAGGCCGAAGTCGACCAGGCTCGCCGAGACCGGGCGGCCGTCGATGCGGATGTGCTTCTCCACCAGGTGCCAGCCACGCGGGCGGGCGACGATCGTCGCGGGCGTCTCGCCGACGGCGTAGTGCTTGCCGGACTCGGTGGTGAAGTCGATCGCGCGGCGGATGCCGTCGAAGAGGTTGAGCTGGCCGTCGATCACGTTGTACCAGGTCGGCGACGTGGCGTCCTCGAAGTCGGCGAGCCACACCTTGGCGCCGGAGTTGAGCGCGTTGACCGTCATCTTGCGGTCGGTCGGGCCGGTGATCTCGACGCGGCGGTCCTCCAGGCCGGGCGCGGTGGGCGCCACGTGCCACGAGTCGTCGTTGCGGATCGACGCGGTCTCCGGCAGGAAGCCGAGCGTCTCCTCGCCGGAGCGGATCTTCTCGCGACGGAGGCGGCGCGCGTCGAGGAGTTCGGCGCGACGGCCTGCGAAGGCGTTGTCCAGCTTGGCCACGAAGGCGAGCGCGGCGGGGGTGAGGATCTCGTCGAACCGCGGGCCTTCCGGTCCGGTGACCTCAATCCGGTAGTCCAGCTTCATCTCAAGTCCTCCAAGCGAAAGGGGGTCGTGAGTGGTACGGCCGGTTAGAACCGGCCGTACCACTCACGAGGGCTTTAGAACTGGGCTTCCTCGGTGGAGCCGGTGAGCGCCGTGGTCGAGCTGGTCGGGTTGAGCGCGGTGGCGACCTTGTCGAACCAGCCGGTGCCGACCTCACGCTGGTGCTTGGTGGCCGTGTAACCGCGGTCCTCCGAAGCGAACTCGCGCTCCTGCAGGTCGACGTAGGCGGTCATGCCCTCGCGGGCGTAGCCGTGCGCCAGGTCGAACATCGAGTAGTTCAGCGCGTGGAAACCGGCCAGGGTGATGAACTGGAACTTGTAGCCCATGTGGCCGAGCTCGCGCTGGAACTTCGCGATCGTGGCGTCGTCCAGGTGCTTCTTCCAGTTGAACGACGGCGAGCAGTTGTAGGCCAGCAGCTGGTTCGGGTACTTCGCCTTGATGGCCTCGGCGAACTTGCGCGCCACCTCGAGGTCCGGCTCCGAGGTCTCCATCCACAGCAGGTCGGCGTACTGCGCGTACGCCAGGCCGCGGTCGATGCAGGGGTCGATGCCGTTGCGGACGGTGTAGAAGCCCTCCGCGGTGCGCTCGCCGGTCACGTACTTCTGGTCACGCTCGTCGACGTCGCTGGTGATCAGCGTCGCGGCCTGCGCGTCGGTGCGGGCGATGATGACCGACGGGACACCGGCCACGTCCGCCGCGAGCCGCGCGGCGTTCAGCGTGCGCTCGTGCTGCTTGGTCGGGATGAGCACCTTGCCGCCGAGGTGACCGCACTTCTTCTCGGAAGCGAGCTGGTCCTCCCAGTGCACACCGGCGGCACCGGCGGTGATCATGCCCTTCATCAGCTCGAACGCGTTGAGCGGACCACCGAAGCCCGCTTCCGCGTCGGCGACGATCGGGGCGTACCAGTCGATGTCGGTGTTGCCCTCGGCCCAGTTGATCTGGTCGGCGCGGCCCAGCGCGTTGTTGATGCGGCGCACGACGGCCGGGACCGAGTTGGCCGGGTAGAGGCTCTGGTCCGGGTAGGTCTGGCCCGCGAGGTTCGCGTCGGCCGCGACCTGCCAGCCGGACAGGTAGATCGCCTGCAGGCCGGCGCGCACCTGCTGCACGGCCTGGTTGCCGGTGAGCGCGCCGAGCGCGTGGATGTAGTCCTCGGTGTGCAGGAGCTTCCACAGCTTCTCGGCACCACGGCGGGCGAGGGTGTTCTCTTCGACGACACTGCCGCGCAGCTTCACCACGTCGGCCGCGGTGTAGCTCCGCTGGACGCCTTCCCAGCGGGGGTCGGTGGCCCACTGCTCGGCCAGTTCCGCCGCCGCCTGCTGCTGATCAGTCATCGATGCTCCCGGTGTTGCGAATCTTGCGATGTCTCGGCTTGCTGGCCAAGACCCTGACACGGCCGGGGAAACGAGATCCAGAGCGCCAATTTGCCAATTTCTGCGAAGATTCCGTACGCTTCTGCGAAGGTTGCGAATCGCAGGTTCGCAAACGAGCGAGAATTCGCGTTCTGAATCGTTCACGGAATCGCTGAAGAACCGGAAACCTTGCGGACAGAGAGGCCAGAGTGGACAAAACCTTCGCCGGGGCGCGGCTGCGGCATCTGCGCGAAAGCCGGTCGATGAGCCAGGCCGATCTGGCTCGTGTGCTGGAGATCTCACCCAGTTACCTCAACCAGATCGAGCGCAATTCGCGGCCGCTCACCGTTCCCGTGCTGCTGCGCATCACGCAGGCTTTCGGCGTCGACACGGAGTTCTTCGCCAACAACGACACCGCCCGCCTGGTCGCCGACGTGAAGGAGGCGCTGCTCGACGAGGCGATCGGCGTCGACGTGACCACCTCCGAGCTGAACGAGCTCGCCACCAACCTGCCGACCATCGCCCAGGCGCTGGTCAAGCTGCACCGCAGCTACCGCAACGCCGTCGAGAACACGGCCGCGCTGACCACGGAAAACGGCCTCGGCCTGCACGGCAGCGCGGCAGGCAGCCTCCCGCACGAAGAGGTCCGCGACTTCTTCTACGAGCGCGAGAACTACGTCGCCGAGCTGGACGAACGCGCCGAGCGCATGGCGGTCTCGACGCCTTTGCGAAGGGGCGAAGTGCTCGGTGCGCTGCGGGAATACCTGACGGTCAAGCACGGCGTCGAAGTCACCAGCGAAGGCATCAACCAGGCGTCCGACGAGCAGCACCGCTACGACCCACGTGCCCGCGTCCTGCGGCTCGCGCCGAGCCTGCGCGTGGGCCAGCAGGCGTTTCGCATGGCTTCGCAAATCGCGTTGCTCGAGTACGACGACCTGATCACCGAACTCGCCGACTCGTGGGCCTTTTCGGGGCCTGCGGCCAGGTCCTTGGCCCGCGTCGGCCTCGCGAACTACTTCGCGGGCGCGCTGATCCTCCCCTACGGCCCGTTCCTGTCGGCCGCGGAAGGCTTCCGCTACGACATCGAGCGGCTGTGCGACCACTTCGGCGTCGGCTTCGAGACGGTCTGCCACCGCCTGTCCACCTTGCAGCGCCCCAAGATGCGCGGCGTGCCGTTCTCCTTCGTGCGGGTCGACCGCGCGGGCAACATGTCTAAACGCCAGTCCGCCGCCGGTTTCCACTTCTCACGGGTGGGCGGCGCGTGTCCGCTGTGGAACATCTACGAGGCGTTCACCTCACCCGGCAAGATTTTGACGCAGATCGCGACCGTGCCGGACGGCAAGAGCTATTTCTGGATCGCGCGCACGGTGTCCCGCAACATCGGCGGCTATGGCAGCCCGGGAAAGACGTTCACGGTCGGCCTCGGCTGCGAATTGCGGCACGCCAAGCGCCTCATTTACTCCACCGGCCTCGACCTGGACGACCGCGCGGCCGCGACCCCGATCGGCATGGGTTGCAAAGTCTGCGAACGCCCGGCCTGCTCGCAGCGCGCGTTCCCGACGATCGGCAAGCAGCTCACGGTCGACGAGAACACCAGCACCTTCGTCCCCTACCCCGCGGTGCCGAAGTCCTGACAGGTGCGCTTGCTTGGGACCGGCGCGGCGACGCGGTGAGAACCCGGGATAAAGCGGGCTTTACTCCCGGGGATAAAGCCCGCTAAATCCCCGGGAGTAAAGCGGGCTTTATCCCGGCACTGGGTTCCTAGGACTCGAGGGTCTTCTGGAGGGCCTTGTTGGCCTTGCGGGCCATGTCGGCGATGGCTTCGCGGCGCGCCGCGTCGGCGGCGTAGTCGTCCTTGCGGTTGCGGACGACGCGGGCGGGCGAGCCGACGGCGATCGAGTAGTCGGGGATCTCGCCGCGGACGACCGCGTGGGCGCCCAGCACGCAGCCGCGGCCGATGCGGGTGCCCTTGAGGACCGTGACCTTGGTGCCGAGCCAGGTGTCCGGGCCGATGCGGACCGGGGACTTGACGATGCCCTGGTCCTTGATCGGCACGGTGATGTCGGACGTCACGTGGTCGAAGTCACAGATGTAGACCCAGTCCGCGACCAGGGTGGCCTCGCCGAGCTCGATGTCGAGGTAGCCGTTGAGCACGTTCTGCCTGCCGAAGACGCACTTGTCGGCGATGCGCAGCGAGCCCTCGTGGCAGCGGATGGCGTTGCCGTCGCCGACGTGCACCCAGCGGCCGATCTCCATCCGGCCGTAGCCGGGACGGCAGTGGATCTCGACGTCCTTGCCGAGGAAGAGCATGCCGCGCAGGATGATGTGCGGGTTGGCGATCCGGAACTTGAGGAGCCGCCAGTAGCGGACCAGGTACCAGGGCGTGTACGCCCGGTTGCGCAGCACCCAGCGCAGTGAGGCCTTGGTCAGGAACTTCGCCTGCCGGGGGTCACGGCGGGCCTGGCCCCAGGCCTTGAGCCTCGACATTGCGGGCGCACCCCACATGGACGTCATACCCGAGACCGTAACCTGATCGGGGGTGCACGTCGTTATCAAGGGGATGGACATGGGGACGAGGCTGATCATCGACACCGATCCGGGTGTCGACGACGCGTTCGCGATCGCGCTGGCCGCGCTGAGCGACGACGTCGAGCTGCTCGGGGTGACCACGGTCTTCGGCAACGTGCCACTGGAAACGACCACGCTCAACGCGCGGCGCCTGCTGGAACTCTGCGGCAGGCTGGACGTGCCGGTCGCCGCGGGCGCTGACCGGCCGCTCGTGCACGCCCAGCTGGACAGGGCCGCGCACGTCCACGGCGCCGACGGTTTGTCCGGCCGCTCGCACACCCTGCCAGAGCCGACCAGGCCGCTGGCGTCCTCGGACGCCGTCAGCCTGCTGGTCTCCCTGATCGAAGCGGCCGACGGGCCGGTCACCCTCGCGCCGATCGGCCCGCTGACCAACATCGCGCTGCTGCTGGCCGCGCACCCCGGCGTCAAGGCGAAGATCGCGCGCATCGTGATCATGGGCGGCGGCCTGCACCACGGCAACAGCTCCCCGGCGGCCGAGTTCAACATCTGGAGCGACCCCGAGGCCGCGCGGCGCGTGCTGGTCGAGGAGGACGTGCCCTGCGTGCTGGTGCCGCTCGACCTCACCCATCGCTGCACGTTCGACTCGGCGTGGCTGGACAAGCTCGCGGCGTCCGGCCCGCTCGGCGCGACGCTGGAGAGCCTGACCGCCGAGTACCTGGCGCACTACCGCACCGAGCTGGGCTTCGACGGGATCGTGCTGCACGACGCGGTCGCCGTCGCCGAGGCGATCAAGCCGGGCATCCTGGTGACCGAGACCTACCCGATCGAGGTGGACTGCGGTTTCGGCGCGGCGCGGGGCGCGACCGTGGCCGACCGCAGGCTCAAGCCCGGCGGCGGCCGCACGGTCGACGTCGCGCTGGACACCGATCTCGACGGACTCCGCGCATTCCTGCTGACCCGATTGGCTGGTACCCGGTGAAGCGCAAGGCCTTGATCTCCCTCGGCGCCGTCGTCGTCGCGGTCGGCGCCCTGGTCGTCGCCGTCAACCTCGCGCCGGGTGGCGCGAAGACGACGACCGCGGACCCCACCCCGACGCAGCTGCCGCCGATCGACACCCCGGTCGTCCTGCGTGACAACAGCAAGCCGCCCGCCGAGCCCGGCCAGGCGTTCGACGCGTGGGCCAGCAAGACCAGCACCTGGCTCGACATCCCGTTGCGCCCCATGGAGAGCTACGCCAAGGCGACGCTCGCGCTGGCCAAGGAGAAGCCGGACTGCCACCTGTCGTGGGTGACGCTCGCCGCCGTCGGCAAGACGACCACCGATCACGGCCGCGCGCTCGAAGCCCAGTTCGACGAGGCGGGCGCGCCGTCGAAGCCGATCGGCAACGTGCCGTTCAAGGACTTCTACGGCCGCGTGGTGTCGACCTCGGACGCGAACGGCCCGTTGCAGCTGCCGTCGGCGATCTGGGACAAGTGGCAGGCCAGCGCGTCGGGCAAGACGCCGGACGTGCAGAACATCGACGACGTGGTGCTCACCGCGGCCCGCGCGCTCTGCGGCGACGGACGCGACCTGCTCAAGGGCGACGTGTGGTGGAAGGCCGTGAGCACCCTGCACTCCGCTCCGCTGATGCTGCACCGCACGCTCGCGACGCTCAACGTCTACGGCACCGTCGGCCAGCGCTCCGACCCGCCGAACCCGGCCGTGCTGGGCGCGGTCAACTTCGCGATCAGCAAGATCGGCCTGCCGTACGTGTGGGGCGGCAACGGCAAGGGCGGCAGCGATCCGGGCTTCGACTGCTCCGGCCTGACCACCGCCGCGTACGCGAGCGCGGGCGTCAAGCTGATGCGCACGGCCGACACGCAGTTCCGCAGCGTGAAGGCGGTCGGCGAGCCGCAGCTGGGCGACCTGATCTTCTACGGCGAGCCGAAGACCAAGATCCACCACGTCGGCCTGTACATCGGCAACCAGCAGATGATCGACGCGCCGACCGAGGGTCAGGCCGTCCAGGTGCACACCTACCGCAAGCAGGGCGACGACTACGCGGGCGCGGGCCGTCCGGTCGCGTAAAACGGGTGGACGGCACGCCGACCGGGCTTGTACTTTACTGCTCGACCGTGACACCGCCTGAGGAGGTGAGACCCATGACCGCTGTATCGACGTGGGTGCTCCCCCTTGCCGTCACGGCCGGCGATTGACGTAGGTGTCGCCGGGAGCGCCACAAAGGGCACTCCCGAAAGGCAACACCATGGATTTCGACGTAGTCATCGCCGGTTGCGGCCCCACCGGCGCGATGCTGGCCGCCGAGCTGCGGCTGCACGAGGTGCGGGTTCTCGTGCTGGAGCCGGAAACCGAGCCGAAGTCGTTCGTGCGCATCGTCGGCCTGCACGCGCGCAGCCTCGAACTGATGGCCATGCGCGGGCTGCTGGACCGCCTGCTCGAACACGGCAGGCAACGCCCGGCGGCCGGTTTCTTCGCCGCGATCGCCAAGCCCGCGCCGCGTGACCTGGACACCTCGCACGCCTATCTGCTGGGCATTCCGCAGCCGGTCGTCGAGCGACTGCTCGAAGAACGGGCAAGCGAACTGGGCGCGCAAGTTCGGCGTGGATGTGCGGTGACCGGGTTCGAGCAGGACGACGACGGCGTGACCGTCAAGCTGACCGGCGGCGAGGAGCTGCGTACACGCTACCTTGTCGGCTGCGACGGCGGGCGCAGCACAGTGCGCAAGCTGCTCGGCGTCGGTTTCCCCGGCGAGCCGTCGCGCACCGACACGCTCATGGGCGAGATGGAAGTGACCGCGCCGCCGGCGGAAATCGCCGCCAAGGTGGCCGAGGTCCAGGAGAAACCGTTCTGGCTCAGGCCTTTCGGCGGTGGTGTCCACAGCGTCGTCGTGCCGGCGGGCGACGTCGGTGATCGCGCGGAACCGCCTACCCTGCAGGATTTCCAAGAACGGCTGCGTGCCGTCGCGGGTACCGATTTCGGCGTGCACTCCCCACGGTGGCTGTCCCGGTTCGGGGACGCCACGCGGCTGGCCGAGCGATACCGGGTCGGGCGGGTGCTGCTGGCGGGCGACGCCGCGCACGTCCATCCGCCCACCGGCGGTCAAGGGCTCAACCTCGGGGTCCAGGACGCGGTCAACCTCGGCTGGAAACTGGCGGCACGGGTCCGTGGCTGGGCGCCGGACGCCTTGCTGGACACCTATCAGGCCGAACGTCATCCCGTCGCCGCGGACGTGCTGGACAACACCCGCGCCCAGATGACGTTGCTGTCGACCGATCCTGGCGCGCAGGCGGTGCGCAGGCTGCTCTCCGAGCTGATGGACTTCGACGAGGTGAACCGCCATCTGATCGGGAAGATCACCGCGATCGACGTCCGCTACGACCTCGGCGAAGGTCCTGACCTGCTCGGGCGCCATTTGCGCGACATCGACGTGAAGACGGGCCGTCTCTATGACCTGCTGGGCCGTGGCCGCGGCCTGCTGCTGGACCGCACCGGGCGGCTGACCACCGGCGGCTGGTCGGACCGGGTCGATCACCTCGCGGATCCGGCCGCGGGGATCGACGTTCCCGCCGTGCTGCTCCGTCCCGACGGTCACGTCGCCTGGGTCGGCGACGCGCAGTCCGACCTGGACGATCGGCTCGCCCGCTGGTTCGGCGAGCCCCGCCGGTGATTGACTCTCGGGCGGAGGTGGTGGAGATGACGGTTGCCGAAGTGATGGCCGAACTGGCCGCGCTCGAGGACCCGAAGGCCCGCGCGATCAACGAGAAGCACGGCGACGACCACGGCGTGAACCTCGGCAAGCTGCGCGCGGTCGCGAAACGGCTGAAAACCCAGCAGGACCTGGCGAAGGGACTGTGGGCGACCGGCGACACCGCGGCCAGGCTGCTGGCGTTGCTGATCTGCCGTCCGAAGGCGTTCGAGCGCGACGAGCTGGACACGATGCTGCGCGAGTCGCGGACCCCCAAGGTGCACGACTGGCTGGTGAACTACGTCGTCAAGAAGAGCCCGCACACCGAAGCGCTGCGCGTGGCCTGGTTCGCGGACGCGGATCCGGTGGTCGCGAGCGCGGGCTGGGCGTTGACGACCGAACGTGTCGCCAAGAAGCCGGACGGGCTCGATCTCGCGGGCCTGCTCGACGTGATCGAGGCCAAGATGAAGGCGGCGCCCGACCGGCTGCAGTGGGCGATGAACCATTGCCTGGCCCAGATCGGGATCGAGCACGCGGAGTACCGCGACCGCGCGCTCGACATCGGCGAACGCCTGCAGGTGCTCAAGGATTATCCGACGCCGCCGGGCTGCACTTCACCGTTCGCACCGATCTGGATCACCGAGATGGTGCGGCGCCAGGCCTGACACTTTCCCCCGCCCCCTTCAACATATAGCGCACCCCGGGGCTTGCGGCAAGCCCCGGGGCGTGCCCCACAATTGCCCGGTCCAACGCTATGACCTGGGGAAACGGGGATTCGAAAAGTGCGTGTGCTGTTGTCGACATGGGGATCACGCGGGGATGTCGAGCCGCTGGCGGGGCTCGCGGTGGCGTTGCGGGGCCTGGGTGCGGAGGCCACCGTGGCCGCGCCGCCCGACGAGGATTTCGTGACACTGCTCGACCGGGCGGGCGTGCCGATGGTGCCGCTCGGGCCGTCGGTGAAGTCGGTGGTGTCCGGGGAGAAGCCGCCGACCGCGAAGGACGCGTTCTGGCTCGCGCCCGAACTCGTCAGGGCGCGGTTCGAGGTACTCGGCGAGGCGGCCGAAGGATGTGACGTGGTGATGGGGTCCGGCCTGATGCCGGCCGGTGTCCGGGATGTGGCCGAGCACCTGGGAATTCCTTACGTCTACGCGTGTTTCCAGATCTTCGGGCTGCCGTCGCGGCACTTCCGGCCGGGACAGCGGCCGGGCACGCCGTCGTCCGAAGACGAGACGGACTTCGACGTGCTGTGGAAGCAGGACGCCGAGCGTGTCAACGGCCTGTACGGCGAGTCACTCAACGCCGGACGGGCGAAGATCGGGCTGCCGCCGGTGGCCAACGTGCGCGATCACGTGTTCACCGAGCAGCCGTTGCTGGCGGCCGATCCGACGTTGTGCCCGGCGGAGGGCATGACGAACTACGACCTCACCCAGACCGGGGCGTGGCAGCTCCCCGACGACCGGCCGCTCCCGGACGACCTGACCGCGTTCCTCGACGACGGCACGCCACCGGTGTACGTCGGCTTCGGCAGCATGGCCGCGCACGCGCCGCAGGACATCGCGCGGGTGGCGACCGAGGTGATCCGCGCTCAGGGGCGCCGGGTGCTGCTCGGCAGCGGCTGGGCCGGGCTGGGCCTGGTCGACAACGCCGACGACTGCTTCGCCGTGGGCGAAGTCAACCAGCAGGCGTTGTTCCGGCGGGTGGCCGCGGTCGTGCACCACGGCGGCGCGGGCACCACGACGACGGCGGCAGGCGCGGGCGCGCCGCAGGTGATCATGCCCCGCATCGCCGACCAGCCGTACTGGGCCTCGCGCGTGGCCGACCTCGGAATCGGCGTCGCGCACGTGGACTCGACCGCGACCGCCGAGTCACTGACCGCCGCGCTCACCACGGCCCTGGCACCCGAGACTCTCAAGCACGCCAAAGAGGTCTCGGGCATGGTCAGGACCGACGGCGCCATGGTCGCGGCGAAACTGCTGCTCGCCCGCTAGCCGGGATAAAGCGGGCTTTACTCCCGGGGATAAAGCCCGCTAAACATCGCGGAGTAAAGCCCGCTTTATCCCGGCCCTCGCGCTAGGAGACGGGCTGGGGTTGCTTGGTGTGGTCGCGCCGGGGCAGCAGGGCCGGCGTGAGCAGGCAGAGTGCCCCGGCGGCCGCGAGTGCGATACGGGGGCTGGTGGCGGTGGCCAGCAGCCCCCACGCCGCAGTCAGCGCCGCGATGGTCGCGCTGGAGCTGATCGACCACGCCGACAGCATGCGCGCGACGCGGCCGGTCTCCGTGCTGGAGAGCCGGTAGGTGACCACCACCGGGTTGAACACGCTGATGCACAGGATCAGGCCCAGCTCGACGACCATCACGATCACCAGTCCCGGCAGGCCGGGCCTGATGAAGACGAGGCCGATCAGCCAGCACGCGCGCAGTGTCCCGCCGACGAGCAGCACCCGATGCTGCCCGAAGCGCGCGACGAGCTTGCGGGCCAGCCGTGAGCCGATCAGGCCGCCGGCGCACGGGACCGCGAACGCGAGGCCGTATTGCCACGGCGCGAAGCCGAGTTCGCCGAGCATGAGCACGGCGAGCAGCGGTTCGGTCGCCATGATCAGGCCGTTGACGAGCATCGTGTTGAGGAAAAGCCTGCGCAGCACCGGGTTTTCGAGGATGGTGCGCCAGCCGTCGAGCAGGTCACGGGCGCGAAGCCGCGGTTTCCCGGAGCGCTCGGGGCGTGGCTCACTGCCGCCGATCGCACGGATGCCCAGTGCCGAGAGCAGGTAGCTGCACGCGTCGGCGAGGATGGTCGTGACCGGGCCGAACAGGCCGATCGCGGCTCCGCCGAGCGGCGGCCCGAGCGCGACGGAACTCCAGGTGGTCGACTCGAACCTGGCGTTCGCGACCAGCAGATCCTCTTGCGGCACCAGTGTTTTGAGGTACGCGCCGCTCGCGGAGGAGAACGCGATCTTGGCCGCGGCGACGAGCACGGACACCACCACCAGGTGCGCGAACGTGAGCAAGTCGAACGCGAACGCGAGCGGGATGCTCACCAGCGCGGCGAACCGGAGCAGGTCCATCGCGATCATCACCGGCCGTTTGCGGCGGAACTCCACCCACGGCCCGAGCGGCACCGCGAGCACCGCGCCGACCGCCAGTCCCGCGGCCGAGAGCACCGACACCTCGGCGGGCCCCACGTGCAGCACCATGATCGCCAGCACCGAAAACGCGCCGAAGCCCAGTCCGGACCCGTACGAACTGACCGCGAACGCGGCCCACAACCACCCGAACTGCCGACCCAGCGACCGCCGCCCCATCGGCTGATCCAAGCAGATCGCCACGAGCGGAGCAGTGGTTTGCCGAAACGGCAAACCGATTTGGCGAAATCGCAAGCATGGGCGCACGGTGGAGCCATGGATCAGGAATTCTGGGACGGGCTCTACTCCGAAAACGAACGCCGCTGGAGCGGCCACCCCAACGGCGGGCTGGTCACCGAGGTCGAGGACATGACGCCGGGCAAGGCGCTGGACCTCGGCTGCGGCGAGGGCGGCGACGCGATCTGGCTCGCCGGCCGGGGCTGGAAGGTGACCGCGATCGACATCTCGCCGGTCGCGCTCGCCCGCGCGGCCGAGCTGGCGGGCCCCGACTCCGGGATCGACTGGCAGCAGGCCGACCCGAGGGTCTCACCGCCGCCGAGCCGGAGCTTCGATCTCGTTTCGGCGCAGTACTTCCCGGTGCTGCACGAGGAAGACCACGCCACCATGCGCGGACTGCTCGACGCCGTCGCGCCCGGCGGAACGCTGCTCGTGGTCAGCCATCTCATCGAGGGAACACCGCCGGAAGGCTGGCGCGGTCCGGACCCGCGCGAGTTCTACCAGCCCGCCGAGATCGCGGACCTGCTCGGTGACGACTGGGAGATCGAGCGGCACGAGAACCGGGCCAGGGTTCACGTCCCGCACGACAACCCGCATCACGCCGACATCGTGCTGCGCGCCCGCCGTCTACGCTGATTCGGTGCGCATCCTCTTCGCCAGCCTGGGTTCGGTCGGCCACACCTATCCGATGGTCCCGCTCGCGGTCGCCGCGCGGGACGCCGGGCACGAGGTGTGGTTCGCGGTCGGCGAAGAGGTGCACGCGCCGCTGGACACGCTCGGGCTGCGGCCGTTTCGCCCGGCTGACACGTTCTACGAGATCTACGCGGAAGACCTCGCGCCGGAGCTGGAGCGGCTCCGGCCTGACCTGGTCGTGCACGGCTGGGGTGTGCCCGGCGCCGCCGTCGCCGCGGAGCGGGCCGGGATTCCGGGGCTGTGGCACGGATTCGGCAGGCTGTTCCCGGAAGGCATCGGCCTCACCCGACCGTCCGGCGCGCGGCCGCATCTCGACATCTGCCCGCCTTCCTTGCAGGACAAGGACTTCGGCGACCAGATCCGGCTGCGGCCGGTGCCGTTCTCCCCGCCTGGCCCGCTGCCCGCCCGGAACGAGACCAAGCCGCTGGTCTACCTGACGCTCGGCACCGCGTTCGGCACTCCGGAGCTGCTCAGCGAGGCCATCGAGGGGCTCGCCACGCTGGACGCGCACGTGGTCGTCGCCACCGGGCGGGTGCGTGCCGACCTGCTCGGCGACGTGCCCGCCACCGTCACCGTCGCGAAGTGGGTGCCGCAGGCGAGCCTGCTGCCGCACGCCGCCGTGGTCGTGCACCACGGCGGCAGCGGCACCACGCTCGGCGCGCTCGCCGCTGGCGTGCCCCAGCTGATGCTGCCGCAGGGCGCCGACCAGTTCGCCAACACCGAAGCGGTCACCGCGGCGGGTGCGAGCCTGCGCCTGCTGCCGACCGAGATCAGCGCGGACGCGATCGCGTACCAAACACGAAAGCTGTTGGCGCAGAACGGTTTCCGCGAAGCCGCACACGGGATCGCCGAGGAGATCGCGCGGATGCCGTCGCCCGCCGAGGTGGCACGCGAGCTGCCGGACTACCGCTGAGCCAGCCAGTCCCGCGCCTCGGCGGCCCGCCGGAGCACCGAGACGTGCCCGTCACCGGGAGACGACCAGAATTCCGTTGAGGGGCAACGCTTCGCGAGCCACGCGCTGTGCGCATGCGGCACGACGCGATCGTCCTCGCCGTGCACCAGCAGCACCGGCACGGCGACCTGCGCCGGGTCGAATCCCCACGGGCCCACGAAGGCCAGGTCGTCGTCGATCAGCGCGCTGGTGCCCGCCTCGATCGCGGGGCCGACGACTTCGAGCACCCACGCCCAGTCCCCGGCCAGCGCGGCCCGGTCCGCCTCGGTGAACATCTCCGGGTCATAGGCGCCCGCGGCCTCGAACCGCTCCTTCGCCTCCCGGCCCTCGACGGCGGCACGCAGCCCGTCCGCGCCGGACGGGTTCATGCCCGCGTACCAGTCGAGCCCCTCGGCGTCGAACGGCGCCAGCCCGGACACGCTCACCACGCCCACCACCCGTTCCGGCAGCAGCGCGCCACACGCCAGCGCGTGCGGGCCGCCACCCGAATGGCCCATCACCCCGAACCGCTCGATCCCGAACGCGTCGGCGACCGCGGCGACGCACTCCGCCACCGACGCCACGTCGCGCTCGGGCACCTCCGTCGAACTTCCATAACCGGGACGGTCGAAGGAAACCCAGCGGATTCCCTCGGTGAACAGCGGCTTCGGCGGCGCGCCGATGTTCGGGGTCCCGTGATGCCAGAACACGGGCAGGCCGTCGCCGCCGGTGTCGTAGGCGTGCAGTGCGCGGCCGTCCGGAAGGGTCAAGTCGGTCTCGATCACGCGACCGAGCCTAACTCCTTCGGCTCTTGACCTTGTCCCCGAAATCCGCTGACGTTACCTCCGAGCTTTCTTCCCTCAGCGCCGAGAGGACCACCCATGTCCGCACGCCTGTCCGCGGTACTCGCCGCCCTGCTGCTGCTAGCCGGGATCGCCACCCCGGCGAACGCCGCCACCCGCACCTACCGCGAGTACGTGGCGCTGGGCGACTCGTGGACGGCCGACGTCGTCATCGTGCCGCTGCCCACGACGCAGTACGTGCCGTTCGGCTGCGCGCAGTCGGCGCGGGACTACCCCAAGCAGGTCGCGGCGGCGCTCGGCGTGCCGAAGTTCTTCGACGCCAGCTGCGGCGGCGCGACGACCGACGACTTCGCCAACCCGCAGAGCGGCCTGCTGTTCGGCGGCACCAACGCGCCGCAGTTCGCCCAGCTCACCGAGACCACGGACCTGGTGACCGTCGGCATCGGCGGCAACGACGCCGGACTCGCCGGCGCGGTCAGCGGCTGCATCAACCTGCTGCCGCCGCCGCTCGGCGTGCCGTGCAAGCCGAAGTGGGTCAGCGGCGGCGTCGACCGGATGTCGGAGAACATCACGGCCGCCAAGCACAAGGTGATCACCGCGGTCACCGAGATCAAGCAGCGGTCCCCGCACGCGCGCGTCCTGCTCGTCGACTATCTGGCCGGCATCCCGCAGAGCGGTGGCTGCTGGCCGTTCCAGCCGGTGCTGAACAGCGACATGGAGTGGCTCGGCGCCAAGCTCCGTGAGCTCAACGCGGCGGTGAAGAGCGCGGCCGCGGCCACCGGTGTCGAGTTCGTCGACACGCACAGCCAGACCATCGGCCACGACGCGTGCACCAGCCCGTTCACGCGCTACGTCGAAGGCCTGCTGCCGATCTCGGCGAACGGCCTCGCCATCGCCGTCCCGTTCCACCCGAACTCCGCCGGCGGCGACGCGCAGGCCCGCATCGTGCTGTCGAAGATCCGCGGCTGACCTGCGTGGGCAGGCTGCTGGAGGACAAGACCGCGATCGTCTACGGCGCCGGCGGGCCGATCGGCGGCGCCATCGCCGGCGCGTTCGCCAGGGACGGCGCGCAGGTCTTCCTCGCCGGGCGCACCAAGGCCAAGCTGGACGCGCTCGCGCAGGAGATCGGCGCCGCTGTCACCGAACTCGACGCGCTCGACGAGCAGGCGGTGGACACGTTCGTCGACTCGGTGGTCGCGCGCACCGGGCGGGTGGACATCTCGGTCAACGTCATCTCCTGCGGCGACGTGCAGAAACCGCTGGCCGAGATCACCGTCGAGGAGTTCCTGCAGCCGAGCTCGGGCCGCACGGGATCAGGGTGGTGACGCTGAAGACCGGCGGGATACCCGAAACCATCCCCGGGTCGTTCGGCGACCGCGCCGAATTCGAAAGCATGATGCGCGGTTCAACACTTTTGGGTAAGACGGCTACCTTGGCGGATGTCGGGAATGTGGCCTCGTTCGTCGCTTCGGATCAGGCACGGACGATGACCAGTTCCACGGTGAACATCTCGTGCGGGGCGATCGTGGACATCTAGGGCTGATCGGGTGTTCATTTCTATCGCTCAGCGTTTCTTTTTCCGGCGGGCGCTGGGCCGGTCAGGTGTTACCTTCCCGGATCGGTTGACCGTCACCGCCGCGCCCACCTAGGAAATGGGAGGTTGTCCGTCCTAGGGGGAGGTAGGGAATGTCCGCTCTCAGACCCGTGCTCGTGGCGGCAGGCGTGCTCGCCGGTTTTCTGGTGACCGTGCCCGCATCGGCGGCGACGCCGGTGATCCAGGTGATCAGCCGCACCCCGGCGGCCGAGGGTAACGACAGCTCTTCGGATCCCGCCACGAGCGCCGATGGCCGGTATGTGGTTTTCGCGTCGTACGCGACCAACTTCATTCCGGGGAATACGAACGGAAGTCAAGGTATATACGTCAAGGATACCGTCACCGGCGTTATCTCCCACGCTTCGGCCGCGGCCAATGGCACGCAGGCCGACGCCGATTCCGAAAGCCCCAGTATCAGCGCGGACGGCCGCTACGTCGCATTTACCTCGGTCGCGACGAACCTGGTGCCGGGTGACACCAACGGCGTGCGCGACGTTTTCGTCAAAGACATCCGCACCGGCGCGATCGTCAAGGCGAGCACCGCCGAGAGCGACTTCGCGACGATCAGCGCGGACGGGCGGCACGTGAGTTTCCGGTCTGGCACGAGCGCCTACGTCAAGAACCTCGACACGGCCGAGACCAAGCTCATCGTCGCCAACGCGCCCGCGACGACGTACCCGCTCAGCGCCGACGGCAGGCTCGCCGTATTCGCCACCAGCGGCGCGCTCGTCGCGGGAGACACGAACAACGTCTCCGACGTGTACCTCAAGGATTCGCAGACCGGCACCCTGAGCAGGATCAGCACCACCGCGACCGGCGGGCAGAGCGCGGGCGGCGGCACGGCGCCCACGATCAGCGCCGACGGGAAGTTCGCGGCCTTCGAGTCCGCCGCGGCCGACCTGGTGCCCTCGGACGCCAACGGCGCGGCCGACGTGTTCGTCAAGGACCTCGCCAAGGGCACGATCCGGATCGGCACCGTCACCGCCGCCGGCGCGCAGGCCAATGGCGCCGCGACCGAGCCGAAGCTCAGCGCGAACGGCCGGTACCTCGCGTTCGCGTCCGCCGCGACGAACCTGGTGCCGGGCGACACCAACGGCGCGGACGACGTCTTCGTCAAGGACCTGGACAAGGGCACCGTCCTCCGCACCAGCGTCGCGGCGGGCGGCGCGCAGGCGGAGGCCGACAGTGACAACGTCGACCTCAGCGGCAACGGCCGCGTGACCGTCTTCCGCTCGGAGTCGGCGAACCTGGCCTCGGCCGACGGCAACAACGTCGCCGACATCTTCTCGGCGCCCGCCTTGAAGCCCGGCGCCGACCCGTACGCCGACGCGATCGCCGCAGGCACCACGGTCGGCCTGTCCAACGGCGCCAACGCGCTCGGCGCCCCCGACGGCAAACTCGCGGGCGTCACCGGCCTGCTCGGCGGCCGTCTCGTGCTCGACATGGGCGAGGACGAGGAAGGCACCGGCGACCTGTCGGTGTACTACGGCGGGCTGAACCTCGGCCTGCTGACCTCGCTCGACTTCCTTGACGCACAAGGCAAATCGGTCGGCTCGGGCCAGCTGAACCTGATCGACCTCGGCGCGGGCACGCACGTCACCAAGGTCGCGCACAGCGGCGCGCCCTACCGCTACGTGCGCATCAACACCGGCTTGCTGCAGGTGTTCAGCCTGGACGCCGTCGAAGCCGCAGGCTGACCAGGGTCGTGAGTGGTATGACCGGTTCTAACCGGTCATACCACTCACGACCCCAGGTGGAGGGTCAGGAGTTTCTGGAGCTGGGTGTCGGCCGCGTCCAGGGGGCGCGGTGACTTGGTGCTGCGGCTTTGGATGATCGCGCCTTCGATGGCGCTCACGATGAAGGTGGCCATGGACGGCGCTTCGGCCTCGTCCATGCCCGCGGCGGTCAGTGAGGCCGCGAGGCGGCGCTCCCATTCCTCGAAGACCGTGGCCGCGGCCGTCTGCTCGGCGAGCGCGGCGGCCACGACCGGGCAGCCGAAGCGGTAGTCGCTGGCTTCGAGGGTGCGTTTCCACCAGCGGACCAGGGTGGCGATCAGCGCGGACGGCGAGTCGGCGCGCGCCTCGATGAGCGCGCTCATCTGCTCGCCTGCCGAGAGTGTCGCGTGCTCGATCAGCTCGGTCTTGCCGCCGGGAAAGTGCTGGTAGATGGAGCCGCGCGCGGTCTTGCTGTGCGTGAGCAGCTCGGTGAGACCGGTGCCGTGCACACCGTGCTCGCGGATGAGCGTGATGGCGCTTTCGATCAGGCGCTCTCTCGGTCCGGCCGTCATCCACATCTCCTCATGCTCTAGGGCGTGTCCTGCGGCTCTTGCACGCGCTAGCCGCGCCCAGGTGGCCGCCGGCGGCACCGCGCGATCACCCGAGTACAACCCGGTACGAGGATGATCCCGCGGCACCGCCGGCGACCACCTGGATCACGACTCCCATCGCACAAGATCCCCAGGACACGCCCTAGACCGGTCGGTCTAGATATGCCATGGTACCCATAGACCGATCGATCTATGGGAGCACTCGTGAGCACAGCCAAGAGCGCCTGCATCCTCTGCGAATGCAACTGCGGCATCGAGGTCACGCTGGACGGCCGCAGGCTCGCGAAGATCAGCGGCGACAAGGAACATCCGGCGTCGGCGGGCTACACCTGCGAGAAGGCGCTGCGGCTCGACCGCTATCAGAACGGCCGCGACCGCTTGACCTCGCCGCTGCGCCGCCGCCCCGACGGGTCGTACGAGGAGATCGGCTGGGACACCGCCATCACCGAGATCGCGCGGCGGCTCGAAGTCATCCGTGACGCGCACGGCGGGGACAAGATCTTCTTCTACGGTGGCGGCGGGCAGGGCAATCACCTCGGCACCACGTACAACCGGGCGTTCCAGGCCGCGGTCGGCGCGCGGTACTACTCGAACGCGCTCGCCCAGGAGAAGACCGGCGAGATGTGGGTCGACGGCAAGCTCTACGGCGGTCACACGAAAGGCGACTTCGAGCACGCCGAGGTCGTCGTGTTCGTCGGCAAGAACCCGTGGCAGTCGCACAGTTTCCCGCGCGCCAGGCCGACCTTGCGGCAGATCTCGGCCGATCCGGGCCGCAGCATGGTGGTGATCGATCCCAAGCGCACCGAGACGGCCGACCTCGCCGACTTCCACCTGCAGGTCAAACCGGGCACGGACGCCTGGTGTCTCGCCGCGATACTCGGCGTGCTCGTGCAGGAAGACCTTGTCGACAAGGCATTCCTGGCCGAGCACACCACCGGCGCCGACGCCGTGCTCGCCGAACTGTCCGATGTGGACGTTCCGGGGTTCGCGGACGCGTGCGGGGTGCCCGAGGACCTGATCCGTGCCGCCGCGCGGCGCATCGGGTCCGCGTCGAGCGTCTGCACCTACGAGGATCTCGGTATCCAGCAGAGCATCCACAGCACGCTCTGCTCGTACCTGAACAAGCTGCAGTGGATCCTCACCGGCAACTTCGGCAAGCCGGGCGCGATGTACCTGCACTCGTCGTTCGTGCCGATCGCCGGTTCGAACACCTCGGCGGCCGCCAAGCCGAGCCGGGTCACGCCGGTCACCGGCGCGCGGATCATCGCGGGCCTGGTGCCCTGCAACTCGATCGCCGAAGAGATCCTCACCGACCATCCCGATCGGTTCCGCGCGATGTGGCTCGACAGCGTCAACCCGGCGCACTCGCTGGCCGACTCGCCCACCTTCCGCCGCGCGCTCGACGCGCTGGACCTGGTCGTCGTCGTGGACGTGGCGTTCACCGAGACCGCCAGGCACGCCGACTACGTGCTGCCGGCGGCGAGCCAGTTCGAGAAGTGCGAAGCTACGTTCTTCAACGTCGAGTTCCCGCACAACGCCTTCCAGCTCCGCGCGCCGCTGTTCGACCCGCTGCCGGGCACCATGCCGGAGCCGGAGATCTACGCCAGGCTCATGCGCGAGCTCGGCGCCGTCGGCGAAGACACGCTCGACCGTCTGCGCTCGGCCGGCCGCGCGAACTTCGCCCAGGCGTTCTTCACCGAGGTCGCCGCCGACCCGCGGCTCATGGGCCTCGCACCGTACGTGCTGTACGAAACGCTCGGCCCCGAGCTGCCGCCGGGCATGGCCGGCGCGGCCTCGCTCTGGGGCGCCGCGCACCTCTGTGCTCAGGCGAACCCGGATTCCGTGCGCCGCGCGGGTTTCACCGGCGAAGGCCTCGAACCCGGCGAAAAGCTCTTCGACGCCGTGCTCACCCGGCGCTCCGGAGTGACCTTCACCGTCGACGAGTGGGAGCACGTCTGGAACTACGTGCGCCGCGACGACCGCCGATTCACCATCGCGCTGCCCGAACTGCTGACGGAGCTGCGCAAGCTCGGCGACGAGCAGCCCGGGAAGACCAGCGCGGAATTCCCGTTCGTGCTCTCGGCCGGCGAACGCCGTGCCTTCACCGCGAACACCATCTTCCGCGACCCCGGCTGGCGCCGCCGCGACACCGACGGCGCGCTCTTCATCAGCCCGGCGGACGCGGACCGCCTCGGCGTCGCGACCGGCGACCACGTCACCCTCACGACCGCGCGCGGCAGCATCGACACCCCGATCGCCGTCAACGACCGCATGCAGCCGGGACACCTTTCGCTGCCGAACGGCATGGGCGTCGACTACGCGGCGGCCGAAGCCGACCCCGTGCACGGCAACCGGACCAAGACCGGCGTGGCCCCGAACGAACTCACTGAATTGGACTGGCGCGACCCCTTCGCTGGTACTCCGTGGCACAAACACGTGCCCGCCAAACTCGAACCCGTATCACGCTAGAACACCGCACCGACAGTTTTCAGTGAGCGCACGCGCGTACCTTGTCCCCCATGCCGCCACGCACGACCTACCGCCACGGTGACCTGCGGCGCGCGTTGCTGGAGGCGGGTACGGCGATGGCCCGCGAAGGTGGCCCCGAGGCGGTCGTCCTGCGCGAGGCCACGCGCCGCGCCGGCGTCGCGCCCAACGCGGCGTACCGCCATTTCGCCGACCGCCAGGCCTTGCTCGCGGCGGTCTGCGGGGTCGCGCAGGCCCAGGTCGCCGTCGCGATGGAGACCGAGCAGACCGCGCTGCCCGCCACCACGGACCGCGCCGAAGCCGCCCGCGCCCGCCTGCGCGCGATCGGCGTCGGCTACCTCCGGTTCGCCCAGTCGGAGCCGGAGCTGTTCCGCACCGCCTTCTCGGTCCCGCTCGACATGACCGACGCCGGCGCGCCCAACCGCGCGGGCCCGAGCGGCTTGACCCCGTTCCAGCTGCTCTCGTCCGCGCTCGACGGACTGGTCGACGCCGGGGTGCTGTCCACCGACCGCAGGCACGGCGCCGAGTTCCTCGCCTGGTCGGCCGTCCACGGCTTGGCGACGCTGGAAACCCAGGGTCCGCTGCGCAGGCTCGACGACGAACTCCGCGAGACGATCGGGCAGCGCGTGCTGGACATGATCGAAAACGGCCTCTGACGGCTCAGCCGCGGTAGGCCTTCCACTGGTCCTTCATACGGTCGATCTGCCCGTCGGAGAACCGGGTCAGGCAGGCGTCGTCGCTGTAGTCCATGTAGTTGTGGATCGGGTCGAGTCCTGGCTTGTCGCAGGTGTCGCGGCCCTTGGGGCACCCGGAAGCGGCGCTGCGCTCGTAAGGCGTGTCATCCACGTAGTCACCCGGCGCCTTACAGCCGCCCTGGAAGGTGTGGAGCAGCCCCATCCAGTGCCCGACCTCGTGCGTCGCGGTCTTGCCGAGGTCGAACGGGGCCTGGCCGCCGGGCAGGGTGTTGTACGCCAGCACCACGCCGTCCTTGCGCGGCTTGGCGGTGTACTCCCAGGGGAAGGTCGCCCAGCCGAGTATCCGGGACTCGGGCTTGGCCGTGTAGAGGTTCAACGCGCCCGCGTCGCCCCGGTGCAGGCCCTGCTTCATGGCCAGCTCGGTCGAGGAGTCGTACCGGACGGCGAACCAGTCGGCGTCGTCGGTGCGGTCGACGCTCTTCAGGTCGAACTTGAAGCCGGTGCCGCCGAAGTCCTTGTTGAGCACGGCGATCTGCTTGTCGATGTCGGCGTCGGAGACCTTGCCGTCCGGCCCGTCGGTGATCACGTGGAAGTGGACCGGGATGGTGGCCGCGGCCACCCGCGGCGTCGGCGAGAGGGCGAGCCTGGCGCGGAAGTCCAGCTCGGCGACCGTCGCTTCGACCGTGCCGACGTCGTTGAAGCCGCCGTCGCGGTCGCGGGCCGCCGCCGAGGCGGGCGGGGTGGCGCAGTCGTCACCGGCCGCGCCGCCCGTGCTGTTCGGCACGGCCAGGAACGTCAACGCCAGCGCGGAGATCGCGACGACATGTGCGGGCTTCATCCGGCACTCCCCTTCCGGTTGCTGTGTGCAACCGGAAGGTACTCAGCCCCGTGCCCGGCGACCCTCTCAGCGGGACACGGCCACCCCACCGTGGACGGGTTTTCGCCCGTTCAGTCCCACCAACGCCCGCGCATGCCGTCCCTCCCCCTCAAGTAGCGGCGGCGGTCTTACCCCCAGGAAGGCCGTCGCCGCGCTCCACTGTGCAGGGCCGTTCGTGGGAAAATCTTGAACAGGCATTGAATGCGCAGCTAGATGGCGCTATGCACTCCTCGGGGAGGAAGAGGCCAGTTGTCTGCTCGGTTCGGCGTGCTCGGCGAGATCGAGATCCGCTTCGACGGTGTGCCCGTCGACGCGGGTCACGCCAGGCAACGGTCGGTGCTCGCCGCGCTACTGTGCGACGCGAACCGGGTGGTGTCCGCGGACACGCTGGTCGACCGGGTCTGGGGTGAGCAGCCGCCGCATCGGGCCCGCGGCACGCTGTCGAGCTACCTCACCCGGCTACGCCAGGCGCTGCCGTCCGACGTATCGATCACCCGGCATTCCGGAGGCTACCTGCTCACGGTCGATCCCGCCGCCGTCGATCTGCATCGGGTGCGGGCGCTGCTGCGCGACGCCCGCGCGGCCGGCGCCGACGATCTCGCCGAGCCGTTGCTGCGCGAGGCGCTCGGGCTGTGGCGGGGTGAGCCGTTCGCGGGGCTGGACACGCCGTGGGTCAACGGCGTGCGCGACACGGTGGAGAAGGAGCGGCTCGCGGCGGAGCTGGACCTCGCGGACATCCGCATGCGCCGCGGTGAACACGCGGCGCTGCTGCCCGAGCTGTCGGCGCGGGCCACCGAACGCCCGCTGGACGAGCGCGTCGCCGGGCAGTACCTGCTCGCGCTGTACCGCTGCGACCGGCAGGCCGACGCGCTCGACTGCTACGAGCGGCTCCGGCGCAGGCTGGCCGCCGAGCTGGGCGCGGACCCGTGCCAGGCGCTGCGGACGCTCCACCAGCGGATGCTGCGCGCCGATCCCGCGCTCGCGCCGGCGACCAGGCGGCTGCCGATGCCGCGTCAGCTGCCGGCGCCACCGCACTCGTTCATCGGGCGGACGCGGGAGCTGGCCGCGCTCACCGAGCTGCTCGACCTCTCGGGCGCGCTGCCGATCGCGGCCGTCGACGGCGCGGGCGGCACCGGGAAGACCTGGCTCGCGGTGCACTGGGCGCATCGGCACCTCGACCGGTTCCCCGACGGCCAGCTGTACCTGAACCTGCGCGGGTTCGACCCGTCCGGCGCCGCCGTGCCGCCGTCCGCGGCGATCCGCGCGTTCCTCGACGCGCTCGGCGTCGACCCGTCGGCGATACCGTCCGGAGTGGACGCTCAGGCCGCGCTGTACCGCAGTGTGCTGGCCGACAAGCGGATGCTCGTGCTGCTCGACAACGCGCGCGACGCCGCGCAGGTGCTGCCGCTGGTGCCGGGCGGCTCGCGCTGCACGGTGGTGACGACCAGCCGCAACCAGCTGACCGGGCTCGTCACCACGCACGGCGCGCGCGACCTGACGCTCGGCGTGCTCTCCGACGCCGAGTCGCGCGAGCTGCTCACCCGGCAGCTCGGCGCGGCGCGGGTGGACGCGGAACCGAAGGCGGTCAACGCTTTCGTCCGCTACTGCGCGGGGCTGCCGCTGGCGCTGAGCATCGTCGCGGCGCGGGCGGGACGGCATCCGGGGTTCCCGCTCGCGGCGCTGGCCGAGGAGCTGGAGGACGGCGCGACCCGGCTCGACGCGCTCGGTTCCGGGGACCTGAACGCCGACATCCGCGCGGTGTTCTCGTGGTCATGGCACGCGCTCGGCGCCGACGCGATGGCCGTTTTCCCTTTGCTGGGCTGCTTTCCGGCGTCGGACATCACGCCGTTCGCGGTCGCGAGCCTCGCCGGGCTGCCGCTGAGCCGCGTGCGCGGGCTGCTGCGTGAGCTCGAGGCCGCGAGCCTCGTCCAGCAGCACGCGCCCGGCCGCTACCGGATGCACGACCTGCTGCGGCTGTACGGCTCCGAGCAGGCGCCGGCCGAGGAGGCGCAGGCGGCGCTGCGCCGGGTCACCGAGTTCTACCTGCACACGGCGCACGCGGCCGACCGGCTGCTCGACCCGCACCGGCCGAGCATCGAACTCGGCCCGCTGCCGCCGGGCCGCGAGCCACAGGCACTGCCCGACCGGGCGGCCGCGCTGAGCTGGTTCGCCACCGAGTACGCGAACCTCGGCGCGATGCACCGGCTGGCCGTCGAGTCCGGCTGGGACGAAACCGTCTGGCTGCTGGCGCGGAAACTGGAGGCCTACCGCTGGCTGCGCGGCCACGCCGACGACAGCCTCGTCGCCTGCCGGGACGCGGTCGAGGCGACGCGGCGTCTCGGTGACCGGAGCGCCGAGGGCTGGGCGCTGGTGATGCTCGGGCACGCGCTGACCCGGTCAGGGCATCTCGACGAGTCGCTCGCGACGCTGCGGGAGTCACTGTCCGTGCTGGAAACCACGGGCGATCTACTGGGGCTGGCCAACGCGCACATGGCCACCGGCGACATGCTCGGCCTGCGCGAGGAACACCTGCCCGCGTTGCGGCACACCAAGCACGCGGTCCGGCTGTTCCGCGAACTCGGCGACGTGACGTGGAGCGCGGTCGCGCTGACGATGGCGGCGAAATGCTGCGCCAGGCTCGGCCGGACCGGCGCCGCGCGCGCGTGCTCGGAATACGCGTTGCCGCTGCTCAGGAAGTACGACAACCAGGAAGGCGAGAGCGCGGCGCTGCTCGTGCTCGGCGACGTCGCGCCGACGAGCGGCGAGGCGATCGGCTACTACGAGCGGGCGCTGGACGTGCTCAGCGGGCTCGGTTACACGTTCTACTTACCGGACATCCAAGCCAAGCTCGGGGAAACGCACGCCGCCGCGGGCGACCTCGAACGCGCTCGCGCGGCCTGGCAGGACGCGCTCGAGTTGTACGCGGCGCAATATCGGACGGCCGACGTCCGCCGGATGCGCGACCGCCTGCGCTGACAAGTTCTGTCCTCCCTCGAATGGCGTATGGCCGCGCGGGATTCACTGGTCTATACCAATCAGAAGGCTTCTTTACTCAGGCCGCTCCGCCGCCCCTGCACCGGAGGTCCCCGCATGTCCTTCTCCCGGAAACTGACCGCGCTCGGCGGGCTGCTGGCCGTCGCGCTCGGCGTCGTCTCCCCCTCGGCCGATGCCGCCGCGGGGTCGCCGCTGCCCGTGGCCCCGTACGTCGACATGGGCGCGTGGCCGACCCCGGTTCTGTCCACAATGTCCGCTTCCGGCGGCGTCAAGGGCTTCACGCTCGGCTTCGTGACGTCGTGGGGCTGCAAGGCGAGCTGGTTCGGCGCCTACGACCCGCGCACCGCTTGGCAGGCAAGCGAAATCGCGAAGATCAGGGCGGGCGGCGGCGACGTCAAGGTGTCGTTCGGCGGCGCGTCCGGCATCGAGCTCGCGCAGGCCTGCAGCAGCGTCTCGACGCTGGCCGCCGAGTACGACGCGGTCGTCAAGGCGTACGGGCTGAAGTACATCGACCTCGACATCGAGGGCGCGGCGGTGGCCGACCCGACGTCGATCCAGCGCCGCTCGCAGGCGTTGAAGATCGTGCAGCAGAACAACTCCGGGCTGAAGATCTCGCTCACCCTGCCGGTGCTGCCGAGCGGGCTCGACGCCAACGGGGTCGCGGCCGTCCAGGCGGCGAAGAACGCGGGCGTGAACCTGGACATGGTCAACGTGATGGCGATGGACTACTACCAGGGCGCCGGTGACCAGGGCGCGAAGGCGATCTCGGCGGCGAAGGCCACCCAGGCGCAGGTCAAGTCCATCTTCGGGCTGTCGGACGCGGCCGCGTGGAAGAAGGTCGGCGTCACCCCGATGCTCGGGGTGAACGACTCGCAGAACGAGATCTTCTACCAGAAGGACGCCCGCGCGCTGGTGGCCTTCGCGAAGACCGTCCACTTGGGAATGCTGTCGTTCTGGGAGGCCGGGCGCGACGCCAACGCCTGCAACGGCGCGCTCTACAAGTGCACCAACATCACCCAGGCCAAGTACGAGTTCTCCAAGATCTTCGCCGGCTACACCGGCTGACCCCATGGCCGGGATAAAGCCCGCTTTACTCCCGGGGATAAAGCGGGCTTTATCCCCGGGAGTAAAGCCCGCTTTATCCCGGTCCTGAGGGGGTCAGGGGAGGTAGTACATGGGGTTGGGGAGCTTGACGGGGTGCTCGGCGAAGCCGCCGGTGAGGTCGCTGAACTGGTCGCCGAGGTTGAGGACGATCGTCGAGGTCCGCGAGATATAGGCGCGGGTGCCCGACTTGTACTGGACGGTGGTGCAGGTCAGGCCGCACGGGAGGTAGTCGGGCGCGGTCGTCTTGGGCTTGAAGAAGGCGCCTGCCGGGGCCGGGAAGCCCTCGTTCGCGAGGTTCTTGAGCGACTGCGGGCCCTGGAACTCGTTGCGGCCGGTCAGGAAGTAGACCTTCACGCCGTGCTGCGACGCCCAGTTCGCCAGCTCCAGCACCGGCTTGTTCGCGACGAAGGTGCCGTTGTCGATGGCCTGCTGCTGCTTGACCGGGTCGAAACCGAAGTCGTTGTCGGCCTCCCAGCCGTAGGTGACCTCGGACGTGTCGTCGACGTCGAGCACGATCGCCGGGTTCTTCACGCCACGCGCCAGCCTGCGGGCGAGATACTGCTTGGCGTCGTCGACCTGGCGTTTCATGTCCTTCACGAAGGTGCTCGTGTCGGAATAGTGGTGCTTGCCAGCGGCATCGACCGTATCGCCGTAATACGCCTTGACGTCCAGTTTGACCTGGCCGATGTTCGCGGGCTCGCGGCTGTGCGACCAGCCGTCCGAGGTGGCGATCGCGGTGGCACCGCCGGCGACCGTCGCGCCGACCGCCGCCGCGGCGGCCAGCTTGAGCAAACCGGACAAGCGGCTCATAAACGTTCTCCCTACGTGCGTTGTGCGCGGCAGAGGAACGCTACCCCGGATCGGCCGATTCTGGTCAACACCAAAGTCGCTTCTTCGCGGCCTTTCGGTTTCAGCTTGCGCCGCAACACATCCGGGTCGACGTCGAGGCCGCGCACGAGGATCTCCAGCCTGCCGACCTCGTACTTCTTGAGCAGCGCGCGCAGGCTTTTTTCGCTGTACGGACCGTGTTCGAGTATCCGGAATGCCCGGATTCCGGCGGGTGGCTCGTTTCCGGTCAGGTACGCGATCCGGTCGTCGAGCTGCCACAGCCCGTGCCGCGCCGCGTAGTGCCGGACGAGCCCGGCGCGGACGACCGCGCCGTCCGGGTCGATGAGCCATTCCCCCGGTTCACGGCTGGGTATTTCATCGGGCTCGGCGTCGGTGAGAGTCCATTGTGTACCGTCCGAACGCAACACCGTCGCGCGCCGCGAGACCGAGGTTTCCCCGCGCCACAGGCACGCTTCCCGCACCTGGCCGTCCAGCGACACGACCTCGACCTCGTCGGCCCATGGCGCGATGTCGAAGTCCAAGCCCGGCGCGCACTTCACGGACAGCTCGCGTCCGGGATAGGCGTCGATCAGCTCGTCGAGCGGCGGCAGAAAGTCCTCCGGCTTCCAGGCACGCCTGCCGGCCGAATCACGCCGAGCCGGATCGGCGACGACAACAGTGTCCCTGCTGACCGGGCACAGCGCGTCGGCACGCACCAGGCCGGGCGAAACCCCTGCCGCAGCAGCATTGTGCCGGGCCATGGCGAGCCGCACTTCGTCCAAATCGGACCCCAAGGCCCGGGAAGCGACCCGCGCGATCTCGATCAGATCGGCGCCGACGGAACACGTCACGTCGTGCACATCACGCCCCGCCAGCCGGGCCGCCCGATGCCGCGCGACCAGCCCGGCACTCGCTTGCTGCAAAGCATCCGAAGTGAACAGCCAGTCGGCAGCGTCCAGTTTGGACGTCGACTTTCGGCGCAGCACAGCCGTTTCCAGCACCGCGGCCGCGTGCTGCTCACCGACGAGGCGGCGCACGAACGCGACGTCACCGATGGGATCGGTCAGCGGCCGGGTGGCGCACTCGGCGAGTGCCGCCACCCCGGCCGCTGACTTCAAGAACCCGACATCGTCGAGTGAGAACGCATAAGCCACTTAGGACGGCCGCTTGGTCCCGGTGATCATGACGTTGTAGAACAGCTCGCGCGGCAGCACCTTCGACAGCAGCTTCTTGTCCAAAGCGGACAGCCGCAGCCACAGCCGGTACGCGAACAGCCGCCACCGCAGCGTCAGCTTCTCTTGCGGCACAGCGGCTTCGAAGGTCCGGATCGGCCAGCCCGCGAGCGCGGCAGCGAACTCCTCGGTCACCGCGCGCACGTCCTGCGCGCCCGCGTCGCGGGCCTGACCCTCCAAAGTGGCCGGATCGAAGGTGTGGATGTCGACGACGGCCTCCAGCGCGGCCGCGCGCGAGGACTCGTCGAGCTCCTCCTGCGGACGGCGCCAGCCACGCAGCACCGGCAGCTTCGTGACGTTGGTCGTGAGGAACCACGTCAGCTGCCCGAGCTTGCGCGCGTAGGTGTCGCCGATCTTCGTCGGCTCACCGGCGAACACGAACCGCCCGCCCGGCTTGAGCACCCGCAGCACCTCGCGGAACGCCGCCGGGAGGTCCGGGATGTGGTGCAGCACGGCGTGCCCGACGACCAGGTCGAACGAGTTGTCCGGGTACGGGATGCGCTCGGCGTCGGCGACGCGGCCGTCGACGTCGAGGCCCAGCTTCTCGGCGTTGCGCAGCGCGACCTGGACCATGCCGGGCGAGAGGTCGGTGACCGAGCCCTTCTTGATCACCCCGCCCTGCATCAGGTTCAGCAGGAAGAAACCGGTGCCGCTGCCCAGTTCCATCGCGGTCGGGTACGGCTGGCCGTCGTCACCGGCGACGGCGTTGAACACGCCGGTCGCGTAGGAGATGCAGCGCTCGTCGTAGGAAATGGACCACTTCTCGTCGTAGGTCCCGGCTTCCCAGTCGTGGTACAGCACGTTGGCGAGCTTGGGGTCGGCGAAGGCCGCCTTGACCTCTTCCTCGGTCGCGTGCGGGTTGGGTGCTGGATCGGTCAAAGCTACTTCCCCTCGAAAGTGGCCTTGCCTGGCCCGTTCTCGATGAACGACTTCATGCCGTTCGCCTGGTCTTCGGTCGCCCACAGCGCGGCGAACAGGTTCGCCTCCAGCTTGAGCCCGGTCGCGAGGTCGACGTCGAGCCCGCCGTCGATCGCGGCCTTGGCGGCCGCCAGCGCCACCGCGGGGCCGTTCACGAACTGCGAGGCCCACTTCAGCGCGGCCGCGTACACGTCGTCCGGCGCGACGACCTCGTCGACGATGCCCAGCGAGAGCGCCTCGTCCGCCTTCACCCAGCGACCGGTGAACACCAGGTCCTTGGCCTTGCTCGGGCCGATCAGCCGCGCGAGCCGCTGCGTGCCGCCCGCGCCGGGGATGACGCCGAGCTGGATCTCCGGCTGGCCGAGCTTGACGTTGTCGCCCGCGATGCGGCGGTCGGCCGCCAGCACGAGTTCCATGCCGCCGCCGAGCGCGTACCCGGTGATCGCCGCGACGACCGGCTTCGGGATGGCCGCGACCGCGGACACCGACGCGGTCAGCGCGGCGCCGAACTTCGCGATCTCGACGTACGACCTGGCGGCCATCTCCTTGATGTCCGCGCCGCCCGCGAAGGTCTTCTCGCCGCCGTAGAGGATCACGGCACGGATGTCGTCACGTGCCGCCGCCTCCCGCGCGGCGTCGCCGAGCTCGGCCTGCAGCTGGTTGTTCAGCGCGTTGACCGGCGGCCGGTTGAGCCGGATCGTGCCGACCCCGGCCTCCACTTCGAGGCTTACGAACTCTCCCACGCGCCATCCTCCTCATTGACCATGTGCCAGCAGGCTACCCGTCGGTAAGCAGACTACCGACGACGCGCGAAGTAGCGATCACCCGAACGCTGGAGCAGCAGATCCTGGTCGAAGGTCTTCGACAGGTTTTCGCTGGTCACGACGTCTTCGACGAGCCCGGACACGACCGCGCGGCCGTCACGCAGCAGCAGCGCGTGGGTGAAGCCAGGCGGGATCTCCTCGACGTGGTGGGTCACCAGCACCATCGCGGGCGCCTCGGGGTCGAGCGCGAGCGCCGACAGCCGCGAGACCAGGTCCTCGCGGCCGCCGAGGTCGAGCCCGGCGGCGGGCTCGTCGAGCAGCAGCATCTCGGGGTCGGTCATCAGCGAGCGGGCGATCAGCGCGCGCTTGCGCTCGCCCTCGGACAGCGTGCCGAAGGTGCGCTCGGCGAGGTGGCCGATGCCCATCGCCTCGAGCAGCTCCTCGGCGCGCTCGGTGTCGAGCGTGTCGTACACCTCACGCCAGCGGCCGAGCACCGCGTAGCCGGCGCTGACCACGACGTCGCGCACGATCTCCTCGCCGGGCACGCGCTGCGCGATCGCCGCGGAGGTGAATCCGATGCGCGGGCGGAGGTCGAAGATGTTCACCCGGCCGATCCGCTCGCCGAGCAGATCGATGGTGCCGGTGGTCGGGTGCAGCTCGGCCGCGGCGAGCCGGAGCAGGGTGGTCTTGCCCGCGCCGTTCGGCCCGAGCACCACCCAGCGCTCGTCGAGTTCGACGTTCCAGTCGAGATCGGCGAGAAGGTCGTTCTTGCCGCGCCGGACGCCGACGGCGGCCATCTTCACCACGAGATCGTCAAGTTCGCTGGGCTGGATCGGCTCGCTCACGGGCCCATTGTGGCCGCAGACGCGCGCGGCGCTGCACCGGCATGCCAGTCGAGGAGAAATCGGCAGGTCGTAGGCGTCCACCACGTGGAACGGACGTGCACAGACTCAAGCGGGATGTGGCAGGATCGAACCGTGATCAAGTCCGGCGCGTGGCGGTTCCTCCCCTTCGTGGGGACCTTCTGGCGCGACCGCACGATCGACCTGGTCCTCGTCGCGTCGAGCTGTTGTACCGCCGCGCGACACGGCCGGTAACCATACTTTTCCTCCACGCCACCGCTTCAAGCCGTGTCGCGCGTGTCCCTTCGTGGCATCCTTCCCGCGACGGAGTACCCGACGATGACCCAGTCACTGGCAACCCCGGAACTCGAGATCCACCCGCAGCTGACCGACCCGCTGCTGCCCGATCTGCTGCACCCGTCCCGCCTGCTGTGGACGGCCCGCGAGCTCAACGACCTGACCTCCACGGTCACCACGGAGCTGACCGGCAGCCTGCGCGAGCTGCTCCGCTTCGACGAGGAACGCCGATGGTGGGCCCGGCTCGCCCTCACCGACGGCGTCGAGCTGTGGCTGCTGTCCTGGCTGCCCGGCCAGCGGACCGAGCCGCACGACCACGGCGGCGCGTCCGGCGCGTTCACCGTGCTCCAGGGCGAGCTCGGCGAGGAGTACCGCTACCCCGGCGGCCCGATCCGCCGCCGCACGCACACCGCCGGCCAGGGCATCGGCTTCGGCGCAGGCCGCGCGCACCAGGTCATCGGCATCGGCGACCAGCCCTCGGCCAGCATCCACGCCTACTCGCCGCCCTTGGTCGCCACCCGCGAGTACGCCACACTGGCCGACGTGCCAGCCGAGATCCCGCCACTGCCCGCCGTGATCAGCCGATGAGCGCCATCGACGACGCGATCGCCGCCGCCCGGTCCACTTTGGACCGCGCGGAGCCCGCCGACGCGCAGCGCCTGCAGCGCGAAGGCGGCCTGATCGTGGACATCCGCCCGATCGTCAACCGGACCGAAGAGGGCGAGATCCCCGGTTCGGTGCCGATCGAGCGCATCCACCTGGAATGGCGCCTCGACCCGTCGAGCGAGTGGCGCCTGCCCGAGGTCACCCCCGACCTGCCGGTCGTGGTGGTGTGCAACGAAGGCTGGGCGTCCTCACTGGCGGCGGCCGACTTGCGGCGCCTCGGTCTGACGAACGCGACCGACCTCGTGGGCGGTTACCGCGCCTGGAAGGCGGCGGGCCTGCCCACCCAGGAAGGCGGCACCCCCGCGGTTCCGTAGGACCGGGATAAAGCCTGCTTTACTCCCGGGAGTAAAGCAGGCTTTATCCCGGTCGCCGGAACACGCGTTCGGCCACCATCGGCCTCCGCTGGTAAAGGCAGTCTGCTGCACCTAGCGGAGCAGAGGCTGAAGTGAGGGGACCCCTCGGTGCGTATGTCGCACCCAGGGGTCCCCTCGCTGCACGCTCACGACGTTTCAGCCAGGGCTGAAATCGTTGCTATACGGCCGTTCCCTCCCCCAGGATCAGTACGTCAAGGATTCACATCCAGCGTGGCCTGCAAGGGGGACGCGCGGCCCTGGCTCCACTGTGGACCGTTCCAGACCGCGCCGGTGCGACCGTTCGCTGCTCTTCCTGGTGGTGACCACCCTTTGAACAGGAGAACAATGCAGAAGACGATCACTCGCACCCTGCTCACCGGCGCGATCGCGGGCAGCGTGCTCATGCTGCTGCCGGGCGCCGCGTTCGCCGGTCCGGCCAGTCACACGTGTCCTCGGGTCGGTGAGCGAGAATGCGCGACACTCGCCACCGGTTTCCCGGGCGGGACCATCTCGGTGGACGCGGACTCTCACGGCAACGGCACCGCGTCGTGGGAGATCAGAGGCGTCAACACCGGCTTCAGGTGCAGCGCCTCCTTCGAGATGGCCGCCGGGCCGCAGTCGTGGGTCTGCCGGAACGCGCCGGCCGACGATTACGCGGGTGTCGTGCGCGGCTACGGGCCGCTCAACATCGGTATCCGCTGGTAACTCAACGATCGAAACTGGGGAAAGCAATGGGTAAGTTCTTCAAGCGCGGCGCCGTCGTGGCCGTGACCGCCGCGTCGATCGCGGTGATCGCGCCGCAGGTCGCGCTCGCCGGCGGGCAGTCGGCCACCTGTCAGGGAACGGTCTGCTACCTCAGCGTCGCGGGCTACAAGGGCGGCGGCCTCTCCATCGACGCGGACGTGCACGGGCAGGGCACCGGGCACTGGATTGTGTGCAGCTGGGACGGCAAGTGGTGCGCGGAGAAGGACTTCGACGCGAGCGCCGGTCCCGGTTCCTGGCTGGAGAGCTGGGCGCGCCAAGACGCCAATGGCGGCTTCGACGCCAAGGTGACCGGCCCGCAAGGCCCGGTGACCATCGGCCTGCGCTGGCTCGACAAGCCGAGGGGCTGAGCCGTGCGCAAGGTATTCGCCGTGTTCGCGGTGGCGGGCTCACTGCTCGCGCTGCCGCAGGTCGCGCACGCCGGCGGGATCAGCTCCACCTGCGAGAAACCGACCTGCTCGGTCAGGGCCAGTGTCTGGGGAACGCACACCATCAACGTCGACGCCGACTCCCACGGCAGCGGAACGGCCGAGTGGGTGGTGGAAGGCCCCAATGGCTACCGCTGCTCCACCACCTTCCCCGCGCAGGACCCGCCTCGGTCATGGACGTGCTTCAACGCACCGGAAGGCACGCACGTCGCCAAGGTCACCGGTCCGCAGGGCCCGACCAACGTCGGCCTCCGCTGGTGAACCTCAGAAGCGAAAGGAAAACCTTGATGCGCAAGGCATTCACTCGCGCTCTCGTCACCACGGCGGTCGTCGCGAGCGCCGTCGCCGTCACCCCGCAGGTCGCCTTCGCCGGTGGCGCGCACAGCGACTGCCCGCACGCGCTCACCTGTGGCGCGAGGGTGAGCGGCTTCCCCGGCGGCACCATCTCCATCGACGCCGACAGTGGCGGCGGCGGGATCGCCAACTGGTCGCTGCAGGGCACGAATCCCGGCAACAACTACAGCTGCGGCACCGCGTTCGACGCCTACGCGCCGCCGAAGTCCTGGCTGTGCACCGGCGCGCCTCCCGGCAACTACAGCCTGCGTGTGCAGGGCCCCGACGCGCCGACCATGGCGGGTATTCGCTGGTAAAAGCTCGTGCGCGTTCCGGCTATGCGAAAGCCACAGGTGGCGTGTTAGGCCTCGTTCTGGGTGGCAAGGGCGGCCATTGTCACCCAGAGCGTTGCAAGGGCGCCCCTTGTCACGTGCCAAGGGTGGCTGGGGCGAGCGAGCGGAAGAATTTCTGCACCCAGCGGAGCAAATCTTCCACTCGCGCCGAGACCCGGGCGGTAGGTGGCCAAGTACCGGTCCGCTAGAACCGCCCACAACACTCGCGCCCCCGAACCCAGACCATCCGCGTACCGGAAGGGTCGGCACGCGTACCCGGAGAGTCGGCAGCGTGCCAACCGTCCAGGTACGCGTGCCGACCCTCCAGGTACGCAGATCAGAGGTGAGGGTGCCCCAGAGTGCTTATCACGCACCGAGGGGCCCTCGCTTCACAAGCTGGGCCGGGATAAAGCCCGCTAAACTCCAGTCCTCAGGCCAGGTGTACGCGGGCCAGTTCGGCGGGGCTCGCCAGTAGTTCGTGCTTGGGCAGGACCCGGACCGTGTAACCCAAAGAGCCCGCGTAGGGCAGCCGGATCTCGGCCGCGAAGGCGCCGATGCCGTCCGGATGCATGGCCACGGTCACCACATCGCTGAGCTCGTCGCCGTCGCCCACCTTGCCGACCACGGCCTGGACGTCCACTTCGGACAGATCAAGCCCGGCCAGGTCGATCCGGGCGCGCACCTGGACCTCGGTGCCCACGACCAGCGGCTCCTTGACGCCGACGATCAGCTCCGAGTCGAAGATCCGCACCTGCGGCCACGCGGTGCCCAGCTTCGTCCGGTACTCCGCGAGCGAACGCGCGCCCTGGTAGCCGTCGGACGTCGCCGCCGCGACCATGCGCGACGCCGGGACGTAGCCGGACTCGACGTATTCGCGGACCATGCGCGACGCCTGCACGCGCGGGCCCAGCGTTTCCAGTGTGTGCCAGACCATCGACATCCAGCCGCCGGGCACGCCCTCGAAGTCGCGGTCGTAGAACAGCGGCGCGATCTGCTGGCCGAGCAGTTCGTACAGCGCCGCCGCTTCGAGGTCGTCGCGGCGGAGCGGGTCGGTGACGCCGTCGGCGGTCGGGATGGCCCAGCCGTTGCTGCCGTCGTAACACTCGTCCCACCAGCCGTCGCGGATCGACAGGTTGAGCCCGCCGTTGAGCGCCGACTTCATCCCGGACGTGCCGCACGCCTCCAGCGGCCGGACCGGGTTGTTCAGCCAGATGTCACAGCCGCGGTAGAGATAGCGGGCCATGGACATGTCGTAGTCGGGCAGGAAGACGATACGGTGGCGTACCGCGGCGTCGTCGACGAACCGGACGATCTGCTGGATCAGCGCCTTGCCGCCCTCGTCGGCCGGGTGCGACTTGCCAGCCACGACCACCTGGATCGGGCGTTTCTCGTCCAGCAGCAACGCGCGCAGCCGGTCGGGGTCGCGCAGCATCAGGGTGAGCCGCTTGTACGTCGGCACGCGGCGCGCGAAGCCGACCGTCAGGACGTCCGGGTCGAACACGGTCTCGGTCCAGCCGAGCTCCAGCGGCGACGCGCCGCGCTGCAGCCAAGCCGCCCGCACGCGCCGACGCACCTCGTAGACCAGCTTCTCGCGCAGATCCCGGCGCAGCGCCCACAAAGCGTCGTCGCCGACGCGCTCGCGCAGGCCGCCTTCGCCGACGTCACCGAGCAGCGCGCTCAGCTCGCGCGCGACCCAGGTCGGCCCGTGCACGCCGTTCGTGACCGACGAGACCGGCACCTCGTCCTCGTCGAAACCGGGCCACAGCCGGGAGAACATCCGCCGCGACACCCGGCCGTGCAGTGCCGACACGCCGTTCGCGCGCTGCGCGAGCCGCAAACCCATGTGCGCCATGTTGAACATGCCGGGGTTCTCTTCCGCGCCCAGCGCGAGCACGGACCGCAGCGCGACGTCCGGCACCAGCCTGCCGTCGCCGAAGTACCGCTGCACCAGGTCGACCGGGAAGCGGTCGATGCCGGCGCTGACCGGCGTGTGCGTGGTGAACACCGTCCCGGCGCGGACGGCGGGCAGCACCTCGTCGAAGCCGAGCTGATCGGCCTGGATGATCTCGCGGGCACGCTCCAGCCCGAGGAACCCGGCGTGGCCTTCGTTGGTGTGGAACACCTTCGGCTGCGGATGCCCGGTCAGCTCGCAGTACTTCCGCACCGCGCGGAACCCGCCGATCCCGGCGAGGATCTCCTGCCGGATGCGGTGGTCGGCGTCGCCGCCGTAGAGCCGGTCGGTGACCTTGCGCAGGTCCTCGTCGTTGACGTCGGTGTCCGTGTCGAGCAGCAGCAGCGGGATCCGCCCGACGCGCGCCTTCCACACCTGCGCGTGCAGCACCCGCCCGGCGGGCATGGCGACGTCGACCAGCACCGGCCGCCCGCGCTCGGTGAGCAGCTCCAGCGGGAACGCGGTCGGGTCGATCACCGGGTAGTGCTCGACCTGCCAGCCGTCGAGCGAGAGCGCCTGCCGGAAGTACCCGGCGCGGTAGAGCAGCCCGACGCCGACCATCGGCACGCCGAGGTCGGACGCGGCCTTGAGGTGATCACCCGCGAGCACGCCGAGGCCGCCCGAGTAGTTCGGCAGCGCCTCGGTGACGCCGAACTCCATCGAGAAGTAGGCGACGGCTTCGGGCAGCTCGCCGTCCTGCTCCTGGTACCAGCGTGGCTCGGTGAGGTAGTGCTCGAGATCCTCGATGGCCACGCGTGAGCGCTCGAGGAAGTCCTCGTCGACGGCGAGCTTCGCCAGCCGCGAAGGCGGTAGCGCGGTCAGCATGCGCAGCGGGTCGCGGATCCGGTTGAACAACTCCGCGTCCATCGACGCGAAGAGGTCACGCGTCGGCGGATGCCAGGTCCACCGGAGATTGGTCGCCAGCGCGCCGAGTCCCGCGAGGGATTCGGGGAGGCTCGCGCGCACGGTGAAGCGTCGGACTGCTCGCATCCGGCGACCTTAGCGCCCGTGAATCTTCGGCGCTGTGACCACCGACATGGGCATTCCGTGGGCGAAGCGCAAAAGGCCTGAGTATGGTGCCCCTGCCGGGTTCTGTAACGGTCTGACTGGTTGGGGAATACGAGTGAACAGGTTCGGGAAAACCGCCATGGCCCTGGCTGTGGTCCTACTCGCGGGCACCGCCTGCAAGGACGGCGGCGGCGGGCTGGGCATGGGCGGCGACACGCCGAAGACGAGCCCGGGAGACATCGCGGGCCTGCCCGTGACGCATTTCGAAAGCGGGCTCAAGCCGGACGCGCCGAAACCGGATCTGCAGGTCAGGAACAACGGCAACACGCCGGAGGACGAGATCGCGATCGCCACGATCGCGGACGTCCAGGGCTACTGGAGCGAGAAGCTGCCCGCCGAGTTCGGCGGCCAGAAGTTCGACCCCGTCAAGATCCTGGTCTCCTACGACTCGAAGGGCGCCGACCAGAAGACCGCCTGCGGCTCGACGAAGGGCCAGGTCAACGCCTTCTACTGCCCGCCAGACGACTCCGTCGCCTGGGACCGCGGTGGCCTGCTGAAGATGCTGAACAAGCGCTTTGGCCCGATGTCGGTGGTCACCGTGCTCGCGCACGAGTTCGGCCACGCCATCCAGTTCCGGCTCGGCGAGAAGGCCGGCGTCGGCAAGAGCACGCCGACCATCGTCAAGGAGCAGCAGGCCGACTGCTTCGCGGGTGGCTACATGCGCTGGATCGCCGAGGAGAAGAGCAAGTACCTGCGGCTGTCCACCTCCGAGGGCCTGAGCTCGGTGCTCGCGTCGATGTTCCTGATTCGCGACACCGCGGGCAAGAGCGCGACCGAGCAGGGCGCGCACGGCTCGGCGTTCGACCGGACTTTCGCGTTCCAGACCGGCTTCGAAAAGGGCCCGAAGGAATGCGCGGGAATGAACGAGGCGAACATCAAGGCCCGCGTCACCGAAGAGCCGTTCGTCAAGGGTGACAAAGGCAAGGGCGACACCAAGTTCACCAAGGACACGGTCGCGCTGCTGAAGTCGAGCCTCGACGAGGCGTTCAAGGGCGCCGGCGTGCCAGGCCCGCAGATCGTCGACGAGGGACAGGGCAGCTGCGGCCCGAAGAGCACCCCGCCCGCGACCTACTGCGCGGACAACAACACGGTCAGCATCGACGGCGAGAAGCTCAACATCCTCGCCCAGCGCATCGACCGCGAGGCCGAGTGGCAGGGCGAGGACCAGGGCGGGATGGGTGACTTCGCCGCGTTCGCCGAGGTCGCGTCGCGCTACGTGCTCGGCATCCAGAAGGGCGTCGGCGCCTCGCTGGACAACGCCAACGCGGGCCTGCGCACCGCGTGCCTGGTCGGCGCGTGGGCGAAGTTCGCCAAGAACCCGCCTGCCGGGCAGAAGCTGCGGCTCTCGGCCGGTGACCTCGACGAGGCGATCGCCGACCTGCTGCTGCCGAACAGCCTGATCTCGGCCGACGGCAACGGTGTCCGGCCGCCGAGCGGCTTCCAGCGCGTCGAGGCGCTGCGCCGCGGTTACCTCGAAGGTTCCCCGGTCTGCTCCACGCAGTTCGGCTGACGACCCGGGATAAAGCGGGCTTTACTCCCGGGGATAAAGCGGGCTTTACTTCGCGGAGTAAAGCCCGCTTTATCCCGGCTTAGCTTTCCTTCAGCGCCACCAAGAACGCGGCCCAGCCCGCTGGTGGCAGGGTCAGCGAACCGCCGACACGGTCCTTTGTGTCCCGTACGCCGACCCCGTCGCCGAGGTGCGCGACCTCGACACATTCGTTGTTGGCGCCGCCGCTGTGGCTGCTCTTGAACCAAACGCCGGTGGTCAAGGCCATCGTGTGCTCGCTTCCGCCTAGGTGCCCGTCTTCGTGTGCGGCAGCGCGGAGATGAGCGCGGAGGTGTCCTCTGTGCTCAGTGCGACGTTCCGCAAACCGCCGAAGGCAAGGCTATACGGCTCAATGTCTTCCGACCGTTCCAAATAGACTCCACGGCCGAGCAGCTCGACATAGCCGACATCGGGATCCGTTGGCGTGCCGTTGAAGCTCAGGATGTTGAACGGCACGCCCATCGACGCGTACGCGCCGGTGCCGGTGGGGATCACCCGCAGCTCGACGTTCGGCAGCGCGGCGAGCTCCAGCAGCCGCCCGCGCTGGCGCCGCATCACCTCCGGCCCGCCCACCTCCAGGTGCAGCACGGCCTCGGTGATGATCGCTTCGACCCGGAGTGGATTTTGGTCGGCCAACCGGGTTTGCCGCTGGATACGCGCCTCGACGCCACTGCGCGTGACCTCCTCCGGGAACGACGGGACGAACGCGCGGGCGACCGCCGCGGCGTAGTCCCGGTTCTGGAAGAGGCCGGGCACGAGGTCGACCTTGAAGGTGCGCAGCCCGGTCGCCTCGGCCTCCAGCTGGACGTAGTCGAGCACGTCCGCGGCGAGCGCGCCGCGCTCGACACTGCCCCACCAGCCGGGAGCCTGCGCGCTCTGCGCGCTGTTGAACAGCGCCTCACGCTCGTTCTCGGGAATGCCGTAGACCAGCGCCAAGGTCATCACGTCGGCAGGCCGGATCGGCGGGGTCGCCGCCTCCAGCCTGGACTGCTTCGCCCGCGACCAGCCGGCCCGCGACGCGGCGCCGTCCTGCGTGAACTCGGTGCGCGAGCGCCATTCCCGCAGCACGCGGGCTATCCGTCGCAGCCGGACACTGGGCGACGTCGGCTCCGCCGCCTGGCCGTCGGCCATCGTTGTCTCCTGCCCATGTCCTCTGTGGAGCGTCTTTTTTCGCAGGGGTGAGCGTAGCCGAACAAAGAACCGTCCCAGCTTCACTCTTTCGAGTGGCATTGAGAATTCTCATTGTCGTTGACGTTGCAAAAACGCCGACCGCGCAGGAGGGTGAGTGAACCCCGCACAAAGAGGTGAGACGTGACATGGGCCCGATATCAGAGGAAGAGCGCCCCCACATCGAAGCGATGAAACGCGCGACGCAGGCGGGCTTCCGCGCCGTTCCGCTGGCCGACGCCCCGGTGATCCACGCGGAGCGCTGGCGGTCCGAATCGGTCGACACGTACACGATCAGTTCGATGACCAGCGCGACCGCGGCACGGTGGCGGGTCAACGACTACGGCGACAACGAAAAAGACCCGCTGTGGCAGACCACCGGCACGGTCGCCGAAGTGATCGTCGCGGTGCTCGCACTGCGCTGAAGAAAACGTGTCAGCCAGACCAGGACTCAGCGGGCTTCCCGGCGCGGGAAAGCCCGCTGAGTCCGTTGTCCGATCAGAGTTGTCCGGTCAGAAGAGCGCGCTCGCGAGATTGCGGCGCGCCTTGAGCACCCGGTCGTCCGACGGGTCGAACAGCTCGAACAGCTCCACGAGGTGCGTGCGCACCCGGTTGCGGTCGTCACCGGAGGTCCGGCGCACCGCCTCGATGAGCCTGGCGAACGACTCCTCGACCAGCTGCTCGGCGATCTCGTAGTCGGCAGCGGCGATCTGGGCGTCCAGGTCGTCCGGGTTCGCGGCCGCCCGCTCGACGGCGGACGCGTCGGCCGCCTCGGCCCTGGCGGCGAACCGGACCTGCACGAGCGCGGCCTTCGCCAGCTCGTTGGCGGGCTCGACGTCCAGGATGCGCTCGTAGGCGGCTTCGGCGGCGGCGTAGTCACCGCGCTCGAAGGCGTCCTCAGCCTCGGTGAACCGCGGGTCCTCCGGCTCCTCGACCGGCTCGGCGCCCTCTTCGGCCGCGCGGATGCCGGGCAGTTTGTCGCGCAGCGCGTCGAGCAGCGAGCCCAGCCACTTGCGGATCTCGGGCTCCGGCAGCGCGCCGGAGAACGCGTCGACCGGCTGGCCGCCGCCGATGGCGACGATCGTCGGGATCGACTGGACCCCGAAGAGCTGCGCGATCCGGGGGTTGGCGTCGACGTCGACCTTCGCCAGCACCCAGGCGCCGTTCGACTCGGCCGCGAGCCGCTCCAGCACCGGGCTGAGCTGCTTGCACGGCCCGCACCACTCGGCCCAGAGGTCGACGACGACCAGCTGGTTCATCGAGCGCTCGACGACGTCGGTCTGGAAGGTGGCCTCGCTGACCTCGATCACCGCCGCCGAGTCCGACGGCGCGCCGCCACCTGGGGCAGGCGGCTTCGGCGCGGCCGCGGCCGGCTGCTGACGGGCCGCGTCGGCACGCGCCTTGAGCGCGGACAGGTCGACCGCACCGGAAAGCGCGGCGGACACCGCCGCTGACTTGGCTGCAGATCCGCGTGGTTGTGTCACGGCTCCATCCTAGCCACCGGCGGCTGGGCGCCGACGGCTCACTCCGCCGCTTTGAGATGGGCCTCGACCCGCTCGACCTTGGCTTCGAGCTGACCTTCGAAGCCGGGCCTGATGTCGGCCTTGAGCACGAGCCCGACCCTGGCCGAGCCGGCGCCCGCCGCCTCGACGGCGCGTTTGACGACGGCCATCACCTCGTCCCACTCGCCCTCGATGTTGGTGAACATGGCGTTGGTCGAGTTCGGCAGCCCGGACTCGCGGACGACACGCACGGCGCGCGAGACGGCTTCGCTGACACCGCCGTCCGGGTCACCGCCGGAGGGGCTCACGGAGAAGGCGACGATCATGGGGACTCCTCGATCACGGGGAAACGGGGGGTTTTATCCCCACCCTGCCGCACAAACGCGGTACCCGCTGGTAACTTCAGACGTCATGAGCCATCCGCTGCCGTTCGACCCGATCGCCCGCGCGGCACAGCTGTGGGAGGACCGGATCGGGCCGTCCACCACGATGGCCGCGGTCACCGGGGTGATGCGCGTCCAGCAGATCATTCAGTCCGCTGTGGACAGTGCGCTCAAGCCGCACGGGCTGACCTTCGCGCGCTACGAGGCGCTGGTCCTGTTGACCTTCGCCAGGAAGTCCAGCCTGCCGATGCGGGTCATGGGCGAGCGGCTGCAGCTGCACCCGACGAGCGTGACCAACATCGTCGACCGGCTGGAGAAGGACGGGCTCGTCAAGCGCGTGCCGCATCCGACCGACCGCCGCACCACGCTCGTCGAGATCACCGACGACGGCCGCACCCGCCGCGAGGAGGCCACCGTGGCGGTCACCGCGATCGACTTCGGGCTGACCGGGCTGACCGACCGGCAGACCGAGCAGCTGACCGAGCTCCTCACCAAGGTGAGGAAGGCCACAGGCGATTTCACGGACTGAGACAAGAGAAAGGGCCCGCGATCGATGATCGCGGGCCCTTTCTCATGTCGTGCTACGCGGTGACCGGCTCACGGATCTCGAACAGGCCGGTGCCACCGTGCGCGAGACGGCCGGGGCCGTCGAGCTTTCCGTTGCGCAGCGCCCACTTCTCGAACAGCCAGGTGAACAGCGGCGGGATACTGGAGAGAAGCGCCAGCAGCAGGGTCTTCGGACGCCAGCCGAGCGGCTTGGCCACGGAGAGGGAGACCAGCACGTACACGGCGAACACCACACCGTGGACCATGCCGAGCACCGGGACTCCACCCTGGCCCGCTTCGACGACGTACTTGAAGAACATCCCGATCAGCAAACCGGCCCAGGACAGGGCTTCGGCGACTGCGGCCACGCGGAATACGAGAGCGGCCTTGCTGGACACGACTTCCTCCCATGAGGTCTGCATAAAAGAGTCCGACTAGCACTGTCCACGAGGGACTCCTCGGTGGACGTCAACAGCGCTGTCGGACGTTGTGATTCCAGTGTGAGGCGTGACGGCCCTCACCGGAACACCGGGGGCCGGTGATGATGCTCACGACCCCCGGCACCCTCGTTAAGAATCCTCCCATTTGAACACTTTTGCGGCGATGAATCCGATCACGACGGTGAACGCGATCAGCACCGCACCGGGCACGAGCAGTGCCTCGAAACCCTTGCCACGCACCATGACGTCGGTCATGCCGGTGTTGAGGTGCTTCATCGGGAAGATGTTCGAGACGGCCTTGAGCCAGCCGGGCAGTCCATCTGTTGGGAAGAACGAACCGGACAGGAAAGCCATCGGCAGGATCACCAGGTTTCCCGCCCCGTTGGCCGCCTCTTCGGTCTTGCAGAACGCGCCGACGAGCATGCCGATCGAGAAGAAGGCCAGCGCGCCCAGCACGAGCAACGGCACCGCGAGCCACCATTGACCGGAGAGTTTCAATCCGAACACCGGCAGTAACGCGATCCCGACGAAGATCACCGCCTGCGCCAGCGCGACGCCGAGCGTCACCACCACCCGGGAGCCGAGCACGGTCACCGGGCTGATCGGCGCGAGCCGCAGCCTGCGCAGCACCTGCTTGCGCCGCCAGTTCACCAGCGTCATCGCGGCGCCGAACACCGCGCCGATCGACACGGCCCACGACAGGATGCCCGGGGTGAGGAACTGGATCGGCTTGAGCGAGGAGTCCTCGATCTGCGCGGTCTGCAGGGTGAACCGCGGCGGCTGGCCGGTGGCGGCGATGTTCGCCTGGTCGACCACCCCGTTGACCATGCCGACGATCATGCCCGCCTTCGCCTGGTCACTGGCCGCGAACCGCAGGGTAATGCCGGTGCCGTTCTCGGCGACGAAGCCGGGCAGGTCACCGTCCTTGACCTGCCGCGCGGCCTCCTCGGCGGTGCCGAGGCGCTTGAGCTCCAGCGCGGGCGACTGCCCGAGCGCCTGGATCACCGGGCCGTCGCCGACGACGCCGATGGACGTCTTCGAGGTGCTCTGGTTGCCGAAGATGAGCCCGAAGATCACGAGGAACATCAACGGGAACAGGAAGGTGAAGAACAACGTGGCCTTGTCGCGCACGAAACCCTTGATCATCGCGCGGGCGAGGCTCTGGAACGGGCTCAGCGCGGGCTGGCCGGTCTCGGTCTTCTTGGGTGCTTCGGTGACGGTCATGCCCGGTACTCCCTGCCGGTGAGCTCGAGGAAGACGTCTTCGAGGGTGGCGGTGCGCACCTGGAGTCCGTCGAGGGTGCCGCGCTCGGCCAGCGCGGAGAGCACCGGCGCCGGCGTGCGGGTGGAGATGGTCAGCGAAACGTCGGTCTCGTGCGCCTCGTCGACACCGGGCAGCGCGCGTGCCTGGTCCAGCGGCAACGTGCCCGGTTCGAGGATGACGTGCGTGGCGGCGTTGAGGTCACGCACGAGCCTGGCGGGCGTGTCCATCGCGAGGATCTCGCCGTGGTCCATGATCGCGACCCGGTCGCACAGGATCTCGGCCTCGTCGAGGTAGTGCGTGGTGTAGACGATGGTCTTGCCCCGCGCCTGGATCTCGCGCAGCACGTCCCACAGGTTGCGCCGCGCCTGCGGGTCGAGCGCGGCCGTCGGCTCGTCGAGGAAGACGATGTCCGGATCATGGATGAGCGCGCAGGCGATCGACAGCCGCTGCCGCTGCCCGCCCGACAGCTTCGCCTCCGGCGTGCTCGCCTTCTCGGTGAGCCCGACGAGTTCGAGCATTTCGCCCACCCGGTGCGATTTCACCCCGTACAGCGCACCGAACGTCTCCAACTGCTCGCGCGCGGTGAGCTTCTCGAAGAACGCCGACGCCTGCAGCTGCACCCCGATCCTGGGCAGCAGCTTGAGATTGCGCGGCCACGGCTTCTCCCCGAGCAGCTCGACCGTGCCCCTGAGCGGCTCGCGCAGGCCCTCCGCGATCTCCAGCGTCGTCGTCTTCCCGGCGCCGTTGGGCCCGAGAATGCCGAAGAACTCCCCCTCTTCGACCGTGAACGACACCCCGTTCACGGCCTTCAGCTCGCCATAGGTCATGTGGATGTCGTCCACGGCGAGCGCCAAACGTGTGCTGACTCCCGTACTCATGCCAGCACGCTACTGCCGCAAGCCCCCTCACCTCGGCCTTTTGCACCTAACTGCCACCCACGATCCACCTTCGACCACTGCCATACCCCGAAAGTGGCTTTCGGTACCTCCTATGCCCCCAATGCGGCTTTCGGTACCTCCCAGGTCCCCAATGCGGCTTTCGGCACCTCCCAGGTCCCCAATGCGGCTTTCGGCACCTCCCAGGTCCCCAATGCGGCTTTCGGCACCTCCCAGGTCCCCAATGCGGCTTTCGGCACCTCCCAGGTCCCCAATGCGGCTTTCGGCACCTCCCAGGTCCCCAATGCGGCTTTCGGCACCTCCCAGGTCCCCAATGCGGCTTTCGGCACCTCCCAGGTCCCCAATGCGGCTTTCGGCACCTCCCAGGTCCCCAATGCGGCTTTCGGCACCTCCCAGGTCCCCAATGCGGCTTTCGGCACCTCCCAGGTCCCCAATGCGGCTTTCGGCACCTCCCAGGTCCCCAATGCGGCTTTCGGCACCTCCCAGGTCCCCAATGCGGGGCGGTTTCAACTGGTTGTTGCAAGTAGTGCTTTGTTCAGTGCTTGTGCTGGTGTGAGCAGGCCGAGTGTAGGGCGTGGTCGGGTGTTGAGGCGGAGGGCGACTGCGTCGCAGTGGGTTTGGGTGAGGTGGCGCAGGTCTGAGCTTTTGGGCCAGTACTGGCGGAGGAGGCCGTTGGTGTTTTCGTTGCTGCCGCGTTCCCAGGGGCTGTGTGGGTTGCAGAAGTAGACCTGCAGGCCGGTGTCGAGGGTGAACTGGGCGTGCTGGGCCATCTCGTTGCCCTGGTCCCAGGTCAGTGATCGTTTCAGTTCGGCGGGCAGGGTGGCGATCATGCTGGTGAGCAGTTCCCGGACTTCGACGGCTTTGTGTGTGTCGGGCAGGGGTGCCAGCAATACGAATCGGGAGTGGCGTTCGACCAGGGTGATGACCGCGCCCTGGCCGACCGCGCCGAGGATCAGGTCGCCTTCCCAGTGTCCGGGCACGGCCCGGTCGGTGGCCTCGGCGGGGCGTTCGCTGATCGGGGTCATCCCGGCTATCCGGCCTTTGCGGCGGCCGGAGGTGTTGGTGTGTGATCGGCGCCGGTCACGGCCTGAGCGAAGGTGTTCGGTGAGCTCGTGTCGCAGTTCACCACGAGTCTGGATGAACAGTGACAGGTAGATCGTCTCGTGGCTCACCCGCATAGCCTGATCGTCGGGGAACAACGTCGGCAACATCAGCGAGATCAGCTGGGGTGACCAGTCCGCTTCCAGCAGACCGGTCACCACCGCCGCGAGCTCACCGACCAGCCGGTGGGCTTTCGGGCGCCGGCCGCGTTCGACGGCCAGGCGCTGGGCTCGGTCGGCCCGGTAGCGGCGAGGCCGGCCTGTGATCCTCGTGCCGGGCCGCGAGCACTGCGGTCCACCGCCACGGCGAACTTCTCGTGAAATCGTCGAGGGTGACTTACCCAGGACTTTCGCGATCGCGTCCTGGGTAAGTCCTTGATCCAGACCGTTCTGGATCTTTTCCCGTTCCTCGCACGTCAACCGGGGTCCTGGCATCACGATCTCCTATCAGCTGCCGCTACTTGCAACAACCGATTGAGACCAAGCGGCTTTCGGCACCTCCCACATGACGAAAGCCGCATTGGGGTAATAGGGCTAGCCGGCGCAGGGGGAGGCCGGGGCCGACCCGGACGAGGTCGCCCAGGTGGACGGGGTCGCCGAGAGCATGAAGTCCAGCGTGGCGCCCCGGGTGAGCTGCTCCAGGCCGACGTAGACCCGGTCCGAGGCCCGCCCGGACACGGCCAGCCCCGAGATGTACTGGAGCTTGGACGCGTCCGCGCCGGTGGCCCGCAGCGTCACGTCACGCCCGTTTTCCAGGTGCAGCACCGACTTCGAGAAGCGGGGCGCGTTCAGGATGAACTGGCCCGTTCCGGGCACCGCCGGGTAGAGGCCCAGCGCGCTGAACACGTACCAGGCCGACATGGTGCCGAGGTCGTCGTTGCCGGTCACGCCGTTCGGCGCGTTGGTGAACAGCGTGTGCGCGGCCCTGACCACCGCCGAGGTCTTGCCCGGCTGGCCGGTGAGCGCGTACATCCACGGCGAGTGCAGGTCGGGCTCGTTGTTCGGGTTGTAGCGGAACTGGTTGTAGTAGTTGTACGGGCCGACGACCCACTCCTTGCGCACGGTCGTCGCCGGGTCCTTGACCAGGTCGGTGTACGCGAAGAAGTCGTCCAGCCGCTTGCCGACCGCCTCGGCTCCGCCCATGCGCTGCGTCAGGCCCGGAATGTCCTGCTGCACCAGCCATTGGTACTGCCACGACGTGCCCTCGTGGAACCCGTCCTGGCTCTGCGGGTTGAACGGCTTGTCGGCCGGGGTGAACCAGGCTCCGCCAAGCACCTTAGGCCGGAAGAAGCCAGAGAAGCCGCGGTCGGTCAGCGAAGAGTCCCACAAGGTGCGGTACGTGCGTGCCTTCTCCGCCAACGCCTTCGCGTCGTCTTTCTTGCCGAGCGCGGCCGCCATGATCGAGAGCGAGCAGTCGCCGAGCGCGTACTCCAGGGTGGCCGACGCGCCGTGGTTCGGGTCGGTGTCCTGGCCCTTCTTCGGGAAGTTCGGGTCGTACTGGACGAAGCCGTCCTTCTGGTACGACGGGTTGCCGGAGCGGCCCTGGAACGGCGACGACGCGGGCGGCACCTCGCGCGAGTTCTGCAGAAGCGCTTGGTACGCCTGCAGTTCCGAGCCGTTCAGCGCGCCGAACCGCCACAGGTCGACGAGGAACGGAACGACCGGGTCGCCGGTCATCGTGTTCGTCTCCTGGTTCGCGTAGGCCCACCTCGGCAGCCAGCCGCCCTGGTCGTGAATGGCCAGCACGGTTTTCGCGATGTCCTTCGCGCGCGACGGCCGCAGCAAAGCCAGCAGCTGGTTCTGCGTGCGGTAGGTGTCCCACAGCGAGAAGAACTCGTAGTACGTCCAGCCGATCGCGCGGTGGACCTTGTTGTCGAAACCACGGTACCGGCCGTCGACATCGTTGCCCGTCAACGGTTGCAGCAGCGCGTGGTAGAGCGAGGTGTAGAACACCGTCCGGTCGTCGTTGGCGCCGCCGGTGATGTCCACAGAGGACAATTCGCGCCGCCACACGCGCTGCGCGTCCTCGCGAGCACGATCGAACGGCTTCACCTCAAGGTTCTTGCGTGCGCCCTCGGCGTCCACATGGGACAGTGCGGTCGACGCGGTCACCTGCGCGCCGTCGAAGTCCAGCCAGGCGCCACGCAGACCCGCGCCGCCCGCCGACTCCTTCGACCCCGGCGCGTTGCCCGACGGCGACCAGGTGCCGAACGACTTGAACGGCTTGTCGAACGTCGTGCGGAAGAACGTCGTGTACGGCTTGCCGCCGCAGAACGCCTGCGACTCAACGGTTCCTTCGACCGTGCGCGAGTCGACCACGCGGATCGACGACGCCGTCACCGGCTCCTTGTCGTTGGCCTGCCCGACGTTGACGAACACGTGCGCGTCGCCGGGCTTGGCGAAGGTGTACCGCTCGACGCCGGTACGGGTCGACGCGGTCGCCTCGACGTCGATGCCGCCGTACCCGGTCAGCTTGACCTTGTAGTACCCGGGCTTCCCGACCTCGCCGTCGTGCGTGTACGGCGACGCGTACTGCCTGTGGTCGAAGACCTGCGGCAACGCACCCGTCGCCGGCAGCATCGACACCAGCCCGCCCTGCTCCCAGCACCCCGCGCCGGACAGGAAGAAGTGCCCGAAGCCGCGAATGGCCGGGTCGTCGTAGCGCCAGCCCGCGTAGTGACTGCCGATGGGCGACACCGAGGTCATCCCGAACGGCGCCGAAGCGCCCGGGAAGGTGTTCCCGTCGTCCTTGGTCCCGATGAACGTGTTGACCGATTCGAGCGCGTCACCCGGCCGCGCCTGCGCGGTGACCGGCGACAACCCCGCCGCGACCACCGCGAGCGCGAGCGCGCCCGCCACTCCCCTGCTTCGCATTTCCCGTCTCCAGACAGCCGATGACAACCTTGTCGGATCGCCGCTACCTTCGACAATCGCTCACCGGACAGTCAAGCGTCAGGTGAGAGCTTGTCCGGTTCCGGACACCGGGGGGATTGACAGGAGCGTGACCTCTGGTGTCCAATCCCAGCCACTATGACAACGTTGTCGCCGGGTGGCCATGGCGCCGCCCCCAAGACCGCGAGCAGGCGCGCCACCATGAGTGACGTCGCCAGGCTGGCCGGTGTCAGCATCAAGACGGTCAGCCGGGTCGTCAACGACGAGCCCGCCGTGCACCCGGACACCGCCGAGCGCGTGATGGCCGCCATCGAGCAGCTCGGCTTCCGCCGCAACCTCGGCGCGCGCAACCTGCGCCGCGGCTCGACCACGGGCACCATCGGCCTGATCGTCGAGGACGTCGGCAACCCGTTCTACTCCGAGCTCAACAGAGCCGTCGAGAAGATCGCCACCTCGTTCGGACGGCAGGTGCTCACCGGCTCGTCGGAGGAGAACTCCGACCGCGAACGCGAGCTGGCGCTGGAGTTCTGCGCGCGCCGCGTCGACGGCATCCTGGTCGTCCCCGCCGGCATGCAGCACGGCTATCTCGTGCCGGAGATGCGCGCGGGCACCCCGGTGGTGTTCATCGACCGCCCGGCGGGCGACATCGTCGCGGACACCGTGCTGGTCGACAACATCGGCGGCACGGTCGAAGCGGTGACGCACCTGGTCAGGCATGGTCACCGGCGCATCGCGTTCCTCGCCGACAGCCCGGACATCTACACCGCGGGCGAGCGCCTGCGCGGGTTCCGCGAGGGCTGCGCCCGCGCCGGGATCGCGTTCGACGAGCGGCTGGTGGTCATGCGCACGCCGACCGCGGAGAGCGTGGCCGACGCGGTGCGGCTCCTGCTCACCGGACCGGACGCCGCCACCGCGGTGATCGCGGGCAACAACCGGGTCGCCGTCCACCTGCTGCGCGCGCTCGCGCACGCGGACAAGCGGCCCGCCATGGTCAGCTTCGACGACTTCGAGCTCGCCGACCTGCTCGACCCGCCGGTCACGGTGGTCGCGCACGACGTGAGCGCGCTCGGCCACGCGGCGGCGGAACTGCTGTTCGCGCGGGTCCAAGGAGATCAGTCAACCCCGAGAAAGGTAGTCCTGCCCGTGCATCTCGTAGCCCGTGGTTCCGGCGAGGTCGCCCCGTGAACGCGCACCTCGAGCCCATCCGGCTCCCGGCGAACCAGCCGCCGCAGTTCTACCGGGGCGGCGACGCGATCGCGGCCCTGCGCGGCGCTTCGACCTCGGAGAAGTTCGGCCCGGAGGACTGGGTCGGCTCGGCCACCACGATGTTCGGCCAAGAGACCAACGGCCTGACCAGGCTCCCCGGCGGCGACTGGCTGCGTGACGCCATCATCGCCAGCCCGGTGGCGTGGCTCGGCCAGAAGCACATCGACGCGCTCGGCGTGTCGACCGGCCTGCTGGTGAAGCTGCTCGACGCCGGCCAGCGCCTGCCGGTGCATTTCCACCCGTCGGATTCGTTCGCGCGGCAGCACTTCGACTCGCACTTCGGCAAGACCGAGGCCTGGATCATCGTCGGCACCTACGGCGACGACCCGCGCGTCTACCCCGGTTTCAAGGAGACGGTGGACAAGGCGACGGTCAACGACTGGGCACGCACGCAGGACGCGCCGACCATGCTGGGCGCGCTGAACAGCATCCCGGTCAAGGCGGGCGACACGGTCTACATCCCGGCCGGGCTGCCGCACGCGATCGGCGAAGGCGTGTTCGTCGTCGAGCTGCAGCAGCCGACCGACTTCTCGCTCACCCTGGAATGGCGCGACTTCCTGGCCAGCCCCGAAAAGGGCCACCTGGGACTGGGCTTCGAGACCGCGATCGAAACGCTGGACACGTCCGGCTGGGACGACGAGCGGCTGACGAGCATCATCAAGCACACGGCGGACGACAGCTCGTCCACTGTGGACTTACTGGCCGCGGGCAGCGACGAATTCTTCAGGGCCGATCAGTTGCGTCCCTCGACAACGTTGTCATCAGCACTGTCATTGGACCCGAGCTTCGCGGTCCTGGTCGTGATGGACGGTGCGGGCACGCTCCGCACCGAGCACGGCGGCGAGTACGCGCTCGCCAAGGGAGACACCTACGTCGTGCCCCACGACGCCGGTGAGTCCACTGTGGAAGGAGACGTGACGGTGATCCGCTGCCGTCCCGCCGCACCTGAGAAAAGGATCAAGTCATGAGCGCCGAGATTCTGCTCGACGCACGCAATCTGGTGAAGCACTACGGATCCGTGGAAGCGCTGCGCGGAGCCTCGTTCCAGGCACGCGCCGGCGAGGTCACCGCGCTGATCGGTGACAACGGCGCCGGCAAGTCCACTTTGGTCAAGTGCCTGTCCGGCGCGGAGCAGCCCGACGAAGGCGACATCCTGCTGGACGGCCAGAAGGTCCACTTGGGATCGCCGACCACGGCGCGCGAACTCGGCATCGAGACCGTGTACCAGGACCTGGCGGTCGCGCTGGAGCTCGACCCGGCCGCGAACCTGTTCCTGGGCAGGGAAATCCACCGCAAGGGCATCCTCGGCAAGCTCGGCATGCTGGACAAGGCCGAGATGCGCCGCCAGGCGATCGAGGAGTTCAAGCAGCTCGGCGTGACACTGCAGAGCACCGACGTGCCGATCGGCGCGCTGTCGGGCGGCCAGCGCCAGAGCGTCGCCGTCGCGCGGTCGGTGGTGTGGGCGTCGAAGGTCGTCTTCATGGACGAGCCGACCGCGGCGCTGGGCGTGGTGCAGACCGAGCGCGTGCTCGACGTCATCAAGAAGGTGCGCGACCGCGGCATCGCGGTCGTGCTGATCAGCCACAACATGCCGGAGGTGCTCAGCGTCGCCGACCGGATCGAGGTGCTGCGCCTCGGCCAGCGAGTCGCCCGCTTCAAGGCCGAGGACACCAAGCTCGAAGATCTCGTCGCCGCCATGACCGGCGCGCTCGTGCAAGAGGAGGCGGCGTGACCATGTCCACCAAGGAGAAGCCCGCCATCCAGTCCACGGTCGACGGCTTCGAGAAGCGTCCGATGTGGACCAGGCTGGCCGCGGCCAACACGTTCTGGATCGCGCTCGTGCTCATCGCGCTGATCGTGGTGTTCACCGCGATCGCGCCGAACGAGTTCGCGACCCTGTTCACCTTCCAGACCCTGCTCATCGAGACCTCGGTGCTGCTGGTGCTCTCGGTCGGCATGACGTTCGTGATCATCACCAGCGGCATCGACCTCTCGGTCGGCTCCGTCCTGATCTTCGCGGGCATGGTCGCCGGCAAGACGATGGAGGGTCTCAGCCCGGACGGCGACGCCACCAAGGCGGGCTGGGGCATCATCTTCGCCGGTCTCGCGGCCGCGGTCGTCGCGGGAACGGCGTGGGGCCTGCTCAACGGTTTCCTGATCGCGGTGGCCAAGATCCCGCCGCTGATCGTCACGCTCGGCACCATGGGCGGCGCGCTCGGCGCGGCCTACCTGCTCAACAACGGGTCCGACGTGCGCAGCGTGCCGACCGAGCTCAACAAGACGCTCGGCTACGGCACGTCCTTCGGCGGGGTGCCGAACCTGGTGCTGGTGGCGGTGGTCATCACCCTGATCGGCGCGTGGCTGTTGCACACCACCAAGTTCGGCCGCTACACCTACGCCGTCGGCTCCAACGCCGAGGCGGCGCGCCGCGTCGGCATCGGTGTCACCGCCCATCTGCTGAAGATCTACACGCTCACCGGGTTCCTGGCGGGCATCGCCGGTTTCATGTCGCTCGCGTACTACGCCTCGACGACGATTTCGGCGCACACCACCGACAACCTCAACGCCATCGCGGCGACGGTCATGGGCGGCACGTCGCTGTTCGGCGGCATCGGCTCGGTGCTGGGCACGGTGATCGGCGTGTTCATCCCGGCGGTGCTGAAGAAGGGCTTCAACATCACCCACGTCCAGGACTTCTGGCAGATGATCGCGGTCGGCGCGGTCCTCATCGCCGCAGTCTGGTTCGACCAGCAGCGCCGTCGCAAGCGCAACTCCCGCTAGTTCTTTCACAACGAAGTGAGGCACTGACAATGAAGAAGACCCTTCTCGTGGCGGGCGCCGTGTTCTCGGCCGCCGCGCTGATGACGGCCTGCGGTTCCGGCACGGTCGGCCAGTCCGGCTCCGGCGGCGACTCCCCCAAGCCGGTCGCCGGCAAGAAGCTCGCCCTCATCCCGGGCGTCCAGGCCGAGCCGTTCTACATCTCGATGCAGTGCGGCGCCGAGGCCGAGGCCAAGAAGGCCGGCTACGAACTCACCACCCAGGCGCCCCAGAAGTTCGACGCCGCGATGCAGACCCAGCTGGTCAACGCGCTCGGCTCGAACCCTCCGTCGGCGCTGCTCATCGCCCCGACCGACGCGCAGGCCATGCTCGCCCCGATCCAGCAGGTCAAGTCCCGCGGCGCCAAGATCATCGAGGTCGACACGGCGCTCAAGGACACCACCGTCGCCGAGTCCTCCATCTCGTCCGACAACGCCGAGGGCGGCAAGCTCGCGGCCCAGACGCTGGCCAAGCTGGTCGGCGACAAGCCCGGCTCGGTGCTCGTCCTCGACACCATCGCGGGCACGTCCACCACGAACGCCCGCGCCAAGGGCTTCACCGACGAGCTGGCCAACCACCCGAACCTCAAGTCGGCCGGCGTCCAGTTCACCCAGAACGAGCCCGACCAGGCCGCCTCGAAGGTGACCGCGGCGCTCGCGTCCACCCCGGACCTGGTCGGCATCTTCGCGACCAACCTCAACACCGGTGAGGGCGCCGCGACCGGCCTGCGCAACGCGGGCAAGGTCGGCGCGGTCAACCTGATCGGCTTCGACGCCTCGCCGTCCGAGGTCGAGGGCCTGAAGAAGGGCGAGTACCAGGGCCTCATCGCCCAGGACCCGGCCGCCATCGGCCAGCAGGGCGTCCAGCAGGCCATCGCCGCGCTCGAGGGCAAGCCGGTCACGCGCACGCTGACCGCGCAGCTGCACTCGATCACGAAGGACACCCTGGACGCGAACGCGCAGTACTTCTACAAGCAGAAGTGCTAAAGGACTCGTGAGCGTTGCGGGCGGTTCTAACCGCCCGCAACGCTCACGACCCCGGCTAGGATTCGCCGCATGGCTGTCTTGCCGACGCTCGCCGCCGCGCGCCGGATCGCCGATGACCTGATGGACGGGCTCGCCGGGACCGGGGTGCGCAAGGCCGCGCACGGGCTGCGCAGGCTCTTCGCCGTGCCCGGACTCGGGCTCGCCGACCTTTCCGGCTCGCTCGTGTGGTCCGGCAGGCCCGGCGACGACGGCACCGTCGCCAAGCTGCTCGACGAGGTGCTCCACAACGAGGCACCGGGCGCGCGCAGTGAGCTGATAGCGCTTCCACTGCACGTCCACGACGAGCTGGCCGGTGTGCTCGTGATCGCCGGGGACGTCAAGTCGGCCGCCGCGAAGGAGGCGGCCGATCTGGTGGTGCACGCCCTGGAGCGCGGGCGGCTGGAGGCTTCGGCCGAACAGGCGGCGCAGGCCGAACTGCGGGCGTTGCGAGCTGAGATCTCGCCGCATTTCGTGTACAACGCGTTGACTGTGATCGCCTCACTCGTCCGCTCCGATCCCGACCGGGCGTATGAGCTGATGCTCGACTTCGCCGACTACACGCGGTACAGCCTGGCGCGCCATGGCGAGTACACGATGGTGGCCGAGGAGTTCCGGGCCATCGACTCCTACCTGGCCTTGCAGCGCGCCGTGCTCGGGGAACGGCTGCGGGTGCAGGTGCGGGTCGCGCCGGAGGTGCTCGCCATCCCGGTGCCGTATCTGGTGCTCGAGCCGCTGGTGGAGAACGCGATCCGGCATGGCATCGAGCCGCGCGGCGAACCGGGGCTGGTCCAGGTGCACGGGCAGGCCGAGGGCAACGACTGCGTGATCACCGTCGAGGACGACGGGATCGGCATGGATCCCGAGCGCGCCGAGGACATTCTCGCCGGGCGGGACGCCGATGGCAGTCTCGGACTGGCCAATGTGGACCGTCGGCTGCGTACGGTCTACGGGCCGTTCTACGGCCTGGTCGTCGAAACGGAAAGGGATGCCGGTACCAAGGTGACCGTTCGCGTGCCCCGATTCCAGCCGGGGGTGTTGCCGTCGTGACCGGACTCCGTGTGCTGGCGGTCGACGACGTCCCGCCGGCGCTGGACGAACTCGTGCATCTGCTGACCGACGCGCCCGAGGTCGGTGAGGTGCGTGCCGCCGGTGATCCGCTGAGCGCGTTGAAGATGCTGCAGGCCGACCATTTCGACGCCGTGTTCCTCGACATCTCCATGCCGGGGCTGGACGGGCTCGAACTCGCCTCGCTGCTCGCGAAGCTGAGCAGCCCGCCGGTGATCGTGTTCGTCACCGCGCACGACGGGCACGCGGTCACCGCGTACGGCATCGGCGCCGTCGACTACCTGCTCAAGCCGGTCCGCGCGGAACGGCTGGCCGCGGCGCTCGGCAAGGTGCTCAAGATGGTCGGCGACGAACCGGGCAAGCCCCAGGTGGACGCGATGGCCGCGCTGCCGGTCGAGATCGGCGGGCGCACCCGGTACGTGCGGCGCGCCGATGTGCGGTTCGTCGAGGCGCACGGCGACTACGTGCGGCTGCACACCAAGTCCGGGGTGCATCTGGTGCGGATGCCGATCTCGCGGCTCGAAGAGTATTGGGAGGGCACGGGTTTCTCGCGGGTGCACCGGGGTTTCCTCGTCGCCATCGGCGCCGTGCTGGAGCTGCGCAGCGACTCGGCGGGCGGGCTGCTCGCGCACACCGACGTCGGTGACGTGCCGGTGAGCCGCCGCCATGCCCGTGAGCTGCGGGACCGGCTGCTGCAGGCCGCGCAGCGCGGAGAGCTGGACCGCGGGTGAAGACCAAGCGGCAGACCGTGATGAGCCCGCAGACCCGGCTGGCGCACGGTCGCCGCCGCGCCCGCGCGCGGTGGCGGGTGCCCGTGCTCGCGCCCGCCGACGCCGAACGCGCGTCCGAGCTGTTCCGCGCGCAGCGGCGACGCGGTGTGCTCGCGCTGGTGCTGATCTTCACGCTGATCCTCGGGTTGCCGGTCGTCTTCTCGGTCTGGCCGGTGCTGGATTCGGTGCGGCTGCTGGGAATTCCGGTGTCCTGGCTGATGCTCGCGGTGCTCCCCTACCCGGCGATGACGGCGATCGCGCAACTGCAGCTCAGGCGCGCCGAGAAGCTCGAGGACCGCTGATGGTCGCCGTGCTCGCGGTCGCCCCCGTCGTGCTGATCACGCTGCTGATCGGCCTGCGCGGCGTCGCCGCGATGCGCACCAGCTCGGACTTCCTGGTCGCGTCGCGCCGGATCTCGCCGCTGCTGAACTCGGCGGCGGTGTCGGGTGAGTACCTTTCGGCCGCGTCGTTCCTCGGCGTCGCCGGGCTCGTGGTGAAGAACGGCATGGGCGCGCTCTGGTATCCGGTCGGGTTCACCGCCGGGTACATCGCGATGCTGGTGCTCGTCGCCGCCCCCATGCGTCGTTCGGGTGCTCTGACGGTCCCCGACTTCGCCGAGGCCAGGCTCGCCTCCCCCGCGCTGCGGCGGCTGGCGGCGGTGGTCGTACTGGTCATCGGCACGCTCTACCTGGTGCCGCAGTTCCGCACGGCGGGCCTGGTGCTCAATGCGATCGGCGGCACGCCGTACTGGGTGGGCGTGGTGATCGCGGGCACCGCGGTGAGCGCGACGCTCGCGCTCGGCGGGATGCGCGCGGCGACCTACGTGCAGGCGTTCCAGTTCGTGCTCAAGCTGGTGCTGTTCATCGTGCCCGCGATCTGGCTGGTGCTGCAGATCAGCCCCGCGCAGCGGCTCGAAGCGCTCAACCCGGTCGAGTTCACGCACTTTCCGAACCAGACAACGGTTTCGTTCAGCCTGGACGCGACGCTGGAGATCCGCGAGCCGACCCTGCTCGGCACCGACGGAGCCATGAAGGTCCAGCCGCCCGGCGAGCTGGCCGTCCACACAGGACAGTCATTGACCTTCGGCGAGGGCGCCGCGGTGCCCGGTGTGCGGGGCGGGATGCCGCTGGGCGGGGCGGACTGGCAGCGTCCGCTGCTCGACTACGACAACAAGGGCTACCCGCTGCTCGGCACCTGGGCCGTGCTGATCGCGACGATGCTCGGCACCATGGGCCTGCCCCACGTGCTGATGCGCTTCCACACCAGCCCCGACGGCCGCGCCGCGCGCCGCACGGCCGCGATCACCGTCGCGCTGCTGGGCGTGTTCTACCTGTTCCCCGGGATCTACGGGGTGCTGGGCCGGATCATCGTGCCGGAGCTGTACCTGTCCGGCGCGACCGACACGGTGGTCGTCGCCATCCCGTCCCAAGTGGACTCCGGCTGGACCGGGAAGCTGTTCACCACCTTGCTGACCGCGGGCGCGTTCGCCGCGTTCCTGGCCACCTCGCTCGGCCTGCTGCTCGTCGTCTCCGGCGCGATCGCGCACGATCTGATGCCGGGCGGGCTGCGCAGACTGCGCTGGACGGTGATCGGCGCGGCCGCGGTGATCGTGCTGCTCGCGCTGCAGTCCGCGCGCCTCGACGCCGGCATCCTGGTCACCTGGGGGTTCACCGTGGCGGCGTCGACCTTCTGCCCGCTGCTGGTGCTGGGGATCTGGTGGAACCGGCTCACCGCGACGGGTGCCGTCTGTGGCGTTTTGGCGGGCTTGCTGGCATCCTCGGGATCAATTGTCCTGACGTTGTTCGGACCGAGGCTCGACGGTCTGCTCGCCATCCTGGTCGCGCAGCCCGCGCTCTGGTCGGTGCCGCTGGCGTTCACGACGATGGTGGTGGTCTCGTCGCGGGGCCGGGCGCCGACCTGGTCGACGGCCGCGATGCTGCGCCTCCATCTGGACGAACGCCCGTCGACGCCGTTCCATTCGACCGGGGCCATCCACCGTTCGTCGACCGTTCGTCGCCTCGGGCGTCGTTTGAACCGCTGAGCATTCCCCCGCGAGTGTGGGCTACCTAACGTGGCGCGGAACACAGTCCGCACCGTGGCGAGGAGAAGCCCCATGACCGCGCGCATCGACGTGGAACCCGAGGTGGATTGGGACAAGGTGCACAACAGCGCCGAGTTCCAGCAGTTGCGCTCGCGGCTCCGGCGCTTCGTGTTCCCGATGACCGTCGCCTTCCTGGCGTGGTACCTGCTGTACGTCCTCGTCGCCGACTACGCGCACGAGTTCATGGCGACCAAGCTGGTCGGCAACATCACCGTCGGCCTCGTCTTCGGCCTGCTGCAGTTCGTCACCACGTTCGGCATCACCGCGCTGTACGTGCGGTACGCGAACCGCAAGCTGGACCCGATCGCCGAGAAGATCCGCACCGACATCGAGGGAGAGGCCAAGTGAACCTCGCCGCGGGAGTCGAGGGCAGCAACCCCGTCCTCAACATCAGCATTTTCGGCCTGTTCGTGGTGATCACCCTGGTGATCGTGTTCCGCGCCAGCCGCAACACGAAGACCGCGTCGGACTACTACGCCGCCGGCCGCGCGTTCACCGGTCCGCAGAACGGCGTCGCCATCGCGGGTGACTACCTTTCGGCAGCGTCGTTCCTCGGCATCGCGGGCGCCATCGCGGTGTACGGCTACGACGGCTTCCTCTACTCGATCGGCTTCCTGGTCGCGTGGCTCGTCGCGCTGCTGCTAGTCGCGGAACTGCTGCGCAACACCGGCAAGTTCACCATGGGTGACGTGCTGGCGTTCCGCATGAAGCAGCGCCCGGTCCGCGCGGCGGCGGCGACGTCGACGCTCGCGGTGTCCTTCTTCTACCTGCTGGCCCAGATGGCCGGCGCGGGCATCCTGGTTTCGCTGCTGCTCGGCATTTCCAGCAACGCGGGGCAGGCCGTGGTCATCGCGGTGGTCGGTGTCGTCATGATCATCTACGTGCTGGTCGGCGGCATGAAGGGCACCACGTGGGTGCAGATCATCAAGGCGGCACTGCTCATCGCCGGCGCGGCCGTGATGACGTTCTGGGTGCTCGGCAAGTACGGCTTCAACCTGTCCGGCCTGCTCCAGGGCGCGGTCGACAAGGTCGGCAAGGGCGGCGAGAAGATCCTCGGCCCCGGCCTGAAGTACGGCGCGACCGGCACCAGCAAGATCGACTTCCTCTCGCTCGGCCTCGCGCTGGTGCTCGGCACCGCCGGTCTGCCGCACGTCCTGATGCGCTTCTACACGGTCCCGACCGCGAAGGAAGCCCGTCGCTCCGTGGTGTGGGCGATCGGCCTGATCGGCCTGTTCTACCTGTTCACCCTGGTGCTCGGCTACGGCGCGGGCGCGCTGGTGGGCAAGGACAAGATCGCCAAGGCGCCCGGCGGCGAGAACTCCGCCGCCCCGCTGCTGGCGCAGGCACTGGGTGGCCCGGTGCTGCTGGGCTTCATCGCGGCGGTCGCCTTCGCGACGATCCTCGCGGTGGTCGCCGGGCTGACGATCACGGCGTCGGCCTCGTTCGCCCACGACGTGTACGCCAACGTCATCAAGAAGGGCAAGGTCGAGGACCCCAACGCGGAGGTCAAGGTCGCCAGGATCACCGCGCTGGTGATCGGCGCGGTCGCCATCGTCGGCGGCATCTTCGCGAAGGACCAGAACGTGGCGTTCCTGGTCGCGCTCGCCTTCGCGGTCGCGGCGTCGGCGAACCTGCCGACGATCCTGTACTCGCTGTTCTGGAAGAAGTTCAACACCCAGGGCGCGCTGTGGAGCATCTACGGCGGTCTCGCGGTGACGATCGTGCTGATCATCTTCTCGCCCGCGGTCTCCGGCACGGCGAAGTCGATGATCAAGGGCGCCGACTTCCACTGGTTCCCGCTGCAGAACCCGGGCCTGGTCTCGATCCCGGTGTCGTTCTTCCTCGGCTGGCTGGGCACCGTCCTGTCGAAGGAGCACAACGAGAAGAAGTACGCCGAGATGGAGGTCCGGTCGCTGACCGGTGCGGGCGCCGAAAAGGCGGTTTCCCACTAGCTCCCGCGGTGCATGGCGGGGTCCTCGACACACCGGGCGGTTGTCGAGGACCCCGCTTTGTCGTTCAGTACGGCAGTTTGCCGTCGGCGATCTCGGCCAGCGTGGTCTTCAGGAACCCTTGGACCACATGCCAAAGCCCGCCGCCGAGCGAGATCCGCGCGATACCCAGCTTCGCCAGTTCGGCGAAGTCGGGCGCGCCGGGCAGGTACGTCGCGTTGACCGCGGCCGGGCTCACGGCCGTGACGAACGCGCCCAGCACCTCGGGCGTCTTCGCGAGAATCGGGTACACGCAGTCCGCGCCCGCCTCGATGTACGCCTTCGCCCGCTCGATCGCGGCGTCCAGCACCGCGCTCTCGTCTTCGGCGCCAAGAAAGACGTCGATCCGCGCGTTGATGACCAGCTCAGGAGACGCCGCACGCAGCGCGGCGATCCGCTCGGCCTGGGTCGCGATCTCGACGAGTCCGCTGCCCTCGTGGTCGGTGTCCTCGAAGTTCAACCCCGCCGCGCCTGCGTCCTTCAGGCGTTCGGCCAGCTCGGCGCCGGACAGCCCGTAGCCGCCCTCGGCGTCGACGGTCACCGGCACCGAGACCGCACGCGCGATCCGGCCAGCGGCGGCGAACATCTCGTCGGCGGGCGCGTGATGCCCGTCCTCGTAGCCGAGCACGGCGGCGACGGCGGCGGAACTCGTTGCCACCACGGGGAACCCGGCCGCTTCCACGAGCTTGGCCGAGTCGGCGTCCCAGGCGTTCGGCAGGATGAGCGGGCTGCCTGGGACGTGCAGAGCGCGAAGCTGGTTCATCTAAGCCTTCCGGGGCAAGGGTTTGTGACTGGTCACGGAGAGCCGGTTGAACGAGTTGATGACCACGGCCAACCACGCGACCGCACGGAACTGGTCCTCCGTCAGCACCGAGGTGGCCTCAGCATAGACCGCGTCGGAGACACTCTGGGTCTCTCCGATCCGGGTGATCTCCTCGGTCAGCGCGAGCGCGGCACGCTCCTCGGGGGTGAAGAGTTCGGTCTCGCGCCAGGCCTCGAGCACGAAGATCCGGCGCGGGTCTTCGCCCAGCTTGAGGGTCTCGTGGCTGTGCATGTCGAGGCAGAACGCGCAGCCGTTCATCTGCGAGGCACGGAGCTTGATCAGTTCGACGGTCAGCTTGCCGAGTCCGGCGTTTTCGGCGTATTCGTGGACTTCGGAGTTGAGCGCGAGCATGGCCTTGTAGGGACCGGGCGTCCCAGGGGTCAGTTGGATTCGCTTGTTCACAAGATCCACGCTACGCCAAACTGGCACACGAGTATGGTCCAGTTCCATGGCAGATCAGTGGTCCAGTTCCCTCGACGTCCACCTCGGCTGGTCCCCAGGTGAGGGCCGCACCGGCCTCGCCGAGGCCATCCGCGACGCGATCCGCGACGGCCGCTGGACTCCCGGCGCGGCGATACCGTCCACCCGAGCGCTCGCCCACGACCTCGGCGTCGCCCGCGGCACCGTGACCAGGGTCTACGCCGACCTCGCCGCCGAGGGCTACCTGTTGATCAGCCAGGGCGCACCGACCAGGGTGGCCACCACGGGCGCCCGCCCGCAACCATCACCACCTCAGCTCCCGAGCAGATCTGCGTCCCGCTGGACGCTGCGCCCCGGCCAGCCCGACCTGTCCGCCTTCCCCCGCGACGCCTGGTCGTCCGCGACCCGCCGCGTCATGCAGCGCGCCCCGGCCGACGTCCTCGGCTACGCGGAGCCGCACGGCACGCTAGCGCTGCGCGAGGCACTCGCCCGCTATCTCGGCCGCAGCCGCGGCGTGCTGGCCGACCCCGGCCGCATCCTGGTCTGCGCGGGCTTCACGCACGCGATTTCGGTGCTGAGCCGCGCTTTGCTCGACCTGGGGAGCCGCGAACTGGCCTTCGAAGACCCCTCGATGTGGATGTTCCGCGACATCGCGACCGCGGCGGGCCAGCACATCGTCGGCGTCCCCGTCGACGACGACGGCCTCCAGGTGTCCAAAGTAGACAGCCCAGCGGTGATGGTCACCCCGGCCCACCACTACCCCCTCGGCGTGACACTCGCACCCGCCCGCCGAACAGCCCTGGTCCGCTCCGGCGCGACGATCATCGAAGACGACTACGACGGCGAGTTCCGCTTCGACCGCCAGCAAGTCGGTGCCCTGCAAGCACTCGCGCCCGAACGCGTCGTCTACGCGGGCACCGCGAGCAAGACCCTCGCCCCGGCTTTGCGGCTGTCCTGGCTGGTCCTCCCGGCTTCCTTGGTCGACCCGGTCTTCGCGGCTTCTTCGGCGTCCGGCGCCCGCCCCTCGGTCATCGACCAGCTCGTACTGGCCGAGCTGCTCGAATCCGGCGCCTACGACCAGCACGTCCGTCGCTGCCGGACGGAGTACCGCCGTCGCCGGGACCAGCTCGTCGCGGCGTTGCCGGATCACCTTGCGGTACAAGGCATCTCGGCTGGGTTGCAGCTGGTCGTCCGCCTGGGCTGTGAAGACGAAGTCCTTGCTTCGGCCCGTCGTCACTCGCTCGATCTGGAGGTCCTTGGGCCGCATTGGATCGACCGGGATGATCGCGAAGGCGGCATCATCGTCGGGTACGCGGCTCCCGCTCGGCACGCCTTCTCCGGCGCGCTTGGCACGCTGCTGGAGGTTCTGGCCGAGGTCACCCCGGGCTAGGTCTGCCTGGGGTGCTTCTAGGGCGGTCCCGTATGAACATTTCCGCTGCCTGGGTCGGGTGGGCTTTGTGCTCGCCGCGGAAATATCCATACGGACCGAGGGCACCGTGGGTTGCTCTTGCTCCGGCTCACCAGATGCCCGCGACCGTGCTCTGCTGCCCGCATTGGGCGGTGAGTCGGCCAGCCGGGGCTTGGGGGTCGTGAGTGTTGGATGGCGACGGTTCTATTGGCCGGAAGGGCAAACGTGGCGGGCGAGTGGAACCTTTGCTGCGTTAGATGCAGCAGAGGTTCCACTCGCCCGCGGCAAACCGGGGCGTTGTGGGGGGTCGTGAGTGGTACGGCCGGTTCTAACCGGTCTAAACACTCACGACTACCGCCCGCCCAGGGCTTGCAGGTCGGCCTGCCCCGGGGCGATGTGAACCGCCCCGGGTTTGATGGAGGCTCCATCGTGTGAGTGAGGATGGAGTTATGGCCCGGTCTTCGAGGCATCCGCGTGAGGTGCGTGAGCGCGCGGTTGCGCTGGTGTTTGAGCAGGTAGAGCAGTATTCGTCGCAGTGGGAGGCGATCACGTCGATCGCAGCGAAGGTCGGGGTGTCGGCGGAGAGCCTGCGCCGGTGGGTGCGGCAGGCTGAGACCGATCAGGGGGCGCGGTCGGGTGTGACGACCGAGGAGGAGCAGCGGATCCGGGAGTTGGAGCGGGAGAATCGTGAGTTGCGGCGGGCGAACGAGATTCTGAAGGCGGCGTCGGCTTTCTTCGCGAGGGAGCTCGACCCTCGACCGCCACGCTCGTAACGTTCATCACGGAATATAGGGACCGGTTCGGAGTCGAGCCGATCTGTGCCGTGCTGACCGAGTTCGGGATCAAGATCGCTCCGTCCACTTATTATGCCGCCCTCTCTCGCCCGGTATCGGCGAGGGAAGTTCGCGACGAGGAACTGAAAAAGGAAATCCGACGTGTGTATGACGATAATTATCGGGTGTATGGTGCCCGGAAAATATGGTGGCAGCTGAACCGTGAGGGCGTCGCCGTCGGGCGGGGCCGGGTGGAGCGGCTCATGCGCGCGCTGGGCCTGGCCGGCGCGGTCCGGGGGAAGACGGTGCGCACGACGGTGTCCGATCCTGATGGTGTCCGCGCCGCGGACCTGGTGAGACGCCAGTTCGCCGCCGGTGCGCCGAATCGGTTGTGGGTAGCGGACTTCACCTACGTCGCGACCTGGGCGGGCGCGGTCTACGTCGCGTTCGCCATTGACGTGTTCTCCCGCAAGATCGTCGGCTGGCGCGTGAGTATGTCCAAGGAAACCGATCTGGTGCTCGACGCTATCGAGCAGGGGTTGCGGCATAGGGACTACCGGTGGAGCGAGGGGCAAGAAAAGTTGATTCACCATTCCGACGCCGGAAGTCAATATACTTCTTTCCGGTTCACGCAGCATCTTATCGATTCGGGTATCGACGCGTCGATCGGCACAGTTGGCGACGCTCTGGACAACGCACTCGCGGAATCTGCCATCGGTCTTTATAAAACCGAGTTGATTAAACCGAACGGGCCGTGGCACAATAAACAAGAAGTCGACGTCGCCACCGCAGCGTGGGTCGAGTGGTACAACAACCAGCGACTCCATGGAGCGTGCGGCGGCCGACCACCCGTCGAGTTCGAGACCCTGTACGAGTCAGGTGACCTGATCAGCCTGGTCGCCTGACCCCAACAACGAGTCTCTACCGAACCCGGGGCGGTTCAATGGTCGCGGCGGGTGTTATGGGTGGGGCTGGGTTTCGGGTACGAGTGCGCGGCCGGAATCTCAAATTCGGGTGATGCGGTCGAGGTCGGATTGCGGCTGGCTTCAGGCGCGAGTGCGCGGCTGGGCTTAAGCGCGGCCGAGGCTCCCGGTTCGGGGTGTTCAGGCGCGGGTGTGCATGGTGTTGCGTCGGGGAGCGCGGGCCGGGTCGATGAACGCCGGTGGAATGAACTCCGGATGGTCGTCGGCGGCGATCCGGACTTCCCACTGGCTGTGGTGGATCAGTCGGTGGTGGCGGCTGCAGAGCAGCACGAGGTTGTCGATTTTCGTTTCGCCGTGGTGGGCCCAGAAAACAATGTGATGGGCCGTGCATCGCTGCGGAGGCGCATCACAGCCCGGGAAGGCGCAGCCTCGGTCACGGATCGCCAATGCTCGCCGTTGTGCCGGGGTGGCGAGGCGTTGCTCGCGTCCGACATCCAAGGGCTGGCCGTCCGCGCCGAGGGTGACCGGGATGACTTTGCAGTCACACGCCATCCGACGGGTCTCAGCGGCGCTGATATCGCCGACCAGGTCCAGGCGGCCCTGCCCGATGCCGGATCGCAGTTCGTCGAGGCTGATGGTGACCACGACATGCACACTGTCCCCGGCCTGGGTGGGGATTTCCGGGTTGAGCATGCCCATCTGCACGAACTCGGTGAACGCGTCACCCCACCGTTGCCACTGCGACCGGGCATCACGGCCTTCCTCCTCGGTGGCCGGGCGCGGTTTCGCGAGCGGATCCAACAGCGCCTTCAACCGGGCGATGGTGTCGGCGTCGGTTTTGACTTTCAGGCCGTGGGTGCCGTCTCGGTGGGTCACGAACTCCAGCTCCCGCCGCGGCGCCACCGGATCGGGATCTTTCGGCTCACGCCCATCGGGGTCGAGCCGATCCCGCAGATTCGCCGCGGCTTTGGTGATCTCCCTCGGCCCCGCCGTACGAGCCAGATCGACCAGGATGTGTTCCCCGGTCTCGCGATCCTCCGCCGACACCGACGCGGGCAGCCCAGCCAACGCGGTGATGATCGGATCCAACTGCGCCGGACCCAAATCACCACTCAACGCCGCCGCCGCGGCGTAAGGGGCGAGCGCGGGTATCCGCGCGCCACCGTCCTGGCGGAGGTTCAGAGCGCGGGCGCGCTCGACACGGGCTTTCGCCTCCGCGAGTTTGATCTGGACCCAGTCCACCAGCATCTGCGCCACCGTCGCATAGCCGGACACATCCCGCACACCACGCGATTCAACCTCGGCCAGGATCTGACCCTGCTCGGCGTCTAAACGGCGTTTCTCCCTCTCCCGCGCTACATACGCCATCAGCAGCGCGTCATTCTCCCAGCGCCACCACTCGGGTAGCGCTTCGAGGTCAGGGGGCTCTGTGCTGATCACATACTCCACCTTACTCACGTTAAGGGGCGCATGCCACCAGCCACTTGAGCTTCCTCGCTTCCCTTGCCGCGCAACCGCTCCCGAGGCAAGCCGACCCAAAACCTGGGCGGGCAGCGGGAATGTTCATGCGGGACCGCCCTCGTCTGATGTGCTCGGCCGCGGCCGAGGTGGCTGTGTGGGAAATGCGTCGTTGGCCCTGGATCCACCGGCTGGACGACGCAAACCGCGCTCACCCAGGCATTAGGCCCGGTATGAGAGGAGCTTTATCCACGCTCGGTTCGGGTGAGGGCCTCCCTCACCCGCATTTACGGTCGAACTAGGCCCCCACCCACGCCCGACCACACCCCTGACACGCACGAGGCAGCCAAGAAGGGGGTCGTGAGTGTTTTCGCCGGTTAGAACCGGCCGTACCACTCACGACCCCCACGCCGAGCCGACGATCACGTCACCTTTGCCCTTCCGGGCAATAACCCAATGCCGGGCAGTTAAGGCTCGGCCTGCGCTGTCAAGCGACGCGTGAGCACGCGAAACCCGAGTTTGGGCCATCCACTGGCCCAAACTCGGGTTTCGCGAAGACTAGGCCACCGATCGCAAACCCAGCCAACGTCCACAAAGGACCCAAATCCCCGAATTGCGCCCTCAGCGTTACGAACGCCCCGTTCACAACGCGCAACCGACCTACGCGACACCCGCCGAGCAACGGGCTTGACCCGGCTAGGCGAGGAAAGCACGCAGCAGCGAGGCGGTGCCTTCGATGTGCTCGGCCATGGCCTGGCGAGCCGCGGCCGGATTGCCCGCGAGGATGGCGTCGACGATGGCCTCGTGCTGGGTGTTCGAGTGCTCGAGATTCGGCTCCAGCAACGGAATCTGATCGAGCAGCTGGTTGATGCGCATGCGGACGTCGGCCATCGCGGTCGTCAGCGAACCCGACGCCGTGACTTCAGCGATCGCCAGGTGCAGGCGCGAGTCCTTGCGCCGGTAGTCGTCGAGGTCCGACGAGCAGGCCTCGGCCAAGGTCGCCGTCAGGTGCTGGCGGTCGGCCGGGGTCAACGAGCGCGCGGCCGCGGCCTCGGCGGCGCCGGTCTCCAGGACGTACCGCAAGCAGAGCGCGTCCTCGACCAGGGCCGGGTCCATCTTGCGGCCGTCGCCGCCCGGCGCGGGCAGGGTCTCGTTGACGAAAGTGCCGCCGTAGCGGCCACGCCGCGACTCGACGTACCCGGCATCCGACAAAGCCCGGATGGCCTCGCGCAGGGTCACCCGGCTGACGCCCAAGCGCTCGGCCAGCTCGCGCTCCGAAGGCAGGCGCTCCCCCGCCCCGACCACGCCGAGACGGATCGCCTGGAGCAGGCGTTCGACGGTCTCTTCGAAGGCGTTGCCCGTGCGCACCGGCCGGAACAACGCCTCACCGGCATTGGCCACGGGCGCTTCCACGCTACCCAGCTTAAGCGTTCAGCACTCGATCACGTTCACGGCGAGGCCGCCGCGTGCCGTCTCCTTGTACTTGACGCTCATGTCGGCGCCGGTCTCGCGCATGGTCTTGATGGCCTTGTCCAGGGTGACGACGTGGCTGCCGTCGCCGCGCATGGCCATGCGGGCCGCGTGGATGGCCTTGGAGGCGCCGACCGCGTTGCGCTCGATGCACGGGATCTGGACCAGGCCGCCTACGGGGTCGCAGGTGAGGCCGAGGTGGTGCTCGACGCCGATCTCGGCGGCGTTCTCGACCTGCTCGGGTGAGCCGCCGAGCAGCTCGGTCAAGCCGGCCGCCGCCATCGCGGACGCCGAGCCGACCTCGCCCTGGCAGCCGACCTCGGCGCCCGAAATCGAGCCGGTCTGCTTGAGGATCGAGCCGATCGCGCCTGCCGTCAGCAGGAACGTGACCACGCCGTCGTCGTTGGCGCCGCGCATGAAGCGCTGGTAGTAGTGCAGGACCGCGGGGATGATGCCCGCCGCGCCGTTGGTCGGTGCCGTGACCACGCGGCCGCCGGCGGCGTTCTCCTCGTTGACGGCCAGCGCGAAGAGGCTGACCCAGTCCATCGCGTACAGCGGGTCGTCGAGGCCGTCCTCGGCGAGCAGCTTTTCGTGCAAGGCGCGAGCACGCCGCGGCACCTTCAGGCCGCCGGGCAGCACGCCCTCGTGCTCGCACCCGGCGTGCACGCAGTCGACCATGACCTGCCAGATGTCCAGCAGACCGGAGCGCACCTCCTCGCGGGTGCGCCACGCGAGCTCGTTGCGCATCATGATCTCGCTGATCGACAGGCCTGTGTCTGCGCAGTGCTTGAGGAGGTCAGCGCCGGTGCGGAACGGGAACTCCAGCGCGGTGCTGTCCTCGACGACCACGGTGTCCGTTTCGTACGACTCGTCGCGGACGAAGCCGCCGCCGACCGAGTAGTACGTTCGCTCCCGCAGCAAGCCGCCGTCGGCGTCGAAGGCACGGAAGATCATGCCGTTCGGGTGCGCCGGCAGCGACTTGCGGCGGTGCATCGTGAGGTCGGTGTCTTCGACGAACACGATCTCGTGAGAACCGCCGAGCAGGAGCCGCCCGGTCTCCCGCACGGCGGCGATCTTGGCAGGCACAGTGGCGGTGTCGATCTCTTCCGGACGCTCGCCGGTCAGCCCGAGCAGTACGGCCTTGTCGCTGCCGTGCCCGAAACCGGTCGCGCCGAGCGAACCGAACAGTTCGGACTGGACGCGCGCGACGCGGTCCAGGTCGTCGAGACCGTCCACAAAGGTGCGAGCGGCCCGCATCGGGCCGACCGTGTGGGAACTGGACGGCCCGATGCCGATGGAGAAGAGGTCGAACACGCTGATCGCCATTGAGCAGCTTTCCTATCTGGCCAGCAGTGAGCTGGCTTCTTGGGCCGCCGGTCCCTGGGCGGCCAGATGGGCCAGGTTCTCCGGCAGCTCTTCACCGCGATGCTGCTTAGTCTGCGCGAACAACCGGCCCGCGCGGTACGACGAACGGACCAATGGCCCGGCCATCACGCCGGCGAAGCCCATGGCCTCGGCGGCCTTGGAGTGCTCGACGAACTCCTCGGGCTTGACCCAGCGGTCGACCGGGTGGTGGCGCGGGGAGGGTCGCAGGTACTGGGTGATCGTGAGGATCTCGCAGCCCGCGTCGACCAGGTCCTGCATGGCCGGGGCGACCTCGTCTGGGGTCTCGCCCATACCCAGGATCAGGTTCGACTTGGTCACCAGACCGGCCTCACGGGCGGCCGTGATGACCGAAAGCGACCGCGCGTACCGGAAACCGGGACGGATGCGCTTGAAGATCCGCGGCACCGTCTCGACGTTGTGCGCGAGCACCTCAGGACGGGACGAGAACACCTCGGCCAGCTGGTCGGGGTCGGCGTTGAAGTCCGGGATCAGCAGCTCGACGCCGGTGCCCGGGTTCAGCTCGTGGATCTGGCGGACGGTCTCGGCGTACAGCCACGCGCCGCCGTCGGAAAGGTCATCGCGGGCGACACCGGTGACCGTCGAGTAGCGCAGGCCCATCGCTTGGACGGACTCGGCGACCTTGCGCGGCTCGGTGCGGTCCAGCTCGTCGGGCTTGCCCGTGTCGATCTGGCAGAAGTCACAGCGGCGGGTGCACTGGCTGCCGCCGATCAGGAAGGTGGCCTCACGGTCTTCCCAGCACTCGTAGATGTTGGGGCAGCCAGCCTCTTCACAGACGGTGTGCAGACCTTCGCGCCGGACGAGGCCCTTGAGCTCGGTGAACTCGGGCCCCATCCGTGCCTTGGTCTTGATCCACGGCGGCTTCTTCTCGATCGGCGTCTCACTGTTGCGGACTTCCAGCCGCAACAGCTTCCTGCCGTCGGGCGCGGTCACGAAAGCCCTGCGTACAGCGGGTGCTTCTTGGCCAGCAGCTCGACGCGCGTGCGCAGCGCGGCCTGGGTGGCCTCGTCGAGCGTCGGCTTCAGCGCCTCCGCGATGATGTCCGCGACCTCGGCGAAGTCCTCGGCCTCGAAGCCGCGGGTGGCCAGCGCCGGGGTGCCGATCCGCAGGCCGGAGGTGATCATCGGCGGGCGCGGGTCGAACGGGACGGCGTTGCGGTTGACGGTGATGCCGACCGAGTGCAGCCGGTCCTCGGCCTGCTGACCGTCCAGAGTGGACTTGACCAGGTCGACCAGCACCAGGTGCACATCGGTGCCACCGGTCAGCACGCGGACACCGGCGTCGGCACAGTCCAAACGCGACAGACGCTCGGCCAGTATCCGCGAGCCCTCCAGCGTGCGGGTCTGACGCTCGCGGAAGTCCTCGGTCGCGGCGAACTTCAGCGCCACGGCCTTGGCGGCGATCACGTGCTCCAGCGGGCCACCCTGCTGACCGGGGAAGACCGCCGAGTTGATCTTCTTCGCCAGCTCCTGCTTGCAGAAGATCAGGCCGCCGCGCGGGCCGCCGAGCGTCTTGTGCGTGGTCGTGGTGACGATGTCGGCGTGCGGCACCGGCGAGGGGTGCAGCCCCGCCGCGACGAGCCCGGCGAAGTGCGCCATGTCGACCATGAGCTTGGCCTCGACCAGGTCCGCGATGCGGCGGAACTCGGCGAAGTCGAGCTGACGCGGGTACGCGGACCAGCCCGCGATGATCAGCTTCGGCTTGTGCTCGACCGCGAGGCGCTCGATCTCGGCCAGGTCGACGATGCCTGTCTCTTTGTCGACGTGGTAGGCCACGACGTTGTAGAGCTTGCCGGAGAAGTTGATTTTCATGCCGTGCGTCAGGTGCCCGCCGTGCGCGAGGTCGAGACCCAGGATGGTGTCGCCCGGCTTGAGCACGGCGAACATCGCGGCCGCGTTGGCCTGCGCGCCCGAGTGCGGCTGCACGTTGACGTGCTCGGCGCCGAACAGCGCCTTCGCACGGTCGATGGCGAGCTGCTCGACGACGTCGACGTGCTCGCAGCCGCCGTAGTAGCGGCGGCCGGGGTAGCCCTCGGCGTACTTGTTGGTCAGCACCGAGCCCTGCGCCTCGAGCACGCTCACCGGGGTGAAGTTCTCGGACGCGATCATTTCCAAAGTGGACTGCTGACGGGTCAGCTCGGCCTTGACCGCCGCGGCGACCTCGGGGTCGGCCTCGGCGAGTGAGGCGTTGAACAGCGTCATGGGGTCAGTCCTCCTGGGTCAGCGCGGCGTACGCGGCGGCGTCGAGCAGCTCGGGCACGTCGGTGGTACGCACCTTCAGCAGCCAACCCTGGTCGAACGGGTCCTCGTTGATGAGCTCGGGGCTGTCCGAAGTGGCCTCGTTCACTGCGACGACCTCGCCGGTGACCGGCGCGTACAGCTCGCTGACCGACTTGGTGGACTCGACCTCGCCGAACGGCTCGCCCGCGGTGATCGTCTCGCCCGCCTTCGGAAGCTCGACGAACACGATGTCACCGAGCGACTCGGCGGCGAAGGCGGTGATGCCGACCGTCGCGACGTCGCCCTCGATGCTGATCCACTCGTGTTCCTTGGTGTACTTCAGGTTCTCGGGAATGCTGCTCATGTTCGGGAAGCCTCTCAGGCGCGCTTGTAGAAGGGCAGTGCGACGACCTCGACGGTCTCGATCTTGCCGCGGATGTCGACGGAAAGCCGAGTACCCGGCTCGGTGAACGCGAGGTCCACATAGGCCATCGCGATCGGGTAACCCAGCGTCGGCGACAGCGCGCCGCTCGTGATCTCCCCGATCTCGGTATTGTTGGAGCCATTGTCCACGATCTTGTACCCATGGCGCGGAGCGCGCCGCCCGGAGCCCTTCAGGCCCACCCGAATGCGCGGGACGTCCAGTTTGGACAGCTCCTCGAGCGCGGCCTTGCCGACGAAGTCGGCCGGCTTCTCGAACTTGACCACCCGGCCGAGACCCGCCTCGAACGGGCTCAATTCCACACTGAGTTCGTTGCCGTACAACGGCATTCCGGCTTCCAGGCGCAGCGTGTCGCGGCAGGCGAGGCCCGCCGGGAGCAGCCCGTGCGGCTCGCCTGCCTCGGTCAGCAGCGCCCAGACCGCGGGCGCCTCGGCCGCGGCGACGTACAGCTCGAAGCCGTCCTCGCCGGTGTAGCCGGTGCGGGCGAGCAGCACGTCGTGGCCCTTCACGACGGCCGGGTAGCTCGCGTAGTACTTCAGCGAGTCCAGGTCCGCGTCGGTGACCGAGCGCAGGATCTCCACGGCCTTGGGTCCCTGGACGGCGATCAGCGCGACGTCCTCGGACTTGTTCGTGACGACCGCGTCGAACCCGGCGACCCGCTCGGCCAGCGCGGCCGCGACCACGTCGGCGTTGCCCGCGTTCGCCACGACCAGGAACTTCTCGTCTTCGAGGCGGTAGACGACCAGGTCGTCGAGCACGCCGCCGTCTGCGTTGCAGATCATCGTGTAGCGGGCCTTGCCCGGCTTGACCCCGGACAGGTTGCCGACCAGCGCGTAGTCGAGGACGTCCGCGGCCTGCGGGCCGGTCACCTCGATCTCGGCCATGTGCGAGAGGTCGAACAGCCCGGCGGCCTCGCGGACGGCCTTGTGCTCGGCCAGCTCGCTGGAGTACCGGACGGGCATCGACCAGCCCGCGAAGTCGGTGAACAGCGCACCCAGTCCTTTGTGGACCGCGTACAGAGGCGATTCCTTGGTCATCACTGGCCTTCGTAAGCGTTGAGGGGCGGGCAGGAGCAGACAAGGTTACGGTCACCGCGCGCACCGTCGATGCGCCGCACCGGCGGCCAGTACTTGTGCTTGCGGCTGACACCGGCCGGGTAGACCGCGAGGTCACGGTCGTACGGCAGGTTCCACTCGCCGACCAGGGTCTCGGCGGTGTGCGGGGCGTTGCGGAGCGGGCTCTCGTCCGGGCTCCAGCGGCCCTGCGCGACCGCGTCGATCTCGCGGCGGATGGCGATCATCGCGTCGCAGAAGCGGTCGATCTCGCCGAGGTCCTCGCTCTCGGTCGGCTCGACCATCAGCGTGCCCGCGACCGGGAACGACATGGTCGGGGCGTGGAAGCCGTAGTCGATCAGGCGCTTGGCGACGTCGTCGACCGTCACGCCGGTCTCCTTGGTGATGCCGCGCAGATCGAGGATGCACTCGTGCGCGACCAGGCCGTCCTGCCCGGTGTAGAGCACCGGGTAGTGCTGGCCGAGGCGCGCGGCGACGTAGTTCGCGGCGAGCACGGCGACCTTGGTGGCCGCGGTCAGGCCGGGCGCGCCCATCATGCGGACGTAGGCCCACGAGATCGGCAGGATCGAGGCCGAGCCGTACGGCGCGCCCGAGATCGGGCCGACGCCGGTCTCCGGGCCCGCGCCGCCGTGCAGCGGGTGGTTCGGCAGGAACGGCGCGAGGTGCGCGCGCACCGCGACCGGGCCGACGCCGGGGCCGCCACCGCCGTGCGGGATGCAGAAGGTCTTGTGCAGGTTCAGGTGCGAGACGTCGCCGCCGAACTCACCCGGCTTGGCGAGGCCGAGCAGCGCGTTGAGGTTCGCGCCGTCCACGTAGACCTGGCCGCCCGCGTCGTGCACGAGCTTCGCGAGGTCGGCGATGTCGTTCTCGTACACACCGTGCGTGGACGGGTAGGTGACCATGATCGCGGACAGCGTGTCCTTGTGCTGGTCCACTTTGGACTTGAGGTCGTCGAGGTCGACGTTGCCCTCGTCGGTGCACTTGACCACGACCACGCGCATGCCGACGAGCACCGCGGACGCGGCGTTGGTGCCGTGCGCCGACGACGGGATCAGGCAGATCTCGCGCTCGGGCTGGCCGTTGGCGCGGTGGTAGGCGCGGATGGCCAGCAGGCCGGCGAGCTCGCCCTGGCTGCCCGCGTTCGGCTGCAGCGAGACCTTGTCGTACCCGGTGACCTCGGCGAGCCAGCCCGCGAGCTGCTCGACGAGCACGTGGTAGCCCTCGGCGTCCTCGACCGGCGCGAACGGGTGGATGCCCGCGAACTCGCGCCAGCTGATCGGCTCCATCTCGGTGGTGGCGTTGAGCTTCATCGTGCAGGAGCCCAGCGGGATCATGCCGCGGTCGAGCGCGTAGTCCTGATCGGACAGTCCGCGCAGGTAGCGCAGCATGGCCGTCTCGGAGCGGTGCGAGTGGAAGACCTCGTGGGTCAGGTACTCGCTCTCGCGCACGATCCCGGCCGGGAGCGCGGTCGCGGTTTCGAGCTCGGCCTCGACGCCGAACGCGCGCAGCACCTTGGCGGCGATCGCCTCGGTGGTCAGCTCGTCGCAGGCGACGCGAACGTGCTCGGCGTCGACGTGGCCGAGGTTGATGCCCAGCTCACGGGCCTTGCCGTGCACCTTCTCGGCGTCCGCGCGCACGACGATCGTGTCGAAGAAGCCCTCGTGCACCACCGCGTCACCGAGCGCCTTGGCGAGCGAGGCGGCGTGACCGTGCACGCGGGTCGCGATGCGCTTGAGGCCGTCGGGACCGTGGTAGACGGCGTACATGCCGGCCAGCACGGCCGGGAGCACCTGCGCGGTGCAGATGTTGGAGGTCGCCTTCTCACGGCGGATGTGCTGCTCACGGGTCTGCAGCGCGAGCCGGTAGGCGGGGTTGCCGTCGGCGTCGACGGACACGCCGACCAGACGGCCCGGCAGCGAACGCTCAAGCCCGGCGCGCACGGCGAGGAACCCGGCGTGCGGGCCGCCGTAGCCGAGCGGGACACCGAAGCGCTGCGTCGAACCGGCGGCGATGTCGGCGCCGAACTCACCCGGCGAGGTGATCAGCGTCAGCGCGAGCAGGTCGGCGGCGACGGTGTACAGCGCGCCAGCGGCCTTCGCCGACTCGGCGATCGCGGTGTAGAAACCGGCGCCACGCAGCACACCCGACGCGCCGGGGTACTGGACGACGACGCCGAAGAACTCGTCGGGCAGCCCGGTCAGCAGGTCACGGACCTCGACCTCGATGCCGACGGCCTCGGCCCGCGTCTTGACGACGGCGATGGTCTGCGGCAGGCACTCGGCGTCGATGACGACCGTGCTGGACTTGGCCTTCGAGGCGCGGCGCATGAGCGACACGGCCTCGGCGACGGCGGTCGACTCGTCGAGCATCGACGCGTTCGCCGTGGTCAGGCCGGTCAGCTCGGCGACCATCGTCTGGAAGTTCAGCAGCGCTTCGAGCCGCCCCTGCGAGATTTCCGGCTGGTAGGGCGTGTACGCCGTGTACCAGGCGGGACTTTCGAGCACGTTGCGCCGGATCACCGGCGGCGTCACGGTGTCGGAGTAGCCGAGACCGATCATCTGCGTCATCGGGCGGTTCCGGGCGGCCAGCGCACGCAGCTCCGCGGTCGCGTCCTCCTCGGACGCCGCCTCGGGCAGGTCGAGGTCCTTGGTGATGCGAATGGCAGTGGGGACGGCCGCTTCCGCGAGTGCGTCGAGGCTGTTGTAGCCGACCTCGGCGAGCATCTTGGCCTGTTCCGGCTCGGACGGGCCGATGTGGCGGGCGTCGAAAGTCGTACTGGTCAGGGGAGCTCCTCGGTTCTGGCGACGGATAGACCCGTGCGCTGGGAACTCCCCCTCTGTCATGGCACCTGAGAGTTTCACCGCTGCTGAGAGCGGCTTTCACCTTGGGTGAGGCGTCGTAGGTCACGCCTGCTTTCCAGAGTGGCCTCGCGGGGAGCGGTAGTGGTTACCTGAGAGATTCCGGGGAGTTTGCTCCTTCGGTGTCCCACCGACCTCGTGGGACTCTCCCGCTCCTGCTCGAACGGCCCGATATGCAGTTGACTCGCCCGCACCGTACCTGGGCTGGGCCGGAGCCGTCTACCTGAGTGCAGCCAAGACCACAACCCGACCTGACGAACCCGCCGAGGTCATGGCCTTCATCGAGACCGGACCAGCGTCCAGCGATGCGGGCTGGTCGGCTGATCGAGCCAGACGACCTGCTCCTCGGCGGACCGGACGGTGAGGCCGAATCGATCCCAACCAGGCATACCGAGTTCTGTCCAGCTCTTCACAGCGGCTTCGATGGACGACCAGAGACTTCGAGGCCCGCCTTCCCAGACTTCACGCGCTCCGCCGTCCGCGCTGGTCACCTCACACCACGAACCGTCCCGTCCGGTGTAGAACTCGGGACCGATACCGCCTTGTGGATCAGCGGCGAAGCCGAATTCCACCCGCCCAGGCTCGATCAAATGGAGCAGGAACCACAGCGGCGCGTTTTCCCAGAGGCGCTCGGCAGAGACGCTCGTAGTCCGCTGCCGGGCGGTCTGCCGATCGCGCACCGGCGGCCCCGGCAGCTCAAGGTGAAACGCCTGCGATCGAATCTGCATAAAGGTCGCGTTGCCTGGATCGAAGCGTCCTTCGAGGCGGTCGGCATACCGCCGAAGCAAGACCAGATTGCCCACGACGGCATGCACCTTGACGTCGACCAGCACCAGCCCGCCCACGACGGTCTGCTCCGCCCACGACCACGGCACGCGCGGCACAGCACAGGTGGCGATGATCCGCTCGTAAGGCCCGTGGCCAGGAAAACCGTCCGCCCCGTCTGCGACCGCGAGGGTGGGCCGGTAGCCGAGAGCACGCAGATTCGCGGCCGCGCCGTCGACGAGATCGGGATCGATGTCGACCGAGTAGACGTTGTCATCGCCCAGCCGATGGCTGAGCAGCGCGGCGTTGTAGCCGGTGCCGGTACCGATCTCCAGTACTCGGTCACCGGCACGCAAATCGAGGGCTTCGAGCATGCGGGTCATGAGCCCCGGCGCGGACGCCGAAGACGTCGGACCGGTCCGATCGCGACCACCATCGGGAACCTCACCGATTCGGGTGACCAAGGAGGTGTTCGCGTACACGGCCTTGAGCCAGCGATCGCGGGTGCCCGGGTCGCGCGCCGACACCAGTTCCCATCCGCCGGCGCCACGCTGGAAGAACTCCGGGACGAACTTGTGGCGCGGAACCGCCGTCACCGCGGCCTGCCATTCGAACGAGGCAAGCTTGCCTGCCGAGACCAGCTCGGCGCGGAGTTCCTCCGCGCGGCCACGCCAGTCGTCGACGCTAGTCATGGTTTGCCCTTCCCGAGCATGTCCGCCATCGCGGCGACCATTTGAGCACCGGTCTCCGCCTGAAGCCAGCCGAACTGCGGGCCGGTGTTGGCTTCGAGCATCACCCACTTTCCAGCGAGCGTGACCACGAAGTCGAATCCCGCATAGGCCAGGCACATATGCCTCATGTACTCGGCGACCCCGGCGACAACGGATTCGGGAATCGGCACGAACCGATAGGTCAGCGCGGATGGATCGGACCGCCAGTCCGTGTGCGCCCGCTCGTTCGCCGCATGGATCGCGATCGGAAACCAGCTGTCCCCGATCACCGTCAGCCGCACCTCGAACGCCTTGGGCACGAACTCCTGCAAGGTCGTGGCCGTGACAGCGACCCCGCGCAGATCCGCGACATCGTGTTCGGTCAACCGCCGGGTGAACGAGACCTTGACCATGTCACCGTCGGCTGTACCGGTCGGGCCAAGCGCCTTCGTGATCGTGTGACCAGGCCGACGCCTCGCGAACCGTTCGGCGGAGGCTGGATCGCTGGTGATCGCCGTGGCCGCCACGTCAAGCCCGCACGCCACCGCCACGGTCCACTGGTATGGCTTGTAGATGGCGTCCGCGCACCGGTTCGGATGATTGGCCCAGAGCACATCGAGCGACGCGAGAACCCCGCCAAGACCAAGCTTCGCTTCCCGGAAGGCCAGATCCTGTTCCGCTCGTGTCATCGTCTCCGGGAACACATAAGTAGCCGGGTTTCGGCTCCAGATGGCCCGCACCTCGGCCAAGTCCACCTCATGATGCTGGTTCCAGAGGCTGCCCGACCAGCTTCCGTCGCACAGTTCCGCATGCATGCGCAGCTTGCGAGGGAAGTCCTGGAGATCGGTACGAAACACTGGAATATCGCGTTCGGCGAGTGCCTGCACCACAGCATCAGCCGTCGGATCGAAGTCGCGCGCCAGTATGAGTACGGTCATTGTCTACTTCTTCTGCTGCTCTTCCCAGCCCCAGGTCTCATTGTCGCCGCCATCGCCGTCAGTATGCGTGCTCTCGTACGAGGTCCAATCTTTCGCCAGCGTCGGAGCTAGAGGCCGCCCGAGAAGATCGGTGGCGATCTGCCGTTCGCCGTCGTATACGTACCTCGGCCTTTCGGGACCGGGGGCGCTGTGCCGAACACGAAGGACGATCGGTGTCGTCGCAAAGGAAGGCGCCGAGCTGCACGGACCGTTCGCACGGTCACCGGCACGACCGAGATCTGCGGACAAGGGCTCGCCATCGATGAATGAGGTCATGAGAACTCCCGGTTCGGTCGCGCCTGACATTTCATTCGGTGCGATATGAAAGGTCGTGTCAACGTCCCGTCAAGCAATTCGCCCATTTGCCATTCGATTCACCCGGATACAAAGTGTTGCCACTAGCCACGCTAGTGGCGACACTTCTATCCACCCGTAGGAGTCGTGCACCCCGGTAAAACTCCCGACCCGGCGGCGTCGCGCGCGTCCTACCGTCTCGGTGGTGAAGATCTGGACAGAGCTCCCCACCGCCACCGACGTCGAAGCGGCCATCCGCCACTACTTCGAGCTTCTCCAGGCTGAGAAGTTCACCGAGGCCGAACAGTTCGTCTATTGGAGCTCGGTCCGCCACGTGGTCAGCAAGCTCTGGGAAGGCTCGGTCTACGCGGACGGGGTCGTTGACGGGGAGGACGGCGGCGTCGACTACGACGATTGGGAGAAGGACCTGTCCTGGCTCCGCGAACTCGCGCTCGCGAAGTTCGTCTGGAACGGCGACCACGGCGCCTACGTCGAGATCGGCTACCACGCGCGGACCCTCGAAGTCGCGCTGAGTTTCCGTGTCGTCCACACCGACGACGGCTGGGTCCTCGCGGGCCCGGCGACGCTCTGGTAGGTCGTGAGTGTTCCGGCCGGTTAGAACCGGCCGGAACACTCACGAGGCCGTCAGGCGTCCATCATCATTTCGGCCGTGATGGTGCCGCAGAGGTCGGCGCAGCGCATCATCATCGACGCGGCCTCGTGCATCTCGGGGTCGTCGGTCTTCATGCACTCGTCGGCGCACAGGCGCATCATCTGCGCGGCGAGGCCGCACATCTTGGCGCACATGCGCATCATCTCGAGGTCGGCCTTCATGGACGAGCAGCGCATCATCATGTCGGCGCACATGCGGGACATGTCGGCGCACGAGACCATCATCATGCCCATCCGGGCCATGCCCATTTCCATGCAGCTCGACATCAGCTGCTCGCACATCTCATGGCACTGGTTGCACATGTCGATGCACTCTTGGGTCGCCGAGCTCATCTGACGGGTCACCGCGAAACCTCCTGGTCATCGGGGCCGGGGCGGCCGCCGCAGACCAAGATCTACCGCCAGGTGACCCATGCCACAATCCCAGCCACCGGGACGAGTGATCTCAGCCGAAGGACACGGTGCTGGCCAGCGTGGGTGGCCGTTGCACCCGGCCGGACGGCAGCACGAGCTGACGCAACGGCCCGCCCATCGGCACCGGCGGCAGGCCCGACGCGAGCAGCAGGTGCTCGACGATCTGCTCGGACAGCCACGCGACCGTGTCGTTGATCTTGTGGCGATTCACCGTGCCGCCGTCGACCACGTCCGCGTCGTCGATGCGGACGTCGATGCGGGACGGCAGACCCGCCACGATCTGCTCGCGCAGCGAGTCGTTCTCCCGGATGGCGACATCCGAATCCGGCAGCAGGACGTCCCGGTAGACGCGCACCGCGTGCTCGCGCATGCGCGGGCCATAAGTCACGCAGATCGGCAGGTAGCCCTCGGTCGTCACGCGCAGTCCTTGGCGGAACATGGTCGGTGGCACGGCTTTCACGAAACGTGGCGAGACGTCGGCCAGCTCGCGGCCGACCCATTCCAGGCGCTCCTCCAGCGAATCGGGCATGCCGAAATACCGGAAATCCACGTTGCCGAAGCCGAGCGCGTCCGCGATCAGCGAGCCCATCAGGTAGCCGTAGCCCCAGACCGGGGCGAAGACGATCATCGGCGGCGCGTCGACCACCGGCAGGGAGGTCGACGGCGGATGCGTCGATTCCTGTTCCGCCACTTGGATGATCAGGCGCGGCGGGTCCGCCCAGTCGTGGACCATCAGGCGTCGCCAATACAGCCCGAGCGGGCGCCAGAGGTGACCGAGCACGTCGCGCTCGATCAGGTCGCGCGCCTCCTCGTCGGACAGCGGGAGATCGGGCGGCGGGACCACGCCGACGTAATGGTGCAACGTGAGCGGGACGTCCTCGCCGCGGTTCGCCGTGCGCATGCGGAGTTCCCAGTCGATGCGCGACGCCGACAGCTCGTTGATCACCTGGCTCATCGACGACGAAGACACCAGGGAATCCGCGCGGCGCAAGAACCTTCCGGCTTCTTCGATGCCGTCGCGCAAGGACTTCGTCGCCTGCGCGAGGTGGATGCTCGACGTCAGCGAGTCGGGCAGCACACCCGCGGCCTGCAACAGCTCGGCCTCGCCGAGGCCGGTGACTCGCGCCAACGCGGCCCAGTGGTCGAAAATCGTCACCTTGGGCGCGTGGCGGTGCTCGATCCAGCTGCGCAGGGTGGACGTCGGCACGCCGATCTGCCGCGCGGCCTCGTCGAGGGAAAGGCCGCGCGCCTTGAGCCCGGCGCGCACCGTTTCGGCCCAGCGCGCCGCCTGCCACTGGGTCATATTCAGGAAACTAACGAAAACCGCTAGCTTTCGGCAGGGCCAACACGCTGAAGCGGCACCGAATCTGGTCCCATGACGATTACCACGCCACTACTGCTGCTCGTCGGCACCATCGGGTTCGCCGCGGGCTCGCTCATCACCGCGCAGATCGCGGCCTGGTCATTGAAGGCGCGGGAGAACAAGCTCACGGCCGACCGCAAGCGCCTCAACGCGCTGCGCCACGCCGGGAACCTCGCTCCCCCGCGCCTCCAATGAGCTCGGTCAGTCGATGGGCGTGACGTACGCGCCCGCGATGCCGCCGTCGACCAGGAACTGCGACGCGGTGATGAACGACGCGTCGTCGCTGGCGAGGAACGCGACGGCCGCCGCGATCTCCGACGGCTCGGCGAACCGGCCGAGCGGGACGTGCACCAGGCGACGGGCCGCGCGCTCCGGGTCCTTCGCGAAAAGCTCCCGCAGCAGCGGGGTGTTCACCGGTCCCGGGCACAGCGCGTTGACGCGGACGCCCTTGCGCGCGAACTCGACGCCCAGCTCGCGGCTCATCGCGAGCACGCCGCCCTTGGACGCGCTGTACGAGATCTGCGACGTGGCCGCGCCCATCACCGCGACGAACGAGGCCGTGTTGATGATCGAGCCCTTGCCCTGCTCCAGCATGTGCGGCAGGACGTACTTGCAGCAGAGGTACACCGAGGTCAGGTTGACCTGCTGGACCCGCTGCCACGCCTCGATGCCCGTCGTGAGGATCGAGTCGTCGTCGGGCGGGGAGATGCCGGCGTTGTTGAACGCGACGTCGACCGAGCCGTAGGTGTCGACCGTGGTCTGGAACAGGGCCTTGACCTGCTCCTCGTCGGTCACGTCCACCTGCACGAACAGGCCGCCGACCTCGTCGGCCGCCGCCTTGCCCGCGTCGGCGGACACGTCCGCGATGACGACCTTCGCGCCCTCGGAAGCGAGCCTGCGCGCGGACGCGAGCCCGATCCCGCTGCCGCCGCCGGTGATCACCGCGACCCGGCCTTCGAAACGCTGCACCATTGTTCTCAGTCCTCCGTGCTCAGGAATACGTTCTTGGTCTCGGTGAAGGCGTCGACGGCGTCCGGGCCGAGCTCGCGACCGAGCCCGGACTGCTTGAAGCCGCCGAACGGGGTCCAGTAGCGCACCGAAGAGTGCGAGTTGACCGACAGGTTGCCCGACTCGACGCCGCGCGCCACGCGCAGCGCCCGGCCGACGTCGCGGGTCCAGATCGACCCGGACAGGCCGTATTCGGTGTGGTTGGCCATGGTCACCGCGTCGGTCTCGTCGCCGAACGGGACGACCGCGACGACCGGGCCGAAGATCTCGTCCGCGGCCAGCGGGTCCTGGAGGTTGCCAGGCGTGACCACGGTCGGCGGGAACCAGTAGCCGGGGCCTTCCGGCGCGCTGCCGCGGAACGCGACCGGCGCGTCCGCACCAATGTACGAAGACACTTTCGCCTTGTGCGCGGCCGAAATCAGCGGGCCCATCTCGGTCTTCTCCGAGCCGGGATCGCCGACGACGACGCCGTGCACGGCGGGTTCGAGCAGCTCCATGAAGCGGTCGTACACGCTCGCCTGCACCAGGATCAGCGAGCGCGCGCAGCAGTCCTGACCGGCGTTGTCGAACACCCCGTACGGCGCGGTCGCGGCGGCCTTCTCCAGGTCGGAATCGGCGAAGATGATGTTGGCGTTCTTGCCGCCCAGCTCCAGCGTCACGCGCTTCACCTGCGCGGCGCAGCCGGCCATGATCTGCTTGCCGACCTCGGTCGAGCCGGTGAACACCACCTTGCGTACCGCGGGATGGTCCACGAAGCGTTGCCCCACAACGGATCCCTTGCCGGGCAGCACCTGGAAGACGTCCTCGGGGATACCGGCCTCGCTGGCCAGCTCGGCGAGCCGGAGCGCGGTCAGCGGCGTGACCTCCGCCGGCTTGAGCACCACGGTGTTGCCCGCGGCCAGCGCGGGCGCGAAACCCCAGCCCGCGATCGGCATCGGGAAGTTCCACGGCACGATCACGCCGACCACGCCCAGCGGTTCCTGGAACGTGATGTTGACCCCGCCCGGCACCGGGATCTGCTTGCCGTTCAAGCGTTCCGGCGCGGCCGAGTAGTAGTTCAGCACGTCGCGGACGTTGCCCGCTTCCCAGCGCGCGTTGCCGATGGTGTGGCCGGAGTTGGTGACTTCCAGCTGAGCCAGGTTCTCGATGTCGGCGTCGACGGCGTCGGCGAACCGGCGCAGCAGCCGAGCGCGATCGCCGGGCGAAACGGCCTTCCACGCCGGGTACGCGGCCTGCGCGCGGGCGATGGCCGCGTCGGTCTCTTCGAGCGTGGTCAGCGCGACCGACCGCACCACCTCTTCGGTGGCTGGGTTGATCACGTCGAACGTGGTCATGCTTTCTCCTTCGCCGCGGCCACGAGAGCCTCGAAAAGCCTTACGTCGTCGATGTTCTGTTCCGGATGCCACTGCACACCCAGCACGAAGTCCTCGCCGGGCAGCTCGGCCGCCTCGACCGTGCCATCTTCGGCCCAGCCGACGGGCACGAGGCCCTCGCCGAGCCGGTCGATCGCCTGATGGTGGTAGCAGTGGACCTTGGTGTCGGCGCCCAGGATGGCCGCCGCGCGGCTGCCTTCCTTCAGCTTGATCTTGCTGTCGCCGAAGGTCGCGGGCGCGGGCTGGTGCTCGGTGCTGCCGGACGCGTCCGGGATGTGCTGGGTCAGCGTCCCGCCGAGCGCGACACTGAGAACCTGCAGGCCACGGCACACTCCGAGGACCGGGAGCCGCTGTTTCAAGGCTTCGGAAAGCAGACCGAACTCGAACGCGTCGCGGTTCGGCCGGGTGTAGGTCGTCGCGTGCGGCTCCTGGTCGTAGCGCGACGGCTCGACGTCAGCGCCGCCGACGAGCACCAGACCGTCCACAGCGGACACGAGCGACTCGTACTCGTCGCTGACCGGCGGCAGCAGCACGGGCACTCCACCGGCCGCGACCACGCAGTCCACGTACACCCGGTGCAGCAGCGCCGCTTCGGTCTCCCAGACCAGGAAACGCGCGGGCTCTATATAGGTGGTGAGCCCGATCAGCGGCTTAGAGCCGTTCGAAGCCACGGATCCGCTCCCAATCGGTGACGGCCGCGTCGAAAGCGGCGAGTTCGACGCGCGCGGCGTTGAGGTAGTGGTCGACCACGTCGTCGCCGAAAGCGGTCCTGGCCAGCTGGCTCTCGCCGAACAGCGCCGCCGCCTCACGCAACGTCGACGGCACGGTCGGCTTGTCGGAGGCGTAGGCGTTGCCGGTGAACTCCGGCTCCAGCGGCAGCTCGTTCTCGATGCCGTGCAGCCCGGACGCGATCAGCGCGGCGACCGCGAGATACGGGTTGACGTCCCCGCCAGGCACCCGGTTCTCGGTGCGCAGCGACTCGCCGTGCCCGACCACGCGCAGCGCGCAGGTGCGGTTGTCGGTGCCCCAGGCGACCGCGGTCGGCGCGAAGCTGCCCGGCACGAAACGCTTGTAGGAGTTGATGTTCGGCGCGAGGAAGTAGGTCAGCTCGCGCAGCCCGGCGAGCTGACCGGCGAGGAAGTGCTCCATCAGCTTGGAGAACCCGCCCGGCCCGTCGCCGGCGAGCACGGCCTCGCCCTCGGTCGAGCGCAGGCTGATGTGGATGTGGCACGAGTTGCCCTCGCGCTCGTTGTACTTCGCCATGAAGGTGAGCGCCTTGCCCTCCTGCGCGGCGATCTCCTTGGCGCCGTTCTTGTAGATCCCGTGGTTGTCGCAGGTGGCGAGCGCGTCGGTGTAGCGGAAGGCGATCTCGTGCTGGCCGGGGTTGCACTCACCCTTGGCGGACTCGACGTACAGCCCGGCGCCGGTCATCTCGTTGCGGATGCGGCGCAGCAGCGGCTCAATCCGGGCGGTGCCGAGCATCGAGTAGTCCACGTTGTACTGATTGGACGGTCGCAGGTCCTGATAACGCTTGTCCCACGCGGATTCGTAGGTGTCGTCGAAGACGATGAACTCCAGCTCGGTGCCGACGAACGCGCCGAGCCCGCGCTCGGCGAGCCGGTCGAGCTGCTTGCGCAGGATCTGGCGCGGCGAGGCGGGCACGTCGCCGCCCTGCACCCATTCGAGGTCGGCGAGCACCATCGCGGTGCCCTCCTGCCACGGCACCAGGCGCAGCGTGCCGAAGTCGGGGCGCAGGACGAAGTCGCCGTAGCCGGTCTCCCACGACGACATCGCGTAGCCGCCGACGGTGTTCATGTCGACGTCGACGGCCAGCAGGTAGTTGCAGGCCTCGGTGGCGTGCGAGACGACCTCGTTGAGGAAGTACTCGGCGGAGCAGCGTTTGCCCTGGAGCCTCCCCTGCATGTCGGTGATCGCGATGAGCACGGTGTCGACCGTCCCGTCGCCGACCAGCTCACGCAGCCGGTCCAAGCTGAGCATGCCCTTGCCAGCCATCCGAGCCCTCCTTCTAAAGGATCGAATCAGATCCTTTGCCGGTTCTTCCTACCTGACGGCCCTGGCCAGGGTCAACAGTTCAATGGTCTCCGTTCAGACCTTTTGGATGCGCCGCCGCCGGGCAGAGTCTAGGGTCGTCGCTGTGACCGCGGGCATCGTCGACGTGTGGATGCAGCACCCGAACGAGCGGTTCATGGCCGCGCCATGGCTGGAGTCGATCCTGCGCTGGACCGGCAGGCCGCGCGAGGTCCCCCAGGTCGCCGCGACACTGGCCGCGATGGACGAGGCGCACGTCGGCTTCGGCCTGCTCTCGGCGTGGCACGGGCCGTCCGGCGCGCTCATCTCCAACGACGAGGTGGCCAGGCTGGTCGAGGCCCATCCCGACCGGTTCGCCGGCGTCGCGACCGTCGACCTGACCGACCCGATGGGCGCGGTCCGGGAAATCCGCCGCTGCGTGCGCAACCTGGGCTTCGTCGCGGTCCGCGTCGTGCCGTGGCTGTGGAACCTGCCGCCGGACGACCGGCGCTACTACCCCGTCTACGTCGCCTGCGTCGAGCAGGAGATCCCGTTCTGCACGCAGATCGGGCACACCGGCCCGCTGCTGCCGTCCGAGCCTGGCCGCCCGATCCCGTACCTCGAACGGGTGCTGCTCGACTTCCCCGAGCTCGTGGTCGTCGGTGGGCACGTCGGGTACCCGTGGATGTCCGAAGTCCTTTCGCTGGCGATGAAGTTCCCGAACTTCCACATCGACACCTCGGCCTACGCGGTGCACCGGCTGCCGGCCGAGCTGGTCGACTACATGCGCGGCCACGGCCGCACCCGGGTGCTGTTCGGCAGCAACTACCCGATGCTCAGCCCGGCACGCTGCCTCAAGAACCTCGCCGACCTCAACCTCGACGTGGAGGCGTCCGAGCTGTACCTCGGCGGCAACGCGCAGCGGATCTTCCGCGTCGGTTAGCCGGTTAGCTGAGAGAACCCTGTGGATCTCTGCGTTCAGGCACAAACCGGACCGGTCCCGCGTTGGACAGGGCAAGAGAGGTGAGATGAAATGACTTCCGCATTCACGCAGACAGGTTTCACGCAGCCGCAGGCCAACGCGCAGGCTCCCGCGATGCCGTCCGGGTGGCCCATCGCTTCGTACGACTCGTACGAGGCCGCCCAGCGTGCCGTCGACCATCTCGCGAGCACCGACTTCCCGGTCACCGACGTGACCATCGTCGGGGTGCAGCCGCTGCTGGTCGAGCGCATCGCCGGCAAGCTGACCATGAGCAAGGTGCTCAGCAGCGCCGCGATGTCCGGCGCCATCTTCGGCCTGTTCCTCGGCCTGATGCTGAGCCTGCTCAACCCCGGCGTCGGCCTGGTGTCGATCGGCATCGGCCTGGTCGCCGGTGTCGGCTTCAACCTGCTGTTCGGCGCGCTCGGGTACGCCGCCAACAAGAACAAGCGCGGCTACTTCTCGCAGAGCCAGCTCGTGGCTCAGCGCTATGACGTCCTTTCCCAGCCGCGCAGCGCGGAAAAGGGCCGAGACCTGCTGGCGAACATGGCGGCTCGCGCCGCACTGTAGGTCGTGTTTCTCGGGTCCGGTGCGTGAGAGTCGTGATCCAGGTTGTTCCTGGCGGTGCCGCGGCATCGCCCTCGTACCGGGTTGTACTCGGGTGATGCCGCGGTGCCGCCAGGGACGACCTGGGCGCGGCTATCGCGTGCCAGACCCGAGAAACACGACCTGTCGCCCGGCTTGCCCGGAGGGCCTCGCCAGGACTGATCCTGGCGGGGCTTTTCGTTTTCGCATGTGATCCACGACTCGCGCCGTAACGGATCACCCCGCTCGACGATGCTTAGGGCAATACGACATCTGGGGGTAAAACATGACGAATCCGACACCTGACGCTCCGGAGTACCCGGCGACGCAAGGCTATGTGTACGAGCAGCCGGTCACGCCGGTGGCCACGCCTCCGAAGCCGAAGCGCACCGGTCTGATCGTGCTGTCGGTCATCGCCGTGCTGCTGCTCGGCGGCGCGACGGCGTTCGGCGTCCTCTACTTCAAGGAAAAGGACCACGCGTCGTCCGTCTCGCTGGAGCTGGACAGCACGAAGAAGGACCTCACCGCCTCGGCGCAGCGGGAGAACGCGGCGAAGGCGGACCTCGCCAAGGAGCAGGACCTGCGCAACAAGGCCGAGGAAGCGCAGAAGAAGGCGGAAGGCGCGAGCACGTCGAACAAGGCGTGCCACGAAGCCGCGAACAACCTGCGCGCCGCGGCCATCTCCCAGGACGAGAAGAAGGTCGAGGCCGCGTTCGAGGCCGTCTTCCTCAACTGCTGAGAAAACCGGGCGGGTGAGCCCCGACGCTCACCCGCCCGGCGGGCTCACTTGGTCGGCGTCGGGCTCGCCGGCGTCGGACTCGCGCTGGAGCTAGGGCTCGGCGCCGGTGTCGCGCTCGGTGCCGGCGTCGCGCTGGTGGTCGCGGGCGCCTTCGGGATCGCGACCGAGAACGGCACGCCGTACACCTCGCGGCAGGCGTTCTTGTAGGCGTTGTAGCCGTTGAAGTTGCCGTCGTTGTCGGTGATGCCCTGCTCGATCTTCGGGCGCGGGAACCGGTTGTCGGCGCCGATCTTCATCGGGTAGTTCGCCGACTTGTCGCACCCCTTGCGCGACAACGTGATCGGCCTGCCGTCCTCGTCGTAGAGGTAGATCTCGGTGAGCGGCTTGCCTTCCGCGTCGAAGGCGTAGACGTTCTCGATCGACTGGTTGCCGTAGTACAGGTTGTCGGATCCGTCCGAGTTCCGGCTGCTGGCCGGGTACGTGTTGTAGCTCTGGTACCGGTGGTCGACGGAGTCGAAGACATACCCGACGAACCCGAACGCCCCGCCGAGCACGAACAGCGAGACCGGCAGCGTCAGCCACAGCCAGCGCTTGTCGGCGGCCACCCGCCGTCCGCCCCAGACGATCGCCACCGCGGCGACCACCAGCACCGGCAGCGCGGCGACCCCGTCACTGCCCCGGCGCACCAGCATCAGGCCGAACAGGATCAGCGCGGCCGCGCACACGAGCCACCAAGCGGGCGACAGTCCCCTGAAGTAGTTCAATACCCGGGGCAAGCCTTCCGGATCCTGCTTCTTAAGCCCTTCGCGCAGCGCGCGCACCTCAGGCAGCTCGGCGATCCCCGCGCCGCCCTTTCTCGTCAGGTACCAGACGCCGAACCCGAGCACGGGCAGGATGATCACCAGCGAAACCAGCGCCTCCGGCCGGAGGTTGTTCGCGACCGTGATCCCGACCAGCCCCAGCCCGACCGACGCGACGACGAGCCCCCACAACGCGAGCCGGGGCACGATCCGCTTCGCCTGCTCCTTGATCACCACGGTCTTCGGCGGCTCGGTGGACGCGGCGGGCGGATAGTCCCCCGCGGCACGCAGTTCGGCGGCGTAGTTCTCCGGCGTCCCGAGCCGCTCGATCATCTGCTCGACCCGCGCGCCGTCACCCAGTTCGGCCTCGATCTCGAGCAGATGCGGCCGGACGTCCTCGAGGATCTCTTCGACTTCGGCGGAGGGCAGATCGGCCAGCGCGGTACGCACCCGCGCCAGGTAGACCCGCACCGCGGTCGAATTCTGCGTGCTCATGCTGCCGCTCCCAACAGGCTGTTCATCGTCGACGCGAAGCTCTCCCACGTCTTGGCCGACTCGGTCAGTTTCAGCCGGCCTGGTTCGTTCAAGCTGTAGTACTTCCGGTGCGGCCCCTCCTCGCTCGGCACGACATACGACGTGAGCAGACCGGCCTTGTAGAGCCGTCTCAGCGTTCCGTACACGGACGCGTCGCCCACTTCCTCCAGACCGCCGACCCGCAGCCGGCGGAGCACGTCGTAGCCATAACCGTCTTCCTCGCGAAGCACCGCGAGCACCGCGAGGTCGAGGACACCCTTGAGTAGCTGACTGATCTCCACCTGTCCTCCGTCCTACGCTTCAGACGGTACCATGCAATGCACAGTACCGCGCACACCACTACGCCAAAGGCCCACGAGTCGCCGGTTTTGGGTGAGGGCCTCCCTCACCCGGACCCGGCGAGTCAGGGCCTCCCTCACCCGAAATGTCGGGCGAGGGAGGCCCTGACCACCTGCAACCGAGTGAGGGAGGCCCTGACTCGACCACCCGACCCATGCGCCGCGCTTGACGTTCCCTCGGCGTCCCACCGACTGTCCACTAGCGACACCAGGGTTCCCTGGACACGGGGGTCGTGAGTGCTGCCAACGGTTCTATTGGTCGGAAGGGCAAACGTGGCGGGCGAGTGGAACCTTTGCTGCATCTAACGCAGCAGAGGATCCACTCGCTCACGGCTTGCCGGGGTCGTCGTGGGGGTCGTGAGTGGTACGGCCGGTTCTAACCGGTCTAAACACTCACGACAGGGGAACCCCTCGCTCAGCCGCGAAATGCCGTGCGTCCGAGCCTCGCGACGTGACCTCGTCAGCCCGGCCGGAGCACGCCATATTTACCCTTCCCCTCAAACCGTCGGGAACACGCACGACTCCCTTAAGCCCTGGGGCGGGGCTGGCAGCGGGGGCAGGAGAACGACGACCGGTTCATGAACGGGTCGCGGCGGATCGCGGTGCCGCAGCGGCGGCACGGCAGGCCTTCTTGGCCGTAGGCGTCGAGTGAGCGGTCGAAGTAGCCGGACTGGCCGTTCACGTTGACGTACAAGGCATCGAACGAGGTTCCGCCCTGCGCGAGCGCCTCGTTCATCACCTCGGTGGCGGCTTCGAGCAGCACGCGCGTCTTGGGGCCGGTGAGCTTGTCGGTCGCCCTGGCCCAGTGCAGCTTCGAGCGCCACAGCGCCTCGTCGGCGTAGATGTTGCCGACGCCCGAGACCAGAGTCTGGTCGAGCAGGGCGCGCTTGACCTCGGTCCGCCGCGAACGCAGAGCGCGAACCGCCGCGTCGAGGCTGAAGGCCGGGTCCATCGGGTCGCGCGCGATGTGGGAAATCGTGCTGGGCAACAGGGTTCCGTCGACCTCGACGAGGTCCGCGAGTGCCAGTCCCCCGAATGTCCGCTGGTCGACGAAGCGCAACTCGGGCCCGTCGTCGGCGAAGCGCACCCGGACGCGGAGGTGCTTCTCGTCGGGCGTGCCCTCCTCTTGGACGAGCATCTGGCCGCTCATGCCGAGGTGGGCGAGCATGGCCTGCTCGTCGGACAGCTCCAGCCAGAGGTACTTGCCGCGCCTGCGGGCGGCGTCGATGCGGACGCCTGCCAGCCTGCCGGTGAAGTCCTCGGCTCCCTGCACGTGGCGCCGGATGGCGCGGGCGTGGAGCACTTCGACCTTGCTGATGGTCCGGCCGGTCACGTGGGCTTCGAGACCGGCGCGGACCACCTCGACCTCTGGAAGTTCGGGCACTCCCCGATTATCGGGCTAGGGGGCCAGCGGGCCGACGTCGGCCGTCGTCAATGCCTTGCGGGCGCCGCCGGGGAGGAACTCGTCGGCGCCGATGTCGTACTGGCCGACCCGGGCCTGGAGGTCGAAATCCGTTGCCGCGTACGGGTGGCTGCCGACGCCGGCGTCGATCGCCGGGCTGCCGGACGACAGGCGCCACAGGCCGTTGGCGTCCTTGGCCAGCTTCGGGTTCACCGACTTGTAGCCGTCGGGGATGCCGGGCTTGGCGCCCCAGGTGATGTTGCCTTCGTACTTCACCACCGAACCGGTGGGCATGGTGACGAGGTTGCCGGACGTGCCGACCAGGATGTTGTCGGCGAACACGCAGTCCTTGGGCAGGAAGGCGCCGCCGTCGCCGCGGATGATGTCCTTCTGACCGAGCACCGTGTTGTAGGCGACGACGACCCGGTCGGGGCGGTCCTGTTTGTCGCTGTCGGGGCCGCTGTCGGCCTCGGTGCCGGTGCCGAAGACGATGCCGCGGTCGGTCGTGACGTCGACGTAGTTGTTGATGATCTTGTGGTCGTTGCCGTGGAAGCGGATGCCGGAGTTGCCGAAGAGCATGTTGCCCTCGACGACGCTGCGGTCGCCGTGGCGCAGCACGATGAAGCCGCGGCTGTCGCGGATCGTGTTGTAGCGGACGGTGTTGTCGGAGGACTTGATCGTCAGCGGCGCGGTGGTGGGATAGCTGCCATCGGCCAGCAGGATCCGGTCACCGGGATCGGCTTTGTCCAAAGCGGACTGTAAGGCACTGAGCGAGGTGACGACCTGATCCGCCGAAGCGGGAACGGACACCAGGACCGAAACCGTGACCAGGAGTCCACAAAGGACGGAAAGAAAAGACCACTTGCGCATCGCCGTTGAACCTCATCTTTGAGGAAGGAAGGACACAGGACGGCGGCGGCTGCCCGTACGGTACTGATTCACGTACCGTACGGTCAACTGGTCTCTTCTTCGGCTTTCTTCTGCTCTTCGACCTCGGCGTGAAGCGTGCGCCAAGCCGTCTCGGCGGCCTTCTGCTCCGCTTCCTTCTTGGTCGTGCCCTCACCGCGGCCGTACTCACGCCCCGCGACGAACACGGTGGCGGTGAACTCCTTGCGGTGATCGGGACCGGTGTCGTCGACCTTGTACTCGGGCACGCCGAGACCGGCCTGCGCGGTGAGCTCCTGCAGGCTGGTCTTCCAGTCGAGGCCGGCGCCACGCAGCGGGGCCTCGGCCAGCAGGCCGTCGAACAGGTGGTGCACCAGCTTGCGGGCGATGTCGATGCCGTGCTGCAGGTACGCGGCGCCGATGACGGCTTCGAGACCGTCGGCGAGGATGCTCGCCTTGTCCCGGCCACCGGTGAGCTCTTCGCCCTTGCCGAGCAGGAGATGCGCACCCAGGCCGCCTTCACCGAGGCCGCGTGCGACGCCCGCGAGGGCATGCATGTTCACGACGCTGGCGCGCAGCTTCGCGAGCTGGCCCTCCGGCAGGTCGGGATGGGTGTTGTAGAGATGGTCGGTCACGACCAGGCCCAGTACGGCGTCACCCAGGAACTCGAGGCGCTCGTTCGGCGGAAGCCCACCGTTCTCATAGGCATAAGAACGGTGGGTCAACGCCAAACCGAGCAACTCGGCATCAAAGGTGATGTCGAGGGCTTCGAGCAACGGAGCGGGATCCGAGGCCGGCTTGAGGACCGGCGGTTTTCCCCCCATGATCGACTCAGCCTCAGGCGGGCTCGACGACCTGGCGACCGTTGTGCTGACCGCACGCCGGGCAAGCGATGTGCTGCAGCTTCGGCTGCTTGCAGGCGCGGTTGGAGCAAGGCACCAGCTGAACCGGAGCAGCCTTCCACTGGCTGCGGCGCGAGCGCGTGTTCGATCGCGACATCTTCCGCTTGGGGACGGCCACGAGTAGATCTCCTTAAGACGGTCTGCCCGCACCTCGCGAGCGAACTTTGCTTCTCCGGACCGAGCTGGACGCCCGTCAGGCTTGCTTGCCGGGGGCCTGGTCACCTTCGGAGTCACCGTCGAAGCGCTCGACAAGTGCGGCCCACCGAGGGTCTATCTTCTCATGCCCGTGTCCGGGCTCGAGATCGGCCCACTTGACACCGCACCCGGAGCAGAGGCCCTGGCAGTTTTCCTCGCACAGGGGCACCAGCGGCAGCGCCAGCACGAGCGCGTCGCACACCAGCGGCTCGAGCTCGATGCGGTCGTCGACCAGGCGATAGATCTCGTCCTCTTCCGTGGTCTCCTCGGTCGTGGAGCCCGGATAGGCGAACAGTTCGGTGAGCTCGACCTCGACGTCCTCGGTGATCGGGTCGAGGCAGCGTGAGCAGCTGCCGGTCGCGGTGACCGAGGCGGTGCCGGTGACCAGCACGCCCTCGACCACGGATTCGAGCAGCAGGTCGAGGTCGATCTCGGTGCCGGCGGGCACGACGATGACGTCCTTGACGCCCAAGGTCTCCTCGAGCGGGACCTTGCGCTGGACAGGACGGCTCAGCCCGGCGTGGCGGGCGAGTTCACGGGTGTCGATGACCCACGGGCTGCGCAGATCGACGCGCGCGGGGCGCGTGGGCGGGAGCTTGTCTTCAGGCATGAGGGTTCTAGTTTACGCGAGCCTTCACGGCTGGAAGTCGTACAGGGTGCTGCTGCGGCCGACGCCGCCCGCGAGGCCCGTCGGGGCACGCAGGTGGTTGCGCCCGGAGTCGACGGTGCGCAGCGTGGTGGCCAGCAGCTCGGAGAACTCGGCGAGCTTGCCGTCGACGTAGGCGTCGCAGTCGGCACGCTGCTTGTCGGCCTCCGCGTGCGCCTCGTCGACGATGCGGGCCGACTCGGCGTGCGCGGCCTGGACGACCTCGGTCTGCGAGACCAGGCGGGCCTGCTCGTTGCGGCCCTCGTCGATGGCGCGGTCGTACGCGTCACGCCCGGCCTGGATCATCCGCTCGGACTCGGCGCGCGAGCGGTCGGTGAGGTTCTGGAACTCGGCCTGCCCGGCGGCGACCATGCGCTCGGCCTCGGCGTGCGCGTCGGCCATCATCTGCTCGGCGCGGGCCTGCGCCTCGGCGAGGATGCGCTCGGCGTGCGCCTGCGCCTCGCCGACCGTGCGATCGGCCTCGGCGTTGGCCTCGGTGACCGTCTTGTCGGCCTCGGACCGCGCGGTGTGGATCAGCTGATCACGCTTGTCCAGCACGTCCTGCGCGTCGTCGACCTCCGCCGGCAGCGCGTCGCGGACGTCGTCGAGCAGTTCGAGCACGTCACCGCGCGGCACCACACAGCTGGAGGTCATCGGCACCCCGCGCGCCTCTTCGACGATCGTGACCAATTCGTCGAGCGCCTCGAAAACCCGGTACACGGCAACTCCCTCTGCAGCAATCCCCGATATCGCTGCACCCAGTCTGCCGCCTAACCCGCCCGAACCGGTGAAAGCGCGCCGGTCCGGGCGTGTCCGAGCGGCTACTTCAAGGTGAAGGCGGGGTCGGTGATGAGCCTCGTCACCTGTTCGTAGGTCAGCGGGACCCCCTCACTGCCACGTGTCAAGAACCCGGTCCTTATCTCCATTTCCGCGCCGTTGGGCCAGTAGCGCCAGGCCTCGATCACGGCAGGCTTCACGTCACCGGTTCGTGAGTCCTCAAACCTGTTCGTCTGCCTGATCTGCACCTCGGACCCGTCCGGCTGCGGCAGGCTGGTGCAGTCGGCCAGGCAGGTCCTGGGGACGGCGCCGCTGCCTGGCACGACGGCCGGGCCGCCGATGTGTCCCGAGATGCGCGCGGGGTGGCCGTTCAGGTCATAGCGGAATTCGAGGCTGACGAACGGGTAGCCCTGGGTGGTCTCGACGATGTCCTTCGCCTCCGGCCGCACGGCCTTCAGCAAGGCGGGCAGGTGATCGCGGATCAACGACATGGGCATGCCGACAGGCGGCACTGAGGCCGTGACCTTCGGGCCTGCGGCGGGCTGGACGACAGCGCTCGGCACGACCGTCGTCGCCACGATGGCGCCGATCACCGCGAGTGTGCCGAGGCCCGAGGCCGCGACGAGCCGTTTCCGTTGCCGTGCGGCGGCTTTCGTCGCCACCGCCTCGGTGTCGAAGCCCAGTGGGGGTTCGGTGAAGGACAGGGCCCGCAGGTCCTGTTCGAGCTGTTCGGTCATCTGCTTCCCTCCGCGGCGGGTTCACGCCGTTCGACGGCCGCGCGGAGGATTTCGAGCCCCCGCGCGGTCTGGCTCTTGACCGTCCCTTCCGAACACGCAGCGTCGCGGCGACGTCGGCGACCGACAGGTCGGCGCAGTACCGCAGCACGATGGCGGCGCGTTGTTTCGGCGGAACCTCGGCGAGGGCGTGCAGTAACAGGTCGGAGATCCCGAGACGGGTGGGATCGGCGTGCGCGTCGGGCCGGTCGGGCACGTACCCGGTCCGGCTCTCCCTGCGCCGCCACGGCCGTCGCTGCTCGTCGAGCCAGCAGCGCAGCAGTACCTGCCTGGCGTAGTTGTCGGCGGGCCCTGTCCGGGAGACCTTCGGCCAGACCCGGTAGAGCTTGATGAGGGCGCTTTGGACCAGATCCTCGGCGAGATGCCAGTCGCCGCAGAACAGATAGGCGGTCCGTCTCAGCGTGAGCGCCTTCCGCGCGGCGAACTCCCGGAAGCTCGCGTCGTCCCCAGGTTTCATCCGTGTGCCCTCCTCGGCCGTGTTCCAGCATTACTCACGGGCGAGGAGGGTCACGGGGTTGCTTCAGACGTTGATGACCTTGAAGGACGCGTAGTGGTCGCCGGTGTAGAAGTACTCGCCGCCGTTGCCGGTGATGATGCGGCGGGCGCCGCGGGTCGACGAGCCCGGCGTGATGACCGTGTACTCGTGGTAGTAGCTCGACGCGCAGGCCGGGAGGATCTTCTCGCGGTTCTGGAAGACCACGCCGTCGTTCTTCGGGTACGGGAACGGGCCGTCGGACTGGATCAGCTCGTAGGTGTCGGTCGCCTCCTTCGGGAGGCTCGGCAGTGACACCCGGCTGAAGCCCGCGAGGTTGCCGCAGGCGTTCTGCTCGATGCTGACGGGTGAGGCCTCGGCCGTGGCGGTGACGACGCCGAAGAAGGCGGCGAAGGCCAGCAGGAAGGCGGCGAAACGCGATCGGTGGTTGGTCATTTTCGGACCGTAACCCGATCGAGTGATCAGGGCTGGTCGAGCAGGTTAACTCCGCGAACCCTGTCGGAAATCCCTACGACCGTCGCACGCCGTTCGGCGCAGAACTGGGAAAATTCCCACTCACGAGTCCTTTTCGCGCAGGCGCTTGGTCAGGCGCTCGAAGACGACCGGGGGCACCAGGTGCTCGATGTCGCCGCCGTACGTCGCGACCTCCTTCACGAGCGAGCTGGACACGAACCCGTACGCGGGGTTGTTCGGCATCAGCAGGGTCTCGACCTTGGACAGCTCGTGGTTCATCTGGGCCATCTGGAGCTCGTAGTCGAAGTCGCTGACCGAGCGCAGGCCCTTGGTGATGGCCACGATGTCGTTGTCGCGGCAGTAGTCGACGGTGAGCCCCTGCCACGAGTCGACGCGCACGTTGCCCAGGCCCGCCGTGGTCTCGCGGAGCATGTCCAGCCGTTCCTCGACGGTGAACAGGCCCTTCTTGTTCTTGTTGATCCCGACCAGGACGATGACTTCGTCGAAGAGCTTGGCCGACCGCTCGATGATGTCGAGGTGGCCGTTCGTTGCCGGGTCGTAGCTGCCCGGACAGACTGCGCGACGCATGGCGCGACGCTACCGCGAAGCGCTGCCCGTCGCCCTATGGTGACTGCACAGCCTTCGTCACATATTCGGCCCAGTGGAGCGCGGTGTCGCCGTAGCGCTTCACCCGCATGGGCTCGAACGACAATGGCCAGTCGGGTTCGCCGTCGCGAGTGGCACGTTCGATGATCAGCAGTGCTCCGTCGGTCACCCAGCCGCCCGCGGCGAGCGACGACAGCACGGAACCGAGCTGGGCCGAGTCGACGGCGTACGGCGGGTCGGCGATGACGACGTCGAACGGCATGGGCGCCGGTCCCGAGACCACGGCCTCGACCTGTCCAATGCGGACCGTTCCACCGAGATTTAGCTCACCGACGTTCGCGCGAAGAACTTCGCCCGCGCGGCGGTCCGCTTCGACGAACCAGGCGTCGGCCGCGCCGCGCGAGAGTGCCTCCAGACCGAGGGCTCCGGAGCCCGCGTAGAGGTCCAGCACGCGGGATCCGTCCAGCTCACCTGCGACTTCGAGGGCGTTGAACATCGCCTCGCGCACGCGCTCGGACGTCGGCCTTGTCCCCTTCGGGGGAACCTTGAGCCGCCTGCCGCCCGCCTTGCCGGCCACGATCCTGGTCACCCCGTCATACTCGCAAACCGTGTCCGCCGTGTGGTGTTCGACAGGACTTGCTGACCCTCCGGCGCGCAACGCGTAGTGTTGTTCTTCGCCCTCGAAGGCGGTAGCAGCGGTATTAGGAGCAATGCGTGTCCGAACCTCGGGTCAGACGGGCCGAGATCGCCATCGAGCAATCCCACGTCGACCGGGTCTACACCCGGCTGGCGGAGCTGCGCGAACAGGCGGAAGCCATGCGCAACAAGGGATACGAGATAGGCCATGGCGCTCAGCGCGAGGCCGTGTTCGAGCAGGCGTCGATGCTCTTCGAGCGCGACATGATGGTCTTCCACGCGAACCAGACCCTGCAGACGCTCGACGCCGAGTACGAGGGTCTCGTCTTCGGCAGGCTCGACCATCTGGCGGCCGAGCGGATCTACGTCGGCAGGCTCGGCATCCGGGACGCCGACTTCGACAACCTCGTCACCGACTGGCGCGCGCCCGCGGCCGCGGCGTTCTACCAGGCGACCGCCGAGGAGCCGATGGACGTCGTGCGGCGCCGGGTGATCCGGTGCTCCGGGCAGAACGTGCTCGACGTGGACGACGACGTGCTGATCGCCGACGCGGTGCCGGACGACATGCAGATCGTCGGCGAGGGCGCGCTGATGGCCGCGCTCGGCCGTTCGCGCGGCGAGAAGATGCGCGACATCGTCGCCACCATCCAGCGTGAGCAGGACGAGGTCATCCGGGCGCCGTGGCGCGGGGTCACCGAGATCACCGGCGGGCCCGGCACCGGCAAGACCGCGGTCGCGCTGCACCGCGCCGCCTACCTGCTCTACCGGCACCGCCGCCAGCTCGGCGGCGCCGGCGTGCTCGTGGTCGGCCCGTCCGGCGTGTTCACCAGCTACATCTCGCGCGTGCTCCCCTCGATGGGTGAGACGAACGTCGAGCTGCGCGCGCTCGGCGAGGTGCTCGACGGGCTCGAAGCCGTCCGCCAGGACGCGGCGCCGCTCGCGGCGGTCAAGGGCTCGCTGCGGATGCGCAAGGTGCTGCTGCGCGCGCTGCGCGACACCCCGCCCGACGCGCCGCAGGAGATGCGGATCGTCTACCGCGGTGAGGTGCTCAAGCTCGACGCCAAGGAGCTGGAGAAGGTCCGCCGCAAGGTGCACACCGCGGGCGGGCCGCCGAACCGCTCACGTGTGCGCGCGGCCGAGGCGCTGCTCGACGCACTCGCGGCGAAGGCCGAGGAGCACGCGAAGTCCGACGGCAGGCAGCTCGACAAGGCCGAGCTGATCCACGACCTCGGCGACCGGATCGAGTTCCACCGGTTCCTGGTCGTCTGGTGGCCGATCCTCTACCCGGCGCAGATCCTCAAGTGGCTCGCGGACGAGAAGCGGCTGGCCTCGGCGGCGAAGGGTGTGCTGAACCGCCAGGAGATCACCATGCTGGCGGCCTCGATGGCCGACCGCTCGCGTGGCTGGACCGTCGCGGACGTGGCGATGCTCGACGAGCTGCGCGTGCTCATCGGCCCGGAGCCCAAGCGCAAGCGCAGGCACCACGACCCGGTGGAGTTCGTCCCGGAGCGCTCCGGCGCGGCCACCCACCGTCCCGAGCACTACGACGAGTACTCCCACGTGGTCGTCGACGAGTCGCAGGACCTCTCACCGATGCAGTGGCGGATGATCGGCCGTCGCGGCAAGTACGCGAGCTGGACGGTCGTCGGCGACCCGGTGCAGAGCTCGTGGCCGGATCCGGAAGAGGCGGCGCAGGCCCGTGACCAGGCGTTCGGCGTGCGCACCACGCGCCGCCGGTTCACGCTGCGGACGAACTACCGGAACTCGGCCGAGATCTTCGACCTCGCGGCGAACGTCGTGCGCGGCCACGCCCAGGAGGACGAGCTGCCCATCGCGGTCCGCACCACGGGCCTGCTCCCGGACGTCCGCGCGGTCGAGGCGGCCAACCTGGAGACGGCGACGCAGTCGGCCACCAAAGAGCTGCTGGACTCGGTCGAGGGCACGGTCGGCGTGATCACCGCGATGGACCGGGTGCCCGAGGTCGAATCCTGGTTCGAGGGCCAGACCGACGAGCGGCTCAAGGTCGTCGGCTCGCTCGACTCGAAGGGCCTCGAATACGACGCCGTCGTGCTCGTCGAGCCGACGGAGTTGATCACGGAGTCGACCACCGGCCGCCGCGTCCTCTACGTCGCGCTGACCCGGGCGACCCAGCAACTCACCGTGCTGGCGTCGAACCCGGACTGGCTGCCTGCCTGACCCCCAGAACACGACAAGAGCCACCCAGAAGCGTTCTGGGTGGCTCTTGTTTTCCTGCCGTCCTCGCCCCCAGCGAAGGCGGCCAGGCGTTACGCGGCCGCGGTGCCGGTCGCCGCGTGGTACCCGTACAGGTTGATCTTGAACACGATCTCTCCTCCTCGTTCGACCTGGTCACCGGCACCCCCCAGCGGGAACCGTGAGACCGGTCGACCCCAGGTATAACCAAAAAGTATTGTTCGGCGTCAGGTTTGATCAACCGAACAACGAAGTCCGAACAACGGGGGTGGGCCAGTGCCTCGTCCTGAGCGGCCGCTCGAGGCCGGAGACGACGCCGTCGTCCACTTCGCGACCGAGCTCCGGCTACTGCGCGAGAAGGCGGGCAGCCCCACCTACCGCGAACTCGCCAAGCAGACCAACTACTCCGCGGGCACGTTGTCCGACGCCGCCGGCGGGCGGAAGCTGCCGACGCTGGCGGTCACCCTCGCGTACGTGAAGGCGTGCGCGGGCGACGAAGAGGACTGGGCGGCGCGCTGGCACGCGCTCTCCGAGGGCGCGCTCGAACCCGAGCCGGACGCCGAGCCGCCGTATGTCGGGCTGACCGCGTTCGGGACCGAGGACGCCGAGCGGTTCTTCGGACGCAAGCGCGTCGTCGAGAAGGTCTTGGAGCGGCTCGCGACGCACCGGTTCATCGCGGTGCTCGGCGCGTCCGGGTCCGGCAAGTCGTCGGTGCTGCGGGCGGGCGTGATCCCGGCGCTCGACGCGACCGGCACCACCGGGCTGATCACGCCAGGCGCGCGCCCGATGGCCGAGCTGACCAAGGCCGGGCCGGTCGACGTGCTGGTCGTCGACCAGTTCGAGGAGGTCTTCACCCTCTGCCAGGACCCGGCGGAGCGAACCGAGTTCATCGCCGCGCTGGTCAAGCTCAAGAAGGTCGTGCTCGGCGCGCGGATCGACTTCCACGCGCGGTTCGCCCAGCACCCCGAGCTGACCGACGCGCTGGAAGACGGCCAGATCCTGCTCGGCCCGATGACCACGGAGGAGCTGCGGCTGGCGATCACCCAGCCCGCCGTCCGTGTCGGGCTGCGGATCGAGACCGCGCTCGTGTCACGGCTGATCGCGGACGCGACCGGCCAGCCGGGCATGCTGCCGCTGCTTTCGCACGCGCTGCTGGAGACGTGGAAACGCCGCCGCGGCAACGCGCTCATCCTCTCCGGCTACGAGTCGACCGGCGGGATCGAGCGTGCGGTCGCGCAGACCTCCGAGCACGTGTTCACCACGCTCAGCCCGGCCCAGCAGCAGGTCACCCGGCAGATCTTCCTCCGGCTGACCGCGCTCGGCGAAGGCACGGAGGACACCAAGCGCAGGCTCAGCCGCGACGAGCTCGACGACGACCCGGACATCGACGTCGCGCTCGGCAAACTCGCCGACGCCCGGCTGATCACCCTCGACGAGCACGGCATCGACATCGCGCACGAGGCGCTCATCCGCAGCTGGCCGAGGTTGCGCGAGTGGCTGACCGAAGACCGCGAAGCGCTGCGCGTGCACCGCAGGCTCACCGAAGCGACCGAGGCGTGGGAGGCGCTCGATCACGACTCGGGCTCGCTCTACCGCGGCACGCGGCTCGCGATCGCCCAGGACTGGGTCACCACGCACGAAGGAGTACTGAGTAAGAAGGAGCGCCGGTTCCTCGACGACAGCTCCGCCGCCGAGACGGCCGAGCGGGTGGCGACCCGCAAGCGGACGCGCAGGCTGCGTCAGCTGGTCGCGTTGCTGGCCGTGTTGCTGCTGGTCGCGGCGGGCGCAAGCGCTTTCGCGGTGAACACCTCCCAGACCGCGACCGAAGAACGGAACACCGCGCTCTCCCAGAACGTCTCGCACGAGGCGACGACGCTGCGCCCGACCAAACCGGCACTGGCGGCGCAGCTCTCGCTCGCGGCGTATCGCCTGGTGCCGACCGTGGAAGCGCGCGGCAGCCTGCTCAGTACCTTCTCGACGCCGTACTCCAGCCTGCTGCTCGGGCACACGAACAACGTCAACTCCGCCGCCTTCAGCCCGGACGGCAAGCTGCTGGCCACCGGCGCGTGGGACAAGACCGTCCGGCTCTGGGACGTCACGAACACCCATCATCCGATCGAGCTGCCGACACTCGACGCGCACGACGACAACGTGCTCGCGGTCGCGTTCAGCCCGGACGGCAAGACGCTCGCCACCGCGAGCTGGGACAAGACCGCGAAGCTGTGGGACGTCACCGATCCGCGCCGGATCAAGCCGATCGCGACACTGACCGGGCACACCGACCAGGTGCTCGCGCTGGCGTTCAGCCGCGACGGAAAGACACTGGTCACCGGCAGTGCCGACGACACCGCCCGGCTCTGGAATCTCGCCGACCGCACCAGCAAGGTGCTCGCCGGGCATGCCAAGGACGTGGTCGCGGTCGGCATCAGCCCCGACGGCACGACGCTGGCGACCGGCTCCGACGACAAGACACTGCGGCTCTGGAGTTCGAGCGGCGCCGAGCTCAAGTCGATCCCGGTCGACCCCGTCTTGATCCGTGCGCTCGCCTTCAGCCCGACCGGGCACACGCTCGCCGGCGGTGAGAACGGTGGCGAGAACAGGATCCGGCTCTGGGACGTCACCGACCCTGCCGCGCCGACCGACCTCGCGGTGCTGGGCGGGCACAAGATGGCCGTGCGCGCGCTCACGTTCAACGCCGACGGCACCCGGCTGCTCAGCTCGTCCGAGGACCGGACGGCCACGGTGTGGAACATCGCCGACCCGAGGCAGCCGAAGGCGGCGCTCACGCTCACCGGGCACACCGACATCGTCGCGGGCGCCACCTTCAGCCCCGACGGCCGCACGGTCGCCACCACCTCCGACGACTACACCGTCCGGTTGTGGGACATCCCCGGGCCGGTGGTCACGAGCGGCGAAAGCGACATCTGCCGGGTCACGCTGACCCCGGACGGCCGCTCGTTGATCACGAGCGCCCGCGACGGCAAGGTCCGGGTCGTCGATCCGGCGGTGCCCCGCGAGATCACCACGCTGACCGATCACACGGACGGCGCCTGCGCCGCGGCGGTCAGCCCCGACGGGAGCACGCTCTACACGGGCAGCTGGGACCACACAGTCAAACGCCGCGACCTCGCGGACCCGGCGAAGCCGGTCGTGATCGCCAGGCACGAGGACGAGATCGACGCCATCGCGCTGAGCCCGGACGGGAAACGGCTGGCCGTCGCCGGTGACAAGCACACCGTGAAACTGCTCGACAGCACCACCGGCCAGGAGCTGGCCACGCTCACCGGGCACACCGACGACGTGCACGCGCTGGCGTTCAGCCCGGACGGCCGGATACTCGCTTCGACGAGCTGGGACTTCACGGTCCGGCTTTGGGACATGACCGCCAACGGCGCGCTGCTCGGCGTGCTGAAAGGCCACACCAAGGCCGTGACCTCGCTGGCGTACAGCCCCGACGGCAAGACGATCGTGACCGCGGGCCGTGACCGCACCGCGCGGCTGTGGGACGTCCGCGATCCACGCGAGCCGCACGAGGTCTCGCAGCTGTCCGGGCACACGGACGCGGTGCGGGAGATGGTGTTCAGCTCCGACGGGCGCACACTCGCGACCTCGTCGCACGACCGGACCGTGCGGCTGTGGGACACGGCCGATCCGGCGAACCCCCGGCAGATGGCCGCGCTGACCGGACACACCGACCGGGTGCTCGGGCTGGTGTTCGCCCCCGACGGCCACACACTGCTGAGCAGTGGCAGCGACGACATCGTGCTGCGCTGGGAAACCGACCCGGAGCTCGTCGCGAAGCGGGTCTGCGCAGTGGCCACGCCGAAGATCACCGACGCCGAGTGGAACCGATACTTCCCCGGCGTCGCCTACCAGCCACCATGCCCGTAGGCCATGACCTGGGTCGTGAGTGGTACGGCCGGTTCTAACCGGTCATACCACTCACGACCCCCGTCGCTAACGCCTCGTTCACAACGTTCGGCCGCCGTGCTCGTAGGGTCGTGAGTGGTATGGACGGTTCTAGCAGACTGGTACTTGGCTACCTGCCGCCCGAGTCTCGGCGTGAGTGGAAGGTTTGCTCCGTTAGATGCAGAAATTCTTCCACTCGCTCGGGCTCATCCGCCGTGGCACGTGACAAGGGCCGCCCTTGCAACGCTTTGGGTGACAAGGGTCGCCCTTGTCACCCAGAATCCGCCCGTGCGCGCCAGCCACGGCCACATCACAGGTAAGTCGTCTGGTACCGATTTGCTTTCACCGGCCATACCACCCGCGACCCCCACCGTGCTCGTAGCCACAGTCGGGAAGAGATCTTCGCGAGACGGTGTTGGCGCTTTACGTGAGTTCACTGTCTGACGTGCCGCTTTCCGTGCTCGACCTCGCTCCGATCGTGAACGGGTCCGACGCCGGCGCCGCGCTGCGCAACACCGTCGCACTGTCGAAGCACGTGGAAGGCCTCGGCTACCACCGGTACTGGCTGGCCGAGCACCACAACATGCCCGGCATCGCCTCCTCGGCGACGTCCGTGCTGATCGGCCAGGTCGCGGCAGCGACGTCGACCATGCGCGTCGGCTCCGGCGGCGTGATGCTGCCGAACCACGCCTCGCTGGTGATCGCCGAGCAGTTCGGCACCCTCGAAGCGCTGCACCCCGGCCGGATCGACCTCGGCATCGGGCGCGCGCCGGGCAGTGACCAGCGCACCGCGATGGCGTTGCGCGGGCCGGGCGGGCTGTCGGCGGAGAACTTCCCGCAGCAGCTGACGGAGCTCATCGAGTACTTCGAGGTCTCGGACAAGCCGGTGCGCGCGGCGGTCGCCGAAGGCAACAAGCCGCCCATCTGGCTGCTGGGTTCGTCCGGCTTCAGCGCGCGGCTCGCGGGTCAGCTCGGCCTGCCGTTCTCGTTCGCGCACCACTTCGCGCCGGACAACACGCTCGCCGCCGTGCAGCTGTACCGCGACTCGTTCCGTCCGTCCGAGGTGCTCGACGCGCCGTACGTGATGCTCGGGGCTTCGGTGATCGCCGCCGACAGCGACGAGCACGCCCGCTACCTGGCCGGACCGAGTGGACTGACGTTCCTCAGCCTGCGCCGCGGCCGTCCGATCCCGCTGCCCACGCCCGAGGAGGCGGCGGCGTACCCGTACACCGACATGGACCGGATGTTCGTCGAGGACCGGTTCGCGAGCAGCATCATCGGTTCGCCCGAAACCGTCCAAAAAGGACTTGAGACGCTGCTGTCCGACACGGACGCCGACGAGCTGATGATCACCACGATGGTCCACGCGCACGCCGACCGGGTGCACTCGTATGACCTGGTGGCCGGACTACGCTGAGCTACCCCATTCGGCCATTTGCCCGAGCGCATTTCGCGCGTTCCGACAAAGATGACAGACGTGTTTATCAGGAATGCGCAAAAAATGCCGTGGTTCTTGTCACGGTCACTGGCACCTAGATAGCTTACTCACCAGTAAGAAAGCCGCACAGGAGCGGCTTCCTGGGGAGGGCCAGTGGCGAGCAGAACAGGCATCCCCGGCGCCGCCGCGCTGCGGGAAACCGGGCGGTTGTACGCGCTCGGGCTCGACGTCGTGCGCTGCCTGTTCAAACGTCCTTTCCAGGCGCGGGAACTGATCCAGCAGTTCTGGTTCATCGCGAGCGTGTCGATTCTGCCGACCGCGCTGGTGTCCATCCCGTTCGGCGCGGTCATCGCGCTGCACGTCGGCTCGCTGACCACGCAGATCGGCGCGCAGTCGTTCACCGGCGCGGCCAGCGTTCTCGCGATCATCCAGCAGGCCAGCCCGATCGTCACCGCGCTGCTCATCGCGGGCGCGGGCGGTTCGGCGATGTGCGCCGATCTCGGGTCACGCACCATTCGCGAAGAAATCGACGCGATGGAAGTGCTCGGTGTTTCACCCATTCAGCGCTTGATCGTGCCCAGGGTGCTCGCCGCGATGGGCGTCTCCGCGTTCCTGAACGGCATGGTGAGCGTTGTCGGCGTGGTCGGCGGCTATTTCTTCAACGTCGTCATGCAGGACGGCACACCCGGCGCTTACCTGGCCAGTTTCTCGGCGTTAGCCCAATTGCCGGATCTGTGGATCAGCGAGATCAAGGCCGTCATCTTCGGTTTCGTCGCCGCGGTGGTCGCCTCGTATCGCGGGCTCAATCCCAAGGGCGGCCCGAAAGGCGTCGGCGACGCGGTCAACCAGTCGGTCGTCATCACCTTCCTGCTCCTGTTCATGCTGAATCTGGTGCTCAGCACGCTGTATCTGCAGCTCGTGCCGCCGAAAGGGATGTAGACGTGAACCTCGGCGTGCTCGACCGGCTGGGCGACCAGATCCTGTTCTACCTCCGCGCGCTCGCGTGGGCGCCGCGGGCGCTGCGGCGGTACTTCCGCGAGATCACCAGGCTGCTCGCGGAAGTCAGCTTCGGCACCGGCGCGCTGGCCGTCATCGGCGGCACGATCGGCGTGATGATCGGGATGACCGTGTTCACCGGCACGGTCGTCGGCCTGCAGGGCTACTCCGCGCTGAACCAGGTCGGCACGTCCGCGTTCGCGGGTTTCGTCTCGGCTTATTTCAACACGCGTGAAATCGCGCCGCTGGTCGCCGGGCTCGCGCTCTCGGCGACGGTCGGCTGCGGGTTCACCGCGCAACTCGGCGCCATGCGGATCTCCGAGGAGATCGACGCGCTCGAGGTGATGGGCATCCCGAGCGTGCCGTACCTGGTCACCACCCGGATCATCGCCGGGTTCGTCTCGGTCATCCCGCTCTACGCGATCGGGCTGCTGACCTCGTACCTCGCCTCACGGCAGGTCACCATCTGGTTCTTCGGGCAGTCCGCGGGCACCTACGACCATTACTTCCTGCTGTTCCTGCCACCGGGCGACGTGCTGTGGTCGTTCGGGAAGGTGCTCGTGTTCAGCGTGGTCGTCGTGCTCGCGCACTGTTATTACGGCTTCCGCGCGAGCGGCGGGCCCGCCGGCGTCGGCGTGGCCGTCGGCCGGGGCGTGCGCACCGCGATCGTGGCGATCAGCGTGCTGGACTTCTTCCTCAGCCTGGCGATCTGGGGCGCGACGACCACCGTGAAGGTCGCCGGATGAAACTCAAGCTCGCCGGGATCCTGTTCCTGGTCATCATGTCGGCGTTCGTGGTGGGCACGGTCGCCGTCTACAACAAGGCGTTCGTCGACTCGGTGCCGGTGACGCTCAAGGCCGACCGCGTCGGCAACCAGCTGCGTCCCGGCGGCGAGGTCAAGGCACGCGGCGTGGTGGTCGGCGAGATCCGCGCGGTCCACAGTTCGGGTTCCGGCGCTTCGATCGACCTCGCGATGGAGCCCGGCAAAGTCGACATGTTGCCCCGGGACGTGTCGGCGTTGCTGATCCCCAAGACACTCTTCGGCGAGCGCTACGTCCAGCTGTCCATTCCGGACGGTTCGGCGGCCGGGCATCTGCGCTCCGGCGACGTGATCCCGCAGGACCGCAGCGCCAACGCGATCGAGCTGGAGAAGGTGTTCGACAACCTCCTGCCGGTGCTGCAGGCCGTTCAGCCGCAGAAGCTCGCGACGACGCTGAACACGGTCGCGTCGGCGTTGCAGGGCCGTGGCGAGCAGCTCGGCAAGACGATCGCTTCGGCTTCGGCGTACCTCGAGAACTTCAACCCCAGCCTGCCGAAGCTCGAAGCGGACCTGCGCGACCTCGCGAAGGTCAGCAACCTCTACGGCGACATCGCGCCCGATCTGCTCGACGCGCTCACCGACTCCGCGAAGACGCTGAACACCGTCCACGAGAAGCGTGACGCGCTCGCCGGGCTGTACCCGGTGGTCACCACCTCGGCGCAAGACCTCGCGACCTTCCTGCGCAACAACAAGGACAACCTGATCGGGCTGGCCGCGACCAGCCGCAAGCCGCTGGAGATCGCCGCCGAGTACTCGCCGAGCTTCCCCTGCACGCTCAAGGCGCTGACCGACCTCAAGCCCGTGATGGACAAGGCGCTCGGCAAGGGCTCCGGCGAACCCGGACTGCACGTGGACATCACCGTCACCGAAACGCGCGGCAAGTACGTGCCTGGCAAGGACGACCCCGTGTACAACGCGACCGGCGGGCCGCGCTGCTACCCCAGCGGTGTGGTGCCGAGCCAGGGCACCGCCGCCGCGCCGCCCGGCTCCGAAGCCCACCCGCTCATGCCGGGCCAGGACGACCTCGGCGTGCCGAATTCCCCGCAGGAGCGCGAACTACTGGCCACGCTGGTCGCGCCGCAGCTCGGTGTCCCGACCGGACAGGTCCCCGACTGGAGCAGCGTCCTCGTCGGACCGCTCTACCGGGGGACGGAGGTGAGCCTCAAGTGAGGAACTTCGCCGCACCACTGGTCAAAAGCCTGATCTTCATCCTGGTCACCACGGTCGCCACCACGCTGCTCGCGCTGTCGATCACCAACACCGGGCTCGGTGACTCCGATGTGTACAGCGCCAAGTTCACCGACGCGACCTCCCTCAACGTCGGCGACGACGTGCGCATCTCCGGGGTCAGGGTCGGGCAGATCGAGTCGCTCGGCATCGCCGACCAGAGCCTCGCGCAGGTCAAGTTCTCCATCGAAAAGGGACGCAGGCTGCCCGCCGACGTGACCGCGGTCATCAAGTACCGCAACATGGTCGGTCAGCGCTACATCGCGCTGATCAGGGGCAAGGGCACCACCGGCACGCTTGAACCCGGCGCGGAGATCCCACTCGAACGCACCACCCCTGCGCTCGATCTCACGGATCTCTTCAACGGGTTCAAGCCTCTTTTCCAGGCGCTCTCCCCGAACGACGTCAACCAGCTCTCCGGCGAGATCGTCCAGGTGCTGCAAGGCGAAGGCGGCACCGTCGAGAGCCTGCTCAGCCACACCGGCTCGCTGACGTCGACGCTGGCCAGCCGCGATCAGGTGATCGGCCAGGTCATCACGAACCTGAATTCGGTGCTGCAGAACATCAACGACAAGGGTGACGCACTGTCCACATTGCTCTCCACGCTGCGGCAGCTGGTGTCGGGGCTCGCCGGTGACCGGGCGGCCATCGGCGACGCGATCACCGGCATCGGCGATCTGTCGAACGCCACCGCCGGGCTGCTCGAAGTCGCCAGGCCGCCGCTCAAGGACAGTGTCGACCGGCTCGGGCAGCTCTCGGAGAACCTGGCGAACGGCTCGGCCGAGGTGAACCAGTTCCTCGACAACCTGCCGACGAAGTTCAACGAGGTCGGCAGGCTCGGCAGCTACGGCTCGTGGATGAACTTCTACCTCTGCAGCGCGCAGCTGCAGACGGACCCGCCACGCGGGATCGCGCCGACCGCGGCGAGGTGCCGGCCGTGAAGTCGTTCAAGGAGCGCAATCCGCTGGTCATCGGGGTCATCGGCAGCACGGTGATCGCCGGGCTGCTGGCCGTCACGTTCAACTACGAGAACCTGCCGATCGTCGGCGGCGGCACGACGTACCAGGCCGAGTTCACCGAAGCCGCCGGGCTGCAGAGCGACGACGAGGTGCGCGTCGCCGGCATCAAGGTCGGCGAGGTCACCAGGGTGGCGCTGGCCGACGACCACGTGCTGGTGAACTTCCGCGTGAAGGACGCCTGGATCGGCGACCGGACATCGGCCGAGATCAAGATCAAGACGTTGCTGGGCCGCAAGTTCCTCTCGCTGCGCCCGACCGGCTCCGCCGTCCAGGACCCCAAGCACGCCATCCCGCGCGACCGGACGGTCACCCCGTACGACGTCACCGACGCGTTCAACGGCCTGTCGAAGACCGTCGGCGCGATCGACACCAACCAGCTGGCGGCCAGCTTCCAGACGCTGAGCGACACGTTCAAGAACTCGCCGGAGCACGTGCGCAGCGCGCTCGACGGGTTGTCCGCGCTGTCGAAGACGATCTCCAGCCGTGACGAGGAGCTGGCCAAGCTGCTCGGCAACGCGCGCAAGGTGACCGGCACGCTCGCGGCGTCCAATGAGGACTTCGACAAGCTGCTCGACGACGGGAACCTCTTGCTGGGCGAGCTGAACAACCGGCGCGACGCCATCCACGAGCTGCTCGTCGGCGCGCAGAACCTGGCGACACAGCTGTCCGGTCTGGTCGCGGACAACCAGAATCGGCTCAGCGGGGCGCTGACCCAGCTGCAGACCGTGACCGAGCTGCTGAAGAAGCAGAACGCGAACATCGACGAGGCGCTGCGGCTGGCCGGGCCGTACTTCCGCGTGGTCAACAACACCGTCGGCAACGGCCGCTGGGTGGACAGCTACGTGTGCGGGCTGATCCCGGAGAACCGGAATCCGTGCACCCCGCCGATCGGCGGTGGCAAGTGAACGCGACCCGCAACCAGGTCCGGCTCAGCCGGTTCCTCACGATGGCGCTGGTGCTGGCCGTGGTCACCGGCGGCATCCTGTGGTGGATCTTCGACGGCCACGGCGACAAGCGGATCACCGCGTACTTCACGCGCGCGGTCGGCGTGTACACCGGCTCGGACGTGCGGCTGCTCGGCGTGCGGATCGGTGAGGTCGAGACGGTCACCCCGGACGGTGAGCGCGTCGAGGTCGTCATGCGGATCGACGGCGGCGTCGGGGTCGCCGAGGACGCGAACGTGCTGGTCATCGCGCCGAGCGTGGTGTCGGACCGGTACGTGCAGTTCTCGAAGCCGTCGCGCGGCGGGCCCCGGCTGGGCAACGGCGCGGTCATCGGCGTCGAACGGACCGGGACCCCGGTCGAGCTCGACGAGCTGTACGCGAGCCTGAACACGCTGGCCACCGCGCTCGGCCCGAACGGGGCGAACTCCAACGGCGCGCTGTCCGATCTGCTCAACACCGGCGCGGCCAACCTGCGCGGCAACGGGCGGCCGTTCAACGACAGCGTCCGCGACTTCGCCGATCTGGCACGGACGCTGGCGGGCAACAAAGACGATCTGTTCGGCACGGTCGACGAGCTGCAGCGGTTCACGAGCATGCTGGCGAGCAACGACATCCAGGTGTCCAACATCAACTCGCGGCTCGCGACCGTCACGCGAACGCTGGCGTCCAACAAGACCGAGCTGTCCGGCGCGCTGGACGGGCTCGGGCGGGCGCTGGCGGACGTGCAGGACTTCCTCCGGGACAACCGCGCGCTCATCAAGTCCAATGTGGACAACCTGGCGGTGACCACGCAGACGCTGGTGGACAAGCGGGCCGCGCTGGCGGAGACGCTGGACACGATCCCGCTCGCGGTGACCGACGTGCTCAACGCGTTCGACCCGAAGACCGGCACGCTGCAGGGCCGGACCGCGCTGGACTACTACCTGCTTCCGTTGCCGGTCACCGGCCCGCTCTACCAGGGAGCGCCGAAATGAAGCGCCTCGCGGTGATCGCCGCCTGCTGCCTGCTGGTCTCGTGCTCGTCGTCGGCCGAGTTCAAGGGCGTCTACGACCTGCCGCTGCCCGGCGGCGCCGACCTCGGCGATCACCCGTACCGGGTCACCGTGCAGTTCGTGGACACGCTCGACCTGGTGCCGCAGGCCGCGGTGAAGGTCGACGACGTGCCGGTCGGCCGGGTCGAGACCATCAAGCTCGGCAAGGACGGCTGGACGGCCGAAGCCACGGTCGTGGTCAACGGCGACGTCGTGCTGCCGTCCAACGCGGTCGCCCGGCTGCGGCAGTCCAGCCTGCTGGGCGAGAAGTTCGTGGAGCTGGCGAAAGGCGCGGCCGACGCGCCGGACCGGTTGAAGGACGGCACGGTCATCACGCCGGACCGCACCAACCGCAACCCCGAGTTCGAGGAGATCTTCGGCGCGTTGTCGTTGCTGCTCAACGGCGGCGGGATCGGGCAGCTGCAGACGATCAACCAGGAACTGTCCAAGGTGATGACCGGCAACGAGCAGCAGATCCGCTCGTTCCTGTCCGGAGTGGACACCCTGGTCACCGATCTCGACGCGCATCGGGGCGACATCACTTCGGCGCTGGACGGGCTGAACCGGCTCACGGCCACTTTGGACCGCCGGCGCACGCAGGTCTCCGGCGCGCTGACCGACCTCACACCGGGCCTGAAGACGTTGACCGATCAGCGTTCGCAGCTGGTGAGCATGCTGTCCGCGCTCGACGATCTGTCCAAAGTGGCCGTCGACACGATCGACCGCAGCCGCGAGGACCTGGTCGCCGATCTGCACTCGCTCGCGCCGATCCTCAAGCGGCTGGCGGACGCGGGCTCGGATCTGCCGAACGCGCTGGAGATCCTGCCGACCTTCCCGTTCACCGACGAGGTGCTGCGCGGCCTGCGCGGCGACTACCTGAACATCTTCGCGACGATCGCGCCGGCGCCGGGCATGGTCATCCCGCCGCCCGGTGAAGGCGAGCCGCCGCTGCCGCTGCCGGTCGCCGGTCAGATGAGAGGCCGCTGATGCTCACCGCGAAGGTCCGGATCCAGGTTCTCGTGTTCGTGGTGCTCGCGCTGGCCGTGAGCGCGTTCGTCGGCGCGAAGTACGCGGGTCTCGGCAGGCTGCTCGGGAGTGGCTCGTACCTGGTCAAGATCGAACTCGCCGACGGCGGCGGGCTGTTCACCAACGGCGAGGTCACCTATCGCGGGGTCGCCGTCGGCCGGGTCGGCGAGCTGCGGCTGACCCGCACCGGCATGGAGGCCGACCTGCTCATCGACGATTCCGCGCCGCGGATCCCGGTGAACTCGATGGCCATCGTGACCAACCGGTCCGCGGTCGGCGAGCAGTACGTCGACCTGCAGCCCCGCACCGACGGCGCGCCGTTCCTCGGCGACGGCGCGGTCATCCCCCGCGAGTCGACGCGGATCCCGTTGCCGGTGCAGGACCTGCTCGGCAACCTCAACGCGCTGAGCGCTTCGGTGCCGACGGAATCGCTGCGCACGGTGGTCAACGAGTTCGACGACGCGCTGCGCAATGCCGGGCCGAACCTGCAGGTGCTGATCGACTCGGCGAACTCGTTCACCCAGAGCGCGACCGCGCACCTGCCGGAGACCCAGACCCTCATCGGCGACGGCGCGACCGTGCTGCGGACCCAGGTCGATTCGACGGCGGCGTGGCGCACGTTCACCGGCAGCGCCAAGCAGTTCGCGGCCGCACTGTCCAGTTCGGACGGTGACCTGCGCAAGCTGATCGAGACGGCGCCGCAGGCTTCGACGCAGATCACCTCACTGCTGCGGGAGAACAGCCCCGGGCTTCCCGTGCTGGTCGCGAACCTGCTGACACTGTCCAAAGTGTTCTCTTCGCGGTCGGACGGGCTGGAACAGCTGCTGGTCAACACGCCGCGCGCGGTCGCGACCACGTCTTCGGCGATCACGCCGGAGACCGGCCACCTCTCGCTCGTGCTGACCTTCAACGATCCGCCGCCGTGCCTGCAGGGCTATGGCGGCACGGACATCCGCTCCAGCGACGTCGTGACTCCCCTACCGCTCAATACGACCGCGGCGTGCACGCTGTCCTACGGCGACCCGAGTTCGGTGCGCGGCTCGCAGAACGCGCCGCATCCGCCGGTGCCGGACGCGGTCAAGCCCGGCGGCGTCGGCCCGGTCACCCTGCCCGGCCTGCAGGTTTCCACGGACCTGAAGGAGCTGCTGTGGCTTGGCAAATGAAGACGGGCCTGGCGGCCGTCGCCGTCGCCACGGTGTTCGCCGGCTGGTCCGGCTGGTCGTGGCTCTCGGCGTCACAGGACGAATCGCTGACCTACGCCCAGCTGCGGGACGACGCGCTGCAGGCGGGCCGTGAGCACATCGCGCAGCTCAGCACGCTCGACTACCACGACACGCACGCCGGCGTCACGCGCTGGCTCGACGTGTCGACGGGGACGTTGCGCGAACAACTCCAGCACACCGACGAAAACGCGCTCGCCGCGACCGCGACCGTGTCCACCGGCAAGGTGCTCGACGCGGCCGTGAGCGACCTCAACGCGCACGCGGGCACCGCGAAACTGCTGGCGTCGGTGGAGATCACGGTCGCGAAGAACGGGGTCGCGCCCGGCACCAAGCGCAACCGCTTCACCGCGCAGCTGACCAAGACCGACGGCGGCTGGAAACTCAGCGCGCTCGACCAGATCCCGGTGGGTGCGCGATGACCGCCGTCACGCTCGACCGGACGTTCCTGCCGGCGATCCCGCCGGTCCAGCGCTCGCCGCTGGTGCTGGTGGTCCTCGCGGTGCTGCTCTGCGGGCTCGGCTCGTGGTTCACCGTGGCGGCACGCGACCTGCGGGATTCGCCGGCGGCCTCGAACCAGGCACTGGTCGACGTCGGCGCGACGGCCGAGGTCAACTCGGCGGTCACGCTGGCCGTCAACCGGATCTTCTCGTACTCCTACGACAAGACCGAAGTCACCGAGCGCGCCGCGTCCGCGGTGCTGCGCGGCAAGGCGCTCGAGACGTACCACCAGCTGTTCGCGCAGGTGCGGCAGCTTGCTCCCCAACAAAAGCTGGTGCTGACCACCCGGGTCGTCAGCTCGGCCGTGCAGTCACTCGACGGCACGCACGCCAGGTTGCTCGTGTTCCTCGACCAGTCCGCTCAGCGTGGCGGCACCGAAAGCGTCGCGGCGTCACAGCTTTCGGTCACCGCCGAGCGGCAGGACGGCACCTGGGTCATCACCGATCTCACGCCAAGGTAAATCACCGAGAGAAGGAGAAGTACCGATGCGCTCTCGTTTAATCGGCATGCTCGCGTCCGCCCTCGTCGGCGCGGGAGTGCTCACCGCGGCACCCGCACTGGCCGACGACCCCCTCGAAATCCCGGTCTCCTACACGGTCGCCGGTTCGTCGACCGTCAAGAAGACGGGCAGCGCGCTGGAACTCGGCCCCGGCCAGCTCAACGGCGCGATCGTCATCGACGGCGACAACGTCGGCATCAAGGGCGACCTCTCGCTGCCCCCGTCCAAGGCCAACATCTCGCTGCTGTCCGGCATCTTCCGCATCAAGGCGACGGTGAAGGTCGTCCCGCTCGGCCAGGTCCAAGGGTCCATCAAGGACGGTGACCTCAAGACGCACGCCTTGGCCAACATGGAGATCAGCGACATCTGGGCGGGCCCGATCTTCCCGGTCTTCCCGCTGCCCACGGTGCCCAAGAGCTGCAAGACCGTCTCCCCGATCAGCCTCGACCTGATCACCAAGGACGTCGACCTCTTCGCGCCCTCGATCACCTCGACCGGCGAGTTCACCATCCCGTCCTTCAAGGACTGCTTCATCGCCGACATCGCCTTGGGCGCCCTGGTCTCCGGGCCGGGCAACACCATCTCCCTCACCCTCACCTCCAACCAGCGCTAAAAAAATCCCAATGCGTCTTTCGGTCCCTGGTAGGTGCCGAAAGACGCATTGGGGACCTGCCAGGGACCGAAGGACGCTTTCGGGACCCACTACGGACCGAAGGACGCATTGGGATTTTTCCCCAGGGCCCCGGGGTCAGGAGCAGGGCTGGCCGGGGATGACGAGGTAGAAGCTGAGCCGCTCGCCCGCTGAGACGGCCTGGATGGGGGCGCAGACGCCGTCGGCGGGGTCGCGCTCGGTCGACTCGTTGCTGCCCCAGCTGACCAGGGAACCATCGGACTTGAGCGCGAGGTTGTGGTTCCAGCCAGCGTCGACGGCGACGATGCCGGACTTGGCCTCGTCGGGGACGTCGCGCTGGCCGAACTTGTTGTCGCCCCAGGCGATGACGCCGCCGTTCTTCAGCGCGAGGCTGTGTTTGTAGCCCGCGGAAATGGCGGTGACGCCGGAAAGGGCTTCGGCGGGCACGTTCGTTTGGCCGCTCGCGTTGGTGCCCCATGCGAGAACGGTTCCGCTTTTCAGCGCCAAACTGTGATCGCCGCCCGCGGAAACGGTCGAAACGCCGGAAAGCGCGGCCGCCGGAACGTCGGTGCGGGAACCCCAGCTGAGCACTTTGCCGCCTTTCACGGCCAAATTGTGGAAAACGCTCGTTGAAATCGCCGTTATGCCTGAAGTGGCCGCCGCGGGCACGTTCGACTGGCCGTACCAGTTGTTGCCCCAGGCGAGCACCGCGCCATTCTTGAGCGCTAGTTCATGCCCCCATCCGGCGGCTATCGCCGTTACTCCGGATGCCGCGGCCGCGGGCACCGCGAGCTGGCCGTAGTTGTTGTCGCCCCACGCGATGACCCCGCCGTTCTTCAGCGCGAGACCGTTCAAACTGCCTGCTGACATGGCCGTCACGCCATCCGCGATCGACGGTGGAGCCGTTGTCTGGCCGTAACTTCCCCAGCCCCACGGGATCACTCCCCCCGGCTCGACGGCGAACGCGGGCGCACTTGAGACGAACATGAGCGCGGCGACGGCCGCGGCTCGGAGGACGACGGACATCGGGTGCCTCATTTCCGTTTCTTTGTCACCACCGCACAAAATTCATAATCGCGATTCGCAGTCCGTGACAAGAAAACCAGTGAGCTGACAGGTACTGCCGCTATGTCGACAAAGGAGCCTTGTTCCTTACCTAACTCGCGAGTAGCCTCCTTTTCGGCAGGTGAGCCCAGTGGTACTCCAAACCACCCGGAACGGCAATCAAGGAAAGATCACAAGATTGCCGAATGGCGCACGCAGCCAGCCATCGAGACGTAAACTGGATCAAAGGAGATGACAGGTATGTCCCGTAGACTGGGCACATTATCCGCAGGCGCGGCGATCATCGGCGCCGTCGCCATGCTGACCGCCGGAACCGCCGTCGCCGTCACGAACTACCACACCGGAACAGTGGCGTTCACGTGCAACTTCCCGTCGATCGGCTCGCAGCAGCTCGACGTCACCGCGCAGTTCAACGGACCGGACTCGGTCCCCTCCGGCGGCACGGCCACCCCGACCGACCTCTCGGGCACCGCGACCATCTCCACCCAGATCCACGCGCTGCTCAACGCCGCCAACTACGACGGCGTGCGCGGCAAGGCCAACGTCCCGGTGGTGGCCACCAACGCGACCCCGGTCAACTCCACGGTGACCAACGTGAACGTGCCGGAGCAGATCTTCCCGTACGTGCCGGGCCCGCTGACCATCCAGATCGTGCAGGACGCCGGCACCGGAATCCCGACGCTGACCGCGGGCTCGCCCGGTGTCGCGTCGCTTTCGCTCAACACCACGCTGAGCGCGCAGCTCGAGTTCCACAAGAAGAGCGGCACCTGGTCGGCGTGGACGTTCAACTGCAGCGTCAAGGCCGGGCAGAACCGCGCGTTCAGCCCGAACATGCCCATCACGTAAGGAAAGGACTCACATGCCGCACCCGATCAGGTCGAAGGTCGTCGTCGCGCTGGCCACGGCCTGCCTGATCGGGGCGGTGAGTTCCACCGGCTCGGCCGCCGAGCCCGCACCGCAGACCATCACCAAATCGCTCAAGCACACCTGCCTCTTCGGCGAAGTGCCCCGCCCGGTCGCCTTCGAGGTCACCGCGACGCTCCCGACGGCCGTCCCCAAGGGACAGCCGGTGCCGATCGAGAACTTCGCGCTGAAGTTCACGCTGCCGCGCGACGTGCTGCCCCCGGAGGCCACCTCGGTCGAGGGCGGCGCCTCGCTCGACCTGACCGGCAAGCGAAAGAGCGCACGGGCCAAGGAAACCAAGCTCCCGGTCGTGCTCGACATCGCGGCGACCCCGGTCACCTCCGAAGAACTCGCGCTGACCGCCACCGGCAAACTCGACGCGCTGGCGATGACCACGAGCGGCAGGCTCACCCTCTCCTTCGGCGCACCCGAACTCGCGTTGAACAGCAAGGACACCAAGGTCCGCGCGAAGTGCACGCTCGACGCCGACCAGGACGCCACGCTCGGCAGCGTCGCGGTGATCCCGCCGAAGTCCGAAGAGGACACCCCGGCCACCACACCGGACGAAGACGAGGAAACCCAGTCGCCCCAGGCGAAAGCCGACGAGCCCGACCCGAACGTCATCGTCGTCACGCTCGACCCGCTGACCGTCAACGGCACGTCGACCATCGTGAAGCTCGGCGCGAAGGCCCCGATCGGCCCGTCCGTGGTGATCGCCGGGCACGTGCTGCTCGACGCGGTCGACCCGGCCGCCCCGCTGATCTCCGAGGGCGAGGCCGTGCTCCCGCCGGTGCAGGTCGCCTTCCTCGGCTTCGGGTTCATGCCGGTCAACGCGACCGCCGAGTTCCTGCCGGTGGACTACCAGGTCAACAACCTGGTCCCGGTGAAGGCGGTCGTCACGGCCGAGCCGGACGGGCTGACCTACGGCCGCTCGCACATCGAGGTCTACGCGCGCCTGAGCAACGTCAAGGTCAACGGCGCCCCGCTCGACGTCGGCACCAAGTGCATGTCGTCGACGCCGATCGCGATCGACCTCTACGGCCCGTACGACGCGTTCAGCGGCGGCGTGCTCAAGACGGACCCCAACTCCCCCGACCCGGCGCTGCGCGGGTTCACCATCCCGAGCTTCGCGGGCTGCGGCGCGGCCGAGCCGCTGAGCCCGATCTTCACCGGCATGTCATCGGGCCCGATGAACCAAGCCGAGGTGACGGTGGCGTTGCTGTTCCCCAAGCCCGAGTAGCCGCCGCCCGCAGCACGATCTCCAGCTCGAACCGGACGTCCGAGTCGTTCAGCCGGTCACCGAAGACGGCCTGGAGCTGCCGCATGCGGTAGCGCACGGTCTGCGGGTGCACGGCGAGCGCCTCGGCGATGTCGGGCACGCTGCCCTGCGCGTCGAGCCACGCGCGCAACGTCTCCAGCAGGCGTTCGCGCTGCTTGTCGGTCATCGTGCCCAGCGGCTCGAACAGCCGGTCGCCCAGCCGGGCCACGAGGTTGGTGTCGGAATGCAGCAGCAGCGCGGGCAAGTGCTCCTCGGCCCACACCACGCGCCTGCCGGGAATGAGGCCGCGCTCGGCGAGCACGAGCGCGCGGCGAGCCCAGCGCAGCGAGTCCGAGACGACGTCCAGCTTCACGGTGGGCCCGATGGCGAGGCGGCAGTCGGGCATGGCGGCCTGCAGGGTGGTGAGCCTGGCCCCGCCCACGTGGCCGGGGATGACCAGCCGGGGTTCCATGCCGTCAAGCTCGGCGAGCACGTCGGCGTCGAGCGGCGCGTGCCGCCTCGGTCTGCCCGTGTCGGCGTGCACCGCGACCGGGGTGACCTCGTCGGGGACGGTCCAGCCGATGAGCTGCGCGAGCTCGGCGATGGCCTTCGGCGGGGCCGGCGGGAACTCGAGGATCAGCTGCAGCAGCTTGCGCCGCCAGGTGTCGAGCGCGCCCGCGGTGGACGCCTTGGCCTCCAGGTAGCCGTCGAGCGCGACGGACGCCAGCTCGTCCATGAACGCCAGCATCGCGTCGGCGAGCTGCGACATCACCGCCGACGACAGCCCGGCGCGGCGCCCGACGCGCATGATCCGCCGCCACGAGACCCGCGCGCCCACCCGGTAGGCCGACTGCAGGGTGTCGAGGCTGCGGCCCTCGCGCATTTCGTTCTGGCCGAGCCGGTGATGCACCTCGTGCGACTGTTCCTTGGACGCGGAAGGGTCGGCGATCTGCGCCACGAACAGCGTGATCGCGTATTCGACACCGGCCGTGATGGATTTCCCGTACGGCCCGTCGAGCGGGCGCGCGTACGCCGGGATGGTCGCCCTGATCTCGTCGGTGATCTCCTTGGCGAGACTGGACAACTCGGGCCTGAGCAGGTCGGCGAGCTTGCGTGGCAGCACCGCAGGGTGGGAAACCGGGTCCAGCCCGCGCTCCAGCGTCATCGCAGCTCCTTTGCTCCGCCCAGAGTTCGCCCCGCCCCCGAAAATCCGTCGAGTCGTGACACCCGACACATCGCGAAACTAGCCTCAAGCGTGTCACAAACCCCAGAAGAAACCGGTTTCTTATCACCTTCGTGACAATTTCACGGGGTGCCGCTGTGTCGTGATGAGTCTTGACCCACCGACTGCGTCATCAACTTCGTACAAATGGCGGAACTAGGTCGTGTTTCTCGGGTCTGGTGCGTGAGAGTCGTGATCCAGGTTGTTCCTGGCGGTGCCGCGGCATCGCCCTCGTACCGGGTTGTACTCGGGTGATGCCGCGGTGCCGCCAGGGACGACCTGGGCGCGGCTATCGCGTGCCAGACCCGAGAAACACGACCTGGGTCAGCGCAGCAGTTCGCCGATGGCGGTGATGACGGGTTCGAGCACCCGCGGATCGGTGCCGACACATTCGGTGATCCCGGCGCCGATCACCTCGTACGCGCTCAGCGCGCGGAGTTCGTCGACCAGCTGGGTGATCTTGAAGCCGCCGGGTTCGGGGTAGTTGAGCCCGTCGAACTCGGCCGGGTCGAGCACGTCGAGATCGACGTGCACGTAGAGCGGGCCGTCGAGGCGGCTGCCGAGCCTGGCGGCGGCGACCCGCTCGGCCTCGTCGAACACCCGCGTGCCCTTGAGCACCACCCTGGCCGGGTCCAGCGCCGGGCTCGCGGCGAAGTCGGGGTCGCCTTCGCCGAGCAGCGACCGCAGGACCATCCCGTGGAACGCACCCGACGGCGACGACTCGGCGGTGTTGAGGTCGGCGTGCGCGTCGAACCAGGCGACGCCCAGCTCGGGGCCGTGGCGGAACCGCGCGACGCCGATCGGGATCAGCTCGACGCCGCAGTCGCCGCCGATCGTGAGCACCTTCGTACCGGGGGCCTCCAGCGCGTTGAGCTGCGCGGTCCTGTTGGCCAGCAACACTTCCCGGTTCGCGACGCCGTCGATGACCGAGGAGACGCCGAGCTGCTGCGGCACCTCGTTCACCGGCTCGCCGAGCACCTGCCCGGCGAGCGCCGCCAGCGCCAGGCACCCGCCCGGGAGTTCTCCCGAGCGGGCGCTGAGCGCACCCTGACGCTGCGGCACCGCGTTGATGAGCATGCTTCTACTCAAGCACGAGCAGAAGATCCCCGCCTTCGACCTGCTGAACCGAGTTGATCGCCTTGCGCGAGACCTTGCCGCCGACGGACGCGGTGATCGAGGCCTCCATCTTCATCGCCTCGATGGTCGCGACCGTGGCGCCTGCCTCGACCTGGTCACCCTCGGACACCTGCAGCGTGACGACACCGGCGAACGGCGCCGCGACCTGCTTCGGGTTCGACTTGTCGGCCTTCTCCGTGGCCGGGATGTCCGAGGCGATCGCCCGGTCCCGGATCTGGATCGGCCGCAGCTGGCCGTTCAGCGTCGACATGACCGTGCGCACGCCGCGCTCGTCGGCCTCGCCGATGGCCTCCAGCTCGATGAGCAGCCGGACACCCTGTTCGAGGTCGACCTGGTACTCCTCGCCCGGCCGCAGCCCGTAGAAGAAGTCCTTCGACGGCAGCACGCTCGTGTCGCCGTAGGCCTCGCGGTGTGCCTCGAACTCCTTCGTCGGGCCGGGGAACAGCAGCCGGTTCAGCGTCTTGCGCGGCTGCGACGCCAGCGCGTCACGGTCCTCAGTGGACAGTTCGGCCACCGGCTTGGCCGCGGCGCGGCCTTCCAGCGCCTTGGTGCGGAACGGCTCCGGCCAGCCGCCGGGCGGGTCGCCGAGCTCGCCGCGCAGGAAGCCGATCACCGAGTCCGGGATGTCGAACTTGTTCGGCTCCGCCTCGAAGTCGGCTGGCGAGACACCGGCGCCGACCAGGTGCAGCGCCAGGTCACCGACCACCTTCGACGACGGCGTGACCTTGACCAGGTGGCCGAGGATCCGGTCGGCGGCGGCGTACATCGCCTCGATCTCCTCGAACCGGTCACCGAGGCCGAGCGCGATGGCCTGGGTGCGCAGGTTCGACAGCTGCCCGCCGGGGATCTCGTGGTGGTACACGCGCCCGGTCGGCGACGCGAGGCCCGCCTCGAACGGCTTGTAGATCTTCCGCACGATCTCCCAGTACGGCTCCAGGTCCCCGATGGCCTGCAGGTCGAGCCCGGTCGGCCGGTCGGAGTGGTCGGTGGCCGCGACCAGCGCGGACAGCGACGGCTGCGAGGTGGTGCCCGCCATCGACGCCACGGCGCCGTCGACCGCGTCCGCGCCCGCCCCGATGGCGGCGAGGTACGTGGCCAGCTGGCCGCCCGCGGTGTCGTGCGTGTGGATGTGCACCGGCAGGTCGAATTCCTTGCGCAGCGCGGAAACCAGGCGCGCCGCGGCGGGCGCGCGCAGCAGTCCGGCCATGTCCTTGATCGCCAGCACGTGTGCGCCCGCGCCGACGATCTGCTCGGCCAGCTTGAGGTAGTAGTCGAGTGTGTACAGCTTCTCAGCCGGGTCCGACAAATCCGAGGTGTAGCAGAGCGCGACCTCGGCCACGGCCGAGCCCGTCTCGCGTACCGCTTCGATCGCCGGGCGCATCTGCTCGACGTCGTTGAGCGCGTCGAAGATGCGGAAGATGTCGATGCCGGTCGCGGTGGCCTCCTCGACGAAGGCATTGGTCACCTCGGTCGGATAAGGCGTGTAGCCGACCGTGTTCCGCCCGCGCAGCAGCATCTGCAGCGCAATGTTCGGCACCGCCTCGCGCAGCTTCGCGAGCCGCTCCCACGGGTCCTCGGCGAGGAACCGCAGCGCGACGTCGTAGGTCGCGCCGCCCCAGCATTCGAGCGAGAGCAGCTGCGGCACCGTGCGCGCGACGACCGGCGCGACGGCCAGCAGGTCCTTGGTGCGCACCCGGGTGGCCAGCAGCGACTGGTGCGCGTCGCGGAAGGTCGTGTCGGTGACGCCGATGGTCGGCGATTCACGCAGCCAGCGCGCGAAACCCTCCGGCCCGAGCGCGTCGAGCTTCTGCTTCGACCCGGCGGGCGGTTCGGCGTTCTTGTCGAACTTGGGCAGTTTGACGTGCGGCTCGATCGTGCGCGGCCGCTCGCCGTGCGGCTTGTTGACCGTCTTGTCGGCGAGGTAGGTCAGCAGCCTGGTGCCGCGGTCGGCGGAGTGCCGCGCGGTCAGCAGGTGCGGGCGCTCCTCGATGAACGAGGTCGTGACGCGGCCTTCGCGGAAGTCCGGGTCGTCGAGCACGGCCTGCAGGAACGGGATGTTCGTGGCCACACCGCGGATCCGGAACTCGGCGACCGCGCGGCGCGCGCGGCCGACGGCCGTGGTGAAGTCACGGCCGCGGCAGGTCAGCTTCACGAGCAGCGAGTCGAAGTGCGCGGAGATCTCCGTGCCCGCGAACGCGGTGCCGCCGTCGAGCCGGATGCCAGAGCCGCCCGGTGAGCGGTACGCGCTGATCATGCCGGTGTCGGGACGGAAACCGTTGGCGGGATCTTCCGTGGTGATGCGGCACTGCAGCGCGGCGCCGCGCAGATACACCTTGTCCTGGGACAGCCCGAGGTCGTCGAGCGTCTGGCCGGAGGCGATGCGCAGCTGCGACTGGACGAGGTCGACGTCGGTGACCTCTTCGGTGACCGTGTGCTCGACCTGGATCCGCGGGTTCATCTCGATGAACACGTGGTTGCCGTCGCGGTCGAGCAGGAACTCGACGGTGCCGGCGTTGCGGTAGCCGATCTGGCGGGCGAACTTGACCGCGTCCGCGCAGATCCGGTCGCGCAGCCCGGGGTCGAGGTTCGGCGCGGGCGCCAGCTCGACGACCTTCTGGTGCCGCCGCTGGACCGAGCAGTCACGCTCGAAGAGGTGGATGACGTTGCCCGCGCCGTCGGCGAGGATCTGCACCTCGATGTGGCGCGGCTCGACGACGGCCTTCTCGATGAACACCGTCGGGTCGCCGAACGCCGACTCGGCCTCGCGCGCGGCCGCCTCGATGGACTCGCGCAGCACCTTCGGGTCCTCGACCCGGCGCATACCGCGCCCGCCGCCACCGGCGACCGCCTTGACGAACACCGGGAAGCCGAGCTTCTCGGCCGCCGCGACCAGTGCGTCCACATCGGACGAAGGCTCGGACGAGCCGAGCACCGGCACCCCGGCCTCACGCGCCGCCTTGACCGCGCGCGCCTTGTTACCCGTGAGTTCCAGGATTTCGGCGCTCGGCCCGACGAACGTGATGCCCGCTTCCTCGCACGCCAGCGCGAGATCGGGGTTCTCGGACAGGAAGCCGTAGCCGGGGTAGATCGCGTCCGCCCCCGCCTTCTTGGCCGCCTGGACGATCTCCTCGACCGAGAGGTACGCGCGGACCGGATGCCCCGGCTCGCCGATCTCATAGGCCTCGTCGGCTTTCAGCCTGTGCAACGAGTTGCGGTCCTCGTGCGGGAACACAGCCACCGTGCCCGCGCCCAGCTCAAAGGATGCGCGGAACGCACGGATGGCGATCTCGCCGCGGTTGGCGACCAGCACCTTGCGGAACATGCCCGGTCCTTCCCATCTCATCGGATCGGTAGGAGGCGCACGTTACCCGGTCGGTCCCGCTCTCCGGGAGTTCAGTACCAGGTGATGGACATCATCTCATCATCAGTACGGGGTGATGCTCCACGCTCCCGAAGCGCTCACCTGGACGAGCGACGGGCCGTTGAGCCTGCCCTTTTCCACCCGGGTGCCCGTGACGTTCGCGGACTCGATCCCGCTGACGCCGGTCATCTTGAAGGAGTCCTTGTGCCCGTTGTAGCGCAGCACCGTGTCGCCGGTGCCCGCCGGATCCCGCGAACCCTGCGCGAAGGTGGGCAGCCGGTCGAAGTCGGCCACGGTCAGCGTCCACGCCGAGGTCGCCCGCACCTGGTAGTAGTCGACCGGGGCGTCGTCGTCCATGTTGATCCAGCGAGTGCCCTTGTACGCCCCGGTCACCTGGAAGAGGACATCGCCCCGCGACGTGGTCACGGTCGTCTCGCCTTCGCAGCGCGCGCAGTCGAAGGTGACGAACCCCGGCTTCGCGGGCCACGAGGTGTAGACCTGCCCGACGCCCTCGTTGACATGCACCTCGGGCTGCCGGTAGACCGACGGCCACAGGTACGGATGGGTGGGCCTGATCTGTCCGCTGTGGACGTGCAGCACCGCCCCGTCGCCGTCGAGCACGACCTTGTCGACGATGTAGCCCGCGCCGTTGCTCTCGTCGGCGACGCCGCCGTGGCGGTAGACGAGATCGGTCACCCCGGCGGACCGCGCCTGCTCGACCACGTCCTGCACGGAGACGTTGGTCATCCCCGCCAGCGCCGTCCGCGCCCGGTCCTTGCCGCCGTCCGAGTCCATCGCGAGCCACATGAGCAGCACGGCCACCATCAACACGGCGAGCACCACCGACAGCATGACCCACCTGCTTTTGGCCACTTCGGCGTGGTCGACCGCATCAGCGGACGGAGGTTCCACCCCGATGCCGCGAAGCTGGTCGTAGTTCAGCCTGGCAGGCGGAGCGAACGGATTGTCCTGGTGCGGCGTGTGCACGTGATCCTCCCCAAGGTCGCGCAGGTCTCCCCGTACACGCGCGATTTCCCGAGAAGGTTGCCGTGACCCAGGTCACAGGATGTGGCGAAGGAAGGCTTCCCAGGCCGCCGAGCTCACCATGAGGGCGCCCGACGCGCGGTCCTTGGTGTCACGCACGCCGATCACGTCCGCCGTCAGACGGACCTCGACGCAGTCGTCACTCCCAGAGCCGCTGTAGCTGCTCTTGCGCCAGCCCGCGTCCGACTTCAACTACACTCCCTAAGCCTCTTTTCCAGCACAGCCTTGGTCTCCGACGGCGAGAGGGCGAGTTCACGCAGCTTGTTGAACGCCCGCATGATCCGCTCGGTGTCCTCTGTCTCATCAAAGTAGACAGACGGGCCGTAGGAGACTGGCAGGAACCCTACCGGCCGCAGCACAGCGCCGAATCTGAGCATGATGAGACCGCCCGATTGCGCCGGATTCCCGCTCGCCGCATTGGGAACCATGCGGACCGTGAGCGTCGGATGCCGGTCGATCATCGCCAGCACGTGCTCCAGCTGACCGCGCATGATCGCCGGGCTGCCGACCATGGCCGAAAGCGTGTCGTCGGTGAACATCATGTCCATCCGCTTCGGCTCGTCGGCCTCGAGCACGCGGCGCTGGCGTTCCAGCCGGAACGCGACGAGATCGGCGCGCGCGGTGCCCGACTGCTCCCACCAGATCCCTTCCCCGGTGCGCATGACCGCGTCCAGGTAGTCGGGCGACTGGATCATCGAGGGGAAGATCCCCTTCTGGTAGTTCCAGATGTCCTTCGAGATCGCTTCGAGCCACGCGAGCCTGCGGTAGGAGTCGGGTGCCAGGTCCATGTACGGGCTGCCGCTGGCCCGCTTGCGCGCCTGGATGCCCAGCTCCAGTATTTCCGCGCGCATGGGGTCCTGTGCGCCGAAGCAGTCGACGAGCGCGGCGAGTTCCTCCGTCGACAGTGTCGCTTTGCCGTCGAGGACCTTGATGAGCCTCGGCCGGTCCTTGCCGATCACTTTCGCCGCCGCGTCAAGGGTTACCTGGGCTTCGGCGCGCAGTTGCTTGAGCGCTTCGCCGAGCAGGACACGGGGGATCGTCTGGACACCAACAGCCATTCGGGCACCACCCAGTTGGACGCATCCGCCGGACACAGGTGTCCCTACTATAGAAGGACACAGTGTCGATGCAACACTAGTGTCCCTTCCCCGGAGGCTCGCGATGAACGAGGTAGTGGTGTCCGCCTGGGTCCAGATATCGGGCGAATGCGAAATCAGCTACCACGTCGCCCCGGAGGAAGTCGAAATCCAGGTCGGCGGGCGCTCCGGGTTCATCGTCTTCGCGTCGGAAGCGGGCCTCGCGCACCTCGTCGAGCAGAGCACGAAGGCGCTCGGCGCGCTCCGCGCCCAGCGCGACAAGGCCTAAGGCGCTTACGGCACAACCGGTTCCGGGCCGGGGTCCGGCGCGGCGACCGGGGTCAGCGTGTAGAGCAGGCGGTTCGCGGTGCCTTCCGGGACACCCGTGAGCGCGTTCTTCGTGGCGTTGTCGACCAGTGCCTGCACGACCTCGGCGGGCTTCTTCTCCGGGTTGAGCGAGCGGTACAGCGCGGCCGCGCCCGCGACATGCGCCGCGGCGATCGACGTGCCGGTGATCGAACCGGCCGCCTGACCACCCTTGCGCGGCGCGGCGATGTCGACGCCCGGCGCGTAGAGGTCAAGCCCTGGCCCGAAATCGGAGGTCGTGGACACCCGGTCCTGCTTGTCGCTGGAGCCGACGGTCAGCACCTCGGGCACCCGCGCCGGCGAGAGGCCGGCGACGTCGGCGGAGTCGCCACCGGCCGGGACGACGACCGGCATGACTTCGGCCAGCCGCTTCACGGCCGCGTCCAGCGCGTCGTTCGGGACACCCGCGATGCCCAGCAACGCGACCGCGGGCTGCTTCGCGTTCTTGGCCGTCCAGTCGATACCGGCCAGCAGGTTCTCGGTCAGACCGGTGCCGTCGGCCCCGATCACCCGCACCGGCACGATCGCGGCCCCCTTGGCCACGCCGTACGACCGCCCGCCGACGACGCCCGCCAGCTGGGTGCCATGACCGTTGCCGTCGGCGGTGTCGGTACCGTCCTTCTTCAGGAAGTCCTTGCCGGGCTCGACCCGGCCGCCGAAGTCGGCGTTCGTACTGTCGACACCGCTGTCGATGATGTAAACGGTGACGTCCTCGGCCCGCGTTTCGTAGTGGTACGCAGAGTCGACGCCTTTAGCCTGATCGATGCGGTCAAGCCCCCAGGCGGGTGGATTCGCCTGCTCTTTGACATCGGCTTGGGCGGGCGCGACGGCGGCGAGGGTCATCGCCACCGTCAACGCCACGGCGAACAGGCCACGCGAGGGTCGAATGCTCATGTCATGCGTCTACTCGCGACGGTCACGCACGGCAACCGGAAGGGCGTCCCCTGATCGGGTTTTTCTGCTTGGTTTCATGTGAAACCGCAGGTAGCCGAGGTAAGCGAAGGCCACGACGATGAGCCCGTCGACGAGATGCGCGGCCCACGACACCCTCGGCACCCGCGAAAGCGGGAACAGCACACCGACCGCGCAGACCATAATGGACGTCCACAAAGGAGCGACGCGTGCCCGCGCCAAGCCGATGCCGATCGCCAGCAGGCTCAACGGAAAGAGCGGACCCGGCCAATAGAAGACCAGGTCGGCTCTGACCCCGAACGTGGTCAAGGCCTGCACTGATTGTTCACGGGAAAAGGAAAACAGCTCGTCGTAGAAGCCGCGCACCCCGAACGCGGCACCGCCGATGGCGCCGTAGACGAGCACGAGCTGCACGACACTCGCGTACACCGGCTGCTGCCGTCGCAGCGTGTCGAGCACACCGATCAGCCCGTAGGTCCAGAAGACCAGCGCCAGCACAAGCAAAGTCCCGGTCGCGGCGCTGTAGGTGCCGTTGGGACGCCAGAAGAACGTGGACGCGGCGAAGAGCAGTGGCCCGATGATCAGGCAGCCGCCCTGCAACCGGCAGAGGAACTTTTCGCTGTTCATACCGGTAAGCCTGCGCGAAACGGGCACCGATCTCGTCAGCCCGAGTCGCGTCTTCGCCTGCGACTAAGTTGCAGCCCCCGGCCGCACGAGCCCCGACTCGTAGGCCCGGACGACCAGCTGCGCCCGGTCCCTCGTGTCCATTTTGGACAGGATCCTGGACACGTGCGTCTTCGCCGTGGCGAGGCTGATCACCAGCCGCGCGGCGATCTCGTCGTTCGCCAGACCGGCCACGACCAGGCTCAGCACCTCCCGTTCTCGCTCCGTCAACCGGTCCAGCGGCAGCGGCGGCGCGAGCGCGGCGGGCCGCACGGCGAACTCGGCGATGAGCCGCCGTGTGATCCCGGGCGCCAGCATCCCGTCACCCTGGGCGACCGCCCTGCCCCCGCGCACCAGTACTCGTCGCGGTCGTACGTGGTCAGTATCAGCACCTTGACGTCGGGCAGTTCGGCCATGATCACGCTCGCGGCCTCGATACCGTCCATCCGGGGCATCTGCACGTCGGCCAATACGACATCCGGGCGATGTTCCCGCGCGAGCCGGACAGCCTCCCGGCCATCGGCCGCCTCCGCGACGACCTCGATGTCCGGCTCACCCAGCATCGTGCGCAGCCCGGCACGCACCAGCGCCTGGTCGTCCGCGAGCAGCACCCTGATCACGACGGCGACTCCGACGACCGCAAGCCCGACGACCACGACTCCGGCGACCGCAACGCCGACGACGGCAACTCGGACGACGGCAACTCCGCTCGCACCGCGAACCCGTCACCGCTCGGCCCAGCGACACAGGTCCCGCCCGCGGCCTCGGCACGCTCCCGCATCCCGCGCAGGCCATGCCCGCTGTCGACGGCGATCACCACCTTGTCGTGTTCCCCGCGCTCGACGCGGACGTCCACCGCGGCACCGGGCGCGTGCCGGATGGCGTTGGTCAGCGCCTCCTGCACGATCCGGTATCCCACCGAGCCGACCTCCGGCACATCGACCTCCGGCACTCCGGCCTCTGGCACGCCGTCGTTCAGCCGGACGTCCACTCCAGCCGCCCGCACGTTCGCCACCAGCGCGCCGATCCTGGGCGCGCACTCGGGATCTCGCAGCGCTCCCAGCGCTTCGCGCAGCTCTCGCGACGCGGTCCTGCTTGCCTCCTTGATAGCCGTCAACGCGACCTCCGGCCGGATGTCGCGGCCGAGCAACGCCGCATTGGCCTGCACGCTGATGATCGCCAGGTGATGCGTGACCGAGTCATGCAACTCCCGCGCGATCCTCGCCCGCTCCGTATAAGCGGCCTTCTCCCGCACCTGGGCGCGCCGCACCCTGGTCAACTCGCCCAGAAGGACGACCACGGCCAGCGCACCGGCCACGGCAGCCACCTCGGACCACACGATCCGCTCGCCGAGCAGCACCACGACGCCCTGCGTCAGCACGACACAGGCGCACGCGCCGCCGAACGCGACCCGCCTGAGTCCCGCGGCCGCCGCGAAGTACAGCGTGAGCAGGAACGGTATCGGCTCAGGCCCTCCGGGAAGCCCGAGCGCGTAGTAGGTCGCCATACAGCCCAAAGTCACCGCGAAGACCAAGCTGTAGGCCTGTTCACTCCTTCCTTGCACTCTTCGAGATTATGGCGGGAGGAAGGCTCAAACACTGCGGTTAACCTCAGTAACGAGTGTGGAAACCCGCAGTTTTTCGAGGTGGATCGCCGCGTCGAACGCCCGCGAGACCTCGACTTCCGACCACAGGTGCGCATGCCGGATCTTGGTCGCCGTGCTCGTTTTGAGGTCGGTCACGGTGTCCACGGCGCCGAGTTCCGCCTCGAGGCTGCCCTCGACAGGCTCCCCGAGCTCCTGTTCGTACATCCGGAACCCCAGCCGGGCGGACTCGTCGTTCGCCAGCCCGGTCGTCGTGCCGGAAGCCCCGGTCAGCGCGAGCGCGAAGTAGTCGTCGCCATACCAGTCCGCCAAGAAGGTGCCCGCCGACGGAACACGATGACCCGGCATGATCTGGAACGGAACCCGCTGCAGGTGTCCATTGTGGATCATGACGACGATCTTCTGCCCCCGGTCGAGATACCGCACGGACTCGGCCATGTACTCGTCACGCGACGCGCCTGCGATCGGCTTCCCGGCCATCATGGCCGCGATCTCCTTGAGATAGGTATCCAGCCGAAGCGCACCTGTCGCCAGATGGATCTCGCGCGGATCGTCGAGACTGTCTCGCAGCTTGGTAAGCGCCGCGGTCGCTGCCTCGCTGAGCTTGTCGTAAGGCACGAGCGCGCTGTTGGGCGCCGAGTACGGAGCCGTCGCTTCGATCGCTTGCTCGGCCAGTGGCGAGTCGATGGCCGCGAGGGCGTTGAGCGGAGATCCCCCGGACCCTGGAACGTCGAGACCGGAGTAGCGGATGTCCTGGGTGCGCAGCCACTCCAGCATCTCGTGCATCTCAGGCGAGTCGCCCAGCCCGAAGGTGAACCCGTCGCGCCCGACCTCGGCGACGTCACCGGCGCCACCCCGCAGCCACGCGTCCACCTTCTCCCCTTCGGCGAACCCCGACTCGAACCCCAGTGCGCTGAACCCCTTCGCCTTCAGCCGCCGCAGCAGCCGGTCCCGGATGACCCCGAACTCGTGGATGTGATGGTTGTTCTCCCCGATAGCGACGATCCGGGCATCTCCGATGAGATCCATGACGCCATCAAGCTCACTGTCGTGCATACTGGGCACACTAACGCAACAGGAGTAGCAATTGGCAACCGAGATTCCCGGCACCACCCGCCCCGGCGGCCGCACCGAACGCACCCGCCAAGCGGTACTCCACGCCACCCTCGCCGAACTGGGCGCCCACGGCTACGCGGCACTCACCGTCGACGCGGTCGCCGAGCGCTCCGGCATCCACAAGACCACGATCTACCGCCGCTGGGGCTCGGCCGAAGGCCTCGTCGCCGCCGCACTCGGCCTCGGCAGCGAAGACGACTGGCAAGCCCCCGACACCGGCTCGCTCCGCGGCGACTTGGCCGCGTTGCTCGAAGAGCTGGTGCGCTACTTCACCGACCCCGCGTTGCTGGCGTTGCCCACCGCGTCCGTTTCGGCGGCGTTCCTCTCGGAGCGCGCGGCCGATGCCTTGCGGGACTTCTACCGGGACCGCCACGCCCGGTCGGCCGTGATCATCGACCGCGCCGTCGCGCGCGAGGAGGCTCCGGCGGGGACCGACGCCGTCGAGGTGGTCCGGGCGGCTTGCGGGCCGTTGTTCTATCGGCTCTTCATCTCGCGGGAGCTGGTGGATCAGTCGGTTTCCGAGGGGATCGCGCGTTCGGTGGCGATCGCGACGAGCGCGGGGGCTTACGTTCCGGGTTCGTGAAACGGGTCGTGCGTGGCCAGTCGCGCGAGGGAACCATTGCCGCATCACCTTGACGGAGTTGCTTTTGAGCCGCCAGGTGTCCCAAAACCAACTCCGTCAGGCCCGCGGTCTCGGATTCGCCTGTCATGCGGGGTGATGGCTCGGTGTTTAGCGGGCTTTATCCCGGCCTGGCCCCGCGAAGCGCGGAGCCTGGACTGCCGTTCGCTGCAAAGTCAACTTGCCTGACTGGTGGGGCTGGGGGTCGTGAGTGGTACGGCCGGTTCTAACCGGTCTAAACACTCACGACCCTTTGCCGGGTCAGGTTTTTTCGAGGTACTCGGCGCGGTCGGCGTTGACGACGTCGCTGACCATGTGGGCCAGTCCCGTGTACTTGGCCAGTGCGGGGTCCTCGGACACGATGGCCTGGGCGCGTTCCCGTGCCTCGGCGATCACGTCTTCGTCCTGCAGGAGCGAGAGCAGCTTCAGGCCGGAGCGCTTGCCGGACTGGGCGGCACCGAGGATGTCGCCCTCGCGGCGGATCTCGAGGTCGAGGCGGGACAGCTCGAAGCCGTCGGTGGTGGACTCGACGGCGTTGAGGCGCTCGCGGGTCGTTGTGCCGTCGAGGGTTTCGGTGACCAGCAGGCAGAGGCCGGGGACGCTGCCTCGGCCGACGCGGCCGCGGAGCTGGTGGAGCTGGCTGACGCCGAAACGCTCGGCGTCCATGATGACCATGGCGGTGGCGTTGGGGACGTTGACGCCGACCTCGATGACCGTGGTGGCCACCAGCACGTCGAGCCTGCCCGCCGAGAACTCACGCATGACCTGGTCTTTGTCGTCGGCGGGCATACGGCCGTGCAATACGCCGATCTTCAGGCCCTTGAGCGCGCCGTTGGCGAGGTCGGGTGCGATGTCAAGCACCGCCAGCGGAGGCCGTTTGTCGCTCTTGTCGGAGGCGGGTTCGTCGCCGATGCGGGGGCAGACCACGTAGGCCTGGTGGCCCTTGCCTACCTCTTCGGACACGCGCTGCCAGACGCGGTCGAGCCAGGCCGGCTTCTCGGCGACCGGGACGACGTTGGTCTTGATCGGGGAACGGCCGACCGGCATTTCGCGTAGTGCCGAGGTTTCGAGGTCGCCGTAGACGGTCATGGCGACCGTGCGCGGGATCGGGGTGGCCGTCATGACGAGGACGTGGGGGTTGGTGGAGTCGGCGCCGCGGGACCGGAGTGCGTCGCGTTGCTCGACGCCGAAGCGGTGCTGCTCGTCGACGACGACGAAACCGAGCTCGGCGAAGGAAACCGTGTCCTGGATGAGGGCGTGGGTGCCGACGACGATGCCCGCCGCGCCGCTGGCGGCGTCGAGGAGGGCCTGTTTGCGTTCCTTGGCGCCCATCGAGCCGGTGAGGAGGGTGACGCGGGTGGCGTTTTCGGCCGCGCCGAGTTCGCCTGCCATGCCGATGTCGCCGAGCATCTCGCGCAGGGAACGGGCGTGCTGCGAGGCGAGCACCTCGGTGGGGGCGAGCATGGCGGCTTGGCGGCCGGAGTCGACGGCCTGCAGCATCGCGCGCAGTGCCACGACGGTCTTGCCGCTGCCGACCTCGCCTTGGAGCAGGCGGTTCATCGGGTGGTCCGTGGTCAGCTCGGCCGCGATGACGTCGCCGATCTCACGCTGGCCAGCCGTGAGGTCGAACGGGAGGCGCTTGTCGAACCCGTCGAGCAGGCCACCTTCGACGTGCGGGCACGGCAACGCCGGGCGGGAGATAGCGGAATGGCGGCGCTGGGCGAAGATCAGCTGGACGGCCATCGCCTCGTCCCACTTGAGACGGCGACGCGCCGCCTCGCGGTCGGGCCAGTTCGGGGGGCGGTGGATGTGCCGCAATGCCTTTTCGAGGTCGACCAAGCCGTATTCGGCGAGCAGTTCCGGGGGCATCGGGTCTTCGTCCAGCTCGAACTGGTCGAGGATCTGGCGGACGCATTTGCCGATCACCCAGGTCGGGATGCCTTGCGCGGCAGGGTAAACCGGGATGATCTCGCCGAGGAACTCGTCCATTGTGGACGCGTCGGCTTCGTCGTCGAGCAGTTCGTACTCGGGATTGGTCAGCTGGAGCTGGTCGCGGAACGCGGTGACCTTGCCCGCGAACAGGCCCATCGCGCCGAGCTTGAGCTCCTTCTCGCGCCAGGCCTGGTTGAAGAACGCGCACGACAGCCTGCGACGGCCGTCGGTGATCGTCATCTCGATGATCGTGCCGTACTTGGCCTTCATCGTCCGCTTGTTGACGCGCTCGATGCGGGCCATGACCGTGACGTGCTCGCCGAGTTCGAGCCCGGCGATGTCGGTCAGCTTGCCGCGCTCGGCGTAGTCGCGGGGGTAGTGCCGCAACAGGTCGGAGACCGTGTGGATGTCCAGCGACCCACCGAGCGCCTTCGCGGTTTTGGCGCCCAGCAACGGTGTCAGCTTGTCGCGCAGCCCGGCCACTTACTCGACTCCAATCAACAGCACGGCGTCAGCCAAGCCGCTCGAATAGCTTGTCATCTCGACTTCGGGGTGTTCCAGCCGCAGCTGCTCGGCGAGTTCGGCGTCGACCCCGGTCGGCGCGTCGACCCCGAACAGCACGGTGACCATCTCGCCGCCCGCCGCGAGCATCCGGTTGAGCACGCTCATCGCGGCGGCCACGAGGTTCGTCTCCGAGGCGGGGGCGGGCTCGATGAGCACCACCTCACCGTCGACGAAGCCGATGACGTCGCCTTCCTGGGCGCGGCCGACCCAGGTCAGCGACTCCTCGTGGGCGATCACGAGCTCGCCGCGCCTGGTCGCGGCCGCGGCCTCGGCCATGGCCACGACGTCGTCGTTCGTGCGGCGCGAGGGGTCGTGCACCGCCAGCGCGGCCAGCACCTGCACCGGCGACGAACACGGGATGACCACCACGTCCCGCTCCCCCGCCATGGCGTGGCCCGCCGCCGCGTCGGCCGCGCCGGTGAGCGCGACGCCCCCGGGCAGCACGGTCACGTGCCGCCCCGCCGCCTCGTTGATGAGCCCGAGCATTTCCTCCACACTCGGAATAGTGCCGCTCGGCACCGACAAAACCGCGATTCCCTCGGCTCGCAGCAGCTCGGCGATCGCCCAGCCGTGCACGACCGCGACCACCGTGCGGTCCACGCCGCTGCCCGGTTCGAGCGGCGTCGGCGTGATGAGCGGCTCGACGCGGATCCGGCGCGGGCGGCCCGCTTCGATGCCAGCCTCGATCGCGCCGCCGATGTCGGCGCAGTGCACGTGGACGGCGTGGGAGCCGGACCCGTCGGCGGCGACCGTGACGCTGTCGCCGAGCCCGGTCAGCGCCTTGCGCAACCCGGGCAGCGCGCTCTCCGCGACGCCGTCGAGCAGGTACATGACCTCCCAGGCGTGCGGAGCCGGCAGGCCGTGGTCGTGCGTGTGGGCTTCGAGCGAGTGCGTCGGCACGCTGTTGGTGCCGGTGATCACACCGACCAGCGCGTCGAGCACCGCGACCAGCCCACGCCCGCCCGCGTCGACCACGCCGGCCTTGGCCAGCACGGGCAGCTGGTTGGGGGTCTCGTCGAGCGCCGCCGACGCGGCCGCCGCGGCGCGCGTGGCCACGTCGGTGAGCGAGCGGGTGTCGTCCTTGACCGCGGCCGCGACCGCGTGCAGGACGCTGAGGATCGTGCCGGCGACCGGCCTGGTCACGGCCCCGGTGGCGACGATGTCGGCGTGCACGAGCGCGGCGGCCAGCCCGGGTCCGTCGATGGCGCCCGTCGCCGTGGCCGACTCGGCGAAACCGCGGATGACCTGGGAAATGATGATCCCGGAGTTGCCGCGTGCCGCCGCGACGGCGCCCTTCGCGAACAGTCTGAGCGCCTCGATCGCGTCCCGCGGGTCCGCGCCGGACAGCTCCTCGTTGGCGCCGGTCATCGTGTGCAGCAGGTTGGAGCCGGTGTCGGAGTCGGCGACCGGGTACACGTTGATGCCGTTGATCGCCGGTCGCAGCTGGTCAAGGGTGTGCACACAGGCCGAGGCCCAAGCCGAAACCGCACCCGCGTCCAGCACTCGCACGCTGTAACCTCCTACTGGTCTTGGGCAGGGTATCGACCCCCTTGGCATCTGCGGGGAACCCACTGGTTACTATGGTCGAGTTGCCCAGTCGACCTGGGCCGTGATTTGTCTTCCCATATTCAAAGGAGTTCGACGTGGCTGCCGTGTGCGACGTCTGTGCCAAGGGACCTGGCTTCGGTAAGTCGGTTTCGCACTCCCACCGGCGTACCAACCGCCGCTGGAACCCGAACATCCAGACCGTTCACGCGAAGATCGGCCTGTCCCAGCGCAAGCGCATGAACGTGTGCACCTCGTGCATCAAGGCCGGCAAGGTCACGCGCGGCTGAGCTAGGGGTTCGGACAGCGGCCCGGGAGACTCTCTGAGTCCCCGGGCCTTTTGTCGTGCTCAAGAGGGGGCATAGGAGTGAGCCAAGACTTCTACGTCGGCGACCACGTCGTCTGGAATGTGTCGAATGGGACCGGACTGCTGTTCGTACAGTACGCCGAAGCGCTCTCAGGACTGATCAAGCGCAACACCGGGATCACCAGGGCGTATCGCCTCGCGGACTCCGACGAGTGGGAAATCCACATGTGGGTCTTCGAGCGCTTTGTCGACGCCCTGGTCGAGGACTACCAATGGCGGGGGCCTGGAACGCTGCGGTCGATGCTCGGGGGCTTCCTCGCGACCGCGGTTCCGCTGGTACTGGAGTGCGGAGGAACCTTGCCGTCGCTGAAGCCCGAATCGGCACCTCCGGCACTGACCGCCGGGGCGCTCGGCATTGAACGACCAGGTCAGGGGTCGTGAGTGGTACGGCCGGTTCTAACCGGTCTAAACACTCACGACCCCAGCGGCCTCGCTGGCGAAACGTCAAAACCGCAACGGCTGGGGTTGGAGGTTCGCGACGACGGCGTCGGAGATGCTCTGCAGCGGTCCGGTGCCCGCCGACTGCGGAATCGTGAGCGCGACGTACACCGAGCGGTCCACGAGATACCAGGTCGAGACGCCATCGGCTTCGACCGGCAGCCACTGGACGCCGTTGATCGTGCGCAGCTGCGCGGTCTGCGTCAGCTCGGAAGGCTTCTCAAGCCCGCAGCGCAGTACGACGGCTTCCCTGCCCCAGGCGACGGTCGCGGCGGGCGCGGGCTCGGCCAGCTCGCGGCGGGACAAAGTCTTGCCATTGGATGTCAGGTCGGCGGGCAGTCCGCCGACGAGCTTGGCGCAGTCCGCAGAGCCCGCCTGGGGCGCGGGCACCGAAACCAGCGGGAGCGGCCCGGTGTCGCCCTCCGGCTCGGCCGAAGTGCTGCCCTTCAGCCCGAAGTAGGCGACGCCACCAGCGAAAAGCACGGCCAGCACCGCCGCGACGACCAGAAGTACGCGCGGCGGCGCGCCGTTGTCCGTTTCAGCCACCCGCTAACTACAGCATGCGTTACAGGTGCACCACGGGGCAGGTCAGCGTCCGGGTGATCCCGTCCACGTTCTGCACCTTCGCGACGACGAGCTGACCCAGCTGGTCGACGCTGTCCGCGGCGGCGCGGACGATCACGTCGTACGGCCCGGTGACATCCTCGGAGCTCGTCACACCAGGGATGCCGGAGATCTCCGCGGCCACGGCCGCCGCCTTGCCGACCTCGGTCTGGATGAGGATGTATGCGTGAACCACGGCGCGCCCCTTCGTCTGGATCGATCGGCTCAAGGTAGGAACGTTGTGGGTGTCGCCAGCAACGTACAAGAAACATAGGGCATCCGACTATCGGTGATCAGCATTCGTTGTTCAAGAACGAACGGAGGTGACAGGTGTCACCACGAAATCCTCAGGTGACGGTGGGTGAGACGGGCGAGTTCGGCCTGATCCGCGCCGTGACGAAAGGGCGCAAGCAGCCCGCGCCGACCCTGCTCGGCCCCGGTGACGACGCAGCCGTGGTCGCCGCGCCGGACGGCAGGGTGGTCGCGAGCACGGACGTGCTGGTCCAGGGCGTGCACTTCCGCTTCGACTGGTCCAGCCCCGGCCACGTCGGGCGCAAGGCGGTCGCGGTCAACCTCGCCGACATCGCCGCGATGGGCGCGACGCCCACCGCGGTGCTCGTCGGCCTCGCCTGCCCGCCGGACACCCCGGCGGAGGTGATCACCGAGCTCATGGACGGCATGTGGGCCGAGGCGTCCGCGGTCGGCGTCGGCGTGGTGGGCGGCGACATGGTCCGCGCCGACCAGGTGGTGATCAGTGTCACGGCGCTCGGCGACCTGGGCGGCCGGGCGATGATCACCCGCTCCGGCGCGCGCCCCGGCGACGTGCTGGCCGTGCGCGGCAGGCTCGGCTGGGCGGCGGCCGGTCTCGCCGTGCTGGGCCGGGGTTTCCGCTCACCGGTCGGCGTCGTCAACGCCCAGCGCTGCCCGGAACCGCCCTACGACGCGGGCCCGCAGGCCGCCGAAGCAGGCGCGACCTCGATGATCGACATCTCCGACGGCCTGCTCGCCGACCTGGCGCACATCGCGGCCGCGTCCGAGGTCGGCATCGACGTCCAGACCGAACGCCTGGAGATCGCCACCCGGCTCGTCGAAGTCGGCTCGGCGCTGGGCGCGGACCCGGTGACCTGGGTGCTGACCGGTGGCGAGGACCACGCGCTGGCGGCCACCTTCGCGCCGGGCCCGCCGCTGCCGGAAGGCTGGCGGCGCATCGGCGCGGTGACCATGCCGGGCACCGGCGTGACCGTCGACGGCAAGCCCTACGAGGCGCCGCCCGGCTGGGAACACTGGCGCTGAAAAGTGCGCTGAAAAGTGTCGTACCCGTCGCCTAGTGTGCTGGTCATGGACATCCACACGGTCGACTACGCCCACCCGGACGCGGTGCGGTTGATCGCCGGGGTGCAGCAGGAGTACGTCGAGCGGTACGGCGGCCCGGACGCCACCCCGGTCGACTCGGCCGACTTCGTGCTGCCCAACGGTTTGTTCCTCGTGGGCTACCGCGACGGGGAGCCGATCGCGTGCGGGTCGTGGCGGGCCGCCACCGCCGAAGGACTGCGCCCCGGCGACGCCGAGCTGAAGCGCATGTTCGTCACGCCTTCCTTCCGTGGCAAGGGTTTCTCGCGTGATCTGCTCGCCGAGCTGGAGCGCACGGCGTTCGCCGCCTGCCGCACCCGAGCGGTCCTGGAGACGGGCACGTTGCAGCCGGAGGCGATCGCGTTGTACCGATCTTCGGGATATACCGAGATTCCCAAGTTCGGGATCTACCGCCACACCCCGGAAAGCATCTGTTTCGCGAAGGAGCTCAATGGCGATCTACGCACTCGGTGACCTCGAACCGAAGATCCACCCCGACGCGTACGTCCATCCCGACGCGACGGTCATCGGCGACGTCCGCATCGGCGCGTTCGCCTCGGTGTGGCCGCAAACCGTGCTGCGCGGCGACCACGGCCACATCGAGATCGGCGAGCGCTCCAACGTCCAGGACGGCTGCGTGATCCATTGCACGCGCGCCCAGCCGACCCTGCTCGGCCCGTCGTCCGCGGTCGGTCATGCGGTGCACATCGAAGGCGCCACGATCGGCACCGGCTGCTTGATCGCGTCGGGCTCGGTGGTCCTCAACGGCACGGTCGTCGAGGACGGCGGCATGGTCGGCGCCGGCGCGGTCGTGTCGTACAACGGTCACGTCCCGAGTGGCCACATCGCGCTCGGCGTCCCGGCCAAGATCCGCGAGAACAAGTCCTTCGGGCCGGACAACATCGCCATGGTCGTCGACAGTTATGTAGCGCGAGGCCAACGTTTCCGTACCGAACTCAGGCGCTTGGACCTGTAGCAGTAGGCTCGCTCGCCGTGACAGCGCGCCCGTTGAACGAGATCGTCGAAGCAGGCTGGGCGGAAGCCCTCGAACCGGTGGCGGACAAGATCGCCGCGATGGGGGAGTTCCTCCGCGCGGAGATCGCCGCAGGCCGCACCTACCTACCGGCGGGCCCGCACGTGCTGCGCGCCTTCCAGCAGCCGTTCCACGACGTCCGCGTGCTGATCGTCGGCCAGGACCCGTACCCGACCCCAGGCCACGCGGTCGGCCTCAGCTTTTCGGTGGCGCCTGAAGTGCGCCCGATCCCGAAGAGCCTGATCAACATCTACAAGGAGTACGCCGAGGACCTCGGCCACCCGCTCCCGTCCAACGGCGACCTGACGCCTTGGGCCGAGCAGGGCGTCCTGCTGCTCAACAGGGCACTGACGGTCCAGCCCGGCAAGTCCAACGCCCACCAGGGCAAGGGCTGGGAAGACGTCACCGCCCAGGCCATCAAGGCACTCGCCGCCCGCTCGGAGCCGATGGTCGCCATCCTCTGGGGCCGCAACGCCCGCAACCTCCGCCCGATGCTGGGCGAGATCCCCTGCATCGAGTCGGCCCACCCGAGCCCCCTCTCGGCCCACAACGGCTTCTTCGGCTCCCGCCCCTTCAGCCGCGCCAACGAACTCCTCCAGCAACAGGGCGCCGCCCCCGTCGACTGGAAGCTCCCCTAAAAAAGCTCGTGAGTGGTATGGCCGGTTCTAACCGGCCATACCACTCACGACCCCGGACGTGGGTTTTGACGTTTTGCCAGCGAGGCCGAACACAGCGGGTTAGCATCCGGGCGTGCAGAGGAAATTCGCCTGGATCGGCGCCGCGCTCTTGACGCTGACGCTCACCGCCTGTGACGACAAGACGGAATCGGCCCCGGCTCCGGCGCCGCCGTCACCGTCGAGCAGCTCGCCCGTGTCACCGACCGCCCCGCCGTCGAGCTCGGAGTCCCCGACGCCGACGCCGGCCACCAAGGACAACGGGCCCGATTCGTCCAAGGAGGGCGGGATCGCGCGCTACACGAAGTACCTGCACGCCGTCGGCGCCCAGGACCTCGACGTCGTCTGCGAGATCGCGGGGCCCGCCGCCAAGAAGGCCGAGAAAGACGGTTTCGGCCCGTGCAAGTCGACCATGACGATGATGTTCGGCATGATCTCGGCGAAGCAGAAGGAAGCGCTGCGCACCGCGACGATCGACACAGCCGCGGTGAAGACGGTCAGCGCGACCCAGATTCAGATCCCGGCCAAGGCCGTCAAGGCGAGCGTGAAGTTCGCGGAGAACGAGCTCGGCACCCAGACCCTCAAGTTCGAGGGCGGCGACTGGTTCATCTACGACATGTAGGTCAGCGCAGGCCCGTGCCGCGCGCGATCGCGGTGTCGATGAGGGTCGTCAGCAGTGTCGGGTAGTCGACGCCGGTGACGGCCCACATCTTCGGGTAGGCCGAGGTCGTGGTGAACCCGGGCATCGTGTTGACCTCGTTGATGGTCAGCTCGCCGTCCTCGCCGACGAAGAAGTCCACCCGCGCGAGGCCCTGGCAGTCGAGCGCTTCGAAGGCACGCAGCGCCGTGGCACGCACCCGCTCGATGATCTCGTCGTCGAGCTTGGCGGGGATGTCGAGCTCGGCGTCCTCGCCGACGTACTTGGTCTCGAAGTCGTACCAGGCCTCGGCTTCCTCGCTGAGCACCCGGATCTCGGCGGGCAGCGACGCCTCGACGCGGCCGTCGGGGAACTCCAGCACGCCGCATTCGACCTCGCGGCCGACGACCGCGGCCTCGACGAGCACCTTCGGATCGGTCTGCCTGGCCAGCTCAATCGCGGCGTCGAGCTGCGACCAGTCGGTGACCTTGCTGATGCCGATCGACGAGCCCGCGCGCGACGGCTTCACGAAGACCGGCAGGCCGAGCTTGGCACGCTCGTCTTCGGTCAACGTCGTCGCGCGGCGCGACAGCTCGACGTAGGTGCCGACCGGAAGTCCTTCCGCGGCAAGGAGTTTCTTCGCCGTGGCCTTGTCCATCGCGGACGCGCTGGCGAGCACGCCAGGTCCGACGTAGGGGATGTCCGCGAGCTCGAGCAGGCCCTGGATGGTGCCGTCCTCACCGAACGCGCCGTGCAGCACTGGGAACACGACGTCCACCGAGGACAGCACGCCGACCTCGGCGCCGCGCTCCAGCGAGACGACGTTGCGGCCGCTCAGCACGAGCGACTTGCCGTCGGTGACCGACGGGAACTCCGTGCCCTGGATCGCCAGCTGCGAGGCGTCGGAGGTGCCGAGCACCCAGCCACCCTCGCGAGTGATGCCGATCGGGACGATCTCGAACCGCTCCGCGTCCAGGTTCGCCAGGATGGAGCCGGCGGATACGCAGGAAACGGGGTGTTCGCTGCTCCTGCCACCGAACACGACCGCGACTCGAGTCTTACTCATGGCAGGTCACCCTACCGGGCGCTTGCCAAGCAACCCGACGAGCGTGGGCACGGCCGAGGCCAGCCCCTCCCGCGAGCACCCCGCGTAACCGATCGCGACGCCGTGGACGGTCGGCGTGCCCGCGAAGTGCCTGGCGAGCCCGTCGAGGCGGATTCCGGCGCGTTCGGCGTCGGCGAGCCTGGCACGTTCGGTCTCGGCGGAGTCGAACGGGACGACCAGGTGCGCGCCGGCGTCGTCGCCGAGCAGCGGGATGCCCGCCGCGGTCAGCGCGGCGGAGAGCATGGTGCGGCGCTCGGACAGCTCACGCCGGAGTTTACGCAGGTGACGGCCGAGATCGCCGGTGCGGGCGAGTTCGACGAGCACGCGCTGGCCCGCCGGTGACGGCCGGGTGCCGGTGCGTTCGCGGTATTCGAGCACGGCCGCGGCGACGGGCGGCGGCGCGACCATCCAGCCCGCGCCGAGCGTCGGGGTGAGGATCTTGCTCGTGGTGCCCAGGTGCGCGACGACGTCGGGGGCCAGCGCGGCGAGCAACGGCAGCGGGGCCACGTCGAAGCGCAGTTCGCCGTCGTAGTCGTCTTCGATCAGCAGGATGCCGTCGGTGCGCGCGCGGTCGACCAGCTCGACGCGGCGCGACGCGCTCATCCGGCTGCCCATCGGATATTGGTGCGCCGGCGAGCAGTAGACCGCGCGCACGCCTTGCGGGATCGCGTCTGGGCGCAGGCCTTCGCCGTCGACGGGCACGCCGACCACGCGCAGCCCGGCGCGGCGGAACGTCTGCACGGCGCGCTGGTAACCCGGCTCCTCGATCGCGACGACGTCGTCACGGCTGAGCACCGCGCCCGCGAGTTCGAAGACGGCGGCGGTGGTCCCGCCGGTCGACAGCACCGCGTGCGTCGCGAGGCCGCGGTGGCGCAGCAGGTGTTCGGTGACCGCGGCGCGGTAGTCCGGCAGCCCGGCGCGATGCTCGCGGTAGGCGGGCGTCGGGTCGCCGGCGGCACGCCAGGCCCGGCGCCACGCGGCACGGTCGAGCCCGTCGGCCCACGGCACGCCGGGGGTGAGGTCGAGCAGGTCGGTGCGGTCCCTGACCTCGCCGAGCACCTCACCGCTGACCGAACGCGAGCCGGGCGGCGAGGTCGTCACGTACGTCCCGGAGCCGTGACGGCCCGCGATCCAGCCTTCGGCGTGAAGCTGCTCGTACGCGGCGGAGGTGACCGTGCGGCTCACCCCGAGCCGCTCCGCGAGCGCGCGGGTGGACGGGAGCCGGTCGCCGCCGCGCAGGTGCCCGGTGGCGGCCGCGTCGCGCAGCGCGTCGGCGAGCTGCACCGCGAGCGGCAGCTCCGACTTGCGGTCGAGCCGCACGGGCAACGCGGTTTCGGACACCAGAACCCCCTTAAGTGGACTGCTCAATCATACACAAATTGGCCATTCCGTAATGCCACTGTGCTCGGAAGACTGATCCCATGACCGAGCTGCCACCACTTTCCCCGACCACACGGACCACACTCGGCCGGAAGAAGATCCGCGCGGTGACCGACCGGGCGACGCTGTACTCCGTGCTCGACGAGGCGCTGATCTGCCACCTCGGCGTGGTGCGTGACGGTGTCCCGATGGTGGTCCCGACCGGCTACGGCCGCGACGGTGACACGCTCTACCTGCACGGATCGACCGGCGCGAGCAGCATGCGGCAGGCGGCGACCGGCATCGAGGTCTGCGTGACCGTGACGCTGCTCGACGGGATCGTCTACGCGCGCTCGGTCAACAACCACTCGATGAACTACCGCAGCGCGATGGTCTACGGCGAGGCGAAGCCGGTGACCGAGCCCGAGGCGAAGATGCACGCGCTGCACGTGATCAGCGATCACCTCGCGCCCGGCTCATGGGAGCACGCGCGCGACGTCAACGCCAAGGAGTTCGCCGCGGTTTCCGTGCTGGCGCTGGACTTGGCCGAGGCGTCGGTCAAGATGCGCGCCGAAGGTCCCGGCGACGAGCCGGAAGACCTCGAAACGAACAGCGCCTGGGCCGGCGTGCTGCCGATCTACACGGTCTTCGGCGAGCCGGAGTCCGACAAGGAGCTGCCGCCGGTGGTGCCGGTGCCCGAACACGTCAGCGGCCGCGGGGCAGCCGGACGGTGAACGTGGTCCTGCCTGGCCCGCTGGACACCTCGACCGAACCGCCGTGCGCGGCGACGAGCGAGTTGACCACGGCCAGGCCGAGGCCGGTGCCGCCGTTGCCGCGCGTGCGTGAATGGTCGACGCGGTAGAACCGGTCGAAGATCCGGGGCAGGTTCTCCGGCGCGATACCCGGTCCCTCGTCGGAGATCCGCAGCACGATGCCGTCTTCGATGCGCACGGACACGGTCACCGGGGTGCCGGGCGGGGTGTGCACGGCCGCGTTGGTCAGCAGGTTGTCGAGCACCTGGCGCAGCCGCACGGGATCCGCGCGCAGCTTGGCGGATTCGGCGAGATCGAGCGTCAGCGGCCGGTCGGGGTGACCGGCGCGGAAGGCGTCGGCCGCGGCGGAGGCGAGTTCGACGACGTCGGTGTCCGCGAGCCGCAGCGGGGCGTCGGCCTCGACGGAATCCAAGCGCGCCAACAGCAGCAGGTCGTCGACGAGCACGCTCATCCGTGCCGTCTCCGCCCGGATCTTGGCCAGGTGCGCGTCGCGCTCGGCAGGCTCGTTGGCCGCCGCGTACTGGAAAAGCTCGGCGTAGCCCCGAATCGAGGTCAGCGGCGTCCGCAGTTCGTGCGAGGCGTCGGCGATGAACCGGCGCAGCTTCTCGTTCGCGGCCGTGCGCGCGGCGAGCGAGGTCTCGATGTGCTCCAGCATCACGTTGAACGCGGTCCGCAGCTCCTCGACCTCGGCGCCGCCGCCGGAGCCGGACGCGCGCACCGGCAGTTCCGGGCTCCCGGTGAGGTCGTGCGACGCGATGTCGTGCGCGGTGCCCGCCATGTCACCGAGTGGTTTCAGCCCGCGCCGCAACACGATCCGGCCGAAGAGGACCAGCACGCCCAGCGCGACGGCGAACGCGCCGACCTCGATCCAGATCAGCCTGCTGACCGTGCTGTCGAGTTCGCTCTGCGGCGCGGCGCTGACGAGAACTTCCCCGTTGGGCTTGTCGACCGGGCAGGCGCGAACCCGGTAGAGGCCCTCGTCACGCACGTAAACCGTGCGCAGGACTTCCGTGGCGGTGGCTTCCGTCGCCACCTTTTGCAGCTGGCTGAAGTCCTCGGGCAGCTTGCCCAGCTCCATCGGGCTCGCGACCCCGTCGCGGACCTGGAAGAGCGCGGTGAACCAGCCGTAGGACTGCAGCGGGGCGCCGTGGTTGTCCTTGAGCGGGCCGACCTGTCCCTGCTGGGTCTTGGTGAGCTGCTCGTCGAGCCGGTTGGCGAGGAACTCGCGGATGAAGATGGTGCTGAACACCCCGACCACGGCGAAGACCACGAGCGAAAGCGCGGCCAGCCCGAGCGCCAGCCGCGTGCCGAGGCGGGACGCCCGCCACTGTCTCATCAGGTTCACTGCTGCACCTGGCGCACCACGTAGCCGACGCCGCGCACGGTGTGGATCAGCGGCTCGCGGCCGGAGTCGAGCTTGCGGCGCAGATGCGAGACGACGAGTTCGACCACATTGGAGCGGCCGCCGAAGTCGTACTCCCAGACGTGATCGAGGATCTGGGCCTTCGTCAGCACCGCGGGCGAGCGGCGCATGAGGTAGCGCAACAGCTCGTACTCGGTCGGCGTGACCGTCACCAGCGCGCCGCCGCGGCGCACCTCGCGGGTGTCCTCGTTGAGCACGAGATCGGCGACTTCGAGCACGGACGGCTTCCACGCGGGACCGTTGCTGCGCCGCAGTACCGCGCGCAGCCTGGCCATCAGCTCCTCGACGGAGAACGGCTTGACGAGATAGTCGTCGCCGCCACGGGTCAGCCCGGCGATGCGGTCGGCGGTGGCGTCCTTCGCGGTGAGGAAGACGACCGGCACGGCGGCGCCGCGCTCGCGCAGCCGGTCGAGCACGGTGAAACCGTCGAAGTCGGGCAGCATCAGGTCGAGCACGACGATGTCCGGCGCGAAACCCTCTGCCTCACGCAGCGCGTCCTGGCCGGTGCCGGCGGTGACCGCTTCCCAGCCCTCGTACCGCGCGACGGTCGCGACCAGATCGGCGATGTGCGGCTCGTCGTCGACGACCAGCAGCCGCACCTTTTCATTGCTCACGATGTCCATCCTGCGGTAGTTCGGGCGCGCGGGCGAGGCGGGAGCGCAGGCGACAGGAAGTCGACAGGTTATCCCCAGACCTGACACAGGTTCGCCGACGAAAGTCTTCGGCAGTGAACCGACTCGAGAGGGCATCCGTGTGACAACCATGCCTGCCACCCCAGTACTCCGGCCCCGCGTCGCGGCGAGGACCGGCCTCTACGCCTTCCTCGCCGCCAACGTGGCCGTCGTCACCGCGCTCTTCGCCGTCGCGGGACCGTCCGGCAACGCGCTGATCACCATCGGCAGGCTCGCCGGGCTGTACGGCGCGCTGTTCATGGCGTTCCAGCTGCTGCTGGTCGCCCGCGTGCCGTGGCTGGACCGCCGCCTCGGCATGGACCGGCTGACCAACTGGCACCGCTGGACCGGGTTCGGTCTCTTGTGGACACTGCTGGGGCATCTGGTCTTCATCGTCTTCGGCTACGCGCAGGTCGAGAACAACGGGCCGGTCGACGAACTCGTCGAAATGGCCAACACCCTCGACGGAATCCTGCGCGCGATCGTCGCTTTCGTGCTGATTCTGGTGATCGGCGGCACTTCCGCGCGGTTCGCGCGCAAGCGGATGGCGTACGAGACGTGGCATTTCATCCACCTCTACACCTATGCCGCGGTGGTGCTGGCGTTCAGCCACCAGATCGCGCTGGGGCAGTCGTTCACCAGCTCGCCGTTCGCCAAGGCCTATTGGTGGACGCTGTGGGGTGTCGCGCTGGGCGCGGTGCTGCTGGGCCGGGTCGTGCTGCCGCTGTGGCGGAATCTGCGGCATCAGCTGCGCGTGGTCGCGGTCGTGCCGGAGTCGCCGGACGTGGTTTCGGTGTACATGAGCGGGAAGCGGCTGAACGAGCTGCCCGCGCGTGCCGGTCAGTTCTTCCTGTGGCGGTTCCTGACGCGGGAACGCTGGTTCCAAGCGAACCCGTTCTCACTCTCGGCCGCGCCGGACGGCAAGACGTTGCGGCTCACCGCGAAAGCGCTCGGCGAGGGCAGCGCGAGCCTGCGGAACCTCAAGGTCGGCACGCGGGTGTTCGCGGAAGGCCCGTACGGCGCGTTCACCACTTTGCAGCAGACGCGGTCGAACGCGTTGCTCGTCGCTGGCGGTGTCGGCGTGACCCCGATCCGTGCGCTGCTCGAAGAGATCAAGGGCCACGTGGTGGTGATCTACCGCGTCGGATCCAGCCGCGACGCCGTGCTGCTGCACGAGTTGCACGGACTGGCCCGCGCTCGCGGCGCGCGGGTGCACGTGCTGACCGGGCCGTCGCAGGTCTCCGGGCCGTACGGTCCGCTGCTCGGACCGGCGAGCCTGATGAAGCTCGCGCCCGATCTGAGCGACCGCGACGTGTTCGTGTGCGGGCCGCCGGGGATGACCAATGCCGTATTGGCGAGCCTGCGTGAGCTGTCGGTGCCACGCCAGCAGGTGCACGCCGAACGTTTCAGCCTTGCCGGATAAGGAGATCTGCCGCCGTGAAGAAGACCATTCTCGTCCTGCTGCTGTCCGCGGGCGGGTTCGCCGCCGTGTGGAACTTCGAACCGACACCGCTGGGCAGCACCACGGTCGCGCAGACGACCGCGCCGAGCGCCGGATCGTCCACATCGGAAGGCGCGACCACCGTCTCCGGCACCGCCGAGAGCAGCGACTACGGGACCGTGCAGGTCCAGGTCACGTTCTCCGGCAACAAGATCGACGACATCCAGCTGCTGCAACAGCCACGCAGCGGCCGGGCCGTCGACGCGCTGCCCCGGCTGCGCGAGGAAGCGCTGGAGGCGCAGAGCGCGGACATCGACACCGTGTCCGGCGCGACCTCCACGAGCGAGTCGTACGTCAAGTCGCTGCAAGCCGCCATCGACGCCAAGGGGTCTTGAAATGCCAGCCACCGCGATGAACCGGGTCGAGCACATCATGGGCCTGCCGATCTCGATCAGCGTCGACGGTTTCGACGACGCGCAGGACGACGCTTTCGCGTGGCTGCGCGAGGTCGACGAGCGGTTCAGCCCGTTCAAGCCCGGCAGCGAGGTGAGCCGGTACGACCGCGGCGAACTCGCGCTCGAGGAGATGAGCGATGAGCTGGGCATGATTCTGGCGCTTTGTGCGCACTACGAACAGCTTTCCGGCGGCGCGTTCAGCGCGCGCCCGCTCGGCAGGAACTTCGACCCGTGCGGTGTCGTGAAGGGCTGGGCGGTGCAGCGCGCGGCCGACATCCTGCGCGCGGCAGGCGCGACCCGGTTCTGCCTCAACGCGGGCGGCGACGTCGTCACGGCGGGCGAAGCCGCACCGGGGCGGCCGTGGCGCGTCGGCGTCCGGCATCCCGATCAGCCCGACGTCCTGTGTTGCGTGCTGGCGAGCCGTGACGGCGCGGTGGCGACTTCGGCTTCGTACGAACGGGGTTCGCACATCGTGGACGGGCGGACCGGCATGGCGGCTTCGGGCTTGGCGAGCGTGACGGTCGTGTCGCCGGACCTGACTTCCGCGGATGCCTTGGCCACGGCCATCTTCGCGATGGGACGCGACGGCATCGCCTGGGCGGCCGAGCAGGACTGCGAGGTCTTCATCGTCGACGCGGACCGCAAGGTCCACCGGTCCGCGGGCCTGCGCCTCGCCTGAGCGCCTGCCGGACCGGGATAAAGCCCGCTTTACTCCCGGGGATTTAGCGGGCTTTATCCCCGGGAGTAAAGCCCGCTTTATCCCGGTCCTCAGGGGCGTGGCCGGTCGCCCGGCGCGAGGTCGCCCCGTGTGGAAAGGCTCACGGGGAGTGAAGAACGGGACCGGGAACGTGCACGCAGGCAAGGAATTCCGAGAACCGGGGTGGCCGCGCTGGACAACGGACGTAACCTCCGCGCATGAGTTCTTTCGTACAGAACATCGCGTTCGACTGCGCGGACCCCTACAAACTGGCTTCCTTCTGGAGCAAGGTCGTCGACCGCCCGCAGGCCGAGGAGGATTTCCCCGGTGATCCCGAAGCCATCGTCGAGCTGGCGGCGGGCGGGCTGACGCTGTTCTTCCAGCGGGTGCCCGAAGCGAAGGCCGCCAAGAACCGTGTGCACGTGTGCCTGCGGCCGAGTGACCGCACGCGTGACGAAGAAGTGGGCCGCCTGCTGGACATCGGCGCCGGGCTCGTGTCCGACCACCGTGAGCCGGACGGCACCGGCTGGATCGTGCTGGCCGACCCGGAAGGCAACGAGTTCTGCGTACTCCGCAGTCCCGGCGAACTCGCCTACTGAAGCTGACGTGCTACCCGGGGGTTGCACTTCGAGGGGAGATAGTGCAACCTGTGGGTAGCACGTCAACTCAGGAGGCAGACATGGACAGCATCGAACGCGAGGTAGAAATCAACGCCCCGATCGAGCGGGTTTGGGGCCTGGTAACGGAACCGGGCTGGTGGATCGGCGAAGGCGGCGCGGACGAGCGGCAGCTCCGCCAAGAGGGCGAGCTGCACATCGTGGAGCACGCCAAGTACGGGACCTTCGCGTTGAAGATCGAGAAGACCGACCCGCGCAAGTACATCTCCTACCGGTGGATCGGCGGCTACCCCGACCCGGACGGCGACTCGACGCTGGTCGAATTCTCCTTGCACGAAAAGGAAGGCGGCACGCTGCTGAAGGTCGTCGAGAGCGGTTTCGAGTCGCTGAAGAAGACGGCCGAGGAGCGCAAGAAGGCCTACGACGGCAACAATGAAGGCTGGAAGTTCCAGCTGAACGTCGTGAAGGCATGGGCGGAACAAGGGTGACCGAAATCGGCGAGGTGCTCGCCGCGCTGGCCGATCCGACCAGGCGGGCACTGCTCGACGTGCTCGCCGACGCGGGTCAGGCCAGCGCGACCACACTCGCCGGGCAGCTGCCGGTGAGCAGGCAGGCGGTCGTCAAACATTTGAACGTGCTCGAAAGCGCCGGTCTGGTCAGCGGCGGGCGGTCGGGGCGCGAAGTGCTTTACCGGGTTCATCCGGAAGCGATCGAAACGTCCGCGCAATGGCTCACCGAACTCGCGGCGAGCTGGGATCGGCGGCTGGGCAAGCTCAAGCGGATCGCGGAACAATTCCCGGCTCAATAAAGTCGGTGTCATGAAAAGCAGGCCTTTGCTCGCCGTCGCCGCGCTCGGCGGAACCATTTCCATGGCGCCGGCGGAACGCGGCGTCGTGCCGAAACTGACCGCGGCCGACCTGCTCGACGGGGTCGACCTCGACTTCGACGTGGTGGCGGCGACGCTGTCGACCATTCCGGGCACTTCGCTCACCTTCACGGGCCTGACCAGCTGTTATGAGTGGGCGGTCGCGCAGCGGTCCGACGGGATCGTCGTGGTGCAGGGCACGGACACGCTCGAAGAGACGGCCTACTTCTTCGAGTGCGTCTGGCCTGATCACCGGCCTGTCGTGCTCACCGGCGCGATGCGGCACCCGAGCATGCTCAGCCCGGACGGGCCCGCGAACCTGGCGAACGCGCTCACCGTGGCGGCGGCGCCGTCGAGCCGGGGCCGTGGCGCGCTGCTGGCGTTCAACGACGACATCCACCAGGCACGCTGGGTCCGCAAGGCGCATTCGAGTCACCTGGAGGCGTTCTCGTCGGCGCCCGCCGGGCCGGTGGGGATGCTCGCCGAGGGTGCCGTGCACTACTTCCACCCGGCCGGTCCGCGCCTGCCCGCACTGCCCGCGCCGCGCACGGACCTGCTGATCCCGGTGCTGGAAAGCGGGCTCGACGACTCGGGCGCGGTGCTCGACGCGGTCGTCGAAGCGGGCGCGGCCGGTGTGGTCGTGGCCGCGAGCGGGGTCGGGCATGTCTCGGACCGGATGGCCGACGCGATCGAACGCGCGCTCACCCGTGTCCCGGTGGTCGTCGCCTCGCGGACGGGCGTGGGCACGACGTTCCGCGGCACGTACGGCTACCGCGGCGCGGAGGCGGACCTCATCGGCATGGGCGTGACCATGGCGGGCTGGCTGGACCCGCGCAAGGCCCGGGTGCTACTCCACCTCGTCTTGGCGGCGGGCATGAGCGTCCCGGCCGAGTTCCGCCTGCGCGGCGCGGTCAAGGGGTCGTGAGTGTTTTGGCCGGTTAGAACCGGCCAAAACACTCACGACCGGGCTAGAGCTGGACCGGGCCGAAGCGCGGGTCCAGGTGGAACGGGCGCATGTCACGGCCGCCGTCGCGGTAGACGTGGATGCTGATCGCCGGGTCAGGGCCCTCGTTGACGACCTGGTGGACGTAGCCGGGGCCGAAGACGCGGGACTGGCCGGTCACGAGCGCGTGCGACTCGCTGATCGCGCGGCCGTCGGGGGCGCGGCGGGCGACGGTCTCCGTCAGCGCGCCGTCGACCACGGTGAACGCGCCCGAGCTGAAGGCGTGGTCGTGGAGGTCGGTCCGCTGGCCCGGCAGCCAAGACATGAGCCAGACCTCTTCGCGGTCGTCGCCCGAGATGAGCGCGTGGAAGCGCTGATCGGGGTCGTAGCGGAGCAGGTGGCCCCACCGGCCGCGGTCGGCCGCGAACTCGAGCGCGACGCGGACCGGGTGGCGGAGTGCGGGGTTCTCGGAGACGAGCAGGGTGTTGTCGGGTACGGCGAACATCAGAGGAGTCCTCAAAGAGCGAAGGGTGTCGTACAGGGCCGGGGCTGGGTTCACCGACAACAGCGACACAGCGCACACGAAACCGGGCTCAGGTGCTGGGCACCGCGCCGATCGGTCATTCGTGTCGCGAACATGCCATCAATGGAACCAGCCCCGGCTACTCACGGTCAACCCATCTCGCAGTTTGGGAGAAGGTCGGCTCTTTCGAAGAAAACTACGACCACTCGTGCTTCTGCTCGCGGCCGAGCAGCTCGGCGCCCGCCTTGCGCGGGTCGACGCCCTCGTGGCAGACGCGGTGCATGGCGTCGGTGATCGGCATGTCGACACCGAGGCTCATCGCGAGCTCGCGGATCGAGGTGCACGACTTCACCCCTTCCGCGACCTGGCCGCCGCCCGCGAGCTGGGCCTGCTCCAGGGTTTCGCCGCGGCCGAGCCGCTCGCCGAAGGTGCGGTTGCGCGACAGCGGGGACGAGCAGGTCGCCACCAGGTCGCCGACGCCGGCGAGGCCGGCGAAGGTGAGCGGGTCCGCGCCGAGCTTCGTGCCGAGGCGGGCCATCTCGGCGAGGCCGCGGGTGATCAACGTGGCCATCGTGTTGGTGCCGAGGCCGAGACCGGCCGCCATCCCGCAGCTCAGCGCGATGACGTTCTTGCATGCGCCGCCCAGCTCGCAGCCGACGACGTCGGTGTTGGTGTACGGGCGGAAGTACGAGTTGAACGAGGCACGCTGTACCGCGACCGCGCGTTCGTGATCACTGCACGCGACCACCGCGGCCGACGGCTGCCCCTGGGCGATCTCGCGGGCCAGGTTCGGGCCGGTGACCACCACGATCTGCTCGTCGGCGACCTCCGCGATCTCCGCGATGACCTGGCTCATCCGCTTCAGGGTGCCGAGTTCGACGCCCTTGGCGAGGCTCACCAGCACCGATTCCGGCGAGAGCAGGCCCTTCCACGTCGAGAGGTTGGCGCGCAGGCTCTGCGACGGGACGGCCAGCACCACGGCCTGCGCGCCGGCGAGCGCGGCGGCGGGATCCGAGGTCGCCGTGATGCGCGACGGCAGCGTCACGTCCGGCAGATACGAGCTGTTCGTGTGCCCGCCGGTGATCTCCTCGGCCACCGACTCCCGGCGCGCCCAGATGGTGACGTCGCGGCCCGCGTCGCCGAGGACCTTCGCGAAGGCCGTGCCCCACGAGCCCGCCCCGAGCACGGTGATCCGCTGCAAGTCCTTGGCGAACATCTTTGTCAGTCCTCGTCCTTCGCGGGCGGCTGCTCCTGGCGTACTTCGGCCAGCAGCTTGGTGATGTCGTCCATGATCAGCCCGGTGACCTCGCGCAGCAGCGTCGCGCTCCGGGTGCGGCCACCACGATAGGCCGACAGGTCGATCGGGTCGCCGACCAGATGCGTGATGGTCTTGCGCGGGAACGGGGTGAACTTCTTCGTGTACCCGTTGAACACGTGGTTGGTGCCCCACCTGGCGACCGGGATCACCGGGATGTCGTTCTCCAGCGCCATCCTGGCCGCGCCGGTGAACGGCTTGTCGAGCCAGCCGTCCTCGCGCTTGGTGATCGTGCCCTCCGGGTAGACGACCACCAGCTTGCCGTCGCGCAGTGCCTGGTGGGCCGCCTTGAGGCTGTCACCGGCCGCGGCCGAGCCACGCGAGACGGGGATCTGCCCGGAGCCGGTGAAGATCTTGCCGAAGATCGGCATCCGGGTGAGGCTCTCCTTGCCCAGGAAGCGCGGCACCCGCTTGCACCGGTGCACGAACACGGCGTCGACGACCGGGTCCAGGTGCGAGACGTGGTTCATCACCAGCAGCGCCGGTCCCTCGCGCGGGATCTTCTCCGCGTCGAGGTAGACCCGCTTCGCCACCAAAGCGGTCGCCGGATAGAACAGTGCGGCGGCCAGCCCCACCCAGAAGCCGCCCTTCTCACGCCGAGCCAAGGCTCCTCCTCGTAGATTCATGTGCGAGCACTGGTGAGGATCCTGCACCACGCGCTCCGTATTCGGTAAAGATGGTGGGGTGGCACGCACGGTGGACCTGGTCGTCCCGTTGAAACCGCCCCGCGACGGCAAGTCGCGGCTGCGCGGCGCGCTGACGTCGCCGGGTGACGACGTCCATCACGCGGAACTGGTGCTGGCGCTGGCGCTCGACACACTCACGGCGGCCACCGCGGCGCCGGGGATCAGGCGGGTGCTGGTCGTCGCGGCGGATCCGGAAGCGATCGAATCGGTCAAAACACTCAGTGTGGAAATTGTCGCCGAGCGTGGCGCGGGCGGCCTCAACGCGGCTTATCAATATGGCGAATCAGTGCTCCGCCGTGACGATCCCACTGTGATTGTCGGCGCACTCCAGGCCGACCTGCCCGCATTGCGCGCGGTCGACCTCGGCGCGGCGATCGCGGAAGCGGACGGGCGGCGTGCCTTCTCCCCCGACCGCCAAGGCACCGGGACGACGTTCCTGCTCTCGCCGCCGGGCCTGCCGCTCGATCCGCTGTTCGGCGTCGGATCCGCAGGCAGGCACGCGAATTCGGGGGCGCGCACGCTCGCCGCGGCGCTGTCGCTGCGCAGTGACGTGGACACCGCGGACGACCTGCTCGAGGCCAGGCGGCTGGGTGTCGGGGAACACACCAAGGCGATCTTGGATCGCCATTGTTCGTTGTCCTGAAAGACACGATTCAGAAGTTCACCCGACCGTCGAAGACGGTATGCGCATTCGGGCGCGAAGTGGTGAACAATGGGCCCCGTGAGCAACGACGACGGATCGACACCGGTGACCCGCCGTAAGGCCAAACCCCCCGCGGCGAAGACCGCCACGACCAAGCGCCAGCCGACGGCGAAACCCCGCGCGACCCGCGGTGGCGCGGCCAGCAGGCCCCAGCAGTTCCACGCGGTCCCGTCGGCTCCCCCCGCGGTGACGCCGACCGCGGGCGCGACCGTGGAGACACTGCCCGATGACCGGTACTTCAACCGGGAACTCTCGTGGCAGGACTTCAACGCGCGCGTGCTGGCGCTGGCCGAGGACGAGTCGCAGGCGCTGCTGGAGCGCGCCAAGTTCCTGGCCATCTTCGCGTCCAATTTGGACGAGTTCTACATGGTGCGGGTCGCCGGGCTGAAACGCCGTGACGAAACCGGCCTCTCGGTGCGCAGCGCGGACGGGCTCACCCCGCGCGAGCAGCTGGCCTACATCGCCAAGCGCAACCAGGACCTGGTGGAGCGGCAGGCGGGCGCCTTCGAGCAGCATCTGCGCCCCCAGCTGGCGGAACAGGACATCCGCATCGTCGGCTGGTCCGATTTGGACGGTGCCGACCAGCTCCGGCTGTCGAACCTGTTCAGTGAGCAGATCTTCCCGGTGCTCACCCCGTTGGCGGTGGACCCGGCGCACCCGTTCCCCTATATCTCCGGCCTGTCGCTCAACCTCGCGGTCACCGTGCGCGATCCCGAGGGCGGCACCGAGCGGTTCGCCCGCGTCAAGGTGCCGAACAACGTGCCGCGCCTGGTCCGCATCGAGCAGCAGCGCGAGAACCGCACGGCCACCTTCCTCCCGCTCGAAGAGCTGATCGCCGCGCACCTCGGCGAGTTGTTCACCGGCATGGAGGTGACGGAGCACCACGTGTTCCGGGTCACCCGCAACGCCGACTTCGAGGTCGAAGAGGATCGCGACGAGGACCTGCTGCAGGCGCTCGAACGTGAGCTGGCGCAGCGCCGGTTCGGCCCGCCGGTCCGGCTGGAAGTCACCTCCGACATGAGCGAGCACATGCTCGAGCTGCTGCTGCGCGAGCTGGAGGTCGACCCGCGCGACGTGGTCGAAGTGCCCGGCCTGATCGACCTGACCTGCCTGTTCCAACTGTCCGGAGTGGACCGTAAGGAACTCAAGGACCCGCCGTTCGTGCCAGCGACGCATCCGGCGTTCGGCGAGCGCGAGACGCCGAAGAGCGTCTTCGCGACGCTGCGCGAGGGCGATGTGCTCGTGCACCACCCATACGACTCCTTCTCCACCAGCGTGCAGCGGTTCATCGAGCAGGCCGCGGCCGACCCCAAGGTCCTCGCGATCAAGCAGACGCTCTACCGCACCTCGGGTGACTCCCCGATCGTCGACGCGCTGATCGACGCCGCCGAGGCGGGCAAGCAGGTCGTGGCGCTGGTCGAGATCAAGGCGCGATTCGACGAGCAGGCCAACATCACCTGGGCGCGCACGCTGGAGCGCGCGGGCGTGCACGTGGTCTACGGCCTCGTCGGGCTGAAGACGCACTGCAAGGTGTCGATGGTCATCCGCCAGGAAGGCTCGACGCTGCGCCGCTACTGCCACATCGGCACCGGCAACTACAACCCGAAGACCGCGCGCCTGTACGAAGACCTGGGCCTGCTGACCGCGGACCCGACGATCGGCGCCGACCTGACCGACCTGTTCAACGTGCTGACCGGGTATTCGCGCCAGGACACCTACCGCAACATCCTCACCTCGCCGCACGGCATCCGCCGCGGCATCGTCCGCAGCATCGGCGAGGAGATCGAGCTCGCCCGCGCCGGGCAGCAGGCCGGAATCCGGCTCAAGTGCAACTCGCTCGTCGACGAGCAGGTGATCGACGCGCTGTACCACGCTTCGCAGGCAGGCGTGCCCGTCGACGTGGTGGTGCGCGGGATCTGCGCGCTGAAGCCGGGTGTCGAGGGGCTCAGCGAGAACATCAGGGTGCGCTCGATCCTCGGCCGGTTCCTCGAGCACTCGCGGGTGTTCCACTTCCGGGCCGGTGGCACGCACTGGATCGGCAGCGCGGACATGATGCACCGCAACCTCGACCGCCGGATCGAAGCGCTGGTGCGGGTGAAGGATCCGAAGCTGACCGGGCAGCTGGACGACATGTTCGAGTCCGCGCTCGCGCCGTCGACCCGCTGCTGGGTGCTCGGCTCCACCGGCGAATGGACCCCGTTCCCGACCGACGTCGCGCAGGTGCGCGACCACCAGACGGAACTCGCGAAGAAGCACGGTGCGGCTGGATGACCGCCCTGATCAGAGCCGCCGGTGCCGTGCTGTGGCGCGACACCGGCGGTGAGCCGGCGCTCGCGGTCGTGCACCGGCCCCGCTACGACGACTGGTCGCTGCCGAAGGGCAAGCTCGACCCCGGCGAGACGATCGCCGACGCCGCGGTCCGTGAGATCGCCGAGGAGACCGGGTTCCGCGCGGTGCTCGGCCGGTATCTCGGGCAGATCTCCTATCCGGTGCCCGTCAAGGGCAGGCCGGTGCCGAAGACGGTCGACTACTTCGCGGCCGAGGCCGTCGAAGGCGGATTCGAGCCCAACGAAGAGGTCGACGAGCTGCGCTGGCTGAACCTGGCCGACGCGGAGGACATCCTCACCAGGCCTGCCGACGTCGACATCCTCAAGGCGTTCGCTTCGGCTCAAGCCCGGCTCACCACGATGCTGTTCGTGCGGCACGCGAAAGCGGGCAAGCGCAGCGAATGGCGCGGCGACGACGACCTGCGCCCGCTGGCCGACGCCGGGTTCCGGCAGGCCGAAGGACTGCGCAAGCTGGCGCCGCTGTTCGGTGTCGACCGCGTGCTGGCCGCGCCGAGGCTGCGGTGTGTACAGACTGTCCAGGGTGTCGCCGAAGACCTGGCACTCGACATCCGGCACGAGGTGCTGCTCTCGGAAGAGGGCTACTGGCCCGATCCCGTGCTCGGCGTCGCCCGGCTGCTCGCGATCGCGGGCGACGGCGGAACACCGCTGGTGTCGAGCCAGGGCGGGGTGATCCCGGACGTGGTCAGCGCGCTGGCCGACTCCGATGGCGTCGAACTGGCGGCCGCGCGCGGCGGCGTCGTGCCGAGCAAGAAGGGCTCGCTGTGGATCCTGTCGTTCAGCGCGCCTTCGGGCAGCAACGGCCCTAAGCTCGTTTCGGCCGACTATTTCCCCAGTCCGCTGCCGACGCCTGACCCATCCGGGGCCGGAAAACCTTAAGTCGGGATCAAGAACCTTAAAACCAGCTCAAGTGTCAGGCCGCTGACAGCGCACTGACAGCGATCGCTGCTGTACTAGACCGGTCAACGCGTAGAGGTGAGATGCGCCGGTCTAGGGGTGCGGCGCATCTCCCTCCGCGGTCAGACCGCTGGTGGCAACGAGGCCAACAGCGCCAGAAGATCTTCCGTCCGGGGGTCGCCGAGGCGCTGGCACACCGCCAGCGCCTCGGCCCATTTCCCGGTGCCCTTCGCAGGCTCACCGGTCTGGACCAGTATCCGGCCGAACGTGATGAGAATGTCGATCGTGCCGTAGTCGGCGCCGCCGCCACCGCCGTCGAGTTCCCGCAAGAGTGACAACGCGCGCTCGCATGTCTCAAGGGCTTCGTCGTATCGGCCCGCGCCCGCCAGCGCTTCGCCGACATTCCCGAGCGAAAGGGCCGCGTGATAGCGGTCGCTGAGCGAATCGAAGGCCTCGAAAGCGCCGCGAGCGTGTTCGCCCGCCTCTTCGAACCTTTCCAGCCCGATGCAGTTGGCGCTGATGTTGAGCAGCGCGTGCGCGACGTAGGTCTTCTGCCCGCGCTCGCGCGCGATCGCCACCGCCTCGGTGCCGTACCGATACGCCTTCTCGTATTCCTTGCGCTGGTAGTAAGCGCCTGCCAGGTTGCTCAGGATCGCCGCGGTGACCACGCTTCCGCCGCTGTCCGCCGCCGCTTTCCTGCCCTCCTCCAGCGCTTCCAGCCCGGCTTCGGTGCGCGCGGCGCGCAGATACGCGGAGCCGAGGTTGTTGGCCGCGTACTGCAACGCCAGCAGGTCACCCGCCTCGCGGACCGAGCGGACCGCCACCTCCGCGGAGCCGATCCAGTCATCGATGTCATGGCGCTCGGCGAAAAGCCCGCGCAGCAGCCAGGCGAGCTTCCACGCCGACGCCGACCAGCCGCGTTGCGCCGCCTCGGAAACCAGCGCGACCAGCGTCGGCCGTTCCGTGAGATACCAGTCGATGGTCTCGGCGTGGTCGGAGAAACTCATCTTCGGCCCGTCCGGCACCGGCAGGATCACGCCGTCGGCGACCAGATCGGGGCGCACCAGCTGGTTCGCCTCGGCGAGCGCGCACAGGTACCAGTCGAGCAGCCGCCGCATCGCGACCTCGGACTCGGTCGCGTCGTCCTCCTGCTCGGACAGTTCCGCGGCGTAGACCCGGAGCAGGTCGTGGAACTGGTACCGATCGGTGCGCGGCTGGTTGATCAGGTGCGCCGAGGCGAGCTGGTCGAGCAGCTCGCGCGCCTCGCGCACGGAACTGCCGTTGAGCACGGCCGCGGCGGGCAGGCCGATGTCCATCGCGGGATGCAGTCCCAGGAGCCGGAACATCTTCGCGGCCGCCGGGCGCAAAGCGTTGTAGGACCATGAGAAGGCCGCACGCAGGTCCGTGCCCGCGTCCTGCGGGTCGCGCAGGGTGTCGAGCCGCACCCGCTGATCCCTGAGCTCGTCGACGATCCCGGCGATCGACAGCTCCGAGAACCGGGACGCCCGTTCGCCGGCCAGCGCGAGCGCGAGCGGCAGGCGGCCGCACAGTTCCGCGAGTTCCGCGACGGCGTCCGGCTCCGCCTGCAGCCGCTCGTAGCCGACACTTCCGGCGAGCAACGCCGTCGCGTCCGCGGTGTCGAAGGACCGCAGCGGCAGGCGGTGCGCGCCCTCACGCGCGACCAGGCCCCGCAACTGGTTCCGGCTGGTCACGACCACCAGGTTGCCGGATCCGGGCAGCAGCGGGCGAACCTGGTTGGCGTCGTGGGCGTTGTCCAGCAGCATCAGCATCCTGGCCTCGGCCATCCGGCTGCGCAGCATCGCCGAGCGTTCCTCCACTGTGGAGGGAATGGTCTCGGCGGCCACCCCGACCGCGCGCAGGATCCTGGCGAGCGCGGCGTCCGGCGTCATCGGGGTCGCCGCGGAATGCCCGCGCAGGTCGAGGAACAGCTGCCCGTCCGGGAACTGGTCGCGCACCAGGTGCGCCCAGTGCACGGCGAGCGAGGTCTTGCCGACCCCGGCGGTCCCCTCGATCACCGCGATCGCGGTCGACCGGCCCCGCCGGTCCGCCAGGAACCGGTCGAGCTGGGCGAGTTCGGCGTCGCGCCCGGTGAAACTCGCGACGTCGAACGGAAGCTGACGCGGCACCTCGGCGACCGGCGGCGCGGCCACGGGTTCGGCGTCCGTGCTGAGCAGTTCCCCGTGCAGGCGCCGCAACCGGGCGCCGGGCTCCACACCCAGCTCGTCGGCGAGCAGCTCACGAAGCTTGGCGTACCGGGCCAGCGCCTCGGCGCGGCGGCCGGAGCGGGCGAGCACCCGGACCAGCCGTTCCCACAACGACTCCCGCAGCGGATGCTGCGCGACCAGATCGGTCAGCTCGGCTGCCAGGTCGGAATCCGGTGCCACATCGGCATCCAGGTCGATCCGCCGTTCGACCGCGAACAGATACCGCTCAGTGAGCAGCGGCGCCCAGTCCTCGACGAGCACCGCGGACCCGACGCCCTCCAACGGACTACCCGCCCACAGCTGCAGCGCCTCGCCCAGCAGCACGCGTTCCTTGCCGGCGTCACCCTGTTCGGCGGCGGAGTCCAGCAGCCGCAGGAAGCGCAGCGCGTCCACGACGGACGGATCGATGTCGAGCCGGTAGCCGTCCTGCTCGGTGACGACGGCCTCGTCCCCCAGATGCTTGCGCAGCCGCATCACATACGTCTGCAGGCTGCCGCGAATGCGTTCGGGCGGTTCCTCACCCCAGACCGCCCGCGCGAGCGCGTCGATCGAAACCAGGCGGCCCGCGGAAAGTGCCAGTGTGCCCAGCAGCGCACGCTGCCTGCTGCTCGTGAGTGGAAGAGACCTGCCGCCGACGCTCACTGAGAACGGGCCTAGAAGCCGGATGTCGATGGTGCTCGCTCCTCCTCTCACTGTGGATCCGCTCCACCATAGTCGTGCCGGGCGTCCCGAAACGAACAGTAGGGCAATGCCCCCGATGCCACTGCGAAGACAGCCCACTGAGGGGCAAAGCCCTTTCAGCGTCGGGCGGGGCTGGGGCGGTTTGGGTGCGGGGCGGCCGGGCTCGGCTCTGCTCGGCCTTGCTCGGCTTTGGCCTGTATGAAGGCTCCCCTCATACAGGTCTTGCTGTATGAAGGCTCCCTTCATCCACCCGTGCTGGATGAAGGCTCCCTTCATACAAGCCCCGCTGTATGAGGGCTCCCTTCATCCACCCACCTTGGATGAAGGCTCCCCTCATACAAGCCCAGCCGTATGAAGGGAGCCTTCATACAGGCCAAGCAAGCGAGGAGGCCGGAGCCCGGAGAGCAGCGAGGTACCCCGAAACGAACGGTAGGGCCCCACGTGGCGTGGGGCCCTACCGAAGAAGTTCGCTCTGGTTAGTTGCAGAGCCTTACTTCTTTGTCGTTACTTCTTCTTGGCCGCGGCGGTGGTCTTCTTCGCCGGGGCCTTGCGGGCCGTGGTCGCCGCCTTCGGAGCGGCCTTGGTGGCGGCCGGCTTCTTCGCGGCGGTGGCCTTGGCGGCCGGCTTCGCGGCGGCCTTCGGCGCGGCCTTGGCGGCGGTGGCCTTGGCGGCGGGCTTCGCGGCAGCCGTCTTCGTGGCGGTGGCGCGAGTGCGCGTGGTGGCAGCCTTGGGGGCGGCCGCGGCGGCGCGGGTGGTGCGGGTGGTGGTGCTGCGGGTCGCGGTCGGGCGGCTGGCGGTCGCCTTGGCAGCGGTGGTCCGCGTGGTGGCGGCGGCGCGCGTCGTGGTGGACGCGGTGGCGCGCTTGACGACGGTGGCCTTCGGCAGCTTCTTGGTGCCGCTCACCACGTCCTTGAAGGTCGTGCCGGCGCGGAAGGCGGGCACGTTGGTCTTCTTCACGCGGACGGTCTCACCGGTACGCGGGTTCCGGGCGGTACGGGCAGCGCGGGCGCGCTTCTCGAACACACCGAAGCCGGTGATGTTCACCTTCTCGCCCTTGTTGACCGTGCGGATGATGATGTCGACAAGACCGTCGACAGCCTCAGAAGCAACCTTCTTGTCGCCCAGACGCTCCGAAAGCGCCTCGATCAGCTGGGCCTTGTTGGCCATTCCAGTCCTCCAAGCGGAACTACTTCTCACGGCCCCGATGGCCGACTTAGCGCACACGGTATTACCAATGCAGCACAAATTCCAAACGGCACGCGGAAATTTTCCCTTATTTGGGGTGGGTTCCGCCTCTTGAGGGACCCTCTCGGGGGCCTCAGGAGTGCCGTTTGGCGGGTTTTCGGGGGTTCCAAAGGGGTCTGGAGAGGGGGCGGGATTCCCTTGCTGAGCAGGGAATCCCTGCCCCGTCAGGCCTCGATTGCCGTGGTCAGAGGCTTCCAGGAGGGCCGAGCGGCCTCGAACTTGTCGATCTCCGCGGCGTGTCGGAGCGTCAGGGCGATGTCGTCGAGCCCTTCGAGGAGCCGCCAGCGGGTGTAGTCGTCGATCTGGAAGGGCGCGGTGAAGTCCTTGGCCCGCACGGTCTTCGCCTGGAGGTCCACCGAGACCTCCGTGCCGGGCTCGTTCTCGAGGATCTTCCACAGGAGTTCGACGTCCTGCTGCGCCACTTCGGCGGCCAGCAGGCCCTGCTTGCCCGAGTTCCCACGGAAGATGTCGGCGAACCGTGAGGAGATCACGACCCGGAAGCCGTAGTTCATGAGCGCCCAGACGGCGTGCTCCCGCGAGGATCCGGTGCCGAAGTCCGGTCCGGCGACCAGCACGCTGCCGCTCTTGAACGGCTCGTGGTTGAGGATGAAGTCCTCGTCAGAGCGCCAAGCGGCGAACAGGCCGTCCTCGAAACCCGTGCGGCTGACCCGCTTGAGGTAGACGGCCGGGATGATCTGGTCAGTGTCCACGTTGGACCGGCGCAGCGGGACACCGACGCCCGTGTGGGTGGTGAACGGTTCCATGGATCGGTGCCTTTCTACAGGTCGTCGGGCGAGGACAGCGTGCCGCGGATGGCCGTGGCGGCCGCCACGAGCGGCGAGACGAGGTGCGTCCGGCCGCCCTTGCCCTGCCTGCCCTCGAAGTTGCGGTTGGAGGTCGAGGCGCTGCGCTCGCCGGGCTTGAGCTGATCGGGGTTCATCCCGAGGCACATCGAGCAGCCTGCCTGGCGCCACTCGGCGCCCGCGTCGGAGAAGACCTTGTCGAGCCCTTCGGCTTCCGCCGCCTGGCGGACGCGCATCGAGCCCGGCACGACGAGCATCCGCACCGAAGAGGCCACCTTGTGGCCCTGCAGGACGGCCGCGGCGGCGCGCAGGTCCTCGATCCGGCCGTTGGTGCAGGAGCCGAGGAAGACCGTGTCCACGGCGATCTCACGCAGCGGCGTGCCCGCCTTCAGGTCCATATAGGACAGCGCCTTCTCGGCCGCGATCCGCTCGTTCTCGTCGACGATCCGCTCGGGGTCCGGAACGCTGGCCGAGAGCGGAAGTCCCTGGCCAGGGTTGGTTCCCCAGGTGACGAACGGGGTCAGCTCGTTGGCGTCAAGATCAACCTGTGCGTCGAAAACGGCGTCGTCGTCGGTGCGCAGCTCACGCCAGTTCTCGACGGCGGCGTCCCAGTCGGCGCCCTTCGGCGCGTGCGCCCGATCCTTGAGGTACTCGAAGGTAACGTCGTCCGGCGCGATGAGCCCGGCGCGCGCGCCCGCCTCGATCGACATGTTGCAGACGGTCATCCGGGCTTCCATCGACAGGTTCTCGATGGCCTCGCCGCGGTACTCCAGGACGTAGCCCTGTCCGCCGCCGGTGCCGATCTTGGCGATGACCGCCAGGATGATGTCCTTCGCCGTCACGCCGGGGCGCAGCGAGCCCTCGACGTTGATCGCCATCGTCTTGAATGGACGGAGCGGCAGCGTCTGGGTGGCCATCACGTGCTCGACCTCGGAGGTGCCGATGCCGAACGCCATCGCGCCGAACGCGCCGTGCGTGGAGGTGTGGGAGTCACCGCACACCACGGTCATCCCCGGCTGGGTCAGGCCGAGCTGCGGGCCGATGACGTGCACGATGCCCTGCTCGAGGTCGCCCATCGGGTGCAGCCGGACGCCGAACTCCTTGCAGTTGCGGCGAAGGGTGTCGACCTGGGTGCGCGAAACCGGGTCGGCGATGGGAAGTTCGATGTCGATCGTCGGGACGTTGTGGTCCTCGGTGGCGATCGTGAGGTCGGCACGCCGCAGCTTCCGCCCGGCGAGACGCAGCCCGTCGAACGCCTGCGGGCTGGTGACTTCGTGCAGCAGGTGCAGATCGATGTAGATCAGGTCCGGTTCGGCACCTTCGCCTTTGCGCACGAGGTGCGAATCCCACACTTTTTCCGCCAACGTGCGGCCCTGTGTGGTGGTGGACTCGGTCATCAGGGCTCCTCCCAATGAGGGTGGGCCGGGTGGAACTCAGGGGGCCTGTCTCTTGCCTCAGCCGCGCGGGAGTCCGTTTTTCCCAGCATCTGGACTTCCCAAACTTCGGGAAGATAGTATCGCGTCGTGGGACAGCATAGCGGTATCGGAGTACTGGACAAGGCAGTGGCCGTTCTCCAGGCGGTGGCTGAGGATCCGTGCGGCCTGGCGGAACTGTGCACGCGGACGGGTCTGCCCCGTGCCACGGCGCACCGGCTCGCGGTGGGCCTGGAGGTGCATCGACTGCTGCGCCGCGGCCCCGACGGGAGATGGCGGCCGGGCACCGCGCTTTCCGAGCTGGCGGGCGGATCGACGGACCCGCTGCTCGACGCGGCGGGTTCGGTGCTGCCCAAACTCCGGGACATCACGGGCGAAAGCGTCCAGCTGTACCGCCGCGACGGCGTGCAGCGCGTCTGCGTTTCGACGGCAGAGCCGCCGAGTGGTCTTCGCGACACCGTGCCGATCGGTTCCAGGCTCCCGATGACGGCCGGTTCGGGCGCGAAGGTACTCGCCGCGTGGTCGGATCCGCACACACAGCGAACAATCCTCAACGACGCCGTCTACGGCGAGCGCACGCTGCTCGAGGTCCGGCGTCGCGGCTGGGCGCAGAGTGTCGCCGAGCGCGAGCCCGGTGTGGCGTCGGTCTCAGCGCCGGTAAGGGATTCCTCGGGCACCGTCGTGGCGGCGGTCTCGGTTTCCGGTCCCATCGAACGGATCGGCCGCAAACCGGGCGCGCGCTGGGCGGCGGACCTGCTCGCCGCCGCCGACGCGCTCCAAGAGCGGCTCTAGTACTCGTGAGCGTTGCGGGCGGTTAGAACCGCCCGCAACGCTCACGACTCCTCTTCGCTTCGCGCGAGCCGCTCGTCGATGTCGGGGATCCAGAAGCACAGTTCGAGGGTTTTGATCGACGCCCAGTGGCCCATCTTCCGGCCCTGCGCCACGAGTGAGACCGATCCCACAGCGAACAGCAGCAGCGAAACCGCGGCCAGCGCCGGTTTCGAGCCGGTGAAGATCTCCACGACCGCGACGAGCGCGCCCAGCAGCAGCGGCGGCGCCGAGTTCCGCAGCATCAGGCCGGTGGCACGCAGCCTGCTCACCTCCACCGCGACGTCCTTGTCGTGCAGCTGGATCACCGAGAGCAGCAGGTGCGGGTCGGCCTCGACGTAGGCGCGGTCGCGGGCTTCGGGGTTCCGGCGCAGGAACTCCTGGCGGGGACGGCGGTCGCGGCGGCGGGTGACCAGCCGGTTGATGGCCGCGCCCAGCGGATAACCGAGGTAGCCCAGCAGCTGGGTGACGAGCACGAGCGCGATCACCAGCAGCACAACGGGTGCCCGCCCGACGGCGGCCGGGTCGATCCAGCCGAACCTGGCGCCGACGTAGCCGAACAGGGCCAGGTACAGCGCACCGGGGATGGTGTAGGTAAACAGGTCGAAGACACCGATGGCGAAGTTCACCAGCCCATCCAAGGGGTCGACGGCCCCGCCGGGCAACCACCGATTCGCATCCCGGCCACCCAGCCCCGGCCGCGGCACCCCCGCATCTGTCCACTCTGGACACGCCTCCACCCCGCCCGACGGGATAAAGCCCGCTTTACTCCGCGAAGTTTCGCGGGCTTTATCCCGCTCCCCGCGCACCCGAGGAGTCGCCTCGCGTACCTGGAGGGTCGCCTCGCGTACCCAGGGAGTCGGCACGCGTACCTGGATGGACGACGCGTGCGCATGGATGGACGACGCGCCCGATGCTCGGGGTTTGTCTCGCCGTCGCGTGTCGTCCGGCTGTGCACGCGTGCCGTCCATCCAGGTACGCGTGCCGTCCGTCTGGGTACGCGTGCCGACCCTCCATGCACGCGTGCCGACTCCCTGGGTACGTGTGCCGACCCTCCAAGTACACGTGCCGACTCCCTGGGTACGTGGGGCGGCTCGGCGGGTACGTGGGGCGGCTGGTTGGGTGGGCGAGGCGGCTCGATTGCGTTCGCGGGGGCGGGATAAAGCGGGCTTTACTCCGGGGAGTTTCGCGGGCTTTATCCCCGGGGGTTAAGCCTGCTTTATCGCGGGGTGGTCAGCGCGGGACGGGGATGCGCCAGAGCGAGGTGGCGGACTCGCCGGGGTCCTTGGTCGACTCGAAGGCGATCCACTGACCGTCCGGTGACCAGCTCGGTGCGCCGTTGTACCAGCTGCCCGCGTTGGTGACGCGCACCGGCTGGCCGCCGCCCGCGCCGATCACGAACACCTGTGAGCGCGCCGATCCCGCGCGGTCCGACGAGAAGACCACGCGGGTGCCGTCGGGTGACCAGCCGGCGTCGGTGTCCTCGCCGACCGGCTGCGTCAGGTCGGCGACCGTGCCGTCGGGGGTGACGGTCTTGAGGCTCCACTTGTCGGTGCCGTCCTTGCGTGACTGGAACACGATCCGGTCGCCGCGCGGTGACCAGTTGGGCTCGCGGTTGTCGGTGTGGCCTGACGGCCCGTCGACGAGGCGGGTGAGGCCGGTGCCGTTGGCGCGGACCTTCCAGATGCTGCCGAGCGCGCCGGGGCCGCTCTGGTTCAGGTTCTCCTGGAAGACGATCCACGCGCCGTCCGGGGAGAAACTCGGCTCGGTGAAGCCACGCGGGCCCGGGTGACTGGTCACCTGTCTCGGTTCGCCGCCCGGCGCGAGCACCCAGATCTCGTCGAGATCGGTCTCGTCGTAGGAGAAGGTGATGAGGTTCGCCGGGCCGTTCCAGGCGGAGCCGGGGAGGTTGACCGCGCTTTGGTCGCCCTTCTGGAAGAGCTTCGTGGCCCGGCCCGCGGTGAGGGTGTACAGCCCGGCGGGGCCGTCGTTGTAGCCACGCGGGAATTGGGTGAACAACACCGTCTTGCCGTCCGGCGAGTAGGCCGCGTTCTGCGCGCTGGCAGGCGCGGCGGGGCGGAAGAGGAGTTCGGCGCCGTCGGGGCGCGTCTCGGCGGCGGCCGTGCCCGGCACGGCCAGCAGCAGCGCGGCGATCGGCAGGAGAGTCTTCAGCATGACGCCATCGTGTGGCCGCCGCGGTCCCGGCGACCCGGGAAATGTGCCCGGGTGGGCCGGGATTGTCACCCGCGGCGCTCAGGAAGCGAAGCGGAACCGGACTTCGGCGCCGTACCAAGCGCCGTCGTCACTCGATCGGGCCTGCTGATAGTGCCACGCCGGGTGATTGGAGCTGGCGAGCGCGGGACGGCACCGGCACGGGGTGGCGCACCACCAGCCGGGGTGGATCACGCGGATCCGCACCACACCGGGCTGGCGGCTGTGGATCGCGGCCGTCGCCCTGGTCACGATCTCTTCGAGGCTGGCGCCGTGCACCAGCAGCTGACCGTGCGCCTCCAGGTGATGGGAGACCCATTCGACGAGTTCGAGTGCGGCGGCCGATTCCTTCATGCCGGTAGGACGTGGCACCCGGGAAAGCGTGACGCGGGTCACGCCAAGAATCCACTGTGGATTCTCAGACCAGCTTGCTCAGTTCGATGTCGAAGTCGAAGCAGGTCTCTTCTTCGCCGGGCGCGACGACCTCGTACGTGCGGTTGACGAACGCCGCCAACTGATCGGCAGGCGCCTCGAGCACCGCCGAACCGCCGGGGGTGTTCAGCTCGACCAGCACGAGCGCGGGGTGCGTCGCGGGCCGGACGATCACGTCGCCCTCGCCTGCCGGCGCGAGCAGGCCGTCGGCCAGCAGGTCGCGGCCGAACATCCACTGGACCGTGCCACGGCCGGTGTGGAAGCCGATGAAGACCGCGTACGGATCGGCGGGGTCGTACCTGAGGTCGGCCTGGACCGGCCGCGGCCGCGCCCCGAAGGTGCGGAACCCGAAGGTGATCGTCGCTTCGACCAGGTCGCGCATGTTCTCCATATCCATCCCCCAGCTAGGTAAGTCGGTGAGATCCCCCTCTCGATTTATAACACGCGGTGACGGAGACCGAATCTTAGGAAAACGTCATTCACACGAAGGGCTGAGCGTCGGAGTGCCATAGGGCACACTCTGCAAGTTTTAAAGAAGGTGAGAAATTAGAGTGATTCAAGATCAAGAACGTGAACACGCTGGGCGGGGATTCACGTCCAGCGCGACGACTCCGGGAGGTTCACCCGTATGCGACTCGATCTCAGCGGAAAGACGGCATTGGTCACCGGCTCGACCCAAGGAATCGGCACCGCGATCGCGAAAGGCCTCGCCGCCGCCGGCGCGAAAGTGGCGATCAACGGGCGCGGCGCGGCCGGTGTCGACGAGGCGATCACCCGGTTGCGCGGCGAACTCCCCGAAGCCGAGCTGATCGCGGCGCCCGGCGACGTCTCCACCGACGAGGGCACCGCCCAGGTGCTCGGCGCGGTCCCCGGCGCCGACATCCTGGTGAACAACCTCGGCATCTTCGGCTCGAAGGATCCGCTGGAGATCACCGACGACGAGTGGCGCCGCTACTTCGAGGTCAACGTGCTCGCCGCCGTCCGCCTCACCCGCGCGTATCTGCCGGGGATGACCTCGCGTGGCTGGGGCCGCGTGCAGTACATCGCCAGCGACTCCGCGGTCGTCATCCCGGCCGAGATGATCCACTACGGCGTGTCCAAGACGGCGGTGCTCGGCGTCTCACGCGGTTTCGCCAAGGCCGCGGCGGGCACGGGCGTGACGGTCAACGCGGTCATCGCGGGCCCGACGCACACCGGCGGCGTCGAGGACTTCGTCTACGAACTCGTCGACAAGGACCTGCCGTGGGACGAGGCGCAGCGCGAGTTCATGCGCCTGCACCGGCCGCAGTCGTTGCTGCAGCGGCTGATCGAGCCGGAGGAGATCGCCAACATGGTCGTCTACCTCAGCTCACCACAGGCGTCCGCGACCACAGGCGGCGCGCTGCGGGTCGACGGCGGCTACGTCGACTCGATACTTCCCTGAGGCGCTTCGACGACGTAGCCGGCGTCGCGGACCGTGCCGATGATGATCGGCGGGCCCAGCTTGCGGCGCAGCTGCGCGATCACGGCATCGACCGCCGCGACATCCGCGGGTTCGTCCCAGCAATGCTCGACGAGCTCGCCGGGTGAAACCGCCTCCCCCGCCCTGACAACGAGCAACTCCAGCACCGCGAACTCGTTGGCGGCGAGGTAGAGCATGACCCCGCCGCGGCGCACACGCTTGCGAGACGTGTCCAGCTCGAGGTCACCCACACGCAGCAGCATGATCCCGACTCTAGGCGTCGTGCGCGTTGCGGGCGGTTCTAGCCGCCCGCAACGCGCACGAGCCCTACGTGAGGCTCATCGGGGACCCCGGCGGGCTCGGGATGTCGGTCATCTCGCCCGTCAGTGTGTCCAGCTTCTGGCCGTTGGGCGGGAAGTCGTACAGGAAGCCGGTTTTGTAGCGGAAGTCCAGGTACTTCTGGACATCGGGCGTGACGCCCTGCCAGCTCGCCTTGAGCTCCAGGTGGTCGCGGATGGACCGTTCGAACTCGTTGGGCGAGTTGGGGAACTTGAGACCACCGGGACCGGTGCTCGCGTCCACCGAGTAGTTCAGCTTCAGATCCTTGAGGTCTTGGCGGACCTTGTCGTAGTGGGACGGGTCGATGCCGGTGACCTGCGCCAGTTTGTTGTCGCTGGGCACCTCCGACTTGATCAGCCGGAGGTTGTCGTTGCCCTTCTTCACGTACTCTTCGAAGCCCTTGGACATGTTCTTGTTGGCGTCCTGGGTCAGCGGCGTCATGTTGTCCTTCGTGCCGGGACCGTCGAGGTGGTCGTTCTGCAGGTGACCCTTGACCCATTGGGCGGGCCCGCCGGGCTTGTTCTCCTTGTAGCCGTAGACGTCCTTGAGCGCGTCCTTCAGCTCGGGGCTGTAGTCCTTGTGCGGCGTCGCCCGCAGGTCTTCCACGTCGGTGAGGTGGCCGTCCTTCGGGGACCAGTCGGCGTTGCGGCCGATCGGCGAACCGTCGAGCGTCTGCTTGCCGGAGGTCAGGCCACCGCCCTGGGACTCATAGCGGCCACTCTCCGGGTCCTTCGGGCCCTTGGGGACCTTCGGGCCGGACGACGAGGTGCCGCCGGAGCCCTTCTTCGGAGCCGTCTGCGGGTACGGCTGGAAGTGGTTGCCGGTGTTCTTCGACTTCGACGCGCACTTGCCGGTGGCCTTCTGGGCCGCGGCGACGGCGGTCGGGTTGGGGCCCGCCGCCGCTGCCGCCGCGGCCTGTGCCGCCTTCTTCGCGGCGTCGGCCTGCTGCTGCGCGTACTTCGCGGCGAGCCGGTCGGAGCCGGATCCACCCCAGGTGAGGCCGAGCGGGTCGCACGCGATGAGCGGGTCGGCGACGTAGGTGAGCGGATTCGGCGCCGGGTCGAGGCCGAGTGGGTCGGACGAGAGGTACCGCGCGTTGAGGGGGTCGTAGTACCGGAACACGTTGTAGTGCAAGCCGGTCTCGGCGTCGAAGTACTGGCCGGGGAACCGGAGCGGGGTGACGGCGCCGTCGCCGGTCAGTCCCCACAGGCTGGTGCGCAGCGGGCTGACCGCGCCGGTGTCCGCGGCGATGACCTCGACCGGTGTGCCGACGTCGTCGGTGACCAGCACGAACACCTTGGTCGTGCCGTCCGGCGAGGTGACCGCCTGCGCGACCGGCTTGCCGTCGTCGGGGTGGTACACCCACGTCAGCGTCTCGCCGGTCGAGTGCGACGCCTCGATCAGCGTGTTGCCGTCCCAGGCGAAGTCGACCTGCTCGGCGATCCCGCCCGCCGCGTCCAGGCGCTGCTTGGCGACGCGGCGGTCCAGCGCGTCGTAGCGGTAGCGCCACTGCGTGCCGTCCGGGGTGCGCACGCCGGTGAGGTGATCCTGGACGTCCCAGCTGAACGTCCACACCAGATCGCCGACGGTCCGCCGGACCAGCCTGCCCTGTGCGTCGTTCACGTGGTGCGCCAGTCCCGGAGAGGCCGAGATCAGGTTGCCGGTGACGTCGTAGGCGTAACGCTCGACGCCGCCGTGCGCCTGCACCCCGGTGATCCGGCCGACCGGGTCGAACTCGTACCTGGCGCCGCCGCCCGGGTCCTCACGGGACACGACGCTGCCGTCGGGACGGCGGTGGTAACGCCGCTGTCCGGCGGGGGTGCGCTGCGCGGCGAGCCTGCCCGCGGCGTCGAATTCCTGCCGCAGTACCGGGTTCACGCCGACGGTGACCGCGACCTGACGGCCTGCGGCGTCGCGGTGCAGCGCGAGCGTGGTGCCCGCGACGGTCAGGTTGTCGACCCCGTCGCCCGTCCGTCCCCAATGGACGTCCACACCGGACGGTGAGCGGCGCACGGTGCCGGAGTCGCCCGCGTAGTCGAACGTCGTGGTGCGGCCGCCGATCGTGGTGCGCACCACGCGGCCGCCGAGGTCGTGCTCCAGCTCGAGTTCGGTGTCGGGGCTCGTCGCGCGCACGAGCTTGCCGACCGGATCGTGCTGGTACGTCTCGGTTCCCGCCGCGCTGATCCGCTCGCGGATGTTGCCCAGCACGTCATAGCGGAACTCGACCCGTTCGCCTGCCGCGTTGATCAGGTGGACGAGCTGGCCGGCGGCGTCGTAGGAGCAGCGGGTGACCCGGCCGTCGAAGTCGGACTGGCTGAGCAGCCTGCCGTCGGCGTCGTAGCCGAACTCCCAGGTACGCCCGGCCGGGTTGGTCACCGCGAGCAGCCGCAACTCGGTGTCGAAGCGCCGCGTGGTGCGGCCGCCGACGGCATCGGTCGTCGTGGTGAGCACGCCGAACGGGCCGTGCTCGGCGGTGGCGACCCGGTTCACCGCGTCGGTGTGCGAGCGTTCCTCGCCTTCACCGTCGTAGGTCCACTGCTGACGGGCGCCGTCCGCGCCGATCATCGTCCGCAGCTTGCCTTCCACGGTCCAGGCGAGCGTCGTCTCGCCGCTGGGCCTGCGCAGCACGCGCGGGCGGCCGAAGAGGTCGACGTCCGCGACCGCGGGCTCGCCGTCCGCCGCGGGCACCTCGTAGATGTCCTCGAACACGCCGAGCGCCCGCGTGTACGGATCGAACGAGCCGGGGTAGGCACGGGTGTGGACGCGTTCGCCGTCGGTCACCTCGATCTCGAACCCGGTCTCGGTCCACGCGGTGACCACCGCGCGGCTGCCGTCGGGACGGATCACCGCGAGGAGGGTCCCGGCGTCGTCGTGCTCGAACTCGGTGCGCCTGCCGAGCTGGTCGGTGCGGGCCGCGAGCCGGTTGTGCGGGCCCCACTCGCGGCGGGTGACGCCGCCGAGCTTGTCCGTTTCGGACACCACGTTGCCCGAGGCGTCGAACTCGAAGACCTTCTGGTGCCCCAGCGAATCCGTGGTGACGGTGCGGCCGTCGGCGTAGCTCAGCGAGCCGTCGAGGTAGCCGCCGTCGCCGACGGTGCGCACGCAGCGGCCGGACTCGTCGTAGACGTAGCGGTACCAGGCGCCGTTGTGGTCGGTCCAGCCGCGGAGGCGGCCTTCGGCGTCGTGGTCGTAGTTCGCGGGCCGTGGCGTCGAGTTGGCGCGCAGCGACAGATGCCCGTACTGGTCGTAGTCGTACCGGGCGATCGGCACGTCGCCACCCGGCGCCAGCGCGCGGACCGAACGCACCCTGCCTGCCGCGGTCTCGAAGGCGATCCGGGCGCCGCCGGAGTGCGAAAGCAGCGTCGGGGCGCCATCGGGAGCACGGTCGAGCACCACGGACTCGTCGTTGCCTGCGTGCACTTCGCGCAGCAGGAACTCGTCCTGGGTGACGCGGGCGAAGCGCCGAACCAGGTCGCGGCCAGGGTCGGTGATGAGGTAACCGTCGCCGTCGGCCTCCAGTGTCCGAGGCGGACCGTACACGGCCATGGAACCCTTGCCCGGCAACGGGATCGGGAAGGTCAGCACCATCGCGTCCGCCGAGTGGTAGCGCACCACGCCGGCGTCGACGACCAGCCGTTCGTCCACAAGGGACGCCCACGACGGACCGAACCAGCGGCCGTCACGGTAGGACGAGACGTGCTCGCGGGCGATCAGCGCGCCGAGCACGCCGGGCACCTCGAGGTCGACCTCGGACAGCAGGACGTCGCCGGTCGCGACGTCGATCGGGTCGAACTCGCAGGGCTTCTCGTCCGGGTCCTTGGTCTTGGCCGGATCGTTCTTGGTGCCCGTCGGCGTGGTCGACTCGTTGCCGCCGCGGTTCAGCGGCGGCGGGTCCTGCTTGACCGGCGGCGGCGGGGGCGGCGGGTCGTTCTTGACCGGCGGCGGAGGCGGTGGCGGGTCCTTTTTGACCGGCGGCGGAGGCGGCGGATCCTTCGGCGCGCCCGACGGGCTGGTGGACTCGTCGGGGCCCTTGGGCGGCGGACCCTTCGGCTGGTCTTTCGGCGGCGGATCCTTGGGCGCGCCCTGAGGCCCGGTGGATCCGTCGCCGCCCCTGGGCGGCGGCGGTTGCTTCGTCGGGGGCGGGAGGTCGTCCGGCTTGCCGCTCGGGCCGGGCTTGCCGCCCTTGATCTCCTTGAGCTTCTTGGCGACGTCGTCGAACAGGCCGGTCGCCTTCTTGAGCAGCGGCGCGAGCGCCTTGAGCGCCTGCACCAGCCGCTTGGTCAGGTTCGCGATCTTCGCGGCGGTCTTCGCCACCTCGGCGACCACCTGCGGCACCACCCAGGCCAGCCCGATGCCGAGGGTGAACAGCACCTGCAGCGCCCAGCTGATCATGTGCCCGACGACCTCGGCGATGATGTCGCGCACCAGCATCCGGACGGCGGCGACGACCTCACCGGCGGTCTTGACCCCGCTCGAAGCGCCGGACGCCGCCTCCTTCGTGGTCTTCAGCAGCGCTTCGACGTCGGCGGCCTGCTTGCGGTAGGCGTCGGCCGCGTCGCCGTGCCACGCCGTGGTGTCCTCGGCGACCATCTTCTTGAGATCGTCGCTGATGGACCCGAGTTCGGTGGCGACGTTCTTCCAGGTCTCCGAATGCGCCTTGATCGCGTCGGGGTTGCCGGCGAGCGCGTCGAGCGCCTGCTTCAGCGGGCCGACGTGTTCGAGCAGCCAGCCGACGCCTGCCGCGAGGATCGTGCCGAACGGGTCGAGCACAGCGCCGAGCGCGTCGAGTGCCGCGCCGACGGCGCCGAGCGCGACACTCGCCCAGTCACCGCTTTCGATGGCGTCCTTGAGATCGAACGCCGATTCCAGCAGCACGATGCCGGAATACGCCTTCGTGGAGTCGGTCGGGGCGACGACCAGTGGGTTGCTCACAGCTGCTTCATCCCTGCTTCGGTCACCACGGGTTGTTGTCGTCCTCTGCCGGATCCGTCGTGCGGCGCCGCGGCGGGCCGCCCGCGGACGGCTTCGGCGGCGCCGGAGGTGCGGGCGGCGGGGTGGGTGCCGCCGGCGGGACCTCGGGTTCCGGCTCGGGGAACCGGCTGCGCAAGGTGTTCAGCATCAACGACCTGGTCTGCTGGTCCTCGTCGCCGAGCTGCTCGGTCATCACCTCGGCGACGCGGTTCGCGATGTCGCCCTGCGCGCGGCGCATGGTGGTGAGGATCTGCCGCGACAGCTCGTCGAGCGCGTACGACTTCGCTTTGTGGGTGAACTCCAGGTCACGCACGCCGCCGTCGGCGCCGACCGTCACCCGCACCGCGCCGTCGGAGTTGGTGGCGGTGAGCCGGATCTGCTCGGTGCGCTCCTGCGCCGCGCGGTACCGCTCGGCCTTGTCCGCGAAGCCCTGCGCCCACTCGTCCATCTTGCGCTGCGCCTCGTCGGGGTCGCGCATGAACTCGCCAAGACCGTTCGTCATGGTTTTCCTTATCGCCGCTTGATGATCTGGTTCGGGGAGGCGTCGGTCAAGAACTTCGTGAAGGGAGCAGACCGGGCGTCCTCGCCCTCGCCGTAGGCCTTCGCGGCGGCGCGGATGTTGTCGCTGACGGTGTGCACGCCCTCGACCGAGGCGGAGAGCGCCTCGTGCGCCTTGTCCTCCATGGGATTCACGATCAGCGGCATGAACGCGCAGAGCAGGCCGAACGCGCCATCGTCCATCGACGCCGTCTGTGCCGCCGAGACGACGGTCTTGAGCCGGTCGCTCAGCCCGTCGAGATGGCTGGCGTGCGCGACGAGGTCGTCACCGATTACTTCGAAACCCATGGGTCAGCGCCAATCCGTGTTCTGCCAGTCGCCGATCACCGGCGGTGCGACGATTTCCTCCGACGAGAACAGCTCCTTGTCGCCCTCGATGTACTCGGCGACGCTGTGTTCCTTGTCTTCTTCGCCCTTCTTGCCCGCTCCGGCGCCGCCCATACCGCCCGCGCCCATCGGCGCCTGCCTGGCGCCTGCCGGTCCGGTGCCGCGTGCCTGCTCGCCTTCGAAGGGACGGCCGACCGGGCCGGAAGCGCTGCCCTTGCCACCGGTCAGCGCGGCCTCGTTGGCCGCGGCCGAGCCGCCTGGCCCGAAGCTCGCGCCACCGCGCGTCGAACCGCCACCGCCGCCGAGCTTCGGCGCGCCGCCCCGGCCGCTGGTCTCGTCGGGACCGCCGAGCCTGCTGCCGATGCTGTCGCCGTTGACGCCGCCGGTCGGTCCGATGGTCGGGATCCGGCGCACCGGTGGTCCGCCGGTCGGCCCCGTGCCGGTCGGCCCCAGTGGCGGCCGGGTGCCCGAAGGACCGGTGTTGGTGGGGATCGGCGGCGGAACCAGGTTGATGGGGTTCGGCACGCTGCGCGGCGGGGTGCTCTCGGGGATCGGCGGCAGGCCACCGGGTGTCGGCCCGCCGGTGAGCGGCGGCGGGTCCGGGGTGAAGCCGGTCGTGTGGGTCCGGTCGTCGAACGGGGGCAGCTGCGACGGCCCGCCGCTGACCGGGAACGCGGTGCGGCTCGGGATGTCGCCGGACCCGGTGTCGCCCAGCGGCGGCGCGCTCGGCGGGAACTGCTGCGCGGGCTGGCCTTCCTTGGACCCGATCTGGAACGGCTCGACCGGCGCAGTGGGGGAAGCGGTGCGCATGTCGGCGATGTTCGCGTCCACCGTCGCCGGATCCGACCGGTCACGCAGCTGCTGGGACGGCCGCGTCGCGCCGCCGCCGGCGCTGGAGCCGGACCCTGGCAATTTGGGCGGCGGCGGGAACGCGGGCGTGACCGTGGCCGAGCCGACCGTCTCGTCGAACTGCGTCATGATGCGCGCCGCCTGCTCACGCCCGGCCTGTTGTGCCTGGTAGACCTTCAAATCCTCGGTGGAGCGCAGTGCGTACTCGACGGGATCGGTGATCTGCACGAGCCGTGCGTTGGCCTCCTGCGGCGAGAACGCGACCGGCGGATTGGCCGCCATCCGCTTCTGCGTCTCGTTGAGCGTCTGCGAGTGGATCTGCTGCTGCCTGCCGGTCAGCGCCGCGCCCTGCGAGGTGACCCCGAGCCATTTGCCCACCCCGGCCAGGTGTTCGCGCACCGCGTCACCGCCTGCGCCGCGCCAGTCGGCCGCGCTGTCCGCGATCGCGTCGGCGAGCACCCGCTGGTGGTGGGCGAGTTCGTTGCCGACGCGCACCCATTCCTCGGAGGACTCGGCGATGGTGGCCGAGTTCGCGTCGCGGAAGATCGCGTCGTTCATCTGCTCGTGGGACGCGTTTTCCCAGGCCGTGCGCGGAATCGCGGCGGACGGGCGGAGCTGGAGCCCGGCGTCGAGTCCGTCACGCGCCTCGGCGAGCCGCCGCTCGTAGAGCCGCTGGATCCGCTCGTCGCGGACCTTGGCCTCGACGACCTTGTGCGTCCAGTGCTCTTCGTCGGCGATCTGCTTGTCGACGTCTTCGGTCGCCTGCGCGCGGATCTCGTCGCCGGACTTGGCGCCGCCGACGATCGGGCCCACGTAGTACTTCGACGACGAGTCGGCCGTGACGTCGTAGAACGGGCTGTTCGGGTCGTACTCCGGCGACGCGGGATTGGACACCGCGGCCGTCTGATCGTCGGTCACTGCGTCCGTCCCGTGCGCTTGATGAGGTCGTGGGTTTCCTGCTCGCGCTGCTTGTAGTTGCGCTTGGCGATGCGGATCGCCTCGACGTAGGCGGGGAACTCGGCCTTCGCGGCCTGCAGCTGCGTGAGCAGCCCCTGCTCGTCGACGGCGGTCCCGACCATGTGCGAGGACACCCATTTCGCGGTGGCCGTGGTGCTCAGCCTCGGCGAGTCCTGTAGCCGCTGGATGGCGGCCCATCTGGTAGTGAGCGTGTCGATGACGCCTTCGAGCGCCTCGATCATCCGGTCGCCGGTGGTCTCGTCCACCGCGAAACTCCCGCTGACGGCCATCTGCCGCAGCCGGACGCCGCTGAACACCGTCGACGGCCGCCAGGCGGTTTCCTCTTCGCTCATCAGGCAGCTCCCTTTCAGTACACGCCCGCGATGCGCTGCCGGATCGCGGCGACGACATCGGCGGGGCCCGCCGGGCGGTAGTGCGCGATGAACGCGCCCGCGTCCTCTTCGACGTCGATGAGGAACCGGCCGTGTTCGGTGTCGAGCCAGGTCAACGGGGACGCTGCGCCCCGCGCGCCGGTCACCACGATCCGGCCGCCGCCGAGCCGCGCGCCCGCCATGAGCTCGCTCAGCGTTTCCTCGTCCGACAGCGGGGCCCGGGTTTCGGGGACGCCCGAGCGGACGGAACCGGTGAACCGCACCGATCCGAACGCCTCGTCCTCGTCCTCCTCGAGTTCCCGTGCGGCCCGGCGCCGGGCGGTCATCGCGGAAACCCGCTGCTCGGCGCGCCGCCGCACGGTGTAGGAGCCGGTCGCCGCGGCGTGCATCCTCGGCAGCACACCGGCGATCACCCCGGCGAACTCCTCGTCGGTGAACAGCGCGAAGTCCAGCACGTCGCTGTGCGCGGCCTGCGTGACCCCGAGCGCGCGGGCGCCATCGGTGAACGCGAGCACCGCGATGTCGTCGCCGAGACCGTCGATGCCGCTGACCGAGACCGTGACATGCGGGCTGCTCCATAGGCCGAACGCGGTGGTCACGGCCGGATCCAGCCGGCCGCCCGCCGCGAGCCCGGCATCCGTGAGAACCTCGTCCACCTGTCGCGCGAGCCTGGCGAACCGCTCGGGCTCTGCGGTGGTATTGCGAATCCTCAGCGGAAAGCTTCGAACGTCGACACCGAACGCCTTGCCGACCACGGCCGCTTCGACGGTGCCCATGCAAAAGTCGAGTTTACGCGCCATTCCTCATCCTCAAAGACCTCCACCCGCGAGCCAGCATACACACGAGCGGAACCGCTCCCCCGGTTACCGAATAGCGGCGGCGAGGACCGTATGAGCATTAACACAAGCCTTGACAGAAGGTTCACTCGCCCACTACGGCAATCCGTTTTCACGGAGCGAGAAAACTGTCCACTGGACCCCGTTGCCCCTTCGCGCACTGGCGATGTCCCTTCGCGCAAGGCCGTCGTCGGCGACCGGCGGGCCTGGACAGGGCCTGCTAAATCCCGTCCAGACCTGGACGAACGACGCAAGCCGGGCATCCGTACGCGTGGCCCGGATACCATCAGGCCATGGATTCCTACGCGCAGGGGCTGCACCTCATCCAGCGCTTGGGCGGCGTCGAACGCCCGGCCGTGCTCGACCTTTTCGAAAGCCTCGACGAGGCCGAATTCGGGGAAGCCTGCATCGGTTTCATTTACGGCGATGTTTATCATCGGCCGGGTCTGGAATTGCGTGAACGTCAGCTCGCGACAATAGGGGCGTTGACCGCACTCGGATATGCTTCGACGCAATTGCAATTCCACGCGCAGGCGGCTTTGAATATCGGCTGCAGTCGCCGTCAAATCACCGAGGCCATTGAGATCGCCGACTCCATCGCGGGCTCGACCACGGATTTCGCCGGGCCGGCGGAAGGTGACGGACTCTCCGCGAAGGAACGCGAGATCGTGGCGATCGCGGCTTGCGTCGCGATTGGCAGAATGATCCCACGTTTAGTCGGTCACCTTCGCGCATTACTCCAAGCGGGTGGTACCCGGAAGGAAGCGATCGAGACCTTGCTTCATCTCGCTTTCTACGCCGGGTTCCCCGCGGCTTTGAACGCCATGGCCGCCGCGCGAGACGTTTTAGGGGTAAAGGACTAGCCGCGGGTGCGGGTGAGGCGCCGGCCGAGTGCGCGGACGGCCGCGCGGGGCAGCAGGTCCAGCGCGAGCACGAAAGCCTTGTATCGCAGGCCGGGCACCGAGACGACCTTGCCGCGGCGCAGGTCGGCCAGCGCGGCGTCGACCACGCGCTCGGGACTCAGCCACAGAAAGCCGGGTCCGGGTCTCCGCACCCCGGCCCGTGCGTGGAACTCGGTGCGCGTGAAACCCGGGCAGAGCGCCATCACGCGCACGCCGTCGCCGCGCACCTCGGCCGCGACGCCCTCCGAGAACGAGGTCACCCAGTTCTTCCCGGCGGAGTACGTGGCCTCGTAGCCGGACAAGAAGCCGGCGACACTCGACACGTTGATGACCGCGCCCTCGCCGCGCGCGACCATCCCGGCCACCGCGACGCGCGTCAGGCGGAGCACCGCGGTCACGTTGACGTCGAGCTGACGCTGGACGAGATCGAGCGGCGCCTCGTGGAACCGGTCCGCGAGGCCGATTCCCGCGCTGTTGACCAGGATCCCGACGGGCGCCGAGGCAAGTTCCTCCTCGACCACCGCGCGGCCTTCCGCGGTGGCGAGGTCGGCGGGCAGCACGCGGGCGGACGGCCCCAGTTCCGCCGCGAACGCCTTGAGACGGGCGGCGTCACGGGCGATCAGCACGACCTCGTGGCCCTCGGCCGCCAGCCTACTGGCGAAGCAGGCGCCGATGCCCGAGGTCGCGCCCGTGACGAACGCCGTCACCACGTGACGGGGATGGTCTTCGCGCCGGAGCCGAGCAGCCGGTACGTCCAGCTCACCTCCTCCGGCGGCACGGCGAGCGCGAGGCCGGGGAAACGGTCCAGCAGCGCGGTGAAGCCGCAGGACATCTGCAGGCGCGCGAAGGACGCGCCGATGCAGAACGACGGCCCGTGCCCGAACGCCAGGTGGCGGGTCGGGGTCTTGCGCCGGATGTCGAACTTCAGCGGCTCGTCGATCCAGCGCTCGTCGTGCTGTGCGGAGTCCCGCGCGACGAGCACGGTCGCGTTGCGCGGGATGACGCACTCGCCGAGCCGGACCTCGTCGGTCGCGAACCGGGGCAGCGCGGTGTAGACCGGCGTCGAGCGCAGGATCTCTTCCACCGCACCGGGCAGCAGCGACCGGTCGGCGCGCAGGTCGGCGAGCTGGCCGGGATGGTTGAGCAGGGTGAACATGCCCTGGCCGATCTGGCGGGCGGTGTTCTCGTTGTTGCCCACGATCAACGCGATGATCGTCATGACCAGCTCGTCCTCGCTGAGCTTGCCGTCCTCGTCGTCGTGCACGGCGATGAGCCGGTCGATCAGGTGCTCGCCCGGCCGCGCGCGCTTGTCCGCGATGAGCCCGAGCGAGTACTGCCACATGGCCATCCCGGCCTCGGCCCGCTCGCTGAAGTCGGCCTCGCGGCTGGTGGCGAGCGCGTCGACCCAGCCGCGCACCTGCTGCTGTTCGAGCACCGGAATGCCGAGCAGCTCACTGATCCCGCGCGCGGGCAGCTGGAAGGCGAAGGCCTGCAACAGATCCACCGGACGCTCACGCCCGGCCATCTCTTCGGCGAGCTCGTGCGCGATCGCCTGCACGGACTCGCGCATGGTCTCCACCTGCTGCGGGGTGAACGCGCGGGTGAGCAGCTTGCGCCAGCGCAGATGCCAGGCGCGGTCGGCGATGTAGGGGTTGGTGAAGTTCCCGTCCGAGCCCTCACGCAGCCGCGCCGCCTCGGGCCGTCCGATGTCGGAGCTGAACCGCCGGTCGCCGAGCACGGCCTGCGCGTCGGCGTACCGGGTGATGAGGTACGCCGTGTCACCGCTGGGCAGCGTGACCTCGGGGACGGGGTCGTGCTCGCGCAGCTCGCCGTAGGTCCGCGCGAGCGCGCCCAGATCGTCGGCGTCGAACGGGAACGGGCACTTCTTCCTGGTGGTGACCGGCTCGTCCATGCTCACCACTCCACCGGCAGCGCGACCGGGCCGCGGACCACGCCGGTCCGCCAGGCCAGCTCCGATTCCGGCACCGCGAGCCGCAGCTTGGGGAAGCGGCCGAGCAGGGATTCGAGGCCCACGCGCAGTTCCATCCTGGCGAGCTGGGAGCCGATGCAGTGGTGCGGTCCGTGCCCGAAACCGAGGTGCGCGTTCGCTTCCTTCCTGGTGAAGTCGGCGCGGCCGGGGTCGGCGAAGACGGCGGGGTCGAAGTTGGCGCCCTGCACGTCGGTCACCACGGCCTCGCCGGCGCGGACCAGCGTCCCGCCGACTTCGACGTCCTCGCGGGCGACCCTGGCGAACATCGAGCCCGCCACACCGATCGGCACGAACCGGATGAGTTCCTCGACCGCGTTCGGGATGAGCGACGGCGATTCGACAAGCTCATTGAGCAGTCGCGGCTCGGTCAGCAACAGGTAACTCGCATTGACGAGCTGGCTCGATACAGTTTCCACACCCGCTGTCAACAACGTGGTGCCGAGTTTGACCAACTCGATTTCACTGAGTCGCTCTTCCTCGTCCTTCGCCTGCACCATCGCGCTCAGCAAATCGTCGGCCGGTTCTTTCCGGCGTTGTTCGACCAGCGAGGCAAGGTATTTCCCCAGCCGCATGCGCGCTTGCATCGCCTGTTCGGCGGGAAGGTCGGCGGCAGTGGACAACAACGAGACAGACCAGCCCCAAAAGTCCGATTGGTCCTCTTTTGGCACACCCAGCAATTCGCAGAGCACGGTGATCGGCAACGGCTCGGCAAAGGCGCTCACCAGGTCGACCGGCGCGCCCCGCGTCTCCATTTCGTCCAGCAGCCTGCCCGCGACGGATTCCGCGTCCGCCTGAAGAGTCCTGATCCGGCGCTCGGTGAACGCGTGCATCACGACCCGGCGCAGGCGGGTGTGCTCAGGGGCGTCCATCGTCGACATGGACACCGAGGTGTTGGACCTGGCGTAGACCCGGGGTTCGTCGTCGCCGATCGCCATCGCGCGGCTGAACCTGTTGTCCCCCAGCACCGCGCGGACGTCGGCGTAGCGCGTGACCAGCCAGGCCGGTCGACCGTATGGCATCTGCACGCGGACCAGGCCGGGTTCCTCGCGGCACCCGCGCAGCCCGGGGTCCGGCTCGAGCCGCTCGGCGGGGGTGAACGGGTAACTCCTCGGTGGTACGACGCCTGTCATGCCCAACCTCGTTTCTCCAGCGGTTCCGATCACCGAGCGAAGTCAATTCCATTAGGGGCCCTTAGGGGCTTCCGCGATAAGGGGCCGCTAGGGGACTTCGTCATTGCCGCGCCACGGCAGCGTACGTTAGTTCGCATGCAGGAGTTGACATACCAGCGCGGACTTTCCGGGCCAATATCCCGATAACGGCGCACCGTCTTAGGCAGTTGATAAGCCGGGGTACCGAACTCCCGAAGTTCCGCCGAATAGGCTGAATGCATCAACGTCGATTCAACGCCACTTCTGATGAATGGCATGTGAAACCTCGATTACGGAGAGGCTGGACGACACGATGATCAGCGCGCTCACCGTCAATTCCCCGCACGCGGCGGCAGCCGTGCAGACCGCGCCGGTGGACCAAGTGGCCGAACTGGTGCGGCCGATCAGGGACGAGCTGGAGGACCGCTGGCTCGAGGAGACCGATCGGCTGGACGCCATTTGCCGGTACGCGTTGCTCCCCGCGGGCAAGCTCTTCCGCCCCGCGCTGCTGGTCGAGTCCGCGCTGGCCGTCGGCGGTGTGCTGGAGCAGGTGCTGCCCGCCGCGGTCGGCACCGAGTACGGCCACACGGCCAGCCTGGTGCACGACGACATCATCGACGGCGACGCGATGCGCCGCGGCCGCCCGTCGGCGTACCACAAGTTCGGCACGGACAACGCGATCGTCGCCGCCGACGCCCTGATCTTCCACCTTTTCAGCTGCCTGGCCGAATGCCGGGGCAAGGGTGTCTCCGCCGAACGCGTGGTCACCGCGCTGGAGATCGCCTCGGCCTCGGGCATCGCGCTGTGCAAGGGGCAGAGCCTGGAAGCGGAGATCACCGAGAACTCGATCCGGGACGTGGCCACCTATCTGCGCATGATCGACGGCAAGACCGCCGCGTTGTTCCGCTGTTCGTGCCAGTGCGGCGCGGTGCTCGGCGGCGGCTCCGACGAGCAGGTGGACGCGCTGGGCCGCTATGGGACGCATCTCGGGCTCGCGTTCCAGATCATCGACGACCTGTTCGCGTTCACCGGCGACACCGAGACCATCGGCAAGCAGACCACGAGCGACATCCGCAACCGCAGGCTCACTTTGCCGATCCTGCTGGCTTACCAAAGCGGCGACGCGCAGGACGTGCGCGAGCTGGACATGGTCTTCGAAGGCGGCTTGGTCCCTGAGAAAGCGCTCGCGATGGTCAGTGACGTGCTGGTGAGCACCGGCGCGCTGACGGCGGCCCGCAAGATGGCCTGGGAGCACGCGACCTCCGCCCAGGACGCGCTGGCCACGTTGCCCGCCACGGCCCACCGAGACCGGCTGCACTGGTTCGCGGGCCACGCGGTCGAGCGGGTGTCCTGAGTGGACACGGTGAAGGCGCACTTCGAAACCTGGCGGCCGTACACGACCACCTACGTCGGCCTCGTCGGCTTGGCGGGCGCGACGCTCGCCGCCCCCGATCCGTCCGGCTGGAGCCTGCTGGGCGCATGGGCCGTGCCGACGCTGGGCTGGCTCGCCGGGCTCTACGGCGGTGACTACTTCGACCGCGAACTCGACGCCATCGCGAAGCCGCATCGCCCGATCCCGTCCGGCCGGATGACCGCTCGCGGCGCGCTGGTCGCGATGGCGCTGTGTGTCGCGATCGGCGCGGCGGCGGCGCTGGCGCTGAACTGGCGGACCGTGTTCCTGGTCGTGGCCGCGCTGGTCGCCGGCGTCTCGTACAGCACGTTCTTCAAGGCACGCGGGCTGTCCGGCAACCTGGTCCGCGGCGGGCTGACGGCGTTCGCGTTCCTCTTCGGCACCATGATGACGGCGACGTATCCGCCGCTGAACCTGCTCGCGGTCGCGGGGTTGTTCTGGCTGCACGACGCCGGGACGAACCTCGTCGGCGCGCTACGGGACCTCGACGGTGACGCCGAGGGCGGCTACCAGACGCTGCCGGTGCGTCGCGGTGTCACGGTCTCGTTGGCCTGCGCCACCGGCTTGTACGCGCTGTGGCTGCTGATCGCGCTCACGCTTCCGATGAGCCCGGGTTACGCGGTGATGCTGGGTGTCGCGGCCGCGCTGGGTGCGTCGGCACTCGTCGTCGTGCTGCGCGCACCTCGTCCGCTGCCGCGCAAACCCGCGCTGCGGGCGCACGAAATCCTGGTGCTGGAACGGATCGTGCTCGCCTGCGCGCTGCTGTGCCAGGGAGCGGGACCGGGGTTCGCGGTGCCGCTGGCCGTCGTCGCGGTTTCGGTGACCTGGCTGGCGCAGCACTACATGCGGCATCGCTACGAGTTCGCACCGACGCTGGGAGTGGTGGCCGGGCCATGACACGAGTCGCACTCGACACCAGTCTCGCCCGCGCGGTGGACGCACTGTTCGCGCGCCGCCGTGCGGACGGGTCGTGGCAGGACACGCTGCCGTCGGCCGCCGTCTCGACCGCGTCCGCGATGGTGGCACTGCGTTTCGCCGACCCGGACAAGTCGGCGGCCTTGATCGCGGGTGGCGCGCGGTGGCTGCGGGAAACGCAGAATCCCGACGGCGGCTGGGGTGACGCGGTCGGCGCGCCGTCCACACTGAACGTGACCCCCTACGCCGTGGGTGCGCTGAAATTCCTGGAGCCCGAAGCGTCCGCGGACCACGTGCGCCGCGGCCTGGAGCGGATCGAGCGCTTCGGCGGCATGGCGGCTGTCGGTGACCGGGAACAGTGCCGGCTTTTCGTGATGTGCGAGCAGTTCCTGGCGTGGGCGGGGCTGCACGACGAGAACAAGATCATGCGGCTGCCGATGCAGGTCGTCCTGCTGCCCCGGTGGCTGAGACAGAAGGTCTCGTTCACGGTCCCGTTCATTCTTTCTTGGGGCCTGATGCAGGCGAACACCCGACCGGCCGGGCGGATCCGGCGGGCGATCAACCGGCTCTGCGAACCCCGAATCCTGTCCTATTTGGACGACCTGCACGAGTTCGAAGGACCGGGCGGCGGCTACCAGGAGTCCCCGTTCATGGTCGCGCTGGTGTGCATCGGGCTGGCGCGCGCCGGTGTCCGGCCGGACATCGTGCGCCGGTGCGTCGACTATCTGCGCGCGACGGTCCGCCCTGACGGCGCGTGGCCGGTCAACCGGGACCTCGAACTGTCCGCGACCACCTTCGTCACGCACGGCCTGCAGGACGCGGGCGAACGCGAGCGCCTGGCGCCGACGCTGGACTGGATCCGCCGCTGCCAGCGCGACGTCGCGTTCCCCGCGACCGGCTGCCCACCCGGCGGCTGGGGCTGGTCGCTGCGCTGTGGCTGGCCGGACACCGACGACACGGCCGACGCGCTCATCGCGCTCGCACGGGCAGGCCACGACCGCACCGACGGCCAGGTCCGGAGCGGGCTCGACTGGTTGCGCGCCATGCAGAACCGCAACGGCTCCTGGAGCTGCTTCACCACCAACAACCCGATCGACCTCGACGCGGCCTGTTCGGTGATGAGCGCGCACGCGGTGACGGCGTTGCGCGAGGCGGGCGGCCTGACCGTCACCGACGAGCCGATCGCCAAGGCACTGCGCTGGTTCGCCAAGACGCAGCGCCCGGACGGCGCGTTCACCTGCCCCTGGTACCGCGGCCTCACGGCGGGCACCGGCGCGGTGCTCGACGCGCTCGGCGGGCTCGGCCTGGCGGACAGCGCCGTCGCCCACCGCTGCTCGGAATGGCTGCTGGCCAACCAGAACGCGGACGGCGGCTGGGGTCCCGGCTCGACGGCCGAGGACACGGCGTGGGCGTTGCTCGGCCTGCTCGGCGCGGGCGCGCACGGCCATCCCGCCGTCGCGCGCGGCGTCGAGTGGCTGACCAGGAACCAACGGCCGGACGGGCTGTGGGAGCCGGACCTGCTGGGCGTGTACTTCCTCGACCTCATGTATTCGTGCGATCTGCTGGCGACCGGCTACGCGGTACAGGCACTCGCCAGGTTCGGAGCCGACCATGGCTGACTTCGACGTCCTGATCTGCGGCGCGGGCGCCGGCGGCCTCACGCTCGCGCACTTCCTCGGCACCCAGGGCCGCCGGGTTCTGGTGGTGGACAAGCAGTCGCGCCCCCGCAACGTCCACAAAGGCGAGTTGCTCCAGCCGAGGACCGTCCAGATCCTCGAAGCGGCGGGCCTGGTCGAACCGCTCGCCGACCGGGGCGCCCGTACCGTGCGGCGGCTGACGTGCAACACCGCACAGGACGACGAGCTGATCAACCTGGACTTCGGCCTGCTGGACGCGCCGTACGACTACGGGTTGCTGCACTTCTACAAGGACTTCCGCGAGGTGGTCGGCGCCCAGCTTCCGTCCACTGTGGAGTATTGGCAGGGCACCCGGGTCGACGAGCTCCTGCGCGCCGACGGACGTGTTCGAGGCGCTCGGCTGATCCGGGGCCCGAAGATCATCGACGTCGAAGCCTCGCTGACCGTCGCCTGCGACGGCCAGGTCTCGCGGCTGCGCGACGACGCCGGGATCTCGGTGCACCGGCGGCTGTACGACCACCAGCTCGTGGCGTTCGAACTCGAGAACGCGCCGGAACTCGGCCAGAACATGACCATGTACCTGACGCCCGGCGGGCTGCGCGTGCTGTTCCAGATGCCCGGCGGGCGCGCGCGGCTGTACGCGCAGATCCCTGCGCAGAGCTTCCGGGGCGTGGGCAAGGCGGGGCTCGCTTCGTGGACTTCGGACCTGCTGCGCGCGGTGCCCGCGCTGGAACGGGTGGCCGCGCCGTTGCGTGCCGCGGCCGACGGCGTGCAGGTGCTGCCCGCGGCCCGGTTCCACACGCCGCGGTGGCACGTGCCGGGGCTGGTGCTGCTGGGCGACACCGCGCACGCCGTGCATCCGATGGTCGGCCAGGGCATGAACGCCGCGATCGGCGACGCCTGGAGCCTGGCCGCGCAACTGTCCACGGTGGACTCACTGACACCCGCGGCGGTCGACACGGCAGGCGCCCGGTACGAGGCCGACCGCCGCCCGGTGCTGGACTACGTCTCGCGCCTGAGCCACACCCTCGCGCTGCTCTTCACGAGCACGTCCCGCGGCGCCCGCCTGGTCCGCCCCCGCCTGCTCCGCGCCAACCGCGACAACAACGAGCTGCGCCACCGCATCGTCTACAACATGGCCGGGTTCAGCTCGGACCCCTTCACCACCTGGGCCCTGCGCTCCGCCCTAGGCCTCACCCGGCGCTGAGACCCGGGATAAAGCGGGCTTTACTCCCGGGGATAAAGCCCGCTAAATCCCCGGGAGTAAAGCAGGCTTTATCCCGGGTTGGAGGCCTTGAAGCGGCGGGCGAGGAGGAGCGCGGTCGCGCCGAAGCCGAGGCACAGGCCGGTCCAGACGCCCCAGCTTCCCCAGCCGAAGGCGTATGCGCAGGCCAGCATCGCGGGTACGCCCACGCCCCAGTAGCCGATGAGCGTGCAGCGCAAGCCCGAGGCGGTGTCGCCGAGGCCGCGCAACAGGCCGACCAGGATGTTCTGGGTGCCTTTGGAGAACTGCTGCGCGACCGCGAACAGCAGCAGCGTCGACGCCATGCCCAGCACGACCGCATCCGTCTCCCCACCCAAGAACGGCCACAACATCACCTGCGGCACCAAGACGTAGCCCAAGCTCACCACTGCCATGAACGACCACGACAGCGTGAAAGCCTGCCGCGCGATCACCGGGGCCAACTCCCGTTCGCCTCGGCCGGACGCGCGGCTGACCAGGATCGACGAGCCTTGGGACAGGCCGATGTTGCACTGGTAGACGATGTACGCCAGCTGGTTCGCCACGTTCGACGCGGCCAGCGCCGCCGGGCCGAAGGCGCCCATCAGGACCGTCGCGATCGACGTGATCGCGGCCTCTGAGCCGTAGGTGAAACAGATCGGCGTCCCGTGGCGGACGATGTGCTTGACGACCGCCGGGTCCGCGCGCCAGGCCGCGAGCGACACCATCGACCGGAGTTCCGGGTCGCGGCGGATCGTCGACGCGAACGCCGCCAGCGTGAAGAACTGGACCACCGTCGTCGCCAGGCCGACGCCCGCGACACCCAGTCGCGGCAACCCGGCCCAGCCGTAGATGAACGCGGCGTTGCACACCGCGTTGACCGCGATCGACACCAGCGTCACCGCCAGCAGCGAGCCGGGGCGGCGCAGGCCGACCGCGAACTGACGCAGCACGTTGAGCCACACCATCGGGAACAACCCGCCTGCCAGCGCGAACATCATCGCCCGCGCGAGCGAGACGATCTCCGGGCTCTGCCCCAGCAACGGCAACGCCAGCGCGAGTCCACAAAGGACCACAGCGCCACCGGCCGCCGCCAGGGTGGCCACCAGCAAAGCCGACCGGAGCAGCGAGCGGATCTCGTCACGGGCCCGGTCGTCGAGACCGCCCGCGCGCAGGTCGGCCTCGCCCGCCGCGGTGGCCACCAGGTTGCCGACGCCGGTGACCATGCCGACGCACATCGTCCGGATCTGGTTGTACAGCAGGATCGCCAGCCCGCCCGCCGCCACCGCCGACACGCCCAGCAGGCCGAGCATCGCCAGGTCGACGCTCGTCAACGCGACCTGCGCGAGCTGGATGCCCGCGATCGGCGCGGCGAGCGCCACGAGCGCGCGGTAGCCGGTCACCTGGGCCGTCATCGTCATGCGCTGACCGCCAAAGCCGGCGCGAACGCGTCACGCTCGGCGACCCGGACCGACACCGCGTAGGTGGTGAACCAGCGCTCGACCCGGCGGTGTGCCAGCTCGTCGAGCACGCCACGGGCCCGCAGCCACTCGTCGTCGTAGACGGAGTCGAGGTACTTCTCCCCCGCGTCGTTGCACAGCACCACGACCGTGCTGCCCGCCGGATACGCGAACAGCCGCCGCAGCGCGACGTGGATCGCGCCGCCGGTGGTGCCGCCGACCAGCAGGCCGGTCCGGCGCGCGACCACCCTGGCGCCGGCGAACGCGTCGCGGTCGGACACCCGGTGCGAGTCGTCGACCAGCGAGTAGTCGACGTTGGAGCCGATCGGGAAGCCGTCGGGGCTGCCGGCGCCGGTCTGGTGGTAAACCCCGGCCGGACCGCCGAAGATGATCGACCCGACCGGTTCGACCGCCACCGAGCGCGTCGTCATGCCCGAAGCGCGCAGCCCGCGCACGGTGCCGCACAGCGAGCCGCCGGTGCCGATGGCCGCGACGAGCACGTCGACCGTGCCGAGCTGACGCCGCAGCTCCGCCGCCAGCCCGCCGTACCCGTTGCTGTTGCCGGGGTTGTTGTGCTGATCGGGGTGATACGCGCCGAGCTCACGCGCGAGCCGAGCCGCGATCTCCCTGCGCTGCACCGAACTCGGGCCGCCGTCGCCCGAGCAGTCGGCGAACACGAGTTCCGCGCCCATCGCCGTGAGCATGCGCAGTTTCTCTCGGGCCGCGTGCTGGTCGACGACCGCGGTGAACCGGTAGCCGCGTTCCAGCGCGACCAGCGCCAGCCCGCAGCCGGTGTTGCCCGACGTCGGCTCGACGATGTGCCCGCCGGGGCGCAGCCTGCCGTCGCGTTCGGCCTCGGTGATCATCTGCCTGGCCATCCGGACCTTGCACGAGCCGGTCGGGTTGAGCTGGTCGAGCTTGAGCAGCAGGCGCGTCCCGGTGCCGGTGCGCGCCAGCTCCAGCAGCGGGGTGTCGCCGATCAGATCGGACGCGCGCTGGACGATGGTCATCGGATCTCCTGGATCGGGTACTCGGTGTCGACCTGCCAGCGGTCGCCGTCGGCGACCACCTTGGGTGGCAGCGGCAGCTGGTGGAAGCCGCTCTCGTTCTTGTCCATCTGGTAGCCGGCGGTGTTGGGGTAGACGAGCAGGTCACCGAACCGCGGCGCGGCGGGCAGCTCGACCGTGCGCCAGGTGAGCACGTCGTACTCCATGCAGCTCGACCCGGCGACGGCCGTCCGCACCGGGCCGCCCTCACCCGGCGCCGCGCTGACCAGGATCGGATCGGGCAGGAATTCGCTGCCTTTCCACTGCTCGGACAGGCTCATGCTCAGCCCGGCGACCGTCGTGATCAGGTGCTCACCGCTCGGTTTGGCGCCCAGCACGGGGAACACCGAGAACCCGGCGCCGTCGACCAGCGCGCGTCCCGGTTCGAGCAGCAGCTCGATCCCGGTCTCGCGCAGGCGGGTGGCCAGCGCGTCGTGCCGCAGGATCGCGGTGACCATGGCCGCGCCGGTCGGCGACTGGTGATACGGATACGTCCGCGCCGGATTGCGCCCGGCGTGGAACCAGCCGTCGTGACGCCCGGCCTCGAACCGCGCCCAATCGTCGGCGTCCACATAGGACACCGCGATCCCGCCGCCGATGCTGATCTTCGACGCGGGCTGCCCGAGCGCGCGGGCGTCCTGGCACAGCTCAATCAGGCGGGCGGCCAGTTCGGCGCGCGGAACGGGGTCGTACCCGTCGAGATGGAACGAGAATCCGCGCACCGTCACACCCAGTTCGACGCACCGGCGCACCACGGCTGGAAGCGCTTCCTCGGCGAACCCGAACCGGCTCGCCGGGGCCATCGGCGGCCGCACCCGCAGCAGCACCTCGGCGCCCTCGCCTAGGCGCGCGAGGCGTTCCAGCTCATCGGCCGCGTCCACGGCGATCAGGCAGCGATGCCGCGACGCCAGCCAGAGCAGCCCCTCTGGCTTGGCTGCACCGGTCACCCCGATCGACTCGCCGCGCACGCCGTTGCCCAGCGCGTGCACCAGTTCCGGCACGCTGGCGACGTCGACACCGGCGCCCGGCCGCGCGCATTCCCGCAGCCACGCCGAAGCCTTGTTCGCCTTCTTCCCGTAGTAGACGGTGCCCGCCACGCTCTCGGCGGCGAGCGCGTCGACCATCGCGGTCAGGTTCTCCGCGAACGTCGCCGGGTGGATCACGTGGAACGGCCCGCCGCCGACCGCGCGGGCGATGTCCCACAGCGTCGACGAGCCGCGCAGCTTCGGCGCCCATGGCCGTTCCAGCGCGGGCAGCGGCGGAGAATTCACGACCACAGGGCCACCTCGAGGCCGCGACCGGCCGCGATGGCACGCGCCGCGAGCGCGTGCGCCACCGGGATGTCCGTGATGATCATGCCGCTGCTGAACGCGAACACCCGGTCCTCGTCGCTGCGACGGCCCGCCGCCCGCCCGGCCAGGATCTCGGGCAGCTCGGCGTCGAGTGAGAACACGCCGTCCTGGCCCGCCATCCGCTGCCCGGTCACCTCGACCTGCGCGGCGTTGGTGGCCACCGTGTAGTCGGCCTCGGCGAGCGTGCCCTCCTGGACTCCCTTGCTGGCCACCGAAATCAGCAGCCCGCCCGGCGGCAGCCAGCCGAGCTGGATCTTCGGGTGCGCGGCACGGCCGGACGCCGCGACGACGATGTCGGACTCGCGCGCGGCGGCCTCGACGTCGTCGACCAGCTCGACCTCACGGCCGGGGAACTGGTTCGTCAGCGCCTCGACGCTGTCGCGGATGCCGTCGGGGTGCGTGCCGAACAGCCGCAGCCGCTCCAGCTTCGGCAACGCGGTGAGCAGGTACGGCAGCGTCCGGATCCCCTGCGCCCCGGTGCCGACCATCAGCACCGAGCGCGCGCCCGGCGCCGCGCATTCCCGCGCGAGCAACGCGGTCGTGGCAGGCGTGCGGGTCGCGCCGACGCGGTGACAGTCCAGCAACGCGAACGGGGTGCCGGTGGTGTCGTCGTACAGCGTGATGGTCGTGTAGTACTTCTCGGCCGACGTGCTGCCCTGGCGGTAGCTCGTCTTGAAGGCCGCCTGCTCCAGCGAGCCGTCGTAGCCGAGCATCGAGTACGTGACCGCGTCGCGCTCCGGGTCGGGGATCGGCACCATGAGCTTGGCCGGGTTGCGCGATTTCCCGGACGCGTACGCGAGGTAGCCGTCTTCGACCATCGTGATCGCCTCGTGCGGGGTGAGCTCCAGGTTGTGGAGATCGCCTCGGGTGAGGATGTGCAGGGTGGGCGGTTTCATGGGGTGAGCACCTTTCTCGTGGAAGCGATGGCGTCGACCAGCGGCAGGTCGTGACTGATGAAGAGCACGCCGGCACCGTCGGAAGCCGCCCGGCGCAGGGTCGTGGCCACCGCGGCGGTGGTGGCCGGGTCGAGCGACGCGGTCATTTCGTCGCACAGCAGGTATTTCGGCTCGCCGACGAGCGCGCGGGCGATCGCGGCACGCTGCAGCTGCCCGTCCGACACCTGACGGGGAAAGCGGTCGAGCAGGCTGATCGGGAGATCCGCGCGGTCGCACAGGCTTTCCCAGCCGACGTCGCCGTCGGCGCAGATCTCGATGGACCGGCGCAGCGTGAGCCGCGGGTCCATCGCCCGCCTCGCCGACTGGAACAGCATGGTCACCGGGCCGTCGCGCCGCACCTCGCCGCTGAGCGGCTTCGCGAGCCCGGCGAGCACGCGGGCCAGCGAAGTCTTGCCACCGCCGGAAGGCCCGACCAGCCCGACGATCTCGCCCGGCCGGACATCGAGGTCGAAGCCCGAAAACAGGACCGTGCGGCCGTGGCCGACAGTGACCGAACGCGCGGAGAGCATCCGTCAGCCTCCGTACCGGTAGTCGCCGGGCAGGTCGACGAGATCGGGCGTGGGGAACGGCAGCGGGTGCAGCCCGTTCTCCGGCAGCGCGGCCAGCAGGTCACGGGTGTACGGATTCCTGGGCGCCGCAAGGACTTCCGCGGCCGGACCGGTCTCGACGATCCGCGACGCGAACATCACCGACAGCTCCGCGTCCACACCGCCCAGCGCCTCGATGTCGTGCGTGGCGACGAGCACGGCACGGTCGGCCGCCAGCTCCGTGAGCAGCGAGACGACATCGCGTGACCGTTCGCGGTCGAGCGCCGAGGTCGGCTCGTCCGCGACGACCACCTCCGGATCACCCGCGATCGCGGCGGCGATGGCGGCACGCTGCAGCATCCCGCCGGACAGCTCGTGCGGGTACTTTCCGAGCGCGCTCGCTTCCAGCCCGACCAGGTCGAGCAGCTCACGCGGCCCGCGCTCGCCACGCAGCCAGCGCACGGTCTCGGCCAGCTGCCTGCCGAGTTTGCGCACCGGCGTGAAGCACGTCATCGCCGACTGCGGCACGACACCGATGCGGCCGTCACCGGTGGTCTTCACCCGCCCGCTGATCCGGGCCGAGGCGGGCAGCGTTCCCGTGACGGCCGCGCACAAGGTGGACTTGCCCGAGCCGGAACCGCCGATCACGAAGTGCGGCCTGCCCGGCGCCGCGACGAGGTCGGCTTCGGTGACCGCGTGCACCTCGCCGCGCTCGACCGGGATACGGACGCTGAGTCGATCGATCAGCAAGGTCATGCCGTCACCGCCGCTCTCGAAGCTGAAAAGGACCGTCCTACCACCGAAAGCGCCAGCGTCACGGCCACGATCGCGCCGGCGGGGAACACCAGCCGCCACCAATGCCCGAGCAGGAGCGCGTCGCCCGCGTCGGCGAGCAAGGTGCCCAAAGACGCTTGGTGCGGCGGTAATCCGACGCCGAGGAAGGACAAAGTGGACTCGTGCCACACCGCGTGCGCGACCAGCAGCACGACCGCCACCCCGGCCTGTCCTAACGCGACAGGCAGGAAGTGAACGCGCGCGATCGTCCACGACGGCACGCCGCGCAGCTTGGCGACCTCGACGTATTCCGCGTGCCGCACCGAAAGCAGCTCCGCGCGCACGACGCGGGCGATCGACGTCCAGTGCGTGAGCACCAGCGAAATCACGATAGCCACAAGGGAGCCGCGGAACATCGAGACGATCAGCAGCGACAGCAGCAGGCTCGGGATCGCGGTCATCGCGTCGGCCACCCGCATCCCGATCCGGTCCCACCAGCCGCCGAACGCGCCCGCCGCGATCCCGACCGCGAGCCCGATGACCGTGGACACCACCGCGGTGACCGCCGAGATCCCCAGCGACACCCGCATTCCCTTGGCCACCAAGGTGAACAGGTCCCGTCCCGACGAGTCGGTGCCGAACCAATGCCCGAAGCTGGGTCCCTGATCGGCGGCCGCGAAGTCGGTGATGGCCTCGTCGACCGGGAACAGGACGGGCACGAAGATCGCGTAGAGCGCCAGTGCCACGACGATCGCGGCGCCGCACCTGGCGGCCCGGCTCCACTCAGCCATCGGCTTCGATCCTCGGGTCGACGGCGATCGCGGCCGCGTCGGCCGCCAGGTTGCCGAGCAGCACCAGGCCGACGGTGAGCACGGTGACGATCGCCAGCAGCGGGAAGTCCATCGCCCGCGCGGAATCCACGGTCGCGTCGCCCAGCCCCGGCCAGGCGAACACCGTCTCGACGACGGTCGCGCCGATCAGCAGCTCCGGCAGCCTGCCGCCGACGAGTGCGAAGAACGGCGCCGCCGCCATCGGCAGGATGTGCCCGCGCTCGACCACGCCACGCGGCAGGCCGCGGGCACGCGCGCCGCGCACCGGGTCGCTGCCCACGACCCCGATGATCGCTTCACGCAAACCCAGTACCAGCCACGGGACCTGCGAGATCCCGAGCACCAGCGCGGGAAGCACGAGGTGCCGCGCGGCCGACGCGGCCGTCACCGCCGCACCCGGATCCGTCAGCCCCGAGCTGGGGAACAGCCGGAAGGTCACGGCGAGCACCAGCACCGCGCCCAGCGCGACGATGAACGGCGGCACCGCCTGCAGCAGCACGGCCAGCGCGCTGATCCCCCGGTCGACGAGCCCGCCGGCGCGCAGGCCGGCGATCGCGCCCAGCACCAGGGCGAACGTCACCGCGACCAGCGAGCCCGCCAGTCCCAGCAACGCCGTCCAGCCGAGCCGTTCACCGAGCACCTGCGCGACGGGCTCGTGGTACGCCCGCGAGTAGCCGAGATCCCCGGTCAGCGCGCCGGTCAGCCAATGCCACCAGGCCGAGATCCAGCTCTGGTCGAGCCCCAGTGTGTGCCGCAGCGCCTCACGTTCGACCTCGGTGAGCCCGTCACCGACGCCGCGGAGGTACGCCTCCAGCGGGTCGAACGGGCTCGCCGCGGCGAGCGCGAACGTGGCGAGTGAAACCCCCAGTACGAGCGGTACCCCGAAGAGCAGGCGCCGGACGGCCAGTCTCGCGATGCGGCGCGACCGCGTCACGAGCGGGTCCAGCGGGCCAGCGAATACCAGGGACCCCAAGCCACCCCGTGCGCGTGCGGTTCCAGCGCCGTCGGGCCGAACTTCCAGCCGTTGTCGCGGACCACGTACACGTGGTTCTCGGACACGAGCGCCAGCATCGCGGGCGCCGCGTGGTAGGCGGCCTGGAAGTCGCGGTAGAGCTGGGCGCGCTTGGCGGGGTCACGCTCGACACGGGCCGCGTCGAGCACCCGGTCGACCTCGGGGTTCACGTAGTCCGACGCGTTGTCCCACTTCGAACCGGCGCCAGGCTTGGCGTAGCGGGAGTGGAACTTCGGGTACAGCTGAGTGTCCACTGTGTACGGCTGGCCACCGCCGCCGAGCATGAACGCGGTCGCGGCGAGGTACTGCGGCGTCATGGTCGACTTCTCGACGGCGACCGGGTTCAGCTCCAGCCCGATCTTCTTGGCGTCGGACACGGTCGCCATCGTGAGATCGCGGCGCAGGTTCTCGGTCGGGTAGTAGGCGACGTCGAACCGCGCGCGGCGGCCGTCGCGTTCCCTGATGCCGTCGGCGCCGGCACGCCAGCCCGCGTCGTCGAGCGTCTTGCGTGCGCGTTCCGCGTCGAAGGTGAAGTCCTGCGCGGGATCGTACGCGACCCCGAACAGCGGCGTGACCAGCGTCGAAACGGCCGTGCCCTCGCCGCGCAGGATGTCGCGGACCATCGCGCCGCGGTCGACGCCGAGGTTCAGCGCGAGCCGGACGGCCGGGTCGCCCGCCACCGGATCACCGGTCGGCAGGGTGATGCCCAGCCAGTCGTTGGCCTTCGCGGAGATCACGCGGTAGCCGTTCTTCGCGGCGGCGTGCGCCAGCGCGGGCGGCAGCCGGGTGCCGTCGGCGTTGCCCGCGAGCTGCGCGGCGCGGGCCTTGTCGTCGTCGGTGCGCAGCACGACGAAGGTCTTCACCGGCGGCTTGGCGCCCCAATACCCGTCGCGCGCGGTGAACACCGCCTGATCGGGCCGCAGCTCGGTCAGTGCGTACGGGCCGGTCCCGATGGGATGGTCGCCCAGGCCGAGCTTGTCGGCGGGGCCGGGCTTCGCGAGCGCCTCCGAGGGCGCGATTGCCAGGAACAGCCGGTGCGGCACATCGGCGTACGCCCCGGCGAGCGTGAAGTCGACGGTGTCCGGCCCGCTCGCCTTGGCCGACTTGAGGAAGTCGAAGTTCGCGGCGATCGGCGACGCGAACGCCGGGTCGATGACCGCGTTGTACGTCGCGGCGACGTCCTCGGGACCGAAGGTGGACCCGTCGGAGAAGGTGACCCCGCTCCTGGTCCGCACCCGCCAGTGGGTGAGATCGCCGTCGACGGCCTCCGGCGGCCCCTCGGCGAGCACCGGCACCGCGTCGGGAATGCGATCGTCCTGTCCCTCGGCGACCCGGTAAAGGCTCTCGTAAATCTTCGATTCGCCATTGCCGCCGTGGCCCGTCAGCGGATTGAAATGGCCTAGTTCTTCGGCGTCGATGACGACGAAGCGGTCAGTGGCGCCGGAAGCCGTTGGCGTGCCACAGGCGGCCACTGTGAACAGAAGCGCGAGCACCGGCAGGCGCGGACGATGGCGGGAGGTAAGCACGTCGCCTACCCAATCATAATGATAATCGTTTTCGATAAGACTGTGGCTCAGCTCACGACTTCCCTTTCAGGTCAACGAATTCGCATTCCTGCACGCGTCAACGGCAACGCAGCCGTGTTTCCCACGTCAACGCCGTCCGGATGGTGAACGGGCAACGCGGCTAGGGCGTGTCCTAGGGTGGAGGCGTGGACGACAGGCCGATCACCATGGCGCAGCGCACCTTCCGGCAGCACGCGGACGAGCTGACCGCCATGACCAACCGCGACCGCTTCGACTTCATCTTCCGCGCCAACATGTGGGCGGCGGACTCGGTCTCCGGGCCCGGCTCCGAGCTGGAGCAGACCAGCGCGCTGCGCGCCGGCCTGCCGCCGCTGCTCGCCCGCTTCGGCGTGCGGTCGCTGCTCGACCTGCCGTGCGGGGACTTCGGCTGGCTGAGCACGGTGGACCTCGGCGTCGAGAGTTACCTCGGCGCCGACATCGTCCCCGAGCTCGTCGCGCGCAACGTCGAGCGGCATGGCGAGTCGTTCCAGGTGCTCGACCTGATCACCGACGAGCTGCCGCGCGCGGATCTCGTGCTGTGCCGGGATTGCCTGGTGCACCTCAGTTTCCACGACATCGGCCGCGCGATCGGAAACCTGCGGCGCAGCGGTTCCCGCTATCTGCTCACCACGACGTTCACCGATTTGACCACCAACGCCGACATCGTCACCGGCGACTGGCGCGCGCTCAACTTCTGCCGCGCGCCCTTCGACTTCCCGGAACCGCTGGCCGTGCTGTACGAGGAGTGCACCGAGGAGAACGGCGCGTTCGCCGACAAGGCTCTGGGCCTGTGGGACATCGCTTCCCTGGGCTGGGGGTCGTGACGAACGCACCGCCGGCGAGTTTCATGGCGCTGCTCAAGCGCTACCGCCGCCGCGCCAATCTCACGCAGGAGGAGCTCGCCGACGAGTCCGGGGTCAGCATCCGCGCGATCAGGGACATCGAGCGCGGGATCGCCAGGAGCCCCCAGCGGCGGACGATCGAGTCGCTCGCCGTCCCGCTGGCGCTGAGCGACAGCGAGCTGGCCCAGCTGCGCGACGCCGCGAGGTCGAACCGCGTCCAGCAGGACACCACCGGTGTCTACGCCACGTCCGTGCTCGGCATGCTGCCCCCGGACATCGACGACTTGACCGGCCGCGAGCGCGACCTCGACGCGTTGCTCGCGCTCGCCGACGAACTGACCGGCAGCCCCCGCTGGTCGGGCCACACGGCGGTGCTGACCGGGCCGCCCGGCGCCGGCAAGACGAGTCTCGCGGTACGCGCGGCGCACGAGCTCACCGACGTCTTCCCCGACGGCAGGCTCTTCTTGAAGCTGCGCGGGATGTCGTCGCAGCCGAACGATCCGGCGGACATCCTGCACTTGATCCTGCGCTCGCTGGGCGTCGACGCCGTCACCATCCCGGCCGAGCTGGAGCAGCGGGCGAGCCTTTGCCGATCGCTGTTGAAGGACCGCGCCGCCATCCTCGTGCTCGACGACGCGGCAGGCGAGGCGCAAGTCCGCCCGCTGATGGTCGGCGGCCCGCGTTGCCTCACCCTGATCACCAGCCGCCAGCTGCTGGTCGGCCTCGAAGGCGTCAGCAGGCTGAACCTGACCGTGCTCGGTCGAGGCGACGCCATCGCGTTGCTGACGGCCATCATCGGACGCCCCCGCGTCGCGGCCGAGCAAACGGCGGCGCTCGAGCTGATCGAGCTGTGCGGCAGGCTCCCGCTCGCACTCCGCATCGTCGGCAACCGCCTCGCGAGCCGCCCCGGCTGGCCGCTGGCCGGTCTCGTCGAGCAGCTCCGTGACACCGGCACCCGCCTGAAGACGCTCACCGCGGGCGATCTCGACGTCCACAGCGTCTTCGAGCTGTCCTACCGCCAGCTCACCCCGGCCGCGGCCATGGTGTTCCGCAGGCTTTCCCTGGTGCCCGCCGCCGAATTCTCGCCCGGCGCGGCGATGGCACTCGCCGACACCGGCGACGCGGCACTCGTGCTGGAGGAACTCGCCGACGCGAGCCTGCTGCAGACGTCTCATCTGGACGGCCGCTACCAGTTCCACGACCTGCTCCGCGTCTTCGCGGCCGAGTTGCTCTCCCAGGAGGATTCGCCGGAAGCGATCGCGGCGGCGGAGCACCGGCTCACCGATTGGCTGGTGCGAACGGCGACAGCGGCCGGCCGTTATTTCCTCCCCTCCGGCGAAACCAACGCGCCCCCGACCCCGACACCCTGGTTCAGCGAACCCGGCGCGGCGCGGCGCTGGCTCGAAGTCGAGGTCAAGAACTGGCTCCCCGCCATGAAGAGCATGGCGGCACACGGCGAGCACCGCGCGGCGCTCGACCTCGCCGAGGCCATGCACTGGTACTTCGACATCGACGGCACGGCCAGCACCTGGCACGAGGTCTACGCACTCGCCGTGCGATCGGCACTCGCGATCGGCAGCAAGCGCGACGAAGCCGTCCACCGCAACAATCTCTCCTGGATCGTCTGCGCGCTCGGCAACGGCGAGGGGGCCGCGGAACTGGCCCGGCAGGCCTTCGATGCCGCCGTGGCGGCAGGCGATCTGCGCGAGCAAGCCTGGTCGAAGCTCTACCTCCGGCGCGCGCGACACCCCGGCTCCAGCGAACTGCTCGACGAAGCGATCCGGCTCTTCGAAGCAGCCGGCTACCCGATCGGCCTGTACTGGGCGCGCGCCGAGCGAGCCGCGTATTGGCACGAGCAAGGCGACCACGCGGCCGCGGCGGCCGAGTTCGAACGCTGCCTCGACCACTTCAAGCAGCGGACCGGCACGCCCATGGACGACTACGGCTACGCCTACGCGCTGCTGGACTCCGCCCGGAGCCTGGCCGCACTCGGCTCACTCGACACCGCACTCACCCGCTGCGAAGAGGCACTCGAACTCTTCCGCCGCCACGGCGTGTCACTGGGCCAGGCCCGCACTCTCCAAGCCATCGCGGAGATCTTGACCTCGCGCGGCGACCACGCGAACGCGGCCGCCGCCCAAGCCGAGGCCCAAACCCTGTTCGAGCGAACAGGCGCGGCCCGCAAGTCCTAACTCGCGGAGGTCGTGAGTGTTCAGACCGGTTAGAACCGGCCGTACCACTCACGACCCCGGAGAAGTCAGCCTCTGGCCGTCAGGTCCAGCAGGCGCCCGGTGAGGTCGAGGTGCTCGTCCACACTGCTGGTCAGGTAGGTGAGGTCGATGAAGGTGTGGTCCGGCTCCAGCACGGACACGATCTTCACCACCGACTCGGCGATGAGTTCCGGCTTCGTGTCAGGCGCGGCGTTCACCCGCAGCGCCACCCCGAGCGCCTGAGGATCGCGCCCGGCCCGTTCGGCATCGGCCCGGATCTTGGCGAGCGTGGTGGTCAGCACCTCCGCCGGGAACTGCTCGGGCACCGGCCAGACCGGCAGCCAGCCATCGGCCCGCTCGGCGACCCGGCGCAACGCCTTCTCACCGAACCCCGCGAGGTGCACCGGCGGCTTGCGCACCGGCTTGAGCCCGACGTGGCTTTCCGCGATCTTGTAGCCGACCCCCTCGTGCGCCACGAGATCCTTGCTCCACCAGGTGTCCAGCAGATCGAGCAGGTCATCCAGCCGCTTTCCGCGCTCCGACATGGGAACGCCGACGGCGTCGTACTCGTCCGGCGACCACCCGATACCCAGCCCCGGCAGCAGCCGCCCATTGCTGGCCACGTCGATGCTGGTCAGCTGCCGCGCGAAGTTGGCAGGCTGGTACTGCGTGGCGTTGATGGTGCTCGACCCGAGTATCGCGGTCTCGGTCACCGCCGCGGCGACCGCCAGCGCGGTGAACGGGTCGTACGCGGTCCAGAACTCCTCGGGCATGGTCTCGTAGCCCGGGTACGAAACGACGGGCGCCACCGGCGACAGCAGCCGGTCACCCACCCACAGCCCCGCGGCCCCGGCCTGCTCGGCCGCACGCGCGTACCGCGCGACCCCGCCCGGCGTGGCCGCGGCCTTGCCGAACACCGGAAGACTGAAACCAATGCGCATGGGTAAACCCCCTGAAGCGGCAACGGACCCGTCCGGTCCTGTCACCACTACTACCCGCATTTGGTTGCGCGTTCAAGTACCTCGGCGCACGGCGGCGCGTACCCGGTCAGCGGTCATGTCAACGCTGTCATATTGGATGTTCGAACAGCATATGACCGGATGTTCGAACCCGTAAGTGGAAGATCTTTCATATTCCGCCCGCAAAGATCTTTCTTGACAGTTTGGCGAAACACCGTGATCTGACTGGCAGTAACCAAAGCCGGTCGAGTAGATTCCCTAACGGCCTGCCCCGTTCACTCGTTAGACGGCACAGGCGCGACAGCTGTTACATGAGGTTTCGAAGTCGATGAGCCTCGGAGTATTAGTCGCCTTTTCTCCCCTCGCCGGCACGATCCGGCGCCCGGCGGAGGCAAGTATTCGGAAAGTATTCGGCGCGGGCGCCAGAGTCGCGTGCACGAGGAGGGAACGGATGCAAGGTGATCCGACGAGGGGCATCCCGATCCAGGCAGGACCGGGCCGGGGGCGCGGGCAGTCCGCGCTGAGCAAGCTCAAGTCGACGGAGGACTTCACCAACAAGGACAAGCTCAGCGCCGACGGCCGCGCCCTGATCCTGTTCCTGGTGGTGACGCTGGCCGACGAGTCCGGGCGCCTGACCGGCACGTTCAGGGCGCTCTTGGACGCGCATGCCGACGACGACGGGCATTGGTCGCACGGCAAGGATCTGGCAGGTATTCAGAGCCACTGCAGCAAGTACCTCGGCCGGGCGGCCGCGCGGATTCCGTCCTGGAACAAGGTGCACGACCTGATCACCGCGGCGACACCCGAGGCGCGGCTGCCAACGGTGCTCGGCTACGCGGCCGGCCTGTTCTGCCGCGCCGCCCGCGTGGCGCGCCCATGCGGGGAGTATCGGGGAGAAATCCTCCTGCCCGAGTGGGCGGGCGCCGAAGTCGTCACCGTGCCCGCGATCCAGGCGTGCCTGATCAACCCGGAGCCCGTGCCGCGCGACGACGGCGACGCCGAACGGCTACGCGAGGAACTACAGGAAACCCGGGACCTGTTGTGGTCGGTCGTGCGCGGATTCCGCCAGGTCAGCGCGCAGTCGAACGAACGCGACGCGGCCCAGCGCCAGCGCCAGGCCGCGGTGCGGGAGAGCGTGGATCTTCGCGCGCAGAACCAGCGGCTGCGGCACCGCAACAGCGTGCTCATGAAGGAGAACCTGCGGCTGCTGAAGGCGCTACATCCCGGCACCAGCACCGAAACCCTGCGCAAGCTCATGCTCGAAAGCCACGCCCGCCAAGCCGAACGCCCGGGAATCCCGACAATGGAATGGCTCGGCACCAGGAGCGGATAACCCCCGCGGCAGGTTTCACCCGCGATTACTCGCCCGGCTTTCACAGCCGCCACGAGGACGGTGAGACGAACGGCGTGCTGCTGGAACAGCAGCCGTTCGCACCTCACCGAATTCCCGATGCCACCCACACCCCTATGGGCCCCAACGAGAACTCATCAGCGGAGCCGACCCGGTCACGCCGACTCGGCCCAGCCCTATTAACGCCGCCAGCCACCGAATGCGCTACGGATTCAAGCCCGGTCGGACATCGTCCGGACAGGGCCCTCACCTGGAGGATCGATGCTTTTGGCACGTCTGAGACGCCTTGCCGCTCCCACGACGAGTCGTTAGCCATGTGACCCAAGTCACGCGCCAATCGGGTGACCCGAGCGGTTTTTGAACACCGGACCGGACACGACACGGACGCATTAGGACGACCGATCGCTTGTGGTGATCACCGAATACGAGTTGGATTCTCAGCAGGGCGCACTGCGACCGAGCCTTTTGCCAGGCTCAGGCGGAAATGACGGCTGGAACCGTCTTCCGGCAGGCGATACACCCAAAACGCACAATCGCCCGATGCCAAAACACCCCCTTTGTGGATTTTACGGAGAGAAAATGTCAGCCGTTCGACGGTCCGCGCCCGCTTTGCGGTGCAAGACCTCCTGCCCCACCATGACCTCGGCGTTGCCGTGGGTGCTGGGATTCGTACTGGTGCTGGTGGCACTGGGCAACGCCCCGGCCGCGGCCACGCTCGTGGCGCTCGCGCTGGTGGGCGGCACCATCGGCCTGCGCCCGCTGCCACAGGTGCTCCTTCGGCCGCTGACCGGGCAGGGGGTCCTCCCTTGACCTCGATCGACTCGTCCAGGCCTGCCGACGAGCAGGCCGCGCGTGATCTGGCCGTCTGGGAACTGCACGCCGCCATGGGAGACCTGGGGCCGGACCAGCATCTGTACAAGATCGGGATGGCTCTGCCGTCCTACCACATCGATCTGATCTCCCAGGCCTGGAACATCAACAACGGCAAACTGATGCCACCCATGATCTACCAGGCGATTCTCAAGGCGTTGGAAGCTCCCGAGCAGACCCGCAGGCACATCTACTTCTTGCACCACCTGGCTTCCGAGGCCGAACGGTCCTTGCGCGGCAGCGAAACCAGGACGGTCGGTGATCCGGCGGCGGCGATCTCGTCCGCGAGCTTCGGCGCGCTGGAGGAGACCACCGTCGACCGGCTCCTCACGGATTTCGTGCGCAACGGCAAGCTCGACGAGGCGACGACGATCCGCAACGCGCTGGACACCCTGAACACGGTCGAGGAGCCGTCGCTGCCCGCACCGCTGCTCGGGATCAAGACCGAAGCCGAGTTCATGGCGCACCTGCGTGAGCTCAGGCAGAAGACCGGTATCTCGCTGCGTGACCTGGAGCGGAAGATGCGCCAGGTCGACAAGCAGGGAGGCCTCGGCAGGACTTCACTGTGCGCCCTGTTCAAGAGCGACACCCTGCCGTCCAACGAAACCAGGATGCGGACGCTGGTCACGGTGCTGCTCTCCCACACGGCGACCACCGCGGTGCCCGGCCGCACATCGACGGGCGAGATCAACGCCTACATCAGGCTGTGGCGGCGGCTGCGCAACGACGCTCCCACCCCACGAGACCAGGCACCCGGGGCGATCGCCTCGCCCGTGGAAACGATCCCGCACACGGAAAGCGTCGAGCCTCGGGTCTCCGCGGCGGCACGTTTCAAGGTGGCCGTGACGATGGTCGGCTGCGGTCTGCTGCTCAGCGGAGGCTACGCGGCAGGAGTCCTCACCAGCACGCTCTGGCGCTAGCAGCGAGGTGAGTTCCGGGGTGGCCGGACCTTGGTTCGGCCACCCCGAAGTCACTCGGCTCAGTCGAGCGGCGACCTGTGCTTGCCGCTGTCTTCGCTGTCATCTCGCAGAATGTGCGCGAAAAGCTCGGCGAGCTCTTCGTAGATTGGTGTCGGCTCCTCGATCAAGGCGCCCGCGCGATCTCCCATGCCGTCATTTTCGCGGAACCGGTGCCACTGAGTGACCGAAACCGGGGAAATCGGCCCAAATCTCGCGGATCGAACCCGGATGGTCACCACGGGTGATCACTGCCGACCCAATACCAGAACCGCCACTGCCCGGAAGGGCAACTGTGGCAGGTACTTGTGGCCGCTGCGCCAGATGGAACGACGTGAACGCCTCGTTCGCAACGTTCAAAGTTGTGAACGGGGCGTTCACGTCGTCTCGCTGGTGAACCCCACCTGATTTCGTGTCCACAAAGGACATCAGGCGTGAAATTGCGTCCGTTATGTCTTGTTCGCCCGCTTGTGGCGGAGTCTTGGACGTGACGAAGGGGGCCCATGTCACGCTCAGCGTTACAAGGGTGGCCTTTGTGTGGTTTAGCCGCGCCCATCATGACCACCACACCGCCGCAGGGCGCGGGAGCGGGACACGACCCCCACCATGGCTGAGCGAGCGACGAAGCTTCTATGTCAAGCAGCTTGGTTTAGTTGATCTTGTTGGAGTGTGGCGTCGGTTGTCATGGCGCGGTAGATGGTGTTGGTGAGGTGTCGTTTGAGGGCGCGCAGGGCTGCTTTGGTGGTGGCGTGTGGGCGTGTGGTGGTCCAGCGGTCTCGGTAGTCGCGTGCGGGTGGGTGGTGTGCGAGCTGGGTGATGGCGATGCGGTGCAGGCAGGTGTTGAGTTGCCGGTTGCCGCCGCGGTTGAGCCGGAATTGTGTTTTGCCGCTGGACCAGACGGGAATGGGTGCGGTTCCGGCGTGCATGGCGAAGGCGGCGCTGGAGCGGAACCGGCTGATGCCGGCGGTCTCGCCGATGATTTTCGCGGCGGTGACGGTGCTGACCCCGACGATGGCGAGCAGGGTGGGCGCGATGGGGGTGATCAGGTCGGCGAGGTGGCGCTCGTAGCGGCCGATGTGCTTGTTCAAGGCGCTGATCTCCGCGACGAGGTCGAGGGCGAGGTGACGGCGGACGCTGTCCGGTAGTGCGTGCAGGGCGGTGGTGAGCGTGGCCAGGGTGCGTGGCCCGGTCAGTTTTGCGGTGCCGGTGTCGAGGGCGGGGTCGAGGTCGTGCAGGTGCCAGCGCAGCGCGTTGATGACCGCGGTGCGGCGGGTGACCAGGCTTTCCCGGCGATCGGTCAGCAGCCGCAGGTCCAGCGCGGTCTGGTCCAGATGTGCGGTGGGCAGGTCGGGTTCGCGTAGTGCGGCGCGGGCGACGGCGAGCGCGTCGATCGGGTCTGATTTGCCGCGGGTGGAGCCTGTCACGATTTCTGTGTAAGTCAGAGGTGATTACTTACGTTTTTCAGGTTATCAGAAAGGGAGCCTTCCTGGGAAGAGGCGGGCTAGGGTGTTGAGTGCGACTTTCCAGCCGTGTGTTCCCGTTCCGGATGTTCCGCCGCGTTGACTGGAGATGTTGCGGAGTCCGAGGTAGAGAAGTTTCATGGCTGCGTCTTTGTCGGGGAAGTGTCCGCGGTTCTTGGTGATTTTGCGGAGTTGGAAGTTGATGGATTCGATAGCATTGGTGGTGTAGACGATTTTGCGGAGTTCCGGCGGGTAGTCAAGGAACGGGATGAGGTCATTCCAGGCGTTATGCCACACGTCGATGGCGCCTGGGTATTGTTGCCCCCATTTCTTGTCGAATTCGGCCAGGGCGAGTTCGGCGCCTTCGACGGTGGGGGCGCAGTAGATCTCGCGCATCGATGTGGCGATCTTTTTGCGGTCGTTGTAGGACACGAATTTCGAGGCGTTGCGGATGACGTGGACCACGCAGGTCTGCACGACCGTGTCAGGAAAGATCACTTTGATCGCGTCGGGAAGACCGGTCAGGCCGTCGCAGCAGGCGATGAGGATGTCTTTGACGCCACGGTTGCGCAGGTCGGTGACGACCTTCTGCCAGAACTTCGCGGCCTCGGTGTCCTGGATCCAGCAGCCGAGAGCGTGCTTGCGGCCGTCCACGTCGACACCGATGGCCAGGTAGGCGACTTTGGTGGTCACCACGCCGTTGTCTTTGACGCGGATCCGGATTCCATCCACATACAGGATCGGATACACCTCGTCGAGCGGACGTGATTGCCACGCTTTGATCTCGTCGACCACGACATCGGTCACGTTAGATATCAATTCCCGGGAGGCATTCACGCCATAAACTTCCAGCAAATGAGCTTCGATGTCGCGGGTGGTCATGCCCCGGGAGTACAGTGACAGGATCATGTCGTCGATGTTGCCGATCCGACGAGATCGCTTCGGCACGATCGCGGGTTCAAAAGACCCGTTCCGGTCACGCGGAACCTCGATATCGACCGGACCGTTCATCGTCGACACCGTCTTGGTCGACTTCCCATTTCGGGAATTGCCGGAACCGCGACCGGAGGGGTCGCGGCGTCATAGCCTAAATGGTCGGTCATCTCGGCCTGCAGCGCCCGCTCGAGGACCGCTTTGGTCATTTGATTCAGCAAGCCGTTGACGCCGTCGATCGGCGTTCCGGCCGCTTTGGCGTCCTTCAGCAGCGCGTCGATCGTCTCCGGCGAGAACGTCTCCGCCAGCTGCCGCGCCGCCGCCTCGTCACTGCGACGAGGCGATGTGTTCTGCGTCACTCGGTGTCCCTTCCGACCGCCCACCAGGCCGGTCGATCTTGGTACACCCCCGACCTACACAGTTGGCGTGACACGCCCCGCGGGTGCGGGCGCTGGCCCGGCACTGGGCCATGAGTTTCGGCGGCACCCACACCACTTCCGCGCCGTGGCCGATCAAGGTGCGCACCAGCCGTCCGGCCAGGCCACGGCCGTCCTCGACCGCCCACAGCACCTGCGCCGAAGCCAGGGCCGCGGCCCAGCGCCAGAGCGCGAGTATCCCGCCGGCGTCGGTTTTGACTGTTTTCTGGGCGAGTTTGCGCCCGTTGTGATCGACCGCGACCGCGGTGTGGCTGGACTTGTGCGGATCGATCCCGATGACCACCATGGACATCGCGCGTGTCCTTCCCTGAGACCGGAGACATGTGTGACCGGGCCGGGCTGGTCGGACACACCTCAGTCGAGGTGGGATGTCGTCTAGTCCACGCTTCTATCAAGTCAGGCCAGCCAGGCCCGGAACCCTGACCGCGCTGGACAATTCGTGCTCAAGTCAACCCGCACAGCAGGGGCGACAGCCACATTTTGAATCACCACGCGATCAAGGCCGGACCCTAACCGCCAACCAGGCGGCCACACCACCCTGACACTGAGCCACATTTGGCCTTCCGCTCCGCGCAGGCTGGATGAAGTGAGGGTGCCCCCGAGTGCGTAGTGCGCACCGAGGGCGCCCCTCGCTTCATCAGGGACTGGTCAAGCACCGCCCGGTAGCTACTCCCTGCCCCGCAAACAACCGGCGGCACCACTCACTACTTCACTTGCGTGAAGGCGTAGTAGGCCGAGCTGCCGTTCGTACACGTGGTCCTGGATTCTTCCCACGCCCTCACCCAGGGACCGAACTTGTCGCCGTCGTAGCTGCACAGAAGGACGACGCGGTGGAAGGCGTTGTAGTACGGCGGCGTGCACCGTGACCAGCCTTCGCCGTTGCCCTCGTCGGGATCCCACTCGACGTAGCTGGATTTGCAGCTCTCGGCCGCGATGGCCTGCGTGGCAGCGGATGCGGCCGGTGCGGCCATGGAAAAGATCGTCGCGGCGGCCGCCACCAAGGCGGCGAGCGAGCGGACCCGGATCTTGGGCATGACTGTTTCCTTCTGCTGTCGGCGGATTCACGCTGGAGTGTGCTCAGCGGGCTCGCGCACGGCAACGCTTTTCAGCCAGGCTTGAAATCCAGGGCGACGGCCTGAAAACACTGATGCCACCGACCAAAATGGTCGGTGGCATCAGTGAGGCTGTAAGTACCCCCGATGGGATTCGAACCCACGCTACCGGCGTGAGAGGCCGGCGTCCTAGGCCGCTAGACGACGGGGGCTCAGGTGCGGGCTAAACCTAGCAGAGCGCCTCGCGGATCAGTTCGGCGACCCGTTCCGGACGCTCGACGTGCACTGAATGGCCCGCGTCTTCGACGATCGCGACCCGTGCGCCCGCCGCCCGATAACGCGCGGCAGTCGGCGCGCACGGGTACATCCGGTCGCGGCCGCCGAGTATCGCCAGCGTGGGCAGGCCGAGGTCACGGACTTGGGCGTCGAGCGGATGGGAGGCCAGGCGGGCGCGGCGGTCGGCTAGCACCACGCGGTACATGCCGGGGTGCATCGACAACCGGCGCGGGCTGAGGCGGTGCAGGAACCCGATCAGCGCCGCCGTGGTGGGCAGGAACGCGCCGGGCGGGAATCGGGCGTAGCTGTAGTCGGGTGCCTGGCCGATGATGACCACCCCGCGAGCGCCTGGCCGCAGGCGCGCCACCGCGAGTGCCACGTCCGCGCCGAAGGAATGGCCGACCAGGTAAGCGTCGGTGACTTCCAGTTGCGACAGCACGTCCGCCACGGCCAGCGCCTGGGCTTCGGCGTCGGCCGCGTCGCCGCCGGTGCGGCCGTGGCCGAGCAGGTCGACGCGGATGACGCGGTGGTCGGTGGCGAGACCGGCCGCGACCTTGCCGAACCAGCGCAGCGACGAGGCGAAACCGTGCAGCAGCACCACGGCCGGGGCGTCGGCGGGGCCGTCTTGGCGGACGTGCATGCCGCCCTTAGTCGAAGAGGTCGGGGTCGGAGAGGGTGATCTGCTCCCACAGCGGACGGGCCTGGAACCAGCCTGCCAGCGGGCTGCCGAGCTGGGCGCGGCTCTGGAGCGCGACGTCGCGGTCGATGAGTTTCGGGGTGCCCGCCGCCATGGCGAGCAGCTGGGCCTGGCAGGAACGCTCCATCGTGATGAACCACCAGACCGCTTCCGCGACCGACTGGCCGACCGTGAGCAGGCCGTGGTTCTGCAGGATGACGGCCTTGTGGGGGCCGAGCGCCTCGCCGATGCGCTTGCCTTCCTCGACATCGCTGACGATGCCGCGGTAATCCGTGTAGAGGCCCTGGTCCTCGAAGAACGCGCACGCGTCCTGGGTGATCGGGTCCAGCGGGATTCCGAGGCTGGAGAAGGCTTTTCCGTACAGCGAGTGCGAATGGGCGGCGGCCAGCGCGTCGGGGCGGGCCTGGTGGACCTGAGCGTGGATGACGAACGCGGCGCGGTTCACCGGGCGGTTGCCGTGCTGCACATTGCCGTCATGATCGACCAGGATGAGGTCGGAGGCCTTGATCCGGTTGAAGCTCATGCCGAACGGGTTGACCCAGAACCAGTCGGGGCGCTCCGGGTCGCGCACCGTGATGTGCCCGGCGACGCCTTCCGAGAAGCCGAAGCGGCCGAAGAGCCGGAAGCCCGCGGCCAGCTGCTCCTTGCGGTATTGGCGCTCTTCCTCGACGGATTCGAAGGTCGGCGGCACCGGGAGCTGGGCGTTCTCGGGCATCGGGCCGATCGCGGACGCCAGCGCGGCGACCATCTCGGCGGGCAGGGTGGACATCTCGGTCGTCGTCATCGCGCGAACCCCATTTACGATTGGTCGGCCAATCCGATTGGTGGTTGTATCCTGTGCCGGGCCGGGAGCGCGTGTCAAGGCCGAGAGGGAGAGCTCATGCCGAAGGGAACCACCAAGCGGCGGCCGGAGACGTTGGCGCGCCTGCTGGACGCGGCCTTCGAGGCGTTCGCAGAACTTGGCTTCCACGCCGCGGCGATCCCTGAGATCTGCCGTCGTGCCGGCTACACCCACGGAGCCTTCTACTCGAATTTCACCAGCAAGGACGAGCTGTTCTTCGCGTTGTTCGACCGGCACGCGGCGGCCACGCTCGACCGGATCGCCAGCCTCACCGGCGAGCAGCTGACGGTGACCGAGTTCGTCGACCGCGTCTCACGGATCGACGACGACGAGCGCGCCTGGTACCTGGTCACCACCGAGTTCACCCTCTACGCGATCAGGAACCCTGCCGCGGCGAAGCGGCTGGCCGAGCATGACGCGAAGCTGCGCGCAGAATTGGTCCAGGTGCTCGAATCGACGCTCGGCCGACGCGCGGCGGTCGACCTCGATCAGCTCGCCCGGCTGCTGATCGCGATCCGCGAAGGCGCGCTCGCCCAGTCCTATGTGGAGCCCGCCGAGCTGCCGCCTGGCACGCTCGAACGGGCTTTCCTGCCTGCCATCCTGAACGCGCTCTTCGCTCAGTAGACGTTCCTGGCGGTAACGGCGCGGAGCTTGTCCGGGTTGGCGACATTGTGGATCGCGACGATCCGGCCGTCGGCGCCGAAGTCGAACGTGACGGTCGCGATCACCCGGTCCGGCGCGCTGAACACGATGCCGGGCCCGCCGTTGAGTTCGACGAGTTCCGCCTTCATGTCGCCCGGCTCGACACCCTGGTAGGTCACCGTGCCGATGGCCGCGAACCACGCGGCCACTGTGGACGCCCCGATGACCGGAAGCAGTGCCTGGCGCACCTTGCCGCCGCCGTCCGTCCACAGTGTCACGTCGGGCGAGAGCAGTTCCAGCAACGCGTTGACGTCACCGCCGGTCGCGGCGTCGAAGAACCGTTTGGTCGCCCGCTCGCGGCTCGACCGGTCGGCGGTGAACCGCGGACGCTGCGCGCGCACGTGCTCGCGGGCGCGGTGCCCGACCTGGCGCACCGCGGCCTCGGACCGGTCCACCGCCTCGCCGATCTCCGCGTAGCTGAAGCCGAAAACCTCCTTCAGCACGAACACCGCGCGTTCGAGCGGACTGAGCGTCTCCAGCACGACCAGCATGGCCATCGACACCGACTCGGCGTCCACCGCGGCGTCGGACGCGTCACCGCCGGTGAGGATGGGTTCGGGCAGCCACGGCCCCACGTACGTCTCGCGCTGGTGCCGGGCGGAGCGCAGCCGTTCCAGCGCGAGGTTGGCCACGATCCGCGTCAGATAGGCCTTCGGGTCGAGCACCTGCGACCGGTCGGCCGCCGACCATTTGAGCCACGAGTCCTGGACCGCGTCCTCGGCATCGGCGGCGGTGCCGAGGACGCGGTACGCCACAGAGAACAGCAGCCGCCGGTGCTCGTGGAAGACCTGCTCGTCCGCGTTCATCGGGTGAACCTGCCACCACGCGGCCAGATCGCGCCCGAGGCGGGCATCTTCTTCATGCGGCCGAAGGTCGGCCATGGTGCTGCGGTCACCGTTTCCTTGTACCTGACGGCCAGCCGTCCGGTGAGGTGAATGCGACGAGCACTGTCGTCGGGATGGGTGAACTGCACCACAGCGTCGCCACGCCCGATGCTGACCGGCGTGTGGTAGTAGCCGAACCGGAAGTCCTTGGGCCGCTTGCCTTTCAGCACGCGCTCGATCGACAGCGCGGCGTGCACTCCCGTCGGCATGCCGCTCTGGCAGGTCCCGTGCATGACGCCGTAACCCTGCTCGATCGCGGCCGCGTCCCCGACCGCGTAGACCTCGGGATGCGAAACCGACCGCAGCGCGCCATCGGTGACGACGCGCCCGCGCTCGTCGACGGTCAGCCCGGCGGCGGCCGCCAGCGGCGAAACCCGCGTGCCGCTCGTCCACAGCACCGCGTCGGCGGCGACGAGTTCCCCGCCTGCCAGCTCGACAGCGTCGGGGAGCACCTTCACCACCTCGACGCCGGAACGGACCTCGACGCCGAGCCGGTCGAGCGCGGTGTGCAGGTACGCCTTGGCCTTGGGTGTCATGGTGGCGCCCGGTTCCCGCCTGCCCAGCAGCACGACCTTCAGTGCCGGGTACCGCTCGGCGATCTCCGCGGCCGACTCGATGCCGGTCAGCCCGCTGCCCGCGACCACGACCGTGCCACTGTCCAATCGCGACAACCGGCCCGCCAGCGACAGCGCGTCCTGAGCGCTGCTGAAGCTGTACGCGTGCTCCTCGGCGCCGGGCACCGCCGTCAGGTCCGCCGCGCTTCCCAGCGCGTAGACGAGCGTGTCGTAGCGCAGGACCCGATCGTCGTCGACGCGCACGGTCTTCGCGTCCGCGTCGACCGCGGTGACGAAGCCACGAACGAACTCCGCTCCGGTGCCGTCGAGCAGCTCCGGGATGTTCAGCTCGGCGACCTGTTGCCCGGTCGCGGTCATCGGCAGCCGCAGCCGCTCGGTGAACCGGTACTGGGCGTTGACCAGTGTCACGCGCACGTCGCCGCGGCGCTTCGTCCTGACCGCGAGCTGGATGGCCGCGCCGAGTCCCGCGTAGCCCGCCCCGAGTACCACTACCTGTGTGGTCATCATGCTGCCTTTCTCATCGGCTGTTGATGACCACGAGATGGGTGTGGCGCGCGCTTTCGTGACATGCGGCCACTGTGTCGCGCGCCACACCCTCTCGGTCAGTTCCCGGCGGGTACGGCTCCTCGTTCGTCGACGACGGAGACACGCACCGAGCTGGACGCGATCACGGTGCCGGCGGGGAAACCGGCCTGCGACTCGGTCTGGACCTGCCGTTCACCGATGAACTCACCGGTGTCCGGGTCGACGATGATCTCCCACCTGGCCTTGTACGTCGGCACGCCCAGCGCGACACCCTTGCGGCCGTCGAGGTTCGCCACCTGGTCGGTCACCTTCAAGTCCGGGGTCTTGATCAGTGCCCGGTACAGCGCTTCACGCAGATCGGCCGGAACCGCCCCGGTGCTCAGCAGCCGGCTCGCCCGCTGCAGCACCTCCGCACCGGCGGTCGTGGCCTTCGGGTCGGCCTCCGGCCGCAGCAGCTGGTACAGCATCTCCGGATCACGCGGCAACTGCGCCAGCCGCTCCTTGCTCGGCGAGCTCCACTCGTCCAGCAGCCCGTCGTAGCCGTAAACCCCCTTGGGGAACCGGCCGCCCGCCGCCTGCCATTCACCTGTCACGGCCTTGTCGAGCGCGGTGGGGTCGAATCCGCGGGAGCGTGCCTCCTCCTCGGTGCCGAACAGCCACTGCCGCTGTCCGGTCACCTCGACCTTGCGCGACCACTCGCCGTCGATGTCACTCGGCTGCCAGGTCTGTGTCCTGATCTCCCGGCGGAAGGAGATGAGCTGCCCGTCCGGCAGCCCGCAGCTGGGGCCGCAGCTCGGGGTGTCCCACTGCCGGGTGTCGAGGTACCGGTACTTCCCGTCCGGCACCGGGGTGTCGCCCGCGACGTGGATCCGGTCGGCCGCGGTGTCCAGCACCTGCTGTGCCGACGCGAACCGCACGGCGGGTGCGGAACCGCCACCACCATCGCCCGTGGTCACCACCGCGATGCCGCCCGCCGCGATCGCCGTCACCGCGGCGGCGACCAGCAGCGGCCGCACCATCCGCCGAGGGGCGTGGGCTTGTGCGGCACCTCGCCGCCGCAGTTCCGCCAGCACGGGGCCCGCCGAGGGAACTTCGATCGCCGGGCTGGCCAGCGCTTCCTTGATCTGGTCTTCGATGGTCATGTCAGCTCATCTCGCTGGTCAACGGCAGGGGAAGGGGAAGGACACTCGCGGAAGCGCTTTCCGCGGCACGCAGCTTGGCGATCGCACGGGAGATGTAGCCGCGAACGGTGACCTCCCGGCACCCGAGCACCGACGCGATCTCGGCGTCGTCGCAACCCGAGTAGTAGCGCAGCACCACCGCGGCGCGCTGTTTGCGCGGCAGGCCGGCGATCTTGGCCAGCATCGCGTCGCGCTCGTCGTACTGCGCCGAAGCGTCGGCCGCTGGCGGCGTCAACACGTCCAATTGCGACAGTGACACCGTCACGTCCTTTGTGGACCTTCGCCGCCGCCAGGACAGGTATTCGTTGGTCACCATGCGTTTGACGTAGGCCTCGGGCGACTCCATCGCCGCGATCCGCGACCAGTGCTGTTGGGCCCGCAGAAGCGCTTCCTGCACCACGTCCTGGGCGAGATGCGGATCACAGCACAATCTCGCGGCATAGCGCAGCAACGGATCCAGCCTGGCCGCCACGAACTCCTCGAACGTCACGGACCACACCGTCCCGTCTGTGTCAGTGAGTTACTCATACCCCTTGAATGCGGGCCGGCGCGGATTTGTGGTCCTTGTGGGTTACCGGGCCGCGATTCCGTCGTACATCACCCGGCGGAGCGCTTCGCTGAGCCTGCGCTGGTCCTCGGCGCCGGGTTTGCGCAGCGACGCGATCGCCGAGCCGAGGATCATCCCGTTGATGGCGTTGGCGGTGCTGGGCACGTCGAGGTCGGCGCGCAGGTAGCCCTGCTCGACGCCGTGCGATAGGTAGGCGGCGGTCAGCGCGTTGCCCAGCTCGAACAGGTCGAGCACGCGCTCGGCCATCGCCTTGTCGATGCCGGGCGCCTCGAACATGAGCAGGCGCGGGACGCGCGGGTCCTCGCCGAAGACGCGGGCGAGCGACTCGCCGATGCGCGCGGATTGGGCGCGGTAGTCCTCGAGGTTCGTCACCGCGTCGGGGGCGTTCTCTTTGGTGAGCACGGCGGCGATGCGGCCGATCAGGTCCTCGACGACGTGGTCGACGATGTCGCGCTTGTTCTCGAAGTAGCGGTAGAAGGTGCCGTGCCCGATGCCGAGCCGCGCGGCGATGTCGGCGATCCCGGTGGCGTGGTAGCCGCGGTCGGCGAAGCACTCGAACGCGGCGTCGATGATCTCGCGGCGCAGCTCCTGCTTCTTGCGTTCGGCGCGGCTGACGGGTTCGGCACTGGACGTCATGACCTGGAGTGTAGGTCCCCTCGGCCTTGCGTTCACGCTCGGGACTGACATATCGTTCCGGAACTGACACATCATTCCGCAAGCAAGGAGGCGGGCATGACGACCCAGTACGACGCCGTCGTCGTCGGCGCCGGATTCGGCGGCATGGGCGCGGCGATCCAGCTCAAGCGGCTGGGCCACCACAACCTGCTGATCCTCGAGCGCGAGCACGACCTGGGCGGCACCTGGCACGTGAACCGCTACCCCGGCCTGGCCGTCGACATCCCGTCCTCGACCTACTCGTACTCGTTCGAGCCCAATCCGCACTGGTCACGCCTCTTCGCGCCCGGCGCCGAGCTGAAGCGCTACGCCGAGCACGTGGCCGGGAAATACGGCCTGCGGGAGTCGATGCGCTTCGGCACGGTGGTCACCGGCGCGACCTGGGACGAGGACGAACGCCACTGGCGGGTGAGCATCGACGGCGGCGAGACCGTCACCGCGACCTACCTGCTCACCGCGACCGGTTTCCTGTCGCAGCCGAAGATGCCGGACATCGCGGGCATCGGCTCCTTCGGCGGCACGGTCGTCCACACCACCGCCTGGGACGACAGCGCCGACCTCGACGGCAAGCGGGTGGCGATCATCGGCACCGGCGCCACCGCGGTGCAGCTGATCCCCGAGCTTGCCAAGCGCGCCGGCGACCTCACCGTGTACCAGCGCACCCCGATCTGGGTCAGTTCCAAGCCCGACTACCGCATCCCCCGCGCGCTGCGGACACTGTTCGCCAAGGCGCCGCTCGTCCAGCGGGCCGTGCGCGTGGCGGGCAGCTCACTGCTCGAGCTGATGATGATTTCCGGCGTGGTGCACTACAAGCAGCTGCGCTTCACCAACCAGATCGCGCAGCGCTGGTGCCGCGCGCATCTGCACCGCCAGGTCCGCGACCCCGAGCTGCGCCGCGCGCTCACGCCCGACTATTCGTTCGGCTGCAAGCGGCCGACCTTCTCCAACGACTACTTCCCCACCTTCACCAAGCCGCACGTGCACCTGGAGACCACCACGATCGACCGGATCGACCGCACCGGCGTCGTCACGGCCGACGGCCGCCGCACCGACATCGACGTGCTCGTGCTGGCCACCGGCTTCAACCTCTGGGACGTCAACTTCCCGGCGTTCGAAGTGATCGGGCGCGGCGGCAAGGATCTCGGCAAATGGTGGCGAGAAAACCGCTTCCAGGCCTACCAGGGCGTGACCGTCCCCGGTTTCCCGAATTTCCTGTCGCTCAACAGCCCGTATTCCTACAGCGGCCTGTCCTATTTCACGACCATCGAATGCCAGATGAAACACATGCGGCGGCTGTTCACCGCGATGCACGATCGCGGCGCCGGCGTCTTCGAAATCACCCAGCGCGCCAATGACGAATTCCTCAAGCGGATGAGCGCGAAAGTCACCGAGAATTCCGTGTTCTCACTCGGCCAGTGCGCCACTTCGCGCAGCTATTACTTCAACCAGCACGGCGAGGCGACCCTGCTGCGGCCGACCTCGACGATCAGCGCGCACCGCGAAGCGTCCGGTTTCCCGCTGGAGCACTACGCCTACGAGGCCCGCTCAGGGTCGTGAGCGTTTAGACCGGTTAGAACCGGCCGCATCACTCACGACCCCAGCGGTCCGCGAGGTCGTCGAGACCGGTGGTCACGGCGGCGACCGCGACGACGGCGTCGGGCGGCAGCCGCGAAGCGAGCGCGGCGCCGAACCCGGCCATGCGCAGGGTCTGCTCGATCACGGCGTCGGTGTCGGCGGGCCAGTGCGCCAGCGGCTGGGCGATGAGCAGCGAGGCGCAGCCGTGGACCGCGGACCAGAGGCTCGCCGACAGCACGCGGGGATCGCCGCGGAACACCCCGGCGTCCACGCACCTGGCCACGTTGTCGACGAAGTGCTGGAGGCAGGTCGAAACGGCCTCGGCGGCTTCCGGGCCGGCGGCCGGACGGGTGATCAGGGTGCGGTACTGCACCGGGTGTTCGAGCGCGAAGTCGATGTAAACCCGCGCGGCGCGGTGCAGCGTGGTGAACGGGTCGAAACCCAGCTGGACGACCGCGCACAGCCGCTGGCTCAGTTCGGTCCACACTCGCAGGCAGACCGCTTCGACCAGTGCTTCCTTGTCGGTGAAATGCCGGTAGACCGAGGGCGGCGTGACGCCGACCGCCTCGGCGACCGCGCGCACGGTCACCGCGTCCTCATTGCCGGTGGCGATGAGCAGCTCTTCGGCCGCGCCCAGGAGTTCATCACGCAGCAGCGCGCCGTCGCCGCGCCGCGCGCGCACTCGTTTGGTCACCACCCGCGCAAGTTGACACCGTTACCGTAACCATGTCAACGTAACGACGTTAACTTACTGGCAGTCAGCTCCAGAGACAGGTGCCTCATGACCCCGACCAACGCCCAGATCCGCCTCGCCGCCCACCCGACCGGCCTGCCCCAGCCGTCCGACTGGGACTACAGCGAGCAGCCCGCGCCTCAGCCGGGAGTAGGTGAGTTCCTCGTCAAGGTCGAGCACCTTTCACTCGATCCCGCGATGCGTGGCTGGATCTCCGGCGTCCGCACCTACGTCGAGCCGGTCAAGCTCGGCGAGATCATGCGTGCGGGCGGCATCGGCCGGATCGTCGCCTCCGAGCACCCGGACTTCAAGGTCGGCGACACCGTGTCCGGCCAGTTCGGTGTCCAGCGCTACGCACTCGGCAAAGCGGACACCGTGACCAGGATCGACACTTCGCTGGCCACCGCGCCCACCCACCTCGGGGCGCTCGGGATCGCGGGCATGACCGCCTACTTCGGACTGTTCGACGTCGGCCGCCTCGAGCCTGGCCAGACCGTCGTCGTCTCCGGAGCCGCCGGCGCCGTCGGCAACGTCGCGGGCCAGATCGCCCGCATCGCGGGCTGCCGGGTCATCGGCATCGCGGGTGGCCCTGCCAAGTGCGCCCACCTCGTCGACGACCTCGGGTTCGACGCCGCCATCGACTACAAGGCAGGCGACATCCGCGCCCAGCTGCGCGCGCACGCCCCCGGCGGCGTCGACGTCTTCCTCGACAACGTCGGCGGCACCATCCTCGACGACGTCCTCACCTGCCTGGCGCCCGGCGCGCGCGTCGTCATCAGCGGCGCGATCTCCCAGTACAACGCCACCCAGAAGAGCGGGCCCGCCAACTACATGCAGCTGCTCTTCAAGCGCGCGTCGATGACCGGGTTCGTCATCTTCGACTACGCCCAGCGCTATCCCGAAGCGCAGGCGAAGCTGGCCGAGTGGGTGAGCACGGGACAGCTCATTTCTTCCGAGCACGTCGTCGAAGGCGACATCAAGGACTTCCCCGAGACGCTGCTCACCCTGTTCTCCGGCGGCAACACCGGAAAGCTCATCCTCGCCCTGCCGTAAGGGTCAGTCGCCGCAGAGCGCACGCTCGATGAGTCCGGCCAGCGGATTCGGCCCGGCGCCGGTGAGCGTGACCGTGTTCACCGAAACGAGCACGCTGCGCTTGCCGTCGTCGGTCACGCCGGTGCCGGTCAGGAAACCGTGGATTCCGCCGTCGTGTCCCCAATATCCGCCGCACGACGCCGGAGTCCAAGCCAGGCCGAGACCGTAGGCGCCGGTTCCCTCGGCGGGCACGGTCTTCTTCATCTCCGCCAGCTGCGCGGGCTGGAGGAGTTCCCCGGCCATCAGCGCGCTGAGGAACCTGGTGCCGTCCGCGGTGCTGCTGATCAGCTCGCCGTCCGCGCCGCCACCCATCGCGTGGTTCATCGAGGTCACGTCCACCGGCTCGCCGGGTTCTTTCGTTCCCGGCGCCGGGAAACGGTGGTAGCCGCGGGCGTGCGGGCCCGCGATGTCCGGCGACGTGGCGGGCGTGGACGTGTCGCCGAGGCCGAGTGGCCGGATGATACGGTCGGTCACCTCGCGGCGCCACGTCCGGCCGGTCGCCTTCTCGATCACCAGCCCGGCGAGGAGGTAGTTGGTGTTGGAATAGCCCCAGCCGTCGCCGGGCCGGAAATCCGGGCGGTGCGACATTGCGATCTTCACGCCACTGACGGCGCCGAGTTTGTCGTAGCGGTGCTCGAAGAAACCCTTCTCGTACTCCAATTCCGAGAGATCGGCGAAGTAGTCCGACAGGCCGCTGGTGTGTTGCAGCAGCTGCCGGACTGTGATGGCCCGGCCGTCGTTTCCGTTGCCCGCCACCAGTCCCGGCAGCCACCGGTCGACGGTGTCCTCGAGTGAGAGCCGCTCCTCGGCGGTGAGCTGCAGTACGACGGCGGCCACGAAGGTCTTGGTGAAGCTGGCGATCCGGAACCGCGCGTCCCACGGCATCGGCGTCTCGCGTTCCAGATCGCCGTACCCGCTGCGGACCTTCACCTTGCCTTGCGGCGTGCTCAGTTCGACCAGCACGCCGGGCGCGCCTTGGGCCACGAGAGCGTCCGCATCACGCTGAAGAGCACTGTCCTGTGACACGGTGGCCCCCGTCGCAACGATGCCGCGGGCACCAGGTGCCGCAACAGGTAGGTGACTTCTTTACATAGTGCGAAAAAACGTAGGTTCTCGCGGAAATTGGTGCGTCCGAGGATATGCGGTCCGGCGACCGAGTCCAGGAAGTTTCACCGGCAACTTCGGCACGACACGCGCGCGATTGCGAAAGAGGGAAATAAAAAACGCCCGCTCGAGGAGCGGGCGTTTTTTCTGTACCCCCGATGGGATTCGAACCCACGCTACCGGCGTGAGAGGCCGGCGTCCTAGGCCGCTAGACGACGGGGGCCAGGAACTTCACCTTGCGAGAGTGAAACTTACCAGACTTGGTTTTTCGCTCTGCAGCTGGGGTACCAGGACTCGAACCTAGAATAACTGGACCAGAACCAGTCGTGTTGCCAATTACACCATACCCCATCGGAGTGACTCGCCGATCTTGCTGGCGTGTGCTCCAACGAGAAGAAATACTAGAGTACCGCCTTCCCGAGCCTGACAGCGGGGGTACCAAGTGCCCGCTGAGCAGGCACTCCGACGCTGGCGAACTCCGAAACGAGCAGCTCGGGGAGCTCGTCGAGACCGCGGATGGTGTGCACGCCGTCGGGCGCCGGGTGGCCGGTGTCGTCGCGGTCGAGCCAGACGGCGCCGAGGCCCGCGTTGTGCGCGCCGATCGCGTCCGTGTCGAGCTTGTCGCCGACGTGCACGGTGTCGGCGGGCGCGCAGCCCGCCGCGTGGCAGACCGAGTGGAACATCACCGGGTGCGGTTTGGCGACGCCGAGTTCGCCAGCGATGGCGACGTGATCGAAGTAGGACGCGAGGCCGAGGTCGGCGATCTTGCGGCGCTGGTGCACACCGGAGGCGTTGGTCACCGCGGCGATGAGCACGCCGGCGGCGCGCAGCCAGTCGAGGCACGGCAGCACGTCGTCGAAAAGCCGGAATGAGCGGGCCAGCAGCTCCCGACGGCGTCGCTCGAAGTCAGCGACGTCCTCGGCGGCCGCCAGCACGCCCATCTCCGCCAGAAAGCACGCCGTGCGGCGGTGATGCATGGTGGCGTAGTCGATCTCGCCCGCCACCACCATCGCCACGTGCTCTTCGGTGATCAAGTCCCACAACGGCCACATGTCCGGACGACCGGTCAACGCGCCCAGCGTGAAGCGGATCGCCGCCGTGCAGTCGATCAACGTGTCGTCAATGTCCAAACAGACCAGACGTAACTCTGGCGGCGACCACGGAGCGGGGGCGATTTGCGGTGTCGTCGGGGAGGCAAGCGCAAAATCCACTTAGCGAGGCTAGGCCAAGTCCGGCCGCTCCGACTCGGCCAAGGAGGTGATTAGCGGCGGTCTGTTTCGACGAAGAGATGCTACTCCCAGTTGGTGAGACGCGATCTTTCAGTTACCGGGCAGCGCGCGGCGCAACCGTCCCAGTGAGACCTCACGTCCCAGCAGCTCCATGGACTCGTACAACGGCGGGGAAACCGTTCGTCCGGTGATCCCCACGCGCACGGGGCCGAAAGCCTTACGAGGCTTGAGACCCAGACCGTCCACAAGGGCCGACTTGAGCGCCTCCTCGATTGCGGAAGTCTCCCAAGACGGCAATGCCTCCAGCGCCGAAATCGCCGCCTGGAGCACGGGTTCCGCGTCGGCGCCGAGGTTCTTCGACGCCGCATCCGGCTCCGGTGCGAAGTTTTCCTCGTCGGCGAAGAGGAAGCCGAGCATCGGCGCCGCCTCGGACAGCACGGTCACCCGTTCCTGCACGAGCGGCGCGATCGCACGGAGTTTGGCGAGCAGGTCGTCACTTGGCTCGGCGGGCAGCACGCCAGCGGTCACGAGGTACGGCACCACACGGGTGACGAAGTCCTCCGGCGCCAGTGCACGCACGTGCGTCCCATTGATCGACTCGGCCTTTTTGAGATCGAAGCGCGCCGGATTGGCACTTACCTTCGAAATGTCGAAGGCCGCGACGAGCTCGTCGACGCTGAAGATGTCGCGGTCGTCGGCGATCGACCAGCCGAGCAGCGACAGGTAGTTCAGCAGGCCTTCCTTGATGAAACCCCGGTCCCGGTAGTTGAAAAGGTTCGACGAAGGGTCCCTTTTGGACAGTTTCTTGTTGCCATCGCCCAGCACGGACGGCAGGTGGCCGAACTCCGGCGTGAAATCGGTTACGCCGATGCGGCGCAGCGCCGCGTACAGCGCGATCTGCCGCGGCGTCGACGGCAGCAGGTCTTCGCCGCGCAGCACGTGCGTGATGCGCATCAGCGCGTCGTCGACCGGGTTGGTCAGCGTGTACAGCGGCTCACCGTTGTTGCGCACCAGCACCGGGTCCGGGATCGTGCCTGCCGGGAACGAGATGTCGCCGCGCACCAGGTCGGTCCAGCCGAGGTCCTCGTGCGGCATCCGCAGCCGCAGCACCGGCTTGCGGCCTTCGGCGCGGAACGCCTCGCGCTGCTCGTCGGTCAGGTCGCGGTCGAAGTTGTCGTACCCGAGCTTCGGGTCCTGGCCCGCCGCCTTACGCCGCGCCTCGACCTCTTCGTTGGTCGAGAAGGCTTCGTAAAGCTCGCCCGCCGCAAGGAGCTTCGCCGCGACGTCTGCGTAGATGTCGCGTCGCTCACTCTGGCGGTACGGCCCGTACTCGCCGCCGACACCGGGTCCCTCGTCCCAGTCGATGCCGAGCCAGCTCAGCCCGTCGAGCAGCTGCTCGTACGACTCCTGCGAGTCGCGCGCGGCGTCGGTGTCCTCGATGCGGAACACCAGGCTGCCGCCGTGGTGACGGGCGAAGGCCCAGTTGAACAGCGCCGTGCGGATCAACCCGACGTGCGGGGTTCCGGTCGGCGACGGGCAGAAGCGGGCGCGAACAGGCGTGGTCTCAGTCATAGCCCGATCAGCGTATCTGCCCCTTAAGTCCTTGACGCACCGAAGGGTCCCGGTGCATCCTCGATTTATTCAACAAGTGATGAATAAGGGGATGATGGAGATGACCGAGCGCACGGACTGCGTGGTCGTCGGCGGCGGACCGGCCGGGATGGTGCTGGGGCTCCTGCTGGCCAGGGCGGGCGTGCGGGTGACCGTCATGGAGAAGCACGCCGACTTCCTGCGCGACTTCCGCGGCGACACCGTGCACCCGTCGACGCTGACGCTGCTCGACGAACTGGGGCTGGGCGAGAAGTTCCACGCGCTGCCGCACAGCGAGATCAAGCAGATCGGCTTCCCGAAGGACGACGGCGGGATGCTGATCTTCGGCGACCTGGGCAGGCTGAAGGTGCCGCACCCGTACGTCGCGATGGTCCCGCAGTGGGACTTCCTGGACCTGATGGCCGAGGCAGGCCGCGCCGAGAAGACCTTCGACCTGCGGATGAGCACCGAGATGACCGGCCTGATCCGCGAGCACGGCAAGGTCACCGGCGTCCGCTACCGCACCGAGGGCGGCGAGGAGCGCGAACTCCGCAGCAACCTGGTCGTGGCCGCCGACGGGCGCTGGTCGCTCGCGCGGCGCGAGTCGGGCTTGCGGCCCAAGGACTACGGCGTGCCGTTCGACGCGTGGTGGTTCCGCCTGTCACGCCCGGCCGAGCAGGGCCTGAGCGGCGCGCAGATCATGCCGGAGATGCGCAACCGCCGCTTCGGCGTGCCGCTGCCGCGCGTCGGCTACTACCAGATCGCCTATCTCGCGCCGAAGGGCGAAGACCTGCGCCAGCACGGCATCGAGAAGTTCCGTGAGACCGTCGCCGCGTTGTTCCCGGCGTTCGCGGACCGCGTCGGCGAACTCGAGTCGATGGACGAGGTCAAGCTGCTCGACGTGAAGCTGAACCGGCTGCACCGCTGGCACATCGACGGCCTGCTCTGCATCGGCGACGCGGCGCACGCGATGTCACCCGTCGGCGGCGTCGGCATCAACCTGGCGGTGCAGGACGCGGTCGCGACCGCGCACCTGCTGGCCAAGCCACTGCTGAGCGGCAAGGTCACCGGCAAGGACCTCGCGAAGGTCCGCGCCCGCCGCTGGCTGCCGACCGTGCTGGTGCAGGGCCTGCAGCGGCTGCTGCACAAGGCCGTCATGCGCCCGGTGATGGAAGGCAGGCGCAACGGCCCGCCGCCCGCGATGATCAAGGTGTTCCGCCGGTTCCCCGGCCTGTCGATCGTGCCCGCGTACCTGCTCGGCATCGGCTTCCGCCCCGAGCACGCGCCGGACTTCGCGCGGCGCGCTACAGAGCCTGCACAGGGTTAGTCAGCGTCCCGATGCCCTCGATGGTGATCGAAACCTGCTGCCCGTCGACGATCGGGCCGACCCCCTCCGGGGTGCCGGTCAGGATCACGTCGCCGGGCAGCAGCGTCATGACGCCGGAGACGAACTCGACCAGCTCGGGGATCTTGTGCACCAGGTCGGAGGTGCGCCCGTCCTGCTTGAGCTCACCGTCCACCTCGGTGCGCAGCGCCAGGTCGGACGCGTCGATCGAGGTCTCGATCCACGGGCCCAGCGGGCAGAACGTGTCGTACCCCTTGGCACGGCCCCACTGCCCGTCGGACTTCTGCAGGTCACGCGCGGAGACGTCGTTGGCCACGGTGTAACCGAGGATCACGCTCGACGCGCGCGCCGCGCTGACGTTCTTGATCGGCTGGCCGATCACGATCGCCAGCTCACCCTCGAAGTCGATGCGCCCGACGTCGCCGGGCCGCTTGATGGCCGCGTTGGGGCCGATCACCGTGGTCGACGGCTTGATGAAGGTCATCGGCGAGGTCGGCACCTCGTTGCCGAACTCGGCCGCGTGCTTCGCGTAGTTGCGCCCGACCGCGATGATCTTCGACGGCAGGATCGGCGCCAGCAGGCGGACATCGGCCAGCGGCCACCGTTTCCCGGTGAAGTTCGGGGTACCGAAGGGGTGCTCGGCGATCTCGAGCACCTGGGCGTCGTCACCGTCCCCCTCGACCGAAGCGAAGGCGACACCACCGGGATGAGCAATACGGGCTAAGCGCACGCGGCCGAGCTTACTAGGTCAACTTGAGAGTGCTCTTGGCCAGCTCGTAGGCCTTGACGTTGGTGTCGAAGGTCTCCTGGTCGAGCCCGCCCACCTCGAGCAGCACGACCGAGTTCGCGGCGGACACGGCGAGCACCCGCTTGGGCATCTCGATGTCGTCCTGCTTGATGACGTAACTCACTTCCTTGCCCGCGATGGCGCCCGCGGTGACGTCGGAGTAGGCGAACCCCTCGGCGCCCTTGGACTTGGTGGCGAAGGTCTTCAGGCCGGACTCGAGGTCGGGCGCGGTGACCTTGTAGACGCGCAGGAAACCGAGGCTGCCCGCCGGCTTCGAGTCGATCTCGCAGAGGATCTCGCTGCCCGCGTCGACCGTGCCCGCCTTCCACTTCTCGGCGATCTTGAACGTCACCGGCATCGGGCAGGCGGAACCAGCCGGGCCGACCTCGGCGGCGGCGGGCGCCGGCTTGGTGTCACCGTCGGAGCCGCATCCGGCGGCCAGCAGCAAGGCGGCGAGCGGCACAAACTTCTTCATGTTCTCCCCCTCGGATTCGTGCATGATCACCCTAGCCGCGCGGCCATGTCACGTCTGCCGGGTTTCACACGTCGAGGGGACATGATGAACGACTTCTCCCTGGCGGAGCGCTTCGAAGAGAACCGCGGCAGGCTGCGCGCGGTCGCGTACCGGATGCTGGGCTCGACCGGCGAGGCCGAGGACGCCGTCCAGGAGGCCTGGCTGCGGCTGAGCCGCTCGGACACCAGCGAGGTCGAGAACCTGGCCGCCTGGCTGACCACGGTCGTCGGCCGCGTCTGCCTGGACGTGCTGCGCTCGCGTAAGTCACGCGGCGAGGAGCCGCTCGGCGTGCACGTGCCCGACCCGATCGTCAGCCTGGACCCCGAGCAGGAAACGCTGATGGCCGACTCGGTCGGCCTCGCGCTGCTCGTCGTGCTGGAGACCCTCTCCCCCGCCGAACGCCTGTCGTTCGTGCTGCACGACATGTTCGGCGTGCCCTTCGACGACATCGCCACGATCGCGGGCCGCACACCCGCCGCGACCCGTCAGCTCGCGAGCCGCGCGCGGCGCCGGATACAGGGCGTTCCGGCGCCCGAGACCGACCTCACGCGGCAGCGCACGGTCGTGGAGGCGTTCATCGCGGCTTCACGCGGCGGCGATTTCGACGCGCTCGTCGCGGTGCTCGATCCCGATGTCGTGCTTCACGTCGACGGCGGGTCGTTCTCGAAGCTCGTCCGCGGCGCGGCGGAGGTCGCGGGCCAGGCGTTGATGTTCTCGCGGCTCGCGCCCTATTCCCGCCCGGCGCTCATCAATGGCGCCTGGGGGATTTTGACCGCGCCCGAAGGAAAACCTGCCTCGGTCATGGCGTTCACGGTGCGCGGCGGCCTCGTGGCCGAGCTGCACATCTTGGCCGACCCGGCGCGACTCGAACGCTTGGAGGTCAAAGACTCGTGAGTGGTACGGCCGGTTCTAACCGGCAATACCACTCACGAGTCCTTTTACTTGCTGACCAGGGATTCGCGGACGGTGGCCGCTTTGTGGACGAGCGCGTCGCAGAGCGCGAGCCAGCTCGCCTCGACGATGTTGCCGTGCACGCCGACGGTCGTCCATTCCTTGTGGCCGTCGGTGGTTTCGACCAGTACTCGCGTGACCGCGTCAGTACCGGGATGCCCCGGGAGAATACGAACCTTGTAGTCGGCCAGTTCGACGGTGTCGAGCCACGGCAGGTGCGGGGTCAGCGCCTCGCGCAACGCGGCGTCGAGCGCGTGGACCGGCCCGGTGCCCTCGGCGGTCGCGATGACCCGCTGATCGCCGACGTGCACGCGGACCGTCGCCTCGGAGACCACCTCACCGTCGGCGCGGTGGTCCATCACCACCCGGTACGACTCGAGCGTGAACGGCGGCTCGTCGAGGAAATCGCTGCCGATCTCGCGGTGCAGCAACAATTCCAGTGAGGCGTCGGCGGCTTCGAACGACCAGCCCTCCGACTCCAGCAGCTTCACCTTGCGCACCGAGCGCGTCAAGGCCTCAGGCTGACCGGCAAGGTCAACCCCGAGCTCACGTCCCTTGAGTTCGAGGCTGGCCCTGCCGGCCATCTCGGTGACCAGAACCCGCATGTCATTGCCGACAGAAGCTGGATCGATGTGGTTGTACAGCAACGGATCCACCTTGATCGCGCTCGCGTGCAGGCCCGCCTTGTGGGCGAACGCAGACGAACCGACATACGCCTGATGGGTGTCGGGTGCGAGATTCGCGATTTCGGCAAGGGCATGGGAGACCCGGGTGAGCTCGGCGGCGCGTCCGGTCGGGAGCACCTCCATGCCGAGCTTGGCCACCAAGTTTCCCGTGACGGCGAACAGATCGGCGTTGCCAGCCCGTTCCCCGTACCCATTGGCGGTGCACTGGACGTGCGTCGCGCCGGCCTGCACGGCGGCGATGGAGTTCGCCACCGCGCAGGAAGTATCGTCCTGGCAATGGATTCCGAGCCGGAATCCGGTCTTGTCCTTGATCGTGCGCACGGTCTCCGCGAGCCCGAGCGGCAACTGCCCGCCATTCGTGTCACACAGGACCATGACGTCCGCGCCGCCACTCGCGGCCGCGTCGAGCACCCGGTACGAAGTCTCCGGCGAGAACTCGTAACCGTCGAAGAAGTGTTCCAGGTCAACGAAAACCCGCCGCCCCTCGGCGACCAGGAAGCTCACGGTGTCCCGCACCATCTCGCACGCCTCGTCGACGTCGACACGCAGCGCCCGCTCGATGTGCCTCAAGTCGGACTTCGCGACCAGCGTGATCACCGGCGCCTGCGAGTCGAGCAGCGCCCGCACCTGCTTGTCCTCGTTCGCCTTCGCCCCGGCCTTGCGCGTCGACCCGAAAGCGACCAGCGCGGCATGCTTGAGCTGCAGTTCGCCCGCGGCGGCCTTCGCGAAGAACTCGGTGTCCTTCGGCAGCGCGCCCGGCCAGCCGCCCTCGATGAAACCCACACCCAGCTCGTCCAGCAACCTGGCGACGGCCAGCTTGTCCGCGACGGAATAGGTGATGCCTTCACGCTGCGCCCCATCGCGCAGAGTGGTGTCGTAAAGGTGGAAATCGTCGCCGAGCGGCGTATCGGCGGGCTCCTGGCGGGTCACTGCGGGTCATCTCCTCTTGAGGCAGGGCAACAAAAAAACCTCCCGCTGGGGTGCGAGAGGTTTGCGCGCCTGGGGTGCTCTTGTGGAGCACCTACCCGGCGCGCTGCGCAATAATGATGGAGAAGGAAGCCATACCGGGATCATGCCACACCGCGTCAAGCTTTCCAACCCTCGATCGGAATTCCCACGCTTTGGACACTGGTCTAGCCCAGTGCCTTCGAGAGTCGTGAGTGGTACGGCCGGTTCTAACCGGCGAAAACACTCACGACCCCCTTCGTCGACTGCCTCGTCCGGGGCAGGGTCGTAGTCGGGCGCGGGTGAGGGCCTACTTCACTCGGACCCGTGGGGGGGGCCTAGTTCGACCGTATATACGGGTGAGGGAGGCCCTCACCCGCTCGGTTTGGGTGAGGGCCTCCCTCACCGACGCCGACCGTGGATGAAGGTAGCCCTCATACCTGACTCTTGCACCTGGATGAGTGCCGTTTGCGTCGTTCAACGACGCATTTCCCACACAGCCACCGGGCCGCAGCCGAGCAGCCAGACACGCCACCTTTGACCTTCCCGTCAATAGAACCGGTCGTATCACTCACGACCTCTAGCCGCGCAGGTAGGCCGCGAAGGCCTTGATAGCCGCGGCGTTCCGCGGCCCCTCGACCAGCGCCGCATAAGGCAGCGCGAAGAACCGCCCGTTCTTCACCGCCGGAACGTCCCGCAGGCCGGGATGCGAACGCAGGAACCGCTCCTTGTCCGCGACCGTCCCGACCTCGCCGCCGTAGTCGTTGATCAGGATCACGTCCGGCGCCCGCTGCACGACGGCTTCCCAGCTCACCGTCGTCCAGCTGTCGTCGACGTCGTCGAAGATGTTCCGCCCGCCCGCCTTCGCGATGATCTGATTCGGCCCCGCGTTGCGCGCCGAAGTGAACGGCTGGTCCTTGCCATCGTCGTAGAGGAAGACTTTGGGCGTCCGACTGTCCGGCGCGACCGAAGCAATGGTCGACGTGTATTCCGCCACCAGCTTTTCCGCGCGGTCGCTCACTCCGAAAAGGACACCGAGGTTGCGCAGATCCGTGTAAAGCGCGTCCAGCGGCGGCATGATCCCGCGTTGTTTGCCGACGCCGTTGCGGCAGGCCTCCGTCAGCTGATACGTCGCGATGCCCAGCGCGCCCAAGGAGTCCGGGGTGAAGCCCTCGGACTCGCTGAAGCCGTAGTTCCAGCCCGCGAACACGAGATCCGCGCCTGCCGCCTGCACGACCTCCTTGTTGATCTTCTCGGCCAGTTTGGGGACACGCTGGAAGTCCGCCTTCCACGGCGACGACTCGACGCCGCTCGTCTGGCCGGAGTCGATGACGTAGCCTGCCATGCGGTCGCCGAGGCCGAGTGCGAACATCAGCTCGGTGATGCCGATGTCGTTGGTCACGACGCGCGACGGCGGCTTGGGGACGGTCAGTGGCTTGCCGCAGTTCGTGACCGTCACGGGTTGCGAAGCGACGGGCTCCTGCGTCACGGTCGCGCCGCAGCCGGAGACGAGCAGCGCCAGCAACAACGCGGCTTTACGCATCGGTGGTCCCTTCGAAGAGCAGTTGCGGCACGCCGGTCACCGGGTGGTGGACGACGTGGGCGATGACCCCGAACACCGAGGCCACCAGCGAGGGCGTCAAGACGGCAGCGGGCGGGCCGCCGGCGACCACCCGGCCCGCTTCGAGGATGTAGACCTCGTCGCAGTAGGCCGCGGCGAGGTTGAGGTCGTGGAGCGCGGTCAGCACGGTGACGCCGAGCTTGCGGACCAGCGCGAGCGCGTCGAGCTGGTGGCGGATGTCGAGGTGGTTGGTCGGCTCGTCGAGCACGAGGACGCGGGGCTGTTGCGCCAGCGCACGCGCGAGCAGCACCCGCTGGCGCTCGCCGCCGGACAACGTCAGGACCGAACGGCCCGCCAGCGCGCTCAGTCCGACCTGGCGCAGTGCCTCCGCGCAGATGTCACCGTCGGAACCGTCGTGCGGGAGCCGTCCCATCGCGACGACCTCGGCGACGGTGAAGTCGAACTCGGTGTGCGACTCCTGGGTCAACGCGGCCATCCGCCGCGCGCTCTCGCGCAGTGGGTACTCGTCGAGCGCGCGTCCGTCGAGGCGGATCACGCCGTCGGAAGGCTTGAGAGCGCGGTAGACGCAGCGCAGCGTTGTCGACTTGCCACTGCCGTTGGGACCGAGCAGGCCGACGACCGTCCCGGACGGAACGGTCATGGTGAGCGCTTCGACCAGTTTGCGTCCCGCGACGGTGACGGTGACGTCGTGCAGCCCGAGTTCCATCAGGCGCCGCCGAAGACGTAGGCGCGACGGCGCATCAGCACCAGGAACACCGGCACCCCGATGCCCGCGGTGAGCACGCCGATCGGCAGTTCCTGCGGCGCGGCGAGCACGCGCGCGGCGACGTCGACCCAGACGAGGAAACACGCGCCGGCGAGCGGGACGACCACGAGCACGCGTCGGTGGTCGGCGCCGACCACCATCCGGACCAGGTGCGGCAGCATCAGCCCGACGAAGCCGATCGCGCCGCTCACCGCGACCAGCACCCCGGTCATCGCCGCGCACAGCGCGAACAACGTGGCGCGCAGCCGGGGCACGTGCACACCCAAGGTCGTCGCCGCTTCGTCCCCCATGGACAGTGCGTTGAGACTGCCCGACCGCGCGAACAGCCAAGCCGTTCCCAGCAGCACCGTCACCGCGGCGATCGGCAGGGACGCCCAGTTCGCCCCGGCGAGGCTGCCCATCAGCCAGAACAACGCCGACCGCGCCGCCTCGCCGTGCGGCGCGTTGAACACGATCACCGTGGTGACGGCGAAAAACCCGTACGACAGCGCGGTTCCGGTCAGCACCAGCCGCAACGGCGTCAGCCCGCTCCGGCCGCGCGCGACCAGGTAGACGATGAGCATCGACCCCAGCGCGGCGACGAAAGCACCCGCCGACAGCGCGTAGATCCCGAAGGACGCGAACAACCCGAGCACCGAGACGGCGGTCGCGCCCACCGAAGCGCCGGAGGAGATCCCGAGCACGAACGGGTCGGCGAGCGCGTTGCGGACCATGGCCTGGATGGCGACGCCGACCGTGGCGAGCCCGGCGCCGACGACCGCGGCGAGCAGCACGCGAGGGAACCGGATGTCGAAGATGATCCGGTACTGGCCGACATCGGCGGCCGAAATGGACTCACCGAACAGCCCGGCACGCAGGAACGTCCAGGTCCGGCCGATCGGCACGGACACGGTGCCGATCCCGATGGACAACAGGACGGACACGAGCAGGAACACCACGAGGAGCGGGACGAGGACACGTCTGTCCACTGTGCACCTTTCTCGTAAACCACGACGAGATGGCAGAGCGAAGCAGTGTCCAGGCGGTGATCGGGCTCGTCCACGCGGAACGTGGACCTACCGTTGCGGGTCAGCGCCGGATTTCGACCGGCTTCCCCGCCTGGGCACCAAAACGGGGATAAAGCGGGCTTTACTCCCGGGAGTAAAGCAGGCTTTATCCCGCCGATACCCCGAAAGCCACTTTCGTCAGATCGGATCTGCCGAAAGTGGCTTTCGGGCTTCTGCTAAACGGTCGGGCGGGTGTTGGACGAGACCAGCGCGGCCAGCCGGTCGCCGATCGAGTGCGTCGGGCCAGGGTTGGCCTGGTCGCGGGTCGCCAGGTCGAACGCGACCGAGGCCTCGATGCGGCGCGCGGCTTCCTTCTGGCCCAGGTGGTCGAGCAGGAGCGCGACCGAGAGGACCGCGGCGGTCGGGTCGGCGAGACCCTGGCCCGCGATGTCCGGCGCGGAGCCGTGCACCGGCTCGAACATGGACGGGTTGCGGCGGGTGATGTCCAGGTTGCCGCTGGCCGCCAGGCCGATGCCACCGGTGACGGCGGCCGCGAGGTCGGTGATGATGTCGCCGAACAGGTTGTCGGTGACGACCACGTCGAACCGGGACGGGTCGGTGACCATGTGGATGGTCGCGGCGTCCACGTGGGAGTAGGCGACCGTGACGTCCGGGTGCTCCAGCGAGACCTCTTCGACGATGCGGGACCAGAGGCCACCGGCGTACTCGAGGACGTTGGTCTTGTGCACCAGGGTGAGGTGCTTGCGCGGGCGGGCCTCGGCGCGGTTGAACGCGTCGGCGACCACGCGGCGGATGCCGAACGCGGTGTTGACGCTCACCTCGGTCGCGATCTCGTGCTCGGTGTCCTTGCGCAGCAGGCCGCCGGTGCCCGCGTACGGGCCCTCGGTGCCCTCGCGCACGACGACCATGTCGATCTCGCTGTTGTCGGCGAGCGGGCCGCGCACACCCGGGTACAGCCGGGCGGGGCGCAGGTTCACGTGGTGGTCCATCTCGAACCGCAGGCGCAGCAGCAGCCCGCGCTCGAGGATGCCACTGGGGACGCTCGGGTCGCCGACGGCGCCGAGCAGGATCGCGTCGTGCTGGCGAAGCTCGCCCAGCACGGACTCGGGAAGCAGCTCACCGGTGGAGTGCCAGCGCGCCGCCCCGAGGTCGTAGTTGGTGATCTCAGCCGTCGGCACGACTTCGCCGAGCACCTTGAGCGCCTCGGCGACCACCTCGGGTCCGATCCCGTCACCTGGGATCACTGCGAGCCGCATCCACACACCTCCGTCGACGAGGCCTCCGGACTTCCCGGATGGCCCATCCTCGAGAAAACGCCAGCGACCGAAGGTTACCGGCCGTAGACAACGCGATGTAGCCGCACCACCCTTATGTCTGATCATCCCGGGATTTGGAACACCCAGACGGGTACAAAAGAAGGGGGTTCCCCCTGCACGGAGTGCAGAAAGAACCCCCTTCACACCCGGAAGATCAACCGACCCCGATGGGCTGACGGCCGCCCTGGCGGCCCGGCCCGGTCACCGGAAGAGGCTCTGCCGAACCACTCTGACCAGTGTTGATCTTGATGACATTCACCCGATCGCCTGAAGCGTTGTGGTGTTCCAGTGCCAGCAGGCCGAGCACGGTGTCGGTGGTGGCCGCGTTCCGGTTGACCACGAGCGCGGTACCCGGCTTGGCCGTGTACCCGAGCGCCGCGTCGCCGCCGCCCTGCACCGAGTAGCCCGGCGCGAGCACGTCGAACGACAGCGGACCGGCGACGAAGTCGATCAGCCCGTTGGTCGTACCGGGCGCGACGTACGGCCCGGCGGTGCCCACGGAGTAGCTGATCTTGTGCGAAGCGCCGTTCACGTCGATACCCAAAGCTGCGACACTGACCGGAAGGGTGACCACGTTGGTGTCGAACACGTTGGTGTCCACGTCACCCAGCTGACCGTTGACCGCCTGGACGTCGACCACCGAGCCGTCTGCCAGCGCGACCGTCTGGGCGAGCAGCACGTCCGTCGAGGGCGCCTTCGTCACGAAGGTCTCAAAATCCGGACGCCCGTCGCCGGTGGTGTCGATGTCGACGAACGGGATGGTGTTGCTGCCGAGGTTGGCCCAGTCGCTCCAGGTGGTGAGCCCGAACGCGAGCAGCGCGTTCTCCGGCTCGCCCTGCTGCTTGGCGAGCGGGGCGGTCGACGCGGCGCCGACATAGCGCAGGTCGGCGCCCTTGGCGGTGTTGTTGATCGTGCAGTCGGTGGTCGTCGAGTGGTCGCATTCGGCCAGCTGCGGCGACTCGGCCTGCAGTTCGAGCACGCTGATCAGCGAGCGGTAGCGCTGCGCGCCACTGCCCTGGTCGACGCCCTTGCCGGTCAGGTTGACCACGGCCTGCGTGCTCCCGTGGAAGTTCGCCTCGGCGCTGGTGGCGATGTCCGAAACCGGTTTGGGAGCCGAGTAGACGGCCACCCGCAGCGGCACGGTCGCGCCGCTGCGCGGGGTGAACGCGATCCGGCCGGACGCGTCGGCGAGGAACTGGCGCGCCAGCCCCGCCTGCTCGGTGGCCATGGTCGGGTCGATGACCTTGCGCAGCGCCTTCGGGTCGGTGATCTTCAGCGTCACCTTGACCGTCGTGATGCCACGCGGGCTCAGCTTCACCGTGTCCTTGTCCAGCTGGAATTCGACGCCGGGCAGCGTGTTCACGCCCTGGTAGGCGACGCCGTACTCGACCGGCTTGACACCCTTGTTGACGACCTTGACCGTCTTGGTCAGGCTCACCGGGCCACCCGCTTCGACGGTGCCGAAGTTGACGCTGACGGCACCCGGGTTGTCCACGACGTACGCGAGGACCTGGTTGTCCAGCGCGGCCTTCGCGTCGATCCGGCCGGTGCCGACGCGCTGCGGCGCGAAGGTGTGCCCGGCCGCGTCCTTGAGGTCGTGGCCCGCGGTGTCGATGACGGCGGCCTTGACCTCTTCGACGGTCCAGTCGGGGTGCGCCTCGCGGACCAGCGCGGTGATGCCCGCGGTGTGCGGCGCGGCCATCGAGGTGCCCGAGAGCACGGTCCGGTCGTTGCCGCTGCCGCGGAAGGCCGACGAGATCGTGTCACCGGGCGCGGTGATGTCCGGCTTCGACGCCGGGCCGCGGACACCGCGCGAGCTGAACGAGCTCGGGCTGTCCACAATGGAGTTGTCGTAGGTCTGCAGGCTCGCGCGGCCCTTGCCGCTGAGGTGGACCTGCAGCGTGCCCGCGTTCAGGCCCGGCCGCACCGCGTTGGTGGCCGAGGCGGTGAACTGGAACATCGGGTTGGTCGCGTTGCCCGCGATACCGGCGGAGAAGTGCTCCACAGTGGACGAAAGCAGCGTGCCCGCGGCGCCGGCGGCCTGCGCGTTGTTCGCGCGGACGGCGGAGCCGCACAGGCGCGTCGCGTCGTTGTTGTCCCACTCCAGCCAGGCGAACTTGCCCGCGACGGCGGCCTTGTCGGCGTCCGAATAGGGCTTGCAGCCGTCGGCGTTGGCCGCCGAGAGCTTCGCGACCGGCTTGGTCAGGTCGAGTGTGTCGAACCCGGTGTAGTTCTGGCTGAACTGGCCGCCCTTGGCGCCGGTGATCGGCGCGACGATGTCGGCCGCGTCCCGCAGGATCGAGCGGTCACGGCTGCTGGCGACGGTCAGCGCCTCCGGGGTGTTGCCCGGCGCGCCCGCGACGTCGTAGAGGTCGCCGCCGTTGCCCGCGGAGAAGACCGGGAGCACGTTGTTCGCGGCGATCTTGCGCACGAACAGCGAGTCGGGGTCGTCGGGCGCGTTGAAGTCGCCGCCGAGGCTGAGGTTGACCACGTCGAGGTGATCGCTGAAGTCGCCGTCACCGTCCGGGTCGAGCGACCAGTCGAGCGCCTGCGAGACGACGTTCGTCGAGCCCTCGCAGCCGAACACCTTGACGGCGTAGAGCAGTGCCTTCGGCGCGGTGCCGGGGCCGACCTTCAGCGCCTCGATCTTCTTGGCGTTGAGCTTCGAGTAGTCGCCCTTGAAGGTGGTGCCGTCGGCGTTGACGCCGAATCCGGCGACGGTGCCCGCCACGTGCGTGCCGTGCTCACCGCAGGCGAGCGGGTTCGGGTCGGGCGCCGGGGTGTCGCCGCGGTTGGCGTCGTAGTCGTCGCCGACCAGGTCCGTGCCGCCGACCACCTTGGCGGTCGGGAAGTACGCGGCGTCGACCTTGGTCCGGTCGATCGCCTTGTACGCCGCCGGAGTGCCGGGGCCGCCGAAGTCGGCGTGGGTGTAGTCGATGCCGTCGTCGATCACGCCGACGCGCACGCCGTCGCCGAGCCTGCCGGTCTGCTGCCAGGTCGCGAGGGTGTTGGTGAGCTGGACGGCGCTGGAGTTGGTGCGAGACTTGGGAACGACGGTGCGCACGGCCACCACGTCCGGGCGCTTCGCGAGCTCACGCAGCTTCGCGGCATCCGCGGTCACGACGGCGCCGGAGACGGCGTTGGCCGTCTGGGTGATGACCTTGGCGCCGCGGTCGCTCGCCTTGAGCTGGCCGACGACCGCGTCCACGGCGGCGGCCGTTTCGGCCTTCGCGGCCTTGGCGGCCTGCTTGGCCTTTTCCTTGCCCTTGTGCTGTTCCGCGTTGAAGGCGTCGACAGCCGGCTTCTTGGCCAGCTCGACGAACGCGGTGATCTTGCCCTGCGCGGCGCTCACACGCGGCGACAGCTTCCCCTTGATCCCCGAAGCGTTGACTTTCGCCGTGCCGACCCCATCGGCGAGCGGCACGTCCTGGGCCGAGGCGGGCGGGGCGGCGATGACCGCCGCAGCCAGCACCGCGGCGGCGTAGACCGGTATGCGTCTTCTCATAGGCGGCTACCTAACCCGAAGATCAGCCGCCGCAACAGGGCAAAAAGGGTCGTGAGTGGTATTGCCGGTTAGAACCGGCAATACCACTCACGACTGCCTTAGCCCAGATGGATGCCGCGGATGGTGTGGGTGCCCACGCCCGCGCCGATCGGCTCCAGCAGGTGCGCGCCGACCTCGCGGTCCACGCGCAGCAGCATGACCGAGTCCGAGCCGTCGGTGGTCTGGCTGATCTGCGCGGCCTCGATGTTCACGCCCGCCTCGCCGAGCAGGGTGCCGACGCGGCCCATGATGCCGGGGCGGTCGGGGTACTCGAGCAGCAGCACGTCACCCTCGGCACGCAGGTCGAAGTGGCGGCCGTTGACCTCGACGATCTTCTCGACCTCCTCCTTGCCGGTGACCGAGCCGGAGACGGTGAGCGTCTGGCCGTCGGCGGTGACCACGCGGATGGTGACCGCGCTGCGGAACTTCGGGCTCTCGGTCTCGGTGACCAGCTCGACCTGCACGCCACGGTCGGCCGCCAGGCGCGGCGCGTTGACGAAGGTGACCTGCTCGTCGACGACGCCGGTGAAGACACCGCGCAGCGCGGCGAGCTGCAGGACGCTGACGTCCTCGCCTGCCAGCTCGCCCTTGACGGTGACGGTCACCGAGGCGGGCGCCTTCGGGTTCAGCGCGGACAGCACGGTGCCGAGCTTCTGGGTGAGCGAAAGGTACGGGCGGACGTGCTCGCCGACCGTGCCGCCGCCGGTGACGTTGACGGCGTCGGGCACGAAGTCGCCGCGCAGCGCCAGCAGCGTCGAACGCGCGACGTCGGTGCCGGCGCGGTCCTGCGCCTCGGCGGTCGACGCGCCCAGGTGCGGGGTGACGACCACGTTCGGCAGGTCGAACAGCGGGCTCTCGGTGGTGGGCTCGGTGACGAAGACGTCGATGCCCGCGCCGCCGACGTGGCCGGAGCGGATGGCGTCGGCGAGGTCCTCTTCGACGATCAGGCCACCGCGCGCGGCGTTGACGATGATGACGCCCTGCTTGGTCTTCTTGAGCGCTTCGGCGTCGATGAGGCCCTTGGTCTCGGGTGTCTTCGGCAGGTGGATCGAGATGAAGTCGGCGCGCTCCAGCAGCTCGTCCAGCGTGACGAGCTCGATGCCGAGCTGCGCGGCGCGGGCGGCGCTGACGTAGGGGTCGTACGCGATGAGCTTGGTGCCGAACGCGGCGAGGCGCTGCGCGAACAGCTGGCCGATCTTGCCGAGGCCGACCACACCGACGGTCTTGCCCTGCACCTCGACGCCCGAGTACGAGCTGCGCTTCCACGCGCCGCCACGCAGGCTCTCGCTGGCGGCCGGGACGCGGCGGGCGACCGAGAGCAGCAGCGCGACCGCGTGCTCGGCGGCGCTGACGATGTTGGAGGTCGGGGCGTTGACGACCAGCACACCGCGCTCGGTGGCGGCGGGCACCTCGACGTTGTCCAGCCCGACGCCCGCGCGGGCGACGACCTTCAGGCGGGTGGTCGCGGCGAACACCTCGGCGTCGACCTGGGTCGCGGACCGCACGAGCAGCGCGTCGGCACTCTTCACGGCCTCGAGCAGCGCGGCACGGTCGGTGCCGTCCACATGCTGGACGTCCACCTCGTCACCGAAGACACTGAGGACGGAGGGCGCGAGCTTTTCCGCGATGAGGACGACGGGCTTGCTGGCATTGGTCACGACGCTGCTCCCACTAATTGGTCACTAAATCGAGGACGCTCTCAACGGCGCACGACGTTGTGCCCGGATAGGCCGCAGTTTAGCTCTGCGCACCCCCACCTTGCCGAGTGCATTGTTAACTTGCCCGCAACCCGGTGACAACAAGAGCGAAAAGCCGATCCATCCCATCATCGGATGGATGATGTTCGCTCGCCCAAACAACGGCGTGGGTAAGGAGAAGCAGTTCGCGCGTCGTGGCGCCCGCGCGCAATTCGCCCGATTCGCGCGCCCTGTCCACCAGCTGGGACGCGGCGGCCTGCATCTCATGACATGAGACGTAGAGCGGCGAGCCCGGCTGGTCGATGGCGGCCGCCATCGCCTCCGGCAGCCCCTTGTACTCACTCGACGTCTTGCCGAGCCCGAGTAGCCAGGTCGTCAGCGCCTCGAACGGCGACGGATGGCCGAGCAGCTCGCGCGCGGCGGCGGCCTGACTGTCGAACCGATCCCGGAGCAAGGTCTCGATGAGCGCCTCGCGGGTCGGGAAATGCCGGTAGAGCGTGCCGATCCCGACGCCGGCGTTGCGCGCGATGTCCTCCAGCGACGCCTCGACGCCATGGCTGCGGAAGGCGAGTTTCGCCTCACTGAGCAGGCGTTCGTAGTTGCGGAGGGCGTCGGCGCGCATGGGTCCGACAATAGTGGGTGACAAATCGGAGGATACCTCCGTATATTAACCGGAGGCAGCCTCACCTTCTGGAGGGAACACGACAGTGAGCGTTGGAATCTGGACTTTCACCTTGGAGGGCAAGAAACCCGCCGAAATCCGCGATGCCGCACAGCAGATCGAGGACCTCGGTTTCGACACGCTCTGGTTCGGCGAGGCGTACGGCCGCGAGGCATTCACCCAGGCCGCCGTCCTGCTGGCGGCGACCTCGAAGTTGCGCGTCGCCACCGGCATCGCCCAGACCGCCTGGCGCGAACCGGCCGCGGCGGCGGGCGCGGAACGCCTGCTCGATCAGGCCTATCCCGGCCGCTTCGTGCACGGCCTCGGCGGCCACCGCGTCGGCTCCCGCCCGGTCACCGCCATCCGCGATTACCTGACCGCGCTGGACAAGGCGCTCGCCGAGCCCGCACCGACGCGCGTCGTCGCCGCGCTCGGCCCCCGCATGCTGGAGGTCGCCCGCGACCACGCCGACGGCGCGCACCCGTACTTCGTCCCCGTCTCCCACACGGCCTTCGCCCGCGATGTGCTCGGCCCCGGCAAGTTCCTCGCGGTCGAGCAGGCGGTCACCTTCGACCCGGCGCTGGCACGCGAACACGTCGGCCTCTACGTGAAGCTCGCCCCGCACCACCAGGCGAACCTGCGCCGCCTGGGCTTCAGCGAGGAAGAACAGGCCGCCGTCTCACCCCGCCTCGTCGACGCACTGGTCGCCGTCGGCCCTGACGCGATCGGCGCTCGCGTCCAAGCCCAGCTCGACGCGGGCGCCGACCACGTCTGTCTCCAAGTGCTCACCGGCGACGACGAAATCCCGCTGGCGGAGTGGCGCAGGCTCAAAGACGTCGTGAGTGTTTAGACCGGTTAGAACCGGCCGTACCGCTCACGACCCCTAGGCTGGACGAATGCAGGCCTACCAGTCGGATCCCGAGTACTACACCGGGCGAGCGTTCGGGTTGCTCGAGTCGGCTGAGGACGGGACACCGGGCGCGGTCGCGGCGTTCGGCGACCTGCCGCGTGACGAGAACGGCGCCCGGACCGCGCTGGCGCGGCAGCACGGGTTCGCGACTTGGCGTGAGCTGCTCAAGCACGACGTGGGCGACGAGCCGTTCGCGCGGGCTTACCGGGCCATCGAGAGCCGGGACATCGAGGGGCTCACGGCGATCGTCGACGAGCATCCCGAGGTCGTGAATGTCAGTGGCACCAACGGAAACGACTTGCTCGGCATGGCGGGGGCGACCTGCGACGAGCGGCTCAGCAAGGTCTTGCTCGACCGGGGCGCCGACCCGGCGCGGGGCAACGTTCACGGCTGGACCCCGTTGCACCAAGCCGCGTACAGCAACCTGCCACCGCTGATCGACATGCTGCTCGAAGCGGGCGCGCCGACGGACGTCTCGGCGCGCGGCGACGGTGGCACTCCCCTTGTGGTGGCGTTGTTCTGGGGCAATCGCGAAGCTGCCGAGAAGCTCGCGCACCACAGCCTCGCGCCGGGGAATCTCCGGGTGGCCGCCGGGCTCGGACGTATCGATCTGCTCGGCACAGCAGGCGGCGAGCATCGGCAGTTTTACCGGCCACACAGCGGTTTCCCGCGCTGGAAGCCGGCCGACGACCCGCGCGAGGCCTTGGACGAAGCACTCACCTGGGCCGCTCGAAACGACCGCACCGAGGCGGTGGAAGCACTCGTCGCGCGCGGCGCCGATCTCGAAGCCGACGTCTACCGCGGCACCCCGCTGCTCTGGGCCGCCGCGCAGGGGAAGGTCGCCGCTGTCCGCAAGCTGATCGAACTCGGCGCGAACGTCAACGCACAGGCCACTTTCGGCGGACCGGGACACGGCAAGGACGTCACCGCGCTACACCTCGCCGCGCAGAACAACGCGCTCGACGTCATCGGCGTCCTGCTCGACGCCGGAGCCGACCCGGGCCTGAAAGACGGGCTGTTCGACAGCACGGCCGCCGGGTGGGCCGAGCATTGCGAAAGCCCCGAGGCGCTGGAAGTGCTCGTGCGCGTTGCGGGCGACTGTTGAGCGGAAGGCCGAGGTGGCGCGTCTGGTTTACCACGGCCGGGTGCCCGTGTGGGAAATGCGTCGTTGAACGACGCAAACAGCACTCACCCAGCCACGAGACCCAGGCATGAAGGGAGCCTTCATACCTGGCTCGACGTGGGTCAGGGCCTCCCTCACCCGAGCCAAGCGGGTCAGGGCCTCCCCCACCCGCATATACGGTCGAACTAGGCCCTCACCCCAGGAATCCGAGCGAACTAGGCCCTCACCACGCCCGACCACGCACGAGGCAGCCGATGAGGAGGTCGTGAGTGTTTTCGCCGGTTAGAACCGGCCGTACCACTCACGACCCCCACGCACGAGCCTTTTACAGGAAGCTGTTGACGAGCTTGAGCCACTCGGGCTTGACCACCCAGCCGTCGGGGCTCAGGTAGTAGATGCCGTGCGTGTCCGGGTTCGAGCCGCTGATCCGGTAGGTCCACCAGGCCCAGCCGATGTCGTTCTCGGCGAACGCGCCGAGCACGCTGCGCGCCTTCGCGCGGCTGTCCGGGTTGCCGCTGGGAATGCCGACCTGGTTGATCCAGACCGGCGCGTCGAAGCGCTGCCGGAAGTCGAGGATGTCGGGGATGCGGGACAGCGTGTTGTCGAAGATGAAGTAGTTGCCGGTGTAGATGACGTTCGGGTCGATCGTGGTGTGCGCGCCGGGGAGATGCTTGAGGTTGTAGTTGTCGTTCGGGCCGACGATCACCGGGATGCGCGCGTCGATGCGGCGGATCACCGGGATGATCGAATCGTAGAACGCGCGCACGCCGTCGTCGTCGACGCCGATCGGCTTGGGCTCCGGCAGGATTTCGTAGGCGCCCATGTACGGCACGGTGCGGTAGCGGTGGGCGAGGAACTGCCACACCTCGACGAACTGCTGCTTCATCGCCGGGTTGGACCAGAAGTTGTCGGGACGCCCGCCGGCGCCCTGGCCGTAGTCGGAGTCGACGAACAACGTCACCCAGAGGTGCTTGTCCACGGCGCGGGCGATCGTCTGGTCCAGTAGCGCCAGGTGCGCGGGGTCGATGTGGCCCGGCGCGTCCGGGTCGCGGCTGTCGACGTCCTCCTTCCACTCACCCCACCAGCGCAACGGGATGCGCACCGAGTTGGCGCCGGCCGCGGCGTTGTCGGCGCCGTCCTCCGGCTGGACCGTCCCCCACTGCCCCCAGTTGTAGCCACGCAGGACGATCGGGTGCCCCTGCGGATCGAGCACCTGGGCGCCGGAGACCTTCAGGCGTTGCGGCAGCGCGCTCGGCGGCGCGGCGTCCGCGGGCAGGCACGCGGTCAGCAGCAGCCCGCAGGCCGCCACCACCAGTCCCACCGATCTCTTGATCATGTCTCGCCTCACTTCCGGAGTCGGTTTTCTGTCCGCGTACACGCTTCCGGCCGCGCGCTCGGGCCACGTTCGGGAGATGTTCGGGGCAGGTAAAACTAGACAAGCGGAGTCCGTAGTCCGTATCGTTGAGAAATACGGACTACGGACTCCGTTTACTGGGAGGATTCATGACTACACCACGCGAAGTGTTCGACAAGCTGTCCGAGGGCATCACGAGCGGGAACTGGGGCGAGCTTTCCGCGCTCTACGCCGAGGACACGGTCGTCGAACATCCGCAGCGCCCGCCCGCGCCGACCCGGGTGGTCGGGAGGGCGACCCTGCACGAGCACTTCACCAGAGGGCTCGCGTCGCAGGTCCGGTTGCGGCGCGAGAACATCGTGATCCACGAGACGACCGATCCCGAGCTGATCGTCGCCGAGTACGACTACTCCGGCGAGTCGCTCGCGACCGGGAAGTCCTTTGAGGTAGCCAATATCCAGGTACTGCGCGTCCACGATGGACTCATCGAGTGGTCGCGGGATTACCACGACTACCTGCGACTGGCGGCCGCCCGAGACGGGCTCGAAGCGCTCGCGGACAGCGCGGAGAAAGCCGAAATCACCATCGAACCGCTGCCGGAACGCCCGGCCATGGCGGACCCGAAAAGCCCGCGTGGCGTGTTCGAGCGGCTCATCTACGGCGTCTCAGACGGGAAATGGGACGAACTCGCGGACCTCTACGCGGAGGAAACCCATGTCACGCACCCGTTCCTGCCGGGCGCGCCGACGCTCAAGACACGGCAGGACCTGCGCGAGCATTTCGCTCGCGTCTCCGAAAGGGCGATGCGGCTTCAGGCCCGCGACTTGGTCACTTACCAGTCAACGGATCCGGAGGTGGTGATCGGCGAGTTCGTCTACCAGAGCGACTCGGCGCGGACCGCGAACATCTTCGTGCTGCGGGTGCGTGACGGGCTGATCGTCGAATCCCGCGATTACCTGGACTACGTGGCACTCGCCGCGGCCGACGGCTGGCTGCGTGACCTGATGAGCAGGCTCTAGTCGGGCAGGTTGAACTGGCCGTCGCGGACACCGGCGAGGAACGCGTCCCATTCGGTCTGCGTGAACACCAGCGTGGTGCCGCCGTGGCGCATCGCCCAGTAGGTGTTGCCGTCGGTGTGCGGCACGGACGTGTACTCCATGCAGTCCTCCGGGGCGATCCCCTCGGCCCCGGCCAAGATCCACTTCGCGCTGGTCAGATCCAGTTCATGGCGGATGTGGGCCTTGTTGTCGACCGGCTCGCTCATGGCTTCACACTAATAGGTCGTGCGCGTTGCGGGCGGTTAGAACCGCCCGCAACGCGCACGAGTCCTTAAGCCGTCTCGGTGATGGGACGGTCCACCCAGGACATGAGCCCGCGCAGCTTCGCGCCGGTCTCCTCGATCGGGTGCTCCGCACCCTTCTTCTCCAGCGCGTGGAAGTTCTCGCGGCCGTTCTCGTCCTCGGCCACCCACTCGCGGGCGAAGGTGCCGTCCTGGATCTCGCCCAGGATCTTCTTCATCTCTTCCTTGACCGCGGGCGAGATGACGCGCGGGCCGCGGGTCAGGTCGCCGTACTCGGCGGTGTCGGAGACCGAGTAACGCTGACGGGCGATGCCGCCTTCGTACATCAGGTCGACGATGAGCTTGAGCTCGTGCAGCACCTCGAAGTACGCGATCTCCGGGGCGTAGCCGGCCTCGGTGAGCACCTCGAACCCGGTCTGCACCAGCGCGGAGGCGCCACCGCAGAGCACGGCCTGCTCGCCGAAGAGGTCGGTCTCGGTCTCCTCGGTGAAGGTCGTCTTGATGACACCCGCACGCGCGCCACCGATGGCCGCCGCGTACGACAGCGCCAGCGCCTGCGCGCCGCCGGTCGCGTCCTGCTCGACCGCGATGAGCGCCGGAACGCCCTTGCCGTCGACGAACTGGCGGCGGACCAGGTGACCCGGGCCCTTGGGGGCGACCATGGCGACGTCCACGTTGGACGGCGGCTTGATCAGGTCGTAACGGATGTTGAAGCCGTGACCGAAGAAGATCGCGTCGCCGCCGGAGAGGTTCGGCTCGATGTCGTCGGTGTAGATGAAGCGCTGCTTGGTGTCCGGAGCCAGGATCATGATCAGATCGGCTTCCTTGGACGCCTCGGCGGGCGTCAGGACGCGCAGGCCCTGCTCCTCGGCCTTGGCGCGGGACTTGGACCCCTCGGGCAGGCCGATGCGGACGTCGACGCCCGAATCGCGCAGGCTCAGCGCGTGGGCGTGGCCCTGGCTGCCGTAGCCGATGACGGCGACCTTACGGCCCTGGATGATGGACAGATCGGCATCGTCGTCGTAGAAGATTTCGACGGACATGAGAGGGGGTTTTCCTTTCCTGACTTACAAAAACAAGAGAATCAGCGGGGCGAGGTGGCGGTGATCGAGCGGGCGCCCCTGCCCACCGCGACCATGCCGGACTGCACGAGCTCACGGATCCCGTAGGGCTCCAGCATCCGGAGCAGGGCGCCGATCTTGTCCGACGTGCCGGTGGCCTCCACGGTGAGGGCCTCCGGCGACACGTCGACCACCTTGGCACGGAACAGCTGCACGGTTTCGAGCACCTGGCTGCGGACGGTGGCGTCCGCGCGGACCTTCACCAGCAGCAGTTCACGCTGCACGGCGGAGGCCTTTTCGAGTTCCACGATCTTGATGACGTTGACCAGCTTGTTGAGCTGCTTCGTCACCTGTTCGAGCGGTAGCTCTTCGACCGCGACCACGATCGTCATCCTGGACACCTCGGGGTTCTCCGTGGGTCCGACGGCGAGTGACTCGATGTTGAAACTGCGCCGGGAGAACAAGCCCGCGACGCGCGCCAGCACACCGGGCTTGTTCTCGACCAAAACGCTCAGTGTGTGGATGCTCATTCGCTGACCTCGTCATCGTCAAACAGCGGGCGGATGCCGCGCACGGCCATGATCTCGTCGTTGCCGGTCCCGGCCGCGACCATCGGCCACACCTGGGCATCCTTGCCGACGACGAAATCGATCACCACGGGGCGGTCGTTGATCTCCATCGCCCGCTTGATGACCTCGTCGACCTCTTCCTTGGTCTCACAGCGCAGCCCGGCGCAGCCGAGCGCCTCCGCGAGGAGGGTGAAGTCAGGGATGCGGTGCTTGTGCGTACCGAGATCGGTGTTGGAGTACCGCTCCGAGTAGAAGAGGTTCTGCCACTGGCGGACCATGCCCAGGTTGCCGTTGTTGATGACGGCGACCTTGATCGGCGCGCCTTCGATGGCGCAGGTGGCCAGTTCCTGGTTGGTCATCTGGAAGCAGCCGTCGCCGTCGATGGCCCAGACCTGCTTGTCCGGCATGCCGAACTTGGCGCCCATGGCCGCCGGGACGGCGTAGCCCATGGTGCCGAGACCGCCGGAGTTGATCCAGGTGCGCGGATTCTCGTACTTGATGAACTGGGCGGCCCACATCTGGTGCTGGCCGACGCCCGCGGCGTAGACCGCGTCCGGGCCGACGAGCTCACCGATGCGCTCGATGACGTACTGCGGCGAGAGCGTGCCGTCTTCGGGCCACTCGTAGCCCGCCGGGTAACCCTCGCGCAGACCGTTGAGCTGGGTCCACCACGCCTCGATGTCGGGGCGGCCCGAGTGGTCGAACTCGGTGCGCACGGCGGCGGTCAGCTCGGTGATGATCTCCGCGCAGTCACCGACGATCGGCACGTCCGCCTTGCGGTTCTTGGAGATCTCGGCCGGGTCGATGTCGGCGTGCACGATGGCCGCCTCCGGCGCGAACGAGTCGAGCCGTCCGGTGACCCGGTCGTCGAACCGCGCGCCGAGGGTGATCAGCAGGTCCGACCGCTGCATCGCGGCGACCGCGGCGACCGTGCCGTGCATGCCGGGCATGCCCATGTGCTGGACGTGCGAGTCGGGGAACGCCCCGCGCGCCATCAGCGTGGTGACGACCGGGATGTTGGTGTACTCGGCCAGTTCCAGCAGCTGCCGCGACGCCTGCGCCTTGATGACGCCGCCGCCGACGTAGAGCACCGGCCGCTTCGCGCCCTGGATCAGGCGGGCGGCCTCGCGGACCTGCTTGCCGTGCGGGCGCAGCGTCGGGCGGTAGCCGGGCAGGCGCATCTCCGGCGGCCAGGTGAAGGAGGTCATCTCCTGCAGGACGTCCTTGGGGATGTCCACCAGCACCGGGCCTGGACGGCCGGTCGCCGCGAGGTGGAACGCCTCGGCGATGGTGCGCGGGATCTCGGCCGGGTCGGTCACCAGGAAGTTGTGCTTGGTGATCGGCATGGTGATGCCGCAGATGTCGGCTTCCTGGAACGCGTCGGTGCCGATCAGCGGGCGGCTCTGCTGCCCGGTGATCGCGACCACCGGGACCGAGTCCATGTTCGCGTCGGCCAGCGGGGTGACCAGGTTGGTGGCGCCGGGACCCGAGGTCGCCATGCAGACACCGACCTTGCCGGTGGCCTGCGCGTAGCCGGTCGCGGCGTGGCCCGCGCCCTGCTCGTGGCGGACCAGGACGTGGCGGACCTTGGTCGAGTCGAGCAGCGGGTCGTAGGCGGGGAGGATCGTGCCACCCGGAATGCCGAAGACCACCTCGGCGCCGACGGCTTCAAGCGAACGCACCAGCGACTGCGCGCCGGTTACCCGAATGGGCGTTCCGGCGGGCGGGGTCGGCTTCGGGCGAGCTGAGCTTGGCGACGGCGGTGAAGCTTCCGATCGCGATGTGGCGCTTGTCATCGGTTCTGCCCCGGGGGTCTAGGTGTCACTCGTTCGGGTAAATCTCTAGTGCAGGCAACAAAAAACCCTCGCCGACCGTAAGGTCGCACGAGGGTCGCGCATCGACGCAGCGGAAATACTTCCTAAGCGTCGATGCGCTGAGGAAGTACGAGGCCGGTCTGCGGTGTCACGGACGGAACGTTAATCGGTCGCCGTCAATAGTGTCAACTCTGCGGGATGGCGATTCCGCATGCTGGACAGCCCGACCCGCTTTCCGAACGTTCCACGGACCGGTGCACCATCTTCGCGTGGCGGAAAAAGACCAGGCAGAGCCCAAAGCCGTGTTCCGTATCCCAGGTATCGCGTACCTGGCGATCGGCCTTCTAGTGGTGTGCGTCATACCGCTCGCCTTCGGCGGGATTCCGGGGCTGCAGGCGCTGATGCTCGTGCCGATCGCGCTGATCGTGTTCGTGGCCAGGACGCGGACCACGGCGCACGCGGGCGGGCTGACCGTGCGCACGGTGTTCGGAGAACGCGAACTTCCTTGGGACGCGCTCAAAGGATTGGCGATTTCGAAAAGCGCGCGCGTGAGCGCCGTTCTTTCCGATGACAGCAAAGTCGGACTTCCGACAGTCCGGACCAGGCATCTTCCGGTGATCGCCGTGGTCAGCGGCGGGCGAATGAAAGACCCCTCCGGGCTCACGGATACTCCGAACGAGGAGTAAATTGGTAGGACCAGTCCTCGGACCTTGGAGTAGCTGTGCCTCAGCTCCGTTCCCGAACCACCACTCACGGCCGTAACGCCGCGGGCGCGCGCTCGCTCTGGCGTGCGACCGGCATGACCGACAGCGACTTCGGCAAGCCGATCGTCGCCATCGCCAACTCGTACACCCAGTTCGTACCGGGGCACGTGCACCTCAAGGACCTCGGCGAGATCGTCGCCGAGGGCGTGAAGGCCGCGGGCGGCGTCGCGCGCGAGTTCCACACGATCGCCGTCGACGACGGCATCGCCATGGGCCACTCCGGGATGCTGTACTCCCTGCCCTCGCGCGAGATCATCGCCGACTCGGTCGAGTACATGGTCAACGCGCACCAGGCCGACGCGCTCGTCTGCATCTCCAACTGCGACAAGATCACCCCCGGCATGCTCAACGCCGCGCTGCGGCTGAACATCCCGGTCGTGTTCGTCTCCGGCGGCCCGATGGAAGCGGGCAAGGCGGTCGTGGTCGGCGGTGTCGCGCAGGCGCCGACGGACCTCATCACCGCGATCGCGGCCTCGGCCAGCAGCGAGGTCGACGAGGACGGCCTGTCCATTGTGGAGCGCTCGGCCTGCCCGACCTGTGGCTCGTGCTCCGGCATGTTCACCGCGAACTCGATGAACTGCCTCACCGAGGCGCTCGGCCTTTCCTTGCCGGGCAACGGTTCCACGCTCGCGACGCACGCGCTGCGCCGCACGCTCTTCGAAGACGCGGGCCGCACGGTCGTCGAGCTGTGCAAGCGCTGGTACGGCGAGGACGACGACTCCGTGCTCCCCCGCTCGATCGCCAGCAAGAAGGCGTTCGAGAACGCGATGGCGCTCGACATGGCCATGGGCGGCTCGACGAACACGGTGCTGCACATCCTCGCGGCCGCGCGGGAGGGTGAGATCGACTTCACCATCTCCGACATCGACGCGATCGGCCGCCGCGTGCCGTGCCTGTCGAAGGTCGCGCCGAACTCCGACTACCACATGGAAGACGTCCACCGGGCCGGCGGCATCCCCGCCATCCTGGGCGAGCTGTACCGCGGCGGGCTGTTGAACACCGACGTCCACTCGGTGCACTCCACGGACCTCGAGTCCTGGCTGAACGAGTGGGACGTGCGCGGCGGCAAGGCCTCTGAGCGCGCTCTGGAACTGTTCCACGCGGCGCCCGGCGGCGTGCGCACCACGCAGGCCTTCTCCACCGACGCCCGCTGGTCCTCTTTGGACACCGACGCGGCCGATGGCTGCATCCACGACGTCGAGCACGCGTACACCGTCGACGGCGGCCTCGCGATCCTGCGCGGCAACCTCGCCGAGAACGGCGCGGTCATCAAGTCCGCGGGCATCGACGAGGACCTGTGGCACTTCCAGGGTCCGGCCCGCGTGCTGGAAAGCCAGGAGGAAGCCGTCTCCGCGATCCTCAAGAAGGAGATCCAGCCCGGCGAGGTGCTGGTGATCCGCTACGAGGGTCCCGCGGGCGGGCCGGGCATGCAGGAGATGCTGCACCCGACCGCGTTCCTCAAGGGCTCCGGCCTCGGCAAGAAGTGCGCCCTGATCACGGACGGCCGCTTCTCCGGCGGCTCGTCGGGCATCTCGGTCGGCCACATCTCCCCCGAGGCGGCCGCAGGCGGCCTCATCGGCCTGGTGGAGAACGGCGACCAGATCCTGCTCGACGTCCACGAACGCCGCCTCGAGCTGCTGGTCGACCCCGAAGTCCTGGCCGAGCGCCGCTCCAAGATGGAGGCCTCGGAGCGCCCGTGGCAGCCGGTCGACCGGGTCCGCCCGATCACCGCCGCGCTGCGCGCCTACGCCCGCATGGCCACCTCGGCCGACACCGGCGCGGTCCGCGACCCCAGCAAGTAAACCCCGTTTCAGCCCGAAAGCCACTTTCGTCAGATCGCATCTGACGAAAGTGGCTTTCGGGCTTTATCGGGCGGAAGGTCAAAGGTGGCGTGTCTGGCTTGCTCGGCCGTGGAGGGGGTGGCTGTGTGGGAAATGCGTCGTTGAACGACTCAAAACCCACACGGTCAACCCGCCTGTCCAGTAGCCGGGTGGTTCAGGGCCTACCTCGCCCGGGGCAAGTGGGTGAGGGCCTCCCTCACCCGGATATACGGTCGAACTAGGCCCTCACGCCACGGATCCGAGTGAAGTAGGCCCTCACCCACGCCCGACCACGATCTGACGCGCACGAGGCAGCCGGCGAGGAGGCCGTGCGTGTCCCGACCGGTTTTTGAGCGGGTAGCTCCGAGGTGGTGTGGTCGAGGAGTCGGCGAGCCTGGGTCGACGGAGTTGGTTTTGGGCCGTCAGGTGTCCCAAAAGCAACTCCGTCAGGCCTGCGGCCGCTGATTCTCAACAAGGCTGAAGGGGGTCTCAGCGGCCGCTCACCTCCCGAAAGCGTCTTCCGGTCCGTACAAGGGACCGAAAGACGCATTGGGGACCTGCCAAGGACCGAACGACGCATTGGGGACGTGCCACGGACCGAACGACGCATTGGGGACCTGCCAAGGACCGAACGACGCATTCGGGAGGTTCGGGGTCAGCGGCAGAGGACGAGGACCACGACGGAGGCGGCGACCGAGAGGAGCAGGGCGAGCAGGCCGATCGGCATCGGGCGTTTGCGCCACGGCGTGTTGCGGTCGAGCGAGATGCGGCCCGCGCCCATGCACAGAATCGCCAGTGCGACGCCCGCCAGGAGCAGTTCGAACTCGAAGCCCTTGCCGGTGCCCTCGAAGAAGCCGCCGCGGAACTTCACGTAGACGATGTTGATGGCGACGCCGAGCAGCGCGGCCGAGGCGACCGGGGTGAACAGGCCGACGATGAGCAGCAGGCTGCCGCCGACCTCGGTCACGCCGGTGATCCACGACAGCAGTGTCGTCTGGGTGGTGTAGCCGAAGCCGCCGAGCACCTTGGCGAAGCCGTCGATGCCGGGGCCGCCGAACAGGCCGAACAGGTGCTGGAGGCCGTGCGCGCCCATGATGACGCCGAGCAGCAGGCGCAGCACCAGCAGGCCGACGTCGAGCCCGCCGTGCCAGCGGTCGGGCTCGCGCGGGGCCGCGTCCTGGACTTCGTTGAGCATGCCGCCGGACTCGTACGGTTCAGTCGTCACGGGTCGCAGGGTAGGCGATCCGCGCAGGTCCGCGCCGCATCAACGCGCTGACCGGACTCACCGGGTGTTTGTCAATTGCCGGTTCCGCCGCTGGTGGGCGCGATCTCGTACGGGACAGACTGGAGATCACGACAGCAGGGGAGAAGATCATGAACGCGAAACTCTGGGGATACGCGATCGCCGCCGCCACCACGACCGTGCTGGCCGTCGGACTGCCCGCCACGGCCTCGGCCGCGCCGGACGCGGTGGGGTCGGTCACCTTCTACGCCAACGCGGACGGGACCGGCGCGGTGAAGCACCTCACCTACGCCAGTTGTGCCGGGTCGTCGGTGACCGTGCTGCCGGTCTCCGTGGCGGCCGCCGACAACCGGCCGTCCGCCGGTTGCCAGGTCAGTGTGGTGAGTCACGGGCGGTCGTTCGTGCTGTGCGCGGGCAAGAGCGTGATCCCGGCGGCGTACCGCGACAACGCCTCCGCGGTGGTGCGGGCGGGCAGCTCACCGGCTTGCCCGCCCGTTTTTCCGTAGCGGACCCATCCGGCGGGACGGCGGCGGCGAATCACCCGAGTCAGTAAGCAGCCATCCCGCGTGGCTCGGACTTGGGCCACCGACGCAGGCGGGTAGCGAAGGGAAACGCCTGTGTTCGGCAAACGCTATGCCAGCTCGATGATCGACCGCAGCGCCGAGAACGCGCACGACCGGCGCCGGTTCCTGCGCGCGGCGGGGTTGACCGGCCTCGGCGCCGTCGGGGCCGGGGCCGCCTTCGGCCTCACCGCCTCGGCGGGCGCCACCGAGGCGCCCGAGGGCGAGATCAGTGACGCCGCCGTCCTGAACTTCGCGCTCAATCTGGAGTATCTCGAAGCCGAGTTCTATCTGCACGCCGTCACCGGCAAGGGCCTCGCCGACGCGATGACCACCGGTGTCGGCGTGCGGGGCGGGGTCACCGGCGGGCGCGCGGTGAAGTTCCAGACCAAGGCCGTGCGGCAGTTCGCCCAGGAGATCGCGGGTGACGAGAAGGCGCACGTGCTGTTCCTGCGCAGCGCGCTCGGCTCGGCCGCGGTGAGCAGGCCTGCGATCGACCTGCAGGCCAGCTTCACCGCCGCCGCGCAGGCCGCCGGGCTGGTCAAGGCGGGCCGTGCGTTCGACGCGTTCGCCTCCGAGGAGAACTTCCTGCTCGCCGCCTACCTCTTCGAGGACGTCGGCGTCACCGCGTACAAGGGCGCGGCGCCGCTGATCACCAACAAGACCTACGTCGAGGCGGCCGCGGGCATCCTGGCCGTCGAGGCGTACCACGCGGCCAACATCCGCACCGCGCTCTTCCTGCGCGACGGCTACCCCGACCTCAAGCAGGCCAGCGTCAAGATCTCGGACGCACGCGACAGTCTCGACGGCGCCACCGACCTCGACCAGGGCGTGCTCGACCACTACGGCAACGCGAACATCGTCCCGGCCGACCCCAACGGCATCGCCTTCAGCCGCTCACCCGGCCAGGTGCTCAACATCGTCTACCTGACCGACAAGGCGGCCACGTCCGGCGGCTTCTTCCCCAAGGGTGTCAACGGCGTGGTCAACGCCAGCGCCGACAGCGTCTGATCGACCGGCGGGTGACCGCGGTGTCGGCCGCGGTCACCCCGTCAGTACTCGCCGTGCACGAGGTTGTGCGGCAGTTCGCCGCCCGCGTACCGGGCGATCTCGGCCGCGACCACCGCGTAGGACCGCTTCCGCGTGCCGTGCACCGCGCCGCCGATGTGCGGGTAGACGATCGCGCCCGGCGAGGTCCACAGCGGGTGTCCCTCGGGCAGCGGCTCCGGGTCGGTCACGTCGAGCACCGCCCTGATCCGCTCCAGCTTCAGCTCCTCGACGAGCGCGTCGGTGTTCACCACCGCGCCGCGTGCCGCGTTCACCAATATCGCGCCGTCCTGCATCGCCGCGAAGAAACCGGCGTCGGCCATTCCGCGGGTACGCGACGTCAGCGGCACCATCAGCACGACCACGTCATGGAAACCCAGCAGGCCGCGCAGTTCGCTGACCGCGTGCACGCCGTCGCGGGCGGACAGGCCGACCATGGACACCTTCGTGTCGAACGGCTCGATCCGGCGCCGCAGCTGCTGGCCGAGGTCGCCCGCGCCGACGATCAGGATTCGCTTGCCCTGCAAGGTGTCCGAGGTCCGACGCTGCCAGCGGCCCGCCGCCTGGTCGGCTGTGTAGGACGGCAGCTCGCGGTACACCGAGAGCAGCGCCGCGATCACCCATTCCGCCGTGCTGCCGCCGTGCGCGCCCCGGCAGGTGGACAGCAGCACGCCGTCGGGCACCGTGCCGATCCAGTCTTCGGCGCCGGCGGACAGGAGCTGGATGAGCCGGAGATTGGGTAGCTGGTCGAACAGTTCGTCGGTCGCCCGGTGCGCGCCGGGGATGAGCACCTCGGCCTGGACGGCCTCGCGCGGGAGCGGCTGGCCCCATTTGTAGCGGACCGCGTGCACGCCGGGCAGCTCGGACAAGGCGGCGAGACCGTCGTCGTCGGGGACGAGAACCGTGACCGTCATGATCACCACGGTAGACCCATTACCTGGCGTTCACGTGAACGCGCCTACCCTCGTGATCGTGCGTATGAGGACCGTCCGGCCGTTGGCCCTGATCGCGGGCACCGGCCTGTTGCTGTCGGCGTGCGCCACCTTCGACGACACCGCGGCCCACCAGACGTACACCTCGGCGCCGTCGATCACGCCGGAGCACGCGCCCGATCCCGGCGGGCCCGGCGGCAGCGACGCCGGTCCGCCCAAGCCAGGCGCGACCTCCCGCACGCCCATCCCGCCGCCGCAGGGCTGCAAGGACTTCGACGAGGCCGTCATCGCGACCTGCCTCGACCCGGTGTCGGCGGTCGCGGGCATCCCGAGCGACGGCTCGAGCGCCAGCGCGCTCGCCGCCGAGCGCAAGACCGGGCGGATCCTGCTGGTCACCAACGGCAAGGACCCGGTCGTGCTGGCCACGGTCCCGGTCGACGCGTCCGGCGACGGCGGCTTGACCGGGCTCGCGCTGTCCCCCGCGTACGCCGAGGACCAGCTGTTCTTCGCTTACGTCACCACGCCGACCGACAACCGCGTGGTCCGCCTCGCCAAGGGTCAGGCCCCGAAGCCCGTGCTGACCGGCATCCCCAAGGGCGCCACCGGAAACCACGGCGCCCTCATGCGTGACGCGAAGGGCGGCCTGCTGGTCGCGACCGGCGACGCCGGCAACCCCGCGGCGGCCGCCGACCCGAACTCGCTCGCGGGCAAGCTCCTGCGCATCGACGTCGCCGGCCAGCCGTTCGCGGGCAACCCGACCGCGGGCTCCGCGGTGTTCGCCACCGGGCTGCACGCGCCGGGCGGGCTCTGCGCGTCGGACGACGGCGCGCGCCTGTGGGTCACCGACCGCCAGGCCGACAAGGACGTCGTCTACCGCGTCGAGGCAGGCAAGGCGCTCACCTCGCCCGCGTGGAGCTGGCCGGAGAAGCCGGGCGTCTACGGCTGCGACGACGCGGGCCGCGCGCTCAGCGTCGCCGCCACCACGGCCGCGAACATGCAGGTGCTCCCGCTGTCCCCGGAGGGCGCGGTGACCAGCGCCCCGTTCGCCTCCTACGACGGCAAGAAGGTCACCGGCTACGGCAGGCTCGGCCCGATCAGCGCGATCAACGCCGACTTCGCCGTGCTGGGCACGCTCAACAAGGAAGGCGGCACGCCGGTCTCCAGCGACGACCGGGTCGTGGTCATCAACCGCAAGAGCGGCCAGTCCTCTATGCCCGGCAAGGACTAAAGCAGCATCGCCTTGGTCACTTCGACGGTGACCATCAGGTTGCCGCGCCCCTCGCCGCCCACCTCCGGGAAGCCGAGCCCGGCGACGCGGACCTTCTTGCCAGGCTTGACGCCGCCGGGGATCCGGATCTTGCGCATCCCGTCGAAGGTGGCGAGGTCGACCACCCCGCCGGTGCGCGCGAGCTTGGGTGCGACCGTGACCGTGCAGTGCAGGTCACGCCCATGCCGCTCGAACCGCGCGTCGGGCTGCTCGACGACCTCGATATAGACGTCGGCGGCCGGTCCGCCGCCCGGCCCGGCCTCGCCCTGCTCGGAGAACCGGACCCGCATGCCGTTGGTGACGCCCCTCGGCAGCCGGTAGGTCATGGTCCGCGTGGTGTCGACCAGGCCGTCGCCGCCGCAGACGGCGCACGGGTTCCGGATCAGCGTCCCGAACCCGGCGCACTCCGTGCAGTCCACCTCACCGTCGAGCCCGTAGCCCGAACAGCGGGAACAGCGCTCCACGACCGAATCCGGGGCCGTGCCGAGCCCCTGACAGGAGCCGCAGGCGATCTTAGTGTTGATCTTGAGGGTGTCCACTTTGCCCAGTGCCAGATCCTTCAGCGCGACGTCGAGCCGGATCAGCGCGTCCGTTCCGCGCCTGGCTCTGCGCTGCGGCCACGCCGTCTTGGCCGTGGCCGTCACCGGCGGGTCCGGCTGCATCGGGATCGCGGTGTTCGCCAGGAAGACGCGGTACTCCAGATCGGCCCAGTACCGAGGGGTCTGTTTGGCGTCGGAGTCGCGTAGCCGCTCGAAGACGTGGTCGTAGAGCTCGTCGACGGCCACCCGGCCGTCACCGTCGCGGTCGGCCTCCCCGGTGCGCAGCCCGTGGATGATCGCCTCGGTGAACCGCGACGGCGCCGGTTCCAGCTCGAGGAACCGGTTCCCCTCCCACGCGTACTCGGTGCGGTTGGTGGCGGTCAGGATGGCCCGCCCGGAGCCGGCCAGCTGCTCCTTCGCGTCCACCGTGGCGGGCGCCTTCATGCCCGGCAGCGCCGCGCCGCTGAAACAGCAGTCCAGCAACAGGATGATCGACTTGGCCCGGCAGCGGTTCATCTGCTCGTGCAGGAACGCGGCCGGGATGGCCGTCGACCCCAGCAGGTCGAGTTCGGTGTCCGCCGCCGCGAGGTACAGCTCGCCGTCGTCGTTCTTCACGCCGTGGCACGAGATGTGCAGCACGAGCAGGTCGTCGGTGCTGCGCGCGCGGAAGAACTCCTCGATCGCACGGGTCGCCTTGTAAGCGGGCGCGTCGACGAGTTGCTTCGTCTCGAACCAGCCGATCGCCGGGTCACCCAGCACATCGGCCAGCTCGGCGACGTCCGCGCCCGGCGAGCGCAGCTCGGTGAGCCGCCCGCTGTCGTATTTGCCCGTCGCGATCAGGAGCGCGTCGCGGATCCCGGTCACGCGTCAGCCGTCTTTCCGCTCCACGGCCTTCAGGAACGCTTTGACTTTCGCCTCGTGCTCCTCCGGATTCCCGCCGGACAGGGTCAGTTTGTGCTTGCCGATCTCGATCACGACCGACCGCTTCTCGTACCGCGTGACCCAGGTCCGCACGACCTGGCTGACCCCGGTGACCAGCGCGGTCAGCACCGCGGAGCCGCCGAGGCTGACGATCATCGACCCGAGCTCGGTGCCCGCCCCCCTCGCGCCGTCCGGCGCGTCGGCGGCGGGCAGGCGCACGCCCTCGACGTCGAGTTCCAGCAACGCTTTCCGGAGCCGCCTGGTCTCGGTGTCGAGGTCGTCGTCACCGTCGATCCGGATGTTCAGCGTCGTCATGCGCCCCCCTCGGTCAAGTGAGGCGCAATCGTACTAGGGCGTGTCAGCTCTATGCGTCGACCTTCCGCGGACGAGGCGAGCCCGGCTTCGGCGAGCTGGATTCCCCGTGCCGCCGCGTAGAAGTCGTAGGCGTGCGGACGCCCGGCGACCACGTCACGGACGAAAACCTCCCACTGCGCCTTGAAACCGTTGTCGAATTCCGCGTTGTCGGGCACTTCGGACCATTGATCACGGAACTGTTCCGTGGCGGGCAGATCCGGGTTCCACACCGGCTTCGGCGTGACCGACCGGTGCTGCACCCGGCACTTGCGCAGGCCGGCGACGGCGCTGGCCTCGGTGCCGTCCACCTGGAACTCGACCAGCTCGTCCCGGTTGACGCGCACCGCCCACGACGAGTTGATCTGCGCGACGATCCCGTTCTCCAGCTCGAAGATCCCGTACGCCGCGTCGTCGGCCGTCGCCGGGTATTCGAGGCCCTGCTCGTCGACGCGGGTCGGGATGTGCGTGACGGCGCGCGCGGTCACCGCCTCGACCCGGCCGAAGAGGTTCTCCAGCACGTAGTTCCAGTGGCAGAACATGTCGAGCACGATGCCGCCGCCGTCTTCGGACCGGTAGTTCCAGCTCGGCCGCTGCGCGGTCTGCCAGTCGCCCTCGAACACCCAGTAGCCGAATTCCCCGCGCACGGAAAGGATCCGGCCGAAGAAACCGCCGTCGATGAGCCGCCGCAGCTTGAGCAAGCCGGGCAGGAACAGCTTGTCGTGGACGACGCCGTGCACCACGCCCGCGTCGTCGGCGAGCCGGGCGAGCGCGAGCGCGTCGGCGACCGACTCGGCGACCGGCTTCTCGGAGTAGATGTGCTTGCCCGCCGCGATGGCCGCGCGCACGGCCTTTTCCCGCGCGGAGGTGATCTGCGCGTCGAAGTAGACGGTCGCCGTGTCGTCGGCCAGCGCGTTGTCGAGATCGGTCGTCCAGCGCTCCAAACCGTGCCGCTGGGCCATTTCCTTCAGCTTGGCCTCGCTGCGCCCGACCAGGATCGGGTCGAGCTGCACGCGCCGCCCGTCGGGGAGTTCGACACCGCCCTGCTCGCGGATCGCGAGCACCGACCGGACCAGATGCTGGCGATAGCCCATCCGGCCGGTGGCGCCATTGAGAATGACCCCCAAAGTGGGCTGTGTCATGCCGGTCACCTTTCCTGTCCGCTGGTGGGGATCTCGTATTCCGCGCGACGGCCGCACATGCCGAAGCCGTCGCGCTTGGCCGGTTCGGCGACGCGGACACCCGCCTGCGCGAGATGGCCCGCGTCGCCGTTCGCCAGCGCCTTGAGGTGCTCGCCGGTCAGTTCGGCCGCCGCGAGCGCGCCGGCACGCCAGTGCGGGAACCATTGCTCGACCTTGGGCTGTGTCAACGCGACGGCCGCGCTCTGGAACGCGGTGAACGGCTCACTGTCGCCGTCCCGCAACGCGTCCCTGATCGGGAGATAGCCGCTGATCGCCAGGTCACGACGTTTGCGCGCCTGCGCTTCATCCTGGGGCGGCGCGGCGGCTTTGGCGTACTCGGCGGGGTCGGCGAGGTAGTCCGGCGGGAACGTGAACACCGCGTCGCCCGCCTCCGGCAGGCCGCTGTTCTGCATGAGCACGGTGATCCGCAGGTCGTCGCGCTGGACCATGCGATGCACGGTGCCTGGCGAGAACCAGGCGATCACGCCCGCCTCGAGTTCGGTTTCGCGGTAGCCGTCGGCGCCGAGTGTCTGCACCGCGCCACGGCCGCCGGTGACGACGTACGCCTCGGTGCACGCGAGGTGCAGATGCGGGCTGCCACCGCAGACGCCGTCGGCCGCCTCCCACTGATACGCGCTCAGGTGGGAGAGCCCGATCGCTCCTGGCAAAGGGAAAGTCATCACTGCCACCCGTGCGATCCGAGGTAGCCCTCGACGCGATCGCGGTCCCAGCCGCCGTCCGCGACGATCACCCGGTAGCGATACGAGAAGCTCTCGCCGGGCGGCAGCTCGAACTCCTCGAAGAACGCCCACGAGATCGCCACCATCGGCGTGACCTCGGACCGCACGAACCAGTGCGACTCGTGGATGGCGCCGTCGTTTTCGGGCGCGTGCGCGAAAACGAGCGTCGACTTGGCGTCGAACGCGTCGTGCTCGCCGACGAACGCGAGCCAGGGCGCCTGCTTGCCCATCAGGTCCTCGGCGCCGCCGGGGCCGAACACGTTACCGCCGTTGAAGTCACGCGGGCCGCGCCAATGCAGGCCGGTGTAGCCTGCCAGCTCGCGGCCGGCGGTGGTCGGGCTGCCGAACCTGAGCGGCTCGTCGCGGAGATTGGTGAGCTTGATGGACCAGTCGAGTGCCCAGGAACCCTCCAGCGGCTCGACCGAATGCACGACGATGTCGCGCTGCTCGCTCGCCCAGTGCCCGCCGCCGTTCTCGATCCAGGTGAGCCGTTCGCGGATGGTGAGTTTCTCGTCCTCGACGGTGAAATCCTCGAACCCGTCGTGGCGCATGCGGCCGATCTTGTCCGGCAGATCCTGGTACCAATCGCCGGGCACGTACGTCCAGCCACCCCAGAAGTTCTGGCCGGACAGATGACTCGACGTCATCTGGATGCCCTTGTGCCATCGGTGATCGGCGGGCCGGTAGCCGGAAACGGGACTGCCCTGCAACGTCCGGATCGGGTGGGCGTAAGGCTTCTGGGCCTCGTAGGCGACGGGATCCGGTTTGTACACATAGGACAGAAGCTCGACACCGAGCGCTTCGACGGTGATCTTCTCGCCATGGCGGTGGGTGACGGTGATCTTCTCGGTCACGACGGCACGCCTTCCCTGATCCGGCCGTTCATCGAGTGATGGAACGGGTCGCGGGCGGTGATCTCACCCGCGCGCACGATGGCCCCGGTGGACGCGGACTTGTACAGCGCGGCGATGAGCTCCAGCGCCTTGCGGCCGTCCGAGCCGCTGGCGGGTGGCCGTTTCCCGGCCCTGATCGCCTCGATCACGTGCGGCAGCTGGGCGGTGTGCGAACTCGGGACATCGACTTCCGGCTGCGGGAAGTCCTTGCTGTACACCCAATCCGCGTTGCGGTAGCCGTAGAGATGGGTGAGTTCGACGGTCGCTTCGGTGCAGTCGACGCGGATCCGGCTGACCTCCTGCGGCGACAGGACGCTGTTGACGACCGTGGCCAGCGCGCCATTGGCGAACCGGACGAGCGCGGTCGACACGTCCTCGGTTTCGACGTCGTGCACCAGGCGCGCGGTCATCGCGCTGACTTCCGTCCACTCGCCGAGCAGGTCGAGCAGCAGGTCCATCTGGTGGATCCCGTGGCCCATCGCGGGACCGCCGCCCTCGGTCTCCCATTTCCCCCGCCACGGGACCGCGTAGTAGCCGGTGTCGCGATACCAGGTCGTCTGGCAGTGCGCGACGAGCGGGCGGCCCAGCTCCCCCTTGGCGAGCAGCTCGCGAAAGTGTTCGGCGCCGGAGCCGAAGCGGTGCTGGAAAACAAAGGACGCGTACGGGCCACCTTCCGTTTCCGCGGCGGTAATCGCGTCGTAGCCCGCCAGCGACAGGCATGGCGGTTTCTCGCACCAGGCCCAGGCGCCGGATTCGAGCACCTCGACGGTCTGGCCGACGTGCAGCGAAGGCGGGGTGCAGATGGCGACCAGATCCGGCCGTTGCTCCGCGAGCATCCGCGAGACCTCGGTGTACGGCTCGACTCCGGCCTTCTGCGCGAACGCGCGTGCCCGGTCTTCGTCGATGTCGACGGCCGCGACGAGCTCGATGTCCGTTTTGCACGCCTGGAAAGCGGTCAAATGAACATCGGCGATCCCGCCGGTGCCGATGAGCGCGGCGCGTAAGCGCTTTCTCGCAGTCACCCCGGGCACCTCCGGTCGATCAGGATGCCCTGACGGTAACCAGAAAGCGCTTTCACACGCAAGAGAACACCGGGATAAAGCCCGCTTTACTCCGGGGAGTAAAGCGGGCTTTATCCCGGTCACGAGTCCTTGAGCGGAACCTTCTTCTTGGGCGCGCGGTACTCTTCGCGCGCCGCCCGCGTGTCCAAGATCGCCGCGGCCAGGCTCACGATCGTGCAGACCAGCGCGAGGTAGCGCCCGTACGACGGCGTGATCGCGATCCCGCCAGCCTCGAACAACGCGCGCTCTTCACTGCCGAACTGCCACCCGATCGCGTACCAGCCCGCGACCATCAGCAGCAGGTTCCCAGCGGCCGCCACCAGCCACAGCGCGGGCAGCCCGCTCACCCTGGCCTTGCGGACCTGCCCGAACAGCACGACCGCGAGGCCGGTCAGGAACAGCAGGATCGGCGGGCACCAGGCGAAGAAGTCCGACTTCCACGCGTCGCGCACGACGTCGCTCGGCGGCAGCGAGCGCAGCGCCGACTCGATCTCGGTCGACGCCGCGCTCAGCGTGGTCCACGGCAGGAAGAGCGTCCCCGCCGCGAGCAGGCCTGCGCCGAAGCCGACCCACTCGCGCCAGGAGACGCTTCCGACCTTGAACGACAACTCAGGAACCGACCCGCTCGATGATCAGCTCGCGCACCCGCTTGGCGTCGGCCTGGCCCTTGGTTGCCTTCATGACCGAGCCGACGATCGCGCCGGCGGCCGCCACCTTGCCGTCGCGGATCTTGCCCGCGATGTCCGGCTGCGCGGCCAGCGCCTCGTCGATGGCGGCGAGCAGCGCGGAGTCGTCGTTGACGACCTTGAACCCGCGCTTCTCGACGACCTCGCGCGGCGAGCCCTCGCCGTCGAGCACACCGGTCGCGACCTGCTTGGCCAGCTTGTTGGTCAGCTCGCCGGAGTTGACCAGCGCGATGATCTCGGCGACCTGCGCCGGGGTGATCGGCAGCGCGTCGAGCTCGACCTCGCGGGTGTTCGCCTCCTGCGCCAGCGTGGCGACCCACCAGGCACGCGCCTCGGCGGACGTGGCGCCCGCGTCGACCGTGGCGGCGATCAGGTCGACCGCGCCCAGGTTGAGCAGGTCACGCAGCTCGGCGTCGGACAGCTGCCACTCCTCCTGGATCCGCTTGCGGCGCACCGCGGGCATCTCCGGGAGGGTGCCGCGCAGCTCCTCGACCCATTCGCGGCTCGGCGCGATCGGGACCAGGTCGGGCTCCGGGAAGTACCGGTAGTCCTCGGCGGTCTCCTTGGTGCGGCCGGACGCGGTCGAGCCGTCGGCCTCCTGGAAGTGCCGGGTCTCCTGCTTGATGCTGCCGCCGTCGGCGAGGATCGCCGCCTGCCGCGTCATCTCGTAGCGCACCGCGCGCTCGACCGAGCGCAGCGAGTTCACGTTCTTGGTCTCGGTCCGCGTGCCGAACTCGGTCGCGTCCTTCGCCATCAGCGACACGTTCGCGTCGCAGCGCAGCGAGCCCTGGTCCATCCGGACGTCGGACACGTCGAGCGCCTTGAGCAGGTCACGCAGCGCCGAAACGTACGCGCGGGCCACCTCGGGCGCGCGCTCGCCGGTGCCCTCGATCGTCTTGGTGACGATCTCGATCAACGGCACGCCGGCGCGGTTGTAGTCGAGCAGCGAGTGCTCCGCGCCGTGGATCCGCCCGGTCGCGCCGCCGACGTGCAGCGACTTGCCGGTGTCCTCCTCCATGTGCGCGCGCTCGATCTCGACGCGCACGATCTCGCCGTCGTCGAGCGTGACGTCGAGGTAGCCGTTGAAGGCGATCGGCTCGTCGTACTGCGAGGTCTGGAAGTTCTTCGGCATGTCAGGGTAGAAGTAGTTCTTCCTGGCGAACCGGCACCACTCGGCGATCTCGCAGTTCAGCGCGAGGCCGATGCGGATGGCGCTCTCCACCGCCTTGCCGTTGACCACCGGCAGCGAGCCGGGCAGGCCGAGGCAGGTCGGGCAGGTGTGCGTGTTCGGCTCGCCGCCGAAGACGTTCTCGCAGCCGCAGAACATCTTGGTGTTCGTGGACAGCTCGACGTGCACCTCGAGCCCGAGCACCGGGTTGAAACGCTCGATCACCTCGGCGTAGTCCATCAGTTCGGCCACGGCGGTCATGCCTTTCCTCCACTTTCAATGAACCCGAGCTTGTCCAACCCGGCTATGGTCTCGTCGCGCCAGTCGCGGAAGGACGGCACACTCAGTAGTTTCGTCAAACTGACCCGCTCAGCCAGCGCTTCCAAGTGGAAATGAATGGACCGCCGCTTCTGTCTGCCCGATCGTAGTGCCTCGGCGAGCGTCCGCTTCGGGTCCGACAATCGCTCCACCTGCGGCAAGTGCGCGGCTTCGAACACCCGCGACGAGCACACAGTGCTACCGATCAGCTGGTTCACCTCATCGAGATCGGCCAGGGCCCAGCTCTCCATCTCCCTGACCGGCACCAGCTGGAGCAGCAAGGGCCTGCCACCAGGCGCAGACTCCCGCTCCCACTCGCGAAGCATCGGCTCCCAGCTCTTCTTCGCTTCACGTTCGGGTTTCGTTGTGCCGTCGTAATGGAAGAGTGCCAAATCGAAGTCAGCGGCAGGGGCACGCAGCTGCTCGCACAGAGTCTTCCAAGTATCCGGGCCACGACGGAAGACCATCGGCGTGCCAACGTCGAATCCCGGTTCACAATGAACGTTGGCGATTTCCCTCAGCACGCGATCTACCAGAACCTTGAAGAAGGTTTCGTCGGAAGAACCCTCTACCGCGATCGCGGTCTTCAGCGGCCGCACTCAGTCCTCCAGCAGCCGTTGAGCTTCGTCGCGACTGATACCAGGCAATGCCTGGCGTTCATACGGCGAAACCGTCTCGAGTTCACCCGATTCGGCGAGTACACGGGCCCTCGAGACCTGACTCGCCCCGGGCTCCTCAGGCCTGACTCGCGTGACCAGGTCCATCACCACAATGTCCACTGGATCCAACTCGAACAGCATCAGCGGCGAATGACTGGAAAGGAGCAGTTGAGCACGTGGCTCTCCGGGAAGGACCTCAGTGATCGACTCCTTCAACGCCTGCACCAACACACGTAGGCGCTGAGGAAAAATCCCGTTCTCCGGTTCTTCGAAGCACAGCAAGCCGCGATATTGCGGATCATGAATCGCCGCCAGTAGCGCAAGCACTCGAAGAGTGCCGTCCGAGGCCACGCGCGCACTGATCCGACCATCACGAGTAGTTAGGTGGACCTCCCACTGCCCAGCGGCGTTTTCAGTGACATCGACCCGCGACACACCACGTACGACGTTCACGAGGTCTACGGCGATGTCATCCAAGCCGCTACCGAACTCTCGCTTGGTGGCTCGTTCGATACGCCGGAGAACCCTGGCAAGGTTTGCGCCGGTCGATTCCAGCTGCTCACCACGCTGATCAGGCGTACTCGGCTTGCGAAGGGCGACCGGGTCAAGCTGGAGAAACCTCCACGACTCAATTTCTTTACGAGTAGCAAAAAGAGACGGAAAGTCGCCAGCGGAACCTATCGTCGATAAAACCGTCCCCTCCGCCGCATCTGCAGGAAGAAAATCCACAAAAGTATTTGTATCTTCGTCACGAAGCGCGAACAACTGGGCATCATCCGGCACTTGGTGCGTCTCCAGCAGTGGCGACCCGGGATTCAGTAAGGAAGTTGCAAATTCTCGCTCGACATACGGCATGACGAAGCCGTCTTCTTCAACAACGAGGCGAATCTCCAGCTCGTACCGAATTCGAGTGTACCGGATTTGCACCTGCTTTCCGAACTTGTCAATGACTGTAGGCTCGAGAAGCATTTCGGCTGCAAATCGCATGCGAGTGACCGAGCTGCCATCGCCAAGTCGACGAAACTGCTCCTTCAGCTCTCCTCGAGCATCGGAGAAGCCGTCCAGGACCGACGGAGCAGTCACCAACCTGCTCAGCAACCGGATGGCATCGAACAGGTTGGACTTGCCACTGGCATTCTGGCCGAGCACGACCAGGAACGGCGGCAGGTCCAACCCGAACTGATCGAACGACTTGAAGCCGTCGATCTCGATGCGCGTCAGCAACGCTGGATCACGCTCCCATATCCGGAACCTGGTGAATCAGTGAACCACCGGCGGCGTCGTTGCGCGCGACCTCGTAGGCGGCGCCGACGCGGTACAGCCTGTCGTCGGCGAGCGACGGGGCCATGATCTGCAGGCCGACCGGCAGGCCGTCCTCATCGGACAGTCCACTCGGGACGCTCATGGCGGCGTTGCCGGACAGGTTCGACGGGATGGTGCACAGGTCCGCCAGGTACATGGCCATCGGGTCGTCGACCCGCTCGCCGATCTTGAACGCCGTGGTCGGCGTCGTCGGCGACACCAGCACGTCCACCTTCTCGAACGCGGCGTCGAAGTCGCGTGAAATCAGCGTCCTGACCTTCTGCGCCGAGCCGTAGTACGCGTCGTAGTAGCCCGACGAGAGCGCGTAGGTGCCGAGTATGATCCGGCGCTTGACCTCGGGGCCGAAGCCCTTTTCCCTGGTCAGCGACATGACCTCTTCGGCGCTGTGCGTGCCGTCGTCCGACACGCGCAGGCCGTAGCGCATGGCGTCGAACCGGGCGAGGTTCGACGAGCACTCGCTCGGCGCGATCAGGTAGTACGCGGGCAGCGCGAGGGTGAACGCCGGGCAGGACACCTCGACGACCTCGGCGCCGAGCGCGCGCAGCTGCGCGACCGCGGCTTCGAAGGACCGCGTGACGCCGGGCTGGTAGCCGTCGCCGGCGAACTCCTTGACCACGCCGACGCGCACGCCCTTGAGGTCGCCCTTCATGCCCTCGCGGGCCGCGGCGACGACCGGCGGGACCGGCGCGTTGATCGAGGTCGAGTCCATCGGGTCGTACCCGCCGATGACCTCGTGCAGCAGCGCGGCGTCGAGCACCGTGCGGGCACAGGGACCGGCCTGGTCGAGCGAGGACGAGAAGGCGATGAGGCCGTAGCGCGACACGCCGCCGTAGGTCGGCTTCACGCCGACGGTGCCGGTGACGGCGCCGGGCTGGCGGATCGAGCCGCCGGTGTCGGTGCCGATGGCCAGCGGTGCCTCGAACGCCGCGAGCGACGCCGACGAGCCACCGCCCGAGCCGCCGGGGATGCGCGAGTGGTCCCACGGGTTGTGCGTCGGGCCGTACGCCGAGTTCTCGGTCGACGAGCCCATGGCGAACTCGTCCATGTTGGTCTTGCCGAGGATGACGACACCGGCCTCGCGCAGCTTGCGCGTGACGGTCGCGTCGTACGGCGGGACCCAGCCTTCGAGCGTGCGCGAACCGGCCGTGGTCGGCATGTCCGTGGTGGTCAGCACGTCCTTGAGCGCGAGCGGCACGCCGGCCAGCGGCGACGCGGGCGTCTGCGCCTCGTCGACCGCGCGGGCCGCGGCGAGCGCGCCCTCGGCGTCGACGTGCAGGAAGGCGTGCACGTGCTCGTCGATCTTGGCGATCCGGTCCAGGTGCGCCTGGGCGACCTCGACGGCCGACACCTCACGCTTCTGGACCTTCTCCGCCAGCTCGGCGGCGGTGAGTTTGATGAGATCGGTCACTGTTCCTCCCCCAGAATGCGCGGCACGCGGAACCGGCCCTCTTCCTCGGCGGGCGCTCCGGAGAGCGCCTGCTGCTGCGACAGGCTCGGCTTCACGACGTCCTCACGGAACACGTTCGTCAGCGGGACGGCGTGTGAGGTCGGCGGGATGTCCTGGTCGGCGACCTGGCCGACCTTGGCGACGGCGTCGAGGATCTGGTCGAGCTGACCTGCGAAAACGTCCAGTTCCTCGTCGGTGACGGCCAGCCTGGCCAGCTTGGCGAGATGCGCGACTTCGTCGCGGGAGATCGTGGGCACGCGGGTAACCTCTGGTGTGCGCTGTTCTCGGGCTTATCGGAAGCCACGAGTCTATGGGTCGAGCTCAAACCGTTAGTTCCCGGTGTACGGACTGAGAGCCCGTTCACCGCCACGGTCTGCCACAATCGTCGCCCGGCGAGCGCGTTCCGAGCAGCAGGCCGGAACGCCCGACAAAGTGAGAGGGGCTCGTGTTGTCGTTCCTCATCCGGGTGCAGCTGCCGGACAGCCCGGGGACACTGGGCGCGGTGGCCACCGCACTGGGCACGATCGGCGCGGACATCCTCAGCGTCGACGTGGTCGAGCGCACCGCGGGCACGGCCATCGACGACCTGGTGGTCGAGCTCCCCTCCGGCAGGCTCCCCGACGCACTCATCACGGCGGCCGAAAGCGTCGACGGCGTCGAGGTCGACGCGGTCCGCCCTTACGCGGGCGTGCTGGACACCCATCGCGAACTCGAACTCGTCGAGGAGATCGCGGCCCAGCCCAAGTCCGGCCTGCACATCCTCGCCGAGGGCGTCCCCCGCATCATCCGCGCGGGCTGGTCGCTGGTGGTCGAGCACGGCGAAGGCGGCATCCACCGCCTCGCGGCCTCGTCCGCGGCGCCCGAGGTCCCGATCACGCATCTGCCGTGGCTCCCGCTGGAGCGCGCGACGGTGCTGGACGGCGAGGAGTCCTGGGTTCCCGAGACCTGGCAGGAGCTGGGCACGGAACTCGCGGCCACCCCGCTCGGCAAGCCCGGCAAGGCGCTACTGGTCGGCCGCCCCGGCGGCCCGCTCTTCCGCGCCGCCGAAGTAGCCCGCCTCGCCCACTTCGCGGGCATCGTCTCAGTCGTCCTCGACTCCTGAAGCCGGGATAAAGCGGGCTTTACTCCCCGATGTTTAGCGGGCTTTATCCCCGGGAGTAAAGCCCGCTTTATCCCGTTTTGCTCAGCACCAGGTGCGGGCCTTGAGGATCTTGGCGGGCAGGACGGGCGCGCCGTCGACGGGCGGGGTTCCCGGGGAGGACGGGTCCGGCTGGATGCCGCCCGCCGCGATCTTGTCGAGGGTGTGCAGTCCTTCGGCGTCGACGGTGCCGAAGATCGTGTAGTTCGGGCGGAGCGCCGAGTCGCCGTAGACCACGAAGAACTGGCTGCCGTTGGTGGCCGGGCCCGCGTTGGCCATCGCGAGGACGCCTCGGGCGTAGACGCGGCGGGCGCCGGTCGGGTCCGTGGGCGCGGGCGGCAGGTCGGTCGGGAGCTCGTCCTTGTACTTGTAGCCGGGGCCGCCCTCGCCGGTGCCGGACGGGTCACCGCACTGCAAGACCTTGAGAGTCGGGTAAGCCGTCAGGCGGTGGCAGGACGTCATGTCGTAGAACCGGTGCTTCGCAAGGTGCAAGAAGCTCTGCACGGTGCACGGAGCCTGCTTGCGGTTCAGCCTCAGGCCGATGTCGCCCTGGTTGCCCTTCAGCTTGACGTCGACCGCGCCCCACGACGGCGTGTGGCGGGGGTCCGGCGGCAGCGGGACCGGGCGCGACGCGGGCTCGTCCGGCGTCTCGGTGTACTGGCACGGGCCCTTGGTGACCTTGGGTGGCGGGGTGTCGGCCGAGGCCACCCCCGTCAAGGTGAGTGTGGCGAGCACGGAGACCACGGCGACTGCGACCGTACGGAGCACGGACGTCCCTCCCAGCTTCGGCGACGAAACTCGGGAAGTATAGGGCGGTTTTTCCCCGCCAAAAGTCGTTAACCGCGCAAATCCGCGACGAGCCGGTCGGCGGCCGCGTACGGGTCGAGTGTGCGGTCGACGACCTGGGCGGCCAGCTCGGCCAGCCGGTCGCCGCGCACGTCGACCAGCTCGGCGCGCAGCACCTGCAACGCGATCGCCTCGACCTCCGCGCGGGCGCGCGCGGCGCGGCGGTCCGCGAGCTCGCCCCGCGAGGAAAGCCAGTCGTGGTGTTCTTCGAGCGCCTTGACGACATCGTCGACGCCCTCGCCGCGCGCGGCGACCGTCGGCAGGATCGGCTGGCGCCAGCTCGGGCCGCGGATCTCCCTGCGGGACAAGGAGATCATCTGCTTGAGGTCGTGGACGGTCGCGTCGGCGCCCTCGCGGTCGGCCTTGTTGACCACGAACAGGTCGGCGATCTCGAGCACCCCGGCCTTCGCCGCCTGGATCCCGTCGCCCATGCCGGGCGCGAGCAGCACCACGGTGGTGTCGGCGAGTTTCACGACGTCCACTTCGGACTGGCCGACGCCGACCGTCTCGATCAGCACCACGTCGAACCCCGCCGCGTCGAGCACGCGCACGGCCTGCGGCGTCGCCCACGCGAGCCCGCCGAGATGCCCGCGCGTCGCCATCGAGCGGATGAACACGCCGGGGTCGACGGCGTGCTCGGTCATCCGGATCCGGTCGCCGAGCAGCGCGCCGCCGGAGAACGGCGACGACGGGTCGATCGCCAGCACACCGACCCGTTTGCCCTGCTTGCGCAGCGCCGTGAGCAGCGCGGACGTCGATGTCGACTTGCCGACACCGGGTGGCCCGGTCAGCCCGACGAGCTGGGCACGCCCGGTGAACGGGGTCAGCGCGGCGGCGACCTCCCGCAGCCGCGGATGCGCGTCCTCGACCAGTGAGATCAGCCGCGCGACCGCGCGGGCCTGGCCGTCACGCGCACGTGCGACCAGGTCCGCGACATCAAGCGCCATCTAGGGGACGCGGATCAGGAGCGCGTCGCCCTGGCCGCCGCCACCGCACAGCGCGGCGGCGCCGAGCCCGCCACCGCGGCGGCGCAGCTCGTGCACCAGGTGCACGGCGAGCCGGGCGCCGGACGCGCCGATCGGGTGACCGAGCGCGATCGCGCCACCGTTGACGTTGACCTTCGCCGGGTCGAGGCCCAGCTTGTCCGACGAGACCAGGCCGACGGCCGCGAACGCCTCGTTGATCTCGACGAGGTCCAGCGCGTCGGCGGTCAGGCCCGCCTTCGACAGCGCCGCGAGTATCGCGTTCGACGGCTGCTCGTGCAGGCTCGCGTCCGGTCCGGCGACGACACCGTGCGCGCCGATCTCGGCGAGCGGGGTGATGCCGAGCTTCTCGGCCATCGCCGGGCTGGCGACCACGACGGCGGCGGCGCCGTCGGAGATCTGCGAAGCCGAGCCCGCGGTGATCGTGCCGTCGGAGGCGAACGCCGGGCGCAGCTTCCCGAGGCTCGCGGCGGTCGTGTCGGCGCGGACGCCCTCGTCGGTGTCGAAGATGACCGGGTCGCCCTTGCGCTGCGGGATCGTGACGGGCGCGATCTCGGCGGTGAACCGGCCTTCGGCGATCGCGGCGGCGGCACGCTGGTGCGAGCGCGCGGAGAATTCGTCCTGCCGCTCACGCGTGACGCCGTAGCGGGTGTTGTACTTCTCCGTCGACGAGCCCATCGCGACCTGGTCGAACGCGCAGAACAGGCCGTCGTAGGCCATGTGGTCGACGAGCGTGGTGTCGCCGTACTTGAACCCGGACCGCGACTTCGGCAGCAGGTGCGGCGACTGCGTCATCGACTCCTGGCCACCGGCCACGATCAGCTCGAACTCACCGGCGCGGATCAGCTGGTCCGCGAGCGCGATGGCGTCGAGCCCGGACAGGCAGACCTTGTTGATCGTCAGCGCGGGCACGCTCATCGGGATGCCGGCGGCGACGGCGGCCTGGCGCGCGGGGATCTGGCCGGCGCCCGCGGTGAGCACCTGGCCCATGATCGTGTACTGCACGGCGTCCGGCGAGACACCGGCCTGCGCCAGCGCGGCCTTGATGGCCACGCCGCCGAGCTGGGCTCCGCTGAAGTCCTTCAAAGATCCGAGCAGACGTCCGATCGGGGTGCGGGCGGCACCCAGGATCACGGAACCGGACACGACTTCCTCCAAGCATCGGCGCACGGCGGTCTCAACGGACCATACCCGGGGTTCACCCTTCTGAATTGACTTAGTGTGAGGCGTCGCACGCCGTCACGTCTTGCGCGCCCTCTTAGGGTTTGTCGCATGAACGACGCGCTGAAGCCTTACGTGACGGCCATCGACCATGTCGGCATCGCCGTGCCCGACCTGGACGCCGCGATCGAGTTCCATGTCACCCACTTCGGGCTTGAGGTCGGCCACGAAGAGGTCAACGAGGAGCAGGGCGTCCGCGAGGCCATGCTCTACGCGCCCGGTGGCGGCGGCACCGCCATCCAGCTGCTCGCCCCGCTGCGCGAGGACTCCGCGATCGGCAAGTTCATCGCGAAGAGCGGGCCGGGCCTGCAGCAGCTGGCCTACCGGGTGTCCGATGTGGACGCGGCTGCCGAAGCGCTGCGCGCCAAGGGCCTGCGCCTGCTCTACGAAGCGGCCAAGCGCGGCACGTCCGACAGCCGGGTCAACTTCGTGCACCCCAAGGACGCGGGCGGCGTGCTCGTCGAGCTGGTGGAACCCGCCGCCGAAGGTCACTGAGCCTTCGCGGCGAGCGCGTCGGCGATGAACGCCAGCTCCTGTTCCAGCTCACCGGGGACGTCGTCGTCGCTGTGCCGCGCGACGGAGTGCCGGTAGCTGACGGCGCGGGCGAGCAGCCCGGACGCGCTGTCGATGTCGGCGCGTTCGAGCCGGCAGCCCGCCGCGGCGACGATCACCGCGCGGACCTGGCGCACCAGCGCCTGGAAGCGGTCGTGCAGCGCGTCGCGGACCGCGAGATGCGTGTCCGCTTCGCGCCACAACAGGTGCGACAGCACCCGCGAACCACTCAGCCTGCGGTCGAGCTCGTCGACCAGTTTGCGCAGGCTGCCCGCGATGTCGCCGGGCACCACCACGTTCTCCGGCTCGACGCGCTCGTCGGGCAGCCGCTCGACGAGCGCGGTGAGCAGATCGGGCTTGCGGCGGAAGTAATAGTGGACGAGACCCTTGGGCACGCCGGCGCGCTCGGCGATGCGTGAGGTCGGGGTGGCGTCGAAACCGGACTCGGCGAAAAGCTCTTCCGCAGCGAGCAGGATGCGCTCTTTCGCCGAGTCGTCGTTCATCGGATCAGTCTTTCAGTTTTCAGTGCGAACCGGCCATCTTGTGCGCCGCGTTGGCGACCGGCACGGCGGCCGCGCCGACCACGATGGTCAGCACACCGACGATCCACGCGGTCCAGGCGGCACCGTTGAACGCGGTGTAGCCCATGACCCACGGTGACAGGAACAGCAGCGCGCCGAGCACGACCTGCGCGCCCTCGCCGTAGACCATTCCCGGCCTGGCCAGCGAGGCCAGCCCGTCGAGCGCGATGAGCGCGCCGAGCACGATCATCGTCCACATTGCGGTGTTGTCCGTGTCCATCCAGAGCGGGGACAGCACGGCGACCACCCCGAGTACCACCTCCGCCCAGTCATGCGGGCGCATCCACGGGCGGGTCGAAGTTTCGGTCATCGTTGTTCACCTCCGCCTTCGATGCTCCGCTTGATTGGCCGCCCGGTCAAATAACACTTCAGCACGACAGAGTGCTTCACGTCTCGTACTGTTGTGATCGTTGGTTACCGACCAGTAATTTTGTGCGCCAACGCCGCAACCCACTCCCCGTGGAGGTTCCGATGACGCAGCTCGGCGAGATCCAGCAGGCCATCCTGACCGGCGAACTCGACGCGGTCGGCTCACTGGCCATGCCGGAGAGCTACCGGGGTGTCACCGTGCACGCTGACGAGGCCGACATGTTCGAGGGCCTCGAATCGCGCGACAAGGACCCGCGCAAGTCGCTGCACGTCGACGACGTCCCGGTGCCCGAGCTCGGCCCCGGCGAGGCGCTCGTCGCGGTGATGGCCAGCGCCATCAACTACAACACCGTGTGGACGTCGATCTTCGAGCCGGTCTCGACCTTCAAGTTCCTCAAGCGCTACGGCAAGCTCTCGCCGCTTTCGAAGCGCCACGACCTGCCGTATCACGTGGTCGGCTCCGACCTGTCCGGCGTCGTGCTGCGCACCGGCGTCGGCGTGCACAACTGGAAGCCCGGCGACGAGGTCGTCGCGCACTGCCTCAACGTCGAGCTCGAGGGCCCCGACGGGCACAACGACACGATGCTCGACACCGAGCAGCGCATCTGGGGCTTCGAGACGAACTTCGGCGGGCTCGCCGAGGTCGCGCTCGTCAAGGCCAACCAGCTGATGCCGAAGCCGGATCACCTCACCTGGGAAGAGGCCGCCTCCCCCGGCCTGGTGAACTCGACCGCGTACCGCCAGCTGGTCTCGCGCAACGGCGCCGACATGAAGCAGGGCGACGTCGTGCTCATCTGGGGCGCGTCCGGCGGACTGGGCTCCTACGCCACGCAATACGCACTCAACGGCGGCGCGATCCCGGTTTGCGTCGTCTCCAGCCCGGAAAAGGCGGAGATCTGCCGGAAGCTCGGCGCGGAGCTGGTGATCGACCGCAGCGCCGAGGGCTACAAGTTCTGGAAGAACGAGAACGAGCAGGATCCCAAGGAATGGCAGCGCTTCGGCGCGAAGATCCGCGAACTGACCGGCGGCGAGGACCCGGACATCGTGTTCGAGCACCCCGGCCGTGAAACGTTCGGCGCGTCCGTTTACGCCGCGCGCAAGGGCGGCACGATCGTCACCTGCGCGTCGACATCCGGGTATATGCACCAGTTCGACAACCGGTACCTGTGGATGAACCTCAAGCGGATCATCGGCTCCCATTTCGCGAACTACCGGGAGTCCTGGGAGGCGAACAGGTTGATCGCCAAGGGTTTGATCCATCCCACACTGTCCAAGACGTACACCTTGGAAGAGACCGGCCAGGCCGCGCTCGACGTGCACCGGAATGCCCACCAGGGCAAGGTCGGCGTGCTCGCGCTGGCCCCGGAAGAAGGCCTCGGTGTGCGTGATCACGCATTGCGGGAAAAGCACCTGGACAAGATCAACGCATTCCGGGGCGCGTGAATTCTCGCCAGGGTGCTCACCCGGTCGTGACCGGGTTCCGGCTACGGTAGGGGAATGAGCCTTGGCGATGAACGGGAGCTTGTGCCGCTGGGCGCCGGTTTCGACCTGGCGAAGCGTGGCTACCACCGTGCACAGGTCGACGAGCACCTCGAACGGCTCGACGCCGACCTGAAGATGCTCGCGGCGGATCGCGACGCGGCCATCTCGCAGTCCGGTGATCTGGCGCGCCAGCTCGAAGTGGCGCGCGGCGAGATCAGGGACCTGCGCGGTCAGGTCGAGCGCCTCGCGCAACCGCCGACGAGCATCGAGGGGCTTTCCGAGCGCCTGCAACGGATGTTGCGCCTCGCGCAGGACGAGGCCGCCGACACGAAGGCGCGCGCGGAGGCCGAGGCAGGCCACATCAGGGCCAAGGCCGAGACCGACGCGAGCGCCATGCGTGCCCGGTACGAGCAGCTGCTGAACGAGCTCGACGCGCGCCGCAAGGAGATGGAGGCCGAGCACCGCGGCGTCATCGACAAGGCGCACGCCGAGATGGAGCGGCTCGACGCCGAGGCCGAGGCCAGGCGCAACCAGATCGAAGAGGACTTCGAGATCGCCATGGCCTCGCGCCGCACCGAGGCGATGCGCGTGCTGGCCGAGCAGGAAGCAGCCAGCAAGGCCGAGGCCGCCCGCCGGGTCCGCGAGGCCACCGACGACGCGGCCAGGATCCGCGCCGAGGTGCTCGACGAGGAGACCAAGGCGAAGGCCGAGATCGAGAAGCGGCGCCGCGAGTCGGTCGAGGACGCCAACAAGCGCAAGCAGGACTCGATCACCGAGTCCAACGCCAGGCTCGCCGAGGCGGCCGACGAGAGCCACCGCCGCGTCCGCGAGGCGACCGAGGAGTCCAACCGCCGCATCAACCAGGCCGCCGAGCGCGTCGAGGTGCTGCGCAAGGTCCGCGCGAGCCTCGCCGAGCAGGTCCGCGCGGCGCGCGTGTCGCTGGGCGAAGCCAGTACGGTGCTGGGCGAAGCCGGTCCGATCGCGGAGAAGGCGGCCGAGATCATGAGCCCCGACTCGCAGGCCACCGTGCGCATCGCCAAATCGTCCGTACCTGCGGCGAAGCCGGCACCCAAGCCAGCGGGAGCGGCGAAACCAACTGGCGAGTAACCTCCATCCCGACTAGAGGGATACGGCTCGTTCAGGAGGACTCCATGCCCGCCTATCAGACCGTGGTCGTCGGCACCGACGGCTCCGAAACCTCGTTCGCCGCGGTGGACCGCGCCGCGGGCGTCGCCGCCGACTCCGGCGCGACGCTCGTGATCGCGTGCGCGTACCACCCGGCCAGCCGCGGCGACGTGGAGAAGGCGCAGGACGTCCTCCGCGAGGAGGCGTACCAGGTGGTGGGCTCCGCGCCCGCCGAGGACACGCTGCTCTCCGCCCGTGACCGCGCGGGCAAGGCGGGCGCCACGAAGATCGAGACCATCGCCGTCGAGGGCGACCCGGTGGTTTCGCTGCGCCAGGTCGTCGCCGACCACAAGGCCGACCTGCTCGTGGTGGGCAACCGGGGGCTGAACAGCCTCGCGGGCCGCATCCTGGGCTCGGTGCCGTCCGAGGTGGCCCGCAAGTCCGGCGTCGACGTGCTCATCGTGCACACGACGTGAGCGAGCCCGATCCCGACGAACTCCAGCAGCGGCTGGAAAAGGTACTGCTCGGCGGCCGCCGCAGATACACCCGCCTCGAGGTGGCAGGCAAGAGCGGCGTGCCGGAGGAGCGGGCGCGGCGGCTCTGGCGCGCGCTGGGCTTCGCGACGGTCCCCGACGACGAGGTGGTCTTCACGGACGCCGACATCGACGTGCTCAAGACGGCCGACCAGCTGGTGAACTCCGGCCTGGTCGACCCCGGCATGGAGGTCGCGGTCACCCGCGCGCTCGGCCAGCACCTGTCCCGGCTCGCGGAGTGGCAGGTGCTCATGCTCCGGCAGCTGATCACCGAGAACCCCGAGCTGGCCAAGAGCGAGCGCCAGATCGCCCGTCTCGTCGAGCGGCTGCTGCCCGAGCTGGAGCGCGTCCAGAGCTTCGTCTGGCGGCGTCACCTGGCCGCCTACGCCGGCCGCGCGCTCGTCGCGACCGACGAGGAGGTCGAAGCGGGCGTCCAGGTGGTCGGCTTCGTCGACATGGTCGGCTACACGAGGCTGACCAGGCAGGTCGACGAGGCCGAGCTCAGCGCCGTGCTCGACGCGTTCGAGATGGTCACCACGGAGGTCATCGCCGAGCACCACGGCCGCGTCGTCAAGATGATCGGCGACGAGGTCCTCTTCGTCTGCGACTCCCCTGCCGACGCGGCCGAGATCGCGCTGACGCTGTCCGAGCGCACCGCCGAGGACGAGGAGCTCCCCGCGGTCCGCGCCGGCTTGGCGTCCGGCCGCGTCCTGTCCCGCTTCGGCGACGTCTACGGCTCGGTCGTCAACCTCGCGGCCCGCCTGACGTCAATAGCCCGACCCGGCACGATCCTCATCGACAAGGAACTGGCGGGTTCACTCGCCGACGAGCCCGCCTACGAGGTCCGTTCCCGCCGCCCGGTCTCGGTGCGCGGCTACAACCGCATGCGCCCATCCGCGCTGCGCCGGGCCCCGCAGCAGCCCACCGGCAAGTTCGCCGAGTCCCAGGAGATCGCCGCCGAGATGCTCGGCATCGACCCACCCCCGACACGCCGCGGCCGTCGTCGCTGAGCGCGACCAACCACCGCTCGACCAGGTGAATCCGCCTGCCAGGGGGCGCATTTCCGGGTCGCCTCGACAAAACTCGGCACCGTGAACGAAGCCGACACGGCTCAGCACGCCGCCGCGCTGAGCCCCGAAACCCAGGCGCGGATCGCGAAGCTGGTCGAGGACGCGCCCCCGCTGAGCGCCGACCTGCGCGAGCGCCTCACCCAGCTGCTAAAGTCACGCCGCCCGCAAACCGGCTGACGGCTCCCCGGCGTCGGGTGGCGACGTGACAAGGGCCACCCTTGGAACCTCTAGCCTCACAAAGGCGCCCCTTGTGCGCGCCTGGCGTAACAGGCTCCTTCTGGCAAGCGCAGGAGTGGCGATGTCGAGTTGCTGGAGCCAGGACGCCGCACCTGTCATGGTGACCGTCACAGCACCGCCGCCCGCACTCACACGCACTTCTATTGAGATGCCTGTCCCGACCGTCGTCGTTGGCTCCGTCCTGCACAAGTTCGGACAGCGCATCGGCGAAATGAACGGGGCCCTGCGTTACTGCCGGGAGAAATACGACCGGTCCAACAGCGTGGATCAGATGAGCTGGTTCTGCCAGCTACCCGATCTTCAGTTCGCCAGGCTGATCGACGAGATCGGTGAGTTCGCGGCGGCACTGCGCGGCGCCGAACTACACGGTGACCACAGTGAAGTCGGCTTGCGGCGGTCTGTGGCGCGAGATCGAAAGCCAATGGCGACTTCTCACCGCCGAGTTGATCAAGTTGGACACGGCGTAGGCGAGGTCTGCCGTCCGCCATGCTTGACCTTGCCCTTGGGGACGGCCCCAGAGTCGGTGGGGACCGGGCGCCCGCCCGGGACGAGGGAGACGATCGTGGACCTGCTCACCATCGGCGCGTTCGCCAGGCTGGCACGGCTTTCGCCGAAGGCGTTGCGGCTCTATGACGAACTGGGGCTGCTGCCACCCGTGCACGTCGATCCGGACACCGGGTACCGCTGGTACTCGCCGGATCAGCTGCCGAAGGCCCGCCAGGTCGCCCAGTTGCGCAGGCTCGACATGCCGCTGGCGCGGATCCGGAAGATCGTCGATCTTCCGGACGAGGCGGCGGCGCGTGAGCTGGCTGGCTACTGGGCGGAGCAGGAGCTGGACGTCAAGGCCAAGCGGGAACTGGTCGGCTTCCTCATCGGCCGACTCACCGGAGAACGAACGATCATGTACGAGGTACACGTCCGGGACATCCCGGCTCGCACCCTGCTCAGTGTCACCGAACAGCTCACCGCCGACCAGATCGGCGACTTCGCGGGGCCGCTCTTCGGGCTGTTCGGCGGCCCGACCGTCGCACGCCCGGAAGGCGTCGCGGGGGTTCCGTTCCTGCGCTATCACGGCGAAGTCAGCGCCGACAGCGACGCTCCGGTCGAATTCTGCTGCCCGGTCGTCGACGCGGAGGCGACGGCCGCCCGCTTCCCCGACATGACCGCCAGCATCGAGGACGCGACCCGTGAGGCTTACATCAGCGTGCGCAAGGCGGACATGATGACCTCGCTCGGGTTCGAGTCGCTGCAGCAGTGGGTCACCGACCGCGGCGAACAGGCCGACTGGACGCCACGGCAGATCTTCTTGGTCAACCCGGACGTCGTCGGCGACGACGACCCCGTCTTCGAGCTCGCCGTGCCGCTGCGCTGAGACCGGGATAAAGCGGGCTTTACTCCGCGAGATAAAGCCCGCTTTATCCCTGGGAGTAAAGCGGGCTTTATCCCGGGCTTCTAGGCGGGGAGGACGGCGTACTGGCGGACGTAGAGGTCGGTGTAGGTGACCGGGCCGCGGGGGCCGGGGACGTTGTCGAGGTTGATGCCGGTCTCGGGGACGGCGAGGAGCTTGAAGCCGTCTAGGAGGCGGGTGGGGGCGTTCCAGAAGACGCCGGTGCCGGTGTAGCCGTCGAAGAAGGCTTCGGCCGCGGCCGAGTCTTCGGTGGCGATGCCGGCGGCCAGGCCCGAGGTGCGGTCGTTGGCGATCGAGACGGCCTCGGTGAGCGAGGCGACCTGGGCGACCGTGACGGTGGCCTCGTTGTCCGAGTCGAGTGCCCATTCGTAGCCGATGGCGTGCTCGTGGGGGGCGAGCGACGGGGTGACGCCGCGCTCGGTCAGCGCCTCGGTGATCGAGGGCCAGAGCGCGTCGTGGGCGTCGGTGTGGATCAGGAGGAGGTTCAGGCGGTTGCAGACGCCGAGGCGGTCGAGGCTGGCCGACACCAGGTCGCGGACCTTGGCCGCGTCGGCGGCCGCGTCGACGTAGAGGACGCCGCCGCCGTCGGCGTGCGCGAGAGTGCCGACGCCGTGGAGCGCGGCCTCGGTGGCGAGCTTGCGGGTGCTTTCGCCGCTGCCGCGCAGGATCACGAGCGGGACGAGGCCGGGCAGGCTCACCAGCGCCGCGGCCGCTTCGCGCTCGACGCGGGGAACGAGCTGGATGACGTCGGCGTCGATGCCCGCTTCGGCCAGTGCGGGGGCGATGACGACGTCGAGCAGGCGCTGGGCGGAGCCGAGCGCGGCCGAGCCGGTGCGCAGCACGCCGCCGTTGCGGGACTTGACCAGCTGCGAGGCCACGTCGACGGTGACGTTCGGCCGGGCCTCGTAGTTCGCGCCGATCACGCCGACCGGGCGGCGGCGCTCGACCAGCCGGAGTCCGCCGTCCAATGTGGACAGCTCGATCGAGCGCTCCTGGTGCGGTGCGCCCGCGAGCAGCCGGAGCTGCTCGGCCATGCCGGTGAGGCGCTCGTCGGTGATCGTCAGCCGGTCGAGCAGACCGGCGCTCATGCCTTCCTCGGTCGCCTTGGCGACGTCGGCGCGGTTGGCTTCGAGCACCTCGTCCCGGTGCGCCAGCAGCCTTTCCGCCATGGCGGAGAGCGCGGCGTCGATGGCCTGGTCCGTCGCGGTGGCCAGCGACGGGGCCGCCTGCTTGGCCGCCCGCGCGCATTCCTCGACAGCCTTGGCCACGTCACTCACGGCGAACTCCTACCTGATAACCGGCGATATGTGCGGGTCATCAGTGTGCCGCACGCCGGTACGCCTAGTTCAGCGCGGGTTGCAGCAGGAACGCGCCGCCCATGATCAGGCAGCTGACCGAGATCATGGCGAGAATCAGCACCCACAGCGCCGCCGGGACCTCGGTGAGCCTGGCGAGCTGGTCGGCGTCGGAGTCACGGGCTTGGCCCTGCCGCCGTTTCAGCTGCAGCTCGACCACCGGCCGCACGCCACCGAACAGCAGGAACCACGTCATGAGGTACACGAACGCCGCCTGCACGCTCGACGGCGCCACCAGCGACGCGAGCGCCAGCACCCCGGCCGTCACCACGACGACCAGCACGCCATAGGCGTTGCGCACCATCACGAGCACGGCCAGCAGCAGCACCGCGGCCAGCACGAGCAGCGCCGTGACGCGGCTCGCCGCGAGCAGGCCCGCGAAGACCAGCCCAAGCACCGAGGGCGCCGGGTACCCGCCGAGCGCGGTCAGCACCATGCCAGGGCCTTCCGGCTTGCCGCGCGAGACGGTCACGCCCGAGGTGTCCGAGTGCAGCCTGATGCCCTGCAGCCGCCTGCCGACGAGCACCGCGAGCAGCGCGTGCCCGGCCTCGTGCACGATGGTGATGGCCGTGCGCGCCCAGCGCCACGGTGTCCCGGACAGCACGACGATCAACGCCACGCCGCCCGTGATCAAGGCCAGCCAGCTACCTGGGTCGGGCTGGGCGTCCAGCACGCCCGCTACCGCGGAAGGATCCGGTTCTCGCACCCGGACACCTCAGCACATCCCCGGTCGGCTACCCGTTAGGTGGGTGATCATCGCCGTGGGTGATCAGGATCGGCGACCTCCGATCTCGCCGGTGCGGCTCTCGCGTTCGGTGCGGAACAACAGCGCGACCCAGCTCCGATAGGGCCGCCAGGCGTCGGCGATGCGCTCCAACTTGGCCGCGGACACGGCCGCGCCCTGCCCGTACACCCGCGTCATCTCGTCCTGCAGCCGCCGTTCGTCACGTGGGAAGACATCCGGATGCCCGGCGCCCCTGATCAGGATCAGCTGCGACGAGAACGGGCCGATGCCGGGGAGTTTGAGCAACCTGGTCAGCGCCTCCGCGGAATCCTTGGCACGCAACGTCTCCGCGTCGAGCAGACCGTCCCGCGCGGCCCTGGCCATCGCGTGCAGCCGCTCGACCTTGGCGGGCGGCAGGCTCGGATGCCGGTCCATCTCGAGCAGTTCTTCCGGCGTGGGAAAAGAAAGCAGCGGAACCCCGCCGACATCGACCTCACGGCCGTAGCGCTCGGCGACCCGCCGCTTGATGCCCGCGGCCTGCACGATCCGGATGCCGTGCCCGATCACCGCCCAGCACGCCGCCTCGTACGGCGAGTGGAACAGCACCGGCCGCAGCCCCGGATTGCGTTCCTGCAGCCCGGCGACGACCTTGTCCGCCTCGCCGACGCGCGCGAACCCCGCACCGTCCACGTCCAGCGAAAGCATCCGCCGGACCTGCGTGACCGCGAGCGGCACCACCTCGGGCTCGGCGAACACCTCGACCTCGACCCGATTCGGCGCCCGCTGCCGCACCACCACGCCCGCGTGCGACCAGGTTCTCTCCACCGGGAACGCCATGCGGAGTGTCCCTGGCTCGGCGGCGGCGTCCGGCCTGGCCGCCGGCGCGAACCCTTCCAGGAACCGCGTGGACGCGTCCAGATCGAACGGGCCGGTGAACGAGACCTCCGCGACCTGCGAAGACACCGTGCTGATCATGACCATCTCCTCCTGAGGTTGACGACCCCTACGACGGTAGGCCGGGGGTACGACAGTTTCTGGGGATGTCAGCACCGGCCAGATGCGGCATACTGCCGGTATCTGAAAGCAGAGGAGCGGCCGTGCCGACGACCCACTCGAACGCCCAAGCCCGCACGCTCGCACTGCTCAAGGCGGGTGACGAGGCCAGGCCGACGCACGGCTTCCTTGACCTGCTCGGCGACGAGGAGCAGGCCGGTCCGCCGACCGGGCTCGCCCAGCGGCTGATGCGCACGTCGATCGTGCCGAGCATCTACGAGCAGTATTGGCGCCCCACGCTCGGCCGAGTCGCGAAAGGACTGCGCGGCCCGACGATGGCGGGCGAGGTCGCCATCGCGACCAACCTGCTCGGCCTGCGCCCCGGCCTCACCGCGCTCGACGTCGCCTGCGGCACCGGCCGGTTCACACGCGCGTTCGGCAAGGCGGTCGGCGCCGACGGGCTGGTGATCGGGCTCGACGGCTCCCGCACGATGCTCGACCGCGCGCTCGACAACACCGGACCGGCCGAGCCGATCGCCTATCTGCGCGCGGACGCGGTCGAGCTGCCGCTGCGACCGGCCACAGTGGACGCGGTGTGCTGTTTCGCCGCGCTGCACATGTTCGCCGATCCGGACGCCGCGCTCGCGTCGTTCGCGCGGGTGCTGAAGCCCGGCGGCCGCGTCGCGCTGCTGACCAGCGCGCGCCGCACCTGGCAGCCCGCCCGGCTGGCCGACACCGCGCTGGGCGCGGCGAGCGGGCAGAAGATGTTCGACCGCGGGGAAATCGCGGGCAAGCTACGGGATCTCGGCTTCAGGAGCGTGAGCGAGCGCTTCGCGGGCGTCACGCAGATCGTCGCCGGGACGCGCTGATCTCTCAGCTGGTTCTTATCAGGAAAAGCCAAGGATAATCCACAGGTTGTTCACACCCTGTGGCTCGATCCTGGGCACATGACCGAATTCCAGCCCCACCCCACGTACCAGCCGTACTACGGCAACCCGCTCTTCGCGCAGGCGCCGCCGCCCCCGCCGAAGAAGAAGAGCAACAGGCTCGCGCTGCTGGTCGGCGCGACGGCGCTCGGCGCCGCGCTGCTCGGCGGCACCGGCGGCGCGCTCATCGTCGGGCTCGACAGCCCGGCGACGCCGTCCACCAGCTCGTCCACCGGGACCACCGGGCAGCAGATCTCCAACTCCACCAGCGACGTCAGCAAGATCGCCGCGAAGGTGACGCCGAGCGTCGTCCAGGTCAACGTCAAGACCGCGCAGGGCGGCCAGGGCATCGGCTCGGGGGTGATCCTCAGCCCGGACGGCAAGATCCTGACCAACGCGCACGTGGTCAACGGCGCGACCAGCGTCCAGATCGTCACCTCCGACGGCAAGAAGTACCAGGCCGACGTGGTCGGCTCGGACACCAAGGCCGACATCGCGGTGGTGCAGGCACGCGGCGCGAGCGGGCTCACCGCCGCCTCGATCGGCGACTCCGGCAAGCTCGCGGTCGGCCAGCAGGTCGTCGCGATCGGCTCGCCCGGCGGCCTCCAGAACACCGTGACCTCCGGCATCATCAGCGCGCTGAACCGCCAGCTCTCGGACATCGGGAAGAAGCAGCAGCAGTCGCCGTACGACCAGACCGCCAACGGTGACTCGGACAGCCCGAGCTACACCGCGATCCAGACCGACGCCTCGATCAACCAGGGCAACTCGGGCGGCGCGCTCGTCGACGCCGGCGGCAACGTCATCGGCATCAACTCCGCGCTCTACAACCCGAGCGGCTCGGCCGGCAGCATCGGCATCGGCTTCTCGATCCCGATCAACGACGCGATGAAGATCGTCGACCAGATCACGGCAGCGAATAAGTGAGCCGGAAGGTGTGAGCGCCCGCTGAATCCTGCTCGATGGCCGCGGTACCGGTGATTCCGGTCAGATCACCGGTACCCGACCCGGGCAGGATCGTCAGCGTGTAGCCCGCTTCACCGGCGCTGTGATGCAGCACGAACGAACCCTTGCGGCCCTCGACCGCGACTGAAAAACGCTCGAAGGCGACGTAAGCCCGCCCCGTCTCGGTGACGGCGGTGAGCATCTCCACGGTGCTCGTGCCCTCGACCTCACCAGTGAACGTCTTCGCGATCGCCACCCGCGCGAACTCGGTGTTGTCGGCCTTCTCTTCGGACTGCGGCTCCCACTTGTCGAGGTCGAAAGCGGCGGTGGCGGTCTGCATGGCTGGTCCCCTTCAGGTCGGTATGGCGGACAGCCTGCCCGCCATACCTGCCATCTCCTGTCAGGTTTACCGGCGCCGGTTCCCGAACAGGCCGCGCGTGATCTCCCGGCCGAGCGCACTCGCCGCCGACCGCAGGAACGACTTCACCGCCGGGTTCGACATGGCCTTCTCGACCATCCCCGGCTCTTCCTTCTGCGGCGCCGGCGCTTGCGGCGCGGGTTCCGGGACAGCTTCGGGCGCGGGCGCGTCCGGAGCGATCTTCGCCGCCAGCTTCTCGTACGCCGACTCGCGGTCGATCGTCTCCGAGTACTTCCCGTGCAGGTCAGAGGCGGTCGTCGCGGCGGAGATCGCCTCGTCGCCGATCGACCCCATCTTCGACCGCGGCGCCCGCAGCCGCGTCCACGCGACCGGTGTCGGCGCGCCGCGCTCGGACAGCACCGTGACGATCGCCTCACCGATGCCGAGCGAGGTCAGCGCCTTGTCCAGCTCGTAGTACTCGGTCGTCGGATACGTCTTGACGGTCCTGGTCAGCGCCTTCTGGTCCTCCGGTGTGAACGCGCGCAGCGCGTGCTGGATCCGCGCGCCGAGCTGCGAGAGAACGTTGTTCGGGATGTCCGTGGGCAGCTGGGTGCAGAAGAAGACGCCGACGCCTTTCGACCGGATGAGCTTCACCGTCTGCTCGATGCGCTCCAGGAACGCCTTCGACGCGTCGTTGAACAGCAGGTGCGCCTCGTCGAAGAAGAACACGAGCTTCGGCTTGTCGAGGTCGCCCTCCTCCGGCAGCTCCTCGAAGAGCTCGGCCAGAAGCCACATCAGGAACGTCGAGAACAACGCGGGCTTGGCCTGCAGGTTGTCCAGCTCCAGCAGGGTGACCACGCCCTTGCCGTCGACCTGGCGCATGAGGTCGTGGACGTCCAACTCGGGCTCGCCGAAGAAGTCCTCGCCGCCCTGTGCCTCCAAATTGGACAGCGAGCGCAGGATCACACCGGCGGTCGCGGCGGACACCCCGCCGATGCCCTTGAGGTCTTCCTTGCCCTCGTCGCTGGTCAGGTGCGTGATGACCGAGCGAAGGTCCTTGGTGTCCAGCAGCGCGAGTCCGCGCTGGTCGGCCCAGTGGAAGATCAGCCCGAGCGTCGACTCCTGCGTCTCGTTGAGACCGAGCACTTTGGACAGCAGCACCGGGCCGAAGCTGGTGATGGTCGCGCGGATGGGCGAGCCCTTGCCGCCGGTGCCGATCGAGAGGAACTGCACGGGGAACGCGGCGGGCTGCCAGTCGTCGCCCAGCTCACCCGCGCGCTTGGTCAGCTTGTCGTTGGCCTCGCCCTGCGCCGCGAGGCCGGACAAATCACCCTTCACGTCGGCCAGCACCACCGGCACGCCCGCGGCCGACAGCTGCTCGGAGACCAGTTGCAACGTCTTCGTCTTGCCCGTCCCGGTCGCGCCCGCGACCAGCCCGTGCCTGTTCAGGGTGGCCATCGGCAACCGGACCGCGGCGCCGGCCTCGGCCTGCCCGTCGATCACCACGGCGCCCAGCTCGACGGCGGGCCCCTCACTCACATAACCGCTCGCGATCACACCGGCCGGACTGGTCACAGGTCACTCCTTGGGAACGACTTCGCTGCCGAGCTGAGCGTAACGCGCCGAACACGCACGTCGCGCGGCTTGGAACCCCCCTGTCGGGTTAGGGTTCCGGGGTGACTGACCGCCTAGTCTGGATCGACTGCGAGATGACGGGGCTCGACCTCGCCAAGGACGCGCTGATCGAAATAGCCGCACTGGTGACCGACGCCGAGCTGAACGTGCTCGGGGAAGGCGTCGACATCGTGATCCACGCCGACGACGAGGCGCTAGCCGGGATGCCCGACATCGTGCGCGACATGCACGCCAAGTCCGGGCTCACCGAAGAGGTCCGCGCGTCGGCCGTGACGCTGGCCGAGGCCGAGCGCCGCGTGCTCGAGTACATCAAAGAGCACGTGCCCGACCCCAACAGCGCGCCGCTCGCCGGCAACTCGATCGCCACCGACCGCGGCTTCATCACCCGCGACATGCCCGAACTCGACGCGCACCTGCACTACCGGATGGTCGACGTCTCGTCGATCAAGGAACTCGTGCGCCGCTGGTACCCCCGCATCTACTACGCCAAGCCCGAGAAGGGCCTGGCGCACCGCGCGCTCGCGGACATCAAGGAGTCCATCGGCGAGCTCGACTACTACCGCGAGATCGCCTTCGTCCCGCAGCCCGGCCCGACCAGCGAACAAGCCAAGGTCGCGGCCGCTGAAGTGCTCAAACGGCATCGCGGGTAACCCAGTCGCGAGGGCGTTTGGAGGTCCGATACGATATGCGGGACGCGGTGATCGCAGTACGGATCGCCACGGCATGGTGGATATAGCTCAGCTGGTAGAGCACCTGGTTGTGGTCCCGGAGGTCGCGGGTTCGAGCCCCGTTATCCACCCGCACACAAAGCCCCGCCTCGGTTTCCGAGGCGGGGCTTTTGCGTTGGTGTCGTGAGTGTTCCGAACAGTTCTAACCGTCCGGAACACTCACGACCACATCAGGCTTTCCAGTTGTCCCAAGAAAGCTGCCAGACACTCCAGCCGTCGGTCGACTCCAGAGTCGGACCGCCGCTGCCCGCGACCGTGACGATGTCACCGCGCTTCGTAAGGTCCATCAGCCACTTCGCGTTGGCGGGCGAGAGGTTCAGGCAGCCGTGGCTCACGTTCCGCTTGCCCTGCTGCCCCACCGACCACGGCGCCGAGTGATAGAAAATGCCGCTGTTCGACAGCCGCACCGCGGTCTGCACGAACGTCCGGTAGCCGCCAGGGCTGTCCTCGGGCACGCCATAGGTGCCGGAGTCCATGGTGTAGCCGTTGTGCTCACTCATCACCGTGTAGGTGCCGACCGGCGTGTTGTGGCCAGGCTTGCCCATCGAGATCGGCACGGTCTTCACCTCGGCGTCGTTGACCGACACCTTCATCTGGAAGGTCGAGCCGTCCGCCTCGGCGATCAGCTTGTCACCGATGGTGATGTGCGAGGTGCGGTCTTCCTTGCCATAGGTGCCATTCCCGAGATGCCTGCCATAGACGGCCGCGTCGACCGTGACCTTGGTGCCGGTCTTCCAGTACCCCTTGGGACGCCAGATCACCGTCTGGTCCCCGAACCACTTGAACGCGCCCTCGGTCGCCGGCTCGGATGTGACCTTCAGCGCCTTCTCCGCGAGCGCCTTGTCCGGCACCTTCCCGCCGAACGTGAAGATCAGCGGCATCCCGACGCCAACAGTCTCCCCGTCGGTCGCGTTGATCGAGACGGTCATCTGCCGCGCGGCCTTCGCCGTGGTGAACGTCGACTTCGCCGTCTGCGGCTTCCCGTCGGTCCCGGTCGCGGTCGCGTCCACCGTGTAGCTCTTGCCGTAACCCAGCGGCTCAGCCGATTCCCAGCCGCTACCGTCCTCTTTGGCCTTCCCCTGCACCTGCTTGCCGTCGGCGCCGGTCAGCTTGACCTCGCCGACCTTCCCGTCCTTCACCGCGACGGAAACCGGAAGTCCCGGCTCGACATCGGCGGCCCCCTCGGCGGGCACCAGCGCGAGCGAGGCCGGTTTCACCTCAACGGATGAAGTACCACCCCCGGGCGACGGCGCCTTGGGCGTTTCCGCCCCCGGCGCGCTCGTACACCCCGCCACCAGCCCCACGGCCAGCAGCAGCCCCGCCACACCCCAGACCCTCATGGAAACCGTCCGTTCGTACTCAACACCGACGCCCTTGTTGCCGCCCAGTGTGCCTGACCGGCCCAAACACGCGTGCGGGGAGTGCCCATCCCGTTATGAGGGGGGTGCCTGCAGAGGCCCTCCGGAGGGGGTGCTAATCTTTTCCACGTCGCCAAGGGAAACCGAAGCGGAGAAGACGCGCCATTAGCTCAATTGGCAGAGCAGCTGGCTCTTAACCAGCGGGTTCGGGGTTCGAGTCCCTGATGGCGCACCAAAACACGCGCTGTGTCCCGTGTTATGCAGGCACTTAACACCCATTACGGATCAAGTATTCGTAGTGGGTTTTTGCCATGTCCATCGCTTTGATCACCGCCTTATTGATGGGCGGTGGCGGCGATGAGCGAGCGCGTCGTATCCCCGTTGGTTCCCTCCGCCGTCCGTGTCCAGGACCGACCGCGAGGCCATTCAGGCCCGGACAATCCCTCCGTGCCTCTGCCTCTCGCCGAGGTCCCGACATTCCGCGACGGTGCGCCGGTCGGCTACGCGATGGCCACAGTGGACGGTTCAGGCCGGGTGTCGGACCAAAGGATCCTGCGGTCGTTGGGCTGGCAGCCGGGCGATCCGCTGACGATCACCGCACAGGACGGCGCGGTGATCTTGCGCCGCGACCCGCGTGGCGTGTTCGCCCTTGCCCCCAGCACCTGTGTGCAGATCCCGGCTCCGCTGCGGGCCCGCTCCGGATCCGTCCGGGTGACCGTGTGCTGCTCGCAGCCATGCGGGGGCCGGCACCAGCGTCTCGCTCCACGTTCGCAGCGACCTACACCGCCCCGCTGGGTTTCCTCATAGCTCAGTTCGGTTCGGGGATCGTACTGAGGCGACTCCGGCGGTAGTGCTCGAGACTCTCGACGGCGGGCTGGCCATGCTCGGTTCCCAGCAGGCTGGGGGTACCCGATCCGACCAGCCGGGCGCAGACTTCGGTGTGATCGGCGTAGGCGGACGCCCATGCCTGCCGGAGTTCGACGAGTGCGGCCGGATGGCTGTCCGCGTGTCGCAGGAGAATCGGGTGGGCGACGCGGAGCCGCTGGAGTAGATGGTGGTGGTCTGCCGCCATAAGGCCCGAGAACCGCGCGGGCATCGACGGCCGGATGTCGTCACGGTAGTACCGCGGATGGACCTGGCCGGTGTAGCGCAGCGCGGCGCCCGATGCCCGGAACAGCCGGGTCAAGCCGGCCAAGTCCGCCGCTGGGTCGTGGTGGGCGGGCGGATTGATCAAGGCGGCGGTGCGCATGATGAGCCCCTGCATGAGGACCGCGAAGACCTGATGCCCGATGATCCACCTTCGCAGTGGATCCTGCTCGGTCGCCGCACGCGGGTGCGGATACCGGCTGCCGATCTCGATGCCGGCGATCTCGATGAGTGCGGCGACGAGCGGTGGCGGCCCGTCCGGGGCGAGCCGCCAGGCCGTGACGATCGCTCCCACGGCCAACGCGGTGCCCCCTTGCTGGGTGACACGCTGGATCCCGTAATAGCGGTCATGCTGAAAGAACTGCCTCTCACGACGGGTCCGTCCCTGGTCCGCGGCGGGGAGCATGGCCATCTGAGCGGAGATGGGTGCGATCGCGTTGTACAGCTCGTCAAGAGTTCGAACGCCGGCTAGTGCGGGGTCGGCGGCTGCGGGCCGGTGCAGCAGGTGGGGCTGGGCCAGGATGAGTGGAGAGCAGGTCATGGGGCGAGCGTCCACGCGCCGTTGGTCACGGTCAGCACGACGAGGCTGTCGTCACTCAGCCCGGAGTGGTGGTCCGGGCTGAACCGGTAGCTCCCGGTGACGCCTTGGTGGACGGTGTTTTCCAGCGCGGTGCGGATGGCGGCCGGGTCGTGGCCGTCGCGGGCGGCGCGGTGGATCAGTGTCACCGCGTCCGCGCCGTAGCAGGCGAAAGCTCCGATGGGGCCACGGGTCTGTTCGAATTGCCTGACGAAGGCGATCATCTCGTTGTAGTTGGACAGCGTCCGCGGAGCCTCGCGGGCGCTCATGGCCCAGTGTCCGATCACCCGGACGCCCTCCGCGGCCGGGCCGGCTCCGTCGAGGAACAGCGGCGTGGCCGCGGCTGATCCGAAATAGAGGCTCCCGGTCCAGCCGATGCCGCGGGCCTCGTGGGCGGCGATGCCGTTGTTCGGTGGCATGCCCCAGAAAATCAACGCGTCGGGCTTGGCCGACACCGCGGCGGTGATGGGCGTGATGAAGTCGGTCAGCGGCTCTTGGTAGCGAACGACGGCGGCGACTGCCGGGCCGGCCTGGCCGAGTTGCAGCGTGAGTACCCGCAGCCGCTCGTCTTCGTTGGAGCTCGTGCTGGTGATGATGGCCACCGTACGGTGCCCGGTGCGTGCCAGATCGTCGGCCATCGTCTGCATGACCTGGTCCGCTGTTGGGCCGCTGCGGAACGCGAAGTGTTGGGGAACGGCCTGATCGACGCCGGCGAAGGGCATGATCAGCGGGATGCCCGCTTGGCTCGCGAGCTCGAGCACGGGTGCGGCGGTGCGGCCGCTGGAGGTGCCGACGATGGCGGCAACACCTTCGCCGACGAGTTCGCGGGCCCCGTGCCCGGCTACGGCGAGATCCCCCCCCCCCCCCCCCCCGCGGGTGTCCCGCACGACCAGGGTGACACGTGCGCGCTCGGCGGCGGCCTCGATTCCCTGGAATTGGCGTTGGCCGTGCAGCCTGCTGGGCCCGCTCAGGTCGGTCAACACACCGACCTTCAAGCCGTCCGCGACCTTGGCGCGTCCCGCTGTCACCGACAAGGCTGTGGCACCGATGCCCCGCAGAATGGTGCGGCGACGGAGAAACCCGCTCAACGACGAATCCCGTTCAACGCGCGCTTCGCGGCCACGAAATAACGCTCGGCCTGACGGGGTCGCAAGACGTTGATCTCCTCGACGGCGAGATCGATCGTGTCTTTTCCGATTGTGCGCAACGGGGCTCCGCTGCCCATCGACAGCAGCTGCATTCGCGCCGCCGTTTCCAGCAGGTAAAGGTCATACAGCGCCTCCGCGACGGACGGGCCGGTCACGACCACCCCATGACCGGCCATCATCACGATCGGCGCCTCGGCGATCGCGGCGTCGACGCAGGCGGACGCGTCTTCCGGCGAATGCGTGCCCATCCCCCGGAATTCCAGCTCGTAGGCGACCCTGCCGTGCAGGAACAGCGCCGCCTGGCCGATCGGCAGCAACGTCGGGATCATCCAGCTGTGCCAACGCGGTCGCGTACGGCATGTGGGTGTGAAACCACGCCCGCGACGACCGGGCGATGAACGCTTCCGGTGTCCACAAAGGACATCGACACGACATGCGGCCCTCTTGTTCGAGCACGGTGCCGTCGGCGTCGACGAGGAGCAGCGACTCGGGAGTGGCTTCCTCGGGCAGCAGATCCAGCGGGTGCCACAGGAAACGGTCATAGCGCACGACGCCGTCCGAGCCGGGCACCGCGAGGCGGAACTGCCCCAAGACCCCTTCGTGCAGCCCCGATTCGGTGCGCCCACAGGACCGCGGCCGCGAGATCCTCGCGATCGGACTCGTGCGTCATTTGTTCTCGCAGCGGGTGATGGTGGGTTTGCCGCTGCTCTTCTTGACAGTGCAGGTGTCTTTGCCGTTGCCGCCGTCGACGGTGCCGGAGTTGTCGGCGACGGTGATGGTGTCGTCGTCGTTTCCGGCGTTGATCACGCCTTTGTTGGTGGTGACGGTGATGATGTCCTTGCCGGTGCCGAGATTGCCGTCGGTCATGTCCTTGGGATCGTCGCCGTCGCCACGCACCTCCGACAGCACTGAGTTCAGTGAGCCCGCTTCGATCTTGTCGTTGCCGGAACCGCCGATGATGAGCGCGCTGGCGCTGTCGGAGGCGTTCATCTTCGAAGCGGACAGGACATCATCGCCGGGGCCGCCGTTGATGCTGGCGACCTGGGACAGGTCAGCGGCCGTGATCGTGTCGTTGCCCGCGTTGCCGTAGAGGCGCGTGCCCAGACGCATCACGCCGGTGCCCTTGATCGTGTCGTTGCCGGGTCCGCCGTAGACCAGGCCTCCCCTGCCGGTCGTCAAAGTGATGGTGTCGTTGCCGCCGCCGGGGCCGTCCGCGGTGCTGTCGCCCATGATGTCGACCAGGCCGGTCGCGGTGCCGACGGTGACCTTGTCGTTGCCAATGCCGCCGAACACGCCATCGGCGGTGTCGGGGTGCTCGCCGTAGGTGGCGTAGACGACCGTGACCGTGTCGTCCCCGGCGTCGCCGTCGAGCCTGCCGCCCCACGCCGCGGCGGTCTTGGACTTGTCGGTCGAGTCTGGCTCCCAGATGTAACCGAGGCTGCCCGCGGCGACCAGGTCGTTGCCAGGCCCGCCCCGGACGACGGCGTTGTGGCCGACGTTGCCCACGGGCACCAGGTCGCGCGGGACCGCCTTGTCACAGGCACCCGGCCGAGTGCCACCGCCGACGGTGATCGCGTCATCGCCGTCACCTCCGTCGACGAGCCCGCCGTCGTAGGAGGTGGCGCCCACGCCCTTGTCATCGCCGGGGCAGCGGAACCCGCCGACGTCATAGACGTTGATCTTGTCCTTCCCCTTGCCGCCCAGCACCCGCGCACCGGAACGCACATCGGCCTTGACCGTGATCGAGTCATCACCGTCGCCCGCGTCGACGACCGCGCCCGAGCCCAAGTTCTTCGTGCACACGATGGTGTCGTTACCCGAGGTCACCGCGCCCGTGCAGCCCTCCGGCAACGCCGCGGCCCAGGCGGGCGCGGCCACCACCGCACCCGCCGCCAGCAGCACGACACCGACCAGCACACCCGAGTGCGACCCCTCTGTCCGTCACGTCGACTCCGTCCCTATCCGATGATCACGCCCCCTCCAGCCTTAGCTAAAAGAAATCAGTCGACTACTCAATGCACACGAACGAGTAGCCCCCACACGCGCACCTGTCCGGGTGACCGGCCAAGCGGAAGCGAGGATCGCGGCCTAATTTGTCCGGCATGGAGTACCCATGGTGGTTCGGCGCGGGTGGCTCGGTCACCGGCAGGGACGAGATGATCTCCGCGCTCGGCGCGAACGCGCATCCCTACGCGTTCACCACCTTCGGCGGCCGCGACGCGACATGGTTTTCCGAGGCGTGGACCGGGGAATCAGGCCGCTTCGGTCTCTACGCACACTCACCGGCGCCCTTCGCGGTCCTGCTCGACGACGGCGTCCTCGAAGGCGAGGCCACCACCGCGGCGGGCGAAGCGCTCGGTCGGGTGATCATCGACGTGGTCATGGCGGAACCGGAAGTCGCCGGACTCCATTGGCGGCGCGCCAACGGCGACGAGCTCGTCATCGCCGCCACCGGCGAGACCGGTGACAGCGAGGTCGAATGGTATGCGGCATCCTGCTTTTCCGGGGCGCACAGCCACTTCAGCTGCGGCACCGACCCCGATGAAGCGTGGCCGGTCGCCGCGGAGATGGTGCTGCGCAACGGATTGATCGACGACACCAACCCGGACACCTACACCGACGAGAACGACCTCGCCGCCGCGCTCGCCATCGAAGCCTGGGCCGTCCGCGTGCTCGCCGGCCACACTGCCGCCCGCACGCGCGGCACCGCCGGGTTTCTCGCCGGAGCAGACCAGGTCGTCGACCTTCTCGACGAACGGCACCACTAGCTCAGCCGGGTGCCTTACGTCCATGCGCGGCCGTCATCCAGAACTGCCGGTGACGTTGGACGAGTCGACGAGCAACAACTCGTAGACCGACCTCTTTCGTTGGGGCCCGAACAACGTGGCCCTTGGGAGGTCTTTCAGCGTCCTCGTCGATCAATGCGCACCAACGAGCGATCGTAGTGGCCGAGCCGCATGATGACTCCCCGTCACCGCCAAGTCGACACGGTCGAAGTGGATGTACCCGGAGGCTTCACGTGAAGTCGCCGTCGCACACCGTCACGTTACGGTCTGGCCCAGCGCCCGGCACGCTATGTACCCCGTTGCCACGATCGAGCAACACTGCTAGAGCGATTGCGAAAGTCTCTCCAAGCGGGCCACGAAAGAACTGTCGGACCCAGACGCGATAATCCTGGGGTGACCGCCGAACAGAGCAGTGACACACCGACGGAGCCGCAGCCGTTCGCACATTTGAGCGCGAAAAACGCGCCGCTTTACCGAGACGTGTTGCTGACCTTCGCGCGAGCTCGTGACCGGTTCATCGTGCATATGCGGCCAGAGGACATCACCGCCGACCTCGGGCGTCCCGGCGATGTCGATGCGGTGACGGGTGCGCTGGAGCAACTCGTCGAATGGGGAAACCTGCGAGCCGACCCGGACACGAGCCGGGTGACCAGCGTCGCGGACTTCCATCGGGCCCGCTATCTGTTTCAGCTCACGACAGCCGGTCAAGCCGCCGAAGAAGCACTCGCGGTCTACGACGAGGCGCTCGGCCGTCGGGGTTCCCTGCAATCCGTGGCGCTGGAAGATATCGCCGGGCAACTGCGCGCGCTCCTGGAAATGGCCGGTGCGGACGAAAACGATCCGGCCAAGGTGCACCTTCTCCTGCTCGCGCTCGCCGAGCGGTTCACCGGTCTGGCGGACAACGCGCAAGCGTTCATGGCTTCGCTGCGCCGAGTGATCGACTTCGCCGATGGTGATGTGGAAGCGTTTATCGCCTATAAACAGCGGTTGATCGACTACGTGAACAAGTTCATCGCCGATCTCGCCAACCGAGGCTCGGAAATCGCGACGTTGCTCGGCAGGCTCGACCAGGCAGGCGTGGAACGGCTGCTCACCGTCGCCGCCAGGCGTGAGGCGGCCGACGTGGCCCCGGACGAGCGCGAGAACGCGTACGACGGGTGCCTAAGCTCCTGGCGAAATCGGTGGCGCGGACTGCACGACTGGTTCGTGTCGGCCGATTCGCGGCATCCGTCGCAGGCACGGCTGCTGCGAGGCGCTGCCGTCACCGCCATCACACAGCTCATCGACACGGTGGCCGCACTCAACGAGCGGCGTTCCGGACGGTCCGATCGATCGGCTGATTTCCGGACGCTGGCGCGGTGGTTCGCGCAGGCGCCAGACGACGTCGCGGCGCATCGGCTGTGGCGAGCGGCGTTCGGGCTCACCTCGGCCCGGCACCTCACCGCCAGCCAGGAAACCATTGCCGAATGGGCAGAAGAGCAGCCCACGCCGAATACACCATGGCAACTCGCCCCAGGGGTGCGGATCAGCCCGCAGTTGCGCAGAACAGGTTCCTACGAGCGACGTGGCCAGCCGAATCGGGTCGCCGACCGCGGCGAGCAGCGGCAGCTCCTCGCCGAACAGGCCGCGCGGGAGTCCGAGCAAGTGGCCGCTGCACGCGAACGCCTGGCCACCGGAGGACCGATCCGGCTGTCCCAGTTAGGCAGGCTGGACACCCGTGCGTTCCGGCTGTTCCTCGGCCTGCTCGGGGACGCCTTGTCGACGCGGCTGCCCGGTGACAACGAGGTCCGGACGACCACGAGCGACGGGACCATGGAGGTACGCCTCAGCATTATCCGAGGCGGTGGTGTGGTGCGCATCGAGACGGAGGACGGGACATTGCGCGGACCGGAACACGTGATCGAGATAGTCGATCTCACCTCGCGCGGTGAGACGGAGGCGATCGCGTGAACACGATCGCCGGCGAGGCCCACCTCCAACGGCGGAAAGCCATGCGAGCGTTGCTCGCCAAGCCGTTGTTGACCTCGGGGGCGGACGACGAAGCCTTGCGGCTGGTCCGTCGGCACGCGTCGGACCTCCGGGACTGGCTCGCGACCGAGACCGGCTGGCGGCTTATCGTGGATGCCGAGTCCGCTCGGCTGTTCAAGACCACCGCGGCCTCGGCTGATGGCACCCATCCAGCCAGTGACGGCAAGGGCAAGCCACCGTTCGGGCGCCGCAGGTATGTCCTGCTCTGCTTGGCCTTGGCGGTCTTGGAGCGCGCTGACGCGCAAATCACCCTCGGGCGCCTCGCCGAGGGTGTACTCGCCGCGGCGGGTGAGCCTGAACTGGTGGAAGCGGGCGTGTCGTTCACACTCGGCAGGCGCGACGAGCGCTCAGATCTGGTCGCGGCGGTCAGGCTACTGCTCGCCTGGGGCGTGTTGGAACGCATCGCCGGCGACGAGGACGCCTACCTCAGTGACAGCGGCGACGTACTGTATGACGTGCGGCGGCGGGTGCTGGCCGCGATGCTGACCGGAAGTCGCGGCCCGTCGACCATCACCGCCGGTGATTTCGAGAGCAGGCTCGAGGAGCTCACTCACGAGCCGACGGCCGATACCGACGAGCTGCGAAACCGCGCGCTGCGCCATCGGCTCACCCGTCTGCTGCTCGACGATCCGGTGGTGTATTACGCCGAGTTGACCGAGAACGAGCGCGGCTACCTGGTCGGCCAGCGGCACGCGATCACCCGGCGGATCGAGGAAGCCACCGGCCTGGTCACCGAAATGCGCGCCGAAGGCATCGCTATGGTCGATCCCGACGACGAGCTGACCGACGTGCGAATGCCGGAGCAACGCACCGACGGCCATGTCACGCTGCTGATAGCCGAATACCTCGCGGCGCAGAACGGGCCTGTTCCACTCGAGAAGGTACGCGCGCACATCAGGAAGATCGCCAGGGAACACCAGTCTTACTGGCGGCGGGGCGTGACCGAACCAGGGGCCGACGCAGAACTGCTAGCCATCGCGCTGGGCAAGCTGCGCGCCTTGCGGCTGGTCGAAACCACAGCAGAAGCGGTGCTCGCCAGCCCGGCGCTCGGCCGATACCGGGTGGAAGCGCCCACTATCCGGGAAAGGAGCAGGAAATGATCGCACCGCTCGCGCACCGAAATCGCTGGCAGCCCTTGCGTGCCGGTTTGGTCGATCTCTTCTACTACGACGTGGAGGAATTCCACTTCCACGACGGCCGATTGCTACTGCGTGGCAACAACGGGACGGGTAAGTCCAAGGTGCTCGCGCTGATCCTGCCGTTCCTGCTCGACGGCGAGCTGTCCCCTCATCGCGTCGAACCGGACGGCGACCGCAACAAACGGATGGAATGGAACCTGCTGCTCGGCGGGAAGCATCCGCATAACGAACGCCTCGGGTACACCTGGTTGGAGTTCGGCCGTGCCCTACCCGGCGGCGGCGCCGAGTACCGCACGATCGGCTGCGGATTGAAAGCCGTTGCCGGGCGCGGAATCGCCCGGCACTGGTTCTTCGTCACCAGCCAGCGAGTCGGTCACGAGCTGTCGCTGATCGGCCCGACCAGGGTGGCGCTGAGCCGGGAGAAACTGAAGGACTCGGTCGACGGCCATGGAATGGTCTACGACACGGCGTCGGAATACCGGCGTGCGGTGGACGAAGCACTGTTCGGGTTGGGGATTCACCGCTACGAGGCCCTGGTCAACCTGCTGATCCAGTTGCGGCAGCCGCAATTGTCCAAGAAACCGGACGAGAAACTGCTTTCCCGCGCCCTCACCGAGGCGCTGCCGCCGCTCGACCCGGCTCTCATCACGACCGTGGCGGAAGCCTTTCGCGGCCTGGACGAAGAGCGCGAAACGTTACGCGGACTCGCCGAGGCGAAATCAGCGGCCGAAGCGTTTCTCACCTATTACCGCCGTTACGCCCGTATCGCGGCCAAACGCCGCGCGGCCGTACCCAGGCAGACACACAGCCGGTACGAGCAACTGGGCCGCGACCTTGGCGAAGCGGAAACCGCGTATGACACGGCTACGAGTGCGCTCGAGGAGGCCGATCGTCTGCTGGACACGCTGGGCGAAGCGAAGATCCAGTTGGAAGCACGTCGAGCCGCGTTACAAGACAGCCCCGAGATGCGCGACGCGGAAGCGTTGAAGCAAGCAGGCGCGGATGCCGAAAGGCTCGGAACCTTCGCGACCTCCAGAGAACTGGAGCATGACGCGGCCATTGACACCGCGTATCGCCGGGAAGCGCAGGTGACGCGGGCTCAGGATGCGGCGGCCGTCGACGCGGAAGCCTTTGAGCACACCGCAGGCGCCGCGCACACCGCCGCCACCGCGGCTCGTGTCGCGGACGGTCATGCCGCCGTCATCGCGGACGCCGACGAGCGGGCAGGCGCCTTGCTCGTCGAACGGCAGACCAAGGCGGCGGACCAACTGCAACGGCTACTCGACGCGGCGGCGCGAGCCGAGACCGCTCTGCGTTCGGCGCGGATGGATGTGGATCGGCTCACCGCCGAGCAGCACGGCGCGGCCGAGCGGATAGCGGCGGCCGACCTGGTGACGGCCGAGCGGGGTGCCGAACTGGCCGGTGCCTATCGTAACTACCTGGCCCGCACGTCACGCTTCCAAGTGTCCGATGTGGACGATCTGCTCGTCGTGCTGGACGCGTGGGTGGAGACGCTCGACGGCGTCAACCCCGCGGCGTCCGCTGTGGCGGACGCGGTCATGCAGGCCACAGCCGACCTGGGACGGCGCCAGGCCGCGATCGAAGCCGAGCAGAGCACAGTCGGTGTCGAACGACGGGCCGTTCTCGACGAGATCGAACGATTGGAAACGGGTGGACACGACATACCTCCGAGGCCGCACACCCGTGCCGAAGGAGTAAGGGACGGACGACCGGGAGCTCCGCTGTGGAAAGTCGTCGACTTCGTCGCGGGCGTGACCGAGGAGCATCGCGCTGGCTTGGAAGCGGCGCTGGAGGCCTCTGGCATCTTGGACGCCTGGCTCACTCCGGATGGCAGGTTGCACGGGTCCGTCTCCGGTGACGTCCTGGTCGTGTCCGGAGACGTCGCACCGGCGGGTGGCCTCACGGCCGTGCTGGCGCCCGCCGTGGATCGCGCCGACCCGCTGGCGGCAGCGCTCTCTGACGACACAGTCATGTCGGTGCTGCGGGCGATCGGACTCGGCCCCGGCACCAGCACCAGCACCTGGGTCGCGTCCGACGGCAGATTCGCGGTCGGCGTGCTCCACGGAGCTTGGCAGAAGGAATCCACGGGTTACATCGGCAAAGGAGCGCGCGAAACTGCACGCCGGGTGCGCATCCTTCGGCTGCGTGACGACTTGATCCGGCTTGACAGTCGGCTGACCGACCTTGCCGACGCAGCGGATTCACTGCACGCGAACCGGACGGACCTCGCTGCTGAGCACAGAGAAGAGCCTAAGGACAGCGACCTGCGCGAAGCTCATGTCAAGCTCGCGGGCGAACACGAGGCAAAACGCCGCGTGGACGAACGACACGAGGAAGCCGTTGTCATCCTCGGCGACCGCACGGAAGCGGCGGGCGAGGCCAGCGAGAAGGCGACGGAGTTCGCTGGAGATGTCGGCCTGCCGACCGACCTGGACGCGCTGGCGCGAGTCCGGACCGCGATCGGCGACTACCGCGTCGCACTCGCCGCACTCTGGCCCGCCGCACGAGCGCTGAACCGGGCACGGGACACTCTGCTTGAGGCAGAACAGGAGCTGCTGACCGCCGCCGAACGCCGTGAGCTGGCGCGGCAGGCCGCCACCGACGCTCGTACCGAGGCAGAGACCGCGGCCGAACGTCACCGGGTCCTCGTCGAGACAGCGGGCGCGGGCGTCGAAGAGCTGTACCGGAAGCTCGACGCGGTCGCCGTCGAGCTGCGCGAGCGTGCTGAGCGCGAGCGCGCGGCGCGGACCGCGGAACAAGACGCCCGCGACGCGCGAGGCAAAGCGGACGGTCGCCGGGAGACACTCCGGGAGTCGATCTCGGCCGCCGCGGCCGAGCGGGATCAAGCCATTGCCGAGCTGCGTGCCTTCGCGGCGACCGGACTGCTGAGCACCGCACTGCCTGAGTTGGTTTTCCCTGATCCTGCAACGGAATGGGCACCGAATCCGGCGGTCGCGCTCGCCCGTGCCGTCAACACGGAGCTGGACGACGTCGACGACGCCGATCGGCCGTGGGAACTGATCCAGCAGCGCGTGTCAAGCGAGCACAAGTTGCTCACGGACGCGCTGTCCCGGCAGGGACATTCGGTTGGTATGGCGGTGCGTGACGGGATCATCGTCGTCGACGTACTTTTCCAGGGACGTTCCCAGGACGTGCCGACACTGGCCGCAGCGCTTGAGACAGAGACCGAGCAGCGAGCCTCGCTGCTCTCCGCCAAGGAGCGCGAGATCCTGGAGAACCACCTCATCAACGAAGTGGCAGGCACGCTGCAGGAATTGATCAGTAATGCGGAGGACCAGGTCAGCGCGATCAACGCAGACTTGGAAGAGAGGCCGACCTCGACCGGGATGCGGCTACGACTGCAGTGGCGTACGTCTCGTACCGCGCCTGATGGGCTCGACCAGGTAAGACACCGGCTGCTACGACAGACCGCCGACGCATGGAGCCTCGCCGACCGCGCGACGGTCGGCGAGTTCCTCCAGGAGCAGATCAACCGCGAACATGCCGAGGATCTCGCCGGCGGCTGGGTGGAGCAGCTGACACGCGCACTGGACTATCGGTCGTGGCACGAGTTCGCGATCCAGCGTTACCAGGACGGCCAGTGGCGACCGGCCACTGGCCCGGCATCCGGTGGCGAACGGGTGCTGGCCGCGTCCGTTCCCTTGTTCGCCGCCGCGTCGTCGTTCTACTCCTCATCGACCAATCCGCACACACCGCGGCTGGTCGCCCTCGACGAGGCGTTCGCCGGCGTCGACGACGACTCTCGTGCGAAGTGCCTTGGCCTGCTGGCCTCGTTCGATCTGGACGTGGTGATGACCAGTGAACGCGAATGGGGGTGTTACCCGCAGGTCCCTGGCCTGGCGATCGCTCAACTCGCGCGCCGGGACGGAATCGACGCCGTGCTGGTGACCCCCTGGCGGTGGGATGGGCACGAGCGCGTACAGGTGGATCGCCCGATCCCCTATGTCCCGGTCGCCTGATGGCCGATCTCGACCGCCTTCGCAAGCTGCTCGGAGGTGCGGACACGGCCTGGCTACTCGATCGCATGCGCCGCCGCCTGGCGAACGGGAAGCCGCTGAGCGGCATTGTCACGCTCGCTTCACCCACCCACGACCAGCGGCGGGCCGCCGAGCGGCTACTCGGCAGACGGGCTGGCACCGGCACCTCGCTGACCGTGTCCCTCGATGAGCTCGACGCCGTGTTGCGCCGCAGCGGTGCCGCGCTGGACGGCCTCATCGGCGCCGCGTCACTGCTGATCGGCGACGTGCCCGACCGAATGGCACAGGAGACAGCTTGGTCAGCTGCTCACCAGCCGCTCGACGAACTGGTCGCAAAGCGTCCGGTGCTCGCCGCCTGGCGAACATGGCTCAACGCCACCGGAATGCTGCGCAGGCTGACGACCGACGTGGAGAAGGCGCCGGCGCTGGTTATATCTTTAGTTCGAGTCCTTGCCGAACTACCGTCGGACGGCGTCGCGCTCGGCAGGCTCGCAGCCCGGGCGACAGGCGATGCACACGCACTCGATGACGGACGACCGCTGGCGACCCTCGTGCTAGCCGCGGCAAGGGTGCTCGCGGGATCCTCTCCGACCGGCGACGGCTCGGCCTCCGGGCGACGCGCTTCGTGGGCCGCGGTCGGCGTTCACCGCGACGAGTTGTCATCGTCGGTGCTGTGTCTCAATCTCCCCGGTGGCACCAGCACACTGACCGGCCGGATGCTGACGCTGGCTCGTGAGGGCGGTGAACCGTGCGTACTGACGTTGCGTCAGCTGGGCCAAGTCGATCTCGGTGTCGGCAACGGCCTGGTCTGGGCATGCGAGAACCCGATCGTGCTCGCGTCTGCAGCGGACGAGCTCGGCCCGGCGTGCCCGCCGCTGGTTTGTCTGAACGGTCAGCCCTCCACAGCGGTCTGGCGGCTGCTGAACCTGCTGGTGGCCGACGGTGCACAGCTCCGCTACCACGGCGACTTCGACTGGGGCGGACTACGGATCGGCAACACCCTGTGCGAACGAATCCCTTGGCGACCATGGAGGTTCGACACCAGCACATACCAAACAACGGAAGTAGCAGGCAGCTCGCTCATCGGCAAGCCGGTAGTTGCCACCTGGGACCCGAGCCTCAGCACCGCGCTACAACAGCGAGGTGTGCGGATCGAAGAGGAACTGGTCCTCGCTGACCTACTCTACGATCTGCGTGCGCACACCTCATAGCGACAAGCCGTTTCGGCCACAGACGCCCGGCACTGAGTCGTCTGGCGTCCGGGCGCGTCCTGACCGACCACACGTCGGCAAGTGTTGTGCCGGGACGACGTCACTGCTGCTCCAATTTGTTCAATGCCCGCTCGATCGCGTCCACCTTGGGGTTACCCTTCCCGAACGTCTCGATCGCCCGGGAGTGCAGCTCGGTCAGCATGTGCATGGCGGCCGCGTGTTCGCCGCCCTCGTGGGCGGCAGTGACCTGTTGGAGAGTCGCCGTGATGTCGGCTTCAGTAAGGAAGTCGCGCCGCCGTCGGGCGCGGAACGGGCGGACGGATTCCACTCGAGCACGGGCCGGCGCCTCGGGCGCGCGGACAGCCTCTGGGGTGCGGTAGGGGATCGTCACGTCGGGCTGGACTACGGGGTTGGGCTCGGGTGCGCCGACCTCCGGCAGATGCGGCAGCAGCACCGCATGGACGTCGTTGATTCCCGGCCGGTCACCGATGTTCTTTGCCAGCAAAGCCAAAGTGAGCTCTTCCAGTTCTGGAAGCACTCCGCTACTGAACCGCGATGGCGGTGTCGGCAGATCATATAGATGCTGCTTCTCGAGTGTTTTCTCGCCGTCCTCGACGAACGGGGCCCGCCCGGTCAACAGGTGATAGAACACGCAGCCGAGGCTGTACAGGTCCGACTGCGCGACCTGCTCACCGCCCAGGAACCGTTCCGGCGCCGCGTAGGCGTCGGTCCCGACGAAATTCCTCGTGTACCTCGACGTTTCCTTGTCGAACGACAAGGCGATCCCGAAGTCGATCACGTAGACGACGCCGTTCTCGCCGACCAGAAGGTTCTCAGGCTTCAGGTCGCGGTGCACGATGCCGTTCTCGTGGCAAGCGGCCAGCGCGCCCGCCACCGCCGTGCCGATCGCGGCGAATTCCGCGGGCCGTGGGACGGTACGTACGCGGTACTCGGTCAGCTCGATTCCACGGATGCAGGTCATGACCAGGTACGGAACCGAACCATGTTCTCCGACGTCGACCACTACCGGGATGTTCGGGTGCTCGACCTTGCTCAGGTGACGACCCTCGCGAGCGAACCTACGCGTGATCCGCCGCCATGCCTCGGGATCCCGCTCGGCCGTGAACGGCAGCTGTGGGACCTTTACGACTACCTGCTTGCGAAACTCAAGGTCAGTCGCAAAGAACGCCGTGCCCATTCCCCCCTTTCCCGCTGGCCCGTTCACCTGAAACCGCTGGCCGAGAACCACGCCATGCACCAACGCGGACCCGGCCCAGTCCCCCGCACTCGTCATGATCCGAAGGCTAACTCACCGGATATCGCCGCACGCACGGCCTTCCCATTCTTTCGGTGATTAGGATTCACTTGCACCGACTAATCAAGGACGGGAAGAGAACGGGCCGACGTGACAAATACTGGACGGGTTGTACGCGTGAGCGCGACCGACACCGGCACCACAGGCTGCCCCCATGCACAGGCGCACAAAGCCCGGCACGGAACGGTTTTCCCAGTGACAGCGTTGGCCGAGTTCACTCTGGGCCCGCTCATGGACGCGCTGAACCTGGCCGAATTCGCGAACCGGGCCGACGCGGACGTTGTCGAATCACTCACCCGAACCCGCGGCACGTTCGGAGCCGACCGGCCACCCGCACACGCCGGGCTGATCCGGTGGTCGATCGATGCCTTCCGGAACTACCGCGCCGCATGGCGTGCCCACCAGGCCGCCGTGTCAGAGCTAGTTCCAGTGAGGTCCGCGTGGAAGATCACCCATCGCCGTAACGCGGCGGACCAGCGCAGGGTGAGCCGGTACGAGCAGACGTGCTGGGGGCGCCGGTACCGGTCAGTCGACGACTCCGTCCGGGAAATGTGGCTGCTAAGCCTGTCCGCTCCGATGGAGCGGCGCGAAATCGTCACCCTGGCCGCCGCCAATGTGGCCGCGTTCGGCGGGGATGGTGTCCCAGAAAAGGTTCGCGTCGTCCTGTTCGGGGCGACGTCTCCGGTCGTAGAGCAGGTGGTGGAACGGACAGCCGCGCAAATCCGCGATCAAGCACAAGACAAGGTCGCACCGAAACTCATCGAGATCGTCGATGGCACCGCACGGCATCCCGGCCGTGACTGCGCTTCGTGCCCCGACGTCCCTGCTTGCCCCGCCCTCGCGGCCGCCGACCTTCTGCCGGATGTCCCGCCTGCGCCTGGGCCACGGCGGACGCTGTCGGTCACCGACCTGCGCTACTATCGGAGCTGTCCGGCGAAATATCATCTGCGGCGGCAACTGAAGCTCCGCGACACCGGGCTCGTCGAAAGCAGGCCGGTGCTCGTTGGGCGCGCAGTCGACGAGACCTTGCGGAAACGGCACACTAGCGGCGCACGCCGCTGCCGACCAGACGACGCGCCAGGTGGGGATGTCGCGACGCTCCTGGAGGACGATCGACGGACCGCGCTGGAGATGCTCGCCAGGCACGCGGCGTTGTGCCCGTTCCCGGACGTCGATGAGGTGCCAGACGACCAGCACCGGTTTCTGGTCGCCCACGACTCGAGGCTGGACGTGGTCTTCGGTGGTACCCCCGACCTCTTTTACCGGCGGGGCGACTGCTGGGTATGGCGGGAGACCAAGACGTCGCGGCGCCGACTGCGCCGCGACCGATCGTTGCTGCGCGAAGTACCCCAGCTGGCATTGGCGACCCTGATCCTGTCCGCCCGGGTACCGGAGGGCTCGCCGAGAGGATCGAGGATCGAGCTCGAGCAGCTGCGGCCCGACGGGTGCGCCCTCGAAGAGGTGGACCCAACCGACCCGGCCCTGGTGGCGGAGGCCCGGGAAGTCATCGGCGAGCTGGTGGAACCAGTTCTGCGCGACACAGCGTTTGTGCCGGCGCCCGGTGCCGACTGCGCGAAGTGTGAGGTCCGCCGATGGTGCGCACCGGGTGTCGAGTACCTGACCGCAAACCGGCGATACGCGTCGTGACCACCGAAAGCGAAGACGAGCAGGTGCTCGGTGCGGTCTCAACGGCCTTGGTGGCACTCGACGAGCTGGGTGACCTGACCACGTTCCGGATGCCGTACCCGCCAGCCGTGCAGCGCTCCATGGACCAACTGACCCTGCTCTGCCTGCGCCGCGATGCCCGCCCGCCGTCTTCTGTGCCGGGGCTGGTTCGCTGGGGCTACGACCGTCCGCTGGGCTCATGGCCACTCGCGCTCCCTGCGGACGTCTACCCCGGGGACGGCCTGCTGATCGACGAAAGTTCAGGCGTACCGACCGCGCTGTGCCACGAGATCGCGCTCCAGGCCGAGACCGCCAACCCGTTCCTGGAGGTGTCACGGCAAGTAAAGGCAATGGCGGCGCTCGCCGACGAACACGACCGCGCACCGGAGTACCACGCGCTGAGGGAGGTGCTGGCGGATCATCTGATCCTCACGAACGACGGGTTGAACGACGTGCGATTCTTCTCGTCGATCCGCGTGCTCGACGATCACCTGACCGCCTGGTACCTCCCGCTCGGACCCGCCTACGAAGTGGACGGGGAAATATATGCCTGTGCTGGCTGCTCCGGCCCGCTGCTGCCTGCCGACGAGGAGTGGTGGTGCGAACGGGAGGAGTGCGCCGTAACCGGCAGTGTGTCGCCCGGCGCTCGCTGGGACCGTGATGCCCAGGTTCTCGTCCAAGGTGACCGCCGACACCGGCAGTTCGTCGCCGGTCCCGGACGGGCCGCCCGGCGGCTCGGCGCCGAACTGGCGGCGTTCGGAGTCGACGTCGAATATTGGCCGGTGTCCGGCCCAGGCGACCTACGCGTGGCAACGCATGGAGGCCAAGTCCGGACCGCGCAACTCGTCGACTGGCACAGCCCAGCACTGCTCGGGCGGGCGATCGCCGCGTCCGTGGCAGGCCACGGCACGGAATCCGTGCACTGGGTCGTCGCCCGCTACCGGACCGACGCCGATCCCGCCTACCTGCGGATTGCGAGGGAACACGCGAAGACCACCATGATCTTCTCCGAAGCCGGGTTCACCGGTCTGCTCCGCGGCGAGACGGATGCTCATGCGTAGCCGGAAGTGGTATGCCGAACTCACCGAGGAGCTCGCGCAGAGTGGCCTGTCCCTGCCGCTGGACGTGATCTGCCCGATCGAGCTCGGCCTGACCCTGCTGCAGCGGCTCGACGCAACGCAGCCGCCGACGTCGGTCTGGCCATTGCTGGGCGGGTATCCCTTCGCTCGGGCAGCCGGTCTGGCGATCACTCCGGATCAGGACTGGATGATCACCTGCGTCCGCCACCGGATCTGGTCTCTTCGTCGACCGGAAGCCTGGCTCGAAACCCTTCGCGACTACCAGAACCTCGACTCCGCGTTGACCGCTTTCCGGCTGGCTGACGACCTCGACTCGTTCGAGTGGACCGGGACGACCACGCTGGACTCGCGGTTCGATGTATATGACCAGGCCTTGCTGACCCTGCCGGGCTTCGTCGACGGCCGGCCCACGCCGGCGGAACCAGGGCAGTTCTATTACTTCGACCGCGACGAGCGCGTCGAGGTGGAGATCCCGGCCGACGTTGCGGGGCGGGCACGTGAAATTCCAGGGCACGATCTCGCCGCCCCCACGGTGCTGAACGGGCAGCCCCGTGCCATCACGTGGGCAGCGCTCGGCGACATCGCCGCTTGGATGGACGACAACGCCCCGGAGGGTGGGCGCAACAACTGGCAGACCAGTATCGAGTCGACACGGCTGCTCGTCCGGGACGCCACAGGGCAGGACTTCGTCGAGAATGAGCCGCTACGGCTGGACGGGCTCCTACACGCGGTCGGTGTCGTCGGGGTTGGCAAGAGCACCCTGATGAAGGTGCTCGCGGTCTGGGCGGTGCGGCAGCCGGAGCCGTTGCGGATCACACTGGTGGTCGGTGACGTTGCCGAACAGCTGGCCACGGCACAGGAGCTGCGGACCTACCTCGGGGAGCGGATGGTGACGCCGATCATCGGCGCCTCCAACCGCGAGCAGCACGTGCAGGGACTGCATCGGCGCCTCGCAGCGAACGGTCACGTCCGGCTGGCCGGGCACCACGAGGACGAAGGGTTCGCCGATCTCGGCACCGCCTGCCCGCTCGACGCGCTGCGGGCCGCAGAAACACCGATCCGTGCGGTCGATGCTCCATGCTCGGGGTTGTACCGCGTGGCCGACCTAGTCCCCGGCCGGCCTCGGCCACGCGCGGCGAGCTGTCCCCTGTGGCACGAGTGCCCTCGACACGGGAATGCGCGTGACCAGGTCGAGGCGCGCGTGTGGGTCGCCAACATGGCGTCCCTGGTGAACAGCCCCGTCCCTGGCCATACCGGCGGGGTGCGCCTGCTCCAGCTCGAGCTGGCCTGCCTGCGCAGCGACCTCATCGTCGTTGACGAGGCGGATCGGGTGATGATGAACCTGGACATGGTCTTCGCCCCGACGGCGACACTCGTTTCCCGCGAACCCCATTCTTGGCTGGACACCCTGTACACGCACAATATCCGGGAGCTCTCGCGGGCCGGTCGCCTCCAGCTGTCCGATCGCAACGTGCGGAACTGGGAGGTGGCGCTCTCGGTCGTTTCCGGTGCCACGAACCAGCTCTACTCAATGCTGATCGCGGACGAAGAGCTGCGGCAGTGGGTAGGGATCGAGTACTTCAACTCCTGGACCCTGCAGGCAAAGCTGCTCACCGAGCTGTACCGGTCCGAGGGCGCCGTTCCCGGGGACGAGGACGAGGAGCTCCCGGCCGACGAGCCGGGGCCGTCCCGGATCCAGGCCGAGCAGGTATTCGACCGGTTCCGGGACGACCCGCTAGGCGACAGCGGCCCCTACGAAAGCCTCGCCGACCGCCTGGCCGCGACGACGCAGGACCTCCTGCACACGCTGAACCGCAAGGCAGTCGCCCGTCGGTTGGCCGGGCTCATCGGAGCGCTCCGGGTGCTCGGCACGCCGGCCGAGCCGGGTCCGGTGGCCGAGGACGACCCGTCGGTGCGCAAGCTGGAGTTCGTCCTGTTGCTCTCGGCGCTGCACCACCGACTGGACCGGCTAACCCACCTCTGGCCGCTGGTCCAGGACGCGATGCGGTTGGACGCCGCAGACAACGAGCTGATCCGCCGGCCGCCCATGGACTACCTGCCGCTCGTACCTGAGTCGCCGATGGGCAACGTGCTGGGCTTCCAATACGTCGTCGACCGAAATGACGACGAACGCGAGGGGGTGACCGGCACCCTCCGGTTCTTCCGGTGCACCGGTGTCGGCCGGGAGCTGCTGCTCTCCCTGCCGTCACTCGGCGCCGACCCCACAACCGGCCGCGGCGGGCCACACGTGTTGCTGCTTTCGGGCACGAGCTGGGCCGGGACATCCACCCGCGCGCACGTCGTCGCGCCGGTCGGCGCGATCCTGCGGCCATCGCCCGAAGCCGAGCGGCGAGTACGGGAAACCGTCTTCAAGATGCGTTTCTTCCATGACGACAATGGGAGACCGATCAGCCTGTCCGGGAAGCCACCCCGGGTCCGGCCCGCACTTCTACGCACGCTCGTGGACCGGCTCGGCAGGCCCGGCCCGAGCGGGATTTCGCCGTTGGAGGAGGAGATCCGGGCCGTCGGCGATCCGAACCGGCGGCGCGCGCTGCTCCTAGTCGGGAATTACCAAGACGCCCGGGACGTCGCGGACCAGCTGAACGGGATGCCTGGCTGGCACGGTCACGTCAAGGCCCTGGTTCAGGACAAGGCTGAGCTGGACGACGAGGTCGACAACCTCGACCGGGCCGCCGTCGTCCGCCGCGGCAACGTGGCACTCTTCGCGAACGACGCCATGGCCCGTGTGCTCGTCGCGCCCATGCTCGCCATCGAGCGCGGCTACAACATCTTGAACAGGGAAAACGACGCGGCGCTCGGTGTGGCGCTGCTGCTCACCCGGCCGCACCCGGTGCCGACCGACATCGGGCTCTCCGTGCTTGCCATAAACGACTGGGAAAGCCGCTACACGCGTGATCTCCCGACGTCCGGGGACACCGTCCCGGCATCGTTCACCGATCTGGTCGCCGCGCATGGCTCGCTCGACGCCGCCGGACGAGCATTCCGCGCGCTCGCGCGCAGCAACTGGGGCAGGCTACTGATCCGCACGTATGCGTACTCGGCCTTGGATGACGACGAACTGCGCTCGTTCGCTTGGGACCAGCTGGTCGTGCTCTGGCAGGTGATCGGCAGGCTCGTCCGCGGCGGGGTCGCCGCCCGGGTCGTGTTCGTCGACGCGAAGTTCGCTTTGGCGACCGCCGAGGCGCAGTCACCGAACCCGCAGGGACGCCGGCGCCGCGACACCGCCCGATCCAGCTTGCTCCACGGCATCCGGAACGCCCTGCGCCCGTACTTCGCCCCGAGGCCGGACGCCGATCCGGTCGCGCCCGCGGACACGCGGCTCGCCGAGCTGCTGTACGAACCCGTCTACCTCGCGTTGTGCCGGATGCTCGATCAGCCCGAGCTCCCCGACCTGGACAACGCCGCCACCAGTTCCGAGAGGACTTGATCTTGGCTCCGCGCTACACCACGATCCGCAGGGCCGCCTATGAGCCCGTGGCGGACGGTAACGGGCTCACCGCAGACTTCCACACACTGGAGTTTCCCGAGTCTCTTGCCACGCAAGTGCTCGATCTGGCCAACCTCGGCCGGACGGGGCGGGCCCGCCTGCAGGCACCGCCGACCCGCCAGTTGGATTCCCTGCTCCAAGCGCTGGACGTACGGCTCGGCGTGCTGCCGCGTCCGGTCGCAGCAGGCGAGGGTTCGCGGACCTGGCTGTACTGCCCGGCCGATGCGGGCGAGCCACTGCGGGTCCCGATCCTGCTCCGGCTGTTGGAGTTCTGGATCGAAAAGATCGGCGCGGACCATCCGAGAGAGGCGAATCAGGTCTGCCAGGCGTTGCGCGCCGAGCCTCCGGCATGGAAGAAACAGCGGGTTTCGCTGACGCGGTGCGACGTCAGCGACGGCGGAACCGCGCACCCGACCGCGCTCCAGTACCTGCTCACCACTCAGCACTTCGCCAACCGGCTCCAGGAGCACGTGCCGTACGACTCCGGTGGGCAGGTGCTGCGCTTTCGGTCCGTCGCCCGGCAATCCCGTCAGCAGGGCGCGGAGCTGATGTCCCAGCCGCTGTTCTATGACAACGAGCACGGGAGGTGGTGGTTCTCGGTCACCGTCGCCGTCACCCTCCACACGGTGCCGTTCCGCGCCCAGCCACGGGTGCACCTGCACTTCGGGGTGCGCCGGTGGGCGACGAATCCCGACCCGGAGACCGGGTTGGTGCGCCTGGGGTACCGCCGGGACAGCGCCGTCTACCTGCGTCCGGTGACAGCTTGGCTGCCCGGGGCTCCTGCGAGCGAGCGCTTCAGCGTCGCGTACGTGACCTCACGCGACGAAGGCCCCGAGTGGCGACACGGTGATCCGGCGAAACTGATGGCGAAGGTCGCGAGCGGACGGCGGTCATTTCCGGATCCCGCCGGTCTTCTCGGCGAGCCCGAACGGTGGTTCACAGGGGACCGTGGCGTCGACGCGCTGATCGCGTACAGCACGCCGATGGGCAAACACGGCGTCGGCGCCGGCTTCATGTCCGACGAACGCTCCCGCCTGGTCGAATGGGCCGAGCTGGCCCTCTTGCCGGATCTGGCCAGGGTCCCCGACCTCACCCGATCGAGCCTGTCCGCGAACAAGCCGGCCAATGTTCGCCGAGGTGGGTCCACCGAACGAACGGCAGCGGCCAAGGTCGAGCTGCGCCGCGCCCGAAGGACGTCTTTGGCGGCGCTGTACTCAGATTGGTCCGGCACGCCGGAGTTCGCGGCCCGACTGCTCTGGCGTACCGAGACGACGCGTGAACAGGCGATCACCGCACTCATCGATGTGCTCGGTCTCGAAGGGGACGGCGGGGCGAGCGAGGTGAGCGCCGGCGCCCACGATCGCAGCGGCCGAGGCGAGCCCGTAGTGCTGCGGTGGGAGACGCCGGGGCTGGTAGTGACGTTGAGCTGTCTTCGGCTTGACAACGGCCTGACGGACAGCCTGGGCGTTTCCCGAGAACCGGTGCGAGACCTGGCCGACCGTGCCGCCCAGGCGCTGGCCAAGCGCCGGGCGGACATGGGCGAGTTCCTCGCCAAGAACGGTGCGGACGCCGCGGTTCCTACGGTCGCGCTAGTCGAAATCCATGGCCGCACCGTGTTCCGCGGCCGCAACGATCCCAAGTTCGCGTTACGTCTCGGCGCGGCGGACAGCGGAGTCGTTACCCAATTCGTCACCACTCCCGGCACAAAGCGCGCGAAGAAAGCCCTCCCCGCTGCGGCCGAGTCGTCGTGGCTGGACGCGCTGCGGCAGCTAGGGGCGACGGTGATGCCGCGCACAGACATCCCAGCCGGTCTGCCCGACGGCATCCAGTACCTCGCAGTGTGGATGGCGACCAAGGCGCGCGGCGCGACCGATCGATCGGCCAAGGGCAAGTTCCCGGTCGCGGTTCTAGTACGCACCGGCGCGAGTAAGCCCGACGAAATCCTGGCTTGGGACGCCGAAGCCGTCGAAGGGATGGGAGCGTGGATCACCTACCCGCGCTACCTGACCCGGTTACCCGCCCTCGCCGCGGTCGCCGCGCACGACCTGACCGGTGTCGGCGACCACGACGAGCCGTGGCTCGACTCGTCACGCACCCGGGACGAGCAACGGTCCGCCACCGAGGAATTCATGCACCAGGTGCTCTCATCAGCCGAGGTCAGGGGCATCCCGACGGCGCTCCTCGTCGACGCGCAGAATATCCGGAACCTCTGGACGTGGGTGCAGGACGCGGAGGTCCGGCAGGATCTCATCCGCACCGGCATCGCGCCGGCCGGGCGGCCGAATCCGTGGCTGCGGCTGGTCCGGATCCGTACTGGGGAACGGCGGGAGACCCCACAGTGGTGGGGCCTCGCCGCCGAGGATGGAGTGAACGGCCTGCCAGCCAACTTGTGGACGAGCACCGGTCCGGAGTACGAGAGGATCTTCTACAGCACCACGCCGAAGGCATCCACCGCGCAAACTTCCGCTGTGGAGGCGCACAAGTTACAAACTCGGCCGATCCGTCGGGGCGAGCGGGCCGGCGAGCCGACGATCGATGTCGACCGCCCCGCCTGGAACCCCGGCCTCGTCGAAATCGCGGTGCTCGGCTGCCATCTCGATGCCGGGGACTCCCCGGCTGCCCTGGCCATGGCCGTTCACCAGCTGAGGCAGGCACCCGACTACCGCGACGCCCTCAGCCGGCCACTGCCTCTGCACCTCGCTCGGAAGGCACAGGAGTACATCCTGCCGATGCGGGACGTTAATGCGGACGACGGCGACCCCGAAACAGTGGGGAGCTGACTGTGTCAGACGCTCAATGTGGCTAGCCGACGCTTCACCACCGTGTGCAGCTGCCGGTCCTCGGGTTCCCGCTGCCGCAACCGGTTGTAACGGACCACGAAATCCCGTAGCGCGCGCAGTTCATCCTCGGATCTGCCGTCCGCCTCATACGCCCGGGCCAGCGCTGCCAGCGCGCGAACCTCGTTTGTGGGTGCCCCGGACTCGAGGTAGCACGCGCAGGCCGCCTCACCGTGGGCTATCGCCTCAGCCGGATTCCCCAGCTTCAGATGGCAGTCCAGCAAGACGCGGTGTAGCGCACCTCGGTTGTAAGGCGTGCTCGCGCGAGTCATCACCTCGATGGCGAACGGCTCCCGCGCCAGTGCTCGCTCCGGTTCCCCCAGCTCGAGGTGGCAGTGGATCTCCGTCGGCAGCGTTGCGGCGACTCCGCGGTCATCGGCCAGGTCTTCGTAGAGACCTCCCGCCACAGTCGCGTGATGCCGCGCTGCTGCCCATTCCTCCCGGTCTTCCAGCAAGACACCCATCTGCTGGTGCCCGTTCGCTGTTTCCAGCGGATCATCGATGTCCTCGGCCAAGCTGATCGATGTCGCGAGGTTGTGCTCAGCGGCTCCGAACTTCCCCAGCTTCCGCTGGATGTTGCCCAGCACCCGGTGACACACGGCCTGATACCGCGTGCGGACGGGGACGTCCAGCTCGTCCTTGGCGATCTCGGCGGCTGAGGTCAACAGGAGTTCCGCCGCCGACCACGGACCGTTGCGGGTGTGGTAGCAGCACAGAGCGAGAGGCAACCTCCACCGATACTCCGTGAAGGACCGGAAGTCCGGCGAGTCCAGCACGGCGAGCAGGGTCTTGTGCTCGGTCTCGAACCACCGCCGGCCGTCGTCCTCCGTCGCCGGAGCAGGCAGCGGTGCGCCATCGGCGGCCACGAGGTCGTCCGGGAGCTCCCGACCGGATCGGAGGGCCCGATCGGACAGCCGGGCGGCGGCCAGCAGCCATCCGAGCAATCGTTCCCGGACCGCGCGCACTTGTTCGGCTGATAGCTCTTCATCTGCTCGTTCGCGAGCGAAGGCCCGGACCAGGTCGTGGAGGCGGAACCGCTTGCCTGCGACAGGATCGAGCAGGTTCCCCAGCAAGAGCTCGTCCACAGCGTCCGGCACCGAAGACGCCGGCAGTCGCGTCAAGAATGGGATCATTTCCAGAGCGATCTCAGGTCCCGGGTGGAGCGCGACGACCTGTAGAACGAGGGCCGCTTCGGCGGACAGTGGCGCGTAAGACAAGGCGAGTGAATTGTGCAACGCTGGCTCTCCTTCGGGTTTCGCGCCCAGCACCGCGGCGGCCGTGCCCAGCCGGGTCAGCACGTCCGCCAGTTCAACCGTCGGGTTGAGCCGCGCCTGCGCGGCGACCAGCCGGACTGCCAATGGAAATCCCCCGCACGCCGCTACGAGCTTGGCCGCCGCGAACGGCTCCGCCGCGGTCCGCTCGACGCCTATGGTTTCGTGCAGGACGGCCAGGCTGGCTTCGCCGGTGATCGGCTGCAGGTTCAGCGTTCGTGCACCCGCTGCCGCGGGCGCGGTAGCGGCGGCGCGCGTCGTGACGACCGTGCGGCTACGTTCTCCGGCAGCCAGGAGGTCCGCCACCTGTCGGACGTCGGAGGCATTGTCGAGGATGATCAGGACAGCGCGGGTGTTCACGGCAGTCCGGTAGGCGGCCAGACAGACATCACCGGCTTGGTCGGCGAGCGGAATCCCCAGCTGCCTCGCGAAGTTGGCCAAGACGACTTCGGGTAGGACCGGACCGGACGGCGAGAAGCCGCCCAAGTCTGCGAAGAGGACGCCGTCGGGAAATTGCGCCGCCGCACGATGGGCCCATTCGGCGACCAGTTCGGTCTTGCCCAGTCCACCGAGCCCGTGGACCGTCAAGACCCGGACCCCGCTGTCAGGGTCGGTCAGAGTGTCAAGGAGAGCCAGCTCGGCTTCGCGGCCGTGCACCGTCGACCGCACGGGCGGCAACGACCGTGGCAGCTGCTCGGGAACCGCTGCCGACACACGCCGCGCCTTCGCCACCAGCGCTCGAGCTTCCTTGCGCAGGTGTGCCAGCGAGGGCGACCCGAGATACGGAGGCAACTCTTCGCGCCGCCGTAGGTCGTCGGCGATCTCGGTCGCCCGGCCGCATTCGGCCCACAAGCGCCACAGCACAGCCCGGATCTCGTCGACGTCCGGTAGCAGCTCGCCGGCTCGCTGCGCGTGACCGACTGCCGATTCCGGTCCTTCCCGTTCCGCGGCGAGCTTGATCAGCTCGAGGTAAGCGCGGCGTCCTTCAGCCCGCAGCTGCACGAGCTCGTCACGCACCCAGCGCGGGTCCAGCCCGGCCAGCGGCGGTCCTTGCCAGCATTCCAGTGCCTCGCGCATTAGCGGCAGCTTCCGGGAGGCAGGCAGCCCGGCACAGCCGGCAAGCCCGGCGCGGAACCGCCACAGGTCGACCGAGTCCTGTGCGATCGCCAGCTGCAAAACCATGCGCTTGTTCTTCTTGACCAGCTCGACCCCTGAGCGAGCCCGCAGTTTCGCACCGTAGGACCGCAGCGTTGCCGGGTCCTTGACCCCGAAACGGTCGGTCAGCTCGCCGAAGCCGACCTTGCCTTCCGCCACTGCGGCGATCGCCAGAACGGTGGCCTGCCGAGGTTCCAGGCGTACCGCTTCACCGTTCACCAGCAAGCGCACGGCACCGAGAACGCACAGGTCGACGCTGACTTCGTCCATGGTTCCCAGTGAACCAGATCGTTACTTGCTCAGCGCAGGCTGAACAGGCCACCACGCTTTCGACCACGGTTTCCCCCACAAGCCGCACGGACAGTGGCGCCGTCGGAATGACCGCTCAGGGAGGAAATCATGGGCTACTCGGAATCGGCAGGCTTCGCACCGTGGTGGACAGCTGGCTACGGCGCACGAACCTGCCCGGTGCGACGCGTGATTCTGGCTGTGGTGCACAGTGAGGCAGCGGGAGAGCGGGTAAGCGCGGCCGTGCAGGTGCTCGAGCGGGAGCCGGGGTTTCAGGTCGTCTTCACTCAGCCGCCTGGCCCGGCCGAAGACATGGTCCGTTCCTACATCGCCACAATCGGCGCACTCACCACGCCGTGGGAACGCGCCGTCCGCACGCGCTTCGATCTGGTCGTCACAGCCGACCCGGCTGGGGTCGGCTTGCTGCAGGGGCCGCTGCTGGTTCTGCCCGAGGTTTCAGCGGAGGGCGCGATCGTCGACCACAACGGCCGATGCTGTGTCGCCGCGATCGTGCAGTTGCTCCGGCGGCGGCAAGCGCATCCCGAGCCACTACTCATCGGCCTGCCGCAGGTGCAGGCGTTGACCCGGCTTGGCGCCAATGCTCCGATGTTGGCCCGACACTCGGTCGTCGTCGGCGATCCGGGGTATGACGAGCTGCTTCGTGCCTGCCGTCGGCAGCCTCGGATTCATGGGAGCCAGCGACTAGGTCTCGTGCTGTCGGACCGAGGGCCCGGCTCGTTGCTTGCTCGGACCCCAGCTCTCCTCCGGCACCTTGCCACGGCTCTGCCTGCTCAGGAGACGCGCCTGGTCTGCCGGCTTCACCCGGACGTGTGGGCGCAGCACGGGAGGCGGCAGCTGGAAGCATGGGTCGGGGAAGTCGTGCAGGAGCGCATGGAGTTCCTGCGGCCCGGGCATGAATGGCAGATCCTTGCCGCGCAAGCTGATTTCGTGGTGGGCGACCACGGTCACGACACGGCGTGCGCTGCAGCGGTCGGAAAGCCCGTGTACTTGGCCCGTCCAAACGAGAAAACCCCCGAGAACTCGCTCGCCGAGGCCATTTCCGAGTACGGGATGGTCCTAGACCCCGCCCTGTCGCTGGCCTCCCAGCTTCGTCAGAGGACGCGCCCGAGCCTGCCGATTGTGCGACAGCTCACCTCCGTTCCGGGGCAGTCCGCCTTTCGGCTGCGCACTCATTGCCTTCGCCTGATGCGGTTCAGCGGTCAGGCCGATCGGTAGAGAGGGGGTATTCCATGTTGCTCATCCGTCACGCGCTTCGCTCGGGAGGCGGCACCGGCGACAGAGCCGCGTTGTGCCCGATCGGCTGATTGCCGCCTTCACCGCTGGAACGGCCTGGCACGCCTCGACGTCGTGTCCAGGCCGTTCCCATCATTGCGGCACGGATGCCTCGTTGAGGCTGAGTCTCCTCTGTCTCGGACGCCGCGCTCACACTCGAGACCAGCGCTGCACCCGACTAGTTCCGACCAGTTTCTCGTACCCGGACAGGTCCCTGAAGGCGCACCAACAGTCCCCGGGTCATTGCAGTCGACAACCCGAGGACTGCTGGTTTACGGCGAATATCCTTTGTGGCCGGTCAGGAGAAACGGCGCACGACGTAGGCGTTCTTGTCCAAAGTCGGCGAGAACGTCGCGCAGCTCGGCTGGTTGTACAGGCCGGAGACGATGACCCACCCGGCGGGCGGCTGGTACTGGGTCGTCGCGCACATGGTCAGCTGCGAGCCGACCGGCACGCTGGAGCCCAGCACGAGGACGAAGGTGTTGAGCGTGATCGAGCTGCCGCAAGAGCTGCTGTAGAAGTGGCCGGTGTCGATCCAGCCCGCCGGGATGGGCAGGTAGCCACACTGGTTGATCTGCGTCTGGGTGGTGGTCGCCTGGGCGGGCGCGGTGGCCAGCGCCATACCGGCGATCGCACTGGCCGCGACTAGACCCGCTCTGATGGCACGTGACATTGGGGTTCCCCTCTCGTTGGCTCGATCGATCCGTGATCGAGTACTCCTCCAGGATCATCGACAGGCTGGTTTTTCGGTACTGCCAAAGGGAGAACAGCGAAAAGTCCAGCCGTTTGGCGAGGGCACTTCGACCGTGAGGTGCGGGCATTTCTGCCCTGGCAAGTCCGAAGGCAACCGAACGGCGGCGCCGTGCGTGCTCGGGGTGGCGATGCCGTAGCGAGGGAGACCTATGAAGCACACGATGAAGGCAGTACTGGCGGCCATGCTGGCGTTGGTCCCGATGCTGACCGCCACCGCGGGTACCGCCGCGGCGCGTGAAGCCACTAGCTGTACGTGGACGCGGGGCACGCTGCCACCACCCGCAGGGGACGACAGGGGATACGTGTCCGCCGCGGCGTATGGAGGGTGGTTCGCGGGCAGTGCTTCTTCGGCCGGTGCGATCCGCTGGCATGACGGAGTGGCCGAAGTACTCGGCCACGCGTTCGGCCAGCAGACCGAGCTGACCGACATCAACTCGTCGGGCACCGCCGTCGGCATGACCTATAAAGACTCCTTCGAAGACAACGCTGTCGTCTACCGGGATGGCCGGTTCAGCGTTCTTCCGCGGCCGCCGGGGCGGCGGTCGGCGCGGGCGCTCGGGGTGAACGACGCCGGTGACATCGTGGGGACCGCGCTGGGCCTCGGGGACAACTTCGACCTGACGATCTGGCCTGCCTCCGCGCCGGGCACGGTGGTGACGATCAACCCCGATCCCACCGTCTACGGCTATGTCAGCCCGGTCGACATCGACGAGCAGGGCCGGATCCTGATCCGCGCGGAGACCTCGACGCCCGACTTCTTCGTGCGGTACCCGGACGGGACGATGACCAAGATCGCGCTGGGCACCGACATGGTCGATTCGTTCCGCAACGGGCGCATCGCGGGGGTGAAGTACGAGAACGAGCGGCTGACGACCGTCGAATGGGACCTGACCGGCGCGGTCGTACGCGAACTGAGTACCTGGGCGAACGCGCCCGCCGTCGATTCCGGCACGCGCACGACCGGGATCTACCGGACCGCCGACCGCGGTTACGCGCTCGGGGTCTGGGAAAGCGGCGTTCTCACCGATACCCTCGCGACCGTTGCTGATTTCAACGACATCGACGGACCGGTGATCGCCGATGACGGCATGATCGCGGCCATGGTCGGCACCGAGCTGGCGACCTTCCGGCACAGCTGTTCGGCGTAGCTGTCACACACTCATCATGTCGTCATCAAGGGACGATCACGTCGCAGCTGCACGCTTGATACATGGAAACCTCTCGAATTCTGGCCGCGATGCTCGTGCTCCCGGCGTTCCTGGTGACCGCTTGCGGTGGTGAGGAACCCCAGGACACCGGCATCGCCTCGGTGCCGACCACCGGTTCCTCTTCCTCGGCCGAGGCTCCTCCGTCGTCCGCGGCCCCGTCGGGGAAAAGCGAGTTCTACGACGCGCAGCTCGCCTTCTCCCAGTGCATGCGGAAGGAGGGCATGAAGGACTGGCCGGATCCCAAGCTCTCCGGGTACGCCGACATGCCCAAGATGGAGAAGATCCAAGGTCAGGAGGTCGAGAAGGACGGGCAAAAGGAGCTCCAGCGTGTCATGGCGGCATGCGGCGAGCTGATGCAGAAGGCGGCGCAGCTCGAGCCGAAGAAGGATCAGCAGAAGGTCTTCGAATCGCTGATGGCGCACGCACAGTGCATGCGGGCACAGGGCGTCACCAAGTTCGCCAACCCGACGATGCAGGGCGGGCAGGCGATTCCCGGTGGCGACCCCAACCCGACGTCCCCGCAGATCGACGTGAATTCGCCCGCCTACGAGGCAGCTCGGAAGGCTTGCGAGGACAAGCTCATCGAACAGGCCGCGGGTATGCAATGAAAGCGCGGGCCGGAATAGCCATCGCGATGGTGGCCGTCGCGGGTGTGGGGCTCGGGGCGTACGCCTTGTTTTCGGGGACCGGGGACGCGGCGGACAAGAAGCCCGCCGCGAACCTGCCGCCCGCCACCGCCGAGGTCGTGCGCGGTGATCTGGTGCGGAGCAAGACACTTGACGGGCAGCTCGGGTACGCGGAGCGGCGGGCGGTCAAGTCGCCGGTCGAGGGGACGGTGACCACGGCGGCCGAAGCGGGCAAGACCGTGGAACGAGGGCAGGTCCTCTATCGGCGGGACACCCAGCCGGTCGTCTTGCTGTACGGGAAGACGCCGATGTTCCGTGAGATGGCGGAAGGCACTGTCGGGCCGGATGTCCAGCAGCTCAAGAAGAACCTCCGTGACCTCGGCCGTGGGCGGGGGCTGGCGAACGACAACAAGTACGACGCCGCGACCGTGGCCGCGGTGAAGTCGTGGCAGAAGTCGCTCGGGGTGCTGGAGCCGACCGGTTCGCTCGGCAAGGGGGACATCGTGTTCCAGCCAGGCCCGGCCAGGGTGGTCTCGGCTGACGCGGCGCTGGCCGATCAGGTCGGCGGGGACAAGCCGGTGCTGACGATCGCCTCCACGAAGCCCGTGGTCAGGGTGGCGCTCGACAAGAACGACCAGGGTCTCGCGAAGGCGGGCACCAAGGTCGAGGTGACGCTGCCGGACGGCACGAAGGTGCACGGCGAGGTCACCGGCACGGCGAAACCCGAGTCCGAGGGCACCGCGTCGCCTCCGCAGGGTGTCCAGGCGGAGATCAACCTGGACGAGAACACGCCGCCCCAGGACGGCACCGCGAGCGTGAAGTTCATCGAGGAGAGCCGCACCGGTGTGCTCACCGTCCCGGTCGAAGCGGTGATCGCACTGCGCGAGGGCGGCTATGGGCTGCAGGTGGTCAAGGACGGCACGAGCACGACCGTCCGGGTCGAGACCGGGATGAGCGCCGACGGGCGGATCGAGGTCAAGGGCGACGGGCTGGCCGAGGGGCTCAAGGTCGGAGCGGCCGCACCATGACCGACGCGGTGATCGAACTGACCGGGGCCACGAAGTCCTATCCCGGCGGGGTTTCGGCGCTGCGCGGGGTCGACGTGCGGGTCGAGCGGGGTGAGCTGGTCGCGATCGTCGGGCCGTCCGGCTCGGGCAAGTCGACGCTGCTGAACCTGATCGGCACGCTGGACAGGGCGACCTCGGGTGAGGTGAAGGTGGCCGGGCACGACGTGAGCACGCTGTCGGACGCGCGGCTGTCGACACTGCGCGCGCGCCACATCGGGTTCGTGTTCCAGCAGTTCCACCTGGCGCCTGGGCGGGACGCGGTCGCCAATGTCGCGGACGGGCTGCTGTATTCGGGGGTGCCGCTGAAACAGCGCCGGGCCAGGGCCGGTGAGGCGCTGGGCCGGGTCGGCCTCGGGCATCGGCTCGGCCACACCCCCGCCGAACTGTCGGGCGGCGAGAAACAACGGGTCGCCATCGCCCGCGCGCTCGTCGGCGAGCCCGACCTGCTGCTCGCCGACGAGCCGACCGGTGCGCTGGACACCGCGTCCGGCGAGGTGGTGATGAGCCTCATCGGCGAGCTGAACGCGGCGGGCACCACGATCTGTGTCATCACGCACGACACCGAGATCGCCGAGCGGCTCCCCCGCCGGATCGGCATCAGGGACGGCGGGATCGTCTTCGACACCGGCGCGGTGAAGCCATGCTGAAGCCGGCCAGGCTCGCCGCCGCCGACGTGCTGCGCGTCGGCATGGTCGGGCTGCGCACCCGGCCGGCCAGGGTGGTGCTGTCCGCGCTGGGCATCGCCATCGGCATCGCGACCATGGTCGCCGTGGTCGGGCTGTCCAACTCGAGCAGGGCCGATCTGATGGCCAAGCTGGACCGGCTCGGCACGAACCTCCTGATCGTCGAAGCGGGCAACACCGCCGACGGGAAAGCCGCCCGGCTGCCGAAGGCGGCGGTCGGCATGGTCGCGCGCATCGGCCCGGTGCAGCAGGCCACCGCGACCGCGCAGGTCGACGCCAGGATCCGCCGCAGCGACGCGGTGCCGATGGAGCTGGCGCCCGGCGTCACCGCGCAGGCGGCTCGCCTCGACCTGCTGACCGCGCTCGGCGCCGGCGTCGGCCAGGGCCGGTGGCTCGACGCGGCGAGTGAGCGGATACCCGCCGTCGTGCTCGGCTCGGTCGCCGCCCAGCGGCTCGGGGTGACCTCGGTCGGCGAGAAGATCGTCATGAACGAGGAATGGTTCGTCGTCATCGGCATCCTCGATCCGGTCGAGCTGGTGCCGACGCTGGACCGGGTCGCGCTGATCGGCTTTCCCGCCGCGGAGCGGTACTTCGGCTTCGACGGGCATCCCACCACGATCTTCGAGCGCTCCACCGACGCTTCGGTGGAGGCCGTGCGCGCGGTGCTCCCCCGCACGGTCAACCCCGGTGACGAGCACTCGGTGAAGGTCTCGCGGCCGTCCGACGCGCTGGTCGCCAAGGCCGCGACCGACGAGGGGATGACCACGCTCATGCTGGCGCTCGGCGCGGTCGCGTTGCTGGTCGGCGGGGTCGGCGTGGCGAACACCATGGTCGTGTCGGTGCTGGAACGCCGTCAGGAGATCGGGCTGAGACGGGCACTCGGGGCGACCAAGCCCGCCATCCTTATGCAGTTCCTCACGGAGTCACTGCTGCTGTCCGCGCTGGGCGGGCTGGCGGGCGCGCTGCTCGGCGTGATCGCGACCTACGTGCTGGCCGCAGCGCAGGGCTGGACCGCGGTCATCCCCCCGTGGTCGCTGGGCGCCGGGCTCGGCGCGACCATGGTGATCGGCGTGATCGCCGGGCTCTACCCCGCCGTCCGCGCCTCCCGCCTGCACCCGACGGTCGCGCTGAACACCACCTAGCTCCCAGTGCCGGGATAAAGCGGGCTTTACTCCGCGATGTTTAGCGGGCTTTATCCCCGGGAGTAAAGCCCGCTTTATCCCGGGGTTTAGGCGTTGAGGAACTGGAAGCATTGGTAGGGGCCCGCTGTGCCGCCGTCCGCGATGATCGTCACGCGGACGGCGTCGGGGCGGGTCCCGTTCAGCACCGTCTCGGCACGGGCCAGTGTGCACACCAGCTGGCCGGCGAACATGCCCGTCACGCTGTCGACCGGGGTCTTCGGCAGGCGCAGCGTCACCTGGCCGTTCACCGACCACGCGGAGAACGGCCCGGCGATGACGACGAGCGTGGTGTAGCCGTTGGCGATCTCCACCTGGTTCAGGCCGCCCATCAAGAGCTTGATCACGCCGTCGAGTGACGAAAGCTCCAGGCCGGGGCGCGCCACGCCGCGCACCCCCTGGTCCGTGACGAAGTAGAGCCGCATGCCTTCGGAGACACCCGCGATCGGCGGGCCACCGTCGACGACACCGGTCGGCTGGACGCCGCAGCCGGTCACCAGCAGGCAAGCCGCGAGGATGAGCGAGCGGGCCCGGTTGATCATGCCTTTTCCCTTTCCTGGCAGGGAATCCGGACCGTGAAGAGCGCGCCGCCGCCGGGATTCCCGGACACGGTGATCTCGCCGCCGTGCAGGCGGGCGTTCTCCTGGGCGATGGCCATGCCCAGCCCGCTGCCGTCGGAGCGCGTGCGGGCGCTGTCCGCCTTGTAGAACCGCTCGAACACGCGCCGGGCGGACTCGGGGGTGAGGCCGGGGCCGCGGTCGGCGACCTCGATGAGCAGGTCGGTCCCGGCGCTCCGCGAGGTGAGGGTGACCGGCGGCGCGCCGTGCCGCAGCGCGTTGCCGACCAGGTTGGCGACGATCACGTCCAGCCGCCGCCGGTCGAGCCTGGCGCGGGTGCCGCCGGGCAGGTCGACCTCGACCCGGTCCGTCCAGCCGCGGGTGGACAAGGTGGCCCGCAACGCTTCGGCGACATCTATGTCCTGAATGGACAGCGCGGCCACTTGGGCGTCAAACCGGGAGATCTCGATGAGATCGTCGACGAGCCTGGCGAGGCCGGTGGTCTCGGAGCTGATCACGCCCGCCGCCCGCGCGATGTCCGGTGGCAGCCGGTCGGCGTCTTCGTCCAAAATGGACGACACCAGCGTCATCGCGGCCAGCGGGGTGCGCAGCTCGTGCGACACGTCGGCGACGAACCGCTTGGCGCGGGCTTCCTGGTCGCGCAGCTCGGCGACCGAGGACTGCAGCGCGTCGGCCGTGTCGTTGAAATCCCGCGCCAGATCGGCGAGTTCGTCGCGGCCCTTGACCTTCACGCGGGTCTCCAGCTTGCCGCCGGCCAGCCTGCGGGTGGCCTGGCCGAGTGTGCGCACGGGCCGCAGCACCGTGCCGGCCGCGAGCAGCGCGAGCACGGCGGTGAGCAGTACCACCGGCAGTACTCCATTACGGACGGAGATGATCAGGTTGCCGATGTCGCGCTGTTCTTCCCGCAGCGAGACGGCTTGGAACACCTCCAGCCCGGTCGGGCGCACGGAGCCCGCGAAGGCGACCGAGCTGCCCAGCAGCAGCCACGGCTCGCCGTTCCACTCGATCCGCTGGAGCGCGACGCGCTCGCCCCGCCGCACGTCCGCGCGCAGCTCGGCGGTGAGCATGCGCTGGTCGAGCGCGCCGGCGGCCAGCTCCTGGTACGTGGCGACGAGCTTGACGTCGCCCGCGCCCGCCGCGACCGTCTGGACGAGCCGGGTCAGCGCCGCCTGGTCGGGCGGGACGTCGAACTCCGGCACGGCCGCGCTCACCCGGTCGCGGAAGTCCTTGCGCGCGGAGGTTTCGGCACGCTTGAGGATGGCCTCGCGGGCGTCGTCGTAGGCGAGGACGGTGGCGGTCGCCGCGCTGACCAGTGACACCAGCACGAAGGCGAGCAGCAGACGGCCGCGGAGTCCGCCGAACCGCAGCAGCCTGCTCACAACGGCCCGAACCGGTACCCGAAGCCACGCACCGTCTGGATGTAGCGCGGCCGGGACGCGACGTCCTCGATCTTGGCGCGCAACCGGCCGACCGCGGCGTCCACCAGCCGTGAATCGGCGAAATAGTCGTGTTCCCACACCAGTTGCAGCAGCTGCTCGCGGCTGAAGACCTGGCCAGGCGACGCGGACAGTTCCAGCAGCAGCCGCAGTTCGGTCGGCGGGATCGCGATCGGCTCGCCGCGCTTGGCGACGCTCAGCCCGGCCCGGTCGAGCACGAGCCCGTCGTACTCCTCGGCGGAGCTCGGCCGGGGTGTCGGCTCGACGCGGCGCACGGCGGCGCGGACCCTGGCGTCCAGCACGCGGGCGGTCACCGGCTTGACCACGTAGTCGTCGGCGCCCGCTTCCAGCCCGGTGACGATGTCGGAGTCGTCGCCGCGCGAGGTGAGCATGATGATCGGGGTCTGGGCCGCCGCCCTGATCCGGCGGCACACCTCGAATCCGTCGATGCCGGGCAGCATCAGGTCGAGCACCACCACGTCGATCCCGCCGGGACCGCGCAGGAGGTCGAGGCCTTCCTCGCCGGTGCCGGCGGCGGCCACCTCGTGACCGTGGCGCCGCAGCACCAGTTCCATCGAGTCCCGGATGGAGACGTCGTCTTCGACCAGCAGGACATGCGCCATGATCGCGATTATCGCCGACCGGACTGTTGGCCGCGCGTAGCGTCGCACCGAAAAGCATTACACGGATCGGTGCAGTTTTCCTTGACTCCGAAGCGATCCAGCGGCGGTTAGGGGCCCGCCCCTGCCCAGCGGAGGCTGCCTGGGGGAACAGCCTGCGAGCAGAGGCGGGAGCTCAAGGCCGGTACGGGGGTCGCCTCTCGGCGAGTGGCTCGACACGGCTCCGGCCTGACCGGTATTCCGTGAAGGCAAGGGGTGAGGCCCGGGGACACCGCCGTACCGACACCCTGTACAACGCTTCGGGGCCGCTGGTGTTCCCGCCCGTTCGGGTGACGTGCGTCGCTAGGCGCGCAAACTGAGCGCCAATTCGACGTGACCAGCATCGAGCAGGTAGCCGAGGAACAGCGCGCGCAGGCCCGTGCGCAGCGCGTCCGGAGCGACCTCGCCGGGGACCGCGAGCTGGTGCATGACGAAACCGTGGGCCAGCGCGGCCAGCGCCGGTGCCATCGCGTCCGGGTCGGGTGCGCCCGCGGCGCGGGCAGCGGCCGAGGCGACCTGACGGGACGCGGCCAGTGCTTCCGAGACGGGAGCGTGGAGTTCGGGGCCGCGGGCGGCATGGAGGTAGGCCTCGAACATCGCCAGCGCTTCGAAGCGGTCAGGGGCGGACTTGGCCGCGAAGACCGTGGCGATCTCGTCCGGGGAACGCTGTTCGGCGCCGAGCGTGTCGGCAAGCTCGATGAGGCGGGACTTTTCGGCGGCCGTGAACTCTCGCAAAGCTTCTTCGACGAGCTGGGTGATCGAGTCGAAGAAATAACTCACCGTCGCGAGTGGAACGCCAGCCTTCTCGGTGACGGCGCGGTGCGTGATGCCCGCTGTCCCCTGCTCGGCCGCGACTTCGACGGTGGCGCGCAGCAGGGCGTCGCGGCGGGCCTTTCCGCGCTCGCGGTGGTGGCGCTTGGGAGTGGTCACGGGGACACGGTACGCAAAGTCTGGAAGTTCTTCCAGACTTCGGTCATGATGGAGGGCAACCGGACCTGAAGGAGTTTCACGATGACGGAGCGGGTGCACGCGTTCACCGACGACGCGCTGGGTGATCACGACGCGGTGGGACTGGCGTCGATGGTGCGGCGTGGCGAGGTCAGCCCGGCCGAGCTGGCACAGGCGGCGATCGCGCGTGCGGAACGGGTCACTTCGCTCAACGCCGTCGTCCACTCCGTTTACGAGAGCCCTCGGCACGGGCAGGACGCCGAGGCGGCCCTGTTCGGCGTCCCGACCTTTGTCAAGGACAACACCGACCTGCGTGGCATGCCGACCAATCACGGCACCGAGGCGTACGTGGCAAGCCCTGCGAAGACGGACGGCAGCTACGCGCGCCAGTTCGTCTCTACCGGCTTGACAGTGCTTGGCAAGAGCCGGATGCCGGAGTACGGCTTCAACGCGACGACCGAGTACGCGAACGCCGACCCGGTACGCAATCCGTGGAACCCCGAGTACTCGGTCGGTGCGTCCTCCGGCGGTTCGGCCGCGCTCGTGGCCGCCGGTGTCGTGCCGCTCGCGCACGCGAACGACGGCGGCGGTTCCATCCGCATCCCGGCGGCGTGCGCCGGGCTGATCGGGTTGAAACCCAGTCGTGGCAGGCACATCGACGGCGAAGAGGCGGCACGGCTGCCCATCAAGATCATCTCGGAGGGTGTGGTCACCCGGTCCGTCCGCGACACCGCCGCGTTCCTCGCCGCGCAGGAGGACCACTGGCGCAACCCGGCGCTGCCGCCGATCGGGCTGGTGCACGGCCCCGCGCGGCGACGGCTGCGGATCGGCCTGGTCACCGAAAGCGTGACCGGAGCGGTGCTGGACGCGCCGACACGGGCAGCCGTCGAGAAGACCGCGACGCTGCTTGAGAAGCAGGGACACATCGTCACGCCGATAGCGCTGCCTGTCGACGAGACGTTCGCGAGCGACTTCACGCTCTACTGGGGCATGCTGGCCGCTCTCGCCGCTGGCACCGGCAAGCTGCTCGTAGACCGCAGCTACGACCGGACCAAACTGGACGGTCTGACGCTCGGCCTGCGCGCGCACTATCTGCGCAACCTCCGGCACACCCCTGGCGCACTGCGAAGGCTTTCAAAAGTCAAGCACGCGCACGCGAAGTTGTTCCAGCGTCACGAACTCCTGCTGTCGCCAGTGCTCGCGCACAGCGCGCCGAAGCTCGGCCACATCAGCCCGGCCGTCCCCTTCGACACGCTGATCGAGCGGCTGTTGCACTACGTCGCGTTCACGCCGATGGACAACGTCGCCGGCAACCCGGCGATCTCGTTGCCAATGGGGCAGACCGACGACGGGCTGCCGGTCGGTGTGCAGCTCTCGGCCACGCACGGCGACGAACGCAGCCTCATCGAGACCGCGTTCGAGCTGGAGCAGCAGCAGGCCTGGCGCCGCATCCAAGACTGAAACCCGGTGGGCCACCGCCCTGATCGGTGGCCCACCGGGCACTTCATTCAGAAAGTGATCGTGAAGCCGTCGATCGAGCCGGTGTCGAACCGGTAGACGTCACGCGCCTGGAGTTTCCAGGTGCCGTTGGCGTTCTCCCCGGACGCGTCGACCGTGTACGTCTCGTGCACGCCACCGGCCGCGCCCGTGCCGCCCGAGTTCTTCAGCCGGTACGTCCGGCCGCTGGGCCCGACGAGGTCGAGCACCAGGTCGGCGGTGAAGGTGTGGCTGATGTCGACCTTGACCGGCAGCGACGCGGAAGCCTTGCCGTCACAGCCGTCCTGGGTCACCGAGCTGGTCACCGCGTCACCCATGTCCGGAATGGACACCGGGGTGGTGTTCGACTTGGCGCCGCATTTCGGGCCGGGGCCGCCGCTGCCGATGAACGAGACGTTCAGCAGTTTGTTCGGCGAGCCGCTGCCCACGTTCTTGACGACACCGTCGGTCGCGCCGGCCACGAGCGCGTCCCGCACCTGCTGCGGTGTCGCGCCGGGGTTGGCCGCGAGGTACAGCGCGGCCGCGCCCACCACGTGCGGGGTGGCCATCGAGGTGCCGCTCATCCCGGCCGAGCCGCCACTGCTCGGGCTGAGCGAGGTGATGTTGGTGCCCGGCGCGAAGATGTCCGTGCAGGACCCGTAGTTGGAGAAGCTCGACCGGTTGTCGCTCTGGTCGGTCGCGTTCACCGTGATCGCCTCCGGCACCCGCGCGGGGCTGGTGTTGCACGCGTCGGTCGAGGCGTTGCCGGAAGCGACGCCGTAGACGACACCCGAGGCGATCGACTTCTTGAGCGCGTCGTCGCCGACGCCGGGCGCGTCCATGGTGAGGCTCATGTTGGCCACGGCGGGCTTCTTGGCGTTGGCGGTCACCCAGTCGACGGCGTCGATGATGCCCGAGTCCGGCCCGGTGTTGTCGCAGCCGAGCACCTTCAGGCCGACGATCTTGACCTTCTTGGCCACCCCGTAGGTCTTGCTGCCGAGCGTGCCGGAGGTGTGGCTGCCGTGCCCGTGGCAGTCCTTGCCGTCACCGCCGAAGAAGTCCTTGCCGAGGCTCGCCCTGCCCTCGTACTCCGGGTTGGCCGGGTTGATGCCGCTGTCCAGGTCGTACGCGGTGACGCCCTCACCGCCGTTGTTGTAGGTGTACTTCTTGTCGAGCGGCAGCGCCTTCTGGTCGACGCGGTCGAGTCCCCAGGTCGGGTTGGTCTGCGTGTCAGCGCCCTTCGCCGTGCCGTCCTGGTAGACGGCCTTCACCGACGGGTCGGCCGCGAGCCGCCTCGCCTGCGCCTCGGTCATCTTCTTGACCGAGAAGCCGTTCAGCGCGGTCGTCCAGGTGGACCCGACTTCTCCGCCGAAACGCTGAGTCAGCGAAGCCGACAGTGCCTGCGCGCTGAACGTGTCGCCCTTCAGCACGACGATGTACTGGCCCGCGTAGTGCTGCTTCGCTTGGACGACAACGCCTTCGGCCTCGGACGCGGTGAGCGCGATGGCCTGCGCGGTGAGCGTGTACGTCGTCGTCGCGGTCGCGCCGGACGTGTCCTTCGCGGTGATGGTGATCGGGTAGGTGCCCGCCTGGAACGGCACGAAGACCTGCATCGTCGAGCTGCCGCCGCTGGAAATCGTCTGCGGGTTGAACAGCGGCGCGACCTGGAGGTTAGGACCGGCCGCCGAGAGCCGGATCGAGCCGGTGCCGCCGGTGGCCGAGACGGTCGCGCTGACGATGGAACCCTTGCGTCCGCTGCCGGACGCGGGGTTGACCGTCACCTTCAGGTCGCCGGTGGGCGGGCCGCCGTTGCCGACCGTGAGCTTCAGCGTGGTGGTCGCCGTATCGGTCGTGCCCTTGCCGGAGATCGTGATCGAGTAGTCCTTTTGCGGGGTGGTCGCCGCGGTCTCGATCGTCACTTTGGCGGTGTCACCCGTTTTGATCGTCGGCGGCTGGAAGGTCGCCTTCGCGCCTTCGGGCAGCCCGGACGCGGTAAGCGTGACATCCTCGGCGCCGTTCTTGCCCGGCTTGCTGGTGACCGACGCGGAGATGTACTTGCCAGGCTCGACCTTCACCGAGGACGGCGAAGCGGCGAGGGTGAACTTGTCGGCGCTCGGCGCGTCGCCGATCTGCTGCTTGACCCAGTCGCCCATGTCGTTGTTGAGCCTGCTGTAGACGCTGTACCAGCGGAAGTCGCTGCGGCTCCACGAGGTGAGCCCCGTGACGATCCCGTTGACGATGAACGGGCCGCCGCTGTCGCCGGGCAGCACGGTCTTGCGGCCGTCGGAGTAGCCCGCGCAGATCATCGTCTTGGGGTCGACGCCGTTCTCGACACCGGTGCACTGGCTCGCGTTGACGATCGGCAGGGTCAGCTTGTGCAGCGTGACGTCCTGGGTGTTGTCGTTGTAGTCCTTCTTGCCGTAGCCGAGGCTGAACCCGTCCTTGCCGGGCGTCTCCAGCCCGGTGTCGGCGGAAGTGGCGACCTTGGCGTAGCCGCCGGCGGGCACCGGGATGTCGGCGTCGGTGGTGATGATCGCGACGTCGTAGCCGTTCCATGGCTGGGTGAACTTCGGGTGCGTCACGTAGTCGACGACGTTGAGCTGCGTGCCGCCCGCCGCCTTGAGGTCGTCCAAGCCGTACAGGACGGTCTTGCGGCCTTCGAGCTCCTTGCAGTGCGCGGCGACCATCACCTTGCGCGGCGCGACGACCGAACCCGAGCAGCTCTGGCCCTTCGGCCGGGAGCCGCCTTCGCGCAGCGCGGCGATCACGAACGGGTAGTCGCGGACCGAGGCGGGCTCGCCGCCGATCTCCTGGCCGTGCGCGTCACCGGACGGAAGGACCGCCGCGTCGGTCGGCGCGACGGCGGACGCGCGTGGCGTCGCGTCGGCGGGCGTCGAAATCGCCAGTGAAGCCAGCATGAGAGCCGTCAAACCCAGTAGTGGTTTCCTTCTCACGGTTTTCCCTCCGGACAGGATTCGGGGTCGCCCATACTGTCGATTTTCCGGAGTCCGGGAACAATAGTGGTCCGCGACCGTAGGCCTACGCAATTAAATACACAACGCTCCGACCTGCGGTTTCAGCATTCATTGCGCGGGAATTCCCAACAAATACGGGACCCGCATTATTGGCTTGAATATGGACGTTCAGGCCGTCATCGGCTTCAGATGTTCGCGCAGGAATTCCTCACTCAGCACCGCGCGCGAGGGCAGGCCGAGTTTGTGCAGCGCCCGGCCGAGATGGACCTCGACGGTCCGCGCGGACAGGAAGAGCCTGGCGGCGATCTCGCGGTTGGTCAGGTTCTGCGCGGCGAGTTCGACGACCTCGGTCTCGCGCGGTGACAGCCTGCTGCCGTAGCCGCGGCGGCCCCGGCGTGGCGTGCTCGGGTCGTAGCGGACGAGCGTCCGGCGGCATCTTTGGGCGTCCGCGGCGGATTCCAGTGCGCGGTAAGCGGTTTCGGCCGCGGTGAGCGCGGCGCGCGCTTGGTCGTGGTCGTCGATGGCGGCGAAACACTCCCCCGCGAGTTCGTCGGCGGCCGCGGCGGCGGCCGGGCGCGGGAGCGCGTGATACGCCCGGCTCGCGCGGGCGAGCAGCCCGGCCGCGGCCTCGATGTCGGACCTGGCGTGCGCGAGCAGCCCTTCGGCGAAGAGCGCGGCGGCGACGGCGAGCGGGGCGTCCCTGCCTGCGATCCCCTGCCGATATTCGGCCAGCAGCGCGTCGGCCTCGTCGGGACAGTCCTGCGCGAGCAGCACGCGGACCGTCGGTGGCACGAGTTCGGCGGCCCATACCCAGTTGTTCTTGCGCCGCACGGATTCGACGCCTTCGTCGGCGAGCATCCTGGCCACCGGGAGGTCCTTGGCGGCGAGGTGCACGGCCACCCGCCCGGCGTACGCGGACGCCTGCAGCGGGGCGCTGCCCGCCGCGAGCGCGCAGGCGGCCTCGAAGTTGCGCAGCGCGGGCGCCCGGCGGCCTTGCCCGAAGTCGCGCCAGCCGAGCACCAGCAGCGGCTCGGCGGCGAGCGAGCTGGTCTCGCCGACCTGCTCGACCAGCAGGCGTGCTTGGGGATCCACTTCGGACCACGCGCCCGTTTCGACGTCGACCCGCAGTTCGGTGCCCGTCGCCAGCGCTTCGAGATACGGCTGGCTCTCGTCGCAGATCAAGCGTCTCGCGATGCCGAGATAAGCCCGCGAGACCGGATAGTGGCCGTTCCAGGCGGCCGCGTCGGCGAGGTTGATGTAGGTGCGGCTCAGCTGCCTGCGCACTTCGACCGGCTGAGGCGTCCTCGGCAGGGTGCCGATCTCGTCCCAGGCCGCCGGATCGGCCACCTGCATCAGGCTCGAAACCCGGTTCGCGGAGACCGCGACGATCACCTCGAGGTCTTGAATGCGCTTACTGACCTGCTCCGCCTGATCGAGCCACCGCAGGTTCTGCTCGACGGGCACGGCGCCGACGTGTGGCAGCGCCAGCGTCGCGAGGCCACGGGCGAGCAGCGCCGGGCGGTGCGCGAGATCGGCGGCGGCGAGTTCGATCTCCAGCCGTCCCGCGTCGACCTGGCCGATCTGGTTGACCAGCACGCGGCCGAGGTTGATGCGGATCTCGCCGCGCGCGGTCCGGCTCAGCGGCCCGTCGTCGATCGCGGCGCGCAGCAGCCGGACGGTGTGCTCGTGCACCAGGCCCTGCGCCATTTCCCGGCTGAGCCGGACCGCGAACGTCTCGCGGGCCGCGCGGGGCAGCCGGTCGTCTTCGAGCGCGGCTTCGAGCAGCCGGATCGCCAGGTCGGGTTTGCCGTCCGAGGTGGACCGGTCGACCGCGTCCGAGGTCCAGACCACCCACTCGGCGAGCGAGCCTGCGGCCCGGAAATGACGCGCGATCCGCGACTCGTCCGGCTCAGCGTCGGCGGCGAGAAAGGCTGCGGCCCTGGTGTGCAGCAGGCAGCGGAGCGGCCCGGAAATGTTGGCGTACAAGGCATCCGCGACCAGCGGGCTTCGCGTGACGTATCGGCCCTGTCCCTTGTCCAGCAGCAGGCCAGCGTCCAGCGCGTCCATCAGGGCTTGGTCGCTCTCGGTCAGGCCGGAGACCGCCACGAGCGCGCCCGCGCTCGCCGGGGTGCCCAGCACGGCGGCGGCCTCGGCGATCGACGCGGCCGGGGTGCCCGCGATCCGCGCGGTCAGCGCGTCGCACCACGCCTCGTCCTCGTCCGCCAGCACCGCGGTGACCGCGCTCGCGACGCCCCCGGTCCGCCGCAGCACGTCTTCGGCGAGGTCGCGGGAACCCGCGAGCGCGGCGATCTCGTCGATCCCCAGCGCCCCCAGCGCTATCCGCGCGGTGACCCCCGCGGCGGGCAGCCACCAGCTGTCGCGGCGCTGTGGCCTGGCGACCGAACTGGCCACGACCGTCAGGCTCGGCGGCATGCACCCGGCCAGGAACCGCAGGAAGTCGTGGGTCTCCTCGTCGGCGTCGTGCACGTCGTCGAGCACCAGCACCGTGCGCTCGTGCAGGGTCAGCATTTCGCGCAGCGCGCGGAAAACCTGATGGCGCGTCGCCTTTTCCCCATCCCAGCGCGGCAATATCCCGGCGATTTCGGGCAGCACCGGTCGCAGCGCGCCCGCCAGCGGCGACATCCCGCCCGTCACCGCACGCCAGCCGCCGAACCCGGCGACCGCCTCGACCAAGGGTCCTAACGGGACCGGCAGCCGCAATCGGGTGCAGCGCGCCGAAATCACCGCGTGCTCCCGATTCGCGCGCCGGGCGAACCCGTCGAGCAGCGTGCTCCGGCCCGCGCCCGGCTCGCCTTCGACCACCACGAAGGCGGCGGGCCCGGCCGCTTCCCGCACAGCCGAACTGGACATGGCCGGACTGTAGTGGCTATTCGCCCCTTCCAAAGGAGGGAATCCGTACGCATCGGTGAGGAATTACCAATACGGGTCCTTACTTATTGACCGAAGGGTTGCCCAAAGTCCCACCAGAGGGTGAATCTTCTCCTCATCCAGGTTACACGCAATTCCCATCTGTGCACTTAGCGTAAGGAGTGCTCGTGAAACGCTCACTCGCGCGTGGACTGGCGGCGGCCTTTGCCGCGGTCTCGGTCTTCGCACTGCAGGCGCCTGCCACAGCGACCGCCGTCCAGCTCAAGGGCCAGGTCGGCATCCAGATGCAGGCGCAGGAGAAGAGCAACTGGTGCTGGGACGCCAGTGGCAACACGATCGCCGCCTACTTCGGGCATACCTTGTCCCAGACCAAGTTCTGCCAGGTCGCGCACAACGAGTCCGGTAGCAGCTGCGCGAACAACCAGGGCTACCTGAGCGACCAGCAGCGGGTGTTCCGCTGGCTCGGCTTCAGCAACGTGGGCACGTACAACTCCAATGGCCAGACGCTGAGCTTCGCCTCGATCAAGAGCCAGATCGACGCCGGGCGGCCCATCGGCACCCGGATCGGCTGGAGCAACGGCGGCGGGCACATGCACGTGCTCTACGGCTACGACAACTCCACCAGTACCTCGAAAGTGGACTTCGGCGACCCCTGGGGCAGCAATCCGCGCTACAACCACATGAACTACACGTCGTACCTGCGCAACAGCCAGTTCACCTGGACCCACACCGTGTACGGAATCGAGGACTGACCATGACCAGGCCCCTTCTCGGCGCGGGACTGCTGATCGCGCTCGGTCTCCTCCTCGGCACCGGCCCGGCGTCCGCGGCGGGCCAGCCCGCCGGCACCCCCGACGCCCGTGACCTGTCCGCCGTCGCCGCGCTCGCCACCAGCCCGTCGACGGTCGACCAGCTCGCCAAGGTCACCTTCCCGGACAGCCCCAAGGTCGCGGCCAGGATGGCCAACGCCGCCAAGGCCGAACCCGCCGCGTCCATCGCCGTCTACCAGCCGACCGCGGCGTTCGTCGCGGGCACCTCGGCCGTGCCCGCCGACCTCGCCTACGTCGCCGTGCCCGCCACGCTCGGCACCGGTGAGGCGGCGACCGTGTGGGCGCAGCGCGAAGGTCAGAACTGGACGGTGGTGAACATCGCGTCCGGTGACGTCGAAAAGCGCCTCGCCACCCAGGCTGGCAAGGGCTATCTCCTGCACGAGCCGCAGATCAACGCCTGGTACGCGGTCGACGGCGACGCGGTCACCGTGCTCGACGGCTCGACCACCGGCGTCGCGGCGGGCACCCGCATGACGGTCGCCCAGTACCAGTCGGCCGTGCACTCCCGCTACGGCGACAAGCTGCCCGGCTCGGCCTACGACCGGTCCGGCGCGGCCGGCGGTTTCGGCCCGTCGGCACCCGCCTCGGACGACGCGGGCGTCCCGGGCTGGGCGATCGCGGGCGGAGCGGGCGCGCTCGTCTTGGCCGCGGGCGTCGCACTCCGCCTGCGCAGGCGCACCGAGGGGTGAGGACTCGTGCGCGTTGCGGGCGGTTCTAGCCGCCCGCAACGCGCACGACCCCACGTGACCTGCGTCGCCCAGCATGCGGGCACCCCATCCTCACCGCACACTGGAGAGGATGGGGGCTTAGGCCGAATGGGTTAGAAACAGGTCGGAAGGAGATCGCGCCGGTCACGGCGCGGGCTGAACCATGAGTTCGCAGGACGGGAAACCAGTGGTGGAGCAAACCGCCACGCAGGGACTGGCCGACACACCAGACACCGCGGGTCCGGGTCACCCGCCCGACGAGCACGTCCCGCTCGAACTCGCCGCCGAACGTCCCGCCGAGACCGACCGCACCGTGTTCTGGGTCGCCGCCGGACTCGCGCTCGCGATCATCGCCTGGGGCGTCGTGTCGCCTTCGAGCCTCGCGAAACTCGCCAAGACCGTGCTGAACGACGCCGTCATCCCCTACGGCGGCTGGGCGTTCGTGCTCACCGCGAGCGGGTTCGTGGTGTTCGCCGTCTGCCTGGCGATCAGCCGGTACGGCCGGATCCCGCTCGGCCGGGACCGCGAACTGCCCGAGTTCCGGACGTCGTCGTGGATCGCGATGATGTTCAGCGCCGGAATGGGCATCGGGCTGATGTTCTTCGGCGTGTACGAACCCGTTTCGCACCTGGCCAGCCCGCCGCCGGGCACCGCGGCGCCGAATTCGGACGAGGCCGTGCACACCGCGATGGCGACCACGCTGTTCCACTGGACGGTGCACCCGTGGGCGATCTACGCCGTCGTCGGGCTCGCGATCGCGTACAGCACCTTCCGCAAGGGCCGCAGCCAGCTGATCAGCTCGGTGTTCGTGCCGCTGATCGGCAAGCAACGCTCGGAAGGCCCGCTGGGCAAGGCGATCGACGTCATGGCGATCTTCGCGACGCTGTTCGGCTCGGCCGCCTCGCTCGGGCTGGGCGCGCTGCAGGTCGGCGGCGGCATGGCGGCCGTCGGGTGGATCGACAACCCTGGCAAGGGCCTGCTGGTCGCGATCATCGTGGTGCTGACCATCGCCTTCATCGCCTCGGCGGTGTCCGGCGTCGCCAAGGGCATCCAGTGGCTGTCGAACATCAACATGGTGCTCGCCGCGGTGCTCGCGGTGTTCGTGCTGGTGGTCGGCCCGACCGTGCTCATCCTCAACATCGTGCCCGGCGCGATCGGCGACTACTTCCGCGAACTCGCCGAAATGTCCGGCCGGACCGGGATGACCGGCGGCGAGCAGATGAAGACCTGGCTCAGCGGCTGGACCGTCTTCTACTGGGCGTGGTGGATCTCGTGGACGCCGTTCGTCGGCATGTTCATCGCGCGGATCTCCCGTGGCCGCACCATCCGTCAGTTCATCTTCGGCGTCATCGCGGTGCCGAGCATCGTCAGCCTGATCTGGTTCGCGGTCTTCGGCGGCGCGGCGATCAGCAGGCAGCGGGCTGGCGCGGACATCGCGGGCGCCGGCAGCGCCGAATCGGCGACGTTCAAGCTGCTCGAGACCCTGCCGTGGTTCGTGCCGATCGCGATACTGGTGATGCTGCTCGTGTCGATCTTCTTCGTCTCGGGCGCGGACGCGGCGTCGATCGTGATGGGAACCTTGTCGCAGAAGGGATCCGTGCACCCGGCGAAGTCCGTCGTGATCTTCTGGGGCGTGCTGATGGGCGGGGTCGCGGCGGTCATGCTGCTGGTCGGCGGCGACGAGGCGCTGACCGGCCTGCAGAACCTGACGATCCTGATCGCGGTGCCGTTCCTGTTCGTCATGATCGGGCTCTGCGTCGCCGTCTGGCGCGACCTGCGCAACGACCCGCTGATGCGCCAGGAAGACGCGATGATGCGCTCGCTCAAGGAGCTGCACGAAGAGCGGACCAACGGTCACCGCAAACGGGGCCTCGCCAGGGCCCGCAAGCCCTAGGAGGGTCAAAAGCTCGTGAGTGGTACGGCCGGTTAGAACCCAATGCCACTTAGCTTGTGTTGATCATGCTGCGGTGGTGAGGGTGATGGTGGCGGGCCCGTTGTGGTGTGTGCCGGTGTCGGTGGGTTTTTTGACTCGGTAGGCGGTGTGGCGGGCTCGTTTGATGACGCGTGGGTAGGTGCGGTGGCGGCGTTTCGGGTTGAGGTGGCGTCGGGTGGTGATGCCGGTGATGGCTTTGGTGAGCTGTTTTTGTTGTTGTTCAGGGGGAAAAACCCGCCGCTGGGGTGGAGATGTGGCGGCGGATGAGTCGGACGGTGCGCAGGAATTTGACCCGGTCGGGGTCGATGTCGGCTTCGGTGGCGGCGCGGCAGATCAGGGCGCTGAGGGCGTGGTGGGCCAGCAGGTAGCCGTAGATTTCCTGGCGGACGAGGTCGGGGCTTTTCGAGCGGAGGACCCGTCCTGGCCCGCGGAGGTGGGTTTTGAGCTGGTCGTTGCCGGTTTCGTGTTCCCACCGCTGGTGGTAGGCCTGCGCTAGGACCTCGGCGGGTGCGTCGCCGGGGTCGGTGATGGTGGTGATCACCCGGATCACCTTGTCGGGGTCGGGTCCGCGGTCGGGGACGGTGTATTCCACGACGCGCACCGCGATCGCCTCGCTGGGGTCGAGGTCTTCGCCGCGGGTGGCGGCCGTTTCCAGTGCGGCGCGGCGTGCGGCGCTGCGGATTTTCGGGTTGATCAGCGCTGATCGGTAGGAGCCGTCGTCGCAGTCGGTGAGCCGGGGTGTTTTCACTGTCGAGGGCAGCCGCCAGAGCAGCGCCGCGCCGGTGTCGGCCGCGGTGGTGAAGTCGTGGTAGCTGTAGAAGTTGGCGTCGGCCAGCAGCAGCCAGTCCGGGTTCAGGCCCGGCCAGAGCTGGCGGGCCAGGGTCTGCTCACCGTGATGCTGCCCGCCGATCACCGCGGCCACCACCGCGTGGGAGGCGCATTCGGCGATGGTCAGGACACGGGCTTTCGGGAACGCCGACGCTTTCTCGCCCGTGCCGCCGGCGCGGCCGAACTCAGTGGCGTTGGCCGCGGTGTCGGCCCTGTCATGATTTCCGTGTAAGCCACGGATGATTTCTTCTCTGATTCTAGTGGAGTGGCAGGCGGTCGGGGAAGAGTGCGGCGAGCGTGTTTAGTGCTTGTTTCCAGCCTCGGGTGCCGGTTCCTGATGGTCCGCCTCGGTTGCTGGTGATGTTGCGGAGTCCGAGGTAGAGCAGTTTTGTCGCGGCGGTGTCGCTGTCGAAATGGCCGCGGTTCTTGGTGATTTTCCGGAGCTGGAAGTTGATGTTCTCGATCAGGTTTGTTGTGTAGACGATTCTGCGGAGTTCGGGTGGATAGTCGAGGAATGGGGTGAAGTCGTTCCAGGCGTGTCGCCAGACCTGGATCGCGGCGGGGTATTGTATGCCGAAGTCTTTATCGAACTGAGTGAGTGCGATCTCGGCCGCCTCGAGTGTCGGCGCGGTGTAGATGTCCCGCATGGCGGCGGCGACTTTCTTCCGATCGCCATAGGAAATGAACCGCATGGCGTTGCGGATCACGTGCACGACGCAGGTTTGGACTACGGTGTCGGGAAACGCGCCGCGGATCGCGTCGGGCAGCCCGGTCAGGCCGTCGCAGCAGGCGATCAGGATGTCTTTCACGCCACGGTTGCGCAGGTCGGTGACGACCTTGGCCCAGAACTTCGCCGCTTCGGTGTCGGCGATCCAGAGCCCGAGGGCGTGTTTGCGGCCTTCCATGTCCACGCCGATGGCCAGGTAGGCGACCTTGGAGGTGACCACGCCCTTGTCCTTGACCCGCAGTCGCAGGCCGTCGACATAGAGAATCGGGTACATCTCGTCCAAAGGCCGAGATTGCCACAACGCGATCTCGTCGGTCACCACGTCGGTCACATTGGAGATCAATTCTCGCGACACGTTCACGCCATATACTTCACGTAAATGAGATTCGATATCCCGGGTGGTCATGCCACGCGAATACAGCGACAGGATCGCCTCGTCGATATTACCCAGCCTGCGTGCACGTTTCGGCACGATCGTAAGAAGCTCGAACGAACCGTTCCGGTCACGCGGCACCGCCAGCTCGACCGGACCATTCGAAGTCGACACGGTTTTTGGAGACCTGCCATTCCGGGAATTCCCGGAACCGTTCCCGGCGGGGTCTCCTTTCTCATAGCCAAGATGATGGGTCATCTCGGCGTCCAGCGCCCTTTCGAGCACCGCCTTGGTCATCTGATTTAGCAATTCTTGGGCGCCCAGCGCGCCGCCATTCTCGTACGCGTCTTTCACCAACGCGTCCAGCGTTTCTGGCGGTAGCACGCGCGCGAGCGCTTCGCCGGCTGCGGAGCCCGGATCCCGGTCAGGTGTGTCCTCGGTCACAGGTGGAGCCTTTCTGGGTCGCGGTCAGCGACCCGATCCTGGTCCATCCGTGGCTTACACGGTTGTCATGACACGACCGCGGTGTCGGGGGTGTCCCATTCGAGGCCGTCGATGCTCATCAGCCGCCACGAACCCAGAAAAGCGCCCTGGGTGAATTCCTCGGCCACGGGGACCGCGACCTGGTCGAACACCTCGGCCAGCGGTTCGGCGCCGAGTCGTTGCCGGGCTTGGGTGATGCCACCGGCGGTGGGGATGTCCCAGTCCGGGTCCCAGCAACCCCACGAGGTGAGTGTCGCGGCCAGGCGGGTGAAGACTTCCTCGTAATCGTCCTCGGCGAACAACGCCAGCGCCGGCACGTAATACGCCATCACATGCGGTGGGAGTTTCCCGCCGGAGCGCTTCGCGCCCCGGCGGGTCACCGCGATCGCGGTATCCACAGCATCACGCGGCATCGCCGCGGCCAGCACACCCAACGACACCGAATCAGCCAGACCACCCGAACCCATCACGACAACCTAGCCGCACCAAGATCAACACAAGCTAAGTGGCATTGGGTTAGAACCGGCCGTACCACTCACGAGTGCTTGAGGCCGACGTCGGCGCCCGCTTGGCGCCACCAGGTCGCGTCTTCGGGGGTGTTGACGCACTCGGCGATGACGGTCGCGCCCGCTTGGCGGGCGAATTCGGCGAGGCCGGTCAGCAAGGGGGCGGTGCGGTCGGTGGCGCGGCCGGTGAACCGGACCGCTTCGACCGGCAGTTCGGCCAGGTCGGCCGCGACGGTCTCGGAGAAATCGCGGATTTCGGCGCGGACGCCGATTTCGGCCAATACCTTCAGGTTGTCGGCGGCGTCGAGACAGGACGTCAATGCCGAAGCCGGGAAACCACACCGCAATCGCGACGGTTCGACTCCGGTTTCGGCGAGGATCTCGCGGATGGTGCCGACCAAATCCGGGTCGGCGGCCTGGCGCGCGGTGAGTCCGATCGAAATCGGGAGTTCGGGCACAGTCTCGCAAGCCTTGCGAAGCAGCCAGCCACCCAGAGGATGGATAAGGCCGGTTCGGTCGGCGAGAGAGACGCATTCCCGGTGGGACAGTTTGCCGTCCTCGGGGTGATTCCACTGCAACAGCGCCTCGACGCCGACGATTTTGCCGTCGTCGAGGCGGACCAGTGGCTCGTAAACGACCGCGAGTTCGCCGGTTTCCCAAGCCCCGGGCATCGACGCGGCCAGCCGGAACTGCTTGCGGTCGGCGGTGTCGCGCTCCGAGTCGACCAGCTCCCACTGCCGGTGGCCCTTGGCCTGCGCGCGGCGCAACGTCATGTCGACCGCGCGCAGCAGCTCCGCGGGCTCGACGTCGCGGGCCGGGCGGTGCGCGACACCCATGGTCGCCGAAAGTCCTACGCCGTGGCCGCTGTCGAGGTACTCCGGCTCGGACAGCTCGGCGTTGATCAGCCGGATCATCGTCGGCACGTCCGGGGTGGACGGCGTGTTCTCGATCAGGATGCCGAACTCGTCGCCGCCGAGCCTGGCGATGAACGCGGTCTCGTCGGCGAGCACGGTCTTCAGCTTCGCGGTGACACTGCGGAGCAGCCGGTCGCCGGTCGCGTGACCGAAGCCGCCGGTGATCAGCCGGAATCCGTCGAGGTCGAGGTGGTAGACGGTGATGCCGGTCGCCGGATCCGCTTGGCGCAGCGCCTTTTCCAGGCGAGTGCTGAAGAACTGCCGGTTCGGCAGGCCGGTGAGGGCGTCGTGCAGTGTCTGGTGGGTCATCCGGCGCTGCAGCAGCGAAGCGTCGGTCTCGTCCTCGATGATCGTCACGAACTGACGAGGCCCGCCTGCGCTGTCCCGTACTGCCGAGGCCACGAGGTTCACCCAAATCGGTTCGCCCGCGCCGACCAGGAACCGGCGCGCGATGCGTGCCTTCGGCGCCTTCGGGTCGAGCAGCTCGCGGTAGTCCTCGCGCAGCGCCTCGACGTCCTCTTCGTGGACGAAGTCGAACAGCTCGCGCCCGACGAGCTGGGCGGGCGGGTGCTGCAGCGACTCGGCCAGCGCGTCGTTGACGCGGAGGAACCGGCCGTCGAGGTCGGTGAGCGCGACACCGCTGGTCGAGCTGGTGAACAGCTGCTCGAACTGCGCCTGCGCGATCAGCGTGGTCCGGCGCGCCTCCTGCTCGACCTTGAACAGCGCGCGGCTGAGGTCTTCCTGGCGGGTCTGGATGTTCTCGCGCAGTGCCTCGCTGTAACCGGAGGTCAGCGCGCCCATCGTGAGCAGGACACGCTCCGTGAGCCGGTCGAGGTGGCGCAGCTCGGGCGCCTGCGGCAGTGCCTTGGCGAGCACGTCCATGGTCACGCGCAGGCTTTCCGGCCCGACACAGCGCAGTTCGACGAGCTTGCCGCCCGCCTCGAGCGCGAGTTCCTGGCCGCCGGTGTCACGGCGGACCGCGTCGATCAGCAAGTCGACGAGTGCGTGCAGATGCTGCTCGAGCTCCTGGTGCGGGTACGGAAGGTACGCCGTCATGCTGATGAGGTAGGCCCATTTGCGTGCGACGGACGCACGTGACCGGTCGGCGTGCTGCGCCGTCGGCCACGCGTCGTCTTCCGAATGCGGGACTGTCACGTCTGTGGTGTCCAGGGGTCAGGTGCAGAGTCCGGCACAGGCATACCGGGCACACGTATGCGCGGATTCTCCAGTGCTACGGAGGGTTTATGAATTACCTGATCGGGTGGTAACGCTATGCAATCACTCCGAGGCGGTCACGCAGCCAGGCGCGGGTCGCGTCGCGGTAGGCGCCCGCGTTCTCGTGCAGGCCGAGCGAATGCCCAGCTCCAGGCAGTACGAACGTCGACAGCTGGGCCGACGGCGAGTAGTACGGGGCTTCCTGCGCGCGCAGGCTCTGCGCGTTCGAGCAGTCCCGCAACGCGAGGACTCCGCAGAACAGCACGTCTTTTTCACCGACCGCCTGGAACACCGGGACGTTGATACCGAGCGTGGCGGGCAGCACGATCCCGAACACCGCGACGGTGCCCATGCCCGGCACGGAGACCTGGTCCTTGGTGGCCTCGTCGGCCGCGATGACGCCGGGGTCGGAGTCGCCCTCGGCGTAGAACAGCCATGACCGGGCACCCGCCCGCGTCGTGAAGTACAGCGGGTCGCTGCCGAGCGCGGTCAGCGCCGGATCGGTGAACGCGGGCACCAGCCCGAACACGACACCGAGCAGCAGCACCGGGACCGCCGGGATGTGCGTCATCCCGCTCAGCACCACGCCGTCGACGTCGTGGTAGGTCGACGCCTCCGCGGCCACGATGCCCGAGCCGACCGAGTGCCCGACGATCACGACCTTGGCGAACGCGATCCCGCCGACGTGCCCGGCGCGCAGGTGCCCGACCACCTGGTGCAGCGACTCGGCCTCCGCGGCCAGCGTCATCCACGGGCTGGCCGGCTTGCTGCTCTGCCCGGTGCCGAGCCGGTCCGGCGCGAACGTCGCGAGCCCATGCGCGGCCATGTCGCGCTGGTACGAGTACTGCCCGGTTCCGTAGGGCAGGTCCCAGTAAGCGCTGTTGTACGTGCCGCCGTGCACCAGCAGCTGGACCGCGTCGGGCGCGGGGCCGTCCGGCAGGCACAGCCTGCCGTGCACGGTGGCCGGGGCAGGCGGCAGCAGCACCGGCAGGCCGGGGCCGGACACCGGTAGGTCCAGGTCGGAGCAGGTGAACGCCGTCGCGCCGGCGGCCGGGGCCGTCACGGTCGCGCCCAAGAGCAGGCAGCACGCGGACAGCGCGACGACCAGTTTCCGTGGCACACGCATGAGCCGACCTCCGGGTGGCTTTCGAAGAAGGACAAGAAACAGTACTACCGGTAGCCGGACGGTCACCGACGCGGTACCGCTGTCATCGGGAGCTGGTTCGGCTGCATGGTGGCTTTGATCTTGGGGTAGACCGTTTTCCCCGGTACCGGCACCAGACGCCAGCGCGCGCCGATGGTCGCGGCGACGATGGCGATCTCGGCGGGCGCGAACTGGTGACCGGGGCACAGCCGCGCGCCCGCGCCGAACGGGATGAACGCGCCCTTGGGCAGTTTCTCGGCCTCGCCGGGCGCCCAGCGGTCCGGATCGAACTTGCCGGGATCGCGGTAGAAGCGCGGATCCTGATGCAAAGTGTGCTGGCTGACCGCGACCTCGGTGCCCGCCGGGATGCGCACGCCGCCGATTTCGACGTCTTCGCGGGCGCGGCGCATCAGGATCAGCGGCGGGGTCCGGCGGACGACCTCGTTGACGATCTGCTGGGTGTAGCGCAGTTTCGGCAGGTCCTCGAAACGGGCGGGCCGCCCGTCGAGCACCTTGTCGACCTCGGCGTGGAATTCGGCTTCGATGCGCGGATCGGCGCCGATCTCGTGGAAGAACCAGGCCAGCGCCACGGCCGTGGTCTCGGCGCCGGTGGTCAGGATGGTGATCACCTCGTCGCGGATCTGCTCGTCGCTCATCCGCTCGCCGGTTTCCTCGTCGCGCGCCATGAGCAGCATCGAGAGCAGATCACCTTGGTCACCGCCCTCGGCGCGGGCCGAGACGATGGCCTCGCCGATGACCCGGCGCAGCCTGGCCGCGGCCGCGTCGAACTGCCGGTTCGCCGGTATCGGCAGTTTTTCCACCGGCTTCGGGGAAAACGCCCGTACCAGCACGTACTTGAGCATGATCGGGATCGACCGCTGGATCTCGGTGAGCACGTCCGCGCCGAGCTCGGTGGAGAACAGCGTCCGGCCCGCGATGCTCAGCGCGATGTCCTGCATGCGCTGATCCACCTCGATGACCTGGCCCGATCGCCAGGAATCCGCGAGCTCGGCGGCCATCGCGGTCATCGTGGACTCCGCGTAGGCCGCGATCCGGCCGCGCGCGAACGCGGGCAGCACCATCCGCCGCTGACGGCGGTTGAACTCGCCGTTCGAGGTGGCGAGCCCGTCGCCGAAGAGCGGGCGCATCTTGTCGAACACGATGCCCTTGTCGAACTTGTCCGCGTCGAGCGCCAGCACCTGCCAGGCGAGTTCCGGGGTGGTGACCAGGTAAACCGGGAGCGGCCCGAGATAAAGCCGCACCACATCGCCGTATTCGCGTAATGAGGTGAAGAGTTTCAGTGGGTCCCGCAGCATCGGTATGGTATGCCCCAACAACGGCCATCGACCGGGAAGAACCGCGACTTTATCTGACACCGCACTCGCCTCCTCCCCGAACGGCCGGACAGGAAACAATAGAATCGGCATGGCCCGCGAAGCGAGACCAGGCGCGGACGTATACACGAATGGAGGCATACCGGTGACCGGGGATCTGAGCTGGGTACCGCCGGAAGTCGACACCACGGTGCCGAATCCGGCGCGAGTCTACGATTATTGGCTCGACGGCGATCACAATTTCCAGGTGGACCGCGAGCTGGGTGAGAAAATACTCAACATCATGCCGGGAGTCCGCGACGCGGCCCGGCTCAATCGCGCATTCCTGCGCCGCGCCGCACTTTTCATGGCCGAATCCGGCATCCGGCAATTCCTCGACATCGGCTCCGGAATTCCGACCGTCGGGAACCTGCACGAAATCGTGCAGAGTGTCGATCCCGATTCGCGTGTCGTCTACGTCGACCGCGAATCGGTCGCCGTCGCGCACAGCCAGCTTCTGTTGGCGGGCAACAAGAACTGCGCCGCGATCCAAGCGGATCTTCGCGATGTCAACGACATCGTCAACCACGAGCGGACTGCCGAGCTGCTCGACTTCAGCCAGCCGGTCGGTGTGTTCATGTTGCTGCTGCTGCATTTCGTGCCGGACTCGTGGGACCCCGCCGGTATCGTCGCGCGCTACCGGGAGCGGCTCGCGCCCGGCAGTTTCCTCGCCGTCTCCCACGTCGCGGCCGACTCGAACGCGCCGAAACTCGACGAGGCCGTCGAGGCGTACAAGAGCACCCAGAATCTGCCACAGCCGAGGACGCACGAGGAGATCGTGCGTTTCTTCGACGGCTTCGAACTCGTCGACCCCGGGGTCGTCGGCTGTGCGATGTGGAACCCGCAAGGCGCGGGCGACATGTCCGACGACCCCGAGATCAACGCGCTCCCCTACGCCGGGGTCGGCCGCAAACCCTGACCACGGGTGAAGACGCGGAGGTCCTCGGCGAGCAGATCGGGGGCCTCCATCGCCGGAAAGTGCCCGCCGCGGTCGTACTCCGACCAGTGCTTGATCTTGCCCTTCGGGTCCATGAGGCCCTGGATCGTGGTGTCGCCCGCGAACACGGCGACCCCGGTGGGCGGGCCTTCCTGTTCCCAGTCGCCACTGGATTCCTGTTGCGCCGCAAGGGCTTTCCATGCCTGCATGCCGTCGTACACGGCGTGCGCGGTAGACGCGCCGGATTGGGTGAACCAGTACAGCGTGACATTGGTGAGCAGCTGGTCGACGTCGACGGACCCGGGCAGCGCCTCGGCAGGCTCGGTCCACTCGTGGAACTTCTCGACGATCCAGGCGAGCTGGCCGATCGGCGAGTCGTTGAGCCCGTACGCCAGCGTCTGCGGTCGCGTCGACTGCAGGTGGAGGTAGCCGATCCCCTCTTCGCGGAACTGGTTGAACTTCTCGGCCCGCGCCCGGTCGGCGCCGGTGAACGCGTCGACGTCGAGCGCCGGGCCGAACGGCGTCGACGCCGAGGTCCCGGTGAGGTGCACGCCGGCCACGCCCGCCGGGTCGACGAACGGGAGCACACCCGCGACGCCGGCGCCGACATCGGTGCCCTGCACGACATAGCGCTGGTAGCCGAGGCGTCCCATCAGCGTCGCCCATGCCTGTGCGACGCCGAAGAGGTTGAAGCCCTGCTCGGCCAGCGGCGTCGAAAAGCCGTAGCCCGGCAGCGACGGGATGACCACATGGAACGCGTCCGCGGGGTCGCCGCCGAACTTGGCCGGGTTCGTCAGCGGTTCGATCAGGCGCAGGAACTCGACCGGCGAGCTGGGCCAGCCGTGGGTCAGGATCAGCGGCATCGCGCCCGGCTCCGGCGACCGCTGGTGGAAGAAGTGGATCCGCTGGCCGTTGATCTCGGTCAGGAACTGCGGGATCTCGTTCAGCGCAGCTTCCCGCGCACGCCAGTCGAAGCCGCCGGCCCAGTAGTCGGCGAGCTCCTTGAGGTAGGCGGGCGGGACGCCGCGGCTCCAGTCGGCGGCGGGCGAGGCGGGCCAGCGGGCTCCGGCGAGGCGGTTGCGCAGGTCATCGAGGTCGGCCTGCGGGATCTCGATGCGGAAGGGGGTGATGTCGTTCGTCATGAGAGCAACGCTAGAAGGCTATGCGGAAAGGTACGTTCCGCAATGGATGCCAGACTTGAAGAATGTTGGAAACCTCGGCCCGGCTGCTGCGGCTGCTCTCCCTGCTGGAGACACGCCGTGACTGGACCGGCCCGCAGCTGGCGGACCGGCTCGAAGTCACCACGCGCACGATCCGCAACGACATCGAACGCCTGCGCAGCCTCGGCTACCCGGTCGAAGCCGCGCCCGGCGCCACCGGCGGATACCGCCTCGGCGCGGGCGCGTCGCTGCCCCCGCTGCTCCTCGACGACGAGGAAGCCGTCGCCGTCGCGATCGGACTGCGCACGGCGGCGGGCGGAACCGTTGCGGGCATTGAGGAAACCTCGGTCCGCGCACTGGCCAAACTGGAGCGATTGCTGCCGTCCCGGCTGCGACGCCGGGTCGGTGTGCTGACCAGCACCGTCGTCACACTGCCCCGGCACGGCCCGGAGGTCGACCCGGCCATCCTGGTCGCGATCGCCGCGGCGTGCCGTGACCATGAGCGGCTGCGGTTCGGCTACCGCGGCCACGACCGCACGGACAGCCTGCGCGTCACCGAGCCGCATCGGCTGGTGCACAACGCGGGCCGCTGGTACCTGCTCGCGTGGGATCTGACCAGGGAGGACTGGCGGACCTTCCGCGTCGACCGCATCACGCCGAAACTGCCTGCCGGGCCTCGGTTCACGCCGCGCTCGATGCCGGACGAGAAGGTGAGCGAACGGGTTTCCTCGGGGCTCGCCATGGCGACCTGGCGCTACCAAGCGCGGGTGCGCGTGGACGCGCCGGCGTCGCACGTGAAGGCCAAGCTGCCGGTGGCGACCGTGGAGCCGGTCGACGACCGGACCTGCGTGCTCACCGCGGGTTCGGACACGCCCCAGATGCTGGCGTTCTACTTGGGACTGCTCGACGCGGACTTCCACATCGACGAGGCCGAGGCTCCCGAACTCGCCGCCTACCTCCGGAAACTCGCCCAGCGCTACGCCTCCTCGGTCCGGGCCCCGGGATAAAGCGGGCTTTACTCCGCGGGATAAAGCCCGCTTTATCCCCGGGAGTAAAGCGGGCTTTATCCCGGAGCCGCGCACGGCACGGCATTGACCCGGGTCGGGTGCCACTCGTAGGATTGTCGACAATCCGCGTGTGGCGGATACCGAGCACGGACGCAGGAGGTGTGTCATGGCCAGGAGGATGTCCATTTCGCTGGACAAGCGCGGCGTCAGCTGTGTGGCCGAGCTGCTCGACAAAGACGCGCCGCTGACCTGTGACGCGGTCTGGGAGCACCTGCCCCGCGGCGGCGACGCGTACCACGCGAAGTACGCGCGCAACGAGGTCTACGCGATGGTCGAGCGGTTCGCCGAGATCCCGCAGGAGAATCCGACGGTCACCCCGATCCCCGGTGACGTCGTGCTGTTCTCGTTCTCGGCGGGCATGCTCGACCGGAAGTTCAAGGAAGAGAAGGGCATCGACGCGCTGCCCGGCGTGATCGACCTCGCGATCTTCTACGGGCGCAACAACCTTCTGCTCAACGGGGACGTCGGCTGGGTGCCCGGCAACGTCTACGGGACCATCGTCGAGGGGCTCGACGAGATGGCCGAGGCGTGCAACGACGTCTGGCGATCGGGCGGGGCCGGCGAGCGGCTGGTGTACCGCCGGATCACCGAGTGACACCCGAGTACCCCACCGGCCCCGAACTGCTGACCCAGCACGGGGTCGGGGTGATCGCGCCGTTCGACTTCGCGCTCGACCGGGAGCTGTGGCGCTGGGCGCCGCCGGACGTCTCGCTGTATGTGACCCGGCTGCCGTTCACGCCGGCGCCGGTGACCGTCGAACTCGCCGAAGCGCTGAGCGACCTGGACAGCATCCGCCGCGCGACGCGGGACGTGCTCGCACCGGAACCACTCAGCGTGGTGTACGCGTGCACGTCCGGGAGCTTCGTCGGCGGCGCGGCGGGAGAAAGGGCCTTGACACAGAGCATGCTCGACGCGGGCGCGCCGAGCGCGTCGAGCACCTCCGGCGGGCTCATCGAGGCGCTCGGGCTGCTCGGCATGACCAAGATCGCGGTGGTCACGCCGTACATCGACAGCGTGACCCAGCGACTGCTGGACTTCCTCACCGAGCATGGCGTCGAGGTCGTGTCGAGTGTCGGGCTGGGACTGCTCAGCCACATCTGGAAGGTCGGCTACGCGGAGGTCATCCGGGCGGTGGCCGACGTCGACGACGCGGACGCGCAGGGCGTGTTCATCAGCTGCACCAACGTTCCCACCTACGACATCATCGCCCCGCTCGAGCGGCTGCTCGGCAAGCCGGTGCTCACCGCCAACCAGGTGACCATGTGGTCGGCGCTGCGGCCCATGGGTTTCCGCGCGTCGGCCGAGGAGCAGCTGCTCGTCAAGGCGACCCACCCGCACGCCGCTTGAGGAGGACCATGTCCCGCGTCGGATTCCTGTACCCCGGCTTCAGCGCCGAAGACGAGTACCCGGTCATGGCGCGGCGCCTCGGTGTCGAACTTCCGTTGGCGCACACGGAGATGCGGGTCGACGCGCACCGGGTGGACGCGCTGCTCGACATCGGCGGCGACGACGTGCTCGCCGAGGGGGCCAAACGGCTCGACGACATTTCGGCGATCGTCTGGGCGTGCACGAGCGGGAGCTTCGTGTTCGGCTGGGACGGTGCCGAGCGGCAGGTGTCGGCGCTGAGCGCGGCGGCGGGCGTGCCCGCGTCGAGCACCTCCTTCGCGTTCGTCAACGCGGTGCGGCATCTCGGGCTGCGCCGCGTCGCGGTCGCGGCCACCTACCCCGAGGACGTCGCCCGTCGCTTTGTCGATTTTCTGGCGACGGCCGGGATCGAGGTGGTGTCGCTGGCCTGCCGGGGCGTGATCACCGCGGCCGAGGTCGGCACGCTCGGCCGCGAGGACGTGCTGGAGTTCGTCGCGGCGAACGACCATCCCGACGCCGAGGCGGTGCTCGTGCCCGACACCGCGCTGCACACCGTGGCCTGGTTGGCCGATCTCACCGCCCGTGCCGGCAAGCCCGTGCTGACCGCGAACCAGGTCAGCGTATGGGAGGGTCTTCGGCTGATCGGGTCCTGTGATCGAATGACGTTGTAATTCTTCGGTCACGAACACGTATAGGCAGTGGATCTTGCGTAACATTACCCGTGAGTAGTCGTTCCATAGTGTGAAGTAATTCCCGTGAAATTGCTCAGATCCAGTTCACCCGGTAGGCAGGCGGGGTTCTGGGGATCATGCTTGCGGTGACTGTGCGTGGCAGCAGCGGGCGGAGTTTCTATCGAAGGAGTTAAGTCGCTCCTCCGATGGGTCTTTGCCCGCGACAATTGGCGAGGGGCCAAATGGAAGACATCACCAGGTTCGCCACCGAGGTGAAGCGGCTTCGGCGGCGGTTGGGGGTGTCGCTGACCGCGCTGGCCCAGCAGACGAGCTTCAGCGAGAGCTACATTTCGAAGATGCTGCGCGGCGACCGCCCGCTGAGCCCGCGCGTCGTGAAAGAGCTGGACAACGCGCTGAAGGCCGAAGGCGCGCTCGAGCGCATGGCCGAGCAGCAGGAAGAAGAGGCGAGCATCGAATGGCTGCGCCCCGCGCAGCTGCCGCCCGCGGTCGACAATTTCGTCGGCCGCGAGGCCTACGTCCGCAAGCTCGACGCCGCGATCGCCATCCCGCCCGCGCCCGGCGCCGCGCGCACGATCGTGATCGAAGGCGCGCCCGGCGTCGGCAAGACCGCGCTGCTGCTGCACTGGGCCGCCACCATCGCCAAGCGCTTCCCCGGCGGCGTGCTGTTCGCCGACCTGCACGGCTTCGCGCCCGGCGAGTCGGCCGATCCCGGCGACGTGCTCAACGAGTTCCTCCGCGCGCTGGGCGCGCCCGCCGAAACCGCGATGACCAGCCTGGAGTCGCGCACCGCCCGGTTCCGCTCGATGCTCGCGGCGAAGCCGACGCTGGTCGTGCTCGACAACGTCGGCACCTATCAGCAGATCAAGCCGCTGCTGCCCGGCCAGGGCAGCGTCGTGCTGGCGACCACGCGCGTGCACCTGTTCGGGCTCGCGGTGAACAGCGGCGCGACGCGCGTCTCGCTCGATCGGCAGCCGGTCGAGGAGGCTCTCGATCTGCTCGGTCGCCTGGCCGGGCCCGCGCGGATCGACGCCGAACGCAAGGCGGCGGAGGTCGTGGTGCACCGCTGCGGCAGGCTGCCGCTGGCGGTCCGGATCGCCGCCGAGCACCTGGCCACGCACCCGCACCTGACCCTGCGCGCGATGGCCGACGCGCTGGCGCCGGAGGGTCACCGGCTCGACATGCTGGCCACCGCCGACGAGTCGGTCGACATCCGCAGTGTCTTCGACCTGTCGTACCGCGCGCTGAAACCCACCGCGGCGCACATGTTCCGGCTGCTGGGAATCTTCCCCGGCAAGACGATCGACGCGCCCGCGGCGGCCGCGCTCACCGGCGAACCACTGAGCGCGGCGCGCAACAGCCTCGACGCGCTCGTCGCCGCGAACCTCGCGGAGACCACCATCGGCGACCGGGTGCACCTGCACGATCTGCTGGCCCTGTACGCGGCCGAGCGCGCCGAGAAGGAAGAAACCGTCGCCACCCTCACGGAAACCCGCGACCGCGTGCTGCGCTGGTACTTCCTGACCGGCCTGAACGCGGGCAACACGCTCGCGCAGGGCTGGGCGGGCCCCGCGCTGACCGTCGACGAGACCGGGCTCTCCCCCGTCTTCTTCACCGACGACTACGACTCCGCCGTGTCCTGGTACGAAAACGAGGGCGACACCGTGCTCGCGCTGGCGCGCAACGCACACGAGCACGGCATGTCCCGGCTCGCGTGGCTGCTGCCCTGCACCCTCATGCCGTATTGGTACCTGGTCAAGAACATGGGCGCCTGGCTCGCCGGCGCGTCCGCCGGACTCGCCGCCGCGCGCGAGGCGGGCGACGAGCTCGGCATGGCGCGGTCGCAGCACAGCCTCGGCGCGGCCAAGCACGAGCTGCACCGCGACGACGAAGCGTTGCCCCATATGGAGGAGGCGATGCGGCTGCACGCCCACCTCGAGGACGACCGGGGGCACGCGTACGCCGCGTTCGGCCTAGGCACCGTCTACACCGGACTCGGGCGGCACCACGACGCGCAAGCCATGTACAACATCGCCGTCGAACTGTTCGCCGCCAGCGACTTCGACCTCGGCATCGCGATCGTGCACCACCAGCTCTCGACCGCGTACGGCACGATGAACCAGCTCGACGACGCGACCCAGACGGCGCACCAGGCCTTGGAGATCGGCCACCGGCTCGGCAACACCCCCGTCGAAGGCTGGGCGCGACACCGTCTCGGTGTGCTTTACCAACGGCAGAACCAGTTCCCGACCGCGCTCGTCCAGTTCGACAGGGCGCTCGCGCTGAGGCGCGCCAGCCGCGAGCGCTGGGGCGAGGCGGAGACCCAGCTGGCGCGTGGCGAAACGCTGTTAGCACTCGACCGGTTACCGGACGCACACGCGGCTTTCGAGGACGCGGCCACCATTTTCGACGATCTCCACGACCCCCGTGCCCTGGACGCTCATGCGCAGCTAGCAGCGCTGGCCAACCGCCAATAGAGCACCCCCGGATCCGCACATTTTGTGCGGTTTTTGTGCGGGGTTTGTCCGTTGCAATGCACGTGCTTGTCACAGAGAGTTGACCCATGCGAATCAGCACTCCGAGGAGCGCGACGCCGGCAACGATCGAGGGGTCGAGGGTCGTCGTTGCGGCGTAGTTCGCATTCGACGGGTGATGGCCCTGCCATCGGCCATCACCCGTCGACAGCACATCCAGGCAGGAGGCACCCGATGTCACTTCACTACGTTCTCGAATGCGGGCATCAGCAGGCCCTGCCGACCATCCGCCAGATGCTCGCCGACCTGTCCGCGCTGCCGTGCTCCGCCTGGTGCGAGTGCTGCGACACCAGGCGTGTCGTCATCGAACTCGCCGACCCGCTCGACGAGACCACGACCATCCCGCGGCAACGGGTCGGCTAGCCCGCCCCGTTGCGCCGCGAAGGCCGCCCACCCGAGACGTCGGACGCGGCCTTCGCGGCCTAAAACCTCCTTCAGGCGGGAGGAACCGTAGGGGCGTTCTTCCCGGGGAAGCGGGAAGGACGCCCCTCACGACGTTCAGGCGTCCTGCCACCTGACCGCCGAGGGCCGCACCCCGCCGCGCTCCATGAACTCCCGCACAGCCGAGTCCACCTCCGCCGAGGACACCTCTGCGTTGGCGGGATACTCCCGGTTGTTCCGGTAGAAGTAGTAGGTCTTCGGAGTGCCCGCACTCGCTCCACCGACGCTGTAGCAGCCGTCCGGGTAGTCATCGCCGCTGTAGAACAACACGCCGACCTCGCCGCGGAGCCCGACGTCGAGACCACAGCTCACCGGGTCGTCTGCCAACGTGACCTCGAGCTGCACCGGCCACCTCTCGACGTAGGCGGCACGCACCTCACCGAGCAGAGCGTCGAGTTCGGCCGTCGTGCTGACGACGACCGGCTCGTCGCCGTGCTCAGGTCCGTACGACACAGCGAGCTTGCTCACCACCAGCGTTCCTTCCCGCCCTTGTAGACCTTCTTGAAGCCGTCGATTCCGTACACCGTCAGCTCGTAGCCTTCAGGTAGCAGCACCGGCAACAACCGGTCGCAGCTCCACGTTCCGCCACAGGGCGAATTGTTCAGGATCACCGTGCAGCGCCTCGTGCCAGTCTTACGCATCCGTACGGCCAGCTTCAATTCGACGTCGGCGCTGACCGAAAGACGGCGGCGCATCCCCAGCTCACGCAGGACCGCATCGACCTGCTCAGCGTCGGCGTCTCGGCCGCTGACCAGTTCGTCGGTCTGCCCATCCACGTCGAACCAACGACCGTGCGTCTTCCGGCCCACTGTGTTCGGGTTCGCCACAGGTGGTGGCATCTCTTCATGGATCCGGGCCACCTGCGCCGGTGTGAACTCGGCGGCCCGCACCGCATCGGTCGCACGGGATCGCAGCCCCGCTGGTTCGTTCCTGCCTACGACGCTCGACGTCGGGCGGCGCAGATCGCAACCAAGTCGATCGGCATAGTCCCTGATCAGATCCTCAGCGACTTGGAGCATTTCCGAGACGGCGACGAGCGCCATGCGTGCTTCATGCCAGCCGACGGCAGCGGCTTGCGACTCCGGTGACGCCGTACCCGCGGTGACACGTGCGAACGTGTCCTGCGCTTCCGCCAGCAAATCGACCGCCTGCGTCAAGGTGTCGAATGGCAGGCACCCGAGTGCCCGGCTCAGCGCGGAAACCAGCTCCTCGACGGACACTTCATCCCCCGACCTCGACCCACCGACCATCGTGACCGACGCGGGTGCCGGATCGCGGCCGTTCACCGGGCTATCACCTGAACGGGCAGACCCCACGGGATAAAGCGGGCTTTACTCCGCGATGTTTAGCGGGCTTTATCCCCGGGAGAAAAGCCTGCTTTATCCCGGTCGGGGGGGCGCCGTCAGGTCAGAGGTGTTCGGCGAGGCCTGCGTAGCCGACGTCGTGGAGGCGCTGGCCTGAGGTGACCGAGTAGCCGGGGCCCGCTTCGATGCCGAGGCCTTCGACCATGCGGTTCATGAAGTTGAAGAGCGCGCAGACCAGGACCGCGTCGTGGAGGGCTTGGTCGTCCCAGCCTGCCGCGAAGACGGCTTCGGCGTCCGAGGCGGTGATCTTGGCCGGGGTGCGGGTGAGCTTGCCGACGTAGGCCAGCACCGGCTTGAGCTTGTCGTCGACCGGGGCGGTGTCGAGGTCGGTCAACGCCGCCGCGAGGAGGCCTTCGGGTACGCCGAACGCCTCCGCGGTGACCGTGTGGATGCCGTGGCAGTAGTCGCAGCTGTTGACGCCCGAGACGTACGCGGCGATCAGCTCGCGCTCGCCGGGGGTGAACACCGACGGCCCGCGCAGTACGACCTCGTGGAGGTCGAGCAGCGGGCGGGCGGTGTGCGGGTTCGCCTGGAACACCTGCAGCAGATGGGAATCCTCGGGCAGGGACTTCAGGAACATCCGTTCTCCCTCATCAGACTTCGGCGCCGATGTGCAGGATATCGAACGATTCCTTGTTGTGTATCCCGATCTTCACGCGCAGATCTTCCTTGACCTGGAAGATGAATCGTTTCGCCGTTCCCTCCGGGAACACGTCGTAGATCAGGAACGCCGTGCCGTCGCCCACGGAAAAGAGGGCTTTGTACATGGCGTTCTTGTCAGCCTGGCTGGCCGACGCGGCCCACCGTTCGAGCACAGGCAACCCCTCGGTGAGCCGGAGGCGCATAGCCATGCGGTGGCCTCCTCGCCAAAAAGAGCGGACTCCGGCAGCTCAACCAATTTTGCCGGTAGCCCGCCTCGGCGGTCTTCTTCGATCTTGCCCAGGACAGGCGCAAAGGAAAAGTTGTCGGCCGGGCCCCCGAAGCGGTGTCCTTGCTATAGCAGAAAACACACTGCATGGGGAGTGAAAAATGACTGAATACCTTGACCCTTATGAACTCTTCGCGGATGACGAATTCGATGCCGTACTCGAAGACCGCACGGAAGAAGTGGACGAAGCCGCATGAGCGTGGTGAAGCGCCAGCGGACCTGCGCGGTCTGCGGCGCGCCCTTCGCCGACGGGGAACTGGCCGAGCTGGAGCCGTTGATCGACGGCGTGATCCGCTACCTGGCGGTGCATCGCGGGCACAGCACCTGGCGCAGGCGGGACGAGGAAGAGTTACCGAAGGCGAGTTGAGTCCACAGCGGACTCTCGCCACGAGGGACCACGCCACGGGGAGACCGGGGCGGGCTTCGCCGGCCGCGGCTGGGCGGCCAGCGAAGCGAGCACCGCGATCAGCGCGGCGAGCTCTTCGGCGTCCGGGACGCCGCGCTCGATCCTGATCTCGGTCATACCGGCGGGTTCCCGTGCTTGCGCTGGGGCATCGGCTTGCGCTTGTCGCGGACCATGGCCAGGCCCCTGGCGATCGCCGAGCGGGTGTCGACCGGGTCGATCACGTCGTCGACGAGGCCGCGTTCGGCGGCGTAGCCGGCGTGCATGAACTCCTCGGTGTACTCCGCGACGAGCTTGCTGCGCAGCCTGGCCGGGTCCTTCGCGGTCGCCAGTTCCTTGCGGTGCAGCACATTGACCGCGCCCTCCGCGCCCATCACGGCGATCTGGTTCGTCGGCCAGGCCAGCGACAGGTCCGTGCCGATGGCGCGGGAGTCCATCACGATGTACGCGCCGCCGTACGCCTTGCGCAGGATGACCTGCACGCGCGGGACCGAGGCCTCGCAGTAGGCGGACAGCAGCGTCGCGCCGTGCCGGATGATGCCGGAATGCTCCTGCTCGACCCCCGGCAGGAAGCCGGGCACGTCGACCAGTGTCACCAGCGGGATGCCGAACGCGTCGCAGAACCGCACGAACCGGGCCGCCTTCTGCGACGCCGGGCCGTCGAGCACACCGGCGAACACCAGTGGCTGGTTGCCGACGATGCCGACCACGTGCCCGTCGATCCTGGCGAAGGCGCAGAGCACGTTGGCGGCCCAGAGTTCGTGGATCTCGAAGAACTCGCCGTCGTCGACGATCTCGGCGATGACCTCGCGCATGTCGTAGGGCTGGTTCGGCTCGACGGGGACGATCTCGGCGAGCCTTGGCCGCTCGTCGTTCTCGGCGCCGGACCCGCCGGTGTGCGGCGCCTGCTCCAGATAGTTCCTGGGCAGCATCGAAACCAGGTAGCGCACGTCCTCGAGGCAGCTCTCCTCGTCGTCGTGCACGACCGTGGCCACCCCGGACAGTGAACCGTGCACGTCCGCGCCGCCGAGCTCGTCGTGCGAAACCCGGTGCCCGGTAACGGCTTCGACCACGTCAGGGCCGGTGAGGTACATCCTGGCCGTGTCACGGACCATGAACGTGAAGTCGGCCAGCGCCGGCGAGTACGCCGCGCCGCCGGCACACGGGCCGAGCACGACGCTGATCTGCGGGATCACCCCGGACGCCTCGACCTGGCGGCGGAAGATGCCGCCGTAGCCGTGCAGCGCGAGCACACCCTCCTGGATGCGCGCGCCACCGCTGTCGTTGAGCCCGATCAGCGGCGAGCCGGTGGCGACCGCGAGGTCCATCACCTTCTGGATCTTCGCCGCGTGCGCCTCGCCGAGCGAACCGCCGAACAGCGTGAAGTCCTGCGCGTAGACGTAGACGCGGCGGCCGTCGATGGTGCCGGAGCCGACCACCACGCCGTCGGTGTGCGGGCCGCCGGAGCGTCGCCTGGTCAGCTGCTGCACCTCGGTGAACGAGCCCTCGTCGAGCAGCAGGTCGAGCCGTTCACGCGCGGTGCGCTTGCCGAGCGAGTGCTGCCGCTGCACCGCGGCGGCGTTGCCGTCGAAGATCAGCGACCGCTGCTCGGCCCGGTGCGCGCGCAGCATTTCCATCGATTTCGCCTGCTGTATCAGCGAAATCACCCTGCCGTCGGAAGACCGGCTCAGCTGCCGCCAAGACCGGTCCTCCGGCGGCGGGGCGTACGCGTAACCGGCCCCTTCGGTCACGCCGCCCGTCCCATGCGGTCCCTGTCGCGCTCGATCTCGGCCACCACGTCGCTCCAGCGCAGGCCGCGGGCGAGCTGCGGGGTGCGCACCGGCGCGGGCTGGAACATCAGCAGGGCGATCTCTTCCGTCTCCGTGGTCTCGGTCGACGCCTCGTTCGTGGTCATGCCATCGCCTTTCGGGATTCGGTGTGCGACGCGGTGCCCGCCTGCCTGGCGGTCAGCCGTCCTGTCCGGTGCAGCCAGCGGACGCTGTCCGTCACCGTGTCCGTGAACTCACGCGGGCCGATGCCCGCCGTCGGCGCGCCGCCGTCGGTGGGCACCGCGACCGCGCAGGTGTACAGCGCCCCGTACTCGGCGGGGATATGCCATGGCCAGCCACGCTGGACGAGATCCGCGGTCTTGCCGATCGGGAACATCGCCTTGGCGGGCAGGAAAAGCGTGGGCAGCGCGCGCCCGGTGACCGCGCGCACGGTCTTGAGGTACGCGCGGGTCGTCAGGAAGTGCGACGGCCCGAACACGCGGCTGCCGCCGGGGGCGGTGATCGCCTCAGCGTGCATCAGCGCGGTGTCCCTGACGTCGCCGAGCGGCAGTCCGCCCGACGGCCAGAACGGCATCAGCCCGCGCAGCACGTCACGCAGCCGCGCGTTCTGGTCGCCCAGATGCGGATCGTGCGGGCCGAGCAGCGCGGGCGGATAGGTGATGACGACCGGCGCGCCTTCGTCCTGATGCCCGCGCGCGATCTCCTCGGCCGCCGCCTTCGTCGCGAGATACGTCTCCCTCGGCTTGCCGACCGGCGACCAAGGGCCGATCGACGCCGAGAGTGACGGGAAGAGCGCGCCGACGCTCGACACGTGCACGGCCGGGACGCCCCGCTTGCGTGCCGCTTCGAGCACGACCTCGGTGCCGCGGACGTTGGTGCGCGCCATGGCCTCGCGGTCCCGGCTGTCGAACGAGTACACGGACGCCGCGTGCAGCACGGCGCCGGTCCCCTTGACGAAGGCCGCCATGGCCCGCGCGTCGGTGACGTCGCCCACTGCGACGTCGACCGCCTTCGAGTCGACGCCGAGCGGGCCCAGCGCCTTGACGACCCTGGCTTCTTCCCTTGCCAGCAGCCGAACCCTGTGTCCACTTCGGACTATCTCGGCCACCGAGTGGGCACCCACGAAGCCGGTACCACCGGTCACACCCACCAGCATCCGACCCACCCCTCCCTCTGGTTTTAGCCCGAAAGCGTCTTTCGGTCCTTGGTAGGGACCGAAAGACGCATTGGGGACCTCCTACGGACCGAAAGACGCATTGGGATTTTTTAAGCGGATTGGCGGGCTCGGGGCTCGATGTCGTGGTAGCCGCCGCCGTAGAAGACGAGTGCTTCTTGGGCGGTGCCGCGGCTGGCGGAGAGGACCTCACCGACGAAGATGGTGTGGTCGCCGCCTTCGTAGGCGTGGGCGAGGCGGCATTCGAGCCAGGCGAGCGCGCCGTTGAGCAGTGGCGCGCCCGTGTGCTTGCCGAAGGTGCAGTCGACCTCGTCGAACTGGGCGAGCCCGCCGGGGCGGCGCCAGTCGGCGAAGTACTTGGACAGGTCCCGTTGCCCCGAGCCGAGAATCGAGACGCCGAAGGAGTCGGCCGCCTCGATCGCCGAGTGCATCCTGGCCGCGCGGGAGACGCAGCACAGGACCATCGGCGGCTCGAGTGAGACGGAGCTGAACGCGTTGGCCGTCATGCCGTGGCCCGATTCACCACCGGCGGTGAGCACCGTGATGCCGGTGGCGAACTTGGCCATCACCTCACGCAGGCCCGTCTGCGAGGAGAGCCGCCGCGGTGGCAGCAGTCCCTTCACTACCGGCTCCACCACTTCATACCCCAGCCGTGAGGGTGTACGGGACCAGCGCTTCACGCAGCGCCTCCGGCACCCGTGAGGGCACCGTCGCCGTGTTCGGGCCGCGCATGCAGGCGATGCGCTGACGGCCGCGGGCGACCAGCCGCTCGCCGTCCGGGTGCAGGTGGACGTAGTCGAAGGCGAACTGGACCTGGGTCGAGGTCTGCTCCTCCAAGCGCATCCGGATGGACAGCTCGTCGAAGGCGGTGATCTCGGCGAAGAACTCACAGTCCACCTTGAGGGTGAACAGCTTCAGGTCGTCGCGGACCTCCTCCAGCACCGCGGGCGCCTTCTCCTTGAGGAACATCTCGCGGCACCGGCCCTGCCAGCGCAGGTAGTTCACGTAGTAGACGTTGCCGACGAGGTTGGTCTCCTCGAACCCGACCGTGTGGCGGATCTCGTAGTACCCGGACATGCTCAGTCCTCTCCCTGAAGAACAGCGAATACGATCGGATCCGGCTTCCCGTTGACCGTGGTCGCCCAGGTCGCGATCCGGGCCGAACCGCTCGACAGCAGCGCCCAGCCGTCCTTGTCCACCCGCCCGACGGTGAGTGCCTGCGTCATGGCGCCGGTCTTGCGCACGCATTCGAGCGCGGACCAGACCCTGGTGTTGGCGATGTCCGTGGACTCACCCGTCTCCGAGGCCAGCAGCGAGCCGACGGCGAGGAGGTCCTCGCCGAGCAGGCCTGCCCAGTCCTCTTCGGTGCGGGAGATGGCGGTCTCCATGTCGCAGGTGAGCGAACCGCTGCCCGCGACCACCAGTGTCAGCTCCGAGGTGTGCGATGCCGAAACCTCGACCTCGCCCGCCTCCGGCTTGCCGTCCGGCCGGTAGTGGATCGTCAGCGGACGGTCGACCGCGCGGCTCGCGGCCAGCTCCGTCTGCGCACGGCGCTCGGCCGTCTCCCTGGCGGGAGCGCCGGCGGGATCCGGCTCGAGCACGACCGCGCGCTGCCCGCCGAGCACCCGCTCGCACGCCCTTTCCAGGTACGAGCCGAGCATCGTCGGCACCCACGGGCCGGCGCCGTCACGCTTGCGGACCGCGCGCAGGCTCAGCCCTTCCCACCGCTCGACGAGCTCGCCGGACGGCGAGGTGATGTCGAGGTCGTAGACGTAGGTGTCGCCGTCCTGTGAGCGCTCGCGGGCGTCAAGCACCACGAAGTCACTGTCCTGATCGGACGGCTGGGCCAGGTACAGCTTCTCGATCCCTTGCGGCAGCAGTGTCGCGTCGGGGATGCAGCACTGGATCGCGTGCATCATCGCGTCGCGGGTGCCGGGGTCGGCGAGCAGCTGCTCCTGCGGCAGGAACGGGGCGAACCAGGACACCGACGCCGAGGTCGAGATCTCGGCGACCGCGTGCCGGGCGCTCGCCCTGCGGTATCCGGTGACGCGCTGGAAACGCTTGCCCTGGAACAGGACCTCGCCGTAGAGCTCGCTGATCGGGTCCACCGCGACCAACGGGATCTCGGTGCTCCTGACCGGCGCGTCCGACTCGGGCAGCCCGGGGCGGGGCAGCCGGACCCTGGCGCGGAAGTGGTCCGCGCTGAAGCCGGTGTCCGCACTGCGCAGCACCACGTCCACGTGCTCCTCGTCGCGGGCGAGCGCGGCCAGGCGGATCGTGTTCGAGCCGTCCGGCGGCACCACGATCGGCCGCAGGAACTCCACATCGGACAGCAGCGGGACACCGGGCCGTCCGAGCACGGCGGCGCTGACCTGGGTCATCGCCTCCATGCCGATGACCGCCGGGAACAGCAGCGCGCCGTCGAGCAGGTGGTCGGCCAGGTACGGGTCGCTGCCCGCGGACAGGTCGGCCTCGGTGATCAGCTCGATGCCCGGGTAGTGCACCAGCACGCGGTCGACGAACCGGGCCAGCGGCACCTCGGCGCGCTCGACCGGCAGCGTCGGCAGGCCGGCGGTGCGGCCACAGACGACCACGACGTTCGGGCCGTCGGGGTCGGCCAAGACCTGCCGCAGCACGTCGATGCCGACCTCGGTCGGGATCGGGGTGATGCCGTCGCGCAGCAGCGCGCCGACCACACCCAGCTTCTCGCCCATGCCCGCGCCCGACCAGACCGACCACTCCAGCGCGACGGCGCGCGCCTGCGGGTACTCCTGGCCGAAGCGCAGCGTCAGCTCGGTCATCCAGTCGTTGGCGGTGGCGTAGTGCGCCTCACCGCGCAGACCGGCGCGGCCGATGATGCTGCCGAAGGTGACCAGCAGCTTCAGGCGGTTCGGGTCGACGGAGTCGAGCACCGCCTTGAGGCCGCCGATCTTCGGCGCGACCGTCTGCTTGAACGTCTGCTCGTTCAAGGCGAACAACGCGGCGGGCTCGTTGCGCCCGGCGCCGTGCATGATCGCGGTGACCGGGCCGAGCGCGGCCTCGGCGCGGGCGACCGCGGCGCGGACCTGCTCGGCGTTGGTGACGTCGGCGCGCTCGTAGACGACCGTGAGGCCCGCCGCGTCCATCCTGGCCAGGTTTTCGGTCAGCTCGGCGTCGTCGGCCGGTGCGCTCCGGCCGAGCAGCGCGAGCTTGGCGCCCGAGTCCTTGGCCAGCGCGATCGCGCTCTCCGCGGTGATGCCCTTGCCGCCACCGGTGACCAGCAGCACGTCGGTCTCGTCGAGCGGGATCCGGCCGGTGGCCGACGGCGCGGACACGCTCAGGCTCGGAATGAGCCTGGTGCCGTCCGACTGGTAGCGCGCCTCGGTGAAGTCAGTGGTCGCCGCCACCTCCGAGACCACAATGGACACCGCTTCGGAAATCCCGAGCGCGTCGGCGGGCGCCACCTCGGCGAGGTCGACGATCGTCGTCTTCGCCGACGGGTCTTCCAGACGCAGCGTCTTGGCGAGACCCGAAGCGCCGAGTCCGTGCTGCACCACCACGAAGCGCGTGCCGTTGGGCGCGGCCATGGTCGTGCGACCGGCGTCGAGGAACAGGCGGATGTGCTGCTCGTCGCAGTCCTCCGGCAGGCACAGCAGCACACCGTCACCGAGACCGGCGTGCGCCAGCGCGTCGCGCAGCGGCTCCGCGAGCGGGTGCCCGTCGGTGGAGTAGACCGACCATTCGGCCGACGCGACCCCGGCGGTGCCGAGCCCGGCGGGCGGGCGCGGCGCGGGCACGTAGTCGACCGCGAACGGGCGGACCCAAGTGTCCACACCGGACACTTCGCCGCCACCGGCGCCGTCCTCCGGCTTCGAGGTCGAGGCCAGCTCGTCGATCATCTCGGCGAGCTCACCCAGGCACACGGTCGCGAAGTTCGGCATGCCCTCCAGCGCCGGACGGCCCAGTGCCCTCGTCACGTCGTTGACCAGCTGGCCGACCGTGATCGAGCTCAGGTGCAGGTCGTCGAGCGGGTGCGTGTCGGCCGTGACCGTCTCCAGCGGCAGCTCGACGCGCTCGGCGGCCAGCTTGCGCAGCAGCTCCAGCGTCGCGTTGCCACTGGCGTCCGCGGTGGTCGGCGCGGCGATCTCGCGCTCGGGGCGCTTGGCGTCGACCGTCAGCCCGGCGCCGATGGCCGGCGCGGACTCACACGGGCTGGCGAGGAACGACATCGCGCCGTCGAGCGGCAGCGGCCGCACGACCCGGCCGTCGAACAGCGCGGCGGTGTCGATGCGGACACCCAGCGCGAACGCGGCGGCCGCGATCCGCAGCACCGAGGTGAGCGAGGCGCTGTCGGTGTCGACGGCCAGCACCGGGGTGCCGGGCGCGATCTCCGCCATCAGGCCGGTGAGCACGCGGCCCGGTCCGACCTCGATCACCAGATCGCTGCGCTCGGCGACCTTCGCGGCCGCCTCGCGGAAGCGGACCGGCAGCACGACCTGGTCGCGCAGCAGCTCACGCAGTTCCTCGGAGGCGTGCAGCACGTCACCGGACACAGTGGACACGACCGGCCGCTCGAGCCTGGCGAAGTCGAATCCCGTGAGGTGCTCGGTGAACGCCACGGCCGCGGGTTCCACCGCGGGCGAGTGGAAGGCGTGCGAGACGTTGATCCGCGTGGCGGTCACGTTTTCGGCGCGGGCACGGGCGCAGACCCGTTCCACCGCGGACTCCGGGCCGGAGACCACGGTCTGGCCCGGCGCGTTGTACCCGGCGATGACGACGTCCTCGCCGCGGATGAACTCCTCGGTGCGGTTCGCCGAAGCGGCGATGCCCGCCATCGCGCCGCCGCCGTCGCTGGCCTTGGCCATGACCTTGCCGCGGACCTGCGCGAGCCGGACGACCTCACGCTCGTTGAGCGCGCCGCCCCAGTACAGCGCGGTCAGCTCGCCGAGGCTGTGCCCGGCGGCGATACCGGCCTCGATGCCGAGGTGGTGCAGCACGCGCAGCCCGGCGAGCGAGCCGGTGACGATGCGCGGCTGCGCGACCTCGGTGGCCACCTGGTCGCCGTTCGCGGGCAGCCCGGCGACCGAGAAGATCTCGTCGGCGGCGGGGAAGCGGCGCCGGATCGCGCCGACCGCGCCCTTGCCGGAACCCTGTCCGGGGAACAAGAAACCAACCTTCGGCGCGGTCTGCCGCTCGGAGCAGAACACGCCTTCCTTGTCGGAGAAGATCTCCGTGCCGCGCTCGTCCAGCAGCGTCAGCAGGCGGGTGAGCTTCTGCTCGGCGTCGTCCGGCGTGGTCACCACGACCGCCGCGCGGACGGGCTTGCCGCCGAGCTCCTTCACCAGCGCGCCCGCGAGGTCGGTGACCTCGGCCATGGACAGCTTGGCCACGACCGGGATCAGGTCGGTGACCCGCTCACGCAGCTGGTCGGCGTCTCTGGCGTCGAGCAGGAGCAGTTCGGCGTCCTGACGGCTCGCGACCAGCTGACGGGTCTCGGAGTCGAGGTCACGGCGCCGGGACGCGGCCGGGCCTTCACAGACGGCGACGTGGGAGTTGATCCCGCCGAAGCCCATCGCGGAGACACCGGCGCGGATCGCCCGGTCCGACGGCCACAGCTCCGCGGTCGACGGCACGTACATCCGCGCGGAGTCGCCGGTGAGCTTCTCGTGCGGCTCGAAGTGCGCGGTGCCCGGCGGGATGACCTGGTGGTGCACGGCCAAGGTCGCCTTGATCAACCCGGCGACCCCGGCCGCTGCCTTGGTGTGCCCGATGTTGCCCTTGATCGTGCTCAGCGCGGCGGGCGCGGCGAGCGGGTCGGCCTGGCGCCTGGCGCCGGACAGCGCCTCGATCTCGGTGGCGTCACCCAGCGCGGTGCCGGTGCCGTGCCCTTCGAAGTACGAGACCGTCTCGACGCCGTAGCCGGCGCGCTCGTAGGCGCGGCTCAGCGCGAGCTGGTGACCGGCCGCCTCGGGCCGCGTGATGCCGCCCTTGCCGTCGGAAGAGACACCCCAGCCGGAGATCGACGCGTAGACGCGCAGGTTCTGCTCGACGGCGTCGGCCTCGCGCATCAGCACGAGCATGCCGGAGCCCTCGCCGGGCCAGAAACCGTTGGAGCCCTTGTCGTAGACCTTCATCTCGCCCTTGGCGAGCGCGCCGGTCTTCGCGAAGCCGATGACCTCGAACGGGTCGATCGAGAGGTCCACACCACCGACGATGGCGACGTCGAGGTCGCGGTTGACCAGCGCGTTCGCCCCGGTGACCACCGCGAGCAGGCTCGACGAACACGCGCCGTCGACGGTGAACCCGCCGCCCGCGAAGTCGAAGTGGTTGCAGACCCGGCCCGCGATGGTGTTCGCCAGCCCGCCTGCGAGGGTGTCCTCGTCGATCTCGGGGAACGGCGCCTTGTACTGCAGTTCGAGGTCCTGCAGGAAGTTCGCGGTCTCGTCCTCACCCCAGCCGCGGTCCTTCAGCGCGGCGGCGACCGTGCGGCGCACGTACGGCCAGCGCAGGCGCATGATGTTCGCGCGGGAGAACTCGCCGGTCAGGCTGTTGCCGATGACCACACCGGTGCCCGCCTTCGGCAGGCCCTCGCCCTCGGGGAAGCCCGCGTCGGCCAGCGCCTGCGCCGCGACGTCCAGCGCCAGCCAGTGCGTGGTGTCGGTCGAGCGGAAGGTGCTGCCCGCGATCTTGTGCTTCACGCGGTCGAACTCGTAGTCGCGCAGCACGGCCGCCTTCTGGGCGTAGAACCGGTCCGGCGCCTTCGGATCCGAGGAGAAGTAGTCCTCGCGGTTCATCCGCTCATCGGGAAGCCGCCGGAACGCCCGGCGCCCGGCCAGCACGTTCTCCCACAGTTCGGCCGCCGACGTGGCGTCCGGGTACCGGAGGCCGATACCCACGATCGAGATCCGCTCACTACCCATGCCACCGCACTCCAATTAGCCGTCTGCGCTTACGAATCCGGGTTCCACGATGCTCTTGGTTCGGCGCGGCGTCTTCTCTTGGGATGCCCGCCGTCGCACTGCGGGCATGCTCGGAGAAGTTTGCCGTCCTTTATGGACAGTGGACGGTCACGGAACGGAGCCGCGCACCGAGCCCACCGCGAAGACCGCCGATTCGGCCCGCCGGTCGACGGGCGTGATCCAGGTGGCCGCATAGCCGTCGCCCGAGCGCCACAGCGCCCAGCCGTCCGGGTGCACTTCCACGATTTCGGGCTTGCCGGTCATCCCCAGCTCGGCCAGGCATTTCACCGCCGCGGCGAGCTGCGTCTCCCAGCCGGTCGCACCGGGCCCGGCGGGTTCCAGCGCGCAGGCGACGGGTTCGTCGGCGACCACGGCCAGCGTCAGCCCCATCGACCGCGCCGTGGCCACCTGCCTGCCACGCAGCGCGGGCCTGCCGTCGTCGCGGTACCGCACGTCGACCGGCGTGCCGAGCGCCCTGCCGATCGCCAGCCGCGCCTGGACGCGGTCATCGACGACGGACAGGCCGTCGAGGATGGCCGGATCGGGCTCGACCGCGACCGCGCGGCTGCCGCTCAGCAGGCGTTCGAGCGCACGTTCGAGGTAGGCGCCGAGCAACGGCGGCGCCCACGGCCCGGAGTGCCCCTCACGGAGCACCCGCAGCTTCAGGCCTTCCCAGTACTCGACGAGCTTCCCGCTGAGCGTGCGCACGGAGACGTCGAAGATGTGTTTCTTGTAGAGCTGGCCACGTTCCTTCGCGTCCACCACGACCGGCAGGCGCCGGTTGATCGGCGGCGGCACGAGCAGCCGGTCGACCCCCTCCGCGAACAAGGTCATGTCCGGCAGGCAGCAGCGCGCGGCGTGCAGCACGGCGTCGCGCAGCTCGGCGTACGGCCCGACCACGATCACCGCGCGCCTGGCGCTCACATGCCGGTAGTCGACGGTGCGCCGCAGCCGGTCGTTGTGGAACGACGCCGGTTCCAGCGGGACGCCGGGCAGCAGCGGGGTCTCGAAGCGTTCGGAACCGGAAACCGCGAGCGGATCGGTCGCCACACCCCACCTCCAGCCTCGACGAATGCCTCTCCCCCAGGGTCCTCCCGTGCCGGGCGAGCGGTCTTCTCCTTGGCCGCCCGGGTAAAGGGCTCGTGAGTGTTTAGGCCGGTTAGAACCGGCCGTATCACTCACGAGTCCCCGGGTTGGGGTGCGCGGCCCAGCCCCGCGGTGCCCGGCTTGGGTGAAGGAGGCCCCCACCCAAGCCGCTGGGTGAAGGAGGCCCTGACCCGAGATCCCGGGTGAAGGAGGCCCTCACCCGGCCGAATCGAGTGAAGGAGGCCCTCACCCGAAATATTGAGTGAGGGAGGCCCTCATCGGGTCGAACTGGGTGAGGGAGGCCCTGACTCAGGACAGCCGCGAGGCAACCTCGAGTGGCTACTACGCGATCGCCGCCGGAAACACCCACGACCGATCGAGCGCCTGCCGACCCACACGGCGCGGGCCCGTCGCCCAACTCAAAGGGCTCGTGAGTGTTTAGGCCGGTTAGAACCGGCCGTATCACTCACGAGTCCTTGATCTCCTCGAGGGACACGGCGATCTGGGCCGGGGAGGGCTGGGCCGCGACCGCGGCGGCAGCGCCCGCCGCGTCTTCGCCGAAGCTGACGTTTTCCAGCAGGCGCAGGCAGCCCTTGGCCAAAGTCTCCGGGGAGATCTCGTCGGGGCGCAGCCGGATGCCCGCGCCGGAGCGCACCACGGCCGCCGCGTTCTCGAACTGGTCGGCGAACTGGGGCATCACCAGCTGCGGGAGCCCCGCGGCCAGTGCCGTCAGCGAGGTTCCTTGTCCCCCATGGTGAATCACCGCGTCGCTGGCGCGCAGGACTTCCGAAAGCGGCATCCGGCCGACGTGTGCGGCCACCGTGGGCAGTGGCCGCCAGGCCTCGACCGCCTTGTCGTCGGCGACGAGTACGGGGTCGAAACCCAGGTCCGCCAGGTTCTCCAGGGTTTCGGAGATCAGCGGCGCGAGGCCGCGGACGTCGATGTGGGGCACCACGCTGCCCATGGTGAGGCAGATGCGCGGTTTCACGCGCGGCGCCAGCATCCAGCCGGGGACGGGTGCGTCGCCGTTGTAGGGCACGTGGCGGATGCCGCCGTGCGGCAACGCGTGCGGGAGGCGCAGCAGGCGTGGCCACGGGTCGAGCACCCAAGTCGGGTCGGGGAGGCACTCGCCGAGCACGGACGCGGCGCCGTCGCGGTACTCGGGGAGTTCCGCGACGCCCCAGTGCATCTCGACGATCGGGATGTCGAGCCTGGCGCCCGCGACCGGGCCGGCGAACTCGGCGCGGTCGCTGACGATGATGTCCGGGTACCACTGGCCGACCAGCTCGCTCATGCCGGGAAGCCCGCTCGCGGCCATCTCACCGAACACCAGGCCGTGGCTGTAGCGGAGCCGCCGTTCGACCTCGTCCACGTCCGCGCCCGGCACGCCCAGCTCCGGCGTGGTCTCGGCCGCGAGTTCGACGAAGTCGGCGGGCGGCGCGGTGGCCGCGGCGGGCAGGCCGGCGCGCACCACGGACGGCACGTAGTTGGCGGTCGTGGCGACCAGCACCTCGTGGCCCGCCGCCCGGCACGCCCACGCGAGCGGGACCAGCGGGAAGAAGTGGCCCGACAGCGGCGCCGTGGTGAAGAGGACACGCATGGCTTTCCTTAAACCAGTCGTGCGCGTCGCGGGCGGTTCTCACCGCCCGCAACGCGCACGAGTCCTACTTGAACTGGCCTGGCTTGCGGCCTTCGCCTGCCGGGCCGCGGTAGGCCTGGGCGATGTCCAGCCAGTGGTCCGCGTGCTCGCCGACGGCCGTCAGCGCCAGGTCGTCGCGGTGACGGCGGCGGGTGACCAGCAGGCAGAAGTCCACCGCGTCGCCGGTGATCTTCTGGTCCGAGTCCTCCGGGCCGAACGTCCACACCGCGCCGGACGGGCCGGTCAGCTCGAACCGGAACTCGACGTCCGGCGGGGTCAAACCCCTTGCCTGGTAACCGAAGTCCCAGACCCGGACGGCGAAGCCGACGAGGAACTGGACGCGGTCGGTGCGCGGCCGCTCGACGCCGAGCGCGTCGGCGATGTCCTGGCCGTGCGCGAAGAGCTCCATCATGCCCGCGCAGGCGAGCACGAACGGGGGCAGCGGGTTGACCAGCCACGGGACCAGCTGGTCCGCCGGCACCTCGGCGAGCGCCTTGATCCCGTTGTCCCGGATGGCGCGCCAGCGGGTGAGCAGCGCCTCCGGCGGGTCGTTGACGTACGCCTGCAGCGCGCCGTTCACCGCGGCGTCGAAGTCCTTCGCGGCGCCCGCGGTCACCGCGGCGAAACCGGCGGGGTCGGACGCGGCGAGGCCCGCGAGCTGGAAGACGAAGGCCAGGTGGCCGACCTGGTGGGCGATCGTCCAGCCCGGCGCCGGGGTCGGCTTGGCCCACTCGGCGGCGTCGAGCTCGGCGAACAGCCCGTCGAACTCGGCGGCGTCGGCGGTCAGCGCGGCGATCACGTCTGTCACTTTTCCGTCCTCTCACTCGTATTCACGTCGAACAGCAGCCGTTTCCCGAGCGAACGGGCGGCGGAAAGACTTGCCCAGGCGACCAGTTCCACCAGCGCGGCGTCCGAGGGCTGGTACCGCCGGAACGTGTCGACGACCGACTCGTCGACCTGGTAGGAGGCGATCGCGGTGAGCAGCGCGAGGCGGGCGGCCGCCCGCTCGCTCAGCGGCAGTCCCGCGATCGCGGGTTCGACCCAGGACGCGCTCAGCGCGGCCGAGGTGCCCGGCCAGAACGCGAGTTCGCGCTGGACGACCTCGCGTACCCGCGCGGGCACCGACACCCGCGCGGCCGCGTCCACGGCGGCGATCGCACGGGTGAACGCGGCGGTGATGGTGTCGTTTCCCTTGGCCCACGCCAGATCCCCCGGCGGGGGCGCGTCGGGCAGCAGCACCAGTGAAGCACCGGGAGAGGCGTCACTGGGCTTCAGAAACTGACCGAGCACGGCTCGGGCCACCCGGCGCGCCGACGCCGGCACCGCTGCTGGAAGCGGCGACGGACCGAGGAAGACGTTGACCATCCGGTTCAGGTAGTGGAACGTGACCGCCACGCCGATCAGTTCCGGTTTCAGCTCGGGCGCGACCGTGCCGCCGTCACCGCGTGCCCAGCCGGCCAGCGCCCGCGCCGACGGGTCCTCGATCTCCTGGTCGCCGGAGATCGCCGCGGCCGCGTCCGCCTTGCCGAGCGAGCCGAGTGCCATGCCGTGCACCTCGACGCAGTACGGGCAGGTGTTCGCCCGCGACACCGCCGAGGCGACGATCTCCTTGTCCGCCCGCGAGGCCGCGCCGGACGCCACCAGCGACTCACGCAGGATCGTCCAGCTCGCGGCCAGCACCGACGGCGCGGGCGAGTGCAGCGCGATCGGCGGGGCGAGCATGCCGAAGTCACGCTCGACCTGCCGGTAGACCTCGCCGACCAGACCGGCCGCGCGGCGCGGCGGCACGGCGCCGACGTACTTGACGTCGCGCAGCGCGCCGCGCAGCGCGAGCCGGATCGGGGTGGCCGCCATGATCAGCTCCCGGCGACCGTGACGGGCAGGTTGATGACGCCGTCGCGACCGGACGTCTCACCCAGCGGCGAGGGCGCCCCGTACTTGACGTCGACGCCACGCGCCTGTGCGGCGCGGACGATGCCGGGCACGGACCGCTCGGCGAGCGCCGCGATGGTCATCGCCGGGTTCACCGTCAGCGCGCCCGGCACCGACGAGCTGTCGGTGACGAAGATGCCGGGGTGGTCGCGCAGCTCGTGGTTGGGGTGCAGCGCCGAGGTCGCCGCGTCGTCGCCGATGCGGCAGGACGCCAGCGGGTGCACGGTGTAGGCGCCGACCACGTCGTTGGTCCACGGCGCGACCGTGGCCAGCCCGTCCTTTTCGAGGATCTCCTTGCACTCCGCGTCGGCCAGCGCCCAGCCACGGCGGGTGTTCTCCGTCGGGTCGTAGCGCAGCGGGCCGCGGCCGAGCATCTGCTGGGAGATGCGGTACGCGTTCCCGGTCGGCGGCGGGGTGCCGAAGACGCCCTCGTTGTCGTCCTCGGTCATCTGGAAGATCGTGAGCCACGAGGCCCACTTCTTGATCATTTCCTTCTTCTCCGGCCCGAACCACGCCGGTGACTCCATTCCGGGCACCTGCGCCAGGATCGTGCCGAGACCGGGCGGGAAGTACAGCTGCTCCAAGGAGAACCGCTCGTACTCCGGCAGCGAGCCGTCGAGCTTGTCCCAGTTGGCGACCGTCGGGCCCTTGCCGATCTGGTTGGCGGCATAGGCTTTCCCGTCCTCACGGGACAGGCCGAGCACGTCACGCACGCGGTCTTCGTTGAGCACCGCGGTGTTGAGCCGTTCGCCGTTGCCGGAGAAGTACCGGCCGACACCGTGCGGCATCTTGCCGAGCGCGGCCTCCGAACGCTGCAGGATGACCGGCGTGGCACCGGCGCCCGCGGCGAGGATGACGATCTTCGCGTCGATCGCGCCGCTCTCGTGGTGCAGGCGGTAGTCCTCGTCGTCGATGACGTTGTAGTGCACGCGGTAGCCGCCGTCGTCGTTGCGCGTCAGCTTCTGCACCTCGTGCAGCGGGCGGATCTCCGCGCCGTGCGCGATGGCCGCGGGCAGGTAGTTCGTCAGCATCGAACGCTTCGCGTCGAACCGGCAGCCCGCCATCATCCAGTTGCAGTTGGTGCACTTGCTGTTGTCCACCGCGACCGGCGCGGGGTTCGCGGTCCGGCCGGAGTGGTTGCACAGCGCGCCCCAGAGCCCGCCCGCGTACGAGACGTCGGCCCAGTCCTGTTTGTACACCGGCAGCGACTCGGAAACCCGGTCGTACCAAGGGTCCAGCGCGTCACGTGAAAGCTCGGCTGGCCACATGCGACGGCCGATGCTGCCGTGGCGCTCGAAGACGAACTTCGGCGCGCGCGGCATCGCGGCGAAGTACACCACGCTGCCGCCGCCGACACAGTTGCCGCCGAGCAGGCTCATCCCGTCGCCGACGACGAAGTCGAAGATCCGCGTGTACGACGACCCGAGCAGGAAGTCGTGCTCGAACTCCTCGGTCTTCACCCACGGGCCGCGCTCCAGCACGGTGACCTTCGCGCCGCCCGCGGCCAGGTGATAGGCCGTGATGGAGCCGCCGAAGCCGCTGCCCACGATGAGGACATCAGTCTTGTCAGCCATAGAGAGCTCCAATCGGTCGAACCGCTTTTTTGGAGGTACGAAGGTGGTCAGACCGGACGGAGCGCGCATGCCTGCGTCCGGTTTTGTCGGTGTGCCGTAGTAGCTTGTCGATGTGTCTCGCTTTCGCCTGCAACCCACACCCGACCAGGAGGCCGGTCTCCTTTTGCATTGCTCGCACGCCAGGTTTGTGTGGAACCTCGCCGTTGAACAGCATGCCCACTGGCAAACAGGACGACCACCTGCTCCGTGCTATGTGGTGCAAGCTCGGCAATTGACCGAGGCACGTGCTGAATGCGAATGGCTGCGGTCGGGCAGCGTAACGGTGCAACAACAGGCGTTGAGAGATTTCGCGGAGGCCATGGCCAGCTACTTCAGAAAACATAACCGCAGGCCGACCTGGCGGAAGGCAGGCCGAAACGATGGATTCCGCCAAGTTGCCGTCCGACCCGGTCATGTCGAGAGACTCAACCGCCGATTTGGCCGGGTTTGGGTTCCGAAGGTTGGCTGGGTGAGATTTCGCTGGTCGCGCGCAGTCTCTCCAGAAGCTAGATCTTACCGGGTTACTCGCAATCACGCGGGGCAGTGGCACGTGGCATTCGCAGTCCCACCCAAGCCGATTCCAGCTCCTGACAACGGCAAAACAGTCGGAATTGACCGTGGAGTCGTGGTCTCCGCCGCGCTTTCGAACGGAGACATGCTGCAATGCCCTGGCTTGACTTCTCGAGAACGAAGCCGACTTGTCAGGTTGCAACGACGTCTCGCACGAGCGGAACGTCATTCGAGCAGACGCAGGCGAGTCCGAACGGCCATAGCCCGCCTGCAGGGCCGCGAGACCAGACGACGCAACGACTGGCTGGAAAAAGTCTCCACGGATATCGCACGACGCTTCGACCTTATCCGAGTCGAGGACCTCGATATCCGAGCCATGACACGCACAGCCAGGGGAACTGCCGACAGGCCTGGCCATCAGGTCCGGCAGAAGGCCGGACTGAACAGATCGATCCTCGCCCAGGGGTGGGGACAACTTGTGACTCGTTTGGAGCAAAAGGCTCCCGGACGCGTCGAGAAAGTTAGAGCCGCGTTCACGTCTCAGCAGTGTTCGACCTGTGGAAATGTCAGCCCGGAATCCCGTGAGAGCCAAGCGGTGTACCGGTGCGTAGCCTGCGGGTTCACCTGTCACGCCGACGTGAACGCGGCCATGAATATCGCCGCCGGGCAGGCGGTGACTGCGCGGGAAGGCGGGGCGTTGGCCCTGCCCGTGAACCGTGAACCTCAACTCGCTACCTTCGCTGGCTAGTAGTGATGGTTGTGATTGGAATCTTCAGCTCGTTTGCTGAAGAGGGCGTCAAGCGGGGCTCCCGGAGGGTGTCGTGTCGGGGTGGAGTTCCGCGAGCTTGCGGCCGTAGCCGTACTTCGGGAACTGCCAGAACCCGTTCTTGGTGTCGTCGAGCGTCCAGCCCATCGCCGTGAGGCCGGGGTGGCCCTGCCCGAGCGCGTCCGCGGTCTTGAGGTGCGGCGCGCTGTCGAAGGACATGTTGCAGAACAACGCCAGCGCGACCCAGCCGTCCTTCTCCGGGTGACCGGGCGCGGTCAGCTTGGTGACCAGCTTCCGCCGGAACTCGTACGGCAGCGCGACGAACGCGGGCACGTCGGTGTCCAGCTCGAGCTCCGACTCCGCGGCGAACGTCTTGGCGTGGTTGTCCAGCGACAGCACCAGGTACTCGAGCCCGCCGGTGATGCCGGTGGCGGGCTCCTGCAAGAGGGTGAGCGCGCCTGCCTCCACCGCGCCGGGGCCGGTGCCGACGCCCGCGATCGCGCGGTCGTCCGGCGAGCGCTTCTCACCGGGCAGCACCGTGTCCGCGAACGCCTCCAGCGTCATGGTCTCGTCTTCGGTCACAGCTCAGCTCCTCTCCTGCTTGTGCACCGTCATCGGCAAGCCGCCGCGCACCCGCAGCGACAACATCGCCTCCGGCACGACCTGGTAGCCGGGCACCTTGGTCAGCTTCAGGTCCCTGGCCACCACGGCGAGCACGAAGGCCGCCTCCATCAGGCCGAGGCTGTTGCCGACGCAGAACCGCGGCCCGGCGCCGAACGGGATGTAGGCGTACCGGTGCGGGCGCGCCACCCCCGGCGCGAACCGGCCGGGGTCGAACCGCTCCGGGTCCGGCCAGTACTCGGGGTGCCGGTGCATCGCGTACGGCACGACGACCACGTCGGACCCGGCCGGGATCCGGTAGCCGTCGATGACGTCCTCCTCCTGCGCGATGCGCGGGAGCAGCCACACCGGCGGGTACATCCGCATGACCTCTTCGATCACCGAGACGGTGAACGTCAGGCTGCGCAAGTCCTCATAGGACGGAGGGCGGTCGCCGAGCACCTCGACAGCCTCGGCGTGCAGCCGCGCGCCGACCTCCGGGTGCTCGTCGATCAGGTGGAACGCCCAGCCGAGCGTGCTCGCGGTGGTCTCGTGCCCGGCGAGCAGCAGCGTGATCAGCTCGTCGCGCATCCGCTCGCGGTCGTCGGAACCCGAGGTGATCAGCCGCGAGATGACGTCGTCGCGCCCGGTGAGCTCCTCGGCGAACCGCTGCTCGACCAGCTCGTCGGCGATGCGCCTCAGGTCGTGGCGCGACTCGCGGAACTTGAGCTGCTTCTTGAGCGGCAGCCACGCCGGGACCATGCCCAGCGTCACGGCCTCGAACATCGCCTGGTCCTGCACGCCCTCGAACGAATGCCCGAGCGACTCATAGCCGCCGAGCTCCGCGTCGAGCAGCGTCCGGCCGAGCACACCGAGCGTCAGCCCGGTCATCTCGTGCAGTATCTCGATCGGCTCGCCGTCCACTTTGGACTTGAGACGGTCGGCCAGCGCGCCGACCTCGGCGGCGACGATCTCCGCCTGCCGCGCGATCCGCTTGGGCTGGAACACCGGCTGCAGCGTCCGGCGCTGCCGCTTCCAGGTGTCGCCGTCGCTGGTGAGCAACCCGTCGCCGAGCGCCGCGCGAGCCTCACGCAGGCCGATGCCCTTGTGGTAGTTGGCGGCGTTGTCGGCGAGCACGTGCTTGGCGTGCTCGGGGTGGTTCACCAGGTACAGCGACTTCGGCCCGATCGCGATGCGCACCACGTCGCCGTACTCCGCCGACTCGGTCATCAGCGCGAGCCGGTCGGTGAACAGCTTCTTGAGCAACCCGAAGGTCTGACGGCGCGGGGGCCGGGCGGCACGGCACGCGCCGCCCGGCCCCCGCCTCGGTGCTCGTCATGCCGCTGCCGGTTCTTCGCCGGCCTCGGCCTTCCTGGCCGCGATGGCCGAAACCGGCGCGGTCGTGATCTGCGTGCGCTTCTGCTCGGCCTCCCACGCCAGCCTGGACTTCGTGTGGAAGTGCAGGCCCCACAGGAACAGGCCGCGGATCAGGCAGACCGTCGCGGTGGCGAGGAACAGCCCGTACGCCACGTGCACGGCGATGAAGAAGCCGTACGCGACCGCGATGCTCGCGCCGAAGAGGAACTGCGACGCCGGCTTCGACGGGGTCGTGCCGGGGTCGGTGACCATGTAGTTCGTGTAGAGCACGAACGCGATACCGGTGCCCATCGCCAGCGCGCCGGGGATGGCGGTGTCGAAGATCAGCCCGCGGACCACGGCCTGCACCACGAAGAAGCTCAGCCAGCCGAAGATGAGCCACATGCGCTGGGTCAGCATCGCGTTCAGCACGGTGCCCGAGATGAAGATGATGGCCACGATCAGCCAGCCGCCCCAGGTCGGGATGTGCTCGGAGAAGTGATACGGCGGCGCGATGGACGCCCACGGGAACACCAGCAGGATGATGGTGATGCCGAAGTTGGACGGGTTCATGTAGTGCCGCATCCGGCCCCGCAGCGGAGCGCGGAAGATCCACTTCGCGCCGACCGCCACCACGACCCCGAACATCATCACCCAGACCCGGTCGTTGACGTAGGTCAGCATGTTGAGCGCGAGGCTGGTGATGTGCGCGGGCAGCAGGAACTCGAGGAAGCCCTTGACCCCGCCGCCGAGGAAGCGCGGGCTGCGCTCCTCGGAGCGGGCGCCGATGATCTCCAGCACGATCTCGGTGGTGTAGCCGGTGGCCAGCGCGATGAGCGGCCAGGCCCACGGCTGCTCGAAACCGAGGAACAGGTAACCGATGATGTTGAAGATGCTGATCGAGATGGCGAACCGGCGCAGTGCGATGGTGACCTTCGGATCATGCCCCTTCACGGGTGTCTGCGTTGCCATGCCGATCACTTCTCCTTGGCGACGGAGCCGAGCTGGACGCTGTGCCAGCCGGGGGTCAGTTGCAGGTCCTGCTGGTGCAGCGCGCCGGTGCGGTCCCGCCACTGCAGGTGCACCTGCTGCGGCCCGCTGACGTCACCGAGTCCGATGTGGACCTGGTTGGTGCGGCGGCCGGAGTGGCCGCTGCTGCCGTCGACGCGGTCGATGTACTTGCGGCCGTCGGCCAGCGAGACCGTGACCTCGGCGCCGACCGCGGGCGAGCCGTTCTCGTTCGTCAGGTTCAGCCCGATGTAGCTGCCCTGGCTCTTGCCGTTGTTGTGGTAGAAGACCGGCTGCTCGAACTGGCGCGAGACCGCGAAGTCCAGCAGGCCGTCGTCGTCGGTGTCACCGGTGGCGATACCGCGGGTGGGCACCGGGATGGCGAGGCCGAGCTTCTTGGCGATGTCGACGTAGCGGCCGTTCTGCGCCTTCGCGAAGAAGTGCAGCGTCTGGTCACCGCCGATGTCGTCGCCGAGGCGCGCGTTCGGCCACCAGAACGGGTTGGCCAGCACGCCGTCGTTCGCCGTCGCCAGCTCCTGCAGCTGCGGCCACCGGTTGACCTGGCCCTTGACGAAGCCGGTCGCCTGGGTGATCACGGACTCGCCGGAGTTGTTGTAGTCGGCGATCTTGACGTCCCAGCCCCAGCCGGACCACGCGGAGCCGCTGTGCCCGCTCGCGTCGGAGAAGGGCGCGACACCTGCCTTGAAGTCCTTGGTCAGGTCCGCGTCGTCCTTGGCGTTGTTCATCCACTGGAAGTTGGACTCCTGGATGCCCCAGGACGTGGTGATGTTGCTGACGAACGCGTCGAACAGGCCGTCGTGGTTCAGGTCGCCGAAGTCGACGCCCATGCCCTTGAACGAGTCGTTGCCGATCACCTTCGACTTCGGGTCGCCCGCGCCCTTGACGCCCTTGACGTTGACGAAGTCGATGCGGCCCGGCTTGGAGATGTTGTAGAGCAGGCGGTCCGCGCCGAAGTCGTTCGCGATGTAGAGCTCGGGGAGCCCGTCGCCGTTGAGGTCGGTGGCGCTGGACGCGAGCGTCCAGCCGTTGCGGGAATCGCCTGCCGGGATGGCCTCTTCGGTGCAGTCGAAGTGCGCCGTCGGGTTGTCGCCCGCGGTGGCGCCGGTGAAGCGGAAGACGAACTTGCCGCCGCCGTTGAAGGCGTGTGACATCGACTGGTTCATCGTGATGCCGCCGCTGACCCGGTCGTCGAGCACCCGGCTGCCCTCGGGGAAGTAGTTCCCGATGAAGATGTCGAGGTGGCCGTCGCCGTCGAAGTCACCGATGGTGGCGGAGTTGGTGTTCCAGATGTCGCCGTCGTAGAGCCCGTTGGTGACCTTCGGGTTCGGCACCAGCTCGACCGGCTGGTAGGCCTTCGCGTCCAAAGTGGTCGCGCTCGACTTCTTCAGGAACAGCACCGGGGTGCGGCCCCAGTAGTAGGCGAGGATGTCGATCTTGCCGTCCTCGTTGAAGTCACCCGGCACGCAGCCCATCGGCGCGATGTAGGGGTTCGTCGACGGCGCCTCCAGCTCGAACGGCGCGTAGCGCTTGTCACCGGGGCCGGGCGTCGGGGTGACGACCACCTGGTCGGTGCGGGTGTCGACGAGGCACAGGTCGTTGTTCTTGCCGTCGTTGTCGAGATCGTTCATCGCGATCGCGGAACCGACCGAAGAGATCCACGCCTCGATGTGCTTGTACTCCTGGTTCACCGTGCGCACGGCCTGGTTCTTCTTGGCCGCGGGCAGCGCGATGGTGAGCGGGGTGAACGAGTACTCCGAAGCGACCTTGTCCTGGTCGGCGGCCGAGACCTCCGGCAGCTTTCCGATCAGGAACATGGTGGCGATCAGCGCGAGCGCCACGATTCCGGCCAGCTGCTTGTGAAGCCAGCGAAATGTCGCGGTCATTTTCCAACACCTCCCAGTGAAAGCACTTCGTCGGCGATTTGCCGTCGCCAGTGTTCGAAAGCGGGCAGCTCGCCGTCGACCGGATCGTCGGGGCGGACATCTTGGGTGATCTTCGCGGCGAGTGCGGATTCAAGTCCACAGAGGACATTCGTGGCGAGCTCGGTGTGCGGCACGTGCAGGCCTGCCGCGATCCTGGCCTCCGAGGCGAAGGCGCTGCCCTGTGCCAGCTGTCCACGATGGACACCGGAGCGCTCGGCGAGCAGTTCCAGCTCGGCCTTTTCGACGCCGCCCGCGTAGGTGGCGGCCAGTCCGACACCCGCGTAGAGGTCGCCGTGACGGCTCGGGTCGAACCGGGAGAGCATGGTGGTGACCAGTTCGGCGTCGGTGCCGCCGATGAACCACAGCGCCCGGCCGATGCCCTGGTCGATCGCCCGGTTCGCGTACGCGGAGTACTTGCGCTCAGGCCACGGGAAAGCCGGGTCCTGGTACTGGGCGTCGATGTACTTGGCCGTCTTGAAGTAGGCCTGGTGGAAGCCGTATCCGTCCAGCAGCAGCCAGCGCAGCAACGGATCGAACTCCGTCGGCGACGGCCAGCGGAAGCGCGGCAGCCGCGCCATCGCCCAGCCGACACCCACGTAGATCAGGTAGTTGTGCGGCGCGCCGGGTCCTTCGAGGATCTCCGTGACCCGCTTGCGGCCACCGCCGGGCAGGCCGTCGAGCATGCCGAAGCCCATTCCGGCGCCTTCCCAGGCGAACCCGCGGAACCGGGGCGGGATCTCGTCGATACGGGCCGCGGCGTCCGCCGGAATGCGCGCTTCGACCGCGTGCCCGTATCCGTCGAGGAAAATCTTCCCGACCGTCTCCAGCAATTCCTGAGCGGCCGGGCTCTTCTTGTGGAAACCGCGTTTGTCGAGAGAGGTTTCCGATACGTCCGGAGTAAGGATGCGGCGCCGTAAAGCGCGCCAGCCTGTGCCCAACGCACTCGCCCCCTTTTTCGGGTTCGGATGATTTCTGTTTAAATGCTCACATGCGTTGGGCGGCCATGACGTCTTCACTCTTGCGGGTGAACTTCTCCCGAATTGCGAATCACCCGGCCAGGCGCCGCGCACCGGTCGTGAAGTGATCGCGAATGCGCTGCCGCCACAGCTCGTAGGCGGGCTCGGCACCGTCGGACTCGGTGACCTCGGTGCTGTCGGCGATCTCGCGCGCCCGGTCGACCGTCAGCCCGGCCAGCAGCTGCGCGGCCCGCTCGCTGTGCTCCGGCACGAAGCCCGCGAACGTGCGTGCCTTGATCGCGAAGACGACACCGAGCGCCAGCTCATCGTGGTGTTCGCCGGACGATTCACGCAGCCTCGCCAGCCCGAGTTCGTCGCAGCCGCCCGCGAAGGTGGCCGCCAGCCCGACGCCGGCCCACAGGTCGGGCCTGCGCTCGGCGGGGAACCGGTTCACCGCGTCGGCGACGGCGCGGTCATCAGCGCCGTTGATGAACCAGAGCGCCCGCCCGATCCCCTGGTCGACCGCGCGCTGGAAGTACTCCGGCGCGCCCGCCCACGGATACGGCGCCTCGACGCGCTGCTCGTCGACCCAGCGCTTCGTGTCGAAGTACGCCCTGTCGAAGCCGTAGCCGTCGACGGCGAGCCAGCTCATCGTCGGGTGATAGGGCACGTCGGTCAGCTCGGGCAGCACCTTCTTCCACAGCACCCGCGGCAGCCTGGCCATCGCGAAGCCGATGCCGATGTAGGCGAGGAAGACGTGCTGGCGGCCGGGCCCCTCGAGGAGCTTGGCCGTGCGGTCACGCTTGCGACCGGGCATGACGTCGAGCAGCGTCGCCGCCATGGTGGCGCCCTCGTACGCGAAGCCGCGCAGCAGCGGCTCCACCATGTCGAGGCGCCGTTCGATCTCCCAGAGCTCCGGGCCCTCGATCCCCCATTCGAACCCCGTGACGACCGCTTGGGGGATCGTCTCGAGCCTGGCGGTCGCGGCGGTCGGCGTGACCGCGAAGCCCCGGCCGGCGAAGCCGACCGAGGCCAGTGACGGGGCGAAGATCCGCTTGCGGAGCACGCCCAGCAGTTTTGGCATGGATCTCGTTCCTTCTCAGCTCAGGCGACCGCGCGCAGGCCACCAGGGCGCGGGACAGCCAGACGGTTGCCGTACGGGGACGACGGGGAGGCGAGGGTGATCGCGATGGGCGGGTCGGTCGCCAGCGGCGCGCGCATGGCGATCTTGAGCTGCTCCGCCCGGCCGTCACGGACCCGCACGGAATAGGGCTGCATCGCGGTCGAGAACCGCGATTGCGACGGGCCGGTGGAATGCTCGCCGACCGCCATGACCACCCAATCGCCGTCAGGCACACCTTGGATCTCGAAATCGGTCGAGCGGACGCTGACCTTCCCGGTGAACGCGACAGGGCCACGTTGCGGAATGGCTTCGGCGAACACCCCGATGAGCACGTCGGCAGGCGGCGCGCCATCGGGCATCACGATGCGTCCGGTGAGGACTCCGTCACCGACCGTCGACGAGGCGCAGTTGCGGCCGAGGTTGCGCAGGGTCGACAGCGACGGCAACCGGCGGAAATTCGGCGCCAGCGCGAGGAGCAGCTGGCCGACCTCCGGCTCGCGGTACTGCGTGGGCGTCATGCCGACCGCGCGAGTGAACCTGCTGGTGAACGTGCCGACGCTGGAATAGCCGACGCTGCAGACGATGTCCGAGACGGTCAGCGCGGTGGTCAGCAGCAGGCGCTTCGCCTCGAAAAGCCGGATCGCCGTGAGGTACCGGCCCGGCGTCACGCCGGTCGCCTTCGCGAAGACGCGCGAGAAGTGGAACGGGCTGACGAACACCTCTGAGGCGAGCTCGGTGAGCGTGATCGGATCGAAATATCGCGCGTGCATCGACGCGATCACCTGACGCACGGCCACCTGCAGCGAGGTGGGCGCGGAACGAATTCTGGGATCTTCCGGTCGTTGCTCCATATTTCCAAACCTCGTCAAACCTCGAATTCACGGGTCACTTCTGCCGACCTCCAGATAACCCGGCACCGATTTCGAGGCACTTGACGAGCAGTTGAGTTTTGCTCCGCAGGGAGCAAGCCCTCCGGGCGATCGGCACGAATGGAGAACGGGCCGATGACGGACAGTGAGTTTTTCTTTACCCTCCGCTGATTATGCTTTTTGTGAATTCCACCGGATCACGCAATCCCGTACACTGACGGCGCGGTCTGGAACGGAGGCTGGGGAGTGATCCGAATACTGCTGGCCGAGGATATGCATATGGTGCGCGGTGCCCTCGTGGCACTGATCAATTTGGAATCGGACCTGAGGGTCGTCGCCGAGGTGGCCTCCGGGGACCAGATCCTGCGCGTGGCCAAGGAATGCAACCCGGACGTGGCGATCATCGACATCGACCTGCCCGGCAAGGACGGCCTCACCGCGGCGGTCGAGCTGTACGAGCAGCTGCCCAGCTGCCAGACGCTCATCCTCACCTCGCTGGGCAGGCCGGGCACCGTGCGCCGTGCGCTCGACGCCAAGGTCAAGGGCTTTCTGCTCAAGGACGCGCCGTCGAACAAGCTCGCCAACGCCGTCCGCTCGGTCGCCATGGGCCAGCGTGTGATCGACAGCGATCTCGCGCTCGCCGCCTGGGAGGCCGACGACTGTCCGCTGACGCCAAGGGAAATCGAGATCCTCCGGCTTGCCGCGCGCGGGCGCACCGTCTCCGACATCGCTACCGAGCTGTTCCTGTCGTCGGGAACCGTGCGCAACTACCTCGCGACGGTCGTCACGAAACTCAACGCGCGCAACCGGGTCGACGCGATTCGCATCGCCACCGAGGCTGAATGGCTTTAGCAGATGAACGCGAGTTAGGTGACGGCAAAAATCACGCCGAAAGCACGCATTCGCCGAGCGCGACCTCCGCGGGCCACGTAAGGTCCAGCGCACGGTCGACGCGGTCACCGGCGTCGAGCGGCACGGCGTGCGCCGACATGCCCATGGCCTTCGCGGTCAGGTACAAGGTCTGTTGCAGCGCACCGAAATGCAGGAGCGCGGTCGAGTAGGCGGCCCCGCCGAGTGCCCAGGAGGTGCGTTCCAGCCTGGCGGTCACGGTGACGAGCGCCGCCGGGCGGCGATGGCCTGCTCCGGCCACCATCGCCATGTCCAGTACGGCGGCGAGGTCGACCGGCGCGTCATTGATCAACGTGACCGAATGCCCGAGCGGGTCGTAGTGATAGATCCCTTGCGGCAGGCCGTGACAGCGGTCGATGGTCAGGTACAACTCGAGTTCGTACAGGCAGGCCACCGAAAAGTACGGCCGCTGGGAAGCCTCGTGGCTTTCCTGCGCCGGCAAGTGAGCCGGTCCCACGGAACGGATCCGCGCGGCGCGGAAGAGCAGTTCGCCCAGCTGTGCCACCGTGATCGGCTGTTCGGGGAAGCCGGGACAGAGGTGGTCGGTCTCCAGCAGCGCGGTCAGCGGCGCGTCCGCGACCGCGGTCAAGTCGGGCTGTGGCAACGGGAAACGCTTTCCGACAGGCACTGGTTTGACCACCGGCGGCGCGCTGGCGAAGCGTGCCCCGCGCGTGGATTCCGGGCGGCCGCAGGCGAGTCTCGTCCGGCTGCGCGCGTGGAACAGCAGCTCGTGGTGACACCAGTGCCGCAGATCCTGGTCCTCGTCTTCGGCATAGCCGTCGCCGAGGTCGTCGACCAGCACCACGCCCGCCGCGACGAGGTAACGCACGGCGTCTGCGACGAGTTCCTCGGTCAGGCCGGTGTCGGCGACGATGTCGAGAATGGTGCACGGCTCGGCGAAGGCCGTGGCGATCCGCACCGCCGACGGCCGCGAAAGCAGGACCATGAACGGCGCGTCGGGACTTTCCAGCAGCATCCCGCCCTCGCCGGTGCGCAGCACCGCGAACCGCGACAACCGGAGCGCACGATCCGCGGCCACCGGCTCCGGCCGGAACAGCGGCGCAGGCCCGAGCGGGATCACCGACAGCAACGGCCGCTTGCCGTCCGGCAGCCCGAGCGAGTGCACGACCGAACCGCTGAGCTGGCGCAACACCCGTCGCAGCGCCACGAATCCCGGCGCGAACTCGCCGAGCCATTGGGCACCCGACGTGACATTGCGCAGGCTCACCGGGCCGAGTGCCATCCGCCGCAACGATTCCACCGCCAGCACGCCGGCGTCCTCGACACCGAACTCGCCCCACCGCGTCATCACCACCAGCGAGCCGTTCTCACCGATCTCGACGAGCGTGTCCTCGGTGAGTGACCACAGTGGAATGGTCGCGGGCGGCTTAGTGGTCACCATTGGAAGTCCTCCGGGGGTCTCGACGGCCCAGCTTCCCGCTGGACGCACGGCCGCAAGGCCCGAGTACAACCCGGTACGAGGACCTTACGGCCGCACGCCCAGCGGAAACCTGGATCCGCCGAATACCCCCGGAGGACTTCCAATGGCAACCACTGAGTGAATCCATCGACGAACCTCAATGCTTGGTGCTACAGGAACAGGGGGAAGGGATTGAGCTCCGAGTAGGCGGTCGGCTCGGCCGAACGGCCCAGCCGGACGGGCACGTCGAACAGCCTGCCGGGCGCGAATCTCGCCCAGAACGACCGCATGCCGGGCACGATCACCTTGACCACGGGCAGCTCGATGTCGGGCCTGGTCTGGTCCAATACCAGTGTTTCCAAACCCCGCTCGTCGAGCGCGCGCACCAGTGCCAGCACGTCGTCGCGGATGTCCGCCCGGTGGGAGAACTGGAAATCCGCGGGCTTGCGGGCGGGGATACCGCCTGCGGGCAGCAGATACGGCTGGTTCTCGACGGTCGCGCCGCGCAGCCAGCGCCGGGCGTCCGGGTCGTCGAAGTCGCTGTCGCCGTCGGACAGCACGGCCAGCATCTGGTTCAGCTCGCTGACCGCGCGCCGCAGCGCCGTGCGCGGGTCGAGGTGCGCGCCGAAGCCAAGCATGATGCTCTCGCTGGACTTGCCCAGTTCACGCGAGACCGCGACCATCACCGGCACGCCCACATCGGACGTGACGTCCAGCGCCCACAGCTCGCGCCCGATCTCGGCGTAGCGCTGCGTCATCTCCTCCAGCCACGGGTCACCGAACCCGCCGAGGTCGACACCGGGCATCGGCGTCCGGTTGTACCACCACAACGCGACCGCGTCGCGCTCGATCACTTCCAGTGTTCCTTGCAGGATGGCGTCTTCCACGCTGCTGCCCGCGGCGCAGCCGTTGGAATCCGCGCGCAGCGACCGCAGGCCGCGCTCGTCGGGCGCGCCGTAGTACAGCATTTCCGTTGGCAGCAGCCGATGCGTCTGCTCGGTCAGTGACCACACCGGCGTCCACGCGAGCACCTTGTCCTCGTCGAACGGCTCGCCCACCCGCTGCATGACGCCGTGCTCGCCGTTCCAGTCGTGCCGGTCGCGGTACTGCTGTTCGGAGTAGAGCATGCAGTCGTTCGGGTGGATCGCGTGGGACCCGAACGACCGCAGCGAACCGAAGACGCGGAATTCGTCGCCCTGATAGCTGCCCGAAAAGCGTTCCACGGCTTCACAAAGCGCGCCGACCTCGGCGTCGAGCGCGGTGGCGCCCTTGCCGCCGTTCTCCCCGCGCAGGTTCGCGCGCAGGCTCGCCATGCCGGTCATCGACCGGACGACGTTGACGCCGGAGCGGTAGGCGTTGACGAACGACGGGCTGGACTCGTCGCGCGTCACCTCGCGCACGATGCCGGTGACCGGGCTGACGAGATGGCGGTACTTCTCCAGCACCTGGACCGCGGTGAGCGTGCGGTGCCCGCCGCCGCCACAGCTGGCCTTCATCGATTCGGTCAGCAGCACCGGTTTCGTGGCCTTGGCGGCCATCAGCTCACGGTCACCGCACTGCGGGCACTGCGGCCGACGCTGCAGCTGGTGCAGGCGCCCGCGCAGGTCGAGCGAGTCGAGCACCCACACGCAGTGCTGGCCGGGATAACGATATCCCGCAAGCCATTTGGTCACTTCGAGCGAGATCAGGTGCGCCGCCGCCGAGGTCAGCGGCGGCACCGCGGAGGCGGGCCTGCGCGCCGGGCCCTCGTGCCCGAGTGCCGCCTGCACACAGGCTTCCGCGTGCCGCTGCCCCCACAGCCGGTTCGCGAGACAGTGCCAGCAGGCCGATTCACCCGGCTGGAAAACGGGACCGAGCCACACCTGCGCGCCGACCGGCTTCGCGAGCAGCCACGGCCGTCCGGTCATCCGATGCGCCTTGTCGATCTCGGCGAGGCGCGGATCGAGGTAGTCGTCGCACAGCACCACCGAAACGTCGGCGTCATCGCCGGAAACGCACAGCCCGCCGTCACGCAGCGCACGGTCCACAAGGGCCGCGTCGGTGCTGTCGCCGAGCGCCAGCACCTCCACTCTTGCCGACTTTTCCCGCTGCTCGGCGGCGACCGGGTCGACCCCGCAGGCGTCCCAGTAGGCCACCGTCCGCGCGTCGATGCCGGGGTCGGCGGGCGAGCGCAGGGTGACGAGGTCCGCTTCGACGAGCTGGGCCAGCAGGGCCGCGACCTGCTCGGTCTCCATCCCGGCGGGCTTGGCGCGGAGCAGCCCTTCGAAGTCGCGGGTACCGTCCAGCAGCGACGCGAGCGCCGCGATCTGGGTGCCGCGCATGGCGATGACGCCGGTCTCCGAGAAGAGGTAGGCGCCGTCGCCCTCGCTGATTTCCGCGCGAAGATGACGCTTGAAGTCAAGGAACCTTGCCAGGATGCGCTTCCCCATGAGGTCATGGTGGTCGAGCGTCCCCGCCCAGGCCAGCGACCGATGCATGTCCGGCATATGGATTTCGCATATGGCAGCGGGGGAAACGCACGAGTCGCCCGATGGCACGGTCACTGGTACCCGGTTGGCCACTCTGTCACTGTCGGAAAGCACAGACCAGGCGGGGGGTTCCGGCGATGAATGCATCTGGGGAGGCGCGGCGATGGACGCATACGCACCACTGCTGACCGAACGCGACGAGTCGACACAGCCGGCGGTGCGGTTCAATGTGCTCGGGCCACTCGAGGTGCTCAAGGACGGCGTCGACTACGCGCCGACCACGCCGAAGGTACTGCGGCTGCTGGCGATGCTGGTGACCAGGCCGGGAAAGATCGTGCACGTCGATTCGATCATGCACGAGCTATGGGCCAACGATCCGCCGCGCACGGTGCGGACCACCATGCACACCTACGTGCACCACCTGCGTCGCTGCATCGAACAGAACGGCCTCGCGGCCGACGCGGAATCACTGCTCGTCACCAAGCCGCCCGGCTACCTCATGCGCATCGACCCCGAGCAGGTGGACGTCTTCGGCTTCCAGCGCCTGCACCGCCAGGGCCGCGAACTGCTGCGCAGACGGGAATACGCGGGCGCCGCCACGGCGTTCCGCTCGGCACTCGACCTGTGGTCGGGACCACCGCTGTCGAACGTGCACTGCGGGCCCGTGCTTTCGGGCTACGTGGTGGAACTGCTCGAACAACGGCGCAGCGCGCTCAGCCTGCGCATCGAAGCCGAGATCTGCGGCGGCATGCACCTCGAGCTCATCGGCGAGCTGCGCACGCTGGTCGCGGGCAACCCGCTGGACGAAAGCCTGCACGGGCAGCTGATGCGGGTGCTCGGGCGCAGCGGGCGCCGGTCCGACGCGATGGCCTTCTACCGCCAGCTCAGGGCGAGATTGAACGACGAGCTGGGCGTCGAACCCTGCGACGAACTGCAGCTGTTGCACCACGAACTGCTGGCCGAGGGTGAACATGGCCGCTGAGATCCCTGTCAGTATCCCGGAAAGAGTGAGGACCCAAGTATGAATGCTCGTAGCTACGGCCAATTCTGCGGCCTCGCCCGTGCGATCGAGATGATCGGCGAGCGCTGGTCGATGCTCGTCGTCCGCGATCTGGTGCTGGGCCCCAAGCGCTTCACCGAGTTGCAGGCCGGCCTGCCGAAGATCCCGGCCAGCATCCTGTCGACCCGGCTCAACGAACTCGAGCACTGGGGCGTCATCCGGCGCCGGGTCACCCCGCAGCTGGACGCGTCCGTGGTCTACGAGCTCACCGAGTACGGCGGCGAGCTGGACCAGATCGTGCTGCAGCTCGGCATGTGGGGCGCCCGGTCGCTGACCGAGCCGTGCCCCGACGAGGTGATCACCACCGACGCGGCGATCTTGGCTCTCTACGGCGCCTTCCGGCCGGAAGCCGCGCTGGACCGCCGGATCACCTTCGAGCTCCGGCTCGGCCCGCTGGTCGTGACCGCGATCGTCGCCGACGGCTCCGTCAAGGTCGCCGAAGGCTGCAGCGAGCAGTTCGACATCAGCATCGAGCCGAAGAACCCCGCCATTCTCAACCAGTTGCTCAAGGGCGAGGTCGACGCGGCCACCGCGATCGCCGACGGACGCGTGATCGTCAAGGGCGCGCCCGAGCACCTCGAGCTCTTCTCACAGATCTTCCACGTCGACTCGACGCCGGCGCCGTCGGAAGGCCTGGTCGTCCACTGAGTATCCAGCCGGTCCCGTGCGGCCTCCTCCATATGACAAAACGCTAGAAATGCGCGCGGGACCGGCTCAATCGCTTCCCAGTGAGCAGCAGTCGGTTAAAATCCCCTGTGCCGCTCGCCCGGCACGACCTCTGGGGGTTACGAGCGAGCTGGTGACTGGGGTGCTTATGCCGGAAGAAAATCGGATCACGATCACCGCGCAGCCGCGGGGCGCCGCCGGGCCTGACCGGCGGCCTCGCCAAGCCGTGCACATCGCCAACGCGATCGTCACCGTGGTGTTCGCCGGTTACTTCGCGGTCCAGCTGTACAGCGCGTCCAAATCGGGCGCCACGACCAGCACCCTCGTCGGCCTGGCGGTGGTGACCGGCACCCTGGTCGCGATCCAGCTCTTCTACTTCGGCCGCCCGTCGACCCAGCTGCGCTCCACGCTGAGCCACGGCGTGCTCGTGCTGCAGGCGCTGCTGGGGTACCTGCCGATGGTGTTCTTCGGCGGCGACCTGGACGACATGCCCAGCTTCCTCGCGGGCAGTGTGCTGCTGGTGCTACGCCCGCTACCCGGCTGGATCGCGTTCGGCACGATCGTGCTGAGCATGATCCCGATCGAGATGGCGCTGGACACCGCCACGCTCGACCGGCTCTACGACGTCTTGGTCGTGCTGGTCACCGGGTTGTACGTGTATCTGCTGACCCAGCTCTCCCGGCTGGTCACCGGCCTGAACGACGCACGCGCCGAACTCGCCGAGGGCGCGGTCGCCGAGGAGCGCCTGCGCTTCGCCAGCGACCTGCACGACCTGCTCGGCATGGGACTTTCCGCGATCGCGCTCAAGGGCGAGCTCACCCACCGGCTGCTGCGCCGAGCCCCCGAGCGGGCGAGAGCGGTGCTCTCTGACATGACCGGCATCGCCAGGCGCACGCTGTCCGACGTGCGCTCGGTCGCGAGCGGCTACCGGGAGCTCTCCCTGGAGGGCGAGGCCAGGATCGCCAAGTCGCTGCTGGCCGCCTCCGACGTCGAGGCGGAGCTCGACCTCGACCAGAGCGACCTCCCCGTCCAGTTCCGCACGGTGCTGACGACCGTGCTGCGCGAGGGCGTGACGCACGTGCTGCGCCACAGCGAGGTCAGCACCTGCCGGATCACCGTCCGGCAGACGGACCAGTCCGTGACGCTCGACATCGCCAGCGACGGCAGCGCGCCGTCCGACGGCGAGGACACGAGCCCGGTGGGCAAGCTGACCGAGCAGGTCACCGCGCTCGGCGGCAAGATCTCGCTGGAGCAGCGCGACGGCGGCACCCGGCTGTACACCGTGCTACCGCTGCCCGACGAGCACGGGGTGAACGCGAAGGCGGCGCGGGCCGGCCAGGACCCGGACACCCAGCCTGGCACTAAGCAGACGCGGACCGCGGTCGCGCTGGTGTTCTCCGGCATGTGCGTCGCCGCGCTGGTCCACCTGCTCTATCTCACCTCTTCGCCCTGGCAGATCGCGCTGACCGGCGGCTACCTGGCGGCGCTGCTCGTGCTCCAGCTGTCGTTCTTCAGCCGCCCGACGGCCAGGCTCCAGTCCCGGCAGGGCTACGGGCTGCTGTTCGTCCAGGCCTGCCTGATCTTCCTGCCGCTGATCCAGCTGAAGGCCAACTGGGTGAGCCTGCCCGGCTGGCTCGCCGGCACCGCGCTGCTGGTGCTGCGGCCACCGGCGGGCTGGACGGTGTTCGCGGCCGTGGTCGCCGGGGTCGTCTGGGTGCGCGCCGGGTTCGCCGCCGACCCGCAGGGCATCGTCTTCAACGCCGTGGCCACGGTGAACACCGGGCTGATCGTGTTCGCGCTGAGCTGGATGACCAGGCTCGCCGCCGAACTGGAGACCACCCGCAGGCGGCTGGCCGAGGTGGCCGTCGCGGAGGAACGGCTCCGGTTCGCCCGTGACCTGCACGATCTGCTCGGGCTGAGCCTCTCGGCGATCGCGTTGAAGACCGAGCTGACCGACCGCATGCTGCCCGTCGACCCCGGCCGCGCCGAGACCGAGCTCGAAGACGTGCTCAAGCTGTCCCGTGAGGCGCTGGCCGACGTCCGGTCGGTGGCCACCGGGTACCGCGAACTGTCGCTCGACCAGGAGTCCCGCTCGGCGCAGGCCGTGCTCGCGGCGGCCGAGGTGGAGGTCAAGATGGACCTTCAGCTGGGCGAATTACCCAAACCGGTGACGACCGTGCTCGCGGTCGTGCTGCGCGAGGGCGTCACGAACGTGCTGCGTCACAGCAAGGTCGAGCAGTGCGACATCGCGGTGCACCGGATCAACGGCGAGGTCAGGCTCGACATCGTGAACGACGGCGTCGGCCAGGCCGCGCCGAAGCCGGGCACCGAGATCAGCGGCAACGGGATCCGCAACCTGTCCGACCGGGTGAGCGCGCTGGGCGGGGAACTCACCGCCGCGGTGGCCGAGGACGGGCGCTTCCGGCTGCGCGCCGTGGTGCCCGTCTAGGGCGTTCAGATCCAGTCTGCGTCGCGGGCGATGCGGATGGCGTCGAAGCGGTTCTTGGCGCCCACCTTGGACACGATCGTGGTGAGGTAGTTCCGCACGGTGCCGGCGGAGAGGAAGAGCTGGCCCGCGATCTCGACGGGATCGGCGCCCGCGGCCGTCAGCCGCAGCACCTCGATCTCGCGCGGGGTCAGCGGGCAGTCCTCGGAATCCCACGCGGCGATCGCCAGCTCACCGTCGACCACGCGACGGCCGGCGGCGACACCGCGGATGGCGTTCGCCAATTTGTCGGCGGGCGCGTCCTTCAGCAGGAAACCGCCGACTTTGGCCGCCAGTGCGCGGCGCAGCGTCCCGGGACTGCCGAGGCTGGTGAGGATCAAAGTGCGGCATTCGGGCATGAGCTCGTGCAGTTCCGCCGCCGCGCTCAAGCCGTCTTTGCCGGGCATGTCGATGTCGATGACCGCGACATTCGGTCTCGCCGCCCTGGCCGCGGGCAGCACTTCATCACCGGTGGCCGCTTCCGCGACCACCTCGATATCCGCTTCAAGGCCGAGCAACGCCACCAGTGCTCCGCGCACGATATGCATATCCTCGGCGACCAGTACCCGGATCATGGAAAGCCCCCTCTACTGAGAACAACATATCTAACACTGTTCTCGATGGCTGGGCACTTCCCGGCATGGAACCGGCCGCCGACCGCCCTGGAGCACGGTCGACGGCCGGGGCCGTGGTTTCCGCTCAAGCCGCTTCGGCCATCGGCGGAATGAAACAGATGCAGTCGGTGACCGAGTTTCCCGGCATGCGCCAGTTGGTCCACTGGTCGAACCGGTCGATCTCGAGCTTGATGCCGGCGTCCCGGACATCACCGCTGTAGCCGATCTCCGAAAAGAAGACGTTCACTCGCTCAGACGTCACAATGTTCATCGGGAACTCCCCCGCTTCGAGAAACCCTTTTGGTTGACACGTTGAAGTGTGCTCGGCGTCACGTGCTCCCATCCAGTGGACGCCGCACCACCCGTTCGTGGCTTTCGCATGCTCCAAAAGGCGGCACCGTCAACCCCTAACGTGGTCACCTTTTCGATCATGTATTTCTCATACGGGGACGCTCAAAATTACATGTCGGACGGTGATCGGGTAACTACACCGCGACCAGCGCGAACACTAATCTCCAGTTGACCTGGAACGAATCGGGTCAATGAGGGGAGGCCATGATGGATGAAACCGTCCGATGCGCTGTGGAGCGTGCCATCGGAACCATGCGCGAACACCTCGGCGAGCAGGTGACCATCGACGACATGGCTCGTTCCGCGATGTTCAGCAAGTTCTATTTCTCGCGGATGTTCCACCAGGCCACCGGAGTTTCCCCTGGCCGATTCCTCGCCGCGATGCGGCTGGCCGAGGCCAAGCGCCTGCTGCTGTCCACCTCGATCACGGTCGCGGACATCAGCAACCGCGTCGGCTACGCCAGTGTCGGCACGTTCAGCTCCCGGTTCAGCAGCCGGGTCGGCGTCTCCCCCACCGCCTACCGCAAGTTCCGCGGTGTGGTGCCCGGCGACGCCGTGAACCACCCGGCGGCAGGCGGCTCGGTGGTGCGCGGCACGCTCACCATCCCGGCCGGTGTCCCGCCGATGGCCGTCTTCGTCGGCCTGTTCCCGCGCCGCCTCACCGAGGGCAACCCGGTCCGCTGCGCCATCGTCGACGCACCCGGCGAGTTCGAGCTCGACGGCGTCCCCGACGGCTTCTGGCACGTCGTCGCCCACTGCGTCACCGAGCCCGCGTGGGCCAACGCGCCCTACGTCGGCTACCAGGGCCCCGTCCAGACCAGGACGGGCGTCGAAACCCCGCCCGCGGACCTGAAGCTCAGGGCGAAGCGTTCCTTCGACCCACCGGTCCTCCTGGCCCTCCCGGCCCTCCGCAGGCAGGCTCAGGCCGAGAAGATCGCCGTCTAGCCCCGCCCGAGCTAAAAAAATCCCAATGCGTCGTTCGGTCCTTGGCACGTCCCCAATGCGTCGTTCGGCACCTACCAGGGACCAAAGGACGCATTGGGATTTTTTTAGCCCGGCCAGGGGTCAGGGGCGGGCCAGGGCGTCGACCTCGGCCCGGCGGAACCAGCAAGCGGTGAGATAGGCCGCCGAGCCGGGGCCGAGGCCGGGGTGGACCCCGGTGACCACGCGCAGGGTGTGCTCCCACGAGCGGCGCAGTGAGCCGTTGGTGGTGCCGGGGATGCCGGTGCCGGCCAGCGCCGGGCCCAGCGTGCGCCAGCGGGCGGCGCCGGTCTCGACGAGGCCGGGCGCGGTGAACTGGGTCAGCGCGCCGTGCCGGACCCGGTCGACGGCCAGAGTCACGAGCGCCGGGTCGTCGGCGAGCGTGGCGAGACCGAGGCCGGCCAGCAGGCGTTCGGCGTCCAGGCCCATCAGGATCACGCCGGCTTCGGTCGACGGCGGGTCGTCGATGCCGGGCATCGAGAACCGTGTGTCGTGCTCAGGCACGTGAGACCGCCAGATCCGAGACGAGCGGCCGGTCGAACAGGCCCGCCGCGACGGCCGCGGCCACACGTGCGGTCGCGATGCGGTGGCCGTCGATGTTGCGGGCGGCCGGGCCGAGCACCATGCCCGCCGTGGCGCCGACCGCGAGCACGCGCGGGGCGAGCCGGTACGCGAGCGTGCGCTCGTCGAGGTCGGCCCAGCCGTCGCGGGCGCCGATGACCTCGTCGGGCAGCACTTCGGAGCCGGTGGACGGCTGGGTGCCCAGCGCGAGCAGCGCGAGGTCGGCGTCGATCCGGGTGCCGTCCTCGAGTTCGACGGACACGCCCTCGGACAGCGCCTTGACCGCGCGGCCGCGGTGCACGATCAGCCTGCCGTCGGCCTCGGCACGCTGGAACCCCGGCCGGAACTCGAACATGATCGACGCGCGGCGGAACCTGCCCATCAGCGTCATCCGGTCTTCCCAGCTCACACCGTCGAAGCGGGCCCTGCCCTCCGGCCGGAAGAACTTGGAGTTGACGTCCGCGCACTGATAGCGCTCTTCGGTTTCCCTGATCACCCAGTGCACTTCGGCGCCGTCGGCGAGCGCGTTCGACACGAGGTGCGCGGCCGTGAGCCCGGCTCCGACGACGATGACCCGGCCGGCGCCCGACGGGACCGGCTGATCCCAGTACCGCACGCCCTCACCGGTCCACCAGCCCTGCGGCGCCTCGCGCCGCGATTCGCCCATGCACAGCACGGCGAAGCGGGCGGTGACCGTCGTGGTGTCCGTGCGCACGGCGACCGCGTCGGCCGACGGCAGCACCGAACGCACGTTCTGCCGCCACGTCCGCTCGCCGATGTGGTGGCTGGCGACGAGATGTTCGCAGTAGGCCTCGAACACGTCGACCGGCACCACCGACCGGTGCCCGGCCTGCGCCATGCGGATCTCGTTGCGCTCCACCGGGGAGAGCAGCGACCAGTGCATGCGCGCGAAGTCGAGCAGCTCGCAGTCGCGGAAGCCTTCCACGCCGGGATGATGCTCGTACGGGGAGCGCAGCACCCGTTGCCGCAGCAGGTCGATCCGGCCGAAGAACCGGCCGCACGGGCGGTCGCGGTCGAGCAGCACGACGTCACGGATCCCGTGGTGCCACAAGGCGGAGGCGACCGCGAGCCCGGCCGGACCGGCGCCCGCGATCACCACGTCGGCCGAGCGTGGCGGCACGACGGAGGTGGCGAAAGCGGGCGAGGGCAGCAATCCCGGCCAGTCGCGGCCTCGGGCGGAGCCGAGCAGGTGCGGCTCGGGTACGAAGGAGATCACGTCAGCCGATGATGGTGACCGGGACGATGACCTCGACGACGGGCCGTTCGCCCATCCCGTCGGTGATCAGGCTCTGCAGCGTCTGGTCCGACTGCTCGGCCGTGTCGGTCGAGATCGGGCTGTACCGGGAGTAGGAGTACGTGGGACGGCGGCTGCCGGTCTCCAGCGTGTACACCTTCAGCACCGCTTCACCGGGGCGCACTTCACCGTCGTAGAAGGTGAGGCGCCGCTGATCGGGTGTCATGAACGACTTGGCGAACTGGCGCGAAAGCACCAAGGTGTCCTCGTCGTTGACGAAGGTCGACTCCTCGTCGGTGACCACCTGCATCGCGACCCAGGTCTGGTCGGTCAGGTTCGTCTCGGACTTGATGATCTGCCAGCGTCCCGGTTCCGGGAGGTTCACGCACACGGACACGTCGTGCCCGGTGGTGTCGATCGCGCCGGAGATCATCAGGACCCGGCGGCGCACATCGGCGACACCGGCGAGCTGAACATCCCTCGCCCGCACACGGGTCGTTACGTCTAGTCCAGGCAACTCGGGTGATGACATAATGACAATGCCTCCCAGTCAGTAACTGGAGAATTCCACAGGCCCGTCGCGCATGTCAAGATTGTCGTCAGGCGCTGCGACGTGCCGAAACCTGTTGCACCGCAAGCTTTCTCAGCGTCGACAACAGAGCGTCACTCAAAACGGTGTCCGGCGACGAATGGGCGAGCGAAACGTCGATCTCGGCTACGCGCCGCATCGCCGCCGCGTAGTCGTCGAGCGCGGCGAGCACGTCGTCCCTGCCGAGTTCGCGCAGCCTCGCGAGTATCGCGGCCAATGCCAGCTCCGGCGCCGAACCCGGTTTCGCGGGAAAGACATGCCTTTCCGCCAAATCTTCGACGGTCCGTTCGGCCCATGGGGTTGCGCTGGATACCACTTCCTTGACCGCCGCCAGTGGTAATCCGCCGACTTCGAGCAATGCCCTGATCACTTTGAGCCGACGGATATGCCGCTCGCCGTAACGGGCCTGGTTCGGTTTGACCCGTTCCCCCGGCGGCAGGATGCCTTCGCGCACATAGAATTTGATCGTCGCGATCGGGACTTCCGCTATCCTGCTCAACTCGGCCATCCGCACGGCGAATCCTTCCCTTCGCTTCTTCTCCCAAGTTACCGTCGGTAGACCGCGAAACAGGGCGACCACTTGCGGTTACAGCACTTATGGAGAACCCGCCTTATCACCCACCGTCACGAACTGGAGCCGGGATGACGACCCTCGAAGCGGCCACATCCTCGAAGTGGATCACCGCGCTGAACACCAAGTACCACAAGCCGGCCCTGGCCCTATTCGCGTTCGTGGTGCTCGCGCACTGGGCAGAGCACCTCGCGCAGGCCTTCCAGATCTACGCGCTGGGCTGGAAAATCCCCGACGCGCGCGGTGTGCTCGGCCTGCCGTTCCCGTGGCTGATCAAGTCCGAGTGGATGCACTACGGCTACGCGATCATCATGCTCGTTCTACTGTGGATGCTGCGCAGCGGCTTCGACGGCCGGTCGCGCCAGTGGTGGAATCTCGCGCTGGGTATCCAGTTCTGGCACCACATCGAGCACCTGCTGCTGCTGATCCAGGCGCAGACCGGCTGGCGTCTCGGCGGCGGCGCGGCCCCGTCGAGCATCATCCAGCTGTTCGTGCCCAGGGTCGAGCTGCACCTGTTCTACAACACGATCGTGACGATCCCGATGATCATCGCGATGGTCGTGCACCGGCGCGCGGCGGCCGACGAGTCGCTGTGCACCTGCTCCGTCCCGCGCGTGCCCGTCGCCGCCTGATGATCGCGAGGCTGCTCGGCGTCGTCGGCCTGCTGTGCACGCTCGTCGTGTTCGGCGCGCCGCCGGCGTCGGCACACGTCGAGATCATCTCGACCACTCCGGCGGAGGGCACGCGCCTGCAGGCAGTGCCCCCGCTGATCTCCTTGCGCCTGACGGAGAACATCGGCATCCAGCAGGACTCACTGCACGTCGTCGACGAGCGTGGCACGCGCGTCGACGACGGCCATGTGTTCCAGCCGGGCGAAGAGTCCGAAGTGGTCGGTATCCGCCTCAAGCCCGGCCTGTCGTCGGGCAGTTATCTGGTGACGTACGGGTTCATCTCCGCGGACTCGCATCCGGTCCGCGGCTCGTTCGCGTTCGTGGTCGGCGACGGGCCGCTGCTCACGGCGAGCGGTTCGGTGTCCGCCGCGAACGGCACGAACGCCGCGGTCGACGTCATCCACACGGCGCTGCGCTGGGTTTCCTTCTGTGGCTTGGCTTTGCTCGGCGGCCTGCTGTTCGTCCTGCTCTGCCGCCCGGCCGGTCGCGGCGACCGGCTCGTCCGCCGCGTCATACTCGGCGGCTGCGCGGCGACGGCCGTGTCGTCGCTCGGCGTACTCGTGTTGCAGGGCCCGTACGTCGCGGGCCAAGACCTCTCGGCGGTGGCCGACCTCGGACTGCTCGGCGCGACACTGAAACTGTCCTACGGCAAGCTGATGCTGCTTCGTGTGGTCATTTTGGCCGTGGCGGGCTGGCTGGCCAATAGGCTATTGGGCCCGGACACGCCGTTGCGCCCGCGCTACGAAAACCTGACGATGGTGGCGGGTTTCGTAATATTGCTGACGTTCTCCGCGACCGGCCACGCCATCGCGGACCCGATCCCGTTCTTCTCGCTCACCGCGGACATGGCGCATCTCGGCGGGATCCTGCTCTGGATCGGCGGCCTCGTCCAAATCGCGCTCAGCCTCTGGCGGCCCGTCGCGGGCGAAGACCTCGCCCAGGTTTTCGCGCGCTTCTCGACGGTCGCGTTCGTGTCGGTCGCGACGATCGTGGCGAGCGGCGCCTACCTGAGCTGGCGTTCGGTCGCCTCGTTCTCGGCGCTCTTCACGACCACGTACGGCGTGCTCCTGCTCATCAAGCTCGCGTTCTTCGCCCTGCTCCTGGTCGCCGCCAACGCGAGCCGGGGCGCCGTGCGCCGTCGCGCCATCGCCGTCGACTCCGGCGGCTCGGTCGCCACCGACGTCCGCACCCTCCGCCTCGCGGTCACCGCCGAAGTGGCGATCGCCTCGGTCGTACTGGTGCTCGCGGCGATCCTGTCCTCGACCGCCCCCGCCCGCTGAACATCCCGAAAGCGTCCTTCGGTCCCTACCAGGTCCCCAATGCGTCTTTCGGTCCCTACCAGGTCCCCAATGCGTCTTTCGGTCCCTACCAGGTCCCCAATGCGTCTTTCGGTCCCTACTAGGTCCCCAATGCGTCGTTCGGCACCTACCAAGGACCGAACGACGCATTGGGATTTTTAGCTCAGCCGAGGGCTTCGGCGGCGAGGCGGGTGCCGTCGACGCGGGCCTGGATCTTGGCGAAGGCGATGTCGCGCGAGGTGGACGTGTCGTCGGCGAAGGGCGAGAAGCCGCAGTCGTCGCAGGTGCCCAGGCGGTCGGGGCTGATGTACTGGGCCGCCTGGAGCACGCGGTCGCGGACCTCTTCGGCGGTCTCGACGCGGGGGTCGATCGGGTTGGTCACGCCGACGAAGATGCGTTGCTCCGGCTGCGCGTGCTCGGCGATGATGGCGAGCACCTTCTGCGGCTCGGCCTCGCCTGCCAGTGCGATGTAGAAGTTGCCGGCGCGCAGCTGGAAGAGCGCGGGGAGCAGTCCGGAGTAGTCGACGTCGAGGCTGTGCACCGAGTCCTGGTCGCCGCCGGGGCAGGTGTGCACGCCGATCTTCGCGCGTTCCTCGGCCGAGAACCGGTCGAGCACCGCGTTGTTCAGATCCACAAAGGACTGCAGGAGCCCGCCGGACGGGTCGAGCTTCAGCGAGAGCCTGCCCTCGGTGAAGTCGATCTGGACGCTGTCCGCGCCGCCGTCGAGCGCCCGGCGGATGTCGGTCGCGGCGCCGTCGACCAGGTCGGCGAGGAACTGTTCACGCGAGTAGCCGTCGATGCCGTCGGCCGGGTAGATCAGGCCGAGTGCCGACGCCGCGATCACGGCCTGCTTGACCGGCTTGGAAGCGATCGCGCGCGCTTTCGCCAAATACGTGTCGGCATAAATGCCGTACCGGAACGGGCCGGAAGCCAATCGCGGCAACTGCCGGGTGTGACCGTCCGCGAAGGGGATGACCACACCATCGGGCGCCAGGTCGAGATCGGTCAGTGGATAGGTCGCGAAACTGGGTTTTCCTTGCTCACCATCGGTGATGACCGGTGAACCGGTTGCTTCGAACCGGGCGATCGTGTCGGCGAGTGCGGACTCTTCGAGTTTCGCAAGTGCTTCGGCGCTAATTTTTCCGGCAGCGAAGTCACCGAGTCCTTCGAGCAGGAATGCGGGACGCGGGACACTGCCGATGGGCTCTGTGGGAATGTGCATGGCGAGAATGTTTTCTCGATCATCAATCGCCGCGGTACCGCCAAATGCGCTACACGAACCTTCTTACTTTCTGCGCACAACGGGCTACCGTCTTGCGGCCGCCCGCGAGCCCTGTCAGCCTGGACCGCGTGGAACCGTCGATCACCCGCAGCATCCACATCGCCGCCGACCCGATCACCGTCTGGTCGCTGCTGAGCGATCTCCCTCGCATGGGCCGGTTCAGCCCCGAGAACGTCGGCGGCCACTGGGTCGACGGCGACGGACCGGCCGTCGGCGCCCGCTTCCGCGGCACCAACCGCAACGGCCGGAAACAGTGGCACACCAAGGTGAAGGTCATCCACTGCAGGCCGGGGCTGCGGTTCACCTTCGACGTCCGCTCGCCGTTCGGTGTCCGCGTCTCGCGCTGGGAGTACGTGGTCACCGCGACCGCGACCGGCTGTGAGCTCACCGAGAACTGGTACCGCGTCGGCAGCGTGTTCGTCCGGCGTTTCCTAGGCCCGAAGGTGACCGGCCGCGCCGATCGGCCCGGTTTCAACACCTTCTCCATCGAATACACACTCGCCGCTCTCAAGGCAGAGGCCGAGCTCCAGTGGGCAAGAAGGAAGACGTCCGCGGCTTAGCGACTGACAGACGATGCTCTGGGAACGCCGGGTACACCCGGTGCGAACTGGAGGAGACTCTTCATGAGCGTGGACGAGATGGCCGTCCGTGAACTGGTCGAGACGGTCGGAAAAGCATGGGCGGCCAACGACGGCGACGCGTTCGCCGACGCCTACACCGAAGACGCCAGCCTGACGCTCTCCGGTGACCGCTTCTTCGCAGGCCGCGAGGTGATCCGCGCGGTGCTGACGCAGCAGTTCGCCACCGCGCACAAGGGCACGACGCTGCTGCAGAACATCACCAAGGTCCGGCCGCTCGGCCGGGACGCGGCGTTCGTGATCACCGAGGGCGGTGTGCTGGCGCCGGGCGAGACGGTCCCCGCGCCCGAGCGCGCGTTCCGCGCGATCTGGGTGATGGTCAAGGAAGAGAACACCTGGCTCATCGCGGCGTACCAGAACACCCGCACCGCCGACACCACTCTTCCGGGGGCCTGAACCATGTCGCTCAAGTACAGCATCTTCCTACCCCAGGGTTTCGTGCACGAGCTGGGCGCGTTCTGCGACCCGATCGAGGCGTACGAGACGCTGACCGCCGTCGCGCAGACCGCGGAGGCCTGCGGGTTCAACACGGTCTGGGTGGCCGATCACCTGCACACCGCGACCTCGGAGCAGCATCACCTGTTCGAAACCTGGACAACGGTCGCGGCGCTGCTGCGGGACACCAGCCGGATCCGCATCGGCCACATGGTCACCTGCAACGACTACCGCAACCCCGCGCTGCAGGCGAAGATGGCGTCCTCTGTGGACGTTCTCGGCCACGGCCGGTACACCTTCGGCATCGGCGCCGGCTGGCACCAGCCCGACTACGACGCGTACGGCTACGAGTTCCGCGAGGCTCCCGAGCGGCTCAAGCGCCTGCGTGAGGCCGTGCAGATCATCCTGTCACTGTGGACGGAGCTGGAGACCACTTTCGACGGTGAGTACTACCAGCTCAAGAAGGCGATCAACCAGCCGAAGGGCATCCAGCAGCCACACATCCCGCTGATGATCGCGGGCGAGGGCGAGCAGGTCACGCTCAAGCTGGTCGCGCAGTACGCCGACATGTGCAACGTGACGCAGGACCCGATCGGGATGCGGCACAAGTTCGAGGTGCTCAAGAAGCACTGCGAGGCCGTCGGCCGGAACTACGACGAGATCCACCGCACGGTCCAGACGCACTGCGTGTTCGCGGACTCCGACGAGGAGGCCCAGACGCTGGTGGCGCCGTGGACGCCCGCGGTCTTCCCCGGCGACGTCCGCGACTACGGGCTGGTCGGCAACGCCAAGACCATCCGTGACCGTCTCAAGGCTTACGAGGACGCCGGCGCGCAGGAGCTGGCGATCAGCTTCGCCTTCCCGGAGAACCCTGACACCTATCTTCGGTTCGCCGAAGAGTTCATGGGGAACTGAGCCATGGAGATCGGGATCGCTCTGCCCGTCAGGGAAATCGCGATCAAGGGAGCCACCGATGCCGCGCCGCTGCTCAAGATGGCGCGTCAGGTCGAGGACTTCGGCTTCGACTCGCTCTGGACGGGCGACTCGTTCGTCGCGCGGCATCGGCTGGAACCCTTGACGCTGCTGGCCGCGCTGGCCTCGGTGACCGAGCACGTCACCGTCGGCACCGCCGCGCTGACCGCCGTGCTGCGTGACCCGATACTGCTCGCGCACACCATCGTCACGCTCGACCAGTGCAGTGGCGGCCGTCTGAAGCTCGCGATCGGCACCGGGAACCCGTTGCCGGTCAAGGCGGAGTACGACGCGGTCACCATGCGCTACGACGAGCGAGCGGCCCGCGTCGACGAAATGATCAAGTTCTTCAAGCGCGCGTGGCGTGGCGAAGACGGTGACTACACCGGCGAGTACCACGACTACCAAGCCTTACGAGACCAGTCACCGCCGTTGCAAAAGGGTGGCCCGCCGATCTGGCTTGGCAGCAACGGAAAGCCGAAGGCCGTCGCCAGAGCAGGCAAGCTTTACGACGGCTGGATGCCCGTGCTGAGCACCCCGGCCAAGTACGCCGAGTCGCTCAAGGCCATCCGGGACACCGCGTGCATCACCAACCGGGACCCGGACGAGATCAGCACGTCGGTGTACGTCACGGTCAACCTGAGCAACAGCAAGCAGGACGCCATGGCGGGCCTGGAGGACTTCACACGCCGCTACAACAACCTGCCGCTGGCCCCGATGTCGGCGTACCAGCTGTACTTCGGCGGCTCCGCGTCTGCGTTCACCCGCTGGATCAGCGACTACGCCGACGCGGGCGCGCGGCACATCGTGATCAGGGTCGGCTCGTTCGACCACTACGACCGGCAGGTCAGGACGCTGGCCGACGAGGTCGTCCCCGCCGTGAAGGGAGCCTGACCATGCGGTTCACCGGCAAGGTCGCGCTGGTCACCGGCGGCGGCACCGGGATCGGCAGGGCGGCGGCGCACGCGTTCGCCGCCGAGGGCGCGACCGTCGTGGTCGCCGGCATCGACGAGGAGCCGGTCAAGCAGACGGCCAAGGAGATCGAAGCGACCCACGTCGTCGCCGACCTCACCAATGAGGCCGACGCGGCGGCGATGGTCGCGGCCACCGTCGAGCGGCACGGCGCGCTGGACATCGCGTTCAACAACGCGGGCCTGATGGTCGGCGGCCCGCTCGCCGAGCTCGATTTCGACTCGTGGTCGCGCGCGCTCTCGGTGGCCACCTGCACGTGGCTGTCGATGAAGCACGAGATCCGCCACATGCGGTCGCACGGCGGCGGGGTGATCGTCAACATGTCGTCGATCATCGGCTCGCGCAAGGGGATTCCCGGCACCGGCGCGTACGGCGCGGCCAAGGCGGCGATCACCGCGATGACCAGGACCGCGGCGCTGGAGAACATCGGCGAGGGCATCCGGATCAACTCGGTCAGCCCCGGCCCGATCGCCACGCCGTTCTCGCTGATCCGCGGCGAGAACGTGGACCAGCAGACCGAGCGGCTCAAGACCGCCGTCCCGATCGGCCGGGTCGGCAGCCTGGCCGAGGTGGTCGGCACCGTGCTGTGGCTCGCTTCGCCGGACGCGGGCTACGCGGTCGGCTCGGACATCGTGATCGACGGAGGGAGCACGGCATGATCCTGGTCATCGGCGCGACCGGCGTGGTGGGCCGGGAAGTGACGGCCCAGCTCCTCGAAGCGGGCGCGGACGTGCGGGCGCTGGTCCGCGATCGCGAGGCCGCGCTCAGCCCCCAGGTCAAGGTCGTCCAGGGCGACCTCGGCGATCAGGAGTCGCTCGTCGCCGCGCTGGCCGGCGTCGACAGGGTGTTCCTGCTGACCGGCGGCGGCCCGGAAACCCCGCTGCACGACGCGAATCTCGCGAGCGCGGCGGCCGACGCGGGTGTGCGGCACATCGTGAAGCTGTCGATCATCGGCGCCGAGTACGGGTTCAGCGACCTCGTCAGCACCTGGCATCTCGCGGGCGAGCGCACGCTGCGCCAGATCGCCGAGCGGCCGGGCGGCCCGGCGTGGACGTTCCTGCGGCCCGGCGAGTTCATGTCGAACGTGCGGCTGTGGGCGAACCAGATCAAGGCGCAGGGCAAGGTCTTCTGGGCGAGCACCGAACCCGCGGTCGCGGTCGTGGACCCGCGCGACGTCGCCGCGATGGCGGTCACCGTGCTGACCACGCCGGGCCACGAAGGCAAGACGTACCGGTTCGGCGGGCCGGAGGCGCTGACGGTCGCCCAGCGGATCGACAAGATCGCCGCCGCGCTCGGCACCGCGATCGAGCTGGTCGAGGTGCCGATCCCGGCGCTGCTCGGCGCGGTCAAGAAGGCGGGCCGTCAGCCGCTCGTCGTCGAGACCACGCTCGGCAACCTGGGCCGCGAGGAGTTCCGCATCCAGGCGCGCAAGGTGCTGCCGGTCTTCGAGGAGGTCGTCGGCAGGCCGCCGCACACCTTCGACGAGTGGTTAGCCGCGCATCTGGACATATTCCGGTGACAGCCGGGTGAGCCCGGCGTAGGCGACCGCGCGTTCGCTGCGGCAGCCGGTCTCGATCGCGATGGCCAGCGCCTCGCGGTAGTGACCGGCTGCTTCGGCGGGCTCGCCGCGCGCCCACGCGAGCGCGCCGAAACTGTTGAGCACCCGCGTTTCCACGCCGCGGTCGCCGGTCTCCTTGGTGATGGCGAGCGCGTCCTCGAGGTGTTCGAGCGCCTCGTCGAACCGGCCTTGGTCGCGGTAGACGTCGCCGATGTTCTTCAGCGCGACGCTCTCGTTGACCCGCCCGCCGGTTTCCCTGGCGATCTTCAGCGCCTCGCCGAGCTGCGCCAACGCCGCGTCGTAGCGCCCGAGCGAGCGGTGGACGTCGCCGAGCATGCCGCGCGCGTACCCGACGCTCGTGTGCGTGCCGGTCTCCCGGAAGTGCTCGATGCCCTCTTCCAGCAGCCGGATGGCCTCCTCGCGCCTGCCCAGCGCGCCGAGCACGTCACCGAGGTTGACGCGCGCGTAGCCCTCGCTGGTCCGGTCCCCCATCTCCAGCGCGAGCCGCAGCGCGCGCTCCAGATGCGTCACGGCCTCGTCGAACAAGCCCATGCCCCGGCAGCCGCAGCCGAGCACGACGAGCACGAGTCCCTCGCTGGTGCGGTCGCCGGATTCCCGCGCGAGTTCCAGCGCCCGCCGCAGATAGAGCAGCGCGTCGCCGAACCGGCCCAGTCCCCGGCAAACCAGCCCGAGCGTGTTGAGGACGTAGCTTTCCCGTTGCAGGTTCCCGGTTTCCCTGGCGATGGCGAGCGCCTGCTCCAGATGGCGCAACGCCTCGCGGCAGCGGCCGACCCGCCAATAGCCGAGCCCGAGCAGGGTCAGCGAGTCGACCTCGCTCGCGCGGTCGCCGGTCTCCTGCGCGATCGCCGAGGCGTGCGTGTGCAGTTCGAGCGCGTCCTCGTGGTAGCCGCCGACGTCGAGGTAGTGCCACAGGATCCCGGACAGCTGCCGCAGGTAGCCGGCGCCGGTCCCGGCGACGGCCAGCAGGTTCGCGTGCTCGGTCTCCAGCCAGGCGTGCGCGGTCGCGCGGTCCGGCCAGTCGACGATCTCGTTCTCCGGCAAGGGAACGGACGGCCGCAGATGCTTCTCCTGCGGCACGACCACGTCGACCGCGCGCGACGCGGCGTAGACGTAGTAGTCGCAGAGCCTGGTCAACGCCTCGCGCCCGTCGACCGCCCAGTCCGCGGCCAGCTCACCGGCGTAGACCCGGAGCAGGTCGTGCAACTGGAACCGGCCGGGCACGGTCTGCTGCACGAGATGCGCCCTGACCAGCAGATCCGTCAACCGGCCCGCCTCGTCGACGTCGACGCCCGCCAGCACGGCGGTCGCCTCCGCGCCGAAATCCCGGCCGGGATGCAGGCCCCAGAGCCGGAACACCCGCGCCGCGTCCGCCGGAAGATGCCGGTACGACCACGAGAACACCGCTCGCACCGCGGTATGCGGGTCACCGCCCCCGTCGAGCAGATCGAGCCGCCGCCGTTCGTCGGCGAGCTCCCCGGCCAGCGTCGCGAGCCGCGCGCTCGGCCTGCTGATCGCCAGCTCCGCGACCAGCCGCAACGCCAGCGGAAGCCGCACGCAGTACTCGACGAGTTCGCGCGCGGCCCGAGGTTCCGCGGCCACCCGGCCGTCCACCAAGGTTTCGAGGAGCCGGAATCCCTCGGCCGGTTCGAGCAGGTCGACGCCCAGCCTGCGCGCGCCGTGCCTGGCGACCAGCCCCGGCAGCGTGTCCCGGCTGGTGACCACGACCGAGCAGGTCGGCGAGCCGGGCAGCAGCGACCTGACCTGGGGCACCGACCCGGCGTTGTCCAGCACGAGCAGCACGTTCAGTCCATTCAGGACGGTCCGGAACTTCGCCGCGCGTTCGTCCGGCTCGGCGGGGATCTCCGCGCCGTCGACCCCCAGCGCGCGCAGGAACCCGGACAGCGCGTCACCGGGCTCGACCGGCCGTTCGGGACCGTAGCCACGCAGGTCGAGGTAGAGCTGCCCGTCGGGGAAGCGGTCGCGGGTCCGTTGCGCCCAGTGCACCGCGAGCGCGGTCTTGCCGAAAACTTGTTTATGACACAAAGGGTTTGTGACGGTCCGAACCATGACCCGGACAGTCATTTCCCCAGTACAAGCCATTATCTACCTGCGGTTGTCGGACCTTCGGGACGACGACCTGGACGAGAACGGAGACGGCAAGACCTTCAGCAGCCGAGAGCAGAAGTTGCGCGAGTTCGCGGAGCGGCTCGGCTGGGGCATCTTCAAGGTCATCATCGAGAACGACGTCAACCGGAAGAACGGGAAGGCCCGGAACGCCTCGGCGTTTAAGCGCCGCAAAGTCACTCTTCCGGATGGCACCACGGCGATGCGCGTGGTGCGTCCCGGTTTCCGCGAAACCTTGGGACACCTCAAGGCAGGGCGGGCGAACGCGGTCCTGGCCGAGGACCTGGACCGGACCATGCGCGACCCGCGCGACCTCGAAGACTTCATCGATATCGCCGAGGAAAAGAAGGTCAACGCTAGGTCGCTATCGGGTTCGTTGACGTTCACCGACGGCGGGACGGACGCCGAGATCACGCTGGCGCGGAACATGGTCTCGTTCGCGAACGCGGCGAGCCGGGCGACGTCCCGGCGGGTTTCGCAGGCACGCGAGCGACAGGCACGGGCTGGGGCGTGGCACGGCGGCCTTCGGGCGTTCGGGTTCGAGCAGGACGGGGTGACCAAGATCCCGGCCGAGGCCAAGGTGATCCGGTACTGCTCGAAGCGGGTTCTCCAGCTCAACCAGAAGACGAAGAAGCTGTGGAGCCTGCGGGCGCTGGCGGCCGAGCTGCGCGAGGGTGACGTGCCCACCGTCTCCGGGGTTCCGTGGTCGGCGGACCTTCTGCGGGGCATCCTGCTCCGGCCGCGCAACGCGGGCATCTCCGTCTACAAAGGCGAGGAGGTCGGCAAGATCCCCGGTAAGCCCATTGTGGACGAAGCGACGTACCGGGCTGTCGTCCGGTTGTTGTCCGATCCGTCGCGGAACACGCTGGAGCCCGGGGTCGGGGCGACTCCGAAGTACTTGGGCAGCGGCCTCTACCTGTGCGGCATCCACGGGGACGGGACCTCGTGTCAGGTCAGCCTCGGCGGAAGCAAGCGGCTGACAGCTCCCCGGTACGTGTGCAAGCAGCGCAACCACCTGGCGCGGAACGCGGCGAATCTGGACACCTACGTGCAGGCCACGTTGCTCAACCGCGTGGCGCGGGACCCGAAGTTCGTGGAGGGGTTCATCTACCGGGTGCCGGAGATCGAGGTCGATACCGATGCGCTGCGTACCGAGGCGGCTACTATCCGCGTGACTATGGACGGGATGGCCAAGGACCGGGCTCTCGGGCTGATCGACCGGGGGCAGATGCTCAGCGCCACCAAGACTGCGCGGGACCGGCTGACCGAGATCGACCGGCTTCTGTCATCGTCCGTTGTGGAGTCTCCGTTGACGAACCTGGTCGGCGTCGAGGACGTGGCGACGGTCTGGACCGGACAGCCGTTGAGCAGCAAGCGGTTCATTCTGGACACGCTCATGGAGGTGACCGTGAACGTGACCGCGCGCCGAGGTAGCGGGTTCGACCCTATGGCGATCGACATAAGGTTCAAGCAGCCGGACGAGCTGGAGGCCGCTGCCTAACTACCGCCAATCGGGTGGTGATCAACCTTGGCGTGACGGCAAAAGTCACTACGCCATCCGAGGGACTTTCCCCGTTCGTGGAGGCGTCGGGGTCAGCAGATGCCTGGCCCCGGCGCCTTTTTCACTCTCCGAATTCGTCTGTCCGGTTTGTACCTCGATCGGGGTCAGCGGGCGATGTCGGTTGCTGATCGAAATTTGCTGATGTTGAATCCGGAAGGTCTCCCCCTAACGGGGGTAGCACGAACACATGGGGTGTGTAAGCACCCGATGACCCGGACAGAAAGAGTTAACTCACATGGGGCACGTAGCTCTCATCGTGGTCGTGGACGACGATCCTCCCGACGACCACGCGGGAAGCACTGACGGTAGAAGCGCCACGCTGTACGAAGTGGACCTTGACTCGACTCGCGGCGAGCAGGACATGCGCTTCGTGCTGGCGAAGCACCGGCGAACCTGTCAGGCCGGGCTCGGAGACACGCCGGTGCCGGAAGACGAGGAAGAGGACGCCGCGACGATCCGGGAGTGGGCGCGGCAGCGCGACCTTCCGGTGAGCACGCGCGGTCGTATTCCCGCCGAGATCCGGCGGCAGTACGACGCGTACCGGGCGACTCCCGGACGTCTCACGGTGTCCGAGGCGGTGAGTCAAGCCGAGCAGGACCGGCAGAAGGTGGTCCGCATGAGAGGTCGCCGCAAACGCCAGAAGTGCGAGGGTGAGCGGTGACGAGGGGGTAGTCCACATTGGCTCAGAAGATCCAAACCATCATCAGCACGGTGGACGACCTGGACGACTCCCAGGACGCGACCACCACAAGAGCGTTCGATCTGGGGTCCCGAAAGTTCACGATCGACTTGTGCGAGGACAACGCTGAGCGGTTCGACAGCGACTTCGCCGAGTGGACAACCGATCTGAAGAAGCGAACTTTCGCTGTGGGGAAGAAGTCGTACACCCGCTGGCTTCCAGCGGAGGACGCCGAGCGGTTCGACCGCATGGTGGCGTTCTGGAGCAAGGCGGCCCGCCGCGTCCGCGAGGACGCCGACGATCCCGCCGAACTGCGGCCGGCGGATGGCCGCGGGCAAGGTCCATTGGAGACGATCATCCCGGTTCCGGTGAAGGGTCAGCCGTGGTGGATGGACCCGCAAAGACCGTTCAGCCGCTCCACTGGGGAGGCGTTCGCGTCCGCGCGCCGCAGGGTGCGGGAGTGGGCACGCCGAAACGGATGGCCAGATCTGGGTGAGCGCGGCATGGTGCCCCGCGAGGCGTATGACCGTTGGGTCGATGAGGTCTGGTCCACGATGGACTCCCCGTCGTGGGAGCAGTTGAACCAGACATCACCAACCCCGGACGGCAAACGCAACGGGAAGCCGCGCCGCCGGACCAAATGAGCAGCCCCACAACGTGATTGGACATCATGTCAGTCAACGACGACGAGATCACTGACGTCGACGAGTATCTGAGGAACAACCCGACGTTCGCCAAGTGCCGCAGAGGAAAGCACGACTTCCCCGACGAGGACGACGTGCCGCTTCTGGAGGCGTACAACGACTCGGCCGCCACGCACGAGAAGGTGTTCGTGTGCCCGCGCTGCAAGGCGAAAAAGCGGTCGAGGTTCCGCATCACCCTCCGCCGTGGCAGGGTCGTCAGCTTCGTGGAGCTGGACCCCCGGGGCGACTACTCCGAAGCCAAGGGGTATCTCGCCAAGGGCGTGCGGATCAGCCGCCGGTACGCCCGGGAGGTCGCGATTCGCGAGGCGCTGGAGGAACAGGCTGCGGCTGCGCGGCGATCGGACCGGGCGACGCGGCGGAGAGCTGCTGCGGTGTCCACTCAGGCCCGGCAGCGGCGGGGAGGTCGGAAGGCGGCCGTCGCATGAGCGCCCCGCCGCTGTACGCGGAGACGTGGGCGATGTGGGCGCAGGCGTACCTGCTGACGTCGCTGCGGTTGCAGAAGCCCGAGGGCGTGCGGCTCCTGCTGGACGACGGGACCGAAATCCCTTGCAGGTGCGCGTACGAAGGCGTGCTCGGCAACGGTCAGGTGTTGTGGTCGGCGACCCCGGAAACGGGCGAGAGCGTGCCCGCTGCGCGCCTGGACGGTGTGGAGGTGGACGACCTGCCCGCCAGCGCCGTCCTGCACTTGGGCGCGAAGCTGGAGGGACTGGCGTGCCGGTCCTGCGGGGAGATGACCTACGACCCGGACGACGCCCGGGAGGGCTACTGCGCGGCGTGCAGGACGAGGCGCTGAGCGACCGGTCCACACAGGCTGCCCCTGGTGGCATTCCAGCGATCAGGGGCGGACGAGGTTGCGGGTGACGGGGATGGCATCGACCGGGACGGTAACCCGACCCGGACAGGTTAAGGAAAGGAATCCCGGTCGATTCCCGCAACCTCTTTTGAAAGGTGTCCGGCGGGCCGAGCAGGAGGTGGCCCGCCGGACACTCCAATTGTTCTTTGAAACAATTTCCGGCAGCACATTTGCCCGACACTGACGAACGAATGACCTCGAACAGATGGTTGAAAGATCATCGACCTGCGAGGGCCTAGTGAGAGGCGCACTTCGCATCGTTGCGCGATCGCGCTACAGTGGCCATCGCCGGGTCCTTTCTGGAGATCCATGTCCGGGTCATCAAGTGGGTTACCGGCAGACGGCCCCCGACGTTCGCGTCGGGGGCTGTCGCACGTCTAGGGGCCGGATCGCCTGGTCGGATCAGACATCCGATGATCGGTCGATCAATATTGTCCCGGCCGCCACCGGCCCCCTACGATTAATCGGTACCCGTTAATCGGCGGGTACGAGGACCCGGACACCCCTCCTTGCCCCCTTGCTCGGGTGGCTTGCTCGCATGACCTGACTCACCGGATCGCGCCCGCGGTCCCCCCTTGTCTTGATCCTGCGGGACGCTCTCGAAATGGGTGCACGAGGGGCCTCTCAACCCACTTGAAGAAAAGGACCCGGACATCTAATGCAATCGGATCAGAACACCACGTTTGGCGTGCGCGCGAACGTGTATGTGGAAATACAAGGATCGCGCCTCGATCCCCGTTTCGAGGCGTATCTGAACGACGCGCCGACTGCGGGCGCCTACGCCGAGCCGCGCTTCACCAAGCCGATCGCCGAAGAGGTCGTCGCCTGGACCAACCGGATCGCCGAGGGCAGCGACGAGTCCCCGATCTGCGAGTGGTCGAAGGAGGGATACGTCCTCGTGTTCACCCCGGACAGCCCGTTCCGGCCGTCTGCGGTCGTGCAGCCCGATGACGACGGCTTGTACGCCCTCGGCTTGGGCTGGGCCTGGCAGGTCGAGGAGGTCGACCAGTGAGCGGCCTGCGCGGACTCGTCGTCACCCCGGACGGCGAGATCGAAGAGAAGTGGTTTCCCGCGACAGGGCTGGACTTTCTGAACGCCTTGTATGCGGCGATCAACTGCGACCACGTGGAAGCGGTCCGCCTCGGCGAAGGTGCTCGTGCCGCCACGATGTACGTAGACGAGAACGGCAAGGGGGTGCAACTCCCGATGCCTAACGAGTACGCCACTGTCCTCGTCGCGGGCTTCAACCACGTCGTGTACGAGTTGTACTTCGGCACGGCGGTCTTCCTCGGCTGTCCCGATCGGCACGGGGACGACACCTCGTTGTCCGACAAGGCGGACACCTACATCCGCGTCCTGATGACCGAGATCAAGTCTGGGCGCATCACCCTGCGCAACATGCGGGGGAGGCGGTTCTGATGACCGAACAGTCCAATGTGGTCCAACCGGAGATGTACGCGTTCGAGGTTGGCGGCATGACCTTGACGGGAGCCATCACCGATCGCGGAGACGGCCGGTGCACCGTGCGCGGCAAGTTCGAGGACGAGGCCACCACGAACGATCAGCGGTTCGAATTCCGTGGTGTGGCAAGGAAAGCGTTCGCGGACCTGTTCCGGTCGTTCGCCGACAACATTGCACCGGTACAGGACGGCTCGTACAGCTTCTGGTGCGAACTGCACGTCGCGGAGCTGGAAGGTCAGCCCACGCTCGTGCACGACGACGAGGCCAACACGTGGAACCTCGGCGTCGAGCAGATGGAATGCCCGCACGCCGACGAGCGGCTGAGCTGCCGCCCGTCGTGGCGTATGGGCCTGGTCGCCCTGGACGGGGGTGTGCTGTGAGCGGTGAAGGCGGGCTCGCCCGGCTCATCCGGGAAATGGTCGTGTTCTCGTGGCCGTCGCAGGCTGGGCAGTACCCGGCCGGGGGGCCGCCGGGGATCACCTACTTCCGGGGCGACGTCTCGGAATTCTTCGGCCCGGGGGCCTATGTGGACTGCTTGCTGTTCCGCGACGTGGACGGCGTGCTGGTCGGCATCTTGAACCACTACCCGCAAGACATGGCACCTCGCGTGAAGGCTGGCGAAGTCCTGATCCAGGTTCGGGAAGACCGGCGACGGCGGGGAATCGCGACGAAGCTGTTGCAGGAGGCGCTATCGCGGTGGTCGCTGGACTTCGAACGGCAGAACTACACGCCGTCCGGTGTGGAGTTCACCGAAGCGTTCATCCGCGCCGAGCAGGCCCGGCGAGAGAAGGGGAAAGCAGATGGCTGACCACTTCTGTTCGATCGCGACCCGGTTCCGGAAGGTGGAGTCAGTGTGTGGCAAGGAAGCCACGCACTTTGTCACCTACTTCAACGACGGCACCGAGGGGCGGTACTGCTGCACACCGCATCTGGGCCGCGCGGTCGATGCGGTGCTCGGCGACCCGCGAACCAGCAAGCGCAGGGACGCCACCGTGAACCGGGTCCGAAAGGAGGGATGAGCCGATGCCTGACGTGGCAGTGTCCCCCGAGGGCCACAAGAGAATCCGGCTCCTGGCACGCGCATGGAGCATCTCCGAGGGAGAGGTCATCTCCCGCTTACTGGACCAGTTCCAGCACGGCGCACCAGGGTCAGAGTCGACGGTGGAGATCTTCGGGATATATCAGGAAACCCGCGTCGAGGCCGTTTACCACACGGCCAGTGAACGGGTGGACGTCACGACCGGCGAGCTTGCCGGTCAGTCGTTCAAGAGCCCGAGCGGCGCGGCGTGCGCCGTTGTTGCGGCCCTGAACCCGGACATCGCACCGAACCGCAACGGCTGGACTTTCTGGTTCACCGAGCCAGACCGGCCGCTGCAATGCCTGCGGGGCCATACGCCGTCGCGTTGATTCCGTCGCCTACCTCCCCTCCCGAGGGGAGGTAGGCGCTCGGTGTCCACACAGGACAGCTATGACCCGGACAGGTCCAGAAAGGAACACCCCCAACGTGACGGAGAAGCCCAAGAAACCCGTATCGATCGGAGAGAAGCGGCTGGCTGACGCCGACACCGACGTCATCTGGCAGCAGCTCGGCCGAGACCTGCTATTGGAGATCAGCGCCCGAGACCTCGTGTACATGGAGGACGGCGTGATGTTCCTCTACGGTCCGCACGGCCGCAGCAAGTACCGCAAGATCATCGTGAAGTTGAACGGCCTGGACCTGTACGAGGTCGAGGTCGGATACCTCCGGCGACGCGACTTCAAATGGGTCGTCGTGGCGCAGGAATCCAATGTGGGCGTGGAATCGTTGCGGAATGTCGTCAGGAGTCTGGCCGCTCAAGGGCTCGACGCATGACCATCAGATTCCGCATCGGTGCCGCCCCACCACGAGAAGTGGACGGAGCAACGATGCCCGAACAGCAGCAGAACACCAGCGAGTCAACGGAAAAGCGCGGCAAGGGACGGCCCGCCATCGGCGGCCCGATCCGCCAGGAGATCGGCGACGACCTGAAAGCCTGCGTCGAGACGTGGGCGTTGGGCCACGGGACCAACCGGGCCGCTGCCGTGCGCACCCTGCTACGGCGAGCCCTCGACCAAGAGCTTGAACCGATGTCGCGCACGGTCGTCGTGGACGGCGACGACCTGTCCGTCCTGCTCGGCGAGTTCCGAGGCGACGACATACGCCGCGTGCGGTTCGCCTTCGACAGCGGCCTCAAGGTCAAAGTCAACGACGGCCAATGGACCCTCCCGGTCGGCACCCTCCACGATTCCGTGCCACCACAGGAAAAGGAATGACATGACCATCGACCCGTACGACAACGTCGCCGAGGACTGGACGATCAAACCGCGGAGCGTCCGCGCCGTCCAGCTCACCGAGGCGAACTTCGACCGTGTCCTTGCCTGGATCGAACGCGCAGGCGGTGACGTGCCGTGGACCGGAGACAGCCCGTTCGGTGGCAGGTCCCTGTCGATCTACACCAGGGACGGCGAAGAAACCATCATCGCGGGGCACTACATCGTGCACGACCAGCAGCGCGGCGAATGGCACGTGGCGAAGGCGGACCGCTTCGTCGCCGACCACGACCACCAGCCGAAGGGCCGGTGAGCCACAGTGGACGACAGAACCCGAGCGTTCTTCCGCCGGACACCGCTGCCCTGCCCGGTCCCGTACGGCACCCGTATTCGCCTGACAGGCCCGCTCCAGGGCGACCCGGACCCGCTGCCGGTCGGGGCCGAGGGAACCGTGGTGGGCGGCAACGGGGGCCAGCTCTGGATGAAGTGGGACAACGGCCGGACCCTGTTCCTACTGGTCGACGAGGACCCGTACGAGGTGATCGGCACCGACGTCGCCGAATTCGTCCGCCTGGTGCGCGAAGCGGTGCCCGAGCTGCAAGCCCTCGACGTCCACCGCGCCAGCGGCGGGCACGTCGTCGTGCAGCTGATCCGCGTGCACCGCGACCAGCGGCGCAACGGGGCCGCCGAGCGCGCGATGCGCCTGCTCACCGAATGGGCCGACTTCCACGGCCTGGTCCTGTCCGCCACGGCCTCCCCGGTCGAGACCGAGCGCCCCCAAACCAAGGTCGCGCCGCTCAAGCACTGGCTCGCACGGCACGGTTTCCGGCTCAACCAGGGCCGCAAACGCAACGCGGTGATCAGCGAACGCTACTTCCGAATCCCGAAGGGAAGTCAGCCGTGACCGAGTTCCCGCCCCCGCCGAACCTTCAGGGGAACTACGAGGGGTCCTGCGTGGTGTGCATGACCGGCACGGACACCGGCCTCGCTTTCATCGGAGACGCCGCGTTCGCTTCCGCCGGCCTGACCGCGCTCGGCATCCCGGCCGACCAGGTGAAGACCACGCTCGCCGCCGTCACCGGCGACGTGAACGCCGAACTCCCCGAAGGGGATTTCCCGGTGGTTGTCCGGGTGTGCGAATCGTGCGCCCGCCGAGCTGAGTTGGAGGTTGGATTGTGGCCGAACGTCCCCATGTACACGCGTCCGGAGTCCCGGCCGTGAAGGCGTCCACAGTGGCCGGGCTCGCCGTCCTCGAGTCCTGCGTCACCGAGCTGCCCGACGACGAGCTGAGGGAGCTGGCGGACATCGTGGAGAACCTGTCCATCCGGGTTCGCACCGAGATTGCCGCCCGCAGGCGCGGCCGGACCCCGCGCCGCCCGAGCCCGGCCGTGGTCACCCGCCTCCGCTCCCGGGCCTCGTGCGTGTTCTGCCGCCGGGTCTACGTCGCCGACCTCATCGCGGAGCACCTGCTGCTCGACCACCACGACGACCTCCGTGCGTGGCGACGACCGGCCGGTCGCGCGGCCTAGTCGAACTCGCCGTCAACGACGCCCTTCACGAAGGCGTCCCACTCCGAGGGGGTGTAAATGAGAACCGGGCCATTCGGCTTCGCTGACTCCCGCAATGCCGTGTAGGTAATGCCGTCTGTGTGTTCGACAAAGGCGTACTCGAAGTAGCCGTCACCAGGGACGTCCTCGGGCGCAGCCCGCACCCATCGTGCCTCGCTCAAGTCCAGTTCGTCCCGGATATGCGCTTTGTCGTCCACAGGCCGATCCTTCATCGCACCAGAGTAAGGAACCCCCGGCGCGCGTTCGCACCGCGCCGGGGGTTCCTGCTGTCCACGAGCCACATAGGCCGGTCGTTAGGACGCGGCCAGTCGAGCGCGAAGGGTCTGCGCGACCTCGGCGAGCGGGACCTGCGTCTGTTCGCCGGATTCCATGTCCCTGATCGTCACGTCGCCGGTCTTCTGCTCGTCCGGGCCGTACAGCAGCACCGTACGGGCGTGCTGGTCGTTGGCCCACTTCATCTGCTTGGCCAGCTTGCCCGAGGTACCGAGATACACGCCCGTGCGGAGCCCGTGAGCGCGGAGCTGGCCCGCCAAGCGCATTACCTCTTCCTCGGCCCCGAGGACCGTGAGCGCGACGTCCAGGCCGCGTTCCGCCGGCATTTCGGCTTCCTGGATCGCGAGGATGCGTTCGATGCCGATGGAGCCGCCGCAGGCGGGCATGTCCGGCCCGCCGAGCTTGGCCACCAGCTCGTCGTACCGGCCACCCGAGGCGATCGACCCCGGGAACCCGGCGGCGGCAACCTCGAAGATCGGACCCGTGTAGTAGTCCAGCCCCCGGACCATGCGGGGGGTGAACACGACGCGGCCCGGCGGCAACCCATCGGTCAGGGACAGGAGGCGGTCCACTTCGGCCAGCCCGGCCCGGCCCCGCTCGGTGGTGTCGAGCTGCTTGCGGATGCGGTCGGTGTCGGGCGCGGTCACATCGGCGACCAGCCCTTCCGCCGCATTACTGGGCAGCCCGCGCTCGACCAGCTCGGCGACCACGACGTCCGGGGCCACCTTGTCCAGCTTGTCCAGTGAGCCGAGCACCTTCGTGCCCAGCTCGGCCGGGACACTGTACGCCTCCAACAGGCCGTAGAGCGCCTGTCGCGAGTTGATCTGGAACGTGAACTCCGTGACGCCCAGCGCCTCCAGCCCGCCGTTCAACGCCCAGACGATCTCGGCGTCGGCGAGCGGGGACGCCGAGCCGAACGTGTCGATATCGCACTGGACGAACTCGCGGAAGCGACCGCGGGCAGCTCGGTCAGCTCGCCACACATTGCCGATGACATAGCGCTTGAACGGCGACGGCAGACGGCTTCCGTGGGTCACCACGGCTCGGACTGCCGGAACGGTGTGGTCGTAGCGGAGCGCGAAGTCCGCTTCCCCGGTGGCCTCCTTCGCGCCCCGCTTCATGATCTTGAAGATGAGCGACGAGGCTTCCTCGCCGAGCTTGCCCGCGAACGTCTCCAGCCGCTCGAACGCCGGGGTTTCCAGCGGCGCGAACCCGTGATGCTCGAAGATCGTGCTCACCCGCTCGAACGCAGCCTTCCGGCGATGTACCTCGTCGCCGATGAAGTCCCTGGTACCGGACGGGGGCTCGACCTTCGCCATCTACGTGTCCTTTATTCCGATGCTGATAGGGAGGTCCATTCTGGCCGAGCCGCTGGCCGGACCGTGGACCGGCCCGGCGGCTCCGCACCAGGTCCGCGCCGGTCAGGCTGTCGGCGACCACTCCGGGAAGAACTCCCGCAGTAGGCCGAGCACCTGCTGCTCGGTGCCCGCGTCACTCATTCCGGTGCGCATCAGCGGTGTTCCGTCCACGGGGGCCAGTTCCTCCCAGCCGCCGATCTCGTCCATGAGCCCGCGTACGCCCTTCATCAGGGACAGGCCGATCTCCGGGCCGAGGGCGTCCAGGCAGTGGGCAAGGAAGTAGATCGCGGATCGCTGCGGGGTCGTGCTGTCCACTCGTTCCCGGTAATTGCTCGCGCTGTAGCGCGGATAGCAGGCGTCGAGCAGGTGCTTCGGGATCTCCCACAGCGGGAACACACAGTTCACGTCCCCCATCCGCCGGACCGGGTACGGGAGAGGCTTCCGGCCGTTCATCAAGCAGAACAGCAGCTCGGCGAGCAGGTCTTCGCGGTTGTACCCGACCGCGAGGTTGTGTCCGCCCAGCTCCCGGCAGAGACGGCGGCCGATGAGGTTGACGAAGCACGTTCCGAAGAAGTGCACGGTGTCCGGCCCGTAGTCGCGCCGGAAGGACTCCCACAGCTCGGCCGGGGACCGGCTCATGCCGAGCAGATTCGTCATGTCATCGGCGTACAGGACGCGGTGCTGAAATCCGGCCCGATCGCACAGTTCGCGGGCTCGGTCGACCGCGGACTCCGGCCACAGTGGCTCCATCGCCAGCGTGAAGCAGGTGACGCCTTCCGCCGGCAGCACGGACGCCCGGACGGCCTTGGTGAGGCCGTAGACCAGCGTGTTGCTGTCCCCGCCGCCGGAGATCCCGGCCATGATCGAGGTGGTGACTTCGTGCTTCTGCAGGAAGGTCACGATCTGGTCGGAGACCATCTCCCGGAGGGTGTCGTCGTCCACCAGGTGTACGCGGCTTAGCGGTTCTCGGCGGCCGTACTCGATGTCCAGCAGCCCGGCGACTGGGGCCTGATCGCGCTGGATGACCTCGATGTCGGCACTGCGCAGGGTGTCGATGTCGGTATTGCGGATGCACCGAAGGACCACGTGGTGTTCGTCCGGGATGTTCGCGAGCAAGGTGGTCATCGGGATTGCGGCAAGATCGCTTTGGGACCGTGCTTCGTAGGCTTGAAACATGGTCGGAGGAAGCCGGTTGGCGAGCAGGATCTCCGCCAACGACAGTTCCTCGGGTGGCCGGATCGACCGCGAGCCAGCAGTGAATTCCAGGGTGACGCGCTTCCAGTCAGTCAACTTGTTCCTCCAGTGCTGGCTCGCGGCCGGATCGGTTACAGGTGAGCGGTGAGCGCGTTCGGGGTCATGAACTCTTCCAGGCGGCACGGCGTCACGCGGTCGAGCGCGCTGGCCTCCGGGAGGGTCCTCGTCACGATGCTCAACAACTCGGTGGTGTCGGCCTGCTCGGCCGTGATCGCGGCCGGGGAACTGTCGATGATTGCGGACACTGGCTACTTCCCTTCACGTTGTCGATCGGTAAATCTTTACCGCCTCCAACGTACTGCGGGAGTCGCCAGTCATGCACGGGTTGTAACCAACATGGACTAGTGCCGGGGGTGATCCCGTAGGCTCGGTCAAGACCGCCTCGGGTCCGGCGGTAACACGAAAGAAGCGGCTCCCTCGCCAGGTTGCGTGGCCAGTGCGAGGGAGCCGCTTCTTCATGTTCGAGTGGGTGGGGACTAGCTGGATTCTCCAGCCTTGAGGGCTCCGACCAGGTAGGACCAGCCGGAACGATCGACCGTGAGAATGGGACTCTCATCTCCGAGCTTGGAGTCCCGGACAGCCTTCCGGTTGTCGGGCAGGTTCGCCACCTCGACACATTCCTGCTGCCCATTGCTGTACGTGCTCTTTCGCCAGTGCAGCCCGGCGAAACCTTGGGCGGACATGGTTACTACTCCTTGCGATCACGCGCCCGCCTGGCTCGAATCTCCTTGATCCGCTCGACGGTCGCTTCCGGGTCCAACGCGTGCGTCAACACGCGCTTAAAGTTCAGGGTATACGCCGCGACCTGCGCGTCCTCCTCGATGTAGATGCCCCAGGTCAGGTTCTCCAGGTGCACGGCGGCGTCCCCTCCGTCGTCGAAGGTGATCAGGTGAAACGACGTTCCGAAGCCTGCGTACTCGCCGACCTCTTTCGGGATGAGCTGGAGAGTGACCGTGGGCAGATCGGCGACCGTGACGAGGTGGTCGAGCTGTTGCAGCATCGTGTCCAGGCCGCCGATGTTCTGCTCAAGCGCGGACTCGTGCACCAGCGCGTGCAGCTTGAGCGGGTACTTCTCGTCCGTGAGCCGAGCCTGCCGCCGCTGGCGAACCTTGCTCCGTTCCTCGACCACCGCTTCGTTCGGTTCTTCGAGCCAGGAACGAACGAGTGCACCCGCGTAGTCGGCGGTCTGCAACAGGCCGGGAACGAGGTTCATCTGCAAGTTCTTCACTGCCGACGCCTCGGCCTCGGTTTCGATGAAGTCCGCGGCGCTTCCCTGGATGGCGTCGTCGCTGTACGACGCCCACCATGCTTCGTCCTGCTCTCCCTTACGGGCGTAGGCGACAACGCGGTCCCGCTCCTGCTCGTCCACGTGCAGCATGGTCGCGATGGCGATGATCTCCGCGACGGGCGTCGGCTTCTTGGCGGTCAGGAAGAGGTTCAGTTTGGCGGGCGACCAGCCCAGTTCCTTCGCGAGTGCAGCCTGATTGGTCTTCGGGGTGGCGCTGGCCAGCCAGCCGCGTAGGTACCGCGCGACGCGGCGTTGCCGAACGTTGAGCTTGGACTCGCTGGACCTGTCGGCGTCCAACTTGACCTCCACCTTCATGCAGTCCCGGCGACATCTCCGGCACGGCTGTCACTAATCCGTACGGGTGAAATCTTTACGTAAGTTGATCGTTTGCGGTTGTGTCTCTTAAAGATTTAACCGCACAATACTTCAACGCGGAGACCCAAGGGTAGTAGACCATCCCCGGACACTCCGTACAGGTGACACCAAGCCAGGGCTGACCAGGGGCTTTGGCAGGTCGAAAGGGAGATCCCCGTGGTCGAGGTCCTATCCGGAGCCCTGCCAGAGGGCACAACGAGCGTCACGTGCCACAGCGTTGCAGGTAAGGAGGTCACTGTAAAGATTTACAGTGACGGCGAGAAGGTCGTCCTTATCGCCCCGCCCGGCGAGTCCGCCGAGTTCACGCCGCAGAACGCCAGAGCGGCGGCGCAAGCGCTCCTGGCGCACGCCAGCCGAGCCGACGCTGCACGGCGAGGGCGGCCGGGTCACCCGCCGCCTTCGAGTTCGCGACCCACCATCGCCTGACCCGTCCAGCCACCCCGAGACGTCGCTTACGCGGCGCGGACGTCGCCTCGGGGACATCGGCGGTGGGCGGGCGAGGTCGAGCCCGACGGCGTGCGCGTCCTCCCCCAGAGATGCACGCCCAGGCACCCTCGCCCGTCTGCTGCCCCAAGCGGCGGCGGAGGTGGCTGCCCCCCGACCAGTCACCTCCGCCGCTTTCCACCCCCTCTTTGGAGGTGTCCGGAATGGCCGGACCGACAGATCGCTTGTGGACGGCGCCCTATACCTGCGGGCGGACCGGCCGCCAGCACGAAGTCACCGACGAGGCGTTCCAGGCCGCCCGGGAGCAGGGCGTGCCCCTCGTCGCCGTATGCGGTCGGCAATTGGAGTGCTCGCCCGCCATCGCCGAACCTGGCAGCCCGTGTCCTGACTGCGTGCGCATCGTCCGGCAATCACGCGCGCGGCTGCGCGAGGTGCAGCAGCTCGACGTGCGACAGCTCGTCCAAGTGCCCACTCAGCGCGGGCGGGCCGGTCAGCACCGGCGAACTCGTGTGCCTGGCCGGTCCCACCTCTTTCACCGAAACAACGAACGCGCCAGGAGGGCGTCATGATGAGCACCGATAAGCCGATGCCGGCAGACCGCGAACCCGAGGCCAAGCAGGAGCAGAGCGCCGAGTCGGACATGGCAGCCCAGGCCGAAGCCATGGAATCCCTTGCCATGGCTGGGTTTCGGATCGTCGCGCAGACCGGCTCCGACGATTCCCCGGAACTGCTCACCTACGTGCGGTCCTCAGGTGAGTACACCGACTTCGTGTACATCGCCCTGTACGAGAACGCGTACTCGACGGCGGTCCGGTATCCCCTGATCCCGGCGGAGCCCCAGAACTTCGAAGAGGCATCCGGCGAGGTCCCCGGCGAACCGCTGCAACACGCCGAGCCCGGCGGCATCGTCGCCGTCATCAAGGCGGTCCTGGAGTGGCCCCGTGGTTGACGCCCCCGATCTGGATTGGGCGTTGAAGCACCTGAAGTTCCGCGATCTCGAACATCACCCCGTCTTCGGGCCGCTGGTCGAACAACTTCTGGTGAAGCGCTTTCGCGCCAAGATGTCGCAGCGTGCGCTTGCCGACCGGTTCGACTTCCCGATCGGTGGCGTTCGGCGAATCCTGCGTCGCGCCGGTGTTCTCGATACCAAACCCGAGCAGGCCCCGGCCCAAGTGGACAACGACGACGGGTGGCCGGTGACCGACCTCGACCTGACTGAACCTATTGCCTCGCAGAAGAAAGTTCCGCCCGAGGAGCTGATTGCCGTGCACGTTTCAGAAGAAACCCTCCTGCGGTTCGCCAAGGCCCTCGGCGTAGCCATGCGCTCGGCACGCGGCAATCGCGGGTGGACTCGCAAGGATATGCGGTCCCAGATGAACGCCGACCGGTCGCTCCAGACCATGGCAACGCACGAGCTGGGCACCCGCGCGATGTCGGTGTGCCAGTTCGCGGAGTACTGCACCGTCCTGGATGTGCAGCCGGGCGAGATGTTCGACCGGGTGTATCACGAGGTGTTCGGCACGAAGGACGAGACGGTCACGGTGGACCTGGACAAGCTGGCCAGGTCCGAACACGCGAACCTTTCGCGTTGGGCCGAGGTTCGCCTGCGGGGACTTCCCGCGTCTGCAAAGGGAATGCTGCCCCTTCCCCGGCACGCGCAGGACACGCTCGCGGCGTTGTGTGGCTGTGACCACTACCAGCTTCTTCAGATCTTGAGCGCGGCCTGAATGTCCGGCCCGGCTGGACGTCACGCGCCGAAGTTCGAACGGTGTCCGGCGCTCGTCCCGTACTTCCTTCGGCGCGAGGTCGTCATGCACAAGGTTCCGAAGCGGCTGCTGCGGCTGCTGCGGTGGAGTCGCATGTGGATCGGGGTGAGCGACTGCGGCGTCATGTGCTTCCCGCTGTGGGCGCTCCCCGGCGACTCCGACATGACGTGGTGCACGACGTGCTTCCCGGCAGGTTTCAAATGGCTGTAGTGGTGCACGCCTACCAGGCTGAGCCGGTCGCCGAGCGGGAGGCGCCTGCGGCGATGAGCGACCGGTTCCACCCGGCCGAGGACACCGTGCGGTTCCGGCGTGTCCTGCCGCCGGAGACGGCGGCCGAGCAGACGGTCCAGTTCCCGGCCGTCCCGCCGGAATCCCCGGCCGAGCAGACAACGGTGCTGGTTCTGTTCTCCACTCCACGGCACCGCCCATTGCACGACTGGATGGCCGCGCAGATGCCCGAGCCGCAGGCACCCGAGATCGAGCCACTGTGGCCGGACATCGATCCGGATTCGTAGACATTCCAACCACTTCTCAGACGAACGGGAGCAAGGTCGCAGATGGCGGGCAAGGTTCAGTTGATCACGGTCGATATCGGCCGGACCCTCGGCACGTTCACCGGGACCTCGACCGCGGAGCGGCTGCGCGCGTTGTCTCCGCTGGCGGACATCGCGCCGCACCGATTCGCGGAGACCGTGCGTTGCCTGCTGCACCGCGCACCCGAGCTGACGAGCGAGCTGGTCAGCCAGGTGTGTCGGCGGCTGCTGATCCCGTTCACCGAGTTCCCGACGCGATGGGATCGCGGGTACCTGCCGTACCCGCACGCGGCCCGAGCCCTGGACGAGCTGGCGAGGATCGCGCCCGTGGTCGCACTGTCCAATATGGCCGTCACCGGCGGACCCGAGCGGGTCTCGGCCGTTCGACGGGCGCACCTCGGGGAGCTTGCCGCTATCTACCCGAGCTTCCAGCTCGGCGGGGCGAAACCCGAGCCGTGGCTGTGGCAGGCGATCGCCGGTCGTCACGGCACCGAGGTCGAGGGCGTGGTGCACATCGGCGATCGGCTCGATGCCGACGTGTACGGGGCGCTGTACGCCGGGGCGCGCGTGGTCCACATCCGTCACAGCGGCGAAGCGACGGTGTACCCGAAAGGCAGCGGGGACAAGGTGTTCACGGTGTTCGATCTGCTGGACGCGGTGCCGGTGGTGCAGGCGTGGTCCGACCGATAAGGGTTGGTATGAAACGAAAGGGTGATCGAAGTGGTGGAGTTTCGTGTGGAGGTGTATCGGTGATGGCGGCGAAGATTCAAGATTCCCGACCCACGATCACTCCGGACGAGCGCAAGTTGCTGACCGTGCTTGCGGATTCGGCGCGGGGGTTGAGTTGCCACGAGGCGGCGGAGCAGTCCGGATTCAGCGTTAGCGAGACCTACAGGTTGCTGTCGGCGCTGAGCCACAAGGAGTTTACCGTCAAGGAGTCGCAGGAGCGCACGGTCGGGATGGTCACAGTGGTTCACTTCGCCTCGGCGGTGGGCCGGGATCGGCTCGTTCCGGCCTCGGTGGGTCGGCCCGCGAAGTAGCCGGACCACTGTCCGATGTGGCCGTGGCGTCGGCGCAGCCCGCCCCTTCCGCCGGTCAAGCGGTCCGCGTCGCAAGCCCGGATCGCGCTGGAACGACTCGCCGATCTGAACGCGCGGCGGCTGGCGCTCGATCCCGAAGCGACGGTGATTCTGCGCGTTCCGTACCTGTGGGCCGGTGACGATGAGCGGGTGGACCCGGCGCTGTCGATCGATCCCGGCAGGCCGCTGTCCACCGACGCGGACGGCCCCGACCCGCGCCGCTGGCAGGCATGACGAAAGCGCCCCCGAAGTCCGGAGTGGACTTCGGGGGCGCTCGTGTTTCCGCGCTGTGGTGGCCGGTTCAGGCGGGGGTGGTGTTCCCGTCGATGGCCGCGAGGATCGCGTCCAGCTTCTCGTCCTGCGCGGCCTGCGCCTTCTCGATGGCCTGGATGCGCGGCAGGATGTCGAAGTGTTCCAGCTCCCACGCCGAATGCGCGGCGTTGGTCAGCGAGCCCGCGTTGTGTCCCTTGCGCGCGGCGATGGCCTTGTCGTCGATGGCCGGGAACAGCCGCGCCAGCCGGACCATGAAGTCGCCGTACTCCACTCCGGCCTGTGCCCACGTCTTGCTGAGACTGGCGTAGATCTCGTTAATCTGCTCGGAAGCGGTCTTGCTCAACTCGTCCTCCCCGGGGTCGCCGCCGCCCAGGTTCCAGGCGCGGGTGTCGTCGGCGCTGCCGTTCGGCATGACGCTGAGGTGCAGGTGATGGGTGTGGCCGTTCGAGCCGGAGTACGGCATCCAGCACCACGGGTTGAATTGCGGCCGGGTGTCGAGGATTCGCCAATTCCAGATGACGTACTTGATCCGCGAATCCCGTGACCGCACCAGAACATCGGCGAGCCAGTTGCAATCGAGCCCGCCCGCGGGGTCGTGCGTGAAGTCTCGCGCGGTGACGATTCCCGGCCCGTACCAAGGATTGTGGTCGCTGTCGGTCGTGGCGTGCGCGGCGTCACCGATCGACCCGTCCGACGCCCGCGACCGTCGAGGCGCCCGCGCGTTCAACTGTCCCAGCAGGACGTCCAGCGACTTCGCTACCCGCCACGTCATCGGCTGCTCCTTTCCGGCTCGCCCGCGGTTACCGCTTCGCCAACGTCTCGACGGTCAGGCCGTAGGAGAACTCGCTGCGGACGAACGCGGTGAACTGATCCACTCCGGACGGTGCCTCGATGTAGGGCCGGGCCGCGTCGTGCGCGACGTTGGTCCACGTCTTGTCGATCGGGTATCCGGCCTTCGCGCCGCTGGAGATCGCCATCAGCCGCACGGATTCGGCCGGGCCGACCGCGCACTTGAAGCTCAGCCAGGCGCGTTGCACGACGGTGCTGACCGAGCCGACCGGCACGGCGAACACGTGGCAGCGTTCGCGGAGCTTGCCGTTCGCGTCGCGCCCGGTGCCGTCGAAGGTGTACGGGATCGCTGCCATGTCGTCCTCCGTTTCCCCGGCCGTGGAAAGGAAGAAGGCCGAGAGGTTGTCCGTGTGGTCGAGGTCGACGTTTCCGGTCACGCCCGGGATGCGGCCGACGCTGGTGTACTGGTGCATGTCCACCCGGCCGCCGTAGGCGGTGATGGGGTGGCGCTTCCCGTCGTTGGGGCCGTAGGAGGCGCACCAGGTGCGATCCCAGTCGTACGGCCAACTGTCCGGGTTCAAGCTCGCCAGCCAGGACGCCGAGGCGTACAGGACGACGATCGGATATTCCTGGTGGACGGTTTCGAGGAACCGGCGGGCGAATCCGGGCCGGGCCGTGTACGAGATGTCGCCGGTTTCCAGGTCCAGCGCGGGGGCGAGCTGCCCGCCGAGGCGTTGGTACTGGGCGATGAACTCGCGGGCCTGCGCGACCGGATCGCCTGCCTGCGCGAAGTGGTAGCCGCCGTACGGGATGGCGTTCGCGCGGCACCCGTTGGCGTAGTTGTCCGCCGGGGTGGAGGCACCGCCCATGCCGTCGCTGTACTTGATGTACGCGGCGTCCACGGCGGCGGCGAGCGCGGACCAGTTGGTGACCGGGTTGTACCGCTGGAAAAGATCGACCACGACGCTCATGTCAGGCCCCCGCTTTGGTGCAGTCGCGTTGCGCGTAGGCGTTCTGCATGTAGGTGCGGAACTGCTCGATCTGCTGCTTCCGTTGTGGTGTCTGGTTTTCCGGCTCTTTCGCGGTCGCATCGAGCACGTATGTCCACAGGGACACGCTGGCCGAGCGGGCTTGATTGCCCGCCTCACAGGTCAGCACTTGCGTCTGCCGGTTCTGCTGGGCCAGGGAATTCGCTTGCGATGCCTGGACAGCGACGACCGCCACCACGACGGACAGCACGATGTCCAGCGCCAGGGAGACGGCCAGGCCGACGATCCATTTGCGGTCCCGCTTGCTGCGCTGGCGCAGCGCGGCCATCTCGTCGCGCAGCCCGGACATCGACTCTTCGAGGCTCGCGGCGGCCCGCAGCGTTTCGGCCGGGCCGGGATCAGGGTGCGTCATCGGTGTACGCCTCTCGCAACATCGTGGACATCTGCGCGACCACCGTGTCCAGCTCCTCCACGATCAGGTCGGCCCGCGCGGTCAGCCGGGCGACGTCCTGGTCGTGGGCGTACTGGTCCTGCGAGTTGTGGTCGGGTGTCGCTTGTGGCCGGCGGTTCGAGCGCCGGGTCAGCCAGGGGAATCTCATCGGGGTTCGCTTCCCGGCCTGGTCCGCAACTTCTCGGCCATCTCGTCCATGACGGCGTGCAGCTCGTCCAGCAGCTCCGCCGCGCGGGTGGTCAGGGCTTCGACCTCGGCCGAGCTGTACTCACGGCGTCCGGCGCCGGGCCGCTCGCCCTGGTCGTTTCGACGGCGGCGAAGGGTCACGGATCTCTCCTGTCCGCGCCAGCTCTTGCAGGAGGGGAATCAACTGCTGTAGTTGCTGGATCTCCTGGAGAACGGGCATCAGTGCCCGCGTCGTGGTGATGAAGTCTCCGACGACGGGCAGCAACTTCTCTTGCAGCACTTGAGCCATCGCGTCCCGCTGCGCTTCGGCACGGTCCTTTTCGGCGATGGCGCGCTGCTTTTCCTCGTTGAGCCGGTCCACGCTGGGGCGGGTCCACAGCCATCCCGTGATCAAGCTGACGACCACGAGGCCCAAGACACCGAAGTTGATGAACGCGGTCGGGTCGAATCCTTGTGACTGGGCAAGGACTTCCGCGCCAGCGCGGGCCAGCACGCGCTAGGCCGGTGGCGCCGGGGCGCCCGCGATCGTGTCCCACACCGAGTTCACGGTGAACTGCACATCGTTGTCGGTGGACGCCAGGGTGATCACGGGATTGGTCGCCACGGCCCAGGCGAACCGCGCGCCGTAGTCGTCGGGGTTGGCGAAGACGTTGGTCGCCAGCGCCCTTCTCAGCTGTGTCCGAGTCGGGTTGTTCGGGTCGTCGGCCTCGGAACCGACGTCCTTGGCCGCGACCGACACGGCGGCCTGCACGCGCCGGGCGAACGGTGGATACGAGGCGAGTTCCGCGCTTTCGGCGAGTGTTGCAGCCATGGGTGTCCCTTCTATGCGGACTTGCCGAGCACCAGCCATGCCCCGGGCACGGTGGCGTCGATGTGCACGATGTCGCCGGTGGTCGGCGTGTAGGACGCCAGCCGGGGAAGGGTGAGCGATCCACCTTGGACGGACACGATCACCCGGCTTCCGGAGACTCCGGTGACGGTGCCGACTTTCCTGCGCGCGGCCAGCGCTTGGTCCACGATGCGGGCAACGGCCTCAGCGATGCGCATCCGCTTCGTCCCCTCGGTCAGGTTTCCGCCGGCAACTCGTCCGAGCGGGTCGTGATGGACTGCGCCCCGTCCGGCGACAGCGGAATCGTGACTTTGTCGATGATGTGGCGCGTTTCCCCCGCCTCGGGGTCCAGGACGGTGATGACGTCCCCGGCATCGAGCGCTGGGTTCACCAGAACCTCGACCTCGATCTGCGCGGCGATTCCGCGCACCCGCGCGAGAAGGGAGTCCGCGGTCGCCTGGCATTGGGCCGTGGTGGTCAGCAGCTCGGAGGTGTAGAAGCGGGGTTTGTTGCCGAACGGGCCGCCGTAGCGGGCCGGGCTGGTGGTGTCGGTCGCGACGGCGTAGACGGCGGGTACGCCGTCGGTGCGCTGCCCGCTGGCGACGACCTTGTTGTAGACCTGCTCGCGGGTCAGCTTGTCCTTGACGGTCAGCAGGTTCCCGCCGTTTCCGGTGCGGATCGTCCACACAGGATTCTGGTCGAACGTCGGTTGCGGACGCACGATCAGGCGGGCGACGGGATCGAAGAACACCTCGGCCCCAAGGAACTCGGCCAGCTTCTCCATCGTGTCCCAGCGTTCCCGCTCTGTCACGATCACCGGGGCCACCGCTGTCGAGCCGGTCAGGTTCAGCACCTCGATCGGGCCGAGCGTGTTCTGCACCAGACGCGCGATCTCGGAAATGGCCGTCGCGTTCGCGATCGTCTGGGCCGGTACGTCGAAGCGGTCCTCGGCCACATGGGACGCCGCGTCGACCACCTTGACCTCGACCTCGCCGGAACTGGTGATCGGGCGGGTTCGCGACGTTTCGTCCAGGTACCCGAAGATCAGCGGCACCCACTCGGTTCCGCCGCCCGACAGGACGATCCCGTAGTCGACTTGGCAGATCGAGCCGTACGGCGAGAGAAGGTCGGTCGGCGAGCGGGGCCACCAGCGCGGATCGGCTTGCAGGGTCGCGGATCGGCGGACTTTGCTGGTGGCGTCGACCTCGACCGACCCGCCCGCGAGCGGGATTTGCAGCATCCCGTACCCGAGGCTGTAGACGGTCGCGCGCGCGGTCATCGCGTGGGACTGCGCGAGCGCGAATTGAGCCCGAGTGGACAGAGGCCACATGACGCCCCCCTTTCAGACCGCTAGCTCGCTGGGGGCCGCCACCTCGTGGAACGGGGCGGTCAGGATGCGGGTGCCGTGGTAGGCGCGGCGGTTACCGGGGTCCTCCTTGAGGTCTCCGAGCGACAGCCACATGCCGATGCCGTAGCCGAACTCCGCTGGAGGCCGCAGATACACCGGCGACAGGTCGGCGAACAGGCCCAGCAGCTCGTCCCGCTCGGCGAAGGACAGGGCGCCGATGGTCAGCTCGCCCGTGGGTGCGCGGCGCTGTGAGGCGGACACGATGATCGGGTACGTCGCGCCGAGCGGGTAGAAGATGCCGCGCGGGGCTTCGCGGGTGCGCGCGGGAACCGCGCCTACCTGCACGACGAGCGGCCGGTCCGATCGGGCCGGATGTGTCAGCCAGGTCCGGCCCTCGCTGAGCAGGGTGGCGAGCTGGCTGGTCATGGTGCCGCCGGTCGAGGCCGGGTTGACCACGCGGTACTTCACCGGGATGTCGAGCGGGCATTCGCCGTCGTCGAAGACGAGCAGCGGCGCGAGGATCGACGCGGAAAGGCCGGCGGTTCCCAGCCAGGTCCCGCCGTAGGTCGAGCCGTCGAAGAAGCTGCCGCTCGTGCTGTAGCGCTCGACGGTGAACCCGTCGAGGGCCATGACCCCGCCCGCGGGCATTCCCCCGGCGATCACCTTCATCGTGGGCGTGACCGCACCGGCCGGAGTGGACAGCTTGACGACCTGCCGCGAGAACTGGTCGACCGACCGGTTGATCTGGTCCGTGGTCAGCGTCGCGGCCGAGGTGGTGAGCGGAACCCCGGCGATGTCGGTCCAGGTGATCTGGATCGTGACCGAGGTCGGGCGGGCCGAGAACCGCAGATCCACGCCGATCGTCACGTCCGGCGTGGACGGCACGGAGGTCGGCACGGTCACCCCGACCGACCCGGCCGCCGCGATGGTCGCGGTCATGTACGACTCGCCCCGCGCGGCCTTGGCGTCGGTGACCCGCGCCAAGGTCGGGTTTCCCGCGTCCGGTACGAACCCGTTCAGCCCGGACTCGAGCGACGGGTTGGAGGCGTAGTTGCGCCGGGTGGGCTCGGTGACGAACAGCGGGCTGCCGCCACGCACCGGCCACAATGTCCCGTCCGGGTGCTCCCGGATGATCTGGAGGACCGTGGCGTCCGGCCACCACGCGGTGACCTGCATGATCCCCTTCTCCGGTACGGGCCGGATCGACACGCCCCCGCCGGGGTAGGTCAGCGGGTAGGCGCCCCCGGCCCAGCTCAGCCGGGCGTACCCGATCGGCGGGTTCGGCGTGTACGTCCACTTCGCGGTGCCGCCCGGGATCGGCGGCGGTAGCTCCTGCTGCCCCGGCAGTGTGGCCGACTCGGTTCCGGCCCCGGCCGCGAACGGGGTGCGGGCGTAGATCGATCGCGCCCAGGTCATGACTCAGTACCCGATCGAGAGGTACTGGAACACCACCGCCACCCCGGAGCCGACGTTGTTTCCCGAGGCGATGGCGTAGAACCCCACGGTGATGGTGCTGGCGGTCTCGCTCACGATCGTGACGACCGCCGGGATTCCTGTGCTGACAACGGACACTGTGGACGCGATGGTGTTGTTCGGGAATGCCGCACCGTGGCTGACGGTGATGGTGCCGTTGGCACCGGTCGTGCCGGACCGGTGCCCGCCGCGCATCAGGATCACCGACCCGTCCGGCGCCAAGGCACCGTTGCGCATCGGCCCGACGTCGGAGGCCACGGCCACGCCGCTGCTCGGTGCCCATACCCCCGAGCCACGTTCGAGGACGTCCAGCTTGTTCGTCCGCGCGACCCGCTGGCCGATGTGCGGGTCGGTCGGCAGCCCGGTCGAGGCCAGCGCGGCGAGCGCGTCCCGTCCGGCGGTCGGCGCGCACACGAGCTGCGTGCCCGCGTTCCACGCCCGAGCCGGGGTTCCTTCGCGGCCCCGGACCACGGTGACGGTCTGGGAACCGGCGGCGTGCCCGACGACCCACACGATCTCGTAGATGCCCTGCGAAGGGTCGTGCAGCTCCAGCGGCAGGTACTTGCCGGGTGTGCCCGAGCTGTAGTCGGAGTCCAGGGTGGTGAACGCGGCGCTGGACAGGCTGGTGTCCGAGATCGCCGCCGCGTTCAGCAGGGTGCCGAAGAAGTAGTCCTTATTGGACCGGTACTCGTAGCTCACGTGCGCGCCTTCCTATATCCGGACACCGCGCGCGATGGCGGTTCCGGTGGCCTGGTCGTTCTGCTCGATGCGTCCGTCCACGAACACCGACAGGCCGTCCTCGGCGATGGACAGTTCGCCGACCAGGCGCACGGGCTCGGAATTTCCTTGCAGGGCACCGATCACGCCTTGCGCGGTGTCGTGCGGGAGGACCAATTCGGGCTTGCCGGTGCCGTTGTAGACCGGCGTGAAACCGGGCTGTAGCCATCCGCCCTGGTCGTACCAGTGGTGCGATTCCCAGAAAGCCCTAGCTCCCAAGGGATCGCGGTAGCGGCTGGAGATGTAGCGAAGCCCCCATTCGGCTTGCCCGGCGGCGGTCGGCTCGACCGGCCCGTGCACCGACTCCATCTTCTGGAACAAACCGCGGGCACTGCTGGACGGATTCGCCGCCCCGGGGTTCCACGACGATTCGTGGGAGATCAGCCACGACAGCGCGTCCCACTGCGGGCCGGACCCCCACCCGTACCGGGTCGCGACCGCCCGCACGGCGGCCACGACTTCGGGCGACCCGGCCGCGCCTGCGGTGCTCGCGTACAGCTCGGTCAGCTTGCCGACCGCGTACCGCTTCGCTCCGTCAGCGGCCTGGCGGGCGATGCCCTGCCCGTGCTGCGCGGCGACGTTGCCGGGGAAGAACTTCGTGGCGTCGTCAACCATCCGGTAGGTGTCGGCGAACGCGCCGTCCACAATGGCCGCCGGGTCGAACCCTCCGCCGCCGGACACGAACCGGCCGCCGAGTTCGGCGATGTGGAACTTCATTGGGAACTGCGCGTCGTCGGCCCCCGCCGAGGGCGGGCCGAACGCCACGTAGCCATGCGACCCGCCGGACTCCGCGTTAATGCCGGCAACAGTGCCAGCGGTGTGCCCGGCCGAAACGCCGATGGCGAAGGTTCCGTCGATGCCGCCGGTGAAACCGGGCGGCGGGCTACTGGGGCTCACACCGCCGGTAGCCCACTCGCGGCGGGCGTAGGGCTGCTGGTCCAGGGCGGCGCGCTTGAGCATGGCCTGCCAGCCCGAGCAGTCCGTCCCGGCCGCCGACGATCCGCCCCACACGTACGGGCGTCCGTGCATCGACCGTCCGAACTGGACAACGCGCGCGATCGCTGCGTTCATCGCCGAGCCCGTGTCCGCCACGAGGCCGCCGGACTGGTAGCCCGGTACGACCTGCGCGCGGCGGATGTCGTCGCCGAGCAGACCTTCCAGACCGGGGAAGGAACCGCGGAGTGCGGCCAGGTGCGCGGCGCGAATGTTCCCGACGCCCCACTCCTGCACGACCCGCTTGGGAAGCACGTACTCCCCGGGAGTCAGCAGGGCCGGAACCTTGTCCGTGTTGCCCGCGCCCGGAACCGCGCCACCGGAGGCGAACGGTATCACCACGGGCGGAACGAAGTGGTTGAGGGAGAAGTCGCCGTTCAGCTTGTTCCACGCGGCCACCAAACCGGCGTTCACCGGCCACTGAAGAATCCAGCGCACCGGGTTCCCGGCGTGCCCCTGCATCTCCAGGAAACGGTCATGGACCCACCCGGCCGTGAAGCCCACCGCGTCGCGCACGGCCGCGAGCCCGTTGTGCAGCGCGCCGAACGCGGCGTTCTGCGCGTTAACCGACGACCACACGGCGCCCGCCACGAAGTTCCACGACACGGCAAGGTCGTTCTGGAGCTGCCACTGCCGCACGGTGATGGCGTTGCCGGACAGGACAATGTGGCCGGTGATCGCGGACCACACGGTCATGGCGTTCAGTTGCAGGGCGGCCAGGCTGGTCACCAGTGCCGTGTTCGCTTGCGGGAGCAGGACTCCGGTGTGCTGTTCGAGGATCACCAGCGCGGGCACGAGGACCGTGGTCACGGTGTCGGCGAGCGCGGCCGAGGCGGCGTCCAGTGCCTCGGTGGCGGCGGTGGACGCGGCCGGGTCCACCGTGGTCGCGGTCGCGGCGGAAGCGGCACCGGAACCCGTTGCGGGGCCGACGATCCCGCCATCGGCGAACCGGCCGACTAGCCCGCCCCGGGAGTAGCCGCGCCCGCTCATGGCCGCCGCGTTCGCGGCGAGGATGGCGGCCGGGCCGATGGCGCGCACCAGCTCGGGGACGAGCACGGCTTCGCCAGGGGACAGCAGCGCGGGCACGGTGTCCCGGCCCGGCGCGTACCCGGGCAGCACACCTCCCCGGGCGAGCTTGAGTTCCGGCAACGGATCGACACCCGGAATCAAATCGGCAGCGGCGTTGTACACTTTCCGCAAACCGTTATTCCAAATAATGTCGATCACAAACTGAATCGGCTGCTTCACGAATCCGACGATCGTGTCGAACACACGCTTCGTCGTTTCCTGCATCGCCTCGAAGCCGATCTTGACGTCGTTGATCCGGTCGCGGAACCAGCCGAAGACGGGCTTGATCACGTTCTCGTAGGCCCACGAGATCGCGCCGGAAATCGCGTCCCAGGCGGGCTTTATCGCGTGATCCCACAGCCAGGACGCGGCGTCGCCGACCAGCCGCATCACCGCGACCCAGCCGTCGAAGTACGGCTTGAGCAACGTGGACCATACCCAGCCGAGGAAAGAGCCGATCGCGGAAAACGCGGGCTGAATCGCATTCGCCCACAACCAACTTGCCGCATTTCCGATCAGCGTGAAAACGAACACCCAGGCGTCGAAGTACGGTTTTAGCAGCGTGGTCCACAGCCACGAGAAGAACGCGCCGAGCGCGGAGAACACGGGCTGGAGCACGTTGGACCACAGCCAGGTCGCCACGGCGGCGAGCGCCTGGAACGCGAGCACCGCCGGTCCAATAAGGACGGTGGTGATGATCGCGGCGAGGATTCCGGCGGCCTGGCCGATGAACGAGAACGTCGGCTGGAGGATGTTGACCCACAGCCACGACGCGATCTGACCGACAAACCGAAGCGCCGCAACGATTCCGTCGAAGGCAGGCTTCAGGATGTTGGTCCAGGCAAACAGGACGGCGGCCTTGATCGCCTCCCAGATCCCGATCCAGAAATCGCGGAACCCGGCCGAGTTGTTCCACAGGTACACGAACCCGGCTACCAGCGCGGCAATCGCGGTGACGATCAGTCCGATGACGTTGGCGCGCATCGCGACGTTGAGACCGTTCTGCGCGGTCGTGAGCGCCTGGACGACACTGACCACAGTGGACGCGAACATCATCGCGCGCATCGCCAGCGACCACGCGCGCATGGCGAGAACGCCCGCGCCGAACGCCGAGAGCAGCGGACCGAGCGCGGGCGCGAGGAACTGGATTCCCGCTGTCAGCAACGGAATCAAGTCGGCGGCCAGGTGCGCGGCGTCCACCAGCAGCGGGGCCAGCGCGACCGCGACAGCGGAGAACGCGTCCGCCAGGGGCGGCAGGGTCGGGCCGAGGATGACGACGCCTTGCGCCAGGGCTCCGAGCACGGCGCGCAGTCCGGGCGAGAGCCCGGCCACCACGTCGTGCACGGTGGTGAAGAAGGCCAGCAGCGCGGCCGATCCCTCGGGGGTCTTGAGGAACGTCGCCAGCTCCCCGGACACCATCCTCAACGTGTCCAGAAAGGACCCGCCCGCGTTGGCCCCGGCCGAGAACACCGACCCGATGATCGAGCCCAGGTTGCGGACCACGATCGCGATGTCGCCCAGCACGGACAGGCCGTTCACCATGATCTGCTGGAGCTGCCCGGACTCCCGCATCCGCGCGATCATGTCGCTAAAGGACCGTGCGGCCTCGGCTGCGCCGCCGGTGAGGTTCGGGAGCAGTTCGCTGCCCACGGCGGCGATGTCGCGGAAGGCGGGCAGCAGGTTGACCGCGGCGGTCACCAGCTCGCGCATCGCGGTGTTCGAGTTGCCGAGCATGGCGTTGACGTCATCGACCGTGCGCGCCTGGCGGACGAACGCGATCGCTTGCAGGGCCGCCGCGTTGTACCCGGCGGCCATGACGGTGAGCTGGTGGTTGGCGATGGGGAGATAGGTGTTGGCCAGCGGGCGCAGCTCGTTGGAGACGCCCTCGAACATCCGTTGCTGTACGGCGTTCTGCATCGCGTCGAACTGGGGGCGCAGTGCGGCCATCTCCCGTACCAGGGCGGCGGCCGAGGGCGCCATGCCTTGCAGGGCCTTGTCGAGCTTCTTGGCGTCGCCTTCGGCCACGGCCTTCATCGCGTCGCCCATGCCGACCAGGCCGAGCTTGAGCACACCAACGGCGGCGGCTCCGGCGACGGCCGCGCCCGGCAGCACCAGGGCGGCCCCTGCGGCGGTGGCGACGGTATTGGCGAACCCGGACATGCCGAGCGCGGCGTGCCCGAGCATGGACACAGCGGCGGTGGCGCTGTAGGCCCCGGCGCCGAACCCGACCATGGACTTGTGCGCCCGGCGCAGGTTCACGTCATCGACGGAGTGCAGCGCCCGCCCGAGCTTGTCCATTGTGGCCGAGGCGTCGTCGCCGGAAACCCGGATGGACTCGGTGGCCTCGCGCGCGTTGCGCTGCGCCCGCTCGTAGTCCTCGGTGACAGCGGTGACCCGCTGCTTGACGCTGACCTGGTTGCGTTGCGCGGTGGCGAGGCGTTCTTCGGCGGCGGCCACTTGGGACGCCCGCGCGTTCGACTTCGCACGGACCTCGTTGAGCTGTTCCTCAGCGACGCGGACTTTGCCAGCCGCGTCCTTTTCCTTGTCACGGGCGGCCTGGAGCTGCGTGCCGATCTTCTTGACTTCGGCCTCGGCTTCGGCGAGCCCGTCGGAGAGGTTTTTGCCGGCAGAACGACCGGCCTTCGCCGAGGCGGCGTCCAGCTCTTTGGACAGCTGGTCCCCGGCTCGCTTGCCCGCGCCGGTCGCCTCCTTGGCCAGCATGGTGCCCCAGCGCCGCGCCGAGGGCAGGACTTCCACCCAGTACGCCTCACCGGACTCCGCCACGAGGGACACCCCCTCGCGGTCAGGTCAGGAAGCCAGCGGCGTCCGATCGGGCTTGAACGAGTCGAGGTAGGTCACGACGTCCTCGGTGGACCGTTCGCCCCGGTCGCCGATGTGGCCCTTCTCTTCCTCGCCAGGGCGCGGGAGTGGCTTGGGCCGGTGCAGGCCCTTCATCTGCGCACCGCGTCCGGTGACGAACGTGTTCTCGGCCAAGCGATCGGCGACGATGGCGAGCAGGTATTCCACGTCGGTCCACGAATGCCCGTGCACCTCGCGGTGGAACGCCGAGGTCGGCGGGAGATGTTCAATCAGGACGCGGAGGTGGCGCAGGGAGATGTCCCCGCGCCAGTACTCCGCGATCGGGTTGCGCGGCGCGTACGTCGCGCACAGGGCGGCCTCTATCGCTTCCGGCGCTTGGCCGAGGAGGTCCGCCGCCGTGTAGGGCGCCCTTCCTCGTTCTCCTGCCGCATCTGCTGCATGTACTGGTTGATCGCCAGGATCACGTATCCGGCGCGGCCACCGGCCTTCACGAACTTCGCGTACTGGTCCTCACCGAGGTAGTACTCGGCCACCTCGATGTCGTTGTCGAGATCGAGCAAGCCGTCTTTCCATTCGTCGGACGCGGTGATGGGGTCCTGGCAGACCCACTCCTGTCCCTTGAACGTGAACGAAAAGGTATCGGCGCTGCCGGTAGCTTCCTCGCGCTGGGCGAGGATCGCGTCCATGTCGATTGTGGACACTGCGATGTTCTCCATCTGGTGAGCGGCGGTGAGCGCGAGAAGGGGACCGATGCGGACCGCTCACCACATGCCCGCATCGGTCCCCGCTTGGAGGGGTCACGGACCCGGAGGGGTCGGAAGCTCCCAGCCTTCCTTGTAGACCCGCAGTGCGGAGAAGCCATCGGAACCGGGGTACGCGGTGATCGTCACCTCGTACCCGATGAGCGTGTCGCTCTTGTACGTCAGTTCGCCGCGTTCGGAAACCTCGGCCATGGGAAGGAAAATGCGGCGGTGGTACGTGCCGTCGATCACGTCGATGCCGAAGCAGCGCAGATCCCGCGCGGGCTTCCCTTCCTCCACAAAGGACACAACGGCATCCTTGCCGGTACCGGTCTGCGTCATGTCTTCCTGACCGACGCGGTAGTACAGGCTGATGGTGTCGAACTTGGATTCCCAGAGCGTCGCCTGGTAAGTCTGCGTGGACTTCGTGATCTCAGAACGGATCGGCGTCGCGGACTGCCACGGAGTGAATTCCTCCTTATCCTCGTCCCTACCCTCAACGATGCCGTCATCGCTGATGTAGCCGAGGTCCTTCATCGCGGCGTTCCAGTTGTCCATTGTGGTCGCGCTCGGCGCGGTCGTCCCCAGTGGACCGACGTAGAGCGCCCCGGTCACACCCAGGCGCGCGAGGGCAGAATTCATTGCCACGGGTTTCTCCCTTGAGATGCGGAGCCCCGGGTGAGCGAGCGGGGGTGCGGATAGTGCGGCGGGCTATTCGGCCCTGATGGTGAGTTCGACGGTCAGCCCGCAACGCCGGACTGAGGGGTTGTAGTCAGGGCGCCAGGCCGGACCGGCGGGTTCGCCGACGTCGGCGACCTGTCCCCATTCGTTGGCCTGCCCGATCAGGTCGTGCAGGTGTCCGGACACTGTGGACGCCAGATCCGTTGCGGCTGCGCGGGTCGCGGCGAACGCGTCGAGGTCCACGCGCGGGCGCCACAGCAAAGGCCGGCGGGAGTTCCACGGCCGGTCGGTCTTGGGGCCGGGCAGGCAGGTCACCTGCACCACGGGTAGGAACTGCTCGACGCGGGCGGGCAGCTCGGCCACCACGCGGATTCCACCGAGGCGCCCGGAGAGCCAGGTCACGACCAGCGCCTCGGCGTCGTTCACTTCTCGGCCGTTTTGCCCGAGGTCTTGCGGCCGCCGGTCCGGGTGCCGTCCTGGTCGTCGGCGTAGCGGGCTCGTCCCTCGTTGACCATGACGGCCGCCTGGTCGTCCTCGATCTCGACGGTCTTGCCGACCTGCGTGTGGTCGCGGCTGAACGTGATGATCACCTTGGCCACTGGCGTTCTCCTTCTACTTGCTGCCGATCGCGCGCCCGAGCGCGCGGTGGCGGTGTACGTCTTCGGTGCCGAACTCGCCGTACTTGTCTCCGTGGGTCACCCGCGCGTAGCTGCGGCCTCGGGGCCGGATGCCTTCGGAGACCGTGACGTCGGTGTCCACGCGGGCGGCGGCGAGGTTCGCGCGGGTGCGGTCGGCGACCTGCTCGGCGACGAACCGGAGCCGGGCGCGCAGGCCGGGCAGGCGCATCAAGGCGCGGAATTCGCGGTTTGACAGGTGCATCAGCCACTCACCTTCTGGATGTCGACTTCGCAGTGGTGGACAGCGCCGGGCCGGATCGGGTGCGGCCACCGGGCGATTTCGCCGATGACCTCGCAGGTCCGGCCCGCCCACTCGATCCGGTCGGTCGGGGTGACGTCGAGGTCCATTCCGGCCGGGGTGTAGATCCGCCAACCCGTGGTCACCATGTCCCGGGCGTCGGCCGTCGTCTCGGTCGACGAGCGCGGCTGGACGCACACCCCGGTCACCACCGTGCGGGTTCCGGCGGCGTAGTCGAGAACGTCGGAACCGTAACGGTCTTGGGTGATCAGCGGCCGGACCACGGTGATGGAGTCTCCGAAGATCACGGCAGGTCCCCGCGGTTGAGCTGGTACCGATCGACGGCCCGTGTCCAGACCGGGGGCATCCCGGCGGCGGGAGCCGAAAAGGACAGAGACTCGCCGCCCACGGTCATCGCCGAGATGCCGGGCTGGACGGTGAGCAGGTACCGGGCTTCGGTCAGCACCGCCTCGGCGATGTCCTCGGGCACCGGCTCGTACCCGTGGGTGTAGACCACGCGCACCGCGTCCAGCTCGTCCGGCCAGCAGCTCGCCCGCCGGAGAAGACCTTGCCGGGACCAGGTGACATCGGTGACCGGCTGGCCGCGTACCTCGACGGTGGACACGGCCAGCACCGGCGCGGCCGGGAGCGTGAGCACCGTGCCGCCGTGCCCGTCGAGGCGTACTTCCTCGTCGGCCACAAGCGACACGGGATGGCGCACCACGCCCCGGAACCGGGCGGACGCCGAGGTCACCGCGTCCACCACGGCCGGGTCGTCTTCGGCTCGTCCCGCCCAGCGCGCGAGAACTGCCGGGTCGACCAGCGGCGGCAGCGGCATCGGGCTACTCGCTGGACTTGTTGCGGGCCGTGCGCGCCTTGGTCTGCGCGTCGGCCCGCTTGGGCTCGGCCTCGACCGGGGTACCGCCGAGCCGGGCGGCGTCCTCTTCGGACAGGTTCATCACGGTGTCGTGGCCGTTCACGGTCACGCGGTACTCGCGCAGGTCCGCCATGGCGGGAGCCTCCTCGATTCGCTCGTCTACGCCGACGGTGGAAGTGGCTGTCCCGCAAGAGAAGTCGGTGCTTCCGCAGACGGGGCAGCCCACTTCGTCCCGCATCAGGCCAGGGAGACCTTGCAGAACGCGGACGGCTGGATCACGCCGAACGCGGCCCTCAGCTCGGCCAGGATCGCGACCAGGTTGCGGACGAAGAAGTCCGCGTGGCTGTCGGTCACGGTCAAGCTCGCCTGCTGGCGGTCCCACAAGATCGCCTTGCGGAAGTCCCCGACCCACGCGGTTCCCGCCTTCGCGGCCTCGGACTCGATGACCGGCAGACCCCACAGCGGGCTCGTGCCATTCGCGCCGGACGGGCCACCGAAATAAAACCTGCCCTGCATGTCCGAGATCTCGTCCAGGGTCTCCAGGTCGTTCGGGTGGATCACGACCCCGTTGGCGACGCTGCGCCCGACCGTGCGGACCTTGGTCTTCGCCCGGCGCACGGCCAGCAACTTCCCGAAGCCTGCGGGCTTCCCGGCCGGGTCAGCGACGGCGGCCTGCGTCTGCGTGCCGGACACAGTGGACAGGCCCTCGAAGTTCTCGCCCGTCCCATCGCCCGCGATCATCTGGTCCTCAAGCTCTTCCTCAAGCCCGGTTTCCAGGAACGAGTCGATGAGCGTGCGCACCTGCGCGGCGTCGGACAGCGCGCGCTTGGTCACGGGAATCCAGTGCGCGATGGTCCGCACGGGCGTGGTGACCCGCACCGTGGAGAACCCGCTCTCCGGCTTCACGCCCGCCTGCGCGGGAGTCACCGCGGGCTCGCCCGAGCCGACCGGCGCCGAGCTGGTGGCCTCCGCGACCGGGGCGGCGGCGTTGTTCCATCCGGTGATGCGGGCGTACTCGATCTGGTCCGAGGTCGTCGTGCCGCCGGTGACGAGCTGGCGCAGCGTCAGCGGGCGGAAGAACTGCTCCGGCCCGACCAGGACACCCCGGTAGTCCTCCGTGCGGAACGCCCCACCAGAGGTCGGGGACAGCCCGGTAACCAGGTCCTTGTACCCGACCGGGCGGGACTGCACCCGCATGTCCTTCGCGAACTGCCCGTTCGGCGCGGACCGCAGCAGGTCCTTGTACTGCTCGGACGTGATGAAGGTTTCGCCGATGCTCGCGGCCCGGGACTGGTAGCCGTCGCGGTCGGCCTGCTCCCGCCGGCCTTTCGCTTCGGCCTGCCCGTCGACCAGGCCCACGGCGTCCCCGAGGTCCTTAATGGCCGCGCGGACGTTCGTGTCCGCTTTGGCCGCGTCGAGCGACTTCTTCACGTCCTGTGCCTTGCGCATGGACTCGGTGACGGCGGCCCGCTCGTCGTCGGTGAAGTCCCGGCCCTCGTCGTCGGCCGTGGCCGCGATGGTGTTGGCGTTCTGGAGGTGCGCCTTCAGTTCCTCGGTGAGCCGCGCGATCTTGTCGGTCATGGTGTTCCTCAGTTCGTGTGCGATGGAGCGCGCAGACGAATCGAGGCGGTTCCGTGCCCGGCTGGCGAACCACGAGCAGTGGTTCGCGGACGGGGCAGGCGTGGCCTGTTCTGTCGTCCTTCTGTCAGGCGGTGAGCGAGTCGGGGTTGACCTCGCCGTTGAGCGAGGCCATCCAGATACGAAGACGATCCGGCCGGTCTGCTGGCCGGGCTGGCGATGCCGACTTCTCGTCGTTCGTCGCGGGCTCGGCGGGCGTGGCCTTGGTGTCGTCGTCGCTGTCCGATCCGGACAGCACGCCCTCGATGACGGCGATGCTGTCGGTGATCGTGGCGAGCGCACCCCGCAGGGTGTCCTCGTCCTTCGCCGAGATGGCGCGGCCTTCCTTGTCCTCGGGCTGCGCGGGCTCGGCGGGGTCGGTGGTGGGTTCGGATTTGAGTTCGGGGGGTTCCACGTCGGCGTCGCGCAGGTGCCGGGCGAGGTGGTTGTACACGCCTTGCCGGTCGTCGTCCGGGATCGTCGTCCCGGTTCGCGAGCCATTCAGGACAGCGATGCCCGTGGTGCAGGCTTGCAGGTTCGCCGCCCCGACCTCGCCTTCGGTGGAAACGTTGTGGTGGATGAACTTGTACGACGACTTGGCGTCCGGGTCGCCGTCCGGGTCCTGCCATGCGAACGCTTTGCGGTAGGTGTCCTTGCCCGCGTCGTTCGACAGCCGCGCCTCATTCGCCGGGCCGTCCCACGTGCCGTCGTCCGTGGCGGTCGAGTGCGCGCCGATCGCGGATTTCACCGACAGCAGCTCGGTTTCCTGGTTCGCGCCAATCAGCGTCGGGCCGACTTCGTACAGACGAAGCTTGCGCAGCTCGAAATACCCGTCGCCCGCGGCGTCGTCGTCCGCCGACTTCTCGTCGACCCATCCGCCCTCTTGGACGTCGTACGCGAAGGAGAACTGCCGAACCCGCTTTCCCTTGAGCAGCTTGTAGACCTTCTTGGCCTTCGGCTCGTCCAGGTCGATACGGGCGCGGACCCACAGACCCTCCTCGCGTTCCTCGGCCTCTTCCACGTACCCGATGTGGTAGTCGGGATCGTGCGACATGTGCGACCACAGCACGGGAATCGGACTGCCCGAGTTCTTCCACTCGTCCAGGGTTTCGGCGAACGCTCCCGGCACGATCTTGTCGCCCACCGAGTCCACGTTGTACGCGGCGACGATCGCTTCGAAAACGCCGTCGTCCGTGCCGTCCTGCGTACCGGCGGCCTTGATCAGGACCGGGCAGGTCTTCACCTTCATGCCAACCCCTCCAGGAGTTTGAGCGTCCGATCGCGCGCCACCTTCGGTTCCGGCGCGGTGTCGGTCGGGCTGGCCTGCCCACCGATCAGCACGTTCAGCGGCGTCACCAGCTCGTCGCCTCCGTCCACCTGCGGGAGGTTTACCCGTGCCCGCGCCTCGTTCCGGGTCATCCACGGGGCACCGGTCGCCGTCTGGAGCTGCGCGGCCTGTTCCTCGAACGACCCGCGCAACTTCTCCGCGAGGTTGAACTCCAGGTAGATGTCTTGGGAGTCCTCGAAATCCGGCAGCAGTTGCAGCGCCAGTTCCTCGGTGATCATGGTCAGCCACGGCCCGAGCGTGTCCTGGTACAGATGCTTGTGCTGCTCCTGGATGTTCGAGTACGTGGCGTGGTCCAGAATTCCCACCATGGGCAGCGGAATGTGATACGCGCTCGCGACCTCTTCCCGCGTGAGCTTGCGGGATTCGATGTACTGCGCGGCTTCCGGCGTCACCGACGCGGGCACGAAGTCCATGCCGTCTTCCAGAATCGGCGTTCCCCCGGCCTTGGCGCCGGTGCCCGTGTACTGCGCCTGCCACGAGCGGCGGAACCGTTCCCGCGCGCCCTCGCCCCAGTCCGGCGCGTCCACCGGACGCTTGAGGTAGCCCATGAGCCGGGCTCCGTTGCGCCAGAGCTGTTCGCGGTACTGCCCGGCCTGGTATTCCTCGGACAGCGTGCGGCGCAGCGTCTCCATCGGCGAACAGCCCCACCGGTTGTCGTCCGGGTTGTAGCCCCGGAAGTGGACGACCTGCTCGGCCGGGATGTCGCGGTAGCCGGTGGTTCCCCGGTACCGGTACGTCTCGACCGTGAATTGGTTCGCCGAGATCGGCGTGACGTAGCGGGGATCGAGCCGCACCAGACCGGGAGTGTCCATGTTGGCCTTGGCAAGGATCGCGTTGTCGTAGATCGCCAGGTCCGACACCAACGCTTCGATCAGCCGGTAGCGGGTGGTGAAGGGATTCGGCTTGGCCAGCAGCGTCCCGACCGGGTGATCGGAAATCCGCACCCGGTCCACATCGGACATGCGCCGGTACACGTGGATGCCCAATTGCGCGATGTTGCGCGCCAGGAACGACACCACGGTCCGGACCTGCGGCTGTGTCCGCCAGATGGTCGCGTAGTCCTGCGCGAGCCCGTCCCCGAGCGTGACAGACCCCCCGAGCGGGATGGTTGCCGTCTGGTACTGGTGGACCGAGGAAAGAATCCCTTGGGACACAACGAAAGGCATCAGGCCGCCCCCACGATCTGCACCCAGTTGATCCGGTCGCGTTCGATCACGACATCGCCGTCCATGCCCACGGCTTCCCGGCCGGGCTGGACCAGCTCGGCCGAGCGCACCACGACGAGGCGGCGGTGGCGGCGCCACAGGATTCCGGTGATGGCCTGGTCGTCCACCAGCGACACCACGACCCGGCGGCGGGCGGCGATCGTGCGGCCCCGGTATTCCTCGGCCACGTGCCAAATCACGGAAGCGGCCAGCAGGACCACGGCCACGGTGAAGATCGCAATGTCCACCGGCCCGACCTCCCTTACACGATTTCGAGGTCGCCGTCGTCGTAGGCGGAGCGGCGGGGCGGGGTGTAGTGGACAGCGCGGTCAAGCGCCATGATCAGCGCAACCACTCCGTCGATCTTGTCGCCGCTGTTTCTCTTGCTGGGCTTGACGTTCCCGGCGGCGTCCATCTCCACGGCGAAGTTGTCGACCTGCCATCGGATGGCGGCGTTCCCGCCGTGCCGGAGCCGGGGTTGCTCCGCGGTTCCCTCCAAGGCGAGTCGCTGCAATTCCTTGGTGGGGCTGGACATGCTGCCGAACCCTTGCCGCATCTTCGCCAGCGGCGCGCCGTCGCCGAGCAGGTCCGACACGAGTTGCGAGCTGTTCCACGGGTCGTAGGCGATCTCCCGCACGGTGAACGCTTCGCGGTCGGTGTTGATCTGCGCCCGGATGTAGTCGTAGTCCGCGACGTCTCCGGGGGTCACGGTCAGCAGGCCGCGCTCGACCCACACCGTTGCCTGCCCAGCAGTACGGCGCTCGATCGCGGGCAACGCGCCTTCCGGGCACCACAGCCGCCACAGCAAGTCATGCCCGCCTTGGCCGTCCGGGAAGACCCACGCCAGCGCGCACAGGTCGGACGTGGACGCGAGGTCGAGTCCGCCGTAGGCGACGCGGCCCGCGAGCTTGCGTTCGTCCACGATGGACGCGTTGCGGTCCCACGCCTCCAAGTCGAGGAACCGGGTTTGCTGCCGGGTCCGGATGCCGAGGTGCAGGCGCAGGAACTTCGCCAGGTCCGCCGGGCTGTTGCGGGCTTCCTTGGCCGCGTTCTCCAGGTACGCCTTCGACGGCGAGATGCCGTAGCCGGGGTTCGCCTTCCGCCATGTGGATTCGGCGAACGGGTCGTCGTCGCGGTCGGCGGCCCACACCACCCCGTACATCGAGGTGTCCCGCAGCGAGCCCCGCGCGAGCTGTTCCACGTAATGCCGCCTGCGCGCGTAGATCGTCGCGGTCCGGCCGTCGTCGGCCGTGGTGATGGTGAACACGAGCGGCTGCGCGCGGGAACCGGTGCCGGTTTCCACGGCCTCCACGAGGTCCGGGGTCTTGTGGATGTGCAGTTCGTCGATGATCGCCCCGGCGACGTTGGCGCCGTGCAGCACGTCGGCCAGCCGGGACACGACCGCGAAGTACGAGCCCGAGGGCTGGTGAATGATGCGGTGCTGTAGCGCTTTCACGTACGGGCTCAATGCCGGGGACTTCTCGGCGAGCTGCTTCACCGGGTCGAAGCAATACCGCGCCTGGTCCCGGCCGGACGCGACGGCGTACACCTGCGCGCCCTGCTCGTGGTCAGCGCACGTGAGGTAGGTCGCGACCCCGCCCGCGATGGTGGTCTTGCCGTTTTTCCTCGGCACGTCAACGTAGACGCGGCGCGTGACGCGCACCCAATCCCCGTCCTCGTTGCGGTACACCCACCCGAAAACCGGCGCGAGGACGTAGGCGATCTGCCACGGGTCCGGCACCAGCGGGCGCCCGGCCCATTTCCCTTGCGTGTGCCGCAGACGCGAGAACACGTCCAGCACCCGGTCCACACGGGCCGGATCGAACCGCGCGCCCCGGCGGGCTCCGCCGTCCGGAGTCTTGATCGCGGGCGGGCAGTCCGGCAACGGAATGCCGCGCGAGTACAGGTACCAGCCGACTTCGCGGGAGATGTTCAGGCGTTCCAGGGTGGCGCGGCTCGGCGGACGCTTAGCCGGTGCCCGCGAACGGGTTGCCCTGGTCGCCACTGCCGGCCCCGTCCCTCTGCTCGATCCGGGTCCGCGCGGACGGGGTGAGGCCGAATTCTTGCGCGAACGCACGGATGACGTGGGCGCTGTCGCGCTGGATCACCAGCGCGGGATTCCGCACGTACCCGCCGTGGAGTCCTTTTTGGATGACCCCGGTTTTCGCCACGACCGCCGAGGCCCGGCGATGCGCGACCACGGCTTCGCAGTAGCAGAGCAGTGTGTCCCGGTCGCAGGAGTGCGCGATGCCCATCGCGTCCAGCTCGGACACCGTGTAGTCCCAGACCTCGCGGACGGCATCGGCCACATCGTCCGGACACTCTGGCCGTCCGGGACGCGGGATCGGCTCGTGGTGGTTGTACCGCTCGGTGTGTTTGTCACCCTCGATGATCCGCAGGGCGGTGGGCTTCGGCGGCACGCCTCGGCGTCCCATGTCAGCCTCCCTGGTGCAGGGCCATCAGCTGTGCCCGAAGTTCGGGGTCGGTGGCGAACCGGCCGGTGACGGCGGTGGTCACCATCGCCGCGCCGGGCTTGCGGATACCGCGCTGTGTCATGCATCCGTGCTCGGCGCGCACCAGGCACGCCGACCCTTCGGTCTTGAGGTAGGTGTCCAGCGCGTCGGTGACCTGGTGGGTCAGCTGCTCCTGGACCTGGAGCCGGTGCGCGTAAATGTCGAGCAGGCGCGGCAGTTTCGACAGCCCGACCACGGGTGCCCCGGCGACCGGCAGGTATGCGATCGTCGCGGTCCCGGTGAACGGCATGAGGTGGTGCGAGCAGACCGAGGTGAACGGCACGGCGGTCACCGCGATCATGCCGTCCGACCGGTCGACGGGGAACGTCCGTTCCAGCACGGCGGCCGGGTCCTGGTCGTAGCCCGCGGTCAACTCGGTCCAGGCACGCAGCACACGGTTCGGGGTGTCGCGCAGGTTCGGGTCATCGGGGTCCAGTCCACGGCTGGTCAGCCACGAACGGATACCGGAGATCAGGTCCAGGTGACCATACGGAATCGTCACCGGTTCACCGTCCTCTCTCGTTTCCCCACACCAGCACGTGCAACCGCGTGCCCAGGTTGAAACCGTGTTCGAGCACCCGGTCGACGAGGATCTTGGTGTTCATCAGCACGGCCTCGATGGTGGTTCCCTCGGGCGAGATCCACACCGGCCCGACCAGCTCGTAGCGCGCGACCAGCTCGGCAGCTTCGTCCACATCGGCCGGGGTCGCACACACGAACTTCCACGACACCCGCGCCGATTCGGAGAACCGCTCCAGCACTTCGGGCCGGATACGGCGTTCCTCCGGGTCGCCGGAGTGGCGCAGTTTCGGCGAGACGTTGTACCGCAGGGCGAACGGCTCGTAGTGCAGGGTCGCGCCCGCTGGCGCGACGGTCCCGTTGGTTTCGATCTCGATCTCGGCCGACCGCGCGAGCTTGCGCAGCAGCTCTGTCCACGCGGGCTGGTGCTGGTGCAGCAGCGGCTCGCCGCCGGAGATCACGACGAGCCCGGGATCGCCGACGAGGGCGCGGTCCACGATGTCCTGAACCGGCCGCCGCGCCAGTTCGGCCCGCAGGTCGAAGCGGGAGCCGTCCCACGTGTACGGGGTGTCGCACCACGAGCAGGCGAGGTTGCAGCCGCCCAGGCGGACGAAGCTCGCGCGTCTGCCGGCGGAAGGGCCTTCGCCTTGGATCGTGGGACCGAAGACCTCGCTCGCGACGAGCGTGTCCGATGTGGCTGGAGGCGCAGTGCTGGTCATGCGGTCCACCCGGCCCGGTTCACGTGCGTCTCGCGAACGTCGACCTGCGCGACCCGGGCGCCGGGTACGTGGTCGAGTTCGGCGAGCAGCTCGCTCGCGACGTCGGCGAGGCGGGCGGCCACGTTCTCCACGGTCGGCCAGCCGTCCGGCATCTCGTAGACCTTGCAGTCGTGTTCGCGCAGCAGCGGCACGAGCGGGTCGGCCGCGCCGAGCATGACCCCGTGGTCAAGGTGCTCATCGATCCAGCCGCGCAGCATCTTCTTGAACGGGCCGAACTCCACGACCACCCCGGCCGCGTCCGGGGCCGGGGCGGTCACAGTCACCTCGGCCCACCAGGAATGCCCGTGCAGCGAGACGCATTTGCCGGGCAGGTGCGGCAACCGGTGCGCGGTCTCGAAGTTGTGGCTGATGGTGACGGTACTGGCCATTCAGGACACCCCCGTCAGACTCGCGCCGGACTCGCCGTCTTCGGACACCTCGACCCGTACCGGGGTGAGCTGGTGGTCGTTCTGCAGGACGGTCCACAGCTGGCGGGCCAGGTCTTCGCAACTCGAGGAACCGCACTCGCGGGCACCCGGTCCCCACCACGCCCGGATCAGGTCTTGCAGGTCGTGGAATTCCACGTCCCGGTCGTCGTGGGACACGGCCGCGTGCACGGTGATGTGGAACAGGTGCCGGTGCCGGTCGGCCAGATAGGACCGTGCCCCGGTCGCGTCGGGCCAGCGGTGGAACCCGGGCGCGGTCACGGTGGTCCACACGGTCACGGTCATGCCGGGCTCAACTCGCCTTCGCGGTCGTCGCGGGGTGGGTGCGGCACGTCGCCGAAGTCCGCGTGTACGGCCTGGAGCGCGTGCCAGACCATGCCCGTGTGTTCCATGACGTCGGCGTGCATCTGGCACGCCTCGTCGCGGTGTGCCCCAGCCCCGTAGAGGAATCGGTGGCCGAGTTCGCCGAGCCGCCGGAGCGCGGCGGACTCGGTGCGCACCGCCGGGTACCGCAGAGAGTTCAGCCAGGACGAGGAATCGCAGGAGTCCGGCGGACACGGCAGGCACCACTCGCAGGCGGACAGCCCGAGCACGTGGACCCACAGATCCGGGTACTGGCGTCGGCGTTCCCACATGGTGTGCAGCAGCCGGACCCGCGTCGGATGGTTGGCCTGCACGACGTTGCCGAAGCACAGCCGGTCGTAACCGCGGGCGAGCTGGTCGAAATACTCCCAGCCGTCATTGAGCGGGTGGTACACGGGGATCGGGTTGAGACCGAGGTCGTGAAGTCGTTGGCGTGTGCGGATCTTGTTGTCTCGCCCGCCCTGGTCGAGTTCGATGTAGCCCCACAACCGGTCTTCGTACTTTGTGGCCAGTTCGACGTACCGGTCGAAAAGCCGGTCGAATCCCTGGATTTCGTCCGGGGGCAGGGACAGCGCCTCGTCCATCGTGACGCCGGTCGCGCGCTTGTGTTCGTTGGTCAGGTTGAAGATCCCGGAGTCCAGCAGGATCACGTGCCCCTCGTCCAGCAGCCGGACCATGCGCAGCTCTTGGCTTCGGTGGTACAGGTCGTTGACCGCGAGCAGCAGGTGACGCGGGTACGCCGAGGATTCCCCGGCCGCGAAGTAGATCGGCGCGGCGGACCGGTCGAACATTCCGCCGGCAGTAGCGATGATGCTCACGCGGCCCTCCCGCTGGCCGGAGTGGACAGCACCGGTTCCTCGCCGGTGATCCGCCGCCATTTCGTCAGCAGCCACCCGGCCAGGTACGGCAACGGCTGCACCATGACCACGCGGTGCTGTTCGGCCTTCTGCGCGAACGGCGCGAGCATCGTCGGGTACGGCCACAGCAAGTCGCCCTCGCGCAGCAGCGGCGTCCACAGTGGCCAGCCCTTGTGGACATCGGCCACCACCAGGGAATGACGTCCCAACGTCCAGATCTGTCCGGTGGTCGTCTCGTAGTCCGGCTCGCCGACGGTCACCCCGGCCAGCCGCAGCGCCTCGCCCTTGTCCGGCGGGTCGCCTTCGCCTTCGTCGCCGTCTTCCTCGCCCGCGGTCAGCGCGTCCTCCAGCGCGGCCAGGTCGTCCGGTTCGTATCCGGTCAGGTCCAGCATTTGCGCCTCGCCGAGGTCGTGCAGTACCTCGGCCAACATGCGGTCGTCCCAGCCGCCCCGGGTGGTCAGGTTGTTCGACGCGATCAGGTACGCCTCGGCGTCATCGTCCGAACGCGACGACCAACCCCGGATCACCGGCATCAGCCACCGGCCGTCGTCGTCCACCCGGACGCCTTCGGGTGCGTCGCGCCCGTCCTTGGCCCACGTGAGCAGTTGCTCGTGACGCCCGTGCCCGGCCACCAACCGGCCGGTGCGTTCATCGATCAGCGGAAGCTCGGCGAGTCCAAAGTGGCCGATGCTTCGGGAGATGCCCGCCGTGTCGTGACCCTTCGGGTTGCGCGCCGCGCCCTCCACGTCCTCGATCGGCACGTACTCGATGTACCGCTCGCTCATCCGCTCTCCTGTTCAAGTCGGCCCGAACGGCTCATCGTTGATCGCTTGTCTGATCGCGGGCCGCGTCGCGAGGATCGTGGTGCACAAGGAAAACCGACCCGGACACCCCAGGAGGCCGCGATGACCGGCAAGACCCGACGCTCGATCACCTTTGGCCGCTCCGACGCCCACGGCGTCCGGGTCGAAACCGTGGTCTGCCCGGCGGGAACCACGGTGCACGTCGGCCGGGTCCGTGGCCGCTACTGCACGGCGCGGGTCGCGGGCACCCTGTTCGACCAGCGGGTGCTGATCACCGACATCGACCCGGACATCTGAGCCGCTGCACCATCAACCCCCACGGGCTTCCCGTGGGGGTTTTTCGTGTCCGCGCAACGGTTTCCGACCGCACACTCCCCGCGAAGATTACGAAAAGATTCCATGCCCCAGATCGCTTGTCCTGCTCGCGCGGTCGCGTCGAATGTTGGTGTCAACGGAGGGCAAACAGGCCCACCACCACTCACCACAGGAGGAACCCCATGGCCACCAACACCACCGCGCGCAAAGCCCCCGCCGCCAAGCCCGCCGCCCCGAAGCCCGCCGCCCCCAAGGCGGAGACCAAGGCGGCCGACGCCCCGGCGACCTCGACCACCCCGGCCGAGGAGACCCAGGCCAAGCGCGGTAACGGTGACCTGTTCAGCCAGCTCGCCGCCGGTGCCACCAAGGCCGAGGCCATGCCCAAGCCCACCAAGGGCAACGGCAAGCCGAACCCGCTGGCCGAGCTGGTGCAGAAGTCGTACGACGACAAGGAGCCGTACTCCCTGCCCGAGATCGACAACGACCCGAAGATCGTGGACGGCGTGAAGGCCGCCGTTCGCCGCGCCGCCGCCCGCCAGGGCCTCGGGGTCAACGTCACCCAGCAGACCCAGGAGAACGGCAAGGTCAAGGTTTTCTTGCAGGGCAAGGTCAAGGACGTCCGCGAGAACTGAACCTGGTGACCTTACGGGGTCATCAGGGGCCGGGCCGGGGTGCGTGCTCACCCAACCACGACTGAGCCGCCCCGGCCCGGTTCCTTTCCCAATCACCAACCGCACTGATCGAAAGGCAACCTCACCGTGTCATACCAGGCGCACGACAACGGGTTCATGTGGGCCGCGATCGAAACGGACGGGTACGGCAATCTTCAACTGTCGTGCCCCGATTCCAAGGTGATCGCGACCATCGAGTACGACCACGAGCAGCCGTTCGCCGACAACGTGGCGAACCTGGTTCGCGCGTACGAGGCCAGTGAAGGCCCGGTCCAGGTCGAGGCCCAGGCCAGCAACACCGGCCGCTAGATCATTTCCATCAGGAAACCCCCACGGTGCGCCGTGGGGGTTTCCCTTTGCGTGCCAACAGATCGCACGGTGCGTTGCGTGGTCCACGGAACATGATCGGAACCGAAGATCGCTGGTCCCGATCGCGCCCAAGCGTCGAAGCTTAAGGCACACAAGGAAAACGACCCGGACAGGAGATCACCACCATGAACGCCACCACCGACCACAACGCCCCGACCGGAACGTGGGAGCAGGAAGTCCCCGGCCAAGACGGCGACGAGCTGTGGTCGTTCTCGACCGAGTACGACGGCCGCGCCGAGGACTACTACGCCGAGGTCGCGGCGACCGGTGGCGGTCCGTACGTGTGGACCGTGGGCGAGTGCTTCCCCGGCGGCCGGGAGCTGGAGACCGGCAAGGCGGACACCCCGGAGCAGGCGCAGCAGCAGGCCGAGCAGGCGTTCGCGCGGGCGGTGAACCAGTGATGACCCAGGACCTCGAATTTCAGTGGATGCAGTTCCCGAACGAAGACGGCATCGACACGTGGTTCCTCGTGGCGGAGGACGACAACCTCGCCGAGAACTACTGGGCCGAAGTTCCGACCAGCGGCCCGTACGCCTGGAAGGTGTGTATGAGCCCGCAAGCCGGAATCGTTCTGGACAACGGCGAGGCGACCAGCCTGGAACAGGCCAAGCACGACGCCGAGCAGGCATGGAAGCGGGCGGTCGCCAACTAGGACCAGCCCCCGGAAGCCCCCGCACCGAGTGCGGGGGCTTCCGTGCGTTCGCTGGTCAGTCGTCCTCGGGCAGCGCGGCCCGGACGAAGCAGTCCTTCGCCTCCAGCAAGTGCCGCAACCCGGCCGTCAGCTCCGGCCCGTCCGGCAGGGCGTCGATCATCGCCTCGGCGAACGTGGAGCACCGCATCGAGACGGTGCGCGCCTCGTCGTCGCCCAGGTGCCCGTACCGGAAGAACCGGGCGATGTGCGCCGTGGACGGGTGGCGTCCGGTCGTGTCGATCACCGGGTCTCCTGTCTGTCCGGGCCGCTTCGCAGCCAATTCGTGGACAAGGCGCCGAGGACGCCTTGCCGCGAGTGAAAGGGGGCTGGCCATGGCCGGTTACCTGGTTGAGTGCGTGGTCGGCGGCTACCTCGGCGGGCTCGCCGCGCAGCTCGGGAAGGACCACGCGCCCCGGCTGGCCGCGTTGGTGAAGCGGGTGCTGCGCCGCCGCCGCTAGGGCGGGACGACCGGAGGGGGCGTTCCCCGCGCCCCCTCCGGTGCCCCTGCTCTGACCTGCGGCGTTTGCACCGAGTTGGCGAAACGCGGGACGCCACGAAGAACACCACCGGCGCGGTCTGGGTGCCGCGAGGCCCTGGTGATTCCGACCCCCTTGCCCCCCCGTCACCTGCGCAAACGGGCCGCGAGCGGCGAGGCGAGGCCGGAGGGGGTGATGCCGGCGGGAGCCGGGGCCGGGGGTCAGCGGTTGCGCTGGGCGTGCGACAGCATGGCGAACAGGCAGTAGATCCCGGCGACGATCGCGCCCGCGATCACAAGGTGGATGAGGTCGTCGCGGACGCCGCTCTCGAACGCGAGCCGGTCGGCGGGCGGGAGCTGCTGCACCTCGGCGGGCGTGAGCAGCCAGGTCATCGGCCCCATGAGGAAGGCGGTCAGGGCGACGATCCCGACGAGCAGCCCGAGCCCGATGCCGAGGGTGCGCAGCTCCTTCATCGCGGGTACCTCGGCGCGTCGTGTCCGAGGGATCGGAGCCGTTGTTCTTCGAGCATGAGCCAGTGCGCCGAGGCGAAGCCGAGGTTCGCCATCTCCAGCAGCTTCTTGCGCTTGCGGATGCGGAAGGTAAGCCGTTGCGCGGTCGCGAGGGTGACGACCGCGGTGATGTAGGCGCGATGCGCTTGGTCGCGGGCTTCGTCGGCGGTCTTCGGGAGCTTGCGTTGGACGTCGGCGAAGTCGCGTTGGAAGCGGTCCACTTTGGCTGATGACGTGCCGGGTTGCTGCCGGAGCTTGTCCCATTCCTGCGGGCTGGGGGCCGGGTTGCTGGTGGCGGTCATACCGGCATCACGGCCCGCTGGCGGAGTTCGATGTCGTGTTCGGTGTAGCCGCCGTTTCCGTAGATCCCTTCGGAGACCACGGACCAGGAGGTATCCACCCCGAGGCGTTCGAGGTGCAGCGCTTCGGCGCGGGCTCGGTCGATTCGGCGTTGCCCTTCGATGAGCTGCGGCCAGTCGCGTTCCCAGTTCACGGGGCCGGGCTCGGTCCATTCGCGATACACGAGGGCGGGCCGCTGGCCGGGCGCGGACGTGTAGGCGATCCACTGTGGCTTCCAGTCGTGCAGCGGCCGGAGGTAGGGCTTGTCGTGTTCGCCGGGGCTGCTGGTCCAGCCGATCACGCGGCGCACGATGGCGGGGTAGATCAGCGGGTGCCGGACGCGGTGACCGGCTTCACAGTCCAGCCAGGACAGTTCGCCGTCGATGTCGGCGGGCTGGTCGAGGGTCATGGTCCACTGCTGGTCGGCTCCGCATTCGTGGCACGCGATCGTGATCCCGTACCACCTCAGACGACCGGTTATTACGCTCTGCACTCCACCCATAACCGGGACTTTAGCCCAAGTGGACAACGCGGTCACCGGTTTGGACGGTCGGCGTCTCCTGCGGGGTATTGGCCTGCGGACCTGCTGGTTCGGGCGGGAGCGAGGTATCCGGCGAGAGCGGACAGGACGACGGTGACGGCGGAGGCGACGGCGGGCGGCATCTCGATGTGGGCCAGGTCGAGAACCCAGACGAGGACGAGCGCGACGGCCCCGGCCACTGTGGTCACCGCGACCGTGGTGCTGTTACCGGGCTGCATGGGGTCCTCCGTCGAGCTGCTGTCGGTGCCAGCCTCCGGGGCTGGTGCGGGCGGTGTGCCGGTCGTGGCAGGTCTTGCACAGCGGCCGGAGACGGTGCCAGGCGTCGGGGTCGGCTACTCCGCGGGCGATCAGGGATCGGCGGGTCTCGGGATGGTGGTCGGCCACTGTGGCCGGTCGCTGGCAGAGCACGCACAGCCGATGCTCGCGCAGGAACTCGGCGCGGTTGAGTTGCCAGTCGTGGCCGTAGCCGCGTTCGGCGGCGGTGCCTCGGCGCTGGTCGGAGTCGCGGCGTTGCTCGGCTCGGCAGGTCGGGCAGGGGCCGGGCGGGACGGTGCGGCGGCAGGTCGGGCAGATGCGGGGCGGGCTGGCGGGCACGGCGGTGTCCACTGTGGCTGGAGGTGAAGGGGTGGCGGGGGCTGCACGCCCGCGTGCGGGCTCGGGCAGGGCCGCATCTGACGATCGCATTCGACGAACCGGGGTCCTGGTGCAGCCGCCCGCCACGTTCGCGGAACCATCCCGTACCGCGTCGCGGCACCCGCGTCCAGGGCGTTGGACAGACGGGTGCTTGCTGCGAACGGTAGTACAGTCACGCGGCTGCGCGCCACCGGCCCCCGGTCACGAATCCCTTGTCATATCAGGGTTTACACCCTTGTGAGCGCGTCGGCGGCGACGCCCGGCGTGGTAGGCCAGCACGTCGGCGACCCGAAATCGCACACCATCGGCAGTGTCCACTGTGGGCAAACCTCGGCGTTTCCATTGGCGCACCGTGTCCGGCTGCACGTCGCACATCTCGGCCACCTCCTCGGCGTCGAGCAGGTCGTCTTGCCCGAAGATCAGCGGCTTCGGCACGACCCAGCTCTGACCGAGGTCGCGGCACTGCTGGTCCACCTCGGCGCACGCTTCCTCGTCGGCTCCCATCAGCGCGTCCCGGTAGGTGCGCGCGACCCGGCGAGCCCGGTCCAGCGGGCTGTCCCCGGGCCACGGCCACGGATCGGTGGCGTTCACGGCGTCGGCTGGTGGTCGGCGAGCTGGCGGGCGAGGTACGGGTTCAGCAGGCCCTCGCCAGCCAATGTGGACAGGTCGGCGCGGGCCTGGTCGGCGAAGTCGTGCCAGGACAGGTGTTCGGCGTAGTACTCCTGCGCGTAGCGGCGCAGTGCGTTCGTCGCGAGCAACCGCACGGCGGTCTCGTACAGGTCGGTCATGCCGCCGCGCCTTCCCGCCGGTCGGCGAGCAAGGTGCACAGCTTCCGGTACTCGTCCCACGAGTACGGGCGTCCGCAGGCCGCGCAGGTGAAGGTGTCGCTGCCGTTGACGCGTTGAAGGGCTTGCTGTTCGCAGCGGGGGCACGGGGTCGGGACCTGTTCGATGAGTCGCGTTTGGCCGGTGAGGGCGCGGGCGCGGTGGTGCAGGTCGAGCAGCACGAGCGCCCCGTCCAGGCCGTCGCGGTCCAGGGTGATCCATTCCCCGTACGACCAGCCCGTGTGGACGGCGCCGCGCAGGGCGAGGAACGCGGACAGCCCGCCGGTCAGCACCCGCTTGGCGCGTTCGAGGACCCGGCCGGGGCGGCTGCGCTGGGCGGCTTGGGTGTCCCAGTCGATCCCGAGGACGTCGGCGACGGATTCGGCCCAGCATTGGGCTTCGTGCAGCAGCTCGGCTTGCAGGGCCGCGATGGTCAGCGAGATCGGGACAGGAAGTTCGGGGGTTCCGGCGACGAGCTGGCGGAGCCCGTCGCAGGTGCCGGTGATCGCGGTTTCGAGGTCGAGGTAATCCCGGGGCATGTCCACAATGGCTTGACGGAGGTGGCGGGTGCAGGCGTCGCACAGCCCTTCGGCCGGGTTGATCGGCGCGCCCCGCTTGATCCCCGGGTGGTGCGGGTCGGTTTCGTGTTGCGCGCAGCGGGGGCCACGGTGGCAGCGGTGCAGCTCGTTCACGGCATGTCGCTTTCGTCGGGCTGGTGGTCGAGGTCGAGCGTGATTTCCTTGATACGACCGGAAATGGTGACCCGGGCCTTCACGCTTCCCGTGGTGTCCGGTCGCAGCCATCGGCCGAGCTGGTCCGCGAGTTCACTCGGCCCGAAGTGCGGGTCGGTGCGCGGGCGCAGGATGATCCTCACGGCGCGGTTCCTTCCTCGATCATCGTCACTGGTTCCCCGGCGAAGTCGGGACAGTGCGCCGGGCAGCCGGTCAGGCCGGGGCCGACGCACCGAAACGGCCGGTCGGTCCAGTCCACTTCGGCTCGGTCGTAGGTGACGAGCTGGTCGTCATCGAATCGGTGCCAGTCGGCCGAATGCCCGCACCGCTGGCAGTTGTTGACCACGTAGTCGCTCATGCCGGGCTCCCGTATCCGGCGGCGTGCAGCAGCGGCACCAGGTCGCGCAGCAGCAGGCGCACGGGCACGTCGAGCAGCGGCTGCGCGACGGCGAGGACGAACGGGTTGCGCGCGGTCTCGGCGAGGGCGTACAGGTCGCCCGCGGTGATCCACGCCAACCAGCGGCCGGGGTCGGTCTTGCCTGCTCGGCGTTCGACGGCGATGCCGTAGTCGGCGCCGCTGGCGGTGGCCTGCTCGGCGGTCGCGGCGAGCACCTTGAGCACCCGGTTGTCGGTGAAGTCCTCGGCGGAGGTCTTGACCTGCCAGCACAACCGGGGCGTGCCGTCGATGTCGCCACGGTCGCGGGACTGCCGGTCGCCGACGCGCCAGCCCGTTCGGACGGTGCGCTGCGCGTCGGGCCATCCGTTCTCGCGCAGCCAGCGCGACAAGGCTTGTTCGGCTTCCTTGCCGCGCCGGTTGCTGGATCGGCCGATCTCGGCGCGGGTACGGCGGTCCACGGTGGACAGACGGGCGGTCATGCTGGCCCCCATTCGCTGAATGCGGCTTTCTCGTCGTCGGTGGGTTCTGCCGGCGGTTCGGGCGTGGGCGTCCACGCGCGATGCCAGGCGTTGATGTGGTCGCCGTCGCCTCGATAGCGGTCGGCGAGTTGCTGGCCGAGGGCGGCGGCGATGGCGAGCAGCGCGTGCCCGATGCCGAGGTCGAGCCAGAGGGCGGCGTCCTCGTAGGACGGGCCGTCGCGGTCGGCTTCGGCGAAGCAGGCTTCGGCCTTGGCGTAGTGCTCGGGGCCGTTCATCGGCGTCTCCGGTGCTGGTCGGCGTGGGGGCAGTCGGTGAAGTGGCTGGCGTAGACCGGGAGTCCGGCGTCGCGGGCTCCGGCGGCTTGGTTGCGGCGCAGCACCCCGGCGACGAGCTGTCCACCGTGGACGGACAGCGCGACGTTGCCGCGCTCCGGCGCGGGTTCCGGGTTGACCGGCATCGGCTTCCCTGCCGCCGTGGTCGCCCACACCACGGCCGCGCCGCAGGTGGCGCAGGTTCCGCGCCACGGCGAGAGATCGAGGTCGGTCATGGCGGCTCCGGTTCGTCGTTGCTGTTCCAGCCCATGAGTTCGTTGACGAGCGCCCGGCCGCGCGAAGCGCGTGCTTCGGCGTGCGGGTCGTGGTGGCACAGGGAGGTGCCCCGGTAGCCGTTCTCGTCGCACATCGAGCAGTTCTCGATCGCCCGGCGCTTGTCGGCCCGGGTCGCGGCCAGCTCGGCGCGGCGGGCGTCGACGCGCTGTTCGTAGGCGGCCTGCTCGTGCTGGCGGCGGGCGCGTGCGCACGCGCCGCACCGAGGCGGGTCGTCGTCGTGCTCGTGCTCGACGCATCGCACGTCCGGCGAGGCACGCGGCTGTCGATCGGCCGGGGAGGGCGTCGGCGAGCGCGCCCCGCGCGCACGCACGTTCGCGCGCCCTCCCCGGGAATCCCCTTTAGGGGATTCCGGGTCGGGACGGGAACGGGAGACTCGCCGAGGACTCTCTTCGGGACTCTCCAACGGAATCTCCAGGGATTCCCCTGGAGTGTCCCCAGTGGACACAATGTCGGGTGACCTGGCTTTTCGTTGCCGGGCCTTGTTCCGACGCCACCGTTCGCGTTCGGCTTCGACATCCGCGCGGGTGGGCTGGTAGTCCGTCCAGTCGTGGAACTTGTATCCGCCACGGATTCGGCTCCACAGCCCGCGTTCCACGAGTTCCCGGATCGCGGTGTCGGGGTCGCCGCAGAGCCGCACGGGAAGGTTGGACGGCACGAACCCATCGGTGAGGTTGCGTGCGGACCAACTACCGGCGCGGGTCCACAGGGCCACGGTGCAATCCGAAGCGTCGAAGACCTTGGGGTGGTCATAGAACCCGTCGTCTACCTTGAACCAGGACAAGGGATCAGGACTCCAGCTCGCCGAGCACCGCGTCCAGCGTCCGCTTGGGCTCGTCGCTGTCGAGGACCCGGGCAAGGATGTCGATCGCCTGTGTGGCCTCCAATTTCGTCAGGTCGTTGGACGAGGCGAGGGTCCGCTGCACGAGCTGACCGACGATCGTGAGCTTGTCCCCGCGGTCGTTCACGTCGAGTTCGCCGAGCTGCGCGTGAAGCTTGTCGAGCTGCGAGCGGGTCACCGTCTCGTCCGTCGAGGCGTCCGGGGAGGACTCGGCCGGGTCGGGTTCGTCGGTGTGCTCGTCGTCGCCGGGCAGGGAGGGCGGTGGCGCGGCGCGTTCGGCGTCGGCCGCCGGTTCCGCCGGTCCGGTGTTCCCGGCCGGGGGCTTGGCCTTGGGGGCACCGTTTTTCGGGGCTGTACGGCGTTTTGCGGTGCGTTTCGCGGGTGGGGGTGCCTCGGACTCGGCCGGGCCGTGTGGGGCCGTGGGGGCGGCCCTGGTGGGGTCCGGGTCGTCGCCGTCCTCCAGTTCGTCCACGGTCAGGGCGATCCCGCCCACCACGTCGGCGAACTTGCGGCGACACAACCTCGTCGTCGCGCGCGCGTACAGCTTGTCCTCGGGATATCCACCCAAGTCGATCTTCGCTCGCCGGGCCTGGTCGGCGGTGAACGTCACCCGGGTCCAGGTCTCTTCGTCGCGGCGGCGGCCTTCGAGGATGACGCGGGTGTCGGTGACCTCGACGTCGCGCAGGTGGTGACCGGCGGCCAGCACCATGCCGCGCATGATTTCCGCGCTCTTGCCGGGTTTTCCCTTGATGACGTGGATGTGCTGGAGGCTGGTCATCGGGCCGATGCCCATCTCTCGACCGGTGAGGATGGCGGCCGTGACGCTCGCAGGGTTGCCGCGCATCCCGTCCGGCACGAACGGGGTGTCGGCGATCTGACTGGCCAATCGGGACACGTCGCGCACGACGAGGACCCACTGATCCAGCTCGGTCGGGGCGTTGAACGCGGGCGCGGCGGCGACCTCGCCGCCGGGCTGCTCGTAGCGTTGCAGTTCGCCGGTCATGCACTCACCTCCAGCGGTGGCGGGAGGACCGCATCGCCCACGTATTCGCGGGAACGCGCGCAGGCGCGGGAAACCTCTCGGATGTAGCGGAATTCGCGAAGTTGCTGCGGCCCGGCCTGCATCGGGTACAGGTCGGCGCCATCGCCGCGCACGTGGATCACCGCGCAGCCGTCCACCTCGATCATGGGTTCCTCGTGGCCGGCGGAATCCACGTACGAGTCGGCGTAGCGATACCCTGCGAGCTGCCAGGCGGTCTCGCCGAACACGCCGCTGCGGCTGGTCTTGATGTCGCACAGCAACCGCTTTCCCAACGTGGGGAAATCTGCGATCAGGTCGCAGGTCCCGGCCCAGCCGTAGGAGTGCGACACCACCACGAACTCGACCAGCACGGGCTCGACGCGGAACGCGTCGAGGAAGTCCACATAGGCTTCGACGTGCCCGGCCAGCGCGTCAGGGACGTCCACTTCCTCACCGGCGACGAGGCGTTCGGCAAGGCCGTGGACCTCGGTGCCCCGGCGGGCGGCGGCGTCCCGGTCGGCGAACCGCGCCCCGTTCAGCTCCTTGAGCCGGGCCGACGGCGACAGCTCGGCGAGAGCGTCCCAATGGTCGATCGCGTATTCCGCGGTCGTCTTCGCCGCCCAATTGATCAGCGCGGGCTTGGGGACGCCATCGGACAGGATCGTCGTAACACCAGGGACTTTCACGCCGTGGGCGTCCACGTAGGAGTGGCCCTTGCCGTGGTTCTTCCGGCGGATCGGCGGCGTGTACTCGCTCATGCGACGGCCCGCCGAACCCGGCGCACCGCCGTGCGGGTGCACACGAGGCCGCCGCCGTGGTCGACGTAGCGGCCCGGCCAGAACGACACGGCGCGGTAGCCGCAGAACTCGCACACGAGGGTCTGCGGCATCGGATACGGCGGACCAGCAGGTTTCGACTGGGCGGGCCGGACGGTGCTGGGCGGCGGGGTCACCATTGCTCGGTGTCCGGCTCGTCGTCGGTGGGCTCGGCCGCGTCGTCCTCGTCGGCGTCCTGGTCGTCGCCGGGGTGCAGGGCGTCAATGGCTTCCTCGAGTTCGAGGGGCAGTTCGACCTTGCCGGTACGGCGTTCGTGCTGGCGGCGCAGCAGGCGGTGCAGGGTCGCCGCGTCGGCGGTGGCCCCGGTGAACGCCTCGCACGCCAGGATTTCCGCCGTGGGCACGACATCGCCGGTACGGGCGTTGGTGCGGATCTCCTTCGTCCGGACAAGCAGGACAGCGACATGCACGTCGTCCGGGCAGTCGACCAGGGACGAGGCGATCGCGGGCATTCCGTTCCGGTCGTCGGCTGGCAGCGCGGGCGAGAGTTTGACCGACACGCGTTTTCCTTTCTGTGGCTGGGATTTCCGGGGTGAGGGGGTGCGCCGGTCACAAGGGCACGTGTTCGCGCACGGGCATCGGTTCGGGCTCGGCGAGGTACCGGTCAGCGCGGGAGCGGAGGTAGTGCCCGGACGGGAAGCGGTGCCAGCGGAGCCCGCAATCGCCGCATTCCCAGTAGAGAACGCCGTCGTAGACACCGAAGATCTCGACGCCGAGGAAGTGGGTGGAGAAACAGGACGGACAGCGGGTGTCGTCCACGGTCAGCTCCAGGTCGGTGTCCATCACGCGGACACCCCGAGGGCGTTGCGGAGCTGCTTGAGGCGGCGTTCCGCGCGCAGGGCGCGGGATTTCCAGGCGTCGCGGTCCTCGGTGATCTCGTCCAGCTTCTCCAGCCGTTCCATGAGTTCGGCCAGCGGCAGGCTCAGCGCGCCCGGCGCGGACCCGTTGGTCTTGCGGCGGCTGTTGTGCCGGGACAGGTGCGGGCGGATCGAGTTGGGGTTGCGGTTGGTGTAGTCGCAGTGCGCGCAGCCGTAGACCACCGAGCCGTCCGCGAGGGTGAGCACGCGGGTCTGCGGCTGGTAGATCGGGTTCCCGCCCTTGTCCTTGAACGGTGCGGGACGCGGTTCGTCGGCGACGACGGCGAGACCGTCCACTTCGGTGGCGGTCACGACCGGACGTCCTCTTCGGCTCGACGGTGCGGTTCCCGGTCGAGCCAGATCACCAGGCCAAGCACGATGTCGAACCCGACCGTGAGCCAGCCCCACAGGTCGCGGGCGGTCTCCAGGTCCAGCACGAGCAGGCGGAACAGCAGTAGCAGGGCGACGATGCGCAGGCTGAGCAGCATTACGGGGCGGTCCTTCGCTGGCGGGGGAACTTCAGGTGCGTGCGGCGGCGTGCGAGCGGGTACTGCTCCCACAGCTCGGGGTGGTCGCGGCGCAGGCGGCCGATGTCGATGCCGTCGCGTTCCTCGGTCTCGCGCAGAACTGCCGGCGTTCCGTCGAGGGTGCCGACCTCGGCATCGCCGAGGAGTTCGAGAAGTTCGCCTTCGATGCGGTCCACATCGGCTCGTGCCCGGCCAGCGGCGGCGCGCGCGTCGCGCCAGCTCCGGACCAGGTTGGCGAAGGGATCGAGGGAGACGCGGCGGGGCTGGTCGCCGCCGGGGGACGACCGCGGGCGAGGCGCGGAGTGAGCTTGGTCGGGGTTCACGATGTCTCCGAACACGGCGCGGGAATACTGGGAGGCCGGTGGGGACCGGAGGGACCTACTCGGCGGGCGTCGGAGTCGGGTCGGGGACCGGCTCCGACGCGTCGCCGGGCGTTTCTCCGGGTTCCACCTCCCCGGGTTCCGTGTCCTGGTCCGGGTTCTCGCCGGGTTCGTCGTCCGGGACCGTCATGACCGGGGGCCAGCCCTGGCACAGCTCGTCAATGACGTCGGCGTCGTACTCGGCCATGAGTTCGTTGAACAGCGGGGTGTCCGGGTCGTGCTGGTCGCGCATCTCGGCAATGTCGAGGGATTCCACGGGGGCGGTCATCGAGGGTCCTTTCCAGTCACAGCAGGGAAAAGGTGAATGCGGCCAGGGCCAGCAGCGCGACCGCGAGCGCGGTCGTGATCAGGGCGAGGCGTCGTTGCGCGGGAGTCGCGTCGCGGTAGAAGTCGAGGTAGTGGGCGGCCGTGTCGGACACCGCTTCTCGCACCACGCCGAGGCCGTAGGCGATGCGCCAGACCAGCCACAGCGGAGCCTCGACCAGGACGACGCGCACGGTTTGGGCGTGCGCCGGGCGATCGGCCATCGTGGACTGCCTTTCAGGATGGGGAGGGTGGATTGGCGTGCCCGCCCCGAGGGGAATGGGGGCGTTCGCACCTCGGGGCGGGCACACCTGCGCGACCTGGCGCTAGGCCGCGCTTTCCGCACGCCGGGAACGCGGCGGACGTTTCTCTCGGTGTCTCCGCGTACTCGGGGTTCCGGCGTCCGGCGTCGGCGGCGGGACCGGGTTGATCACGGCCGTGAGCCGGTTGACCACCTCGGCCGGGATCGGCGGCGCGGCGTCCACTGTGGCTTCGATGGCCGTCCAGTGTTCTTCGGTCATGCGCAGGCCGCGCTCGGCGAAGAACCGTTCTGTCCACTCGCGATTGACGGCCGCGTCGTTCATGCGGCATCAGCCCCAGCGCGGGTGTACGGGCCGACGAGTTCGAGGTCGGTGAAGACGAACAGCGATCCCCGGGGCACCCCAAGGGCGTCTTCGATCCCGGCTGCGGTGTCCAGCCGGACCGTGGAGCGCTTGCCCTGCATCAGGAGGTTGATCGAGGTCGGGCTGATGCCCACCTTGTCTGCGAGCTGCCGCTGACTACCGGCAGCCAGAGTGCGTTCTATCAGCGCGGGCAGGCTGCGCACGCGCACAGAGACCGTCATGCGGAGTGGCCTTTCATCTCACTCGTAGCGCAGCGGTCGGCAGGTGAATGGGCGTCTGCGTGGTGCGCGGTTTGCTCGTCGAATGCCACGCCACCGTAAGCACGTTCGCGGCACGCCGTCAACACAAGAAAAACCGGGAGACGGTGTCAACCGTGATTCAATGCGGTGCTGCCTTTTCGGCGCGCAGAGTGATATACCGCGAATGGCCTAAAAGATGCTGCCATAAACTCTTGCCTTAAATTCCGGGCAAGTAATCAGGCCGAGTGAACTCCTCGCGCGTGATAGCACGCGCTCCGCCGCACCGCAACTCGGCCGCATCCGTACACCCTGCGTGCACGCGCGACCTGTGGACGGTGGCCCGACAGGATGGGGATACCTAGTTCGAGGGGTTATCCCCGCCGCGTCGTGCACACCCCGTGTTGACAACCGGCGGGCTTATTCTCCGATCGAGCGAAGCTTCCCGTCTCGCGTTGATCTTGACGGCGGGCGGGCGTGTCATGGCGACAGACAGGACAGCGGACGAAGGCAACGGAGGTGGATGCGCAACGCGGAATGCGAGACGTCGAATGCGAAGCGGGCTGGCGAAGAATGTCAGCTCGCTTCATTCGATTCCATTCTTGACCGCATTCGCCGACCCCGTGTTAATCGTCGATAGCTAGAACGCAAAAAAGGCCCCCGGCTGAACCGTCACGGTTCAGCCGGGGGCAATTTATCGGGGGATTTATGGTCGGCTGGGTTTCACCAGCTTCCACGCGACCTCAGCCATGCGCAGGATCGGCAAGGCGGCGAACCTCTCCCGGAAGTTCGGGTGCGCCTTGACCTTCTCCGCGTCGTAAACGGTCAGGATCGCGTTCGCGGTCTGCGGATCGACGGGCACGCCCTCGATCTTGCGCGCCGAGAACTTGTCCCGCACCTCCCGCAGGATCACGATCTTGTCCGGCTCCGTGTCGGTCGCCTCGGGCAGCATGTCCGCGAACTCGGCCATGTCCGCGTACGACCGCCAGTCCTCGGTATCCCGGCACGGCCAGCAGGTGACTGCCCGTGGGTTGTCGGTCAGTAGCGGCTCGGCGTTCCTGCTCGCGCAGGCCACCTTTCCCGGGCTCGTCGGATGCTCAAAGTGGACGGTGATCCCGGTGGCGAAGTTCGCTTCGGTCCACCCCTTCTGGAAGTCCAGGAAGATGTCCACCGCGCCCGTGCCGACCGCCATGTCCTTGATCGCCTCGCGCACCGTGGCGTTGAGCGTGGGAATGCCGGGCTCGCCCGCGTGGAACGCCTGTCGGCCCACCTCCACGAAATCCGTTGCCTCGTCGCTCATTCGCTTGCCTCCACGTGCCGGACTTCGAGTACTCGTTCCCGCTTGACCGGATGCGGCCACGGGAATCCCGCTTCCACGTTCACGGTCTTCCGGTTGACCTTGAGCAGCCGGAACCAGCCGTCCTCTGTTCGCACCGCGTTCGCGGCCCGCAGGTCGTCCTCGGTGTACGGGACGGGAGCCACCTTGCGCAGCCGCTCCACCCGGGAGAAACAGAGTTGGTACTCCTGCTCGGCGGCTTGGAAGTCCTTGTACGCCTCCATATCCAGTTCGAACTTCTTCTCGGCTTTCTGGGCCTGCCCCGGAGTTCTGCGTCGGAAGGCGCTGGCCGGATCGGTCTCGGCCTCCGAACGCGGCGCCGTGCGCCCCTCGTACTTCGCCTTCAACCGGTCCCGCTTGTCCTCGGCAGGTTTCACGGCAGCCTCGGCCAACGCCAGGATCTCGGCGTAGTTGTCGACCGTCACGTTGCTGTGCAGGGTCGTCATCACCACGCCCTTCGCTCGGCGCGGTCGTGCAGCGGGATCGGCAGCGGATGCCCGAACACCGAGATCCAGTCCTCGTAGCAGCCGGATTGGACGATGTACGCGCCGCTGGCCATGTACCCGTTGCGGTCCCGAGGACACCGCGACGCGGGCCGGGCAACCACATAGCCCGGCGCGGTCTCGCCGAGCACGACCATCGGCGTGTCGCGGTAGACGGGATAGCTGCGCGGGATGCCGTCGCCCACGACGTACACCTCCCGGGCTTCCGGGTCGCCGCAAATCACGTGGCTCGGGTTCGGCCCGGCGTTCGTCCAGCTCCGCAGGATCACCGCCCGCATCCCGTACACGACGGGCTTGTCCTCGGCGGTCATTTCCGCCCCCACGCCTGGATTCCATGGGCAACGGCGTTCTCGGCCAGCCGCTTCCGTTCGTCCTCGGTCAGCAGCTCGTCCACATTGGCTTCGCCGGGGATCACCCTGCGCGGCGGCGGGGTCAGCGGCGGACGCCACTCCACCCCGACAATCTCGTCCGAGCCCACCTTGCGCCCGTCCTTGTTGTACGCATCCGCCATGACCTCCAAGAACACCAGCCGCTTGTGCAGGAAGGCGTCATGGTCGTGGGCCGTGTAGTGCCCAACCGGGAAGTCGATCGGCCGCGCGCTGCTGTCGATCCCGTCGGGCCGGATCGTCACCGTCCAGCCATCCGGGATGTCCACGCCCCACCGCGCGAGGTCGGCAGCCGGGATGATTCGCTCGCCCTGTCTCAACTCGCGTGCTCTCATCGCCCGACCTCCCGCATCGCGGAATCGACGGCATCGCCGACCATCATTTGCTGGTCCGCTTCGGGCAGCAGGGCGTCCACATCGGCATCGCCGACGTACAGCGGCGTCTTCGACGCGCCGTGCCGCCACTCGATGCCGGTGACCTCGATCTGCGCCAGGCTCGCGCCGTCCTCGAACACCTCGGCCACCATGACGACGAACGACAGCTCCTTGTCGAGGAACGCCTTATAGTCGTGCGCCGAGTACGTGCCCGGGTCGAAATCCAGCGGGGTCCGGTCCGCATCGAACCTGTCCGGCCGAACCGTGACCGTCCAGCCGTCCGGGACCGCGATGCCCCACTTCGCCACCGTGTCCGCCGAGACCGCGCGCTCGCCGGTCTCCAACTCCCCGTCGATCATGCCCGTTCCCCCTGCCACTGCGCAGGAGTCACCGCGGGCACTGCCGCGCCTGATCGCGGGCGCGCTTCAACCACTTGCCTTATCAGAGCCACGTTTGTGGGTCCTTCCACTATGTCCGGGTCAACACCAGGGCACCCCTGGCGGGCCGACCCTCCCAGACACAGCCAAACGTTCTCTACCAGGGCAAACGATGCTCGGGCGCGATCATGCGCGGCGATAAGGTCCGATCCCGACCAGCAACCGGACCCGGACGACTACCGCCGCGTCTGGTGGACGCTCATCGAGTCCACACAGGACCCGGGGTTCAAGCGGAAGATCGAAGCAGCGCGAGGCCACCGCGCGGAGCCGGAAGCGACGATCACCGGGGACAGCCCGCCTCCCTTGGCCTCCTGACCTGCACCAACCTGCCCCACTAGCCCAACTGGGTGAAAGTGTGTGGTTTTCCGGGTCTGGGCTTGCCGACCCCGGCGGTCCCCGAGATCACCGCGATGCGCGCGGCCTGCCCGTCGTCGAGTAGCAGCCGGTCCAGCTCGGCCAGCTGCTCCGCGCGGCCGGTGAACCCGGCGACGTCGCCCGGCAGCTGCGCGGGCCGGTTCGGTCCACTTCGGACACTCCGGCGCAGCACCCGCAGCTGCGCTTCCCGCAGCTCGGCGCCCGGCTCGATGCCGAGTTCCGTGGCGAGCCGTCGTCGCATGTCGTCGAACAACCGCAGCGCCGTGACCTGCTGCCCGGCGCCGGCGAGCGCGAGCATCAGCCGCGCGTGCGCGCCCTCGTGCAGCGGCTCCTCGGCGGTCATGGTGCGCAGCTGTTCCGCGGCTTCGTCGTACTTTTCCAAGCCCAGCGCGATGTCCGCGTAGGTCAGCACGGCCGCGAGCCGCCGCCCGGCGACGGCCCGGCACACCGGATGCTGCCGGAACCGGTCCTCCCCGGCCAGCACCGGCCCCCGCCACACCGCGAGCGCGGCCCGGTAGTGCCGCTCGGCCGCGACCGGATCCTCGGCCGCCGCACCCCGCGCGACCTCGGCGTCGAACCGCAGCAGGTCCAGCTGCTCCTCGTCGGCTTCGAGCCGGTACCCGCCCCCGGTCGTCACGATCTCCTGCCGCCCCAGCGCCTTGCGCAGCCGCGCGACATAGGTGTGCACCAGATTCGCCCACGTCGCGGGCGGATCATCACCCCAGATCAGCTCGACGATCTCGGCGCGCCGCACCACCTGGTTCGGCTGCAGCGCCAGCAAACCCAGCAGCCACCGCTGTTTCGCCGCCCCGAGTTCCACGGCGGCGTCCCCGGCACGCAGCGTCAGCGGCCCCAGCACCCCGATCCGCACGGCCTCGTCCGCACCGAGCACCGCCAGCAGCCGCCGCGTCGTCTCCGACCGCGACCGCCGCACCCCGCCGACCTCGGCGTTGCGCAGCGCACGCAGGCTCACCCCGGCCCGCTCGGCCAGCTCCGACTGGGTCAGCCCAGCACCGATCCGGCGCTCCCGCAGCCAGTTGTCCGCCATGTGCATCCCCATCGTGTGCCGCGTCCCTGCCGGTGCAGCATCACCGAAGATGCCGGTCCCGCGCCACCGCCAATCGAGTCCTGTCGACGTTTTCGCAGGTCAAGGGCGACTGTGAAGTGAGCTGACGACGTCCAGCCCCGGTACAGGGTCTGCTCCATCCCGGTTGCTTAACCTCAAGGGGCGCTTGGGACGGGAGACCCGAGGGCGGAGCGCGACAACGAGGCCAGCCGTGGCGTGGGGTACGACGGGTGCACCTCACTACGGGCGTCACGGCTCGAGACGGAACCCGTCGACCACCCAGCCAGGTCGACGGGCTCTGTTTTATCTAGGCGCGATCAAGTTTTCGCGGCGCCAGGGCGCCTTCGAGACCGCTGGGTTCGCCTGATGCACCTGACCGCCAACGTCACTCACGAGTCGCGCCGTCCGGCCAGACCACGGTGACCGGCATGTCCCGCTCACGCGCGACGGCGACGACGTCCGCCGTTCCGCCGTAGCCACGCGCTGGCTTGCCGTCCCAGACCGCGACAAGTTCGTCGGCGTGCTCGATCATGCGCAGGCTGGCATCCATATGCGCCTCGGAATTGGACTCGGCGTGGTCGAGCTTGATCACCTCACCGGCCTGCGCGATGAGCGCGTCATACGTGGAGTGATACTCGGCGGGGAGAGCGTCACGGTAGCCGGCAGCGGGCACGATCACGACCAGGCCGCCGCCAGCGTCCAGCACAGCGCGGGCAAACAGCGCGTCCGCGCCGTCAGCGATGCACGACACGCCGGTCAGCAAGCCGTTGGCGTGCCGTTCGATCTCCGCTCGTAGAGCTTGGTCGACCAATCGTTCCGTTTGCTCGGGAAGTGCGCGGTGTCCGGTGATGGCCAAGCGGGTCAAGGCTTCTCCGTCTCATAGAGCGCGGCGAGCGCGTCGTCAAGGTCGCGGGCCATCGTGGTGCGGGTGGGCAACCCGGCCCGGAAGTCGCGAACACGGGCGATGATGCGTTCGCTGCCATAGTCACGACCGACTTGAAGAGCTTCGGCGGTGAGGTGGCAGGCGTCGGCAACCCGCCCGGCCGCCGCCATGGCTCGCGCCTGGTCGAGCTGGGCCAGCGCCCGAGGTTTCGGCCCGGTCAGCGTCGACAGGGCAGCGTCGTAGGCAGTGGTCGCGGCGCGGAGATCACCGAGACGGCCGAGTGCTCCGGCCTGATATCGCGCGACCTTGGCCCGGTCGAACGCGAATACCCAGGGCCACTGAGGCTCACCGCGTTGGCGGCTAGTCAGCCTTTCGGCGGCGCGCAGCGCCGCCAGTGCGGCCGTCTTGTCTCCCAGAGACGCGTGGGCGACGGCGTGCAGGGAGGCGAGCCACGCGCGGGCAGTGCTCGGCGCATTCTTGTCGAGTTGCGAAGCGGCACGATCGAGCAGGGTCACACCTTGACGAGCGTGGCCAGCCTCCACGGCGAAGTGACCGAGGCTGGCGGTCATGTAGGACACGAGCAGCGGATGGTTGGCGCGTTCGGCGTGCCTCATGGCCTCGCCGTAGCGACGTCGAGCAGTGGCGTTGTCACCTCGGTCAGCTGCCAGCCAGGCGGCCAGTCCAGCGACCTCCGCGAGGATTCCGAACCCGGTCGACGTGCGCAACGTCGTGTTCACGATGCCCGCGGCAAGGGCCAAGTGAGCGTCAACCGCAGGGGCCAGTTGTTCGGAGGACACGGCCGATTCCATCCGCCGGTAGTAGGCGGTCGGGCCAGATACGGCCGCCGCCAGCTCGCGCGGGTCCTCCATCGGTCCAGGGCCAAGGCGGGAGACCAGAACTCCCGCGCCTGTGCCCAGCGCGGTCTTGAGGAAGGTCTTTCGGTCCACGTTGTCAGGGTTCCCGCTAGCTGGTCGCGCAAACCCGAGTTCAGCATCCGTTGCCACGTCGAGGACTGCGCGGATTGCAGCTCGATAATACGCCGCTGGCCAGCGGATCGTTCCCCGTTCCCACTTGCCTACGTGGTTGGCGTCCACGGCCGTTACCTTCGTGCCGTTGCTGGCGCGATAGACCTGAGCGTTGACCGCGTCGGCCAGCTCGTGGCGCGTCATCGGTTCGCCGGGAGATGAGGGCGATTCCACGCGTTTACGCGCGGCACGCAGCAGCTCGTTCGCTTCCGGCATGACGGGGCTCCTCTGCTGAACCTGTGCGCGGAGTGTAACCGGGGCGTCGCTGGTTCACGAAAGCCAAACTCTCCCCACACCCTCCCCTTGACATCCCCAGCGCCTTCCCTCTGGCAAACCTTCCAGCAGGCCCAATCTGGAGATCATGAGCGGGTACGCAGAGCACCACACCGGACTGTCCACCTCGTGCTGGTGGCAGTTGACAAGCCCTCCACAGTCGGTGAGTTCGTCGGGGTGCTCACGGCCTTATGTGGACAGACATTCGCGCCAGGTGAGTGCGAGATCTAGGGGGTAGCCGGTGCCACGCAATCCAGCGGGACCGGGTCCGACCCGGTCGGTGCCAGGCAAGGACAGGCCCACCAGCCCCACGGACCCTAACTCCCGCCCGCCGAACGTGCCGCCCCCACCGCCCCCACCGTCACCGAGACGCTAGGGAGAGGCCTTTGCCCAAGAACCGAAAGCCACATCAGCCCGATCGGCGTAGCTGCCTCACCGGCGGCCAGGAAGGAAACACGGTCTTCGGCAATGCGGGCAGCCGTCCGCCACGGCAGCCAACCGGGCCGACACGACCAGGTGGCGGCTACCCCTCGACCCGGTTTCGCTGGCCGCCAGACCTGCCAAAACGGGACGACGAGGTTTAGACTCGACTCATGCGAAGGGCTCGAGATGTGCGCAGGCTGACGACGGTGTTCCTTGCCGGAGATGCCGAAGCCCGCTTTCACGCTGGCGATCTTCGTCGTGCGGCAGGCGTCACGAACCAACGGCTGGCTTCGCTACTGGTCGTTCTGCGTAATCTCGGCTGGATCACCGACGGATGGGACGAGCCCTCACCCGACGCTCAGCCCTTCTACGTTCTTACAGACCTTGGTCGGCGCGAGCTGACTAGGCCGTAGCGACTCGGCCCGGATCGAGAAAGCCGCCCCAGAGTGACCGGGCGCCTCGTTCGCAACGTTCGGCGACCCAGCCGAAGGGCTGCGGCGGGGTGGTTAGGATTGGCTTCCGTTTAAGGAGAGGGAGCTTTCTCGGTGGCTACTTGGGGCGATCTGGCTACGTTCATCCGGCAGAGCTATCGGGTGGTGCGGGACTCTCCCGACGAGATCCGGATCCGGATCTCGTTCGGGCCGGACGAGGACACCGAAGAGCGGGCGCAGGTGATGATCATCCAGCGCGAGATCCTGGACCAGAAGGAAGACTGGGTGCAGATCGCCACCCCGTTCGCCACCGTCGACCAGGTGGATCTGCTGAGCGTGCTCGAAGAGATCGGCAACACGATCGTCGTCGGCGGCGCGGCCGTGATGGGACAGCACGTGGTGCTCCGGCATTCGCTGCCGCTGATCAACCTGGACATCAACGAGTTCCTTGATCCGCTGGAACTCGTCGCGGGCGCGGCGGAGATCTTGGAGCAGACGTTCACCGGACGTGACGACTACTGAGTGGTGTGATGTCTCGTCGTCGTTCGCACAATATGGACGGCGATATCACCCGTTTTCGCAGGTCTTCCGCGTAGATACATCGGATGGTTACTCTGTCGGCCGTGGCTCGGCCGACGGAGGAGAGCGTCATGAACGGTGTGCGGCACACGATCAGGAGACGACGCTCGCGAGGCGTCCGCCGGGCGATGGCGACCGTGGCGCTGCTCGCCGGTGTCGCCGCCGCGGGCACCGGGGTCCCTTCCGCCGCAGCTCAGCACGCCGGCGACGGCATTCGCTGGGCCGCGGAGAAGGCGCCGTTCCGGCTCTCGTTCACCTCGCACGGCCGCCCGCTGATCGCGCAGGCCGCCGGTGACACGGCGGGCCCCGGCGGCCGGATGGCCTATCAGACATCCGACGGCACGACCCATCGCCTGACGAACCTCATCAGCCGCGACGGTTCGACGTACACCGTCGCCACCGACGAGCCGAGTCGCACCGCGCGCGTGTCGGTCAAGACGACGCCGCGCGGTGTGCGCGTGGAGTGGCGGTTCGAGCCGCCGACCGGCGTAACCCAGGTCTACGAGTCGCTCACCGGGAACGACGCCGAGCATTTCCTCGGCGGCGGCGCCAACGCGCTGTACACGGACCTGCGCCACAAAGTCTTGATGAACAAAGCACTCTTCACCAGCGCCGGCACTCTCAACCGCTGCAACCGCAGCGGCATGCCGAGCCCGTTCTTCCTGAGCAACCAAGGCTACGGCGTCTTCCCCGAGACCGACGCGATCGGCCGCATCGCCATGCCGAACGCGGTCGACGACCCGCCGCACTGCAACACGAGCCCGCCGCCCTGCCCCGTCCTGCTCGGCCTGCCCGACCGGACCCAGCTGTGCTTCAAGACCGACCGCCTCGACTACGAGCTCTACGCGGGCAGTGTGTCCGACGTCGTCCGCGCGTACACCGCGAAGGCCGGTCACCCGACCATGCCGCCGGTGCGCCAGTTCGCGCTGACGCATTGGCGTGACACGGTCGCCGATCAGGCCACCGTCGTCGACGACGTCAAGCAGATGATCGGCCGAGGCATCCCGATGTCGACCGAATGGATCGACAACCCTTGGGAGACCTCGACGAAACTCCCCGAGGAGAGCCAGAACTCCAAGTGGGCGTGCAATGGGACGCTGACCTTCGACCCGGTCCAGTTCCCCGACCCCCAGCAGATGATCGCCGACCTCAAGGCCATGGGTGTCCACTTGGGACTGTGGATTTCGCCGCACGTCCGTGAGGTCGCAGGCGGGAGGCCGTGCCCGCCCACCGACTATCCCCCGGGCTCGTTCATCCAGACCGCGCGCACCACCGACCCGCTGCAGCTGGACCTGACCAACCCGGCCACGCTCGCGCATTTCAAGGCCAAGCTGGAAAAGCTCTTCTCACTGGGCATCGACATGGTCAAGGGCGACCGCGGCGAGGAGTTCGAGCTCGAGGACGCCAAGTTCGCCGCAGGCACCGGAACCGACCTGATGAACACCAACCCGACCCGCTACGCGCAGGCCACTGTGGACGTTCTGCGCAAGCTCTACGGCGACCAGTACACGATGCTCTGGCGCGGCGGCTACACCGGCGTTCCGTCCATTGTGAACGGTGTGTGGGGCGGTGACCCGCAGGCCACCTTCGACGGCATGCGCCTTTCGGTGACCCGCGGCCTCAACATGTGGCTCACCGGCCACCCGGTGTGGGGCACCGACACCGGCGGCTTCAACGGCGGCCCGTCCGGCTACCCGGGCCCAACGCTTTTCACCCGCTGGAGCCAGTTCTCGTCGGTGTCGCCAGTGTTCGAGGTCGGCGGTGCGGGCCGCAACGCGACGCCGTGGAAGTACGACGACGCGACGGTCGCCCGGTTCAAGAAGAGCGTCTTGCTGCACTACGCCCTGTTCCCGTATCTCTACGGCCTGGCGCAGCAGGCTTCCCGCACCGGCGAGCCGATCGCCCGCCCGCTGGCCTACAACTACCCCGCCGACGAGCAGGCCTGGACGGCCGACCAGCACATGATGGTCGGCAAGGACCTGCTCGCCGTCCCGGTGTCCGCCGACCGCAACGAAGCCGACGCCGCCGCCGGTGTGCCGACGCCGGTCGACGTGTACCTGCCGTCCGGCAATTGGATCGACCTGCACACCGGCGCGGTCGTCACCGGCGGCCAGCGCTTCGTCCGCGACTCCACTTTGGACGATTTCCCGCTGTATCTGCGCGCGGGCGCGGCGATCGGCTTCAACCAGCGCGTCGACGACGTCTGGCCGCGGCCGTGGAACGTCAACGACCTCGACCGCGAGGACCGCAGCGGCTGGACCTACGCGCCCGGCGACGGCCTGACCCACGCCACCAGCCCCACCGGCGGCACCTTCCTCGGCCACACCGCCCACGGCACCACGAACCTCGTCCTCACCGGCGCGCCCCGCGAAACCCAGGTCATGGTCACCACCCAGGCGAAACCCCGCACGGTCCTCATCGACGGCAGGCCCGCCCAAGAGACAACGGGCTCCCTGACGGACAAAACCGTCGGCTGGTCAACGAAACCCGGCCCCTTCGGCGGCCTCCTCCTCAAGCTCCACCCCCGCTTCGGCCTCAGCACCGTCACCCTCGTCTACTAGAGGACCGGGATAAAGCGGGCTTTACTCCGCGAGATAAAGCCCGCTTTATCCCCGGGAGTAAAGCGGGCTTTATCCCGGCCCTAGTCCGCCATGCGCTCCTGGGCCTCGGCCAGGTCTTCGGGGGTCGGGGCGTCGTCCTGGGTCAGTTTGAGCCGCCAGTACCCGGCGAACTCGATCGACTTCTTGTCGACGCCCCGCGCCACCAGGTCGCGCCGCAGGGTGCGCACGATCCCGGCTTCCCCTGCCAGCCAAGCGATCCCGGGCAGTTCGGCGGCGCGCACGGCGTCGACGAGCAGCGTGCTCTGCCCGGCGGGGACGTCGCCGCGGTGCAGCCAGTGGACGTCGGCGTCCAGCTTCTGTTCTTCGAGCGCGTCGGCGACCTCGATGAACACCTCGGCGTGCGCGCCGGCGGGCAGTGACTCCAGCAGTGTCCCGATGGCCGGAAGCCCGGTCTCGTCGGCGGCGAAGAGGTAGCGATCGGCCTCCCCGAGCGGCCTCGCGTAGATCGCCGACGGCCCGTAGCGGCCGAGCGTGTCGCCGGGCTTGGCGGACTCGGCCCAGAGCGAGGCCGGGCCCGAGTCCCCGTGCAGCACGAAGTCGACGTCGATCGTCCCCGCGGCCGGATCGGCATGCCGGACGGTGAAGCTGCGCATCCACGGCCGTTCCTCCTCGGGAATGGCCATGAACGCCTGATACCAGCGCATCACGTCGGCGGCATCCTCGGCGGGGAGCGTCGGCTTGGACTGACCCGGCCGGGGAAAACAGAGCTTGAGCTGCTGATCCGGCCACGCCGGGAAGTCGCGCAGGCCGTCACCGGTGAACCTCACCCTGGTCATCCGGGGCGTCAGCCGCCGTACCTCGACGACGTCCAGCAGGCCGACCAATGACTCCGCCATGTGTGCTCACTCCTGATACTTTATGCTGTAAAGAGTTACTCGGACGAGGTTACTTTACGCCGTAAGGAGATGCAATCTTGGTCGTCTTCGCTGGCCAGGGCGATGCCGGTCATTCGATGGCCCTGCTGTGGCGCACCACCGAACCGGCGAGCCGTCCCGGCCCGAAACCGGCGTTGAGCGTCGAGGCGATCGTGGCGGCCGGCATCGCCGTCGCCGACGCCGAGGGCATGACCGGCCTGTCGATGCGCGCGGTCGGCGACCGGCTCGGCCGCACGGCGATGGCGCTCTACACCTACGTGCCGAACAAGGGCGAGCTGATCGACCTCATGTACGACACCGCGCTGGCCGAACTCCCGACCGGCTACGACGGCGGGTGGCGGACCGCGGTGACCGCGTGGGCCGACGACCAATGGGCGTTCTACCTGCGCCATCCCTGGATGCTCCAGGTCTCACAGGCCCGCCCGGTCCTCGGCCCGAACGGCTACGTCAGCCTCGAAACCCTGCTGGCCGTCCTCTATCGCAGCGGCCTCGGCTCCCCCGGGATCCGGCGGCTCGCGGGCGCGCTGACGCAGCACGTGCGCGCCGGGGCGCAGTCGGTCGCGGAGGCGCGGGAGGCCGCGAAGGCGACCGGGGTGACCGACGAGGACTGGTGGATCGCGCGCTCGTCACTGCTGCGGGAGGTCGCGCCCGACTTCGGGGACCGCTTCCCGCACGTGACCCGGCTCGAAACGGAACGCGATCCCGTCAGCCTGGAGGAGCCAGAAAGCTTCTGGGAGACGGAACTGAGGAGAACCTTCGAATTCGGCCTCACAGCGCTCCTCGACGGAGCTGCGGCGCCACAAAGCTCGTGACCTCACGACTCGTGTTTGGCGAACTCGGAGAGCGCCGCCCGGTCCTGCTGGTGGGACTTGGCCATCAGGCTGGCGACGTGCTTTTCGACCGTGCGCGGCGAAATGTGCAGGCGTTGCGCGATGTCCTTGTTGCCCATGCGGTCCGCCAAGAGTTGCAGCACCTCGTATTCGCGGACGGTCACGCCTGCCGCGCGCAGCTTGCCCGGCACCTTCTCCACGCCGGTCCGCCGCTGCTGGACCGGCGCGCCGATCTTGCGCAGCAGGCCGCGGCACGCGCTGCCGACCGCCGGGATCGACACCTGGTGGAAGTACTCCTCGGCCTCCTTGAGCCAGGTCACCGGGTCGCCCCAGCCGTCGGCCGCCGCCGACTCCGCGACCAGCCGCAGCCCGAGATGCCGGGCCATCGGATACGGCGACGACGCCTCCATCGCGGCCGCGGCGGCCTTGTTCGCCTGCTCGACGTGACCTTGCCGCCCCAGCAGCACCGCCTGTGCCAGCCCGACGAACTGCCGGTTCCAGCGCATCCGGCTCACCGCCGAGGTCACGAACCGATGCTCCCCCGACTCGCCGGCGAGCACGTCCATCAACACGCGCAGCCCATGCTGCCCGGATAGGTGGAACCGGCTCGGGTTGGCCGCCTCCAGCTCCACGACCTGGTTCAGCTCGCGGACGGCACGGTCGGCGTTCTCCTCCAGCAGCGAGCAGAACACCCGCGCCAGCCCGATGCACAGCACCATCTCCTGCGCCGACTCGCCGCCCGCGCGGTGGAAGTCCTCGAGCGCGAGTTCCATGTCGTGCCGGTTGCCCTGATGCGCCGCCGCCATCGCACGCGTCATCTGCGCGTACTGCGCCAGCGCCGTGAGCTGCAGGCGCGCCAGCACGGCCATGTTCTGGTCGAGCAGCTCCAGCGCGCGCGGGAACTCGCCGCGCATGATCGTGTGCAGGATGCGGACCGAGTCGACCACACAGGTCAGCGGGATCGCGCCGGTGCGCTGCGCCTCCGCGCGCGCCAGGTCGAGCGTGCGCTCGTCGCCGTTGGCCAGCACCTGATGCCCGCCGAGGCGCACCAGCACCTGGGTGCGCCAGTGGTGCAGCTGGTTGTCCTCGGCGACCCGTCTGGCCCGCTGGAAGTACTGCTCGGCCTCGTCGAGATCGCGTTCCAGCGCGACCATGCCGAGTGCCTGCAACGCCTGGCAGGCCACGATCGGCGAGTTCGCGCGCTCGGCGTAGCTCCACGCCTGCCTGGCCAGGTTCTCGGCCCGCCTGGTGTGGTCGGGGCCGGGCACGTCGAGCCAGAAGTTGGCCTCCACCGCGTCGATCGCGGCCTGCTGCGCCTCGGACATCTGCGCGCCCAGCGGCGCGCGGGCGGCCTCGATCTGGTTCATGCAGTCGTTGTGCCTGCCCGCCATGTAAGCGACCCAGGCCAGTTGCGTGTGCAGCCGCGCGGCGCGTTCGAGCATGCCGATCTCGACGAAACTGGGTGACAGCTGCACCGCGCGGTCGAACTGGCCGACCTGGCCGAGCGCGTGCAGCAACGACTCCAGCACGTCGGCGCGGTCGGCGGGTGGCGCGCCTGCCAGCAGCTCCCGCGCCTTGGTCAGCAGCGTCACGGCCGAATCCGCCGCGCCGGTCTCCAGCGCGCGGCGTCCCGCGTCGGCGAACAGCAGCCCGGCCGCGTGCTCCTGGTGCGCGGTCAGCCGCAACGACGCCACGAGCACGCAGAGTTCGCCCGGCAGCCCCGGGTACTGGGCCTCGACGGCGTCCGCCGCGCGCTGCGCCAGGTTCGCCTTGCTCGCCGGGGAAAGCCTGGCCAGCAACGCTTCCGCGGTCAGCGGATGCCGGAACGCGTACCAGCCGAGCGTGGTCTCGTCGGTGGTGACGAGCTGCGCGGCGACACCGGCGCTCAGGTGGTTGTGGAGGGTGCGATCGTCCATTCCGGTCACGGCCTGCACGACCGACAGCGGGAACCGCCCGCCGATGATCGCGGCGACCGCGAGCAGCGTCTCGCCTTCGGGACCGAGCTGGTCCATCCGCGCGGCGATGCTGTTGACCAGCGCGGCAGGCACCCGCGCGCGCAGTTCGCCGACGACCTGCCAGCCGTCACGGCCCTCGACGAGCAGGCCGTCGTTGAGCATGCCGTGCAGCAGTTCCTCGACCACGAAAGGAATTCCGGCGCTGTTGCGCCACAACAGGTCCGCTGCGGCCGCGGGTACCTGATCGGGCTCGACCTCCAGGCAGGCGCCCGCCAATCGTCGGATGTCCCCGCGATCGAGCCTGCTGAGTTCGAGCATGGTGCAGGTTCGGCGCTGTTCGGCCGAACGGGCCAATCTCAGCGCTTCACAAGGCTCATTGCGCAACGTCCCCACGAGCAACGCGCCCGTGGACGCGAGATTGTCCACTAAGTACTCGAGGATGAACAGCGTTTCCGCGTCGGCGTCCTGCAGATCGTCGAGCACGATCAGGCAGCCACGCTCGCGGCCGGTGACCGACAGCAGCCGGAACACCGCTTCGGCCAGCACCACCAGCGAGGCGCTCATCCGCTCGCCCCTGATCCAGTCGGGGACGAGCTGTGCCAGCACCGGGATGTAGGCGTCGAGTTCGGGCACGTCCGGCGGCCGTCCACCGCGGAAGTGCGACAACAGGGCTTCGGCCAGCGGCCGGAACGGGACCATCGGGCCGATCGAGCTCGCCCGGCCACGCAGCACCGGCATGTCGGCGGCCACCGCCCGGCTGACCGCTTCCGCGGCCAGCCGGGACTTCCCGATCCCGCCTTCGCCGACGAGGAACACCGCGCCACCCCGCGTGGCACGTGCCTCGTCGGTCGCTCGCCGGAGCTCGCCGAGTTCGCTGTCCCGGCCGATCACGCGCGGCGAACGGATGCCCATTTTTGCGACTATATGCGACGTCCGGGCGATCGCGGCACCATCTCTCGGCGCCGTCTCAGAAAAGGATGGAGCTGACGACCGACGGATCGTCGAAGGTGGCCATCGTGTTCGCGCTCAGCCTCGGCTTCGAACCTGCCAGCGCGTGGTTGCGGGCACCGACCCGGGAGGCGGTGGGCAGCTCGATGTCGCCGACGGAGGTGGCGGCCGCGTGCAGGTCGTTCTCGAACATTGATATTTCTCCCTCTTTTGTGTTAGTGCAAGGTAAGTACGGATGGGACACGGTCGGCGAAACCGAGCCGCAGCAGGCCGTAGCCGATGCCGGCGAGTCCGGTGAGCAGACCGGGTGAGGAGACGGCGCCGGGTGTCCCGCAGCGCGCGCCGTTCTGCTCGATGGCCGAGACAAGACGACCCGCTCTGCGGTTGACAGCGGCGGCGGCAGCTGGATGGCCACGTTCGGCGAGCACGGACAGTACGTCCACGATGCCGAATTCCCCATGGCACAGGCTCAGATCGCGCAGCGGCGGCTGTCCTGCCAGAACCGGGACGGCATCACCCGGGTCCGCGAGAGCCAAGCCCGCGAGACCAGAGCACCAGCCGTGGCCGGCGACCGAGTTGCCTCGGTCTCCCGCCACGCCCGTAGTAAAAGAGGCGCCGAGCGCCCACTGGATACCTGCTGAACCTCGTGCGAAGCCAGTATTTTCAACGGTTTCCGCCTGCTTCAACGCGGCGGCGTACTCCGCGGCAAGGCTTCCGGCCGCATCGATCCCGGCATACGAGTGCACGGCCGACATCGCCGCGACGCCGCCCGCGAGCCCGGTGGTGAACTGCGGCGGCAGGTCCGCGCGCGCGGCGGGCATCACCGCGACCGTGCGCTCGGTGAGCTTGAGCAGCGACGGGTCGTCCAGCAGTTTTGCCAGTCGTGCCAACGCGTACGCGACGCCGCCGAGTCCCAGCAGACCACCGCAGCCCGCGGCTTCGGCGAGTTCGGGATCGGCTTCGAGCTTGTCGAGCAGGTCCGGAATCGGGCTGAGCGCACGGAAAGCGAGTTCGTGGTAGGTGCCGAGTCCGGTCAGTTCGGCGAGCTGCGCGAGGAACAGCGCGACGCCGGTGTAGCCCTCACCGAGGCTGGCGCCCATCGGCAGCACGGTCCAGTACAGCTCGTCGACGAGTTCGAGGCCGAGCCAGTTCGTGCGGTGCTCGTCGGAGAACGCGCGCGCGACGATCTGGTCGGCGACCCCGCACGCGGCGGCGAGCAGCCTGCCCGGCTCCGGGGACGCGCACAGGCCGTTCTCCGGCATGGTTTCGGTGCTGTGGTGGACGATCCCGGTCGGGCTGGTCGCCAGCGCCGCCGAGATCAGCCACTCCTGATCACGCCGGTCGACGGTGTTCAGCGAAGCCAGCTTGCGCCCGACGACGCTCAGCGGGGCGTCGGCGAGCAGGTCGTCAAGCCGCCGCTCGGCCGAATCCCAGAGGTGCCGCGCGCCGGGCTTCGCGGTGAACATCGGCACGTCGCCGTCCCACAGGTCCGCGATCTCGCTGGGCGCCAGCCGCTTGCGCGCGGCGTCACCGGCCGAGTCGTCCCAGACCAGCGCGAACGCGCGGTCACGGGCGGAGGCGTCACGCAGCAGGTCCGGGTGCGTGGTCTCGTCGAGCAGCCTGGCGTAGAAGTTGGTGGGGCGCGCGAGGACGCGGATCACGTCGTCCGCGCACTGCTCGAGCAGCTCGCGCAGCTCGGTGGCGCCGCTTTCGATGGCGTCGTAACCGATCCTGAAGCCGGCCAGCAGCGCGGCGCCGTGCTCGCCGGGTTCGATGTCCCGGTCACCGAGAGTCGGCCGGTTCACCGCGGCGGCGAACTCGCCAGGCGCGCGGGTGATGCGCATCCGGTCGGTGCCCGCGTCGAGCCACTCGACGTGATCGGTCGGGAACTTCCCGCCCTTGCCGCCGCCAAGCCCCGAGATGTCGACCGCGCCGTGCTCGCCGACGAACATCTGCGGCAGCAGGCAGGTGCGCAGCACCGAGCGCGACACCGCGCCCGCCGCCGGGTCGACGGCCTCTTCGCTGGCCGGGAGCGCCGGGTGGAACAGGGTCTCGATGTCGATCAGCACCGGCTGGCCCGCACGGGCGATCAGGTTCTCGAAGTGCACGTCGGCGCCGTCGACGGCGTAGAGCAGCGCGAGCAGGATGCCCTCGCGGCGGTAGAAGCGGTCCACCTCGGTCAGGTCGGCACACGGCTGGTGCTCGACGAACCGCAGCCAGCCGTAACCCGGACGGACCAACGCGTCGACGGCTTCGAGTTCGAGTCCGGGCACGCGCTTGTTAAGCCACCTGACGACCTCAGCGAAGCGAGTGTGCAGCTCAAGCGGCCTCGGCTTGTAGATGACCTGCTGACCGCTGGAGAACTCAAGCAGCTTCACGGTGCGGCCGCGCTGGTGCGCGTCCCCGCCCCCGGAAACCTTGACAAGCGTGCCGAGTTCGTCGACGACGGTGCCTTCAAGCGCGTCGCGGTCGTCTGCGAAGCGGCGAAGGAGTTCGAGGTAGGCCTCGGAGGCGTGCAGGCATGCCTGGCTTACCAAGCGTCCAAGCACGGGGTAAGCGGTGAAGAGCTGTGGCAGGTTCTCGCCCGCCTGGCGCACGAAGTCGCGGAAGCGGTCCTGCGAGGTCTCCCCGGTGAGCTTGCCTCTCGCGCGGGCCTTGTTGAGCTCGAACACCAGCGTCCGGGCGGCGAGCGAGCAAATACGCAGGCTGAGCTGCTCGGCGAGGCAGCGACTGACGGCTTCGAGGTCGACACCGGTGACGTCCGCGGCCTCGATCGGGCGCCGCGCCGCGTCGATGAGCGGACGGAACACGGACGCGAAGGCGCCGCGCCAGTCTTCGGGCACGGGCCGGGGTGACACGTCGAACGGCCCTTCGGCGAAGGCCGCCCAATCGGGGCGTTGATCGGCCGGCTCATGCGCCGCCAGGCCGTTGGCCCACCAAGTTCCACTCACGGCGTAGAGACTGCCATCGGGAGACGCCGGTCACATGGGGGTGAGTCCCCCATGTTTTGCGCGCGGCGGCGCCTGGGGGTGGGTATGGGGGCGCGGACATGGGGGAAAGTGACCTCCGCGTGCCCGTGCGAACACGGCGTGTGGTCCGTAGTGCCCGTTTCGCCTGGTAGCAAATGTAGGGTGCGCACCCCGATGTGCGGCAACTCCAATCTTGCGAATCTGTCATCAGCCGAATCCTTGGGGAGTACGAGATGACGGAAACTCGCATAGTGCTGGTCGCGGACGACTCGTTCGTCCGTGGTGGCATCGGCGCGATCCTCGGCAGCGAGCCGACGTTCCGGATCGTGGGTGAAGCGGGCACGCTGCGCGAGGCCTGCGCGCTGGGCGCGCGGCTGGAGCCGTCGCTGTTCGTGATCGACATCGGCTCGCTCAAGGACAACATCGTCGAGACCGTGAAGGAGCTGAGCGCGAGCGGCCGCTCCGGCCCGATCCCGGTCGTCCTGCTCCTCGGCGCCGACACCGCCCAGCTCGACCTCGACGTGCTCCGCCTCGGCGGCTGCGCGATCATCCGGCGCCGCACCGCCGCGGCCGAGCTCGTCGCCGCCGTCCGCATGGTCGCGGCGGGCTACCTCCCGATCGAGCGCGCACTCGCCGAGCGGCTGGCCCTCACCCTCCCCCAGCTCGACACGCACGCCCAGGCGAGCGCCCAGCTGACCAAACGCGAGCGCGAGGTCTTCCTCCTGATCGCCCGCGGCATGTCCAACGCCGAGATCGCGGCCGCACTCACCGTGGCCAGCTCGACGGTGAAGTCACACGTGCAGGACATCTTCAGAAAGCTCGGCCTCCGCGACCGCGTCCAGGCCGTCATCTACGCCTACGAATCGACCATGGCATTGAGCGGGAGTGTGGGATGACCGGACGTTGGCTGCTGCGCAAACCCTCCATCGACGCTTCGGCACGCGTCTTCTGCTTCCCCTACTCGGGGATGGGCGCCTCAATGTTCTCCCGCTGGCCACGCTCACTCGGCGACATCGACATCTGCCTGATCCAGCCACCAGGCCGCGAGAACCGCTCCCGCGAGCCGCACTTCGGCGACTACGCGTCGTTCGCCTCGGCCGTGCTCGACCACCTGGAGCCGTACCTGGACGTTCCGTTCGCGTTCTTCGGACACTGCGCGGGCGCACTGCCGGCCTTCGAGACCGCACACGAGCTCGCCGCGCGCGGCCTGCCGACGCCTTCGCGGCTCTTCGTCTCGGCCCAGGTGGCGCCGCACGACTGTCCGCACGACCGCTTCCTGGACCTGACCGACGCCGAACTCAAGGCAGAGCTGGAAAACCTGGCCGTGCTCCGAGGCGGCTCCCCGCACCCGGCCCTGATCGAACTCGCGCTCGAAGTGCTACATCAGGATCTTGAGGTCAACCGCGTCTACCAACGCTCCGCTCCGGTCTCGACCCCCAGCCCGATCACCGTGCTGCACTGGTCCGACGACGTCGAAGTCACGGCCACCCAACTGGAGGGCTGGAAAGACTACTCAGCCACGACCGACTTCGTAACCCTCCCCGGTGGCCACTACGAGTTCCTCGCGGCACCCGACGCCTTACTCACCTTGCTCTCCAGCGCCCTAACCTGAGGGCCGGGATAAAGCGGGCTTTACTCCCGGGGATAAAGCCCGCTAAACATCGGGGAGTAAAGCAGGCTTTATCGTGGTTTCGCGACTTGGTCCTGGGTTGCGGTGGTTGCGTTTCGGGCCGGTCCCGCATGGAAGTTTCCGCCCAGTGGTCCCGTTTTTGTGGTGGTCGGCAGCGGAAACCTCCATACGGACCGGGGGCACCATGGCTTGCGTGGTGTTTCAGGTTGCTGGAAGGGCTGAAGACGTGTACTGGTCGCCTCGGGTTTGGTGAGACCAGTTTGGTGTCCACAGTGGATCTTCACGTGGATAGTGGCATAGTCCTCTGGTTTTGGGTATCATGGAGGCATGTCCACCACCGAGACACTTGCCGACGCGCCACCGCAGTGGTGGCGCGTCGGCAAGGACGCGCTCATGCTGGACTACGTTGCCCTCGAACAAGAAAAGCGCCGTTTGGACGCGAAGCAGGGGCAGATTCTCGCGGAGATTGAATCCCGCGGTGTGCGGGAAGTGACCGGCTATGCGGCGCTCTCGCAGTGGGTGGCGAAATGCGCCCGGGTGAAAACGTCGGAGGCGAACGCGCGGGTCAAACGAGCCCGCGACTTGAACCAGCGTCGTGATGGCGCCACCGAGACTCCCGCGTTCGCGCCCTATACCGCGACCGCTGCTGCCGAAGGGGATCTGGGTGCGGATCAGATCGACGCAGTGTTGAAGGCCTTGCATGCCCTGCCGACCACGATGACCGCCGAAGAGCGGGAAGGTGGGGAGAAGATCCTCACCGACCTGGCTGCCGTCGGCGATCTGAATGAGATTCCTGTGGCAGGGAAACGACTGCTCGACCAGATCGATCCCGACGGACCAGAACCCCGCGATCCGGAACCTGCCGAACGTGGGAACGAGTTGCAGTACATCACCCACCGCGATGGCAGCCATGGTGTGAAGGTCCGTATCGACTCCGAAACCCTCGCCCGTCTGAAGGCCCTTCTCGATCCTTTGGCGAAACCTCGCGCGGCCACCGATGAGGAAGGCCCGGACACTCGCTCGCAGTGGGAACGCAACGGCGACGCCTTCGCCACCTTCGTGCGCCTGGGCATGGCCCACCCGGACATCCCCACCCAAGCCGGGGAGTCGGTGCATGTGGTGGTGACGGTGTCGCTGGAAGACCTCAAAACCGGTCTCGGCCGGGCGTGCCTGGACTTGGTCGGCGATATCTCCGCCGCCGAAGCCCGACGGATGGCATGTGAATGCAAAGTCATCCCCGCCACCCTTGGTGCGCATGGGGAACCGCTTGACCTCGGCCGGGCCCAGCGGCTCGCGTCTCCGGCGCTACGCCGAGCCTTGGCGATCAGGGACCGAGGCTGCGCGTTCCCTGGATGCACGGAGCCGCAGCAACGCTGCACCGCTCACCACATTGTCCACTGGGCACACCACGGCGAGACCGAGATCCACAACCTCGTGCTGCTCTGCGCGCGGCATCACCGGCTGATCCACCACAGCGACTGGAAAGTCCGGATGGCCTACGACAACCACCCCGAATTCATCCCGCCAAAGTTCATCGACGCCGCCCAGACACCCCGCCGCAACACCATGCACACCACCCGAACCTGAACCAACCCCGGGAAACGCACCACCCATAGCCCTACCGCCAGGCGCAGCCACCCCACTGCGCCACATTCTCATGTCCACAGCTGCCCGACCCAGAAACGGGGTGGGCACCCCGCACTCCCAGCCACCAACGACCGACCCCGGGACCGATCACGCCACGGTACCCCGGTCCGTACGGAGGTCTCCGCTGCCAACCACCACAAAAACAGAACCACAGGGCGGAAATTTCCATACGGGACCGGCCCGAAACGCACCCACCGCAACCCCAAAACGAGGCCTCCCACCAGAACCAGAGACCGGGATAAAGCCCGCTAAACTCCCAGGAGTAAAGCGGGCTTTATCCCGGGGGTTAGGCCGTGGCAGCCAGGGTCTTGGAGTCCGAGGGTGACTCCAGGACTTCGGCGATGGCTTCGATCGTGGTTACGTCGCGGACCAGGGCTCGGTCCGCCGGGGACATCATGCCTTCGCGGACCGCGTGGTCGAGCAGGCCGAGTAGGCCGTCGAAGAAGCCGCCCGCATTCAAGACGATCACCGGCTTGCTGTGCAGGTCGAGCTTGGCCCAGGTCGAGATCTCCATCAGCTCGTCGAGGGTGCCCATGCCGCCGGGCAGTGTGACGAAGGCGTCGGACAGGCGGTACATCAACGCTTTGCGCTCGTGCATTGAACGGACCACGACGAGTTCGACCTGCGGGGGCTGGTCGCCCTCCGCGCCGAGGAGGTGGTGCGGGACCACGCCGGTCACGTACGAGCCCGCGTCGCGGGCGGAGGAGGCGACCGCTCCCATCAACCCGGTGCTGCCGCCACCGTAGACCAGGTCCATGCCGGACGCGCCGAGCCAGGTTCCGAATTCCTCGGCCAGTGCGAGGTATTGGGGTTTGCTCGGCTTGGCGCCGCAGAACACGCCGATCCGCCGATATTTCGGAAGCATGTCACCACTCCTAGTGAAGGTAAACGGGTTTCGGCAGGGTCTGCTCGATTTTGACCAGTGTTTCCAGTAATACCTGGGCGCCTTGGACCAGATATTCGTCGTCGGTGTGCTCGGCGGGCGAATGGCTGATGCCGCCGGTGCTGGGGACGAAGAGCATGGCCGTCGGGACCTTGGAGCTGATGACGCTCGCGTCGTGGCCGGCGAAGCTGACGAGCCTGCCGGTCGGGACGCCCTGGCGCACGCAGGTCTCGTGTATCAAGTCCACATAGGACTCGTCGAAGCGCACCACCGGCTTGTGGGACAGGCGGGAGACCTCGACCGAGCATTTCTGCTCGCGGCCGATGCGGCGGGTCAGCGCCAGTGTCCGGTCGCCAGCGGCCAGCAAGGCGAACTCCGAGGCCGCGCGGAACTCGACCGTCAGGTGTGCCTCGCCGGGCACCACGTTCGGGACGCCGGGGTGGAACTCCATCGCGCCGACGTTGACGACCATGGTCTCGTCGACCTCGTCGGCGGTCTCCCACAGGTGGGCGGCGATCTTCGACGCCGCGCGCCCCGCGTCGTGGCGGTTGATCATCGGGGTGGTGCCCGCGTGGTTGGCCTCGCCGCGGATGACCAGCAGGTACCGGTCGACGCCGACGATGCCGTCCACGACCGCGAGCTCGAGGCCGGCGTCCTCCATCCGCGGTCCCTGCTCGATGTGCAGTTCGACGTAGCCGGTGATCTCCTTGATGTGCTCGCTGACGCTCAGCGCCGTCGAACCCACGAGACCGCCATTGGACGTCGGCAGCACACCTTCCTCGTCCCAGAACGCGACCGTCTGCAGCGCCGCCGCCGACGGGTGCCCGGCTTCGTGCAGGGTCCGCAGCACTTCGATGGCCGCGAGCGCGCCGTACGCGCCGTCGAGGCGGCCGGCCGCAGGCACGGTGTCGGTGTGCGAGCCGGTGAGCAGCCATGGACCGCGTGACCCGCGCTGCTTGCCGAAGACGTTGCCGATCGGGTCGGTCCACGATTCCAGGCCCGCCGAGGTGATCCGGTTGGCCAGCCAGGTCCGTGACGCCAGGTCGGCGGGCGAGCCCGCGATCCGGTCGACGCCGCCGTCGTCGCGCCCGCCGAAGGTGGCGAGCTCCGCTAGGTCGTTGAGCAGCCGCTGGGGAGAAATCCGCAATGAGCTCATGCCATCCCAATCTCAGGTAAGGACGTTACCGTTGTCGTCGCGGATGAACCGCGACCGGCGGTGATCGACATGGACGAAAGCCCGCTGCAGCCAGCGGTCCTGCCCGTCATAGCGCGGGACGAAGGCGGTGCGCCCGTGCAGGGTGACCCGGTTGTCGACGACCGCGAGGTCACCGGCCGACAGCACGATCTTGGTCCGCACCACCTCGATGGCGTTGCGCAGCGCCAGGAACGCGGCTGCGGCGGCCTCGTCCGTCGGGCGCGTGTTGCAGAAGTCCACGCGGATGTCGGGATCGTCGTAGGCGCCGTTCAGCACCGCGTGCACCGGGTTGCCGCCCGCGCCGCCGAACGACGACGGCGGCGTCGACTCGAACCTCGGTTCACCGAGTATTCGGCGCTGCACCGGGGAAAGCAACGGCAAGGCGTCCCGAATGGACGCGACCTGTAAGCCCGCCTGGTCTTCGTGGTCGTTGCGCAGGCAGAGCAGCGAGACGAAGTCGGGCCGGTGCTCGTGGTGCACGTTCTCGACGTGCATCTCCAGCATGATCGACCCGGCGTTGCTCTGGTGCGCCTCCTGGCCGGGCACCGGGACCACGTTCTGCACCAGCGCGCCGGACTTCTCGTTGCGGAACGCGATGACCTCGCCGAGCGAGAGCATGCAGAGCGTCAGCACGGCCGCGGACAGCGTCGCGTTCCGCTCGACGGAGCCGGGAACGCTGGGCGTCGGGACGTCGGGGCGGACCGGCAGGTTGCGCAGGTGGAGCACGCCGTGCGGGCCGGGGTCGGCACGGAAGCGCCGGAGATGCTCGCGCAGCCGTCCCGGGAGGTGGCAGGAGAAGTCGCGGGCGGCGGCGATCCACTCGAGGTCGTCGACCCGGCCGGGCGCGACCGTGGTGAGCTGCTTGGCCAGCAGTTCCATTTCGGACTGTTCGCCGGTGTCGAGTACGAAGGTGCCGGAATCCAAAGACAGAGTCATCGTTCTCACATCGTTTCTGTAGTAAGCGAGCCGCCGATGATCGCCCGCATCCAATGCCCGGCGCCCGCCACCCAGCGCAGTTCGGGGTGGCTCTTGGCGACCGAGACGGCCACCCGGTCGATCAGCTCGGCGCCGTTGTCGCCGTTGGTCATCACGACCAGGCCGGCGCCGGTCGACAGGTCCGAAATGGACAGCGAGCGGAAGCCACGGTTGTCGCCGACGTGCCCGAACAGCGGGCCGCTCTCGTCGAGCACCGTGCCGAGCCCGTAGCCGAAGCCGACCTGATCGGTCAGCATTTCCTTGAGCAGTGCGGGATCGAGCAACGAGGGCAGTCCCACCGCGAGCCTCGCGAGGTCGCTCGGCGTCGTCCACAGCCCGGCCGCGGCGGCCTCGGGGATGACCCGCCATTCGCCGGTCACCTCGGACACGAACGGATGCGCCGGGTCGAAACTGCTGTGCCGCATCGCGAGTGGCTCGAACACCAGGCGCTGAGCCAGTTCCGCGAACGACTCGCCAGTCAGCTCGGTGAGCACCTGCTGAACGACCGAGAAGTGGCTGCCGGAGTACCGGAACACACCGACCTGGCTCGAATCGACGCGCACGGCCGGAGTGTTGCCCTGTCCATTGAGGACGTCCACAAGCGACGGCCAAGGACCGGAGCTGTCGTATCCGTCGTACCAGGCCGGGGTGAGACCCGCGGTGTGCGTCAGCAGCTGTCGCAACGTCGCCGAAGCTGGCTGGCCGTCTTCGTCGAGCAGCTGCCATTCCTTGAGCGACACCGGCGCGTCGAGATCCAGTCCCGCGGCCAGCGCGACCACGGTGGCGACGTGCTTGCTCACCGACCCGCACTGGAACGCCGTCGTCGCGGTCAGGCCGTCACCCGCCTGCCAAGCCTCGATCAAGCCTTCCGAGTACACCGCGATGCTGACACCGGGCACGTCGCACTCGATCAAGTCCTTGTCCAGTCCGGACTTCTTGCTCGCGCAGTGCGAGATCAGCGTGCCCAGATCCGCGAGGTAGTCCTCGGCGAGCTTGCGTACCGTCGACTCCTCGTGCATGCGGTGCGAGTAGAGCCAGCTGACCTGCAGCTTCCCGTCCTGGACCGCCGCGCTGATCTCCAGCGGGTGTGACCGGGCGCAGCGCCCGCTCCGCCCGATGGTCAGATCGTCCAGCTCGCCGGCGTCGTCCGAGCCACTGAGCTGACCGTGGTAGTTGAAGATGATCTGCGCGCCGGACTCACCATGACCGAGCAGCCCGTAGCCGATGCCGTTGTTCGGCGTCGACCGCGTCCATTCCTTGGCGGCGGCCATGATCTCGTCGGGACGGCGTGACGCGGGCAGGTCGACGCTGACCGGGTGCCAGGTGGTGAACCAGCCGACCGTCCTCGACAAGTCGACTTCGGCGCCGGGCAGGTCCTCACGGCCATGACCTTCGAGGTCGACCAGCAGCCGGTCGCCGCCGGTCCAGCGGGTCAGCGACATGCCGAGCGCGGCGAGGAGCACCTCGTTGATCCGCGTGCCGTAGACGGCGGGCACCTTGCGCAGCAAGGATTCCGTGGCCGCCTTGTCCAGCGACACGGTGAGCATCGAAGTGTCGGCGACGGTGTTCGCGGACGACGCATGGTCGACCGGGAAAACCGGACTCGGCGAGATCGCGGACCAGTACGGGTTCTCGGCCGAGAAGTCCGCTGTGGACAGCCGGTGCGCCCACTGCGCGAACGACGTCGTCTCCGGCAGCGAGACCGGCTGACCGGCCGCGAGCTGCTCGTAGGCCGTCTCGACGTCCGAGCGGATGATGGGCCACGACACCGTGTCGACCGACCAGTGGTGCACGGCCAGCAGCACCTGCTCGCCGATCACCAGCGCACGCAGCAACGGGCCGTTCGCCAGGCTCATGCTCTCGTGCAACGCTCGGGCGTCCGCCAGCGAACCTTCCGTGACCAGCACGGAGTCTTCCCGCGAAGCGACATGCTGCCGCCACACACCGTCCACAAGCGACACACGCAACCGCAGCGCGTCGTGGTGGTCGACGACCGCGAGCAGCGCACGCTCCAGCACGACCGGCCGCAAGCCCTTGATGGTGAACAGATCCCACTGGTTGTAATGGTCCAGGTCGAGGTGCCCGGCGCCGTTGACCCACCACTTCTGGATCGGGGTCAGCGGGATGTCGTCCGTGCGGACCTCGGCGACGACCTTGCGCACCGGCTTGGCGCCGTCGACGGCCGCGGCGAGCGCCGCGATCGTGGTGTGCCGGACGGCGAGCCGGGGCGTCAGCGCCAGCCCGGTCTTCTTGGCACGGGCCACGATCTGAATGGTCAGTATCGAGTCGCCGCCGAGCTGGTGGAAGTCGTCGTGCAGGCCGACCCGGCCGACCCCGAGCACGTCGGACCAGATCGCGGCCAGCGCCCGCTCGGTCGCCGTGCCCGGCGCGACGAACTCCGTGGCCAGCTCCGGCCGCAGCACCTCGGGCTCCGGCAGGCGGTCGCGGTCGACCTTGCCCGCCGCCGTCAGCGGCATCTCGTCCAGCTCGACGATCACCGCGGGCACCATGTACTCGGGCAGCGTCTCGGCCAGGTGTTCACGCAGGCCGGCCGCGGCGCCGACGACGTACGCGACCAGCCGCTTGTCGCCAGGGGTGTCCTCGCGGGCCACGACGACGGCCTCGGTGACGTCCGGGTGCGTGAGCAGCACGGCCTCGATCTCGCCCAGTTCGATGCGGTAACCCCGGATCTTGACCTGGTTGTCGATGCGGCCGAGGAAGTCCAGCTCACCGTCCGGACGGACACGGGCGAGGTCGCCGGTGCGGTAGAACCGGGCGCCGACGACATCGGAGAACGGGTCCGGCACGAACTTCTCGGCGGTCAGGCCAGGCCGGTCCAGGTAGCCGCGTGCAACACCGACGCCACCGATGTACAACTCGCCGACCACACCAACGGGAACCGGCTGCAGCTGCGCGTCCAGCACGTACATCCGCATGTTGGCGATCGGCACCCCGATCGGCACCGGCACCGACTGGTCGAAGTCCTCCGGTACACAGTGGACGGAGCAGCCGACGACCGTCTCGGTCGGCCCGTACTCGTTGATGATCCGCGCGCCGGGCGCGATCCGGCGCCACGCCGCGACCGTCTCCGGCTTGACCTCGTCCGCGCCGACCACGAAGGTCCGCACCGAGGAGACCGCACCGTCGGTCCCGATCAGCGACCGCAGCACGTCCAGGTGCCCCGGCGTGATCTTCAGCAGGCTGAAGTCACCGGGCGCGCACAGCCGGTCGGCGAGCGTCTCCATGCTGCGGTCCTCCGGCAGCAGGGTGACGCTCTTGCCGCCGATCAGCGGCAGGAAGAAGTTCGGCACGGACAGGTCGAAGGCGATCGAGCCGAGCATGACCGCGCCGTCCGCGCCGTCGAGCCCGTAGCCGCCCTCGGCCCAGATCAGGTAGTTGACCAGGCCTTCGTGCGTGACCAGCACGCCCTTCGGCCGCCCGGTCGAGCCCGACGTGAACAGCGCGTACACCAGGTTCGACGGGTCCAAAGTCCGGTCGACAGCCGACCGGGGAGCCTCCGCGATGCGCTCGGCGTCGTAGTCGACGCGTACGGTCAGCCCGCCGAAGTCCTCGCAGAGGTTCTCCTCGGTGATGAGCACCCCGGCCTGCGTGTCTTCGAGCACGAACCGTCGCCGGTCGGCCGGGTGCGCGGGGTCGAGCGGCACATACGCGCCACCGGTCTTGACCACCGCGAGCAGCGCGACGAGCTTGTCGAGACCACCGGTCAGGCACACGCCGGTGAAAGTCTCCGGCCCGACGCCGTGGTCGACGAGCACGTGGGCGAGCTGATTGGCCCGCGCGTCGAGTTCGGCGTAGGTCAGGCGGGAGCCGTCGACGTCGATGACGGCCGTGGCCTCCGGGGTCGCGGCCACCTGCTGCTCGAACAGGTCGGGCAGCGTGGTCGCGGGCATCGGCATGCCGGTCTGGTTGTTCGTGGCGAGCACGAACTCCTGCTCGCCCTCGGGCAGATAGGTGGCGAGCGCGTCGCCGAACGGGTCGGCCGCCATCGACTCCAGCACCGCGCGGTACATCTTGCCGAGCCGCTCGCGGTTGGCGGTGGTGACGTCCTGCGGGCGGCTGATCAGCGCGAGCAGCCCAGGGTGCGTGGTGACCGACAGCGGGAACTCGTTGGGGCTGTCGTCGATGCTGGTCTCGACGTCGACGAGGTCGGTGTCGAGCACGTGGAAGTCGAGGTAGTTGAAGTAGATGTCGGCCAGCCGCTTGCCGCCCGCGTACTCGCGCTGCATCTCGCCGAGCGGGAAGCGGCGGTGCGGCCACATGCCGATCTCGGTGTCGAAGACCTGCCTGACCAGCTCCATCCAGGTGCGAGCGCCACGCTGGAACGGGAACGGGACCGTGTTGATGAACAGGCCGAACACCTTGTCAGCGCCGGCGATCTCGGGCCGGGTGTCGCAGATCAGGCCCGACGAGAACGCCTCTTCGCCGGTCAGCATGCTCATGACCTTGAGGTGCGCGGCGTGCATGACGCTCTTGAGCGGCACGTCAGCGCGCTTGGCCAGGGCCTTCAGCCCGTCCTGCAGATCCGTGAACCAGACGTAGGTCTGCTGGATCGTGTCCTTTTCGGACCCGCCCCAAGCCGTTGGCAGCGTGAACTTCGGGTGATTGGTGACCGTCGAGCGCCAGTAGTCACGGTCCTCAGAGGACTCAAGAGCACTTCGCTCCAGCCGGACGAAGTCGGCGTAGCGGATCGACGGCAGTGCCGGCGGCTCGTACGGGACACCGTCGCGGAGCCCGGCGTAGCGGTCCAGCACCTCCATGATCATCGTGTTGAAGCTCCAGCCCTCCAGGATCGGGTGGAACTCGGTGAAGGTGAGCCACCAGCCGCCCTGGTACGCCCTGGTGAAGAAGCGGATGAGCGGCGGCTTGGCCAGGTCGAACATGTGGTTGCGCTCGGCCGCCATCATCTGGCGCAGCTCGGATTCCTGGTCCGCGTCGGACAGGTGCGAGAAGTCGACCGAGTCGACCGTGATCGACGCGCTCGGGTGGACGATCTGGATCGGCTCGGAGTAGCCGGTCAGGTCCATCGAGACACGCAGGATCTCGTGCCGCGCGACCACCAGGTCGACCGCCGCCTGGAACAGCTCGGCCGAGAACGGCTTCGGGTCACGGATCCGGAACGAGGTGACGTTGTGGTAGTTGCCGTCCACTTCGGACGACTGCATCTCGAAGAGCATGCCGACCTGCACGCGGGACAACGGGTACGCGTCGACCACGTCCGCGGGCAGCCGCTCCATGTCCACCGGGTTGAGCAGCTCGAACGGCTTCACCGGCGGCGCGTCGAGCCGGTCCGCGCTGCGCTCGCCGAGCGCGGCCACGAAGCGGGCGACGGTGCGGTGCTCGAACACGTCGCGCACCGAGACGTCGAACCCGGCCTCGCGCAGCGAACCGACCAAAGCGACCGCGCGGATCGAGTCGCCGCCCAGCTCGAAGAAGCTGTCGTGCACGCCGATCACCGGCGCGCCAAGGACTTTCTGCCAGATCTCGGCCACATCGGACTCGACACCCGGCTTGGGCGCGACGAACTCGGTCGTCGTCCGCGACTGCCTACCCGGCGCGGGCAGTGCGCGGTAATCGACCTTTCCGTTGCTGGTGACCGGAATCTGGTCCAGCTCGACGAACGCCGCCGGGATCATGTACTCCGGCAAGCGCGCCGCGAGGAAGGCCGTGAGGTCCCCGACCGGGCCGTCCGCGATCACGTACGCGACCAGTTCGGCGCCACCGGGGCCGTCCGTGCGGGCGTCGACGACCGCGGTCCGCACGGCCGGGTGCTCGGCGATCGCGTTCTCGACCTCACCGCGTTCGATGCGGTAGCCCCGGATCTTGACCTGGGTGTCCCGCCGTCCGACGAAGTCGAAGTCGCCACCGGGCAGCACCCGCGCGAGGTCACCGGTGCGGTAGAGCCTGCTGTTCTCCGCGAACGGGTCCGGCACGAACTTCTCGGCGGTCAGGCCGGGCCGGTTGCGGTAGCCGCGCGCGACACCGACACCGCCGACGTAGACCTCGCCGATCACGCCCTGCGGCACCGGCCGCATGTTCTCGTCGAGCACGTACGCGGTGGTGTTCGGGATCGGCAGGCCGAGTGAGACGAGGTCGGCCTCGACCGGCCCGTCGACCTCGTGGCACGAGTTGCCGATGGTGATCTCGGTCGGCCCGTACTCGGACGCGACCCGCGCGCCGCTCCAGCGGTTGGCCAGCGTGTTCGTGAACGCGTCGCCCGCGGCGATGACCATGCCGGCCAGGGACGCGCGCTGGTCGGCGTCGAGCTGCGAGGACAGGAGTTCCAGGTGCCCCGGCGCCATCTTGACGAAGCTCAGCGGTCCCGCGGCGAGCAGCAGCGGGCCGAGGTCGGCCAGGTCGAAGTCGGCGGGCAGCAGGTTGACCGGGCGGCCGAGCATCAGGCTGGTGTAGAGGTTCGGCACCACCAGGTCGAACGCGACCGAGGAGAACAGCGCGGTGCCGCCCTCGGCGGTGGCGTAGGTGTCGATCGTCCACAAGAGATAGTTCGACAGTCCTCTGTGGTTGATCAGCACGCCCTTGGGCTTACCGGTCGTGCCCGAGGTGTAGATGATGTACGCGAGGTTGTCCGGGTCGACGCGCACGCCGAGATCGGACGAGTCGTAGTACGGGACCTCGGCCAGGAACTCGCGGGTGATCACGATGTCCGCGCCCGCGTCACCGAGGATGTAGTCGAGCCGGTCCGCCGGGTGCGACGGGTCGAGCGGCACGTACGCGCCGCCGGTCTTGAGCACCGCGAGCAGCGCGGTCACCAGCTCGGGGCTGCGCTCCAGCTTCACACCGACGACCGACTCCGGCCCGACCCCCAGTGACTGAAGATGGCGGGCGAGGCGGTTCGCATTGGCATCGAGCTCACCGAAAGTCATCTTCGAGGAGCCTGAGATGATCGCGACCGCTTCGGGATCCTTCCGTGCGCGGTCGGCGATCACCTCGTGCACCGCGGGCCAGGTCATGGGCTTGGCGGTGTCGTTCGCGGCGACGACGAGCCGGTGCAGCTCGGCGTCGGTGAGGTACTCCGCCGCCGCGACCGAGGTCTTCGGGTCGGCGGTGACACTGGCGAGCAGACGCTCGAAGTGCGCGGCGGCGCGCTCCACAGTGGACGCGTCGAACAGGACACTCGAGTATTCGAGCACCGCGTCCATCCCGCCGTCCGCAGCGTCCGTCACCTGCAGGTTGAGGTCGAACTTCGCGGTCTCCCAAGCGGTTTCGACCGCTTCGGCGGTGATGCCGGGCAGCTCGAAGCCGCCGGACTCGGTGTTCTGGTAACCGAACATGACCTGTACCAAGGGGGTACGGGACAGGTCACGTCCGGAGTCCAGCTTGTTGACCAGCTCCTCGAACGGCACGTCCTGGTGGTCGAAGCCGTCGAGCACGGCCAGCCGGTTCTCGCCCAGCAGCGCGGCGAACGACTGGTCGTTCGTCCACTGTGCACGGAGCACGAGCGTGTTGACGAAGAACCCGATCAGGTTCTGCACCTCGGGCAGCGCGCGGCCACCGACCGGCACGCCGACCGCGATGTCGTCGCGGCCGGTGTACCGGCCGAGCAGCACCTGGAACGCGGTCAGCAGCACCACGAACGGCGTGGTCTCGTGCTCGGCGGCCAGCAGGCGCACGGAGTCGGCCAGCCCGGCGGGCAGGCTGAACCGCACCGCGCCGCCGTCCGACGTGCGGATGGCGGGACGCGGCCGGTCCGCGGGCAGCTCCAGCGGCACGATCCCGGCGAGCCGCTTGGTCCAGTACTCGACCGAAGCGGCTGCCTCGCCGCTGTCGAACCGCGCACGCTGCCAGGCCGCGTAGTCCGCGTACTGGATGGGCAGCTCGGGCAGCGCGGCCTTCTCGCCGGTCGACGCCTCCTGGTAGAACGCGCCGAGTTCCTTCCAGAACACCGATTCCGACCAGCCGTCGTAGGCGATGTGGTGGAAGACGGTGACCAGCAGGTGTTCCTCGGCCGAGAGGCAGATGAGATGGAAACGCGCGGGCGAGTCGAGCGCGACCGGCGTCGCGGCGAGCCGCTCGACCAGTTCATCCGCGTCCTGCGGGCGCTCGGACAGGTCGGCGTACGCGAACGCCGCGCCACCCTCCCCGATCACCTGCACCGGCTCGGTCCCGTCGAGCCGGTATCCCGTGCGCAGGATCTCGTGCCGCCGCACCACCTGCTGCCACGCGCGGTGCAGCGTGCCGGCGTCGAGCGGGCCACGCAGCCGCAGCACGGTCGGCACCAGGTTGTCGGTGGCGTTCTGCTCGACCCGGTCGAGGAACCACAACCGGCGCTGCCCGAACGAAAGCGGCAGGTCCTTGGCCCGGTCGGCACGCGGGATCTTCGTCACGGGCGCCTCGCGCCGGGCGCCGGCCAGCCGTCGCTGCAGCAGCTTCTGCCGGAACGCATCCATCTCGATAGTCATTGCTCAGCCTTCTTCTGTCAGAGCCTGGAGCTCGGCGTCGGAGAGTTGCGCGATCTCGTCGCGGATCTTCTGCTCGATCAGCGCGGCCAGTTCGGCGATCGTCGGATGCTCGAACACCGCGCGCAGCGGGATCGACAGCGCGAACCCGGCTTCGATCCGCGACACCAGCTTCGCCGCGAGGATCGAGTTGCCGCCGAGGTGGAAGAAGTTCCGCTTGACGTCCACTTCGGATTCGAGTTCGAGCAGCTCGGTCCAGACACCGGCCAGGTGCTCTTCGAGCTCGTCACGCGGTCCCGTGTGGACGGTCCCGGCCTCCGGCGGTTTCGGCAGCGCCGCCCGGTCGACCTTGCCGTTGGCGTTCAACGGGATCCGCTCGATCACCACGAAGGAGGCCGGAACCTGATGGACCGGCAGCACCCGCACGCAGTGGTCGCGCAGGGCCTCCAGGTCGACGTCCGCGTCGGACGCCACGTAGGCGACCAGCCGCTTGGTGGCGCCGGCGCCCTCCGCGAGCACGAGCGCGTCGCGGATCTCGGGGCGCGCGGTCAGCGCGGCGACGATCTCCGCCGGTTCGATCCGGTACCCGCGCAGCTTGATCTGGTCGTCGTTGCGGCCGAGGAACTCGACGTGCCCGTCCGCGCGCAGCCGAGCCCGGTCGCCGGTGCGGTAGAGCCGCGCGCCGGGGGTGATCGAGAACGGGTCCGGCACGAAGCACCGGGCGGTGAGGCCTGGCTTGTTGAGGTAGCCGCGAGCGACACCCGCGCCGCCGACGTACAGCTCGCCGGGCACCCCCAGCGGAGCCGGGTTGCCGTGCTCGTCGAGCACGTACATCGTGGTGTTCGGGATCGGCCGTCCGATGGGGACGACCTCGCCGCGCTCGGCGCCGGTGATCGGGTACGTCGAGTTGGCCACCGAGATCTCGGTCGGGCCGTACTCGTTCAGCATCCGCGGCCCGTGCGGACCTGCCAGGTCGAGCCAGCGGTCGAGCACCGCCGCCGGGAACGAGTCCGCGCCGACCGCGAGCATGCTCGCGATGTTGGCCGCCTCGTCCGCGGAAAGCTGGTCGTACAACAGGTCCAGGTGCCCCGGCGTGAGCTTGATGAAGGTGAACGGCCCCGCCTCGGTGAGCAGCCTGCCCAGTTGCGTCGGCTCGAAGTCCGGCGGCAGCAGGTGCACCGGCTGGCCCATCACCAGCGCGGTGTAGAGGTCGGGCACGACCATGTCGTACGCGGTCGACGAGAACAGCGGCGTGCCGCCGGACCCGGTGCCCGCGTAGCCCTCGACCGTCCACATCAGATAGTTCTGCAGCCCGCGGTGGTCGACCAGCACGCCCTTGGGACGGCCGGTGGAGCCGGAGGTGTACATGACGTACGCCAGCGTGTCCAGGTCGGTGCGGCCCCACGGCAGCGGCGGCCTGGCTTCGAGACCGCGCCGGGTGGCGGGGTCGTCGAGGTACAGCGGCGTCGCGTCGGCGGTGGCCAGCGCGTCGGCGTGCTTTTCATGGGTGAGCACGTACTTCGCACCGGCGTCACCGACCACATAGGACAGCCGGTCGGCCGGGAAGGACGGGTCCAGCGGCACATACGCGGCACCGGCCTTCCAGATGCCCAGGAACGACACGACCAGGTCGACACTGCGGTCGAGGCAGACACCGACCACGGTCTCCGGTCCCGCGCCGAGCGCGACCAGTCCGGCGGCGAGCTGATTCGCCTGCTCGTCCAGCTCGGCGTAGGTCAGGGTCTGGCTGCCCGCGACGAGCGCGACCGCGTTCGGGGTCCTGGCGGCCTGCGCGGCGAACAGGTCGGGGATCGCGACCGGCGGCCGGGTGGCGTTGCGGTCGTTCCACGCGGTGAGCACGGTCGAGCGTTCGCGCGGCGGCAGGATCTCCAGGTCCGAGATCCTGCCGCCGGCCTGGGTGGCGATGCTGGAGAGCAGCTTGACGTAGTGCTCGGCGAACCGGTGCACGGTGACCGGGTCGAAGAGCGCGGTCGAGTACTCCAGCACCGCGGAGCATTGCCCGCTCGGCAGGATTTCGACGGTCAGGTTCAGCTCGGCCTTCGAGCCGCGCCACGCGTCGAGCAGCATCCAGACCTCGGACGGGTCCTCGGACGCGGCCGTCACACCCGAGTCGTGCAGGTCGAAAAGCACCTGTGCCAACGGGTTCCGCGACAGGTCGCGGTCCGGCAGCAGCTCGCCGACCAGTTTGTCGAACGGGACCTCCTGCGCGGCCTGTGCGTCGCGAGCGGTGTCGCGGACGCGGTCGACCAGTTCGAGGAACGTCGGGTCGCCGGTGGTGTCGCAGCGAAGCACGACCGTGTTGAGGAAGCAGCCGACGATGCCTGCGACCTCGTCACGCAGCCGCCCGGCGACCGGCGTGCCGACGGGGATGTCGGTCTGGCCGCTGTACCGGGAGAGCAGCGCGACGTAAGCCGCGAGCAGGGTCATGTACGGTGTCGCGCCACGCTGTTTGCCCAGGTTGAGCACGGCACGCGTGACGTGCGCGGGCACGCTGAAGCTGAACGCGGCGCCGCGCGGGTCGCGCACCGGCGGGTGCGGGCGGTCGGTCGGCAGGTCGAGCCTGGGCAGGTCGGCCAGGTGCGTCCGCCAGTAGTCGAGCTGGTCGTTGAGCGCGCCACTGGCCTCGCGTTCCCGTTGCCAGGCGGCGAAATCCGCGTACTGGACGGTCATCGGCGGCAGGTTCGGCTCGCGGCCTTCGCTGTGCGCGGCCCAGAGTTCGTCGAACTCGCGGCGCAGGTTGACCACCGACCAGCCGTCACACGCGATGTGGTGCACGGTGATGACCAGCAGCGGGCCCTGGCCGTCGCCCTCGGCGAGCAGCGCGCGCCAGACCGGGCCGCGCGTGAGGTCGAAACCGCGCGCGAAGTGGGCCGAGACGGCGGCGGCCTGCTCGTGCGGACGGGTCTTGACCAGGGTGAGGTCGATGTCCTGCTCTTCGTCGATCTGCTGCACCGGGCGGCCGTCGACCACCGGGTACCGCGTGCGCAGGATCTCGTGCCGGGCGGCCAGATCGGCCAGCACGGCGTTGACCTTGCGGCGGTTGGCGCTCGCGTCCAGCCGGATCGCGATCGGCATCGTGTACTCGGGGCTCGACGGGTTGAGCTGATCGAGGATCCAGAGTTGCTGCTGTGAAAAGGAAAGCGGCAGGTCACCGGTGCGCGCGACCGGCTTGATGGCCGTGCCGTCGTCGCCGATGAGCTTCGCCTGCGCGGCCGGGGTCGACGCGGTGAACAGCTGGCGCACCGGCAGCCGTCGCCCGGACAGCGCGCGGAGCTTCGCCGCGACCCGGATGAGCAGCAGCGAGTAGCCACCGAGCTGGAAGAAGTCGTCGTCGAGGCCGATGCGCTCGATGCCGAGCACCTCCGACCAGGCCTGCACGACGAGGTGCTCGAACGGCGTGCGCGGCGCGCGGTGCGGCGGGCGGCGGACGTCGTTGGTGAGCGCCAGCGCGGCCCGGTCGACCTTGCCGTTGCTCGTCAGCGGCAGCTCGTCGAGATGCTGGAACACCGACGGCAGGTAAGACTCGGGCAGCCGGTTGCGCAGGTATTTCCGCAGCGTGTCGGCGTCGGGGGTGCCGACGACGCTCGCGACGAGCCGGACGTTGCCGCCACCGTCGGCGACCGGGATGACGGCCGCCGCGCGGACGTCGGGGTGCCCGGCGAGCACGGCCTCGATCTCTTCCGGCTCCACGCGGACGCCGCTGATCTTGACCTGGTTGTCGACGCGTCCGACGAACTCGATGCCGCCGCCGGGAAGGACCCTGGCGAGGTCGCCGGTGCGGTACCAGCGTTCACCGTTCTCGGCAGGGATGAACTTCTCGGCGGTCAACGCGGGCGCGCCGAGGTAACCGCGGGCGAGCCCCGGTCCACCGAGGTGGATTTCGCCGATGCCACCGGATTTCACCGGCTCGCCGTCTTCTCCGAACACAGCGAGCTTGACGTTCTCCAGCGGCGCGCCGAGCGGCACCGCGCCCGAAGTGCCTCGGACGTAACGGTGCTCGGTCGCGCCGATCGCGCATTCGGCCGGGCCGTAGACGTTCCACACCTCGGTCTGGAAGACCTCGTAGGCGCGGTCGCAGACGTCGGCGTGCAGCGCCTCACCCGCGGAAGTCAGCCAGCGCAAGCGTTTCACGCCGGCGCTGCCCGGCTCGTCGAGCAGGACCCGCAGCATCGACGGGACCAGCTCGAGCGCGGTGATGCGCTCGTCGGTGAGCAGGCGGACCAGCGCGGCCGGGTCCTGCTCGGTGCCGTCCGGCGCGATCACCACGGTGCCGCCGGCGACCAGCATCACCAGCAGCTGGAAGACCGCGGGGTCGAAACCGACCCTGGTGGCCTGCAGCAGCCGGTCGCCGGGGCCGAGGTTGTGCCCGTGCACCGCCGCGAGCAGCCGGTTCGCCAGCCCGCGGTGCGTGTTGACGACGCCCTTGGGCGTGCCGGTCGAGCCGGAGGTGTAGACCACGTAGGCCGCGTTGTCGCCGCGGATGTCGCGGGCTGGCGGGGTGGCGGACCCGTCGGATTCGACGGTGGTGAGGGTGATGCTCGTGTTCGCGGCCATCGCCGCGCGGCGCTCGGCCGGGTAGCGGGGGTCGATCAGCACGAACGTGCCGCCTGCCTTGAGCACCGCCAGCATGGCGATCACCAGGTCCGCCGACCGGGGCAGGCAGATCGCGACCGCCTGCTCGGTGGCCAGGGTGAGCTCGTTCGCGAGCCGGTTGGCGCGCGTGTCGAGCTCGGCGTAGGTGAGGCTGTGCCGCTGGTCGGTCACCGCGGTGGCGTGCGGCGTTCTCGCCACCTGCTCCTCGAACAGGTCCGCCACGGTCATGGCTTCACACCCTGGTCCATCCGCTTGCGCAGGCTCAGCGGCCGCATGTCGGTCCAGACGGTCTCGATGTGCGCGAGGCACTCCTCTTTGCTGCCCTCGGTGCCCTCGCCGCGCCAGCCGGCGGGCAGGTCACGCGCGGCGGGCCAGATCGAGTACTGCTCTTCGTGGTTGAGCACGACGCGGTAAGACATTTCAAAGCTCCTTAGGGTTTTCGCCACAGAGGTCGAGGTCGAGGGTCATGCACCGGATCCCGCCGCCCGCCTTGATGAACTCGCCGACCGGGGAGATCAGCAGCTCGAAACCCCACGCTTCGAGCTGCTTGCCGACCCTGGCCGGGCAGTCGGACATCACGATGGTCTTGCCGATGACCACCGAGTTGACGCAGAACGTCATCGCCTCTTCGACGCTGACGACCAGCGGCTCCTCGATCAGGTCGTGCAACCGCTCGCGGCTGGCCTCGTCCCAGGCGTCCGGCGAGACGATCGCGCGCCGGTCGTCGAGTGGGCAGACCGACATGTCCAGGTGATAGAACCGCGGGTCGACGAGCTTGACCGGCACGACCTCGCGTCCGAACGCTTTCGCGAGGCCCTTGTGCGCTTCGCGCGTGGAGCGGACGCCGTAGCCGCCGAGCAGCTTGTCGCCGAACGCGAGCACGTCACCGCCTTCGAGGTAGGCGCCTTCGGGCCAGTCGTCGCTGGGGATCTCGGTCCATCCGTTGCGCGACAACCAGTCCGCGCCGTGCCGGGCTTCGCCGTGCCGGTCCATGGTGCTGAACCGCGAGATGAGGAACTTCCCGCCGCTGACGATCGCGGTGTCCGTCGGGAACACCATGTCCGGCCAGTCCGGATCGGACGGTGCACTGTGGACTGTCCCGCCAGCCTTCATCAGGTTCAGCGCGAGATCGTTCCACTCCTGCCGGGTCTTGTCCGGGTCCGGCTGGTCCTTTGTGGACATCCAGGGATTGATCTCGAAGGCGACCTTGAAGTGCTCGGGATCGCGAAGCAGGAACGGCCGGTTCGCCGCCTGGGGGATCACGCGAGCACCCGCGACTGCGAGCTGCTGCGGATCTGCCGCGACTTACGCAGATCCCGGGTGACCAGGACCTTCTTGAGCCAGCGGTCGGTACCGTCGTGACTGGCGACGAACGGGCGTCGGCCGTGCACGGCGCGGTAGTTGTCGATGAACCCGATCTCACCCGACTCCAGGATCAGATCGTCGAGCACCTCGTCCAGCGCGACGATCACGGACTTGAGCGCGCGGCTCGCGTCGGAGTCACCCTCGACGGCGTCCATGTAGTAGGGGTCGATCCGGAAGTACGGCTTGTCCCGGTCACCGAAGAGCACCGGTGACGGCTTGGTGTGCTCGGCGATGTCACTGACGCTGTTCATGCTCTTGACGCGCAGATGCTCGTCGTCCGGCCGGATCAGGAACCGCGACTCGAACAGGATGTCCGCGACCTCCCTGGGCAGCGTGATGGCCGCCGCGCTGGCGAAGGTGGTCGGCACCTTCGTGTGATTGCGCATCGCCATCAGGCACAGGTAGTCACACCGGTAAGGATGGAAGCCGTCCTCGGTGTGCCACTCCAGGTTCGCCGTGCTCCCATGCCCGCTCTGCGCGAACTCCTCCCCCTTGACCGGCAGCACATCATGGATGAGCCTGCCCGCCTGCAACGTCGACCACCCGAACGGCTCACCCAGCAAAGAAGCACAGAGCACGAAGAACGTCTCCTCGCGAACCGTGCTCCCGGGGTCGTCCTGCGCGGACCAGTGCGACGGCGTCGCCCCGATCCCCTCGTCGTCGACACGGAACCCACGGACCACGACGCCGGCATTGCGTTCACACAGCTGGAACTCCCGAAGGAATTCGACGAGACCGGAGGGCAGGTTCGCGGCCAAGGTGTTGGCCCGGAACAGGAATTCAGGATCATCCGCCGACGCATAGGTGGCCCGGACCTCATCGACCAGCCCGTCGATCGCGACCCGCTCGTCCTCGCTCAGTTCATACACGCCGACATCGGCGGGAAATTTCTTGACTCCCATGGCAATCCGTTTCCTCCATGTCCGATCGATGCCCCAAGACTCGCCCCACACCCCCGGTTCGCCAATCGGCCCCGCGACGGTTTTCACCCCCCACCTCCTCCCAGCGGCGGAGACACCGTGCCGTCCACGGCTCGCGCCGACGCCGTGCCGTCCGTCTGGGTACGCGTGCCGTCCCTCCAGGTACGCGTGCCGTCCGATCCGCTGCCTGGGCCGGGCGGGTTCTGGGGTCACTGCGGAAATATCCATACGGACCGAGGGCACCTTGGCTCGCTTGAGGCCTGGGCTCGCCGGATTTCCGCGGCCGGGCTCTACTGCCTGCCCAGGTTTCCGGGTCGGCTTGCCTCGGGAGTGGTTGTGCGGCAAGGGAAACAGAAAGGTTGAGTGGCTAGTGGCATGCGCCCCTTAACGCGAGTAAGGTGGAGTATGTGATCAGCACAGAACCCCCTGACCTCCAAGCGCTACCCGAGTGGTGGCGTCTCGAGGATGACGCGCTGCTGATGGCGTACGTAGCGCGGGAGAGGGAGAAACGCCGTTTAGACGCGGAGCAGGGTCAGATCCTGGCCGAGGTTGAATCGCGTGGTGTGCGGGATGTGTCCGGCTATGCGACGGTGGCGCAGATGCTGGTGGACTGGGTCCAGATCAAACCCGCGGAGGCGAAAGCCCGCGTGGAACGCGCTCGCGCCCTCAACCCCCGCCAGGATGGTGGCATGCGGATTCCTGCGTTGGCGCCTTATGCCGCGGCGGCGGCGTTGAGGGGTGATCTGGGTCCAGCACAGCTGGATCCGATCATCACCGCGTTGGCCGGACTACCCGCGTCGGTGTCGACAGAGGACCGAGAGACCGGGGAACACATCCTGGTCGATCTGGCTCGTACGGCTGGTCCGAGGGAGATCACCAAAGCCGCCGTCAATCTGCGGGATCGGCTTGATCCTGATGGGCGGGAGCCGAAAGATCCCGATCCGGTGGCGCCGCGGCGGGAGCTGGAGTTCGTGACCCACCGCGACGGCACCCACGGGCTGAAAGTGAAGACCGACGCGGACACCATCGCCCGGTTGAAAGCACTACTCGACCCCCTCGCCAAACCCCGCCCCGCGACCGAAGAGGAAGGCCGTGATACTCGCTCGCAGTGGCAACGGTGGGGAGACGCGTTCACCGAATTCGTCCAGATGGGCATGCCCAACCCGGAAATCCCTTCTCAGGCCGGGGACAGTGTGCATGTCGTGGTCACCATCAGCCTCGACGAACTGCGGTCCGGGATCGGGCAGGGCCGACTGGACTTGGTCGGCGACATCAGCGCGGCCGAGACCCGCCGCATGGCGTGTGACTGCAAAGTCATCCCCGTCACCCTCGGCGCCGACGGCCAACCCTTAGATGTCGGCCGCGAACAACGCCTCGCCACCCCAGCACAACGACGAGCACTGGCCATCCGCGACAGAGGCTGCACCTTCCCCGGCTGCGATGCCCCGCCACAGCAATGCACCGCCCATCACATCATTTTCTGGGCACACCACGGCGAAACGAAAATCGACAACCTCGTCCTACTCTGCAGCCGACACCACCGACTGATCCACCACAGCCAATGGGACGTCCGCATCGCCACCGACAACCACCCGGAATTCATTCCACCGGCGTTCATCGACCCGGCCCGAGCGCCTCGCCGCAACACCATGCACACCCGAGCCTGAATAGAGCCTCGGCCGCGACCATCGCCCCAGAGCAGGCCGACCTGCAAGCCCCGGCCGGGCCGTAGTCGTGAGTGTTCCCAACGGTTATTGAGCGGAAATTCAAAGGTGGCGTGTCTGGTGTGCTCGGCCGTGGCCGGGGTGGCTGGTGACTCAGGATCGTTCAGGGCGGGGTGAGTGCGGCTTGCGGTGTTGGACGACGCAAACCGCACTCACCCAGGTACAAGGCCCAGGTATGAGGGGAGCCTTCATCCACGGTCGGCTCGGGTGAGGGCCTACTTCACCCGAGCCGAGTGGGTCAGGGCCTCCCTCACCCACACATACGGTCGCACTAGGCCCCCACCCCACGGATCCGAGCGAACTAGGCCCTCACCCACCCCCGACCACGACCGGACACGCACGAGGCAGCCGAGAAGGGGGTCGTGAGTGTTTTCGCCGGTTAGAACCCAATGCCACGTAGCTTGAGTTGATCAGGCTGCGCGGGTGAGTCCGCGTAGCCTGATCGTGGGTGGGCTGGGGTGGCGGGTGCTGGCTGGTTCGGTGCGTTTCTTGGCGCGGTATGCGTTGTGGCGTAACCGTTTGACCGCGCGTGGGCATGTTCGGTGTCGGCGGGGCGGGAGGGGTTTGCCGGTGATGTCGGCCAGGATCGTGGGTAGTGCGTCAGTCCAGTCCGGAGGGGGAAAAACCCGCCGTGCCGGTGGCGGAACGACGGGCGATACGCAGGACACGGCTGTAGCTGATCCGGTCGGGGTCGAGATCTGCGGCCTCGGCCGCGCGGGCGATCAGGACACTCAGGGCGTAATGGACGGTCAGCCACGCCCAGATCTCCTGATGCACCAGCTCCGGAAGCCTCGATCGCAGGATCTTGCCCGGCCCTCGAAGATGGGTTTTGAGCTGGTCATTGGCGGTTTCCTCCTCCCAGCGCTGGTGATAAGCCGCGGCGAGTTCCTCGGCGGCCGCGTCGTCGGAGTCGGTGATGTTCGTGAGCAGCACGATCAGCTCACCGGTGCCGTTGCCCACGCGGTCGGGGATGTCGTATTCCACGACCCGGACCAGGTGTGCCTCCTCGGGGTGGATCTGGTCCCCGGCCATCGCAGCGTCGAGAATCTGACGACGACGGCCCGCTCCGCGGACCTTCGGGTTGATCAGAACCGTGAGATAAGACCCGTCGGACAGAACCCGCACCACCGGCAACGCCAGGTTCGCCGGTGCCCGCCACAACAACGCCGCACCCGTGCGTGAGGCGCTGTCCCACGCGTCCCAGCTATAGAAATTCCGGTCCGCGGTCAGCAGCTCATCAGCAAGCAGACGCGGATAGAGCTCCTGCGCCAAGGTTTGCTCCCCGTCGCATAGGCGCCGACGCGAGCGGCGAGGAACGCGTGCGTGCCGCATTCGGCCAGCGCCACCACCCGCGCTTTCGGAAAGGCCGAGCGGTGCTTGCCCGATCCGGCATACCCGAACTCTCCACATTGCCCGCGGTGTCGGGCAGGTCGACCTCGAACCCGTCGATCGCCAGCAACCGCCACCCCCGCAACCACGCGCCACGCGTGTCCGAGGTCGCCACCGCCTGCGCGACACCCTCGAACACCTGCTCCATCACCACCGGCCCCAACCGTTTACGAGCCTGAGTGATCCCACTGGCCGTCGGCACCGACCAGGACGCATCCCAGCACCCGAACCGCGACAACGACCCGGTCACCTTCGTCGCGACCTCCTCATAATCATCGTCGGGGAACAAGCACATCGCCATCGTCAGCACCGCCACCACACGCGGCGGCAGCTTCCCATCCGACCGCTTCGCCCCCACCCCGCACGCCGCGATCGCGGCGTCGATCACATCCCGATCCACCGCCGCCACCAGCACACCCAGCGACACCTGATCCGGGCTGGCCGTCACACCTGAACTCATAACCGACGATCAGACCAGCCCGCCCCAGACAACCCACACCGCCACGCCGCAAACCCACCACCACAAACAAGATCAACTTAAGCTACGTGGCATTGGGTTAGAACCGGCCGTACCACTCACGACCCCAACGGACCCAGGGCGGCTCGAGCGACCGCGAGCCGGCCGAAGCCGCAAAGGGATTTCTCCTACCCGAGGAGGAGGCGGGCCGCCAGAACCGTCGCCGGGCCGATTGCTGGGCCAGGGCGGGCCGGGAATCGTGGCGGTATCGAAGGTTGGAGGGCGTATGGAACTGCTGCCGTTCTGGGCGGGGCGGGGTGACCGGCCGCCGGTGTTCTGCCTGCCGCACGCGGGGGGCGGGGCGTCGGCGTACCGGAGCCTCGCGAAGGATCTTCGCCCCGAGGTCGATCTGCAGCCCGTGCAGCTGCCCGGCCGCGAGCACCTCGCGAACACGAACCCCGTCGATGACGTGGCGAAGCTCGTCGAACTCATCGGGACCGGCCTGGAACCCTTGCTGGACAAGCCTTTCGCGCTCATGGGGCACAGCATGGGCGCGCTGCTCGCCGCCGAACTGACGGCGTGGCTGGCGAGGAACGGCAAGCCGGCGCCCGAGCTGCTCGTCGTGTCCAGCTACTTCGGGGACTTTCGGCACAACCGGGTCGCGCATGTCCAGGAGAGCGATGAGGAGCTGCTCGACGAAATCGTCAAGCTCGGTGGCACGGCGCCGGAGATCCTCGAGCACCCCGAGATGCGCGAGATCGTGCTGGACGTCATGCGCAATGACATGCGGCTGGTGCGGAACTACCGCCCGACTTATGACCGGCTGGAGGTCCCGATCCTCGCCATTGGCGGGGACCAGGACCCTGAGGTCCCGCTGGACGGGCTGGCCGCGTGGCGGCTGCGGACCACCGGGCGCTGCGAGATCCACGTACTGCGGGGCGGGCATTTCGCCGCGCAGGAACATCCACGATTCGTCGCCGAGAAGGTGAGCACCGCCTTGACCGCACCCGAAGACATCCTGCTCGACATCCTGCGCACGCGCCTGGACGACGAGGACATCACGCTCGAGGACGACTTCTACGCCGCCGGCGGCGACTCCGTCATCGCGCTCGGTGTGATCGCCGACGCCAAGGAACGGGGCGTCAAGCTGGGCCTGCGTGACTTGCTGACCGCCGCGACCATCGGCGAGCTGGTGCCGTTGCTCGAAAAGGCCGAGCCCGAAGCGGAACACCCCGAGTTCGACGGGCTCACCGAAGCAGATCGCAAGCTGCTGCCCCAGAACATCGCCGACGCGTATCCGGCGTCGTCGCTGCAGGTCGGCCTCATCTACCTCTGTGAGCTGGCCGGCGACCCGAGCCTCTACAACGATCTCATCGGCATGCGGGTCAAGGCGCGCTTCGACCAGGCCAAGTTCCGGTCGGCCGTCAGCAACCTGATGCGCCGACACCCGGCGCTGCGCAGCTCGTTCGACCTGGCCAGCTTCTCGACCGCGACGCACCTCATCTGGCAGGACGCCGAGCCGCCCGTCGAAGTCCAGATCGGCGACGAGAAGTCGGCTGACGAGCTGGTGAAAGCCTGGCGTGACAAGCATTTGGCCACCGGGATCGACTGGGACTCCGCGCCCGCGTTCCGATGCCACGTGGTCGCGCTGCCCGACTCGTTCCGGCTCACCTTCGCGATCCACCACGCGATCATCGACGGCTGGAGCTTCGCCCGCCTGCTCGTCGAACTCCTGACCTTCTACGACGCCGAGCTCACCAATACCGAGGCTGTGCTCCCGCCCGTCCCGGCCGACGGCTACCGGAAGTTCGTCGCGCTCGAACGCCAGGCCATCGAGTCCGCGGAAGCGGCCGGGTTCTGGAAGGCCGAGGCCGACGTGCCGCCCCTTCTCCTGCCCGACCGGCCGATCGACGCGGCGCCGGACCCGACCCAGACCCGCCGTTTGCCGCTGGTCAAGCTCGATCGGCTGCGCAAGGCGGCCGAGGAGATCGGTGTTCCGCTGAAGAGCCTCTTCCTCGCGGTGCACGGTTACGCGCTCGCGCAGGCGACGGGCCGTCACCACGATGTCGTGACCGGTCTGGTCGTCAACGGCAGGCCGGAGCTGCCGGGCTCGGATCACCTCGTCGGCCTGTTCCTCAACACCGTCCCGCTGCGCCTGCGCACAACCGCGGGCACCTGGGCCGACCGCGCGCATCAGGCCTGGACGTCCGAGCAGAACCTGTTGGCGCACAGGCGTTTCCCGGTATCGGAGATCGAGCAGGCGCTCGGCCGCCCCGCGTTCGACGTGTCGTTCAACTTCACCCACTTCCATTCCTACCGCGATCTCGACGGGATCAAGCTCGAAGCCGACTCGTGGTGGGCCTACGACAAGGCGAGCTTCGCGCTCGGCGTCGACGTCATGATCGACTCGCCTGATCTCGGCACCGGCATCGTCATCGCCTACGACCCCGAGTTCATCGACGGCAAGCTGGTCGACGCCTACCTGCTCGCGCTCGAATCCGCGCTGCGGTCGGTGGTGTCGCCGTGTTAGCCATCGCGTACGAGCGCGGCGCGGCGTCGGGCGCCGAGGTCGCGACGGCGCTGGCCGCCGACACTCCGCTCGCGTTCCTGCTCCCCGCCTCCGACTACACCGCCTGGGTCAAGCCGGTGCTCGAAGAGCTCGGCACGGTCGTCCCGCTGACCGGCGGCGACGAGGACATCGACCGCGTCAAAGCCCTGTCCCCCGACGGGATCATGACGTTCAGCGAGTCGATGCTGCGTGACACGTCGAGACTCACGACCGCGCTCGGCCTGCCGGGGCATCGCCTCGAAACGACCCACATGCTGACCGACAAGCTCGCCCAGCGCCGCCGTCTGGCGGAAGCCGGGGTCGATTCGGTACGCCAGCACGTGATCGACACTCCCGCGGACTGGCCGGCGGCGACCAAGGCGATCGGCTATCCCGCGATCGTGAAACCCTTGTACGGCGGGGGAAGCCGCGACACCTACCACGTGCCGGACGCCGAAACGGCCCGGAAACTGGCCGAGACCTTGCCCGGCGGGATGGTGCTCGAGGAGTTCATCCAGGGCAGGCCGAGCCTGCCGTACGGCGACTACGTCTCGGTCGAAAGCCTGTGCTCCCCCGACGCCATCACGCATGTCGCGGTCACCGGCAAGTTCCCGCAGATGCCGCCGTTCCGCGAACTCGGCCACATCTGGCCCGCAGACCTGCCGTCCGACGAGCTGGCCGGGGTGTGCGAACTGGTGACGCGCGCGCTGCGTGCGCTCGGCGTCGACTTCGGCGTCGCGCACACCGAGGTCAAGATGACCGCGGACGGGCCGAGGATCATCGAGGTCAACGGCAGGCTCGGCGGGTACATCAACGAGCTGAGCCGACGCGCGGCCGGCCTCGACCTGGTGCGGATCGGCGGGCTGCTGGCGCTCGGCGAGCACGCCTGGTCCGAGCCGGTCGACCCGATCCGGGTGCACTTCCAGTACTGGGGCGCCGGGCCGACCGACCCGTGCGAGCTGGTCGCGACGCATGGCGTCAAGGCCGCGCGCCGCGTCAAGGGCATCACCGGCTACCGGCCGCTGATCCGCCCAGGGCAGCGGCTCGACGGCGGCGTGATGACCACGCAGATGCATCTGCTGTGCGGTGACACCGAGGATCACGTGGCGATGTTCGCCGCGCTGGACGAGGCGATCGCGCACCTGACCTACGAATTCCGTTTCGACGACGGCGAGACGGCCTTGCAGGCACCGCCGAGCACGTGGAGGACCTGATGTCCATTGTCGACCGTTTCCGCGCGAAGGCGGCGGAATTCCCTGACCGCACAGCCGTTCGCGACGGCGAGAGCACGCTGACCTATGCCGAGCTGGCCGACCGGGCGAACCGGATGGCGGCGTCTCTCGTGCGCGAGGGTGTGCGGCGCGGCGACGTCATCGGTGTCCACATGCGACGGTCAGCCGACGCGATCGTCGCGCTGCTGGGCATCCTCCAGGCGGGCGCGGCCTATCTCGCGCTGGACACCCGCTATCCCGACGAGCGCGTCAAGTTCATGCTGAGCGACGCCGGAGTCGACGTCGTGATCACCGAGGTCGGCAAACTCCTGCCCGGCGAAGCGGCCGTACACACCGACGGCGAAGACCTCGCCTACGTCGCGTACACCTCGGGTTCGACCGGCAAGCCCAAGGGCGTGATGGTCCCGCACCGCGGCGTCACGCGGCTCGTCATCGAACCCGATTTCGTCGACATCACCCCGGACGACGTGTTCCTCCAGCTCGCGCCGATCGCGTTCGACGCGTCGACGCTGGAGATCTGGGGCGCGCTGCTGAGCGGCGCGCAACTGGTCATCCCGCCCGCGGGCGACCTCTCGCTCAGCTCGCTGACCACGCACATCCGCGAGTCCGGGGTCACCGTGCTCTGGCTGACGGCCGGGTTGTTCCACCAGGTCGTCGACTTCGGCTTGGACGACCTCAAAGGCCTGCGCTACCTGCTCGCGGGCGGCGACGTGCTGTCCACGCCGCACGTCGCCAAGGCACTCGAAGCACTGCCTGAAACGGTGCTGGTCAACGGTTACGGCCCGACTGAGAACACGACTTTCACCTGCTGCCACCGGATCACCGCGGCGGACGGCCCGATTCCCATCGGCCGAGCCATCAACGGCACCACGGTGACCGTGCTCGACGAGCACCTCGAACCGTCGGACACCGGCGAGCTGTTCACCTCTGGAGACGGCCTCGCGCACGGCTACCTCGGCCGCCCCGCGCTGACCGCCGAGAAGTTCCTGCCCGCGCCCGGCGGCACGCGGATGTACCGCACCGGCGACCTCGTCCACAATGGACCGGAAATCGAGTTCGTCGGCCGTGCGGACCGCCAGGTCAAGATCCGCGGCTTCCGGATCGAACTCGGCGAGATCGAAGCCGCCGTCGCCGCGATACCCGAAGTCGCCCAGCACTGCCTGCTGATCAAGGACACCCCCGGCGGCAAGAGCATCCAGGCCGCGGTGGTGCTCGCGAGCGAGCTGTCCCTTTTGGACCTGCGCCGCACACTCGGCGAGACGCTGCCGTCGTACGCGGTGCCGTCGCTGGTGACCGTGGTCGACGCGCTGCCGCTGACCGTCAACGGCAAGGTCGACACCAAGGCGCTCGAAGCGAAGATCGGCACCGGCCGTCCCGACCTGATGTGCGACTACCGCGAACCATCCACCCCGGCCGAGAAGACGGTCGTCGAGCTGTGGTCGGACCACCTCGGCATCACCGGGATCGGCGCCGACGACGACTTCTTCGAGCTGGGCGGGCATTCGCTGCTCGGCGTGCGGATCATCGCCGACCTGCACCGCGAGTTCGGTGTCGAGGTCTCGCCGCGCACGTTCTACCTCAACCCAACGCCGGCGGGCATGGCCGAGGCCGTCACCCAAGAGGAGGCGGCGGCATGAGGATCACCAGCACCCCACGCGATGTCGACTTGTCCACAGTGGACTTGTTCGACCCGACGCTGTACTCGGACGGCGACCCGCACCCGATCTGGACGGTCATGCGCGAAACCGCGCCGCTGCACCGGCAGACGCTCAAAGACGGCCGCTCGTTCGCTTCGGTGACCAGGTACGCCGACGCCTGCAAGGTGCTCGGCGACTCGAAGGCGTTCACCTCCGAACGCGGCAGCCTGCTCGAACAGCTCGGCCACGGTGACGCGGCGGCGGGCCAGATGCTCGTCTCCACGGACGCGCCCCGGCACACCGCGCTGCGGCGGCCGTTGCAGAAGGCGATGACCCCGCGTGCGCTCGCCGCCTCGGCCGACCGCGTCCGCGCGGCGGCCAGGCGCGTCATCGAAACCACCGACGGCGACCTCGCGAAGACCGCGTTCGAGTTCCCGATGACGTTCACCGGCGCGCTGATGGGCCTGCCCGAGGCCGACTGGACCGACCTGGTGCAGTGGACCTCGATGGCCGCCGCACCGGACGACCCGGCGTTCCGCATCGGCAGCCGGGGCGCGACGCTCGCCATCGCGCACCACGAGCTGTTCTCGTATTTCGCCACCCAGGCCAAGGAACGGCCGCTCGGCGACGACTCGCTGCTCGACATCCTGTCCACAATGGACGCCGACGGCGCGCCGCTGATCGAGGCCGAGATCGTCTACAACTGCTACAGCCTGCTGCTCGGCGCCAACGCGACGACGCCGCACGCGTTCACCGGGACCGTGCTGGCGCTGCTCGATCACCCCGAGCAGCTCGAAGCCGCCCGCCGGGACCCGTCGCTGGTGGACTCGCTGGTCGAGGAGGGGCTGCGCTGGACGTCACCGGCGAACAGCTTCCTCCGGCACGCCGTCGACGACATCGAGCTGAGCGGTGGCGTGGTCAACGCCGGTGAGCCGGTCGCGGTCTGGGTCGGTTCCGCGAACCGCGACCCCGAGGTGTTCGAGTACCCGTTCCGCTTCGACATCCGGCGCACGCCCAACCGGCACATCACGTTCGGGTTCGGCCCGCACTACTGCCTCGGCGCGCATCTCGCCAGGATGGCGCTGCGTGCGCTGTTCACCGAGTTCCTCGAGACGGTCGAGCACATCGAGCTCGACGGGCCGGTCGGCCACACCCGGTCGAACTTCGTCGCCGGGATCAGCACCATGCCCGTCCGGATCAAGTCATGAGCGTCATCGAACGGGCACCGGCCCGGCGGCACACCCTGGTCGCGATGCTCGTCGCCAACGCGATCTCGGTCGCGGGCACCCGGCTCAGCGCGATCGCGATCCCCTGGCTGGTGCTGACCACCACCGGCTCGGCGGCGAAGACCGGCCTCGTGGTCGCGTTCGAGCTGACGCCGATGGTCATCGCCAAGGCGCTCGGCGGCCCGATCATCGACCGGGTCGGCGCGCGCAAGGTCAGCATCATGGCCGACATCGCCAGCGCGGGCACGGTGCTGCTGATCCCGCTGCTGCACGGCCTCGGCCTGCTCAGTTTCCCGTTGCTGCTGGGCTTGGTCGCCGTCGCGGGCGTCGCGCGGGGTCCCGGTGACACGTCGAAGGGCACGCTCGCGCCGGACATCGCGGACGCGACCGGGGTGTCGCTGGAACGCGTCACCGGCCTGATCAGCACGACCGAGCGCATCGCGATGATCGTCACCCCGGCGCTGGCCGGCGTGGTCATCGGCGCGATCGGCGCACCCAACGCGCTGATCCTGGACGCGGCCTCGTTCCTGCTGTGCGCCTTGGGCATCGCGATCTGGGCGCCACGCCACTCGCTCCCGGAGTCCACAGAGGACGATGGACCGTACCTTCGCCAACTGCTGGCGGGCTGGCGGTTCCTGTCGAGGGAACCGTTGATGCGGGCCATGGTCGCGATGCTGAGCATCACCAACCTGATCGACACGGCGTACAGCGCGGTGCTGCTGCCGGTGTGGATCCACGACAGTGGCTATGGCCCCGCCGAACTCGGGCTCATCGGCTCGGCCTTCGCGGTGACGGCCGCCGTCGCCGCGGCACTCGCGGCGGTCTTCGGCGAACGCCTGCCCCGCAGGCTCGTCTACCTGGCCGGATTCGTGCTCGCCGGCGTGCCACGCTTCGTCGTGATGGCACTGGGCGCGCCGATCTGGGTGGTCATCGGCATCGGCGTGCTGGGTGGTTTCGGCTCGGGCTTCATCAACCCGATCCTCAACGCCATCTTCGTCGAGCGGATCCCCCGCGACCTGCTCGGCCGCGTCGGCTCACTCGCGGAGTCGTTGTCCTGGGCCGGAATGCCGCTCGGCGGCGGCCTGGCAGGCGTCGCCATCGTCACCTTCGGCCTGGCACCCGCCCTCGTCACCGCGGGCGGTCTGTACCTGGTCGCCACGGTCATCCCCGGCCTGCTCCCCCAATGGAAAGACATGGACTCCCGCGCCAACCCGGGATAAAGCAGGCTTTACTCCCCGATGTTTAGCGGGCTTTATCCCCGGGAGTAAAGCCCGCTTTATCCCGGTCCTCAGAGGTCTTTGGGGCGGGACGCGAGGGACCAGAGGTAGCTCAACGGCTCGCCGTCGGTGTCGTCGGCGAACTCCGCGATCACCTCGCGGATGCGGCGGTTGAGGTCGTCGACCCGCTCGGGGCGCAGTCGCAGCACACCGCGGCTGACGCCCCGTCCGGCGTCCGGGCCCGCCGCGACCACCTCGGCGCGGTGCGCGCCCAGCATGGCGAGGTCGACCTGCTGGGACAGCCCCGGTTCGTCGGCGTCGAGAATGCTCAGTCCCCAGGTGCGCTGGGTCGCGCGATACGGCCGCTCCAGCGCGCCGCGCTCGCCGGTGCGTACCTCTTCCGCGGCCAGGAAACCCGTCTTGACCAGCGCGCGGACGTGCCGCAGCGTGGTCGCGGGCGATAGCTCCAGCCGCGCGGAGAGCTCCTGGTTGGTCAGCGCCCGGTCCAGGCACAGGCGCAGGATCCGCCAGCGGATCGGGTGGCCCAGAGCCTTGAGTTCTTCGGTCGTCGCGATGGCCTCCACGTGCCGAACACTACCTTGCGATCATCCCACGAATTTGATTTGCTGCTATCGATTTCATTTCGTGCAATCAGTCGTGGAGGCCCCCGGTGACCGTCGAGCAAGTCCGTGCCTGGGTCGAGGAGCACGACGAAGACCTGGTCAGCGAGCTGGCCGCGTGGATAGCGCAGCCGAGCGTGAGCCGGACCGGTCTCGGCATGGCCGACGCCGCCGAACACGGCCTCGCCTTGCTGCGCAACGCCGGACTCGAAGCCCGCCAGGTCGAGACCGGCGGCCTGCCCGCGCTCGTCGGCACCGCCGAAGGCCCGCCGGGCGCGCCGCACGTCCTCATCTACGGCCACTACGACGTCCAGCCCGCCGGTCCCGAAGAGAAGTGGACGACGCCGGCGTTCGAACCGTCGATCCGCGACGGCCGGATGTTCGGCCGCGGCACCGGCGACAACAAGGGCCAGCACTTCGCGCAGCTGCTCGGGCTCAGGGCGCTCAAGGAGTTGACCGGCGGCTTTCCGTGCCGGGTCACCGTTCTGCTCGACGGCGAGGAGGAGATCGGCAGCCCGAACCTCGCGAAGGCCGTCAGCCAGCTCGACGTGCCCGACCTCGCGATCTGGAGCGACGGCCCGGTGCACGACTCCGGGCGCGCCTGCGTGGTGCTCGGCGTGCGCGGGATCCTGACCTTCGAACTCCGCGCGTACGGCGCGAACCGGCCGCTGCACTCCGGCAACTGGGGCGGCGTCGCGCCGAACCCGGCGTGGGCGTTGATCCAGCTGCTCGCGAGCATGCGCTCGGCCGACGGTTCCGTGCTCATCCCCGGGTTCGCCGACTCCGTCGCCCCGCTCACCGAAGGCGAGTGGAAGGCGCTCGCGGATCTCCCGCTCGACGTGGCCGGAGCGCTCGCGGGCATCGGCACCCGGCACATGGAGCCGCCCGCCGAGCTCGGCTTCTACGAACGCCTCACCGCGCCGACGCTCACCATCAACTCGCTCAGCTGCGCCGATTCCGGCGACCACCGCACGGTGATCCCCGACGTCGCGATCGCCCGCTGCGAGACCAGGCTCGTCGGCGGCCAGACGCCGACGCAGGTGACCGAAGCGATCCGCAAGCACGTCGAACGGCATGCGCCCGGCATCGAGTTCATCCCCGGCGGCGCGATGAGCCCGTCTCGCACCCTGCCCGAAACCCCTTACACCGCAACGATTCTCGAAGCGGCCGAGCGGGGACTCGGCGAGCAGCCGTTGCTCGTGCCCGCGCTCGGCGGCAGCCTGCCGATCGCGGTGCTCACCGACGAACTCGGCGTGCCCTGCTACGGCATCCCGTTCGCGAACGTCGACGAGTCCAACCACGCGCCCGACGAGAACCTGGACCTCGGCTGGTTCCGCCGGGGCATCGTCGCCGCGGCCGCGATCCAGCTGGCACTCGGGGAACGCAGATGAACCTCAACGACTACGACACGCTCACCGGTGCCTGGCCCCGCGAGGACGGTTTCGCTTACGTCAGCGACGCTTCCGGCAAGCCACAGCCGTGGATCCGGACCTGGGCGGGCGACTACCGCCTCCTTCCGATCGACGGCGCCGTACTCCGTCTCGCCTGGCGGCCGGACGGCAGCCGCCTGCTCGTCCAGACCGATCTGACCGGCACCGAGCACTACCGGCTCGCCGAGGTCGACCCCGGCACCGGCGCCGTCGAATGGCTCGCCGACACGCCGAACGTCCGCCACGAGATCGGCGTGCCCTACGGCAGCGCGAGCGAGCCGTACAGCCCGGACGGCAAGCTGCTCGCCTTCGCCAGCAACGCCCGCGACTCAAGCTGTTTCGACGTCTACGTGCGTGACCTCGCGACCGGCGAATCCCGGCTCGTGCTGGAGGCCGACGACCGCTATCTCCCGGTCTGCTTCTCGCCGGATTCGCGGCAGCTGCTCGTCATCAAGCTGCACCAGAACACCGAACAGGACCTCTTCGCCTGCGATCTGGAGTCCGGGGAGGTCCGCCACCTCACCCCGCATGACGGGCCCGCGAAGTACCTGCCGGGCGGCTGGACCGAGGACGGCATCTACCTCTGCACCACCGAAGGCCGCAGCTTCCTCGGCGCCGCGCTGCTGGTGCCCGGCAAGCCGGTGCAGTGGCTCGACACGCCCTACGCCGACGTCGAGTCGATCAGCGTCGGCGCCAAGATCGTCTGGGCGATCACCGAGGACCAGCGCACCATCCTGCGCATGCTGGACCCGGAAACGCACGAGGTGACCGATCTCGACGGCCTCTCGCCGGGCATCTGCGCGGAGGAGTTCGGCTTCGACGGCTACGTCCCGCGCTTCGCGGGCGACCGGCTGCTCCTGCAGGTCGGCAACGCGGACCGGCCCGCCGAACTCTGGCTGGTCGACCCGGCGACGGCCGAGACCAAGCGCCTGACCAACTGCGGCGACCGCCTCCCCCAGGGCGCGGTCTCCCCGGAGACCGTGTGGTTCACCAGTTCCGACGGCCTCGAAGTGTCCGGGCTGCTGTACCGGCCGCCGCGCCGGACCGGCCCGGTGCCCGCGGTGCTGCACATCCACGGCGGACCCGAGGCCCGCGCGCTGCCGGTCTACGACCCGATGATCCAGGAACTCCTGCGCCGCGGCATCGCCGTGCTGGCGCCGAACATGCGTGGTTCCAACGGCAGGGGCATCGCCTACCAGCGCCTGATCTACCGCGACTGGGGTGGCGGCGATCTCGCCGATTTCGGTGCCGCCGCGACGTTCCTGCGTGGCCTCGACTGGGTCGACGGCTCCCGGCTCGGCGTCTACGGCGCGTCGTACGGTGGTTTCGCCGCGCTCAGCTGCGTGAGCAGGCTGCCGCATCTGTGGCGCGCGGGTGTCGCCGTGTGCGGCCCGTCCGACCTGGTGCTGGACGTGCAGTCCATGCCGCCGACCTGGCGTCGCCGCGCCGCGGGCTGGATCGGCGACCCCGGCGATCCGGCGGACGCCGCCCGCCTCGCCGCGCGCAGCCCGTTGAACCACGCCGCCAACATCCGCGCGCCGTTGCTGCTGGTACACGGCGTCGAAGACACCCGCGTGAGCATCGAGGGCTCCGAGCAGCTGCACGACCGGCTGCGTGATCTCGGCCGGACCGTCAAGCTGATCCGGGTGTCCGGCGGTCACTCGCCGACCGACCGCGAGAGCTGGGCGGACGCCGACGCCGACATGCTCGACTGGTTCAGCACGCACCTGTCTTGACGAAGCCCCGGGATAAAGCGGGCTTTACTCCCGGGGATAAAGCCCGCTAAACATCGGGGAGTAAAGCCCGCTTTATCCCGGGTCTGGGTGGGGCAGGCGCACCGTGAAGGTGGTGCCTTCGCCGAGCGTGCTGGTCACCGAGACGGTGCCGTTGTGGGCTTCGGTGAGCTGACGGACGATCGCGAGGCCGAGTCCGCTGCCGCCGGTCTGGCGGGAGCGTGACTTTTCCGCGCGCCAGAAGCGGTCGAACACCTGGGGCAGGTCGGCGGGGCTGATGCCCGCGCCGGTGTCGGCCACCTCGATCACGCACTCGCCGTCGGCCGAGCGGGCCCGCACGGACACGGTCCCGCCGGGGGTGTGCCGGATCGCGTTGCTGACCAGGTTGCCCATGATCTGCCGCAGCCGCACGGGATCCGCGAGGATCTCGGGGTCGCCCTCGGTCTCGACGGCGAGTGCGACGCCGGCGGCGGCAGCACGGTCGCGATAGGCCTCGACGACCTGGTCCAGCAGATCGCTCAGGTGCACCGGCTCCGGATGCAGCCGGAGACTGCCCGCGTCGGCCGCCGCCAGGTCCTGGAGATCTTCGACGATGTGGTGCAGCAGCTGGGTTTCTTCGAGCAGCGAGGTGGTCAGCGCGCGGTCGAGCGGGATGATCCCGTCCTCGGCCGCCTCCAGCCTGCCCTGGATGGCGGTCAACGGGTTGCGCAGCTCGTGCGCGATGTCGCTGACCATGATCTTGCGCCGCTCGGACAGGTCGTTGAACGCCGTCGCGAGGTACCCGATCTCGTCGCGGGTGGTGACCGGCGCGGGCCGGTTGCGCCGCACCGCCTCGGTCAGTGTGCGCAGCGGCCGGGAAACCCTGGTCGCGAGCAGCACGGTGATCAGCACGGTCAGCCCGAGCACGCCGACGGTCACCGCGATGATCCGCGTGGTGTTGGCCTTGGACAGGTTGAACGGGTTCGACGGCTGCCCGCTCTCGCTGGTCACGAACAGCAGCGCGGGCGGCGCGACGAAGGTGCGCAGCTGTTCGCGGCGGCCTGCCTCGACGCACGCGCGCGCCGCCTGCGGATCGCTGATCACGCCGAGCGCCGTGAACGTCAGATCCAGCTTCACCGGCTGCAGGCCCTGCCGTTGCATACAGGTGTTGACCAGGCCGGTGAGCTGGCTCAGCGCCTGCTCTTCGGTCCCCGTCAGCACGTCGTTGCCGAACAGGCCGCATTTCGACGCCGCCGTCAGCGGGAATCCGTTGAAGTCGATGGACGGCTTGCCGTTCGGCGCTGACCGCGGCGTCGCGGTGATCCTGAACCCGCGCAGGCACTCGATCTGCTTCGCGACGACCGCGTCCAGCTGGTTCCGCTCCTCGTCGGTCAGCCGGAACGGCCCGACCGCGCGCGGGTCGATGCCGCTGGTCCCGGCTTCGGGCACCAGGATCGGGTCGGCACGCAGCGGATCGATCACGGCCGACGCCTGCGCGGGCAGCAGGATCGGCGCGCCGCCGGAGTCGGCGATCGGCGCCCGGTCCTCGCCGGTCAGGATGATCCGGCGCCCGGTCCGCGACGCGAGGTCGTGCAGCAGCGGCCCGACCCCGCCCCAGCTGGGTGACCCGGCCGCCCGGCCGAGCAGCTCGGTGTAGACGGTCGCGTCGTCGGAGAGCGCTTGGCCCTTTTCCTGCTCGATCGCCTTGGTGGTGGTCTGCACGGCGAGCCACGCGGTCGCGGCGATCGAGCCGATGGCGATGAGCACCGACACGGCCAGCAGCCGCGTCAGCAAACGCTTGCGCCAGGGGACCTTAGCCACGGTCGGCGATCAGTTTGTAGCCGACGCCGAACACGGTCAGCAGGTGCGCGGGCCTGCGCGGGTCGGCCTCGATCTTCTTGCGCAGGTTCATCATGTGCACGTCGATGATGCGGGTGGTGATGAACTGGTCGAACCCGCGCGTCAGGTCCAGCAGCTGCTGGCGGGTGAACACCCGGCCGGGTTGTTTCGCCAGCACTTCGAGGATCTGGAACTCACCCGGCGTGCAGTCGACGACCCGGCCGTCGACGGACACCTCGTGCCGCACCGGGTCGATCCGCAGCGGCCCGACGCGCAGCACCCCGGCGTCCGCGTCGCCGTTCTGCTTGGTGCGCCGCAGCAGCGTCCGCACCCGCGCCATCAGCTCGCGCGGGCTGTACGGCTTGGTCATGTAGTCGTCGGCGCCCAGGTCGAGGCCGAGCAGCAGATCGTCCTCTGTGGACCGCGCGGTGAGCATCAGCACCGGCACGTCGGACTCGGCGCGCAACGTCCGGCACACCTCGAGCCCGTCGACCCCGCCCGGCATCATCACGTCGAGCACCACCAGGTCCGGCCGCTGCCGTCTGGCCTCGTCGAGCGCCGACCGCCCGTCACCGGCGACGACCACCGTGTGGCCCTCCTCCTGGAGGTAGAGCCGCACGACCTCAGCCTGCTTCTCGTCGTCTTCCGCGACGAGTATGTGAGCGCACACAGGGCGACCCTATGCTGGCCGGTTGTCCGTAGCATGGGGAGGATGGGGGGTCTACTGGAACCGGCGGCGGGATCCCTGTTCACCTATCTCTCGCCAGAGGACCAGGGCTTCCTGCTCGGCCTCGGCCCGCGACGCCGTCATCCGAGCGACGAACTGCTGCTGCGCCAGGGTGATCCGACCGAGCATCTGCTGCTGATCACCGAGGGCTGGGTCAGGATCTCGTCGTCGAACGCCGCGGGCTCCGAGCTGCTCACCGGGCACCGCGGGCCGGGTCATCTCATCGGCGAGCTGGCCGCCCTGTACGGCTCGCCGCGTGGCGCGGACGTGCACACCGTCGAGACGGTCGAGCTGGTGGTCATCACCCGCGACCGGTTCCTCGCCTGCCTGCACGAGCGTCCGACCGTCACGATCGCGCTGGTCAAGCAGATGGCCGACCGGGTCACCGAAGCCGAGAACATGCGGCGCTGGTTCGCCGTGCACGACGTCACCAAGCGCGTCGCGGCCTCGCTGCTCCACATGGCCGAGCAACACGGGCTCGCCGGACCGGCCGGCCTGGTCATCCAGATCCCGCTCACCCAGCAGGACCTGGCGAACCACGTCGGCGCGACCCGGCGTTCCGTCGCGCGGGCGATGACCACACTGCGCGAGCAGGGACTGATCGCCGCGGTGAATCGCCGCCATGTCGTGCCCAGCCTCGGAAAGCTGCGCGCGTACCTCGACGAATCCCCGAATGGCTCAGCGTCTCTGTGACATCTGTCGTCGCCGGTGTCCCGCGTCGCCGTCATGCTCGGACAAGTCCGAGCAGTTCCGCGAGGGAGGGGACCCCATGCGCCTACACATGCCACCGTCCTTGCTGGCGAAACTGTGCTTCGCGGCGTTTCTCGCGGGCGCGATCGTGAGCAAGCTGCTCAGCATCGCGTACTGAACCGCCGTCAGTCGCCGCAGCAGGCGTGATCCGTCCACTCCGGACGGTGCCACCATTCGTCGGCGAACTCCGCTTTCTGTCCACTCTGGACGATCTGGGCGGTGGTCGCCGCCGGGTGGTCGTAGGGTGCCAGCAGATCGTCGACCGTGTGCGCCTGCCCGCCGACCATGACGCCGCGCACGGCCGCGGCGGCGTTGATGTCGGTGAGCGGGTCGCCGTCGACGATCACCAGGTCCGCCTTCGCGCGCGGCGCGATCACGCCGATCGTGCCCTCCAGGCCGAGCCAGCGCGCCGGGTTGGCGGTGGCCGCGGTCAGCGCCTCGTACGGGGTGAAGCCGTAGCGGACCATCGCGCGCAGGTTGGTGTGCAAGGAGATCGCGATGTTGTCGAGCGGGGCGTCGGTGCCGGCCAGCACGACGCCGCCCGCGCGCTGGATGCGCAGCATCATCTCGGCCTGGCCCTTGAGGATCGCCCGCATCGCCTCCGCCGCCGGCGTCCGCGCGTCGTCGGCCTTCTGGACCAGCCGCTCGTACTCCCATGACGGGTTCAGCACGCGGGTGCGCCGGTCGGTGACCAGCGAACGGTCGTCGCCGTAGAGCACGGCCGAGTTGAACAGCGTGGTCGAGATGCCCATGCCGGACCCGGCGAACAGCGCGACGACATCGCCGTACGTGCGGCCGATCCGCGAGCCGGTGTGCGAGTAGCCGAGCCGGTTGGTGGCGCCGTAGTGCTCCATCCCGTCCATGCCGAATTGCGCGGCCGGATAGAGATAGTGCGAGGTCAGCGGCAGTCCGGCGCGGTGCGCGGCCGCGACGGCGGCCGCCTGGTACTCGTTGGGGAACCGGACGTAGGTCTTGATCAGGTCGTACCGCAGCCTCCGCGCGCGTTCGAACTCCTTGTCCAGCAACGAGATCGAGCGGTTCGGGCGCATGAAGTTGTAGTAGACGCGCGAGCCGTCGATCGCCTCGCCGGTGGCGAAGAACCGCGGCCCGGTGAGCGCGCCGGATTCGAGCGCCTCCCTGGTCTCCACCATCTGGTACGCCGGGTCGCCCGGCGACCTGGTCGAGGTGATGCCGTACGCGAGCCAGAGCCGGCCCTGCCTGGCTCCCCACTGGCGGCCGCGCAGGTGCCAGTGGACGTGCGCGTCGATGAGGCCGGGCATGACCGTGCGCGTGGCAGCGTCGACCGTGGCGGGCCCGGGACCAGCGGGAACGACACCCGCGATGCGGTCGCCGTCGACGATGACGTCGACGTTGCGCCGCAATTCCCTCGATTTGCCGTCCCACAGCGCACCCGCGCGGACCACGAGCTTCTGCCGGACGACCGGCCGCTGCCAGCGCAGGTCGACCGGGATCGTGGCGGGCGCGCCACCGGCGATGGACTGGGTGCGCAGCTCGCCGTTGTTCAAGTACAGCAAGGTGTTCGAGCCCACCCAGGCGAGCGAGTCGGTCACCTCGTGTGTGACCTGCTTCGGCTGCCCGGTGAACGTGCCGGTGGCGTCGACCGGCACGATCCACGCCGTCGACTCGACGACGAACGCCAGATACTTGCCGTCTGGCGACCAGACCGGGCCGTCGTCACCGCGCGTGGACAGCGACGCGTGCGGCATCGGCTCGCTGTACTGCAGCGTGCCCGCGCGCAGGTTGACCAGCAGGATCTGGCTCGTGCCCTCGCGATAGCGCTTCGAGTACGGCTTCACCGCCGCGAGCGCCAAGGTGCTGCCGTCCGCGGACCAGGTCGGCCTGCCCGGCATGAACAGCGTCGGCGCGACCTGCTTCGGCGTGCCGCCAGCGACGTCGACGACCCAGGTCGCGCCGTCGTGGTCCTGATAGGCGATCCGGGCGCCGTCCGGCGAGAACCGCGGCGTCAGCTGCGCGCCGGGCAGGCCGGTGAGCCGGTTCGTCGCGCCGGTGGCGATGTCGAGCAGCCACAGGTCGGCGTCGCCCGCCTTGTCCGAGGCGTAGACCAGCGACTTGCCATCGGGCGAGAAGTCGGGGTCGGAGTTGAAGTAGCCGTCGGCCAGCAGCCTGCGTGGTTTCCGCTCACCGATCTTGAGCAGCCACAACGCGTTCAGCGCGCGGAAGGCGACCTGCGAGCCGTCACGCGAGACGACCGGCGACGCGATCCCTTGCGCCTGCCGCTCGCGGTGGTCGTCGAGATCGCGGACCGCCTGGCGGTACCTGCGCCTGGCGGTGAACGGGACGGTGGCGGCGAACCCGACCTCGACCGGCGGCGTGCCGGTCAGCTTGCGCCGCCGGACGCGACCGTCCGCCGGATAAAGGAACTCGTCCGCCGAAAGCCAGGCGGCGGGGAACGCGAACACGTCCTCGTCCCCGCTGACGACCTGGTCACCGACCACGAGCTCCGGCTTGGCGCCGGTCAGCCTGACGTACGCGAGCTTGCCGTCCGGCGCGAACGACGGCCCGTACAGCTTCGCGCCCGCCGGCGCGGCGACAGCCCTGGTGACCACGCCGGACGCCAGGTCCAGCACGTCGATGGCCACGTCGTCGACCGTGTACGCGACCCGCTTGCCGTCCGGCGACCAGACGGGCGTCGCCTCCTCGGCCGGGGTGTCGGTGAGCTTGGTGATCTCCCCCGACGCCACCGCGAGCCGGTGCACGCCATAGCTCCCGCCCCGGTCCGACGCGAAGACGATCGACGCGCCATCGGGCGAAAACCGCGGCTCACGGTGGTCGAACGGGCCTTTCGTGTGCTGCCGGGCACCGGAGCCGTCGACCCCGACGCTCCACAGGTGGTAGTTCCCGTCACGGTAGGACTGGAACACCAGCCGCCGCCCGTCCGGCGAGAACTGCGGCAGCGTCGCGTCGGCGAAGTCGTCGGTGAGCCTGCGCGCCTTCCCGCCCGCGATCGGCACCACCCAGATGTCGGTCAGCAGATCGAACGCGACCAGCTTGCCGTCCGGCGAGACGGCGACGCTGATGTTCGTGCCCTCGCGGACCGTCGTTTCCCTTGCGGTTTCAGGTTCCGCCTGTGCGGTTCCCGGGCTCACGAGACCGGCGGCGACGGCGGCCGCCCCCGTGCCTATGAGCATGTTCCTGCGGGTCAGTTCGCCGCTCATCCGTACATTCCTCCCAGTGGATTTCTCCTGTCGGTGATTATCCGCGCAGCACCGACAAGAACGGCAGTCTTGACTCGGCGACGTACGATGAGGCATGGCCGTCGCCGCCAATCTGGCGTTGTACGCGGTCGTGGTCGTCATCCCGACCGCGGCCACTTGGGCCGTACTCAAACTCCCTGGCCTGATCGAGAAAAAGCGCGCCAAACGCGGCATTCCGGAGCCTTCGGTCGAGCGCCTCGCCGCCGATCTGCGCCGGGTGCACCGGCTGCTCGCGGACTACGGTCCCGGCACCCCGGCCGCCCGCCGGATCAGCGCACGCCAGGCCTATGACGCGCTCCTGATCCAGGCCTGCGCGGCCGTGCACCTCGACCACTGCCTCGACGAGCTGCCCGAGGGCGTCGACCGCGAGATCGAGCGGCTCACGGTCGAAGAGGGATTAAGGGAAGCCGGGCTGCGCCTGAAGGACTAGCGTGATCTTGTCACGCTGATTCCGACTGGGGAGTTAGACATGAAACAGCGGAGCCCGGTGTTCGCCGTGTTCACTTTGACCTTGGCGCTGGTTCTCGGCGCCTTCCTACTGGCTAAACCAAGCGGAAACGATGCCCCAACGGGCAGCGGTCCGGGCGGTAAGTACGTCATCCGCGGCGCGTCGATGGTGCTGACCATGGACCCGAAGCTCGGCGAAGGTCCGCTCGGCACGCTCGCCGACGCCGACGTGCTCATCGAGGACACCAAGATCAAGGCCGTCGGCAAGCACCTCGAGGCCGGCCGCGCGCAGGTGGTCGACGGGCGGGGCAAGATCGTCCTGCCCGGGTTCGTCGACCTGCACAATCACCTCTGGCAGGCGCTGATCCGCGGCTGCGCAGGCGACAAGGAACTCAACGGCTGGCTCGGCAAGTGCGTGCTGCCGCTGTACAAGAACCAGCCGACCGACGCCGACGGCTACGCGGGCGCCAGGCTGGCGACGCTGGACGTGATCTCGACCGGGATCACCACGGTGACCGACTGGTCGCACGCGTTCAACGCCGACTTCGCGAAGGGCAACCTGCGCGCGCTCGGCGAGTCGAACCTGCGGTTCGTGTTCTCCTACAACGGCACCACGAACGCGGCGCTGCAGGACGAGATCCGGCGGGTCAAGCGCGAGGTGATCGACAAGAACCCGTTGGCGCACCTGGAGATCGGCACACACCCGTCCACCGGGAACTTCCCGAGCCTCGACGCGTCGGAGAAGCTCGCGCGTGAGCTCGGCGTGCCGCTGAACGTGCACCTGCTCGAGTCGAAGGCCGACCCGGCGACCGGGCAGATGGAGGCGCTGCGCAAGGCGAACGCGCTGCACTCGGGACTGGTGGCGAACCACGTCATCCAGGCGACCGACGCCGAGCTCGACGAGCTGGCCGCCGCCGACGTCCGCGTCGCGCACAACCCGCTGTCGAACATGCGGCTGGCGTCCGGTGTCATCCGGCTGCCGGAGATGAAAAAGCGCGGCATGAAGGTCGGGCTCGGCCTGGACGGCGGGACCAACGACACCAGCGACATGTTCAACGTGATGCGCGCGGCGGTCGGCCTGCAGCGGGCGACGGCGACCGATCCCGGCGTCTACCCGACGACGGCGGACGTGCTGCGGATGGCCACGCTCGGCGGCGCCGAGGCACTCGGCCTCGACGGCGAGGTCGGCTCGCTGACGCCGGGCAAGAAAGCGGACCTGCAAGTGATCAACGCCCAATCGGTCAACTTCGCGCCCAAGGTGGACTGGGTGAACCAGCTGGTCTTCAACACCCAGCCGTCCAATGTGGACTGGGTGTTCGTCGACGGCCGCGTGCTCAAGCGCGACGGCAAGGTGGTCGGGGTGGACACCGGGCGGGTCGTGCGCGACGCACAGGACGCGGCCGACCGGCTCAAGAAGCTGTTGCCCCAGTAAAAAGCTCGTGAGAGCGTTGCGGGCGGTTCTAACCGCCCGCAACGCTCACGACTAGCCGATCGAGTAGGCGTCGCCGTAGACGTGCCACCGCAGCGGGGTGTTCAGGTCGAGGTTGCCGTCGTTGAGCCAGACGCGCTGGGCCGTGTCGATCCGGCTGGTGTCGTCGTGTGCCGCTTCCTTCTTCATTTCGATGACACGCTCGTCCAAGAACGCGTGCAGGTAAGCCGTTTCGTCGCCGCCCTGCGCCGGTGAAGCCGCCCGGCCCAGCGCCCGGCTCCTGATGGCCTGCATGCCTTCGTAGCCGTGCACGACCGCCGCGTCGTAGTACGCGAACTGCCCGAGCGCGCGCACGCCGTCCTGTTTCGCCCGCGACACGGCGGGGTTGAAGTACACCCGGTCGCGCTCGGATTCCTGCAGATCACGGAAGGTCTGGTCGTTCGCGGCCGACCGCCAGTCACCGGGGTAGCCGGGATCCAGCCCTTCGTGTGAATCCGAGCCGTCCACCGCGCGTAGCGCCGGTAGGTACTTCGCGAGCACGTTGCCCGGTTTGACGTTGGCGTAGCGCTCGACGAGCTCCAGCATGTCGTGCGTGCCCGAGGTGAACCCGATGATCCCGCCGGTGTAGCCGCGGCCGTCGCCGATGTCCTCGATGTAGCCGAACTGCGCGCGCCAATCCAGCGACGAGTTCTCCGCGCTGGACACGATCTGCATCGCGTGGTCCTTCTTCGTGGGCTCGTCGAGCCCGGTACCCGCGGCGATGGCGGACGGGGCAGCCGAGACGAGCAAGGTGGCCAGGCCGAAAACGGCCAGCAGCCGGACGGAAAATTTCACCGCAACCTCCGAGTTGGTCGGAACGCGGCACAGTCGACCCGATGAGCGGGACCTTCGTCAAGACTCTTTCCTAATGTCCGGCAGGACAATCTACGTCACTCAGCGCAATGATCGACTTGACGGACCATCGCTGAGATTCGCCTCAGAAACCCCTGAACAACAGCTATGTCAATACCCCTGCCCGCGCGAAATGCCCCCTTATTCAAGGGGTAAGGGTCGACAACAGTGTTGCGAACACGGGACCGTCGGTTTGTACCCCTTACAGGGACAGTTCGAGCCGTCACTGCCGCAACCGTGGAGGCTGGTCCGCACCCCGCCGGAACCGAAGAAACCACTGCTCAGAGTAGTTTTAAACGACCGTTCTATACAAGTGAATAGAACACATGTATAGTACGTCATGTGAGCAAGCGCAGCCGGAGAGTCACCCGCACGAATCCGGCGTAGCGGACTAACGGGACAGCGATGCCCGGACGGATCGACCGAGCCGTACCCCGGTATGGCTACTGAGAGTGACTTACTAGGAGGAGAAAGTGAACACCACCATCCGGCTGGAGTCCGTGCGCAAGGTCTATGGCCACGACAACAACGCCGTGGTCGCGCTCGGCGGCGTCGACATCGGATTCGAGCGCGGGACCTTCTCGGCGGTGATGGGACCGTCCGGCTCGGGCAAGAGCACGCTGCTGCACTGCGCGGCCGGGCTCGACACGCCGACCTCGGGCAGCGTCCGCCTCGAGGACACCGAACTCAGTGGCCTCAACGAAACCCAGCTCACCCTGCTGCGCCGTGACCGCATCGGCTTCATCTTCCAGTCGTTCAACCTCCTCCCCGCGCTGACCGTCATGCAGAACATCCTGCTTCCCTTGCAGCTGGCCGGAAAGAAGCCGGACCAGGCGCTGGTCGACGAGGTCATCGACCGCGTCGGGCTGACCAACCGCGTCGGCCACCGTCCCGCCGAGCTCTCCGGCGGCCAGGCCCAGCGCGTCGCCATCGCCCGCGCGCTCGTCACCCGCCCCGCCGTCATCTTCGGCGACGAGCCGACGGGTGCGCTCGACAGCAAGACCGCCCGCGAAGTACTGCTGCTCCTCCAGCAGGCAGGCGCCGGCGGCCAGACCATCGTCATGGTGACCCACGACCCGATCGCCGCCTCCTACGCCGACCGCGTCGTTTTCCTTGCCGACGGCCACATCGTGACCGAGCTGCAGCGCCCGACGGCCGAGGCCGTCGCGGAGCGGATGACCCACCTGTCCGAACTCGTCGAGCAGCGCAACCGCGCGGCCGCCGCGGCTCCGGTCGGGGGCGTGTGATGTTCCTTCTCGCACTGCGCAGCCTGAAATACCGCTGGGCCGCGTTCGCCGCGACCTTCATCGGGATGTTCCTCTGTTCCGGCATCGTCATCGCCAGCGGCGGCATCCTGGAGACCGGTATCCGTGACGAGGCGCCTGCCGAGCGCCTGCAGGCCACGCCGATCGTCATCGCGGGCGACACCGTCTACCCGCTGCCCAACAACCCGGTCGCGACGCTGCTCGAGCGGGTCCACATCGACGAAAGCCTGATCACCACCATCCAGACCGTGCCGGGCGTGCTCAAGGCGCTGCCGGACGTGTCCTTCCCCGCCGCGGTGGTGAAGGACGGCGCGACCGTCGACGCCGGTGTCACGTCGAGCGGCCACGGCTGGTCGTCCGCGGAGATGCTGCCGTACGCGCTGAGCTCCGGCGCCGCGCCGCAGGCACCCGGGGATGTGGTGCTGGACAAGCGAACCGCCGACGCGGCGGGCGCGACGGTCGGCAGTGAGGTCAAGGTCGCCGTGCGCGGCACGACGGAGACGTTCCGGGTCAGCGGCATCGCCGAGCCGGGCGCCGCGGTCAACCAGGCCGGGCTGTTCTTCTCGCCGTCGGACGTGCAGCGGCTGATCCCGGACCCCGGCAAGGTCGACAACATCGGCGTGTTCGCGACGCCCGGCACCGACGTCGCCGGGCTGCAGCAGCAGCTCACCGCCGCGCTGGCCGGCAAGGGCACCAAGGTGCTCACCGGCGACATCCGCGGCCACGGCGAGAAGCCGAAAACCCTTGAGGTGACCGACCTTCTCATCATCGGCGTGCTGATCGGCGGACTGTCCACTTTGGCCGGTCTGATGGGTGTCGCGTCCACGCTCTCGCTGGCTTTCCAGCAGCGCCAGCGGGAAATGGCGCTGCTGCGCTCCATCGGCACCACGCCGCGCCAGCTGAAGCGGATGATCGTCGGTGAGACGATCTTCGTCTCGCTGATCGCCACCGGGCTGTCGATCATCCCGGGTGTGCTGTTCGGCGAGGTACTGTTCAACCGGATCGTCGACAGCGGGCTGGTCGCCGAGGGCCTGGCGTTCCACCAGGGCCCGATCCCGACCATCGTCGCCGCGCTGATCTCGCTGATCACCTCGGTCGGCGCCGCGTCGATCGCCGGCCGCCGGGTCACCAAGGCGAAGGCGATCGAAGCGCTCACCGACGCCGAGATCCAGGAGTACAAGCCTGGCAAGCTCCGCCCGATCTTCGCGATCGTCTGCTTCGTGATCAGCGGCGCGCTGATCTACGTCGTGCAGCTGGCCAACGGCCCGCTGAAGGCGAGCCCGGCGATCTTCTCCTGCATCTTCGCCGGTATCGGGCTGGCGCTGCTCGGCCCGATGGTGGCCAAGACGACCACGCGGATCCTCGGCCCGCTGGTGCGGCGGACCACCGGCATCGCCGGGTACCTCGCCTCGCTCAACGCACAGGCCCGCGTGACGCAGGTGGCCGCCGTGATCACCCCGATCATGCTGGTCACCGGTATCGCCACGGCAAACCTGTACGCCACCACGACCGAGACCGCGGCGACCGAGACGTACACGCAGGAGCTGGCGCACAACGTCATCCTGCAGTCGGGCGAGAGCGGCTTCGCGCCCGAGGTGCTCGACGAGATCCGCAAGGTCAACGGCGTCGATGGCGCGTCGGTGTTCCTCACCAGCGCCGGCTTCATCGAGAGCCCGGCCGACCCGTGGCAGGGCCGCGACCTCGGTGGCTCGCAGATCAAGGGCTTCAACGCCGACGCCGCGTCCAAGGTCTACGCCACCTCGGTGGTCGAGGGCTCGTTCAGCGACCTCACCGGTGACACGGTGGCGCTGACCAACACCCACGCCAAGGACATGGGCGCCAAGCTCGGCGACACCATCTCCATCCGGATGGGCGACCGCGGCAAGGTCGACCTGAAGGTGGTGGCGCTGTTCACCGCCAAGGAGAGCTTCGAGTCGATCGTGATGCCCGCCGAGACCCTGGAGGCGCACACCACGCTCGGGCGCGCCAAGTACATCCTGGTCAACCCGGCGCAGGGCGCCGACATGGGCCGGCTGCGCGCGGACCTGACCACCGCGATGTCGACAGTGCCGGGTGCCTCGATCGGTGACCGCAAGTCGCTCAACGGCGCGTTCCTGCACCACCTCGGCGCGCAGGCGCTGGTGACCCTGCTGATGATCGCCATGCTGGTCGGCTACATCGCCATCCAGGTGATCAACAACCTCTCGCTGGCCATCACCAAGCGGCGGCGCGAGTTCGGTCTCCAGCGGCTCACCGGGTCGACCAAGGACCAGGTGCTGCGGATGACGGCCATCGAGGGCGCGCAGGCGGGCATCATCGGCATCGTGCTCGGCACGCTCATCACGCCGCTCACGCTGGTGCCGTTCAGCCTGGCCCGCACCGGCTCGCCGATCCCGTCCGGCTCACCCTGGATGTACATCGGCGTGGTGCTTTTCGCCGGCCTGCTGGCCATGGGCGGCACGCTGCTCCCGACGTGGCTGGAACTGCGCAAGAGCCCGCTCGAAGCGTCAGTGGTCGCGTAACGACTCCGCCAGTCCACGGGCCCCGGTGAATCCTCCTCACCGGGGCCCTTCCCTTTGCCCACAGCGAAAAACGGATTACCCACACAGAAAGAATGTCTTTACCACACCATTCGGGTGCGGGCATTCTCCGCCATTCGGCCGCCTATTCCCCGATGTTCTTTACCGGCTTCAATGCGCGGGCAATCATAAGATGTGCAAATCACGATCACACCCCCGCTGGCGCCGGAAGACCGGCTGTTCCTCGAAGACGCGGCCGAGGGCGGCGCGCTCGCCCACCGTGCCCGCATCGTGCTGCTCGCCGCCGAAGGCATGGCCGTCAAGGACATCGTGACCACACTCGGGGTCTCGAAGCCGACGGTCATCCTGTGGCGCAAACGCTATGCCGCCGAAGGGGTGGCCGGGCTGGCCGACCGGCCGAAGCCGGGCAGACCGCGGCGGGTGAGACCCGTGCCTTAGCGCCACTTCGTCTCGGCCGACACCAGCGCGCGGAGCTTGGTGAGCGCGCGGTGCTGCAGCACGCGCACGTGCCCCGAGGTCAGGCCGACCGCCTGCGCGGTCTCGCCCGCGGTCAGGCCGACGACGATGCGCAGGGTCAGGATCTCCCGCTGCAGTGCCGGCAGGGTGAGCAGCAGTTCGCCCATCTGCGCCTGCAGGTCCGAGGCCAGCGCCTGCGACTCCGGCTCGCCCATGTCCCCGATGGTCTCGGGGATCTCCGGCATCGGGCTCGACTTGTCGCGGGACGCGGCGCGGTAGGCGTCGGCGACCTTGTTCGCGGCGATGGCGTACACCAGGTGGGTGAACGAGCCGCCGCGGTCCTGGTAGCTCGGCAGCGCCTTGAGCACCGCGATGCAGACCTCCTGCGCCACGTCGGCCGCCGAGAGGTAGGAGACGTGGTGGCTGCCGATCCTGGCCCGGCAGTACTTGAGGACCATCGGCTGGATGGCGGCCAGTGTCTCGTTCCTGGCTTGCTCGTCGCCATGCGCCGCCGCGAGGACGACGCGCTCGAACTCCTCCTTGGCCGGGTCCCGGTCGGTCTGGGGGCGCGTCTGCGTCGTGCTCGTCGTCATGGGGCAAAGTCTTGCCCGCGAATGGCCTAAGCGCGCCGGTACACCGGCCCGACAAGAAATGTCCTTAAGGCACTTGTTGTACAGCGTTCACTCTGCTAGCGCCCAGTCCGCCGCCATCCGCCCTGCCGCGCACAGGTTGACGTCCACCAGGTACGGCGCGGCCGTTCCGCACTGCCCGGGATCGACCGGCTGGCCGTGCCCCATGCCGGTGATCGAGAACGTCTCGACTACCGCCTGACCAGCGGAATTCCTATACACGGCATGGGGAAACCCGGCCACGGTGTCGCGGCTGTCGGCGACCGCGTCGGCGCCGTGCACGTCGGTCCACTGCTCGGCCAGCTCGGTCAGGTTGGCGGAATTCACCGTGTAGTCGGCGGTACCGTGCCAGATACCGACCACGGGCCAGGGTCCCGGGTGGCCACCGGCCCGTACCTTGTCACCCCACTGACGCGGAGCCAGGTTCTTGCCGGGATTCATGCACGAGAACGCCGTCAGCTGGCTGGTCGCACAGCCGTACGGCAGACCCGCGACGACCGCGCCCGCCTTGAACGTCGCCGGATAGCGGGCGAGCATCGCCGAGGTCATCGCGCCACCCGCCGAGAGCCCGGTGACGAACACGCGTGCCGGATCGGCTTGGGCGTCGGCGATGGCGCGGTCCACCATTTGCTTGAGGGACAAGGCTTCCTGAGGTGTTTTGACCCCGTCGAACCACGTGAAGCACTTACTGATGTTGTTGGCGGTCTGCTGCTGCGGCAACACGAGCGTGAACCGCGCCCGCTGCGCGAGCTGGACCCAGCCGGTGTTCGTGCCGTAGCCGGCGGCGTCCTGCGTGCAGCCGTGCAGCGCCACGACGACCGGCCGACCGGCGGCCAGCTCGTCCGGCGCGTACCGGAACATCTTGAGGTTGCCGGGATTCGACCCGAACCCGGTCACCTCGCCGATGCCCGCCGCGCTCGCCGCCGGCGCCACCGCGAAGAGCAGCACCAGGCTGAGCAGGAAAACCCGCAGCTTGCCGTCCATTGTGGACCTCCTTGTCCCGGAACGTTCCTTCCACGTTAAGGAGCAACCAACCCGGTCACCATGGCTGCGGTCACCACAGCCGGACGGCCCGGCGTGGTGGCCGCGACCATTACCTCGCGCGCGCGAGCGGCCTACCTTCGGTGACCATGCGCACGCTGCTGGCCATCGCCGTCCTCGCCGCGACCGTCGTCGTCCCTGCCTCCGCTGCCGAAGCCGTCCCGTGCGGGAACCCCCGGGTCCCCGGCGCCGAACACCAGGAGTCCGCGCGGGTCGCGGACTTGAGCACCGCGGGCGGCCACACCGACCCCGCCGACTGGGCGGGCCTCACCCCGGCGGGCCTGCCCGCGCCGACGGCCGTGCCCGGCATCCAGATCGACGGCTATTTCCCGGACACGTCGACCGGCAACACCAACCACGGCTGGAACCACGACTCCCAGTTCGTCCTCCGGCTGCCGGACCGCTGGAACGGCGGCCTGGTGATCAGCGGCGCGCCCGGCGTGCGCGAGCAGTACGCGAACGACCGCGCCATCTCCGACTGGGTGCTGGCCAAGGGCTACGCGTTCGCGTCGACCGACAAGGGCAACACCGGCGCCACGTTCTACGAGGACGGCCGCCGCCCCGGCGACGCGCTCGCCGAGTGGAACTTCCGCGTCACCCAGCTGACGCTGGCCGCGAAGGCCGCGGTCGCCCACCGCTACTGCGGCCCGGTCCGCCGCACGCTCGCGACCGGCCTGTCCAACGGCGGCTACCTCGTGCGCTGGCAGCTCGAAAACCACCCCGAGCTGTTCGACGGCGGCGTCGACTGGGAGGGCACCTTGTGGACGGACCGCACCAACCTGTTCACGTTCCTGCCGCCCGCGCTGCGCGCCTACCCGGACGCCGACGCGATGCACGCCGCCGGTTTCCCGGCGGGCTCGGAGTTCCTGTGGGACTACCACCACAAGTACTACTGGGATTTGACCCAGCGCATTTACCGCACCGAATTCGACCCCGCCTACACCGGTGCCGAAGCCGATTACGACTACGCTTCCCGGCCCGCTTCGGTGCACCGCGCGGTGGAGCGGATCTCACTGACCGGCCGCATCGGCAAACCACTGCTGACCCTGCACGGGACGCTCGACGTCCTGCTCCCGATCACCCTCGACTCCGACCTCTACGCCCGGATGGTCCACGACTCCGGCCGCGACCGCCTCTTCCGCTACTACCGCGTCGAAGGCGGCAACCACGTCGACGGCCTGTTCGACGCCTTCCCCACCCTGGTGCGCCCCCTGATCCCGTGCCACCGCAGCGCCTTCACCGCACTCGAGTCCTGGCTCGGCGCCCACATCCAACCGCCCGCCTCACGCACCATCCCCCGCGAAGGCGACGTCCTCACCACCTGCCGCCTCTAAGACCGGGATAAAGCGGGCTTTACTCCCCGATGTTTAGCGGGCTTTATCCCCGGGAGTAAAGCCCGCTTTATCCCGGCCCTCACCCCGCTCGGCAGATCGCGTTGTCGGTCAGGCGGGTCATCGCGGTCCCCTGGCCTGGGATCACGCCGTCGTTCGACAGCGACACGATCACGCTCGTCCGGCCGTCGTCGGTGACGGCGCCCCCGGTGACGAACCCGGGCGTGCCCCCGTTGTGGAACCACGTGACGACACCGCAGCTCGTCACGTGCCGGATCACGCCGAGCCCGTAGGCGTCGTTGGGCCCGAGCGGCACGGTCGTCTTCATTTCCGCCAGCTGCGCGGGCGGGAGCAGCTTGCCGCCGAGCAGCGCACGCCAGAACTTGCCGAGGTCCTTGGTCGTCGACACGATCTCCGCCGCCGGTCCGCCCCACCCGAGGCTCACCTCGGTGCTGCGGAACGCTCCGGTGCCGGTCAGCGTGTAGCCCTCGGCGTGCGGCCACGGCAGGAAGGGCGAGTCGCCGGGCAAGGTCGTGTTCCGCAGGCCGAGCGGCGCGATGATGCGTTCGCGCACCTCGGAACGCCACGATCGGCCGGTGACCTTCTCGATGATCATGCCGGCGATGATGTAGTTGACGTTCGAGTACTCCCACTTGCTGCCGGGTGCGAAGACCGGCGGGTGCGCGACGCTCAGTTCCACAACCTTTTCCGGGGCCAGCCGCTTGAACCGGTGCTTGCGGAAACCGGCTTCGGTCGCCATTTCGAGTTCGACGGCGTGCGGGTAGTCGTAAATGCCGCTCGTGTGCTGAAGCAGATTGCGTATCGTGATCCGGTTGCCGTCATAGCCGTTCCCTTGCACGAGATTCGGCAACCATTTCTCGACGCTGTCGTCGAGCGAAACACGGCCCTGCGCGACGAGCTGCAGTAACACGGTCGCGGCGAAGGTCTTGGTGTCGCTGCCGATGCGGAAGTGGCCGTCGACCGACACCGGCACGTCGCGGCCGCGCACGGAAGTGCCACTGCTACCAGCACTTTCCTTGCCTGGCGAGACCACCCGCGCCTGCACGCCCACGGCGCCGGAATCGCGCACGGCGTCCAGGTCACTCTGCAGTCCGCTGGGTGAAGCCTGGGCCACACCCGCCGTCAAAACCATTGCCGCCACTGTAACGACCAAAGCTTTTCGCATGCGTCGAGACTACTGAATTCGAATCACGCCGACGATCTACCGAACACGAACGTCCATGGTGGGGCTGGCCCTACCCCTTGACGCGATGCAATTCCAACGCGAGCTGGACTTCCAAGGCACGCGCAGGTGATTGCCACTCCTCACCCAGCAGCGTCGCGATGCGATCCAGGCGCTGGACGACCGTGTTGACGTGCACGTGCAGCTCGTCCTTGGTCCGCGTCAGGTTCGAGCCGCAGGCGAAGTAGGCCCGCAGCGTCGCCACCAGCTCGGTGCCCCGCCGCGCGTCGTACTCCAGCACCGGCCCGAGCGTCGCGGTGATGTACCCGTCCAGGTCGCCCCGGTCGCCCAGCAGCAGCCCGACGAACCCGAGATCCGCCATGGTCGCGCCTTCACCCGAACGTCCCAACGCGACCAGCGCCCGCAGGCACCGCACGGCCTCGTCCCAGGCCGCGGTCAACGCGGCGGGTCCCGAAACCGGCCCGGCGGCGCCGGCGGTACCGACGGTCTTGGCCAGCTCGGCGACGTCCACGTCCCCTGGCAGCACGAGCACCCCGTAGCTCCCGGAAACCCCGGCGAGCCCGCCGCGGGCGCGGGCGACCCTGGTCACCGCGGCGGCCGGGCCGTCGATCGCCAGCACGGTGTGCGGCGCGGTCAGGTCGACGCCCCAGCGCCGTCCCCGTGCCACCAGGCCAGGGCCGTCGCGCCCGGCGAGCAGATCCGTGATCAGCTCGCCGCGCACCTTGTTCTCGGCCTCCACGACCGACCGCCCGAGCATCAGCAGCAGCGCGGTCACCACGCTCGCCCGCTCGAACAGCCGCCGGTCCGCCCCGTCCAGCGACGGCCGCCCCGACAGCGCGATGCTCCCGAGAAGCTCCGGTCCCGCCAGCACCGCGCACACCCAGATCCCGTCACGCAGCACGGCCCGCGAGGCCGTGACCGCCCGCGCGGGAATGCCGGTGTCGGTGAGCTCGACACCCTCGGCATCGTGGACCGCGACCGCGCCACCGAGCACCTCGGCGACGGCCGACGCGACTTCCGGGACGCTCGCGCCGCGCAGCACCAGATCGGTCAGCCGATCGTGGGCGTCCTCGGCACGCTGCATGGCTTCGTTGTGCGCCTGGATCGTCTCGTGCGCGCGACGCGTTTCTTCGAGCAGGTTCGTCGTGTCGATGGCGATCGCCGCGTGGTCGGCGAGCGACGACAGCAGCGCGACCTCGTCGGGGGTGAACTCCCGCGCCGCGCGGTCGGCCGCGTACAGCACGCCGATGACCCGGTTCTCCAAGGTCAGCGGCACCCCGACGATGGCGACCAGTCCCTCGTCGCGGACCGCGGCGTCGATCGGGCCGGTGTGGTTGAAGCGCTTGTCGGCGAAGTAGTCGGCGGTCGCGTAGTGGCGGGCCCCGGTGGCGACCACACCGCCGAGCCCCTCGCCCATGCCGAGGCGGACCCGTTGGAACAGCGGGGAAATGGAGCCGTCGGTGACACGCATGTACGTGTCACCGACGACCGGGTCGTTGAGCGAAAGATAAGACAGATCGGCACCGAGCAGCATGCGCGCCCGGTGCACGATCGACTTGAGCACGGCGTCGGGGTCGCGCTGCCCGGCCAGCTCACTGGCGGTGTCGAACAGCGCGACCAGCTCGGCCTCCCGCCGCCGGTGCCTGGCGAGCAGCATCAGCAGTGCGGGCACGACGTCGTTCATGCCGGACATCGTGTCATCGCTTCGCGAGTTCGACCTCTTCACGCTCGTCGACCAGTGAAACCCCGCGGGTCTCCCGCGACGCCAGCACCGCGACGACCGTGATCGCGCAGGCCCCGACCAGGTACAGCGCCACCGGGGTGGTGCTGCCGAACGACTTGAGCAGCGCCGTCGCGATCAGCGGCGCGAGCCCGCCTGCCAGGATCGAGGCCAGCTGGTAGCCGATGGACGCGCCCGAGTACCGCACCTTGGTGCCGAACAGCTCCGAGAAGAACGCCGCCTGCGGCCCGTACATCGCGCCGTGCAGCACCAGCCCGACCGTGGTCGCGAGAATGATCAGCAGCGACGATTTCGTTGCCAGCAAAGGGAAGAACGCGAAGCCCCAGGCGCCGACACCGATCGCGCCGAACAGGTACACCGGACGACGGCCCAGCCGGTCGGACAACGCGCCCCACAGCGGGATGGTCGCGAAGTGGAACGCCGAGCCGATCAGCACGGCGGTCAGCCCCACCGACTTCGGCAGGTGCAGCGGCCCGGTCAGGTACACCAGGATGAACGCGGTGATCACGTAGTACGAGACGTTCTCCGCCATCCGCGCGCCCATCGCGACCAGCACTTCGCGCCAGTGCTCACGCAGCACGGTGACGATCGGCGCCTTCTCTTCGGGCTTGCGGTTCGCTTGCGCGGCAAGGAAAGCGGGCGACTCCGAGATCGCCATCCTGATCCACAGCCCGATCACCACGAGCACACCGGAGAGCAGGAACGGGATCCGCCAGCCCCAGGAGTAGAACTGCTCGTCGCTCTGCACCCCGGCCAGCAGCGCCAGCACGGCCGTCGCCAGCAGGTTCCCGCCCGGCGCGCCGCACTGCGGCCACGATGCCCAGAACCCGCGCCGTTTCGGATCGCCGTGCTCGGACACGATGAGCACCGCGCCACCCCACTCGCCACCGAGCGCGAAGCCCTGGACCAGCCGCAGCAGCGTGAGCAGGATCGGGGCGAGCGCGCCGACGGTCACGTACGTCGGCAGCAGGCCCATCGCGAACGTCGAGCCGCCCATCAGCAGCAGGCTCAGCACCAGCAGCTTCTTGCGCCCGATCTTGTCGCCGAAGTGCCCGAAGACGAGCCCGCCCAGCGGCCGCGCGACGAACCCGATCGCGTAGGTCGCGAACGACAGCAGCGTGCCGGTCAAGGGATCCGCCGTCGGGAAGAACAGCTTGTTGAACACCAGCGCGGCGGCCGAGGTGTAGAGGAAGAAGTCGTACCACTCGATCGTCGTGCCGATCAGGCTGGCACTGACGATCTTGGCGATGGGTTTGCTCATCGGCGACTCCTTTGTCGTTGCGGGGCGGGTGGTCACTGCGCGGTCCAACCCCCGTCGACCGGCAGCGACGCGCCGGTCAAGCTGTTCGCGGCAGGCAGGCAGAGCCACCGGACGAGGGCCGCGACCTCGTCCGGTTCGATGAGCCGCTTGACGGCCATGCGCCGCAGCAGCACCTGGTCGACGACCTCGGCGTCGCTGATGCCGTGCGCGCTGGCCTGCGCCGCGACCTGGCCTTCGACCAGCGGCGTGCGGACGTAGCCAGGGCAGACGCAGTTGCTGGTCACGCCGTGCTCGGCGCCTTCGAGCGCGGTCACCTTGCTGAGGCCTTCGAGCGCGTGCTTCGCGGTCACGTAGGCGACCTTGTACGGGCTCGCGCGCAGGCCGTGCACGCTCGACACGTTGATCACGCGTCCCCAGCGGCGCGCGTACATCTGCGGCAGGAACCGCCGGATCAGCAGGAACGGCGCGGTCACCATCACGCGCTGGATGAGGTCGAACTTCGCCGGGTCGAACTCGTGGATCGGCGCGACCTCCTGCAGGCCCGCATTGTTGACCAGGACGTCCACCTGCGCCGGCAGCGTCTCGATGGCCTTCGCGTCGGCCAGGTCGACCACATGCTCGGTGCCGCCGATCTCGGCGGCGACCGCGAACGCCGTCTCCGGGTTCCGGTCGACCACGTGCACCTTGGCGCCCGCCTCGGCGAGCGCCCGCGCGCAGGCCGCGCCGATCCCGCTGCCCGCGCCGGTCACCAGCGCCGTCTTCCCGGCCAAGTCCGTCATGCCGCGCAACGTTAGGTCCGCAAGCCCTACTCGGACATGTGATCAACACCCATAGTTCCCCGCGAACCCATGGTGCCGCGCCACACCCCCGGGATAAAGCGGGCTTTACTCCCGGGGATAAAGCCCGCTAAACATCGCGGAGTAAAGCCCGCTTTATCCCGGCCTTCACGACAAGCCGGCGAGGCCTTGGACGGCGCGCTCGACGTCGGCGTAGCGCGTGTACAGCGGCGCGAGGCCGAAGCGCAGGACGTTCGGCGGCCGGAAGTCGCCGAGGATCCCCTGCCCGGCGAGCGCCTGCATCTGCGACTGGGTCCCCGCGACCGAAACCTGATGTCCTCGCGCGTGATCGCGCGGCGTGAGCACCGAAGCGCCGGGCAACATGGAGTCCAGGCATTCGAAGAAGAAGTCGCCCAGCGCGAGCCCCTTGGCGCGAACGTCCTCAATGGACACCAGGTCCCACACATCGAGTGCGGCGTCCACAGCGGACATCGCGAGGATGTCCGGTGTGCCGGCACGCGCCCGCCCGATCCCGGAACTCCCCGTATATTCCGAAGACATCCCGAACGGATCGCGGTGCCCGGCCCACCCGGTCAGCGGATGCTCGAACCGGTCGAGCCATTTCCTTGGCACGTAAATGAAAGCGGGCGCTCCCGGCCCGCCGTTGAGGAACTTGTACGTGCACCCCACCGCGAAGTCGACGCCGCACTCGTCGAGCCGGATCGGCAGCACACCGACGCTATGGCACAGATCCCAGACCGCCAGCGCCCCCACGGCGTGCAGGCCGTCGGTGATCGACGGCATGTCGTGCAGCCGCCCGCTCACGTAGTCGACGTGGTTGATCACCGCCGCCGCGGTCCGTTCCGAAGCCACCGCGGGCATGTCCGCCGGATCGACGCGCCGGACCGTGTGCCCGGTGAACCCGGCCAGCCCGTCCGCGATGTACCCGTCCGACGGGAACGTCCTCGCGTCCACCAGGATCTCGTCGCGCCCCGGCCGCAGCCGGACGGCGGCGGCCAACGCCTTGAAAAGGTTGACCGAGGTGGAATCGCACACCACCGTCTGTCCAGCGGCCGCCCCGATCAGCGGGCCGATCCGGTCACCGATGCGTTCCGGCGCGTCCCACCAGCCGTCTTCCCACGCCTGGATCAGCCTGCCTGCCCACTGCTTGCGGATGACGTCGTCCAGCCGGTCCGCGGTGCGGCGCGGCGGCGCGCCCAGCGAGTTTCCGTCCAAATAGGACACAGCGGGGTCGAGGTCGAATTCGGCACGGGCGAAGGCCAGCGGGTCACGGGCATCAAGATCAGCGGCGCTCATAACCCCGCATGTTCGTCGTCCCACTCCGGCATGGTCAAGGTGCCGGTCGCCCAGTCACGCCGAAGTATGGCGTATCCGACACCGTCGTACAGGATCCCGTCGCAGCCGGGCCACGCCTCGCGGTAGTGCGCTTCCTTGGTGTACCCGCACAACCGGAACACGCGCCGCATCCCGTGGTTGTCCTGCCGGGTCGTGCCTTCGATTCGCGAGATGGCCGGCAAAGCCGTGAAAAGGTACTTCGTCAGCCACCGCACGGCGTGCCGTCCGACGCCGAGACCGCGGTAGGCGCGCGCGATGCGCAGATCGAACAGCGGTGTGCCGTCGTCGAGGTCGAACAGGCGGATCACCCCGGCCCGCTTGCCCTCGATCATGATCCAGAAGGTGCGGACGGACTCGCTGTCGTAGTGCCCTTCGGCGACGTGCCTGCGCACCAGCTCACGGCATGGCGAACCGGTGCTGTGGAACGGCCAGTCCTCGCCCGAGAGGAACTCGGCGAGCAGCTCTGTCTCGGCCCTCACGAAGTGGCGGTACTCGGTAAGCACGATTCATGCTAATGCTGAGCACAACCCCCGTAAGTCGGAGCGCGAGATCACCCGATGGTCGGCTGCTGACCGGCTTAAGGCCTGGTAAGTGGGTCTTTCGCAGCCATACCGACTGGCCGGGATTCTCTATCCTCGGCGCTGGAAACCACTTAAGGTGGCCGAATCCAGGCAGGATCCCCAGGAGGCCAGCGTTGACCACCGCCGCAGAAAAGTCCGAAGGCCAGACCATCCCCAAGCTGTTGCAGCGCAACGCGACCCAGTTCGGCGATCTCCCGGCCGTCACCTCACTCGACGCCGAGGGCCAGCCGACGCTCACCTGGTCCGAGTTCCGTAACCGGATCGCAGTGCTTTCGCGTGGTCTCGCGTCACTCGGGCTGACCGCACGCGACCGGATGCTCATCATGGCGCCGGGCAGCCCCGACCACATGGCGGCCGATCTCGCCGCCGCGCACCTCGGCGCGATCCCGTGCACCGCCTACAGCACGCTCAGCCCGGAACAGATCAGCTACGTCGCCAGGCACAGCGCCGCGCCGATCGTGGTGATCGGCGGCGCGAACGAACTCGACCGCTGGTCCAAGGTGCTCGACGAACTTCCCGCGCTGCGCCACGTCATCGTGCTGGACGCCGCCGCCGTGCCCGCCGACGACGACCGCTTCCTCAGCCTGGACACGCTGATCGAGCGCGGCACCGAAGCGCACGAGTCCGACCCGTACGAGTTCGAAGAGTCCTGGGCGGGCATCAAACCGGACGACCCGCTGTCGATGATCTACACCTCCGGCACCACCGGCGACCCGAAGGGCGTCGTGCTCTCGCACCGCAACGCGATCCACCAGGCGTACGCCGTGTGGGAGCTGCACGACGCGCCCATGCACACCACGAGCGTCGGCTACCTGCCGCTGGCGCACATCGCCGAGCGCGAACTGTCGATCTACCTGCCGATCGTGTTCGCCGGCCACGTGCACACCCTCGCCAACCCGACGGAGATCGTCGGCGCGCTCGGCAAGGTGCACCCGCAGGGCTTCTTCGGCGTGCCGCGGGTGTGGGAGAAAATGGTCGCGGGCTTGAAGAACATGCTCGGCATGGCTCCGGAGGACAAGCGCGAGGCGCTGCTCGCGGCGAACGCGTTGCTGCAAGAGGGCTACAAGCTCCGCAGTGCGGGAGAACCCGTCCCCGAGGAACTCGCCGCGAAGATCGCCGCCACCGACGAGGCCGCGCTCGCGCCCATTCGCGCGCTGCTCGGGCTGGACAAGGTGCTGGTCGCCTCCAGCGGCGCGGCCGCGCTGCCGGTCGAGGTGCTGTACTTCATCGCCGGGCTCGGCGTGGAGATCACCGAGGTGTGGGGCCTGTCGGAGACGACGGGCGCGGCCACGTCGAACTCCCGCTTCGCGTTCAAGGCAGGCAGTGTCGGCAAGGCGGTGTCCGGCGTCGAGGTGAAGGTCGCCGAGGACGGCGAGCTGCTGGTCCGCGGCCCGATCGTGTTCCTCGGCTATCTGCAGGAGGACGGCACGATCAAGCCGGACACCGACGCGGACGGCTGGCTCGCCACCGGCGACATCGGCGTGATCGACGACGACGGCTTCGTCTACATCACCGACCGCAAGAAGGAACTGATCATCACCTCGAGCGGCAAGAACATCGCGCCGACCAAGATCGAGGGCATGCTGAAGGAGCACGCGCTGATCGGGCAGGCGGTCGCGATCGGCGACGACCGGCCGTACGTCACCGCGCTGCTGGTGCTCGACGACGAGATCGCGCCGGGCTGGGCGGCGGCCAACGGCGTCGAGGTGCCCGAAGGCACGGCGCTGGCCGAGCACCCCCGTATCGTCGAGGAGCTCGACAAGGCCGTCGAGTCGGCCAACAGCAGGCTCGCGCGCATCGAGCAGATCAAGCGCTACGAGGTGATCCCGAAGTCCTGGACGCCCGAGTCCGGCGAGCTCACCCCGACGCTCAAGCTCAAGCGCCGGGTGATCAACGAGCGCTACGGCCCCAACATCGAGGCCCTCTACCCGGCCACCCAGCAGTAGGACCGGGATAAAGCCCGCTTTACTCCCGGGAGTAAAGCGGGCTTTATCCCGGCTAGGCGGTCCGCGTGGTGTCGGTCCACTTGCGCAGGCGGGGCGGGACCCGCTTCTCGAGGCCGTAGTTCTCCAGGTGCGCGTTGAAGACCTCGTCGAACGCGCGCTGAACGGTCTCGGTGTCCCACGACTCGCGCTCGAGGATCGGGGCCTTCAGGAACGGCTGGCCCATCACGTGCAGCTGGGGGCCGTTGCAGCGGATCATCTGCCCGGTGATGCCCTCGGAGCCCGGCCCGAGCAGGAACGACACCACCGGCGCGATCCGCGCGGGCGTCCGGTCGGGCGGGCAGGCCCGCAGCGACCGCTCCGACTTCCACACCATGCGGGTGTGCGCGAGCGGGCAGACCGCGTTGACCCGGATGCCGGCGTCCTCCAGGTCCAGCGCCCACGAGTACGTCAGCGACGCCACCGCGCCCTTGCTGGCGGCGTAGACGCCCAGCTTGCGCTGCCCCAGCGAGGCACCGGAGGAGATGTTGACGATCGAGCCGCCGCCACCGGCCATCATCGCCTTGACCGCGGCCATGCCGGTGTACATCACCCCGAGCACATTGACCTCGATCAGCTCGCGGGCCTGCGCGACGTCGTCCTCCCACGGCAGCGCCTCGTAGTTGAGGCCCGCGTTGTTGACCAGCCCGTCGATCCCGCCGAACTCCTTGACGCAGAGTTCGACGATCTCCCGCGCCTGCGCCGGGTCGGCCACGCTGTGCCCGCTGGCGACCGCGACGCCGCCGAACTCCCGGATGGTGGCCGCCGTCCGGTCGGCGAGGTGCCCGTCGATGTCGTTGACGAGCACCGACCCACCCGCACGGGCGATGTGGGTCGCGAACGCCTCCCCGAGTCCGCGACCACCGCCGGTGACCACCACTGCCTTGCCGTCGAGCAATCCAGCCATGTCGTTCTCCCCACCTACTGAGTCCTCACCTCCAGTGTTCGGTGCTGGGAAGGCCCCCGACCCCTTGTTGACGACGAACGGTGGCCTGACTGCGCCAAGCGAGTAGCCCTTGATCAGTCGGGTGATACCTCCGGACAGATCAGTGGACACGATCTGTCATCGATCACCCGGCGTAGCGGTATGCATCGATTAGTCCATTCCAGTGGAGGTCGACTGTTCGCCTGCGCGTAGTCAGCGGCATACTGAACGTTGACTGGGGGTCGTTTGCGGCGACCGCGCTACCAGGTTTCAGCCCGCAACCGACAGAATGCAGCGCGCGACACGTTCACTCGATCGGGGGGAAGTGGTTCAACGGTGAAGGCGAACGCCAAAGGTCGATTAAGCGCACCCCTGAAGAACGTCGAGTATCGCGCGCTCTGGTTCGCCGAAGCCCTGTCCTCCGCCGGCGACCAGCTCGCCAAGGTCGCGCTGGCCATCCTGGTCTTCTCCCGCACCGGCTCCGCGCTCTGGGCGGCCGCCGTCTACGCGCTGACGTTCCTCCCCGCGCTCGCCGGTGGCCTCGGCCTCTCCCACCTCGCGGACCGCTACCCCCGGCGGACCGTGCTGGCGCTCGCCTCGGCCACCCAGTGCGTGCTCGTCGGCCTGATGGCGATACCCGGCATGCCGATCGGCGCGCTGTGCGCGCTGCTCGTCGGTGTCCAGCTGGCCGGGTCACCGGCCAACGCGGCGCAGAACGCCGTCACCCGTGAGGTCTTCACCGACGACGAGCTCTATCTGCGCAGCCAGGATTTCCGCGGCATCACCAACAACACCGTCATGTTGCTCGGTCTCGCGGGCGGCGGGCTGCTCGTCTCACTGGTCGGAACGTCGTGGGCATTGGCCATCGACTCCGTCACCTTCGCCGTCGCGGGCCTGGTGGTCTGGCTATGGGTGGAGCACCGGCCGGCGGCGGGCGGCAAGCACACGACCTGGTTCGGGGCCACGAAATGGGTATTCGGCCAGCCTCGGCTGCGAGTGCTGCTCGCGCTGTCCTGGCTGGTGGGGCTGGCGGTGGTGCCGGAGGGTCTCGCCGCGCCGCTGGCGCACCAGCTGGGCGAACATCCTTCGGCCGTCGGCTGGCTGCTCGCCGCCGACCCGCTCGGCTTCGTCGTCGGGGCCTTCTTGCTGTCCCATTACGCGTCCGCGCAGACCCGGCTGCGGATTCTGGGTGTACTCGCCGCGAGCTCGCTCGCGCTGCTCGCGCTCTTCTTCGTCAAGCCGAACCTGGGCCTCGCGCTCGCACTGCTCGCGCTCGCCGGCGCTACCGGCGCCTACATCATCACCGTCACGGCGACCTTTTCGACCTGGGTGCCGAACGAGCTCAGAGGCAGCGCCGGAGGGCTCTACCGGACCGGGCTTCGGGTCGTACAGGGACTGGGTGTCGCCTTGGGCGGTGCTGTCGCCCAGCTGATCGGCTCCGCCGCCAACGCGATAGCGCTGGCCGGTCTCGTCGGCATGATCGTCGCGATCCCGACCGCACTGTCCTGGGCGAAGGTCCGGCGCTCGGTCGTCGCCGAGTCCGAAGGCTGACACATGGATCACTTCGCCGCTCACGCTTCACGGTCACGCATTGATGCCACCTCCCGCGTAGTGCACACCTCGACTGCTTCGGTCAATCCTGCTCGCGTTACTCACGCCTCACGATCCGACACGTCCGTTCACCTCCCAGTGACCACAAACCGGCTTCCCGTCCATCAAAGTCTTCAAAGCTCACGCCTCACGGTCCATCATCGAAACTCACCTCCCGACGGCAAAACGGCAGCGACAACGACCCATACCTATCAGGCTTCACGATCGGACACGAAACTCACCTCCTCGCGATGGGGGTTCACGAGTGGACATCTGATCAATTCTGTTCTCCCGCTGGGGTCCGGCGGTGAGAACTTGTTGGATGGGATGATACCGATGATTAATAACAGGACCACAGCGGGAACCGACACACAACCGCTGGCTTGTCAGTCGGGAGGAGGTGGGCCATGATCGGGAGTTCGCACGGCGAACAGCGGGGTACGTTCAGCGCGGCACCGTCACAGGGCGCGCCCGGCCCGGCCACCTCGGTGAATGTCCCACCAGGTTCCGCGCCCTCACCGACCGCCCAGCCACGCGGGCGCCGCCACCGGCTCGTCGAACAACTGCGCGGACTGAGCTGGAAATCAATCCGTAAATGGGATCTGTGGACCAAACCACGACCCATGATCACATTTCTTCTGAGCTGGGAAATAATTGTCACCGGATTTCTCACTTGGGGCACGATAACAGCCGGTCCGATCACCGGAATTGATTGGATTCGCGTTTCCGCGTTGGCCGCCTGCGCGACTCTGCACATTCAGCTGACGCGTCGCCAGGAAGAGCGTCGGCGAAATAGGACGACGGCCGTCCACATCGATCTCGGCGGTATCTGGATTCTCCCGGCGGCTTTACTGCTCCCCATTCAGCTCACGCTGCTGCTCATTCTCATCATCCGCGTGCAGCGCTGGTTCAACTCACGACGCCCGCCGCACAAGTTCGTGTTCACGACTTTCACGCACGCCGCCGCGGCATTGCTCGCCCAGGTGGTCTTCCAATGGCTTTTCGACGACGACCTGGGGCGACTGGACCAGTCCAGTTCATGGGGCGTGTTCGGACTGCTCCTACTGGCGGGTTTCGCTTACGCCGCCCTGCAAGCGGTCATGATCGGCGCACTGCTGGCCGTCGACGGCACGACCGCGCCGACGCTGCGGAACATCCTTGGTAGCAAAGCCGACAATCTGCTCGACGCCTCCACCATTGGCCTGGGAACCATAACAACGGTATTGATCGTCAACATTCCGCCCGCGATCGTCATCCTCGTCCTGATCAGTGTCGTCGGTAACCGGCTCGCCGAGATCAATCAGCTGCAGTCGGAGGCACGCACGGACGCCAAAACCGGCGTTTTCAACGTCAGGGGCTGGTCCGAATCGGCGGAACGCGCACTCACCCGAGCGGCCAAATCGGAAGCGAAGCTCGCGGTGCTCATGATCGATCTAGACCACTTCAAGTGGATCAACGACACTTACGGTCACCCGGCCGGCGACGATGTTCTACGGAACGTGGCACAAACTCTGGGCGAAGTCACTAGACCGAGTGATGTCGTAGGCCGGTTCGGTGGCGAGGAATTCCTTGTTCTGCTCCCGGATATCGCGGAAGAAGCGGCCAAGGCCGCAGCCGACCGGGTACTCACCGCTGTCGCCGGGCTACGGGTGGTCACGACGGACAATCACGGTGGCAAGGCGACGATCACCGGCCGGACCACCTCGATCGGGGTAGCGCTCTTTCCGAAGGACGGCTCGACGCTCGACGAACTACTGCAGTCGGCCGACGGCGCGGTCTACCGCGCGAAGGAAGGCGGCCGCAATCGCGTCGAGTACGCGGAAAAAGGACATGCCGCCCCGGTCACGCCGAAGCATCACCACTGATCCGATCCAGAAGCGCGGTCACGTCGTCCACTTCCGGCAGGCTCAGCCTGCCGAACAACGTCAGCGCCTGCTTCCACGCGTCGGCGGCACCTTGGCGCTCACCGGCGCCTTCGCGGATGAGCCCGAGCACGACCAGCGCCCGCGCCTGATCCCGGTACTGGCCCCGATTCCGCGCGAAGACCAGCGCCTCGCCCGCTTGCGCACGCGCGGGCCCGAGCTCACGCAGCGCCAGCCGGGCGTGCGCCAGCTCGATCAGCACCTTCGCTTCCAGCACATGTGAACCCGATTGGCGTACCAGCTCCAGCACCCGTTCACAATCCTGAACGGCCGATTCCGCCTTTCCGGACTCACGGTCCACAACGGACAGTCCGATCAACACGGACATCTCGCCGAAACTGAACCCGATTTCCTTCGCCAGCGCCAAGGCCTTCCGGTAGTAGCGGGCCGCGGCGTCGTGGTGCCCGGTGCGCAGGTAGACGGTCGCGACGATGTCCAGCCCGCCGACCTCGTGCCGCCGCTCGCCGGACGCGCGGGCCTGCGCGATGGCCATCCTGGCCCGCACTTCGGCTTCGGCGTACCGGCCCGCCTCGCAATGCGCCTCGGCGAGACAGACCAGCGCCGGCGCCTCGCCGTGCCGATTTCCTATCAAGCGAACGATTCGGAGGCATTCGGAATACGACTCGATGGCCTCGTCCAGCTCACCCCGTGACCAATGGGTGAGCCCGAGGTTGTGCATCGACCGCGCCTCGAGATCGGGGTCGCCCAGTTCGCGGCTGAGTTCGAGCGCGGCGGTGGAGCACTCGACGGCCTTGGCGATCTGGCCGAGCGCGAGCGCGGCGACCCCGACGTAGTTGAGCGCGCTGGCCTCGCCGTGGAGATTGCCCGCCTTCCGGTTGATCTCCAGCGCTTCCTCGTAGTGCGCGGACTCGTCGGCGTGATGCCCGGTCTGCGCGTAGACCCGGCCGAGGTTGTGCAGCGCGGCCGCCTCGGCCAGCCGGTCGCCGACCTGCCTCGCCAGCGCGAGCGCGCTCGTGTGGCACTCGATCGCGACCGGATAGTCGCTGAGGTTGTAGTGGATCAGCCCGAGGATGTTGCGCATCGAACCCTCGGCGGCGAGGTCGCACTCCTGTTGCGCGGCGCGAAGCCCTTCCTGGCAGGCCGCGGCGCCCTCGGCGCTGTAGCCGCCCGTCCACAGATATCCGCGCAGCGCGTCGGTGATGCGCCAGGCATAGGACGGCACCCCGTACTCGATCGCCTGCGCGGCGGCCGCGAACAGGTTCGCGCGCTCGGCGTCGAGCCAGGCGATGGCTTCGGCCTCGTTCGGCGGCGCGGGCTCCTTTCCTTGCCGCACCGGCATTCGCAGCACGTGCGGGTGCAGCAGCCGCGTCGCGCCGTCGACCCGGTGCAGGTAGAACGCGAAGAGCCGCTCGACCGCGGCGGGCGGATCGTCGCCGGACGGCAGCGAGATCGCGTGCTCCCGCAGCAGGTCGTGGAGCTGGAACCGGCCCGGCACGTGCTCGTGCACCAGCCCTGCCGCGCTGAGCGTGGCGAGCAGGTCTCGGGTCCCGGCGAGGCCGTCGCCGCCGAGCGCGGCCGCGGCCTCGGCCGTGAAATCCGGGCCTGGCACGAAACCGAGCAGCCGGAACAGCCGCTGCGCCGGGAGGTCCAGGCAGCGATACGACCGGTCGAACGCCTCGTGCACCGCCGAGCGGACGTCGCCGTCGACGGGGAAGACCCGCTCGGCGAGATACCCGGCGACGGTCCCGTGCGGCGCCGACGCGATGTTCGCGCCGGCGACCCGCAGCGCCAGCGGCAGATACGCCAAGGTCCTGGCCAGCTCGGCGACCTCGGCCGGTTCGGCGTCGCCGACCATCTTGGTGAGCAGCAGCCGCGCGTCCTCCGGCGCGAGCACGTCCAGCGGCAACCGGTGCGCGCCCTCGGCCGCGCTCAGCCCGACCAGCGTGTCCCGGCTGGTGATGATCGTCAGGCAACCGGCGGCGCCGGGCAGCAGCGGGCGCGCCTGCGCCTCGTCGACGACGTTGTCCAGCACCACCAGCACTCGCCGGTCGGCCAGCGTGGTGCGGAACAGCGCGGCGGCCTCGTCCTCGCCGACCGGGATCCGCTCCGGTGAGACGCCGAGCGCGCGCAAGGACCGGCTCAACGCCTCGAGCGGCCGCATCGGCTGGCCGCTGGTGTGCCCGCGCAGGTTGAGGTAGAGCTGCCCGTCGGGGAACCGCGGCCGCAGCCGGTGCGCCCAGTGCACGGCCAGCGCGGTCTTGCCGACGCCCGCGCTGCCGGTGATGACCACGATCCTGGCCTCGGCGGCGTTGAGCGCGACGACCTGCTCGCCGCGCCCGACGAACCCGGCCGCTTCGGCTGGCAGCTGCGCGGGCCTGCTCTCGTACCGGACCGGCTCGCCCTCGACCACCTTGCCGTGCGCGAGCCGGATGTCCTTGCCCGGCTGGATTCCCAGCTCCTCACCGAGCCGCCTGCGGATGTCGGCGAACACCCGCAGCGCGGCGGCCTGCTGCCCGGCGGCGGCGAGCGCGAGCATCAGCCTGCCGTGCAGGCTTTCGTGCAGTGGCTCGTGATGCGCGACCAGGCGCAGCCGGTCGATGGCGTCCTCGGCGCCGTCGACGGCGAGCGCCGTGTCGGCGTACGCGAGCGTGGCCGAGACCCGGCGCCCGGCCAGCGCGACCGCCACCGGATGCTGCCGCACGTTCGGCGGCAGGTCGGCCAGCACCGGCCCGCGCCAGAGGTCGAGCGCCTGCTCGAACAGCTCCTTGCGGGCTTCGCCGTGTGGTGCGCGGCGGGCCAGCGCGACGAGCTCGTCGAACCGGGTCAGGTCGAGTTCGCCGGGTTCGGCGGTGAGCCGGTATCCCCCGCTCACCAACGAGATCACCGCGCCGGACTCCCGCGCGCGGGACGGCTCGACCAGCTTGCGCAGCCCGGAAACGTAGGTGTGGACCAGGTTCAGGCAGCTGGCCGGCGGCCGGTCACCCCACAGCACGTCGATGATCTCCTCGCGGGAGACCACCTCGTTCGGCTGCAGCGCCAGCACCGCGAACAGGCTTCGCTGCTTGAGCGGGCCCAACGGGACCGCGTCGTCGCCTCTCGCGACTTCGAGCGGGCCGAGCACGCCGATGCGGAGCGCGCCGACCGCCGCGGTCCACGGTGACTCACCCCGGCTTTCCAGCGCGGCGGCGAGCCGCCGGATGGAGTCCTGCCTCGGCCGCTCGACCTGTCCCTGCTCGATGTGCCTGATCGTGCGCAGGCTGACGCCCGCCTGTTCCGCCAGCTTGCGCTGGGTCAGCCCAGCCCGCAGCCTGGACGCGCGCAGCGCCTGGCCGAAGGCGATCGGGTTGTGCTCCACGGTGGCTCCCCCGCCCCGTATTCACCGCGCCGCCCTCTCAACACGGTGATGAACAGCCATCATGACGGACGGCACCGACAAGATCTGCCGCTTTTTCCGGTTCAGGCCGAAGCCATCACCCGTTCGGCCCACCCGTTCGCCATGGTCAAGACCAGCACCGGGATCGGGAGCGCGACCAGCCAACCCTGGTGGACAGCGGACCAGTCCGGTTCCTCCGGCAGTGGCCAGACCCGGCCCTCGTAGAAGAACGTGCTCGCCGCCAGCGCCAGCAGAACGGCCGCGCCGACAGCGCCGGCCACCCGGTCGGCGCGCCGGAGCACGACGACGGCCGTGCACGCCAGTCCCGCGCTCAGGCACACCGCCGCTTCCAGCGCGTAACCGCCGAAACCGGCGCCGGGAGCCGCTCTCGACGCGAACACGGCGAACATCGCGCACCACGCGGCGGCCGCCGCCACGAACGCGAGCAGTGTCCGCAGCCATTGCCGCACCCAGCGGGGAACCGGCGTGACCACCGGGACCGGATCCACCAGCGCGAACCCGGCCGCGGCCCCCAGCAGCAACGCGCCCAAGCGGATCGTGGCGGCCACGCTGACCGGCTCGATCCCGGCCGCGACCGCCAGCGCGATCATGGCGGGCACCGCGACGGCGAGCGGTGTCCAGTCCATGGCCCGGCCGATCGGCTTGATCAGGCGGCCGATCACGCGCGCGAAGGTCATCACTGACATGGCGTGCCTCGCGGTGCTTCGATGGGCTCGGTCTGCCGCAAACCCAGTAATGGCAAGCCTTTCCCGAGCGTGGTGGCCGGATCGACGAGCACGTCCCAGTTCGCCCAGATCCGCTGTTTCGCCTCAGAGTCCGCCAGGAGCGCCGACGCGTAGCGCAGTTCCGTTTCGCCGTAGTCGATCGCGCCCATATCGGAGTCGGGTCTCGTGTGAATACGTTGTGGTGCAACGGCTTTCTCGGTATGGCCGGTCAGCCAGAGCGCGACGACCGTGCGCGACCGGTCCCGCGCGTCGCAGCCGTCCATCGATTCCAGCAGCCCGACCCGCGACTGGAAACCGGTCAGCACACCGGCCATCTGCGCGGCGAGCGACCGCCGCGACCCGACCTCGCCGCCGTTGCGGCCCCATGTGACCGGCGGCATGATCGCCGTCGGTTTCCCCAGCTGGCCGATGTTGACCCGCTGCACGATCTCGGGCGCGCGCTGCCGCACCGCGGGCGGCACCGCCTCGACGACAGGCTCGATCGCCTGCTGCCACAGTGGAATCCAGGCGGCATAGGTTGGGAACGAGCAGTACCGGATCCCGTTGTGCGCCAAGCAATGATCGGCTCCCGCTGTCACCGGCCCACGTGGCACGACCCGGTCCGCCGTCGCCGACGGCAAAGCCGCCTCGGGCGAGTTCAGCGTCAGCACGCCGCCGAGCACGGCCAGCGCGGTGCCGGCGGCGACCACGATTCCCGGCCTAGGCCCGTGCCGCAGCAGCGCGACCGCCGCGATCGCGAGAAACGCGCCCGCGACGTACAGCAGGTGCCACAGCGGCGGCCTGGCCGAGTCGACCACGATCTTGAGGTCCGGCACCACCGGCAGCAGCCAGGAGCCGGGGAACTGGAACATCGCCCAGGTCAGCACGAGCGCGGCGAGCGGCGCCGCGATGAGCACCGGAACCCACCTGGCCAGCGCGACCCCGGCCGCGCTCAGCAGCGCGACCATCACCACCCCGGTGACCAGCTCGGTCACATCGAACCGCCCGACCGGCACGCTGTTCACCGTCAGCGACGCGAAGTGCAGCCCGATGACCACGACCGCGACGAACGCCGACACCGAGGTCGCGGCGACGAGCACGGCCAGCGTGCGTGTCTTCGGCCTGCTCGGCAACGGCGCGAGCAGTTCGGCGAACCCGCCACGGCCGTCACGCAGCGCCGCGAGGTTCGTGGCGAGCATCGCGCCGGCACCCAGGATGAGAAGCGCGGTGGCGGTGTCCACGGTGGCGAGCGACCAGTGCGGCATGAGCCGCCAGCTCGCCGCCGTGCGCGCGGCCAGTGTCACCGCGGCGAGCAGCAGCAGGATCGGGTTTCGCAGCTGCCGCCGGGCTTCGAAGAGCACCAGCGCCCCGAAGGCCGGGCTCACGCGAGCAGCCTCAGGTAGCCGTGTTCGACGGTCGGGCCGAGCCCGCCGGTGTCACCGTCGAACACGATTTTCCCGGCGCTGAACACGAGTACGCGCCCGCACACCGCGGCGACGTCCTCGGTCTGGTGCGTCGACAGCAGCACCACTTTGGACTCGCCGAGCGTGCTCACCAGTTCGCGGAACCTCATACGCTGCACGGGATCCAGCCCGACGGTCGGCTCGTCGAGTATCAGGAAATCCGGATCACCGACGAGCGCGGCGGCGATACCGAGCCGCTGCCGCATACCGCCGGAAAGCTTTTTGACCTTGGTCGACGCCTGCTCCGTCAAATCCACCTCGGCGAGCACCCGCCCGACTTCTTCCGCACGCCGCGCCCGCCCGGCGAGCTCTTTCAAGATCGCGATGTAGCCGACCATTTCCGCGACCGTGAAATGCCCGTACAAACCGGGATCCTGCGGAAGATAACCGAGCCGCCGACGCAGTTCCGTCCGCTGTGACCGTTCACCCGGGTCAAGCCCGAACGCTTTGATACTACCGCCGTCCGGCTTGAGCGCGGTGGCCAGGCAACGCAGCAGTGTCGTCTTTCCGGCGCCGTTCGGGCCGAGCAGACCGGTGACACCCTTACCAACCTCGAAATCAAGTCCATTGAGTACTTGTTTTCGCCCATAGCTTTTACTCAGCCCTTTCGCTGAGACCGTGAAAACCATAGAGTTCACCCCAATGAGAAATTAGGAATTGCTTTTATTCTTCGCGTAATGCGTCGCTGTGCGCACTCGCCCGCAGCACCGGAATCGCGGACAAAGTCACGGCCATGACCATCAGCACCGCCAGCGCGCTGACGATGAGCATGAATGCCCAATCAAAGAAAACCCGCACGCCGAGCATGCGCACGACCGCCGCACCGAGCCCGGCGCCCGCGAAATCCGCCACCACGATTCCGAAACCGATCGGAATCAGGTTCTGCCACAACAGCGAACGCCCGATCACACCCCACGGCACCCCGCTCGCGGCGAGCGCGGCGACGGCACGCCGCCGTTCGCTCAGCTGCTGCACGACCAGCACCAGCAGGCTCGCGCCCGCGACCAGCAGCGTGAAACCCGACATCAAATAGATACCTGCGCCGACCAGCGGAACCGGCGGAGCGGACCGCAAAATCGTCCGCGCCCCGACCGCGGCGGCCACCAGCACCGCCACCCCACCGGCCACCCGGCTCGGCGTGCCGCTGTCCGCCTGCAGCCGCCGCACCGCCAGCTGCCACGAAGGCACGCCACCGCGCATCCCGCGGACCGCGCGTTCGACCAGCCACGGCAACAGCAGCGGAATCGACATCAAGACGGCGACCACCCCCGCCGAGGCGGTCAGATCCGCGGTCTCGTCCGTGGTCGTCACGCCGATCGCGAGCAGCCCGACCCCGAGCCCGGCCGCGACCAGCCGCCACCACACCCGCCGCGCGCCGGTCTCCCCCTGCCGCACCACCCCGAGCGGCTCGACGACCGTATTCCGCGTCCCGGCCAGCCCCGCACCGGCGGCCAGCACCGGCGCGAGCACCACCACCAGCCCGAGCGCGGGCCACGACAGCGCGTCCAACCCCCGAAGCACGGCGAACCCCGCCACCCCGAGCCCGAGCCCCGCCACACCACCGGTCAGCGACTCGACCGCCGCCACCCGCCGCACCTGCACCGCACTGGCCCCGAGCAACCGCAACGTCGCGAGCCGCCGCTCCCGTTCCGGCCCGCCGAGCCTCGCGACACTCGCGATGAACACGACCAGCGGTGCGAGCAGGAACCCCGCCACCGACACGACCGCGACCAGCCTCCCGGGATGCGGCCCGACGGCGTCCGCCGCGAACAGCAGCACCCCGACACCCAGCCCGACATCACCGGCCACCAGCAGAAACCGGACGAGCGCGTGCCGCCCGACCGCCAGCCGGACCCCAATGGCGAGATCCGTCCTCATGCCACCCCAGTGCATATCCCCGACTATACACACAGTGTCTACACCCAGTGCATAGTTACCCAAAAGCCAAGGGCTCGTGAGTGGTACGACCGGTTCTAACCGGCCAAAACGCTCACGAGCCCTTGCTGGCCTGCCAGGTTCGGCGTTCCCGCCGCTCACCGGCGGGAACGCCCCGTTCACGATCGGACGGACACCTGGAATCCCTTGGACAAGCGTGCTTCCTTCATCTCAACCCAGCCATCGGCGGACCTGACGGTTCCGCCGGGAAGCACGCTAACGAGACCCCGGTGAAGTTCCCCTGGAGTCGAACCCACCCACCGCCTGCAGTCGCATACAGCCACAGAAGTGCCTTGACCTGCGACTATCCCGCCGAAGGGCAACTTCCCGGCCAACCGCCAGCGCCGAAGCGGCAAGTTCACAGCCCGGAACCGCCCCTATCGGACGTCAGTGCAGGAACCCCACGCCCGACCAGTACACGGCGGTGAGACTCCTGACTTCGAACTCGTCCGGCGAGTTCCGGATCACCGCGAAGTCGCTGCGGTAGCCGCGGCCGTCCGCGTTGACGCCTTCGACGTGCAGCACCCGGGTGTCCTCGCCGTCGTGCTTGCCCGCGTACCACGTTTCGCCGACCACCCGCGGCTTCTCCGGCCCCGGCGCCCGGTGGGCGGCACGCGCACCGGATACCAGGCCCTCGCAGTTTGGGACGGCTGCCGCGACGGATCGGCAGAGGCCGTCGACGTCACCGGCCTGCCCGAGCAGCACCGCCCGGTCGAACAAGGCCTCCGCCTCGCTTCGTGTGATCGGGACGTGCGGCCTGACTGTTCCTTGCTGGGCACCGGTGACGAGGAAGACCGCGACGCACACCCCGGCGAGCGTCAGCAGTGCGCCCAGCGACCAGGTCCAGTTCCGTGCGCGTTCCCCCATGAACCGAGCGTAACCCTGTGGTGAACCACAGTCACGTCCTGCGGAGTGCCTCAGTACACCTGGGGGTAATCCCCAGGTTCCCCGCGAACGGGGACTGGGACCCTTGTGGGGTGACTGATCCGACCGAACACTCGCGCTTACGGCGCCCGCTGTCCACGTCGGGCTGGTTGCTGCTGGTCGTACTGGTCGTCTTCGGGTTCGGTTTCGTCGCCTCCCGCGCGCCGTCGCCCGCGGACACCGGCCCGCCGCCACCGGACGTCGCGGCCGCGCGCGCCGCGATCGACGCGCTCGTCCATCCCGGCACCCGGCCGGACGCGCTGGCGAAGCTGCCCGCCGACTTCACCGCGTACACCGGCATCCGTCCCGGCGCGCTCGCCGCGCGGGACGGCACGGTGCGGGCGGTGCACGTCGACGGTGGCTGCTCGACGCCGTGGGGCGACGACAACACCAAGTGGGACTACGGGGCGGCGTGCAAGGCGCACGACCTGGGTTACGACCTCCTGCGGTATTCCGCGAGCAAGGGCCACCCGCTGGGGCCGGACGCCCGCGAGGCGCTCGACGACCGGCTCTCCGCCGACATGCACGCGATGTGCCGCATCAACCCGATGAACTCGCCGGGCACCTGCCAGGTGGTCGCCTCGCTCTACTCGGCGGGCCTGGTGGTCAACTCGTGGCATCAGCGCTGGGGCCCGCCGGTCGGCGACCCGATCGGGCCGATGCTCGCCGGGGTCGCGGTGATCGGCTGCCTGCTCGTGCTCCGGCTGCGCGGCTGGCTCCACACGCGCCGCACCGGGCCCGCGCCGCTGCCGCCGCCGGAAGGCAGGGTGGACCACTGGTCCGTGCTCGCGGTCGCGAGCATCGGACTGATCGTGGTGGGCGAGTCGAGCGTGGCGCTCGCGCAGTGGGCGGGCGCCGGCAACGGGTGGCTTTGGCCGATCACCTGGCTCGCCCAGCTCGCGCCGTTGTTCTTCTTCGCGGGCGGGCATTCCAACGCCGACGGCTGGCGCAAGGCGAGCGGCTATCGCGAGTATCTCGCCCACCGCGCGAGCTGGCTGCTGCGCCCCGCGCTGATCTTCGTCGTGGTCACGCTGGTGCTGCCGCTCGCCATGGAGCTGCTCAGCATTCCGCGCGGCACGACGTCGACCGTGCTGCGCATCGCCCTGCATCCGCTGTGGTTGCTTGGCGTCTACCTGCTGACCGTGATCGCGACCCCGCTGCTGCTGAAGGTGAACCAGCGCGCGGCCACGCTTTCCTTGCTGGGCTTGGTGATCTTCGGAGAACTGGCGGCAGGCTGGCTCGGTTCGCCGCTGCCCCGGTACGGGGCCGCGCTCGGTCTGGCGCTGCTCGCCCAGCAGGTCGCCTTCGCCAAGATCAGGCCGTCACGGCTGGTGCTCGGCGGTGCCGTCTTCGTCGGTCTCGGCGGGCTGATCGTCGCGAGTGTGGTCGCGGGTGGTCCGCTGACGTTGCTCGGCAGCCCCGGCTCGCCGCCCGCGCTCGCCGCGCCCGCGTGGGCCGTGCTGCTGCTCGGGCTCGCCCAGTTCGGCTTGCTCGGGCTGTTCGCCCGGCCACTCGCCCGGCTCGGACGGCGGCCGGAGATCATGCGCGCCACCCGGCTCGCGCTGCGCGCGCCGATGAGCCTCTACCTGGTGTTCCTCGCCGCGATGCTGCTGCTGATCGCGATCGTCTACCTGCCGGGCCGGATGGAATGGCTGATCAAGCCGCGCACGCTGTTCGCGCTGCTGCTGGTCGCCGGGCCCGCCGCGCTGGTGTTCTGGTGGTTCGAGCAGCACGGCCGCCGCGCGCGGGTCCCGCGCCCGGCCGACCCACCTGGCCGGTTCACCGCGCTGCTCGCCAGGTCCGCGGTCGCGGTCGGGCTGGTCTACGCCACGCTCGGCGTCTTCGGGTTCGCGCTCAGCGTGTCCACGCAGGCCAGCCTGCTCGGGTTGCGGCTCGATCCGATCCAGAGCCTCATCCATCTGCTGCTCGGGGTGTTCCTGCTGCACACCGTCCGGATCGGCACCAGCGCGGCGGCCACCACCTGGCTGATCTGCGGCCTGGCCTGCGCGCCGTCGCTGCTGGCGGCGGCCGACGGCGACGTGCACGACCCGATCGGCCCGCTGCTGCACGGGGCCACGGCGGCCTTCGCCGTGCTGGCGATGTTCTGGGGTGTGGTGAACAGGGCAAAATACGCAACCAGACCGTGATGATCGGCAAAGTGGGTGTTGCGGAACACACCTTGAGGGGGATGTGTCAACCTACGACAACCCACGCACTGCACCATGCGTCCACCAAGACCACGACCATCACGACCACCGAAGCCGGACCACCGACCGCGAAGGAGTAGCCGCCCGTGACCAACCCGCCTCGGAATGGGCAAGGGGACCGTCGTCCCTCCCGCCCGTGGCAGGAGCAGTCCGGCGGTGTGCCCGCGCGCAGGCCCGCCGGCGGCAGTTCGGCGAGCGGCAGGCCCGCTCCGGCCCGCCGTCCCGGCCAGCAGCCCAGGCCCCGGCCGCAGTCACAGTCACAGCCGGCGGCGCGGACCACGGCACGGCCGTCGGCCGGTGACGCACCGGTCCGCCGTCCCGTCCGGCGCGTCGTGGACGACCCGCCCCGCAGGTCGAAGCGCGGCCCGAAGATCGCGGTCGGCGTCATCTCGCTGCTGATCATGGGCGTCACCGGATACGCGTGGGCCGCGATGCAGGGCCTGGTCAACGGCCTCACCACGCAGGACGTCATCGAGGGCGCCGAGGGCGAGAAGCCCGCCGACGGCGCGCGCGACATCCTCCTGGTCGGCCTCGACAGCCGCACCGACAACCAGGGCAACCCGCTCTCGCAGGAAGTCCTCGACGAGCTGCGCGCCGGCGAGTCCGACGGCGAGCTCAACACCGACACGCTGATCCTCGTGCACATCCCGAACGACGGCAGCAAGGCCGTCGCCATCTCGATGCCACGTGACTCCTACGTGGACATCCCGGGCGGCTACGGCAAGCACAAGATCAACTCGGCGTACGCCCGCGCGCTGACGTCCACGCGCAAGGAACTGCAGAAGCAGGGCGTCAGCGATCCCAAGGAACTCGAGCAGAAGTCGAACCAGGCGGGCGCCAAGACGCTGATCCAGACCATCGAGAAGCTGACCGGCTCGCACATCGACAACTACGCCTCGGTCAACCTGCTCGGGTTCAGCGACATCACCAAGGCCATCGGCGGCGTCGACGTCTGCCTCAACAACGACGTCAAGGACCAGTTCTCCGGCGCGAACTTCACCAAGGGCGAGCACACGATCTCCGGCGTCGAGGCGCTCGAGTTCGTCCGCCAGCGTCACGGGCTGCCGCGCGGCGACCTCGACCGGGTGGTCCGCCAGCAGGTCTTCATGGCCTCGATGGCCAAGAAGGTCATCTCGGCGGGCACCCTCGCCGACCCTGGCAAGCTGTCCGACCTGGCCGAGGCGATCAAGAAGTCGGTCGTGCTGAACCAGGGCTGGGACATCATCGGCTTCGCGCAGCAGATGAAGAACCTCACCGGTGGCCAGCTGGAGTTCAAGACCATCCCGGTGGTCAACATGGACTTCAAGACCCCCGAGGACGGCTCGGCCATTCAGGTCGACCCGCGCGCGGTCAAGGACTTCATCCAGGGCACCACCGGCCAGGCCACGCCCTCGGAGCAGCCGAAGCCCGACGCGAACAACAAGGCGATCACCGTCGACGTCCGCAACGGCACCGGCAAGAGCGGGCTCGCCGCGAGCGTCCTGCAGTCGCTGACCGCGGAGCACGGCTTCACCGCGGGCGACGCCGCGAACTCCACGGCGCGCAAGACCACGGTCATCCGGGTCCCCAAGGGACAGAAGCCCGCCGGCGAGACCGTCGCCGACGCGCTCGGCGGCAAGCCGACGGTCGAAGAGGACAAGACGGTGTCCGCCGGGCACGTGCTGGTGCTGCTCGGCACCGACTACTCAGGACAGGGCGCCACCGAAACCGCTGCTCAGGGTGCCGCCCAGCCGGAGTCCCCCGCGCCGTCCGCCGATGACAAGACGATCACGGCCAACGGCGTCACCTGCGTCAACTAGGCGGTAGCCCCGGTCCGTTCGGCCCATTCTCGTTAGCCCATTCAGCTCAATCGCGAAGTCGGCGCGAAAACTGACACCGAAATCGCGTAATGAGCGGGCACCTGCGCACTTACATAGCTGTGAAGACGGCTCGAGGGGCAACGAGCTGGTGGCAGGGCAGGGGACGAGGTGTGCTGATCGACGCTGAGACTTACCAGCGGGTGCTCGGGGACGAGCTCCGCAAGCTCCGGCGCCAGCGAGGCTGGACGCGCAAGGAGCTCAATCAGCGTCTGCAGAGCGACATCTCCTTGCAGACACTGGCGACCTACGAATTGGGCACCCGGCAATGCTCCGTGGTGCGGCTGGTGGAGTTGTGCGTCGCGATGGACGAGCTCCCGCAGGACCTGCTGGCCAAAGTCCACCGGCGCGTGTTCACCGACGAACCCGGCCGGGTGCGCGTCGATCTCCGCAAGGTCATCGCCGACGCCCAGCCGGAACTGGGTCCGCTGCGACGCTGGGCCGAGGATCGGCTGGGCCAGCCGGAAACCGGCCCGGTCTCGTCGGAGGTCCACTTCGACCTGGCCGCGCTCGAACGCATGGCGGAGCTGTGCGGACTGTCCACTGTCGACCTGATCAGCAGGCTGCGCCGGCTGAACTCCTGACCCTCCCCTCCCCCAGAACGGGGACAGGCCTGCCGCGATCACCCCTCGATTTCGCGGCAGGCCTGTCTCCGGCGTTCTCCGGTTCAGCCGAGCAGTTCGAACTCCTCGGTCTTCACCTTGCGGGTCTCGAGCCAGTACTTCCAGGTGAATCCCGGCCACAGCGTCCGGTTCACGCCCTTCGCGTCGAGATACCAGCTCTGGCAGCCGCCCTGCGTCCAGATGCCCTTCGCCAGCTTGCGCTGGATATCCACGTTGAACCGCTCCTGCGCGCCCGCGCGCGGGTCGATAGCCTTCGCCCCGCGGCTTTCGACCTCGCGCAGCATCTGCGCGATGTAGCGGATCTGGGACTCGATCATGAACACCACGGAGTTGTGCCCCAGCCCGGTGTTCGGGCCGAGCAGGAAGAACAGGTTCGGGAACCCGGACACGGTGATGCCCATGTGGGTCCGCATGCCCTCGGCACCCCATTCCTTGCCCAGGTTGCGCCCGTCCCTGCCGATGATGTCCAGGTCGTCGAACGCGTCGGTCACGTGGAAGCCGGTGCCGTAGATGATCGCGTCGACCTCGTGCTCGACCCCTGCACCGTCCACCACGGAATGCTCACGGACCTCGGCGACGCCGTCGGTGACCACGTCGACGTTGTCGCGCGTGAGCGCCGGGTAGTAGTCGTTGGAGACCAGGACCCGCTTGCACCCCATCGTGTAATCCGGGGTCAGCTTCGCGCGCAGCGCGGGGTCCTTGATCGCGCTAGCGATGTGCCGCTTGGCGAGCTTCTCGCCGATCTTCATCACGCCGGGGTGGCCGTTGAAGCCGACCGCCCGCGCTTCCAGCACCCAGTACAGCGCGCTGCGGAAGGCACGCTGCAGCAGCGGCACCGAGCCGAACGCGCGGCGAGCCCAGGTGGGCATCTCACGGTCCGGCTTTGCCATGATCCACGGCGGCGTGCGCTGGAAGAGCTTCAGCTGTGCGACGTCGGGCGCGATCTGCGGCACGAACTGGATGGCCGACGCGCCGGTGCCGATCACGGCGACCTTCTTGCCGCGCAGGTCGTAGGCGTGGTTCCAGCGTGCCGAGTGGAAAGTCTCGCCCTTGAACTGCTCGATGCCGGGCAGCCGCGGGATCTGCGGGATGTGCAGCGCGCCGATGCCGGAGACCAGGAATCGCGCGACGAACTCGTCGCCCGCCTTGGTCACGACGTGCCAGCGTGCCTCGTCGGAGTCCCAGCGCGCGCCGGTCATCTCCTGGCCGAAGCGGGTGAAGCGGGTGAGGTCGTGCTTCTTGGTGACCTCGCGCAGGTAGTCCCAGATCTCGGGCTGCGGCGAGTACGCCCGCGACCAGCCGGGGTTCTGCTCGAAGGAGAACGAGTACATGTGCGACGGGATGTCGCAGGCGCACCCGGGGTAGGTGTTGTCGCGCCAGGTGCCGCCGACGTCGTCCGCCTTCTCCAGGATGACGAAGTCCTCGCGCCCCTCCTTGCGCAGCTGGATCGCCATGCCGAGGCCGGAGAACCCGGTCCCGACGATCACGACTCCCGTCTCGATCCGCTTACCCATATCGGCGTTCCTCCACGGCGGGTTAGGTGTTACTCGAAGTCCACCTTACCTTGAGTAGGTTACCAACGGTAGTCTCAGTTGCGTGACCACAGCACGACGCAAGCGCATGCCACGAGCAGAGCGCGAGCGGCAGATGATCGAGACGGCCGAAGCAGTGTTCGCCGAGCGCGGCTACAGCGCCGCGTCGATGGACGACATCGCCGAACGCGTCGGCGTCTCCAAACCCATGCTCTACGAGTACTTCAACTCGAAGGAAGGCCTGCTGCTGGCCTGCATCCGCCAGTCACGCGCGGCACTGCGCGACGTCACCGCCCAGGCGACGTCCGGCGCCACCTCCCCCGAGGACGCGCTGCACCGGGGACTGCTGGCCTTCTTCGTCTTCATCCGCGAACGCCGCCAGGCCTGGTCACTGCTGCGCCACGAGATGGCACTGATCGGCACACCGGCCGCCGACGAGATCGAAGAGACCAGGCGGCAGCAGACCGACCTGATCGCCACCCTCATGGCCGAGCACTTCGACGCCGACTCCGGCCTGCAGGCCGAGGCCTCCGCCGAGTTCGTCGTCGGCGCCTGCGAGCGGCTCGCCATCTGGTGCGAACGCCACGACGAGGTCACCCCCGAGGCCGCCACCCGCTACGCCATGGACATCCTCTGGGCGGGACTGGCCAACCGCGCCCGACCGTGAATATGCTCGTGCATTAGGCCGTTCGGTCGTCACTCGACGTGGATCACCTCAAGTTACTTGTGACACAGAGTCGCTTTGAGGTATCGATATCATGTAGAAAGTAGAACGGACCGGCGTGTCAGGGTGTCCGGCGTAGGAGGGAACGGGGTGAGACAGATGGCGGAACCGATCACGGCGGTCTACGTGCAAGAGGACGACGACTGGACGATCACGGTCAGCGGCCTCGGCAAGAAGCTCACGGCCCGAGCGCCCGGCATCATCGCGGCGAGGGATACCACCGACCAGCTGGTCGACAGGATCGCGCCGGAGGGCAGGCCCACCGTCGTACATCTGCTGAACGGGAGCGCGCTCGCGTTCACGTCCGCGTACATGACCGCCAGGCTCACCCTCCCCGAAGGCGCGCTCGCGCCCATCGAGATCCCGCCGCCGGGCAAACCGGTCAAGCCGATCAAGGACCAGCCCAAGACGCCGCTCGCCACCAGCAAGCAGCTATCCAAGGCCGTCGAGGAGAAGAAGCCCGTCGCACCGGCCCAGGCGTCCAAAAAGAACCGAGCGGTGCCGACGCCCCAGAAGGCGACGACACCGCCGGCAGCGGCTTCCAAACTGGCTTAGCGGAACAGCTTCCGCACCAGCAGCGCGACGATCAGCACACCCGCTCCGATGAGCGGGTACTTCACCTTGGGGTCCTCCAGCGTCGAACGCACCGAGCTCTTCGCCGACTCGACGAGCACCTTCGGGTTCGCCTTCGTACCGAGCTCGTCCAGGGTCGCGGCGAGCGCGGTCCTGGCCTTCTCGATGTCGCGCTCGATCGTCTCCGGGTCGCGGGCCACGTCTCCTCCTCGCAGGCGTACCTGTGCAGGCGACCCACGGTAGATCACTGCCGAAATCCATGCCGCATCGGCCACACCCGACCACTTTGATCACCCTGCACGCTAGGCTGTCCGCGCAGGGCCCGTAGCCCAATTGGCAGAGGCACACGGTTTAGGTCCGTGCCAGTGAGAGTTCGAGTCTCTCCGGGCCCACTCGAGGTTCGCGGTCGCCGGTGTTCGCGCGTGACCGCGCTCCCACCAGCGCCCCTTCGGGGTTTCTTGTGGGGGTCGAACCCCCACACCCCCGCCGGGGGCGAGCCCCCGGACCCCCATCCGTTCGGGTTACTCCCGTCCTTCCGGCTCGCTCTTACTCGCTGTAGTTACGCCGATTGGCCGCTCGGGTTATCGGCTCTTGATTTTGTGTTCGTGCGGGACGTTGGTTTGCCCTTTTGGGTGCTGTGGACGGTCGTGTGCGCTGGCAGGGTGGGGGCTGTGGCGGGGTTGATCGGGGCTCGGGTCGGGCGGCAAGAAGACTTGCGGCTGCTTACTGGGCGTGGGCGCTTTGTCGATGACGTGCGGGTTGCGGGGATGCTTGAGGCGGCTGTGCTTCGGGCTGAGGTTCCGCATGCTCGGATCTTGAGCGTCGATGTGAGTGCCGCGGTGGCCTTGCCTGGGGTTTTTGCCGTGGTGACCGGGGCTGAGGTCGAGGCACTTGTCAGGGCTCCTCAGCCGGTTATCTGGCGGACCATTCCGGACATGCTCATGGGGTTCGGGTATCCACTGGCCGTTGAGAAGGTGATGTATCCCGGGCAGGGCGTCGCGGCTGTGGCCGCGAAGGACCGCGCTACCGCTGAGGACGCTCTGGAGCTCATCGAGGTCGAGTACGAGGAGCTGCCGGCTGTCACGACGCTGGAAGAGGCTCTGGCTGAGGACGCGCCTCGGCTTTATGAGGACTGGCCTGGGAACGTGGCTGGGCGGACCGTGGTGCCGAAGGGGGATGTGGCCGCCGCTTTCGCCGAGGCCGATGTGGTGGTGACGGGGTCTTTTCGGTTCGGGCGGCAGATGGGGACCCCGCTGGAGACGCGGGGCGTGGTCGCGGACTGGGATCCGTTCACCGACCGGCTCGACATGTGGCTGGGGACGCAGGCGCCGAACCTCGCGCGGGAACTGCTGGGCGAGGTGCTCGGGCTGTCCGTCGAGAAGATCCGGGTGCGCACGCCGGACGTGGGTGGCGGCTTCGGGAACAAGTTCGACTTTTACGGTGACGAAGTGCTCGCTTCTGTCTTGTCACGTCGGGCGGGGAAGCCGGTCAAGCTGATCGAGGACCGGGCGGAGAGCTTCGTCGCGACCGTCCACTCGCGTGAGCAGAAGATGGACGTCGAGCTGGCCGCGAAGAACGACGGGACGATCACCGGGCTGCGGGGCACCGTGTACGGCGTGCTCGGCGGGGTGCTGGGGACCGTCGGGATCAGTCCGTGCTGGACGACCGCCGCGTTCATGACCGGGCCGTACGACATCGGGGCCGTCGAGCTGAACGTCGTCGGCGTGATGACCAACAAGTCGCCGTACGGGTCCTACCGCGGCTATGGGCTGCCGAAGGCGAACTTCGTGCAGGAACACCTCGTCGAGCAGCTGGCGCGGCGGCTCGGCATGGACGCGCACGCCGTGCGGCGGAAGAACTTCGTGCCGCCGGAAGCCTTCCCGTACCAAAGCCCGGTCTTCGTCTACGACACCGGACGCTACGAAGAATGCCTCGACCTGTGCCTGGAGTGCGTCGAGCGGACGGGGTGGGCCGAGCGGGTCGCGCGCGGGCGCGCCGACGGGAAGGCCGTCGGGATCGGATACTCGTTCCACGCCGAGGGCGGCGCGTTCGGGCCGAGCCGGATCGTGAACCTGGCCGGGTTGCAGCATTCGGGCTTCGACACCGAGGTCGTGCGCATTGATTCGACCGGCCGCGTGACCGTCTTCACCGGGCTGTCCGCGATGGGCCAGGGCATCCACACCGCGCTCGCGCAGGTGGCCGGGCAGGCGCTGGGCGTGCCGCTCGATCACGTCACGGTCCTCTCCGGCGACACCGACTCCTGCCCGTACACCGGCTACGGCACCGGGGCGAGCCGGGCGGCCGCGGTCGGCGGCGCGGCCGTGCTGACCGCCGCGACCAGGCTCAAGGCGAAGGTGCTGCGGATCGCCGGGCACCTGCTCGAGGTGTCGCCGGACGACCTGGTCGTCGCCGACGGCGTGATCTCGGTGCGAGGTGTGCCGGGCAAGTCGGTCACCATGGCCGAGATCGGCGACGCCGCGTACCGCAGGGTCAACGGCAAGCTGCCCGAGACCGAGACACCGACGCTGGAGGAACGCGAGGTCTTCGACCCGGCCAACATCACCGTCTCGTTCGGCTGCACCGCGGTGCTCGCCGAGGTCGACCGCGAGACCGGGGTGGTGACGCTGCTCGGGTACCTCATCGCGCACGACTGCGGCACGGTGATCAATCCGCTGATCGTGGAGGGGCAGCTGCACGGCGGCGCGGCGCAGGCCATCGGCGGCGCGCTCTACGAGGAGCTGGCGTACGACGCCGACGGGCGGATGGCGACGACGTCGTTCGCCGACTATCTGCTGCCGACCGCGACGGAGATCCCGCCGTTCGGCGTCGAGCACATGTCGACGCCGTCCGATCACATTCCCGGTGGTTTCAAGGGAATGGGCGAGGCGGGCGTCATCGGTGGCGGCGCCGCCATCGCGCACGCCGTCGAGGACGCGCTGAGCGAGTACGGCGTCGAGATCACGTCGCTGCCGATCACCCCGCCCCGGCTGCTCGCCGCGATCAAGCGGGGAGCGCGTTCGTGAAGGCGGCCGCGTTCGACTACGTCCGAGCGTCCTCTGTGGACGAAGCACTGCGCGCACTGACCGATGCCGAGAACGCCAAAGTCCTTGCTGGCGGCCAAAGTCTGGTGCCCCTGCTCAACCGGCGACTGGCCAGGCCGTCGCTGCTGGTCGACATCAACGGCCTCGACCTGTCCTCGATCCGGCGCACCGACGGCCATCTCGTGCTCGGCGCGCTCACCCGCCACCGCGCGGCCGAGACGTCGGCGCTGGTGTCCCGCGATCTTCCGCTGCTCACCGAGGCGCTGCGCCACTTCGGCCACGTCGCGATCCGCAACCGGGGCACCCTCGGCGGCAGTCTCGCGCACGCCGACCCGGCGGCCGAGTTGCCCGCGGTGGCCGTCGCACTCGACGCCGAGCTGACGATCCGCGGCAAGCACGGCCTGCGCACGGTCTCCGCGCGCGACTTCTTCACCGGCACCGGCCAGACCGAACTCGAACCCGACGAGCTGCTCGTCGAAGTCCGCTTCCCCGTGCTGCCCGCCCGCACCGGTCACGCGGTCGAGGAGCTGTCCCGCCGCAGCCACGACCTCGCGCTCGTCGCCGTCTTCGCGACGGTGACCCTCGACGAGGACGGCGTCTGCGCGCAGGCGCGGATCGCCATCGCGGGCGCGGGCCCGACCCCGATCCGCGCGATAGCGGCCGAAGAGTCCTTGCGCGGCTGTGTGCTGACGCCCGGCCTGATCGCCGGCGCCGCCCGCGAGGCGGCCGCCGCGACGGACCCGGCCGACGACCTCCACGCCCCCGCCGGGTACCGGCGCGACATGGCCGCGGTCCTCGCGCGCCGGGCGATCACCCGAGCGAACGGCAGCGCACGATGAAGGTCACCCTGACGGTCAACGGCAGGCAGGTCACCGCGGACTGCGAGCCCCGCCGCTCGCTGGCTGATTTCCTGCGCCAGGACCTCGGTTTCACCGGCGTCCACCTCGGCTGCGAGCACGGCGTCTGCGGCGCCTGCACGATCACCCTCGACGGCGCCACCGCCCGCGCCTGCTGCCTGCTCGCCGTCCAGGCCGAAGGCGCCGAGATCACCACGGTCGAAGGCATGGCCACCGACGGCGAGCTGCATCCGCTTCAGCAGTCGTTCCGCGACCACCACGGTCTTCAATGCGGCTTCTGCACCCCGGGCATGCTCGCCACCGCGGCGGAACTGCTCCGCGAAACCCCGTCCCCGACCGAGGCCGAGATCCGCGAGCGCATCTCCGGCAACCTGTGCCGCTGCACGGGTTATCAGTTCATCGTCGACTCGATCGCCGACGCCGCTAAGAAACTGAACCCGCGCGACGCGCCTTAGGTTTTCGGCGCGCTCAGCTGTTTCAGCAGCCAAGCACGGTCGCCCGCCACGGTGAGGCCATTCGCCAGTACGTCACCCAAAACGGGTTCGTCACGGCCGGTGGCCTCGACTTCGGCGTCCGTGAATTCCAGGACCCGGGTGTCGTTGCCCACCCAGTTGGTCGCATCGGTCACCAGCGCTTCGACCTGCGCCGCCCACTCGTCCGCGTCGGTGGCACGCGGCCGGATGAGCAGCAGGTCCAGGTCGCTTTCCACCGACATCGAGCCGGTTGCCGCCGACCCGAACACCGCCGCGTAGACCGGCGGGAACGCCCATTCGCCCAGGCGCTTCGCGATGCGCTCCAGCAGGGTCTCCCGCAAACGGGCGAGGCCGATGATGTGCTCGGCGGCCAGGTGATCGCGGTTGAGCCGGTAGGTGTAGGTGTTGCCGACCCGCTCCGAGCGCACGACCCCTTGGCCGTTCAGCCGCTGGAGCACCTTACGGACGCCCTCGATCGAGTGACTGTCGAGCACACGATGGACGCGCCCGGTCGTGAAGGCCGCGTCGTGGCCCGCGAGCACTCGCAGGACATCGCCGTCGAGGGTGGGCGTGACCGTCGAAAACGGCCGGTTCAGCTGCACTGCGCACCTCCTGACCCGCAATAACCAACTATAGTACATCTACACCAACTATAGTACATCCACTCCGCGACTGGCTTAGTCCACTAGACATTACCAAGATGATCGCGCAGGCGCGCATGGCGGAACTGGTAAACGCCGCCGCTCTGCCGCAGGACCCCACGCTGGTGGGCGTCTTCGAGGAACCGCATGACGCGCCACGGCTGACGGCCGCGCAGTGCCAGCCAGACCTGGCCGACCATGAACGCGCCCCACGCCCGTGAGAGCACGCTGACGCCGGCGACCGACAGGCCGAAAACGGTGCCGAAGGCGAGCCCGACGCCGAGGCCGTAGACGTTCGGGTACGCCGGGCCGAAGATCAAGCCGCCCGCGACCGCGCTGGCGAAGCCGATGCCGAGCACGCCTGCCCTGCCGAACCAGACGCCGCCGACGACGCCGCCCGCGACCGCGCCGCCGAGCGTGCTGATCAGGATGTCGACCCAGCCTGCTTCGGCGGCCGCGGTGTCCAAGGTGGGCACGCCGACCGCGAACCCGCTCGGCAGGGTGAGGGCGAGCGCGAAGGTGAGGCCGAGCACGAGCGCGGCCGTGCGGTCCTGGCGGAGCACGACCGGTGGGCCGGACACCTCGGCGACGTCGGCGGGTTTGGCGAGCCAGACGTGCAGGCCCGCCGCGAGGCCCAGTACGAGGCCGACGCCCGCGATGACCACCGTCGGCAGGCCCATGGTGCGGCTGAACAGCACGCCGAGCGCCAGCCCGATGGCGAAACGGCCGAGGAAGCGCCAGCCCGTGCCGCGGAAGCGAAGTTCGACGCGGACCGGTTCGGCCTTCACGCCGGCGGCGTAGATCAGGCCCATTGCCGAGCCGAACGCGAGCGCGTACACCGCGAAGTAGAGGAACCCGGTCCAGCGGCCGGTGCCGAACCCGCCCGCGATGCCACCCGCGAGCCCGAACGCCAGCGCGGCCACGACGCCGACCACGAGCGCGCGTGCCTGGCCGGACACCGAGCGGACGAGGTGCCACCAGGCGATGTCGTGCGTGTCGAGCCGGTTGAGGTGCCTGGCCAGGAAGCGCAGCCATTCCTGGGCCTGCGCGGGTTCGTACCGGGGCGGCGTCCGCGAGTCGGGGGCCGCGGGGTGCGCGAGGTAGGCGGCCGGTACGAACGCGTCCAGCAGGTGCTGTTCGATCGACTCGCGATCGGCGAAGTCGAGCAGCTCGCCGGGATCGGTCGTGGTCGCGGTGTAGACGACCCTGGCGAGCGCGACCATCAGCGGACTGGTCAGCACCTCGTTGAGCGGGAGCGCCGGGTCGGCGCGGAGCTTGTCGAGCACCGGCTCCCAGCGCCGCCGCGCCGGCGGTCCGGCGGAGAGCAGGAACGCGGTCGCGTCGCCGAGTTCGACCGGCTCGATCTCCACGACCGGCGCGCGGGTGAGGATGACGCCGCCCCGATCGACCGCGTTCTCGTACTCGGCGGTGCGGCAGGTGAGCAGCAGCGGGTACCGGTGGTCGCGGTCGAGCGCGTCGACGGCGGCGGCGTGCACGGCCAGCGGCATCTCGTCGAGCCCGTCGAGCACGACCAGGATCCGGCCGTCGGCGACCAGCTCGGACGCGGTCCTGGCGGTCAGCGCCGGGTACTCCTCGACGAGCCGTTTCGCGACCCAGCTCTGCAGATGCTCACTCCGCGGATCCCAGCTCGACGCGCTCAGCAGCACCGGCACCGGTTCGCCCGGCCGCAGGTCTTCGAGCAGCGCCAGCGTGAACAGCAGCGCCAGCACGGTCTTCCCGGCACCGGGTTCGCCAAGCACCACAAGCTGTTTCGACGGCAAGGAACGGAACAGCCGCACCAGCCCGGCGACGTCCCCGTGTGGCTGTGACGGGGCGACGTCGGGGTCGGCCGCGACCGGGCGCCGGGTGTTCGACCAGCGCACGCGCAACGGCTGTGGCCTGCGCAGCGACCGCAGTCCGGCCTCCTCCGTCCACTGTCGACGGACGGCGCCCGCGAGTTCGCGTGCCGCGCGGTCATGGGCGGTGACCGCCCGCTCGGCGGGCGCGGGCACCTCGGCGGACAGGATCTGGCGTTGCAGGTCCTGCAGCCGCCGGCCGGGGTCGGCGCCGAGTTCGTCGATCAGCAGCCGCCGCGTCCGCTGGTAGTGGTCGAGCGCCTCGGCCTGCCGTCCGCTCTTGTAGAGCGCGAGCATCACCTGCCCGGCGAGCCGTTCGTCGAGTGGCCGCTCGGCGCCTCGCGCGAGCAGGCCGGGCAGCGCCTCGGCGTGCTTGCCCGCGCCGAGCATCAGGTCGGCGTGGTCGAGTTCCGCCGCGTGCCGTTCCCGCGTCAGTCCATCCCGGACGCCCGAAAGCCACTCCGTTTCGAGCCCGGCGAGCGCCTCGCCGCGCCAGAGCCCGAGCGCCTCGTCGAACAACGCGAGCGCGTGCTCGTCGTCGGCGACCCGCGCGTCGGCGACGAGCCGCCGGAACCGGTGCACGTCGACGGACTGGTCGTCGACGGCGAGCACGTAGCCGCCCGGCTTCCGCGCGATCTCAGTGTCGAGCGCCCGCCGCAGCCGGGTCAAGTAGCTCTGCAAGGTGCCCCGCGCGCGCACCGGCGCCTGCTCGCCCCACACGCGATCGACGAGCTGATCGGCCGTCACCGGCTTGTTCGCCTCGAGCAGCAGCACGGCGAGCACGCACTGCTGCCGGGCGTGCCCGATGTCGACCGGCTGCCCGTCCACGCTGACCTCGCACCCGCCGAGCAGCCAGAAACTGATCTCCTCGACCATCCGGCCAGCCTATTCAAGCCGGATTCAAGTGCCAGTCCGGGCACACTGACCTCATGCTCTACGACGAACTGGGCGTCGGCTACTCGCTGGGCCGCCGCACCGACCCCCGCTGGCTCGCCCCGATCACCGACGCGCTCGGCGCGGCCCGCTCGGTGGTCAACATCGGCGCGGGCACCGGTTCCTACGAACCCGCCAACGTCGTGCTGGCCGTCGAACCGAGCGCCGAGATGATCCGGCAACGGCCGCGCGGCGCGGCGCCTGCCGTCCGCGCGGTGGCGGAGTCCTTGCCGGTGTCGCACGCGGAGGCGGCGCTGGCGGTGTTGACGGTGCATCACTGGACCGACTGGCGCGCCGGCGTGGCCGAGCTGCGCCGGGTCGCGCCGCTGCGGGTGGTCCTCACCTACGACCCGCGACGGCACCTGGAGTTCTGGATGGTGCGCGAGTACGTGCCGGAGATCGCGGACCTCGAAGTCGGCCGCCCGTCCTCCGGAGACATCGCGCGGGAACTCGGGAACGCGACGGTGACGACGCTGCCGTTGCACTGGGACTTCACGGACGGCGTGTTCCCCGCGCATTGGCGGCGGCCAGAGGCTTACCTGAATCAGCGGGTGCGGGACAACTGCTCGGCGCTCTCGCAGGCTCCCGCGCACGCCGTGGAGCGCGGTATGACCCGGCTGCGCGCGGATCTCGAATCCGGCCGCTGGCACGACCGGCACCGGGATCTGCTGGCCCTCGACGAGTGGGACGCCGGGTTCCGGCTGATCGTTTCGCGGGACTGAACGCGAAGGCATCTTGGAAATGTGCGTTTCGCACTAGTCGGAGATGCCCCGAGGCACTGACGCGGGCGCTCGCGGGTCGGGCAGGGTGAAAAGCCAAGGTGGCGCCGTCCGTGGTCTCCCGCAGCCGGGCGGCGTCACCACCTCACCCACCGCGTTGGGACGTTTACCGGTCACCGTGACAAAAGTCATCGTGTCTGGTGCTCAGCGCACTACTGGTCATGCGGTCGTATGAGCGAAACTCCCGGGGCGTACGGCCAGTTCACGACATACCGGGAGACCGCATGAACAGCATCGCGCTACTGACGGACGACGACTTTTCCGTGACCATGCTCGACGGGGGCCTCGGGGCCGTCGCGGGCGCCTCCTCGGCCGTGGTGCCAGCCGCGACCGATCTCTGCTGGTGCGCCTGCGTGGTCTGCTTCGTACCCGACGCCGTTCCGTCGGACGAAGAGGTCGCGAAGGCATAACCAGGAGGAGCACCCGGTGGACAGTCTCTCCCAGCTGCGCACGGAGCTTTCGCGTTATCTGACCGACTCCGAAGCCAGGCGCCATGACCCTGTCGGCCCGATCGACGAGCTCGTCCGAGATGCGGGACTGCTGGAAGTGGACGGGGCATGGGTGGTGTCGAGCCACCGGCTGGTGTCGGCGCTGAGCGTCGACCGAAGACTGTCCGTGGATGCTCGGCTGGGCGGAAGCGAGCCACGCTTCGCCCAGCCGCGCACGCTGGATCACGTTTTCGGGCTCATGCTCAACGTCCGCGACGGTGTCGACCACCGGCGGCTGCGCGGACTGGTCTCCGGCGTGTTCACCGCACGCCGGATCGCCGAACTCACCGAATCGGCCGCCACGCTCATCGAGTCCGCGCTGAACGCGGGCGACAGCCTCGAAGTCGTGTCGGAGCTGGGTGTGCGCCTGCCGATGCGGATGAACTGCGAACTCGTCGGCGTGCCCGCCGAGGACCGCACGCAGGTGCTGCGCTGGGTGAAAGCGCTCGCCAGGCAGCTCGACCGGTTCGGCCAGCCGCAATCCGAAGTCTCCCAAGCGGAACGCACACTGGCCGAGTTCACCGATTACATCCACGCGCTGCTGGCCAAGCGGCGTCTCGATCCGCGCGACGACATCATGACGCGGCTCGTGAAGGCGCACGGGCAGCACATGCTGTCCACCGACGAACTGGTCGCGTTCGTGATCACGTTGTTCGTCAACGGGCTGGACACGTTGTCCGCGGCGCTCGGCACCGCGCTGTGGACGATTCTCGGGCAGCCGGGGTTGCTGCCGAAACTCACCAACCGCGAGGACGCGAGGGTCGCGTTCGACGAGGCGGTCCGGTTGTGCGCGCCGATCCGGCTCGCCGCGCGCACCGCGCTGAGCGACGTCGAGGTCGACGGCCGGGTCATCGAGGCGGGGTCGGCCGTGCTCTTCTACTGGGCGGCCGCGAACCGCGATCCCGAGTTCACCGCCGCGCCGTCGGAGTTCCGGATGGACCGCGGCGCGATCGGCACCTACGCCTTCGGCCACGGCCCGCACCAGTGCCTCGGCGCTCAGCTGGCCAGGCTCACCGGCGCCGAACTCGTCTCGCGGCTGGCCACCCGCTTTCCCGAGTCCATTGTGGACACAGCGGTCGGAGAGGTCCGCTGGCAGGGCGAGCTCGTCTTCTGCTCTCCGGAACGGCTGCAGGTCAAGCTGGTCCCGCAGGGCGCCATGGCGGTGGCCTGATGCGCCACGCCGGAAAGGACACCTCATGGGGGTACCACGGATCAAACGGCATCTGGGCGTCTCGGTCGTTCCCGGGGAAGGCGCCTATCTGCTGTGTGAGCACGGGAGCGCGGTCGTCACCGACCCGCTCGCCGAACGGCTGCTGCCGCTGCTGAACGGCAAGCACGACCTACAGTCCATTGTAGACACGCTGCGCGGCGAGGTCGCGCCCGAAGTCGTCCAGCGCGCGATCGCCGGGCTGGCGCGTGCCGGTCAGGTCGTCGAAGCCGACCCGGACGCCGACGAGCGATCCGCCGGATACTGGGAATCACTGAACCGCCACGGTGACGAGGCCAACGCCAAGCTGGCGGCAGGCGTGCGGGTCACCACCTTCGGCTCGGTCGACGCGGAGGAGGCCACCGAAGCGTTGTGGGCGGCCGGATTGCGGATCGTCGAGTCCGAATCGGACACCGAGGCGCTCGATCTCGTGCTGACCGACGACTACCTCCGCGCTGGCCTGGTGAACTTCGACCGACGGCAGCGCGCGGCGGGAAGGCCGTGGCTGCTGGCGAAGCCGGTCGGCGTGATCGCCTACGTGGGCCCGATCTTCGACCCGGAAGGCGCCTGCTACCGGTGCCTGGAAGTGCGGCTGCGCGGGCAGCGGCGCGCCGAGGACTACCTGGAGGGCAAGCTCACCGACGCCAGGATCGCGCCGCCGACCGTGGACATCGCGGCGAGCCGCTCGCTCGCCTTCGGCATGGTCGCGACCGCGGCCGCGCACTGGCTCGGCGGGCACCGCCACGACGGCACGCACGCCGTGCTGAGCATCGACACGGCCACGCTGGGCACCGAGAAGCACGCGCTCAGCCGACGGCCGCAATGCTCCGCGTGCGGAAACGCCGCGCTGGTCATGAAGAACATGCGCCGTCCCGTGAAATTGGCGCCACGGCCCAAGACCTTCGCCGAAGACGGCGGCCACCGCGCGAAAAGCCCCGAAGAGATGATGCGGAACTGGGGTCACCTGGTCGATCCGATCACCGGAGTGGTGCCGAAGCTGACGCCACTGAACACCCGTTTGCCGTTCGTGCGCGCGTACGCGTCCGGCTACAACCGCGCCTTGCGGGTGAGCACGCTCCGCGCGCTTCGCGACGGGCTGCGGACGCAGAGCTGCGGCAAAGGTGTCACCGATATCCAGGCGAAAGCGAGCGCGCTCGGCGAAGCGCTCGAACGCTACAGCGCCGTCTACGCCGGTGACGAGCCCCGGTTCATGGCTTCGCTGAACACGTTGGGAGAGATGGGAATCCACCCCAACCGGTCGATGCTGTTCAGCGACCGGCAGTTCGCCGAGCGGCAGGCATGGAACGCGAAAGGAATCGCGTTCCAGACGGTCGCCGAGCCGATGCCCGCCGACGCCGAGCTCGAATGGAGTCCGGTTTATTCGCTGACCGAAGAACGCACGAAATACGTTCCGACGTCATTGTTGTTCTATTCCTACCCTTATCGCGGACCGGTGCACGCGATCGCCGATTCCAATGGCTGCGCGGCGGGAACCAGTTTCGAAGACGCGATGCTGCAGGGGTTCTACGAACTCGTCGAGCGCGACAGCGTGGCGATCTGGTGGTACAACCGGCTGCGCTGCCCCGGCGTCGACCTCGACGCGATGAAAGAGCCCTGGATCGACCAGATGCGCGCGGAGTACCGCGGCCTCAACCGGGAGATCTGGGCACTCGACCTCACCGCCGACCTCGGCGTGCCGACGGTCGTCGCGATCAGCCGCCGGGTCGACAAGCCCGCCGAGGACATCATCTTCGGGTTCGGCGCGCACCACGACGCGCGGATCGCGGTGCTGCGCGCGGTCAGTGAGCTCAACCAGTTCCTGCCCGCGGTCGCGTTCACCACCGAGGACGGCCGGGGCTACACCTTCCCGGACCCGGCGCAGCAGCACTGGTGGCAGACCGCGACCGTGGCCGATCATCCTTATCTGACACCGGATCCGGACGAACCGGCCAGCCGGGTCGTCGACCTGACCCTGCCGACCGGCGGTGACCTCGCCGAGGACGTGCGGCTGTGCCGCAGGCTCGTCGAGGACAAGGGGATGGAACTGCTCGCACTGGACCTGACCAGGCCGGACATCGGCCTGCCCGTGGTCAAGGTGCTGGTGCCCGGCATGCGGCACTTCTGGAGCAGGTACGCGCCCGGCAGGCTCTACGACGTGCCCGTCGCGCTCGGCAGGCTGCGGTCGCCGACCGCGGAGGCCGACCTGAACCCCATCCCGATGTTCGTCTGATGTTCGCTTAGGGGGACAACGATGTCCAGCTCGATCCTGCCGGACCGGCGCACCTCGCCCGCCGCCATCGGCGACGCGAGGCACCTGGTGTCGTTTCGCGAGGATGTGGTCGTCGAGCGCACCGGCGACGAGCTGGTCATCGCCCACCGCTGGGGCAACCATGTGCTGACCAAGGTGTCCCAAGGCATCGCGGCCGCCGTCGACCGGCTCACCTTCGGCCCGGTGCTCGCCGGCAACGTGATGGACCTGGTGATCACCTCGGCGCAGGACCCGATCGCCGAGGCGACCAGGATGCACGAGCTGGTCGAACTGCTGCAGTTCTTGCTGGTGCACTCGGTCGAGCGCGACGCGGTGACGCTCGCGGACGTGGTCCCGATCTCGTCGAGCGCGCGGCTCAAGGGGTTCGCCGGGCCGGGGCGCGCGGCCGAGGGCGAGCGCCTCGCGCTGTCGCGATTCGCCTATCTGCACCAGGTCGACGGCGTGCTCACGCTGGAGAACCCGCTCAGTCTCTACCGCGCGCGGCTGCACGACCCGCAGCTGGCCGCGCTGGTCACCGCCGCCGCGCGGCCGAGAACCGTGGCCGAGCTGATCAACCTGGTGCCCGCGCTCGGCGAGCGCGCCACCAAGCCGGTGCTCGACCTGCTGCTCGCCGCCAGGCTGCTCGACCGCGCGGACGCGCCGGAGACGGATCGGCTGCGGCAATGGGGTTTCCACGATCTGCTCTTCCACGCGCGCAGCCGCTCCGGCCGTCACGACGAAGAGTTCGGCGCGACATTCCGGTTCACCGGCGAGATCGAGCACGAATCGCCGATCCGTGAACTGCCGCCCGGCGAGATCGTCGCGTTGCCGGTGCCCGATTTCGACGAAGTGCGCGCCCGCGATCCCCGGCTGACCGAAGTGCTGGAACTGCGGCAGTCGGTGCGCACGCCGGGCGAACGGCCGCTCCAGCTCGGCCAATTGGCGGAACTGCTTTACCGGGTGCAGCGCATCCGGTCGATTTACGGTCCGGTTCCCGAGCAGCAAATGCCTTATCAAGGCGTCGACCGGCCTTATCCGGCAGGCGGCGGGGCCGGCGAACTCGACCTCTGGCTGACCATCCGGCGCTGCGCCGGACTCAAGCCGGGAATGTACTTCTACGACCCGGCTGGTCATCGGCTCGTGCTGGTCAACGACTCCACTTCGGACATCGACGCCATGCTGGGCGTCGCTTCCATTTCCGCCGGGAACGCGCTCGCGCCCGACGTGCTGGTCACCATCACCTCGCGCTTCCAGCGGCTCGGCTGGAAGTACAGCGGCATCCCGTACGCCACCACGCTCAAGCACGTCGGCGTGCTCTACCAGACGTTGTACCTGGTCAGCACGGCGATGGGGCTCGCGCCGTGCGGGCTCGGCGTCGGCGACGCGGAGCTGTCGGCGCGCTGTTTCGGCCTCGACTGGGAGCGCGAGAGCAGCGTCGGCGACTTCATGATCAGCTCGGCTCCCAGTGGTCTGGACCGCGCCCGCCACAGCACCCAGGACCTGCCCGGATGGCAGGCGCACAACGGCGTCGACTGGCGTGCGCGCGCTGCGGCCGCGTCCGACGAGGACTGAGCTTGGCCGGTCATTCCCACACCATCGGCATTATCGGTCGACCTTTGCTGTCAACGCGAAGTATTCGTTCAATTCCATAGCGCTATCGCCGATTGCACTGCGTTCAACAACGAATCATCACGCTGGGGAGTTATTCAACGACTGGCCGTCCGATGACGGCAAAAAGGCCCGCACCCAGATAAGTTAATTTTCGGGTTGCGCGTTGCGAAAATGCACGAAGTCGAGACCAAACGGAGCAGCATGATGTCCCTGCTCCGATGTTAACGTTTAGCAACCGCGGCCGGGACACGAGAGGCAGTCGGAGATGACCATCACGAAGATCCTGGCCCGATGCGCCGCGCCCAGCCACTCGAACGCTCCCCGAGCGGAGTGGCTGAGATGAAGGCGGCGGGTTCGCTACTGGGCAGCACGAGAGCCTGGCTGGTCCGATCACTGCGCCCCGGCGCGGGCGGGACCGGCCACGTCGTCGGCGTGCTGGCACTGCTCGGCCTGGCCGGGTACATGTTCCTGATCGCGGCCTTCCCGCTGAGCCTGATCGTCGAGACTTCGGGGCCACGCCGGGTTTTCGCGATCGTCGGGTTCGCGCTGTGGATCGGCACCTACATCTACTGCACCATCGCGATCCTGCGCGGCAACCGGCGCAAACGGTCCATCCAGGTGCTCGCGCTCGGCGGGCTCGGCTGGGCGGTGGCGCTGTTCGGCCTGTTCGGGATGAACTGGGCGGCACCACCCGCGCTGAGCTTCTCGATCATGTTGCTGTGCCTGTCCGGCAAAGCGCGCGGGTTCGCCACGCTCGCCTGTTTCGCGCTCTACATACCCATCACCGCGAATGTATTCCACGGTGACGACATTCGCCGGGTGCTCGAAGAGTTCGCATTGTCCACTTTGATCTTCTATTCGATTCCGCGGCTGGTCACCTTCGCGCGGGAGCTGGAAGACACCAGGGCCGAGCTCGCCGGGGTCGCGGTCAGCGAGCAGCGGCTGCGCTGGGCCCGCGACCTGCACGACACGCTCGGCCACGGCTTGTCGGTGGTACTGCTCAAACTCGAGCTGGTCGAGCGACTGTCCGAACGCGACCCGTGCCGCGCGGTCGAGGAACTGCGCGAGGCACGCTCGCTGCTGCGTGACTCGATCGGCGAGATGCAGACGGTCGTCGCGGGCATGCGGGACACCTCGCTCGCGGGCGAGGTCGCCAGCGCGCGGACCATCCTCAACTCGGCGGGCGTGCAGACCGAAGTCAAGATCGCCGACCTCGACCTGAACAGCTCGACCTCGCAGGCGCTGGCCTGGATCGTCCGCGAGGGCGCGACGAATGTGTTGCGGCACAGCGACTCCACCCTCTGCGAGATCCGGCTCAAGGCCGAAGAGGGCACGGCGGTGCTGGAGCTGGCGAGCAACGGGCCGTCCATACTGACCAAGCGGACCCCGTCCGGCGGGCACGGGCTGCGCGGCATGCGCGAACGGCTCGCCGACCTCAACGGCGAACTGCAGGCGTCCGGGCAGAGCGGCGGCGGCTTCCTGCTGCGCGCCCAGGTCCCACTACCCGGTTCCGGCAAGCCGTCCGGCATCCGGCGCATGACCGCGGCGACGTAGAAAGAAACAGCGTATGACCCAGCAACAGGTCCGTGTCTTCCTCGCCGAAGACCAGGTGATGGTGCGCTCGGCACTGGTGTCCTTGATCGAACTCGAGCCGGACCTGTGCGTGGTCGGCGTCGCGGGCCGCGGCGACCAGGCGGTCGAGCGGATCGCCGAGCTGCGGCCCGACGTCGCGGTGCTCGACATCGACATGCCGGGTCTGGACGGTCTCTCCGCCGCCGAGGCCGTCCGGACCCGGGTGCCCGCGTGCGCCGCGCTGATCCTCACCGCGCTGAGCAAACCCGGGATGCTGCAACGGGCTTTGCAGGCGGGCGCCAAGGGTTACGTCGTCAAGCACGCGCCCGCCGACGAGCTGCTGGCCGCGATCCGCGGCGTCGCGGCGGGCGAGCGCGTCTTCGACTCGGCGCTCGCCGTCGCCGCGCTCGAAGAGGACGTCCCGGTGACCCAACGGGAACTCGACGTCGTCAGGCTCGTCGCCGAGGGCGCTTCGGCACGCGAGATCGCCGGCAGGCTGTTCCTGTCCGAAGGCACGGTCCGCAACTACACCTCGAACATGATCAACAAGTGCGGCGCGCGGAACAGGGTCGACCTGGTCCGCATCGCCTTCGACCGCGGCTGGCTGTGAGCCTCAGCGCTTGCCGTAGATGACGGCCGAGCTGGACGGGCCCTTGCAGTAGTACTCCCAGGAAATCGACTCGCAGCCGTCCGGCACCGGCCACACCAGCCGGGTGTCGGCGTCGATCGACGGGATCTCGATCGGCGCTTGCTTGCCGTTGAAGTACACGACCATGTCGGTCATCGGCTGGTAGCCGGCCGAGAGCGCGAACCACACGTCGCCGACGACGGCCGAGATGGACCGCGTCTCGATCGTGCGATGGTGGTACTGCTTGTCGTCGCTGGGACCGTATTCGTGGTCCTGAGGGCCTGCCATGTCGTCATCCTCCGCACTCGGTTCGGTGAGATCGAGCATGGTGCGCTGGGCCGTTGGCCGTAACGGTCGATGGTCCATTCCTCCGTCCGCCCGTTCGGGCAAGGCTCGAAAGTGGGCGATTCACGGGAAAGGCCCACCGGCGGACGGCGTCGCACCGGCTGGCAAGCCACTGTTCGGAGTACTCTCGTTGACCCGAGGCGGCGAGCCCGTAGGGTGTTGGCGACGGATCGTGACGAGGAGGTGGACGGCCGATGCGGAACCCACTGCGCCTGCTCGTGCGCTTCGCCGACTGGTTCGAGATGCGCGGCGTCTACGTCCCCGGCGAGGAGTCACGCGCTGTAGACCCCTGGCGGGATTTCGGCTGGCTCATCGTGGCGTGGCTCTCCGGGTTGGCGATTTTCGTCCTGTTCTTCGCCTGGGCCGTCTGAGTGGACATTCGGGTGAGAACTGTCACCCGGGGTGCACCGCCGATCACGGATTGGCCACGGGTCAACACCAGGTCCGCTTCGACCGGCGCGCGGCGCTCGTGGAAACGCGTCGCGCCAGTCAAAGTAGTCACGTTCGGCGGCAGTCCTAGGCCGTACGGATGACAACTACCCCGCGACTGGAGTAACCGCGATGGCGCTCGCGCGCGCACCGAGGCTCTTGCCGGCAGTCTGCGCGCTACTCGCCGCAGTCGCCTGTGGTGTGCCCGTTCAGCAGCAGACCGGTTCGGCGGCCGAAGCCAGGCAGGCCGCGCGCGGCGAGGTCCGCCCCGCCAAGCAGGCGCAGGACTTCGGCAACGAGCACACCTTCGCCGACGGCCTCAGCATCCGCGTCTCGACGCCGAAGTCGTTCCAGCCCAGCAACAGCTCCTACCCGCGCTCCGGCCGCGCGGCCGCCTTCGACGTCGAACTCCGCAACGGCGGCACCGAGCCGTACCGCCTGTCGGGACTGTCGGTCACCGCGAGCGCGTCCGGCGCACCCGCGAGCCCGCTGGTCGACGCGCTCCAGGGCTTCAACGGCATTTCCGACGCCGGCCGCGACATCGCGCCCGGCCGCGCGATCCACCTGAACATGGCCTTCGCCGTGCCCGAGAACCCGGTCGAGCTGTGGATGGTCCTGCGCCCCAGCGCGGCCAGTGCCGCCGCCGCGACCTACTGCGGGTCCGCCTAGTCTTGAAGGCATGACTGAGCAGCGCCTTTCCCCCGGCGACCCCGCCCCGGACTTCACCCTTTCCGACAGCGAAGGCAACAAGGTCTCCCTGTCGGACTTCCGCGGCCAGTCCGTCGTCGTGTACTTCTACCCCGCCGCCGGCACGCCCGGCTGCACCAAGCAGGCCTGCGACTTCCGCGACAACCTCGCGGAGCTCAACGACGCCGGCTACCAGATCCTCGGCATCTCCCCCGACAAGCCGGAGAAGCTCGCCAAGTTCGTCGAGAACGAGCAGCTGACGTTCCCGCTGCTGGCCGACCCCGAGAAGACCGTGCTCACCGCGTGGGGCGCCTTCGGGGAGAAGAAGAACTACGGCCGCGTCGTGCAGGGCGTCATCCGCTCGACGTTCATCGTCGACGCCGACGGCAAGATCGCCAAGGCGCTGTACAACGTCCGCGCCACCGGCCACGTCGCCAAGCTCATCAAGGACCTCAACATCTGAGCGCGTGGGTCGTGAGTGGTATGGCCGGTTCTAACCGGCCATACCACTCACGACCCCATGCTCGGCTTAGCTCGCGAAGGCGCGCAGTTTCGGGAGCAGCGCGCGCAAAGCGCGGCCCCGGTGCGAAAGAGCGTCCTTTTCGGACGGTTCCAGCTCCGCCGAAGACCGCGTTTCGCCTTCAGGCACGAAGATCGGGTCGTACCCGAAGCCGTTGGCCCCGCGAGGCGCACGAGCCAGCGTCCCGCGCCACTCACCACGCACGACCGTCTCTTCGCCGCCAGGCACCACGAAGGCCGCCGTGCACACGAAAGCCGCGCCGCGCCGCTCGTCCGGAACGTCGTTGAGCTGACCGAGCACCAGCTCCAGGTTCGCGACATCGTCGCCGTGCTTGCCGGACCAGCGCGCGGAAAGCACACCGGGCATGCCGTTCAGCGCGTCGATCGCGATCCCGGAGTCGTCCGCGATGGACGGCAGTCCGGTTGCTTCGGCGGCGTCACGCGCTTTCGCGAGCGCGTTGCCCTCGAAGTCGGGCGCGGTCTCCGGGGCTTCCGGGAACTCGGGGACGTCGGCGAGGCCGAGCACCTCGACGCCCTCGATGCCTTCGGCCTCCAGGATCCGCCGGAGCTCGCCGAGCTTCTTGGCGTTGCGGGTCGCGAGCAGCAGGCGGGTCATTTCGACTTCTTCTTGTCGGGGCGCGGCTCGGGCAGCTCGCCGGGGTACGGCAGGGCCAGTGCCTCGTTCTGAAGCCGGGTCAGCTCCTCGCAGCCCGCGAGCGCCATGTCGAGCATGGTGTCGAGCGTCGAGCGGGCGAAGGTCGCGCCCTCGCCGGTGCCCTGCACCTCGATCAGGGTGCCCGTGTCGGTGGCGACGACGTTCATGTCGACCTCCGCGCGCGAGTCCTCTTCGTAAGGCAGGTCGAGGCGGACGCGGCCGTCGACGACGCCGACGCTGATCGCGGCGACCGAGGACGACAGCGGCTGCGGGTCGGCGAGGCGGTTGGCGGCGCCGAGCCAGGTGATGGCGTCGGCGAGCGCGACGTAGCCGCCGGTGACCGCGGCCGTGCGGGTGCCGCCGTCGGCCTGGATGACGTCGCAGTCGATGACGATGGTGTTCTCGCCGAGCGCGGCCAGGTCGATGCACGCGCGCAGCGAGCGGCCGATCAGCCGGGAGATCTCGTGGGTGCGGCCGCCGATGCGGCCCTTCACCGATTCGCGGTCGCTGCGGGTGTTGGTCGCCGAGGGCAGCATCGCGTACTCGGCGGTCACCCAGCCGAGGCCCGAACCGGCACGCCAGCGCGGCACGCCCTCGGTGACGCTGGCCGCGCACAGCACGCGCGTGTTGCCGAACTCGATCAGCACCGAACCGGCTGGCCACTGCTGGAAGCCGCGGGTGATCTTCACGTCGCGGAGCTGGTCGTCGTTCCTGCCGTCTTTTCTCGCCACGGGTGCACTCTATGACCCGCCGGTCAGACGTCGTAAACCGCGCCCTGCTGGACAAGTTCGGCACGGCCGAACACCGCGTCCGCTTCGGCCAGCACGGCGGCCGAGTCGGTCCACGGCAGCACGTGCGTGAGCAGCAGCCGGTCGACGCCGCCGCGCAGCGCGATCTCGGCCGCCTGCTTCCCCGACAGGTGCATGCCCTGCGGCCGGACGGGCGAGTCCGTCCACGAAGCCTCGGCGAGCAGCACGTCGACGTCGCGCACCAGCTTGTCCAGCGCGTCGCACGGGCCGGTGTCGCCGGTGTAGGCGAGCGAACGGCCGCCGTGGCACACCCGGAAACCGAACGCGGGCGTCGGATGGTCGACCGGGACCGCGGTCACCTCGAACGGCCCGATCTCCACGGTCTCTTCGAGAAGGCTGTGGAACTGGTAGGTGTCGGAGAGATCGGTGATCGCGCGTTCGTCCTCGTCCGGCGCGTACGCGTTGGCCAGCCGGTGATGCGCGCCGGCTGGCGCGTAGACGGGCAGCTTGCCGTTCGTGCGCTGCGCGGCCTCGGGGTGATAGCGGCGCAGGACGGTGAGCGCGCTGAAGTCCGCGCAATGATCAGGGTGCAGATGCGACAACACGAGAGCGTCGAGGTCGAAGGGGTCGCGCAGCGCCTGCAGGCGCGCGAGGGTCCCGTTGCCGAGTTCCAGCCCCAGCACGAAACCGTCGGCCTCGATCAGGTAACCCGAGGCCGCGGCGTCGGGGCCGGGGATGCTGCCCGCGCAGCCAAGGATCGTGAGTCGCACGCTTCACACCTTAGGCGCGTTGGCGGTATTTCAGGCCGTAGTCAACGCCACACCCGGAGCGAACCCCATGAACCGTTGTGCGAGCCGGTTGAACGGCTCGGCCGATCCGGTGGCGACGAACTCGTGTTTCGGCGCCGTGGTGCGCTCGGAGAGCAGGTCGCGCTCGGTCAGCACCCTGACGACGTCCTTGGCCGTCTCCTCCGCGCTGGACACCAGGATCACGTCTTGGCCCATCACGATCTGCAGCACCCCGGTGAGCAGCGGGTAGTGCGTGCAGCCCAGCACCAGCGTGTCGACCTGCGCGCTGAGCAGTGGCTCCAGATACCCCTGCGCGAGCCCGAGCACCTGACGGCCCGAGGTGATCCCCCGCTCGACGAAGTCGACGAACCGCGGGCACGCGACACTCGTCACCTGCAGGTCCCGCGCCGCGGCGAAGGCGTCTTCGTACGCACGTGAGCGGACGGTGCCCTCGGTGCCGATCACCCCGACCCGCCCGGTGTGCGTCGCGGCGACGGCCCGGCGCACGGCGGGCAGCACGACCTCGATCACCGGGACGTCGTAGCGCTCGCGCGCGTCACGCAGGCACGCGGCCGAAGCCGTGTTGCAGGCGATGACCAGCGCTTTCACCCCGCCTTCGACGATCTCGTCCATCGCGGCGAGCGCGAACTCGCGCGCCTTCGCGATGGGCAGCGGGCCGTACGGGTTGTGCGCCGTGTCGCCGACATACCGCAGCTGCTCGTGCGGCAGCTGGTCGAGAATGGCCCTGGCGACGGTCAGCCCGCCGACCCCGGAGTCGAAAACGCCGATCGGAGCGTCCGGTGTGGTCACACCGCGAGGCTACCTGTGTCCTTCTTCCGGCTCGCCCTGGCAACGAGCCACGCGGCCAGCACCCCGGAAAGCGCCCCGAAAAGATGACCCTGCCAGGAGATACCGGGGTTGCCGGGCAACAGGCCCCACAGCATCCCGCTCCAGACGCCCAGCAGGACGACAGCCAGCACGATCTGCCCGGCACTCCGGTTGAAAATGCCCCTGACCAGCAGAAACGCCAGCCACCCGAACGCCAGCCCGAAGCGCCGACGGTCACCGCGCCCGACGGCCCGGTCAGCCACACCCCGAGCCCGCCGAGGATCCAGATGGTCGCGGTCACCGCGATCCACTGCCCCAGCCCGCCCGCCATCGCCAGGAACGCGAACACCAGCACCGGCACGGTGTTGGAGAACAGATGCGACCACCCGCCGTGCAGCAGCGGCGCCCAGATCACCCCGGCGAGGCCCGAAAGGTCCCGCGAGTGGATGCCACCCTGGTCGAGATCGCCCGGGATGAGGACGTCGGCCAGCTCGACGAGATAGAGCACGAGCGTGAACCCGAGCGCGATGATCGCGGCCGCCCTGGGATTGGGCGGCAGTATCCGCTTGGCCGGGTCCGTCGGCGTCGGCAGTGCTGGCGAAGTGCTCATAACCCCAGGCTACGAGCGCGAAAAATCATTCGCCTCGGGTGAATACCCTGAAATGCATGACCCGCTTCACCGATCCCAAGGTGCGCCTGGACGCGATGGCCGAGTACGACATCGCCGTCGTGTGCCAACGCTGCTCGGCGCGGGCGGTCGTGACGAAGTTCGGCGATCACCGTCGGCTGGTGTGCACGGGCTGTGCGCATGCCGAGGACCGAGTCGTCCGGCGCAGCTGCTGGGGCGGTCCCATTGATCCGTACTTCTGGCGACCGCTGTGGTTCCAAGCGGATTTCCGCGGCCACACGCTCTGGGCCTTCAACCGCACGCACTTGTCGCTCATCGAGGACTACGTCGCGGCTTCGATCCGCGAACGGGGAGCGGGGCCGTCGATGATGAGCATGGTCAACAAGCTGCCGCTCTGGATCAAGACCGCGAAGAACCGCGAGGCCGTCCTCCACACGATCGCCCGCATGAAGAGGTCGTGAGTGTTCCCGACGGCTCTAACCGTCGGGAACACTCACGAGCCCTTAAGCCCAGAGCTGCCCGTCGAGCCGCTCGGCCGCCTCGTCCAGCGATCCGCTGTAAGCACCGGTCGACAGGTACTTCCACCCAGCGTCCGCGACCACGAAGGCCACATCCGCGACCTCACCCCGCGCCGCCGCCTTCTCGGCGACGGCCAGCGCGGCATGCAGCACCGCGCCCGTCGAGATGCCCGCGAAGATCCCCTCGTGCTCCAGCAGCTCACGAGTACGCCTAAGCGCGTCGTAAGCGCCGACGGAGAACCGTCCGTTCAGCACCGACGGGTCGTAAAGCTCGGGCACGAACCCCTCGTCGAGGTTCCTCAGCCCGTAGACCAGCTCGCCGTACCGAGGCTCCGCGGCGATGATCTGCACGTCCGGCTTCGCCTCGTGCAGATACCGCCCGACGCCGACCAAGGTCCCCGTCGTGCCGAGCCCGCCGACGAAGTGCGTCAGCGTCGGCAGGTCCTTCAGCAGCTCCGGCCCGGTGCCGCGGTAGTGCGCGTCGGCGTTGGCCGGGTTCCCGTACTGGTACAGCATCACCCAGTCGGGATTCGCCTCGGAAAGTTCCTTCGCGCGCCGCACGGCCTCGTTCGACCCGCCGGCCGCGGGCGAGAACACGATCCGCGCGCCGTACGCCTGCAGCAGCTGCTTGCGCTCGGTCGAGGTGTTCTCCGGCATCACGCAAACCAGCCCGTAGCCCTTGAGCTTGGCGGCCATGGCCAGCGAGATGCCGGTGTTGCCCGAGGTCGGCTCCAGGATGGTCGACCCGCGCCGCAGGCGGCCCTCCCGCTCGGCCGCCTCGATCATGGCCAGCGCGGGCCGGTCCTTGATCGAGCCGGTCGGGTTGCGGTCCTCGAGCTTCGCCCACAGCCGGACGTCGTTGGTCGGTGACAGCCGGGGCAGCCCCACCAGCGGGGTGCCGCCGAGCGCGTCGAGCAGCGACTCGAACCGGGCCACGATCAGCCGCCGGCGACGGCCGGGAGGATGGTCAGCGTGTCGCCGTCCTTGACCTCGGCGTCGAGCCCACCGGCGAAGCGGACGTCCTCGTCGTTGACGTAGACGTTGATGAACCGGTGCAGCTTCTCTTCCTTGACCAGGCGGGCCTTGAGGCCGCCGTGGCGCGACTCGACGTCGTCGATCACCTCGAGCACCGTGGCGCCCTTGGCCTCGACGGACTTCTCGCCGCCGGTGTGGGTACGCAGGATGGTCGGGATGGACACGGTCACGGCCATGATGGGTTTACCTCCGCTTGGTTGGTCACTGGGGCAGACGTTCGGGCGGCGATCGTTATTCCACGATCTTCACCGGCTCTTCGGTGATCACTCCGTCGACGATCCGGTACGACCGGAACTGGTGCTCGTCGGGTTCCTTGGTCGACACGAGCACGTAGTGCGCGTCCGGCTCGGAGGCGTACGAGACGTCGGTGCGCGACGGGTACGCGTCGGTCGCGGTGTGCGAGTGGTAGATCACCACGGGCACCTCGTCGTTCGCGCCCATCTCGCGGTAGAGCCTGAGCAGGTCACCCGAGTCGAACTCGTAGAACGTAGGCGAGCGCGCCGCGTTGAGCATCGGGATGAGCCGTTCTGGGCGGTCGGAGCCCTCGGGACCCGCGATGACACCGCATGCCTCGTCCGGGTGATCCCGGCGGGCATGCGCGACTATCGCGTCCACGAACTCGCGGCGGATCTCAAGCACGCTCATATCCTATGTGCTGGACGGGGCGCGTCCATCTGTTGAGATGCTCACCTCAAGAGCTCGCGAAGCCGCCGTGCAGAGCGCGTTCAGCGCGACCGCACGCGGCATGACCTCCGACGGCAGCTCACGAGGCCCGGTCGCCACCGCGAACACCGTTCCGCCACGCCCGGTGGCCCTGATCAGGCCATCCTGCGCGGACACGGTCAGCCGCTTGCACTCGGCCTTCGACAGCACGGCGTCCACGACGACCACGCCGGTCGAGCCCACCGCCAGCGCCCAGACCTCGCCCACAGCGTCAAGCTCACTAGCCGCTTCACAAGCCGCGTAGCCGTCCTCAGCCGTCCCTGGAGCTTCAGAAGCGACAGTCACCGCAGGCACGATCGGAACCACCTCGTGCGGCTCCGCGCCGACAGGGAACCCAAGGCCGTGCTCGCTTAACCAACGCATGACGCCGTCCGCAGCGGCCAGCCCGGCTGGGCCGCCCGACGAGAAGCACAACGCGTCGATCCGCTGAACCAGGTTCTCAGGACCGAGAAGGTCCGTCTCGCGCGTACCAAGAGCAGGCCCGCGAAAGTCCACCGCCGCGCCCGTCACCGACGAGAACAGCACGACAGTGACCTCACCGGACGAGCCGACCGAGACAGTCACCCGGTCAGCGCCTGGATCAGGCTCTCCTGCACCCAGGTCAGCCAGTGGTAGACGCCCAGGTGCGGCGCGCGCGGGTCGTCCTCGGGCAGTTCGTCGGGCATGTCCTCGGTGACGTCGAGCGCCGTGCCGAGCGCGAGGCGGACGTCGTTGAGCGCCTTGAGCCAGGCGTCGGCCTGCTCGAAGTCCAGCCGGACGTCGCCGCCGTCACGGGGCAGCGTCTCGAGCACCACGGCCGCGACGCCGACCTTCAGGTCCAGCAGCTCCGGCTCGTGCAGCGAGCGCATCGCCGCCGCCGAGTCGAGCGACTCCTTGGTCGGGTTGTCCGGGTCGAGCCGGTGGAAGTCGGGCAGCAGCCGCGACAGCACGGGGTCGTCCGGCGACTCGGTCGGGCCGGTGCGGATCCCGGTCAGCTCGGCGAGCTCGTCCTGCGGTGCCTCCTCGGCACGCGCGCGCAGCATGTCCTCGAGCTGGCTGACCAGCCCGCGGAGCACGGCGGCCTCCTGCTGCTCGAACCCGGCGAGCACGACCTCGCCCTTACGGCGCCAGTTCTTCATCAGGGCTGCTCCATGGTCGCCCAGAGGCCGGCCGCGTGCAGGCGCGCGACGTCGGCCTCCACCTTGTCCTTCGATCCCGACGACACGATGGCCTTGCCCTTGTGGTGCACGTCGAGCATCAGCTTCGTGGCGTGGTCTCTGCTGTACCCGAACAGCTTCTGGAACACATAGGTCACGTAGGACATCAGGTTGACCGGGTCGTTCCAGACGATGGTCTGCCAAGGTTTGTCCTCGGCGACGACCTCGCCCCCAAGCGGGTCAACCTGCGTCTGCTCGGCAACGACAGGCGTCGACATGCTGCCCATGGTGTCACGATGGCCAGTGGGGACGGGCTGGCAGGGCCCGCCATGTGAGTGAATAGGCTGAGCGCATGGCCTCCGAAAACGGCACCGAAGCGGTCATCAGCACCGCGTTGCTCACCGACCACTACGAGCTGACGATGCTGAGCAGCGCGCTGGCCGATGGGACGGCCGACCGGCCGTGCGTGTTCGAGGTCTTCGCGCGGCGGCTGCCGGACGGCCGCCGCTACGGCGTGGTCGCCGGCACCGCGCGGGTGCTCGACGCGATCGCCGACTTCAAGTTCACCGACGCCGAGATCGGCCAGCTCGAATCGACGGCCGTCGTCGACGCCGAGACCCTCGAATGGCTCGCGAACTACTCGTTCGGCGGCGACATCGAGGGCTACCCCGAGGGCGAGCTGTACTTCCCGAACTCGCCGATCCTCACCGTGACCGGCGGGTTCGCCGAGGCGGTCGTGCTGGAGACGCTGGTCCTGTCGATCCTCAACCACGACAGCGCCATCGCGTCGGCCGCCGCCCGCATGTCGAGTGCCGCGCACGGCAGGCCGATCATCGAGATGGGCGGGCGCCGCACGCACGAGTGGGCCGCCGTCGCCGCCGCGCGCGCCTCCTACCTGGCCGGATTCGCGACCACGTCCAACCTCGAAGCAGGCCGCCGCTACGGCATCCCGACGCGGGGCACGGTCGCGCACGCGTTCATGCTGCTGCACGCCAGCGAGGAGGAGGCCTTCCGCGCGCAGATCGCGAAGATGGGCCCCGACACCACCCTGCTGGTCGACACCTACGACATCAGCACCGGCATCGACACGGCCGTGCGTGTCGCGGGCAAGGAGCTCGGCGCGATCCGCATCGACTCCGGCGACGTCGGCGTGCTCGCCCGCCAGGCCCGTGAGCAGCTCGACTCGCTCGGCGCGCGCGACACCCGCATCGTCGTCTCCGGTGATCTCGACGAGCACGCCATCGCCGCGCTGCGCGCCGAGCCGGTCGACGCGTACGGCGTCGGCACGTCCGTGGTCACCGGATCGGGTGCGCCGACCGCGGGCATGGTCTACAAGCTGGTCGAGGTCGACGGCAGGCCGGTCGCCAAGCGCAGCGCGCAGAAGATCTCGCGCGGCGGCCGCAAGGCGGCGATCCGCAGGCACAAGAGCACCGGCACGGCCGTCGAAGAAGTCATCTACACCGTCGACGGGCCGGTGCCCGACTCGGACGAGTACGACCGCGCGCTGCAGATCCCCCTGGTGCGCGCTGGACAAACCGTGGACGATCTGCCCACGCTGGACGACGCGCGGGCCCGGCTGCGCCGCGCGCTGGTGAGCCTGCCGTGGGAGGGCCTCAAGCTCTCGCACGGCGAACCCGCAATTCCGACGCTTTTCCTCTAGGAGACGAACATGGGTACCGCCCTGATCGTGGTCGATGTGCAGAACGACTTCTGCGAAGGCGGCTCGCTCGGCCTGCCGGGTGGCGCGGCCGCCGCCGAGGCCATCTCGAAGCTCGCCACCAGCGGTGACTACACGCACGTCGTGGCCACCCGCGACTACCACATCGACCCGGGCTCGCACTTCAGCGAGACGCCGGACTTCAAGGACTCGTGGCCGCGTCACTGCGTCGCGGGCACGCCGGGCGCCTCGTTCCACCCCGCGCTCGACGTCGCGCCGGTGAACGCGGTGTTCTCCAAGGGCGAGTACAGCGCCGCCTACTCCGGCTTCGAGGGCGCGTCCGGCGACGGCCAGTCGCTCAAGGACTGGCTGGCCGCGCACGAGGTCACCGAGGTCGACGTGGTCGGCATCGCGACGGACTTCTGCGTGCGCGCGACCGCGCTGGACGCCGCGAAGGCCGGGCTCAAGGTGCGGGTGCTGCTCGACCTGACCGTCGGTGGCTCGCAGCCGACGGTCGACGCCGCGCTGAAGGACTTCGACGAGGCCGGCGTGACCTACACCGGCACCGCCCCGGTCCCGGCCGCATGACGACGCCGTTCCTGGAGACGCTCGCGCGGCACCGGCTCGTCGCGATCCTGCGTGCCGCCGACGCGTCGCGCTTCGTGGAGGTGGCCTCGGTGCTGCACGGCGCCGGGGTCCGCCTGCTCGAGGCGACGCTGACCACGCCGGGCGCGCCGGACGCGATCACCGCCATCCGCAAGGAGCTCGACACCGGCACCCTCGTCGGCGCGGGCAGTGTGCGCACGGTGTCCGATGTGGACATCGCGGCCGACGCGGGCGCGGACTTCCTGATCACGCCGACGGTCAGCCCCGCCGTGCTGGAGCGCGCGGCGGCACGCGAGGTGCCGGTGATCTGCGGCGCGCTGACGCCGACGGAGATCGACCAGGCCTGGCAGGCGGGCGCGGCGGCGGTGAAGGTCTTCCCGGCCGCGGCGCTCGGCGGGGTGGCGTACGTGCACGCGGTGCGCGCGCCGATGCCGGACGTCCCGCTGGTGCCGACCGGCGGCGTCTACCTCACCGACGTGCCGAAGTACCTGGCCGCGGGCGCGATCGCGGTCGCCGCCGCGACGCCGTTGCTCGAAGACGCGCTGACCGGCGGTTCGCTCGACGCGCTGGCCGCCAGGGCGCGTGAGTTCGTGACCGCCGCTTCGGGCTCGTGAGCGTTGCGGGCGGTTCTAACCGCCCGCAACGCGCACGACCTCAGCCTCGTCCGTACGGGTCACATCCGGCGCTGCCCGCGTAGATGTCCCCGCTGATCGGGCCGCCTTCCGGGAACAGCTGGATGTGGATGGCGGTCGTGATCAGCGACCCGTCGGCGGGCTCCGGCACGACGACCTCGTTCAGCACGATCTTGGCCAGCGGCTTGTCCTTCTCCGGCCCGTCGATCATCACCACGGTGTTCTTCTCGATCTTGTCCGGCGACGCGAAGCCCTCCACCGCGCCGAACTGGACGTAGCCGTTGCTGCCGAACGCCGTCGTGCTGCATTTGACGTCGAAGGTGCGGACCGTGATCACCGGCCCGCCGAACTGCTTCAGCAGCGTCGTCTCGAACCGCGAACCGCGCGCCTGCCCGACGGCGACGTAGGTGCCCTCCTGCGTCGTCCAGCCGCAGTCGGAGTCGGCGGCGCCGTACTTGATCATGTCGCCGATCGACCCGCCATTGGACTTGTTCTTCTTCGGCCCGGCCACCGAGCACAACGCCAGCGAATCCATGTACAGGTGGTCGGATCCGGCCGTGACGTCGACCTTGCCCGCCGACGCCCATGCGGACGGCGGTTTGTCCTCGTCCGCGTTCGCCACGGCCGGTGCCGCCACCAGCCCGCCGCACGCCAGCACCGCCATCGCGGCCGCACGCGTCCTCTCGCCCCACGCCATGGGCGCCTCCTTAACTCGTGTTTCCCCACTTCGACATCGGCGTGTGACGGATTCACCCTGACCACCCGGTGAAAACACCACCCGAAGGTGTAGAGGTGATCCACGAGTGAGGAATGCGACTTTGTCCAGCCGGGCACGAGAGGTGGCGGTTAGCCTCGGCTGGTTCCACGATGATCTCTGGAGGACCCCATGGCATCGCTGTCCGTCGACGCGCGGCGCACCGTACTGGCCGACCTGATCCCCGGCACGCTCGCGCGCGACCTCGCGCTGGTGGCGGGCGGTGCCGGGCTCACCGGCCTCGCCGCGCAGTTGTCCGTGCACATCCCGGGCACCCCCGTTCCGCTGACCGGCCAGACCTTCGCCGCGCTGCTCGTGGGCGCCGCGCTCGGCTGGCAGCGCGGTGCCGCCTCGATGCTGGTGTACCTGCTCGTCGGCGCCGCGGGCGTGCCCTGGTTCCAGAACGGCACCGCCGGCCTGAGCGGCGCCAGCGCCGGCTACATCGTCGGGTTCGTCTTCGCGGGCGCGCTGGTCGGCGCGCTCGCGGGCCGTGGCGGCGACCGCACCCCGCTGCGTGCCGCGGGCACCATGGTGCTCGGCAACGTCGCGATCTACGCGTTCGGCGTGCCGTGGCTGATGGCCTCGACCGGCTTCGGCCTGGCGACCGCGCTCGACAAGGGTGTCGTCCCGTTCCTGATCGGCGACGCGATCAAGATCGTGCTCGCCTCCGCGCTGCTGCCCGCGACATGGGCGCTGGTCAACCGCTTCCGCCGCTGATCCGAATGGACCGTTGCCCGCGGATTTCGCGGGCAACGGTCACCGATGGCCCGGTACCGCCCGATCTTGACGGTGGTCCGGGCTATCTTCTTGGGCGTGGCCAGATCTGAACTCCCCGGCGTGCTCGAACTCCTCACCCACGCGGTCGAGGCGGTCGGCGGCGCCGAGCGCGCGGGTCAGGTCGAGATGGCGGACGCGGTCGGCCGCGCCATCCGCACCGGCGAGCACCTGGCCGTGCAGGCCGGCACCGGCACCGGCAAGTCGCTGGCGTACCTGGTTCCCGCCATCCGCCACGCGGTGGAGAAGGAGGCGACCGTCGTCGTCTCGACGGCGACCATCGCGCTGCAGCGCCAGCTCGTCGACAGGGACCTGCCCCGCCTGGCGAAGTCGTTGAAGAAGGTGCTCGGCCGCGAGCCGACGTTCGCCATCCTCAAGGGCCGCCGCAACTATCTCTGCCTGCACCGGCTCGACACGGGCGCGCCCGACGAGCCGGAGGACCAGGCGCTGTTCGACCCGTTCGCCGTGTCCCGGCTGGGCAAGGACGTCAAACGACTCTTCGAGTGGTCGTCCGACACCGAGACCGGCGACCGTGACGAGCTGGTGCCCGGCGTCGCCGACCAGGCGTGGCGCCAGGTTTCGGTCACCGCCAAGGAATGTCTCGGCGCCGCGCGCTGCCCGATCGGCACGGACTGCTTCGCGGAGAAGGCACGCGCCGAAGCCGGCCGCGCGGACATCGTGGTCACCAACCACGCGCTGCTCGCCATCGACGCGCTCCAGGGCTATCAGGTGTTGCCCGAGCACGACGTGGTGATCATCGACGAGGCGCACGAGCTGGTCGACAGGGTCACCTCGGTGGCCACCGGCGAGCTCACCGCGTCCATGGTCTCGGTCGCGGTCCGCCGCTGCGGCAAGCTGATCGACGCCGACATCGCGGATCGCCTGATGGAGTCCAGCGACGCGATGGCCCTCATCCTCGACGATCTGCAGGCCGGCCGCTTCGACACGCTGCCCAAGCCGCTGGCGGGCGTGCTCGCCGGTGTCCGCGACTCGGCGCACGCGTGCATCACCGCGATGGGCCCCGACCGCAAGGAAGAGGTCGAGGACGCCACCGCGCGCAAGCTCGCCCGCACCCTGCTCGACGAGATCCACGACAACGCGATGCGCATGCTCGAAGCCTTCGACCCCGACCAGGCGCATCAGCGCGACGTGGTCTGGATGACGGCCGACACCTTCTCCGCCAATCCCCGCCCGCCGTCACTGAAAGTCGCGCCGCTCGCCGTCGCCGGTCTGCTCCGCGAGAAGGTCTTCGGCCTCAACACGACCATCCTGACCTCGGCGACGCTGACCTTGGGCGGCAACTTCGACACCCTCGCCCGCCAGTGGGGCCTGCCGCCCAAGCAGCTCAAGGTCGTCAAGGCCGAGGGCGCCGCGACGGACAAGGAAGCCCCGTCCGACATCGAGTCGGTCAAGTGGACCGGCATCGACGTGGGTTCCCCGTTCGACCACAAGCGCAACGGCATCCTCTACATGGCCAAACACCTGCCAGCACCGGGCAGGGACGGCCTCCAGAAGTCCACATTGGACGAGATCGCCGAGCTGGTCGACGCGGCAGGCGGCCGCACGCTCGGCCTGTTCTCGTCGATGCGCGCGGCCAAGCAGGCCGCCGAGGAGCTGCGCGACCGCATCAAGTACCCGATCCTGTGCCAGGGCGAGGATTCGACGTCACTCCTGGTCCAGAAGTTCGCGGAGGACGCCCGCACCTGCCTGTTCGGCACGCTCTCGCTCTGGCAGGGCGTCGACGTCCCCGGCCCGTCACTGCAGCTGGTGCTGGTCGACCGCATCCCGTTCCCCCGCCCTGACGACCCGGTCTCCTCGGCCCGCCAGCGCGCGGTGGAAGCCCGCGGCGGCAACGGTTTCTTGACGGTCGCGGCCACCCACGCGGCGCTCCTGCTCGCGCAGGGCACCGGCAGGCTCCACCGGGCGATCAGCGACCGCGGCGTCGTGGCCGTGCTCGACTCCCGCATCGCGACCGCACGCTACGGCGGGTTCCTGCGTGCCTCGCTGCCCCCGCTCTGGCCCACCACGGACCCCCAAGTGGTGCGCGACGCGCTGCGCAGGCTCGACGCGGCGGCCCCCGCCTGAGCTCACCCAGCGCGCCCGGCTACCGTTAAGGAATCAGAAGTTCTTAGGAGAACCGCTTGTCCCAGGACTCGGCCAACGCACAGTCCCGTACCGTCAGCGTCGACGACACCGGTGTCCGACGCCAGCTCGCCGACGGCAGCGAAGAAGCCGTCACCTGGCAGGAACTGACCGCGGTCGTGATCAGAGTGATTCCCGAGGGCCTCTCGAAGGAAGACGTGTTCTTCATGCTCGCGGGCGCCGACGGCAAGGGAACCGCCATCCCCAGCGCGGACCCCGCGGCGGACGCGCTGATCGAGCGCCTCCAGACGCTCCCCGGCTTCAACCACGAGAAGTTCGTCGAGGCCATGACCACGGACGCCGACGAAGCGTACGTGGTGTGGAGCGCCGACAAGGCCGCGAAGTGAACTTGCACTGCGGGGTCTGCGGCTCAGCGCGGCTGACCCCGCCCGGCGAGATCCAGGTGCCGGGCTCGACGGCCATCACCTTCACGCTCAAGCCTCGCGTCGGCATGTTCAAGTCCCGCCCGAAGCTTGAGGTCACGAAGGCCCGTGCCTGCCGGGACTGCGGCACGATCTTCCCCGTCGTAAGCCGAACCCTGCTCGCCAGGCACCTCGACGAGGGCACCACCGAGGACTACGGCGACTAGATCGCGGGCAACCTGGCGGCGACCATCTTGGCGGCGGTCTTGGCCACCGCACATTGTGCCTGCAAGTCCGTGTCCTTTTCTTCAAAGTGCAGCATCACCGTCTCGATCCACTTGTGGTCCGGCGGTCCGGCGACTCCGGTGAACGGCCGGTGGGCGATTTCCGCCTTGCAGCTGCCTTCCCAGCCGTTGTCGCCTTCCTCCACATACACATCGCGCCCGCCGATTTTGAACAGTTCGCCTTCTTCAGCGCCCAGCGGTGCCCACTCACGAACGAACTCGACCGTCAACTGACGGCTCTGGAACGTCCAGAAACACTGCCAATTGCCGAAGGCAGCCGCCATCTCCGCTTGACCACCAAGCACCTGCGCGCTTTCCTGGGTGCTCAGCAACGCACAAGCGTCCACCGCCACCAGTGATCCCTCTGGGGGCTGCTTGCGTCGAGGAATCTGCCCTTGATTGAGCACCTTGAGTGCCCCGTCGACAGCAGGCTCAGCGATCATGCAAATGTCTTTGATCCACGCGTGGTTGTGTTTGACCACCAACTCGACCTTGTTTCCGTCGGGCAGCCAAATGATCCTCGTGCATTTGTCGTTCTCCGCAGGTGTGCGTTCAGGTATGCCGATGTGCCCTGGTTCCGGCAGCTTCGGAGGCGGCGGTATTTCGCCGCGCAGCTGGATCGCGACGCGCACGTCGAACTTGTTTTCGGGATCGGACCCACGCGTGACATGAGCCTCGCAGCCGTCGAAATTCCCGTAATCGGGATCCGGGGACACCTGCCCGAATTGGGCGAGCACGGTCAGGTCGAGCAGCGAGCACGGGTCCGCCGTGTGCTGGTCCCCCACGGTCGCGGCGGTGACCGCGCCCTCGCGAAACGCGAACAACAACCCTGCGACGAGCAGGGCCACCAGCGCCACCGCGCCCCCGATGAGCGCACGGCGCGGCAAACGGCGACGACGACGGGGCGCACGTTGTTCAGGCACTGTCTCGCCCGCGACCTCCGCAAGCATCCGCGCGGCCTCACGGGCACTCGGCCGCGCGGCGGCAGGCCTGCGCAGCAGCTCGGCGAGCACCGGAGTCAGCACGCCCGCCTTACGAGGCGCCTCCAGTTCGAACGCCGCGGCCCGCCGCAACTGCCGCAACGGGGTGTCTTCGGAGTCTCCCCACGGCGAACCGCCCTCGACCGCGGCGAACAAGGTCGCGCCCAGCGAAAACACGTCTGACGCCTTGGTCGCGTCGAGCCCGTCGGCGACTTCGGGCGCCAGGTAGGCGGGAGTGCCGCCGACCAGCCCGGTCTCCGTCCGGGTCACTTCGGCCCAGCGCGCGATCCCGAGGTCGGTCAGCTTCGCGGTGCCGTCGTCGGCCACCAGCACGTTGCCCGGCTTGATGTCGCGGTGCACGATCCCCTTGTCGTGCATCGCCGCCAGCGCGCTCGCCAGCTGCAGGCCGATATGGGCGGCCTCGTCGTGGGACATGACCCCGTCCGAGGCGAGGATCGCGGCCAAGCTCCGCGACGGCAGGTACTCCATGACCAGCCAGCGCTCATCGTCGAAGGTGACCGCGTCGTACACGCTGACCACGTTCGGATGCTGCAACCCCGCGCCGATCCGCGCCTCGCGCCGGATCTGCCCGCCGTCACCGGAGTGGGATCGTTTGAGCGCGACGGTACGACCGAGCTCCAGGTCGGTGGCCCGCCACACGACACCCATCCCACCCGCCCCGACCTGTTCCTCCAGCCGGTAACGCTCAGCGATCACACTCCCACCCATGGGTGGAGAGTGTAGTGGCGAACGGCGCAACGTCCCGCGCTAATGAGGTAACCGAGCGGCCACAAGATTGGCCACGGCTTCGACTCCGCCGCAATTGTCCGCGGGCTGCTTGCCCTGTTCTTCCAGGTAGAACTCGATCAGCTCGACACGTTCCCGGTCCACGCCCCGGAACGGCCGGTATTCGAGCTTGAGCACGCAGGCTTCGGGCCAATTGCCAGGCCCTTCCTTGATGACCGCCCGACGCGAACCGACCATGGCAGGCCTGCCACCGGTGGGGGCCAAGGGCGCGATCTCCCGATCGAACCAGATGGTCAGTTGCTTGGCCCCGAACCGCCACTCACAGTTCCAGTAACCGAAGTACGGACTCGGTTTCGCACTGCCACCGACTGTCTGGACGATGTCCCGCTCCGAAGGCAGCTCGCACGCGTTAAGACTCGCCAAAGAGCCTGCCTGAGGCGGAGGCCTTCGCGGAATCTGACCTTTGTTAAGCACCGCTAGCGCCGAGACGGTCGCCGAGTCGGCTATTTCGCAGAGACTGGCTTGATACCCATGGCTGTGGGTGACCCCGATCGTGAACACATTGCCGTCCGGCAACCGGATGTCGCGCCCACAATCCCCATCCTTCGCCAGCGGTGTTTCCGGCATGGGGATCTTCCCCGGCTCGGGTTTCACCACCGGTGGGGAGTCCGGCAGCGCGATGACCGCCTTGACCTCCACCACGTCTTCGGGAATACCGCTCGGAATGGCCAGCAACGCGCGGCATTCGTTGAGCGAGTCCCGATCCGAGACCACGGTGACCCTGCCGAACCGGCTCAGTTCCGCGGTGTCGAACATCCCGCACGGATCCGCGGTGCGCTGATAACCCGTGCTGTCGGCGGTCACCGGATCGGGCAATGCGAACAAGATGGTCGCCACGGCGACAACGAGGATCACGCCTGCCGCGGCGAAGACGAGTCTCCTGCGCGAAGCCCGGAACCGCCGCCGCCGCGGTTCCGGCACCTCGATCTCCGCGATTCCGGCCAACGCACGCATCGCCTCGGCCGCGGTCGGCCGCTCAGCGGGGCGCCGCCGCAGCAGCCCGTCGAGCACCGGCGCCAGCGGGCCTGCCTGCCGCACAGGTTCGATCTCGAACGCGGCCGCTCGCCGCAACTGCCGGAACGGCGTGTCCCCGCCACCCCAGGGCGAACCGCCCTCGACCGCCGCGAACAACGTCGCACCGAGTGCGAACACATCGGCCTCGGCGCCGGCTTCCTGCCCGTCCGCCACTTCGGGAGCGAGGTAGCCGGGAGTGCCACTGATCAAGCCCGTGTCCGTGCGGGTCACTTCCGCCCAGTGCGCGATGCCCAGGTCGGTCAGCTTGGCGGTGCCGTCGTCGGCCACCAGGACGTTGCCGGGCTTGAGGTCCCGGTGCACCATCCCCTTGGCATGCATCGCCGCCAGCGCGCTCGCGACCTGGGCGCCGATCCTAGCCGCCGCGGTGGGAGAAACCGGTCCGTCGGAGTCCAGGATGTCGGCCAGGTTCCGCGATGGCAGGTACTCCATCACCAGCCAGCGGTCGTCGTCGTGGGTCACCGCGTCATAAACGCTGACCACGTTCGGGTGCTGAAGGCCGGCACCGATCCGAGCCTCCCGCCGGAGCTGACCGCCGTCACCGTCATGATGCGACCTTTTGAGCGCCACCACGCGACGTAGCTCGAGGTCGGTGGCACGCCAGACGACACCCATGCCACCGGCGCCGATTCGCTCCTCTAGTCGGTAACGCTCAGCGATCACCCTCCCGCCCATGGCGGCAAAGTGTAATGCCGGTTCAGGAGGACTTAATGCCCGTCGGAAGATTTTCCGTCACGGGAATCCCCTTCTTGAGGGTCCGGCTCACCGTGCAAAGCCGCTCGATCGAGCGATCCACGGCCGCGGCCAGCGCCACCCGCTGTTCTTCATCCAGCGAAGACAGATCGACGTCGAAGTTGACGTGGACCGCGTCCAGCTCGGAGGCGCCCTCACGCCGGTCGGCGGTCACCTCGACGCGGAACTTCGAGTCCTCACCGATCCGCCGGGTGATGAGGTTCTCCGCGGTCACCGCCGAGCAGCCCGCCGCGGCTATCTGCAGCAACTCGGCCGGTGAAAACGACCCCTGCTGCCCATTACGGCCGATGCGGACCTCGGCCCCACGCTCGTTACGCCCGACGAACTCGTGCTCGCCTTCACGCTGAACTTCCAGTGCCATATCGATGAGAACCGCCTCGGCTCAGCCGTTGTTCCACTGTCCGAGCACGGTCACAGTCCCCGGATCGACCTCGGTGAACCCGGCATCCCGCACCGCGATCACCCCACGTTCACGCCAGGCACCCGCCGGATCGTCGCCGGGATGCAATTCCTTCCAGCGCGCGACGCTCGGCGTCCGCACCGCGCAGCGGTATCCGCCGGCTGCCCACGCCGTGACCTGCTCGGCGTCGAGCAGTGAAGCCAGGATCATCGTCGCGTGCCCGACCTGCGCCGCCGCCTTGCCGACCGTCATCGGCACTTCGGGGTTCAGCCACAGCACCGGCACCCCGTCCGGCACCGGCCCCGGCTCGTCCGCGGGCAGCTCGCTGCCGGAGATCTGCAGCTTGCTGACCTCTTTCGGCGCCTCGACGACCAGCCCCGGCACCAACGCACGCGCTTCGGCGCCGTCGACGGTCACCGTGATGCCCGGCAGCGCCTGCACGGCTTGCCAATGCGCACCGCGCGCCCGGCGCGAGACTTTGCGAATGCGCTCGTCGACCCACGCGCTCACCTCGGCATGCCACTCGCCTTCCGGCTCGGCGCGCTCGTCAAGGCAGACGGCGATCGAAGCCGCCGCGGCCGCCTCGAGCAGCGCGGTCCGCCCGGGTGGCTCCGCGCGCTCGATCCGCAGGATGATCGGCATGGCCCTGACCAGCTCGGGTACCTCGTCCGAGGTGTCGTTCGTGTCCTCGGCGGACAGCCCGAGCCAGTAGGCGTAGCGCGCACCCAGCGATTCCAGCACGCTCATGGCCGCAGCGATTCCAGCCCGTCGGCGGCGTCGGCCGCCTCGACTTCGGCACGCGTGACGCCCAGTACGAACAGCACCGCGTCGAGGTACGGGTGCGAGATAGCGGTGTCCGCGACCTCGCGCAGCGCGGGCTTCGCGTTGAACGCGACGCCCATCCCCGCGACCGAGAGCATGTCGATGTCATTCGCCCCATCGCCGACCGCGACGCACTGTTCGAGCGGGATCTCGTATTCGGCCGCGAACCGCTGCAACGCCGTCGCCTTGCCCGCCCGGTCGACGATGTCCCCGACGACCCGCCCGGTCAGCTTGCCGTCGACGATCTCCAGCTCGTTGGCCGCCGCGAAGTCCAGCCCGAGGTCCTCGACGAGGTTGTCGATGATCGTCAAGAAACCGCCGGACACGACCCCGCACCGGAAGCCCATCCGCTTCAAGGTCCGCACGGTCGTCCGCGCACCCGGCGTCAGCTCCAGCGAGTCCGCGACGTCCTTGAGCACGCTGGCCGGGAGCCCTTCGAGCAGCGCGACGCGCTTGATCAGCGACTCCGAGAAGTTCAGCTCACCTCGCATCGCGGCGTCGGTGATCTCGCGGATCTTCGCTTCGTTCCCGGCGTACGCGCCGAGCATCTCGATGACCTCACCCTGGATGAGGGTCGAGTCGACGTCGAACACGACCAGCCGCTTCGCACGCCGCGCGATACCGGCTCGCTCGACAGCCAGGTCCAGCTCGACCTTCGCGGCCAGGTCGGCCAGCTCGGACCGCAGCTGGGCGTCGGCCTTCTCGGTGTCTTCGGCGACCGAGACGTACATTTCGAGACCCGTCACCGGGTAGTCGGCGACGCTGCGGATCGAGTCGATGTTCGCCCCGATCCCGGCCAGTCCCCGCGCGACCTCGGCGAACCCGCGCGCGGTCACCGGCCGGCCGAGCACGACCACGACGTGGGTGGAGTCGATCCGCCCCAGCGCGAACGGGTCCTCACCGATCTCCGAGCCGATCCGCACGTCGACCTGCATACCGACCGAGGCCATCGCCTGCTCGACTGACTCCTGCAGGCCTTCGGGGTCGCGGTAGACCCCGGCCAGCACGCCCAGGATGAGCTTGCCCCGGATGACGACCTGCTCGACGTCGAGCACGTCGACGTCATGCCTGGTCAGCACGGCGAACAGCGCGGAAGAGACACCGGGTTTGTCAGGACCGGTGGTGGTGATGAGGACTGGGGTCTGCGTCACTGTGGTCTTCCTTTAGTCGGCGCATGAAAAACGACGCGTGCCCAACGAACAGACACGCGTCGTTTTCCGGTCCATTTACTACTGCTCGCTCGCGTTGTCCTTGTCGTGGGACCCCGGCATCGCGGCTTCGGTGAGGAGCTGCGAAGGAGCCTTCGCGTGGTCCTCGTTGTGCAGCTGGTTACCGAAGAAGCCGATCTCACCTTCGACGCGCAGCCGCTCCACCATGTGCGGGTAGTGCATCTCGAACGCCGGGCGCTCCGAACGGATGCGCGGCAGCGAGGTGAAGTTGTGCCGCGGTGGCGGGCAGGACGTCGCCCACTCGAGTGAGTTGCCGTAGCCCCACGGGTCGTCGACCGTGACGATCTCGCCGTAGCGGTAGCTCTTGAAGACGTTCCAGATGAACGGCAGCGTCGAGGCGCCGAGGATGTACGCGCCGATCGTGGAGATCGTGTTCAGCGTGGTGAACCCGTCGCCGGCGAGGTAGTCGGCGTACCGGCGCGGCATGCCCTCGTTGCCCAGCCAGTGCTGGACGAGGAAGGTGCCGTGGAAGCCGATGAACGTGGTCCAGAAGTGCCACTTCCCGAGCTTCTCGTCCATCATCCGGCCCGTGATCTTCGGGAACCAGAAGTAGATGCCGGCGAAGGTCGCGAACACGATCGTGCCGTAGAGCACGTAGTGGAAGTGCGCCACCACGAAGTAGCTGTCCGAAACGTGGAAGTCGATCGCGGGCGCGGCCAGCAGAATGCCGGTCAGGCCGCCGAAGAGGAAGGTCACCAGGAAGCCGATGGAGAAGATCATCGGCGTCTCGAAGGAGATCTGCCCCTTCCACATCGTGCCGATCCAGTTGAAGAACTTCACACCGGTCGGGACCGCGATCAGGAAGGTCATGAAGGAGAAGAACGGCAGCAGCACCGAACCGGTCGCGTACATGTGGTGCGCCCACACGGCGATGGACAGCGCGGCGATCGCCAGCGTCGCCCAAACCAGGCTCTTGTAGCCGAACAGCGGCTTGCGGCTGAAGACCGGGAAGATCTCCGACACGATCCCGAAGAACGGTAGCGCGACGATATAGACCTCTGGATGGCCGAAGAACCAGAAGAGGTGTTGCCAGAGGATCACGCCGCCGTTGGCCGGATCGAAGACGTGTGCGCCGAGATGCCGGTCCGCCAGCAGGCCCATCAGAGCCGCGGTCAGGATCGGGAACGCCAGCAGGATCAGGATACCGGTGATCAGGATGTTCCAGGTGAAGATCGGCATCCGGTACATCGTCATGCCGGGCGCGCGCAGGCAGATCACCGTGGTGATCATGTTGACCGCGCCGAGGATGGTGCCGAGACCGGACACCACCAGGCCGGAGATCCAGAGGTCGGCGCCGACACCCGGCGAGTGGATCGCGTCGGACAGCGGCGTGTAGGCGAACCAGCCGAAGTCCGCGGCGCCACCCGGGGTGAGGAAGCCGGACATCACGATGAGGCCGCCGAACAGGTACAGCCAGTACGAGAACGCGTTCAACCGCGGGAACGCGACGTCGGGCGAGCCGATCTGCAGGGGCAGGATGAAGTTCGCGAAACCGAAGAGGATCGGGGTCGCGTACAGCAGCAGCATCACCGTGCCGTGCATGGTGAACAGCTGGTTGTACTGCTCCTGCGAAAGGAACTGCTGCCCTGGGCGGGCCAGCTCCGTCCTGATGAGCATCGCCATCGCGCCGCCGCCCATGAAGAAGGCGAACGACGTCACGAGGTACATGATGCCGATCTGCTTGTGGTCCGTCGTGCGGAACAACCGCAGCAGGTACGAACCCTTAACCGACTCGCGCGCGGGGTATGGGCGCGTGGCGATCGGCTTGGGGGCTACGGCCGTCACTCCTGCCTCCAACACTGTGGTGGTCATCATCGGGTCGTCGAAGTGCGCTCGGGCCCACTTCAACGGCTGAGGGGATCGTAGCCCTCACTACCGACAGTCGCGCGCACCGGCTGGCAAGATCACGCGATGCGCGATGAGTACACGCTTTCAGGGGTGGCCGCGGCCGTCCAAGTGGCCAAGCGTCTGGGGCTCCCCCACGAGGACCCCGAACTGCTCCATGACCGGTCGAACGTGCTGGTGAGGCTGGGTTCGGTGGTCGCGCGCGTGCCCGCGACCACCGCGCTGGTCCGGCCGGAGCCGCACGATTGGCTGGCTCGTGACGTCGCGTTGTCGTCGTTCCTCACCGAGCGTGGTGTGCGGGTTGTCTCACCTCTGTCGGATCCAGGGCCGGGACCGCATTTCGCCGCAGGTCACTGGGTCACTTTGTGGCATTTCACCCCGCATGACCCGAACCACCGGTTCACCGCCGCCGAGGTCGCCACGTCCCTGCACGCGGTACACGTCGCGCTCCGTGACTACGAAGGCCCGCTCCCCTCCGACGGGCCGCTCGCGGAGACCTACCGGGCACTCGATCTCTGGGAGCACGTGCTGGAAGGCGCCGCCGACCGGCTGCGCGCCGAAACGGACCGGATCGCCGCGACCCTGCCCACCGGGCCGGCGCAGGCCCTGCACGGCGACGCGCACCCGGGGAACCTGATCGCCACCCCGGCCGGTCCGTGCTGGCTGGACTTCGAGGACACCTGGCGCGGCCCGCTCGCCTGGGATCTCGGCGTACTCCGCGGCAGCCTCCCCGGCGCGCTCGACGCCTACCCGGAGCCCTCCGATCCGGCCGATCTGGACCCCTTCGAAAATTTGCGGAAACTTTTTGAAGTGCCCTGGCGATTCATTGTGGCGCAACGGTTTCCGCGCGAAATCGAGGCCGCCCGACACTGCCTTGAGAGGTACTTCGCGTGAAACTTGTCGGTGCACCCGGCTAGCGTCCTGAGCGTGAAGAGTGACAACTTCACACCCAGCACGCGGCGCCGCGGCGCCGCACTGGAATCGGTGGCTCATCCCTGAGCCGCCGGTCCCGGACCGTCCCGAAAAGACGGACCGGAGCCCCGATAATCACGTGGGCGAGGAGCCGCCGTTCCGGTATCCACTGGCTTCCCGGGAGTCAGCCGGACCGGAGACGGACGCACCGAGCGACGCATTGAACGTGGGTTCCGGCCGCCATCGGCGAAGTGGCCACTTCGCCGGGCCTGCTCGACGAGTTCCTGGAGTGGTGACAGCTCCGTTGTCCGGAGGACTCGTCGAACCGGTCTGCACAGTACGGACGGCGGTGATGGTGACCGCCCTGCCCGACCGGCACGGGCCGGGCGGTCACTGTCCCGGACCCACGGGACAAGCCCAACTGAATTCAGCCGGCCCACGACGAGATCCACTACGTCACGGCACGCATCGGACGACCGGCCAGCACGATCGGTCATCACGGCCGGAGAGCACGATCGGTCAGCCGCGCGGATACCAGTCGAGAATCGCGCGGGAGACGAGGTCGGGAACCTCCAGCGGTGTCAGGTGCCCGGAGTCGGGCAGAACTTCGAGCGTCGAATTCGGCGCGGCCTCCGCGATCAGTTTCGCCTGATCGACAGGAGTGGCTTTGTCATGCTCGCCGACCAGTACGAGCGTCGGCACGGCGGTCTCGCGCAGCAGGTCGAGCGAGTCCGGCCTGGCGGCCATCGCACGGGCCGCCCAGGCGATCCCGGCCGCGGGCTGCGCTTCGATCAGCTCGCGCGTCGAGGAGACGAGATCGGCCCGCTCGGCGAGCGTGCCATCGGCGAACATCAACGGCATGACGTAGTCGGCGAGCCAGCCTGCGGTGCCCTCGGCCTCCACTCGTGCCGCCTGGTCGAGCCTGGCCTGCGCGGCTTCGGGCGCGTCAGCGGTCGCCTTGGTGTCGATGAAGACGAGCCCGCCGATCCGTTCCGGCGCGGCACACAGCACGGCCTGTGTCAGGTAGCCGCCCATCGAGCAGCCGCCGAGCACGACCTGGTCCAGCTCCAGCTTGTCGAGCAGGGCGATCACGTCGCGCGCGGCGTCGTCGAGACTGGGCTCGCGGTCCGCTTCGGGCTGTGGTTCGGGCATCGGTGACCTGCCGAGCCCGCGCTGATCCGGTGTGATCACCCTGATCTGCGCGGCGAGTGGCGCTCGGACCGCGTTCCACATGCGGGAGTCGACGGGAAAGGCGTGCAGCAGGACCAAAGGCAGTTCGGGCATGACAGCATTCTGTCGGACCTCGCGGCTACCGTCCTCGCTATGACGATCAAGTTCGGGGATCTGGCCACCACTCGCCTGCTGCTGCGCCAAGTCCGTGAAACGGATCGCCAGGCCGTCATCGAGATCCAGACCGATCCGGAGACCAACCGTTTCCACCCCGAACCGCCGGACGAGCAGGCTGCGGTGAAGGAACTGGGCAACTGGCTCGAACACTGGACGGAGTACGGCTACGGCTACGTCGCCGTGCTCGAAGCGGGTTCCGACGAGGTGATCGGCATCGGCGGCATCCGTCACCGGCGTTTTCACGGCAAGCGGATGCTGAACCTGTACTACCGCTTCCGCCCCAGCGCCTGGGGCAAGGGCTACGCGCTCGAGACGGCACGGGCGATCGTCGAATGGGCAGAGCGAGAGCTGCCGGAATTCCCGGTGGTGGTCAGCGCGGCCGAGGTCAACGAACCGTCATGGCGGCTCGCGGAACGCCTCGGCTTCGCTGACTACGTCGTCGAGTCCTACGGGGGCTTGCTGACACGGCATTACCGCCGCTGAGCTCACGCGCCTTCGTTAGCGGCGCTGGCTCGGCCGACGCCTGGCCCGTGCCTCCCAGCACGGCCGATGCCAATGCCTGCGGTCGGCGACGGACCCGGTCTCGTCGGCAGGCCAGACCACCACATGAGGTGTGCCCGGCCGGATCTCGTGGTCGCAGCCAGGGCAGCGGTACTCCTTGGTCGCCTGGGCTCCGGGCACACTGCGGACCAGCCACTCGCCGTCGTGACCCGCCTCGGCCCGCGCCCAGCCCATCGAAGCTCCCATTTCGGGCGCGCGGCGGCCGGGATCAGGGCGATTGCGTCGAGGCACGTGCTCCACGCTAACGCCCACTTCTAGCCTGAGAAGTACTGACCCGGCGGTACCCCGACCGCCCGCCGGAAGGCCGCCACGAACGCGCTCGCCGACGAGTACCCGACCCGTCTGGCCACCCCGTCGAGCGGCAATCCCCCGGCCAGCCATGGCAAGGCCGCGCGCAGCCGCGCCTGGGTCCGCCACGCACCGAAGGTCAGATGGCACTCGGCGAGGAAGAGACGGGCGAGCGTACGTTCCGCGGCGCCGACCAACTGCCCGAAATCGGCAAGCCCACGATCGTCGGCCGGATCGGTGATCAGTATCTCGGCCACCCGTCGAGCGCGAGGATCATCAGGCATCGGCACGGTGATCGGTACGACGTCCACCGGCTCGAGCAGGTCGAAAGCAACGGCTTCGGCCCGGCGCCGGGGTTCGCCGTCGACGTCTCCAGTCAGGTACTCCAGCAATTCGCGCAGCAATGGCCGGACAGCGAGGAGTCTCGGCTCCGGCCAGTCGACCGGGCAACGGCAGACCTCGGCATAGATACCGCGCAGCAACGCGTGGTCCATCGCACCGGTCCGGTGCACGACGCCCGCCGGGATCCACAACGCCCGTGTCGGCGGAAGCACCCATTGCGCGTCGCCGACGTTCACCGCGGCCACGCCCTGCGCCGACCAGGCCAGCTGGTGCGATTCGTGCGCGTGCCACGGAAACCAGGTGCCCGCCGGCAGGTCGAGGGCACCCAGGATCATGGCTGCCGAAGGCGGCGAAAGTCTGGATTGCGACATCAGTTGTCAGACTATCGCCTTTCGGCCATCGCCTCGCTCTCTTAACGTCGAGGGCATGCCGATGAACCTCCTCCACCGCAAGCTGTGCTCGTCGGAAAAATGGGCGGATTACGTCGCCGCGGAACTTCCCCGGCGCCTCGACGGCTTCGAGCTGGGCGACAACGTGCTGGAACTAGGGCCCGGGTTCGGAGCGACCACCAGCGTTCTGGTCGACCGCGTACCGAAACTCACGTCGCTGGAGATCGACGACGCCTCGGTTTCGCACCTGCGCGCGAAATTCGGGGATCGGGTGACCGTCGTGCACGGCGACGGCGCGCGAATGCCCTTTGAAGACAACACTTTCTCGGCGGTCGTCTGCTTCACGATGCTCCACCATGTGCCGACGACCGCGCTCCAGGACGCGATCTTCGCCGAGGCGTACCGGGTGCTGCGGCCAGGCGGCCTCCTCCGGGCCACCGACAGTCAGCTGAGCTTCCGGTTCCGGTTGCTGCACATCGGCGACACGATGAACGTCCTCGACGTGTCCACCCTGCCGGGCCGGCTTGCCCGCGCGGGGTTCGCCGAGGTCGAGATCGAGCACGTCCCGAAGCAGATCGTCAAGCTCTCGGCGGTCAAATCCGGCTGAGGATCTCCTTGTGCGTCAACGCTTCCCAGTCCAGACGGGCCAAAGTCCGGCCGCTCGCGGCGTAGTCGGCCCTGCCGATCGCCGACTTGATGGTGATCGCCGCGTCCACCATCGGCGTGGCGACACCCGCCCGAGCGGCCAGCGCCTGCAGCGGGACGAGCGTTGACGAGATGTCCTCGCGCAAGAAGCGGTGGTCGAGGCTCTGCGGCGCCTGGATCGCCTTGTACGGCTCGACCGAACGGATCGCGTCGAGCAGGCTCGTGGTCGTGCAGCCGTAATACCGGTCGAGCACCTCGGTCATCGGGAGCAGGCGAGCGCCGTACACGGCGGCGACCGCGCCGAACTCGCGTTCGACCTGCTCCAGCAGGACGACCGTGCGTTCGGACAGGCCTTCGGCGTAGAACAGCAGATCCTCGGCGCGGTCGATGGTGCCCAAATTGGCCAATGCGATCGGCACGTGGGCGACGGCGCCGAAGTCGGTCAGGCCGCGCTCGATCGGATTGCGGGCACGTTCGAGCATCGGGAACCACTCGATGAGCATGTCCGCGTGCCGGTCGACGGCACCGGGCGTGGCGCCCGAGATGAGGTTCCAGCCCTTCATACCGAGCACATCGACGCTGTCGTCACCGTCCGGGCGGGCCGCGAACAAGGCGTCGGTCTCGACCACGTCGACGCCCGTCACGCCCGATTGGCGCAGCAAGCACGAGAACTCGACGCTGCCGCACAGCTTGCTCGAAAACAGCACCACCACGTGGTCCGGCGTCAGGTGCGGCGCGAGTTTGGCCGCGACCTCGGGGTAGGCCGTGGTCACGGTCGCGATGAAGACCACCCGGCAGCAGGCCAGCAGCTCCGCGGGGTCGTTCGTGACCAGGCTGAGAGGAAACTCGCCCTTGAGATGGCCCCGCGCGTTGAGCGTGCTCGCCACCCTTGTGTCTCGGGTGCAGAGATGCACGGGTAGTCCTCGTGACGCCAGGTAAGCGGCGAGCGCCCGCCCCTCGCCACCGGCTCCGACGACCCCGATTCCGTTCAGCGTCACCATTCCTCCTCGCGCTCGGCCTCTGCGCAGGAGTGGTCGGGCCGTTCGGTAAGAAAGTTCCTTTCTCAGCGGGCGGGATTCACGAAACTCAGGAGAACGCGAGGGCGAGCGGGACGTGCTGCTCGGCTGTGGTCAACGAGCCATGCTGACCCACCAGCGAAGACTCGACGGCCTCCGCCATCTCCAGCTTCATGCCGAAGCCGTCTCGTGCCGCAGCCACGACGTCGCCGATCCGTGGGCGCACCCAATCGTTGACGTGTGGGCCGAACCAGCCTGCCGCGATCGCCTCGTCTCGGGACAGGATCCAGGCACGTTCGCCGATCACGGCGCGCCAAGCGGCGAGCACGTCGGCTTGGGCGCCGTCTTCGGTGTAGACGTGACGCGCGCGCACCTCGCCGCCGACGGCGCGGACGCCTTCGAGGAGGTCGGGGGTCGCTTCGACGTCGAGGGCGTCCTCGACGGTCACCATCCCGTGGTCGGCGACGACGGCGAGCATTCCACCGGGTGGCAGGTTCTCGACGATCGACTCGACGAGCCGGTCGACGTGGCGCAGCTGCATCCGCCACGCGGTCGAGCCGGGGCCGTAAACGTGGCCGAGCATGTCGAGTTCGCTGTGGTAGGCGTAGCAGAAGCTCGGCTTCGCCTCCATCGCGCGCACGGTCTGTGCGGTGAGGTCGCCGAACGCGCGGACGCCCACGTACTGGCCGCCGCGCTGCACCGCCCTGGTCAAGCCCGAGCGTTTGAACTGCGCATAGTTGACGACGCTCGTGGTGACCCCGGCCTTGGCCGCGCGCTCGAAGGTCGTCGGCAGCGGCTGCACCTCCTCGGGCACGAGCACGCCCAGCAGGTTCGAACCGTCGGCGTGGCTGGTCCAGCGCAGTGCGTTCAGCACGCCGGCGCCCGGCACCTCGAAGGTGTAGCCGGCCATCCCGTGCTCGCCCGAGGCGACACCGGTGCCGATCGCGGCCACCCCGGCTGCGGTGGTGGACGGGAACCCGACCCGCAGCGGGCGGTTCACCAGCTCGGTCAGCACAGGCGCGCAGTCGGCGTGCTCGGCGAGCAGCTCCCAGCCGAGGCCGTCGATGAGGAGTACGCAGGCGCGGGCGACGGCCGGGAACTCGAGGGTGTTGGCGAAGCCGTCGACGCCGAGCGCGGCGAGCATCGACGGGACGACCTGGCTCAGATGCGGGCGGTCGTCGGGTAGCGGCAGGTGCACCGGGCCAGCTTCCCACCCGGGGCCCGGTACGGCGATAATCCGGGTATGCCGACTTACGCTTATCGCTGCCGTGAATGTGGCGGCACCTTCGACCTGATGCGCCCGATGAGCGAGTCCGGCACCCCGGCCACCTGCCCGGACGGGCACCAGGACACGGTCAAGCTGCTCACCACCGTCGCGCTCACCGGCTCGGGTTCCGGTTCCGGTGCGAGCGCCCCCGCGCCCTCGGGTGGGGGCGGGGGCTGCTGCGGCGGCGGGTGCTGCGGCTAGCTCGCCTTCAGCGCCTGGTCGAGGTCGTGCCAAAGGTCCTCGACGTCTTCGAGGCCGACCGACATCCGGAGCAGGTTGTCGGTGACACCCGCGCCGTGGCGGTCGCCCTCTTCGACGATGCGGTGGCTGATCGACGCCGGGTGCTGAATCAGCGTGTCGACGCTGCCCAGGCTCACGGCGGGCGTGATCAACCGGACCGCGGCGATGACCGCGTGCGGGTCGCCCTCCACCTCGAACGCGACCAGCGGCCCGCCGATGCCCGGGTAGTGCACGGCACGGACACCCGGGTGCTCACGGAGCCGTTCGACCAGCACGGCCGCGGTCGCCGAAGCTGCCGTCACGCGCAGCGGCAGCGTGGAAAGCCCGCGCAGCAACATGTACGCGGCCAGCGGGTGCAGGATCCCGCCGGTGGCAAAGCGAATCTGACGCAGACGCGCGGCTTCCTCGGCGCCGCAAGCGACGACGCCGCCCATGACGTCACCGTGGCCGCCGAGGAACTTGGTCGCGCTGTGCAGCACCAGGCTCGCGCCGAGCCTGCCGGGGCGCTGCAGCACCGGTGTCGCGAACGTGTTGTCGACCAGCAGCGGCACGTCGCCGCAGACCGCGGCGAGCTCGGCGATGTCGACCTCGCTCAACGTCGGGTTCGCCGGTGTCTCGACGAAAACGAGACCGGTGTCCGGCCGGAGAGCACTCGCGAGAGTCTCCGGCGAGGCCCAGGTGACCTCGGTGCCGAGCAGCCCCGAGGTCAGGATGTGGTCCGTGCAGCCGTAAACCGGGCGCACCGCGACCACGTGCCGCTTGCCCTGCGCCACGGCCACGAGCAGGCTCGCCGACACCGCGGCCATCCCGCTCGCGAAGGCGACAGCGTGCTCGAACCCTTCGAGTTCGGCGATGGCCTGCTCGAACCGCTCGACGGTGGGGTTGGAGATCCGGCCGTAGACCGGGGTGCCCGGGTCGAGCGCACCGGTGGCGAACACGTCCAGCCTGCGCGCCTCGTCGGCGCTGTCGCGGGACGGGTAGGTCGTGGACAGGTCGAGAGGGGCAGCGTGCAGGCCGAGGTCGGTGAGGTCGTCACGTCCGGCATGCACGGCGCGGGTCCGCATCGCTGAGGTCATACGCAGAGCGTCGCTCTTTCGCCGGATCTCGCGCAACGCGCTCGGATATAATTCGCAGATGACAGCTTCTGTCGAACTGAGTACGGTTGATCTTGAGATCTTGCGCATCCTGCAGAACGATTCGCGGGTCACGAACAAGGAGCTCGCGGCCGCCGTCGGCATCGCGCCTTCGACCTGTCTCGACCGTGTCAACCGCCTGCGTGCCACGGGCGTGATCACCGGCCAGCGCGCCACCGTGGACGCCGCGAAACTCGGGCGCCCGCTGGAGGCTTTCCTGTTCGTCCAGGTCCGGCCGCACCGCCGCCCGCTGGTCGACCCGTTCATCGAGCACCTGCTGGCCCAGCCCGAGGTCCGCGCCGTCTACCACCTCACCGGTCCCGACGACTTCCTCGCGCACGTCGCCACCACCTCGGCGGGCGACCTCCAGCGCCTGGTCCTCGACGAACTCACGGCGCGCGACGAAGTCGCCCGCGTCCACACGAACCTCGTCTTCCAGCACTGGGCAGGCGGGCCGCTGCTTCCGCCCGCGGCAGACGCGGAGTAAAGCGGGCTGAACCACGCGCGATAAAGCCCGCTTTACTCCGCGGAGTAAAGCGGGCTTTATACCGGTTCGGCGGGGCCGGCTCAGCGCGCCGTGTAGTCCTTGAAGCCCTTGCCGGTCTTGCGGCCGAGCCGTCCGGCGGTCACCAGGTGCTCCAGCAAGGGCGCGGGCGCGAAACCTTCCTCGCGGAATTCGTTGAACAGGGTGCGCTGGATCGCGAGCGACACGTCGAGGCCGACGACGTCCAGCAACTCGAACGGTCCCATCGGCAGGCCGCAGCCGACCTTCATGGCCGTGTCGATGTCCTCGGCCGCCGCGTAATGCGCCTCCAGCATCTTCACCGCGTCGTTCAAGTACGGGAACAGCAGCGCGTTGACGATGAAACCCGCCCGGTCGCCGCAGCGCACCGGATGCTTGCCGAGTGAGCCGCACAGCGCCTGCACGGTGGCGAGTACGTCGGGCGCGGTCGAAATCGTCGACACGATCTCGACCAGTTTCATCACCGGGGCCGGGTTGAAGAAGTGCAGGCCGACCACATCGGACGGCCGGGCGGTCGCGGCGGCGCATTCGATGACCGGCAACGACGACGTGGTCGTCGCCAGGATCGCGCCCGGCTTCACGACATCGTCGAGCGCGGCGAACACGGCCTGCTTGATCGCGAGTTCCTCGGCGACGGCCTCGACCACCAGGTCGACGTCCGCCAGTTCCTCGAACTCGACCGCAGGCGTGATCCGCGACAACGCCGCCGCGGCGTCCTCTTCGGACAGCTTGCCCTTCACCACGGCCTTGTCCAGCGACTTCTTCACCCGCGCGACGGAAGCCGCCGCCTTGTCCGCGCTACGGGCCCGCAGGATGACTTCGAAGCCGCGCTTGGCGAAGACCTCGACGATGCCGGTGGCCATCGTGCCGGTGCCGACCACGCCGACCTTGTGCACCGGGCGGACCACCGAGGAATCCACAGTGGACGATGGCGTTTCGCCGTCGGTGACCACGTTGGGCGAGTCGACGCCGTCGTAGCTGTAAAAACCACGCCCGGACTTCCGGCCGAGCAGGCCGGCGGTGATCATCTGCTTCAGCAGCGGCGCCGGGGCGTGCAAACGATTGCGCGACTGGTGGTACATCGTGTCGAGGATCTCGTACGCGGTGTCCAGGCCGATCAAATCCAGCAGCGCCAACGGCCCCATCGGATAGCCGCAGCCGAACCGCATCGCGGCGTCGAGATCCTCGCGGGTGGCGTAGCGCTGCTCGTACATCCGGACCGCGTGGTTGAGATAACCGAACAGCAGCGCGTTGGCGATGAACCCGGCGCGATCACCGATCACCACCGGCGTTTTGCCCAGCTTCTCGGCGAACGCCACCACGTCGGCGACCACATCGGGCTCGGTGACCACGCTGCGGACGATCTCGACCAGCTTCAGCACCGGGGCCGGGTTGAAGAAGTGCATCCCGACGACCTTGCCGGGCCGCGAGGTGTGCACGCCGATCTCGGTGATCGACAGCGACGAGGTGTTGGACACGAAGATCGTGTCGGGGCCGGTGATCTTGTCCAGCTGGATGAACAGGTCGGCCTTGGCGTCGAAGCTCTCCGGGATGGCCTCGATCACCAGGTCCACATCGGACAGATCCGACAGCGAGGTCGTGTACCGCACCCGATCGAGCAGTTCCACGCGCGACGCCTGATCCAGCTTGCCACCGCTCAGCGCTCGCTCGGTGGAGTGCTCCAGGTGCCCACGCCCCCGCTGGACACCCTCGTCGTCGATTTCGACGGCGACTACCGGCACCCCGCTCCTGGCCAGGACCTCGGCGATCCCGGCACCCATGGTGCCGAGACCGATCACTCCCACACTCGCGATTTCCCGTGCCACAACCGGCCTCCGGTGGTTACTCGCTGGTAGTTTCTCCTGATAGTGCCATGCGAGACCGCCCGAAGCCTGTCGGAATCGAGTCAGAACGACCTAACTCACGCCGCGGGCAGCTTCGGCCAAGCGGCGTTCGCCAGTGTGCGCGCGAGGTCGCAGCCCTTCGGCGAGGAGACGTACAACGTCACCTGTTCGATGTCACCGGCGCGGCCGTCCCGTACCGGGAGGTGGCCTGTGTACACCGAGCAGTAGCCGTCGCCACCTTCGACGATCGAGCGCCTGCCGCCGATGGTCTCCTCGGTGGCACCCGCACGGAGTTCGAGCGGCTTGCCGGTGTCGAATTCCACTGACACGTCGAACGGGCCGTTCCATGGCTCGCCCCAATGACAGTCGTGCCTGCCCAGCGGGCCGATCCCGGCGAACGTCTTACCTGTCTCCGCGTTGACCTGCGCGTCTGTCAGAACCGCCCGGCAGGCGTCGACATGGCCGAAAGACTTCTCTGGATACGACACGTGCCGGACGTTCGACGGCGACCGCAGCGCACGCAGCACTCCCGGCAGCACCTTCGATTCGGCCTCGGCCAGCTCCGGCACCAGATCGGTCTCGGTCTTCGGATCGCGCGACTCGACGAAACCGACCACCTGGAGCGTGGTGTCGTCCGCGAAGCGGAGATAGAGCCACGGCCTGCCCGCCAGCTCGGTGCGGAAGAGCCGCAGGCCGCGCGGCAACCCGGCGTCCGGCTCGGCCATCATGCCGCCCAGCCGATCCGCGGCGTGGTCGCGTGGCGTGCCGAACATGATGTGCGCGGTCGATCCGCCCACGTTGGTCGTGAACTCGCAGCGATCCATCGATCGCTGGGGCTCACCGATGACCTTGTGCGTCTTACCGATCTCGGCGAAGTCCAGCATGCTGCAGAAATCGACGGTCACCGGATCGCCCAGCGCCTCCTGCAAGGTAAGCGGCGAGTTCTGCTTCGTGGCGGCTGCGCCATCCGGCGATGCCGCGCCTTGAATCGGTGCTGTGCAGCCGGCCACCAGAAGCACGACGGCGGTCAACGCCGCGAAAAGTCTTGTTCCCCCCATACGCGCCAAGTTTACGCCGCGGGCAGCTTCGGCCAAGCGGCCGCGGCGAGCGCGCTGGCCACCGCGCACGGCTCCTTGTCGGTCATCGAGTTGACCGTCAGCGAAGCGAATTCGACTTCGCCCACCTTCGCGTCGGGCGCGGGGCCGAGCACCTTCTGGACCTTGCAGAGCTTGGGCGGATACGGGGTGACCTCCGCCGCGTCCGGCGGCAGCACGTCGTTGACGAAATTCAGCAACACCGACGACCCGCCAGGCGCGACCCACTCACAGCGGTGTTTCGACGCGAGCACTGATCTCGTCGTCGTCGTGCCGATCTCCGAGCTCACCCGCGCGTCGTCGAGCAGCGCGCAAGCGTCGGCCGTGCCGAGCGAACCCGTGCGGAAGATCCGGTGCCGGACCTGGTTCGCCGAGACCGATGCGATGATCCCGTCCAGCACGTCGGCGCTGATCTCACACAGCACCTGCTTCGGCACGCCGTCGGCCGCGTACCGGCTCGCGGTCGCGCGCACGGTGACCTGATCGATGAACCTCAGGTAGTACGCGCAATCGCTTTCACCAGGCGTGGTGCCACGCTCGGCGACGAGGCCATGCGGGAGTTTCTTGTTTTCGTCGGGGACGCGGTCGCCTACTCGGCGAGACTCCTTGGTAGCGAGATAACCGACCTCGACGGTCACCTCTTTGCCGCCGACCTTGACGAGCAGCGAGCAGTAGTCGAACGACGAGAGCCCCTTGGTCGGCTCCGTGCCGCCATGTTTGGTCGCCGAGGCCGGATCGAGCAGGCTGCAGTAGTCGACGGTGTTGAAGTCACCGAAAACGGCATGCCCGGCCAGTTGCAGATAGTCCGGGGTCCGTTCGGGACCTTCAGGGACCGTCGCGGTGCACCCCGCCAGCGTCAGCACGGCGGCGAGCACCGCGAACAGTCTCATTCCCCGAAGTTGCCTTCCACCAGGCTCTTGACCTTCGCGACGGCGTCGGCCGCCTGGGCGCCTCGCGCGCGCACGACGATCCGGTCGTCCTGGCGTGCGCCGAGCGACATGAGCGCGAGCACGCTGTGCGCGTCGGCTTCCTGGTCGCCGAGCCGGACGCTGACCTCCGCGTCGAGGTCCGCGATGCTGCGCGCGAGCAGCGCCGCGGGCCTGGCGTGCAGGCCGACGTCGTTGCGCAGCCGCAGTTCGACGACGAGGTCGCCGTCGGCCTCCGGGAGCTCGTCGAAGTCGGGGGGCGCGCCGGCGGCCGCGGCGGCGCCCGCGACGTCCGAAACCGAGACGCCGCCCTGCGCGGCGACGGCGGCGGCCACCGCGCCTTCGACGAGTGGGGCGTCGGCGACGAGCGCGGTCGACGGGTTGGGCATGGATTCGACGGCGAGTTCGGCCGTCATCTGCGCGCTGCCGAGGTCGTAGAGCAGCACCACGCCGTCGCCGGAGTCGGCACGCTGCGCGGCGGCGACCACTTCGTCGTAGTCGGTGCCGATGCTGCCGTCTTCGAGCCCGCCCGCGGGGACGATCGCCACGTCGGGTGCCATCTGCGCGGCCAGCTCGGCTAGGCCTTCGGCGAGTTTCGCGCTGTGTGAAACGAGAACCAGGCCGACGGTCACCGTGCCGCCTCCGCGAAGGCTCGCAGGATCAACGCGGTCGATCGCGCGCCGGGGTCCATGTGCCCGACGGCCCGCTCACCCAGGTACGAGGCCCTGCCCTTACGGGGCACGAGGTCCACTGTGGACTCGGCGCCCCGGTCGGCGGCGTCGGCTGCCGCGGTCAGCACGGCCGCGAGGTCCGCGCCTTCCTGGGCCGCGGCGGCTTCGGCCGCGGCCACGGCGGGAGTCAGCGCGTCGACTATCGTCGCGTCGCCGACCTCGGCCTTGCCTCTCGCCTGCACGCCTTCCAGCGCAGCGCGCAGCAGCTCGACGGCACCTTGAACGTCCACTTCGGACTGATCAGCCGCCTTCGTCGCGGCGCGCAGAAAGGCCGTGCCGTACAACGGCCCCGCCGCACCACCGACCTTCGAGATCAGCGTCTTGGCCGCGATCTTCAGCACCTCGCCCGGGGTTGCCGGTGCGGCGTCCGCGAGCGCGGCGACGACCACGGTGAACCCGCGGTTCATGTTCTCGCCGTGGTCGGCGTCGCCGATCGCCCGGTCGAGCTCGATCAGTTCCGTCCGGTGCTCGGCGACCACGCCTGCCGCCGCGAGCACCGCCTTCGTCACGCCTTCGGCTCCACAACCCATGGTCAGATCCCCCAGCGCAGCGCCGGCGTGTTGACCGGTGCGTCCCAGAGCACGGTGAGGTCGTCGTCGAGCTTCAACAGTGTCAAGCTGATCCCCTGCATTTCGAGACTGGTGATGTACGGTCCCACCAGTCTGCGCGTGACGGTGATCCCGCGCTCCGCGAGGAGCTTTTCGGCGATGCCGTGCGCGAGGTAGAGCTCGACCAGCGGCGTGCCGCCCATCGAGTTGGTGAACAGCAGCACCTCGTCGCCCGAGGCGAACGGCAGGTCTTCGACGACGGCCGTGACCAGCCGCGCGACGAGCGCGTCGGCGGGCTCGAGTGGTATCCGCTCGCGCCCCGGCTCGCCGTGGATGCCGATGCCGAACTCGATCTCGTCGTCGGCCAGCTCGAAGCTGGGCGTGCCCGCGTGCGGCACAGTCGGTGCGGTGAGCGCCACGCCGATCGAGCGGACCTGGCCGATCACCTTGCGCGCCAACGCTTCCACGTCGTCGAGCGAGTCGCCGCGTTCGGCGGCCGCGCCGGTGATCTTCTCCAGCAACACGGTGCCGCCGACGCCGCGGCGGCCCGCGGTGTACGTCGAGTCCTTGACCGCGACGTCGTCGTCGATCACCACACTGCGTACCGGGGTGCCCTCGGCCTCGGCCAGCTCGGCCGCGGTCTCGAAGTTCAGCACGTCACCGGTGTAGTTCTTGACGATCAGCAGCGCGCCCGCCGGACCGGCGGTGGCCGCGACGGCGGCTTCGACCGCGTCCGGCGTCGGCGAGGTGAACACCGCGCCGGGCACCGCGGCGTGCAGCATCCCGGTGCCGACGAAACCGCCGTGCAGCGGCTCATGGCCGGAGCCGCCACCGGAGATGACCGCGACCTTGCCCTCGACCGGCGCGTCAGCGCGGACGACCAGCGCCGGATCCTTCTGGACGCGGAGCACGTCGCCGTGGGCGAGCGCGAGCCCGCGCAGTGACTCCGCGACCACGTCCGCCGGATCGTTGATGATCTTCTTCACGACTTGCCTCCGTGCATCTTCGGACAGGGCACAGCCTGTCTACCGCGCAGCGGAGCTGACGACAACCCGTTACGGCTTCGGCAGTTTCGGCACGACGGTCTTCGCGGCCTTGACCGCCTTGGCACAGGAGCCGTCCGTGATCGGATCCTTGCCGTGGTCGTTCTGGAAGCCCACCGCGACGAGCTCGACCCGATCACCTTCGAGCGGGAGCTGCGTCCACTTGACGGTGCACTTCGCCGAGCCGGTCTCGGGCTTCTGGAACGCGGTCACCCCGGGGATGTCGGCCTTGACGTAGCCCTTGCCCTCGGAGGGCGCCATGCCGTCGCTGTCGTACTCGACCGTCAGCCGCTGACCGCTCCCGCTCCAGGTGCAGTGGTGCAGGTCGACGACCACCTTGTTGCCGGCGGGCGCGAGCTCCTTGATCACCGCGTCGTCCACGCTCGCGCACGGGTCCGCCGTGAGCAGTGAGCCCTTCGCCACGGTGTACTTGGGCGGGTTCGCGTCACGCAGGCGCTTGACCACCTTCTCCATCAGCGCGGTCGCGGTCTTGCACGCGTCGCCGCCCTGGTAGGTGACGTTGACCGAGATGCCGATCCCGAGCTGCTTGGACGTCACCGCGCCGAGCGCGCACTCCGGAGCGCCGTCCTTACCCGGCCTGAGCACTTGCGGAAGCCCCGCGACGACGCCCTGGGGGTTGGACGCCTGGAGAATGGCCGTGCCCAGCTCGATCGAGATGTCGATCTTCTTGCCGCCGACGTCCTTGACGTCGTTCCGGCAGTCCGAAGGGTCGGACATCCTCGGCTCGGACGCCGTGCCCAGGTCCGCGAGCGCCGTCTTGTCGATCAGCTTGCACGTGTCGATCGCGCGCAGCGCGTCGGCGGACACCGCCTTGTCGGTGATCTCGCCGGTCGACACACCATCCCCGCTCGCGGCGGGGATCGTGGTGCGCGCGAAGTTCTCCTTGCCGAGGCCCGCGCCGCAGCCGGCCACGAGCAGGACGGCGCCGAGCACGATGCTGGTCAAGGACGCGAGACGGTATCGAGGTAGCACGCGGAGCACGGTAGCGGGCTGATCGGTGGCGTGCTGGGACAACCCGGTTATTCGCCCGCTTCTTCCGGCGGCGTCACCACGATCGGCCTGACCTTCGCCCACACCACGAAGAGCAGGGTGAACACCAGCATGCCGATCCCGGCCCACAGGTTGATGTTCACCCCGGCCGCCTTCGCCAGGTCGGCGTCGGTGGTGAAACCGATCCCCATGATCGTGAGCACCAGCCCGTACACGCCGGTGAGCAACGCGATGATCAGCCGGATGTCGAAGGCACCGGCCTTTTTGGGAGCAGACATGGCTACCTCCTAGAAGGCGATGTTGAGGACGATGGTGATGACCAGCACGATGCCGGCGAGCAGCGCGGGCTTGCGGTACCAGCCGGAGTTCTCGCCGGTGTCGTCGTGCTTGAGCGAGTCCTTCGGCGTCAGCGAATAGACGAGCCCGACGAGTTCGCTGTCCGGCTTCGGCTTGGTGGCCATCGAGACGAGCACGCTCACCACGATGTCGACGGTGAACGCGACACCGGCGGCGACGAAGCTGGTGCCCTGTCCCGTCAGCCCGATCACCTCGGCCTGCGACAGCCCCCAGATCGTGATGGCCGACCCGGTACCGGCGACGAGGCCGACCCAGCCCGCGGCGGGCGTCATCCGCTTCCAGAACATGCCGAGGATGAAGGTCGCGAACAGTGGCGCGTTGAAGAAGGAGAACAGGTCCTGCAGGTAGTTCAGGATGTTCGCGGAGTTCGACGCGATGAACGCGGTGCCGATCGCGAACACGGTGGCGGCGGCGGTGACGACCCGGCCGAGGTTGAGGTAGTAGGAGTCCGGCTTGTCCTTCTTGACGTAGGTCTGCCAGATGTCATAGGTGAACACCGTGTTGAAGGCGGACAGGTTCGCCGCCATGCCCGCCATGAACGACGCCAGCAGACCGGCGATCGCGACACCGAGCATGCCGTTCGGCAGCAGGTCGCGCATGAGCAGCAGCAGCGCGTTGTTGAAGGTGACGCCGCTTTCGGCCTTGCCGCCGTCGAGCAGCACCTGCTTGTCCTTGACGTACTCGGACACGCTGACCGCGGCGATCATGCCGGGGATGATCACGATGAACGGGATGAACATCTTCGGGAAGGCGCCGATGATCGGTGTCCGGCGGGCCGCCGACATGCTCTTCGACGCCATCGCGCGCTGGACCTCGACGAAGTTCGTCGTCCAGTACCCGAACGAGAGCACGAACCCGAGACCGAAGACCAGGCCGAGGATGGACAGGAAGTTGTTGCCGAAGCCGGTGAGGTTGTCACCGGGCCACGAGTGCAGCTGGTCGGCGCCGCCGGGCGAGTTGGTGACCTTGTCGACCAGGCCCTGCCAGCCGCCGACCTTGACCAGGCCGACGATCGTCAGCGGCAGCAGCGCGGCGACGATCACGAAGAACTGCAGCACCTCGTTGTAGATGGCGGCCGAGAGCCCGCCCAGCGCGGTGTAGGACAGCACGATGAACGCGGCGGCGACGATGGAAACCCAGAGCGGCCAGCCGAGCAGCAGGTTCACCACGCTGGCCAGCAGGAACAGGTTCGCACCCGCGATGAGAACCTGTGCCGCGGCGAAGCTGATGCCGTTGACCAGGTGCGCGGGCTTGCCGAACCGGCGGCGCATGAACTCGGGGACGCTGCGCACCTTCGAGCCGTAGTAGAACGGCATCATCACGATGCCGAGGAACAGCATCGCCGGCACCGCGCCGATCCAGAAGTAGTGGAACGTCGGCATCCCGTACTGGGCGCCGTTGGCGGACATGCCCATGACCTCGACCGCGCCGAGGTTCGCCGAGATGAACGCGAGACCGGTGACCCAGGCGGGCAGCGAACGGCCGGAGAGGAAGAAGTCGAGACTGCTCGACACCTGCCTCCTGGCCAGCGCGCCGATGCCCAGCACGAGAACGAAGTAGAACGCCAGCAGCACGTAGTCGATCGCGCTCGCGTCCAGCCGCAGATTCGCCTCCGCAAGGACGTGCACTCGAGCCACCTCCGGTTGTCCACCAAAAACGCTGGTATCGCGTTAATCGCGGACCTTACTGCATGGATTCAGGCACGGCAGCCCGACCGGGTGACAGTCCGTCGGCTGTCTTGTTCGTCCGCACGAGGCAGAACCCGGGAGAGCTGAGCCGCCCGCCCTCTGTCACGGCTCTCCCATGACAAATGTCGTGTCCACCTCGCCAACCGAGGCTAGCGAGCTTTCGACTCCCGCCTGGCTTAACAAGTCGGCAAGCAGGCTCGCTTCCACATAGGTCGCTTCGTAGCCGCTCTGCCGTAACGTGCGCGCGGCTTGCTGGGCCTCGCTCAGGGATAGCCCGAGCCCGTCGCGGAATGCCTTCAGCACATGCCCGCTTCGCACCTCCGGATCGGCCAGTTCGAGGCGATACGACCCACGCTGCTTAAGAAGCTCCTCGCACACCCATGGCGCGGCAGGCCCCCAGCCCCAGTCGCATGAGGCGACCCCGCAGGCAGAACATTGCCAATCGACCTCCCACCGGAGCCTGCCGTCTCGGATGACTTGAGCGGCCCAGCCTTCGGCGGGCACAGCGCAGCTCCGGCATTCGGTGAAGAACCGGGCGGCTTGCCCGTTCGAGTCCACGGTTCTCAACGTAGCGCCGCCGGGCAGGACAGTCCTGCCCGGCGGCGGGTCCGCGCTCAGCGGTCGGTCGGGACGGCGATCTCGCCTTCCTCGTCGAGCAGGCGGGCGAGCACGTCGTCGGGCAGGTAGGTGCGGTGCGGGTAACCCATTCCCCACGAGTTGAGGAAGGGCACGGCGCCGAGCTTGTCGGCGCGCTCGTTGCCGAGCACGGCGTGGACGTCTTCGACGTTCTTGGCCCAGCGGAAGACCTTGAGGCCCTTGTTCACGTCGGGCGTGTACTTCTCGCGCTTCTGCCAGTCGTCGTCGACGTACATGTCGCTCCAGACCACGTGCCCGAGCTCGACGAGCGCCTCGGCGGCCGCGCGGACCGAGGTGCCGTTGTCGTCGCCTGGGTTCGTCTCCGGCCACTGGTCGCGCTTCTTCGCCGTGTCCCACAGCCAGCGCGCCGCGTAGAGATCCGAGTTGAAGATCGACATGGCCCGCGACCAGCCGAACCCGACACAGGCACCTTCACGGCCCTGGTCGTAGAACTTCTGCCGCCCGTCGGTGTCCGGCTCGCCGCCCGGCTCCAGGCAGACGCAGTGCCCGCCGCGGATCCGGGTGAGCGACTTCGCGCCCTTCTTGGCGACGAAGAACTCACCGGAAACGGCATCACGCTCGGGCTTGTCGAATTCGGCGTACCAGTTGACGCCGATGACGACCGGCACCCGCTCGGGCAGTTCGTCGGCCGCGAGCGCGGTGAGCGGATAACGCTCGACGTGGCGCCAGTCATCCGGAATGAAACGGCCGAGTCTGGGGTCGGCCGGATCGGTGTCCATCGGGCGATAACGCATGGGATTCCTCCTTGTCCCGTTACGGCGGGCGAGCACGGAGGCGGACGAAAACCATTGGTACGTCAGCGAGACGTGCGACTGGGTGCCACCCCTTCAGTCATGACGGGCGGCCGTCATGACTCCTCGAATTCGAGTGTGACACAGCACACAACGACCGACTTCGGATCTCACCTGAATGGCGCATCGATTTTCGGGAAAAGTAATGATCGTGCACCATTCAACTAAGCTAATCCGTTACTTTCTCGCGATCACGAGAGGCGCGGGTAGCACATTAAATACACGAGGAAAGGAAACGATTCGGTCTCGGATCCACAGAGGAACGATCACCCACCGAGCCGAGCGCGCCAGCCACCGCAAGTGGAACCGGCAGGCATCGAACAGGATGCCCAGCACGATCAGCGCGCATGCGGAAGCAGCTACTTCGTGCGAAAATCAGCGACAAAACCAAGCTTGCGCCGAGCGGCAGGATCGACCTGGGCGAACCTCACCACCAAGTCCGCACCGTCGACTTCGTGAACGAAGTTCGGCGCCCCTTGATTCCGCACGACGAACGAGCGCTCTTCGGCCATCCCGCGAAAAATGACCACATGCTCGAATCGGCTTACTTTCTCGCGGAAAATGACGTCAAAGCGCTCGGCGTCCAACCCGTTCATCAGGTCCGCCGAATAGCCGGGCCAGCGCCACCGCACGGTAACTCGATCTCCTTGTTCGACCACACCGCCCAGATGCACATACACGTCGAGTTTTGGCCTTCCGCTCACCGTGGTCGTCCAGACCGCAGTCGCGTTGGCCCGCGTACCCTCCCGGGGGTCAAGACCGCCAGCATGCACAGCCTCGAAAGTCACCAGCCGTTTGTCTCGCTCACTCAGCGGCGAACTGCCATAGTAGACAAGGCTCTCATAGATATGCCTGGCCGCCCGATCCGAGATCGCGTCCACCACGATCTCTCGCTTGACATGCGCGGCGCCATCGGACTCGATCGTGACAACCTGACGCCACTCTCGGGTGGCGGCGGGTGACACCGCGCGCAGCGCGTCCGCATATTCGTGCAGCAGCACCAGATTCTTGCGTTCTCGCGAACCCGAAGACGCGGATCCGGCGAAGGCGACAGCAGCCGTCAAAAGGAGCAGAAGTACGATAATCGACATCGCCGTGAGACGCAGCCAAGCGATCCCAAGTAATTGCCCCAGCAGCCCGGCGATTCCGAGCAACGGGACGATGCCGGCGAACACGCGAAGATATCCGTGCCGGTGTACCAGATTCTCCAACTCGATGATCAACGACAAAAGCCGCTTCACCAAGGCTTTCCGGAATTCACCGCCCGCCGTCACAGACCTTCTCCCCTCGGTTCACTCCTCCCAAGTCCAAGGTGTCGCCCGGTGCGTTTACGACGCTACCGAAAGCTCACTTTCGATGCGTACTCGTTGCATTGGGCCCGTTCGGGTCCGTTCTGATCGGGGATGTGCACCCAGCCGCGGTGCTGGATGCCCGCGAGCTGGAGCGTGACGAGCGGGTCGAAACTGCGGAGGTCGATGCCCTCGTAGCCGTGCTTCACGACGCAGCGGTAGATGTCGTCGGAGACCACCAAGGCGACCGGCGCGTCGGTCTGCTCCAAGGCCGCTTTGACCGCGGGGGCGTCCAGCAAACGGAAGGCGACGTCGAGGGCTTCGCCGAAGTTGCCGTGGCCGTCGTGGTGGACCTCGCCGGCGTGGACGACCGCGCGTAGGCGGAAGCGGTGGTCGGGGTGGAGTGCGTCGTGGGCGGCCAGCAGCTTGCTCAGGGTGGGGATGACGGGGTTGAGCAAGGCCGTCTTCGGCACCTCGTCGACGGGGCGGATCAGCACGAGCACGCCGTCGCCGCGGTCGACCAGTGCGTCGTGGTGGGCCTCGGTGATGCCGCCCGCGCGCAGTGCCTCTTCGAGCAGCTCGTACATGACGCGGCGGAGTTCAGCCTTGGCGGGGTTCGTTCTCGCGGTCGAGCCTTCGATGTCCAGCGCCAGCACGACTCGGTAGCGCGGCAGGTGCGGAGGCTCAGCCGTCATGTCGAAATCTCCCCTCGCCCTGGGTTCGACCGTGCAAATGCATGTGTCAGATGCACGTGCACCAACGGTACCGCGTTCGGTGGTTGCTTGGGGAATTTCGACCGGGGAGCGCCGGAAATTCTTGCCGGTGGCCTGTGCCACCGGGGCGTCAGAACAGGCGGAACTCGTCGCTTTCGATGCCACGGAGGGCGTCGTAGTCCAGCGTCAGGCAGCGGATGCCGCGGTCCTCGGCGAGGGTGCGGGCCTGCGGCTTGATGATCTGGGCCGCGAAGACTCCCTGCACCGGGGCGAGCAGGGGGTCGCGGTTGAGGAGTTCTAGGTAGCGGGTGAGCTGCTCGACGCCGTCGATCTCGCCACGGCGCTTGATCTCGACGGCGACGCTGTGGCCGTCGGCGTCGCGGGCCATGATGTCGACCGGGCCGATGGCCGTGGGGAACTCGCGGCGGACCAGGGTGTGGCCCTCGCCGAGGGTGGTGATGTGCTCGGCGAGCAGTTCCTGCAGGTGCGCCTCGACGCCGTCCTTCTGAAGACCGGGCTCGACGCCGAGTTCCTGCTTGTGCTCGTGGAAGATCTCTTCGATGGTGATGACGAGCTTCTCGCCCGCCTTGTTCTCGACGATCCACGTCTTGCCGTCTTCGATGAGCCAGCACGGCGGCGTCATCCAGTTCAGCGGCTTGTAGGCGCGGTCGTCGGAATGCACGGACACGGAGTTGTCCGACTTGACCAACAGCAGCCTGTTCGCCATGGGCAGGTGGGCGGTCAGACGGCCGGCGTAGTCGACCTGGCAGCGAGCGAGAACGAGGCGCACCCGCCGAGGGTAGGACAACACCGGAGATACTGATCGGGTGGACCCCATTGAGAGCGTGAGCTCACGCGAGGTGTATCGCAACGCCTGGATGATCGTGCGCGAGGACGAGGTCCGGCGGCCGGACGGTTCGACCGGGATCTACGGCGTGGTCGACAAACCGGCCTACGCGCTGGTCGTCCCGTTCGACGGCGAGCGGTTCCGGCTGGTCGAGCAGTTCCGGTATCCGCTGGGGCTGCGGCGCTGGGAATTCCCGCAGGGCACCGCGCCGGACCGGGCCGACGCCGAACCGGGTGAACTCGCCGCGCGTGAACTGCGCGAGGAAACCGGGCTGCGGGCCGGTTCCATGGTCGAAATCGGGCTGATCGACTGCGCGCCGGGGTTCGTCAGCCAGCGCGGACGCGTGTTCCTCGCGACCGAGCTCACCGAGGGCGAGCCCGAGCGTGAGACCGAGGAACAGGACATGCGCAGCGCCTGGTTCAGCCGCGCGGAGGTCGAAAAGATGATCTCGACCGGCACGATCACCGACTCGCAGTCGATCGCCGCGTATGCGCATCTCCTGCTTTACGAGCGGGATAAAGCCCGCTAAACCTCGCGGAGTTTAGCGGGCTTTATCCCGGTCAGTCAGTCCATTCGGGGGCGCGCTTTTCGAGGAAGGCGGCCATGCCTTCGCGGGCTCCGGGGAGCTGGGAGGCGGCGGCCATCACTTCGAGCGCGACGGCGTACGCGTCCTTTTCGGGGCGGTCGAGCTGGGCGTAGAGGGTCTGCTTGCCCAGCGCCTTGCTCGCCCGGCTGCCCCTGGTGGCGCGGGCGAGGAGGTCGGCGACGGCCGTGTCGAGGTCGGCGTCGGGGACCACGCGGTTGACAATGCCCCAGTCGAGCGCGGTCGCGGCGTCGATGACGTCGCCGGTGAGCGCGAGCTCCATCAGGCGCTTGCGGCCGACCGCGCGGGCGACGGGCACCGCGGGCGTGTGGCAGAACCAGCCCCCCTTGCCGCCGGGCAGCGCGAAACCGGCCGACTCGGCGGCGACCGCGAGGTCGCACGAGGCGACCAGCTGGCAGCCCGCCGCGGTGGCGAGGCCGTGCACCCTGGCGATGACGACCTGCGGGATCGACTTCATGGTCGCCATCAGCTCGGTGCACAGCTGCAGCAGCTCGCGCACGCCCATCAGGTCGCGTGACGAGACGTCGGCGAAGTCGTGCCCGGCGGAGAAGACCGGCCCGGCGCCGGCGAGCACGACGCCGGTCGCGTCCGAGTCCCCCGCCTCCAGGAACGCGACGAGCAGCTCGGCCAGGTGCTGGTCGGACAGCGAATTGCGGCGCGCGGCCCGGTTCATCGTGATGGTGATGGTGTCGTCCTCGCGCTTGACGAGGATGTGCTCGTACTCAGCCATGGTCAGGGACGTTACGCGCTTTGCCGGAAGGTGCGGCGGTAGGAATCCGGGCCGACGCCGAGTTCGGCGTGCATCCGGCGGCGCAGGTTCGCCGCGGTGCCCAGTCCCGAGCGCTGCGCGACCCGCTCGACCGGCAGGTCGGTGGCTTCGAGCAGCCGCTGTGCGTGCCGGACGCGCTGTACCCGCAGCCAGCGGCCGGGTGTGGTACCCGCGGCGGCGGTGAACTCGCGGTGGAATGTCCGCGCGCTCATCCCGGCGTGCGCGACGAGGTCGTCGACGCCGATCTCGGTGCCCAGCCTGGTCATCGCCCAGTCCATTGTGGACGCGATGCCGGGGCGCGACGGGCGTGGCGGCAGCGGCGGGTCCACGTACTGCCGTTGCCCGCCTTCCCTGGCGGGCGGCATGACCAGGCGTTTCGCGAGCGCGGCCGTGACGTCCGCGCCGTGGTCCCGGCGTACCAGGTGCAGGCACAGATCGAGGCCGCCGACGACGCCCGCGGAGGTGAGCACGTCGCCGTCGTCGGTGAACAGCACGTCGCGCCGGACGTCGGCGGCGGGCGCGACGCGTTCGAGGTCGTCGAGCAGGCGCCAGTGCGTGGTGGCGGCGCGGCCGTCGAGCAGCCCGGCGGCGGCGAGGGTGAACGCGCCGGAGCACAGCGCGGCGACCCGCTCCGCGCTCCGCAGCGCGCGGACGGCCGCATCGGGGACGGCCGCGAGCGGGTCGGCGCGACCGCCCACGAGCACGAGGTCGCAGCCCTTGAGCCCGGAAAGCCCATGGGTGGCAACGACTTTGCCGACCGGGTGCAGGTCGACCGGCGCGCGCCCGGCAGCGCACAGGCGCAGTTCGAACGGGCCGATGCCGTCGTCGGTGCGGTCGACGCCCCAGACCTCCCCGATCACGGCGAGGTCGAACGAGCGGCTGCCCGGCAGCAGGAGGACACCCACGGTGCGCATGGCAGAAAAGTACCGCATCGCGCGTTCTTTGCCACTCCCTCGAACCGCGGTCCGGCACGCAGACTGGGTTCATGACCACCGCATTGATCGTGATCGACGTGCAAAAAGGCTTCGACGACCCGTTCTGGGGCAAGCGCGGCAACCCCGGCGCCGAGGCGAACATCAAGGCGTTGCTCGACGCGTGGCAGGCGCGCAGGCAGCCGATCGTGTTGGTGCACCACGATTCCGCCAAGCCGGATTCACCGCTGCGGCCAGGCCAGGAAGGCAACGACTTCCAGTCCATTCTGGACGGTGTGCGCGCGGACCTGGTGTTCGGCAAGAAGGTGAACTCGGCGTTCCACGGCGACGTCGACCTCGACGGCTGGCTGAAGACGCGCGGCATCACGAGCTTCGTGATCGCGGGCATCCAGACGAACATGTGCTGCGAGACCACGGCCCGCGTCGGCGGAAACCTGGGCTACGACGTCACTTTCGCGCTCGACGCGACGTACACGTTCGACCTGGAAGGCCTCACCGCCGACCAGCTCAGCGAAGCCACCGCGACCAACTTACGGGGCGGCGGCTTCGCCGAAGTGCTGTCCACGAAGGAGATTTTGGCCTAAGGCCGCAAGCCGTGCCGTTCGCGGACCAGGCTCACGATGCCGTCCATGATGTCGGTCAGCTCGTAGTCCTTGGGCGTGAACACCCGCGCGATCCCGCGGTCCGTCAGCAGCTTCGCGTCGTCGGGCGGGATGATCCCGCCGACGATCACCGGCACGTCACCCGCGCCGGCGGCGCGCAGCCCGTCGACCACCTGCGGCACGACCTCCAAGTGCGATCCCGACAGCACTGAAAGCCCGACGACGTGCACGCCTTCCTGCACGGCGGCCGCGACGATCTGCTCCGGGGTCAGCCGGATGCCCTGGTAGACGACCTCGAACCCGACGTCACGCGCGCGCACGGCGACCTGCTCGGCGCCGTTCGAGTGACCGTCGAGTCCCGGCTTGCCGACCAGGATCCGCAGCCGTTCGCCCATTTCCTCGTTGGTCGCCTTGACGCGGTCGCGCACGCGCAGCAGTTCGGCGTTGCCGCCGCCGGTCATGGCCGAGGCCGAAACCCCGGTCGGCGCCCGGTATTCGCCGAACACCTCGCGCAGCGCGCCCGACCATTCGCCGGTGGTGACTCCGGCACGCGCGCACGCCAGCGTCGCCTCGAAGAGGTTGTCCGTCGTCTTGGCCGTGGCCTTCAGGTTCTCCAGCGAACGCTCGACGAGGTCGCCGTCACGCTGGTTGCGCCATTCCTCGATCGCCGCGACGGCTTCCTTCTCCACCGCCGGGTCGATCGTCTCGATGGCCTTGGCACCCTCGGCCTGCAGCGGGCTGGGCTCGGTGGTGTCGAACTTGTTGACACCGACCAGGATCCGCTCGCCGTTCTCGACGCCACGGCGGTATTCGGCGAGCGAGGTCACGAGCTGGGACTTCATGTAGCCGCTCTCGACCGCGGCGACCGCGCCGCCGAGATCCTGCACGCGCGCGATCTCCTCGCGGGCGCCGGTCATGATCTCGTCGACCTTGGCCTGGATGACGTGCGAGCCGTCGAAGATGTCCTCGTACTCGAGCAGATCGGTCTCGAACGCGAGCACCTGCTGCATCCGCAGCGCCCACTGCTGGTCCCACGGCCGAGGCAGGCCGAGCGCCTCGTTCCACGCGGGCAGCTGGATCGCGCGCGCCCGCGCGCCGCGCGAGAGCGAGACGGCGAGCATCTCCAGCACGATGCGCTGGACGTTGTTCTCCGGCTGCGCCTCGGTCAGCCCGAGCGAGTTGACCTGCACGCCGTAGCGCAGACGGCGGGCCTTCGCGTCGGTCACTCCGTAGCGCTCGCGGGTGATCTCGTCCCAGAGCGCGGTGAACGCGCGCATCTTGGACATCTCCTCGACGAACCGGACACCGGCGTTGACGAAGAAGGAGATGCGGGCGACCACCTTGGCCATGTCACCCGGCTCGACCTGACCGGAGTCGCGGACGGCGTCGAGCACGGCGATGGCGGTGCACAGCGCGTACGCGACCTCCTGCGTCGGCGTCGCGCCCGCCTCCTGCAGGTGGTAGCTGCAGATGTTGATCGGGTTCCACTTGGGGACGTGGTGCACGGTCCAGGCGATCATGTCGGTGATCAGCCGCAGGCTCGGCCCCGGCGGGAAGATGTAGGTACCCCTGGACAGGTACTCCTTGATGATGTCGTTCTGCGTCGTCCCGGTGAGCTTCGCGAGGACCTCGTCGACCGGGCGGCCCTCGGCCTTCGCCTGGTCTTCGGCGACGCTGACGTATAGGGCGAGCAGCCACATCGCGGGCGCGTTGATGGTCATCGAGGTGTTGGCCTCGGCCAGCGGGATGCCGTTGAACAGCCGCGTCATGTCACCGATGTGCGCGATCGGGACGCCGACCTTGCCGACCTCGCCCTTGGACAGCTGGTGGTCGGCGTCGTAGCCGGTCTGCGTCGGCAGGTCGAAGGCGACCGAAAGCCCGGTCTGGCCTTTGGCGAGGTTGCGGCGGTACAGCTCGTTCGACGCCTTCGCCGACGAATGGCCCGCGTAGGTGCGCATAACCCACGGCCGGTCCCGCTCGCGATCCGTTGGATAGGGCACGTGAACCTCCCGGCTCGGCACAGCACGATTCGTCGACTATACCCGCCGGTAACATGCCCGACCCAGTGGAATCGAACACGTCCGGTGTCCCCCGGCCACCCCCAGGAGGCCGGGGGACGGTGACTCACCGGCGGCCGTAGGTCAGCCTCCGCAGCACGAACTCCGCGGGACCCGGCCGTGAGCCGAGCTTGCCCGCCGCGAACACGCTCGCCAGCCACACGACGACGGCGAGCAGGATCGCCGTGACCGTCGGGCTGCCGAAGCGGGTGCCCAGCGCGAGCGTGAACGGCGCCAGCGCCAGCAGCCACACGACCGACTGGAGCAGGTAACCCGACAGCGAACGCTGGCCCAGCGCGGCGATCGAGCCCACGAACGGGCCCGGCTTGGTGAGCCGCAGCGCGAGCAGGCCGAACAGCGCGACATAACCGGGGCCCGCGAACATGCCGCTCACGCCGTGCAGCATCAGCATCGCCGAGGCGGACGACTCGTCGACCGAAAGCAGCCCGGCGCCGACCATGGCGATCGGCAGGCCGCCGGCGACCGCGATACCCAGGCCGCCCGCCGCGACGCGGCGCAGCAGCACGCGGTGGCTCGCCGGGTCCTCCAGCAAACGCTTGCGCGCCGCCCACATGCCGAGCCAGACGATGAGGATGAAGCCCAGCACGGTCGCGGTGTGCGTCGGCCACTCGGCGAGCCGGTCGAGCACCGAAGTCGCGTAGTCCGGCGCGACCAGCGAGCCGACCTGCTCGACCGGGACGCTCGCGGTGCCGGCGGTGACCCCGGTCAGCGTGATCACGAACAACACGAGCGCGTAGACGAGTTCCAAACCCCAGATCCACGGGACGAACCGGTAAACGCGGTCGCCGCGCCGCAGCAGCAAGAGCGTCGCGACGATGCCGACCAGGCCGTACGCGCCGAGGAAGTCACCGAAGTAGAGCAAAACCCCATGCACCAAGCCAAAACCGACCAGCCAGGCGTTGCGGCGCAGTAGTACCGAACGCACTTGGCCCGGTTCGGCGCCTGCCCGCTCCTGGCGGCGGGCGAGTTGCACGAGGCCATAGCCGAACATCACCGCGAAGACCGGATACGCGCGGCTGTGCACGAACGTGAACATGAAGAAGTCGAGCCCGCGGTCGACGCCGGACGTCGACGGGACATAACCGGGCATGCCGCCCGCGACGCAGCCGAGCGCGTTCGCCACCGCGATGAACAGCAGCATCCCCCGCGCGCCAGGTCGGGCGCCAAGGCCCGCTCGATGCGTTGAACCGGGCCACGAGTGGCCGTGTGAACCGTCATGAGTTCCCCCAAACTTTGCGTATGACATAAACTATATGAGTTATACTATATCGATGCGACATACTGCAACCACCTTCGAAGGGGGATGCGATGACCGACGACCTGCCAGACCAGCTGCGCAGGCTCTGGGGAGTGCCGCTGGAGTCCCGGCTGGGGCGGCCCGCCGAGCTGGATGTGGCACGCGTGGTCGGCGCCGCCGTCGACCTGGCGGACCGCGACGGGCTGTCGGGCGTGACGCTGCCCAAGGTCGCGAAGGAACTCGGCGTCACACCCATGTCGCTTTATCGCTACGTGGGTTCGAAGGACGAACTGCTGGTGCTCATGCGCGACTTCGCGCTCGGGCCGCCGCCCGAGATCTCGCCGGACGCGAGCTGGCGCGAGGGCCTCACGCTGTGGGCGTACGCGGAATTGGACGTCTACCAGCGACGGCCGTGGCTGCCGCAGGTGCCGGTCGCCGGCCCGCCGTCCGGGCCGCACCAGATCGCGTGGATGGAGCGCGCGCTGGGCGTGCTGCGTGACACCGGGCTGGACTGGCCCGCGAAGGTCGGCACGCTGATGCTGTTCAGCGGCTACAACCGCAACACCGCGCTGCTGTTCCAGGAACTGGGCGAGGACCGGATCGAGGAGGAACGGCGCTACGGCATGGCGCTCGCGAAGCTCATCGATCCCGAACGCTTCCCCGAGACCGCGAAACTGTTCGCCTCACCCACGTTCCAGACACCGGCCGACGACTACGCGTTCGGCCTGGAGCGGCTGCTCGACGGGACCGCGAACGCCATCGCCCAGGCACTGTGACGGAAATCCGCGAGCTTTCACCCGGCACCGCCGTCTACTGTCGAAAGCTGTGGCTTGGAGTGTTTACGGCAGCTATCTGCTGATCGTCGTGCTGATCGTGCTGGCGCCCGGCCCGGACACCATGGTCGTGCTGAAGAATTCGCTCGCGGGTGGCTGGCGCGGCGGGCTGCTGGCGAGCTCCGGCATCTTCGTCGGCAACGCCGTGCAAGGCAGCGCCGCCGCGCTCGGCCTCGGTGTCGTCATCGCCAGGTCGCAGCCCGTCTTCCTCACGCTCAAGTGGGTCGGCGCGGCGTACCTGGCGTTCCTCGGTTTCCAGGCGCTGCGCGGCGCGTGGCGCGGTGACTACACCGGCCTCGACGACGCGGGACGCAGCCGTGCCAAGGGTTTCCGCCGCTTCCGCGAAGGCTTCCTGTCGAACATCACCAACCCGAAGGTGCTGGTGCTGTACCTGTCGGTGCTACCGCAGTTCCTCGACCCGGCGACGACGTCGACCTGGGACGCGCTGCTGCTCGCCTACACCGTCGCCGTGCTGGGCATGGCGTGGCTGCTGGTGCTGATGTTCTTCATCCACCGGGTGCGCGCCTGGCTCGGCAAGCGCAAGGTACGCCGCACACTCGACGGCGTCACCGGCACCGCGCTCGTGGGATTCGGTGCGGCGCTGGCACTCGAGGGTTAACGTGGCCCCATGACCTGGGGTTTGTACGGCGGTTACGTCCTTTTCGTGCTTCTGGTGCTCGCGGTGCCCGGTCCGGACACCGCGGTGGTGCTCAAGAGTTCGCTGGCGGGTGGTGCGCGGGGCGGGGTGCTGGCGAGCGTCGGCATCGGCGCCGGGAACCTGGCGCAGGGTGTGGCGGCCGCGCTCGGGCTGAGCGCGCTGATCACCCGTTCCGAACCGGTGTTCCTCACGCTGCGCTGGGCGGGCGCGGCGTATCTCGGTTATCTGGGCGTCCGCGCGCTGATCGGCGCTTGGCGCGGCGACTACCGCGCGCTCGAACCCGCTCGGGCGGGCGGCGGCCGGTATTGGCGCCAAGGGTTGCTGTGCAACCTGACCAACCCGAAGGTGCTCGTGTTCTACGTGTCGATGCTGCCGCAGTTCCTCGCGCCTTCGTTCAGTGTCGGCGAGGCGTTGCTGCTGGCGGGCACCGTCGCGGTGATGGCGACGCTGTGGCAGCTCGTGCTCGTGTTCTTCGTGCAGCGGGTGCGCGGCTGGCTCGGCAAGCGCAAGGTGCGGCGGGCGCTCGACGGCGTCACCGGGACCGCGCTCGTGGGCTTCGGCGCGGCGTTGGTGCTGGATCACTGAATGTAACGCCGGTCACAGCGGCGCCGATCCTGCCTGAGGGCTGAAGTTGGAGGCGTCATGAAGGCGAAGACCGGCGCACTCGCCGTGTTGCTGGCCATGCTGCTGTTCACCGGCCCGGCCTGGGCCGACAAAGGCGGGAATCCGAACGCCGACGCGCACGCCAGGAATCCAAAGTCCACATCGGACACACGGGGCGCGAACGCGCACGGCCCGTACGACTCCACCCGCGATGGCAAGGCTTCCGCGAACGGCAACGGCGGTGGTCAGGCCAAGGGCAAGCCGTGCGCCGGCTGTGTCGGCAAGGCGGCCGACAAGAACCCGCGCGGCCAGCTCCCCGGCAACTCGGACGCCAACGCGGGCTACGAATGCGACGCCGACCACGGCGTCGGCCGCGGCAATCCGGCACACCCCGGGTGTGCGCCAGGCAAGACCGCTCCTGGAAAGACTCTTTCCACTCCGGCTCCCGAGGCTCCGCCGCTCGTGCTGGCGGCCGTCTCGCCGGCCGACGTCGCGACCGAGCGCGCGCAACCGTTGGCGCACACCGGGTTCGACCTCGAACTGCCGTTGCTGGCCGGGCTCGGCCTGCTCGGCGCGGGTGGTGCGGCCTTGCTCGTGGTCCGGCGCCGTCGCCAGAGGTCGTGAGTGGTATGACCGGTTAGAACCGGCCGTACCACTCACGAGGCTTCAGGCGCGGTCGGGGTCGCCCGCGACGCGCTGGATCTGCGCGCCGAGGCGGTTCAGGTTCTCCACGAAGTGCGGGTAGCCGCGGTCGATGTGGAAGACGTCCCACACCTCGGTGACGCTGTCCGCGCACAGCCCGGCCAGCACCAGTCCGGCGCCGGCGCGGATGTCCGACGCCCACACCGGCGCGCTGGAGAGCTGCTCGACACCGCGGACGACGGCGTGGTGGCCGTCGGTGCGCGCGTCGGCCGACAGGCGCATCATCTCCTCGATGAAGCGGAACCGGGCCTCGTAAAGGTTCTCCGTGATCATCGCGGTGCCCTCGGAGACCGCGGAGAGCGCGACCGCGAACGGCTGCAGGTCCGTCGCGAAGCCCGGGTAGGGCAGCGTGACGAAGTCGACCGACTTCGGCCGGTCGTGCTGGACGACGCGGAAGCCCTTCTCGTCGAAGGTGGTGATCTCGGCGCCCGCGTGACGCAGCTTCTCGAGCACGAGGTCGAGGTGGTGCGGGTTGACGCCGGTGACCGTCAGGTCGCCTCGGGTCATCACCGCGGCGAACGCCCAGGTCGCGCCGACGATCCGGTCGCCGATGACGCGGTGCTCGGTCGGGTGCAGCGTCTCCACGCCGTGCACGGTCAGCGTCGAGGTGCCCGCGCCTTCGATCTTGGCGCCCATCTCGGTGAGCATCGTGCAGATGTCGACGATCTCGGGCTCGCGCGCGGCGTTGTCGATGACCGTGGTGCCCTCGGCGAGCACGGCCGCCATCAGGATGTTCTCGGTGGCGCCGACACTCGGGAAGTCGAGCCAGACCTGCGCGCCCTGCAACGTCTCCGCGTCGGCGACGACACAGCCGTGCTCGATGGTCGTGGTGGCGCCCAGCTTGCGCAGGCCGCTCTGGTGCATGTCCAGCGGGCGCTGGCCGATCGCGTCGCCGCCCGGCAGCGCGACGATGGCCTTCTTCAGCCGCCCGACCAGCGGGCCCAGCACGCAGACGGACGCGCGCAGCTTGCCCATCGCGGCCGAGTCGGCGCGGTGCGACAGCTCCGCCGGGGTGGTGATGGTGGCCGTGCCGCCGTCGATGACGACCTCGCAGCCGACACTGCGCAGTACGTCCGCCATCAGGGGGACGTCGAGGATCTGGGGGCAGTTGGTGATGGTCGTCGTGCCCTCGGCCAGCAAGGCCGCCGCCATCAGTTTGAGCACGCTGTTCTTGGCGCCGACGACCTCTACCTCGCCGACCAACCGGGCCCCGCCATGGACGTCGAAGTGCTCGCTCATGGGGGCCAATCATGCCTTCTCGCCTGGTTTTGCCTTCCGGCAGGGGCGGTAGTGTCGTCTCATGCCCGTTCGGATCAATCGTGTGTACACCAAGGTCGGCGACAACGGCACGACCGCGCTCGGTGACGGTTCGCGTGTGCCCAAGACCTCCGTGCGCCTCGCCGCGTACGCCGACGTCGACGAGGCGAACTCGGTGATCGGCCTCGCACTCGCGCTCGGCTCGCTGCCCAAGGACGTCGTCGCGGTGCTGAGGTCCATCCAGAACGACCTCTTCGACGTGGGCGCGGACCTGTGCTCCCCCGTGGTCCCCGACCCGCCGTACCCGCCGCTGCGCATCACCGAGCCGTACATCACCCGGCTCGAGGAATGGTGCGACACGTTCAACGAGCGCGTCCCGAAGCTCACCTCGTTCATCCTGCCCGGCGGCACGCCGGGCGCGGCCTTCCTGCACCAGGCGCGCACGGTCGCGCGGCGCGCGGAGCGGTCCGGCTGGGCGCTGATGGAAGACGACGCCGAGCGCACGAACTCGCTCGCGGTGAAGTACCTGAACCGGCTGTCGGACCTGCTGTTCATCCTGTCGCGGCTGGCGAACCCGGACGGCGACATCCTCTGGACCCCCGGTGGCGCCGAGGCGCGCTAGCGCCGCCGGGAGATCGCGACGCCGACCAGGCAGAGCACGCCGCCGAGCAGTCCCAGCGGTGCCGGGATCTCGGCGAGGATCAGCCAGGACAGCAGCACCGACACGGCGGGCACCGCGTAGGTCACCGCCGACAACCGGCTCGCGTCCGTGCGGCGCAACGCGTACGCCCACGCGACGAACCCGATCGCCGTCGGGAACACACCGAGGTAGGCGGCGCTGAACACGGCACCGGCCGGAGCCGTGTCCAGCTCGCCGATCAGCCGCGGCAGCCAAGGCAGCAGAACCACGGTGGCCACGACACTGCCGAGCCAGATCGCGGTGAGCCCGTCGGCGTGCCGCAGCGCGACCTTCTGGATCATCACGCCCGCCGCGTAGAGCACGGCGGCCAGCAGGCACAGCAGCACGCCGCCCCAGTCGCGTTGCGCGGACGCGCCCGCCGCGATGAGCGCGGCGCCCGCGAGCGCCACCAGCGAGCCGACGACGAGCCAGCGGGAGACGCCTTCGCCGAGGAACTTCCCGGCGGTCAAGGCGACCAGCAGCGGCGCGAGGTTCACCAGCAACGACGCGGTGCCCGCGTCGACGTGCCGCTCGGCCGCGTTGAGCGCGACGGTGTACCCGGCGAGCCACAGCACCGCGTATCCCGCGATCAGCAGGAAAGCCTTGCGGGACAAGCGAACCCGGATGCCACGCTTGACCGCGACGAACACGGTGAGCGTCACGGCCGCGACGCCGAGCCGGAGCAGTGCCAGTGGCGCCGGGGACAGCGCGTGCCCGATACCGCGGATCGCGACGAACGACGACGCCCACAGCACCACCGCGAGACCAGCCGCGGCGGAGGTCTTACCCAAGCCCTTCTTCGGGGCTTCCTGCCGGATGAATTCCAGAGTCGTACTCACCCAGCCATCGTCACGCCGTCATCCGTACAGCACAAGCGATGATTACTACCCTATTATTAAGCTCTGCCGTACAGTTGAAGCATGCTGGACCTTCCCCGGCTCCGCGTGCTGCGGGCCGTGATAGCGACAGGTTCGATCCGCGCGAGCGCCACCGCGCTCGGCTACACCCCCTCAGCGGTGAGCCAGCAGCTCACCACGCTGCAGCGGGAGACCGGCCTGCGCTTGTTCGAACGCTCCGGCCGCGGCATCGAGGCCACCGCCGCCGCGCGGACACTCGCCGACGAGGCCGACGCGGTGTTCGCGGCGTTCGGCCGGGTCGAGCAGATCGTCGGCGACCTGCGCGCGGGTCGGGTGGGCAGCCTCTCGATCGGCTACTTCGGCTCGGCGGGCGCGGCCTGGCTGGCGCCGACCGTCGCGACACTGCGCGCCGAATTCCCCGAGCTACGGCTGAATCTGCGGCTGTCGGAGTTCTCCCCCGGGGACCCGGACATCGACATCTTCGTCGAGGAGACCGGCACCGAGCACTCCGGCGCGGTCGACGTGCGACGCCTCGCCGAGGACCCGTACCTCGCCGTCGTCCGCGCCGACGATCCGCTGGCCGGGGCCGGCGAGGTGGCGCTCGCGGACCTCGCCACGCGGCACTGGGTGGACAACGACCATCGGCAAGGTCCGTGCCGCCAGGTGCTGCTGAACGCCTGCGCGCAGGCCGGGTTCTCGCCGGGCTTCGTGGTGGAGACCCACGACTACCGCACGGCGATGGCCTTCGTGGCGACCGGGATCGGGCTGACCGTGGTGCCGTCGCTCGGCATCGGCGAGCTGCCGGAGACGCTGGCGACCGTGGCCGTGGTGTCACCGACGCCGGTGCGGACGATCAGCGTCGCGGTGAAGAAGTCAGTGGCCGACCACCCGGCCGCTCAGCGGACCGTGGAGGTGCTCGAAGGGCTCGTGCGGTAGGTCAGCTGGCGCGGCGGATGCGGTGCCCGGGAGGGGCCGATTCGAGCCACGAGAGGAAGCCGGTCAGCGCGCCGGGGCCCATCGCGATCTCGATGGCTTCCTGGGTGTCGGACTCGCACCGCAGCACGGTCGAGCCGGCGGGGACGGCGTACGCCTCCGAGCCGGACGGGTCACGGCGGTCGGCGATTTCCAGCGCGTCGCGTTCGAAGACGCGATCGGGGCCGGTACGCAGGCTCCAGACCCGGTACCAGGCGAAAGACTCACCTTCATAGCGGCCGAGCCCCAGATGCCAGCCCGCGCGAGCCGAATCGGGGCTCCAGCGCAGCGCGACACTGACGCCGCCGCCACGGCGCATGCGTACCCACCGCAGCGAGTACCACAGCGCCACTACGACGAGCACGAGCAGGAGCCCCAGGACAACCAGTGTGATCGCCACGTCCGGCTCCTGCCCGTCGCTCGCTCTAGACCGACTGGCCGGCGGCGCGAAGCCTCGCGGCGGCCCTGGCTCGTTCGGCCTCGTCCGCACCCGAAAGCGCGGCCTTGGCCTCCGCCACGTCGATCTCGTCCGACAGCTCGGCGCTCTCGGCGAGGATGCTGACCCCGGTGGCCGTCACCGACAGGAAACCGCCGTGCACCGCGGCGCACACCGTCTCACCGTCCGTGGTGGTCACCTTCACCACGCCACCCTCGACGAGCTGACCCAGCACGGGCTCGTGACCGGGCAGGATGCCGATCTCACCCTCGGTGGTCTGGGCCACCACGAACGAGGCCGTGCCCGACCACAGACGGCGTTCGACGGCCACCAGCTCGACAGCGATCTCAGCCACGTCGCACTCCTTCAACTCGGGCGCTACAACCGAGTGTAATAGTTCCAAGTCCAGTTACGAGAACGACGGGGCCCGGGTCCACAAAGGACACCCGGAACCCCGCCGCCACCGAAATCACTTCTTGGTGATTTCCTTGTACTTCTTCTCGAGGTCTTCGAGGCCACCGATACCCAGGAACGCCTGCTCCGGGTAGTGGTCGAAGTCACCCTTGGCGATGCGGTCGAACGACTCGATCGTCTCGGCCAGCGGCACGGTCGAGCCCGGGATCTGGGTGAACGCCTCCGCGACCAGCATGTTCTGGGAGAGGAAACGCTCGATCCGGCGGGCGCGCTGGACGGTCAGCTTGTCCTCTTCGGACAGCTCGTCCATACCGAGGATCGCGATGATGTCCTGGAGCTCCTTGTACTTCTGGAGGATCCGGATGACCTCGGACGCGACGCGGTAGTGCTCCTCACCGACGATGGCCGGGTCGAGGATGGTGGACGTCGACGCCAGCGGGTCGACCGCCGGGAAGATGCCCTTCTGGAAGACACCACGCGAAAGCTCGGTGGTGGCGTCCAGGTGGGCGAACGTCGCGGCCGGGGCCGGGTCGGTGTAGTCGTCCGCGGGGACGTAGATCGCCTGCATCGAGGTGATCGAACGGCCCTTGGTCGAGGTGATCCGCTCCTGGAGCTGACCCATCTCGTCGGCCAGCGTCGGCTGGTAACCCACCGCGGAAGGCATGCGGCCCAGCAGGGTCGACACCTCGGAACCCGCCTGGGTGAACCGGAAGATGTTGTCGATGAACAGCAGCACGTCCTGGTTCTGCACATCGCGGAAGTACTCCGCCATGGTCAGCGCGGACAGTGCGACGCGCATACGCGTGCCCGGCGGCTCGTCCATCTGGCCGAAGATGAGCGCGGTGTCGTTGATGACGCCGTCTTCGCTCATCTCCAGGAAGAGGTCGTTGCCCTCACGGGTGCGCTCGCCGACACCGGCGAACACCGAGGTGCCACCGAAGTTACGGGCGACACGGGTGATCATCTCCTTGATCAGCACCGTCTTGCCGACGCCGGCACCGCCGAACAGGCCGATCTTGCCACCCTGCACGTACGGGGTCAGCAGGTCGACGACCTTGAGGCCGGTCTCCAGCATCTGGGTCTTGCCCTCGAGCTGGTCGAACGACGGCGGGTTGCGGTGGATGCCCCACCGCTCCAGGTCGTCGCCGTAGCCGGGGGTGTCGAGGCACTCGCCGAGCGCGTTGTAGACGTGACCCTTGACCTTGTCACCCACGGGCACGGTGATGGGGCCGCCGGTGTCGGTGACCTCGGCGCCACGCACCAGGCCGTCCTGCGGCTGGAGCGAGATGGTGCGCACGAGGTTGTCACCGAGGTGGCTGGCGACCTCGAGGGTCACGGTCTTGCGGAGCTGCTCGAACTCGATCTCGACCTTGAGCGCGTTGAACTGGTCGGGAACGGAACCGCGCGGGAATTCGACGTCGACGACCGGGCCGGTCACCGAGACGATGCGCCCCTTGGCACGGGCTTCAGTACTGGTCATCAGTCATCACTTCCTGCTGCGGCGAGCGCGTTCGCGCCACCGACGATTTCTGAGATCTCCTGGGTGATCTGCGCCTGACGGGCCTGGTTCATCTCCCGCGTCAGCGTGCCCACCAGTTCGTTCGCGTTGTCCGACGCCGCCTTCATGGCGGTACGGCGGGCGGCGAGCTCGGACGCGGCCGATTCCAGCAACGCCGCGTAGATCCGCGTGTTGATGTACTTCGGCAGCAGCGCGCCCAGCAGCTTCTCGGCACTGGGCTCGAACTCGTAGGTCGGCAGCAGACCGGCCTGGGTCTGCTCCGCCTCCTCGGTGTACTCGACCTCGAGCGGCGCGACCCGCTTCGCGACCGGACGCTGGGTCAGCATCGACACGAACTCGGTGTACACGACGTGGATCTCGTCCACGCCCTCGGTCTCGGCCAGGAAGGACTCGACGAGTGCCTCACCGGCCGCGACCGCGTTGACGTACCCGGGCTGGTCGGAGAAACCCGTCCAGCTGTCGACGACGGGACGGCCACGGAACCGGTAGTAGCTCAGCCCCTTGTTGCCGACGATGTAGACCTTCGGCTCCTTGCCCTCTTCGCGCAGCAGGGCGAGCAGCTCTTCGGTCTGCCTCAGCACGTTGGAGTTGTAACCACCGCACTGCCCCTTGTCACTGGTCACGACCAGCACGGCGGCCCGCGTCGGGTTCGGCCGTTCCGTCAGCAGCGGGTGGTCCAAGGTGGACGCGCCGCTCGCCAGCGCCGAGAGCACGTTGGTGATCTCGTCGCTGTACGGACGGGAAGCGGCCACCTTGGCACGCGCCTTCGTGATGCGCGAGGTGGCGATGAGCTCCATCGCCTTGGTGATCTTGCCGATCGACTTGGTCGCCTTGATGCGCGACCGGAGTTCACGGAGTTGTGCGGCCATGAGCTACCAGCTCACTTCTTCGGCGCGGGCTTGTTGACCTTGACGGTCTCGTGCCCGACCTTGTCGGCGTCCATCGCGTCGGCACCGGCCTCGACCAGGGGCTTGCCCTCGGAGGTGGTGAACTCCTTCTTGAACTCCTCGGACGCGTCGACGATCGCCTTGGCGGTCTCGTCCGAGAACTTGCCGCTGTCGCGGATGTCGGCCAGCAGGTTCGCGTGGCGACGGCGCAGGGAGTCGGCGAGCTCGTGGTTGAAGCGGCGCACGTCCTCGGTCGGGACCGAGTCGTAGTGACCGTTCGTGCCGAGGTACACCGTGACGACCTGCTCCTCGACCGGGATCGGGGAGTACTGCGGCTGCTTGAGCACCTCGTACAGGCGGGCACCACGCTCGAGCTGCGCCTTGGAGGCGTCGTCGAGGTCCGAGGCGAAGGCGGCGAACGCCTCCAGCTCGCGGTACTGCGACAGGTCGATACGGAGCGAGCCCGCGACCGACTTCATCGCCTTGACCTGCGCGGCACCACCGACTCGGGAGACCGAGATACCCACGTCGATGGCCGGGCGCTGACCGGCGTTGAACAGGTCGGACTGGAAGAAGCACTGGCCGTCGGTGATCGAGATGACGTTCGTCGGGATGTAGGCCGACACGTCGTTGGCCTTCGTCTCGATGATCGGCAGCCCGGTCAGCGAGCCCGCGCCCAGCTCGTCGGAGAGCTTGGCACACCGCTCGAGGAGACGGGAGTGCAAGTAGAAGACGTCGCCGGGGAACGCCTCGCGGCCCGGCGGGCGGCGCAGCAGCAGCGAGATCGCGCGGTAGGCGTCGGCCTGCTTGGTCAGGTCGTCGAACACGATGAGGACGTGCTTGCCCTCGAACATCCAGTGCTGGCCGATGGCCGAGCCGGTGTAGGGGGCGATCCACTTGAAGCCCGCGGAGTCGGAAGCCGGGGCGGCGACGATGGTGGTGTACTCCATCGCGCCCGCGTCCTCGAGCGACTTCTTGACCGAGGCGATCGTGGAGCCCTTCTGGCCGACCGCGACGTAGATGCAGCGAACCTGCTTCTGCGGGTCGCCGGTCTCCCAGTTGGCCTTCTGGTTGATGATCGTGTCGACCGCGACCGCCGTCTTGCCGGTCTTGCGGTCACCGATGATCAGCTGACGCTGGCCACGGCCGATCGGGGTCATCGCGTCGATCGCGGTGATACCGGTCTGCAGCGGCTCCGACACCGGCTGGCGCTCGACCACCGAAGCGGCCTTGACCTCCAGCGGGCGGCGGTCGGTGGTCTCGATCTCGCCGAGGCCGTCGATCGGCGCGCCGAGCGGGTTGACCACGCGGCCGAGGTAGCCGTCGCCGACCGGGACCGAGAGGACCTGACCGGTCCGCTTGACCTGCTGGCCCTCTTCGACCGTCTCGAAGTCACCCAGGATCGCGGCACCGATGGAGCGCTGCTCCAGGTTCAGCGCGACGCCGAGCACCCCGCCGGGGAACTCGAGCAGCTCGTTGGCCATGGCCGAGGGCAGGCCCCCGACGTGGGCGATGCCGTCACCGGCGTCCAGGACGACGCCGACCTCTTCCCGGCTTACATCCGGGGCGTAACTCGAGACGTAGTTCTCGATCGCACTGCGGATCTCATCCGAGGAGATCGTCAGCTCCGCCATTTCGTTCCCGCTCTCGCTTCGTTCTTACCAGTGTCAAAAGTCTGTGGTTGCCGACGCCGGGTCAGCCGGCCAGCCGCTTGCGCAGCGCTTCGAGCTGCCCAGCGACGCTGCCGTCGATGACCTCTTCGCCCACCCGGACGACGAGGCCGCCGCCGAGCTTCTCGTCGACCTCGACGTGCAGCGCGATGGCCCGCCCGTAAATGCGCGTGAGCTTCTCGGCCAGCTGGGCCTTCTGCTCGTCGGACAGCGCGCTCGCGCTGGTCACGTGGGCGACGGACCGCTCGCGGCGCTCCGCAGCCAGTTCGACCAGGTCGCCGAGTGCCTTGCCGCGCAGCACCGTCGCCTCGACGAGGGTCTTGGCGACGACGTTCACCTTGTCCGCGAACAGGCCGCGAACCAGGTTCCGCTTGGCGTCGGCGGGCGCCGTCTGATCGGCCAGCGCCTGCTCGAGCTCCGGGCTACCTGCCACGATACGGGCCACCTGGAACAGCTGGCCCTCGACGGCGTCGAGCGTTCCGCTCTTCTCGGCGCTGGTGAGCAGCGCGGACCGGCCGATGGCCTCCGCACCGTCGACCAGCTCACGGGGGTTGGACCACCGGCTGCCGGCCACGGTGTCGAGCACCTGCAGTGTCGGCTCGGAGATCTTGCCCGCCAGCACGGACCTGAGCAGCGCCTTGCGCGACTCCTCCGAGGAGGAGGCGTCGCTGACGGCCCTGCGCAGGGTGATCTCCCTGTCGAGCAGGTCGACGACCGAGAGCAGCTCGTCGCCGACGGTGGCGGCGTCGGTACCCGCGTCCGCCAGAACCTCGCTGAGACGGGTCTCAGCGAGGCCGAGCGCTTCGCGGCTCGCAGCATGCAGCGTCATCTGGTTCTACTTCCCCGCTCCGGTAGCAGCGGCACTGGTTTCGAGCTCGGCGAGGAACCGGTCGACCGTGCCCCGGCGGCGCACCTCGTCCTCGAGCGACTCACCGACGATGCGGCTGGCCAGCTCGACGGCGTTGCGGCCGAGTTCGGCACGCAGCTCGGCGACGATCTGCTGCTTCTGTGCCTGCAGCTGGGCGTGGCCCTGAGCGACGATGCGCTCGGACTCCGCCTGCGCCTCGGCACGCAGCTCCGCCTTGATGACTTCGGCTTCCTGCCGGGCGTCGTCGCGGATCTTCGCCGCCTCGGTACGGGCGTCGGCCAGCTGCGCGTTGTACTTCTCCAGCGCCGCTTCGGCCTTGGCCTGAGCCTGCTCGGCCTTGGCGATCCCGCCCTCGATCTTCTCGGTGCGCTCCTGGTAGAGCGTCTCGAAGCGAGGAGCCACGAACTTCTTGATCAAGAAGAACAGGATCAGGAAGGCGATGAGACCGATGACGATTTCCTCGGGGTGAGGAATGATCGGGTTGATCTTTTCCTCGGCCGCGAGGACCAATTCGGTGTTCAGCACAGGGTCTCCCTACGCGATGAGGGTGAAATCAGGAGGCCAGGAAGAACATGACGATACCGATCAGCGCGAGGACCTCGACGATGGCGAAGGTGGTCCACGCGAGGCCGAGCAGCTTGCCCTGGGCCTCCGGCTGACGGGCCGAACCGTTGATGACGGCCGAGAAGATCAGACCGACACCGATACCGGGGCCGATGGCGCCCAGGCCGTAACCGATGGCGGCGAGGCCCTTGTTGATGTCGACGGCCTGAGCGGCGGTCTCAGCGGCCTGCTGCGCCAGAAGAATGTTGCTCACTTGCAATTCCCTTTCAAATCGGTCCGCCGTGGGGCGGATCGGGGGTCTACGGGTTTACCTAGTGGTCGGCGGCCAGCGCGGCGCCGATGTAGTTGGCGGAAAGCAACGCGAAGATGTACGCCTGGAGAACCTGGATCAAAGCTTCCAAGAACGTCATCGCGATGGCCATCGCGAAACCGACGATCGACACCGGCTTCAGCGGTCCGGCCGCCTCGGTAAGCAGGTACGACCCGCCGAGCGTGAAGACCGCGAGCAGGAGGTGACCCGAGAACATGGCCGCGAAAACACGCAGTGCCAGCGTGAGCGGGTTCAGGACGAACTTCTGCAGGAACTCGATCGGGATCAGCAGCGGGAGAATGAATCCCGGTGCGCCCGGCGGGATCAGCTGGTTCTTCAGGTACCCGCTGAAACCGTGGCGCCGGAAGCCGACGAAGTGGTAGAGCGGGTAGACGACGATCAGCGAGATCGCCAGCGGGAAGCCGAAGTGCGACATGGTGGGGAACTGGATGAACGGGATGAGCCCGAACAGGTTGTTCACCAGAATGAAGCAGAAGATGGTGAGGATCAGCGGCACGAAGGGCTTGAAGTCCTTCGCCCCGATCTGCTCACGCGCGATGTTGTTGCGCCCGAAGTCGTAGACCGACTCGGCCATGAACTGGCCCTTGCCCGGAACGACCTTCAGCTTGCGCGAAGAAATCAGGAAGAATGCGGCGACAATGACCACCGACAGGACGATGAGCACCATCGGCTTGGTGACAAATGTGCCGTCGCCGAAGATCGGCGGAAGCTCGAAATCCCTCGCACTCGGCGGTACGAACTTCTCACCCTCGGCTACTACCAGCGCGCCCAACTGGGCTCCTTCCGGTTCTCCCGGCCGGCGTTCACTCCGCCGGGGGAATCGTCACGATCTGGACTTAACGTACCCGACACTGCGCGGGCACCCGGAGGGGGCTGCCTCTCCCGTGACGAGCGTCCGGAATGCAGACAAGGGACGAGCCAACACGGTCGCCACGCTGCTGTTCGGGGTTCGCCATCGGGAGCGCGGCAAAGGTACCCGCCTCCACACCGCGGACCATACCAGCAGGGGTTTCGACGCCGTACAGGCGTACTCCTAGGGCGCGTTTGCCGGATCAGGCGCGCGAGAGTCGTGATCCAGGTTGTTCCTGGTGGCGCCGTGGTATCGCCCTCGTACCGGGTCGTACTCGGGCGATGGCGCGGTGCCGCCAGGGACGACCTGGGCGCGGCTATCGCGTGCCTGAGCCGGGAAACACGCCCTGGGCCGTCCGGCCTACTTGGGACCTACTTGGACTCGATGATCAGCGTCGGGATCTTGGTGTTCTTGAACGCGCGGAACTCCGCGAAGGCGGCGACCAGGATGACCGCGAGCATGGTGAACGCGAGTGATTCGGTGTGGAGTGCGTCAACTCCGCGCAGCGCGAACATCACGCCGAACACGATCATGATCTTGACCGCGTAGCCACCGAGCGCGACGACCATCATGAAGGACACGGGCAGGTTCGCCGTCTTGCGCATCATGGCGGTGGTACCCAGCGCCGAGACGATCGCGACGGCGGAGCCGACGACGGAGCCGAGCAGACCCGAGGTTCCGTAAAGGACGGTGAAGGTGATCGCCGCGACGAGAGCGACGACGCCACCGAACTGCAGCGTCGCCTTCTGCATGGCCGCGGCCAGCTTCAGTACCGACTCTGCGTGCGGGTTCGGCTGCTCTGCGGTGTCGGCGGATTCACTCACCCGGCCAGTGTAGGACCGGCGCCGCCCGGCGGGCGGACCGGCTGCCTGCCCGTTCGGCCGCTGACGGCGGTTCGCGCCGCTGGTTCGCTTCGACCATGAAGCGAACACTGTTCAGCGCATTGCTCGCGGGCGTGGCCTTGGCGAGCTTGTCCACCCCGGCGTCCGCGGACGTCGAATACCCGTTCTCGCTCTCGTTCGAGACCGCCTCGGTGTCCGGCAAGGCGGTCCCGCACACCCAGCTGCGAGGTGAACTGTCCAACACGGACACGAACTGTCACTCGCTGTGGATCGGCGAGCCGGGCGGGATCGTTCCCGGCCGGCCGGGCTTCCTGAGATATCACCGGGAAGCCACCGTGTGCGGCGCCGCGTCCACGAAAATCGATTACCTGGCCGCGGGCTGGTACCCCGAGGTGCGGGCGAAACTCTGCCGCGACGAGACCGAGACCACCTGCGGCAAGTCCGTACCGCTCTGACCGAGGTCACCGCCTGCGGGGAATCAGCAGGCCGATGCACACGGCCGCGACGCTCAGCACCGCCACCAAGGCGAGCGCGAAGGCCAAGGTGGTGGTCGTGGGCAGCTGGGTGCCCTGGATGGTGCCGCTGGCGAGGAGCGCGGCGACCACCTGGGTGCCGAGCGCCCGCGCGGCCGCGTAGGCGGTGCCGGACAGGGCGAGCGCGCTGCCGATACGGGCCGGGCCCGCCCTGTCGATCACGATGACCGACAGCGGAGGACCGCCCAGTCCCAGCGAGGCGCCGTAGCAAAGACTGCTCAGCGCGATCGCGATCATGCTGTGCGTGGCCGTCGCGATCACCAGCAGCAGCGACCCGGTCACCAGCGAGCAGCCGGAGGCGAGCAGCATCGCGCGAGCGCCCCAGCGGCGTTCCAGCCCACCGGCCAGCGGGCCGAGCATGAACCCCGCGGTGCTCGTGATCATCAGCGTCCCGACGACCGTGGTCGACAGGCCCAGTCCGTATCCGGTGGACTCCGGCGCCGACCCCATCGTCGGCACCAGCAGGTCGTTGATCGCGTTGACGCCGTGGTACAGCGCGATCAGCGTGATCGCGACCGCCATCGGCTTGCCGCCGAGGCGCAGATCGATCGCGGGCTGTTCGTGACGCAGTTCCACCCGCACGAACAAGGCGAACGCGACGACGCCGCCCGCGAGCAGCGCCAGCGTCGGCGCCGATCCCCAGCCCCACGCCGGGCCCTCGGTCAGCCCCAGCATCACGGCGAGCAGCGCGAGTGAGATCAGGCCGATGCCCGCCCAGTCGATCCGCCGGTCCGCCGCGGTGACCATCGACGGCAGCGACGGCATGATCGCGAAGGCGACCACCGCCAGCACGGCGACCGCGGCCGCGGGGATCCAGTAGAGCCAGTGGTACGACAGCGCCTCGATGATCGGCCCGGCGACGACCAGCCCGGCCATGCCCGCGATCGCGCCGACCGCCGCCTGCCAGCCGAAGGCGGCCGCGATGTGCTTGCGGTCCAACAACTGTGAGATCGCGCCCTGCATGACCGTGACGAGCAGTCCCGACCCGATGCCGTACAGCAGGTGCCCCAGCGCGAGCATCCACGCCGACACCGCGGCACCGGCCAGCAGCATGCCCGTCACGCTGATCCCCAGCAAGGCCAGCCAGATCACGCGCTTGTCATAGAGGTCGATCAACCGCCCGACCATCGGCCCGGTCATCACCCCGGCGACGTACGAGCCGGTCAGGATCCAGGCACCCCAGGCCGCCGAAATGCCCAGCCCCGCTTGGATCTGCGGCAGCGCGGGAATGAAGCTCGACGCCGCCAGCACCACCACGAACTCGGTCGCGAACAACACGGCGAGCACCGCCGCCCGCGACCGCGCCGGTGCGCCGGGAGATCGCTCCGGCGGCGCGAGCGTGCTCTCTGCTGATTCTGCCATTCGCGATTCTCCTTGGCCTGGGTCGTGACCAATTTTCACACGGGCGCCCTCGAATTCGACCTGGTCGCGCCTGAACAAATGCTCGCGCGGACAGGGTTCTCGAAATCTCGCACCGTGCCTAGGCTGATGGAAATACCGACGTAAGGGTGGGGAACGAGCGTGATGTACTTGGACCTGTTGAAGCGGGCGTTGACCAACCTCATCTACGAGGACCCTCCGCTTCCCTTATTGGGACAGGAACCCAAGGGATACGACGATGACGTGAGGCGATCAGGGCACGACTGGCCGAGCGCGGCGCACACGATGATCGGGGTCGTCGGGCTCGAAACCATTGAATCCTGCCTCGACCAAGTCGTCGCCGACGAGGTGCCCGGCGATTTCGTGGAAGCCGGGGTGTGGCGCGGCGGTGCCTGCATTTTCGCGCGCGGCTATCTGAAGGCACACGGAATCGACGATCGGACGGTTTGGGTGGCCGACTCGTTCGAAGGTTTTCCGGTGATCGGCGAAGACGGCCACCCGAATGACCGGCAATACGAATTCCACCGGCTGAATGACGCGGTCGGTGTTTCCGAGGCCGCCGTCCGCGCCAACTTCGCGAAGTACGACCTACTCGACCATGGCGTCCGGTTCCTGCCGGGCTGGTTCCGCGACAGCCTGCCCGCCGCGCCGATCGACCGGATCGCGGTGCTCCGGCTCGACGGCGACCTCTACGAGTCCACAAGGGACACTCTGGTTCACCTGTATCCCAAGGTTTCCGTCGGTGGCTACGTCATCGTCGACGACTACCTGATCCCGCAGTGCCGGGAGGCCGTGCACGAATACCGCGCCGAGCACGGCCTCGAAGCCGAGCCGATCGAGCAGATCCCCGGCGGCAACGGCGGCATCTACTGGCGAAGGTCGTGAGTGGTACGGCCGGTTCTAACCGGCCGTACCACTCACGACCCCTAGAGCTCGGTTTCGACGGCGTCGGCGAACTCGCCGGCGCCGCGGCCGTCCAGCATGCCCCGCCGGAATTCCGCCAGGCGCCGGGCTGTCTTCTCGTCGCGGGTGACCGTGGTCAGCAGGTCCGCCAGCTCGTCGGCGGTGAACGAATCCGGCAGCATGACGCCGAGTCCGAGTTCGGCGACCCGGTCGGCCACCGCGCGCTGCTCCCCCATCTGCGGCGCGATCAGCAGCGGGACACCGTGCGCGATCGCCTCCATCGTGCTGCTCAGGCCGCCCTGTGCCAGGAAAGCCGACGCGTGCCGCAGCGTGTCGATCATCGGCAGCCGGTCGCGCAGCAGCACGCGGTCCGAAACGGGGCCGAGGTCCGACGGCCGGACGGTGCCGCCGAGCGAGACCGCGCCGTGCCAGCCGAGCCGGTCGATCGCGGCGAGGCAGGTCCGGTAGAACTCGATGTTGTCGGTGTAAATCGTGCCGAGTGACACCGCGGCGAGTGGTTTCGCGGCGCGCAACCAGTCGGCGTCGGCCGAGTGCTCGGACTCGCGGATGCACGGCGACACGAAGGTGAACCGCGCGTCGAACGTCTCGCCGTACGGCTGGAATTCGCGTGGGAACAGGACGATGTTGCGTGCGGCGTCGCTCTCGAAGAAGTCCTGCGGGGACACATCATGGAGCCCGGCCTCCTCGATGAAGGCGCCGATCTGGCCGAACATGGCGTGCATCGCCTGCTCGTCGAACGTGACGTACTCGCGGTTCAACGAGAAGTGCTCGTTCGAGGCGAACACCGGCCAGCTGCAGATCGCCGGGACGCCGAGCTTTTTGGCGAGCGCCCAGCCGGCCCACGCCATCACGTCGAACACCACCAGGTCGGGTTTCTCCGCACGCGTGAACTCGGCCAGCGCCTGGAACGCGGCACGTGCCTCTTCGAGCATCAGCGGCATCACCTCGGCGACGTTCCGCGAATCCGCGCGCACCCCTTCCATGGGCGAGCGGTAGCGCACCGGCTCGGCGGCCTTGCCGATCGCGGCTTCGAACGCGCCGGTCGCGAGCCACGAGACGCGGTGCCCGCGCGCGGCCAGCTCGGCCACGCCGCTGAGCATCGGGTAGGTGTGCCCCCACGCCGGAATGGAAACGACCAAGATGTGCCGTCCCGTCATGACAACCCTCCGTATTCCAAGCTCACGGACTCACGTAGCTCGCGCACATACGACGCGATGGTCCGGTCCAACCCGGCCGACAACGGGACCTCGTTGCGGAAGCCGACGATCGAGCGCAGTTTCGCGGCGTCGCAATGCTGACGCCGCAACGCCCTCGCGGGCCCGGCTCCCCGTGCGATCCGGTAGCCGTTGCGGCGGATCGCCTCGGCCCGGTCACGGTCGAACGGCTCACAGGCCAGTGCCGCGCGCTCGATCAGCTCGGCGACCAGTTCGAGTGTCGTGCGATGCGCGCTGGGCGCCATGTTGAACACCTGCCCGGCCGAGCGCGCATCGAACGCGATCGAGGCCAGTGCCCGCGCGACATCGGTGACATAGACGTAATCACGGCTGTGCGTCATGGAATCCTCGTAGACCACGGGCGGTTCCGGTCCGGCCGGGTCGAAGAGCCGGGCCAGCGACCGCGGCACGATCCGGGACCCGGTGGCGACGTCGCCCGGCCCGTAAACGTTGCACAGCCGCAAAACCGACACCGGCATGCCGAGTTCGTCGCCGTACAGCCGGACGAGGCCGTCCGCCGCCAGCTTGCCCACGTCGTAGACCCCGCGGGCGGCGAGCGGCGAGTTCTCCCGGTAGGCCTCGCCTGCCAGCTCGCCGTACACCTTGTCCGTCGAGGACAGCACGAACCGCGCGGGCCCGGCGCCGCGGACCGCCTCCAGCATGTGCAGCGTCCCGCTGACATTGGTGTGCAGCGAACCGTGCGGGTCGCCGAACGCCGCGTCGATCGTCGACGAAGCCGCCAGGTGGAACACCACGCGCGGCCGCACCGCGCGCACGATCTCCTGGCACCACTGGAAATCCGTCACGTCCAGCCGGAGCCACTCCGCGCGCGCGTCCGGCGACACCGGCTCGGCCTTGTCCGCGACGAACACCCGAAACCCTTTGTCGGCCAGGTATGTGACCAGGTGCGCGCCGATGAACCCGGCGCCGCCGGTGACGAGCACGGGTGTCTTCACCCGATCACCGCTCACGCTCGATGGCGGCCTCGGCGAAGCTCGCCAGCCGGTCCCGGCTCGGGCTCGGCGGCAGCACCCGCAGCGCGGCGATCGCGTCGTCGATGAACTGCCTGGCCGACGCCTTGGCCGCGGCCAGCCCGCCGGTGCGGTTCACGATGGCGACCAGCGTGCGCCACCGCACCAGCGGATCACCGGCGCCGACCAGGTTCCGTTCGATGGTCCGCCGCCCGGCCGTGTCCGACCGATCGTGGGCGAGGATGACCGGCAACGTGAGCCTGCCGTTGTTCAGGTCGCTCAGCACCGACTTCCCGATGGACGCGGTGTCCCCGGTGTAGGGCAGCAGGTCGTCGTGGATCTGGAACGCCGCACCCAGGTTTTCGGCGAAGTCGCCGAGCGCCTTCACGTCGTGGTCGGCGCCGCCCGCGAGTATCGCTCCGCATTCACAGGACGCCTTGAACAACGCGCCGGTCTTGAGCCGCACCATGGTCAGGTAGGACTCGGCGTCGAAGTCGAGCCTGCGGCACAGCTCCGACTCCATGCTCTGCCCACGGCACAGGTCGATGCCGCAGTGCGAAACCACGTCGAGCGCGGACACGATCCGCTCGGCGGGCACCCCGGTCTTGCGGCATTCGGCCAGGCTGGCGAACAGGTCGAAGATCAGCGCGTCACCGGCCACGATCGCGTCGCCGACGCCGAACGCGTGCTGCACGGACGGCTTGCCGCGGCGCAGGTCGTCGTCGTCGATGATGTCGTCGTGCACCAGGCTGGCCACGTGCCCGCTCTCCGCGCCGACCGCGGCGGGCAGCACCAGCTGGACGTCACCGCCGAGCGCCCGCGCCGATTCGAGCAGCAGCACCGGCCGGAACAGCTTTCCCGGCGGTGACAACGCGTGCTCGCACATCTCGTCGAGCAGCTCGGACCCGGACCGCCAGCGCGCGCCGAGCCTGGCCTTGACCCCGCTGAGCAGGAACGAGACCTCGTCGGCTCCCGGCAGCACGTCCGGGATCGCCTGGTCGCGGACGACCGTCGCATGGTCAGGAGGCATCGGTGTTCCCCTCTCCGTCGCGGATTCTCACCAGGTGACCGGCAGACTGGCCAGCCCGCCCGCCACCATGGCGTGCCGGAGCGGGAGCCGGTCGACCGGAACGGCGGGCTCGATCGCCGGAAAACGCGCCAGCAGCGCCTCGAAGAGCACGCGCAGCTCGAGCCTGGCCAGCGGCGCGCCGATGCAGTAATGCTTGCCGTGCCCGAAAGTCAGATGCGGGTTGGGCCGCCGCTCGATCTCGAAACCACGCTGGGAGCCGAGCAGGTACGGATCGTGGTTCGCTTGCTGGAGCCCGAGCAGCACCAGGTCGCCTTCCGGGATCGTGACGCCGTCGATGTCGAAGGTGACCTTCGCCCAGCGCGGCAGGCCGGGCACCCGCTCGCTGATCGACGCGGTGGCCAAAGTGGACTCCGGCACCCCGATCCGCAGCATCTCTTCCACCGCACCGGGAATCAGCTCGGGCGAGGCGAGCAGCTTCGCCCGTTGCTCGGGATGCGTCATCACCATGACGAGTCCCGCGTCGATGGCGGAGACCGTGGTCTCGTGCCCGGCGAAGAGCAGCCCGGCGCACAGTTCGGCCGCGGTCTCCAGCGGAAAGGCCTCCGGTTCGAGCCGGTGCGCCTCGGCCACCTCGGTCAGCACGTCGTCGCCCGGCTCGGTGAGCCGTCGCGTGATCAGTCCGCTCAGGTACTTCGTCAGGCTCGCCAGCCCGTTCATCGAGCGGGCCCCGTCCAGCATGTCGGCCGATTCCTCCGACCAGCGCCGGAAATCCTCGCGGTCGGCCCTCGGCACACCGAACAGCTCGCAGATCGTGAACGCGGGCAGCGGATACGACACGATCTCGTGGAAGTCGGCGGGCTTCGGCGCCGCGGCGAGGTCGTCGAGCACCTCGTCCGTCAGCGCCACCACGCGCGGGCGGACCCGTTCCAGGCCCGCCGCCGAGAACGACCGGCCGAGCAGCCGCCGCATCCGGGCGTGGTCCTCCGCCTCGGTCGGCGACTCGGGCAGCGGCCCGCCCAGGATCACCGACTCGGACACCCGGGGCGCGCGCTGGGGATCCGGATGCGTCGACACCAGCCGCGGCTCGGTGAGCAGGGTGCGGACCAGGTCGTAGTCGGTCACGACCCAGGCCGGGTCGCCGGCCTGCGAGAGCACGCGCCGCACTCTGGTCGGCCACATCGTCTTCTCCTTCACCACTGCACGGGCAGCGCGGCGGGGCCGTCGTCGAGCGGATGCCCCGTCCACGGGATCTCTTCGGGTGCGCAGGTCATCGTCATTCCCGGCAGCTGATCGGCGAGCGCGCGGACGGCGGCCGTGAGCTCCATCCGCGCCAGCTCGGCGCCGACGCAGCGGTGCGGGCCGAAGCCGAACCGCAGATGACGGCCGCGTTCCCGGCCGGGGTCGAACCGGTCGGGGTCGTCGAACCAGGCGGGATCCCGGTTCGCGGCCTCCAGGCTGACCAGGACCATCTGACCGTCCGCAATGGACTTCCCGGCGACCTCGACGTCCGTCTGGGCCCAGCGCGGCAACGCTTCGCCGCTGACCCCGGTCTGATGCCGCAACATCTCCTCGACGACGTTCAGCACCGCGTCGTCGCCGTCGATGCCGCGCAGGCCGTCCACCTGGAGCAGCTTGATCATGCCGACGGACAGGGCGTTGGCCGTGGTGAGCTGGCCGCCGGACATCAGGGAGGCGCCGAGCATCACCGTCTCCTGCTCGGTGAGCAGGTCCTGGGTCTGGATCAGCGCGCTGAGCAGGTCGTCGCCGGGGTCCTGCTGCTTGGCGGTGATCAGCTTGCCCAGGAAGCCGATGAGTTCCTTCCAGGCCGCCTCGTAGTCGGCGACGACGCCGGCCGTGAGGCCCGAGACCGCCTCGGCCCAGAGGTAGAACTGCTCGCGGTCGTGCACCGGAACACCCAGGATCTCGGTGATGACGGCGAGCGAGAACGGCCTGGCGAGCGCGGTCACCAGGTCCGCGGGCGAACCGGCCTCGCGCAGCCGGGAGACGTGTTCCCCGGCGACGCGCTCGACCCGCGGCCGCAAGCGCTCCAGGTTGCGGGCGCTGAACGCGTGCGCGAGCGACCGCCGCAGCCGGGCGTGCTCGGCGCCGTCGCAGAACAGCATCCCCATCTCGGGCGGGGCCATGCCGGCCGGGGTCAGCTCGAACCGCCGGTCGGACAGCACCTGCAGCGCGATTTCGGCGTCGAGCACGACCCAGACGATCTGGCCGCCCTCGGTCACCGTCCGGACGACGGGTTCCTTGCCGCGCAAGGTCTTGTAGACCTCCGGCGGATGGAACCGCGACTCCCGCTCGAAAGCGGGCAGGAAACTTTCGACGATCATGCGGTCCCCCAGTCGAGGAATTCACGCATGACGGCGTTGAACCGCTCCGGCTGCTCCATGTTGACCATGTGCCCGGCGCCCTCGAACCGGATGAGCTTCGCGTCCGGCACGGCGGAGACGGTCCGCTCGGTCATCTCCCTGGCGTCGCCGTTGTTCAGCTCGCCGTGCACGAACAGGATCTTGGTGGTGATCTCCGGCAGCCGTTCCCAGGTCCGCTTCGTGCGGCCGGGCAGGAACGGTTCCTCGCGCGCGTGCTCGGTGACCGTGTGCATCGCCATGTCACGGCAGCGCTCGCGGACCGCGGCAGGCACCTCGTGCGGCTCGCGGTACGGCCCGTCCACCCACATGTTGAGGAAAAGCTCCACATAGGACTCTTTGTCGCCCTGGACGGCCACTTCGTACTGGCGCTTGCGGATGTCGACGACGAACGGGTCGTTCCAGTACTGCTCCGACGCGCCGCCGCCACTGGCGAGCACGCCGCTGACGCGGTCCGGGTAGTCGAGCACGGCGTCCATCGAGGTCGTCGCGCCGAGGCCGATGCCGACCAGGAAGGCTTCGGGCACCTGGGCGTGGTCGAGCAGCGCGATCACGTCGTCGGCACGCAGGTACGCCGAGCGCGGGTCGCCGGACTCGCCGTGCCCGCGCAGGTCGAGATTCAGCACGCGGTAGTCCGTGAGCGCGGGAAGCTGCTGGTCCCAGGCACGCCGGTGCAGCACCCCGTCGTGCAGCAGCACGACCGGGACGCCCTCGCCGAGGTCGTCGTAGGCCAGATGGCCGCCGTCCGGCAGGCTGAACGTGCTCATACCTCTCCTCACACTGGATGGATCAGACCGAAGAGTCCACTTTGGACGACAGCAGCCGCAGCAGGCCGGACTTGACGGCGGGCCTGCTGGCCACCACGAGGGTGAACAGGGCTTCGCGCGCGAGTCGTTGTGCCGCATGGGAAGTCAGCAACGCCTGGCTGCCGGTGGCCACCACGGCCGTGCCGGTGGCCCGCACGGCGAATTCCGACGCGCTCGCGCGCATCGCGGGCAGCTCGGCCGGTTCGGCCATCGCGGCGTCGAACTTCGCCCGCAGCGCGGCGGCTTCGGCGCGCAGGCCCGCGGCCGCTTCCTCCTGCCCGGCCGCCTCGGTCAGCGCGGCGGCCCGCCCGGCCAGGCCCAGCGGGAGCGAGCCGTCGACACGCAGGCTCGGCACCATCCCGGTGACGAACTCGGCGAGCGGGGTACGGGTGGTCACCTTGGTGTCGGGGATCCAGAGGTCGCGCAGGTCCAGCCGCACGGTGCTGGTGGCCTGGCCCGCCACCAGGTCGAGCGCGTGCACCGCTTCGATGCCCTCGGCGGGTTTCGCGTCGATCAGGCAGCTGACGATGTCGCCGTTCTCGTCGGCGGCGGACAGCTGCAGCACGTCGACCACGCCCCAGCCGCTGACGAACGGGATCTGGCCGGTCAGCGTCCAGCCATCGCCGGACCTGGTGGCCCGCACCCGGGCAGGGGTCTGGACCACACCGGAGAAGGCCGCGCCGCCGGTCAGCTCGCCACGCACCGCGGCGTCGAGGTAACCCTCGCGCAGCGCGGTGTTCGGCGTCATCGCGAGTCCCATGACCACGCCGTGGTGCTGCAGCCAGGTGAACGCGGTGGCGAGGCAGCCGCCCGCCAACGTCTCGACGACCCGCAGGAAGGTTTCGAAATCGGCGCCTTGGCCGCCGAGTTCGCGTGGCGCGATCAACCCGTGAAAGCCTTCTTCGGCGAGCAGCCGGAAATGGCTTTCCGGGATCAGCCCGGACGCGTCCACCGCACCCGCCGCCGGAAAGAGCACTTCTTCCGCGATCGCGGACGCCTTGCGCAGTAGATCATTCATCGCCAGTGCTCCATTCGGGCAGAGCGAGAGAGAGTAATGACGCCGAAACCCCAGTCATCGGCGGAAAATCGGTGACCGGTCGCGGCCACCAGGACATCAGAACACAGCCACCGAACGATGTCCACCGGCCGGTCCGAGCCTGTACATCACGCGCGACTTTTGAAATCGTCGAAGCACCCCATTCGCTCGTCCGAGCTGAGCACGCAAGGGAGAATTCACGCCTATGAACGCGCCAATTCGAAAGGTGCACACCCCTGTCGGCGATCCGGCCTGGCTCGTTCAGGACTACGACATGGTGCGCGCGCTTCTCAAGGACAGCAGGCTTTGGCGGACGCACGCCGATCCCGACAGCGCGGCCCGCGTTTCCACCACCTCGATCTTCGGCGGCGCGCAGCCGGTCACCGGCACCGAGGTCGCCGACCACGCCAGGATGCGGCGTTCGCTGGCACCGCTGTTCTCCGACCGCCGGATGGCCGAAATGCGGCCCTACCTGGCCGAACTGGTCGCCGGACTGCTCGACGACGTCGAGCGGGCCGGCCTGCCTGCCGACCTGCACGCGATCCTTTCGGTGCCGCTGCACGTGTACTCCGCGTGCAAGCTGCTCGGCGTTCCGGAAACGGACCACATGAAGGTGCTGGAATGGTCGAACGAGGTCTCCGTGCTCGACGACGCCGAACGGTCGATCGCGGGCTGGACGGCATTGTGGGAATACATGCTGTCACTGGTCGAAATCAAGAAGAGCGCGCCGCGGCGTGACGCGCTTTCGGAAATGATCCAGGCCTATTCCGACGATCCGGCCGGAAACCAGCGGGTGGCCGAATACGCGGCGGAACTGTTCGCCGGGCATTCGACCATCATCGCCGCGATCGACGAAGGCATTCTCATGCTGCTTTCGGACCGGGCCCGCTGGGACGCGCTGCGCACCCAGGACGGATTGCTGGCCGGCGCGGTCGAAGAGATCCTCCGGCTTTGCCTGCCGGCGCCGGGAACCGCGGAACTGAACGGCCAGGGCACCGGGCTGCCCCGCTGGGCGAACGACGACATCGACGTCGCGGACATCACCATCGCCAAGGGCGAGCTGGTGCTGTTCGACCTCCGCGCGGCCAACCACGACACCACCCGGTTCCCCGAGCCGCAGGTCTTCGACCCGGCGCGGGAGAACAACACGCATCTCACCTTCGGGCACGGGCCCGCGCTGTGCATCGGCAGGCCGCTCGCCCGGATCGAACTGCAGGCGGTGTTCGACGCGCTGCCGGCCCGGTTCCCCGGCCTGCGCCTCGCGGTCGAGGAGTCCGTGCTGCGCCACCGTGACGACAGCGTCGTGGGCGGGCTGGTCGAGCTGCCGGTCACCTGGGGCTGAGCGGCACCGGACCGGACGGCGCCCAGCGCACCATCGAGTCCATGAACCGCCGGGAGAAGGCGTCGGGCATGAGCCCGCCGAGCCGGGCGCCGGTGTCACGCATCGCCACCGCCAGTGGCGAGCGGACCCCGGCGACCCGGCCCATCCGCCGTGACAGCCTGGCCAGCCGGTCGGTGCGCGGGCGGCGGAGCGCGTCGTAGCGGGCCAGCCCCGCGCTCAGGCCCGCCCAGGAATCCTTGCCGCGCAACGCGTACGCGAGTTCGGCGGCGTCCTCCAGCGCGAGGTTCGCCGAACCGACGTTGGGCGTCATCGGATGGCCCGCGTCCCCGATCAGCACCGTCCGTCCCCGCGCGAAGCTCGGCAGCGGCTCGGCCAGCTCCTCGATCTCGTCGAAGAAGAACCCGCCGTCGACCGCGCGGGCGAGCAGCTCCGGCACAGGGTCGTGCCAGTCGCCGAACACCTTCAGCAGTTCCTCGGCCGAGCCGTCGCCGTCCGGCAGCAGCGCCGACCGGGCCATCGCCGAGAAGTGCACCTCACCGCCCGGCAGCGGAAGCACGCTGAACCGCTTTCCCGCGCCCCAGGTTTCGGCGGCGGTGACGGCCAAGCCGTCCGCCGGGACCACGGCACGCCAGCTCACCGAGCCGGTCGCCCGGACACCCGGATGCGCCGGGAAAGCCGACCGCCTGGCCGCCGAGCCGATGCCGTCCGCGGCGACCAGCAGATCGCATTCGTACCGCTTCCCGCCGACCAGTATCGCCGCGGGACTCGTCGCGTCACCGTGCGCGGCCGGGACGACCGGTTCCCCGAACCGCACCGAGCCGGGCACGAGCGCCTCCTCGAGCGCACGCACCAGCTCGATCCGCCGCAGCGCGCGAATGGACTCGCCGTACCGGGCCTCGATGAAATCCAGCTCGGTGCGCGCGATCCACCGGCCGTCCGGTGTACGGACGCCGCCTTCGGTCTGCGGAACGGAAATCGCGCGCACGGCATCGCCCGCGCCGAGCGCGTTCAACGCCTTGACACCGTTCGGGGTCAGCCCGATACCACCGCCGGACGCGCGCAATTCCGCGCTCCGTTCGAATACGCGCACGGTCCAGCCCGTATTCGCCAGTCCGGCCGCCGCTGCCAATCCGGCTATTCCGGCACCTACGACAAAGGCGTTCTTCGTTGTCATTGTCGAATTCTCCTGCCATCACGAGAATGCGTTCATGGACCTCAGAATACGGTTTCTCGCTCATCTTGAGGCATGTCGTCCCGACACCGTTTTCTACTCCGGGCTCGTCGGTCTCGCCGGCGCCGTGCTGACGAACCCGGACGCGGGTTTCCCGCTCCTGTTCTCGGCCTGGCTGACCCCGACGCTCGCCTGGATCGCTTCCCTGTACGGCGGCGACTACTTCGACCGCGACCTGGACGCGCAGGCCAAACCCCAGCGCCCCATCCCGTCGGGAAGAATGCGCGCGGAAACCGCCAAGAACCTGATGATCGCCTATATCGGCGCGGGCGCGCTCATCGCGGTCATCGTCAATCCACGCACCATCGCACTGGCCGTACTCGCCGCCGCCTTCGGCATCGCCTACGCCCGTTACCTCAAAGGCCACGGCCTCTGGGGCAACATTTCCCGCGGCCTGCCGACCGCCGCCGCGCTCCTGTTCGGCTCCATGACCGTCCAGCCGCTCCCGCTGCCCGAACTCGTGCCGCTGGCACTGATGTTCTGGATCCACGACTCCGGCTCGAACCTGCTCGGCGCGCTGTGCGACCGTGACGGCGACCGCGCGGGCGGCTATTTCACCTACCCGGTCCGGCGCGGCGACGAAGCGACCGTGCGGGCACTCGCCTGGTTCTACGGACTCTGGGTCGGCATCCTCGCGCTGTGGCCGCTCACGGTCACGGTCGACCCCGCCGTCTACTGGCCGGGCGCGCTCACGTGCGCCGCGCTCGGCGCGGTCTCACTGCTCTCCGTCAGCCGCGCCCCGCGCCCGATCCCCCGCCCGGTCGGCCTGAAAGCCCACGAGATCGTGGTGGCCGAGCGCATCATCCTCGCCTCGTTCATCACGGCCTCCACCGGCCAGCTCGCACTGGCCCTCCTGGTCGCCTGCCCCTCACTGGCCTTGACCGTCCTCGCCAGGCACCTCATGCGCCCCCGCTACGAACCGGCCCGCCGCCCCTGAACCCCACCCAAGGCCACGATAAAGCCCGCTAAACTCCCCGATGTTTAGCGGGCTTTATCCCGCGGAGTTCAGCCCGCTTTACTCCCGGGGATAAAGCCCGCTTTATCCCCGGGAGTAAAGCGGGCTTTATCGCGTGGGGGCGGGTCAGGTCAGGGCGTTTTTGGGGTCGCCGCCTTTGTAGAGGCCGAGGACCATCTCGTTGGAGTAGCCGAGCAGTTCCTGGAGTTCCACGGGCAGGTCGCGGGCGATCGAGGGTGGGACGCTGAGCGTGCTGTTCTCGACCGTGCGCAGCCAGGCGACCTGGAAGCCCATCGAGAAGATGTGCCGGACGTCCGACTCGGTGGTGTTGGCGCCGCCGCCGTGGAACAGGTCCGCGCGGAACAGCAGCGCGTCGCCCTGCTTCAGCTCGGCTTGGATCGCTTCGCTCCACTCCGGCGCCGGATCGGTGGCGGGGCCGCCGTAGCTGCCGGGCACCACCCAGGTCGCGCCGTTCTCGGGGGTGAAGTCGCGCATCGCGGCCATCACGGTCAACGCGATGGGCTGCTCGCCGACCGGCACGTGCCGCCACGAGAAGGTGTCACGGTGCAACCCTTGCAGCTCCTGGCCGGGGTGCCGGGCCATGTATTCGGCCACGCTCAACAGGATCGTGTCGGACAGTGGCGCGAGCACACGACGAGCGCAGCCGAGGATGTCCTCCTGCAGCACCATCGAGGCCGCGCTCGGAATGGCGCCGACCAAGGAGTGCAGCGACGACGTCGTGGGCCCTTGGAACGTGCCGAGTATCGAGCTGTCCGCGTACTTCGCTTCGCCGGGGTTGTCCCGCACATAGGCGTCGACCTCCGCGAGGAAGGTCTCGCACTGCTCCGGCGAGTACGCGCCCTCGACGATCACCGCGCCTTCCTTGAGCACGGACTTGTCGATCTCGTCGGGGCTGCATGGCCTGCCGAACCTAGGAATGCTTCCCATTCTTTCCACCCTTTCTACCAAGTCACCGGCAGCCGCTCGATGCACACGTCCATGCCCTCGGCACTCCATTCCAGCTCGGCGAACGGAACCGCCAGCCGGAGACCGGGGATTCCGATGAGCAGGGTGCGCAGCGCGACTTCGAGCTCCATCCGGGCGAGTGCCGCGCCCAGGCAGTGATGGACGCCGTGCCCGAACGCGAGATGCTGGTTGCGCGCGGCGGTCAGGTCGATCACGTCGGGGTCCGCGAACTCGGCCGGGTCGCGGTTGGCCGCCGACCTCGACGCGATGACCGTCTCGCCGCGTTTGATCAGGACGCCGCACACCTCCACATCGGACTGTGCGACGCGGTTGATGCCGACCTCTTCGTCTTGCAGGCGAAGCAATTCCTCCACCAGCTTGGCGAAATCGACCCGCCCCTCGGCCGTGGCGGCCAGCGTCTCGGGGTTCGCGAACAGCCGGAGCAGGCCGTGCGAGATCGCCGAGGCCGTCGTCACATATCCGGCCATCACCAGGCCCATCGCCATCGCGGAGATCTCGATGCGGTCCAGCCCGTCCGGCCCGTGGCTCGCGAGGTCGCTGAGCAGGTCGTCGCCGTCGGGCTTCGCTTCGACCAGGCGGACCGCGAACGCCTGCAGGTCGGCGAACGCGCCGCCGACCTCCTCCGGGCCGTTGCCGGACGGCCGGAGCACGATGTCCGCCCAGCGCCGGAACCCGTGCCGCTCACTGTCCGGGATGCCGAGCAGGTCGGAGATGATCGCGATCGGCAACGGGTAGGCGTAGTCCTCGCAGACGTCCACGCCGGGCCCTTTCGCCAGCATGGCGGCGACGAGCTCACCCGCGATCGACTCCGCACGCACCTTCAGCTCGGCGATCCGGCGCGCGGTGAACGCCTTGGTCACGCTGCGGCGCAGCCGGGTGTGCTCGGGTGGGTCCTTCAGGAACATGAAGCCGGCGGCCAGATTGTCGGAGCTGAGCGTCAGCTCGGTGCCGGGGTACTGCGTGCCGAACTCGGGGTGGTTCAGCAGCGTGCGCACCTCTTGGTAGCGCGTCACCAGCCAGGCGTGCCCGCCGTGCGCCAGCCGCACCTTGTGGATGGGCCCGTCCGCCCGCAGCCCCAGCAGGTCAGGGGATGGTTCGATCGCGGAGTCCCGTTTGAACGGGAAGTCGAGCAGCTGTTCATCCGGCATTTTTCCTCGCTATCACTGGCTTCTCGACGGTGACCGGCAACCGGTCGGGGTAGCGGTCGCCGAACAGGTTCGAACTCCATGGGATGTGCGCCCACGCCAGCGCCAGCTCGAACCCGACGTCGGCGCGGACGATCGCGGCCAGCGCGCACTGCAGCTCCAGCCGGGCGAGATTGGCGCCGAGACAGCGGTGGACGCCGGTCCCGAACGCGATGTGGCGGGCGAGCCCCGCCCGGTGCGGGTCGAACGTCTCCGGCGCGGGGAACACGGTGTCGTCGCGGTTGGCCGCGATCAGCGGCGCCACCACCATCTCGCCCTCCGCGATGGTGACCTCGCCCCACCGCACGTCGGCCGAGGCGAACCTCGGCATCGACTCGCCGTTGTCGCCGGACTGCATCCGCAGCAGCTCTTCGACGAACGACCTCTGGAGTTCGGGCGTGCCCGCCGCGGACCGCAGCGTGTCGAGCCAACCGCCGTTCAGCAGGTGCCGGAACGCGAGCGCGATCGCGTTGGCCGTGCTGACGTACCCCGCGATCGGCAGGCCGAGGATCATCGTGGTCAGCTCGACGTCGGTCAGCGAGCCGGCGTCATCGCCACCGAGCAGATGCGAAATCAGGTCGACGGTCTCGCGCGGCTCACGGCGTCTGGCCGCGATGAGCGAGGTGACGTACTCGTTCAGCCGCTGCCAGCCGGTCGGGTCGAACGCCTCGGCCGACGACACCAGCAGCTGGTCGGCCAGCCGCCGGAACAGCTCCCGGTCGGCGGGCGGCACGCCGACGATCTCGCAGATGGCGTTCATGCTCAGCGGCCTGGCGAACGCCTCCATCAGATCGACCGGCTCGGCCGCCGGTTCGAGCGCGCCGAGCAGGTCGTCGGCCATCGCCTCGATCGCGGGCCGGTACGCCTCGATCCGCCCGAGGGTGAAGTGCCCGGCCACCAGCCCGCGCAGCCGGGTGTGCTCCGGCGGGTCCTGGAAGATGGACTCGTTCGCCTCGCCGCCTGCCGGTGTGACGCGGAAGCGCGCGTCGGCGAGCACGGCGCGGATGTCGCTGTGGCCGGACATCAGCCACAACTCGGTGCCGCCGGGGCTTTTCGTCTTGGCGACAGGGCATGCCGAGCGCAGCGCGTTCCAGTCCTGTTCGAGGTCGGCAGGCCGGAACCGGTCGACCGGTGGTGGCTCGCGCGAAGTCACGATTTTCCTTCCGTAGCAAGGGTGAGCATGAGTTTCGACGGGCCGCGCACGAGCATCCCGTCCTTCCAGGCCGCGTCCGGCCCGTCGGCGAAGCGCAGTTCGGGCACAGCCGTGATCAACACGTCCAGCGCCACCTGCAGTTCGAGCCGGGCGAGCGGCGCGCCGAGGCAGAAGTGCGCGCCCATGCCGAATCCGAAGTGCGGATTGGGACTGCGGGCGAAGTCGAGCCGGTCCGGGTCCGCGAACACCGCGGGATCCCGGTTCGCGATGACCGTGGCGGCGACCACCGGCGCGTCCGCGGGAATGGTGACTCCACTGAGGACGACCGGTTCGAGCGTGTACCGCGGCGACGCGCCGTTCGCCTCCATGGGCACGTACCGCATGAGTTCCTCGACCGCGGTCGGCACGAGGTCCGGCCGCGCCACCAGCTGCTTCAGCCTGGCCGGATCTTCCAGCAGCACGTAGAGGAAGTTGGGCAGCTGGGTCGACGTGGTCTCGTAACCCGCCACGAGGATGGTCATCACGAGCATGACCAGCTCGTCGTCCGACGCCTCCCCCACGGACAGCATCGCCGAGATCAGGTCGTCCTTCGGAGCGGCACGCCGCTCGCCGATCAACGCGGCCACGTAGTCCCACATCCGGCCGGTCGCGGCCCAGCGGTCGTCTTCGGAGATCGCGGTCGTCGCCAGGCCCGCCTCGGCCCAGCCCCGGAAGTGCACGTGGTCCTCGTACGGGACGCCGAGCAGCTCGCAGATCATCTTCAGGGTGAACGGGATCGCGAAATCCTCCACCCCGTCGAACTCGCCGCCTGCCCGCGCGTCCGTGATGAGCCCGGTCGCGATGGCCGTCGCCCGGTCGCGGAGCTTCGCGACCACGCGCGGGGTGAACACGTGGCGGCACAGCGACCGCAGCCGGGTGTGCTCCGGCGGGTCCATCGCGACGAGCCCGCCGCTGAAGTTCTCGGCGGTCACCCGTGGCACGTCCCGTTCCAGGGTGACCGCACGTGAGAACCGCGCGTCGGTGAACACCGCGCGCACGTCCGCGTGCCGGGTGACCAGCCAAGCCGTCTGCCCGAACGGGAATTCGACCTGGCAGACCGGGTCTTCCTGTTGCAGCCTGCGATATTCGGGCTCCAGATCGAGCCGGGGCGTCCGCGGGAACGGGAAGGAAAGGGGCATCTTCTCAACTCTCACTTCTCGGCCAGCGCGTTCTCGACCACGACCACCTCGGCGCCTCGGCCTGGCAGCAGCATCGGCCCCTTCGGCGTCACCCGCTCGGCGTCCACTGTGGACGGATTGAGCCGGACGTGCCGCAGGATGGCGCTGATGATCGTCCGCATCTCGACCATCGCGAGCGAGGCGCCGAGGCACCGGTGCGCGCCGCCGCCGAACGGCCGGAAATGCGCGGCGGGCGGCTCAGCCGGAAAGAACCTGCCGACCGAATAGCGGTCGGGGTTCGCGTGCAGGTCCGGCGACAAGTGCAGCAATCCCAGCGAAACCGCGAACATCGTGCCAGCCGGGAACACGTGACCGCCGGATTCCCACCGCGCGGTGCCGACCCTGCCGATGTCCATTGTGGTCGGCCGGATCCGCACGGCCTCGTGGATCGCGGCTTCGAGGAAGGCCCAGTTCCCCTCGGCCACCTCGGCCTCGATCCGCTCGAACTCGCGAGGCGCGCGCAGCACCCGTTCGAAGAACCACGCGAGCTGGGTCGCGGTCGTCTCCTGGCCGACCGCGAGCAAGGTGACCAGGTGATCACGCAGCTCGCGGGCGCTGAGCTCGAACTTTTCGTCGCGCAGCAGGATCGAGAGCAGGTCGCGGCCCTCGGTGGGCGCGGCACGGCGGTCGGCGATTTCGGCGAGGATGATCTCGTCCACCGCGCGCAGGACCGACTGGAGCTTCGCCCACGGCCCGAATCCGCCGAACGACCGGCGCAGCCAGGGCAGCACGATGATCGCCGGATTGATGTCGAGCAGCTTCGGCACCAGTTCACGCAACCGGTGCAGCCTGGTCGAGTCGCTGATCCCGAACACCGCGCGGATCATCACCTCGAGCGTCACCCGCTGGAAGACTTCGAGCAGCCGCACGGTCGAACCCGGCTGCCACGCCCTGATCTCCTGCTCGACGATCGTCTCCATCAGGTCGACGTATTCGCCGACATTGCTGCCGTGCAACGGTTGCATGAGCAGCCTGCGCCGCTCGGCGTGCGTGGCGCCGCCGGACAGCAGCAGTGAATGCTCGCCGACGACGAACTTGATCGACTTGTTCGCGACGGCCGCGTCGAACATGCCGTCCTCGTCGCGGAGGATCTTGTGGATCAGCTCCGGCGTGCAGACGTACACGGTGTCGCCGAACCCGACGATGCGCATGGTGAACAGCGGGCCGTACCTGGCCAGGCAGGCCTTGCCGAACCGCACCGGCGCCACCGCCCACAACACGGTCTGGACGACGGCGGGCAGCCGGGGACCCGGCGGCAGGCCGCCGCGCTTCGAGCGGCTCACCGGCCCACGCTGGTCAGCCAGCGGCCCAGTGCCCGCAGCGCGAAGGTGTGCGCGATGAGGTCGTCGGTGTAGCACAGGTCGTCGAAGTACAGCCCGACCACACTCGGCTTCCAGGTGCCGCGGTCGTCCTGGTGCTTCGTCAGCCACTCGACGGCACGCAGCACCGCCGGGCTCTCCGGGCTTTCGCCGCCCTTGAGCAGCGCGAACAACGCCCAGGCCGTCTCCTCCGCCGTGCTGCCCCCCGGCGGCAGCTCATGGCGCAACGGCCAGCCGCCGTCGGCCGCCTGGTTGTCCAGCAACCACTTCCTGGCCGCGTTCGCCACCGGGTCGCTGCCCGCGCGCAGGTCGACGAACACCTCCAGCAGCCGGCAGGTCCCGTGCACGTTGTCGCGGAACCAGATCGACTCGATGGACCCGTCCTTCGCCTGCGTCTTGCGCAGGTAGTCCCGGCCTCGGGCGATCGGCGACCCCGCCGTCGCCGGTTCGCCGAGCCGGTGCAGCGCCATCAGGACGTGCGCGGTGACGCCGGGGCACGACCGGTCGTTCATGATCGGCGAATCACGCACCCACTCCGACCAGGAACCGTCGCGGTTCTGCTGGTTCTCCAGCCAGGCCACGCCGAGGCGGATCGCGGGATGCGTGCGCGGCACACCGAGGTCGGCCAGCACACCGAGCACGACGGCGGTGTCTTCGGACTCTGGCCAGCCGGACGGCAGCGCCCAGCCCCAGCCGCCCGCGGGCAGCCCGAGCGGCGTGAACGGCTTGTTCCACTGGGTGTTCAGCAGGAACTCCCTGGTCTTCTCCAGCGACGGCGCGTTCGCCACGTCCTGGAACTCGCTGAGCGCCATGACCGAGTACGCGGTCACGGAGATCTCCAGGTCGCGGTCGATGGCCCAGGAACCGTCCTCCCGCTGCGTCTGCAGCAGGTACCGCAGCGAACCGAGCTGCAGATCGGTGCCGACCCCGGCCTCGCGCAGTCCCAGGTAGACGAACCCGGCGATCATCGGGCATTCCTCGATGCCGCCGTTCGTGCCGGACACCTCACGCAGCCAGCGCAACGCGAGCGGCTCCGCGATCCGGCCGAGAATCTTGCGCAGCAGCCCGCGATCCATGGTCCGGCTCTGCATGATCCCGAGCCCGAGAATCGCGGGCAGCGCGATCGAGACCTTGTTACGCAGTGACGGCGGGAGAAGCATGATCTCGACCGGCTGATCCGGCTGCTCCTGGAAGTCGCGCAGGCCGACGAGTCCCCAGATGGTCGGCAGCGCGGCCGGCCACGTTTTCGGGGCGTCGCCACGCAATCCGGGGATGACGTTCATGCCGTCGTTCTCGTCGAGGAAGGTCCAGCCGCGCGCGATGGCGGACTTCGACGCCTCAGGATCGACCTCGTGCAGCGCGGCGATGCCGAACGCCGTCATGCCCTGACTGCTCGGCGCCTCCGCGTCGGCCATGCTCCAGCCGCCGTCGTCACGCTGGTGCTCGCGGAGCCAGCGGATGCCCGAGGCGATGCGCGACGCGTAGGCCTCGGGATCGGCGCGGGACAGCGAAAGCACGCCGAGCGCGGTCGCGATGGTGGACGAGGACAGGCGGTCGACCCAGGAGCCGTCTTCCCGCTGCCGGTCATCGAGATGCTCGATGGCGCGCTCGGCCGCCTTTTCCGCCTGGGTACGCAGCTGCTCGATATCCACTCGCGCCGTCCTCCACGATCCGGGGAAATGTCCTGTCCGATCCAGCTCAACGGCGCACGGCGAGAATACGATAGGTATTTCCGCCGTCGCCGCGGGAAACGATCTGATGCAGTACCAAGTCGGCCAGCCAGGCGAGCGCCGTCACCGGGGCGGCGAGCACCATGGCGGCGCGCCGCAGAATTCGGTCGGTCAACCGAATCGGCCGCTGAATCCACGGCCAGTGCGCGGGCGGCGGGAGATAGTGACTCAATGCGGTCGTCACCGCCGCCATATTGTCGACCGCGCTGCTCGCTGTGCCCAGTTCGACGCGAAGCACTTCGAATCCGCGGTCTTCCAGAAGCCGGCAGACATTACGCCACGGCATCAGGTGCACATGCTGCGGCGCCAGCCAGCCGAACCAGAACTTCCCGTAGAACCGGGCGTACCAGCTTTCCGGATTGGGCAGTTCGATCAGCAGCATCCCGTCTTTGGCGAGCACCTTCTCCGCGGCGGCGATCTCGTCCTTCGGTGAAAGCGTGTGTTCCAGGTAATGCGCCATGCTGACGACGTCGAACTTCTCCTGATGCTCGTCCGCGAAGGCCTGGAACGGCCTGTCGTACGCCGTGTCGATCCAGCCTCGCTCGTGCGCGCGCTGGATCTCCTCGCTCTGGTCCAGCCCCGAAAAGTGCGTGTCAGGCAGGATTTTCTTCGCCTCATGGCAGAAGTGCCCATGCCCGCCGCCCACGTCGAGCCAGCTGGCGGGCAGCGCGAGACCGTCGAGCATGCGGACGCGCGCCCGGTAGCCCTTCCGGTTGTACGCGAACACCGAATCCCAGGTCTGACTGCCGACGCCGTCGTAGAAGTCACGGTAATAGAAAGCCAGTCCCGTTTCGGTGAGACACGGATTCTGGAAAAGGTGACCACACGCGGAACATTCGTGCATCTCGAAGGTTCCCGGCTTGAGCTGGTTCATGTCCGAGAGCCGGATACGGAAGCCGATATCAGGTGAACCACACCACGGGCAAGAGTCTCGGACCTGCTCGAAGAAATGCGGCCGTCCGGCTCGGAACTGCGCCAGATAGTCCGCCTTGCCGGTCGACGGCTTGTCGCGTTTTTCCCGCATGATCGTCACCCCCGTTGTTCCGGCCTGATGGTAGCCGCGTCATGTGCCGGGTTCGAGTGAGGAAACTCCACAGTCGAACAAGGCCGAGTGCGCCGAAGCGCTATTGCCCGGTTCTACCGCACAACCGCCGAATCGGCCATGCCGCTCGCTTTCCTTGTTCACCGGCAGTGAAACGGGCAACATATCCGTCACTCAATTCACGCGATGATCGTTAGCGAGGTACGTCATGCGTCGCATCCGAACCGACGTCGGCCACGAGGCGTGGCAAGCCACTTCCTACGCGGAAGTCCGCGCGCTGCTCACCGACGACCGGCTCGGCCGCTCACACCGTGACCCGGAAAACGCCGCCAGGACCGGTGATTCCGCGCTGCTCGGCGGGCCGCACGGCGACTTCGACACCGAACGCGAGGACCACGCGCGGATGCGCCGCCTGCTCCGGCCGTTCTTCGCGCCGAAACGCATGCGGGAACTCCAGCCCAGGGTCGAGGAGCTGACCACGCAGGTGCTCGACCGGTTCGCCGAGCGGACCGGGCCTGCCGATCTTCACGCCGAGGTCGCGGTGTCGCTGCCGCTGCAGGTGATCTGCGAGCTGCTCGGCGCCTCGTACGCGGACCGCGAGGAGATCCGGACGTGGACGCTCGCCGCCGTCGACCCGGCGGACCGGGACCTCTCGATGGCGGGCATCGTCGAGCTCCACCAGTACAGCCTGCGGCTCACCGCCCGCAAGCGCCGCGAACCCGGCGACGACGTGATCTCCCAGCTGTGCGCGGAAGAAGGTCTCTCCGACGAGGAGATCGCGGGCTACGCGACCCTGCTGCTGTTCGCCGGGCAGGAGACCGCCGTCGTCCAGATCGGCCTCGGCGTGCTGCGCCTGCTGACCCATCCCGGCGAGTGGCGGTCCCTGCTCGATCGGCCCGACCTGATCGTGCCCATGGTGGACGAGCTGCTGCGGCTCTCCGGTGAGGCCAGCAACCGCGGCCTGCCCCGCTACGCCAGGACCGACCTGGTGGTCGGCGGGGAGACCATCCGGGCCGGTGACCTGGTCCTGCTGGACCTGGGCTCGGCCAATCACGACCCGGATGTCTTCCCGTCCCCCGACCGGTGCGACCCGGCACGCGCGGGCAATCACCTGCTGTTCGGCCACGGCGGCAGCTTCTGCCTCGGCGCCCCGCTGGCCCGGATGGAGCTGCGAGCCCTGTTCGGCCAGCTCGTCCCCCGCTTCCCGGAGATGCGCCTCGCCGTGCCCGTCGGCGAGCTGGACTTCCGCCCCGACGTGCTCACCGAGTGCCTGACGGCGCTCCCGGTGACCTGGTGAGCACGGTCAGGCCGAGGTCTCGCGGCGCCGCCTGAGCTGGGCCGCGAAGTCCTCCCAGACCTGAGCGCAGTTCCCCGCGAGATCGGCGACCAGGTCGGTCCGGTGCGGCGGCACGCTGTCGGCCAGTTCGCGCAGCTGGCCCATCCGCGCCAGGTGGAGATCGAGCAACCGCAGCAGCAGCCTGCCGTTCTCGGTGAAGCGAAGCGACGGGTCGTTGCGCAGGTTCGACACGGCCGCCGTCAGGTCGATGTCGGGCTCCCGCTTCTGCTCACCACCCGACGGCTTGGCCCGCCGCTTGCCGACCGGCCGCCGCCCCTCCCGTAGCCGTGGCGGCACCGGATCCTCGCCGCGGCCCAGCCGGTCACGCACGTCGTGCGCGGTGCTCAGCGCGATCCCCGCGCGCTTCGCGAGCTCCCGCAAGGTGATGCCGGGATTCTCCTCGAGCAGCCTCGCCGCCCTGATCCGTCCTTCGGACTGATCGAGCGGGCGGACCTTGCCGTCCCGGCCGATCCGCGAGCGCAATTCCGGGACACCGGCGGAAATCCGGGTCCGGATGACGCCCGCCGTCTTGGGCGAGATCCCGGCCACCGCCGCGATCGCCCGGTCGGACCAGTGCGCGTGGGACCGCAGGATCCGCTCGGCCGCCACCGCGCGATCCGCCGTGGTGAGTGGCAGGCCATGACTGACGTTCTCCTTGACGGCGAGCACGAACGCCTCGTCGTCACCGCCTTCGAAGAACCTGACCGGTATCGTCTCCGCGCCGCTCAGCACGGCCGCGCGCAGCCGGTGCATGCCGTCGATCACCCGCATGCTCTGGCGGTGCACCAGAATCGGCGGCAGTGGTGTGTCGATTTCGGCGAGAATGCGGACGTGCTCGATGTCTTCGCCGCCCAGGCGCGGGGAATCGGCGTCCAATATGGATTCCACGGCCACCGTGACGACCGCGGACTCGGATGTTTCGGCAGTGCTCACGACAAGAACCCCCAGGAACTTGAAGTCGCGTGACAGGAAGAGTGCCCGGTATTCCGGCAGCCGCGAGAGCGCAGCATGCCGCGGAGCGAACCAGCGGGTTCGCTCTCCCATACCGGCGAGGCCCCAGACCAACGCCACCAGATGTGACGGTACCGATGAGCATCGTAGCCGCCGTCCTCGTTTCGTCCTCGGCCGAACCATCTCGCGGTAAGATCGACTTACACGGCTTACGTCACTGGGGAGTGATTTCTTGTTGTTCGGCGTGCTCGGCCAGCTCGAAGTCCGGCAGGACGGTCGTCCGATCGGGTGCGGTGGCCCGAAGCAGCAGAAGGTGCTCGCCGCGCTCCTGCTCGGCTTCGGCGAATCGGTGCCGATAGCGCGACTGGTCGACGCCGTGTGGGAGACGAGCCCGCCCGCGACGGCCGTCAAGCAGGTACGCAATGCGATTTCGGACCTGCGGCGGGCATTGCCGCGGACCGGGCCGCCGATCGAGGCTGTCACCGGTGGCTATCGGATCAACGCCGAAAACCACCTGGATGCCTTGGTATTCACTCGAAAGCTGGAAAGCGCACGACGAAATCTTGCCGACTGGAAAGAATTGGAAGCACTTTCGGATTTGGCATCCGCGCTCGCGCTCTGGCGAGGACCGGTACTCGCCGGTCTCGATTGCCCCGCGTTGAGCCCGCAAACCACAAAACTGACCGAACTGCGGCTCGCCGCGTTCGAAGACTGGGTCGAACTCGGATTGACCCGGGGAAATCACCGTTCCCTTGTCGGCGAGCTGTCGAAATGGGCGCAGGAGTATCCACTGCGCGAGCGGCTGGCCGCCCAGCTCATCCTGGCGCTGTACCGCTCAGGGGAGCATGCGGAGGCGTCCGCCGCCTTTCAGCGGCTCGCGGACCGGCTCGGCACCGACCTCGGCGTCGCACCGGGCGACGAGGTGCGAGAGCTGCACGAGCGGATCAAGGCCAAGGACAAGGATCTCGCCGCGCCGCGCGGGTTCACGCCGCGATCCGGCCTGCCCCGCGACACGAGTTCCTTCATCGGCAGGGAAGCCGAACTCGCGAAGCTGACCGCGATCCCCGCCGGAGCGGTCTGGGCGATCAACGGCATGGCGGGGGCGGGCAAGACCGCGCTCGCGATCCACGCGGCACACCGGCTGTCCGACCGTTTTCCCGACGCCAGGCTCTTTATCGACCTGCGCGCCCACACCCCGGGCCACGAGCCGCTGACGTCGATGTCAGCGCTGGAAAAGCTGCTGCGGGCGCTCGGCGAGGACCGGCTGCCCGGCGAACTCGACGAGCGCGCCGCGCTCTGGCGCGCGCGGCTTGAGAACCGGCGCGCGCTGATCGTGCTGGACAACGCCATGGACACCCGTCAGATCGCGCCGCTGCTGCCCGGCTCGCCCGGCTGCCTGACGCTCGTCACCAGCAGGCTTCGCCTCGTCGACCTCGACGCGGCCGCGGTCGAACTCGGCATGCTGCCGCCCGAGGACGCCCGCGCGCTGTTCCGCCAGGCGGTCGGCGACGACCGTCCGCTCGACGAGCCCGCGGCCACCGTCGAGGTGCTCGAACTCTGCGGCTACCTGCCGCTCGCCGTCCGGCTGGCGGGATCGCGGCTGCGGCACCGGCAGGCGTGGACCGTGTCGTACCTCGCGCAGCGGCTGCGGGCGCGACGTCCTCTCGACGAGCTTCGTGCCGACGACATCAGCGTCACGACCGCGTTCAAGCTGTCCTACGACCGCCTCGCGCCCGCTCACAAGTCACTGTTTCGCTTGCTGGGCAACGAATCCGGCGAGGACATCGAGCCGCACACCGCGGGCGCGCTCATCGAACAGCCGCCGGGGCGGGCCGAGACCATGCTCGAGAACCTGGTGGACGCCCACCTGCTCCAGCAGTCGGTGCCCGGCCGCTATCACTTCCACGACCTGCTGCGGTCCTACGCCGCCGGGTTGTTCCGCGACTTCAACCTCGGGATGACCGAGACGAGGATCGCGATCACCAAACCGCAGCCGAACACCCAGAACACGGCCGGATTGTCGAACAAGGTGACCGAAACGGCGCCGAACGCGAGCAGCCCCGCCCAGAAGTAGATGAGCAGCACCGCGCGGCGCTGGGAGTGGCCGATCTCGAGCAGCCGGTGGTGCAGGTGCATCTTGTCCGCCGCGAACGGGCTCTCCCCGCGCCGCGTGCGCCTGATGACGGCCATGATCAGGTCCAGCATCGGGACGAACAGCACGGCCGCGACCACGACCAGCGGCGAGAGCAGCGCGAGCGCGTCCGAGGCGCCGAACTGGGTGTAGCTGACCCGGCCGGACGCCGACGTGGTGGCGGCCGCCAGCATCAGCCCGATCATCATCGAGCCGGAGTCGCCCATGAAGATCTTCGCGGGCTGGAAGTTGTACGGCAGGAAGCCGAGGCACGCGCCGGCGAGCGTCGCGGCGATCAGCGCGGGCGGGTAGGCCTCGACCGCGTTGCCGGAGCTGCCGAGCAGGCCGAGCGAGAACGCGCAGGTCGCGGCGGCGGCGATGAAGCCGAGGCCGCTCGCGAGCCCGTCGAGGCCGTCGACGAAGTTCATCGCGTTGACCATGACCACGACCATGATGACCGTCAGCAGCGCGCCCTGGGTCTGGTTGAGGACGATCACGGAGCCGAGCGAGTCGGCGCCGCCGCCCCACGGCACCCAGAACTGCACCCACTGCAGGCCGAAGATGACCAGGATGCCCGCGCACATGACCTGGCCCGCGAGCTTGGTCCAGGCGTCGAGCTCGAACCGGTCGTCGAGCGCGCCGATCAGCACGATCACGCCGGCGGCGAGCAGCACGCCGACCGAGTCGTACGAGAACTCGAAGCCGCGCCGCAGCACCGGCAGCTGGTGCGCGAGCGCCATCCCGCCGAGCACGCCGAGGTAGATGCCGACACCGCCCATCCGCGGGATCGGCGTGACGTGCACGTCACGGGCCCGCGGGTTAGCGATGGCGCCGACCTTGATGGCGAGCCGCCGGACGACGCCCGTCAGCAGGAAGGTCACCACCGTGGCGGTGAGTGCGGCCAGCAGGTACTCCCTGATGGGGAGGCCTTCGTTCATGCCAGCGATTCCGCCGGGATCCCGAGCACCTCGGCGACGGCGGCCTTGCTGACCGCCCCTTCGCGCAGCACGACAGGGTCACCACCGGTCAGATCGACCATGGTCGAGGGCACCGGCTCACCGGACGAGCCGCCGTCGAGGTACACCGAGACGGAGTCGCCGAGCTGCTCCTGCGCCTCCTCGACGGTCGACGCGGGCGGCTGACCGGAGACGTTGGCGCTGGACACGGCCATCGGGCCGACGTCACGCAGCAGTTCGAGCGCGACCGGGTGCAGCGGCATCCGCAGCATCACCGTGCCCCGCGACTGCCCCAGGTCCCACTGCAGGCTCGGCGCGTGCGGCAGCACGATCGACAGGTCACCCGGCCAGAACGCCTCGATCAGCGCGCGCGCCTGCGGCGGCACCCCGAGCACCAGACCGTCTATTGTGGACCAGGAGCCGACCAGCACGCCGACGGGCATGTCGGGGCCGCGGTTCTTGGCCCGCAGCAGCGATTGCACCGCGCCGCCGTCGAACGCGTCGGCGCCGATCCCGTACACGGTGTCGGTCGGCAGGACGACCAGGCGGCTTGACCGCACCGCGCCCGCCGCCGCCGCCAAGCCGTCGGCCCGTGATTCCCGGCGGCTGCAGTCGTAAACCGAGCTCATGCCGGGAGCCTATCCCCGTCGCGAACCCACGATGAAGCGGGCTTTGGGTCCGCAAGCCAGGACCGGGATAAAGCCCGCTTTACTCCCCGGAGTAAAGCGGGCTTTATCCCCATAGCCGATCGCCAGGGGCTTGTCCAGACGCCCACGCGAATCCGTGGATAACCGGAGGGGGTGTGGACAACCAGGGCCACCGGCCCGTTTTCGGGGCGGCCGCGCCGGAGTGCCGGGTGACGATGCGGTGGTGAACGAACGACAACCTCACCGCGGCCTGTTCCGCGGTTCCGAAGCGATCGGCGAGGAGATGCTGACCTGGCGGCAGCTGTCCAGCGGGCTCTACCGCCGAGTGCTGCACAACGTGTACATGCCGTCCTGCGATCAGCTCGACTACGTCACCAAATGCCACGCCGCCGCGCTCATCGCGCCGCCACACGCGGTGCTGACCGGCCGATCGGCCGCCGCCATCCGAGGGCTCGACCTCGCCGTCACGACCGATCCGGTGGAGTTCGTCGTGGCCGAGGCCGACCGGTTCGGCCCGGTCCGCGAGTTCCGCATCAGGCGTACGACGCTCACCGCCGGTGACTACGAACCTTGGCAAGGCATCAGGCTCGCCACACCGAAACGGCTCGCGCTCGACCTGCTGCTCAGGCACACCCCACGGACCCAGTCGCGATCGAGGTGCCTGCGGACGGCGGTCTCGGACCTCGACTGCGCGCTGCGGGCCGGGCTCGTCAGCGAAGACCAGGTGGCCGCGACCCTGTGGGGCCGCCGGGACCGGGGCATCGCTCTCGCGCGCGAGGCGTTCGAGTTGCGTGACGCCCGCGCGGAGTCACGACCGGAGTCCGAGTACCGGGTGATCCTCACGCTGGCCGGGCTGCCGCCAGAGCCCCAATTCGTGGTCAGGTGCCCGGACGGCTTCGAGGCCCGGCTCGATCTCGGCTATCCGGAGCACCTCATCGCGGTCGAGTACGACGGCGAATGGCACAACGACGAGGACCAGCCCGCGAAAGACCTGGCCCGTCGTGAGCGTTTACGCGCACTGGGCTGGCGAGTGCTCGTCTACCGGGCCAGGGACCTGCGTGACACCCCGGACCAGGTGGTCGCCGACGTGCGCGCCCTCATGGGATAAAGCCCGCTTTACTCCCGGGGATAAAGCGGGCTTTATCCCCGGGAGTAAAGCCCGCTTTATCGCGGGTTTTCAGTCCTGGACTCGCCTCGCGGTGACGTAGCGGGGCCTGCCGGTGAGGTCGAGGTGGCCTTCGACGTCGGTGAGCACCCTGCGTGCCCGTACGAGCGCCGGTACGGCCGCGCCGTGGGTGTCGTCGTGTTCGATGGCCAGGCCACCGCCAGGGCGCAGCAGGCGGGCCGAAACGGCCAACGCGTGCCGGATGGCCGCCAAGCCGCTCTCGGCCGCGAAGACGGCGCGCGCCGGGTCGTAGTCGGAGACCTCCGGCGGGACCGGGGTGCCCTCGGGGACGTAGGGCGGGTTGCACAGAACGAGGTCGACGAGGCCGTCGAGTTCGGCGAAGAGGGTGCTGTCGGCGATGTCGCCGGAGTAGAGCCGGATCGGGGTGTCGCCCTCGGCGGCGCGCGCGTCGGCGTTGTGGCGGGCCCAGGCGAGTGCCTGCGAGTCGATGTCGACGGCGTAGACGACCGCGTCCGGCACCGCGTGCGCGACCGCGAGCGCCAGCGCGCCCGAGCCGGTGCACAGGTCGACGACGACCGGGAATTCCCTGCCGCGCAACAGTTTCAGGCCCCATTCGAGCAGTAGCTCGGTCTCGGGTCTCGGGATGAAGACGCCGGCGCCGACGTCGACGGTGATGTGCCCCAGCGCGGCCCAGCCGGTCAGGTGCTGCAACGGCACCCGCTTCGCGCGCTGCGCGACGAGCTGGCCGATCGCGTCGACGACCGGCGGGTCGACCAGCGGGATCATCGGCAGGCGGCTGCGCTCCACGCCGAGCACGTGCGCGGCGAGCAGTTCGGCGTCGAAGCGAGGAGACGACACACCGGCTTCCTCCAGGATCCTGGTCGCCTCGATGATCGCCAGGCGCAAGGGCTGCCGCTTCACTGTCCGCCTCTCGATTACGGGTCCGTCGATGTCCAGAGTATCGATCTCGGCGGCGAAACTGCGGTAATGGGGTCGTGAGTGGTATTGCCGGTTAGAACCGGCAATACCACTCACGACTAGCCCGCGTGGGAGGCGAGACGCTCTTCGCGGTCCGCCGTGACCAAGGCGTCGAGCACGCCGTCGAGGTCGCCGTCGAGCACCTGGTCGAGGTTGTACGCCTTGTAGTTGACGCGGTGGTCGGCGATGCGGTTCTCGGCGAAGTTGTACGTGCGGATGCGCTCGGAGCGGTCGACCGTGCGGACCTGCGAACGGCGGGCGTCCGAGGCCTTCGCGGCGGCCTCTTCCTCGGCGATGGCCTGCAGGCGGGCCTGCAGCACCAGCAGCGCGCGGGCGCGGTTCTGGATCTGGGACTTCTCGTTCTGGCAGGACACGACGATGCCGGTCGGGAGGTGGGTGATCCGGACCGCGGAGTCGGTCGTGTTGACGCTCTGGCCGCCGGGGCCCGACGAGCGGAACACGTCGATGCGCAGGTCGTTGGGGTCGATCTCGACCTCGACGTCCTCGGGCTCCGGGTAGATCAGCACGCCGGACGCGGACGTGTGGATGCGGCCCTGCGACTCGGTCGCCGGCACGCGCTGAACGCGGTGCACGCCGCCCTCGAACTTCAGGCGGGACCAGACGCCGTCGACGGCCGCGGCCTTGCTCTTGATCGAGACCGTGACGTCCTTGAAGCCGCCCAGGTCGGAGTCGGTCGAGTCGAGCACCTCGGCCTTCCAGCCGTGCCGCTCGGCGTAGCGCAGGTACATGCGCAGCAGGTCGCCGGCGAACAGCGCCGACTCCTCACCGCCTTCACCGGACTTGATCTCCATGACGACGTCGGAGCCGTCGTACGGGTCGCGCGGCAGCAGCAGCTCGGTGAGCTTGGTCTCCAGCGCGGGGATGCGCGCGGCGATCTCCTCGGCCTCGGCGGCGAAGGTGGCGTCCTCGGCGGCGAACTCCTTGGCCGCGGCGAGGTCCTCGCGCGCCGTTTCGAGCTCGCCGACGGCCTTGACGATCGGGCTCAGCTCGGCGTAGCGGCGGCCCAGCTTGCGCGCGCGGCCCTGGTCGGCGTGCACGCCCGGGTCGGCGAGTTGTTTCTCCAGGTCAGCGTGCTCTTCGAGCAGACCCTTGAGCGAAGTCGAATCCACCCTTTGTCACCTTTCTCACTGGACACCGACACAAGCAAAACGGCGCCTACCCAAAGGTGGGTAGGCGCCGTCGAGCAAGCTACTTGGCTTCGTCGGCCTTCTTCGTCCGCTTGCCGTAGCGAGCCTCGAAGCGCGCGACCCGGCCACCGGTGTCCAGAATCTTCTGCTTGCCGGTGTAGAACGGGTGGCAGTTCGAGCAGACCTCGACGTGGATGTCGCCCGACGTCTTGGTGCTACGGGTGGAGAAGGTGTAGCCGCAGCCACAGGTCACATTGGTGACCACGTACTCGGGGTGAATACCGCTCTTCATGGTGTCCTCTCTCGTTGGCCGCCGGGTCCCCACTTTCCACGGGGTGAACCGGAGCCGGACTTCAGCGGGTCATTCTGCCAGACGCGCTGGCCACGACTGGAACGCGGGCCACCCCGCCGGTATTCCGTACAACCTCCGGCGGCCCCGCATGTACGGTTTTTGTACTCCCCGCCGAGAGTCTGGCGTTGTTCGAAAATCACCGACAACGCACAGGAAGAAGGCGGTCGACGTGGCCCTCACCACTCACAACCTGCTTTCCCGCTTCGTCAAGCCCGCCGCGGTGGCCGCGCTCGCCGTCTCGGCACTCGCCATCGCCCCGATCGCGGGCGCCGCGCCCCAGGGCGCCGAGATCACCGCGGCCGACATCAACCCGGCCGCGGGCACCTTCACCACCGACGCCGAGGTCACCGTGCAGGGCGCCGCCGACGGCACCCCCGCAGGCGCGATCCAGTGGTACAAGAACCACCTGGGCAGCACCGCCTGGCAGGGCCTCTGCGAGAAGGCCGCCGAGAACGCCTACGGCACCACCGGCGTCTGGGCCTCGGCGAACGCGCACTGGAACGGCGCCAGCCCGAAGCACACCACCGGCACCCCGCCCGCGGGCTCGTTCGTCTACTGGAACATCAGCGCGTACGGCCACGTGGGCATCGCCGACGGCAGCGGCGGCATCTACGCCACCAGCATCGGCGGCAAGATCGGCCACGCCTCGAGCGTGAACTACTTCAACAACTACCGCGGCTGGACCCCGGCGGCCCGCCCGCACCAGTGACCCACCGGTGAAACCCCGAAAGTGGCTTTCGTCAGATAAGATATGACGAAAGCCACTTTCGGGGTTTCGCCAGATCCGGAAAAGGCCCCGCCCGGAAATTCCGGGCGGGGCCTTTCCAGCGATTCTGAAAACTCAGTCTTCGTCGTTCGAACCGAGAGCGGTCTTCGAGACCTGCATGAGGAACTCGATGTTCGTCTTGGTCTTGCGCAGCCGCGAGATCAGCAGGTCGATGGCCTGCTGCGAGTCCAGCGCGTGCAGCACCCGGTGCAGCTTGTGGGTGACGGCCAGCTCGTCCGGCGAGAGGAGCAGGTCTTCCTTGCGGGTACCGGACGGGTTGACGTCCACCGCGGGGAACACGCGCCGCTCGGCGATCTTGCGGTCGAGCTTGAGCTCCGCGTTACCGGTGCCCTTGAACTCCTCGAAGATGACCGTGTCACCGGTGGAGCCGGTCTCGACCATCGCGGTGGCGAAGATCGTGAGCGAGCCGCCGTTCTCGATGTTGCGCGCCGCGCCGAGGAAACGCTTCGGCGGGAAGAGCGCGGTCGAGTCGACACCACCGGACAGGATCCGGCCGGACGCCGGGGCCGCCAGGTTGTAGGCGCGGCCGAGACGGGTGATCGAGTCGAGCAGGACGACCACGTCGAGGCCCATCTCGACCAGGCGCTTGGCCCGCTCGATGGACAACTCGGCGACCGAGGTGTGGTCTGACGGCGGGCGGTCGAAGGTGGAGGCGATGACCTCGCCCTTCACCGACCGCTGCATGTCGGTGACCTCTTCCGGACGCTCGTCGACCAGGACGACCATCAGGTGGCACTCGGGGTTGTTCGTCGCGATGGCGTTCGCGATGTCCTGCATGATCGTGGTCTTACCGGCCTTCGGCGGCGACACGATCAGCGCGCGCTGTCCCTTGCCGACCGGCATCACCAGGTCGATGACGCGGGTGGTGAGCTTGTGCGACTCGGTCTCGAGGCGCAGGCGCTCGTTCGGGTACAGCGGGGTCAGCTTGGTGAAGTCGGGGCGGTTCTTCGCCTCGGACGACTCCAGGCCGTTGATCGAGTCGACGCGCACCAGCGGGTTGAACTTCTGCCGCTGCTGCTCGCCGTCACGCGGCTGGCGGACGACGCCGGTGATGGCGTCACCGCGGCGCAGGCCGTACTTGCGGACCAGCGAGAGCGAGACGTAGACGTCGTTCGGCCCGGCCAGGTAGCCCGAGGTGCGGACGAACGCGTAGTTGTCCAGCACGTCCAGGATGCCCGCGACGGGCAGCAGGACGTCGTCCTCGCGGATCTCGGTGTCGGGCGAGCCGCCCTCGACCCGGCCGCCACCGGCGCCGCGGCGACGGCGGTCGCGGAAGCGACGGCCCCTGCGGTCGCCGTCCTCGTCGTCGTCACCGGGGCGGTTGCCGCCCTGCTGGCCACGCTCGGACTGGTTCTGGTTGCGGTTGCCGCGGTTGTCCTGCTGGTCGCGGTTGCGGCCGTCGCGGTTGCCCTGGCGGTCGTTGCGGTCGCCACGGTCGTTCCGCTCGGCGCGGTCGCCGCGGTCGTTCCGCTCGTTGCGGTCGTTACGGCGCTGCTGCTGCTCGCCGGAGCCGGAGCCCTGCTGCTCGCCGCCACGCTGCTGGTCACCGCGCTGCTGCTGGTCACGCTGCTGGCCGCCGTCCGGGCTGCCCTGCGCGCGGTTGGAGCCGCGGCGGCGACGGCTGCGGCCGCCTTCCTCGGGAGCCTGCTGCTGCTGGCCTTCGGCCTGCGGCGCGCTCTCCTGCTGGGGAGCGGGCTCCTGAACCGGGGCCGGAGCCTCGGCGACCGGCGCCTTCGCGGGCTTTTCGGCCTTCTCGACCGGCTTCTCGGCCTTCGCCACCGCGGCCGCCTTCGGGGCCTTCGCGGCGGGCTTGCCTACGTCGATCCCCTCCAGGGGCAGCGTTTCGCCGTCGGCGGTGCCGCGGCGCTTGGACTTGCCCTGGCGCTCACGGATGGCCGCGATCAGGTCTCCCTTGCGCATGCCCGTGGTTTCGCTCAGGCCCAGCTCACCGGCGAGCTGACGCAGCTCGGCGATGACCATGCCGGAAAGTCCCCCGGTGCGGCGTTTCGGGGCCGCGCTGCCATTGGCAGCAGCCGCTGTTTCCACGTCGCCGCTCAAAAGATCGGTGTTGCTCACACATGTCCTTCCTGACCGATCCACGCCTCCAGTGGATCAGCGGACTGCCGTTCGCTCTGTGATTGCGAAACGACATTCATATTTCCCCAACGAACAGGGACCCGATGCAGGCGATCGCAGCCTAGACGTGCGCGTCGCGGCGAAAGCGCCACCAGCACGGGGGTTTACGTGCCTCCAAATGGAGCACGCGAGATTCGTCACCGACCCCAGGAGCAGCACGGAATCGAACCCGGGTGCGGAAACGCACGGTGATCGAACGCCCCCGAGGGTAGACCGCCCCCGGGCCGGGTGCAACAACCACCCCCCGCGTGGCGTGCGAGGTTACTGAGCCGCAACCTGCACACCGCGCGTGTCCACCGGGAGTTCGGTGACGTCGAAACCTTCAACACCGATCGTACGCGGCGTTATTCCGTCCAGGGTGAGCGCCAGCACGGTCGGGCCGGCGCCGGAGATCGACGCGGCGACCCCGGAAGCCCGCAGCTCACGGACCAGCCGGGCGCTCTCCGGGTACGCCGAGGAGCGGTAATCCTGATGCAGCCGGTCTTCCGAGCCGGGCAGCAGCAGCTCCGTCCGCTCGGTGAGCGCGAGCACCGCCAGCGCGGCCCGCCCGAGGTTGAAAGCGGCGTCCACGTGCGGCACATGCCCAGGTAGGAGGCCACGCGTGGCCTCCGTGGACGAGCGGACCGCGGGCACCGCCAGCAGCGGCCTGATCGACGGATGCGCCGTCAACCTCTCGGCGTGGAAACGTTTACCTTCCGTCCACGCGAGCACGAGACCGCCGTACAGGCTGGCGGCCACATTGTCGGCGTGCCCCTCGAATTCCGCCGCGAGTTGAAGCGCGTCGTCGTTCAGTGGAACCTCGGCGATCGCGTACGCGGCGGCGATCCCGGTGACCACCGCGGCGGCCGACGACCCGAGACCGCGGGCGTGCGGGATCGCGTTGCGGCACACCAGGCGCAGGCCCGGCGTTTTCACCCCGAGGTGCTCGCAGGTTCGCCTGATCGCGCGCACGACCAGGTGCGATTCGTCGCGCGGGACGTCCTCGACACCGCCGGCGCCCGCGTCGATCACGTCGATGTCGAGTCCGCTCTCGGTGACCTCGACCTCAACGACGTCGTACAAGCCCAGGGCCAGCCCGAACGCGTCGAAGCCGGGGCCCAGGTTGGCGCTCGAGGCCGGGACGGTCACCCGAAAGCTCATGACCTTGCCCCAATGCGTCCTTCGGTCCGTGGCAGCTGCCGAATGCGTCCTTCGGTCCCTGCCAGCACCCCAATGCGTCCTTCGGTCCCTGCCAGCACCCCAATGCGTCCTTCGGTCCCTCGCACGGACCGAAAGACGCATTGGGACAAAAACGAGGGGGTCATCGCAGGTCCAGGGCGGCGGCGACGGCTCCGGGGTCGACGGCGAGGGGTTCGACCTCGACGTTGCCTTCCAGCGCGGTGGCGGGGTCCTTGAGGCCGTGGCCGGTGACCGTGCAGACCACCGTGGAGCCCGAGGGGATCCGGCCGTCGGCGGCCGTGCGCAGCAGGCCTGCGACGCTGGTGGCCGAGGCTGGCTCGACGAAGACGCCCTCCTTGCGTGCCAGCAACCGGTACGCCTCAAGGATCTTGTCGTCGGTGACGGCGTCGAACAGGCCGTCGGACTCGTCGCGGGCCTTGACCGCGGCGGTCCACGAGGCCGGGCTGCCGATGCGGATCGCGGTGGCGATCGTGTCGGGTTCGGTGACCGGTTCACCAAGTACGAGCGGCGCCGCGCCGGCGGCCTGGAAACCGAACATGCGCGGCGTGTTCTTCACCACACCGTCGTTCGCGTATTCGCGGTATCCGGCCCAGTAAGCCGTGATATTGCCCGCGTTGCCGACGGGCAGGCAGTGGAACTCCGGCGCTTCGCCGAGCACGTCGCAGATCTCGAACGCGGCGGTCTTCTGGCCCGCGATGCGGACCGGGTTGACGGAGTTGACGAGGGTGACCGGGTAGTCGGCGGCGGTCTTGCGCGCGAGCTCCAGGCAGTCGTCGAAGTTGCCGTCGACCTGGAGGATCCTGGCGCCGTGCAAGACCGCCTGGGCTAGCTTGCCCATCGCGATCTTGCCCTGGGGCACCAGCACCGCGCAGGTGAGCCCGGCGCGCGCGGCGTACGCGGCGGCCGAGGCCGAGGTGTTGCCGGTGGACGCGCAGATGACCGCCTGCAGGCCGCTCGCGAGCGCGTGCGTGATCGCCACGGTCATCCCGCGGTCCTTGAACGAGCCGGTCGGGTTCGCGCCCTCGACCTTGAGGTACACCGAGCAGCCGGTCAGCCCGGACAGGTGCGGCGCGGGCAGCAGCGGCGTGTTGCCCTCCCCCAGCGTGACGACCTTCGCGCCGTCGGGGATCGGGATCCGCGAGGAGTACGCCTCGATGATTCCTGGCCAAGCTTGCGTCGTCACTGGTCTTCGCCTTCCACACGCATCACGCTGACCACCTCGTGCACGACGTCGAGTTTGGCGATCTGGTCCACAGTGGACTTGAGCGCCGCGTCGGTCGCCAGGTGGGTGATCACGACCAGGCTGGCCGAGTCCTTGGAATCGCTCTGCCGCACCGCGGCGATGCTCACGCCGTGGTCGGCGAACACCTGCGCCACCTGCGCGAGCACGCCCGCGACGTCGGCGACGTAGAGGCTCAGGTGGTACCGCGTCGGCGTCTGGCCCATCGGCCGCACCGGCAGCGCGGCGTGCGCCGACTCACGCGGGCCACGCCCGCCGAGCACCAGGTTCCTGGCCACCGCGACGAGATCGCCGAGCACGGCGCTCGCGGTCGGCGCGCCACCGGCGCCCTGGCCGTAGAACATCAGCTCGCCTGCCGCGTCGGCTTCGACGTAGACGGCGTTGAAGGCGCCGTTGACGCCGGAAAGCTGATGCGACAACGGGATCATCACCGGGTGCACGCGCACCGCGACCGACTCGACACCGTCGTCGTCGGTCACCCGCTCGCAGATGCAGAGCAGCTTGACCGTCCGGCCGAGCGCCCGCGCCGCCGCGATGTCGGACGCGGTGACGTCCGCGATGCCCTCGCGGTGCACGTCCGCGGCCGTGACGCGGGTGTGGAAGGCAAGGGAGGCAAGGATCGCGGCCTTCGAAGCGGCGTCGTAGCCGTCGACGTCCGCGGTCGGGTCGGCCTCGGCGTACCCGAGCCTGCTGGCCTCGTCGAGTGTCTCGGCGTAGCCGGCGCCCGTGGCGTCCATCGCCGAGAGGATGAAGTTCGTGGTGCCGTTGACGATGCCCATCACCCGGGTGATGCGGTCACCGGCGAGCGACTCGCGCAGCGGCCGCAGCAACGGGATCGCGCCGGCGACGGCGGCCTCGAAGTACAGGTCCACACCGGACGCGTCGGCGGCCTCGAACAGCTCGGCCGAGTGGTCGGCGAGCAGCGCTTTGTTCGCCGTGACAACGGATTTACCGGCCTTGAGCGCGTCGATCAGCCAGCCGCGCACCGGCTCGATGCCGCCGACCAGCTCGACGACCACGTCGACGTCCTCGCGCGTGACGAGCCCGGTGACGTCGGCCGTGAGCAGTTCCTGCGGCAGCTCGGGGTGCTTGTCGGGGCGCCGCACGGCGATACCGGCGATCTCGAGGCGCGCGCCCGCGCGCGCGGCGAGCTCGGCGGCCTGCTCGGTGAGCAGGCGGGCGACCTCACCGCCGACCGTCCCGCAGCCGAGCAGGGCGACTCTCACTGTGTCCTTTGTGGACAAGACCTACACCTCCAGGCGCAGCATGTCGTCTGTGGTCTCACGCCGCAGCAGCAGCCGGGCGCTGCCGTTGCGGACGGCGACCACGGCTGGGCGCGGCTGCCGGTTGTAGTTGCTCGCCATCGAGTAGCAATAGGCGCCGGTGGCCGCGACCGCCAGCAGGTCGCCGGGAGCCAGCGTGTCGGGCAACCAGCAGTCTCGTACGACGATGTCGCCGGATTCACAGTGTTTTCCCACCACTCGGGAAAGCGCCGCGACCGCGGGCGTCGTGCCGCCGTCGTCGCTCGACCGCGAGACGAGACGGCAGTCGTAGACGGCGTCGTAGAGCGAGGTGCGGATGTTGTCGCTCATGCCGCCGTCGACGCTGACGTACCGGCGCGCCTTGTGGTCGCCGAGCGTGACGTCCTTGGTGGTGCCGACCTCGTACAGCGTGATCGTGCCGGGACCGGCGATCGCGCGGCCCGGCTCACCGGCGATCTTCGGCACCGGAAGCCCGGCGTAGGAGCATTCCTTGCGGACGATCTCCCTGATCTGGGTGATCATCTGCGCCGGCGGCGGCGGGTTGTCCTTTTCGGTGTACGCGATACCGAAACCACCGCCGAGGTCCACAATGGACATCTGCTCGAGCAGCGCGTCGCCGTGCTCCTTGGCGAGCTCGGCGAGCAGGCCGACCACGCGGCGCGCGGCCACCTCGAAGCCGTCGGCGTCGAAGATCTGCGAGCCGATGTGGCTGTGCAGGCCGATGAGCTTGAGCGAAGGCGCGTTGAGCGTGCGGCGCACGGCCTCGGCCGCGTCACCGGAAGCCAGCGAGAAGCCGAACTTCTGGTCCTCGTGCGCGGTCGCGATGAACTCGTGGGTGTGCGCCTCGACGCCGACCGTCACGCGGATGAGCACCGGCTGGACGACCTCGCGCTTGGCGGCGACCTCGGCCAGCCTGGCGATCTCGTAGTACGAGTCGAGCACGATGGTGCCGACGCCCGCGTCGACCGCCATCTCCAGCTCTTCGATCGACTTGTTGTTGCCGTGCAACGTGATCCGCTCCGGCGGGAACTCCGCGCGCTGCGCGACCGAGAGCTCGCCGCCGCTGCAGACGTCCAGGCTCAGCCCCTGCGCGGCGACCCAGCGGGCGATCTCCACCGACAGGAACGCCTTGGACGCGTAGTGCACGAGCGACGGGTCGTCGAAGGCCTCGGCGTACTCGGCGCAGCGCGACTTGAAGTCGGCCTCGTCGACGACGAACAGCGGCGTGCCGTAGGTCTCGGCGAGCTCGCGGACATCGACGCCGGCGATCCGCACAACGCCGTCGGGCGCGCGATAAGTGTTGCGGGGCCAGACTTTCGGGTACAGGTGGTCGAGTTCGGCGGCGCTGGTCGGCGGGAACCCGGACGCGTCGGCGTGCGGGTAGACGTCGGCGTGACGCGGGCCTGCGGGGTGGGCCATTTCTTGTTACATCCGTTCCGGGGCGGAGACACCGAGCAGGGAAAGACCGTTGGCGAGCACCTGTCGGGCGGCTTCGCACAGCGCGAGCCTGGCGAAGGTCAGAGGGGTCGCCTCTTCGTCGCCCATCGGCAGCACGCGCGCTTCGGCATAGAACTTGTGGTAGGCGGCGGCGAGGTTCTCGAGGTAGCGCGCGACGCGGTGCGGTTCACGCAGTTCCGCGGACTTGCGCACGATCGTCGGGTACTCGCCGATCGTGCGGATCAGCTCGCCCTCGCGCTGGTGGGTGAGCAGGCCGAAGTCGGCGTCGGCGCCGAACTTGAGGCCGAGGTCGGCGGCGTTGCGCTGCAGCGACGAAAGGCGCGCGTGCGCGTACTGCACGTAGTAGACCGGATTGTCGTTGGTGTGCTTGCGAAGCAGGTCGAGGTCGACGTCCAGCGCCGAGTCCACCGAGTAGCGGATCAGCTCGTAGCGCGCGGCGTCCACGCCGACCGCGCCGACGAGGTCCTCCATCGTGATGACCGTGCCCGCGCGCTTGCTCATCCGGACCGGCTTGCCCTCGCTGACCAGGTTCACCATCTGCCCGATGAGCACCTCGACGACGCTCGGGTCGTCGCCGAACGCGGCCGCGGCGGCCTTGAGGCGCGCGATGTAGCCGTGGTGGTCCGCGCCGAGCATGTAGATGCACAGGTCGAAGCCGCGGCTGCGCTTGTCGTGGAAGTAGGCGATGTCGCCCGCGATGTAGGCGGGGTTGCCGTCGCCCTTGATGACGACGCGGTCCTTGTCGTCGCCGTAGTCGGACGAGCGCAGCCACCAGGCGCCGTCCTCCTGGTAGAGCTTGCCGTTGTCCTTGAGCTCGGCGACGAGCCTGGCGACCTCGCCGTTCTCGTGCAGCGAGTTCTCGTGGAAGTAGACGTCGAAGTCGGTGCCGAAGTCGTGCAGGCTCTGCTTGATCTCGGCGAACATCAGGTCGATGCCGATCCGGCGGAACGTCTCCTGGCTCTCGGCTTCGGGCAGCGAGAGCGCGCTGGGCTCCTGGCGGATGACCTCGGCGGCGATATCGGAGATGTAGCCGCCCGCGTAGCCGTCCTCGGGGGCGGGCTCGCCCTTGGCAGCGGCGATGAGCGAGCGGGCGAACCGGTCGATCTGCGCGCCGTGATCGTTGAAGTAGTACTCGCGGGTCACCGCGGCGCCCTGCGCGCTCAGCATGCGGCCGAGCGCGTCGCCGACGGCGGCCCAGCGGGTGCCGCCGAGGTGGATCGGGCCGGTCGGGTTGGCCGAGACGAACTCGAGGTTGATCTTGACGCCGTCGAGCGCGTCGCCGAGGCCGTAGCCGTCACCGGCGGAAAGGACCTGGCTGATGACCTCGCCCTGTGCGTCGGCGGCGAGGCGGAGGTTCAGGAAGCCGGGGCCCGCGACGTCGGCCGCGTCGATGCCGTCGGCGTCGGCCAGCACCTTGGCCAGCTCGACCGCGAAGTCACGCGGATTCATCCCGGCCTTCTTGCCGACCTGCATCGCGAGGTTCGTCGCGTAGTCTCCGTGCTCCGGGTTGCGCGGGCGCTCGATCGTCACCTGCTCCGGCAGGATGGCATCGTCGATGCCACGTGCGGCGAGAACCTGCACGGCGGAACTGCGGACCAGGTCGGCGAGAGCTGCGGGAGTCACCTGCGGAATTCTATGGGTGTGGGTTGACCGGCCAAGACAAGGGTGGAGGCGGACCGGGTGCGGGTGATTCCGATCATCATCGGGGCGACGTTGCTGGTGACCGGGTGTTCGACCGCGATAGCGGGGAAGGCGCTGCCCGACCCGGCCGCGGACTTCGCGCCGAGCGCGGCGGACCGGGATCCGTCCAAGCGGATACCGGGCGTGGTGACGGAGAAGGCCGAGGGCTTGCACATCCTCCCCGGTCAGCGGGTCGCCTACGACCACCTCCCCCCGTTCGGCGGCAAGCACGACCCGGTCTGGGCGGCGTGCAACGGCGCCGTCTACACGAAGGCGGTGCGCACGGAGCACATGGTCCACTCGCTGGAGCACGGCGCGGTCTGGATCGCCTACAACCCCGACCAGGTCTCCGGCGACGCGCTCGAGGCGCTGAAAGCCCGCGTCGACGGCAAGCCGTACATGCTGCTCTCGCCGTACCCCGGACTGGACAAGCCGATCTCGCTGCAGTCGTGGGAGCACCAGCTGAAGGTCGACACCGCGGACGACCCGCGCATCGGCCAGTTCATCGTCGCGCTGCGGACCAACCCGAACACGTATTTCGAGGTCGGCGCCCCGTGCGACAGCCCGCAGTTCGACGTCGACAACCCGCCGCCGTTCGACCCTTCGCCACCGGGAGCGGACGCCGTACCGCCGAAGTGATATGGGGCTTCTTCACAGGCACCTCGCAAGCCGTGCCTAAACTGGCCTGCGGCAGACACTGACCTGAAGAGAACGCGGGAGCCATGGCTAACGGGGCAACTAAGAAGAACACGCCTAAGAAGAATGTGGTTAAGGCGACCCGCAGTTCCGTCGTGTCCAAGAAGGGCGCACCGTGGGGCACCATCATCGCGGTGATCGGCGTGATCGCGCTGGCAGGCGCGGTGCTCGGCTACTACCTGGTGCAGTCCGCGCCCAAGCGTGACCAGAAGGCGCGTGAGGAGGCCGCGGCGGCGTTCGCGCCCACCAAGGACAACCCCGACCCCTCCGGCAAGATCGAGGGCGTCATCAAGAAGGACTACAAGGGCACCGTCCACGTGCTGCCGACCGAGCGCGTCGCCTATGACCAGACGCCCGCCTTCGGTGGCCCGCACGACCAGTCGTGGGCGGCCTGCACCGGCGTCGTCTACCCGAAGGCCGTGCGCACCGAGAACATGGTCCACGGGCTCGAGCACGGCGCGATCTGGATCGCCTACAACCCCGACCAGGTCTCCGGCGACGCGCTCAAGGCCCTGGAAGTCCGCGTGCAGGGCAAGCCGTTCACCATGCTTTCGCCGTATCCCGGCCTCGACAAGCCGATCTCGCTGCAGTCCTGGGGCCACCAGCTGAAGCTCGACAAGAGCGACGACCCGCGCATCGACCAGTTCGTCGCGGCACTGCGCAGCAACCCGAACGTCTACCCCGAGGTCGGCGCGACCTGCGACAACCCGCAGTTCGACATCGACAACCCGCCGCCGTTCGACCCGTCGAAGCCCGGCCCCGACGCCAAGCCGATGGACTACGCGGGCACGCAGGGCGCCCAGGGTGAGAACGGCCAGCCGCCGGCACCGTCGACGCCAGCCGCCCCGTCTTCGTCCGCACCGGCTGGTCAGTGACCTCGCTGGAGGAGCACACCGAGGAGTCATCACCCGAGCGGCCCGCGTGGTCCCGGGTGGTGATCATCGGCGGCGCGCTGCTGGCGGTCCTGCTGGTCGGCGTCAGCATCGGGGTGTTCCTGTCCAACGTGCTCGGCGGCCCGACCAGCTCGACCCCCGACGCGGGTTCGGTCGAGGTCGGCTTCGCGCAGGACATGTCGGTGCACCACCTGCAGGCGGTCACCATGGCCAACTGGGCCCGCGACAACTCGGCGGACGGCGCGGTCAAGCAGCTCGCGTTCGACATCGAGACCTCGCAGACCGAGCAGGTCGGCCGTATGAAGGGCTGGCTCATGCTCTGGGACAAGCCCGAGCAGGCGACCGGCGCGTACATGACCTGGATGACCGAGCCGATGGCCGGGCACCAGCACGGCGCCCCGGTCTCGGCCGGTGACGCGGTGATGCCGGGCATGGCGACTTCGGCCGAGCTGGCTCGCCTGCGTTCTCTGAAGGGCCAGGAGATGGACGTCTACTTCCTGCAGCTGATGCTCCGGCACCACCAGGGCGGCACCTCCATGGCCCAGTACGCCAAGGACCACTCGAAGAACAACGCGGTCCAGCTGCTCACGTCGAGCATCCTCAAGGCCCAGGGCTCCGAAATGACCCTGATGACCCAGATGCTGGCGGCCAAGGGGGCCCAGCCTCTGCCCGCCTCCTAGCCCCCCGGCTTAAAAAATCCCAATGTGGCTTTCGTCAGTTTGCAGCTGACGAAAGCCACATTGGCGTGCTCAAAGCTGACCAATGCCACATTGGGATTTTTTTAGCCGGGTCACCAGGGGAGTTGCTCGCAGCGCTTGGCGCAGTGGGGCGCCTCGACCTGCAGGGTCGCGTGCTCGATCGAGTAGCGCGACGACAGCAGGTTCTGCGCGGCCGTGAGGACCGTCGACTGCTCGGCCTCGGTGTTGACCGTCAGGTGCGCCGACGCGACCTCCATGCCCGAGGTCAGCGTCCAGACGTGCAGGTCGTGGACGTCGGCGACACCGGGCAGCGCGGCGAGTTCGGCGCTGATCTCGCCGACGTCGACGCCCTGGGGCGCGTGCTGGAACAGGATCCGCAGCGCGCGCCTGGCGAGCGCGTAGGTGCGGGGCAGCACGAACAGGCCGATCGCGACACCGATGATCGGGTCCGCGTAGCGCCAGCCGGTGAGCAGCGTGAGCGCGCCGCTGATCAGCACGCCGACCGAGCCGATCAGGTCGGCGAGCACTTCGAGGTACGCGCCGCGGACGTTGATGCTCTCCTCGGCGCCCGAGCGCAGCAGCGCGAACGAGACCAGGTTGGCGATGAGACCCGCGGTCGCCGCGAGCAGCACCGGCAGGCCGGGCACCTCGGGCGGGTCGCTGATCCGGCCGATGGCCTCGAACAGCACGTAGCCCGCGACGCCGAACAGCAGGATCGCGTTGCCGAGCGCGGCCAGCACCTCGGCGCGGTAGAGGCCGAACGTGCGGCTGAACGTGGCCTTGGAGCGGCGCGCGACCATGATCGCGGCGAGCGCCATGCCGACGCCGAGCACGTCGGTGAACATGTGCGCGGCGTCGGAGATCAACGCCAGCGACGAGGTCGCGAAGCCGACCACGAACTCGAGGACCATGAACGTGGCGCCCACGAACAGCGAGATCGTCAACGCCCTCAGGTGACGGCTCGACGCGCTCTCCCCCACCGCGATCGTCTGACCATGACCGTGCCCGTGTCCCATTGCGCGCCTTCCTGTGCTCACCTCGCCCGACCGAATATATAGTCACATGCGCATATGTGCAATGCAGGTGAGCCTAACTACTCCGGAAAGGTAACGCGGAACACGCAGAGCCCGTTATCCCCCAACCGAGCTTTCTCAAACTGCGGAAGGTGATCAGCGGGCAGCCCACTCCTCGCGGGTGATCGCGTACTCGACTTCACCGTGTTCCGTGCCCGGAATCGGGTCAGGCCAGTCAAGATGAAATGTTTTCACAAATCGCAGCCCACACTTCTCCATCACGCGCCGCGAGCCGATGTTGACCGCCATCGTCTGCGCGTAGACGCGGCGCACACCGAACTCGGTGAATCCCTTGTCGATCAGGGCGCGCGACCCCTCGCTGCCGTACCCCTTGCCCCAGGCGGACTTGCGCAGCCGATAGCCGAGTTCGACGTCATCCGGCGCGTCGGAGGCCTGCGGGCAGAAGTGGAACCAGCCGAGGAACTCCCCGGTCGCCTTCTCGATCACGGCCCAGAATCCATAGCCGTCGAAACGGTCGTAATAGCTCAGAAAAGCAGGCAGAAAGTCATCTCGGATGTCTTCGAACGACGTCGGCTTGCCACCGGTGAGGTAACGCATGACGTCCGGGTCGCCGTCGAGCCCGACCAGGTTGTCGACGTCGCCGGCGGTGAACCGGCGCAGCGTGAGCCGCTCCGTCTCCAGGAAGATGTGCATCCGGGCCCCCTAATCGATCATGCGCTCCAGCAGGTCGCGCAGCTTCACGCGATCGTCGGGCGTCAGCGCGGCCAACGGCTCCGCGGCGAAACTCAGCGACCGCCTGAAGTTCCCGGCGAGCTCACGGCCCGTCTCGGTGGCGACGATGTTCTTGATGCGGCGGTCCCGCGTGTCCGCGTGCCGCTCGACGAGACCGCGCGCTTCCAACCGGTCGATGATGCCTGTCACGTTCGACCGTTCGGAACCGAGTTTTTCGGCGATGCGATGCATGGGCATCGGCTCGACGAGCGCGGCGAGCACCTTCGCCTGCACGGTCGTGAGGTCCTGCGCACCGGCGGCGGACTCGTAGTCCTTGGTGAACCGCTCCACGATGCGCCCCAGCAGCGCGATCACCTCGCCGGTGACCTTGTCCTCCGTCATACCGAAGAGTGTAGGTCATTAGTTGACTCCATGAACCATCCATGGTTATAGTCTTTTTGTTCACTCCATGAACCATCATCGACATGAAGGACTTCTCATGACCCGCGTCGCACTGATCACCGGCACCTCCTCGGGCATCGGCCTCGCCACGGCCGTCCAGGCCGCGAAGGCCGGCTACCGCACGGTCGCCACCCTCCGCGACCTCTCCCGCGCCGGGAAACTCCGCGCCGCGGCGGCCGAAGCGGGCGTCGAACTCGACATCCGCGCGCTCGACGTCACCGAAGACCCGTCCGCCGTCATCGCCTCGATCCTCGCCGACCACGGCCGCATCGACGTGCTCGTCAACAACGCGGGCGCGGGCCACGTCGGCACGGTCGAGCAGGACAGCATCGAGAACTTCCGCAAGACGATGGAGGTCAACTTCTTCGGCGTCGTCCAGCTGACCAAGCTCGTCATGCCCGCGCTGCGCGCCACCGGCGGCCGCGTGCTCACGGTCACCAGCGTCGGCGGCATCGTCGGCCAGCCCTTCAACGAGGCCTACTGCGCCGCGAAGTTCGCCGTCGAAGGCATGATGGAGAGCCTCGCCCCGCTCGCCGCCGGCCAGGGCGTCACGGTCAGCGTGATCGAGCCGGGCGCGGTCGCCACGGAGTTCGTGAACAACGTCGGCCTCGACATCGACACCGCCGTCGAGGCCGCCGGTCCGTACGGCGACCAGTTCCGCAACTACGTCTCGCGGACCATGGCGTCCTTCTCGGCGGCCCAGACTCCCGACGAGGTCGCCGAGGTGATCCTCAAGGCGATGACCGACGAGTCGCCCGCGTTCCGTATCCAGACCTCGCAGTGGGCCAAGGACTTCACCGGCCTCAAGTTGACCGATCTGGATGGTTCCGCCGTCCAGAAGCTCACCGGCGCTTGGGTCGCCTGACCCTTTCGGCCATGCTCGACGGGTGCGCTTCGACCTGCCGCCGCCCTACCCGCCCCGCCGCAGCCCCGACGTCGCGCGCGCCCGCGCCCGATCGGCGGCCTGGGCACGCGGGACCGGTATCCCCGAGCCTGACGTCTGGGACGAGCAGGATCTGCCCGACTTCGACTTCGCGTCGTTCGCCGCGCTCGTCCACCCGGACGCCCGCGGCGCCGGCCTCGAACTGGTGACCTGCTGGTACCTCTGGTCCTGGTACCTCGACGACCTGGTCATGGAACGCTTCAAGCGCACCCGCGACCTCGCCGGCGCCCGCGCGTACCTCTCGCGCCTACCGGCTCTGCTGCGCGAAAACCCGCCCACACCAACGAATCCGGTCGAGCGCGGCCTGGCGGACCTCTGGTCCCGCACCACCGCGAAGCGCGACCCGGCCTGGCGCACCCGAATGGCCGCGCTCGTGCCGAATCTCTTCGAAGACGCGCTTTGGGAGATCGCGAACCTCGTCCAAGGCCGCCCTCCGGAACCGGTCGACTACCTCCAGATGCGCCGCCTGTCGGGCGGAGCGGGCTGGGCGGCGCAGCTCGTCGAGCACCTGCTGAACGTCGAACTGCCACCCGCCCTGCTGGCGTCCAGCGTGCTCACCCGTCTCCACGACGCTTTCGCTGACGTGATCGATCTCCACAACGACCTCGTCTCCTATCGCCGCGAGACCGAGTACGAACACGAGCTGAACAACAATGTCGTTGTCACGCAAACGTTTCTGGGCACCGGCCTACCAGAGGCGACAGTTCGCACCCAGCAGCTTCTCGACGCCCGGCTCGCGCTTTTCGAGCACCTCGCCGAGAGCGAGATCCCGGCGTTCCTGACCGACGCCGGGATCTCCGCGACGACGACCCTGCGCTACCTGAACGGCCTGCGCGACTGGCTCGCGGGCGACTACCAATGGCACCTGGAGACCGCCCGCTACCGCCCCGCGTCGTGGGAACGCAAACGGGTGACGCCGGGCACGCCCAGCGGACTGGGCACGGCGGCGACCAGGATCAGAACGCCTGGTCACAGCCCCATCGGCAGGCCGGCGGCAGGTTAGGGAAACCGCCGTGCGACCCGAAGGGGCCATACGCTAGGCTTCTCTCAAGTCGCACGGCGATATGTCGCACGGCGGCCCAGCCCTCGTAGCTCAGGGGATAGAGCACTGCCCTCCGGAGGCAGGTGTCGCAGGTTCGAATCCTGCCGAGGGCACATAACACAGACAGGCGGCTGGCGCTCGAAGACACCTTCAAGGTGTGAGCATCAGCCGCCTGTCTGTTTCCGCACTCCGGCGCGGGAAAGCGCTCCTGCCTGATACCGCCGGACGAAACCGTTTTCCGTGCTAGGTTTTTTCCCGGACGAACCGCCATCCCCAGGGTCAGTGGGAGAGGAACGGACATGACCGGCGTGACCCGTGCGGGCACGATCGCAGGCACCGCGCTGCTTCTGCTCGCCGCCGCGTGTGGCAGCCCGGCCGCTCCACCGCCCTCGCGCGTCCCGTCGACGCCGCCGGTGAGCACCGCGCCCACCAGCACCGCACCAGCGGTCGACCTTTCGACGTTGCGCCGTGCGGAGATCCCGGCGGACGTCAAGAACGACCTCAGCGGCCTGCCGCCCAAGCCCGCGGACTCGGCGCCCGTGCGCGACAAGCTCGCCTGGGAGGCGCTGGACAAGGTGACCCGGTTCGCCCAGCGGGTCGACCCCGGGGCGAAAGCGTCGTGCCCCGCCTTCAACGCCCGTTCCACCACCACGGCGACCTGCACGGTGACGTACCTCGGCGAGAACTACGACTACGTCCTGCGCAACATCGAGTTCGTCGGCTCCGGGATCACCGACGGCCGCACCGAACGAGGCTCCATCTCGTACAAGGCCGAGCTGCCCGCCGGGCCGATCGTCCGCGACGAGCTGGAGAAGACTCTCCGGTACCAGGCCAAAACCGAGTACGTGGCCTGCGATATGCCCGAACACCAACGGTTCGAGCTCGCCCCCGGTCTGCGGACGCGTTCCTCTGGCGCCGGGCCGATCTACAAGACAGCCATCTCCTGCCGCTACCTCGACCCCGGTTCGAACACCGTCAGCACCCGCGCGGCGGAGCTGAACGACTGGGGCTCGCTCGCCTGGCCCCAGCCCCAATGACCCGGCGGAAATCGGCATCGCACGGTCTGGTCGGAGCTCGCGTTCGGCGCATACGCGATCTTGCCGACGTTACTTCATGGACTTCGCCGGATCCCCGCTCGTAATCTTTACGCAAAAGGTAAATCGAATTTTCGATTCCTTTTCGCCGTATGACGGAGGAAAGCGATGGCAGCCAGGATATCGACCAGCTCACGTACCGCCCGGCGCGCTTTGATAGCGCTTACATTGGTCGGCGCCATCGGCGCGTCGACGGTGGGTTCGTCGTCGGCGCAGGTGAACGTTCAAGCGGGCGCACAGGGTTCCGACGGCTGGCGAGGGATCACCCGTAAAAGCGTCGAGATCGACCTCGGAGGCGGCTGGGTTTCGAAGGGTGAATTGTCGTTGCCGTCATCGGCGCGCAAGAAGGTTCCGCTGGTGGTGCTGCTGCACGGCTCCGGGCACCAGGACATGAACGAAACGCTCCCCGGTGTCGAGGTCTTCGTTCCCATCGCCCAGACCGCGAACCGGGAAGGTTTCGCCGTGCTGCGCTTCAACAAGCGCGGGGTGACCGGGCTGGGCCCGACGCTGACCGACGACCAGTCGCAGCTGAATCCCCCGCACATCTACGAGCAGGTTCTCGCCGACGCCGCCACGGCCATCAGGTTCGCGGCGGCCCGGCCCGAAGTGGACCCGACGCGCATCTACCTGCTCGGGCACAGCGAAGGGACCCAGACCGCCGCCAACCTGTCCGCCGACCCGAGCGCCGCGAACATCCCCAAGCCGGCTGGCGTCATCGGCATGGGCGTGGTCGGCTCCGACATCCGGACGCTGCTCACCTACCAGCTGTTCGGGAAGTACTTGGCGCAGCTTCACCAGGAGTTCGACCTCGACGGTGACGGATCGTTGACCCGCACCGAGATCTCGAACGGCCTGCACGGCCAGCCCGCCGACCTCGTGGCCTATTACCGCGAAGTCCTGCTCGCCGGCGACGAGATCAACCCCGGTACCGACACCGACCACGACGGCACGTTGTCCATCGACACCGAGGTCAGCCGGGTGGTGCGCATCAAGAGCCGCATCGACGACTACCCCGATGTCGAAGGCTTGTCCGAGTGGAACCAGCGCTGGGCCGTCGACTTCGGCCGGTTCCCCAACGTCACGCAGGATCTCCCCAAGTTCGACGGCCCGACCCTGCTGCTGAACGGCGAGAACGACGTCCAGTCCCCCGCTCGGGCGGCCCACGCGGCCGAAGCCGCACTCGAAAAGGCCGGACATCGTGATCACGAGCTCATCACCTACCCCGGAGTCGGGCACTACATGAACATCGCGTCCAAGTTCACCGGTGGACCGGGACCGCTGGCCCCGATCGTGCTCAAGGACATCGGCCGGTGGCTGGGCGCGCACCGCTAGTGCGGGTGGATGAGCCTGCTTTCGTAGGCGAAGATCACGGCCTGGATCCGGTCGCGGAGTTCGAGCTTGTGCAGTATCCGCCCCAGATGCGACTTCACGGTCGCCTCGGCGAGATGCAGCGTGGCCGCGATCTCGGCGTTGGACAGGCCGGAGCCGACCTGGACGAGCACCTCGCGCTCGCGGGCGCTGAGCCTGCCCAGCCGCTCGTCGCGGGCAGCGGCGGCGCGGTCGGGGATGTGCGGGCGGAACTTCTCCAGCAGGCGGTGGGTGATGCGCGGGGAGACGACCGCGTTGCCGTCGGCCACCGTGCGGATCGCGGTGAGCAGCTCCTCCGGCCTGGTGTTCTTCAGCAAAAAGCCCGAGGCTCCGGCTTTCAACCCGGCGAAGGCGTACTCGTCCAGATCGAAGGTGGTCAGGATCAGCACCCTGGTCTGCGGGCAGGTTCGCACGATCTCCCGGGTCGCCTCGATACCGTCGGTGCCCGGCATCCGGACGTCCATGAGAACGACATCGGGGCGAAGCTCGGCGGCCAACGCAAGGGCTTCGGCGCCGTCGGATGCCTCGCCGACCGGCGTCAGGTCCGGTTGGGCGTCCAGGAGCATGCTGAAAGCCATGCGCAGCAAGGCTTCGTCGTCGGCGATGAGGACGCGGATCGTCATGCGGACGCCACAACGAGGCGGGTGTGGACTTCCCAGCCGCCACCGGGCAGCGGTCCGGCGCGCAGTGTGCCGCCGTAGACGGCCGCGCGCTCGCGCATGCCGGTGATGCCGTGGCCGGACGAAGGAGCGGCGACCGGTGGGCCTGTGTCCGTCACGTGCACCGTGACCGCCTCGGGCGAGCAGCCGATCCGGACGCTCGCGTGGGTGCCGCTGGGTGTGTGCTTGAGGGTGTTGGTCAAGGCTTCCTGCACCAGGCGGTAGACGGTGAGTTGCGCGGTGGCGGGTATCGGCGTGTGGTCGCCGTCGATGTCGAGCCCGGTTGGCAAGCCGGCGGCGCACGTCTGGGCCACGAGGGTGTCCAGTTGGGCGATGCCGGGCAGTGGGTGGCGTGCCGCGTCGGGTTCGTCGGTGCGGAGGACGCCGAGTGAGCGGCGCATGTCGGTCAGCGCCTGCCTGCCGGTCTCGGAGATCTGGAGCATCGCGGCTTTGGCCTTGTCGGGCGGGGCGTAGACGGCGGCGTCGGTGAGGGCGACCATGACCGACAGGTTGTGGGTGACGATGTCGTGCATCTCCCTGGTGATCCGCGTCCGTTCCTCCGCGACGGCGCGTTCCCGCGCGGCTTCGAGGTAGGCGTGGGTGGTCTGGACGTTGATCCCGAGGACGGTCGCGGCGACGACCATCGCGGTGAGCGCGGCGAACGGGGTCAGGAACGCGCCGCCGGTGGCCCAGCGCAGGCAGGCCAGCACGGCCCCGATCTCGACCACGACAGCGGCGAGGAGGGTGACGCGCCTGGCCGAAGTCGTGGCGACCGTGTAGAGCGCCACCAGGAGGGCGATGTCCGCGGGCAGCTGGATGTCGACCAGCCACTGGACGCAGGCCGCGGCCACGACGACGCCGAACACCGTGAGCGGGGCCCGGCGCCGCCACACCAGCGGCACCGCGAGCGCGGCGGTGAGGACGAAGGCCGTGGGTGTCCACATGGTCAAGACGTGGAGCAGGAGCAGCGCGGGCAGCAGCGAGTCCCACGCCGTCGGCGGCAGCCGGGACGCCCAGCGCCGCTTGGTCATCACACGGCGATGCTAGGGCGTGTGGCCGCCGGGCGCATGAGCCCGCGGTCTGATCGCGGCGAGCGGGATTGCGACCGCGGTCGTAGCGCCGATACCTCCCATGGTCGCAATCCGGCCGCTGCCGCGGGGTGTTCGATTGCCACCGCGATCGCACTGGGAACGGGACCGGCGAGCGATGTGGCCGGGTGGGCTCGACGGCGAACATGGCCTGGTGACCGAGATCATCACCGGACTGAATCTGTCCACAGTGGAACTGCTGACCGTGCTCGCCGCCTTCGCGCTGGTGGTGGCGCGCTGGCTTCCCGCCGTCGCCCGCCCCCGCGTCACCGTCGCGGCGGGGGCGGTGTTCCTGGCGTCCGCGATCGCGCTGTGCGCGACCGGGATCCGCTGGCAGCTGCTGCCCGTGCTGGCAGGAGCCGTCGTCGTGGCGCCGTTCGCGTTCTTCTCGCTGGTGCGAGGTGGACGGGCTCGGTGGTGGCTGGCGTTGCCTGGGTCGGTGGCCTGCGTCGGGCTGATCGCCGCCGGTCCCGTGGCCACGTGGGCGTTTCCCGTCCCTGCCTTTCCCGAGCTCACCGGGGACTTCGCGGTCGGCACCCGGGTGCTGCAGTGGACCGACCCGGAACGGCCCGAGACCTTCACCGCCGTTCCGGACGACCGGCGGACGGTCGTCGCCCAGCTCTGGTATCCCGCGCTGAGCAGCCCAGACGCTCCGCGTGCCCAGTACCTCGGACGCACGGAGGACGAAGCACGCACGGTCTCTTCGGCGCTCGCCGCCGGGGTCGGCCTGCCGGGTTTCCTGCTCGACGGTGCCGTGTGCGCCCGTACCCACGCGGTTCCCGACGCCCCGGTGGCCGCCGCGGGAGGACGGTTCCCCGTCGTGCTGTTCTCGCCGGGCTCCAGCGGGGTGCGGAGCCAGAACACCGCTTGGGCGGAGGAACTCGCGAGCCACGGGTACGTGGTCGCCGCGCTCGACCATCCCTACGACTCGGCCGCGGTCGTGCTCGCCGACGGCCGGACGATCACCACCGCGACCGTGTCCAGCGGCGACCGGGACACCGACGACAAGCTGGGCGACGAGTGGACGGCGATCCGGGCCGCCGACCTCAGTTTCGTGTTGACACGGCTGGAAGGTCTTGAGCGTGGCGACCCGCTGGCCGGGCGTTTGGACACCGGCCGGGTCGCCGCGACCGGTCACTCGATGGGCGGCGCCGCGGCGCTGCAGGCGGCTAGGCTCGATCACCGGATCGACGCGGTCATCGATCTGGACGGCTACCCTCGCGGCCCCCTGTCACCTGCCCTCGATCAGCCGACACTCGCGCTCACCCAGGCCGTCACGCCGGACACCGATCCGCGCTACCTGCCCCAGCTCACCGAGGTGCTGACGCGTGGCACGGCGACGAACTACCGGCTCACCATTCCCGGCGCGGCGCACCTCACGTTCATGGACGGTCCCCTGTATCTGCCACCGGTGCCCTCTATCGTCGGCTCGCTGGGCCGTGAGGAGAGCCCCCACGTCGTTGCTGCTTCCACTCTCGTGTTCCTGGATTCCGTGCTGCGAAATGGATCCAGCGACTTGGCAAGCGCTTTGTCGGCCTATGGCGAGCTCAGCGTTTTTCGCCCCGGCAACGGACGCTGACAAGCTCAGCCGATCTCAGACCTTGTCGCCCAGATCCCCCTGTACAGCGGCGCTCTGACCGTAGAGCGACTGGCTGGCTGGATGTCAGTGCGGGAAGCCGCGTCCCGGCTCGAGGTCGCGCCTGATCACGTCTACGAACTCATCGCGGCAGGGCGACTGGCCGCGGCACAACCAGGACGTGAGCTGCTGGTGCGTTCCGACTCCGTATGGCACCGGGCTCATGTCATCCGGCCACAAGCCGGGCGCCCGTGGTCGCCGCGGATGGCGTGGGCGGTCATGTGGCTCATGTCCGGCCTGCGACCAAACTGGCTCTCGTCATCCGAACAGGTACGCGCACGGCGCTACATGCGGCGCCCGGCCGACCAATGGCCTCGCTTGCTGGCCGCGCGGGCTCAAAAACGCGAGGCACTACTGCTCCCCGCAGCGCTTAAGAAGCTGTCGAGCCGCAAGGCTGTTTGTGTTGGAGGCTTGGAAGCCGGAATCGCCCATGGCGCCCGCCTGGTTTCGGACGAGAACCATCGACGCGAGTTCTATATTTCACCAAATATCCTCGAAGAACTACGTGACGTTCGCGGTTTTCGATGGGATTCCGAAGCGCCCAATGTCACTTTCCGAGTCGTACCTGGGCAGCTCGGCCCAGTCGCCGACCAAGTCACGCTGCCGGACATCGCTCCGCCGGCCGTCGCGGCGGCGGACCTGCTGGAAACCGGCGACGAGCGGCTGACCCAAGCCGCTGAAGAACTCCTACAGCGAGCAGCTACCCTCCATCGGTGATCATTTCTCGCCGGCCCGACCTGTCCGTGATCGGCAGGGTCGAATTGCCGCGATGATCCGGCGAGTGCGCATCTCATGCGGGAAACACTGCGGCAGCGGAGACGCATGGGATCTCTGGTCTGGGGTCGTGAATGTTACCGACGGTTCCAACCCAATGCCGGGTAGTTAAGACTTGGCTTTGCGTTGTCACATCGACGCGTGGGCACGCGAAACCCGAGTTTGGGCCATCCACTGGCCCAAACTCGGGTTTCGCGACGGTCGGACCACTGTCAACGGCGCGAGCACCAGCCAGCCAGCGTCCGCACACTACCCAAGTCGCTGACCTTTGTCCTGAACTATCGTATTTGCCCGCTTTTCTGGTGGGGTTGGACGTAGTGAGCGGGGCGTATGCAACGTTGAACGTTGTGAACGCCCCGTTCACGGCTACGCTCGCGGCCCCCTGTCACCTGCCCTCGATCAGCCGACGCTCGCACTCACCCAGGCCATCACGCCGGACACCGATCCGCGCTACCTGCCCCAGCTCACCGAAGTGCTGACGCGCGCTGGGCCGGACGAGAGCCCGCGCATCGTCGCAGGCGCCACACTGGCGTTCCTGGGTTCCTTGCTGCGCAACGGATCTGCCGACTTGGCAAGCGCTTTGTCGACCTATGGCGAGCTCGGCATGTTTCGCCATGGCGGCGGTCGCTGACGGCAGCGCACCGGAAGAAGAGTCGGCACAAATTATTGCCGAAAGAACTTCCATTGCGCTACGCACAACTCCTGGTTAATCTTCGATCACGAGAAGGTAATCGCATGGCAAAGAAGCCTTGAGCACACTCGGCTCTGATTTCAGCCAGTTTCTACGGATAGGAATTCCATGCTTGATTTCGCGAAGGCTTTGAAGGCTTCAGCGGCGGTCGCGGCGGCCACCATCGCGATGACGGTCGCCGGAGCGGGAAGCGCGCAAGCCCTCACTCCTCCTCCGAATACCGTCGGCGACTACCGCATCGACGTCAAGATCGGCAACGGAAGCTACGTCGGCAGGCTGCTTTGGAAGTCCGACCAGGTTTCCTGGTCCCAGAGCTCCGGGCGAAACGCCCACCTCGTGGTGGAGATCAACGGCACGCAGTACCCGGCGAACAACCGGGTGGTCAAGACGCGAGCGACGAGTGTCAGGGCCAAGGTGTGCGACGACAACAGCAACTGCTCACCGTGGGAATGATATCCGGCTGAAACCAGTCGCGTGACCGGGCGGTCGCGGTAATGGGGTCGTGAGCGTTGCGGGCGGTTAGAACCGTCCGCAACGCTCACGAGTCATTTTACGCCGCTTGGGTGCGCATGCCGAGGAAGGCGCGGGCCGCGATGAAGTACGGCCTGGCTTGTTCGCGGAATTCCTCGGGTGAGCGGAAGCCGCGGTCGAGTACGTGGGTGACCAATTCCGTGGTGCCCCACAGTTCGCCGAACGTCTTGTCCAGCTCGGCCGAGGGAATGTCGCCGGGGTGGAAGTTCGGGTTGAGCTCGGCCGCCTGGGTGGTCAGATTGAGCAGCCGGGCGCTCTGCTCGGCGAATTCGGCCAGCTCGGCCGGGAACTCGTCGTAGACCAAGCGGCCGGAACGGCGGCGGAAGGTGCGGACGAGCACCCGGGTCGCGCGCTCGTCAGCCGTGAGGGAGGTCAGCTCGTCCTCGGACAGGATGCCGCGGCGGACGTACTCGGCCGGGGAAAGTGCGTCCAGCCAGGAGGATTCGCCGACCTCGGGGTACTCGGGCTTCAAGGACGCGAGCACGTACTCGGTGTGGCGCTGCGGGAAGTCCGGGAGGAACAGCTGCGCGAAGGCGATCAGCTGGCGCAGGGTCGGGCCTTCGGGGTCGGCCGTGGCCGGGGTGTGCTGGAGGCTCCACTCCTTGCGCCAGGTGGTGAGCGGGACGTCGACGTCGGCGGGTGGCTCGACCTTCCCCGCGAGGAGGTCGTGGACCGCGGCCTCGGCGTCGATGCGCTTGATGTCGCCGAGGCGGTCGGCGCGCAGCTCGTCGAGCACGAGCCCCATCTGCTCTGCCAGGTCGTGCTCGGCCGCCGCCGCGCGGAGTGCGCCGTTGGTGCGGCTGATGAAGTGCAGGGAACGGGCGAGGTCGACGACCCGGGTCGCGTCGGTCTCGTCGAGCCTGCCTGCGGAAACCAGCCTGTCGGTGACGCTGATGATGCTGACCAGCGCCTGGGTGAAGGCGCGATAGTCGACGTCGGCGTCGCCGTGGCTGAGCGCCACATCGGCGTCGGAGATGAGCCTGCCGTCGCGGTACCAGCCGAAGACCGTGCCCACGCCGGTCATGCCGTGGCCCTGGTGCTCGGTGGCGCGCAGCGCGCCGAGGCTGGCCGTGCCGTAGATGGGGACGCCCGCCGCGTGCAGCGCGAGGATCTCCTTGTGGCGCACCGGTGCCGTGTGCTGATAAATGCCATCGACGATCAGGACCGAGTCGCCCTCGGTGAGGTTGAGACGGTAGAGGTCGCCGTGCGCGATCGGGGGATGTGCGCAGACACCTTCAAGCTCGAGCACCGATGAGCCGGACAGGGAGGGGCCGGCGAACACGTGGAGCGTCTGGGTGTCAGGCATGCGCCGGGTTCCTGTCTTCCGGATCGGGGTAGCGGGGCAGGTCCTCGCTGGCCTCGTGGAGCTTTTCGGGCAGGCCTGGCACGACGACCTTGCAGACGGCGAACGGCTCGTCGGGCGGGGTCATGTCGACGCGCAGCACCGGGCGGCCGGACATGAGGCTCACCTGCTCGGCGAGCCAGGCGAGCACCTCGGCGCTCGGGACGTCGGGGCCCAGCGCGGGCGCGGAGATCGCGTCCCAGGTCTGGTTGGGTTCGACGGTCACCGGGGCGACGGGATAGCGGACGCCTCGGTAGGCGCTGATGCCGATGTCCTCGCGGGCGCCGCTGATCACCGACATGCGGCTCTGGACCGACTCAGTCAGCGCGCGCTGGACGGCGATCTCCGGCAGGAAATGGCTGCCCGACCCGGCGTAGAGGCCCGGCATGTCGGGGCTCCAGACGAAGGTCGCGAACGTCGACACGCCGGGCACGGTCGAGCAGTCGACGACCTCCACCCAGAAGTCGAGATCGTGCAGGTGCGCGATGAGGTCGCGGCTCCAGCAGGCGGGCATGGTCGTCAGGTCCAGCACTTTCCGTTGCCGGATGGACGTTTTCGCCATGCCCGCCGTCGAGAACCGCTCGATGACCTCGAGCAGCGCGTGGATCGTGGCTTCCGCCAGATTGTTGCCGCTGGCCAATCCGTTGGCCGAGCAGAACTGCGTCGGCGGGCGCCAGGTCCCGTCCGCGATGCCGTCCATGGCGACCGCGCGGAGCGGGACGAATGTCGGCGCCCCGTCGCCCAATGCCACCGCCGGCACCCACTTCAGCGGGAAGCGGTCGGAGATGACCGACCGGTCCGTCGGGGTGATCTCCGTTGTCGCGTAAGGGAGACCGAGGTCGGCGGCTTGGGCGACGAAGGCGTCCGGAGTGGTGAAATACCGCTCACAGACCGACATCTCGATGGACTCCATGACCGCCGACAGCCGCGCCAGCAGCGGGGTCGCCCCCTTGCCCTGGCTCACCCCCACCGTGGTGGCGAGCGGCCGGACGGCCATGAACACCGGCATGCCGATGATGTCGAGCCCGGTCAGCTCGGCGACCCTGGTGATGCCATAGGCACCGAGCCGGGGCCGCACGAGCTCCCAGGTGTCCTCAGGGGATCGATCCCGCAGCGTGCCGGGGAGTACGACCGGCGCGACCTGAGTAACCATCGTTGTCCATTCCTGTGAGCGACGGGTGATGCACCAGCGTCAGGCGACCGCGCCTTCGTTCTCCGCGACCGCGCTTCCCGAGTCTGCCGTCTGCGCGGCCTTGGCCTTCTTCCGGAACAACACCGCGGCGAGCAGACCGGTCACCACGGCGATGCCGGCGCCGATCGTGAGCGCGGTGTCCATGCCGTCGGTCAGCGAGGTGAGCGCGTCGTTGCCGCGCCCGGCCGAAGCCGCGGTGGACATCGCGGCGATCGAGCTGAGCACCGCCAGGCCGATGGCGCCACCGAGCTGCTGGGTGACGTTCACCAGACCGGACGCCAGGCCCGCGCTGGCCGCGGGCGCCTCGGCGGTGGCGGCGATCATCAGCGCGACGACGCTGAGCACGGCGCCGATCGCGGTGACGGTCAGCGGCCCGAAGACGTCGGCGAAGTAGTTGCCGCCGACCTCCGCCTGTGCCAGCCAGTACAACCCGGCCGCGGCGATCAGGCTGCCTACGGTCGCCGGGATGCGGAACCCGATCTTGCTGACCAGGTTGCCGACGTGCGTGCCCAGCAGCGTGAAGCACAGCGCCGCGGGCATCTGCGCCAGGCCCGCCTGCAGCGGCGTGAAGTCGAGAACGTGCTGCACGTACAGGGTGAGCAGGAAGAACATCGGCATGACCGCGCCCTGGGTGAGCAGGGTGAGGCCGTTTCCGTTGCGCAGCGAGGCGATACGGAAGATACCCAGCGAAATGAGCGGGTTGCTGCTGCGCGACTCGATCACGACGAACGCGGCGAGCAGCACGACGGCGCCGGCGAACAGGCCGAGTGTCTGCGCGCTGCCCCAGCCGGTGGTGCCGGCGTTGAACAACGCGTACACCGTCAGGGAAACACCACCGGTGACGGTGACGGCGCCCGCCAGGTCGAACGAGGTGTGGCTCGGGTCCTTCGCCTCGGGCAGCAGGCGCGGGGCCAGCAGCACGACGACGGCGACGATCGGGAGGTTGACCCAGAACACCGACTGCCAGCCGAACCATTCGGTGAGCAGGCCACCGAAGACGTAGCCGGTCGCGGCGCCGGCGGCGGCGACGGAACCCCAGACGCCGAGCGCCTTGTTGCGTTCCTTTTCACCGGTGAACAGCGTCATGACCAACGCGAGCGCGGCGGGGGAGACCAGCGCCGCGCCGATGCCCTGCACCACGCGGGCGACGATCAGCCACAGCGGGGCGGTGGAAAGCGCGCCGGCGAGCGAGCCGACCGCGAACAGCGCCAAACCGGCGATGAAAATGCGTCGTCGTCCCAAAATGTCACTGGCGCGGCCGCCGAGCAGCAGCAGGCCGCCGAACGCGAGCGCGTAGGCGTTGGTGACCCAGGGCAGGCTTTCCTGGGAGAACCCGACCTTCTCCATCGAAGGGGCGGCGATGATCACGATCGCGGTATCGACGACGAGTACGAACTGGGTCATGGCCAGCAACACCAGTGCGAGCCACTGCCGGGTGGGTGCGGGTGGTGACGTCATCGTTTCTCCCTGAATATAACTGTGTTACCGGAAAGTGAAGACCCAACTGAAGCGATTGAAAACCACGATATCGAACTTCTCGTGGAATTTTTTCTTCGCTAATGCTGAGGCAGCCAAAGCATTTTCGAAGATGCGCGAACATGGCCCGGTCCTATAATGGGAAAGCCGAAGTAGCTGAGGAGACCACGAAAATGTCGCGACCCAGCACCTTTCCTGAGGCATTCCAACTGACCGTGGCGGCGCACCCGGACGAGGTGGCGCTGCGCACGCCTGGGGATACCGTTCAGCTGACCTGGAAGCAGTACGGCGCCGAGGTGCGCCGGATCTCGGCAGGCCTGGCGGCGCTGGGTCTGCGGCGTGGCGACACGTTCGCCGCGATGCTCACCAACCGCCCCGAGTTCAACCTGACCGAGGTGGCGGCCTCCCATCTGGGTGCCACCACTTTTTCCATCTACAACACGAGTTCGCCGGAGCAGATCCAGTATCTGCTCACCCATTCCGACACGAAGATCATGGTCTGTGAACGGCAATTCGCCGATCAGATCAGGGCTTCCGGAGCGACGCTCGAGCATCTGCTCGTCGTCGAGGACGGCGACCTGGACCGGCTGGAGCCCGCGCCGGACTTCGATTTCGAGGCCACCTGGCGGGCGGTGACGCCCGACGATCTCCTGTGCCTCATCTACACCTCGGGGACGACCGGGCCGCCCAAGGGTGTCGAGCACACCCACCGCGGCTGGCTGCGGATGATCGACGCGATGACCACCATCTGGCCGATGGAGGCGGGCGACACGACGATCTCCTATCTGCCGTCCAGCCACTCGGGTGACCGGTTCTTCCGCCACTACTACCCGATCGCCTGCGGTGGCCAGGTCACCTGCCTGGACGATCTGGGCAAACTGGCCGAGACCATCGCCGAGCTGCACCCGACGACTTTCGCCGCAGTGCCGAGGACTTGGGAGAAGCTGAAGGCCGGCGTCGAGCGGGAACTGCTGGCGGATCCCGAATCCGCGGCCGCGTTCGAAGCCGGTGACCCGGAGTTCCTCGCGTCGATCCGCGTCAAGACCGGATTCGAGCGGCTGAAGTGGGCGCTGACCGGCACGGCCGCGATCCCGGAGCACGTATACGGCTTCTGGGAGAAGCTAGGTGCCGCGGTCAGCGTCGGCTGGGGTATGTCGGAGTGCGGTTTCGGCTCCGGTTCGTCGCCGAAGGAATCGAAGATCGGCACGATCGGGCAACTGGCGCCCGGCGCCGAGGCGAAGCTGGCCGAGGACGGCGAGCTACTCGTGCGCATGCCGTGGATGATGCGGGGCTACCGCAAGGATCCCGAGAAGACCGCGGAAGCGCTGGACCCCGATGGCTGGCTACGGACCGGCGACATCGCGACGGTCGACGACGAGGGCAACTACCGGATCGTCGGCCGCAAGAAGGAACTGATCGTCAACTCCGGCGGGAAGAACATGTCGCCGAGCAACATCGAGCACGCGATCTCGGCGGGTTCGCCGCTGATCGGGCCGATGATGGCGGTCGGGGACAACCGGCCGTACAACGTCGCGCTGATCACACTGGACCCGGAAGCGGCGGCCGCGTTCGCCGCCGAGGCCGTCATCGCGGTGGATCCGGCGGTGCTGGCCAAGGACGAGCGCGTGCTGGAAGCGATCCGGGCCAGTGTGCACGCCGGCAACATGAAACTTTCACGAATCGAACAAATCAAGCGATTCACCGTGCTACCCAAGTTCTGGGAAGCAGGCGGTGACGAGCTGACCTCGAACCTGAAACTCAAGCGAGCCGCGATCTCGGCCAAGTACGCCACCGAGATCGACGCGCTCTACGCGGCTACCAGCTGAAAACCCCATGAACGACAAGGGTCCCTTCCGCGCGCTGTGCGTGAAAGGGACCCTTGTTTCCCGCACCGCGGGATCGGTTGCGCACCGCGCGCAATCCAGGAGTGGTTTTCCGGGAACGGCGGTTGCATTATTTACATAGCCCCCCGGGCAATCATCACCACATCAACCAGGAGGAATTCATGTTCGACATCACCAAGGTCTCCGACGCCGAACTGCTCGCCACCGCGGGTGCCGCGACCGTCGAGTTCGCCCTGTCGGCCGTCGCGCCGTCGGTCATGACCGGTGAGCCCTGCGACTGATCTCAAGTTCGCGCAAGACGCACTCCTGGCGGCTATCCAGGAGTGAGCCTTACTCGATCTTCTGCCGCCACAAGCCTCGATCCCAAGGAGAGAACCATGTTCGACATCACGAAGGTTTCCGACGCCGAACTGCTCGCCACCGCGGGTGCCGCGACCGTCGAGTTCGCTCTCTCGGCCGTCGCGCCGTCGGTCATGACCGGTGAGCCCTGCGACTGATCTCAGTCGCCAAGCTCCACGGGTTTTTCTCGGCACCGTCCCCACTGGCAGCAATCCAGAAGGGGTTTTTCGGAGCCGGACGATGCATCATTGAACTCAGTAAGCCCCAACACCAAGGAGAACATCATGTTCGACATCACCAAGGTTTCCGACGCCGAACTGCTCGCCACCGCCGGTGCCGAGACCGTCGAGTTCGCCCTCTCGGCCGTCGCGCCGTCGGTCATGACCGGTGAGCCCTGCGACTGATCGTAGCTCGCGCAAGCTGAAGCGATTGTTGGGGTGTTGCCGTTCGGAGCGGCAACACCCCTTCATTCTACGAAGGAAGCTTCGATGACGCAATCCACCACCGATATCGAGCCCCGCTCCGCCTCCGGCTCGGTCTTGGGCTCCTTGCTGATCGGTGTTTGTGGCTCCAGCTGTGCCACATCGGCTGCGCTGCTGATCGAGGAAGCCTTGACCTACACGCCCGACGTCACCGTGGTGGCGACGCCGACCGCGTGCAATCTGTTCCTCAGCGAGAAGCTTCCGGTGACCGTGTACACGGACACCGACTGGGCGGACGTCCCGCTGCACGTGAAGCTGCTGGAAGGGACCGACACCTTCATCGTCGCGCCGACCACCGCGACGACTTTCGCCAAAGCCGTGTCCGGCATGGCCGACACCCTGGTGACCGCCCTGATCCTGGCGCACGGCCCCGGCATCTATTTCCAGCCGTGCATGAACGCGTGGATGTGGAACAGCCCATCGATGCGCCGCACGATCGGCACCCTGCGCGGTGACGGGCATTTCGTGCTCGAACCGCCCCCCAACACCTCACGCGCCAGCCGGGACCTCGGCTCCGGCGTCGGGGCCGTGCCAGGCACCGTGATGCCCGATGTCGCGGCGCACAAGTTGGGCACTCAGCAAGCTCAGAGATGAGCCTCGCCCGGCACAGCCCCTAACGTTCTTGATATCGACCGAACGAAGGAGCTACTGCCATGCCGAAGGTTTCGTGGAACAGCGCCACGCAGGTCGAGGAACTCGGCCCCGTGAGGGACCGGTACGAGGTCCTCGAGGGTTATTCCGCCAACTTCACCATTTTCGACGAGGACATCGACGCGACCAAGCTGCTCAAGGGCCTGCCCCAGGACCAGTGCCAGTGCCCGCACTGGGGATACGTCATCAAGGGCAGGATGACCGTGCTCACCGCCGACGGCGAAGAGGTCTACGAAGCCGGTGACGCGTTCTACACCCCCGCGGGCCACGCGCCGTCGAAGCACCAGGCCGGCACCGAGGTCATCATGTTCAGCCCGGAAGAGGAGCTGAACAAGACCAGCAAGGCCGTCTCCGCCAACGCGGAAGAAGAAGGCCTGCACGTGCTCAAGACGGAGCGCCAGGCCGGCGCAGACGACTAGCCAGCCCCATTTCGAGGAGACCCCAGTGTTTGACGTGATCGTCATCGGCGGGGGGCCGGCCGGTCTCTCAGCTGCTCTCACTCTCGGCCGCGCGCTGCGGCGCACCCTTCTGATCGACTCCGGTGAGTACCGCAACGAGCGGGCTTCCAACATGCACAACTTCGTCACGCGCGACGGCACGCCTCCCCCGGAGTTCCGTGCCATCGCCCGCGACGAGCTCAAGCAGTACCCGACCGTCGAGACCCGCGGCGTCAGCGTCGAAGACGCCAAGCAGGTGGACGGCGGGTTCGAGGTGTCGCTGGGCGACGGTTCCACCGTCCGGTCGCGGCGCCTGATCTTCGCGACGGGCCTGCAGGACGACCTGCCCCAGATCGAAGGTTTCGCGGACCTGTGGGGCCGCAGCATCTTCCACTGCCCGTACTGCCACGGCTACGAGGACGCCCGTGACAAGCCGATCGCGGTGCTGTTCAACGACCCCATCATGATCGAGCTCGCGCTGCACCTGCGCCGGTTCAGCGCCGACGTGGTGCTGCTCGCCGACGGGCGAGGCGACGAGATCGACGAGACGGCCCGCGGCAGGCTCGCCGACGCCGACCTCCCGGTCCGCGAGGAGAAGATCGCCCGCCTCGACGCCGTCGACGAGCGGCTGGACCGGATCGTCTTCGAGTCGGGCGAACCACTGCCCCGTACCGGGATCTTCGCCGTCGGCAAGTACCTGCAGCGGTCCAAGCTGCCGGAACAGCTGGGCTGCAAGATGACCCCGGACGGCTGCGTCGAGATCGACGACTTCCAGGTGAGCAGCGTCGCGGGCGTCTACGCCGCCGGCGACATGGCACACCGGCCGACGCTGCCGATGGCGATGCCGTTCGTCACCAACGCGGTGTCCAGCGGCATGATGGCGGGCATCGCGTCCGACAAGAACCTGGTCTTCACCGACACCGCTCCGCGCTCCGCGTAGCACAGGCACCGCAAACCCGGGCCGACCGTTCACAGTGGACGGTCGGCCCGGGTTTCGTGATTTTCGGAGGGTTACCCATGAATCTGCCCGAGGTCGTCTCGCGGGACGAGTGGCTCGACGCCAGGCGAAAGTTCCTGGAGGAGGAGAAAGCCTTCACCCGCGCCAGGGACGAGCTGAACGCCAACCGGCGCAGGCTGCCGATGGTCCGTATCGAGAAGGACTACGTCTTCCAGGGCGCCGAGGGCGCCGCGAGCCTGCCGGAGCTGTTCGACGGCAAGCGTCAGCTGATCGTGTACCACTTCATGTTCCACCCGGACTGGGACGCGGGCTGCCGCGGCTGCTCGAAGGTCACCGACCACATTGGACACCTCGCGCACCTGCACGCGCGCGACACGAACCTGGTGCTGGTGTCACGGGCGCCGTACGCGAAGCTCGCGGCCTTCAAGCAGCGCATGGGGTGGGCGGTGCCGTGGTTCTCGTCGCACGACAGCGACTTCAACTACGACTTCCACGTCACGCTGGACGAGTCCGTGAAGCCGGTCGAATACAACTACAAACGGTCGCCGGAGATCAGCGGAGACCGGTCGGGGCTGAGCGTGTTCCTGCGCGACGGCTCGGAGATCTTCCACACGTACTCGACTTACGCGCGCGGCACGGATTTGCTGACGAGCACGTCGAATTACCTCGACCTGACGCCGCTGGGGCGGCAGGAGCACTGGGAACAGCCTGCGGGCCGGAGCTACTCGGGGCCTGGCGAATGGTGGCGGCTGCACGACGAGTACTAGCTCGTGAGCGTTGCGGGCGGTTAGAACCGCCCGCAACGCTCACGACCCCTCAGGCGACGCCGCTGTCCGGGAGGTCCAGCCACCACTGGCTGGCGCGGGCCCACTCGATCGTCTTGATCAGGCCGTCGCGCAGCGTGGTCTCGCAGGTCCAGCCGAGCACGTCGCGGGCTTTGGTGGCGTCGGGGACACGGCGGGACAGGTCCTCGTACGCCGGTCCGATCCGGACGGCCGTGTCGACCTCCGTGCGCGGCTCCGGCGCGCCGGTCAGCTCGGCGATCAGCCGCACGACCTCGCCGACCGTCGTCTCGGTCATCGACCCGATGTTGAACGACTCCCCCGCCGCGTCCGGCGCCGTCGCCGCCAGGATCGTGCCGTCGATCGCGTCGTCGATGTAGGTGAAGCAGCGCGTCTGGACGCCACGGTCGTAGACGACCATCGGCTGCCGGTTCAGCGCGCGGTGCACCGAGCGGCTCACGATGTACGCGGGGCGCTGGCGCGGGCCGAACACGTTGAAGTACCTGATGATCCGCGCGTCGAGGTCGTGATGGGCGGCGAACGCGAAGGTCAGGTGCTCGGCCAGGGCCTTCGAGGTCGAGTACGACCAGCGTGCCGCCGACGTGGCGCCGAGCACCCGGTCGCTGTCCTCGCGCCACGGGACAGCGGGGTTCTTGCCGAAGACCTCGCTGGTGCTGCTCAGCACCACGCGCGCGCCCGCGCGGTTGGCGAGGTCGAGCACGTTGCGGGTGCCGAGGAAGTTGACGTCGACCACGTCGAGCGGGCTCGACAGGTACTTGTCGACCCCGACGACCGCGGCCAGGTGGTAGACGATCTCGGTGCCCGTGCCGACGGCCTCGGCGAGATCGGCCAGGTTCCGGATGTCGCCCGCGACATAGCGGACGCCCTCGACCGGGTGCGACGGCGCGAGCCCGTCGAACACGGTGACCTCGTCGCCGCGCGCGACGAGGCGCTCCACGAGGTGGCTGCCGACGAAGCCGCAGCCACCGGTGACCACCGCGCGGCTCATCGGCCGATCCCCCGGTACGCGTAGCCGAGCGACCGCAGCTCGGCGATCTTTTCCTTGCTGTAGTAGGCACGGCCGTCGAGCACGAGGCAGCCGTCGGCCACCGGCAGCGCCCCGAAGTCGATGCCCTCGAACTCCCGGTGCAGCGCGAGCACGGCGATGCAGTCCACGCCGTCGACGGCCTCGTCCAGGCTCGGCGAGAGCCCGACGCCGTACATCTGCTCGACGCGTTCGGGGTCGACCAGCGGGTCGTACAGCCGCACCTGGGCACCTGCCTTCGCCAGCGTCTCGGCGACGCCCTGGGTCGGGGTCGCGCGCAGGTCGCCGGTGTTGTTCTTGAACGCCAGGCCGAGCACGGCGACCTTGGCCGATGCCGGGTCCTTGCCGAGCGTGACCAGCTCGTCGACGATCACCTGCGCGGTGTACTCCGGCATGCCCGAGTTGACCTCGCGGCCGGTGACCGCCGTCCTGATGTCCACGCCGAGCCGGTCGGCCGAGCGCCAGACCATCCACGGGTCCTTCGTCAGGCACGAGCCGCCGACGCCGACGCTCGGCAGCAGCACGTTGACGTTGCCGGCGCCCTTGGGGATGGTGTTGGTCGCGCTGATCACGTCGAGCACGTCGACGCCGTAGAGCGAGCAGAACTTGGCGAGCTCGTTGGCGAGCGCGATGTTCACGTCGATCCACCAGTTGCTGGCCAGCTTGACGATCTCCGCCGACTCCAGCGAGTCGTGCGGGATGACCTCGACGCCCAGCGCGTCCTGCCAGAACCGCGCCGCGGCGGCCGAGCTCTCCGCGCCGAGGCCGCCGACGACGATCGGGAACGTCCGCAGCTCACGCAGCGCGGTGCCCTCGGCGAGCCGCTCCGGGGTGTACGCGAGGCCGAAGTCGACCCCGCCGATCAACCCGCTCTCTTCCAGCAGCGGGAGGACGATGTCGCGCGTGGTGCCCGGCGGGACCGTGCTCTTGAGCACGATCAGCTGCCCCTTGCGCAGGTGACGGCTGAGCTCGGCGCACGCGGCGCGCAGCTGCTCGTCGGCGAGCGAGCCGTCCTCGAGCACCGGGGTGCCGACGCTGATCAGCACGACGTCGGCGGCCGCGAGGCCCGCCGGGTCGGTGCTCACCCGCAGCGTGCCGGCGCCGAGGCCGTCGAAGATCAGCTTCGACAGCCCTTCTTCCTGGAACCGGCAGTGCCCCCTGGCCAATTCCTCTGGCAACCGTGGATCGGTGTCGACGGCGAGCACGTCGAAACCGCGATCAGCCAGCGTCGCGGCGATGCACGAGCCGACGTAGCCGAAGCCGATGACCGCCACCGAAAGTTTTTCGCGGCCGGACAGAAAACGCATCTGCGTCCCCAATCGATAGTGTCCGTTTCGATACTGGTGCGGTCGGCGGCGCCGCCGCTTCTTGTGTCTTGCCGGGCTCGGCGTCAGCGACGGGTTCCGACGAAGAGCCCGCGGCCGAGCGGGCCGCCTTCGACGTATTCGGCGTCGATTCCGGCCTGTGCGAACGCCTTTTCATAACGAGCCTGCTCGAACAGCGAGAGCAGGCCGACCTCGGTCACATGCCTGAGCCCGCGCTCGGCGTCCGCGATGGCCATGTGGACGGTGATCTTCGTGGCGTCACCCTCACGGACGGAGTGCGACAGCCGGACCATCCTGCGTCCGTCCACTTCGGACATACCGCTGGCGACGTAGCCGTCGATGAAGTTCTCCGGGAACCACCACGGTTCCACCACCAGCGTGCCGCCGGTGACGAGATGCTCGGCGAAACAGCGCGCGGTCGCGTCGAGGCCGTCCGGCCCGCCGACGTGGCCGATCGAGCTGAACATGCACGTGACCGCGTCGAACTTCCGCCCGAGGTGGAAGTCGCGCATGTCCCCTTGGTGCAGCGTGAGTTCCGGGTAGTGCGCCCGGCCCGCCTTCACCATGCCCTCGGACAGTTCGACGCCCTCGGTGTGCGCGAACAGCTGATTGAACCGCCGCAGGTGCGCGCCGGTGCCGCAGGCGACATCGAGCAGCGAGTCCGCGCCCGGCGTGTGTTCGCGGATCAGCCGGGTGATGTCTTCAGCCTCGGCCGCGTAATCCTTGCCCTGGCCTTCGTAATAGGACACATAGACTTCGGAGAATTCGTCACCGTACATGATATCGATCGTCACATCGGCGGCGTGGCATCACATCTCGCGGCATGCTCAGTCCGCGCAACCTCAGAGATGCGGCATGCTCCGCGCGCGCGGACCATGGCAAGCGTGAAACACGACCTCGACGACCTGGCCCTGTTCGGCGGGCGGAAGGCGTTCCTGACGCCGTTGCACACCAATCGGCCCAATCTGATCGATCGAGCGCGCCTGTTCGACAGGCTCAACTGGGCGCTGGACAACCAGTGGCTGTCCAACGGCGGGCCGCTGGTGCTGGAATTCGAGGACCGGGTCGCCGAGATCGCCGGCGTTTCGCACTGCGTCGCCACCTGCAACGCCACGGTCGCGCTGCAGTTGCTGGTGCACGCCGCCGGGCTGACCGGCGAGGTGATCATGCCGTCGCTGACCTTCGCCGCCACCGCGCACTCGGTGCGCTGGCTCGGACTGGAGCCGGTGTTCTGCGACATCGACCCGGCGACCGGCTGCCTCGACCCGGAGCTGGTGGCCGCGGCGATCACCCCGCGCACGTCGGCGATATTCGGCGTGCACCTGTGGGGACGGCCGTGCGCCGTCGACGAGCTGGAGAAAGTGGCCGCGGACAACGGGATTCCCGTGTTCTTCGACGCCGCGCACGCGATCGGCTGCACCACCGAGGGCAGGCTCATCGGCGGTTTCGGCGCGGCGGAGGTGTTCAGCTTCCACGCCACGAAGGTGACGGGCGCGTTCGAAGGCGGCGCCGTCGTCACCAACGATCCGGAGCTGGCCGACCGGGTGCGCGCGCTGCACAACTTCGGCAAGGGCCTCAAGACCGTCGTCGACGCGGGTGGTACCAACGGGAAGATGAGCGAGGCCGCGGCCGCGATGGGCCTGACGTCACTCGACGCGTTTCCCGACACCATTCGGCACAACAGAGCCAATTACGATCTCTACCTTTCCGAACTCGGGCCGATCGAGGGACTGAGCTTTTTCACCCACGACACCGAGGAAAGCAACAATTTCCAGTACGTGATCATGAACGTCGACGAAAAGGCCACCGGCATTTCGCGCGACCTGCTACTGGAATTGCTCAAGGCCGAAAACGCGATCGCGCTCACCCCGATCGGCTCGCCCTCGTGTCACCAGCTGGAGCCGTATCGCTCACGCGGGCCGGTGCACCTGCCGCACACCGAGGCGATGGTGGCCAGGGTGATCGCGCTGCCGAGCGGCTCGTCGGTGTCCCGCGAGGAGATCCGGCGCGTGTGCGCGCTCATCCGGTTCGCGGTCGCGCACGGAGCCGCCGTGACCTCCCGACGGAAGGACACCTGATGACCGCGTTCTGGACCGCGCCCGACCCTCGCGCCGCACTCCGTGACCTGCTGAGCACGGCGCACCCCCGCGCGGTCGCCGACGCGGACCTGCTGCTTTCCTTGACGCACAAGTACGGCAACAGCCCGTTCACCACACTGGAGACCGCGCGGCGCGAGCTGGCCGTCGACCGTGTGGTGTTCGAGCGGCTGCTCGACACGTTCGACCAGGTGCCGGAACTGCGTGCCGCGGTGGTCGCGGGGCCCGCCGGGAAGTACTGGTCGAACACGGTGCTTCCGTTGGAGAACAAGGGGATCATCGACAACATCCTCGAACGGCGGACCGTGACACCGCACATCGTCGCGCTCTACCCCGGCCCGACGTGCATGTTCCGTTGTCACTTCTGCGTGCGCGTGACGGGTGCGCGGTACGAGAACTCCTCTTTGGACGCGGGCAACGCGATGTTCGCCTCGGTCATCGACGAGATCCCGAACGACAACCCGTTCGCCATGTACGTTTCCGGCGGCCTCGAACCGCTGACGAACCCCGGGCTCGGCGGGCTCATCGCGCGGGCGGGCGGCCGCGGGTTCAAGATGGTGTTGTACACCAACGCTTTCGCGCTCACCTCGCAGACGCTCGACCGGCAGCCCGGTCTGTGGGACCTGCACGCGGTGCGCACGTCGATGTACGGTCTCAACGACGAGGAGTACGAGGAGACCACCGGCAAGCGCAAGGCGTTCGGCCGGGTGAAGGCGAATCTGCTCAACTTCCAGAAGCTGCGCGCCGAGCGTGAGCGTCCCGTCCGGCTCGGGCTGAGCTACATCATCCTGCCCGGCCGCGCGTCCCGGCTGACGCAGCTGGCCGACTTCATCGCCGAACTGTCCGACGCGGCGCCCGATCAGCCGATCGACTTCCTCAACATCCGCGAGGACTACAGCGGCAGGCCAGACGGCAAGCTCCCGCCAGGCGAGCGCGCCGAACTCCAGGACGCGCTGAACGCCTTCGCCGAGCGCGTCGGTTCGCGGATCCCGTCGCTGGACGTCGACTACGGGTACGCGTTGCACAGCATCCGGTCCGGCACCGAGGCCGAGCTGATCCGGATCAAGCCGTCGACCATGCGGCCCGGCGCGCACATCCAAGCAGGCGTGCAGGTCGACCTCCTCGGCGACGTCTACCTCTACCGCGAGGCGGGTTTCCCGGGCCTCAAGGGGGCCGACCGCTACATCGCGGGCCGGATCGAGCCCGGCACGACACTGGCCGACGTGGTCGCGAAGTTCGTGGCCGACGACCGCCAGATCGAGCCCCGCGGCGGCGACGAGTACTTCCTCGACGGCTTCGACCAAGCCCTCACCGCCCGCCTCAACCAGCTCGAGACCGACATAGCCGACGGCTGGCACACCTCCCGAGGCTTCCTCCGCTAACCCCACCCCCTCCCAACCCCACGATAAAGCCCGCTAAACTCCCCGAAGTTTAGCGGGCTTTATCCCCCAAAGTTCAGCCCGCTTTATCCCCAGGAGTTTAGCGGGCTTTATCCCCCAAAGTTCAGCCCGCTTTACCCCCAGGAGTTTAGCGGGCTTTATCCCGCGAGGTTTAGCCCGCTTTATCCCCGGGGATAAAGCGGGCTTTACTTCGCGGAGTCTAGCGGGCTCTACTCCACAGGATAAAGCGGGCTTTATCGCGGGGAGTTTCGCGGGCTTTACTTCGGGGAGTTTCGCGGGCTTTATTGTGCGAGATTTAGCGGGCTTTACTCCGGGGAGTAAAGCCCGCTTTATCGTGGCCTGGGGAGTGGGGGCCGCCCGGGGTCCTGGGTCCCGGGCGGCCCTCACGGTCTGGGGTCAGCTGGCGCGGCCGAGCAGCTCCGAGGCGCTGGTCTTGCGCGGGGTCGCCAGGTGCTGCGCGGCGATCTCGTAGTTGTCGAGGTTGTGGTAGTAGCCGGGCCTGGCGTCGAAGATGAAGCTGGTCTCTTCCTCGACGGGGCCGTCGGCGAGCGTGGTTTCCCAGTTCTCCAAGGCGGCGGGCATGTCGTAGGGCAGCGAGACGAGGTCGCTCTCGTACCACTCGACGCCGTTGCGCTCCGAGAGGTACCAGCCCTTGGGGAGGTCGCCTTCGGGGATGACGTAGACCTGCCGCGACCACGACTCGAAGTCGTACAGCGCCGCGGCGAACTTGCGCCACTGCTCCGGGAACATCGGCACCGCGACCTCGTGCCACCACTCGCGGACGAGGTCCTGGAGCTCGGGCTGGCTGTGCAGGGTCCGCAGCGCCTCGGCGATCGCGGGTGACTCGGCGAGCACCGGGATCTTGCTGAGCATGGCGACGGCCAACGGGTCCGACGACTTCTCGAAGTACTCCTTGACGCTGCGGATCGCCTGGGACTGGGTCACGCCGGCGATGTCGTACAGCGGCTGCCAGACGTGGCGCAGGAACTGCTGCTCGCCGAGCACGCGCGCCCAGAAGACGAAGCGCTGCATCTCCAGGTTTTCGGCCAGCGTGGACGTGCGGTTCGCCAGCACGTACTCGAAGTCGTCGTCCTCGCCGCGGATGGTGACGAAGCCGTGCACCTCGCGATGCTCCACATAGGACGTGTTGGGCAGCAGGAGCATCGGGTACACCGCGATGCGCGAGACCTTCTTCGCGAGCCGGTCGTAGCCCGCCAAGAACGACTCCGGCGTCTCGCCCGGCGCGCCCCAGATGAGCTCGCCGTAGCATTCGAGTCCTTCTTCGGCGAGCCAGTCGACCAGGCTTTCCCACTGGTTGACCTTCATGTTCTTGCGCAGCATGTTGGTCAGCGCGGCGTCGTCGAGCGTCTGCAGCGCGAGCGTGAACAGGCTCTGCATGCCGTGCTCTTTCAGCTTGCGCACGATGTTGAAGAAGCGCGCCGACTTGTTCTTGGCCCAGCTGGTGATCAGCGCCTCGGGATAGCGGTACTTCTCCTTGGTCTTGATGACCAGCTCGACGAATTCCTCGTCGGCTTCGAGCAGGCCGAAGTTCGAGTCGCAGAGCACCAGCGACGGCGCCTTGTGGTAGCCGAAGAGGTCGACCTCCTCGGCGAGCCGCTCGGTCGAGAACGACCGCATCTTCTGGCCGGTCGCGCCGCCCCAGTAGCAGAACGAGCACTTGTACGGGCAGCCGCGGTTGGTCTCCATCAGCGCGACGTCGTAGCGGAAGTTGCCGGCGCCGTCGGACATCGGGATCGCGCCGGTGAGGAACGGCGACGGGACGACGTCGAGGTCGTTGATGCGGTCGCGGTCGGGCGCGGTGTAGGGCGTGCCATCGGGGCGGCGGTAGGACAACCCCTTGATGTCGACCGGATCGAAGTCCTCGCCGGGGTGTTCGAGCAGGTAGTGCACAAGCTCGTGGAAGGTGTGCTCGCCTTCACCGTTGACCACGATGTCGATCCACGGCATCTCGCGGAAGACCCGCTCGGACTGGTACGCCACGTGGTTGCCGCCGAACACGACGAGCCCGCGCGGGTTGATCTGCTTGAAGGTTTCGGCGAGCGCGCCGAAACTGCGGTAGTTCCAGCCCAGCACCGAAAACGCGAGCACGTCGGGTATCTCCCCGCCGAACAGCGCCATCGCCATCTCTTGCAGTTTCTGGCCACCGCGGAAATTGCAGATCTCCGCGACGGCCTCGCCGTCCAGGCTGCGATCGGCGTCGATCACCGCCTTCAGATAACCAACGGCCAGCGGCATCGAGTCGACCGGCATGTCCCAAGCACCTTGCTGAACCAGACGGATTTGCAGCATCTTCTCGGCCTCCCTGCTTGCCAACAGCGCACAACGGTAGTCAGCTGAGAAGAACTTCACTTCTCCGTGGGTGCCTATTACCACCACCCCCGGCGACAATTTCTCCGGACGTGCTTAATATGCGGACAAAAGGTAACAAAAGAGAAGAAAATCGCCAAACCGGGGCTAACCTTGAGCTTGAGCGATCGCTGCGAAACGGAGTGTGGATATGTACGACATCGACGTCGCCGAGGTCTGGGACCCCGTTTACCGCGGACGCGGACGGGACTACGTCGCGGAGGCGGCCGAGGTCAGCGCATTGATCCGGGAGCGCAAGCCGGACGCGGCCAGCCTGCTCGACGTCGCCTGTGGCACCGGCGAACACCTACGCAGCTTCCGCGATCAGTTCACCAGGGTCGCCGGTGTCGAGCTCTCCGCGGACATGATCGCCGTCGGCCGGGTACGCAGCCCGGAGCTTTCCCTTACTCAGGGCGACATGCGCACGTTCGACCTCGGCTCGCGGTTCGACGCGATCACGTGCATGTTCAGTTCGGTCGGGCATCTCGACACCCCGGCGGAGCTGGCCGTCTCGTTCAAGCGCTTCGCCGCGCACCTCGAGCCCGGCGGTGTCGCGATCGTCGAACCGTGGTGGTTCCCGTCGACGTTCCTCGACGGCTACGTCACCGGCGACATCGTCGAAACCGGTGGCCGGACCATTTCCCGTGTTTCGCATTCCTCGCTCGAAGGCGGCAAGAGCCGCGTCCAGATCCATTTCACCGTAGCGAGCCCCGGTGAAGGCGTCCACCACTTCACCGAGAGCATCCTCATTTCGCTCTTCACCCAGGAAGAACACGAAGCCGCGTTCGAAGAGGCCGGCTTCGCTGTCGAATACGTCCAAGGCGGCCCGCAGGGCCGTGGCCTGTTCTTAGGTGTACTCAAGTAGGGAGAAGCACCCTCATGTGCGGAATCGCCGGCTGGGTTTCGTTCGACCGCGATCTACGTCGGGAACAGGCGACGCTAGACGCGATGACCGACACTATGGCCGCGCGAGGTCCGGACGAACGGGGTACCTGGGCCGACGAGAACGCCGCGCTGGGCCATCGCCGGCTGGCGATCATCGACCTGCCGGGCGGCAGGCAGCCGATGAGCGCCGAGTCGCCGCGCGGCGACGTCGTGATGGTGTATTCCGGCGAGGCCTACAACTTCGTCGAGCTCCGCGAGGAGCTGCGCGCGCGTGGCCACCGGTTCACCACCAAGTCCGACACCGAGGTCGTGCTGCGCGGCTACCTCGAATGGGGCGAGGCCATCGCGGACCGGCTCAACGGCATGTACGCCTTCGCCATCTGGGACGCGGCCGAGCGCAAGCTGGTGCTGATCCGCGACCGCATGGGCGTCAAGCCGCTTTACTACTTCCCCACCCCGGACGGCGTGCTGTTCGGCTCCGAGCCGAAGGCGATACTCGCGAACCCGCTGGCCAAGCCCGTGGTGGGCGCCGACGGGCTGCGTGAGCTGTTCGCGTTCGTCAAGACGCCGGGTGACGCCTTCTGGCAGGGGATGCGGGAAGTCAAGGCAGGCAGCGTGGTCACGGTCAGCCCCCACGGGATCCGCGAACACGTCTACTGGAGCCTGAAGACCCAGGAGCACACCGACGACCAGGCCGCCACGGTCGCGCACGTCCGCGAGCTGCTCGACGACATCGTGCGCCGCCAGCTCATCTCCGACGTGCCACGGTGCACGCTGCTCTCCGGCGGGCTCGACTCGTCCGCGATGACCGCGATCGCGGCGCGGCACCTCGCCGAGTCGGGCGAGGTCGTCCGCAGTTTCTCGGTCGACTTCGAGGGCCGGACCGACGGCTTCGTCGCCGACAAGATCCGGCCGGACGCCGACACCCCGTTCGCGCACGAGGTGGCCAGGTGGGTCCGCTCGGATCACCAGGACATCGTGGTCGACGCCGCGCACCACGCCGACCCGGCGATCCGCGGGCACGTGCTGCGCGCCAGGGACATGCCCGCGGGCAACGGCGACATCGACACCTCGCTCTACCTGCTGTTCCGCGAGATCCGGCGGCATTCCACGGTCGCGATCTCCGGCGAGTCGGCCGACGAGGTGTTCGGCGGCTACCTGTGGTTCTCGGACCCGGTGGTCCAGCAGGCGGACACGTTCCCGTGGCTGGTGCACTGGGCGGAGTACTTCGGCGACGACACCCAGGTACTCACCCCGGCCGCGCGCAAGGCGCTCGATCTCGACACCTACCTCCGCGACAACTACGCGGGCGCGGTGGCCGGGATCGAGCGGCTGGCAGGCGAGAGCGATTTCGAGTGGCGGCAACGCAAGATCAGCAATCTGCACCTGACGCGCTGGGTGCGCGTGCTGCTCGACCGCAAGGACCGCACGAGCATGGCGACCGGACTCGAAGTCCGGGTCCCGTTCTGCGATCACCGGCTGGTCGAGTACGTCTACAACACGCCGTGGTCGCTGAAGACGTTCGACGGCAAGGAAAAGAGCCTGCTGCGGGCCGCGACGGCCGATCTGCTCCCGCAATCGGTGCTGCAGCGCAAGAAGGCTCCGTATCCGTCCACACAGGACCCGAGCTATGCCGCGGCGCTGCGCGTCGAAGCCCGCGAGCTGCTGTCCAGCCCGAGCCATCCGGTCTTCGACCTGATCAGCTACAGCTGGCTCAAGAACTGCGTCTCCGAGCAGGCACCGCTGGCGACGCTGGCCTCGCGCGCCGCGCTGGAACGAGCACTCGATCTCGCCGTGTGGTGGGACATGTACACGCCGGAGGTGGCGTTGTGAGCAGCGATCCCCGCAGGTGGAAAGCACTCGCCGTGTTGTGTGTCGCCAGCCTGTTCATCACGCTGGATTCGCAGATCGTGACGCTGGCGCTGCCGTCGATGCAGAAGGACCTCGGGCTCTCCAGCGACAGCATGCAGTGGGTGCTCAGCGGCTATCTGCTGAGCTTCGGCGGCCTGTTGCTGCTCGGCGGCCGGTCGGCGGACCTGCTCGGCGCGCGCCGGGTGTTCATGGTCGGCACGTTCCTGTTCCTGGTCAGTTCCCTGCTGTGCGGGCTGGCTTGGAATGCCCCCATTTTGCTCGGCGCCCGCATCGCGCAGGGCATGTCCGCGGCGCTGATGGCGCCGAGCGCGCTGTCGATCCTGATGACCACGTTCACCGAGCCCGCCGAGCGCAACAAGGCGCTCGCGTTCTGGTCGGGCACCATGGGTTTCGGCGCGACCGCCGCGCTGCTGGCAGGCGGCCCGATCACGGAATTCCTGGGCTGGCCGTGGATCTTCCTGATCAACATCCCGGTCGCCGCCGCGCTGCTGGCGCTGAGCCCGCGCATCCTGCGGGAGAGCAAGCCGAGCGCGGGCAAGCGGTCCTTCGACCCGGTCGGCGCGCTGACGATCACCGTGGCGCTGGTCGCGGCCGTCTTCGCGATCGCGGAGGCACCCCGGCGCGGCTGGGCCGACCCGGTGACGATCGGCATGCTGCTCGGCGCGCTCGCGCTGGCCGGCATCTTCGTGCTGGTCGAGCGGCGGTCCGACGCGCCGCTCGTGCCGTTGCGGATCTTCCGGTCCCGCGGCCTGGTCGGCGGCAACCTCGTGATGCTGCTGCTCGGCGCGTCCGCGTTCGGCATGGCGCTCGGCGCTTCCCTGTACGGACAGCAGGTTCTCGGTTACTCGGCCGTGGTGTTCGGCCTCGGTTTCCTCCCGATGACCGTGGTCAACATCGGCGGCTCGGCGCTCGCCCAGTCGATGGTCGCCAAGTTCGGCGTCCGGGTGGTCGCCGCGAGCGGCCTGCTGCTGATCGGCGGCGGCTGCCTGCTGCTGACGACGATCGCGGCGGACGGCGGCTATTGGAGCGACCTGTTCCTCGCGCTGGTGATCTTCGGGCCGGGCCTGGGCGCTTGCTTCGTCGCGGCGTCGATCGCGGCGCTGAGCGCGGTCGCCCCGCAGGAGTCGGGACTCGCCTCCGGCATCAACACCGCCGCCTTCCAGATCGGCGGCGCGATCGGCGTCGCCATCGTGACCTCGGTCAGCACCTCCTTCGCGACCTCGCCGGAACCCAAGGTCGCGATCACCGAAGGTTTACGCGCCGGATTCGGCGTCGTGGTCCTGTTCGCACTTCTCGGTATCGTCGTGACTTTCACCCTGCTTTCCCGCCCGCGTCCTGCCAAGATAATTCCTTTGGAGCCAACGCGAAGTGGAGAGAGATGAATTCGCCGAAGGTCGTATCGCGGGAAGAATTTACTGTCGCCCGAAAGAAACTACTCGAGAGCGAAAAGGAACTGAGCCAAGCGCGTGACCGGGTCAACGCCGAACGCCAAGCGCTGCCCATGGTCGAGATCGACAAGGACTACGTCTTCGACGGCCCGGACGGCTCGCTCTCGCTGCTCGACATGTTCGAGGACCGCAAGCAGTTGATCGTCTATCACTTCATGATGCCGCCGGGCTCGAACCACCTGTGCCCCGGCTGCACCATGTTGTCGGACAACGTCGGCCACCTCGCCCACCTGCACGACCGCGACACCACGTTCGTCGCGGTCGCCCGCGCGCCGATGAGCGAAATCGCGCCGGTCAAGGAAAGCATGGGCTGGGAATTCCCCTGGTATTCCTCGGAAGGCAGCGACTTCAACTACGACTTCCACGTCAGCCTGGACGCCGACGTCGCCCCGATCGTGTACAACTACCGCACGGCCGAAGAACTCGAAGAAGCAGGCCTGGACTGGATGTTGACCGGCCCCGGCGATTGGCACGGGCTGAGCGTCTTCCTCCGGCGCGGCAAACGCGTTTACCACACGTATTCGACCTATGCCCGTGGCACGGATCTGCTCAACGGCACGTTCAACTACCTCGATTTGACGCCGCTCGGCCGCCAGGGCGACGGCTTCTTTTCACCGTCCCGCACCGGAAAGGAGTGATCGACGTGGAGGGTCGCTACGCCGAGGGCACCATCGAAATAGTCACCTACGACGACCACGAGCTGGGTCCGGCCGACCCCAGCGGCATCCGGCTCCTGTCCACGATCACCGAATACCACTACACCGGCGGGATCAGCGGCACCGGACACCACGCCTACCTCCAGCGCATCGGCACCGCGAACACCGGCCCCTTCCTGGTGATGGCGCGATTCGTCTGCAGCCTCGGCGGCAAGCGGGGCACCTTCATGACGGAGGGCTCCGGCACCCGCGGCCCGCGCGGGCCGGTCGACGTCGACTGGCACATCGTCCCCGAGACCGGCACCGGCGAACTGGCCGGCGTGACCGGCTCGGGCAAGGTCACCACGACCGACGACGGCGTGGTCCGCTACACCCTGTCCTACGAGGTGCCTTGAGCGCTGGGGTCGTGAGTGGTACCGCCGGTTAGAACCGGCCGAACCACTCACGACCCCACAGCGTCGATCACCTGCTGCACCTGGTCGTCGGTGAGGTGGGGGCCGATGGGCAGGCTGAGCACTTCGTCGGCCAGTCGTGAGGAGAGCGGGAACGGGCCTAAGCCGAGCGGCGCGTACGCGGGCGACGAATGCACCGCGACCGGGTAGTGCACGAGCGTGCCCACCCCCGCCGCTTCGAGCCGTCCCGCGACCCCGGCCCGGTCCGCCACCCGCACGACGAACAGATGCCAGGCATGCTCGGCCCACGAAGCGACGTTAGGCAGTTCCAGGTCCAACCCCTTGAGCCCGGCCAGATAACGCTCGGCGACCCGATCCCGCCGGGCGTTCCACTCATCCAGCAAAGGCAGCTTCACCCGCAGCACAGCGGCCTGGATCTCGTCCGTGCGCGAGTTGGTGCCCAAAACCTCGTGCTGGTACTTCACGCGCGACCCGTAGTTCCGCAGCAGCCGCACCTTCTCCGCGAGCTGCCGATCCGAAGTCACCACCGCGCCGCTGTCCCCCAGCGCGCCCAGATTCTTGCCAGGGTAGAAGCTGAAAGCCACCGTCGACGGCGAAGCGCCGATCTTCTGTCCATTGTAGACAGCGCCGGGCGCCTGGGCCGCGTCTTCGACAAGGGCCAAGCCGTGACGGTCCGCGATCGCGCGCAGCGCGTCGAGATCCGCGGGATGGCCGTACAAATGCACCGGCAGGATCGCGCGCGTACGCGGAGTGATCGCGGCTTCGGCGAGCGCGGGGTCCATCGTGAACGTGACGGGGTCCGGCTCGACCGGCACCGGCGTCGCGCCGGTCTCCGAAACGGCCAGCCAGGTCGCGATGAACGTATGGGCCGGAACGATCACCTCGTCGCCGGCGCCGATGCCCAGTCCACGCAAGATCAACGAGAGCGCGTCGCCGCCGTTGCCGACCGCGACGCAGTGCTCAGCACCGCAGTAGGCCGCGAACTCGGCCTCGAACGCCTCGACCTCCGGCCCCTGCAGGTACCAGCCGGAACCGAGCACCCGGGAGATCGCTTCGTCGATCTCCTCACGCAGTTCGAGATAGGGCGCGCGGAGGTCGAGGAACGGAACGTTCATGCCAGAAGGATGGCCTCGGCGTCTACGGGTGAACATCTTCGAACGTGCGGAGCTCGGGCGAGAAAGGATGTTTCGGGCACGAAATACGCCAAATGCGCGCTATGGTGAATCGTCACGTTGAGTAACCAACTGTAAGGAAACGCAGAGACGATGACCACCTATGTGTTGATCCACGGCGCCGGCGATGTCGGCTGGGCCTGGCACCTGCTGGAAGCGGAGCTGCGCGGGAACGGGCACGAGACAGTGGCTCCCGACCTTCCCATCGAAGACGACTCCGCCGACCTGTCCGCCTACGTCGACTCCGTCGTCGAAGCCGTCGGGGACCGCGACGGTGACGTCGTCGTGGTCGGCCACTCCTTCGGCGGCATCGTCGCGCCGCTGGTGGCGGAGAAGCTGTCCGCCAAGGTGGTCGTGCTGCTCGCCGGCATGATCCCCGCACCCGGCGAGACGACGAACGACTGGTGGGGCAACACCGGCTACAGCGCGGCGTCGGCGAAGGCGGCCAAGCAGGACGGCGGCCTCACCGGCAACCCCGACCCGTTCGTCAGCTTCTACAACGGCGTTCCCCGCGAACTCGCCGAGCAGGCGATGAGCAAGGAGCGCGGGCAGTCCGAGTCGGCGATGAACGACCCGTGGCCGCTGGCGAAGTGGCCGGACATCACCACGAAGTTCATCCTGTGCACCGAAGACCGGTTCTTCCCGCCGGCGTTCTTCGAGAAGCTCGTCAAGGAACGCCTCGACATCAAGCCGGACGAGGTCGCGGCCTGCCACTGCGCGGCTTTGTCCAAGCCGAAGGAAATCGCGGCGCTGCTGGAGTCCTACACAGACTGAGCAGCTGGAGAGAAGCCGGTCGCGCGAATGGACTGAAACCCTGACAGATGCACCAAAAGCATCCTTGGGAGGACCTTCATGCGCGTCCTGTTCACCACCTGTCTCAACAAGTCGCAGGTCTACATCCTGGCGCCATTGGCGTGGGCGATGCGCACGGCCGGACATGACGTGCGCGTCGCCATCCCGCCGGACCTGGCCGAGGACGTCGCCGCGATCGGGCTGGCGGCCGCGCCGATCGGCGAACTGATGCCGCACCTCAAAGAGGACCTCGCCGAGGCCGAGCCCGAGCAGAAGACCGCCTCGGACGCCGACCCGCTCAACCGCGTCAAGCCGCACCAGTCGAACTACGGCTGGGAAGACCCGCCCGCCGAGTTCGTCCATCTCGCCGAGGACTTCTTCCCCATGCTCACCCCGGACGGGATGTGGGAGGGGCTGATCGACTACGCCAAAGCCTGGAAGCCGGACCTGATCATCTGGAACACACTCGCCTTCGCGGGCCCGATCGCGGCGCGCGTCACCGGTGCCGCGCACGCCCGCCTGCTGTGGGGTGTCGACGCGATGGCACAGGTGCACGCCAAGTTCGTCGAAAAGCGCGACGCCGAAGGCATCACCGACCCGATGAAGACCTGGCTGGGCCCGAAACTCGAGGCGCACGGCCACACCTACGACGACGAGATCGCGCTCGGCCAGTGGACGATCGACCCCGCGCCGCAGTCGCTGTTCCACCCGAAGAACACCGGCGTGCACTACGTGCCGATGCGCCAGGTCGTGTTCAACGGCCCGGCGATCGTGCCGGACTGGGTCAACGAACCCCTTGAGCGCAAACGGGTCTGCCTCACACTCGGCTTCTCGCACCGCGAGTCGCACGGCATCGAGGCGTCCACCGCGGACCTGCTGGAGGCGGTGTCGGACCTCGACGTCGAGGTGGTGGCGACGTTCAGCGCCAAGCAGCTCGCGTCGCTGGACCGCTTGCCGGACAACGTGCGCCCGGTCGAGTTCGTGCCGCTCGGCGCGCTGCTGCCGACCTGCTCGGCGATCGTGCACCACGGCGGCACCGGCACCTTCGGCACCGCGATCGAGCACGGTGTGCCGCAGCTGATCGTGCCCGGCACGTACTGGCACGAGAAGTGGTGGGCGCCGGTGTCCCAGGCGAACATGCTCGAGGAGCGTGGCGCGGGCATCTACGTCGGCGACTCCGACCAGCTGACGCCGGAAAAGCTCCGGTCCGATCTGGCCAAGGTGCTCGACGACCCGTCCTACAAGATCGCGGCCGAGCGCCTGCGCATCGACCAGCTGAGCGTGCCGAGCCCCAATGAGATCGTTCCGCAGCTGGAGCGTCTCACCGCGGAGCATCGCAAGAACGGATAAACCGCTCCAACAGAAAGGAACCCGTGATGAGTTCGGACCCCGCGGCGACGACCGCAGGCCGGCGCGAATGGCTGGGGCTGGCGGTGCTCGCGCTGCCGACACTGCTGCTCGCGATCGACCTCGGCGTGCTCTACCTCGCGCTGCCGAAGCTGAGCGAAGATCTCCACCCCAGCAGCACCCAGATCCTGTGGATCATGGACATCTACGCCTTCATGACCGCGGGGTTCCTGGTCACCATGGGCACACTCGGCGACCGGATAGGCAGGCGGCGGCTGCTGATGATCGGCGCCACCGCGTTCGGCATCGCCTCCGTGCTCGCGGCCTTCTCTTCATCGGCCGAGATGCTGATCGTCACCCGCGCGCTGCTCGGTATCGCGGGCGCGACGCTCGCACCGTCCACTTTGGCCTTGATCAGCACCATGTTCACCGACGAAGGTGAGCGTGGCAAAGCCATCGGCGTGTGGATGAGCTGCTTCATGGCGGGCACCGCGCTCGGCCCGGTGGTCGGCGGCGTGCTGCTGCAGTGGTTCTGGTGGGGTTCGGTGTTCCTGCTGGGTGTCCCGGTGATGATCGTGCTCATCGTCGCGGCGCCGAAGCTGCTGCCCGAGTACCGCGATCCCAACGGCGGCAAGCTCGACCTGCTCAGCGTGGCGCTTTCGCTGGCGACGATCCTGCCGGTCATCTACGGCATCAAGGAGATCGCGCACGACGGCGCCGGCGTCTCGCAGCTCGCGATCGTCGCCGCGGGCCTCGGCGTCGGCGTGATCTTCGTGCTGCGCCAGCGCAAGCTCGCCAACCCGCACGTCGACGTTGGCCTGTTCAAGTTCCCCGCGTTCTCCGGCGCGCTCGGCATGCTGCTGCTCGGCCCGGCCGTGATGGGCGGCGTCGGCCTGTTCGCCAACCAGTTCCTGCAGATGGTGGAGAACCTTTCGCCGCTGGAGGCCGGGCTCTGGGCGGTGCCGTCGGCACTGGCCACTGTGGCCAGTGCGATGTACGCGCCCGCGCTGGCGCAACGGATCCGTCCCGGCTACATCGTCTGCGCGGGCGCGGTGATCCTCGCGATCGGCGCGCTGGTGCTAACACAGGTGACCGCGGAGTCGGGGCTGGCGACGCTCGTCATCGGCATGACGCTGGTGTTCTTCGGATTCGGCCCGATGGCCTCGCTCGGCACCGAGCTGATCATCGGCGCGGCGCCGGAGGAGAAGGCCGGCTCGGCGGCGTCGATGTCGGAGACCTCGAGCGAGCTCGGCGTGGCGCTCGGTGTCGGCATCCTCGGCGCGGTCGGCACGGCCGTCTACCGCAGCGAGATCGCGGACGCCTTGCCGCCGGGTGCGCCCGACGCGGCCAAGGACACCTTGGCAGGCGCGATTTCGGTGGTCACCGACGGCGGGAGCGCCGTGCTCACCGCGGCGCGGACCGCGTTCACCAGCGGCCTGACCACGGTCGCGCTGGTGTGTTCCGGGATCGGCGTCGTGCTGGCGATACTGGCCGCGTCGCTGCTGCGGCGGGTCGGCGCGCCGGAGCCGTCGGCGGAGACCGAGACAGCGGCTGTCGAAGTCGCCTGACGCACAACCGAAAAGGGCTCCCACAGACGCTGTGGGAGCCCTTTTTCGTTACGGGAGTTCGGTGGTGTGCAGGTTCGCGCTGATCGTGATCAGGACGCGCCAGCGGCCCCAGCGGTCGCGGGTGTAGGTCTGCGAGCTGATGAACGTCTCCTGGAAGTGGTCGTCGGGGAAGGTCAGCGTCGCGTTCGTGAGCACCAGCGCGGTGTTGCAGTCGACGACCTCCTTGAGCACCGGGAACGACGAGGTGAAGTGCATCGAGAACAGGCCTGCGAACAGCTCCTTGATCGCGGCCTTGCCGTATTGGATGGTGCCGTCGGGGTCGACCTTCGTGGCGTCCTCACGGAAGAATTCGCCGAACCGGTTGATGTCACGGGCGTCGAAGGCGTCGTTGTAGGCCTGCTTCGCCTGGTCGAACTGGGTACGGCAGGCGGCGACCGGGTCGTAGTGCTGATGCTGGCCGCCCGCCTGCGCGGGCGCGGTGAGCAGACTGGTCGCGCCGAGCAGCACGGCCGCCAATGCGGTTTTCCGGAATTTGCTCATGGAGTTCTCCTGAATACGGTTGGGGGTTGACCGTTTTCCTTTTCTTTCCGCCACAAAGCGCCGGCGGAGGATGATTCCTCCGTCGGCGCCAGGTGGTGACTTTGGGTGCTCTTCAGCCGGGGAGCACCACCTTTTTCGCCGACCGGCGCAGCCACCAGACGACCAATGCGATATTGACCAGCCAGTTCAGCCAGAAACCGGCGAACTGGGCGATGGCGAGCACGGTCATTTCGTCATTGGGGAACATGGGCGCGACGGCGTACCAGGCCCCGGTGAAGAACAAACGCCCGGTGAGAATGCTCGTGGCGAGCGCGAAACTGTAGAGCATGTACTTGCGGTGCTGTGCCCATTGACGGCGCCTGGCCGTCACGTAGCCGGCAGCGGTGACCCCCAGTGTCAGCACCGCCCACAGCGAAGACCCGATCGCGCTGAGCCCGGTCAGGATGCCGAACGGCACGATGACCAGTGAAAGCAGCGCGGACGGCCCGATTCCGGCGAAGATGTAGAGCCTGCCGCTGATCCGGTGCGCGCGGGGATGACGCTCGCGCAGCCACGCCCACACCTGCAGGCAGACGGTCACGATCGCGATCGTCCCGGTGGCGATGTGCCCGACCAGCAGCGGATAGTGCAACCGGAAGCGCTCGTTGATCGGAATCAGCGATTGCGCCGGGTCACCGGTCAGGTACCGTGGCAGATACATCAGCATGAATGCCGCCACGAGCAGCCCGAGCGGGATCATCCACGGCCGGAAGAAACGCGCTCGCGCCTTTTCCTCCACTCGCGGAATCGGCCGTATCTGTTCCGGCGTCTGCGTCATGATCACTCCCCAGCTTCAAATCCAGGCGAATCCCTCGTTGCAGACACGCTATGTGCCGGGATGCCCGGATTCCTCTCGAAAAGTGCGGAAAGTGTGCAGGACAGGAGTGGGAGGGATGTGCGTTCTCTTCCTACTCTGCTAAGGAAAAGTCATCCAAGGAGGAGCAGATGTACGACTACGTGATCGTCGGCGCGGGATCGGCTGGCTGCGCGCTCGCCGCCAGACTGAGTGAGGACCCGGACGTGAAGGTCTGCCTCATCGAGGCCGGTCCGGCGGACACCTCGCCGAACATCCACGTGCCCGCGGCGTTCTCGAAACTGTTCCGTACCAACGTCGACTGGGACTACGACACCCACGACGAGCCGTTCCTCGACCGCCGCCGGATCTACCTGCCGCGTGGCCGCGTGCTGGGCGGGACGAGCTCGATCAACACCCAGATCTACATCCGCGGCAACCGGCTCGACTACGACGCGTGGGACCAGCCCGGCTGGTCGTTCGACGACCTGCTCCCCTACTTCAAGCGCTCCGAGGACAACGAACGCGGCGAGTCCGAGTTCCACGGTGTCGGCGGCCCGCTCTCGGTCTCGGAGAACCGTTCGCAGAACCCGATGTCCACCGCGTTCGTCGAGGCGGGCGTGCAGGCGGGCTTCGCCGCGAACGACGACTTCAACGGCGCTTCGCAGGACGGCTTCGGCTACTTCCAGCTGACCCAGAAGGACGGGCGCCGCGCGAGCACCTCCACCGCGTTCCTCCACCCCGCGCTGGGCCGCCCGAACCTCACGGTCGAGACCAACTTCGCCGTGCACCGCGTGCTGATCGAGAACGAGTGGGCCGTCGGCGTCGTCGGCCAGCGCCTCGACGAGGAGATCACCATCCGCGCCGAGCGCGAGGTCATCCTCGCCGCGGGCGCGTACAACTCGCCGCAGCTGCTGATGCACTCGGGCATCGGCCCGGCCGCGCTGCTCGGCCCGCTGGGCGTGCCGGTGATCGTCGACCAGCCGCTGGTCGGCCAGAACCTGCAGGACCACGCGCTGATCCCGCTGGTGTTCACCCACGAGCACCCGATCAGCATGATCGCCGCGGGCGCGCCGGAGAACTTCCAGCAGTTCATGGAGCAGGGCCGCGGCCCGCTGACCTGCAACGGCCCCGAGACCGGCGGTTTCGTCCGCACCAGGGCCGACCTGCCCGCCCCGGACGTCGAGTACCTGTCCGCGCCGGTCATGTTCATCGACAGCGGTCTGGCCATGCCGACCGGGCACGCGCTCACCTTCGGCCCGTCGATGCTCACCCCGCGCAGCCGCGGCGCCGTCACCATCGCCTCGGACGACCCGACGACGAAACCCCGTATCCAGCACAACTTCTTCGTCGAGCCCGAGGACCTCACCGACGCGATCGCCGCGCTCCGCATCGGCCTCGACATCTCGCGCCAGGAAGCGCTGCGCGAGTACACCGCGAACCCGTTCCGCCCGCCGGCCTCGGACTCCGACGCCGACCTCACCGACTACATCCGCAAGTTCACCCACTCCATCTACCACCCGGTCGGCACCTGCGCGATCGGCTCGGTCGTCGACGCCGAGCTGCGCGTCGGCGGGGTCGGCGGCCTGCGCGTCGCCGACGCCTCGGTGATGCCCGTGATCCCGCGCGGCAACACCAACGCCCCGACCATCGCGGTCGCCGAGAAGGCCGCGGACCTGATCCGCAAGGCCACGGCGTAGCTCTCGCACGGGATAAAGCCCGCTTTACTCCGCGGAGTAAAGCGGGCTTTATCCCGTCCTCATGCCCCCGCTCCCGCTGCTGTATGAAGGCTCCCCTCATCCAGCCCAGGCGTATGAAGGCTCCCTTCATACGGTCCGTCTGTATGAAGGGAGCCTTCATACAGGTCCGAGGGGAGTGCGCGAAGGCCCCTGTCACCAAGGCGGGCTTGGCGGCAGGGGCCTTCGGCGTGGAGGGTCGTGAGCGTTGCGGGCGGTTCTAACCGCCCGCAACGCTCACGACTCCTTACAGGTAGTGCGTGTTGGGGCCGAGGCCGCAGGCGATGCGGCCGTAGAGCTCCAGGTTGGTGTTCGGGTGCATGACCGCGTGCAGGTTCACCACGCGGATGTCGCGCTCGATCCGCTGCATCGGCACCGAGCTGTACGCCGACGAGCCGCCGCTGGCGGTGGCGAGGATGTCGACGGCCTCCTTGGCGCGCTGGCAGGTGGCGCCGAGGTCGAGGCGCACGCGGGCGCGCTCCTCCAGCGTCCATTCCTCGCCGGACGCCGACTTCGAGTCCACCAGGTCCGCCGCGCGCAGCGCGTGGAAGCTCGACTCGTCGACCTTGATCGTGGCCTCGGCGACCTGCAGGTGGGTCAGCGGCGCCTCGGCCTGGTTGGTGTAGTCGGTGTAGGTGATCTTGCGTCCCGGCAGCCGCTCGAAGAAGTTCTCCTTGGCCGCCTTCGCCAGGCCGACCGCGATGGCGCTCACGGTGGCGCAGGCGGTCGGCAGCAGCGGCGCCTGGAAGATCGGCGAGTCCGCGTTCTTGACCGACGAGTACTTCTGCTGCAGCACCGGGCCCATCTTCAGCACGCGCTCGGCGGGGACGAACACGTCCTGCGCGACGGTGCTGACACTGCCGGTGCCGCGCAGGCCCGAGGTGTGCCAGTCGTCGATGATCTCCAGGTCCTTCAACGGGATCGCCGTCATGATCGGCTGGGGACCGTCGGCGTCGGGGTCGAGCAGGATCGCGGAGTTCGTGTTCCAGTGGCTCTGCTGGGCGCCCGAGTTGAACGTCCACTTGCCGTTGACGAGGTAGCCGCCGGCGGTCGGCGTCGCGGTCGCGGTGGGGCTGAGGATGCCGCAGACGCGCACGTCGGGGGTGGAGAAGATCTCGTCCTGCACCTCGTCGGGGAACAGGCAGGCGATCCAGGTGCTGATCGTCCAGACGCTCGCGGTCCACGCGGTCGAGCCGTCGCCGCGCGCGAGTTCGGTGACGGACTCGGACAGGGTGCGCAGGCCGACCTCGTGGCCGCCGTAGCGCTTGGGGATGCGCATGCGGAAGAAGCCCGCGTCGGTCAGCGCTTCGAGTGACTCAGGGTGCAGTTTCCGGTTTTCCTCTGTCCAGGCCGCGTTCGCCTTCAGCAACGGCACCAGGTTCGAGGCACGGCTCACGAATTCCTGCTCCGACGGTGTTTCCACTATGTACTCCTCGGACCGGTCGTCAAAGTACTTCGAGGTTCTCAGCAAGCGAGCGCCGCGGGCTCCTCTTCCCTTGCTGAATCGTCCAGCAGCGCGAGCAGCGCGGGCGGGTCGGCGATGCGCCTGGCCCGCAGTCTTATCTCGGGAATGCGGATCGCGCTTTCGGCGCCGATCTGCACCTGGCCGGTGCCGCCGAGCAGATTTCCCCGCATGGAATGCGCCAGCACGAACCAGTTTCCGGCGGGTACGCCCTCCAGCACGTACTCACCGGGCCGTTCCATGATGACGTGCCGGGCGGGAACACCCTCGAAAACGCGGCCGGAGAACAGGCCGACGAAAGCCGGGAATGCTCCGCTCCAGGCGAGTTCACCGCGGACGACACCGTGCCCGGAGCCGCACCCGGCGACGAACGGCTGGGGGTCCATCCGGCGGTACCGCGACGGCGTAACCCCTACGCTGTAACGGAATCTGGTGCTGAACGACCCCACCCCGCTGAAGCCGACCTGATTGGTCACGTCCGCTACACTCAGCGTGGTGGAGACCAGCAGCCGTTTCGCCTCCTCGATCCGGACCGCCGACAAATAGCGGCCGGGTGATATTCCGGTGACCCGCTGGAACATCCGGGAGAAATGAAACTTGCTGTACATCGCGCAGCGGGCAAGATCGTCGACGGTCAGCGGCGTCGAGTATTCTTCCCGCATCGTTCCGATAGCCCGCTCAACGGCGGTGACAGCCGAGAGATTCATGCCATCGAGTATCGCCATCGGCCGTCGGCCTCTTCCAGCGTGCGCTTCATGAAAACGCATATGCGTTTCGCATGCGCCGAAGGTGAGCACGCTCGGAGACGCGGGCCGCGACGGCGGCGTCGAGACTTGCGCCATGCCTACGCTTCCCGAGTTCCGGCTCGAGTCGTATTTCTCCCGGTGGGAGTTCGTCGCCCGCTACCACCTCACCGCCTCCGACGCACAGACGGTGACGAAGGCCGAACTGCTCGCGATGGCGAGCGACGAGGACCGTGCGCGCTGGGAGGGCATGGACCTGAGCTACGGCGAGACGTACGGCCTGCCCGAGCTCCGCGCGGCGATCGCGGGCACGTACGACCACCTCGAAGCCGAGGACGTGCTCTGCTTCGCGGGCGCCGAGGAAGCGCTCAACCTCGCGATGCACGTCCTGCTCGACGCGGGTGACCACGCGATCGTCGTCACCCCGAACTACCAGGCGGCCGAGACGATCCCGCTGTCCCTCTGCGAGGTCACCGGGATCGCGCTGGATCCGTCGGACGGCTGGCGCCTCGACGTCGACGCGCTGGAACGCGCCATCCGCCCGAACACGAAGGTCATCTCGGTCAACTTCCCCAACAACCCCACCGGCACCATCCCGGACCACGCGACCTGGACGCGGCTGGTGCGCCTGGCCGACGAACGTGGGATCCGCCTGTTCAGCGACGAGGTCTACCGCGGCGTCGAACTCGACCGCGAAGCCACGCTGACGCAGGCCACCGACCTGTCCGAGACCGCGCTGTCGCTGAACGTGCTGTCCAAGGCGTACGGCCTCGGCGGGCTGCGCGTCGGCTGGATCGCCTGCCGTGACCGCGCGCTGCTGCAACGCCTCGAACGCGCCAAGCACTACGCGTCGATCTGCAACTCCACGCTCAGCGAGGTGCTGGGCCTGATCGCGCTGAACAACAAGGAAAAGCTGCTCGAACGCAACCGCGGGATCATCGCCGCGAACGTGCCCGAGTTCGACGCCTTCTTCGCGAGCTACCCGGACCTGTTCGAGTGGGAGCCACCGAAGGGCGGCTGCGTCACCTTCCCGCGCTATCTCGGCGAAGACGGCGTCGAAGCCATGTGCGCCGGCCTCGTCGCCGAGGCCGGCGTCCTGCTGCTGCCCGCCAGCCTGTACGTCTCAGAGCTGACTCCCGTGCCCACCGATCGCTTCCGGGTCGGTGTCGGGCGCAGTGACCCGAAAGCCGCATTGGGGGCATGGGCGGACTGGATCGAGCAGCGTCAGCAGCAACATTGAATGGCGGCGTTCTTCCGGAACACCATGGCCAGCGCGAGCAGCATCAACACGCCCGCGTAGATCAGGCTGGTGCCGAAGAACGGCAGCATCGCCGCCGCGCCGATGGCGACACCGATGTTGCACAGCCGGGCGGCGCGCCCGGTCAGCAGCCGATGCGCGGCGACGAAAGTGACCAGGAAGATCAACAGGAACGCGGCCGAGGTCGCGGTGATGAGCCGCTCCTCGCTGCTGCCGGTCACCAAGAGCAGGCCGACCGGCACGCCGTACCCGGCGATCAGCGAAAGCAGCGCGACGTACGGCACGTTGCGGCGCGCGGACACCTTCGTCAAAGCGTTGGGCAGCAGGCCGCTCCTGGCCGACGAATACACCATCCGCGAGGTGCCGAGCACCCACGCGTTCGTCGCGAGCAGCAGCAGCACGACGGCGACGATGCCGCCGACGCGCGCCAGCGTCTCCCCGCTCACGATCCGCAGCAGCGTGGTGAACGCGGTGATCTGGCTGCCCTCCGCGGCGCCGGGCGGCACGACCAGCACGATCGTCGCGGCCATCGTCAGGTACAGGAACCCGATCACGAACACCGCCAGCGCGATGGCCTTGCGGAACGTGCGCCGCGGGTCGACCACCTCTTCGGCGACGGGTGCGGCGTTCTCCCAGCCGATGAACCCGAAGAAGCACACGATCAGCGCCGCGCCGACGCTCGACCAGCCGTGTGGCGCGAACGGCGTCAGGTTCGCGGTGTCCGCGCTCGGCATGGCGATGGCCATCACCACGACCAGGAAGGTGACCAGCGCGATCAGCACCGCGCCCTGCACGAAACTGCTCGTCTTGACCCCGAACAGGTTGAACAGCACCGAGCCGACCATGATCGCGAAGCCGAGCGCGACCACCTTGAAATCACTGGGATTGGGGTCCCACATGTTCAGCAGGTACCGCGACGCCGCGAGACCCAGCACCGGGTTCGCGATGAGCAGCGACAGCACGAGGAACGCGCCGACCCAGCGACCGGCCCGTGGCGCGAGTCCGGTGCTGACGAAACAGGCGATGCCGCTGGCGCTCGGATATTGCGCGGACAGCCGCGCGAAGGTGAGCGCGAGCGGGTACGAGTAGAGGATCAGCAGCGCCCACGCGAGCAGCGAAAGCGGCCCGGCTTCGGCGGCCGCGTGCCCCGGCAGGATGAGGATGCCCACCCCCACCACCGAGGTCACGTAGTGGATGACGAGCCCGGAAACACCCATCGACCGTTCTAGGGTGGTGGTCATCAGAGAATCCTCTCGATCTCGTGCAGGAGCGTTTCGATCAGCTTGCGGTTCGCGGAGGTGCCGACCAGCCCGACGCGGAAGGTCTCACCCTCGAACGGCTCGAGGCCGCCCGCGATCATCACGCCGGCTTCGAACAGCCGCTCGCACAGCTCGTTCGCGCGCGCGTGCCGGGCGACGACCACCAGGTTCGCCGCGTGCTCGTCGGCTGCGACCACGTCGAAACCGAGTCCCCGCAGGCCATCGCGGCATTCCGCGCGCAACGCGGCGCGCTGGGCGACCCAGTTCTCCCTGCCGACGGTGTGGATCCGGCGCAGGCTGCTGCCGAGCACCTGGATCAGGCTGGTCGGCATGGTGACCGGGGTGGGCTCCCAGTCGTCCTCGGTCGCCGCGTGCTCCCATCTCGCGAGATCGAGGTACCAGGTGGGCGGACGCACCGACCGCGCGTCGACGCGCCGCTTGCCGGACTCCGACAGCGCCACCACCGCGAGGCCGGGCGCGGCGCCCAATCCCTTCTGTGACGCGGAAACGAGCGCGTCGACCCCCATCGCGCGCATGTCGATGTGCTCGCCGCCCGCGGCCGCGATGGCGTCGACGAGCAGCACCGCGCCGGACGCGTGCGCGAGCTTCGCGAGCTCTTCGATCGGGTGCCGGACGGCGGTCGCGGTCTCGACGTGGGTGACCACCAGGCCGTCGCAACCGTTGAGGTCGATGCGATCCGGGTCGACGGGCTCGCCCGGCACGCACTCGACGACGCGCACGTCGAGCCCGTGTGCCCTCGCTATGGCGACGAGCCTGCTGCCGAAGTAGCCGGAGTTCACCACGGCCACGCGCTGGCCGGGCTCGAACAGGTTGAACATCGCGGCGTCCAGCCCGGCCGAGCCCGATCCCGGCAGCAGATACGTGCGGTCCGCGCCCAGCAGCAGCGCGAGATCTTCGTGCACGGCGGCGAAATCGGCCATCCACGCCGGACCGTAGTGCGGCTCGATCTGCCTGCCGAGCACCGCCAGCTCACGGGGATGCAACCGGCACGGTCCGGGGATCATCAGGTGCCTGATCCCACCGTGTCCGCCGTCGACCGCCGCCAGCGCGTTGTTCATTTCTGCCTCACTCCTCAACTCAGGTCATCCAGCAACGCCCAGGTGAGGCAATGCTGACTCGAAGGCGCCCTGGCGCCTGAGAGTCTTCACGGTGCGCGCCTCTTTTCCGGCCGTCAGGACGGAAGTTTTCGCGGGGCCAGGGCGGAGCCCTGTCCACGCGAAAACTTGAGCGCGCATAAACATTCAAGCCGCCCTCTGCATGGAAAACCTCCGGGCGGCGATCTCTTGTAGCGTGCGCCAGAGCCGTTCGACGTCGGCGCGCGTGGTGTGGATGTTGCCGATCGACACCCGGATCACGTATCCGTCGTCGATGACCGTGTGGGAGATGAAGGCCTCTCCGGACGCGTTGACCTCTTCGACGATTTCGGCGTTGAGCCAGTCGTTGGTCTCCCGGTCGCCGCTGGGCTCGAAACGCAGGCACACCAACGGATAGATCGAGTCGACGGGCACCCGCCACAGCGGCTCCCCGGCGACCTCCTCGCGAAGCCAGTTCGCCAGCTGGACGCTGTGCTCCAGCCGCTCGGCGAGTCCGGCCCTGCCGAACGTCCTGATCACCCACCACAGCTTCAGCGCGCGGAAACTGCGCCCCAGCTGCGGGGTCAGGTTCATGTAGTCGACGGTGTGCTCGTCCTGCGCCGAGGTCAGGTATTCGGCGACCAGCCGGAAGGTGTCCGCCAGCGCGCCGCGGTGCCTGCAGTACAGCGCCGACGCCTCCATCGGGATGTACAGCGTCTTGTGCGGGTTGACGACCAGCGAGTCGGCCAACGTCAGGTCTTCGACCTTGCCTGCCAGCGACGGCGCCAGCCGCCAGAAACCGCCGAACGCGGCGTCGACGTGCAGCCACACGCCGTTGCGCTCGCAGATGTCGGCGATCGCGGGCACCGGGTCGGCCGCGCCGACCGAGGTGGTGCCGACCGAGGCGACCACCGCGACCGGCTTGAACCCGTTGGCCAGGTCGGCCGAGATCGCCGCTTCCAGTGCGTCCGGCCGCATCCGGTACTGGTCGTCCGACGGGATCTTGACCAGGTTCGCCGTGCCGAAGCCCAGTGTGATGGCGGCCTTGTCGACCGAGCTGTGGGCCTGATCGGAGGTGTAGAGCCGCAGCACCGGGAGGTCACGCCCGGCGAGGCCCTCGACCCGCACACTCGGCCCGAGCGCGGCGTCCCGCGCGGCCGCGAGCGCGTACAGCGTGGCCAGCGAGGCGCCGTTGACGAGCACGGAGTCGGAGTCCTCGGGGTAGCCGACCATCTCCGAGATCCAGCCGAGCACGACCCGTTCCAGCGCGGACGCCGCCGGGCCGCTCTTCCACAGCATGGCGTTGACGTTCAGCGCCGCGGTCATCGTCTCGGCGAGCACCCCGGGAAAGCTGGCGCTGTTGGAGAAGTAGCCGTGGAACGACGGGTGGTTCCAGTGCACGAGGTACGGCACGACCAGCTCGCGCGTGTCGGCCAGGATCCGCTCGAAGTCGACGCCCTGCTCCGGCAGGCCGGACAGCAGCGAAGCCGACAGGTCACCGGTGCCGGTCGGGACGGTCACCGGGACCTGCCGGATCGATTCGAAATGCTCCCGGAGCACGGCAAGGAGTTCCCTGCCGTGCTCCTCGAACTGGGCCGGGGCCCAGTCGCCGGGTTCCTCAGACATTGGCTGCCTCTGCGAAGAGTTCGGTCACGTCCTCGTCGTGGTCGACCGGACGGTCACCCCAGTCCCAGCCGCCCGACACCGAGAGCGTGGCGCCGGAGATGTACCCGGCCCGGTCGGAGACCAGGAACGCCACCGCGTCGGCGATGTCGTCCGAGGTGCCCAGCCGTCCGGCGGGCACCCGCTTCGCCATCCAGCCGGCCTGTTCCGGCGGCAGGTGGCCGTTGTCGATCAGGCCAGGCGCGACACAGTTCACCGTGATGCCGTGCCTGGCCTCCTCGGTGGCCAGCGACCGGGTCAGCACCGCGATCCCGGTCTTCGCCACCGTGTACGCCGCGAGGTTCGGCGCGCCCCTGACCTCGAGCGCCGGCGCGAGCCCGATGGTGATCACGCGGCCGAACCCCCGCGCGCGCATGCCGGGCAGCGCCGCCTTGGTCGCGTAGAACGCCGAGTTGAGGTTGCTGTCGATGATCGCCTTCCAGCGCTGCGCCGAGGTTTCCGCCGCCGCGCCGAGCACGAACTCACCGACGTTGTTGACCAGTATCGAGACTTCCGCGCCAAACACCTCCGCGGTCTGGCGCACGGCGTGCTCGGCCTGCTCCGGCTCGCACAGATCGGCCTTGACCATGATCGCGCGGGCCCCCGACGACCGCAGCCGGTCCACCAGCGCCTGCGCGCTCGTGGCGTCGCTGCGGTAGTTGACCGCGACCATCGCGCCCTCTTCGGCGAGCCGCGCGCACAGCGCGCTGCCGATCCCGCGCGCGCCGCCGGTGACCAGCGCGACCTGGTCGGTGCCCAGAAGCCGCGTCTCCATCAGTGGTCGTGGTCGTCGTCGTGGTCGTGCTCGTGCGGGACCTCGTTGAGGTAGCTGATCTCGCGCGGCCCGGTGCAGTAGGTGGCCTCGAAGTCGCCGAGCAGCGGGTGCTCGCCACCGATCAGGTCTTCGGCCTCCTCGCGGCTGCGCCACGGGTACATCACCCACACCTTGGTGGGCTGCGCCTCGTGCTGGTAGAAGGTGGCGTGGCCGAGGAAGGCCGGGTGCTCGTGCGCACGCGGGCCGACCAGGTCGTCCATCTTCTGCATCAGCTCGGGCACGCGGTCGGCGAAGTCGTCCTTGATTTCCCAGGTTTCCAGAACGTGGATCATGACTCTGTCTCCTCGTGCATCGTGGTTTGGCGGAAGTGCTCGGACAGCAGGGATTTCCCTTCCGGCACGAACTTTTCGCAGACGAAGATGTGGTGGCGGCGGTTGCGCGACTGCGCGGACCACAACCGGGTGGCCGCGGCGCGCACGTCGTCGGGCACGCGCCCGGCCCGGTCGGCCGCCTTGAACTTGCGGCGGACCGTGGTGAGGCTGGACAGCATCCGCTCGTGCTCGATGTTGAGCGTGCCGGAGAAACCCGGCGTCATGAACGGCGGCGCCATCGACGGGCGGATCACCCGCTCGTAGGTGTCCGCGCCGAAGTCCGCGGCGTAGCGCATCGTCGCGGTCGCGGCGTCGTAGAGGATCGTGAGTTTGCCGAAGACCGACGCCAGCTCGGACCAGCGAGACCGCTCCAACGCCGCGCCCGCTTGCACCAGCAGACCGTTCATCGCCGCCAGATTCAGGTGGAAAAGCTGGTGCCCCAGCTTCCAGCGGAGCACGGCCTGCCTGGTGTCATTCACGCCGCGGCCTCCCCGAAGTCGTCCTGTGCGTGCGCCACCCATTCCGCCAGCGTGCTGTGCAGGGTGACCACGCAGCCCGCCAAGATCGCGACTTTGTCCTCATCGGACAGTGAGCTGCGCTCCAGGTCGACCAGCACGTCACGCTGGACGTCCAAACAGGACTGTGTCCAGTCCGCCAGGTCCGGCCGCTGCCGGACCAGGCGGAAATAGGCGTCGTAGTGCTCCTGGCCAGCCACGCTGGTGAGCGCGCCGGGAATCTTTCCGTCGCTGGGCAGGGAAATCGACTGGATGAGTCCTAGGTCGACGTCGTAGTCACCCTCACCGGCCATTTCGCCGCTCCATGAAGTACCGGCGCACGGTCTCGCTGGCGTTGCGGCCGGGGATGCCGAACACACCGCCACCCGGCCGGGTACCCGAACCGCAGAGGAAGAAGCCGGGCACCGGGGTGTGGTAGTCGGGGTAGCCGGCGACGGGACGCCCGGCGAACAGGTCCAGCGGCGACATCGCGCCGTGGTAAAGGTTTCCGCCCGGCAGGCCGATCTCGCGCTCGATGTCCGGCGGCGCGAACAGCTTGCGGTGCGTGACCGCCGCGGTCAGACCGGGCAGGTACGGCTCGACGTAGGCCAGCAGGTTGTCCAAGAAGGACTCCCTGATCTCGTCCCAGGTCGTGCCGGCGGGCTGATACGGCAGGTACTGCAGGTACATGCTCATGACGTGCTTGCCGGGCGGCGCGACGTCCGGGTCGAGGATGCTCGGGATCGAGCATTCGACGTGCGGCTGGGTCGGCGGGATGCCCGCGCGCATCTCGGCGTGCACCTTGTCGAGGTGATCCATGTCCGGCAGGATCTGCAGCGTCCCGTTGAAGTGCTCGCCGTACCCCTCGAAACCGCGAACCTCCGGAAGCCGGTCCAGTGCCAGGTGGACCTTGCCCGCGACACCGGCGTGCGGCCGGTTCGCCAGCGCGGCGCGATAGCTCGGCGGCACGACGTCCGGGTCGACCATCTTGCCGAAGGTCGTCGACGGGTCGGCTGCCGAAACCACGGCCTTCGCGGAAATGTGAGTGCCGTCCTCGAGTTCGACACCGCGGCAGGCGATGGCGCGGGGGCAGCTGCCGAGCAGGATCTGCTTGACCGCGCGCCCGGTGTAGATGTCCACTCCGAACTCTTCACAGGCCGCGGAGAGCGCACGCGTGATGCTGCCCATGCCGCACTTGACCTGCCCCCACGAGGGGCGCGCGTCCTCGGTCGTGCCCATCTGGTGGTAGAGCATCAGATAGGCGGTGCCCGGCGTGGACGGGCCGCCGTCGACGCCGACGGTGCCGTCGGTGGCGAGGGTGACCTTCAGCGGCTCGGACTCGAACCACTCGTCGAGCACCTCACGGGCGCTGCCGAAGAGCGTGCCGACCAGCAGCCGCAGGTCCTTGTCGTCGAGCTCGGACGTCGCGCGCAGAATCGACTTCAGCGCCGGGATGTCCTCGAACAGCGGCGCCCTCGACGCGCCGGTCACGTACGGCTCGGCGAATCTCGCGACCCGGCGCATCGCGGCGCCGTATTCGAAGTACGCGTCCGCGTCGCGCGTGGAGAACTTGCTGATCTCCGCGTGCATCTTCGCGGGATCGGTACGGAAGCTGAGGTGTCTCCCGTCCGCGAGAAGCGCGGTGACCGATGGATCGCGCTCCATCACCCGCAGCCCGTGCTTCGCGAGCTTGAGGTCTTCGATGATCTCCTTGCGGAACAAGGTGGTCACCAGGCTGGCCGTACTGAACCGGTGCCCGGGGAAGACCTCTTCAGTGATGCAAGCGCCACCCACGAAGTCGCGCCGTTCGACCACCGCGACGCGGTAGCCCGCCTGTCCCAGATAAGCCGCGCAGACCAGGCCGTTGTGCCCGGCTCCGACCACGATCACGTCATATGTGTCACTCACGGATTCATCGTGCGACGCCAGGACGTTCACGTCATCTCTGAGGATGCTCTGCGATGGAGCACGACCAGAGTTGCGGTGCTTCCCAGGCCTTGGACATGCTCGTTCGGGGAAACTTCACCTGGAGGCCGACCGTGTCATCCCATCTGATGGACTCGGCGTTACCCGCGGTGGCAGGCACGGAGGTCCGGGTGCCGCTGGCGGACGGATCGTCGGTGCCCTACGCGAACTTCGACTACGCGGCGAGCGCGCCCTGCCTGCTCGCGGTCAAGGAAGCCCTGGATTTGGCGGTTCCCTTGTACGCCAGCGTGCATCGCGGCGCCGGGCGCCTTTCTCAGCTGACCACCCGTGCTTACGAAGACGCCAGGCAGACGGTCCGCCGATTCGCGGGCGCCCGGCCCGGCGACGCGGTGATCTTCACCCGCAACACGACCGACTCGATGAACCTGCTCGCCTCGTGCGTGCCGCTGGACACCACGGTCGTGGTCTTCGAATCCGAGCACCACGCCAACCTGCTTTCCTGGCTGCACCGGCATTTCGTGGTGCGCCTGCCCATGCCAGCCTCGGCGGAGGAAGCCGTCGCGGCGGCGTCGAGCGCGCTTTCGCCCGGCTCGCTGCTCGTGGTGACCGCGGCTTCGAACGTGACCGGCGAGCTGTGGCCCGTCGACGAATTGGCCGCAGCCGCGCACGCCCGCGGCGCGCGTATCGCGGTGGACGCCGCGCAGCTCGCCCCGCACCGGCCGATGGACATGTCCACTGTGGACTATGTGGCCTTCTCGGGTCACAAGCTCTACGCGCCGTTCGGCGCCGGCGTGCTGATCGGGCGCCGCGACTGGCTCACCCAGGCCGACCCGTACCTGCGCGGCGGCGGCGCCAGCAAGATGGTCGGCCCCGACACGGTCGTCTGGGCGACCGATCCCCAGGAACGGCACGAGGCGGGCAGCCCGAACGTCCTTGGCGCGCTGGCGATTTCCGCCGCCTGCACCACTTTGACGGAGGCGGGCTGGCCGTCACTCGTCGCGGCCGAAGAACGACTGCTCAGCCGCTTGCGCCTCGGTCTCTCGATGGTGCCGGGATTGCGTGAACTTTCCTTGTGGGGTCCCGAATCGGCGCGGGTGGGCATCGTCTCGTTCGTCGTCGACGGCTGGGAAGCGCGTCAGCTCGCCCAGACGTTGTCCGACCATTACGGCGTCGGCGTCCGCGACGGGAAGATGTGCGCGCACAACCTGGTGCGCCATCTGCACGGCGGTTCGGACGGCTCGATCGTCCGCGCGAGCATCGGCCTCGGCACCACCCGCGCGCACGTCGACCGCCTGGTCACCGCGCTGGCCGACCTCACGGCCACCCGCGCCGCCGCCTGAATCGGCCGCAGGAAAAAGGAAGCGGCGCCGTCTCCCGCACGGACAATGAATCGGGGACGACCATAGGTATGCGATCGCTTCGATGAGGAGACTTTTATGTCGGTCAGTGCCGAAGATAGGTTGACGGCTTACTACGGGCAGTTCACTTCCGAGCGTGAGAAGGAAGTGCTGAGTGTCCCGCTCCGCTTGGTGGGGGCGTGGGCGGAGAACAGCGCCGACGGCGTGGCCGAGGTGTTCACCGAGGACGGGATCCTCATCCTGCCGGGTGACGTGTACAAGGTCGGCCGCGAAGAGATCCGGGCGTTCATGAAGGCCGCGTACGCGGGCCCGTTCAAGGGCAGCGGCGTGACCGGCCAGCCGGTGGACCTGCGGTTCGCCTCCGACACGGTCGCGCTGATCCGCACCCACGGCGGCATCCTCGCGCCGGGCGAGACGGAGATCGACCCCGAGCTGGCCGTCCGCTCGACCTGGATCACCGTGAAGAAGGACGACGGCCAGTGGTACCTGGCCGGCTACCAGAACAGCCCCCGCGGCGCCGGCGCCACCCTGCGCTGGTAACCCCCACCGACTTCGACTTCGAGGAGAAACCCATGCCAGGAAAGGCATCCGAACTCGTCGCAGGCGCCAAGAAGTGGGCGGCCAACTACGGCGACTTCCCCAACGGCGAAGAGGGCGCGGTGCTCACCGTCCCCCTGCGCATCCGCGGCGCGTGGGAGCGCAACGACGCCGACCTGTTCGCCGAGGTCTTCACGGACAACGGCAGCATGCTCGTCGGCGACAAGCAGCTCCAGAGCCGCGAAGAGGTTCTCGAGTACATGACCGAGGCCTTCAAGGGCACCTACAAGGGCGCCCGGCTCGAAGAGACCCCGGTGGTCATCCGCAAGCTGTCGGACACCGTGGCCTTCGCCGTCACCAAGGGCGGCATCCTGCTCGACGGCGAGACCGAGATCGCCCCGGAGCGGCAGGTCCGCGCGACCTGGGTGATCGTCAAGGAAGACGGCGACTGGAAGCTGCTGAACCACCAGACCAGCCCCATCACGGGCTGAGCTCTCCTCGGCCGCGATAAAGCCCGCTTTACTCCCCGGAGTAAAGCGGGCTTTATCGCGCACCCAAAACCCTGGCCAGCCCCGCGATAAAGCAGGCTTTACTCCCAGCGATAAAGCCCGCTAAACCCCCAGGGATAAAGCAGGCTTTACTCCGGGGGATAAAGCCCGCTAAACACCCGGGAGTAAAGCCCGCTTTATCGCGGGCCTGGGGTGGGCGGGCATGGCCGAGCCCCCGCGCGAGGGGCGGCGCGCGGGGGCTCGGCGGTGACGCGGATCAGCCGCGCAGCGCGGCGACCGCCTTTTTCCAGTTGGCCTGATCGCGGGCTTCGCGAGGCGACACGATCTCGGCGAACCGCACGATTCCCTTGGTGTCGATGAGGAAGGTGCCACGATTGGCCATGCCGCCGATGTCGTTGAAGACGCCGTAGGTCTTCGCGACCTCGCCGTGCGGCCAGAAGTCCGACAGCAGCGGGAACGTGAAGCCCTGCTGCTCCGCCCACGCCTTCAGGCTGAACGGGGTGTCGACGGAAACGCCGACCACCTGGACGTCCTCGTCGGCGTACCCGGCGAGCTCGTCGCGGACCTGGCAGATCTCGCCTTGGCAGATCTGGCTGAACGCGAACGGGAAGAACACCAGCAGCACGTTCTTCTCACCCCACAACGAGCTGAGCGTCACCTGCTCCCGGTTGAGGTCGCCGAGGGTGAAGTCCGGGGCCGCCGAACCTGTTTCCACCGCCATGAGCCGATTCCCTTTCCCTCATCCCTTGATGGGGCTGGTCTGGTGGGACAGCAGCTTCAGCGAGCCGCCGTCCTTGACGATCACCCAGGTCACCCGGACCTGCCGCTCCGGCGCGGTCTCGGTCTCGCCCTCGAGCAGGATCCCGCCCTGGCTGATCACCAGCGCCGTGTCGTCGCTCAGGAACCGGACCGCCAGCGGATAGCCACGCACGCGCGCGCCCTTGAAGAAGCCCTCGAAGCCCGCCTTCATGTAGTCGCGGATCTGCTCGCGGCTGGTGAGCTGGTCGTCCTTCATCAGAAGGCTGCCGTTGTCGGCAAAGGTCTCGGCGAAGAAGTCGGCGTCGTTGCGCTCCCAGCCTTCCTGGATGCGCATCGCGACCGTGAGCACGGCCTTCTCGTCCTCGCCGGTGAACTCGCGGTAATACGAAGTGTCCTCTTCGATGCCCGCGGCGGCGAGGATGGCCGACGCGTCACCCCACGGCGTGGTCGTTGCAGCCATGCTGTTGTCTCCCTGGTTATGGTCGCGCGCCGATCGGTCCCGACAACCATCCCGCACAGGGCACGGGCGCAAAGTCCTCTCCTTTGCGCAAAAGCTCGTGCGCGTTGCGGGCGCTTCTAACCGCCCGCAACGCGCACGAGCCCCTTAGGCGGTGGGGCCTGCGTAGTGGAGGATTTCGCGCACTTCGATGCCCTGGCCGCCGAATTCGACCTCCGGCATCATGGCGGCGATCTCTAACGCCCGGTCCCGGCTCTCAGTCTCGATGACGTAGTAACCGGCCAGGAACTCCTTAGCCTCCAGGTACGGGCCGTCGGTGACGGTCCGAGTGCGGACGACCGAGCTCTTGTCCGGGTCGGCGAGCGCCCAGGTGCCGACCATCTCGCCGGTCGCCCTGATCTTCTCCTGGAACGCGTCGTGGCCGTTCATGACCTTGTGCTGGGTCTCTTCGTCCATACCGGCCCACGTGTCCGGGTTCATGTGGATGATCAGCATGAACTTCACGGGTCCACACTCCTTTGGCTGGTCACGGCGCCGTGCTCGGCGCCTCTCGCTGGTTGGTCGGAGCGGACGGGCCGTTCTCTACATCGGCTCGCGCGTCTTTTTCGGCACCGGGCACCATAGTGGGCGTGAAGACTGCCGACGACCTGGTCAGAGAGCTCGTGCCGCGGGTGCTGGGCACGCTGGTGCGCAAGTACGGGCAGTTCGACCTCTGCGAAGACGCGGTGCAGGACGCGCTGCTCGAAGCGACGGTGAGCTGGCGCGAATCGGGCCTTCCCGACAATCCGGCGGCGTGGCTGGTGACGGCCGCGTCCCGGCGGCTGATCGACAGGGTGCGCAGCGAATCGGCACGCCGCCGTCGTGAAGAGTCGGTGCACGCGCTCGAGGAGCCGACCGTCCACGAGCCGCTGACGGACCGGGACGACTCGCTGATCCTGCTGTTCCTGTGCTGCCACCCGAGTCTGTCCGAAGACTCGCAGCTCGCGCTGACCCTGCGCGCGGTCGGCGGCCTGACCACCACGCAGATCGCGAAGGCCTTCCTGGTCCCCGAGGCCACCATGGGCCAGCGCATCAGCCGGGCCAAGCAGCGCATCAAGACCTCGGGCGGGCGGTTCGAGCTGCCGCCGGAGAGCGAGCGGGCCAACCGGCTCGCCGTCGTGCTGCACGTGCTGTACCTGATCTTCAACGAGGGCTACACCAGCACGTCCGGCCCCGAACTGCACCAGGTCGAGCTGACCGGCGAGGCCATCAGGCTCACCCGGGTGCTGCGCCGGATGCTGCCGGAGGACACCGAGATCGCCGGGCTGCTCGCGCTGATGCTGCTCACCGACGCGCGCAGTGCCGTCCGCACCGGCCCCGACGGCAGCCTGACTCCGCTCGCCGAGCAGGACCGGAGCCGGTGGGACGCCGGCGCGATCGCCGAGGGCGTCGCGCTCACCACCGAGGCGCTGGCCAGCGGCCCGCTGGGCCCGTACCAGCTGCAAGCCGCCATCGCGGCGGTCCACGCGGAGGCGCCGAGCACCGCGGAGACCGACTGGCCGCAGATCGTCCTGCTCTACGAGCTGCTCGAACGCCTGGAACCCAATCCGATGGTCACCCTCAACCACGCCATCGCCGCCGCCATGGCTGACGGCCCCGAGACCGGCCTCGACCTGCTCAAACCCCTCGACGACGACCCTCGCGTCGCCAAGGGCCACCGGCTGCCCGCCGTCCGCGCCCACCTGTTCGAGATGACCGGCGACCTCCCGGCGGCCCGCACCTCCTACGAACTCGCCGCCTCGCGGACCGAAAGCATCCCCGAGCGGAACTACCTGCTCGGCAAGGCGGGCGCCCTCCCGGACCCGGGATAAAGCCCGCTTTACTCCGGGGAGTTAAGCGGGCTTTATCCCGGTTTGGTGGATCAGTGACCGTTAGTATTCCGACGTGCGCCCACCGGTACCTGGAGTTCCCCTGCTCGAACGCGAAGACGAGGTCGGGCGCATCGAGGCCGCACTCGACTCGGCCGCGCGCGGCGAGGGGCGCGTGGTGGTCATCGAGGGCCGCGCGGGCATCGGCAAGACCCGTCTCGTCCAGGACACCCGCGCGCTCGCGAAGGATCGCGGCTTCGGGCGGCTGCAAGCGGTGGGCGACGCGCTCGAAGGCGCGATGGCCTGGGGTGTCGTGCGGCAGATGGTCGAGCGGTCCGTTTCGCGCTACAGCGGCGAAATCCGCGAAAAGATACTGGCCGGGCCGTCCGGCGCGGCGCTGACCGCGCTCGACACCGCGGCCGCCGATCCGTCCGAGTCCGAGCTGGCCCGCACGCTGCACGCGCTGTGGTGGGTGGCCGTCGACCTCTCGTCGACGCGCCCGCTGCTGATCACGGTCGACGACGCGCACTGGGCCGACCTGTCGTCGCTGCAGTTCCTCGTCTACCTGTCGCGCCGCATCGCCGACCTGCCGATCGCGCTGATCGTCGCGACCCGCCCGCCCGCCGAGAGCACCGGCCCGCTGGCCCAGCTCAGCGTCTCCCGCCAAGCCGAGCGGATGCTGCCGCGCCCGCTGACCTCCGAGGCGCTCGGCGAGCTCATCGGGCCCGCCGACGAGACGGTGGTGACCGCCGTGCACGCGGCGAGTGGCGGAAACCCTTTCCTGGCAAAGGTTCTCGTCGACGAGCTCGCGGCGCTCGGGTTGCCGCTGACCATCGCGTCGACGGCCGACCGGGTCGGGAAGCTCGGGCCGAGCACCATCTTCCGCGCCGCGATGGGACGACTGCCCGGCGAGGCCATCCACCTGGCGCGCGCCGCCGCCGTGCTCGGCAACGGCTGCGACCCGTGGCTGGCCGCCGCCGTCGTCGGGCTGAACCCCGGCGGGCTGTCGGTCGCGGTCGAAGCGCTCGTCGCCGCGAACGTGCTGGCCGACGACGGCGACCACCTCGCCTTCATCCACCCCGTGGTGCGCGAGGCCGTGCTCGCCGAACTCGGCCCGGTCGGCCGGTCGACGCTGCACGCCCGCGCCGCGACCAGGCTCTGGACCGCCAAAGCCGCCGCCGACCGCGTCGCCGCGCACCTCGCGCAGGCCCCGCGCGGCACGCTGCCGAACGCGGCCGACGTGCTGCGCAAGGCCGCCGCGTCGCTGCTCGCCTCCGGTGACGCCCGCACCGCCGTCGCCCATCTGATCCGCGCCGTCGACGAGCGTCCCGACGACGCCGGGCTGCGTGCCGAGCTGGGCAGGGCGCTGCTGCGCGCCGGCGACGCCACCGAGGCCAGGCGCCATCTGCGCGTCGCCGCCGCCGGATTGCCCAACGCGGAACTCGTCGCGGCCGCCGCTTCGGCCACCGCCGTCGTCGACGGCCCGGTCGCCGCGATCGCCGAGCTCAACGCCGCCATCGGCGAGTGGACGATCGGCGTCCGCGACAACGGCAGGCTGCACCTGGAGGCCAGGCTCGCGGTGATCCGGTCGTTCCTGGCCGATCAGCGGCACGCCGCCTCCGAGCACCTCAACCTGTTCGCCGACCTGCGCGGCCGCACGCCCGACGAGCGCACGCTGCTCGGCCTGCTCGCGCAGATGGGCCGGTACGAGGTCCGGCCGTCGAGCGAGGTCGCCGAGACGGCGTTGCGCGCGCTGTCCACCGGCGCCTACTTCGACGACGCGACCGGCAGCACCGACGCGATGGTCGCCTGGGTGGTCGCGCTGCTCGCGCTGATCTCCGCCGACGGCGTCGACGACGCCAGGCGCGAGATCGACCGGGCCAGGTCGCGGGTGCGGGCACACGGCTCTCCGGTCGAGTTCGCGATGGTGGCCAACGCGGCGCTGTTCCTCAACTGGCGGCTCGGGAACGTCCGGTTCATGGAGGCCGAGTCCGAAGGCACCCTGGCCGCGATCCAGCACGAGGATCCCGCGCCGCAGGTCATCGCGTTGCGCGCGACCTCGACGCATTTCATGGCCTACGCGGCCTTGGAACGCGGTGACTTCGAGTGCATGGCAGCGGTGCTCGCCAGGTTCGACGCCGAGCACGCCGACGCGCCGCGCATGATGCCGATGATGTGGCTGCACGAGCCGCGCGCGCTGCTCGCGCTCGCACTCGGCGACCCGATCAAGGCCAGGACCGAGGCCTTCTTACAGCGTGACGCGATGCTCGCGGTCGGCGTCGACCCGCCGTCCATCCCCTGGCGGCTGCCGGCCGTCCGCGCGGCGATGCTGCTCGGCGACGAAGCCGAGGCACTCACGCTGGCGGAGGAACAGCTCGTCATCGCGCGCAGGTGGGGCGCCGCGACCGAGGTCGGCGCCGCCCTGCGCCTGCTCGCGCACGCGGACGCGTCGCGCAGGCTCGATCTGCTCACCGAGTCCGTGGCAGTGCTGGAGACATCGCCGTCGCGTCTGCACCTGGCCCGCTCGCTGGTCGACCTCGGCGAAGCACTGCGCGTCGCCCGCAGGCGCACCGACGCACGCGTCCCGCTCAACCGCGGCATCGACCTGGCGACCGAATGCGGCTCGGACATGCTGCGCAAGCGTGGCGTCGAGGCGCTCGAAGCACTGGGCGACCGTCCGCGCAGGCCGATGTTCGCCGGTCGTGAGGCGCTGACCGCCAGCGAACGCCGGGTCGCCGACCTCGCCGCGCTCGGCCGCGCGAACCGGGAGATCGCCCAGGAACTGTTCGTGACCCCCAAGACGGTCGAGAACCACCTGGGCCGGATCTACACCAAGCTCGGCATCAACGGGCGCCGTGAGCTGGCGAAAGTCCTGGCGTAGGCACCCCCCCCCCAGACATGGGTTGAGGGATCGTCCCTCATGCGTTTGGGGGATCCCGGCGAACAAGCTTCACCTACCAACAGGCAGCACCACACCGGAGGTAGGAAGCCATGATCCGCAAGACCATCCTCGCCGCAGTCACCACCACCGCCCTCGCCGGCGCCATCTACCCGGCGACCGCGTCGGCCGACCTCGGCACGCCGCCGCCTTGCGTCAAGGTCTCCGACCTGACCGGCCCCACCTTCGAGGTCAAGCAGTGCGGCGTCAGCGACGTCGACCAGTTCCGCGCCGGGCTCGAGAACAACGGGAACGCCTACTGCGGCCCCACCTCCCTCTACAACGTCATGCACTACTGGTCCCATGTCCAGAAGGCGCCGATCGGCTGGGTGACCACCCGGGTCGGCAACCTCGAGCCGAAGGACCAGGCCGACTACAACGTCATCACCAACTCCATCGGCCGCATCGGGGTCGACGCCAAGTACGACGGCGGCACCAAGATGGGCAACCTCCGCACCGCGTGGAACATCGCCACGAAGCCGGCCCGCGACGCCGGCTGGTCGACCGCCGACGGCAACATCAGCTCCGCGACCAGCGCCGACTTCGCCGGTGACCTGGCCAAGCGGCTGAACCAGGGCCCGGTCCAGCTGGTCTACGGCCGCTACAAGGCGGGCCCGCAGGCAGGCTCGCTGCAGCGCAACGGCGGCCACATCGTCACCGTCGTCTCGGCCAAGGGCACCTTCAACGGCACCACCATGCAGCTCAAGCTGGCCGACCCCGGCCGCGCCGGTGACCACGGCCAGGACGGCTACCTGAACACCCAGTCCGCCTACGAGTCGCTGGACGTCACCCTGGAGCGCAAGAACATCTGGGAGTACGTCCCGGTCGCCGACGACGAGAACACCCCCGAGGACGAGAGCGTCCAGCCCGGCACCTACCGCTTCGTCCAGCGCTGGGAGCTCACCGGTCCCCGCTACGTCGGCACCACCCGCCAGATGGTCGAGACGTTCAACTGGTTCGCCATGGCCAAGCCGGTCGGCTGACGTTCCCCCCACAGGCTCCGCCCCCTCTGGTGGCGGGGCCTTCGGGTTTTTCCGAGAATGATGTCCGGTGTGGCCCGGCGGCTCCGACGTCCCTGACGAACGACCACCTAGAGCAGGGAGAAGACCATGAAGTACCTCATCATGATGTTCGGCTCGCAGAAGGACTACGACATGCTCGCCGGCGGCCCGACGAAGGGCCCCACCTGGACTCCAGAGGACTTCGCCAGGCTCGGCGAGTTCATGGAGAAGTGGAACGGCGCCCTCGTCGAGTCCGGTGAGTTCGTCGACGCCCAGGGCATGACCGCGCCCGTGCACGCCCGCCGCATCTCCGTGCGCGACGGCGTCCCGGTGGTCACGGACGGCCCGTACGCCGAAACGCAGGAAGTGCTCGCGGGCTACACCCTCGTCGACTGCGCGAGCTTCGACCGCGCGACCGAGATAGCCGCCCAGCTCGCGCACACCCCGCATCCCGAGGGTTCGGACCTCGGCCGTGACTGGTACGTCGACGTGCGGCCGATCGCGGATTCCAGGAACGACCTGGATGCCTGACGGCGCCGAGCGCTCCGAGGAGGGCTTCGAGGACCTGCGTGTGCTCGCACCGCGGGTCCTCGGCGCCCTCGTCCGCCGCTACGGCCACTTCGACCTCGCGGAGGACGCGGTCCAGGAAGCCATGCTGGCGGCCACCGTTCAATGGCCCGCCCAGGGTCGCCCGGACGACCCTCGGGCCTGGCTCATCACGGTGGCCTCCCGCAGGCTGACCGACCTCTTGCGCGCCGAACAGTCCCGCCACCGCCGTGAAGAGGCGGCACGCCCGGTGCCGACCGGCCCGATCCCTGACTCCGACGATTCATTGATCCTCCTGTTCCTGTGCTGTCATCCCTCACTTTCCACAGCGTCTCAGATAGCACTGACACTTCGGGCCGTCGGCGGCCTCACCACCGCCGAGATCGCGCGCGCTTTCCTTGTGCCAGAAGGAACAATGACCCGCCGTATCACCCGATCGAAGGAAAGAATCAAGGCGGGCGGAATCCCCTTCGCCCTGCCTCCCGACCACACGGACCGGCTGGCCGCGGTGCTCCACGTGCTCTACCTGATCTTCACCGAGGGCTACGCGTCCCTGCCCCGCAACGACTTGTCCCAGGAAGCGATCCGGCTCACCCGGTTGCTGGTCCGCCTGCTGCCCGGCGACGGCGAGGCGGCGGGCCTTCTCGCGCTGGAGCTGCTGACCGACGCCAGGCGCCCGGCCCGCCTGTCCCCCGACGGTTCCCTCGTCCCGATGGAATCGCAGGACCGCTCCCTCTGGAACGCCTCGCTCATCGCCGAAGGCACGGCGATCCTCACCAAGGTCCTGCCCCGGCAGAAGCCCGGCCCCTACCAGATCCAGGCCGCCATCGCGGCGCTCCACGACGAGGCTCCGTCAGCCGCCGAAACGGACTGGCCCCAAATCCTCGCCCTGTACGAAATCCTGCTGCGCCTTTCCGACAACCCGGTCGTCGCGCTGAACCACGCCGTCGCCGTGACCATGGTCCGAGGCCCCGAGGACGGCCTGAACCTGTTGCAGGCCTTGGAAAACGACGCACGCCTGAAATCGGATCACCGGCTGCCCGCAGCCCGAGCCCACCTTTTCGAGATGGCGGGTGACACGGCATCCGCCCGCGCCGCCTACGAAACAGCCGCCGCGATGTCACCGAGTCTCGCCCAGCAACGCTATCTACGCTCCCGCGCGGCCGGACTGCCAAGCCCGGAGAAATGGTGAAGGCTCCCCGCACCAGGCCGAACCTGGTACGGGGAGCCTTCTGTCTGGATTCGGTCAGGAGGCCATGTTCAGCTGGGTGGCCTTGACCGCGTTGGCGACCTGGGTGCAGTCGGCGGTGGTGGTGCCCGCGACGCCGGTTCGGGCGTTGGTGGTGCACGCCGAGTTCAGCGCGATGCCGAGGTCCTTGAAGGTGGAGTTCGCGCGGAGCAGGTTCTCCACCTTCCACCACAGCGCGATCGACTTGTCCTCGCCGATGCCGCGGACGGTCTGGCCGTTGAAGGTCGCGCCGTCGGTGATCAGGTAGACGGTCTTGCCGACGACGCCCGCGTTGGTGTGCGGGTCGGCGTTCGGGCCGGTCCAGTACGCGCCGTTGACGCGGTCAGGGTGCGGACCCTCGCCGGAGTTCCTCGGGTTTTTCATGTCGCGTACCTGGCCGAGCGAGGAGCCGACACCGAGCAGCCAGCGGTTCGCGCCGGTGGCGTTGGGGTCGTTCGCCTTGATCGCGATGAACTTGCCGAACACGTCGGACATGCCTTCGTTCAGCTGGGCGGCGTAGCCACCGTCCAAACCGGAGGTGTGCTGCGTGACGCCGTGGGTGAGCTCGTGCCCGGTGATGTCCATTGTGGTCACACCCTCACCGAACGCCATCTGCTCGCCGTCCCAGAAGGCGTTGGTCCACGGGCACTGCGTGTGGCGGAGGCCGTCGTTCTCGGTGCTGATCTCGCACATCCGCACGGTGCCGCGCAGCGCCTTGCCCCGGCCGTCGCCGTAGTCGGCGCCGATGTTGGCGGTCAGGTCGTAGCCGGTGTACTGGCTGAAGAAGTTCTGCGCCGCGCCGAAGTAGTCGTAGACCTTGTTGACGTCCTGCGTCGCGACGGCCGCCTGGCCCTCCTTGCGGGTGACCCCGAACGCGAGGCCGGTGCCGCAGCGGATGTCGGCTTCGGTCGCGATGTCGAGGTCGACGATCTTGCGGTTCGCGTCGCACACCACGCGGTTGGTCGCGTGCTTGGTCTCGCCCCAGACGGCCTGCACCTGCGCCGATTCCGCGCGGACGACGACGGTCCACTTGTCCTCGGGGTTCGCGCCGCGCACCGGCACGAAGTAGGCGGGGACGGCGGTGGCGTCCTGCGCCTCACCGCCCAAACTGGCGTCGTACCAATAGGTCTGCGCCGCGTCGGCACGCAATCCCTTGGCAGTGGCGTCCCGCTCGGCGACGGCGTCGAGTGCCGCCTTGCTCGCGAGTGCCCGCGCGGCCGCCGCGTCGGCGGGGAACGCGCCGGTGGTGCGCTGGGTGGTCTTGCCGACCGCCGCGAGCAGCGCGCCGTTCTTGTCGAGATCCTGCACGATCTGCGCGCCGTAGACGGGCACGCCGCCGATCTTCTGCTGCAGCCTGGCGACGCTGCCGCCGGGCAGCGAGGTCACGCCGGTCAGCGCCAGTTCACCGGTGGTGACGCGGAATTGCTTCGCCAGCTTGGGAGTGTGCGAGCGGGCGGCCGCCGACGTGTCCGAAGTGGCGCCGGCGGCCGCGGCCGCCGGGGTGGCGGGCTCGACCGCGATCACGCGACCGGTGGCGTCGGTGCTCACCTGGTCGGTCTGCGCCGTGGCCGCCGCACCGCCGACCACGAGGGAAGACGTCGCCAACGCGGCCGTGAAAACGGCCAGAATCCTTGAAGACATTTAAGAAGACCTTCCGCGCCAGGGCCAGCCGATGTGACCCGTGCGGAAAGTGTGGGGAAACGCGAGAAGACGCCAAAGAGCCGAAAGTAGGTAGTGAACTACTTACCCGCCGTTGGGGGGTATCCGGATCAATCGGACACAAACGAGGGCGTGACGAGCCGGAAGCGCTTGTCTGGTAAGGAGTTCGACTGACCAGCCACTATGGACGGCTCAGGATTCCTGAGTGACACCGGAGGCCGCGTAATGGCAGGCACCGTAGCCATCGGCCCGTCCGACAATTCGCCCGGCTTTGATCCGGACGGCGGTTTCCGTCGCGTCGCTGATCGCCGGAACACCGGCCGCCGCGGCAATGACGCCATTCTCGTCACAGACGACCCGCAGGCGCGGCCGAGCCGAGTGCGGGAAAGCCTGGCGCAGGCACGCCCGCGCGTCCGCGATGGTCAAGCGCGCCAACGGCATCAGCTCGCCGGGGTCGCCGGTCACCAGCACGGCTGTGATCTCCTCGCCCGGCACCGCCGCACGCACCGCCTCCTCGACGGCGGACGCCCGGTGCAGCCCGAGTATCGCCACGACTCCGTCCCCGGCAAGGGAAAACGGCTCGTCTCGCAGCATGTCGAGGGCGTCCGGCGGGAGCCACGGATCGTCGAGCGCGCGCGTCTGGGGGATCATGCCCGACGGCAGCCATTCGTCGCCGAGGTCGAGATCGGCGAGGCCCGTGCACGCGCTGACCACGTTGAACGGTTCGGTGAAGCCGGGCGCGGCCGCCGCCAGCTGGCTCGCGCCCTGCAGGACCGTCAACGCCGATTCGGCGACACGGACCAGCCGCCCGGAACGAGGACTCAGGCTTTCCAGCGAGAGGCCGAGCAGCAGCGCGTTGAGTTTCGTCAACTGCGTGAAGGGAACCCAGGTCCGCTCGTCCGCGATGATCTCGGGGAGCAGATCCATCGCGAGCCGGGCCGAGGCGTGGCGGCCGTCCGTGACGAGCGGCAGCCTGCCGACCCAGGCGCGGGCGAAGACGCCGAGCGCCTCGGCGACCGTCAAGCCGGGTTCGAGTTCGGGCGGACGAGGGGCGTACTCGGCCAGCACCGCGAAGTACAGCGCGCGTTTGCCGGGGAAGTTGGAGTAGACCGCGCCGCGGGTGAGCTCGGCGCGCTCGGCGATCGAGTCGATCTTGGCCTCGCGGAAGCCGCGCTCGGTGAACTCGTCCTTGGCCGCGGCCAGCACCTTGGCGCGGTTGCGCTCCTGCGTCTGCGCCCTCGTGAGCCGGGCCATCGTTCTCCTTGCCTTGACGTCCGGGATCAAGATACCGTCACCATTGAGATGATGAGAACATCTGATCTGAACATTTGGAGTTCCCCGTGGTCCCCGAGATCGAACTGACCGACCTTCAAGTCCTGCGTGACCCCTTCAGCGCGTACGGCCGCGCCCGCGAGCAGGCCCCACTGGCACGGGTCGGCGCGCCGGAATTCGGGCCGATGTGGGCCGTGACCAGGCACGACGATGCCAAGCGGCTGCTGGTCGACCCGCGCTTCGAGATCAGCACCGACAGCTTCATGCGCCCCGACGTGGCCGCCGAGTACCTGCCCTACCTGCGAACCATGAGCGAGATGGCGCCGAGCGAACATCTGCGCCAGCGACGGCTGGTGGCGCCCGCGTTCACCCCCAGGCGAGCCGCCGAGTTCCGGCCGAGGATCGAGCCGATCGTCGAGCGGCTGCTCGACGATCTCACCGACGGGGATCTGCTCACCGGGTTCGCCCAGCGCCTGCCCATGGAGGTGATCTGCGAACTCGTCGGCATCGACGAAGCGAATCGTCCGCGATGGCGGGAGTACGGCGCGGCGGTCGCCATGGGCGCCGGGCCGAAGTTCGCCGGAGCCGTCCCCGGCATCCTCGAAGGCGCCAAGGAAGCGGTGGCGCGGAAGCGGGCCGAACCGGGCGATGACGTGATCTCGGATCTGCTCCGCGCCCAGTCCGAGGACGGCGACCGGCTCAGCGACGCCGAACTCGTCACGCTCGTCTGGCATCTCGTGCTCGCCGGGCAGACGCCGGTCAACCTCATCGCCAACGCGATCGAGGTGCTGCTGACCAACCCCGGCGACCGCGCGGCGTTCCACGGAAACCCGGCAGGCGCCGTCGACGAGCTGACCCGCCTGCACGGCCCGGGACTGCTGACGATTCCGCGCTACGCGAGGGAAGACGTCGAACTGCTCGGCACCGAGATCGCCCAGGGCGAGCCGGTGCTGACCGTGATCGCCGCCGCCAATCGCGATCCGCGCGTGTTCACCGATCCGGACCGGCTGATTCCCGGCAGGACGGCCGGCCACCTCGGCTTCGCGCACGGGCCGCACTTCTGCCTCGGCGCGTCGCTGGCGCGGGTCGAAACCGAGGTCGCGCTCACCGTCTTGCTGCGGCGCTTCCCCGATCTCGCGATCAAGGAAGCCGAGCGCGCGCCCGATCCCGGCACGTGGCGGCTGTCGTCGCTGGTCGTCAGCCTCTGACGTCGCCGAGCGACTCGAGGAGTTTGCGCAGCGTCCCGACCAGCTCGTCGAACTCGGTTCCGCTGAGCGCCGAGAGCAGGCGCGTCTCGGTGGCGAGATGGTCGGGCAGCGCGCGGTCGATCAGCGCCAGGCCTTCGGGGGTGAGCTCGACCTGGACGCCGCGGCCGTCCGAAGCCCGCTCGGCGCGGACGACGAGGCCGCGCGCCTCCAGCTTGTCGAGGCGCTGGGTGACCGCGCCCGAGGTCACCATCGAGGCCTTCATCAGCTCGGTCGGGCTCAGCGGCGTTCCGCCACGGCGGAGCGTCGCGAGCACGTCGAACGAGGCGGAGTCGAGGTCGTGCTCCTTGAAGGTCTGGCGCAGTTCGGCGTCGACCAGCTGCCAGAGCCGCTTCAGCCGCCCGATCACGGCCATCGGCGAGACGTCCACGTCAGGACGCTGCTCGGCCCACTGCTGCACGATGAAGTCGACGTGGTCTGCCATGTGGATACCTTAGCGATGAGACAAAACACTGGCGGATAGCTTAGCGATAAGATACTTTGTCTTAGTGCTAAGCAACCGGATCGCCCTCATCGCCGTCACCGCGCTGGCGCCCGCCATCTGGGGCACCACCTACCTGGTCACCACCGAGTTCCTGCCGCCGGACCGGCCGCTGTTCGCGGCACTCGTGCGGGCGCTGCCCGTCGGCCTCCTGCTGGTCGCGCTCACCCGCCGGCTGCCGCGCGGGCAGTGGTGGTGGCGTTCGCTCGTACTGGGCACGCTCAACATCGGCGTGTTCCTCGCGCTGCTGTTCGTCGCCGCCTACCGGCTGCCCGGCGGCGTCGCCGCGACCGTCGGGGCCATCCAGCCGCTGATCGTGGCCGTGCTCGCGAGCGGGCTGCTCGGCGAACGGCTCTCGGCGCGCACCGCGATCGCGGGCATCGCGGGCGTGGCCGGTGTCAGCCTGCTGGTGCTGCGCGCCGGCGCCAAGCTGGACGCGCTCGGCGTCGCGGCGGCACTCGGCGGCGCGGCCGTCATGGCCACCGGGGTCGTGCTCAGCAAGCGCTGGACCTCGCCGGCGCCGCTGCTGGCGACCACCGGCTGGCAGCTCGTCGCGGGCGGGCTGGTGCTGCTGCCGGTCGCGCTGCTCGTCGAGGGACCGCCGCCGTCCGGGCTGACCGCCGGCAACGTGCTCGGCTACGCCTACCTCGCGATTCCCGGCGCCGCCGTGGCGTACGCGCTGTGGTTCCGCGGCATCCGCGGCCTGTCCGCCACCAACGTCACCTTCCTCAGCCTGCTCAGCCCGCTGGTCGCCACCACGGTCGGCTGGCTCGTGCTCGGCCAGAGCCTGACGGCCGCCCAGCTGCTGGGCGCCGTGATCGTCCTCGCCGCGCTCGTCGCGGCCCAGATCCCACTCAAGAAGAAGGAGAACCATGCGGATCACAGTGTTCGGAGCGGCGGGCAGCGTCGGGAGCGCGGTGGTGACCGAAGCGCGCTCGCGCGGACATGAGGTGACGCCCGTCAGCCGCCGGCCGTCCACGACGATGCGCACCGGCGACGCCACGAACGTCGAGGACGTGGCATCGCTCAGCGAAGGCCAGGACGTGCTGATCAGCGCGACGCGCCCGGCGCCGGGCAGCGGACCTGAGCTCGTCGCGGCCGCGAAAGCGTTGCTGGCGGGCACGAAATGCCGGTTGCTGCTCGTCGGCGGGGCCGCGAGCCTGCGGGTCGCGGACGGCACGATCCTGTCCGACACCCCGGACTTCCCCGCCGAGATCCGAGAGATCGCCTTGGCCTGCAACGAACAGCTCGCCGCCTGCCGCGCGGCGTCCGATGTGGACTGGACGTACCTGAGCCCGCCCGCCTCGCTGGAACCCGGCGTCCGCACCGGAAGTTACCGGGTCGGCGCGGACGATCTGCTCGTCGACGCGAACGGTCTTTCGTCGATCTCGGTGGAAGACTTCGCGGTCGCGCTGGTCGACGAGGCGGAACGACCCCGCCACCGCGGGACCCGGTTCACCGTCGGCTACTGAAAACTTTGCGTCAGCGCCGGGCAAGGCCACCATGGCGGTATGGAAATCGATCTGGACCGAGCATCGGCGTTCATGGCCGGGCATGCCAGGCTGCTGGACCGCCGCCGCTTCGACCTGGTCACCGGCCGCGGCGACGCGAGCGGCACACTCGCCGCGGTCATGGCGTACCGGAACGCCGACGGCGGCTTCGGCTGGGGACTGGAGCCGGACCTGCGGTCACCCGAAAGCCAGATCGCGGGCGCGCTGCACGCGTTCGAGGTCTTCGAGGAGACCCGGCAGCCCGCGCCCGAGCTGTGCGACTGGCTCGCCGGGGTGACGCTGCCGGACGGCGGCCTGCCGTTCGCGCTGCCGCTGACCCAGCCTGCCGGTTCGGCGCCGTTCTGGGTGAACGCGGACCCGGCGCGGTCGTCGTTGCAGCTGACGGCCGCGGTCGCGGGCGCCGCCCATCGTGCCGGGATGGGCGAGCATCCGTGGCTGCGGCGCGCGACCGAGTACTGCCTCGCCCGCATCGCCGAACGCACCGGCACGGGATTCGCCATCGAATTCCGCTTCGTGCTGTGGTTTCTCGACGCGATCGGCGCCGAAGCCGAACTCGAGCGTATGGCCGGCTTCCTGCCGGACGACTGGGTCGTACCCGTCGAAGGCGGCGCGGACGGAGAAGCCCAGCGCCCGCTGGATTTCTCGCCGTGGCACGACGGACCGTTGCGCGCCCTCATGCCGCGTGACGTGCTCGCGGCCGACCTCGAACGGCTGGCCGCGCTGCAGCAGGACGACGGCGGCTGGGTCGTCGACTTCGACTCGGCCTCGCCCGCGGGGTCGCTCGAATGGCGCGGCTACGCCACCGTCGACGCGGTGAAGACACTCCTTCCTCATCTGTAGGTGGTGGCAGGGGACGCGAATCCCCTGCCACCACAACGGTTTACGGGTTCTGCCAGAGCTTGGTCACCAGCGCCGCGGCCTTGTTGTAGATCGCGACGCCCGCGTCGCGGCCCATCCGGGTCTGGCAGCCGAGCGTCGACTCCCACACCCCGGCGTCCCACAGCGCCTGCGGCATGAAGTAGCCCAGGTAGTCGTTGGCGTAGCCGACCGGGGTGATCGCGCGGTTGTTGTTCGACAACGCCTTGAGCTGCAAGCCGAACTCGACGAACGGCTCACCCGGCAGGCCCATGTACGCGACGTTGCCGAAGCGCAGGCCCTGCACCTCGGCGTCGATCGTCGCGGTGCCGCGGTCGATCGCCGCCAGCAGCTCCTCGTACTCCTGGGCGGCGTTGCGCAGCGAGACGATCTCCTCCTCGCTCGCGCCGTTGTTGATCGCGTCCTGCACCGCCTGGGTCCGGATGTCGAACTCGGTCTGGTACGGCCCGCGGGCGGGCAGCGGGCGCGACGCGACGTTGATCTTCTCGGAGAACGCCTTGATCGGCCCGGTGACGGCCTTGCCCGGCAGCCCGTTGGACAGATCGGCGACGGTCATCCCGAGCGCCAGCCCGATCCGCTCGTTGTGCGCGAACGAATCCCGGATGACGGCTAAATTGGGCATGTTCCGCTCGTCGAAGGCGGAGCGCTGGTCGTCCCACAGCGGGTCGTCGTCGGGGTTGATGTTGCCCGCCGCGCCCTGCAGGAACAGGCAGACGTCCAAGCCGGGCACGTTCCGCTCGACCCACGCCGAGGCGGCGCCCGGATAGTCGGCGGAGACGTACGGGTTGACCTGCATGATCACCGGGTGGCAGGCGAAGTTGACGACCACCGTCCGCCAGGTGCCCGCCGCGTTCTCCAGCGTGAGCACGCCGATCTCCGTGTCGATCGGCGCGGCTCCCGGATAGAAGGAGGCGTCGCGGTTCTTGACGAAGCTGCCAGGCTCGATCTCGCCGCGCACGTGCTTGGCCGTGACGGTCTGCCTCGACGCGTACGCGCTCGCCGCGACCTGGGCGAGCTTGTCGCGCAGGCCCTCCAGCCAGGTGAGCTTGGCCGGGTCGGTGTAGAGGTGGCGCACGTCGCCGGTCTCCGGCGTGGAGTGCGCGTGCGAGCTGGCCAGCATGATGTTGGCGGCGGGCACGCCCGTCGCCGTGGTGACCTGCGCGCGGACCTCCGCGGTGAAGTCCCGCGTCGGGCCGAGGATGTCGTTGTTCAGGCCGAGCGCGTCCACCGTGATGATGATGATCGTCTTGTTCGGCGTGACGTCGGTGATCGCGACCGCGCGGGCGTACAGCTCGTCGTGCACACCTTCGAAGAACGAGTGCCTCGGCAGCCCGCCGACATAAGGAATCGTCAGCGGCGGCGTGATGTCGATTTTCGCGGAACCAGCGGAATAAGCCATTTTGTTTCCCCTCAGTCGTACTTGCGCCTCTATGACGTTCACCGGACACGCCAGGTTGCCTCGCCCGCCACAGGTTCGAATCCGGCGAATCTGGGCAGGAGAAGGCCTTCCCCGCGCGTGAGCGAAGGCAGCCGCCGTTCGAACGACACCACCCCGCTCGACGGGATCACCCCTTCGAGAGTCGCATATTCCTCCCTGACAGTTACTTCACGCGTCCGCCCGCCGGCATCGGACAGGCAAACCAGGACGGCACTGACGCTATCGGAGGGCACCGACAATTCGAAGGCGTCGACCGGCTCGTACACCCGTGTCCCGGCGTCGACCAGCGCGAGTCCCAGCACGATCGGGGTGAGCGCGCGGAAGTCGCCCGCCGTCGTGATCGGACTGAAATACCCGGTATGCGTCAACGTGACCACGCAGTCGAGCACCTCCCAGCCGTGCGGGCCGCGGGCCAGGCTCGACTGGACCGTCTCCTCGATCGCGGTGTGGAACGCGCGCGGCAACGACCCGAGCTCGACCTCGAGCCGGTACCGCACCCCGGAACCGGGTTCGCCGGGCTCGACCCGCAAACCTACTGTCGCGTAAGGATCGTCGCGGTCCCGCAGCTCGATGAACCGCACGGCCGCACCCGTCCCCACGAGCCGTTCGACCCGCAGCGTCCGCGTCCGTTCGAAGACCACCGGCAGGCCGAACTCCTCGGCCAGCTGGAACTGGAGCACCTCTTTCTGCACCTCGCCGTACAGCCGGACGGAGATCCGCTCACCGGCCCTGCGCACCTGGATGAACGGATCCTGGTCGGCCAGCGCCGTCAGCGCCGCGTACAGCGCACCCGGATTTTCCGCCCGTACCACGGTTTCCAGCGTCGGCGGCCGGAAAAGGGGCCGCTCGTCCGAGGGCTCCGGGCTGCCGAGGCTGTCGCCGATCCGGACGTCCTTGAGCCCCCACAGCTTGGCGATGTCCCCCGCGACGACCCGGCCGGGCTCGATCGCGGTGACCTTCGCGGCGCCCAAGTCGAGCCCGCCGCGATAGGCCGTGACGTGGTCGCGTGCGGAAACCGAGCCGCCGTAAAGCCTCGCGTACGCGACCTTCTCCCCCGACGCCCCACGCTCGATCTTGAAGACGGTCGCGCGCAGAACGTCCTCTTCGGACCCGCTCGCGGACGGCAGCAGCGTCCGGACGCCTTCGAGCAGTTCCGGAACGCCCTCGCCGGTCATCGCCGAGCCGAAGTAGACCGGATGCACCAGCCCGCGCCCGGTTTGCGTGGCCAGCTCCGCCCGCACCTCGGCCTCGCCCGCCCGGTCCTCCAAATAGGACTCCAGGAAGGCGTCGTCGTTGCCCGCGAGCACCTCGGCCGCACGCCCGAGGTCCGGCCACACCTTGGCCGCACGCGTGCCGAGCCCGGTCACGGTCGCCATCGGGACGATGGCGGGCGTGAGCTTCCGCGCGATCGACGCGAGCAGGCCGTCGTACGCCGCGCCCATCCGGTCGATCTTGTTGACGAACAGCAGCGTCGGGATCTTCAGCCTGGCCAGCGTGCGCATGAGCACGCGGGTCTGCGTCTGGACGCCTTCGACGGCCGAGATCACCAGCACGACACCGTCGAGCACGCGGATGGACCGTTCGACCTCGGCGATGAAGTCGGCGTGGCCCGGCGTGTCGATCAGGTTGACCTTGCGGTCGCCGACGGTGAACGAGACGACCGCGGCGCGGATGGTGATGCCGCGGCGGCGTTCCAGGTCGAGCGTGTCGGTCTGGGTGCTCCCACCGTCCACACTGCCCAGTTCGCGGATGACGCCTACGTGGAAGAGCAGGCGTTCGGTGAGGCTGGTCTTCCCGGCGTCAACATGCGCGAGAATCCCGATGTTCGAAGTCTTCATGGAGTGCCCTTGCGATGGTCACGGAAGTGGAGATGAGGCATTCCGTTCCCACGCGCATTCGACACTCCTGTCTTGAAGGTGACCAACCCTCCGAGGCTAACAACGCACCTGTCGAAGAGCACCCGATTTTCCCGGCGTACCCTTTCTTCGGTGTCGATGACCACCGCGGACGACGTTGAAAAGGCCGGAGCCCGGCTCGACGGCGTCGCGCTGCGCACCCCGCTCGAACGCAATGACCGCCTCTCCGGCCTCGCGGGCGGCGAGATCTGGATCAAGCGCGAGGACCTGCAGGCCGTCCGGTCGTACAAGCTGCGCGGCGCCTACAACCTGATGGCCCAGCTGGGTGTTTCCGAAGCCGGTGTCGTCTGTGCCAGCGCGGGCAACCACGCGCAGGGCGTCGCGTACGCGTGCTCGGCGCTGCGGACGCACGGCCGGGTGTACCTGCCGCGCACGACGCCCCGGCAGAAGCGCGAGCGGATCGCGGCCATCGGCGGCAGCTGGGTCGAGGTGGTCGTCGAGGGCGACGCCTACGACGACGCGCAGGCCGCGGCGCTGGAGTTCGCCGAGAAGACCGGCGCCGAGGTGGTGCCCGCGTTCGACGACCCGCGCACGGTGGCCGGCCAGGGCACGGTGGCCTGCGAGATCATCGACCAGCTCGGGCGCGTGCCGGACCGCATCGTGGTCCCGGTCGGCGGCGGCGGGCTGCTCGCCGGGATGGCGGCATGGCTCGGTTCCCGGCACCCGGAGGTCTCGCTGGTCGGCGTCGAGCCGTCCGGCGCGGCGAGCATGACGGCGGCGCTGGCGGCAGGCGAGCCGGTCGCGCTGCCCGAACTCGATCCGTTCGTGGACGGAGCGGCCGTCCGCCAGGTCGGGGCCGTGACGTTCCCGCTCGTCCGCGACAGCGGCGCGCGGATCGTCACCGTCGACGCCGGCGCGGTGTGCGTCGAGATGCTGGACCTGTACCAGCGTGACGGGATCATCGCGGAGCCCGCGGGCGCGCTGGCGACGACGGCCGTGCGCGAGCTTCCGTCGGACGCGCTCACCGTGTGCGTGCTTTCCGGCGGCAACAACGACGTCAGCCGGTACAGCGAAATCCTCGAGCGGTCGTTGGTCCACGAAGGACTGAAGCACTACTTCCTGGTCGACTTCCCGCAGGAACCCGGGATGCTGCGGCGGTTCCTGGACTACGTGCTCGGGCCGGACGACGACATCACGCTCTTCGAGTACGTCAAGCGCAACAACCGCGAGACCGGACCGGCGCTGGTCGGCGTCGAGATCGGCGCGCGGGCGGACCTCGACGGCCTGCTCACGCGGATGGCGGCGAGCCCGTTGCACATCGAGACGGTCGATCCGCAGAGCGCGCTCTTCCGCTTCCTGCTTTAGGCGCCGGGGCGGTTCAGGTAGGCCGACGCGATCGCGAGCACACAGCCGAGCCCGAGGAACAAGGTCACCAGGAACGGCCCGCCGATGACCAGGTTCCAGACCGCGATCCCGGCCGCGACCAGTGCCACGGCGGCGTTGCGAACCTGCAGCGTCGAGGGTTTAGCCATGGCCTGAGCTTCTCATACGCCCATTTTTGTCGGGCCCCTCGGTTATCCTCGCGAAGTGGACATCATCGGGGAAGGACCAGGCACCGCCGAGGAGATGATCGCGGAGGCCAAGAAGGCGCTCTGGGTCATGGTCGGCTTCCTGGCGATCATCTGGTCCGTGCAGATCTTCAACGCGCTGAACGGCTACGACCTCACGCGCGAGTACGGCATCGAGGCGCGTGAACCGGGGTCGCTGCCGGAGATCTTCACCGCGCCGTTCATCCACAACAGCTGGGCCCACATCGAGGGCAACTCGGGGCCGCTGTTCATCTTCGGCTTCCTCGCCGCGTACCGCGGGGTGAAGAAGTTCCTCGCGGTGACCGTGCTGATCGCCATCGCGAGCGGGCTCGGCGTCTGGTTCTTCTCGCCGTCGATGACCGTCACGGCGGGCGCCAGCGGCATGGTGTTCGGCTACTTCGGGTACATCATCGTGCGGGGCCTGTTCGACCGGCACCGCATCGACATCGTGATCGGCCTGGTGATGGCGCTGTGCTTCGCCTACCAGTTCACCTCGCTGCTGCCCGGTGAGGCCCAGGTCAGCTGGCAGGGCCACAGCTTCGGCTTCGTCGGCGGCATCATCGGCGGCTGGCTCTTCCGCGACCGCCGCCGCAAGAAGGCCGCCGCCGAGCCGGAGACCCCGGCCTTCACCGACTCGACCACCACCCTCTTCCCCAAAGACGCCTAGGGCTCGTGAGTGTTTTCGCCGGTTATTGAGCGGAAGGTCAAAGGTGGCGCGGTCCGACGGGCGCGTTGATCTTCGCGAACGGAAGAATCTGGACGTTGTATGGCCAGATTCTTCCGTTCGCTGCGTCTGACCACCTGCTGCAAAGGTCAAGCAGGTTGACTGAGTGCGAAATGGGTCGTTCAACGTCGCAAATTCTCCTCAGTCAACGTGCTTGACTTGTGGGACTTGGGGTCGTGAGCGTTGTGGGCTATTTGAGCGGTAGGTCCGAGGTGGCGTGGTCGAGGAGTCGGCGAGCCTGGGCCGACGGAGTTGCTTGTGGGCCGTCAGGTGTCCCCAAAGCAACTCCGTCAGACCTGCGGCCGCTGATTCTCAGCAAGTCGCACTCACGCCCATCACGCCACGTTTGGGTTTCCGCCCAATAGAACCCAATGCCACGTAGCTTAAGTTGATCTTGTTTGTGGTGGTGGGTTTGCGGCGTGGCGGTGTGGGTTGTCTGGGGCGGGCTGGTCTGATCGTCGGTTATGAGTTCAGGTGTGACGGCCAGCCCGGATCAGGTGTCGCTGGGTGTGCTGGTGGCGGCGGTGGATCGGGATGTGATCGACGCCGCGATCGCGGCGTGCGGGGTGGGGGCGAAGCGGTCGGATGGGAAGCTGCCGCCGCGTGTGGTGGCGGTGCTGACGATGGCGATGAGCTTGTTCCCCGACGATGATTATGAGGAGGTCGCGACGAAGGTGACCGGGTCGTTGTCGCGGTTCGGGTGCTGGGATGCGTCCTGGTCGGTGCCGACGGCCAGTGGGATCACTCAGGCTCGTAAACGGTTGGGGCCGGTGGTGATGGAGCAGGTGTTCGAGGGTGTCGCGCAGGCGGTGGCGACCTCGGACACGCGTGGCGCGTGGTTGCGGCGGTGGCGGTTGCTGGCGATCGACGGGTTCGAGGTCGACCTGCCCGACACCGCGGGCAATGTGGAGGAGTTCGGGTATGCCGGATCGGGCAAGCATCGCTCGGCCTTTCCGAAAGCGCGGGTGGTGGCGCTGGCCGAATGCGGCACGCACGCGTTCCTCGCCGCTCGCGTCGGCGCCTATGCGACGGGGGAGCAAACCTTGGCGCAGGAGCTCTATCCGCGTCTGCTTGCTGATGAGCTGCTGACCGCGGACCGGAATTTCTATAGCTGGGACGCGTGGGACAGCGCCTCACGCACGGGTGCGGCGTTGTTGTGGCGGGCACCGGCGAACCTGGCGTTGCCGGTGGTGCGGGTTCTGTCCGACGGGTCTTATCTCACGGGTTCTGGGGCGTGTCACGCCAACTGTGTAGGTCGGGGGTGTACCAAGATCGACCGGCCTGGTGGGCGGTCGGAAGGGACACCGAGTGACGCAGAACACATCGCCTCGTCGCAGTGACGAGGCGGCGGCGCGGCAGCTGGCGGAGACGTTCTCGCCGGAGACGATCGACGCGCTGCTGAAGGACGCCAAAGCGGCCGGAACGCCGATCGACGGCGTCAACGGCTTGCTGAATCAAATGACCAAAGCGGTCCTCGAGCGGGCGCTGCAGGCCGAGATGACCGACCATTTAGGCTATGACGCCAAGCGACCCCTCCGGTCGCGGTTCCGGCAATTCCCGAAATGGGAAGTCGACCAAGACGGTGTCGACGATGAACGGTCCGGTCGATATCGAGGTTCCGCGTGACCGGAACGGGTCTTTTGAACCCGCGATCGTGCCGAAGCGATCTCGTCGGATCGGCAACATCGACGACATGATCCTGTCACTGTACTCCCGGGGCATGACCACCCGCGACATCGAAGCGCATTTGCTGGAAGTTTATGGCGTGAATGCCTCCCGGGAATTGATATCGAACGTGACCGATGTCGTGGTCGACGAGATCAAAGCGTGGCAATCACGTCCGCTCGACGAGGTGTATCCGATCCTGTATGTGGATGGAATCCGGATCCGCGTCAAAGACAACGGCGTGGTGACCACCAAAGTCGCCTACCTGGCCATCGGTGTCGACGTGGACGGCCGCAAGCACGCTCTCGGCTGCTGGATCCAGGACACCGAGGCCGCGAAGTTCTGGCAGAAGGTCGTCACCGACCTGCGCAACCGTGGCGTCAAAGACATCCTCATCGCCTGCTGCGACGGCCTGACCGGTCTTCCCGACGCGATCAAAGTGATCTTTCCTGACACGGTCGTGCAGACCTGCGTGGTCCACGTCATCCGCAACGCCTCGAAATTCGTGTCCTACAACGACCGCAAAAAGATCGCCACATCGATGCGCGAGATCTACTGCGCCCCCACCGTCGAAGGCGCCGAACTCGCCCTGGCCGAATTCGACAAGAAATGGGGGCAACAATATCCAGGAGCCATCGACGTGTGGCATAACGCCTGGAATGACCTCATCCCGTTCCTTGACTACCCGCCGGAACTCCGCAAAATCGTCTACACCACCAATGCTATCGAATCCATCAACTTCCAACTCCGCAAAATCACCAAGAACCGCGGACACTTCCCCGACAAAGACGCAGCCATGAAACTTCTCTACCTCGGACTCCGCAACATCTCCAGTCAACGCGGCGGAACATCCGGAACGGGAACACACGGCTGGAAAGTCGCACTCAACACCCTAGCCCGCCTCTTCCCAGGAAGGCTCCCTTTCTGATAACCTGAAAAACGTAAGTAATCACCTCTGACTTACACAGAAATCGTGACAGGCTCCGGTTCTGATCAACCCGAAGGTCCGCGGAGCGGGCCGTCGTCGTCAGATTCTCGACGCTGCGATGGCCGGGGACCAGATCCACCCCGAGGAGGCACACCTGGTCCGGGTCGTGGAATACGACATCCCCGACCGCGTGGGCAACGGCACCGGTGAGCTGATCGTGCTGCTCACGAACATCACCGACTCCGACGACGCGGCCGCCGAGGAACTCGCCGCGGCTTATCACCAGCGCTGGGAGGAGGAAACCGCCAATGACCAGCTCAAAACCCATCTTCGAGGGCCGGGCAAGATCCTGCGATCGAGACTTCCGGAGCTGGTGCATCAGGAGATCTGGGCGTGGCTGACCGTCCATTACGCCCTGAGTGTCCTGATCGCCCGCGCGGCCGAGGCCGCAGATCTCGACCCCGACCGGATCAGCTACAGCCGTGTCCTGCGTATCGCCCGTCGTTCCGCCACCGGCACGGCGGGTTTTTCCCCCTCCGGACTGGACTGACGCACTACCCACGATCCTGGCCGACATCACCGGCAAACCCCTCCCGCCCCGCCGACACCGAACATGCCCACGCGCGGTCAAACGGTTACGCCACAACGCATACCGCGCCAAGACACGCACCGAACCAGCCAGCACCCGCCACCCCAGCCCACCCACGATCAGGCTACGCGGACTCACCCGCGCAGCCTGATCAACTCAAGCTACGTGGCATTGGGTTAGAACCGGCCGTACCACTCACGACCAGGTCAGCGCTCGGGCGAGTCGCCGTCGTGCCGGGCTGACCGGGCGTGCCGTCCGCCCAGGTACACGCGCCGTCCATCCAGGTACGCGCGCCGTCCGTCTGGGTACGTCAAGCCTGCCCGGCGCCGGATCGCGGGCGTTTGTCGTGAGCGTTGCGGGCGGTTAGAACCGCCCGCAACGCTCACGACCAGGTCAGCGCTCGGGCGAGTCGCCGGGGCCTTGCTGCTCGGCGAGGAACCGCTCGAACTGGTTCCCCAGCTCCTCAGCGGTCGGCATGTGCTCGACGCTCTCGGCCAGCAGGCTGTTGCGGCTCGACGCCTCGACGAAGGTGTCGTACTGGCGTTCCAGCGCGCGCACCACGTCGGCGACCTCGTCGGACTCGGCGACCTGGCGGTTGATCTCGGCGTCCGCGGTCACGGCGGCCTCACGCAGCGGTTCGCCCGGCAGGTTCAGCCCGGTGGCCTTGGCCAGCGAGTCGAGCACGAGCACGGCGGCGGCCGGGTACGTGGCCTGCGCCAGGTAGTGCGGGACGTGCGCGGCGAAGCCCATCGCGTCATGACCTGCCTCGCCAAGGCGGAACTCGATCAGCGCGGCCACGCTGCCCGGCACCTGCATCCGGTTCGGCAGCGGCTGGTGGTCGCCGACCAGGTCGACCCTGGTGGCGTGCGAGGTCACGCCGAGCGGGCGGGTGTGCGGCGCGCCCATCGGGATACCGTGGAAGCCGACGGTCAGCCGGACGCCCCAGCGCTCGATCAGCGACTGGACGGCCTTGGTGAACCGCTCCCACTCGTGGTCCGGCTCCGGGCCGGTGAGCAGCAGGAACGGCACCCCGTCCTCGTCGTGCAGCAGGTGCACGACCAGCTCGGGCGCGTCGTAGCTCTCCCAGTGGTCGATCGCGTAGGTCATCGGCGGGCGGCGCGAGCGGTAGTCGATCAGGCTGTCGACGGCGAACCGCGCGATCACCCGGTGTTCCAGCTCGCTGAGCAGGTGCTCGGCCACCAAAGCGCCCGCCGAGCCCGCGTCCATGAAGCCGTCGAAGTGGTGGAGGAGCACGACGCCGTCCAGGTCGGGGACGTCGGAGTCCACCTCGTACAGCTCCTCTGGATCCAGCGCCACTACGTTCTCCTGCTCTTCCTCGTCACACTCGTACCACCGGTTCAACGCCGCGAGGGCCCGAATCAATCCCGGTAGTACGACATCACCGCGGGCTGTCCCGTGTAGTTCGGGCCGGCTTCAGCGTCGGCTCCCAGGTAAGTGTAGGGCGATCGGACCTGCTTGCGGCCCCAGCGGCCGATGCGCCGCCGTCGCCCGTCATACCCGAACCCGTCCGCCCGCAGCGCCGCGACCAGCCGCCGCCCGGCCGGGCTCCCGTCCTCACGCCGGATGGACGCGAGATCGAGATCGGCGGCGAACCGGCCGTCGTCGGTGAGCCAGGACGAGACCTTCGCCAGCACTCCGAGCTTGTCCCCGACGTAGTGCAGCCCATGTACGCACGTGATCAGGTCGAACGCGCACGGCGGTGCCCATTCGGTGACCGAGGATTCGACGAATTCCACGCCATGATGCGGCGGCGGCGCGAAGTAACCGACCAGGTCGACGCCGACCATGCGCACCCCCGGCAGCAGCCTCGCCGCCTGCAGCAACGCGTTGCCGCTGCCGCAGCAGAGGTCGAGCCAGGCCGCGTTCGGCCTGTCGGCAAGGAAATCGACCGGGTTGAAGCCGAGCTCACGGGTGTAACCGTTGGTCCCGGCGAGGCCGCGGAGCCGGTTCATCGCGTTGTTGGCGACCACAGAGGACAGTGCGAGTTCGGTGTCGTCGAGCAGCCGCTTTTCCTTCACCTGTCCAGTTTCCCAGCCCAGACCCGCAAAGTCTCGAAGTCCGACGCACGCAATCCGAGCCGGGGGTCGACCCAATGCAGCAAGGCTTCCCCATGCTGTCGCGCAACCCAGGCGCGGTCGGTTTCGGTGAGCTCGTCATCCACCCAGGCGAAGGGGCGCCCGGCCGCCTACTCGACGATCTCGCGCGTCTTCCAGTGCAGACCGTCCGCGCTCCGCCGCTGCTCCGGCCAGCTGACCACAGGCAGAACGGGCAGCCCTAGTTCGGGTCCGATCTTCTGGTTGGCCTCGTGTGTCCAGGTCGTCGCCCAGACCAGCTCGTAAGGCAGCGCAAGGAGTTCCTCGCCATGCGATGGCTTAAGCCAGACCCGCAGCGGCTTCCGGCGGCCAGGCATCGGAGTCGGAACCGAGGTCCAGATCCGGTAGGTGAGGTAGCCGTCCGGGCGCTTGCTCGGCTTGGCCTGGAACGGATTGAGCGGTCCGTCGACATCGAGGAACAGGAGCGGGCGCACCACGTCTCCTTCCCCCAAGTCTCGGCCCAGCCTGGCACGTTCCGCCCAGCAGCAAAAACGATTTCGAAGACCGTCCAGTTACTCCACAGTGGAGGGTTCGCTCAGCGGGACACCCGGTGGCATCCGGACTAGCGGGGTTGACGGGTAACGGCGCTCACTCGTAGCGTGACAATCGCCGTCCGACCGTAAGCGTTCACGTCCGGTTACGAAGGAAAGGACGGCATCCATGCTTCGCCGCTCACTCTTGGCGCTGGTCGCGGGGGTCGCTTTGGCGACGGCCGTGGTCACGTCGCCGATGGCAGCAGCAGCCGGGTTGACCCCGAAGGGCGACCCGAATCCGTACGGTGACCCGAACCTGGTGTCGATGTTCGACGGCAAGACGCTCGACGGCTGGACCTCGTCGAAGGACGGCCTCTGGTCGGCCAAGAACGGGGTCATCCACGGCAACGGGACCGCGCGCGGCTGGTTGTACTACAACAAGAAGCAGGTCGACACCTTCCGCTGGATCTTCACGCTCAAGCAGGTCAAGGGCGACCACAAGCCGACCGTGCTGATCTGGGGCAAGACCACCCCGGTGCTCAACGGCCTCGACTCCATCCAGTTCCAGCCGCCGAACGGCGGGCACTGGGACTACCGGGCCGGGCACAACGACGGCGGCGGGAAGCTGTTCACGCAGTATCCGCACACTTCGATCGACATCAAGAAATGGGCGCAGTGCGAGCTGATCGGCAACGCGACCACCGGTGTCGCGCGGATGGCCTGCTGTCCGCTGAAGGATCCTGCGGCCACCTGTAAGGGTGTCGAGGTGCTGAAGTTCGAGGACAAGACGGCGGGCCGGGTCGGGCCGCTGGCCATTCAGGTCCACAACTCCGGTATCCAGGACGAATACAAGAACCTGTTCTTCGAATCACCCGTCGTGCAGAGCCCGGACAAGTTCATCACGACTTGATCGGTGATTCCGGTGCCGGATTCCACCTGGTGGAATCCGGCACCTGAATTGTCTCGGAGAATATCGACTTCGGTATTGACCAGCAGTTCGCACACTGTGCTAACTTAATTCTCTGTTGTGCTGGTGACCGTAGTTGCGCCGTTTCCCCGAGAGGTTGACAAATGACGCCCGCCGCACGCCCTCCCCTCGCCTCGGCCGCTCCCCGGCGCACGCCGGGCGCGAGCAGTTCCCGCAAGGTCTTGCAGCTGTTGCTGGCTTTCTCCGAGCGCAGGCCGGAAGCCAGTGTCGCCGAACTGGCCGCGACCATCGGCACGCCGGTCGCGACGACTTATCGTTACGTGGCACTGTTGAAGGAACTACAGCTGCTCGAAGAAGGCAAAGCCGGGCGTTATCACGTGACCTGCCAGGTGATGCCGCTGGCGCGTGCCGCACAACTGTCCAATGACCTGGCGCGGCTCGCCAAGCCGACAATGGAAGAAGCGGCACGCGAACTCGGCGAAACAGTGTTGCTATTCCAGCATTTCGGGGATACGGCCGTCTGCGCCGACCGGGTCGAATGCGATCGGGCGATGCGGTTCACCTTCCAGCCCGGTCATTCCGTTCCGCTGGGGGAAGGCGCGTCCGGCAAGATGATGCTCGCGTCGCTGCCCGAGGCCGACCGCGAACGGCGGCTGCCCACGCTGATGCAGCGGCGCGGGCACGGGATCCGCGACGAGCTCAAGCGCGCGGCGCTCAACCGGTACGCGGTCAGCTGGGGCGAGATCGAAGAAGGCGTGTGGGCGTGTTCGGTGCCGGTGCACGTGCCCGGACATCGCCCGGCCGTGCTCACCATGGCGGGGCCGGCCGCGCGGATCAACGACGAGGCGAAGCGCGCGGCGATCTCGTCGCTGCAGGCGTACGCGAACCGGATCCAGCGGGCGGTGTCCTCCTACTCGCTGTAGGTCGTCTCCTCCGAAATTGTCGGTGCCCGTGGTTATCGTGCTGCCATGACCTACGAATTCCAGATCGTCGTCGATTCGGCGGATCCGCACACGCTCGCCGACTGGTGGGCGGACATGCTCGGCTGGGACGTCGAGCCCAGTAAGGAGGACTTCATACGGGAGATGGTCGCGGCGGGACACGCCACGGAGGCGGACACCAAGACGCACAAGGGTGTGCTCGTCTGGCGCGAGGGCCAGGCGATCCTGCATCCGGACGGCTCGGGCAGGCGGATCCTGTTCATGCTGGTGCCGGAGGAGAAGACCGTGAAGAACCGGGTGCACCTGGATCTTCGGGTCGGCGAGGACAAGCGCGAAGCCGAGCTCGAGCGCCTGACGGCACTCGGCGCGAAAGAACTGCACCGAGGCCGCCAGGGCCCGCACTGGTGGATCACGATCGCGGATCCGGAGGGCAATGAACTCTGTCTCAGCTGACCTCGAGCCGGTCGAGCGCGCGCGGGAAAGCGTTCCCGAGCAGGTCGAGTTCGGGCTCATCGGCGATCAGCGGTGGTGAGATCGCGAATCCCTTGGCGAGCGGGCGGACGAGCACGCCCTCCTCGCGGCAGGCACGCTGCAGCTTGCCCGAAGCACCCGGATCTGCTTCGAGCACGTCGGCGGTGAGGTCGACCGCGGCCAGGAAGCCGAGCCCGGCACGGACTTCGGCGACCAAGGGATGCGAGGTCAGCCCCGACAGCACGTCGGCGAGCGGCTTCTCCAGCTCGCGCCCGCGGGCGATCAGGCCTTCGCGCTCGTAGATGTCGAGCGTGACGTTCGCGGCCGCGCAGGCGACGGGATGCCCGGCGTAGGTCGGGCCGTGCCGCAGGATCGGCGCACCGGGCCGCCCGGTGAAGAACGGCTCCGCCACGCGCGGCGCGACGATCAGCGCGCCCAGCGGGATCGTGCCGCCGGTGATGCCCTTGGCCACGGTGATCATGTCCGGCTGGACCGGCCAGCGGTCGATGCCGAACCAGGTGCCGAGCCGCCCGAACCCGGCGATCACGCAGTCGGCGACGAACAGGACGTCGTGCCGCTTGCAGATCTCGGCGACGGCCTCGATGTACCCGGGCGGCGGCAGCTGGACGCCACCGGCCCCGATCACCGGCTCGCAGAAGAACGCGGCCACCCGGTCGGCGCCGACGCGCAGGATCTCCGCCTCCAGCGCGGCGGAGTCGTCGAACGGGACGTGCGAAACGGGCTCCTGCAACGGTTCGAAGCCGACCCGGTTGGGCGCGAGCCCGCCGATCGCGGTGCCGAAGCCGTGCGTGCCGTGGTACCCGAGCTGCCTGCCGATGAGGTGGGTCTTCCCGGGACGGCCGGTGTGGAAGAAGTGCGCGCGGGCGATCTTCGCCGCGGTGTCGACGACGTCGCCGCCGCCGGAGGCGAGGAACACCTTCGAGCCGGGTGTCGGCGCGAGCGCGGAAACGCGTTCGGCCAGCTTCAGCGCGGGCTCGTTGGCGTAGTAGCCGAAGAGGTTGTACGAGTCGAGCTTGCGCAGCTGCGCGGCGACGGCGTCGGCGATCTCCTCGCGGCCGTGCCCGAAGTTGGCGTACCAGAGCGAGGCGGTCGCGTCGAAGTACCGCCGGTCCTGATCGTCCCAGACGTACGATCCCGCACCCCTGGTGATGATCATCCGGTCGCCGTCGACCGCGCCCATGTCCGCGAACGGATGCCAGAGCGGGTTGGTCGGTTGCATCGTCACTCCTCATCACTCGAAGCTCGGTCGGGCAGGAACTCCCTGATCTCCTCGGCCGGGTAGCCGAGCTCGGCCAGCACCTCTTCGGTGTGCTGCCCGAGCGACGGCGGTGGCGAGACCGGCCGAGCCGGCGTGCCCGACGCCTTCACCGGGAAGCCCGTGCCCGTGTACGAATCCATGCGTACCACCTGATCCCGCTCAGCGGTCCACGGGTCGGCGTAGATGTCGTCGATCGTGTTGATCGGGCCTGCCGGGATACTCGCCTCCTCGAAGCGCTTGAGCCAGTCGTCGGCGGGGCGCGTGAGCAGGATCTCCTGAAGCAGCTCGTTGAGTTCTTCGCGGTGCGCGGCGCGGGCCGCGTTCGACACGAACCGGGGATCCTCGGCGATGTCCAGGCCCAGCACCGCGCAGAAGACGCGCCAGAGTTTCTCGGAGCCGACCGCGATGACGATCCAGCTGTCGGCCACCTGATACGCCTGGTACGGCACGATGCTCGGGTGCGCCGAACCCATCCGGCGCGGCCGCTTGGCGTCGTAAAAGGTGGCTCCGGCGGCGTAGACGTGCCAGGCCAGCTGGGTGTCCAAAAGCGACACATCGAGGTACTGGCCGCGTCCGGTCGTGTGCCGGGCGTGCAACGCCATCAGCACCGCGATGATGCCCCAGGTGCCCGCGTTGAGGTCGGCGACGGGCAGGCCGACCTTCGCGGGCGGCCCGTCGGCCTCGCCGGTGAGGTCCATGATCCCGCCCATGGCCTGCGCGACCAGGTCGTAGCCGGGCTTGTCGCGGTATGGACCGGTCTGGCCGAAGCCGGTGATCGACAGGTGGATGAGTCGGGGGTTCAGCTCGGACAGCTCGGGGTAGCCGAGCCCCCAGCGCTCCAGCGTGCCGGGCCGGAAGTTCTCGACCAGCACGTCGGCGTCCGCGACGAGCCTGCGCACGGCGTCCTGGCCGCGTTCGCTCTTGAGATCGAGCACGATCCCACGTTTGTTCCTGTTGGCCGCGAGGTAGTAGACCGCGTCGTCGCCGACGAACGGCGGGCCCCACATCCGGGTGTCGTCGCCGTGACCGGGCGGCTCGACCTTGATCACGTCGGCGCCCATCTCACCCAGGTACTGCGTGCAGTAAGGCCCGGCCAGGATGCGGGAGAGGTCGACGACCTTGATGCCGTCCAGTGGTCTGGTCAAGTTGTCACCCTTATTGATAACTGCTCGCGGATATAGACGAACGGCCCATTGACGACGCTCCGCCCGTGATGTTGATTGTTGAGTGAGTTTGTGCAGAGTTGCGCACTCCCTGGGAGGATCCATGCGTCGTCTTGTCGTGTTCGTCGCCGCCCTGGGGGCCGCGACGACTGTCGTGGCCGCCCCGGCGGTCGCCACCGAAACCGGAGCCAGACCGGCCGAAGCGCCGGCCGCCGCGCCGCCGATGGGCTGGAACAGCTGGAACAAGTTCGCCTGCAACATCAACGAACAGCTGATCCGCGAGACCGCGGACGCGCTCGTGTCGTCCGGTATGAAGGACGCCGGCTACCAGTACGTGAACATCGACGACTGCTGGGCGGAGCTCAACCGCAACGCCGAAGGCAAGCTCGAGAACAACAAGGCCCGCTTCCCCAGCGGGATCAAGGCGCTCGCCGACTACATCCACGGCAAGGGCCTCAAGCTCGGCATCTACACCAGCGCGGGCACGCTGACCTGCGCGAAGACCATGCCGGGCGCGCTCGACCACGAAGAGGTGGACGCGCAGACGTTCGCGGACTGGGGCGTCGACTACCTCAAGTACGACAACTGCAACAACCAGGGCCGTCCCGCGCTGGAGCGCTACACGAAGATGGGCGAGGCGCTGAAGAAGACCGGCCGCCCGATCGTCTACGCGCTGTGCGAGTGGGGCCAGAACAAGCCGTGGACCTGGGGCAAGGACGCGGGCGCCCAGCTGTGGCGCACCACCGGCGACATCAAGGACAACTGGGGCAGCTGGACCGGCATCCTCGACAAGCAGGTCGGCCTGGAGGCCTACTCCGGCCCCGGCGCCTGGAACGACCCCGACATGCTCGAGGTCGGCAACGGCGGCATGACCAACGACGAGTACCAGGCGCACTTCGCGCTGTGGTCGCTGATGAACGCGCCGCTGCTCGCGGGCAACGACCTGCGCTCGCAGTCCGACGCGACGAAGAAGATCCTGCAGAACAAAGATCTCATCGCGATCAACCAGGACTGGGGCGGCAAGCAGGGCCACAAGGTCCGCGACGACGGCGACAACGAGGTCTGGGCGAAGCCGATGTCCGACGGCTCGACCGCGGTCGTGCTGTTCAACCGCGGCAGCAAGTCCTCGTCGATCTCGACCGTGCCCGCGGAGATCGGCGCGGCGGCCTCGTCCGGCTACCGCGTCCGCGACCTGTGGACCGGCGCCGAGACCGAGACCACGGGCGCGCTGCGCGCCGCGGTGCCGAGCCACGGCGCGGCCGCGTTCCGCGTCTGGCCGTCGAAGTTCCCGAGCGCCGCGCCGCGCACCACGCTTTCCGTGCAGGCGGCCGACTTCACGCCCCGCGACAAGCCGTTCACCACTTCGGTCGAACTCACCAACGACGGTTCGACGCCCGCCTTCCTCGGCAAGGTCTCGCTGACCGCGCCCACCGGCTGGAAGGTCGACGGCCGCGCCGACGAGTTCGTTCTCGTTGTCCTGCCGGGAAAATCGTGGAAGCACACGTGGACGGTCAGCCCGGTCGCCCCGACCGGCGACAAGGTTTCGGTGACCTCGCACACCGAATACTGGACGCTCTGGGGAAAGCAGACACTGGACACCGAAGGCACCACGCCGCTGGTGACCGCGCCCACGGCGGGCACGACCGCGCTGTCCCAAGCCGCGTGGATCTCGGCGGAGAACGGCTTCGGCCCGGTCGAGCGCGGCAAGAGCAACGGCGAGTCCAAGGCCGGTGACGGCAAGCCGATCACCATCGGCGGCGTCGTCTACCCTGACGGCCTCGGCGTGCACGCGCCGTCGAAGGTGCGCTTCTACCTGGGCGGCGGCTGCAAGTCGTTCAGCTCGATCGTCGGACTCGACGACGAGAAGAAGATCGGCACGGTCGCCTTCAGCGTGCTCGGCGACGGCAAGCAGCTCGCCGCGACCGAGACCATGAAGACCGGCCAGTCCCAGGCCATCGACGTCCCGCTCACCGGCGTCGGCGTGCTCGACCTGGTCGTCACCGACGGCGGCGACGGCAACAACTCCGACCACGCCGACTGGGCCAACGCCACGATCACCTGCTGACCCACCCGGTTTTCTCCCCAATGCGTCTTTCGGTCCCTGGCAGGTGCCGAAAGACGCATTGGGGACCTCGGACGGACCGAAGGACGCATTCGGGACGTGGGAGGGACCGAAAGACGCATTCGGGACGTGGGAGGGACCGAAAGACGCATTCGGGACGTGGGAGGGACCGAAAGACGCATTCGGGACGTGGGAGGGACCGAAAGACGCATTCGGGACGTGGGAGGGACCGAAAGACGCATTCGGGGTATGACCGGCGGGGGTCATGGGTCGGCGCGGGCGTAGGCGGCGAGGAGCTGGGTCTCGGCCTCGCGGAGGTAGGCGTCGAGCGCGTCGGCGGCGTCGGTGAAGCGGGCGCGCTCGAGTTGCTTGAGGATGCGGGCGTGGCGGTTGAGGTAAGGCTCGAAGAAGGCCTGGGTGTTTTCGGTGAACACGAAGACCAGGCGGGTTTCGGCGAGTACCTGGCGCATGGTCTCGCTGACGCGGTGGCTGCCCGCTAGGTCGGCGAGTGCCTGGTGGAAGTGGATGCTCGCCGTGCCGACGGCTCGCCAGTCCGAGGTGGCCGCGGCGGACTGGCCGTCCGAAAGCGCCTGAGAGACCGGGGAAAGGTCCAGCGAGGGGCGTTCGGCCGCGCGGCGGAGCGCGCCGCATTCGACGATGCGGCGGATCGCGTAGAGGTCGGAGATGTCCTCGGCCGTCAGCTCGCGGACGAACACGCCGCGGTTGAGCTGGTGCACCGCGAGGCGTTCGTGCGCGAGCAGCTGGAACGACTCGCGCAGCGTGTTGCGGGAGACGCCGAGCGCGGCGCTGATCGCGGGCTCGGACAGGCGGGTGCCCGGCGGGAAGTCGCCCTCGGTGATGCGCTGGCGCAGGATGGACGCGACACGCTCGGCCGTGCCGCTGCGCTCGAGCAGCTCGCGGTCCTCCTGCAACCTGGCAGCATCGAGGGCGGCCATCACTTGACCCCGAGATCGAAGTCCAGGCTGTAACGGTCGTTCGGCATCGCGCCCGCGGCCTTGGCGCCGTCGATCGGGAGCAGCACACCGTTGATGAAGCGTGACTCGTCCGAAGCCAGGAACACGACGGCCTTCGCGACCTCCCAGGCCTCGCCGATGCGGGCGGCCGGGGTGCTCGCGACGAGCGCGTGCTGCTTGGCCTCGAAGTCCTCCGGCGAGGCGAGCGTGCCGCGCAGCATGTCGGTGTCGATCGCGCCGGGGTTGACCGTGTTGGCGCGGATGCCCTGGTGCGCGTGCGCGACGGCGATCGACTTGGTCAGCCCGACCAGCGCGTGCTTGGTGGCGTTGTAGACCGGGTCGCCCGGCCGTCCCATCACGCCGCCGTTGGACGAGGTCGTGATGATGCTGCCCGACTTCCGCTCGATCATGCCCGGCAGCACGGCACGGGTGCCGAGGAACGCCGCGCGGACGTTCAGAGCGAAGATGTTGTCGAACTCGTCCAAAGTGGTGTCGGCGAGAGGCTTGCCCAGGTGGATGCCGACGTTGTTGAACAGCACGTCGACGCGCCCGGCGCGGGTCAGCACGTCCTGGACGAACGTGTCGACGTCGTTCTCGTCGGTGGCGTCCACAATGGAGTGTGAGTAGTTCTCGTGGTCCAGCTTCTCCGCAGGCTCGCGGATGTCGCTGGCGTACACGGTGGCGCCCTCGGCGAGGAACTCCTTCACCGTGGCGAGGCCGATGCCCCGCGCACCGCCGAAGACCACCGCGACCTTGTCGGCCAACCGGCCCATGTTCATCTCCTTAACCGCGAGGTCGATTCCTCGTCCACGACGTAGTCTTCCGGCAGCCGGACCAGTGCGTCCGGCTCGCCGATGTACCGAACTTCGACGCCGTAGTCCGCGCGCGCCGACTCGATCGACACGTACCCGTCCACGACATCGGCGAGCACGGATACGGGGTCACGCGAGAACGGCGCGCCGTAACCGCCTCCGCCTGGCAGCACCACTGAGACGACCGCGTCCGGCGCCAGCGCGACCCGGCTCTTGCTCGGCAGGTCACCACCGGACACCAGCCCGAACACGCCCGGCGCACCGGCACCGCCACCGTCCACACCGGACGCGGGACGCAGAGTCCGGTCGACGTTTCCGTTGACACTCCAAGAGATCTCGCCGCGTGCGGCCATCGACGTGTTCTGCCCGAGGCCACCACGCTGACGCCCGATGCCACCGGAGTCCCGCCGCAGCGTCCGCTCGATCTGCACCAGCGGCGCCATCGTCTCGATGACCTCGGTCGGCGTCGAGCGCAGTCCACTCGGGAATCCCGTGGTGCTCAGCCCGTCCTTGCCCGCCCGCGCGCCGATGCCGCCGGTCTGGAACACGTTGAGCATGAACTCGCCGTCGACACCTGCGCCACGCCAGATCGTCATCCACAACGCGTCCGCGCTGTGCGCCAAAGCGTTGCCGGGCAACGCTTTGTGCAGCGCGCTGATCAGCAGCGACGGCAGGAAGTGCCCGATGAGGTGCCGGGACGCCACCGGCGCCGGACTCTGGCAGTTCAAGACCGAGCCAAGAGGCGCGGTCACGTGGACCGGCCGGAACGAGCCCGCGTTGTGCGGCACCTCGGGTGAGATCGCGGCCTTCACCGCGAACGACGCATACGCGCGGGCGTAGTTGAGCACCACGTTGATCCCGCGTTCGCTCTGCGGCGACGAACCGGCGAAGTCGAGATGGATGTCCTCGCCCGCGATGGTCACGGTCGTCTTGAGCGTGATGTCCTCGTCGTCGAAGCCGTCCGTGCGCATCTCGCTGGTGTAGACGCCGTCCGGCATCTTCGCGAGCGCGTCGCGCAGCGCCCGCTCGGAGCGGTTCATGATCTCGGCCGCGACCTCGTCGATCGACTCCAGGTCGAACTCGTCGAGCAGCCGGACCAGGCTGGCCGCGCCGACCTCGTTGCCGGTGACCTGCGCGTACAGGTCGCCGATGGTCTCCTCCGGCGTGCGGACGTTGACGCGGATCAGCAGTTCGAGGTCGGCGTTGACCACGCCGGCGCGCAGGAACTTCATGATCGGCAGCCGCAGGCCCTCTTCGAAGACCTCGTTGGCCTCGGCCGAGACGAGCCTGCCGCCGATGTCCGGCGCGTGACAGCACGACGCGAACCACGCGACCAGCCGCCCGCGCAGGAACACCGGCGTGGCCACGGTGATGTCGTTGATCTGGCCCGCGGTCTGCCACGGGTCGTTGGTGAGCAGCACGTCGCCGGGTTCGAGGGTCTCCGGCGGGTACGCGGCGACGAAGTGGTGCATCCCGGTCGCCATCGCGTTGATGTGGCCGGGAGTGCCGCCGACGGACTGGCCGATCATCTCGCCGCGCGAGTCGAACACGGCGCAAGCAAGGTCGAGCGATTCGCGGACCACGGCGGAGAAGGCGGTGTTGACCAGCGCGTTCTGCTGCTCGGCGAGAATCGAATGGAGCCGGTTGCCGATGACGCCCACCAGGATCGGGTCGACGCTCATACGGTCACCACCAGGCTGGCGTCCTCGCGGACCGCGCAGGTCGCGCCGGGTGGAACGACCACTGTGGACTCACGCTCCTCCACGATCGCCGGGCCTTCGACCTCGTCGCCAGGTCCCAGACGGTACCGATCGAACACCGCCGTATCGACAAATCCACCCGCTTGGGGGAAATACGCGGGCCGCGAGCCCTTACGCGCGTCTCCGGTGCTCGAACCCGTCTGAAGCCGCAATGTCACGTCGGGCGTCGGTCCACTTGAGACGACCCGCCAGTTGAGCACCTCGACCGAGACGTCCGGTCCGGTGCGCTGGTACAGATTCCGGTACGTGGACACGAATTCGTCGATCAGCTCACCCGGCCAGTTCGAGCCGTCACCGGTCACCGGCACGCGGATCTCGTAGCCCTGGCCCGCGTAGCGCATCTCGGCGATCCGGGAGTGGGTCACGCCGGACTCGCCGAGCAGCGCGGCGCCCTCGGCCTCCATCTCGGCGAACAGCGCGTCGACCTGCGCCCAGGTCAGCTCGTGCACGCCGGCGCGCGAAGACCTGACGAAGTCGAACGCGAGCGGCGCGGTGAGGAACCCGACCGCGCTCATCACGCCGGCCGCGGGCGGCGCGACCACGCTCGGCGCGCCGAGCGCCCGCGCGACACCGACGCCGTGCACCGGACCGGCGCCGCCGAACGTGAACATCGGCAGCTTCGCCGGGTCCTTGCCCCGCTCGACCGCGTGCACGCGCGCCGCGTTGGCCATGTCCTCGTTGACGCTGGAATGAATGCCGTAAGCGGCCTCTTCGACACTGATCCCGAGCCGGGAAGCGATCTTCACGCGGATCGCCTCGCGCGCCCCGTCCGCGTCCAAAGTCATTCCGCCACCGAGGAAATACCCCGGATCGAGGTAGCCGAGCACGAGGTCGGCGTCGGTCACGGTCGGCTCGGTGCCGCCCCGGCCGTAGCAGACCGGGCCGGGCTCGGAGCCCGCCGAATCGGGGCCGACGGTCAGCAGCCCGAGCGCGTCGATCCGCGCGATCGACCCGCCGCCGACGCCGATCTCGATCATGTCGGTGACCGGCACCTTCACCGGCAGCCCCGACCCCGGCAGCAGCCGGTACTTGCGGTCCACCTCGAACTCGTGCGTGACCAGCGGCGTGCCGTCCGAGATCATGCACAGCTTCGCCGTGGTGCCACCCATGTCGAACGCGAGCAGGTCCGTTTCCCCTGCCACGGCACCGAAAGCGGACGCCGCGAGCGCGCCGCCCGCCGGTCCCGACTCGAGGATGCGGATGGGATACCGGGCGGCCGTGTCGACGGTCGCGATGCCGCCGTTGGACAGCATGATGTGCGGCGACGGCCCGACGCCGATCGCGTGCAGGCGGCGTTCGAGGTCACGCAGATACCGCTCGGTCAGATCCTGGACGTAGACGTTGGCGACCGTGGTCGATGTCCGCTCGAACTCCCGGATCTCGGGCACGACCTCGGACGACAGCGCGACCCGCAGTCCCGGCGCGACCTCGCGCAGAATCTCGGCGGCGCGCTGCTCGTGCGCCGGATTGGTGAACGCGTGCAGGAAGCAGATCGCGACGGCGTCGATCCCGCGCGCGGCGAGTTCCTTGCCCAGCCTGGAAACGTAGTCCTCGTCAAGTCCCTTGTGGACGGACCCGTCGGCGAGTATCCGCTCGGGAATGTCGAAGCGCAGGTGCCGGGGAACGAGCGGCGTCGGCAGCTCGATGAGCAGGTCGTACAGCTCGTACCGATGCTCGCGCCGCATCTCCAGCACGTCGGAAAACCCCGCCGTGGCAAGCAAAGCGGTCCGCGAACCCTTGCGCTCGATGAGCGCGTTGGTCACCAAGGTCGTGCCGTGCACGAACTGCTCGACGTCGGACGCGAGGAGCCCGGCCTTCGCGAGCGTCTCCGCGAGACCGGCTTCGACGGCACGCGCGGGCTCGTCGTGCGTGGTCAGCACTTTGCCGACGGCCACGATCCCGGTCTCGTCGAGCACGCAGAGGTCGGTGAACGTCCCCCCGATGTCGACGCCTACGCGCAGCTTCATCGGCGGTACCACCGAGGCGAGGTGTTCAGCGGCGGCCGGAGCCTGGCGCGCACGACCAGCACGTTCGGCTCGTCGGCCTCCACCATCTCCGACAGCAGCCGCCGGAACGCCCGCCCGAAGCCGGAGACCCGTTCGGCGTGCACCCCGAACGACCTGGCCAGTCCCACGAAATCGGGGCTGTCCCAGTTGACACCGCGCTGCGGCAGCCCTTCGCGTTCCTGGTCGAACCGCAGCATGCCGTAGCCGCCGTCGTCGACGATGATGATCGTCGCGGGCATGCGTTCTTCGGCCAGCGTCGCGAGTTCGCCGCACGCGAAGAGGAATCCGCCGTCCCCGCTCACGCAGATGGCCCGGCCGGTGCCCGCGGCCGCGGCGCCGAGCGACGCGGGGAAGCCGAACCCGAGCGTCCCCCAGCCCATCGGATACGCGAACTTGCGCGGCGCGGGGATGCGGTGGAAGCCACCGGCCCAGTACCCGGCGACGCACATGTCGGCGACGAGCACCGCGTCGCGCGGCAGCACTTCTTCAAGCGTGGCAAGGAAATCCGCGGCCTGCGGCTCCTCGTCGCGGATACGCTGGCGCACCTTCGCCGCGATCCGCTTCAGCCCGACGGTCAGCTCGGTCAGCCCGGACCGCTGCGGCACGTCGAGCGCTTCGGTGATCGCGCGCGCGTCGCCGGTGAGCATGATGTCGACCGGGTAGTTCTTGCTCGCGTCCTCGGGATCGACGTTGATCGCGATCAGCTTCGGCGGGCGGGGCATGGCCCAGTTCTGCGTCATCAGGCCGTCGAAGTCGGTGCCGATGGCGAGCACCACGTCGGCGTCGTCCCACAGCGCGCCGACCTCGGGCGCGTGCACGGGGTTGGGCGCGAGGCACGGGTGGTCGAGCGGCAGCAGCCCGCGCGCGGCGAACGTGGTGATCACCGGCGCCGCGATCCGCTCCGCGAGCGCGCCGATGGCAGGCCCGGCGCCCGACCGCAGCGCGCCGCCGCCCGCCCAGATCAGCGGCTTCTTCGCCTTGCCGAGCAGGCGTTCCGCCTTGCCGAGGTCGGGTGTGCTCAGCGCCGCGAACACCTCGGTCGGCGGGTCGAAGTCACGCGCCACGTTCTTGAGGAAGTCGGTCGGGATGCCCAGGTAGACCGGCCCGCTCTGCGGTTCGAGCGCCTTGCGCGCCGACTGGTGCACGGCGGCGGCGATCTCGTCGGCGCCGCTCACCGTGTACGTCGCCTTGGTCACCGGCGCGAACATCGCGGCCTGGTCCGAGGTCTCGTGCAGCACGCCGCGGGTCACGCCGGGGCGGCGCAGCGTCGACGGGATGTCGGTGGCGATGACCAGCACGGGCGAGGCGGACGCGTGCGCCTCGCCGATCGCGCCGAGCGTGTTCGCCGCGCCGGGCCCGGTGGTCACGATGGCGACGCCGAGCTTGCCGGTGGCACGGGCGTACCCGTCCGCCGCGTAGCCGGCGGTCTGCTCATGGCGGACCCCGACAAGTCTGATCTTGGTGTGGGCGAGCGCTTCCCAGATCGGCAGGTTGTGCACTCCGGGTAGGCCGAAAACGACCTCGACGTCGAGAGCCGTCAAGGCTTCTGCCAGGCGCCTGGCGCCGGTGATCGTCGTGGGCACGGCGGCCATGCTGCCAGATCGTTCAACGATCCGGCAATGGCTCGACGTCAATTCGATCGTCGCCGAACCGGGCGGCGGCTTCTTAAGGTGAGCGCATGGCCGGCTCCCAGAACCCGATCCCGCTATCCGAACGCGGGTGGCGGATCACGGCCGCGCTGTTCTGCGTCTTCCTCCTGCCCGTGCTGGTGGAGATGTACCAGCAGCGGCAATGGATCGCGCCGCTGGTCGCGGCCGCGGTGCTCTACTCGGTCAGCTACGTGTTCGGCCTCTGGCCGGTCCGGCACCGGTCGCTGCCGTGGCGGCTGGGCTTCCTGTTCTGGATGTTCGGCCTCTACCTGGCGATCGAGATCGGCACGCACGGCAGCCAGTACCCCATGCTCTCGTTCGTGCTGGTCACGGTCATGGGCGTGCTCCGGCCGCCTGCCGCGATACCCGGCGGGCTGGCGCTGGTGGTCGGGGTCGGCCTCTTCGTCGAGGTGCACGTGGTCGACATCGTCGTGCTGGCCGCCAGCACGGTCGCCATGCTGGGCATGTTCACCCTGGTCGTGACCAACCAGAAGCTCAGCGAGGCACGCAACGAGGTCGCCAACGCGGCGGTCGAACGCGAGCGGGCGCGGTTCGCCCGTGACCTGCACGACGTGCTCGGGCACAGCCTCACCACGATCACCGTCAAGCTCTCGCTGATGCGCCGTCTGCTCGAAGACGGCGACCCCGACGGGGCGTTGCGCGAGGTCACGGACCTGGAGGAGCTGAGCAGACAGGCGCTGGCCGACATCAGATCGACGGTGGCGTCCCGGCGGCAGGTCTCGCTCGCGACCGAGCTGGCGAGCGTGCGCGAGCTGCTGCGGTCGGCCTCGATCAAGGCCACGCTGCCGTCCGCGGTCGACGACGTGCCCGCCGCGCTGCGTGAGCCGTTCGGGCACGTGCTGCGGGAAGGCATCACCAACGTGGTGCGGCACAGCGGGGCGAGCCGGTGCGAGGTGACGCTGACGGCGGACTCGCTGGAGATCATCGACGACGGCACCGGGAAGGCCGTGCTGATGGGCAACGGGCTGAGCGGGCTGACCGAGCGGATGGCGGCGCTCGGCGGCGCGCTCGAAGCCGGGCCGGTGCCGGGCGGCGGCTTCCGCCTGCGGGTGTTCGTGCCGGGGCCGCGATGATCAGGGTGCTGCTGGCCGACGACCAGGCCGTGCTGCGCGGGGCGCTGGCGCGGATGCTGGACATGGAATCCGACATCGAGGTGGTCGCGCAGGTCGGCCGCGGTGACGAGGTGGTGGCCGCCGCCCGTGCGGTGGCCCCGGACGTCGCGCTGCTGGACGTGCAGATGCCCGGCCTGGACGGGGTCGCCGCCGCGTCCGCGCTGACCGCGGCGCTGCCCGCGTGCAAGATCGTGCTGCTGACCAGCTTCGGCAGGCCCGGCTACCTCAGCAGGGGCATCGCGGCGGGCGCGGTCGGCTTCGTCGTCAAGGACGCGCCGCCGGAACGGCTCGCCGAGTCCGTCCGGCAGGTGCACTCCGGCCGTCGCGTGATCGATCCCGACTTGGACTGGCTCTAGCCGTAGAGCTTTTCGGCATACCCAGGACCGTAGTAAGCCTCCAGCTCCTCAAGCGAATCTTCTTTGCGCTCAAGGGTTTTCGCGATCACCGCGCGACTGGGGAGGTCCTCGGGCCGCCAGCTTTCCGGCTTCCACAACTGGGATCGGAGGAACGCCTTCGAGCAGTGGTAGAAGACCTCTTCGATCTCGACCAGCAGCGCGAGCGCCGGGCGATGGCCTTTGACGATCATCTCGTCGAAGAACGGCGCGTCCTTGAGCACCTTCGCGCGGCCGTTGACGCGCAAGGTGTCGCCGCGCCCGCCGAGCAGGTAGATCAGGCCGACGTGCGGGTTGGCCAGCACGTTGAGGAAGCCGTCGACGCGGCGGTTGCCCGGCCGCTCGGGGACGACGATGGTCGTGTCGTCGAGCACGTGGGTGAAACCGGCCGGGTCGCCTTTGGGGGAAACGTCGCACCTGCCGTCGGCGTCCGCTGTCCCGACCAGACAGAACGCCGAGTGGGCGAGCCATTGCCGATCGAGCTCGTTGAGGCTGGGCCTGACCTTGGTGGCGGTGCGCCACAACGGGTCGCCGACGTACTCGCGTAACTCGGCCGGTGAGGTGATCTCCCGCATTTCCCCAGTGTCTGTCATATGGACAGCGTAGTTTCGCTTTTTGACGGGGCGCCAGTGTGCGTACACTCGGGCGACCGCGTGGAAGGTGGTTCGTCTATGCCGTTGATGCCCGTGACCGACTCGATGTTCCTGCTGGTGGAGTCGAGAGAACACCCCATGCACGTCGGCGGGCTCCAGCTGTTCCAGAAACCCGAGGGGGCGGGCCCCGACTATCTGCACGGGCTCCGGCGCGACCTGCTCGAAGATTCGAACATCCGCAACCTGTTCCGGCGGCGGCCTGCCCGTCCGGTCAACCCGCTCGGGCACATCGCCTGGTCGACGGACACCGACCTCGAGCTGGACTACCACTTCCGGCATTCCGCGCTGCCGCAGCCGGGCCGGGTCAGGGAACTGCTGGAGCTGACGTCACGCTGGCACAGCACGCTGCTCGACCGGCATCGCCCGCTCTGGGAGATCCATCTCGTCGAAGGCCTGCACGACGGCCGGTTCGCGATCTACAGCAAGATCCACCACGCGATGATGGACGGCGTCTCCGCGCTGCGGCATCTGCAGGGCACCCTGTCGGACAGCCCGGACGACAAGGATTGTCCGCCGCCGTGGGGCTCGCGCAAGCCGCAGCCGACGGTGCGCCGCAACCGTCAGCTCGCCGGCTCGATCTTCGAAGGCGCAGGCAAGACTTTGACGCAGCTGCGCGGGATCGCGCCCGCCGCGTTCAAGGTGGCCAACGAGGCGTTCCGCGAGCGGACGCTGACGTTGCCGCTGCAGGCGCCGAAGACCATGTTCAACGTGCCGATCGGTGGCGCGCGGCGGTTCGCGGCGCAGTCGTGGTCGCTCGACCGCGTGCGCGGCGTCGCGACGGCGGCCGGGGTCTCACGTAACGACGTGGTGCTCGCGATGTGCTCCGGCGCGTTGCGGGATTACCTGATCGAGCAGAGCGCGCTGCCGGACGCGCCGATGATCGCGATGGTGCCGGTTTCCTTGCGGCGCAGGAATGATCCGGGTGAGGCGTCGGGAAACCACATCGGCGCGATGCTCTGCAATCTCGCGACGGATCAGAAGGATCCGGCGGTCCGGCTCGCGACGATCCATCAGTCGATGCGCAACGGGAAGCGGCTCTTCTCGGAGCTGACGCCGTTGCAGACGCTGCTGTTGTCGGCGATCAACGTTGCCCCGCTGGGGGTTTCGCCGGTTCCGGGGTTCGTGAACAACACGCCGCCCGCGTTCAACCTCATCATCTCGAACGTGCCGGGGCCACGGAAGCAGATGTACTGGAACGGCGCGAAACTCGACGGCATCTACCCGGCGTCGGCGCTGCTCGACGGGCAGGCGCTGAACATCACGCTGACGAGCAACGCGGACCGGCTCGACTTCGGGATCACCGGCTGCCGTCGCAGTGTTCCGCACCTGCAAAGGATTCTGACGCATTTGGACACCGCGCTCGCCGAACTCGAGGCCGCTGTCGCGTAAGAGGGTCGTGAGTGTTGCGGCCGGTTCTATTGAGCAGAAGGTCAAAGGTGGCGTGTCTGGTTGCTCGGCTGCGGCAGGGATGGCTGTGAGGGACATGCGTCGCTGAACGACGCAAACGGCACTCATCCAGGTGCGAGAGCCAGGTATGAGGGGAGCCTTCATCCACGGTCGGCGTCGGTGAGGGCCTCCCTCACCCGAACCAAGCGGATCAGGGCCTCCCTCACCCGCATATACGGACCAACCAGGCCCACACCCCACGAATCCGAGCGAAGTAGGCCCTCACCCACGCCCGACCACGACCCTGCCCCGGACGAGACAGCCCGAAGGGGTCGTGAGTGTTTTCGCCGGTTAGAACCGGCCGTACCACTCACGACCCCCACGCCGAGCCGACGATCACGCCATCTTCGCGTTTCCGCTCAATAACCGTCGGGAACACTCACGAGTTGTCAGCTGCCGTCGGCGTTGTAGATCGCGCCGGGCGTGACGACCCAGAGCTGGCCGTCGGGGCCGGCGACCTCGTCACGGGTGCGGCCGAGGTTGGTGTAGACCTTGCCGCCGGAGCCGCCGGTGTTCAGCTTGTAGGTGCCGCTCTTGAGCGAGGCCATGAACAGGCTGCCCTTGTAGAACGCCATTCCGCTCGGGGTGGCGTCCGAGGTCGGCCAGGTCTTGACCGGGTTGGTCATGCCCGAGGTGCCACACGAACCCTCACAGGTCGGCCAGCCGTAGTTCTTGCCTGCCTCGACCTTGTTGAGCTCGTCGACCTTGCTCGCGCCGATCTCGGAGATGTACAGCTGGCCGTTCGCCCAGGTCAGGCCCTGGACGTTGCGGTGGCCGTACGAGTAGACGCGGCTGTTGAAGGGGTTGCCCGGCGCGGCCGCGCCGGAGTCGGTGACGCGCAGGACCTTTCCGCCGAGTGAATTCTTGTTCTGGGCGTTGGCGCCGTTCTGCCCGTCGCCGGTGCCCGCGTAGAGGAACCCGTCGGGGCCGAACTTGATGCGGCCGCCGTGGTGGAAGTCGGCGCCGCGCGGGATGCCGGTGACGATCGGGGTGACCGTCGTGCTGCCCAGCTTGAACTTGGCGATCCGGTTGTCGGAGCCGGTGGTGAAGTAGATGAAGACGGTCTCGTCGGCGGCGAACTTCGGGGACACCGCGATGCCGAGCAGGCCTGCTTCCTTGGTGACACTGACGCCCGGCACGTCGAGCACCTTGGTGACCTTGCCCGACTTGTCGAGCGTGCTGACCGTTTTGGCGTCCTTCTGGGTGAAGATGGCTTTTCCGTCGGGCAGGAAGTCCACCGCCCATGCCTGCTTCAAGCCGCTGGCGACCTGCTTGATCGCCATGACGGAGACATCAGTGGGTGCTGCCGTGGCCGTACCGGCCATGACCAGCGCAGACGTGGCGGACGCGATCGCGGCGGTGAGATAGCGACGCTTGGACAAGGTAACGCCTCCTTGGGGTGCTTTCCGGCGGCGGAACCGGACGTTCGGAACATCCAGCGATGTTGGATATAAACACACCATTTGGCCGAAGGGAACCACCAGACGAAGGGCGAAAGCGCTTACATCCGACCTTAGGAAGCACGCTACGTGATCTTCCCAGCGTAACGATACGACATAGGTAGGAAGCTTTACGAATAGTCCGCCAAGTTTGGCCCAACGTCTTCCTTTTCCCGCCCTGACGCTTCTAGGGTGACCGTGCTCGGTCCGAGCTCTCCACTGATCGTCCAATGCCGGACGACTAGAGATCCGAGGAGTCAACATGATCGAAACCACTGAGGTTTGGACGACGCCGGACTTCGTCGAGTACGAGACCCCCATGGAGGTCACCGCGTACGCGGCCCGCATGGAGGACTGAACACCCTAGGAACGGCGGGGCCGGTCGCCCGGCCCCGCCCCCGCCGTCCGTGTCCCAATGACCGGTAAATCGGGAGGCCGTAGATGTCCACCGAACCCTTGAGTTCTGCCGACTTCGTGACCGCGCTGCGTGACCTTTCGCATCGCTACTGGGGCACTCATCCGTTCCATCACCGCATGCACGCCGGCGAGCTGAGCGAGCACGAGCTGCGGGTCTGGGCCGCGAACCGCTGGTACTACCAGTGCATGCTGCCGCAGAAGGACGCGGCGATCATCAGCAACTGCCCGCTGCCGGAGATCCGGCGCGAATGGCTCGACCGCATCGTCTACCACGACGGCGCGCGGGCGGGCGACGGCGGAATCGAGCGCTGGCTGCGGCTGTGCACCGCGGTCGGGCTCGACCGCGAAGAGGTCATCGACCAGCGCCACGTCGTGCCCGGCGTGCGATTCGCGGTCGATGCCTACGTGACGTTCGCGCGGACGAAGCCGTGGGTGGAGGCGATCGCGTCCGGGCTGACCGAGATGTTCGCCGGGCACCTGATGCAGCGCCGGGTCGCCGACATGCTCGCCAACTACTCGTGGATCGCGCGTGAGGACCTCGCCTACTTCACGAACCGGATCGACAAGGTTTCCGGTGAGGGCAAGGGAACGCTGGACATCGTCGTGCGCCACGCGGTCACGCGTGAGCAGCAGGAGAAGTCGATCGAGGCGCTGAAGTTCAAAACCGACGTGCTGTGGTCGATGCTCGACGCCATCGAGCGCGCGGGAGCCAAACAATGACGACCATCGGCGCGGACTCGGTTCCCCGGCTCAAGCGCGGTGTCCGGCTCACTTACGACAAGGTGCGCTCGACGCACGTTCTGCTCTTTCCCGAAGGCGTTTTGGTACCGAATCCGACGGCCGCCGCGGTTTTGGAACTTTGCGATGGAGAAGCCACAATTTCGGTAATTACCCGGCAACTGGGCAAGAAGTATTCCGGCGTCCGGGAATCCGATGTGCTCGACGTGCTCGCACGGCTCGGAGACAGGAGGGTCGTCGAATGGACGTGATACCGGTTCCCGCGGAGCCGCCGCTCGGCATGCTCGCCGAGCTGACGCACCGCTGCCCGCTGCATTGCTCGTACTGCTCGAACCCGATCGAGCTGATCGCCCGCGACGGCGAAATGAGCACCGAGCAGTGGAAGTCCGTCATCACCCAGGCCCGCGAACTCGGCGTGCTGCAGGTGCACATGTCCGGCGGCGAGCCGCTGGCCCGGCCGGATCTGCCCGAGCTGGTCCAGCACGCGAGCGAGCTCGGCTGCTACGTCAACCTCGTGACGTCCGGCCTCGGTCTCACCGCCGAGCGGCTCGACGACCTGATCGAGCGCGGCATGGCGCATGTCCAGCTGTCCGTGCAGGCCTCGGACGCGCAGCGCTCGGACCTGCTGGCGGGCGCGAAGGCGTTCGACCGCAAGATCGTCGCGGCCGAGCTGATCAAGTCCTCCGGCCTGCCGCTTTCGGTGAACGTGGTGCTGCACCGGCAAAACCACGATCAGCTGGGTGGCATCATCAAGCTCGCCGAGCGCATGGGCGCTGACCGGCTCGAGCTGGCCAACACCCAGTACTACGGCTGGGCGCTGAAGAACCGCGACGCGCTGATGCCGACCCCGGAGCAGCTCGCCGAGGCCGAGCCGCTCGTCCGCGCGGAGACGAAACGTCTCGCCGGGACGATGCAGATCATCTACGTGGTGGCCGACTACTACGAGCCGTATCCGAAGCCGTGCATGTACGGCTGGGGCGCGCGGCAGCTGACCGTCGCGCCCAACGGGAACGTGCTCCCCTGCCCGGCGGCGACGGCGATCGAGACGCTCGAACTGTCCAATGTGCAGCACACCTCGCTCGCCGACATCTGGTACAAATCCAGCTCCTTCAACGCCTATCGCGGCGAAGACTGGATGAGCGACACCTGCCGGAGCTGCGACCGGCGTGGCCAGGACTACGGTGGCTGCCGTTGTCAGGCGTTCCTGCTCACCGGCGACGCGGCCGCGACCGACCCCGTGTGCAGCAAGTCGCCGCAGCGCGAAATCGTCGACCTCATCCTGGCGGCGCCGCGCACCTCCCCCGACCTCGTCATGCGGAAGCCGACGGTGACGCGGTGAGGGTGCTCCTGCTCGGCACGGCGGCCGGCGGCGGTTTCCCGCAGTGGAACTGCGCCTGCGCGCTGTGCAAATCCGGCGCCGCGCCCCGCACCCAGGACTGTGTCGCGGTCAGCGCGGACGGCGTCGGCTGGTACCTGATCAACGCGTCACCGGACATCCGCGCCCAGATCCTCGCCAACCCGGCACTGCACGCCGGTCCTGGCCCGCGCGAGATCCCGATCCGCGGCGTCCTGCTCACCGACGCGGAACTGGACCACTCGCTGGGACTGCTGATGCTGCGCGAAGCGGGCGGCCTGCCCGTGTGGGCGCCGCCCGCGGTGCTGCACGCGCTGCGTGACCACTTCCCGGTGCGCGACGTGATCGACGGCTACGGCGGCTGGGAATGGTTACCCGCCGGATCGCCGCTGGGCAGCCTGCGGGTGAGCGTGCTCCCGGTGAGCGACAAGCACCCCAAGTACGCTCGGTCGTCCACAGTGGAGGGTCCGTGGGTGGCGGCGTACCGGATCGAGGACCCGGCGACGGGCGGCGTCTTCGTCTACGCGCCCTGCCTCAAGACCTGGCCGGACGGCTTCGACGAGTTCGTCGCCGGCGCGGGCCTGGTCCTGCTCGACGGCACCTTCTACTCGCCGGGCGAGATGTCCGGCGCGACCGCGTCCGGTGTGAGCGACGACGCCCAGCACGTGATGGGCCACATCCCCATCGCCGGCGAGCACGGCAGCCTGCGCCGCATCGCCGCGCACCGCGAGGCAGGCAGCACGGCGCATTGGGCGTACACGCACCTCAACAACACCAACCCGGTGCTGGACCCCGGCGCGCCCGAGTACTCGGCCGTCCGCCTGGCCGGCGCCGAACTTCCGCTGGACGGCACCGAATACAAGCTCTGACCGCCTATAAAAAGCCCCCACCCTCCCGGAGGCTCCCCTGCAGCCATCATATCGCGCCGGTCAGCGGAAAACGGGCCTCAAGATCAACTCAGGGCCAGTTGTCCACAGCGGGTGCCCCCTGTGGACAAGTCGGCTTCGGTTGATCTTGAACGCGGGGAATCGCCGGTGCGGCGATACTCGGTTGACGGGCCGTCCAGGCCGCGCACAGACTCAGCCGTATGCCTGGGGATGGCGCGCTGACCGCGCCGCTGCGCCATCGTGACTTCCGCCTGCTGACCACGGGCCGCACGTTCGCCGAGTTCGGGAACGCCGTCGCGCCCGTCGCGCTGGCGTTCGCCGTGCTGGACCTGACCGGGTCGGCGGTGCAGCTCGGGCTGGTCGTCGGGGCGCGGTCGCTGGCGAACGTCGTGCTCGTGCTGTTCGGCGGGGTGCTCGCCGACCGGCTGCCTCGGTCGGTGATCCTGCAGGGCACCGAAACGGCCGCGGCGCTCACCCAGGCCGCGATCGCGGTGAGCGTGCTCGGCGGGTTCGCCTCGGTTCCGCTGCTGATCGGGCTGAGCGTCGCGAACGGCGCGGTGAGCGCGATCGCGCTGCCCGCGTCGGCGTCGATCCTGCCGCAGACCGTGCCGCCGGAGTTGCTCACTCCGGCCAACGCGCTGGGCCGGATGCTCGCCAACATGGGCCGGTTCGCCGGCGCCGCGGCGGGCGGGGTGCTGGCCGCCGCGCTCGGGTCCGGGTGGGCCATCGCCGCGAACGCCGCGTTGTTCCTGGTCGCCGCGATCGCTTACCGGGGCCTGCGGCTGCCGCGGTTCGAACGGACCGGACGGTCGAGGCCGTTCGCCGAACTCGCCGAGGGCTGGCGCGAGTTCCGTTCACGCGCGTGGGTCTGGATCGTCGTGCTGCAGTTCATGATCGTCAACGCCGTCGCCGCAGGCGGGCTGCTGGTGCTCGGCCCGCTGATCGCCGACGAGACCTTCGGCCGCGCGGGCTGGGGATTCGTGCTCGCCGCGCAGACCGCCGGGTTCGTGCTCGGCGGGCTGCTGGTCGCGCACTGGCGGCCACGCCGGATGCTGGCGATCGGCGTGGCCGCGGTGCTCGTGGACGCGCTCCCGCTGACAATGCTCGCGCTCGCGCCCAGCCTGCTGACCATGCTCGTGGCCATGGTGGTCACCGGCGCGGCCATCGAAATGTTCGCGGTCGCCTGGGACGTGTCGCTGCAGGAGAACGTGCCCGGCGACAAGCTCGCCAGGGTGTACGCCTACGACGTGCTCGGCTCGATCATCGCGATGCCGGTCGGCGAGATGCTCGCCGGTCCGCTCGCCGAGCACCTCGGTCGCGAGAGAACCCTGCTCTGGGGTGCGGTCCTGGTCGTCGTCGCGACCCTGCTCGCCTTGTGCAGCAAGCAGGTTCGCGGCCTGCGACGGCTCACGCCAGCGCCGACTCCAATGTCCTAGCCACGGCGAGCACCAGGTCGTCCGCGTGCCGGGCGCCGACGATCTGCAACCCGACCGGCAATCCGGCCGCGGTGACGCCCACCGGGATGCTGATCGCAGGCTGCTGGGTCATGTTGAACGGGTAGGTGAACGGTGTCCACTGTGGCCACCCGGTGAGCGCGCTGCCCGGCGGGATGTCGTGCCCTGCCTCGAAAGCCGGGATCGGCACGGTCGGCGTGACCAGCACGTCGAACCGGCTGTGGAACTCGCCCATCAGGATGCCGAGCGCCGCCCTGATCGCGGTCGCGTCGAGGTAGTCGGCCGCGGAATGCGTCAATCCCTTGCGCCACATGCCAAGCAGCCCGGGGTCGACGAGCTCGTCCGAACCGGCGGGGAACGTCTCGAGCCACTGCGCCGCGCCCGTCGACCACAGCACCTCGAACGCGTCGAGCGGGTCGGTGAAGCCGGGGTCGGCCTGTGCGACGTTGAGCCCGAGCTTTTCCAGCACCGCGACGGCATCCGCGACGATCCCGGCGACTTCGGGGTCGACGTTCACGTACCCGAGATCCGGTGAGAACGCGACGCGCAAGCCGGTCACCTCGCGCTCCGAGGCGTCCAGGTAGATGCCGGGGTACGGCGGGAGCGCGGCCGGGTCGCGATGGTCCGGCCGGGAAAGCACGTCGAGCATCAGCGCGGTGTCGGCGACCGTGAGCGTCATCGGGCCCGCGTGTGAGAGCGGGCCGAACGGGCTCGCCGGGAACAGCGGGATGCGCCCGTGCGTCGGCTTGAACCCGACGATCCCGCAGAACGAAGCCGGGATCCGTACCGACCCGCCGCCGTCGGTGCCCACCGAGAGCACTCCCATGCCCGCGGCCACCGCGGCCGCGCTGCCACCGCTCGAACCGCCGGTGGTCTTCGACGGGTCGGCCGGGTTGCGGCTGATGCCGGTCAGCCTGCTGTCCGTGACGGCCTTCCACGCCAGCTCCGGCGTGGTCGTCTTGCCGAGCAGCACCGCGCCGCTCTCCCGCAGGCGCGCGGTGACCGGGCTGTCGACGTCCCACGGCAGGCTCGGGTCGACGCATTTCGAGCCGCGCAGCGTCGGCCAACCCTCGGTGAGGAACATGTCCTTGATCGAGGTGGGTACCCCGTCGAGCGGGCTGAGCGGGCCGCCTTCACGCCAGCGCGTCTCGGACGCTTTCGCTTGCCGCAGCGCCGATTCCGCGTCGACGAGGCAGTAGGCGTTGAGCTCGCCGTCCTTGGCCTCGATCGCGTTCAGCGCGTCCTGGGTCGCCTCGACCGGCGAGGACTCGCCGCTCGCGTAGGCCTTGATCAGCTCTGTCGCGGTGGTGCTCATACGGCTCCCGGTACGTAGCCCAGCTTCTTGTCGACGACGTTGTGCAGTGGTTCTCCGGCCAGCCAGCGCCGGAAGTTCTCGGCGAACACCTCGCCCAGGGTGTCCCGCCAGCCGACGTAGTCGCCGGACATGTGCGGGGACACCAGCACGTTCTCCATGGTCCACAAAGGATTCTCGGACTGCAGCGGCTCGGTCTCGAACACGTCGAGCGCCGCGCCCGCGATCCGCTCGGTCTTCAGCGCCGTGATCAGATCCGCGGTGACCACCAGCTCGCCGCGGCCGACGTTGACGAACCGCGCCGACGGCTTCATCGCGGCGAACGCCTTCGCGTCGAACAAGCCCTTGGTCTGCTCGGTCAGCGGCGCGACGGCCACGACGTAGTCCGCCCACGGCAGGTGCCGCGTGAGCTCGCCGGACGCGTGCACGGTGCCGAAGTCCGGATCGTCGGTCCTCGCGCGCCGCCCCGCGCCCGACACGCGCATCCCGGCCGCGCGCAGCAGCCGTGCGATGGCCCGGCCGATCGGCCCGGTGCCGACGACGAGCACGTCCTTGCCCGCGATCCGCTCGCTTTCCCTGTGCTGCCAACGGGATTCTCGCTGCAGGTCGCGTGAGCGCGCGAAGTCCTTCGCGAAGGTGAGCACCACACCCAGCACGTATTCGGCGATCGCGTCGTCGAACACGCCACGCGAGTTGGTGAGCACGACGTCGCTTTCGCGCAGCGCCGGGAAGAGCACCGGGTCGACCCCCGCGCTGGCGATGTGCAGCCAGCGCACGCGGTCGGCCGCGTGCCAGGCGCCCGGCACCGCGGTGGACAGGAAGTCGTAGACGAACAACGCGTCCGCGCCGCGCAGCGCCTCGGCGAGACCCGCTTCGTCGGTGTACCGCACTTCGGCGGCCGCTTCGACTTCCTTCATCCCCGGCGGCTTGAGGTCACCGCACAGTACGGTCAGCAAGGTCACGGGCCCCACGTTATGAGCGCGCTCGTATGATTGTCAACAATCCTCCCGCGACCCGCGTGTGTCGTCTTGACGGGCCCGCCTAGGATTGTCGACAATCTGCGGTCGGCTGAAAACTCGGAGGTCAGGTAGTGCCCACGATCGGCTTCATCCATCCCGGCACGCTGGCCGAGGAGGACTACCTGCTCGCCGAGCAGCTGCTCGGCGACGACGTCAAGCTGTCGCCCGAGCAGTTCTCCGGCACCGACCCGCACACCGCGCCCGACCTCTTCGCCGTCGCGAAGCCGGACGCCGTGGTCTGGGCGTGCACCCGAGCCAGCTTCGCGGGTGGCTGGGAAGCGGCCGGCGACCGGCTAGCCAAGCTCACCGCCTCGGTGGGCGTTCCCGTTTCGAGCACCTCCTTCGCTTTCACCGAAGCCGCACGCGCGCTCGGCCTGCGCCGGGTCGCGGTGGCGTCGCGCTACCCGGCCGACGCCGCCGCGGAGTTCGCCGCCTTCCTCGGCAAGGGCGGCCTCGGCGTCGTCGGCGCGCCCGGCGCGGGCACCACCGACGACGTCGTCGCGCTCGCGCTCGGCGCCGATCACCCGGCCGCGCAGGCCGTGCTCGTGCCCGACACCACGCTGCGCTCGCTGGCCGCGGTCAACGAGATCGAAGAGCGCACCGGGAAGCCGGTGCTCACCGCGAACCAGGTGACCATCTGGGCCGGGCTCCGCCTCATCGGCGAACACCGGCTCGTCCGTTCGCTCGGCGCGCTGTTCCGTCAGAGAAAGGCCTGAGCCCATGGCGTTGACCAATATCGAGCCGGTCAGCCGCGAGTCGACCGCGGGCATCATCGCCCGTCAGCTGCGTGCCGCGATCATGAGCGGCACGCTGGCGCCGGGCACCCAGCTCGGCGAGAGCGAGCTGGCTGCCCGGTTCCAGGTGTCACGCGGCCCGCTGCGCGAAGCCATGCAGCGCCTCGTCTCCGAGGGCCTGCTGCGCAGCGAACGGCACCGCGGGCTGTTCGTGATCGACCTCGAACCCGGCGACGTGCTCGACATCTACACCGCGCGTGGCGCCATCGAGCGCGCCGCCGTGCTGCTCATCCTGCGCGGCGACATCGCCTCCGCCGCCGAGCGGCTCGACGCGACCGTGCGCGAGATGGCCAGCGCGGCGCACGACGACGACCCGGCCGCGCTGTCCACCGCGGACCTGCGGTTCCACGAGGTGCTGATCGAGGCCTCCGGCAGCAAACGCCTGGTGCGCATGGCGAGCACCCTGCTCATCGAGACCCGGATGTGCCTCACCGCGCTGCAGGACACCTACAGCCACGTCGAAGAACGCGTCGGCGAGCACACCCAGATCATCGAAGCGCTGCGCGCGGGCGACGAGCGCGCCGTGCTGGCGCTGCTCGACGCCCACATGGAAGACGCCGTGCGGCGCCTGGCGCCCGGCGCCAGCCTGTACCCGCCGCACCACTGAGGCTCACCCCGCGCGGGCGCCCAGCACCGGCTGACCTCCTCTCCCGCCCCGGAACGCGGGGTTCCACGGCCACCGCCCGCGTTCGTCGGCGTGCACGATCTGCATCGCGCGCAGGTCCGGCTGATAGAGCTCCCACGCCTTGAACAGATGCGCCGAGGGTTGCTCCAGCTCGACGAACTCGATCAGCGGCCCCTCACGCAGCCGCACTTGCTCGCCCGGTCTCGACGGCGCCGCGTGCACGAAATGCGCGGCCACCGAGTTGAGCAGCTGGATCGACAGCGGCGCGTCCATGCCGGTGACGACCAGCTCCGGTCGTTCCAGCTCGGTGAGCCCGACCGTGTAGGCCCAAGGCGGGTACAAGCGGTCGCCGTCGATACCGACGACGACCCAGCCGTTCGCCCTGATCTGTGCGCGCAGGAACCGTTCGTGGTCCTCGCGGGCCTCCGGGTGATCGCAATGGTGGCACATGATGTCTCCCTCCGATGGAGCGGCTTATTCCACTGACCACTATGCACCGGAGCACCGACAAAACTGGATCGTCGCAGTTCAGAGGCTCTATCAGAGCCTAGACAGGGAGCGGCGCCCTAGGCGCACGAGGAAACCTGGGGTCGTGAGCGTTGCGGGCGGTTAGAACCGCCCGCAACGCTCACGACCCCAACGCCTAGGTCAGGCAGTCGGCGATGGCCGACCCCAGCTCCGCGGTGCTCGCGCTGCCCCCGAGGTCGGGCGTGAGCACGGCGCCGTCGGACAGCACCTTCGAGACCGCCGCCTCGACCGAGGCCGCGGCGGCCGTCTCGCCCAGGTGCGCCAGCAGCATCGCGCCGGCGAGGATCTGGGCGACCGGGTTCGCGATGCCCTGGCCCGCGATGTCCGGCGCCGATCCGTGCACCGCCTCGAACATCGACGGGTGCGTGCCGGGCGGGTTGATGTTGCCCGATGGCGCCATTCCGAGACCGCCGGTGACGGCGGCCGCCAGGTCGCTCAGGATGTCGCCGAACAGGTTGGACGCCACGATCACGTCCAGCCGGTCGGGCGCCTGGACCATGCGGGCGGCCAGTGCGTCGATGTGGCACTGCTCCGCGACGACGTCCGGGTACTCGACGGCGATGGCGGCGAAGATCTCGTCCCAGAACGGCATCGAGTGGATGAGCCCGTTGGACTTGGTCGCCGAGCACAGGCGGCCGGCGCGGGTGCGCGCGAGTTCGAACGCGTACCGGATGATCCGCTCGACGCCCACCCGCGTGAAAACCGACTCCTGCAGCACGAACTCGCCCGGCGAGCCCGCGCCGTGCCGCCCGCCGAGTGTCGAGTACTCGCCCTCGGAGTTCTCGCGGACGATGACCATCTCCAGCTCCGGGGCCGACCGGCCGGCCAGCACCGAAGACGTGCCGGGCAGCAGCCGGACCGGGCGCAGGTTGACGTACTGCGAGAACGCGCGCCGGACCGGGATCAGCAGGCCCCACAACGAAATGTGGTCGGGGACGCCCGGGAAGCCCACGGCGCCCAGCAGGATGCCGTCGAACGAGGACAACGCGTCGAGCCCGTCTTCCGGCATCATCGAGCCGGTCGACAGGTAGCGCTCGCAGCTCCAGTCGAACTCCGTCCACTCCAGACTGAAACCCGACGAGGCACGGTCGAGCACCTTGCGGGCTTCGAGCGTCACGTCGACGCCGATGCCGTCGCCGGGGATGCTCGCGATCCGGTAGACCGTCACAGGCTCACCGCGATGTACTTGATCTCCAGGAACTCGTCGATGCCGACGGAACCACCTTCGCGGCCGAGGCCGGACGCCTTGATGCCGCCGAACGGGGCCGCCGGGTTGGACACGATGCCCTGGTTGAGGCCGATCATGCCCGCCTCGAGCCGTTCCGCGACGCGCAAGGCGCGCTTCACGTCGCTGGTGTACAGGTACGAGACGAGGCCGAACTCGGTGTCGTTGGCCGCGGCGACGACCTCGTCCTCGGTGTCGAAGGTCAGGATCGGCGCGACCGGGCCGAAGATCTCCTCGCGCGTGAGACGGGCGTCGGACGGGACGTCGGTCAGCACGGTCGCCTGGTAGAAGTTGCCCGGTCCGTCCACTGTGGACCCTCCGGTCAACACCCTGGCGCCGCGCGAAACCGCGTCCTGGACCAGCTCGGTGACCTTGGAGACGGCCGCCTCGTCGATGAGCGGGCCGACCACCACGCCGTCCTCGGTGCCGCGGCCGAGCGGCAGCGCCGACATCCGCTCGGTGAGCCTCCGGGAGAACTCCTCGGCCAGGCCGCGCTGGACGTAGATGCGGTTGGCGGCCGTGCAGGCCTCGCCGATGTTGCGCATCTTGGCCTGCATGGCGCCTTCGATGGCCGCGTCGAGGTCCGCGTCCTCGAAGACCACGAACGGCGCGTTGCCGCCGAGTTCCATCGAGGTGCGCAACACCTTGTCGGCGCACTGCTCCAGCAGTGTGCGGCCGACCGCGGTCGAGCCGGTGAACGACAGCTTGCGTGCGCGCCCGTCCCGGATCAGCGGCTCCATCACGCCGCCGGAGTCCGAAGTGGTCAGCACGTTGAGGACGCCTTCGGGCAGCCCGGCCTCGACCATGATCCCGGCCAGCGCCAGCATCGAAAGCGGGGTCTGCGCGGCGGGTTTGATCACCATGGTGCAGCCAGCGGCGACGGCCGGGCCGATCTTGCGGGTGCCCATGGCCATCGGGAAGTTCCACGGCGTGATCAGCAGCGCCGGGCCGACCGGCTGGCGCGTGACCAGGAACCGGCCCGCGCCGTTGGGTGCGACCGCGTAGTCGCCGTGCACGCGCACGGCCTCCTCGGCGAACCAGCGGAAGAACTCGGCGGCGTAGGTGATCTCGCCGCGTGATTCGGCGAGCGGCTTGCCCATCTCCAGCGTCATGAGCAGCGCGAGTTCCTCGTTGCGCTCGGTCAGCAGCTGGTAGGCCCGCCGCAGGATCTCCCCGCGCTCGCGGGGCGCGACCGCCGCCCAGCTCGCCTGCGCGGCGACGGCGGCGTCCAGCGCGGCGACACCGTCCGCGGGTGAGGCGTCCGCGACTTCGCAGAGCACGGTGCCGGTCGACGGGTCGTGGACGGGCAGTGTCCTGCCGCCCGAAGCCGGAACCCATTTTCCGCCGATGAACAGTTCCTTCTCGACGGCGTTGACTACGCCGGACTCGCTGACCATGAGAGATCGCTCCTCTTTGCCGTGGGTCACCAGCCATGCTATGGATATTGTCAACAATCGACAACCCGCACGCGGACCCCTAAGGAGCCACGCTGCCATGGCCCAGCTATCCCCGCTTCTCAAGCAGGCCACGCCCGTCGTCGTCGACCACGGTGAAGGCGTGTACCTCTACGACGTCGACGGTAAACGCCACCTCGACTTCACCGCCGGGATCGGCGTGACCAGCACCGGCCACTGCCATCCCCGTGTCGTCGAGGCCGCGCGAGAGCAGGTCGGGAAGCTCATCCACGGCCAGTACACGACGGTCATGCACAAGCCGCTGCTCGAACTGACCGAGAAGCTCGGCGACGTGCTGCCGTCCGGGCTCGACTCCTTGTTCTTCTCGAACTCCGGCAGCGAGGCGGTCGAAGCGGCGCTGCGGCTGAGCAGGCAGGCGACCGGCAGGCCGAACGTCATCGTGTTCCAGGGCGGGTTCCACGGCCGCACGGTCGCGGCGGCGACGATGACGACCTCCGGCACCCGGTTCAGCGCGGGGTTCTCGCCGCTGATGGCGGGCGTGCACGTCGCGCCGTTCCCGTACGCCTTCCACTACGGCTGGGACGAGGAGACGGCGACGAAGTTCGCGCTCCGGGAACTGGACTACCTCTTCGCGACGGTCAGCTCGCCCGCCGAGACGGCGGCCTTCTTCGTCGAGCCGATCCTCGGCGAAGGCGGCTACGTCCCGGCGAACACCGCGTTCCTGCAAGGACTTCGCGAGCGCGCCGACCGCCACGGCATCGTGCTGGTGCTCGACGAGGTCCAGGCCGGGTTCGGCCGGACCGGCCGGTTCTGGGGCCACGACCACTTCGACGTCCGGCCCGACGTCGTGCTCATCGCGAAGGGGCTCGCGAGCGGCTTCCCGCTGTCGGGCATCGCGGCTTCTCAAGAGCTGATGTCCAAGGCATGGCCCGGTTCGCAGGGCGGAACCTATGGTGGCAACGCGGTTTCCTGCGCCGCCGCGGTCGCCACGCTCGACGTCATCCGCGACGAGGGCCTGGTCGGGAACGCCGCCGAGCGCGGCCGTCAGCTGCTCGAAGGCGCACGCGCCATCGCGGGCAAGACCAGTGGCATCGGCGACGTGCGCGGACTCGGCCTGCTGGTGGGCTCGGAGTTCGTGACCGGGGACGGCGAGCCGGACACCGCCGCGGCCGCCGCCGCGCAGAAGGCCGCCGGCGAGCGTGGCCTGTTGCTGCTGACCTGCGGCGCGTACTCGAACGTCGTGCGCATGATCCCGCCGCTGATCGTCTCGGCCGAGCAGGTCGACGAGGCGCTGGAGATCTGGGCCGACGTGACCTAAACGTGAAAGAAATTCTGAAACCCGCACTCGCCCGGCCAGGCCACACCCGATAACGTCGCGTCTCATCCACCAGGTTGGGAGAGGGCGCATGGACGCGGACGTGATCGTGGTAGGTGCCGGACTGGCCGGGCTGGTCGCGGCGACCACCTTGGCCGAAGCGGGCAAGCGCGTGATCGTCGTCGAGCAGGAACCGGAAGCCTCGCTCGGCGGGCAGTCCTTCTGGTCGCTCGGCGGGCTCTTCCTGGTCGACAGCCCCGAGCAGCGCAGGCTGGGCGTCAAGGACTCCTTCGACCTGGCCTGGGAGGACTGGCAGGACGCCGCGGGTTTCGACCGCGAAGAGGACGACTGGCCTCGTAAGTGGGCTCGCGCTTACGTCGAGTTCGCGGCGGGCGAGAAGCGCTCCTGGCTTTACGAAAAGGGCGTGCGCTTCTTCCCGTTCGTCGGCTGGGCCGAGCGCGGGTTCAACTCCGTGCCCCGCTTCCACATCACCTGGGGCACCGGCCCCGGCGTGCTCGAACCCTTTGCCGACAAGGCGAAGGCGTCCGGCGACATCGAACTCCGCTTCCGTCACCGGGTCGACGAGCTGACCGTCACCGGCGGCGCGGTCGACGGCGTCCGCGGCGCGGTGCTGGAGCCGAGCCCGGTCGGCCGCGGCGAGGAAAGCACGCGGGTGGTGACCGGCGAGTTCGAGCTCAAGGCGCGTGCGGTGATCGTCGCGTCCGGCGGCATCGGCGCGAACCACGAGCTGATCCGCAAGAACTGGCCGGAGCGACTCGGCTCGGCGCCGAAGAAGATGCTCACCGGCGTTCCCGCGCACGTCGACGGCCGGATGCTGGCCATCAGCGAGACCGCGGGCGCGAACCTGATCAACCGCGACCGGATGTGGCACTACGTCGAAGGCGTCGCGAACCACGACCCGATCTGGCCTGGCCACGGCATCCGCATCCTGCCCGGCCCGTCCTCGCTGTGGCTGGACGCGCTCGGCAACCGGCTGCCGACGCCGCTCTACCCCGGTTTCGACACCATGGGCACGCTCGAGCACCTGCGCAAGACCGGCCACGACCACTCGTGGTTCATCCTCACGCAGAAGATCATCGAGAAGGAGTTCGCGCTGTCGGGCTCCGAGCAGAACCCGGATTTCACCGGCAAGGACGTCAAGATGACGCTCAAGCGCGCGCTGCCTGGCCCGACGGCGCCGGTCACCGCGTTCATGGAGCGTGGCGAGGACTTCGTGGTCTCGAAGGATCTCGACGAGCTGATCGCCGGGATGAACCGGCTCACCGACGAGCCGCTGCTCGACCCGGCGAAGATCCGCGAGCAGGTGATCTCGCGTGACCGCCAGCTGGCCAACGAGTTCGGCAAGGACCTGCAGCTCACCGCGATCCGCGGCGCGCGGAAGTTCTTGGGCGACAAGCTGATCCGCGTCGCGACGCCGCACCGGCTGCTCGACCCGAAGGCCGGTCCGCTCATCGCGGTGCGGCTCAACGTGATCAGCCGCAAGACACTCGGCGGACTGCAGACGAACCTGTCGAGCCAGGTGCTGCGCGCGGACGGCGAGCCGTTGCCGGGCCTCTACGCGGTCGGTGAAGCGGCGGGCTTCGGCGGCGGCGGCGTGCACGGTTACCGCGCGCTCGAAGGCACTTTCCTCGGCGGCTGCCTGTTCTCGGGCAAGCAGGCTGGCGAGGCGCTCGCGAAGTCGCTGTGACCCCGTTCCGTTTCGCGACGCAGGCCCGGACGGCTTCGGACGCCAAGCAATGGCGTGATAAGGCCCGCAAAGCGGAAGAACTGGGCTACTCGTCGTTGCTGGTCCCCGATCACCTGAACGACCATTGGGCGCCGCTGGTCTCGCTGACGCTCGCCGCGGAGGCGACCAGCACGCTCAAGGTCGGCTCGCTGATGTTCAACAACGAACACCGGCATCCGCTGCTGCTCGCGCGGGAGATCGCGGTGCTGGAGAACGCGTGCGAGGGCCGCGTCGAACTCGGCATCGGCGCCGGCTGGAAGGAAGAGGACTTCACCCATCTCGGGCTGCCGTTCGACGCGCCGGGCGCGCGGATCGGGCGGCTGACCGAAAGCGTCCGGATCCTCAAGGAGTTCCTCTCCGGCGGCAAGGTCGACTTCGACGGCGAGCACTACCAGGTCCACGCCGCGCCCGGCAGGCCGTACGCGAAGGTCCCGCTGATGCTCGGCGGCGGTGGCCGCCGGATGCTGACGCTGGCGGCCCGCGAGGCGGACATCGTCGGCTTCAACGCGATCGGCGCCTCCGGCACGATCGACGCCGCGATGATCCGCTCGATGACCGCGAGCGCGTACACCGAGCGCGTCGGCTGGGTCCGCGAAGCCGCCGGTGAACGGTTCGCGGAGCTGGAACTGCAGTGCCTCGCGCCGATCTGCCAGCTGGTGCCGAACCGCGCGGAGACCATCGAGAACATCGCCAAGTACTCGGCACTCACGGCGGAGGAGATCGCGGCTTCGCCCGCGTTCCTGATCGGCTCGGCCGAGGAGATCTGCGAGACACTGGAGCGGCGCCGAGAAGAGTTCGGCTTCACGTACTGGGTGCTGCCCGAGGTGGAGATGGAACGGTTCGCGCCGGTCGTCGCACGGCTCGGCGGGCGTTGAGCAAACCGGCGGGCCGGATCCCCGAGAGGATCCGGCACCCCGGCTTACCCCCAGTAGAGGCGGTGGACTGTCAGTCCAGTACCCCTGGAACGAACACTATGGCAGTTGTGCCGCTCCGTCACGAGTGCGCCGAAGATCCACCCGATCGGCCCAGTGGTCATCGCCGGGACCGGCCCCGGAACGAGGCTCGCCTTCTATACTCGGAGCCATGCATGGGGGCACGGACGAGGGTGACGTCGCGACCGACGCCATCCTCGCGCTGGCGGGCAAACCTCCCGAAGAACTCACCTTCGGCGAGCGCTTGAACCTGCTCTGGGCGGCCGTGCGGCCCCGCCGCGACGAGGACCCGCAGGCCTGGAACAAGGTCGAGGTCGCGAAGAAGAACGGCAAGACGGTCGACGTCGACGCACAGGGCCGCCCGCAGTACACCAACACCTGGGTCGCGCAGCAGCTCGCCGACCAGTACGGCGTCAGCATCACGCCGAGCTACCTCGGCAAGCTCCGGCACGCCGACAAGATCAACCCCGGGGTGCCGGTGCTGACCGCGCTGGCCCAGTTCTTCAACGTGGACACCAGTTTCCTGCTGCCGGTCACCACCAAGTCCGATCTGGTGAAGGTCGCCGGGGTCAAGGAGAACCTGCTCACCTGGATCACCAGCGCCCGCCCGGTCGGCGCGGGCGGGCAGGGCGGCATCGCCATTGAACTGCGCATTCCCGGCGCCACCACACCGGACGAGGCCCAGCGCCAGGTCGCGCTCGCGCTCGCCCAGTGGCTGGAAGACCAGCGGAACGACCGGCCATGAAGCGGCGACGGTGGCTGCCACTCGGTCAACGCCGTCACGCCGAATCCGTGGCTGACCGGTTGGCCGACAGAATGGTCATCCCGCAGCCGTTCAGCCATGAGGCTTACCAAGAGGTGCTGAGCGAGGCGATCGGCATCCCGATCCGGCTGGTGCCGCTGTCGGGCGCGGTCCCGGACGCCAGCTCGGTGCTGACCGGGATGACCGTGCGGCTGTTCGGCGTCTCGTACCTGTTCTATCCGGCCGACACCAGCCCGGTGCACCAGCTGCACGTGATCCACCACGAGCTGTTCCACGTGATCGACGAGCACGCGGGCATCGAGCTGGAAGACCCGATGATCAAGAGCGCGCTGGTCAGCCTGCTGCGGCCGGAGCTGCCGCACCTGTCCGGCGACCTGATCGACCGGCTGGTCGGCCGCAACTGCCCGACCGGGCACGCCGAGGACAAGCAGGAGCGCGACGCGGAGAAGTTCGCGATGGCGATGGCGCGCCGGATGGGCGTCACGTCGCCGTCGTCCGGTCCCAGTTCCGGCGAGCCCGAAGCCGACCAGCTCGACCGGTGGCTTTCGGACGGGCGCTCGTGAGCTGGGTCTGGGTACTGGTCGTCGTGGTCGGCATGGCCGCCGCGGTGGTCTTCTGGCGGCGGCTGCTGTGGTCGCGGCGGGCGAACCCGTCGGCGATCCTGTGGCTCGCGCTCGTCTCGCTGCTGCTGGCCGTGTTCCTGCAGGTGCCGGCCGTGTACCGGATCTTCGCGCACGAACTCGGCTTCAACCTGTTCTGGCCGTTGCAATGGGGACTCTGCCTGGTGTGCAACGTGCTGCTGCACGTGTTCTCGAACCGCGTGTCCACCGCGACCAAGCTGGAGCTGGAACGACCGGCGCGGCGCCGGGTGACCGTGCTGGCGGCGCTCAACGCGCTCGCGTTCGTCACCGCGACGGCGTTGTTCGCGACCAGCCCGTACGACCCGGATTTCTTGCTGGGCCCCGAAAGCAGGCTCGAGGTGCCCGGCCGCGTCGACCTCGCCGTCGGCCTGGCGTGGATCATCGTGATGTGCACGATCGCGCTGTCGCTGGTGGCCCATGTCAAAGGCGCGCATCGCTGGGCCAACAAGGCCAAGAACGCGGGCCGCAGCTGGCTGCGCGCGGGCATGCGGGTGTTCACGCTCGGGCTTTTCCTGTGCATGGCCTACTGCGCGCACTCCGCGCTTTATCAAGCGGCGGAAATCATCGGCTGGATTCCTGGCTGGCGTCAGGCGGCCGTCACGGATCCGCTGATCAGCGCCGGCCCGGCGCTGGTGTTCATCGGCATGGTGCTGCCCGCGGTCGGTTCGTGGAAACGCGAGCACGACAACGGGACCGCGCTGCTGCGGCGGCTCGCGCCGGTGCAGCGGCTGCTGGCCAGGCGCGCCGGTCCGGTGAAACCGACGCTCCGCACGGCTTGGCTGCGCCTCTGGCGGCCGACCCAGCTCGTCTACCAGGCGATCATCGACCTCGAAGACACGTATCTGCGGATCAGGGGTCACCTGCCGACCGGGCCGGAACGCTTCGACGGCGAGACCCAGCGCGCGATCGTGCTCGCGGCGGGGCTGGCCACGCTCGCGCGGGGCATCGAGCCGCCGGGCAAGGCCTTCGCCGACGAGACCGAGCGGACCATGAACACGCTCGCCGACCTCGTCGCCGAGCGCCGTCCGCTGCCCGAGAGCGTCCGGCACACCAAGGTCTACCTGAACACCGACATCGACCGCTGGCTGCGCGCCGCGGCCATCATCGAGGAGTACCCGAGCCTCGTGTCACGCCCCTTGAGCGACCACAAAGCCGAGCATTCCGCGTAGCACCGTGGCCGGGCGCCGCACCGGCGCGCCGACCTTGCGCAGCCGTGGCATCCGGCGCACCAGCGTCGCCAGCGCGACCTCGCCTTCGAGCCGCGCGAGCGGCGCGCCGACGCAGTAGTGGTGCCCGCCCGCGAAACCGAGATGCTCGCCTGCGTCCGGGCGGTGGATGTCGAACCGGCCTGGATCGGCGAAGACCTCCGGGTCACGGCTGGCGCCCGCGAGTCCGACGATCAGCTGCTCTCCCGGCGCCAACACCTTGTCGGCCAACTGGATCGACTCGCGCGCGATGCGCTGCGTGACCTGGACGGGCGGGTCGAACCGCAACGTCTCCTCGACGGCGGCGCACGCCAGGCCCGGGTCTTCGGCGAGCGCGGCCCACTGCTCGGGATGGTCGAGCAACGCGGCGACGGCGTTCGAGATGAGGTTGGTCGTCGTCTCGAACCCGGCGATGAGCAGTTGCAGGCACAACGCCACGACCTCGCGCGCGGTCAGCTCCGACGCGGCCAGGTCGCTGATCAGATCCTCGCGCGGCACCCGCTCGCGCAGTTCGGCCAGGCCTGCCAGCAAGGCCTTCAGCTCGTCGACGGCCGCGCGGAGTTCGGCGGCCTGGCGCAGCGAGCGGACGCCGTCGAGCATGCCCGCGAGCGCCTGCCCGTAGCCCGCGAACCGCGCCGAGTCGGCGTCCGGGATGCCGAGCAGCTCGGAGATGATCGCCACCGGCAACGGCGTCGCGTACGCGCTGACCAGGTCGAAGCGCTCGCCGACGTCGTCCAGCAGCGCACCGGCGACCTTCTCGACGACCGGCCGGTAGCGCTCGATCTTCGCCCGGCTGAACGCGGGCGCGACCAGGCGGCGCAGCCTGGTGTGGTCCGGCGGTTCGAAGTCGATCAGGCTGTCGTCGAGGCCGGGACTCAGCGCGGCGAGGCCGTCGGCGAGCCGGTCGGCGTTGGTGCGCACCCGCATCCGCCGGTCGCGCACGGCCACGCCCGCCAGTTCGTGCGAGCAGGTCACCCACAAACCGGTGCGGCTGCGGGAAAGCGGGCCGAGCCGCCGGATCCGCTCGTAGACCGGATACGGATCGAGCTGCCCCCGCCGCTGGGTGAGCGCGGCCAGCGGATCGCCGAGCGTCGCCAGCGCCCACGCGCCCGCCCGCTGCGCACGCAGCCGCCCGGCGAGACGGAGCGTGCCCGGCGAACTCTCCCCAGTGAAGTCCATCGCTCATTCTCTTCACACGGCGACCTTGAACGCTAGGTTGGGCTGATGAACGGCGCGCAGTCCTTGCTCCGCACCCTTGTCGACGCGGGCGTCGAAGTGTGCTTCGCCAATCCGGGCACCTCGGAGATGCATTTCGTCGCGGCACTGGACAGCGTGCCCGAGATGCGCGGTGTGCTGGCCCTGTTCGAGGGCGCGGTGACCGGCGCGGCCGACGGATACGCCCGCATCACCGGGAAACCGGCGGCGACCTTGCTGCATCTTGGTCCCGGACTCGCCAACGGCATGGCGAACCTGCACAACGCGCGCCGCGCGCACACGCCGATCGTCAACGTCGTCGGCGACCACGCGAGCTACCACAAGCAGTACGACGCTCCGCTGGAGTCGGACATCGAGGGTCTCGCGCGGACACTCGACGGCTGGTTCCGCGAATCCGGGAAGACCGCCGAAGTCGGCGCGGACGCGGCGGCCGCCGTCGCGGCGTCGCTGGACGCGCCTGGCCGGATCGCGACCTTGGTCCTGCCCGCGGACGTATCTTGGGGCGACGGTGGTGTCGCGGCCGCTCCTGTCGCCTCGCGGGCACCGAAAACCGTTGCGGCGTCTACGATCGACGCCGTCGCCGACGTCCTGCGCTCCGGTGAGCCCGTCGCGTTCCTGATCGGCGGCAAGGGGTGCCACGAAGCCGGCTTGCTCGCGGTGAGCCGGATTTCGGCGGCCACGGGCGCGAAGGCGTTCATCGAGACGTTCCCCGCCAGGCTGGAACGCGGCGCCGGCCTGCCGTCGATCGACCGGCTCGGCTACCTGGCCGAGCAGGCCATGTACCAGCTCGACGGCATCAAGCACCTGATCGTCGCCGGCGCGAAACCGCCGGTCTCCTTCTTCGCGTACCCCGGCAAGCCGAGCGAACTCACCCCGCCGGACGCGAAGGTCCACACCCTCGCGGCGATCGACGAACACATCCCCGCCGCGCTGGAAGCACTGGCCGCCGTGGTCGCCGCCGACACGGAACCCGTTCTCCAGCAAGCGAACCGCCCGGCGATGCCGAGCGGTCCGCTCACCCCCCAGAACTGGGTCGACGTGATCGGCGCGCTCCTCCCCGAGCACGCGATCATCGCCGACGAGGCCAACACCTCCGGCCTCTTGCTCCCCGCCGCGACCGCCGGCGCGCCCCGGCACGACCACCTGACGCTGACCGGCGGCGCGATCGGCTACGGCATTCCCGTGGCCACCGGCGCGGCCGTCGCGGCGCCCGGCCGTCCGGTGATCAGCCTGCAGGCCGACGGGAGCGCGCTGTACACGATCTCCGCGTTGTGGACGCAGGCAAGGGAAAACCTCGATGTCACCACGGTCATCCTGAACAACCGCGCGTACTCGATCCTCAAGATGGAACTGCAGCGCGTCGGCGCCGAAGCCGCCGGTCCCCACGCGCTCGACCTGCTCGACCTGTCCCGTCCGGACCTGGACTTCGTGAAGATCGCGGAGGGCATGGGTGTCCCCGCCACCCGTGCCACCACCGCGGAAGAACTGGCCGAGCAGTTCGAGCGCGCCGTGCGTGAACCAGGCCCCCACCTGATCGACGCTTGGGTACCGCCGCTGTTTTAACCCCCGAGCAGCGCGCAGTCGAACTTCTCGTTCGCCGTCAGGCCAAGCTGGATGACCTTGGCGTCGTCGCGGTACGTGCCGTCCTCGTTGTAGCTGTCCTCGATCCAGATCTCGTAGCTGCGGTCGCCATACCCCGGAACCGGCGCGCTCAGGCCGAGCCGGTACTCGGTGACGTCCTCGTAGGTCTCCTTGACCTCGGCGACCGTGGACCCGACGCCGATGCCCTCGTACGTGCGGACGTTGTCCGGCACGCGGACGCGGACGACGCCGTTCTCGTGCGAGATGGCGACCCGCATGTTGTCGCCGGGCCGGTCGACGGTGGCGTAGCGGTTGCACGAGCCGTCGTCCCAGCCGTCGCCGGAAAGGTAGCCGGAGCGCAAGGCCTTCGCCTCCGACTGGCCGAGCTTCACCTTGTGGAAACCCTCGGGTGTGAGGACGTCACCGGACGCCGAAGCGGGCGTCAGGCCGCCGACGAGCAGAGCGGCGCCGACGACGATTCCCATTGCCGCGAAAGACTTCTTGAACATTTCGATTCCCCAGAATCCCCTGGAAGCGACCCCCTGTCGCTTTCACACTGCAGAAGACGCCAAGGCGGGCACGGGGTTGCCCCGGTTCCGATCTTTTCTCGGAATGACCGCCGTGAGCACCAGCCCGGCCACCGCGGCGGCCGCGCCGACGAGGAAGGTCGCGCGGAACCCGGTGAGCGACGGCACGGTCAGCGCGCCGACGGTGATCGTCATGTGCGCGAGCATCGTGGCCATCACCGCGCTCGACGCCGAGGTGCCGAACGCGCGCATGAGCGAGTTGACGCCGTTGGCGGAGGCGGTCTCGGTGACGGGCACCGCGCCCATGATCAACGCGGGCATCGCCGAGTACGCGATGCCGACCCCGGCCCCGATGATCACGGTCGCCACGACGATCTCGAAGACGTTGTCCATCAACGCGGTCGCGAAGAGATAGCCGAGCGCGATCACGACCGCGCCGAGCATGAGCGTCAGCCGCGCGCCGAACCGCTTCGCCAGCCTGGCCGACACCGGCGACAGCACCATCATCACCAGCCCGTTCGGCGCGAGCAGCAGTCCGGTCTGGACCATGCTCTGGCCGAGCCCGTACCCGGTCGACGACGGCGCCTGCAGCAGCTGCGGGAACGACAGCGCGGACGCGTACATCGCGAACCCGACCAGCACGGAGGCGAGGTTGGTGAACAGCACCGGCCGCCGCGCCGACACCCGCAGGTCGACGAGCGGGTCCCGCCTGCGCAGCTGGTAGAAGCCCCAGCCGAGGAAGATCAGCACGGACGCGCCGCCGAGTCCCAGCGTCAGCGGGCTGGCCCAGCCCCATTCGGTGCCCTTGACGATCGGCAGCAGCAGGCACAGCAACCCGGCGGAAAGCCCGACGGTGCCGAGATAGTCGAACGGCGCGGGCGTGCGGACCGGGGATTCGGGCACCAGCTTCAAGATCAGCAGCCCGCAGATCGCGGCCAGCGCGCCCGCGCCCCAGAACAGCACGTGCCAGTCGGCGTTCTCCGCGACGACGGCCGCGACCGGCAGCCCGATCGCGCCGCCGACGCCGAGCGTCGCGCTCATCAACGCGATCGCGGCGCCGATCCGGTCCGGCGGCAGCTCGTCGCGCATGATGCTGATGCCCAGCGGGATGACGCCCATGGCGCAGCCCTGCAGCCCGCGCCCGGCGATCATCAGGCCCAGATCACTGGTCAGCGCGGACAAAACGGACCCGATGATCAGCAATCCGAGACTCGCCAGCAGGATCCGGCGCTTGCCGTAGAGGTCGCCCAGCCGCCCGCTGACGGGCGTGACCACGGCCGCCGCGAGCAGCGTCACCGTGACCACCCACGACGCGTCGGTCGCCGAAGCGTTCAGCAGCCGGGGAAACGACGGGATCAGCGGAACGACCAGCGTCTGCATGAACGACGCCACCAGCCCGCACGACGCCAGCACGACCACGATCAACCTCGGCGAAGCACTCTTCGCACCTTCGCCAGCCATAGTTAGCAATGCTACCTAATTGCCGGACTCACCCGATCCGGTGTGACCCACACAACGTCAGTACCTGTGGCAGATTGACCGCATGGACGAACCCGACCTGGCCACCCTCCGCGAGCGCGCCGCCGCCGACCAGCTCACCGAGCTCACCGAAGACTGAACCCGGGATAAAGCGGGCTTTACTCCCGGGGATAAAGCCCGCTAAATCCCCGGGAGTAAAGCCCGCTTTATCGCGGGGCCTAGAGCCAGGTCGCCACGCCGCCGTGGCCCGAGCAGGTGCCCCTGCGGTTCTGGCTGTAGGAGTAGGTGCCGTCCTTGCACTTGGCGGACGCGCCCGCCGGGCTGCCGCCGGGACGGTGAACGCAGTTCCCGTCGACGTTGCGGTAGTAGTCGCCGCCGCATTCGGCGGCCGCCGCCTTCTTGGCCGACGTCGCCTTGGGCGCGGGTGTCGGCGCCTGCGGCACGAACGGCTGCACCGCGGGCGCGCTGGTGCTCGTCGTGGTGGAGACGACCGGCGCTGACGTCGTCGTGCTGGCGGGCGCGGTTTGCAGCGGGTAGGTCGACGTCTCAGGCGTGCTCGTCGTCGTGGTGAGCACCGTGGCGGGCGTCGCGACGGCGCCGCAGCCGGTCAACACGGCGAAACCGAGCACCAGACCGCTGGCGGTCTTCAGGAATGCGTGCCGCACGGAAACCTCCGTCTCGTTCAGGTTCCCGGCAAGTCGCGACGAGCCGATTTCCTGTTACAGAAGGAATTTCGTCAACTTCTGACAGGTGGCGGCGTTACGCTGACGAGGTGACGATCCGGTATCCGGCCGAGATCGCGGTCGCCGTCGCGGTGCTCGCGGGTTCCGTGCTGGCCGCGCTCAACGATCCCGAGACGCCCAGGCTGGCCGCGCTCGGCTGGGTGCTGACCGTGGCCGCGTGCGCCGCGTTGTTCGCGAGGCACCGGTTCCCCGTCGCGGTCACCGCGTTCACGTTGTGCTGCTGCGCCGTGTACTACCCGCTGACCGATCCCGACGGCATCGTCATCCTGACGTTCGCGTTCGCGCTGTACAGCTCGGCCGCCGACGGGCACGTCCGAGCCGCGGCAGGACTCGCGGCCGCGTCGATGCTCGGGGTGACCGTCGGCGAACTCAGCTCGACGAGCGGTCGACATGTCGACAACTTCGCGTTCTTCCTGATGACCGGGTGGTTCATCGCCGTCGTCGCGGTCGGCGCCGTGACGCACTACCGGCGCGAGGCCGAACGGTCCAAAGAGGACGAAGCACGGCGCAGGGCGACCGAGGAACGGCTGCGCATCGCGCGCGAGCTGCACGACGTGCTCGGGCACAACCTCGCGCTGATCAACGTGCAGGCGGGCGCCGCGTTGCACAGCAAGGACCCAGACCAGGCGCAGGACGCGCTCGGCACGATCAAGCGCACCAGCAAGGAAGCGCTCCAGGAACTGCGCGCGACGCTCGGCATGCTGCGGCAGGCGGACACCGCGAGCGTGTCGCGGATCAGCGAACTCGCCGAGGCCGTGCGCGCGAGCGGGCTCACCGTGCGCACCGAGATCGACGTCAAGACGCTGCCGCCGGACGTCGACCTCGCCGCGTTCCGGATCGTGCAGGAGGCGCTCACCAACGTGACCCGCCACGCCGCCGCCAGCACCGTCACCGTGCGCGTCCGCGACACCGGCCATGATGTGTCGGTGCAGATCGAAGACGACGGCCGGGGCGGCGCCGCGCGTCCCGGCAACGGGATCCGCGGGATGACCGAGCGGGCCGAGGCGCTCGGCGGCGAGCTGACGGCGACCGCGTCGGAGACCGGGTTCCGGGTCCACGCGAGGCTGCCGCGATGATCCGGGTGCTGCTGGTGGACGACCAGACCCTCGTCCGCGCCGGTTTCAAGTCCATTTTGGACGGTGAGGCCGACATCCGGGTCGTCGCCGAGGCCGCCGACGGCAAGCAGGCGCTCACCCAGGCACATGAGCACCAGCCGGACGTCGTGCTGATGGACATCCGGATGCCCGGTATGGACGGGCTCACCGCCACCCGCCATCTGCTCGCCGACCCGAAGCTGACCGGCACCAAGGTCGTCATCCTCACCACCTTCGACCTCGACGACGAGGTCTACGGCGCGCTGCGGGCGGGCGCGAGCGGGTTCCTGGTCAAGGACACCGAGCCGATGGAGCTCATCCACGGCGTGCGGGTGGTCGCGCGGGGCGACGCGCTGCTCGCGCCGTCGATCACCCGGCGGCTGATCTCGGAGTTCGCGGGCCGGTCCGGCCGCCCGGCGCCGTCGCCGCGGCTGGCCGCGCTCACCGAACGCGAGCGCGAGGTCATGACGCTGGTCGCGACCGGGCTGTCCAACGACGAGATCGCCGCCCGGCTCGTGCTCAGCCCGGCCACCGCGAAGACACACGTCAGCCGGATCATGACCAAGCTGGACGTCCGCGATCGTGCGCAATTGGTCGTGCTGGCCTACGAATCGGCCATGATCACGCCGAAATGGCTTTCCGGCGATTGACCGTGCTCCCATGACAAGGGTACTCATCGCCTTATGCCGCACATCGCGATTTACGGCCGTGAGCAACACCTTTCGTCCATTCAGGACGAGCTGTACGAGTGCGTTCGCAGCAGCATGGAAGACGCGTGGGGCGTGCGCGAAGAGGACCAGATCCAGCGGTTCATCAAGCTGAAGGACGAGGACTTCCGCTTCAAAGGCGCGTACAGCGGCAAGCTGACCTACATCGAGATCCTCATGCTCGAAGGCCGCGACGCCGAGCTCAAGAAGAAGTTCATCCGGACGCTCTACGCACGCGTCGCCGAGCGCTGTGGGATCGACGGCCAGGACCTCGAGATCATGATGCACGAGACCCAGCGGGCGAGCTGCGGCTTCGGCGGGCGGCCCGCCGACGAAATCGGTTAGCGCACGCCCGATAGAATATGGCGGGTAAGCAGCACAAACACCCGTCCCGTAAGGACCGAGCACGTGAAGATCGACAACAGTCCCGCCCGTGGCACCCGCGACCTGCTACCTGGGGTTGTCGCGCATCGGGACCACGTGCTCGCCACGATCTCCGAGGTCTACCGGCGCTACGGCTACGAGCGCATCGAGACCCCGGCGCTGGAGGCCATCACCCGGCTGACCGGCGGTGAGGGCGGCGAGAACGCCAAGCTCGTCTACCAGGTGCTCAAGCGCGGCCTGCCCGAGCAGGTCGAGGCCGAGACGCCGCTGAACGACCTGATCGACCTGGGCCTGCGGTTCGACCTGACGGTCCCGCTCACCCGGTTCTACGGCAACAACCAGGCGAACCTGCCGCTGCCGTTCCGGTCGTTCCAGGTCGGCCCGGTCTGGCGCGCCGAGCGGCCGCAGAAGGGCCGCTACCGGCAGTTCTACCAGTGCGACATCGACCTGATCGGCGAGGAGTCCGTGCTCGCCGAGGCCGAGCTGATCGAGGCCACCACCGAGGCGCTCGCCGCGGTCGGCCTCACCGACAGCACGGTCCGGCTCTCCGACCGGCGGTTCCTCTCGGCGCTCGCCGAGCACGCGGGATTCGCCGAAGAGGACTGGATGCCGTTCTTCATCACGCTGGACAAGCTCGACAAGATCGGCTGGGACGGCGTCCGCGCCGAGCTGGTCGAGAAGCGCGGGCTGCCCGAGAGCGCGGTCAAGACGGCGCTGGACGGCATCGAGCGCCTGCGTGACCTGCCCGCGTCGAAGGTCGCCGAGAGCCTGAAGGACGTCGTGCCGAACCTCGACGAGCAGGTCGTGTCCGACCTGGCCACCACGGCCGCGAGCCTCGACCGGCTCGACGGCATCGCGTGGGCGTTCGACCCGACGCTGGTGCGCGGCATGGGCTACTACACCGGCCAGATCTTCGAGGTCAGCCACCCGTCGACGACGTCGTCGCTGGCCGGCGGCGGCCGCTACGACAAGCTCGTCGGCCGCTCGCTGGGCAAGGACGTGCCCGCCTGCGGGTTCTCGATCGGCTTCGAGCGGATCGTGGACCTGCTGGAGCAGAAGCTCGACCGCCCGAAGACCGCGGTGCTCTACGAAAGCGACGTCGCGGTGCCGGACGCGCTCGCCGCGGCCCGCCGCCTGCGCGCCGAGCACGGCGAGGTTTCGGCGATCAAGCGCAGCGGCAAGTTCCCGGCCCAGCTGAAGCGGCTCGAAGACTGGGGCTTCACCGCCTTCGCGCACCTGCGTGCCGACGGCGAGTCCGAGGTGCGCCAACTCCGGTAGTACGGGGAAGTCCCTAGGGGACAACCGCGGGAGTACGCGAAGTGCCCGCTGGAGTACGACGCTTCAGCGGGCACTTCTGCCGGAGTCTTTCCGGCATGGAAACCATGACTCGCACCGAAGGCAGGCTGGGGCGGCTCGCCGGGTGGTCGCAACGCAACCGCTGGCTCGCCGTGGTGCTCTGGGTGCTCACTCTCGCCGCGATCACCTTCGCGTCCAACTCGGCCGGCAGCTCGTACCACAACGACACTTCTTTGCCCGGCACCGAATCCCAGCAGATCCGCGACCAGTTCCCCGAGAACGGCGCGACGATCCAGATCGTCTTCCCCGGCAACGCTTCCGTCGACGGGATGCTCGCCGAAGTCCGCACGCTCCCCCATGTCAAAGCCGTCGCCGAGCCGGTCTTGTCCGCGAACGGCAAGACGGGCTACGCGACCGTCGCGCTCGACGACGCCACGCCGGGCGAGGACGTCCGCAAGATCATCGACACGGCGACCAAAGTGGACGGTGTCGCGCTGAGTGGTGACGCCGTGCGCGCCGCGCAGGAAAGCGGCGGCGGGGCGTCCGAAGGCATCGGGCTGCTGGCCGCGCTGGTGATCCTCGTGTTCCTGTTCCGGTCGCTGCTCGCGGCGGGCCTGCCGGTGATCACCGCGGTGTTCGCGGTCGGCAGCACGCTCGGCGTGATCGTGCTGGTGAGCAGGCTCGTCGACATCGCGGACTACACCGCGCCGCTGATGATGCTGGTCGGGCTCGGCGTCGGCGTCGACTACGCGCTGCTGATCTTTTCCCGCTACCGCAGCGAAATCCTCGACGGCCACGACCGCGAGACGGCGGCGCGGCGCGCGCTCGACACCGCGGGCCGCTCGGTGCTCTTCGCGGGCTGCACGGTGATGATCGCGCTGCTGGGCCTGCTCGCGCTCGGTCTCGGCTCGCTGCGCGGGGTGGCGCTGGCGGTCGCGTTGACCGTGCTCGTCACCATGATCGCGTCGATCACGCTGCTGCCCGCCTTGCTGTCGCTGTTCGGCAAGCGCATCGAGCGCAACATCCAGCGGCGGAAAGTCAAGCACGGCAACGCTTGGCGCAAGCTCGGCGAGGCGGTCCAGCGTCGTCCATGGGCGCCGCTCGCGGTCGGGCTCGTCGCGTTGATCGGACTCTCCGTGCCCGCGCTGGGCATGCGGCTCGGGTTCGCCGACTCGGGCACGGACCCGTCGACGTCGACCACCCGGCAGGCCTACGACATGCTCGCCGACGGTTTCGGCCCCGGCTTCAACGGCCCGCTGATCGTCGTCTCCGAGAACGCGTATCCCGTTGCGGTGCAACAGAAACTGACCAGCACGCCCGGCGTCGACCGCATTCTTCCGCAGGGCCCGATCGTGCTCGTCTACCCGACGACGGCTCCCCAGGACGCCGCGACGGCCGAGCTGGTCGGAAAGCTTCGCACCGAGGTTTTGCCGACACTGCAAGGGAAGTTCCTCGTCGGAGGCTCGGTCGCGGCCGCGGCTGACTTCGCGTCGGCCGTGTCCGACCGGCTGCCGCTGTTCATCCTGGTCGTCGTCGGCCTGTCCGCGTTGCTGCTGATGGTGGTGTTCCGGTCGATCCTGATCCCGGTCAAGGCCGCGCTGCTGAACCTGCTGAGCATCGGCGCGTCGCTGGGCGTGATCACCATGGTGTTCTCGCCGACCGGGCCGATCGAGGCGTTCGTGCCGGTGATGATCTTCGCGATCGTCTTCGGGCTTTCGATGGACTACGAGGTGTTCCTCGTGTCGCGGATGCACGAGGAGTACAAGCGCACCGGCGACGCGCGCCACGCGGTCACCGAAGGACTCGCGGCGACCGGCGGGGTCATCACGGCGGCCGCGGCGATCATGATCGTGGTGTTCGGGGCGTTCCTGCTGAACCCGTCGCGGATGCTGCAGCAGTTCGGCATGGGCCTCGCGGTCGCCGTGCTGCTGGACGCCCTGGTCATCCGTTGCCTGGTCGTACCGGCCGTCATGCGGCTGCTGGGCGACCGCGCGTGGTGGTTCCCCAGAAGCCTGCGCAAGCTGCCTACGGTGGCGCTGGAGGCCTGAAAGGCTCGTGAGCGTTGCGGGCGGTTCTAACCGCCCGCAACGCTCACGAGTCCTTATTCGTAGATCTCGCCCTTTTCGGCCTTGGTGACCAGGCTCTCCGGGGGCAGGAAGTGGTCGCCGTAGCGCTCGGCCAGCTCACGCGAGCGGGCGACGAACCCGGCCAGGCCACCCTCGTACTGGTTGATGTACTGGATGACACCACCCGTCCACGCCGGGAAGCCGATGCCGAAGATCGAGCCGATGTTGGCGTCGGCGACGGACGTCAGCACGCCCTCGTCGAAGCACTTCACGGTCTCCAGCGCCTCGGCGAAGAGCATGCGCTCCTTGAGGTCCTCGAACGGCACGTCCGCGCTGCCCGAGTTGAAGGCCTCACGCAGACCGGACCAGAGCCCGGTGCGCTTGCCCGCCTCGTCGTAGTCGTAGAAGCCGGAGCCGGTGGAGCGGCCCTTGCGGTCGAATTCCTCCACCATGCGGTCGATGACGCCCTCGGACGCGTGCGCGTTCCAGGTGCCGCCGGCGGCCTCGATCGCCTCGCGGGTCTCCTTGCGGATCTTGCGGGGCAGCGTCAGCGTCAGCTCGTCCATCAGCTGCAGCGGCGGCGCGGGGTAGCCCGCCTGCGAACCGGCCTGCTCGATCGACGACGGCGAGACGCCCTCGCCCAGCGCGGCGACGGCCTCGTTGAGGAAGGTGCCGATGACGCGCGAGGTGAAGAAGCCGCGGCTGTCGTTGACGACGATCGGGGTCTTCTTGATCTGCAGGGTGTAGTCGAAGACCTTGGCCAGCGTGGCCGGGGAGGTCTTCTCACCGCAGATGATCTCGACCAGCGGCATCTTGTCGACCGGCGAGAAGAAGTGGATCCCGATGAAGTCCTCGGTGCGCTGCACGCCTTCGGCCAGCGTGGTGATCGGCAGGGTCGAGGTGTTGGAGCCCAGCACCGCGTCGGCGTTGACGACGCCCTCGATCTCGGCGAACACCTTGTGCTTGAGCTCGACGCTCTCGAACACGGCCTCGATCACGAAGTCGACGCCCGCGAAGTCGGCCGCGTCCGCGGTCGGCTTGATCTTGGCGAGCAGCGCGTCCGACTTCTCCTGCGTGGTCTTGCCGCGCGAGAGAGCCTTCTCTTCGAGCTTGACCGCGTAGCCCTTGCCCTTTTCGGCGCCTTCGAGCGTGACGTCCTTGAGCACGACGTCGATGCCCGCCTTGGCGGAGACGTACGCGATGGCCGCGCCCATCATCCCGGCGCCGACCACGCCGACCTTCTTGGCCTGGAACTTCTCGAAGCCGTCCGGCCGCGAACCACCGGAGTTGATGGTCTGCAGGTCGAAGAAGAACGCCTTGGTCATGTTCTTCGAGACCTGGCCGGTCGCGAGGCTCACGAAGTAGCGGGTCTCGATCTTGATGGCGGTGTCGAAGTCGACCTGCGCGCCCTCGATGGCCGCGGCGAGGATCGCGCGCGGGGCCGGCATGTTCGCGCCCTTGATCTGCTTGCGCAGGTTCGCCGGGAACGCGGGCAGGTTCGCCGCGAAGCTCGGGTTGGACGGGGTGCCGCCGGGGATCTTGTAACCCTTGACGTCCCACGGCTGGACAGAGGCCTCGGGGTTGGCCTTGATCCACGCCTTGGCGGCGGGCACCAGTTCCTCAACGCTGCCAACGAGTTCGTCGACGAGACCGAGTTCGAGCGCCTTGCTCGCGCGGTGCCGCTGGCCCTGCAGCAGGACGTTCAGCAGCGCGCTCTGGATGCCGAGCTTGCGCACGGTGCGCACGACGCCGCCGCCGCCGGGAAGCAGGCCGAGGGTGACCTCGGGCAGGCCGATCTGCACCCCGCGCACGTCGGCCACGATGCGGTGATGCGTCGCGAGCGCGAGCTCCAGGCCACCGCCGAGCGCGGCGCCGTTGATGGCGGCGACGACCGGCTTGCCCAGCTGCTCCAGCCTGCGCATCTGGCCCTTCATCTCCGCGCCGCCCGCGGTGATCTCGGCGGCCTGCTCCGGCTGTGCCTGGATCAGGTCGTTGAGGTCGCCACCGGCGAAGAAGGTCTTCTTGGCGGAGGTGAGCACGACGCCGGTGATGGAGTCCTTCTCGGCCTCCAGCCGGTCCACGATCACGCCGAGCGACTCGCGGAAGTCGGAGTTCATCGTGTTGGCGGACTGCTTGGGGTCGTCCAGGGTCAGCACGACGATGCCGTCGGAGTCCTGCTCCCAGCGGATGGTCTTCGCTTCAGTCATTGTCTCTTCCTCAGACCCGCTCGATGATGGTCGCGACGCCCATGCCGCCGCCGATGCAGAGGGTGACCAGCGCGCGGCGCGCCTGGCGGCGTTCCAGCTCGTCGACCACGGTGCCGACCAGCATCGCGCCGGTGGCGCCGAGCGGGTGGCCCATGGCGATCGCGCCGCCGTTGACGTTGACCTTCTCGGGGTCGAGCTTCAGGTCCTTGATCCACTTGAGCACGACGGAGGCGAACGCCTCGTTGAGCTCCCACAGGTCGATGTCGTCCGGGGTGAGCCCGGCGGTGGCGAGCACCTTCTCGGTGGCCGGGGTCGGGCCGGTGAGCATGATCGTCGGCTCGGAGCCGGTGACCGCGGTGGCCACGATGCGGGCGCGCGGGGTCAGGCCGAAGTCCTTGCCGACCTGCTCGCCGCCGAGCAGCACGATGGCGGCGCCGTCGACGATGCCCGAGGAGTTGCCGCCGGTGTGCACGTGGTCGATGCGCTCGACCGAGTGGTACTTCTGCAGCGCGACGGCGTTGAAGCCGCCCATCTCGCCGATGCCGGCGAAGGCGGGCTTGAGCTTGCCGAGGCCCTCGGCGGTGGTGCCGGGACGGCGGTGCTCGTCGTGGTCGAGGATCGTCACGCCGTTGATGTCCTTGACCGGCACGACGGACTTGGTGAAGTACCCGCCGGACCAGGCGGCCTCGGCCTTCTCCTGCGAGCGGACGGCGAACGCGTCGACGTCGTCGCGGGTGAAGCCCTCGATCGTGGCGATCAGGTCGGCGCCGATGCCCTGCGGGACGATGTAGTTGTCGTAGTTCGTGGTCGGGTCGAGGAACAGCGCGCCGCCGTCGGAGCCCATGGGCACGCGCGACATCGACTCGACACCGCCGCCGATGACCAGGCGGTCCCAGCCGGAGCGGACCTTCTGCGCGCTCAGGTTGACGGCCTCGAGGCCGGAGGCGCAGAAGCGGTTGAGCTGCACACCGGCGACGCTCTGCGGCAGGCCCGCGACCAGCGCGGCGGTGCGGGCGATGTCGCCGCCCTGCTCGCCTACCGGGGACACCACGCCGAGCACGATGTCGTCGATCACAGCGGGGTCCAGGTTGGGGTGGCGGACCTTCAGCTCGTCGATCAGGCCCGCGACCAGGTCGACGGGCTTGGTGCCGTGGAGCGCACCACCCTTGTTCTTGCCGCGAGGCGTGCGGAGCGCCTCGTAGATGTACGCCTCACTGCTCACTGAAACTCCCTCGTGCACGACGTCTTCGGGGTGCTAATGACCATTAACATATGCCTACAGAACCCCATGGTGTCAATGGGTTGCGACCGAGTCAACTCGGCTACAGTATGTTCACCTATGGATCACCCACCCGCGCGCCGCCCGCGCGACCGCAAGGCCACGCTGGCCGCGGTCGCCGCCGAGCTGTTCCGCGCCCGCGGCTATCACGGCGTCGGCATCAACGACATCGCCGCGGCGGGCGGCGTCACCGGCCCGGCGCTGTACCGGCACTTCGCGGACAAGCAGGCGATCCTCGCGTACGTGGTGCTCTCCGGCATCGACGACATGGAGTCGGCCACCGCCGAGACACTGACAGACGGCAGCCCGGAGCAGATCTCGACCTTGCTCACCACGCTCGCAGGCCAGGCCGTGGAGCGCCGCGAGGTCGCCGCGCTGTGGCGCTGGGAGGGCAAGCACCTGCCGCGCGACGACCAGCGCGAGATCCGCCGCCGCTCGGCCGCGGTCCTTTCCGCCTGGACGAAGGCACTCCTCATCCACCGCCGCGAGTTGACTCCTGACGATGCGGAGTTGCTGTGCTGGGCGGGATTGAGCGTGTTCGGGAGCGTCTCCGTGCACCACACGACCATCGCAAAGAAGCGCTTCTCACAGCTACTGGTCGACCTCGCACAACGTGTCCTGCACGCGATGATTCCGGCCCAGTCCGTCAAGTCCACTGTTATCGAACCGCTCAGCGTCGGCACACCGGCCCGGCGCGAGCAACTGCTGACGGCGGCGACCGCGCTCTTCGGCGAGCGCGGCTTCCACGCGGTCAGCATGGAGGACATCGGCGCGGCCGCGGGCATCACCGGCCCCAGCGTCTACCGCCATTTCCCGTCGAAGGCCTCGCTCATGGTCGCCATCGGCCACCGCGCGGCCGACCGCCTCGCCGTCGGCGCCGACCAGGCGATGCGCAGCGCGGACGAGAGCGAGGCGCTGCGCAGGCTCGCGGCGTCCTATGTGGACACCCTGCGCAACACGCCGGAGCTCTCGGTCTCCTTCTCCGGCGACCCGGTCATGCTGCCGGAGCGGGACAAAGCGGACCTGCGCCGCGTCCAGAAGGACTACGTCGCGCGCTGGACGGCACTGCTGTCCACGGTCCGCCCCGAACTCAACGAGCGCGAGGCGAAGATCATCGTCCACGCGGCACTCACCATCGCGAACGACCTGACCCGCACCCGCCGCGTCACCACCCGCCCCAACCTCGAAGCGGAACTCGTCGCCCTGATGACCGCGGTCCTCGGCCTGCCCTGAACATCCCGAAAGCCGCATTGGGGACGTGCGACGTCCCCAATGCGCCTTTCGGAACCTACGACGTCCCCAATGCGCCTTTCGGAACCTACGACGTCCCCAATGCGCCTTTCGGAACCTACGACGTCCCCAATGCGCCTTTCGGGACGTGCGACGTCCCCAATGCGGCTTTCGGGTTTTTGCGAGCCCTACTTGCCGCAGAGCGCGGCGTCCAACGTGGCCTGCATGCCCTCGTGGGCGGCCGGGCTCACCGGGTCCTGATTGGCCTCCACGGTGGCCGCGCGCCCGTCCGGCGCCGCGAACGCGAGCGTCGCGAAGCCGAGGATGTCACCGCCGTGTCCCCAGAATTCCTTGCCACAGGACAAATACAGCTTCCCCAGCCCGAGCCCGTACTCGGAATCGGCGTCCCGCGGCACCGTCCGCTTCATCTCGGCCAGCTGCGCGGGCCGCAGCAGCCGGCCGCCGAGCAGCGCGGTGAAGAACCGGTTCAGGTCCTCCCCCGTGGTCACCAGCCCGCCGGCGGTCCACGCGATCGTCGCGTCGAACTCCGTGAAGTCCGCCAGGGAGCCCTTCAGCGGCGTGTAGCCGCGCGGATGCGGCGCGGGCAGCCGCTCGTCGCCGCGCACCGGAAGGTAGGTGTCACGCAGGCCGAGCGGCCTGAGGATCCGCGAGGACAGTTCGGCCTGGACTGTCCGGCCGGTCACCCGCTCGACCAGCATCCCGGCGAAGATGTAGTTGGTGTTGGAGTACGACCATTTCGCGCCGGGCGGGAACAGCGGCGGATGCTTCATCGCGAGCGCCACCAGCTCGGCGGGCTCGGCGCCGCGGTGGCGGAGCGTCTCCGGGTCGTCGAGGCGCAGGTCGTCGAGATAGTCGGGCAGGCCGCTGGTGTGCTGCAGGAGCTGGCGGACGGTGATCGCGCCGGTGCCCGCCTCCGGCAGGTAGCGGGTGACCGGCGCGTCCAGCGCGACCTTGCCTTCACCGACCAGTTGCAGCACCAGGACCGCGACGAACGGCTTGGTCACGCTGCCCGCGCGGAAGTGGCTGTGCCACGGCATCGGCGCGCCGGTGCGCAGATCGCCGACGCCACTGCGCAGCGCGTAGCCGCGCGTGGTGACCTGCGCGCCCGGCGCTCCGGCCGCGACGACCGAGTCGAGCGTCCGCTGGACCGGACGATGCCCGGTGGCGGCCGCCGGACCGGCCATGGTCGCCGCGAGCAGCGCGACGATGCCGGCCGAAGCGGCGATTCGCTTGCACGGCAAGGACATTCGCATGGGACCCCCTCGTTGTCGATTAACCGGAAACGAGCCTAGGAGGCCAAGCGGCCGCCAACGATCCAGCGAACCGGAGTATCGGCACGGGGGTCAGCCCCACCATGTTCGCCATCGGGCGAAACCACGCGCTTCGGCGCGCGTTCGCGGTCATACTGTCGCGCGTGCCCACGACAAGCCGCCTGCACCTCGTCACGGCAGACGAGGATCACCGCGTCTCCACCCTGGAGCTGTTCTTCGACCTCGTCTTCGTCTACGCGATCACGCAGACCACCCAGCTGATGGCCGATCATCTGTCGCCGCTCGGCATCGGCCAGGGCATGGCGATGCTCACCGTGCTGTGGTGGTGCTGGAGCGGATACGTGTGGCTCGGCAACACCATCCACGTCGACCAGGGCATCGCCAGGCTCGCGCTGTTCGGCGCGATGGCCGTGTCGTTCCTGGTCTCGCTGACGATCCCGGAGGCGTTCACCGACCTGCCCGGCGGGCTGGACGCGCCGCTGCTGTTCGTCGGCTGTTATCTGGCCGTGCGGCTGCTGCATCTCGTCGCGTACCTCGGCGCCGCGCGGCACGATCCGGGACTGCGCAAGGTGCTGCTGCAGATGTTCCCCGGCGTGCTGCCGAGCGTCGCGCTCCTCACCGTCGCGACGTTCTTCGGCGGCTGGCCCCAGTTCGGGCTGTGGGCGGTCGCGATGCTGTGGGACTACGGGAACGTCTTCTTCACCAGGTCCTCGGAGTGGCGGGTGAACCAGCCTGGGCATTTCGCGGAGCGGTACGGGCTGATCGTGATCATCGCGCTCGGCGAGTCCATCGTGGCCATCGGGATCGGGATCTCGGCGCTGCCGATGTCGTGGCTCGTGGTCGGCGCGGCGACCGGCGGCCTCGCGCTGGCGGCGGGCATGTGGTGGACGTATTTCGACGTGGTCGCGCACGTGTCCGAGCACAAGCTGACGAAGGCGGAAGGCGCCGAGCGCGTCAAGATCGCCACGGACTCGTACACGTTCATGCATCTGCCGCTGATCGCCGGGATCGTCCTGGTCGCGTTAGGGCTTAAGAAGGCTCTGCTCTACGTCGCGGACACCGAGCACCACAGCGCCTCGGAAGCACTGCATGGCGTCCCGATCTGGGCGCTGACCGGCGGCCTCGCGCTCTACCTGTTCACACTCGCCGCCCTGCGCAGGCGCAACCTCGGCTCCTGGAACCACCAGCGCCTGATCCTCGCCGTCCTCCTGCTGGCCGCGACTCCACTCCTGGAGCACGTACCTGCCGCCGCGCTGGTCGCGATCGTCTCGGTGACGGTGTTGGGCCTCATAACTTTCGAACGAAACCGCAGGTCAAAGGTCGTGAGTGGGATCGCCGGTTAGAACCGGCCGTACCACTCACGACCCCAGAGCTGGCGAAACCGCCGAACCCGAGCTAACCTACTCGTGAGTAGGTAACGCTAGGGAGAGGCGACTCATGGCTGCCCCGAAGAAACGAGACGCGATGGGCATCGGCCTGTCCGCGCTCACCCGGCTGGCCGGGAGCAAGGCGATCGAAAAGGCGGGGCTGCGCAAACCGTTGCAAGGCCTGGTCACCTCGGGCACCCGCAACGGCTTCCGGGTCGCGGGCGCCGCCGGGCGGACGTTCAAGGCGGTACAGAAGCGCAACGCGCCGGAACGCCTCGCGCCCACCACCGACACCGGCCAGTTCGATCTCACGCCGAGCGAGGACCAGCAGCTCATCGTCGAGACGGTCACCGAGTTCGCCGCCGAGCAGCTCCGGCCCGCCGCTGCGGACGCCGACGCGAAACTCGAAGCGCCGGAAGGCCTGCTGAGCCGCGCCGCCGAACTGGGCATCACGCTCGTCGGCATCCCCGAAGAACTCGGCGGCGTCGGCGCGGAACGCTCGGTCGTCACCAGTGCGCTGGTCGCCGAGTCCCTCGCGCACGGCGACCTCGGGCTCGCGCTCGCGGTGCTCGCGCCGTCCGCGGTCAGCACGGCGCTGGTCCTGTGGGGCGACGAGCAGCAGCAGGCCGACTACCTGCCCGCGTTCGTCGGCGAGAACGTCCCCGCGGCCGCGTTCGCGCTGCAGGAGCGCACGCCGCTGTTCGACCCGTTCAAGCCGTCGGTCAAGGCCAAGCGCACCCCGAAGGGCTACCAGCTCGACGGCGTCAAGTCGCTGGTACCGCGCGCCGCGCAGGCCGAGCTGTTCGTCGTCTCTGCCGACCTCGAAGGCCGCGGCCCGGCGCTGTTCATCATCGAATCGTCCACCGCGGGCGTCTCGATCGAGTCCGAGCCCGCGATGGGCCTGCGCGGCGCCGCGACCGGAAAACTCCACCTGGACAAGGTTTCCCTGCCGGCGGGCGCGTTGCTCGGCGGCGGCAAGCCCGAGGTGTTCACCGAGGCCGTCCGGTTGTCCCGGCTCGGCTGGGCCGCGCTGGCGGCGGGCACCGCGAAGGCCGTTCTCGACTACGTGGTGCCGTACGTCAACGAGCGCCAGGCGTTCGGCGAGCCGGTCAGCCACCGCCAGGCGGTCGCGTTCTCGATCGCCGACATCGCGATCGAACTCGAAGGCCTCCGCCTGGTGACCCTGCGCGCCGCGGCCCGCGCCGAGCAGGGCAAGCCGTACGCCCGCGAGGTCGCGCTGGCCCGCAAACTGGCCACGGACAAGGGAATGCAGATCGGGAACGCCGGCGTCCAGCTGCTCGGCGGGCACGGCTTCATCAAGGAGCACCCGGTCGAGCGCTGGTACCGCGATCTGCGTGCCATCGGTGTCATGGAAGGCGGAATTCTGCTGTGATCAACCTCGAAGCCCCCAAGAAGGCCGGCGCCCTGATCAACCAGGCGTACCAGGCCGCGGCCGAGGTCTTCCGGCCGATCTCCCGCAAGTACGACCGCGCCGAGCACACCTACCCGACCGAGCTCGACATGTTCGCCGCGCTCCTCGACGGCCTCAACTCCTCGGGCGAGGGCGGCGCGGGCGCGGCAGGCGTCCGCCGCAACGAGAAGGAAGCCGACAAGGGCAACCGCAACGGCGCCAACCTGAATGTCGTGCTCGGCACGATCGAGATGTGCTGGGGCGACGTCGGCCTCCTGCTGACGATGCCCCGCCAGGGTCTCGGCAACGCGGCCATCGCCTCGGTCGCGAACGAGGAGCAGCTCAAGCGTTTCTCCGGCATCTGGGCCGCGATGGCCATCACCGAGCCCGGCTGCGGCTCCGACTCGGCCGCGATCACCGCCACCGCCCGCCTCGACGGCGACGAGTACGTCCTCAACGGCGAGAAGATCTTCGTGACCTCCGGCGAGCGCGCCGACGCCGTGGTCGTCTGGGCGACCTTGGACAAGACCAAGGGCCGCGCGGCCATCAAGTCCTTCGTCGTCGAAAAAGGCACCCCCGGCTTCGAGGTGGTCCGCGTCGAGCACAAACTCGGCATCCGCGCCTCCGACACGGCGGTCCTCCGCTTCGAGAACTGCCGCGTCCCCAAGGACAATCTCCTCGGCACCCCCGAGATCGACACCAAAAAGGGCTTCGCGGGGGTCATGCAGACCTTCGACAACACCCGCCCCCTGGTCGCCGCCATGGGCGTCGGCGTCGCCCGCGCGGCCTTGGAGGAGACCGCCCGCATCCTCGCCGAAGCCGGCGTGGTCGTCGACTACGACAAGCCCGCCAACACCCAGCACGCGGCCGCGGCGGCCTACCTCCAGCTCGAAGCGGACTACGAGTCGGCGTACCTGCTGACCCTGGAGTCCGCCTGGATGGCCGACAACCGCAAGCCGAACTCCCTGCAAGCCTCGATGGCCAAGGCGAAGGCAGGCCGCTCGGTCGTCGAGATCACCCTCAAGTGCGTCGAACTGGCCGGAATCGTGGGCTACACCGAGGAATCCCTCCTCGAGAAGTGGGCCCGCGACGCGAAGATCCTGGACATCTTCGAAGGCACCCAGCAGATCCAGCAGCTCATCGTCGCCCGCCGCATCCTCGGCAAGACCTCGACAGAGCTCAAGTAGCCGCGATACCCCGAAAGCCACTTTCGTCAGATGCGATCTGCCGAAAGTGGCTTTCGGGCACCAGGCCGGCGCGGGGGTAGGCTTCCGGGTCCATGGTGCGCGAGCCGGAGCGGTCTATGAGTCGAACGGGACCCCTGTTCGGCCGCACCGCGCCTTGGGGCGTCTTGATCTTGGGTGTCGCGCTGGCTTATCTACTCGGTGCCAGGGTCGGGTTCCAGCTCGCGCTGATCGACATGAAGATCACGCCGCTGTGGCCGCCGACCGGGATCGCGCTGGCGGCGCTGCTGCTGTTCGGGCCGCGGGTGTGGCCGGGGATCAGTCTCGGCGCGCTGGCGGCGAACGCGTTGGTGGGCGGCGAGCCGTTGCTCGCGTTCGCCGGGATCAGCGTCGGCAACACCTTGGCGCCGCTGGTCGCCTACTACCTGTTGAAACAGCTCGGGTTCCGGCGGAAGTTCGATCGGCTGCGGGACGCGCTGATCCTCGTGTTCGCCGGTGCGCTGGGCGCGATGCTGGTCAGCTCGACCATCGGCTCGGCGGCGCTGGCGATGTCCGGGACGGTCGGGCATTTCTGGACCGGGTGGACGGTGTGGTGGACCGGGGACGCGATGGGCGTGCTCACGGTCGCTCCACTGCTGCTCATCGCGCCGCGTTTCCGCTGGCCGAAAGACGTGCCCGCCGCGCGCTGGGTCGAGGCGATCGTGCTCGCGGCAGGCACGATCGGCACGGCGGTCGTCGCGACTACCGCGCCCGCGACCTTGCTGTTCCTCGTGTTCCCGTGGCTGATCTGGGCCGCGCTGCGGTTCGAACAGGCCGGTGCGCTGTGCGGCGCGCTCGCCGTCTGCACGATCGCGATCCTGGCCGCCGCGCGCGGCTGGGGCCCGTTCTCCTACATGCAGCTCCCGCTGCGCATGATCACCCTGCAGGCGCTCGACGGCTCGGTCGCGCTCAGCGCGCTGCTGCTCGCGACCGTCACCGTGCAGCGCAACCGGGCCGAGGCCGAGCAGGCGTGCGTCCAGCTCAACGAGATGGTCGCGCGCATCGCGCCCGCCCAGTCGCTGCGTGGCGCGGTGCTCGACATCATCCAGAACATCTCGGACCGCCCACCCCGCGACCCGTGAAAGGGCTCGTGAGCGTTGCGGGCGGTTCTAACCGCCCGCAACGCTCACGACCCTAAACGGCTTGTTCGGCCAGGAACTCGTCCAGGTAGCGCCACGTCGAGTTCCGCGCCTTGCGGCCGGTGAGCACGCCCAGGTGACCGCCCGGCGCCGTCTCGAAGCGCACCGACGGCGCGTTCTCGAGCAGCTCGACCACGCGCTCGACCGACGGCCGCGGCGCGATCGTGTCGTTCTCGCCCGCGACGATGAGGGTCGGCACCTTCACGTCGGACAGGGAGATGATGCGGCCGTTCAGGTCGACTGTCCCTTCGGCCAGGTCGTTCGTCCTGAACAGCCGGTGGTACAGCTGGCCGAACGTGCGGCCGGGGTAGGCGATCATGTTGTCCATGAAGTGGTCGACGGCCTCGATCTGGGCGAGATAGTCGCGGTCGTCGAGGTTCTTCAAGATCGCGATCGGCTTGGTGATCTCCTTGCTGATGCCGGTCGCGCGGAACACCTTGCTGACCAAATAGGACGGTGCGCCGCCGAACGCGCGGTAGATCGGCGTGAGCAGGTGGCCGCCGGTCAGGTCCACCAGCGGGCGGAACGGGGCCATGATCGGGATGGCGGTGAAGTCGACCGGTGAGCCGATCGCGGTGATCGACTCGATCGGCAGCTCGGGCTGGTCGGCCGAGACGAGCATCGAGAAGATGCCGCCGAGCGACCACGAGACCAGGTGCACGCCCTGGCCGCCGGCGTCCTGGGAGACCTTGCGGATCGCGCGCGGGAGCACCTCGTCGATCCAGTGCTCGATGCCGAGCCTGCGGTCGGAGAAGGCGACGTTGCCGTAGTCGACGAGGTAGGTGCTGCGGCCGTCTTCGACGAGGTGCTCGATCAGGCTGCAGCCGCGGCGCAGGTCGAAGCAGATCGCGGGCGCGGCGAGCGGAGGCACGAGCAGGATCGGCGGGCCGGACGCGGGCGCGGCGCCGGTGGTCATCCGGTAGACCGAGCGGTTCGGGCCCTGGTCGATCAGCACCCTCGGCATCGGGCGCAGGTCCGCGACGCCGCCGTGCAGCACCTTCCCGACCACGTTCGACGCGGCGGCGGCCAAGCGGGCCGGTGCGGAAACCATTCATGCCTCCCAGAAGGTTCGAGGAAGCAATCTTGCCGTGAACCCGGGGCACGACTCAACCACCACCCGGGCGGCCATCCCACCCAGCGGTCCACTTCGGACGGTTCGGCTAGTCCGTCCGAGTTAAGAATCGCCGTCCGTGCCGACCGAAGGCGCGCTTTCCGCGGCGCGCGCTTCATAGCTCGACCGTGCGCTGGAATGGGCCGCTGAAGCCAAAAGCTGGTCGCCGCCCAACGTGCGCGCGATCCATTCACCGGCCGCCCGGGGCAGCAGGCGTGTGATTCTTCCCATCGCGTCGAGTGATTTCGGGACAAAGACGTCGAAATGTGGCCTGCGTAACGCGTCGACGATCGCGGCGGCCACGTCTTCGGGCTGCAGCGACTTGAAGAACTTCGCCTCGCCGAGCCCGCTCGCCAGCTCGGTGCGGACGATCGGAATGAACACAGCGGCGCGCAGCGCCTCGGTTGAGGGTGGTGGCGGGCGACGGGCGGGGATCACGCACGACACTTCGACGCCGCTGCCGCGCAGTTCGAGCCGGACGGCTTCGGACAAACCGACCACGGCGTGCTTCGTCGCGCAGTAGGTGGCCGCGCCGGGGAAACCGGCCTTGCCCGCCATCGACGCGACGTTCACGATGTGGCCGGATCCGCGCGGCCGCATCCGCAGCATCGCCTCGCGGGTGCCGTGGATGACGGCGTGCAGGTTGATCTCCAGCTGCCGTCGCGTCGACACGTCGTCCTCCTCGTCGAGCGGCGACAGCGGCATGATCCCGGCGTTGTTGACGAGCACGTCGAGCGGCCCGAGCCGCCGCTCGACCTCGTCGAGGAACGCGGTGAACCCGCGCGTGTCGGTGACGTCGAGCGGCAGCCCGAGCGCGTCCAGCTCGGCCGCCGTCTTCTCGACTTCGACCTGGTCGAGGTCGCCGAGCGCCAGCTTCGCGCCCTGCTCGCGCAGCGCGGCGGCCGTTTTCGCGCCGATGCCGCGCGCACCTCCGGTGATGACGATGACCTTGCCACGCAGAGAACGGTGCTTGCCCATTTCGCCTCCTTGTTGGCAGCATGCCAACTCGGTACGGCTAGGGCAACCGCTGTTCGAGCACCTGACCGATCCAGCCGTGATGGTCGAACTGGAACGTCGACGTGAAGCCCTGCCCCTCGTAGTAGCGCACGAGATCACCCTTGCCGCCGGCCCAGCAGTCGACCCTGAGCAGCTTTACGCCGCGACGCTCGGTCTCGGCGCGCGCGTGCCGAAGCAGCTGCCCGCCGACGTCCTCGCCGATGTGCTTGCGCGACGTGATCAGCAGCCGGACGTACAGCTCGGGTTCGTCGACAGGCGTCACCATGTCCGGCGGCTGCGGGGAGACGATGAGCGCGCCGGCGGGCTCACCGTCGACCTCGGCGATGACCAGCCCGGGATTCGCGGCCATCTCACGGACCTGCTCGACCCGCCGCGGAATCCCCGACCACGGCTCGGTGCCCCACTGGCCTTCGCTGCCGCGCTCGGTCAGCCAGCCGACCGCGTCGTCGAAGAATTGGATCAAAATCGGGTAGTCGGCGGAACTGCCCTGACGAATACTTGCCATGCCTAAGTTCTACTCGACGGTGAGCACCCACGGGCCGTTTTCGGTGACCGCGACGGTGTGTTCGACATGCGCGGCCCGGCTGCCGTCGAGCGTGTGCAGCGTCCAGCCGTCCGCCGCGTGCCGATACTCGTCCGAGCCACCGCGGATGAACATCGGCTCGATCGCGAACGCCATGCCCGCCTTGAGTTTCAGCCCCCGCCCGGGACGCGCCTCGTTCGGCACACTCGGGTCCTCGTGCATCGCCCGGCCGATCCCGTGCCCGCCGTGATCCTCGAGCAGCCCGTACCCGGCGGGCCTGCCGACACCCGCGACAGCGTGCCCGACGTCGCCCAGCTTGTTGCCCACGACCAGCGCGTCGATCCCCGCCTGAAGCGCGCGCTCGGTGGTCGCGATGAGTTCCAGATCGGCCGGGTCCGCGGTGCCGACCACGAAGCTGATGGCGGCGTCACCGTGCCAGCCGTCGATGTACGCGCCGCCATCGATGCTGACCAGATCGCCGTCCCGGAGCCGGTAGTCCGACGGGATCCCGTGCACGACGGCGTCGTTGACGCTCGCGCAGATGACAGCCGGGAACGGCGACGGCGCCGACCTCGGCTGATAGTGCAGGAACGACGGCTTGGCCCCGTTGTCCGCGATGACCTGCGCGGCGACCTCGTCCAGCTCACGCAGGCTCACCCCGATCGCCGACGCCTCCTTGACCGCGCGCAGCGTCCGCGCGACGACCCGCCCGGCCTCGCGCATGACGTCCAGCTCACCCTGAGTCTTGATCTCAACCATACCGATAACTATACCGGTATAGTTATCGGTATGGTCAAGCCGGGGTTCAGGCGACGCCGAGGTGGCGGGCGATGAGCATGCGCTGCACCTCGGAGGTGCCCTCGCCGATCTCCAGGATCTTGGCGTCGCGGTAGAAGCGGCCGACCGGGAACTCGTTCATGAAGCCGTAGCCGCCGAAGATCTGGGTCGCGTCGCGCGAGTTGTCCATCGCCGCGTTGGACGCGACGAGCTTGGCGATCGCGGCTTCCTTCTTGAACGGCTCGCCGCGCAGCATCTTCGAGGCGGCCTGGTAGTAGGCGAGCCGGGCGGTGTGCGCGCGGATCTCCATGTCGGCGATCTTGAACTGGATCGCCTGGTACTCACCGATCTTCTTGCCGAACGCCTCGCGCTCCTTGACGTACTTCAGGCATTCGTCGACGCAGCCCTGCGAAAGGCCGACCGACAGCGCCGCGATCGCGATGCGGCCCTCGTCCAAAATGGACAGGAACTGGGCGTAGCCTCGGCCGCGGTCGCCGACCAGGTTCTCGGCGGGGACGCGGCAGTCCTCGAAGGCGAGTTCGTGCGTGTCCGAGCAGTTCCAGCCGACCTTGGAGTACTTCGGCGCGACCGTGAAGCCGGGGGTGTCCGACGGCAGGATGATCGCGGAGATCTCCTTGCGGCCGTTCTCCTTGACGTCGGTGACCGCGGTGACGGTCACCAAGCGGGTGATGTCCGTGCCGGAGTTGGTGATGAACGACTTGCTGCCGTTGATCACCCAGCTGTCGCCGTCGAGCTTGGCGCGCGTGCGGGTCGCGCCCGCGTCCGAGCCGCCGCCGGGCTCGGTGAGGCCGAACGCGCCGAGCGCCTGGCCGGAGGTCAGCTGGGGCAGCCAGGTTTCCTTCTGCTCCTGGGTGCCGAAGCGGTAAATCGGCATCGCGCCAAGGGAAACCCCGGCTTCGAGGGTGATCGCGACCGACGAGTCGACGCGCGCGAGTTCCTCCAGCGTCAGGCACAGCGCGAAGTAGTCGCCGCCCATGCCGCCGAACTCCTCGGGGAACGGGAGGCCGAACAGGCCCATCTCCCCCATTTTCGCGACGATCTCGTACGGGAATTCCTCGCGCTCGTAAAGGCCGCCGATCACGGGGGCGACCTCGGACCGCGCGAAATCCTCGACGGTCTTGCGCAGCGCCTCGTACTCTTCGTCCAGCCGGAAGTCGATCACGCTTGCTCCTCTTGTGGGGTCACCACGGCCAGTGCTTCGTCCAGCGCGACCTGTTGGCCCGCCTGGACATGCAGTTCGGTGACCACGCCGTCGACCGGCGCGGTGATCGTGTGTTCCATCTTCATCGCCTCGACGACCATCAGCGGCGTTCCCGCGCTGACGGTGTCGCCCTTGCCGATCTTGACCACCAGCACGGTGCCGGGCATCGGGCTCTTGACCGGCCCGCCACCGGCGGATTCGCCTTGTCCCGCAAGGATGTCCGCGCGCTCTTCGACCGCGACACAATGCCCGTCACGGGCCAGCCACACACTGCGACCCTTGCCGGCCACGTGCCGGTAGCGGCGGAAACCGCCGGGGTGCCGGACTTCCAGCACGCCGTTGTCCCAGCGCGCCGAGATGCGCTCCGGTTCGCGATCATCGACGGTGACCAGCGCGTTCGCGGGTGTGCCCTCGATGCGCACCGAGGCCTCGGCGTCGCCGATCCGCAGGCTGAAGTTCATCCCGCCCGCGCCACCGAGCCGCCAGCCGTCGGGAATGTCCCACGGGTCCACAATGGAACCGGAAGGCTGCAACGCCAGCAGCTTGTCCATCGCGGCCGCCACGAAGAAGTCACGCGGGACCTCCGAGGTGACCACAGTGGACAGACGACGCTCGACGAGTTCGGTGTCCAGCCGCCCGGCCCTGACCTCCTCGTCGTTCAGCAGCCCGCGCAGGAACGCGATGTTCGTGCCGACACCCAGCAGCGCGGTGTCGGCCAAAGCCAGGTCCAGCCGGTGCAACGCGGCGGCACGGTCGGGGCCCCAGGCGATGACCTTGGCCAGCATCGGGTCGTAGTTCGAGCCGATGACCGTGCCCTCGGTCATCCAGGAGTCCACCCGCACGCCATCGCCGCTCGGCTCGTGCACGGCGAGCACCGTGCCGCCGGTCGGGATGAACCCGCGTGCGGGATCTTCGGCGTAGACACGGGCTTCGACCGAGTGTCCATTGAGGACGACGTCGGACTGCCGGACCGAAAGGACTTCACCGGCGGCGACGCGGACCTGCCACTCGACCAGGTCGAGACCGGTCACCAGCTCGGTCACCGGGTGCTCGACCTGCAGCCGGGTGTTCATCTCCATGAAGAAGTACTCGTCGGGCGTCTTGGCCGACATGATGAACTCGACCGTGCCCGCGCCGACGTAGCCGACCGAACGCGCGGCCTCGACGGCCGAAGCGCCCATCTTGGCGCGGGTCTCTTCATCGAGCAGCACCGAAGGCGCCTCTTCGATGATCTTCTGATGCCGCCGCTGCAGGCTGCATTCACGCTCACCGAGGTGGATCACGTTGCCGTGCGTGTCCGCGAGGACCTGGATCTCGATGTGCCGCGGCGTGGTGACGAAGCGCTCCATCAACAGCGTGTCGTCGCCGAACGAGCCCTTCGCCTCGCGGCGCGCGGACTCGACGGCCGCGTCCAGCTCGCCGGGCGCCGTGACCAGCCGCATGCCCTTGCCGCCGCCACCGGCGGACGGCTTGAGCAGCAACGGGAAACCGACCTTGGTCGCGGCTTCCGCGAAGCCACCGGCCGGAATGTCCACATCGGACGCACCGGGCACGACAGGGACACCGGCCGACGAAACCGTCGCCTTGGCCCTGATCTTGTCACCCATGGCGTCGATCGCGCTCACCGGCGGCCCGATGAACACCAGCCCGGCGGCCTCGCAAGCCCGCGCGAACTCCGCGTTCTCCGCCAGGAAGCCATAACCCGGGTGCACGGCCTGCGCACCCGAGTCGACCGCCGCCTGCACGATGGCCGGAATCGAGAGATAACTCTTGGCTGCCTCAGCCGGTCCTATTCGGACAGCCGTGTGCGCCTCGCGCACGTGCTTGGCGTCGGCGTCCGCGTCGCTGTACACCGCGACCGAACGAATACCCATGTCCCGCAGGGTCCTGATGACCCGTACGGCGATCTCGCCACGATTGGCGACCAGAACCGCGTCGAACACTGCCGTCACATCCTGAATACGCCGTAGTTGACCGGTTCCAAGGGGGCGTTCGCCGCCGCGCCGAGCGCGAGGCCGACCACCGTGCGGGTGTCCGCCGGGTCGATCACGCCGTCGTCCCACAGCCGCGCCGTCGAGTAGTACGGGCTGCCCTGGGCTTCGTACTGCTGGCGGATCGGGTCCTTGAAGGTCTCTTCGTCCTCTGTGGACCATTCACCGCCACGCGCCTCGATGGAGTCGCGGCGCACCGTCGACAGCACCGAAGCCGCCTGCTCGCCACCCATCACGGAAATCCGCGCGTTGGGCCACATCCACAGGAAGCGCGGCGAATAGGCCCGCCCGCACATCGAGTAGTTGCCCGCGCCGAACGAGCCGCCGATGATCATGGTCAGCTTCGGCACCCGCGCGCACGCGACCGCGGTGACCATCTTCGCGCCGTGCTTGGCGATACCGCCGGCCTCGTACGCGCGCCCGACCATGAACCCGGTGATGTTCTGCAGGAACAGCAACGGAATCGAGCGCTTGTCGCACAGCTCGATGAAGTGCGCGCCCTTCATCGCGGACTCGGCGAACAGCACGCCGTTGTTCGCGATGATGCCGACCGGGTGCCCGTGGATGTGCGCGAAGCCGGTGACCAGCGTCGAGCCGTATTCCTTCTTGAACTCGGCGAAGCGGCTGCCGTCGACGATCCGGGCGATCACCTCGCGCACGTCGTACGGGGTGCGCGGGTCGGTCGGGACGACGCCGTAGAGGTCGGGGTCGACGGCCGGTTCCTCGGTCGGCAGCACGTCCCACGGCCGCGGCGTGCGCGGGCCGAGCGTCGAGACGATCGAGCGGACCATCTTCAACGCGTGCGCGTCGTTCTCGGCCAGGTGGTCGGTCACACCGGACTGCCTGGCGTGCACATCGCCGCCGCCGAGCTCCTCTGCCGTGACGACCTCGCCGGTCGCGGCCTTCACCAGCGGCGGGCCGCCGAGGAAGATCGTGCCCTGGTTCCGCACGATGACCGCCTCGTCGCTCATCGCGGGCACGTACGCGCCACCCGCGGTGCACGACCCGAGCACGGCCGCGACCTGCGGGATGCCGCGCGCGGACATGGTCGCCTGGTTGTAGAAGATGCGCCCGAAGTGCTCGCGGTCGGGGAAGACGTCGTCCTGTTTCGGCAGGAACGCGCCGCCGGAGTCGACCAGGTAAACGCACGGAAGGTTGTTGTGCAGCGCGACTTCCTGCGCGCGCAGATGCTTCTTGACGGTCATCGGGTAGTAGGTGCCGCCCTTGACCGTGGCGTCGTTCGCGACGATCACGCATTCGCGCCCGGACACCCGGCCGATGCCGGTGATGATGCCGGCGGCGGGCGCCTCGTCGTCGTAGAGCCCGGTCGCCGCGAGCGGCGAGAGCTCCAGGAACGGCGAACCGGGGTCGAGCAGGGTGTCGACGCGGTCGCGCGGGAGCAGCTTGCCGCGCTCCACATGCCGCGTCTGTGACTTCTCCGGACCGCCGAGCCGGGCCGCGGACAGCCGCTTGCGCAGGTCCTCGACCAGTTCGGCGTGAGCGGTGACGTTACGCGAATACTCGTCGCTCCGCGGATCCGCGGAACTGGTCAGCACGGGCCTGTCCATGGCTCCTCGATGTTAGCCGTCGTTAACACCGCGATGTTAACAACCGCTAACTCAGGTGTCCAGGCGAGCTGACGGACTACCCGTCGGTAACCATGGCGAGTGCCCTGAAGTAGCCGAACTGCCCCGCTTTCGTGGGGTGGAACGACTCTTCCAGTGGCGAAGCGACGCCGTGCAGATACTGAGAGCCAGCGGCGCAGACGTTGTGCCCGGTGAACGCCGGGCGAACGTCCACGAAGGTCACTCCGGCCTTCGCGGCGCGCTCGGCCTCGACGGCAGCCATGGTGTCGGCGCCCGCGTTGACCGCCTTGCGCATGCCCGCGCTGAAGCCGCACGAGCCGCCGTCGGCGAAGAGGCGCGGGTAGCCGACGAGGAACACGCGCGCGTTCGGCGCCTTGGCCTTGATCTTCGCGAGTGCCGCGTCGAGACGGCCCGGGAGCGTTTCGGTGATGAACTTGCGCGCGACGCCGACGCGGTTGGCGCACGCCTGCGCGGAGTTGAGGACGCAGGTGACCATGACGTCGGAGAAGCCCGCGTCCGTGCCGCCAACCGAAAGGGTGACGAGCGAGGCGCTCGGCTTGATCGAATCGGCCTGTTTCAGGACATCCGCGGTGGTCGCGCCCGAGCAGGCGAGGAAGGTCAGGCTGGTCCCGGCGTGCTCGTTCACCCAGAGCTGGGGATAGGCGTTGACGCTGCGCTTGCATTTGCCGGAGGTGCCGTACTTCCCGGCGCCGAGGCCGGACGAGTAGGAGTCGCCGAGCGCGAAGTAGCCGCCGGCGGCGCTCGCAGGGGCCGCCAGGCCGATGATCAGCAGGAACGCGAGCAAGAGGGTGCGGATGGCCACGGGTCGCTCCTTCGAGTCAGGGGACCGGGGCCAACCCCAGGGTAAAGGACTCGTGCGCGTTGCGGGCGGTTCTAACCGCCCGCAACGCGCACGAGCTCTTATCCGGTGACGGCGGCCAGCGGCGGGTAGTAGCCCTTGGCCTGGCCCGCGACCGTCGGGTGGTACGACTCGTCCACCGGGAACGTCAGGCTGTTCAGGTACGACTCACCCGACGAGCAGATGTTGTGTCCCGTGAACGACCCGCGCACGTCCACGAAGGTCGCGCCCGCAGCGCCGGCGCGCTGCGACAGCACGCCGGTCGCCACGTCGATGCCCGAGTTGATCGCCGACCGCTTCGTGTCGCTCAGCCCGGCACCGCACGAGCCGGGCACGGTGTAGAACCGCGGGTACCCGAGCACGATCAGGCGCGCGTTCGGCGCCTTCGACTTGATCTTGCCGTAGACACCGTCCAGCAACCCGGGCAGCGTGCCGGTGGCGTACGCCTTCGCCGTGTTCACCCGGTTGACGCAGTCCTGGTCGGAGCCGAGCGTGCACTTCGTGATCACGTCGACGAACCCGGCGTCGTTGCCACCGACCGAAACGGTGACCAGCGTGGCCGCGGAGGTGACCGAGTTGGCCTGGTTCAGCACGTCGCCGGTGCGCGCGCCGGAGCACGCGAGGAAAGTGAAGTTCGTGCCGGCGTGCTTGTTCGCCCATAGCTGCGGATAAGCGTTGGCACTGCGTTTGCAGCTTCCGGAATTGCCGTAACTCCCGGCGCCGACGCCGGACGAATAGGAGTCGCCGAGCGCGAAGTAGGTGGTCGCCTTGACGGCGAGCGCCGGTGTCGCGAGGCCCAGTGTCGCGAGCACGGTGAGCGCGCTCAGCCAGCGGAATCTTCTGACGACGGTGTCAGGCACGGTCGACTCCTTCGGGAATGGGGTGACGGGGTGCAAAAACGAATACCACCCCAAAACCGCGGAAAGCGATCAAGCAACCCGTTCAGCTCAGCGCGACCTGGCGAAGTAAAGCCGATCTGACAATTCATGAATCGGAATCACCGATGAATGGGAAAAGCCGGGCCGTCGGCGGGACGGCCCGGCTCAACCCTCGAAACGGTTACCCGGTGACCGAAGCCAGCGGCGGGTAGTAGCCGTTGGACTGCCCGAGCGCGGTCGGGTGATACGACTCGTCCACCGGCCAGGTCAGGCTGTTGAGGTACGAGCTGCCACCGGAGCAGATGTTGTGCCCGGTGAACGAGCCGCGCACGTCCACGAAGGTCGCGCCAGCCGCGGACGCGCGGCCCGAGGTCACCGAGGCGATCGTGTCCGCGCCGGAGTTGATCGCGGACCGCTTGGTGTCGCTCAGCCCGACGCTGCACGAGCCGGGAACCGTGTAGAACCGCGGGTAGCCGAGCACGATCAGCCGCGCGTTGGGCGCCTTCGACTTGATCTTGCTGTAGACACCGTCCAGCAGTCCGGGGAGCGTGCCGGTGGCGTAGGCCTTGGCGGTGTTCACCCGGTTGATGCAGTCCTGGTCGGAGCCCAGGGTGCACTTGGTGATCACGTCCGTGAACCCGGCGTCGTTGCCGCCGATCGAGATGGTCACCAGCGTGGCCGCCGAGGTGATCGAGTTGGCCTGGTTGAGCGCGTCGCCGGTCCGCGCGCCCGAGCAGGCGACGAAGGTGAACGTGGTGCCGGCGTGCCGGTTCGCCCACAGCTGCGGGTAGGAGTTGGCGCTGCGCTTGCAGCCGCCGGAATTGCCGTAGCTTCCGGCGCCGACGCCGGAAGAGTAGGAGTCGCCGAGTGCGACGTAGTTGGTCGCCTTGACGGCGTTGGCGGGGCTCACGACGCCGAGCATCGCGAGTGCCGCGACCCCCAGGGCCGCGCTCATCCGAATCAGTGACAGTTTTCGGGCAGGGACGGCCATGGGTCACTCCTTTGTGACGTAGCAACGTGACAGATCAATACCAGGTGTCTCATCGACATGAGAAGAGGTATTTCCCCAGGTAACCCGCTTGGCCCAAGCAGGAAGTCGTACCGAAGACTGTGTTAGCGCTCGCTAACACGCGGACCTAAGATAAGGCCATGCCGGCCAACACCACCCCACTCGTGAACGGCGAGAAGGCGAACAGGCGCGAACAGATCATGACCGCCGCGGCCGAGCTCTTCGCCCACCACGGCTTCCACGGCGTCGGCATCGACGACATCGGCGCGGCCGTCGGCATCTCCGGGCCCGCGCTGTACCGGCACTTCCGCAGCAAGGACGCCATCCTCGGCGAGATGCTCAACTCGATCAGCCAGTTCCTGCTCGACGGCGGCACCGCGCGGGTGGCGCACGACGGCGGCCCCGACGAGGTGCTCGCCGCGCTCGTGGCGTTCCACGTCGACTTCGCGCTCGCGCACCCGGCGCTGATCACCGTGCAGGAGCGCAACCTCGGCAACCTGACCGACCACGACCGCAAGCAGGTGCGCGGGCTGCAACGCCGCTACGTCGAGGTCTGGGTGCGCGCGATCTCGGCGGCGGTGCCCGGCGTCGGCGAGCGGCAGGCGCGCTCGGCGGCACACGCGGTGTTCGGGCTGATCAATTCGACCCCGTACAACCGCCATCTCGGTGACGAAGAGCTGGCTGAGCTGCTGGGCAGGCTCGCGCTGGGTGCGCTGCACGCCGCCAGGTGATCACCCCTCGCTCGCACGGACTACCCCAAACCTTGGCAAGCTGGTGTTTGATGGGGGACGTGCAGCCGGACAGGAGCGAGGACGAGCAGCGGCTCGTCGAAAAGGCGCAACGCGCCCTCGTCGCGATCAGCCTTGGTGAGGACGCCGAGGCACTCGACGAGGTGGCGCCGTCCGCGGCCGAGCCCGAGGCGCAATCGGCCGAGACCAGGGCATTGATGATGCTGCTCTTCGGTGAGTGCAGCGCGATGGTGTCCACGCTGGGAGACGGCGGCAGCGCGCCGGTCAAGGTGCAGGTGTTCGACGAGGACGGCGAAGAGGTCTCGATCGACCAGGCCGATCCGCCCGTGCGCACGGCCGTGCGCACGCTGCTGGCGGAGGTGCACGGCAACACCGAGGCCGCCGAGGAGCAGGTCGAGATCGCGCTCGCCAGCGCCGCGCCCGACGAGGTCGACAGCCTCGTCCTGCAGGCGCTGCGCTGGACGATCCGGCTCTCGGCCGAATGCCTCGAGCGCGACCTGCCCGTCGCCACCTGGATCTCGGACGCGGTGACGGGATAAAGCGGGCTTTACTCCCGGGGATAAAGCGGGCTTTACTCCCGGGGATAAAGCGGGCTTTATCCCCGGGAGTAAAGCGGGCTTTATCCCGGCCCTCAGCCCAGAAGTGCCTTGACCAAGGCCGCGATCTGGTCGGTCTCGATCAGGAAAGAGTCGTGCCCGTAGGGAGAAGTCACCACCGCCGCCTCGCCGCCGACGCCCTCGGCGAGCGCGCGTGACTGGGCGAGCGGGTACAGCCGGTCGCTGTCGACCCCGGCCACGATCGTGCGCGCGGTGACCCGGCTCAGCGCGGCCGCGACCCCGCCTCGGTCCCTGCCGACGTCGTGCGCGTTCATCGACTCGGTGAGCACCACGTAGCTGCCCGCGTCGAAGCGGCGCACCAGCTTGTCGGCGTGATGGTCCAAATAGGACTCGACGGCGAACCGGCCGTCGGACTGCTTTTCCCGCCCGAAGCGCTCGGCCAGCTCGGGTTCGCTGCGGTAGGTCACGTGCGCGATCCGCCGCGCGATCCCGAGTCCCCGATGCGGGCCCTCTTCGGCGTCGTAGAAATCGCCGCCGTGCCAGTGCGGATCCGAACGGATGGCGTGCAGCTGCGGCGACGCCCACGCGATCTGTTCGGCCGACGCCCGCGCGGTCGACGCGAGCACGAGCAGCGCGCCGACGCGCGACGGCCAGGTCACCGCCCATTCCAGCGCGCGCATGCCGCCCATCGAGCCGCCGAGCACGGCGGCCCAGCGCTCGATGCCGAGCGTGTCGGCGAGCAGTGTCTCGGCGGCGACCAGGTCACGCGTGGTCAGCGACGGAAACCTGCCGCCCCAAGGCTTTCCGTCGTCGGCGACCGAGGACGGGCCGGTCGAGCCCTGGCAGCCGCCGAGCACGTTCGGCACCACGACGAAGTACTCGCCGGTGTCGATCGCCTTGCCCGGCCCTATCAGGCCGTCCCACCAGCCCGGCGTGACATGGCCGGGCCCGGCGGGCCCGGCCGCGTGACTGTCACCGGTCAAGGCGTGCTCGACGAGCACCGCGTTCGAGGCGTCGGCGTTCAGCGTCCCCCACGTCTCGTACGCGAGTGAGAAGGCGGGCAGCAGGCCGCCCGCCTCCGTCCGCAACGGCCCGCCCGTGGCCCACTGCCTGCGGCCGGGGTGGTCCGTCGCGCGCCACGCGCCCGTGACGGGTTCGCTCACAGTGCCGCCTTGGCCGCCCGGAATCCCGCTTCCAGATCGGCTTTGAGGTCCTCGACGCCTTCGAGCCCGACGGCCAGGCGCACCAGGCCGGGCGTGACGCCGCTGGCGAGCTGCTCTTCCGGCGAAAGCTGGCTGTGCGTGGTCGAAGCCGGGTGCACGATGAGACTGCGCACGTCGCCGATGTTGACCAGCTGGCTGTGCAGTTCGGTCCCGTCGACGAACGCGCGGCCCGCCGCCACGCCACCGCGCAGGTCGAACGAGAGCACCGCTCCCGCGCCGCCGGGCAGGTACTTCTGCGCGGCGTCGTAGAACGGGCTCGACGGCAGGCTCGCGTAGTAGACCTTCTCGACCTCGTCGCGCTGCTCCAGCCATTCGGCGAGCGCTTTGGCGTTGGACACGTGCCGCTCGATACGCAGCGACAGCGTCTCGATGCCTTGCAAGATCAGGAAACTGTTGAACGGCGCGATGGCGGCGCCGGTGTCACGCAGCAGCTGCACGCGCGCCTTGGCGGCGAACGCGCCGTGGCCGAGCGCCTCCCAGTACTTCAGGCCGTGGTAGCTCGGGTCGGGCTCGTTGAAACCGGGGAACTTCTCGGGGTTCGCGCCGAAGTCGAAGGTGCCGCCGTCGACCAGCAGCCCGGCGACCGTGGTGCCGTGCCCGCCGAGGTACTTGGTCGCGGAGTGGATCACGATGTCCGCGCCGTGCTCGATCGGGCGCAGCAGCACCGGCGTCGGGATGGTGTTGTCGACCACGAGCGGCACGCCCGCCTCGTGCGCGACGTCGGCGACCGCGCGGATGTCGAGCACGTTGCTGCCGGGATTGGCGAGGGTCTCGCCGAAGAAGAGCTTGGTGTTCGGGCGCACCGCGGCGCGCCACTGGTCCAGGTCGTCCTGGTCGTCGATGAAGGTGACCTCGATGCCCAGTTTCGGGAGTGTGTAATGGAAAAGGTTGTACGTGCCGCCGTAGAGCGAGGGGCTGGAGACGAAGTGGTCGCCCGCGCTCGCCAGGTTGAGGATGGCCGCCGTGGTCGCCGCCGAGCCGGACGCGAACGCGAGCGCCGCGACGCCGCCTTCGAGCGCGGCCACCCGCTGCTCGAGCACGTCCTGCGTCGGGTTGTTGATCCGGGTGTAGATGTGGCCTGGCTCGGCGAGGCTGAACAGGTCGGCGCCGTGCTGGCTGTCGCGGAAAACATAGGACGTGGTCTGGTAAATCGGCGTCGCGCGAGCGCCGGTCGCCGGGTCCGGAGCGGCGCCCGCGTGGATCTGCTTCGTCTCGAATGACCAGGCGCTCATGAATACTCCTTGTGGCTCAACGGCTTTGCGCCGACGCTAACGCCGGGCGCGCGAGCGGCCAACGTCTCTCACGACGTGGGAGCACCGCGTACTCTTTCGGGCGTACGCGGAACTGACGTACCCTGCCGGACGACGCGACCCCGCCCGCGGCGCGACCCTCTTCGGCATGGACTGGAGAATGCGGCCGGCCACCCGCAAGTGGTGGCTCTACGGTCACGTCGTCACCTCGGTCGCCTGGATCGGCGTCGAGCTGTGCATCCTCGCGCTCGGCGTGATGGGCGACCAGAGCGCGCACATCGTCGCGGGCAGGCTCGGCGACCTCTTCTACTTCCCGGCGAGCGCACTGACCTTCGTCAGCGGCGTCGTGCTGTCACTCGGCACCAAGTGGGAGCTGATCAAGCACTACTGGGTGCTGCTCAAGCTGGCGGCCACCATCGCGCTGCTGCTGGGCGGAAATCTCGGCGTCGTACCGGCGTTCTCCAAGGCGTCCGAGCTCGCGGCACGCGGCGAGCCCATCGGCAAGACGGCGATCATGCTGGTCACCGCGATGTCGGCCGGGCTGATGCTGCTGCTGTTCGCGACGCAGGTCTCGATCTTCAAGCCGTGGAAGAAGACTCGCTGGGCGTTGACTCCTCTTAGTTCGTAAGATACTTTGGTTGCTAAGATATTTGGCAACGGAGGGGTGTCATGGTTGACGTACTGGTCGTGGGGGCGGGCTACGGGGGGCTCTCGGCGACGATGTTCTTGGCACAGCACGGGGTGGACGTGCTCACGGTCGACCGGCACGCGAGCACGTCCGTGCATCCGCGCGCGGCCGGGCAGAGCTGGCGGACGATGGAGCTGTTCCGCTACGCAGGCATCGACGAGGAGGTGCTCGACTGCAGCCCGCGAGCCCGGCGCGGACTGCGGATCACCGTCGCCGCGAGCCTGGGCGGGCAGGTGTTCCACCGGCTCTTCGACGACGTCGGCGAGCTCGACCTCAGCGCTGCGACACCGATGACGCACGGCATGGCAGGCCAGGACCTGGTCGAGCCGATCATGCTGCGGCGCGCGGAGAAGTTCGGCGCGACCGTGCGGTTCGACACCGAGCTGGTGTCGTTCGAGCAGGACGAGGACGGGGTCACCGCGGTGCTGCGCTCTTCGGGGGAAGAGACCACGGTCCGCGCGCGCTACCTGATCGCGGCCGACGGCGGCCGCAGCCGCGTCCGCTCGGCACTGGGCATCGAGACCGACGGTCCCGGCTCGCTCTCCCACTGCCTCGGCGTGCTCTTCGAAGCGAACCTCGGCGACCGCGTCCGCACCGACGTCACCGACCTTTTCTACTTGCAGAATCAGCATTTCACGGCCGGTTTCTGCAGCACGGACACCCCGGACCACTACGGTTTCGCGCCGGACTACCACCCGTCGAAGGGCGAATCACCGGCGGACTTCACCCCCGAACGGCTGATCGAGATGATCCGGATCGCGACCGACGAGCCGGACCTCGATCCGATCCTCCACTGGACCGCGCCATGGGAGGTCGCGGCCCGCCTCGCCCGCCGCTTCCGCTCCGGCCGCGTCTTCCTGGTCGGCGACGCCGCGAAGGTCACCCCGCCGACCGGCGGCATGGGCGGCAACACGGCCATCGGCGACGGCCACGACCTCGCCTGGAAACTCGCCGCCGTCCTGCGCGGCGAAGCGGGTGACGCGCTGCTCGACACCTACGAGGCCGAGCGCAGGCCGTACGCGCGCATGGTCATCGACACCTCGCTGCACAACATGAAGCAGCGCATGCACCCCGACCTGGACGTCACCGGCCTGACCCCGGCCGAGGACCCGCTGGCCCTCTGCCTCGGCTTCCGCTACCGCTCGACCGCCGTCCTCGCCGACGATGACGACCCGTCCCGCACCGAAGACCCCCTTACGCCGACCGGGCGACCGGGTTTCCGCGCGCCCAACGTGACCCTGCCCGACGGCCGGTCCACAGTGGACGTACTCGGCCACGGCTGGGTCGTGTTCTCGGACAGCACCTGGGCGCCCGCCGCCTCGGCGATCTCCGGCCCGCGCGTCGACCACCACGTGGTCCCGCCGGGCACCTTCGGCCTCACCCCGGGCGGCGCCTCCCTGGTCCGCCCGGACGGCATGGTCGCGTGGCGCTCCCCGGCCACCGAGGACCCCACGGGCGCCCTGTCGACCGCGCTCACCCAGCTCCTGGGCCGGTAAAAATCCCAATGCGTCGTTCGGTCCCTTCCAGGTCCCGAATGCGTCTTTCGGCACCTACTAGGGCCCCAATGCGTCTTTCGGTCCCCACCACGGACCGAAAGACGCATTGGGATTTTTTCGTCAGTCCCGGGGCTGGAGGGCGAACCGATTGCCCTCGCTGTCGCAGAACATCGACCACCAGCCCCACGGTTGCTTTTCGGGCGGGGCTGGGAATTCGACGCCCCGCGCGGTCAGTTCGGCGTAGGTCTTCTCCAGGTCGTCCGCGTAGAAGAAGAAGTTCGACGTGGGCAGCTCGTCGCGTGTGGCCGGGCGCGAGTCGGCGGGGTCGGTGCTCAGTATCAGCGCCACCGCGCCGTCGGCCGAGGTCACCTCGATCCAGCGGTTGCCCTTGTCGTCGTAGGGGACGTCCGTGGTCACGGTGAATCCGACGGTCTCCGTCCAGAACCGGACCGCGCGCGCCTGGTCCTGCACCGGGACGACGATCTTGTGCACTCCGCGGATCATGGCAGCTCCCAATATATCCATCATGGATACAACGAGCGTGGAGTGTATGCTCCGGGCATGGCCGAAAGCAACCCGCTGACCCCGGCTGGGTTCCAAGTCCTGCTCGCGCTGGCGGGCGGCAAGGCGCATGGTTACGGGATCATGGGTTTCATCAACGAGGTCACCGGCGGGTCCGTCCAATTGGGACCGGGCACGCTGTACCGCACGCTGGCCAGGCTCGCCGCGGACGGCCTGGTCGAAGAGGTGCCCGACGCCCGCGAGGACGAGCCGCACGACGCGCGACGCCGTTATTACCGGCTCACCCCGCACGGCCGTGAACGGGCCGCGCGGGAAGCGGCGCTGCTCGGCAGGCTCGTCGCGGCCGCCGATCGGGCCGGGTTGCTCGACCAGACGGGTGCCGCATGAACCACGCACGCACGCTCGGCCTCGTGCCGCATTTGTTCGTCAAGGACGTGAAGGTCTCACTTTCCTTCTACAGCAAGGCTTTCGGCGCGGTCGAGCTGTTCCGCAACGTGCTTCCGGACGGCACCGTCCTCTTCGTCGAACTCGCCGTCGGCGATGCCAGACTGCTGCTCAGCGAGGAGATCCCGCAGCTCGACGCGCTCGCGCCGGGCACGGTCGGCGGCACCCCGATGCTGCTCACGCTCGAAACCACCGATCCCGACGATCTCGCCAGGCGTGCGGTGTTCGCCGGCGCGACCGTCGAAGCGCCGATCCAGGAGATGTTCTTCGGCGAACGGTACGGCCGCGTCGTCGACCCCGACGGTCACCGCTGGGCGCTCACCACGAAGCGCGAGCAGTTCACGCCCGAGGACATCGACGACCGCACCCCGCCGGAGGTATGAGCCGTGATCTCCGTGCGCACGGTCGTCGACCGGGTCGGCCCGACACTGCTGCATGCCTTGCTGCTGCCCGAAAACGGCCCGACGGTCGCCGACGTGGTGATCGCCGAGCCTGGCGGCCACGCGACGACCGGCGGGCCCGGCGACCTCGTGCTCGCGGTGTCCACACAGGACGCCGCGGACGCGGTCGCGCTCGTGCGCACCTGTGGCGCGAACGGTGCGGCCGCCGTCGTGTTCAAGCCGCCGCTGGCGGGCAAGGCCGCGGTCAAACGGGCCGCCAAGTCGGCGGGCATCGCGCTGATCGAGGTCCGCGCGGCGACGTCGTGGGCCCAGCTCGTCTGGCTGCTCAGGACCGTGCTCGACGCGATCGCCGACGAGGCCGAGCTGGAAAGCCCTGGCTCCGCCGACCTTTTCCGGCTCGCGGATGCCGTCGCGTCCGTTGTGGACGCTCCGGTGACCATTGAGGACACCAACTCCCGCGTGCTCGCCTACTCGGCGCGCCAGGACCTCACCGACTCCGCGCGCGTCTCCACGATCATGGGCCGCCGCATCCCCGACGACGTGCTCGCGAAGTTCCGGTCGCGCGGGGTCTTCCGCGAACTTTCCCGTGGCCGCCAGACGATTTTCGTGCCGGCGCAACGGGACGGCACGCTGCCTCGCCTGATCGTGCCGATCCGCATGGGCGGCGAGCTGCTCGGCTCGATGTGGGCGGTCGTCGCGGGCCCGGTCTCCGACGAGCGGGCCGCCGCGTTCGCCGACGCCGCGCCGGTCGTCGCGCTGCATCTGCTGCGCCGCCGCGCGCACGCCGACGCCCAGCGCCGCGCTTCGGCCGAACTGCTGCGCGCCGTGCTCGAAGGCAAGGTCGGGCCGCGGCGCGCCATCGCCGATCTCGACCTCGCCGACGCGCCGCACCGGGTCGTCGTCATCGAGATTCCCGGCGACCACAGCCCGGACGCCGAGGGCCGCAGGCTCGCGCTGCTGGAACAGATCTCGCGCGGCATCGGCCGCCGCCCGGCCGCGACCGAGCTCGACGGCCTGCTCTACGCGGTCGTGCCCGACGAGGACGGCTGGTCCGGCGTGCTCGCCGACGCACCCGGTCGCGTGGCGGCCGGAAGTGCTTGCGAAATAGGCGAATTGGCCGTTTCACGCACTCAGGCCGACGAAGCGCTCGGGCTGCTGCGCGCCGGACTGGTGCCCGGCCGGTTCGTCACCTTCGACGAAGCGTGGACCGCGCTCGTCCTGCACCGCGGCGCGACGGCGGCGGCAGGCGCGCGGGTCGCCGACCTCGGCCCGCTCGGCCTGCTGCGCGCACACGACGAGGCCAACGAAAGCGGGTACGTCGACACGCTTTACGAGTGGCTGCGGCATCCCGGCGACCCGCGCGCGGCCGCGCGCGAACTCCGGATCCACCCGAACACCTTGCGCTACCGGATGCGCCGCCTGCTGGAGCTCGTGCCACTCGATCTGGAGGACCCGGACGTCCGGCTGGCCTTACTCACCCAGCTCGTCACGTTACGCTGGGGTTAACCCGATCGGCCGAATGGCCTATGCGTTAGTCCGCATGGATCGCGCCGAACGATCCCTTTGTCGAAAACTGTCGACAAAGGACACTTAAGTAGGTGAATTCCTCGCTTATTTTCCCCTCGCCCACTCAGGGTCATTGAGCGTAACCGAGGAGTTGCCCACGAGGTCTCATCTCGTCAAGCTGACCGCGCTGTCCGCGCTGACGCTGGCCTGCCTCGCCGTGCCGAGCACCGCGACCGGCGCCGGCACCGTCGCGGCGGCACCCGGCCAGGAGTGCTACACGCCCGAGCACTCGGCCGCCAGGTCCAAAGACGGTGACGTCCACTCCCTGACGCCCGGCCAGGCCGCGTCCATCGAGAGCAAGATGGCGTCGAAGCTCGCCTCCAAGCGGGTCACCAACTCACTCGCCGCGGCCAGCATCCCGACCTACGTGCACGTGATCCACTCGGGCAGCACGGGCAAGCTGAGCGCGTCGACGATCTCGAAGCAGATCTCGGTGCTCAACAGCGCGTACGCCAAGGCCGGCTACAGCTTCTCGCTGCAGAGCACGGACTACACGGACAAGGCCGCCTGGTACAACGGCATCACCGACGGCTCGTCCGCCGAATCGCAGATGAAGAACGCGCTGCACAAGGGCGGCTCCAACGCGCTCAACATCTACACCGCCTCGCTCGGCGACGACCTGCTCGGCTGGGCGACCTGGCCGTGGGACTACAGCGGCTCGCCCAAGATGGACGGCGTGGTCATCCTCGACACCTCGTTCCCCGGCGGCTCGGCCACCAACTACAACGAGGGTGACACCGCCACCCACGAGGTCGGCCACTGGATGGGGCTCTACCACACCTTCCAGGGCGGCTGCTCCGGTTCGGGCGACTACGTCTCCGACACCCCGGCCGAGGCGAGCCCCGCTTCCGGCTGCCCGACCGGCCGCAACACCTGCAGCTCCGCCGGTGTCGACCCGATCCACAACTTCATGGACTACTCGTACGACGGCTGCATGTACGAGTTCACCGCGGGCCAGAACACCCGCATGACCAACGCCTGGAACGCCTACCGCGGCTAAGGACTCGTGAGTGTTCCCGACGGTTCTAACCGTCGGGAACACTCACGACCTCACGGCACCAGCAACGTCTTGCCCACCGCGGCGCGTGACTCGATCGCCGCGTGCGCGTCGGCCGCCTTCTCCAGCGGGAACCGCTGCCCGATCACCGGCCGCAGCACCCCACTGGCCACAGTGGACAGCGCGCTGCCGACCAGCTCCCGCAGCCCGGCGGCGTCCGGCCTCGGCACGTCGACCACGGTCACCCCGCGCGCTTCCGCGTCGGAGGTGTCCGTCCAGCTCCCGCTCGCGAGCCCGAAGCTGACCATCCGGCCGCCCTTGCCCAGCAGCTCGAACGCCTGCCGCCCCACCGTCCCGCCGACCCCGTCGAAGACGGCGTCCACCCGGAACGTGGCGTCGTAGACCCGGTCCGGCCAGTCGTCGCGCCGGTAGTCGATCGCGAACTGCGCGCCCAGCCCCCGCGCCAGCTCGACCTTCTCAGGACCGCCCGCCAGCGCGATGACGGTCAGGCATTCGGCCACCGCCAGCTGCACGAGCGCGCCGCCGACACCGCCCGCCGCGGCCTCGACCAGCACGGTGTCCCACTTCCGCAGCCCGGCCGCGCGCAGCAGCATGGTCGCCGTGCGCCCGTCGGCGAGCACCGCGACGGCCGCGTCCGTCGCCGCCCCATCGGGTATTTCCACCAGGTTCGACACCGGCGCGACCGCCAGCTCGGCGTACCCGCCGGAGCCGCGCAACGACGACACGACGCGCTTGCCGACCCACTCCGGCGGCCCCGCGCGGACCACCCCGCCGACCCCGTTGCCGGGGATCATCGGCAGCTCGACCGGGAACGGCCCGGTCCCGGCCCGCACCTGCGTCTCGACGAACGTCGTGTTGACATAGTCGACCGCGATCAGCGCCTCGCCGTCCCCCGGCACCGGATCGGGTGCTTCTCCGGCGAGCAGCACCTCGGGTCCGCCGAACTCCTTCAACCACACGGCTCTCATGCCTCCAGAGCCTGGTACCTCAAGTTATCTGGAGGTCAACTGGTTGTCGCGAGACGACCATGAAAGTGCGGCAATACTGTTCCGGTGGCACGATGACACCGCCGTCCGGGTGGCTCACCGTGGTCGGTAACACCTCACCCCACCGTCCGCCGCCAGGAGGCAGAAAGTGCGCATCGCCGTTCCCCGTGAGATCAAGAAGCACGAGTACCGGGTCGCGTTGACCCCGGCGGGCGTGCACGAACTGGTCGGGCGCGGTCACGACGTCTTCGTGGAAGCGGGCGCCGGGCTGGGTTCCGCGATCACCGACGAGGAGTACGTCTCCGCCGGCGCGAAGATCCTCGCGACCGCCGACGAGACCTGGGCAGAGGGCGAGCTCGTCCTCAAGGTCAAGGAGCCGATCGCCGAGGAGTACCCGCGCCTGCGCAAGGACCAGGTGCTGTTCACCTACCTGCACATCGCCGCCGACCGCCCGCTGACCGACGCGCTGCTCGCGTCCGGCACCACCGCGATCGCCTACGAGACCGTGCAGACGCCGAACGGCGCGCTCCCGCTGCTCGCCCCGATGTCCGAGGTAGCCGGTCGGCTCGCCCCGCAGGTCGGCGCCTTCTCGCTGATGAAGCCGAGCGGCGGCCGCGGCGTGCTGCCCGGCGGCATCCCCGGGGTGCACCCGGCGCGCGTGGTCGTCATCGGCGGCGGCGTGGCGGGCATCAACGCCGCCCGCGTCGCGCTCGGCCTCGGTGCGGACGTCGAGATCCTCGACACCAACGTCGACCGCCTCCGCCAGATCGACAACGACTTCGGCCCGCGTATCCGCACGGTCACGTCCAACCGCCTCAGCGTCGAAGAGGCCGTGCTCGAGGCCGACCTGGTCATCGGCGCGGTGCTGGTGCCCGGCGCGAAGGCGCCCAAGCTGGTCTCGAACGAGCTGGTCTCGCGGATGAAGGCGGGCAGCGTGCTCGTCGACATCGCGATCGACCAGGGCGGCTGCTTCGCCGACTCGCGCCCGACCACGCACGACGAGCCGACCTACACGGTGCACAACTCGGTCTTCTACTGCGTGGCGAACATGCCGGGCGCGGTGCCGAGGACGTCCACCTACGGCCTCACCAATGTCACGCTTCCCTACGCGGTGCAGCTGGCCGACCACGGCTGGAAGACGGCGCTGTCGGCCAACGGCAGCCTCGCCAAGGGCCTCAACACCCACGACGGCAAGCTGACCAACGAGCCGGTCGCCGTCGCGCACGGCCTGCCGTACACCTCGGTGGCGTCCGCTCTGGTCTGATCCGGGTAACGAAGAAGCCCCCGCCGGTCCAACCGGCGGGGGCTTCTGTCTTACGTAAGGGGCGACCCGCTCAACCAGCCTGGGGGTCACTGGGAGCGGGCCGCCACGTCCTAGCTTAGGCAACTTCTCCCGACTTCGCTGCACGGGGTCTCGAAGTTGCCCTAAATACTTGTTAACGGAGAAGCCGCGCAGGTGGTTACCAGGTCGAATACGGCCGTGAAACCGGACATCGGACGGGCAATCCCCCTGCCATCGCCGGACCGGGGGTGACGAAGCTCGCTTTGGAACGGCCTCGGCGGTTCCGCACGCGTCGTGCCCCCGACTTTGACAGGATGGCGCCGGATCAACGTCGGGGAACGAAGGAGCGGTATGCACGACGGCAGCGGCCGCATCGCGGTGCAGGACCTGACCAAGGATTTCGGGCAGGTCAGAGCGGTACAGAACCTCAGCTTCACCGTGGAGCCCGGCTCGGTGACCGGCTTCCTCGGGCCGAACGGCGCCGGGAAGACCACCACGTTGCGCATGCTGCTCGGCCTGGTGACCCCCACCTCAGGTTCGGCGACCATCAACGGCCGCCCGCACGACCAGCTCGTCCACCCGGCCCGCGTGGTCGGCTCGGTGCTGGAGAACGAGGGCTTCCACCCCAAGCGGACCGCGCGCAACCACCTGCTCGTCTACGCGGCCGCGATCGGCATGCCGGACCAGCGCGCCGACGAGGTGCTCGGGCTGGTCGGGCTGAGCACCGCCGCGGACCGCAAGGCGGGCGGGTTCTCGCTCGGCATGCGGCAGCGGCTCGCGCTCGCGACGGCGCTGCTGGGCAACCCGCAGGTGCTGGTGCTCGACGAGCCCGCGAACGGCCTCGACCCCGAAGGCATCCTGTGGCTGCGGAACTTCCTGCGCTCGTACGCGCGTGAGGGCCGCACGGTGCTGGTGTCGAGCCACCTGCTGAACGAGGTCGAGCAGACCATCGACAACGTGGTGATCATCAGTCAGGGCCTGACCCGCTACTACGGCTCGCTCGACCAGCTCCGCAAGAGCCAGCGGTCACGCGTGCTCGTGCAGCCCGCGGATGCAGGCGCGCTCGTGAAGGCGTTGCAGGAAGGCGGCCTGACCGAGGTGGCGCCGAATCCGGACGGCCGGGTCGCCGTCTCCGGCGCGACCGTGCAGCAGATCGGTGACCTCGCCGCGAAGGCGGGCGTCGCGATCTACGGCATGCAGGAGGATCACGCGGACCTGGAGAAGCTGTTCTTCCAGCTCACCCAGCCGCAGTTCGCCGCGGCGCCGCCCGGCTACCCGCAGCAGGGCCCGCCGCAAGGGCCGCCACCGGGTGGCTTCCCGCCACCCCCGCAGTATCAACAAGGCCCGCCGCCTGGTTACCAGCAGCCGGGTCCGCACCAGGGCTGGGGAGGCCAGGGCTGATGGGCAACCTGATCAAGGCCGAGTTCCGCAAGACGCTCACCCTCAACACCTGGTGGGTGCTGCTGATCCCGCTGGTCATCACCGCGTTCGGGTTCTCCTGGGTGTGGGGCCGGATCACGAACGACTTCGTCGACTTCATCGGCCGCAGCGACGCCGCGCTGATCGCCTCGGCCATCGGCGTCCAGCCGGACGCGCTGCCGGTCGGCCTGCTGTCGATGGCGCACGGCGTCAACATCGCGGGCATCATCCCGGCGCTGTTCGGCGTGTTCGCGCTGGCGGGCGAGTACCGCAGCAAGACGATCACCACCACCTTCCTCACCGCGCCGAACCGGATCTCCGCGCTGAGCGCCAAGATGATCACCTACGTGGTCTGGGGCGCGCTCTACGGCGTCGTGGCGTTCGGCGTCTCCGCGCTGGGCACCCTGCTCACGGTGGACTCCACGCGCATGCCGAGCGGTCCGCAGTGGTTCGCCGCGCTCGGCGCGACCGTGCTGTCGTTCGTGCTGGTGACGTTGTTCGGGATCGGCGTCGGCGCGGTGCTGAACAAGGTCACGCTGGCCGTCGTGCTGCTGCTCGTGTGGTTCCTCGTGCTGGAGTTCGGCGTCGTGCTGGCGACCTGGAACTGGACCACCGTGCTGGGCACCATCCTCCCGAACGGCGCGGCGAACGGGATCGTCGGCGGTGTCGCCTCGGAGGCCTTCAAGATCAACTCGCTCGACTTCGGCACCGAGGACGGTCGCTGGGGTCAGTACTTCCTCCAGCTCACCGCGGGCTCGCCCGGCGTGGTCAGCTGGTGGGTGTCCGCGCTGATCTTCGCGGGCTGGACGGCGGTGTTCTTCGGCTTCGGCTGGGCGTCGAACCAGAAGCGTGACATCACCTAAATAGCCCACGGCGAAAAAGCGACATTTCTCCCTAAGCTGGTGGTTAGTTGATCACCAGCTTAGGGAGAAATGTGCGGAGACCTGCCGTCCTGCTGACACTGGCCGGGCTGATCTTCACCGGAACACCCGCGCTCGCGGCACCACAGAGCGCGGTGCTGCTCGCCGACACGAACCGGAACGGCGTCGTCGACGGCGCCGACCAGGCGGGCAAGGGCAGGTGGACACCCCAGCGCGGCGCGATCTTCCTGCCCAACATCGACGACGACGCCCAGCGTTGCAAGGTGACCCCCGAGGACCTCGAGGACCATTCGATCGAGGTCGATCTGCGGCTGGCAGCGTGCAACGACGCTCAGGACGACGTGGTCAACGGACCGCTGGACCTGGCCGACCTCGCGCCGCTGCGGACCACGCCTGGCAAGGCGAGCCAGGACGGCACGGTGTCGCTCGGCGCGGGCGAAGGCAAGTACGCCCGCCTGTGGGTCGAACGCGGCGGCACCTGGACCTCGCTCGGCGAGGGCGGCACGCTCACCGCCAAGGAGCTGACCGACGGCGCCCGGCTCGCACTCGAAGGCCGCGATGTCGTGCGGGACAAGGCCGTCTGGAACGGCGTCGTCACCGTCACGCTGAAGACGGCGGGCGCCGCGGACTCCGTCCAGCTGCGGGTCGCGCCGCTGATCATGCAGAGCGACTTGAAGGCGCCGCGCAAGGTGGTCACCTCGACGCCACCGGCCGAGAACGAGCGCGGATACCCCGAATTCCTGGCCGGCCTGAAAAAGGCGATGGCTGCGGCGAACCTGCCGGAGTCCGCGCTGACCAGGGTCACCGACTACGACGAGTGGTTCCAGGACATCTTCGAACCCACCACCGCGAGCATGCCGGGTCCCGGTGGGCGACCGCAGGTGCTGCATGTCCTGTTGCGCAGCGCGAACCTGCGCACCGCCGACTTCCGCAGCGGGGGCGGCGGCTCCTCGCTGCGCCAAGCGGGCCGCCTGGTGTTCACCACGCTGCGCGGGCCCGGTGTCGGTGTCGTCCAGCAGTTCACCGGCGAGCGCGACGAGACGGTCGACGACAGCCTCAACTCGACCGGCAACTACGAAAGCCTGCCGCCCTATCGCGGCTATCCGCTGGGCAGGCCGCTCTACGGCAGCGTCGCGAACCGCAAGCCCGATCCCTCGTTCACCAAGCTGGTCGACGCGCAGTACGCGGACCCCGTCAGGATCGACACCTCGTGGCTCATCGTCGGGCATTCCGACGAGACCACGCACGTGATACCGGCACGCACCGCACGCGGCTGGACCATCATGATCGCCGACCCGCGCCTCGCGCTCGACGTCATGCGCAAGGCCGCGAAGGACGGGCACGGCAAAGCGGTCCTGTTCGACGGCACCAGTGAGAAGAAGAAGCCGACGATCGACGAAGCGCTCGCCGATCCGGCCTTCCTTGAGCAGAACGAAACCGCGGCCAAGCACATCGACACCCAGATCGCCGTGCTGACCAGGGAAACCGGCCTCGCCGAGCGCGAACTCGTCCGGGTTCCGGTGCTGTTCGAGGAGGTCCACCTCGACCAGATCGACGAACTCGTCGCGTCGGGCCGGATTCCGCCGCAGACCAAGGCGGGCATCCAGAAGCGCACGGTCCCGGAGCGGGTCTTCGGCGCGCACACCGCGGGCATCCCGAACGGGATCTCGCTCGGCGGCGGCGTGTTCGGCGCGCCGGACCCGCACGGTCCCCGCGTCGACGGCGTCGACCTGTTCAAACTCAAGACCGAGCAGGCCCTCGCGGGCTATCCGCTGAAGGTCTCCTGGGTCGAAGACTGGGATTTCGCCCACAAGTGGCTGGGCGAGGTCCACTGCATCACCAACGCGCTGCGGGAGCCCACCAGGGCCGACTGGTGGCGTGCGTGATCGAACTTGTCGGTGGGCACGCTTAGTCTGGCGGAGTGACCACAGCACCATCGCGTTCCCGTCAAGGGGTTCCGGACATTGAGACGGATCCAGCCGCCAAGAACGGCTGGATCCGTCGTCTCGCCGCGGCCTGCTGGCGGCACCCCAGGCTCGTGGTGCTCGCGCTGCTCTCGGCCATGTTCGGGGTCGGCCTGCAGGCGGCGAGCCCGCTGCTGGTCAGGACGGCGGTCGACGACGCGGTCGCCGGCCACACCGGGCAGCTCACCTGGCTCGCGGTGGCGCTGATCGGGTTGCAGCTGCTGGCTTTCGGCACCGCGTTCGTCCGCCGGTACATCGGCGGCAGGCTGGCGCTGGACGTCCAGCACGACCTGCGCCAGCGGGTCTTCGCCGCGGTGTCCCGGCTGGACGGTGGCAAGCAGGACTCGATGAAGACCGGGCAGGTCGCCTCGCGCGCGATCACCGACCTGCAGCTGGTCACCACGGTCGTCATGCAGGTCCCGCTGTCGGCGGGCTCGGTGATCTTCGCGGTGCTGTCGCTCGGCGCGATGGTGTGGATGTCGCCGACGCTCACGCTGATCGCGCTCGTCGTCACGCCCGGCGTGGCGATCATCCTGGCCAGGAGCCGCAAACGGCTGTTCCCGGCCACCTGGTCGGCCCAGCAGCGGGCGGCGGACGTCGCGCAGCACGTCGAGGAGACCGTCACCGGCGTCCGCGTCGTGAAGGGGTTCGGCCAGGAGGCGCGCGAGGTCGCCAAGCTCGAGCGCACGGCGAAGACGTTGTACGCGGAGCGGCTGCGCGCGGCCAGGCTGTCCGCGCTGCCGACGGCGACCACCGCGGCGCTGCCCGCCGCTGGCCAGGTCGCCGTGCTCGGCGTCGGTGGCGTGATGGCGTTGCACGGCACGGTCAGCCTGGGCACCTTCCTGGCGTTCGCGACGTACGTGTCGGCGCTGATCGGGCCTGCCAGGATGCTGTCCGCGCTGGTCGTGCAGGCCCAGCTGACCAGGGCCGGCGCCGAGCGCGTCAACGAGCTGATCGACGCGCAGCCCGAGGTCGTCGAGCGGCCGGACGCCGTCCCGTTGCCCGACGGCCCGCTCGAGATCCGCCTCGACGACGTCAGTTTCGGTTACACGCGAACGGATCCGGTGCTGAACGGGCTGTCGCTGGAGGCCCGTCCCGGCGAGACGCTGGCGCTGGTCGGCACCGCGGGCTCCGGCAAGTCCACGATCTCCTTGCTGCTGCCCAGGTTCTACGACGTGCACACCGGGTCGGTGTCGCTCGGCGGCGTCGACATCAGGGATCTCAAACTGGCCGAGCTGCGCCGGTCGATCGGCGTCGTCTTCGAAGAGGCGTTCCTGTTTTCCTCCTCCATCAAGGAGAACATCGCGTACGGGCGCCCGGACGCGAGTGACGAGGAGATCTTCGCGGCGGCGCGCGCGGCCGAGGCCGACGAGTTCATCCGCAGGCTCCCGAACGGTTACGAGACGCTCGTCGGCGAGCGCGGGCTCACCCTGTCCGGCGGCCAGCGGCAACGCCTGGGTCTCGCCAGGGCCCTGATCACCGACCCGCGTGTCCTGCTGCTCGACGACGCGACCTCGGCCGTCGACACGGTCACCGAGGCCGCCATCCACGACACGCTGCGTTCGGTCACCGCGTCGCGCACGACGCTGCTGATCGCGCACCGCCGGTCCACCTTGTCGCTGGCCGACCGCATCGCCGTGCTCGACGCCGGCCGCGTCGTCGACATCGGCACCGCGGCCGAGCTGCAGGAGCGGTGCGCGCTGTTCCGCGAACTGCTCGGCGGGGAAGGCGAAGGCGTCGAAGAGGTCCACCGCTGCGACGGCCTCGAATGTGGGCCCACGGGCATCACGCCGAGCCTGTGGCCGGACACCGGCGAGCACGACGCCGCGGCCGAACTCGCCGACTCGGCCAAGCAGCGCACCGCCGCGGCGCCCACGGTCGGCGGCCCGCCCGGATCGGCGGCCTTGGAACTGCCGCCGACCGAAGAGCTGATCGAGGGCGTCCGCCGCCTCCCGCCGGCCACCGACGTCCCGCGCCTGGCCGGCGTCGACGTCACCGCGCCCGATCCCGAATTCCGCCTGCGTGGCCTGCTGCGCCCGGTCCGCTGGCTGCTCGCCGCGGCGATCGGCCTGGTCGCGGCCGACGCGCTCGCCGCGATCGCGCTGCCGGCGCTGTACCAGCAGGGCGTCGACCAAGGCGTCCGCGCCGGCCTGCAGTCCGGCATCTGGACGGCGGCCGCGATCGGCGCGGTGATCATCTTCGCCGACTGGTTCGTCATCAACGCCCGCACCAAGCTCACCGCCCGCGTCGGCGAGACCGTGCTGTACGCGTTGCGCGTCCGCAGTTACGCGCACCTGCAACGGCTCGGCCTCGACTACTTCGAGCGCGAGCTGTCCGGCAAGATCATGACCAGGATGACCACGGACGTCGACGCGCTGTCGACGTTCCTCCAGACCGGTCTGTCCACCGCCGTGGTCAGCGCGCTGACCCTGCTGGGCATCTCGGCGGCCCTGCTGATCACCGACGTCTCGCTGGCGCTCTACGCGTTGGCCGTGCTCCCGATCCTCGGCGTCGCGACGGTCCTCTTCCGCCGCTCGGCCTCGGCCGCGTACACCGAGGCCCGCGAGCGCGTCAGCGTGGTCAACGCGGACATGCAGGAGAACGTCTCCGGCGTCCGCGTCGCCCAGGCGTACAGCCGCGAGGAGCGTTCCGCCGAGGACTTCGCCTCCCGCAGCGACGCCTACCGCAGGTCCCGCCTCCGCGCCCAGCGCTACATCGCGACCTACTTCCCTTTCGTCTCCATGCTTTCCGGCGTCGCCGAGGCCGTCGTACTGGTCGCGGGCGCCAACCGCGTCGCCGCGGGCAGCCTCTCGGCGGGCGTCCTGCTCGCCTTCCTGCTCTACCTGAAGCTCTACTTCACCCCGATCGAAGAGCTCTCCTCGGTCTTCGACGGCTACCAGCAGGCCCGCGTCGGCCTCGCCCGCATCGGCGACCTCCTCCGCACCCCCACCTCGGTCCCGCCGGCCACCGATCCGGTACCGGTCCCCGCCAAACTCCACGGCGAGGTCACCCTGGATTCCGTCGATTTCTCTTACGCCGGAACCGAAACCCTCGCGTTGTCCGACATCACCATGCACGTCGCCCCCGGCGAGACGGTCGCATTGGTGGGCGCGACCGGCGCCGGCAAATCCACCGCCGTCAAACTGGTCGCCCGCTTCTACGACGCCACCTCGGGCACCGTCCGCATCGACGGCGTGGACGTCCGCGACTACGATCTGACAGCCCTGCGTAACCGCCTCGGCGTGGTCCCCCAGGAGGCCCACCTCTTCTCAGGCACGGTCGCCGACAACGTCCGCTACGGCAAACCCTCGGCCACCGACGCCGAAGTCGAAGCGGCCGTCCGCGCGGTAGGCGCCCTCGACGGCGTCGCCTCCCTACCCGCAGGCTTCCACCAGCCCGTGGGCGAGCGCGGCCGTTCCCTCTCAGCAGGCCAACGCCAGCTCATCGCCCTCGCCCGAGCCGAACTCGTCGACCCCGACATCCTCCTGCTCGACGAAGCCACAGCCGCCCTCGACCCCGCAACGGAAGCCACGGTCCTCCGCGCCACCGAGCACCTCACCCGCCGCCGCACCACCTTCGTAGTTGCCCACCGCCTCGCCACAGCCGCCAAAGCCGACCGCATCTTCGTCCTGGCCAACGGCCGCATAGCCGAGCAAGGCCCCCACCCCACCCTCCTAGCCGCCAACGGCCCCTACGCCCACCTCTGGTCCCTGGACACCCACGCCTAACCCACCCACGTCTCACCACCGGCTCCCGCTCAAGCCACTCGACCCCCCGGTCGCGCTAGATCGCCCGGGGTCGCCCGGGGTCGCCCGGGGTCGTGAGCGTTCCGCCCGGTTAGAACCGCCCGCAACGCTCACGACCCACCCCCACCCTCCCCACTCTCGTATCCCGACTCCCCAAGCCCGCGACCCGACTCCCCAGGCACACGTCCCGACTCCCCAGGCACACGTGCCGACCGCTGAGGCACACGTGCCGCCCCTCCAAGCCCACGCGCCGACCGCTTAGGCACGCGCGCCGTCCCCCTGTGCACGCGCGCCGTCCATCTGCGGACACGTGCCGTCCCCCTGTGCACGCGTGTCGTCCATCCAGGTACGCGTGCCGTCCATCCGTGCACGCCTGCCGTCCTCTGCCACACCTATCTCGCGAACCCGCCCACCCCCGCCACAAAACCCACCCGAGTCTTTGCCCCTCCCGCACGCACCTTTGCCGTTCCCGTACGCGTCTTTGCCGATCCTGCACGCGAGTTCGCCGCTCCCGCACGCGACTTTGCTCGCCCCGCACGCGACTTTGCCGCGACCGCGCGCGACTTTGCCCGTCCCGTACACGAGTTCGCCTCCCCGGCCGAGTTACCGGTCCAGCCCAGCGGTTCGCCCGCGCGTGCCTAGGTGTGTCGTCCATCCATGCACGCGTGTCGTCCATCCAGGTACGAATGCCGTCCATCCGCGCCCAGGCGTCGTCCGACCAAGCTCGTAAACCCTGGCCCCACGCAGGCCCTCCCCAGGCTCATTGTCATACCGACCGGTTGGTACTACGTTTGCCGAATGATCGAGACGGCACGCAAGACCTGGCGCATCATCGAGCCTTACCACGGCATGATCTACTTCGCCCCCGAAGCAACGGCCGCCTACAAGGAACTCGGCCTGGGTTCCCGCGCGGGTTACTTCGCCTCCAGGTCAGCCGCGCTCGGCGCCGTCCCGTCGTCCGTCGTCGTCGCGACCTTCTACAACTTCAACCCGGTCACGGTCCACGAGTCGATCACCCAAGCCTGGACGGCCACCACACCCGCCGCGGTCCTCGAAGCCCGCCACACCGCGGCCGACCAAGTCCTCCGCCGCATCCTCGGCGACACGGTCACCTCCCCCAAAATGGCCCGCGCCGCCCAGCTCCTCCGCGAGGCCGCCGAAACCATCACCGCCGACGTGACCGGCCGCCCCCTCTTCGCCGCGCACGCCGCGCTGCCCTGGCCATCCGAACCCCACATGGTCCTCTGGCACGCCCAGACCCTGCTCCGCGAATACCGCGGCGACGCTCACATCGCGGCCCTGCTCACCGCGGGCCTCAGCGGCATCGAAGCCCTCATCACCCACGCCGCCGCGGGCGACGTCCCGGCCGAGACCCTCCGCAACTCCCGCACCTGGTCGACCGAGGACTGGGAGTCCGCCATCGCCGCCCTCCGCAAACGCGACTGGCTCACCGACGCCGAAGCCCCCACCTTCACCCCGACCGGCACGGCCCGCCGAGCCGAGATCGAGCGCGCCACCGACGACAACAGCGTCGCCCCCTACGCCCACATTGGCGAGACGGCCTGCGCCGAACTTCAGCTCCTCGTGAAACCCTTCAGCCGAGCGCTCGCCGAGGAACTGATGCCCTGGTTCCTCCCCAATAAGGCCTAGACACCGTCCCCGCCAACCCGGCTGTTCTCCAACGCGAGCTACTCGTCAAAGCCACTGTCAGCCGGCAGTTCGTCGGTGACCGGCGGATAGACCAAGGTGTACTCCGGGACTTCCTTGCCGATTTCTTCCCACGGTGTACCCCTTACATAAAAGGCGACACCTTCAGGAACCCAAGTCCGCGAAATGTGTATCCCGAAATTACAGAAACCGCACCAGAACATCGCCGACCCGATGCGGTCGGACTCATTCGCGACGAAGGCGATGCGCAGTGCGTCGTGACCACAGTTGGGGCAAACGACAGCCGGCTTGCCCGGCAACGCTTCGTAGAAGTCGCCATACGCCTTTTCCCAGGCCTCGTAGGACGCATGGTCAATGCTGGCCATCAGGATCCCTGCCCTTGCTGACGGTTGATCGGATGATTGTCCCACCACTCCCGCTCTCGCGCGTAGGCGTCATCCTCCCACCGCTCTTTCTCCGCCACGCTGCCGGGACGCCTGCCGCCATTCTGGGCAAATTGCTCGGCATGCACATTCTCATGATAGATCGTCCTGGCGAGTTGCTCCTCATTGACGAACGCGCCGGGCGCGATGCGCACATCGGAGCCGTTGCGAATCGGATCTGTCTGACCGAAAGCGCCTCTCAGGCTTTTGTCGACGCGAGCGCGCGCCTGGGGATGTAGCTGGATGCCGTACTTTTCCTGGATCAGACGGAAATTCGCCTCGGAGAGCTTGAGCTTGCCGCTTTCCCAGTATTCGAAGCGGGGGTCGCGCCGCTCCGGCGGCCAGGGCTGAGGCTTCTCGCCGTCAGTCGGCTGACGATGCAGAGCTTGGTCGGACGGGCCGTGGCTTTCCGGCGTCGTGTGGCCGTCGGCGCCGGACGACGAGGTGCTGCCACCGTCATGAGTACTCGACGGGCTGGTGTGCTCCTTCGGAGCGTCCACATCGGACTTACCGGCCTTACGAGCAGCCGAGGGAGACGTCCCGTCCGCCCGCTTACCAAGCTTCTTCGCCAGCTTCGAGAGCTTTTCGATGATTTCGCCGAGCTTGTCCACGATCTTGCGGACCTTCGGACCGACATTGCTGATCGTCTTGACCAGCTTCCGGATCACCTGCGAGACCTTCGAGATCGTCGACGTGATCGCCGCCGTCGCCTGCGCGGCCACCAGCGGCGTCGCGAACCCGAGCGTGCACGCCTCCTCCAGCGCCCACGTGATCAGCTTGCCCACCAACGTGGCGATCAGGTCGCGCACGGTCTCCCGGACCGCCGCCACGACCTGACCCATCACCATCACACCGGTCGAGATCCCGTCACACAGCGACGCCGCACCCGCGACCGCGTCGACCTGCTCGGCGACCTCAGCCCGATACGCCTCGCCCGCCGCGCCGGCCCAGCCCGCGGTCCCGCCCTTGGCTTCATTGGACAGATCGCCCGCGATCGCGGTGACCTCGCGCGCCACGTTCGCCCAAGTGTCCGAAAAGGACTGGATCACCGGCGGATTCCCGGCCAGCCAATCGAGACAGTCCTTCAACGGCTTCACGTGCTCGATCAGCCACGACACGCCGTACTGCGCCAGCGTCCCGATCGGATCGACGACCAGCGACAGCGCTTCGAGGCCGACACCGACCGCGCCGAGGCCGCCTTCGACCCATGAGCCGTCCTTCACCCCCAAAGCCAGGTCGTTGGCCGACTCCAGGATGCCGATCCCCGTCACACCGGTCGTCTGCGACTGCGCCTGCGCGACGAGCGGATTCCCCTCCGGCATGCAAAGCCCCCTCAGTACACCGGCCCGGCCTTCTTGATGGCGTCGGCCGTGGCGTCTTCCTGCTTTTCGTAGGCGGAGACGGCGTCGCGGACCTTGGCCGCGGTGCCGTTGATGGACTCGGACGCCGTCTGGAGCGCGCGGACGCCCATCTGCTCGAACGGGTCGAGCATCAGCGCGAACGGCTGGCAGATGACGCCGTACGCGCTGTTGTCCATGGTGACCTGCTGGGCGGCCTCGACCGCGGTCTTCATGCGGTCGGCCAGGCCGTCGACCTTGCCCGCGTGCCCGCCGAGCTCGTCGCCGAGTACGCGGTATCCACCGTCTGGCATCTGCTAATCCCTTCGCAGGAACGACTGGTCGCCGAAGTCGTCGTCATCGGGCGGCGCCGGGCGGGCCGGGCGGGGCGGGCGGGGCGGGGCCTTCGGGGCGGGCGGCTCTTCCTCCACGGCCTCGAACAGCTGGCGTCGCGGTGGCTCCGGGGTGACCGGCTCGTCCTCGGGCGGGGCGGCCGGAAAGTTGTCGACCGCGGTGGCGACGATGTGGCGGGACGTGTCGTCGTCGCCGACCGTCTCGGCGACGATCTGGGCCATGCGTTCCGGATACCTGGACTGGGCCTTCTGGATCGCCTTCATGACGTTGGCGGCGATCTCGTCGGGCGTCATCGCGCGGACACCTTCGGTCATCTTGATCGCGGTCGGCAACCCGTTGTGACCCACCGTCACCGCGACCGCGCCGTTCGCCACCGATTCGGTGATCGAGATCTGCTGGACCTGCGCCTGCATCGCCTCGTACCGCTGCGACTTGGCGACCGCGTCACGCTCCCAGTCGTCGACCATGCGCTCGACGTCAGACAACTCCGACACCACTCCCCCTCTCGGCCGGAACCTGGGACGTACCTGGTGATCCGGCGGTTCCCTTGCAGGCTGCATCATCACGCGATGTGACGTCCATCCCCCATCTGGATCGACCCAGTGACCCAGGTCTTAGTGCGCCACGCCTCACACATGCCAGTTCCGTAACACGCTCGCAGCGGAGGGGGTTAGCCTGGTAAGCGCATCAACGGACTTCAAGATCGAGACGGATAGAGGCGAGCCCAAGCCGTGTCCAGCAGCAGCCCTGCGTCACAGTTCGGCCCCAATGAGTGGCTGGTCGAGGAAATGTACGACCAGTTCCTGGCCGACCCCTCCTCAGTAGATGCCGCGTGGCATGACTTCTTCGCGGATTTCACGCCGACGCAGGCAGCGGGCACGGGCAACGGCCAGACCGCCGCGCCCGCCGCACCGGCAGCGGAGAAGCCGGTGGCGAAGCCCGCCACCCCGGCACCCGCCAAGACCGCCGCACCGGCGCCCGCGCCTGCCAAGCCCGCGGCCAAAGCACCGGCGGCGCCGGCGCCCGCGAAGGCCGAGCCGAAGCCAGCGGCCGCCAAGGCCGCGCCCGCGGCGAAGGACGAGTCGGAGTCGAAGCAGCTCCGCGGCGCCGCGGCCGCGATCGCGAAGAACATGGACGCCTCGCTGTCCGTGCCCACCGCGACCAGCGTGCGCGCGGTGCCCGCCAAGCTGATGGCCGACAACCGCATCGTCATCAACAACCACCTCAAGCGCACCCGGGGCGGGAAGATCTCCTTCACGCACCTCATCGGGTACGCGATGGTGCGCGCGCTGCGTGACTACCCGAACATGAACCGGCACTACCAGGTGATCGACGGCAAGCCGTTCGCGATCACGCCGGAGCACGTGAACTTCGGTCTCGCGATCGACATGAAGGGCAAGGAAGGCGCCCGCACGCTCGTCGTGGCCTCGATCAAGGCCACCGAGAACATGAGCTTCATGCAGTTCTGGCAGGCCTACGAGGACATCGTCAAGAAGGCCCGCAACAACAAGCTCACCGCGGACGACTTCTCCGGCACCACGATCTCGCTGACCAACCCCGGCGGCATCGGCACCAACCACTCGGTGCCGCGCCTGCAGGCCGGCCAGGGCGCGATCATCGGCGTCGGCGCCATGCAGTACCCGGCCGCGTTCGAGGGCACCAGCGAGAAGACGCTGGTCGACCTCGCTGTGAGCAAGATCATGACGCTCACCTCGACCTACGACCACCGCATCATCCAGGGCGCGGAGTCCGGCGAGTTCCTCAAGCGGATCCACCAGCTGCTGCTCGGCGAGGACGGCTTCTACGACGACGTCTTCACCTCGCTGCGCCTGCCGTACGAGCCGATCCGCTGGGTCGCCGACCTGCCGGACGGCCCGGTCGACAAGACCGCGCGGGTGATCGAGCTGATCGACGCGTTCCGGATGCGCGGTCACCTGATGGCCGACACCGACCCGCTGAACTACCGCCAGCGCAGCCACGCCGACCTCGACGTGCTCAGCCACGGCCTCACCCTGTGGGACCTCGACCGCGAGTTCCCGGTCGGCGGCTTCGCGGGCCAGGAGCGCATGAAGCTGCGCGACATCCTCGGCGTGCTGCGCAACTCGTACTGCCGCACGGTCGGTATCGAGTACACGCACATCCTCGACCCCGAGGAGCGGCGCTGGATCCAGAACCGCGTCGAGGTGCCGCACGAGAAGCCGGACCCCGCCGTCCAGAAGTACGTGCTGTCGAAGCTCAACGCCGCCGAGGCGTTCGAGACCTTCCTGCAGACCAAGTACGTCGGCCAGAAGCGGTTCTCGCTCGAAGGCGGCGAGACGGCGATCCCGCTGCTCGACACCATCCTCGACAAGGCGGCCGAGCACGAGCTCGACGAGGTCGTCATCGGCATGCCGCACCGCGGCCGCCTGAACGTGCTGGCCAACATCGTCGGCAAGCCGATCGCGCAGATCTTCCAGGAGTTCGAGGGCAACCTCGACCCCGGCCAGGCGCACGGCTCCGGTGACGTGAAGTACCACCTCGGCGCCGAGGGCAAGTACTTCCGGATGTTCGGCGACGGCGAGACCAAGGTGTCGCTGACCGCGAACCCGTCGCACCTCGAAACGGTCGACCCGGTGCTCGAGGGCATCGTCCGCGCCAAGCAGGACCTGCTGGACAAGGGTGGCTCCGGTTTCACCGTGCTGCCGGTCCTGATGCACGGCGACGCGGCCTTCGCGGGCCAGGGCGTCGTCGCCGAGACGCTGAACCTCGCGCTGCTGCGCGGGTACCGCACCGGCGGCACCGTGCACGTGATCGTCAACAACCAGGTCGGCTTCACCACCGCGCCCGAGCACTCCCGGTCGAGCCAGTACGCGACCGACGTGGCGAAGATGATCGGCTCGCCGATCTTCCACGTGAACGGCGACGACCCCGAGGCCGCGCACTGGGTGGCCAAGCTGGCCGTGGACTACCGCCAGGAGTTCCACAAGGACGTCGTGATCGACATGATCTGCTACCGCCGCCGCGGCCACAACGAGGGCGACGACCCCTCGATGACGCAGCCGGCGATGTACGACATCATCGACACGAAGCGCTCGGTGCGTAAGACCTACACCGAGTCGCTGATCGGCCGCGGCGACATCTCCGTCGAGGAGGCCGAGGCCGCGCTGCGCGACTTCTCCAGCCAGCTGGAGCACGTGTTCAACGAGGTCCGCGAGCTGGAGAAGCACCCGGCCAAGGCGAGCCCGTCGGTCGAGGAGGAACAGCAGGTCCCCGCGAAGGTGCCGACCGCGCTGACCCAGGACGTCGTCGAGCGCATCGGCGACGCGTTCGTCAACGTGCCGGACGGCTTCACCCCGCACCCGCGTGTCAAGCCGGTCATGGAGCGCCGCCACAAGATGTCCCGCGAAGGCGGCATCGACTGGGCGTTCGGCGAGCTGCTGGCGTTCGGTTCGCTGGCGATGGAGAACCGCCTGGTGCGGCTGTCCGGCCAGGACTCGCGCCGCGGCACGTTCACCCAGCGGCACTCGGTGCTCATCGACCGCAAGACCGGCCAGGAGTACTCGCCGCTGCAGAACCTGGCCGACGGCCAGGGCCGCGTGATGATCTACGACTCGGCGCTGTCCGAGTACGCGGCGGTCGGCTTCGAGTACGGCTACTCGGTGGCCAACTCCGAGGCGCTGGTCATGTGGGAAGCGCAGTTCGGTGACTTCGTCAACGGCGCGCAGACCGTGATCGACGAGTACATCTCGTCGGGCGAGGCAAAGTGGGGCCAGCGCTCCGACGTCGTGCTGCTGCTGCCGCACGGCCACGAGGGCCAGGGCCCCGACCACACCTCGGGCCGCATCGAGCGCTTCCTCCAGCTGTGCGCGGAGGGCTCGATGACGGTGGCGGTCCCGTCGACCCCGGCGAACTACTTCCACCTGCTGCGCCGCCACGCGCTGGACGGAGTCAACCGCCCGCTGGTGGTCTTCACGCCCAAGTCGATGCTGCGCAACAAGGCCGCCACCTCGGCGGTCGGCGACTTCACCGGCGCGACGAAGTTCATGTCGGTCATCGACGACGTCGACGTGGCGCCGGAGAAGGCCCGCAAGGTGCTCCTGACCTCGGGCAAGCTCTACTGGGAGCTCGTCGCCGAGCGCGCCAAGCGCGAGGCGAACGACGTCGCGATCGTGCGTATCGAGCAGTACTACCCGCTGCCCAAGAAGAAGCTGCTGGCGGCGCTCGAGCGCTACACCAACGCGACCGAGATCGCCTGGGTCCAGGAGGAGCCGGAAAACCAGGGCGCGTGGCCGTTCTTCGGCCTCAACCTGCCCCGGAAGTTCCCGGAGGTCCTCTCGGGCCTGCAGGTCATCTCGCGCCGCCCGATGGCCGCGCCGTCGGCAGGCTCGTCGAAGGTGCACGAGGTCGAGCAGAAGGCGATCCTCGCGAAGGCCTTCGAGTAGACACGCGGACAGAGAAACGCCCCGGCCGGGTCTTCCCGGCCGGGGCGTTTTCTGTTGCAGCTCAGCCCATCGCCGCCGTGGTCGCCTCGGCGAGCTTCTTGGCGTTGGCCCGGCATTTGCTCATGTCGACCGCGTTGCCGTCCGCGCCGCTGACCATGATCTGGCCGGACACGTTGCCCTGATAGAACCGGACCGAACACAGCGCCGGGTTGTCCGGATAGCTCACGTAAGCGGCCTTGGCGGCACCGGCGAGGTCGGGAAGCGGCTCGGAGTTTTCCTTCGTGTAGTGCTCGAACTCGCCCTTCGCCGACACTTCGCCCGCGCCGGAACCGCTGCGTTTCGACGTCGCCATGTACAGGATCACCGATCCCGACGACTTGCCAGGCTCGCGCCACTCGCAGTCGAGCGACATCAACGAGATCTCTGGATCCGACGTGCCGGCCGGCTTCAGCTCCTGCACCTCGAGTTTGGGCATGCCGGACATCTTGGATTCGATCGTCGGACAGCCCGGGAGCACCGCGTACTTGTCCGGCGGGCCGGTCTTCGCGGTCGATGTCGGGCTGGCCGAGCTGCTCGACGAGTCGTTGCCGAGCAGGAAGAACGCGCCGACACCCAGTCCGGACACCACGATCAGCGCACCGACGATGATCAGCGCGATCGTCACGCCGCTCATCCCCTTCTTCGGCGGCGGATAGCCGGGATAACCGGGGCCGGGCTGCGGGTAGCCCTGCTGGGGATAGCCCTGCTGCGGGTACTGGGGCTGGTTCCCATAAGGGTTCTGCTGATACGGCGGTCCTGGCTGCATGCACAGCACCTTAAGTCCTTTGAGGACTCCACGTGCGCCGAACGGCCTAGTTCAACGCCTCGGTGACCGCGACGGCGAGCTTCTTGACCGCCGCCCGGCAGGTCGCCTTGTCCGGGTCACCGTTCACGTACAGCTGCGCGTAGACGTTGGCCTGATAGAGCTTGAGCCAGCACTGCTCGGGATGGCCCTGCTCGTCGTAGAAGGCCGCGGCCGTGGCAAGGCCGGGAATCGGCTCGACGTTTTCGCCAGGGGCGGTCGCGAAATTGGTCTTCGCCCTGCTCTCGCCTTCTCCGCTTCCTGGAACGAGCGAATTCGACAGGTAGAGGTAGGCGGTGTTGGCGGGCTTGCCGTACTCGTACCAGGAGCACGAGGTGACGACTCGCGTGCTGGCCGGATCAGGCGCCTGTGCGACCGCCTCCGCGCGCGTGATCAACGGAGGCAGACCAGGAATCTTCGCGGCGATCGACGCGCACTTGGGCGCCTCCGCGTACCGGTCCGGCGGCCACGTGGGCGGTGGCGGCTCGTGGATGGGCCGATCGCCCATGCTGTACAGGCCGTAAGCGCTCAAGCCCAAGAAAGCCACCACGACGAGCACCGCGATGACCACCGCGCCGCTCGCCTCTCTCGCGTCCTGCCGCATGGTCGTGAGTGTTGCCGACGGCTAGAACCGCGGCAACACTCACGAGCCTGTCAGACGGTGATCGACCAGGTGTCGATCCGGCCGGTGTCGGCGCGGTAGACGTCCTGGACCTTCAACGTCCACACGCCGTTGGCGGCCTTCGCGGAGGCGTTCACGGTGTACGAGGCGTTGAGGTTGTCGCTCGAGTCGTTGCTCGAGTTCTTCAGGCGGTAGGTGGTGCCGTCCGGCGCGACCAGGTCGATGACCAGGTCACCGACGTAGGTGTGCGGGATGGTCACGTCGACCTTGGTGGTCGCCGAGGCGTTGCGCGCACAGCCGGAGACGGTGATCGCGCTGGTCACGGCCGCGCCGGCGTCCGGGATGGCGACGTCGGTGCCGTTGGTGACCTTGGCGCACGGGGTCGGCTCGGGGTCGGGGCCGCCGCCACCGGTGCCGGTGTAGAGCAGGACGTTCGGCGAGCCGGTGCCGGGGTCGGTGACCTTGCCGGGCGTGCCGCCGTTGACGAGCGCGTCACGCACCGCCTGCGGGGTCGCGGTCGGGTGATCGGCGAGGTACAGCGCCGCGGCGCCGACGACGTGCGGGGTCGCCATCGAGGTGCCGCTGATGGTGTTGGTGCCGTTGTTCAGCCACGCCGAGGTGATGTTGCTGCCGGGCGCCCAGATGTCGAGGCAGGTGCCGATGTTGGAGAAGTTGGAGCGCGCGTCGGTGTTCGTGGTCGACCCGACGGTGATCGCCTCCGGGGTACGGGCGGGCGAGGTGTTGCAGGCGTTGCCGCCGTAGTCGTTGCCGGCCGCGAGACCGTAGACGACACCCGAGGCGATCGAGCGCTGCACCGCGGCGTCCACAGTGGCCGACGCGCCGCCGCCGAGGCTCATGTTGGCGACCGCGGGCTTGACGGCGTTGGCGGTCACCCAGTCGATGCCGGCGATGACCTGCTCGTAGGTGCCGGAGCCGGAGCAGTTGAGCACGCGGACGCCGACGAGCTTGACGCCCTTGGCGAGACCGTAGGTGGTGCCGCCGACCGTGCCGGACACGTGCGTGCCGTGGCCCTGGCAGTCGGTGGCGTCGTTGTCGTTGTCGATGAAGTCACGGCCGGACACCGCGCGGCCGCCGAAATCGGGGTGCCCCAAGGTGATTCCGGTGTCGATGATGTAGGCGGTCACGTTCGACGCGGTCGTCGAGTACGAGTACTTCTGGTTCAGCGGAAGGTCACGCTGGTCGACGCGGTCCAGTCCCCAGGACGGCGGGTTCAGCTGATCGGTGCTGATGTGCACGGTCCGGTTCTGCTCGACCGAGGCCACGGCCGGGTCCGCGGCGATGCGCTTCGCCTGCTTTTCGCTCATCTGCCCGGCGAACCCGTGAATGGCCGAGTTGTACGTGCGGCTCACCGTGCCGCCGTGGCGCGCGGTGACGTCCTGGGCGGTGCCGCTCTTGAGCGTCACGATGTAGCTGCCCTGGACGGCGTCCGCCGCGTTCGCGTTGAGGATCGCGCCTTCGGTCGCCATGGCCGGCGCGGTCAGGCTCAGCGAAGTCAACGCCGCGACCGCGGTGGCCACGCCGAAACCGGCGAGGGATCTCTTGTTTCCCAATGATTTTGGCAAGATTCAATCCTCCTAGGCAGGGTCGACCGGAGACCGGTCGCTAGGGGTTGGCACGTTCACCTCGAACGTTGGGCTGAGAGTAGGGCCGAGTTTCCGGCGAAGGAAGATCTTGTCTTCACGCCGTTCACACAGTAGGGATTGTCATTTCCCAACAGGTCAGGTCCGTTCAGTCCCGTCCATAAGTCGACCGTTGGGCCGGACGGCCGAGCCGTGACCGGGGTATTCGCACGCATCGTGACCGGTTTGGCCTGGCAGGACCGGATTGTCACCGGTCAAGAACACCCGAACGGCCTGCTACGAAAGTAGGGGACGGAAAACGATTTCCGTGAACGGTTCACCATACGGAATGATCGCCTGATGTTCCTCCGCCGTGAAACGACCGCCGACGCACCGGCGATCCACGCTGTCCACAGTGCCGCGTTCGACGGGACGGTCGAGCCGAACCTCGTCGACGAGCTGCGCGCGGACGGCGATCTGCTGAACGCGCTGTCGCTCGTCGCCGTGCTCGACGGCGAGATCGTCGGCCACGTCGCCGGCAGCACCGCGACTCTCAACGGGGACAAGGAAATCGCGGTCGGCCTCGGACCGCTCGGGGTGCTGCCGTCCGCGCAGCACGCGGGCGTCGGCTCGGCGCTGATGCACGCTTTCGACGCCGCCGCCGACGCGCTCGGCTACGGCGCCGTCGTGCTGCTCGGCGACCCGAAGTACTACTCGCGCTTCGGCTACGTGCTCGCCGCCGAACACGGAATCGTCCCACCACAGGCCGAATGGGCACCGCACTTCCAGGTCCGCACACTGGCCGGGTACAAATCGGACATGCGCGGGAACTTCCGCTACGCGCCCGCGTTCGAGCGGCTTTAGGACTTCAGGCCGCTCTCACGCAGGAACTCGTCGGCGATGTCGATCGCGTTGCGCTTCTCTTCGGTGTACTGGACATTGAGCTTGACGAGTTTCTCGGTCGTCAGCGCGGCCGAAGCCCGGTTCAGCGCCTGCACTTCGGCGTCGGACAAGGTGCCTTTCGCGACCAGCGGAACGATGTTCTGCGCCGGGAACATGTTCTTGTCATCCTGCAACGCGACGAATCCGTTGGCCGCGATGGTCGACGAAGTGCTGAACAGGTCGACCACCTGGACGTCGCCGGACTTCAGCGCGGCCACGGTCACCGGGCCGCCGGTGTCGGTCGTACGGATCTCCTTGAACTCGCAGCCGTAGAGCGCCTTGATCTTTTCCTTCCAGCGGGTGCTCCACTGGCCCGGTCCGCCGAACACGAGGTCCTTGCAGCGCGGGCCGAGTTCCGAGAACGTCTTGATCCCGAGTTCGGGGCGCACGACGAGCAGGTCCTTGTCCTCGGCGGGAGCCTGCTCCAGCACCTCGAACCTGGCCGGGATCTTCTGCTTCAGCTCCGCGTACACCGCCTGAGGCGTGGTCGCCTGGGTGTTCTTGTCGAAGTACCGCAACAGGTTCCCGCTGTAGTCGGGCACCACCGAAAGCGATTTGTCCTGCAGCGCCTTGACAACGACCTCGCGACTGCCGACCGGCGGCCGGACCTTCACGTTCTCGGCGCCGGCGTTGCGCAGCGCGCCCGCGTAGATTTGGGCCAGCAGAAGGCTTTCTCCGACATCGGACGCGCCGATGATGATGTCGCCGGTCGTCCCGCCCTCGGCGCCGCCTTCGAACGGGTTGCCACAGGACGTCGCCAGCAAGGCAAGAGCGGCGATCAGCACGCGCGCTTTCATACGGTCACCTTCTTGCCGGTCGCGGCGGCCGCCGCGAGCCGGACTCCCTTGGGCACCAGTGCGCGTTGCACGGCCGACAGCACGAGGTCGAGCGCGACCGCGAGCAGCGTGGTCAGCACCGCGCCCCCGATCACCTGCGGGTAGTCGAACACGGCCAGCCCGTCGAGCAGGAACCGGCCGAGCCCACCGAGCCCGACGTACGAGGCGACGGCCGCGGTCGCCACCAGTTGCAGCACGGCGTTGCGGATTCCGCCCAGCACCAACGGAAGCGAGATCGGGACCTCGACCTGCCACAGGCGCTGCCAGCCGGTCATGCCGACGCCCTGCGCCGCGTCGACCACGCCCTTGTCGGTCGCCTGCAGGCCCGCGTAGGTGCCGGCGAGGATCGGCGGGATCGCGAGCACGACGAGACCGATGATCGTCGCCGTCTCGCTTTCGGTGAACAGCAAGAAAAGGAACGTGACCAGGCCCAGCGTCGGCAGCGCGCGGATGGCGTTGCCGAAACTGACCAGCACGACACCGCCACGTCCGGTGTGCCCGACGAACAGCCCGAGCGGCACCGCGACGACCAGCGCGATCACCAGCGAAAGCCCGACATAGCCGAGATGCTGCCCGAGCCGCACCGGAATGCCTTCGGGCCCTTGCCAATGCGCGGAATCGGTGAACCAGTCCCAGATCATTCGGCCGCCACCTTCTTCGCGCGGTCCCACGGCGCCAGCAGATTGCGCAGCAGCACCAGCAGGAGGTCGACGATGAGCGCTAGGACCATGGTCAACACGATGCCGACCACGATCGGCGAGAAGTACTCACGCTGGAACCCGTCGGTGAACAGCACGCCGAGCCCGCCGGTGCCGATCAGCGCGCCGACGCTCACCAGGCTGATGTTGCTCACGCTCGCCACCCGGACACCGGCGGCCAGCACCGGCACGGACAGTGGCAGTTCGACGCCGAAGAACCGGCGCACCGGCTTGTAGCCGACCGCGGTCGCGGCGGCGATGACGTGCTGCGGCACCGCGCCGAGCGCGTCGAGCACCGGGTGCACCAGCAGCGCCGCGGTGTAGATCGTCAACGCGACGATCACGTTGACGCTGTCGAGGATCCGCGACCCGATGAGCCCGGGGATCACCACGAACAACGCGAGCGAAGGAATCGTGTACAGCAGGTTCGACGCGACGAGCACGACACTGCGCGCGGCCTGGTAACGCGTGCCCAGCCAGCCCGCGGCGATCGCGATCACCAGGCCCAGCACCAAGGGCAGCAGCGCGAGGTAGATGTGCTCGGCCAGGTCGCCGAAGATCTCCGCGCGGTTGTTGGCGCTGCTGAGGTACCGCCCCAGCTCGTCGAAGAACATCAGGAATCCACGCTCTGCGGGGTTCCTTCGATGACTTCCAGAACTTGTCTCGCGGTGACCACGCCGATCACCTTGTGGTCGTCGTCGACCACCACACCGAGGCTCGCGGGTGACGACAGCGCCGCGTCGAGCGCGCTGCGGATAGGCGTCCCCTGCACGTAAAGTGAGCCGCCCGCGACCAGATCGGACTCTTCGAGCCCACCGTCCACAGTGGAGTTCGGTGGCAGCCAGCCACGCGGCTGCCCGTCCGCGTTCACCGCGATGCGCCAGAAATCGGCACCGGCCACAGTGGACCCGATCTCGATCTTGGCCACGTCCTTGACTTCCACGCCGTTGGCGGACAAAAAGGACAGTCCGCGGTAGCCGCGGTCCTTGCCGACGAAGGACGCCACGAAGTCGTCCACCGGGTGCCGCAGCACCTCCGACGGCGTGCCGTACTGCGCGAGCTTGCCGCCGACGCGCATCACCGCGACCTTGTCGCCGAGCCGCACGGCCTCGTCGATGTCGTGCGTGACGAACACGATCGTCTTGCCGAGCTGGGTCTGCAGCCGCAGCAGCTCGTCCTGCAGCTCCTCGCGCACGATCGGGTCGACCGCGGAGAACGGCTCGTCCATCAGCAGCACCGGCGAGTCGGCCGCGAGGGCGCGCGCGACGCCGACGCGTTGCTGCTGGCCACCGGAAAGCTGCGCGGGGTAACGCTTGCCCATCGACGCGGGCAGCCCGACCGTCTCCAGCAGCTCGGCGGCGCGCTTGCGGGCCTTGGCCTTGTCCCAGCCGGTCAGCAGCGGCACGGTGGCGACGTTGTCGAGCACGGTGCGGTGCGGGAACAGGCCCGCGTGCTGGATGACGTACCCGATGCCGCGGCGCAGCAGCGCCGGGTCGGACTCCGTCACGTCCTTGCCGTCGAGCAGCACCTTGCCGCCGGTCGGCTCGACCATCCGGTTGATCATCCGCAGCGAGGTGGTCTTCCCGCAGCCCGAAGGCCCGACGAACACGGTGATCGTGCCGTCCTCGACGGTGAGACTGAGGTCGTCGACGGCGACCGTCCCATCGGGATACCTCTTGGTCACGCCCTGGAACTCGATAGCCACGCGCACTCCCCATGTAGGTGGCGAAAACCGTAGCGGAGATCCCGAGGATCGGCACGGCGTTCCAAGTCTTAGGCTCTTACCGTGCCTTCACTCGAAGACCTGCTGACTGTCCACGGAAAGCCTCTCCACCAGGCGATTGTCTTGCTCCGCGAGGGCTGGCAGGAATTCGACGACTTGATCAGGGTCACGGCCGCGCCGCGCCGCAGCATCGAGGAACTCCAGTCCGCGCTGGGCGACGATCTCGAACGCGACGGCAAGCTCTCGCGCCTCAAGCCGGGTTCGGGCTACACCGAGTACGGACTGCCGGAGTTCACCGAACCCGGCGGCGACGCGCTGGTCACGCTGGAAAAGCTCGTCAAGGACGTCCCGCCGCCGCTCGCGGCGCTCGACCACGTGCAGGCGACCCCGGAAACCGTGCTGAAGCGCGCGCTGTGGCTGCGTTCGCGCTACGACCTCGGCAAGGCCCGGCTGCTGTGTCTCGGCGACCACGACCTGACCTCGCTGGCCGTGCACCTGACGGATCCGGACGCGGACATCACCGTCGTGGACCTCGACGAGCGCGTCCTCGAGTACATCGACGCGGCCAGCGACGGCCGCGTGCGCACCCTGCACGCCGATCTGCGCTTCGGCCTGCCGCCCGCGGTGAGCGGCTCGGCGGACCTCGTCTTCAGCGACCCGCCCTACACCCCGGAAGGCATGGGCTTGTTCGCCGCACGCGGCGTCCAGGCGCTGCGCGAACCGAGCGACGGCCGGCTGCTGCTGGCGTACGGCTACAGCCCGCGTCACCCCGCGCTGGGCGCGCAGGTGCAGCGCGAGCTGGCGATCCTCGGCCTGACGTTCGAGGCGATCCTGCCGGACTTCAACCGCTACTTCGGCGCGCAGGCGATCGGCAGCGCGGCGGACCTCTACGTCTGCCAGCCGACCGCGAAGGCCAAAAAGGCGCGCGCGGGCAAGGGAAAGTCGGCGATCTACACGCACGGCCCGCAGTCGGTCGAAGCGGGCACGACGAAACCCGCGCTGGTGGACCGGCTGCTGGAGATCGCGGGCGAAACCGGGCTCTCGATCGAGTCACGCCGCGTCGACTGGTCGGTGTCCGGTCCCGAAGGCGATGCCGTCGCCATGGACCTCTCAGCCGACCCGGGACCTTGGCTGCTGCGCACGCTGCTCGGGACGAACGCCCAGCGGCTCGCGCTGCTGCTGCCGAATTCGCACCCCGACCTGGGCGACGCCGCGTCCCAGGCGGCCCTGTCGTCTTTGGTCGCGGGGAAGTACACGCTGCGGCTGCTGCGCAGCACACCCGACAACAAGCACGCCGTGGTCGTCGCGGACGCCGTGTCCGGCCAGAACGAACTGCTCAGCCGCGCGCACGCGCGCCTCGCGAACGTGCCGCAGGAAATCCCGGCCGAGCTGCACGCCTACCGCCTCATCGACCTGCCACGCCACCGCATCGCGGCCCTCCTGGCCACGTAAAAGGGCTCGTGCGCGTTGCGGGCGGTTAGAACCGCCCGCAACGCGCACGAGCCCTTGTCACCAGGGTCTTAGCCGCAGACGCCGTCGGCCACGGCCGCCTTGGCCACGGCGTCGGCCACGGCGGGCGCGACGCGCGGGTCGAGCGCGCTGGGGACGATGCGGTCGGCCGCGAGGTCGTCCGCGGCCACGGCCACGATCGCGTCGGCGGCCGCCAGCTTCATGTTCTCCGTGATCGACCGCGCGCCCGCGTCGAGCGCGCCGCGGAAGACACCGGGGAACGCCAGCACGTTGTTGATCTGGTTGGGGAAGTCGGACCGCCCGGTCGCGACGATGGCGGCGTACCGCGATGCCACCTCCGGGTGAACTTCCGGGTCCGGGTTCGACAGCGCGAACACGATCGAGTCATCCGCCATACCGGCGAGGAGCGACTCGTCGATCAACGCGCCCGAAAGACCGAGGAACACGTCCGCGCCTTCGAGCGCCTCGCGCAGGCCACCCTGCAGCCCGGCCTTGTTCGTCGTGGCCGCGAGCTGCTCCTTGATCGGGTTCAGCCCGGCACGGCCCTGCGAAACGATTCCCTTGGAGTCCAGCACGGTCACGTCACCGACACCGGCCGCCTGCAGGATCTTCGCGCACGCCACCCCGGCGGCGCCCGCACCCGAGACCACCACGCGCTCGGCGGCGATGTCGCGCCCGAGCACCAGGTTCGCCCCGCGCAGCGCGGCCAGCGCCACGATCGCGGTGCCGTGCTGGTCGTCGTGCATGACCGGGCAGTCGAGCGCTTCCTTGAGCTTGTCCTCGATCTCGAAGCAGCGCGGCGCCGAGATGTCCTCGAGGTTCACCGCGCCGTACGACGGCCGCAGCCGGATGAGCGTCTCGACGATCTCGTCGACGTCCGTGGTGTCGAGCACCAGCGGGATCGAGTCGAGGCCGCCGAAGGTCTTGAACAGGACCGACTTGCCCTCCATGACCGGCAGCGAGGCGCTCGCGCCGATGTCACCGAGGCCGAGCACCGCGGTCCCGTCACTCACCACGACGACGAGCCGGTCCGCCCAGGTGTACTGCTTCGCCATCGCGGCGTCCTGGGCGATCGCCCTGCTGACCTTGGCCACGCCCGGGGTGTACGCGACGGAGAGGTCGCGCGCGTCCGAAATCGGGCGGGTGGCCGCGACCGAGAGCTTGCCGCCCTCGTGGCCACGGAAGATCTCCGCGTCGGTCACCGGGGTGGTGTCCTCGCGGATCTGGTCGTTCATCGTGATTCCTGTCATCGTCAAAACGTCTCCTGGGACTGCAGGCAGGGGGGAATATGCGACGGTCTCCTGCGCGGCAGCCCAGCGCGGTAGCGCCGGCCTGTCGGCTAGTGCGTCGGGGGCTATCGGTGCCGGGTGAGGCGATCCCCGCCGACGCGGCGGTAAGACCATTGTGGCAGGCGCGAAACCGGATGTGACCCCGCGGTGCGGTTCATGTCACAGGAGTTAGGGGTGCAGGGGTTGTATAGCAAGACGTCTGTCCGGCTTATTTATCCCTCGATAGGGTAAGCGTCATGCAAGCGCGCGAATTGACCGTGCGGGACGCCTTCGAGTTCACCCCGCGAACCTTTCCCGACAACCGGGGCCTTTTCGTGGCCCCATTTCAGGAACCGGCGTTCCTCGACGCGGTCGGCCATCCCCTTCGGCTGGCGCAGACCAACCACAGCATTTCCCAGCGCGGCACCATCCGCGGAATCCACTTCTCCGACACCCCGCCCGGCCAGGCGAAGTACGTCTATTGCCCGCAGGGCGCGCTGCTCGACGTGGTGGTCGACCTCCGCGTCGGCTCGCCGACCTTCGGCCAGTGGGACGTGGTGCGGCTCGACACGGTCGACTTCCGCGCGGTGTACGTCGCCGAGGGCATCGGCCACGGCTTCGTCGCGCTGGAGGAGAACACCGCGATGAGCTACCTGTGCTCCGAGGGTTACCGGCCAGGGGCCGAGCACGGGATCACCCCATTGGATGAGACGCTCGGGCTGCCGTGGCCCTCGGACATCGAGCCGATCCTGTCCGAGAAGGACCGCTCGGCCCCGACCCTCGCGCAGGCCCTCGACCAGGGCATCTTGCCGAATTACGAAGACTGCGTCACCCACTACAAGAGCCTGCGAGGCTAGGCGATCCCGTCCTCGGCGATCACCCGCTCGATGTTGCGTTCAGCGAGCGCGGTGATCGTCACGAACGGGTTCACCCCGGTGCTTCCGGGGATCAGCGAGCCGTCGGTGACGTAGAGGTTGTCGTACCCGCGCACGCGCCCGTACGCGTCGGTCGCCTTGCCCAGCACCAGTCCCCCGAGCGGGTGATAGGTGAACCGGTTCTCGAACGCGCGCGTGTCGCCGAACAGATCGTGGCGGTAGACCGTCAGGTTCGCGCGGTTGATCCGGTCGAAAAGCGACTTCGCGGCGTCGATCGAACGTTGCCCCTGCGCGGCCGACCAGTGCAGTTTCGCCGAGTCGCTCGCGGCGTCGTAGCTGAAATACCCGCGCTCCGGGTTCTTGGTGATGGCCAAATACAGGCTCGCCCAGGTTTCGATCCCGGCGGGCACGGGCGCGATTTCGGCGAAAACCGGGTTTTCTGGATCGCTCCAGTTGTCGATGCCCAGCACCGGCATCCCCGACTGAAGCGATCCAGTCGGGTCCCAAAGATGATTCGCCCTGCCGAGCATCACATTGCCATTCGTGCCCCAGCCGCGGCCGACCTCGTCGGTCAGCTCGGGCAGCCTGCCGGTCTCCCGCGCGCGCACGAGCAATTCCGTCGAGCCGACACTGCCTGCGCCGAGGAACAGATACCGGGTGCTGACATGTTTTGTCGCGAGCACCGTGCCGTTCTCGTCGATTTCACGCACCACCAGCGTGTACAGACCATCGGGCTGCCGGATGATCTCGCGCACCTCGTGCAGTGTCTGGATGGTGACGTTGCCGGTGCCGAGCGCGGCGGCGAGATAGGTCTTGTCCAGCGAGCGCTTGCCGTGGTTGTTGCCGTAGATGACCTCGGAGCCCAGCGCCGACCGCGCCGCCGTGCCCGCCTCTTCCCGCTTGAGGTACTCGAAGTCGTAGACGCTCGGGATGAACGTCGTGCCCAGCCCCACTTTCGCCGCCGCCTTGCGGGAAACGCGCGCGAACGCGTAGGACCTACAGGTCTCGAACCACTGCCGGTCGACGTGGTTGACGCCCAGCGCCGCGGTGGCGCGCGGGAAGTACTTGCCGTACATCTCGTCGGCGTCGACCGAGGGCAGGATCTCCTCGAAGTAGTCGCGGCGCGGCGTCACCGCCATCGCGCCGTTCACCAGCGAGCCACCGCCGACACCGCGTCCGAGGTAGACGGACATGTCTCCAAAGTGGACACGATCGAGAACACCGGCGTAACGCGGGATGTCGCGATTGGCTATGTCCAGCCACAGAAACGAGGCGAGCGGCGCTTCGGTGCGATCCTTGAACCACATCGAGCGGCGATCGGGCGCGAGCATGCCGCTGAAGACCTTGCCGTCGGCGGCCGGCTCGGTCCAGAGCCTGCCCATCTCCAGCATCAGGGTGGACACTCCGGCTTCACCCAGCCGCAACGCGGTCGCCGCGGCGCCATAACCGGTGCCGATCACAATGGCGGGCACGAAGTCCGGCAGCGCGGCGCTCGCCTTGCGCGCCGAGATCGTGGTCAGGCCGAGCGCGGCGGCGGTGCCGAGCGCCGCGGTGCCGAGGAACCGCCTGCGGGTCAGTGAGTTAACGCCGTTTACCCGAGTCATCGGACGACTGTAGCCAGGGTCCCCCTTGGGTACCTTCCCCGATGTGGCGCACGTCACCGGCAGACCAGGCTGTCGGCATGAAACTCGCCGCGCTGCTCGCCGGCGCGAACCCGGCCGAGTGGCGCTGCGAAACCTTTGTCTCCCAAGGAACTTTGTCTTTCGGGAAGGTGGACAGACTCGCGCTCGGCGAGCTGCGCATGACCTTCGCCGAGGGTAAGCTCAACGGAAAGTTCGCGCAGGTCTTCAGCACGCTCAAGCACGCGCCCGCGGCTGTTCCGCAGCTGCCCGGCACCACGGTCCAGCTGCACTACGGCGGCTACTCCGACTTCGAGTCCACGGAGGAACGCAAAGGCGAGCTTGACCTGTACGCGACACTGCGCGGGCCGCTCGTGCCGGGCGGCGCGACCATCGGCAGCCTGAAGCACCCGATCCACTCGGTCGTCCAGCAGGTCGGGAAAACCGAGGTGCTGTCGGCGAATCCACTCGTGGTGAAGTTCAGCGTGATCGACCCTACCGTCGTCCGCCGTGGTCGAGCAGACCAGCCACGTGGGTTTCAAGCCTTACGCGTGACCCAGATCGTGATCGTGGCGGTGACGACGGGCTTGCCCGCGGTGTCGGTGATGGTGACGGGAACGGGCAACTCGAAGCCCTCGTCGCCGAAGTCCGGAATGGACGGAAGCTCCGCCACCGCGCGCAGGCTCGTCTCCGCCTTGGCGACGTAATTGACGGTCATTCCCTTGGGCAGCCAGCGGTGCGTCGGCGGCAGCGTCGCCTCGGCGAGCATGCCCATCGCGATCTCGGCGAGGTTGCACGCGGCGATCGCGTGATACGTGCCGATGTGGTTGTAGACACCCCACCACTTGGGCGAGGTGACCTCACAGCGGCCGGGCTTGATCTCCTTGACCGAGGGCACGATCGTCCGGAAATACGGCACCCGCAGGCACATCGCGGCCGAGAACAGCTGCTTGCCGCCCGGCTTGGCCGCCAGCCTGGTCCACAACGCGTACGTCGAAGTCATCGCGCCTCCCTTGTTACTCACGAGTAGCTAAGCAGACGGGCGGCTATATTCGCAAACGTGGGTCATCGACTTTTCCTTCTCCGGCACGGCCAGACCGAGTGGTCCGCCACGGGCAGGCACACCGGCCGCACCGACATCCCGCTCACAGCGGCAGGTGAAGCCCAGGCACGAGCCGTCCGCCTCACCGAAAAACCGCCGCTCGTCTGGTCGAGCCCGCGCGGCCGCGCGCTGCGCACCGCCGAACTCGCCGGCCTCACGGTGACCGAGACCACCGAAGACCTCGCCGAATGGGACTACGGCGACTACGAGGGCATCACCACCGACCAGATCCGCGAGACCGTACCCGGCTGGACCGTCTGGACCCACCCGGTCCCCGGCGGCGAATCGGCCGCCGACGTGTCCGCCCGCGCCGACGCCGTGATCGCCCGCTTCCGAGCAGCGGGCAGCGACGTCATCGCGGTCGGCCACGGTCACTTCAGCCGCGTCCTCGTGACACGCTGGGTCGGCCTGCCCGCCACGTCCGGCGTCCACTTCGCGGTGGACCCCGCCTCGATCACCATACTCGGCGACGAGCGCGGCGTACCCCAGATCGACCACCTCAACATCCCGCCCAGCTAGGAGTCTCGTTGCCCGACAACCGAATCCGCCGCATCCGCGAGTCCGATGTGGACGCGGTGGTCCAGCTCTGCCACGAACTCGCCGAGTACGAGAAGGCCCCGCAGGACTGCCACCTCACCCCGGCCCAGCTCCACCAGGCCCTCTTCACCGACGCACCCGCCCTCTTCGGCCACGTCGCCGAGCTCGACGGCGAAGTCGTCGGCTGCGCGCTCTGGTTCCTCAACTTCTCGACCTGGCGCGGCGTGCACGGCATCTACCTCGAAGACCTCTACGTCAGCGAGTCCCACCGCGGCTCCGGCCTCGGCAAGGCGCTCCTCTCCGCCCTCGCCGACGAGTGCGTCACCCGCGGCCTCGAGCGCCTCGAATGGTCCGTACTCGACTGGAACCCGGCCACGGAGTTCTACAAAGCACTCGGCGCGACCCCGATGGACGAGTGGACCGTCTACCGCCTCGCCGACGCACCCCTCCAGGCCCTCGCCCGCTCCTGACCCACCCAAAAGCCCGAAAGCCACTTCCGTCAGGTCTCATCTGACGAAAGTGACTTTCGGGCTACTCCCAGCTCCCCAATGCGTCCTTCGGTCCCCCGGAGGTCCCCAATGCGGCTTTCGGTCCCTCCCACGTCCCGAATGCGTCCTTCGGTCCGTCCCAGGTCCCCAATGCGGCTTTCGGTCCCTCCCAGGCCCCCAATGCGTCCTTCGGTCCCCCGGAGGTCCCCAATGCGGCTTTCGGTCCCTCCCACGTCCCGAATGCGGCTTTCGGTCCCTCCCAGGCCCCCAATGCGTCTTTCGGCACCTCCGAGGTGACGAAGGACGCATTCGGGCGCTTGGCGGCCCGGTGGGAGCGCCGACCGGCCGGCGAAACCTAGTCGTCGTCGCGGTCGCGGCGCGCGGCCCGGCCCGCGGCGCCGTCACGCTCGGCCGCCTCTTCCTCGGTCTCGCCGTCGCGCAGGCCGAGCACCCACGCACGCGAAGCCCGGCGGAACAGCAGGACGACGACGACCACGCCGAGCAACGCGACCGGGACACCGGGTGCCGGCTGACCGGACGGGCCCGCGAGGTACCAGCCGACGCCGATCATGATCAGCGCGACGACCACCGACGGGGAGCGCGCCCAGGTGCGGCCCAGCAGCAGGCCGATGCCGCAGGCGACCGTTCCGGCGCCGAGCACCGCGTAGTAGCCGACCTCGGCCAGCAGGTTGTTTCCCGTGCCTTCGCTGGTCTTGACCAGCAGGAGCACCGCCAGCACGACCATCGCGAGGCCGGGCAGCGCGGTGATCGCGCCCGCGACGCGGACCTCGCGCGGCGCCGGGGAGAACTTGTCCGTAAACGGCACGGGTGCGTCGCCTTCCCAACTGCTTACCTTGCGCACGGTGGCCTCACCTGGGCGGGTGACCGTGCGTGAGCGCAACTGATCGTAAGCCACCCGGTCGGCCGTTTTCGCGCGGCGGTTCGCGAGTCAGTATTCAGGGTGTCGTCTGATGAGCGGGCGGTCGGCCCGGGTGCACTTGTCACGACAGCGGATGTCATCGACAGATGGAGGACTGCCCGCCACAGGGTCGTTATCGCGCATCCAGCGTGACTTGAGGACTTCGTCACCATGGGCCCCGCTCGGGGCCATGTCACTTACTCTCGGGTAGTGCGTGCAGTCCTCATCGTCAACCCACAGGCCACCTCGACCACAGCTGGTGGCCGGGACGTGCTTGCCCATGCGCTCGCGAGCCAGGTCAAGCTCGAGGTCGTGGAGACGGCCTATCGCGGCCACGGGATGGCGGTGGCCAGGTCCGCGGCTCGTGACGGCCTCGACCTGGTCGTGGCGCACGGCGGCGACGGCACGGTCAACGAGGTCGTCAACGGCCTGCTCGCCGACGCGGACGGCGATCCGGCCGAGATCGGCCACCTGCCGATGCTCGGTGTCGTGCCGGGTGGTTCGGCCAACGTGTTCGCCCGCGCGCTCGGTATTTCCCCCGATCCCGTCGAAGCCACGCACCAGCTGCTGCGCGCCATCGAGGACGACACCAGCCGCCGGGTCGGGCTCGGGCTGGCCGACGGGCACTGGTTCACCTTCAACGCAGGCATGGGCTGGGACGCCGACGTCGTCGCCCGCGTCGCGAAGAAGCGCGGCAAGCAGACCACTTCGGGGCTGTATATGCGCGCCGCCGTCGCCTCCCACTTCCGCCCACCGCTGGGCAGGCCGAAGATGACCGTGCGCGTGCCCGGCGAGGAACCGCGAGAGGTCGTCACCGCTTTCGTGTCGAACACCGATCCGTGGAGTTACCTCGGTGAGCGTCCGGTCCATCTCAACAAGGAGTGCTCGTTCGACACCGGGCTCGGCTTGTTCGCGATGAGCGGTCTCGGTGTGCCGAGCGTGTTCAAGGCTTTACGCCGCGCGCTCAGCGCCAAGGGGAACCAAAAAGGCAGGCGCGTCGTGCGTCACGATGACCTGCCGATCATCCGCATCGACGCAGCTGAACCGGTAAACTTCCAAGTAGACGGGGACCTGGTGGGCCAGCGGACCCGGGTGGAGTTCATCAGCGTGCCGAACGCCGTGACAGTCAGGGTCTGACGGTCACTCGGGACGGCCGGTCGCTGATCGTCTGCGGCAAAGTGTTACAGCCGCTCGTCGACACAAAAGCTCCGTTCACCGCACCGGCCTTCCCCTCTGAACGCAGTTTCAGGACGAAACCGCAGGTCAGAGAGGTAACTCGGCCGGGTGAGCTGACTCACCGATCTCCAGAAAACCCTTGTCGAAAGCGGTGTCTCGTGAAAGCATTCACAAGCACCCCAAAAAACGACCGCCATGACGATCTATGGCGCGGCCTCTCCCGCGCTGTTGTTAGGAGCTCAGAAACATGGACTGGCGCCACGACGCGGCCTGCCGAGACGAGGACCCCGAGCTGTTCTTCCCCGTGGGGACCAGTGGGCCCGCTCTGTCGCAGGTAGCTCAGGCGAAGACCGTGTGCCACCGCTGCACCGTCGCCTCCGACTGTCTCTCCTGGGCATTGGCCAGTGGACAGGACGCCGGCGTGTGGGGCGGGATGAGCGAAGACGAGCGACGCGCTCTCAAGCGCCGCCGTACGCACATCGGCACCCGTAGCATCGCCTAATACGCATAACCCAAGCCGAAGTTGGTTATTTCGGTGGAGTGACCTTGCGCTCACTCCACCTGAGGTGATACCTACCCGGCTTGAGCTTAACAAGAGGCTCACAACCGCCTGATAGCGGCCCAGTGAAGCCACCCGGGACTTGCCAAAGTCCTCCCGCGGAACCGTTCTCTAGGCCCGGCACCTCTTCTCTTCGGTGCCGGGCCTTAAACGTGGATAAAGCGGGCTTTACTCTTGGGCGCTCCGCGCCCTGGAGTAAAGCCCGCTTTATCCTGGCCCTTCCCAGGTCAGACCCGACGCGAAAGCGGGATCCGCAGCGCGGCCTCGGTGCCACCCGAACGCGGTCCTCGCAGTGAGAGCGAGCCCCGCAGCTCGGACTCGACGAGGGTTCGCACAATCTGCAAACCCAGTCCATCGCTTCGTTCGAGTGAAAAACCGGACGGCAACCCTCGGCCGTTGTCCCGGATGATCACGTCGAGCCAGCGCGCCGAGCGTTCGACGACCAGGTCGACCTTGCCGGGCCGCCCGTCCGGGAACGCGTGGCCGATCGCGTTCTGCACGAGTTCGGCCAAAACCATCACCAGCGGCGTCGCGATCTCCGCGACGACCACGCCGAACGAGCCCGTACGTGACAGACTCACCCGCGATTCCGCGGTCGCGACCTCGCCGACCATCGGCAGCACGTTGTCGAGCAGCGAATCCAGGTCCACCCGCTCGTCGACGGAGATCGACAGCGCCTCGTGCACCATCGCGATCGACGTCACCCGGCGCACGGACTCCGCCAGCGCCAGCCGCGCCTCCTCGCTGGACGTCCGGCGCGACTGCAGGCGCAGCAAAGCGGCTACCGTCTGCAAGTTGTTCTTCACCCGGTGGTGGATTTCGCGGATCGTGGCGTCCTTGGACAGCAGCGCGCGGTCACGCCGCTTGACCTCGGTGACGTCACGCACGAGCACCAGCGCGCCGGCAGGCTGGCCGGACGGCCGCAGCGGCAGCGCGCGGAACAGGACCACGGCGCCGCGCCGCGAATCGGCCTCGGTACGGCTGCTGGGCTTGCCGTCGAGCGCCTCGATGATCCGGTGCGACACCTCGGTCGCGTCGAACGGATCGCGGATCAGCGAGCGCGTCAGCGGCGCCAGGCGCGTGCCGACGAGGTCGCTCTCGTGCCCCATCCGGTGATAGGCGGATAACCCGTTCGGGCTGGCGAACACGACCGTGCCCGCCGCGTCGAGCCTGATCAGGCCGTCGCCGACGCGCGGGCTGGTGTGCGTGTCCGTCTGGTTGTCGCGACTCGGGAACGTCCCGTCGACGATCATCTGGCACAGATCGCCCGCGCTGCCCAGATAGGCGATTTCGAGCGGCGACGGCACCCGCGGCTGCGCGAGGTTCGTCTCGCGGCTGAGCACGGCGATCACCTTGCCGCCGAACGTCACCGGCACGGCCTCGCGGCGCATCGGCAGGTCGCGGTACCAGTGCGGGTCCTCTTCGCGGCAGATCCGGCCCTCACGCATGGCCTTGGCCAGCTGCGGATGCTCCGCGACGGTGAACCTGGTGCCGACGACGTCCTCGGGATGCGCGGTCGGCGCGGTCGTCGGGCGCGCGTGCGAGACGCACACGAAGTCACCTCCGCCGGCAGGCGGCTCCTCGGTGACGGTCACCCAGAGCAGGAAGTCCGCGAACGAGAGGTCCGCCAGCAGCTGCCACTCGGCGACCACCGTCTGCAGGTGGTCGGCGGCCTCGCCGGACAGTCTCGTGTTCTCCGCCAGCAGCTCGGCCAGTGTGGACATGCGGTTACTCGACCTCGATCTTGGCTAGAACGGCACCTTCTTGGACGCGGTCACCCGCCGCGACGCTCAGCTCGACCACCCGGCCCGCGCGCTCGGCGAGCACCGGGATCTCCATCTTCATCGACTCGAGGATCACCACCGTCGCGCCCTCGGCGAGCACGTCACCCGGCTTCGCGACGACCTTGACCACGGTGCCGACCATCTCGGCGGGAATGTCGGAGAGCATCACCCGATCCAACCACCCGAAAGCCACCTGTCACACTGGTGGGGTTGACCAGAGCACCAAGGAGTGAGCATGTCGAAGCGTGCCCGCAAGCGTCGCGACCGTAAGAAGAACGGCGCGAACCACGGCAAGAAGCCCAACGCCTGAGACCCGGCGTGCGAAAAGGCCCCCACACCGTCCGGTGAGGGGGCCTTTTCAAGTTTCCGCGGTGCCTACTCGCGCTCGATGCTGATCTCGGTGCGCTCGATGGTCAGCCCGCCGCGCGATTCGACCGTCTTGCGGATCGACGCCCTGAGCCGCTCCTTGAGGTCCTCCGGCGCGTGCTCGCCGCCGCACTTGCGGTGCAGCAGCTGCTTGAGCTGCTCGTCGATCCCGTACTCCTCCAGGCAGGGCGGGCACCGGTCGAGGTGCTTGCGCAGCTCCGCCTCGTGCGCGGCGGAGCACTCCTTGTCGAGCAGCAGGTAGATCTCCGCGAGCGCCTCGTCGCAGTTGACCTTGTCCTCGGGGTCCTTCGGGTCGCTTGATCCGCAGACGTCGTTCATCGCCCGGCCACCTCCTCGCGTTTGCCCGAACGGATGAAACCACGTTCGCGGGCCACGTCCGCGAGCAGCTCACGCAGCTGCGCACGACCGCGGTGGAGGCGGGACATCACGGTCCCGATGGGGGTGTCCATGATCTCGGCGATTTCCTTGTAGGCGAAGCCCTCGACGTCGGCGAGGTAGACGGCGAGCCGGAACTCCTCCGGCAGCTTCTGCAGCGCGGCCTTGACGTCGGCGTCGGGCAGGTTGTCCATGGCCTCGACCTCGGCCGAGCGCAGTCCGCTCGACGTGTGGCTCTCGGCCTTGGCGATCTGCCAGTCGGTGATCTCGTCGGTCGGCTGCTGCACCGGCTGCCGCTGACGTTTGCGGTAGCCGTTGATGTAGGTGTTCGTGAGGATGCGGTACATCCACGCCTTGAGGTTGGTGCCCTCCTTGAAGGACGCGAAAGCCGCGTACGCCTTCAAGTAGGTTTCCTGGACCAGGTCCTCGGCGTCGGCCGGGTTGCGGGTCATCCGCATGGCCGCCGAATAGAGCTGGTCGAGCAGCGGCATCGCGTCCCTTTCGAAACGCTCGGCGCGCTGCTTGTCCCCCGAATCGGGCACCGCGGGGTCCTGCTTGCTCGGCAAAACTTTCCCTTCCCAAGGCGCGTCGATGCGCGGACGCGCATGCGACTGCGTCGAGGATACGCGGTACGACTTCACGCGGCTTGGCTTAGCGAGGGTTGTCTGCACGTCCGGTTCAACATCTCCACCCGCCAAGGCATTCCCGGCCGAAAGTAAGCTTCCGCACATGGCTGGCAAGGGCACCCCCGCGACCGCGTTGCTGACGAAGCAGAAGGTCGCCCACACCCTGCACGCGTACGACCACGACCCGCGCCACGAGTCCTACGGCACCGAGGCCGCCGAGGTGCTCGGCATCGACGCGGCGCGCGTCTACAAGACACTGGTCGCCGAGGTCGACGGCAAGCTCACCGTGGGTGTCGTGCCCGTCACCGGCCAGCTGGACCTGAAGGCGCTCGCCGCCGCGGCGGGCGGCAAGAAGGCCAAAATGGCCGATCCGGCCGCCGCGCAGCGCGCGACCGGCTACGTGCTCGGCGGCATCTCGCCGCTCGGGCACCGCAGCAGGCTGGCCGTGGTGATCGACGCGTCCGCCGAGGATCACGCCACTGTGTACTGCTCGGCGGGGCGCCGCGGCCTGGAGGTCGAACTCGCGCCCGCCGATCTCGTGCGGCTGACCAACGCCGTCGTCGCGCCCATCGCGGGCTGATTCCCTCTCCGGGGTGAGCCGGGCGGTCCTCCAGCGGGAGGATCGCGGCCTTCGCCCGCGGAATTCTCTTTCGTATGAAGCAAGTACCTCGCTGGGCCACCTGGTGCGCACACGCCACCTTGCTGACGACATTGCCTTCGGGACTCTGGCGCATCGCCATGGGATTGCAGATCCCCGTGGGGTTCACCGAAAAAGGGCTCGATGAGTTCGGGATTCCAGGCTGGGGAACGCTTTACGTCTTCGGGCTCAGCACTTTCGCCGAAACACTCGCTTTCCTGACGCTCGGACTGGTGCGGCCATGGGGTGAGGTCTGGCCGCGCTGGATCCCTTTCCTTGGGGGTAAAGGGATCCACCCGGTCACCGCGATCGTGCCCGCTGCCTGCGGCGCGATCGCGGTGACCGTGATCACGATCTCGTCCGCGTTCCGCTGGGACGACGCGGGCCTCACGATGCCGTCGGACAGCTTCGCCCCCGACGGCGGCTACGACGTGGTGATGGCCTGCTGTTACGCGCCTTTACTGCTGTGGGGCCCATTGCTGGCGCTGGTCACGGCCCAGTACGCGTGGCGCAGGCTAGGCCAGCGGCCGCAGCACCCGCTCCAGCCACTCGGCAGCGGCGCGTGAGACACCGTCGAGGTCGGCCTTGAGGTTGTGGTCGCCCGCGAGCACGACGAGCTCGTGGTGCGGCCGCGGCTTCGGCCTGCCGAACGGGTCCTTGTCGCCCTGCACCACCAGCACCGGCACCTCGACGCCGTCGAGCTCGTCCTGACGGCTCTTCTCCGGCTTGCCTGGCGGGTGCTCGGGGAACGCGAGGCACAGCACCGCCGCCGCCTGCCCCTCCGCGGCCGTCCGGCACGCCACGCGCGCGCCGGACGAGCGGCCGCCGAACACCAGCGGCAGCCCGTCGAAGCGGGCGGTGATCTCGTCGGCGACGGTCAGCCACGACTCGTCCAGCTGCCTGGCCGGGGCCGGCGCGCGGCGCCCGGCGACCCGGTACGGCTGTTCCACCAGCACCACGTGCACGCCGACCGTCTGCGCCGCCCTGGTCACCGCGACCAGGTCCGGCGCCGACGTGCCGCCGCCCGCGCCGTGGCCGAGCATCAGCACCGCGACGCCCTCCTCGGCGCAGTGCAGCTCGGCCCGCGCTGGCCCGAACGAGGTCTCGATGTCGATGCTGGTCATTTCGGCTGCTCGAACAGCGCGTTCTCGTCGAGCGGCAGCGGGTTTTCGAAGCGCTCGATGAGCTGGGGGCCGTTGTTGCGGACGCTGTTCACCTGATTGGAGACGGGCCGCAGCTCCAGCGTGTCGACGAAGGACAGCGGGGTCGGGCTGAGCAGCTCGGTGACGTCCGCGCGGTCCGGGTCGAGCCACGCGCCCCAGTTTTCGGCGGGCATCAGCAGCGGCATCCGGTGGTGCACCTCGGTGAGCTGCCCGATCGCGTCCGTGGTCAGCACCGAGAAGGTGATCAGCGGCGGGTCGTCGGTGCCCGGCTTGCGCCAGCTCTCCCAGATCCCGGCGAACGCGAGCGAGGCGTCACCCGGCCCGGTCATGTAGAAGGCTTCCTTCGCCTTGCCGTCGCGTTTCCACTCGTACCAGCCGTCGGCGGGCACCAGGCAGCGCCTGCTCGACAGTGCCTTGCGGAACGCGGGCTTCTCCGTCGCCGTCTCGGCGCGGGTGTTGATCATCTTGTTGCCGACGGACGGGTCCTTGGCCCAGAACGGCACCAGTCCCCAGCGCATCACGCGCAGCTGGCGCACCGCGGGCTCGTCTTCGAGCACCTGGCCGTCGGCGTCGCGCGGATGCCGTTGCACGACCGTCGGCACGTTCTTCGTGGGCGCGACGTTGTAGTCGGCGGACAGCGCCTCGCCGCCCGTCAGGTCCGCCGCCTCGAATTCCGCGGTCAATGTGGCCGGGTCCTTCGAGGCCGCATAGCGGCCACACATCGCCTGAACCTCCTCGTCGCACCGCCCTCTGGTGCGCCATCGTTACACGGTTCGCGCGCCGGTGGCGAGCGGCGTGGGATCATCAGGGGAGGTGAACGCGGAAAGGGCGTGCTTGGTTTGGGTGGCAGTGACTGGCGCAGGCTGGACGAGAGCGACGTCCGGGTGCGCCCCGGCAAGAGCACCCGTCCGCGCAGCAAGCGGCGCCCCGAGCACGCCGACGCCTCGACCGCGCTGGTGGTCACGAAGGACCGCGGCCGTTGGACCTGCGCGCTCGACGGTGACCCCGATCGGGTGGTCACCGCGATGCGCGCGCGGGAACTCGGCCGTACCCCGATCGTGGTCGGCGACTCGGTCGGCATCGTCGGCGACGTCAGCGGCAAGCCGGACACGCTGGCCAGGATCATCCGGGTGGACGAGCGCACCAGCGTGCTGCGGCGCACCGCCGACGACACCGACCCGTTCGAGCGGGTGGTCGTCGCGAACGCCGAGCAGCTGCTGATCGTCACCGCGCTCGCCGATCCGCCGCCGCGCCCCGGTTTCATCGACCGCTGCCTGGTCGCCTGCTACGCCGGTGGGCTGGAACCGGTGCTGTGCCTGACCAAATCCGACCTGGCCAGCCCCGACGAGCTGCTCGCCGGTTACGCGGGCCTTGACCTGCAGGTGATAGTCAGCAGGCACGACAGGCAACCTGAAGACCTCGACGAGCGTTTGAAGGACAAGGTGACGGCGCTGGTCGGGCATTCCGGCGTCGGCAAGTCCACTTTGGTCAATCGGCTGGTGCCGGACGCCGCGCTGCCCATCGGGGTGGTCAGCGCGGTCGGGAAGGGTAAACACACTTCTGTGACGGCGATCGCGCTACCACTGCCCGGGGGTGGGTGGGTGATCGACACGCCGGGCGTACGATCTTTCGGGTTGGCGCATGTCACCGGTGACGACATCGTCAACGCGTTCGAAGAGTTCGCGGCGGCGGCTGAGGAATGCCCGTCCGGCTGCGGACACCTGGGGTCGCCCGATGACCCGGATTGTGCTCTCGACGACGTGGTCGGCGAGAGTCCGGCACGAGCGGACCGGCTGGCGTCGTTGCGACGGCTACTGGCTTCCCGGGCCGGGATGGAAACTTGACGATGAGGGGTTTTTGAATGCGTAAGGCAGCATTGGTGGCGGGGGGCGCCGCCCTCGTTCTGGCGCTGACCGCCTGTGGCGGAAAGACCGATGGCAACGGCTCCGCGGCGCCCGCGCCCGGTGGCGAGCAGAAGGACACCATCAGCGCCCTGTTCAGCGACCCGATCCAGCTCGCCGAGGCGGCGAAGGCCGGCACGGAGAAGTCGAAGTCGGCGAAGTTCACCATGGAGACCGGCATGGGCGGTCTCTCGATCAAGGGCAGCGGCCAGGCCTCTTACGCCGGCGGCGACTCGAAGATGTCCATGACCATGGACATGATGGGCATGCAGATCGAGATGCGCCTTGTCGACAAGGTCGTCTACATGAAGATGCCGGAAGTCATGCGTCAGAAGAAGGGCTTCACCAAGGAGTGGGCCAAGGTCGCGCTGGACGACGCCACCGCCTCCAAGGAGTTCGGTGCGGACTTCAACGAGATGATGGAGCAGAACGACCCGTCGAAGTTCCTTGACCAGATCAAGGCGGCGGGCACGATCAAGAAGTCCGAGAAGACCACCCTCGACGGCCAGCCCGCGAACCACTACTCGGTCGACCTCGACTTCGCGAAGATGGCGAACAACCTCCCGTCCGGCATCCCGGCCGAGATGGTCGACCAGCTCAAGGGCAAGAGCCTGATCATCCCGATGGAGCTGTTCGTCAACGGCGACAACCTTCCGGTGAAGGTCGAGATGGACATGGGCGCCATGATGAAGGAGATCGCCGCAGGCGCGCCCCAGGCGCAGCAGATGGGCGAGATGAAGATGACCATGAAGTACAGCGACTGGGGCGCCCCGGTCGACGTGCAGGCCCCGCCCGCCGACCAGGTCGGCGAAATGCCGAAGAACTGATCTTCGCACTTTGTGATGGCGCCCCTCGGGTTTTCCCGAGGGGCGCCATCGTGTTTCCGTGCCTTCGTGCGACGCTGTCCCGATGCGGAGAACGGCCTTGCTGGCGATGGCTTTCCTGCTCGTGGCCTGCACCGGCGAGCCGGAGCGGCCCCCGCTGTTCGGCGACGCGCAGCAGCTGACACAGGCGGTCTCGACCGCGCTGGCGCAGGGCAAGACGGCCAAGTTCGACACCGACCTCGCCATCGGCGGCGTGCGGACGACCGGCCGCGGCCAAGCCCGGTTCGACGCCGCGGGCACCGCGCTCACGATGTCCATGGACCTCTCCGGCGAGCCGATGGAACTGCGCCTGGTCGACAAGCTCTTGTACGTCAAGGTTCCCGGCGCCGACACGGCCAAGCCGTGGGCGAAGCTCAGCGCGGACGGCCAGGACCCGTTCTCGCAGGCGATGGGCGCGAGCCTGGACCAGGTGGCCAAGCAGAGCGACCCGGCGCGGACGGTCGAGCAGCTCCGGCGCGCGGGCACCCTGGTGCGCGGCGAGCACGGCGACGGCGTCGACCACTACTGGTTCGACGTCGACCTCGCCCGCCTGGGCCCGGACCTGCCCGCTGGGCTCTCGCCTGAGGCGGTCAAAGAGATCCAGGGCAAGGCGGACCGTTTCCCTGCCGAGCTGTGGGTCGACGCGCAGCGGCGGCCGGTCCAGGTGTCGATGGACCTCGCCGCGCTGCTCAAAGCGGCCGGCGCGCCTGAGGGCTCCCCCGCGAAGATCACGGCCAAGTACAGCGACTGGGGTGCCGCCGCGGACGTCCAAGCCCCGCCCGCGGACCAGGTCGGCGAGCTGCCCGGCTCGTGAGCGTTGCGGGCGGTTAGAACCGCCCGCAACGCTCACGACCCCAGCCCTGTCTTGGGCGAGGTCGTCAGCATCGCGCACGTCCCCGAGCGGGTTCGAACACACGCGAAAGCCGATTTTGGGACGTTGGATGGCCCAAACTCGGCTTTCGCGTGCAGACAACCGCTGGACAGCGGGGGTCGTGCGCGTTCCGGGCGGCTAGAACCGCCCGGAACGCTCACGAGGCCTTGTCACGTTTTCGCGGGCCGCGTCGTCCAGGTGAGGACGAAAGGGGACGTGATGAAGGTGCTGGTCATCGGGGCGACCGGAATACTCGGCAGGCCCGCCGTGCGGCGGCTGCTCGCCGACGGGCACGAGGTGAGCGGCTTCGCCCGCGCGGGCCGGGAAAGCGCGGTGCGCGACACCGGCGCCTCGCCGGTCGCCGGGGACCTGTTCGACGTCGAGTCGCTGGCTTCGGCGTTGCGCGGACACGAGGCCGTGCTCAACCTGGCGACCCGGATCCCCGCGGCCTCGGCGGCCATGCGCCGGGCCGGCTGGGCCGAGAACGACCGGCTCCGTCTCGACGGCACGCGAGCGCTGGCCGCCGCCGTGTCCCTTGTGGACTCAGTGAAAACCGTTGTCCAGGAAGGCATTTCTTTCGTCTACGCGGACGGCGGCGACACTCCGCTCGACGAAGACGCCCCGCTGGCTCCGGTCGGCGTCACCGCCTCATCGCCGCGCGGGCACGAGAACATCGCGAAACTGGAGTCGACCGGACGGTCCGCGATCCGTCTGCGCATCGGCGTGCTGGTGGGCGACGACGCGCTGACGAAGTCCCAGCTCGCGGCGGCCCGTTACGGCACACCGCTGATCATCGGCCGCCGGAACGACTGGACCTGCGCGATCCACCCGTCCGACGCGGCGACGGCCGCCGTCGCGGCACTGCGCGCGCCCAGCGGCGTCTACAACGTCGGCGCCGAGCCGATACGCAAGCAGGTGCTGGGCGAGGCGATGGCCGCGGCCGCCGGGGTCCGCAAACCCCACGCGCTGCCCCGCCGGCTCGCCGACCGGATCCCGATGATGGCGGTACTGGCCCGCTCGCAGCGCGTCGTCTCGACCCGCCTGACGGACGCCACCGGCTGGAAACCCGAGCTCCCCACCCCCGGCCCGGCCTGGTTCGAACCCACCGCTCCCTAACTCACCTTCCCCCGCCACTCCATGGGGGGCCGCCCCACGTCCAGCTTACCGAGGAGCACGGGCCGGGGCAGGAAAAAGCGCGGGTTGTCCACAGGGGAACAAGACTGTGGACAACCCGGATAAGGCCTGGTCAGAGCGCGGAAATCAGAGCAGTTCCAGCAGGAACGGCAGCTCCTGGGCGGCGTACCAGGCGAGCTCGTGGTCCTCGGCCTCGCCGAGGATGAACTCGGCGTCGGGGTCGCCGAGGTCGGCGGCGTCGATGGCGCGGGCCGCGTCGAGTACCGCGGGCTCGGCCTCGGAGGCGTCGACGTGGACGGCCGCGACCTGGGCGAGCGTGACGGGGCCGTTCAGGCGGACGACGGCGTAGTCGAGGTCGGGGCGCAGGGTCGCGTCCTCGACGTCGGCCGAGATGACCACGCGGCGCGGCGGGAGGTCTTCTGGCTTGTCGACGGCGCCGATCAGGCGGAGCGAGGCGCGGGCGGCGTCGAGCAGTGCCGCGTATTCGAGCTCCTCGTCGGAGCCGCTCGCGTAGGACTCGCGTAGCGCGGGCGTCAGCGCGAAACCGGTGCCGCTGCGTGCGCGGAACTCGCCGGAGGTGTTCAGGTCGCGGAGCATGTCGATCGTCGCGGGCAGGTAGACCCTCACCAGTGTGCTCCTTTTAACTCTTCCAACGATTCCTCGATCATCCCGGCGAGAACGTCCACATCGGACACTGCCTTGCGGTCGCCGTTCAGTCCGAAGTAGACACCACCGTGGTACGACGTGACGCCGATGGCGAGTGCCTGGTTGCGGACGAGCGGCATGACCGGGAACATCTCGACCATTCTCGCCTGCCCCGCGTACAGCGGCACCTGCGGGCCCGGCGAATTGGTGATCATCAGGTTGAAGATGCGGCCGGAGAACGTCCCGGCCGCCCGTGCGCCGAGCGAATGCAGCGTCGCGGGTGCGAAGCCGCCGACGGTCAGCAGCGCACGCGCGGCGACCGAGCGGCCCGAGTTCAGGTGGTCGGCCATCGCGTGGCCGATGTGCTGCAGCCGCAGCACCGGGTTGGCCTCGCCGACCGGCAGATCGACCAGATAGGCCGCAACCTGGTTCCCGACCAGGCCCGGCGTCGAATATTCGGCGGTCTCGGCGTCGCGCACCGCCATCGGCACCAGCGCGCGGATGGTGGTCGACGAGGTCAGCGCCGACCCGCGCGAGAGCAGCCATTCGCGCAACGCGCCGGTGATGCAGGCGAGCACGACATCGTTGACCGTGCCGCCCTGCTCGGCGCGGATCTTGCGGAAGTCCTCCAGCCGCGTCCGCACCACGGCGAACATCCGGCCGCCGGAAACGCGCACGTTCAGCGGCCCGGCGGGCGCGGGGCGCACCACGGTCCGCACGGCCGACGCGACGCCGCCCAGCGCCTCCACGACCTTCTCGGCGGTCGCGGCGGCGTCGTTGGCCGCGGAGCGGACGTTCTCGACCAGCTCACCGGGCCGCTGCACGGTCTCGCTGATCGCGTCGAGCACCAGCTGCGTGCGGTTCGGCTGGCGGCGCGGGGTCCAGGTGTCGTCGATCGGGTCCGGGTCCTGCGGGGTGGTGTCGAGGATCAGCTGCCCGAGCTCGATCGTGCCGACCCCGTCGACCACCGACTGGTGCGTCTTGGTCACCAGCGCGACCTTGTCGCCCGCCAGCCCCTCGACGAAGTACGCCTCCCACAGCGGCCGCTCGGGGTCGAGCCGCCGCGACATCAGCCTCGCGACCAGGTCGAACAGCTGCTCGTCCGTGCCAGGTTCGGGCAGCGCGGAGCGCCGCACGTGGTAGTTGAGGTCGAAGTCGACGTCGTCGACCCACACCGGCCTCGCCAGATGCCCCGGCACCTCCAGCACGCGCTGCCGGTAGCGCGGCAGGTACGCCAGCCGCTGGCCGATCAGCGTGAGCAGCTGCTCGTAGTCGAAGCCACTGCTCGGCCGTTCGAAAACCGCGACCCCGCCGACGTGCATGGGGGTCGCGTGGTCCTCCACGTACAGGAAGGAGGCGTCCAGCGCGGAAAGGCGGTCGGGCATGACGTGATCCTGACACAGTGCGACACTGCGCGGCGTGGGTGTTGAGCATGAGATATCGCCGAAAGACCGGTTCTTGACCGTGTACGGCAGGAAGCCGGTTCTCGAGGCGCTCGATGACGCGTCGCTCGTGGTGGACAAGGTGATACTCGCCGACACCGCGCGCGGCCAGGCGGCCGCCGAGATCCTGCAGGCCGCCAAGGCCGCCGGCGTCGCGGTCCAGCGCGCGAGCGCGCACCGCGTGAAGGTGCTCGCCGGCAACGGCAAGCAGGACCAGGGTGTGCTCGCGGACGTCGTCGCGCCCCGCATGTCGACGCTGGCCGCCGCGCTCGCGGGCAAGCGCCCGCCGTCACGCGTGCTGCTGCTCGACGGCATCACCACCCCGGCCAACGTCGGCATGATCCTGCGGACGGCCACCGCGGCAGGCCTCGAAGGCGTCATCGTGCCGAGGCGCGGGGTCGCCGCGCTCGACCCGATGGTCGTCAAAGCCTCGGCGGGGGTGGCGTTCCGGGCGCCGGTGCTGCGCTGCGGCACCGCGCGCGAGGCCGCCGAGATGCTCGTCGAGGCTGGCTACGGCCTGTTCGCGCTCGGCGCGAAGGCACGGAGTTCGGTGTTCGACGTCGACCTGCCGCAGCGCGCCGCGTTCGTGCTCGGCGGTGAGACGGCCGGTGTCGGCGCCGAGGTCGGCGAGCTGATTTCCGAGTGGGTGTCGATCCCGATGCCGGGCGACGTCGAGTCCCTCAACGTCTCCGCGGCCGCCGCGGTGCTCTCGTTCGAGCTGGTCAGGCGGGGAACAGCGCGCTGAGCTCGGTGAGCGTGCCCGGCACCGAGGTGTGGTGCACGCCAGCCATGCCCGCGGCGACGGCGCCGTGGACGTTGCGCGCGGCGTCGTCGACGAAGACGCACTGATCGGCGGGCAGGCTGAGCAGACCGGCCGTGAGCAGGTAGACCTCACGCGACGGCTTCGCGACGCCCACCTCGCCCGAGAACACGAGCGCGTCGAAGAACGGCTCCAGCGAGCGCTTGGCCGACGGCGACGCGCCCGGCGCGTTGGACAGCAGCGCGGTGCGGATTCCCCGCTCCCGCAACGCTTTCAGCTCCACGTAGAGCTCATCCGCGTCCGGGTCGGTGAGCACACCCGCGTAATCGACGATCAAACCGCGCATGCCTCCACAGTAAGGGGCACACGTTCGGGTGAGGTGTGCATGGATTCCGGGGGTCACCCGCACTAACAGGGTGGGAGCGGCCGTCCGGGCCGCCGAAGAGGGGGACCTGAAGATGACCGCCGTGTGGCTGAGACCGCTCGCACCCTTCGAACCGACCCGCCGCGCCGCCACCAGGCCACCTCGCGTCCGGCAGCGGCTCGAAGACCCGGACGGACAGCTCTCGCTCGATCTGGAGCTCTCCGGCGGCCGCAGGCGGCGGACGCTGACCAGCGCGCACGAGCTGCCGCCGGACAACCAGAAGCTGGGCCGGATGATCCGCATGATCCTGGAGACCTGCGACGGCAGGCGCCCGCCTGGCCAGGTGCGGCCGCTGGTCAGCCTGGCGCTGTACGAGCGGCTCGTCGACCGCAGGCGCGCGCTGGGCGTCAGCTACACGATGCGGACGATCCACACCTGCTATCCGGCCGACGGCGCGATCGAAGCCTGCGCGACCGTCGAGGCCGGGCCGCGCGTGTTCGCCGCCGCGGCCCGCTTCGAGCGCAACGCGGCGGGCTGGCGCTGCTGCCGCTTCGAGGTGCTGGAGACCAAAGAGCGTGGCCACCGCAAAACGGCATGAAAAAGCTCGTGAGTGGTATGACCGGTTAGAACCGGTCATCCCACTCACGAGCTGTGAGCTGCGGGTTTAGCGGCGCGGGCCGCGCTTGCCCTTCTTGGCCTGCTCGCGCTGGGCGGCGCGACGCTCGCGGCGCGTGCCGCTCGCGTCGGAGTCGCCCGCCGAGTCCGCGTGCGACTCGGCTTCACCGTCTTCGGCGGGGCCGGAGAAGGTCAGGCCGGTCTGCGGGTTGCCGTTCTCCAGGCCCTTGCCACGCAGAGCCGACGGGACGGACTTGGTGTCCGTGGTCGGCGGCTGCGGCGGCGCGGGACGGGAGTGGCGGCCTTCGGGCGCCTGGCCGTTGCCGTTGGGCGAAACGCCCGCGGGCAGCGCGGTGGCGTCCTCGGCGGCGGGCTCCGGCTCGGCGACCTCGACCTGGAGGTTGAACAGGAAGCCGACGGCCTCCTCCTTCAGCGACTCCAGCATCGCGTTGAACATGTCGTAGCCTTCGCGCTGGTACTCGATCAGCGGATCCCGCTGCGCGAGCGCGCGCATGCCGATGCCCTCCTTGAGATAGTCCATCTCGTAGAGGTGCTCACGCCACTTGCGGTCCAGCACCGACAGCATCACGCGGCGCTCGAGCTCACGCATGGTGCCTTCACCGGCCTTGGCCTCGATGTCCTGCTCGCGCGCGGTGTAGGCGTCCAGGATGTCGGACCGCAGCGCGTCACGCAGGCGCTCGGCGTCCAGGTCCTCTTCCTCGACGAGCTCGTCCCAGGTGATCTTGACCGGGTAGAGCCCCTTCAGCGCGGTCCACAGCTTCTCGTGGTCCCAGTCCTCCGCGTAGCCGTCGGCCGTCGCGCCGGTGACGTACTCGTCGACGACACCGGTGAGCATGTGCACGACCTGCTCGCTGAGGTCTTCGCCTTCGAGGACGCGCAAGCGCTCCTTGTAGATGACCTTGCGCTGGAGGTTCATCACCTCGTCGTACTTCAGGACGTTCTTGCGGATCTCGCCGTTCTGCTGCTCGACCTGCGTCTGCGCGCTCTTGATGGCCTTGGAGACCATCTTGTGCTCGATCGGCATGTCGTCCGGCAGGCGCATGGTGGTCATGACGCGCTCGACCATCGAAGCGTTGAAGCGCTTCATCAGGTCGTCGCCCAGCGACAGGTAGAACCGGGACTCGCCCGGGTCGCCCTGACGGCCGGAACGACCGCGCAGCTGGTTGTCGATGCGGCGGGAGTCGTGGCGCTCGGTGCCGAGCACGTAGAGGCCACCGGCCTCCTTGACCTCGGCCGACTCGGCGTCGGCCTGCTCCTTGACCTCTTCGAGCACCTTCGGCCACTCGGACTCGTACTCTTCGGAGTGCTCGACCGGGTCGAGGCCGCGCTCGCGCAGCACCTCGTCGGCGATGATGTCCGGGTTGCCGCCGAGCACGATGTCGGTACCACGACCGGCCATGTTCGTGGCGACCGTGACCGCGCCCTTGCGCCCGGCACGCGCGACGATCAGCGCCTCCCGGTCGTGGTGCTTCGCGTTCAGCACCTCGTGCGGGACGCCCATCTTCAGCAGCAGCTTCGACAGGTGCTCGGACTTCTCGACGCTCGTGGTGCCGACGAGGACCGGCTGGCCCTTCTCGTGCCGCTCGGCGATGTCCTCGGCGACGGCCTCGAACTTGGCCTGCTCGGTCTTGTAGATGAGGTCCGGCTGGTCGGCGCGGATCATCGGCTTGTTCGTCGGGATCGGCACCACACCCAGCTTGTAGGTCTGGTGGAACTCGGCGGCCTCGGTCTCGGCCGTACCGGTCATGCCGGCCAGCTTGTCGTAGAGGCGGAAGTAGTTCTGCAGCGTGATCGTGGCGAGCGTCTGGTTCTCCGCCTTGATCTCGACGCCTTCCTTGGCCTCGATCGCCTGGTGCATGCCCTCGTTGTAGCGGCGGCCCGCCAGGATGCGGCCGGTGAACTCGTCGACGATGAGGACCTCGCCGTTGCGGACGATGTAGTCCTTGTCGCGCTTGTAGAGTTCCTTGACCTTCAGCGCGTTGTTCAGGTAACCGACGAGCGGGGTGTTCGCCGCCTCGTACAGGTTGTCGATGCCGAGCTGGTCCTCGACGAACGCGACACCCTTCTCGGTGACACCGACGGTGCGCTTGCGGATGTCCACCTCGTAGTGGATCTCCGCCTTCATCAGCGGGGTCAGCCGCGCGAACTCGGTGTACCAGCGCGAGGACTGGTCGGCCGGGCCCGAGATGATCAGCGGGGTACGCGCCTCGTCGATGAGGATCGAGTCGACCTCGTCGACGATCGCGAAGTTGTGGCCGCGCTGCACGCAGTCGGCGAGGTCCCACGCCATGTTGTCGCGCAGGTAGTCGAAGCCGAACTCGTTGTTCGTGCCGTGCGTGATGTCGGCGGCGTACATCTGGCGGCGGACCTCGGGGGTCTGCTCGGCCAGGATCACGCCGACCTCGAGGCCGAGGAAGCGGTGGATGCGGCCCATCCACTCCGCGTCACGCTTGGCCAGGTAGTCGTTGACCGTGATGACGTGCACGCCCTTGCCGGAGATGGCGTTGAGGTACGCGGGCGCCACCTCGGTGAGCGTCTTGCCCTCACCGGTCTTCATCTCGGAGACCTGACCGAGGTGCAGCGCCGCGCCGCCCATCAGCTGGACGTCGTACGGCCGCTGGCCGAGCACGCGCCACGCGGCCTCGCGGACGACGGCGAAGGCGTCGGGCAGGATGTCGTCGAGATCCTCGCCGTCGGCGTAGCGCTGTTTGAACTCGTCGGTCTTGGCCCGCAGCTCGGCGTCCGTCAGGTCCTTGACGTCGTCTTCGAGGGTGTTGATGTGGTCGGCGATGTTGCGCAGCCGCTTGACCATCTTGCCCTCGCCCACGCGGAGCAGGCGATTCAGAACCATCCCGGTCGACCTCACTAGCCAGTAGATTGCTCGGACCCGGGCCGCCCCCGGGCACTATGACCTGCGCGTCCGGGGCCAGGCCCGTACCCGCAGTTGACCCCCATCGTAGGGAACGTTACTGCCAACGTGCAGTCGCGTGCGCAAGTTCCATGCGAAGGGCCCGCACGCGCGTCGCGTGCGGGCCCTTCGTGGACGTTTCGACCGGCTACTTCGCCAGGCGGATCACGCCGTAATCAAAGCCTCGCCTTCGGTAAACGACACTCGGGCAGCCCGCCGCGGTGTCGTTGAACAGATAGAAGTCGTGTCCGACCAGTTCCATCTCATAGAGAGCCTGGTCGACGGTCATGGGTTCGGCCGTGTGTTCTTTTTCGCGGACGATCCGGCCGGGTTCGTGTTCGGCCACTCCGTCGTCCCAGCGCTGCTCCGGGAGGTCGACCTCCTCAGGGCTCATGGCCCCGAATCCGGCAGCGGCAGCGGCGGGTGCCTCCAGCACCGCCGTGCTCGTCATGGGCTGTGCACTGTCCATCGGGGCGGAATCGCCACCGGCAATCATCGAGGTCGCCGCGGAGACAGACTCCGGCACTCGGCGCCCGTAGTGCACCCTTCGTCGATCGTGCGACTTGCGCAGACGGTTTTCGAGTTTCGTGACCGCCAGGTCGAGAGCGGCATAGAAATCCCCGGCACAGGCTTCCGCGCGAACAGCGGGTCCCTTGCCCTTTCCGGTGATTTCGACACGCTGGCAGTTCTTCGACTGCCTGCGGTTGGGCTCGTGGAAGAGCTCCACGTCGTAACGGATGACCTTCTTGTCATAGCGCTCTAGACGGGTCAGCTTTTCGCCGACGAGTGCCCGATAGTGCTCAGGCACCTCTACGTTACGACCCTTCACGACGATGTCCATACACGACCTCCCTCGCTGAATTGACTGCGAGCCTTTTGTGTTCACTAGGGCGCCGGTAAAGCGGGGACGTATGCCCTCTGGGGGCGGTGAGAGAACTCAGTGACGGTTCACGACGTCTCGTGCCGTACCACCGAGCGCGGACTCAGCGCACCAGCGGCGCCAGGGACATGGGCTGTTCACCTCCCTGTCTGGCCGGGATAGCTGATAGCGGAGCACGTTAGCTTCATCAAGCGCGTTACAACAGCCCCCGAGCCGGGGGATGTCATCTTGTGAGAACTCGTCACTGCGCGCAGCGAAACACTGGTGAAACGCTCGGTGACCCGGCCCGTTCGACGTATGGGATGAGTGGGATTTTCACACTGACGGCGCAACCGAAATGTGCCGCCTGTCCCGAGGGTGATCGTCCGCGGAGTTTCATCCGCCACCGGAGTGGAGTCACCCGGCGCCGGTGTGTATCTGGCGACCATCCTCATATCCCGACAACGGCCACCCACCCGCTCGCGTTCCCGAATCAGATCACTCGTGTAGGTGATAAGCCGTTCACCCGGCTGCGGTCAGTGTCAACACGGCCGCAACATGCATTCCGCCTAATGCGAGCACGCGCACGCAAGCGGCCGCCGTGGAACCACTCGTGATGACGTCATCCAGCACGATCACCCGCGCGCCCGGCGGTGGCCGTCCCCGTTCCCGCAGCCGCACTTTCCCGGCCAAATTGGCCGCCCGCTCCCCGCTCCGAAGCCCGACGGCGTCCCGCACTTCGGGATCCAGCCGCAGGGCCGGCGCGACATCGGCCCGCAGGCCCTGCTCGCCGAGCGCGCGGGCGCACCATCGCGCGAGCCGGGCCATGTGGGCGCCGCCGCGCATCCGGGAGACGGACGCCTTCGACGGAACCGGCACCAGCCAGACGGGCTCGCCGGGCGGTCCGGGCATCGACGGGACGGCACGGGCGAGCGCCGAGCCGAGCGAGGGCGCCAGGTCTCGCCGTCCTCGCTCCTTGTAGGCGATCACCAGGCGCCGGGCGACCCCGCGATACGCCGCGAGCGCGTACACGGGCGCCAGGCCGACGGTGGGACCACGCGCGACCTCGGTGAGCGAATCCCACACCGCGGCGCAGTCGGCGCAACACGGCTCACCCACAGCGCCGCAACCAGCGCAGCGAGTGGGAACCAGCAGGTCGAAAGCTCTCGTCTTCATACCCCGGAGTGTCCACCCGGCCACCGACAGTTTCGGCCACCCGAAGCCCCGCCCCACATTTTTGCCGGGGGTCGTGAGTGTTTAGACCGGTTAGAACCGGCCGCATCACTCACGACCCCCGCGCCTGTTCCGCGCGGGTCGCGGTCTGGGTGACAAGGGCGGCCCTTGTCACCCAGAGCGTTGCAAGGGCGGCCCTTGTCACGTGCCCGAAGTAGGTCTGCCGAGCGAGTGGAGGAATTTCTGCACCTAACGCAGCAAACCTTCCACTCGCGCCGCCCCAATGCCGGGTAGGCGGATACGGGCCCGCGTGCGCTGGGTTTCCGCAGGTCAAGACTCGTGAGCGTTGCGGGCGGTTCTAACCGCCCGCAACGCTCACGACCCACAGGCGCGCGGGTCAGCCGGGGTAGAAGGGGCGGGCGTCCTTGACGGTGCGGGCGTGGGGGCGCCAGACCTCGCCCAGTTCGTTCGCGACCCAGAGGCCGTTCGAGTCGGCCACGATCGTCGGCTTGTTCGGCGAGGCGGTCACGCCGCCGACGGGCGCGGTCAGGTTGGAGCTGTTGAAGCCGTCCATCCGGCGGCCGTCGACCGGGACCTTCACCACCGGCTGCGAGGTCGAGCTGGTCACCGCGACCAGGGTGTCCTGGCTCGCCCAGTCCACGTCGGTCACGTTCGTCAGGTCGGCGTTGCGCAGGCTGCGCGGCGCGGTGAGGCGGACGCCCTCCGGTGTCCGCACGACGGCCGCGACCATCAGCTTGTCCGCGACCACCGCGGCGACCCTGGCGCCGTCGCGGGACAGGCGCAGCGCGGTGATCTTGCCGAGGTCGAGCAGGTCGGTGGCGTTGACGCCCTGCGCCTTCCACTTCCCGTCGCCGGTCAGCACCGCGCGCAGCACCGTGGTGCCGTCGACCGCCGTCCATACTTCGGCGCCGCCGGTGGCGGCCCGCCACGTCGGTCTCGTCAGGAACTCGCCCTGGGGCGCCGAGACCACTTCTTCCTGGTGGTCCATGGCCCCGATGCGCAAGACCATCCGGTCGCCGGCGAGCTTCTCGACCGCGGCCAGCCGCTTGCCGTCGAGCGACTGCGCGGCGCTGACCACGTCGTGATACGGATTGCCTGCCAGCGGCCTGCCGTCGGCGAGCGAGTAGATGCCGCCGCCCGCCGTGTACAGGCCGGGCAGCTCGGGTGGCGCGCCGACGGGGTAGCTCGCCAGGTCGTTGACGCGCCAGGCGTCCTTGTCCGGCAGGATCGGCTTGCCGTCGGACAGGACCTTGATCCGGCTGGTCGTGACGTTCTGCAGCGAGAACACGATCTGCGCCAGGATCAGGCGTCTCTTTTCGATCGGTGGATCGCCGAGTCCCGTCAACGGCACCACGAGCGAACCGTCGTCGACGCCCTTCACGTTCTGTTCCAGCCGGGCGTCCGGGCCGAGCAGGTTCATCACGGCGCCCTTGAGCGCTTCGGACGGGCCGTCGACCACGAGGTCCATCACGCGGTTGGGCAGGCCGGACTGCGGCTTCGCGAAGACGTAGCGCAGGTCGGGCACGAAGACGCCGGAGTCCTGGGAGAAGAAGTTGACCGCGACCTTGAAGTAGTTGGCCGAGAAGTCGCGCTCGGTGATCACCAGGTTGTTCGACAGCGGCCCGGTGATGCGCCACTGGCCGTCGGCCTGCAGCCGCACGTGGACCGGCAGGATGTAGTCGCCGCTGGCGGGCACGGCCGGGATGAACGCGCTGTCCTGGCCGAGCGTGCCGACCATGAACCCGCGGACGAGCACGACCTTCTCGTTCGGGTCGGCGCTTTGCTCGGGCTCGGGCGCGTAGACCGTGCCGAAGGTGTCCTCGATGATCGTGAGGCCCTTGACCGGCGACCAGCTCTTACGAGTCTCTTCGTCGAGGTAGACGCTGGCTGTCGGCGAAGCGTTGCCGCTCGCGGTCAGCGCGCTGGCCTTGATGAAGTCGCGGACGACCGTGAGCGCGTCCAAGCCTTTCTCAGGCTCCTGCGGTGTCTGGACGGCCTGAGCGGGACGCTCGCCCGAGAGCACCACGGGCTGCATCTCGGCCGGGATGTTGGCGCAGCCGCTCGCCAGCAGCATGACCGCGAGCGCGATGAGCTTGACCGCGGTCTTCACCGGCCTACCTCCTCATGGTCGGCCAGGATGGCTTCCTGCGCCGGTTGGACCTCAAGCAGCCCGACGTGGCCGTTCAGCGGCTCGACCGGGGTGAAGTCCTCCGGCGGCAGCGGCAGCGGGCTGGTGGTGAACGGGGTGTCCTGGCGCAGCGGCAAAGTCAGCCGGAAGCAGGCGCCCGCGCCCAGCTCGCCCCAGGCGTCGAGCTCGCCGCCGTGCAGCCTGGCGTCCTCCTGGCTGATCGCCAGCCCGAGCCCGGTGCCGCCGGTGCGGCGGTTGCGTGACGGGTCCGCGCGCCAGAAGCGGTTGAACACCAGGTCGGCTTCGCCTGCCCGCAGGCCGACGCCGTGGTCGCGCACGGCGATGGCGACCGCGTCCTCGCCGGCGACCACGCGCATCTTCACCGGGCGGCCCTCGCTGTGGTCGACCGCGTTGGCCAGCAGGTTCCGCAGGATGCGCTCGACGCGGCGGGCGTCGATCTCGACCGGCGTCTCGTCGTCGGGCAGCTCCAGCTCGATGACGCTGCCCGCGTTGCTGGCGATGCCGCGCACCTGCTCGGCGGCGCGGCGCGCGATCGGGCGGATGTCGATGAACTCGGCGGACAGCTCCTCGACGCCCGCGTCGAGACGGCTGATCTCCAGCAGGTCGCCGAGCAGCGCCTCGAACCGGTCGAGCTCGTCGACCAGCAGCTCGGTGGACCGCGCGAGGCCTGCCGGGAACTGCTCGCGCGAGGCGTGCAGCACGTCGGCGGCCATCCGGACGGTGGTCAGCGGGGTGCGCAGCTCGTGCGAGACGTCCGAGGTGAACCGGCGCTGCAGGCCGCCGAAGTCCTCGAGCTGGCGGATCTGGCGCTGGATGCTCGCGGCCATCTCGTTGTAGGAGACGGCGAGCTTCGACAAGTCGTCCTCGCCGACGACGGCGAGGCGTTGTTCCAGGTCACCGCCCGCGAACTGCTCGGCGGCAGCGGCCGCTTGGCGGACCGGCCTGACCACCTGGCGGGTGACCAGGTTGGTGATCGCGGCGAGCAGGAGCAGCAACACGAGCCCGCCGACGAACAAGGTGTTCTGCACGGTCGAGACGGTGTTCTGCTCGGCGGTGAGCGGGAAGAGCAGATACAGCTGCAACGGCGTCAACCCGCTGGTCACGGGCGCGCCGACGATCATGTACGTGGTGCGGGTGCCGTCGTTCTCGACGGTGTGGATCTGCAGGCTGAGCTGGTTCGACTCGACGAACTGCCGCAGCCGGACCGGCACCTTGTCGTAGTTGCCCGCGAAGACGGCGTCGGACGCCGTGTTGCGCCCGCCGGTCGCGAGCACCGGCTCGAAGGTGCCCGCGGCCGAAACCGGCCCGTCCTTGGCTCCCGCGGAGCTGCTGGCCAGGCCTTTCAGCGCGTTGGACAGCCGTTCGCGCATCGTGTCGGCTGGCTCGGCGCCGATCCCGACCAGCTCGGTCGCGGCTGCCTCGGCCACCGCCTGCGTCTGCGCCACCGCGGCGTTCTGCTTGGTGGTGATCAGCCGCTCGGTGATCTGGTTCTGCAGGACCATGCCCAGCACGAAGACCACCGCTGACGACAAGGCCAGGGTGGACACGGTGACGCGGAACTGCAGCGAATGGCGCCACAACTCGCCGAACGCGACCGAGCGGCGGCGGCCGAACACCGACACCCGCCGGATCAGCCGAGCCGCCGCGGCCGCGAACACACGGAACCGCTGTCTCATCCCCCGATTATGGCGGGCCCGCCTTGTACCCGACCCCGCGGACCGTCAAGACGACCTCGGGATGTTCCGGATCCTTCTCCACCTTGGAACGCAATCGCTGCACGTGGACGTTCACCAGCCGGGTGTCCGCGGCGTGGCGGTAGCCCCACACCTGCTCCAGCAGCACCTCGCGGGTGAACACCTGCCTCGGCTTGCGGGCGAGCGCGACCAGCAGGTCGAACTCGAGCGGCGTCAGCGGGATCGCCTTGCCCTCGCGGGTCACCTCGTGACCGGGCACGTCGATCGCGAGATCGCCGATGGTCAGCGATTCCGCGGGCTCGGCCTCGGTCCGGCGCATGCGTGCCCGCACGCGGGCGACGAGTTCCTTGGGCTTGAACGGTTTGACGACGTAGTCATCGGCGCCGGATTCGAGGCCCAGCACGATGTCCACGGTGTCGCTCTTGGCCGTGAGCATCACGATCGGCACCCCGGACTCGGCGCGGATCGCCTTGCAGACGTCGATGCCGTTCATGCCGGGGAGCATGAGGTCGAGCAGCACCAGGTCGGGTTTCAGCTCACGCAGCGCGGGCAGCGCTCGCGAGCCGTCCGCGACGACGGCGGTGTCGAACCCCTCCCCTCGCAGCACGATCGTGAGCATCTCCGCGAGTGCCGGGTCGTCGTCGACCACCAGTACACGTGCCTTCATGAGGACATGTTCGCACTGAAGTGTCTCAACGCGTGCACGACCCGGCGCTTGACCACCAGAAAGATCAAGATTCCCTCTTCGTGCTGCTCCGAACGGGTGCCCCAGGCAAGGGGAAGGCAAGACGCTTTTGTCGACATATGAAGAAACGCCGCGTCGGATGATCCGCTCACGCGACGCCGGTCTGCACTCCAGTGTCCACATAGATCACTCCGCCGGACACCACGACCGGGTAGGTGCGGACGGGTTCGCTCGCGGGCAGGCAGAGCGCCTTGCCGCTGCGGAGGTCGAAGGTCGCCGCGTGCAGCGGGCACTCGACGACGCAGCCCTCGATCCAGCCGTCGGCGAGCGAGGCGTCCTGATGGGTGCAGGTGTCGTCGATCGCGAAGAATTCGCCTTCGCTGTGGAACACGGAGATGGGGACGTGCGCGACAATACGAACCGCCTCGCCGTCGGGAAGGTCGGAGACGTCGCACGCTCTGATCATCACAAGCCTCCTGGACGTTGCGCAGGGCGAGACACGTTCTGCCCTCCGCAACGATCGGCCCCGACCCCCGGACTCGTCAAGGGTGTCCCCCGGTCAGATCAGCGGAGTTTCGCAAAACGCCATACTGTTGCGCTATGCGGAACTCCGAGGGGCCATCTCAGGTGCAGTCCGTCGACCGGGCGATCAGCGTGCTGGAAATACTCGCCCGCGAGGGCGAAGCGGGCATCACCGAGATCTCGGTCGAGCTGGGCGTGCACAAGTCGACCGTCTCGCGGCTGGTGAGCGTGCTGGAGGCGCGCGGGCTGGTCGAGCAGCTCGGCGAACGCGGGAAGTACGCCATCGGCTTCGGCATGGTGCGCCTGGCCGGCGCCGCCACCGGGCGCATGGACCTGGCGAAACTCGGGCGGCACAGCTGCCAGGCGCTGGCCGAGACGCTCGGCGAGACGGTCAACATCGCCGTCGCCGACGACGGCGTCGCGATCAACATCAGCCAGGCGCGCGGCGCCGCGGCGATCAGCACGCAGAACTGGACCGGCCAGCGCACCCCGCTGCACGCCACGTCCAGCGGCAAGGTGCTGCTGGCGAACATGGCCGAGGCCGAGCGGCGCAAGCTGCTGCGCCGCAAGCTGGAGCAGTACACCCCGCGCACCACCGTCGAGCCCACCGAGCTGACGCTGGAGCTGGACCGGGTGCTCGAAGAGGGTTACGCCGCCTGCTTCGAGGAGCTGGAACTCGGGCTGCACGCGGTGGCCGTGCCGATACTCGGGCCGGGCGGTGAGGTGATCGCCGCGATGAGCGCTTCGGGCCCGTCGTACCGGCTGTCGAAACAGCGCGTGCGGCAAATCGTGCGGCCGATGACCCAAGCGGCGGAAGAACTTTCGTCGCAGCTGGGGTACTTCAAGAGCTGACGATTTGCGAGCCCTCTTGGCCTATTGACAGCAGCGTCTCGCATAACGCACCTTGTTGCAGAAGACGGAACAGCTCCGCCTGCATCTTGGTCCTTTGTGGACGACTGACCAGGAGGTTCTCGCATGGCCGTCACCCCTCGCGTCGTGCTGATCGGGGCAGGCATCGTCGGCTGCGCGCTCGCCGACGAGCTGACCGCACGAGGCTGGACCGACGTCACCGTCCTGGAGCAGGGCGACCTGTTCACCACCGGCGGCTCCAGCTCGCACGCGCCCGGCCTGGTCTTCCAGACCAACGGCTGCCGGACCATGACCGAGTTCGCGAAGTACACCGTCGCCAAGTACTCGGAGCTCACCCTCGACGGCGGGTGGTGCTTCAATCAGGTCGGCGGCCTCGAGGTCGCGACGACGCCCGAGCGGCTCGGAGATCTCAAGCGAAGACAGGGCTGGGCCACCGCTTCCGGGGTCGCGAGTTCGCTGGTCGGGCCGGAGGAATGCGCCGCGCTGCACCCGCTGGTCGACCCCGCCAAGGTGCTCGGCGGGTTCCACATCCCGTCCGACGGGCTCGCCAAACCACTGCGCGCCGCCGAAGCACAGGCCCAGCTCGCGATCGGCCGCGGCGCCCGGTTCCTCGCGCGCCAGAAGGTGATCGCGATCGAGCGGTCCGCGGGCCGCGTCACCGGCGTGACCACCGAGACGGACACGTTCCGCGCGGACGTCGTCGTCTCGTGCGCGGGCATGTGGGGGCCGGTGATCGGCGGCCTCGTCGATCTCACGGTGCCGCTGGTGCCGATGGCGCACCAGTACGCGCGCACCACCGCACTGCCGCAGCTGGCCGGGCACAACACCGAGCCGGGCGAAGCGAGCAAGCCGATACTGCGGCATCAGGACGCCGACCTCTACTTCCGCGAGCATGTCGACCGGATCGGCATCGGCGCGTACGGGCACCGGCCGATGCCGATCGACGCCGCCGAGATCGCCGATCCGCGCACGTCGCCGGGCATGCCGTCCGAGCTGACCTTCACCCCCGCCGACTTCGACGAGTCGTGGGCCGCCGCCGTCGACCTGCTGCCGTCGCTGGGCGAGGCCAAGGTCGAGGAGGGCATCAACGGCCTGTTCTCGTTCACCCCCGACGGCATGCCGCTGCTCGGCGAGCATCCGGAACTGGACGGCTTCTGGCTGGCCGAAGCCGTTTGGATCACGCATTCCGCGGGCGTCGCGCGGTCGATGGCCGAGTGGCTCATCGACGGGCAGCCGCGTCTCGACCTGCACTCGTGCGACCTCGCGCGGTTCGAAAAGGTCCAACTGGCACCGGATTACGTGCATGCGCGCAGCTGCCAGAGTTTCGTCGAGGTGTACGACGTGCTGCATCCCTTGCAGCCCATGGAAGATCCGCGGCCATTGCGTACCAGTCCGTTCTACGAGCGGCAGGCCGAACTCGGCGCGTTCTTCCTCGAAGCGGGCGGCTGGGAACGGCCGCATTGGTACGAGGCGAACGCGAATCTGCCCGAGGTCGAGCGCGTCCCGGCACGCAACGACTGGGCCGCGCGGTACTGGTCGCCGATCGCGGGCGCCGAGGCGCTGGTGGCCCGCGAACGCGTCGCGATGTTCGACATGACGGCGTTGAAACGGCTGGAGATCAGCGGCCCCGGCGCGCTGCCGTTCCTGCAGACGCTGACCACGAACCAGCTCGACAAGAAACCGGGCGCGGTGACGTACACGTTGCTGCTCGGCGAAGACGGCGGCGTGCGCAGCGACCTGACCGTCGCGCGGCTGGACGCGCAGCGGTTCCAGGTCGGCGTGAACGGGAACCTCGATATCGACTGGTTCTCACGGCATCTGCCCGGTGACGGCACCGTCCAGATCCAGGAAACGACGCCGGGCACCTGCTGTATCGGACTGTGGGGGCCACGCGCGCGCGACCTGGTGCAGCCACTGTCCACAACGGACTTCTCGCACAAGGCGCTCGGATACTTCAAGGCGTGCAAGGCTTATCTCCGCGAAGTGCCGGTGACGGCCATGCGACTGTCCTATGTGGGCGAACTCGGCTGGGAGCTGTACACCACGGCCGACATGGGCCGGAAGCTCTGGGACATCCTCTGGGAGGCCGGGCAGGAGCACGGTGTCATCGCGGCGGGACGCGACGCGTTCAACTCCATGCGGTTGGAGAAGGGCTACCGGTCGTGGGGCACCGACATGACCGCCGAGCACGACCCGTACGAGGCCGGGATCGGCTTCGCCGTGCGGATGGACAAGGGCTACTTCATCGGCCGCGACGCCATCGAGGGCCGGTCCGAGGCGACCGTCTCACGCCGGTTGACCTGCCTGACCTGGGACGACGCGCACGCGGTCGTGCTGGGCAAGGAACCGGTGTTCGTCGGCGGGCGGCCACGCGGCTACGTCACCAGCGCGGCGTACGGGTACACGATCGGCAAGAACATCGCGTACGCCTGGCTGCCCGCGCGGCTCGACGGGCCGGTGGAGATCGAGTACTTCGGGACACGCGTTCCCGTCCAGGTTTCCGAAGAACCGCTGTTCGACCCCAAGATGACCAGGCTGAGGAGCTGACCGTGCCGCACGACACGATCGTTATCGGACTGGGCGGGATGGGCAGCGCGGCCGCGTACCGGCTCGCGCAGCGCGGCCACCGCGTGCTCGGGATCGAGCAGTTCTCCCCCGTGCACAACCTCGGCTCCAGCCACGGCGGCTCGCGGATCACGCGGCAGGCGTACTTCGAAGATCCGGCCTATGTGCCGTTGCTGCTGCGCGCGCACGAGCTGTGGGAAGGCATCGAACAGGACTCCGGGATCGACGCCTTCTACCGCTGCGGCGGGATCATGATCGGCAAGCCGGACTCTCGCACGGTCGCGGGCAGCCTGCTCAGCGCCCAGAAATGGGACCTGCCGCACGAGCTGCTCGACGCGGCCGCGATCCGCGAACGCTTTCCGACCATGCGGCCGTCCGACGGTGACATCGGCCTGTACGAGGCGGGCGCAGGCTACGTCGTGCCCGAGTCGAGCGTCGCCGCGCACCTGAAGCTGGCCGAACGCGCGGGCGCCGAGCTGCGCTTCGAGGAGAAGGTGCTGCGCTGGTCGGCGGACGAGTCCGGCGTGCGCGTCGAGACCTCGGCCGGGACCTACGAGGCCGCACAGCTGGTGGTCTGCCCCGGCGCGTGGGCGCCGGAGCTGCTGGCTGAGCTGGGCGTCGAGTTCACGATCGAGCGGCAGGTGCAGTACTGGTTCGCGCCGTCGGACGTGACCGCGTTCCAGCGACATCCCATCTATATCTGGGAAGGCGACGCGGGCAGGCAGTTCTACGGCTTCCCCGCCGTCGACGGCAGCGTGAAGGTCGCGTTCTTCCGCGGTGGCCAGGTCTGCACACCCGAGACGATCGACCGCACCGTGCACGCCGAGGAGATCGCCGACATGACGGCGTTCGTGCGGTCGCGGATGCCTTCCCTGCCTTGGGAATTCCAGCGCGCGGCGACGTGCATGTACACCAACACGGCCGACGAGCACTTCGTCATCGCGCGGCACCCGGCACGGGACCGCGTGGTCGTCGCGTGTGGTTTTTCGGGGCACGGCTTCAAGTTCGTGCCCGTGGTGGGTGAGATCCTGGCCGACCTCGTCGAGGGCGGCACCGCGCACCCGATCGCCCTGTTCGACCCCGCTCGTTTGACAGGAGCAAGATGACGGCGCTCCCGCCCAGCCTGCTGGCCACGCTGCCCGGCCGTTTCTACACCTCGCCGGAGATCTTCGCCGAAGAGCAGACATCGATTTTCGAGAACATGTGGTTCTGCGCGGTCCGCGGCGCGGATCTGCCCGCGGCGGGCGATTTCCGCACCGTCACGGTGGGCCGGGAAAGCATTCTGGTCAGCCGGGGACGCGACGGCGCGCTGCGCGCGTTCCTCAACGTCTGCCGCCATCGCGGCGCGCGAGTGTGCACAGAGGAATCGGGAACGGTCCGCCGCGCGTTCCAATGTCCTTACCACGCTTGGACTTACGGCCTCGACGGCAAGCTGATCGCGGCGCCGAACCTGACCAGCACGCCCGACGTCGACCGTGTCCGTTATGGACTCACCAGGGTCCATCTGCGCGAGTGGCTCGGCTACGCGTGGGTGTGCCTGGCGCCGGAGCCGCCTTCGTTCGAAGACGACGTGATCGGCGCGGCCACCGCGCGGCTCGGCGACGCGGAGGCGATCGAGCACTACGAGATCGACGAGCTGTCGGTCGGCCGTCGTATCACCTATGACGTGCGCGCCAACTGGAAGCTGATCATCGAGAACTTCATGGAGTGCTACCACTGCGCGACGATCCACCCGGAGCTGACCGAGGTGCTGCCGGAGTTCGCGGGCGGCTACGCGGCGCAGTACTACGTCGGGCACGGCGCGGAGTTCGGCGCCGGGATCGACGGGTTCACGATCGACGGCTCACCGGGCTTCGAGAAGCTGGCGGGCGTGGCCTCGGAGCAGGACCGGCGGTACTACGCGATCACCGTGCGGCCGCAGGTGTTCGTCAACCTGGTGCCGGACCACGTGATCTTCCACCGGATGTATCCGCTGGCGGCGGACCGGACCGTGGTCGAATGCGACTGGCTGTACTCGAAAGACGTGGTGGCGTCCGGAAAGGACGTGTCGCGGTCGGTGGAGTTGTTCGACCGGGTGAACGTCCAGGACTTCGAGGCCTGTGAACGCTGCCAGCCCGCGATGTCCTCGCGGGCCTACGCCGACGGCGGGGTCCTGATGCCCTCGGAGCACCACATCGCCGAATTCCACGACTGGGTCAGGGAACGGTTGAAGCGGTAGCGCTCGTGCTCAGGCGAGCAGCGTCGCGGCCAGCGCGACCGGGTCCGCGCCCGCGACGTCGTGCCACGGCGCCAGCCAGCCACCGGTCGCCAGCTGGTCGTACACGGCCGCGCAGCGCTGCTGCAGGGCATCGTCCGACTCGAAGGCGTCTTTCGGCCGGTCCGCCTCCGTGCGAGCGCGGTGCTCGGCTCGGGCGGCCGCGACCTCGGGCGTGACGCGCAGCAGGAGGTGTGCGTCGGGGACCGGCAGGCCGAACCGGTCGACCTCCAGCGCGCGGACCCAGGCGACGAACTCGCCCGAAGCGTCCTGGTGCAGGCGGGCCGCGCCGTACGCGGCGTTGGAGGCGACGTAGCGGTCGAGCAGGACCACGTCGTGGCTGCCGCGCAGGACGCGGATCTCGTCGGCGGCGCCGGACCGGTCGAGGGCGTAGAGCATCGCCATGCCGTAGACGGAGTCGGCGAGGTCGCCGTGACCGCGGTGCAGTGCCTCCTTGACCAGGTCGGCGTGCACGCTCTTGCCGTAGCGGGGGAAAGCGAGCGCGGCGACGCTGGCGCCCGCCGAGGTCAGCGCCTCGGTCAGCCCGTTCGCGAGGGTGCGCTTGCCCGCGCCGTCCAAACCTTCGATGACTACCAATCGGCCCACGGGGCAACCCTACGAGGTGGTTGACCGGCAGGCTCGGCGGGTGCAGGGGGTCCTCGCCGAGCCTGCCGGCACGACTAAGCGGGCCGTCGCCGCGCGTAGAGGCAGTAGCCACCCGCGACCAGCAGCGCGATGCCGCCGAAGACGCCGAACGGCGCCCAGTCGAAATCGCGCTCCGAAGGTGGCGGGCCGGTCTCTCCCCTGGGCATGACCCGAGGGGCGAGGCCGGTGGCGGACACCGTCGTCGTGGCGCCGGCGGAAACGCCGGTCACCAGCAACCCGGTGATGATCAGCAAGGCAAGCGTGAGCGCCTTCATTTCGCGACCCCGATGAGTGTGTGGGTCCAGGAGAAGCTGCGGTTGCTCGAGTAGTAGGCGTAGGTCGAGAGGTTGTAGCGGCTGTTCGTCGGCCACGGATCGCCCCAGTAGACGCGCTGCTGGACGCTGTCGTAGCCGTAGACGACGTGGATGTGGCCGCCGCCGACGGTCCAGCCGATCCGGGTCTGGATCGGCCTGCCCGCTTCGATCTGGGCTTTGATGTCGTCGTAGCCGACCTTGTCCGCGAGCGCGGTCCCCGGCGATGAGAAACCGAGCGCGGCGTAGGCGTGCTGGGCGTCGCCGAGCGTGCCCGCGAGGTTCGCGCAGGAGTCACCTGACTCATCGTGCGCGAGCTGACAGAAGCGGGTCTGGGTGATCGTGGCGCCGTGGAAGGCGGCGATAGTGTTGCCCGAACCGGCCCAGCACCACTGGGTCCGCTCCTGGGCCTGCATGGTGATGTCGAGCGAGCGCGCCGAAGGTGCGGCGTGCGCCTGGACAGGTGGAACCAGCCAGAGCGTCAGGCACGCGGCTCCGATGACGCGCGCCTTGGAGTAGACCGGCACCCATGGCCTCCCGTCCGAACCCCCGCCGAACTTCGGTTCGTGACAAATCTGGTCCGTGACAATCACCCTGAGCAAGAAGGTCACCCATCCGAACGGATCGTTCCGCGTCAACCCCGGAACGCGGAACGGTCACCCTGGCGTGGCCAACACCCCTAAAGAGCGGTCGGAAATGCCGGACGGCGCTGCTACCGTGAACGTTCCGCGGTGTTCACGCCCAGCAAACACTCGTTAGTGAAGGGGCAGTTGGTGACACGAGAGGGTGACGCCCACGCTGTCGTCGAGAACGGCCGACGCCCCGCAGAGCCCTTGCCGCGCGAGCTGGCGGACGCGCTGCGTTCCGGCGAGTTCCACCATGCGCTCCGGTTGGCGATCGCTCACCGCGGCTTGTCCTTGGCCCGGTTGCGCGCCCATCTCGGCCGCCGCGGTGTCCACGTTGGACAGTCGACGCTGAGTTACTGGCAGCGCGGTCTCCGTCAGCCGGAAGTACCCAAGGCGCTGCCCGCCGTGCGCGCTCTGGAGTCGGTGCTCCAGCTGCCACCGGACGCGCTCGTCGTGCTGATCGGCCCCCGCACCTCCCGCGCCAAGGCACACCAGCTCGCCGTCTCGTTCTCCGACCTGCGGTCCGGGGACATGGGCTCGATCGTCGACCAGCTGCTCACCGAGCTCGGCGCGTACCCGTCGTCGCGGTACAACGCCGACCTCGAACTGCTCTGGGTCCACGACACCATCACTTTCGACGCCGAGCACCGCCAGCGCAGCCTCCACACCCGCCTCGTCGCCCGCGCCCGCCGCCAGGGCCCCGACCGGTACATCACCGTCTACAACGGCGACGAGGGCTGCGACATCGAAGGCGTCGAGCTGGTCACCGCCGAGGGCTGCCGCATCGGCCGCATGCGACGGCACCCCGGCAGCGACACACTGGCCACCGAACTCCTCTTCGACCGCAAGCTCGCCGAGGGCGAGATCCACGTCTTCTGCTTCGAGGTCCGCGACGACTCCGGCTCCGCGTCGCCCGGCTACTACCGCATGCTGCGCGACCAGTGCGCGAGTTACCTGGTGCAGCTCCGCTTCAACCGGCGCGCGCTGCCCGCCCGCTGTGTCCGGCAGGTCCGCACCCGTGACGACGCGCTCCCCGTGGAGTCGGAGGAACTGCCCTGCGTCATGGGCGGGGTGACCAGCGCGTACTTCCGCGACGCCGGACCCGGGCTGGCCGGGGTCGCGGTCGAGTGGTCGTGAGTGGCACGGCCGGTTCTATTGGGCGGAAGGTCAAAGGTGGCGTGTCTGGTGTGCTCGGCTGTGGCCGGGGTGGCTGTGTGGGAAATGCGTCGTTGAAGAGCCTGTTGCTTTTTGCTGTTGTGGTGTCTTCGGCATCGTCCGGTCTCTGGCTTGGCCACCGGGCCGGGCCGGGGTGGGGTTCAGGTGGTGCGGATCTGGGCGGTGGTGATGCCCTTGGTCCAGAGTTTGAGCAGGTTGGTGACTGCGGCGGCGAGGGAGAGTTCGGCTTGGGCGGCGGTGAGTCCTCGGCGGGCGAAGCGGGTGAGCCCGCGGCGGTCTTTGAGCCAGGCGTTGGGTGCTTCGATCATCGCGCCGCGTCGTCGGTAGAGGGTCACGCCTTCTGCGGTGCGTAGCCGGTGGTTCATCTTCTCCCGCGCGGTGGCGTTCTTGGGTGGGTCGCCGGTGGCCGGGTCGGTGGCGGCTCGAGTGTTCACGGTGCGGCCTTTGGCATCGGCGATGAGACGGTCCGGGCCCGCGGTCTCAAGGTTGGCGGTCGAGTCGTAGCCGGCGTCGCCGATCATCACGCCGACGGTGAGGTCACCGCGGCCGGTGCGCCGGGCCAGCTTCCCGGCGGTGGCGAGGACATCATCGGCGGTGGGCACGAACTGGTCGAGGTCGTTGGTGTCCTGGGTGGCGCGGGCGGACACGAGGAATTCGTCGTCGCTGACCGCGGTCTGGCAGTTGTAGCCCTGGACCCAGCCGTTGCGGGTCTTGAGCAGCCGTGATTGCGGGTCGGTCGTGTTCGCCACGAACTTGTCGGTCTGCGTCTGGGATTTCGCGGTGGCGGCGGCCTGTTCAGCGCGGGAGAGCGCGGCCTCATAGGCGGCGCGGGCCCGCCGGACCCTGCTGTGATCCTCCGGCGGCACCGCTGCTTTCCCCGACGGGCGGCGCCCGCCGCCGGATCGCATCTGGGCGTGCCAGGCCTCCCAGCGGGACACCGCTGTGGCTCGCTCCCGGTCCAGGCGTGCTCGGGCCACCGCGACCCGGTCCGCGCCTCGCGGCGGGGCCCCGCCACGGGTGAGGGCGGCGACCGCGGCGTCATAGGCCCGCGCGATCTCAGCCCGCCCCTCGCCGGCCTGCTCGGCCGCGTCGCGACGGGACTGGATCTGCTCCAGCGCGGCCGTGATCCGTTCACCGCGACGGGTGCGGTCACGCAGGTCCGGTGGTGGTTCGTCGCCGCGCCGGTCGGCGCCGAAGCGGGCGTCGTCGGCCGCGTCGGTCTGCGCGGTCTCCTCAACGAACTTCTCGGCCAGTTTCCGCAGGTGAGCCTCGGTGCGGTTGGCGTCCTTACTCGCGTTGGCGGCGATCTTGGTGCCGTCGAACGCGACCACCCCCAGCGACACCATCCCCAGTTCGGCGGCCAGCACCAGCGACTCGGTCAGCAGATCCGTCAGCGCCGCCTCGTGACGCTGGCGGAACCGGGCCAGCACCGTGTGATCCGGGATGTCCTGCGCGCAGATGATCCGGAACGCCACATCGGTCAGGCACAACCGCTCGATCCGCCGCGACGAGGACACCCCATGCGCCATCGCATACACGAACAACGTCAGCAGCATCTCCGGGTCATACCCACGCCGCCCGACCCCACCACGCTTCGCCGTCGCGTGAAACGCCGACGTGTCCAGCCGCCCCACCACCGCGATCACGAACCACACCAGATGATCATCCGGCAACCAGTCCGCCATCGACGGCGGCAACAGAAACTCCTGCTCACGATCAACCGGCCGATAATCCCTTGCCACACAACAATTATCCCAATTTGCCACACGTGCAACAAGATCATCAAGCCATGTCGAGCCAGTTCAAAAAGCAACAGGCTCTGAACGACTCACAACCCGCACAGTCAACCCGCTTGACCAGTTACAGGGTCGTTCGAGGGGGTGAGTGCGGTTCGCGGCGTTGAACGACGCAAACCGCACTCACCCAGGCACTAGGCCCAGCTATAAGGGGGAGCCTTTATCCGCGCTCGGATCCGCCGGGTGAGGGCCTCCCCCACCCGAACCAAGCGGATCAGGGCCTCCCTCACCCGCATATACGGACCAACCAGGCCCCCACCCCACGGATCCGAGCGAAGTGAACCGCCCCGGGTTCGGTAGAGACTCGTTGTTGGGGTCAGGCGACCAGGCTGATCAGGTCACCTGACTCGTACAGGGTCTCGAACTCGACGGGTGGTCTGCCGCCACAGGCTCCGTGGAGTCGCTGGTTGTTGTACCACTCGACCCAGCCGGCGGTGGCGACGTCGACTTCTTGCTTATTGTGCCATGGCCTGTTCGGTTTAATCAACTCGGTCTTATATAAACCGATGGTTGATTCCGCGAGCGCGTTGTCGAGTGCGTCACCGACGGTGCCGATTGACGCGTCGATACCCGAATCGATAAGATGCTGCGTGAACCGAAAAGACGTGTACTGACTCCCGGCGTCGGAATGGTGAATCAACCTCTCCTGACCCTCGCTCCACCGATAATCCCGCTCACGCAGTCCTTGCTCGATGGCGTCGAGCACCAGATCGGTTTCCTTGGACATGCTCGCGCGCCAGCCGACGATCTTGCGGGAGAACACGTCGATCGCGAAGGCGACGTAGACGGTGCCGGCCCAGGTGGCGACGTAGGTGAAGTCCGCCACCCACAAGCGATTCGGCGCGCCGGCGGTGAACTGGCGTTTCACCAGGTCCGCCGCGCGGACACCGTCAGGATCGGACACCGTCGTGCGAATTGCCTTCCCACGCACCGCGCCGGCCAGGCCCATCGCGCGCATGAGCCGCTCGATCCGGCCCCGCCCGACGGTGATCCCGTCACGGCGCAGCTGCCACCATATTTTCCGGGCACCATACACCCGGTAATTCTCGTCATACACCCGCTGGATTTCCTTCTTCAATTCCTCATCGCGCACCGCGCGCGCCGATTCCGGGCGCACGCGGGCGGCGTAATAGGTGGACGGAGCGATCTTGATCCCGAACTCGGTCAGCACGGCACAGATCGGCTCGACTCCGAACCGGTCCCCATATTCCGTGATGAACGCTACGAGCGTGGCGGTCGAGGGTCGAGCTCCCTCGCGAAGAAAGCCGACGCCGCCTTCAGAATCTCATTCGCCCGCCGCAACTCACGGTTCTCCCGCTCCAGCTCGCGGATCCGCTGCTCCTCCGCGGTCGTCACACCCGGCCGCGCCCCCTGATCGGTCTCCGCCTGCCGCACCCACCGACGCAAGCTCTCCGCCGACACCCCCACCTTCGCCGCGATCGACGTGATCGCCTCCCACTGCGACGAATACTGCTCTACCTGCTCAAACACCAACGCAACCGCACGCTCACGCACCTCACGCGGATGCCTCGAAGACCGGGCCATAACTCCATCCTCACTCACACGATGGAGCCTCCATCAAACCCGGGGCGGTTCAAAGTAGGCCCTCACCCACGCCCGACCACGACCCTGCCCCGGACGAGACAGCCCGAAGGGGTCGTGAGTGTTTTCGCCGGTTATTGGGCGGAAAGTCAAACATGGCGTGGTCGACGCTTCGACGATGTGGCGTTGGGGCCATCTGACGGCTCAAACACCGCAACGCCATCCGAAGCGACCCAACCAGCCCAAGAATACGATCAAGAAGCCCAAAGCGGACAAAAATTCAGGCTGCAGAGTCCTCCGACGACCCACTTGCGCGGCGGAAGTGGGCTACCGCCGCGCCACCTTTGCCCTTCCCCTCAATAGAACCGGCCGTACCGCTCACGACCTCTAACGCCCGCGGTGTTTGGCGCGGGCCTGGGCTCGGGCGAGCGCGCGGCGCCGGGCGGCTTCCTCGGCCTCGCGGCGTTTGCGGGCGGCCTTGTTCTCGACGGCGCGCTCGGCGACGGACTCACGCAAGGCGCGCTGCGCGGCCGTGCCCACTCCTGCTGATTCCTGCGCTTTCTTCGCTTGTTTCGCGAGCCTTTTCGCGGAAACACGCGACCGTGCCCGTATCTCCATCGGCACGGCAGGAGCGCGCTCGGCTTCGCGGGACAATGCCGTGAAACCCGGGCCTGCCGCGAATTGGAGCAGCTCGGCATTGGTCGGCTCGGCGCCGAAGATATGGCGGGCCGCGCGAACGTGGCCGTCCTCGCGGAACTCGTAGACGCCGATCCAGAACCGGCCGTCGTGGAACACGGTGAACTCACCGTTCATCGGAAACCTCCAGGCATGACGAATCAGCCTGGCCGCACTGGTTTCCCGGAACGAGGGACAACGAGCGCCGAAGCGCCGCCCGGACTACCTACCGGGCCGTGAGGTTCGTCCAGCCAAGAACACCGAAGAGTGTACCGGAATCCCTAACGACTACACAAAGCAAATTTGATCTAGGCAAATGGGTGATTCACGTTAGGCGATAGAAAAGACCGCCTCAGAGATATCAGCCAGCCGGTTTCTCGGTGCGACAAAGAACATATAAAGTCCTTCCTTCCGAATCGGTCCGAGGGGGAACAACGGTGTTCGTAGGACGATCGAGCCTGCTCAACCTCATTGACGAACTGACAGCGGCACCGCCGCCCGGCCTGGCCAGACCCGTGCTCGTCGTCGAAGGTCCCGGCGGCTCCGGGCGCTCGGCGCTGCTCGCCACGGCGCATGAACGCGCGCGGGAAAGGATCCCGGCCGTGGTGGTGGACCCGCTGCGCACGGGCGGCGCGCCCAGGCCGGTGCTGACCGCCATCATGCTGGGGCTGAGCCTGCGCTACGCGATCCCGTTCCGCCGGGTGATGGTGGCGCAGGTCGCGATCAAGCAGAACTTCACCGGCCTCTCCCCGAACGAGGCGGTGGGCGAATTGCGCGAGAAACTCCAGGCGCACCGCGGCTCCACCGCACTGGCCACCTTGCTGACCGACCTGGCCCCGGTCGCGAGCGCACTGGCGGCGAACATGTCCTTGCCCGGCACGGCAGCGCTGGTCGACGTGGTCACCCGCAGGCTCACCCGCGGCTGGCCCTCCCCGGCTTGGCGGCGGGCCGAGCGCTGGTTCTCCCATCAGGATCAGGGATTCTCGCTCGACCACGAGCACGCGCTGATCCAGCTGAGCGACCAGGCCGCGAACCCCCGGTTCGACGTCGAAGTGGACGAGCTGCTGGTCACCGCGTTGCTCGCGGACCTGCGCGAAGGCTTGGCACGCTCGAACGCCCTCGTCCTGCTCGATGGCGGCGACACCGACGCGGCGTTGTCCTTCATCCGAGCGCTCCTGCGCGTGCGCCGGGCGTTGCAGGCCATGCCCGGTATGAAGCAGGACGATCCGCTGACCGTGGTCACGACCAGCGACGGCTCGCTGGCGGCCGCGCTCGACGGCCAGGTGCCCTCGCCCACCCGCTGGCCCGGCAGCGACCTGACCGGCTCGTGGCTGCTCGCGACGCTCGGCGATCTGCCGGAGAACGAGGTTCAGCAGCTGGCCAAGAACCGGCTGTGGGCAGGCCACGGCGCGAACGCGATCGGCTCGGCTGTGCACCGGCTGACCGGCGGCCACTGCGCTTCCACCACGCTCGTGCTGGAGAAGCTGTACGACGAACCCGGGCTCGTCGAGCGGCTCGACAAGCTGCTCGACCGCCCGTCGCCGGAGCGGGGAGCCACCGTCGAGCGGTATCTGCTGCGCTCGTTCGCGGCGGGCCTGCCCGCGCACAAATACGACACCGAGGACCTCCTGCGTGGTCTGATCACGGTCTCGGCCGCGCGGAACCTGCTGGAAGCCGAGTCACTGGCCGAACTGCTGCCGCGGCCACTCGATCTCGAGGCGCCCCTGTTCGTTTCGCGGACCTTGTGGTCGCCGGGCGAGACCAGCGCGCAGCAGCACCTGCACCCGCTGGCGCGCTATCTGGGCCTGCGCGCGCTGAACCGGCGCAAAGATCCCGGCACCTGCTACGAAGCCGTCTTTCGCCGACTGCTCGAGAAAACGGGCTCGGACGACCGGGCAGGCCGGCTCCATCACGAGCGCATGCTCGGCAATCACGCCGACGTTGCCCGCGAACTGGGCGAGCTGCTTCCGAAGCTGCCCGCGGAGGAATGGCTCGATCTGCTCGACGCGATCGTCGCCAGTCCCGATCCCCGCGAACGCGACATCGACGTGCTCAGGGGTGTGCGGCTGGCGCACGACCGTACCGGGCAGATCGGGGTGCTGCTCGGCGCCGTGCCCGCGGCCGAGCACGATCCCTGCTTCGCCGACAAGGCGGCGGACGTGCTCTGCATGCACATCTCCCACAGCTATCGGGAACTCGCGGCCGATGCCCGCGACGCCACACCGTTCATCCTCCGCTCACGGAGATACAGCATGGGAAGGACATGGTCTTGAGCCGCCGCCACAGGTTTCTGATTCTCCCCAGTCCCGACCGCCCGCTGCCGCACCGGTGGACGGATTGGCTCCGGCTCGCGATCGTGGTCGTCCTGCTGGCCGCCGGCATTCCCGGCGTTCCGTTCGTGGTGAATCGGCTGGGCTGTTTCGGCGGGGTGTTCCCGTCCGCCGACATCTGGCGCGTCGAGGGTGAGTGCGTCGGGCTGAGCGACGACGCGTACGCGTTCGATCGCGCCGAATTCGCCGCCGTCATGTCCGTGATCAAGAGCCAGAACGACGCCGCCGCCGGCAAATGCGCGCCACAGGGCTCCGAGGTGGTCGTCGGTGTGCTGCTGACGATGACCGACCGGTTCTCCGGGGTCCGCGCCGTGCATGAGCTCGAAGGCATGGCGGCCGGGCAGCGCCAGGCCAACGGCACCGGCTGCCTGCACCCGATGCGGCTGGTCGTCGGCCAGGTCGGCGCGTACGGCGACGGCAACGCGTCGGCCGAGGTGGCGGCCAGGCTGGCCAGGTACGACAAGGTGGTGGCCGTCGCCGGGATCGGGCTCAGCAACCAGCGCGCCGCCGAGGTCGCGGACCTGCTGGCCGCCGCGAAGATCCCGATGGTGTCCGACCTGATCACCGCCGAGGGCTTCGACCAGCACGGCTCCCGCGAGGACGAGCCCGACTTCACCGGCTGCGATCCCGGCAGCTACCAGCGTGGTGTCGGCAAGGACTACTTCTACCGCGTGGCGTACCGGTCCGCGGCGCAGGTCAAGCGGCTCAAAGAGGTCACCGACGGGCAGCCGGACTTCATCATGGTGCCCACCGGCGGCTCCGACCCGTACACCTGCACCACGCTGCCGCTCGTGCAGCGCGCGTTCGGCGGCAAGGTCACCGAGGTCAAGTTCGACACCGACGAGCCGAGCACCGTGCCGCAGACCGCGAAACGGGTCTGCGCCGCCGCGAAGGACGTGCGCGTCGTGTACGTGGCGCGCGGCCGTGACCTGGGAAGACTGCTGTACAACCTCGACGAGGCGCAGCGGAACGGGCAGTGCGCCGCCACCTCGATCACGGTGCTGAGCACCTCGGACGGCCAGCGGATACGGGTCGCCGAAACGGATCCGGTGCTGGAGGACTTCCGGGTCAAGGCACTGCGCTCGGGCACCTTCGCCTCGGGCAGGCTGCGGCTGCTCACCACACTCGTCGGCGGAGCCGACCGGGCACGCGCGGACACGCCGAACTTCGCGGCGTTCGAGCAGGCGTTCACCTCGGCGGGATTCGACCCGTCGCATATCGACAACGGCTGGCCGGTCAACGCCTACGACGCGCTCACCACCATCGCCGAGGCGCTGCGAACCCTGCCGGCCACCGCCCCGGTCCGGCCGTCGGAGGTCAACACGGCCATCGGCGGCTTCTCGTCGTCCGGCCAGTCGGTGCCCGGCGCGGGCGGCCCGATCACCTTCGACAACGCGGGCAACCGCACCGACGCCGGACCGCCGGTCGTCCGGGTCTGCCCGCTGCCCGAGGCGAGCGGCGCCACTCCGGCCCGCACGATCAGCGCGCTGCTCCCGGCGGATTGCCCCAGGTAGGAGTAGGTCGTGAGCGTTGCGGGCGGTTCTAACCGCCCGCAACGCTCACGAGTCCTCAGTAGCGGTAGTGCTCGGGCTTGAACGGGCCTTCGACGTCCACGTCGATGTACTCGGCCTGCTCCTTGGTGAGCTTGGTCAGCTCGCCGCCGAGCGCGTCGAGGTGGATCTTCGCGACCTTCTCGTCGAGCTTCTTCGGCAGGCGGAAGACCTCGTTGTCGTACTCCTCGTGCTTGGTGAACAGCTCGACCTGGGCGATGACCTGGTTCGAGAAGCTGTTCGACATCACGAAGGACGGGTGCCCGGTCGCGTTGCCGAGGTTGAGCAGGCGGCCCTCGGACAGGACGATGATCGTCTTGCCGTTCGGGAAGACCCACTCGTCGACCTGCGGCTTGATGTTGACCCGGTGGATGCCCGGGTAGCGCTGCAGACCGGCCATGTCGAGCTCGTTGTCGAAGTGGCCGATGTTGCCCAGGATGGCCTGGTGCTTCATCTGGGCCATGTGCTCGGCGAGCACCACGTCCTTGTTGCCGGTCGTGGTGATGATGATGTCGGCCTCGGGCAGCACGGACTCGAGCTTGCGGACCGCGTAGCCGTCCATCGCCGCCTGCAGCGCGCAGATCGGGTCGATCTCGGTGACGATCACGCGGGCGCCCTGGCCACGCAGTGACTCCGCCGCGCCCTTGCCGACGTCGCCGTAGCCGCAGACGACCGCGACCTTGCCGCCGATGAGCACGTCGGTGCCGCGGTTGATGCCGTCGATCAGCGAGTGGCGGATGCCGTAGCGGTTGTCGAACTTCGACTTGGTGACCGCGTCGTTGACGTTGATCGCCGGGAACAGCAGCTCACCGGCCGCGGCCAGCTGGTACAGCCGCAGTACGCCGGTGGTGGTCTCCTCGGTGACACCGCGGACGCTCTCGCCGATCGCGGTCCACTTGCCCGGCGAAGCGGCCAGCGACGCGCGCAGCAGCTCGAGGAAGACGGCGAACTCTTCCGAGTCGTTCTCGTCGGTCGGCGGGACGACGCCCGCCTTCTCGAAGGTGGTGCCCTTGTGCACGAGCATGGTCGCGTCGCCACCGTCGTCGAGGATCATGTTCGGACCCTCGCCGTCCCAGGTGAGCATCCGCTCGGTGCACCACCAGTACTCCTCCAGCGACTCGCCCTTCCAGGCGAACACCGGGACGCCCTTCGGCTCCTCGACGGTGCCGTGCGGGCCGACGACGACCGCGGCGGCCGCGTGGTCCTGGGTGGAGAAGATGTTGCACGACGCCCAGCGCACCTCGGCGCCCAGCGAAACCAGCGTCTCGATCAGCACCGCGGTCTGCACGGTCATGTGCAGCGAGCCGGAGACACGCGCGCCACGCAGCGGGTAGACCTCCGCGTATTCGCGACGCAGAGCCATCAGACCGGGCATCTCGTGCTCGGCGAGGCGGATCTCCTTGCGGCCGAACTCGGCGGCGTCGAGATCGGCGACGGCGAACTCGATGCCGTTGCGGTTGTCGTGCCGCTTGGCAACGCTTTCGGGGGTCATAGTCCGTTTCCTCCAAGGGTGGATTACAACAGAACAGTACCGTTGTCGGCTCAACGATCACTGGGCTGTCAGGAGGCTCTCACCTTGTCTTTCCCAGGACCCGACACCCGGGTCGTCGAGCTGCGGGTGCCGGGCCTCATCGGCACGAGTCCCGAAGCGCTGCTCGACGCGGTTTCCACGGTCGATGTGGCGGGTGACGGGTTCGGCAGAGTGATCCGCCCCTCCGACCGCCTGCGCAGGCCGGCGCCCGGCCCGATGCTGCGCGCGCTCGGCAGGGCCGTGCCGCGCACGCTGGAGGGCTACCTCTGGAGCCGGATGACCTCCGGCGGCGCGTCGAAGGCCACGTGGGCGCTGCTCTTCCCGTTCTCGCTGGCGAACGTGGCGTACTGGATGCTGCCGCCGGTGCCACAGGACAAGCGCGGCGCGCGGGTGCTCGGCGCGCTGTGCCGGGGACTGCTGCGGGTCGCGGCCGTGCTGCTGACCATGCTGCTGGTCAGCCAGGTCGCGGTGATCAGCCTCGACCTGCTCGCGACGCAGTGCCTCGGCACCGGCTGCGTGAAGTGGGCACCTAGCTGGCTGCAGCAGTCGGCCCAGCTCAGGGCGGCCGTCGGGATCGCGCCACTGCTGGCGATGATCTACGTCCTGCACCGGATCTCGTCGACGAACTGGACGGTGCACGCCGAGGACGCGGGCGGCGACGGCGCGTTCCCCGGCACGGTGCTGCGTGCCGACCCGGACACGCCGGGCCTGCTCTGCCTGCACACGGTCGTGGCGCTGGCGTGTGTCGCGCTGCTGCCGCTCGGCGGGCCGTTCCATGTGCCCGGCGACGTGCTGGGCATCGTGCTGTGGCTGCCGTCGATCGCGCTGATCGTCGCGAGCCTGATCGCCTCGGCGATGGGCAGGGGCGCCGGGCGGCCCGGCCGCTGGGCGCGGCGCACGCTGTACGCGTTCGGCACCGTGCTGGTGCTCGTGGCGGGGCTGCGGAGCCCGGCGCTGCGCGGCACCGGGCTGGCCGGCACCGACGGCATGGTCGAGGGCATCGGCGCGGCGCTCGTGGTGGTCTCGGTGCTGTTCGCGGTGCTGCTGTGGCCGGCGGCGAGGTACGCGAAGCCCGCGTGGCGCGAGCTGCCGCTGCGGCTGCGGCCGTGGGCGGGCGGCTGGGCGGCCGCGCCGGTGCTGATCCTCGCCGGGCTGCTCGGCGGCGGGTTCGGCGCCGGGATGACGTTGTCCGTGCGCAAGCTACTCGGCGCGGAGCTGCGGCTGCCTGAGACGTATCTGCTGATCACGGTCCTGTGGGGCGCCGGGCTCACGGCGGGTGTGCTGCTGGCGGCGATCGGGCTGGCCATCGCGGTGCCGATCCGCAGGCGGCGGCGCGGTATCCCGGAGATCGTCAAACTGATGGAAATCAGTCCCAAGCAAGAAAAAGAGGCCGCCGCCGCGTGGGCGCGCTCGGCTTGGGAGCGGCGGCATCTGCATCACCTCGCGCTGTCGGTCTCACTACTCATGGCGGCGGGCGCGGTCGCGTTGCTGATCGTCCGATTCGGACTGCACGCGGCGCCTTCGTGGTTCGAACCGGTGGCGGGCATCGGCGTCTTCGCGCTCGGCGCGCTGGCCGCCGGTCTGCTGCGCATCGTTTACACGGCGGCGAAAAGCCCGCAGCGCAGCCGTCACCTCGGCGCGCTCGCCGACCTCGTCTGCTTCTGGCCGCGCGCCGCGCATCCGACGGTTCCCCCTTGCTACGCCTTGAAAGTCATCCCCGAACTCGCGGGCCGCGCGAAGGAACATCTCGCCGAGCCGAACACGCGTGTCGTGCTCTCCGGGTACAACCTCGGCAGCCTGCTGACGATCATGACCGCGGCCAGGCTCGCCGCCGAATTGCCGCCGGAGCAGTTCGAACGCGTCGGCGTGCTGACGGTCGGCTCGCCGCTGCAATGGGGTTACCAGCGCGCTTTCCCCGGTGTGCTGCCGCACGCTTCGCTGTGCAAGCTGTACACGAAGCTCGACGGCCGGTGGCGTGCGCTGTGCCGTGGCACGGACATCTTCGGCGGCGGCGTCACGACGTGGCGGCATCAGGTCGTCGACGGCGCGCTGCTCGGCGACGGCTACCTGAAGACCGGCGGCGTGGGCCCGCTGAGTTCGGTCGCCGAGCCGGAATCGGGCGTGCTCATCATCGGCGGCGACCACTGGCTGCCCGACCCCATGCGCAACCCCACCGGCCGCCACCGCTGGTCCCCCGGCGTACTCAAGCACGCCGACTACCTGGCCGACGCCGAATGGGACAACGCCGTCGCGATGGCCGCAGGCCTGCGATAAAGCGGGCTTAACTCCCCGCGATAAAGCCCGCTTTACTCCGGGGAGTAAAGCGGGCTTTATCGCGGATTGGGTACCAGCTACTCGGGTTTGGTCTTGCCGAGCAGGGAATGGCGGCGGCTGTAGGCGAAGTAGATCACCACGCCGACGATCATCCAGACGAAGAACCGCAGCCAGGTCAGCACGCTCAGGTTCAGCATCAGCCACAGGCAGGACAGGATCGCGAGGATCGGGATCAGCGGCACCGCGGGCACCTTGAACGCGCGCGGCAGGTCGGGGCGGGTCTTGCGCAGCACCAGCACGCCGGCGGAGACGAGCACGAAGGCGAACAGCGTGCCGACGTTGACCATCTCTTCGAGCTTGTCCGCGGGGAAGAAGGTCGCCGCGACGGCCACCATGCCGCTGACGATGATCGTCGCGGTCTTCGGCGTGCCGTGCGCGCCGGTCTTGGCGAGCTTGCGCGGCAGCAGGCCGTCACGCGACATGGCGAAGATGACCCGGACCTGGCCGAGCAGCAGCACCATGACCACGGTCGTCAGGCCGGCGAGCGCGCCGACCGAGATGATGCCGGCCGCCCAGTCGACGCCGTTGGCGGCGAACGCGGTCGCGAGCGTCTTCTTGCCGCCGTCACCGGCGGAGGTGGCGAGGTCCTTGTACGAGACCATGCCGACCACGACCAGCGAGACGAGCACGTAGAGCACGGTCACGATGGCCAGCGAGCCGAAGATGCCGCGCGGCACGGCCTTCTGCGGGTTGCGGGTCTCCTCGGCCGTGGTGGCGACGATGTCGAACCCGATGAACGCGAAGAACACCAGCGACGCGGCCGCCAGCAGGCCGAAGGTGCCGAACGAGCTGCCGCCCCCGCCCGCGATGAGTGAGAACACCGACTGCTCGACGCCGCCCTTGCCGGCGGCGCCGGTCTCGGCGGGCGGCACGAACGGCGTGTAGTTCGAGGCCTTGATGTAGAAGAAGCCGAGCACGATCACGAACAGCACGACCGCGACCTTGATGCCGGTGATCACCATGGAGAACCGGGACGACAGCTTGGTGCCGACGGTCAGCAGCGTCGCCAGCACCACGACGAGGACCAGCGCGCCCCAGTCGAAGGCGAGCCCGCCGCCGATCTCGAAGCTGGTCTTGGTGCCCTTGCCGAAGATGTAGTCGAGCACCGTCTGCAGGTAGGCCGACCAGCCCTTGGCGACCGCGGCCGCGCCGACCGCGAGTTCCAGCACCAGGTCCCAGCCGATGATCCAGGCGACGAACTCGCCGAACGTGGCGTAGGAGAACGTGTACGCGCTGCCCGCGACCGGGACGGTCGAGGCGAATTCGGCGTAGCAGAGCGCGGCCAGCGCACAGGCGATCGCGGCGAAGACGAACGCGAGCGAGGTCGACGGACCGGCGAAGTCACCGGCCGTGCGGGCGGTCAGCGTGAAGATGCCCGCGCCGATCACGACGGCCACACCGAAGACCGTGAGGTCCCACGCGCTCAGGTTCCGCCTGAGCTTGGTATCCGGCTCATCGGTGTCGGCGATCGACTGCTCGATCGATTTCGTCCGCCATAGACCCGTCCCGGGCACCATTGACCTCCTGGGTGACTGGATAGTGAATCGTCACCCTAACGCGTGAGGTCTTTGGTCACTACTTCGCTGACCGGTCCAGGTCAGGTTCGAGGTAGATGAGCGCGGAGACGGGCATCTTCGCGCGCACGCGCGCCTCGGCGTCGTCGATCGCGGTGGCCACCTGACCGGTGTCGAGACCCGGCACGAGCGCCAGTTTCGCGGCGATCAGCAGCTCGTCCGGGCCCAGGTACTGGGTGCGGATGTGGATCACCCGCTCGACCTTGCCCGCGGCCAGCTCGTCGGTGATGGTGGCCAGCAGCTTGTCGGTGACGCCCTCGCCGATCAGCAGGCTCTTCATCTCGATGATCAGGATGATCGCGATGGCGCCCAGCAGCAGGCCGATCATCGCGGTGCCGATGCCGTCCCACACCGGGTCACCGGTGAGCGTCGACAGCCCGACACCGCCCAGCGCGAGCACGAGGCCGATCAGCGCGCCGGCGTCCTCCAGCAGCACGACCGGGAGCTCGGGCTCCTTGGACTGGCGGATGAACTGCCACCAGGTGATCTTGCCCTTGATCTTCTTGGACTCGGTGATCGCGGTGTAGAAGCTGTAGCCCTCCAAGCCGATGGCGATCACCAGGATGACCACCGCGACGATGGGCGAATCAAGCTCCGAGGGCTCCAGGATCTTGTGGATGCCTTCGTAAAGCGCGAAGACCGAGCCGAGCGTGAAGAGCATCAGCGCGACGACGAAGGAGTAGAAGTACCGCTCGCGGCCGTAGCCGAACGGGTGGATCTTGGTCGCCTCGCGCTGGGACTTCTTCTGCCCGAGCAGCAGCAGGCCCTGGTTGGACGTGTCCGCCAGCGAGTGCACCGACTCGGCGAGCATCGACGACGACCCGGTGACGAGGAAGCCCGCGAACTTGGCGACCGCGATGCCCGCGTTCGCCGCGAGCGCGGCGATGATCGCCTTGGTTCCGCCGCCTGCTGACACCTGTACCCCCTGAAGCCGGTGGAAATGTCCGGCTGCAGCCTAAAGGGGCCGAATCCGGCCGCCCGCAACGGCCCACGGACTCGTGAGTGTTTTCGCCGGTTAGAACCGGCCGTACCACTCACGACCCAGTTACGCGCAGGTGCCCGCCGTGGCCCGGAAGACCTGGATCGGGGTGTCGCCGAGCGGCGTCAGCCGGACGGCCGGGTCGGAGGCGGGCAGCCAGACCGACTGGCCGCGGCCGAGTTCGACCTGCTCGCCGTCGTCCGCCGTCACCCGCAGCGAACCGGCCGTGCACAGCAGGATCTGCGGTCCGGTGCAGTGCACCAGCAGCTCGTCACGTTCGTCGGCCGCCCACTCGATGCGCGAGAGCTCGAACTCGGGCGCGTCCGTGTGGTAGACCGCGAGCCTGCCGTCGGGGGTCCCGTCCTGGACGGGCATCTCGCCGCAGCCGAAGTCGACGACGCGCAGCAGTTCGGGCACGTCCACGTGCTTGGGCGTGAGACCGCAGCGCAGGATGTTGTCGGAGTTCGCGAGGATCTCGACGGCCGTGCCGTGCAGGTACAGGTGCAGGTTGCCGGCGGGCAGGTAGATCGCCTCGCCCGCGCGCAGCGTCAGCCGGTTCAGCAGCAACGCGCACAGCACGCCGGCGTCGCGCGGGTGCGCCTCGCCGAGTTCGAGGATCGTGCGGCATTCGGCCGCGAACTCGCCGTGGTCGCGCACATGCTGGACGCACGCCTCCAGCACCTCGGGGAGCAGTTCGTCGAGCGACGCCTGCGGCAGCGTGATCCACGTGGTGAACAGCGCGCGGAGGCCGTCGGAGTCCGGCTGCTTCTCCAGCAGCACGGTGAACCTGGCGAGGCCGGGCGTCTCGATCGCCTTGAGCAGCGCGACCGTGCGGTTCGGCTCGCGGAAGCCCGCGAGCGCGTGGAACTCGGTCAGCGCGCAGACCAGCTCGGGCTTGGCCGTCGGGTCCGGGTAGTTGCGGTTCGGCGCGTCACGCGGGATGCCGGCCTGCTCCTCGCGGGCGTGCCCCTCGGCGGCCTGCTCGGCCGACGGATGCGCCTGCATCGACAGCGGCTCTTCGGCGGCGAGGATCTTCAGCAGGAACGGCAGCCTGCCGCCCCAGCGTTCGGCGCACTGCTCGCCGAGCTGGCCGACCGGGTCCGCTTCGACGAGGTCGAGCAGGCTCCGCTCGATCCCGTCGGGGCCCTCGATCCGGGACGGGTCGCCGGGGTGCGCGCCCATCCACAGCTCGGCCTCCGGGTGCGGCGCCGGTACCGGACGTCCCAGCAGCTCGGGGATCGTCGTACGCGATCCCCACGCATAGGGCCGCACGGCATTGCGCAGCAGCTCCACTGTCACCTCAACTCCTCGCCGGGCACCTTCTTGCCAGGCCCCATGTCCTCGAAAGCAGCCTCAGGCCGAAACCGGCGAAAACTGCCCGGCACCGCCGATACTGCCCGCCGCCAGCCCGAGGTAGACCGCGGCCAGCTCGAACCGGAGCGCGAGCACTCCAGCCCGAATCGGTTCGTCCGCTTCGATCTCCTCGGCGGGCGCGATCCGGTCGACCCCGGGGAGCATCTCCTCGGCCTGATAACGAGCGGCCTCCGCCGCGGCTCCGGTGCGGATCGCGAGCAGCACGACCCTCGGGCGCAGGCCTGAGGGCTCGTCGTCCGGGTCCGCGAACAGGTCACGCTCACTGTTGCCCATGAGCGCGGCCCGGCGCAGCGCCGGCCTGGCCAGCGCTTGACGATAGTCCTCGACATCGCAGACGGTCGCGGCGTGTGCGGCGAAGGCGTGCGCCGCGTGCTCACCGACAGCGACGGCGACGGGGTCCAGACCCCACAGCAGCGGCAGCCGATCGGCCACCCGCAGGGCCAGCGCCTTCGCCGGGTTCGCGAACGAATCCCGAGCTAGATAGTCCTTTTCGGCCTCGGCGTCCAGCTGGTCCGCGAGCTTCTCGACATCGCAGACGAGCAGGCCGAGCGCGTTCGCGGTGAGTAACCCCGCGGCGAGGCCACGGGGGAACGCCATCTCCGGCGGAACCGGTACACGTGGCGCGATTAACAATCCTTTACCCGCGACCGAGGCCGCGACCGGCCCTTCGGGCGGCGCGGAGAGCACCACCGTGGCGCCGAACCGGGCGGCGCGCTCCAGCGAGGCGGCGAGTTCACGGTCGCCGGGGTCGTCGGTGTGCGCGAACACCACGTCGAGCGCGCCGATCCAGCTCGGCACGACCTCGGCGATGACGACCGGCACCGGGCACTGCGGGGTGAGCAGCGCGGCGAGCATGCGGGTCAGCGAGCGGCTCACGCCCGGCCGGTCGATCAGCACGAGCGCGCGCGGACGCCCGAGGTCGAGCCGGTCGCTCAGCCCGATCTCGGCCGCGGTCTCGGCGGTCGCCCGCACCTGGGCGCCCGCCATCGCGGCGGCACGCAGCAGCCCCGCGCTGTCGGCAGCCGCCAGCCGCGCGGGGTCGTCGAGCAGGGAGTCGTCAAGCACCGTCGGCACTGGAAGTTTCCGAACCCTCGGGAGCGGTGGCCTCGTCGAGCAGCAGCACCGGGATGCCGTCGCGGACCGGGTACACCCGCCCGCACTCGGTGCAGGTGAGCGCGTCGGCCTCGGGATCGCCCGGCGAACCGGCCCGCAGCGGGGCGTGATCCGGCGACGGGCAGGCGAGAATCTCGAGCAACTGTGCGTCAAGCGTGACGGCCATGATTCCTCCATACCACGTAGCGAGCATGTGTGTGCGTTCCGTGGCACTCATGAAACTCAAGTGACAGGACTACGAAGCCTGTTTTACGCACGAACGATCGCCAGTACTTCGTCGGTCAGGGCGCGCACGGCGTTAACGTCCGCGGCCTCCACGTTCAGGCGAAGCAGCGGCTCGGTGTTCGACGGGCGCAGGTTGAACCAGCCGCCGCCAGGCAGCTGCACGGTGAGACCGTCGAGCTCGTCGACGGTGACGCCGTCGCGGCCCGCGTAGGCGTCCTTGACCGCGAGCAGGCGCGCGACCTGGTCGGACACCGTCGAGTTGATCTCGCCGGAGGCGGCGTAGCGCGAGTAGTCCGCGGTGAGGGCGGACAGCGTCCCGCCGGACTCGCCGAGCGCGGCGAGCACGTGCATCGCGGCCAGCATGCCGGTGTCGGCGCGCCAGAAGTCGCGGAAGTAGTAGTGCGCCGAGTGCTCGCCGCCGAAGATGGCGCCGGTCCTGGCCATCTCGGCCTTGATGAACGAGTGCCCGACGCGGGTGCGCACCGGCTTGCCGCCGTGCTCGGCGACGATCTCGGGCACGCCCTTCGAGGTGATCAGGTTGTGGATGATCGTGCCGCCCGGGTCCTTGGCCAGCTCGCGCACGGCCACCAGCGCGGTGATCGCGCTCGGCGAAACCGGCTCGCCCCGCTCGTCGACGACGAAGCAGCGGTCGGCGTCGCCGTCGAAGGCGAGCCCCGCGTCGGCGCCGACCTCGCGGACCTTGGCCTGCAGGTCGACGATGTTCTTCGGGTCGAGCGGGTTGGCCTCGTGGTTCGGGAAGTTGCCGTCGAGCTCGAAGTACATCGGGACGACGTCGAACGGCAGGCCCTCGAAGACGGTGGGAACGGTGTGGCCGCCCATGCCGTTGCCCGCGTCGACGACGATCTTCAGCGGGCGGCTGCCGCTCAGGTCGACCAGTTTGCGCAGGTAGGCCGCGTAGTCGGCGAGCACGTCCTGGTGGGTGACGGTGCCGGGCTGGCCCTCGAACGCGGGCACGCCCTGCTCGACGGTGTCGCGGATCTCGGCGAGCCCGGTGTCCTGCCCGACCGGCGCGGCGCCCGCACGGCACAGCTTGATGCCGTTGTACTGCGCCGGGTTGTGGCTGGCGGTGAACATCGCGCCAGGCAGGTTGAGCGAGCCGGACGCGAAGTACAGCTGGTCGGTGCTGGCGAGGCCGATCGACACCACGTCGAGGCCCTGCGAGGTCACCCCGTCGGCGAACGCCTCGGCCAGTCCCGGCGACGAGTCGCGCATGTCGTGACCGATCACGACGGTCGGCGACTCGGGCTTGATGAGCAGGGCGAAGGCGGCGCCGAACTCCCGGATCAGCGCGGCGTCGAGCTGCTCGCCGACCACGCCCCGGATGTCGTAGGCCTTCACGATGCCGGAAAGATCTGCCACGCCGTCCACTCCCGAAGTCCGCTTGCCATTCGCCGCCGGAAGCCTACCGGTCGGTGATGAACGTCAGGCGCGACCGGGCAGCACCCGTAGATGACCACGACGACCCGACGGACCCTCGTCGTCCGGGTTGGTCGCGGGCTTGTCCGACCTGCCTGCCTCGCGCACGGCTTCGGCCAGCGCGGTCAGCTCGTCGTTGGACGGATCGGGGTGGGCGAACTCACCCTCGTGCCGGACGACCTCCCACCCCTTGGGGACCGTGAGGCGCAGCGCGTGGGCTTCGCACAGGTCATAGGAGTGGGGTTCCGAGGCCGTGGCCAACGGGCCGACGACGGCGGTCGAGTCACTGTAGGCGTAGGTCAGCGTCGCCACAGCCGGCTCTAGACAGCCTGTCCGCGAACACTTTCGTACGCTCCGCACAGTCGTAAACGATAGCGCGTCCGAGCGACGTCTTACCGGCGACACGCGCTGTGTCGTCCCCAGCGCGTACCCTTCTTGCGTGGCAACCGCGCGTGACTACCGACTGCAGCAGCGTTTGCGCCGGGACAGGCACGGGCGCGGACTCCGCGGCGCGCTCTACCCGGCGACCCTCCCGGCCGCCTCGAGCCGCGCCGAGAAGTTCGACGCGCTGGTGCTCGACGCGCTCGAGCCCATCGAGGCCCGCTGGCGCCACGAGCTCACGAAACTCGACGTCGCCGTCGACGACGTCCCCGAAGTCCACCGCGACGGCGACCCGGTCGCCGCCGAGGGCGTGCTCCACGACGGCGCCGTCCCGCTGTCCCGACTGGTCCCCGCGGGCGTCGACCGCTCCGGCCTCCCGACCCGCGCCCGCATCGTCCTCTACCGGCGCCCGCTCGAAGCCCGCGCGAAGGACCCGGGCGAACTGGCCGAGCTCGTCCACGACGTGCTGGTCGAGCAGGTCGCCGGCTACCTCGGCCTCGAGCCCGACGTCATCGAGGGCGAATAACCCCTCGTTCCAGCCCAGGCACCGCGTATCCCACACGGTGGCTGAAGCGAGGGTGCCCCTCGGTGCGCAGTGAGCACTCGGGGGACCCCTCGCTTCGTTCTTCGAACGAGGCCGTGACCACACAAAAGCCACTTATGCAACGCTCAGCGTGACAAAAGCCCCGTTCGTCACGTCTCACCTGCTCAGCAAACTGGCCAAATCCGACATAAATGACAAAAGTTCATCTCTGGCGTCCTTTGTGGACACTAAATCGAGTGCCGATCATGGGCCGGGCGTTGTGAACGCCTCGTTCACAACGTTGAAGGTTGCAGAAGGGGCGTTCACGTCTCCCGGCTTGACTTTCCGGTCAATAGAACCGGCCGTACCACTCACGAGGGCTTGCGGCGGCTGGGGATGGCCGTGAGCAGCGCGAACAGGACCGCCGCGATCTGGGCGAGCAGCAGGAGGTTGCGGATGCCCGCCGAGTGGTCGACCACGACCTCCGACGACGTCGCGGGCACCGACACCGCCACCTGGTGACCCCAGGCGGGCACGATCGGCACCGCCTTGCCGTTGACGGTCGCGTGCCAGCCGGCTTCGACTTCGGCGGCGAGCACCAGGAGCCGGCCCTCGGGGCCGTCGGAGACGCGGACGTGGACGTCCGGCAAAGTCGCCTGGACCGGCGCGACGCCGGGGGAAGCGCCGGGGGCGCCCTGGCCGGTCACGGCCTTCTTGGCGAGCTCGGGTGAGATCAGCGCGACCTGGCCGCCCGGGGGCAGGAGGCGCAGTACCGGCCTGCCGTCGGAGGTCGGGGGCGCGCCGCCGACGAGGTCCTTCGCGATGGCGATGAACGCGTCACGGTTCGCGCCCGCAGGCAGTACGACATAGAGGACGCCCGACGCCTCGGCCGCCGCCAGTGCCTGCTTGACGTCTTCGGGTGAGCCTTGGGCGAATGCCTGCCGCCACGCGGCGAGCCGCTGGGGGCTGCCCGCGGCCGGGGCGAGGTCGTCGTCGCCGTAGTGGGCGACCCGGCCGCCGATCTGACGGGCGGGCTCGGTCGCGGAGACGATGAGCACGGAACGGCCGGTCGCGGCGAGTTCGGCGGCGACGGGGGGCGCGAGTTCCATGCCGCGGCCTGCGCGCAGCGGGCCTTCGCGGCCCGCGACGACCGCTCCGGTCAGCAGGATCAGCAACACGACGACGCCGCACGCCGTCGCGAGCTTCGGCAGCAGGGTGACGTCGCGCTCCGGGACGATCTCGCGGCGGCAGGCGATGAGCACGAGCCACAGCAGCGCGATGCCGATCACGAGCAGTGGCACGCCCGCGAAACCGGGGGCGGCCGCGCCGCCGCGCAGCGGGGTCACCGGGACCAGCCGCACGAGCGCCAGGCCCGCGCCACCGAGCGCGAGCAACGCGAACGGGCCCGCCATCCGCTTGGACGGCCGCGCCACGAGTGCGACGACGGCGGCCACCACGACCGCGAAACCGGTCGGCCACGCGCCGGCGTCGCCGGGGTCGAGCCCGGCGAGTTCCGTCGCGGCGGTGAGCCGCGACGGGCCGCCGAGTCCGTGCACGAGCAGTTCCGGATGCTTCAGCAACACGGTCGGCCATGGCAGCAGCAACGCCAGCGGCAGCACGACGACGATGCCGACGGCCGCGATCCGCCGCGCGAGGCCGGTCGGTGACGGCAGCACGACGAACGCGCCGACCAGCCCGACGACGGCCAGCGCGTGCGCGAGCGGGGAGAAGGCGCCGAGCAGTGCGACGCCGAGCGCGCTCAGCACCGAGACGTGCAGCCAGCGCGCGTCGGCGCGGACGAGCAGCCCGGAGATGCCCGCGACCACCAGCGGCGCCACGATGTGCACGACGACGATGTCGAGCCTGCCCTGCGCGACCGCGGCCGTCGCGACGGGAAGTACCGCGTAGGCAACGGAAATCGCGGCGCGGACCCAGCGGCGCACCCGAATCCGCCGCGTCGCCGCGTAGGCGGTGAGCGCGGCGAGCGGCGCGTCGCCGATCAGCAGGATCGCGACGATCGTGGACGGCCCGCCCAGCACGCCGAAGATCCCGAGCACCGGAAGCGACGCGGGCGCGGCGCTCGCCGTGCCGCCCGCGACGGGATGCCACGACGCCAGGTACGTCGACCACACCTCGCCGAGCGAGCCGACCGGCAGCAGTTGCCCGCCGGAAAGGTCGAAGCCGAGCCGCGCGCTGTTGATCACCAGGCCGAGCGCGGTCAGCACCACCAGCATCACCACCGGCGGCGCGAACACGGTCGCCGCCAGCACGCGGCGCCGGTTCACCTCCACGAAAACGATCTCGGGCTCCGGCTCGGCGTCCCGGCGGAACGGCGACGGTTTCGGCCCCGCCGGTTTTTCTTCCTTCTCCGGCAACGCGACCGCGACGACCTCGGCCGGGCGCCGCAGCCCCGAGCCGCGCGAACCGGTGCCGCGCAACGCGCCTGCGGGCAACGCGTCCGGCCCGACCGGCCGGTGCGCCTTCGCCCGCATCGCCTCCGGCGTGATCCACGCCGTCTCTTCGGAAACCTGGTCCGGCACGCGCCCGAGCGCGGCCTCGCTCGCGACGCGCCGCCGCACGAGATCGACGACTCCGGCGCGAGCGGCGTTGCGCAGTCTCGTGAAGCGGCCCATGACGAGACCACGCACCGAGCCGCCCGCGCGCCGTGCCCGCGCGGCACGCAGTCCCGCGCGCCCGCCGAGCAGATAGCCGAGCGCGGCGAATTCCGCTCGCGCTTCGCCGGTCCGGCGCAGGATCAGGAACACGAGCGCGCGCGAACTGAGCAAGAACGGCAATCGTGCCAAGCCGAACAGGAACGACAGCGGTGCGGTGTTCACGAGGAACGCGCGCAGGCCGTGCGCGCGGTTCGCGGCGGCCACCGCGGCCACAGTGGAACCGAGCGCGTCGGCCCGCCGCTGCCCGGTGGTGACCGCGCGCGCGTGCCGCAACCGGGCCGGTGGCACGGAAAGCACGAGCCCGCCCGCCGCGTTGGCGCGCCAGCCGAAGTCGACGTCCTCGCGCAGCAACGGGAATCCGGGATCGAAGCCGCCGAGCTCGTCCCACAGCCCGCGGTCGATCAGCGCGCCCGCGCTGGGCACCGCGAGCACTTCGGTGCTTTGTTCACCCGATGCGGTGACCTGTTGGCGATGTCCGGACGCGTCGGTGGACAGTCCGGCCTCGACGATCAGCCGAGGATCCGACCAATCGAGCGCGAGCGGGCCAAGCACCTTCGCCGACGGAGACGCGTCCGCGGCGCGCAGCAAGGTGTCGAGACAGTCGGGCTCCGGCGCGCAATCGTCGTGCAGCAACCAAATCCACGCGCCGGGATCGCCCCACCGCTCGACCGCGTTCGCCACGGCTTCGTTGACGGCGGCGGCGAAGCCGGTTTCATTCGAAAGAGTGATTACCCCGTCGAGTACGGGCTGTGCGTCGAATCCGGCCGGATCCGCAGCCTCCGCGAGCAGCGCAGGCGTGCGGTCCGTCGAGCCGGTGTCGATCGCGAGTACGTGCCTCGGCCTGATGGAGCTGCGCCGCAGCGCGGAAAGCGCCAGCGGCAACCAGCTTTCCCCGTTGTGGCAGACCAGAATCGCCAAGACGGGTGCGGTTCGAAGCATCGGCGGCGCGGGGCGCAAGAGTCACTCCGGTACGGGGTGCGGGCGGCGGGTCGACCGCCACCCTAAACGCACGCTCACTCACCGACGGCCGCGACTCCCACGCTGTGAGAGCTTCACACCGCGCGTTTCTTCAGCTTCCGCCGCTCGCGCTCGGACAGACCGCCCCAGATGCCGAAGCGCTCATCGTGCGCCAGGGCGTATTCGAGACAGTCGTCCTTGACCTCGCAGCCCAAGCAGATCCGCTTGGCCTCACGGGTCGAGCCGCCCTTCTCGGGGAAGAACGCCTCCGGATCCGTTTGCGCGCAAAGGGCGCGCTCCTGCCACTCCTGCTCCTCGGTGGCATCGTCGAACAGCTCGGTCAGATCACCCAGAGACTGCTCCGGGACCTCTGCCCAACCCACGACGTGCCCCCATTCCCTTCCTTCGGCGTCCACCTTCACGTCCGCCTCCTCGCTTCCACGCACTCCCCAGGCTGGCGGTTGAAATCCCATCCATGGCTCCCCCTGGAGCCGCGAATGACATCAATGTGATTACACCCGTGTAATGCGGTCAGGTCAAGCGGAGTAGCGAGTTTGGGGGACACCTGAGACGAAGCGCGCAAGGGGACACGCCGTGAAACTTCACACGAGGCATACGGAAGACTGGAGGGGTGCAGAGATCAGCAGTGCGACCGAGCCCCGTGTTCCTCGGCATACTCGCCGTCACCATCGCGGCCGGAATCCTTGCCGCAGTAAGGGATCCGTTCGACGCGGACAACGTACGAGACCCGATCGGGACCATCGGCGTCTTCGTGCTCGTGATCGGCGGCTGGATCCTCTCGCTCACCTTGCACGAGTTCGGGCACGCGCTCGTGGCGTTCAAGGGCGGCGACTACAGCATCGCCCACAAGGGTTACCTGACGATGGACGTCCGGAAGTACACCGACCCCGTCCTTTCGATCATCCTGCCGCTGATTTTCCTTGCGATCGGCGGCATCCCGCTGCCCGGCGGCGCGGTGTGGATCAACCACTCCGCGTTGCGCAACCGGGCGACCGCGTCGTGGGTCTCGCTCGCGGGGCCGCTCAGCAACCTGGTGATCGGTGTCGTGCTGTGCCTGGTCGTCTCGCTGGTGCCGACGCTGCCGTTCGGCCTGCTGGTGGGGCTGTCCTACCTGGCACTGCTCCAGATCGTGACCTTCGTGCTCAACATCCTTCCGGTGCCCGGCCTCGACGGTTACGGCGCGATCGAGCCGTACCTCCCGCCGAACGCGCGCGAGATGGGCGCGAAGGCGCGGCCGTGGGCCCCGCTCGTGCTCTTCGCGCTGCTTTTCGCGGTGCCGCAGGTGAACTCCCTGCTGTGGGAGGCGTCCTACGCGATCTTCGACGGGGTCGGCGGCAGCAGCCGCGCGGCGTCGTTCGGCCTGCAGACGTTCATGTTCTGGAAGTACAACTAGCGCTTGAACCAGGCGTCGGCTCTCTTGGCGACGCGCTTCAATCCGGAGCGCTCGCCGAGATAGTCGCCCGCCATCCCGACAACGGGCAACATGCCGATCGCACGATGATAGAAGCGGCCGCGTGGCCGCTTTTCCAGTTCTTCGACAATGCCCAGCAGTGAACGACCGAGGCGCCACAAAGTTCCCAGCGACGCCTTGATCGTGACCTTCCCGTGTTTTTTCTTGGACTCGTCGAGTTCTTCGGTCAGCTGCTCGGTCGAAGCGTCCTCTTCGGACACATCGTGCTCGGCGTGCTTGCCTGCGGCGACGACCGGATCGACGTCGCGGTCGAACAGCACCCAGGCGATCAGCCGGACCCGGTCGCCGACCTCGAGCACGCCGTGCTCGCCCGCGATCGCGCACAGCAGCAGGCCCTGCGCGGCCGCGCCGAGCGTGTCCTGGATCGGCAGCCGGTCCGCGAGCGCGCCGCCGAGGCCGGGCACGGAGGTCACCAGCGCGGTGAACCGGCCGACGCGGTGGATCCACCAGTGCGTGCGCTCGTCGACGGTCATCGACGCCCACGCCGCGGTGCCGGGCACCTTGACCGAGGTGAGGCCGTCGAGCAGCTTGTCGCGCAGTGACGGCTCGACGCCGTCGAGTTCGCTCTTGCCCCGCTCGCGCAGCCCGAACGGGTCCGACTCGCGCAGCGCGTCGAGCATCGGGCCGCAGCCGCGCACGAACGGCCGCAGCACCGCCACCACCTGGCGGTCGGAGATGGCCTCAGACACGCTTGCCTCCCAGCTTCCCGCCCAGCACGAAGGCGCCGGGCAAGGCGCCCGCCGCGACGAGGATAAGGGCTCGCCAGTCCTGGATCAGCACGAAGTCACCGCCAGGGCCGCTCAGTCCCACGAACAGGGTCACGACTACCCAGACGAGCAACGGCACAAACGACAGCGACGGCTTCACGAGCTTCGCGGCGGCGATCACCAGCAGCGGGGTGGTGACCGCGGCGACGACCGCCGCGACCGGGAACGGGATGTCACCCAGTCTCGGCAGAATCACCCCGTCGAGGCGCAGCGGCAGGAAGAACAGCTCCAGCACGGCGAGCAGCGCCGCGTCCACGCCCAGCAGCACCAGCAGCCAGGCGCCCCTGGCGGTCACGGCGTCAGTCCCCCGAACAGGTCCGACTCGGCGCCCTCGGCGGGACCGGACGCGAGCACGAAGTACTCGTGCGGCGGGATCGGCTGCGCGATGTCGTTGGACAGCGCGAAGCAGCCGTCGTGCACCACCGTGACCTGGGTCTCGTGCGCGCGCAACGCCGCGCGCTTGGCGGGCAGGTACTTCTCGACGTCCAGCTCGGTCGTGACGCGCTCGTCCGAGACGGTCGGCAGTTCGCCGTCGGCCGGCACGCGGAACGGGGCGACGCCGTCCTCGCGCAATGCGGCGAGACCGTCCGCCGTCGCCTGTTGTGAAGACACTGTGTGGAAAACGCGTTGGACCGAAGGCGCGTTTTCACAAGCCGCCATGGTGATTTCGTGGGCCCTGATGTGGTCGGGATGCCCATATCCGCCGAAAGCGTCATAAGTGACGACGACCTGAGGCCGCACTTCTTCGAGGATTTCCCTCAGCTGCGAGGCCTGTTCCGCGGCGGAGCCGCCGGTGAACGCGCGGCGATGCGCTGCGGAGGCGGTGCCCGCCATGCCGGAATCACGCCAGCGGCCGAGCCCGCCCAGATAACGATGCGATCCCAGTCCCAGCTCCTCGCAGGCGTGAGCCAGCTCACCGGAGCGGTAGCCGCCCAGCTGGTCGGCGGCCCACGAGCCGAGCTGCGCCAGCTCGACCGGGATGATCTCGCCTTCTTCCCCCAGCGTGCAGGTCACGAGGGTCACCTCAGTACCCTCGGCCGAGTAGCGTGCGATGGTGCCACCGGTGGTGATGCTCTCGTCGTCGGGATGTGCGTGGACGAGTAGCAGCTTGCGCTGCGAAGCGGAGGTCACGGGTTCAGATTAATTCTCGTGCTCCGACCTTCGTCGGGCACACCTCGGTTATCCTCGCGCGGGTCATTCTTAACTGCGGATGACCATCTGTACCCCCACGAAGGGCGTCTAGTGAGCACAGAAGCAACGTCGGCGAACCCCGGCATGTCCGGAGCCGTCCTGTCCATCTCGGATCTGACGATCTCCTTCCCGACCGAGGACGGCATCGTCGACGCGGTCAAGGGCATCGGGTTCGACGTGAAGCCGGGCGAGATCGTCGCGGTCGTCGGCGAGTCGGGCTCCGGCAAGTCGGTCACCTCGATGTCGGTGCTGGGGCTGCTGCCCAAGACCAGCCGGATCAACGGCGCGCGCAAGCTCGGCGAGCAGGATCTCTCCAACCTCAAGGAGAAGGAGATCCGGAAGGTCCGCGGCAACGAGATCGCGATGATCTTCCAGGAGCCGATGACCGCGCTGAACCCGGTCTACACCGTCGGCTGGCAGATCCGCGAGGCGCTGCGCTCGCACCAGGACATCGCGAAGGACGCCGCCGACAAGCGCGCCATCGAGCTGCTCGAGATGGTCGGCATCCCGAACCCGCCGGAGCGGTTCAAGCAGTACCCGCACCAGCTCTCCGGCGGTCTGCGCCAGCGTGTCGTGATCGCGATGGCCATCGCGTGCGACCCGAAGGTGATCATCGCCGACGAGCCGACCACGGCGCTCGACGTGACCGTGCAGGCGGAGATCCTCGGCCTGCTGCGCAAACTGCGTGACACGCTGAACACCGCGATCGTGCTGATCACCCACGACATGGGTGTCGTCGCCGACCTCGCGGACCGCGTGGTCGTGATGTACCAGGGCGAGATCGTCGAAGAGGCTCCCGTGCGCGAGCTGTTCGCCTCGCCCAAGGAGGAGTACACCCGCAAGCTGCTCGCCGCCGTGCCGGTGCTCGGCCAGCGTCCCGAGGGCCGCAGGCTGTTCGAATCGGTCATCACCGACGAGTCCGACGCCGCCGCGATCGCCGACGACATCCGCCTCGAGGACAGCGAACTCGCGGCCGTGATCGAGGAGACCGCGCCCGCGCTGGAGATCAAGGACCTCGTCCTCGAGTTCCCCGGCCGCCGCGGCCAGGCGAAGAACCGCGCGGTCGACGGCGTCTCGCTGCACATCAACAAGGGCGAGATCCTCGGCCTGGTCGGCGAGTCCGGCTCCGGCAAGTCGACCGTCGGCCGCTGCGCGATCCGGCTGCTGAACCCGACCTCGGGCTCGGTGTCCATCGCGGGCCAGGACATCACCACGATGTCCAACAAGGAACTGCGCCCGCTGCGCCGGTTCTTCTCGATCGTCTTCCAGGACCCGGCGTCCACTTTGGACCCGAAGATGACGATCGGCGAGTCCGTCGGCGAGCCGCTCGTGCTGCACAAGGTGTTGTCCGGCAAGGAGCTCAACAAGCGCGTCGCGACCCTGCTCGACAAGGTCGAGCTGGGCGGGCACTACCTCAACCGGTACCCGCACGAGCTCTCCGGCGGCCAGCGCCAGCGCGTCGCCATCGCCCGCGCGCTCGCGCTCGACCCGCAGCTGCTGATCGCCGACGAGCCGACCTCCGCGCTCGACGTCTCGGTGCAGGCCCGCGTCCTGGACCTGTTCCTCGACCTGCAGAAGTCGCTGCAGTTCGCGTGCCTGTTCATCTCGCACGACCTCGCGGTCGTCGACCTGCTGGCCGACCGCGTCGCGGTGATGCAGCGCGGCAAGCTGATCGAGGTCGGCACCCGTGACCAGGTGCTGCACTCGCCCCAGCAGGACTACACCCGCCGTCTGCTCTCGGCGGCGCCGGTGGCGGACCCGGTGCTGCAGGCCGAGCGGCGCGCGGCCTGGGAAGCGGGCAAGCTCGCCCCCGTCGCGGACTGACCCTCGCGGCTCGTAAAACCCCGAATGTGGCTTTCGTCAGATGAGACCTGACGGAAGCCACATTCGCGTTATGGGACCTGACGAAAGCCACTTTCGGGGTCTCGAAACCTGCCGAAAGCCGCATTGGGATTTTTTCCGGGTGCTTGAACCCGCCGGGCGGGCCGCCGGGTAGTACCGGGTGTGAGCATCACTCTGGGGCGGCCGGTAGCAGCGGTCGAGGAACGGCCGAGGGCAGGCAAGCGGCGAGCGGTGTGGCTGGCGGCCGGTGTCGGCGTGCTGGGCGTCGTGCTGGTGGGGCGGATCGGGCGGTTCGGGTTCAACCCGACCGATCAGGGGTTCGTGCTGGCGCAGAGCTGGCGGCTGCTGCACGGGGAGCTGCCGCACGCCGACTTCACGTCGCCGCGGCCGCTGGGATCGGCCGTGCTGCACATGGTCGATTTCCTGGTGCCCGCACCGCTGTTCGTCAGCTCCAGCTTCGTGATGATGGTGGAGCTGACGGTCGCGACCATCGCGCTGGCGGCGTTGCTCACCCGGTCCGGCCCGACGGCGTGGGGGCCGTCGCGGCTGGGCATGGTCGCCGCGGCGACCATGGTCAACCTGCACACCTATCCGCTGATGGCCTGGCACACCGTCGACGGCGTCTTCCTGGTGGCGACCGGGCTGTGGGCGGTCGACTCCGGCAAGCGCCGGACCGGGTTCTTCCTGCTCGGGTTCGCGGTGATCGTCAAACAGAGCTTCGCGCCGGCGCTCGTGCTCGGCCTGCTGCTGGTCGTGCTGCACCCGGCGCGACGGCAGTGGCAGCGGATCGGCGTCGACCTGCTCTTCCTGGCCGCGGCGCCGCTGAGTTACTACGTGCTCATCGGCGGTGGCTTCCCGGCGGCGAAGGAACAGCTCACCACCGCGACCGGCACCTGGGGTGAACGGCTGCTCGAGATCGCCGACGTGGCGGCGATCGTGCAGGCCGCGGTCGTGCTGGCGGTGCTCGCTGCCGCCTGGCTCGCCCGTGAGCGGCTCGGGAAAGCCGGGCGGTGGCTGCGGATCGGGCTGGCCGTCGCGGTCGCGGCGATCACCGTGTCCGTGGTGGTGCGCGGGCATCTCGCGCACGCGGGCGACTGGTCGATCACGCTGCTCTGGATCTTCGTGGCCGCGGCCGCCGCCGACGCGGTGATCCAGCGGCGTTTCCCGTGGCGGTACCTCAGCGTGGCCGCGCTGGCGTGGATGGCGAGCCTGTCCTGGGGTTATCCGTATCCCGGGCTGGTCGCGGGCAGCATGGCGCTCGGCACGCTGGAGGTGCTCGCCCGCACCGTCGACCTCAGGGCTCGCTGGGCGGAGGCGCTGGGGCCGATCGCGGCGGTGCTGGTCGCGCTGCAGCTGGTCAACGCGCACGACGCCGCGCCGTACGCGGACCGCCCGCAGGCCAGGCTCACCCACGACCTCGGCGACATCTCGCCGTCGCTGCTCTGGGTCCGCACCAACCCGAGCGTGCACGCCTACCTGGCGCAGCTGCGCGACTGCGTCGCCAAGTACCCCGCCGCGAAGGTCGCGATCATGCCGGACAACGCGTTCGCCTACCCCGCGCTCAACCTGCGCAATCCGTTCCCGATGGACTGGGTGCTGCCGATGGAGGTCGTCGGTGACACCGAGCAGCGCATGCTCGACACCATCGGCGAGCTCAACCGCGACGGCGACTACCTGGTGCTGTTCCAGACCGTCACCGCGCAGGCACTGGCCGCGGGCGAGCCGGTGCCCGCGAGTGTGCCGCCCGGGTCCCGACCGGCGTATCACACGGGATTGGAGGAACGGATACTCGACCGCCTGACCGGCGAGCACATCACCTGCGGCAATTTCGTCGGTGTCCATTCGGCCAAGAGTTGAACCTCCTGACCCACCCGGTGAGTAGAAAGGGCACTGGGGTGGATTCTGGGGGGTGACCGGGGTGACCGAGCAGGAAGACTTTTCTGCTTACTTCACGACGCGGGTCCAGCGGTTCAGGCGGCTGGCGTACGCGATGTGCGGGGACTGGCATGGCGCCGAGGACCTGGTGCAGGCCATGTTCGTGCGCCTGTACCGGAACTGGCGGAAGGTGCGCCCCGCGACGGTCGACGCCTACGCGCGCAAGATACTGCTCAACGTCTACCTGGGCGGCAAGCGCCGCGCCGACCGTGAGATCGTCGCCGATCCGCCCGACCGCGCCGCACCGGACGGCCGGGACAGCGACGAGCGCCTCGACCTGGAGCGGGTGCTGACCGGGCTGACACCCCGGCAGCGCGCGATGGTCGTGCTCCGGTTCCTCGAGGACCTCCCGGTCGCCGAGGTCGCCGACCTGCTGGGCGTGGCACAGGGCACCGTCAAGAGCCAGACCGCGCGCGCCGTCGACGCGCTGCGGGTGGCGCTCCCCCAGTCGAGCATGGAGTGAACGCGATGGAAGAGAACGACCTCCGCGCCGCGCTGCGGGCCTACGTGACCACCGACGAGCCGCCGGTCGGCCTGGCCGAGATCACGGTGGTGAAAGCCGGGAAACGCGCCAGGCTGCGACACACGTTCGCGGCCATCGGCAGCGCCGCGCTGGTCGTCATCGCGCTGGTGACGGTCGGCGCCGTGGTGCTGCCCAGGCTGCACACGACGACTCCGGTGCCGGTGGCCGCGAAAGCGCCCTGCCCGCCGAACCGCGCGGAGGAGACGGACGAAGACATCCGGGCCCGGCTGACCTGCGTGGTGCGCTTCATCTTGCAGCCCTACCTGCCGGCGGACGTCAAGCTCGGCCGCGATTGGATCGGCCAGACCTGGCCTCCTGGAGACGACCCGCTCGAGATCGCCGTCGAACGCCGCGATTACGCCAGCTTCAATCTGCGCCTGACCCTCACTGACGATCAAGGCCTCGGCGCGCTGGTGATGCGCGTCCGCGAGGGCAGGCCGGATCCCTGGACCCAGGCCGACCACTGCGAGGCGCCGTACGTCGACTGTTCGAGGCGTCCTGGCCCCCGTGGCGGCAGGCTGGACTTCGAGACGCTGAAATCCCCTCAAGGCACGATCTACCGCTACGCCACGTTCATCACCACCGACGTCAGCGTCTCGATGATCAGCGGCAACGCCTTGGAGAACAACTTCGCACATCACGACTTGAAGCCGACCCGTCCGCTGCCGTATTTCGACTATCAGCAGATGGCAGAAATCATGACCGCCCCCGATCTCGTCTACTGAAAGCAGGACGCATGTGAAAGACAAGGACGACTTCTCCGAGTACTTCGCGGCCAGGGCGCAACGGTTCCGCAGGCTCGCCTACGCGCTGACCGGCGACTGGCCGGCGGCCGACGAGCTGGCACACGCCATGTTCGTCCGCCTGCACGGCCGGTGGCGCAAGGTACGCCCGGCCACCGCCGACGAGCACGCCCGCGAACTGCTGCTCGACGTCTACCTGTCGAAACGGCAGCAAACCAAGCCGCCGGACGAGGCCGCGCCCGGCATGGACCGGGTGCTCGCCGGGCTGGCACCGCGGCAGCGGGCCATGGTCGTCTTCCACTTCCTGGACGACGTCCCGATCCCCGAAGTCGCCGCGTTGCTCGGGGTCGCGGAGCGCACGGCCGAGACCCAGATCGCGAGCGCCGCCGCGGCGCTGCGTGCCGCCATCCAACCGAGTGAGGACTGATTTCCCTTGGAAGACATCGATTTCCGCACCGCTTTGCAGGACTACGTCTCCCGCGAAGAAGCCCCGTCGACGCTGGCCGAAGACAAGATCGTCTCGGCGTCGAAGAAGTCGCGGCGGCTGCGCCGGTATGCAGCCGTCGGCTCGGTGACCGCCGTCGTCGCGGCGATCGGGGGTGGGCTAAGCCTCCTGCCCGACCGGAACGCGCCGCCGGAACCGGCCGCGGCGGGCTCCTGCGCGGGAACGATCGTGGACCAGTACGCCAGTGACCTCACCTCACGCATGCAGTGCGTGCTGGCCAAGGCCATCCGCGCGGAACTGAAGCCCGACGCCGAACTCGCGGCGCCGCACCCCAACGAGCCGTGGACCTATGTGCTGTCCCTCGACGACCCGAGCAGGTACGTGCTGCGCCGGACAGGCGAGGACGACGTCACCCTGCGCTTCACGGTGACCGACAGCAAAGGCGCGGGCTCGGTGGTGATCCGCTTCACGCGCAACACGGCGGGCGCGCTCGGCAGCTGTCCCGCGCAGCCGGACGACCTCGTCTGCACGACCAAGCCGGGGCCCAACGGCGGGCAGCTGCGCGAAACGGTCCAGAACAAGGGAGCGCTCGTGACCGACCGGGTCGAGTTTCACACCCGCGACTCGATCGTCGAGGTCGTCAGCCAAAACTACCCGGACCCGACTTACCCGGGCCGCACCACCGAAACCGACAAACCGACGCGGCCGACGCCGGTGCTCGACATGGCTCAGCTGGAGCGGATCGCCACCAACCCAGGGATAGTGCGCTAAAGGGCTCGTGCGCGTTGCGGGCGGTTCTAACCGCCCGCAACGCGCACGAGCCCTTAGCCGACGCGGATGCGCGGGTCGAGCACGCCGTAGACGAGGTCCGCCAAGAGGTTCGCCACCACGACGCTGATCGCGATCACGACCAGCCAGCCCATCAGGACGTTCGGGTCGTTGTGGTCGACCGCGTCGACGAGCAGTGTGCCCATGCCGTTCCAGTTGAACACGCGCTCGGTGATGATCGCGCCGGTCAGCACCGCGCCGAAGTTCACCGAGAACAGGGTGGTCACCGGGATCAGCGCGTTGCGGAACGCGTGCCGCCAGATCACCCGGGACGAGGTGAGTCCCTTGGCGCGGGCGGTGCGGACGTAGTCGGCGTTGAGTTCGTCCAGCATGGACGCGCGCTGGAATCGGCTGTACGCCGCGAAACTGATCGCCATGATCGACAGTGTCGGCAGCAGATACGCGCCGACCACCTTGACCAGGAAGTCGCCGAAGCCGTCCGATTGCATGTTCTCCGGGCTCGACGTCTTGAGCCACGGGTTGCCGAGCCATTCGGTCAGGCCGAGTTCGCGGACCCAGATGTTGACCTCGATGGCGTACTGCTTCAGCACGATCGCGATGCAGAAGATCGGCATCGAGAACAGGATGAACGCGAGCGTCGTCGCGATGTAGTCGATGATCGAGTACTGGCGCACGGCGGCGATCACGCCGACCAGCACGCCGAGGATGAGCGCGAACACCGAGGCGCCGAGCACCAGGTTGATGGTCACGCCGAGCGCACTCATCACCTTGGGGTACACGGGTTCCTGCGCCGCGCCCTGCGCGACGGAGACGCCCCAGTCGCCGGTGACGAAGTTGCCGAGCCAGTTGAAGTACCGGACGAGCAACGGCTTGTCGAGTCCCAGCTCCTCACCGAGGCGGTTGATGGCCTCGATGTTGGCGCCGGGACGGCCGCGTGCCTCGGCCAGCGGGTCGCCTGCGCCTGCGACCATCACGAAGCACAGGAAGGTGCCGACGAGCAGCACCGGGATGGAGATCGCCACCCGGCGGAGCACGTACCACAGCAGATTCATCGAACGTCTCCCTCCGAGCCAGGGAAATCGTACGACCACGTTCGGGTTCAGCAGTAGCCCCAGACGCAGCAACAGGGCCCGGCTAAATAAATACTTCGCCGGGCCCTGAGCATATTCAGCTGCGCTGACTCTGGATCAAGACAAGCTAGCGCGAGAGAGAAATGTAGTACTCGTGCTGATGACCGGCATACGCGTACAGCCTGAAGTTGCCTGGGAACAGGCCGTTGCAGGTGACGGTAAGCTGCTGCCCAGGATAAACGGTCGGATGACAGGGACCGGCGTCCGTGAAATCAACGTTGAACGAAATCGGCTCGTGAACCCCGCCAAGGACACGGATGTTCATTTGCGCGGGCCTGAAGTCGGTGTACTTGAACGGAACCAGGCAATCATAGCTGTTGACGCAATGATTGATCGCGATGAATTCGCTGGCCGACGCGGGCGCACAGTTGGCCGCGACCAACGCCGTCGCGGACGCGAGCGTGGCAACACCGGAAAGCGCACGCGAAAAGATCTTCTTCACATTCCCCCCCCTCAGGGTATGTTTTATTCCAACATCGCCAATCTACAAAAGCCTTGGACACATGCCGTGCCCCCAAACGGATGAAGATCACTCGTGTCTGCGTCACATGGCAACCTTTGACTTGATCGGACAAAAAGTGCCCCGGTGCTGTTTGAGAACTGAGTTCTCAAACAGCACCGGGGCACCCAAAACGCCCAAATGACCAGATCAGGCCTTTATGCGGCGCTGACGCGGATCGAAAGCATCACGCAGGCCGTCGCCGATGAAGTTGATGGTCAGCGAGATCAGAACCAAGACGACAAACGGGCCGAAGAACAGCCAGGGCCGTCCCGTGAACTGAGTGAAGTTGTCGAAAATGATCTTACCCAGCGAAGTGTCCGGTAACTGCACGCCAAGGCCGATGAAGGACAAGGCGGCCTCCGCCAGTACAGCCTGTGCGACCGCGAGCGTCGCGTTGACGGTAATGCTGCCGACCATGTTCGGCACCAGATGCTTCAAGATGATGCGGCCGGTTCCGGCGCCGGACGCGCGCGCGGACTCGACGAATTCACGCTGCGACAATGACATCGCTTCAGCGCGCGTGATACGGGCGATCTGCATCCAGCCGAATGCTGCGAGCACCAGCGCCACGATGTACCAGGATCCACCCCCGAACACCTTGGCGAGGATCGCGGCGGCCGCGACCTGCGGGATGATCAGGAACAGGTCCGTGACACGAGAGATGGCCGAATCACTGAAGCCGCGCAGGTAACCGGCGACCGCGCCGACCACGACGCCGATCACTGTAGACAGGATCGAAACCGTGAGAGCGATCAGCAAGGAGAACTGCGTCCCACGGAGGATCTGGGAAACCATGTCTTTGCCGACCTGGTTCGTGCCCAACGGGAAGTCCGCACTCGGCTCCGCGAACGAAGGATTGCCGGCATCCGTGTAACTGTGAGGCCAGAAGATCGGCATGATCGTCACCAGCAGCACGAGCACGATGAGCAAAACCGTGCTGACCATCGCCAGCTTGTGCCGCAGGAACTTCCGCAGCACCAGCTTGCCCTGGCTGCGCGGCTCGGGCAGTGCCTCGGGCGGCAGCGTGCCGTCGGCGGTGTTGGCCGCTTCGCCGGACGCCAGCAGTGAATTGAGGTCAGCCAACGCGAATCCTCGGGTCCAGGATGCCGTACACCAGGTCGGCGATCAGATTGGCCACCACGACGGTCGTGGCGATGACGACGAGCCAGCCCATCAGCACGTTCGGGTCGTTGCGGTCGACCGCGTCGACCAGCACCGTGCCCATGCCGTTCCAGGCGAACACCCGCTCGGTGATGATCGCGCCGGTGAGCACCTGCGCGAAGTTGACCGAGAACAGCGTGGTCACCGGGATCAGCGCGTTGCGGAAGGCGTGCTTGAAGATGACCCGCGAGCCGGGGATGCCCTTGGCGCGCGCGGTGCGCACGTAGTCGGCGTTCAGCGTCTCCAGCATCGAAGCGCGCTGGAACCGGCTGTAGGCGGCGAAGCTGATCGCCATGATCGACAGCGTCGGCAGCAGGTAGGCGCCGACGTAGCGCACCAGGAAGTCACCGAAGCCGTCGGCTTGCAGGTTCTCCGGGCTGGTCGTGCGGATCCAGGGGTTGCCGAGCCATTCGGACAACCCGAGGTCCTTGACCACGATGTTGAAGTCGATGGCGTACTGCTTCAGCACGATCGCGATGCAGAAGATCGGCATCGAGAACAGCAGGAAGGCCAGCGTGGTCGCGATGTAGTCGACGATCGAGTACTGCTTGACTGCGGCGATGACACCGACGCCGACACCGATGATCAGTGCCAGGATCTCGGCGCCGACCACCAGGCTGAACGTGACACCGAAGGCGTTCATGATCTTGGGGAAGACCAGCTCCTGCGCCGCGCCCTGCGCGACGGAGCGGCCCCAGTCACCCTGGACGAAGTGGATCAGCCAGTCCCAGTACCGGGCGATAATTGGCTTGTCGAGTCCCAGCTCGGCCGCGATACTGGCGATCGAGTCGGCGCTGATGCCGGGTCTGCCACGGAGTTCCGCGAGCGGGTCACCCGTGGCGGCGACCATCACGAAACACAGGAAGGTCCCGACCAGCAGGGTCGGGATCGAAATCGCCAAGCGGCGAAGTACGTAAATAACCAGGTTCAACGAAAGTGCTCCTCGTCCGGGCCCGCCTGGCGAAGTATGCAGCCCTGCCCGGTTGTCACCGTAGTGGGGGTCGTCCCACGGTCAACAGCTACTTCCGGAGGGGTCCGGGGCCAGGCTCGTGGCCTGACCCCGGACCCGCCAGATAGCCGGTCAATCGGTATGAATCAGCGCGGAACTACTTGTTCTTCGCCCATTCGCCGACGTTCCACATCGCACCGAAGTACGACTGCATCCACACCCGGTCGATGCCGCGGAAGGCCCACATCGACGGCACCGCGAACAGTGGCAGCGACGCGTACTGGTCCGCGATCGCCTTGTCGGCGTCCTGGTACGCCTTGGTCGCGGCGGACTCCTCGGTCGCCGAGACACCGCGCTGCAGCGCCTCGTCGATCTTCGGGTCGCTCAGGCCCTGCCAGTTCTGCTCGCCGCCCTTGTCGGCGGTGATGTAGATGGTCGAACCCTCGGCCTTGAACGGGGCAGCGGACCACGCGAACAGCGCGACGTCGTAACCACCGTCGGAGACACGGCCCTTGAGGAACGCGGGGTCGGTCTCGTCCTTGACCTCGATACCCGCGGCCTTGGCCTGGCTCTGGATGATCTCGACGGTCTGGCTGCGGCGGGCGTTGGTGTTGTGCGTGATCGTCACCGAGAAGCGCTTGCCGTCCTTGGCGAAGATGCCGTCGGCGCCCTTGGCCCAACCGGCCGAGGTCAGGATCTGCGCGGCCTTCTCGGCGCCCAGCCCGGCCTTGTCGCTGTACAGGTCCACGTAGCCGGCCTCGTTCGGGTAGAACTGCAGGCTGTTCAGCGGCTTCGCGTCGGCCTGGACCGGCTTGACGAGCTTCTCCACGATCGCGTTGCGGTCGATGGCTGCCATGAACGCCTTGCGCGCCGACTCGTCGGCGAAGATGCGCTTGTAGTTCAGGTCGAGGTGCTCGAACGAAAGCTGCGAAGCCGAGCCGTAGACGACACCCTGCGAGGCGAGGCCCTTGAGGGTGCTGGCGGCGGTGGCGTCCGGCTGGGTCGACGCCGCGACGTCGATCTCACCGTTCTGCAGCGCGGCGGCCATCGCGTTGCGGTCCTTGATCGCACGCACGAGGATCTTCTTGGGGCCACCCTTGGCACCGGCCCAGGAGGGGTTCTTCTCCAGGGTGACGGTTTCCTTGGACTTGTCGACCGAGGTGATCTTGTACGGACCCGAGGCCGGCGAGATCTCCGGCTTGAAGTCCGCGGCCCAGCCCTTGTTCCAGAACTCGGCGACCTTGGTGATGTCGGCCGCGTCGGTCGGCTTGACCTTGGTGATGTCGGCGACACCGGTCTGCTTCTCGACGATGTGGGCTGGCATCAGCCAGGCGGTCGTGAAGAGACCCTTGTAGTCGAGGTAGGGCTTCTCGAACGTGGCCACGAAGGTGGTCTCGTCCTTGCAGGTCGCGTCCGTGATCAGGCTGTAGCCCGAGGTGGAGGCGGGGTCGAACGCGTTCTTGCCGTCGGCGCCCTTCGGCTTGCCGCTCTGGGCCAGCCAAGCGAGGTAGAAGTCCTTGCAGCCCCAGGTCGCGCCGTCCGACCACTTGATGTTCGGCTTGACCTTCCAGGTCACCACCTGCGGGTTCTGGGTGACCGTGACCGACTCCATCACGTCCTGGTTCAGCAGGACCTTGTTGTCACCGTCGAGCACGAACGGGGTGGCGAGCGTCGTGATCAGCACGTAGCTGTTGTACGACGTGTTCGCGTCCGGCGTGTTCTGGTTGTACGCGGTGAACGAGTCGTCGATGCCGACCGTGACCTGGTCGCTTTCCGGAGCGTTGGCCAACTTGTAGTTGTCACCGCTCTGGGCCTTGCCGGTCTTCATGGTGTTGACGTCGGTGCTGTTGTTCTGACCGGCGGCACCGTTATCGCCGCTTCCACCACCGCTGCAGGCGCTCAGAACGAGCGCGGCTGCCGCCACCATGGACCAGGCGGAGACTGCTTTTCTCCTCATGAAGTGTGCCCTCCTAGCACTGGGCCCTCGTAGGGGAACTGGGGCCCACACCGCTCCGGATAGATGGCCGGAGCCTATGACACGCCAAGCGACACTCAATTGGCGCACTGCGGGTGCACGCTAGAAAGGAAAGACACGAACAGTCACCAGTTCCGGGGCGATCGTGACCAAAGGGTGACTTGTACTTGACCCCAAGAAATATGCCGGTTACCTGCTGGAATCGAGCGACCACCCGAACGTACGGTCAGGTCACTCCGACGCGCCGGAAGTATTGGTCCACCTGGCCCAACGATTACTTGGTCCCGCGCGTCCAGTTCACCGCGGAACCGAAAGGACCCACCATCGGAGGACCAGGCGTAACACCCGAAATACCAGCGCCGATAGCCAACGTGTCCGCGAGCTGGAACAACGGGATCACAACATTCTTACGCCACAATTCGGGTTCGATCTGCGAAAGCGCGTCGTCGATCGGCTTGGTGCCCTGCAGCGCCGCGTCGATCGTCGGCTGAAGCGACGGGTCGCACAGCCCGGCCGCGTTCGACGGCACGGCCGGTTTGCTCTTGTCCGCGTCGGCCTGACCAGGCCTGCACCCGAAAGTGGAGGCGAGCACGGTCGCCACGTCACCGTCGACCGGCTGCGGCACGACCGCGATGTCCACCCCCACGGCGCCAGCCGCGTCCGGCGTGGCCTGCTGCTGGTCGTTCACGACCGGCATGGCCAGCTGCAGCGCGAAGAGCTCCCTCGGCGGCGGCGCGACGGCGTTGACCTCGATACCGGCCGCGACGAGCTGATCCTTGAGGCTCTTGGCGATCAGTCCGTACAGCTCCTGCTTGGCCGGCGAAGCGACCACGACGGAAAGCGCTTTGCCCGACTTGCGCCAGATCCCGGCTTCCTTGGCGTATCCGGCGGATTTGAGCAGTTCTTCGGCGTGCGCGGCGTCGGGTGTCGCGGGCGGGCCCGGCTGGAGCGTGGCCGCGTAGCCCGGCACCGAAGGCGCGCGCACCTGGGCGTCGGCCTGCTTGTCGGGACCGCCCGCGACGCCGGCGGAGATCAGCTTGTTGCGGTCCAGCAGCGCGGCGACGCCGGCGCGGACCTTGTCGTCGGAGAGCGCGCCGACCGGCCGGAGCAGCACGTCGGCGACGAACGGCCTGGGCAGCGTGGTCAGCTGCACGGTGGGTCCGAGCGAGCTGAGCCTGGCCACCCCGGTCGAGTCCGCCCTGGTGAGGGCGAACTGATCGTTGCCACTCGCCAGCGCGTTCGCGAGACCCTGCTGGTCGGCGCGGCGCAGCACCAGCCGGTCGACGGCCGCGGGCTTCTCCCAGTAGCGGTCGTTGCGCTCCAGGGTGATCTCGCCGCGCGCGATGTCGATGCCCTTGATGGAGAACGGGCCGCCGTACGCGGGGAAACTGCCCGCGAGCGCGCCCTTCCAGCTGCCCGGCGCGTCCTTCAGCAGGTGCGCGGGCAGCAGATCGCCGAACAGCGTCTGCCAGCCCGGGTATGGCTTCGTGAAGGTGACTTCGACACGCTTGCCACCTTCGCGTGACAGGACGTCCTGGATGAGCCGGTACCCGGCGGGCGCGATCACGCCGGGTTCGTCCCTCATCGCGTCACGGAGGAACGCGAAGTCCTCGGCGGCGATGGGAGCCCCGTCGGACCAGGACGCGTCCGGACGGATGTCGTAGGCCACCGTGAAGGGTGCTTCGGAGATGACCTGGGCCGACTTCATGAGGTTCGTGTCGAGCGTGCGCGTGCCGTCGTCCTTGGTGCGGTACACCGACGGCAGCAGCAGCTGCGCGAGCGCGGTGGTGACCGTGGAGGCGTCCGCGAGGTTGTGCGGGTTGTAGCCGCCGACGACGTCGTCGACGCCGATGACGATCTGCGACGGGGTCTTCGTCTGCGCGACCGTCGACGGGTTCGCGGTGGACGAGACGACCGGCGGCGGAGGCGTCGACGAGCACGCGCTCAGCATCAGCGCAACGAGGCCCAGTCCCGCTGCCCTGCTCATCCGCACGCCGCTTACCTCCTGCAAATCGGGTTTGAGCCGCCATGCTGTCACGGCACGGCTCCGCGTACACCCGAGATTCCCACATTGCCGGTGAACACCTGTTAAGGCGTATGGAAAAGGGCTCGTGAGTGGTATGGCCGGTTCTAACCGGCAATGCCACTCACGAGCCCTGAACAGGGGTTTTAGCGATTCTTGTTGCGGTTGCGCTCCTTGGCGCGCTGGTTGACGTCCAGCGTGACCTTGCGGATGCGGACGACGTCCGGCGCGACCTCGACGCATTCGTCGACCGAGCAGAACTCCAGCGCCTCTTCCAGGCCCATCTTGCGCGGCCTGGCCAGCGTCTCCATCACGTCGGCGGAGGACTGACGCATGTTCGTCAGCTTCTTCTCCTTGGTGATGTTGATGTCGAGGTCCTCGGCGCGCGGGTTCTCGCCCACGACCATGCCTTCGTAGACCTCGGCGCCCGGCTCGACGAAGAAGGTGCCGCGGTCGGCGAGCTGGATCATCGCGTACGAGGTGATCGGGCCCGAGCGGTCGGCGACCAAGGAGCCGCTGTGGCGGGTGCGGATCTCGCCGGCCCACGGGAAGTAGCCCTCGAACACGTGGTTCGCGATGCCGGTGCCGCGGGTCTCGGTGAGGAAGTCGGTGCGGAAGCCGATCAGGCCACGCGCCGGGAGCACGTAGTCGAGCTTGATGCGGCCGGTGCCGTGCCCGCCCATGTGCTCCATGCGGCCCTTGCGCGCCGCCAGCAGCTGCGTGATGCCGCCGAGGTGCTCCTCGGGCGCGTCGATCGACAGGCGCTCGAACGGCTCGTGGACCTTGCCGTCGACGATGCGGGTGACCACCTGCGGCTTGCCGACGGTCAGCTCGAAGCCCTCACGGCGCATCTGCTCGACGAGGATCGCCAGCGCCAGCTCGCCACGGCCCTGGACCTCCCAGGTGTCGGGACGCTCGGTCGGCAGCACCTTGATGCTGACGTTACCGATGAGCTCCTGGTCGAGGCGGGCCTTCACCAGGCGCGCGGTGACCTTGTCGCCGCCGGAGCGGCCTGCCAGCGGCGAGGTGTTGACGCCGATGGTCATCGAGATGGCGGGCTCGTCGACGGTGATCCGGGGCAGCGCCTCGGGGTTCTCGACGTCGGCGAGGGTGTCACCGATGGTGATGTCGGGGATGCCCGCGATCGCGACGAGCTCACCGGCGCTGGCCTCGGTCGCCGGGACGCGGGTGAGCGCCTCGGTGACCAGCAGCTCGGAGATGCGGACCTTCTGGGTGGTGCCGTCCTCGCGCATCCAGGCGACGTCCTGGCCCTTGCGCAGGTTGCCGGAGAAGATGCGGATCAGCGCGATGCGGCCGAGGAAGTTGGACGCGTCGAGGTTGGTGACCAGCGCGCGCAGCGGGCCTTCCTTGTCGGCGAAGGGCTCGGGCACGTGGCGCAGGATGACGTCGAAGAGCACGTCGAGGTTCTCGGCGTCGGGGATGTCCCCGTCGGCGGGCTGCTCCATGCTCGCCTTGCCCGCGCGGGCGGAGGCGTAGACGACCGGCAGGTCGAGGATCGCGTCGTGGTCGGCGTTCTCGATGTCGCTGGCCAGGTCGAGCAGCAGGTCGTGGGTCTCCTCGACGACCTCGGAGATCCGGGCGTCCGGACGGTCGGTCTTGTTGACCAGCAGGATGACCGGCAGGCCGGCTTCGAGGGTCTTGCGCAGCACGAAGCGCGTCTGCGGGAGCGGGCCCTCGCTTGCGTCGACGAGCAGGACGACCCCGTCGACCATGGCGAGACCGCGCTCGACCTCGCCGCCGAAGTCGGCGTGACCGGGGGTGTCGATGACGTTGATCGTCACCGCGCCGTTCTCGGTCTCGCGGTGGATCGAGGTGTTCTTCGCGAGGATGGTGATGCCTTTTTCGCGCTCGAGCTCGCCGGAGTCCATGACGCGGTCGACGACCTCGGCCCGTTCGGCGAAGGCGCCGGACTGGCGGAGCATGGCGTCGACCAGAGTGGTCTTGCCGTGGTCGACGTGTGCGACGATGGCGACGTTGCGCAGGTCGGGCCGGGTCTTACCGGACGTCGACTTGCCGGTTTCGACCGCGAAGGCGCTGGCTGCGGGCACGCGTGGGCTCCTGATACTCATTCAAGTGCGGGTGTGGGGTGGCCGCGTCACCCGGTCACGGGCATGCAGCGGCCGACTTTGGCCACACGCGGACTACACAAGGATACCTGTTGCCCGATTGTGAGCAGGCCCACGCCCCAAGATCGGTAAGCCTCACCTAACCTGAGTCGACTGCTCAGAGAGGCGACACGTGGGTAAGAAGACCCCGCAGGACATCGTGCGGAAGTGGATGAAGGCCGGCAAGGTCAAGAAGAAATGCTGCCGGTCGAAGTCGCGCTGCAAGAAGTGCCCGGTGCTCGCGCTGAAGAAGGCCAAGACGAAGCTGGCCGCCGCCGCTTGACACGTTTTCGATGTGACCGTCGTTGCTGGCCGCGGGGCCGCCAAGTGTCCCCGCGGCGCTCCACTAGCTGGCCAGTGCCTCGTTGATGATCCGCAGTTCCGGTGCGGTCTTCGTCGGTGAGAACTCGATGACTTCGTACCTCGCCAGGTGCTGCAGCGAGAACGGATCCGTCGCCAGCAGAGCGTCCAGCTTCCCCCGCAGCATCGGCCTGGTGATGATCACGCCGCCGATCCGGGGATTTCGCCTGCCGGAGGCGAGGAAATGGCCGTGCTCATACTGTTTGGCCAGCCATTCGACATGGTCTGGGAGCACGTAGTCGACTTCTTCGATGGGCGCTGTGTAGTTGAGCAATACGACGAACATCCTCTGACGGTAACCCCGATTTACGCGCTCGGCACACGGTCACCGGCGTGTCGATACGCTTTATTGACGCCTCGTGCCCGGAATGAGTGAAGTGATCGATTTTCCGTTGCGGCGCTTGACTTTCCCATTACTGACGCCGAGGGCTTGCCAGTGCCGCTAGGATGAAGATCATGCGCACCGTGAACTCGTGGTGGCCGTCGCCAGGCGGCCATTCGACTGTGCGCTGAAAACAGACCACAGGCCGCCCGATCGGGCGGCCTTTTTTGCGTCCCCGCTCGGGCAACACCGAGAGGAACGACCATGACCCGACTGTCCGGTGTCACCCCGTCCGGCCACATCACCCTGGGCAACTACCTGGGCGCCATCCAGCGCTGGGCCGCCGAGGGCACCGAGCACGACCTGTACTTCATCTCCGACCTGCACGCGATGACGACGAGTCACAATCCGGGCAGACTCCGATCACTGGCGACGGAGGGACTCGCGGTCCTCATCTCGTCGGGGATCTCGCCGGAGCGGCTGTTCGTGCAGTCCGACATCGCGCGCGAGCTGGGCGCGCTGACCTGGATCCTCGAATGCACCTGCAGCTACGGCGAGGCCGCGCGGATGATCCAGTTCAAGGAGAAGGCCAAGGGCCAGGCCGGTGTGCGGCTCAGCCTCCTGACCTATCCGACGCTGATGGCGGCGGACATCCTGCTCCAGGGCGCCTCGGAGGTCCCGGTCGGCGAGGACCAGCGCCAGCACGTCGAGCTCGCGCGGACGCTGGCGCGCCGGTTCAACACCACCTACGGCGAGGTCTTCACCATGCCGAGCGCGGTGCTGCCCCCGGCGGCGGCCCGCGTCCGCGACCTGAGCGACCCGACCCGCAAGATGTCGAAGTCAGCGCAGGACACGGCGGGCGTGGTGTCGGTGCTCGACGAGCCGGACCTCATCGGCCGCAAGATCCGCCGCGCGGTCACCGACGGCGGCTCCGAGGTCGTCTACTCCCCCGAAGACCGCCCCGGCCTGGCGAACCTGCTGGAGATACTGGCCGGCTGCACCGGCGGCGCACCCGACGACCTCGCGGCCGAGCACACCACCTACGGCTCGCTCAAGAACGCCACGGCCGAGGCGGTCATCGAAACCCTGCGCCCGCTGCGCGAGGCGACGAACGCGCTCCTGCAGGACCCGGCCGAGCTCGACCGGGTCCGCAAAGCGGGCGCGGCCAGGGCCTCGGAACGCGGCGACCACCGCCTGACCAGCGCACTGCGCCTGGTCGGCGCCGGCTGAACCCAAGAAAAAAATCCCAATGCGTCCTTCGGTCCTTGGTAGGTCCCGAATGCGTCCTTCGGTCCCTGCCAGGTCCCCAATGCGTCCTTCGGTCCCTGCCAGGTCCCCAATGCGTCCTTCGGTCCCTCCCAGGTCCCGAATGCGTCCTTCGGTCCCTACCAGGGACCGGAGGACGCATTGGGATTTTTTTAGCTGGGCCGGGTGAGGAGGAGGCGCAGGTCGGGGAGGAGTTCGCGGTCGGCCGGGAGCCAGTCGACGTCGGCCAGGTCGTCGGGGGTGAGCCAGCGCAGGGCCTTGTGCTCGACCGCGCGGGGTTCGCCGCTCAGCAGCGAGGCCGCGTAGATGCGCAGGGTTTTGCCGCCCGGCAAGGGGATGTCGGGGCCGACGCGGCCGCCGACGATGATGTCGACGTCGAGTTCTTCCTGGCATTCGCGGTACAGGGCGACGCCTTCGGTCTCGCCGGGCTCGACGCGGCCGCCCGGGAGTTCCCACTGGCCCGCGTGGTCGGCGGGCCAGGCCCGTTGCTGGGCCAGCAGGGCACCATCGCGGATCAGGGCCGCGCCGACGATCACAGTCACGCCCGAACTCTAACGACCGGCGCGCCAGGTCACCTGGAAGCGGGCGCCGCCTTCGGGTGACTCGCCTGCTTTGACCTGACCACCGCGGCGGCGCACGGCCTCGGCGACCATGGCGAGCCCGAGACCGGTGCCGCCGGACGCGCGCGCCCGGTCGCCGGAGACCCGGTAGAAGCGGTCGAAGACGCGTTCGCGGTGCTCGGGCGGGATGCCGGGGCCGTCGTCGTCGACGACCAGGCGGACCATCGACGGCCTGGCCAGCACCGAGACCACGATCTGGCTTTCGGCGTAGCGGCACGCGTTGCGCAGCAGGTTGCTGAGCACCAGCTCGACCTCGGCGTGCGTCGCCCAGGCCCACACCTGGCCGGTCACGCCGCTCAGGCGCACGTCCGGCGAGCCTGCGGGGAGACGCTCCAGCGCCGCGCGGGCTTCGGAGACCAGCTCGACCGGCTCGGCGGGCGGCAGTTCGCCCGCGTCGGACCTGGCCAGCGAGAGCAGGCCGTCGAGCAGCGCGGACAGCCGTTCGGCCTCGGTGAGGATGTCCGCCAGCGTCTCCTGCGAAAGCTCGGGGTCCGGGTTGGCCACGGCGACCTCGGCCTGCACCCGGATCGACGCGACCGGCGAGCGCAGCTCGTGCGCGGCGTCGCCGGTGAACCGCCGCAGCCGGTCGTTGGCCTCTTCCTGACGGGACAGCAGCGCGTTGAACTCGGCGGCCAGCGCGCGCAGCTCGTCGTGCGCCTCGGGCAACGGCAGCCGCTCGCCCGACGGCAGGGCGTGCAGTGTGCGGCCCATCCTGGCGACCGGGCGCAGGGCCGACCTGACCACCAGCCAGGTGGTCAGCGTCGCCACGAGCGCGCCCAGCAAAGCCGTCATGAGCAGCCAGAACGAGCCGCTGCGCACGGCGGAGGCGAACCCGACCCGGCCCGCGTAGGCGGCCACCAGCCGCTGCGAACCGTCCGGCCCGCTCACCACGGCGCCACGCCAGCGGGCGCCGTCGGTCTCGACGCGCTCGCCCGCCTTCAGGTCGTGCACGATCCGCGCGGACAGGCCCGGCGCCGACTGGCCGTCGACCGGGTCGCCCGCGATGTCGAGCACGCGCACGGTCACCCCGGGCGGCGCCTGCGGGCGCTGCCCGGCGCTCACCGCGGTCGACGCCGAAGCGACCGCGGCCGCCAGCTCGTTGTCGACCGATTCCGTCAGCAGCGGGCCGAGTCCCTTGCCCGCGAGCAGTGACAGCGCCAGCAGGCAGGCGAACGTGATGGCCGCGGCCATCGACGCGATCCGGAACCGCAGTGACCTCCGCCACCACCACGTCCGGATCAACCCGGGCTCAGCACTTCGTCCAATTGCGCATCGGAAGCAAGATAACCGTGACCCCTGACAGTGCGCAGCAGGGAACCGGCGCCGACCGCGTCGAGCTTGCGCCGCACGTACCCGACGTAGACCTCGACGACGTTGCGCGTCGCCGCCTGCTCGTCGCCCCAGACCGCGCGCAGCAGCTCGTCCTTGGTCACCACGGTCCCGGCGCGCCCGACGAGCACCTCCAGCAGCGCGAACTCACGCGGGCTCAGCGCGACCGGCTCGTCGTTCCACCGCACCTCGCGGGTGGCCCTGTCGACGACCAGCGCGCCGATGCGCAGCGGCCCGCGCGCGCCGTCGGTGCTCGCGCGGCGCAGCACCGCGCGGATCTGCGCGACCAGCACGACGAACGAGAACGGCTTCACCACGTACCCGTCCGCGCCGAGGTCGAGCCCGTCGGCCTGGTCGATCTCGCCGTCCTTCGCCGACACCAGCAGCACCGGCGTGCGCACCCCGCCGCCGCGCAGGTGCTGCAGGATCCGGTACCCGGACAGGCCGGGCAGCATGATGTCGAGCAGCAGCACGTCGAACGAGCCGGTCTGGGCGAGCCGCAGCCCGCTCGGCCCGTCCGCGGCGGTGACCACGTCCATGCCCTCCGCGCGCAGCCCGCGCTGCAGCGCCTTGCGCACGCCCAACTCGTCGTCGACGACCAGCACCCGAGGTTTCACGTTTCTCAGCATGCACGGTTCGCGCTGCTCACGCGCGTCCTCTCAGCACCATCTCAGTTCGAGGCGCTGAGACTGAGCGGTATCTCAGCCTCGGGAGGGAAGCGTCGTGGCCGGGAGGCGAGCACACTGGAGCTCGTCAGACACAGGGAGAAATGATGAAACCGAAGACGAAGGCACTCACGGCCGCGGTCGTGGGCACCGCACTGGGGGCCGCGGGACTGGCCTTCATCGCGATGCCCGCCAGCGCGGGCGACGCGCCCACGCTGCCCGCGGTCAGCGCCGACGATCTCGTGCAGTCCGTGCTGACGGCGAAGCAGCCGGCGTTCGACGGCACCGTCAAGGTCTCGGACAATCTCGGCCTGCCGCTGCTCAACGCCGTTCCCGGCGCCGGCTCGCTCAAGTTCGACGAAGCGCGGTTGTTCAACAGCGGCACCGGCAGCACGAAGCTGTCGATCAAGCAGGGGAACACCGAAGAGACCACGGTCAACGACGGCAAGACCGTCTGGCACTACAGCTCGAAGACGAACTCCGCCAGCAAGATGGTGTTCCCCGACGAGCCGGGCAAGGTCAGGGACAAGGCGGCCACCGACCCGACGGCCGCGACCGCGGACCTGCTCGGCAAGGTCAGGGAGAGCAGCACGGTCGCGGTCGACGGCACCGCCAGGGTGGCCGACCGCCCGGCGTACGAGCTGGTGCTGACGCCGAAGCCGACGGAAAAGACGCTGCTGCGCGAAATCCGCGTCGCCGTCGACTCGGAGACCCGGCTCCCGCTGCGGGTTTCGGTGCTCGCCAACGGTTCGGCCGATCCGGTGCTGCAGATCGCGTTCAGCGACATCGAGTTCACCGCGCAGCCCGCGGAGCTGTTCCAGTTCACCCCGCCGAAGGACGCGAAGGTGACCGAGGAACAGCCCAAGGTCGACGACAAGACCTTGGCACAGGCCAAGGAAGCCGGCAAGGACTTCAAGGTCGTCGGCGACGGCTGGGACACCGCGATCACCGGCAAGTTCTCGCCGGATCTGCTGAAGCCGCAGCAGCTCAAGTCGAAGGACGGCAAGTCCGTCGACCCCAAGGGCATCCTGGCGAAGCTCGGCAAGCCGGTCAGCGGCACCTGGGGTTCGGGGGTGCTGATCACCACCAAGGTCGGCACGGCGCTGGTCACCGACGACGGCCGCTTCGCCGCGGGCGCGGTGCCGGAGCAGGTCCTTTACGAAGCGCTGGCAGCCAAGTGACCAGTGGCACGTTGAGCGGCGCGGGCGTCTCGCGAGAGGCGCCCGCCCCGTCGGTCCCGCTGGCCGCGCGGACCAGGGGGTTGCGCAAGGTCTACCGGGGCACGGTCGCGGTGGACCAGGTCGATCTGGAGGTGCCGGAAGGCGCCGTGCTCGGCATGCTCGGGCCCAACGGCTCCGGCAAGACGACCACCATCCGGATGCTGCTCGGCCTGGTCCGCCCGACCGAGGGCGAGGTCGAACTGCTCGGCCACGCCATGCCGGACGGCGCCGCGCACGCGTTGCCGGACGTCGGCGCGCTGGTCGAAGGACCGGGGTTCCACCCGTTCCTGTCCGGGCGCGAGAACCTGCTGCGGATGGCCGCCGCCGAACCGCGGCTGACCTCGGCGGCCATCCCCGACGCGGTCGAGCACGCGATCGAACGCGTCGGGCTGGCAGGCGCGGCGCATCGCCGGTACCGCGGTTATTCGCTCGGCATGAAGCAGCGGCTCGGGCTCGCGAGCGCGCTTTTGGTGCCACGCAAGATGATCGTGCTCGACGAGCCGACCAACGGCCTGGACCCGGCAGGCACCAGGGAGATCCGGCGGATCATCGGCGAGCTGCACGCCGAGGGCGTGACGGTGCTGGTCTCGTCGCATCTGCTCGCCGAAGTCGAGGCGACCTGCACGCACGTCGCGGTGCTGCACGACGGCACCGTGGTCGCCCAAGGCGAGCTCGCGGAGCTGCTGGAATCCGGCAGCCCAGCACTGCTGGTGTCCACTCCGGACACTGACGCCGCAGCGGAAGCGTTGCGGGAGAACAGGATCGCCACCAAGCTCACCCCCGACGGCATCAGGGTCGACCTGACCTCCACCACCGCGCCCGAGGTGCTCGCGATCCTGATCCGCGCGGAAGTCCCGGTGTACGAGGCGAAACGCGCGCGCACCGGACTCGAAGACCTCTTCGCCAGGCTCACCCAGCACGACCCGGCCACCCCCGACGGACTGCCCGTCATCGACGAAGGAGTGACGTCATGACGTCCGCCGTCGCTCCCGCGCGCACGGGACACGACACGGTCCCGCTGATCCGGTTGCTGCGCGCCGAACTCCGCTGGATCTTCCGGCGGCCGCGCACGCTGTTCGTGCTCGGCCTGCTGGCGGCGATCCCGGTCGTGATGGGGGTCGCGCTCACGCTGGTCGACCCGACCACCGGTGGTGGCCGCAACGAAGGCCCGGACCCGCTGCTTTCGGCGGCCGTCGGCAACGCCTACGTGCTCCCGGTCGCCGCGCTGACCATGACGCTGGCGCTGCTGCTGCCCTTGGCTCCGGCGATGGCGGGCGCCGACGCGATCGCGGGCGAAGCGGCGCACGGCACCCTGCGCGGCTGGCTGCTCGCGCCGGTCAGCCGGGGACGACTGCTGGCCGTCAAGGCGTTCGGCGTCGCGACGGTCTCGCTGGTCGCGACGCTTTCGATGGCGCTGACCGCCACGATCACCGGCCTGATCATCAACGGCTCCGGCTCGCTGTTCACCCTCTCCGGCTCCACGCTCTCCCTGCCGGAGGCGCTGGGCCGGGTGCTCATCGCGGTCGCTTGGGTGACCTTGCAGCTGTGGGCGGTCGGCGCGGTGGCGCTGGCCATCTCGGCGTGCACCGAGCACCCGATGCTGGTGGTCGTCACCGTGCTCGCCGGCGACGTGGTGTTCACCATCCTGAGCTTCCTGTCCGCGGTGAAATGGCTGCACCCGTTCCTGCTCACGCAAAACTGGTCCAGCGCGCTCACCGAGACACTGCAGGATCCGATGCCGAGCGAACAGCTCACCGAGGGCGCGCTGCGTGCGGCGTGCTACATCGTCATCGCGCTTTCGCTGGCTTACGCGCGGCTCACGACGCGCGATGGCTGACAGCGCCCGACAGCGTGCTGACAGTAGCGGCCGCTAGCTTCCGACCCGGCACCCGGCGTCTGCCACGTGCTGTTCAGCGCGGGCCCGGCGCCCACGGTGCACAAGGTCGTGAACAACACGAATTCCGCCGCGATCGCCTTCACCGGGCAGAACTGCACCGGGCAGGCGGTGAACGTGCCCGCGGGCGCCACCGTCTTCACCCAGACGGCGCTGGCGGGCGCGCGCTTCGCCAGCTGAGGCGGGACCGGGTCTCACCGGCCGATGACGGCGATCCCGTCCGGATCGAGTGCCAGTGAGACCCGGTCTCCCACCTTGACGTCCGCCGTCACCGGCGCGACCGCGTCGACGGTCCGGTCGCCGAGCACGACGACCAGCCGCACGTGCTCGCGCCGGTGAACGACGGCGGTCACGTCACCGTGGATTCCCTTGTCCGCCAAGCGAAGCGCGTTCGGCCGCAAGCCGAGTCGCAACTCGCCGTCGCGTACGCCGGGCATGGTCGTCTCGCCGAACGCGCACCGGACGACGCCGTCGGCCGCGGTGCCGCCGTCAATCGTCGTGACGCCGAGGAACCGCGCGACCGTCTCGTCGGCCGGTCGGCTCCAGACATGGCGGACGGCGCCCTCCTGCCGGATCTCACCGCGGTCAAGCACCGCGACCCGGTCGGCGAGGGTGAACGCCTCCTCCTGGTCGTGTGTCACCAGCAGCGCGGTGATCTTGTTGCGGCGCAACAGATCCGCGACATCGATGGCCAGCTGTTCACGCAACCCGGCGTCCAGCCCGGAGAGCGGCTCGTCGAGCATCAGCAGGCGAGGTTCGGGCGCGAGCGCGCGGGCGAGCGCGACACGCTGCGCCTCACCGCCGGACAGCTCGGTGACCCGGCGCTTCTCGTAGCCCTCGAGGCCGACCAGCTTCAGCAGCTTGGCGATCCTGGCGGCGTGCTCGGCCTTGGGCACCTGATGCATGCGCAGCCCGAAGGCGAGGTTCCCGGCGACATCGCGATGCGGGAACAGCTGCCCGTCCTGGAAGACCAGCCCGAACCCGCGCCGGTGCACCGGGACACCGCCGAGATCCTCGCCGTCCCAGCGGACACTGCCCTCGACCTGCGGTTCCAGCCCCGTGATCGCACGCAGCAGCGTCGACTTGCCCGACCCCGACGGGCCCAGCAGCGCGAGCACCTCGCCGTCGGCGATCTCCAGCTTCGCCTCCCGCACGGCGGCGAACGATCCATAGTGGACGGTCAGGCCCTCGACCTCAAGCGCCATCAGAACTCCCCTACGGCCGAGTGCCCGCGCACGGCGCCGAGCCGGTCGATCGCCGCCACCGCCAAGGCTGTCACGATCATGAGCAACGCGCACGCGGCGTAGGCCATCTGGTTGTTGAGCACGCCGGGCCTGCCGATCAGCGTGGCCACGGCGACCGGCAGCGTCGGCGACTCCGGGCGGGCCAGGAAGCTGGTCGCGCCGAACTCGCCGAGCGCGACGACGTAGCCGAAACCGGCGGCCGCGACCACAGATCGCAAGGTCAGCGGCAGGTCCACCTCACGCCACACCCGCGCCGGGCTCGCACCGAGCGTGGCGGCGGCCTGGCGCAGCCGCTCGTCGACCGAGCGCAGCACCGGCAGCACCATCCGCACGATCAGCGGAATGATCACCAGCGCCTGCGCGAGCGGCACCAGCAGCGGCGACGTCCGCAGATCGCCGGGCAGCGCGTCCAGTGTCACCAAGTAGCCGAAGCCGACCGTCACGGCGGAAACCCCGAGCGGGAGCATCAGCGCGGCGTCCATCGCCTCGCCCATCCCGCGCGCGACCCGGCCCGGCGTGCGGCGCAGCGAGACGAGCACCACCGAGGCGAGCACGCCGATGATCATCGCGAGCATGGTCGCGTCCGAGGCCGTGCGCAGCGAGTTCGACGCCGCCTGCCAGCCGGTGACCTGCAACGCGCCTTGCGCGCCTCGCCCGGCCAATCCGGTGTATCCGGCGAAACTCCAGCCGTCCACAGTGGACACCGAGCGGACGAGCAGCGCGACGATCGGCGCGAGCAGGAAGCCGACCACGGCCAGCGCCGCCGCGACCACCCACCATTCACCGCCGACCGGCCGCCGCGCGGTGTCCGTACCGGCTCGGAGCTTGAGCGCGGTCTCACGGCGTTTGCGTGCCAGCGCGCCGACGAGCAGCGCGGCGAGCACGGCCGCGAACTGCACCAGCGACAGCGCGGCTGCACCCGAGAGGTCGAGCAGATTGACCGTGCGCAGGTAGATCTCGGTTTCCAGCGTCCGGTACTTCGCACCGCCGAGTATCAGCACCACACCGAAACTGGTGGCACAGAACAGGAAAACGACGGCCGCCGCGGACGCGATGGCTGGCGCGAGCGTCGGCAGCGTCACCGACCGGAACGCGCGCCACGGCGACGCACCCAGCGCGCGGCCGGCGTCGGCGGCACGGGAGTCGAGGTGCGACCACAGTCCCGCGACGGTCCTGGCGACCACGGCGACGTTGAAGAAGGCGTTGGCCAGCACGATCGACGCGAGCCCGCCGTCCGGCCACAAGGCCTTGAACGCGAGCCCGACGACCACCGTCGGCAGCACGAACGGCACCAGTACCAGCACGCGGACCAGCGCCAGCCCCGGCAGCCGGACCCGGGAGAGCAGGAACGCGACGGGCAGGCCCGCGACCACGGCGAGCACCGTGGACGCGGCCGCCTGCGCGAGGGTGAACCCGGCCAGCTTCCAGGTCTCCCCGGACGCGATGGCCGTCGCGACACCGCCGCTCGAGAAGCCGCGGCCGATGATCGCGAGAACGGGCCAGGCGAAGAACACCACCAGGAAACCGACCGGCACCAGCGCGAGCAGCGCCAGCCCGGTCGTACGCCGGGTCAGCCCTCGATGAGCGAGCGCCACTGGCCGATCCACTTTTCGCGGCCCGTCCGCACCTGGTCGGGCGTCAGCGACGCCGGCTTGTCCGGCAGCGGCGCGACCTGCGCCCAGCCGGGCGGCAACTCGACACCCTGACGCGAGGGGTAGACGTACATCTGCGGCGCCACGGTGACCTGGAACTGCTGCGAGAGCAGGAAGTCGATGACCTTGCGAGCCTTGTCGGCCTGCTTGCCGCCCGCGAGCACGCCGGCGTATTCGACCTGGCGGTAACAGGTGTCGAGCAGAGTCTTGCTGCGCGACTTGCCGTCCTGGCCGATCTCGGCGGCGGGCGACGACGCGTAGGAGACGACGATCGGGCGCGGCCCCTTGCCGGAGGAACCGGAGAACTGCTGGGTGTACGCCTCTTCCCAGCCACTGACCGTTTTCACGCCGTTTTCCTTGAGCCTGGCCCAGTAGTCCGGCCACGCCGTCTCGCCGAACTTCGCGATCGTGGCGAACAGGAACGCCAAGCCCGGCGACGAGGTGGCCGGGCTCTCGACGACCAGCAGGTCCTTGTACTTCGGGTCGGCCAAGTCCTCAAAGGACGCGGGCGGGGTGAGGCCCTTGCCCGCGAAATATCCGGTGTCGACGTTCACGCAGACGTCGCCGAGGTCCACAGCGGACAGCCGGTGCTCCTGGTCGACGGCGTAGCGCTGGGGGCCGCGATCGGCCTCGGGGCTGGTGTAGGGCTCGAAGACGCCTTCGCCGAGCGCGCGCGACGCGAACGTCGAGTCGACTCCGTAAGCGACATCGCCGATCGGGTTCGCCTTGGTCAGCACGAGCTTGTTGGTCAGCGCGCCCGCGTCGCCCGACTTCTGGACCACGATCTTGATCCCGGACTGCTTCTCGAAGGCGTCGAGCACCTCCTGCGGCGCGGCGAACGAGTCGTGCGTGACGAGGGTGACCGTGACCGGCCCCTGTGCGTTGTCCGACGTCCCGCCGACCAGCGTGCAGCCACCGAGGGCGCCAGCCAGGCAGACGGCCGCCGCGGCCCGCACGGCACTGCTTTTCATTTCCCCTCCAGCGAATTCCCGTGGCAGGGGTGCAGCGTAGCCGTAGCTGTCCCACCATGGAGTCATGGCGGAACTATTGAGTGACTCAGAGGTCGACCAAGCACTCGCGAAGTTGCCCGAATGGCGGCGTGACGGCGACTCGATCGGGCGAAAAGCACAGCTGGCCAGCTTTGTTCAGGCGATCGAGGTGGTCGACCGGGTCGCCGACCTCGCCGAGGCCGCCGACCACCATCCGGACATCGACATCCGCTGGCGGACGTTGCTCTTCCGGCTCAGCACCCATTCGGCGGGCGGATTGACCGAGAAGGACTTCCAGCTCGCGGGCCAGATCGAGGAGCTGCTCGCGACGGCAGGGTGATTTCGGGCACAGGCGCTAACAAAAGCGGTGATCAAGGCGCTGTGTACTGCGGAATCCCACTTTTCGCGAAGGATCTGTCATGCACGTGCTCTCCCCCGCCCAGCGCACCTGGGTCACCCTCATCGCGACCGCGATCACCCTGCTCGCGCTCGTGATGTTGGGCTTCGCAGCCTGAGTCAGTCGGCCGCCTCGAAACCTTCGCGGGCGGCCATCACCTCGGGCAGGTACTTGGCCGCCCATTCCCGGCACGCCGCGATCGGCTCGAACAGCGTGCGCCCCAGCGGCGTGAGCTCGTACTCGACCCGAGGCGGGATTTCGGGGTACGCGGTGCGCGTGATCATGCCGTCGCGTTCCAGCGCCCGCAGCGTCTGCGTGAGCACCTTGGGCGTCACGCCCTTGATAGGGCCTTGCAGTTCCGAGAACCGCCTGGGTCCGTCCTCCAGGCAGATGATGATCATCCCGGACCACTTGTCCCCGATCCGGAACGGCGTGACGCTCGACGGGCAAGCCGGGTCGAACAGGTCGGGGTCGAGTGGCTCCAGCACTCTCCCGAGCGTAGTCAAGTATCGTTGAAGTAACCAGTATCCCGTGGATACCGTCGTGCTCAGAAGCCATTTTCTAGCAGATAGGGTGTCCACGCATGAGCAAGATCGCGGTACTCGGAGCAGGCGGCAGGGCCGGCCGCAGGCTGGTCGCCGAAGCGGCGGGCCGCGGCCACGAGGTCACGGCTTTCGTCCGCGACCCGGCCCGGCATTCGTTCGACGTACCCGCACGCGCGGCCGACGTCACCAAGCCACTCGGCCTCTCGGCCTACGACGTGGCGATCAGCACGGTCGGCGACCTCACGGTCGACGCGACCGAGTTCTACACGGCCGCCTCGCGCACCCTGCTGGACTCCGGAGCCGGCCGCATCGTGGTCGTCGGCCTTTCGGTGCTGCTGGACGACACGGTCCACTCACCCGACTTCCCGGCCGAGCACAAACCGTTCTGCCTCGGCCACCTCGCCGGTCTCGAAGTGCTGCGCGCGTCGACCGGCCCGGACTGGGTCTGGATGGCCCCGGTCGGCGACTTCGACCACGGCGGCGAACCACGCGGCGGCTACCGCTTCGGCGGTTCCCAGTACCTGCCGGACGAGCGCATCACCTACGAGGACTTCGCGCTCGCGGTGCTCGATGAGGCCGAGACACCCAAGCACCACCGCGAGGTCGTCTCGGTGCTTTCCACTTAAGCGGAGCCCCACCAGGGGGTTTTCGGTGTAATCCTGTAATCATGAAGACTCTCTACGAGTGGGCAGGCGGCGCCGAAGCGCTGGACCGCCTCACCGAGGTGTTCTACCGCCACGTCCACCAAGACCCCGTGCTGGCACCGGTGTTCGCCACCATGAGCCCGGACCACCCGCATCACGTCGCGCTCTGGCTGGGCGAGGTCTTCGGCGGTCCTGCCGCCTACACGGCTTCGAATGGCGGCTACCCGGCCATGCTCAGCCACCACCTCGGCCTCTCGATCACGCCACAGCAGCGCGCCCGCTGGGTCGGCCTGATCTCGGAGGCCGCCGACGAGGCCGGATTGCCCTCGGACCCCGAATTCCGCTCGGCCTTCGTGGCCTACGTGGAATGGGGTTCGCGAATCGGCATGGAAAACTCGCAACCGGGCGCGACACCACCGCCCCGCGCGCCCGTTCCACGCTGGGGTTGGGGCGAAGCTCCGCCTTACGAGGGCTAGTCGTGCGCGTTGCGGGCGGTTCTAACCGCCCGCAACGCGCACGAGCCCTTTACCCATGCAGCCAGCCGAGAACATCGTCCAGCGCGAAGCAAAGCGCCGAACTCAGGTCGTCGGCAACATTCCCGACAACGCCGTGCACACCGAGCGCACTACCGAGCTGGCAATAATTACTATGCTCGCACCCTCTTGGCTCAGCCTGCGCGGTCGCGGCGCCGACGAAAGCGAGCCCGGCGGCGAGTGCGGCGACGGTCAGCATCCTGCGGATCATGATCTCTCCCTGTGGCGTGGCGGGCGATCTGCCCGGCCGACCAGTTGATCATGACCGTGAAAACGGTATTCATCGCCGACTTGCCCCGGATCGGTGGTCACCCTCAGCTTTCACAGCAGCACCAACCCCCATCAGCGCGGCTAGCACTTCTATAGCGCAGTCGCTACTCTTGTGCACATGACCCACCTCAGCGTCCAGGAAGCCGCTGACAGCCTGGGCGTACACCCGAGCCGGGTACGTAGCCTGCTTTCCGCAGGTCAGCTAGCCGGGCGCCGCATCGGCTCCGTGTGGGTGGTCAACACCGCGGCACTGGAACGACGTCGAGCGGCGGTCGCGGGCATGCGGGGGCGCTCTCTGTCGACCCGGGTCTCCTGGGCGGCCGGAGCACTCCTGGACGGCCAGGCCACGCCTTGGCTGAAATCCAGCGAACGATCACGGCTACGCACCCGGTTGTCGCATCACGATCAGGAAGAGGCTCAGATCTTTCGATGGTGGCTTCAGTCCCGGGCGTCGATGACCAGGTTTCGGATTTCGAAGACCGACATCACGGAATTGCTGTCGAACCAGGACGTGGTCATGGGCGGAATTAGTGGTGCCAGTGCATACAGCGCCGGAATCGGCCATGGCACCGAAGCCGAGATCTACGTGACCCACACCAAGGCACGCCAGCTCGTCGACGAGTTCTTCCTGCTCGAAGATCCCCAAGGAAACTTGGTCATACACAAAGTCGATGACACAGAACAATGGCACTTAGTGACAGCACGGACGATCGAGGGCGTATCCGTAACGCCGCGACTTGTCGTTGCCGTAGATTTACTCGAAAGCGAGGACACCAGAAGTCGAACCGCCGGAGCGACCCTCCTGCGGAGAACGTTGGCCGATACGTATGAACACCGATGAATCACTTACCCCTGACTTGGCGGGGCTATTGGTCGCGACGCTGTCAACGTATGCGGGTATCTCCGCCGCCGAAGTCGAGCGGCAGCACCGCGAGATAGCCGACGGGAGTTCGTGCACCGCCGAAACCACATTGACCGGCGACGCGTCGCAAACGATCCTGCTGATCGAGCAACGGTTGCGCATGGCCCCGATCGACCAGACCACCGAGGATCTGTTCCGGCCACGATTGCAGGCACTCGCTTCAGCTCCTCCACCGATGACGACAACGGACGCGGCGGCCTGGCAGCACCTCGCCCGTCGGCTCGGACCTCGGATCGTGACGATCGATCGCGGCCCCATCGAACTGCCACATATGCCCGCGGCCCAACACGCCGCCTGGGCCGCTGTTCTCGATCTCGACCGGGCAATGCGCGCGCACTGGTGCCTGATCGGTGGCCAAATGGTCGCATTGTGGTGCGCGGAGGCGAAAACCGACGCGATCCGGCCGACTGACGACGCCGACGTCGTCTTGGGCGTATGGCTTCAGCGTGACGCGTTGAAAGAGGCGGCGACCGTACTCGACGGACTCGGATTCATCGAGGCGAATACCTTCGACGGTTACGGTTACCGCTACCAGCGAGCGCAGGCGACCATAGACCTTTTACTACCGGAGAAAGTGACCCGCCAGCGCGGCGCCCCGCGAACTCGATCGGGCCGTCTCGGACTGGAGACTCCCGGCGCCAACCAAGCCTTGATCCGAGCGGAACGCGTGCCGGTCCGGCTGGGTGAACGACTCGGCCATGTCCGCAGGCCCGATCTGACAGGCGCGTTGATCTCCAAAGCCGCCGCTGCCGCGGTCGACGGCCGCGACACCGACCGTCACCGCGACGACATCGTGGTCTTGGGCAAGATCGCGCTGGAGACCTCAGCGTACCGGTCAATGACGAGGTCATTGCGCCCCAAAGACCGCAAACGGCTTCGAATCGCGCTGGACGCGATGCCCGAACACCATCGATCCTGGCGGATGTTCGCCGACGCCGCACTGGTGAGAACCGCCCTCAGCAAGCTCGCTGAGCCAAGGCCGAACGATCCAGAGTTGGACGAATTCTGATCATTGCCCGGTGTTGCCCGGACAAACCTCAGCGCCGAGTCCATCCCGAAAGACGTGTGGCGGCTTCGGTGTAGCTGATCGAGCCGGTGGCCATGGCGATCACCAAGTCGTAGGCGTCATCCTCGGGCGCGTCCACATCAAGGTCGTTCAACCCGTAGAAAACGAACATCGCCATCCACGAAAGCCGCTTGTTGCCATCGATCAGCGGATGGTTGCGCACCACCGATTCGAGCAGCACCGCGGCTTTCTCGTGAATACCCGGATAAGCGTCCTGCCCCATCAGCGAGGATTGCGGCCGATGCGCGGCCGCGTCGAGTAGCCCGAGATCACGAACCTTGGACACGCCGAGATCGGCCGCGAGCGTCAGCAGATCATCCAGCGTGAGGTACTCGACAGTCACTGCGCCAGTCGATCAAGCAAGGAGGCGTACCGCGAGCGCCCATCCTGAGACAACGCCCGCACCCGGTCGTCACGCACAGAACGCGCGGCGGCCTCGGAAATCGCGCGCACGATGGCCTCGTGCTTGCTCACGCCCTGAACCTCGGCGAGCATCGCGAGCGCGCGCTCCTGCTCTTCGTTCAGCCTCAAGGTCATTGCCATACGGTCGACGATACCACTCTGGTATCAAGATCGATTCAAGCTTGCACAGGCCGCACTAGAGTCGCGGCATGCCGAGCAAGGCCTTGATCGAATGGCTTCGTGACTCAGACCCAGCCTTACGCTGGCAAGTCGAGCGCGACCTCCTGCACGAACCGGCTTGGCAAGCCACCCGCGCCAGCATCGCGACAGAAGGCTTCGGCGCACGCCTCCTCGCCCGCCAAGACCCGGATGGTCAATGGGCAGGCGGCGCGTTCTTCCCCGCGGACTTCGACCGCTCCGAACCGGGCCAGCCCTGGACGGCGACCACCTGGTCGCTCAACGCACTACGCGAGTGGGGCCTCGACCCCGCGATCCTGCGGGGGACGGCCGAACTGCTCGCCGAAAACAGCCGCTGGGAGTACGAAGATCTGCCGTACTGGGGCGGCGAGGTCGACTGCTGCATCAACGCCTGGACCGTCGCGAACGGCTTGTGGCTCGGCGCCGACATCACCGGCATCGTCGACTGGTTCCTCGAACACCAGCTGCCCGACGGCGGATGGAACTGCGAGTGGGTCGAAGGCTCAACTCGCTCGTCGTTTCACTCGACCCTCAACTCCCTCAAGGCTTTGCTCGCCTACGAAGCCACGACCGGAGGCTCTGAGACCCGCGCCGCCCGGCGTTCGGGCGAGGAGTACCTCTTGCGTCGGGGCCTCATCCGGCGGATCTCCACGGGCGAGGCGCCGGGGCCATGGGTGGGCAACTTCGCGTACCCGTTCCGTTGGTCCTACAGCGCACTCAACGCGGCCGAGTACTTCCGTCAGGCCTCGCTGCTCGACGGCACGCCGCCCGACCAGCGCATGGCAGGCGCGATCGAGACCATCCAGGCTGCTCGGCAACCGGACGGGACCTGGCTTCAGGGCGCCCCACAACCTGGGCGGGTGTGGTTCGAGGTCGACGTACCTTCGGGCGAGCCGTCGAAGTGGCTGACGCTGTTCGGCACCCGAGTGCTCGCTTGGTGGGCCCCAGGGGTCGTGAGTGTTCCCGACGGTTAGAACCGTTGGCAACACTCACGACCAGCTCAATAGCGTGACATGTTCGGGATCGCCTTCTCCGCGACTTCGATGACCACCTCCACTTTGGACAGATCAACCGCCACGGATCGTCGCGCGCAGGCCCTGGTTCTGTCGGATCGCCGCCAAGGCACGACGTGCACCGTCATAGGCGAGTGTGTAGGCGCCTTCCGGATCCATCTCAAGCACTTGCCGTGCCGAAGCGACATGAGTGCGAGCCCTGACGAGTTCAGTCTCGGCAGCCTCTTGGGAAGCCGGTACGTGTTCGATGGCGCCGCGCGCGATTAGGCGTCGACCGTGGCGCGCCCTTGGTTCCACGGAGTCATCGGGTCTCCTGATCGAGATTCAACTGAACCAGCGGACGTTCACGAACGCTGGTCAGGAACGGATCCGCGGTGCTCGCCGTCCACGACTCCGGAGAGATCCGGTGGACGTTGACTTCACGGCTCAACCGGCGGCCGACTAGTTCGGCGAGATCGAAAAGCGCGTCCGCGTCGGGAGTGCCGACGACCAGGACGTCGATATCGCCGGGTGGCGGTCCTGGCTCACCGCTGTAGCGAGCCGCCCAGGATCCGTAGAATAAGCCTGGCCGACCCCGGCGAGCTGAGACAAAGCGTCCGCGAGCAGCGGCCCGAACGTGACCGCGATTTGACGAGCCGGTTCCGCCCCACCCGCCGATCGTCCAGGATGCCGCCGACGACCAGGCGGTCGACCTCGCGCACGATGGCCGTGTGCGTCACTCCGCAGGCTTCGGCGAGCTCGGTGATGCTGTACTCGCGCTCGGGGTGAAGCAAAAGAAGCACGAGCAGCTCACCCTGCGTACGCGAACGCAGGCAGCGGAAGCATACTCGGCGTTACTTTCATTGGGCGCACTCTATCGTGCGCCCAATGAAAGTAACAACTAGTTACAGGCGACCACTTAACAGGACAATGGCCTGGTCAAGCTAGACGTTGAAGCGGCGCTAGGCCGCACCTCCGTCGAGACACACCACGTCCGCCCGTCCTGCCCCGCCACCGCCGACCAAACTGTCGTAGCGCAGCTGCACCTTGCAACCCGTGAAGATCGCACGCAGGTGCTCGCCAGGCTGCGCGAGAACGAGCGCGAACCGCCGAGAGAGGCCGGGCCTGTGCGTTCATTGCATCGAGGACGTGATCATTTTCCACATCTGGGTCTACGGAAAGTCGACATTACGCACAGCAGCAGTGAACGCAGGTTCACCGACCACAAACGGCATCGTGGATCAGAGACCGCAGGGCTACACACCTAGTAGAGTCAGCGGGACTGGCCATGGTCGCCGAATACGTCGAGAAGTTTGTCGCCCCTAGGGAATTCCTGCAGGGCGGCTGGACCGAAGTATGGCGTGACAACGGTCCCGAATTACCACTCCGACGCATCGCAGATGACCTCGACATAGCAGCGCTGTGAGCAGAGTCGCAGCACTGCTATGCCGTTGCGATCGGCGTCTAAACACTGAAGCGAACGAATACCGTCGAAGGCCAGGGGTCGTGAGTGTTCCGGCCGATTCCAACTGGCGCTGCGGAGCCCCGCCCAATCTGAGGGCGACAAGAGAGCCACCGACCGTGTCTCATGAACTCCGGGCCGTGACCTTCTATCAAAGCCCCGCGTCGCCAGAGGGCCTGGAAATTTTGCGCCCCCTGCTGTCCAACGCAGCGAGGGTCGCGTCGCAGTCACTGCGACCTCCAAGCAACATTAAGCTCCTGGCGCCAGCGACCGCTCGCCACTAGGCTTGTTGATCCCTTCGTCGCACCCGCAACAGCCCGAGCCCTCCACGTCGTACAGCAGCCCAAGGAGAACGGTACCCCTTTCATGAGCGCAGGTGACGCGGCGCAAGCGCCGGACTCAAGACTTGCCGAGCTCGCCAGCACCTCACGTAACTTCGGGTTCCTACACGATCATCTGCCGCTGCTCGTTGCGTACGGCTCGGGTGCCGAAGCCAATGTCTTCACCGACCCGAACACTTCGCTGATCAAGTGCCGACAGTTCGGTGAGGCACTCGCTTCCGACCTGGTGCACCGGGGCCGTGTCCAGTTCACCGGAAGCAAACAGGTCGAGCGCCTGGCGGCCCTCGACAGGGAAGGGTATTTGCACGGCAACGTAGGACCTGCATTCCACGAGGTCCGCGTTCTCGGTAACAAGGCAAACCACGACAATTACGGCAACTACGACGATGCCTTCCGAGCCCTACGGACTTGTCATCGGCTCGGCGTCTGGTACCACCGCCTGATCACCGGGTCCCGCGAACAGCGCACGTTTGTGCCACCAGACCCCGCACGCACCCCGGCCGCGCAGAACATCGCCCTGCGTGCGCAAGTGGAGGAGACCCGACGCGCGCTGGAAGAAGCCCGCCTGACGTATGAGGGTCAGGCCTCCCAGACTCAGGCAGAACAGGCAGCCCGCCTCACGGCGGAAAGGGAACTCGCGGACGCAGCAGCGGAGCGCGAGGAACTCACCCGCCAGGTTACGGCCTTGCAAGACCAGCTCGCGGCGCTCCAGCAGGCCCAGTCCGCGGTCGACGCCCGACTACTCCGTGAGCAGGTCACCGACCCCACTGCCGCGTCCCAGGCGGTGGCCGAGCGTGCCCGTCTCTTGGAAAACGCAGAGCAGGCGGCCCGCGAGCCTTTGACCGAGGCACAGGTACGTACCCGTCTCGACGAGATGCTCACCGAAGCGGGCTGGAGCGTCCAGGACGCCAGCGGCAGCCTCAACCTGTATGTGCAGGGGGACCGTCGTGGCAGCGGTGTCGCCGTCCGCGAGACGACTACCGCCACCGGCCGCGCCGACTACGCCCTGTACGTGGAGCGCAAGCTCGTTGGAGTAATCGAAGCCAAGCGTGAGGGCGCCGACCTGACAGCCGCCGAGGCCCAGGCAGACCGGTATGCTGACCACCCCACCGAGGCACAACAACGTCTGATTGCCTGGCGCACCCCGCTGCCATTCCGCTATGTATCGGACGGTGGCGAGACCCGCTGCCGCAACACTCTCGATCCCGACTCGCGCAGCAGGCGAATCTTCTCCTTCCACCAGCCCCGCACCCTGTCCCGCTGGATCCGGCAGGCCGAACAGGACCCTCAGGCACCCTCATACCGCGCCCGTCTACGCCTGCGTATGCCCGAGCTGGACGAGCGCCCCCTGCGGCCTGCCCAGATCAAGGCGGTGCGCGGCGTGGAGCAGTCCGTGGCGCTGAGCAAGGGTCAGCAGGGCACGGGCCAGTCCCGGTCCCTCGTACAGATGGCGACGGGCGCCGGCAAGACATACACAGCGGTCACCTTCTCTTATCGGATGCTCAAGTACGCGCAGGCCGAGCGGGTCCTATTTTTGGTGGACCGGAACAATCTGGGCGCTCAGGCGCAGAACGAGTTCGAGAACTTCACGACGCCCGACACGAACCGTACCTTCGCCGACCTGTTCAACGTTCAGCGCCTGGGCGCCGAGGGCATGAACCCCTCCGCAAAGGTCGTCGTCTCCACGGTGCAGCGCATGTACATGGAGCTGACGGGCACGACCGTCCCCGCCACGCAAGGCGAAGATGGGGAGGAGGAGTATGCATACGACGTGGCGGGCGACATCCGCGTCGGCTACAACCCCAGCATCCCCCCTGAGTCGTTCGACCTGATCGTCGTGGATGAGTGCCACCGCTCCATCTACGGCAAGTGGCGTTCAGTTCTGGAGTATTTCGACGCGCCCGTAGTCGGCCTCACCGCTACACCCGTCGCGCAGACCTTCGGCTACTTCAATGGCAACCTGGTCAGCGAGTACACCTATCCGGAGGCGGTCGCCGACGGCGTCAACGTCGACTTCCAGGTGTACGAAATCCTGACGCAGATAACGGGTGAGGGCGGCGTCATCGCGCGCGGCACCATTCCGGTCCGCGACCGCCGCACCCGCCGCCAGCGCTACGAGGACTTCGACGAGGACATCTCCTACGGAGCGACTGACGTCGGCGTCGGCGTGATCAGCAAGGACCAGCTACGAACTGTCATCCTTACCTTCCGCGAGCGCCTGTTCACCGAGATCTTTCCTTGTCGCGCCAGGCGCGACAAGGAGAACGACGAACTGCTGTGGGACGAGATGTATGTCCCCAAAACGCTCGTCTTCGCTAAGAACGACAATCACGCCGAGGAGATCGTCGAGGTCATTCGCGATGTCTTCGGCAAGGGCAACGACTTCTGTACGAAGATCACGCACGCGGCGAAGAAGCCTGCGGAACGACTCTCCGACTTCCGCAACCTACCGCAGCTGCGCATCGCCGTCACTGTGGACATGATCGCCACGGGCACCGACGTCAAGCCCCTCGAATGCTTGCTCTTCCTGCGAGACGTCAAGAGCTGGGCCTACTTCGAGCAGATGAAGGGCCGCGGCGCCCGCACCCTCTCCCTGACTGAGTTCGAGCGCGTCACCCCAGGCGTCGGTCCGAAGACGCATTTCGTCATCGTCGACGCGGTCGGCGTAACACAGAAGCCAAAGGTGGACGCCGGCCCACTGGAGCAGCACACGGAGAAGGACCTCAGCCTTGAGAAGCTCCTTCGCCTGACCGCCCGAGGTGTCGCGGAGGATAGTCACGTCTCGACCCTGGCCTCGCGTCTGGCCAAACTCGACCTCCAGATGACCGACGAAGAGCACGCCGAGATCGAGGCGCTCACCGGCGGCGTGCCGCTTAAGCACATCCTGCACCAGATGGTTGACGCCGTTTCGATCGACGAGCAGGCCAAAACCCGCGAGGCCGCCGAACGCCTCGGTCTCGACCCCGACCAGGCATTGCGAGACGTGACTGAACGAGCACTACGCCCGTTGGCCTCGAACCCCGAGCTCCGCAACCGCCTGCTGGAGATGCGCCGCGCGAAGGACATTCTTTACGACGAGACAAGCCGCGACGCTCTGCTGTCGGCCGGCGCCGTCCTGGAGGACGAGTCGACGGCACGCGAGGTCGTCCGCGGCTGGCAGCTGTATGTCAACGAGCACCAGGACGAGATGGCAGCCCTCTCCTTCGCCTTCACGGCCGACTCACCCGTACCGCCCCGAGAGGCTCTGCAGCGCCTGAAAGACCTGGCGCGGGCCGTGGCACGTCCGCCGCGAGCCTGGACGGCGGAGAAGCTGTGGCGCTGCTACGAGCAGGTGGGCGAGGCCGTAGCGGCGAACCGGTCCGCCGCCCGAACCGCCGCTGACCTGCTGACTCTGCTTCGGTACGAACTGGCGGGCGGCGCGGACGAAGGCGTCGCCCTGCCGCGCCCGCACGACGAGGCCGTACAGGGGCGGTACGTAGCCTGGCTGGCCCGGCAAGCACAGGCTGGCGTGACCTTCACCGACACCGAACGCTGGTGGCTCGACCACATCGTCGGTGCGACGGTCGAACGTGTACGCTTCGATACGGCCGACCTCGACTACGCTCCGTTCACAAAGAGGAACGGCACGGACGGATTCCTCGCGGAGTTCGGCGAGGAGCGAGCGGAAGCGATCCTCGACGAGCTGGACAGGGAGCTGGGCGCGTGACACTGGGGCTGGGTGCGGATTCCGGTGACAGCCGGAAGGAGCTTCCAGGTGGAGGCGCCGGGGAGCTGCCTCGGGGGTGGGCTCGAGTTACGCTAGGCGACCTCGGAGTCGACGTCCAGCCAGGTTTCGCGAGCGGCAAGCACAATCGTGACGGTGACGGCATCGTGCACCTTCGGCCGATGAACATCACGCGTAACGGTGCGATCGACCTGTCCGACGTCCGATATGTGGATGACGAGTCGGATCGACGAATCGAGTACGGGGACGTTCTCTTCAACAACACCAACAGCCCGGCACTGGTAGGAAAGACAGCTTGGGTCGACTCGCTCGAGCCAGTTGCTTACTCGAATCACATGACGAGGTTGCGCGGCCCGAATGCTCTTGACGGAAAGTTCCTGGCAATTCAGCTCCACTATCTCTGGGCTTCCGGATACTTCAAGACCGTACTCAATAACCACGTCAATCAGGCAAGTGTATCCAGAAAAGTATTGCTTGATACGGAGATCATGGTTCCCCCGCTTGCCGAGCAGCGCCGGATCGTTGTACAGGTTGAACAGCAGATCAACCACATCGAGGCCGGCGAAGATGCACTGATCGAGGCAACCAGGCGGGCATCAGACCTCCGCTCCAGCATCGCCGATACCACCATATCTCAACACTCCAACGCCCCTTGGGAACGCTTGCAGGACCTCCTAAGCGAACCCCTGCGCAATGGCGTGTCAGCCAAGGCGACAACCGACGGAACGGGCATTCGAACACTCACTCTTACCGCAGTCACGCGAAACGATTTCAGCTCACAATTCACCAAAACCACAAGCGCAGATCCAAATCGAATTAAGAATCTCTGGCTCGAAGATCAGGACATTTTCGTTCAGCGTTCCAACTCCGCCGAACTTGTCGGCACGTCCGCAATTTACCGCGGCGAGAACAATTGGGCGATTTATCCTGATCTTCTCATTCGCGTGCGCGTTGACCAGACTCGAGTACTGCCCGAGTACGCCGCCTTGGCCTTGCGCACAAACCGGATCCGTTTTCACTTCCGTCAAAATGCGCGCGGCCTTTCCGGTTCTATGCCGAAGATTGATCAAGCGATGATCGCGAATGTCGATTTCCCGGTGCCTTCACTTCGCCAACAACGTGAGGCAATCGAGTGGGTGATGCGACAGGAAGCTGCCATAGCCCCACTGGCAGCATCGGTCGGCGAGGCTCAGACCGAGAGCACGGAACTCCGCGCTGCCCTCCTCAACGCCGCCTTCAGCGGCAGCCTCGTCCCGCAATCCCCCTCCGACGAGCCAGCCTCAGCCCTGCTCGACCGCATCCGTGCCGCTCGGGAGGCATCTCATATGCGTGACTCCCGCAAGCCGCGCTCCGCCCCGTCTGGCCAGGAAGAACTCTTCCAATGAGCACCACTTTGACCCTCATGAACAACGCCACCGTTCCAGTGACTCGCCGCTCTGCCGGGGAGACGACCTCAACGCTCGTGAACCGGCTCTGGTCGTACTGTGAGTTGCTACGCCACTCCGGCGTTTCCACCCTCGACTACGTCGAGCAGCTGACGTACCTGCTCTTCTTGAAGATGGCGGACGAACGCGCCAATCGACCAGCCAAGTTCCGCCGTAACTTGCCGGAGGAGCCGCTCGTCCCGCAGGGTCTGGACTGGCCGAGTCTCACCAGCCGCTCGGCCGAGGACCTCTTGGACCACTACGAGCACGTCCTACGGCAGCTCGGCCGCAAGGGCGGAACGATGCTCGGTGAGGTCTTCACCAAGGCGCAGAACAAGATCCACGAGCCCGCCGTCCTAGAACGGCTCATCAAGGACCTGATCGACCCCTATATCTGGACCCGCGAGAACCAGGACCTCAAGGGCGACGCCTACGAGGGCTTGCTCCAGCGTGGCGCCGAGGACCGAAAGACGGGCGCTGGCCAATACTTCACACCTCGCCCGCTCATCGACGCCATGGTCGACTGCTTGCAGCCGCGCCCCGGCGAGTCGATCACCGACCCCGCCTGCGGCACCGGCGGCTTCCTCATCGCCGCGCATGCCCACATCGTCGAGCGCTACGAAGAACAGCTGTACGGCGACGATGCACGCAAGCTCCAGACAGGTGCCATCACCGGCTACGAACTGGTCCGGGAGACGGCCCGGCTAGCCCTGATGAACATGCTGCTGCACGGCATCGGCACGTCCGAGGCCCGCCCGCTGATCACCATCCAGGACTCTTTGGCAAAGTCGCCGCACAAGTTCTACGACATCGTGCTGGCCAACCCGCCGTTCGGCGTCGGCTCGGTCACAGGCGAGGCGTACACCTCTCGCAAGGACTTCTGGACGCAGACCACGAACAAGCAGCTCAACTTCGTCCAGCACATCTACACCCTGCTGAAGACGAACGGCCGGGCCGCCCTGGTCCTACCCGACAACGTGCTGTTCGAGGGCGGTGCGGGCGCGGAGATCCGCCGTCGTCTGCTGGACCTCACCGACGTCCACACGCTGCTGCGCCTGCCCACCGGCATCTTCTACGCCAATGGCGTCAAGGCGAACGTTCTGTTCTTCAACAAGCGCCCTCCACGCTCCGGGGGCAAACCGGCGACTAAGCAACTCTGGGTATATGACTTTCGTACCGACCAGAGATTTACGCTCAAGCAACGTGCCCTGCGTCGCGAGCACCTCGACGAGTTCGTCGCCGCCTTCCATTCCGGTGGTGCGAACTACTCGGCCCGAAAGCCAAGTGAGCGCTTCCGCTCTTACGGGTACGATGAGCTGATCGCCCGTGACAAGGTGAACCTCGACTTGACAGTGCTTCAGTCGTCCACTTCAACTGCCACGCTCGCACCTCCAGAGGTGATCGCGCAGGAGATCGTGGAGGACTTGGAGACGGCTTTGGCCGAATTCACCGCGGTGGCACAGGCGTTGAAGAAGGCCGCGAGTACCAGGGCTTCCGAGGTCGGCACGACAGACAACGGCACAACCCAGGAGCGGTAAACCTGGCCTGGAACGAGAGGCGTGCCCCTCTATCTTTTAGTGTAGAGATAGGCGGCCCGTCTGGGACTTCACAGAAGGACTTGGGGGAGACATGGTCAACGGGCTCGGCCGAGACAACGGGGCGATGGCAACAGGAGGCATAACAGAAGAGAGCCGCTGGAAGGGCGAGGCAATAGCCGAGCGATTCTGGAAGTTCTACCGCGAAGGAATCAATACCCGCGCCATCACCCGCCTCCAGTTCGTGGAGCATGTCGGTTACCTGCTGTTCCTCAAACTGGACCACGAGCGCGCCCAGCGCTCAGGCCGGTTCGCGCATTCGCCCGTCGCGCCCGGCGATACTTGGCCGGATCTGGCTCTGCTCAGCGGTGACGCCCTGCACACTCGCCTCGCCGATCTCATGGATGATCTCGGCAACCAAAACCTCACTGGCCGCCCTGACCGGCAGATCGCAAGTGTCGTCTTTCGCGACGCCCAACTCTGGGGGCTCGACCGGATGGCCGAGCTCAACAAGCTGATCGTGGAGCAGATCGACCCCTTCCGCTGGCTCGCGGTCCCCCAGGCTGAGTTGGGCGGCGCCTTCTCGCAGATGCTGCGCGACTGTCACGACGACATCGACCTGAAGATCGAGACCGGGCAGACCCTCACCCCCCTCCCGGTCCTGAATGCGATCACCAAAGTGCTTGGCGTGGGCCCTGAGGACATCGTCATAGATCCTGCGTGCGGCACGGGCACGACGCTTATCGCCGCATACAACGCCATGCTCGCCGCGAACCGCCAGCTGACCTCGACCGCCCTCGCGGGCGCCGACCTCGACGCGCAGATGTGTCGGCTGAGCATGCTGAACATCCTGCTGCACACCGGCCGACCGTTCGCCGCCCCTGCTCCGATCCAGCTCGCCGACACTCTCAAGCGCAAGGTCCCCGTGGTTCGGTCGCCAGCCGGAATCGCACCCACCGTGGCCATCTGCAACCCGCCGTTCAAAAGCAATGGTGTACAGCCCGACGCCACCATGCGCGACGACTTCTGGGCATACGGGGATTTCCCCACGAACTTCCTCCAGCACCTGGCGATCACCCTGCCGCAGGGCGCGCGGGCGGCCGTCTTCGTCCCGGACGGAGTGCTGTTCGGCAGCGGCGCGGCTGCTGTCGTACGACAGAACCTGTTGAGGAACTGCGACGTGCAAACCCTCCTCCGCCTACCCACCGGACTGTTCCACCGCAAAGGCGTGAAGTCCAACATTCTCTTCTTCACGAAGTCCGCCCCCAAGCCGAGCGGTGAGCCCGCGACGAAGGACCTATGGGTGTACGACGCCCGGACGGGCAACCATCACACCGACACCGGAAACCCGGTCACCGAGGCCGACTTCGATGACTTCGTCGCCTCCTGTCTCGTGGAAGGGGGCTTCGCCGCACGAACCGAGTCGAAGCGTTTTCGCCGCTACTCGGTAGCGGAACTCTTCGCCCGCCCAAAGACAAGCCTCGATTTAAAGGCCCATCTGATGCCGGAACTGGACGTTTTCGGGTCTCCCAGAGAAATCGCCTTCGAGGTGGCGGACCGGCTCGACGAGGCAGCAGACCACTTCCGTCAGGTCGCTGAGGCATTGCCAGGACAGTGAGCAGAATGCGATCACTGCCCTGATCGCGTCCCGCCCATCGCCAATGCGCCAGCCTAGCTGTCCTCCTCGTTCGACTGATCCTCGTCTGCGATGTCCTGCCACAGCCTCTCGGCGATCTCCACCAGCGTCCCGTCGCCCGGAACCATCCACTGCTTGGGACCTTGGACCGCACTCCACTGTTCTTTCCAGTCGGCCGCGTTCCACATCTGGGAGACCAATCCGGTCGGAGAATATCGCTTGCCGTCGGCCTCCCAGAGGATGGGCGTCTTGCGGTCGTTCACCCAGCTCGCCCGGCGCCGACGGGGATCCTCGTCGAGCCACGCACCGATGGCCAGTTCCTCCACAGCGCTGGGGGCGTAGACAAGAGGGGTGCCGTCGCTAATGGCGTCGTGGTCGACGAGCAGGCGAACCGTTTGGGGCCGACGTTGCCGCTTCGGTGCGCTATCCGCCATGAGGGCCTTGAGGTTCATAGGGGAGTCCGGTCCAGTGCCGCGCTGGAGGACGCCCAGGACTGCGGCTACCAGCCGCGCGCAACGCTCTTCGTTGGCAAAGGTGCTGGTGACGTAACTTTTGCCGGTGAAAAGGGTGTCGACCATGGTGATGAGGCAGGAGAGCACGGCACTGACCTGACTGGGCACGCCGGCGAGCACCTCGGTCCACTCCTCGTCCGGCTCGTCGAACCGGTCTCTGCCGATCCGCTGAAACACTAGATGAGCCACCAGCAGGCTCCCACTGTCCACGACGGCGGCCGGACGTCCGATGAACCTCGTCCGTAACTCGGTCAGTTGGTCCCGCACCAGCCTGAAGACCTGCACGGCGCGCCATACCTGCTGAGCTGCAGGCTGCTGACCGAACAGTCTCGTGTAAGCGCCCCCAATGCCTTCCTCCCACAGCGCGTTCGTGGAGCCCTTGACCCGCACGGCAAGTGACGAGTCCCGGTGCATACAGGCCAGGGCTGTGGCCGCCTCCGTAACCGAGCAGCCCGACTCAGGAGCCGGGTCCAGTTCGCCCCGCCGGAAGACGTACTCCTTATCGAGCGAGAGGCGAAAGTCCTTCTGAATCTCGCTCTGAACGGTGTCGATGGCTATGAAATCCCGGCGCTCCATGTGGTTCTGTGTGTTGGTGGCCTTGGTGATGGAACGGCCGAAGCCTTCCGGTGCTCCATCCAGGGAGATGATTCGCACCAGGACGTGAGCTTCCGCGACGGCCTCCGGGTCCCTCTCGTACGCACGGTAGGCCGAGGACACCGTCTGGGCGCCGTTGACCACGCTGGCATTGTGCAGGGTGAGGGTGGTGGGCTGGCCTACCGCTCTCTTGGCGTGGTACTCCTGCTCGACGCGGTCGCACTGCACCGTTATGCCGTTGTGGCGATAGAGGAAGCCTTCCGGGTCCTCCAACATCGACTCCACCATGGTTTGGTTGACGCCGGTAAGTCCCAGCGACTTGCGGACGTTGCGGTCGTATAGACGTTCGCCGTGCCCCTTGTCATGGTCTTCATCCCCGCCCTTGCCCCCGTACCAGCGTGCGAGCTGATCGGCGCTGATCTCACCGATCACCGCCTTGTACGGGTTCTCGCGGCTGTACCACTCGCGGTCCATCGTGGCCTTGAGAGTGATGGGCTGCGGCTCCAGGTCCTCCCGGACTGCCCGGTGGAAATCCTCTTGGTCCAGTACCCGATACTCCACGGTCCGGCCGCGGCCGCCGAACTCGTTGGCCGCCTCGTCCAGGATGTCGCGGGTCTCGGGAGAGAGCTGTCCCTTTCCCATGAGAGCGACGACTAGATTGACCTTGCACGTGGGCAGCCTGAGAACGCCATGTACACGGTCGGCGAGCAGTTGCAGCCGCTCATTGAAGTGGTCAAGATCGCGGTTGTCGAGCTTCTTCAACCCGTAAACCAGCTTGAGTGCCGCCTCCGTGTCGAAGCCAGCCGTCCCCTTGTCCTTCCACTTAGCCTGTATCAGCCAGAGTTCGGATCCTGAGGCGGAAAACGCAACGCAGTCGATACCGAAATCGTCCCGGCCGTCGATCACCCACGCCGCCGCCTCGTCCGAGGTGCAATCCGCAAGGATGCATGCGGCCTTCGCCGAAACGGCCCTCGACAGCAAGGCCGTCTCGCGCTCCTTGGAATCCTTCTTCTCGAAGTCGTCCATGGAGATCCGTCCTGCGAACTCCCGTAGCAGGGCGATTCTGATGTGCTGCACCTCAAGGGGCATCCCCGGTGCGCCCTTAACCATCCGCGCTCCCAATCACCGTTCTTGACTTCAGCGTCAAGGTTATCGAAGCAGAAATAGAGCGTGTCCACCTCGCGCCAGCATCTGGCCGCTCCTCTGCTCGAAACTCCCACGTCGGCCAGGATGGACAGCACGTCATCAACTACTCGGGGCGGATTCCGAGAGCCCCGGCAAGTCTTCCGGCTCAGCCGACACGAATCTGCTCGGGCAGCGGGAGCTCAACCGGCGTCTTGTCCGCTGCCGTCCGGGGCGGCGGCCTCTACTGCCGCCCGGCTCTCCACCGCCGCCTGCGATGTCGCCCGACCATCGCCAGGTCGATCGTCGGGCAGCTGCAGCCGCAGCGACCGGTCACCTGCGCCGTGGCGGCCTGCACCCGCAATTCCACGGCACCGGAAAAGCCCGCGGCGAGCAGCACGTCCAGCGTCCTCCGCTCGTTCGAGGTCAGCGACGCTCAGACGTTGAAGCGGAACTCGACCACGTCGCCGTCGGCCATGACGTAGTCCTTGCCTTCCATCCGCACCTTGCCCGCGGACCGCGCCGAAGCCATCGAGCCCGCCGCCGTCAGGTCGGCGTAGGACACGACCTCGGCCTTGATGAAGCCCCGCTCGAAGTCGGTGTGAATGACCCCGGCCGCCTGCGGCGCGGTCGCGCCCTGCGGGATCGTCCACGCGCGCGACTCCTTCGGGCCCGCCGTCAGGTAGGTCTGCAGGCCGAGCGTGTGGAAGCCCGCGCGGGCGAGGGAGTACAGGCCGGGCTCGTCCTGGCCGACGGACTCGAGCAGCTCGCGGACCGACTCCTCGTCGTCGAGCTCCAGCAGCTCGGCCTCTACCTTGGCGTCGAGGAACACGGCGTCGGCCGGGGCGACGAGCTTGGTCAGCTCCTCGCGCTTGGCGGCGTCCGTGAGCACGCCCTCGTCGGCGTTGAAGACGTAAAGGAACGGCTTCGTGGTCAGCAGGGAAAGCTCGCGCAGTGCCTCGAAGTCGACCTCTTTCTGGGCCTGGAAGAGGGTGCGGCCCGCGTCGAGGATCTCCTTGGCCTTGACCGCGTTGTCGAGCGCGGGCTTGGCCTCCTTCTTGGTGCGGGCTTCCTTCTCGAGGCGGTGGAGTGCCTTTTCGAGGGTCTGGAGGTCGGCGAGGATGAGCTCGGTGTTGATGGTCTCGATGTCGCTGGCCGGGTCGATGCGGCCGTCGACGTGGATGACGTCCTCGTCGTCGAAGACGCGGATGACCTGGCAGATGGCGTTGGCCTCGCGGATGTTGGCGAGGAACTTGTTGCCGAGCCCGGCCCCCTCGGAGGCGCCCTTGACGATGCCCGCGATGTCCACAAAGGACACTACGGCGGGTACCGTCTTCTCGGAGCTGAAGACCTTGGCGAGCTCGTCCAGGCGGGGGTCCGGGAGCGGGACGACGCCGACGTTGGGCTCGATGGTGGCGAACGGGTAGTTCGCCGCGAGCACGTTGTTGCGGGTCAGCGCGTTGAACAGGGTGGACTTGCCGACGTTGGGCAGGCCGACGATACCAAGGGTCAGACTCACGGCCGCAAAGTCTACGGGCCTGCCGGACCACCTCGTCAGCTAGCCTGGAACGTCGTGGCGGATTTCCGCCAGTCAGGGCCTGGACCTGCTGGCATAGTGAATCGCATGACCGAACTGACACTGTGGCGCGACAGCGAGCGCTGCTACCGGGCCGTCGCCTCGCGCGACTCGCGGTTCGACGGGCAGTTCATCATGGCCGTGCGGACCACCGGCATCTACTGCCGTCCTTCGTGTCCCGCTCAGACGCCCAAGTCGAAGAACGTGAGCTTCTTCCCGACCTCGGCCGCGGCGCAGGCGGGCGGGTACCGCGCGTGCCGGCGGTGCCTGCCGGACGCGGTGCCGGGGTCGCCCGAGTGGAATGTGCGGGCCGACCTGGCCGCGCGGGCCATGCGGCTGATCTCCGACGGGCTGATCGAGCGGGAGGGGGTGCCGGGGCTGGCCAAGCAGCTCGGGTACTCGGAACGGCAGCTCGGCCGGGTGCTCACCGCCGAGCTCGGCGCCGGGCCGCTCGCGCTGGCCAGGGCGCACCGGGCGCATGCCGCGCGGCTGCTGATCGAGATGTCCGAGCTGCCGCTGACCGATGTCGCGTTCGCCGCGGGGTTCGCCAGCGTGCGGCAGTTCAACGACACCATCCGCGAAGTGTTCGCGACGACGCCGTCGCAGCTGCGGACCGGCAGGCGGGGGTTCGTCGAGGGCGGCACCAAGCTGACGCTGCGGCTGCCCTACCGCGAGCCGTTCGACGACGGTGTCTTCGGCTTTCTCGCCGACCATGCGGCGCCCGGGATCGAGAGCGGGGCGTACGGCCGGACGTTGCGGCTCGCGCAGGGGACGGGCACGGTCCGTGTCCGGCCAGCTGACGGGCACGTGCGCTGTGAGCTGCGGCTTTCCGACCTGCGGGACCTCAGTAGCGCCGTTTCGCGGGTGCGCAGGCTGCTCGATCTCGACGCCGACCCCGAGGCCGTGCGGCGCGTGCTGCGTGCCGATCCGGCGCTGGCGCCGATGGTCGAGGCCGCGCCGGGGATCCGGGTGCCCGGCGCCATCGACGGCGAAGAACTGCTGCTCCGCACCATGATCGGCCAGCAGATCTCCGTGGCGGCCGCCCGCACCACGACCGCTCAGCTCGCCGAAGCGCTCGGTGAGCGGCTCAGCGAACCCGACGAAGACCTGACCACGCTCTTCCCCACGGCCGCGAAGATCGCCGAGAACAGCGCAGTCCTGCGTGGACCCCAACGCCGGGTCGACGCGATCCGCGCGGTGGCGGAAAAGCTTGCGGCCAAGGAAATCGAGGTCCACATCGGACGCGACCCCGACGAGCTTCGCGAGGAACTGCTCGCCTTGCCCGGCGTGGGTCCCTGGACGGCGGACTATGTCCTGATGCGCCTGCTCGGCGTGCCGGACGTGCTGCTCACCGGCGATCTCGCGCTGCGCAAGGGCGCCGAGAACCTCGGCATCACCGACCTCGGCGAGCGAGCGCAGGCCTGGCGGCCGTGGCGCTCCTACGCCGGAATGTACTTGTGGCGCAAGGCCACCGAGAAAGGAACAGCATGACCGCGCACTGGTCCACTGTGGACACACCGATCGGCCCGTTCACCGCCGTCGTCGCCGCCGACGGCGCCGTGCTGGCGTCGGGCTGGACGGGCGACGCCGGGGAGCTGACCTCCCTCATCTCCCCGGCGCTCCTCCCCGCCTCGGTCACCGAAAAACACGACCTCGGTGAAGTCACCCGTGCGATCGTCCGATATCACGACGGCGAACTCGATGCCGTCAGCGAGATCCCGGTCCGTCAGAAATCCGGAGAATTCCGCGAACGCGCCTGGGACGTCCTGCGAACCGTGAAAGCAGGCCACCCCGTGTCCTATGCCGACTACGCGACCCTCGCGGGCAACCCCGCAGCGGTTCGTGCTGCGGCATCAGCCTGCGCCCGCAACGCGGCGGCGTTGTTCGTGCCGTGTCATCGGGTGGTCAAGTCGGGCGGCGGGCTCGGCGGCTTCCGGTGGGGCGTGGACGCCAAGCGCTGGCTGCTCAACCACGAGTCCAACTGACGGTCAGGCCGATGTCGAGCAGGTCGCCGATCACCGGGCGGCCGGTCGGCACGCCGAGCGCGGACCGGCTGACCTGGCCGTGCGCCCGCACGTCCACCCTGGGTCCCTTGGTCCGCACCTCGTCGACGATCAGCTCGATCTCGGCCGATTCGCGGAACGAGAGCACGCCGGAGACCGTGTCCGCCGAGACCGTGCCATCGAAGATGATCTTCGGGTGGCGCGCAGAGTCGAGGAAGCTCCGGCCGCGGACCTGCTTGTCGCGGTGCTTGTTGCCGGTCACGAAGCTCGCGGCGTCGATCTCGGCGAAGACGGTGATGCCTTCTTCGCCGACCACGCCGCGGCCGGAGCGGATCTCGAAGCCGCCGTGGATGGTGAAGATCCCGAGCTTCTTGATCGCGAACGTGATCGAGGACAGGCTGGGAACCAGCTGGTAGCTGCCCACCTGGGGCAGCGTCGCGGTGGTCACTAGTGCACCCTCTTCCGTGCGGGCCCTCCGATGGGGCTTGTGGTAGGAACTAGGCGGAAGCCGGGGTGACGGCCCGTAGTGGTCGCCCTTCGTGGGCCTTCATGACACTGCCGCCCCCGGCTTCCCCGGAACCGCGAAGCGATGACAAAGGGACGCGCCATCGAGCGCCGGTTAGTGACCACTCTGCCGTCGGTTCCCTCGCCTCCGCCTGGCTCCTGCCCTGGACTGCACGCAGGAAGGCGACATAGTTGCCGCAGCATGACGGGCCGTTGTTCTATGCCGGGATCGACTGGGCCGCGGTCGAACACGCCGTGTGCGTACTCGACCGAGACGGCCGCAAGGTCGCCGCGTTCACCATCGAGCACACCGCCGCCGGGTTCAACCGGCTGGCCGTTCGGCTGAGCAAGCTCGCCCCGCCCGAGCGGACGCCGGTCGCGATCGAACGCCCGGACGGCCGACTGGTTGACGCGCTGCTGGCCGCCGGGCACCCGGTGCTGCCGGTCAAACCGAACGCGATCAAAACCTGGCGTGAAGCCGAAGTCCTTTCCGGCGCGAAATCCGACCCCGGCGACGCCCACGTGATCGCCGACTACCTGCGCGTGCGTTTCCACCGGCTGCGCCCCGCCGCACCATTGTCCAGTCATACCAAGGCATTGCGCGCCCTGGTCCGCAGCCGCGGTGATCTCGTCGATGCCCGGGTCGCGGCGGTCAACCAGCTCGCCGCTCTGCTGGACGCCCAGTGGCCCGGCGCCAAAGCCATCTTCGCCAACATCGAGTCCGCGATCGCCCTGGCGTTCCTCACCGCCTACCCCACCGCCGCCTCGGCCACGTCCCTGACCGAGAAACGACTGGCCACGTTCTGCGCGAAACAAGGCTACTCGGGCAGGAAAACCGCCGCGGTCCTGCTTGCCCGGCTGCGCGCCGCTCCTGCCGGAACCAACGACCCCGTCGTGTCCGAGAGCATCCGTGACGCCGTCCTCGCCCAGGTCGGCGTCCTGACCGCACTGAACACCGCGATCAAGAACCTGGACCGCTCCATCACCGAGAAGATGGACACCCACCCCGACAGCGAAGTCTTCCAGTCCTTCCCCCGCGCCGGCACCATCAACGCCGCCCAGATCCTCGCCGAATGGGGCGACGCCCGCGAAGCGTTCGACCACCCCGACGCCATCGCCGCGCTCGCCGGAATCACCCCAGTCACCAAGGCATCCGGCAAGCAACGCGGCGTCAGCTTCCGGTGGGCCTGCAACAAAAGACTGCGCCTGGCAATCACGACCTTCGCCGCGAACAGCCGCTTCTCCAGCCCCTGGGCAGCCGACATCTACGACCGGGCGCGAGCCTCGGGCAAAGACCACCCCCACGCCACCCGCATCCTCGCACGAGCCTGGATCCGCGTGATGTGGCGCTGCTGGCAAAACAGCACACCCTACGACCCCACCCTGCACGCAGGCGCCCAGCAACACACCCACCAGCAGGCCGCAGCCTGATTCTGATCCTGAGGTTGACACAAGGGGTGTCATGACTCGACCCGGTACAGCTCGACGTGGTCGGGGCCGGGCAGCAGCAGTGGGTCCTCGCCGGGCAGCAGCGGCAGCTCGGCGATCCGCTTGCCGCCTTCCTCCAGCGACTCGATGGACGTGGTCAGCACGACCACCACCTGCTGCCGGGCGCGCGGCTCCCAGAGACCCAGCACCCGGACGGTGCCGGGGAAATCCGCCATCGCGGGCGCCACGCGCTCCCGGTGCGCCCGGTCGCCCGCCTGCTTGACGGCGTCGCTCACCGGACCGGCGAAGGTCAGCACACTGGCGAACGACGGCCGCTCGCCGGCGTCGCGCATCGGGGTGTCGTCGTCCACCCGGTAGCCGCCGCCGTCGGGCTCGTTTTCCCACAGCCGCAGCGTTTTCTCGCCCGGTCCGGCCACCTGCCGCAGCCGGATCTCCTCGGTGGCGGCGCCACCGGTGTCCTTGCCGAATGTCGCGTACATGGTCCTCCTCCTTCGACGAGGACCACGATCTCCGGTCCGGCGCGCGGGCGGATCCGGGTAAGTACGGAGGCGGCTACGTAAGTCCGTGCGTGGCCGCCCACGCGGCCGCCTGCGTGCGGTTCGAGAGGCCGAGTTTGCCCAGCACATTGGCCACGTGCGTCTCGACGGTGCGCTCGGACAGCACCAGCCCGGCCGCCATCTCCCGGTTCGACCGGCCGTCGGCGAGCAGCGCGAGCACCTCGCGTTCGCGCGGGGTGAGCTTGATCGAGTGGTCCTTGCGCAGCTCGGCGAGCACCTCCTTCGCCGCGCGCGCGGCCGGTCGCATGCCGATGCGTTCCGCGGTGGCCAGCGCGCGTTCGGCGTATCCGGTCGCGCGGGTCACGTCGCCGCGTGCCCCGCGCTCGCGCAGCACGTTCGCCAGCCCGATCTCGGACAGCGTCCGGTACGGCAGCGCGCCGACGCGGTCCTCGAGCGCCACGGCGTCGGTGAAATGCCGGTCCGCCTCGTCGGGGCACCCGAGCGCGGCCGAGAGCATGCCCGTCATGCGGGACACCGAGCCGGTGCACAGCACGGCGCCCGAGCCGCCCGCGATGCACAGTCCCGTGTGCGGCAACAGGAGTTCGAGACAGAGTTCCATCGCGTCCCGCTCGCCGAGCGAGACGGCGAGGTCCGCGCCGTACGCCACCGTCGCCAGCCATCGTCCGTCGCGGGGCAGCGACCCGAGCACCGGCCGCAGGTCGTCGAAGTTCTCCCGCGCGGCGGTCAGGTCGCCCATGTCCGCGAAGTACCTGCCGACCGAAGACCAGAAGATCGGCAGCCGGACGAGCGGGCGCGCCGCTCTGACGGCGTCCACGATCTCGTCGTGACGGCCCTGCAGCAGCAGCATTTCCACGCGGAACGCGGTGTCGACGCCGATCGCGCTCCAGTCCTCGGTGCGCTTGGCCCAGTCGAGCGCCTGGTCGGCGGCGACGGCCGCGTCGGCGAACCGGCCTGCCACCAGCGCGCGCATCGCGCTCAGCCGGTGGAGGTGCCAGTGCGCGAGCGGCCAGCGGATCCGCTCGGCGAGCACCTTGAGCGCGGCCAGTTCGACGTCGACCACGTCGAAGGCGCCCAGCTCGCAGGAGGCGTCGATGCGCCACAGCCGTCCCCACAGCTCAGCGTCTTCCGGTTCGCGCAGCGCGATCATCCGGCGCGCCAGATCGAGCCGTTCGCGAAGTCCTTCGGTACCGCTGATCGCGTGCTGGCGCGCGCGGAACGCGTCGGCCAGCGCCAGCGGATCACCGCTCGATTCCGCCAGCCGCAACGCTTCCTCGCTGCCTTGGCTCACCTCGGCGAAGCCCAGCGCCTCCGAGGCCGCGAGCGCGCGCTGGGCGACCACCCGTGCCCGGCCGGCGACCGCGTCCTCCGGCAGCGTCGCGAGCGCGCGGTCGCACAGCCCGAGCAGTTCGAGGTTCGCCGGGCCGCCGACGCCGTGCACGATCAGCGCCGCGCGGACCGACTGCTCCGGCCGCGTCGCGAGATCCATCGCGGCGCCGCACCTGGCCAGCGCCGCGTCGATCTTCCCGCCGCCGTACTCGGCTTCGGCGCAGGAAAGCAGCAGCTCACAGCGGTCTTCGTCAGCGATTCCCGGCAACGCGAGCGCGGCTTCGAGAATCGTCACCGCGCGATCGGGCGCGAGCCGGACGGCATCCGCGGCGGCACGGCGGCAGGCGGCGACGGCGAGTGCGCGGCTCGCGTCGTCGGTGGCCGACCGCAGCCGATGCGCGGCCGACTCGCCTGCCAAACCGTTGGTCTCCATGGCTTCGGCCGCGCGCCGGTGCCAGGCCAGCCGTTGCTGAACGGTCAGATTCGCGTAGACGGCTTCGCGCAGCAGCGCGTGGGTGAAGCCGAACTTGGCCGGCATGTCGTCGACGAGAGTCAGCAGACCGGCCGCGGTGGCTTCTTCGAGCGCCGCGAGCGCCGATGCGGGCTCCTCGCCCAGCACCGCCAGTTCCGCGTGGCCGCAATCGGTGCCGAGTACGCCCGCGATGGCCACGGCGCGCTGAGCCGCCGGGGACAGCTCGGCCACCCTCGTCGTGGTGATCGCGGCGAGGGTTTCGGGGATGCCGAACGGCCAGCTGCCGTCTTCGGGCGCCGGTTCTGCGGCGATGCCGGCGTGCTCGAGCGCGGTCAGCAGCTCGACCACGAACAGCGGGCTGCCGCCGCTGGCCCGCAGCAGCATCGGGTGCCAGGTCGGGTGCGCGGTCGCGGCGGCTTCGGCGATTTCCCGGGCCTGCCAGGCGCGAGGGCTGACGCGGGTGACCGCGCCGGTCCTGTCCAAAGTGGTCAGGGTTTCGCGAAGTGCCGGGGTCGGCCGGTGAGTACCCACCAGCAGGAGACCGGGTTTTCCCGCTCCCTGGCAGAAAAACGTCAGCGTCGCTTCGTCGGCCCATTGGAGGTCTTCGAGAACGACGACGAGTCCTTGAGTCGCCGAAGCGCTCAGTGAGGCGAGCACCGAGGCGAACGCGAGCATGCGCTGGACGCGGTCTTCGCCGACTTCGCGCAGCAGGTCCAGCTCGGGCCTGCCGGCGAGCGCCTCCCACCACGGCCACAGCGCCGGGGCGGTTTCTTCCTGCAGCGTGCGGCCGAGCAGCACCGGGACACCCTCGGCGGCGGCGAGCCTGGTCAGCTCGGTGACCAGGCGGGTCTTGCCGATGCCCGGCTCGCCGCCGACCATGACCACGCGGCCTTCGCCGCCGCGCGCCGCGTCGAGTGCCGCGCGCAACGCGGCCAGTTCGGGGTCCCTGCCGACCAACATGGTCGTGAGTGTTGCCGACGGCTAGAACCGTCGGCAACACTCACGACCCGAGAGGCTTAAGCGGTCTGGATTTCCAGCGTCGAGCCGGTGCGGGCCTTGCGGACCCTGAGGCGGGTGGGAATCCGGTGCCGGAGTTCCTCCACATGGGACACGAGGCCCACGACGCGGCCGCCGGCCCTCAGCTCGTCGAGGACGTTCATGACGATGTCGAGGGTCTCGGCGTCCAGCGTGCCGAAGCCTTCGTCGACGAACAGGGTGTCGAGCAGCGCTCCGCCCGTCTCGGCGGCGACGACGTCCGCGAGACCCAGCGCGAGTGCGAGCGAGGCCAGGAAGGACTCGCCGCCCGACAAGGTCTTGGCGGGGCGGACCGTGCCTGAGTAGTCGTCGAGCACGTCGAGACCGAGACCACCACGCGTACCTCGGGAACCCGCGGCGTCCGAGTGCACGAAGGAGTAGCGGCCCTGGCTCATCGTGCTCAGGCGGAAGGTGGCCGCGAGCGCGACCTCCTCCAGGCGCGCGGCGAGCACGTACGAGCGCAGCGACATCTTGCGCGTGTTCTGACCACGGCCGTTGACCACCTCGGTCAGGGCCTTGAGCTCGGCGAACTCCTCTTCCACCGGTGCCAGCTCCGTCATCGCCTCACTCATCTTGCCCGCGAGGTCCGACAATTCCCGCGACCGCAGCTCAGCGGCCTGGAGCGTGGCGACGGCGCTTTCGGCTTCGGCCCGTGCGCGGCGCGCGGTGTCCACGGCGGACTCCAGGTCGACCACGTCGTCAGGCGTGACGCCGGCGAGTTCGGGTTCGGCGAGCACGGACCGGACGTGCGCCTCGTCGGTCCGCGCCTGGGTGAGCCGGGCTTCGAGGTCCGTGACGACCTGGGCGGGTTTCGCCGCGGCCTGCGCCTCTTCCAGCGTGGCGAACTCGGCCCGGCGCAACGCGGCGCCGACCGCCTCGCGCTGCTCCTCGCACTCGCGCTCGGCGGTCGCGGCGGCCGTCCTGGCCTCGGCCAGCGCGTCCAGCGCGCGGACCACGGACAGCAGATGCGCACGCCGGGCGCCGACGTCGGGGTGGTCACCGCGCGCCGTTTCGAGCCGCCGGTCGCGCTCGGCGACCTGCTCGGCCAGCGAATTCTGGCCGGTCTCGGCCTTCACGACGTCCTGCTCGACCTGGTTCAGCTGATCCGCGAGCTGCCCGGACTCGGTCTCGGCCTGCCGTGTTTCGCGTTCCCACCGCGCGCGCTGCGCTGCCAGGTCGGACACCGAAGCAAGCTCGGCACGGGCCTTCTCGACCTCGGCGGCAAGCTCTTCGCGAGCACGGCCACGCAGGCGTTCTTCAAGCGCCGCAACGAGTTTCTCGGCTTCGAGCTTCGTGAGCTGAGCGCGCTCGCGTGCGGCTTCCGCGCGCTTTTCAGCGTCTTCGGCCGTCTTCTCCTGCTTCTCGTCGACCAGTGCCAGCATCGGCATCGCGGGCGCCGGGTGCTCGGCGGAACCGCACACCGCACAGGCTTGACCGGGCACAAGATCGGCGGCGAGCTCGGCAGCCATCCCGTCGAGACGCCGCTCTCGCAGATTCTGTCGGTGCTCTCGGGCATGCTGGTGTGCGTCGACGGCTTCGCGCAGCGCGGAGTCGGCAGCGGTGAAGGACTTCTGGGCGCCCGGAAGCTCTTCGGCGTCGCGCAGCGCCTTGGTGAGTTCCTCGGCGTTCAGGCGCAGCCCTGCCAGCTTCGCTTCGGCCGTAAGCGCGTCGTTCGCCTTGCCACGCAAGCGTTCCAGCCGCGCGGGGAGTTCCTCGATCTTGCCGGTGAGCTCCTCGACCCGCTTGCCCGCGTACCGCGCGGCGTCGGCGAGTTCGCTCATGCGCACGCGATCTTGGCGCTGCTGCTCGGCTTCGGCGACGAGACCGGCGAGCGTGCCCGCCTCTTCGCGCAGCGCGCCCGCGGTGGCGCGGAGTTCGGCGGCGGACCCGGTCGCGGCCTGGCGCAGCGTTTCGAGCGCGCGTTCCTGGACCTGTTCGAGCCGACGGGACTGGGTCAGCTGGTCGGTACGTTTCCGCAGCTGGATGGCGGCGTCGGCGACCCCGGCCGCCCGGTTCGCTGCCGCGACCTCGGCGCGCCACCGCTCCCGTTGGCCTTCGGTGGCCGTCAGCTCGGCCAGTTTGGCGTGCGCGGTCCTGACCCGGCGGACGCGCTCGGCCATCGCCTTGCGCTCGTCGAGCACGGCCTCGGCCTTCTCGCGGACCCCGCGTGCCTGGTATTCGGCCAGCTTGGCGGCTTCGACCTGGGAAACGGCGTCGAGGCAGATGCCGGCGACCCAGTCGATCTGCTCGTCCTCCGGCGCCTCGGCCTTGGCGACCTGCGCGAACCGGGTGACCCAGTTCTGCGTGGCCAGGCGTTGTTTCTGCAGCTCCTGGTGCCGCTCGGTGCGCAGGTTCGTGAACCAGTGCTCGATGTCGCCGAAGCGCTCGGTGCTGAAAAGCCGTTCGAGCAGGTCTTCGCGCTCGGCGGTGTCGGCGCGCAGGAACCGGGCGAATTCGCCTTGGGGCAGCAGGACCACCTGGAAGAACTGCTTGTGGTTCATGCCGAGCAGCCGCTCGATGGTCCTGGCGACCTCGTCGTTGCGGGTGACGCCGTCGGCCGCGTAGCCGCTCGGCGCGGCGCCGACCCAGGTCAGCGACACCTTGGCCTGCTGCTTCGTGAAGCCGTCGCCCCGGCGCTTCGGGCGGAGGTACTCGGGATTGCGGACGACGCGCAGGCGCTGGCCCTGCACGGTCAGCTCCAGCGCCACCTCGGTGACCTGGTCGGGGTCCGCGAGATCGCAGCGCAGCCGCTTGGTCTCGCCGCGCGCGCCGGGCACGGAGTTGAACAGGGCGAACGCGACCGCGTCGAGCAGCGTGGTCTTGCCCGCGCCGGTGTCGCCGTGCAGGAGGAAGAGACCGTCGGCGCCGAGCACGTCGAAGTCGACGACCTCGCGCCCGGCATACGGGCCGAAGGCGGTGACCTCCAGCCGATGCAGTCTCATTACGTCTCTCCTCTGCCGGCGGCGTCCATGGCCATCCGTAGCAGGCCGTGTTCCCTGTCGTTGGGAGGCGCGCCACGGCAGTCATCGAGGAAATTGCGGGCGATCTCGTCGTCGGTCCGGTTCTTGACGGCTTCGGCGTACTTCAGCACCGAGCCGATGCCGCCGCCTTCGGGCTGCCAGTCGAGGTGAACCGCGTGGGGGAAACGATCTTTGAGCTTGCGCATGGCGTCGATCGGGCGGACGCGGTCGGTCAGCGTGACCGACAGATAGCACTCGGCGAGGTCCTCGAACGCGGGGTTTTCGAGCAGGTCCGCGAGCTCCCCGGTGGCGGTCGCGAGCTTGCGCGGGACGGGCAGTTCGTGGCGGCGGACCTCATGCAGCCCGTCGGCGCCGAGGTCGATCAGCCAGACGGATTTGTGGTGCCGCGCTTCGGAAAACGAGTACGCGAGCGGACTGCCGGAGTACCGCAGGTGCTCGGCGATGACCTGCGGGCCGTGCAGGTGCCCGAGCGCGACGTAGTCGATGCCGTCGAAGATCACGCCGGGCACGTGCTCGACCGTGCCGACGGAGATGGGGCGCTCGGAGTCGCTGCCCTCGCCGCCGATGACGAACGCGTGCGCGAGCACCACGGACCGGGTGTTTTCCCTTGCCTGTAAGTCTTCCTTGATGCGACGCATGGCTTCGGACAGCACCGCGGCATGTCCCTTGGCGTCGATGCCGAGCGCGTTGCGCGCCGGATCCGGCTCCAGGTAAGGGATTCCGTACAGCGCGACCGGGCCGTGCTCGTCCTGGAGCAGCACCGGCTCGGACAGCCCGGCGATGGTGCTGCACAGGTGCAGTCCGCCCGCCTTGGCGAATTCGGCGAACGCGCCGAGCCGGGCGGCGGAGTCGTGATTCCCTGGTGTGAGAACGATGTGCGCGCCGGCCTCGTGCAGCCGGGCCAGCGCCTGCGCCGCGACGCGGACCGCCTCGGCCGACGGGACCGCGCGGTCGTAGACGTCGCCCGCGACGAGCACGACGTCGACCCGCTCGTCGGCGACGACCTCCGCGAGGTGCTCGAGGACGGCCTGCTGCTCGGCGAGCAGATCGGCGCCGTGGAAGGTGCGGCCGAGGTGCCAGTCGGAGGTGTGCAGCAATCTCACAGTCATCAAGGTAAGCCGCCGGACCGACAACATGTGGGAGGCGGGCACCCGCGTGTCCCCCACATCATGTGCTACGCGGAGTGTCGGACAGTTTTTGTCGGTGGGCTGCGCCAGAATGCGTACGCGGTCGGACACGGATGGGAGTTGTTTTCGGGTGACGGTGTTTACCACGGCCGCGGTCGTGGTCGCGGTGCTGCTGGGAATCGCGGTCGCGCTACTGTGGCGGCTGTACAACGACGGCATGCGCCGGGCGGACGCGGCGGCCAAGCAGGTCGAAGCGGAGCGCGCCAGGGGCAACGAGCAGCAGCTGTCACTGCGCCGGTACGAGGTGGCGTTCGCGTCGATCAGCGGGCGCGGCGAGCTGGGCGAGCAGGTGCTACTGGAGACGGCGCGCGCGCTCGGGCTGCGCGAGGAGCTGCACTTCACGCTCCAGACGGACTTGGCGGGCGGCGGCTCGGTCAAGCCGGACATGGTGCTGCACGTCGGCGGCGGCCGGAGCGTGCCGGTCGACGCTAAGGCCTCGATGGCCTGCTGGGCCGAGGCGGTCGAGACCGACAACCCCGACGAGCGCCTCGACGCGCTGCGCGTGCACGTCCGGCACCTGCGCTCGCGCGCCGCGGAGCTGGCGGGCAAGGGCTACCAGCGCTGGGCGGACGCCATCTACGGCACGATCATGTTCGTGCCGTCGGACGCGGCCGTGGTCGCCGCGCTCGACACCGACCCCGAGCTGCTGCGCTGGATGCTCGACCGCCGCGTCTTCGTCTGCGGCCCGACCGGGTTCGCGGTCTTGGCCTCGGCCGCCTTGTTCGCGGCCAGCGACCGCGCGCTGCTCGAAGACGTCGAGCAGGTCCGCGCGGGCGCCTCGGCCGCGCACCGCGCCGCGGGCAACGCGGTGGACGCCGTCAACCTGTCCAGCACCCACCTCCAGCGCTTCCTCTCGGCCCGCCGCCGCGAACTCGACGCCTTGGAGACCTTCCGCTCGACGGTCGCCCCGCTCACCGACGCCGCCGCGGCGCCCGCCCCCGTCACCCAGATCCGCCGCCCCGACGAGCTCACCGGCTGACCCGGACGGTCGGCACGCGTACCCGAGCGGTCGGCACGCTCCCGACGCTTCGGGTACGCGTGGCGACTCCCTGGGTACGCGAGGCGACCCTTCAGGTACGCATGCCGACCCTTCAGGTACGTCTGCGCTGGTCAGGCGTGATCGGTCGCGGACGACGCGGTCCGGCGGAGATCACCATGGGGTGAATCCGGTGGCGGTGTCACACAACCAGGAAGGAGTGCTAGCAGGATCTTCACAACCAGGGGATACGGTGTGGACTTGTGACCGCGATACGCGATCGCCAGAGCGATCCTGATGCCGACGACATCCCCGTTCCGTGGGACGAGCGTCCCATCATCAGCGACCGGCGCGGTCTGCCCTGGTGGGGGGCGGTGCTGGTCGGGTTCGGCCTGGCCATCCTCGGCGCCTTCATCGACCAGAAGCTGCAAGGGCACCTGACGCTGCTGTTCCAAGCCTGCTACTGCCTGGGCGCCGTCGCCGCCGTGTGCGCCGTGCAGCGCCGCGGGCTGTTCGGGCCGATGGTCCAGCCGCCGCTGGTGCTGGCCGTGACCGTGCCTGGCGTGGTGCTGCTGGCCGCGGACCTGTCCCAGGACACCGACATGCTGTCGAAGGCGCTCAAGATCGGCCGCCCGCTGATCGACGGGTTCCCGACGATGGCGATCACCACCGGCGTGACACTCGCGATCGGGATCTTCCGGATCTTCCGCGAGCGCGACCCCGACGCGGGCGTCAAGGCCAAGAAGGCGAAGCCCGCCAAGCGCGAGGACGACGAAGAGCGCCCCGCGCGCAACACCGCCGCCTCCCGGGTCCCCTCGGGCGCCGCGAAGCCGCCCGAGCGCCGTCCGCGCCGCCCGGCTTCGGAGACCGGCTCCGCGCCAGCCCGCCGCACGCGTCCGGCACCGGCCGACGACGCGGCACCCCGTCGCCGCACTCCCCGCGAGGAGCCCCGCCAGCGTCCACGCGCGCCTCGTGACGGCGACGAGCCGCCACGGCGTCGCGAGCCTCGCGGCGACACCCCGCCGCCCCGGCGTCGCACCCCGCGCGCCGAACCACCGCGCGGTGACAGCCCGCCGCGCCGCGCGCCCCGGCGCGAGCCACAGCGCCGTCCCTGGGACGAGGACTAACGCGAAAGGCCCCCTTGGAATCGCTTCCAAGGGGGCCTTTTCGTCGGTTCGCTACTTGCCGGCCTTCTCGGCGCGCCGGATCTCCGGGGGCAGCGCGAAGGCGATCTTCTCGTTGGCCGTGGTGACCTCGTCGACGTCGGAGTACCCGTGCTTGTCGAGCCACGCGAGCAGGTCCATCACCAGCACCTCGGGCACCGAGGCGCCGCTGGTGACGCCGACCGTGGTGACGCCTTCGAGCCAGGCCTCGTCGACCTCGTGCGAGAAGTCGACCAGGTGCGACGCGCGGGCCCCGGCCTTCAGCGCGACCTCGACCAGGCGCTTCGAGTTGGACGAGTTCTGCGAGCCGACCACGATGACCAGGTCGCACTCGGCCGCCATCGCCTTGACCGCGACCTGGCGGTTGGTGGTCGCGTAGCAGATGTCGTCGCTGGGCGGGTCGGCCAAGCTGGGGAACCGGTCGCGGAGCTGGTCGACGCGCTCCATGGTCTCGTCGACCGAAAGCGTGGTCTGGGACAGCCAGATGACCTTGGACGGGTCGCGCACGGTGACCTTGTCGACGTCCTCGGCGGTGTCGACCAGCTGGACGTGCTCGGGCGCCTCGCCCGCCGTGCCCTCGACCTCCTCGTGGCCTTCGTGGCCGATCAGCAGGATGTCGTAGTCGTCCTTGGCGAACCGGTTGACTTCCTTGTGCACCTTGGTGACCAGCGGGCAGGTGGCGTCGATCGTGCGCAGGTTCCGGTCGGCGGCCTCGGCGTGCACCATCGGCGAGACGCCGTGCGCGGAGAACACGACCAGCGCGCCCTCGGGCACCTCGGTGGTCTCGTCGACGAAGATCGCGCCGCGCTCGCGCAGCGTCTCGACCACGTGCCGGTTGTGCACGATCTCCTTGCGCACGTAGACGGGCGGTCCGTACAGCTCGAGTGCCTTCTCGACCGCGATCACCGCGCGGTCGACGCCCGCGCAGTACCCGCGCGGCTTGGCCAGCAGCACCCGCTTGCGCCCGTCGGCGCGCGGGACGTCGACGGTGCCTGCGGGCTCGGTTCCGGGGCTTGAGGAGCTCATGACCTCCAGGGTACGGGCTCACGTTGTGTGCGCGGAGTCACGTGGGCTGCCCCGACACACCCATTCGGTTGGGCAGGATGGCTCAGATGCGGCAGGCTAGACGTATGAAGCCACTCCCGCTCCCCCTCCGGGTCGCCGCGGGCCTCGCCGTCACCACCGCCGAGCGGGTTCGTGAACTTCCCAAGCAGCTGCTGGGCCTGCCGGTCACGGCCGTGAGCCAGGTGCTGCAGTTCTCCATGCGCGTCCAGCAGCACGTCACCGAGCTGGCGATCAAGGGCGATGACGCGCTGTCCGCGCTGCGCCCGGTCGAAGACACCCCGAGCTGGGCGACCTTCGACGAGGACGTCGACGTCCCCGCGCCGCGCCCCGAGACCAATGGTCACGCTCAGCCACTGCCCGAGTTCGACGAGTCACCTGATCCGTGGGCCGAGGAAGAGCGCGCGCTCGCCGAGGACCACCGCGACGGCGAGAACGACAGCGCCGAAGGCCCGGCGGGCATCACGGGCTACGACGAGCTCACCCTGCCCCAGCTGCGCGCCCGCCTGCGCCAGTTCACCCTGGAGGAGCTCGAAGACATCCTCGCGTACGAGCACACCCACCAGGCGCGTGCGTCGTTCATCGGCATGCTCGCGCGCCGCATCGGCAACGTGCACAAGACCGACTCCGCCGACGCTGACGAAGAAGGCCAGTGAGCGAAACCACCGCGGAGAACCCCTGGCCGGTCCGCACGGTCGCGCGCAAGATCGGCGATTGGGTGCACCGCCTCGGCGCGGTGTGGGTCGAGGGCCAGGTCACCCAGATCTCGGCGCGGCCCGGCACCTCGACGGCGTTCCTGACGCTGCGCGACCCATCTGCGGACGTGTCGATGACGGTCACCTGCCCGACCGGGCTGCTGCGCGGGGTCGAGCCGCCGCTGCGTGAAGGCGCGAGCGTGGTCGTGTTCGCGAAGCCGGCGTTCTTCCTCGGGCGCGGCACGATCAGCTTGCGTGCCACCGAAATCCGCGCCGTCGGCATCGGCGAGCTGCTCGCCCGGATCGAACGGCTGCGCAAGCTGCTCGCCGCCGAAGGCCTGTTCTCGTCGCAGCGCAAGCGCAAACTTCCCTTTCTTCCCAAGGGAATCGGGCTGATCACCGGGCGCGCGTCTGCTGCCGAGCACGACGTGCTCGTCAACGCGCAGGCGCGCTGGCCGCATGTCGCCTTCAAGGTCGTCAACACCGCCGTGCAGGGCCCGTCCGCGGTGCCGCAGATCATCAAGGCGCTGTCCACATTGGACAAGGACCCCGAGGTCGAGGTCATCGTGATCGCGCGCGGCGGCGGCAGTGTCGAGGACCTGCTGCCGTTCTCCGACGAGGCGCTGTGCCGCGCCGTCTCCGCCGCGGGCACGCCGGTGGTCAGCGCGATCGGCCACGAGCCGGACACCCCGCTGCTCGACCACGTCGCCGACCTGCGCGCGTCGACGCCGACCGACGCGGCCAAGCGGATCGTGCCCGACGTCCGCGAGGAGACCCAGCGCGTCCGGCAGATGCGGGACCGGGGCCGCCGTGCGCTGCACGGCTGGGTCGACACCCAGGCCAGGCTGCTGAACCAGCTGCGCAGCCGCCCGGTGCTCGCCGATCCGCTCGGCCCGATCGACCGGCGCTCCGGCGACGTCGAGATGCACCGGGAACGTGGCCGCCGCGCCGTGCTCACCACTCTTTCGAGGGAACAGGCCGCACTGGCGAGTGCCCGCGCGCGACTCACCGCGCTCGGTCCGGCCGCCACGATGGCCCGTGGTTACGCGGTCGTGCAGTTTTACGACGAGGCAGGCAACCCGCACGTGCTCCGATCGGTCTCTGAAATCAAAGACGGCGCGAAACTACGGATCCGCGTCGCCGACGGCGCGGCCAAGGCGGTCGTCCAGGGTGATCCGGAAAGCGAGTAAGGGTGCGGGAAACCACGTTCCTCCCGCTCACCGTCGACGCGGCCATCACCGCGCAGGCGAGCGCCGTGCTGCGCAAAGCCCTCGAAACCAACAACGCCGCGCTCGACTGCTGGACGTCGCTGCTGGCGGGCTGCACGCAGGGCCGCGACCTCGGGCCTCGGCTGCGCCAGCTCTCGGCGGCGACCTCGGAGCACGTCGGCGCCCGTTGGTGGGCGGCGGAAGGTTCCGCCCAGCGGCGCAAGGTCGCGGGCGCGCAGTCCGAGATCGAGGACGCGATCGCGGACGGTGACGGCAGCGAGTTCGCGCGTGCCTTCGTCGGGTACGACCACGCGATGGCCAGCGCGGTAGTCTGCGCGAACACCGCGAAGCACAGGAGCCCCCACGCGTGAGCAATCCCGAACTCGGCTACGAGCAAGCCCGCGACCAGCTGGTCGAGGTGGTCCGCGAGCTGGAAGCCGGCGGCAAGTCGCTGGAGGAATCCCTTGCGCTGTGGGAAAAGGGCGAGCGGCTTGCGAAGATCTGCGAACACCACCTCGAAGGGGCGCGTGAGCGGATCGAGACCGCGCTGGCCTCGGTCGAGGAAGGCGCCGACGACTCCGAGTGACCTTCGCCATGCGGGGATCCGCCCGGTATCTGAGAGACTGGGTTCCCCCCGAGCACGGTGAACCCGGAGGCAAGGCATGTCCAGCGGCAACGAAGCCAGCACGACCAAGGAACTCCCCGACCGCAACCTGGCGATGGAGCTGGTGCGGGTCACGGAGGCCGCGGCGATGGCCGCGGGCAGGTGGGTCGGCAAGGGCGACAAGCTCGGCGGTGACGGCGCTGCCGTCGACGCCATGCGGCAGCTGATCAGCACCGTCTCGATGAACGGCGTCGTGGTGATCGGCGAGGGCGAGAAGGACGAAGCGCCCATGCTGTACAACGGCGAAGAGGTCGGCAACGGCGACGGGCCCGCGTGCGACGTGGCGGTCGACCCGATCGACGGCACCACGCTGATGGCCAAGGGCATGCCGAACGCGCTCGCGGTGCTCGCGGTCGCCGAGCGCGGCGCGATGTTCGACCCGTCCGCGGTGTTCTACATGGAAAAGCTCGCCGTCGGCCCCGAGGCCGCCGGGCTGGTGGACTTGTCGGCGCCGATCGCGGAGAACATCCGCCGGGTCGCGAAGGCCAAGCACAGCGGCGTGTCCGACGTCACCGTCTGCATCCTCGACCGGCCCCGGCACGAGCAGATCATCAAAGAGGTCCGCGAGGCGGGCGCCCGGATCCGGTTCATCTCCGACGGCGACGTCGCGGGCGCGATCGCGGCCGCGCGGCCGACGACCGGCGTCGACATGCTGATCGGCATCGGCGGCACGCCCGAGGGCATCATCGCGGCCGCCGCGATGAAGTGCCTCGGCGGCGAGCTGCAGGGCAGGCTGTGGCCGAAGGACGAGGCCGAGCGGCAGAAGGCGCTCGCGGCAGGCCACGATCTCGACCGGATCCTGTTCACCGACGACCTCGTGACCGGCGACAACGTCTTCTTCTGCGCCACCGGCGTCACCGACGGCGACCTGCTGCGCGGCGTGCACTACCGCTCCGGCGGCGCGACGACCCAGTCGATCGTGATGCGCTCGAAGTCCGGCACCGTGCGCTTGATCGACGGTTATCACCGCCTGAACAAGCTGCGCGCGTACGCTTCCATCGACTTCGACGGCCACCTCGACGCGGTGCCGGACGATGAGGCCATCGTCCCGCCACTGCCTTAGGAGACCCTGTTCTATGAAGAAGCGTGCGCTCGCACTCCTTCTCGCTCTCGTCGCCACGGCCGGGTTCGTGCAACCGGCTTCGGCGGCGCAGCCCGCCATCGTCGGCGGCGGTGAGGCCGACCAGGCGTATCCGTTCGCGGTGGCGCTGCTGCGCGCGTCGGGCAGGCTGTTCTGCTCGGGTTCGCTGGTCGCGCCGACCTGGGTGCTGACCGCCGCGCACTGCGTGGACGGCAAGAACCCCGAGGTGCTCAGCGCCCGCGTGGGCAGCAACGACGCGACGGCAGGCGGCGAGATCGCACAGCCGGTCGAGTTCGTCATCCACCCGGACAACAACCCGGTCGCCGGCGGCGACATCGCACTGGTGCGCCTGGACAAGCCGGTGCTCGCCGCGCCGATCACGCTCGGCGCGGTCACCGTGCCCGGCACGCCGACGCGCCTGCTCGGCTGGGGCCAGACCTGCCCGACGCTGAGCTGCGCGCCGACGCCGGCGAAACTGCAGCAGCTGGACGCCACCATCGTCGAGGCGACGTCCTGCACGGCCGCCTTCGACCTCGAGCACGAGCTGTGCGTCGAGAACCCCGGCGGCGACAAGGGCACCTGCTACGGCGACTCCGGCGGCTCGCAGGTCGCGAACGTCGACGGCGCCTGGGTGCTGCTGGGCGTCATCAGCCGCCCCGGCAACGGTGACCCGGTCTGCGCGACGGCCCCGTCGATCACGTCCTCGGCGGTCGCCTACGCGGACTGGATCAAGGAGAAGATCACCCCGGCCGCACCGGTCGCCCCCGCTGCTCCATAAGGGTGAAGCTGTCTTAGGGACCCCCGAATTCAACGTTACCTCGGGGGTCCGACAAAAGCGCGAGCCGCGATAAAGCGGGCTTTACTCCCGGGGATAAAGCCCGCTTTATCCCCGGGAGTAAAGCCCGCTAAATCACGGGGAGTAAAGCCCGCTTTATCGCGGTGGGTTACTCGGCGTTGGAGGAGTGGCCGGGAAAGAGGTGGGCGTCGGGGTCGAGCTTGACGGCGATGTTGTTGACCGCCGTGGCCGCCTCGCCGAAGCCGGTCGCGATCAGCTTGACCTTGCCGGGGTAGGCCGCGACGTCGCCCGCCGCGTAGACCCGGTCGCGCGCGGTCGCCATGGTCGAGTCGACGGACACCGCGCGGTGGTCGATCTCCAGCCCCCAGCTTTCGATCGGCCCGAGATCCGCCGTGAAGCCCAGCGCCGCGACCACGGACTGCGCGGGCAGCACGATCGGCTCGGCGCCCTTGACCGCGATCTCGACGGAGTCGAGCGCGCCGCCCGAGTCGATGAACCTGGTGACCTCGGCGTCGGTGATGATCCGGACGCCGAGCGCCTGCGCCTCGCGCACGATGGACTCGGCCGCGCGGAACTTGGCGCGCCGGTGCACCAAAGTCACGCTCGCCGCGACCGGGTGCAGCGCGAGCACCCAGTCGAACGCCGAGTCGCCGCCGCCGACCACGACCACGTGCTGCCCGGCGTGCGCCTGCAGCGACGGCACGAAATGGACCATGCCACGGCCGAGCCAGCCGTCGCCTGCCGGGAGCGGGCGCGGGGTGAACTCGCCGATGCCCGCGCTGATCAGGATCGACCTGGCCTGCACGATCTCGCCGCCGTCGAGCACGACGTCGAAGCCGTCGCCGTTCTCGGTGACCGTCTCGGCCTTGCGCCCGAGCAGGTAGGTCGGCTTCCACGGCGCGGCCTGGTCGACGAGGCCCTGCACGAGGTCACGGCCGCGTACCGCCGCGAACCCGCCGACGTCGTAGATCATCTTCTCCGGGTACATCGCGGTGACCTGCCCGCCCGCCTCCGGCAGCGAGTCCACGATCGCCGTGGACAGCCCGCGGAACCCCGCGTAGTAGGCGGCGAACAGCCCGGTCGGCCCGGCGCCGACGATCAGGATGTCGAAAGGATCCCCCGTGGGCATGGGTGTGCCCCTCTCAGCCAGTGGTGGGTGGCGGTGTGATCGAGAACACGGCAATCCTATAGCGGTTAGGGGTGCTCAAGGCCACCACGCACCGCCCCCTAACTTGCGCGAAACTGGAGTCATGGCTGAACAGGAATACCGGATCGAGCACGACACGATGGGCGAGGTCCGTGTGCCCGCCGAGGCTCTCTACCGGGCACAGACGCAGCGCGCCGTCGAGAACTTCCCCATCTCCGGCCGTGGCCTGGAGCGCGCCCAGATCCGCGCGCTCGGCCTGCTCAAGGCCGCCGCCGCGCGGGTCAACGCGAAGCTCGGCGTGCTCGACGCCGACGTCGCCGCGGCGATCGCCGCCGCCGCCGACGAGGTCGCCGAAGGCCGCCACGACGCGCACTTCCCGATCGACGTGTTCCAGACGGGTTCCGGCACCTCGTCGAACATGAACGCCAACGAGGTCATCGCGACGCTCGCGTCCCGCGCGCTGGGCCGCGACGTGCACCCGAACGACCACGTCAACGCCTCGCAGTCGTCGAACGACACGTTCCCGACGACCATCCACGTCGCCGCGACCGAGGCCGTGCTGTCCGACGTCATCCCGGCGCTCGACCACCTCGCGTCGACGATCGAGGCGCGCGCCGCGGAATGGGCCGACGTCGTGAAGTCCGGCCGCACGCACCTGATGGACGCCGTGCCGATCACCCTCGGCCAGGAGGCGGGCGCCTGGGCCTCGCAGGTCCGCTTCGGCATCGAGCGGCTGCGTTCCGGGCTGCCCAGGCTGGGCGAGCTGCCGATCGGCGGCACCGCCGTCGGTTCCGGCCTCAACGCGCCCGACGGCTTCGGCGCGGCCGTCTCGGTGGAACTGGCTTCGGTCACCGGGTTGCCGCTGACCGAGGCACGCGACCACTTCGAGGCGCAGGCGACGCAGGACAGCGTCGTCGAGACGTCCGGGCACCTGCGCACGGTCGCGGTGTCGCTGAACAAGATCGCGAACGACCTGCGCTGGCTGGGTTCCGGCCCGCGCACCGGCCTCGCCGAGATCGCGCTGCCCGACCTGCAGCCGGGTTCGTCGATCATGCCAGGGAAGGTCAACCCGGTCATCCCGGAGGCGACGCTGCAGGTCGTCGCGCAGGTCATCGGCAACGACGCGGCCGTCGCGTTCGCGGGCGCGGCGGGCAACTTCCAGCTCAACGTGAACCTGCCGGTGATCGCGCGCAACGTGCTGGAGTCGGCGCGGCTGCTCGCGGCCGTCTCGCGGCTGCTGGCCGACAAGGTGTTCGCGGGCATCACGGTCAACACCGACCGCACGCGCACGTACGCCGAGGGCTCGCCGTCGATCGTCACGCCGCTGAACAAGTACATCGGCTACGAAGAGGCCGCCGCCGTCGCGAAGCAGGCGCTCAAAGAGCTCAAGACGATCCGCGAGGTCGTGCTCGAACGCGGTCACGTCGCAAGCGGCAAGCTCACCGAAGCTCAGCTGGACGAGGCGCTCGACGTGCTCCGGATGGCACGCGGCGGCAACTGAGGTCGTGAGTGGTTTGGCCGGTTAGAACCGGCCAAACCACTCACGACCCCCAGCGCGACGAGCACCACCCCGAGTACCTGGGCGGGGCGGAACTGTTGCGCGCCAAGCGAAATCGCCACCACGAGGCCCGACGCGGGCATCAGACCGATCAGCAGGCCCGCCCGGTCGGCGCCCAGTTGCGCCACCGCGAAGTACCACAGGCAGAACGCCACGGCCGTGACGATCACCGCGAGCACCAGCAGCGCCGCGAGTTCACGCGCGTCCGGAACCCGCCAGCCGCCGACGAAAGTGCCCAGCACCGCGCTGCCGAGCGCGGCGGTCAGGCAGCTGCACGCGGCCGTGCCGAGCGGACCCATCCGCTTCACCAGCACGGCCGCGAGCAGCGTGAACGACGCCTCGCACAGCATCGCGAGCACCGCCAGCGCCAGCCCGGGACCGTGGCTCGCGCCGCCACCGGCGAGCACCACGATCCCGGCCGCGGCGAGCACGGCGCCCACCATCGGCGCCATGGCGGGCCGCCGCCGATCCAGCACCGGCGCCACCAGCGCCAGCACCAGCGGGCTGCCGCCGAGCAGTGCCGCGACCAGCCCCGGTTCCGCGTACCGCTGCGCGAGCAGCAGGCAGGCCTGGAACCCGACCATCCCGGTCACCCCCAGTGCGACCAAGATCGGCAGGTCCTTCAGCATCGGCCTCGGCAGCCGGATCCCCCTGAGCCACGCGTACCCGAGCAGCAGCACCCCGCCGAGCGCGTAGCGCAGCGACTGGCCGGTGAGCAGCGGATACGCGTCGAGCAGGCCGGTCACGGGCACCGATCCCCCGACGATCACCGCGGCGGTGATCCCGGCGAGCAGTCCTCGTGCGGCAGGCGTCATGCGCCCAGCCTGGCGCGCCAAGTGGTCGAAGCGTCAGAGCCAATCAGTTCGCTGAAAACTGGACCACTTAGCGGCGACGCACCGTCTTGTCCGCCAGCGCGTGCGGCGTGTAGTCGGCGTCGAGCCGGTTGAGGTCGGTGCCGGGCGGCACGATCTCGTCGATCCGGTCGAGCACGTCGGCGCTCAGCTCCAGGTCGGCCCCGTCCAGCAGGTCGGCGAGCTGCTCGTGGGTGCGCGGGCCGATGATCGCGGACGTCACGCCAGGGTGCGCGCGCACGAACGCGAGCGCGAGATGGGTCAGCGGCCGTCCGAGGTCGCTCGCCAGTTTCTTCAGCTCGGCGACCACCTCCAGTTTGAGCGCGTTCTCCGGCAGCGCCGGGTCGAACTTGTGCCGCTGCAACGCCTTGCGGCCTTCGTTGAGGTCCACATCGGACGCTTTGCCGTATCGGCCGGACAGCCAGCCGCTGGCGAGCGGGCTCCAGGTGAGCACGCCCATCCCGTACTTCTGGGCCGTCGGCAGCACCGCGGATTCGATGGCCCGGTTGAAGATCGAGTACGGCGGCTGCTCGGTGCGGAACCGCACGAGCCCACGCTGCTCGGAAACCCATTGCGCTTCAACGATCTGCTCGGCGGGGAACACCGACGAACCGACCGCGCGCACCTTGCCCGACCGCACGAAGTCGGTCAGCGTGGACAGCGTCTCCTCGATGTCGGTCGTCGCGTCCGGACGGTGAATCTGGTACAGGTCAACGTAATCCGTGCCGAGCCTGCGCAGGCTGTCGTCGAGCGCGCGGGTCAGCCAGCGCCGCGAGTTGCCGCCGTGGTTGGCGTCCGGCCCCATCGGGAAGTGCCCCTTGGTCGCGAGCACCACGTCGTCACGCCGGCCGGCGAGCGCCTTGCCGACGATCCGCTCGCTCTCGCCGTCGGAGTACATGTCCGCGGTGTCGATGAAGTTGATGCCGCCGTCGATCGCGGCGTGCAGCATGCGGACGCCGTCCTCGTGATCCGGATTGCCCCATTTGCCGAGCATCATCGCGCCGAAGGTGTATTCACTGACGGAGATGCCGGTACCACCGAGAATTCGTCGTTTCATGGCACCGACTCTGGGCTGTCCCGAAGGCCCGGACCAGGTCACGGTCAACCTGGGTCTGCCAGTACCAGGCAGGCGATGGACGTTTCCTGAATACTCGAAGCCATGAAGGAACTGGGTGATTTTCTCAAGGCACGCCGCGCGGCGCTCGACCCCGCCGAGCTGGGCCTGCCGCAAGGCATCACCCAGCGACGTGTGGCCGGGCTGCGGCGTGAGGAGCTGGCCCAGCTGGCCGGCATCAGCGTCGACTACTACACCCGCCTCGAACAGGGCCGCGCCCGCAACGTCTCCACCGCCGTCCTCGAGTCGCTCTCCCGCGCGCTGCGCCTGCACGCCGACGAAGAGCGGTACCTCACCAACCTCGCGACCCCGCAACGCAAGCGCGCCACCAAGCCGAAACCCCAGCGCGTCCGCCCCGAGCTGCGGCTCCTGCTCGACACGATCCAAGCGCCCGCGTTCATCTTCGGCCGCTATATGGACGTGCTCGCCTGGAACGCGCTCGGCGCCGCGATCGGCTTCGACTTCGCCGCGGGCGAGCGCAACATCCCCAAGGCGTTCTTCCTCGACGAGACCGCCCGCGAGATGCACCCCGAGTGGGAGTCGGTCGCCAAGGAGGTCGTCGCGAACCTGCGTTCCGAGGTCGGCAAGTACCCGGACGACCCGCGCCTGGCCCAGCTGGTCGGCGAACTTTCCATGCACAGCGCGGATTTCCGCAAACTGTGGGCCGGGCAGTCGGTGCGCGAGAAGGCCAGCGGCGTCAAAGTGATCAACAACCGCGTCGTCGGCGAGCTCCGCCTGAACTACGAAACGATGCACCTGCAGGGTGACCTCGACCAGCGCATGGTGATCTACACGGCCGATCCCGGCTCGGAGTCCGAGAACGGCCTGCGCCTGCTCGCCAGCTGGATCGCCGCCGCGGCCACGCCGAGCCAGGCCCGAGAAACCGCGCGCTGACTTGCGTCCCCTGCTCCTGCTCGACATCGACGGCCCGCTGAACCCGTTCGCCGCCAAACCGGACGCCCGCCCGCCGGGCTTCACCGAGCACCGGTTCCGCCTGTCCGGCTGGAGCAGGCGCAAACCGCTGCGCATGTGGCTGAACCCCGGACACGGCCCCGCCCTGCTCGCGCTCGCGGAGCGCACGGGCCTGGAACTGGCGTGGGCGACGACCTGGGAACATCGCGCGAACACGATGATCGGCCCGGCGATCGGGCTCCCCTCGCTGCCGGTGATCACGTTCGCGGGCGCCTCGTCTTCGTGGAAGTACCCGGCCGTCGCCCGCTTCGCCTACGAGCGCCCGCTCGCCTGGCTGGACGACGATTTCGACCTCTACCCCGGTCCACGCGACGCCTTCCTGGCCAAACGCGCGCAGCTCCCGACCGAGCTGATCCGGGTCAATCCCCGCGAAGGCCTGTCCGCCGGCCACCTGGCCGCCGTCGAATCCTGGGTCCGCGCTCTGCCCTGAAGGTTGCGAACGCCACGTTCACGCGCCCAGCCCGCCCACTCAGCGCCAGTGCCGTATGAAGGCTCCCTTCATACAGCTATACGCGATGGAGGCTCCCCTCATACGGCCAAACCTGTATGAGGGGAGCCTTCATACAGGCGAACCAGGCCTAGCCCTGGCGCAAGCCCTGGGTGCGGGGGTCGTGAGCGTTGCGGGCGGTTATTTGAGGGGAAGGGCAAATGTGGCTCAGTGTCAGGGTGGTGTGGCCGCCTGGTTGGCGGTTAGGGTCCGGCCTTGATCGCGTGGTGATTCAAAATGTGGCTGTCGCCCCTGCTGTGCGGGTTGACTTGAGCACGAATTGTCCAGCGCGGTCAGGGTTCCGGGCCTGGCTGGCCTGACTTGATAGAAGCGTGGACTAGACGACATCCCACCTCGACTGAGGTGTGTCCGACCAGCCCGGCCCGGTCACACATGTCTCCGGTCTCAGGGAAGGACACGCGCGATGTCCATGGTGGTCATCGGGATCGATCCGCACAAGTCCAGCCACACCGCGGTCGCGGTCGATCACAACGGGCGCAAACTCGCCCAGAAAACAGTCAAAACCGACGCCGGCGGGATACTCGCGCTCTGGCGCTGGGCCGCGGCCCTGGCTTCGGCGCAGGTGCTGTGGGCGGTCGAGGACGGCCGTGGCCTGGCCGGACGGCTGGTGCGCACCTTGATCGGCCACGGCGCGGAAGTGGTGTGGGTGCCGCCGAAACTCATGGCCCAGTGCCGGGCCAGGTCGTGTCATGACAACCGTGTAAGCCACGGATGGACCAGGATCGGGTCGCTGACCGCGACCCAGAAAGGCTCCACCTGTGACCGAGGACACACCTGACCGGGATCCGGGCTCCGCAGTAAAGCGAAGCGCTCGCGCGCGTGCTACCGCCAGAAACGCTGGACGCGTTGGTGAAAGACGCGTACGAGAATGGCGGCGCGCTGGGCGCCCAAGAATTGCTAAATCAGATGACCAAGGCGGTGCTCGAAAGGGCGCTGGACGCCGAGATGACCCATCATCTTGGCTATGAGAAAGGAGACCCCGCCGGGAACGGTTCCGGGAATTCCCGGAATGGCAGGTCTCCAAAAACCGTGTCGACTTCGAATGGTCCGGTCGAGCTGGCGGTGCCGCGTGACCGGAACGGTTCGTTCGAGTAAACGATCGTGCCGAAACGTGCACGCAGGCTGGGTAATATCGACGAGGCGATCCTGTCGCTGTATTCGCGTGGCATGACCACCCGGGATATCGAATCTCATTTACGTGAAGTATATGGCGTGAACGTGTCGCGAGAATTGATCTCCAATGTGACCGACGTGGTGACCGACGAGATCGCGTTGTGGCAATCTCGGCCTTTGGACGAGATGTACCCGATTCTCTATGTCGACGGCCTGCGACTGCGGGTCAAGGACAAGGGCGTGGTCACCTCCAAGGTCGCCTACCTGGCCATCGGCGTGGACATGGAAGGCCGCAAACACGCCCTCGGGCTCTGGATCGCCGACACCGAAGCGGCGAAGTTCTGGGCCAAGGTCGTCACCGACCTGCGCAACCGTGGCGTGAAAGACATCCTGATCGCCTGCTGCGACGGCCTGACCGGGCTGCCCGACGCGATCCGCGGCGCGTTTCCCGACACCGTAGTCCAAACCTGCGTCGTGCACGTGATCCGCAACGCCATGCGGTTCATTTCCTATGGCGATCGGAAGAAAGTCGCCGCCGCCATGCGGGACATCTACACCGCGCCGACACTCGAGGCGGCCGAGATCGCACTCACTCAGTTCGATAAAGACTTCGGCATACAATACCCCGCCGCGATCCAGGTCTGGCGACACGCCTGGAACGACTTCACCCCATTCCTCGACTATCCACCCGAACTCCGCAGAATCGTCTACACAACAAACCTGATCGAGAACATCAACTTCCAGCTCCGGAAAATCACCAAGAACCGCGGCCATTTCGACAGCGACACCGCCGCGACAAAACTGCTCTACCTCGGACTCCGCAACATCACCAGCAACCGAGGCGGACCATCAGGAACCGGCACCCGAGGCTGGAAACAAGCACTAAACACGCTCGCCGCACTCTTCCCCGACCGCCTGCCACTCCACTAGAATCAGAGAAGAAATCATCCGTGGCTTACACGGAAATCATGACAGGGCCCCGGGCCAGCGCCCGCACCCGCGGCAAATCAGACCCGATCGACGCGCTCGCCGTCGCCCGCGCCGCACTACGCGAACCCGACCTGCCCACCGCACATCTGGACCAGACCGCGCTGGACCTGCGGCTGCTGACCGATCGCCGGGAAAGCCTGGTCACCCGCCGCACCGCGGTCATCAACGCGCTGCGCTGGCACCTGCACGACCTCGACCCCGCCCTCGACACCGGCACCGCAAAACTGACCGGGCCACGCACCCTGGCCACGCTCACCACCGCCCTGCACGCACTACCGGACAGCGTCCGCCGTCACCTCGCCCTCGACCTCGTCGCGGAGATCAGCGCCTTGAACAAGCACATCGGCCGCTACGAGCGCCACCTCGCCGACCTGATCACCCCCATCGCGCCCACCCTGCTCGCCATCGTCGGGGTCAGCACCGTCACCGCCGCGAAAATCATCGGCGAGACCGCCGGCATCAGCCGGTTCCGCTCCAGCGCCGCCTTCGCCATGCACGCCGGAACCGCACCCATTCCCGTCTGGTCCAGCGGCAAAACACAATTCCGGCTCAACCGCGGCGGCAACCGGCAACTCAACACCTGCCTGCACCGCATCGCCATCACCCAGCTCGCACACCACCCACCCGCACGCGACTACCGAGACCGCTGGACCACCACACGCCCACACGCCACCACCAAAGCAGCCCTGCGCGCCCTCAAACGACACCTCACCAACACCATCTACCGCGCCATGACAACCGACGCCACACTCCAACAAGATCAACTAAACCAAGCTGCTTGACATAGAAGCTTCGTGTTGGACTTCGGTGCGAGGGGAACCCCTGCTCCGCTGGGATGCAGCAGGGTTTCCCCTCGCTCGCGGGTGTGCAGTGAGGGGACCCCTGGGTGCGATATACGCACTGAGGGGTCCCCTCGCTTCAGTCCTCACGCCCGCAACACTCATGACCCCGCGGAGTAAAGCGGGCTTTATCCCGCACACCACAGCCCTCGGGCATCCGCGAGTGGTAACTCTGCTCCGCTAGATGCAGCAGAGTCACCACTCGCACACCCGCTCGCTCCCTGACCTGGTGCCCGGCGAGCCCGCGACCGCGACCGACATGCCACCTTCGACCCTCCGCTCAAGAGAACCGTCCGCAACGCGCACAACCCCGGCGCGAGGTGGTCCAGGGAGTAGGGTCGCGCTCGATGGGTACCGAGTGGACCACTTTGCATGAGCTGCTTCTGCCCGCGGCGGCCGGTGTGGGTGGCAGGCGCGGCAAGGCGGTCGAGTCCGCGCTCAGGGAGGCCGTGCGGTCGGGGGTGCTCGCTGCCGGGACGCGGCTGCCGTCGAGCCGTGATCTCGCCGGGCAGCTGAGCCTGTCCAGAGGCACCGTCACCGCGCTGTACGAGCAGCTCGCCGCCGAGGGGTACCTGATCGCCAAGCACGGCTCGGGGACCACGGTCGCCAGGCTCGACCAGCCGGAGCCGTCCGGCACGCCCGCCGCCGAACCCGCCGCGACCTGGGCGTTCGACCTCAGGCCGGGACTGCCCGCGCTCGCCGCGTTCCCCCGCGCCGAATGGCTGCGGCACGAACGCGAAGTGCTCACCACCGCGCCCGACACGATGCTCGGCTATCCCGATCCGGCCGGGCATCCCGAGCTGCGCGCGGAACTCGCCGGGTACCTCGGGCGGGTGCGCGCGGTCCCGGCGGGTCCCGGTGACATCGTCGTCACGAACGGGGCGGCCGAGGCGCTGTCGCTGCTCGCCACCGTGCTCCACGCGCGCGGGCACCGGCGGATCGCCGTCGAGGATCCCAGCCATCGCGGGCAGGCGGAACTCCTTGCCGCGCAAGGATTGCGTCCGATCGGCATCCCGGTCGACGACGCGGGCATCCAGCCGTCCCACTTGTCCACATCGGACTGCGGGACGGTCATGGTCACCGCGGCGCACCAGTTCCCGCTCGGTGTCCCGCTCGATCCGGAGCGCCGCCGCGCGCTGCTGAAGTGGGCCAGGGACACCGACGGTCTCGTCATCGAGGACGACTACGACGCCGAGCACCGGTACGACCGGCCCGCGCTCAGCGCGATCAAGGCACTCGATCCCGAACGGGTCGTCTACCTCGGGAGTGTCAGTAAGGTGCTCGCGCCCGCGCTGCGGATCGGGTGGCTGGTGCTGCCGCCGTCCATCAGGGCCGAGATCGTCGCGGCGAAGTACACCCACGATCTCGGCTGCGCGCCGCTGCCGCAGGCGACGCTCGCGCGCATGCTGCGCTCCGGCGGGTACGACCGGCATCTACGGCGTACTCGCCGTCTCTACCGCCGTCGCCGGGACGCGCTGCTCGACGCGCTGGCCACCACGTTCCCGGACTGGCGGCCGATCGGCATCGCCGCGGGCCTGCACGTCGTCGTCCGGCTCCCCGACGGCGCCGACGACAACGCGCTCAGCCGGGAACTGGCCGGGCACGGCATCAACGCGCCGAGCTTGGCGAGTTACGCGACCGGCAGCCTCTTTCCCGGCCTGGTGCTGGGCTATGCCGCGCTGACGCCCGACCGGCTCGTGGCCGCGGTGCTGGCCATGCGGGCGGCGCTGGCCTGAAATTGTCGGTGCCGGGGCGCATGATGGCGGCATGCTCCTCACCGACGTCGTCTCCGCGTCAGCCGCGATCGCCGCCACGCGCTCGCGCAAGACCAAGATCGAGGTCATCGCCGGGGTGCTGCGGGCCGCCGATGCCGCGGAGCTGCCCGCGGTCACGGCGATCCTCACCGGCCAGATCCGCCAGGGCCGGATCGGCACCGGCTGGCGCACGCTCGCCGAGCTGGGCACGGCGCCTACCCAGGAACCGTCGCTGACCATCGGCGAGGTCGACGCGGCGCTGGCCGAGCTGTCCGTCACGGCGGGCGCGGGCTCGGCCAAGCGGCGCGCCGAAGTGCTCGGGGAGCTGTTCGGCCGGGCGAGCGCGGACGAGCAGAACTTCCTGTTCCGGCTGATCACCGGCGAGCTGCGGCAGGGCGCGCTGGAGGGCGTGATGGTCGACGCGGTGGCCGCCGCCGCGAGTGTCGCGGTGGACGTGGTGCGCCGGGCCTTCATGTTGTCGGGTGAACTGCCGGTCACCGCGGCGGCCGCGATCGGCGGCGGCGAGGCGGAGCTGGCGGGGTTCCGCCTCCGGCTCGGCAGGCCGGTCCGGCCGATGCTCGCGTCGCCGGCCGAGTCGATGGACGAGGCCGCCGCCGAGCACGAGGGCAAGCTCGTCGAGTACAAAATGGACGGTGCGCGTATCCAGGTGCACCGGGACGGCGACGAGATCCACATCTACACCAGGACGTTGCGCGAGATCACCGCCAGCGTCACCGAGCTGGTCGAGCTGGTGCGCGCGCTGCCGTGCGAATCGGTCGTGCTCGACGGCGAGACGCTCGCGCTCACCGACGACGGCAGGCCGAGGCCGTTCCAGGAAACGCAAAGCCGCTTCGGCAGCACGCGTGAGGAGCAGGTCCGCGCGCTCCTGCTCCGCCCGTACTTCTTCGACTGCCTGCACCTCGACGGCGTCGACCTGCTCGACGCGCCGCTGGCCGAGCGCACCGTCGCGCTGCGCAAGGTCGCGGGCGAACACGTCATCCCCGGCGAGATCGATCCGGCCGACCCGCAAAGCGTCCTCGACGACGCGATGGCCGCGGGCCACGAGGGCGTGATGGTCAAGGCGCTCGACTCGCCCTACGCGGCCGGTCGCCGCGGCCGCGCGTGGCTGAAGGTGAAGCCGGTGCACACGATCGACCTGGTGGTGCTCGGCGCCGAATGGGGCCACGGCAGGCGCACCGGCACCCTGTCCAACCTCCACCTCGGCGCCCGCGACCCCGACGGCGGCCCGCCCATCATGGTCGGCAAGACGTTCAAGGGCATGACCGACGAGCTGCTCGCCTGGCAGACCACCCGCCTCCAGGAGATCGAAACCACCCGCGACGACTGGACGGTCCACGTCCGCCCCGAGCTGGTCGTCGAGATCGAGCTCGACGGCTCCCAGACCAGCACCCGCTACCCGGGCGGCGTCGCGCTGCGCTTCGCCCGCGTCGTCCGCTACCGCCCCGACAAGGACCCGGCCGACGCCGACACCATCGACACCGTCCGTTCCCTCCGCAAAGGCGCGGTGGAGTCGTGAGTGGTACGGCCGGTTCTAACCGGTCAAAACACTCACGACCCATGGTCAGCCGAAGAGGCGCTGGATGTGCTCGGAGATCTTGGCGATCAGATCGGTGAACTCCGAGAGGCCGCCCAGCAGGCCTTTCACCTTGGTCCAGCGGCTTTGGACGACGGCGGGGGTCGCGGACCCCGGGTCTTGCGCGTCGGCGATGAGGTCGTCCAGGTTGTCTTCGACGACGGCGGCCTTGTCGAGCTGGGCCTGCGCGGCCTGAGTGCGCAAGGCGACGAGCAGCGCGGCCAGGTCCTGGGCGGCGACCGTGGCCTGAGGGCTGCCGACGATCAGGTTTCCGGTGTTGCGGCCGGTCTGCACGATCGGCGCGTTCGAGCTGCCGCTGATGTTCACGCGGTTGGTGATGCGGTCGTTCATGGGGCTCCTCAGCTCTTGGCCGGCGCGGGCGGGGTCATGGTGGTCTTGATCGGGCCCGAGTTGGGGCCGGTCTGGGTGATCGGGGCGTTGTTGATGCCGATGACGTTGACGTTGTTGGTGGTGATGACCGACGCCTGCTGCTCGAACCGTGCGGCGGAGTAGCCGGACTCTTGCAGGATCCGGGCGATGGCGGGAAAGAGCCTGCTCTCGATGATCTTGTCGTAGCGATCGATGTCGAGAAGCTGGAAGTAGTTTTTGACCTCTTTCCCGGCCGCGAGCTCACGCAGGCTCAGCAGCGAGCCGTAGCGGTCAGGGTCGAGCACACCCGCTTCACGCTTGGGTTTGCGGACCCTGCTGAACACGTTGACCAGCCTGCCCGGCACCGTGATCGGCAGCTTCAGCCACTCGACGATGCCGTCGAACAGCGGCTTCGGCGAGTTCGGGCGCATCTTGTCGACCACCTGGTAAAGCGCCCGGATCGGCGGCAGGACGCAGGGTGTCCATTCGAGGTAGACCGTCGACTCGGTCACCGCCACGTGCAGATACGTGGACAGCACCAGCTCGCGATTCCAGGTCTCGACCTGGAAGCACACGTAGTACCGCGCCCATTCCTTCGGCCGCAGCCGGACGCGCTCGGCCTCGTCGTGGGAAAGGTGGCCGAACGGCGGCTGCTCGGCCGAGGGCAGGTACGCCAGCGCGTCCGGGGTGTGGAAGTGGTGGATGAGCTCGGCCGCCGGGGTGTACACCGCGCCCGTGACCTTCAGCTCGCCCAGCCTGCCGTCCGGCGAGAGCACGCCGTCACGGCGCAGATCCTCTACCGCCGCACGGATTCCGGCGTACATCGACGCCGTGGTCAGCGGCTTGTCGCCGTCGCGCTGGTCTTCCGGCAGCCGCTCCAGCGGGATGGCCATCGACCATGCCTGGCGGCGCACGCCGGAGCCGACGAACGGGTTGTAGCCCCGGTGCACGATCAGCGGGGTGTCGCCGGCGGCTTGCCCGCTCACGACCTGGTGGCGGTGCAGCTCGGCGCGGAAGTCCTCGGCGAAGAGGCTCGGCGCGAGGTCGTAGTCCTGCCGCAGTGGCGGGGCGCCCCGGCTGAACCGGCGGGTGAGCAGCTGCCAGGTGCTGAACCGCTCGCCGATCAGCACGGCCAGCACGACGAACACGAGGATCCAGGCGAACACCGACCGGACCGTCTCGCCGGTGGTCGACTCGTACTCGGCCGTGCGGTAGTAACTCGAACCGCCGCCGCCGAACAACTCGCCGCCGTACTGGGAAAGCAGCCACAGCACCAAGGCGACGACCGCCACCGCGCCGATCAGCTTGGGCGCCCGTGATCCCGCGCCCGCGCCGGACCCGATCTTGGTGACCGCGTCCGCGCCACCGACGAAGAGCCCGAGCACGATCCACCCGTAGAGGACCGGGTTGTCCCACGACAGGGCCACGAAGACCACCATCAGGACCAGCAAGGTCGCGTCCAGCATCTTGCGCCGGATCCGCGCGCGGACCGCTTCGACGAGCACCCGCACCGAGTCCAGGCCGGGTGACGGCGGGATCGGCCTGGTCGGCTCGACCAGGAACTCCTTGAGCGCGCTGGTCGCGTACGCGGGGTCCAAATAGGACGCCGCGCACAGGTACCGCGTGGTGTCGTCAGGTCTTCCCGGTCTTCTGACAGGGATTTCGGTCATCTCGGGTGGCCCCCTCAGGGCGTCGAACCGGTGACCATCGCGGCGGCGATGGCTGCTGTCTCCGACCACGTCGCCTGCGGGCCGTGCGCGTAGACGTAGTACTCGATCCCGCCTGCCCGCCAATAGACGGACCGGACGTGCCTGCGGCCTTCCGGGGCATTCCATTCGAATTCCCAGTCGACCGCCTCGTGCCCGCGCACGGTGGTCGGCCGCAGGCCGAAAAGGACATAGCCGGACCGTTGTGCGAGCTGGCGCTCATAGTTCCGGTGGTAAGTCTGGATATCGGCCGGATCCGCGGGCTCCGCGCCGCCGAATTTGAGGATCCGCTTCGGGTCACGGGGGTCGGTCGCCTGCATGCTCCCGGGTTCCGGGACCGTTTTCGTCGGCCAGCCGCGCGGAATGATCATTGTCAGCCCGGCGGGCGCGGAAATGCTTTCCCACGCGGGCGGCGCCGTTTCCGGGCTCGGTGCCGGAACAGTGAATGGACGGCTCGGCACTGTGGTCGTCGGAAGCGTGGAAGTCGTTACAGGAGAAGGAGTCGGAGTCTCCACGACCGACAGGCCTTCAGGCGCGGCCGAGGGGGTGTTCCCGGTTTGCCCGATAAGCACCCACGCCGCGCCGAGCAGCGTGCACAGCACCAGGTTCGCGACGACGGCGACGATCGCGAACCGGCTTGAACTGAGCTGGGCTGAACCCGACATGACGACCCCTGCGATTTACTCGGCCAGGATTCCCCTTTTGCAATTTGCAGACCGTATCATGCGGAACTGACCGGCCCAGGTAACGGTTGAAGGAGGTTTCGGGGTGCCCGAAGACGATTCGCAAACGATTCACGAACTGGAACGGTTATTAACCGTCAGCCCTTTTGATCGACAACTCCGGCTGCGGCTGGCCGCCGCGCTCTACGACCAGGCGTGCGCCGCCTGCAGCGTCACCAGGGACGGCAAGCTGGTGATGACCACGCAGGCCCAGCGCGACGCCTGCGGCCACGCCGCGCGGCGGGTGCTCGCGCTCCAGGTCGACGATCCCGCGCTGGTCCAGGCCGCGAACGGGCTGCTGCGCGAGGTGACCGAAGGCGAAAGCTGGATCTGGCATCCGCGGGGCACGGGCACGCTGCTCGCGGCCGTCGTGGTGCTCGCCGGGATGGCGCTGGTCTCGGTCATGGTGCGGGCGGACGATCTCGTGCTGGCCGCGGTCGCCGCGGTGCTGAGCAGCGCGCTGCTCGGCGCCGTCGTACTCCGATTCCGCCGTCAGAGCTGGCGAATCCGCGCGGAACAGGCCCAGACCTCGATCTGGGAACACGGGATTTAGCCTCGCACGCGGCGGAAGGCGTTGAGAGGGTCGTTGACGCCCGCGGTGACCAGCGACCGCCAGGCGCCGCGCCGCGGGTCGACCGGCTTCCCGGCGGCCACGCGGTGCATTTGCTGGGTGTGCCACTGGATTTCGAGGAGGCTGTCGGCCAGCCGGATCCCGGTCTTGGGGCACAGCCGTTCCGCGCGGACGTCCTCGCCGCCGAGCAGCCGCCGGGGCAGCTCGGGGTCGACGATCATCGGCCTGCCGAGCCCGATCACGTCGAGCGCGCCGGACCGCAGCGCCTCGTTCATGCCCGCGACCGTGGCGAACCCGCCGGTGACCATCAACGCGACATCGGAGACCTTGCGCGCTTTCGCGGCGTAGTCGAGGAAATAGGCCTCGCGGCGCACCGAGCTCTCGCGCGTCACGCCCATCATCGCGGCCTTTTCGTAGGTGCCGCCGGAAATCTCCAGCAGGTCGAGCCCGGCCTCACCGAGCTCGCGCACGACCTCGAGCGACTCGTCCTCGGTGAAACCGCCGCGCTGGAAGTCCGCGCTGTTCAGTTTCACCGACAGCGGCACGCGCGCGGGCAGTTCGGCGCGGATGCGGCGGACCAGTTCCAGCAGGAACCGGCGCCTGCGCACGGCGTCGCCACCCCACTCGTCGGTGCGCTGGTTCGTCAGCGGGGAAAGGAACTGCGAGATCAGGTAGCCGTGCGCGCCGTGCAGCTGGATGCCGGCGAACCCGGCGTCGGCGAAGGTCAGTGCCGCCAGCACGAACCGCTCGACGAGCGCCTCGACCTCCTCCGAGGTCAGCGCGCGCGGCGTCGCGAAGACCGAGCGGATGCCGCGGTCGCCGAACGGGACCGCCGAAGGCGCGACCGGCTGCCGCGAAAGGAAGCGAGGACTCTGCCTGCCGGGGTGATTGAGCTGCACCCAGAGCTGCGCGCCGGTGCCCGCGACCGATTCGGCCCACGGTTTGTAGTCGACGGGATCGGCCACGACGGGGATCGCGACGTTGCGCGGCTCGCCGAGCGCGGCCGGGTCGACCATGACGTTTCCGGTGATCAGCGCGCCCGCGCCGCCTCGCGCCCAGGTCCGGTAGAGGGAGATGAGCTCGGCGCTCGGCCGGTTGCGGCGGTCGCCGAGCTGCTCGCTCAGCGCCGACTTCACGATCCGGTGCGGCAGCACGGCGCCACAGCGCAGCTCGAACGGTTCGGCCAGCATCGCGAACCCCTTTCTTACCGGCAGTAAGTCTACTGTTCAGTACATACCGCCGGTATGTCAAGCGGTCGCTAAAGTCATATTTATGACGGCAGTGGTACAGAACGTGGTCACCTCGGGCACCTTCGAACTCGACGGCGGCAGCTGGGCCGTCGACAACAACGTCTGGCTGATCGGCGACGACAGCGAGGTCATCGTCATCGACGCGGCGCACGACGCCGAGGCCATCGCCGACGTGATCGGCGACCGCGAGCTCGTCGCGATCGTCAGCACCCACGCGCACAACGACCATGTCAACGCCGCGCCCGCGCTCGCCGAGCGCACCGGCGCGCCGATCCTGCTGCACCGCGAGGACCGGGTGCTCTGGGATCTCACCCATCCAGGCCGCGCGCCGGACGGCGAACTCACCGACGGCCAGACGCTGACCGTCGCGGGCACCGAGCTGCGGGTGCTGCACACCCCCGGTCACGCGCCGGGCGCGGTCTGCCTCCACGTGCCGGATCTCGGCGTGCTCTTCACCGGCGACACGCTGTTCCACGGCGGCCCCGGCGCCACCGGACGGTCCTATTCGGACTATCCGACGATCGTGAAGTCCATCCACGACAAGCTTTTCGCGCTGCCCGACAGCACCGAGGTCCGCACCGGCCACGGTGAGAGCACGACGATCGGCGCCGAGAAGGCCGCCTCGACCGGGTGGGACTGAGCCGTTTGTCCCCGGATCTGGCCGAACTGCTCCGCGTCGCCAGGCGCACCGCGAACCTGACCCAGGAAGAGCTCGCGGAACGCTCGGGCATCAGCGTGCGCGCGATCAGCGACCTCGAACGGGGCCGCGCCCGCGCGCCGCAGCGGCGCACCGTCGAAGCGCTGGTGACGGCGGCCGGGCTCGGGTCGGCCGAGCGGCTGCTCATCCACCGCATCGCGAAAACCGCCAGGACCGGCCAGGAGAACGCGTTTCCCGCCTTCACCAAGGCATTGTGCGAACCGCCGTGCGCGATCGGCGACTTCGCGGGCCGTGACGCCGAGCTCGACTGGCTGGTCGAACTCGGCAAGGACCCGGTGACCTCGATCGCGGTGCTCACCGGCCCGCCCGGCATCGGCAAGACGAGCCTGGCGATCCGCGCGGGCACCACGCTCGCGTCGATCTTCCCCGGCGGTTTCCTCTTCCTGGAGCTGGACGGGCTCGCCGAACAGCCGCCCGCGCCGCCGCAGCTGCTGCGACGGCTGCTCGGCGCGCTCGGCGTCGAAGAGGACCAGCTGCCGCAGCAGCTCGACGACCTCGTGCCGCTTTACCGTGCGCTGCAACGGGAACGGCCGGTGCTGGTGCTGCTCGACAACGCCGCGGACGAGGCACAGGCCCGGCCGCTGGCCGCGACGATGCCCGGTTCGTTCACGATCATCACCAGCAGGCGCGGGCTGACCGGGCTGGAGTCGGCGGCGTGGCAGACGCTGGACGGGCTGGACGGCGACGAGGCGATCGACCTGCTGGCCAGCATCGCCGGGCAGGCGCGGATCGACCGGGAGCCGCTGGCCGCCGCCCAGGTCGCCGAGCTGTGCGGCAGGCTGCCGCTGGCGTTGCGCATCGCGGGCAACCAGCTGGCGAGCAGGCCGCGCTGGTCGATCCGGCAGCTCGCCGACCGGCTCGGCGAGAGCCGGTTTCCCGCGCTGGAAGCCGGTGACCTGCGGGTGCGCGCGGCGTTCGACGTGTCGTACCGGCAGCTCAGCGAGCAGGCCGCGACCGTGTTCCGCAGGCTCGCGCTGGTCGACGGCGAGCTGTCGGCCGAGGTGGCGGCCGTCGTCGCCCAGCTGCCCGAATGCGTCGCGGCGGACGCGATCGAGGAGCTCGCGGACGCCAGCCTGCTCACCCCGATGGCGTCCGACCGGCACTACGAGTTCCACGATCTGCTCCACGCCTTCGCGCGTGCGCTGCTCGCCGACGATCCGCACGAGCAGGCCCAGCGCCGGTTCACCGACTGGCTGCTCACCAGCGCCACCAAGGCGGGACTGATGTTCCTGCCACCAACCCTTGCTCCACATAGGACTGTCCAATCAGGACCTATTGCGGACATACGGACGCGCCAGGAAGCCTTGGCCTGGTTGCAGAGCAGGCAGCACGACTGGGTCGCCGCGTTACGCGTCGCCGCCCGGGAAGAGCGGCATGACACGGTGCTCGCGCTGACCGAGGCGATGCACTGGTACTCCGATCTCGGTGTCGCGCCCGAGATCTGGCCGGAGGTCTTCGAAATCGGCGTCGCCTCCGCGCGGGCGATCGGCAGCGCCCGCGACGAGGCGGTGCAGCTGAACCTGTTCGGCTGGGCGGTCGGCGTGCTGCTCGAACGGCGCGAGGAGGGCGTTCGGCTGTGCAGGCTCGCGCTCGCCGCGAGCGACCAGGCGGGCGAGCACGCCGAAGCGGGCTGGTCGCTGTTCTACCTCGCCTCGCTCGACCGGTCCATCGGCGACCTCGCCGCCGCGGCGGCGACCATCGACCAGGCCATCGAGCGGTTCCTCGCGGGCGCCGACCCACTCGGCGAGCACATCGCCAGGTCGGCGCGGGCGACCCTGCTGCTCGCCGAGGGCAGGCCGGACGAGGCCATCGACACGCACCGGCGCGCGGTCGCGTTCTTCCGCCGCCCCGAGCACCACCCGGAGACCGGCGGCGGCGCCATCCTGCTCGCGCACCGGCTGCTCCCGCTGGGCAACGCGCTGCGCGCACGGGAGGAGTGGGAACAGGCGCTCGCGGTGTTCACCGAAGCCGTCGGCCTGTTCCGCGCCGGCGGCATGCGCAGCGGCGAGGCACGCGCCCGGTACGGCATCGGCTCCGCGCTGTCCGGCATCGGCGACCTCGAAGCCGCCCGCGCGGAGCTGACCGCCGCGGTCAGGCTGCTGCGCGAGACCGGCGCCGGGCATCAGCGGGTGCGGGCACAGCGTGACCTCGCCGCGGTGCTCGACCGGCTCGGCGAGACCGAGCTGGCCACCGAGAACCGGCTCAACGCGCTCGAATTCTGTCTCGCGTGGGGCACCACCGAGACGCGTGCGCTGGCCGAAGAGCTGCGCGCCGAGACCGGCAGTTTCTGACCAGGCGGAACTTGCCGGTCGTTCCTCGTGGGCTTCCGGCCGTCTCCGGTGTGAACTCGACAGTGCGAGGCCGCCGTGCGCTCCGCCGGACCGGAACCCCCCACCTGGTCCGTCGTGGGTTGACAGGCGCACCGCGGCCGGGCCAGAAGAGCGGAGGGTGGACCGCCTCCCATCCTCCGCTCTGTCACCCTCGCCGGAGTCTGGGCGCGACCGGCTCCGGCCTGGCCTTCACCTTCGCCTCGCCGATCAGCCCGGCCGCCCACCGCCGCAGGCCCGCGATGTCGACGCCGTGCGGCGGCTCGGCCGCGAACGGCTCCAGGTTCTCCGAACCACGCTGCAGCAGCGCGGCGCCGCCGACGCCGTTGCCGCGCGCGATGTGGGTCAGCCCGACCGCCAGCTGGGCGAGCGCGCGCCAGAGCTCGCGCTCGGGACCGTCGGTGGACTTCCACGAGTCCTCGAACACCTCGTGCGCGTGGAACGGCTTGCCGTCGTCGAGCAGCCGCTGCGCCTCGGCCAGCGCCTGGTCCGGGGTCCGCTCGACGCCCTCCGGCTGGCGCTCGACCCCCTCGGCGTCGTACGGGAGCGGCCTGCCGAGGCCGTCCCGTGGCCTGGCGTTACGAGCCCGTCCCACTTCGTCACGATCGCGGTCGGCCATGCTTCGAGTCTGCCATGCGGTTACAGTGGTGACTCGTGCGCTTTCTTGATGGACATACCCCAGCTCACGACCTGACCTACGACGACGTGTTCCTCGTGCCGGGCCGCTCGGACGTCGAGTCGCGGTTCGACGTCGACCTGTCCACTGTGGACGGAACGGGCGCGACCATTCCCATCGTGGTGGCCAACATGACCGCCGTCGCGGGCCGCCGGATGGCCGAGACCGTCGCCCGCCGGGGCGGCCTGGTGGTGCTGCCGCAGGACGTCGACCCGGCCGCCGTGCACGACATCGTCGCCTGGGTGAAGAGCCGCCACACCGTGTGGGACACCCCCGTCGTGCTGACCGGCGGTGACGCCGTCGCCGACGCGCTGAACCTGGTGAGCAAGCGGGCGCACGGCGCGGTCGTGGTCGTCGACGACAACGGCAGGCCCGTCGGCGTCGTCGACGAGAGCGCCTGCGCGGGCGTCGACCGCTTCGCCAGGCTCGCCGAGGTGGCCGAGCCCGCGGCCGTCACGCTGCCGCTGGACACCGCGCCGCGCGAGGTCTTCGAGCGGCTGCACGACCACGGCGCCAGGCTGGCGCTGGGCGTCGACGCCGACGGCAGGCTCGCGGGCGTGCTGACCAGCGTCGGAGCGCTGCGCGCGGAGATGTACGCGCCCGCGGTCGACGCCAACAGCAGGCTGCGCGTCGCGGCGGCCGTCGGCGTCAACGGCGACGTCGCCGCGAAGGCCGAGGCGGTGCTCGCGGCAGGCGTCGACGTGCTCGTGGTCGACACCGCGCACGGGCACCAGGAGAAGATGATCGCCGCGCTGAAGGCGGTCCGGTCGGTCTCCCCGCGCGTCCCCGTGGTGGCGGGCAACGTCGTCACCGCCGAGGGCACCCGCGACCTGATCCACGCGGGCGCCGACGTGATCAAGGTCGGCGTCGGGCCGGGCGCGATGTGCACGACGCGGATGATGACCGGCGTCGGGCGGCCGCAGTTCTCGGCCGTGGCCGAATGCGCCGCAGCCGCCCGTGAGCTTGGCAAACACGTCTGGGCGGACGGTGGCGTGCGGCACCCGCGTGACGTCGCGCTGGCGCTGGCCGCGGGCGCGTCGGCCGCGATGGTCGGCTCGTGGTTCGCGGGCACCCACGAATCACCGGGCGACCTGCGCTACGACGAGCACGGGCGGCCGTACAAGGAGTCGTTCGGGATGGCGTCGAAGCGGGCCGTCGGCGCGCGGACGCGGACCGACAACGTCTTCGACCGGGCACGCAAGGCGCTGTTCGAGGAAGGCATCTCGGCTTCACGGATGGCGCTCGACCCGCAGCGCCCCGGCGTCGAGGACCTGCTCGACTCGATCTGCGCCGGCGTGCGCTCTTCGTGCACCTACGCGGGTGCGCGCTCGCTCGAGGAGTTCCACACCAAGGCCACGCTGGGCGTGCAGAGCGCGGCGGGCTTCGCCGAGGGGCGCCCGCTGCCTTCAGGCTGGTGATAAAGCGGGCTTTACTCCGCGGAGTAAAGCCCGCTTTATCCCGTTTCTATGCGCCGTGGTCCTCCAGCATCTCGGTCACCAGCGCCGCGATCGGCGAGCGCTCGGAGCGAGTGAGGGTGACGTGCGCGAAGAGCGGGTGGCCCTTCAGCTTCTCGATGACCGCCGAGACGCCGTCATGGCGCCCGACCCGCAGGTTGTCCCGCTGCGCGACGTCGTGCGTCAAGACCACTCGCGACGCGGTGCCGAGTCGCGAGAGGACGGTCAGCAGCACGTTGCGCTCCAGCGACTGCGCCTCGTCCACGATGACGAACGTGTCGTGCAGCGAGCGGCCCCTGATGTGCGTGAGCGGCAGCACCTCGAGCATCCCGCGGTCGAAGACCTCGTCCAGCACGTCCTGGCTGACCAGCGCGCCGAGGGTGTCGAACACCGCCTGCGCCCACGGCGACATCTTCTCGCTCTCGGAGCCGGGAAGGTAGCCGAGGTCCTGCCCGCCGACCGCGTAGACCGGCCGGAACACGACGACCTTGCGGTGCGCGCGCCGTTCCATCACCGATTCGAGGCCAGCGCACAGCGCCAGCGCCGACTTGCCGGTGCCCGCGCGCCCGCCGAGTGACACGATGCCGACGTCGGAGTCGAGCAGCAGGTCCAGCGCCACGCGCTGTTCCGCCGACCGGCCGTGCAGCCCGAACGCCTCCTTCTCACCACGCACCAGCCGGATCCGCTTGTCGGCCGTGACCCGCCCCAGCGCGCTGGAGCTGCCCGCGAGCAGCCGCAGCCCGGTGTGACAGGGCATCTCGGCGACCTCGTCCAGGCCGAACTCGACCGGGTCGACCGAGCTGGTGTGGAACAGCGCGTCGAGCAGCGTCTGCGGCGCGTCGACGTCGGCCATCCCGGTCCAGCCGGACGGCGTGACCTCCTGGGCGCGATACTCGTCCGCGTCCAGGCCGACCGCGCCCGCCTTGACCCGCAGCGGGACGTCCTTCGTCACCAGGGTGACACCGGGACGCTCCACGGCCAGGTTCAGCGCGCAGGCGAGGATGCGGTGGTCGTTCGAATCAGTGCGGAAGCCGACCGGCAGCACCGAGGGGTCGGTGTGGTTCAGCTCGACCTGGATGGTGCCGCCCTCCTCCCCGATCGGGAGCGGCGCGTCGAGCCTGCCGTACTGACGGCGCAGGTCATCGAGCATGCGCAGGGCTTCACGGGCGAACCAGCCCAGTTCGGGGTGGTGGCGTTTCGCCTCCAGTTCACTGATGACGACGAGCGGAAGCACCACACAGTGCTCGGCGAATCGGGTCACTGCCCACGGGTCTGAAAGCAGTACCGACGTGTCGAGCACATAGGTGTGCGGCTGGGACTCGGATGAGGCTTTCTCAGTGCCGACGGCACCGGTAGAAGAACGGCCAGAGGCCTTGCGGGGTAAACGCTGCGCAGTCACGACGGCATCTCCCTCGTGGGCGTGGGCACCACGCCCGCCACTCGCTGGGCCGGGCACTTCCCTGGCTGTCCGTTCTCCCTGACGCTTTGTCAGGTCGTACGGCCACGAGGGCCGGGTGCCGGCCCCCTCGCGCGCTTCATGAGTGGCTTCGCCACCCGATCTGCCACAGCCACGACCAGGGCCTCCCGCGAGGATCCGCATGGGACGCGAACCCTCACTGCGAAAGTTACCTGCGTTCAGGTTTTCGTGCATGGAGCCACACAGGTGATTCGCCGAACTGTCATCTCACTGTTGGTCGCGGGACATCAACCACGGGTGGAAGTTACCCTGCGTGATGGATCACCCGTACCGGGAACACTCGTTCGAATGGATCATGGGACACTTGTGTAAACAATTGCGGTAAACGGGCGTTATCACGTGACGATCATGGCCGCATTCTTACGCGCCGAAATTGAACCCGGGCGAGTGAAGTAATCCATTTCAGGCTCACACAATGGTGTCATCGGAGCAGCATGACGGGGGATTCGCTAGTAATTTTCGTGTTGCGGGACACACCACCGGACCTCCGGTGCCCCGGACCCCGATTCTCAATCTAGGAGTGTGTGCATAGTGAAGAAGGTTGCTGGCATCGTTGCCGCTACTGCAATTGGCCTGTCGGTCTTCGGCGGGACGGCCCTGGCCGCTCCGGCCGGCGAGCCCGCCGCCGCGACCCACAGCGACGACTGGCCGACGTTCGGCGACGCCGCCTCCTGGTTCATGGATGGCGGTGGCGCGCTGGGCTACGGCGCGGCCGCCGTGGTCGCGGGTGCCTACACCGGCATCGCCAACACCCCGGCGCTGATCCTCCACTCGCTGAGCAAGCACTGAGCGCTTAGCTGAAAAGCGGGGCCCCGGGCACACGCCCGGGGGCCCTTTTCGTATTCGTTCACGGTTTCCGGTAACAGTGTTACCGGAAACCGTTTCACGATGCGGCGCGCAGCGGTGAATCAGTTACCGAACCGGCGGTGTCGCCAAGCGTAATCACGCATCGCACGCAAGAAGTCGACACGGCGGAATGCGGGCCAGTAGGCCTCCGTGAACCAGAATTCCGAGTGCGCCGACTGCCAGAGCAAGAATCCGGAAAGCCGCTGCTCCCCCGAGGTCCTGATGATGAGGTCCGGGTCCGGCTGCCCCGAGGTGTACAGGTGCTCCGAGATGTGGTCGACGTCCAGTATCTTCGCGAGCTCCCTGATCGACGTGCCCTCGTCGGCCTGCTGGAGCAGCAGCTTCTTGACCGCGTCGGCGATCTCCTGCCGCCCCCCGTACCCGACGGCGACGTTCACCTCCATGCCCTTGCGGTCCTCGGTCCGCTCCGCGGCCGTGACGAGCCGCTTCGCGATGTCGTCCGGCAGCAGGTCGAGCGCCCCGACGATACGCAGCTGCCAGGGGTTTTCCGGCTTGGCCAGCTCCTCGGTGACGTCGGCGATGATCTGCAGCAGCGGCCCGACCTCTTCGGCGGGGCGGCTGAGGTTGTCGGTCGACAGCAGCCACATGGTGACCACCTCGACCTCGGCCTCGTTGCACCAGAGCAGGAAGTCGGAGATCTTCTGCGCGCCCGCCCGATGCCCGTCCGCGACGTCGGTGAAGCCCGCTTCTCTCGCCCATCTGCGGTTACCGTCGAGCATGATGGCGATATGCCGGGGATGCCTGCCGGCGGCCTGCTGGATCAGCCGCCGCCCGTAGGCGCTGTAGACGATGCTGGACATGAAGGACCGGAGACTCACGCCCGGAGAGCCTACGCACTCAATCTGTCTAGTGTGACTCGCCACGAGTACTGCCATTGAACCTACGGTCCCGTAACCTGGATGAGTGACTGTAGCGACCGAGACCGATCCCGTAGTAGACACGCGCCCCCGCCTGCGGGGACACATCCACTTCTGGTCTTTCTTCATCGCCGTCGCGGGCGCCGCCACGCTGATCTCGCTGGCCGCGTCCACAGTGTCCGCCCGTGCGGCACTGGCCACCTCGATCTACGGCCTGACCGTGCTCGGCCTGTTCGGCGTGAGCGCGCTCTACCACCGTCGCATTTGGAGCCCCCGCGCGTACAAGTGGATGAAGCGCGCCGACCACTCGATGATCTTCCTGTTCATCGCGGGCACCTACACGCCGTTCGGCCTGCTGGCCATGTCACAACCGGCGGGCTACATCGTCCTCGCGGTCGTCTGGGGCGGCGCCATCGCCGGCGTCGCGCTGAAGATGCTCTGGCCGCACGCGCCCCGCTGGCTCGGCGTCCCCATCTACATCGCGCTCGGCTGGGTCGCGGTCTTCGTACTGCCCGAATTGGCCGAGCATGCCGGGATCGCCGCTTTGGTCCTGCTGTGCGTGGGTGGCCTGTTCTACACGGTGGGCGCGATCTTCTACGCCTCGCGGTGGCCGAACCACTGGCCGGACACCTTCGGGTACCACGAGTACTTCCACGCCTGCACGGTGCTGGCGGCGACCTCGCACTACATCGCCATCTGGCTGGCCATGTACTCCTAGCCCGCCCAGGGTCGTGAGTGTTCCCGCCGGTTAGAACCGGCCGCATCACTCACGACCCTTTTTGCTGCCTCGCGCACCGGTCGCGCGCTCCCCGGCTGGGTCAGGGCCTCCCTCACTCGAGGCCACCAAGTCAGGGCCTCCCTGACCCGATATTTCGAGTCAGGGCCTCCCTCACTCGGGCCGACCGGGTGAGGGCCTCCTTCACTCGGGTTGACCGCAGGGTCCGGGGAAGATCCGCGATCGTCAGCCCAGGCCCGAGCGAATGTCCACACCGAACCAATCGCCCTACCATTCGTCCAACGATGTCGCTTTTGCGCGGATTGGCGGGCAACTCCGAAGGAGTGAACGAGGCGTTCACGAAGCTCATCGTTGCGAACGCCTCGTTCACGTGGATCAACCCATCTGGCCCGCCGCGGCCGCACGCAGGCACGCGTCCACAAAGGACTCAACTTCGTGCAACTTGTCTACTTTTGTCCCTTTTGTGTAGACCTTCGGGTCGACTTGAGAGGAACGAACGGGGCTTATGTTTCGCTCAGCTTCACAAGAGTGGCGTTTGTGCGCTTCGCGACGAGCAACTTTGCCGGAACCCTGCGGGCTGGCTGGGTGAGGGAGGCCCTCACCCGGCCGCATCACTCACGACTGTCCTTCTCGGACGTAACGGAAGCGCGCCGGATCGCGTTACCTGACAAACGAGAAGGAGCGGGCCGATGTGGGAAAAGCGCATGGAGTGGCCGCTCAACCTCGCTGCGCTACTGTTCCTCGCCGCCTACGCCTGGCCGATCCTCGATCCCACACTCGGCGCGACCGCCCGGCTCTGGTTCGAAATCATCACCTGGGGTTCCTGGGCGCTCTTCGCCTTCGACTACGCCGTCCGCCTGTATCTGGCAGGCGACAAGAAGACGTTCCTCAAAGAGCACGTCCTCGATCTGCTGATCATCGTGCTCCCGCTGATCCGCCAGCTCCGGCTGCTGCGCCTGGTCGCGGTGCTCAACATCCTCAACCGCAGCGCGGCGCTCTCGCTGCGGGGCCGCGTCGTCGTCTACACCGTCGGAAGTACCGCGATGATCGTGTTCTGCGCGGCGCTGGCGGTGCTCGAAGCCGAGCGGGGCGCGGAAAGCCCGACGATCAAGGACTTCCCGGATGCCGTGTGGTGGGCGATCACCACGGTGACGACCGTCGGCTACGGGGACCGCTACCCGGTCACGCACACCGGGCGGATCATCGCGGTCGGGCTGATGATGGCCGGGATCGCGTTGCTCGGTGTGGTCACCGCGACGCTGGCGTCGTGGCTGATCCGCCGGGTCGCGGAGGCCGAGGAGACGGCGCAGGCCGTCACCCGTGAGCATCTCAACGAGCTGGGCAGGCAGATCGCCGAGCTACGCGAGATCATCGAGCATGGGCGCGGCCAGGAACTGCTCGGGAACGGCGAAGGCGTCCACCAGCCGCCTGGCGTCCGGGCGGAGTTCCGCGCATAGCCTGTTGACGGCCGCGGTCACGGCCTTCGAGCCCGAGGGTGTCAGACGGCCGTGCTCCAGGAACCACGCTCGGTCGGCTTCGATGCTTGACAAGGCGTAGAGGTCGCAGACCTTCGACAGCAGCGGGTCGTCGGCACGCGCGGCGAACGACTCCAGGACCAGGCGCTCGACGTGCGCGCGGCCCGCGCGCAGCACGTGATCCTGCGCCGCGTTGAAGGTGTCGAACGGGGCTTCCCCCGCTTTCCGCAGGCGGCGGGCGAGGCTGTCGATGACGTGCTCTTCCCGCTCTTCGAACAGCTTGCGCTGCCAGTCACGGTCGAGCAGCGCGTCGGCGTCGGCACCTCGGAGCACGGGGGCCTTCTCCCTGACCGAGTCGACGAACTGCTCGACGACGAACCGGGCCACCGCGACCGGGCTCAGCTCCTCGAAGTGCTCCTTGTAGCTGGTCAGCAGGCCTTTCGCGACGAGCTGCAGCAGCACCGTGTTGTCGCCTTCGAAGGTCGTGAACACGTCCGTGTCCGCCTTCAGGTCGGCCAGCAGGTTCTCCGCGAGGTAGCCCGCGCCGCCGCACGCTTCGCGGGCGGTCTGGATGGTCGACGTCGCGTGCCAGGTCGCCACGGCCTTGAGACCGGCGGCGCGCGCTTCCAGCTCGCGTTGTTCTTCCTCTGGCGCGTCGGCGCCGATGTCGTTCAGCTTGGCGACGAGGTCCTCCTGCGCGAAGTGGAGGCCGTACGACTTCGCCAGTGCGGGCAGCAGCTTTCGCTGGTGCGCGAGGTAATCGAGCAGGACGACCTCGTCACCGCCCGGCTTGAAGAACTGCCGGCGGCCTTCCGCGTACCGCACGGCGAGGGTCAGCGCCCGCTCGGTCGCGGCGCCCGCGCTGCCCGCGACGCTCACCCGGCCGCGGATCAGCGTGCCGAGCATCGTGAAGAAGCGCCGGTTGTCGCTCTCGATCGGGCTCGAATACGTGCCGTCCTCGGCGACGTCGGCGAATCGGTTCAGCAGCGCTTCCCTTGGCACGCGGACGTTGTCGAACGACAACCGTCCATTGTCGACACCGTTGAGGCCCGCCTTGCGCCCGCAGTCCTCGATGGTCACGCCCGGCACCCGGATCGGCACCAGGAACGCGTGCACGCCACGGGTTTCGCCGCCCGTGATGAGCTGCGCGAACACGACCGCCATCTCACCATCGCGCGCGGCGTTGCCGATGTACTCCTTCTTGGCCGACGCGTCGGGGGTGTCGATGACGAACGAGCCGTCCTCGAACGTCGCCGTCGTCCGCAGGTGCTGGACGTCGGAGCCATGCCCGTGCTCGGTCATCGCGAAGCAGCCCAGCAGGTCGAGGCTCATGATCTGGCGCAGATACCGCTCGTGGTGCCGCGCGGTGCCCAGCAGCTGCACGGCGCCGCCGAACAGTCCCCATTGGACACCGGCCTTGACCATCAGCGACAGGTCGCCGAAACCGAGCATCCCGAACGCGGTGACGGCACCGCCCACGTCCGCCTTGCCGCCGTACTCGGCGTCGAAGCCCAGCGCGGGCAGATCCGTCTTCGCCAATGACTTGAGCTGCTCGAGCACCTGGGCACGGTGCGCCTCGACACTCAGGTCGGCCGGGGCTGGCACGTCCCCGAAGTCGGCGACATGCGCACGCGCGGCCAGGCGGATTTCGGCCCAGCGGCCGTCAAGGACTGTCGTCAGCGGATCGGGCACAGCGCCTCCCAAGGTCGTGCGGCAGAGTTACCCTGCCGCACGACCGGGAAAACCGCAGTGTGACCTAGATCGGTTTTCCGTTGATGGTCACGTTCGTGAACTTCAGGCCGTCGATGTTCTTCAGCACGTTCTTCGTGTCGGCGACACCGGTGAACTTGCAGTTCGTCGCGGTGAACCCGTGCACGTGCGAGTTCGACAGCCCGCTGACGTTGAACACCATCTGCCCGCACTTGGTCGCCGACGAGTTGGTGATGGTGAACGGCCCGAACGACGGGATGTTGTTACCCGTCTGGCTGTTGTAGGTCGGCAAGACGTACGCGATCGAGCGAGCGAAGGTCCCGGAAATGCTGTCCAGGTTGATGTTCTCCGAGAAACCGCCACGCTTCGTGTTCGACTTCACGTACAGCGCGAACTTCGTTTCACCCTTCACGGTGAGTTTGTACGCGTAGACGTTGCGGATGCCGCCGGTCTGCTCGCTGCCGCAGGTGATCGCGCCCCAGTTGCCGTTCATGACGCAGTTGGCGACCACCAGGTTCTGGCACGGCACGTTGACCCGGCGGCCGTCCTCGTCGCGGCCGGACTTGATCGCGATGTTGTCGTCGTGCGCGCCCAGGTTCGAGTTCACGATGACCACGTGGTCGCATGATTCGGGGTCGCACGCGTCGGTGTTGGAGTGCGCGGTGCTCGCGTCGGTGGTGACGCCGTCGACCGTGACGTTCTTGCACAGCGTCGGGTGCAGCTGCCAGAACATCGAGTTCTTGAGCGTGATGCCCTGGATCAGCACGGTCTCGCACGAATACGGCTCGACGAACGCCGACCGCATGGTGTGCCCCGAGCCGGGCACGATCCGCTTCTCCGGCGGGGTTCCCTTGGACACCAAGGATTCCAGGTACGCCCTGTCGGTGCCCTTGTTCCACGACGAGGTGCTGTTGGCGTCGAGGGTGCCGGTGCCGGTCAGCGCGATGTTCTTCTCTTTGAACGCGTAGATCATCGGCGAGCGGTTCATGCATTCGATGCCCTCGTACCGGGTCAGCACGGTCGGGAACTTCGACGAGTCGCCGCTGAACTTCAGCACCGAGCCGGTTTCGAGGTGCACGTCGACGTTGCTCTTGAGGTACACGGCGCCCGTGAGGAAGGTGCCCTTCGGCACGATCACGTGCCCGCCGCCCGCGGCGTTGCAGGCGTCGATCGCCTTCTTGATCGCGGCCGTGTTGTCGGTGCTGCCGTCGCCCTTCGCGCCGTACGCGGTGATGTCGAACTTCGCGTCGGGGAAGACGGGGAGCTTGGTCTCCGCGACGATCTGGTTCGCCGCGGGCCACGGCAGGTCGGGGACGCTGACCGTGTACTGGCCGGGTGCCGCAGCGGCGGAACGGGCCAGCAGCGGGGCGGCGACCGCCGCGCCCGCCACCGCGAGCCCGCCCTTGATCAGCTGCCGACGGTTGATCCTGCCGTCCATGAACGCCTTCTTTCCCATACGAAGGAACGTGCTGTCATGACGGCGGAGTCACACGCGAGAACTGTAGGCGGTTTTCTCACCGCTGGTCCATACCTAACCGAGATCGGGTCCCTTCGCCCGCAGATCGTCGACCTTCGACATGGCCTCACGCAGCTCACCGAGCCAGCTGTCGGCGTGCTGGCCGACGAGCCGGACGGCCCACGCGAGCGCCTCCGACCGCGAGCGCGCGACACCCGAGTCGACCAGCGTGTCCAGCACCAGGCGCTCCGGCTGGCGCAACCGGGTCATCACGGGCGCCGAAAGCGTCGTGAACAGCTCGGTGGTGCCGCCGATCTTCGCGCCCCAGGCGACCTTGCGCTGGTAGCGGTGCTCGGCCTGCCTGGCGATCTCGATGCGCGCGTCGCGGGTCTCCTCGCGGAACCGGCTGATCCGGCCCGACTCGGCGGCGGCGCGCGCGGCGTCGTCCTCGTACTGCTCCGTCAGCGCGGGCAGCTCGCCGACGACGACGATCTCCTCGCGGTCGACGGTGACCTCGGCGGCGCCGGTGAACCAGCCGTCGGGCAGGCGCCCGCCGAACCAGCCCGCGGCGTCGTCCGCCGAAGGCACCTCACCCTGCTGCCAGCCGCCTCGGCCCTTCCAGCCTCGTCCCATGAGTTCCTCCAGTGGCGATTACATGATTACATCGATACTCACGCTACGCCGGAATCACGAGATCAGGGGACGCGTTCACCGTCGGCGGACAGCCTCCGCCAGCTCCTCGACGCTGGTGACCGGGCGGTCGCAGACGTAGCCACGGCAAACGTATGCGGCTGCGGCTCCGTCGATCAGTGGGCGGTCGTGCAGCAGCGGGACGCAGCCGGGCTCGCCGCCCAGCACGATTCCGCCGCCGTGGATGCCGCGAGCGGCCGTGGTGACCAGCGCCTCGCGCTCGGGGCCGACGACGGCGACCTGGACCGGGCCGGACTGCATGGCCTCGGCGACGGTCAGCCAGTGCCCCGCGAACCTGGGCACCGTCGCCGCCAGCTGCCCGACGCGGCTCAACGCCTGCTCAGCGGCTTCGCGGTAGCGCGCGGCGTGCTCCGCGCCGGTCAGCGCCGACGCCGTGAGCAGTGCTTCCGCCAGCGCTGACGCACCGGCCGGGCTGGCGTTGTCGGTCGGGTCGGCAGGCCGCTGGACCAGGGCTTCGGCGTCGTCTGCGGTGTCGTGGAACGCGCCGGGCTCGCCCTCGACGCCGAACCTGGCGAGCGCGAAGTCGAGCAGCTTCACCGCCTCGGTCAGCCATCGCTTTTCAGCCGTCGCCTGGTGCAAGGAGAGGAAGCCCTGCGCGACGCAGGCGTAGTCCTCGAGCACGCCGTGTGCGTCGCCGACGACGCCGTCGCGTGAGCTGCGGCGGAGACGTCCGTCGACGAGATGCACGCTGACCAGCAGCTCCGCGGCCCGGTAGGCGGCGCCGATCCAGTGCTCGTTCTCCAGCGCGACGCCAGCCTCGGCCAGCGCGGTGATCGCGAGGCCGTTCCAGGAGGCGATGACCTTGGTGTCCTTGCCCGGCTGCGGACGGCCCGCGCGCACGGAGAGCAGGGTGCCGCGGATCCGCTCGAAGCGCTCGTCGTCGTCCGGGTCGCTGAGCAGGCGCAACGTCGACACGCCCTCCTCGAACGTGCCCTCCTCGGTGACGCCGAAGAGCTCCGCCGCCCAGACGCCGTCCTCGTCGCCGAGGTGTTCACGCAGCTGCGCGGGCGTCCAGACGTAGGTGAGGCCTTCGACGCCGTTCGTGTCGGCGTCCAGCGATGCCGCGAAGCCTCCCTCGGGGGTCGCGAGGTCGCCGAGCAGGAACGTCCCGCAGCCCTTGGCGACGCGCAGCGCGTTCGCGTCGCCGGTCCGGCGCGCGAGGTGTGCGTAGAGCCTGAGCAGCAAAGCGTTGTCATACAACATCTTCTCGAAGTGCGGCACGACCCAGCCCGCGTCGACCGAGTAGCGGGCGAAGCCGCCCGCCAGCTGGTCGTAGATGCCGCCACGCGACATCGCGCTCGCCGAATCCTCCACAATGGACAGAGCGTCGACCGAGCCGGTGCGCTCGTAGTGCCTGAGCAGGAACTCCAGCACCATGGACGGCGGGAACTTCGGCGCGCCGCCGAAGCCGCCGTGCACCTGGTCGACGTCACCCGCCAGCTTCTCGGCCGCGCCCTTCAGCGTTTCGGCGTCCACAGTGGACGCGGGCAGCGGCCCGGTCCGCTCGGCGAGGTGTGCGAGGATCTGCCCGGCGCCCTCGCGCAGCTCGTCAGGGCGGTCCTTCCAGGCGTCGGCGACCGCGACCAGCAGCTGCGAGAACGAGGGCATGCCCTGGCGCGGTGTCGGCGGGTAGTAGGTGCCGCAATGGAACGGCTTCCCGTCCGGGGTGAGGAAACAGGTCATCGGCCAGCCGCCCTGGCCGGTCATCGCCTGGGTCGCCGCCATGTAGACAGCGTCGATGTCAGGACGCTCCTCACGGTCTACCTTGATGTTGACGAAGTTCGCGTTCATCAGCGCGGCCGTGCCCTCGTCCTCGAACGACTCGTGCGCCATCACGTGGCACCAGTGGCAGGCGGCGTAGCCGACCGACAGCAGGATCGGCACGTCGCGCCGCTGCGCCTCCGCGAGTGCTTCGGGACCCCACTGCCACCAGTCGACCGGGTTGTCGACGTGCTGCAGGAGGTAGGGACTCGTGGCGCTCGCGAGGCGGTTCGGCATGGGCTCAGGGTCCCACGGATCGCATCGCTCAAAACTGTCGTACCCCTCTGACAGACTTGTCGTGAGTGAAGGGGGAACCATGATGAATCCGTCGGAAACCGCCCTGACCAGCAAGAACGATCGCGATCTGCTCGCGGCGCTCACCTCCCCGAACGGCCGGGCCGTCCGGGAGGCCGCGGCCCTGCTCGGCGAGCCGGGCCGCGTGCTGGACGTGGCGGCGTTTCTTTCGACCGTGCCCGCCGCGCTGCTCCATCCGGAGAAGATCACCGCGCGGGCGGTGCTCACCCTGCTCGAAAAGGTCGGCGAGGAGGAGCCGATCGGCGCGGCGGTGGCCGCCGCGCACGCGTTTTCCCATCCACACGAACAAGTTCAGCGGCACGCGGTCGGCATGGTCCGGCGGCTGGCAGGCGAAACGTGGCCGTCCGAAGTCCAGGCCAAGGCCGGCGCGCTGTCCACGCCGGTGCGCCGTGAGCTGGGCCTGGCGCCTGCCGGCCGAGACGTCACGGCGGCCTTCCCGCCACCGCCGACGCCGCGTTCACTGCCACCGATTCCCCGTACCGCAAGGCAAATCGCCGACGCGGTGACCGAGATCCTCAGTCACACAGCGGATCCGCTGCTGCTGGAGGTCACCGTCACCGGCCTGCTCGAGCTGCGCGAGGCCGATCTGCTCGAGCTGCGGCGGCTGCTCGAACCGTCGTCCCGCGCGCGCCGCGAGCACGATCCGGGCTGGAGCTGCCCGGTCGAGCCGTTCATGGATCTCGTGCGCGCGGTGGTCGACGGCGTCGCTCCCCCGGCGCCGCCGTCCTCGGCCATTCGCGGGGCCCGCTGGTGGCACAGCACGGTTTTCCTGCCGCCGAACCCGTTGTCGATCGTGCTGCTGCGGCTGCACGAGCTGGCGAAGATCGTGGCCGAGGGAGGGCGGCCACTGGTGACCGCGCAGCCGTCCTCGCCGGACGGCGGCGTGGAGCCGGGAAGGCGGCTGCCCGGACCAGAGCAGCCGCTGGAACGGCTGCTGACGTTGCTCCGGACGCCGCCGGAGCATCGCACCGAGTCGCCGCTGCCCCGGTACGGCATCCAAGTGGTGTGCGGCGAGGTCGCCACGCATCGGTACGCGTCGTCGACCGGCCTGCCCGAGCGCATGGCCGTCGCGCGGCTGACGGCCGGGCTGGGCTCGCCGGCGCCGTCGGATCCCCGGACCTTGCTGGTGGAGTCCGACGATCCGTTGCAGGAGGCCGAACTGCGGCTGTCGCCGAACCGGTCGGCGCTGCTGCCGTCGGCGCTGGCGTACTGGCCGCTGGTGCTGCCCTACGAGCCGGATCTGCTGACCGCGCAGTGGCTGCCGCACGTGTCGTCGGCGGCCGGTGACCGTGACGGCTACGGCGCGGCGACCGCGCTGAACTGGCTCGCCACGGCTCCGGTCGAGCTGGGTCCGGCCGGACCGGCCGCCTTCGCGGTCTCCTTGGGCGCCAAGGAGGTCGCGGCCCGGGTGGCGGCGGCGGAGGCCATCGCCGCGCGCTCCGTGGTGTCCACAGTGGACGACATCGGCCTCTCGCTCGCCGAGCTGGTCGCCGGTGGCGTCGTCAAGCCGAGCCGGGCGGGCCGCGCGCTCGGCGAGGTCGTCGAGATCGCGCCGAAGGCGGCGTGGCACATCGCCGCGACGGCGTTGCCGCAGCTGCTGGCGGCGAACACCAGGGACACGCATTTCCTGCTCGCGGCGGCGACCGAGGCCGCGGCGAAGCTGGGCAGCGTGGCCGTGACCAGCGGCGAGCTGGAGGACCTCCTGCTGCGGACCGCTCAGTTCCCCACCCAGCGCGGCCAGGCCGCGCGCAACCTGATCGCCGAGGTGAGCGCATGAGTTTCGACCACACCCACCGCTACCAGGGCGCTTCATCCGTCAACGAGAACAGGCTGCTGCTGTCGACGGCGGAGCGGGCAGGCGGGCATCCCGAGTTCTTCTCGGGCAGCCTGACCAGCCCGGCCGAGTCGGCGACGGCGCTGCTCGCCGTCGCCGAGGTGGCAGGCAAGCGGTACTACACGCCGCCGGCGATGCTCGCCGCGCTCCGGCGGCCCGCCGACCCCGTGGTCACCAGCGACGGTGAACGGCTGCGGTTCGAGTCGTTTTCCGCCTGCTGCGGGGTTTACGCCCGCTACGACCTGCTCGCCGACGGCCTCGACGGCGACGTGCAGGGCACCGGCACCACGAACGTCGATGTCAACGAGCCGCTGCGCAAGGCGCTGACCAGGATCGGCGCGGCGGGTGATCTGCGGCTGCGCGTCGGCCCGGATCGCCTGGTCGCGATGACCGGGGAGGAAGCGCTGATCGAGAAGCGGGTGCCGCTGCCGCAGCGGTGGCTGCGCGGCTTCGCCGAAGTGCAGGCCGCGTCCGCGCGCACCTCGCCGCGGATCCAGGTCGGCGCGGCCGAGGCGGTGCGATTCCTGCGTGGCCTGCCCCGGCATTCGGGCCGCGCGCCGCTGTGGGCGGTGCAGGCCGGAAGCGGGCTGCGGCTGACCTCACGGCCGTCGCCGCGCGCGGTGTGCTTGGCAGGCACGGAAAGGCTGCGCGGACTACTGCCTTTGCTGCGGTTCGTGCGAGGCCTGGTCGTCCACGGGCCGGAGGTCGACGCGAACAGCAGGCCGGCGCCGAGTGTCTGGGAATGGCAGCTGAGCACCGGCCGGGTGGTGCTGGCGCTGAGCCCCGAACTCTCGCGCGGGTTCTCAGGTGAGGGCAGCGTGCTGTCGTCGCTGAGCGAGGAGGGACTGACCGAAGACGCGGAACTGATCGCCGCGCTGCGGGTCGGTTACGACGTGGCGGAGTCGGCGTACTTCCCGCGTGAGCTGCCGTTCGATCCGGCGAAGATCGAGTCGAAGCATCCACGGCTCAAACACGCGCGGCAACTGGTCGCGGGTGGTCTCGTCCGGTCCGAAGTGGACGGAACCGCGTACGTGCGCAGCGGCGAGCTGGAACACCGGGTGACCGGAACCCGCTGCACCTGCCAGTGGTGGACGCACCACCAGGGCTCGCGTGGTCCGTGCAAGCACGTATTGGCCGCCAAGATCTATCTCCGTGGGGGCCAGATGCAACAAACCGCATGACGTGCGGGTGGTGATCAGTCAGGATCACTGAGTGCTTCTGACGATCACCACCACTCACGGGCCCGCGACGGACCTGGGTTTCCTCCTGCACAAACACCCGGAGAAGGCCCAGTCGTTCGCCATCGCGGCCGGCACCGCGCACGTCTTCTACCCGCGGGCCACCGCCGAGCTCTGCACGGCGGCCCTGCTGGTGGAGGTCGACCCGATCGAGCTGGTGCGGGGTGGCGCGACCACGCTGACCCAGTACGTGAACGACCGGCCCTACGCCAGCGGTTCGCACCTGGCGGTGGCGCTGCGCGCGGTGTTCGCCACGGCGATGTCGGGCCGCTGCGATCTGCGGCCCGGCCTCGCCGAGCAGGCGATCCCGCTGACGATCCGGGTGCCGTCGCTGACCGCGCGCGGTGGCGCGGACCTGGTGCACCGGCTGTTCGAGCCGCTGGGCTGGACGGTCGAGACCACGCCCGTCGCGCTGGACGCGGCGTTCCCGGACTGGGGCGACTCGCGCTATGTCGACATGTCGATCACCGGCACGGTCCGGCTGGCCGACGCGCTCAAGCACCTTTACGTGCTGCTGCCCGCGCTCGACGGCGACAAGCACTACTTCGTCGGCCAGGACGAGGCGGACAAGCTGCTGAAGGTCGGCGAAGGCTGGCTCGGCGAGCACCCGGAACGCGAGCTGATCGCGAACCGGTACCTGGAGCGCCGCCGTCCCTATGTCCGGTACGCGCTGGAGCAGCTCGCCGAAGCGGACGACATCCCCGCCGAAGCCGAGCCCAAGGTCACCGAGGCGCCCGAACAGCGTCAGCCGCTCGCGGCGCTGCGCCAGGGCAGTGTCCTCGCGGCGCTGCGCGCGGCCGGCGCGCAGCGCGTGCTCGACCTCGGCTGTGGTGGCGGCGCGCTGCTGCGCGTGCTGATGGACGACCCGTCGTTCACCGAGATCGTCGGGCTGGACGTCTCGTCGAGCGCGCTCGGTTCGGCCGAGCGGCGGCTGAAGCTGGACCGGCTCCCCGAGTTCCAGCGCGCGCGGATCACGCTGCGGCAGTCGGCGCTGACCTACGCCGACCCCTCGCTCGCCGGGTACGACGCGGCGGTGCTGATGGAGGTCATCGAGCACGTCGACGAGGAGCGGCTGCCCGCGCTGGAGCACGCCGTGTTCGCGGTCGCGCGGTCGCGCACGGTCGTCGTCACGACGCCGAACTCCGAGTACAACACGCACTTCGAGTTCTTGCCGGAGCACAGTTTCCGGCACGACGATCACCGGTTCGAGTGGACGCGCGCGCAGTTCCGCGAGTGGGCAGGAGGTGTCGCCTCGCGGTGCGCCTACGACGTCCGCTTCCTGCCGGTCGGACAGGAAGACCAAGTTTCAGGACCGCCGACCCAAATGGCGGTCTTCACCGTTCGAGAGGAGGTGGCGGCGTGAAGCTGACCATTCCCGACATGTCCCTCATCGTGCTCGTCGGCGCCTCCGGCTCCGGCAAGTCGACGTTCGCGCGCATCCATTTCAAGCCGACGCAGGTGCTCTCCAGCGACACCTTCCGCGGGCTGGTCTCCGACGACGAGAACGACCAGTCGGCGTCGGCCGACGCGTTCGACGCTCTGCACTACGTCGCGGCGAAGCGGCTCGCGGCCGGGCGTGTGACGGTCGTCGACGCGACCAACGTGCAGAAGCCGTCGCGGGCGAGCCTGCTCAAGCTGGCCAAGGAACACGACGTGCTCCCGACCGCGATCGTGCTGGACCTGCCCGAGCGGGTTTGCCTGGCGCGCAACGAAGAGCGGGCCGACCGCGCCTTCGGCGATCACGTGATCCGGCGCCAGCGCAACGACCTGCGCCGGTCGCTGAAGTTCCTGCAGAAGGAGGGCTTCCGGCGCGTCCACGTGCTGCGCACCGAAGAAGAGGTGGCCGAAGCGGAGATCGTCATCGAGCCGCTGCTGAACGACCGGCGCGACGTCACCGGCCCGTTCGACGTGATCGGTGACGTGCACGGCTGCCGCGAGGAACTCGAAGAGCTGCTCGCGGTGCTCGGCTACGTCAGTGGACCGGACGGCCTGGCACACCCCGAAGGCCGGGTCGCGCTGTTCGTCGGCGACCTGGTCGACCGCGGCCCCGACACGCCCGGTGTGCTGCGCCTGGTGATGGACATGGCCGCGAGCGGCAGCGCGATGGTCGTCTGCGGCAACCACGAACAGAAGCTCGTCCGCGCGCTGCAGGGCAAGAAGGTGACCGTGCGGCACGGGCTCGCCGAGTCGCTGGAGCAGCTCGCCGCGCAGGACGAGGAGTTCCGCGCGAAGGCGACCGCGTTCTGCGACGGCTTGGTGGCGCACTACGTGCTCGACGGCGGCAAGCTCGTCGTGGCGCACGCGGGCCTGCCCGAGCGGTTCCACGGCCGCGCGTCAGGGCGGGTGCGCAGCACCGCGCTGTACGGCGACACGACCGGCGAGACCGACGAGTACGGCCTGCCCGTCCGGCTGCCGTGGGCCCGCGACTACCGGGGCGCCGCGACCGTCCTCTATGGACACACGCCGACGCTGGACGCCGAGTGGGTCAACAACACCATGTGCCTGGACACCGGCTGTGTGTTCGGCGGCAAGCTGACCGCGTTGCGTTACCCCGAGCGCGAAGTCGTCTCCGTCAAGGCCAAGAAGGTCTGGTACGAGCCGACGAAGCCGCTCGGCCCCAGCACGCCCACGCGCGCCCACGCCGTGCTGGAACTCGGTGACGTCACGGGCAAGCGGATCGTGCAGACCGTGCACCACGGCCGGGTCGGCGTGTCCGCCGAGCAGTCGGCGGCCGCGCTCGAGGTGATGAGCCGGTTCGCGCTCGACCCCCGCTGGCTGCTCTACCTGCCCCCGACCATGGCGCCGAGTTCGACGTCGGCGCAGGACGGCTACCTCGAGCACCCGGAGGAGGCGTTCGCCGAATTCCGGGCGGCCGGCGTGCAGTCCGTGGTGTGCGAGGAAAAGCACATGGGTTCGCGAGCCGTCGTGCTGGTGTGCCGCGACGAGACGGTCGCGCCCGCGCGCTTCGGGATCGACGGCGGCGGCGCCGTCTACACCCGCACCGGGCGCCCGTTCTTCACGCCGGAGCAGAACACCCGGCTGCTGGACCGTGTCCGCGCGGCCGTCGGCACGGCAGGCCTGTGGGAGGAACTGGACTCGAACTGGCTGCTGTTCGACGCCGAGCTGCTGCCATGGAGCGTCAAGGCGGGCTCGCTGATCGCCGACCAGTACGCGTCGGTCGGCGCGGCCGCCCAGGCCGTGCTGCCCGCCGCCGTCACCGCACTGGCGGCCGCGGCCGAGCGCGGCATCGACGTCACCGCGCTGCTCGACCGCACCCGCCTGCGCTCGGCGGACGCGGACGCCTACCGCGACGCCTACCGGCGCTACTGCTGGCCGACCGACGGTCTCGACGGCGTCCAGCTGGCCCCGTTCCAGCTGCTCGCCTCGGAAAAGGCCGCGCACCAGGAGCGCCCACACGCCTGGCACCTCGCATTGGCCGCCCGGCTCGCGGAAGCGGATGGCGACCTGTTCAGGCTGACCGGCACCCGCCTGGTCGACACCACGGACACGGCCTCGGTCAGCGAAGGCACCCGCTGGTGGCTCGACCTGACCGAGGCCGGCGGTGAGGGCATGGTCGTGAAGCCCGCGGCCAACCTGACCCGCGGCGCCCGCGGCCTGGTGCAGCCGGGCGTGAAGGTCCGCGGCCGCGAGTACCTGCGCATCATCTACGGCCCCGACTACACCCTCGAGGAGAACCTGACCCGCCTCCGCAAGCGCGGCCTCAACCGCAAGCGCTCCCTCGCGCTGCGCGAGTACGCGCTCGGCATCGAAGCACTGGACCGCGCCGCCCGGGGCGAACCCCTGTGGCGCGTCCACGAGTGCGTCTTCGCGGTGCTGGCCATGGAGTCCGACCCCGTCGACCCCCGCCTCTAGCACAGGGGTCGTGAGTGGTACGGCCGGTTCTAACCGGCAAAAACACTCACGACCCCCGATGGCTAGGGCGAGCAGCGGAGCTGAGCGGCGGCCCAGTCCGCGTGGTCCCAGGCGTTTCCGTTGCCGCCGTCGGTCACCCGCAAGCTCAAGGTGCGGACGCCGGTGACGTCGACGGCGACTTCGGTCGCCTTCGTGCCGCCCGCGATCGGGGCCGAGGCGAAGCGGCGCCGGCCGTCGCCGTGGACCTCGAAGGTGACGAGGCCTTGGCCATTCGTCTCGTCGTCGATGCCGACCGACGCGGTGAACGAGGTGCAGCGGCCGCCCAGGTAGACGTCCACAGTGGACTCCGCGTGGGCGCCGACGCCGGTCGGGTAGGTGATGCCCGCGATGCGCATCGGGGCGCCGTCGCCGCCGGAGCTCTCGCCGTTGCTCTGGTCGCGTTCGACCGGGCCCCAGCCGTTCTGGGCCGTCACGAACTCCAGTTTCGACACCGCGACGTCACCGCGCGGCGCCGGGGGCATGCCGGTGAACTGGAGACTCGCGGTGGCCGTCACCTTTCCGCTGGAGACCTCGGCGGTGACCGGGCGGCTGCCGCCGGGTGAGTCGGGGCTTCGGGTGACGGTGACGGGCACCGAGGCCGAAGCGCCCGGCGCGATGCGGCCGAGTGTGCCCGTGACTGTCGCGGTCCAGCCTTGCGGTGCCTGGGTCCGCGCGACCGGGTTGTCGAGCGGGGCCTGGCAGGAGTTGGTGACCGTCAACGTGGCCGTCGCCGTGCCGCCCGCTTCGATCGTGTCGGACGGGGCCGACAGGCGGGCGTCGGGGACGCACACGAACGGGCCGGACGGTTTGCCGTCGCGGATCTCGGCGCGCGAGAGCGGCCGCAGCGTGACCGAATAGGCGTACTCGCCGTCGGGGCGGGTGCGGTACTCGGGCAGTGGCGGGTGAAATGTTTCGCTGACGCCGCTGACCTCGTTGCTCACGTGGAGCGTGTTCCAGCCGGGATTACGTTGCAACGCGAACGGGTACGCGGCGCGTTCGAGGTCGTCGTACGGACTGACCGCCACTTGCAGGTCACCCGAGACCATCAGGCCGCCGGTGCGGCCGTCGGTGAGGGTGGCCCAGCGGACGTCGCCGTGGTTGCCGTAGTCCTGCGGGCGATAGTAATCGACGTACTGTCCGTCCACTGTGGACGAATAAACGCCGATCGGGCTGCCTTCGGCGCGGTCGTTGTAGTTCTCGGCCGGGCCGCGGCCGTAGTAGCTGAAGCGCTGGAACTCCGCCGGTGTCCGCAATGAGAAGCCAACTCGTGGCAGGTACGGCACGCCGCGCACGTCGCCCTGCGGGTCGACGCGATGCTGGAGACGCACCTCGCCGTTGCCGGACACGCGATACGTCATCGTCTGCGCCAGCGAAGCGCCGGGCACCGCGGACGCGGATGACCTCACCGTCACCGAGACCTCGTCGCGGCCCGGCTCGATCTTGACGTCCGAGACGCTGGTGACCAGCCGATCGAGACCTGTCTTGCGCCACGACGCGTCTTCCGAATACATCTCGTTCGCGACCGGCGCGCGCCACACGTCCAATGCGGGGCCGCCCTTGAGCAGTTCCGTGCCACGGACGCGCATCGACGTCAGCGTGCCCTTCTCGAAGCGGTACTGGAAGTCCTTTCCGGACACCACCGCCGTGTCGCCGGTCTGCTTGACGTCCAACGCGCCGCCCGGTTCCGGGGACGCGACGCCCGCGATCTGCTTCCCGTTGACGAACTGTCCAAACGCGACAACGGAACCGGCGGAAGCCCAAGCGGTGGCGGACTTCTGGACCGCCTGGAAAGTCACCGTGCGTTCGATGTCGTTCGGGTTCGGCGGGAGCGCGGGGTGGCGCACGACGGCGGTTTCCCCCGCCGCGAGACGCAGCGGCAGCTCTCCGCTCGCGATCACGCGTCCTGCTTCCTCCGCCTTCCAGCGGAACCGCAGATCGTCGCTGCCCGCGAACGCGCGCTCGTTGGTCACCTTGACGCCGTCGGGGGTTTCGGCGAACCGGATCGGCGCGTGCACCCAGGCCAGCTGCGCGGTTTCGGGCTGCAGTGACCGTTCCGGGCCGACGACGCCGTCGACACCGCCCATCCCGGAACCATAGGACAGATACGTGCCACGGTCGTCGACGCGATCGAAATCCAAGGCCAGCAGCGCGTTCGACTTCGGGTCGGCGGCGAGTTCGGCCGGAGTCAACGCCCGGTGATACACGCGGACGTCGTCGAGCACGCCGTGTGCCATGCGCGTGGTCGACCATTCCTGCATCGAGTCGGCGTTGCGGCCGATGTTGACCGGGAAGTGTTCGCGGCCGATCGTGCCCGCCCAGTCGGCCGACGCGACGACGGCGCCGTCGAGCAGCAGCCGCACGGTCTTGCCGTCGAAGGTGCCCGAGACGCGATGCCAGTTGTCGTACCAGTCGGCGGGCACGGCCGCACGCGCGGCGTGCCCAGCTACAGAAAACTCCAGCGTCTTCGCGTCAGCCATGCGCAGCGAGTACTGATTTCCCTTGGCCAGCACCGTGAAATCGCCGGTCCAGGCGGCAGGCTTCACCCAGGCGTCGGCGGTCAGCGCGGTCGACACCTCGTCCAGCCGCCGGTCGCGGTAGACCTCCACGAAGTCGTCGAGACCGGACAGCGACAGCGCCTTGCCACGATGACCGTCCACTGAGGACGGCATACCGGTCAGCCAGGCGAGAATTCCGCTCGGTGACGAGTCCGGCGTGGTGCGCAGCGGGAGGCGGATGTTCTGCTCCGCCCAGTCCCAGATGAACCCGCCCTGCGCGGAGGGGTTGCGCCGGATGACGTCCCAGAACTCGCGGAACCCGCCGAGGCTGTTGCCCTGCGCGTGCTCGTACTCGCCCATGATGATCGGCTTCGTGGTCGTCTTCACCGCTTCTTCGAGCCCAGGACGGCCGTCGCCGGACTTGAACGGCGTCGAGTAGCGGGGGCCCGCGATGTCGGCGAACGGCGCGTCACCGTCCGGCCAGTTCGACTGGTGATACAGCGGGCGGCTCGGCTCGTTCTTGCGCGTCCAGTCGGCCATCGCGAAGTGCGCCTTGCCGAGTCCGGCCTCGTTTCCGGTGTCCCACAGGAAAACGCTCGGGTGGTTCTTGTCGCGCTCGACCATCGCGATGTAGCGGTCCATGAACGCGGCCTGCCACTCCGGGCGCTCGGCGAGACAGTCGTCGGGACAGCTCTCATGGTGATGCGTCTCGATGTCGACCTCGTCGTCGATCCACATCCCGTGCCGGTCGGCCATGTCGTACAGCGACGGGTCGCTCGGATAGTGCGAGGTGCGGATGGCGTTGACGTTGAGCTGCTTCATCAGCTTGACGTCTTGCCAAGTCTCTTCGCGCGTCACATGCCTGCCACCGCGCGCGCTCGTTTCGGCGCGGTTGACACCTTTGACAAGGATTCGCTTGCCGTTGACCAGCATCTGCTTGTCACGGATCTCGATCTTGCGGAACCCGGCGGGCTGACTGGTCACCTGGCTGACCTGGCCGTTCGGATCGAGCAGTTCGACGACCACGGTGTAGAGGTTGGGCGTTTCGTCGGACCTTTTGGCCGGATGAGGCACGGGCGCGCTCAGCTTCGCGGTCTCGCCGGCCACGTCCGCGGTCGTGCTCACCACGGGCCTGCCCGCGGCGTCGTGCAACGTCGCTCGCACGCGGTAAGCACCTGCGTCCGCGCGACGCAGCTCGACGTCGACGCCGAGCGTGCCGTCGCGGTACGCCGCGTCCAGGTCGGCGCGGACGCCGATGTCCTGCACGAAGGTGCGCGGCGTCGAGTAGACGTTCACCGAGCGGAAGATGCCCGCGAACCGCCACTGGTCGTAGTCCTCCAGGTGCGCGCCGGAGGACCAGCGGTGCACCTGCACGGCGATCGTGTTGCGCCCCGGGTGCAGCTTGTCGGTGATCTCGAACTCGGCAGGCGAATAGCCGCCCTGGTCGTAGCCCGCGTACTTGCCGTTGACCCACACGAAGTAGCCGCTGGTCACCCCCTCGAATCGGAGGAATTCGCGACGGCCTTGCCAGTCGGCGGGCAGGTCGAAGCCGCGCACGTAGGCGCCGGTCGGGTTCACGTCGTGCGGCACGGCCGGCGGCTTGTCCGGCCACATCTCGGTGGGGATGTTGCGGAAGATCGGGTGATCGAGGCCGTCGGTCTGCCAGGTGTGCGGCACCGAGACCGTGCGCCACCCGGACGTGTCGTAGCCCTCGGCGAAGAATCCCGCGGGCACCTGCTCCGGCCGGTCGGACATGTGGATGCGCCACGCGCCGTCCAGCGACCGGGTCCAGCGCCCCGCGCTGACATCGTTGTCGGCGGCCAGCGCTTGACGGGTGTCGTCGTACTGACGAAGTCCCGCGTGATGAGGCTCTTGACCCTCGCCCACCATCTGCGGGTTTTCGAGGTAGCTGTGGACGTCGCCCGGCGGGCCGGCGGCGGCGACCGGCGGGAGCACGGGGACGGCGGCGATCAGGATCGCGGAAAGTACGGGCAGGGACCATCGGCGGCGCATGGACGAACCTCGATTCCCACAGTGTCACCACGTTCGCACGCTCAGTAAGCGCACAAAAAGCGACGTTAGGGAACCGAACCGCGCAGAATCAATGATCGATCAGCGTTCTGTCCGGTTTCCGACAGGGTTGATGACCCTGTTGGCCGATCAAGCCTTGTGGTCGGTCTTCTCGGAAGACGCCGAAGACTCCGCAGTCTCGTCAGAGGTCTCTTCCGGCTTGTCGAAGCTTTCCGGCACCCGCTTGAGGTGCTTCGTCATCGACCGCACCAAGAACGCGACGGCGATGAGGAACAGGATCAGCACCAGCAGCCCGACCGGTGACGACTTCCCGAAGTCCTCGCCCTGCCCGCCCTTGTCGCCGTCCGGCTGCTGCTGGGTGAACACCAGCGCGGCCGAGGTCAGCGGCAGGACGGCGAAGGACGGCAACGCGACACTCATGTGCCCACCTTCTCCCTGATTCCGGCGAACAGATCATCCTCCGGCAGTGTGCTGTCCACCAGTGAGCGGACCAGTTCGTACTCCTCGGTCGGCCAGGTCGCGCGCTGGATGTCGCGCGGCACGGCGAACCAGCGGCTCTCCGGGTCGATCTGCGTGGCGTGCGCCTTGAGCGCCTCGTCACGCGCCTCGAAGAAGTCGGCGCATTCGACGCGGGTGGTCACGCGCTCCATGACGTCGGCCTTGTCCGGGTCCCACTTCTCCAGCCACTCCGCGTACGGCGACTCGATGCCCGCCGCGGTGAGCGCCTCGTGGAAGGCGACCATTCTGGCCCGCGAGAAGCCGTGGATGTAGTAGAGCTTCAGCGCCTGCCACGGGTCGCCGGCGCCGGGGAAGCGGTCCGGCTCGGCGGCGGCGTCGAACGCGGCCATCGAGATCTCGTGGGTGCGGATGTGGTCGGGGTGCGGATAGCCGCCGTTCTCGTCATAGGTGAGGATGACGTGCGGGCGGAACTCGCGGATCGCGCGGACCAGCGCCTCGGTGGACTCCTCGAGCGGCACGACCGCGAACGAGCCTTCCGGGACCGGGGGCAGCGGGTCGCCCTCGGGCAGGCCGGAGTCGACGAACCCGAGCCACTTGTGCTGCACGCCGAGGATCTTGGCGGCGCGCGCCATCTCCTCGCGGCGGATCTCGGTCATGTTGGCGAGCACTTCCGGGCGGTCCATCGCCGGGTTCAGCACGCTGCCGGCCTCGCCACCGGTGCAGGTGACGACCAGCACCTCGTGGCCCTCGGCGGCGTACTTCGCCATGGTGGCGGCGCCCTTGCTCGACTCGTCGTCCGGGTGTGCGTGCACGGCCATCAGGCGCAACTTCAGGTCAGTTCCCACCACGGCGCAAACGACCCCTTCTCCTCAGGTATTCCTGGACCCCCATGGGGCGCCCGCCCGGACCCGCGCGGATACTCGGGGCAGACGTTTCAGGTCCATTGTCCTCATCAGTACGACAACTTCGATCGGAGGCCCTGGTTGGGCGCCGAAACAGCCGTCCCGGCCCGGCCGGAGGGCCGCTACGGGCCCACGCCCGGCGCGAGCCGCCGCCCGTGGACGCGCTGGCTGTTCGGGATCATCGCGCTGGTGGTCAGCCTGGGCGCGGCGTTCGTCGCCTACCTGAACTTCGGCACGGCCCCGATCGACGCCCAGCGGATCGGTTTCTCGATCAAACCGGACAACGCGATCGAAATCGTCATGGATGTCACACGAGACGACCCCGGCAGGCCCGCCGTGTGCATCGTGCGCGCCCGCGACCTGAGCGGGGCGGAGAGCGGGCGGCGGGAGATCCTGATTTCACCGGGCGGCGGGACCATGCGGCTCAGTACCATCATCCGCAGTGTCGGCGAGCCCGTCACGGCGGATATTTTCGGCTGCTCATACGACGTACCACGCTACCTGTCAACCTCATAGCGGCCAACGGGGTGAAACGCGCGCTCAACGCCTGAGAACAGGCCAATGGAGCGGCGTCGGACAGTCGCGTCGTGTTATCCTGATCTACCGGCACGGCCCACGACGGGCCGTGTTTTTCCTTTATCTCAGCCACGCGTGCAAGCCATGCGCGCGTGGAGGCCGGCTTGTATACCCAAGCCTGGCAGGCCCAACGAGGAGATGGTGACCGTGAGCGACACCAAGGTGACCTGGCTGACTCAGGATGCCTACAACAGGCTCAAGCACGAGCTCGACGAGCTCATCGAGCAACGTCCGGTCATCGCAGCGAAGATCAACGACAGCCGGGAAGAGGGCGACCTCAAGGAGAACGGTGGCTACCACGCCGCCCGTGAGGAGCAGGGCCAGCACGAGGCCCGGATCCGCCACCTCCAGGAACTCCTGCGCGCGGCCAAGGTGGGCGAAGCGCCCGCCAACGACGGCATCGCCGAGCCCGGCAAGATCCTGACCGTCCGCTACGAAGGTGACGACGAAGACGAGCAGTTCCTGCTCGCCACCCGCGAAGAGGGAGCTCAGGGCGAGCTGGACGTCTACTCGCCCGAGTCGCCGCTCGGCAAGGCGCTGCACGGCGCCAAGGAGGGTGAGACCCGCGAGTACGCACTGCCCAACGGGAGCCTGCAGAAGGTGACGCTGGTCAAGGCGGTGCCCTACACCGGCAACTGAGTCCGGTGACCAAACCTGCGATGCCCGGCCATGGTCTTCCATGGCCGGGCTTGCATGTGTATGGGTTAGGCACAGGCCGAAAGCAGAGCCGATCGTGCATATGTATGGCTAATCTGCTGGGGTGAACCTCCCCATCTGCGCCACCTGCGGGATGCAGTACGCCGCGCCGCGGGCCGACTGCCCCATCTGCGAAGACGAACGTCAGTGGGTGCCCGGGTCCGGGCAGCAATGGACCGACCTCGAGACGCTTCGCGCCGGCGAGTACCGGGTCCGCGCCGAAGAAGAAGGCGAAGGCGTGCTCGGCCTCGGCGCCGAGCCGCGGTTCGCGATCGGCGAGCGCGCGCTGCTGGTCGAGGCCGAGGGCGGCAACTTCCTCTGGGACTGCTTCGCCTACCTCGACGACGACGTGGTCGCCAAGGTGACCGAACTCGGCGGAATCACCGGCATCGCGATCAGCCACCCGCACTACTACACGACCATGGTCGAGTGGGCGCACACCTTCGACGTGCCCGTCTACCTGCACGAGAACGACCGCCAGTGGATCGGCAGGCCCGACCCGAAGCTCGAGCTGTGGAGCGGGAGCAAGCTCGACGTCGCGCCGGGGCTGACGCTGCTCAACCTCGGCGTGCACTTCGCGGGCGGGACGGTCATGCACTGGGACCGTGGCGCGCTGTTCAGCGGCGACATCGTGCAGGTCATCCCCGACCGCTCGCACGTCGCGTTCATGTACAGCTACCCGAACTACATCCCGGAACGCCCGGAGATCGTCCGGCGTGCCGCCGAGCTGCTGGAACCGTACGAGTACGAGCAGATCTACGGCGCCTGGTGGGGCGCGGTCGTGCGCTCGGACGGCGCCGCGATCGTGCAGAAGTCGGCGCAGCGCTACCTCAAGCACGTCCTCTGAGGCCAAAGGGCTCGTGAGCGTCGCGGGCGGTTCTATTTGAGGAAACCCAAAGGTGGCGCGTCGGGCAGCAGGTCGGGGAGCGAGGGATGTGCGAGTGGTGACTCTGCTGCATCTAGCGGAGCAGAGTTACCACTCGCGGATAGCCGGGGGCTGTGGTGTGCGGGATAAAGCCCGCTTTACTCCGCGAGAGTCATGAATGTTTCAGGTGCCAGGGCTGAAGCGAGGGGACCCCTCGGGCGTGTCACGCCAACTGTGTAGGTCGGGGGTGTACCAAGATCGACCGGCCTGGTGGGCGGTCGGAAGGGACACCGAGTGACGCAGAACACATCGCCTCGTCGCAGTGACGAGGCGGCGGCGCGGCAGCTGGCGGAGACGTTCTCGCCGGAGACGATCGACGCGCTGCTGAAGGACGCCAAAGCGGCCGGAACGCCGATCGACGGCGTCAACGGCTTGCTGAATCAAATGACCAAAGCGGTCCTCGAGCGGGCGCTGCAGGCCGAGATGACCGACCATTTAGGCTATGACGCCGGCGACCCCTCCGGTCGCGGTTCCGGCAATTCCCGAAATGGGAAGTCGACCAAGACGGTGTCGACGATGAACGGTCCGGTCGATATCGAGGTTCCGCGTGACCGGAACGGGTCTTTTGAACCCGCGATCGTGCCGAAGCGATCTCGTCGGATCGGCAACATCGACGACATGATCCTGTCACTGTACTCCCGGGGCATGACCACCCGCGACATCGAAGCGCATTTGCTGGAAGTTTATGGCGTGAATGCCTCCCGGGAATTGATATCGAACGTGACCGATGTCGTGGTCGACGAGATCAAAGCGTGGCAATCACGTCCGCTCGACGAGGTGTATCCGATCCTGTATGTGGATGGAATCCGGATCCGCGTCAAAGACAACGGCGTGGTGACCACCAAAGTCGCCTACCTGGCCATCGGTGTCGACGTGGACGGCCGCAAGCACGCTCTCGGCTGCTGGATCCAGGACACCGAGGCCGCGAAGTTCTGGCAGAAGGTCGTCACCGACCTGCGCAACCGTGGCGTCAAAGACATCCTCATCGCCTGCTGCGACGGCCTGACCGGTCTTCCCGACGCGATCAAAGTGATCTTTCCTGACACGGTCGTGCAGACCTGCGTGGTCCACGTCATCCGCAACGCCTCGAAATTCGTGTCCTACAACGACCGCAAAAAGATCGCCACATCGATGCGCGAGATCTACTGCGCCCCCACCGTCGAAGGCGCCGAACTCGCCCTGGCCGAATTCGACAAGAAATGGGGGCAACAATATCCAGGAGCCATCGACGTGTGGCATAACGCCTGGAATGACCTCATCCCGTTCCTTGACTACCCGCCGGAACTCCGCAAAATCGTCTACACCACCAATGCTATCGAATCCATCAACTTCCAACTCCGCAAAATCACCAAGAACCGCGGACACTTCCCCGACAAAGACGCAGCCATGAAACTTCTCTACCTCGGACTCCGCAACATCTCCAGTCAACGCGGCGGAACATCCGGAACGGGAACACACGGCTGGAAAGTCGCACTCAACACCCTAGCCCGCCTCTTCCCAGGAAGGCTCCCTTTCTGATAACCTGAAAAACGTAAGTAATCACCTCTGACTTACACAGAAATCGTGACAGGCTCGACCCCTCAGTGCGTATGTCGCACCCAGGGGTCCCCTCGCTCGCGGGTGCGACCGGCGCCTTCGCGACCACACGAACGAACGTGTCCGAACACCAACACACCACATTCGCCCTTCCCCTCAATAACCGGCGAAAACACGCAAGACCCCTTCCTCGCTGCCTCGCCCGTGTCCGGTCGTGGTGAACCGCCCCGGGTTTGATGGAGGCTCCATCGTGTGAGTGAGGATGGAGTTATGGCCCGGTCTTCGAGGCATCCGCGTGAGGTGCGTGAGCGCGCGGTTGCGCTGGTGTTTGAGCAGGTAGAGCAGTATTCGTCGCAGTGGGAGGCGATCACGTCGATCGCAGCGAAGGTCGGGGTGTCGGCGGAGAGCCTGCGCCGGTGGGTGCGGCAGGCTGAGACCGATCAGGGGGCGCGGTCGGGTGTGACGACCGAGGAGGAGCAGCGGATCCGGGAGTTGGAGCGGGAGAATCGTGAGTTGCGGCGGGCGAACGAGATTCTGAAGGCGGCGTCGGCTTTCTTCGCGAGGGAGCTCGACCCTCGACCGCCACGCTCGTAACGTTCATCACGGAATATAGGGACCGGTTCGGAGTCGAGCCGATCTGTGCCGTGCTGACCGAGTTCGGGATCAAGATCGCTCCGTCCACTTATTATGCCGCCCTCTCTCGCCCGGTATCGGCGAGGGAAGTTCGCGACGAGGAACTGAAAAAGGAAATCCGACGTGTGTATGACGATAATTATCGGGTGTATGGTGCCCGGAAAATATGGTGGCAGCTGAACCGTGAGGGCGTCGCCGTCGGGCGGGGCCGGGTGGAGCGGCTCATGCGCGCGCTGGGCCTGGCCGGCGCGGTCCGGGGAAGACGGTGCGCACGACGGTGTCCGATCCTGATGGTGTCCGCGCCGCGGACCTGGTGAGACGCCAGTTCGCCGCCGGTGCGCCGAATCGGTTGTGGGTAGCGGACTTCACCTACGTCGCGACCTGGGCGGGCGCGGTCTACGTCGCGTTCGCCATTGACGTGTTCTCCCGCAAGATCGTCGGCTGGCGCGTGAGTATGTCCAAGGAAACCGATCTGGTGCTCGACGCTATCGAGCAGGGGTTGCGGCATAGGGACTACCGGTGGAGCGAGGGGCAAGAAAAGTTGATTCACCATTCCGACGCCGGAAGTCAATATACTTCTTTCCGGTTCACGCAGCATCTTATCGATTCGGGTATCGACGCGTCGATCGGCACAGTTGGCGACGCTCTGGACAACGCACTCGCGGAATCTGCCATCGGTCTTTATAAAACCGAGTTGATTAAACCGAACGGGCCGTGGCACAATAAACAAGAAGTCGACGTCGCCACCGCAGCGTGGGTCGAGTGGTACAACAACCAGCGACTCCATGGAGCGTGCGGCGGCCGACCACCCGTCGAGTTCGAGACCCTGTACGAGTCAGGTGACCTGATCAGCCTGGTCGCCTGACCCCAACAACGAGTCTCTACCGAACCCGGGGCGGTTCATGGTCTGGCGTGGGTGAGGGCCTACTTCGACCGTATATATGGGTGAGGGAGGCCCTCACCCACTCGGCTCGGGTGAAGTAGGCCCTCACCCATGCCGACCGTGGATGAAGGCTCCCTTCATACCTGGGTCTCGCATCTGGGTGAGTGCGGTTTGCGTCGTCCAAGGCCGCAAACCGCACTCACCCGCCTCGAACGACCCCAGTCACTGGACAAGCGGGTTGACTGTGTGGGAAATGAGGCGTTCAACGCATTTCCCACACAGCCACCCCGGCCTCGGCCGCGGCCGAGCAAACCAGACGCGCCACCTTTGACCTTCCGCTCAAGAACCGGCCGGAACACTCACGAGCCTTTTGCCGTGCGCTCCAAGAGGGGGCGGACGCGGGGCGGGACCGGGGTCGAGAGCGCGATGGACGTCGAGGTGCGCAGGACGTCGGGGACGCTGACGACCTCGTCGATCACGCGCTGGAGGTCGTCGTGGGTGCGGGCGACCATGCGGACGAAGAGGTCGCCCTGGCCGGTGGTCGCGTGGACCTCGCAGACCTCCTCGATCGCGGACAGCGCGGCCGACACCTCGCCCCGGCGGCCCTGCGCGATTTCGAGTACCGCGAACGCGGTGAGGCCGTAGCCCATCGCGGCGAGGTCGAGGTCCGGCGGGAAGCCCGTCAGCACGCCGCGCTCGGTGAGGCGGTCGAGGCGGGCTTGGACGGTTCCGCGCGCGACGCCGAGCCTTCGCGCACATTCGAGCACACCCAAGCGGGGTGAATCGGTGAGCAGGAGCAGGATGCGCGCGTCGAGCGCGTCCAGTTCGGGCATACGCAGATTGTCCACTATGACAGCGTTACCCCCAACCAGACTGGGCAGATTGTCCAGTGAAATCGACGGCCATTGCCCATCTTGACCGGTGGTCCCATCCTTCGGGTATGACGCACACACTCGATCCCGCCAGCGAAAGCGCCGCCGTTCTCGACGACGTCAGCTACGACCAGCTGCGTCAGCTCGTCGGACTCGTCGATCACGACGAGTCGCGTGACCCGTTCCCCGTCAAGGCGATGGACGCGGTCGTGTTCGTCGCGGGCAACGCCACCCAGACCGCGTGGTTCTACCAGGTCGCCTTCGGCATGCGGCTCGTCGCGTACTCGGGCCCCGAGACCGGCCACTTCGACCGCAAGTCGTACGTGCTGAAGTCCGGCTCCGCGCGCTTCGTGATCAGCGGCGGCGTGCGCCCCGACTCCCCGCTGCTCGACCACCACCGCCGCCACGGCGACGGCGTCACCGACCTGGCGCTCGAGGTGGCCGACGTCGACAAGTGCGTCGAGCACGCCCGCTCGCAGGGCGCGACCATCCTCGAGGAGCCGCACGACGTCTCCGACGAGCACGGCACCGTCCGCATGGCCGCGATCGCCACCTACGGCGAGACGCGCCACTCGCTGATCGACCGGTCGCGCTACACCGGCATCTACCTGCCCGGCTACGAGCCGCGCGAGAGCTCGATCAAGCGTCCCGAGGGCGCGCCGAAGCGGCTGTTCCAGGCGATCGACCACTGCGTCGGCAACGTCGAGCTCGGCAAGATGGACTACTGGGTCGACTGGTACCACCGTGTCATGGGCTTCGTGAACATGGCGGAGTTCGTCGGCGACGACATCGCGACCGACTACTCGGCGCTGATGAGCAAGGTCGTCTCCAACGGCAACCACCGCGTCAAGTTCCCGCTCAACGAGCCCGCGATCGCGAAGAAGAAGTCGCAGATCGACGAGTACCTCGAGTTCTACGGCGGCGCCGGCTGCCAGCACATCGCGCTGGCGACCAACGACATCATCGCCACGGTCAACGCCATGCGCGCCGCGGGCATCGAGTTCCTGGAGACGCCCGACTCCTACTACGACGACCCCGAGCTGCGTGCCCGCATCGGCGAGGTGCGGGTGCCGATCGAGGTGCTCAAGGAGCACCGCATCCTGGTCGACCGCGACGAGGATGGGTACCTGCTGCAGATCTTCACGAAGCCGATCGGCGACCGGCCGACCGTGTTCTACGAGATGATCGAGCGCCACGGCTCGCTCGGCTTCGGCAAGGGCAACTTCAAGGCGTTGTTCCAGGCGATCGAGCGCGAGCAGGAACGCCGCGGCAACCTCTAGATCACCTGGTAACCCGCGGCCTGGAGCGCCGTCGCGACTTCTTCGCAGTGCTCCGGGCCGCGGGTTTCCAATGCCAGCGAGATGTCCACTTCGCCGATCGCCAGCGCGCCCGAGATCCGGGAATGCTCGACGTCGATCACGTTGACGCCCATGGAACTCACCCGCGACAGCACCGCGACCAGTGACCCCGGCCGGTCCGGAACACGCAGGCGGAGCTTGAGATAACGGCCGCCGTCGGTCATACCGCGCTGGATGATCTGCAGCAGCAGCAACGGATCCACGTTCCCGCCGGACAGGATCGCCACGATCGGCGGCGTGAACGCGCTGGGGTGCTGCATCAACGCCGCCACCACGGCGGCGCCCGCCGGTTCGACGACCAGTTTGCGGCGCTCCAGGCACAGCAACACCGCGCGGGACAACGACTCCTCGGTCACCGTGACGACTTCGTCGACCAGATCGGCGACGTGCGCGTAGCTGACCTTGCCCGGCTCACCGACCGCGATGCCGTCGGCCATGGTGTGCATTTCCTTGAGCCGGATGGGTTTCCCGGCCGCCAGCGACGCCGGATAGGCCGCGGCGTCCTGCGCCTGGACGCCGACCACGCGCACACCGGGCCGCGTCGACTTGACCGCCGCAGCGACACCGCCGACCAGCCCGCCGCCGCCAGTCGCGACGAGGATCGTCTCGACGTCGGGCACCTGCTCCAGAATCTCCAGGCCGACGGTGCCCTGCCCGGCGATGATGTCCACGTGGTCGAAGGGGTGGATGAAGACCGCGCCGGTGCGCTCGCCGAACGCGATGGCCTCGGCGAGCGTCTCCTCCAGCACGGCGCCGTGCAGGTGGACGTCGGCGCCGTAGCCCTTGGTCGCGGCCAGTTTCGGCAGCGGCGCGCGCTCGGGCATGAACACCGTCGACTTGGCGCCGAGCAAGGAGGACGCCAGCGCGACACCCTGCGCGTGGTTGCCCGCGCTCGCCGCGACGACGCCGCGCGCACGCTCCTCTTCGGACAGTCCGTGGATGCGGGTGTAGGCGCCTCTGATCTTGAACGAACCGGTGCGCTGGAGGTTTTCGCACTTCAGGTACACCGCGCCACCGTGCAGGCTCCGCAGGTCGCTGGCGTGTTCCATCGGCGTTATCCGGGTCACTCCCTCGAGCAGCTTCCTGGCTCGAAGGATCTGTTCGACGCTGACCAGTCGCATGGGGCGGATCATGCCATTTCACAGGCTCCTCACATAACAAGGAAGTGAGGTCCGGGTATCCTTGGCTACGGCAACAATCGGTGATCCGGGAGTGACGAATGGCACGGGGGAACGAAACGGGCGTACTGCGCCGGCTGCGCGCGACCCGTTCGGCCAGTGTCGTTCCCCTGGTCGCGGCGCTCGCCTCGGCGATCGCGCTGACCGGCGCCGCGGTGTACACCGTCGACCACGCGACCTGCGGGGTTCCGGCCCAGTACATCCGCCACGACAACCATGTCGAGCTGGTCGGCGGCTGCGTCGACGGCTCCGAGATCGACGCACCGGTCCACCCCGCGCCCGCCGAGGAAGCCTCCGGCGACTACAGCCGCTAGACGAGGCGAAGGCCCCTTTTCGCCTGGCGAAAAGGGGCCTTCGTCTGTCAGGTCTGGTTGAGGGAAACCCAAATGTGGCGTGCTCGTGGACTCGGCCTGGGTGCGGGCCTGGGGTCGTGAGTGTTGCGGGCGGTTCTAGCGGACCGGCACTTGGCTACCTACCACCCGAGTCTCAGTGCGAGTGGAAGGTTTGCTCCGTTGGGTGCAGAAATTCTTCCACTCGCTTGGGCTCGTCGACCGTGACACGTGACAAGGGTCGCCCTTGCAACGCTCTGGGTGACAAGGGCCGCGCTTGTCACCCCAAGCCCGGGGTCGTGAGTGTTTTGACCGGTTCTAACCGGCCGTACCACTCACGACCCCCATGACCCTTGCCCTCAAGAACCGAGCGCTGAGCGCAGGTCCGCGACCAGGTCGCGGCCGTCTTCGATGCCGACCGAGAGGCGCAGCAGGTTCGACGGGACCTCCAGCGTGGAGCCCTCGGTGCTCGCGTGGGTCATCTTGCCCGGGTGCTCGATCAGCGACTCGATGCCACCGAGCGACTCGGCGAGGATGAACAGCTTCGTCCGCGCGGCGACGTCCAGCGCGGCCTGCTCACCGTCGACGTGGGTGAACGAGACCATGCCGCCGAACCGGCGCATCTGCTTGGCGGCGATCTCGTGCCCGGCGTGGTCGGTCAGGCCCGGGTAGTAGACCGTGGCGACCTTCGGGTGCGCGGCCAGCATTTCGACGATCCGCTCGGCGTTGTCGCTGTGCCGGTCCATGCGCAGCGCCAGCGTCTTCATGCCGCGCAGGGTGAGCCACGCGTCGAACGGGCCAGGCACGGCGCCCGCGGCGTTGCGGATGAAGAACAGCTCCTCGCGCAGCTCGTCCTCGTTGATCACCACGGCGCCGCCGACGACGTCGGAGTGCCCGCCGATGTACTTGGTGGTCGAGTGCAGCACGATGTCCGCGCCCAGCGCGAGCGGGTTCTGCAGGTACGGCGTGGCGAAGGTGTTGTCGATGACCAGCCGCGCGCCGGCGCCGTGCGCGACGCCGCCGAGCGCCGCGATGTCGGCGATGCCGAGCATCGGGTTGCTGGGCGTCTCGCACCAGATCAGCTTGGTCTCCGGCCGGATCGCGGCCCTGACCTCGTCGATCTTGGACAGGTCGGCGACCGTGTGCTCGACGCCCCAGAGGCTGAGCACCTTGTCGATCAGCCGGAACGTGCCGCCGTACGCGTCGTTGCCGAGCACCAGGTGGTCACCGGGGCGCAGCACGGTGCGCAGCACGGCGTCGGTCGCGGCCATGCCGGAGGCGAACGCGAGCGCGTGGCGTGCGCCTTCGAGCGCGGCCAATGCCTCTTCGAGCGCGCTGCGGGTCGGGTTCGCGGTGCGCGAGTACTCGAAGCCGCCCTCGCGGAGCCCGCCGACGCCGTCCTGGGCGTACGTCGAAGTCTGGTAAATCGGCACGATCACCGCGCCCGTCCTCGGATCGGGCGCCTGACCGGCGTGGATGGCGCGCGTTTCGAAACCGAGCGCCGAGAAGTCATCGACCATACGGACCAGCGTACGGCCCGTTGCCCACGATCCCGACAGGTGGGATGACTACCAGTGCCGCTGGTTCCCGGGGTAGGGCGGCTGCTGGAGCGAATAGCCGGGAACGCCGAACGGCGGCGCGGGGAACACCGGCAGCGGCGCGAGCCAGCGCGCGGTCGAGTTCAGCGAGGCGAGCACGACCGTGGCGACGGCGGGCAGCGCGGCGAGGATCATGACGAACGCCGCGGGCATGATCCCGTGCGCGTAGACGCCGACCGCGCCGAACACGATCGCGGTCGCGTACACCGCGATCGCCAGCCCCGCGCCGATGATCACGTTGAGCCTGCCTGCCGGTTTGCGCAGGAAGATCATGATCCCGCCGCCGATCAGCAGCCCGGCGAGCAGCGGGTTCACCCCGACCGAGATCACGATGGACATCACGCTGACGAAGCTGCCGAGGTTCAGCGCGCCCGCGATGGCGCCGACCAGGTGCACGACGCCGCCGAGGATGGCCAGCACGGCCGCGGTGATCGCGGTGCCGCCGCTCGGCGCGGGCGCGGGCGGCTGCTGCGCCGGGTACTGCTGGCCGGGGTGCTGGGGTCCGGGGTACTGCTGGCCCTGATAAGGCTGATAGGTCATCGCCCGCTCACCACTGTCCCGGCGGCGGATAACCGCCCTGCTGCGGCGGCGGTCCCTGCTGCGGGTAGCCCTGTTGTGGATAGCCCTGCTGAGGCGGGTAACCCTGCTGCGGATAGCCGGGGTGCGGCGGATAGCCCGGCGGCTGCTGGCCGTACCCCATCGGACGGTGCTTCATCGCGTACATGGCCTTGGCGTAGGCCGCCGTGCCCGGCAGCACCGCGAAGATCGCCGCCACGACGCCGACGATCAGCCCGAACCCGTACGCGGCGTTCCACGCGCCTCGGCCGGTGAAGATCCCTTCCAGGTAGAGGCCGTACGGAAAGCTGTAGAACGCGGGCTTGAGCAGCACCACGATCTCCCACACCGCGACGCCGCCCATGATCAGGAACGCGCCTGCCACCCGGTACGTGAGCAGCATGATCACGCCGGCCAATGCCACACCCGTGCAGATCAGCTCGACGAACCAGAGCGCGATGGCGCTGCCCGGCATCACAGACAGGTCCTCGATCGCGGGGACCACCCCGCCTCCCGCGAGCAGCACGAACGCCGCCGCCGCGATGCCCGCCACCGTGTGGGTCGCCGCGCCCGGCGGTTTGCCTTGCGGCGCACCGTACTGCTGCGGCGGATACGGATATCCCATCTCTCCCCCTCCGGTTGATCACCAGCCCTGGGGATTGTATGCCGGGGGCTGTCCGTGGACCCCAGGCGCCGACGGGCGGTGGCGCAGGTATTTGACCGTCGGCGGGAGCACGGCGAGCAGCAGCACGATCGGCGCGCCGATCACCGCGGCCGCGCGGACGATCTCGTCGATGTCGCCGAAGCTGAACACCGCTTCGAAGTAGCGGCCGAACCCGATGTGCAGCGAGGCTTCCAGCAGTATCGCGGTGATGGCCAGCAGCGAGCCGAGTATCAGCAGGATGGCGCCCGCGAACGCGCGGAAGAACGCCATCAGCGAACCGAGCAGCAGGCTCAAGGCCGCCACGAGCGCGACGGCGAGGTAGATCAGCGCCCTGGTGGGTAAGTCACCGATGCTGAAACCGGACGGCAGCGAGATGAAGACCTGGATCGGCACGTACGCGACGACACCGGCGACGAGTAGGCCCAGCAGTCCCGCGAGCACGGCCGTGGCCCCGCTCGGGCGGCGTGGCGAAGCAGGTGGTCCCTGCTGCTGCGCGTAACCATAGGGACCGGTCACAACTCCCCCATCGGGCGACAAGAAGACGGTGAGCGCCCACCCTAACCCTCAGAACGGCCCAGCGGACTGGGAAAACCTCATCACGACGAAAAAGTGATGCCCCGGTCGCGAGGCGACCGGGGCATCACTTTCGGTGATCAACTTACCACTGCTGGGGCGGCTGCCCGTACTGGCCGGGCTGCTGCGGCGGCTGACCGGGCTGCCCGAACTGGCCGGGCTGGCCGAACTGACCCGGCTGGCCGGGCTGCTGGGGCTGGCCGTACGGCTGCTGCCCGAACTGGCCGGGCTGCTGCGGCGGCTGACCCGGCTGACCGAACGGCTGCTGCGGCTGCCCGTACTGCGGCTGCTGGAAGCCACCGCTGGCCGGGTTCTGCCCACCGGGCTGGCCGAAGCCGCCGCTGGGCGGGTTGAACCCACCAGGCTGACCGAACTGCTGCTGGGGCTGACCGAACTGGCCAGGCTGGCCGAAGCCACCGCTCGGCGGGCCGCCGAAACCACCGGGTGCGCCACCGAGCGCCGAACCGGAGCCGATGCCGACGAACTGCTGCGTGGCCGGGATGAGCCCGAGCGCGCCGACCGCGCCGATCAGCAGACCGAAGATCAGGGTCATCACGGCCCTGGTCAGGCTGCCGAGGTCGGCGAGCAGGATGATCGAGAAGAGCAGCAGCGCACCGCCGGAGCCGACGATGACCCAAGTGGCGAGCTTGTTCTTCAGGAACAGGAGCACACCGCCGCCGATCGCGGCGATGCTGCCGATCAGCAGGATGGTGATGTAGATGTAGGCGCGGGTGGGAGCTCCGCCCGCCGCCTCGCTGGCCCGCTCGGCCGCGGCCTCACAGGTCGACTTGGGCACGCCGTTGGCGACGCACTGGTCGACCAGGCTGCTGGTGCTGCCGCCGCCCATGTCACCGAAGACGGTGATCATCAGGATCGCGCCGATCAGGCCGAGCAGCGCCACGACACCGGCGGCGATCATGCCGAACAGCGCGTTCTGGTTGCCCGCGGCGCCGCCCGGGGGCGGGCCGAAGCCGGGAGGCGGGCCGCCGAAGCCCGGCTGCGGCTGGCCGAAGCCACCCTGGCCCTGCGACGGGTCGAAGCCCTGCTGCGGCGGCGGGAAACCGCCGGGCTGGCCACCGAAGGCGCCCGGGTTCTGCCCGTAGCCGCCGTAGGCACCGGCCGCCGGGTTGTCCGCCGCGCTCGGCGGCGGGGCGTACGGGATCGCGGCGGGCGGCTGCGAGCCGGGCGGGACCAGCTGGGTCGACTCGCCGGGAGCCTCACCACCGCCGACCGGGTTCACCATCTGCGTGGCGTTCGGGTCGCCGACCGGGGGCACCACCTGGGTGGCGCCGGCGTCACCGGGACGCTGCGGCTGGACCACCTGGGTCGGCTCCGGGCTGTCGCCGAACATGCCGCCTCCCTGTGGCTGGCCCGGCTGCACGACCTGGGTCGGCTCCGGCGAACCGAAGGGATTGTCTTGCTGCGGCTGGGGACCACTCGGCGGGCCCTGCTGTGGCTGGCCGCCACCCCAAGGCTGGTTCGGTGGCTGCGGAGCACTCATGTGGGACTTCCCCCTTGACGAGGACCTGAAAGTTCTGCTCGCCGGACACGCTAGTGCATGCCGAGGTAGGGCGCTGGTAACGCCCCACCCCGGTCTCGCGATCTGATCTGGTTAACGACCTGCGAGGAAGCCCAGTAGATCGTGCCTGGTGACCACACCGGCGGGCTTGCCGTCGATGAGCACCAGCGCGCCGTCGGCGCCGGAAAGCGCCTTCATCGCGGAACTCACCTGCTCACCGGCCCCGATGGTCGGCAGCGGCGGCGACATGTGCCTGTCCAGGCGATCCGCCAGCTGCGCCTTGCCGGTGAACAGCGCGTCGAGCAGGTCGCGCTCGTTGACCGCGCCGACCACCTCGGCCGCCATGACCGGCGGTTCCGCGCTGACGACGGGCATCTGGCTGACGCCGAACTCCGAGAGGATGGCCACCGCCTCGGCGACGGTCTCGTTCGGGTGACTGTGCACGAGGCTGGGCAGGCTGCCGCTCTTCTTGGTCAGCACGTCGCCGACCGTGGCGCCGGAGGACTCCGGCGGGAGGAAGCCGTACGACGACATCCAGCCGTCGTTGAACACCTTGGTCAGGTAGCCGCGGCCACCGTCGGGCAGCAGCACGACGATGACGTCTTCGGGGCCGCAGCGCTCGGCGAGCTTCAGCGCGGCCGCGACGGCCATCCCGCACGAGCCGCCGACCAGCAGGCCCTCCTCGAGCGCGAGGCGGCGGGTGATGTCGAACGAGTCGGCGTCGGAGACGGCGATGATCTCGTCGGCGACGCCGCGGTCGTAGGTCTCCGGCCAGAAGTCCTCGCCGACGCCCTCGACCAGGTACGGGCGGCCGGTGCCGCCGGAGTAGACCGAGCCCTCGGGGTCCGCGCCGACGACCTTGACGCGGCCCTCGCTGGCCTCCTTGAGGTAGCGCCCGGTGCCGGAGATGGTGCCGCCGGTGCCGACGCCGGCGACGAAGTGCGTGATCTTGCCTTCGGTCTGCGTCCACAGCTCGGGGCCGGTCGAGTGGTAGTGACTCGCCGGGTTCTCCGGGTTGGCGTACTGGTTCGGCTTCCACGCGCCCTCGATCTCGCGCACGAGCCGGTCGGACACGTTGTAGTACGAGTCGGGGTGCTCGGGCGCGACCGCGGTCGGGCAGACGACCACGCGGGCGCCGTACGCCTTGAGCACGTTGCGCTTGTCCTCGCTGACCTTGTCAGGGCAGACGAACACGCACTTGTACCCCTTGCGCTGGGCGACCATGGCCAGCCCGACACCGGTGTTGCCCGAGGTCGGCTCGACGATCGTGCCGCCGGGCTTGAGCTCACCGGAGCGCTCGGCCGCCTCGATCATGCGCAGCGCGATGCGGTCCTTGACGCTGCCGCCGGGGTTGACGTATTCGACCTTCGCGAGCACCAGGGGCTGTAGCCCTTCGGTGAGCGCGTTCAGCTTGACCAGCGGGGTGTTGCCCACGAGATCGACAATGTGCTCGACGTAATCCACGCCGGACAGCCTACGTGCGGATGGCCGATCCCGGGTGTGAGACGGCTTCCTTTGACCCGCGCGGCCGGGTGGACGAGTATGAGGTGAGCAACCGCTTAGCACGAAGGAGTGTTTCGCCATGCCCGAAGCCGTCATCGTCGCCACCGCGCGATCCCCGATCGGGCGCGCAGGCAAGGGGTCGCTGGTCGACATGCGCCCTGACGACCTCACCGCGCAGATGGTGAAGGCGGCGCTGGCCAAGGTGCCGCAGCTGGACCCCACCGCCATCGAAGACCTCATGCTCGGCTGTGGCCTCCCCGGCGGTGAGTCCGGGTTCAACATGGGCCGCGCGGTCGCCGTCGAACTCGGCTACGACCACCTGCCCGGCTGCACCGTCACCCGCTACTGCTCGTCGAGCCTGCAGACCACCCGGATGGCGCTGCACGCGATCAAGGCAGGCGAGGGTGACGTCTTCATCTCCGCCGGTGTCGAGACGGTTTCACGGTTCGCCAAGGGCAGCTCGGACTCGTGGCCGGACACGCACAACCCGCTCTTCGCCGACGCCGAGGCGCGCACCAAGGCGACCGCCGAGTCCGGCGCCGACAGCTGGACCGACCCGCGGGAGAACGGGAACCTGCCCGACGTCTACATCGCGATGGGCCAGACCGCGGAGAACCTGGCGCGGCTGAAGAACGTCTCGCGCGAGGAGATGGACGAGTTCGGCGTCCGCTCGCAGAACCTGGCCGAGAAGGCCATCGCGGACGGCTTCTGGGCCAAGGACATCACGCCGGTGACGCTGCCCGACGGCACGGTACTGGCGAAGGACGACGGGCCGCGCGCGGGTGTCACGCTCGAAGGCGTTTCCGGGCTGAAGCCGGTGTTCCGCCCCGACGGCCGGATCACCGCGGGCAACTGCTGCGCGCTGAACGACGGCGCGGCCGCGCTGGTCGTCATGTCGGACGTGAAGGCTCGTGAGCTCGGCATCACGCCGCTGGCGCGCGTGGTGTCCACCGGCGTTTCCGGGCTGTCGCCGGAGATCATGGGCTACGGGCCGGTCGAGGCGTCCAAGCGCGCGTTGGCCCGCGCGGGCCTGGGCATCGGCGACATCGACCTGGTCGAGATCAACGAGGCGTTCGCGGCGCAGGTCATCCCGTCGTACAAGGACCTCGGCATCGACATCGACCGGCTGAACGTCAACGGCGGCGCGATCGCGGTCGGCCACCCGTTCGGCATGACCGGCGCGCGGATCACCTCCACGCTGATCAACTCCTTGCAGCACCACGACAAGCAGTTCGGCCTGGAGACCATGTGCGTCGGCGGCGGCCAGGGCATGGCCATGGTCATCGAGCGCCTCAGCTAGCCCACCCGCGATAAAGCCCGCTTTATCCCCGGGGATAAAGCGGGCTTTATCGCGTTCTGGCTAGTGCATGACCACCGGCTGGGGTGCCTCGTGGCCCTCGGGCAGCGCGGGGCGCTTGGCCGGGAGCAGCAGCGCGGGCACCGCGCAGAGCGCGAGCAGGATCAGCGACCACAGGAACGTGGTGCCGAACGCGTCCGCGGCCAGTCCCGTCGCGGCCGCGTGGGTCTGCGGGTTCATGATCGCGGCGGTCGCGGCCAGCTGCCCCTGGCTGGTCGGCACCTCGAACTTCCCGGCGAGCAGCGCCGCCAGGATGATCGACATGACCGCCGAGCCGATGGCGCCCGCCGTCTGCTGGACGATGTTCGTCGCCGTCGACGCGCGGGCCATGTCGGCCGGGGTGAGCGTCTGCAGCGCGGCGGTGGTGATCGGCATCATCGTGCAGCCCATGCCGAGCCCCATCACGAACAGCGCGGCCATCAGCTGCCAGTACGGCGTGGTCGCGCTGACCTGGGTGAACGCGACCAGGCCCGCGACCATCGCCACGATGCCGGGCAGCACGATCTTGCGCGCGCCGATCTTGTCGGCGAGCCTGCCGCCGAGCGGCATGGTCAGCATCGCGCCGAAGCCCTGCGGGGCGAGCAGCAGGCCGGCGTTGAGCGCCGATTCGCCGCGCACCAGCAGGAAGTACGTCGGCAGCAGCAGCATCGCGCCGAAGAACGCGACGCAGAACAACGTCATGGTCGCCATCGCGACCGAGAACGTCCGGTTGGTGAACAGCTTCAGGTCCATCAGCGGGTTGGGCACCTTGAGCGTGCGGAGCACGAAGGCGACCAGCAGCGCGAGACCCGCGAGGCCGGGCAGCCAGACGTCCACGGAGCCGACACCGCCGGCCGCCGGGACGTTCGAGACGCCGTAGAGCAGCGCCGCGAGACCCGGCGAAACCATCAGCATGCCCCAGAAGTCGAAGCGCTCAGCGGGCTCCGGGTTGTCCTTGGGCAGCAACCGCCACGCCAGCAGGATGGTGATGACGCCGATCGGGACGTTGATGTAGAAGATCCAGCGCCAGCTCACCGCGTCGACGAGGTAACCGCCCAGGATCGGGCCGCCGATCGGGCCGAGCAGCATCGGCACGCCGAGCACGGCCATCACGCGGCCGACCCGCTGCGGACCGGCCGCCCTGGTCATGATCGTCATGCCCGCGGGCATCAGCATGCCGCCGCCGAAACCTTGCAGCACACGGAAGATGATCAGCGACTCGACGTTCCAGGACAGCCCGGCGAGCATCGAGCCGATGAGGAACAGGCCGATCGCGATCATGTAGAGACGCTTGGTGCCGAAGCGGTCCGACGCCCAGCCGGTGACCGGGATGACCGTGGCCAGCGCCAGCATGTAGCCCGTCGCGACCCACTGGATGGTGTCGAACGAGGTCTGGAACTCAAGGGTCAGCTTCTGCAGTGCGACGTTCACCACAGTGGTGTCCAGAATGGCCATGATGGCGCCGAGGACGACCACACCGGCGACCTTGAGCACGCCCGCGTCGAGTTTGTCGTTGTCCGGCTGTTGGGAAGACATGCACGTCCGTTCCTGCGGGCGCGGCAGAGCGCACCACGAATTACTGAGAGCCCCCATGGATGTTGTGCACCCACAGTAACCAGGAACTGCTTGCAGACGCCAACGAATTCTCGGAGAACGAACGCGAGCCCGCACGTTCGGGCAGGCTCGCGTTCGCAGCGTGACTCAGCAGACGCTGTCCGTGGGCACCGGGTTGCCCAGCCCGAACAGCGGCCGCAGCTTCAGCCCGATCCAGGTGCCGCCGAGCGCGAAGATCCCCCACAGCCAGCCGTGCAGGCTGCCGACGGAGATCCCGCCGAGGTACGCGCCGATGTTGCAGCCACCGGCCAGCCGCGCGCCGATGCCCATCAGGATCCCGCCGAGCACGGCCGCCAGCGCGGTGCGCCACGGGATCGAGCTGTGGATCTTCCACGCGCCCGCCGCCGCGGCCGCCGCCGCGGCGCCGAGCACGATGCCGATGTCGGTGAGGCTGTTCTTGTCCTTCCAGATGGTGGTCGACAGCGACGCGGCGTTGGCCTTGATCCGCCAGAACTCCCAGGTCTCCGGGTGCAGCCCGAACAGCTGCAGCAGCTTGGCGCCCCACAGGGAGAACGCGCTCGTGATGCCCCAGATCCCGCCGGAGACCAGGTAGACCGCGCCGGCCAGCACACCGAGCACCACCGCGCCGACCAGGATCGGCCACGAGCCGCGAATGATCCGCGCGGCGCCCTTGGCGGTCGGCACGACATCGGTCGGCGGCGGCACGCGGCGCTTCTGCACGGCCCTGGTGGCGAACACGATCACGGCCAGCACGGCGATGGTGATCGCCCACGAGCCGAACCAGCCGACGTGGTCGGACAGCAGCACGCCCTTGATCTGCGGCCAGTCCTTCAGCAGCGGGTACGCGTAGGTGTAGAGCACCGAGCCTGTGATGAACCCGCCGAGGGTCAGCACGATCGTCGACTGCCCGGAGCCGACCGCGAACAGCGTCCCCGACGCGCACGCCCCGCCGAGCTGCATGCCGACCGCGAACAGCAGCGCGCCCACGAACAACGCCAGCCCGATCGGGCCGACGTTCGTCACCGGCGTCGGCTTGCTGCCGAACAGCCCGGCGCCGGTGCCCGCGATCAGCGCGATCAGCGTCGCGGCCGTGCCGAGCAGCAGCGTGTGCGCACGCAGTCCCTGCCCGTTGCCGACCGCGATCAGCTGCCGCCACGCGGAGGTGAACCCGAACCGCGAGTGGAACAACGCGATCCCGAGGCCCAGCCCCAGCAGGAGCAGCACCCCGAACTTGGGGCCGTAACTCGCCCAGACGAACCAGTCGAGGCCGATCGCGAGCACCGTCGCGACGGCCAGCGGCACGACTTTGACGGGGTCCTCCGGCCGCGGCGCGGGCGCGGCGCACGAGGTCGGGAAATTCTTGTCTAGGGAAGGCAGATCGGTCGTCGCGGCCACCAGGACTCCAGGTCTTGATCGAAGTGGGACGATCAAGGTTAGGGCGGCAAATCCCCTGGTCGCAGCTCGTCTCATGGAGTGCGACGACTCCCGTGTGCTGGGACGGCTTGCGCACGAAAAAGCGGGCGCCCGCGAGCGCCCGCTTTCCGTGGCGGTCTTACTTGGTCGCGGCTTTCCAGCACAGCGAAGTCGGCGGGGTCGGGTAGGTGACGAACTTGTCGCCTTCCGTGCCTTCGCAGACGTTTTCGTTGACGGCGGGCTCGACCTTCACGAACTCCACCTCGGCGGTGGGGTCGGTGCAGGCGACCTTCTTGTAGCCCTTGTCGCCGGTGCCGAAGTTCGCGACACAGTCACCGGTCTTGACGTTGATGATCATGCACAGCTTCGCCGACGGCTTGAGCAGCGTCAGCTCCTCGTAGCCCTGCGCGGGGCACTGCGCGGTGCTGCTGTCGAGGCGGACGGCCACCTTGACGTTGGCGGCCGGGTCACCGCAGTCGAGCTTGTGCGGCATGTTGCTGGAGTCGATCTGCTTGAACTCCGAGATGTTCATGCAGTCACCCGCCTGTGCGAGGAACGGCGTGTCCTTGAGCGCCTGGAAGGCGACGACCGCGATGCCGACCGCGCCCAGCACGAGCACGATGATGATCGGCAGGCCGATCTTCAGGAACAGCCGCCGCTTCTTGGGCGGCTGCGCCGGCTCCCCGAACTGGACAGGCGCCCCACCCGGGGGCGGGCCGTAGGGACCCGGCTGACCCACCGGCTGCTGACCCGGCGCCGGCGGAGGAGGAACGCTCACAATGACCTCACGAAGTTAAAGAAGTGTTTGACGAGCGATATTGAACACGGCGTAGCGGATCATGCCCGCGCGGGCCACTCCTTGAGGCGAAACTCATACGGGCGACGCACACCCGGTCACGCACCGTCCACAAAGGCTCAACCCCACCTTGACCTTTCGACCCACCCTGAAAAGGGGTCGTGAGTGTTTAGACCGGTTAGAACCGGCCGTACCACTCACGACCCCTGGTACGCGAAAGCCCCGCCGGGTGGGACCCGGCGGGGCTTCGCGCGTGCGTGGGAGATCAGTCGTTGTTCAGGTAGGACAACAGACGGAGGATCTCGAGGTAGAGCCAGACCAGGGTGGTCATGAGGCCGAAGGCGGCGTACCAGGCCCACTTGGCCGGGAGACCCTCGCGGATCATCTTGTCGGCCATGTCGAAGTCGAGCAGGAAGCAGAACGCGGCGATGCCGATGACGACCAGGCTGAAGACGATCGCCAGGGTGCCGCCGTCGCGCAGGCCCATGTTCACGCCGAACAGGCCGAGCACGAGGTTCATCAGCATGAGGATGACGACACCGGCGACGGCGCCGATGATCCACTTGGTCAGCTTGGGCGTGACCTTGATGGCGCCGGTCTTGTAGACGACCAGCATCGCGACGAACACGCCCGCGGTGCCGAGCAGCGCCTGCAGCGCGATGCCGGGCATGAAGAACTCGAACACGCCGGAGAGCGCGCCGAGGAACACGCCTTCGGCCGCGGAGTAGGCCAGCGTCAGCGGGCCGCTCGCCTTCTGGCCGAACGAGATGATGAGCGAGAGCACGAGTCCGACGACGAGGCCGCCGATCAGCGCGCCGATGAGCGCGCCGGAGAAGCCGGTCACCTTGCCGAAGGCGTTGGTGACCAGCTGGGTCTGCGCCCAGATGGCCGTGATGGCGCCGACGATCAGCGCGAGGCCGAGGCTGAGGCCGGTCTTGACGACGACGTCGTCGACCGTCATCGGCCGGTCGTCACCGCGGTCGGTCGGGGCCTGGGCATAGCCGGGGAAGCCGCCCTCTGGCTGATTGAAGCCCGTGTTGGGCCCGTATTGGCCGTACCCCACGTTGCCTCGCGGCAAGTTGCGGAACGCCGGATTGCTTGTGGAACGCACCTGATCCTCCTGGATCTCCTGGCACCTGCATCGGGACAACGAAGGGGAGGGCCCCGCAGTTCCCGTCGAGTAAAGACGACTTTACTCATATCGGACACCGCCCGTCCCGAAGACACCGTATGTCCTCGGCGACAGCGCCGATCATGACCCCTACTGGTAAACCCGTGAGTAACTTAACCCCGTAGCGGTGTGGTCACGCTGGTCCGTATGCAGCAGAATGCCCTAGGCGTGTCTCTTGGATGTCGTCCGATGAGAGTCGAGATCCAGATGGCCCCTGGCGGTGCCGTGGGATCTCCCTCGTACCGGGTTGTACTCGGGTGATCCCGCGGTGCCGCCAGGGGTCATCTGGGCTCGGCTATCGCGGGCGACATCCAAGAGACACGCCTCAGGACCTGGGCAGCGGCGGAAGGCGAAGCGACATGGCGACTTATCTGGTGACCGGCGCGACCGGACTGATCGGGCGCCACTTCACCCAGCTGCTGCTCGCCCGCGAAGACGTCGACCAGGTCTCGCTCGTCGTCAGGGCGTCCTCTCAGGACAAACTGACCAAGCTGACGAACCAGTGGCCGCACCCCGAGCGCGTCCGGCTCGTCGTCGGCGACCTCAACGAGCCGATGCTCGGCGTGAGCGACGACGCCCGTGAGGACCTGCGCGGCAACGTCGACCACATCGTCCACCTCGCCGCCCTCTACGACATCGAGGCCGACGACGAGACCAGCGTCAAGGCCAACGTCGAGGGCACCCAGCACGTCATCGACCTCGCCGCCGACCTGCGCGCGGGCGTGCTGCACCACATCTCGTCCGTCGCCGTCGCCGGTGACCACGAGGGCATGTACTCCGAGGACGCCTTCGACGTCGGGCAGCGCCTGGTCACCCCGTACCACCGCACGAAGTTCGAGGCCGAGAAGCTCGTCCGCGAGCAGCACGAGGTGCCGTGGCGGGTCTACCGCCCGGCGATCGTGCTCGGGAACTCGCAGTCCGGCGAGATGGACAAGATCGACGGCCCCTACTACCTCTTCCCCGCGATCAGCAGGCTCGCGTCGCTGCCGAACGTGCCGCTGGTCGGGCCGGATCTCGGCGACACGAACGTCGTCCCGGTCGACTACGTGGCCAAGGCACTGCTGGCGCTGGTGAACAAAGACGGTCTCGACGGCCGCACGTTCCACCTGGTCAACCCGGAGCCGCAGCCGGTCGTGTCCGTCTACAACGCCTTCGCGAAGGCCGCGGGCGCGCCGACGATCAGCGGCCAGCTCAACGAGGGCGTCTCCAAGGGCATCGTCTCGCTGGTGAAGCTGAGCGAGCACATCCCCGGCTTCACGATCGCGCGCGACGCCGTGCTCGAGCGCCTCGGCATCCCGCCGGTGCTGCTGGAGACCATGTCGTTCCCGTCGGTGTTCTCGTCGAGCGCGACGCGCAAGGCGCTGGCGGGCACGGACGTCGAGGTCCCGCGCATCGACGACTACGCCGCGACGCTGTGGCGCTACTGGCGTGAGCACCTCGACCCGTTCCGCGCGCGCAAGCACGGCCCGCGCGGTGAGCTCGACGGGCGCCGCGTGATCATCACCGGCGCGTCGTCCGGCATCGGCCGCGCGACCGCGCTGAAGGTCGCCGCGGAAGGCGGCATTCCGCTGCTCGTCGCCCGCCGCCAGCACGAGCTGGAAGAGGTGCGCGACGAGATCATCGCCGCGGGCGGGCACGCTTCGGTCTACCCGGCCGACCTGACCGACGAGGAGTCGGTGCACAAGGCGGTCGACGCCATGCTCGCCGAGCACGGCCGGATCGACATGCTGGTGAACAACGCGGGCCGCTCGATCCGCCGGTCGATCAAGCTTTCCTACGACCGTTTCCACGACTACGAGCGCGCGATGGCCATCAACTACTTCGGCGCGGTCCGCCTCATTCTGGCGGTGCTGCCGCATATGTCCGAGCGCAAGTTCGGGCACATCGTGAACGTGTCGTCGATCGGCGTGCAGGGCATCGCGCCGCGCTTTTCCGCATACGCCGCCTCGAAAGCCGCGCTCGACTACTTCTCGCGGATCGCGGCGACCGAAACGCACGGCGACGGGATCACGTTCACCACGATCCACATGCCACTCGTGCGCACGCCGATGATCCGGCCGACCAAGATCTACGACGCGTTCCCGACGAAGTCGCCGGACCAGGCGGCGGACATGGTGCTCAAGGCGCTCAAGGAGCGCCCGAAGCACATCGGCACGCCGGCGGGCCAGGCCATCGGTCTCGCGTACACGCTGACGCCGGGTCTCACGGATGCGGTGGCGTATCAGGGTTTCCGCATCTTCCCCGACTCCGCGGCGGCGGGCGGCAGCGGCGGGCTGAAGATCGGGCGTGGCGAAATGCACCTGTCCAAGGCGGCGCAGGCACTCGCCAGGCTGAGCCGCGGCTTCCACTGGTGATCTAAGTAACACAGAGCGATGAAGATGCGGCCGAACAGGCGACGGCTTACTGGAGCGGGTGAAAACCGGGTCCTATTTACCCATGCCTGTGGCCGATAACAGCGGGTGCGCAGGTACCGTCGTCGCCATGGTTTCCGAGCGCGACAACGGCCTGCTTCCGCTACGCCGCGAATACGCACACGCGTGGCAAGGATTCGACCGGAACGAGGTCCGTCAGTACCTGGATCATCTCGAAGCGCATCTGCGGCGGATCGTCACCGATCGGGATGCCGCGATGGCGCAGGCGAGCACTTTGTCGCGCGAGCTGGAAAACGCCAGACGTGAATTGGCCAAGGCGACTTCCCGCATCGAAGAGCTCATGAAGCCGCCGGAGCGGCTCGAGGATCTCGACGAGCGCATGCAGCGCACCGTGCAGCTCGCGCACGCGCGAGCCGACGAGATCACTACTCGCGCGCAGTCGGCGGCGGAGAAGACCTGGGCCGAGTCGACGGAGGCCTCGACCAAGCTCCGAGACCGCTACACCAAGCTGGTCGAGGCGCTCGAGGTGCACGCCGACGCGCTCCACAGCGAGCACGAGGCCGCGCTCACCAGCACCCGCGCCGAGGTCAAGAAGGTCACCCTCGAAGCGGCCCAGCGCCGCGAAGAGCTCGACAAGGCCGCCGAGACGAAGCGCCGCAAGATCGAGACCGAGTTCGAGGCCTCGATGGCGGCCCAGCGCGCCGCGCTCGAAAAGCACATCGCCGACCAGAGCACGGCGAGCAAGAACCAGGCGGAGCGCCGGATCGCGGAGGCGACGGCCGAAGCGAAGCGCCGCGTCGACGAAGCCACCGCGGAAGCCAAGCGGCGCGTCGACGAGGCGACCACCTCGGCCGCCCAGACCACGAACGCGGCCGCCCGCAAGGTCGAGCGTCTCGCGGAACTCCGTGAGAAGGCCCGCGCGAGCCTGCGCGAAGCCGACGAGGTCCTCAAGCAGAGCGAAGCGACGCTGCAGCCGCTGAAGGAAGAGTCGACGATCGCGGCCGCCTCGAAGCTGGTCGGCGCCGAGCCGGTCAAACCGGCGCCCGCCAAGCCGAAGCCGTCCCCGGAGCCCAAGGCGAACGGCCACAAGCCCGCGCCCGAGCCCGCCAAGGCCTGAGCGTCGTGAGTGTTGCCGACGGTTCTATTGAGGGGAAGGGCAAATATGGCGTGCGTCGGTCTGGCTGACGAGGTCACGTCGCGAGGCCCGGACGTGCCGTGAGTGGCTGAACGAGGGGTTCCCCTGCTGCGTTGGGTGCAGCGGGGGAACCCCTCGTTCACGATCTGGCCAGGCGAGGGCAAGGGGTCGTGAGTGGTTAGACCGGTTAGAACCGGCCGTACCACTCACGACCCCCATGACTCGCCCGCCACGTGTGGTCGCTGCGCCAGGTGGGATGGCGTGAACGCCTCGTTCGCGACGTTGAACGTTGCGAACGAGGCGTTCACGTCGTCTCGCTGGTGAACTACACCCGATTTCGTGTCCACCATGGACGCCAGACGCGAAATGTGGTGGTCCGCTATGTCCTATTCGCGCGGTTTTGCTGGAGTCTGAGACGTGACGAAGGGGGCCCATGTCACGCTCAGCGTTACAAGGGTGGCCTTTGTGTGGTTCAGCCGCGCCCGAGCGCAAGACGCCACATTGGCCTTCCGCTCAATAACCGTCGGCAACACTCACGACTCCTTGGTCCTGGGCCAGGGTTTGCGGGACTCGATCTGCGCGGCGATGCCGAGCAGACGCGCTTCGCCGCCGGGTGCGGCCACGAGTTGCACGCCGAGCGGCAAGCCAGAGGAGTGGCGGCCCGCCGGGACGGACATCGCCGGGTAGCCTGCCAGGTTCCACAGTCCCGCGAAGGGCGCGACGCGCATCGCCGGGATCGCGTTGGCGAGCCAGGAGCGTTCGTGCCAGCGGCCGGCGCGAGGCGGGAGGGTCGCCAGCGACGGGGTGACCAGGATGTCGTGGTCGGCGAAGAACTCCTCCGCGCGGGTGAGCCAGTTGAACTTGGTCTCTTCGCGGATGCGGCCCGCGCGGACCATCGCGCGCCCGAACCGCAGATGGGTGCGCGTGCGTGGTTGCAGGCGAGCCGGGTGGAAGTCGTGGGCTTGCAGCTGCGGGCCGGCGAACCAGCGGGCGAGGATGCCGCCGACGGCCGCGACGCCGTAGCGCGGGGTGGCGTGTTCGACGGTGTGGCCCGCGGCCGAGAGCAGCTTGCCGATCTCGTCGACCGGTGCGGTGAGCTGACGCGGGACCGGGGCCCTGGTCAGCGGAACCCGCGTCGACAAAGCGATCCGGAGGTCGCGGGGCGGCTTGACCTCGGCCAGTGACGGGTCGTCGGCGAGCACCGAGAGCAGCAGCGCCGCGTCGGCGACCGTGGTGGCGAGCGGGCCGTGGGTGGACATGCCGAACCAGCCCGCGTCGCCGGGGGTGGAGATCACGCCGTAGCCGGGTTTGACGCCGACGAGGCCGCACATCGCCGCGGGCAGGCGGATCGAGCCGAGGCCGTCGCTGCCGTGCGCGATCGGGACCAGGCCCGCCGCCACCGCGGCCGCGCTGCCGCCCGACGAGCCGCCCGAGGTGCGCGAGGGGTCCCAGGGGTTGCGAGCGACGCCGTCGGCGGTGTCGCTGAACGGCCAGATACACAGCTCGGGCACGCGCGCGATGCCGACGATCACGGCGCCTGCGCGACGCAGGCGGCGGACGATCACGTCGTCGGCGGGCATCGGCTCGCGGCCGCCCGCCGCCGAGCCCCATTCGACGTATTCGCCGCCTATTTCGGAAACGTCCTTGACCGCGACCGGCACCCCGGCCAGCGGCAAATCGGCCATATCGTCCCGCTGAGCGAGCAATTCCGCTTCGGCGAGAGCTTCAGCGGCCCGCACTTTCCGGAACGCGCCGACCAGGCCGTCCGCCGCCGCTATCCGCGCCAGTGCCTCCTTGGTGACCTGAACCGGGTCGATTTCCTTCGCACGCACCGCTTCCGCGAGCTCCACTGCCGTCAACGCCATGATCGCAGCTAACTACGAAACGGCCGCGCGGGGAAGACAGGTCACCCGTGCCCTGAATTGTCCAAGAAATCCGGTTCCACAAAGGATCATCGGTGCGGTATTGACGCACAGCGTGACCCGAACCTACCGTTTCTCTTCGTTAGTAAAGTTTCCTAACCGACGGAGGCTGATATGCGCAGATTCCGGGTCGCCGCCATGGCGATCGCGATTGCCGTCAGTTATCTCGTGCTGCCCACGGCACCCGCGACCGCGGCGACGACCACCTACCAGGCCGAGAACGCCACCATCACCCAAGGCGTCGTCGAGGCCAACCACGCCGGCTTCACCGGCACCGGATTCGTCAACTACGACAACGTGACCGGCTCGTCCGTCCAGTGGTCGATCACCGTCCCGGCAGGCAGCACCTCACTCGTGCTCCGGTACGCGAACGGGACCACGACCAGCCGTCCGATGACGATCGCGATCGACGGCGCCACCGCCGCGACCCCGTCCTTCGCGGGCACCGGCGCCTGGACGACCTGGACCACTGCGACCGTCACCGCCACGCTCACCGCGGGCACGCACACCGTGCGGGCCACCGCCACCACGGCCAACGGCGGCCCGAACGTCGACGAGCTCACCGTCACCGACGCCGGCGATCCCGGCCCACCGGGCACCGGCGCGCCGACCGCCGCCGAACTGCTCGCGAAGGTGACCTCCTGCAGCCAGATCTCCAGCGGTCTGTACAAAACGGACAGTGAGACCGGCAAGACGATCCCGGTGTGCGGCAAGAACGGCGCCGTGTTCTACAAGGCCGACATGGACATCGACTGCGACGGCCAGCGCACCTCGCAGTGCAACGAGAACACCGACTGCTGCTTCCAGCCGGACACCGCGTTCCACCAGTCCGACGGCAAGCCGCTGAACGCGGCGACGCTGCCGTACGTGGTCGTGCCCAGCTCCAGCAGCACCTGGGACTACACCAAATTCGGCATCCAGGGCGGCGGTGTCGTCGCGGTGATCTACAACAACCAGGTGCTCTACGCCGTGGTCGGCGACACCGGGCCGAGTTCGATCATCGGCGAGGCCTCGTACGCCACGGCCAAGGCGCTGGGCATCAACCCCGACCCCAGCAACGGCGGCACCGACTCCGGCGTCACCTACATCTACTTCAAGAACTCCAAGATCTCCCCCATCGAAAACCACGCGAAGGCGACCACGACCGGCGAACAGCTGGCGCGCACCTTCATCAACAACAACTGACCGTCGGGATAAAGCGGGCTTTACTCCGCGGAGTAAAGCCCGCTTTATCCCTGAGTCCTTTCGCCCCATCACATCGTTCGATCTCCCCCGTTGGCATGACATCGTTGTCCGAAAGCCGACAGGCTTACCCGGAGCACCTTGACTCCCTTGTGCCACAGGGATTCCCCTGGTTCACCCCACCGGAGGTGAAGGGCGGACGAAATGGCCTCATCCCTGTCGCGCACACTCGCCGTGGCGGTTCTCGTCACCGGCATCCTCAACCCCGCCACGGCGAACGCCGCCGCCGTGACCGATCCGGCGTCCGTGGTGAATCCCTTCATCGGCACCACGAACTACGCCGACGACTTCCCCGGCGCCGACGCGCCGTTCGGCATGGTCCAGTGGAGCCCGGACACGCCGAGCCGTCCCGACGGCGGCGGGTACGACTACCAGGACTCGACCATCACCGGGTTCAGTTTGACCCATATGTCCGGCCCTGGCTGCGGTGCGAACGGGGACGTCCCGATCATGCCGACCACCGGGGCGATCAACACCGGCGCGACCGCCGGTTTCGCGCACAGCGCCGAATCCGCCGACGCCGGGTACTACTCGGTCGGCCTGAACACCGGCATCAAGACCGAGCTGACGGCGACGACCCGGTCCGGAATGGGCCGGTTCACCTTCCCCTCGACCGCGAACGCCAACCTGATCTTCAAGCTCAACGGCAGCCAGAACGGCACCTTCGGGACCAACTGGCAGGTCGTGAGCAACACCGAAGTGTCCGGTTCGGTCACTTCGGGGCATTTCTGCGGTGCGGCCAACACCTACACCGTCTACTTCGACATGGTCTTCGATCAGCCGTTCACCTCCAGCGGCAGCACCGCGGGCCCGAACGCGGGGTACGTCACCTTCAACACCACGGCCAATCAGGTCGTGCAGGCCAAGGTCGGCGTTTCCTATGTCTCCAAGGCGAACGCGGTCGCGAACCGGGTCGCCGAGAACCCTGGCTGGAACTTCGCCGCGACCCGCCAGGCCACCCACACCGCGTGGAACGGGCTGCTCGGCCGGATCCAGATCACCGGCGGGACCGCCGCCCAGCAACGCGTCTTCTACACCGCGCTGTATCACGCGTTGCTGCATCCCAACGTCTTCTCCGACACCAACGGCCAGTACGTCGGCTTCGACAAACAGCTCCACACCGTCCCCAGTGGACACGCGCAGTACGCCAACTTCTCCGGCTGGGACACTTACCGGACGCAGGCGCAGCTTTCCGCGCTCGTCGCGCCACACGAGTCCAGCGACGCCGCGCAGTCCATGGTCAACGACTACGCGCACAGCGGCATGCTCCCGAAATGGGCGCAGAACAACGGCGAAAGCTATGTCATGGTCGGCGATCCGGGCACCGCGATCATCGCGAGCTATCACGCGTTCGGCGCGCGTGACTTCGACACCACCGCCGCGCTCACCGCGATGGTCAAGGAAGCCGGCACCACCAACAACATCCGGCCGGGGCTGAATTACCTGACCAGCCATGGTTACTTGCCCAGCAACGGTTCCTACGGCTGCTGCAACTTCTACGGTCCCGTCGCCACGCAGCTCGAATACGACAGCGCGGACTTCGCGTTGTCCGCGTTCGCGGGCGCGCTCGGCGACACGGCGAACCAGAACAAGTTCGCCACCAAGGCGCAGAACTGGCGCAACACGTTCAACCCGGCCAGCGGTTTCATGCAGCCCAGGCTCCTCAATGGAGCGTGGGCGGCCGGGTTCAATCCCAGCAGTGGCAGCAACTTCGTGGAAGGCTCATCCTGGCAGTACACCGGGATGGTCCCGTTCAACGTCGCGGGACTGGCCGCGGCCAAGGGCGGCAACGCGGCGATGATCTCCTATTTGGACAGTGTGCTGACCTCGTTCGACGGCGCCGGCGGCAGCCGGTCCGACATGGGCAACGAGCCGAGCCTGTACCTGCCGTGGGAGTACGACTACGTCGGCCAGCCGTACAAGACCCAGCAGATCGTGCGGAAGATCCAGAACCAGATCTGGACCGACACACCCGGCGGGCTCGCCGGCAACGACGATCTCGGCGAGATGAGCGCCTGGTACGTGTTCTCCGCGCTCGGCATGTATCCGGAGACGCCGGGCACCGCAGACCTCGCGCTGGGCAGCCCGCTGTTCACACAGGCCGTTCTCACCCTGCCGACCGGCAACACGCTGACGATCAACGCGCCGTCGGCCGCCACCACCGCGCCGTACGTGCAGAGCGCGAGCTGGAACGGCGCCGCGTGGAACAACGCCTATCTCCCCAAGGGGGCGATCAGCGGCGGCGGCACGATGACGTTCAACCTGGGCACGGCGGCCAACACCTCGTGGGCGAGCGCGCCGTCGGCGGCTCCGCCTTCGTACGGCGGCAGTAGCAATGTCGTGACGGTGACGAGTCCTGGCGACCAGGTTTCGGACGTCGGCGCGTCGGTCGATCTCCAGATCGCCGCGAAGGATTCGGCGCCGGGCCAGACGTTGACCTTCAGTGCGACCGGGCTGCCCGCCGGGCTGACGATCAGCTCATCCGGACTGATTTCGGGGACCACTTCCGCCGCTGGCCGGTTCAGCGCGGTGGTCACCGCGGCGGACGGGACGGGCGCGTCGGGCTTCACGTCATTCGGCTGGCGGGTCGGGACGAGCGCGGGGGTCGGGCCGATCGTGTCCGGGGTGTCGCCGGACCTGTGCGCCGACGACAACAACTCCGGCACGGCCAACGGGACCAAGATCCAGATCTGGGCCTGCAACGGCACGAACGCTCAACTGTGGACGGTCGCGGGCAGCACACTGCAGGTGCTGGGCAAGTGCATGGACGTCTCGAATTCCGGCACCGCCAACGGCACGAAGGTGCAGCTGTGGGACTGCAACGGCACCGGCGCGCAGGTCTGGGAGAGCGACGGCGGCGCGTTGCGGAACCCGCAATCCGGGCGCTGCCTCGATGATCCGGGGTCGAGCACCACGCAGGGCACGCAGCTGCAGATCTACGACTGCAACGGCACCAACGCCCAGAACTGGACCCTGCCCTAACGGGGTCGTGAGTGTTCCGGCCGGTTATTTGAGGGAAACGCAAAGGTGGCGTGATCGTCGGCTCGGCGTGGGGTCGTGAGTGGTACGGCCGGTTCTATTTGGGCGGAAACCCAAACGTGGCGTGATGGGCGTGAGTGCGACTTGCTGAGAATCAGCGGCCGCAGGTCTGACGGAGTTGCTTTGGGGACACCTGACGGCCCACAAGCAACTCCGTTGGCCCATGCTCGCCGACTCCTCGACCACGCCACCTCGGACCTACCGCTCAAATAGAACCGGCCGGAACACTCACGACCTATCCTGGCCCGATGCGGATGATCGGGTTGCTGGGCGGGATGAGCTGGGAGAGCAGCGCGGAGTACTACCGGCTGCTCAACGAGCTGGTGCGCGACCGGCTCGGCGGGCTGCACTCGGCGCGCTGCGTGCTGACGTCACTCGACTTCGCGGAGATCGAACGGCTCCAGGCCGAAGCACGCTGGGACGAGGCGGGCGAACTTCTCGCCGACGCCGCGCGCGGGCTCGAAAAGGCGGGCGCCGACGTGGTTCTGTTGTGCACGAACACGATGCACAAGGTGGCCGGTGCCGTCGAGGCCGCGATCGACGTCCCGTTCCTGCATCTCGCCGACGCCACGGCGCGGGCGGTGACCGCGGCGAAGCTCGCCACGGTCGGGCTGCTCGGCACCGCGTTCACGATGGAGCAGGACTTCTACCGGGACCGGCTCGCGCGGCACGGGTTGACCATGCTCGTCCCGGACGCGCGAGATCGCGCTTTCGTGCACCGCGTAATCTACGAAGAACTCTGCCTCGGCGTCGTCCGGGAAGACTCACGCGAGGGTTATCGGGAGATCATCGGCAGACTGGTCGCCGGCGGCGCCGAAGGCGTGATCCTCGGCTGCACCGAGATCGAGCTGCTCGTCTCCGCCGAAGACAGCCCGGTTCCGGTCTTCCCGACCACCCGGCTGCACGCCGAGGCGGCGGTGGCCTTCGCACTCGAAGAATGAACGAAAGCATGGGGGACATGACACTCACCGGCGCGATCGCGCTCCCGGACGGCACACTGATCCGCGGCCGGGGGCGCCGCGAAGAGTTTCCATCGGGCCCGTTGCCCGACTACGGCTTGTACCTGGGCCGCGATCCGGACGCGCCCAGGCGGTTCAGCCTGCGGAGCCGCCAGGCCTGGCGTCCCGGCTGGCCGTCGACCTGGCTCGACTGGCCGGATTTCCGCGTTCCGCGTGACAACGCCACGGCGTTCGCGGAGATCGGCCGCGCCTACGCACGCGCGCGGGCGGGCGAGCAGGTCGAGGTGGCGTGCGTCGGCGGGACCGGCCGGACCGGCACGGTCATCGCCTGTATGGCCGTGCTCGCCGGCTGCCCGGGAGACGAGGCGCTGGCGTGGACGCGGGAGCACTACCGGCCGCGCGCGGTCGAAACCCCGGGGCAACGGCGGTGGATCGGCTGGTTCGCGACCCGGCTCGATGACGGCGGGGAGATCGAGCCGGGCCACGCGTCCGATGTCTAGGGCGTGTCCTGGTCGGCCTGTTGGTCCTGCGTCAACAACGGACGCCTGATCAGCGCAGTCGACGTTTTGGCGGTGCCGCCGCCGGATTCGCCGACCTAGATTCAAGCGGTGAAATTAGACGTCTTCACCGAGATCCAGGACCCCGGACCGAGACAGGCCGAGCAGGAGCACGCGCGCTTCACGCAGGCCATCGAACAGGCGAGGCTGGCCGACGAGCTCGGCTACGGCTGCTGGTGGCAGGTCGAGCACCACGGCGCGGACGACTTCAGCCTGTCGTCCGCGCCCGAACTGCTGCTCGCGGCCATCTCCCAGCAGACGAGCCGGATCAGGCTCGGCCATTCGGCCGTGCTGGCCCCGGCCAAGTTCAATCACCCGATCCGCATCGCCGAGCGCGCGGCCACCCTCGATCATCTGAGCAACGGGCGCCTGGAAATGGGGCTGACCCGCTCCACCATCCCGGAATGGCGGCTGTTCGGCATCGACCCCGCCGACGCGCGCACGCAGACGCAGCAGGCGTTCGAGATGGTGCCGCGCATGTGGACGGAGGAGCGTTTCTCGTACCAGAGCGAGTTCTTCGACATCCGCGACGTGCCGGTGCGCCCCAAGCCCGTCCAGTCGCCGCATCCGCCGCTGTGGCAGGCGGCCGCCAGCCCGCCCGCGTTCGAGGAGGCGGGCAAGCGTGGCGTCGGCGTGCTCGGGACCACGCTGTGGGAGCCGCTGGAACGGGTCCGCCGCCTGATCGGCCTCTACCGTGACGCGTCCGCGGCCTGCCGGAACCCGGTGGGCGCGGTCCAGAACGAGCAGGTCGCCTTCTTCACGTTCGTGCACTGCGCGGACACCGACGAGGAAGCCATGCGCCACGGCGCGGCGACCGCTGCGGCCTGGTACACGGTGAAGGCGTTGACCTTCTTCGACGCCAAGACCATGTTCCTGGAGTCGATGGCGCGCGGCGAGGAGGCGATGAAGGACCCGGCGAACCTCACCGGGCAGTTCGTCCGCGACGACCTCACGGCCGCGCCGACCGAGGCGCAGCTCGTCATCGGCAGGCTGCTCGAAGGCGAGCAGGTGCCGGACGAGGAGATCTTCGAGGCGCTGAACGAGCAGGACTCGCTGATCGTCGGCAGCCCGGACACCTGCCGGAAGAAGCTGCGCGCGTACGCGGATCTCGGTGTCGACCGGCTGATGTGCTTCCACCAGGTCGGCGCGCTGCCGCATGATCAGGTCATGAAGAGCATGCGCCTGATCGGCGAGCTGATCCCGGAATTCGCCTCATGACCGGCACCGCGCTGGTGCGCCGCCCCAGCACCCGGCTCGCCGAGGGGCTGGTCACGCACATCGACCGGGTGCCGGTCGACTTCGACCTGGCGGTCAAGCAGCACGACGCCTATCGCGCGGCGCTCGAAGCGGCGGGCTGGACCGTCCGCGACGTCGACGTCGCCGAGGAGCATCCCGACTCGGTGTTCATCGAGGATGCCCTGATCGTCTGCGGCGACCTGGCGATCCTGCCGACGTCGGGCGCGCCGGAGCGGCGGGGTGAGCGAGCGGGCGCCGAGCGCGCGGCCCGTGACCTCGGGCTGCGGATCGCGTCGATCGACGGTTCCGGCACCCTCGACGGCGGTGACGTGCTCCAGGTGGGCGACAAGGTCTACGTCGGACGCGGCGGCCGCACCAACGCCGACGCCGTGCGGCAGCTGCGTGCGCTCGTGGCGCCGCTCGGCCGGACAGTGGTCCCGGTGGCGTTGCGCGGTGTGCTGCATTTGAAATCGGCCGTCACGGCATTGCCGGACGGCACTTTCGTCGCGTTGCCGGACCATCTCGAACCCGGCGTTTTTCCGGCTTTCCGTCCGGTGATCGAAGAAGGCGGCTGCCACGTTGTACTACTCGGCGGAGATTCGGTATTGATCAGCGCGAGCGCGCCGCGCACGGCCGATTATCTGACCGATCTCGGATTCGACGTGCACACGGTCGACATCAGCGAATTCGAGAAACTCGAAGGCTGCGTGACCTGTCTCAGCGTCCTCGTGTGAGAAATGCCCGGGTGTCGCCACCCGGGCATTTCGGCTACAGGAAGCGGAACGACTCGGCACGGTCGCCCGCGCCCTGGACGTTCAGGTTCAGCTGTGAGCGGTCCCAGCGTCCGATGCCGACACTGCATCCCGGGTTGTCGTAAAGGATGAGCTCGCGCCCTCCGCTGATCACGAACGAGGACGTCCGGTTCCGGAAGTGCGCGGGAATGTCGACGCACTGGTTCGCCGCGCCGGAAATACCCAGCTGCCCCTGATCGGGGTTCCAGTCGATATTGTCGTACAGTCCGGCGCTTCCCTGAATGGAAACGTCGGCGCCGGCGGGCGTGAACCCGCCGAAGACACTCACCATCGCGGCGGCGACGCCGAGCATCGCCGCTTTCTTCGTCGTCTTCATCTTCGAATCTCCTGTCGGCGGACAACAGTTCGCAGAGAGTTGGCCAATTCCCCGTGCTGACGAACGTAACGAGCCGACCGGCCGATAAGCAAGAACCTTTATAAAGTCTCCTACCATTTCAGGCATGCTTGAAACAGCGACGTGCCGGGAGTGGTTCCCCGCCACTCCCGGCACGTCATCCCCCCTTGCGCACCGGAGTCCCCTCAGCGCCCGGTGCTGGTCACGGTGTCCACGGTCCGCACATAAGAGACCTGGACGACCGGCACGGGCTCGTCGACCGCCGTGCCGAAGCCGACCGCCCATGCCGTGCTGAACGCGAGGCCGAGCAGCGACAGCGCGACACTCGCCATCGAAAGCCGCGCGTCGCCCACGATCCCCTTGGTGGCGCGGGCGAGCCCGACCGCGGAGAGCACGAGCCCGACCACGACCAGCGGTGAGAGCGCCAGTCCGGCCAGGCCGAACAGGAGGCCGGTGGCGGCGGGGCGTCGCGGGGTCTGCTGCTTGGTCACGGGGGCTTCCTTTCAGCTGCGGTGAGCTGAGAGCAGACAACCAGCGGACCCGGGGTTCCCGCGTCGTACTCGGCGCGCAGACCCGTTACGACTAAAGTCGTCACCCCGGCGCGCCGACCCGAGACGATCAGCTGATCCCGCCAGGCCGTGACCACTGCGTAGGCTCAGCGCATGGGAAGGCGTGTGCTCCGCGTGGTGCTCACCGTGCTCGCGGTGGTGGCCGCGGTACTGAGCAGCATCGTCATGTTCGGCTCGTACAACTGGGTCGAAGCGGACCAGAACTTCTACCCGGACGGGTGGTCCACCAGCTCCTTCCTCCTCGGGCTCGTCGCCGCGGTGCTGCTGTGCTGGCGGCATCGCTGGCCCGAGGTGATCACCGGTATCGCGCTGGTGTCGCCGCTGGTGCTCGTCGGTGACTCGATGGCCGCGCTGATCGGGCTCGCCGCGCTGGCGAACCGGCGCCGCGACCGCGTGCTCTGGATCGGCACGGCACTCGTCTACGCGGCGACCCTGCGCGCCGTCTGGCGCGACGCGCACAACGTCGAGCACTCGATCGCCGGGCTCTGGATCGGCGACTCGCCCTCCCCCGGCTGGCAGATCGTCGGCATCGTGCTGACGACGACCGTGTTCGTCGCGATCCCGCTGATGGTCGGCATCCTCAGCGGGATCCAGAACGAGCTCACCCGCAGTGAGCTCCACGAGCGCGAGCTCCGCGCCGAGATGACCCGCCGCGAGGAGCGCACCCGTATCGCCCGCGAGATGCACGACGTCCTCGGGCACCGGCTGTCCCTGCTCTCGCTGCAGGCGGGCGCGCTCGAGGTCAGCAAGGACACGCAGGCGTCGAGCGAAGCCGCCAAGAGCGTCCGCACGACCGCCCGCCAGTCACTCGACGACCTGCGCCAGGTCATCGGCGTGCTGCGTGACGGCGACGCGCCGCTGGGCCAGCCCGCGAAGCCCCAGCCGACGCTGGCCGAGGTGCCCGACCTGATCACGAACGCCCGCGCGGCAGGCATGGTCATCAACGTCACCATCCTGCTCGAGGAGGCGGGCACCGCGCCCGCCCAGCTGGGCACCGCCACCTACCGCATCCTGCAGGAATCCCTCACGAACGCGCTGCGTCACGCACCCGGCGCCCCGGTCGACCTGACCGTCCGCGGCGCGCCCGGCACGGGACTGACCATCGAGGCCGTCAACGCGTTGCCGCTGGTCGCGCACCCGTCACCGGGCTCGGGCACCGGGCTGACCGGCGTCGCCGAGCGCGCGAACCTGCTCGGCGGCTCGGTCACCGCCGGTCCGTCCGGCACCATGTTCGTACTCCGCGCCTGGCTGCCGTGGGAAGCGCACTAACCTGGAGCCGTGAACCAGCTGCGCGTCCTGCTCGTGGACGACGACCCGCTCGTGCGCACCGGCCTGTCCATGATCCTGGCCAGCACGGACGACATCCGGGTGGTCGCCGAGGCGAGTGACGGCGACGAAGCGGTCCCGGCGGTCAACCGGCACGCCCCCGACGTGGTGCTGATGGACGTCCGCATGCGCCGGATGAACGGCCTCGAAGCCACCGCGGCCCTCATGGCGCTCGCCGACCCGCCGAAGGTCGTCATCCTCACGACCTACGACCTGGACGAGTACGTCTTCGACGCGCTCGGCGCCGGCGCGAGCGGCTTCCTGCTCAAGGAGTGCTCGCCCCAGGAGATCATCGACGCGGTCCGGCTGGTCGCCGCGGGCGAGGCCATGCTCACCCCGAGCGCCACCCGCAGGCTCATCGGCCAGTTCGTCGCGACCCGCACGAACCCGCGCCGCCGTCAGGCCCGCGCGGCGCTGGCCTCGTTGAGCGACCGGGAACGGGAAATCGTCACGACCGTCGCCCAAGGGAAGACAAACGCGGAAATCGGCGCCGAACTGCATTTGAGCGAGGCCACGGTGAAAACCCACATCACCCGTGTCTTCGCGAAACTCGACGCCACGAATCGGGTCCAGCTCACGATTTTCGCCTACGAAGCGGGCTTGGTTTCCGCCTGACGCAGTGCCGCCGGGTTAGAGTCAGCGGATGGGCACCGAGGCTCTCGCCACTCCGGCTCCTCGGGAGCAGCGTGAGCTCATGCAGGCCATGCTCACGAGGCTCCCGGAGTTCGCCGACCGCCTCGCGAAGCTGCTCAGCGAGAAGGACGAGTTCTACCACCAGGTCGACGCCGTCGCGCCCGACGAGCTGCGGCAGGTCTGCCGGGCGAACCTCAAGCGGGCGCTGACGTCGTTCGCGGACGGGCGGGAGCTCTCGCTCGACGCGGCGCGCAAGACCGGGCTCGCGCAGGCGCGGCAAGGAATCCCGCTGCCCGCCGTGCTCCGCGCGTTCCGGATTGGTGGGATGTTCGTCTACGAGGCGCTGCTCGGGCTCGCCGGTCCCGGGTTCATCAGCTCGGCGCAAACGGCGGCGATGAGTTCGACCGTTTGGCGCACGATCGACCTCTACTCGGACGCACTCGCCACCGCATACGACGAAGTGGCGGCCGAGCCGTCGCCGGAGCGGCGGGAAATGCTCGAAAACCTGCTGCAAGGCAGGCTGAGCGACCCGCTGGAACTCGAGGAAACGGCCGCGGTGCTCGGGTTGCCGCCGTCGGGGATGTTCGTCGCGGTGGTGAGCGAAGCCGTCGAGCCCGATTGGCACAACGCGGTCGAACTGCTGCTGCGCGCGCGGCGGTGGCGGTCGGTGTGGCGGCACGGCGCGGAAGCCGGGCTGGTGGCCATCGACCGGCTCGAAGACGTGCGGCGGGTGCGGGACGTGCTGGGCTCGATGCCGCTGGCCGTCGGGATGAGCAAGCCGTTCACCGGGCTGGCCGAGATCCCGGACGCGCTGAGCCGCGCTCGGGTCGCGCGGCTTTCCCTTCCGGCTGGCACGCCAGGCGTCGCCGTCTTCGGTGATTCACCGGTGACGACGCTGGTCGCCGGAGCGCCGGCGATGACCCGGGAAGTCGTCCGGTCGAGTCTGTCCGGCGTGCTCGTTTTGCCCGCGCAGGAACGAAAAGTGCTGCTCGACACGCTCGCGGCGTGGTTCGCCGGGCACGGCTCCGCGAAGCAGGCGGCCGACCGGTTGTTCGTGCATCCGAACACCGTTCGCTATCGGCTGCGGCGGGTGCAGGAACTCACCAAACGCGACCTGACCGATCCGGTCGACATCGGCGAGCTTTACGTGGCACTGGAATCCGTGCGGCTCGAAGCCGAGGACTGATCGGCGTCGATGAGCACGGCCAGCCGCAGCAGCTCGCGGCTGAAGCCGGGGCGCGCGGTGAGCCGCACCGCGAGCGTGCGGCCGCGCGTGGTGGTGCCGACCGGCAGCGTCACCTCGGCACCCGGCCTGCTCGTCCACTGTGGACGATGTCCCGGCACGGACACGACGATGTCCGGTCTCGGCGCGTGCCCGCGGCGGCGCCAGCGTGACTTTCTCGCGTCGAGATCCCGGATGACGTTGCCGTGCAACGAAAGCAGCGCGGCGACGTCCGCGACCGCATCGCGGAGCTCGGTGTCGGCGATCGAATCGGAGTAAGCGCCGATGTCCATGGGCAGATGGTCGCCGCACCGGCATTGTCCCTGGGAACAAACATTTTTGGCCGCTTGCGCCGAACGGTGGTCCTGGTACGACCTTACGGGCGAATCGGATACCTGCGACGCAGGGTCACAATTTGACCCCGGCTGACAAGAGAGTCACTATCTTGCAGCCGGTTACCGTCGGGTAGTTTCGGTGTTCGCAGCCTCACCGAGGAGGACCGTTGCGACGTGTTTTCAGCCTGATCTTGCTGGGACTGGGCGTATTCGCGATCGCGATCGCGGTACTGCTGCCCACTTTCGTCTACGCCAAGCTGGCGAAGGTCCCGCTCGATCAGAGTTCGACGTCCGTGCTGGAAGGCTCGAACATCCAGGTGCTGGCCGTGACCAGCAAGGGCGCCGAGCTGCGCAAGGGCGCGACGCTGGCCGCGACGGCCAAGGTGCAGGCCAACTTCGAGCCCGCCGAGATGAAGGCGGGCACCGACGTCGCGGTCTGGCTGCTGGCCGTCCAGGTGGTCGACGTCAAGGACAACACCATCGTCAGCGCCAGCAAGCGGCAGGTGTGCTTCGACCGCCGCACGGCAGAGGGCTACGTGCCGAAGGACGGCGAAGAGCTCAAGTGCCAGGCCAAGAGTTCGTTCGTCACCAAGCTCGACGAATCGGTGAAGGTCCCCGAAGGCGCCAAGCCACCGGAGAAGAACGTCGAGCGCGCCCAGCCGGGCCTGCAGTTCAAGTTCCCGTTCGGCACCGAGCAGAAGACCTACCCGGTCTACGACGACAACACCGGCACCGCGGTGCCCGCCGAGTTCAAGGGCACCGAGGAGATCAACGGTGTCGAGGTCTACAAGTTCGTCCAGAACATCGGTGACACGCAGATCGCGACGAAGACGGTCCCCGGTTCGCTCATCGGATCGTCCGAGGATTCGGTGAAGGACGTGCCGCTGTTCTACAAGGGCACCATCACCATGTGGGTCGAGCCGGTCACCGGCGTGCAGGTGAAGCAATCCCAGCAGCAGCACCAGGAACTGCGGCCCGCCATCGGGTCCGGTGAGACGACGGTGGTCTTCGACGGCACGCTCACGTTCGACCAGAAGACCGTGAACGGGCTGATCGACCAGGTCAACGCCAACAAGGGCAAGCTGGACTTCATCACCACGGTCGGGCCGATCGCGTTCGGCGCCGGCGGCGGGGTCATGCTGCTGCTGGGCCTGTTCCTGCTGCTCACCTCGCGCAAGGCCGTGCCCGAGCCCGAGCCCGCCGAGCGCACGGGCCCGCAGCACGGGCTCACGAGAAAGTCCCTCTTCTAGGTACCGTTCTTTCGAAGCACCAAGACGAGGTTCCAGGACGCGATTTCCCGCAGTCCTGGAACCCTCGCGATCCACATCGCCCAGCTCGGGTGATAACGCGGATAAGCCTGGTGCAATCGCGCGAGCGGAGTGCTTTTCGCCCAGCGGACGGCCGCGCCGACCGACAACGGGAACAGGGATTCACCGAATTTGTTCTTCGGCTCCTTGCCCATGGTCCGTTGATAACGCCGTCGCGCGTAATGGCCACCGAAGAAATGCCAAGGCGCGGTCTCATGGCCGCCCCACGGCGAATACCACGGCGTGAAGGAGATGAAAACGGTGCCGCCGGGCTTGGTGACCCGGCACATCTCGTCGAGCATCACCCAGGGCTCGCCGACGTGTTCCAGCACGTTCGACGAGTAGCAGATGTCCACGGATCCCGTGCGCACAGGCAGTTTCGTGCCGCTGGCGCGCACCATGTTCTCGCCGGGCGCGCCCCGCGCGGACAGCTCGCCGACGTCGGGGTCGACACCCAGGTAATACGCGCCCGCCGCGCGGAAAGCGTCGGAGAAATAACCGGGGCCGCCGCCGACATCGACGATCGTCCGGCCGTTCAGCGGCGTGTGAGCGGCCAATTGCCGGACGGAATCCTCGGCGAGGGTCCGATAGAAACCGTCAGGGTCGGTCTGCTCGGTGAGAAATGCCCGGAACAACGTCACGGAACGACGCAAGGTGGCCCGATGATGAACCGGCGTTGAAATGATCCCTACCATCGAACCATCGCTTTCTGAGAATGATTCGCCTACTGTGTACGCACCGGTAACGTAGCACCGCCGCCATAGGTTTGGAGAAAATCGATGCGCCGACCCCGTGTGCTCCTGGTCAACTGGCGTGACACGGGCCATCCCGAAGGCGGCGGCTCGGAGCGGTACGTCGAGCGGATGGCCGAAGGACTGGCCAGGTCCGGCTACCGCGTCGAGATCCAGTGCGCCGAGTACCCGTCGGCCAACTCGGGCGAGTGGCGTGACGGTGTCCGCTATCGCAGGCGCGGCAACAAGTTCGGCGTGTACCCGCACGCGCTGCTCGCCATCCGCAAGGCCCGCGCCGATCTGGTGGTCGACGTGCAGAACGGGATGCCGTTCTTCGCCAAGCTGGTCGCGGGCTGCCCGGTGCTCGTGCTCGTCCACCATGTCCACCACGAACAGTGGATCAGCGCGCTGGGTGAGGCACTCGGCCGGATCGGCTGGTGGATCGAGTCCACCCTGGCGCCCTGGCTGTTCCGGAAGTGCCGCTACGTCACGGTTTCCGACGTCACCAAGGACGAGCTGGTGACGCTCGGCGTGGACCGCTCGCGGATCGGCGTCGTGCCCAACGGGATGGACGCGCCGCCGCGGCTCGACACGAGCCGCAGCAAGGAACCCACCCTCGTCGCCGTGAGCAGGCTGGTGCCGCACAAGCGGATCGAGCACGCGATCGACGTCGTCGCCGAGCTCGCGCCCCGCTGGCCGACGCTGCGGCTCGAAGTCGTCGGCCAGGGACCGTGGCACGAGGTCTTACGGGAGCACGCCGTCCGGCGTGGCGTCGCCGACCGGGTCCGATTGCACGGCTGGGTCGACGAGCGCGGCAAGCACGAGGTGCTCGCGCGGTCGTGGGTGCACCTGTGCCCCTCGGTCAAGGAAGGCTGGGGAATCGTGAACATGGAGGCCGCCGCGCACGGCGTGCCTTCGGTCGCGTACCGGTCGGCAGGCGGGGTCACCGAGTCCATTGTGGAGAACGAGACCGGCCTGCTGGCCGACGACTTCGACGATTTCGCCGCCCAGGTGGACACGCTGCTCCGCGACCGGCACCGCCGCGCCGCCATGGGCACGGCCGGCGTCGCGTGGGCGGGCGAGTTCAGCTGGGACCGCAGCGCCGACCGGTTCGAGTCACTGGTGCGCGACGTCGCCGGGCTGACCGCTCCCCGTGCGCGCACCCTGCCGTCGCAGGGCGGCGACCACGCCGTCGGCCAGCCTGCCCGCGGCCGCGCCGTCGAAGTCCTTGCGACGTGCGCGCACGGTCACCGTGCTGGTGTCGCCGACGGTGGCCGCGCCGAACGCCACGCCTGACCGCCCGCTGGCCGCCGGATAGAACGCGATCGACCGGACACCGGCGGCCTCGACCACGCCGAGATTGGAGACGAGGAAGGTCGACCCGAGCCTGCTCGCGAGCAGCCGGGTGCCGAGTCGCGCGATTTTGCTGCTACGCGCCGGAAAATCCGGCTCCGGCGCTTGAGCCGCCAACGCCGTCGCGACTTCGCGTGCGACCGGCGCGGCACTCACCCGCAGCCGGAAGAAGGCGCTGTCCCGTTCCGGTTCCGGCGCGGCACCCGCCCGGCACGAGGCGCCGATCGCGGCCACCACCCGTGCCGCGGAACCACCGTGCTCGCCGTTCCAGCGCTCTGTCGCGTGCGCGGCCGCCGTGACGAGGTCCGCCGCGCCGAACCGCATCCTGGGCTCGTTCCTGGCGCTGAAGACGTCACCAGGCGTCGCGACGCCGCCGTCCGGCGTGATCCTGGCCGGTGGCGCGAAAAGAGCCTCAGCGAGCCGCTTGGCCGCCGAGGTGAGAAAGGACGTTCCCGCGGACCTGGCGCCGATTCCCTTGGCGCCGGACGAAATGGGACTGTCCACAACGATCCCGAGCACGGCCAGCAGGCCCAGCCCGTCGAGCGCGCCGTGATGCGCGGCGACGAGCACCGCGGGCTCGTCCGTGCACACGGCGACCCGGATCAGCGGCTCGCCGCGTTCGTAGGGCCGGGCCGCGAAGCGCGCGCGTACCCGCGGGATTTCGGCAGCGCGGATCGGCTCGACGGCCGCGGGCGCGCCGAGATGGGGGTACCTGACCGTCGCGTCACGAAGCCGTTCGCGTGCGGATTCGACGGGCAGCACCGAAAAAAGGCGTGCTTCGACCAGGATGCTCCAGGAAACGGTGGGATCACCGTAGAGCCCGACGACGCTGTGCGCCTGGTCGGAAGCTGTCTGGGACATCGGCCTGAGGCGTCAGCGGTTGCCGTAGATCGTCGGCAGGTTGTCGAGCGGGTTGTACTTGTCCTGGAACCTGGCCTCCACCGTGGTGGTGGTGTCCGGGTCCGAGGTGCTGACCAGTGCGAGGCTGCCGCCCGCGGCGAGCCCGAGCCCGGCGAGTGCGGCGGCGACGACGCCTACCAGGGTTGCCAAGGGTTACTCCTTCTGCGGCAGGGAAATCCGGCCGGGGCTCAATCTACGCATCGGTAACATGCTGCACAACAGTGCGGCCATGATCGTTGTCAGCGCTACTCCATTCGCCAGCAACACCCCGGTCCAGGAGACCTCGCGCACCGCGGGCGCGACCGGCGTCCGATACAGCGTCAGCCAAGGCCCAGACCACACTGGAGTGGCGTCGGCGAGCAACGCGGGATCGACCCGGCCGGGCGTGCCACGCTCGACGAGAATCCATCCGACGCCTTCGAAAGCCAGCTCACGCGCCGATTTCGCCTGCCGGATCCGATCGAGCCTGGTGTCCTCGCCCGCGATCACCTGAGTGCCGACGCGAAGCGTGTCATCGATCAGCACGGTCTTCGGCAGGGCCCGCGGCGCTGGATCGAGCTGCGTCCGGAAATCATTCCACCGGAAAACGCGGAACGTGGAAAAAGGCAACGCCAGCACATCGCCCGGCCGGTCGTCGCCGTCGAGCAGATCGTGCACGGCCCGCCAATCGTCCGGGTAGTGCACGGTTTCCAGCCTGCCCCAGCCCGCGAACGCGAGATCCGGCATCACGAGCAACGGGAAAACGGCCGCCACCACGACCACCCCCTTCGCCCGCCGCGCGGCCGCTTCGACCGCGAGCGCGAACCCCAGCGCGATCGGCAACGCCAGCCACGCCACCCACTTCTGCGCGTCCCGCAGCAGTCCGGCACCGGGAACGTGCGTCATCGCCCAGGTGAGCACGGTCTCGCCCAGCGGCAAAGTCGCGAGCGAAGCGAGCAAGACCCCGCAAACCCCGAGCAGCACCAACGATCGCGCGGGCGCGGCACCCCAGCGCCGCGCCAACGTCTTGAGTCCCGGCATCGCGATGGCCAGCGTCACGAGGATCAGCACGGGCGCGATCGGCCCGCTCCGGCTGCCCGGCACGACATCGCCGTTCCAGATCCCCCCGAGCCCGAGCACGCTCAGCATCGCCGGCCCCCAGCTCTCCGGCCGCGCGCTGAACGCGGCGACCCCGGCGGGATCTGACAGCGAACCACCTGGGTGCGCCAACGTCGGCACCAGCCAAGGCAAGTTGAGCAAGATCGAGACACTCACCGTTTGCCAAGCCTTACGAGGCCCAGCAGCGACAACCGCGGTAGCAGCAGCCAGGACCCCACCGGGCGGGGTGAGCATCGCAGGCGCGCAAGCGAGCACCAAGTGCGCAAGCGCTTTCGGCTCCTCTCTGAGCTTAAGACCCGCTTTGACTATCCAAGGCAAGCACGCGTACGTGATGAGCAGCGGCCAGTGCCCGATGAACAGCCGTTCCGCGAAGTAAGCGGTCCACGCGTAACTCGTCGCCGCGACCAGCCGGACACCCAGGCTTTCGGTCGGCACCAGCCGCCCAGCCCCATAAGCGGCGAAGAAGACCGACAGCACGAGCACGAGTTTCTGCACGATGTCGCCCGGCAACACGCTCGTCGCGAGCGCCGCGACCGCGTCCGCCGGAACGGACCGCGCCAGCGAAGACCCGAGCCCGAATGCGTCCGGCACCAGCGATTGCCGTGGTGCGAACACCATGTCGTAGCTCAGCACGAACCCGCGCCCGAGCAACGGCGCCAGCATCAGCAAGGCGAGCCCCGCCGAGACTGCAGGCAGGGCAAGTCGCCTGGTTACTCCCAACGGCCCTCCCTTTCGGCTTCCGGCCGGGCTATGGTCGCTCGATTACTCGCCGGTAATAAAGGAGCGGGTGTTGACCGTAGCCGAAGCACGGACGGACGAGCGCGTTTCCGCGATCCTCGTCTCGCTCGCTTTGGCATGCAACAACGCGGGCAGCTACGCCCTGAGCCTGGTGGCCGCCCGCATCCTCGCCCCGAGTGCGTTCGGCGAACTCAGCTCACTGCTCGCGGTCCTCGTCATCGGCGTCGTCCCCGCGATGGGCCTGCAGACGGTCACCGCACTCCGCGTCGCCCGCAAGTCCGACACCTCCCTGATGACTCTCGGCTTGACAACGGCGTCGATCGTCGCCGGCTTGGGCCTGCTGTTGGTGCCGGTTCTGGTCCTCGTACTGCACCTGGGCTCTTTCGTGCCCGCGCTGCTCCTCGCGGCCACTCTCGGCCCTCTGACGCTCCTAGGCCTCTTTCACGGCCTCTTACAAGGCAGCAGACGCTTCTCGGTCCTCGCAGGCCTTATCGCGCTCGAAGGCGTCGGCAAAGTCGGAGGCTCACTCGTCGGCCTGCTGATCACGGGCAATGCGACCGGCGCGTTGGCAGGAACGGCACTCGGCTCCCTCATGGTCGTGACGGTCAGCTGGATCGTCTGCGGCAAACCCCGCCCGGTCCGCGGCGCCCGTGTCGGCGAGGTCCTGCACACGGCCCAGGCCATGCTCGCCTTGGTCCTCCTGGTCAACCTCGACCTGGTACTCGCCCGCCACACCCTCCCCGCCGCCGTCGCGGGCGAGTACGCGCTCGGTTCGATCGTCACGAAGATCGCGTACTGGCTCCCCCAGGCGGTCGGCGTCCTGGTGCTCCCCCGCTTCGCACACGGCGGCTCACGACGGCGTGCCCTCCCGATCGCGCTGCTGGTCTGCGCGAGCCTGGACGCGGTGGTGCTGGCGGTCGCGCTGATACTCGGCCCCGGGCTGCTGACGATCATCGGCGGCGCCGGCTACGCGGGCAGCACGATGGCGGTGTGGCCGTTCGCGCTCACCGGCTCGATGCTCGCACTGGTCCAGCTCCTGCTGTACGCCCGCCTCGCCGACGGCGACCGCCGGGTCACGGTGCTGATGTGGGCGGCCGTGGTGACCGAGGTCGTCGTGGTGACGGCCTGGCTGCACGGCTCGGCCGCGCAGGTGGTCGGGGTTTCCGCCTGCTGCGTCGGCGGGCTCGCGCTCGCCGGTGCCTACGTCGAGATCCGGGCTTCGGGGCGGGGACGGGCTTGAGCTGTCTGGTATGCGGCTCGGAGTTCGGCGAGTACTTGGTCGGGCTCTGTGCGTAGGCGAGCCGGTTCGGTCTGGAGTACGACGATCCCGGCTTTCGTGTAGCGGGTGTTCCTGGCCAGGGTTTTGGCGTAGTCGTCGCGCTGGGAATGGTGGCTGCGTGAGTCGATTTCCCAGGCGAGTGCGACCTCGTCGGCCCAGGCGTCGGGAGTGGCGATGTGGTGACCTCGCGCGTCCACGATCTTCACGTTCCAGTGGCAAGGCGGGAGGCCTGAACGTTGCCAGAGACGCCAGGCATCGGCCTCGGCTACGGATCGGGCGCCGCCTGTCAATGGCACGAGTGCGCGCCTCGGCTTCGCGGCACCGCGGGAGCTGCCCTGCTCGAGTTCGCGGGCGAGCATGTCGACGGTGCAACGGCCGCGCTGGACCGCCTCGGTCATGACTCTGAGGATCGTGTCCTCGTCTCGGAGTCGCCTCGTGGCATCGAGCACCGCCCGGTGCACAGGAGCGACTGGAATGCCTTGGCGGATCAGTGGGTCCGGCAGGCGATTGGTCAGCTCTACATGAACGAACCGGGTGCTGCTGATCTTGTGCTCGGAGGGAACGAGGACATGCACATCCTTGGGCATGGGGAGGTTCCGGAGACCGAATCGGCGAAGTGCCCAGATCCCGGTCAGCATCGCGCCTTCGCCGCCGTGGAGGACCGCCGCTTGGATGCGGTGTTCATCGGTCGGCTCGGCATTGCTGAGAAGGACAACGCCCCGCACCAACATTTGCCAAACTCCGCGCGCGCATCGGTGGGTGATGGTTCGGCGCGGCACACCGAGCCTTTCGAGCGTTGCCAAGCGAATCACGATCGGCTTGGCCAGTAGCGGGTTGTCCGCCCAGGTTCCTCTTCGCACCTCACCAGACTGGAGTGCTCGGGCCGTTGCCCCAACCTCGAACGGCTCCAGCGGACCGTTCGCGTAGCCGTGATGCGCGAAACCCGAGTTTAGGCCACCCAATGGCCCAAACTCGGGTTTCGCTCACGGCACACGGCGCGCCCCGAACCACTCGACACAACAAGCGACCACAGCCGCCGCGGCGAGCAAAAGCGCCCCCTGCGTAACCAGCCCATAAGCCCAGTCCTGCCCATGCCCCAGCAACCGCCCGGTCACCGCGACCCCGGTCCCCACGGCCATCCCCCCGAAAGCCAGCACCCGCGGCACCCGTTCACTGAACTGCCGCCCCAGCAGGCACACGATCAGCAGCACCACCGGCAGCATCCCGCCCAGCACCACCAAGACCAGGATCATCCCCACCGCGGCCACACTCGCCCCACCCGGCTCGACCGTGATCCGCCGCCGTCGCGCGGGCAAGAACGCGCCCAGCAAGAACAACGCGACCGCGATGGCCCCGGCCAGCAGCGCCGTCCGATACGTGGAGTCCGGCGTGAACGCCAGCGACACGACCCCGCCCGCCCCGGCTGGCACGAGCCAAGCCTGCTGCCACCCATCGACCCGGGTCTTCACCAGCGGCCGACCGTCCAAAGTGGCCACCCAGCCCGCGTTCGCGTTCTCCGGGACCGAGAGCACCGCTTCCTCACCAGGCGCGACCGTGACCTCGCGCGAAGTGGCGTCCCATTTGGACACTTGGACGGCACGGTGCTCGACCGGCCGGACGACGGCGCCGTCCGGCCGGAACCACAAGTCCTGCACCACGAACGAATCCGACCGATCGGTGCGCACCTCGTGCCCGCCCGGCGCGAGTTCGACCCCGCCGTCGGAGTCGGGGCACGTGCGCAGCGCGAGCGGGCGGTGCGCGGTCAGATCGGCGAGCGTGCCCTGCACGGACGTGTGGTAGTCCAGCCCGTCGAGGTGCACGTTCGGCCCGGCGCCGCAGGGGACCGTGAACGAGGTCTCCGGGCTCGGCAGGCCGTCGAAGGACAGGGTGCCGATGCCGAACGCGATCCGCCGGTCGTCGTCCGACGCGATGATGCTGATCTTCAGCTGCTTGGTCTCCAGCGGGGCGAACGTCGCCACCCCGTCGGTCAGCTCCACGACCTGGCTGCCGGAGTCGGCGGCCAGTTCCAGCCGCGGCGGCGCCTTGGCCGTTCCCAGCGGGTCGACGGCCACGCGCAGCGACGAGATCCGTTGGGCCTCCGGCCAGTCGAAAGTCAGTGTCGGGCGCAAGTCGGTCAGATCGGGGATCCACGCCGTCGCGGGGTCGCCGTCGACGGCCGCGAAGCCCGAGGCCGCGATGTCGCCGCCGAGCTGGGAGGTCGCCGAGACCTGCACACCGGGCAGTGTCACCGGGTTCCGGGCGTCGAACGCCGGGACCACGGTGCCGCCGAACGTGAACGCCGTGCGTGCCGTGGTGCCGAACAGCCGGTGCACCCCGCCGGGTTCCTCACCTTGGCGGGCCAAGGCCGAGTCGCAGCGGACGTGGCCGTCGTCGGTCACGCAGGCGTAGCGCGGCTGAGCGCCTCGCGTGAACGCGAAGCCGGGGACGTCGCCTGCGGGCAGGTCGGACGGGACCTCGAGGGCGCGTTGCGGGTCGGTGCCCGGGATCTTGAGCTCGGCGATGCCGACGTTGCCGTCCTGCCTGCCGACGACCAGCGACAGCAGCGTGATCCGGACCTTGCGGGTCAACCCCGGGGCGGTCGGGTAACTGTGCGGACCGGCACCTCGGGCGACCTGCTGCTCGACCGAGCCCGCGTCCGTGGTGATCCGGATGCGGGTGGCGGGCCAGCCGACGCGGATGTCTTCGACCATCTCGAGGTCGACCGCGTCGACCAGCCTCGGGGTGTCGAGCTCGACCTCGAGCCATTGCCCGATCGGGCCGGTGAACGACGACGAATGCCAGGCCGTGCGCGGGTCGCCGTCGATGGCCGCGAACGGCTGATGACTCGGGTCCGCGCTGCCGAACGCGTCGGCGAACGAGGCCGCCGTCGACGCGGTGACCGAGCGGATCCCGCGATACGCGGCGACGGTCTGGTGCTGCCTGCCGGGGAACGGCAGCACGTCGCTGGCCGCGCGGTCGAGTCTCGGCGACTCGGACGCGGTCAGCGTCTGGCTGAGATTGTCGCGCACACCGGCGACATTCCGTTCGGCGCGGCGCAGTCCGTCGGTGACGTAGCGGGGACCGCCGGGCGAGCCGCCGTCACCGGTGAGCACGGTCGGCGCCGACGGGTCGAGCTGGCCCGAATTGAGCAGCGGCAGCAACGACTCCGGTCCGCCGCTGACCGTCGGAACGTCCTTTGTGGACGTCGCGGTGACCGTCGGCACCTCGCGCTGCACCTCGTAGACCTCCAGCGGGCCGAACGTCGCGGCCTTGCCGATGCCGGGCGAGCCCGCGAGGCCGGACCGCAGTGTCGACACCGCGGGCGCGTCGAGCTTGCGGCGGTCGATGTCGTTGCGCAGCAACAGGAACCGGTACCCCGACCGCGCGAGCAGCGGCGCGAGGCCAGTATCGCCCCTGCCGTCGGAGAGCGCGGCGTCGACGGTGTCCATCAGCCGCGTGTTGCCCTCCGACCCGAGCGGGACCTGGTTGCGCACGGCCCATGGGCTCGACGCGAGCGCCTGCGCTGGCTCGTCGACCGTGCGGCCCCACTCGTACTCGCCGAAGCCGGTCGCGGGCAGCATGAGCGTGCGGGCACGCGCGTCGGCCTTGGCGACGTACGCGAGCGCGTCATGCCAGTACTGGGGCACGTCGTCCCAGCCCGGTCCTGGCCGCAGCGTCAGCATGAACGCGGGCGCGGCCATCGCCAGCACCAAGACCAGGCCGAGCGCCGGGCGCACCCAGCGGCGCGCCGCGTGCACAGGCCCCGAGATGCCGTAGACGAAAGCCAGCATGAGCGGCAGCCGCAGCACCGGCTCGAATTTGTGCACGTTGCGCAGCGGCGCGAGCGGCCCGTCGAGCAGATGCCGCACCGGCTCCGCGAGCGGGCTGTCGAGCGTGCCGACGTAGCCGACGGTGAGCAGCGTGAGCCCGACGAGGACGCCCAGCACGAGGAACCGGCGTTCCGGCAGGGCCGCGCGGGTGAGCCCGAACAGCCCGACCGCGGCCACCAGCCCGGTCACCGCCATCAGCACGGGATTGTCGATCAGCGTCCAGCCCGCCGGCCACCACGGCGTGCCCTGCACGACGTAGGCCACCCATTGGTTCGTCCCGCGCAGCACCTCGAACAACGACATCGGCGCGGTCGTGTTCGTCGCGGACTCGATGTAGTTCAGGAATGGCAGGCTGTATTCGCCGAGCAGCAGCAACGGCAGGATCCACCAGAGCGTCGCGCCGACGACGAAGGCGATCCACCACAGCACCAGCTTCAGGTGATCCGTCGTCCAGAACCGGGTCAGCAGCCACAAACCGGGCAGCACCAGCGCCATGACGACCATGGCTCCGTTGACACCGCCCATGCACAAAACGGCGACCGCGGACAGCCCGGCGGCACGGCGCGGCGACCCGATACGGTCCGCGCGCACCAGTGGCAACAGCACCCACGGCAGGAGCACCGCGGGCAGCATTTCCGCCGACAGCGGCCCGATTTCGGTGAGCATGCGCGGCGCCAGCGCGTACCCGAGCGCGCCGACCAGCCGCGCCCGCTCGGTGCCGATGCCCATCGCCCGCGCGAGCAGCAGCGCGCCGCCGAACGCGACCCCGAGCAGGATCGCGCACCACAGCCGTTGCGAGATCCACACCGGCAGGCCGATCGCGCGGCAGAGCGCGAAGTACGGGCCCATCGGGAACAGGTAGCCGTAGGCCTGGTTCTGCAGTTCACCGCTGGTCGCCTGCGGGTTCCACAGGTGCAGCGCGCGCACGAGGAAATTCAGCGGATCAACCGACAAGTCGAGCTTCGTGTCGAAAGTCGTCTTGCCCGGCCGTTGCACGAACGACACCACGGCCAGCCCGAGCACGATCCAGGCACTCGGTCCGCGCAAGAACCGCCGCGGTGTCCGCTCGACACTGCTCTCGGTTCGCTCGGCCGTTGTTACCATCCGGTAGATACTAGGCGGAAACGTGGCTACGATGGGCCGACGATTTTTCCCACCTGCCCAAGGCGGTGTGCTATTCCTTCTGAGCGAACGCATACAGCGGACGACTTCGGCCACGCGTGGGCGCTCGCGGAACCGGTCAAGGGCTGGATGACCAGGGACCAGGGCCTCGCGCTGTGGAACGCCGCGCGCAGGCTCGGCAAGGGCGACGTGATCGTGGAGATCGGCAGCCACCAGGGCCGCTCGACGGTCGTGCTGGGCTCCGCCGCGCGCACGGTCGGCGCTAAGGTGATCGCGGTCGACCCGTTCGTCGACGGCAAGCTCTTCGGCGGATCCCCGACGCGCCAACGGTTCGAGGCGAACATCACCGCGGCCGGGCTGGACGACGTCGTCGAGCTCGTCAGCGGGTACAGCACCGAGCTGCGGCCCGGCTGGGACCGGCCGATCCAGCTGCTCTACATCGACGGCAAGCACGACTACTGGACCTACACCGACGATCTGCGGTGGTCGGCACATCTTCCGCCGGGCGGAGAAATACTGGTCCACGACTGTTTTTCGTCGATCGGCGTCACGCTCGGCACGATCGCGAAGGTCCTTTTCGGACGGCGATACGCCTATGTGGACCGCGCGACCTCGCTCGCGCGGTTCCAGTTGCGCACACCGACTTCGGCCGATCGGCTGCGCACATTAGCCCAATTGCCCTGGTTCTTGCGCAACGTCTGCATCAAAGTGCTGCTGCGACTGCGGTTGCGTGCCGTGGCCAAGCTGGCCGGCCACGACAGCCCGTACGATCCTTACTGAGTGATCGGTTTCCCGATCTCGAGCTTCGCGGCGCAGATCGGCGCGCCCTTGCCCGAAAGCTGCAGGCCGACCTTGTCGTAAAGCCCTTCGATGGGCACGTAGACCGCGTGCACGCCCGGCGGAAACCACACCGGCGTGCGGACACCGTCGTGGTCGACGAAGCCTTCGCCGCCGTCGGAGGTGAAGTACTCGATCTTGAGCAGATTCCGGCCGAGCACCGGCTTGTCCAGCGGCACGCGGACGAGTTCTTCACCGACCACGGTGCCGCAATCCGGCACCGGGCCAGGCAGTCCGCGCGCGATCGGGTCGACCCCGGTGATCCGCTTCGGCCTGCCCAGGTCGTCGAGCAGGTGCATCTTCACCGCGGCCTGGTCGAACCGTGTTCCCGGGATCAGCCCGACCACGTGCGAGGCACGTGAATTGTCGGCGAACCATTCGTGCATCACGTCACGCGGCACGAAAGTGTCGTACAGCACCAGTTCCGAATCGCTCTCGACGGCGGCGCGGACGTTCGCGATGTACTGCCGCGACTGATCGAACCGCAAAGCGGGCGCGAGCCGTGGAAAAGTCACCGCCGAACTCGCCAGCAGCAGTACACAGAGGACGATCGCGACCGGCCGTTCCCGCGCGCCACCGGTCTCGCCGGGCGTCAGCAACGCGAACGACCCGCACAGCGCGGCGACCAACGCCAGTTCGGCGACATAACGCGGATCGTTGCCCAGCCCCGGCCCGACATCGGTGAGCCGCGTCGCCGCCACCAAGGCGACGTCCACGGCGAAGGTGAATCCCAGTAGAATCCAAGCCTGCCAAGCACGCCGGCCGGTGCGACGGCCCGTCACGATGACCAGCACGAGCAACCCGATCAGCAACCCGACGCTCACCAGGATCGGCGAAGGCGACCACGTCGCACCGGGCCCCGGCCCGGACCAAGGTCCGCCGAGCAGTCCTGGCAGGAGGGTGTCCGCGAGCATCCGCCCGCTCAGGTCCGCGACGGTGCCGGCGGAAACCGTGCCGCTGCCGTGCGCGACCTGGCTGGATGTCAACGACAGCGACAAGACCACGTAGCCCACGAGCACGGCACCCAGGCAGGCCCAGAGCTTGAGGTACTCGCGCAACGGTTCGCCGAGCAGCACAGTGATGCCGACGACCAGCACCGCGACGAAAACACCCTTCTCGTAGAAGGAAAGCCCGAAAACGGTCCACGCGACCGTCCCGATCGCCCAGCGCCCGCCATCGCGCAGGTACCGCACGTGCGCGTGCAGCGCCCCGGTCATGGCGAGCAGGACGGGCAGCACCTGAATCCCGTACGCCCACCACACGGTCGGCACCAGCAGCAGATTCGACGCGCTCACCACGGTGAACGGCACCAGGATCGCCCACCGCCGCCCGAAACACCGTACCAGCAGCGCCCAGAAGAAGACGGAAGCGGCCGCCTGCATGAGCAGCAGCGGAATCGTCAAGACCGCGAAGTTCAACGGCGCCAAGGCAGTCAAGAACCAGGTGAGCAGAAAACATCCCGGCGCGAGATGTCCCTGGTAATCCTGAAAGAGGTACCCGAGATCGAACGGCCCGGCATGCCCGGCCCGATAGGTGATCAGGAAGTCGTCCTGCCCGAGACTGCCGTGCAACGCCGCCCAGGCGTGAAAAGCGAACGGCACCACCCCGGCGACGAAAGCCGCGACGGTGAGCGGCGACAGGACCTTGACCGCGGGTCTTTCACGCACCAGCACGGCGCCTCACTTCTTACAGGCGGGAGGTTGACACATGATCTTGCTCAACGCCTGATAGAAGACGTCCGAGATCTTCCGCGGATCGGCGGTGGTGAACGACTCCCCGCCGGTCGCGGCCGAAACAGCCTGCAACTCGGTCGCGTCGATATCCGGCCCGATCCCGATTCCGATGACAGGCAACGGTTTCCGCGGATCCTGCAGCCTGCCGAGCTCACTCTTGAGCTGGTCGAGGTTGATCCCGTCCCGGTCCTCGTTCTGCCCATCGGTCAGCACGACGACCAGGTTGATCCGGCCGGGCCGCCAATTCTGGCGCGCGCTTTGATAGGCGGCGAGGATCGAGTCGTACAGCCCCGTGGCGCCACCCGCCTTCGGCCGCACGGCCTTGAGCTTGTCGACGCCGCCGTTCGCGAGTTGCTCGGCGATGGTGCGCATCGGCAAGAGCTCTTGGTAGTCCTTGTCACCGTCCAGCTTGGTGGAGAACAACCACAACCCAAGCTCGGTAGTCAGCTTGAAAAGCCGCAGCCCTTGCGTCGCGGCCTCAAGCGTGAGATCCATCCTCGACCGCCCGGTGCCGGGCACGACCGCGGCCATCGACCCGGAAACATCGAGCAAAACCTGAATGCGCGCACTGAGATTCACCCCGGCCCAGGCCTGCAGCACGGAGTACATGGCATCGGCGGGCAACGCCGGAGCGGCACCCTTGAACCCGGCGGCCGCGATCGCCTTGAGCGCGTCCGGCGCGAGCAAGGTCCGCAGAAACCGTTCAGCACCAGACCTTCCGGCCTCGGAAGCCTTGGGAAGCACAACGTAGGGATAGTCCAGGCTCGGCGTGTTCGCGTAAACCGGAACCCGCTTTCGCGCCACCGTGAATTGCTCGGACGCGGGCAGCACTTTCGGATCCGGCGCGGCCAGTTTCCGCATGGCGGCGATGAAGGAAGCGTCGTCCTTGTACAAGTCTTTGACCCCGAGCAACGCCGAGATGCCAACTGGATCACGGTTCGGATCAGGCAGCCCCACGGCCTCGCCATCGAGGATTTCTTGCCACCCAGGCGCCTTTTCCGGCCACCCGTACTTGCGCGCGGTCTCGTCATCGAGCGACAGGACGACCGGCGAACTCGCCACCGATTGACCGGATTCGGGCAGATTCCACGCCCCGGCATCCCTCGCTTGCAACAACCAGGCACTCGACTCAGGCACCCAGACATCCAGCCCGCCCGACCCGGCCGCCAACGCCTCGGCGGTCTCAGCCGACCCCGCGGACGAGACGTCGACCTGGAAACAGTCCTGCTCAGGCAGGCCACGGGCCAGATCGGTGAGCACCGGCGCGATGTCCGGAGCGGCAGCGATCCGGACCTGAGCGCTGCTTTCGCACCCGCCGTTCGCCAACCGCGCCCGCAGATACTCGACCCCGACCCACCCGAGCAGCGCGATCACCAGCAGCGCGCTCAAGATGACGACCGGCGAACCGAACCGCCTCGCGTCTGCCCGCATGCACCTGCCTCCGTGTCACCGAAGGCGTCATTACTTCACAGTAGCGCCGGTTTGGCAACGACATGGCATTCGTCGTAACCGGCTCCGCCACCTGAACGACCTGACCGATGTGCTCGCCCGGCGAATCCTCTTCGCAGCGGCGGCCGTGACGCTTTCGGCGTGCACGGCCCCGCAATCCCCACCTGCGCCAACAACGCCCCCGCAGCAAGCGCCCGTCCCGACGTCCTCCGCGATTCCGCAGCCGGTTCCCGCGACCGCGACCGCGACGCTCAAAGCGGTGGCCAAGAAGACTTCGTCGCCGTCCGGACCCGGTTGCGGCCTGCGCGCGGTCACCTCCGGGAAGGTCAACCCCGCCTGCCTCGAATATCAGGGCTACCTGGATCCCGGCGGCCCCGGCCGCGGCCCGACCTCCGGCGAACTCCAGCACCAGTACGGCTGCGAGCAAGGCTATATCCCGAAATCCGAATGCTGACTGAGCGGGGAAGCGCCCGGCGCTCCCCCGCTCAGTCAGTTATCGGGTGCAGCTGATCACCGCGGTCCCGTAGTAATAACCCGGACCCCATCGGCTGGAGTCGGTGAACGTCGTCACGCACTGCGCGGCCGGGATGTAGCCCGAGATCGCCGCCTGCCGCTGCGCGTCCTTGACGGCGTTGTTCTTGGCCTCTTTCGGGCTGTTCCCGAAGTCCCAGCCACTGAACGTCTGCGTCTCCTGGATGACGGCCGCCTGGGCCGCGGCCGCCCCGACCTGCATCGCCGGCACCACGGCACCGGCCCCGACGAACGCCGCCACGACCAGCCCGCGCCTGATGAGCCCGTTCATCAGTCACACACCCGAAGGTTGAACGACCGGCCCATGTAAGAGCCGTAGTAGGCGTTGCCGATCGACGAGCTGTACCGGTAGACCATCACGCCGCCCACCATTTCCGAGCCGCCGTAGCTGTACCGCACATAGCCGCAGCCGGCGGCGTTGGCCTCTGTCAGCGGCACCAAGGTGGCGACACCGGCCAGCGCCAGCGCGACCGCACCCCGCTTCAAGACGTTCTTCATTCTTCGCTTCTCCTGTCGAAACCCACTACCGGACGCCACCAGCTCAGGTGACCCCATGACGTAGCGTCATTCATCTCAGCTAACGTGACAATCATGACCAACCCAGCTCGCGATGTCAACTGAGATGAATGAACCCGAGAGTTCCTTCACTCAGGCTTATGTCAGCGAGAGGAGGCTGAAGACGTAGGTCTCGTCACCCGGCGCCCGGTCGAGCACCCGGACGGTCCCGAGCACGCCCTGATACGCCCCGGTGCCACCCAGCACCACAGCCGGATAATCGTGCTGGGAGGTCAAGAAAACAGCGTGCCCATCGATCGAGCCACCCGCCAGCACGAAATGCGCACGGCAGTCCAGCAGAAGATCAGTGGTCGTGAAAGCCGCGACGACACAGTCGATGGCGGCCGTACCGGCGGATCGGCCATTCCGATCAACAAGACTTTCCCGAATGGTGAGCGGCTGCCCAGGCAGCGGCGGCATCGTGATCCCACTGACGTCCACCACCGCGGTAGCCGGATCACTGACCAAGGTGAACTGCTTGACCGACAACGCATCGGCGACGCCAGGCAACGCCGCCCCAAGTAACATCGAGCCGAGAATCGCACTTATATATCGGTTTTTCACGGCAAACCTCTCCATCGCGCGACTTGATGGCCCCTTAGTCGCTCAACCGCGGAGAAGTGTTGCAACAAAAAGAAGGTGCCCGCCCCTTTTGTTCGGGACGAGCACCTTTCGATCACGCGTCGCAGCCTCTGACATCCATGCTCGGACCGACATAGACATTGCTCCAGCCCCAGATGCCACCAGGGCTGATGTAGATGTACCAAGTGCGGCCGGCCCGATACTCCTCATGGTCGTACGTGTACCGGATATGCCCACAACCCGCGGCCTGCGCCGTCGCGGTCGCCACGACCGCCGGAACCGAGCCGAGCGCGCCGGCCAGCACCAACGCGGCCGCCGTGCGCTTGATGAAGTTCTTCAAGATCCGTCTCCTCACCCTAAGCCGGAATATCAGCCGACATGAACGCAAGGGAAGTGCGCGTTCATATCAGCTACCCCTCAGAGCATGACGGATCAGCGCGAGCCTGTCAACTGAGATGAATGACCAGTCAGTCCACGTTCACGACAGTTCAGCCGAGCGCAGATGCCTGCTCACGTCCCCCACGTGCGAGATACGCACCTGCCGTTCCACGAACCGCCACCGCCCATCGCGACGCTCGAACCGATCCCGGTACCGGCCTGCGGCGATGACCTGCAACGGCAAGCCCGGCAACGCCTGGAAGATCGTCACGTACGACCGCGCGGCCCCGGTTCCGGCATCCTCGTCCACCTCGATCACGAGATTGCTCGTCGCATGATGCGTCCGCGGCGTGCCGTCCGAATACGTGATCACGCTGTCGCGCAGCATCTTTTCAATGGCACCCGCGCCGGCGACGGCCGCACCACTGCCGACGAAGGTCGCATCGGCCAACAACTCACCGACACCGGCGAAGTCACCGTCGTCGACCAACTCGGCATACCTGCCCACCAAGTTCGCGATCGCCAAGCCGCTCGTCAAGAGTCGCCCTTCACTATCGGTGCCCCCGACGGGTCTCGAACCCGCACTGGGTCGATTTTAAGTCGACTGCCTCTGCCAATTGGGCTACGGGGGCACCGACCACCCTAAGCGATGCGCGGCTAGGACGCCCCGTCTGCCTGGCGGTATTGGATCCACCGGGTGCCGACCTTGTCCCAGATCGCCTGGTACTCGTCGAACTTCGCCCGCAGCACTGCGATGTCCAGCTCGTCGGCGGGTGTCGTGGCGACGTAGAAGCTCAGGTCGTCGCGCAGGCGGTAGAAGCGGTACTGGACCTCCTCCATGAGCACCCACAGCGAACGCCAGGCGAAGAACGGCTCCAGCGCGCTGACCACGGTCACCACCGCGACGAGCGCGAACGCGGTGCCGGTCCAGCCGTCCAGGTTCTGCAGGCCGAGAATGATCGTCGAAGTGGCCGAAAGGGCCAGGGTGAGCAGTTTGACCAGCACCGACCGGCGGCGGAAGCGGCCTTTGCGGTCGCGGGCGTACTCGTTGCCCTTTTCGATGCGCGACAAGATGTCCTGGGCCAGTTCCGCTGGCGTGAGGCCGGGCTTGGGCAGGTCGGACTGGATCGGCTGCTTCTTCACGCGAAGACCTAAACGCGGCGAAGGCCCCCTTCGCAAGCAAAGGGGGCCTTCGGTCACAGCGTCAGGACTTCGAGACGCGCGCGAACTCTTCCTTCGGGTTGTTGATCTGCCCGAGCGAGATGACCTCGCGGCGGAAAAGACCACCGAGCATCCAGTCGAAGAGGATGCGGATCTTGCGGTTCCAGGTCGGCATCGCCTTGAGGTGATAGGCGCGGTGGAACAGCCAGGCTGGGAAACCCTTGATCTTCAGGTTCAGCGCGTCGGCGACGCCCTTGTGGAGGCCGAGGCTGGCGACCGCGCCGAGGTTCTTGTGGTAGTAGTCCTTCGGCTTGCCGCCGCGGACCACCTTGATGATGTTCTTCGCGAGGTGCCGGGCCTGGCGCACCGCGTGCTGCGCGTTCGGCGGGCAGGTCGCGGTCGGGTCGGCCTCGGTGCGCGAAAGGTCGGGCACGGCGGCGTTGTCGCCTGCGGTCCACACGTCCGGGTGGCCGACGACCTGCAGCGCCGCCGTCGCTTCGACGCGGCCGCGCTTGTCGATCGGCAGGTCCGAGTTGGCCAGCACCGGGTTCGCCTTGACGCCCGCGGTCCAGATGATGGTGTCCGAGTCGAACTCGGTACCGTCCGAGAGCACGACGTGGCCGTTCTCGAACGACTTGGCGGCCGTCGAGAGGTAGACCTCGATGCCACGCTTCTCGAGCTGCTCGACCGTGTACACGCCCAGGGTCTCGCGGACCTCGGGGAGGATGCGGCCCGCGGCTTCGACGAGGACCCAGCGGATGTCTTCCGGCTTGATGTTCTCGTAGTAGCGGGTGGCGAACCGGGTCATGTCCTCGAGCTCGGCGAGCGCCTCGATGCCCGCGAAGCCGCCGCCGACGACCGTGAAGGTCAGCAGCCGCTTGCGCAGCTCGGGGTCGAGCGTGCTGGCGGCCTCGTCGAGCTTGGTCATGACGTGGTTACGCAGGTAGATCGCCTCGCCGATGGTCTTGAAAGCGATGCCCTCTTCGACCAGGCCCGGGATCGGGAGCACGCGGGCGACGGCGCCGAGCGCGACCACGAGGATGTCGTAGTTCAGCGCCTCGACGTGCCCGTCCGCCGCTTCGACGGTGACGGACTTGCGCTCGTGCTCGATCTTGGTGACACGTGCGGTGAGCACGTGGCATCGCTTGAGCACGCGACGCAGGGGGACGACCACGTGCCGCGGCTCGATCGCGCCCGCCGCCGCCTCGGGCAGGAAGGGCGCGTAAGTCATGTGCGGCTGAGGGTCAACGACGGTCACGGAGGCCTCGTTGGCGCGCAGCATCTTCTGAAGGCCGAACGCCGTGTACAGACCGACGTAGCCACCACCGAGAACCAGGATCCGAGTCGGTTCCGACTTCCTTGCAGCCATGCGTCCATACTCGCACCCCCATGCGGAAATCGCGCGTGGACCCCATCCGGCTGTGACCAGCGTCGCTGCCCCTTCGGCACCGATTCAGTTGAGCCCCGCCGTGTCACCCGCCCGAGTGAGAACGGAGCGCAGCATAGCGGGGGTGAGCCTGCCGGTTTGGACGTTGCGCTGCGACACGTGATAGCTGCCGAGAACGCGCAGCTCAGACCGGCCGGACAGGACCACCTCGGCGCCGTGCCCGAAAACCGGGCGTGGCGAGGGCACCACCCAGCCGATCCGGCCGAGCACCGGCAGTAGTGCCTGCCAGCCGAAGGCGCCGAGCACGACGACGGTCCGCAACGTGGGTGCCAGTAAGTCAAGTTCGGCGTCGAGCCACGCGCGGCAAGTGTCCCGTTCGGACGGTGTGGGCTTGTTCTGTGGCGGGGCACACCGCACCGGAGCGGTCATCCGCGTGCCACGCAGCTCCAGCCCGTCACCCAGGTGTGTGGAAGTCGGCTGCGAGGCGAGGCCGACGTCATAGAGCGCCTTGATGAGGAAATCGCCGGACGGATCGCCGGTGAACATTCGCCCGGTCCGGTTGGCGCCGTGCGCGGCCGGGGCGAGGCCGACGATGCCGAGCGCGGCGTCGGCCGGCCCGAAGCCGGGCACGGGCCGGCCCCAGTACGTCCAGTCTCGGAAGGCCGCGCGCTTGGTGGCCGCGACCTCCTCGCGCCAGGCGACCAGGCGTGGGCAGGCCCGGCATTCGGTCACGGCCGCGTCGAGGTCCGAAAGCGTGTCAAATTGGCCCACTCCTCATTCTTACCTCGGCTAAGTTGTTTCGCATGCCCGACAACACCGTCGACGAGACCCCCGCGCCCGAGGCGAAGGCCGCCGAACCCGCCGACACCCTGGTCTCCAGCCAGCACACGATCACCGTCAAACGCCGCAAGCTCGCCTATACCGCGCAAACCGGGCGCGTCGTGCTCCGCCAGGAGGTCACGACCGACGGCAAGTCGGAAGGCCACGTCGCCAAGGCCGAGGTGTTCCTGACGACGTACACGCTCGACGACGCCGACCCCGCCACCCGGCCGGTGACGTTCGCCTTCAACGGCGGCCCCGGTTCGTCGAGCATCTGGCTGCACCTCGGCCTGCTCGGCCCGCGGCGCGTCGTGTCCGGCGACGTCGACGACCCGGCGCCGCCCCCGTACGAGCTCGCCGACAACCCCGAGACCCTGCTCGCCCACAGCGACCTGGTGTTCATCGACCCGGTGTCGACCGGCTTCTCGCGGCCCCGGCCCGGCGAGAAGGCGAAGGAGTTCCACGGCTTCACGCCCGACATCGAGTCCGTCGGCGAGATCATCCGGCTGTGGACCTCACGCAACCAGCGCTGGCTCTCCCCGAAGTTCGTCGCGGGCGAGTCGTACGGCACGCTGCGCGCGGCCGCGCTGTCGGCGCACCTGCAGGAGCGGCACGGCCTGTACCTGAACGGGCTGATGCTCATCTCCTCGGTGCTCGATCTGGCCACTTTGGACTTCACCGAGGGCAACGACCAGCCGTACAGCTTGTTCGTCCCGACCTACGCCGCCATCGCCCACTACCACGGCTTCCACGGCGACCGCCCCCTCGACGACGTGCTCGCCGACGCCGAGGACTTCGCCGCCCGCGACCTCCCGTGGGCACTGGGGCGCGGCGCCAGGCTGTCGTCGGCCGAACGCGCCGAGACGGTCGCGACCCTCGCCTCGTTGACCGGGCTCTCCGAGTCCTACGTAGACCGAGTCGACCTCCGCATCGAGCACATCCGCTTCTTCACAGAGCTGTTGCGCGACAAGGGAAAGGTCACCGGCCGCATGGACGGCCGCTTCACCACCTGGGAGCCCGACGGCGGCCGCGAGCACATGAGCGACGACCCGTCCATCTCCCGCATCATCGGCGCCTACTCGGCGGCCTTCAACCACTACGTGCGCGCCGAACTCGGCTACGAGAGCGACCTCCCGTACGAGATCCTGTCCATGGACGTCAACAAAGCCTGGTCCTATTCGGACTTCGAAGGCCGCGCGGTGTCCGCTGTGGACGCTCTGAGCAACGCCATGCGCGCGAACCCCCACCTCAAGCTCCACGTCGCCTTCGGCCACTACGACGGCGCGACGGCCTACTTCGCGTCCGAGCACGTACTGGCCCACCTGAAGATCCCGGAAGAACTCCGCGACAACATCGAGTCGGCCTACTACCCGGCCGGCCACATGATGTACGTCCACGAACCCTCGCGTATCCAGCAATCCAAGGACCTCGCAGCCTTCGTCCGAGCCTCCTCCAACCGCTGAAAAAATCCCAATGCGTCGTTCGGTCCCTGGCAGGGTCCCAATGCGGCGTTCGGTCCCTTGTAGGGCCCCAATGCGTCTTTCGGCACCTACCGAGGACCGAAAGACGCATTGGGGCAACAGGAACCTCAGCGGACTTCGACGTTGGGCCGGGGGCGACGGCAGGCCGCCGCATAGCTTGCCTTCAGCTCAGCGAGAACTCGTTCTGGCTGAGTGCGCAGATGCTTGGGAAGCGTCTGCAGGACAACGATTCCGGCGGCCGCGTAGCGCGCATTTCGGGCCACGGTGCTCTCGTAGCCATCATCGGTCGAGTGGTACGCACGAGAGTCGATCTCCCATGCGAACGCGACGTCGTCCACCCAACAATCGGGGGTAGCGATATAAGCACCCGACGCGTCGTAGAGCTTGACGTTGCGCTGACATTCAGGCAGACCTGAAAGCTTCCACAAGCGCTGCGCGTCAACCTCGGCTACCGAATGCGCGCCCTCAACGAGTTCGAGGAGTGCGAGCCGCGGTAGCGCCGATCCACGCTTACTTCCTTGCGACAGTTCACCACCGAGCTGTTCCGGACTGCAGATACCGCGCTGAATCGGATCGGCCAGCATCGCCATAATGGCGTCGTAGTCACAAAGACGCCGCGCGCCGTCGAGGACAGCTCGGCCGACCGGAGCCACAGGCTTGTTCTTCACCTGAAGCGCGGATGGCAATCTGGTCGTGCGCTCGACAAGCAGAAACCCGACTGACGACACATGACACCCCGCAGGCACGAGGACGTGGACGTCGTCCGGGTCCGGGAAATGTTTGAGGCCGTGCAGTCGTAAAGCCCAGAGACCGGTCACCATCGCTTCTGGACCGGCCCGCAACAGTGCTGCGCGCATGCGCATTTCCGGGGTTGGATAAGCCTTGCTGAGTTGGATGACTCCGGGCAGCAGCTTGCGCCACGGCCCGCTGGGTCTGCATCTCTCGTAGATGCAATGTCGCGTCATACCGAGGTCGACCAGAACCGCCGTCTTGACGATGACGTCTTGCGTTTTCTCCGCGCCAGTGATCAGTGGGTGGCGCGACCACTCTCCTTTGACCATGTCGCCACGGTGACGTAAATCCGTGACGGGCGGGGCGGCCACCCCTCCAAAATGACGCATTCGGTCGGGGCGCCCCGGAAAAATCCCAATGCGTCCTTCGGTCGCTGATAGGTCCCGAGTGCGTCCTTCGGTCCCTGGCAGGACCCCAATGCGTCGTTCGGCACCTTCCAGGGTCCCAATGCGTCTCTCGGTCCCTAGCAAATTCCCAATGTGTCCTTTGGTCCCTCCCAGAAGCCCAATGCGTCCTTCGGTACCTGCGAGGGACCGAAGGACGCATTGGGGATGTTCCGAGTTAGGAAGAGGGGTTACTTGAGGTAGGGCTTGCCGTGGGTTACGGCTGACCAGGCGTCGACCGCTCCGTGGCCGTAGAAGCCGTTGAAGTCGGGGGTGCCGACGCAGGTTGCGGTGAAGTCGGCGTCGCGGCCTTCGTCGAGGTAGTCGACGGTGGCCGGGACCGGGCAGGCGATCTTAGCCGCTGTGCCTTCGAGGACGCGCTGGACCTTGTCGGGGTCGAGGCCGAAGCCGGCGCCGGATCCCTTGCCGTACTGGGAAACGATGAGTGCGGCGACGCCGGTCGCGTGCGGGGTGGCCATCGAGGTGCCCTGCAGGAACTGGTAGTAGCCGACGCGGCCGTCGGAGGCGACGGCCTTCTGGACGCCGATCGCGACGCCGTCGGGGGTGACGTTGCCCGCCGCGTCGATGTTGCCTTCGGCGACGCCTACGTTGCGGGGGTAGGCGGAGAGGATCTCGTTTTCGTTGGTGCGGAACCAGTCGGTGCCGAAACCGTCACGGAAGTAGCCGCCCGGCGCGGAAACCGAGATCTGCTCGGTGCCGTAGTTCGAGTAGTCGGCCTTCGCCTGGGACGGGCCGAACGCGGAGACGCCGATCGTGTAGTCGCCCTCGACCGGGAGCGAGAGGCACGAGGCGTTGTCGACCTGGCGCGGGTGTGTCGCGTTGGCCGGGTAGTCGGGGCTGGTGGTGTCCGGTTTGGGGGCGCCGAGGTCGCTGTGCTGGTTGCCCAGCGCGACGACCTGGGTGACGCCCTTGCGGTGCGCGTACCGCAGCGCGCGCTGGGTGGCCTCGATGATGGTGCGCTGCTGGGCCTGCTCGGCGGCGGAGTCGGCCGGGTTGGCGGAGCAGTTGTAGAGCCACGGGTCCGTGTAGAAGGACATGTTGACCACGTCGATGCCCGCGTCGCCCGCGTAGGTCAGCGCGTCGACGGTCGGCTGCAGGAAAAAGAAGCCGGCGTCCTGGCCCGCGCGGATGTTGACCAGGGTGACGTTCGGGGCGACGCCGGAGACGCCGAAGCCGTTGGCGGCCGCGCCGATCGTGCCCGCGACGTGGGTGCCGTGGCCGTTGTCGTCGTGGTCGACCGGGTCGACGCAGCCGCGGTACTCACACGGGCCGTCGACGACCGCGCCGGTCTCGTCGTTGGGGATGTCGCGGACGAAGTTGCGGGACGTGGCCTTGTCGAAGTTCGGCGCGATGTCGGGGTGGGAGCCGTCGACGCCGGTGTCGATGATGCCGACCTTGACGCGCTTGTCGCCGGGCTGCACGGTGCGCGCGAGGTCGGAGCGGACGGAGGAGAGACCCCAGAGCTGGTTGTCCAGCGGGTCCATGCCGACCGGCTTCTTGGCCGCGGGCGCCTTCGAAGACGAAGCGCCGCCACGGCTTTCCTTCTCGATGGCGTTGGGCTTCGCGGCGTCGCTCTTGGGGGCGCGGCCGATCGGCTTGGCCTTGGCGGCGCCGAAGATCGAGCGGTTGCGGGTGACGCGCTCGGTGAACCCGTTCGCCGGGGCGGTCGCCGTGATCAGGCCGACCGCGGCGTTGCTGGCGACCACCGTGCCGCCGGCCGCGCGGACCGCCTGCTCGGCGGTCGCGACATTCTGCCCTTCCGCCGCCAAAACGGTGAATTCGGTCGCCGGGCCCGCGAGTTGGGGTTGCGCGGAAGCGACCGGACCCGCGACGACTCCGCCGATCAGCGGTACCGCGAGCACCGCGACGACCATTTTGGATCGTTTCACAATTCCTCCTCCGAAACCGATGAATGCAACCTACGAGGAGGACATCGCGTTCACAAGGAAAACAATACTTAAGTCAGGGTACGACCGACCGTTGTTCGGCGAAGTGACATGCGCTCTGATGCCCGCCGTCCCGCATGACCAGGCCCGGTTCCTCGGTCGCGCAGATCTCCTGCGCTTTCCAGCACCGGGTGCGGAAACGGCAGCCGGACGGCGGATCGATCGGGCTCGGCACGTCGCCTTCCAGGCGGATGACCTGGCGTTGCCCGCGCACCGACGGGTCGGCGACGGGCACCGCGGACAGCAATGCCTGGGTGTACGGATGCGCCGGGCGATTATAGATTTGATCTTCGGTGCCGATTTCGACGATCTTGCCGAGATACATCACCGCGACCCTGGTTGACAAATGTCGCACCACCGACAAATCGTGTGCGATGAACACATAGGAAAGCCCGAATTCCTTCTGCAGTTCGTCGAGCAGGTTCATCACCTGTGCCTGAATGGACACGTCGAGTGCCGAAACCGGCTCGTCGCAAATGATCACCTTCGGCTTCAGCGCGAGTGCGCGCGCGATGCCGATGCGCTGCCGCTGACCACCGGAGAACTGGTGCGGGTACCGGTTGATGTGCTCGGGGTTGAGCCCGACCACGTCGAGCAGCTCGCGCACCTTTCCCGCTCGCGAGCCCTTGGGCGCCACCTCGGAGTGGATCTCGAACGGCTCGCCGATGATGTCGCCGACGGTCATCCGAGGGTTCAGCGAGGTGTACGGGTCCTGCAGCACGATCTGGATGTCGCGCCGCAGCCGCCGCAGTTCCGCGCCACGCAAGGTGAAGATGTCGCGACCGGAGAACACGGCCGCGCCCGCGGTCGGCTCCTCCAGCCGCATCAGTACCTGCGCGAGCGTCGACTTGCCGCAGCCCGACTCGCCGACCACGCCGAGCGTCTCGCCCTTCATGAGGTCGAACGAGACGCCGTCGACGGCCTTGACGTGGCCGATCGTGCGCTTGAACAGGATCCCGCTGCGCACCGGGAAATGCTTGACGAGGCCGTTCACGGCCAGGATCGCCTCAGGCACGGCTCACCACCTCTTCCGCGAAATGGCAGGCACTGACCCGCCCGAAACCCAGCCCGAGCGGCTCGGGGCGCTCTGTCCGGCATTTGTCCTGCACCCGCTCACAGCGCGGGTGGAACGGGCACCCCGGCGGGATGTCGAGCAGGCTCGGCGGCAGTCCCTTGATGGTCTGCAGTGTCTGTCCTTTGAGGTCCAGCCGGGGCAGCGACCGCATCAGCGCTTCGGTGTAGGGATGCCCCGGCGCGCGGAACAGCTCGGTCACGTCAGCCTGCTCGACGATGCGGCCCGCGTACATCACCGCGATCCGGTCGGCGACCTCGGCGACCACCGCGAGGTCGTGGGTGATGAGGATGAGCCCCATGTTCCGCTCGGCCTGTATCTCCGCGAGCAGGTCCATGATCTGCGCCTGCACGGTGACGTCCAGCGCGGTCGTCGGCTCGTCGGCGATCAGCAGCTCCGGGTCGAGCGCGAGCGACATCGCGATCATCGCGCGCTGCCGCATGCCACCGGAGAACTGGTGTGGATACTCGCGAACCCGTTGCTTGGCACCGGGAATCTTCACCAGGTCGAGCAGTTCGACGGCACGCCGGCGCGCCTCGCGCCGGTTCATCCCGCGCCGCACGCGCAGCTGTTCCTCGATCTGGAACCCGACGGTGAACACCGGGTTCAACGCCGACAGCGCGTCCTGGAAGATCATCGCCATGCTCTCGCCGCGGATCTCCGCGCGCCGCGACGGCGTGGCCGTGAGCAGCTCCTCGCCGTGGAACCGCACGGAGCCCTCGGTCACCACTGCGGGCGGCATGTCGAGGATGCCCATGATGGTCTGCGCGGTCACGCTCTTGCCGGAACCGGATTCCCCCAGCACGGCAACGGTTTCCCCGGCGCGCACGTGATAGCCGACTCCATTGAGGACACTCGCGACACCGTCCTCGGTGCGGAATTCGACGTGAAGGTCCTCGACCTCCAGCAGCATCGAACCGTCCACAGCGGACACAGGCGTCACCGGCCCTTCGGGTCGAGCGCGTCGCGCACCGCGTCACCCAGCATGACGAAGGCGAGCACGGTGACGGTCACGAAGGCCGCCGGGAACAGCAGAATATGCGGCGTGTTGCGGAAATAGTCCCGCGCGTCGCTGATCATCACACCCCACGAGATGACCGGCGCCCGCACCCCGATGCCCAGGTACGCCAGTGTCGCCTCGGCGCCGATGGCCGCGCCCAGCGCGATGGTCGCGTAGACGAGCACGGGCGCGAGCGTGTTCGGCAGCAGGTGCCGGAAGATGACGCGCGGCGTGCTGGCGCCCAGCCCGCGCGCGGCCTTCACGTAGTCCAACTGTTTGGCGACCAGCGTCGCGCCGCGCATGATGCGCATGGCGACCGGCCAGGTCAGCACCGCGATCGACAGCACCACCTGCGAGATGATCGTGAACCCGCCGGGACTGCTGCCCGGCACGTTGAACGTGGTCAGGATGACGATCGCGCCGAGCAGGAACGGCAGCCCGGCGAACACGTCGCCGAGCCTGGACAGGAACGTGTCGACGATCTGCCCGTAGTACCCGGCGAGAATGCCGATGAACGAGCCGATCAGCACGGTCAGCAGCGTCGCGAAGACACCGACGAGCAGCGACGCGCGCGTGCCGTAGATCGTCCTCGCGTAGACGTCCTGGCCCTGGTTGTCGTAGCCGAACCAGGCGTCGGCCGACGGCCCCTGGTTGGCCAGGTTCAAGTCGCTGAACCCGGCCTCGCGGGAGCTGAACAGGCCGGGCGCGATGGCGATCAGCACGATCACCACGATGATCACCGCCGAGGCGATCACCGTCGGCCGCTTGCGCAGCCGCCGCCACGCGTCGCCCCACAGGCTGCGCGAGCGCTGCGGCCCCGCGTCCAGTTGCAGGCTCGCGGCGCTGGGGTCAGTCATAGCGAATCCTCGGATCGAGAACGGCGTACAGCAGGTCGACGACCAGGCTCATGAACAGGTAGACCAGCACCAGCAGCACGACGATGCCGGTGACCGTGGCGCTCTCCTGGTTCTGGATGCCCTGGAAGATCAGCCCGCCGATGCCGTTGATGTTGAACACGCCCTCGGTGACGATCGCGCCGCCCATCAGCGCGCCGAGGTCGATGCCGATGAAGGTGATCACCGGGATGACCGAGTTGCGCAGCAGGTGCACCCACACCACGCGCCGGTGCGGCTGTCCCTTGGCGATCGCGGTGCGGACGAAGTCGGCACGGCGGTTCTCCGCGATGCTCGTTCTCGTCAATCTCGCGATATAGGCCATGGACAGACTGCCCAGCGCGAATCCCGGCACGATCAGCTCGCCGATCGTCGCGTCGGCCGAGACGCTCGGGGTGATGATCCCCCACTCCGTGCCGAGCACGATCTGCAGCACGATGCCGGTGACGAACACCGGCAGCGAGATCAGGAACAGCGTCGACATCAGCACGAGATTGTCGAGGAATCCCCTGCCCCGCAAGCCGGTCAGCACGCCGGCGCCGACACCGATGAGCGCCTCGATGCAGATCGCGACGAGCGCGAGCCGCAACGTCACCGGATACGCGTCGCCGATGAGGTCGCCGACCGGGATCTCGTTGAACGTCTCGCCGAAGTCGCCGGTCAGCAGCTTGCCGATGTACTTGAAGTACTGCTCGAACAGCGAATCGTTGAGGTGGTACCGCTCGGTCATCTTGTCGACGAACGTCTGCGGGCACTTGACCTGCCCGCATTTCCCGGCGAACGGGTCGCCGGGAATCGACCAGACCAGCGTGTAGATCAGGAAGGTCGTCCCGAAGAAGACGGGAATGAGCTGGAGAAGCCGCCGAAGTACATAGCGGATCATGGTTCTGTGGTCCCTTTTACGACGGCTTCTCCGGCTTCACTCAGCGGGCGACTTCGATGGACGAGTAGTCGGCGTACCGGCCGAAGTCGAGCTTCGCGGCCTTCAACCGGCTCGACTTGGCGCCGACACCCTTCTCGTCCCACACCGGGATCTGCGGCAGGTCCTTCGCGATCATGTCCTCGACCTGCTGGTACAGCTTGATCGCCTCCGCCTTGTCCGCGGTCGAGTCGGCCTTCTTCAGCGCCTCGTCCACCGCCGGGTTGGAGTAACCGGAGTCGTTGGAACCGGCGCCGGTGCGGTAGATCGGGTTGAGGAAGTCCTCAATGGACGGATAGTCCGCCGCCCAGTCCGAGCGGCTCATGCCGGTCAGCTTCTTGCCGGTGACGATCTGGCGGTGCTGGTTGAACCCGGCGGCAGGCACGAAGTCGCACTCGATGTTGAGCGCGTTCTTGATGCTGTTGCAGGCCGCGACCAGCGGCTCCTTGCGTCCACCGTCCGCATTGGACTGAATGGTCAGCTTGCCCTTGAAACCGGACTTCGCCAGGTATTCCTTGGCCTTCGTCGCGTCGTACTTGCAGAATTCGCCGCAGGTGCCGGGGCGGTAGCCCTCGATGCCGGGGGAAATCCAGCTGTCGGCCGGAACGTAGGTGTCGTTCATGACCGTCTTGGTGATCTGCTCGCGGTTGATGGCCAGCGAGATCGCCTTGCGCAGATCGAGGTTGTTGTACTCGGGCACGTAGTACGGCACGCCGAGCGTGCTGATGCCGAGCAGGTGGCCTTCGACCACGCGGTCCTTGAGGTCGGCCTTGTACTTGCCGCCCGCGGTGGCCGACGGCGGCAGCGTCTCCATGAAGTCGAGCTTGTTGCTCAGCAGGTCCTGGTACGCGGTCTCCAGGCTCGAGTAGATGCGGACCTCGAGGTCCTTGAAGTGGACCTTGTCCTCACCCTGGTAGTCGTCGTTCCTGGTCAGCTTCACGTTGACCTTCGGCTGGCGCGACACGAACTTCATCGGCCCGTTGCCGATCGGGTGTTCGGCGAAAGCCTTGGGGTCCTTGAAGAACACGTCAGGCAGCGGCGCGAAGGCGAGGTAGCCGATCTTCGACAGGAACACCGAGAACGGCGCGGACAGCGTCACCTGGAACTCGTAGTCGCTGATCACCTTGAGGCCGCTCATCTTGTCGGCCGTCGGCTGCTTGTCCTTGCCGGGGTTGACCGCTTCGTAGCCTTCGATCTGCGCGAAGAAGTCGCCGCTCAGCTGGCCGTTGGGGCCGTAAGCACCGTAGTTCCACGCATCGACGAAGTTGTGCGCCTTGACTTCGGTGCCGTCGTGGAACTTCCAGCCCTTCTTGAGCTTGATGTCGTAGACCTTGGCGTCATTGGTGGTGATCGACTCGGCGACCAGGTTGAACGGCGCGCCGGTGTCGGAGCGGTATTCGATCAGCTGGGAAAAGACGGGATTGAGCACCTTCGAGCCACCGAGTTCGGTGGTGTTCGACGGGATGAAGGTGTTCTGCGGCTCGGTCCCGTAGACGGACACCGCGCCATCCGGATTGCTTTCGCCGCCCGCTGCCTGACCCTTGTCCTCGGTTTTCCCGCCGCCGCCCCCACAGGCAGCCAGCACCAGCGCCAAGGATGTCACCGCCGCGGCAACACCGGAAAATCTGCGCGATCGCCCCATCTTTCCGCCTCCACCTCTGTACTCCGGGGCCTCCCGGAAGTGAGACGACCGTAGCGGTATCGGTGAGTGCGGTCACATAGCCAAACGGATGACAATGGGGGCAGAAATCAAGTTGGGACACGACTTTCGTAGGTATTGGGACTCCGGCGAACGGCCTATTCCATACCTGAAGTCATCGCGCCATCACCAGGGGTTAAACGAGTGAAAGCGCGATCCCGTCGAGAATGTCGTGCTCGCTCACGACCAATTCGGACGGACCGCCCCGCGCCGCGAGCTGCTGCGCGAGCGCGCGCACGATCACCGCGCCGCCGCCGATCACGTCGACCCGGCCGGGGTGGATGACCGGGTTCGCGGCACGCGTCTCGTGGTCCGAAGTCAGCAGGCCGTCGGCGAGCCGGTCGATGTCCGCACGCGACAGCTTGGACAGGTGCACGGCCTCGCTGTCGTACTCCGGCAGTCCCTGCGCGATCGCGGACAGCGTGGTGACCGTGCCGGCGACACCGATCCACGTCTTGGCCTTCGACACGTCCACGGCTTCGAAGGCGGCGGTGAGCACACCGGTGGCGAGCCCGTCGGCGGCCGCGATCTCGTCGGCGGTGGGCGGGTCGGACTTCAGCGCGCGCTCGGTGATCCGGACACAGCCGATGTCGACGGACTTGGCGGCCAGCACCTCGGCGCGCTTGCCGTCCCAGGTGCCCAGCACGAGCTCTGTCGAGCCGCCGCCGACATCGACGACGACGAACGGGCCGTCGTCGGGGTCCTGCTCGCCGACGGCGCCGGTGAACGACAGCCTGGCTTCCTCGTCGCCGGTGATGACCTCGGCCTCGACGCCGAGCACCTCACGCGTCATCGCGAAGAACTCGTCGCGGTTGCTCGCGTCGCGGGTGGCCGAGGTGGCGACCATGCGCACCTTCTCGGCGCCCTTGCGGCGCGCGGCGACCGTGTAGTCGGCCAGCGCCGCGCGCGTGCGCTCCAGCGCCTCCGGCGCGAGCCGCCCGGACGCGTCGACACCCTGGCCGAGCCGCACGATCCGCATCTCACGGTGCAGATCACGCAGGTCGTAGGTGCCGTCGTGGCGTTCGGTCAGCTCGGCGACGAGCAGGCGGATGGAGTTGGTCCCACAGTCGATCGCGGCAACACGAGGCATACCGCCCAGCCTATTACGGGTTGGGCGAAGCCGGAGGGTTGGTGCCAGGACACTGCGGCAGCGTGGTCGTGGGGCTCTGCGAAGTCGACGGCGTCGTCGTGGCCGAGGAACAGGTCGGCGATGTGGGCGTCGTCGTCGGGCTTGACGTCGTTGGCTTGGTCGTCGGGGAGGTGGTCGGCGACGACGGCGAAGACGTCGTCGTGGGCGAACTCGGCGGCGAGGTGTTTGAGCTCGTGCCCGGCGCGATGGTCCCCGTCGCCGGTGGCGGCGTGGTGGTCGTCGGCACGGTCGGCGTCGGGACCTCGCCGGGGCCGGGCGTCGCGCCCGCGTCCGGCGCGCCGACGGGGACCTTGCTGTCCGGCGTCGGGGTGACGCCCTTGCGGTACGCCTCCGCCCACATGATCACGGTGTTCACGTAGTAGTCGGAGTGGTTGTACCGGTAGATCGCCGCACGCAGCTGGCCCGCGTCGGCCAGGTTGAGCCCGCCGGAGCACAGGTACTTACCGGTGGCGAGCGAGGCGTCGAAGATGTTGTTGGGGTTGGACTGGCCGTCGTCGTTGCCGTCGGAGGCGTAGCCCCACCAGGTCGACGGGATGAACTGCATCGGGCCGACGGCGCGGTCCCACACCTTGTCGCCGTCGAACTTGCCCTGGTCGGTGTCCGGGATCGCGGCGAACGGGCCCTTGCCGTTCAGCACCGGGCCGAGGATGGGTTCGAGGGTGTCGCCGTTGGCCGCGACGTAGCCGCCGCGCGCGTGGTTGGACTCGATGCGGCCGATGCTGGCGATGAGCGCCCAGTCGATGTGACAGCCGGGCTGCTGCTCGGTGAGCTTGTCGGCGGCGGCGCGGTAGGCCTTGAAGACGGTCTCGGGGACACCGAGCGGGCCGTTGGGCAGCTGGTCGCTGGGGAGCGGGACGGGGACCGGCGCCTGCGGGAGCGAGCCGTCGACCGCGATCTGCTCGACCTCGGGGTTGTATCCACCCTGCAGCGGCGTGTCGTACGTGTGAATGGAACTGGCCAGGTTCACCCAGCCTGCGGCGGTATCGCTGGCGGCGAAGGCGGGGATGACCGCGAGCGCGCCACCCGCCACGGCCACGAAGGTCCGGTGCCGCAGGCTCAGTCTTCGAGCCGCTCCGCCGATTGCGCCTGGCAGTCGCAGTACGCGCACGCCTCAAGCCTCCCAGTCGAACCACCCGTGTGGTCCGATACTCGTCCACCGCGTGTGAAGATTCCGTGTCCCAGGCTGTCAAACCTCGCGTGAGGTGCCCACCCCCAATGGGACCAAATCGTCGAAAACAGCCGGATTACTTTGCGTATCCGGTTTCGGCGCTTGATCGTTACCGGCGGTGACCCCCGTCACGTGACGGCCTCCACGATACGCGAGGCCGTCCGGATCTTCACATTGTCCTAAGTGGACACAGCGGCGCAGTCGCCGGACGGCCAGCCTTCCGCCTTCAGGATCGCCAGCGTTTCGTCACCGAACGGATTCACGCCGGCACCACGCGCGAGAGTGTCGGCGAGGTGAACGTGCAGGCACTTGACCCGGCCGGGCATCCCGCCCGCGGTGACCTGGGTGCCGAGCGACTCGATCGCGTCACGCTCCGCGAGGTACGACTCGTGCGTGCGCAGGTAGTGCGCGGCGAGCTCCTCGTCGGTGGACAGGCGCTCGGTCATCTCCTTCATGATCCCGGACGCTTCGATCGTGCCGACGAGCGAGTTCAGCCGAGGACACGTCAAGTAGTACAGCGTCGGGAACGGGGTGCCGTTCTCCAGCCGGGGGCTCGTCTGCACGACGGACGGGTGCCCGCTCGGGCAACGCGCCGCGATGGCCCGCAGCGCACGGGGCGGCCTGCCCAGCTGCTCCGCGATGATCACGCGATCGGCCTCGGTGACCGGCTCGAAGTTACTCACGGCAAACAGCCTAACGAAGGCCCGAAAGTGACTTTGGGGGCATGCCTGGGCCCCAAAGCCACTTTCGGGGCGTGTCGTGTCCCCAAAGCCACTTTCGGGACATGGGACGCCCCCAAAACGACTTTCGGGGCTCAGCCGCCGACCTGGGACCAAAGCCTTTCGTACCAAGAACCTTGGGGTCCCGCGTCCGGCGCGGGAGCCGGGGCCGCGTCGGGTGCCTTGTCCTCGGGGAGCTGGACCATGTACGGCGTCTCGCCCGGCATGACGTAGCGCAGCCGCCGCCGCGCCTCGGCCTCGATCTGCGCCGGGTCGGCCAGCTCGGCCTTGCGGGCCTGCAGCTCCGCGACGTCCTTCAGCAGATCGGCGCGCCGCTTCTCCTGCACGGCGATCTCCGAGCGCTGGCTCAGATAGGTGCGCAACGGCACCGCGATGGTGAAAGCCAAGGCGCACACCACGATCGCGACGACCGCCGCGCGCCGGGTGTTCGACATTCCGAGCACTTTCGCCGCGCCTGAAGCGCGTTTCGCGTTCAGGCCGCGGCGGAAGCTTCGTGCTTTACCGGCCGACTCACGGCGCGCGCGTTCGGGGCGGCGGGCACGGGAGGATCCAGAAGATCCCGTGCCCTCCACCCGTCCGCCTCGTCGGCTACGCGCGCGCCCCCGGTCGGCCATGGGCGATCAGGCGTCCTGCGAGAAACGCGGGAACGCGAGGTCACCCGCGTAGCGAGCCGCGTCGGCGAGGGTCTCCTCGATGCGCAGCAGCTGGTTGTACTTGGCGATGCGCTCGCCGCGCGCCGGGGCGCCGGTCTTGATCTGGCCGACACCGGTGGCGACCGCGAGGTCGGCGATGAAGGTGTCCTCGGTCTCGCCGGAGCGGTGGCTCATCATCGACTTGTAGCCGAACGAGGTCGCCAGCGAAACCGCGTCGAGGGTCTCCGAGAGCGTGCCGATCTGGTTGACCTTCACCAGCAGCGCGTTGGCGGCGCGGCGGGAGATGCCCTCTTCGAGGCGGTCGGGGTTGGTGACGAACAGGTCGTCGCCGACGAGCTGGACCTTCTCGCCGAGCTCGGCGGTGAGGCGGACCCAGCCGTCCCAGTCGTCCTCGCTCAGCGGGTCCTCGATGGAGACCATCGGGTAGTCGCGGACGAGCTCGGCGTAGTAGCCGGCCATCTGCTCGGCGCTCTTCTTGGTGCCCTCGAAGTTGTACGCGCCGTCGGTGTAGAACTCGGTCGCGGCGACGTCCAGCGCCAGCGCGACGTCGCGGCCCGCGGTGTAACCGGCCTTCTCGATCGCGACCAGGATCAGGTCGAGCGCCTCGCGGTTGCTCTTGAGGCTCGGCGCGAAGCCGCCCTCGTCGCCGAGGCCGGTGGCGAAGCCGCGGCTCTTCAGCACGCCCTTGAGCGCGTGGTAGACCTCGGTGCCCCAGCGCAGCGCCTCGCGGAACGACTCGGCGCCGATCGGCGCGATCATGAACTCCTGGATGTCCACGTCGGTGTCGGCGTGCGCGCCACCGTTGAGGATGTTCAGCATCGGCACCGGCAGCACGTGCGCGTTCGGCCCGCCGAGGTAGCGGAACAGGTCCAGCTCGGCCGACTCGGCCGCGGCCTTCGCGACGGCCAGCGAGACACCGAGGATGGCGTTCGCGCCGAGGCGGGACTTGGCCGGGGTGCCGTCGAGGTCGACCAGCTTCTGGTCGACGATGCGCTGGTCGACGGCGTCGGTGCCGACCAGGTCGGGGCCGATCTCGTCGAGCACCGCGGCGACCGCGCGCTCGACGCCCTTGCCGTTGTACCGGCCGGTGTCGCCGTCACGCAGCTCGACGGCCTCGTGCTCACCGGTCGAGGCTCCCGACGGGACGGCGGCCCGCGCCAGTGTCCCGTCGTCGAGTGCCACCTCCACTTCGACCGTCGGGTTGCCGCGCGAGTCAAGAATCTCGCGCGCGCCTACCTGCTCGATGACCGCCACGCCATGCTCCTCATCACCGGTTGTGCCTGCGTCGACGGCCCCAGACTAGCCGTTTCCCCATTTCACCCGTTGGAGGCACGCGCGTAGCTACTAGATCGATCCCGACGCTTTGACGCACTGCCAGCCGGGCGGCAGTTCGACCTCGTCGGTCACCTGCTGCCAGAACGTCCAGGTGTTGCCGCCGGGGTCGGGCACGGTGAACACCCGCGCACCGTACGGCTGGTCCTGCGGCAACGACGCCTCGGCGCCCAGCGCGGCCGAGATCCGCGCGTGCACCGTGTCCACGTCGCCGACGTAGACGATGGTCAGCTGGCCGACCGGGCCGTCGACGCCCTTCGCCGCCCAGTACTCGTGACCGACGCCCGCGATCTGCACCTCACCGCCGCCGACGTCGAGCACGGCCTGGAACACCTCGCCGGCCGAATCGACGTACCGCACCTTTTCGGTGAAGCCGAAAACCCGGGTGAGCCATTCGAGTGCCTCGGTGGCGTTCGCGTAATAGAGATACGGGGCAAGCCCCAGGTACGGCTGGTCACTCATGACAGGAGAGTGCATCATGTCGGTTTCAAGCGGCGGGAAACACCCCGAGTACCGGGTAAAGTCGGGGGGACCATGATTGACGAGACGGCTGGACCGGAGCAGGCCGGGGAAGCCCGGTTTCAGGCCTTTCGGCGGGCTGAGGCCCTGGTCGAACGGCGACGTCCGCTCGACGCCTTGAAGGCGCTCGAGCCACTACTCGACGAAGAACCGGACAAACCGAGCGTGCAGCTGCTGGCCGCCCGCGCCTATTTCCACTCGGCGCAGCTCAACCGCGCCGAGCGCGCGTTCACCAAGGTGCTGGAGCTGGACCCGACCGATCACTACGCGCGGTTCGTGCTCGGGCGGACGCTGCAGCGGATGACCCGTTATCCCGAAGCGCTCACCCAGATGCGGATGGCGGCCGCGATGCACCCCATCCCCGAGTACCTCGAAGCGATCGCCGAGCTCAACGCGAGGATTGCCCTCGGCGGGCCCTAGCCTTCAGGTGGGCTTTCTCACCCTGCTTGCCGAAGAGCACGAGCACTTCGGCCGGGCCGCCGTCGGCGCCGAACCAGTGCGGGAAGTGCGTGTCGAACTCCGCGGCCTCGCCCGGTCCCATGGTGAAGTCCTGATCGCCGAGTAGCGCCCGGACACGCCCGCTGAGGACGTACAGCCACTCGTAGCCCTCATGCGTGCGCTGCACGGGCGTCTCTTTTTCGGGGTGCATCAACAGTTTCAGCGCCTGCGGCTGGCCCGGTTGCGCGGTCAGCCGCCACGCGGTGAACCGGCCGAACTTCGTCGCCTTGATCTGCACACGCGGGTCGTCCGGCGGCGGCGCGCCGACCAGATCGTCCAGCGGGACTTGATAAGCCCTGGCGAGCGTCAGCAGCAGTTCGAGCGTCGCGCGGCGCTGCCCCGACTCGAGCCGCGACAACGTGCTCGACGAGATGCCCGTCTGCTCGGCGAGCGCCGCCAGCGTCGTGCCGCGTTCCCGGCGGAGCCGCTTCAGGCGCGGGCCGACCTCGTCGAGCACCTCTTCGATGTCCATATTGCCAAAATAGCAAGTACTTTTGCCAAATTCGGCCGTTCGCCCGGAACCTGGGGCCATGACTCATGACGTGGTGATCATCGGTGGCGGCCCGGCAGGCCTGAACGCGGCGTTGATGCTGGCCAGGGCCAGGCGGCGCGTCGTGGTGGTGGACGGCGGCAGCCCGCGCAACGCCCCCGCGGCCCACATGCACGGCTACCTGACCAGGGACGGCCTCGCGCCATCGGAATTCCTGCGGCTCGGCCGGGAGGAGGTCGCGGGCTACGGCGGCGAGTTCCTCGACGACGTGGCGATCCGCATCCGGCACGACCGCGCCGTCGAACTCGCGGGCGGGCGCGTGCTCCAGGCTCGGCGCGTGCTCGTGACGACAGGGCTGGTCGACGAGCTGCCCGACATCCCCGGCGTGCGCGAGGGCTGGGGTTCGACGGTGCTGCACTGCCCGTACTGCCACGGCTGGGAAGTGCGCGACCGCCCGCTCGGGGTGATCGGCGGGCACGAGCGTTCGGCGCACCAGGCGTTGCTGATCCGGCAATGGTCGGCGGACCTCGTGTTCTTCCCGCACATCGGCTCCTACGAGGTGGAACCCTTGGAGCGCAACGGAATCCGGGTCGTGCCCGGCAAGGTGGAGCGGGTCGCACCCGACGGCGTGCACTTGGCGACCGGCGAATTCGTGCCCCGCGAAGCCGTCTACGTGGCACCGGAGTTCCGGCCCCGCGACCGCCTGCTCGACCAGGTCGGCTGCGCGCGCGGCGCCGACGGCCTGGTCACGGTCGACGCAGGCGGCAGGACCAGCGTCGGCTGGGTCTGGTCGGCAGGCAACACGGTCGACGCCTTCGTCCAGGTCATCGGCGCGGCCGCCGCCGGAGCCCGAGCCGGCGCCTACCTCAACGCCGACCTCCTCAGCGCCGACTGACCATGTCCCCAATGCGTCGTTCGGTCCTCGCCAGGTACCGAAAGCCGCATTGGGGCCCCGCCAAGGACCGAACGACGCATTCGGGGCATGCCATACCCCGAAAGCCACTTCCGGCAGGTCCCATAGCCCGAAGGCCACTTCCGGCAGGTCCCATAGCCCGAAAGCCACTTTCGGCAGATAAGACCTGACGAAAGCCACTTTCGGGCTCACGAGGGATCAGGGTGGGCTGGCGGCGGCGAAGGCATCGGCCGCGAGGAAGGCGTCTTGGCCGTAAGCGGTGGCCCCGTTGTAGGCGAAAAGCGCCTTCCACCAGCCCGCGGGCGTGGCGAGGTCGTCGCCGGAGCCGCACAGGATGCGGGCGGCGGTGAACGCGGAGTCGTCGATGTTCTGCGGGTCGGGGCGGGCCCCGTCTCCGTCAGCTCGGGCGGCCCAGCGTTCCCAGGTGGACGGCAGGATCTGGAGCGGGCCGACGGCGCGGTCCCAGTGGGGGTCGCCGTCGAGCCTGCCGCCGTCGGTGTCGGGCACCGAGGGGACGCCGGGTGAGCCGTCGAGCACCGGGCCGGTGATCGGCAGCGTCGCGCGGCCGTCGCCGCCGATGGTGACGGCGGTGAAGTTGCCGCGCTGCGCTTCGACGCGGCCGATGCCCGCGAGTGTCGGCCACGTCAAATGACAGCCGGACTTCTGCGAACGCATCCACATCTCGGCGCGGCCGTACGCGGCGAGCACGCGCGCGGGCACCTGGCTCTGCGCGGACACTTTCGCCGCCCATGCCTCGAGCTCGACCTGGTCGGAGATCTTCGGCCGGTCTTCCGGGGCGGCGAGCGCTGCGTGCGGGACGGCGACGCCCGGCCGTGGCCTCGGGTCCGGCGGCGGCAGTGGCGCCGGGGACGAGGCGGCCGGTTCGCCGCCCGGCCGGGTGACGCCGACGGTCAGGATGAGGATGAGCGCGGTGAGGATCAGCCCGATGGTGAGCGCGATCCGGCCGAGTAGTCGCCGGGCAGGCGGCTGCTGGGGCGGAGGCAGAACGTCAACCGGGGGCTCGACCACCCGAACAGGTTACTTCCACTGTCACACGGAAGAGTGATCACCGCAGGTCATGGCCAGCGGAAGGTAAAAATGCCAGGTCCGCCACATCGCTCGCCGAATTCGTTATGGAAGCCACGTCGTGCGGGCTGACCTGCGGTTACCCTAACCTAACCGGAGAAAAACGCCGGATATGCGTGCTATGTCCCGAGACCGCGACTGGACTTACAGGCAAGCCTTACCTAAAAACATCTGGACATGTGTTGGCGGTGAGGAGGAAAGACCGTGGTGTTCTCGAGCGCGCTCATCGGGCTCCGCGAGGGCCTGGAGGCGGCTCTCGTCGTCAGCATCCTGGTCGCCTTCCTGGTCAAGACCGACCGCAAGCACGCGCTGCGCTGGGTCTGGCCCGGCGTCGGCGCCGCGGTGCTGCTCTCGGTCGCGGTCGGCGCGATCCTCACCTACACCACCGCGCAGCTGGGCTTCGAGCAGCAGGAACTGCTCGGCGGCGCGCTCTCGATCGTCGCCGTCGTCTTCGTCACCGCGATGATCTTCTGGATGCGCAAGGCCTCCCGCAGCATCGCCGCCGAGCTGCGCGGCAAGATGGACCAGGCGCTCAATGTCGGTCCGCTCGCGGTGCTGCTGCTCTCGTTCCTCGCGGTCGGCCGTGAAGGCCTCGAGACCGCCGTCTTCTTCTACTCGGCCGTGCAGACCGCGCAGTCCGGCACCGCGCAGCCGTTGATCGGCTTCTCGATCGGCATCGTCATCGCGATCGTGCTGGCGTACCTGCTCTACCGCGGCGCCGTCCGCTTCAACCTGGGCACCTTCTTCACGATCACGGGTGTGCTGCTCGTGTTCGTGGCCGCAGGCGTGCTCGGCTACGGCCTGCACGACCTGCAGGAGGCGCGTTTCCTGCCCGGCATCGGCACGCTCCTCTTCGACGCGTCGGAGCGGCTGCCGGAGACCTCCTGGTACGGCGCGCTGCTCAAGGGGATCTTCAACTACTCGCAGCAGACCACCTGGCTGCAGGCGATCGCGTGGCTGGCCTACGTCGTGATCGTCCTCCCGCTGTTCCTCAGGCCGACGACGAAAACCGTGCAACCTCCCGCGAACGCGGGCGTGAAGGAGTGACCGTGTTCAAGAAGACTCTCGCCGTCGTGGCCGGTGTCGGCGCGATGACCGCGCTGACCGCTTGCGGTGGCAAGGAGGACACGGGCGGCGCCGCCGCGGGCGGCCCGGTCAAGGTCGACGCCTCCGACACCGCGTGCGCCGTCTCGGCGAACACCGCCGCCGCGGGCAACGTGACCTTCGAGATCACGAACAAGGGCGCCAAGGTCACCGAGTTTTACCTCTACGGCGAGGGCGACCGGATCATGGGCGAGGTCGAGAACATCGCGCCGGGGCTCAGCCGCAGGCTGATCGTCGAGGTCTCCGAAGCGGGCAAGTACCAGGCGACCTGCAAGCCGGGCATGGCCGGTTCGGGCATCCGCAGCGACTTCACCGTCACCGGCGGCGCGGCCAAGCAGAACGACACCAACGCGCAGAAGTCCGCGGCGACCAAGAGCTACGCGTCCTACGTCGCCAACAACGTCACCGCGCTCGAAGAGGAGACCGCGAAGTTCGTCGCCGCGGTCAAGGCGGGCAAGACCGACGAGGCCAAGACCGGCTACGCGCGCACCCGGACCTACTACGAGCGCATCGAGCCGGTCGCGGAGAAGTTCGGCGACCTCGACCCCGCGATCGACGTCCGCGAGGCCGACGTCGAGGCCGGGCAGAAGTTCACCGGCTTCCACCGCCTGGAGAAGGACCTGTGGACCACCGGCCTGCAGCCGGACAGCGGCGAGATCGCCGACAAGCTGCTCGCCGACGTCAAGGAGCTCGGCACGAAGTCGAAGGCGCTCGAGCTGACCGCGCTCGACCTCGCCAACGGCGCGAAGGGCCTGCTCGACGAGGTCGCCACCGGCAAGATCACCGGCGAAGAGGAGACCTTCTCGCACACCGACCTGTGGGACTTCCAGGCCAACCTGGACGGTTCGAAGGGCGCGATCAACGCGCTGCGCCCGCTGCTGCAGGACAAGGACGCCGCACTCGTGTCCACTTTGGACAAGGAGTTCAACAACGTGCAGGCGCTGCTCGACAAGCAGCGCACCGGTGACGGTTTCAAGCTCTACACCGAGCTTTCCCAGGACCAGGTCAAGGAATTCGCGTCGGCCGTCGACGCGCTGTCCGAGCCGCTGAGCAAGGTCGCGGAGGTAGTCGCGCAGTGACATCAAAAGAAGGAGCTGCGGTCTCCCGTCGCAAACTGTTCGGCATGGCAGGCGCCGGCGCCGCCCTCGTGGGCACGGGCGCCGCGGTCGGCCTGGGCATCGACCGGCTGAACGACGGGAGCCCCGCGCAGGCCGCGGTGACCACGGTCGGATTCCACGGCGAGCACCAGGCCGGCATCGTCACGCCCGCGCAGCCGAACCTGCATTTCGCCGCGCTGGACGTCAAGACCAAGGACCGCGAGAAGCTCGTCAAGCTGCTGCGCACCTGGACCGAAGCGGCCAAGCGGATGACCTCCGGCGCCGAAGTCGTGCCGGGCGGCGCGTTCGGCGGCGCCAAGGAGGCACCGCCCGGCGACACCGGCGAGGCGCTCGACCTCCCGGCGTCGTCGCTGACGCTGACCATCGGCTTCGGCCCGTCCCTGTTCGACGACCGTTTCGGCCTGGCGCCCAAGCGCCCGGCCGGGCTGATCGACCTGCCGCTGTTCCCCAAGGACAAGCTCGACCCGGCACGCGGCGGCGGCGACCTGTGCATCCAGGCCTGCGCCGACGACCCGCAGGTCGCCGTGCACGCGATCCGCAACCTGGTGCGCCTCGGCTTCGGCGTGACCGAGGTCCGCTGGTCGCAGCTCGGCTTCGGCCGCAGCTCGTCGACCTCGGTCACGCAGTCGACACCGCGCAACCTGTTCGGTTTCAAGGACGGCACCCGCAACATCAAGGCCGAGGAAACCGACGTTCTGCGCGACCAGGTCTGGCTGACCGCCGAAGACGGCCAGCCCTGGATGGCGGGCGGCTCACTGCTCGTCGTCCGCCGCATCCGCATGCACATCGAGACCTGGGACCGCGAGCCACTCGCCGGCCAGGAGGCGATCATCGGCCGCACCAAGGGTTCCGGCGCCCCGCTCGGCCAGACCAACGAGTTCGACGAGGTCGACCTCCACGTCGGCGGCAAGGACGGCGAGAAGCTCGTCGCCGAGGACGCCCACGTCCGCCTCGCCTCTCACGAAACGCTCAACGGCGCGAAGATCCTGCGCCGCGGCTACAACTTCGTCGACGGTTCCGACGGCGTCGGGCACCTGGAAGCCGGGCTGTTCTTCCTGGCCTTCAACCGGGACACGCGCAAGCAGTTCGTCCCGATGCAGCAGGCGCTCTCGGCCAAGGACGCGATGATGGAGTACGTCCAGCACACCGGCTCGGCCCACTTCGCGGTCCCGCCCGGCGTACGCGAGGGCGGTTTCTGGGGCGAAGGCCTCTTCCAGTCCTAGCTGGTGGGCGTCGTTGACCTTGCCGATCGGCTGTCGGCAAGGTCAACACCCATGCAGCCGAAATTCGGGGTCTGGGCGCTGGTCTACGGCTCGTGGGGCCCGTTCGATCATCCCGAGGATCCCGTCGACGCGTCGTGGGAGCGCAATCGCGCGCTGATCGTCGAGGCCGACCGGCTCGGGTTCGACTCGACGCTGATCGCGCAGCACGTGGTCAATCCGTTCGGCGATGAGCTCGACCAGCTCGAAACGTGGACGGCCGCGGCGGCGCTCGCCGCGCTGACCGAGCGTATCGAGATCATCGCGGCCATCAAGCCTTATCTGGTGCATCCGGTCGTGCTCGCCAAGCAGGCGTCCCAGATCGGGCAGATCAGTGGTGGCCGGTTCGGGTTGAACCTGGTCAACGCCTGGTTCAAGCCCGAATTGGAGCGGGCGGGCATCGCGTTCGCCGAGCACGACGAGCGCTACGCGTACGGGCGCGAGTGGATCACCGTCGTGCGTGAGCTGCTCGAAGGCAAGCGGACTTCCTTTGACGGCAAGTACTTCCGGGTCGAGGACTATCAGCTGCGGCCGGTCGCCGATCCGCGCCCGACGATCTACGTCGGCGGTGAGTCCGATCCCGCGAGGGCGCTTGTCGCCGACAAAGCCGATCTCTGGTTCATAAACGGCCAGCCGCGCGAAGAGGTCGCAAGGCTTATCAAGGACGTCGCCGAGCGACCGCGTGACGGTGCTCCGGTGCGCTTCGGGCTCTCAGGGTTTGTCATAGCCCGGGAGACCGATGAGGAAGCCGAAGCCGAACTCGCTTCGCTGTGGGAACTCGCCGAGGCGGGCAAGGCGCGCTGGGAATCGTTGGTGGCCAACGCCGATCCGAAGGCCGTCATGTTCCAGACCTTCGCGAAGTATCCGCACATCGGCACCAACGGCGGCACCGCGGCAGGCCTCGTCGGCAGCTACGAGACCGTCGAGCGGCGCATCCGTGAGTGGACGGAACTGGGCATCGAGACGTTCATGCTCCAGTTCCAGCCCTTCGAACACGAGATGCGCCGCTTCGCCGAGCACATCATCCCGCGCTTCCGCTAGCAGCAGACCTGCTCGTGGGTCGTGAGTGTTTAGACCGGTTAGAACCGGCCGTACCACTCACGACCCTTCGCTAGCGGCGGCAGCCGAGCAGGGTGTAGGCCAGGCCGCCGGTCGCCGCGCACACGATGGCCGTCGCAGTGGCGGCCGGTGTGCCTTGCGGTTGCATCATCCAGGTCAGCACCTGGTCGAACGGCTCTTGCGACGGCGGCACCACCATCGTCAGCGCCACCCAGCCGACCGGCAACGCCCATGCGGCCGTCGCCCCGAACAGGGTCGCGCCGAGCGCGGCGAGCCCGGCGAGGCCGATGCCGTCCCTGAGCACGAACTCCGGGGGCGCGATCCGGGTCGCCCAGACCGCCGCGGTCACCACGGCCGCGACCACGATGAGGTGTGCCGCGCGCCGTGGCGGCCAGGCGATCGCGGCGGTCCGGTCCAGCCGGATGTCCTGACCGCCGAACCCCGCCGCCGCGCCGGCGACCCCGAGCGCGGCGGCCATGGCCGCGAGGCGCGGGCTGCCGTCCGGTTGCGCGAGCCAGCCGATGCCTGCGATCGCGACGAGTATCGCGGCGAAGGCGATCGGGATTTGGCGTGAGCGGGCGTAAAGCGTCAGCCACCTCATCGCGTCAACTCGCCCAGCGGGTCGCCTTCGCAGGCCGCCGCGACGGCGCGCATGGCCTGGATCCGGGCGAGCTGCTCGTCGGCGGGCAACGTCTGGAGCTTCGCCCACGCGGGCTCGGCGAGTTCCTTCGTCTTGCCTTCGGACCAGGACGCGCCGGGGAGCACCGGCAACTTGCCGAGCACCCAGCCCGCGGCGACGGTCTGCGCCGCGCGCTCCCTGATCGCTTCCGGGAGGCCGGACAGCGACGGGCGGAAGCACGTCCTGGTCCCGGCTCCCCCGATGAGCCGGACCCTCAGGTCGTCCGCGCTGGGCGTCGATCCGGCGCGGAAGAACCCGAGCTCGTCGAGGTCCACGCGCACGACGTCCGTCGACTCCGCGCCGCGCCCCTGATGAGCACGCGACCGGTCGTCCTCCACAATGGACTTGGGTGGATCGGGGAGTTTCGCGAGCAGCCGCAAGGCTTCCGCTCCCGGCCCGGTCAGCGCGGCGAGTTCGTGCTCGTGGATCTTCCTTACACAGACGGTGTCCGAGCAGACGAGCCCGATCGCGGAGTCGTCCGCCGTGGTCACCGAGGCCGGGAACAGCGGCAGCGCGACGGCGGCGCCGAGCAGCATCGGCAGCAGGGACAGCAGCCGGTCACGCACGGAAACCGTGGCCAGTACAAGGAAAGCCGTCGCCGCCATGCCCGCGAACCAGGCCAGCTGCGCCGCGGTCAACCGGCCGTCGATCGTGGCGAAGACGTCACGTGGCGTCGGCACTGCGGGTGAGAACACACCCAGCCAGCGTGGCACGAGTCCTGCCGTGGCCGCGGCGGAATCGCCGGTCGTGGCGATCAAGGCCAGCAGCACGAGCGCGCTCACCGCGAGCACCGGCGGGGTCAGCGCGGACGGCACCAGCCGCCCCAGCGCGGCGCCCAGCCACGCACCGGCGACCAGCGCCAGCGCGCCGACCAGCTGTACGGGCAGCCAGCCCCAGGTGAAGTAGGACGTCGCGCCGATCACCCGCACGGCGCCGACGGCGAACAGCGCCAGCCAGGCCGCGACGAGTCCGGCGGCGAGCGCCAGCAGCGGCTGCGAGACCCGCTGCCAGCGTGGGCGCGAGGCGGTCGTCATCAATTCGAGGACGCCGGATCGTTTGTCCCGCAAGCCTTGCAGCGCACCGGCGCCGATCGCGACCGGCCACAGGAACACCATCAGGTAGCGCATCCAGGACGCCAGCGAGGTCCATTGGCGGAACCAGGCGACACTCGTCTTGCCCCACGGCCCGCTGAGCCCGTACAGCACCGCGAGCGCGACGATCAGCAGGACCGCGCCGAGCGCGAGGCCCAGGGAGCGGCGCAGTTCGATCCGGAACGCGGTCACCACGCACCCGCTTTCCCGCCACCGGCGAGCAGAGCCGAGTAGCCGCGTTCGATCGGGCTGTCGCCGACGTCGTCCGGGCCGCCGGCCGCCGCGAGCTGTGCGGGCGTGCCCTGGAAGACGAGCTTCCCCGACTCGAACAGGATCACGTCCGTGCAGGCGGCGGCGACGTCTTCGACCAGATGCGTCGACACGAGCACGCAGCTGTCGACGCCGAGTTGCTGCAAGAGCTCGCGGAACTTCAGGCGCTGCGCGGGATCGAGCCCGGCGGTCGGTTCGTCGAGCAGGAGCACGCGCGGGTCGTTGACGATGGCCTGCGCGATGCCCGCGCGGCGCACCATGCCGCCGGAGAGCGTCTTGAGCTTGTCGTCGGCGCGGTCGGCGAGCCCGACCCGTTCGACCGCGCGCTGCACCGCGCCAGGCACCTCGTTCTTGGGCACCTCCTTGAGCCACGCCATGTATTCGACGAACTCGCGTACGGTGAACCGCTTGTAGTAGCCGAATTCCTGCGGCAGATAGCCGATGTTCCGGCGCAGCCCGCGCAGATCGATGCGTCCCCCGACGGACGCACCGAGCAGCGAGAGCTCACCTTCGGTCGGCCGCAGCACGGTGGCCAGCGTCCGGATCAGCGTCGTCTTGCCCGCCCCGTTGGGGCCGAGCAGCCCGTGCACGCCGGTGCCGAGCGACAGGTCGAGCCCGTCGACGGCCAGCTTGGTCCGCCCCACCTTGACGCGCAGGCCCGTGGCCTGGACCTCCCAGGCGTATTTCGACGGCGCGACCTCCGCCGCGCCAACCGACCTCACCATGTCTCCCCTTTCAGCGTCCGAGCCGGGTGAAGGCCTCGGACCTGGTCACCACGATCACCGCGCCTGCCAGCAGCGCGATGCCCCACGCGGGCACTCCGGCGGGTTCGAACACGGCCGGCACCCCCTGCGTGAGCAAGCTCGGCCCGATCACCAGGGCCGTCCACAAGAGCGCGATCACGATCGCGGCGCGCTGCACCCCGATCAGCCCGCCGAGCGCGAGCGTTCCCGCCGTCACCGCGAGGCACGGCAGCAGCCAGAGCGCGGGTGAGTCCCCCGCGAGCCAGCCGAAGAGCACCAGGGGCGGCAGCACGGCGGCGAGCACCGCGAGCGTGCGCCGCAACACCAGCTGGAGCCCGGCGCGTGGCGTCGCGACGGTCAGCTCGTACGCCGGATCCAGCCCGCGTGACCAGGCGGCCGCGACGCCGAGCACCGGCGCGACCGGCGCGACGAGCAGCACCGCGAAGGAGTCCGCGAGCGTCAGGTCGATCAGCACCGCGACCGCGGTGACGAAGGTCGTCATCGCCAGCCACGGCATCATCGACGGCGACGCCCAGGCCGCGAACCTGGGCAGCCGACGCACCTTGGCCGGCGGGGTCACCAGCTCGGGTTCGAGCGCCGACCAGACGGTGGTCAGCAACGGGTCCGGGGTGAGCTTCGCGCGGCAGTCCGCGCAGTTCTCCAGGTGCGCCTCGACGGCCCACAGCTGGTCACCCGGGATGTCCGGGTCGCCGCTCGTGTAGCGGGCGAGGAGCGTTTCGGAGGCGTGGCCGGTCATGACAGTGCCTCTCGCATCGCGATTCGTGCCCGGCGAGCCCGGGTCTTGACGGTTCCTTCCGGGATGGCGAGCAGCACGGCGGTTTCGCGGACGCTGAGCCCGTCGAGCACCATGGCCTGCAGCACCTGCCGCAACTCCGGCGCGAGCGCTCTCAACGCGTCACCGACGTCGTCACCGACGGTCGCCGCGAGGACTTCCTCCTCGGCGGCGGGCGCGGCCTTGGCCTCGACGGGCAGCGGCTGGGCGTGATGCGCCCGCCTGCGAAAAGCGTCGATCAACCTGCGCGCCGCGATCGTCCACAGCCAGCCGACGGCGTTCCCGCCCGCGGCCTCGGCGAACGCGCCCGCCGCGCGCCACACGGCGAGGTAGGTCTCCTGCATGACCTCGGCGACGATCTGGTCGTCGGCGCACCGCCGCCGCAACCGGGTCAGCATCCACGGCGAAGTCCGCCGGTAGAGCTCCTCGAAGGCACGCCGGTCGCCCTTCGCGACCGCCCGCACCAGCTGCGCTTCATCCACACCCGGCAAGACGCCCGCCCGGCCCCGATGGTTCTCACCCGACAGTGTGCTGCGTCACACCCGCCCCAGTACTTACCCACCCCCCGCCCGTCCCTGGGGGCTCCGCCCTGCATCAGTCTATCGGCCCCCACCGACGAAACCCGCCGGAAGCCGAGGTTGTCCACAGCCCGATCCAACTGTGGACAACCCGGATAAGAGCAGGTCAGACCGGTTGAGTAGGCCAGAACCGGCGCCAGCCGTCAGCCTCGAGAGCACTCGGTTCGACACCGGCCGCTCGGGCCGCGTCCTCGGCGGCGCGCAGGTCCGCGGCGAACGCCTTGGCCACGGCGCGGAGTTCGCCCTCGGGGTCGACACCGGCGCGCCGGGCCGTCGCCGCGACCCGGAAGAGCTGCTCGGCGGCCGAGGTGCCGGCGGGGAAGAGGTCGAGCGGGATGCCGGCCCGGCCGGAGCGCTGGCCGAGTTTCCCGGCCAGCGCGACCGCGGGCTGGCCGAGCGCGACGCCGTCCACAATGGACTGGCGGCGCTTCTCGGCCTGCTTGAGCTCTTCCCACTTGAGTTCCTGGTGCTCGGCCGTGTGCGCACTGGCCGCGTCGGCGAAGACGTTCGGGTGACGGCCGACCAGCTTGCCGACCAGGTCGCGGGCGACATCGTCGACGTCGAACGGGTCGGCCGGGTCTTCGGCCGCGACGCGCGCGTGGAACAGCACCTGCAGCAGCACGTCGCCGAGTTCCTCGCGCAGTGCGGCGCGATCACCGGTTTCGATCGCGTCGAGCAGTTCGTAGGTCTCCTCGACGAGGTATTGCCGCAGCGACTCGTGCGTCTGGACCGCGTCCCACGGGCAGCCGCCCGGCGAACGCAGCCGGTCCATCACCGCGACGGCCTCGGCCAGCGGCGGCAGCGGCACTTCGATGACCCGCGAACCGGCCGCGATCATCGCCGCTGCTGATGGGTCGGTGACCGAATCGGTCAGCAGCACCACCGAACCGGTCAGCAGCTTGTCGACGTTCGGCGCGGGGTCGAGCCCGTCCACCGGGACGGTCGAGTAGACCGCGTCCGCCGCGCGGACGGCGGCCAAGGCCTCAGCCGAGAGCACGCCGTCGCGCGTGAGGACAACGGTCACGGCTTCGGCGCGGTTCCGCTGATCGGCAGCAGCTCGCCCTGCTTGGTGACCTCGTTCTCGGCCAGGCCCATCGCGATCGGGTCCCACACGCCGTAGCGCGGGTTGATTTTCGCGTTCAGCTCGGCGAAGGAGGACTGCAGCACGCGCAGCCCGTACAGCGCGACCTGGTCGCGGCCGGGCGCCTGCTGCGGATCGACCGGAGCGGGCGCACCGATCGTGCGGGCCCTGACGACGACCACGACCCAGCTCAGCTGCTGCGGGCTGAGCTGGAACGTCAGCACGGAGTTCACCGGCGCACCGAAGATCGGGTACGCGCCGGGCTGCGTCTGGGACGCGATCAGCTTGAGGCCGACCTGCGGCTGCTTGTCCTGCTTGATCTCGTTCGCCGCGGCCTCCGGCGAGGACGCGAACCGCTTCGCCGTCGCGAAGGCCTTGTCGCGGGCCGTCTTCGCGTCGACGGAGCCCGCGGCGTCATCCCCGCCGATGGTCAGCGCGTCGATGGTGACGGCCTGGGTCGAGAACGTCTTCTGGCCGATCTTCTCCTGCAGCAGCAGGTCGGTCAGCACCTGCGCGCGGTCGCGGATCCGCGAGACCAGCTCGGGCGCGACGTTGCCGGTCTCGCCTGCCGCGGAGGCCATCGGCTCGGCCAGCGGGTCGTTCTGCAGGGCGGCGGCCAGCTCGGCGGCGCTCACCGAGACGTTCTCCCGCTTCGCGACCAGCGCGGTCAGGTCGTGCAGCACCTCCTGCCGGACGATCTCGCGCCCGACCAGCGAGAGCTTGTGCTGCTGCGCCAGCTGCTGAGCGGCGGGCTGCTCTTTGACCGCCTTGTCGATGAGCCGCTGCACGTCGTCGACCGAAATCGTGCGCCCGTTGATGATCGCCGCGGCGCCGACCTGACTCGGCCCGGAGCCGCATCCGGCGAGCAGCAGGCATCCGGCGAGGACGGCGACCAGCGCACGCGGGCGCCCCATGATCCGTATCACAGGCCTTACCCTCTCATATCCCGTCCCCCGGAACGCAACTCCCGCGCCGCGGCGGAGCCGTGGCCCGCCCGGCCCGAATGCGATCAATTTCGGGAAACGCTTCCCCGGACGGATCACTTCCCCATAACATTGAGTTCTGCGATGCCATTCCCACTCAGCGTGAAGACGCCCGAGAAACAGAAGGGAATCGAGAGGCGTGAGATCGATGGAAAGAAGTGATCCGCGCTACCTTACGGGTGGGAAAACGCAGATAGGGGTTGACCGGGGTGCCGAACTGGCCCAGGTCACGCACCTTTTGACCGAGAGTGTCAGGTCGGTGCCCGGAATTGGTTGCATTGAGGGAAGCATCGGGCTCGGCAAAACATCGGTGCTCCAGGAAACCATCCGGACCGCAAAAGATTTCGGATTTCGCATACTGAGTTCGCGTGCTTCGGCCACCGAGACGGGTTTCGGGCTCGGTGTCGTCACGCAGCTTTTCGAACCTTCATCGGCGAACCCGATGAGTCCGCCGCCCGACACCGTCCTCTGCTGCGGCGAGGTCGGCTCGTGCCGGCATCAGGGCGAACTCAGCGAGCAGCGGATCCTGCAGGGCCTGTACCGCGCGGTCCGCGTGCTGGCCGGGACCTCGCCGGTGCTGATCGCCGTCGACGACGTCGAGCATGCCGACCTGCCGTCGCTCAACTGGCTCGCCTACCTGCGCAGGCGCTTCGACGAACTGCCGGTCGCCGTCGTCGTCACCCGCGGCTCCGCGCACGACGACCACGATCCCGGGCCGCTGCGCGAGGTCATCAGCGGCGCCACGCGGATCGGCCTCACCGGCCTTGATCCGCAGGCGTGCGCGCGGATGCTCGTCTCGGCGTACGGCGGGCCGGTCGCGAACGAGTTCGCCGCCACCTGCCACGAGGTCACCGCAGGCAACCCGCATCTGCTCCGCGAGCTCCTGCGCGAACTGCGCGCCGCCAACCTGCCGCCGTCGGCGCGCACCGCCGCGGACCTGCTTACCCACGCGCCGTCGGAGATCTCCCGCGAGATGCTTTCGCGCCTGCGTCAAGGCGGGCCCGAGGCGCCGGAGCTGTTCCGCGCCGTCGCCGTGCTGACCACGGCGAACCTCGAACTCGCGACGGCCGCCGCCGGAATTCCGCGTGACAGCGCCGGAAAGGCCGCGCAGACCGCGGTCGGGCTCGGGCTGTGCACGCCGGGCGAGACGATCGCGCTCGTGCATCCGCTCGTCCGCGGCGCGGTCGTCAACGGGATGACCGCCGTCGAGCGCAGCCGCATCCACGCGCGCGCCGCCCAGTTCCTGCGCGAAGGGTTCGCGCCAGCCGGTCACATCGCACGCCATCTGCTCGAAGCCGAGCCGATCGGCGAGCCTTGGGCACAGTCGTCGCTGCGCGAAGCCGCCGAACACGCGATGGCCGACGGCGCGCCCGCCGAGGCGATCCGCTACCTCAACCGGCTGTTGCGCGAGCCGCTGCCCGAGGACGCGCGCGGCGAGGTGCTCGTCGAGCTCGGCGAGGCGCAATGCCACGTCGACCCGCAGGCCGCGCTCGGGTACCTGACCAAGGCAGCCGACCAGAACATGGAAGCGCCCGCCGAGGGCCGCATGGCGCTCGCGCTGGCGTACGGGCTCGGCCAGCGCGAGATGCACGGCGAGGCCGTCGCCACCCTCGAGAACGCGATCACCCGCGTCGCCGTCGTCGACCCGGATCTGGCGCAGCGCCTCGACCTCGCCGCGCTTTGCCTTGGCATGGAAGAGTCTTACGTCGCACCGGCCGTGCAGGCACGGATGCGGCGCCTGCTCACCACCCCCATGACGTCCGCGCGGAACGAGCGGCTGTTCACCGTCATCCGCGCCTTCCACACCAGCATGGTCGGCGGGCACGCGGGCACCGCGATGCGGCTGCTGCACGCCTCGGGCGCGGTGACCCCGCGCAAGGCAGGCGAGCCCGGCGGGCGGCAGATCATCGACCAGTGGAGCTTCGCCTACGCGGTCGTCACGCTGCTCTCGCTCGACGAACTCGAACTCGCGCGGCGGCTCTGCGCGGACGCGATCGCGAACACCGCCGAGCGCGACCTGCCGGTGGCCAGCTCGCTCATCCTGGGTCTGCAATGCCACGTCGCGGGACGGCTGGGGCTGCTCCGTGAGGCCGAAGCCGCCGCGGTCACCTCGCTGAAGCAGCTCGACGGCCTGGGCATCGAGCACGGCAGCGGCGTGGTCGTCGCGGTGTCCGGCCTGGTCGCGGCGCTGATCGAGCAGGGCGAGCTGCGGCGCGCCGCCGAACTGCTCGCCGAACGCGGGCTCGACGACGAGCTGCCCGAGTTCGCGCACTACGACACGGCGCTGCATCAGCGCGGCAAGCTGCGCGCGGCGCTCGGTGACCACGAAGGCGCGCTGCACGACCAGCTCGAGTGCGGGCGGCTGATGGAGAACCGCGGCGCCCGCAACGCCGCCCAGCCGTGGCTGGGCGAGGCGGCGCTCGCCTACGCACGGCTCGGTGACCGTGATTCCGCCATCGCGTTCGCTCAGGAACAATTGCAGATCGCCCGCGAATGGGGAAAACCGACGGAATTGGGAATCGCGCTCCGCGTGGCCGGTCTGGTCACCGGCGGCGAGACCGGAGCCGAATTGCTTTCGGAATCGGTGGCCGCGCTGCAGCGGTCGCAGGCGAAAACGGAACTCGCGCATTCACTGGTCGAATGGGGCGGAGTGCTGCGCGACCGGGAACGCCGCGCGGAGGCGTGCGCGTCACTGCGTCGCGCGCACGAGCTCGCGAAGGCGGCAGGCGCGATCCCGCTCATGAGCCGGGCGGCGTCGGAGCTGCGCGCGGCGGGCGGGCGGTCGTCGCGCGCGGGCCACGCGGACCCGACGACGCTCACCGAGCAGGAGCAGCACGTGGCGTCGCGCGCCGCGCAGGGACTGACCAACCGGGAGATCGCTTCGGAGCTGTTCGTCAGCTCGCGGGCGGTCGAGATGTACTTGACGCGCGCGTATCGCAAGCTCGGCATCCAGGGCAGGCGCCAGCTCACCGACGCGCTGAATGTCGGTGCGCCGTAAGTGAAAGGTGTGGCACTGGAGCCCGGCGCCCCAGTGCCACACCGTCATCGAAAGCGGAGGGATCAGGCGGCGACGACGAGGCCCGCGATCAGGACACCGTTGATCTTGGCGCAGACGGCCTTGACCTTGACGCCCACCTTGACGCCGACGGTGATCTGGGTCTGGCCGTCGACCACGATGTCGACCGTCGCGCCGCTGTCGAGCTTCAGCTTGAAGCCACCGTTCACGGTCGCGGAGACGGTGCCGGTGTAGGAGAAGATGAGCTGCTCGGCGGACGCCGGGGTGGCGGCCGGGGCCGAGGAGGCGGGGGCGGCGATGGCCTGGCCACCGGCCAGCAGCAGGCCGGCGGAGACGAGACCGAGGACGGCACCGGCGACACGACGGTTCGAGTTCATTGCATTTCCTTCCACGAAACTACGGGTATCGGAGAATGAATGGGTACTGCGGGTTTTGTGAACCGCCGGCCTGCTTTGTTCCGCTGACTCGAAGTGTTAGTTGCTGTCAGGGACTTTCTGCTTGCCTCGGTGCACTGAAACCAATTTCGCGCATTTCCGTGCCCATGTAAAGACGTACGTCTTAAACGTTCGTAGTACCGAACCTGCGTCCGATTTGTACTAGTTCACTTCGGGCCCGCTGACCGATACCGTGCGTCATTTCCCGCAGCCGGCCTTCGCTTTGGCGAACGACTTCGGTGCCGGTGAGCCTGAAAGCACCACCCGTTGCGGCCGAATGGCCCACCAAACCCGACAACTTCATACTCCTTGACAAACGAACTTGTCGGTGCGACGGTGGTCCCATGTTCGAAGTCGCGGTGATCGACGATCCGGCCGCTGCCGAGGTCTCCCTTGATCCGATCCGGGCCCGGCTGCTGGCCGAGCTGGCCGAGCCCGGTTCGGCCACCATGCTGGCCGCGAAGGTCGGCCTGCCCCGGCAGAAGGTGAACTACCACCTCAAAACGCTGGAAAAGCACGGCCTGGTGGAGCTCGTCGAAGAGCGCCGCAAGGGCAACATGAACGAGCGCCTGCTCCAGGCCACCGCCGGCGCGTACGTGATCTCGCCGACCGCGCTCGCCGCGGTCCAGCCCGATCCCGAGCGCTCGCCGGACCGGTTGTCCGCGAGCTGGCTGCTGGCGCTGGCGGCCCGCCTGGTCCGCGACGTCGGCGACCTCATCACCGGCGCGTCCAAAGCGGGAAAGCGGGTCGCCACCTTCGCGCTGGACGGCGACGTCCGGTTCGCCTCCGCCGCCGACCGCGCGGCGTTCACCGAAGAACTGACCACCGCGGTCACCGCGCTGGTCGGCAAGTACCACGACGAGAGCGCCACGGGCGGGCGCGACCACCACCTCGTCATCGCCATCCACCCGAGTGTCAAGGAGTGACCGCATGGGCCGCGAATTCGAGCTGAGCAAGGAAGTCGAACTCGAAGCCAGCCCCGAAACCGTCTGGGACGCCATCGCCACCGGCCCCGGCATCGACTCGTGGTTCATGGGACCGCACCAGGTCGAGCCCCGCCTCGGCGGCAAGATGTCGATCGACCTCGGCGACTTCCACGAAGAGTCCACGATCACCGCGTGGGACCCGCCCCAGCGGTTCGCCTACCAGACCGAGCCTGGCCCGGACGGCACGTTCCACGCGATGGAGTACCTGGTCGAGGGCCGCGAGGGCGGCAGCACCGTGCTTCGCTTCGTGCACAACGGTTTCCTGAGCGACGAGTGGGGCTCCGAGTACGAGTCGCAGACCAGCCACGGCTGGGACATGTACCTGCACACGCTGGGCCAGTACGTGAAGTACTTCCCCGGCAGGCCTGGCACGTACGTGTTCCTCCAGACGCCGGAAACCACCGACGCCTGGGACAAGCTGCTCGCGGGACTCGGCCTCGAAGAGCCTTACGCCCCAGGCGATTCGGTCCACCTGACGCTCGACGGGCTGCCACCCATCGACGGCGTGGTCGACTTCGCGGTCCCTGGTTTTCGCGAGCTGCTGGGCATTCGCGGCACCGAGGGCCTCTACCGTTTCCACGGCGGCGGCGCGTCGATCGGGCTCGGCCACCACGCCTTCGGCGAACCCCACGCCGAAGCCTGGCAGGACTGGGCCAAGCGCACCTTCTAGCTCGTGAGTGGTACGGCCGGTTAGAACCGGCCGTACCACTCACGACGTCTGGTTTCAGGCAGGGCTGAAAACCCTGGACGGGTGGGCTGGACCCGGCTGACGATCAAGCCCATGAAGAAACTTTTCGCCTTGGCCGCCGGTGCGGCCGCGCTGGTGACCTTGGCCGCCCAGCCCGCCTCCGCGAATGCACAGGCCGAGTGCGACATGCAGGACGGCCTGGTCTGCCTGTGGAACATCAAGGGTGAGCTGTCCACGGTGCCGTCCGTTCCGTCGGGCCAGTGCCGGAACACCGTGCTGTACTACGAGATCCGGAACTGGTCGGGACGGTACGCGCGGGCCTGGGAGGGCAAGGACTGCACCGGCCGCAACCAGCTCGTCAGTGCCAACGACGGACAGGTCTTCCTCAACTGGGGCGGCGGGGCTTGGAGCCTCGGCGGTCTCTGACGCTCACGAGACGGGTGCCGGTGACTTGGTGAGCTGGGTCAGCAGCTTGGCGCACCAGGACAACAGCTCTTCGTCGCGCAGGGCGGGCGCGCCCATGCGGCCGCCCGCCGGGCCCTCCGTGGGCTTGGGCACCGAAACCGTCTTCGTGATCGCCTTGTAGAGCGCCTTCGGGTAAAGGCGCTTGAGGCGGACCAGCTGCGAGTCCATCAGCGGCAACGGTGCGAAGCGGATCGTGTTGCCCTGGACCGCGACCTCGGTGACGCCCGCCGCGCGGCAGGTGTGGCGGAAGGCCGCGACCGCGAGGAGGCGGTTGACCGGGGCGGGCGGCTGGCCATAGCGGTCGACCAGTTCTTCGCGGACCGCGTCGAGGCCGGCGGCGTCGGGCGCGGCCGCGATCTTGCGGTACGCCTCGAGGCGCAGGCGCTCGCCGGGCACGTAGTCGTGCGGGATGTGCGCGTCGATCGGCAGGTCGACGCGGACTTCGGCGAGTTCCTCGTCCTCGGCGGGCTCGGCGCCCGCGTGGCGGCGGAAGACGTCGACGGCCTCGCCGACCAGGCGGATGTAGAGGTCGAAGCCGACGCCCGCGATGTGGCCGGACTGCTCGGCGCCCAGAATGTTGCCCGCGCCGCGGATCTCGAGGTCCTTCATCGCGACGGCCATGCCGGCGCCCAGCTCGGTGTTCTGGGCGATCGTGGCGAGCCGGTCGTGCGCGGTCTCGGTCAGCGGGGCCTCCGGCGGGTACAGGAAGTACGCGTACCCGCGCTCGCGGCCACGGCCGACGCGGCCGCGGAGCTGGTGCAGCTGCGCGAGACCGAGCATGTCGCCCCGCTCGACCAGCAGCGTGTTGGCGTTCGAGATGTCCAGGCCGGTCTCGATGATCGTCGTGCAGACGAGGACGTCGTACTCGCTCTCCCAGAAGCCCTGGATGATCTTTTCGAGCTTCTCCTCGTTCATCTGGCCGTGCGCGGTGACGACGCGGGCCTCCGGCACAAGCTCGCGGATGCGCTTCGCGGCCTTCTCGATCGACGAAACCCGGTTGTGCACGTAGAAGACCTGGCCGTCGCGCAGCAGCTCGCGGCGGATGGCCGCGCCGACCTGCTTGTCGTCGTAGGCGCCGACGTAGGTGAGGATCGGGTGCCTGTCCTCTGGCGGGGTGAGGATGGTCGACATCTCACGGATGCCGGCCAGCGACATCTCCAGTGTGCGCGGGATCGGGGTGGCCGACATGGTCAGCACGTCGACGTGCGTGCGCAGCGCCTTGATGTGCTCCTTGTGCTCGACGCCGAACCGCTGCTCCTCGTCGACGATCACCAGCCCGAGGTCCTTGTACCGGATTCCGGTCTGCAGCAGGCGATGCGTGCCGATGACGATGTCCACGTCACCGTCGGCCAGCCCCTGCAGCGTGGTGTCCACTTCGGACTTGTCGGTGAACCGGGACAGGCCCTTGATGGTCACCGGGAACGACCGCATGCGCTCGGCGAAGGTGCTCAGGTGCTGCTGCGCGAGCAGCGTGGTCGGCACCAGCACGACCACCTGCTTGCCGTCCTGCACCGCCTTGAACGCCGCGCGCACCGCGATCTCGGTCTTGCCGTAGCCGACGTCGCCGCAGATGACGCGGTCCATCGGGACACCGCGCTCCATGTCGGCCTTGACCTCGTCGATCGCGGCCAGCTGGTCGTTCGTCTCCTGGAACGGGAACGCGTCTTCCAGCTCGTTCTGCCACGGCGTGTCCGCGGCGAACGGGTGCCCGGGAGCGGCCTGGCGCGCCGCGTAGAGCTGCACCAGCTCCGCGGCGATCTCCTTGACCGCCTTCTTGGCCTTGGCCTTGGTGTTCTTCCAGTCCGAGCCGCCGAGCTTGTTCAGCGTGGGCAGCTCGCCGCCGACGTAGCGCGAGACCTCGTCGAGCTGGTCGGTCGGGACGAAGAGCCGGTCACCGGGGTGCCCGCGCTTCGACGACGCGTACTCCAGCAGCAGATACTCCCTGGTCGCGCCCGCGACCGTGCGCTGCACCATCTCCACGAACCGGCCGATGCCGTGCTGGTCGTGCACGACGTAGTCGCCCGCCTTCAGCGCCAGCGGGTCGACCGCGTTGCGGCGCCGCGACGGCATCTTGGCGTTCAGGTCCCTTGTGGACGATCCGGCCGACGCGCCGCGCCCGGTCAGGTCCGACTCGCTGAGCACGACCAGCGCCCGCTCCGGCGAGACGAAACCGTCCGACAGCGCGCCGCAGGTCACCGTCACCACGCCGGGCGACGGCGCGGACGTGAGCCCGTCGGCCAGCGTGGCGGGCACCTCGGCGGCGGCGAACTGCTCGACCGCGCGGGTCGCCGTGCCGTGCCCGGCGACCACGACCACGCAGGTGCCGCCGGACGCGACGTGCGCGCGGATGTCGGTCATCGCGCGCTCCAGCTCGCCCCGGTAGCCCGGCGCTGCCTCGATGGCGACCTGGTAGACGTCCTCGTGGGTCAGCTGCGACAGCGACCACCACGGCCGCTTGGTCTCCTGCGCGTGCGCGGCGACCTCGGCGAGGTCCCGGTACGCCGACGCGCCGAGGTCGATCGGCGCCTGGCCGCCGCCGGCGGCCGTGGTCCACGACGCCTCCAGGAACTCCTGGCCGGTGCGCACCAGATCGTGCGCACGCGCGCGGATCTTCTCCGGATCGGCGAGCAGCACGTGCGTTCCGGCGGGCATCGCGTCGGTGAGCAGCTCCAGCTCACCTTCGCAGAGCACCGGAATGAGCGCTTCCATGCCCTCGCAAGGGATTCCCTCGGCGAGCTTGTTCAGCATCTCGGCGAGCTGCGCGTCCGCCGCGTACGTCTCGGCGAGCACCGCGGCGGTCTTCTTCACCGACGGGGTGAGCAGCAGCTCGCGGCACGGCGGCGCGGTGACCCGCGCGATCTCGCCGGGCAGCGACCGCTGGTCGGACACCGCGAACGCGCGGATCTCGCTGACCTCGTCGCCCCAGAACTCGACGCGGACCGGGTGCTGCGCGGTCGGCCCGAACAGGTCGAGAATGCCGCCGCGCACCGCGAACTCGCCGCGCTTCTCGACCATGTCGACCCGGGTGTAGGCCAGCTCGACCAGCCGCTCCAGCAGCCCTTCGAAGCTCTGCTCCTCGCCGACGACCAGGTCGATCGGCGCGAGCGAGCCGAGCCCCGGCGCCATCGGCTGGATCAGGCTGCGGACGGTCGAGACGACCACCTTGAGGTCGTCGGCTCCCCGGTGCAGCCGGTGCAGCACCTCGAGCCTGCGGCCGACCGTGTCCGCGCGCGGGGACAACCGCTCGTGCGGCAGCGTCTCCCACGACGGGAAGTCGGCGACCGCGCCCGCGCCGAGGAACGCCGAGAGCGCGGCGGTCAGCTCGTCGGCCTCGCGGCCGGTCGCGGTGACCACCAGCACCGGCTTGCCGTCGGCGGCGAGCGCGGCGGCGACGAGCTGGCGAGTGGCGACCGAGCCCTGCAGTTCGAGCAGCGGCGCGCCCGCCCGCTCGAGCACTCCGCGCAGCGCGGGATCGGGAAGGATGGCGGAAAGAAGTCCGGACAATGGAGCGTTTGTCACCGGACCAGACTACGACGCAGGTACGACACTTCGCGGAACAGCCTCGATGACCAGCGGAAGCTGCGCCGCCTGGACGTCCGGATCGACACTCGCGATCCGGATCGGGACGTGCGTCGCGCCCGCGGCCACGAACTCCCGCAACCGGGCGGCCACCTGCTCCCGGCTGCCCGTGATCAGCACCTGCAGGCCGCGGACGAAGTCCAGCGGCACACCGTAGTTGCGCGCGGCGAAGTCCTCCAGCGCGCGCCGCGCGAGCTCCGGGTCGTCCTCGACGTAGACCGTCGCGAACAGCGCGCCGGTCACCGGCCGGTCCTGGCGCACGGTGGCCAGCCCGCGCGCGTAGTCGGCCACGTCCGGCGGATACGGCAGCCAGCCGTCGTAGAGCCGCCCGACCCGCCGCAGCACGGGCGGGGTGAACCCGGCCGCCAGCCAGATCGGCGGGCCGCCGTCCTGATGTGGCGCCAGGAATTCGGGCAGCGTGTCGTAGTGCAGGACCTCGCCGTGGAACGAGCGCGCGCCACGCCAGATCGCCTTCCACAGCGCGACGATGTCGTCGAGCCTGGCATTGCGTGCCTGCCAGGGAACACCTACGAACTCAAACTCCGGCTCGCTGCGTCCAGGGAATCCGCCTCCGACGGCGAGCGTCACCCGGCCACCCGAAAGCAGGTCGAGCGAGGTGATCGCGTTCGCGGTGAGCACCGGGTCACGCAGCGCGGCGAGCATGGCCGCGGTGCCGAGGGTGACCCGCTCGGTGACGCCCGCGAGCGTGGCGAGCAGGGTGAGCGCGTCGATCGGCGCCTTCGCGAGCGTGTCGCCGACCCAGAGCGAGTCGACGCCGAGACGTTCGGCTTCGACGCCGAGTTCGACGATCTGGCGCGTGCTGCCCGTGAACGACTGGTAAGTGGGGAGAACCAGGCCGAATTTCGTGTCCATGGCCGGGAATCGTGCTTGGCTGCACCGGCACGCTCAATTCCCTGGAAGGTATGAAGCGGTGGAGACTTTCGCGGTCGCGTTGCGCGATTGGCGCACGCGCAGACGGCTCAGCCAGCTGGAACTGGCGCTGCGCGCGGGCACCACCCAGCGGCACGTGAGTTTCATGGAACGCGGCCGCTCGGTGCCGGGGCGCGGCATGGTCGTGCGCGTCGCCGAGTCGCTCGAGCTGCCGCTGCGCGAGCGCAACGGACTGCTGCTGGCGGCCGGCTACGCGCCGACGTACCCCGAGACCACGCTCGACGATCCGCGCCTGCGCCCGATACTCGACGGCATGCAGCGCCTGCTCGACGGGCACCGGCCGTATCCGGCGATCGTGGTCGACAGGTACGGCACGCTCGTCGCGCACAACGACCGGTTCACGCTGCTCACCGAGGGCGTGGACGCGGAGTTGCTGCGCGCGCCGTGCAATGTGCTGCGGCTGGCGTTGCATCCGCGTGGGATGGCGCCGCGGATCCACAATCTCGGCGACTGGGCCAGGCACATCCTCGAACGGCTCACCCAGGAGATCGCGCGCACGCCGGACGACCGGCTGTCCGCGCTGCGCACCGAGCTCGAAGGCTATGTGCCGGCGCCGGGTGTGCCGGAGGACGGGCATCTCGGCTTCGCGGTGCCGGTGCGGCTGTCCTCCAGTCTCGGCGAGCTGCGGCTGCTGACGGCCATCACGACGTTCGCGACGGCCGTCGACGTGACCGTCTCGGAGCTGAAACTGGAGACCTTCCTGCCCGCCGACGACGCCACGGCGGCCGCGCTCGGCGGCCCGTGACAGATGTAACCCCCAAGCGGTGACATCCGGTCCACGAGCATGGCGGGTTTACTCCGTAGCGTTCTCGGTATCGGAGAAACCCAAGGGGGAAAAGGGATGCGGAACAAGTTCGTGGCGATGCTGCCGTCCATACTTCGCGACATCGTGCCGCCGACAGCGGCCTACTACGTGCTGCACGCCGTCGGCGCGGACGACCGGCTGGCGCTGCTGACGGCCTCGCTGGTGGCGGGCGGGCTGATGGTCTTCGAAGCGGTCAAACGCAAACGTCTGGAGATCTTCTCCGCCGTGATGCTGGGTGTGTTCGGCATCGGCCTGGTGCTGTCGCTGATCAGTGGCGATCCCCGGTTCATGCTGGTCAAGGAATCGTTCGGCACCGCGACACTGGGTGGCGCGTTCTTGATCAGCTGTGTGGTCGGCAAACCGCTGCTGTACCTGGCGGCCCGCCGGTTCCAAGCTGACGAAACGGACAAGTTCGAGCGGCTCTACGAGAACCCGGCCGCCCGGCGCCGGTTCAAGGTGCTCAGCTCGGTCTGGGGCGTCGGCCTGATCGCCGAGGCGCTGATCAGGGTGGTGCTGTGCTTCCGGCTGCCGATCGACACCATGGTCGCGCTGTCCCCGGTGCTGATGATCGGCACGATCGCGCTGCTGCTCGGCTTCACCGCCAGGCAAGTGCGGCGGTTCAAAGCCGCCGAGCGTGTCAGCGAAGTCCCGGCGTAGCACACTGGACGGCATGCGAGTTCTGGCGGCGGTGCTGCTGTTACTGGTGACGGCTTGTTCGAGCGCGGAGACCAGCGCGCCACCACCGGCGGGCAAGTTCAAGGTCGAGCAGCTCGCGGCCGGGCTCGAACACGGCTGGGACGTCGGGTTCCTCCCCGGCGGCAGGCTGCTCGTGCCGCAGCGGCCGGGAAGACTCGCGCTGGTCTCCGGCGGCTCGGTGTCCACAGTGGACGCCGATTTCGGCGATGTGCTCGTCGCGGGCGAGGGCGGGCTGATGGGCCTGGTCGTGCACCCGGACTTCGCGTCGACCGGCGAGTTCACCACCTGCCAGACCCATCGCGACCCCGACGACGTGCGCCTGGTGACCTGGAAACTCGACGGCACCCGCGCGACCCGCGTGCGTGACCTGCTCACCGGGCTGCCGGTCAACCCGAGCGGGCGCCACTCCGGCTGCCGCCCGGCGCTCGCGGCCGACGGCGCGCTGCTCGTCGGCACCGGCGACACCGCGCGGCCGTCGATCTCCCAGGACCGCCGCAGTCTCGGCGGCAAGGTGCTGCGCATCGACCTGCGCACCGGGAAACCGTTGCCGGGTAACCCTTTCCTCGGCTCCCCCAACACCGACCCGCGCATTCTGTCCTACGGCCACCGCAACGTGCAGGGCGTCGCCGTGCGGGCCGACGGGCAGGTGTTCACCGCCGAGCACGGCCCGTCCTTCGACGACGAGGTCAACCTCATCAAACCGGGCGCGAACTACGGCTGGGACCCGTCGAAGGGCGGCACGTCGCCGGACTACGACGAGAGCGTGCCGATGACCGACACCACCCGCTTCCCCGACGCGGTCCCCGCGGTCTGGTCGACCGGCAAGATCACCGAGGCCATCTGCGCCGCCGACTTCCTCCGCGGTAAGCAGTGGGGCGCCATGGAAGGCAAGCTGGCCGTGGTGGCGCTGAAAGGCCAGAAGATGCTTCTGCTCGGCCTGGATCCGGCGGGCGTGCTGGTCGACGTCACCCTGCCCCCGGAGTTCGACGACAAGTTCGGCCGTCTGCGCGCGGTCCGCACCGGCCCCGACGGCGCCCTCTACGTCACGACCTCGGACGGCACCGACGACAAGCTCCTGAAGGTCACCCCGGCCTAGCCCGAAAAAAATCCCAATGCGTCATTCGGTCCCCGCGAGCGTCCCAATGCGTCTTTCGGTCCCTGGCAGGTGCCGAAAGACGCATTCGGGAGCTGACAGGTACCCAACGACGCATTGGGACGGCTCCGGGTCAGCGGCCCGAGTAGGCCCCGCCGTTGATGTGGATCACCTGGCCCGTGATGTGCGCGACCCCGGGCGAGGCCAGGTAGAAGATCGCGTCCGCGACCTCCTCCGGGCGGCCGGCGCGCTTGTTCAGCGCGAGCGCGACGCGCGGCTTGAGCCATTCGTCGGTCAGTGTGCCGTGGAAGAACTCGGTGTCCGTGGTGACACCGGGCGCGATCACGTTCGCCGCGATACCCCGCCCGGCCAGCTGGCGCGCGAGGTCGATGTTCCACGCCTCGACGGCCGACTTCGACGCCCCGTACGAGCCCGAGCCCTGCTTCGCGGCGATCGAGCCGACCGTGACGATCCTCGCGTTGTCCGCGAACCGCGGCTTCAGGCCCGCGGTCACCAGCACCGCGGTCAGCACGTTCGCGTCCAGGTTCGCGTGCCAGGCGTCGGCGAGCCCGGCGAGGTCGCCCTCGGCGGGCGCCTCGCGCTGGCGATCGGTGTTCCCGCCCGCGTTGTTCACCAGCACGTCCACCCGCTGCGGCAGGTCAGCAAGCGCTTTCTGCACCGCCGCGGGGTCGGCCGCGTCGAACGCGACATAACGGGCACCCAGCAACGTCGCCGCTTCCGACAGCACCGTTTCCCGGCGTCCGGTGATGGTTACGTTGTCGCCGGCCTTGGCGAACAACGCGGCGGCGGCGTACCCGATCCCGGTGCCCCCGCCTGTGATTACAACTTCCCTCGGCTCCGTCATGCCTAGATCATGAGTGAACGCACACCCCTACGGCAAGAATTCCCGAAACCCGGTTTGACCTGCACATATATGTGAACGCGGATCCACATACGTGAACATCGGCAGACCAGCGCAATCCGCCGAACGGCCCAATTGAAGCCTTGTCGTCCCACTCGCCGGAGTACTACCGTGTGTGACGGGGAGGACGCTCAATGGATTTCCGTTTGCTGGGGCCGGTCGAACTCAGGATCGGTGACCGGCGGGTGGAGCTGGGCACCGGCAAGCAGCGCTGCGTGCTGGCCGTGCTCTTGTTCGGCGCGGGCCGGACACACCCGCTCGAGTCGCTGATCGACAAGGTGTGGGGCGAGGATCCGCCGACCCAGGTCCGCACCGCTCTCTACAGCTACGTCAGCCGGGCCAGGCGGGTGCTCCGGGAGGCGGGCGGCGAGTGCACGATCGCGCAGGAACCCGGCGGCTACCTGCTGGACGTGCCCCGCGAACACGTCGACGTGCATCGCTTCGAATCCTTGTCCCGCAAGGCTTTCCAACAAGACGACCCGGCCGCGCGGGCAGACGCGCTCGCGACGGCGCTCGACCTCTGGCACGGCGAGCCGCTGCAGAACCTGACCGGCCGGTGGGCCGACGAGGTCAGGCACCAGCTGTGGCGACGGCGTGTGCGGGTCTGCGCCGAATGGGCGGGCGCCCTGTTCGAGCTGGGCGAGCACGCCGCCGCGGGGGATCGGCTCGAACGCGAACTGCTCGATCAGCCGCTGGCGGAACCGCTCGCCGGTCAGCTGATGATCTCGCTGTACGCACAGGGAAGACAGGCGGAAGCGCTCGGCCATTTCGCGGCGCTGCGTGAGCGGCTGGCCGAGGAACTCGGTGTCGAACCCGGTCCGGCACTCGGCGAAATACATGTGCGGGTGCTCCGTGGCGAGCCGGTCGGCGTCTATGCCGAGCCCCCGAAAACACCCGCCACCAAAGCCGCACCGAAATCGAAACCCGCGCGACGCCCATTGCCCAGCGCGGATGTCACAGCGCCTTATCTCGGCCTCGAAACCTTTCAGGAGAACGACGCCGCCCGATTCTTCGGCAGGCGGGCGCTGGTCGACGAAATGGCCGCCCGGCTGGACGGGCACCGTTTCCTGGCCGTTTTCGGACCGTCCGGCAGCGGCAAATCCTCGGTGCTGCGTGCCGGGCTTTTGCCCGCTTTCCGTGACGCGGACACCGTGCTGCTCACCCCCGGCGAGCACCCGCTCGCCGCGCTCTCCACCGCTTTGGTGACCGCCGGCGCCGTGCCCGAGTCGATCCGCGGTGAGCTGGCCGTCGACCCGGCTTGCCTCGCCGACCTGCTGCGCTACAGCGACGGCGAGCCACGGGAGACGCCGATCCTGCTGCTGGTCGACCAGTTCGAAGAGATCTTCACCCTGTGCCAAGACGTCCGCGAACGCGCCCAGTTCGTCGAAGCGCTCGTCTCGCTCGCCGATCACCCCTCGGTGCCCGCCAGGATCGTCATCGGGATCCGCGCCGACTTCTATCCGGCGTGCGCGGACTTCCCCGCGCTGGTCGCGCTGCTGCGTGATCGGCAGCTGCTGGTCGGGCCGATGGCCGAGCCCGAGCTGCGCACGGTCATCACCGGGCCCGCCGAACTCGCCGGGCTGAGCGTGGAGCCCGCGCTGGTCGACGCCGCGCTCGCCGACGTGCTCGGCGAACCGGCCGCGCTGCCGATGCTTTCCCACGCCCTGCGGGAAACCTGGCTCCGCCGCACGGGCGACCGGCTCACCGCCGAGTCGTACCACGCGGCGGGCGGGGTCCGCGGCGCCGTGGCGCAGACGGCCGACGAGGTGTTCGGCGGTTTGGACACCCACCAGGCCCGGCTCGCCCGCGAGGTGTTCCTGCGGCTCACCGCACCGGGTGAGGAGTCGGCCGACACCAGGCGGCGGCCGCGTCTCGACGAGCTGCTCGACACCCCGAACGCCCCGGAGATCAAGGCGATTCTCGGCAAACTGGCCGAGGCACGGCTGGTCACCGTCGACGAAGACACCGTGACCGTCGCGCACGAATGCCTCATCCGCGGCTGGCCGAAGCTGCGCGGCTGGCTCGACGAGGACCGCGAGTACCTGCGAGCACGCCACCGGCTGACCGGCAGTGCGCGGGAATGGGAACGGCACGGCAGGAACGAGGACCTGCTCTATGCCGCGTCCCAGCTGGCCACCTGGCGCGACCGCGACCGGGATCGGCTGACCGAGCTCGAACGCGAGTTCCTCGCCGCGGGTGGCCGCAAGACCGAGCGCCTGCGCCTGACCAGGCGCAAGCGGCTCCGGCTGACGCTGGCCGGGATGAGTGCCGCGCTGGTCACGCTGCTGGTGCTCACCGTCGTCGCCGTCGTGCAAGCGGGACAGGCGGACCGGGAACGGGATCGCGCGCTCGCGGGCAGGCTGGTCGCCGACGCCCGCAGCCAGCTGGCGCTCGACCCCGAGCTGGCACTGCTGCTGGCGAGGAACGCCTATGCGATCGACCATGACGCCCAGGCGGAGTCCGCGCTGGCGCAAGCGCTGATCAGCTCCCGGGTCCGCGCCACGTTCACCGGGCACGACGGTCCGGTGACCCAGGTGCAGTTCGGCCGGGACGGCCAGCATCTGATCAGCGGCGGGGCGGATGGGACCGTCCGCTTCTGGCCGGTGAATGGTGGCGTGCCCACCGTGCTGTCCGCGCGGTCCGTGCTGACCGGGCCGGGCGCCGGAGTCGTCGCGCTCGCGCAGAGCGCGGACGGCGAGCGGATCGCGGTCGCGCACGCGCGCGGCGAGATCGAAATGTTGCCGACGGGCGGAGGCGAACCGGTCCGGCTCGGCAGGCTCGTGACGGATGTGCTGGCGCTGGCTTTCGCCGCCGACGGGCGGGTGCTGGCGATCAACGACTACGGCACGGTGGCGACGTTCGCCGCGGACGGGGCCACGCAGCCGGTCCTCCGCTCGGTCGCACCGCACGAAAGCACGGTCGCGGCGTTCAGCGCGGACGCCGGGAAGGTCGCCGTCACCGGTAAGGACAGGCGGGTCCGGCTGTGGGACCTGGCCACGGACGCGGTCACCGAACTGCGCGGACCGGACGTCGAGGTGACCAGCCTGGTGTTCGGCCCGGACGGCCTCGCGGTCGCCGGCGGCCGGGCCGACGGCAAGGAAGAAGTCTGGCGGCCCGGTCAGCAGCCGATGGTGCTGTACCCGAACCGGGACCGGATCCAGGCGCTGGCGTTCAGCCACGACGGCAAGGCGCTGCTCTCCGGCGGCCGTGACCGCACCGGCCATCTCTGGCTGCTGACCTCACGCCGGGACTTCATCGCGCTGCGCGGGCAGGGCGGCCCGCTCCGCACCGTCGCCTTCAGCCCGGACGACCGGCAGATCGCGACCGCCGCCGACGACGGCACGATCCGGCTGTGGGAACCCGCCGCCCGGCCGGAGCACCGGGTGCTCGAAGGCCATACCCAGACCGTGCTCGACACGGCGTTCAGCACCGACGGCGCGCGCGTCGCCAGCAGCGGGACCGACGGCACGGTCGTGGTGGCCGCGGCGGACGGCACCGGGAAACCGGTGGTGCTGCGCGGTCACCAGGGTCCGGTCGAAGCGGTCGCGTTCAGCAGCGACGGCGGGCTGGTGGCGGGCGCGGGCGACGACGGGACCGTGCAGGTGTGGCCGTCGGCCGGTGGCGACGCGATCGCCGTGTACACCGGGATCGGGATCGCCTGGGGCGTGGCGTTCAGCCCGGACGGGAAGTTCGTCGCGATGGCGAGCGAAGACGGCGCGATCCGCGAGTGGCGGCTCGGCACCACCGAACCGCCGCGGATACTGCGCGGCGGCACGGCCGCGGTGCGCGACCTCGCGTTCACCCCGGACGGCAGGATCGCCGCCGCCGCGGACAACGGGACCGTGCAGGTGTGGACCGAGGGCTCGGCCGAACCGGTGCTGCTGCGCGGCGCCGACGGCATGCGCACGGTCGCGGTCAGCCCAGACGGGACGCACGTCGCGGGCGCGGGCAACGACGGCGCGGTGCGTGTCTGGTCCGCCTCGGGCGGCGCGCCGCTGGCCACGCTCGCCGGGCACTACGGGCTCGTGTTCAGCGTGGCGTTCAGCCAGGATGGCTCGTACCTGGCCAGCGTCGGCAACGACAAGAAGCTGCGCGTCTGGAACTGGGCGCGCTGGCGTGACCCCGTGGTGTTCGACGACTACAACACGACCGTCCAGAGCGTCGCGTTCGGGCCGGGCAACCTGCTCGCGGTCGGCCGCGGCGACACGAACAGCACGGTCGACGTCTGGCGCTGCACGTTCTGCCTGCCCGCCGACCGGCTCGGCGAACTCGCCGAGCTGGCCAAGTCCCGGACCACCCGCGAACTCACCACCGCAGAACGCGACCGCTACCTGGGCCCGTAGCACGCCCGCGCGATCTCCAGCAGCGCCGGCGCGTACCCGGCCCGGCTCTGCAGGATGTCGACCGGCGCGGTCACCGGTTTCGTCGCGCTGGCGAGGATCATGGGGTAGTTCGGCTCGGCCTTCGCGCAGTCGTACGGGATCAGATCCGCGTTGGCCCCGCTGTAAGGGAAGTTCCGGAACTGCCCGGCGAGCGCGCGCGGCCCGAGCGGGGTGCCAAGCACGGCGGCGACCGTGGGCGCGTTGTGCCAAGCGTCCTGCGGCGGCGACGAATTCGCCTGGTACGTCCAGCCGCCCAGGTCGTCCCGGTAGCTCGCGACCACATCGGCCAGCCAGGTCCGGACCTTCGCCCCCGCCTCGCGCCGCTCCCATTCGGGGACCAGCCCGCGCCGCAGCGCCTTGCCGAGGAACCAGGCCGCGGCCGCGGACACGTTCCACACGCACGGCTTGCCGACGTCGTTGACGTGGTCCGAGTACGCCGGGCACCGCTCCCCCGCGGACGCCCCGACGGTGTTGAGCATGCTCGCGGCCTCCCGCACCGCCCAGGCGGGCACCCCGCCCCCGTCATACCCGGCGATCAGCGTCCGCCCCACATGCCAGGCCACGGTGATCGTGTACGCGGTGTCCGCCGGATTGACGGTCTTGTCACCGAACGCGTCGAACGGCGCACCGAGCCCATACCCACCCGACGACGTCCGCAGCGCGTAGAGCCGCCGCAGCCACCCCTGCGTCCGCTCATCACGCCAGCCGAAGCGCGTCCCCGCGTACCACGCGAGCGGCGCCACGAACTGAACCCGGACGTACACCCCCGACGAGTCGGCCGCGGCCACCGCCGCGACCGACTCGGTGTACGTCCGGTCGGCGAGCGACACCCACTTGTCCTCATCGGCCGACGCCGCCGGAGTCATCGTCAGCAGCAGGGCCACGACGACTGCCCACCGTGAGAACCGCATGGGTGTCTCCCCCTTTCACTCGCCTGACGCCAGCCTCGCCGGGGCACCTTGCACGGACCTTGCAGCGGCGTGACCAAGGTTTTCGCAAGGCGTCACCGGCAGCGTTCGCCGTGACGGGCCGACCGATGCCCGTCACTTCAGAGGGAGGCATCCATGCAAGGGAAAAAGGCGGCCCTGGCGGCGCTCGGCTCGGCATTGGCGCTCGCGATGGCGACACCCGCCGCGATGGCGACACCGGCACAGAGCGCGGTCGACGGCTGCGAGCGCGCGGGCACCGTCGGCGGCCACGCGAATTACCGGTGCACGATCTACACAGCGGGCGGCGCCCCGACGCAGTACCTGAGCATGAACCAGCTGCACGTCTGGACGATCACCGGCACGGCGGGCCACATGCCGCAGGGCACCAACGGCTTCTTCTGCCAGTCGCTGAAGCAGGGCGCTTCGGTGTACCTGCCGAACGGGGCCAAGAACAACTGGTGGCTGGTGCCGAGCGGCAACTACCCGGGCCTGCTCAACGCCGTCTACATCAGCGGCGGCCGCAACTTCGAGCGCGTACCCGGCCTGCCGGACTGCTGAGCAAGGTCATCGTGAGAGGGGGTCGTGAGCGTTGCGGGCGGTTAGAACCGCCCGCAACGCTCACGAGTCACTTCAGGGTGAGCTTGGGTTTGTGCTCCAGGTTCGACAGCCCGTTCCAGGCCAGGTTCACCAGATGCGCGGCGACCTCGTCGCGTTTCGGCTTGCGCGCGTCGAGCCACCATTGGCCGGTCAACGCGACCATGCCGACCAGCGCCTGCGCGTAGAGCGCGGCGAGTTTTTCGTCATATCCGCGCGCGGTGAACTGCTGGCCGAGAATGTGCTCGACCTGGCTCGCGATGTCGTTCAGCACGGTCGAAAACGTGCCGGTGGAACTCGCGACCGGGGAATCGCGGACCAGGATGCGGAATCCGTCGTGCGAATCCTCGACATAACTGAGCAACGCGATCGCGGCCTGTTCGAGCATCGCCTTCGGGTGCCCACCGTGCAAAGTGGACACCATGCGGTCGAGCAGCGACTGGGTCTCGCGGTCGACGACGACCGCGTAAATCCCTTCCTTGCCACCGAAATGCTCGTACACGACCGGTTTGGACACATTGGCCCGATGGGCGATCTCTTCGATCGACGCGCCGTCGAAGCCCTTCTCGGCGAACAGGGCGCGCGCGACGTTCAGCAACTGCTGCCGGCGCTCGGACCCGGTCATCCTGACCCGGGTCACCGGAGCGGCCGGGCGTGCTCCGGTGACCGTTTCACGTTTCCCCCGCCTCCTGGCTGACACTTACCCCACAGTAGTCGGCGGGCCGGACTCAATTCTTCTCAGTCGCCAATTTGGCCAGGCGCTGCGGCGTCGGCCAGCGGACGCTGTGCGCCCAGCCGAGCTTTTCGAAGATCCAGATCACCCGCGCGGAGATGTCGATCTGACCGCGCTGGACGCCGTGGCGCGCCGAGGTCGGGTCGGCGTGGTGCAGGTTGTGCCACGACTCGCCGAAGGAGAAGATCGCCAGCGGCCAGAAGTTCGCCGACTTGTCGCGCGCGGCGAACGGGCGCTCGCCGATCATGTGGCAGATCGAGTTGACCGACCAGGTCACGTGGTGCAGCACGCAGACGCGGACCAGCCCGGCCCAGAAGAACGCGGTCACCCCGCCCCAGACCGACCAGGTCACCAATCCGCCGATGAGGCCGGGCAGCGCCAGCGTCAGCAGGCTCCACAGCCAGAACAGGTCGTCGACCTTCTGGATGGCCTTGTCCTTGACGAGGTCGGGCGCGAAGCGCTCGGCGTTGCTCTGGTCGCGGTCGAACAGCCAGCCCATGTGCGCGTGCCAGAAACCCTTGGCGATCGCCGCGGGCGAGGTGCCGTACGCCCACGGGGAGTGCGGGTCGCCGTCGCGGTCGGAGAACGCGTGGTGACGACGGTGGTCGGCGACCCAGGTGATGACCGGGCCCTGCAGCGCCATGCTGCCCGCGATCGCGAGCGCGACGCGCAGCCACGGCTTCGCCTTGAAGGAGCCGTGCGTGAAGTAGCGGTGGTACGAAACCGTGATGCCCAGCCCGCTGACGCAGTAGAAGACGACGAAGATGGCGACGTCCACCCAGGTCAGCCCCCAGCCCCAGGCGAACGGGACGGCGGCCAGCAGCGCCAGCAGCGGGGCGATGACCCCGAAGTAGACGGTGGCCTGGACACCGAAGCTCCGCTGCCCGCTGATGATGGGTTTGGGTCCGGTGGAGGTGGAACGGTCAAGGGTGGCCGTCATATAACTTCGCTCCTGATTGCTCTAACTGCAGGTAGGAGCCTTAGATAGGCCAACCTTACCTACGATGCCGTAAGTTACGGTACCGGAGGTTTCGCCGCTTGGGGAGTGCCTGAGACCCCACCTGACGGAGACGGTGTCAGGTCTGGATATCCTGACCAGGATCGATCCGCCGTAGTGTAATCGGCAGCACTTCAGATTTTGGTTCTGACAGTTCAGGTTCGAATCCTGGCGGCGGAGCAAGCTCAAGAGAACCGTAAGCGACGACCCATGGGGGTGTGTGCCGCTGCACGAAGAGGCGATCGAGCCCAGGAACGCTGCCCGGCGTCAGACCCTCGCGGACATGTCCGACGCCTGGCTGCTCGGCCGCGCGCGCGAGCTGCTCGCGGCCGTGCAACGCGTCGAGCACACCGAACAGCTGGAGATCGTGTCGCATCTCGACGAGATGCTGAACGAGACCCAGCGCCGGGGCGAGCCGCTGCTCGTCGCCCACCTGCTGCGCGCGTCGGCGGCCGCCAGGCTGGTCACCCGCGGCATGGCCGAAGAGGCAGAGCCGCGCCTCGACGAGATGCTCGCGCACACCCGCCGCCACGGTTTCGCGCTGCTGCGCGCCGACGCGCACGCGCTGCGCGGGCGCCGTCTCATGCTCGCCGAGCAGGAGGACGCCGCGCTCACCGAGATCGCCAGGGCGCTCGCCATCCTGGACGACTCCGAAACCCCCGACATGCAGTTCGGCAGGCGTGAGTGGGCGCGGATGCAGTCCGGCGCGCTGATCGACTGCTTCATCGTGCTCAACCAGCTCGGCGTGTACGAAGCCGCCGAGGAGGTCATCGGCCGCGCGCACCAGTCGATCCGCGACACCGCCAGCCCGCACGAAATCACCCTGCAGCTGATGAACCGCGTCAAGATGCTGCTCGGCTGGGGCCTGCGGCTCGAACGCGTCGAGTCCTACGACGAGGCCGCCGAGAAGTTCCGCGTCGCCGCGTCGATGGCGCTGGCCGCGGAGGGCCCGTTCAAGGAGTCGCTGTTCCCCCGGATGCCCGACGTCTCCGCGGTCGACCAGGTCGGCGTGCTCGCGGCCGCGCTCGCGCTCGCCACCCCGGACAACGTGCACATCGAGCGGCTCGAGAAGCTCAACACCGACCGGTTCTTCCCGCACGAGCACGAGATCGTCGTCATCGCGCTGGCCCGCTGCTACGACAAGGTCGGCCGCCGCGGCGACGCGCTCGACCTGCTCCGCCGGACCCGCGAGGGACTGGCCGACTCGATCACCTCGCCGTCGATGCGGCTCAACCTCGCCCGCGAGCTGGCCAGGCTGGACAACGTGCCGGACGTCGAAACCGGGATCACCCAGTCGCTGATCGACTACGCGACCACGCTGGAGACCGAGATGTGGTCGCTGCGCGAGTCGCAGATCGCCACCCTCAACGCGCGCCGCGAGCACGAGCGGCTCTCCGCCGAGCACGGCGCGATCACCCAGCAGGCACTGCAGGACCCGCTCACCGGCCTGCCGAACCGGCGCGCGCTCGACGAGCGGCTCCGCACGCTGGCCGCGTCGGCCGACGCGCAGCCGCTCGCGGTCGCGCTGGTCGACCTCGACGGCTTCAAGGGCGTCAACGACAAGCAGTCGCACGCGGCCGGTGACGACGTGCTCCGCATCGTCGCCAGCACACTGCGTGACGCGCTGCGGGGAGACGACATCGTGGCGCGCTACGGCGGCGACGAGTTCATCGCGCTGCTGCCCGGCGCGCCGGTGTCGGCGGCGAAGCAGGCGCTCGGCCGCGCGGTGTCGAAGGTCGCGGCACTGCCGCACAGCCTCTCGCACGGCGTCACGCTGTCCGTCGGCCTCGTGTCGCTGCGGCCGCAAGAGCGGGCCGAGCAGGTGCTCTCGCGGGCGGACGCGGCGATGTACGAGGCGAAACGCGGCGGCGGGAACCAGGTCGCGTCGGCCAACTCGATGGCCGTCGAGGCCGCTGTCAGCAAGCCGCTCGACAGCGGACTGGATGACCCTGCATGGGGCTTCGAGACCCCCACGTAGGATGAACTCCCGGTAGGAACCCCCCGTTTCCTTGTTGGGAGAGCTGTGACCGGCCCGCTGAGCACGTTGATCCTCGCCGCGGGTGAGGGCACCCGCATGCGTTCGTCCACCCCGAAGGTGCTGCACCCGATCGCCGGGCGCCCGCTCGTCGAGCACGCGGTCCGCGCGGCCGCCGCGCTGGACCCGGAGCACCTCGTGGTCGTCGTCGGCCACGGCCGCGACGCCGTCGGCGCGCACCTGGAGACCGTCGGCACGGCACTGGGCCGCACGGTGACCACCGCGGTGCAGGAAGAGCAGAAGGGCACCGGCCACGCCGTCGGCTGCGCGCTGGAGAAGCTCCCGCCCGCGCTCACCGGCACCGTGCTGGTCAGCTACGGCGACGTGCCGCTGCTCGACACCGCCACCCTCGCCGCGCTGCTGAAGTCGCACACCGAGGCCGGCAACGCGGTCACCGTGCTGACCGCGACCGTCGCGGACCCGACCGGCTACGGCCGCATCGTGCGCGACGACTCCGGCGCCGTCGCGGCGATCGTCGAGCAGAAGGACGCTTCCGAAGAGCAGCGCGCGATCCAGGAGATCAACTCCGGCGTGTACGCGTTCGACGCGGCGGTCCTGCTCGACGGCCTCTCGCGGCTTTCGACCGACAACGCGCAGGGCGAGCTCTACCTGACCGACGTGCTGGGCATCGCGCGCGGCGACGGCAAGCACGTCGGCGCGCTGGTGGTCGACGACCCGTGGCTGACCGAAGGCGTCAACGACCGCGTGCAGCTCTCGGTGCTCGGCGCCGAGCTGAACCGGCGAATCGTGCGTGACTGGCAGAAATCGGGCGTCACGGTCACCGACCCGGCGTCCACCTGGATCGACGCGGGCGTCACCCTCTCGCGTGACGTCGTGCTCGAGCCCGGCGTCCAGCTGAAGGGCTCCACCTCGGTCGGCGAGGGCGCGAAGATCGGCCCCGACACCACGCTCGAGAACGTCACCGTCGGCGCCCGCGCGTCGGTCGTGCGCACGCACGGCTCGGACGCGGTGCTCGGCGACGGCGTCACCGTCGGCCCGTTCGCGTTCCTGCGTCCCGGCACCGACCTGGGGAACAAGGGCAAGATCGGCACTTTCGTCGAGACGAAGAACGCGAAGATCGGCGAAGGCTCGAAGGTGCCGCATCTCACGTACGTCGGCGACGCCACAATCGGGGACCACTCCAACATCGGCGCGGCTAGCGTCTTCGTGAACTACGACGGCGTGAACAAGCACCACACCACCATCGGCTCACACGTGCGCATGGGGTCGGACAACATGTACGTCGCCCCGGTGACCATCGGCGATGGCGCTTACAGTGGGGCGGGCACGGTCATCCGGCGCGATGTGCCGCCGGGCGCGCTGGCCGTGTCCACCGGGCCACAGCGCAACCTCGAAGGCTGGGTCGTCCGGCGCAGGCCGGGCACGCCGGCGGCGGAAGCAGCGTCCGCCGCACTCGATGAAGAGAACACCGACGGGGAGTCGAAAGAATGAGTCCGAAGTCCGGTACGCCGAAGAAGAACCTCATGCTCTTCTCCGGCCGCGCCCACCGGGAACTCGCGGAAGAGGTCGCCAAGCACCTCAACGTGACGATCACCCCGCAGACCGCGCACGATTTCGCCAACGGTGAGATCTTCGTCCGGTTCGAGGAGTCCGTCCGCGGCACCGACGCCTTCGTCATCCAGAGCCACACCACGCCCATCAACGAGTGGGTGATGGAGCAGCTGATCATGGTCGACGCGCTCAAGCGCGCCAGCGCCAAGCGGATCACCGTGGTCATGCCGTTCTACCCGTACGGCCGCCAGGACAAGAAGCACAAGGGCCGCGAGCCGATCTCGGCGCGGCTGATCGCGGACCTGTTCAAGACCGCGGGCGCGGACCGGATCATGACCGTCGACCTGCACACCGCGCAGATCATGGGCTTCTTCGACGGCCCGGTCGACCACCTGCTCGCGCAGAACGTGCTGGCCGAGCACATCAAGAAGACCTACGACAACGCCGACATCACCGTCGTCTCGCCCGACTCGGGCCGCGTGCGGCTGGCGGAGAAGTGGGCACAGCAGCTCGGCGACAAGCCGATCGCGTTCATCCACAAGACGCGTGACCCCGACAAGCCGAACCAGGCCGTCGCGAACCGCGTCGTCGGCCGGGTGCGCGGGCGGCTGTGCGTGCTGATCGACGACATGATCGACACCGGCGGCACGATCGTGAAGGCCACCGAGGCGCTGCTCGACGAGGGCGCGGCCGACGTCGTCATCGCGTCGACGCACGGCATCCTCTCGGACCCGGCGACCGAGCGCCTGTCCCACTGCAAGGCGCGCGAGGTCATCGTCACCAACACGCTGCCGATCCCGCCGGAGAAGCGCTTCCCCGGCCTGACCGTCCTTTCGATCGCCCCGCTGCTGGCGCGCGCGATCCAGGAGGTCTTCGAGGACGGCTCGGTCACGAGCCTCTTCGACGGCGCCGCCTGAGCCCAACGCCCCAGAGTCACTTACGGGGCGTGCCATGCCCCGAAAGTGACTTTGGGGTCATGGCATGCCCCCAAAGTCACTTTGGGGCGTTTTGCGTCTCAGCCCTAGGCGAAACGGCGGATGATTCCTCCGCCGAGAGCGCTAGCGTCGGTTCATGGGGAACTTCAAGTTCGGGGTGAGCCTCCGCGCGGTCGAGGGCAGCACCCAGTGGATCGCGAAGTGCCGCCGGGCCGAAGAGCTCGGCTACCGGGCCGTCACCGTGCCCGATCATCTCGGCGAGCGCTGCCCGGCGCCGCTGCCCGCGCTCGCGGTGGCGGCGGCCGTCACCGAGCACCTCCGAGTCGGCCCGCTCGTGATGAACGTGCCGTTCTACAACGCCTCCCTGCTCGCCCGCGACGTCGCCACCACCATCCGCCTCACCGGCGACCGCTTCGACCTCGGCCTCGGCGCGGGCCACATGAAGTCCGAGTTCGACGAAGCCGGCCTGCCGTGGCAACGCGCGTCGATGCGGATCTCGATCCTCGACAAGACGATCACCGAGCTGAACCGCCGCCTGGTCGAAGACGGCACCACACCCCCGCCGCTGCTGCTCGCAGGCAACAGCGACGGCGTGTTGGAGCTCGCCGCGAAGCACGCGGACATCGTCGGCTTCGCGGGCATGCGCCAGGCGGCGGGCCAGTCGCCCGGCACCTTCCAGCTCGACGACGCCGAGGCCGTCGACGAGCGCGTCGCGTTCTTCCGCTCGCGCGCGGGCGACCGCGAGGTCGAGTACAACATGCTGATCCAGAAGGTCGAGATCACCGAAGACCGGCGCGCGGCCGTCGAGGCGTGGCAGGACTCGATCCCGCAGGACATCCTCGACACCGACCGGCTGCTCGAAGCTCCGCAGCTGCTGTTCGGGACCGTCGAGGAGATCACCGCGCAGCTGGTCGCGCGGCGTGAGCGCTACGGCTTCTCGTACATCAGCGTGTTCGAGCCCGAGATGGAGAAGTTCGCCCCGATCGTCCAAGCGCTCTCGGGCACCTAGGGGTCGTGAGTGTTCAGACCGGTTAGAACCGGCCGTATCACTCACGACCCCTCGCGCCCGGCGCCGGGCTCGCACACGGGCGGGGCGTTTGTCACGCTCAGGGGAATGAACGTGGCTTATGTGTGATAGGCGAGTCGTCGAACGCTCCGTTTCCCGCTCATCAGGCCGCGCTCTGGGTGACAAGGGCGGCCCTTGTCACCCAGAGCGTTGCAAGGGTGCCCCTTGTAACGTGCCAGGTGGTTGGGGCGAGCGAGTGGAAGAATTTCCGCATTCAACGGAGCAAACCTTCCACTCGCGCCGAGACACGAGTCGTGAGTGTTTAGACCGGTTAGAACCGGCCGTATCACTCACGACCCTGGCGAGCCTTAGCCGCCGATCGCCTTGAACTCGGTGTCGAGCTTGCCTTTGAGCGCCGGGAAGTCGATGGCCGCGCGCACGTCCGCGGTGGCCGACGGCTGCGAGAGGACCTTGTAGTTCGCGGTGCGGTTGGGCAGGTTGAACTTCACCGTGCACGACATCGTGCTGGACGTGTTCGGCGCCGCGGTCGCCTCGGCGCCGCAGTTCTGCCCGGCGAGGCCCTCCGCGGTGACCTGCACGGTCAGCACCAGGTGCACCTGCGAACCCGACGAGTCGCCGCCGACGAGCACGTTCGCGACCGTCACCGTCGTGGTGCACGAGGCGTTGCCGCTGTTGCAGTCGAACTTGTGGTCCGCGATGGCCGCGCTGGCCTGCGCGACCGAATCGGCGGGCTGGCCGAAGGTGTCGAGCTTGGCGTTGAGGTCGTCGTGGAACTTCTTGGCCACGTCGGGCGCGGCCGCGTCGATGGCCAGCTGGGTGCCCAATGCGCCCGCCGCGGCCGGGTCGATCGCCGCCGCCGGCACGCTCACCAGCCGGTTGGGCTTGGCCGCGCTCACCTGCAGCGAGCCGGTCGGCGTCTTGATGTCGAACACCTCGGTGCCGTCGGGCAGCTTGGTGCGCACCGGCTCGGCCAGCTGGTCCACTGTGGACAGCGTGGCGCGGATCTTCTCGGCGGCCTTGCCCGGCACGAGCAGGGTCGCCGGGTTCACCGGCAGCTCGGAGTCCTCCGCCTTGGCCCAGCCCTTCGCGTAGAGGTCGCCGAGTTCCTGCTTGATGCCACGGGACTTCCAGTAGCCGGCGCCCGCCGACAGGTACAGCTTGCCGTCGGCGATCACCAGCTGCGCGCCCTGGTTGTCGAGCAGCAGCGTGCCGAGCGAGGTGCCCGCCTTGGTGACGCGCAGCGTGAGGTCGACGGGCGCGCCCGCCGAGTCCTTCGCGGAGCCGTGGTAGACGGCGACGGGCTGGTCGGCGAAGGTCTTCAGCGCGGTCTCGACAGCGTCGCGCTGCTCGGCGCGCCGGTCCGCCTTCTGCTGGTCGGCGGCGGAAACACCGGCGGAGCCGGTCACCGAAACCTGACAGCCCGCGAGCAGCAAGCCCGCCATCGCCGTCACCAACGCCACCTTGGCCCGCATACGTCCACACCCCGTCATCTAGGAGTTCCCACCTCACCGCAGGGCCTAGTCTGCCGCTAGTGCGTTTTCGCCGACAGCCAGATCCCCATACCGATTTCGGAACCCCACCGCAAGTGGACGGGAAGCGGTTGGTCTACACTTTCGGGGATTGTCTCGGCGAGGCGGGCTCACCAGTGTGCCCGACGTGATCGACGCGGCGGCTTGAGTAAGGCCATGCGTCCACGTACTCGCCGCCGGCACCCGAGAACCAGTTCTTAAGTTGAAGGAGTGCACCACCGTGTCCGAGGTACGTCTGACCGTCGAGCCGCGCACCGAATTCGGTAAGGGCGCCGCGCGCCGTACCCGCCGCGCTGGCAAAATCCCCGCAGTCCTCTACGGCCACGGCTCGGACCCGCGCCACCTGTCGCTGCCGGGCTTGGAGTTCGCCCGCGTCGTCCGTGAGCACGGCCAGAACGCCGTCATCACCCTCGAGGTCGAGAACTCGACCGAGCTGGCGCTGACCAAGACCGTCGTGATCCACCCGCTGCGCAACTACATCGAGCACGTCGACCTGCTGGTCGTCAAGCGCGGCGAGAAGATCTCCGTGGACGTCCCGGTCGTCGTGACCGGCACCCCCGCCGCCTCCACCCTGGTCAACCAGGACGTCGACACCATCACCGTCGAGGTCGAGGCGCTGCACATCCCCGACCAGATCGAGGTCTCGATCGAGGGCGCCGAAGCCGGCACCCAGATCCTCGCCTCCCAGGTGACGCTGCCCGCCGGCGCGACGCTGGTGACCGACGGCGAGCACCTGATCGTCGCCGTCAACGAGGCACCGACCGAGGCTTCGCTCGAGGGTGGCGACGACGCCGACGCGGCGGCCGCCGAAGAGCCCGCCGCCGAGTAACTCCTTCTCGGTGACTGAAGAACTGCCGGGGGCCGGCGAGCAGGTTCTGCTCGCCGGCCTTGGCAATCCAGGGCCCCAGTACGCGGGCAACCGGCACAACGTCGGTTTCATGGTGCTCGACGAGCTCGCCGCCAGGGTCGGCGGCAAGTTCAAGGCACACAAGAGCGGCGCCGAGCTGCTCGAAGGCAGGCTCGCGGGCCGCCGCGTGGTGCTCGCGAAGCCGCGGTCGTTCATGAACCTCTCGGGCGGGCCCGTCGTCGGCGCCGCCCGGTTCTACAAGATCGCCCCGTCCGGTGTCGTCGTGGTGCACGACGAACTGGACCTGGAGTTCGGCGCGCTGAAGATGAAGCTCGGCGGCGGCGACAACGGGCACAACGGGCTCCGCTCGATCACCAAATCACTGAGCACCAAGGATTACTACCGGGTTCGGTTCGGCGTCGGCCGCCCGCCCGGCCGCCAGGATCCGGCCGATTTCGTGCTGAAGGACTTTTCCACGGTCGAGCGGAAAACGCTCGCGCTGGAGGTCGATCGCTGCGCCGACGCCGTCGAAGCCCTGATCGGGTCAGGCCTTTCCGCAGCTCAGAACGCCTTCCACGCAGGGTGACCTGCATTTCGCTCGATGGAGTTAACCAACCTCCACGATGGGTTTAACGACCGAGCGAAGCCTTTGCGTTAGATCTCAAAACGGTTAAGACGGTTATGGAAGTTATCGCATCCGTCAAAACCTGGAGAGACTTTCATGTCGTTCAGCACCGAAGTCGAATTCGGTAATTCGCCCATCGGCAGACGCGGCTACGCGAAAGCGGACGTCGACGCCTTCGTCGGGCGCATCGCGAAGACCTTCGCGGGCGAGGACGACCTGACCGCCGCCGAGGTGCACCACGTCATGTTCGCGAAGCCGTTGATCGGCAAGCGCGGCTACGACGAGCGTGAGGTCGACGAGTTCCTCGACGCGGTCGAGGAGGAGCTCATCAGCCGCACCGGCGTCCGCGTCCACCGCCTCCCCGCCCAGGCCGCCGACGAGCGCGCACCCGCCCAGCAGCTCCAAGACACCTAGACCCAGACGCGATAAAGCGGGCTTTACTCCGGGGAGTAAAGCCCGCTTTATCGCGGGTACTCAGCTCTTGGTCGCGTTGGCGGAGATCTTCTCCGCGTACTGCGTGGCCGTCGCCGCGCGCTTGACCTTCCCGGACGGCGTCTTCGGCAGGCTGCCGGCGGGCAGCACGACCACCGCGAACGGCCGCATGTCGACGGCGTCGCGCACCCTGGCCGCGACCTCCTTCGCCAGCGCCCGCTCGACCTCGGCGTCACCGGCCAGCTTCGACTCCAGCACCACCGCGAACCGCTCGCGCCTGCTGCCCGCGTCGAGCCGGACGGCGACGGCGTTGCCGGCGCGGACACCCTCGACGGACATGGCGGCGCGCTCGATGTCGGTCGGGTAGATGTTCCGGCCGCCCATGATGATCACGTCCTTGCGGCGGCCGCAGATGATGATCTGGCCGTCGACCAGGTAGCCGAGGTCGCCGGTGTTGAGCCAGCCTTCGGCGTCCTGGGTGGCGAGCGGGCCGTCCATCGTCAGGTAGCCGGGTGTCACGGCCTCGCCGCGCAGCCGGATCTCGCCGACCTCGCGGTCACCGAGCACGTCGCCCGCGTCGTTGACGATCTGCGCCTCGAGCCCGTCGAGCGGGCGGCCGAGGAAGGCGAACGCCCGTGCGGCTTCCGTGCCGCGGCGCTCGTCGCCCTCGGGGATCGGCACCGCGCGGTTGTCGGCTTCGAGCGCGTCGGCCTCGACGACGTCGAGCGTCAGGCCCTTCATGAGCGGCGCGAACGACACGGCGAGCGTCGCCTCGGCCATGCCGTAGGCGGGGAAGACCGCGCCGGGCGCCATCTTGAACCGGGTCGCCGCGTCGACGAACGTCTGGACCGCGGCCTCGTCGATCGGCTCGGCGCCGTTCAGCGCGATCTTCAACGAGGACAGGTCGTACGCGTCGTCCTCGTCGACCCTGGCCAAACGGCGGCCGACGATGGCGTACGCGAAGTTCGGCGCGGCGGTGGCGGTGCCGCCGTACTTGCTGATCAGCTGCGCCCAGATCAGCGGCCCGGTGAGGAACTCGACCGGGGTGATCTTGACCAGCTCGATGCCGAAGACCATCGGCACGGTCAGGAAGCCGACCATGCCCATGTCGTGGAACGTCGGCAGCCACGACACCATCACGTCGGTGTCGAGGTCGAACTCCGCGCGGTCGATCATGGCCTTGACGTTGCAGTACAGGTTGCCGTAGGTGATCTGCACGGCCTTCGGGTCGGCGGTCGACCCGCTGGTGAGCTGCAGCAGCGCGAGCCCGTCCTCGAAGGTCGGCACCGGCTCGGCGAGCGGTTCGCCGTCCAGGTCGGCGATGACCTGGTAGCCGATGCCGTGCTCGGCGAGCACCGGGGCGAGCTGGTCGAACGGCGCGCCGAGCAGCACGGTCTCCGACCCGATCATCCGCAGCACCTTGACGGTGTCCTCGGCCCATTCGGCCAGGTCCGTGCGCGGGGTCGGCTGGTGCAGCATGGTGACGCTGCCGCCTGCCAGCCAGACGGCCTGCACGGTCGGCGCGATCAGCGCGGGCTCCGCGGCGAGCACCGCGACCGCGCTCTTGGGCTTCAGCCCGCTCTTGACCAGGCCGCCCGCGATCCGGCGCGCGTGCTCGTGGATCTCCGCCCAGGTGCGGCGCACCGGTTCCTTGGGCTCCCCGGTGACCATTCCACGCTGCTGGCCACGGCCTGCCGCGGTGGCGACAAGCGTGTCTACAAACCGACTCATGTGTCAGACAGTAGCGAACTACTCCGCGGCTTCAGACGTTTCCAGCCATCGCGCCTCGACCTCGTCCTTTTCCGTTAGGACGGCCTTCAGCTCGGCGTTCAACGCCATCAGCTTGTCAGGGTCCGTAGCGGCTTCGAGGAGCGCGTCGTGGAGCTTCGTCTCCTTCGCGTGCAGCTGGTCGAGCTTGCGCTCCAGCCGCGAAAGCTCCTTGCCCGCCGCGCGCTTCTCGGCCGCGGTCAGCTTGGCCTCCGCCGAAGTCGCCTTCGGGCTGCCTTCGATCCGCTTCGGCGCGTCGACGGCCTTCGCACGCCGGGTGAGGTACTCCTCGATGCCGCCGGGCAGGTGCGTGATCTTGCCGTCGCCGAACAGCGCGACGATCGTGTCGCAGACGCGTTCCACCAGGTACCGGTCGTGCGAAACGACCACGAGGCTGCCGGGCCACGAGTCGAGCAGGTCTTCGAGCTGCTGCAGGGTGTCGATGTCCAGGTCGTTCGTCGGCTCGTCGAGCAGCAGGACGTTCGGCTCGCCCATCAGCAGGCGGCACAGCTGCAGCCGCCGCCGCTCGCCACCGGACAGGTCCTCGACCGGCGTCCACTGCCGCGCCGCCGGGAAGCCGAGCTTTTCGAGCAGCGACGACGCCGAGAGTTCCTGCTTGCCCAGCACCACCCGGCCCGCGATGTCTTCGACCGCCTGGAGCACGCGGCGGTCGCCGGGCAGGTCGTCGAGTTCCTGGGAGAGGTGCGCCAGCGCGACCGTCTGGCCCTGGATCCGCTTGCCGGAAACCGCTTCCGACTCGCCCGCGAGCAGCTTCAGCAGCGTGGTCTTGCCGGAGCCGTTGACGCCGACCAGCCCGACCCGCTCACCGGGGCCGAGCCGCCAGGTCACGTTGTCCAGCAACGGCTTCTCGCCCGCTTTGAGCGTCGCGTCCTCGATCTCGAGCACCGTCTTGCCGAGCCTGCGCTTCGCGAACGCCATCAGCTCGACGGAGTCACGCGGCGGCGGCACGTCGGCGATCAGCGCCTCGGCGGCGTCGATGCGGTACTTCGGCTTCGACGTCCGCGCCTTCGCGCCGCGCTGCAGCCACGCGAGTTCCTTGCGCGCCAGGTTCTGCCGCTTCTCTTCGAGCGTCTGCGCGAGCCGTGCGCGTTCCGCGCGCGCGAAGACCCAGTCCGCGTAACCGCCTTCGTACTGCTCGACGCGGCCGTTCGCGACTTCCCAGGTGAGGCTCGCGACGGTGTCGAGGAACCAGCGGTCGTGCGTCACGACCACGACCGAGACGCGGCGCGCGAGCAGATGGTCGGCCAGCCAGCGGACACCTTCGACGTCCAGGTGGTTGGTCGGCTCGTCGAGCACGATCAGGTCGAGCTCACCGGTCAGCGCGGCCGCGAGCGAGACCCGCCGCCGCTCGCCGCCGGACAGGTTCCTGGTCGGGGTTTCGAAGCCCAGCGCGGAAATCCCCAGTCCGTCCACAATGGACCGGACGCGCGCGTCGGCCGCCCACTCGTGGTCGGCGTCGTACCGCTCCAGCACGACGTCGCGGATCGTGCTGCCTTCCGGCAGCTCGGTCCGCTGGGTGACCACGGCCATGCGCAGGCCGTTCACCTGGCTCACCCGGCCGGAATCCGGCGCGGCGATCCCGGCGAGCACCTCCAGCAGGGTGGTCTTGCCGCCACCGTTGAGCCCGACGACGCCGATGCGCTGGTTCTCGCCGACACCGAGCGAAACCCCGTCGAGCAGCGGGCGCACCCCGTAGGACTTGCTCACCGACTCCAGATTGACCAGGTTGGCCATGGCTTTCAGCCAATCCTTTCGTTAGAACTCACGCGTGCACTTTGGGCGGGCTCGGACGCGGCGCGTCGTCGCCGCCGATCACCCTGGCGCCGGGCACCGGGCCGTGCGCGACACGGACGGTCCGGCAGACACCGGCGCCCGACAGCTCGGCCGCCACTTCCAGCGCGGACTGCGCGTCGGCGCAGAGGAAAGCACAGGTCGGGCCCGAACCCGAGACGATGCCGGACAGCGCGCCCGCGTTGACGCCCGCGCGCAGCGTGCGGCGCAGGCCCGGCCGCAGCGAGACGGCGGCGGCTTGCAGGTCGTTGCCGAGCAGCAGGGCCAGCTGCCGGGGATCGCCGGAGGACAACGCTTCCACGAGCGGGGCGTGCGAGCCGATGCGCGGCGGGTCGCCCTCGGCGCGCAGCCGGTCGATCTCGCCGTAGACGCGGGGCGTCGACAGGCCCTTCTGGTCGAAGGCGATCACCCAGTGGAAGGTGTGGCGGGTGAGCACCGGCACCAGGCGTTCGCCGCGGCCGGTGCCGAGCGCGGTGCCGCCGTAGAGCGCGAACGGCACGTCACTGCCCAGTTTCGCGGCGATGGTCGCGAGCTCGTCCCTGCCGATGTCGAGCTTCCAGAGCGCGGAGAGCCCGACCAGCGTCGCGGCGGCGTCGGCGCTGCCGCCCGCCATCCCGCCCGCGACCGGAATGCCCTTGCGCAGCACGACACGGACCTTCGGGTCGTCGCCGGACTTGCCGACGTGCGCGGCGAGCGCCTGCACGGCGCGCCAGGCCAGGTTGTTCGCGCCGGTCGGCACGGAGCCCTCGCCCTCGCCGTACACCTCGACGCCGGGGTCGTCGGTGGCCGCGACCGTGACCTCGTCGGTGAGCGAAAGCGCCTGGAAGACGGTCACCAGCTCATGGAAACCGTCGTCCCGCACATCGCCGACGGACAGGTGCAGGTTGATCTTCGAAGGCACCCTGACGGTCACGGGTGGCGGTACGACTGCGAGCACCGGTCCAGCCTACGTTGCCGTCGCCGGGGAGCCGCCGGTAGGAGAAGCGAGCTCCAGCGCGACCTTGAGCGCGACCTCGGAATCCGGGCGGGCGAGCTCACCACCGCCGAACAGCGGGTTGTTGCCCATGACGAGCGCGACCAGCGCGAGCCGCGCGCGCAGCTGGGTCTCGGCGTCCTCCTCGGAGGCGCAGAGCAGCTCGAACAGGCCCTGCATCTTCTCGCCCAGGTTGTGCTGCAGGCCCATCTCCTTCAGCGCGGGGACGTTCTGCTGCATGAAGCGCATCACCTGGCCGAGCCTGCCTTCGATGAGCGCGGCGAACCGCTTGAGCACCTCGACCTTCGCCTCGGCGGGGCCGAGCGCGCGGCCGTGCTCGACGATCTCGGCGATGCCTTCGGCCGCGTCGCCGACCAGCCCTTGCACGATGTCTTCCTTGGTGCGGAAGTGGTAGTACAGCGCGGCCTTGGTGACGTCGAGCCGCTCGGCTATCTCGCGCAGCGACGTCCCGTCGTAGCCCTTCTCGCTGAAGAGTTCGAGCGCGACGTCCTGGATCCGGTCACGTGTGTCGGTGCGCCGCCCTGCCATCGGTGTCCTTTCTGAGGTTCCTCTCAAGCTTACTTGACGCCCGGCTAGCAATGACTTACCTTACGACCGGCTAGTTAACTTACCGGTCGACAAGTAATGGGGGTCCTCATGACCGCGACACTCGAAACACCACCCGACGCGCCGGCCCGCCGCAGATGGTGGGCACTCGGCGCGCTCGCGCTCGCCCAGCTGCTGGTCATCATCGACACCACGGTCGTCAACATCGCCCTGCCGTCCACCCAGCGCGACCTCGGCATGTCCGACGTCGCGCGGCAGTGGACGATCAGCGCGTACACGCTCGCGTTCGGCGGGCTGCTGCTGCTCGGCGGGCGGCTCGCCGACCGGCTCGGGCGGAAGAACACGCTGCTCATCGGGATCACCGGGTTCGCGCTGGCGTCCGCGGTCGGTGGCGCGGCCGACGGCGCGGCCATGCTCATCGCGGCCCGCGCGACGCAGGGCGTGTTCGCCGCGCTGCTCGCGCCGTCGACGATTTCCTTGCTGACGCTGACGTTCACCGATCCGAAGGAGCGGGCGAAGGCGTTCGGCTACTTCAGCGCGATCATCATGTCGGGCGCGGCCGTCGGGCTGATCCTCGGCGGGGCGCTCACGGAGTACCTGAACTGGCGCTGGTGCCTGTACGTGAACCTGCCGATCGCGGTGCTCGCGGGCGTGGCGGGCTGGTTCGTGCTGCCGAAGGTTCCCGGTCACCGCACCGCGAAGCTCGACTGGCTCAGCGGTTTGCTCGGCAGCGCCGGGATCGTGGCACTCGTCTATGGGCTTTCCGAAGCGGCTTCACAGGGTTGGGGTTCCGGGCTGGTGCTCAGCTGCCTGGGTATCGCCGTGGCCGCGCTGGTCGCTTTCGTTGTACGCCAAGGAATGTTGCCGAACCCGTTGCTGCCGTTGAATGTGGTCACCGACCGGCGGCGGGCGGCAGGCTATCTGACGATCGGCGTGGCCTCGTTCGGCATGTTCGGGATGTTCCTTTTCCTTACCTACCAGCTGCAGGCGATACTGGGCTACGGCGCTTTGGCTGCTGGGCTGGCATTCCTGCCGCTACTCGGCGCGAATCTCCTTGTTTCATCACAGATTTCGCGGCGACTGCTGCCTCGTTTCGGGCCGCGCCCGTTTTGGGTGATCGGGTTGACGCTGCTGGCGTGCGGGCTCTTCCTGCTCGTCTGGCTGACGCCGGGTGCGTCCTACTTCGGCCTCATCCTGCCTGCCGAAGTGCTGCTCGGCGCCGGCGTCGGGCTGGCGATGCCGGTGGTGATGAACGTTGCCACGTCAGGGATCGAGCCGAAGGACGCGGGTGTCGCGTCGGCGTTCATCACGACCTCGCAGCAGGTCGGCGCGTCACTCGGCACGGCTTCGCTGAACACGATCGCGGCGAGCGCGACAGTGGGCACTTCGGCGACCGCGATCGTGCACGGCTACGCGACCGCCAGCGGCTGGGCGGCCGGGATCGTGCTCGTGATGGCTTGCGTCGTGGGCGCGCTCGCGCGGAAGTGATCAAGCGGGCTTTATCCCGAGACCGGGATAAAGCCCGCTGAATCCCTTAAGCCGCAACGATCGCCTGCGGGGTGCGCGCGGGCTGGGCGACGTGCGCGCCACGCTCGGCGATCCAGCCGAGCGCGCCCTGGGCCTGCTCGCCGCGGATGCCGAGGCGGAAGCGGGCGACCGGGGTGTCACCGACGCGGGTGACCCCGCCGCCGATGGTGGCGAGCTCGACGTCGAACCGCGTCGCCGCTTCGGGGAGCAGCGCGCCGATGGCCGCGAAGCCGATCAGCACGACGTCCACCGAGCGCTCGTACTTGGCGGCCTGCGCGCGGGTGGTCTCGATCGCGGGCAGCAGCGCCTGCGCGGTGCGGCTGGCCGGGTCGGTGATCAGGTCGAGCACGGAACCGCGCTCGATCAGGCTGCCTGCCTCGAGGACCGCGACGTCGTCGCACACCCGGCGGACGACGCTGGTGTCCGGCGTGGTCAGCACGACGGTGACCCCGAGTTCGGCACGCGCGCGGTCGAGCACGGCGAGCACCGCGCCGGACTCCTCGGATCCGATACCCGAGGTCGGGTCGTCGGCGAGCAGCACCGACGGGCTGGAGGCGAGCGCGCGGGCGACGGCCACGCGGCGGCGCTGGCCCGCGGTCAGCTCGTCGGGACGCTGGGTGGCGCGCTGGGTGAGCCCGACCAGGTCGAGCAGGTTGCCGACGCGGGTGCGCCGGGTCGGGCCGTCGAGACCGAGCTGCTCCAGCGGGGAGGCGATGTTGCCCGCGATGGTGCGCTCGGCGTGCAGCTCCGGCTTGGCGTCGAGCACGCCGACCTGGCGGCGGATCTCCCGGAGCCTGCGGCCGTCGAGCGCGCCGGTGTTGAGGCCGTCGAGGCGGACGACACCGCGGTCGGGCCGCTCCTGCAGGCCGACGACGCGGGCGAGGGTGGACTTGCCGGAACCGGCGGGACCGACGACGCCGAACAGCGAACCGGCGTTGATGTCGAGGCTCACGTCGCGCAGTGCGACGACCGGATTTCCGTTGGCAGAGAAGGACTTGGACAGGTTTTCAAGCGTGATCACGAAAGGGCTCCCCAAGGAAGCACGCCGCGTTCAGCGGGCGCGCAGAACCGTCACCAAAGAAGGCGTCCGAAATGGACTCAGATCGAAAAGAGGGTTTTTAGGCGAAGACGGTTGAGCGTCGACACGCGGAAACCGTACGGCGACCCTCATCGACGACACGTCGCCTGGTGAGCATTCGCGAGCGGTACATCAGTTCCTCCATCGGTCCTGGCTGTAGCACCTGCCCCGGGAGGGGTGGTTGCTGCGACTTCAGCGAGCCAGGTCTCTCAGTCGCTCGGGATGGCAAGATGAGTAAAACCGATCCCAAGGCGTGAAAGCAAGTCCATTGGTGCAGATCACACGACTGGACCTGTCCAGAGCACGGGAGGAGATTTCCAGATAGCGGAACAGCGACGACCCGTCACGCTACGAAGCGGCGAGCGCGATCCGTTCGAACGCACGTACATCCAGCTGCTCACCGCGCGTCTTGGGATCTACTCCCGCGCTCGTGAGAATCTCACCCGCGCGCTCGGCCGAACCGGCCCACGTCGCGAGCGCTGCCCGCAAAGTCTTCCTGCGCTGGGAAAACGCGGCATCGACGACAGCGAAGAGCTTTTGCCGGTCCACAGTGGACTCAAGCTGCGCACGTTCGAAGGAAACGAGCGCGGAGTCGACATTGGGCACCGGCCAGAACACCGCACGCGGCACGGCTGCCACCTTCTTGGCCCGGCCGTACCACGCGAGCTTGACGCTCGGCACCCCGTAAATCCGGCTGCCCGGTTGGGCGGCCATCCGGTCGGCCACTTCGGTCTGGACCATTACGAGCGCCCGCTGAAGACTCGGCAGCTCGGCCAGCAGCTGGAGCACGACGGGCACGGCGACGTTGTACGGCAGGTTCGCGACCAACGCGGCGGGCTCGGCGGGCAGATCGCCCGCCTTGATCTTCAGCGCGTCCTGCCCGATGACGGTCAGCCGCTCGGCGGCCTCCGGCGCACGCTCGGCCGCGGTCCGCGGCAGCCGGGCGGCGAGCTTGGGATCGATCTCGACGGCGACGACACTGCTGCCTGCCGCCAGCAGCCCCAGCGTGAGCGAGCCGAGCCCCGGCCCGACCTCCAGCACGACATCGTCCGCGCCGACCCCGGCGAGCTCGACGATGCGGCGCACGGTGTTGGGATCGTGGACGAAGTTCTGCCCGAGCTTCTTGGTCGGGCGCACGTCCAGCTCAGCGGCCAGCCCACGGATCTCGGCAGGCCCGAGCAGTTCAGTCACGCCCCCACCTTAGTAAGGACACCCCCCGCCCGCCCTGGGGGCTCCGCCCTGCACCAGCCTACCCGCCCCCACCGACAGTCGATCTTGCCAAGCCGACCTGCCCACAGGCCACGCCGGTCGTGGACAACTCAAGCCGCTCCGACCTTCGCTCCACCGAACCTGTCGGTGCGTCGTGCTAACGCGGGGCTCGTCGCTCTCCACGTCCCGAACCCGCACGCGAAAGCCGAGTTCGGGACGTTGGGCGGCCCAAACTCGGCTTTCGCGTGTATACAACCGCCGGTCGCTGGGGTCGTGAGCGTTGCGGACAGCTCTGGGTTGTGCGGGGTTTTCGGCCACTGACCGGCCGAAAACCCCGCACAACCGGCCTGTCGCCCAGCGGCAAGCAGGCTGACGACCCTCGTACAAACAACAGCGGCGCCCGACGCGAAAATCGCGTCGGGCGCCGCTGGAAACCGAAACCTAGCCGAGGCCGAGCTTGCGGGAGCAGGCAGGCCAGGCGGAGTACGAGCCGCCACGACCGGCGCGCACCTTCTCGGCGATCGAGATCTGCTCTTCGCGGGAGGCCTGGTGCGGCATGGAGGCGTACGCGGAGCCGCCGTAGGCGTCCCAGGTCGACTTGTTGAACTGGAGGCCGCCGTAGTAGCCGTTGCCGGTGTTGGCCGCCCAGTTGCCGCCTGCCTCGCACTTGGCGAGCTGGTCCCAGACCGAGCCGTCGCCGATGCTGACCGGGGGCTTCTTGGTGCCGACGTGGATGATCTTCGGCTTGGCCTCGGTGAGGATCTCCTCGGAGACCTGCTCGCGGCCGACCTCTTTGTCGTTCTTCTTGGTGACCTTGTAGGTGACCATCTTCTCGCCGGCCTGGCCAGGGTCCTCGACGGAGGTCTTGCCCTTGTCCAGGTCGGGGTCGTCGACCTTCTGCTCCGGCGGAGCGATGGTCTCCTTCTCCTTGACCATGGTCACGCCGGTGCGGCTGACGTGCACCTCGGCGCCGTCGGTCAGCTTGAGGTCGAGACCGCCCTCGGCCTCGTCCTCGGGGCCGAGGGAGACCTTAAGCTCGCCGAGCAGCTCCTTGGTGGTGACCGCGTTGGTCTTGATCTGCTTCGCCTCGGTGCCACCGTCGTAGAGCACGATGTTCTTGAGGGTCTTGACCTCGACGGTGGCGCCCTCGAGGGGCAGCGCGCCGGTGGAGGCCATGGAGGTCCAGGTGCCGGGCTTGAGCAGCTCGGTCATGCCCAGCTGGCCCAGCGCGTCGCCCAGGTTGGTGGCGCGGACCCAGTTCTGCTTGGCGGGAGCGCCGTCGACGACCAGGTTGAGCTGGCGGCCGCGCTCCAGGTGGATGACGCCGCCGTCGCCGACCTCGGCCTGCGGCGAGGGGGACAGCGAGTCGTGCGCGCCGACGGACAGCTCGGCGTCTTCGAGCACCTCGCCGACGGTGTCGCCGTAGGTGTGGACGGTCTGCGAGACGCCGTCGACCTCGACGGTGACGCTCTTGTTCATCGCCAGCGCGGCGGCGCCACCACCGGTCAGGGTGAGCAGCACGGCGACGACGGCGCCCTTGAGGAAGCGGCGCTTCCAGGTCTTGGTGGCCTCGACGACCGGGTCGACCTTCACGGCCTGGCGGGCCACGCGGTCTTCGGAGACCTCGTCGGGGATGACGATCGGCGGGAGGTAGGTCGTCTCCGCGTTGATCAGCCGGATCAGCTCGTCGACGTCGACGTCGATCTCGTTCATCAGGATCTCGGCGTCGGGGCCGAGTGCGGCGAGCACGTCCTGATGGGTGACCGCGAGGTCGTCGGAGAAGTCGAGCTCCCCGTGCGCGGGCCGGTCCAGCGTCGCCAGCGGGCTGCCGTGGGCGTACGTGTCCTCAAGACGCGCGTCAGCGTGTCTATAAGTGCCAGTCACAGGGTCGATCCCTTTCGAAAGAGGTCGTTGCTCCTCGATCCGCACCACGCCCCGACGCGTGTTCGTGTTGACCAAGGGTGTGCGCTCCGGCAAGGCCAAAGCGGCACGATCACGGGACAGTAACGAAGGTCGGGAGGTTGCGCAAACACCCCCCGGAATGTTGTGACTTGTGTCACTCCATCGAGTGGGTTAACCGAGTTTCCTTATGTAGCAACGCGTTCAACCCCCTGTGACGCTGAGGAGTCGGAACACCCGCTCGGCGTTCAGCCGCGCGGACTCGGCGATCTCGTGCACTCCGACGCCCCTGACCTCGGCGAGGTTACGCACCGTGTAGGCCGCGCAATAGGGCTCGTTCGGCTGCCCGCGGAACGGATGCGGAGTCAGGAATGGCGCGTCCGTTTCCACCAGGAATTGCTCCGAAGGGACCAATCGCGCCGCTTCCCGCAAAGAACGCGCGTTTTTGAACGTCACGGTCCCCGCGAACGACAGGACGTAGCCCGCGTCGACGCAGCGCCGCGCGATCACCTCGTCGCCGGAGAAGCAGTGGAACACGACGTCGGCCGGCGCGCCCTCCTCCGCCAAGACCCGCAGCACGTCCTCGTGGGCGTCGCGGTCGTGGATCATCAGCGGCTTGCCGACCCGCTTGGCGAGGTCGATGTGCCACCGGAACGCCTCCTGCTGGGCGTCGTGCGGCGAGTAGTCCCAGTAGTAGTCGAGACCGGTCTCCCCGACCGCGACCACCCGGGGCTGCTTGGCCAGCCGCTCCACTTCGGACCGCTCGGCCTCGCCGAACTCCTTGGTCCGCGTGGGATGCACGGCGACGGCCGCGAACACCCGCTCGTCCCAGGTGGACGCCTCGGCGGCCCACTGGGCCGAGGCGAGGTCGTCCGCGACGGTCACCACCCGGCCCACCCCGGCGCGCTCGGCGCGGTCGACGATCTCGCGCACGTCGTCGGCCGTGACCGCGCCGCACGCGTCGAGGTGGGTGTGCGAGTCCACCACCGATACCGGCAGCCTGTCCGGCACCGGTGGCTTCTCGCGAGGTGGCTTGCTCACTTGACGATCACTCACTTGACGATCGGAGCCCACTCGGGGCCCGTCTCGCCCAGTTCCGGGTCGAGCTTGGTGAACAGCGGGCTCGGCTTCTCAAGCGGCCTGCCGACCTCGATCGGCACCGACTCCCAGCGCGCCTGCTCGCTCGCGTAGTCACCGGTGAGGATCGGGTTGACCCGGCCGGGGATGTCGAGGTCCTCGACGTCCCGCAGCTCCGGCTGCGACGCCCAGACGCCCGTGCCGCCCAGCGCCTCGTGCACCTTCTGCGCCGAGTGCGGCAGGAACGGCGTCAGCAGCGTGTTGGCGTCCGAGACGACCTGCAGCGCGGTGTGCAGCACGCTGTCGCGCCGCGCGGGATCGTCCTTGAGCTTCCACGGCTCCTGGTCGGACAGGTACCGGTTCGCGGCCGTGACGACGCGCATGGCCTCACCGGCGGCCATCTTGAACCGCGAGCGCGCCAGGTGCCCGCCCGCGATCTCGAACGCCTTGCGCGAGAGCGCCTTGAGCTCCTCGTCCGCGGCGGCGGGCGCGTCGGGACGCGGGATGGCGCCGACGTTCTTGTGCGCCATCGAGATGGACCGGTTGACCAGGTTGCCCCACTCGTTGGCCAGCTCGAAGTTGGTGCGCCGGACGAACTCGTCCCAGGTGAAGTCGGTGTCCTGGGTCTCGGGGCCCGCGACCGAGATGAAGTAGCGCAGCGAGTCGGGCCCGAAGTCGCGCAGGAAGTCGTTGACGTAGATGACCGTGCCGCGCGAGGTCGAGAACTTCGACCCGCTCATGGTCAGGAACTCCGACGACACGACCTCACCGGGCAGCGCGAGCTTGCCGTAAGGGCCGACCTCGCCACCGTGGTCACCCTCGCCGTTGTGGCCCATCAGCAGCGCGGGCCAGATCTGGGCGTGGAAGGTGATGTTGTCCTTGCCCATGAAGTAATAGGTCTGGGCGTCGGGGTTGAGCCACCATTCCTGCCACGCGTCCGGGTTCCCGGAGCGGCGTGCCCACTCGACGCTGGCCGAGAAGTAGCCGATGACCGCGTCGAACCAGACGTAGAACCGCTTCAGCGGCTGGTCGCTCCAGCCGTCGAGCGGGATCTTGACGCCCCAGTCCAGGTCACGCGTGATCGCGCGCGGCCGCATGTCGTCGACGAGGTTCTTGGTGAAGTTGAGGACGTTCGAGCGCCAGTCCGTCTTCGTCGAGAGCCACTTGCCCAGCGTCTGCGTGAAGGCGGGCAGGTCGAGGAACAGGTGCTCGGTCTCGACGAACTTCGGCGTCTCGCCGTTGATCCGCGACTTCGGGTTGATCAGTTCCTGCGCGTCGAGCTGGTTGCCGCAGTTGTCGCACTGGTCGCCGCGCGCCCCGTCGTAGCCGCAGATCGGGCAGGTGCCCTCGATGTAGCGGTCGGGCAGCGTGCGGCCGGTGGACGGGCTGATCGCGCCGACGGTCGTCTTGGGCACCACGTAGCCGTTGCGGTGCAGCGCCAGGAAGATCTCCTGGACGACGTGGGCGTGGTTCCCGGTGGTGGTGCGGGTGAACAGGTCGTAGGTGAGGCCGAGGCCGCGCAGGTCCTCGCCGATCTGGCGGGTGTACTTGTCGGCGGTCTGCTGGGAGGTGAGGCCTTCCTTGTCCGCCTGGACGGTGATCGGGGTGCCGTGCTCGTCCGTGCCGGAGACCATGAGGACCCGGTTGCCGGCCATTCGCTGGTAGCGGGAGAAGACGTCGGACGGGACGCCGAATCCGGACACATGGCCGATGTGGCGGGGGCCGTTGGCGTACGGCCAGGCCACCGCTGTCAACACGGAGGTACTCATGCTTATTTAGCCTACGGATGCTGTCTCGTGCATTGTTGTCAGGTACTGCTTGGAGGTCACTCTTGTCGGCGACGCGTTTGCTCGTGCTCGGGGTCGTACGGATGTACGGCCAGGCGCACGGCTACCAGGTGCGCCGCGAGCTGCTGTCGTGGTCGGCCGACAAGTGGGGCAACGTGCAGCCGGGCTCCATCTATCACGCACTCAAGAAGATGACCGTCGAGAACCTGCTCGAACAGGTCGCCGACACCGGCGAGAGCGGCGGGCCGGACCGGACCGCGTACCGGCTGACCGCCGAGGGCGAAGAGGAATTCGAGACGCTGCTCAGCACGGCGCTGTCGACGAACGACCCGAGCCCGTACACGCTCTCCGCGGCCGTCACCTTCATGACCGCGCTCCCCCGCGAGCGCGTCGTAAGCCTTCTCAAGCACCGGCTGATGCAGATGGAAGGCCAGGAGCAGGCGTCGCTTTACGCCCGCGAGCATTTCACGGACTTCGCCAAGCCCGCGCACGTCAGCGAGCTGTACCGGATGTGGCACGCGCACGCCGAGACCGACGTGCGCTGGCTGCGGGAGATGATCGGCCGCTTGGAGCAGGGCGAGTACGTCATGGCGGGCGAAGACGAGACCGTCTTCGGCGAGCCCACCGCCTAATCAAATTTGACTAGCGCACCCTTCTAGGGCATGGTTTGCCCGGCAAACTAGTCAAGTTTGAATACGAGAGGGGTTCTCATGATCAAGGCACGCGGCCTCGCCAGGCGGTTCACCGCCAGGGGCCGCACGGTCGACGCCGTCAAGGGTGTCGACATCGACGTCGAAGCCGGCGAGCTCGTCGGCTTCCTGGGCCCGAACGGCGCGGGCAAGACCACCACCCTGCGCATGCTCACCACGCTGCTGAAGCCGACCGCCGGTGAGGCCATGGTCGGCGGGGTGGACCTGCTGAAGGACCCGCTGGGGGTACGCAAGCGGATCGGTTACGTCGCGCAGGGCGGCGGTATCGCGCCGGAAGCCAAGGTCGGCGAGGAGATCGAGCTGCAGGGCAGGCTGTACGGCTTGTCCAAAGCCGACGCGCGCGCCCGTGGCGCCGAGCTCACCGGCCGGCTGGACCTGTCCGGGTTGGACCAGCGGCTCACGAAAACACTGTCGGGCGGCCAGCGCAGGCGGCTCGACATCGCACTGGGGCTCATTCACTCACCCGGCCTGATCTTCCTGGACGAGCCGACCACCGGGCTCGACCCGCAGAGCCGGGCCAACCTGTGGGAGCACATCCGCAGGCTGCGCGCCGAGCAGGGCGTGACCGTCTTCCTGACGACGCACTACCTCGACGAGGCCGATTCGCTCTCCGACCGGCTGATCGTCATCGACAACGGCGAGATCGTCGCCGAAGGCAGCCCGGACGCCTTGAAGGAACGGGTGTCCGGCGACGGCGTGGTCGTCGGCGTGCCCCGCGAGTCCGTGTCACGGGCCGCGGAGATCGCCGGCCGCCTGCAGGGCGCGCACGAGATGTCCATTGTGGACGACACGATCCGGTTCCGGGTGCCGCGCGGCGACGTCGCGATGCCGGAGCTGCTGCGCGCGCTCGACGGCGAAGACATCGCGATGCGGTCGATGGAAGTGCACCGCCCGACCCTCGACGACGTGTTCTTCGTGCTCACCGGGCGCAGCCTGCGTGACGCCGAAGAGGGCGCGCAGGCGCCTGCGCAGGAGAAGGAGGCCGCCGATGTTGCGTGACACCTGGTTGATCTTCCGCAAGGAGATGGTCGCCGCGCTGCGCAATCCGACCTGGATCATGATCGGGATCATGCAGCCGCTGCTGTACCTGTTCCTGTTCGGTCCGCTGATGGTCAAGGCGATGCAGGCACAGGGACTGACCGAGGTGGACGGCTGGATGCTGCTCACCCCGGCGCTCATCGCGCAGCTGGCGCTGTTCGGCAGTTCGTTCGTCGGCTTCGGACTGCTCGCCGAGTACCGCTCCGGCGTGGTCGAGCGGATGCGGGTGACCCCGGTCAGCCGCGCGGCGCTGCTGCTCGGCAAGGTGCTGGCGAACGCGCTGCAGGCGGTGTTCCAGGCCGTGCTGATCATCGCGCTGGCGTATTTCGTGTTCGACCTGAACGCGCCGTTCGTCGGTGTGGTGCTGAGCCTGGTGATCGTGTTCCTGCTCGCGGTCACGCTGGCGTCGTGTTCGTACGCGCTGGCGCTGACGCTCAAGAGCGAAGAGTCGTTCCCGGCTCTGCTGAACGCGGTCCTCATGCCGCTGCTGCTGCTTTCGGGGATCCTGTTGCCGATCACCGCGGGCGTCGCGCCCGCGTGGTTGTACAACGTTTCCCGGATCAACCCGTTCCGGCACGTGGTCGACGTCGAGCGCAACACGTTCAAGGGCGACTTCGCGATGGACGCGGTCTTCACCGGCTCCGTGGTCGTCGTCGTGATGGCCGTTTTGGCGATTTGGTGGGGCGCGAGGACGTTCCAACGTGAAAACGCCTGAGACACGCTGATGTGAAAGGTCACCTTACTAAGGCAGTACGCACGTAAGGTGACCTTTCACTGCATGCGAGGGCGGTGCGAATGACAGAGCCGGAAGCCGAACTGGGAATCACCCTTTCCCATCGGGAGACCGTGGACGACTGGGCCGCGGTCCGCACCGGCGATTTCAGATTCGCGTCGGTGACGGTCACCGAGAACACCAATTGGAGCGCGCTGGCCGCCGAACGGCTGCTGGCAGGCGCCCAGCAGGCTGGAATCCACACGGGAGCGCGGCATTACGCGCGCCCCGGCGCGGTGCACGACCAGGCCGAGTTCTTCGTCCGCACGGCGAGCAAGCTGGGCGCGTTCGCGCCCGGTTCGCTCGCGCCGGCGCTCGAAGTCGAAGCGCAGAGTGTGGACGACAAGTTCATCAAGGCCTGGATCAAGGCGGTCCGGCACGCCGCGCGCATCAAGCGGGTGCTGATCTACGCGGACTACGACTGCTGGGCGAGCCACCGGCTCAACCCGGACCGGTGGGCCGACAGCGAGGTCATCCTCTGGCTCGTCCGGCACAACGGCATCCCCGGCCGCCCCGGCTGGTTCCATTCGAGACTCGGCCTGCACCAGCACGGTTTCGCGCCCGAGGTGCCGGGCGTGCGCGGGCAGGTGGCGCAGGACGCCGTGGTGTATCCGTTCACATTGGGCGATTTACTGCTCTAGTAGCTGCGACAATCCCCGGCATGCGGTTGGTGGTGCGCGCGCTCTCGTCGACGGTGACGCCTGATTCGGCGTTGCTGCTGCTCGGCGCGCGCGCCCGCGAGCTGGGAATCGCGCCGCCCGCGGCGTTGAGCGGCGAGTGGTTCGGCTCCCGTGCCGTGCTCGCGCCGACCGTGTCCTTAAGCGCTTTCGACGCTTCGCAAGCGTTTTCGGTACCGGATGACCAACCGGCTGTGCGTGACTCGATACCCGGCGCGGTCGGCGGTGGCTGGTTCGGTTACCTGTCGTATGACCTGACCGACCCGTCCGGCCGGTCGGCCGGCTTGCCCGTGGCGGCCTGGGGCTGGGCGGATCACGTGCTGCGCCTGGACGCGCACGGCCGATGGTGGTTCGAAACGCTGGATCCCGCCCGCCTTCCGCTGGCCGACGAGCTGGAAGCACTGCTCTCCCGTCCCGCGCCCGCGTCGCGGTGGCGAGCGGCCACTTTGGACCGCCCGCTGCCGTCGGATCATCACACGGCCGTGAAGTCCTGCGTGCACGCGATCGAAGCGGGCGAGCTGTTCCAGTCGAACATCTGCACCCGGTTCACCGGCGAGTTCACCGGCTCGCCCGAGGCGTTGTTCGCCGAAGGCATCCGCCGGATGTCGCCGCGCCGCGCGGCTTTCCTGACCGGCCCATGGGGTTCGCTCGTCTCACTCTCACCGGAGCTTTTCCTTTCCCGGCAAGGAGATCGCGTCCGTTCGACACCGATCAAGGGCACACTGCCCCGCCGAGGCGCCCACGACGACGAGCTGGCCACCCGGCTTCGCGAGTCCACAAAGGACGTCGCGGAGAACGTGATGATCACCGACCTGGTGCGCAACGACCTCGGCCGGGTCTGCGCGGTCGGCAGCGTGCGCGTGCCCGAGCTGTTGCGCGTGCGGCCCGCACCCGGCGTCTGGCATCTCGAATCCACCGTCGAAGGACGTCTCGACGCCTCCGACGCCGACCTGCTCGCGGCGACCTTCCCGCCGGGCTCGGTCACCGGCGCGCCGAAGATCCGCGCGCTGGACCTGATCGCCGAACTGGAACACACCCCGCGCGGCGTCTACACGGGAGCCATCGGGCTGGCGTCGCCGATCGCGGGCCTGGAGCTGAACGTCGCGATCCGGACCTTCGAGATCACCGGCGGGCGCATCGCGCTCGGCGTCGGCGGTGGCATCACCGCCGACTCGGAGCCGGGCGGCGAATGGCAGGAATGCCTGCACAAGGCCGCCCCGCTCGAACACCTGCTGGCGAACCCGTAACCCGGTCGGTTACTTCTTCACGCGATTCACGCGCGGCCGGGTACCTTCGAACCAAGATCGACTCTTGGGAGCCAGCCATGCGTCTTCGCCATGTCGTCGCCACGATCACGCTCACCGCGGGCCTGTGCGTCGCGCCCGCCGCCCAGGCACTGGCGATCCAGCCGTGTCCCGAGGTCAACGACCCGCCGGACTACCGGATCTCGAACGGCGCGAAGGCGTGGATGGCCACGAACCTGCGCAGTGACTACCTCACCGGGCCGGGCAGCATCACCTACAACAAGACGACGACGTCGGAGGTGAACGCGTCCATCACCGGCACGACCGAGGCGGAGGCCGGGATCATCTTCGCGAAGGCCAGCGTCTCGCTGTCGGTCAGCGTCGGCGGCAGCTACTCGAAGTCGGACTCGTGGTCGTACACGGCCGAAGTGCCAGCCGGGAAGACGATGCGCCTGCAGCAGTACAAGGAAGGGCGCTCCTTCACCGTCGTGAAGTACCGCATCGTGCCGCCGTGCAAGGTCAAGGACATGTGGACCAAGAAGGTCACCGCGCCGGTCAAGAGCCCCAGCTACCTCTGGAAGCTCGTCAGCTGAGAAACCCCGCGATAAAGCCCGCTTTACTCCCGGGAGTAAAGCGGGCTTTATCCCCGGCCTACCGGCTCGGGTCGAGCAGGAGCTTGCCGACGGTCCCGCGCGAGCGCAGCGCCTCGTGCGCCTTACGAGCCTCCGAAAGGCCGTACTCGCCACCCGCGACAGCGCGGATCTTGCCCGCGACGGCCAGCTCGAACAGCTCGGTCATCGCGCGGCCGTAGACGTTGCCCGGCAGCGAGAGCGCGTGCGGCAGCCACATGCCGGCGACCGTCGAGCTGTGGCCGAGCAGGTTGCGCAGGTCGATCTCCTTGGGCAGCTCGCGGCTGGCCATGCCGTAGAACGCGAGCCTGCCGAACGGCGCCAGAGCCGCGATGCTCTGGTCGGTGGTCTTGCCGCCGGTCATGTCGAGCACGATGTCGACGCGCTTGCCGCCGTTGGCCTCGCGCAGCGCCGCGGTCATGTCCTCGGACCGCGAGTCGATCGCGACGTCCGCGCCCAGCTCCAGCGCGAGCTTCCGCTTCTCCTCGCTCGACGCCGTCGCGATGACACGACCAGCGCCCCACACCTTCGCGAGCTGCACGGCGATGCTGCCGACACCACCGGCGGCCGCGTGCACCACGACCGACTCGCCCGCCTCGAGGTGCGCGCTCTTGCGCAGCAGCAGCCAAGCGGTCGCGCCCTGGACGATGAACGACAGCGCGGTCAGGTCGTCGACACCCTCGGGGATCTCGAACAGCCCGCCTGCGTTGGCGACGGCCCGCTCGGCGTAGCCCGCGCCGTTCAGCAGCGCGACGACGCGCTTGCCGTCCGGGGTACGCCCGGTGACCTCGCCGCCGGGCACCAGCGGCAGCTTGCTCGGCGCGAGGTAGGAGTTCTCAGCCTGGTGCGTGTCGGCGTAGTTGACCCCGATACGGTCGACCTCGATCAAGATCTCGCCGGTCCCCGGCACCGGATCCGGCAGCTCGACGGGGTTGAGGACCTCGGGCCCGCCGAATTCGGTCACCTGAACTGCACGCATGAGCCACCTTCCGTCATCTGGATGAAACATTTTTGCATATGTCTCACGCCTGAGACAGCACGTGATATGTTTCACCGATCGAAACCGAACTGAGCCGCCTGTTGAGAGCTGAGCGCCCCGAACGTCCGGACGCTCTGTACGCGTTCGCCATCGCGCGATCCTGGTTTTTGGAAGGCCGCCGCGTCGACCTGCGGGAACTGTCCACCGAGCTGGAGATCAGCCGCGCGACCCTGTTCCGCTGGGTCGGCAACCGCGATCAGCTGCTCGGCGAGATACTCTGGTCGATCACCGAAGACGTCTTCGAAGCCAGGTCCAAGTCCGCGACCGGCACCGGCGCCGAGCGGCTCGCCGACGCCATCGGCTCATTCGTCCGCACGGTCAACGAGGCGAAGGCGTTCCGCGAGTTCGTCCGCCGCGAGCCCGAGCGCGCGCTGCGCATCCTCACCACCAAGGCCAGCGTCGTGCAGAGCCGGATCATCGCGAAACTCGAGGAGCTGCTCGAAGCGGAGGTCCGCGAGTGCGGCCTGAACCCGCCGCTGCCGGTGCCCGACCTCGCCTACCTGATCGTCCGCATCGGCGAGTCGTTCATCTACACCGACATCATCACCGGCGAGGAGCCCGACGCCGCCAAGGCACAGGCCGCGATCGAGGCGCTGCTCCGCTAGCGGCGCGACGCGAGCACCGCGTCGTACAGCTCCTTCTTCGACACTCCGGCGGCTTCCGCGACCTCGGCGGCGGCCGTCTTGAGACGCTCGCCGTCGGCGACGCGCTCGGAAACTTCGCTCACCAGGTCCGCCACAGAAACCTCACGCGGCTCACCCGGCCCGAGCACCACAGTGATCTCACCGCGGACACCCTCCGCGGCCCACTGCGCGAGCTCCCCGAGCGTCCCGCGCTTGATCTCTTCGTAGGTCTTCGTCAGCTCTCGGCAGACCGCGGCGCGCCGGGAACCGCCGAGCACGGACGCGGCGTCCTCCAGCGTCGAGGCGATCCGATGCGGCGACTCGAAGAAGACCACGGTGCGCGGTTCCTGCTTGAGCTCGCCCAGCCACTTGGCCCGCTCGCCCGGCTTGCGCGGCGCGAACCCGTCGAAGCAGAAGCGGTCGCACGGCAGCCCCGACAACGCGAGCGCCGTCGTCACGGCGGACGGACCCGGCAGGCAGGTGACCGGCAGGTCCGCCTCGACACAGGCCGCGACCAGCCGGAAGCCGGGGTCCGAGACGCTCGGCATCCCGGCGTCGGTCACCAGCAGCACGGTCTCGCCGTCCCGCAGCGACTCGAGCAGCTTGGGCAGCCGCGACGTTTCGACGTCCTCGTAGAAACTGACGATCCGCCCGGTAGGCGAAACGTCCAAGGCCGACGCGAGCGCGCGCAGGCGCCTGGTGTCTTCGGCCGCGATCACCTCGGCGGTGCCGAGTGCCTCGACGAGCCGGGGCGACGCGTCGCGGATGTCACCCAGCGGGGTCGCCGCCAGTACGAGCCGACCGGTCATACGCTCAAGCTACAGCGGCATGTCGAATTCACTTCGCCGCCCGTAGGATCGTGACCCGTGACCGCCTTGCTGACGCGCCCTGACGACGAAAACGCCGTCGAGGACCTGCGGCCGCCGTCGGATCGCGAGGCCACACTCCTGGGTCGCCCGATGCCGGCCGACCGGCTGCGCGGCTGGATCGTCACCGCGGTCGTCACGCTCATCGGCGCCATCGTGCGCCTGCAGGACCTGGGTTTCCCCACCGACAAGGGCACCCCGGTCTTCGACGAGAAGCACTACGTCCCGCAGGCCTGGCAGGCACTGCGCAACGGCGGTTACGAGGACAACTACGGCTACGAACTCGTCGTCCACCCGCCGTTGGCGAAGCAGCTGATCGCGGTAGGTGAATGGCTGGTCGGCTACAACGGCTGGGGCTGGCGCCTGTCGGCCGCGCTCGCCGGCGTCCTGATCGTCTTCCTGACCGTGCGGATCGCGCGGCGCCTGACCCGCTCGACCCTGCTCGGCGCGATCGCCGGCGTGCTGGTCATCTGCGACGGCGTGCTGCACCTGCAGGCCCGCATGGGCATGCTCGACATCTTCATCGCGCTGTTCGTGCTCGCCGCGTTCGGCTGCCTGCTGCGCGACCGCGACCAAGTCCGCGAACGCCTCGCCGTCGCCGTCCGCGAAGGCTGGGCCGACGAGTCGAAGTTCGGCCCCCGCCTCGGCTTCCGCTGGTGGCGCTTCGCCGCCGGGCTGATGATCGGCCTCTCGTTCTGCGTCAAGTGGTCCGGCCTCTACTACATCGTCGCGTTCGGCCTGCTCTGCGTGTTCTTCGACGTCGCGGCCCGGCGCGCGGCGGGCGTCGAGCACCCCTACCTCGGCACGATCGTGCGGGACGTGGCGCCCGCGCTGTTCGCGATACTGGTGCTGCCGTTCCTCATGTACCTCGGCAGCTACTGGGCCTGGTTCGCCAGCGAGACCGCGACCGACCGCAACTACGTCGAGATGAAGAACATCGACCCCGGCTTCTGGGGGTTCGTGCCGGACGCCTTGCGTTCCCTCGGCGACTACACGGCGAACGTGCTGCATTTCCACGCGAACCTGACCACGCCGAAGGACAACCCGCACCCGTGGGAGTCGAAGCCGTGGACGTGGCCGATGGGCCTGCGGCCGATGCTCTACTACTACGAGTCCGGCGCGGCGGCCACCGGCTGCGGCGAGGCCAACTGCGTCCGCGCCACCATGCTGATCGGCACGCCCGCGATGTGGTGGCTCGCGCTGCCGATGCTCGGCTGGAGCGTCTGGCGCTCGGTCTTCCGCTCGGACTGGCGCTATGCGGCCGTGCTCGTGGCCTACCTCGCCGGTCTGCTGCCCTGGTTCATCAACCTCGACCGGCAGATGTACTTCTTCTACGCCACGCCGATGGCGCCGTTCCTGATACTCGGGCTCACCTTGATCCTCGGGCAGGTACTGGGCAGTGCCCAGCGCGGTTTCGAACGGCGCGGCACCGGATTGCTCGTGGTCGCGCTGTACGTCGGCCTCGTCGTCGCGAACTTCGCGTGGCTCTGGCCGATCCTCAACGGCGACTCGATCACCAGCGGCCAATGGCAGGCCGAAATGTGGCTTCCATCGTGGCGTTAACCCGTTTGGCCTAGACTTCGCCCCAAACCTACTGGGGGTTGAAATGTCACGTTGGCCAGCTCTGCTCGCCGGTCTTCTGTTGTTGACCGGCTGTTCCACCACCATCACCGGCTCCGCCTTTCCGCTGGGCGGCGGCCCGCAGGCGGACGCACCGGCCTACAAGCCGCCCACCAATGGATCGGGCTTCAGCACCGACCCACTCGACCAGCCGCTCCCGCTGCGTTCCGAGGTCAGCAAGGCGGCCTGCGACTGGCTGCCGCTCGTCACCGAGGAAATGAAACCGCTCGGCACGGTCAGCTCGGAAGCCGTGCTCAGCGGCTGCCAGTTCGTGCTGCCGAACAACAAGGGCGCGCAGGTCCACGTCTACGGCCCGTACAACCGCATCACGCAGACCACGTCCTCGGTCGAGCCGGTGCAGATCGCCGGGTTGAAGGGCCGCGTCTACACCTTCGACCCGCCGCCGGTCACGTTCTGTTCGGTGCTGCTCGACGTCCGCGCGTACGCCGCGCTCGCCGTCGACGGCTACGACATCGGCAGCGAGGAAGCCGGCAACCGCGCCGAGCACTGCGAGATCGCCAAGAAGGTCGCCGAAGTCATCGCGAAGAAGTTCGTCCCGCTGGCAGGCGGCACACCTTGGGAAGGCGTCGTGCAGGAACCGCCCGCCGACGCGCTCGCCAAGATGCCCGGAGGCATCTGCGAGATCGTGAAGTTCACCCACGTCAACTACGCGGGCATCTCCGTCCCGCGCGGCGGCGGCAAGGAAGGCGTCACCCCGCTCGGCCCGAGCTGCGCCTACGAGAGCAAGTACGCCAACGCCGTCGGGTCCTATACGACAGCAGGCGTCGGTTTGGCTGGGGTGCCCGAGAAGCCTGGGGCGCGTGTGACGCCCGGGAAGTTCGGCGTCCTGCCCTCGCGGATCGAGCAGACGGCGACGAGCTGCACGTTGAGCGTCGAACTGCAGAGCAAGCAGGTACTGCAGACCGAGTTCACCCCGGTCGCGAAGGACGCCAAGGACAAAGCGTGCGAGTCGGTCAAGGTCACCATGGCCGTCTCGGTCGCCAGCCTGATCAGCGGGATCTCGTAAGCGGGTCGTGAATGTTGCCGACGGTTCTATTTGAGCGGACGGTCAAAAGTGGCATGTCTGGTTGCTCGGCTGCGACCGGGTGGCTGTGTGGAAAATGCGTCGTTGAACGACGCAAGCCGCACTCACCAGGTACGAGAGCCAGGTATGAGGGCTCCCTTCATCCACGGTCGGCGTCGGTGAGGGCTTCCCTTACCCGAGCGAGGCGGCCGAAGAAGGGGTCGTGAGTGTTTTCGCCGGTTAGAACCGGCCGTACCACTCACGACCCCACGCCGAGCCGCCGAACAGGCCACCTTTGCGTTTCCGCTCAAATAACCGTCGGCAACACTCACGGCTAACGCGTCTGGCGGGGCACGAACTGGGTGACCGGGCCGTCGGCCGACTTGCCGACGCGCGAGAGCCAGCCTTCGACCTCGCGCTGGACCGCGCTCAGGGTCGGGCGGCGGCGCGGGTCGGCGTCGAGTGACGCGATGAGGATGCGCGAGTGGGCGCTGCGCGCGGGCAGGCACGACATCGGCTCCGAGCGGGCTGCGGCCATCAGCGCGGCCATCGGTGTCTCGCGGGTTCCGCGCGGCGGCTGGCCGGAGAGCGCGTAGCTGATCGTCGCCGCGAGCTGCCAGGCGTCCGAGGCCGGGCTGGCCTGGGCGCCCATCGCGGTCTCGGGCGCGACGAAGTCGGGGGTGCCGATCATCATGCCGGTGGCGGTCAGCTTCGAGTCGCCCTTGCTGCGCGCGATGCCGAAGTCGATCAGGTGGGCCAGGCCGCCGGGGTCGAGGATGATGTTGGACGGCTTGATGTCGCGGTGCAGCACGCCTTTCGCGTGCGCCGCGGCGAGTGCGCCCGCCATGGTCGCCCAGAGCCGCCCGGCGGCGATGTCGTCGAGCGGGCCGTGGCCGTCGACGATCGCGGCCAGCGGGCGGCCTTCGAGGTACTCCATCACCAGCGCGAGGCCGTCGTTCTCTTCGACGAGGTCGTACACGCGCACGCAGTTCGGGTGGCTGACGGCGGCGAGCGCGCGGGCCTCGCGCTGCATGCGCTCTTCGGTGTCGCGGTCCGGCGCGTGCGCGATCTTCAGCGCGACCGTGCGGTTGAGCTGGGTGTCGTGCGCCTGCCACACGGTGCCGAAACCGCCGGCGCCGAGCTGCTTGATGCGCCGGTAGCGGCCGCCGCCCGCGTTGCGCGAGCCGGGCGGCGCCGGGATCGGTCCCGGTGCCGCCGCCAGCAACGGCGCCGGTTCGGCGGCGGGCGCGACCGAGGTCGGGTTGTAGTTCTTCATCGGCGGCGGCGGAAGTGGTGGCGGGGTCTGCGCGACCTGCGAAGGCGGCGGCGGGCGGTACGGCTCCGGCTCGTTGCGCGGGCGCTCCGGACGGTTGATCACCGCCCACGGCGGCGGGCCGACGAGCGCGACCGGGATGATGCCCAGCACGCTGAACGGCAGGAACCCGAGCCACAGGTGCACGGCCGTGTTGGCCTCGACGCCCGCGCTGAACAGGAACATAGCGAGGAACGGGATCCAGATGAGCCGCGACGGCCACTTCGGGCCTCGGCGGAACGCGGTGCGTGCCTGCAGGATCACGAACAGCAGCGACGCGGCGGGCAGGCCGAGCAGCAGGATCAGGTACAGACCGTAGGAAAGGCCCTGGCCCGTCGGGTAGAACAACGTCTCGTAGACGTTCTGGCCGCCGCCGAGGTATTCCTTCTGCACCCCGACCCACGAGCAGAAGTTGTTGTCCAGTGTGGACATTTCGGCGCCCGAGAGTCCCGACTTGCCACCGGAGAACGCCGCGCGGTAGGTCTCGGACACGCCGAGGCTGAGCAGCCACGGGAACACGAGCGCCGCGACCAGCCCGATGCCGCCGAAGATCGACAGCGTCGTCATGTCGTAGCGGTTGCCGGTGCCCTTGCGGATGATCGCGATCACGACCGACCCCAGCACCGGGAACAACGCGATCAATGCCCCAGCGGTACTCGTCGCCCACACCCAGTCGCCAGGACAGATGCCAGGCCCGAAAAGCGTGTGCGCCAAGGACAGCAGCGAGCTTGCGAGACCGCCCACTCCCCACTCCCTCGCGTCGATTTGCCGTTTTCCCCCAACTCAGCTTAGGACGCACGAGCGCCGGTCGCGGTTGCAGGGCCGGAGCGCGACCTAGATACCGTGCCGCCAGACCACCTGGCGCACGCGTTCGGCGTCGAGCCGCCAGCGCTGCCGCCGGTGCAGGAGCACGATCGCGGCGAGCGCGGCGCTGCTCAGCACAGCGGCCACGGCGACCAGCCAGACACTGCCCGCCAGCGCCGCGAACACGACCGCCGCGAGACCCGCGGCCACGGCGAAACCGCCGAGCGTGGCGGCCAGATTCCGGCCGCGCCACACCCAGTCCTCGCCTGCCTTGACCTCTTCCCGCAACGCGCGCGCGGTGGCCAGCGCGGACTCGTCCCCGCCACCCAGCGTGATGATCCGGTCGGCGGCGTAGGCGCAGAATTCGCGCTGCCTGGCGCTGGTCATCACCAGCACCTGGTCGCGTGTGACGCTGCGCACTTCGGCGGTCAGCTCGCCCAACCTGGCCACGACCTTGGCGCGCACGGCCTCGTCCGCCGGGTTCGCCGCCAGCTCGGCTTCCAGCGCCCGCGCCTGCCCCATCGGGTCGCTCATCGCCATCCTCCCGAACGTGGTCATCCGCCCCGGCGAACCATGCTACTGTCTGTGCCCACTCGACCACCTCATCGTGTCAGGGAAGGGTCGCGCGATGCCAGCGAGCAATGCCCGTCTCGCGCTCGTCGTCGCCGCCGCGAACCTGACCGCCTGCGCGCTGGTCGGCACGGCCCTCCTGGTCACCACCGGCACCGGAGACACGCCCGCCGCGCAGTCACCACCGCCCGGCTCACTGACCACGGCGACCGGCCTCCCGACCGTCGCGCCGTCCTCACCTTCGCCGTCGCCTTCGCCGAGTCCGTCGGCCACGCCGTCCACCTTGCCCGACAATTTCCAGCCGGTCGCGGGGCCGGCGGGGTTCCACACGGCGATCCCGGCGGGCTGGACCACCAGCCCGGTGCGCGACTCTCCGGGCGCCACCCAGGCGACCGACCCCGCGAAACCGACCAGGTTCGTCCGCTACGGCGGCGCCTCGGCGACCGGCGAGATCCTCAAGTCCCATGTGGACTACGAGAAGGCGACGTCGAAACGGCTCGCCGGGTTCGCCCGCTCCCAGCTGCGCGAGATGACGCTGCACGGCAACGAGGCCATCACCTGGGATTTCGAATGGACCGCGCCGGAGGGGCTGCGCCACGTCCGTTCGATCTATTGGCGCAAGTCGGGCATCGAATACTTCTGCTACGCCTCGTCGCTCGCGAGCGAATGGCACGAGATGGACTCGATCCTCACCACGATGACGGACAACGCGAAACCCTGACCCGACCCTTCGACGGCGAATCAGGTCCATGATGGGTGGCGTCGTCGAGGACAAGGAGATCGCTGCCATGGGCGACTACGCCGAAGCGCACCGACGGAGCTTGGAAGACCCGGAGGGCTTCTGGCTGGAAGCCGCCGAAGCGATCGACTGGTCACGCAAACCGACGCGCGCGCTCGACGACAGCGACGCGCCGCTGTATCGCTGGTTCCCCGACGGGGAGCTGAACACCTCGGTCAACGCGCTGGACCGGCACGTCCAAGCGGGCCGCGGCGAGCGGACCGCGCTGATCTGGGACTCGCCGGTCACCGGCCAGACCCGCCGGTTCACCTACGCCGAGCTGCTCTACGAGGTCACCAGGTTCGCGGGCGCGCTCGCCTCGCTGCACGTCGACAAGGGCGAGCGGGTGATCATCTACATGCCGATGGTGCCCGAGGCCGTGATCGCGATGCTCGCCTGCGCGCGCCTCGGCGCGGTGCACTCGGTGGTCTTCGGCGGCTTCGCGCCCAAGGAGCTGGCGGCGCGCGTCGACGACGCGAAGCCGAGGGTGATCGTGGCCGCGTCCTGCGGGATCGAGCCGGCGCGGACCGTCGAGTACAAGCCGATCATCGACGAGGCGCTGGCGATGGCCGAGCACCAGCCGGACCGCGTGGTCATCCTCCAGCGTGACCGGCTCAAGGCCGAGCTCGGCGAACGGGACGTCGACTGGAACGAGCTCATCGAGCACGCGCCGCCGGCGCAGGCGGTGCCGGTCGCCGCGACCGACCCGCTCTACATCCTCTACACCTCGGGCACCACGGGTAAGCCGAAAGGCGTCGTCCGTGACACCGGCGGGCACGCGGTCGCGCTCGCCTGGTCGATGGCGGCGATCTACGACATCCAGCCCGGCGACGTCTGGTGGACGGCTTCCGACGTCGGCTGGGTCGTCGGGCACTCGTACATCGTCTACGCGCCGCTGCTGGTGGGGGCCACGTCCGTGCTCTACGAGGGCAAGCCCGTCGGCACCCCGGACGCGGGCGCGTTCTGGCGGGTCATCGCCGACCACGGGGTCAAGGCGCTGTTCACCGCGCCGACCGCGCTGCGGGCGATCAAGAAGGTCGACCCCGAGGCCAAGGAGATGGCGAACCACGACCTGTCGCGGTTCCAGACCCTGTTCATGGCCGGTGAGCGGCTCGACCCGGAGACCTATCACTGGGCGGGCGAGCACCTCGGCACCCCGGTGATCGACCACTGGTGGCAGACCGAGACGGGCTGGCCGATCGCGGCGAACCCGCGCGGGCTGGAGCCGATGCCGGTCAAGCCGGGTTCGGCGACCAAGCCGGTGCCGGGCTGGGACGTCCGGATCCTGGATCAGGCGGGCGAAACCGTGCCAGCGGGCCGAGAGGGCGCGATCGCGATCAAACTTCCGCTGCCGCCCGGATCGCTTCCGACACTCTGGGGCGACGACGAACGGTACAAAGAGGCCTACCTGTCCCGTTACGACGGTTATTACCTAACCGGAGACTCCGGCTACCTCGACGAGGACGGCTACCTGTTCGTCATGGGCCGGACCGACGACGTGATCAACGTGGCAGGCCACCGGCTGTCGACCGGCTCGATGGAGGCCGTGCTCGCCTCGCATCCCGCCGTCGCCGAATGTGCGGTGATCGGCGTCAAGGACCAGCTCAAGGGGCAATTGCCGCGCGGTCTCGTGGTGCTCAAGTCCGGTGTGGACGTCACCGAAGCCGAGCTGAAGGCCGAGCTGGTCGCACTGGTCCGGCGGGACATCGGCCCGGTCGCCGCGTTCAGGGACGTGTCCATTGTGGAGGCGCTGCCGAAGACCCGTTCCGGCAAGATCTTACGAAAAACCATGCGTGGCATCGCGGACGGACGCGACGAAGCCGTCCCGTCGACCATCGAGGACGCCTCGGTGCTGGAGGCGCTGAAGGTCGTGCTGCGCGGAAAATAGGGGTCGACTGGTCCGTACCACCCACCGATCGGCCGTTGTGCTCCGCGCCACATTGGTCTATACCTCTGGGGACGTCTCGAATCCCTACCGGAGGTGTTCCGTGAGGAAGCGCGTGTCCAGAGCCCTGCTGGGTTCGGCCATCCTGAGTCTCGCGACTCTCGGCCTGCCCGTGGTGGCGACCGCGGGCCCGACCACTCAGACCGCGGGCTCCGAACGCGCAGTCACCGACATCATCCCGGCGCCCGTCGAGGCGAAAGCCGACGCCAGGGCCAACTTCTGGCTCTCGCCGGCCACCGTGATCAAGGCCGACCACGGCGCCACGCAGGTCGCCGACTACCTGCGTGACCGGCTCAAGCCCGCCACCGGCTACCCGCTGCCCGTGCTCTCGCACAGCTTCGGGCTGCCCGCGATCTCGCTCGAACTCGGCCACGCCGACGCCCGCGTCGGCAAGGAGGGCTACACCCTCAAGGTTGCCAAGAACGGTGTAACCCTGAAGGCCAACACCGCCGACGGCCTGTTCCTCGGCGTGCAGTCGCTGCGGCAGCTGCTCCCGTCCGCGATCGACGCGAAGACCGTCCAGCACCGGCTGTGGACGGTCGCGGGCGGCAGCGTCCTCGACTACCCGCGATTCGGCTACCGCGGCGCGATGCTCGACGTGGCCCGGCACTTCTTCAACCCGGACCAGGTCAAGACCTACATCGACCAGATCGCCCAGTACAAGATCAACACGCTGCACCTGCACCTGTCCGACGACCAGGGCTGGCGCATCGAGATCAAGAGCTGGCCCCGGCTGACGAGCTTCGGCGGCCAGACCGCGGTCGGCGGCGGCAAGGGCGGGTTCTACACCCAGGAGCAGTACAAGGACCTGGTGAAGTACGCGGCCTCGCGGCACATCACGGTGATCCCGGAGATCGACATGCCGGGCCACACCAACGCGGCGCAGTCCTCGTACGCCGAGCTCAACTGCGACAAGAAGGCCGTGCCGGTCCGCACGGACACCGAGGTCGGGTACAGCTCGCTGTGCATCAACGACCCGCTGACCTACAAGTTCGTCGACGACGTCTTCCGCGAGCTCGCGGCGATCACGCCAGGCAAGTACATCCACATCGGCGGCGACGAGGCACACGCCACGAAGCCGGAGGACTACCTGACCTTCCAGAGCAAGGTGCAGCCGATCGCGGCCAAGTACGGCAAGTACATCAGCGGCTGGGACGAGATCGTCAAGGCCAAGCCCGGCGCCACGGCCATCCCGCAGTTCTGGGACACCGTGGACGACAAGCCCGAGGTCGCGGCCGCGGCGGCGCGCGGGAACAAGATCCTGTTCTCGCCTGCCAACAAGGCGTACCTCGACATGAAGTACACCGACTCCAGCCCGCTGGGCCAGGACTGGGCAGGCCTCGTCGAGGTGAAGGACGCCTACGACTGGGATCCGGCGACGTACCTGAAGGGCGTCACGGAAAGCCAGGTCGCCGGCATCGAAGCGCCGCTGTGGTCCGAAACGCTGGTCACGAACGACGACCTCGAGTACATGGCGTTCCCGAGGCTGCCGGGCCACGCGGAGATCGGCTGGTCGCCCAAGGCGACGCACAACTGGGACACCTACCGGCTCCGGCTGGCGAAGCAGGCTCCGCGGTGGGGCGTGCAGGGGATCGACTTCTACCGTTCCCCGCAGGTGGGCTGGAAATAGGGACTAGGTTGCGGGCGGTGCGCTCATCGCCGCCGCCCGCAATCTGTTCGACATGCAGTCGCGGGCCAGCTCGTACGCCTCAGTTCCCCCGTTCATGACGGAATCGGCGTTCGCGGCCCGGCCGAGTGCATGAAGTTCGAAGGACAGCTGGGCCACCTCGACCCCCGACCCGAGGTGGCCCAGCTTTTTCGCTTCGGAGACCAGCTCGGTGATGAGGCCGGCGAAGTCGCGGCCCACCTTCGCGATGGCATCGTGCACCCGGCCTGACCGCGCGTCGAACTCGGCGGCGGTGTTGAAGAAGAAGCAGCCGCCGGGGAAGACCCGCTCCTCCGAGTACGCCAGCCAGTTCGTGCACAGCGCGTCGAGCCGGGGCAGGCCCGGCGGCACGGTCATGGCAGGCGTGATGACGTGCTCGGTGAGGATCGCGCTCGCCGCGCTGATCGCGGCGAGCTGCAGTTCCTCTTTCGAGCCGAAGCGCGCGTGGACCCCGCTCTTGCTGAGTTCGAGTTCCGTCGCGAGCCTGCCGAGCGACAGTCCGTCCAAACCTTCGACCGACGCGATGTCGACCGCGCGCTCCAGGACCGCCGCGCGCGTCGCGTCGCCACGCGCGACCCGGCCGTCAACGGGCATAGCGCGCCCCGTTGAGCTCCGCGATCGTCGGCTCGATCGGATCGGTCTCGACCAGCGTGAGCTCACCGTCGGTCGGCACCTCACCCGGCCGCAGCACGCGCAGGTACCAGCCGCTGCGGCCGTTGCGGATCATCTCCGCGATGATCTGCTTGCGCCCGGTCTTCATGGCGAGCTTGAAGCACGGCGAGCGCGGCTTGGTCACCTGGACGAGCGCGTCGCCCCAGGCCCAGACGTCGCCGACGCGCACGGTCCGCTCGTCGATCCCCGTGACCGAGACGTTCTCGCCGAGATCGCCGGGTACCGCGGCGAGCCCGTCTTCGGACCACTGCTCGTAGTGCTCGGCCGGGTAGACGTAGACCGCCATGTCCGGCCCGCCGTGCACGCGCCGGTCGGCCTGGTCGTCACCGTCGAGATTGATCTCGCCGAGCTTGACGCGCTCGGCTTCGACCCTGGCCTTGGCGATCGCGCTGTACACCGGCTCGTCCCGCACCGTCCCCAGCACGCTGGGCTTGCCCACGAAGACACCATTCACCCGCATGCCTTCGAAAATAGCACGACCGTTCGTACACTTTCACGTGTCGAGCAGCCGCGACCGGATCAGGAACCGCACGCCCTCCGGCGCTTCGAGCGAGAATCCGCTCCCCCGTCCCGGCACCACGTCGATGGTGAGATGGGTGTGCTTCCAGTACTCGTACTGCGCACCCGACATCCACACCGGCACGGCGTCGATGCCCGTCACCCGCAGATCGCCGAGATGCACGTCGGACTCGCCGATGCGGAACTCGCCCCGCGGGTAGCACATCGGCGCGCTGCCGTCGCAGCATCCGCCGGACTGGTGGAACATGACCGGCCCGTGCGTCCCGACGAGCTGCCGCAGCAACGCGGCCGCGGCGCCCGTCAGGTCCACGCGGTCCATCAGAAGAACCCGAGCGCCTGGTCGGAGTACGAGACCAGCATGTTCTTCGTCTGCTGGTAGTGGTCCAGCATCATCTTGTGGTTCTCGCGGCCGATGCCGGACGCCTTGTAGCCGCCGAACGCCGCGTGCGCCGGGTACGCGTGGTAGTTGTTCACCCAGACCCGGCCCGCCTGGATGTCGCGGCCCGCGCGGTACGCCGTGTTCCCGTCACGCGACCAGACGCCGGCGCCGAGCCCGTACAGCGTGTCGTTGGCGATCTTCATGGCGTCGTCGTAGTCGTCGAACCGCGCGACCGACACGACCGGGCCGAAGATCTCCTCCTGGAAGATCCGCATCTTGTTGTGGCCCTCGAACACGGTCGGCTCGACGTAGTAGCCGCCGGACAGCTCGCCGCCGAGGTCGCTGCGCGCACCGCCGGTCAGCACCTTCGCGCCTTCCTGCTTGCCGATGTCGATGTACGACAGGATCTTCTCGAGCTGGTCGTTGGAGGCCTGCGCGCCGATCTGGGTCTCGGTGTCGAGCGGGTGCCCCTGCTTGATCTTGCGGACGCGCTCGACCGCGTCGCCCAGGAACCGGTCGTAGATGCCGGACTGGATCAGCGCGCGCGACGGGCAGGTGCAGACCTCGCCCTGGTTCAGCGCGAAGAGCGCGAAACCTTCCTGCGCCTTGTCGTAGAAGGCGTCGTTGGCCGCGGCGACGTCGTCGAAGAAGATGTTCGGGCTCTTGCCACCGAGCTCGACGGTCACCGGGATGATGTTCTCGCTGGCGTACTGCAGGATCAGCCGTCCCGTGGTGGTCTCGCCGGTGAACGCGACCTTCTTCACGCGCGAGCTCGACGCGAGCGGCTTGCCCGCTTCGACACCGAACCCGTTGACCACGTTGAGCACGCCGGGCGGGATCAGGTCGCCGATGAGCGAGATCAGCACATGGATCGACGCCGGTGTCTGCTCGGCGGGCTTGAGCACGATCGCGTTGCCCGCCGCGAGCGCGGGCGCGAGCTTCCAGACGGCCATGAGCAGCGGGAAGTTCCACGGGATGATCTGGCCGACCACGCCGAGCGGCTCGTGGAAGTGGTACGCGACGGTGTTGTCGTCGATCTGCGAGATCCCGCCTTCCTGAGCGCGCAGCGCGCCGGCGAAGTAGCGGAAGTGGTCGATCGCCAGCGGGATGTCGGCGGCGAGCGTCTCGCGCACCGGCTTGCCGTTCTCCCAGCTTTCGGCGATCGCGAGCTTTTCGAGGTTCTGCTCCATCCGGTCGGCGATCTTGAGCAGCACGCCCGCTCGGGCTTCGACCGAGGTCCGGCCCCACGCGGGCGCGGCGCCCTCGGCCGCGTCGAGCGCGCGGTCGATGTCGGCGGAGGTGCCGCGCGCGATCTCGGTGAAGGTCTGGCCGGTGACCGGGGTCGGGTTCTCGAAGTACTGGCCACCGGCGGGCGCGACGTACTCACCGCCGATGTAGTGGTCGTAGCGGGCTTCGTACTTCGGGGGCTCGTACTGGACCATCGTTGCCTGCCTCATCACTCGGCGTACCGGACGACGGCGAAGGTAGGCGGGGCGACGTTGCACGCACGTTGCACCGGAGTGAGCGCGGTCACGTAGCCTCGAACACGTGGCAGAGCAGCCCGAATCCGACTTGCTGCGCGACCCGGAGTCCTACGCGCGGCTGCTGCGCCATGTCCACGAAGCCGTGCTTTCGGGCGTTCCCGCTCCCCGCTCCCCACGGTCGGTGATCTCGAAATCCTGGGACCGCTCGCTCGCCGCGCGCGTCGACCCCGACGCGATGCGCCCGCCGCTGGTCTACGGCGCGGCGGAGCTGCACGCCGTGCGCGAGGCACATCCGCTGGCGCCGGTGCTGCCGCTGCTGCGGCAGACCTTGGTGAGCATCGCGGACGACGCCGAGCACATGATGATCATCACCGACGTCGACGGCCTCATCCTGTGGCGCGAGGGCGCGAACGCCGTGCTGCACCGCGCCGAGAACGTCTCGCTCACCGAGGGCACGCGCTGGAGCGAGGACGCGATCGGCACCAACGCCATGGGCACGTCGCTGGCCACCGGCGAGCCGGTGCAGATCTACTCGGCGGAGCATCTCGTGCGCGCGTATCACGCGTGGACCTGCGCGGCGGCACCCGTTCGCGACCCGGAAACGGGACTGCTGCTGGGTTCCATCGACGTCAGCGGCCCGTTGCGCACGGTCCATCCGGCCATGCTCGCGCTCGTCACGGCCGCCGCGCAGCTCGCCGAAGGGCAGCTGCGTGCCCACCTCGCGGTGCGCGAGGAACGTTTGCGCCGCGCGAACATGCGCCATCTCGAAGCACTTCGCGGCGAGGCGGGGGCATTGCTTTCGGCGACCGGGCGCGTGCTGGCCAGCGAATCCTGCGGCGACCTTCCGTCCACAGTGGACATCAGGCGGCACGGAGGGACGATCACGCTGCCGGACGGCAGGCTCGGCGCGGTCGAGCCGCTCGACGAGGGTTTCCTGCTCAGGCTGCGCACTCGTGCGCCACGCCGCCTGCCGAAGCTGGCGCTGGAACTGCTGACCGACGGCACGCCGTCCATCACCGTCGACGGCCGCGAGATCCCGTTCACCTTGCGGCACGCGGAAATCCTGGCCTTGCTCGCGCTGCATCCCGCCGGACTCAGCGCGGAACGGCTCGCGTTGCTGCTCTACGGCGACGCGGGCAACCCGGTGACCGTGCGCGCCGAGATCCACCGGCTGCGCACGCAGCTCGGTGACGTGGTGCGGACCCGGCCGTATCGGCTGGCCGCCGACGTCGACGCCGATTTCCTGCGCGCCAGGACGGCTTTGTGTCAAGGGACCGACGCGACCGGCGCGTTCCGCGGGCCGTTGCTCCCCGATTCCGAAGCGCCCGCCGTCCTGGAGGAGCGAGAGTCGCTGACGGCGTCGGTCCGGCGCGTGGCACTCACCGGCCGGAATCCCGAATCGCTGTGGTCGTTCTGGGAAACCTCATGCGGCGTCGACGACCTGGAGATCGTAGACGCCTTGTGCCGGCTGCTACCCGAGGGCGATCCGCGGCGCGCGGTCGTCCTCACGCATCGAGCGCGTCTGCGGTGACCTCGCGTTCGCGGCTGCCCAGCACGAGCAGCGGCAGCAACGTCGCCAGCGCGATCGCCAGCTCGGCCGCCCCGACCAGCAGATAACTCGAGTTCGGTCCGAAGAACGCGAGCACGTCGGCCAGCGACAGCGCCCGGAGCACCACCAACGTCCAGCCGACCACGACCAGCGCGAGCGTGGTCGACAGCAACCGCGCGGCGGGGACGGCCAGGTGCCCGATCGTCGCGCAGAACCAGACCAGCGAGTAGATCGTGATCGCGTCCCAGACGCCCGCTTCGAGCCTGATCCAGCCGAACGCGGGCAGCAGTTCGAGCACGACCCCCGCGATCAGCGCCAGCAGCCACGGCCGCTGCGGCGTCGGCGGAGCCTCACGGTGGAACGCGGCCAGCCCGAGCGCCAACCCCGCGTTGATCAGTACCTGGCTCCAGCCGCCGAACAGGAACGCGGGCTCGCCGGCGAAGAACTGCCCGGTCGACACGACTGCCTCGTAGACCGAGTACCCGAAGCCGATGAGGGCCAGTCCCCGCCCGATCCAGACCTGGCCGAAGAGCACCGCGAAGAACGCGCCGAGCCACGGCGCGGCGGTCCAGTTCGTCACCATGCCCGAGGCGTTGACGAGCAAACCTATGAGCACGACCGTTCGTACAGCCGCGCCCCACGCGACCGACCGGGCGGGCGCCGAACCCCCGCCGAGCCGCAGCCGCAGCGACAGCGCGGCGACGCTCATGACCTCGCCGAAGCTCGGACGGCCATGCTCCTCGACGAACTCCGGATCCTCCTGACCGGCCAGCTCGGTCGCGAGATAGGTGGCGACCATGTCTTCGGCCCACTTCTCCCAATACCAGAGCGGCAGCACGCGCAGCAGGTACCGATAGCGATCTTCGAGCGTCCTCATGCCGTTCCCCCCTGAGCACGCCAAGCGCCGAGCCGGAGTTCCGCCGCGCGCGCGTTCGCCGACTGACGGGCCGCCTCGGCCGCGACGGCCTGCCTGCCGGAATCGGTGATCCGGTAGTACCGCCGCAGCCGCCCCTGCTCGACCTCCTCGCGGTCGAGCTCGACCTGACCCTCCCCGGTCAGCCGGTCGAGCGCGCCGTACAAGGTCCCCACCTTGAGCCGGACCCGGCCCTCGGACAGCTCGTCGACCTCCCCGACGATGCCGTAGCCATGCCGCGGCTCGCCGACGAGCGCCGTGAGGATGAAGAACGCCTGTTCCGTCATCGTCCGTCCTGCCATGCCAGCCAATATATCGGAAGCCGATATATCTTGCCAAGCCGAGTAGACACTGTCTACCCAAGTTTGATAAACAGTGTCCCCCAGGTGAACGGAAAGAGAACAGCAATGGGCTACCGCAGGTTCGTCGCGCTCGGCGACAGCTGTACTGAAGGACTCGACGACCACCATCCCGAGAACGGGCTCTTCCGTGGCTGGGCGGACTTCGTGGCAGGCAGGATGTCGCTGCTCGAACCGGACTTCCGGTACGCCAACCTGGGCGTCCGCGGCAGACGGCTCGACCAGATCACCGCGGAGCAGATGCCGACCGCGGCCGAGCTGAAGCCGGACCTGATCGCCCTGTTCGGCGGCGGCAACGACGTCATGTCCTCCGGCTGGGACGCCAGGACCGTCGCGCGCCGCGTCGACGCGGCCATCAGCCAGGCGACCTCGATCGCACCGGACGTCGTCGTCTTCACCTTGAGCGACATCGCCGAGCGGATGCCGTTCGGCCGCCGCATGCGCCCGCGCATCGAAGCGCTGAACGACGCGATCCGCGAGGCCGCCGTCAGCTACGGCGCCCGGCTCGTCGACCTGTGGCCGGACGAGGCCGTCAGCGACTCGCGCTATTTCGGCCCTGACCGGCTGCACCTGTCCGAACTCGGTCACTTGCGCCTCGCCGCGCATCTGCTCGCAAAGCTCGGCCTGCCCTACGAGCAGTCGTGGCTCGACCCGCTGCCCGGCACGCCGTCACGGCCGACCTGGCGCGAGGACGTCCACTGGTTTCGCCACCAGGTGCTGCCCGTGGCGATCACCCGGACCCGCAACCGCATGATCGGCCGCTCGCCTGGCGACGGTTTCCTCCCCAAGCGCCCGCAGCTGCTCCCCGTCGAAGGGACACCCGCGTGGATACCCGGGAACGCCTGATCTCGAGCGCGACGACCCTCCTCACCGAGGAAGGGGTCGACGCGGTCACCCTGCGCGGCATCGCCAAGGCCACCGGCGTCTCCCACGGCGCCCCGCTGCGACACTTCGCCGGGCGCGCGCAACTGCTTTCGGCCGTCGCGTCGAACGGCTACGAAGCGCTGCGGCACCGGTTCGACGATCTGCTGCCCGGACCGCCACGCGAACGACTGCTGTCGGCGTGCCGGAGTTACGTCGAGTTCTCGCGCGACACCCCGTCGATGTTCGCGCTGATGTTCCGTCACGACCTGCTCGACCACGAAGACCCCGTGCTCGCCAGGCTGACGACGGAGACGTTCGACAGCTTCAGCGAGCTCGTGGCCGCCGCCCAGCACGAGGGCTGGCGCGTCGACACCGATGTCAAAGCGCTCACCGCGGCACTGTGGTCGGCGCTCTACGGTGTCGCTGAGCTGGGACTTTGGGGCGGAACCGGCAGCGCGAGCCTGATCGAGACCCTCGAGACCACATTGGAAGCCTTCTTCGGCTGAGTTCAGGAGAAGCGGTCGCTGAGACCCAGCTCACTCTGAACATAGGGGTGCCACAGGGGTGCTGTGCTCTGGAGCACAGTGTCCCAACCCTGATATACGTATGTATTACACAAGTGGCACAGTGGAAAGAGGTCACAATGAGCTACCACCGATTCGTTGCGCTGGGCGACTCCTGCACCGAGGGCTTGGACGACCCGCACCCCTTCAACGGGCAGTACCGCGGCTGGGCCGACTTCGTCGCCGGGCGTCTCGCGCTGGACGAGGCCGACTTCCGGTACGCGAACCTGGGGGTACGCGGACGCCGCCTCGACCACATGCTGTTCGAACAGATCCCCGTCGCGGAGTCGATGCGCCCTGACGTGATCTGCCTCTTCGGCGGCGCGAACGACGTGATGGCCGGCATCTACGACGAACGCACCGTCGCCCGCCGCGTCGACGCCGTCTACCGCGCGGCCACCTCGATCTGCCAGGAGGTCGTCGTCTTCACGCTGCCCGACGTGGCCGCCCGGATGCCGCTGGGCAAGCGCATGCGCCCGCGCATCGAGGCATTGAACGACGCCATCCGCGAGTCCGCGGTCAGCTACGGCGCGCTGCTCGTCGACCTCTGGCCGGACACCTCCGTCAGCGACTCCCGCTACTTCGGCGCAGACCGGCTGCACCTGTCCGAGCCCGGTCACCGCAGGCTCGCCGCCTACACGCTGACCAAGCTCGGCATCTCGTTCCCGTCGTCCTGGCTGACCGAGTTCGACGGCGTCGCACCGCAGCCGACCTTCGGCGAGAACGCGAGCTGGGTGTGCAAGCGCGTGCTGCCGCTGGCCGCCCGCCGCGTGAAGAACCGCCTCACCGGCAGCGAGCCCGGCGACGGCATCAGCCCGCGCCGCCCGGAACTGCGCCCGGTCCTGCCTTCGGAGACGGCGGTCCCGTTCCACTCGTTCCGCCCGGAACTGTTCGCGGCATGAACCACCCCGCGCGAACGCCTCTTTCGGCACCCTGACGGTTCCGGAAGAGGCGTTCAACTTTCTCTCCGGCGGCATGTCACATCCGCGGGCCGGGATCCGTCGAGGCCATGAGACCACCTGAAACTGGAGGAAATCATGGAAGCACGGATGAAGAACCCCGCGATGGTCCTGCCGGACGCGATGAAGGGCATCCAGAACCTGTTCAAGGCGATGAACTCGACCACCGTCTCGCAGACCACGATGGAGCTGGTCCACCTGCGGGCCAGCCAGATCAACGGCTGCAGCGCGTGCGTCTACGGCGGGCTCGCGAGCGCCAGGAAGTCGGGTGAGACCGACGAACGCCTGGGCATGGTGGCCGTCTGGCGTGAGTCCCCGCTGTTCACCGACGAGGAACGCGCCGCACTGGCATTGGCCGAACACGCGACGCGCCTGGCCGACCGGTCCTCGGACGCGGTCTCCGACGAGCTGTGGGACGAGCTCACCAGCCACTTCGACGAGGAGCAGATCTCGGCCCTCATCCTGATGGTCGCGACGACGAACCTGTTCAACCGGATCAACGCGGTCACCAAGACCCCGGCCGGCGCGACCTGGTGAGCTAGCCGAGCGGCGCGGCGAGACTCCATCCCTTGGCCAGCAAGGCATCGCAGGCCTGAACGGCCGTGCGCAGCCGTTCGTCGAGGTCCCCGGTCAGCCGCAGCCACGGCACCCCGGTGGTCGCGAGCAGCTCGACGAACCGGGCGGTCATCCACGGCCGGATGTCCTCACCGTCCCGCAACCCGTCGTCCTCGAACGGGACGCCGTCGTGGTCGGTGAGCAGGTACAGCGCGGGTTTCCGGGTGGACACCAGCGAGGTCGACCCGAGGTAGCGCTCTTCCCACACCCGGGTCGCGAAGGAATCCGTGTCACAGAAGAGAAGCGGGCCACCACGCCCGGCGGCGGCGTCTTCGGCGGCGTTCTGGTGTTTGGCGACCATGGCGAAGTCTTCGGCCTCCCAGCGGAGGTCGAAGACGGTCGCCGCCGGGTCGGCGGCGTGAGCCCTCGCGAGCTTCAACTCGGTGTACTCGCGGCCGTACTCCGGCACCCATTCGGCGCCGTAGTGCTCCGCGAGCGCACGGGAAACCTTTGTGGTCCCTGAAGATTCCGCACCGAGCACCACCACGCGCTTGGCGAACCAAGCCCGCACCGAAGGCGCGAGGAACTCCCACTGCCCGGCCGGGTCCGCGCGTACCGCGGTCCCCGAAACAGGCACCGCCGCACGGTCGACGTCGACGGCCACGGACGTCGCCCCGAACCGGCGAGCCAGTTCGGGGCCGTAGGGTTCGGACGTGAACACGGCATCGACGACGTCGCCGCCCAGCGCTTCCCGGAAGATCGCGCAGTGGATCTCCCAGACGTCCGGGTCGTCGTAGTCGGTCGCGTGCTCGTCCATCGTGCCGACCACGCGAACCCAAGGCGTGTCGTCGTGTTCCGCGCGCAGCCAGGCCACCCGGTCCGCCAGCGGGATGGACTCCACTGTGGACGCGCAAGCGATCACGGTCACCTGCTCGCAGCGCCGCGCCGCCGCCCTGATGAGGTGATGGTGCCCGAGATGCGGCGGATAGAACTTCCCGATCACCATGCCGTGCGCGAACTTCACGCCGCCACCGGCTCCTCGGCCAGCGCGCGCCGCCAGCTGAGCAGGCCGTTCACGCACAGGCACAGGAAGATCACGTAGACCACGGCCGTGACCCACAGTCCTTTGTAGCCGTACAGCGGGATGTACAGCACGTCGGCGGCGATCCAGAACCACCACGACTCCAGCAGCTTCCGCGTCTGACCGTAGGTGGCGAGCAGGGAGAGGGCCGTCGTGGCCGCGTCCCACCACGGCACGGTCGAGTCGGTCGCGTGCGCCAGCAGCGCCCAGAGCCCCACGGTCCCGGCGACGCCGCCGACGGCCAGCCCGAGCCACTCACCGGACCGGGTCCGGCGCACTGGCAGCGCACCGCGGTCTTTCCCACCGAACAGCCAGTTCCACCAGCCGTAGAGCGCGAGCGCCACGTAGACGACTTGGAGCCCGGCATCGGCGTAGAGGCCCGCCGTGGTGAACAGCAGCAGGAACGCGAGGTTGTTGGCGATGCCGATCGGCCAGTTCCAGAGGTTCTGCCTGGCCACCAGCCAGACGCACCACACCCCGGTGACCGCGCCGATGAGCTCGATGACGGAGACCGGGGCGCCGAAGATCCGGAACGCTTCGGCGTTGAACCAGGAGACGAGGAGATCGAACACCTCGCGAGTATTTCCGGTCTTCCACCCCGTGCGATTGTGACCCGCGTCACCCGGATAGCGGCTTGTTCCGGACATCCGGCGAGCTGTGTCATGAATCAGGCCTATTTGTTGTTCGCGACAACTTAACCGCCGGCTTCACAACGAGGAGGAGCCCATGCGAGTCAAGCGCCTGTTCAGCGCCGTCGCGGCCGGAGCGACCGTGGTCGCGCTCATCGCGACCGCCGTGCATTTCGGCAGCCTGGACACCCCGGCCCACGTCAACCACTCAGCCCATTTCTGGGTACCGACCCCCGAGCAGGCGGACGCGATCGTCGCCCAGCAGGTGGCGGCGCCGCTCCGAGGTTCGGAATTCCGCGCCGACTGCTTCAGCGCGCACCGCAAAAACGACGACCCGATCGTCTTCCCCGGCCAGGCCGGGGTTTCGCACATGCACGAGTTCTACGGGAACAGGAGCGCCAACGCGCAGTCGACGCTGGAGTCGCTGAGCCTGGGCACCACCAACTGCAACCCCGTGGTGGACCTGTCCTCGTACTGGACGCCGACCGTCTACAAGAACGGCCAGCCGATCGCGCCGGAACGCGTGACCGTCTACTACCAGGGAATCACGAACATGGCCGCCGCCGTCCCGCATCCGCGCGGGCTCCGCTACGTCGTCGGCAACGCGGGCGCCACCAACGCCGACCAGAACCCGTCCGCGCGGTGGTCCTGCACGGGTTCGACTCCGTCCAGCCGGGACTTCATGACCTGCGCGCCCGGCTCGAAACTCGAGACGTACCTGGACTTCCCGACCTGCTGGGACGGCAGGCTCGACTCGCCGAACCACCGCGACCACATGGCGTTCGCGCTCAGCCAGACCTGCCCGGCCGGCTATCCGCACGTCGTGCCGAGGCTCGAGCTGCTGATCACCTATCCGGTCAACGGTGGCGGGCTCACCCTCGCGGGCACTCGCAACGGGCAGCTGGTGACCGATCAGCCCGGCTACACGTTCCACGGTGACTTCTTCAACGCCTGGGACTCGAACGAACTCGCCAGGCGGGTGCGCGACTGCATCAACGCCGGCTACATCTGCGGAACGGACGGGAAACCCATCCAGCAGTAGGTTCCGCGCTCGGCGAAGAGTGCGGGCGGCCACCTCCCCCGCGGCCACACTCCACGCTCTTCGCCGAGCTTGGTGAATGGATGAACCATTCACCAAGAAAACTAGTGGGTGACCTGCTTCGGTGGTATCAACCACGGTGGCAATCGCCGGTAAACTTTCGCGGTATATGCCCGCATCGGTGCGGGATTCCCCGCGCGCGGGCGGTAGCTTGCAGCGGTGTCCGCGTTCCTCGCGTGGCTTCGCCACCTGCCCCGTTCCCGCCCGTTCCTGATCGACATCCTGCTCGCGGCGGGCTCCACCGTCTTCCTCTTCCTCGGCGTGTCGCCCGCGGACGACGGCTGGGCGTACCTGCTCGCGGCACTCAGCGGCCTGCCGGTGGTGCTGCGGCGGCGGTTCCCGCTGACGGTGATGCTCGTGGTCGGCGTCGCGATGGGGCTGTACTACGCGCTGGGTTATCGGGCGCTGCTCGGCCAGCCGGGCGGGCTGATCGCGCTGTACACGGTGGTGCTGAGTTATCCGCTCGGGCAGGCGCTGCTCATCGCGCTCGCGTCGCTGGCGATCTACGAGGTCGGCATCGTCCTCGGTGACAGCGCGACGATCGGCGGCGACACCCTGCTCGGGCTGCTGCAGACGATGGCCACGATCGTCGTCGCGCGCTCGGCGAAACTGCGCACCCGGCGGATCAGCGAGATCGCCGAGCACGCCCAGCAGCTGGAACGGCACGCGCAGCTCGAAGCCGAACGCGCCGTCGTCGAGGAACGCATCCGCATCGCGCGCGAGCTGCACGACGTCGTGTCGCATCATCTTTCGGTGATCGCCGTCCAGGCGAACCTGGCGAGCTACGTCTTCGACTCGGCGCCCGAGACGACCCGCGACGCGCTCACCACGATCACCAGCACCTCGACCGAGGCGCTCGACGAACTCAGGCGCCTCCTGCTCGTGCTCCGCCCGCCGCGCAAGGAACCCGGCGACGGCGTGCTGCGCCCGCAGCCGGGACTGGCCGATCTCCCCTCGCTGGCCGCGCGGGTGCGGGAAGCGGGCGTGCCGGTGCGGCTGCGCATTTCCGGCACGCCGCGCACGCTGCCGTCGGGCCAGCAGCTGTGCGCGTACCGGGTCGCGCAGGAAGCGCTGACGAACGTGATCAAGCACGCAGGCGAGGCCGAGGCGGAACTGACGCTGGCGTATCACGACGACAACCTCGTCCTGCGCGTCACCGACACCGGCGCGGTCACCGTGCCGGCGCGCAACCCGGCCGGGCACGGCCTGATCGGCATGCGGGAACGCGCCGGAATGTACGGTGGCGTCCTCGAAATAGGCACCGGCTCCGGAAAGGGATTCGAGATCGCGCTGACCCTGCCCTACCCGAAGAGCGGCCGCCGCGGCTCATGATCAGTGTGCTGGTGGTGGACGACCAGGACCTCGTCCGCGCGGGTTTCGTCGCGCTGCTCGGCGCCATGCCCGGTGTCGAGGTCGCGGGCCAGGCGTCGAACGGCCTCGAAGCCGTCGGCAAGGCACTCGAGCTGCGGCCCGACGTGATCCTGATGGACATCCGGATGCCCGAGCTCGACGGGATCCAGGCGACCGAGCGCATCCTCGCGGGCGCGGGCCCCGACAAGCCGAGCATCCTCATGCTGACGGTGTTCGACCTCGACGAGTACGTCTACACGGCGTTGCGCGCGGGCGCGTCGGGCTTCCTGCTCAAGGACAGCCCGCCCGAGACGCTGAGCAGCGGCATCCACGCGGTCGCCCGCGGCGACATGCTGTTCGGCCCGACGATCACCCGGCGCCTGGTCGAGTCGTTCACGCACGCGCCACCGACCGACACGGAGTCGCTCAGCGGGCTCACCGAACGCGAACTCGAGGTGCTCCGCCTCGTCGCGGGCGGCGAGACGAACGCCGAGATCGCGGGCAGACTGCTGGTCAGCGAGGCGACGGTCAAGACCCACCTGAACCGGCTGATGACCAAACTCGGCATCTCCAGCCGGGCTCAGGCGGTCGTCGTCGCGTACGAGACAGGGCTCGTCGAGCCGCGCAGGCGTTAACCCGCGAACGGGATCCGGATGCTGCTTTCGAGCAGCGACGCCGAGATCTTGGTGCCGGCCGGGTACCGCAGCGTGTAGTCGTGGTCGGTCACCAGCAGCACCACGCCGAGCCGGTGCCCGGCCTTGAGCTGGTACTGCCTCGGCTCCATCCGCCAGGTGAAGGTGTACGGGCGGCCTGGCTTGACGGGCTCGGTCACACTCGCCGAGTCGCGGTTGCGCACGTCGATCCAGCCACGGCTGACCACCTGGAAGTCCGATTCGGCCGTCGCGTACTGACGCTTCGCCCGGCAGCCCGTGTCGGTGCCGACCGTCGGGCCGAAGCACCAGTTGTCGCCGGTGGTCTTGAGTTCGGTGATCCGGGTGTCCTTGCCGTAGTCGACCAGCAGCGCGCTCAGGTAGGGCGACTTGCCGTCGACGGACGCGCGGACGGTGATCTCCGGCGTGCCCGAGACACGGACGTCCTTGGGCAGCGGGTCCGACACGTACAACAGCCGGTTCGGATCCGCCTGGCCGACGCCTGCGACCAGGCTGTCGGCAGTGCGCGTGGGATCGTCGACAAACCCTTGCCGCTGCCCGAATCCAGGCCAACCCGGGGTAAGCACGCCGGGTTGCGGTGCCTTGTCGCCCGCCCTGAACCGCAGCGTGACATCGCGAGCGCCGGGCTCCGGCCAATCGCGGTAGTTCGTCCACTGGCCCGGCGCGGTCTCGAACCGCACCCGCGGCTGGCGCATCACATCGTTGTCGATGCCGTACAGCTCGTGGTCGAACCACTTGTGCACGGTGTCGAGCCAGGCCTGCTCCGCGACGTACAGCGGATCGTCGTGCGCGCCCTGGTGGATCCAGAGCTTGCGCTTGATGTCGTTGCGGCCCAGCGCGTCCCAGAGATCGGTGAAGTTCTTCGGCTTGACGTTCCAGTCGTTGATCCCGGCGACCTGGAACACGCTGCCGTGGAAGTTGCCGAGGTCCTTGGCGAAGTTCCGTTCATGCCAGAACGCGGTGTAGTCACCGCTGACGCGGTCCATCGCCTTTTCCATCTCGTGCATCTGGGGCTCGCAGACCTCGGGATTCTTGCGCGTCAGCACGACTTTCGCGTGCAGGTCGGCGTCCTCGCCGACGAACCCGCCCGGCGAGACGACCGCGCCGTTCGCGCGGTAGTAGCTGTACCAGGAGGCGATACCGGAGATGGAAACGACGGTCTTCAGGCCTTTGACACCGGTGCTCGCGACCGCGACCGGCAGCGTGCCGTCGTAGCTCTTGCCTGCCATCGCGACCTTGCCGGTGGACCAGCTCGCCTTGATCTCCTTACCGTCGGAGGTGAACGCCTTCGCGTCCCCCGTCAGCCACTCGACCACGGTCTTCATGCCGAGCTTCTCTTCGGTGCCGATGGCGCTCGGGCAGCCGTCGGAATCACCGGTGCCGAGCGTGTTGGCCGAAAGCACCGCGTACCCGCGAGGGACGAAGTAGTTGTCGTAATAGACGCGGTCGTAGTTCGCGCCCTGCCAGGCCCCGGTCGGCGGCGACCACGGCGAGATCCTCGGCACGTCGGTGACATCGGCCGGGTGATAGTCGGCAGGCGCGTCGGTGAGGCCGAAATACGGGCTCGGCTCGACGATCGAGGCGACCTTGAGGTCACCGTCCGTCTCTTTCGGACGGACGACGTAGACCGAGAGCCGGTCCTTCTTGCCGTCGCGGTCACTGTCGACGGGCGTCTCGACGTACACCTGCTCACGGATGGCCTGTGCGTAGTCGTAGACCGGCTCGGTCCCGTGACTCGCGGCCCGCGCGGGCGCGGCGACGGCCGTCGAGGTCAGGAGCAGAGCGGCGAACCCGGTCATGGTGAGAACTCGCATGATCTTCATCGGTGAGTCATTTTCCGGCCGACCGGGTGGTTCGGCAACAGACTTACGGATGAAGGCCCGGCAGTTCCCGGATGCCGAACTCGCGGCGCAGAATGCTCGCGGCGGCATGAAAACCGCCCATACCGTGCACACCGGGCCCTGGCGTCACCCCGCCCGAGCAGAGATAGACGCCGCCGAGCGGGGTGGCGTACGGGTCGGCCTGAAGCGCGGGCCTGGCGATCATCTGCTTGACACTGACCGCCCCCGAGCTGATGTCGCCGCCGACGTAGTTGGGGTTGTAGGCCTCCAGCTGCGGCGCCGTGGTGCAGCGGCTCTCGATGATCGTGTCCGAGAAACCCGGCGCGAACCGCTCGATCTGGCGACGGACGGTGCCGGTGACGTCGGCCGGGTCGCCATTGGGGACGTGACAGTAGCCGAGCACGGGACGCCTGCCGGGCAGTCCACGCGTGGGGTCGACGACCATCGGGTCGGACACGAGCACGAACGGTCGTGCAGTTTTCTTTCCACGCGCGGTGGCCGTTTCCGACGCGTAGATCTCGGCCATCGTGCCGCCGACGTGCACGGTGCCCGCGATCCCGACTTCGGGGTCGGCCCACGGAACGGGGTCGCTGACCAGGAAGTCGACCTTCGCGGCGGCCGGGCCGTAGCGCACCTTCTCAAGCGTACGGCGGTAGCGGCCGGGCAAGAGGTCTCCCGCCAGGTCGAGCAGGCCGCGCGGGGCGGTGTTGAGCAGGACGACCTTGTAGTCCCTGAGGTCACGCAGGTCGGTGATCGGGGTGTCGGCGTGCAGTTTCGCGTCGTGCGCCAGCAGATCCGCGACGAGCGCGTCCGCGATCCGCTGACTGCCACCACACGGCAAAGTCCACCCGGTCGAGTGAGCGAGCGGGGCCAGCATCGCGACGACCCCACCGGCGGGCAGGCTCGGCAACCTGCCGGTCGCGTGCGCCGCGACCCCGGCGATCAGGCCGCGGGCCTCCTGCCCGGTGAACAGGTGCTCGGCGGCCAGGCCGAACTTGAGGATGTCGGCGGGCAACCGCAGTGCCGTCCTGGCGCGGCCGAGGTGCCGCTGATCGCCGAGCAGCAGATCGACGATCTCACTGCTGCGCTCGACGAGCGGGCCGACGTGCGCGCGCCAGCGCGGCCCGTCCCGGCCGAGCCGCTCACACGTCCGGTCCAGCGACCGGTACGCGATCCCGGCGCCACGGTCGAGCGGGTGGGCATACCCCGCCTCCGCCTGCAGCAGCCGGACACCGCGGGCTTCGAGGTCGAACTCGCGGAAGAACCGCGACGCCGGCGCCATCGCGTGCCCGAACGAGCAGATGTCGTGCACGACCCTGTCGTCGAACAGCGGCTTCGACCGCATGCCGCCGCCGAACTCGGACGCGCCCTCGAAGACCTCGACACCAAGGCCCGCACGCGCCAGAACGACCGCCGCGGCCAGCCCGTTGGGCCCGGATCCCACGACGGCGACCTCCGCCCCCGACATGCCACCCACTCTAGCGCGATTCGAACGAATGAGCGAAACTGTCGGACCATCCGGGTAGGAAGGAAGCAGTTGCGAAACCGAGAAGGGGGGACCATGTCCGACCAGGAAACGCTGCTCGCCAAGGTCCGTAAGCTGCTGGCCAAGGCCGAGGACCCAGGTGTCACCGAGGCCGAAGCCGATTCCTACAACACCAAGGCCGCGGAGCTGATCGCCCGCTACGGCATCGACACCGCGATACTCGCCGACTCCGGCGCGCGCGCCGACGAGATCACCACCATCAAGATCGCCATGGGCAATCCGTACAGCAGGGACAAGGCGACCCTGCTGACCAACATCGCCCACCCCCTGCGCTGCCGGTCGCTGCTGCACCGGTGGGGCCAGTCGGTCACCGAGGTCACCGTGTTCGGCTTCCGCTCCGACCTTGAGCGGGTCGAGCTGCTGTACACCAGCCTGCTGCTGCAGGCGACGACCCAGCTGACGCGGGTCCGCCCGGAAGGGTTCCGCGCCGGCTTCGAGTCGATCGCCGCGTACCGGCGCACCTGGCTGACCGGCTTCGCCACAGCGGTCTACCTGCGCCTGAAGGCGACGGAGGAACGCGCCGCCCGCTCGCACGTGACGGAGCCGGGCACCAAATCCGCCGCGCTCGTCGTGCGTGACCGCAACACATTGGTCGAAGACGCTTACGACGCCAAGTACGGCAACCTGCGTGCCGCGCCACGTCGCCGCCTGACCGGCAGCGGCTATCTCGACGGGCACAGCGCGGGCGAACGCGCCAACCTCAACCCGACCGGTCTCGGCTCGGGCACCCGGGGCGCGCTCCCGCGAGGCAGGTGAGTTCAGCGGGCTTCGTCCCCAGCGGACGAAGCCCGCTGAACCACGCTCACGAAAGCCAAGCCTCGTCATCGGTCGCGTGCGCGAGGAGCCGCTGCAGCAGCCCTCGAAGCGTCTCGACCTCACGCTTTCCCATACCTCGCAAGAAATCTTCCTCCGCGCGCATCAACGGCCCATGCGCGCGGGCGACCTCGTCACCGTCACCACCTCCGCCCCCGGCGACACACTGCGCGCCGCCGCCCGCATTCCCGCCGCTCGCGACCTCACGAGTGACGGCCCGACGGTCGAATTCCGCGTACCGCAAGGGAACAAGGTGCTCCCGGAGTTCCTCAAGACCGCCGAAGTCCGCCGCCCGACCCTCGACGACTTATTCCTGGCACTCACTGGCCTCAGCATCCGCGAAGGAGCCCCAGCATGAGCACACTCACCGGCACCGGCATTGTCTTCGCCAGGGAAACCCGCCCACAGCTGCGAAACCCGATCGGTCTCGTCTTCGGCATGCTGCAGCCGTCATCCTGGTCATGCTCGCGCTGTCGAGCACCACCGGCATCGGCTGGACGCTCATGACCGAACTGAGCACCGGCTCAATGGACCGCATGCTCGTCACACCGCTGACCCGGACCTCGCTTCTGGTGGGCCGTATGACGAAAGAAGTCCTGACCCTGCTGACGCAAGCCGCGCTCATCATCGGCCTCGGGGCCCTGTCGATGCGCTGGCCAGCGCATCGAGGAAGCAGCAGTCACTCTTCTACTCCGTCCAAGAATTCCTGCTTTTCCCGCTGTTGCTCACACTGAACACCGCCCCGAAGTGGCTCACCGCGGTCGCGCATCTCAACCCGCTGACGTACGTCGCGCCGCACTAGGCCTCAGCTTGGCCGCTAGGGCCTTACCGAAAGCTTCTCAGTGAGCGACGCCTGTCTATGACCGCTTACCGGCTCTGGAGTTCGCGAAGCCGTTTGATCCGGTCGATGTGCGCCGGATGGCTGGCGAACACTCGATCACGCACTCGCCGTCGATCACCCCCGCTTTCCGCGAGCCACGCAGTCAGCACCTGGACGAGCACCAGCCCATAACCGAGCCGTGCCGCGGTCCTGTCCGCCTCGTACTCCCCAAGCCGCCGAGACCAAGCCATCACCGGGCTCAGCAGCGGAATCACGAGCAGCCAGGGATTGAGGAACGCGAGCCCCGTCAGCAACCCGAGCGTCAGCAGCACCGAGACCAGCACCGCCACGGCCCGTCCGAACGGCACGAAGAACCGCGCGACCGCGACCACCACGACCGTCACCAGCCGCGCGAGCAGAATCGTCGCCCGTGCCGGCAGCTCGTACCACCACCGCAGCAACGAAATCCGCGCGTGCCCGGACAGATGGTGCCCGAGCTCGTGCGCCAGGATCGCCTCCAGGTACCGCTCAGGCAGCGTCAGCGCCGGCTTCGTCACGGCCACCATCCGCCCACCCGCGGCGAAAGCGTTGAGCGCCCGCGAATGCTCGATCCACAACAGGTACCGCCCGCCATCGACTCCCGCGGCCTCACAAACGGCCTGCCACGACGGCTCCAGCTTCCGCATTTCGGCAGGCGTCGGCCGCCGCATATCGAACATCACCCACCCGAGCAGGTTCTCCACGGATGGCACGAACATCAAGCCCCCGGCCAGCCCCAACCGACCGGAACCACCCAAGCCTGCCCAGCCCACACCAGCCGCCCGATCAAGGCCATCACAACAGCGCTACCCACAACAACAGGAGCAGCCACCAAAACACCAGCAACCGCGGAAACCTTCGGCCGCCCCACCATCAAGCCCCCTGCTCAGCCCTAATCAAGAGCCTTCAGCAAAGAGCACCCTTGAACGCCAGCGCAACCCACCAACTGAGGGGGTCCGGGGGGGCGCAGCCCTCCCGGCGGGGGTGTGGGGGCTCGGCCCCCACAAAAACACCAGCTCCACAAAAAATGGCCCGCGCCCTTCGCGGGCACGAGCCATCTATTTGTGGACCTTGGGGGAACTTACTACAACACAAAACCCCAGGTAGAAGCGCTGGAGGCGCTGCTCCGGAAGCTGCCCGACCCCGCCACGCCCGCTCCGCCGCCCGCCGACCGGCCGAAACCAGGTCGTGCCCGGCAACTCGACGCTGTCCAGGTCAAGGACCTCATCGCTGGGTACCAAGCCGGAGCAACCGTGTACGAGCTGGGTACCCGGTTCGGTATCGAACGGCGCACGGTCAGCAACATCCTCAAACGACACGACGTGCCGATGCGCCGCCGTGGACTCTCCCCCGAGCAGGTCGACGACGCGATCCACCTCTACAACCTCGGCTGGTCACTAGCGCGAGTCGGCGAACACCTGGGCGTCGACCACACCACCGTGCTGACCAAACTCCGCGAACGCGGCGTCCCCACCCGCGACACCCACGGACGACCACGATCGTGAACCGATCAGTTCATCTCGATCGCTCCCCACGTGGGGGCGGGCGGGACTAACGGGACGCCGCTTGCTTGGCGACACCAGTGGTGTTGTATCGGAAGCGCGCCATCTCGGCGGTTACGTCGTACTGATTGGCGATCTGCTCGATCGAGGCTTGGCGCCGCGCAGCGCTCAGAAGTAGAGGTCGAGGCAGGAGGAGTGTTCCCCCGAAGGCGGTGGCCTCTTCCTCTTCGTCCGGCTTGCAGGTCCGGAAGGGCATCCCGTCGACTTCGCGGATCTCAGACAGGTCGTGCTCGAGCATGACGTGCGCGAGTTCGTGTGCGATGTCGCTGTTCTGGCGGCCAGTGTTGCGTAACGGGCTGACCACGATGATCTTGCGCTGCTCGATCTCGAAGGTGGCTGCGGAAAAAGCGAACGCCTGGAGGCGTTCCAGATCTTCAAGCTCTGCAATGTCTACAAGCTCACCTGCGTCAACGATCGAGACACCGAGGTGCTTGGCGAGGTCTCGCGGGTCAAGGCGATCGTGCGAGGCGAGACCCAGCTCCTTCCGGACCCTTGCTGCCTCTCGTTCGGCTTCAGCCTTGAACCCGCGGCGGAGCGTCACAGCTCCCCGCCGGCCACGCGAGCTGCCAACTTGTCGTGCATCTCACCGAGGAGCGAGTTGAGGCGATGAGGAACCCCGGGGCGAAGCACAGATGCGGCGCGGAGGTGGCACGCCACTACCTGCCGCTGCGCCGGCGCCTTGGCGAGTACGTCGTACATGTTGCGGAGGACGTCCGCGATCTTCGAGGCGGCGTCCGGCGCCAACCGCGGGTCGGCGGCGAGGTGTGCGATCGCCTCGTCGATCGGGGCGACCTGGCGTTCGGTAACGGGCGTAAAGAACTGCCCCGGGGAGACGCCGAGCCATGCGCACAGGAGGGTGAACGAGGTGAGGTCGGGCTGAGCGCCAGCTTCGACGCGGGTGAAGGTGCTGAAGCTGACACCCGCCTCGGCTGCGGCTTGGCGCAGGGACAACTTCCCGCGGCGCTCGCGGAGCATCTCGCCCAGCCGGGCGAGATCGAGCCCCTCCACGCCCGCAGAAGTGTCGGAGGCGCCTGTCACGTTGTCCATGTCGGGTACGCCGACGCTGCGCAGTTCCGTTCCATGAAGGTGAGCTTAGCGCGGAACTGCCGTCCTGGTGACACGACATGGCGTGTCTTGACGAGCATGATGACGCTTTGCTGATACAGTCAGAGCAAAGCCCCAGCAGGGGCTCTGACACAGGGAGGGGCTATGAGTCCCGGCAACAGTCCTGGTCACGGCGAGCACGCCGTGACGATCTTCGTCAACACCCGCGAGTTCCACTGGGACAAGAAGGAGATCTCCTACGAGGAGGTCTACAACTTGGCGTTCCCGAACGAGCCGCTCAACGACGGAGACGTCGCGCGTATCGAGTACTCGCGCGGGCACAACGGCGGTGGGGCTGGCTCGCTCCAGCCCGGCGGCACCGTCAAGGTCAAGGAAAACATGGTCTTCGATGTCTACGTCACCGTTCGATCGTGATCCGTCGACTCGTCGACTGCTCGACGAGGACTACTGCCTCTCGTTCGAGGGCAACCACCTGATCGTCGAGCGTGTCCCGTACGTCACCGCCGCCAAGGCGGTGACGTACGGGCGGCTCGCATTGCCGGTCGTGTTCAGCGGCGACATCGTCCAAGACGGCTCGGGCGACCACCGGATCTGGTTCATCGGCGAGCAGCCCTGCGATCAGCACGGGCAGCCGATCCCAGGTCCGTCGCCCGACGGTCACGCCATTACCCCGGAACTCAGCGCGAGTTTCATGATCTCCAGCAAGCCGAAGAACGCCGGCGTCTACGCCAACACCTACGACAAGATCACCTCGTACGTGCGGATCCTGAGCCATCCCGCGAAGGCACTCGACCCGACTGTGACGGCGACGCTGGGTGCTGGCTGGACTGAGGTTCCAGACGACCTGCCGTTCGTGTACCCCGACACCGGCACCGCTCGCGCGGGTCTCGCTGAGATGAACGCGAAGTTCCGAGGCCACCGCATCGGCATCATCGGCCTGGGCGGCACCGGCAGTTTCATCCTCGACCAGGTGTCCAAGACCTGGGTCGACACCATCGAGTTGTTCGACGGCGACGTATTCGACAACCACAACGCCTACCGCGCTCCAGGCGCTGCCGACATCGAGGACCTCAAGTTGCGTCCGAACAAGGCCGAACACTTCGCCCGCGTCTACTCCCACATGCACACTGGTATCACCGCGCACCCGGACTTCATCACCGCCGACAACCTTGAACTCCTCGGCAACTGCACCTTCGTCTTCATGGCCGCCGCCGATGCGGACGATAAGAAAGCGATCCTCGCTTGGCTCTACGAGCGCGGCATCCCCGCGATCGAAGTCGGCATGGGCATCCGAGACGAAGGCGGGCACCTCTCCGGACTCTTGGCCGTCGTGAACCACTTCCCCGGCATGTCAGACGGCGCGATTTCCACCGCGACTGGCAGGCCCGACGAGTACGACCGCAACATCCAGACCGCCGACCTCAACTGCCTCAACGCGATGCTCGCGGTCATCAACTGGAAGAAGTACCTCACGTACTACGCCGCGCTCGAGCCGGTTGATGAGACCGTCTACCGGATCTTCACGGGAACCATCCGTAACGGAAATGGGGATGCAGGGGAGGATGCAGCGTGAAGGAGACGCGGATCGTTCCCGAGTTCGTGACGGCGTTTCCCGCAGAACTGGAGCCAGGCCACCTCTACGTATCAGCCCGGTTCTCCACCGCCGCACACCTGTGTGCCTGCGGTTGTGGTCGTGAGGTCATCACGCCCCTCTCACCCGCTCAATGGGTGCTCACGTTTGACGGCACGGTCACGATATGGCCATCGATCGGGAACTGGGCGTTGCCGTGCCAGTCTCACTACGTCATCGATCACGGCACGATCAAGTGGGCACGCAACTTCACCCGTGACGAGATCCAGCTCAACCGCGAGTCAGACCACCGCATCCTCGATGCCGTCCCTGCATCCCAGGGCCGTTGGTGGGATCGTCTGCTTCGGCGTCTGACTGCTCGTTGACCCCAGCCGTGGCTGCGGCTACGAACAAGCGACCGACGCGAGCTGCGCGTGACGCAGCCGCAGCGGACAGCGACCACGATCGTGAGCCGACCGCCGACTGTCCGACCCGCGCCGACTACGTCTCGATCCGCTGCGCCGATGAGCTCGGCGACAGCCCGCGTAATACCTACGCGTGAAGGATGAGGCATTCAACGCCGCGTCGGCCTGGTCGCTTACCCTGGGTACCCTGCGGATCCGGACTGGCGAGGGGCGAGTAACTAGATTTGAGAGTTCTCGGCGTTAACGCGGCGGGCGGCAAGCTGTGGCTCTGCCTGGTCGACGACAGCGGTGTGCTAGAGACCGAACCGACTTGCCTTGAGTTGCGCGACGGCCCCCAGGCCGGGTACGCCATCGTGGCGTTCCGGGACGAGTGCGTCCACGCGCTGACGGCACTGTCACCCAATCGGGTCGTGATCCTGGACATGGAACCGGGTGGGCGGGTACCGAAGGTTGCGGACATGCGGACTCGGTTTACCGCCGAGGCGCTGCTGGCATCTTGCGCAGTAGACGCCGAGGTGACTTGCGTTCGGCTCGCCCGCGCGACGCTCCGCTCCCGGCTGGGCCTACCCCGCAAGGGCGCGGTCGCTGACCACGTGGCCAGCGTCTTCGATACCCCGGTGGGGAAATACTGGACGAAGAAGCGGGATCTCGCCGCGGTGGCGGCACGCGCAGAGATCGTCGGAGAGTGAGATATGCCCATCGTCGGAGACCTCCTTCAACGGCCCACCTACGAGATCCTTCAAACAATCGGGGAGGGCAACGTTGGCGTCTGCCGGCTTGCGAGGCACGACATCTTCGATCGTGACGTCGTACAGAAAACGATCTCCCTCCTCAGTGTGCCCGATGGGGTGGCCCGCGAGCCGCACCTGTTGAAGGAGGCCCGGCACAAGCATCTGATCGAGGTATGGGACGCCCAGTGGGAACCCGACCCCCAGTTCCGTGGTCTGGACGCCGTGACCTTCATCTGCGACTACTACCCAGGAGGGAGCGTCTACGACGCGCTCATGGACGGGCACGGATTCGGCGTGGCCGACGCGATGAGGATCTGCGGCCAGGTGCTGGACGCCCTGGAGTACCTGCACCAGGATCGCGCGTATGTGCACAGGGACGTGAAGCCCGGCAATGTCCTTCTCGATCAGTCACGGGAGAATGCAGTCCTCGCCGACCTAGGCTCGGCCGGCAAAATCGATCCACGCACTGGCACAGCGCCGGATTACGGGGGCACGCCCTTGTACCTCGCCCCCGAGGCCAAGTCCACTGGGCACGTGACTCTCAGGTCTGATCTGTACTCGATCGGCGTTACAACGATCGAGATGCTCGTCGGCAGGTTTCCGTACGAGCAGATCCAGTTTTCCGAGGTTGACGCTCGCCTTGCCGCGGGGAAGCGCGCGATGACTGACCGGTGGTACACCTTCCCGCCGCATGTGCCGCCCAACGTGAGGAAGTTTGTCAGTTCACTCGTGCGGGTGGAACCTGCCAGGCGGCCAGACACAGCACGCGAGGCCGCGGTGACGGCCGGCCGCGGCCTGCGCACGGGAGGACGGCCTCGCGAGGCCGTATCCGGCTGCTGCTGCGTGGTGACCGCGGCGCGGTCAGCGCGGAGCTGGTGATCGCGCCGCCGCTGCTTCTGTTGATGCTGCTGGCGATCGTGCAGTTCGCGCTGTGGTCGCACGCGACTCACATCGCCCAGGCCGCGGCGTCCCAGGGGCTCGCCGCGGCGCGAGCCCAGAACGGAACCGCGGCCGCGGGCAGCGCGAGTGCGCAGCAGATGCTCGATCAGCTCGCGCGCGGCCCGTTGACCGGCGCCAGTGTCGGTGCCGACCGCACCGCGAATTCCGCGTCGATCCGGATTTCCGGGACCGCGACGTCGGTGGTCCCGTTCCTCAGCTTGCCGGTGCACGCCGAGGCGTCCGGCCCGGTCGAACGGTTCGTTCCCGATCTGGCCAGTGGCAGGTGATCGGACGCCATGACGACCACGAACCCGCCCGCCACCTGGACAGCCGAGACGTGCCCGTCCGGTGGTCCAGAACGCCCGCTGGGGCGCTATCGCACCCGCTGGGGTTGGTGGGTGGCCTGGTGGCGCGCGGACCGTGGCTCAGTGGCTGCGGAAGTCACCATAGCGGCGCCGTTTCTGGTCATGCTGCTCGTGTTCGTCGCTGTGGTGATCCACCGAGGGGTGGATGCCCGGCTGCGGCTGGACGACGCCGCGCATCAAGCGGCCCGCGCGGCGAGCATCGAACGCAGCGCGGCCACCGCGACCGCGGCGGCGCAGTCCACCGCCACCAACGCGCTGTCCTCGGCCGGCGTGACGTGCGCGTCGCTGAGCGTGGACACCGCCACCGGCGGGATGCGACCGGGCGGCACGGTCAGCGTGACGGTGTCGTGTGCGGTCGACTTCGGCGACGCGCTGATCCTCGGTGTTCCCGGCCAGAAACGCTTGTCCGCCACCGCTGTCGAACCAGTCGACACCTGGCGCTCGGTCTCGGGGAATACCTCCGGAGGCGGCGCATGATCCGCCAGCAACAGGATAAGTCGCCGCTCTGGTGGCACTGGTGGCGAACGCAGCGGCGGACCTGGTGGCGGGCCGACGACGGCCGGGCGACCGCGTTCGTCGTGGTGCTCACCATCGGGATTCTCGCGTTGGCCGGGTTGACCCTGGACGGTGGCTTGGCCTTGTCCGCCAAGGTCAAGGCGAACGGGCAGGCGGAGGCCGCTGCCCGCGCGGGCGCCCAGGCCATCGACCTGTCCGCGTACCGCAGCACCGGCACTTTGCAACTGGTGCCGGTTCAGGCGGTCGCCGACGCGCAAAGCTATCTCGCCACGGTCGGGGCCTCCGGAACGGTGACCGTCGCCGGCGACACGGTCACCGTCACCATCACCGCCTCTCAGAACACGCAGCTGCTGGGCATGGTCGGGATCTCCAGCCTCACCGTTCACGGCACCGGCAGCGCTCATCCCCAGCGCGGGGTGGTGACCATCGACCCGTAGAGCACCCCGCGCTCGCATCGGCATGTCAACGCAAGGAGATCAGGATGGCTACGACAGACATTGCCACGGCCGAGGAGATCGATCGCCGCGTCGAGGCGGCCGACACGGCCCGGCGCGCGAAGCGTTCCGCCGCGGCAAAGGAGGTAGGTGAACTCGCCCAGCGCCGGACGGTGCTCGCCGAGCAGTTCGCTGAGGTGGAACGGCAACTCGGTGAGGTTCTCGCTGACGCGAGCGACGTGCTGGAGATCGACGAGCTGGCACGGTTCACCAACATTCCGGCCGCCGATCTGACGGCGTGGCTCACATCCCGGAAACCGCCCCGTACCGCCAAGAAGAAGAGGCCCGCCGCGACTGCATCGAGCGGAGCACCGTCGGCGGCGAAGACATCGACGAACGGCCAGGCGTCCGTGCCGCCCCAGCCCGCTGTGCCTCGCACTGACAGCGCAGACGCGCCCGACCGCGTCACGGCGGGAGTGACATGACAACGCTCGAGCGCGTCGGCGGCTGCCGTAGAAACGGCACCCCGGCTCGCCTGCTTCCGATGCCTCGCGGAGTGGTGAGGATCGAACCCTAAAGCCCTGTAGCGCCAAGGAAACGAGCCAGCTGTGACCTCCACATCGCACCAGTCTGGCCGGGAAACGGCACGGCCACCGAGCGTGGGCCGCCGCGTCTGGTGGGCGCTGGCTGGCATGTTCCGGTTCGTCGGCCGGGTGCTACGAGGTCTCGTCGCGGGCACCGTGTTGCTCGCGCTGGTGGCGGGCTTGCCCTGGGCGTTGTGGCACTACATCGGCTGGCCGTTGCCGAACCACGTCCCGACGTGGGCCGAGGTCCAGGGCGTGCTGCTCGGCCCGATGACGACCACGTTCCTGCTGAACTTCCTTGCCTGCTTTTGTTGGATCACGTGGGCCGCGTTCACCATCGACGTCCTGCGGTGCACGGTCGACCTGGCCCGCAGCGGATTCGACGCGGCCCGGTTGCCGGACTTCTCCGCCGCCGGTCCGGTTCACGCGCTGGCGGGCGTCCTGGTCGGCGCGGTCCTGCTGGCAGTGCTGGGCAACCGGCCCGCACCGGCACCGGTCACCTCGTTGTCCACAGCGCTCGGGACCGGATCGCAAGTCGTGGCGACCGCCCCCGCATGGGAACACCAGGCCCCCGCCGGGGAGACCGTGGTGGTCCGCAACGCGGTCTACTCCACTCAGACCACCACCAAGGACAGCACCGCCACCGTTCCCGCGCATCCGGAGTCGGTGGTCGTGCTGGCGCCGCAGAACGGAGTCCACGACTCGTTGTGGCGCATCGCCGAACGCACCCTCGGCGACGGCGCACGCTGGCCGGAGATCTTCGACCTCAACAAGGGAAAGCCGCAACCGAACGGCCATAGCTTCACCAAGCCCAGCTTGATCTTTCCCGGCGAGGAACTCGCCCTGCCGCGAGAGGCGAGCGCGCCAGCCGTGCCGCCGCAGCAGCCAGCCGACCCGCACCAGACGACTCCCGCCCCGCCGACCACAGCGCCGCCGACTTCCGCCGCGCCACCGACGAGCATCCAACCGTCCACACCAGCGCAACCCGCACCGTCCACCCAGCAGGCACTACCGGCCGCGACCAGCACGAACACCCCTCCCGCGACGGGCGACCCCGGCGTCCGGTGGGGAACGGAGCTGTTCGTAGGTCTCGGGCTGGCCGCCGCGGTCAGCGCGGCGCTGATGGTCGCCCGCCGCCGCTATCGCAGCCGGTACCGGCCCGGCAGCGGCGACCGCGACGATCTGCCCGTCGCGCCGGTGGTCTACCAGCTGCGGCTTGCTCACCTGCGCGCCGAGGCCGACGACGAGATCGACCTCGACGAGGACTACCCGGACGACGAGGAACAGAGGCGTCCGCTGCGTGTCCCGCCTGCGCCACCGCTCGTGGTGGGCGCACCCCAGACCGGCGCCGGCCGACCCCCCACCGTCGCGCCAGGTCTGGGTGTCCGCGACGGTCGCGAGGTCGCCCTCGACCTCGCGACCGCCCGCGGCCTCGGGCTGGTCGGTGCCGGCGCCCCCGCCGCGGCCCGCGCGCTGCTGGTCACCGCGCTCACCACCTCCGCCGGCCACCTGGCGACGTCGGCCGGGGCGGTTGTCATCGTCCCGGTCGACGACCTGGTCTCGTTGCTCGGACGCGGAGCAGCCCAGGGGCACCTATCCTCGGCCGTGCGGATCGTCGCCGACCTGGACGACGCGCTGGACGCGGTAGAGGCCGAGACCCTGGTACGTGCCTCGGCAAGCCGTAAGCCCGACGCCGAGCCGGGAACCTGGCCGCCTCTGGTGCTGGTGGCACGGCCACCCGCACACCATCAGCGCCTGCAGGCGGTCTTGGACAACGGCGCGCCGTTCGGCGTCACCGGTCTGCTGCTGGGCCAGTGGCAACCCGGCGTCACCTGCTACATCCGCCAGGACGGCACGATCTCGGCCACCGGCCCCGGGCTGGGCGAGGCCCTGCGCGGCACCCGGATGTTCCGCCTCGGCGACGACGACACCGCCGAACTGCTGACGCTCCTCCGAGACGCCGAGCCGGACCCGCCGGTGACTCGCGACGACGTCGTGGTCGCGCCACTGACGACGCGCCCTCGCATCGTCAAGGCGCGCCCCGCCGGCAACGACCAGACCTCGCCGGGCGAGGCTGACCTGCTCGAGACCGGCGGTTCGGACGCGGGCGAGGTCGAGCTGGAAGTCACGGCCGCGGTCACCGCACCGGCCCCTGCGGACACCGAGCTGGAGATCCTCGCCCCCGCCGACGTGCAGCCGCCCGGCGTCCGGCTGCGCCCACCGGCCTCCAGCAGCCAGCGGCCGGCCCCGTCGCGCCTGGCCGACAACGAGACCGAGCACCGCGACGAAAGCGAGACCAACGAACCGGCGTCCAGCGGCGAGCCCGCGGCCGAGACACCGCCGACCACCACCAGCAGCGGGGAACAGGACACCAGCCCAGCGCTGATCACCGTGACCGTGCTCGGTGACCTGCGTGTGCACTGGCACCCCGAACGTGGCGATGCGCGCGAGATCACCGGCACCTTGCAGCCCCGGACCAAGGAGTTGCTGGTGCTGCTGGCACTGCATCCCGACGGTGCGACCCGCGAGACGCTCGTCTCGGCGTTGTGGGGCCAGGATCCCCCGGCGCGGCCGACCAATGCCCTGCACACGGCGTTGTCGCGGATGCGCAGAGCGCTGGCCGCCGCCACGAACGGCACGGTGACCGACGTCGTCTCCGCCAGCAACGGGCGCTACCAGCTCGACCCGGCGAGCGTTCGCAGTGACTACTGGCGCTTCGCGCACGCCGTCGCCGCCCGCCGCGCGGCGTCTACCGACGCCGCGCGTATCGACGCCTACCGGGACGTGGTCAACAGCTACGGCGGACCGCTGGCCGAGGGCATGTCGAACGAGTGGATCGAGCCCGCACGCGAGGCGATCCGCCGCGACGCCATCGACGCTGTCGCCGCACTGGCCCGCGCCCTGGTGGACTCCGATCCCCAGCAGACCCTGGATCTGCTGGAGGTCGCGCGGGCCTTCGATCCGCACAACGAGCTGCTCTATCGCGACAGGCGACGAAATCATCCTGGAGCCGCCCGGTAATTGAGCTACCCTCGTTCGGAACCGACGAGGACGCCGCCGCAGTCGACCCGCACCGGAGACCGCATGAACCATCCCGTCCCACCGGGTGAACGAGTCCGCGCCGCCGAGCCCGACCCAGCGCTGGGAATGCGGTCCGCCCTGGCGGGACGGCAGTCGACCGACTACTACTCGGGGTTGATGCTCGCGCTCGTCCACGTCTTCGCGATACCGAGGTACAGCGCGCTGCTCATCGACTCCGGCGAGTACTCCCGCGATCCGCTCTCCCGGCACGCGGTCACCGTGAATCTACTGAGGACGGTCGTTTCTTCGGGCTTCGAGAGCAAGCCCGCCCGCAGCGCGATCCGGCGGATGGCGCACGCGCACCGGCGCGCCGGGCTCTCCGCTGACGACATGAGGTTCGCGCTCGCCGCTTTCGTCGTCATTCCCCGCCAGTGGTCCGAACGCGTGCTGAGCAGGCCGTGGCCGGAGGCGAAGACCTCGGCCGTGATCGCGTTCTACACACGGCTGGGTGAACTGACCGGGGTGATCGATCTCCCTCGGCCGGTGATCGAACTGGAGCGACTGGTCGAAGAGCACCTCAGTGCCCACGCGCGCTACGCGCGGACGAACGAGGCGCTCCTCGACGCGGCTCTTGACCATCTGACCAGGCGTTGGCCCCGTCGGTTTCGCCGCTGGGCTCGAACCGCGACGGCCGTGCTGCTCGACTGCCAGGTGCGTACCGCGTTCGGCTTGCCCGCGCCGTCGGCGCTCGATGCGCTGGTCGCTTCCGTAGTGCTGCGTGCGCACGGCAAAGTGGGTGGGCGGCTGCCACGAATCATGATCACGAGGAGGAGCGAATGAAGCTCTCGGTGGGGCCGGTCCGAGAAGGCCTGCTTCCAGGCGGACTTCCCGTGCTGACGGCAGGCCAAGGTCCGCCACTCGTCGTGTTCAGGCACTTCGCGCCCAACAACGCCAACCCGGTCGGGTTCTGGCGCTGGACCGAACTCCGGCCGTTCGCCGGCCTCATGCGCGAGCGTCGTATCCACCTGGTCAGCCGGAAACCCGGTCTCGACGAAAACGTTTCGATGGCTGAGCTGGCTGCCCAGCACGCCACCGCACTCAGCGAGCACTTCTCTGGGCCGGTCGACGTCGTGGGCGTCGCGACCGGGGGGCTCGTGGCGCAACAGCTCGCCGCCGACCGTCCTGATCTGCTGCGGAAACTCGTCCTCATCGGCACCGCGTGCAGGCTGGGCCAATCCGCGCGGACCGCACGCCAGGACTGCGCCGACCACCTTCGCCGCTCCGAGCGGATGGCCGCGTACGCGGCGTTGGGCCGTGGCGCGGCGGTTTCGCCGCTGGGGCAGTACATCGCCACCGCCGTCTTGCGGGCGATGGAACCCATCGATCGCGCCCATCACCCACCCGATCTCATCGCCGTGATGAACGCGGAGATCACCTTCGATCTCACCGACCGCCTCCCGGAGATCACCGCCCCGACGCTGCTGGTAGCGGGTGACCGGGACGCCGGCTACCCGCTCGAATTGATCCGGCTCACCGCGGATCGGATCCCGGACGCCCGGCTGGTGGTGTTGCCCAGACGGGGCAGGCGCCTCGTGCTGGACGACCACCGGCTCGTCCCGGCGATCCGGGCCTTCCTCGACGAACGCTGAGTGGTCAGCGGGCTCGATCGGGTACCGCGCTCAACGCGCACAGCACCCCCCACGCGGCGGCCCCCGCCGCCGCCCTTTTCCTCGTGGTGGGATTCGGCAAGGCGAGCCCGAACAGCACCGCGTCCGAAAGGTCCGCCGCCGTGCGCAAAGCCACCGCCAAGCGCAACGGCCCTCCCGCCGGAGCCAGGGCGAGGGCCACACCCGAAGCCAGGTCCCGCACGCCCGCCGCGCGGGCGAGGGCGGCCACCGACACCGGAACGGAGCCGTCCGCCTCGGTCAACGCGCACGGTTTCGCCAAGAGCTGCGGCCTGGCCAGCACTGCCACTCCGTAGCCAGCTGTGAGCAGCCCGAGCGTACGGGTCAGCCAGGTCATCGAACCACCTTCTCCATCGTCGCGAGTGAGCACACCATCGGCATCCGATCCGGCCGGACCGTCAGGCCCACCACCTCCCGGGGCGGTGGGCCCGCTGTCGGCACCAGCCGCCAGCGGTCGGCGAGCGCGGCGAGCACCATCACCAGTTCGGTCAGCGCGAAGCCGTCCCCGATACACCGGCCACTGCCGGTCGAGAACGGGATGAACGCGCACCGAGGCAACGCCGCGCGGGCAGGTGGCGTCCAACGGTCTGGGTCGAACCGCTCCGGCTCCGGGTAGAAGCGCGGATCACGGTGCAGCGCGTACAAGCTGTAGACGACGGTGGCGCCCGCGGGCACAACCGTGGTGCCGAGACGAACCTGCTCGATCGTCCGGCGCGACAGCAGCCATTGCGGAGAGTGCAGCCGCAGTGTCTCGTGGACGACTCGTAGGCAGTATTCCATGGCCCGGATGTCGAGCGCCTCCAGCGGCCGATCGGCCAACGCGGCTCGTACTTCCGCGCGCACCCGGTCCGCGACGGCAGGATTCCGGTGCAGCTCGTGGAAAAGCCACGGAATGGTGTCCGACACGGTTTCGGTGCCCGCGCCGACGATGGTGAGCAAGTGGTCCCGCACCTGTTCGCGGGTCAGCGGTTCACCCTTCGCATCACGTGCCGCGCGCAACGCGCTCAGCAATGGCGACGAGCCGTTCGACGCCCTGTCGGACAGCAACTCGTCGAGCCTGCTCAAGGTGGCCCGGTAACGGCGGCTCCACCGCATCGGGAGCGCGGTCAACCACCGCGGCGTAAGGGTGTACCGGACCACGTCGCCGAGCAAGTCCTCCATGGCCGAAACAATCTCGTCCTCGGCGGGCCCGGACTGGCCGAGCAGTGCCCGGATCGCGGCCCTGAAACCGATCCCGCGCCCCTCGACGCACAGGTCGACCACACCGCCGCTCTCCCAGCCCGCCAAGCGGTCGGCGATCGTCCGCGCGATGACCTGCTGGTAGAACAGCTGGTGCTCGCGCCGGAAAGCGGGCTGGATCGCGCGGCGCTGAGCCAGCCTCGGTTCGTGGAGCCGCAAACCCCGCGGGGTCATGACGTTCATCCCCAGGCCTTCGCCGAACGAGGCGCGCGCCCTGGTGATCAGCTTGCCCATCACGAACCGGTGCTCATCGGTGGCCAGCACCGCCTGCAGTAACCCCGGATCGTTGACCACATACATCGACGACGTGCCCGCGCGGATCCGGGTGACCGGCGGCCCGTCAGTGAAGCCGAGCACGAAGGGCAACGGAGCGCGAACCAGCGCGATGGCGTTGCGCACGGCCGAAACGTCCATGGCACCTCGATTCACGCGGGCCGACACGACGAGCGGGCGACCACCGCTCTCGCCGCCCACGATCGCATCACGCATTGTCGCACAGTTGGACGTAGCACCAAACAGGACAGACGACCAACCCGACCGAAACGATGCCCAGCGAGGCGCTCGCGGCGCGCAGTTCGCACTCGGCGAAGTAGTCCCCAGTCGCGCGGTCGCCTTCGGACCAGTCCGCGTAGCCACGCTTGAAGGCGCGGGCGATCAATGGCTCACCTGGTCCATCGCCGTCGACGCGCGGACGCGACCGGACTCGACCGCGTCGAGTGGGCGACGCCTTCGGGCACTTCGGTGAGCAGTCGGCTCAGAATCTCCTGCCCGGCGACCAGCAGCTCGCACTTGCCGGTGAAGTGGCGGAAGAACCTGCTCTTGGTGACGCCGGGCGCTCGGCGAACTGACGAGGATGTCGTAGTCCACGCGGAAACCGCCGCGTATGGGTCGGACGGCTGGTCAGTCAAAGCGCCGCCTTCTCCTGCTCGCCGGGATCGCCGCCGCCCATCACCCGGCGCACCCCGCCGATGGACAGGAAGACGGTCGCCAAACCGGCGAGCACGCCCATCACCCAGTTGCGGATGTTGGTCAGAACCTGATCAACAGATCCGGCCAGGGCGACCACCACGGTGTCCGCGTGCGCGGCCGAGGCGGGCACGAACAGCGCGATGACGGCCACGCCGGTGAGCAGCGCGAGGTTCCGCCGAAGTGTGGTCCGACGACGGCCAGCCGACAGGGAAGACATCCGAGGTGTGGTGGACGTGGGAGTGGTCGGCCGTGAGGTGCAGGAGGTAGCCCGGCGGGCTCGGCGAGCCGCTCCGAGCGGGAGGAGGACGGGTCCACGGCGAGGCCGACGGTCGCTGCTGCGACGGTCTGGCCGGCGGCGGACGGGCGAATGGGTCAGGCGCATCGCGGCACCTCCGGAGTCGTGCTCGACAGCTGCCGGGGTGTTCCGGTCGAGCGGTCGAGCGAGGTGGTGTGCGCGGGAGCGGCTGGGGTCCTCCCGCAGCCCTCGACTCCGGATTCGGGGGCCTTTTTCCAGGCGCGTGACCGAACCGTGACCAACGACTTTCCGCCGATCCTGGTCACCGTGCGTGACTTCCGGGTCGGTCGGCGCGCGGCACGGTTGGCGTCGCTCGCGGCGGCGGTGATGGCCGTCGCGTTCACCGCGCGGATCTCCACGTCGCGCTCGCGGCGGTCGGCGGGGTCGTCGTGCGGTGCCTGGTCGGTGAGCCATGCGAGCAGGCGCGCTTCGGCTTGACTGCGGACCCAGTGCAGGGCGGTGACCTTGACTCCGCGGTCGGCCGCGGCGGCGGTGAGCGTGTAGTCCTCGAGGCGGGTGGAGCCGATTAGTTCGGCCTCGTCGCCGGTGATCGCCCCATCGGCGACGGCGCGGGCGAGGACGAAGTCCGGGTGCCCCCACGGCGGGGTGGGTTCGCTGGAGTGGAAGTCCTCATCGGTGGGCATCGGGCGGTCGAGTGCCTCGCGAATGAAGAGGTGTCCCGCGCGCAGGCCCGCGCAGCGCAGCCGCCACATGACCCACGGCCTGGCGAGGTCGATGCTCGCCAGTTCGGACAGGAAGCCGGTCAGAATCGCGGCGTGGATGTCGCGGTGGTCGTCGGCGTACGGCGCGGACAACTCGGCGGCAATGGCGAACAGCGCGGGCAGCGCGACGCCGACGCACGCGACGGTCCAGGTGCCGCCCTCGTCGCGAGAACGGGTGACCAGGTGGACCCAGATCGGGTCCACGGTGGACATCGGAAGGTTGGCGTCGAGAAGCAGGTCCCGCAGCTCGTCCAGGGGCACCCGCCGCCGGGGCAGACCGGGGAAGAGCCAGCCTTCGATGGAGACCGGGCTCGGCCCGGTGACCAACCACTCGAACGCCGTCCGCGCGGAATCCAGCGGAAGCGAGTCACGCTCAAAAGACGTGCGGCGGAATATGCGATTCGGGGCCATGACGGCTCCTTTGCGTGGTCCGGGAAACAGTGACCACGCAAGGAAGCCAAATCAGGTCCACCAAAACGCCACGAAACCGCCACCAAATGGCCTCCAAAGCGCCACCGATGATCTTGAACAGCAGCCTCCAAGCGCCACAAAGATCATCTACAGCCTGGAGAAGCGCCCGCCGCGAAGGTCAGACAAGATCATTTGATGATCGTCGGTAATAGGCCCTGAGCTGTAGTAACAGTGTTTTGGTGGCGTTTTGGTGGCGATCCGGTAATAGGCCCATGGGGCGAGGGTCAGGCCGCGAGGCGGCCCGGACTGTCGTCGCGCGTTGAGGTTGCCGGAAAAATTGTGGAGCCCGCGCGACGGACGGCTCGACACAAGCTCTACGCGAGCACGCGCGCGTGAGCCTCATGTGCATTATTCGACCCCGAATCGCGCCGAATATTGACGATAAAGATTAGGTAACAGCCCTGGAAAAGTGGGTCGTTTTTCGGAGTCGGGGGGTGTCACAGAGCGCCACGTATCGCGGCGCGCACCCCAGAGGTTCTGCGAGGATTCCATGACCCAGTCCGACCGCCCCACGAGCCGCGGACCGAAGCGGCGCGGTGACACGACTCGCCCGGCGAGCACCCGCTCCGGCACCCGCCGAGGCGGGGATCGCCGCCCCTATCCGACCGCGTCGACCACCACCAGGGTCAGTCCCGCCAAGCCCGGTTCGGCGAGCACTCGCTCCCGGTCGCGCGGGTCCGCGACGACGCCCACCCCGGCGACGGTCTGGACGGCCGGCCCGGCTCCGATCGAGCTCGACAGGGCCTGGCCGGAACCGATCGTCAGCAAGATCGTCAGCTCGTTCAGCGAGTCCGGCGGGCGGGTCGCCCTGCTGCCCTGGCCGACCTCCGGCAGCCGTGCGCCGCTCGCGTCGATCGGCGCGGACGGGGTGATCGACCACGCCCCGGCAACCGAGCCGGACCACGCGCTGGCCGACGCGCTCGCCGCCGTCGAGGCGCTTGACCGGACCGGCCGCGTGGTGCGCGTCGCGGTGGACCCGACCGCCACCGGTCCGGGTGCGCGACCGTTCTGGGCCGACCTTGTCGGCGACGCCGATCGCTCGGCCGTGACCGCCTTCCCGTCGGTGCGGACGGGCATCGGCGACGGGGCGTTCGTCGGTGCCGAGGACGCGCCGGCGGACACCGACCTGATCATCACGAGCCTGCGCCCCGAGCACGGCGGCGACCAGTCCAGCGACCTCGTGGCGTTGGTCGCGGCGCGACTGCTGCGGGTCGGCGGCATCCTCGTCGTTCTCACCCACTGTGACTGGCCCGCCGGTGAGCTGATCGACCCGACCGGCGCGGTCGTGGCCTCCGCTCAGAACGCCGACCTGCTCTACCTGCAGCACATCGTGGCCCTGCACGCGCCGGTGCGCGGCGGCCGGTTCGACGCCGAATCCCTCACCGAGCCCGACGGTCCGACGGCCGGAAACGAAGCGCGGGCTCGACACCGCGCGGTCGTGCGCGGGCTGCCCGCACCGCATCGGCGGATCCACTCCGACGTCCTCGTCTTCGCCCAACCGCACGACTACGAGCCGCCTCGCGTGAGCCCGGCGGACGCGGCACTCGAGAGCGGAGTCATCCGATGACCCACGCCCAGGTGCCGAACCCCGCCCAGCCCGAAGCCCACCGCCAGGAAGGCACGACCGTGGCCGACGACCGCTTCCCGCGCGCCATGTCCAAGGCAGCTACCACCCCGGCCCCGGCCCGTGAGGAGAACCCGGTGGACGAGCCGACCCAGCGCGTCCCGCGCGCGCTCATCGACGACCTCGACGGCACCACGGGCACACCGCCCGAGCTGGTCGCCGACGACTCGGCCGGAGACGTTGCGGTGTCGGTGTGGACGACCGCGCAGACCTCACCGGCCGCCCAGCGCAAGGGCCGCTACACGCCTGAATCGACCGCGCACCCCGCGAAGATGCTCCCGGCCGTCGCGGCGCACGCGATCGCCCACTACACGCAGCCGGGCGACCTGGTGCTCGACCCGATGTGCGGGATCGGCACCACCCTCGTCGAAGCACTGCACGCCGGGCGCCGCGCGGTCGGGATCGAATACGAGCCGCACTGGGTCGACGTCGCCCGCGCCAACCTCGCGCTCGCCCACGACGCCGGGGTTGACCACGACGGCCGGGTGTTCCACGGCGACGCCCGCCAGATCGCGTCGCTGCTCCCGCCGGAGTACGCCGGGCAGGCCGCGCTCGTGGTCACCTCACCTCCGTACGGTCCGTCCACACACGGGCAGGTGTCGGTCGCACCGGGCGCAGGGGTACAGAAGTACCACCACCTCTACGGCAACACCCTCGACCGCGGAAACCTCGCCAACATCGGGCACCACCGGCTGCTGGCCGGGTTCACCCGCATCCTCGCCGGACTGGTGCCGTTCCTGCGGCCAGGCGGGCACATCGCCATCACCATCCGGCCCTGGCGCGAACACGCCGAACTGATCGACCTGCCCTCGCAGATCCTGGCCTGCGGACTGCACGCCGGCCTGATCCCGGTCGAGCGGTCCGTCGCGCTGCTGGCGCGGGCGGCCGAGCACGACCTCGTCGCGCGCGGCAGCTTCTTCCAGCGCGACTTCATCCGCAAACAGCGCGAAGCCGGGCTGCCGCTGCACCTCATCAGCCATGAGGATGTACTGATTTTCCGCACGGCCCTGCGCCGCGCGACGGGTTCAGGAATCTCGACGGACCGTCAGGATTCCCGACGGCTCCTCACCGGCCGAGCGCGGCACGCCGAGAACCCGAGCGGCGAGTCGGGTGTGCCGGAGAGCTGGGCGGCATGACCACCCGGCCGCTCCGTACCCGAGTTCGGTCGGGGCGCGACTCCGCCCCCGCCCTCGTCGCCGTCACCACGACGGCGGCGGGGGCGGTGCGGGCGGCCACCGCGCAGACCGTGCCGGGCGAAGCGCGGCAGAACGTGTCGGTCGGCGCGAGCCCTGGACCGGTCGTCGGGTCCTTGTGTACCGGCTACCTCGGACTGGACCTCGGCGTGCTGGCCGCGTTCGGCGGCGGACGCGTCGCCTGGGTCGCCGACCCGGACCCGCACATCGCTCAGATTCTCGCCGCCCGGCTGCCGGGTGTGCCCAACCTCGGCGACGTGCGCGCCATCGACTGGACCGCGGTGGAGCCGGTTGACGTGCTCACCGCCGGGTTCCCCTGTCAAGACATCTCCGCCGCCGGGCGGCGCGCGGGCATCGAGAACGGAGCGCGAAGTGGCCTGTGGACCGACATCGTGGCGGGCGTTCGCCTACTACGACCCGCGCTGCTCGTCGTGGAGAACGTCGCCGCGCTTCGCTGGAAAGGCGGAGGTCTCCACCGTGTACTCGGCGACCTGGCCGAAGCAGGGTATGACGCGCTCTGGCGTAGCGTCCGCGCCGCCGATGTCGGCGCGGCACACCGCCGCGAGCGAGTGTTCCTGCTCGCCTGGCCTCGTACCGGTGCCGCCGACCATGGAGGCGGAGATGCTGCCGACGCCGACCGCGCACGACGGCTCCTCCAACGGCATCTCGGCGGCGAGCAGACAGGGCGGACCGTCGCTGTTGGACCGGTTGCGGCTACTGCCGACACCGACCGCCTCGGACGCGAAGAACTGCACGCACAAGACGCAGGGTGGCGGTCCGTCGCTACCCGACCAGGCGCGGCTGCTGCCGACGCCGCGAGCGTCGGACTCCGGCACGGCGGGACGCCGGGCCGGGGTCGGGTTTCGGCCACCGTTGTCGCAGCAAGTGCTTCCGTTGGTCGACCCCGAGGCGTTCCTGCCGACGCCTCGGGCAACCGACGGGACGAAGGGTTGCCCGGCGCAGCGGGGGTCGAAGGGCGACTTGATGCTGCCGTCTGCGGTGATGCGCCTGCTCGTCCCGGACGCGGGCGGCGGCATCTCGTAGCCGTCGCCGACCCGGATCTCGCCTCGCCAGCATCGGTGCATCCTGCGGTGGACTGGGGCGACTACGCGCCGGCCGTGCGGCGCTGGGAACAGGTACTCGGGCGACCGGCACCGTTCCCCACGCAACCGGGCGTTCATGGGCGTCCCGTGTTGGCTCCTGCCTTCGTCGAGTGGCTCCAAGGGCTCGAGCCGGGCTGGGTGACGGCTCTTCCGCTGCCGCGCACCGCGCAGCTTCGTGCGTTGGGCAACGGTGTCGTCCCGCAGCAGGCCACGTACGCCGTCGGGTTGCTGCTCGCTGACCTCGCCGCGCTCCTCGGCGCCGGTTCTACCGAGCCCTCCGGATACGCGGAGGAGGCGAACGCGGCATGACCACACCAACCTCCATTCACGACACCGGTCCGGTCTTGCGATGCCTCTCGCTGGGCGCCGGGGTCCAGAGCAGCGCCGTGCTCCTGCTGGCCTGCGAGGGCGTGATCCCGCGCTTCGATGTCGCGCTGTTCGCCGACACCGGCTGGGAACCACGCGCGGTGTACGCGAACCTCGCCCGGCTCCGTGCGCACGCGGAGAAGTTCGGCATCCCGGTGCGCACGGTGTCGGCGGGCAACATCCGCGACGACGCACTCGACCCCGCCCACCGGTTCGTGTCGATGCCACTGCACGTGCTCAACCCCGACGGCAGTCGCGGCCTGGCGCGCAGGCAATGTACTAGCGAGTACAAAATTTCGCCCCTGAAGAAGGCGGCGCGCGAACTGCTCGGCTACCCGCATCCGCGACGGGTGCCGCGCGGGGTGTACGTCGAGCAGGCCATCGGTATCAGCACTGACGAGTTCACCCGCGCCAAGGACTCCGGCGTCAAGTACCTGCGCAACGTGTTCCCGCTGATCGACCTCGGCTGGGACCGCACGCGGTGTGCCGACTACCTCGCCGAGCACGGGTTCGGCGAGACAGTGAAAAGCGCCTGCGTCGGTTGCCCGTTCCACGGCAACGCGGGCTGGCGCTGGATTCGCGACCACGATCCGGACGGCTGGGCCGAGGCGGTCGAGTTCGACAAGGCCATCCGCGACGGTTACCCGCACGCCACCCGGCAGGGCCAGGAGTTGCGCGGGCAGTACTTCCTGCACCGGTCTTGTCAGCCTCTCGACGAAGTCGACCTCGACCCGCCCACTCCCGGAAAGCGCCATCTGCGGCTGGTCTCTACCAAAGCGGTGGAGGACGACGATCCCGACGGGTGCTCGCCGTGGTCGTGCCGGTCCGGAGCCCCGGTCACCGGGGAGCGTGCGGCATGACCGGGCTGCCGGGCTCGCCCGCGGAAGCGGGGGCACCACCACCGCGACCGCGGGCCGACATCCGCCGCGCGGCTAGGGACCGCGAGCACGCGGCCAGAGGACCGGACGCACCCGCCCTGGCTCGCCGCGCCATGTCCGGAGGCCGGACAGCCGCTCGCGCGCAGAACGCGCGCACCTCGTAGTCCTTCACGGAATTGGAGAACCGCCATGCCTTCGAACAGCACCGCGCAGGATCAGTCCGGCGACCGCATTCCGCGTTGGGCTGCGACCGCCGGCCGCCAGAGCTTCGGGCAGCGCCTCACGGCGATGGGCGCCCTGCTGTTCGGATCGGCGACGGAGCCGGACACCGGTGAGGCCACGCCGTCGTGGCGCGTTCGCCAGCACGTGTTGCGTGACTACCACGCCACGAACCTCGCTGCGGCCCGCACCGTGTCCGAGGAATTGGTGCGCGCCGGTTTCAACACCGGAGATGTGCCTTACGGCTATCGCGCCCGGCGGGTCCGGGTCACTCCTGCGGGCCGACGACCGCGCTGGCGCACCCGGCTGCTGATTGAGCCGGTCGAAGCGTCCACGGTACGGATGATCTTCGTGTGGAGGGGCGAGGACCGCATGTCCACCACCGAGATCCGTCGCCGACTCGCCGCGTCCCGCTACCCCGCTCCGTTGGACCCCGAGACGGGCGAGCCCGGCGTGTGGACAGTGGCGATTGTGCGGGCGATCCTGCGCAACCCGAAGTACCTCGGCCGCCAGGTCTGGGGACGCACCCACCACGGAAAGCCGACTCCGCGAGCTGACTGGGTCTGGTCGGAGGTGTGGGTGCACCCGCCGCTGGTGACCGTCGAGGAATTCGCCGCCGCCGACCGGCGCTCGTGGGGTGTCCCCGCCTCCGCCGGGGCCAACGACTTCTCCGCGAATGCGCTGCCGCCCGATCGCCGGCGGGCCGCGTGATGGCCTCGAACCACTACCCGGACGGGCTGACGATCGAAGCCATCACCGCACTGCAGCGGGAAGTCAACGACGAACTCCGGCGGGAGGGCTATCCCGTTCAGCCAGTACAGCTGGCGTTCCTGGAGGTCCGGCCAGCTTCGGCCCGCAGACTCCCAGTTGACCATTCGCCACCACGAACCGACGACTCGCTGCCGACCGGGGATGGCGCCGCCCGGAGACCTCGGCGGGGCAGCGGACAATCAGGGTGCTCGGCCGACGACGTGGCCGCCAGCTCCGGTTCGGGGTGACCTATGACTCCGCAGAGAAAGAGAAGGCAGAGAAAAGGCCACCCCATCAATACTCGGCGTGTTGCAATCCGAGGCGTTCGCCACGATCCGCCAGACATTCGCAAGCTCGCAAAAGTCATCCTGAGTCTCGCAACAACACCAACGCAAGACGAAGACGTTCCCGCAAACGACTCGTTCAATACGCGAGAATCAAACGTCGCGCCAGAAGAGAAACAAATCAACCGCTCGGAAGCGGCGTAAAAGAATCGCGGCACATCGAGGTAATATTTGAATTGAACAAAAGGAGATGCCGACTTTTTTGGGTGCAGCCATTTGTGGCGATCTCCCATTCCGAACTAGACGAGAAGAGCGTGGGATGACGGGCGCGAACGCAGAACCTTCCGACAACTCGTGCATGGGTGTTTTCCCCGCAGCACTATCGGCGGCCTCGATCGCAGCCGAGCCGAAGCTTCGAGCCGTCACCTATCGGCGCGTGGCATCAGACGCCCCGGCCACCACTGCCTCCCTAGACGCGCAGCGCGCGGCGTGCCAACGCCTCATCGATCAGCTCGGCCTGCACGTCGTTGACGTGCTCATCGAGCCCGAGCACTCGGCGACCGAGGCGAGCGCGCGATGACCAGCGCATACGACGATCTCGTCGACGAACTGCTCGGGGATGACGCTCTCCCTGCCGTCCTATCGACGGTCGCCGAAGCGGTGGAACCGGGAAGCCGGGCAGTGATCTACCTGCGGGTGTCATCGGCTGGCCAGGTCAAGAACGACTACGACCCCGAAGGTATCTCGATACCCGCCCAGCGCGTCAAATGCCAGCGCAAAGCCGAGCAACTCGGCTTGACGATCATTGATGAATACGTCGAGCCTGGTCGCACGGCGACCGAGATGTCGAAGCGAGTCGAGTTCCAGCGGATGCTCACGCGAGTACGCAACGCGGGCGACGTCGACTACATCATCGTCTACAAGCTGTCCCGGATGGCGCGGAACCGGCTCGACGACGCCATCGTCATGGCTGATCTTCGCAAACGCGGTGTCACCCTTGTATCGGCCACCGAGTCGATCGACGACTCGCCGGTTGGTCAGCTCATGCACGGCATCCTGGCCACCTTCAACGAGTACCAGTCGCGAGAGTCCGGTGCCGACATCGCGTACAAGATGAAGCAGAAAGCCAAGAATGGCGGCACGATCGGTCGCGCCCCGCTGGGCTACCTCAACGTCCGCGACCGGTTCGACGGCCGCGAGATCCGCACCATCGCCGTCGACCCCGAACGTGCGCCCTTTGTCCAGCTTGCTTTCGAGCTCTACATCACCGGTGACTACTCGTTGGAAGACCTGTCCGACGAGCTCTACGATCGCGGACTGCGCACCCGACCCACCGGTCGCCATCCCGCCAAGCAGGTGTCGATCAACAAGCTCTCCATGATGCTGCGAGACCGCTACTACCTCGGGTACGTAGAGGTCGATGGCGAGGAAGTCCAAGGCCGGCACGAGCCGCTCATCGACGAGGACCTGTTCGATCGCGTCCAGGATCTCCTCGAATCCCGCTCCACGGCAGGAGAACGCCGCCGCGAGCACCCCCACTACCTGAAGGGCTCGTTGTTCTGTGGACGCTGCAAGCGAGCGGGCATCACCCAGCGGCTGATCGTCCAGCACACCGTCAACTCCCGAGGCAGCGAATACACCTACTTTTTCTGCCGCAACAAGCAGAACGGCAGCTGCGAAGCTCCGCACATCAATGTCGCCCTCATCGAAGACGCCGTGGAAAACCACTACGCCACGATCCGCTTCAGCGCCCAGTTCGTCGCCACCGTCCGCGCCGAGGTCGCCCGCGCCATCGACGAGCAGGAAGCGTCCGAGCGACTGCTCCACAAACAACTCACTACCGAGTTGCAGGCGCTGGACACCCGCGAAGAGAACCTCATCGAACTGGCGGCCGACTCCACCATCGGGCAAGACAAGATCAAGACCAAGCTTCGCGAGATCGCCCGCCAGCGACGACGCCTCGGCGAACGCCTCACCACCACGACCGAGAACCTCTCCGACAGCGCCCGGCTCATCGAAGCCGCGCTCACCTTGTTGGAGAACCCCCAAGAGCTCTACCGCCGCTGCGACGAACAGCAACGCCGCATGCTCAACCAGGCGATCTTCCACAGCATCTACGTCGATGACGACCAGATCGCCGACCACAGCCTCCGGGAGCCCTTCGCACACCTGCACGCTGTCCAGAGCGACTGGCAGACCGCCGAAGTGACCGTGCCGGAGCCACGAACCGACACCCGGCCCCGAAATGCCAAAAGGGCCGCCTCCCAAAAGGGAGGCGGCCCCGTGGCTACCAACGGTCTTCAGGTCCTACTACGTGGCGTTGTTTCGGTGCCGTGTTCTAGTAAGACCCCTAGGGTGGAGCTGAGGGGAATCGAACCCCTGACCTTCTCGATGCGAACGAGACGCGCTACCAACTGCGCTACAGCCCCTCGTTTGAAGCTCCATGAGCCTATCAAGGGCTCATGGAGCCTCTCGCGCGGGGGTCCTACTCCCCTGAAGCACGCCTAAACGGCCTTGTCCCGGGCTCGTCGAGCTCGTGGAACGCCGGGTCTTCGTCGTCGAGGTCGACGACGACGGCCTGCCGCCGCAGCCGCGAGGTGGGCGACGGCCTGCGCTCGACGACTTCCCGGCGGGCCGCGGAGACGACCTCGATGTCTTCGAGTGGTTCTTCTTCGATCTCGTCGAACCGCTCGCGGACGGGAACGCGTCCGCCTCCGCCGACGTGGCCGTGGCCGTGGCGGGCCATGCGGCGGGCGCGGATCTCCGACTCGATGCGGACCTGGCGACGCAGGTAGCCGAGATAGGCGATCAGCACGAAGTCCGCCACGCCGTTGCCCCACCAGGCCAGCGGCCAGACGAAGCCGGCGACGGCCGCCGTGATGATCACGAGGACCAGCAGGGCGACGACCACGCGCTGGCGGTAGGCGTACTTGGCCCGAGCCGCGATTTCGGCGGCCTCCGGGTCGAAGCCGCCTCGGCCGGGCCGGTAGCCTCGTGGGTTGTCGGAGCGGACCGGCACCCGTTTCGGCTGCGGGAGCGGCTCCGGTTCGTCCTCTTCCAGGTCTTCGTCGAGGCCTGCTTCAAGCTCGGCGAGATCGTCTTCGACCGACGGCTCCTGAGCCATGGCGAACTCCTCCCGTGCGTCGCTGCGCGCGCTCCCGCTCCGGACCACCCTGGCGGCCAAAGCCGAGTCGGCGGTCTGCGCCACCTGCTGGCGCTTACGCGCGACCATGGGCACGAGAACGACGAGCCATGCCACCGCCAGTGCGACGATGATCAACGAACTGGGCACTCCCGTCACCTCCCCCGATCCACTTCTGTCGTCACGCTAGTCACAGGAGTAACAGATCGGACGGAGGCTCGCCGATCTAGATCAGGAAAAGGCGTCACCGAATTAGGTGATTCTCACCCCATGTGGTAACGCGATTACGGTGTTGACCTTGTAATCAGCGGTCGGCGTAGTCGGCACGCCCCGCGGCCACCAGTCTGGGCACCAGGCCATCGCCGATCTCCTCGGCGGTGATCGCGAAGCAGAGGTGGTCGCGCCACCCGCCCGCGACGTCGAGGTAGCGGCGGAACAACCCCTCCTCACGGAACCCCGCTTTGGCGAGAACCCGCAGGCTGGGCGTGTTTTCGGGGCGGACGGTCGCCTCGAGCCGGTGCAGCCCGCCGACCGTGAAGACATGGTCGGCGACCAGCGCGACGGCAGCCGTCGCGACGCCGCCGCGCACGATCTTCGACGAGACCCAGTAGCCGACCCAGGCCGACCGGAGTGAGGCCCTGATCACATTACCGACGGTGATCTGACCGGCGAAAACGCCGTCGACGGTGATCGCGAACGGCAAGCATTGGCCGCGGCGCGCGAGCGAACGCAGCGCCGCCCACTGCGAAGGCCACGAGAGGAACGCGTTGCGGTCGGCCCACGAGCCCGGCGCGCTGGGTTCCCACTTCTCCAGGTGCGCTCGATCGTGCAGCCTCGCTTTGCTCCACTCGCCCGCGTCGCGCAAGCGGATGGGGCGCAGCGCGACTGTGCCGGCGGCGACCTCGAGCGGTCCGAGCTTCATCGGCCAGCCGGGGTGACGGCTCTCAACGTCGTAAACCGGCCTGGCCACTACGCCCGCTGCGCCAGGAAGGTGACCTTGACCTGCTCGCCCGCGGCGACTTCGGTGAGGTCCTCGTCGATGTTGATCAGGCAGTTCGCCTCGGCGAGCGAGGCCAGCAGGTGCGCGCCGGAGGTGCCGAGCGGCTGCACGAGGTACTCGCCGTTGCCTTCGTCGCGCAGCAGCTGCCCGCGCAGGAAGCCCTTCCGGCCCTTGGTCGACGTGACCGGCGACAGCAGTCGCGCGCTGACGATCCGGCGGTGCGGGTTGCGGGTGCCGCGCGCCGCCCTGATCAGCGGCCGGACCAGCACCTCGAACACCACGAGCGCGCTCATCGGGTTGCCGGGGATCAGGAAGGTGGGCACCGAGTCCGGACCGAGTCTGCCGAAGCCCTGGACCGAGCCGGGATGCATGGCGATCCGGGTCATGTCGATGCGGCCGAGGTCGGACAGCGCGGCGTGCACCTCGTCGCCGCTCGAACCGCCCGCGCCGCCCGCGACCACGACGATCTCGGACATCAGCAGCCGGCCTTCGACGATCTCGCGCAGCCGTTTCGGGTCGCTCGACACGATCCCGACCCGGCTGACCTCGGCGCCGGCGTCACGCGCCGCCGCGGCGAGCGCGTAGGAGTTGACGTCGTAGACCTGGCCGACCGACGGGGTGCGGTCGATGTCGACGAGCTCGTCGCCGACGGAGACGATCGAAACCCGGGGACGCGGGTAGACCAGGACCTTGGAGCGGCCGACGGCGGCGAGCAGGCCCACCTGCGCCGATCCGATCGTGTCGCCCTTGCGCACCGCGACGTCGCCGATCTGGACGTCCTCACCGGCACGGCGGACGTAGCCTGCCGACGGCACCGAGCGGTGCACGGTCACCTTGGCCTGGTGGCCGTCGGTGAACGCGGTCGGCACGACCGCGTCGGCGAGCGTCGGCAGCGGCGCGCCCGTGTCGACGCGCACCGCCTGCCCCGGCTGCAACCGCCGGGGCTGGCGGCTGCCCGCCGCTATCTCGCCAACGACGGGCAGCTGGACCGGCTCCTGGCCTGCGCTCCGCACGTCGACGCTGCGCACCGCGTAACCGTCGACGGCGGCCTGGTCGAACCCCGGCAACGCGTGCTCGGCGACGACCTCTTCGGCGCACAGCAGACCCTGCGCCTCGGAGATCGCCACGCGCACGGGCCTGGGCCGCACGGCGGCGTCCAGTGTCAGCGCGATCTGCTCGTCGACGGAACGGAACTCCGCCGTGGATTCGGTCTCGGCCGCCTCGCCGATGGGCTCCGTCATGACTGGGGGGTCTCGATCCGTTCGGTCAACCAGGCACGCAGTGAAGGTCCGTACTCCGGGTCCTCCAACGCGAAATCGACCGCCGCGCGCAGGAAGCCGCCGGGGTTGCCCAGATCATGCCGTCCGCCTCGGTGGACGACGATGTGAACGGGGTGTCCCTCGGCGATGAGCAGCGCGACCGCGTCAGTGAGTTGCAGTTCACCACCGGAACCAGGGGTGATGCGGCGCAAAGCGTCGAAAATCGCCCGATCGAGCAGATAACGGCCTGCGGCGGCGTAGGTCGACGGCGCGTCCTCCGGCTTCGGCTTCTCGACCATCCCGTGCACCTGCTTGACGTCCGGGTCGTCGGTGTCGGACACGTCGAACACGCCGTAGGGCGAGATCTGCTCCTTGGGGATGTCGAACGCGCAGAGCACGCTCCCGCCCCGCGCGGCACGGACGGCGGACATGCGGTCCAGCACACCCGTGGGCAACACCAGGTCGTCCGGCAGCAGGACGGCGACGGCTTCGTCCTCGTCGGTCAAGTTCGGCTCGGCCTGCGCGACGGCGTGGCCAAGGCCGAGCGCCTGCTTCTGGATGGCCACCTCGACGTCAATCAGGTTGGGCCCACGGCGCACCTTTTCCAGCAGCGCGGTCTTGCCGCGGCTCTCCAGCTCGCTCTCGAGCTCCGGAGAGTGCTGGAAGTGGTTGATCACCGATTCCTTGCCGGGCGAGGTCACGATCACCAGCCGGGTCGCACCCGACTCGGCTGCCTCCTTGGCGACGAGCTCGATCGCCGGCGTGTCGATCACCGGGAGCAGCTCCTTGGGCACGGACTTGGTTGTCGGTAAGAACCGGGTACCCAGCCCGGCGGCCGGCACGATCGCGGTTCGGAACGTCTGGTTGGTCGCTGCGCCCGTCATGGGCGCAAAGCCTAACCTGACCTCGTGGACGGGCTGGGCAATGAGCACCTGAGCAAGACCGAGTGGCGCTCGAAGATAACCACCGAACGGCGTTCAATGGAAGCGGAGAGTCACGCGGCGGAGGCGCTCGCACTGACCGGTTCGGCTTCACGGTTGCCCGGTTCCGTCGTCTGCGCCTACGTGCCGTTCGGCACCGAACCCGGCTCCCTATCTCTCCTTGATCAACTTCTGGACCTGGGGAAACAGGTACTGCTGCCGATCGTCCCCGATACTCGCGGCCCGCTCGAATGGGCTTGCTACGAGGGCCCGGCGACACTCGGGCCTGGTCGGCTTCGCGGGCTCATGGAGCCCTTAGGAACCCGGCTAGGGGTGGACGCGATCGGCGCCGCCGACCTCATACTGGTTCCCGCGCTCGCGGTCGACGACGATGGCGTCCGACTGGGTCGCGGTGCGGGCTACTACGATCGATCGCTGGTCTTCGCCGCGCCCGGCGTCGAGCTGGTGGCAGTGGTTCGGGACGCCGAGCTGGTGCGCCGGCTTCCTGCCGAACCACATGATGTCCGCATGAGCGGGGCACTGACCCCAGGTCAGGGCCTGGTTCCCCGGCCAGTGTGAGCAAGGGGGGTTTGCGCGCGGGGAATGTGGTGAAGCACAATTGGGTTAGCACTCTTGCCGACCGAGTGCCAGTTCGTTAAGGAGCAGCAGTGCCGACTTACCAGTACGCGTGCAAGGAATGCGATCACCGGTTCGAAGCCGTGCAGTCGTTCTCCGACGCGAGCCTCACCGAGTGCCCTCAGTGCTCAGGCCCGCTGCGCAAGGTATTCGGGTCGGTCGGCGTCGTGTTCAAGGGCAGCGGTTTCTACCGCACCGACTCGCGTGACTCGAAGTCCGCTTCGACGACGGCCGCGGCGCCTGCGAAGACCGAGTCGAAGAGCTCGTCCTCGGACAGCGGTTCCTCCTCGTCTTCTTCCGGGTCCTCTTCGTCGAGCACTACGAGCCCCTCCTCATCCTCCTCCACGGGTACGACAAAAACGGCGACCGCGGCTCCCTGACGGCCGAGTTATCCACATCTACCCAGTTATCCACAGATCGGGATTTTCGGCCTTTCCCGTCTTGACTGGCTGGTCCTAGCGTCGGTGTCAGAGCGAAGGCGACCCGCCCTCGCCTGACTCCGGCAAGGACCCCGTCATGCGTATTCCGCGCAAGCCCGCTCTTCTCATCGACCTGCAAGCCCGCCTCCGCGGACGCCCGGCACGCATGCTCCGGCGGGCGACCGCGGTCGGGCTGCTGCTGGCCGGACTGTTCGAACTGCGACACGGCGATCCGGCTCCGGCCGCCGTCGCCACACCGCCTCCGGCGCCCGCTGCCGACGCCGCTCCCAAGCCCGCCGCAGACGGCGAGTCCATCGTGCCGATCCGGTTGGCCGACGCCGCCGTCGCGGACCTGCTGCATCCCGGTTCCCGGATCGATCTCGTCTCCGTCGGCAGAGGCCCGAGCCTTCGGCAGGTACTGGCCACCATGGCTTCGGTGGTCCAAGTGCGGACGTGGGACGGAGAGTCCCGGCACGGCCCGCCTTCTTCCGGGCAAGGCCCGATGGTCCTCGTTTCCCTGCCTGCCGATGTCGCGACACAAGTCGCCGCCTCGTCGCTCGGGAAGGAGTTAGCGGTTACGCTCCGCTAACCCCACCCAGTTTCGAGGAGCTCACATGATCAAGGGATTCAAGGACTTCCTGCTGCGCGGAAACGTCGTCGACCTGGCGGTCGCCGTGGTCATCGGCGCGGCGTTCACCACGATCGTCACCGCGTTCACCAATGGCCTGATCAAGCCGTTGATCAGCGCGATCGGTGGTTCGGACGCCGCGCAGGGACTCGGTTTCCGGATCCTGAGCTCGAACGGCGCGACGTTCATGGACTTCGGCGGCGTGATCAACGCGGCGATCAACTTCGTGATCGTGGCCGCGGTCGTGTACTTCGCGATCGTGCTTCCGGTGAAGCACATCCAGGAGCGGCGCAAGCGTGGCGAGGAGCCTGGTCCCGCCGAGCCGACCGATGTCGAGCTGCTGACCGAGATCCGCGATCTGCTGCGCGCGCAGAACGGGAGCGGACGGGCCACCGACGGCAGGTAGGAACGGCCTAGCGGTCGTGATGAGGCGGACGGTTCTCGAGGTACCACGAGTCGCTGTCCGCGCTCGACGGCTGAGGGTCTCGCTCGTCCGAAGTGGTCTCCGGCAGGACGTCGCCGAAGACCTCGTCAAGACGGCGCTTGACCTCCTCGGCGCGCTTGTCCTGGTGTGAAGGCATGACTCCATGGTCCCACCCGGTCCGGTCGGACCGAGTGGGGACCTGCGGATCATTCCTCGTCGAAGCCGGAGAGCTCGCTGATGACGTGCGGCACGAGCGACGAGAGCGTGGCCATGCCGTCGCGCACCGCGGAGCGGGAGCCTGCGAGGTTGACCACCAGGGTGCTTCCGGAGATGCCCGCGACACCTCGCGAGATCCCGGCGTCGACGGCGCCCGCGGCGAGCCCGGAGGCACGCAGTGCTTCGGCGATGCCCGCGATCGGCCGGTCGAGCACGCCGGACGTGGCGTCCGGCGTCTGGTCACGCGGCGAGACGCCGGTGCCGCCGACGGTGATCACCAGGTCGGCGCCCCCGATCACGGCGGTGTTGAGTGCGTTGCGGATCGCCGCGGTGCCGGCGTCGATGACCACGACCCCGTCGACGATGAAGCCGGTCTCTTCGAGCAGTTCGGTGACCAGCGGGCCGGCCGTGTCCTCGTGTTCGCCGTGTGCGACGCGGTCGTCCACGATGACCACCAGTGCGCGGCCCAGCCGTTGTGCGCTGCGTTCCATGGTGACCACCGTAGTCGGTTTTCCACCGGAGGGAATTCGGGGCGAGTTCTGACGATTCCATGACGTGCGGCCACATCGGCGGGCCATGCGGACCTGGCGGTCCTAGCGTGATCGGTGTGCGAGTTCTAGTGACCGGCGGCGCCGGGTTCATCGGGTCCCATATCGCCGATCTGCTGGCCGACGCGGGCGACGAGGTGGTGGTGCTGGACAGCCTGCTGCCCACCGCGCACGGAGCGCGGACGCCACCGGGTTACACCGGGCGGCACCGGTTCCTGCGCGGAGACGTCACCGACGCCGCGATGGTCGAAGAGCTGCTGATGGACGTCGACGCGGTGTGCCATCAGGCCGCGGTGGTCGGTCACGGCGTCGACCCGTCCGACGCGCCGTCGTACGCACTGCACAACGACTACGGCACGGCCGTGCTGCTGGCCGGGATGTACGCGGCCGGAGTGTCCAAACTGGTGCTGGCGTCGTCGATGGTCGTCTACGGGGAGGGCCGCTATGCCTGCCAGGACCACGGCATCGTGCCGCCGTCACCGCGGCGCCAGTCCGATGTGGACGCGGGCAGGTTCGAACCTGCCTGCGGCGAGTGCGGCGAAGCACTCAGCTGGCGGCTGGTCCCCGAGGACGCGCCGTTGAACCCACGGAGCACCTACGCCGCCACCAAGCTCGCGCAAGAGCACCTGGCCGGAGCGTGGGCACGCCAGACCGGTGGAACCGTGTGGGCGATGCGGTACCACAACGTCTACGGGCCCCGAATGCCTCAGAACACTCCGTACGCGGGTGTCGCGTCGCTCTTCCGGTCCGCTTTGGAACGTGGCGAGGCACCGACCGTGCTTGAAGACGGGCGACAGCAACGAGACTTCGTGCACGTCCACGACGTGGCCATGGCGAACGTCCTCGCCCTGCGCACGGACGGAACACCAGGCGAGCTCGTCCCGGTGAACATCTGCTCCGGGCAGCCGCACACGGTCGGCGAACTCGCCGCCGAGCTCGCCAAGGCTTGCGACGGCCCGGCTCCCGTCGTGGCGGGCGGCGCGAGGCCGGCGGACGTCCGGCACGTCGTCGCGGACCCTTCGCGCGCCGAACGCCTGCTCGGATTCAAGGCACAGACCAGCTTCGCGGACGGCATCGCCGACTTCGCGCGAGCCGAGCTCCGCGAACCGGTCTAGGGCGTGTCCTGGGGATCTTGTGCGATGGGAGTCGTGATCCAGGTGCTCAGCCGACTGCGAGTGGGAGCCTGACCTCGAACCGGCACCCAGGCCCATGGTTCCGCACGCCGATCTGGCCACTGTGCGCCTCCACGAGTCCCTTGGCGATCGCCAAACCGAGCCCGCCGCCTGGGGTCGTGCCGGATCGATCGGGTGTGCGCGCCTGCGTACCGCGGAACGCGACATCGAAGACCCTGGCGATCTCGTCGTCGGGGATGCCGCCGCAACCGTCGTCGACGGCGAGCACGGCGTCGCCGTCCTCGATGCCGATCTGCACCGCGACCGTGCCGTCCGGCGGAGTGTGCCGGATAGCGTTGGACACCAGGTTGCGCACGATCCGGGCGAGCTCCGGATCGCTACCGGTGACCACGGGCCATGCTCCGGCGTCGGCACGCAGGCGGACCTGCTTTCGCTCCGCGACCGGCGTCTGCGCGGCGATCGCGTCGCTGACGACGTCGCGCAGCGGAACCGCGGACATGGTCAGCCGCAAGGCACCCGCGGTGATGCGTGAAAGCTCGAACAGATCGCCGACCATGCCGGACAACCGGGTCGTCTCGCAGCTGATCCGCTGGGCGTAGTCCGCGACCTCGCTTCGTTCCGAGACGACACCGTCGGCGAGCGCCTCGGCCATCGCCTGGATCCCGGCGAGGGGGCTGCGCAGGTCATGGCTGATCCACGCCACCAGCTCCCGCCGCGACGCTTCGGCGGCGCGTTCCCGTTCACGGGCCTCGCGTTCCCAGACGGTTCGCCGCGCGATCGCCCGGCCGAGCAACACCGCGGCGGGCACCGTCACCAAGCCGACCAGCAGGCACACGAGCAGCGTCGTGGTCAGCATCGGTGTGAACATGAACTGGCTGATCCCGAGAACGCCCGCCAGTGTCGCCAGCACCGGTATGACCACGAGCACGGTCATCGTGCTGGCGATCGAGCCGCGGCGCAGCAAATACAGCACGACCCCGCCCAGCACGGCGACGGGCAGCGCGAACAGCAAAGCGAAGGGCAGGATGTGCCAGACATGGGTAAGCATGTCGGCCATGGATTCACCGGAGTCGATCATGACTTGCCCAAGTCGTAGCGATAGCCGACGCCCCACACGGTCGCCACCCGCACCGGCTTCGCTGGCTCGGGCTCGATCTTCTCCCGGAGCCTGCGCACGTGGACGGTCACCGTCGACTGGTCACCGAAGTCCCAGCCCCACACCTTCTCGAGCAGATCGGCACGCGAATAGGCGACGCCAGGGTGAGCGAGGAAGAACGCCAGCAGATCGAACTCCCTTGTCGTCAGCGGAAGTTCGGCACCGTTCAGCGTCGCCTGCCTGGCGCCCATCTGCAACGTCAGGTTCCCGTCGGCGAGTTCTTCGGCGGCGGGTTCAGGTCGTGGCATCCGCGCACGGCGCAGCACCGACGTGACCCTCAGCGCGAGCTCCCTCGGGCTGAACGGTTTGGTGACGTAGTCGTCCGCGCCGAGCTGGAGTCCGGCGATCCGGTTCTCCTCCTCGCCGAGCGCGGTGAGCATGACGATCGGGACCTGGCTGACCTGACGCAGCCGTTTGCATACCTCCAGGCCGTTGATCCCGGGCATCATCACGTCGAGCACGACGAGGTCCGGCGGCCGTGCGGTGAACGCCCGCAATCCCTCGGTGCCGTCGCCCGCCATGTCCACGGTGAAACCGGCGAGTTCGAGATAGCGCCGGACGACGTCGCGCACGGTCTCGTCGTCGTCGACCACCAGTACGCGGCCTTGCTCGTCCATATGAGCTCCTACCAAATCGTCAGCACCAGATGATTCACCAGAAGCGCCGTCGCCGCCTGCGCGGCCAGCCACCAACGCCGATGAGACACCGGAAGCAGTGAAACAGCCGGGAGCAACCAGACCGTGAATGGCAGCCAGATGCGCTCGACCTCGGCCTTCGACAATCCCGACAGATCGGCGAACGCGATCGTCAGCAACGCCGCCACGACGATCATCAGCACCGGCTCGCCCCACGGCCGGCCGGTCATCACGCGCCGCACCCCGGCGACCACCGCGGGCCCGGCAGCGATGGTCACAGCGGCCAAGTCCGCCCACACCCAGTACGAATACGGCCGCTCGCTCGCGATGCCCTGGTAATACCGCTCGACCACCAGGTGGTAGCCGTCGAGCCACCAGAACCCGGCCAGGGTGAACACGGCGATCACGACGGCCGCCCCCGCCACGGCCCAGCCGAGCACTCGCCACTGTTTGCCGAGCACGACCACGGCCAGCGCGATGAGTCCCATCAACACGAGCCCGTACGACAGGTACATCCCGAAGCCCAGCAGAACACCACCAGCGATCGCGTAGACCGCGCGCCGTGTGTGGACGGCCAACGCCAGCAGCATCACCGCCGTAGCGGTCACCCCGGCGAACAATCCGTCCGCCGACGCGCCGATCCAGATCGCACCTGGCGTCAAGGCCGCGAACGGCACCGTGGCTCGCGCGGCATCCGGACGCCCCAGCAACGCGAGTGTCGCGGGGATCGCGACCGTGATCAGGCAGCCGACGGCCACGCACGCTGTAGCGGCCCATGCCCCGCCGCCGAGCCCGATCCGATCCAGCCAGACGAACACCAGCGTCGCGCCCGGCGGATGCCCCGATACGTGGGTGGTCCACGAATTCGGCTGAAAGTCGAGGATGCGTGACGAGAATTCGGTCAGCATGCGTGGGATGTCGCTGATCCCAGGTACCTCGTGCAGGTACTCACTCGGCTGCGTCAACCGCTCGGCATATCCACGTGTCCAGCCGTCGATCATCGCCAGGGAGAACGTCCAAGCCACCGCCGTGACATACCCGAGCGGCAGCAAGCGGCGTAGTGGCAACGTCGCCGCGAACATGGGACCCCAGCACACCGCAGCGAAGGCGATCAGTACCGCGGAGACCGAGCCCGGCCCCGCGTGCACCAGCCAATCCCCGTACAACGGTGGCGCGAACGCGAAGATCACCACGCCGGAACCCGGCCGGTTGAAATAGATGCCGACTCCAGCGGCCGCACCCACGAGAATCAGCGAGAGCGCGACGGCGAGCAGGTCCGCGCGCAAACCGCTCTTCACTCGAATAGCCACCGAAGTCATTACGAGCACCTTAGTCTCACTTAAAGCCTTCAGAGGCCTGTAGGACCATCTCGTCATGACTTGGTAAGAACTCTTTCGATGTCAGAATTCAGTAAGCAGCGTAAGGCTTTCTCAGTGTCCAAGGTGGACCTAGCGTTTTCCGGGTGACCGATGACCGGATAGACGTAGTGCTGCCTTGCCTCAACGAAGCCGGCGCTCTTCCCGACGTCCTGAACGCGCTGCCGCCCGGCTATCGGGCGATCGTCGTGGACAACGGGTCGACAGACGGTTCACCCCAGGTCGCCCAGAGGCTGGGCGCGCACGTGGTGCACGAGAAGCGACGCGGCTATGGCGCCGCCGTGCAAACCGGCCTGGAGAGCGCGACAGCGGACATCGTCTGTTTCGCCGACGCCGACGGATCGCTGAACCTCGCTGAGCTTCCCAAGCTCGTAGCCGCCTTGAGAGCTGGAGCCGATCTCGCCGTCGGACGCCGAGTGCCGACCAGCCGTGACGTGTGGCCATGGCACGCCCGCGCCGGGAACCTGGTCCTCGCTTCGTTGTTGCGTCACCGCGGGCTACCAGTCCGAGACATCGCCCCGCTGCGCGCGGCTCGTCGCGAACCGTTGCTCGATCTCGGCATCACGGACCGCGCTTTCGGCTATCCGCTCGAACTGCTCATCAGGGCCCAGCGCGCGGACTGGCAGGTCAGCGAATTCGACGTCAGCTACGGCGCACGTGCGAAAGGGACCAAATCCAAGGTCTCTGGATCCGTACGCGGCACCTTACGTGCCGTCCGCGACATGAGCCGGGTGCTGGCGCGATGAACTTCTGCCTGCTGATCGTCGCCAAAGCCCCGGTGCCGGGCTTCGCCAAGACCCGGCTGTGCCCACCCGCCTCGGGCGAGCAAGCCGCGAACATCGCCGCCTCCGCGTTGCTCGACACCATCGAAGCCGTGCTAGGCACGCCCAGAGCCATACCGGTCGTCGCATTGACGGGCGATCTTGCCGACGCGGCGAAGAGTTCCGAACTGTCCAGTGCACTACGTGAAACCACTGTCTTCGCTCAGCGTGGGTGGGATTTCGGGGCGAGGCTGGCGAACGCGCACGCTGACACCGCGGCGTTGTTCGCGGGCATGCCGGTTCTCCAGATCGGCATGGACACCCCTCAGGTAAGTCCGAATCTGCTCATGGCCGCCGCGGAACCGCTGCTGCACGAGGGCAGAGCGGCCACGCTTGGCCTCGCCGAGGACGGTGGCTGGTGGGCTCTCGGCTTGCGCGACCCCCGCAACGCGCATGTGCTCGCCGACGTACCGATGTCGCGCGACGACACCGGCAAGCTGACACTGCGCGCACTCGCCGGCCTCGATCCGAAACTGCTCAGCACACTGTCCGATGTAGACACAATGGCTGATGCCCGCCATGTCGCGTCGCTGCGTCCGGACAGCCGATTCGCACAGGCCGTTGCCGAGGTGGCCGCATGAATGTTTTGCACGGCAACGAGTTCGACGTCGGGCTGCTCGGCCACCGCTGCTGGCTGGAGCTGGCCAACGGCGAGCGTGTCGAACTCCCCGTCGATCGCTGGACGGCCGAACCGTGCGAAGGCGACGAGGTTCTCCTCAACGCCTGCGACGGCCCGACGCTCGACATCGGTTGCGGCCCCGGCAGGCTGACAGCCGCGCTGCTGGAACGCGGCGTGGTCGCGCTGGGCGTCGACAGCTCGCGAACCGCCGTCCGTCTCACGCACGCGCGCGGCGCGATCGCACTGCGCCGCGACGTCTTCGACCGTATCCCGGGGGAAGGCCGCTGGTCGCACGCACTGCTCGCCGACGGCAACATCGGCATCGGCGGCGACCCCGTCCGCCTGCTCGGTCGCGTCACCCAACTCCTCGCCCCCGGCGGCACTGCGCTCGTCGAGCTGGACCCGCCAGGACACGCGCTTCGTCACGAACGCGTCCGCCTGCACTCGCCGGCGGAGCGGACAGGTAAACCATGGTTCACCTGGTCCTGGGTCGGCACGGACAGCATCAGCGGTTTGGCTGCCCAAGTCGGGCTGCGCCTGTCCTGGACCGCCCAGCGCGGTCACCGTTGGTTCGCGGAGCTGGTGCGCCCATGAGAATGCCCAAGTTCGCCAGTGCCGCACATACGGAACGCGTGACCAGCCGCATCGGCTTGGCGCTGGCCATCACCTTCACCACATGTTTTCTCACCGGCCTGATCAGCCACCTCATCCAGCATCCTCCCGCCTGGTTTTGGTGGCCCAGCCGTCCATCCGGGCTCTACCGGGTGACGCAGGGTCTGCACGTGATTTCCGGGATCGCGTCGATTCCCTTGCTGTTGGCCAAATTGTGGAGCGTCTTCCCGAAGCTGTTCGAACGCCCGCTGATCAAGTCGTTGCCGCACGCCCTCGAGCGCGGCTCGATTCTCGTCCTGTCAGCATCGGCGTTCTTCGAACTCACCACCGGTTTGCTGAACATCGCCCAGAACTACCCGTGGAACTTCTACTTCCCGCAGATCCACTACGCGATCGCCTGGGTCGCGATCGGCTCGATCCTGGTGCACATCGCGGTCAAGATACCGATCCTGCGTCGCGCACTGACGAAGAACGCGCCCGAGCCCGATACAGCAACCGGCCTGTCCCGACGCGGTTTCCTGCGGACGACCTGGCTCGCCGCCGGTGTCTCCGTGGTCGCCACCGCGGGTGCCACAGTTCCCTTGCTCCGAGACATTTCGCCGCTCAAATGGCGTTCGGATGAAGGTTCGCAAGGCGTTCCGGTCAATCGGACCGCAGCAGGCGCGGGCATCACCGCGGTCACACCGGACTGGCGACTTCAGGTCGTCACACCAGCGGGCACGCGCGGCTTTTCGATCGACGAGCTTCGCGCTCTTCCCCAGACCACCGCGGAACTGCCCATCGCGTGCGTCGAGGGGTGAAGCCGGTCGGCCGTCTGGACCGGTGTGTCCTTTCCGGACCTCCTGCGCGCGGCGGGCGGGAAGCCCGGCATGCAGGTCGTCGTGACCTCAATGGAGAAGTCCGGCATCTACGCGACCAGCGTGCTGCCCGGTGAACACACCGCGGACGACATCACCTTGCTCGCGCTGAAACTCAACGGCGAGATTCTCGATCTCGACCACGGCTATCCCTGCCGGGTCATCGCCCCGAACCGGCCCGGCGTGCTGCAGACCAAGTGGGTCGCGAAACTGGAGGCGGCGTGAAACTGTTCCGCTTGCTGCTCGTCTTGCCGGGCTTGGCCGCGCTCGCCTGGGGCGCCGTCCTGATCTACGAGTTCGCCTTTCCGCTGTGGACGGGCGATCTCGTCGCGGCGGGCTGGCTGCTCGGCTTTCCGATCCTTCACGACGCGCTGATCGCACCTGTGGTCGGTGTCGTGGCCTTCGCGCTGAGCCGAGTGCTGCCGCAGCCGTGGAAGGCCCCGGTGATGGTCGGCGCCGTACTCACCGGAGTACTCGCGATCATCGCGTTCCCCCTGCTGTGGCGCACCTACGGGGCACCACCTCCGCCTGGCCCACGCGACAACCCCGAGCTGGGTCTGGTCATCTCACTGGCCGTCGTTTGGGTTGGTGTGACGACAAGCGGGCTCGTGCGCTATCTGCGGACAGATCGCGCACGAGCCCGTGCTGGTCTCGGCCGCCCTAAGCGGCCGAGCGTTTGAGAAGAACTACTTGGGTTCGATGTCCTTGCCGCCCAGGGTGATTTCGAGGACGCGCTGGTCTGCGGTGGTGAACTTGACCTTCTCGTTGGGCGCCCTGGTGCGCACCGCGGCGATGAGCGCGTCAGCGTCGTCGATCATCCGGTCGTCGATCTTGACGACCACGTCCCCGACCTTGAGACCGCCCTGCTCGGCGGGACTGCCGGGCTCGACACTGATGATCGAGGCGCCGCCTTGCTCGGCCGGCTTGACGCCGGCGCCGATGAAGGTCTGCTTGGCCTTGCCGGTCTTGATGATGTCGTCGGCCGTGCGGCGGGCCTGATCGATCGGGATCGCGAAGCCGATGCCGACGCTGCCGCTCTCGCTGCCCTGCTGGCCGCTGCTCCCGGCCGAGCGCGGGCTGTAGATCGCGGAGTTGATGCCGATGACCTGGCCCTGCATGTTCGCCAGCGGGCCACCGGAGTTGCCCGGGTTGATCGCCGCGTCGGTCTGCACCGCGTCCATGACCGTGGTCTGGTCGCCGCTGCTGCCGCCCGCCTGCACCGGCCGGTGCAGCGAGCTGACGATGCCCGAGGTCACGGTGCCCGCGAGCTCGAACGGTGAGCCGATGGCGACCACGCCCTGGCCGACCGCGAGGTCGTCCGAGCGGCCGAGTTCGACCGGGACGAGGTTGGCGACGCCGGTGGCCTTGACGACCGCGATGTCGGTCGTCGGGTCACGCCCGACGATCTGCGCGACCGCCTTCTTGCCGTCGCGGAACACGGCCTGGATCTGGCCGCCGTTCGCGGCGACCTCGACGACGTGGTTGTTGGTCAGGATGTAGCCGTCCGCGCTGAGCACGAAGCCGGAGCCTTCGCCGGCGCCGCGGCTGCCGGACACTTGAAGCTCGACGACGCTCGGCGAAAGCTTCTGAGCAACCGATTCAACCGAGCCAGCTGGCGCGTTACCGGTCTGCTTGGCGGGCTTCGGCGCGTCGAGCGCGTTGTAGCTCGAACCGGTGCCGCCGCCCCCGGCGAGGTATCCGCCGAGCGCCCCCGCTCCACCCCCGACCAGCAGAGCGAGGACGGCCACCCCGGCGACGAGCTTCCCCGCACCCGACTTCTTCGGCGCCTGCTGCTGCGGCGGTACCGCGTACACCGAGGTGTTCCCCTGCGGAACCTGGCCGTACGGCGCGGCGTGCTGGTATTGCTGCTGGTAAGGAGCCTGCTGCGGCTGCTGTTGCGGCGACCAGGGGCTTGGCGCGACGTAGACCTGCTCGCCACTGACCGCGGCGTTCCCCCGCGGCGGCGTGCTCGGCTCGTCGTGCGGAGCCGGGGTGACCGGCTGGCCGCTCTGCTCACCCGGCACCGGGTTGTTCTGGGGGTCGTTCTCGGTCATGTCTCTACCTTGCGGGATGGTCCTGAGAAAGTCCTGAGCCCCACCTGTGATTATGACTTAAGAACCGCGCAGCCTCTCGGCGATCTGCTCAGGGGTGGCGTCGTTGATCCACACGGCCATCCCGGATTCCGACCCGGCCAGGTACTTCAGCTTGTCCTTCGAGCGCAGCACGGAGAACAGCTCGAGGTGCAGCCAGCCGAGTTCGCGGTCCTGGTTGACCGGCGCCTGATGCCAGCCCGCGATGTAGGGCAGCGGCCTGCCGTACAAGGCGTCGCAGCGCTTGAGCACCTGCAGGTACACCTCGGCGAAGTCGTCTCGCTCGGCGTCGGTGAGCGCGGGGATGTCCGGCACCTGGCGGTGCGGCACGACCTGGACCTGCACCGGCCAGCGCGCCGCGGGCGGCACGAACGCGGTCCAGTGCTCACCTTCGGCGATGACCCGTATGCCGACCTTGCGCTCGGCGGCGAGCACGTCGCCCAGCACCGGACGGCCGTGCTCGGCCTCGTACGCGCGGGCGACCTCGATCATGCGCGCGGTCTTGGGCGTGACGAACGGGTACGCGTAGATCTGGCCATGCGGGTGATGCAGCGTGACGCCGATTTCCTCGCCGCGGTTCTCGAACGGGAAGACCTGCTCGACCCCGTCCAAACCCGACAGGAACTCGGTGCGGTCGGCCCACGCGTCGACCACGGTGCGCACCTTGCGCGGGCTCAGTCCGGCGAAGGAGCCGTTGTGCTCACTGGTGAAGCAGACGACCTCGCAACGGCCACGCCCCGGCGCGGTCGGCACCAGTCCCAGCCCGTCCACAGTGGATTCCTCGCCGACGACGCCCTGCGAGAACGACGGGAAACGGTTCTCGAACACCACCACGTCGTAGTCGGCGTCCGGGATCTCGCTCGGCTTGCCCGGCTTGCTCGGGCACAGCGGGCACAGGTCGGCGGGCGGCTTGTACGTGCGTGTCTGGCGATGCGCGGCCATCGCCACCCATTCGCCGGTCAGCGGGTCGCGCCGGATCTCCGAGGTCGCCGCGACCGGCGGCAGGTCACGCGTGTCGGCCGCGTTCCGCTCTGCGGGCGTCTCGTCGAAATAGATGATCTCGCGGCCATCGGCCAGCTGCCTGACGGTTTTCCTCACGCCTCTTCCGCCTCGGCGACCGTCTCCGCGATCATCAGTTCCCCCGCTTGTTCGGACAGCACTTCCCTGGCGTGCTCGGCCAGCCCGTCGTCGCTGACGACGACATCGGCCTCGTTCAGGTCGGCGATGGTGGAGATGCCCACCGTCCCCCATTTCGTGTGATCGGCGAGCACGACCAGCTTGCGGCCGGCCTCGACCAGCGCGCGGTCGGTCTCGCTCTCGGTCAGGTTCGGGGTGGTGAAGCCGGGGCCGTCGGCCATTCCGTGCACACCGAGGAAGACGACGTCGAGGTGGAGCGTGCGCAGGCTCTGCACGGCGACCGGCCCGACGAGCGCGTCGGACGGCGTGCGGACGCCACCTGTCAGCACGACCGTTCGTTCAGTTTGACTGGAGCCGCGGAGCACGTCCGCGACCTGGATCGAGTTCGTGACGATCGTCAGTCCCGGCACCGTGTCCAACGCCCTGGCCAGTGTCCACGTCGTCGTGCCCGCCGAGATGCCGATCGCGGTGCCCGGCCGCACGAGCCCGGCGGCGAGTTCGGCGATCGCTTCCTTTTGGACGCGCTGACGCACGGACTTCGCCTCGAAGCCGGGCTCATCCGTGCTCTTGCCGACGATCGAGGTCGCCCCGCCGTAGACCTTCTCGACGAGCCCGCGCCCCGCGAGCACGTCGAGGTCGCGGCGCACCGTCATGTCGGATACGCCGAGCCGCCCGACGAGCTCACTGACCCGGACCGCTCCGGTCCGCCGTGCCTCTTCGAGGATCATCGCCTGTCGCTGCCGCGCAAGCACTGTTTACTCCGTCCGCCGCGCCAACCACACAAAATCCTACACGATCAAACATGCGGAAGGCGCGGCAAGTCACCCGGGTGCCCCAGGCAGGCGCAGTGACATCAGCGCGCCGCCCTCGGGTGATCGGGCGGCGTACACGGTACCGCCGTGCCGCTCGGCGGCGTGCTTGACGATCGCGAGCCCGAGCCCGGAACCCGGCAGGGTACGGGCCTCTGACGAGCGGTAGAAGCGGTCGAAGACCTTCGGCAGGTCCTCGTCGGCGATGCCGGGTCCGGAGTCGGCGACCTCGAGAACGGCGCTGCCGTCACCGACGGCGAACAGCCGCACCTGAACGGACGATCCGGGCGGCGAGAATTTCACCGCGTTGTCCAGCAGGTTCAACACCGCGCGCTCAAGCGCACTGGAGTCACCACTGAGCACCCACGGCTGCAGGTCGACCGCGAAGTCGATCTCCCCGGCCCGCCGCCGTGCCCGGTCCAGCGCCCGTTCGACGACGTCGGCGAACTCGACACGCTCGAACTGCGCGTACGGCTCATCCTGGCGGGCGAGCTCGACCAGGTCACCGATCAGCTGGGTCAGTTCGTCGAGCTGACCGCGGATGTCGGCCTCGATCTCGGCGCGATCCTCGTCGGGCAACGTCCGCGCACCCGGCCTGCTCGCGCTCAGCAGCAGTTCGAGGTTCGTCCTGAGCGACGTCAACGGTGTGCGCAGCTCGTGGCCGGCGTCGGCGACGAGCTGGCGTTGCCGTTCCTGCGACTCGCTGACCGTCCCGAGCATCGTGTTGAAGCTGGTGGTCAGCCGCGCGAGCTCGTCGTCGCCACTCACCGGGATCGGCGTCAAATCACCCGTGCGGGTGACCCGTTCAGTCGCCTGCGTCAGCCTTTCGACCGGCGCGAGGCTTCCCCTGGCCACCGCCGTGCCCGCCGCGGCGGCGAGCAGGATCCCGGCACCACCGATCAAGAGCAGCACGACAGAGAGCTCGTTCAGCGTGCGCTTGGTCGACGCAAGCGATTGCGCCAGCACCATCGCGCTGCCGTGCCCGTTGGGAAGCGCGATGACCCGCGAATCCGTCCGCTGATCAGTGCGGATCGACTCGGCCGAAGTGCCCTGCGCGACAGCCAGTTCCGACGCACTCCACGGCGGCGGGTTGCCTGCCCTCGGGTAGATCAGCTGTCCACGGGGGTCGGATGTGATGCCGAGCTGTCCGATTTGGATGTCGATGCTCGACAGGAACGCGGCGGGGATCGACTGGATCCCCGATTCGACCACCGGCGAGTCCACCGCGTTCTGCGCCCTGGCACGCAGGTTGTCGTCGAGCTGCTGGTACAGGTTCTCCTTGACGGTGTAGTAGGCGCCGATCGAGGCCAGCGCGACCGCGCCGGCCACGCAGGCGGCGGCGAGCAGGGCGACCCTGCGACGCAGTGAGAACCGGGTGGGCTGTTTGGGGTCCGCCAGCTCGATCACGGAGGAGTCTCGCGCAGCACGTAGCCCACGCCGCGGACCGTGTGGATCAGCCTCGGCTCCCCCTCGGCCTCCGTCTTCCGGCGCAGATATCCCACGTAGACCTCCAACGCGTTGCCGGACGTCGGGAAGTCGTAGCCCCATACCTCCTCCAAGATCCGGCCCCTGGTGAGCACGTGTTTCGGGTAAGAAAGGAAGAGTTCGAGCAACGCGAACTCGGTGCGGGTCAGGCTGATCTCCCTGGTCCCGCGGCGCACCTCACGCGTCCCGGGATCGAGGGTCAGATCGCCGAACGTGAGCATTTCGCTGGCCTGGCCGGAGTCGGTGTCCGGCATGGCGCGGCGCAGCAGCGCGCGAAGCCTGGCGAGCAGCTCCTCCAGCGCGAACGGTTTCGGGAGGTAGTCGTCGGCGCCCGCGTCCAATCCGGACACCCGGTCCGAGACGGTGTCGCGCGCGGTGAGGACGAGGATCGGCAGGTCGTCGCCGGTGCTGCGCAGCCTGCGGGCGACCTCGAGGCCGTCCAGCCGGGGCATCATCACGTCGAGGACCATCGCGTCCGGTCTGCTCGCGATGATCGCTTCGAGCGCCTGCGCACCATCACTGGCCAGGTCGACCTTGTAGCCGTTGAACTCAAGGGAACGACGCAGGGACTCCCGAACGGCCCTGTCGTCGTCGACTACGAGAATGCGCATGGCTGTAGTTTTACCCAGCGTGCTGAGACGCGCCTAAGAACAAACACAGATTTCACGAAGCATCTTTCGCGACCGGCGCGTTCCACCGCCGCCAAAGAGCCAAAACCCGCAGCCCGACGACCACGGCGGCCGCCACGACAGTGGTCAAACCCGACGGCAGTCGCAGAATGTAACCGACCCCGACCAGCGTCGCACCGGCCAGCGCCGCCACCGCGTAGATCTCCCGCCGCAGCACCAGGGGGATTTCCCGCAGCAAGAGATCTCGCACGGCACCGCCGCCGATACCCGAAGTCATCCCGATCAGGCACGCCGCGTACACGGGCGCCCCGTAGTTCAGCGCCGTCGTCGTACCCGCGGTCGCGAAAACCCCCAGCCCGAGCGCGTCGGCGAGCAGCACACCCCGGCGCAGCCGTGCCACTTGCGGGTGAAACACGAACACGATGAGCGCGGTCGCGGCACAGGTCGCCAGGTACGGCCAGTTCCGCAGCGAGGTCGGCGGATGGATCCCGAGCATCACGTCCCGCATGACCCCGCCCCCGAGCGCCGTCGTGAGTCCCACGACGACGACCCCGAAGACATCCAGCCGAGCCCTGACCGCCGCCAACGCCCCCGACGCCGCGAACGCGACCAACCCCAGGAACTCCAGCGCCGTGAGCAGCACTTGTCAACCGAGTAGGCCGCCGCGATAAGCAAGCAGCGCGGCTTGCACGCGGTTGGCGGCCCCGATCTTCGACAGCACGGCGGACACGTAACCCTTGACCGTCGCTTCGGACAGGTGCAGCTGCCCGCCGATCTCGGCGTTCGACAGTCCTTGACCGATCAACCCGACAACTTCACGTTCCCGCTCGGACAGCGACGCGAGCAATTTCCTCGCGGGTTGAGCGGCGCGTTGCTCATCCCGATGAGCGCTGACCATCCTCGCCGCCACGCCAGGGTCGAGCACGGCGCCGCCCCTGGCCAGATCCCGGACCGCCCTCAGCAGCGCGGCCGGATCGATGTCCTTGAGCAGGAACCCGTTCGCCCCGAGCCGCAGCGCGAGACTCACGTACTCATCGATGTCAAAGGTGGTCAGCATGGCCACGGTCGGCGGATCAGGCAGCGCGAGGATCGCCCGCAGCGCCCGGATGCCGTCGTCAGGGGCCCGCATCTTGATGTCGAGCAACGCCACATCAGGGTGATACCGCCGAGCAGCCTCGACCGCGGATCTCCCGTCACTCGCTTCGCCCACGATCTCGATGTCGGGCGCACCCGACATCATCGCGCGCAGCCCTGAGCGAACCAGTTCCTCGTCGTCCGCGAACATGAGCTTGATCAACGAAGCCCTCCGGCGTCCGGTGGCGCGGGTCTCCCGCAACCGTTAAGGAAGGCTACCTACTGGCACCGGGAGTTTCGAAACGAGACACCTTCACGTGCTGCGCTGAGACCTCACCGAGACGTCACACACCCGGTGCGTGTCCGGCCGGGCCTGGGCCGGTAGGGTGGGGGTGCACGTCCCCGCCCTCGTAGCTCAGGGGATAGAGCACCGCTCTCCTAAAGCGGGTGTCGCAGGTTCGAATCCTGCCGGGGGCACTTACCCGATCAAAGGCTTCGCCGCCTGGTTCTCTTCCTCCCGCGAGGCTTCTGTTTGGACGGCGGTCACGACGGCGTAGAGCCTCAGTCCCATTCGCAGCTCCACGTCGGCCGGTCCCCCGACCGACACCATTGCCAGCTCCTGCGAGTGACGCTCCCCCGGGCAAAAAATACGGCCCGTATCACCGACCGGACATCGAGTCACACTTTTAGTGAACCATCTAGCAAAACGACTGCGTTCAATGGTTACTTGGGGAAGTAAGGCCTCGACCCTGGAGAACGAATGCACCCTCACCGGTCACTGAATGTACCGCCGGCTTCCCTACTCAAGTATCCCGATGTGTTCGACGCACTTGAGACCGAACTCGCACCGGACGACTGCAGGATTGCCGTACCGACTTCGCAGCTCACCGTGCATTGTGTCCGCATCATCATTCAAGATCGCGCCACCCCTGATCCGATCTGCGACTCGCTTTGGGCGGCACTCATACGCCGAGCACAAACAGAGCGATGTCCGGGGGAAAAGAACTTGATCTGGATCATGCTGCCACGCTTGCGCGGTATCGCGAACCGTTTGTACCGCACATGGCAGATCGACATACAGGACATTCGATCCGAGGTCATCACCGCGTTCATCGAAACCGGTCGTCACGCTGACCCGGAGCAGCCCAGCCTGGGCAAACGCCTGTGGTGGAGCACCTACAGCCTCGCGCGCCAAGCTTGCTGGCAGGCGACACGCGACGTGGTTCACGAAGACGTCGAGTCGCTCATGATACGACGCCATGGCACCTCAGAACCCACGTTCTCGAGCACGCCATACGAGGGCACTCGAGACCGGGCCGCCGTCGAAGGTGAACGCCTCGGTGCTCTCGCAAGTCGTTTGGGGTTGCGAAAAGTGATCAACGACGGCCACAACTCCACCGAGCCGAGGACGGCAGCATGACGTACCCACAGGTCGCGTCCCAGCGACGAGGCAGCGCTCTCGTTCGGCCGTCCAGCCGAGCACGGGACACAATGACGTTCCCCGAGTTGTTCAAGCTGCCGGCCACCGTCGATCTGGCCACAGCAGCCAAAGCATTGGGAATCCATGTGAACACCGCTTACAAGCTGGTCAAACGCGACGCTTTCCCGTGCCAGGTCATACGAGTCGGCCACCAGCACCGCGTTCCAACAAGGGCGCTCTTGCGAGCACTGAATATCGAGGAGATACCAGTTCAATTCGACGACGTCAGCAGAGGCACGGACTTGGTCATCGATGTCAGATAGCCACCGGTGAATGCCACGCATTTGCACCGCGGACGACACGACGAACTGGCTCAATAGCTTCCGCGACACAAGGTCGAGTCAACGCACCTTCGCTTCTAAACTGACTACTCTCGACATCTAATACACCGCCTCTGGCTCATGGCCCTCGAACAGCAGACATCATGAGCCAGAGGCGATCCTCACCCGTTGCCGAAATTTTGGCTCGCCGTGCAACGTTGTGGCCGAGGCCTGAACTCTCGTGGTTCCATTCGTGATTTCGCATGTCATGGGCGGTTGCGGGCTGAATCGGGACCCCGGCTCGGATGGGGGCAGACGATCGTCGTTCGATCGGCCAAATGGCGTATTTCGGACATACCAAACGCTCAATAACCTCGAACGGCGTGGGGCTTCCGCGAACGGCGCCCCGCACGGCCGGGCGCCCCCGATCCTCGCCGCATGTGGTTGCCGGCCGATCCCTGCGAACGACAGGACGAGACGCATGCGCAAAGTACGTTGGGTGACTGCCGCGAGCGTGGTCGCGCTGGCGACCGGGCTGACGACGACGCCGGCTCAGGCCGCCGAAGGGCAGATCTTGGCCGCTGGGTCGCCTGAGGCGATCGCCGGCAGCTACATCGTCAAGCTCAAGGACGACACCGACGCGAACAAGATCGCGACGAAGTTCGGCGCGAAGGTCGAACGGACCTACCAGAGCGCGCTCAAGGGGTTCGCGGGGACGCTCACCGAAAGGCAGGCCAAGCGGCTGGCCGCGGATCCGGGCGTCGAGTACGTCGAGCAGAACCAGGTCTTCCATGCCGAGACGACGCAGCCGAATCCGCCGTCGTGGGGGCTGGACCGGGTGGACCAGCGGAATCTGCCGCTGAGCAAGAGCTACAACTACACCTCGACCGGGGCCGGGGTGAACGTCTACGTCATCGACACCGGGCTGCGGGTCACGCACACCACGTTCGGCGGGCGGGCCAAGAACGGCTACGACTTCGTGGACAACGACGCTGTCGCGCAGGATGGCAACGGGCACGGTACGCATGTGGCCGGGACGATCGCCGGTTCGCAGTACGGGATCGCCAAGGCGGCGACCGTGTACGGCGTTCGGGTGCTGAACAACGCGGGCAGCGGGTCGACGGCCGGGGTGGTCGCGGGCATCGACTGGGTGACCAAGAACGCCGTCAAGCCCGCCGCCGCGAACATGAGCCTGGGTGGTGGGGCTTCGACGACGCTGGACGCGGCCGTGCGGCGGTCGATCGCGGCCGGGATCACCTATGGGCTGGCCGCCGGGAATTCCAACACGAACGCCGGCAGCACCTCGCCCGCGCGGGTGACCGAGGCGATCACCGTGGGGTCGACCACCAACACCGACGCGCGGTCCAGTTTCTCGAATTATGGGCCGGTCGTGGACATTTTCGCCCCTGGTACCGGAATCACCTCGTCGTGGGGCACCGGTGACACGGCCACGAACACGATCAGCGGGACGTCGATGGCGACTCCGCATGTCGTCGGGGTCGTCGCGCGCTACCTGCAGAACAACAAGACCGCCACGCCCGCGCAGGTGCAGTCCGCGCTGATCGCCGCCGCCACCGCGGGCAAGGTGACCGGCCTGCCCTCCGGGACGGCGAACCGCCTGCTCTACATGGACCCGGCTCAGTAACGCGAGAATCCGGCCCCGGGCGCGAAAGCCCGGGGCCGGTCAGCGCACCACGTGCAGCGGCAACGCGGTCGCGACGTCGGTCAGGAAATCGAGCGTGCTCATCAGCTGGTGCTCGTCCAGGAAATCGTTCGTCTCGATCGAGAGCATGCCCGCCGCCGCACGGAATGGGTTGAAGCGGCGGTGGTTGTCGGCGAACCAGGCTTGGAACTCCGGCGTCAGCTCGGCCTCGGAATCGATGGCCTTCGTCTTCGTCGGGTAATGCAGTGTGCTGTATTCGATCGTGGCGTCCGGGAGTGGCTGGGAGACGTGGACGATCACGGCCGAACGGACCGTGTCGCCCACCGGATTCCCGTTGGCGTCACGGGATCCGCGGTCTCGGGGTGAGACGTACTCGTAGGCCGTGAACGGGAAACCGTGGTACGTGCCTTCGAGGCCGGTGCCGATGTATTCGCCGGCGGCGCGATACGGCGTCGTCGCGTAGTCGCGAACTTCCCTGCCGTCGCCGGGGAAACGGGACTTCTCGAGCGCGAAGTGCTCAGGCGGGTACTCCTGGAAGAGGTTCCAGCCGTTGGCACGCGCCAAATCCGCCGCGCCCGACCGTTGGAAGCCGCTGCTGCGCACGTTCTTGCGGAACAGCTTGAACAGCACGACGGCCATCACCACGACGAAGATCAGGCCGGCTATGCCGCTCGCGTCCCAGTACATCAGAAGTCCAGGTTCTCCGAATTTTCCTCGCGGGACTGGTCGTCCCCGATGTCACCGTAGTCGCCGGCCTTCTCGGCTCCGCTTTCGTACTCGCTGGCCTTGCGGCCGACGCTGATCCCGGTCTTGGTCCACTCCTTGCCACCTGACGGCGGCTTGATCCCGCCGGTCTTGCCGTCGACGAAGTCGCCGAGCCCCGCGGCGTCCGCGGCCGCCTTCTTCGCCGTGGTACCAAAGGACTTGCCCGCGCCGGCGGTGACGCGCTTGCCGATCATGCCGTCTTCCGCGTTGTACAGCTCTTCGCCCAGCGAAGCGCGTTTGCCCGCTTCCTTGGCGGCGTTGACCTCCAGCTTGGCCATGCCGGCCTGAAGCTTCTTGGTGTCCATGATCTTCTTGAAGTTCGTCTTCCAGTCGGTGAAGAACTTCTTCAGATTCTGCAACAGTTCCTGGATCTTGTTCAGCAGCTGCTGGAGCTTGCTGACCTGCTTGGTCGCCTTCGCGCCGGTCTGCGCGCCCTTGGCGGTGGTCGCGGTGCCCGCCGCCGCGGTCGAGCCGCCGAAGGTGGGCACGGCGGCCGCGAGCGCGGGGATCCAGATCATGATCAGCCAGGTGATGAACTCGGTGAGCAGCGCTTTGATGAACTCCTCGATGACCGTCATGATCATGCTGGAGATCTGCAGCAGCTTCGCGATGTCGCCTGCCTGCCCGGCGATGCCGTCGATCCCGGAGGAGAACTCGGCGAGCTTCTTGCCCGCGGCTTCGGCGGCCGGGCCTTTCCAGTCCGCCAGCGACGAGATCGCGTCTTCGGCGAACTTCTTGCTGTATTCGGCGAGTCCGGTGCCGATGTTGCCGAAGTTCTCGGCCGCCTCCGCGAGCGCGGGGCCGTCGCCGCTGACGAAGTGGATCGCGTCCTGCACTGGCTGGACGACGGCGATCAGGAAGTTCAGGCCCTGCCCGACCAGCCAGCCGATCGGGTCGGTCGCGATGTCCTTGACGTCCATGCACGAGCTGACAAAACCCGCGCCCGACGACGCGATCGTCTGGATCTCGCTGCCTTCGACCTTGCCGTCCTTGGTCGCGTCGGTGACGTCCTTGAACACCGACGCGCCCGAACCCAGCGGGCCTGGCAGTGAAGTCGCGATCTTGTCCGTGTTGATGAAGCCGGAGTCGGTCGTCTTGATGCTGATGCCGGTCTTCTCGCCGGTGGTCTCGGTCATTTCGCGGGCCCGATCTTCGGCGTGCGGCTCTTCGCGGGCGCCTCGAGCAGGCGCAGGATGTCGTTGAGCGCGCCAACACTGTCGTCTTCGTGCGCCTGGTAAGCGTTCGCGGCGCCGTTCAGCTTTTCCGAAGCGGCTTCGAGGCCAGCGGACATCTCGCCGAGCAAGTCGTTGAGCTCGGTGAGCATCTCGGTGTACTTGCCTTTGACGAAGATGCCGACGACGCCCCAGGACTTGTCACCGACGTCGGACTGCTTGACCAGACCGGCGATCTCGCGGGGAATCGCCATGTCCCCGTTCAGTTTCCCCGAGTACTTGCGCAGCTCGTCGATGACGACTGCGTGGCCATCCGGCATCAGTGATCCTCCTCGTCGAACAGGTTCTTCAGGAACGAATCACCCGCCGAGCCACTGCCGCCGGAATACGGCGGCGGCTGCGGGGTGTCATCGGCACGCCGCAGCACCGTCTGCTCGGAGAAGTCGTCGGACCGCGGCGGCGCCGCTGGTGCTTCGTCTCGCAGGTTCGACTTCAGTTCGTCCACTGTGGTTCCCAACGCCTCGGCTTGAACCTCGAGAACCTGGTCGACCAGGTCCAGCGCGCCGTTGGTGTGCTCGTCGACGATGACCGCCTGCTTGCGCGCGGCCTCGGCGACGGCACGCTGCAGCGTCGCCATCACCACCGCGCCCAGGCCGGGGTTGTCGGCGAAGCGGATCTCCTTGATGGAACCGCCGACGCCGGCCACCACGGTCACCGCCCGGTCAGGGGAGGACGCGGTCGCTTCCAGCTCGGCGAGCTCGGCCTGCATGCCGCCGAGGTCGGCGAAGGGCTCCTCGACGTGCTTGAGCTTGGACTGGAACTGCTCGAACTGCGCCACGAGCTGGTCGAACTCGGCCGACACGATGCCTCCCATTACTGCTTTCGGACTACGCGGGTCATGATGGCGCATTTCTCACGGCCTTGCTGGTGAGCTGGCGAATCTTCTTCGAGATGAGGTGGTTTGCCCGGCTGCGCTAGGCGCGCAGCTCCACGCAGCACTCGCCGGAACGCGGGCTCAGCACAGCCTCGGCGGGTGCTTCGAGCGCGCCCAGCAACCCGGCGAGAAACGCTTGGTTGATCCCGCAGACCAAGGCAGGCGCCTTGGCCGCCATGGGATGGAACGGGCAATTGCGCAGCCGCAAGCAGGTCGGCGCCTCCCTGGCCGGCTCGAACCCGGCCCGTTGCAGGATCCCGGCCGCGACGGTCAGCGCGCGTTCGGCGCCCAGCCGTCCGGTGCGCAAACGTTCGCGTTCGGTCTCGCCGAGCGCCGAACCCCGGGCGTAGGCGCAGCGCAGCGCGGCGTCGCGGGCGGTCTCGCCTTCGCGTTCGGTGAGCACGGCGTCCAGCAGGATGTCGGCGAGCACGTCGTGCTGGCGGGCCGGGATGCTGATCCGGATGTCGGCTTCCGACGGCCGGTAGACCTTCGGCGCGCGCCCGACCTTGCCGACCGGCTCGTAGCCGGATCGCAGCACGCCCGCCTCGACGAGCTTGTCCAGGTGGAACGCGGCGAGCTTGCGTGAGATGCCCACCGAGGCCGCCGCCTCGTCGCGCGTGACCGGCCGCCGCGCCTGCCGGATGAACGCGTACATCCCGTGACGCAGGTCATCGTCCAGCGCGGCGACGGCCCTGATCTGCGCTTGGGGGTCGTCCGTCACCCGCCCACGATAACGCCAACGCCTATTGCCGCAAGCGAGAACCTTGACTGGTTACGCAAATAAGACCAAGATTCGTTGGCGAAACCAGGTCACGGAGGAGACGGTCATGCACGCAAGCTCGGCACTGCGCGTCATCCATGAACCCGACGCGGGCGTGGACCTCGCCGCCGCCGAACTGGCCGCGGCCGCGTTCCTGCAGGCACTGGGCATCTCGACCGAGTCGGAGAGCCTCCAAGGCACGCCCCGGCGGATGGCGAAGGCGTACGCCGAGCTGTTCACGCCCCGGCCGTTCGACCTGACCACGTTTCCCAACGAGGAAGGCTACGACGAGCTGGTCCTCGCACGTGCCATCCCGGTGCGCTCGGTCTGCGAGCACCACCTGCTGCCGTTCGTCGGCGTCGCGCACGTCGGCTATCTGCCGGGCGAGCGGATACTCGGCCTGTCGAAGCTGGCCAGGGTGGTCGAGCATTTCGCATGCCGTCCGCAGGTGCAGGAGCGGCTGACGAAGCAGGTCGCCGACTGGCTGAACACCCAGCTCTCCCCCAAGGGCGTCGGCGTGGTCATCGAGGCCGAGCACTGCTGCATGACGCTGCGCGGTGTGCAGGCCGTCGGGTCGAGCACGGTCACCTCGACGATGCTCGGGTCGCTGCGGTCCGACCCGCGCTCGCGGCAGGAGTTCTTCGCGCTGACCGGGGTGAACGCGTAGCACCGATGAGTTCCGGGGCGCGGTGACGTTCTACTGTGCATGAACCGCACAGACACTTCTGGACTGGCCATGCAGGATGAAGCCACCTTCGCCGCGCTCGTCGGGCGTCACCGGCGTGAGCTCCACGTGCACTGCTACCGCATGCTCGGCTCGTTCACCGACGCCGACGACCTGGTGCAGGAGACCTTCCTGCGCGCGTGGAGCAAGCGCGAGACGTTCGACGGCGACGCCTTCCGCGCGTGGCTGTACCGGATCGCGACCAACGCGTGCCTCGACTTCCTCCGCCGGACCTCGCGGCAGGTGACCAGGCTGACCTCGTTCGCCGAGGTGTCCTGGCTCCAGCCGTATCCGGACCGGCTGCTGGACGAGATCGAGCAGCCGGACGCGGTGGCCGTCGCGCGCGAGACGATCGAGCTGGCGTTCCTGGCCGCCATCCAGCTTCTGCCGCCGAAGCAACGGGCTACGCTGATCCTGCGTGACGTGCTCGGCTGGTCCGCCACCGAGACCGCGGAAACCCTCGCACTCAGCGTGGCCTCGGCCAACAGTGCGCTCCAGCGCGCGAGGGCCACGATGCGCGAAGAACTGCCCGCACGACGGCTCGACTGGACCTCGAACGAAGCCAGCGCCGAGGAGATGGCCACGCTCAAGCGTTTCGTGACCGCGCACGTCGAGTCCGACTGGGCCGCGCTCGCCACCTTGGTCAGCGAGGACGTCCGGGTCACCATGCCGCCGCATCCGGTCTGTTTCGACGGCCGCGACGCGCTTTCCGGGCTCGGCGAAGAAGCCGAGCGCATGGGCGACTGGAAGCGCGTGCTCACCACGGCCAACCGGATGCCCGCCGCCGTCGGCTACGTCAAACGGCCGGGCGACACCGAGTACCACGCCTGGATGATCGACGTGCTGCGCGTCGAAAACGGCCGCATCGCCGAGATCACGACTTTTCCGCCGGGCCTCCTTCCCGCGTTCGGGCTGTCCGCGACGCTGTGAGCCTGCCGGTCAGGAACACGCGCTCGGCCTCGTTCTCGGTGAGGTCGAGCGCGGCCTGATAGGCGTCGGCCGCTTCGGCGTGCCTGCCGAGCCTGCGCAGGAAATCGGCTTTCGCGGCGGGAAGGTACCGATAACCGGCCAGCCTGCTGTCCGCTTCCAGCTCCGCGATCGCGGCGAGCCCGTCGGCCGGACCGTCCACCATGGACACGGCGACCGCGCGGTTGAGCGCGACGACCGGGGACGGCCAGATCTTGAGCAACGCGTCGTACAGCGTGACTATCTGGGACCAATCGGTCTCCGCGAAGCTCGGCGCTTCCGCGTGCAGCGCGGCGATCGCGGCCTGCAGCCCGAACCGGCCTGCGTTCCCGCCACGCAGCGCGCCGACGACCAGGTCGTGGCTCGCCGCGATGGCCTCGCGGTCCCACAACGACCGGTCTTGTTCCTCCAGCAGGAGCAGGCGGCCGTCGGCGTCGGTCCGCGTCGCGCGGCGGGCGTCGGTGACCATCAGCAACGCGAGCAGCCCGCGCACCTCGCGCTCGTCCGGCATCAGCGTGTGCAGCACCCGCGCCAGCTCCAGCGCGCGCTCGACCAGGTCGTTGCGGACGAGCCGGTCACCGGTGGGCGCGGTGTGCCCGGTCGTGTAGAGCAGGTGGACGACGGTGAGCACGGCGTCGAGCCGGTCCGGCAGCTCACTGGCCGACGGCACCCGGTACGGGATGCCGGCGGCGGTGATCTTCTTCTTGGCCCTGGTCACTCGCGCGGCCATCGTCGAATCGGTGACGAGGAACGCCTTCGCGATCTCGTCGGTGGTCACGCCGCACACCAGCCGCAGGGTGAGCGCGATCTGCGCCTCCCGTGCCAGCGCCGGATGGCAGCAGGTGAAGATCAGCCGGAGCCGGTCGTCCGGCACCGCGTATTCGGTGGGAATGTCCATCTCGGACTCTTCCGGCTCGATGAGCAGTGGCAGTTTCTTCTTGAGCGTCTGGTCGCGCCGCAGCACGTCCAGCGCCCGGCGGCGGGCCGCGGTGGTCAGCCACGCCCCGGTGCTCTTCGGCACGCCATCGCGTTCCCAGGCGTCCAGCGCCGACAAATAGGCGTCTTGGACGCATTCCTCGGCCAGGTCGAAGTCGCGCGTGACGCGCGCCGTCGCGGCGAGCACGAATGTCCACTCGCGACGGTGCGCGTCCGCGACCGCGGCCTCGGCGAGACTCACGGCCTGAGTTCGAGACCCAGCAACGGCCGCACCTCGACCCCGCCACGCCAGGTCGCCGGGTTGAGCCTGGCCATCGACAGCGCGTGGTCCAGATCGCGCGCTTCGAGGACGTACAGGCCGGCGATGACCTCCTTGGCTTCGATGAACGGCCCGTCGGTGATGACGTCGCCCCGGATCGACGTCGCCGTGGTGCTCGCCTGCAGCGCCACGCCCGCGCGGATCGACCCGCCCAGCTCCTTCACCTGGTTCTCGTGGTTCATGTGAGCTTCGAGCTCTTCCGGCGGGACGTCCGCGTCGTCGCCGGGAGCGGGCGAATAGAGCAGTACGGCGTACTGGGGCATCTGATCGGCCTTTCTGTTGATCTCTTTCCTACAGGGAAGCACCGACAGGTTCCTTCCGCGCAGGAGTCCCTTCACCCCTACGACGAACGGCCGGAACCGGATTCGACAGCCTCCCGCGGGAAAGTTCTCAGCCGACCGCCGAACTCGGCGGCCGGAGCCGGATCAGCGGCCGCCGCCGCCGGAAATCACCCGCCGTCGGCTGCCTCGGCACCGCGGCGGGCAGCCGCAGCCAGCCGCGGTGGTACTGACCGGCGACCTTGACCTGCACCGACGGCTGGAAGTCGTGCTGGTCGATGCCGTCGTAGCCGTGCCGGACGATCGAGAGATAGATGTTGTCCGAAACGACCACCGTCAGCGGATCGGCCGACTTCTTCAGCGCCTGTTTCACCTGCGGCGCGTCGAGCAACCGGAAGGCCACGTCGAGCGTCTCACCGAACCAGCCCTGCCGGTCACGGTGCACCTCGCCCGCGTGCAGCACCGCCCTCATCCGGAGCCGCATCTCGGGGTAGTCGAGCATGTGCTCGGTCAACAGCGCGCTGAGCGTCGGGATGAGATGACTGAGGAACACCGTCTTCGGCACCTCGTCGACGGGCTGGATCAACGCCAGCACCCCGTCACCCCGGTCGATCAGCGGCTCGCGGAACGCCTCGGCGATCCCCGACTCGGCCATGCTCCGCTCGAGCAGGTCGTACATGACCGCGCGCAGCCCGCCCTTGGTCACATTGTTCTGTGTGGTCGAACCTTCCATGTCCACCGCGAAAACGGTGCGGTGCCTGGGTGGACAGGGAAGCGGGACGCTCACGGCGCCCGCCTGAGACAGGATTTCATGGTGTACCTCCCCGCAAACCAAACGCGAATACCGTAACGACTTTGCAGATGCCCTTGCGTGCCAACGGTTTCACGTCGACACCCAAAGACCGGCTCCTTCATTGGAGTGACCGGGGTCGGCAAGGCGGTTCGGCAGCGGTACGGTAGCCCGTACGGCATCGACTCCCTGCCGCATGCACGCGGGTCGGACGAGTTGCCTCCGGGGCGGCTTCTGTTGCAGCAGGAGCCGCCCTTTTCATTCGCTCATCTCATGAGCTTTCCCCTAACTCAGCCAAGATCTTGTCGATCAGCTTCACGCTGTCGTCCTCCGCCAGCGCGAGCCCTTCGAGTTCGTCGAAGATCCTCATGTAGTCCTTCGTCTGGTCGGTGAACTCCTCGACGAGGATGTCCTGATCCGGGATCTCGAGCAGCAGCACGACGTCGTTCTCGATCTCCGACAGCCGGAAGAGAACGAAGGAGCTGGCCAGTCCCTTGTGCGGCCCCGCGGAGAACGGGACCACCCGGACGTCGATATTCGACAGCGCGGCCACCTCCTTCAACCGGAGCAGCTGCCCGCGCATCACCTCCACGCTCCCCATCGTGCGGCGCAACACCGCCTCATCCATGATGAAGACCATTTCCGGACCGTCGGGCGCGATGAGCTCCTGACGACGCATGCGGACCGCCGTGCCGCGCTCGACCCGTTCCGGCTCAGCGTGGTACTGGCTCATCAGCGCGGTGGTGTATTCCTGCGTCTGGAGCAGACCGGGGATGACCCGTCCCTGGAACTGCTTGACCTCGACCGCCGACGCCTCCAGCCCCAGGAAGTTCAGGAACTGCTGGCCGTAGATGTCCCGGTAAGCCTGCCACCAGGCGGGCTTCTTGCCCGCGCGAGCCAGCTCCACCAGCGCTTCAACCCGATCGGCATCGGTGATCCGGTAGTGGAGAAGAAGGGCTTTGAGGTCCGTGATCGAAATCCCCACCACCCCCTTCTCGATACGGATCAGCTTCGAAGAGGACCAATCGAGGGCATCGGCGACATCGCGCTGCGTGAGACCTAGCTGCTCACGCTCCTGCTTCAGGACGGCCCGCAGGCGTCGAAGCTGGCCGACGGGGGTTTCACCCCTGGTCATCATGTTCCTCCTCGTTGAGTGGCAGATCGCAATCTGCCACATGGCACTATGGTAGCGCGCAGCGGGGCATAAGGCACATCGCCGAAGACAAAGTGAATGTTTCATCTCGGACATGTGGCAAATCGCCACGACGCGTGCACATACTGGCCTACGCCACAGTGAATGAGGAAACGACTGGCGGAAGGGTCACACCATCGTGTTAAAGAACGTTGAGCAGGCCAACCCAGGCGGCCGGGGGGAGAACAAGCCGGGGGCCGGAGCGGTCCTTGGAATCCCGCACCATGACCGCGACATCGGAGATCGCGAGTTCAACACAGTCGTCAGCACCACTGGCACTGGCGGAACTCTTGACCCACCGGACGCCGGACGGCTCGATTTCCACCACAAACGCGCTCTTCCGACGTGCCACGCGCACTCTCCTGCTTCTCCCCTGGGGCCGACACCCGCTTCAGGGTATGAGGAGTGAACCACCGTTTACTACCGCCGAGAGAGCTAGCCCGGCGCAGGCAGAAGGCTCAGACCACTGCGCTGATCACCACGGATCGTCGCGGCAAGCGCACATGCACATGCGGCCCCGTCCCCAAGTCCACAAAGGACTCGGGAACGGGGCCGCCGCGGCCGCTCAGAGGCGGCGAAGCTCGACCACCGGGATGACCCGGCTCGTCTTCTCCTGATACTCCTTGAAACCGGGCATCAGCTCGGCCTGCTTGCCGTAGTACACGGCGCGCTCTTCGCCTTCCAGCGGCGTCGCCTTCGCCTCGAACTTCTCCGTGCCGATCTCGAGCGTGACGGTCGGATTGGCCAGCAGGTTGTGGTACCACGCCGGGTGCTTGTCGGCGCCCGCCGCGGACGCGATGATGAAGAGCCGGTCGCCTTCGGCCAGGTAGACGAGCGGAGAGGTCCGCTCCTGCCCGCTCTTGGCGCCGATGGTGGTCAGCAAGACCATCGGCGCGCCTTCGAACGGCCCGCCGACCTTGCCTTCGTTTTCCCTGAATTCCTTGATGATCCCCGCGTTCCAGTCGCTCATGGGATCATCCTGCCCTAGTCCAGCTCGCCCCGTGCCTTGCGGCGCTGCGCTTCGGCGCGCTCGCGGCACTGACGCAGGAACTCCTCGTCCGACGCGCTGTCCGCGGCCGAGAACCGGCCGGGCCGGTCGTATTCGGGGTAACGCGGCGCGTCCCGTTCGTACTGGGTCCGGCGGGCGCGCGTGGCGGTCTGCGGACGGCCGGCCGCCAGCCACACGATCGACCCGACGAGCGGGATCAGCAGCACGATCAGCAGCCAGGTCAGCTTCGGCAGATTGCGGCACGCCCCGTCTTCGGTCGTGATGACGTCGACGAGGCAAAAGATCCAGAGCCCGAGCGTGACCACGCCGACGAGCCCGTCGAAATACAGCATGAAAAGACCCTCCCAGAGCCGGAACACCCCTCCGGCGACGCGGTAAGTCTTAGCACACCGCCTGACGCCGCGCGTCGAGAATCCCGGCCGCGATCGCCAACGCGTGCACCTGCCCAGGACAGACTTTCGGGCCGTGGCCGAACGGCAAGCCGGTGAGATCGACTTCGATCAGTCGCCCGTCCTTATATCTTCTGGTCATCGAAACCGGCGGGCGTTCACGCAAGGTGGCGGCGAGTGCTTCTTCCGCGGCGACCGTTTCGCCGAGCGCGTTCTCGACGAGCCCGGCCGTGGCGTCGCAGGCCTGCACGAGCAGGCCGATCAGGGCCGCGGTCTGTTCTGACGCCCCGCCACAGGCTTCGACGAGGCGTGCGACAGCGGCGTCTTCGACGGACGTCGCTTCCACATGGGGTTGATAAGCCTTCGCGACGATCACGACGTCCGCGGAGAGCCCAGCGCGAAGGCCGAGTGCCGCGGCGAGTGTCTCCACCACGATCGCCTTGAGGTCGACCGGACCGAAGCGCTTCGCCTCAACCGTCCGATCGAACGCCTCGCGGCGCAACCACGCGGGATCCATCCCCGCGAGTTCCTCCGTCACCAGCGAACGACGTCGCGTGTGGGCCTGTCCGGTACTGAACCGGGCGACGTTCGTCCGCAGCCAGCCGATGGTTCCCGGCGCTCCAGCGAAAACAGGCGGGAGTGTGAAGCGCGGGTCGGCGAGCAGTTCGCTTGCTTCGATCATGCGGAGCACCGTAGGCCCGGAAACTGTCGGTGCTCACCGATATGTTCAGGCGACCAGGCCGACGCGGCGGGAGGTGATCTCCCACAGCTCGGTGGCGAGGTTCTCGTCCGAGGCGAGCTTCGCCGGCTTGGCGGGCTTGCTCTTGACGTAGTAGCCACCGTGCAGCGGCTCGGTGGTGCCCGACAGGTAGACGAGGGTCTCGGCGCCCTGCTCCGGGCTGGTCAGGAAGTGGCGCATCGGCTTGCCCAGCGGGGAGTTCGCGAAGGCGTGCATGAGCTTCATGTCGCGGGAGAACTCGGACGCGACCACACCGGGGTGGAAGTCGGCGACACCCAGCTCGGGGTAGCGGCGGGCGTACTCGCGGTTGAGGATGGCGGCCGCCAGCTTGCTGTTGGCGTAGGCCTTCTGCGACTTGTAGCCCTGCTCGCTGTCGAGGTCGGCCAGGTTGACCTTGCCGGTCTTGTGGTTGTCCGAGGTGGTGATGACGACGCGGCCGCCGCTCTCGCGCAGGCGGTCGGTGAGCAGGCGGGTGAGCAGGTACGGGGCGAGGCAGTTGACCTGGAAGGTCTGCTCGTAGCCGTCGACCGTGATGTTGCGCTGGGTCCACAGGCCGCCCGCGTTGTTCGCCAGCACGTCGATGCGCGGGCAGCGCTCGAGCAGGTCACCGGCGAGGCGTCGGACATCCGCGAGGTTCGTGTAGTCCACCGTAAGACCTTCGACGCCGAGCTCCTTGGCGATGGCGGCCGTCTTGTCCACGGACCGGCCGACCGGGATGACGTTGGCGCCCGCGGCGTGCAGCTGGCGGGCCGCGGCGGCACCGATCCCGGCGCTGGCACCGGTGACGACGATGGTCTTGCCTGCGAGGTTCTGCATGTCTCTGCGCTCCTGGGGATTGTGGGGAGTTGTCCGCATGTCCGTCTTACACAGTCGTACTATACACATGTGCTAGACACTTGTATAGTGGATCTCATGACAACTACCGAAATCCGTGCGGGCCGCCGCGAGTGGATAGGCCTGGCCGTACTGGTCCTCCCCATGCTCTTGGTGTCGATGGACATCACCATCCTTTACTTCGCGATCCCGTCCATAGCCGCTGACCTGCAGCCGAGCGGTCCGCAGCAGCTGTGGATGATGGACATCTACGGCTTCGTGCTCGCGGGCCTGCTCATCACGATGGGCGGACTCGGCGACCGGATCGGCCGCCGCCGTCTCCTCATCGCGGGCACGGTCCTGTTCGGGCTCGGCTCGGTCGCCTGCGCCTTCGCGTCCAGCCCGGAGCTGCTCATCGCCGGCCGCGCGCTGCAGGGCATCGGCGGCGCCACGCTCGCCCCGTCCACGCTGGGCCTGATCCGCAACATGTTCCACGACGACAAGCAGCGCCGCGCCGCCATCACCGTGTGGTCCATCGTGCTGTCCGCGGGCGCGGGCCTCGGCCCGGTCGTCTCCGGCCTGCTGCTGTCGACCTTCTCCTGGGGCTCGATCTTCCTGGTCAACATCCCGGTGATGGTCGTGCTGCTGGTGCTGGCCCCGATACTGGTGCCCGAGTACCGCGCCCCGTCGCTCGGCAGGTTCGACGCGCTTTCGGCCGTGCTGTCGCTCGGCGCGATGCTCGCGATCATCTGGGGCGTCAAGGAAAGCGCTGTCAGCGGCCTCGAAGCGACGCCCGTCGCCGCGATCGCACTGGGTCTCGCGCTCGGCGTGCTGTTCGTCCGCCGTCAGTCGACCATGACCGACCCGATGATCGAACTCTCCCTCTTCCGCAACCGCGGGTTCGGCGCCTCGATCACCATCGCGCTCGTGTGCTTGTTCGGCATGGTCGGATTCGGCATCTTCACCACCCAGTTCCTCATGCAGGTGCTGAAGATGTCGGCCTTCGAAGCCGCGATGTGGACGCTCGCCAGCCCGGTGGTCGTCACGTTCGTCGCCCCGCTGGCCGCGAAACTGGCGCAGCGGACCAGGCCCGCCTACATCATCGCGAGCGGTTTCACCCTGGCGGCACTGGGTTTCCTGCTCATCACGCAGGTCAGCACCGAGCGGAACATCCCGCTCATCATCAGCGCCACCGTGCTCATCGGCGTCGGCATCGCGGTCGTCATGTCGATCGTCACCGACATGGTCATGGCGACCACGCCCGCCGAGCGGGCCAGTGGTGTCTCGGCACTGCTGCAGACCGCCCAGGAACTCGGCGGCGCGCTGGGCATCGCGATCCTCGGCAGTGTCGGCGCCGGTGTCTACACCGCCACCATGGTCAAGACGGCCCCGTCCGGCCTCACCCCGGAGCAGCTCGAAGCCACCCGCCAGACGCTCGGCGCGGCCGAGGACGTCGCGGCGAAACTGCCGCAGGCCAAGGGTGACCAGCTGGTCCACCTCGCGCAGGAGGCCTTCGTCGCCGGCATGCGGCCCGCCGCGCTCGTCGCCGCGCTGGTCGTGCTCGCCGCCGCTGCCGCCGCGGTCGGCTTCCTCCGCCACATCGAGAACACCGCCACACCCGCACAGGAAGAGGTCAGCACCGAAGATGCCAAGGAACTCGTCGCAGCCTGAACGGCACGGTTGACGGCCCGCGCACTTTCAGCGGGCCGTCAACATCGCCGCGGTTGCGCCACCTCGTGGTGGAACCAGTACGAAGACATCACCCGGCCGTTCGGCAGCGTATGCGTCGGCGGCCCGTCCACTCGCCGCATCCCGGCCGCGCGCAACGCGCCTTGACTGGCCAGATTGGCCGTCTCGACCCCGGCTCGCACCGATGGGAGGCCCAGATGCTCGTGTGCGAGCACCAGCCCCGCCTTGAACAGCTCGCCGCCGAGCCCCTGGCCCCGGAATCCCGGCATCAGCCAGCCGCCGAGCTCACCGTCCGAATGCACCGAGACCAGTCCGGCGCACCGCTTGCGCCCCGGATGGATCGCGATGAGGTCGATCGCGTCTTCCCGCAGGTCGTAGGCCACGCCCCGGCCGGGCGTCATCGCCAGATAGCGCTCACGGTGCGGCTCCAGCACGATGTGGTCGAGCTCCCAGCCGAGCCACCGCTGCGCCTCGTCGTCACTCGCGCCCGCCACCGCGACCAGGCTGTCGAGCTCGGTCGGAGTGGTGAAGACCAGCGTCCCGAAACGGAACCGATGCGCGCTCGCCGGGCAACGCCGGCGCCTGAACCAGCCCAACGCCGACTCCTCCCAGTTGCCAAGAGGGTAGCCAAAAGTGACACTCGGCCAGCTGGCGCACTTGTTATCTTGACCGGGTGACGGTCGTACCGGAAACAACCGAACTCGATGGCGGCGATGGGGTGGGCCGCGCCGCCCAGCCCCGCCAGCTCATCGTGACCGTCTACGGGCTGTATTCCCGCAGCGAGGGCGGCTGGCTCTCCGTCGCTTCGCTCATCACGCTGCTGGCCGAACTGGGCGTTGACGAGCCCGCGGTGCGTTCGTCGATCTCGCGCCTCAAGCGGCGCGGGATACTCAAGGCGGTGCGACGCGCCGGCGCCGCGGGGTACGAACTCTCCCCCGAAGCGCTGGAGATCCTGCGCGAAGGAGACCAGCGCATCTTTCGCGAGCAGCGCGCCACGCTCGACGACGGCTGGATGCTCGCGGTGTTCTCGGTGCCGGAGACCGAACGGCACCGCCGTCACGTGCTGCGCTCCCAGCTGACCAGGCTCGGCTTCGGCACCGCGTCGGCGGGGGTGTGGATCGCGCCCGCGCATCTGCGGGACGCGACCGTCGAGATGCTCCGGCGGCTGGATCTCGACGGGTACGCGAACCTGTTCCAAGCCGAGCACATCGCGTTCGGGGAGCTCACCGAGAAGGTCAGCGACTGGTGGGACCTCGGCGAGCTCGAGCAGCTCTACGAAGACTTCCTGCGCCTGCACACCGGTGTGCTCGACCGGCGCGATCGGTCCGAACGCGAGGCCTTCACGGACTATGTCGCCGTGCTCACCGATTGGCGGCGGCTGCCGTATCTCGATCCCGGGCTGCCCGCCGAACTGCTCCCCGACGGCTGGGCGGGCATCCGGGCAGCCGAGCTGTTCTTCACGCTGCACGCCGAGCTCGAGGCGGCGGCGCGCGGGTACGTCGCGAAGACGATCAGGCCGTAGGCAGCACCGCGTAGCCCTGCACCTCGACCAGCGCCTCGATGTCCCACAGGCGGCTGACCCCGATCCCGGCCATCGCCGGGTACTCGGTGCCGACCAGGCGCTTCCACACCGCGCCGATCTCGCGCGCGTGTGCCTTGTAGTCGTCCATGTCGACGATGTAGACGGTGAGCGAGCAGAGGTTCGCGGGTTCGCCGCCGGCGGCTTCGAGCGAGGTCAGCAGGTTGCCGAGCGCGCGCTCGAACTGCTCCACCACGCCGTCGCCGACGATCTTGTTGTGCACGTCGAGTGCGGTCTGCCCGGCGAGGAAGACCAGCTTGCCGCCGTCGGCGACGACGGCGTGGGAGAACCCGGACGGCTTGCCCAGCTCGGCGGGGTTGATGCGCTCGAAGGCCATGCCGGTCAGCGTACGGGATGTATCGCCTCGTTGACGGTCGTGCTGGCTACGACATAGTCTGGAGGCCGACGAAGGGAGTCGGCGACGTGCGAATCGCGGTCCTCGGCGGAGGCCCGGCGGGCCTGTATTTCTCCGCGCTGGCGAAACAGCTGAACCCGGCGCACGAGATCACCGTCTGGGAACGCAACGCGCCCGACGACACGTTCGGCTTCGGCGTGGTGTTCTCGGACGAGACGCTCGGCGGCATCGAGCACGCGGACACCGCGATCTTCGCCGCCATGCGCGAGGAGTTCGCGCGCTGGGACGACATCGACGTCCATTTCCGGGGCACGACGTTCACCTCCGGCGGGCACGGCTTCGCCGCCATGAGCCGGAAACGACTGCTCAACATCCTGCAGGAACGCTGCCGGTCGCTGGGCGTGGAAGTGCTCTTCCGCACCGAGGCGCCGGACGTCACCGGGCTCGCCGCCGAGTACGACCTCGTGGTGGCCTGCGACGGTGTCAACTCCCCTGCCAGGACGCGGCTCGCCGACAGGTTCGAGCCCTCGGTGGAGACCCGGCGCTGCCGCTACATCTGGCTCGGCACCGACCTGGTCTTCGACGCGTTCAAGTTCCACATCCTCGACACCCCGGCCGGCGTGATGCAGATCCACGGCTACCCGTATTCGAGCGAGGCCAGCACCTTCATCCTCGAACTGCACGAGGACGTGTGGCAGCGCGCGTTCGCCTCGGTCGCCGAGCAGGAACTGCCGCCCGGACACAGTGACGAACGCTCCATCGAGCTGATCCGCGAGCTGTGCGCGGACGTGCTGGACGGGCACCAGGTGTTCGCGAACAACTCGAAGTGGACGAAGTTCGGCACCGTGCGCTGCGCGAGCTGGCGGCACGAGAACGTCGCGCTGCTCGGCGACGCGGCGCACACCGCGCACTTCTCGATCGGCTCCGGCACGAAACTCGCCATGGAGGACGCGCTCGCGCTGGCCGCCTGCCTGCACGAGCAGTCCACTGTGGACGAAGCGCTGACCGCGTACGAGGCCGAACGGCGCCCGGTGGTCACCTCGACGCAGCGCGCCGCGCAGGCAAGTCTCGAATGGTTCGAGAACATCGGCCAGTACACCGACCAGGATCCGCACGAGTTCGCGTTCAACATCGTCACCCGCAGCCGCCGGGTCACCTACGACAACCTGCGGCTGCGCGATCCCGAGTTCGTCGGCGAACTCGACGAGTGGTTCGCGTCGCGGCAGTCCTCCGGTGAGGTGCGGCCGCCGATGTTCCAGTCCTTCCGCCTCGGCGAACTCCAGCTGGAGAACCGGGTCGTGGTCTCACCGATGGACATGTACTCCGCGCGAGACGGCGTGCCGACCGACTTCCACCTGGTGCACTTGGGAAGCAAGGCGCTCGGTGGCGCGGGCCTGGTGATGACGGAGATGGTCTGCGTCTCCGAGACCGGCAGGATCACGCCCGGCTGCGGCGGTCTCTACACCGCCGAGCAGGAGTCGGCTTGGCGCCGGGTCGTCGACTTCGTCCACGAGCACAGTGCCGCCAAGATCGGTGTCCAGCTGGGGCATTCAGGTCGCAAGGGCTCGACCAGGCTGATGTGGGAAGGCATCGACGAGCCGTTGCCGGACGGGAACTGGGAGATCTGCGGACCGTCCCCGTTGCCGTACAAGGCGTCGAGCCAGATCCCGCGCGAGCTGACCGCCGATGACCTGGGTGAGCTCAAGGCCCAGTTCACCGCGGCGGCCCGCTCGGCCGCGCGAGCCGGTTTCGATCTGCTGGAACTGCATTGCGCACACGGATATCTTCTGTCCTCCTTTCTTTCCCCGCTGACGAACCGGCGCACGGACGAGTACGGTGGCTCGCTGGAGAATCGGCTGCGTTTTCCGCTCGAGGTGTTCGACGCCATGCGGGCGGTCTGGCCCGCGGAACGTCCCATGAGCGTGCGGATTTCGGCGACCGACTGGTGTGAAGGCGGACTGGACGCGGACGCGGCCGTCGAAATCGCGAGGGCTTTCGCCGAGCACGGGGTGACCGCCATCGACGTCTCCACCGGCCAAGTGGTCAGTGAAGAAAAACCGGCATATGGACGAAGCTACCAGACTCCGTACGCCGACCGCATCCGAAACGAGATCGGCAGGAAGTACGGCGTGGCGGTCATCGCCGTCGGCGCCATTTCTTCTTACGACGACGTGAATTCGCTGATTCTGGCGGGGCGCGCCGACCTCTGCGCGCTGGGCAGGACCCATCTCTACGATCCACAATGGACATTGCACGCCGCGGCCGAGCAGGACTACCGGATCCCCTGGCCGAAGCCGTTCGCGGCGGGCAGCCGCAAGCCGCAGGGCGGCCGGACCGACGGTCCCAAGCCGCGGCTGGATCTCATACGTTCGGGTGAACCGAAGACCGCACATGCCCGCTGGCGACCCGACGGGAGCGCTTCATGACCGCCTTTTCGCTGACGCCGGAACAACAGGCTTTCGCCGCCGAGGTGACGAAAATCGGCGAGGAGCAGCTCCGGCCGCTCGCCGAGGCAGGCCGCGAGGGCACGGTCAACCGTGAGCTCATCAAGGCCATGGGCTCGTTCGGCCTGCTCGCGAAACTGTTCCCCGGCGAGCGGGAAGCGGCCGCCGTCGACCTCTGCATCCTGCGTGAGGCGCTGGCCACCCGCAGCACCGAGGCGGAGACCGCGCTGGCGTTGCAGGGACTCGGCACCTATCCGGTTCTTCAGTCAGGGCAACAAGAACAGCTCGAGAAGTGGGTTCCCGCGGTCGCCGCCGGCGACGCCGTCGCCGCCTTCGCGCTCACCGAGCCGAACGCGGGCTCCGACGCCGCCGCGCTGGAACTCGTCGCGGAGCCGGACACCGACGGCTGGCGGCTGACCGGCGAGAAGATCTGGATCTCCAACGCGCCGGAAGCGGACTTCTACACCGTTTTCGCGCGCACCACGCCGGGCGCGGGCGCCCGTGGGGTGAGCGCGTTCGTCGTGCCCGCCGACCGCGCGGGACTTTCCGGCGAGCACCTCGACCTGGTCAGCCCGCATCCCATCGGGCGGCTCGTTTTCGACGGTGTGCCAGTGCGTTCCGGCGAGCTGCTCGGCGAACTCGACCGCGGCTTCGGCGTCGCCATGCGCACGCTCGACCTCTTCCGGCCCAGTGTCGGCGCGTTCGCCGTCGGCATGGCGCGGTCCGCGCTGGACGCCGCGCTCGCGCACGCGGATGAGCGGATCGCGTTCGGCGGCCCGCTCAGGAACCAGCAGAGCGTTTCGCACAAACTCGCCGAGATGGCGATGCGCGTGGAAGCCGCGCGGCTGCTCGTCTATTCCGCCGCTTCCGCTTACGACGCCGGAGAAACCCGGCTGGCGGGACGTGCCGCGATGGCAAAGCTCTTCGCCACCGAGACCGCGCAGTTCGTGGTGGACTCGGCGATCCAGATCCACGGCGCCCGCGCGCTGCGGCGGGGGCACCTGCTCGAGCACCTCTACCGCGAAGTCCGCGCGCCGCGCATCTACGAGGGTGCTTCCGAGGTACAGCTGACGATCATCGCCCGCGAGCTCTATCGCTGAAAACCCCTGCGCCCCAACGGTTTCGGCAAAACTGTCGGACCATCGGTCTAGCGTTCCTCCCGAGATCAGCACTCGATCGCAGGAGGTATCCGATGTCCGTCATCCCGTTCCGTTTCCTCGACACCCTGCCCGAACTGCCGCAACCGTCCGGCGGCTGGCATGACAACCTCTGGGTCTCCGACGAGGACACCACGGCGCAGACCTACCGGGATTTCGCCTTGGCCGCAGGGGAAACCGGTATCTGGCCGGTGGTGATCCCGGACGACTTCCGGTTCGCCAGACCGGCCGAAGACTGGATCGTCGACCGGGGACGGCTGCCGTCCGCCGTCGAGGACGTCGGCGCCATCCGCGCCGTCGACGCGCTCGAGGCGTGGTGGGATCCACCACCCGGCTACGACCGGCGGTTCCATCCGTTCGGCCCCGACTTCCCCGGCCTCACCCGCCGCTCGCCGAAGCGGACGAAACCGTTCGAGGACGCGGCGTGGGCAGGCGGGGTGCTCGCCGGCGTGCCGGGGAGCAGGCTGGGCCTGGTCAGGGCCGGGCGCCCCGCCGACATCCCGGCCGTCATCGGCTGGGCGGGCATGATCGCCATGACCGACCGGGTGGCCGCGCTGTCCGCCGTGCTGCGCAGCTGGGAGGACCGGTTCGGCGCTGTGCTCGTCGAGCTCGGCTTCGACTCGCTCGCGTTCTCCGTCGCCGCGCCGCCGACCACGCGCAAGCGGGGTCTCTCCGTCGCCGCCGAGCACCGCGCCTTCTCACCGGCCTGCTTCGGCAGGTACCTGGAGGAGCGGACGGTCGAGGAGTACGCCGAGGGCATCCAAGGCAGTCATTTCTGGCGGTTCTCATGGCTCTGAGACAGCAGCTGCTTCGCGACGATGTGGCCGGACGCGCCGTTGACGCCGTGCCCCGGCCAGGTGGCGGCGCCGACCAGGTACAGGTTCGGCACGGTGGTGCGATGGCCCGGCTGTCCGGGCAGCGGCCGGAAAAGGTAGCTCTGCGCCAGCTCGTGGCTGCCGCCGAACGGATCGCCCGGCCCGCAGTTGGGGTTGGCCGCCGCCAGGTCGGCCGGGCTGATGATGTGCCTGGCGAGCACCGCGCCCGGCAGGTTGGCGATGTGCCGCGAGGCGATGTCCAGCACCCGGTCGGCGAAGGCCTGCTTGACGTCGTCGGTCCAGCCGTCGCCCGCGGCGATGCGTCCTGCCGCGTCGCCGTGCGGGCGGCAGGGCACGTCCAGCAGCTGCAGTCGCGCGACGGCCCGTCCCGGTGGGCAGCGCGAAGGGTCCACCGAAGACGGGGAGTCGAAGGCGATGGTCGGTTCCGCGGGCAGCAGGCCGCGCGTGGCTTCGTTGACCGAGCGCGAAAGCGCGTCCAGGCCCTCGGTCAGGTGTGGCTCGCCCGCCTCGGCGAGCCTCGGGTCATGGAACCTCGGCGGCTCCGACAGCGCCAGGTGCACCTGGAAGCAGCCGCGGCCGTAGCGGAACCGCCCGGCCTGCGCGCGGATCCGCGGCGGGACGGCGCCGGGCTCGTCCGCGAGCAGCTCGAGGTAGAGCTGGTCGGGGTTGACCGAGGCGACCACGGCCCGCCTGGCGGTCACCACCTGGCCGCCGGCCGTGCGGACCGCGCGAGCCTTGCCGTCGCGCAGCAGCACCCGCTCCACCCGCTGGTGGCACGCGACGGTCCCGCCGTGCCGTTCGATCAGCGCCGTCAGCGCCTTCGCGAGCTGCTCGCTGCCGCCCACCGGCGTCGGCATCCCGGCCGCGGTCAGCGCCACCAGCACGAGGACGACCCACAGCGCGCTGTTGACCTCGTCGGGTCCCCTGCCGAGGTGCAGCGCCCACGGCGCCAGCATCCCGCGCGTCACCGGCGAGGCGAAGGTCTCTTCGAGCAGCACCCGCCCGGACAGCGTGAACAGGTGCGCGAAGTCCGAGAGGCCGCCGTGCGCGTCGTGGGTCAGCCGGTGGATCGCCTTGCGGGCCACCGGGGTCGCCAGGTCGACGCCCATCAGGCCGAAGACCGGGCCGATCGAGGGCTCGACCTCCTTGAGCAGCCTGGCGAGCGACTCGCCGTCGCCGGGTGCCAGCCGCTCGGCCTCGGCCACGTTCTCCTCGGCGGAACCGGCCAGCAGCCCGACGGCCCCCTGCGCCGTCGAGACACCCGACCAGTAGCGAGGTCTCCGGTAGTCGAGGCCGAGCGCCAGCAGCTCGGGCCCCAGTTCGGCGAACGCGGGCCCGCCGGTGAAGAGCGGGTGCGCGGACGAGTAGGTGTCGTGCCGGAAGCCGGGCAGGGTCAGCTCGTCGGTGCGGACGAGCCCGCCGGGGCGGTCGCCCGCCTCCAGCACGGCGACGCTCCACCCGGCCCTGGCCAGGTAGGCCGCGGTGATCAGCGCGTTGTGCCCGCTGCCGATGACGACGGCGTCATATCCGCTCATGGTGATCGATGGTGGGCGGCGGCCCGTCCCGCCTGCCAGGGACCACGGTCCCGGATCGGCCGGGAATCAGCACTCTTCGCCGAGGCCCGCGCCGCGTGCCTTGATGATCACCCTGGCGCGGTCGCTGGCCCCGAGCTTCGCCAGGATGCTCGACACGTGGTTGCGGACGGTCTTGGGCGCGAGGTCGAGCCTGCGGGCGATCGCCGCGTTGCCGAGCCCGCCGGCGACCAGTTCGAGCACCTCGCGCTCACGAGAGCTCAGTTGCGGAAAGGGCGGGAGTGGCTTCGGCGCCCGCAGCAGGCCGAGCACCTGGTTGGCGATGGCCTGGCCGAACACGGCGGCGCCCGCGGCCACGCCCCGGATGGCGCGGGCGATGTCGTCGGGGGTCGAGTCCTCGAGGAGGTAGCCCATCGCGCCTGCCCGCATGGCGGCCACCACGAGCTCGGCCTCCTGCCGGGTGGTCACGACGAGGATCGCCGTGGCGGGCGCCGAGTGCCGGATCTCCCGGGTCAGCGCCAGCCCGCCGAGCTCGGGCCGGTGGAGGTCGATGAGCAGAACGTCCGGCCGGTGGGCGCGGGTGAGCTCCACGGTCTCCCGGTGCGTCGCGGCGTTCGCCACCACGCGGATGCCGTCGGCGAAATCGCCGGTCGTCGGCACTCCGGCGGCGACGACGGTGAGGTCATTCCGCAGGGTTCGGGTCATCACGAGAGCGTTTGTAGCGCACTAAGTTTGTTCAGTGTCCGCCGTCGTCCAGTGAACAAAGAATCTTCGCCCGCGGCTGAACGAAAAAGGCCCGAACGTCGGACCATTGGCAGGTTTTCGCAGGTGTGTCACCGAGTGCTCCCGGCTAATGGAAGTGGCGCGTCACCGGATTTGGAGTACCGGGCCGGATACGGCGACGATGATCAAAGAGGGGAGGTGATCATCGATGCCGAGACGTGAGCGTCCGCTGGAGCCGGGTGACGACGCCGTCGTGCGGTTCGCCGCGAGTCTGCGTGAGCTCCGTGAGCGAGCGGGTGGTCCCACCTACCGGGACCTCAGCAAGCGTGCCGGGTACTCGGCGGCCGCGCTCTCCGACGCGGCCGGTGGGCGGAAGCTGCCGGGGCTCGCGCTGACGACCGCCTACGTGACCGCCTGCGGTGGCGACCTCGAACACTGGGAAGCGCGCTGGCGTGCCATCGCCGCCGAGCTGGCCGCGAGTGAAGAGGCGGTGCCCGCCGTCCCGGCCGAAACCGAGACGCCGGTCCCCTATCTCGGGCTCGCCGCGTTCCAGCCGGATGACGCGAAACGGTTCTTCGGGCGGGAACGGCTGGTCAAGGAGCTGATCGGGCGGCTGCGAGAGCATCGGTTCGTCGGTGTGTTCGGCGCTTCGGGCTCCGGCAAGTCGTCGCTGCTCAGGGCCGGGCTGACCGGCGCGGTCGAGCACACGGCGCTGGTCGTGACCCCGGGCGCCCGCCCGCTCGAGCAGTGCGAGGCCGGGCTCGCCGGACGAGGCGGGCTGCTGATCGTCGACCAGTTCGAGGAGGTCTTCACGCTCTGCCATGACGAGGCCGAGCGCACCGCCTTCATCGACGCGCTGCTCGCGCTCGCCGCCGACGAGCACGGGACGACCGTGGTCATCGGGGTGCGTGCCGACTTCTACGGACACTGCGGCCGCCATACCGGGCTGGTCGACGCGCTGCGCGACGCCCAGGTGCTGGTGGGCGCGATGACCGGCGAAGAGCTGCGCGCGGTCATCGTCGAACCCGCGGTGCTGGTCGGGTGCCGGGTGGAGACCGCGCTGGTCACCAGGCTGGTGGCGGACGCGGCCGGTCAGCCCGCCGCGCTGCCGCTGGTGTCGCACGCGCTGCTGGAAACCTGGCGGAGGCGGCAGGGCGTCACGCTCACCGTCGCCGGCTACGAGGCCGCCGGTGGCATCCACGACGCGATCGCGCACACGGCCGAGTCGGTCTACAAAGGACTGGATCAGGCCGGGCGCGAGCTCGCGAGGCAGATCTTCCTGCGGCTGACCACGCTCGACGAGGGCATGGCCGACACGAAACGCCGGATCGGCCGCCGCGAGCTGGACTCGGCACACGCCGACGTCGTGCTGGACAGGCTGGCCGACGCGCGGCTGCTCACGCTGGACCGCGACGGCGTCGAGATCGCGCACGAAGCGCTGATCCGCTGCTGGCCGAGGCTGCGGGAGTGGCTCGACGAGGACCGCGAGGGCCTGCGCGTGCACCGTCAACTCACGGAGGCGACCGATACCTGGGAAGCGCTCGGCCGGGACCACAGTGTTCTCTACCGGGGCACGAGGCTCAGCGCCGCGCGCGACTGGTCCGGGAAGGAACAGACATTACTGACGTCGCGGGAACGCGACTTCCTCGACGCGAGTCTCGAAGCCCAGGCGGCGGAGACCGAGACCGGCAGGCGCCGGACCAAGCGGTTGCGTGGGCTGGTCGCGCTGCTCGCCGTGTTGCTGCTGGTCGCGGGCATCACCACGGTGCTGGCCGTGCGGTCCGACCAGACCGCGACCGGGGAACGGAACCTGGCGCTGGGCCGGAAGGTGGTCGCCCAGCTCGAAACCCTCCGCACGACGAACCCGGCGCTCGCCGTGCAGCTCAGCCTCGCCGCGTACCGGCTCGCTCCGGCCCAGGAAACCCGCGACGCGCTGCTCAGCACCTTCGGCGCGCCCTACGCCACCCGGCTGACCGGGCACACCGGCGTGGTGTGGGCGCTGGCCTACAGCGCGGACGGCAAACGGCTCGCCTCGACCGGCCGGGACGACGGTGTCCGGCTGTGGGACATGACCGGGCGGCCGACCGAACTCGGCCTGGTCGCGCCGCCGGGCGTCCGGGCCACGACGGTCGGGATCAGCCAGGACGGGGCCACGATCGCGATCGGCGACAGCGACGATCGCGTCCACCTGTGGGACGTGGCCGACCCGCGCAGGCCCGCGCCGCTGGCGACCTTCGACCTCCCGGTCCGCGGGTTCGAGGTCAGCTCGATCGCGTTCAGCGGCCACACCCACCTGCTGGCCGTGGGCAGCTGGGGCAACGCGGTCCGGCTCTGGGACGTGCTCGATCCGAAGCGGCCACGCGAGCTGACCACGGTGACCGCGCACACCGACGGCGTCAGCTCACTCGCGTTCAGCGGTGACGGGACCCGGCTCGTGACGGCGAGCATCGACCACACGGTCCGGCTCTGGGACCTCACGAACCCGGCGGCGCCCGCGCCGGAAGCCGTGATCAGCGATCCCGACACCCGGTTCCGCGCGGTCGCGTTCAGCCCCGACGGCCGGACGGTCGCCACCGGCGGGCTGGACCAGGAACCGCGGTTGTGGGACGTGACCGATCGGTCGAAAGCCGTCGAGCTCGCGAAGCTGCCCGCGCAGCCGACGCCGGTCTACGCGGTGGCCTTCAGCCCGGATGGCCGGACGCTCGCCGCGGCCGGGCCCGCGACCGCCACCACGCTCTGGGACGTGACCGAGCCACGCAGACCGAAGCAGACGACGACCTTCGGCGGGCATCTCGACGATGTGCACGGGCTGGCGTTCAGTCCCGACGGGCGCACCCTCGCCACCGGCAGCGCCGACAAGACGATCCGGCTCGAAGAGGTCGGTGGACCCGCTTCGGCGATGCACGCCGATCAGGCCATTTCCCTCGCGTACCGGCCGGACGGCAAGGTGCTCGCGACCGCGGGCGCCGACCGGACGCTCCGGCTGTGGGACACCGCCGATCCACGGGCCAGGCCCCGTTTGCTGGCGGCGATCCCCGCGCACCGCGATCGGATCTGGTCGGTCCGCTTCACCCCGGACGGCGCCATGGCCGCCACCTCGAGCGACGACTTCACCACCCGGCTGTGGGACCTGCGCGATCCCGCGGCGCCGAAGCCGCTCGGCACGATTTCGGCGCCAGGCCGCCCGATATACCCGTCCGCGTTCGGGCCGGACGGCCGCACGCTGTACACCTCGACGATCGACGGGGAGCTCAAGGTGTGGGACCTCGCCGATCCCGCCGCGCCCGCACTCATCGGGCAGGTGAAGAACCACACCGCGCAGATCGCCGCGACCGTCTTCGACCCCGCGGGCACGGTGATGGCGACCGCCGGGTTCGATGCCACGGTCCGGCTGTGGGACGTCACCGATCGCTCCATGCCCAGGCAGCTGGCCGTCAGCACCGAATCCGGGCCGCTGCTCGCGGCCGCGTTCAGCCCGGACGGCCACACGCTCGCCACCGCGGGCGCCGACGGCAAGACCAGGCTGTGGGACGTGACCGGCCGCGCGCTGCGGCCGCGCGCGACACTCGGCGGCCATCTCAGTTCCGCGAACGCGGTGGCGTTCAGCCCGGACGGGCGGCTGCTGGCCACCGGCAGCGCCGACAAGACCGTCCGGCTGTGGAACATCACCGACGCCACCGGTTTCGCGGTGCTGAGCGGACACACCGACGCGGTCGCCGCGCTCGCGTTCGCCCCGGACGGCCACACGCTCGCCTCCACCGGGTTCGACCGGACGATCCGCCTGTGGGACACGAGTACCGACGCCGTGGCCGCCCGGATCTGTGCGCTCGCGTGGCCGCGGCTCACCCGGCAGGAGTGGGACGCCTACTTCCCCGGTGTCGATTTCCGGGAGCCGTGCCCATGACCGCCGGAGGGAGGCGACCGTGCCGAGACGCGAACGTCCGCTAGGGCCTGGCGACGACGTCGTCGTGCGGTTCGCGGCCGGCCTGCGGCGGCTGCGTGAGGACGCGGGCGGGCCCACCTACCGCGAGCTCAGTGTCCGCGCCGGTTACTCAGCCGCCGCGCTCTCCGACGCGGCGAGTGGCCGGAAACTGCCAGGGCTCGCGCTGACCACGGCTTACGTCACCGCCTGTGAGGGCGACGCCGACGCGTGGGAGACGCGGTGGCGCTCGGTCGCGGCCGAACTCGCGGCGACCGACGGCGAGCCGGAACCGCTCACCGAGACCGCGAACCCGTACCTGGGCCTCGCCGCCTTCCAGGCAGGCGACGCGAGCCGGTTCTTCGGCCGTGAGAAGCTCATCGCGGAGCTGACGTCCAAAGTGGAGGGACGCCGGTTCGTCGGGGTGTTCGGCTCGTCCGGCTCCGGCAAGTCGTCGCTGCTGCGGGCGGGCCTCGTCGGCGTGCACGGCCCGCACCGGACCGAGATCTTCACTCCGGGCGCGCATCCGATGGAGCAGTGCGCGGCAGGCCTGGCCGACAGCGGGCACGTGCTGATCATCGACCAGTTCGAGGAGATCTTCACCCTCTGCCATGACGAGGAGCGCGCCGAATTCCTCGACGCGTTGCTCGAACTCGCCGACGACGAGCACGGCACGCGGGTGGTGATCGGGGTCCGCGCCGACTTCTACGGGCACTGCGGACGCCACGCCGGGCTGGTCGACGCGCTGCGCGACGCCCAGGTGATGGTCGGCCCGATGAACGCCGACGAGCTGCGCACCGTCATCGTCGAGCCCGCCGTCCGGGTCGGCTGCCGGGTCGAGTCGGCGCTGGTGACCAGGCTGGTCACCGACGCCATCGGGCAGCCAGCGGTGCTTCCGCTGATCTCGCACGCGCTGCTCGAAACCTGGCGGCGCCGCCAAGGCCTGACCCTCACGGTCGCCGCGTACGAGGCGGCGGGCGGCATCCACGACGCGATCGCGCACACCGCCGAGGCCGTCTACACCGAGCTGGACGCCGCGCAGCGCGAAGTCGCCAAGCAGATCTTCTTGCGGCTCACCGCACTCGGCGAAGGCACCGAGGACACCAAGCGCAGGCTGCTGCGTCGTGAGCTCGACGCCGAGGACGCCGACACCACGCTGGTGCTGGAACGTCTCGCCGACGCCCGCCTGCTCACGCTCGACCGCGACGGCGTCGACATCGCCCACGAGGCGTTGATCCGCTGCTGGCCCCGGCTGCGGGACTGGCTCGCCGAGGACCGCGAAGGCCTGCGCGTCCATCGGCACCTCACCGAGACCACGGACTCCTGGGAGAAGCTCGACCACGATCCCGGCACCCTGTACCGGGGCACCCGGCTGGGACTGGCCAAGGAGTGGGCCGCCACCGCGCACACCTCACTCACCCCACGCGAGCGAGCGTTCCTGGACGAGAGCCTCGCCGCCGACGCCGCCGAGGTGGCTGCCGTCCGCCGCCGTACGAAACGGCTCCGCCGTCTCGTCGCGCTGCTCGGCGTGCTGCTCCTGCTGGCCGGGGTCGCGACCTTCGTGGCCTTCCGCGCGCAGCAGACCGCGACCGAAGAGCGGAACACCGCGCTGGCAAGGAAAGTCGTCGACGACGCGACCGCGCTCAGTGCGATGAACCCCGCGTTGGCGATGCAGCTCAGCCTGGCAGCGTACAAGCTCGCACCTGTTCCCGAGGCCCGCGACGGCCTGTACACGGCGCTCACCACCCCTTACGGCGCACGGCTGGACCTCAGGCCGGACTCCGCGTTCCACCTGGCGTTCAGCCAGGACAGCCGCCTGCTCGTGACGGCGGGCCTCCAGCGCTCCGTACGGCTGTGGGACGTCTCCAACCCGCTGCGACCGCGCGCGCTGTCCACCTTGCCCGGCGCGGAAGACACCAGGAAGCCGATCGCGCTCAGCCCGGACGGCAAGCTGCTCGCCACCGGGACGAGCACCGGCGCGGTGAAGCTGTGGGACGTCTCCAGCCCTGCCGTCCCCGTCCAGCTCGGGGTCGCGAACGGGCACACCAGGCTGGTGTTCGGGCTCGCTTTCAGCCGCGACGGGCACACACTCGCCTCCGGTTCCACGGACACGACGATCGGGCTCTGGGACGTCACGAACCCGCGCGCCCCCACGCTGACCGGGCGGATCTTCCACCACACCAACAATGTGAACAGCCTGTCCTTCAGCCCTGACGGCAAGATGCTCGTGTCGGGCAGCGACGACAAGTCGGTGGCGCTCTGGGATATCTCCGACCAGGCATCGCCGAAGAACCTCTCGGCGTTCACCGGCCACACCGACATCGTGACCTGGGTCGAGCTCAGCCCGGACGGCCGGACGCTGGCCACGTCCAGCTGGGACAAGACCATCCGGCTCTGGGATGTGACCGCGCCACGCGAGCCCAAGCCGCTGGCGACGATCGCCGCGCACAAGGCGGCGGTCTGGTGTGCCCGGTTCAGCGCGGACGGCACCAAACTGACGACCGGCAGCGACGACGGCGCGGCGTTCGTCTGGGACGTCACCACCCCTGCCGCGCCGAAGCGGTTCGCCGTGGTGGACAGCAAGGATGGCGGGGTCACCTCGGCGGCGCTCAGCCCGGACGGCCGGACCATCGCGGCGGTCGGCGATCAGAGCGTGCACCTGCGGGCACTGGCCGATCTCGCGCTCGACACCCACCAGTCGAGCGTGATCAGCGGGATCACCGCCGATGGGCGCGTGATGGTCACGGACGACGGCGACGGCCGCACCGGCCGGCTTTGGGACATCAGTGACCCGCTACGTCCCCGCGAGCTGGGCAAGGTTTCCACCGATGACGAAGAGATCACCGCCATCGCGGTGAGCGAGGACGGCCGTGCGCTCGCCGTCGGATCGATCACCCACCGCCCGGCGGGCCGCCTGCGGCTTTTCGACATCGCCGACCCGCGCGCTCCGCGGCTGCTCGCCGTGACTGACACTGTTCCCGTCTACGGCATCGGGTTCAGCCCTGACGGCCGGACGCTCGCGACCGGGCACGACGCCGAGAAGGTCCGTCTCTGGGACGTCACCGGCCCGAACCATCTCGAGCTGATGTCCACGCTGGCGACACCGAGGGACACGGTGTGGGCGATCCGGTTCAGCCCGGATGGGTGCACGCTGATGGCGAGTACCGGTGATCTCGGCCCCGGCATCCGGATCTGGTCGGTCGACGATCCGCGGCAGCCACGCGAGCTGGCCACGATCGCCAACCAGGAGAGCAAGAACAACGGATTCTACCGGATGGACCTCAGTCCTGACGGCCGGACGCTGGCCGCCGCCAGTTCCGACCGGAAGGTCCATCTCTGGGATCTGACCGATCCGGCCAAGCCGCGTGAGCGGCCCCGGATCGTCGGTGGCACCGAGGGCGCGAACGGGGTCGCGTTCGGTCCGGACGGCACGAAACTCGCCATCTCCTTCCAGTCCGAAGCGCAGTTGTGGGACACGACCGACCCGGACGCCCCGGTGCGGGTGGCCGGTGTCCGCGAGCCGGACGCCATCACCGGTGCGCACTTCAGCCCTGACGGGCACACGGTCGCGATCGGCACCGCCAAGCCGTCGGTGTTTCTCTGGGAGACCGATCTCGGCAGGATCTCCCAGCGGATCTGCGCGCTCGCCGAGCCGAAGATCACCACCGCCGAGTGGGACCGCTTCTTCCCCGGTGTGCCCTACAACCCGCCCTGCCCCTGACGGACCCGCCGGATCGTGTCGCGGAACCAGTAGCCGCTCTTCTTGATCGTGCGCCGCTGGGTTTCGTAGTCGACGCGCACCAGGCCGAACCGCTTCTCGTATCCGTACGCCCACTCGAAGTTGTCCAGCAGCGACCACGCGAAGTAGCCGCGGATGTCCGCGCCCGCCTGCCGGGCCGCCGCGACGGCCGCGATGTGCGAGGACAGGTACGCCGCGCGGGCGTCGTCCTGGACGAACCCGTGCTCGTCGGGGACGTCGTCGAACGCGGAGCCGTTCTCGGTGATGAACATCGGCAGGCCGGGGTAATCCCGGTTCAGCCGGACCAGCAGGTCCGTGAACTTTTCGGGCAGGATCTCCCAGCCCATCGCGGTCTTCGGCCTGCCGAACGGCACCGGCTCGTCGACCGCCGCGAACTGCTGGCCGAAGTAGTAGTTGACGCCGAGGAAGTCCAGCGGCGCCGCGATGATCGCCAGGTCGCCGTCGCGGACGGGCACGCGAACCCCTTGTGCGGCAAGGTCTTCCACGACGTCGGACGGGTAGCGGCCGTGCACGAGCGGGTCCAGGTAGATACGCACGCCGAGCCCGTCGGCGCGCCGGGCAGCGTCACGCGCGGGCTCGCTCTCGTCCGCCGGTTCGGACGTGCCCATGTTCAGTGTGATGCCGAACTCGATGCGGCGCCGGGCCGCGGCGCGCATGCGCTCGGTCGCGAGCCCGTGGCCGAGCAGCAGGTGGTGGACCGCGGCGATGCCGTCGCCGAGGTCGCGGCGGCCCGGTGCCATCACGCCGTGGACGTAGCCGTGCATGGCCGAGCACCACGGCTCGTTCAGCGTGGTCCAGTTGCGGACGCGATCGCTGAGCCGGTCGAACACCAGCATCGAGTAGTCGGCGAAGCGGTAGGCGGTGTCGCGCGACGGCCAGCCGCCCGCGTCCTCCAGCTCCTGCGGCAGGTCCCAGTGATACAGCGTGAGCCACGGGTCGATGCCCTTGTCGAGCAGCCGGTCGACGAGCCGGTCGTAGAACGCCATGCCCGCCTCGTTGAGCTTGCCACGGCCGCCCGGCTGGATACGGGGCCAGGCAACGGAAAACCGGTAGGTGTCGACGTCGAGCGACTTCATCAGCTCGACGTCGGCGGGCATGCGGTGGTAGTGGTCGCAGGCGACGTCGCCGGTGTCGCCTGCGTGCACCGCGCCGGGCACGCGGCTGAAAGTGTCCCAAATGGACGGTGTGCGGCCGTCTTCGCCGGCGGCGCCTTCGATCTGGTACGCCGCGGTGGCCACACCCCAGCGGAAGATCGGGGGCAGTGTGTCGATGAGTTCCTGCTCGGCGCTCGCGGTCTCCGTCACACTCATGGCCGTCCCCCTCCGAAGGTGTCATCTTCGACCTTCTTGCAGGAGCACGCGTGCGTCAATCACGGCACGGTAACTTTTTTCTGTCTAATTTTAAGCAATAAAGAAACTTAACGGACCGCGCCGGTCACCAGGTCGATCTTCCAGTAGCGTTGCAGTGAAAGGAAAAGCGCGATGACCGGGATGATCGAGAGCAGGGTTCCGGTGATCACCAGTGAGTACAGCGAAGCCTCCGCCGCGCCGTGCCGCAGCAGTGAGTAGAGCCCGACGGTCAGCGGGAACTTGTCCTCGCTGGTGACCAGCACGAACGGCAGCAGGAAGTTGTTCCAGATGGCGATGAACTGCAGCAGGAACACGGTCACCAGGCCGGGTCCCATGAGCCGCAGGCCCACCGTGCGGAACAGGGTGAACTCGCTCGCGCCGTCCAGCCTGCCCGCTTCGAGCAGCGCGTCCGGCACCGACGCCGCGGCGTAGATACGGCACAGGTAGATCCCGTACGGGTTGAACAACTGCGGCAGCAGCACACCGAGATAACTGTCGGTCAGGCCGATCTTCGACAGCAGCAGGTACTGCGGGATGGCCAGCACGATCTGTGGCAGCAGCACCCCGGCCAGGATGGTGTTGAACAGAAGCTTGCGGCCACGGAACTCGTACTTCGCGAGCGCGTAGCCCGCCGCGGCGCTGACGAACGACGCCAGCACCCCGCCGACGGCCGCGTACAGGAAGCTGTTCAGCAGCCACTGCCAGAAGATGCCGCCGCTGTAAGCCGACAAATCGCTCAGGTTCTCGAAAAGCCCTGTCGACGGCAGATAGGTCGAGGTCGAGAACAGCTCGGACTTGGACTTCGTCGCCGCGACGAGGATCCACACGGTCGGCACCACGCAGTACAGCGCGCCGAGCACCAGCGCGATGGTCGGCAGCCAGGCCGTCCGCCGCTTCATCGCCGCACCAGCCGGGCGGCGAGGAACGAGACGGCCAGCGCCACCACGGTGAACAGCACCGAGGTCGCCGCCGCGCGATAGAGGTCGGAGTCGACGAACGCGTCGTTGTAGATCTTCATCAGCGGCACCCAGGTCGACGAGATCGCGTTGGACAGCGGCCGCAGCGTGTTCGGCTCGTTGAACAGTTGCAGCGCCGCCAGTGTCGAGAACAGCGCGCACATCCAGATCGCTGGCCGCACCATCGGCACCTTGATGCGCCAGGCGATCTGGAACTCCGAGCAGCCGTCGAGCTTGGCCGCTTCGTAAACCTCGGGCGGCAGCGCGCGCAACGCGGTGAAGATGACGATCATGTTGAACCCGGCCGCGCCCCACACGACGATGTTGCCGACCGAGAAGAACACCGAAGTGGTGCCAAAGAAGTCGCCGCCGAACGGGCTCGTCGCGGGCAGGTACAGAAAGCCCCACATGAGCGTCGCGATCACGCCGGGCACCGCGTACGGCAGGAAGATCGCCAGCCTGCTGAACCGGCCGAGCCGGGTGCGCGGCACGTCCAGCATGAGCGCGAACAGCAGCGCGAGCCCGACCGTGCCGGGGATCGAGATCGCCGCGACCACGAGCATCCGCAGCACGCTGTGCCACAGCTCCGCGTCGCCGAAGACCGCGCTGTAGTTGTCGATCCCGGCGAACACGGTGGAGCTGCCGGTGCCGAGCAGGCCGCCGGACACCTTGCGCTGCTGGAAACTCAGCACCAGCGCGTAGCTGCCCGGCGCCACCACGAACCCGGCGAACAGCAGCACCGCGGGCAGCACCAGCAGGTACGGCAGGCGGGTTTTCCGGTGCGCCATCAGACGACCGTGAAGCCGAGCTTCTTCATGTCCGCGACGCTCGCGTCCTGCATCGAGTCCAGCGCCGCCGCGAACGGGCTGCCCTGCTGCAGCGCCGCGCCGAACGAGTTGGTGTAGCCGCTGAAGGTCACGGTGACGTTGGGGCCCCACATCGAGAAGCTACGCGCGCCCGGCGCCACCTGCTTCACGATGTCGTAGAAGTTCGCCTGGTTGGGGAAGAACGCCGGTGGCTTCTGCAGGATCGGCAGCGAGCGGCCCGCGGTCGACGCCGGGTAGACGTTGATCTGCTGGATCTGGTCGGTGACCGCGGCGGCGTCGGTGTTGAGCCAGGACGCGAACGCCGCGGCCTCCTTGGCGTGCTGGGAATCGGTGGTCACCGTGGTGGCCGAGCCGCCCCAGATCCCGGTGTCGCGGTTGCCCTCGGTCCAGGCGGGCAGCGGCGCGACGGCCCAGCGGCCCTGCGTGCTCGGCGCGATGCCGCCGAGCTGCGCCGGCGCCCACGCGCCGGAGATCCACGTGACGAGCGTGCCGTCGTTCATCTCCTTGTTCCACTGCGGCGAGAACGACGGGTTCTTCGCCACCAGGCCGTTCTTGACGAGATCTTCCCAGTAGGCCGCGACCTTCTTGGTCCGCGCGCCGTTGATGTCGACCTTCCAGGTGGTGCCGCTGGTCGTCCACCAGTCGCCACCGGCCTGCTGCGCGAGCCCGGTGAACCAGCCGGGGTCGGCGGCGTCGAAGTTGGTCATCGTCGCGCCCTTGGCCTTGACCGTCTTCGCGGCCGCCGCGTACTCGTCCCAGGTCTTCGGCGCGCTGAGGCCGTACTCCTGGAAGAGGTCGGCGCGGTAGAACAGCATGAGCGGCGCGACGTCCTGCGGCACGCCGTAGACCTTGTCCTCGAAGCGGACCGGCTTGAGCGTCGGGTCGTCGAACGCCTTGACCGTGTCCTTGGTGAACTCGGTGATGTCGCGGACGACGCCGTTGGCCACCAGCGACGGCAGCGACTGGTACTCGACCTTCGCGATGTCGGGGCCGTTGCCCGCCTGGTGCGCGGTGATCAGCTTGCTGACAAGCTGGTCGCCGCCCGCGGGATTGGTGAGGGTGACGTGGATGTCCGGATGGGACTCGTTCCACTTGGCGACGACCTTGTCCATGTTGGGGTCCCAGCCCCAGTAGGCCAGCTCGACCTTGCCGGGCGCCGGGCTGGAGCACCCGGCGAGCAGCAACAGGGCGACCGCCATGAGTCCGCGTCGACTCTTCATCCCACCATCTCCTCAGATGATCATGTCACCGTGCGGCCCAGACGAGGCCGCGGTGCGTCAGCTCCCGCACGGTCGGGTGTTCGAGGTCGGCCACCCGGTGGCCGATCGCGGAGAAGAACAGCCGCCCCGCGCCCCACCGCCGTGTCCACACCACCGGCATGCTGACCAGTCCGGGGCCGTGCCCGCCGGCGGCCGGGGTGACCGCCGTGCGCGCGATGACGTCGTTGAGCGAATCGCTGAGCAGCCAGTACTGCTCGGTGCAGATCGTGAAGTCGCTCAGTCCGGCCACGATCGGGTGTGGCGCGTCGATGGTCACCTCGTACTCGAGGAACTCCTCCGGGTGGAACAGGAAGAGCCCGCCGACCATCCGCAGATAGTCGGTGTTCGTGGTGAAGGTACCGACGATCCCGCCGTGCCAGCCCGCGAACCCCGTGCCCGCGTGCACGGCTTCGGTCAGCCCGGCCGCCTGCGCCTTCGTGAGTTCGCCCTGCGACCAGCACTGCACGATCACATCGGTCCGTTTGAGCCGTTCGGCGTCGAGATAGACGTCGAGGTCATTCGCGATGTCCACGTCGAACCCCGCGGCGACGAGTCCGGGACGGAACAGTTCGGTCGTCTCGACCGGCGCGTGCCCCTCCCAGCCGCCGCGGACGATCAGCGCGGTCCTCATCTCGTCGCCCACTCCGGCAGCGTCAGTGGGGTGCGCTGCACTCCGATCCACTGCCGTTTGGTGAACCCGGCCATCTGGTTCTCGGCGCCGTGGCGCGCGTGCGCGTCGTTGACGTGCACCTCGCCCGCGTGCAGCTGTTCGGCGACGCTCATCCCCCGCATGAGGTCACGCGTGAAGACCGAGTTCATCAGCATCGGCAGCCCGTTGGTCAGCGCGATGGCCTCGGCTTCGGTGTCCACGACGGTGATCGGGACGACCGGGCCGAAGATCTCCTCGCGGAACGCGGGCATTTCGGGTGTCACGCCGGTGAGAACGGTCGGACGGTAGAAGAGGCCTTCGTACTTGCCGCCGGTGACGAGGCGGGCGCCGCGCGCGAGTGACGGTTCGACGATCTCCCGGTGCACACGGTCGCGTTGCGTCTCACTGATCAGCGGTCCGAGGTCGGGACCGTCGAGCGGATCGCCGACGGTCAGCGCCTCGGCCCGCCGGGTGACGGCGTCGAGGTAGGCGTCCGCGACCTCGCGGACGACGATGTGCCTGCTCGCGCTGATGCAGGTCTGCCCCTGGAACTCGAACGACGCGATCATCGCGCAGGCCGAGGCGAGATCGAGGTCGGCGTCGTCCAGCACGACGAACGCGTTGCTGCCGCCGAGTTCGAGCCGGACGTCGCGGCCGAGAGGCTGGATCGTTTCACCGACTTCGCGGGACCCGGTGAAGTCGAGCATGTCGAGACCTCGGTGCGCGGCAAGGGCTTTGCCTGCTTCGGGCCCGCCGGTGACGACGTTGAACACGCCCGGCGGGAACCCCGCGTGGTGCGCGGCTTGCGCGAGCACCTGGCCGCCGATGGTCGGCGTGAGTTCGGCGGGCTTGAGCACCACGGTGTTGCCGAACGCCAGCGCGGGCGCGACGGCTCGCATGGCCAGGTTCATCGGGTAGTTCCATGGTGTGATCAGCCCGACGACGCCGAGCGGGACCGTGCGGGACATCGACAGTTTGCCCGCCTTGTACGGCTGGAGCAGGTCGCCCGCGGTGCCGGTCGCCTGGACGACCGAGATCTCCAGCTGGCGGATGCTGGTGCCGACCTCGTCCTCGGCCTTGCTCCGCACCCCGCCGGTCTCGCGCATGCTCTGCTCGACGAGCGCCTCGTAGTTTCCGGTCAGGTATGCGGCGAACTTACGCAGGTATTCGGCGCGTTCGGGCGCCCCGAGTGCGGCCCAACCCGGCTGAGCGGCCCGTGCGGCGTCGACCGCATCGTCGACGTCCGCGCCGTCTCCCAGCGCGAATTCCCCGATGCGCTTCGCCGTCGCTTTCTCCTCGACCACCCCGGTCCGGCCGGACCTCGATGGCCTGAACTCACCGCCGACATAAAGCCCGCTGACTTTGTCCACGACTTAAGCTAAGTCACAAGCCCACACTCACGCAACGGTCAAAAAATCCCAATGTGGCATTCGTCAGCTTCGGTCTGACGGATGCCACATTGGTGGGTCAAAACCTGACGAAAGCCGCATTGGATTTTTTGACCGGTCAGGTGAGGGGGTGGCCGCCGGTCGACAGGAGCTCGCCGATGGGCAGGGTGGCCGCGCCCATCGCGACGGCCTCCTGGCCGAGCTGCCCGAGTTCGATCTCGGTCTGGCCGTACATGTAGTCGAGCGCGTGGCGGCGGACCGCGTCGCGGACGGCCGGGAGGATCGCCGGGCCGAGCGTCTCGCCCGCCCAGCCGGAGAGGACCACCCGATCGGGGGCCAGGAGGTTGACCAGGTTGGAGATCCCGATGCCCAGATACTCCGCCGTCGTGTCCAAGACGGTCGCGGCCGGGCCGGGTTCGGCGGCGCGGGCGACCAGTTCGACCAAACGGGATTCTGTGTCCGAGGCTCGCAGACGCGTGGCCCCGGGTAACGCTCGGTAGCCACGCAGGATGGCTTCGGCGCCGACGTAGGCCTCCAGGCAGCCGCGCGAGCCGCAGCGGCACGAGGCGCCGCCGACCTGGATGACCGTGTGGCCCCATTCGCTGGTCGTGCTGGTGACGCCGCGGCGGGAGTCCGTCGTCATGGCCGCGCCGATGCCGACGCCGAGCAGCGCGATGATCGCCCGGTCGGCGCCGCGGCCCGCGCCGCGCCACATCTCGGCCTGGCCGAGTGTGCGGGCGCAGTTGTCGACGAACAGCGGCCCCTCGACGCCCGCGCGGACCATCGAGGTGAACGGCACGCCGGACCAGCCCAGGGTCGGCGCGTGCACGAGACCACCGGGTTTGACCACGCCCGGCACGCCGATCCCGACGCCGAGCACCGGGCCCGGCACCTGCGTGATCACGTCGGCGATGCCCGAAATGGCCAGCGCCGCGAGTTTTTCCGGGTCGAGCTTGGCGTCGGCGATGGGGTACGTGGCGGTGGCGACCGTCGACAGCGCGAAGTCGAACAGCCCCGCCTGCAGATGCGTTTCCCCGATGTCCACCCCGACCACGTGGCCGAACCCGGGCCGGACCCGCAACAATGTGCGGGGACGGCCACCGTCGGAGTCGATCGAACCGGCCTCGGCGACCAGCCCGTCCGCGACGAGATCGGACACGACATTGCTTACCGTGGCGGAACTGAGCCCCGACGCGCGCATCAGTTCCAGCCTGCTGCCAGGCCCGTGCAAGTACAGGTACGACAGCAGCGCGGCCCGGTTGTGGCGGCGGAGGTCCCGCGTTGTCTGTTGCACCGCGCGAGTCACATCGTGGATTGTGCCAGACAGTAACCGGATCGGCTGAGGAATCAGTCTTAATTCACTAGTTAATTCATGGCCACGAATTAAGCGATCAGGCATGCTGTCTCATATATGCCCGAAGCCGAGATGGGGAGCTCATGGCAGCGAAGCGCACCACAGTCCGGGACCTCCGGCGACACAACCGGTCCCTGCTGCTGTCGAAGCTGTACTTCGACGGTCCGCTGAGCCGTCACGAACTCAGCCAGCTGACCGGGCTGAGCGCCGCCACCGTCAGCAACGTCACCGGCGAGCTCGCCGAAGAGCAGCTCATCGTCGAGGCGGGGCTGGTCGAATCGGACGGCGGGCGCCCGCGCGTGCTGCTGCGCGTCGATCCGGAGTACGGGCATGTGGCCGGCATCGACATCGGCGAGACCGGGGTCAAGGTCGAGCTGTTCGACCTGGCGATGAACCGGCTCGCGACGGTCGACCACGCGTTGCCGTCGTCGCGCCCGTCGCCGTCGGCGGTCGTCGCGCAGGTCGGTTCGGGACTGCGTGAGGTGCTCGGCCAGGCGGGCGTCGACGAGTCGAGCCTGCTCGGCGTCGGCATCGGCGTGCCGGGCACGGTCGAGCACGGTGACGAGGTGCTGGTGCACGCGCCGACCGTCGGCTGGAACCACGTCGCGCTCGAAGACCTGCTGCGCGCCGAGGGCATCGATCTCCCGCTGTACATCGACAACGGCGCGAAGACGCAGGGCCAGGCCGAGATGTGGTTCGGCGCGGGCCGCGGCGCGCGGCACGCGGTGATACTGCTCATCGGCTCCGGCGTCGGCGCCGCGGTGATCACCGACGGCAACACCTACCGCGGTTCCACGAGCAGCGCCGGCGAATGGGGCCACACGACCATCGCGTACGGCGGGCAGCTCTGCCGCTGCGGTTCGCACGGCTGCCTCGAGGCGTACGTCGGCGCCGCCGGAATCCTCGAGCGCTACCGCAAGGCGCGTGGCGGCCGGACCGTTCCCGGCGCGGACGAGCCGGCGCAGCTCGAAAGCCTTGTCGCCGCGGCGGCGAAGTCCAAGTCCGCCGCACGCGTTCTGGAAGAGACCGCGGGCTATCTCGGCGCGGGCATCGCGAACCTGATCAACCTCTTCAACCCCGAGCGGATCGTGCTCGGCGGCTGGGCCGGGCTGACCGTTGGCGAGGCCTCACTGACCGAAATCACCGAGTCGGCGAAGCGGCACTCGCTGGATCACCCGTTCAGCCAGACCTCGATCGAACTCGGTCAACTCGGGCCGGACGCGGTGGCGATAGGAGCCGCCACGCTGCCCGTCGCCGCCTTGCTGGAGCAGGGCGCGGACACCCGAACGGGCGCGCACGGGAGCGCCGTAGCCTAAGCCCCCGCCTTTATTCGTGACTTAAAGTTAGTAGTTGTCTCCATGGTATGGACCATGGATACTCGTTTGTTGCCACGCGCAACAAACGAGAGGTGACAATGATGTCAACCCGACTCGGGCGGTTCGGCCTACTCCTGGCGACTGCCGCTCTCCTCGTCCCCACGATCACCACGACGATCACCACAGCAGCGTCAGCGGGGCCCGCCGCCATCGAGGCCGCCACCTTCACCGACGACTTCAACGGTCCGGCGAACAGCGGGATCGACGGCTCGAAATGGCAGTTCGAGACCGGCGACAACGTGAACAACCACGAACGCCAGTGGTACACCTCGGGCACGAACAACGCGAAGCTCGACGGCCAGGGCAACCTGGTGATCACCGCCAAGAAAGAGAACCCCGGCAACTACAACTGCTGGTACGGCCGCTGCGAGTACACCTCCGCGCGGCTTTCGACGGCGAGCAAGTTCACCCAGACCTACGGCCGCTACGAAGCGCGGATGAAACTCCCGCGCGGCCAGGGCATGTGGCCCGCGTTCTGGATGCTGGGCAACGACATCGGCAGCGTCGGCTGGCCCAACAGCGGCGAGATCGACATCATGGAGAACGTCGGGTTCGAGCCGAACACCGTGCACGGCACGCTGCACGGCCCCGGTTACTCGGGCAGCGGCGGCATCGGCGCCGGCTACAGCGGCCCCAACTTCTCAGACGGTTTCCACACTTTCGCGATCGACTGGGCGCCCAACAAGATCACCTGGTCCGTGGACGGCAACGTCTACCAGACCCGCACCCCGGCCGACTTGAACGGTAACCGCTGGGTCTTCGACCACCCCTTCTACATCATCCTGAACCTGGCCGTCGGCGGGTACTGGCCCGGCGATCCCAATGGCAGCACCGTCTTCCCGCAGCAGCTGGTCGTGGACTACGTGCACGTCACCACCAGCAACACCGGCTCCGGCAACACCGGCCCGATCACCGGGCTCGCCGGCAAGTGCGTGGACGTCGCGGGAGCCAACCCCGCCAACGGGACCGCCGTGCAGCTCTACGACTGCAACGGCACCGGCGCTCAACAGTGGACGGTCGGCGGCGGCGCGGTGAAAGCGCTCGGCAAATGCCTCGACGTGACCGCGGCGGGTACGGCCAACGGCACCCCGGTCCAGCTCTACGACTGCAACGGTTCCGGCGCGCAGCAGTGGACGGCGAACGCCGCCAAACAGCTGGTGAACTCCGGTTCCGGGCGATGCCTCGACGTGAGCGGCAACAACTCCGCCAACGGGACCAGGCTCCAGATCTGGGACTGCGGCGGCGGCGCGAACCAGAAGTGGAACGTGCCGGGCGCGTCGCTGGCGAAGACCGCGAGCACCGCGTCCGTCCAAGCAGGACCGACCGCGGCCCAGCTCCTCGCCAAAGTCTCTTCGTGCCAGCAGATCTCCAACGGCAAGTACGCCACCGACGAGGGCAACGCGGGCACCATCCCGGTCTGCAAGACAGGCAGCGCGGTCCACTTCACCGGTGACATGGACATCGACTGCGACGGTGTCCGCACCACGCAGTGCAACGAGAACACCGACTGCTGCTACTACAACGACACCGCGTTCCACACCTCCACCGACCAGCCGCTGAACGCCGCGCAGCTGCCGTATGTGGTGCTGCCACAGCCTTCCGGCACCTGGGACTACCGCTCGCAGGGCATCGACGGCGGGGACGTGGTGGCCGTCATCTACAACAACAAGGTCGAGTACGCGGTCGTCGGCGACACCGGCCCGGCCGGCATCGCCGGTGAGGCCTCGTACGCGACGGCCGTCAACCTCGGCATCAACCCCGACCCGAAGAACGGCGGCACCGAAGGCCCGGTGACCTACATCGTGTTCCCCGGCTCACGGGTGAACCCGATCGAGGACCACGGCCGCGCGATCTCGGTCGGCGAGCAGGCCGCGTCGCAGTTCGTCGGCGGAAGCACCCCGCCGACCGGTGGCGCCGGCCAGATCACCGGCTACGGCGGCAAGTGCGTCGATGTCGCGGGAGCCAACAGCGCCAACGGAACCGCCGTGCAGCTCTACGACTGCAACGGCACCAACGCTCAACAGTGGACGGTCGGCGGCGGCGCGGTGAAGGCACTCGGCAAGTGCCTCGCGGTGCCCGGCACCGCGAACGGAACCCAGGCGCAGATCACCACCTGCAACGGTTCAAGCGGTCAGCAATGGACCGTCAACTCGTCGCAGCAGCTGGTGAACGCGGGCTCCGGCAAGTGTCTCGACGCCACCGGTGTCTCCTCGGCCAACGGCACCCGCCTGCAGATCTGGACCTGTGGATCGGGCGCCAACCAGAAGTGGACGGTCCCCTCGGCATGAAACGTCTTCTCCCACTCCTCACCTCGGCGCTGGTCGCCGGCGCGCTCTTCACCGTCCCGGCGCAGGCCGCGGGCGAGAGCGTGAACATCTGGCTCACCACCACCGACGACGGCCGCGGCGTGCACGTCACCCGCGGTCTCCAGCAGCAGGCCGCGATCAACTTCTCGCCGGGCACCGGCTCCGGCGGGCAGACGATCAACGTCAACGAAAACACCAGATACCAGCAGTTCGAAGGCGGCGGCGCGTCCTTCACGGACACCGCGGCCTGGCTCATGAAGTCCAGCGGCGCGCTCAGCCAAGCGACCCGCGACGACGTCATGCGCAAGCTGTTCGACCCGAACGCCGGCATCGGGCTGAGCTTCATCCGCAACCCGATGGCGTCTTCGGACCTCGCCAGGTTCAGCTATTCCTACGACGACCTGCCTGCGGGCCAGACGGACCCGAGCCTGAGCAAGTTCTCGATCCAGCACGATCTCGCCGACATCGTGCCGCTGACCAAACAGGCCAAACAGCTCAACCCGGCGATGAAGATCATGGGCTCGCCGTGGAGCGCGCCGCCGTGGATGAAGGACAACGGCGACTTCAAGCAGGGCTGGCTCAAGGCCGAGTTCTACCAGGCGTACGCGCAGTACTTCGTGAAGTACATCCAGGCGTACGCGGCACAAGGGATCCCGGTCGACTACGTGTCCGTCCAGAACGAGCCGACGTGCTGCCCGAGCTACCCGTCGATGAACTGGAACGGCTCCGGCCTGGCGGCCTTCACGAAGTCGAACCTGCTGCCGTCGCTGCGGGGCGCCGGGCTGTCCACGAAGGTGCTCGCGCTGGACTGGAACTGGGACAAGTACGACGAGTACGCCGCGCAGACGGTCAACGACGCGTCGATCCGCAACGACCCGAACTTCGGCGGGATGGCGTGGCACGGCTACGGCGGTGACGTCAACCAGCAGACACTGGTGCACAACCAGTATCCGTCGATGAACGCGTACAGCACCGAGCACTCCGGCGGCACCTGGGTGTCGAACCAGCACGCCGAGGACATGCTCAACATCGTCGACTACACGCGCAACTGGAGCCGCAGCGTCGTCAAGTGGAGCCTCGCGCTCGACCAGGACATGAAGCCGCACAACGGCGGCTGCGACGTCTGCACCGGGTTCGTCACCGTCCACAACGGAGACTCCCGGCACGGGCAGGTCGACTACACCGTCGAGTACTACACGATGGGGCACCTGACGAAGTTCGTGAAGCCGGGCGCGTACCGGATCGAGTCGAACGACACGGCCGTGCGCAACGTGGCGTGGAAGAACCCCGACGGGTCGAAGGCGCTGATCGCGTACAACCCGGGCGCCGGCGCGCAGAACGTGCGGGTCAACTGGGGCAACCAGTCGTTCACGTACAACCTGCCCGGCAAGACCTCGGCGACGTTCACCTGGAACGGCACCCAGGGCAACGGCGGCGGCAGGACCGGGCCGATCACCGGGCTCGCGGGCAAGTGCGCCGACGTCGCGGGCGCCAATCCCGCCAACGGCACCGCCGTGCAGCTCTACGACTGCAACGGCAGCGGCGCGCAGCAGTGGACCGTCGGCACCGACGGCACCATCCGCGCGCTGGGCAAGTGCCTCGACGTGACCGGTCAGTCCACAACGGACGGTGCACAGCTACAGCTATGGGACTGCGCGGGCGGCGGTAATCAGCGATGGACCGCCAACGGGTCGAAACAGCTGGTCGGCGTCGGCTCGGGCAAATGCCTGGACGTCACCGGCAACAACTCGGCCAACGGCACCCGCCTGCAGATCTGGACCTGCGGCGCTGGCGCCAACCAGCAGTGGAACCTCCCAGCCTGAAGGAGTCACCATGCGTAAGGTTTTCGCGCTGCTGGGCGGCGCGGCCATCCTCACCGCACTACTCGCCGCACCGGCGGAAGCCGCGACCGGCCCGATCACGGGCCTGGCTGGCAAGTGCGCCGACATCGCGGGCGCCAACAGCGCCAACGGCACCGCGGTCCAGCTCTACGACTGCAACGGCACCGGCGCACAGTCGTGGACGACCAACGCCGACGGCTCGTTGCAGGCGCTCGGCAAATGTCTCGACGTGACCGCCGCGTCGACCGCGAACGGCGCGCAGATCCAGTTGTACGACTGCAACGGGACAGGCGCGCAGAAATGGACCGCGAACGCGTCCAAACAGCTCGTGAACACGGGCTCCGGTAAGTGTTTGGACGTCTCCGGGAACAATTCGGCCAACGGGACGCGGCTGCAGATCTGGACTTGTGGCGCGGGCGCCAACCAGCAGTGGAGCCTGCCGACCGGCACCACCGTGCCACCGGGCCCCGGCGCGATGGCCGTCGCGCCGTATCTCTACAACGGCTGGGGCAACCCGCCGAGCCCGACCACGATCATGCAGGCCACCGGCGTCAAGTGGTTCACGCTCGCCTTCATCCTGTCCAACGGCTACTGCAACCCGCAGTGGGACGGCGGCCGCGCGCTCACCGGCGGCGTCGACCAGAACACGATCAACCAGATCCGCGGCGCGGGCGGCGACGTCATCCCGTCGTTCGGCGGCTACAGCGGCAACAAGCTGGAGTCGTCGTGCGGCAGCGCGGGTGAGCTGGCCGCCGCGTACCAAAAGGTCATCAACGGGCTGGGCTTCAAGGCGATCGACCTCGACCTCGAGGCCGACGCGTACTCGAACCCGGCCGTGCAGCAGCGCACGATCGACGCGCTGAAGACCGTTCGCGCCAACAACCCCGGCATCAAGCTGTACTTCACGATCGGCACCGGGCAGAGCGGGCCGGACACCAGCCTGATCAACCGGGCGGCGGCCTCCGGGCTGACCTTGGACGGCTGGACGATCATGCCGTTCGACTTCGGCGGCGCGGGCCAGAACATGGGCAACCTGACCGTTCAAGCCGCGGAAGGGCTCAAGAACGCGGTCAAGAACGCCTACGGGTACAGCGACGACCAGGCGTACCGGCGGATGGGGATCTCGTCGATGAACGGCATCACCGACGTCAACGAGACGGTGACGCTCAACGACTTCCGCACGATCCTGAACTACGCCAACGCGCATCACCTGGCACGGCTGACCTTCTGGTCGACCAACCGGGACCGCCCGTGTCCCGGCGGCTATCCGAACAACGACACCTGCTCGGGTGTCGCCCAGCAGAACTGGGACTTCACCCGCATCTTCGCGCAGTACGCGGGCTAAGCGGGCGCTTGGGGTCGTGAGTGCTGCCGACGGTTCCAACCGTCGGCAGCACTCACGACTGTTCCCTAGAGTGACTGGCATGAACATCTGGCAGGACCGGTTCGCCGGTGCGGAACGCTTCCTCTCCGGCCACCGGCGCCTGACCAGTCGCGAGTGGCTGGCGCAGCTCGCCGAGGCGCCCGGCGCGGACAACGCGCCCGACCTGTACAACGAGGGCCCCGCGCTGCAGCAGCTCGAAACCGATGTGGCGCGGCTGCTCGCAAGCCGAAAGGTCGCTTTGTCGTCAAAGGCGTGATGGCTCAGCAGGCTCTGCTGCGTGTGTGGGCCGAACGATCCAATCGCCGGACCGTCGCGCTCCACGCGCTCAGCCACATCGAACGCGACGAGGACGACGGCTACCGGCGGCTGCACGGACTGGACGGTGTCACGCTCGGCGGTCCCGGCCCGTTCACCGTCGACGATCTGCGCAAGGTCGGCCAGCCGCTCGGTGTCGTCACCGTCGAACTGCCGGTCAGCATGGGCGGGCATCAGCTGCCGAGCTGGGACGAGCTGACCGCGATCTCGCGCTGGTGCCGTGAGAACCGCGTCCCGCTGCATTTCGACGGTGCCCGCCTGTGGGAGAGCGCGCCGTACTACGGCAAGTCGCTGGCCGAGGTCGCCGCGCTCGCCGATTCGGTGTACGTGTCGTTCTACAAGACGATCGGCGGGCTCGCCGGCTGTGTGATCGCGGGCGACGAGGACATCATCGACGAAACCGTGCCGTGGACGTCCCGGCATGGCGGCAACGTCTTCACGGTGTTCCCGTACGTGCTCGCCGCACGCGAGGGCTTGCGCACCCGGCTGCCGAAGGTCGAGGGTTACCGGACGCGCGCCCGCGGCCTGGCCGCCGCGATCGCCCAGGTGCCCGGCGTTTCGGTCACCCCGAATCCGCCGCACACCAACGCGTTCCGGGTCTTCCTGCCCGGCACGCCCGAACAGCTCACCGAAGCGCACCGCGCGCTCGTCGACGCCGAATCGGTCTGGCTGTTCAACGCCTTCGAAGCCACGGGGATCCCGGGGTTGAGTCAGACCGGGGTGACTGTCGGCGACGCGACCGAGGAACTCACCGACGACGAGGTCGCCAGGCTGATCGGAGCGCTCGTCGAGAAGCTCTGACTCACGGCTCCAATTTCGAGTAGGCCTCGACGAGCTGGTTTTCGGCGCTGCTGAGGTAAAGCGAGAGCAGGCTCGCCGCCACCAGGCCCTCGCCCTTGCCGATGACTTCGAGTAGCTCGCGGTTGCGCGGCAGGTAGCGCTCGTGGAACCGGCGCGGATCGTCCATCTGCTGGAAGACCAGGCGCAACTCTGCCGAAAGCACGGTCATCAGCTCGTTGACCCGCTCGCTGTGCGCGAGCGACGCGATCGCGCCGTGGAAGTGGATGTTCGCCGTGCCGAGGTCGCGCCAGCGGCCTTCGCGAGCGGCCAGGTCACCGTCGGCGACCGCCTTCGCCAGCGCTTCGTACTCCGCGGGGCGCTTGGTGAGCGCCTGCACCGCCGAGCATTCGATGAGCTTGCGCACCCGGTAGATGTCGCGGACGTCCTCGACCGTCGGCTTGCGCACCGAGACGCCCCGGTTGAGCTCGTGGGTGAGCAGCCGCTGATGGGTGAGCAGGCGGAACGCCTCGCGCAGCGTGTTGCGGGAGACGCCGAGCGCGGTGCCGATGTCGAGTTCGGACAGGCGCTCGCCCGGCTTGAAGAAGCCTTCCGCGATGCGCGTGCCGAGGATGTCCGCGACGCGCTGCGCCGTGCTCGTGCGGCCCAGCAGGGCTCTGTCTGCCGCAAGTCCGTCTGCCGCTGGCCCGTCGTCGGCGGTGATCACCTTGTCATCTTACTCAACATGAGGCCCTGTCACCATGAGGATCAGTCATCAATAGGACAAGAGTCTTGTGGAATTGTTCAACAATCATCTACGGTGTGAGCCATGCCACGATGAGGTCCTTCGAAGCGAGGTGCTGATGAACGCGATAGCCGCCACAGACGAAGACACCCGGCCGTTCGCCTGGTACCGCACGCTCAGCCCACGCGGCCGCCGCGCGTTCGCGGGCGCGTTCGGCGGATACGGGCTGGACTCCTACGACTACTGGGTACTGCCGTTCAGCATCGGTGCGATCATCGCCTACTTCGGCATCTCGACCGGGACCGGTGGCCTGCTCGGCACCGTCACGCTGGTGGTCTCCGCCATCGGCGGCGCTGGCGCCGGCATCCTCGCCGACCGCATCGGCCGCGTCCGCACCCTCCAGCTGACCGTCGCGACGTACACACTCTTCACCGTGGCCTGCGGGTTCGCGCCCAACTTCGAAACACTGCTCGTGCTGCGTGGCCTGCAGGGTCTCGGCTTCGGCGGCGAATGGGCGGCGGGCGCGATCCTGATCGCCGAATACGCCAAGCCGAAGTTCCGCGGCCGGACGGTCGCGTTCGTGCAGAGCTCGTGGGCGGTCGGCTGGGGCCTGCTGGTGTTCGTGCAGACGATCGCGTTCACGGCGGCGCCGGACGACATCGCCTGGCGCATCCTGTTCTGGACCGGCGTCATCCCCGCGCTGCTCGTACTCTGGGTCCGCCGCAACGTCCAGGACGCCGACGAAGCCACCGAACGACGCGAACGGTCCGCTTCGAAAGGCTCCTTCACCGCGATCTTCAAGGGCGATCTGCTCCGCACCACGCTGTTCGCGGCATTGCTGTCCACCGGTGTCCAGGGCGGCTACTACACGCTCGCGACCTGGCTGCCGACCTACCTGAAGAAGACCCGCGAGCTGACGGTCATCAACAGCACCGGCTACTACGCGGTGCTCATCGCGGGCGCGTTCATCGGTTACGTGTGCGGCGGTTATCTGACGGACCTGTTGGGCCGCAAGAAGAACATCTGGATCTTCGCGGTGCTTTCGGCCGTACTGATCTTCGCGTACACGCAGGTCCCACACGGCGCGAACGGTCTGATCCTGGTGCTGAGCTTCCCGCTCGGCTTCTCGATGTCGGCGATCTTCGCCGGGTTCGGCTCGTTCCTCGCGGAGCTGTACCCGACCGAGGTGCGCGGCACCGGGCAGGGCTTCACCTACAACTTCGGCCGCGCGATCGGCGCGATCTTCCCGACCGTGGTGGGTTTCTACGGGGTCGGCGGCGCGCTCGTGCTCGGCGCGGTCGGCTACGGCATCGCCGCGCTCGCGTTGTTCGGCCTGCCGGAGACCCGCGGTCGCGTGCTCGCCTAGGAAGGGGCTGGAGATGACCACGATGCAGGACCCGTCGACGCTCACCCCGGCCGCAGCCCGCGCGTTGTTCCGCTCCGGCCGCACCAGGCCGACCGCGGGCTGGGCCACCGGTTTCACCCAGACGAACCTGATCGCCGTGCCCGAGGACTGGGCCTACGACATGCTGCTGTTCTGCCAGCGCAACCCGAAGCCGTGCCCGGTGCTCGACGTCAGCGAGCCGGGCGATCCGACGACCGTGCTCGCACCCGATGCCGATCTCCGCTCCGACCTGCCGCTGTACCGGGTGTGGGAGAACGGGCAGCTCGCGGGCGAGGTGTCGGACGTCAGCGGGCTGTGGCGGACGGACCTGGTCGCGTTCTCGATCGGCTGCAGTTTCACCTTCGAGACCGCGCTGGCCGAAGCGGGCATCCCGCTGCGGCACGTCGACCAGGGCCGCAACGTCGCGATGTACGTGACGGACGTCGAGTGCAGGCCCGCGGGCAGGCTGCACGGGCCGATGGTGGTGTCGATGCGCCAGATCCCGGCGGACCGCGTCGACGACGCGACGCGGATCAGCGCCGCGATGCCCGCGGTGCACGGCGCGCCCGTGCACGTTGGTGATCCGGCCAAGCTGGGTATCCATGACCTCGGGAAGCCGGACTTCGGCGACCCGGTCGACGCGGAACCCGGTGACGTGCCGATGTTCTGGGCCTGCGGGGTGACGCCCCAGGCCGCGCTGATGGCGTCGCGGCCGCCGTTCGCGATCACGCACGCGCCGGGGCACATGTTCGTTTCCGACCGGCGTGACTCGGACTATCGGGTGGTGTGAATGGACCTCAACAGTGATCTAGGCGAAGGCTTCGGGGCCTGGAAGATGGGCGACGACGAAGCGATGCTCGACATCGTCTCCAGCGCCAACATCGCCTGCGGCTTCCACGCCGGCGACCCGAGCGTGATGCGCCGGGTCTGCGAGCAGGCGGCCGAGCGCGGCGTGACCATCGGCGCGCACGTCGGGTACCGCGACCTCGCCGGGTTCGGCAGGCGCGCGCTCGACATCGCGCCGGACGATCTCACCAACGAGGTGATGTACCAGATCGGCGCGCTCGACACGTTCGCGATCGCGGCGGGCGCAGGCGTGAAGTACGTGAAACCGCACGGCGCGCTGTACAACACGGCCACCGTGGACAGCGCGCAGGCGGCGGCCGTGCTCGACGGGATCCGGCGGTACGGCACCGATCTGGCGGTGCTGTGCCTGCCCGGCTCCGAGCTGGAACGGCTCGCGCCGGAGTTCGGGCTGACCGCGGTCGCCGAGGCGTTCGCGGATCGCGCGTACACGCAGGCGGGAACGCTGGTGTCCCGCAAGGAGCCCGGCGCGGTGCTGCACGATCCCGACCTCGTCGCGAAACGCGCGGTGACCATGGCGACCACTGGCGAGGTCGAGACGACCGAAGGCGTGCTCAAGCTCGAACCCGCGTCGTTGTGCGTGCACGGCGACACCCCCGGCGCGGTCGAACTGGCCCGCCGGATCCGCGAAGGACTCGTGGCCGCCGGTATCCCGATCGGATCGTTCGCCTGATGCGCATCCTGCGTTATGGGGCACGGGCGGCGCTGGTCGACTTCGACCGGATCGAAGAGGTGCTCGGCCTGCAGGCGGCCATCGACGGCGAGCCACCAGCCGGTCTCGTCGAAACGGTGCCCGCGGCCCGCACGATCCTGCTGCGCTACGACCCGGACCGCACGAGTTTCGAGCGGCTCTGCGACACGGTCCGGCAGTACTCGTTCACCGAGGCAGACCGGTCGGGCGGTCACGAGGTCGCCGTGCCCGTGACCTACGACGGCGAAGATCTCGCTCACGTGGCGGAGGAAACCGGGTTCAGTGTGCGCGAGGTGATCGCGCGGCACACCGGCGGCGTGTACACGGTCGCCTTTTGCGGATTCGCGCCCGGTTTCGGCTATCTGACCGGGCTGGATCCGGCGCTGCGGCTACCTCGCCGCCGAACACCGCGCACCCGTGTGCCCGCCGGTTCGGTCGCCATCGCGGACGAATACACCGCGATCTACCCCAATGCGTCACCCGGCGGCTGGCAACTGCTCGGGCACACGACGCTTTCGGTCTGGGACGTCGACCGCGATCCGCCGCAACTGCTCGCGCCCGGCACCAAGGTCCGGTTCCATGAAGTTTGAGGTTCTCGCGCCGGGCCCGCAGACCACCGTCCAGGACTTGGGCCGTCCCGGTCTGGCGGCGCTGGGCGTCGGCCGCGCGGGCGCGGCGGACCGGGCGTCGCTGAAGCTGGCCAACCGGTTGGTCGGCAATCCCGAGTCGTACGCGGCGCTCGAGGTGACCTTCGGCGGCCTTCGCGTGCGCTTCTCGGAAGACGCCTGGGTGGCCGTCACGGGAGCCACGTGCGTAGTTCGCGGTGGCCGCTCGCCGGGACTGGGCGTGCCAATCCTTGTGAGAGCAGGAGAGGACTTCTCGCTCGAAGCGCCCTCTCAAGGCTTACGAAACTACGTGGCCGTGCGAGGTGGCATCGAGGTCACGCCGGTATTGGGGTCCCGTTCGACGGACACGCTCGCCAAACTCGGTCCGCCCGCGCTGACCGCGGGCATGACGGTTCCGCTCGGTCGCGCGCCGCTGACGTTTCCGGCCGCGGATTTGGCTCCACAGCGTGCTTTCCCGGATGAATTGGTACTGCGTGTGACGCCAGGTCCGCGCTGGGACTGGTTCGTGCCGGACACTTTGGCCCAGTTGGCCTCGGCACCGTTCCAAGTGACTTCCGACGTGAGCCGCGTCGGCGTCCGTCTGGCGGGCCCCACGCTGATTCGCGCCAACGACGCCGAACTGCCACCGGAAGCCGCCGTCCCCGGCGCACTGCAGGTGCCGCCGGCGGGTGATCCGATCCTGTTCCTCGCCGATCACCCGGTCACCGGCGGCTATCCCGTGGTCGCCGTGGTGGACGAAGCCGACGTGGACCTCGCCGCGCAGGCGAGGCCGGGTCAGAACGTGCGTTTCGTGCTCAGAAACCGGAAACCCGGAGCGTGATGTTCAGCCGTCCGCTCAAGTCGAGATCGGGATCTCCCCGGTCCGGCAACGTCTTCGTGACACCGTGAAACGCGAGCCGCGACGGCCCGCCGAACACGAACAGGTCCCCTGAGCGCAGCTCGACGTCGGTCCACGGCCGCCCCCGGTTCTCCGTGTTCCCGAACCGGAACACGCACGCGTCGCCCAGGCTCAGCGACACGACCGGTTCCAGGCTCGCTTCGTCCTTGTCCTGGTGCAGCCCCATTTTCGCGGCACTGTCGTAGTGATTGATCAACGCGATGTCCGGCCGGTAGTCAGCAGCCGTCCCGTACGCGTCGGACACCGCGCGCTGCCCCAGCTCGGCCAGCCACTCCGGGAACGGCGTGACCGGTCCGCCGTCCACGTCGTCGATCGTCTTCGAGTACTTGTACGGGTACCAATGCCAGCCAAGGCAGACCGTTCGCACCGACATCACGCCGCCGTTGGGCAGCCGCGCGGCCCGGAACCCGGCGCGCGGTGTCGCCCATTCCCGGCAGGCGACGACCAGCCGTCGGCGCAGGTCAGGGTCCAGCCAGTCGGGAACGTGCACCGCGCCGGGCGCGACCTCGGCGCGGGGTCGCGGGATGAGGTCCATGCCGTCGAAATTACCCTGCGGGAGCGCTCAACCTTTCCGGCGGCCGCGCGGTCTAGGGAAGGTCTGGGTACGAAGGGGGCAGCTGTGCGGCAGGTCGATGAGCGGTTCGAGGCGTTCGTGCTCAGGCACTACGACGAGCTGTTCCGCTACGCGATGATCCTGTGCGGCGACCGCGCCGACGCCGAGGATCTGGTGCACGACGCGTTGCTGAAACTGGTCCGCCACCTGCGCCGTCTCGACATCGAATACGAGCGCGCTTACGCACGCAAAGCCGTTTTCAATCTCTTCCTCAGCGGCAGGCGGCGCAAGCTCAAGGAGTTCCTCAGCGACAAGCAGCACACGGTCGAGCCGGACATGGCGCCGAACGTGGCGCTGCGCGACGAGATGCTCGCGTTGCTGCTCACCCTGCCCAAGCGCGAACGCGCCGTGATCACCGCCCGCTTCTACCTCGACCTGTCCGAAGCGAACACCGCCGCGCTGCTCGGCTGCAGCACCGGGACGGTGAAGTCATCGACCAGCCGGGGGCTGGCCAAACTCCGCAAACTGCACACCGAGGTGACCATATGACCGACTTTTCCGGCGAGGTCCGAGCCCAGCTCGCCGCCGCCACCCTGCCCGAACCTGACGACGACCAGGCCGCCCGCGCGGTCCGCGGTGTCCTCCGCGCCCGCGACAAGCGACGTCAGCGGCTGACCGTCGCCAGTGTCGCCGCCGTCGTGCTGGTCGCGGGTGGCCTGACCGCGATCACGCAAACCAGCGCTCCGCCTGGGCCGGACAAATCACCCCCGGCCGCCGGCGTGCGGACGGAGTCGGCGTCCTGGCCGCGGCGTGGCCCGCTGATCAGCGACACCGCGCTGATCGAGCGCTCGATCGAAGCCTGGCGCCAAGCGTTCTCCCAGGATCGCGCGGCGAACCCGGCGGTCCTTTTCGCCGGGTTCGCCGGTGACAGTGCCACGGGGTTACGAGCGGACATCGTCGTGCTGCGCGGCACCGACGAGAACGGCCGCACGGTCGTCGCCTTCGCCACGACGAATCTGACCGACAAGGTCCCCGACCGCTCGCTCATGCGGATCCGCGCGCGCCAGGTGTTCGACAAGCCGCTGGAGATGATCCCGGTGACCGGCTTCGTGACCACGAAGCTGTTCGCCGACGAGCACTTCAGCACGAGTTTCGCCTTCGCGCTGACCGCCGCGGGCATCGGCGATGGCCGGATCGTGTCTTCCGTCGACGACGGCACTCCCACACCGGTGGTGGACGGCGCGTTCTCCACGACGATGAACCGGGGTTCGGGCAGGTGGAACACCGCGGTGCTACTCGGCCAGCGCGGCACCTTCGCGCTCGCCTCGGGTGTCACCGACGTCGACGCGCGCGACATCAAGGTGGCCAAGACCGACAAGCTGACGGTCGACGGCCAAGCGGCGATCGGCGACTTGATCGTGACGACGCGAGGTGTGGTCGGCATCGTGGGGGCGGGCGGCGTGATCGACACGAGTCTCGATCGGCTCAACGACCTGCACGCCGTCGACGGCACCTTCGAGGGGACGCAATTCGACCCCGAACCGGGCAAGCATCCGACGGACGGCACCTCGCTCATCCTCGACCATTTCGGCGCCGAAGCGATCAAGATCAGTGTCGGCACCATCCACCAGGACGCCGCGGGCACCTGGCAGGTCACCCGCAGCCAACCGGTACTTGACGGAGTCGACGGGGCGATGGTGATCAAGCCGTGAACTTTTGTCACGACCTGAAAGAAGTCTGCTAGTTTGCGCCCATGGCCTCCGAACTGGCGAAATCACAGCTTTCAGTCACCATTGTGGACAACATCGAGCACCTCAAGGGCACGCACGCCGGCTACCGGCGCGCCCACGCGCGCGGGGTCTGTTACGACGCCACGTTCACCCCGTCCGGCGAGGCAGGGCCGCTCACCACGGCGGCCCACCTTCAGGGCGAGCCGGTCAGCGCGACCGTCCGGTTCTCGCACACCGACACCAACCCGCACGTGCCGGACGGCGAGCGGGCCGTGCGCGGGTTCGCGACGAAGTTCCACTTGGCCGACGGCACCAACACCGACCTGATCATGGTGAACCTCGACCGGTTCGTCGCGTCGACCCCGGAGTCCTTCCTGGAGCTCCTGCACGCCGCGGAGCCGGATCCCGCGACCGGGGCGCCGAATTTGGACAACGTCAAGGCGCATGTGGGCGCCCACCCGGAGGCGGGCCCCGGTCTCGCGGCCGCGGCCGTCGTCGGCATCCCGGTCAGCTACGCCGCCACGACCTACTGGGCCATTCACGCGTTCTTCTGGCGGAACGCCGACGGTGTCGCGCGCCCGGTCAAGTACCGCTGGGAGCCGGACCTCGACGCCGCGAACGCCGAGGACACCACGAACTGGTCGGCCGAGCACCTCGCAGAGGAACTGGCCGAGCGGCTCAAGTCAGGACCGGTCGGCTTCACGTTGAAGGTCCAGCTCGGCGAAGACGGCGACAACACCGACGATTCCACGCAGGTTTGGCCCGCGGAGCGGACCGAAATCGTCGCGGGACATCTGTCGATCACCGGCGAGGCGGCCGATCAGGAGCATTGGCAGAACCAGGTCTTCGACCCGACTCTGCTCACACCGGGCATCGAGGCGTCCGACGATCCGGTGCTCGCCGCGCGCAGCACGATTTACGCGGTCTCGTACGACCGGCGCGTGCACAAGCGCTAACGCACCGCGGGGATCCGGCCGGGCTAGCGGCTTTCGACCTTCAGCCTGACCTCGGCCGGGTCACGGGGGCTCTCGATGACCCGATGACCACGGAAAGTGACGCCCGCCTGTCGAATCGTCAGAAGAATTCGATTCAGCAGCTCACTCGCGGAATTCTTGGTCACCACCTGCGGGACATTAGCATTTCCCGCCCGAGAAACACAGTTTCCCGCTTGTTGGAAAATGTTTCCTCACCGGGCGTTGATCGGAAATTCCACCACCGTCACGCCAGCGTGCGCGGGAATTCGATCATTCATCGCGACGAGCGCGGCGGGCACGTCGTCAAGCCCGATGCGTTTGCCGATCATCCTGCCGAGATCGATTCCGGAATCGGCGACCACGCGCAGCATCTCCGGATATTCGTGCGCCTGCAGGCCATGTGTGCCGATGATCCGCAATTCGCCACCGATCACCCGGTGCATCGGGATCGGCGCGACGCCCTGCGCCGGAGGCATCAGCCCGACCTGCACGTGCGTGCCGCGTTTGCGCAGGCTGCCCACGCTCGCCGCGCATGTCGACGGCGAGCCGACGCAGTCGAGTGAGACGTGCGCGCCGCCGCCGGTGATCGTGCGAACGGTCTCGGCGACCGCGTCCGGCCCGTCGAATTCGCCCGCGTCGACGGCCGCGACCGCCCCGAGACTCATCGCGAGCGCGCGGGCCTCGGCGGACAGGTCGACGGCGACCACTCGCGCACCCGCGGCGACCGCGAGCAGCACCGACGAGATCCCGGCGCCGCCGCAGCCGTAGACCGCCACCCACTGCCCGGCCTGCAGCGCGCCGTGGCGCAGCACCGCGCGGAACGCGGTGCCGAACCGGCAGCCGAGCGCGGCCGCCTCGGCCGAGCTGAGCGACTCGGGCAGCGCGACCAGGTTGACCTCGGCGAAGTCGATCGCGACGCGTTCGGCGAACGAGCCCCAGTGCGTGGCGCCCGGCTGGAACTCGCGGTCGCAGATCTGCTGGTTGCCGCTCGCGCACTGCGCGCACGCCCCGCACGCGCACACGAACGGCACGGTCACCCGGTCGCCGATCCGCCAGTCACGCACGCCTTCGCCGAGCTCGACGATCCGGCCGGCGAGCTCGTGGCCCGCGACGTGCGGCAGCACGACGGCGGCGTCGTGACCGAGCCAGGAGTGCCAGTCGCTGCGGCACACCCCGGTCGCCTCGACCTCGATGACCACCCCGCCGGGCGCGGCGACCGGCTCGGGCACGTCCCGCACCTCAGGCAGCACACCGAACTCTTCGAAGACGACTGCCCGCACCGCACGCTCCCCTGTCTCAGGCCGTTATCCGGGCCTATCCTGCCTTGGTGCGCGGGAGCGACAGGAGATGGGTGAGCGACCCTGGCGGAACCTCCAAGACCGCTTCCAGGTGTTCGAGCACGAGCAGTGATTCCGCCCGCTCCGGACGGCACCGGCCCGACTGCCAGTGACTGAGCGTGGCGAGACTGATGGACACGCCGCGTCCCCGCAGCCGGTACCTGATGCGGTCCAGCCCGAGCCCCCTGGCGCGGATCGCGGCGCGCAGCGCCGCTTCGAACGGACCGGATTCGAGCAGTCGCTCGACATCCCGTCCGATGGCCCCCCGGTCGATGGTGTGCGTTCGCTGACCGGTCATGTTCGCTCCCAAAAGAACAAGCTGGGCCATGCAGCGTAGGCCGGTCTCCGCTTGATCGCCAGGGTCTTGCGACCCGTGATCAGTGCCCTTTCAGCCGCTCCACAATGGGCGCGAACTGTTGCAGGTAGCCGGAATTGATGGTGATGTAGGAAATCCCCCACTGGGCACGCCACCGGCGAAGCGTGTCCGCGGCATGATCGGGATCTTCCGGGAGCACCGTGACCGCACCGGATTCGGCGAGCTCTTGAACATCGATACCGTACTGCTTCAGCCATGGCGCGGGTTTCCCGGCGACCGCGGTGAGATTCATCGCCAGCTCGATGTCACGGTCCCGGTCGAAACCGTCCACAATAGACTTCGCGTCGGACTCGGTGGTCTGCGGACGCCACGCGAAACTGAGCGTGTCCGCCGCACGCGCGGCGAGCGCGAGCATCTTCGGGCGGCTGCCCGCGAGCAGCAGCCGCGGACCCGGCGCGTGCTCCCTGAGGTGATCGATCGTCTCACTCAGCCGCGCCAACCTCTTTGCGGGAGAAGGGAATTCCCCGCCCAGCGCCACGGAACGCTCGCCGGCTCCAGGGTGCCCGACACCGAGCCCGAGCTCGAACCGGCCGCCCGTGAGGTCGTGCAGGCTCTTGACCTGCCACGCCAGCTGCCGCCGATCCCGGTACGGATCGGCGAGCACGAAGGTCCCGAGCGTGAGCGTGCTGGTCACCGCGGCGGCGGCCGAGAGCAGGGTCAGCGGATCGGCGTCGACGACCGGATCGGTCGCCAGGAAGGTGTCGAATCCGAGGTCTTCGGCCTGCCGGGCGAGCCCGGTCCAGGTGGGGAGGTCGCGTGCCGTCCCGGCGACGATCCCGAAGCGGAAAGGTTTCATGAGTCCATGCTCGTCAGCACGGCGCGTAACCACATCCGCCCGGCTACGACACTCGCGCGTACGCCCGCTAGCGCAACGCCACGCTGAGCGCCTGCGCGATCTCCTTGCCGATGGCGTGCGTGGCCGCGTCCGGCGGCGAACCCACCTTGACGACCATCGGGCCCCCGAACGGCTGCCGCTCGACGACCTCGATCCGCTCGCCCAGCCCGATCGCGTGCTCGGTCAGGTACCGCAGCAGCTCGGGATCGGTGTCCCAGACCCGCACGATCTCCCCGACCGCGCCCGGCGGCAGGTCGTCGAGTATCCGCATCGGCAGCTCTTCGACGCTCCCGTCCTCATCCGGGATCGGGTCCCCGTGCGGGTCACGCACGGGATTGCCCAGCTTCGCCGCGATCCGCTTGACCAGCCGATCCGAGACCGCGTGCTCCAGCGCGTCGGCCTCGGCGTGCACCTCGTCCCAGGTATAGCCCAGCTCGGAGACGAGATAGGTCTCGATCAGCCGGTGCCTGCGCAGCACGGACCTGGCCAGCTGGCGGCCCTCCCCGGTGAGCTCGATGCCCCGGTACGGGACGTGCGCGACCAGCCCCAGCTGCGAAAGCTTGGTGACCATGCCGGAGGCGGACGACGGGCTGACCTCGAGCCTGCCCGCCAGCGTGGTGTTGGTGACGTCTTCACCGCGCTCGGCCAGTCCGTAGATCACCCGGACGTAGTCCTCGATGGACGACGACCTCCGGCTCACACTCATGGTCCCTACTTTACGGTCACGCCTCCCACGCGTACCGCGTCCATTCATGGACCGGGTGCGCCCCGAGCCGCCGGTAGAACTCGGCGGCCTTCTCGTTCCCCTTCTGCATGTCCCACGAGATCCGCCCGGCGGTCCGCGTCCGCAGCGCCAGCAGCAGCTCACGCCCCAGCCCGTGCCGCCGGTGCTCCGGCCGGATGAACAGGTCATCGAGCCAGATACCCGGCTGAGCCATCCACGTCGAGAAGTTCCAGTTACAGAACGCGAACCCGGCCACCCGCCCCGGCGCGTCCGGCGCCTCCGCGATCAGCACCCACGCCCGCGGGTCCGGCCCGAAGAGATGCTTCGTCATCTCCGCCCGGTCGAGGCGCAGATCATCCTTGCCCTCGTAGACGGCGTGCTCCTCGATGAGGGCACAGATCTCTTCGAGGTCACCGACCTCGGCGTCACGCACGGGCATCAGGGGTCCTCCTGCTCGGCCGTTCACAGCTGTCCGGCCACTGTATCCAGCGCGTCGGCGGACTTCAGCGGACTGAGAGCGAGGTCGCTCAGGGCTTGTAGTGACCTACGCCCTTGGCCTGCGCTGCTTGGAAGTCGAGGGATCCATTCGCGTGCCCCGCGCGTCTCACTCGCGTGAGCGACGCCGACGGCTGCCCGAGACGACCGAACAAGCCATTTCGCCCCATCGGGGAAAACCCATGCGGTAATCTCACGCGCGGGCAGTCACATGGGGTGAGGGGATAGAAACATGGCTTCCAGAGGCGACGACTTCTTGAAGAATCTGCTTGGCCATGACTCGAGCCAGACCATCCACACCGCGTCGAACACGACCGGCGGAGCCCCACCCGCACCGCGCGATGTCCCGCGTGGACCCGGCCCGCACAAGCCCACCGCCGAAGAGCGCAATCAGCGCTCCCAGGAAGAGATCGAAGCGGAAGCCGAGCAGAAACGCCAGGAAGAGAAAGACCGCGTCGACCCTTGGCACAACATCTTCAACTTCGGCGAGGAGCCCAAGCCGGGCAAGGCTGGCTCCGGCCCAGGCGGCTATACCTTTTCTCGCGAAGTAGCACTTAAGAAGATCAGCGAGTGGGAAAGCCTCTACGAGGAGCTCAAGGCCGATGGCCTACAGATCGGGCAGGCGATGCGGGCCATCCAACCGCCGTCGGGTGACGCACCCGCTCATGAACAAGCCGACGCCGCCAAGGCTTCGATCAAGGCCGCAGCTGATCACAACTTGGTGATGCAGGCGTACGCACAGCGATACATCGAGGCGCTGCAGACCGCGGCAGGCACATACGTGAAGCACGACGACGCCGTCTACGACACGCTCGGCAAAGGCCCCTCCAGCACCGGCTCGCTCTACACCTAGGGAATGACCGCACTGATGCACCGGAAGCAAGCATTCATCACCATCGTGCTGGCGGCGTCGCTGACGCTGAGCGCATGCTCGCAGAAGACTCCTGGCGACGCGACGCCGATGCCTTCGCCCCCTGCCACGTCGGGGAACCAGCAGCCACCGAGCACCAGCGGCGGCAACAGCAGCGCCAAGGCTCCCAACGTGAGCAAGCCGCTGGACGCTTCGAAGTTTGTCGCCGACCCTTGCCTCAGCTTGACCGCGACCCAACTGTCGAGTTTCAACAGCACAGCCACAGGTAAGCGCAATGACGGCGTCGGAGTCGCTTGCGACTGGAACCTCGGCTCTGACCGCAGTGTGACCGCCGAGGTCGCCTACAACGCGGCACTGACCGCCGGCTTGAGCCACATCTATGCGCAGAACGCCGCTAATTTCTTTTCGGACGGATATTTCAAGCCCACCGAGATTTCGGGTTACCCCGCAGCGTTCAACAACCAGATCGAGGACCGTCCCGCAGGACACTGCAGTATCAGTGTCGGAGTGACCGACCAATTGTTCTTCACCATTTCCATCAGCGGTCGAACGGGCACTGACGGCTGCAAAGCGTCCGAAAACGTCGCGAAAGCCGTAGTTCAGACCATCCAAGGGGGGTAGCGGGAATGTCCTTGTGGAGTGAGATCTTCGGCGGCATGAGCGCCCAGGAAATCTACGAGAACTTCGCGAACGCGCCAGGTCCCAGCGGCTTGCTGCAAGGTAGCGACATCCTAGAACGCATCGAGTCTTATTACACCCTGCGCGAAGACCAGATCACCAAAATGGCAGGCTCGATGGAAGAGGGCTGGACCGGTGATGCGAGCGGTGCCGCCCAGCGCGGCGCCGGACCATTGGCCGTCGCACACGGTGGCGCGGCGCAGGAGATGGCGACGTCGAAAGACGCTCTGCGCAACCAGTCGGACGGCTTCTACAAGGTGTCGTCCTCGGTCAGCCCAGTGCCGCCGACGCCCGAAGAGCCCTCGACCCTGAAGAACATCTTCACGCTCGGCTCGGCTCAAGAGGACTACGAGAACAAGGTCAAGAAGTCCAACGAAGTCGCGACCAAGAACGTCGAGGCGATGGACGAATGGACCACGACGTCGAGCTACAACGGCGAGATCATGCCCAAGGAGTTCGGCAACCTGGACCCGAACGCGTTCAAGATCACGATCGATGACGGCAAGGTTCCGCCGCCGATCGAATGGCCGATCAAGCCGCCCCCGCCCGGCAAGGGAGATCCCGGCGACGACGATGGCGGCGGCAAGGACAAGACGAAGCCCGGCACGATCGATCCCGGCAAGGGCCGCAACGACCCGGGTCAGGACGACGGCCGCAAGCCTGGCGACATCAAACCTCCGCCGGTGGACCCGACCAAGCCGCCCAAGAACGACGAGCGGACCACGCCGGAGGACGACAAGTCCACGGTGAAGCCGCCGCCGACCCAGTGGCCTGACGACAGGATCCCCGGCAAGACCGGCAAAACCCCTGGCGATGACACCATCGGCGGTGGTGGCTGGAACACCGGCGGCAACCGGGGTCTCGACACCGGAACCGGTTCTGGCCGAGGCATCGGCACCGGCAGTGGGTCCAGCAGTGGCTCGGGCAGTGCGGGTGGCCGTCTGACCGGCGGTGGCGCTTCGGGCGCCGGGTCGTCGACCGGGGCTAGCGATCGGCTCGGTGGTGGCCGCGGCAGCGGTGCCGGTGCGATGGGCCCGGGTGAGCCCGGTGCCCGTGGTGGCGCTGGTGCGCGGGGTGCCGGTGGGCGCGGTGCCGGTCAGGGCATGGGCGGCATGGGTCATGGCGGCGGCCGTGGCGCGGGTGAAGAGGACGAAGAGCACCAGCGGAAGTACGTGCTCGAGGACGACGCCGCGTTCCAGCTGACCGACGAGGAAGGCGAGAAGTACGTCGACCCAAGGACCGGCATGTCCCCCGTTACCCCGGTGATCGGTGAATAGATGTGGTTCGAACAGCCCGAGAAGTTTCGGGCCGAAGAGCTCGCGGCCATGGTGACGAAGGTGACCGGCGGCGACCTGCACATCGTGCTGGCGCCGCAGGCCGTCTGGCTTCCCTCGGTCGCGAAGAAGCAGGTCGGCAAGGCGGTCGACGAGCTGCTGATGCGCTACCCGACCGACCCGGACGAGCGCGATGAGCCGGACTTCAAGGCGATCTGTGAGCTGCTCAGCCGTCCGCCCGAGGCGCGGTACGGCTGGATCAGCGACACCGTCAACGGCACCAAGCTGAGCGTGCTGGTGGCGGGCACCTCGTGGTTCGGCCTCATCGCCGTGCGCGAGGGCGACGACGTGTGGGTCAGGACCTTCCACCCGGAGCGCCTCAGCCTGATCTTGGCCGGAGTGCTTCCGGAGGCCGCCAGAAAACCCAGCGGCTTCCCGATCAGCGTGTTGCGCAGCGAAATCGTCGAGGCGGAAAAGTCCGGAAACGGCAGCCAAGCGGTTCGCCGGGCCCAGCGGTTCGCCGAGCTGACTCCGCATGTCATCGCCGAGTTCAACGCGGAAACCCGTCCGGCGGGCGGCAAGCGGCACCGTAACCAGAATCCGCTGCGAGTGTACGACACCGACGAAGGCCGGTGGACTTTGCTCGCGCACCCTCACTATGGCGACGAGCGACTCGACCTCGCGCCCGCGGGCACGGAGGAAGTTGCCGCGCTTTTGGACGAACTCCGGCGAGAACTGACTTGAGGTCGTGAGTGTTCCAGACGGTTAGAACCGTCCGGAACACTCACGAGTCCTAAGCTTCGTAAGCCAAGTCTCCGCCTACGACGGTGCCCAGCACGCGGATGTCGTCCAAAGCGTCTTCGTCCAACGGGTCGGCTGACAGCGCGACGAAGTCGGCGAGCTTGCCGACCTCCAAAGTCCCGAGGTCGTTTTCGCGGAACGCCGAGTAGGCCGATCCGTAGGTGTAGGCACGCAAAGCTTGCGAAGGCGTGAGACGCTCGTCCGGGCCGAGTAAAGCGCCCGAAGCCGTACGCCGGCGGACCATATCCGCCAGTCCCAGCAAGGGTGCGCCCGAAACGACCGGGCGGTCGGAGCTCGCGGGCAGTACGCACCCGGCGTCGAGGACGCTGCGCAAGCGGTACAGCCACGCCTCGCGGGCGGGGCCGACCGCCGCGCGCATGCCGTCGCCGATCTCGTTGACGAAACGGCCCTGGGGCGACGGGATCAGGCCGAGCGAAGCCAGTCGCTTGAGCTCCGCCGGTGGGAGGACCGCGCAGTGCTCGATGCGGTGGCGGTGATCCGCGCGGGGGAAACGGGCCAAAGCCGCCGCGTAGGCGTCCAAAACGACCGAGATCGCGCGGTCGCCGATGGCGTGGGTGGCGATCTGCCAGCCGGATGCGTGGGCGCGCAGGATCGTGCGGGCGAGTTCTTCTTCGGGGACCTGGAAGTAGCCGATGTTGCCGGGCTCGCCCTCGAAGGGGTCGTGCATGGCGCAGGTGCGGCCGATCAGGGAACCGTCGGCGAAGAGTTTCATCGCGCCGACGCGGAGCCAGTCGTCGCCGAAACCCGTGCGCAGGCCCAAATCCAGGCCGAATTCGATGTCGTCCGACGGTGCGTGTTCGAGCGGGTGCAGGACGCTGGCCGCGACCATGACCGAGGCGCGGACGCGCAGGACGCCTTCTTCGCGGGCCCTTTGGTAGGCGGCGAGTTCGATCGGGGTCTGGCCGACCAGGCCGCCGCCGATGCCCGCTTCCTGCACGCTGGTGATGCCTTCGGACAGGTACTGGCGCGACGCGTGGTCGAGGCCGCGGACGACGTCGTCGACCGGGGTCGGGTAGATCAGCGGGTTGAGCAGGAGCTGGGCCTGCTCGCGCAGGAGGCCGGTCGGGGAACCGTCCACTTGGACCACGTCGCCGCCGACGGGGACATGATCGAGGTCCACTTGGGACAGGACGCGGGAGTTCACGACCGTCATGTGGCCCGACGTGTGCTTGACGCGGACCAAATGCTCCGGGGCCGCGCGGTCCAGGCCTTGGCGGGTGGGGTGGCCGCCGGTGAGCTTGTTCTGGTCGTAGCCGCTGGCGACGATCCAGGTGCCGGGCGGCTGGGTGGCCGCGCGGGCGGCGATGGCGTCGTAGACCTCGTCGACGGAGTTCAGGCCCGTCAGCGGGACGTCCGTGAGGCTCATGCCGAACCACGCCATGTGGTTGTGGGCGTCGTGAAAACCGGGGGCCACGTGGGCGCCGCCGAGGTCGACGCGGCGGGCTGTCGACAAAGCGACAGCGTCCTCGCCGAGTGCGACTATGCGGCCGTTCAGTACCGCCAGTGCGCCGATGACCTGGGCGTTCTCGTAGATCGCGTCAACCCGCATACCTTGGGACCCTATCGATCGATCGATCGGTCGTCTAGGCTCGGGAGTATGAGCACTGTTGAGCTGACCGTCGACGGCGGTGTCGCCACGATCTGGCTGAACCGCCCGGAGCGGCTGAACGCCGTTGTCTCCGGCCTCGTCGACGACTTCCTGACCGCGCTGGACGCGGTCGCGGACTCCGACGCGGGCGCTGTCGTGCTCGCCGGGCGCGGGCGCGCGTTCTGCGCCGGGCACGACCTCAAGGAGGTGCCTGAGGGTGACTCGCGGCGTCGGCTCGATCGGCTGCAGGACGTCACGCGGCGGCTTCGCGGGCTGCCGCAGCCGGTGATCGCGGCCGTGCACGGATACGCGATCGGCGCGGGCGCCGAGTTCGCCATGGGATGCGACATGGTGCTCGCTGCCGAAGACGCGGTGTTCGCGTTTCCCGAGGTCTCGCTCGGGCTCAGCGTGACCGGGGCGGCGTCGAGGCTGCTGCCGATGATGGTCGGGCCGCTCAAGGCCAAGGAGCTGCTGTTGCTGGGTGAGCGGATCGACGGTGTGACCGCGAAGCGGATCGGGCTGGTCAACGACACCGCGCCTGCCGATCAGCTGATGGCCAAGGCGACCGAGTGGGCCGGCCGCGTCGCGGGGCACCCGCGCGAGGCCGCGACCATGGCCAAACGCGCACTCGACGCGTCCATCGACATCGAATCGGCGCTGGAGATCGAGGTCGGCCACGCGCTGATCACCGAGCACTCGGCCGCGGTCAAGGCGTCCACCGACGCGTTCCGGAGCCGGGCATGAAACTGTCCGAAGTGGACGACCTGGTCAAGCTCGTCACCAGGGCAGCGCACATTTGGCCGGACAAGCCCGCTTGGGTGTTCGACGCGCTCGGCGAGACGCTGACCTTCGGCGACATCGACCGCCGCACCGACAAGCTCGCGCTGGCGTTGCTCGAACTCGGCGTCTCGCGAGGCGACCGCGTCGGCGTGATGCTGCGCAACCAGCCCGAATTCCCGCTGACCTGGCTGGCGCTGGCCAAGATCGGCGCGGCGCTGGTGCCGGTCAACATCAACTACCGCGAACTCGACGGCGCGCACGTGCTCGCGCACTCCGGCGCGCGGTTCGTGATCGCGGCCGACGAGTTCGTCGAGCTGCTGAACCGGATCGCGCCGAGCACGAGCGTCGAGCGGGTGCTCACCCCCGCGGAACTCGAAGCGCCGTCGACCGCCGCGGCGCGGTTCGAGACGGTGCCCGAGCAGCCGGTCAACATCCAGTACACCTCGGGGACCACCGGCGCCCCCAAGGGTTGCGTGCTGACGCATCGCTACTGGACGACGCTGGCGGCCGGGCTCGTCAACGACTTCCCCGCGGTCAACGACACCGACACCTTGCTGACCGCGCAACCGTTCCACTACATCGATCCACAGTGGAACGTCGCGCTGGGGCTGGCCGCGGGCGCGACGCTGGTGGTGCTGGACCGGTTCCACCCGAAGACGTTCTGGGCCAAGATCCGCGAGCACGAGGTCACCTGGTTCTACTGCCTCGGCCTGATGCCGACGCTGCTGCTGCGCATCCCCGAATCACCGGAGGACAAGCAGCACAAGGTGCGCGCGATCTCCGCGTCCGCCATCCCGCGCGAGCTGCACGCCGACCTCGAGGCGCGCTGGGGCGCGCCGTGGTACGAGGCGTTCGGGATGACCGAGACCGGCGGCGACATCCGGATGGACGACGCCGATCACGACGCGCACGTCGGCACCGGCTGCATCGGGCGGCCGACGCGCGACCGCGAGGTGATGATCGCCGACGAGTCGGGGAAACCCATGCCGCGCGGCGAAACCGGCGAGCTGCTGATCCGCGGTACCGGGCTCATGCACGGCTACTTCGAAGATCCCGACGCCACCGCGAAAGCCTTCCAGAACGGCTGGTTCCACACCGGCGACCTGGCCAGGATGGACGACGGCGGCCGCGTCTACTACGTCGGCCGGACCAAGGACATGATCAGGCGCAGCGGCGAGAACGTCTCGGCGGACGAGGTCGAACGGGCGCTGCTGCTGCATCCCGCGGTCAAGGTGGCGGCCGTGATCGCGGTGCCGGACGAACTGCGTGGCGAGGAGATCAAGGCCTACCTGGTGTTCGAGGACGGGCAGCGGCCGGAACCTGAGGCGCTGGCCGATTTCTGTTCGGGCAAACTCGCTTACTTCAAGGTGCCGCGGTACTGGGCGTTCGTCGACTCACTGCCGATGACACCGTCCGAACGCGTCGCGAAGGGTGAGCTGCGCAAGGCGGCCGAACCGACGAAGGCGGCGTACGACCGGGTGGACGCACTGTGGCGGTAGGCAAGGACCGTGTTCGCAGCGCGGCAGTGAAGCTGTTCGCGCACAAGGGTTTCCACGGCACCGGGATCCGGGATCTCGCGCAGGAGGCCAACCTTTCCTCGGCGAGCCTGTATCACTACATGGGCACCAAGGAAGAACTGCTCGCCGGCATCATGCGCGAGTCGCTGGAACGGCTGATCACCGCCGCGCGGGAAGCCACCGACGGTGTCGCCGAGCCGGTCGACCGGCTCGGCATACTGGTCGCGCTGCACGTGATCACGCACGCCGTGCGGCCGGACGAGACGCGGGTGGTCGACAACGAGGTCGCGTCGCTGTCGCCGGACGCCAAGGCGGCCGTGGTCGCGCTGCGCGACGAATACGAGTCCCTGTGGGCGGAAACCATCGACAACGGGGTCCGTGACGGGGTTTTCCGCACCGAACAGCCCGCCGTGACGAGGTTGGCGTTGCTGGAGATGTGCAGCGGCGTGGCCAGGTGGTACTCGTCACGCGGGCCGCTCGGCCTCGAAGAGCTGGCGAAACACTACGCACAGCTCGCGATGCGCGCGCTCGGACGGCTTGACGAGGCAGAACCACCCGATCTGGCTAATTGTCGCGCGGTGGTATCGAAAACGTGGTCGGTGGCTGTGTAAAAGGCCCTTTTAGGCCGGTACGCCTTGCTCAGACGGCTTCACTGAGGGACGCTCGAAGGGTGACTGAGCAAACGATCCAACTGGAACTGGACGACTCGGGTCTCTCCCCCAGGTTGCCGGCGCCAAAACACCCTCGGGATCAGGTGCAGGACGTTCCCTATCGCCCCGTCGAATTTCGTGATGACGACCTGCCCGCGGCCCTGGAACGGGCATCGCAGTGGCTGCGCGAGGCACAGGAATGGCTGGGTGAGGCCGTCGACGTGCTGGCCATCCACCTCGACTACGACGACCGCAAGGGTTCGCCGTACTACGACGTGAAGCTCCTGTGCAACGAAGAGGATCTCGCGGGCGTCCCGATCGCGCTCCGCGCCCAAGACTCCGAGTAAGAAGCTCGTGAGTGGTACGGCCGGTTAGAACCGGCCATACCACTCACGAGCCCGTTTTCAGCCCAGCGTTCCGCCGACCTTGACGTGCCCCTTGAGCAGGTTGCGCGCGATGGTCCGCCGCTGGATCTCGTCGGTGCCCTCGTAGATCCGCAGCAGGCGGAGTTCGCGGTACCAGCGCTCGACCGGCAGTTCACGCGTGTAGCCCATGCCGCCGTGGATCTGCAGGACCCGGTCGACGATCTCGTTCGCCTTCACGCCGCCGTAGAGCTTCGCGACCGACTGCGCGTGCCGCGAGTCCATGCCCTGGTCGACCTGCCACGCGGCGTGCAGCACCAGCCAGCGCAGCGCCTCGAGCTCGACGCCCGAGTCCGCGATCATCCACTGGATGGCCTGGCGCTCGGCGATCTTCTGGCCGAACGTCTCGCGGGTGTTGGCGTGCTCGATGGCCATCGAGATCAGCCGCTCGCACGAGCCGATCGCACGGGCGGGCAACAGGTAGCGGCCGGCGCCGATCCACTGCATCGCCAGGTCGAAGCCGTGGCCGAGCTCGCCGAGGATCTGCGTCTCCGGCACGCGGACGTCTTCGAAGACCAGCGAGGCCGGGCCCCATTCGCCCATCGTGTCGATGTATTCGGACTTCCAGCCCGCGTCGCGGTCGACAAGGAAGCAGGTGACGCCGCCGTTCGCGCCCTTCTCGGGGTCGGTGATGGCGAAGACCATGACGAAGTCGGCCTCGTTGCCGCCGGTGATGAAGGTCTTCTCGCCGTTGATGACCCAGTCGGTGCCGTCCTTGCGGGCGGTCGTGCGGATCGCCTTCGCGTCGGAACCGGCGCCGGGCTCGGTGATCGCGAAGCAGGACTTGCGCTCGCCGGAGATCGTCGGCAGCAGGTAAGTCCGCTTCTGCTCTTCGTTGGCGTGGTACAGGATGTTGTCCGCGGCGCCGCCGAAGCGGAACGGCACGAAGGTGCGGCCGAGCTCGGCTTCGAGCAGCGCGGTCATCACCGCGGACAGGCCCATGCCGCCGTACTCCTCGGGCGTCTGGACGCCCCAGAAGCCGGACTCCTTCGCCTTGAGCTGGAGTTCGCGCAGCTCATCGGTGGTGATGCCGGGCTGGCCCGCCCGTTCGCGGCGCAGCACCTCCGGCTCACGCGGGACGAGTTCGCGCTGGACGAAGGTGCGGACCCAGTCACGCACCTCTCGCTCTTCAACGCTCAGGGTGAAATCCATGACACTCCCTCTGACTAAGCGCTTGCTTAGCTCAGGGTACCCCGGGATGTCCCATGTCGACACACCCCGGCGCTTCGTGTTGGTGACCACGCGGGATGTGCCGTAGGTTTCCCCCGCCAATCCCGGCGCGAAGGAGTGTTAATGACCACCGAAACGCCCGCGCGGCGGGATCGCTCACATCTGCTCTACATCGCCGTCATCATCGCCGTGCTGCTCGGCATCGTGGTCGGCCTGGTGTTCCCGGCGTTCGCCAAGGAGCTCAAGCCGATCGGCACCGGGTTCGTCAACCTGATCAAGATGATGATCTCGCCGATCATCTTCTGCACGATCGCGCTCGGCGTCGGCTCGATCGCCAAGGCGGCGAAGGTCGGCAAGGTCGGCGGACTGGCGATCGGCTACTTCCTGGTCATGTCGACGGTCGCGCTGTTCATCGGCCTGGTGGTCGGCAACCTGCTGCACCCCGGTGACGGGCTGAAGATCAGCTCCTCGGTCGCGAAGGCCGGCCAGTCGCAGGTCACCCAGGCGCAGAACACGACCGAGTTCATCCTCGGCATCATCCCGAAGACACTGGTCTCGGCGTTCACCAGCGAGCTCGTGCTCCAGACGCTGCTGATCGCGCTGCTGACCGGGTTCGCGCTGCAGAAGCTCGGGCCGTCCGGGGTGCCGATCCGCAAGGGCATCGAGCACATCCAGCGGCTGGTGTTCCGGATCCTGTCGATGATCATGTGGGCCGCCCCGGTCGGCGCGTTCGGCGCGATCGCCGCGGTGGTCGGCGGCACCGGCTGGGCCGCGCTCAAGGGCCTGCTGATCATCATGGTCGGCTTCTACGTGACCTGCCTGCTCTTCGTCTTCATCGTGCTCGGCGCGCTGAGCTGGCTGATCGCTCGGGTCAACGTCTTCAAGCTGTTCAAGTACCTGGGCCGGGAGTTCCTGCTGATCCTGTCGACGTCGTCGTCGGAGTCGGCGCTGCCGAGGCTCATCGCGAAGATGGAGCACCTGGGCGTCAGCAAGCCGGTCGTCGGCATCGTGGTGCCGACCGGGTACTCGTTCAACCTCGACGGCACCGCGATCTACCTCACGATGGCCTCGATCTTCATCTCGGAGGCGCTGGGCCAGCCGCTTTCGGTGGGCGAGCAGATCTCGCTGCTGGTGTTCATGATCATCGCGTCGAAGGGCGCCGCCGGTGTCACCGGCGCCGGGCTCGCGACGCTGGCGGGCGGCCTGGCCGCGCACAAGCCCGCGCTGGTCGACGGTGTCGGGTTCATCGTCGGCATCGACCGGTTCATGTCCGAGGCCCGCGCGCTGACCAACTTCGCGGGCAACTCCGTGGCGACCGTGCTCGTCGGCACCTGGACGGACGAGATCGACAAGGAGCAGGTGAACCGGGTATTGAATGGGGAAGACCCGTTCGACGAGGTGACCATGCTGGACGACCATGGGAGCAAGACCGAGTGATCGACTGCGCGGTGTGGTGGGCCGAGCCGCTGCCCAACGAACCGAGATTCATCGACCTGCTGGACGAACTCGAGCTCGGCCGCCACGCCGGCTACCGGCAGGAGATCGACCAGCGCCGGTTTCTGACCGGCCGTGTGCTGGCCAAGACGATCGCGGGCGAACGCCTCGGGCGCCCGGCTTCGGACATCGTGTTCGACGCCTCGTGCGATGACTGCGACAAGCCGCACGGGGTGCCGAAAGTGCCGGGACTGGCGCTGTCGATCTCGCATTCGGGCGACCGGATCGGGCTCGCGGTCACCTCGGGTGCGCCAGTGGGCCTGGACGTCGAGTCGTCGTCGCGCCGCGCGGAGGACTCACTGATCGAGTACGCGCTCAACGAGACGGAACGCCTGGGTCTCAAAGGACTCGAAGCGGACGAGCGGGCGGCGGCGTTCTTCGTGTACTGGACGCGCAAGGAAGCCGTGATGAAGGCGACCGGGCGCGGCCTGCGCATCCCGTTGCACAGCATCACGTTGGCGCCCTTCGACACGCCGGCGGCTTTGCTCGCGTCGAGCAATTCCGCTTTGGACCCGGGCACGACGCGAATGGCCGATCTCGACCCTGGCGACGGTTACCGCGCGGCCGTCGCCGTGCTGACCACAGAGGACTTGGCGGTGACCGAGCACTCCTGGCGCCCGTGAGAGCCCGAAAGCCACTTTCGGCAGGTCCTATCTGACGAAAGTGGCTTTCGGGCTTTTCCGAGGCGTCAGATGAGGTCGGGCAGGCCCATGGCACGCAGGAGAGTCTGGAACTTGGTCGTGGTCTCGTCGAGTTCCGTGCGGGGGTCCGAGGCTTCGACGATGCCGCCGCCCGCGTAGAGGCGCATCGAGGACTCGGCGACCTCGGCGCAGCGGATCGCGACCGCCCATTCGCCGTCGCCGTCCGCGTCGACCCAGCCGACGGCGCCGGCGTAATAGGCGCGGTCGTACGGCTCCAGCTCGGTCACCAGCGCGCGGGCCGCGCCGGTCGGGGTGCCGCAGATGGCGGGTGTCGGGTGCAGCGCGGCCGCGAGGTGCAGCGCGGTGATGTCGGAGTCGACGAGCTCGCCGGTGATCGTGGTGCGCAGGTGCCAGATGGTCGGTGTCGAGACGAGCTCGGGGCCGTCGGGGACGGTGAGCTTCCGGCAGAACGGGCGCAGCCGCTCCACGACGGCCTCAGCGGCCGCGGCGTGCTCGATCTGGTCCTTCTTGGACGCGAGCAGCGCGTCTCCGCTGGCCTTGTCGGCGACGGGGTCGGCGAACCGGGGCATCGAACCCGCGTGCGGATGCGACACGACGTGCGAACCCTCGCGGGAGAGCAGCAGCTCGGGTGTGGCGCCGACGAGTGTCCGCGTCGACGGCAGCGCCGCCGCGTAGGTGTAGTGGCGAGGGTTGTCGCTGGCGAGGTTGCGCACGAGCCGTTCCGGCCGGATCGGCTCGTCGAAATCGAGGTCCAGCGCTCGGGCGAGGACGACCTTGCGCATCCCGCGCGCACGCAGCGCGTCAACGGCGTCACGCACGGCGGCCATGTGGCGCTCGGGAGTCGGGACCGGGTTCACCGAAACCGGACGCGGAAGGACCTCGCGGGGCAGTGAACGGTCACCTTGACCGGCGTGCAGCACGGCACGCGGGAGGACCAGATGCCCGGGAGTGACCGTGCCGGGGCTGGTGTCGAACGGGAGCACGCCGACCGCGAGCGGCGCGGCGCCGGAGGCGAGCGCGCCGGTGACCGTGTCCGCCAGTATCTCCGGATCGGTGCTGGTCACGGACTCGACAGCGCCCTGGGCCAGCAGCACACGCCGGGCGGTGGCGAAGAAGAAGTCGCCACGCTCGTACTGGGCGGCGAGACCGGCTGGGGACACGGGCGCGATGCGGGTGGTCACCCCTTCAGCGTCGCAGGCTTGCGAGGCGATGGCCGCAAAGTGTTGCCGGTGCGACATCGCGAACCCGGCCCGTGAGCGTCGAGGCGGTACGGACCGCCCCCACGCTCACGGGCCTGAGCTGCTCAAACGCCTTACTTCAGCGCGGAGATCAGCGCTTCCCGCTGGCGGTCGCCGAGGCCGGCGGCGCGCCGGTCAGGGTCGATGCCAGCCTGCTCGAGCAGGGCGGCGACCTTGACGGCGCCGAGGCCCGGGACGGCCTTCAGGAGCTGCGTGACCTTCGTCTTGCCGATGGTCTTGTCTTCCTTGGCCTTCTTGAGCACCTTGTCGATGCTTTCCTGGCCGGACTTGATCGAGGCAAGCAGCTCCGAGCGGGCCTTGCGCGCCAGGGCCGCCTTGGCCAAGGCGTCCGCGCGCTGCTCCGGAGTCAACGTGGGCAGAGCCAACGTAGTAATCCTTTCCATCTCGAGTGTCCGCATACGCGGCGACGACCTAGCGACCTGGTGCTTGCTTCAGCAAGCGCTGGCCAGCCGTCTCTTACCACGGCCCCAGTAAACGCCACCCAAGTCGAGGGCGTGAAACCGACACGCACTTACTACCCCCGTGAACATCTCGGGGCAACCCGCCGCACCCTGCCCCCAGCCTGCGGAAACATCACCCCTTGGGGCGACGAAGGCGGACTCGGCGACTGCGGTCAGTGACCGTCGAGTCCACTGTAGACAAGCCGCGAATCGCCCGGCAGAGGCCGGTCCGGCCATCCTTCGAGGCGCGAAAAAGGTTACACCGCAACGAAAACGCTGAACTGCCCGATCGGCGGCCACCCGGGAGTGAAGATCGGCGCGCCGGTCAACTCACGACACCCGATCCACGTGCCGGAAACACCCGGCCGAGCACTCGTTCCCGCCGAAAACTCGTCTGGAACGAGACACCCATTAGTAGGACATCGCACGCACCCGCACGGTGATCTGACCAAACGTGACGGAACGGTTGCGTGCTCATCGACACTCCGCCAAATAGAGTCGCGGTTACCCCCCAGTTCACCGGCGCATGGGAGTTGTTGACGATGTTGAGCACGATGCAGGACCTGCCACTGTCACTGGCGAGGCTGCTGCGCCATGGGACCACGGTGCACTCGGAAGCCGAGGTCATCACCTGGAACGGCGAGGAGTCGCGGCGCGAGACCTACGGCGAGCTCGGCAAGCACGCGGCGAAGCTGGCGAACGCGCTGCGTGGCCTGGGTGTCACCGGCGATCAGCGGGTCGGCACCTTCATGTGGAACAACGCCGAGCACCTGGCCGCCTACCTCGCCATCCCGGCGATGGGCGCCGTGCTGCACACCCTGAACATCCGCCTGTTCCCCGAGCAGCTGATCTTCGTCGCCAACCACGCCGAGGACCAGATCGTCATCGTCGACGGCACGCTGGTGCCGCTGCTCGCGAAGCAGCTGCCGGAGATGAAGACGGTGCGTCACGTCATCGTGGCCAACGGCGACGCCGCGACGCTGCAGGCGCCGGACGGTGTCCAGGTGCACTCCTACGACGCGCTGCTCGCGGACCAGCCGGACACCTTCGACTGGCCGGAGATCGACGAGCGCTCGGCCGCCGCGATGTGTTACACCTCGGGCACCACCGGTGACCCCAAGGGCGTCGTCTACTCCCACCGCTCGATCTGGCTGCACTCGATGCAGGTCTGCATGAGCGACAGCATGCGGCTCGCGCAGGGCGACAAGACCCTCGCGATCGTGCCGATGTTCCACGCGATGTCCTGGGGACTGCCGTACGCGGCGCTGATGGTCGGCGCGTCGCTGATCATGCCGGACCGGCACCTGCAGCCCGCCCCGATCGCGAAGCTGCTCGAAGCCGAGAAGCCGGACTTCGCCGCGGCCGTGCCGACCGTCTGGTCCGGCCTGCTCGCGCACCTCGACGCCAACCCGCAGGACATCTCCCATCTGCGTGAGGTGGTGATCGGCGGCTCGGCCGTGCCGCCGTCGATGATGCACGTCTTCCAGGAGCGCCACGACGTCACCGTCGTGCACGCGTGGGGCATGACCGAGACCTCGCCGCTGGGCAGCGTCGCGCGCCCGCCGCACGGCGTGACCGGCGACGAGGCCTGGAAGTACCGCTACACGCAGGGCCGCTTCCCCGCCTCGGTCACCGCGCGGCTGGTCGACGACGACGGCACGGTGCTGCCGTGGGACAACGAGAGCGTCGGCGAGCTGGAGGTGCAGGGCCCGTGGATCGCCGCGGCGTACCACGGCGGCTCCGAGATCGACCCCGACAAGTTCCACGACGGCTGGCTGCGCACCGGTGACGTCGGCAAGATCAGCGCCGACGGCTTCCTCACGCTGACCGACCGCGCGAAGGACGTCATCAAGTCCGGCGGCGAGTGGATCTCCTCGGTCGACCTGGAGAACGCGGTGATGGGCCACCCGGCGATCGCCGAGGCCGCGGTCGTCGGCATCCCCGACGAGAAGTGGGACGAGCGGCCGCTGGTCGCCGTCGTGCTCAAGGAAGGCCAGCAGGCGACCGTCCAGGAACTGCGCGACTACCTGGCCGACAAGGTCGCGAAGTGGCAGCTGCCGGAGTACTGGACGTTCATCGACGAGGTGCCGAAGACCAGCGTCGGCAAGTTCGACAAGAAGCGCATCCGCGCGTTCCACTCCGAGGGAAAGCTCGACATCAGCAAGTTGTAACCGGAAAATCCTCGGCGAGTCGCGACGCTCTGAAGGCCATCATGGGCCATCTTGATGGCCTTCAGAGCATGCCGAAGGAGAACTGGGGATGCAGCAGCGCACTAGGCGTGGGTTCCTGTCGTTGGCCGGGCTGGCCGCCGTGGCCACCGCCTGCGGTTCGAACACCGGGCGGCAGGGCAGCCCGCCGCCGTCGACGGCGTCCTCCGCGCCGACCGCTCCGCCGAAACCGAACCTCCAGCAGTGGTACCACGCGTACGGCGAGGACGGCGTGCAGGACGCGGTGAAGCGCTACGCCGCCGCGTATCCCCACGCCGCCGTGAACGTCCAGTGGAACCCCGGCGACTACGACTCGAAGATCGTGACGGCGCTGCAGAACAGCGCGGTCCCGGACGTCTTCGAGGCGCAGGTGAAGATCGACTGGGTGCGGCAGAACCAGGTCGTGGCGCTCGACGACATCGTCGGCCCGATCGCGTCGGACTTCAGCCCGGCCGTGCTGGCCGCGCAGACCGTCGAAGGCAAGGTCTACGGCATCCCGCAGGCCGCCGACACGCAGGTCCTCTTCTATCGCAAGAGCATGTTGCAGGCCGCGGGCGTCAACCCGCCGCAAACGGTCGACGAGCTGATCGACGCGGCCCAAAAGCTCACCAAGGACGGCGTCAAAGGCTTCTTCGCGGGCAACGACGGCGGCGTCGGCGTGCTCGCGGGCCCGCTGCTGTGGTCCACGGGGCTCGATTACCTGTCCAAGGACAACAAGTCCGTCGGCTTCGACGACCCGCGCGCGGCGGCCGCGTTCGCCAAGCTCCGGGTGCTGAACACGAACAACTCGCTGCTGCTCGGCGCGCCGAGCGACTGGTCGGACCCGGCGGCGTTCATCGACGGGCTCGCCGCGATGCAGTGGACCGGGCTGTGGAACGTCCCGAAGATCCAGGCCGCGCTCAAGGACGACTTCGGCGTGCTCCCGTTCCCGAAGCTGGACGCCTCCGGTGCGCCTTCGGTACCGGTCGGCGCGTACGGCGCGATGATCAACGCGAAGAGCGCGAACGTCGCGGCGGCCAAGGAGTACCTCAAGTGGCTGTGGGTCGAGAAGACCGACTACCAGCTCGAATTCGCGACCAAGTTCGGCTTCCACGTGCCGGCGCGGCAGAGCCTCGTCGACAAGGCCGAGAACCTGAAGCTCGGGCCCGCCGCCGACGCGGCGCGCTACGTCAAGGAGAACAGCCATCTGGTCGGCGGTCCGGTGTGGACGGCCCAGTCGAACACCGCGCTGTCGGACGCCGTCGCGAAGATCGCCAAGGAGGGCGCGGACCCGGCGGCGGAGACGCGCAAGGCGGTCGACGTGGCCAAGGCTGAGCTCAAGCGCCTGTTCGGATGAAGCGGCGGGACGCCCGCGCGTTCTGGCTCTTCGTCGGGCCGTTCCTGCTCGGGCTGGCGGTGTTCGCGTATCTGCCGATCGGGTGGAGCGCGTATCTGTCCTTCTTCGACGCCCGCAACACGGTCACGCCGACCGAATTCGTCGGCGTCGACAACTACGTCTCGATGCTGTCGAACGACGCTTTCCTGTCCAGTTTGGGGACTTTCAGCGTCTTCGCGGCGCTGATCGTGCCGGTGACGTTCGTGTTGTCGCTGGCGTTGGCGCTGGCCGTCAACCAGCTGAAGTTCGCGCGCGCGTTCTTCCGTTCGGTGTTCTTCTTGCCGTTCGCGTGCTCGTATGTGGTCGCTTCGCTGATCTGGAAGACGTCGCTGTTCTCGGGCGTTCGCTATGGACTGGTGAACAGCGCGCTCGGTCTGTTCGGCATCGATCCGGTGGCGTGGACGGGAACGGTCGATCCGCCGCTGTATTGGGTCGTCCTGGTCACTGCCCGGCTGTGGCTGCAGCTCGGGTTCTACATGATCCTGTTCATCGCGGCGCTGCAACGGATTCCGACACAGCTGTACGAGGCCGCGGCCATCGACGGCGCCCGCCCCGGCTGGCAGGTGTTCCGGTACATCACGCTGCCGCAGTTGGCCGCGACTTCGGTCGCGGTGCTGTTGCTCAATCTCATCAACGCTTATCAAGCCTTCGATGAGTTCTACAACATCATGGGCGATTCACGCGGATATCCACCGTTCGCGCGGCCGCCGCTGGTTTATCTGTATTACACGTCGCTCGGCTCAGGCGGACAGGACCTGGGCAGGGGCAGCGCGGGCGCGGTGATCCTCGCGTTGCTCATCGCGCTGGTGACGCTCTTGCAGGGCAGGGTTTTCCGCTTCGGGAGGACGTCGTGAAGATCGTCCGCTGGCTCTGCCTGCTGATCGCGACCGTGTTGTTCCTGTTGCCGTTCTATCTGCTGGTGCGCAACGGCCTCTCGACGCGAGCTGACATCACCGCGCCGGACTGGAAACTGTTCCCGGACACCTTGCACTGGGAGAACTTCAGCACGCTTTTCGACAATACCGAGGTGCCGTTCGCGCGGAGCCTGCTGAATTCGGTCGTCGTCGCCTTGCTACAGACCGTCGGCTTGCTGCTGATCTGCTCGCTGGCGGGCTATGGGCTCGCCCGGATCCCGTACCGGCACTCGAAAAAGGTGTTCTACGCGGTCATCGCGACGCTGATGATCCCGACCTCGGTGACGTTCGTGCCGAGTTTCGTGGTCGTGTCCAGCCTCGGCTGGATCTCCGATCTGCGCGGCCTGATCATTCCCGGCCTGTTCAGCGCGTTCAGCGTTTTCCTGTTCCGGCAATACTTCCTGGACTTCCCCGCCGAACTCGAAGAGGCAGGACGGCTGGACGGGCTCACGCGCTGGGGTGTGTTCTGGCGGATCGTCGCGCCCAACTCGCTCGGTTTCTTCGCCGCGCTCGCGGTGATCACGTTCATCGGCAGCTGGAACGCGTTCCTGTGGCCGCTGATCATCGCGCAGGACCCGTCCTCGTGGACCGTGCAGGTGGCCTTGTCCGGCCTGCTGACCGCGCAGAACCCGCAGCTCAACCTGCTGTTCCTGGCCGCGGCCGTGTCGATACTGCCGATCGTGCTGCTGTTCGTGTTCCTGCAGCGCTACCTCGTCCAAGGCGTCGCGGAGTCCGGACTCAAGGGCTAGTACGAAGGTGACAAATTTTCGCATTGCCCTATCCGAATGTTCATGCTCCGGCTAACCTCGTGCGGCACGGTGTAACACCCAGGGTTCGAATGTCACATTACGACTGGGAGCGACCGCATGGCCGAGTTGACCCGCCGCCGTTTCGTCACCGCAGCCGGGCTGTCCGGAGCAGGGTTGCTGCTCTGCACACCGACCTCGAACGCACTGGACAGGGCACTCGCGCTGACCACGCGTCGCGCGGTCGCCACGGCGGGCACGACACTGCAGGCGGCGGCCGCGCCGGTCACCTCCGGCCCGTCGTACACCAAGCTCGCCGCGGGCCCCGGCTGGCCGGTCGTGCTGCGGCAGGACCTGGCCGCCGCGAACACCGGGCGCGACGACCGGCGGACGCCGCTCGCGTCGTTCGTGCAGTTCACCGACCTGCACATCACCGACACCGAGAGCCCGGCGCGGTTCGAGTACGTGCACCCGTACATCTCCTCGGCGCACCGGCCGCAGGAAGCGCTCGGGACGGTCTCGACGAACGCGCTGGTCAAGCGGGTCAACAGCGTGCGGAACGGGCCGTTCACCGGCAGGCCGTTCGACTTCATGGTGACCACCGGCGACAACACCGACAACCACGAGCAGCTCGAGCTCGACTGGTTCCTCGGCGTGCTGAACGGCGGCCGCGAGGTCACGCCGAACTCCGGCGACCCGAATCGCTACGAAGGCGTGCAGGCGTCCGGCTCCCCCAGCTATTGGAACCCGGGCACGCCGCTGGCCGACGCGTACTCGAAGAAGGGCTTCCCACAGGTGCCAGGCCTGCTCGAAGCGGCGATGCGCACGTTCACCCCTGACGGCCTCGACATCCCCTGGTACTGCACGTTCGGCAACCACGACGACAGCGTGGTCGGCTCGCTGCCCGAGGGCATCCCCGGCATCAACGCGTTCTACACCGGCAAGTACAAGGTGATCGGCAAGGACGAGGCCAGCACCAAGAAGATCGCCGACGCGATACTCAAGCCCGGTTCCAGCGTGCCGATCGGCGAGCTGTTCGGCGGCAGCGGGCTGATCCGTGAAGTGACCCCCGACGCGCGGCGCAAACCGTTCACCACGGCCGAATTCGTGCAGGCGCACCTCAAGCAGGCCAACACCGGGCCGGGTCCGTTCGGCCACGGGTTCACCGCCGACAACGCCGACGGCAAGAACGTCTATTACACGTTCCGGATCGCGCCCGGCGTCACCGGGATCAGCCTGGACACCACCACGCTCGGCGGGTTCGCCGACGGCTCGATCGGGCTCGGCCAGTACAGCTGGGTGGAGAAGACGTTGCAGCGCAACAGCTCCACCTACTACAACTGGTTCAACGCCAAGGTCAGTCACCAGGTGACCGACGAGCTGTTCATCCTGTTCAGCCACCACACCAGCGGTTCGATGGGCAACATCCTGCCGGACTCGCGGCACCTCGTGGAGCCCCGGCTGAACGGCGACACCTTCGTCAACCTGCTGCACCGGTTCCCGAACGTCATCGCCTGGGTCAACGGCCACACCCACCGCAACCAGATCATCCCGCACACCAACGCCGACGCGAAGCGGAGCTTCTGGGAGATCAACACGGCCTCGCACATCGACTTCCCGCAGCACGCGCGGATCATCGAGGTCGCGGACAACGTCGACGGCACGCTTTCGCTGTTCACCACGCTGATCGAATCCGAGGCGCCGTACTCGGCCTCGTACGACGACCAGTCGACACAGGGACTCGCGTCGCTCTACCGCGAGCTTTCCTACAACGACATCCACGCCGACCTCGGCCAGCTCGGCGCCGCGGGCGACCGCAACGCCGAACTCGTGCTCGCCCACCCGCTGCGTTAGTTACCTCCGAGGTAATCGACCCCGCGCGGCCCGTCGGGCAGGCTGCCGGTCATGACCGACGACCTGTTCCACCAGACGATGCCGTTCGCCGCGCGGCTCGGCATCGAAGCACTGGAGCACTCCGCCGACCTCGTGCGCGCCCGGCTCGCCTGGGACGAGTCGCTGTGCACGACCGGCGGAGTGCTGCACGGCGGCGCGCTGATGGCGCTGGCCGATTCGGCGGGCGCGGTGTGCGCGTTCCTCAATCTGCCGGACGGCGCGCAGGGCACCACCACGATCGAGTCGAAGACCAACTTCCTGCGTGCCATTCGCGAGGGGAATGCCGTCGCCACCGCGCGTCCCCTGCACGCCGGGCGGAAGATCATTGTGGTGGAAACGGAAATCCGCGACGACGCCGGCAAGCTCGCCGCGAAGATCACCCAGACCCAAGCGGTGCTTTGATCGGCAACATGCAGGTGTACAAAAGAAATACAGAGGTTCTTTACGGAACCCGGACCGTGGGCGAAAATCCTCCACAGCTAGGAATGCGAAGAGGGATGGAGCCCACATGCGAGCCCGCCGATTGATGCTGCTGCTCACCGTGGCGATGATGACCGCCGTGACGACGCAGGCCGCCGAGGCCCACCCGGGCCGCGACGACGAAGCGGTCGACTACCACGAATGGGCGGGCGGGGCTTTCCACCAGGGCACACTGGCCGGGCTGGCGTTCGACCGCGGCGGGCTGCGCATCGGCAGGCCGATCGGCACGATCGAGCACACCGAGCCGAAACTGGGCACCACCAAGACCTACGAATACGGCCAGTGGACGTCACCGAACTACCGGCTGGACTTCGACGCGACGCAGCTCATCGCCTCGTGGAACGCACGGACACCCGAGAAGACCTGGCTGCAGGTCGAGGCGAAGGGCCGGACCGGGGCGGGCGCGGAAACAGCCTGGTACACGATGGGCCGCTGGGCCAACGGCGACGCCGACATCAAGCGCACGAGCGTCGACGGCCAGTCCGACGCAAACGCTTTCGTCGACGTCGACACCCTGGTCATGAAGTCGGGCGTGACGCTGAAGTCCTACCGGCTGCGCGTCAGCCTGTACCGCGAGGCCGGCACGCGCGAGACGCCTTCGTTGACCTCGCTCGGCGCGATGGCGTCGCACGTCCCGGACCGTTTCGACGTCCAGGCGACGAAGCCGGGCCGTGCGCGCGGCATCGAACTTCCCGTACCACCGTATGCCCAGAACCTCCACAAAGGACAGTTCCCCGAATACGGTGGCGGCGGCGAGAACTGGTGCAGCCCCACCTCGACCGAAATGGTCGCCGAATACTGGGGCAAACGACCCAAACCGGCCGACATGACCTGGATCCCGGCCGACTACGTCGACCCGACCGTGGCCTACGCGGCCCGCTACACCTACGACTACGCCTACGACGGCACCGGCAACTGGCCGTTCAACACGGCCTACGCGGCCTCGCTCGGCCTGCGCGGGCACATCACCAGACTGCACTCGCTCAACGAACTCGAAAGCTACATCGCGCGCGGCATCCCGGTGATCACGTCACAGTCGTTCCGCGCCGAGGAACTCGACGGCGCCGGCTACGGGACGTCCGGGCACATCATGGTCGTCATCGGCTTCACCCCCGAGGGTGACGTGATCGCCAACGACCCCGCGTCCTCCAGCAACGACCGCGTCCGCAACGTCTACAAGCGCGCCCAGTTCGAGACGATCTGGCAGCGGACCAAGCGCTATACGGCCTCGGGCGGCGTCGCCTCGGGGCCCGGCGGGATCGCCTACATCATCACCCCCTGGTAGGTCCCCCTTGAAACCCCGAAAGTGGCTTTCGTCAGATGCGATCTGCCGAAAGTGGCTTTCGGGCTATCGGACCTGACGAACGCCACTCTCGGGCTCTCCCCAGGTGCCGAAAGACGCATTGGGGTCCTCGCACGTACCGAAAGCCGCATTGGGGACCTGCCAGGGACCGAAAGCCGCATTCGGGATGTCCCAAGGACCGAACGACGCATTCGGGACCTGCCAAGGACCGAACGACGCATTGGGACAGGTCGGGTGGGCGGGTGGCGAGCCCTCTGCCCTCGCCACCCGCCCGGCCCGGTTCCCCCGCGGCCGCGGTGTTCAGCGGGCTTTATCCCATCCGCCCAGTGGGATAAAGCCCGCTAAACACCGCCACGGGCAGGGGTGAACGTGACCGGGAGGTGCCGCAGCCCCCGGATGTTGATGCTCACCCGCCACGACAGCGAAGCGGACATGTCCAGCTTCAGGTCGCGGCAGCGGGCGAGGAGCGCGCGGAAGGCGATGCGGCCTTCCATGCGGGCGAGTGGGGCGCCGAGGCAGAAGTGGACGCCGTGGCCGAACGCGACGTGGCCGCGGTCGGCGCGGGTGATGTCGAGTTCGGCGGGTTTGTCGAAGCGGGCGGGGTCGTGGTCGGCCGAGGCGATGGACAGCGCGATCAGGTCGCCGGCGGGGATGTCGACGCCGCCGATGGTCAGTCCCGGTTTGGCGAACCGCAGGGTCGGGACGGCAGTCGGCCCGTCGAAGCGCAGGAATTCCTCGATCGCGTTGTCCAGCAGCTCCGGCTGTGAGACCAGGAGCGAAAGCTGCTCGGGGTGGCGAAGCAGGGCGAGCATGCCGTTGCCGACGAGGTCGATCGTGGTGGTGTAGCCCGCGACCAGGAGCAGCCAGGCCATCGACATCAGCTCGACGTCGCTGAGGTGTTCGCCGGACGTGCGGGCCAGCGCGCCGAGGAGGTCGGTGCCGGCGACGGGCTCGCGCTGGGTGCGTTTGTACTTGATCAGGTCGCGCAGGTACGCGTTGGCCTCGGCGTGCATTTGCGGGAGGAGTTCCATGTCGCCCTCGCGGACGCCGGTGACGACGTCGGCCCAGTAGCGGAAGTTCTCGCGGTCACCGCCGGGGACGCCGAGCAGCTCCATGATGATCGTCGCGGGCAGCGGCGCGGCGAAGTCCTCGATCAGGTCGGCTTTGCCCTGGCTCGCGATGCTCTCGATCAGCCAGTCGGTGATCTGCTGGACGCGCGGTTCCAGCGCCGCGAGGCGGCGCGGGGTGAACTCGCGGTTCACCACCCGGCGCATCCGCGAGTGCTCGGGGGCGTCGGCGAAGAGCATGTGGTGGCTCAGTTCGCCGGACCAGCCGTGCGCGATCAGCGGGATCTTGCGCACGTCGTCGTTCGCGTTGACCGCGTCGTGCGCGACGAGCGGGTTGCCGAGCGCGGCCTTGACGTCGGCGTACCGGGTGACGAGCCACATCGGCACGCCGAGGTACTCGACCCGGTGGACGGGGGCTGCCTCGCGTAGCCCGGCCAGCAGCGGATACGGATCACGGGTGAACGCGGGCCGGTGCGAGTCGAGATTCAGCGTGGACATGCAAGCCACACGCGCCGCCGGGCGAAGCGGTTCAACAGTTCACCCGGATGGACCAGCCCCGCACGCGCACCCATGCGGATCTCGCGATATCCGTGCTTTCCATGGCAAGCTGCCCGGGGATCTTCTACCCGGAGGTGGCAATGCCGTACGAGGTTCAGGGCGTCGTTTCGCGTGCGAAGGGCGAGCCGGTCTCGCTGGAAACCGTCATCGTTCCCGATCCCGGGCCCGGTGAAGCGGTCGTCTCGGTGCAGGCCTGCGGCGTCTGCCACACCGACCTCCACTATCGCGAGGGCGGCATCAACGACGAGTACCCGTTCCTGCTCGGCCACGAGGCGGCCGGGATCGTGGAGCAGGTCGGCACTGGCGTCACCGATCTCGAACCAGGCGACTACGTCATCCTCAACTGGCGCGCGGTCTGCGGCACCTGCCGAGCCTGCAAGCGCGGCAAACCCTGGTACTGCTTCTCGACGTTCAACGCGACCCAGCCGATGACGCTGGCCGACGGCACGAAGCTGAGCCCGGCGCTCGGCGTCGGCGCCTTCCTGCCGAAGACGCTGGTCCACAGTGGACAGTGCACGAAGGTGGACAGGGCCGCGGAGCCCGCCGTCGCCGGGCTGCTCGGCTGCGGCGTGATGGCCGGGCTCGGCGCCGCGCTCAACACCGGCGCGGTGACCAGGGGCGACTCGGTCGCCGTCATCGGCTGCGGCGGGGTCGGTGACGCGGCCATCGCCGGCGCCAAGCTGGCGGGCGCGACCACCATCGTCGCGATCGACACCGACGACCGGAAACTCCAGTGGGCCAAGGACTTCGGCGCCACGCACACGCTCAACAGCAAGGGCCTGTCCGAGGACCAGGTCGTCGAGGCCATTCAGGAGAGCACGAACTCGTTCGGCGCGGACGTGGTGATCGACGCGGTCGGCCGCCCGGAGACCTGGCGCCAGGCGTTCTACGGCCGCGACCTGGCTGGCACGGTCGTGCTCGTCGGCGTGCCGACGCCGGACATGCGCGTCGGCGACCTGCCGCTGATCGACTTCTTCTCGCGCGGCGGCTCGCTGAAGTCCAGCTGGTACGGCGACTGCCTGCCCTCGCGTGACTTCCCGCTGCTCATCGACCTCTATCTGCAGGGGCGGCTGCCGCTCGACAAGTTCGTCACCGAGCGCATCGGCGTCGACGAGGTCGAGCACTCCTTCGAGCGTATGCACCGGGGTGAGGTGCTGAGGAGCGTGGTGGTGTTTTGAAGCTCTTCACCGACGCCGAATACCCAGCCGATCCCTATCCGGGCGCTCGCCCCGACCATTCCTTCGTGCACTTCGACGGCGCCGGTCACTCGCTCGACACGGCGCCGGACGGCTGGCGCGAGCGCCAGGCCGTGCTCGCGTACGGCTCGAACGCCTGCCCGTCCAAGATCACCTGGCTCCGCGACGAACTCGGGCTCGAAGGCCCGGTCGTCGTGGTGCGGGCGCAGTGCGTCGGGCTGGCCGCGGTGTGGGCGTCCGGCCTGCGGGTGCGTGACGGCCAGCGCCCGACGACGCTCGTCGCCATGCCGGGCGTGGTCGAGTGGCACGCCGTCTGGTTCGCCACGCCGGACCAGATCGAGGTGCTCGACGTCTGTGAGGCACGCGGCTCGCGGCATCACCTGAGCAGGCTCCACACCGGCACGATCACCCTTGAGGACGGCCCCGAGCTGGACAATGTCTGCGCCTACGTCGGCGCGACCGACATCCGGTTCCCGTTGCTCGTCGATGGCGTGCCGGTGCGGGTCGCCGAGGTGCCGCAGTGCGAGGCCGTCGGGCTGGAGGGCTCGCCGGGCACCTCGCACGGCATCGAGATCACCCTGTTGTGAGCTTGCCGGGATTGAGGATGCCGGTCGGGTCCACAGTGGACCTCGCGGCGCGCAGCACCTCGATGCCCAGCTCGCCGATCTCGGCGCGCAGATAAGGCGCGTGGTCGACGCCGACCGCGTGGTGGTGCGAGATCGTGCCGAGTCCCTTGATCGCCTCGCACGCCGCCGCTTTCGCGTGCTCCCACTGGCCGACCGGGTCATCGGCATCGCGTGCGCTGAGCACGGTGAAGTACAGCGACGCGCCGGTCTCGTAGGCGTGCGAAATGTGGCACATGATGATCGGCGAGCCGAGCGCGCCGGTCAGCGCGCCGCGGACCGCGTCACGCAGATGGTCCAATGTGGACCAGTGCGCGGACGTCTCCAGCGTCTCGACGCACACACCGACGTCGAGCAGCGTGTCGCGCTGGCGCGGACCCGAGAACCGGCCGTGCCGCCACGACTCGCCGAGTGAACGGCCGATCTTGACCGCATTCAGCCGCTTCAGTGTTTCGTTGCGGCGGTTGGAAATCTCCTGGCCTTCCCAACCGAGAATGAGCAGGCACGGATTTTTGATGCCCCGCGCACGCAGATACTGCTTGAGTGCCGCCGTTTTCAGACCGGCGTTGAGCGCGAGCGACACCTCGGTTTCGTCTACATCGGACAGTCGTGTGATGTCGGCGAGCACGTGGTTCTGCGCGAGCGCGCGCACCGCTTCGGCGCCCTTGGCCCAGCCGTCGACGAAGTAGCCCTCGTAGCGCCGCTGCACCGGCACCGGCCGCACGCGCAGCGCGACCTCGGTGATCACGCCGAGCGTGCCCTCACTGCCGATCGCCAGGTGCCGCAGGTCGGGACCGGCGGCGGAAGCGGGCGCGACACCGAGCTTCCATTCGCCGCGCGGCGTGGCCAGCCGGACGCTGGAGACCATGTCCTCGAAGCGGCCGTAACCCGAAGACGCCTGGCCGGCGGACCGCGTCGCGGCGAATCCGCCGATCGTGGCACGCTCGAACGACTGCGGCACGTGCCCGAGCGTGAAGCCGCGCGCGGCGAGCAGGCGCTCGGCCTCCGGCCCGCGCACGCCCGCCTGCAGGACGGCGATGTGCGACACGGGGTCGATCGAAACGAGCTTGTCGAGCCTCGCCAGGTCGAGCGAGATCACCGAGGACTTGTCCCCACGCAGCGCGTTTACCCCGCCGACCACGGAGGTACCCCCGCCGAACGGCACCACGGCGACGTCGTGGCGCACGCAGACGTCGAGCACCTCCTGCACCTGCTCCGGCGTCGCGGGCAGCACGACGGCGTCGGGCACGGCGAGTTCACCGAGCCCGCGGCGGCGCAGCAGGTCCAGATAGGACAAGCCGCCCGCGCGGCCCAGCCGGTCACCCGATGCGGTGAGCACGAACTCGGCGCCGACGACGGCTTTCAGCTCGTCAGCGGCCTTGGCGTCCAGCCTGGACTCAGCGGCTTCGAGCCCCGAGTCGGTAACGACAGGGGCTTGCGGACCCGGCCTGCCGATACGCTCGACCAGCCAGCGCAGGGCGCGAGCGGGCAGGTCGGCGTGATCTGGAGCCCAGGTTGAGCGGAGCCGGTGGTCAATCGTCTCGTTCACCGTTAGAGTGTGACACATGAGCGCCGAACGTCACTCACTCGTGGGACAACGCACACCGAGCGCGCTCGCGGACACCCGGACCCGGCAGCCCGCGGTCCGCGTCTCCGACGACGTGCTGCTCAACGCCGCGCGCAAGTGCGTGCTCGCGGTCGGCGTGCGCCGGACCACGCTCGCCGAGATCGCGCGGACCGCCAAGGTCAGCCGGATGACGCTCTACCGGCGCTTCCCCGATGTCCGCAGTGTGCTCGCCGCGCTGATGACACGCGAGTTCGGCGAACTGCTGCGCCGCGCCAGCGCCGAGGGCAGCGACGCGCCGACCGCCCGCGAGCGGCTGGTCGTCATCGCCTCGGCCGGGGTCAGCGCGCTGTCGACCGATCAGCTGTTCCGCACGCTGCTCGACGTCGACCCGGAACTCGTGCTCCCCTACATCGTGGCCCGCTTCGGCCAGACCCAGCAGTTCGCCGAGCAGGTGCTGCGCTCACTGCTCGAGGCCGGGCACGCGGACGGTTCCGTGCGCGTCGCCGACCTGATGACGCAGGCCCGTTCGATACTGCTGATCGTCCAGTCGTACGCGTTCTCGCTGCGCCCGGCGACCACCGACGTGAGCGAAGCCGGGCTGCTAGCCGAGTTCAGCCACATACTCGACACTTCGTTGAGACCATGATCCCTGGTTCGCTGAACGCTCGCCGGCGAGAACGTGAGCTCGATGAACTCGCGGACGGCGAACGCGTCGACCTGCTCGTGATCGGCGGCGGCGTGACCGGCGCCGGGATCGCCTTGGACGCGGCTTCGCGCGGCCTGTCCGTGGCGTTGCTCGAAGCGCACGACCTGGCTTTCGGGACGTCGCGGTTCTCCAGCAAGCTCGTGCACGGCGGGCTGCGGTATCTGGCCAAGGGCGAGTTCGCGCTCGCGCAGGAGAGCGCGATCGAGCGCGGGATCATGATGACGCGCACGGCGCCGCACCTCACCCGCGCGATGCCGCAGCTGTTTCCCTTGTACGCCAGCATGTCCCCGTTCCAGCGGCGGCTGACCTCGGTCGGCCTGCACGCGGGCGATGTACTCCGGCGCGTCGCCAGGACGCCGTCCTGGGTGCTGCCGCGGCCACGTTTCGTACCCGCGGCGGAGACGCTCGCACTCGCGCCGGGCCTGCGGCGGCACGGATTGCGCGGCGGGCTGCTCGGGTTCGACGGCGCTTTGGTCGACGACGCCCGCCTGGTCGTCACGATCGCCCGGACGGCCGCGTCCTACGGCGCGCGCGTGCTGACCAAGGTGCGCGCGGTCGAGGTGACCGGCGACCGGGTGGTCGCCCGCGACGAACTTTCGGGGCGCACACTGGAGATCTCGGCACGCCAGGTCGTCAACGCGGCAGGCGTGTGGGCCGGGTCGGTGGTGCCGTCGGTGCGGCTGCGACCGTCGCTCGGCTCGCATCTGGTGCTCGCGACGGACACGGTCGGCCTCGGCCTGGCATCGGTGAACGTCGCGGTCCCCGGTGAGACGAACCGCTTCGTGTTCCTCCTGCCGCAACCCGGCGGTCGCGTCTACTTGGGACTCACGGACGAACCGTTGCACGGCGATGTCCCTGACGTGCCAACGGTTCCCGAGTCCGATGTGGACTTCCTGCTCGGCGTCGCCTCATCGGTGCTGGCGCGGACGCTCACCCGCGAGGACGTGATCGGCTCGTACGCCGGACTCCGCCCGCTCGTCGACATTCCCGGCACCAGCGGCCGCAGCGCGGACCTCTCCCGCAAGCACGCGGTCGCGACCTCGTCCGACGGGGTGGTGACGGTCGTCGGCGGCAAGCTGACGACGTACCGCAAGATGGCGCAGGACGGCGTCGACGCCGCGATCGCGCACGCCGGGCTGCACGCGGGCCCGTCGATCACCTCACACCTGCCGATGATCGGCGCCGCCGACCGCTCCACACTGTCCACTTTGGACGCCCCAGAGCGGCTGGTCGCGCGGTACGGCACCGAAGCACCCCGCATCGCCGCGCTCGGCGAGGTCGACCAGTCGCTCGGCGAGGAACTCCGCACGGGCGTCACGGCGGCCGAGGTCGTCTGGGCCGTCCGGCACGAGGGCGCGCTCGACGCCGACGACGTACTCGCCCGCCGCACCCGCCTCGCGCTGGTCCCCGCCGACGCCGACGCCGTCCGCGCCCGCGTCGAAGAACTGGTCACCAAGGCACTCGCCGGACTCTGAGGTCGTGAGTGGTACGGCCGGTTCTAACCGGCCAAAACACTCACGACCCCTGGTCGTTCGTGATGGGCGGGTGCGTTTTGCGCTTAGGCCAGGCAAAGGGCCCTCACCCGTATATCCGGGTGAGGGCCTCCCTGCCCCAGGGCACTGGGTGAGGGAGGCCCTGACCCAATGCCGCCCACCCATCCAGCTCGGACGACGCCTCCGAGACCAGGGTCGTGAGCGTTGCGGGCGGTTAGAACCGCCCGCAACGCTCACGACCCCAAGCAGGAGACCCGCCAGAAGCTATGGGTCCGCCGGGCTCGCGCGAACCCGAGGTCTGGGTCGTGAGTGGTGCGGCCGGTTCTAACCGGCCAGAACACTCACGACCCCGGGTGGCGTTGGCGAGCTTGACGTTGTATTGGGTTTTTGCAACAGTTGGTTGCATGAGCCCGGTAAAACGCGGCAAAGAACTGCCGATCCACAACCGGCTCCAAGTACTCCGAGCAGAGCGGGGACTGAGCCGCGCGGCGCTGGCCGAGGCGGTCGAGGTGAACCCGCAGACGATCGGCGCGCTGGAGCGCGGTGATCACTATCCGAGCCTGGACCTGGCGTTCCGGCTGTGCTCGGTGTTCGACCTGCCGGTGGAGGCGGTGTTCAGCAGGGAGCCGTTCACCCCGCTGTCGACGCAGGTCTATCGAGAGGGCGGCGCATGACCGCGATGCGCGTCGGGATGTTCCCCGATCGGGTGTTCTTCTGGTTTTGGTCCGGCGGTGGCCTGCTCGCCGGTGTGCCGTACTCCCCGCTTCGCATACTGAAGGGCATCGTGATCTCCGAGGACCCCGATGCGGGCTCGCGCGGGGCGTTGATGATGATGACGTCGCCGACACTGCCGGACGATGATCAGGAAGACTTCGCCGAGGGGACGACGCCATGACCACCAGGCTCGAGCTACGGGCGGTCTCGAAGCGCTATGGCAAGGTCACCGCGCTCGACGAGGTCACCTTCGACGTGCGCGGCGGTGAGCTGTTCGGGTTCGTCGGGAGCAACGGCGCAGGCAAGACCACGACCATGCGGATCGCGCTCGGCGTGCTGGCGGCCGACAGCGGCGACGTCTGGTTCGACGATCTGCCGATCACGCACGAGACGCGCACCCGCATCGGCTACATGCCGGAGGAGCGTGGGCTCTATCCGAAGATGAAGGTGCTCGACCACCTCGTCTTCCTCGCCGAGCTGCACGGGATGGGGACCAACGAGGCGCATCGCAGCGCCGAGAACTGGATCGCCAGGCTCGGGCTGGCCGAGCGACGCAAGGACGAGATCCAGAAACTCAGCCTCGGCAACCAGCAGCGCGTCCAGCTGGCCGCCGCTCTGGTGCATGATCCGGCGGTGCTGGTGCTCGACGAGCCGTTCTCCGGGCTGGACCCGATCGCGGTCGACGTGATGAGCGAAGTGTTGCGGCAGAAGGCTTCCGAGGGTGTGCCGGTGGTGTTCTCCAGCCACCAGCTGGACCTGGTCGAGCGGCTGTGCGACCGGGTCGGGATCATCAAGGACGGGCGGATGGTCGCCACCGGCACGGTCGGCGAGCTCACCGCGCACGCGAACACCAAGCTCGTCGTCGGCGCGGTCCGCGGCTGGGCGGCCGGGCTGGCCGGGGTGCGCGTGCTGGAGGAGAACGGCACGCGCACGGTGGTCGAGCTCGACGCCGGCGTCGACGACCAGGCGGTGCTGGCGGCGGCGCTGAGCGCCGGGCCGGTGACGGAGTTCAGCCGTAGCCGTCGGTCGCTCACGGATCTGTTCAGGGACGCGGTCACGACAGGGGCGAAGGCATGAGCACGGTCACGCCGCAGCGGGCGGTCTGGCTGATCGCCAGGCGGGAGATCAACACCCGGCTGCGGACCCGGTCGTTCGTCGCGGGCACCGCGGCGCTGCTGGTGGCGATGCTCGGGTTCCTGGCCGTGCAGGCCTGGCTCAGCGACTCGGCAGGCAAGAACACGGTCGGTCTCACCGGCCAGACCACCGGCGTCAGCGAGCAGCTCACCGCGCTCGGCGAGCAGGCCGGGCTGAAGATCGTCACCAGGCAGTTCCCGACGGCGGACGAAGGCAAGGCGCAGGTCGAAAGCGGCGACGTGGACGCGCTGCTGTCCGGCACCGCCGCCGAGCTGCGGGTGCTCGTCAAGTCCACTTTGGACGACAAACTGCGCGCGGTGCTGGACCGCATCTCCCAGCAGGAGGTGCTTAACGGCAAGCTGTCCGAGGCAGGCCTCGATCCCAGTCAGGTGCTGGCTTCGGTCGCGGCCACGCGCGTGGCCGTGACCGAGCTCAAGCCCGCCGACCCGGACCGTTCGCAGCGGCTCGCGATCGGCGCGATCGTCGCGATCCTGTTGTACATCACGCTGTTCACCTACGGCGTGATGGTCGCGCAGGGCGTGGTCGAGGAGAAGGCCAGCCGGGTGGTGGAGATCCTGCTGTCGACGGTGCGGCCGTGGCATCTGCTGCTGGGCAAGGTGATCGGGCTCGGCCTCGTCGGGCTCGCCCAGCTGGTCATCCTCGCCGGGGTCGGGGTGATCGGCGGGTTCGCGACCGGGGTGCTCACCCTGTCCGGGGTCGCCACGGGCGCGCTGATCTGGGGCGTGGTCTGGTACCTGCTCGGTTTCCTGTTGTACGCCACGCTTTACGGCGCCGCGGGTTCGCTCGTGTCACGCCAGGAGGACACCCAGTCCGTGATCGGGCCGGTGAACATCGTGCTCATCATGGGGTTCGTCGTGGGGATCAACCTGATGACCTCGGCGCCGGACGGGCAGGCCGTCAAGATCGCCTCGCTGGTCCCGTTCCTCGCGCCGATCCTGATGCCGGGCCGGATCGCCGCGGGCACGGCCGCGCTTTGGGAGATCGCCGCGTCGCTCACGCTGACGCTGCTCGCCGTCGCGCTGCTCACCTGGCTGGGCGCGAAGATCTACCAGAACTCGATCCTGCGCACCGGCAGCCGGGTGAAACTGCGGGACGCGCTCAAGACCCGGTGATCTCGCCGTAGCGTTCGAGTGCCACCTGGCGCTCATGGGCATGGTCGACCATGGGCGCCGGGTAGTTCTCGTTTTCGGGGATATAGCGGCGACCGTAGTCGCCGTTGGGGTCGAACTTCTTGCCCTGCGTCGTCGGGTTGAAGACGCGGAAGTACGGCGCCGCGTCCGAGCCGGAGCCCGCGACCCACTGCCAGTTGAGCTGGTTGGACGCGAGGTCGCCGTCGACCAGATGCCGCATGAAATGCCGGGCGCCCCACTGCCAGGGCAGGTGCAGGTCCTTGACGAGGAAGCTCGCGACGATCATCCGGACCCGGTTGTGCATCCAGCCCTCGGCGAGCAGCTGCCGCATGCCCGCGTCGACGATCGGGAAGCCGGTCTTTCCCTGGCACCACAGCTCGAACGCGGCCTTGTCATCCTCGTGGCGCATCGAGTCGAAGCGCTTGTCGAGATTCCAGCGCGCGGCTTTCGGGTTGTGCCACAACACATCCGCGTGGAAATCACGCCAGGCGATCTCACCGCGCAGTGTCTCGTCTTCGAGGTCTTTGAGCAGGGTGCGCGGGTGGACGCAACCCCAGCGCAGATAGGGCGAGATCTTGGTGGTGCCAGGGAGATCCGGCCGGTCGCGGCCGTCGGCGTAGTTCACCCCGGAATCGAGGAAAGCCCGCCAGAGCTTGAGTGCCGCTTTCTCGCCCGGTTCGGGCAACACCATTTTGCCGACCGAAGGCGCTTTGGAGATCTTGAGCGACTTCTTCGGCTCGATCCAGTCCACTTTGGTTTTCTTGGCCGGGTTGGGCCAGGAATGACGCACCCAGGCGCGGTAGAACGGCGTGTACACCTTGTACGGATCGCCGTCGGCCTTGGTGATCCGGCCCGGCGTGATCGCGTACGGCGATCCCGTCTCGACCCAGTCGATTCCGTGCTCCGCCAACGCTTTCGCGACTTCGGCGTCACGCTTGCGGCCGTAGGGGGCACAATCGGTGCTGACGTGCACCTCGGTCGCACCGACGGACTGCGCGGCCTTGAGCACTTCGGCCTTCGGGTCACCCTTGACGATCTGCAACCGGCCGCCGAGCTGCTCGTCGAGCGCTTCGAGGCAGCCGTACATGAAGGCCAGCCGAGGTTTTCCGGATGGTTTGAGCAGCGCCTCGTCGAGCACGTACAGCGCGAGCACTTCGCCTTGGGCGGCCGCGGCGCAGAGCGCGGGATGATCGGCGAGGCGTAGATCGCGGCGGAACCAGAGCACGGCGGGCATCCGTGAACGGTACCCGCACAGCACAAAGCCCGCTCGACTCCGCCCTGCGGACGGGGATAAAGCGGGCTTTACACCGCGCGATAAAGCCCGCTTTACTCCCGGGAGTAAAGCGGGCTTTATCGCGGCTAGCGCTCCGAAATGCCGGTGTAGTCCCGGGCCTTCTCACCGGTGTAGATCTGGCGCGGGCGGCCGATCTTGTTCGCCGGGTCGTTGATCATCTCGCGCCAGTGCGCGATCCAGCCGGGGAGACGGCCCAGCGCGAACAGCACCGTGAAGTACTTCGTCGGGAAGCCGAGCGCCCGGTAGATCAGGCCGGTGTAGAAGTCGACGTTCGGGTACAGCTTCCGCTCGACGAAGTAGTCGTCGTGCAGCGCCGTCTCTTCGAGCTTCTTGGCGATGTCGAGCAGCTGGTCGCCGCCCTTGAGCTTCGACAGGATCTCGTCGGCGGTGTTCTTGATGATCTTCGCGCGCGGGTCGTAGTTCTTGTAGACCCGGTGCCCGAAGCCCATCAGCTTCACGCCTTGTTCCTTGTTCTTCACGCGGTTGACGAAGTTCTCGACGTCACCGCCGTCGGCCTTGATGCCCTCGAGCATGTCGAGCACGGCCGAGTTGGCGCCACCGTGCAGCGGGCCGAACAGCGCGTTGATGCCCGCCGAAACACTGGCGAACAGGTTCGCCTCGGACGAGCCGACCAGGCGCACGGTCGAGGTGGAGCAGTTCTGCTCGTGGTCGGCGTGCAGGATGAACAGCAGGTCGAGCGCCTTGGCGACCTCGGGGTCGACGTCGTAGGGCTCGGCGGGCAGCCCGAAGGTCATCCGCAGGAAGTTCTCGACCAGGCCGAGCGAGTTGTCCGGGTAGAGGAACGGCTGGCCGATCGACTTCTTGTAGGCGTACGCCGCCAGCGTCGGGACCTTCGCCAGCAGGCGGATGGTCGACAGCTCGACGTTGGGTTCGTCGAACGGGTTCAGCGAGTCCTGGTAGAAGGTCGACAGCGCCGAGACCGCGCTCGACAGCACCGGCATCGGGTGCGCGTCGCGCGGGAAGCCGCCGAAGAAGGCCTTGAGGTCTTCGTGCAGCAGGGTGTGCCGCTGGATCTTCTCGGTGAACTCGGTCAGCTGAGCCTGTGTCGGCAGCTCGCCGTAGATCAGCAGGTACGAGACCTCGATGAAGGTCGACTTCTGCGCCAGCTGTTCGATCGGGTACCCGCGGTAGCGGAGGATGCCCGCGTCACCGTCGATGTAAGTGATCGCCGAAGACGCCGCACCGGTGTTGACGAAGCCGGGGTCCAGGGTGATGTACCCGGTCGACGCCAGCAACTTGCCCAGCTCGATCCCGGGCGCGCCCTCGACCGGGTGGACCACCTTGAGCTCGTGTTCGCCGCTCGGCAGCCTTAGCGCGACGGTCTCGCCGCCGGACTGCCCCGCAGTCGTCGCGTCGGACATGCAAGTCCCTCTCACGATTGTCTGATGTATCCCTCCACGCTAGTCGAGGAAGGGGTCACCGCGCAGCGGCTGGGTTGGCCAGAGCAGGCGCTTTGGGACAAGGTTCACACAGCCGACACCATTTCTTCGGCCGTCGGCGGTTCCGCGCCACTGCGGGAAACCGTGATCGACGCCGCTTTCGCCGCGAAAGCGAGTGCCGCACGCCACATTTCCGCGTCCATTCGCGTCAGCTCGCGGATTCGGTGCTCGTGCAGATATGTGAGCAACGCCCCTTGGACAGTGTCACCTGCCCCGATCGTGTCGACCACCTCGACCCGCTCGGACGGGACCTCGGCGAGCACCCCCTGGCCGGTGATCACGGCCAGCCCGTCGGCTCCCCTGGTCAGCACGACGGCGTCCACCCCGGCCGCGACCCACTCCTTGGCGGCCTCGACCGCGTCCTTGCCGTCGGCGAGCCACTCGGCGTCGTCGTCGGACAGCTTCAGCAGCCGCACGTAGGGCAGCCAGGACGCGAACCGCGTGCGGTAGGCGTCCGGGTCGCGGATCAGCGCGGCACGGATGTTCGGGTCGAGCGCGGTCAGCACGCCGCGGGCGGACTCGCGGCGCAGCATCGTCTCGTACACGCTCGCGCCGGGCTCCAGGACCATGCCGAGGGTGCCGAGGCACAGCATGGTGGCGTCTTCGAGCGGGCCGGGGTCGGCGACGAGCCGGTCCGCGGTGCCTTCGGTGTAGAAGGTGTAGTGCGCGGAGCCCTTTTCGTCGAGCGCGACCACGGCGAGCGTCGTCGGCTCGGCGCCGCGCTGCACCAGGTCGGTGTCCACACCGGACTCGTGCAGGCGCTTGAGCAGCGCTTGTCCGAACCTGTCATCGGACACCCGGCTCAAAAACGCCGACGGCGCGCCGAGCCTGGCCGCGGCCAAAGCGACGTTGTATGGACCACCGCCCAGCCGGGGCAGCAGCGCGCGCAGCCCTCCGTCCACAGTGGAATCCAATGGGTCACCGGGAACGAGGTCGACGAGCGCCTCTCCACCTACGACAATCACGGCCGCGATGTTAGTCCGTCGAGCAGCAATTCGGACAGTGCGGTGAACGCTTCCGCGTCCGTGACACCGGTCCGCTGACCGACGACCCCGTTCTGGATGCCCTCGATGATCAGCCCGGCCATCTCGGCGATGAGCCGCGCGTGGACGTCACGGAAGATGCCGTCTTGGACACCCTTGGCGATGAACGACCGGATCCGGCTCGCGGCGGCGCGGCTGTTCATTTCATAAGTCGCACGCGCGGGCGGGAATTCCGCGATGTCCGCCATGAACGCGGCGGAGGCCCGTTTGAGGTATTCCGAAACCCCGGCGAAGTACTCGCCGATGATTTCGCGGGCGTCTTCCAACGGCGCGATCCTGGCCTCGATCTGCTCGGCCGCGCCCTTGAAAAAGTGGGCGACGACCTTCACCGCCAGCTGCTCTTTGGACGGCGCGAGCGCGTAGAGGGTCGACTTCGAGCAGCGGAGCTTGCCCGCGAGGTCATCTAGGGTGAACTGGGCGAACCCCTCGGCGAGGAACAGGTCCTCGAGCTCACTCAGAAGTGCCCGCTGCCGGGCTGTCGGCTGTCGTGCCATCGGATCACTATCCCTTACCCGGCCCAGACGCTTACTGTACTCTGAACGGACCCACAGTACTGTTTTCGGTACTCCTGCCCGCCGGAGGAAACGATGCCAGCCGAACGCCTGCTCCCCACGACCGAAGCGCAGGACCTCGTCGCGCTGGCCGCGGACATCGCGCGGGCCGAGCTGGCGCCGATCGCGTCCGAGTACGAGAAGGCCGAGCGGTTCCCCCGCGAGCAGTTCCGGCTGCTCGGCAAGTCGGGCCTGCTGGGGCTCCCGTACTCCGCGGACTGGGGCGGCGGCGAGGTCTCCTACGAGGTCTACCTGCAGGTTCTCGAGGAGATCGCGGCCGCGTGGATGTCCGTCGGCGTCGGCCTGTCCGTGCACACGATGTCCTGCTACGCGCTCGCCCACCACGGCACGGACGAGCAGCGCGACCGCTGGCTCCCCCAGATGCTCGACGGCGACCTGCTCGGCGCGTACGCCCTGTCGGAGATGCACGCGGGCTCCGACGCGGCCGCGCTGTCCACCAAGGCGGTGCTCGACGGCTCCGACTACGTCATCAACGGCACCAAGGCCTGGATCACCCACGCCGGCGAGGCCGATTTCTACACGACCATGGTCAGGACCAGCGACAACGGCGGCCGCGGCATCTCCTGCCTGCTCGTTGACGGCCAGACGCCCGGCCTGTCCGCCGCCGAGCCCGAGCAGAAGATGGGACTGACCGCGTCGACCACCGCGCAGCTCCGTTTCGAGGACGCGCGCGTGGCGTCGAACCGACTTATTGGCAACGAAGGTGACGGACTGAAGCTCGCGTTGTCCTCGCTCAGTTCGGGCAGGCTGGGCATCGCGGCGTGCGCCGTCGGCCTCGCGCAGGCCGCGCTGGACGAGTCCGTCGAATACGCCAAGGGCCGCACCCAATTCGGCCGCCCGATCATCGAATTCCAGGGCTTGGAGTTCCTGCTCGCCGATATGGCCGCGACGGTCGAATCATCCCGCGCGATGTATTTGGACGCGGCCCGCCGCCGCGACCGCGGAATGCCGTTCCAGCGCCAGGCCTCGATCGCGAAACTGGTCGCGACGGACGGCGCGATGAAGGTGACCACGGACGCGGTGCAGGTGCTCGGCGGCGCGGGCTACACCAAGGACTTCCCGGTCGAGCGCTACATGCGCGAGGCGAAGGTCCCGCAGATCTTCGAAGGCACGAACCAGATCCAGCGCCTGGTCATCGCGCGCGAACTCAAGAACTCCTGACCCACGGGGTCGTGAGTGGTGCGGCCGGTTCTATTGGGCGGAAACCCAAACGTGGCGTGATGGGCGTGAGTGCGACTTGCTGAGAATCAGCGGCCGCAGGTCTGACGGAGTTGCTTGGGGGACACCTGACGGCCCACAAGCAACTCCGTCGGCCCATGCTCGCCGACTCCTCGGCCACGCCACCTCGGACCTACCGCTCAAATAGCCCACAACGCTCACGACCCCAAGTCCCACAAGTCAAGCACGTTGACTGAGGAGAATTTGAGACGTTGAACGACCCATTTCGCACTCAGTCAACCTGCTTGACCTTTGCAGCAAAGAACCGTCGGCAACACTCACGACCCCGATGACCTGAAGTGGCCTAGGCCTCGGGTAGAATGGGTGGCGACAGTTCCGGATCGTGCGACAATGCCGGTGACGTGAGGAGACGTAGTGACGGCCCTTCCCGAACCGCAGCAGCATCCGTGGCTGGCAATGCCGGATCACCTGCTGACGATCGAGGAGTACTCGGCGCTCGGCGAGCCCGATTCCGGCTTTTCGGAACTTGTGGAAGGTCGCCTTTTGATGTCGCCAAGTCCCCGGCCTAGACATAACAACGCGATGGGGAAACTGTATGTGCAGATCTTGCCGCAGCTTCCACCACACCTCACGGCCATCCAAGACATCGATGTCGATCTCGAGCTGGTCCCGACGACCGATCCCGGGTTCTCCAGGCGCCCGGATCTCGTTGTCGTGGAAAGGGAAGCGTTCGCGAAGGCCGACGAAGAAGACCGCATGCTCAGGGCTGCCGAAGTGGTCGTCGTCATCGAGATCGTGTCGCCCGGTTCGCAACGCACGGACCACGTGACCAAGCACGGCGAATACGCGGACGCGGGAATTCCGTTTTACTGGATCGTCGACATCACCGACCCGTTCTCGCTGATCGCGTGTCACCAGGCCGGAGAACTCGGCTACCAAGACGCCCCGGCGGCGACCGGCACCTTCGTCACGAGTGAACCGTTCCCGCTGAAGATCGATCTCGACGGCCTCCGGTCCTGACCATGAGTGGTGCCACCGGTTTCCGTCCGGTGACACCACCCACGAGCATCAGATGATCTTGAAGGAGTTCGTGCGGTCGTTCATCCAGCCGACGTAGCTGGACGACTGGGTGACGGTCAGGCTCGGCGCGGCGCACCCGTCACCGTCGAAGAGGATGACCGTGCGGTTCGTCCTGACCGACGAAACCCTGTTCTTCATGTACGGCTCGAGTGTCACGCACTCGCCGACCTCGGCGGAGGTGGAGAGCCCACCGGCGCTCCAGTCGAAGTTCGCGTTGTCGAACAGGTCGACCGTGCCGCGGGCGGCGTGCGCGGGCCCGGCGGCGCCGAGCAGTAGGAACGCGGTGGCCGCGGTGCCGAGCAGAATCTTCTTGAGCATGGCGATTTCACCCTTTCGAGTCCCCCAGAAACCCGCTCCAGTGCGGGCTTCCGGGAAACTACGTCCGGGCCGGATCAGCCTGCAAGCATTTCACGCCTGCGTTAAATCAGGACTCCTGGTAACGGCGCTCGGCGACCACGCCCTCACCCTTCGCTTCGTCGAACGTGTAAACCTCGCGGCCGCGCACGAAAACGCGCATCGCGCGGTTCATCACGTCCAGCGGGTCGCCGGACCAGATCGCGATGTCCGCGTCGAGGCCCGGCTTCAAGGCGCCGACGCGGTCGTCCAGGCCGAGCATTTCCGCCGGGTTGACGGTGATCGAGCGCAACGCCGTCTCCGGGTCGAGGCCGTCCTTCACCGCCAAAGCCGCTTGGTACACAAGGAAGTTGATCGGCACCACCGGGTGATCGGTGGTGATCGCCAGCTTCACGCCCGCCCGCGCGAGGATGCCCGCTGAGCGCATATTGCGGTTACGCAGTTCGACCTTCGCGCGGGTGGTGAACAGGGGGCCGAGGATCACCGGGACGCCGCGCTCGGCGAGCAGGTCGGCGATCAGATGTCCTTCGGTGCCGTGGTTGATCACCAGTTTGTAGCCGAACTCTTCGGCCAGGCGGATCGCGGTGACCATGTCGTCCGCGCGGTGGACGTGCTGGTCCCAGTACAGCTCGCCGTCGAGCACCTTCGCGAGTGTCTCGTGGGTGAGGTCGACGTCGAACGGCTTGCCTTCGGTGCGCGCGTGTTCGCGCTGGGCGGCGTAGTTGCGGGCCTTGGTGAAGGCCTCGCGGATCACCGCGGCGACGCCGAGGCGGGTCGACGGGGTCTTGCCCTTGTCGCCGTAGACGCGTTTCGGGTTCTCGCCGAGCGCGCTCTTGACGCTGACGTGCTCCGCGAAGACCACGTCGAACATGCTGCGGCCCCAGGTCTTGACGCCGATCGTCTGGCCGCCGACCGGGTTGCCGGAGCCCGGCTTGATGACGACGCTGGTGATGCCGCCCGCGAGCGCGTCGTCGAACCCGATCTCGTACGGGTCGATGCCGTCGAGCGCGCGGAACCGGGCGCCGATCGGGTCGGTCATCTCGTTGGTGTCGTTGCCGGACCAGCCCTCGCCTTCCTCGTGCACGCCGAGGTGCGCGTGCGCGTCGATGAACCCCGGCAGCACCCAGCAGCCCGCCACGTCGATGAGCTCGGCGTCGTCCGGGATGTCGACGTCGGACGCGGTGCCGACCGCGATGATCTTGCCGTCTTCGATGAGCACCGTGCCGCCGTCGATCGGGTCGCCGTCGACGGGGACCACGTAGCCCCCCACAATCGCTTCAGCCATGGTGAGACACGCTAACCGAGATCGGCACAACGCGGGCGCCGCCGAGGCGTCTTGTGGCCATGGGGAAGAAATCGGTGGCGGCGCTGCGGTGTTGATCGTCGAGACCCCGGACTCGGTCACCGTCGAGGTCTACTGGCCTGACAAGGCGTTGAACGGCGTGCTCACCGCTTCGGTGAGCACGTCCCGGTTCTGGTCGGGCGGCCCGCCCTTGGCGCGTGTCCCGCTCGATCCGTTCGCCGCGGCGGCCATCGCCGCGGACCTGACCCGCTACTAAGCGATCTCCTTCTCGAAATGCACGAGCTGATAGTCGAACTCGGGCGAACGATGGGTTTCGTGATAGCCCAAGCGTTGATAGAGCCGTAACGGTCCTTGGCTGAACTCGCCGGTGAACAGCCGGAAGACCGTCACCCCGCGAGGCAGCCTCGCCTCGGCGGCCAGCAGCAGCGAACCGCCGTAGCCGTTCCCTTGCCGGTCGGGGGCGACGACCAGACGGCCGACCTCGCCCACGTTCCCGACCACCCGGACACGCACGCTCGCGACCAGCCGCTCCCCTTCGCGGTAGCCCCAGGCGAGACACAGCGGGTCGCCGAGCGCTTCCCTGGTCTCCGACAGGGTCTCCACGAGTGGTGGCAGGTCGAACGTCCGATGTGCCCGCGCTTCAGTCACATACGCCGCGCGCTGCAGCGTAAGAATCTCGCCCGCGTCCTGCGGGCCGAGCCTCACCGGTTCCATCATCCGAGGCTAAACCGGGCGTCTCCCGCTGTCGCCCGAATTCAGCCGAGCCGGATGCCCCAGCTGCCTGACCAGGCGGTTCCCGGCTCCAGCTCGATCAGGTCGGTGCCGGTGTTGAGCGCGTCGGCCGGGCAGGTCATCGGCTCGATCGCGATGCCGCGGCCGCGCCCGACCAGCTCGGCCGGGGTGAACACCTGGACCCACTTGAAGTCGGGACCGGCCCACACGTCGAGCGTGCTCTCTCCGTGTGTGAGGACGTGGTGATGACGGCCGTCCTCACCGGCGACGAGCCCGCCGAACGCGGTGTCGAGGTCGACGCCGGCGAGCACCTGGCCGCCGCGGAAGTCGTACTCGGTGCCGTCGACGTCGCGTTCGGTGTCGTACGGCATCTGCTCGTCGCCGAGGTACGGCCGGACGCGGGTCGCGGGCAGGGTGAGGGTGAGCTCGTCGGTCGGCGCGTCGCCGATCCGGAAGTACGGGTGCGTGCCGAGGCCGACGCCGATCGGCGAGTCGCCCTCGTTGCGGATCTCGTGCGTGATGGTCAGCTCGCGCGGCGCGATCTCGTAGGTGGTGACGGCACGCAGCGGGACCGGCCAGCCTGGCTCGCCGTCGATGTCGACGCACAGCGTGATCGACGATTCGGCGTGCTCGAGCAGCTCCCACTCCTTGTGGCGGGTGAGGCCGTGGATCGCGTTGCCGCGTGCTTCCTCGGTGATCTCCAGCTGCTGCTTCTCGCCCTGGTAGACCCACTCGCCGCCCTTGGTGCGGTTCGGCCAGGGCAGCAGCACCTGGCCGGCGCCCTTGGGCGGTTTCTCGGCGGCGGCGAACTCCTCGACGCACGCCACCCCGCCGACCTCGAACAGGCGCAACCCGGCGCCGATCTCGGTGACGACGGCGCGCGCGTTGCCACGGGTGATCTCGAACTGCTGTCCGGTGGGGTTCGCCATGCGCGCCAAGATACCGGCTTTGAAATTTACTAGACCGGTCGTCATAGTTTGAGCTACGGTCGGCTCATGGTCCGCCGCACCGACACCCGGCAGCGCATGCTCGAAACCGCCGCCGAGCTCTTCCACACCCAGGGCTACCACGCCACCGGCCTCAACCAGCTCGTCGCGGCGGGCGGTGCGCCGAAAGGCTCGCTCTACTTCCACTTCCCCGGCGGCAAGGAGCAGCTCGCCGCCGAGGCGCTGCGCCTGTCCGGCGGCACTTTCCGCGAGATGATCACGCGCGTCGTCGAAACCGCGCCGGACGCGGCCACCGCGGTGTGCGCGGTCATCGACGGGCTGATCGAGGTCCAGCTCGCGTCGGGCTTCCAGCGCGGGTGTCCACTCGCGACGGTCGCGATGGACGCGTCCAGCGAACCGGTCAGGGAGGCCTGCGCCGACGGTTACGCCTCCTGGCTCGAAGGCTTGTCCCAATACTTTGTCTCCCAACGCTTTTCGGCCGAGAAGGCCGACGAGCTGGCGACCATCGTGCTCGCCTCGGTCGAAGGCGGGCTGCTGCTCGCGCGGACCAGGCACGACGTCGCCCCGCTGCGCGCGGTGCGGGAACACCTGCGCGCCACCATCGAAAGGGAGTTGCCCTGATGCGGGTACACCATCTCGACTGCGGGACCATGCGGCCGCTCGGCGGCAAGCTCGTCGACGGCCGGTCTTCGCTGTTCGGGCGGGCCGAAATGGTCTGCCACTGCCTGCTCGTGGAAACCGGTGCCGGGCTCACGCTCGTCGAGACGGGCATGGGCTCGCCGATCGCGAGCCGCGGCGAGGAATGGCTCGGCCGCCGGTTCATCCGCACGAGCGGGCCGGTACTCGACCAGGACGCGGCCGTCACGCAGATCAAGAAGCTCGGGTACGACCCGCGTGACGTGGCCGACATCGTGCTCACGCACCTCGACCTGGACCACGCGGGCGGGCTCGTCGACTTCCCCGAAGCCAATGTCCACGTCTACGCCGAAGAACTCCGCGCGTTCGAGCGGCCGCGCGAGGACGAGGTCGGCCGGTACCGGGCGGTCCAGTTCACCCACCGTCCGAAGTGGACAAGCCACGCCGCGCTCGGCGAACCGTGGTTCGGCTTCGACGCCGTGCGCGAGATCGCGCCGGACATCCTGCTGATCCCGCTCGCCGGGCACACGCGCGGGCACGCGGGCGTCGCGGTCGACACCGGTGACGGCTGGCTGCTCCACGCGGGTGACTCCTACTTCCACCCCGGCGAGATCGACCCGGTCTCCCCGCACTGCCCGCCGCTGCTCGCGTTGTTCGAAGGCTTGGTACAGACGGAAAAACGGGCCAGGCTGGACAATCAGCAGCGCTTGCGCGACCTTGTCCGTGACCACAGCGGCGAAGTGACCGTCTTCTCCGCGCACAACGCCGCCGAGTTCCACCGGCTGCGCGAGAGGAGCACCGTATGAAGGTCCACCATCTCAACTGCGGGTCGATGCGCCCGCTCGGCGGCCGGATGCCCGAGATGGTGGCGCACTGCCTGCTGATCGAGGCAGCCGACGGTCTCGTGCTCGCCGACAGCGGCTTCGGCACCCGAGCGCTGGAACAGCCCGGCAAGTGGCTCGGCACCGCGCTGACCACCGTGGTCGGCGCGCGACTCGAACGCTCCGAAACCGCCGCCGCGCAGGTGGCCGCGCTCGGCTACGCGGCCGAAGACGTCCGCCACATCGTCACCACGCACCTCGACTGCGACCACGCGGGCGGCCTCGCGGACTTCCCGCACGCCACCGTGCACGTCCACGCCGAGGAACACCGCGCGGCGACGGCGCCCGCCAATTTCCGCGAGCGGTACCGGTACCGCTCGATCCAGTTCGAGCACGGGCCGCGCTGGAGCACGTACCGCACGGAAGGCGAAAGCTGGCTCGGTTTCGAGGCCGTGCGCGAGCTCAAGGGCCTGCCGCCGGAGATCCTCCTGATCCCGCTGGGCGGCCACACACTGGGCCACGCGGGCGTCGCGGTGGACACCGGCAGCGGCTGGCTCCTGCACGCCGGCGACGCGTATTTCCACCACGGCCAGCTGGATCCGGTGGCGCGACACTGCCCCGGCGGGCTGGAGGCGTTCCAGAAGCTGGTGCAGACGCAGAAGAAACCCCGCCTCGCCAACGAACGCAGGCTCCGCGAACTCGTCCGTCACCACGGGGACGAGGTGCAGGTGTTCAGCGCACACGACCACGCGGAGTTCGAGCGCTACCAGGACTCCTGAGCACCACGGGGATAAAGCGGGCTTTACTCCGCGAGATAAAGCCCGCTTTATCCCCGGGAGTAAAGCGGGCTTTATCGCGGGTTACTGCTCGGCGTCGATGGCCTGCTTGACCAAGGGCGTCATCTGCTCGACGGTCATTTTGGCCGGGCCGCTGTAGCTGACCAAAATCGGAACGCCGCCGACGACCTTGGCCGCGACGAGGGTCGCGGTCTTGGCTTCCTCGACGTAGTAGAGCGCGCCCTCGGCGAGGCCGGAAACGTCGCGGGCGCCGGGCTTCTTCTCCTTGATGCTCGCGATCATCGCGTCGGGCTTGACCTTGTTGCCGTCGTAGCGGGTGACGGCCAGCGCGCCGACCTGCTTGCCCTCGGCCGAGTAGACGCAGGTCTTGGCCTTGCCGCCGTTGGCGGCGGTGTTCTGGTCGGGGCCGGGCGCGCCGGTGACCGACTGGCGTTCGATGGCCTTGCCGACCGCGTCGCCGGCGAGCACCGCGCACGGTTCCTTGAGCGTGACCGCCTTGGACGGCGTCGGCTTGGGCGCGGCGGCGGGCTTCTCATCGGACGAGCAGCCCGCCGACACCAGGGCAAGAGCGGAAATCAGGACAATTCGCCAAGAGCGCATACCGCCACTCTAGGCGGATTCCGGTTCGGCGGGCGCGCGGTAGCGGAAGAACGCGGGCAGCAGCGCCATCGCGACGAGCACCCCGACGATCACCAGCACGCCGCCGCCGGACGCCGCGGCCGCGGTGCCGACACCGGCGGCCGCCCAGCCGTGCGTGAGGTCGGCGATACGCGGTCCACCTGCGACAACGACCGTGAAGACACCTTGGAGCCGTCCGCGCATCTCGTCGGTCGTGGCGACCTGCAGGATCGACATCCGGTAGATCGCGGAGACCATGTCGGCGGCGCCTGCCAGCGCGATGAAGATCACCGCGAGCCAGAGCGACGAACTCAGGCCGAAGCCGGCCACCGCCGCGCCCCACGCGCAGATGGCCAGCACGACCGCGACACCTTGGCGCCGCACCCTGGTCAGCCAGCCGGAGAACAAGCCGACGAGCATCGAGCCGACCGGGATGGCCGCGTAGAGCCAGCCGAGCGCGGGCCCGCCGCCCGGCGGGTCGCCGAAGGTCCGTTCGGCCATTTCCGGGAACAACGCGCGCGGCATACCGAAGACCATCGCGATGATATCGACGACGAAGGAAGCCAATACGACCTTTTGCGTTGCCAAATAACGGAAACCGTCGATCACATCGCGCAATCCGGCCCGTCTCGACGGCCCGTTCAATGGCGGCAGCGGCGGCAATTTCCAGACCGCGATCAAGGTGAGCGACAACGCGATCACGTCGATCAAATACAAGGTGGACAGCCCGAGCAGCGGCAGCACCGCGCCGGCCAGCAGCGGCCCGAACACCATGCCGAAGGTCGACATGGTCGAGCCCAGCGCGATCGCGGGCGCGATCAGGTGCTCCGGCACCAGCCTGGCGACGACCGCGCTGCGCGTCGGCATGTTGATCGCGAAGAAGGCCTGGTTGACGGCCAGCAGCGCGAGCACGAGCCACACCGAGCGCAGGCCGATGAACGCCTGCAGCCACAGCACGGCCGAGGTCAGCGCGATGCCGGTGTTGGTCACCAGCAGCAGCTTGCGCCGGTCGACGGTGTCGGCGATCGCGCCGCCCCACAGCCCGAACACGAGCAGCGGGACGAGCGCCACCGCGCCGGTCAGGCCGACGAACCCGGACGAGCCGGTGATGTCGAAGATCTGCTTGGGCACGGCGACGGCCGTCAGCTGGCTGCCGATGGCCGTCACGGCCGTCGACATCCAGAGACGGCGATAGGCGGGGATCTTCAGCGGCCGCCGGTCGACCATGATCGACCCGAGCAGCCTGCGTGCGGTCCCCGCCTTAACGCTCACAACACATGAGCTTAGCCGTGCTAACTAATTTCGACCGAGTGATTTACCTCGCCCGAGCCCGGGGCCGCTGCTCCCAGCGGTCTCGAAGGCGCCCCGCGCCCGAAGTCTTCACGGTGCCCGCCCACGCAAAGGTGGCGTGCTCGTCGGTTTGACATGGGGGTCGTGAGTGTTTCGGCCGGTTCTAACCGGCGAAAACACTCACGACCCCTTCTCGGCTGCCTCGCTCGCCAGTGTCGGGGCACGGTCGGGCGTTCATGACGGCCTACTTCGCTCGGATCCGTGGGGTGAGGGCCTAGTTCGACCGTATATACGGGTGAGGGAGGCCCTCACCCGTACAGCTCGAGTGAAGGAGGCCCTCACCCACGCCAAGCGTGTACAGGAAGGCTCTCCTCATATCTGGGCCTAGCCACTGGTCAAGCGGGTTGACCGTGCGGGTTTTGAGGCGTTCAACGACGCATTTTCACCACAGCCCGGCCGGGCGAACGAGACGCGGCACCTATGACCCTCACTCAACAAAAAATCACGGCGCGACGCGTTCGATGCGCCAGCCGTCGTCCGCGCGGACGTAGGTCAGCCTGTCGTGCATGCGGTCCTCGCGGCCCTGCCAGAACTCGACGGTGTCCGGCCGGATGCGCCAGCCGCCCCAGTGCGGCGGGAACGGGATGTCGTCGGTGTCGGCGAAGCGGCGCTGGATGGAGTTCAGCGCGTTGTCCAGCGCGCGGCGGCCATCGACGACGCGCGACTGCGGCGAGGCCCAGGCCCCGAGCTGCGAGCCGCGCGGGCGGGAGGCCCAGTACTCGGCGCCTTCCTTGATGTCGACCTTCTCGACCTCGCCGCGCACGTGGACCTGGCGGTGCAGCGGGTACCAGGGGAAGGTCGCCGACGCGTACCGGGTGACGGTGAGGTCGTGGCTCTTCGCCGAGGTGTAGTTCGTGTAGAAGACGACGCCGCGGTCGTCCAGGCCCTTGAGCAGCACCGATCGGGAAGACGGCCTGCCTTCGCCGTCGGAGGTGGCGAGCACCATCGCGTTCGCCTCGGCCACGCCCGCCGCGATCGCCTGGTTCAGCCACGACTGCAGCTGCTCGGTCCAGGTCGACGCCAGGGAGGCCTCGGTGAACGCGTCCCCTTCGTACGCCACCCGCATGCCGGGCAGTCGCATCGCCACATCCGTGATCTCGGTCTCCGGCATCGTTGACCAACCCTCCGCGCGTGCCCTGTAGGGCCTCGATGACTTCGGCTGTCTGCTGACGGTATTGCCTGGAAGGCGCCAGGGAAACCCACCTAACGGTGACTCCTGCCACCCCGCCTCGCCACCGGGGTGTAACCGCAGGACAGCTGTTGGTCACAAGTCGGACACCTGATAGCGCTTAATCGACAAAGCGAGATTGCACGGATCTGAGCCGAGACGAATCTCAGCGCAATTTCTATCGCTTGACAGATATTAATCGACCAGGTGATCATTAGTGCTCTCGATACGCACAGTTCGCAAGTGATCTTGCACAAGAGCTGACACTTGCACTATGGGGATCTTGCGTAACTCGATAGGCTTTCGCCCGAGAGCCAAGGGGTGACGATTTCTTCACGGAGAGTGGGGGATTTTCACTGCCTGTGGAGCTCCCCCTACTCCCCTTCCCCAGGAGTTTCGCTGTGATTTCCCGTTCCCGACGGCTGACGGCCCTGTTCTGCGCCCTCACGCTGGCCGGTGCAGCCGCCCTATCAGGTTGTTCGAGCGACACCGCCGCCGACGGCGCGAAGATCACCCTAGGGTTCTCCGCGTGGCCCGGCTGGTTCCCGTGGCAGGTCGCCCAGGAGCAGGGGCTGTTCAAGAAGAACGGCGTGAACGTCGATCTCAAGTATTTCGACAGCTACACCGACAGCATCAACGCGCTGTCGACCGGCGCGATCGACGGCAACAGCCAGACGCTCGGCGACACCGTCGCCTCGGTCAGCGGCGGCGCGAAACTGTCCATTGTGCTCGTGAACGACAACTCGACGGGCAACGACAAGGTCATCGCGCGCGAGGGCATCACCGGCGTCGCCGACCTCAAGGGCAAGAAGGTCGCCGTCGAACAGGGCGCCGTCGACCACTACCTGCTGCTGCTGGCACTGCAGCAGGCGAAGCTGACCGAAAAGGACATCACGCTGGTCCCGATGGTCACCGACCAGGCCGCGGCCGCCTTCCTGAGCGGGCAGGTCGACGCGGTCGCCGCGTTCGCGCCGTTCACCTCGAAGGCGCTGGAACGCCCCGGCAGCAAGGCCATCGCGACCTCGGCCGAATTCCCCGGCGCCATTCCCGACCACCTGGTGCTCGGCGAGAAGATCTCCAAGGAGCACCCCAAAGAGGTGCAGGCGATCGTGAACACCTGGTTCGAGACGCTCGCCTGGATCAAGGACAACAAGGACCCGGCCACCGACATCATGGCCAAGCGGGCGGGCGTGAACCTGGCCGACTACCGCAGCTACGACTCGGGCACGTCCATCTTCACCAAGCAGCAGAACATCGACGCGTTCACTCCCGGCGTCACCCCGCAGCACCTGAACTTCCAGGCGGGCAAGATCGCCGACTTCATGGTCGCCGTCGGGCTGACCGCGACCAGGCCGCAGGTCGACAACCTGCTCGACGACACCTTCATCAAGGCGGTGCCGTGACCGAGCTGACCGGCTCGGCCAGCCGGACGGCGTCGGGCACGGAGGCGGAGGAGCTCGAAGCCCACCGTCTCGAAGAAGAACAACGCCTTGCCGAAGAGCACGCGGCGAAGGCGGCGCTGCCCGAGCGCGCGAACTGGGCGCCGCTGCCGCGCCGCGCGCGGCCGAAGCCGAAGGCCGCGCTGCTCACCATCCGCGCGCCCATCTCCGTTCGTGCCAAGTGGACGTTGACCGTCGCGTCCGTGGCGGCGCCGCTGGCGATCTGGTGGATCTTGAGCGCGACCGGCGCGGTCGCGCCGACGTTCCTGCCGTCGCCGCCCGCCGTGCTCAAGGCCGGGCTGCAGATGGCGTCGACCGGCGAGCTGTTCGGCGACCTGTGGGCGACCGTGCAGCGGATCCTGTTCGGGTTCGGCATCGCGGTGCTGATCTCGGTGCCGCTCGGCATCGTGATGGGCACCTTCAGCGCGGGCCAGGCGCTGCTCGAACCGCTCGTCGGGTTCCTGCGCTACATGCCTGCCAGCTCGTTCATCCCGCTGCTGATCATCTGGCTCGGCATCGGCGAGGAGTCCAAGGTCGCCGTGCTGGTGCTCGGCACGGTCTTCTTCAACACGCTGATGACGGCCGACGTGGTCCGCGGGGTGCCGCGCAACCTGATCAACGTGTCCTACACGCTGGGCTCGACGCGCGGCGAGGTGCTCCGCAAGGTGATCATCCCGCATTCGCTGCCCGGCATGCTGGACGCGATCAGGGTGAACATGGCCGCCGCGTGGAACTTCGTCGTGGTGGCCGAGCTGGTCAACGCGACGGCGGGCCTCGGCTACCGGATCACCCGCGCGCAGCGGTTCCTGCAGACCGACAAGATCTTCGCGGTGCTGCTGCTGATCGGGCTGCTCGGCCTGCTCATCGACGTCACGCTGCGACTGGTCCGGACCAAGGTCGGCAGGTGGACCGCGTGACCGGCGTGCTGGAACTGAGCGGGGTCGCCAAGGACTACGACCGCGGCGCGCGTGCGCTCGACGGGATCGACCTGACCGTCTCGCGTGGCGACTTCCTCTGTGTCGTCGGCGCGAGCGGTTCGGGAAAGTCGACGCTGTTGTCACTGGTCGCGGGCTTGACCATGCCGTCGGAAGGCGTGATCACCCTCGACGGCGAGCCGGTCGCCGGGCCCGGTCCCGACCGCGGGCTCGTCTTCCAGGACGGCGCGCTGTTCCCGTGGCGGACCGTCGAGCGCAATGTCGCTTATGGACTCGAACTGTTGCCGGTGGACAGTGCGGAGCGGGCTCGGCGCGTCGACTGGTATCTGGCCGAGACGGGGCTCTCGGCGCATCGGAAGGCGTTGCCGCGTGAGCTTTCCGGCGGTCAGCGGCAGCGGGTCGCGATCGCCAGGGCGCTGGCGTGCGAGCCGGAGGTGCTGCTGCTCGACGAGCCGTTCGGCGCGCTCGACGTGCAGACCAAAGAGGACATGCAGGTCCTGATCAGGCAGGTGTGGGCGGACACCGGCACCACGGTGCTGATGGTGACCCACGATGTGGAGGAAGCGGTCTTCCTCGGCGGCAGAGTTGTCGTACTGGCGTGCGACCCTGGCCGGGTGCACGCCGATGTGACGATCGACCTGCCGGCCGACCGCGATCTCTCGGTCAAGCGAACGCCGGAGTTCCTCGCGTTGCGTGCGTCCATCGAGGACCTCGTGCGTGAGCAGCACCGCGGACACGGCGGCTGAGGTCGCAGTTGGGGAAGGTGACCATGAAGCTCGGGAAGGTCCGGCGGAAGACCACTGCCGGATCGAGAACCTGGCAGGCCGTGCTCGGCAGGCTGGGCATCAGGGGCAAGCTCAACCTGCTCCTGTTGCTGCCGCTGACCGCGGTCGTGCTGGTGTCCGTTCCCTATGTCGTCACGGAGGCGGGCACCGCCCGAGCCGCCGGGCAGACCGCGGACACCGCAGGCCAGGCACACGAACTCAGCTCGCTGGTGTGGGAGCTGCAGCGTGAGCTGCTGCTGACCATCGACTACGCGGCCTCGCCGTCGCAGGGCAGCGGCGCGCTGATGCAGCAGCACAAGGCCGTCGACCAGACCGTCGACAGGGTGCGCGCCACGCTCGGGCCGGACGCGCCGGACGAGGTCGCGGCCGCACTGACCCGGATCGGCTCGCTGGCCGAAATCAGGGTGAACGCGCTACGCCGCTCGGTCTCGCTCGACGGCACGGCGCGTACCTATCACGCGGTCATCGACGCGGTCATCGACGCGCCCCGGCTGCTCGGCCAGAAGTCGGGTGACGCGCAGGGCACCCGGCAGCTCACCTCGCTGGACGCGTTGCTGCGCGCCAGCAAGGAAAAAGCGCTGCACGGCATGTCCATGCTGATCGTGGCCGCCGATCCCGACGGCGGGCAGCAGGAGTTCGAGGACTCCACCGCGGAATCCTCGCTGCAGCTCGAACGATTCGTGCAACAGGCCGACATCGAGCACGCCAAGGCCGTCGTCAAGATCGACACCGGCGAGGAGGCTCGCCGGGTCGACGCGCTCGAGGCGCAGCTGCCGAACGTGCGTGACGAGAAGGCGACCCAGTCGTACATCGCCGACGCGCTGTCCGCCGTCGAAGCGCTGAACAAGCAGCGACGCAACGTCCAGGAGCAGGTGACCAGGCAGATCACCGACGCGGCCGCCAGCAGGGCCGACAACGCCGCCCGGCTGGCCTGGCTCATCGGTGGCGGCGCCGCGCTGCTGCTGGTCGTGGTCGCGTTCCTCGCCATCGCGGTCAGCCGCTCGATCGCGGATCCGTTGCGGCGCTTGACCTCCGCCGCGACGACGGTCGCCGACCTCGCGGGAACCGAGCTCGTCCGCGTCGCCGACACCGAGGCAGCCGACGAGCAGTCACCCCGGCTCGCCACCATCGACGTGTCCTCGAAGGACGAGCTCGGCAAGCTGGCGACCGCGTTCAACCGGGTGCAGTCCACCGCCGGTGAGCTGGTCGAGCGCCAGGCGCTCACCCGGCGCAACGTCAGCCTCATGTTCGCCAACGTCGCGAAGCGTACGCAGAACCTCGTCGGCAGGCAGCTCGCGCTGGTCGACGAACTCGAGCGCAACGAGCAGGATCCTCGGCTGCTGGAAAGCCTGTACCGGCTCGACCACCTGTCGACGCGCCTGCGCCGGAACGCGGAAAACCTGCTCGTCGTCTCGGGCACCCGTGACGAGACGCGGATCGCGGGCCCGGCCGAACTGTCGATCGCGCTGCGCTCCGCGCTCGCGGAAATCGAGGACTACCAACGGGTCCGGCTCGGCACGGTCGCCGACGTCCGGCTCGCGTCGGCGTTCAGCTCCGACGTCGTGCTGATCTTCGCGGAGCTGCTGGAGAACGCGACCTCGTTCTCGCCGCCGGAGTCCTTTGTGGACGTCGATACCGAGTTCCAGCCGGACGGCTCGCTGCTGATCGTCATCGTCGACCAGGGCATCGGCATGACCGAAGACCGGCTCGCCGAGGAGAACCGCCGTCTCGTCGAGCGTGAACGGCTGGAGCTGGCGCCGACCAGCGTGCTCGGCCTGTTCGTGGTCGGCCGCCTCGCGCGGCGGCACGGGCTGACCGTCGAACTGGTGCCGACGCCCGGCAACGGTGTCACGGCGCGGATGGTCGTCCCGCCCGCGCTGCTGGCGCACCGCGCGGCCGAGTTCCAGGCGCCGCCCGCCTGGCCGGAGAGCGAGCCTGCCGACGAGCCCGGCAGGCTGCCCGCGCTCGCCGTGCCGGGGATGGCGCCCCGCGAGGACCTGGAGCAGCTCGAGGACTTCCGCTGGTTCAAACAGGACGCGGAGGAGCAGCCGCTGGTGCCGGAACAACTGCCCATGCGCGTGCCGGAGGTGGTGCCGGCGCCCGCGCCGGCGCTGGAGCCGGTCGTCGTGGCCGCGCCGGTCGCGCCGGTCGCCGCTCCCGTCACCGTGCCCGCGGCCGCCTCCGGGGAGACCAGGGGCGGGCTTCGCCGCCGTGTCGCGGGAGCACAGCTTCCCGGCGCCGGTGAGTCCACTTTGGTCAGCATGCCCGCGAAGCAGAAGGCGCAGCACGACCCCGACGCGGTGAAGGCGGCCTTCGACGCGTACGAGTCGGGTTTCGCCAAGGCGAACCCGCCCGCGCCGGAGCCGGTCGCCCCACCGGCACCGCCACAACCCGAACCGGTGAAACCGCCGCCGTTCCAGCCGGTCGCCCCCGCGTCCGCGCAGGCGCCGTCGGCGGCGCACTCGGGACTCACCAGGCGGGTACCCGGCGCGCAACTCGCGCCGGGACTCGCCCAGCAGCCTGCCGGACGTCAGCCGGCACGGATGGCCGCGACAGCACCACGGCACCAACGGGACCCCAACGCCGAGCGCGCCGCGTTCGACGCGTTCAGCACGGGCTTGGCCATGGCCGATCGGGATACCGAACAGAGAGAAGAGAGCTAAGTAATGACCACCGGAGTCAGCGTCGAGGCGCGCAATTTCAACTGGCTGGTGACCCGCTTCGCGCAGAACACCGCCGGCGCGATCGGGGCCATCGCCGTGTCGGCCGACGGCCTCCTGATCGCCATGTCGTCCCAGCTGGAACGGGCGAACGCCGACCGGCTGGCGGCGATCTCGTCGGCGATGCTCGGGCTGGCGCACGGCGTCTCCGACAGCCACCCGCTCGGGCGGCCCGACAAGATCATCATCGAGCTGGAGCACGGCTACCTGCTGGTCTGCACGATCAGCATCGGCTGTTCGCTGGGTGTGCTGGCCACCAAGCAGGCGAGCCTGGGCACGATCGCCTACGAGATGGCGATGTTCGCGAACCGGGCCACCGAGGTGCTCACCCCTGGCCTGATCGAGGAGCTCAAAAACACCGTCGGGAGCTAGCGATGAGAAATGAAGATCCGGACGTTTCGCCGTTGCGCCCGTATCTGCTCACCTCTGGTCGCACGAAACCGGTCGACCACACATTGGAAATCGAGGCCCAGGTACTGACGAGCAGGCTCGGCGCGGCCTCGCAGCCGAAGCTCACCTTCGAGCGGCGCGAGATCGTCTCGCTGTGCCGCAACACCAAATCGGTGGCGGAGATCGGCGCGCTGCTCGGCCTGCACATCGGCGTGGCCCGGGTGCTGGTGGCCGATCTGGCCGCGCTCGGCTACGTGGTGCTGCGGCGGCCCGCGACGAAGTTCGCCCAGGACCTCGGCATGATCGAAAGGGTCATTCGTGGACTCGAAGCCATACGCTGAACCCGAGGCGGGCGCCAAGCCGCCCACTCCGGTCAAGATCGTCATCGCCGGCGGGTTCGGGGTCGGCAAGACCACGGCCGTCGGCGCCATCTCGGAGATCAAGCCGCTCACCACCGAGGCGGCGATCACCTCGGTGGCGGCGGGTATCGACCGGACCGGGCACGTCCCGTCGAAGACCACCACCACGGTGGCGCTGGACTTCGGCTGCATCACCATCGACTCGGACGTCAAGCTGTACCTGTTCGGCACGCCCGGCCAGGACCGTTTCGGCTTCATGTGGCAGGACATCGTGATCGGCGCGCTGGGCGCGCTGGTCATCGTCGACACCCGCCGTCTCGACGACTGCTACCCGGCCGTCGACTACTTCGAGAAGGCCGGGCTGCCGTTCGTCGTCGGGATCAACCGGTTCGACGGGCTGATGGCGCACGAGCTCAACGACGTCCGCTGGGCGCTGGCGGTCGGCGACGACGTGCCGGTGATCGCCTTCGACGCGCGCAACAAGCTGTCGGTGCGCGACGCGCTGCTCGCGGTGCTGCACAACACCTTCGCGAAGGCCTCGGCCAACGTCTGACCGCACCCCCGGGATAAAGCCCGCTTTACTCCCGGGGATAAAGCGGGCTTTATCCCCGGGAGTAAAGCCCGCTTTATCCCGGGTTCACGTGGGCATGCGGGTAATCGCGGCCAGCATCAGACCGCGCAGCTCCTCGGTGACCTCGCCGACCGGTAGTTCACGGGCCTGCCATTCACGCAGCAGGCCCGTGAACGCGCCGACCAGCGCGATGGCCGTCAGCCGGTAGTTCCGCTTCGGCGCGAGCCCGTGTTCGGCGGCGTGGCGGGCTTCGGCCTCGATGAAGTCCGCCCAGCGGTCGACCCATTCCTGGTGCTGCGCTTCGAGTTCCTGGTTCACCCCGACCGCCTCGACGTAGTTCAGCCTCGGCATGCGCGGATCCGCGGTGACCGTCGCGACAAAGACGTCGAGCAGTGTCTCGATGCGGGCGACGACATCGGTGTCGGTGAGCTCGGCAAGCGTCGCGGTGACGTGCTCCAGCGCGAGCCGGTTGATGCTGTCGTGCAGTACGAGCAGCACCTTCTCCTTGTTCTCGAACTCCTCGTAGAAGTTGCGCGTCGAGACGCCTGCCAGCTTGCAGAGATGGGTGATCTTCGCCTGCTGGAAACCCTCGCTGGTGAACAGCTCGAGCGCGGCCGTCAGCAGCCGCTCGCGGCGCTCGGCCTTGCGCTGCTCCGGGGGGATGCCGCCATAGGAGCGGACCACCGAACCTCCAAAATTCTGGTAATGGGGATTGCCAGACGTCGTGCGGGGCGCTTACATTGTGAAAACCATAGTTACCACACTCTGGAGGCAAAGGTGCTTCGTCGAGTCCTGGTTCCACTACTGGCTTTACTACTCACGGGCGCGGTGGCCACTCCGGCCGCACAGGCGTCCGGCCCAGGTGACCTGCTCGACCAGCATCGGGTGACGGCCATTGTGCCCGCGCCGGTCCAAGCCTGGGAACTGCTCTACCAATCGACTTCGGCGACCGGCAAGGCCAACGCCGTCTCCGGCATCCTGCTGGTCCCGTCGATCCCGTACCCCCGCGGCCCGCGCCCGCTGATCACCTACGCGGTCGGCACCCACGGCATCGGCGACCAGTGCGCGCCGTCGGTCAAGCTGCAGAACGGCACCGAGAACGAGGTCGCGATCATCTCCCAGGCCCTGTACAAGGGCTGGGCCGTGGTCCTGACCGACTACGAAGGCCTCGGCACGCCCGGCGTGCACACCTACGCGGTCGGCCAGTCCGAAGGCCGCGCCGTCCTCGACGCCGCCCGCGCGGCGTACAAGGTCCCGGGCACCGGGCTTTCGTCTTCCGGCCCGGTCGGCGTCTTCGGGTACTCGCAGGGCGGCCAGGCGGCAGCCTTCGCCGGCGAGCTCCAGGGCGGCTACGCACCCGACCTGAACGTCGTCGGCGTCGCCACGGGCGGCGTTCCCGCCGACCTGAACGCGGTCATGAAGTCCAACGACGGCGGCGCGGCGTTCGGCCTCGTGCTCGGCGCGGCGCTCGGCCTCTCGACCGCCTACCCCGACGTCCCGTTCACCTCGGTCCTCAACACCCGCGGCAAGTCGACCGTCGAGAAGATCAAGGGCTACTGCACGATCGCGCTCGGCGCGGCCGCCCCGTTCTCCCGCCTCCGCGACTTCGTCACCGACCCCGACGTCGTCTCGGACCCCCGCTGGCAGAAGCGCCTCGCCGAGAACTACGCGGGCACCATCAAGCCCAAGGCCCCGGTCTTCCTCTACCACGCGCAGCTCGACGAACTGATCCCGCTCTCGGTCGGCAAGGGCCTCCTCGCCCGCTACAAAGCCTTGGGCGCCAACGTGACCTGGGCCGAGTACCCGCTGCTCGAACACATCGGCGGCGTCTCGGTCGGCGGCCCCGTCGCCATGGAGTGGCTCGGCACCAAGTTCTAGCCCGGTAAAAAATCCCAATGCGTCGTTCGGTACCTGCTAGGGCCCCAATGCGGCGTTCGGTCCTTACGAGGTTCCCAATGCGTCTTTCGGTCCATGGAAGGGACCGAAAGACGCATTGGGATTTTACCCGCTGAGGGAGGCGAGGGCCGTGACGGCGTCGGGGGCCAGGGAGGTGGTGAGGGTGCCACCCGCGGCGAGGGGGCTGCGGGACCACCACTCACCCGAGGCGGCGGGCAGGTCGGGGCCGCCGATCACCAGGTCGGTGGCGAGGACCCGGCGGCCCGCCAGGTGGGCGAGCGAGGCGTCCAGGTCCGAGCCGATCGTCAGGGTTTGGCGCAGCACCGGGGTCGAGGCGCGGGTGATGTGCTGGGTCGTGGTCAGGTGGCCGGGGCGTTCGTTGGCCCGGCCGAGCACCAGGACTTCGCGAGTGTGCAGGTAGGCGTCGGGCGCGAGCGAGGCGCGCAGCAGCGCGGTGTGCCGGGCGTGTGCCGTGATGACCGTCGGCTCCGGCAGGTACTCGAGCGAGCCGCCCGCGTCGACCGTGATGTCCACTGTGGACGTACTGGGTTCGCCGTGCGGGCCGGGCAGCGCGATCGTCGCGGCGACGCCGGACAGGCGCAGGGAAGCGCCCGGTCCGACGTGCACGGTCAGGAGCAGGTCGTCGCCGCCCAGGGGCGCGGTCGCCGAGCTGACGAGGTGGACCACCGCCGTCGCGCCGGTGCCGCGCTTGGGAAAGAGCGTGAGCGGCGCCATCGAGCGCAGCTCACGCAGTATCGTCCGGCCGTCCGCGAAACAGGCGACCAGGCGGGCGTGCGCTTTCACCCGGCCTTGACCAGCGACCGGACCCAGTTCGCCACGTCCGGCGCGTTCGGCGTGTCCACAAGGGACTGAGTGATCACCGGCAGCTCGCCGCGCATGCGGTGTGCGTCCGACGTCATGACCGTCATGTCCGCGCCGACCAGGTGCGCGATGTCGATCTTGTTGATCACCAGCAGGTCCGCGGTGGTGACGCCGGGGCCGCCCTTGCGGGGCACCTTGTCGCCGCCCGCGACATCGACCACGAACACCTGGGAATCCGCCAGGCCGCGGCTGAACACGGCCGTCAGGTTGTCGCCGCCGCTCTCGATGATCACGAGGTCCAGTCCGGAGAACCGGTCTTCGAGCCGCTCGACCGCGTCCAGGTTGGCGGTGATGTCGTCGCGGATCGCCGTGTGCGGGCACGCGCCGGTCTGCACGGCCTCGATGCGCTCGGCGTCGAGCACGCCCGCCTTGCGCAGGAAGTCGGCGTCCTCGGTGGTGTAGATGTCGTTGGTGACGACGGCGAGGTTCAGCTCGTCGCCCAGCGCCCGGCACAGCGCGGCGACCAGCGCGGTCTTGCCGCTGCCGACCGGGCCGCCGATGCCGATCCGGTACGCGCGCCCGGCCGTCGGGTCCGCGTCGTAGTGATCGGGTTCCGTCGCGGTCGGGTCGAAGTTGACCGGGTGGACGTGACCATGGCCGTGACCGTGCTCAGCTGGCAAAGAGACGCACCTCTTCCTTGTGGTGCCGGGCATGCGCCTCGGCGAACAGATCCAACGCCGGCGAGCCCGGCGACGGCAGATCGGACGGCGCCAGCCCGGCGCTGGACGCGGCGTCGAGCGCCACCGCGTGCACGTCGAGACGAGCCACCGCGGCGTTGACGGCAAAGGGATCCAAGCCCAGTAAGCGAACCGCGGCCGAAGCCGGTCCGCTCACCGCGAGGTACGCGACGGCGGTCGCCGCGTCGAGTGGCGAGCCACCCGAGATGCCGACCAGCGCGCCCAGCATGATCGGGTGATGCGGCCGCGGTGTCTCGGCGAGCAGCGCGTCCAGCACCGGCGACGGCCACGCCGCCTTGCCCGCCCGCGCGGTCCCACGGCCCTGCGCGCGCGACGCTTCCCGTTGCGCGGCCGACGGCGTGCGTGCGTCCAGCTCCAGATCGAGCCGCTTCCAATATCCACTGTGGACACGACGAGCCGCCGCATGCGCAGCGGCAGCGGCGAAAACGGCGGCCAGCGAACCAGCGGTCCGCAGACGGCCCGAGATGAAGCCCGCCAAATCACGGACGTCGACGATCAGGCGACGCGCGACGGCCTCTTCCAACCCACCGGAATGAACGTGGCCGCCGCCGGGGAACCGGGAGTCGGCCAGAATCAGCGCGGACAGGTCCATCAGAACAGGAAATATCGTTGGGCCATGGGCAATTCCGTCACCGGCTGCGGCTCGATCAGCTCGCCGTCGACGTGCACGGCGAAGCTGTCCGGCTCCACCCTGATGTCCGGCAGTGCGTCGTTGAGCACCATGTCCGCCTTGGTACGCCGTCGCATGTTCGACACCGGCACCAACGTCCGCGAGATCCCGAACCGTTCGCGCACACCGGATTCGAGCGCTTCCGGCGCGACGAAGTGGAATGACGAGGCCGCCGCGACCGCGGGCGACGCGCCGAACATCGGCCGGGCGAGCACCGGCTGCGGCGTCGGGATGGACGCGTTCGCGTCGCCCATCGCGGCCCACGCGATGAACCCGCCCTTGAGCACCACGTGCGGGCGGACACCGAAGAATTTGGGCTCCCACAGGACAAGATCGGCGAGCTTGCCGATCTCGACCGAGCCGATCTCGGCCTCCATGCCGTGCGCGACGGCGGGGTTGATCGTGTACTTCGCGACGTAGCGGCGGGCACGCAGGTTGTCGGCCCTGCCGTCGCCGGGCAGCGCGCCGCGACGGCGTTTCATCACGTGCGCGGTCTGCCAGGTCCGGATGATGACCTCGCCGATGCGGCCCATCGCCTGCGAGTCGGAGCTCATCATCGAGATCGCGCCGATGTCGTGCAGCACGTCCTCGGCGGCGATCGTCGTCGGCCGGATCCGGCTCTCCGCGAACGCGAGGTCCTCCGGCACGGACGGGTTCAGGTGATGGCACACCACGAGCATGTCGAGGTGCTCGTCCAGCGTGTTGGCCGTGTGCGGGCGCGTCGGGTTCGTCGACGACGGCAGCACGTTCGCGAGCCCGGCGACGCGGATGATGTCCGGCGCGTGCCCGCCGCCCGCGCCTTCGGTGTGGTACGCGTTGATCGAACGCCCCGCGATGGCGTCCACAGTGGACTCCAGGAACCCGGCCTCGTTGAGCGTGTCGGTGTGGATGGCGACCTGGACGCCGGATTCGTCGGCGACGGTCAGGCAGGCGTCGATCGCGGCCGGCGTCGTGCCCCAGTCCTCGTGGAGCTTGAACCCGCCCGCGCCCGCGGCGAGCTGCTCGCGCAGCGCCTCGTGGCGGACGGTGTTTCCCTTGCCCAGCAACAAGACGTTGACCGGATACGCGTCCATCGCCTGGAGCATGCGCCCGAGGTTCCAGGCGCCGGGCGTGATCGTGGTGGCCTTCGTGCCCTCGTTGGGCCCGGTGCCGCCGCCGACCAGCGTGGTCAGCCCCGACGCCAGCGCGGTGTCCACCAGCTGCGGGCAGATGAAGTGGACGTGACAGTCGATTCCACCCGCGGTGAGGATCTTTCCGTTGCCGGACAAGATCTCCGTCGACGGCCCGATCACCAGCGCCGGGTCGACGCCGTCCATCGTGTCGGGGTTGCCCGCCTTCCCGATGCCGACGATCCGGCCGTCGCGGACACCGACGTCGGCCTTGACGACGCCCCAGTGGTCCAGGATCACCGCGCCGGTGATGACCAGGTCCGGCGCGCCCTCCGCGCGGGTGGCCATGCCCTGGCCCATCGACTCGCGGATGACCTTCCCGCCGCCGAAGAGCACCTCGTCACCGCTGCCGTCGCCCATGCTGCGGTCCTCGGTGACCTCGATCAGCAGATCGGTGTCGGCGAGGCGGATCCGGTCGCCGACGGTCGGGCCGAACAGCTCGACGTAGCGCTCGCGGTCGACATGGGTCAAGACGGCTCCTTACGCAACCCCGGAACCTTCCGGCTCCCGGCCAGCGGGACAAGGTCGACTTCTCGTTCGACGCCGGGCTCGAACCGGACCGAGGTGCCCGCTGGCACGTCGAGCCGGTGCCCGCGCGCGGCGTCCCGGTCGAACTCCAGGCCCGGGTTGACCGACGCGAAGTGGAAATGCGAGCCGACCTGCACCGGCCGGTCCCCGAGGTTGCGCACGAGCAGCCGCACCCGGGGGCGGCCGGGGTTCAGCTCGACCGGCTCGTCGCCGGGAATGATCTCTCCTGGGCGCATCGCCTGCTCGCTCCTAGACGATCGGGTCGTGCACGGTGACGAGCTTGGTGCCGTCCGGGAAAGTGGCTTCGACCTGCACCGAATCGATCATTTCCGGGATGCCGGACTGCACCTGCGCGCGGGAGAGCACGGTCCGGCCGCTGGCGACGAGCTCACTGACCGTGCGGCCGTCGCGGGCGCCCTCGAGCACATGGTCGGTGATCAGCGCGACCGACTCCGGATAGTTGAGCAGCACCCCGCGGTCCAGCCGCTTGCGCGCGACGTCGGCGGCGACGTGGACGAGCAGCTTGTCCCGCTCCTGGGGGCTCAGATGCATGGCGCATGTGTATCACCCGCCGGGGCGGCGCGCCCCTGGATGAAACACAGGATTTACGTGTCACACGCCGCCTGGACTGAATCGTTCTCGTAATCGTGACACAAACCACCCATTCTTTTGATTGCTACCGGCCGGTTCGAGGAGCAAGGTTGCTCCAAACCGTGCGATGAGGCGCGCTTTGCGTGTGGCCTGTCAGCGTGGGAAAACAAAAGCCGGGGAACGCGCATTGAAAGGTCAACGGATAGTGACTACGTCAGCGCCCGTATCTACGAAGACCGCGTCCACAGACGAGGTCGACGACGGATTCCGTCCAGGTCTCGAAGGGGTCATCGCCTTCCGCACCGAGATCGCCGAGCCAGACCGTGACGGTGGCGCGCTGCGCTACCGCGGCGTCGACATCGAAGATCTCGCCGGCAAGGTGAGCTTCGGTGACGTCTGGGGTCTGCTGGTCGACAGCCGGTTCGGCCACGGCCTGCCGCCCGCCGAGCCCTTCCCGCTGCCGGTGCACACCGGTGACGTGCGGGTCGACGTGCAGGCCGCGCTCGCCATGCTGGCGCCGATCTGGGGCTACCGCCCCCTGCTCGACATCACCGACGAAGAGGCCCGCGACCAGCTCGCGCGCGCCTCGGTCATGGCGCTGTCGTACGTCGCGCAGTCCGCGCGCGGCATCGGCCAGCCCGCGGTGCCGCAGTCGCGGGTCGACGAGGCTCACTCGATCACCGAGCGGTTCATGATCCGCTGGCGTGGCGAGCCGGACCCGGCGCACGTCAAGGCCATCGACGCCTACTGGGTCTCCGCGGCCGAGCACGGCCTGAACGCCTCGACCTTCACCGCCCGCGTCATCGCCTCGACCGGCGCCGACGTCGCGGCCGCCATGTCCGGCGCGATCGGCGCCATGTCCGGCCCGCTGCACGGCGGCGCGCCTGCCCGCGTGCTCCCGATGATCGAAAAGGTCGAGCGGACCGGTGACGCCGCCGGTCTGGTCAAGGGCATCCTCGACCGCAAGGACCGCCTGATGGGCTTCGGCCACCGCGTCTACCGCGCGGAGGACCCCCGCGCCCGCGTGCTCCGCCGCACCTGCCGCGAGCTGAACGCGAGCCGCTACGAAGCGGCCGCCGCTCTGGAGCAGGCCGCGCTGAAGGAGCTGCGTGAGCGTCGCCCCGATCACCCGATCGAGACGAACGTCGAGTTCTGGGCCGCGGTCATCCTCGACTTCGCCGAGGTCCCGCCGCACATGATGCCCGCGATGTTCAGCTCGGCCCGCACCGCGGGCTGGGCCGCGCACATCCTCGAGCAGAAGCGGACCGGCCGCCTGGTGCGCCCGTCGGCCAAGTACGTCGGCCCCGGCCCGCGCCGGCCCGAGGACGTCGAGGGCTGGGACCTGGTCCCCCACGCCTGAGCCTCGTAAAAGCCCGAAAGCCACTTTCGTCAGGTCTAACCTGCCGAAAGTGGCTTTCGGGCTTTCCCCAGGTGCCGAAAGCCGCATTGGGGACCTCGCAGCGTCCCAATGCGTCCTTCGGTCCCTCCCAGGTCCCCAATGCGTCCTTCGGTCCCTGCCAGGGTCCCAATGCGGCTTTCGGCACCTACCAAGGACCGAAGGACGCATTGGGATTTTTTCGGGGTCAGGGGGCGGGGGCGGTGGTGGCCAGGCGGGCCTGGGTGACCGCCATCATCGCGACCAGCTGGTCGACCAGCCATTCGTCGAGGCCTTCACGGGGGACCTTGTCCTCTTGGAGCCAGGCGAGCAGGGTGCCCTCGACGACCGCCGTCCAGCAGCGCAGGGTGAGCAGGAGGAGCGGGGTCGGCTCGTCGATCTCGATCGCTTCGAGGATCAGCTCGACCGCGCGGTTGCGGACCTGGTCGACGACCGCGTCGGTCTCGGAGGTCGCGATGACCGAGCCGCCGCGCAGCAGGGCGATGTAGCCCGCGCGGTAGTTGCCCGCGACCGAGATGAGGCCGCGGACGGCCGCGCGCAGGCGGTCCAGTGGCGGGCCGTCGTCGAGGTGGGCGAGGCCGTCGATGAGGCCGTCGGTGACCGTGCGCAGTGCTTCGATCTGGAGCTCGCGCAGGCTGGAGAAGTAGCGGTAGAACAGCGGGCGCGAGACGTCGGCGCGCGAGACGATGTCGTCGACCGTGACGAGCTCGGGCGCGCGGCTGCTGAACAGGTCGAGTGCCGCGGCGATCAGGTCGTCGCGGCGGGCCTGGGGGGTCATCCGGCGGGGCTTGCGTGTCACGGGGTGACGTCCAGCTTGGCGATGCCGCGCAGCACGCCGGGGGTGAGACGGGAGAACACGAGCGCGAGCTTGGCCTCCGGGGTCGACGGCGCGATCGCCTTGTCCTTCGAGACGGCCTTGAGGATGTCCCGCGCGACCCGGTCCGGGCCGAAGCCGCGCCGCGCGTACAGGCCGGTGCTCGCCTTCTGACGGCGGTGCTCCTCGTCGGCGTTGACGCCGACGAAGCGCGTCGTGTTCGTGATGTTCGTGGCCACGATGCCGGGGCAGACCGCGGTGACGCCGATGCGGTCGGCAGCGAGTTCGGCGCGCAGGCACACGCTCAGCGTCAGCACGGCGGATTTCGTTGTGGCGTAAGCGGAAAGGATCTTCGACGGCAGGTACGCAGCGGCCGAGGCGAGGTTGACGATCTGGCCGCCCTCACCGCGTTCGCGCATCTGCTCGGCGAACACCCGGCAACCGTGGATCACGCCCCAGAGGTTCACGTCGATGACGCGCTCCCAGTCGGCGACCGAGGTGTCGAGGAACGGGCCCGACACCCCGATGCCCGCGTTGTTGATGACGATGTCCGGCACGCCGTGCTCGTCGCGGACCTGCTTCGCGAACTGGCCCATCGCCTCGGCGTCCGAAGAGTCCACTGTGTACTCGGCGGCCGTGACACCCTTGGCGCGCAACAGGGTCACGGTCTCCGCTGCCGCGTCGGAGTTGATGTCGGTGATGACGACGTCGGCGCCCTCGCCGGCGAACGCCAGCGCGGTCGCGCGGCCGATGCCGCTGCCGCCGCCGGTGATCACGACCAGCTGATCGGCGAACTTCTTGCGGCGGCTGACCTTCGCGCGGCGCAGCGTGCGCGGTTCTTCGCCACCTTCCACGAAGCCGACCAGTTCCGCGGCCGCGTCGGCGACGAGACCGGGCTTGGCTCGGGCGATCCAGTGCCTGCCGACCACGCGCCGGATCCGCAGATCGGGCACCCACTTGGCGATCTCCGTCTGCATCGGGGTCGACACGTACGGGTCGCCGGTCGGCGCGAGCACCTGCACCGGGATGCGCACCTGCTTCGGCTTCGGTTTGCCCAGCCGCGTGAAGATGTTGGCGCGGTACAGCTTGATGCCGTGCACGCCGTCGGAAACCTCGGGATCGGCCAGCTCCGGTTCGGCGATCTTGAACAGCCGCCGCATGATCCCGAGCCGCCAGAACAGCTGCGGCACCAACGGGACGTGGAAGAACAGGATGTACGTCGAGTGCAGGAACTGGTTCAGCGCGTGCCAGAGCCGTCGCGGCGTCGGCCTGCGCAGCTGGTCGCGGAACCAGGCGCCGACGTAGTCCAGGTCCGGCCCCGAGATCGAGGTGAACGACGCGATCCTCGGGTCGCCGCCGGTGACCGTGTGCCAGGCCTGGATCGAGCCCCAGTCGTGCGCGAGCAGGTGGATCCGCTCGCCGGGAGCGACCGCCTCGGCGACGTCGAGCATGTCCCGGGACAGCTGGTCCAACTTGTAGGACTTGCGACCTCGCGGCTTGTCCGACAGACCCGCGCCGCGCACGTCGTAGACGACCACGCGGAACCGGCTCGACAGCTCGGCCACCACCCCGTCCCACAGCGAACCGTTGTCCGGATAGCCGTGCACGCAGAGCACGGTGGGCGCGTCGTCCGGACCCGTCACGCGGACCGAGAGACGCACGCCGTCGCTGGCCGTCACCCACGTATGAGACATCCTGTCATGTTAGACAAGTTGTCAACAGCTAGGAATCCTTCGCCTGATTGTTCGTCCCCGGTTTCACCTCGTTGGCCGATTTCGCCGCGTCTTCGGACGTGCCTTGACCAGGATTTTCCGAGTTTTCGGGGGTTTTCGAATGTTCCACGGGAAACTTCGCAACCCCGACACGCCGTATCGCGCCGGAAACCAAGATCGATCCGACCAGAAGCACGCCCGCCGCACCCCAGCAAGCGACCCGCCAGCCACCGCCGGTGTCGTAGAGCTGTCCCGCCGCGAACGTCCCGATCGTCGCTCCGAGTAACGTCGCGCTCTCGTAGATGCCCATCGCGCGGCCCAAGCTGAGCCCCGCCGCCTCGGCCACGATCGACTGCTCGACGGGCATCGCCGCGGCGAACGCGGCCGCCGACAGGATCCACAGCACCGTGATCACCTTCGGATCCGGCGCGAACGAGAGCCCGATCGCGAACGCCGTGCTGGCGAGCATCGCGAGCGAGAGCATGAGCGGGCGGCCGATCCGGCGCACCACCTTGTGCAGCACGTCGGGCAGCAGGCTGTAGACGATGAAGCCGGGCAGGAAGACGGCCGCGATCTGGCCCAGATTCAGGTGATGGCCGCGCTGCAGATGCATCAGGAGCAGCAACGCGATCCCGGCCTCGACCATCGCGGTGATCGCGACCAGCACCAGCATCGGCCGCAGCCGTTTCCCCAGCTGACGCAGCTTGGGCGCGTTCTCGACGACCTGGTTCTCGCCGATCCTGAGCAGCATCACCACGGCCGCGACCAGGCACGCGGCGGCGGCGAGCCAGAACACGCCGCGATAGCCGATCTTGCCGACCAGGATCATCGCCGCGACGAACGCGATCCAGGTGCCGCCGCCCTCGGCGGCGAAGAGCTTGCTGAACGCCCCACTGTCGTCCAGCAGCCCTTCGCCGACGCGGGCCCGCAGTGCCACCCAGAACAACGCGCCGCCCGCGCCCCCGAGCACGGCCGCCGCGTACGCGAGCCCGATCCCCGGCGCGACCGCGTAGCCCACAAAGGACAGTCCATAAAGGACCGCGCCGATGGCGGCGACGCGTCCCCTGTCGTGCCGGTCGGCGAGATGCCCCGCCAGCGGCCGGACCAGGAACGACACGAGCGTCTCCAGCGCCGTCAGCGCGCCGACCTCGCCCGCCGACGCGCCGAGCTGACTGCCCACCCAGAGCGGCAGGAAGAAGTCGAGTACCTCGACCGGCCCCTTCGTCAGCATCGCCGCGAGTTCGTTCTGCTCACCGCGTTTCAGCGCCGCCCCCATGCCTGACAACGGTAAGCACGCCGCGCGGCGGGGTCGTCCTTCGAAAGGAGGACCGCGCGTGCGACCAGGGTCTGATGTCCACCGTTCGGTTGACAACCAGGTTCCACCGCGCAGTCGTCCCGTGCGGGTGCTCCCGCGACGGAAGCTTGTCCCATGACAGCAGCAGTGACAGTGCGCGGACTGCGCAAGGAGTATCCCGGCCACGTCGCGGTGGACGGCCTGGATCTCGACATCCACCGCGGCGAGGTGTTCGCGCTGCTCGGCCCCAACGGCGCGGGCAAGACCACGACCGTCGAGATCCTCGAAGGCCACCGTGACCGCACCGCGGGCGACGCGCTCGTGCTCGGCGAGGACCCCGGCAAGGCGGGCCGCGCCTGGCGCGCCAAGCTCGGCATCGTCCTCCAGACGGCGAACGACGCCGCCGAACTCACCGTCGCCGAGACCGTCCGGCACTTCGCCAGGTACTACGCCGACGCGCGTGACCCCGACGAGGTGATCGAGAAGGTCGGGCTGACCGCGAAGGCCAAGAGCCGCGTCGAAACGCTCTCCGGCGGGCAGCGCAGGCGGGTCGACGTCGCACTCGGCATCATCGGCCGCCCCGAACTGCTCTTCCTCGACGAACCGACCACCGGCTTCGACCCCGAGGCCCGCCGCCAGTTCTGGGACCTCATCTCCGGGCTCGCCGCCGAGGGCACCACGATCCTGCTCACCACCCACTACCTCGACGAGGCCGAGGCGCTGGCCGACCGGGTGGCGGTCATCGCGCGCGGGCGGATCGTCGCCGAAGGCACCCCGCAGAACCTCGGCGGCCGTGAGAAGGCCGAAGCCGTCGTGAGCTGGGTCGACGCCAACGGCGCGCACTCCGAGCACACGAACTTCCCCACGAAGCTCATCAACCAGCTCTCTACTGGGGGTAGGGAGCTGGCCGAACTCACCGTCACCCGGCCCAGCCTGGAGGACATCTACCTCGATCTGATCGGAGAACGCGCATGACCACGCTGGCACTGCCCGGCACCCTCACCGTCGGGCTGATCCGCGGCGGCGCGGAGCTCAAGGAGTTCTTCCGCCACAAGGAACAGGTCGTCTTCACCTTCGCCATGCCCGCGTTCATCATGGTGCTGCTCGGGTCGATGCTGAACGGCGACATCGGCGGCGGCGTCACCTCCGGCACGGTGCTCGCGGCGGGCATGATCGGCTCCGGCATCATCTCGACCTCGTTCAACAGCATCGGGATCGGGCTGGCTGGCGACCGCGAGGACGGCACGCTGAAACGCCTGCGCGGCACGCCGATGCCCGCCGCGTCGTTCTTCATCGGCAAGATCGTGCTGGTCGCGGTGTCGAGCCTGGCGCAGGCGCTGTTCATGATCGTGGTCGGCTCGCTGCTGTTCGACCTGACGCTGCCGACCGATCCGATGAAGTGGCTGACGCTGGCCTGGGTGTTCCTGCTCGGCATCACTGCCTGCACGCTGCTCGGCATCACCATCGGCTCGCTGGTCCGCTCGGTCAGCGGCGCGGTCGCGGTGATGAACCTGGTCTTCATCTCGCTGCAGTTCGTGTCCGGCGTGTTCGTCACCCCGATCACGCACCTGCCGAAGGTTATGGTCGACATCGCGTCGTTCTTCCCGGTGAAGTGGATCTGCCAGGGCTTCCGGTCGGTGTTCCTGCCGGACAGCGCTGTCATCAACGAAATGGCTGGCTCATGGGAACTCCCCCGCATCGCACTGGTGCTTGGCATCTGGGTCGTCGCCGGGCTGCTGCTGGCGCGGCTGACCTTCCGCTGGACCAACAACGGCCGGTAGACATCTGGGACCGCTGGTACTGGATCTGGGAGCTCTACTTCGCGGTCGCCTACCTGGCCACCATCGCGCTGATCCTGATCAACGACGCCGAAGACGCCGCCAAGCTGGTCAGCTCGGCGGCGTTGACCGGCATCGTGGTGGCCTACCTGCTGCTGGGCAGGCGGTCGGTGCGCGACCACGAGACGGACGGGAAGGGCTACCTGTTCGGCGTCATCGTGCTGGTGCTCTTCCTGACCGCGGTCATCGCCTGCTCGGCGACCGGCTACGCGTTGTTCGCCATCTGCCCGATGGCGTTCATGACGCAGCCGGTCGGGATGGCGTCGGCGCTGACCGGGCTGCTGGTGCTCACCCCGGTGGTGTCGGTCGTGGTGCACAACGGTTTCGGCGACCCGGCGCTCGGGACGCTGCTGCCGATGAGCGCGCTGATGATCCTGTTCGGGGTGTTCATCGGCCGCTGGATCACCAAGGTCATCGAGCAGAGCAAGGAACGCGCCGACCTGATCGAGAAGCTCGAAGCCAGCCAAGCGGAGGTCGCGCGGCTGTCTCGCGAAGCGGGCACGGCAGCGGAACGTGAACGGCTGGCGCGGGAAATCCACGACACGCTCGCGCAGGGCTTCACCAGCATCGTGACGCTGACCCAGGCCATCGAGTCCGAAATGGACACCGACCAGGTCGCGGCGAGGCGGCATCTGTCGCTGGCGGCGCGGACCGCGCGGGAGAACCTCGCCGAGGCACGCGCCATGGTCGCGGCGCTGACCCCGTCCGCGCTCGCCGCCGGGACGCTGGAGGACGCGATCCGGCGGCAGGCCGACCGGCTCGGCGAGGAGTCGGCGTTGCGGGTGAACTGCGTGATCTCGCCGCTGCCGCCGCTCGGGACGGCGGCCGAGGTGGTCGTGCTGCGCGCCGCGCAGGAGGCGCTGACCAACATCGTCAAGCACGCCCGCGCGTCCACAGTGGAACTGCGGCTGGCCGCCTCCGGCGGCGTCGTGCGGCTTATGGTGATCGACGACGGCGCCGGCTTCGACACCGCCGAGCCGTCGGACGGTTTCGGCTTGCGCGGGATGCGCGCGCGTGCGGAACAGGTCGGCGGTTCGCTGACCATCCGAAGTGGACTTTCCGATGGGACGACCGTGACACTGGAGGTACCGGCGTGATCACCGTGATGCTGGTGGACGACCACCCGGTCGTGCGCGAGGGGCTGCGCGGGATGCTGGAGGCCGAGCCGGACCTGACGGTGGTCGGCGAGGCGGGCTCCGGCGACGAGGCGGTCGCGTTGACCAGGGTCAAGCAGCCGGACGTGATCCTGATGGACCTACGCATGCCCGGTCTCGACGGTGTCGGCGCGACGCGCGCGATCTTGGCGAGTCCCCGCGTCAGCGCGTGGTCGTGCTGACGACGTACGAAAGCGACGCCGACATCCTGCGCGCGGTCGAAGCGGGCGCGGCGGGTTATCTGCTGAAGGACGCGTCGCGGACGGAACTCGCGGACGCGATCCGCGCGGCGTCGCGCGGCGAGACCGTGCTGGCGCCCTCGGTGGCGGGGAAACTGGTGAACCGGGTGCGCAATCCGGCGCCGCAACCGTTGTCCGCGCGGGAGATCGAGGTGCTGCGGCTGGTGTCGAAGGGCAGCACGAACGCCGACATCGGGCGGGCGCTGCACATCAGCGAGGCGACGGTGAAAACGCATCTGCTGCGCGTGTTCTCGAAACTCGACGTGTCCGACCGGACCGCCGCGGTGATGGCCGCGATGAACGCGGGGGTTCTCTGAGCGAAGCGTGGCGCCGCACGACAGAATGACCGCCATGCTGCCTACCACCGAGCTAGCGCTGCTTCGCCGGATCGCCACCGAGCAGGCGACGCGCCGGGTCCCGTCACTGGTCGCCGCCGTCGTCCGCGACGGCGAAATCGCCTGGTCAGGCGCGCGCGGCCGGGTCGACGGCCAGACGCCGGGCGACGACACGCAGTACCGGCTCGGCTCGATCACCAAGTCGATCGTGGCCGCGGTCGTGATGCGCCTGCGCGACGAGGGCAAGCTCGACCTGAACGACCCGCTGGACAAGCACGTCGCGGGCACCTCGTTCGGCGCGTCGACGATCGGCCAGCTGCTCTCGCACACGGCCGGTCTCACCGCCGAGTCGCCGGGCCTGTGGTGGGAACGCACGGTCGGCGACGACTGGAAGGCGCTCGAAACGAGTCTCGCGACCGACTCGCTGAAGCACCGTCCCGGCGCCCGTTTCCACTACTCGAACGTCGGCTACGGCGTGCTCGGCGAGGTCATCGCCCGGCACCGCGGCACCGGCTGGTTCGACGCGGTCCGCGACGAGGTGTTGACCCCGCTCGGCATGACCCGCACGACACCGTCACCCGAAGCCCCGCACGCACCCGGTCTGGCCGTGCACCCGTTCGCGGACGTCGTGCTCCCCGAGCCGTCGCACGACGCCGGCGCGATGGCGCCGGCCGGTCAGCTGTGGTCGACCATCACCGACCTCGCCCGCTGGACCGCGTTCGTCGGCGGCCACACCGCGGGCGTGCTGCGCGCGGAGACCGTCGCCGAGATGCGCGACATGGTCACCGTCGACGACGGCGACGTCTGGACGAGCGGCTACGGGCTGGGCATGCAGCTCATCCGCACGCAGGGGCGGGCACTGGCCGGGCACACCGGCTCGATGCCGGGCTTCCTCGCCTGCTCGCTCATCGACCCGGCGACCCAGACCGGCGCGCTGGTCATGGCGAACACGACCGCCGGGGTGGCGCTGGTCCAGCTCGCGATCGACCTGATCAACCTGACGGAGGAACACGAACCCCGGTTCCCCGCCGAGTGGATTCCGTCCATTGTGGACTCTGCTTCGCTGGCGCTGACGGGGTTGTGGCACTGGGGGCCGACGGCGTACCACCTGCGGATGCTGGCGGACGGCTGCTTCAGCCTCGCGCCCGCCGAGGGCTCCGGGCGGGCTTCGCGGTTCCGGCCGGTGTCGGATGATGTTTGGCTGGGGCTGGACGGGTACTACGCGGGCGAGACGCTGGCCGTCGGCCGGGATGCTTCCGGGGTGGCGCGGAGCCTGGATCTGGCTACGTTCATCTTCTCGCGCACGCCCTACGCGCTGGACGCTCCGATCCCTGGGGGCGTGGATCCCTCTGGCTGGCGGGCCTGACGGGTGTTGTGCCCGGGTATCCCAGGCGGGGTCGGGCTTCCAAGGGGCGCCCTTGTCACGCCTAGCGTTTCAAGGGTGGCCTTTGTGTGGGCGCTCGCGTGACGGAGTTGGATTTGGGCCACCGAGTCGGGACTTTTGTCCTTAATGACCGAATAGCGTGGCCCAAATCGCACTCGCTCGGGGATTACCAGGGTTTTGAAGGGAACCCGGTCACGGCCTTGCGCGGGCTACATTCAGGTCACCCGAGAAGACCCTCTGACCTGGCCTTATATCGCCTATCCACACCTGGTCGCCCCTGTGGACAACTCGCCTTCCGACCAGATTCGCGGCCGGGGCTTCGATAAGCTGGACGTGGGGCCGGCCCCCTGGGAGAGGCGGGGGATGGGGAGTTGGGGGCGCTGCGGAAATCCCACATCGTGAGCGTGGGTCGGGTTGGCCGGGATCGGGTGGGCGGGGCCTGAGAGACTGCCCGCATGACCGATGCAGCTGAGGTGACCATCCCCGCAGAACTCAAGCCTGCCGACGGACGGTTCGGCTGCGGACCCTCCAAGGTCCGCGAGTCGCAACTGGCCAACCTGGCGAAATCCGGGGCGGAGTACCTCGGCACGTCCCATCGCCAGAAGCCGGTGAAGTCGCTCGTCGGCCGCGTGCGCGCCGGGCTGACCGAGCTGTTCGGGCTGCCCGACGGCTACGAAGTGATCCTCGGCAACGGCGGGACGACCGCATTCTGGGACGCTGCGGCCTTCGGGTTGGTCAAGGAGCGGTCGCAGCACTTCACCTATGGCGAGTTCTCGTCGAAGTTCGCCACGGTGACCAAGGGCGCCCCGTTCCTCGCCGACCCGATCGTCGTCAAGTCCGACCCCGGCACCGCTCCGGAGATCGCCTACCAGTCCGGCGCCGACCTGGTCGGCTGGGCGCACAACGAGACCTCGACCGGTGTCGCGGTGCCCGTCAAGCGCCCCGAGGGCAGCGAAGGCGCGCTCGTCGCGATCGACGCGACCAGTGGCGCGGGCGGCCTGCCCGTCAAGGCCGAGGACTTCGACGTCTACTACTTCGCGCCGCAGAAGTCGTTCGCGTCCGACGGTGGCCTCTGGATCTCGCTGGCTTCGCCCGCCGCGGTCGAGCGGATCGGTGAGATCGGGGCGAGCGACCGCTGGATCCCGGAGTTCCTCTCGCTGACCACCGCGCTGGACAACTCGCGCAAGGACCAGACGTACAACACGCCCGCGGTGGCGACGCTGTTCATGCTGGCCGACCAGATCGAGTGGATGCTCGGCAACGGCGGCCTCGCGTGGACGACCGCGCGCACCAAGGACTCGTCGACCCGGCTCTACGAGTGGGCCGAGAAGACCGGCTACACCACGCCGTTCGTCGCCGACCCGGCACTGCGCTCGCAGGTCGTCGGCACGATCGACTTCGCCGACGAGGTGGACGCGTCCGCCGTGGCGAAGGTGTTGCGCGCCAACGGGATCGTCGACACCGAGCCGTACCGGAAGCTGGGCCGCAACCAGCTACGCGTCGGCCTGTTCCCGGCCATCGACCCTGACGACATCACGCTGCTCACCCAGAGCATCGAGTTCGTGGTCGACAAGCTGAGCTGACCCGGACCGGCGTGCTGATGCCCACCAGATCGTGGCGAGCATCAGCACGCCGGCGATGGTGTACGCCTCCGCACCGGTCCGCGCGCCGACCGACAGCGCGGGGAACGGCATCAGCCACGGCAGATAACTCACGAACAGCAGCGCGCTCAGCCCGGCGAACGTCAGCAAACTGTTGCCCAGCAAGCGGTCCGGCTCCCGCCACCGCAGGCCGAGCGCGCCCAGCAGCACGATCGCGGGCGCGCACCAGACCCAGTGGTGCGTCCACGAGACCGGCGAGACGAGCAGCCCGCCGACCGCGCACGCGACCAGCGCCAGCGGCACCTGCCCGGCGCGCAGCGCCGCCCTGACCGCGAAGACCGTCAGCGCCAGCAGCACCAGCACGCCGAGCACCCACAGCAGCGAGCCCGAGTAGCCGGCACGCGCGAGCACGCCGCGGAACGACTGGTTCCCGACGTACCAGAGGTCGCCGATCCGGCTGGTCGCCAGCATCAGGTGCAGCCAGAACCGCTCCGACGCCGACGGCAGCACCGCCCACATCACCGCGGCCACCCCGGCGAACGTGCCGACGCACCGTCCCAGCGAGCGGTAATCCTTGCGCAGCAAGAAGAACAGGCAGAACACCAGCGGCGTCAGCTTGATCGCGGCGACCAGGCCGACCAGCACCCCGCGCGGCCAGCGGCGCCACGGGGCCAGCACGTCGACGACCACGGCGAGCATCAGCAGGATGTTGATCTGACCGTAGTTGAGCGTCGCCAGCACCGGCTCGACCAGCGTCGCGCTCAACTGGACCGCGACCGCCACGTAAGCCGCGGTACGCCGGGCCACCCCGGTCTTGAGCAGGCAGAGGAACGCCACCACGCCAAGGCCGAGCAGCGAGAGCACGTTCAGCGCGACGAGCACGGCCTTCACCGGCGCGATCGTCCCGGCGAGGAACAGCACGGCCGCGAACGGCGTGTAGGTGAACGGCAGCTTGATGTTCTGCGTGGTCTCGACCATGCCCTCGTACGGGGTGCCGCTTTCCGCGAGCTTGCGCGCGCCGCCGACGTACACCTCGAGATCGAGGCCCGGGAAGCCCCTGAGCAGGAACACCGCGACGATGACCGCCACTTCCAAGGCGAGCAGCGTGCCCAGGGTCTTCTTCGACATACGGCCATCCAACACGACGGCCCGTGCCTCTGATCAGCAGGGCTTTAGCGACAAGTCGGCACGAAAAGATTCTCGCGAAGAGTTGAACCGTTCAAGGAAACGCCGCGTGTGAAGGGGCGTCGGGCACCGCGCCCGGCACTGCTGAAGAAGAGGTAACCCATGCGCAAGATCCTGCTCTCCGCCGTCGTCGTCTCGCTCGGTGTCGCCGCCGGCACCGGCATCGCGTTCGCGCACGACGGCCACCCCGCGCCGGCGCCGGGCCCGGCGGACAACAGCGGCGCCCCGGTCTTCCTCGCGGCCGAGCTGTCCGGCAAGAACGAAATCCCGGTGCCAGGCGGGCCAAAGACAGGTGATCCGGACGGCAAGGCCGTGCAGGTCATCAGGATCCAGGGCAACCAGGTGTCATTCGGCATCACATGGAAGAACATCGGCGCCCCGACGGCGGCCCACATCCACCAGGGTGACGCGAAGTCGAACGGCCCGGTCAAGGTCGGCTTCTTCGCCACCGCGCTGCCCGGCACGCTCAGCGCGGTGACCGGCAAGGTGACCGTCGACGACAAGGTGCTGCTCGACGCGCTCAAGACCAAGCCCGGCGACTTCTACGCCAACCTGCACACGGCGGAGTTCCCCGGCGGCGCGGTGCGCGGCCAGTTCAAGAAGCTCGACAAGCCGGTCGACCTCAACCGCGTGCTCCACGCGGGCGACCTGAGCTCACTCGCCAGCGGCGACCAGGAAGTCCAGGTACCCGGCGGCCCCGCGGCAGGCGATCCCGACGGCTCCGCGACCTCGTTCGTCTCGGCCAAGCGCGGTGAGGTCGACTTCTCGTTCGCCTTCGCGGGCATCGGCGCGCCCACGCTCGGCCACATCCACCAGGGCGCGGCGGGCGTCAACGGCGCGGTCGTGGTGCCGCTGTTCACCGCCGACGGCGGGCTTCCGGCTTCGCTCAACGGCATCGCGGGCACGGCCACGAAGGTCCCCGGTGACATCGTCCGCAAGCTGAACGCCAGCCCCGGCGAGTTCTACACCAACCTGCACACCGCGGCGTTCCCCGCGGGCGCGGTGCGCGGACAGGTCTTCGACACCTCGGAGACCACCCGCTGGTAAGGACTCGTGCGCGTTGCGGGCGGTTCTAACCGCCCGCAACGCGCACGACCGTCAGCAGCAGCTTTGCTTGGCCAGGCGCTGGAAGGTGGCCGAGCGGGCGCCCGCCGGTGGCTGCGACGCCGCCGCTTCGACGTCCGCGAACAGCTTTTCCCTTGCGGCGCGGTCGATCACCCGGCCGCGGACGACCACGGCGTGGATCTTCTGGGTGTTGCGGATGTCGTCGAGCGGGTTGGCGTCGAGCACGACCAGGTCGGCCGACTTGCCGGGGGTGACGGTGCCGGTGGTGCGCTCCAGCCCGAGGAACCTGGCGGCCTCGCTGGTGACCGCGCGTAGCGAATCCATCGGGCTCAGGCCCGCCTTGACCATCAGTTCCAGCTCTTCGTGCAGGCCGAAACCCGGGAAGCAGTAGGGATTGAGGCTGTCCGTGCCGCCGATGATGCCGACGCCCGCCTCGTGCATCGCGCCGACCAGCTCGACCCGTGAGTCGAAGTAGACGCTCTGCTCCTTGATCTCCTTCGGGGTTTTCGGTGCGAACAGCTGGATCCGGTCGGCCCAGTGGGCCTTCAGCTCGGCGGGGATGTACTTGAGCCGGGGATCGTTCAGGTAGGTCTCGGCAGGCATCGAGATCACCCGGTTGACCACCAGTGTCGGTGACTGCCACGACCCGTTGCGGATGAGCTGGGCGAAGAACCGTTCGGCCTTCGGGCGGCTGTATTCGAGCATCGCCTGCCGCTCGAGCTCTCGGGCAAGATTGAAGAAATCCCGGGGCGATTTCGGGTCGATCGGGGTGGCCGCCAAGCGCGTGAGGAACTCTTTTTCCTTCAGCGAGACCTGGAACGTGGTGCCGAAAAGGTGCTCGAAACTGCGCTGGCCCGCCTCGCTGGCCTCCAGCACGCTGAGCCGGTACGGCACGTGCCCCGCGAACGGCAGCCCCTGGCGGCGCGCCTCGTCGGCGATCGCGTAGAGCTCGTTGCGGCCGAGGTACGAGTAGACCTTGATGAACTTGGCGCCCAGCGCCTTCTCGGCGCGCACGAACGCGCGGGCCTCCGCCTCGTTCGAGACGTGGCTGACCGGCGGCTGCAGCAGTGAGACGGGACCGTCCACGATGCTGCTGCCCAGCACCGCGCGCGGGCCGAGCAGCGCACCGCTCTCGATCCGGTCGTGTACGGCTCGATTCTCCTCGTAGCCCCACATCTCGCGGATGCCGGTGACACCGTTCGCGATGTAGAGCGGCGGGAAGATGTCCACTAAGTCCAGACCGTGGGTGTGCATGTCCCAAAGCCCTGGTATGACGTACTTCCCGCGACAGGTGAGTGAACGCACACCCTCCACATCGGGCAGTTCACGGTCACGCCCGAGCCAGGCGATCCGGTCGCCGGCGAGCGCGACGGCCATGTCCCGCCGGGGCGGGGCGCCGGAGCCGTCGATCACCGTGACCTGTCTCAAAACAGTGATTTCCGCGGCGGTGGCCTGCGCGCCGGGCGAAAGCACCCCCGGGATCGCCACCCCGGCACCACTCGCCGCCGCCCATTTGAGAAAGTCACGCCGCCCGAGCATTTTTCGGCCCTCCACAGAAACCCAGCCATACGCCTGAGAGTCACCTTAGGGGAAATCTCCCCCAAGGTGACTGCCAAAAAATGCTCAAGCGAGTGCCTGGGTGGGCGGCAGCTTCGCCGCCCGCATCGCCGGATACGCACCGGCGATCGCGCCGACGAGCGCCGCGACACCGACGCCACCGGCCAATGCTCCGAACGGGAGCACCGCCGGCCAGCCTTGGCTGAGCGCGTAACTCGCGGTGACCACGATCCCGACGATCACTCCACATAGGCCACCGAGTCCGGACAGCAGCACCGACTCGGTGAGGAACTGCCCGCGAATCTGCCGTTTCGTGGCACCGAGCGCTCGCCGCAGCCCGATCTCGCGGCGTCTCTCGAGCACCGAGATCACCATCGTGTTCGCGACGCCGACGCCGCCGACGAGCAGCGCGACCGCGCCGAGCCCGAGGAACAGCGCGCTGTAGGTGTTGTCCGTGATCTTCTGCGCGGCCAGCGCCTCGGACGGGCGGCGAACCTCGACCTCGTTGGGCGCCTGGGGGTTCAGCGTCTGGCCGAGCACGCTGCGCACACTGTCCACATCGGACTCATCGGCGCGCAGGTACACCGCGCTGGGATGACCGTCGAAGCCCAGGTTGCTGATCGCGGCGTCCCAGCCGACCAGCACCGAGCGTTCGACCTCCGGCGCGAGCGGCATCGGCGAGAGGATGCCGACCACGGTGAACCACTGGTCGCCGATCCACACCTGCGGCGGGTGCTTCGGGTCGATGTGGTCGATGCCGAGGCGCTGGGCCGCGATGGAGCCCAGCACGGTCGCCGGGAACTTCGCGTTGGCCTGGGTCAGGAACGTGCCCTCGCGGACCTTGCCTCCGAGCACGTCGAGCAGGTCGGGCCGAGCCGCGTTGACGGCGAGCCCCGATGTCTCGCCCGCGTCGATCTTGTCGTTGCGGCGCACCGTTTTCCCGGTCTTGCCGAGGGCCGACGCCGCGGTGACCGGCGCGATCCGCTTGGCCATCGGCACCGCGGTGTCGGGCAGCTTGGCCTCCTTGTCGAACATGGTCTTGCCCGGCCCCGCGACGAGCAGGTTGGTACCGAGCGCGGCGAGCTTGTCGTGCAGCGCCTGCGCGCCGGACGCCGGGATGGCCAGCACCGCGACCATCGCGGCGACCCCGATCCCGATGCCGAGCGCGGACAGCACCGCGCGCATCGGCCGGGTCCGCATTCCGTGCGCGCCAAGGGAAACCACGTCACCGGGACCGAGCCTGGCCGGCTCGGGCGGCGCGATCGCCGTCGTCATACCGCCACCCCCATCGGTGATCCGGTGTCGAGCCGGAGCGTGCCGTCGAGCAGCTCGATCCGCCTCGGTGTGCCCGCCGCGATCTCGCGGTCGTGCGTGATGAGCACGATCGTGGTGCCGTCCGCGCTGAGGTCGGCCAGCAGCCCGAGTATCGCCTCGCCGTTGCGGGTGTCCAGGTTCCCGGTCGGCTCGTCGGCCAGCAGGATCGCGGGCTCGTTAACCACCGCGCGGGCGATCGCGACGCGCTGGCGTTCACCGCCGGACAGCTCACCCGGGAAGTGCCCGGCGCGGTGGCCGAGCCCCACCCGGTCGAGCGCGGCCAGCGCGAGCGGCCGCCGTTTCCGTTTCGGCACACCGGCGTACAGCAGTCCCTGCGCGACGTTGTCGACCGCGCTCACCCCGTCGCTGAGGAAGAACTGCTGGAACACGAACCCGATCCAGCGTGAGCGCAGCGCCGAGATGCTGCGGTCGGACAGCGTCGCGACGTCGTTGCCACGCAGCTCGACCCGGCCGGACGACGGCTTGTCCAAGGTGCCCATCAGCTGGAGCAGGGTGGACTTGCCGGAGCCGGACGGCCCGACGATGGCGACCATCTCACCGTCCATGATGGACAGTGAGACCGCCTGCAGCGCCGCGACCCCGCCGGGGTAGGTCCTGGTGGCCTCGTGCACGGCCAGCACCGGGATCACGAGGTGGTCACCACCTTCATGCCCGCCTTCAGCCCGTCACCGCTGATCTCGACCTTGCCGCCGCTGTACAGCCCGGTCTGGACGGCCACCAGCCGACGCTTGCCGCCCTCGTCGACCTCGACGGCGAAGCCGCCCTCGGCCAGCGCGAGCAGCGCGCCGACCGGCACCGCGAGCACGTTCTCCCGCTTGCCCCTGGTGAAGTGGACGGTGACCGGCGCGGAGTCGAGTGACCCGGCCGCCGCCTGGTCGTCGAGCTTGATCGACACCTCGATCTTCGGCTTCGCGTTCGGGTCGTTCTGGTCCTTGTCGACGCTGGTGCCGATCTTGTCGACCGTCCCCGTCGTCGACTTGCCGCCGCTGATGTCGAGGCCGACCTTCCCGCCGATCTGGGCGAGTGACTGCTTCTTCGCGTCGAGCTTGGCGGTGACGACCCGGTCCGTCCCGGTGTACTTCAGGATTTCCGACCCCGCGGGCGAACCCGGCTGCGCCGAGACGGCCGAGACGCGGATCGGGCCCGGCGCGAGCACGACGTCGCCCTGGCCGAACGTGCCGGTCTGCTCCAGCCCCAGCGACTTCTGCCACTTCTTGAGCGCGGCGGCGGTGGCCGCGGTGAATTTCTCGTCCGGCGCGCCGAAACCGCCGAAGCCCAGTGCCTTCAGGTTCTCTTCGAGCTGCTTGACGTCAGGTCCCTTATCGACACCGTCGGAAAGGTCGCGGTAGAACGGCAAGGTGCCGTAGAACAGCGGCACCGGCTTGGCGTTGACATCGTAAACCTTTTTACCCCGGTCGATTTTCGCACCGACCTGCGGCAACGAGGTGATCGTGCCTTCCTTGCGCCCCGAAACCGCGGTCTCCGAGCCGTAACCGAGCGTCGCGTCGGCGGTCTCCTCCTCGGTCAGCGTGGTCTTCACGATGTCCGTGGTGGACGCGCCGGGCACCGGTGTCTGGTCCCCTGTGGACGCTCCGGCGGACACCCTGGTCAGCACCACCACCGAGCCGGTGCCCAGCAGTACGACCGCGACCGCCGCGGCGACCAGCCAGCGTGCGCGGCGTCCTTTGCGGACCGCTTGCGGTCCTTCGTGCTCGCTCATTTGCCCGGCTCCGACGGGGCCTTGGCGATGCCCATGCCACAGGCCTTCATCGCCTCGTCCATCTTCCCCATGTCACCGTCGGGGCCGCCGAGCGTGATACCGCGCTTGCCGTTTTCGGCGTCGGGGTCCGGCCAGTCGATGCCGTGCTCGCGCATGCACTTGGCCTGCTTGCGCATCTGGTCCATCTGCTCGGGGCTCGGCGGCTTCATCTCGCCGCCGTTCGGCAGGAACTTCTTGCAGGCCGCGTCCGCGGCGTTCATCTTGTCTTCCTCGCCAGGGGTGTACGGGATGGCATTCGACATGGCACCTCCGTCACCCACCGGCTTCGGGTCCTCCATCTGGATGCCGTGCTCGCGCATGCATTTCGCGAACGCACGCTGCTTTTCCTCGTCGCTGCCCGCGTTGGTGGCGCCGGGCGGAGCGGATTCGCTCGACTTCGGCCCGTTGATCGAGGCGACCTTGTTTCCGCCGTCGTCGCCACCGCCGCACGCGGACAGTGCCAGCGCTCCGGCGAGTACGAACGCGAATCGAAGTTTCATCAGCCATTCCCTTTCCTGTGAGATCCCTGAGTGGCGGACCGGCCCCCGGCAAAACCGGTCCGCCACGGCCATAGGTCTACGGATCGGGTGATTTCGGCGCGTTAAGCGAAGTTGTTTATCTCGCGCTTATGCCCCGATGCCGGACACTGATCCGGTGCGCGTGCTGGTAGTGGAAGACGAACGGTTGATGGCGGACACGATCGCCGAGGGTTTGCGGCGGCTTTCGATGGCCGTCGACGTCGTTTACGACGGCGCGGAGGCGTTGTTGCGCATCGGCGTGCACGACTACGACGTGGTCGTGCTCGACCGCGATCTGCCCAAGGTGCACGGTGACGACGTGTGCCGCGCGGTGCTTTCCGCGGGCGGGGAGGCCAGGGTGCTGATGCTGACCGCCGCCGCGGATGTCACCGATCGGGTGAATGGTCTCGGGCTCGGCGCCGACGACTACCTGACCAAGCCGTTCGCGTTCGCCGAACTCGTGGCCAGGGTCCAGGCGCTCGCGCGCCGCGCCAGGCCCGCGCTGCCGCCGGTGCTCGAACGCGCCGGCGTCGTGCTCGACCTGCCACGCCACCAGGCCGCGCGCGACGGCCGGTTCCTGCCGCTCTCGCCGAAGGAGTTCGCCGTGCTCGAGGTGCTCATGCGTGCGGAAGGCACGGTGGTCAGTGCCGAGGACCTGCTCGAGAAGGCGTGGGACGAGCACGCGGACCCGTTCACCAACGCGGTCCGCGTCGCGGTCATGACCCTGCGGCGCAAGCTCGGGCAGCCGCAGCTGATCGAGACCGTGCCCGGCGCGGGTTACCGGTTCGGCTCATGAACGGCATCTCGGTGCGCGCGAAGCTGACCGCGTTGTACGGCGCGCTGTTCCTGCTGGTCGGCATCGCCCTGATGTTCATCAACTACCTGCTGGTGAACGACAAACTGCCGCAGGCGACCACCTTCGTCGCGGCGAAGACGCAGCAGCAGCTGGACGGGACTTTGACCCCCGCCGTCCCGATGCAGCCGATCAGTGGGACGGGTACCCCCGCCCAGGCCGCCGTGTTCGCCGTCGACTCGCTGGAGGACTACCGGTCGGCCACACTGTCCACTTTGCTCGGTCAGTCGATTCTCGCGCTGGTGATCACGGCCGTGCTGGCGGTGCTGCTCGGCTGGGTGGTGGCGAGCCGGGTGCTGCGGCCGCTGCACTCGATCACCGCGACCGCGCGCAAGCTCGGCGCCGAGAACATGGAACGCCGGATCAACCACGAAGGCCCCGACGACGAGCTCAAGGAGCTGGCCGACACGTTCGACGGGATGCTCGACCGGCTCGCGGTCTCCTTCGACAGCCAGAAGCGGTTCGTCGCGAACGCCTCACACGAGCTGCGGACGCCACTGGCGGTGCAGCGCACGCTGGTCGAAGTGGCCATGGCCGATCCGGACGTCAAGCCGGAGGTGCGCAAGCTCGGCGAGCAGCTGCTGTACACGAACGAGCGAAGCGAAAGGATGATCGAGGGCCTGCTGGTGCTCGCTCGGAGTGACCGCGGCCTGGTGTCCCGCTCGCCGGTCCGGCTCGACGAGATCGCCGACGCGGTGATCCGCTCGTCCGCGACGATGGCGGAGGAGGCGGGCGTGACGATCGAGTCGCGCGTGCGGCCGCGGATGGTTTCGGGTGACCCGGTGCTGCTGGAGCGGCTCGTGACGAACCTCGTGCACAACGCGATCACGTACAACCAGCGCGGCGGCTGGGTGCACGTCGACGTCGGGAACGACCCGGCGCTGGTGGTCCGCAACTCCGGCCCCGTGGTGCCGCTCGAAGCGGTGCCGGGCCTGTTCGAGCCGTTCAGGCGCTTGTCGGGCGAGCGGACGGACTCGCGCAACGCCGGGCTCGGGCTGTCGATCGTGCGCTCGGTCGCGCAGGCGCACGGCGGGACGGCGATGGCCGAACCGGGCCGCAGGGGCGGGCTGATCGTCACCGTCCGGCTCGCTCGCTGATGACACACCTTCGTGGCCTAGCGTGCCCGGCGTGTCACGCAAAGTTCCCAGTCCCACTGGGTGACACTCATGATCAACGAGAAAACAGAAGAGTGAATACTCGGCGCGCCTAGCCCGTCAAGTCGACGCGCCGTTCTACCGTAGACACCCACAACGGTGAAGAATCCGGGGAGGCGGAGATGCGCGCGCTACGGGTAGTCGGGTTGCACGAGGACGGCAAGTCCATCGTGTGCGAAGACCCGGCGAGCCGCACGCGTTTCCTGCTGCCCGCCGATGAGAGACTGCGGGCGGCGGCGAGGGGAGACATCACCCGGCTCGGCCAGATCGAAATCGAGATGGAGAGTCAGATGCGGCCACGCGAGATCCAGACCCGGATCCGGGCAGGCGAGTCCGTCGCCCAGGTCGCGGCCACGGCGGGGGTGCCGGAGCAGCGCATCGAGCGGTACGCGTACCCGGTGCTGCTGGAGCGCTCACGCACCGCCGAACTCGCCCAGCACGCCCACCCGATCAGAGAAGACGGCCCCGACGTGCAGACGCTCGGCGAGGTCGTCGCCTACTCGTTCGGCGTGCGCGGTCACGACTACTCCCAGGCCCAGTGGGACTCCTGGAAGGGCGACGACGGCAAGTGGGTCGTCGTGCTCCGCTGGAAGGCGGGCCGGTCGGACAACCGCGCGCACTGGTCGTTCTCGCCGGGAGCGCACGGCGGCACCGTCCACGCGCTCGACGAGCACGCCGACGACCTGCTCGACCCCAATTCGTACCGCGCGCCCCGCCAGCTGCGCGCGGTCGAGCCCGACCCGGTCGAGGAGGTCGAGCAGCCGACGCTCGACTCGGTCGAGCCGCTCGCCGACGTCATCGAGGTCGAGCCCGAGGAGGAGACCCGCGAGATCCCGCGCGTCCCCGCCGAGGAGCCCGCACCCCCGGCCAAGCCCGAACCCGCGCCGCGCCCGAAGTCGAAGCGCAGCCACCCGACGATCCCGTCCTGGGAAGACGTCCTGCTCGGCGTCCGCTCCCAGCGCGGCTAACCCCTGGCTCGTGAGTGTTTTCGCCGGTTAGAACCGGCCGGATCACTCACGACCCCCGGGCGCTGCGGGGCCGTCCTTCAGCCCCGGCTTGACTCGGGACTCCTGGCCAGGCGGTTGGGTGAGGGAGGCCCTCGCTGCGGCGGCTTTGTATGAAGGCTCCCCTCATACAGCCGAGCGTGTATGAAGGCTCCCCTCATCGCGGATAGCTGTATGAAGGCTCCCCTCATCCCGCATAGCTGTATGAAAGCTCCCTTCATACGGTCGAACCTGTATGAGGGGAGCCTTCATACAAGCTCGGCGCGAGTGAGGGCCTCCCTCACCCGAACCGAGCGGGTCAGGGCCTCCCTCACCCGCATATGCGGACCATCCAGGCCCTCACCCCACGGATCCGAGCCAAGTAGGCCCTCACCCACGCCGACGCGGGGCGGCGCACCAGGTGCGTCCAGCTGGGCCAGGTGGGACGACGTGAACGCCCCGTTCACAACGTTCAAAGTTGTGAACGGGGCGTTCACATCGTCTCGCTGGTGAATCACGCTCTCGGACGTGACGAAGGGGGCCCATGTCACGCTCAGCGTTACAAGGGTGGCCTTTGTGTGGTTCAGCCGCGCCCACGCCGACGCGGACGAGGCACCAGGGTCGTGAGTGTTTAGGCCGGTTAGAACCGGCCGTGTAACTAGTCAGGTGGTTGCTGGGTTGGTTGGTAGCCAGGGGTTGCCGGTGATGGCGTTGTGGAGTGCGGTGAGGGTGTGGACGCCGTTTTTGCGGGTGGTGGAGATGTAGGACCGCACTGTGAGCCAGGTGGTGGCTCCGGTGGTGGTGCGCCAGCCGGCGAGTTTGAGTTGGGTTTTGGTCATGCGGATGTCGCGTTCGGCCTGGTTGTTGGTGAAAGGCACTGTCAGGTCGAACGCGAACCGCAGGACGTCGTCGCGGTGGCGGTGTAGTCGTTCGAGCAGGGCCCGGGTTGTGCTTTGGCGGGGCCGGCCGCCTTGCGGGTGTCCGATGTGGTTGCGGGGATGCAGGTTCAGCCCGTCGGCGAGGTGTTTGTCGAAGCGGGTGATCATCGGGTGCAGGACTTCGGCGGGTAGTTCGGGTAGGTCGAGGTCGCGGGCGGTGTGGGCGGCGACGTTGAGTTCGTCGAGCACGCCGATCAGCAGGCCGGGCCAGTCCTGATCGGGGTGGGTTTCGGTGGCGGCGATGAGTTCGCGCTGGTGGTGGGCGTTGCAGAGCGCGTGGACGACCTCGGTGTAGGTGCGGTAGGGGTGCCAGCCGTCGTGCACCGCGATGCCGGCGAAGCCGGGCAGGACACCGAACGCGTCGATCGCGTCGCGGCCGCGTTGGGGGTGCAGCAGATAGGTCGTGAGTTTCTCGGTGGAGGCCGAGTGCAGCCACCATCGGACACCGGCCGCGCGCAGCGCGGTCTCGTCGAAATGCGCCACCGGCGCCCGGCGCACCGCGTCGTGGACGGCGTCGGTGAACGGTTGCAAGGCTGGTGCGACCTGCCGCAGCACGGAGGAGACCCAGCCGGTGGACACGTTCATGCCCAGCACGTCGGCCAGCAGTTGCGCGGCGCGGGCGATCGGGATGTGCTGATAGGTCAGCAGATACGCCGCCAACGCGGTCACGTTCGGCCCGTAACACGCCGGGGCACTCGAGCCTGTCACGATTTCTGTGTAAGTCAGAGGTGATTACTTACGTTTTTCAGGTTATCAGAAAGGGAGCCTTCCTGGGAAGAGGCGGGCTAGGGTGTTGAGTGCGACTTTCCAGCCGTGTGTTCCCGTTCCGGATGTTCCGCCGCGTTGACTGGAGATGTTGCGGAGTCCGAGGTAGAGAAGTTTCATGGCTGCGTCTTTGTCGGGGAAGTGTCCGCGGTTCTTGGTGATTTTGCGGAGTTGGAAGTTGATGGATTCGATAGCATTGGTGGTGTAGACGATTTTGCGGAGTTCCGGCGGGTAGTCAAGGAACGGGATGAGGTCATTCCAGGCGTTATGCCACACGTCGATGGCGCCTGGGTATTGTTGCCCCCATTTCTTGTCGAATTCGGCCAGGGCGAGTTCGGCGCCTTCGACGGTGGGGGCGCAGTAGATCTCGCGCATCGATGTGGCGATCTTTTTGCGGTCGTTGTAGGACACGAATTTCGAGGCGTTGCGGATGACGTGGACCACGCAGGTCTGCACGACCGTGTCAGGAAAGATCACTTTGATCGCGTCGGGAAGACCGGTCAGGCCGTCGCAGCAGGCGATGAGGATGTCTTTGACGCCACGGTTGCGCAGGTCGGTGACGACCTTCTGCCAGAACTTCGCGGCCTCGGTGTCCTGGATCCAGCAGCCGAGAGCGTGCTTGCGGCCGTCCACGTCGACACCGATGGCCAGGTAGGCGACTTTGGTGGTCACCACGCCGTTGTCTTTGACGCGGATCCGGATTCCATCCACATACAGGATCGGATACACCTCGTCGAGCGGACGTGATTGCCACGCTTTGATCTCGTCGACCACGACATCGGTCACGTTAGATATCAATTCCCGGGAGGCATTCACGCCATAAACTTCCAGCAAATGAGCTTCGATGTCGCGGGTGGTCATGCCCCGGGAGTACAGTGACAGGATCATGTCGTCGATGTTGCCGATCCGACGAGATCGCTTCGGCACGATCGCGGGTTCAAAAGACCCGTTCCGGTCACGCGGAACCTCGATATCGACCGGACCGTTCATCGTCGACACCGTCTTGGTCGACTTCCCATTTCGGGAATTGCCGGAACCGCGACCGGAGGGGTCGCCGGCGTCATAGCCTAAATGGTCGGTCATCTCGGCCTGCAGCGCCCGCTCGAGGACCGCTTTGGTCATTTGATTCAGCAAGCCGTTGACGCCGTCGATCGGCGTTCCGGCCGCTTTGGCGTCCTTCAGCAGCGCGTCGATCGTCTCCGGCGAGAACGTCTCCGCCAGCTGCCGCGCCGCCGCCTCGTCACTGCGACGAGGCGATGTGTTCTGCGTCACTCGGTGTCCCTTCCGACCGCCCACCAGGCCGGTCGATCTTGGTACACCCCCGACCTACACAGTTGGCGTGACACGCCCGGGCACTCGCCTCGGCCGGCGCGGCCGCGGTGGTCAGCACCCCGCACCGGCAACGCCGCTGATGCAGCCGATGCTCGGTCACCACGGGCGTGATCTCGGGCAGGTCGTGCACCTGACGGCGCACCACATCGACACTGGGCCGGTTCCGCAACCCGGTCCCGCAGCCCGAGCACGCCGACGGCACATGCTCGACAACCCTGTCGGGATTATCGACCAGCTTCAGGTTCGCGCCCGCCGCACCGGGTTGTTTTCCCTTGCCACGACCGGTTTTTCCGCGCAACGACTTCGGTGCCGGCTTGACATACACGTCCTGCGACGGAGGTTTCGACGAGTTACGCGAGTTCGTCCCCAGCTGCCGTTCCAGCTCCGCGACCCGCTCGGTCATCCGGGCCAGCTCAGCCCGCAACGGCTCAATCGTCGCGATCACCGCGGCCTGAGCCACCACCAAGGCAGCAAGTTCGTCATACGACGGACGCTCACTCCCGGCCACGTGGTGATCATCGCAGAACGACGATCACCACGTGACAGAGACCTGACTAGTTACCCGGCCGGAACACTCACGACCCCTTGGGTGCGTCCAGCTGGGCCAGGAGTTTCTTGGGCGCGACCAGGCGGTAGGCGTCGAGCACGATGGCGGCGATCTCGTCCCAGTCGATGTCGACGTCCAGGCGCACGCCCAGCCAGCCGTGCACGCCCACGTACGGCGGCCGGTAGAACCGCTCCGGCTCGTCCCCGACCAGTTCCTCCTGCACGCCCGGCGGGGCCGGGCACCAGAAGCCGACGCGGTCGTCGTGGTGCCGGTCAGCGAACATCGCGAAGCTTTTCTTGCCGCGCACGAACCAGGTGGGCTCGTTGTGGCTGAGCCGTTCCGTCGCCTCCGGCAGGGCCAGGCAGATGCGGCGCAGCGACTCGAGTGGCGTCACAGTGCCACTACCAGCACGCCGATCCAGGCGATCGCCACTCCGGCGCCCGCGCCGAGCGCCACCCAGCGCACGATCGGGAGCTTGCGGGCGAGCCACAGCGACGGGGTCAGCCCGGCGGTCACGACCACCGAGGCGGCGATCGCGAGGAAGCCGGTCGTCTCCTTGGCCAGTGTGGTCGCGAGCGCGAGCATGGCCACGACGATCACCGCGCCGATGAAGACCGCGATCGTGAGACCGGTCAGCCACGGGGTCGGCTCGTCCGCCGAAGCGCGCTCGCCGAGCAGGCGTTCGGTCACCGAGACGGCGGGTTCGGTCACGTCCGGCGGGTGCGGGTCGACGACCGTCTCGACCTCGGTGACCGGGTCGAGGTAGCGGACCTGGGTGTTCATCACGGCCGCGACGCGCGCGGCCAGTTGCCTGCCGCGCTGGGAGATCACCGTGGCGGCCTCGGACTCGCCGTTCTCGCGCTGGACGGCGGACGCGACGCGCGCCCACTCGTGCAGTGCCTCGGCCAGGTCGGCGCCGATCGCCAGCGAACGCGGGTCGATCTCGCGCGCGGCGGGCCCGCCTGGCCCGGCCAGCACCGCACGATCACCGCGGATCCGCAGCTCCACCCAGGTACCTCCCGTCAGCCGAGCTCAATTTACCGGCCAGTTCGTAAAACGCCACGGCCGCGGCGGTGGCCACGTTGAGCGAGTCGACGCCACCGGCCATCGGGATGCGCACGGCGATGTCGGACGCGGCCAGCGCGACCGGGGTCAATCCTGGCCCTTCGGAGCCCAGCAAGACGGCGACTCGCTCGAAATCACCCAAGGAACGCAAGGAAACCGCGTCGGCGCGCGGGGTCAGCGCCGCGATGGTGAACCCGCGTTCCCGCAATTGGTCCAGTCCATTCGGCCACTCGTCGAAGGTGGCGAACGGGACGCGCAGCACGTGTCCCATCGAAACGCGCACACTGCGCCGGTACAGCGGGTCGGAACAGCCGGCGCCGAGCAGCACGCCGTCGATGCCGAGCGCGGCGGCGTTGCGGAAGATCGAACCCAGGTTCTCGTGGTCCTGCACGCCTTCCAGCACGGCGACCACGCGCGCGCCGCCGATGATCTCCTCGGCCGTCGGCTGCACCGGCCGGTCGGCCACCGCGAGCACGCCGCGGTTGAGGTGGAACCCGACGACCCGCGCCATCGTGTCGGCCGACGCGACGTAGGCGGGCGCGTCGACGCCGGAAAGATCGAGTTCGCCGATCCGGCGCTCGACACCGAGCAGCGCGCGTACCGGATAACGGGACTCCAGCAGCCGCCCGACGACCACGGTCCCCTCGGCGATCACCAGGCCACGGCCGCCGGGGCGGTCAGGGCGGCGGTCGGCCGTCGCGAGATCGCGGAAATCGTCAAGTCTCGAATCGGTCACGTCGTCGACGGAGATCATCTGTACCACCAGATGAGTGTTTCATCCGCGCGGAAGGAGCCGCACTGGTCCGAACGCCATGGGGTCTCCTGCGACGAACGGCGCAGTTTTGGCTCGCTGTTAACCACCGGTGACAGACAGCACCAGATTGGCGCTATACCGATTCCGTCGTGCGTGAAACGGTGGTCAACCGGGTAGTAACGACGCCCGAGCGGCACCACATGTACGACGAGCGCAAAGGACCACCATGGGCCAGGACCTGTCGGCGGACACCTTCACCTCGCGTGATCGAGGACGATACCGCCGTAAGGTCCAGCGCTGTCTCGACACGCTCGCCCGCATGCTCTCGGACGGCAGTTTTTCCTTTCCCCGCAAGAACATCGGGCTCGAGGTCGAGCTGAACCTGGTCGACAGCGAGATGCGGCCGTCGATGACGAACACCACCGTGCTGGACGCGCTGAACGACCCGTCGTTCACCACCGAACTGGGCCAGCACAACCTGGAGCTCAACGTGCCGCCCCGCCCGCTGGCCGGGGATTCCGCGCTGACACTGGAAGAAGACCTCCACGCGTACCTTGCGGCCGCGCGCTCGAAAGCCATCGGCGCCGGCTCGCAGCTCGCGCTGATCGGGATACTGCCCACGTTGCGGCATGAGCACTTCGACCAGAAGTGGCTGACCAACAACGCGCGATACTCGTTGCTGAACGACGAAATCTTCGCCGCCCGCGGCGAGCACACCGTGCTGGCCATGGAAGGTGCCGCGCTCGAAGGCCACAAACCCGAGCGGCTGCGCAGCTACGCCGAGTCGATCCTGCCCGAGGCCGCCTGCACTTCCGTGCAGCTGCACCTGCAGGTGGCGCCGGAAGAGTTCGCCGCGCACTGGAACGCCGCGCAGTGCCTGGCCGGCGTGCAGGTCGCGCTCGGCGCGAACTCGCCGTTCCTGCTGGGCAGAGCGCTCTGGCACGAGACCCGGATCCCGCTCTTCCTCCAGGCGACCGACACCAGACCGGAGGAGCTCAAGAACCAGGGCGTGCGGCCGCGTGTGTGGTTCGGCGAGCGCTGGATCACCTCGATCTTCGACCTGTTCGAGGAGAACGTCCGCTATTTCCCTGGCCTGCTCCCGGAAACCGACGCCGAGGACCCGATCGAGGCGCTCGAATCGGGCAACGCGCCCAAGCTCACCGAGCTGCGGATGCACAACGGGACCGTGTGGAGATGGAACCGGCCGGTGTACGACGTGGTGGACGGCCTTCCCCATCTGCGGGTGGAGAACCGGGTGCTGGCGGCGGGACCGACCGTGCTGGACATCGTCGCCAACGCGGCGTTCTTCTATGGCGCGCAACGCGCGCTCGCCGAGTCCGAGCGGCCGGTCTGGTCCCAGATGTCCTTCCAGGCGGCCGAAGAAAACCTTTACGCGGGCGCACGACAGGGTTTCGACGCCCAGCTCTACTGGCCGGGCATCGGCTGGATCCCGCCGGACGAGCTCGTCCTGCGCGTCCTGCTGCCCATGGCCCACGAAGGCCTGCGCCGCTCGGACGTCTCCGACGAAGCCCGCGAGCGCTACCTCGGCATCATCGAGCAGCGCTGCCTCGCCAGGCGCACCGGTTCGTCGTGGCAACGCGACTACGTGCTGCGGGCGCAGGAACGCGGCCTGGAGCGCGACGCGGCGCTCGCCCGCATGCTCGGCCGCTACCTCGAGCTGTCCGAATCCGAGACCCCGGTCCACACCTGGTCCGTCGAAGACTGACCTTCTACGATCGACGGATCCGGGGAGGTGGGATGCCGAAGATCATCGGCGGGTCGATCGAAGCGCATCGGCGGCAGGTGCGCGCCAAGGTCTTCGACGTCTTGCGCACCCAGCTCTACGAACGCGGTTTCGACGCCGTCACGCTCGCCGGCGTCGCCGCCGAGGCCGGTCTCGGCCGCACCGCGATGTACAACCACTTCCCCGACAAGGAAGCGCTGCTAGTCGCCTTCGTCGAGGACGAGGCAACCCAGTACGTCGAGCGCCTTAACGAAGCCGTAGGCGCTGTCGAAGATCCGGTAGCCAAGCTGGCCACTTTCGTAAGGCTTCAGCTGCGCGTGCTCGCCGAGTACCACCTGCCGCCGGGAACGGCGCTCGCGTCGGCGCTGGCGCCGGCCGCGTACCGGCGGATCAGCGCGCACGCCGACCCGATCACCGAGCAGCTCCGCGAGATCCTCGCCGCGGGCATGCGCACCGGGCAGCTTCCCGAAGAAGACCCGGACATCCTGATTCCGATGATCACCTCGGCGCTGTCCACGCGTTCGATCATCGATGTGCCGCCTGAGCAGGTCGAATCCGCCATCGACGCGGCTGTCCGGTTCGTCCTGCGCGCGGTCGGTTCGAGTGAATCCCGATAATTTAGGGTAGCCTAACCCGTGTTCGTCACCTAAGCTCTTTCTGACAGCTTGTCAGAAAGAGGAGTCGACGGATGACCACGGACCTCGAGCAGATCCCGTTCTCGAAGACGCTCCGCAGCTCCACACTGGGCGTGCACGACAAGGCCAACCACTCCGGCTACATGAACGCGCTGCTCGGCGGCGAGCTCACGCTGGCGGGCTACACGCAGCTGGCCGTCCAGTACTACTTCATCTACCAGGCGATCGAGCAGGCCAGCGACCGGATGCGGATCGACCCGGTCGGCTCCAAGTTCGTCTTCGACGAGCTGCGCAGGCTGCCGAAGCTCGACCGCGACCTGAACCACCTCATCGGCCGGGACTGGCCGAAAGAGGTCACTCCGCTGCCCGCGACGCTGGCGTACGCGGAGCGCGTGCGTGAGGCGTCGTCGTGGGCCGGCGGCTACGTCGCGCACCACTACACGCGCTATCTCGGCGACATCGCGGGCGGCCAGGTGATCCGGCGGCTCATCGCGAAGAAGTACGAGGTCACCGAGGACGGTTCGCTGTTCTACCAGTTCGACGAGATCGGCAGCGCGCCCGCGTTCCGCGACCGCTACCGCACCCAGCTCGACGAGGCGCCGTGGTCGGAGAACGAGCGCGCACGGGTCATCGACGAGACGCTGGTGGCGTTCGAGTGCAACATCGCCGTCTTCGCGGAGCTCGCCGCGGACATGGACCAGTACCGGGCGGCCTGATCTCCAGGCCGCCCGGCCGCCGCTACGCGTTCGGGTCGAACGGGATGCCCGCCGGCTTCGCCTTGGCCAGCTGGCCGTTGAAGTTGCCGTCCTTCAAGGCGAAGCTGGCGCTGCCGAAGTCGGCGTTGACCAGCTTGTCGCGCAGCCCGCTCGGATAGCCGTTCCAGCCGACGAGCGCCGGATACCGCCAGTTGTGGTAGTGGTTCTCCGGCGGCTCGTCGTTGCCGTTCGCGGCGCGGAAGCAGTGCGTGCTGATGCCGTCCTTGTGGTAGACGACCTTGGGATGCGTGCCGTCCCAGCGGATGCTGTCGCGCGCGTGGATCGCGTAGTTGCCGTGCTGCGACGTCGAGACGTACTGGGCCACGTTGTCCTTCACCCAGACGACGTTGTGCTCCCAGTCGTGCCGGTGCCCCGCCGAGCCGGGGCCGAGCGAGACCTGGTCCTTCTCGAAGTACGAGCCGTACATGATGGCGCACCAGCCGTTGTTGCACTTGTAGCGCGCGTAGGTGTTGACGTTGTCGAGGTCGGACTGATCACGGCACTGGCCGTTGACGTCGCCGCCCATGCCGAGGCCGGGCGCGATCGTGCCGTCGCGGCCGATCGCGGGCGAGGCGTAGCAACCGTCCTTGTCGTAGTCATAGGCAGGCGAGAATGTCTGTTCCAGCCCGTCCGCGTTCTGCGGCAGCGCGCTGGGCGGGGTGGCGTTGGCGACGGCGGGTATCGACACGGCGAGCGCGAAAGCGCCCGCCAGCGCCGTGAGCAGCTGACGGCTGGGGATCAAGGTGGTTCTCCTCGCTGGGCGTGTGACAGCACTGGGAACGAGGGCCAGTATTCAGTCGACTACGCGAACAGCACAGCTATTTCGTGAATAAATTTCAGATGAACACGGGGAGCGACAGCCGTCACACCCCGTTGACCTCCAGTTAGGTCGAGGTAGCAGGCTGGGTTTACGGCGATCGGCCCCAGGGCACCCAGCCGGAGAACCGGAGCGTTCCAGCCTGAAAGACAGCGCGGCCCCAGGTCGCCACGGATGGGCGAGTGCTACTAGGTTCGTTACCGAAAGACTTGTGTCGAAACGATGAAGGAGGGCCAATGGCCCGGTACGAGCTCCCCGATCTCGACTACGACTACAGCGCCCTCGCGCCGCACATCTCCGCCGAGATCAACGAGCTGCACCACAGCAAGCACCACGCGACCTACGTCAAGGGCGCGAACGACACCCTCGACAAGATCGCGGAAGCGCGCGACGCGGGCAACTTCGGCGACATCGTCGGCCTGCAGACCACGCTGGCGTTCCACCTGGCCGGGCACGCCAACCACGTCGTGTGGTGGAAGATCCTGTCCCCGGAAGGCGGCGACAAGCCGACCGGTGAGCTCGCGGCCGCGATCGACGAGGCGTTCGGCTCGTTCGACAAGTTCAAGGCGCAGTTCACCGCGGTGGCCACCACCATCCAGGGCAACGGCTGGGGCGCGCTGTCCTGGGACCCGATCGGCAAGACGCTGATCACCCAGCAGCTGCGCGACCACCACAACAACCTGGTGCTGCCGACCACGCCGATCCTGCTGGTCGACGTCTGGGAGCACGCCTTCTACCTCGACTACAAGAACGTCAAGCCGAAGTACGTCGAGGCGCTCTGGAACATCTTCAACTGGGCCGAGATCAGCAAGCGGTTCGACAACGCCGTCGCCGGCGGCAACGGCCTCCTGCTCGGCTGAGGCTCTTCGCATCGCAAAGGGGGCCCTTCCCGTCCGGGAGGGGCCCTTTTTTGCGCCCATCGGAAGGACACGACATGGACGTGGACGCGTACCTGGCGAGACTCGGCGTCACCCGCCCGGAGAAGCTCGACGCGGCGGCGCTGCGCACGCTGCAGGAGGCGCATCTGCTGCGCGTGCCCTTCGAGAACCTGAGCGTGCACCTGCCGGAGCCGATCGACCTCGACCCCGCCGCGCTGGTCGACAAGATCGTCCGGCGCGGCCGTGGTGGTTTCTGTTTCGAGCTCAACGGCGCGTTCGCGTGGCTGCTGCGCGAGCTCGGCTTCGAGGTGACGCTGCACGCCGTGCGCGTGTTCGGCGCCGAAGGCAAGCTCGGGCCGCCGTACGACCACCTCGCGCTGCGCGTCGAACTCGACGAGCCGTGGCTGGCCGATGTCGGGTTCGGCCGGTTCTGCCGGTATCCGCTGCGACTGGACTTCCGTGGCGCGCAGGCGGACCCGGAAGGCGAGTTCGAGGTGCGCGAGGCGCCATTCGGCGAGCTGGACGTGCTGCACAACGGCACGCCGACGAACCGAGTCGAGCCGAGGCCGCGCGAGCTGGCCGAGTTCGCGCCGATGGCGTGGTGGCATTCGACCTCGCCGAATTCGCACTTCACGCGGAACCTGACGTGCTCGCTGCCGACGCCGACCGGACGAGTCACTCTTTCGGGCGACAAGTTGATCGAAACCGTCAACGGTGCGCGCAAGGAGCGCACACTGTCCGGCGACGCGGAGATCCTCGACGCTTACCGGGCGAAGTTCGGGATCGAGCTGGATCAGGCGCCGCGGGTGCGTACGTTCTCGTAAATGAACGGAGCCCCGAGGCGTTGGCCCCGGGGCTCCGTCCGTTCCCGAACTGACTGCCGCTCCCACCACGAAGCGGACGTGTATGAGGTTAGCCTAACCTCACCAACTCAGGCAAGAGCGGGTTCGCGGAGATCCACATCTCACCCGTTCGCCTGAGTCCGATAGGTCGCGATGATGACGCCCGTGGTCGTCGGCACGCTCTTGACCAGCTCGAACTTGGCGAGCGGGCCGGCTTGGGCGAACAGCCGCTCCCCCGAGCCGAGCACGAGCGGGTGAATGAGCAGCACGAACTGGTCGATCAGGTCGTGCGGCAGCAGCGAGCGCACCAGCGCCCCGCTGCCGAGGATGACCATGTCGCTCTCGGCCTTGAGCCGCGCGACGGCCTCGGGCACGTCACCCTTGACGAGGGTCGAGTTCATCCACGGCAGCGGCTCGGCCAGCGTCGTGGAGGCGACGTATTTGGGCGCCTTGTTCAGCACCTGGGTGAACGGGTTGGGCTCCGGCCGGTTCGGCCAGACCGCGTAGAAGTTCTCGTAGGTCCGCCGCCCGAACAGCAGCGCACGCGGCTCGCCCTGGCCGACGCCCATCTCGCGCGCCATCACCTCGTCGCCGTACGCCGCGGCCCAGCCGCCGTGCGCGAATCCGCCGCGGGTGTCCTCGTCGAAGCCGCCCGGCGCCTGCATCACACCGTCGAGCGAGACCGTGACTACTGCGGTGATCATGGGTTCCTCCAGTTCGTAAGGGGTGTTTCGCCCTCTACACGAACTGGGTCGGCCCAGATCGACAGAACTCAGCGACGAGTCAGCACGCGTTGCCGTCCGAAGCGCCGCGCGGTCAGTTTCACGCCGCCGCGGCGCAGCAGGATGATCGCCGCCACCACCGCCACGATGGCCGAGATGCCGCCACCGACGTAGAACGCGGACCGGCCGCCGAACTCGGCGGCCAGCCAGCCGGTCATCGGCGCGCCCAGCGGGCTGCCGCCGATCAGCACCAGCACGTAGATGCCCATCACCCGGCCACGCATCTCGGGGCTGACCGCGGTCTGGACGAGCGCGTTGGCGGTGTTCAGGAAGGTGATCGTGGCGTACCCGAGCGGGATCAGCGCGATACCGAAGGCCAGGTAGGTCGGCATGAACGCGGTGGCGAACTCCAGCGCGCCGAGGCTGAACGCGGCGATCAGCAGCAGCCGCACACTCGGCCCGCCCCGTGTCCCGCGCCGCGCCGCCATCAGCGCGCCGGCGAGCGTGCCGACCGCGAGCAGCGTCGACAGCAGGCCGTAGCCGTCGGCCTGGGTGTGGAACACGTTCGCCGCGACCACCGCGAGCGAGGTGAAGTAGGTGATGCCGAAGGTGCTGACGAAGAACACCAGTCCCATCACGGTCATCAGGTCCGACCGCCGCCGCACGTACCGCAGGCCCTCGCGCAGCTGCCCCTTCTCGCGCGGCACCGCGGGGCCGCGGAAGAGCTTGTCGGGGTTCATCATGACCAAACCGGTGATCACCGCGACCGTGCTCGCCGCGTTCGCGATGAACAGCCAGCCGGTGCCGACCCAGGTGATGGTGAACCCGGCGATGGCCGGGCCGACGATGCGCGCCGTGTTGAAGATCGAGGAGTTCAGCGCGACCGCGTTGGTGATCTGCTCGCGGCCGACCATCTCGCCCACGAAGGACTGCCTGGTCGGCACTTCGAGCGCGCCCGTGCAGCCGAACGTGAAGCACAACAGGTAGACGTGCCACAGCTGGACCAGACCGGTCACGTCGAGCACACCGAGCACGGTGGCCTGGAGCACGACCGCGGCCTGGATCCCGATCAGCAGCCGCCGCTTGTCGACGCGATCCGCGAGCACGCCCGCCCAGAGCGAGAGGAACAGCGTCGGGGTGAACTGCAGCGCGACGGCCATGCCCAGCGCGACCGGATTGTGGCCACTGAGGCTGAAGACCAGCCAGTCCTGCGCGATGCGCTGCATCCAGGTGCCGACGTTCGACACGACCTGGCCGGTGAAGAACAGCCGGTAGTTGCGGATCCGCAGCGACGAGAACATCGCGCCGCGCGTCTTCGGCGGTGATGGAGGTGGGGCGGGGTTCCGAATGGGTGCCGTCTGCCGACTGTCCGTTTCGCTACCCGTTATGCCCCGCACCTTGGTTAGTTCCCCGCCATCCTGTCGATGATCTCCGCGGCGCGGGAGAGGGTCACCCTCTCTTCCGCGCTCAGTTCCGCTAGCTTTTCGTCCAACCACGCCTCACGCGCGGAGATCGTCTCCTGCACATAGGCATGCCCGGCTGCCGAAACCTCCACGATGGCCTGACGGCCGTCCGTCGGATGCGGACGCCGCTCGACATAGCCACGCTCCTCCAGCGCGGCGATGACCCTCGTCATCGAAGGCGGCTGCACACCCTCCTTGGCGGCCAGCTGACCGGGAGTCAGCGCCCCGCACTTGTGCAAAGTGGACAAAGCGGAGATCTGCGTCAGTGAGACACCCTCACCCGCCCGCTGCGCACGGAGTTTGCGGTTGAGCCGGACGACGGCCAGCCGCAAGCGGCTCGCCAGTGAGCGCTCGTGGGCGTCGTCGGACATATCGTTAGCATACCTCACGAACTATCGGCCGGACCGGTGATCTTCATCAAGCACTATGCCGCAGAGTAAGTGTCTGGTCACTTATGGTTAAGTGACCAGGTGCGAGTTGGTGTCTACGTTGACGGGTACAACCTGTACTACTCGATGCGCCGGTTGTGCGGCCGCGGCACGGCGGGCTGGCGCTGGCTCGACATACGCGCACTCGCGAACAGCCTGATCAACCCGGGTTACTGGCCGGATGCTCGGATCGACAAGATCGTCTACTGCACCGCCAGGATCCCCGACGCCAGGTTCACCGTGTCGTTCGCCTATCGCGAGGAGAAGGGCTCTGACGTCAACGTCGCGTCCCACCTGCTGCTCGACGTCCTTGAAGGCGCCGTGGACGCGGCGATCGTCATCTCGAACGACAGCGATCTGCAGTTCCCGATCCAGCAGGCACGGTTGCGGGTGCCCGTCGGCACGGTGAACCCCGGCCCGACACAGACCGCGGGCAGGCTCAAGGGTGATCCCGACGACGGCGTGGGGAGGCATTGGTGGGGCAGGCTGACCGAAGCACAGGTCAAGTCGAGTCAGCTGACGGGTCCGGTGGCGGGCTACGTCAAACCGACCGAGTGGTGATCCCTCGGCCCGAACCCTGCTAGACTTACGGCCATATACCACCCAACCCCTTGTGGGTTGGGTTTTCTTTTTGGCGGTCCTTCTACCGCAAGCCTCTTGGATCGGCACGTCTCCGCAACGCGGGTCTTCCCGGGGCCGCGCCAGCGGCGATGGCGGTTCTGGGCGGCTGCGCGGCACACGCGACGCCAGTCGTGAGCGTTGCGGGCGGTTCTAACCGCCCGCAACGCTCACGAGCCCTTCTACCGCAGCGCTTCCTGGATGGGGCCGACGGCGAAGTAGGCCACGAAGGCCACCGCGATCAGCCACATGAGCGGGTGCACGCCGCGGGCCTTGCCGGTGATCGAGCGGATCGCGACGTAGCTGATGAAGCCGGCGCCGATGCCGTTGGCGATCGAGTACGTGAACGGCATGACCACGATCGTCAGGAACGCGGGCAGCGCGATCGAGAAGTCCGTGAAGTCGATGTCCTTGACCTGGCTCATCATCAGCGCGCCGACGACGACCAGTGCCGGTGCGGCCGCTTCGACGGGTACGACCTGGTAGAGCGGGGTGAAGAACATCGCGGCCAGGAAGAGCACGCCGGTGACCACGTTCGCGAGGCCGGTGCGCGCGCCCTCGGCGATACCGGACGCCGATTCGACGAAGACGGTGTTGGAGCTCGCCGAGCCGAAACCGCCCGCCGCGCCCGCGAGGCCTTCGACGAAGAGTGCCTTGCCGATGTTGGGGAGCTGGCCGTCCTTCTCGACCAGGCCCGCTTCCTTGCCGAGGCCGGTCATCGTGCCCATGGCGTCGAAGAAGTCGGCCAGCACCAGCGTGAAGACGAACAGGACCACGGTGATGATCGGCAGCCGCGTCCACGCTCCGAACGAGACGTCGCCGACCAGCGACAGGTCGGGCAGGCCGACCACCTGGTCCGGCAGCGCGGGGTAGCCGAGGTTCCAGCCCTTGGGGTTCGTGCCCTTCGACGGCCCGGCCTTGACGATCGTCTCGACCACGATGGCCAGCACGGTCGTGACGAGCACGCCGATCAGGATGCCGCCCTTGACCCGCTTCGCCACCAGGATGCCGGTGACCAGCAGGCCGACCACGAACACCGCCGTCGGCCACGACGCGATCGAGCCGCCGATGCCGAGCCCGACCGGGACCGTGGTGTGCGCGTCGTCCGGCAGCCGCCGCACGAACCCGGCGTCGACCAGGCCGATCAGGCAGATGAACACGCCGATGCCGACCGCGATCGCCGACTTCAGCGGCGCGGGCACCGCGCGGAACACGGCCGTGCGGAAGCCGGTGAACACCAGCGCCACGATGATCAGGCCCTCGATGACGACCAGGCCCATCGCCTCCGGCCAGGTCATCTTCGGCGCCATGGTGACCGCGACCAGGCTGTTGATGCCCAGGCCGGTGGCGATGGCGAACGGGTAGTTCGCGACGAGTCCCATCAGGATGGTCAGCACGCCGGCGACCAGCGCCGTCACGGCCGCGACCTGCGGCACCGGCAGGATCCCGCCGAGCACGTCCTTGTGCGCGGCCGCGTCGTCCGGCGCGAAGCTGCCGATGATCAGCGGGTTCAGCACGACGATGTAGGCCATCGTGACGAAGGTGATCACGCCGCCGCGGATCTCCCGCGCGGGCGTCGAGCCACGCTCCGTGATCTTGAAGAAACGGTCCAGTGTGGACACCATCGCAAACCCTGCCCTTCGCCCGACGGCAGGTACCCTGCCCCACGTGGCCGAATCGAACAACTCCTCGTTGCGCCCGACCCCGGAACTGCCCAAAAGGCTGACCGACCTGACGCCGGTGGTGATCGTAGGCACCGCGATCTGGACGGTCGCGCTGGTGGTGTTGTTCCTGGTGTCCGACGGCGTCTGGGTGTGGACGTCGTTCGCGGGCATCGTGCTCGGCTTCATCGGACTGGGCATCATCTGGTGGCAGCGCTCCGCCGCCCGCCGCGGCTCGAAGTCGGCCCAGCGCCTCTGAGCCTGGCCAAAAATCCCATGCGCGCTGGTCAGCGGGGGTCGTGAGCGTTCCGGGCGGTTAGAACCGCCCGCAACGCTCACGAGCCCTTCAGGCGAGGAGCGTGGTGGCGTCGGGTTCGTTGATCAGGGCGAGGACGACGTGGCGCTCCGGCCAGCGGTCCGTGGCCCACGCGAACGCTTTCGCCAGGCCTTCCGGGGTGTCGGCGGCGTGGAGGCGGGAGTCGTTCCACCACAAGGCGTCGTGGGACGCGCCGTCGAACGAGACCGTCAGTGACTCGTGCAGCAGGAGGCCTCCGTCGGGCACGGGCACGCCGAGCAGTTCGGCCGCCAGCGTCACGGCTTCCAGGTCGGCCCAGAGCACGTAGTCGCCTTCGGAGGTGACCTCGGCCGAGAGGTCGCCGGCGACCGCGAGGTCCAGGCGGGACGCGAAACCCGCCGGGTCGTCGACGACGCCGACGAGACGGGAGCGGGGCACGACCGCGACCGGCCATGGGACGTCCAGCACGACCGCGTCGAAGGCGTCGACGACCGAGCCGTCCATCGCGCGCATGCGGGCGGGCTCGTGTTCGCCGGTCAACGCGCCGTGCGCGTGGACGACCAGGCCGGGCGGGATCGTGCGGGACGGGTCGCCGAGGCGGTCGAGCAGGTCTTCCTCGTCGCCGCCGAGTGACGCGCGGACGCCCGCGGCCGCGAGCAGCTCGGCGGGGAGGCCGACGTCGGGGACCGGGTCGTACAGGCCAGCCAGCGCCGACGCGCTCGGCAGGCGCCAGTGGCGGGGTGGCTCGTCGCCGAGCAGTGCGTAGCGGGCGAGCCACCAGGCCGTGTGGCCGTCCGGCTCCATCAAGGCGCGCCAGGTTTCCGGGCGCGAGGCGATGAGGCGCAGTGCCGCGGGCCAGGCGTCGTCGCCGACCAGGTCGAGGTCGCGCAGCGCGAGCACGCGGGCTGGCGGCTTGGCGAGCGAGTCCCACCAGGATTCTTCGTCGGGGAGGTCGTGGTCGGGCTCGACCGGGTCGGAGTCGGAGATGACCGCGAAGGTGTCGAGCACGCCGGCGGCCGACAGGGTCTCGGCTGGCCAGTCCGAGGCGAAGTCGTCGTCGAGCACCGAGACCGGGCCGTCTTCGGCGAACGCCTCAGGGTCGAAGATCTCCAGCAGCGGCGAGGTCGGGAGCACCAGCTCGTCGGCGCGGCGCCAGCCGTCGTCGCAGGGCAACGCGAGCGCGCCGAGCCAGTCGATGTCGGCCGAGGTCTCCGCGACCAGCCGCAGCACCGCGCCGGCCAGCGCCATTCCGTCGAGCCCCGCGTTCGCGTCCTCGACGCTGCGCTCGACGGCTTCGAGCAGCTCCGGCGCGTCGAGCAGTTCGCGGGCTTCGGCGTGCTTGGCGTCCAAGCGTTCCAGCAACGGGTGCGCGGCTTCGGGGTGCACCAGGCGGAGTCCCGCGATGTCCACATCGGACAGCAGCTCGAGCAGCTCGGCCGAGCCGCCGACCAGCAGCGCGCCGCGCGGGCCCGGCAGCGTGCGGCCGTCGGACAGCGGGACCGGCAGGCCGCCGAGGTCGTCGGCGGTGACCTCGTGCGACTCCAGCAGCGGCAGCAGCGCGTCGTAGACCGACCGCCACCACGACGGTTCCCGGGTGACGCCGGTCAGCAGGTCGACGATTTCGGCCACGGGCAAGGAATCCGAGCCGACGACGGCCAGCGCGCGCACGACCGGCAGCCCCGACAGCGCGCACAGGCCCGGCACGACCTCGGCCAGCAGCGACACCAGCTCGGGGGCTTCGGCGTCCAGCACCCTGGCGCGGGAGCCGGAAAGCTCGGGTCCCGCCGCGGACGGCAGCCAGTCCGACGAACTCAGCGCGGCGAGCACCAGCTCGCGCAGCTGACCGTCCACTTCGGACAGCGGGAAGCCACCGGCAGGCACCAGCGCCAGCCGGTGCTCGGCGGGGAGTTTCCTCACCAGCGCGGGGTAAATACCGGCCGCCGCTTCGAAAACGGCACGCGCGCCCGGCAACACCCGGCGCCGTGACGGCTCGATCGGCACCGACGCCAGCAGGCGCGCGGGCAGTGAGACGCGCTCGTCGGTCGGGGTCGGCGCGTACAGGACGTCCTCGGTCAGCGGCTGCGGCACACCGTCCGCGTCGACCGGGACGGCCCAGCCGCCCTCGGTCAGCCACCGCCGCACCGAACCGTCCGGCGAGCCGATCTCGACGATGTCGTCCTCGGCGGACGACCGGGTCCATGCCTGGTCGCCGACCTCGATCCGCGCCAGCCACGGGAGCGCGAGCAGCAGATCCGGCGCCTCGGCGGCGATGCCTTCGAGCAGCGCCGTGCCGTCGACGCCCTCGCGCAGCGGCAACCGCACCTCGGTGTCAAAGCCTTGCGGGACAACGGCTTCGAACGCCCACGGCAGCCGCAGCACCGGCACGTCGCCGGTGCGCCCCGACTCCTCGCGCGTCAACGCCTCCGAGAACCGGACGCCGCCACCGGCGGAAACCACGCGCGGCTCGGACGACACGGTCAGCACGGCCGCGAACCCGACGCCGAACCGGCCGACCGTGCCCTCGCCCTTCGCGGACGCGCGCAGCGACGCCAGCGAGGCGACACCGGACGCGTCGAGCGGGGCGCCGGTGTTGGCGACGCGCAGCTCATTGTCCACAAGGGACACCCGGAGCACACCGGGTTCCTTGGCGAGCAGCGCCGCGTCGGCGGCGTTCTGGGCCAGCTCGACGAAGAGCCGGTCGCGGTAGCCGCCGACCCGCAGGTCGTGCTCGGAGTTCGTGTCCTCGGTGAACCGGGTCGGCGAATCGGCCCACGCGCGCAGCACCGAGGAGCGCAGCGCTTCCGTCCCGAAAGGATCAACCATCGCCACGAGGACACTCCTCCTGAGTGAAATTCATGTTCGGCCGCCGATCGACGGCGCGACAAGAGCGCCTCCGGCCCGAAGCCGGGGGCGCTTGCCGGGAGAAAAGATCAGGCGTCGACGTTGTCGTCTTCGAGCACGTCGATCAGCGAGTCGTCGTAGACGAGCTCGGCGACCGGGACCGACGAGGTGACCTCGATCTCGATCTCCGAGTGCGCGCCGCAGCCGTACTCGACGTTGACCACGTGCCCGTCCGCGGGCGCGATGTCGTTCGTGCAGACGCCGAACGCGCCGCGCAGCGAACCCGCGAGCGACACGTAGAACCCGCAGGTCCCGCACTGGCCAGGCGCGCTGCGCGCCATGTCCGACCGGGGTCCGTACTCGCCGCCGCGCCAGCGGGCGGCGGCGTCCTCGCGGCCGAACCGCGAGAGCACGTGCACCCGGCCGAGCCCGGTCTCCAGCGCGACCTCTTCGATGCCGGGGTCGTCGGAAGCCAGGTACGCCGGCGCCAGGCGCGGGTCATCCTTGTCGGTCGGGAAGATGTCGCCGACGCCGAGGTCGCCGGCGCGCACGCGGCGCTCCCACGGCACCCAGGCCGGGGCGACCAGCGCGTCGGGGCCGGGGATCAGCACGACCTCGCTGACGGTGACCGGCGCGTCGTCGACGTCGACCGTGGCGACCGTGACCGACCACTGCCAGCCGCGGTAACCAGGCACCTTGCCCTCGAAGAGGTGGCTGACCGCGACCGCGTCTTCGCGGGTGACCCCGACGTAGTCGCCGACCTGACCGGCCTCGGCCTCTTCGAGCGCGGCGGCACGCGCCGTCTCGACGGCTTCGGCCAGTTTCCTGTGCAACGATCCGTCGTCCAGGGTCAGCAGCAGGGTCATACGCCCAATTGTGCCGCACGCCGCCGGGCGCTCCATGTCAGGCTGTGCATGTGCGGAAGCTCATCTTCACGCCGTTGCTGGCGATAGCGCTCTGTGGTTGCGCGAACACCCCCGCGTCGAGTGTGGACACCGGGCCGCAGCGCCTGCGTCCGGAGATCGTCAGGGTGCTGCCCCACGACGTCACGGCGTTCACCGAAGGCCTCGAATTCGCCGGGAACACCCTGTTCGAGGGCACCGGGCTGGAGAAGAAGTCGATCGTGCAGGCAGGCCCGGCCGGCGAGGCGCCCACGGTGAAGGCCGCGCTCGCGCCGGAGATCTTCGGCGAGGGCATCACCGTGCTCGGGCCCAAACTGTGGCAGCTGACCTGGCGCAACGGGTTCGCCATCGAGCGCGACACGGCCACGCTCGCCGAGCTGCGCCGGGTGCCGTACCAGGGCGAGGGCTGGGGCCTGTGTCACCAGAAGGACCGGTTGGTGATGAGCAACGGCTCGGACACGCTGACCTTCCGCGACCCGGTGACCTTCGCCGTCACCGGCACCGTCCGCGTCGGCCAGAACCAGCTCAACGAGCTCGAGTGCGTCGGCGACGACGTCTACGTCAACGTGTGGCAGACCGACCGGATCCTGCGGTTCAACCTGCCGACCGCCAAGGTCACCGGCACCATTGACGCTTCGGGCCTGCTGACGGCGGGCGAGCGGACCACCTCGGACGTGCTCAACGGCATCGCGGCGGTACCCGGTTCCGACCGGTTTGTACTGACCGGGAAGCTGTGGCCGAAGATGTTCGAGGTGAGGTTCGTCCCGAACCCCTGAATAAACCCCGGTATCCCCTTGTAAACGCGCGGTACCGGGCCGGACTAAGGCAGGATTGACAGCGTGACTCGTTTCGGTTCCCAGCACCCGCCCGCCGATGGCGCGGGCAGCGGGCGCGCGGGCCGCAAACGCAAGCGGAAGTGGACCCCGGAGCCGGGCGCCCCGCAGGCCAAGCCGTGGCAGCAGGCGGCGGCCCAGCCCGCTCCGCCGCCGCCACCGGCGCCCGCGCCGCCGAGGAGCCGGTTCTACGACGACGCGCCGCGTCAGTACCAGCCGACGGCCGACGACGCGCCGACCGGCGCGGTCCCGGTGCAGACGCCGCCCGCCCACCAGCCGCGGGGCGCGCGCCCGTATCCGCCGGATCCGGCGCGGCGTACCGAGCCGATGTACGACCACTACGACACCAACGGCTACTCGGGCGAACCTCGCGAAGAACCGCAGGTCAACAGCGCTCAAAGTGCGCACAGGACCGAGGCCGTCGCCGGCGCGCTGCCCCGGATGCCCAAGAAACTCACCGTCACGCGGGTCGCGGCGCTGCGCAGCCGCCAGCTGACCGGGCAGGCGGTCGACGCCTTCCACCGCGCGACCAAGGCCGACGGCGCCGACAAGTCCGGCCTGTCCGCGCTGACGTACGCGGTCATGCTCAACTACGCCAGCGACGCCGCCATGGCGATCGCGCTGGCCAACACACTGTTCTTCGCCGCGACCAGCGGTGAGAGCAAGGGCAAGGTCGCGCTCTACCTGCTGATCACCATCGCGCCGTTCGCGCTGGTCGCGCCCGTGATCGGGCCCGCGCTCGACAAGATCCAGCGCGGACGGCGGCTCGCGATGTGCGTCTCGTCGGCGGGTCAGGCGCTGATGGCCGTGATCATGGCGCTGCACTTCGACGACTGGGGCCTGTACCCGGCCGCGCTCGGGATGATGGTGCTGTCGAAGTCGTTCACCGTGCTCAAGGCGGCGGTCACGCCACGCGTGCTGCCACCGGAGATCACCCTGTCCAAGACCAACGCGCGGCTGACCGTGTTCGGTCTGATCGCCGCCGGTGGCGCTGGCGCGATCGCCAGCGGGGTGAACAGCCTCTTCGGCTCGTCCGGCGCGCTGTGGCTCACCGCGCTGATCTGCGTCGCGGCCGCCGTGCAGTCGATGCGGATCCCGGCGTGGGTCGAGGTGACCGAGGGCGAGGTCCCGGCGGTGCTCGGCGCGCACCCGGAGCGCAAGCGCAAGAAGAGCAGGCAGCCGATGGGCCGCCAGATCGTGCTTTCGCTGTGGGGCAACGGTTCCGTGCGCGTGCTGACCGGGTTCCTGATGATGTTCTCCGCGTTCGCCATCAAGGCGCAGGCGGAGGAGACGCACCAGACCCCGTTCATGCAGCTGCTGCTGCTCGGCGTGATCGGACTGGCCGCCGGTGTCGGCGGGTTCCTCGGCAACGCGCTGGGCTCACGGATGACCTTCGGCAAACCCGATCAGGTGATCTTGGGTTGCGTCGGCGGCGCGTTCGGCGCGGCCTTGCTCGCGACGATCCTGCCGGGACTCGCGACCGCGGCCGTCGTCGGTCTCGTCGGCGCGACCGCGAGCGCGCTGGCCAAGATCAGCCTCGACGCGGTCATCCAGGAGGACCTGCCCGAGGAGTCGCGGGCGTCGGCGTTCGGCCGCTCGGAGACCGTGCTGCAGCTCGCGTGGTGCTTCGGCGGCGCGGTCGGGCTGCTGCTCCCGCCGACGTTCTGGATCGGCTTCCTGGTGCTGACGCTGCTGCTGGCGATCGGCCTGGTGCAGACCTTCCTGGTGCACCGCGGCACCTCGCTGATCCCCGGGCTCGGCGGCGACCGGCCGCTGCGCGCGGCGCCGGTCCAGCACGCCGCTCCGGGGGGACCCGCACCGCGCCCATGGCGCGACTCGTAGGGTTGGCGACCATGCGGCGTTCTGCGATGGTGGCTTCTCTTGCGGCCGGTGCGGCCCTGCTCACGGGCTGCTCCGCCCCCGGTGAGCCCGAGGTGACGTTCTTCGCCGACGGCAAGACCATCCGGACGGAGCCGACCGTGCACTGCGACATCTTCAGCGGCACCTGCACGCAGAGCCAGGCCAACCCGGCCAGCTTGAAAGCCCGGCCGGGCAAGCCCGTTCAGATCTCGGTGCCCGCCGAGATCGCGGCAACGCCGTGGCGCGTCGTCATCGTCTACGCGAACTCGAAAGGCGAGCTCCAGCCCGCCATCGAGAAGCACTTCAGCAGCGACGAGCAGTACGCGTTCACCGCGAGCACGCCGAACCCCGGCGACCAGATCCTCGGCATCGAGGTGCAGCAGCCCGCCCCGGCCGTCGATCAGGGCAGGCTGGTCGTCGAAGAGGACGGCACGCCCGTGCTGGTCATGCGGGCCTTCTGGTCACTGCAGATCGAATCCGCTGTTTAGGGATCGATGTCCCGCGCGACCGCGCGCATGATCTCGGCGATCTGCTTGGTGTACTTGCGGTCCGGGTAGCGGTTGCGGCGCAGGTCCGGCTGCACCTTGAGCTCGAGCAGCTTGATCATGTCCTCGATCAGGCCGTGCAGCTCCTCGGCGGGGCGGCGCCTGGCTTCGGCCACCGACGGCGGCGGGTCGAGCAGGCGCACCGACAGCGCCTGCGGGCCGCGCCTGCCGTCCGCGACGCCGAACTCGAGCCGCTGACCGGCCTTGAGCCCCTCGACGCCCTGCGGTAGCGCGGCCTTGCGGATGTACACGTCGTCGCCACCATCCTGCGTGACGAAGCCGAATCCCTTCTCCGCGTCGTACCACTTGACCTTGCCGGTCGGCACTGCCCTCACCCATTCCTTCTCTGTTCACGACGAACGCGCCCCGGGGCGTACCCAGGGCGCGCGTCTCATAAGCCTATCTCGCCACACACCGTGGGGTGAAGCTGATACCTGCGGTTACCCTCGGCGGCATGGGAAAGTCGTTCCTGATGCGCCTCGGCATCGGCCTCTTCGCGATCGGCATGCTCGCCGTGTTCGCCGTTTTCATCATGTTCGCGGCCGGCCTGCAGAACCTGCCGATCTGGTTGAGCGCGGCCGCGGGTGTCATCACCCCGCTGGGCCTGGGACTTGGGCTTATCGCGTTAGTGCGGGAGGCTCGCCGCAAAGCTTGAGAACCAGGCGGGGAACTCGTCGAGGGTGTCGAACACCACGTCGGCACCCGCCGCTTGGAGCTCGGCACGCGAGCACGGTCCACTGACGACGGCGATGCCGGGGATGCCCGCGGTCAGCGCGCCGCGCATGTCCCCCACGTGGTCACCCACATAGGCGACGGCCCCGTGTTCGGTGAGCGCGGCGGCCTTCTCCGTCGACCAGAGTTCGCCGACGAGCTCGTCCACTTCGAACCCGAGCGCCTTGACGTGCAGCCAGGCGTTGCGGCCGAACTTCCCGGTGACGACCAGCGTGCGCCCGCCCGCCGCGCGGACGGCCTTGAGCGCCTCGGCCGCGCCGGGCAGCGCGACCGTCTGCGGCACGACGATGTCGGGATACATCTCGCGGAACCGGTCGACCAGCTCGTCGATCCGGTCCTCCGGCGCGCCCGAATCGCGCAGCACGTGCTGCAGTGGCGGCCCGAGGTTGGCGGCGAAGTGATCGCCGTCGATCTCGACGCCGCGTTCGGCGCCGAGCGCGTACATCACCGCGCTCATGCCCGGTCTCGGGTCGATCAGCGTCATGTCCAGGTCGAAGCCCACGGTAATCCCCATGACTGCCACGTTAGCCGTTGTACAGACTTCCTGAGAACGTCAACGGCCTTGACATATTTCGAATGAGTGTCAAGCTGGAGATGTGGCGGAGATCACCAGCTTCACCGAGCGGACCAAAGCCTCTCTGCGTGAGGCCCTGCTGGACGCGGCGACCGAGCTGCTGCCGGAGAAGGGCTACGCCGCGCTGCGCATGGCGGACGTGGCCGCGCGGGTGGGTGTCAGCCGCCAGACCGTCTACAACGAGTTCGGCAACAAGGCCTCGCTGACGCGGGCGGTCGCGCTGCGCACGACGTCCGAGTTCCTCGAGGGGATCAAACGGCGCGTGGAGAACGCGGACGACCTGATCACCGCCATCGGGCTGGCCGTGCGGTTCACCATCGAACACGCGCGGGAGAACAAGCTGGTCGCGGCGGCGCTCGGCACCGGGGAGGACCTGCTCCCGCTGCTGACCACCAAGGGCGAGCCGGTGCTGTCGGCGGCCGTCGCGCTGGCCGAGCAGCAGTACGTCGAGTTCGAGCCCTCGCTCGCCCCAGGGGCGGCGGCGCTGCTGGCGGAGACGGTCGTCCGCCTGTCGCTGAGCCATCTCGTGCTCCAGACGCATTCCGCCGCCGAAGCGGCCGAGTCGGTGTGCGCCGTCATCACACCGGCTGTCCACGCGTTCACGACGAAGTGAAAGGCCTGCCATGACCGAAATCCTGTCCGAGCGGCGCACCGGCTTCAGCTCATTGCAGCGCGGCGGCCTCAACTGGGAGTCGTTCCCGCTGCGGCTGTTTTCCAAGGGCAACAAGAAGTTCTGGAACCCGGCCGACATCGACTTCTCCCACGACCGCGAAGGCTTGGACTCGCTGACCTCGGAGCAGCAGCGCTCAGTGCGCTACCTGGTCGCGCAGTTCATCGCCGGCGAGGAAGCCGTCACCGAGGACATCCAGCCGTTCATGAAGGCCATGTCCGCGACCGGCCGCTTCGGCGACGAGATGTACCTGACCCAGTTCGCCTTCGAGGAGGCGAAGCACGTCCAGGTGTTCCGGCTGTGGATGGACGCCGTCGGCCTGACCGAGGACCTGCACCCGTACGTCGCCGAAAATCCCCACTACCGCAAGCTTTTCTACGAAGAGCTGCCGGAGTCGCTCGGCCTGCTCGAGTCGGATCCCAGCCCCCTCAACCAGATCCGCGCGTCGGTGACGTACAACCACGTCGTCGAAGGCAGCCTGGCGCTGACCGGTTACTACGCCTGGCAGAAGATCTGCACCGAGCAGAACATCCTGCCCGGCATGCAGGAACTGGTCCGCCGCATCGGCGACGACGAGCGCCGCCACATGGCATGGGGCACCTTCACCTGCCGCCGCCACGTCGCCGCCGACGACACGATGTGGGAGGCCGTGCACCAGCGCATGGGCGAGCTGCTGCCGATCGCGCTGGCGATGATCCAGTGGACCGACGACCAGTTCGACGAGCAGCCCTTCGACAACGACGCCCAGGAGCTGATCCAGTACGCGGCCGACCGCGCGCAGCGCCGCCTCGGCGCCATCGAGTCGGCGCGCGGCATGCCGGTCGAGAAGATCGACCTCGACTACTCGCCGGAGCACCTGGAGGAGACCTTCGGCGAGGAGGACGCCCGAGCCTTCGCCGAAGCCGCCAAGACCTCGTGACCCAGGGTCGTGAGTGGTATGGCCGGTTAGAACCGGCTGTACCACTCACGACACCAGGAGGTGGGTGGCCGCCAGTGCTTGCCAGGGGTGCCACCTCGCCGACGGCCCGTCGAGCGGGAACGCCGTGCGGCACCCGAGCCGGTAGGCGATGCGGTTCGCCCGCTCCGGGCCGACACCGGGCAGCGCGGCGATTTCGTCCACAGTGGACCCGTGGTCGACCGAGGCCAGTTCCCCTTCGGGCGGCGGGAAAGTGCGCGTGAGCCCGCCGGGAAGGCCGGGCACCGGCGTACCGCGCGCGACGAACTCCGCCAAGTCGTCGCCCAGCACGACCTGCGTCGCGATCTCGTAGCCGCTCCACGCTCCCGGCACGGACAGTCCGGGCCGCGCGCGGACCAGTGGTCCCAGCGTCGGATCCACGCTCAACGCGGCGGCGCCCGCCGAGTGGTCGGCGTCGAGGCCGACGATCCGGGCGGCCCTGTCGACCACGTGGATCAGGTCCTCCCAGTACGGCAGGTGCGCGCGCAGCAGCAGATGATCCGGGCCGCCCGCGGAGATCTCCAGCAGCCCCGGCGCGTCGTTGACCGTGATCGTCCGCCGATAGGTGCCGTCCTCGACGGACTCGACGCCGGGGATCGCCCAGCGGGCCAGCAGTCCGAGCATCGCCGTCCAGTCGTAGCCCGGCAGGAACGGCAGGCGCAGCGCGAGCCCGCCGTCGGCGACGAGGCGGTCGGCGCGGCGCCTGCGCTCACGCAGATCGGTCGGCGCGGCGCGGAAGACCTCCCGCATGGTCCGGTTGAACTGCCGCAGGCTCCCGAAGCCCGACGCGAACGCCACGTCCAGCACGGTCAGGTCGCTGTCGTCGAGCAGGCGCCTGGCGAAATGCGCGCGCCGTGACCGGGCGAGCTGGTCCGGGCTCGCGCCCAGGTGGTGCAGGAAAAGCCGCCGCAGGTGCCGTGCGGACAGCCCGACCCGCTCGGCGAGCGCGGACTCGGTGCCGTCGTGGTCGAGCGCGCCGCCGATGATCAGCTGGACCGCCCGGCACACCAGCGCGGGCGCGTCCGAGCCGACCGGGCCCGCCACCCGGTACGGGCGGCACCGCAGGCAGGCGCGGAAGCCCGCCGCCTCGGCCGCGGCCGCGTGCTCGAAGGTGATGTTGTTGCGCGGTAACGGCTTCGCGCCGCACCCCGGCCGGCAGTAGATGCCGGTGGTGAGAACGGCGGAATACGTGGTCACCGCTCAGGTATACGCGATCGGGGGCGCGGGCACCGGTCATATCCGGACATCGGCGCGTGTCCGGATATGACCGGACACCGCACCGCCGGTCGGCGAAGCTTGTCCCCGTCACCGACGAAACGAGGAGTTTCCTTTGCTCACCAAGGTTTTCCCCATCCATCTCAAGGACGGCAAGCAGGCAGAAGCCGAGGCCATCGTGGCCGAGTTCGCGCCTCGAGGCCCCGGCGCCGAGGCGGGCACGTTGTCGTTCCGCGTCTACCGCGACCCGGCCAAGCCCGACTACCTGCTGTTCGTCGAGCACTTCGCCGACCAAGCCGCCTACGACGCGCACACTGGTTCCGAGGCCTACCGGAGCCTGATCGCGGGGCGGTTCGCCGACACGATCGTCGAGTTCGTCGAGCTCGACCACGAACTGCTCGTCGAGCTCTGATGCAGGCCTTTTCCGCGCTGCACCGGGCGGGCGCCCCGCTGCTGCTGCCCAACGCGTGGGACGTCGCGTCGGCCGTCGTGATCGCCGACGCCGGGGCCGCCGCGATCGCCACCACCAGCGCCGGTGTCGCGTGGTCGCTGGGTGTGCCGGACGGCGCCGACCTGGGCGCCGACCGCGTGGCCGAGGTCGTCGGGCGCATCGTGTCGGCCGTGGGCGTGCCCGTTTCGGCGGACATCGAGGGCGGGTACGCCGACGTCGCGGCCACGACGACGGCGGTGATCGAAGCGGGCGCCTCCGGCGTCAACCTGGAAGACGGCACCCGTGAGCCCGCCGAGCAGGCCGACCGCCTGTCCGCCGCCCGCGCGGCGGCGGACGAGCTCGGCGACGCGATCTGGCTCAACGCCCGCACGGACCTGTTCCTGGCAGGGCCCGGCTCGGTCGACGAAGCACTCGCCAGGGCCGAGCGTTATGCCGAGGCAGGCGCGGACAGCCTGTTCGTGCCCGGCCTGACCGACCTCGGCGCCATCACCGAACTCGCGAACGGCCCGCTGCCGCTCGCGGTGATGGTCCAGTACGGCGCTCCCACGGTCGCCGAACTGACCGCGGCGGGTGTGGTCCGGATCAGCCTCGGCTCGGCGATCGCCCAGGCCGCCTACGGCCTCGCCGCCCGCGCGACCACCGAGCTGCTCAAGGCGGGCACCTACCCCGCGACTCGCGAAGGCTTCCCCTACGACGCGATGAACCGGCTGCTCGGGTAGCCGGGGGTCGTGAGTGGTACGGCCGGTTCTAACCGGCGAAAACACTCACGACCCTCAGGCGTGCTTGGCGTTGAGAAGGTCTTGCAGGCCAAGGAGTTCGACGGCCCGCTCGCGCATCTCGACCTTGCGGACCTTGCCGGTGACGGTCATCGGGAACTCGTCGACCACGTGCACGTAGCGCGGGATCTTGTAGTGGGCCAGTTTTCCGGCGCAGAATTCGCGCACCGCCTCGGTGGTCAGCGGGGTCGCGCCGTCCTTCATCCGCACCCAGGCCATGAGCTCTTCGCCGTACTTGGCGTCGGGCACGCCGATCACCTGGGCGTCCAAGACGTCGGGGTGCGTGTAGAGGAACTCCTCGATTTCGCGTGGATAAAGGTTTTCGCCGCCGCGGATGACCATGTCCTTGATCCGGCCGGTGATGTTGACGTAGCCCTCGTCGTCCATGATCGCCAGGTCGCCGGTGTGCATCCAGCGTGCCGCGTCGATGGCCTCGGCGGTCTTGTCCGGCTGCTCCCAGTACCCGAGCATCACCGAATAGCCGCGCGTGCACAGCTCGCCGGGCTCGCCGCGCGGGGTGGTCAGGCCGGTTTCGGGGTCGACGACCTTGACCTCCAGATGCGGCCCGACGCGGCCGACGGTCGACACGCGGCGGTCGACCGAATCGTCGGCGCGTGTCTGCGTCGAGACCGGCGAGGTCTCGGTCATGCCGTAGCAGATCGACACCTCCGCCATGCCCATCCGCTCGATGACCTGCTTCATCACCTCGACCGGGCAGGGCGAGCCCGCCATGATGCCGGTGCGCAGCGAAGACAGGTCGAAGGAGTCGAAGTCCGGGTCGGCCAGTTCGGCGATGAACATCGTCGGCACGCCGTAGAGCGAGGTGCACTTCTCGGCGGCGACGGCTTCGAGTGTCGCCTTCGGCTCGAACGACGGCGCCGGGATCACCATGCAGGCGCCGTGCGTGGTCGCCGCGAGGTTGCCCATGACCATGCCGAAGCAGTGGTAGAAGGGAACCGGGATGCAGACGCGGTCGTTTTCGGTGTAGTTGCAGAGTTCACCGACGAAGAAGCCGTTGTTCAGGATGTTGTGGTGGCTGAGCGTCGCGCCCTTCGGGAAGCCCGTGGTGCCCGAGGTGTACTGGATGTTGATCGGGTCGTCCGCGCTGAGCGAGACTTCGATCGAGCCCGTCCTTTCCTTGTCCAGCAAGGATTTCCAGGCGTCCGAGCCCAGCAGCACGACGTGTTCGAGCGCGGCGCACTTCGGCCGCGCCTGCTCGATCATGCCCGCGTAGTCCGAGGTCTTGAAGCTCTCGGCGGCGACGATCAGCCGGATACCGGCCTGGTTCAGCACGTACTCCAGCTCGTGCGACCGGTACGCCGGGTTGATGTTCACCAGTATCGCGCCGATCTTGGCGGTCGCGTACTGGGTGAACGTCCACTCGGCACAGTTCGGCGCCCAGATGCCGACCCGGTCGCCCTTGCGGATGCCGAGCTCGTGCAGGCCGAGCGCGAGCGCGTCGACCTCGGCGGCCAGCTCGGCGTAGGTCCACCGCCTGCCCGAAGCCCGGTCGACCAGCGCATCCCGGCCGGGAAACGCCGCGGCCGTGCGGGCGAAGTTGTCGCCGATGGTGTCGCCGAGCAGCGGGACCTCCGAGATCCCTGACGCGTAGCTCGGCACGGCGGGTGCTTCGGGCATGACGAACGCCTCCTCACGGGTCGACCCACCGAGTCTAGGAACGACCCGGCCGTTCGGCCACCCGCACGTGGAGACCTGTCAGATCCCCGCGATGGGCCTCAGACGCCACCGATGCTGCGGCGCAGGGTGCTGGTCCATCGCGTGGTGCCCGCCCAGACGATCACGGAGTTGCCGGTGCAGTTGTCGTTCTCCCAGATGCGCTGCGCGAAGACCGTGCGGTTTTCGATCGTGTCGTAAACCGCGGTCCGGTGGCATTCACCCGGCATGACCGACGACCACGAATCGACCAGCGTGCCGTTGTAGTAGACGCAGTTCGCGCCGTCCCAGCAGTTGACCGCGGTGGCTCCCGCCGAAGCGGGCGCGGCCGACACCCCGGCTGCCACGATCGCCAGCGAAACGGCGGCGACGAGTGTGCTTTTCTTTGCCATATCCGAAGAATTCGTCGGCTCCCGGTTCAGCGCAAGACTTTTCAGCCCAGCCTGAAATGGCAGCGCGGCGACAGCGCCGTCTCGCAATCTCATGGCATGGACAACAAGATCAAAGCCGCCACCGCGGCCGTATTCGCCATGGCCGGAGTGCTCGCGGGGCCGATCACCGCGGCTTCGGCGAGCGCGCCCATCCCCGGCAGGGACTGCCAGTTCCTGTCCATCAAGCGCGATCCCCAGGCGCAGGCCATCGCCAACTGCAACCGGCTCGACGACGGGTTCACCCAGTACCGCGTGGTGGTCGAATGCGCGGACGGGCATCAGCACATGGGCAACTGGGCGCCGCCGCACCGGATCTCCACCGCCAGGTGCCCGGCGAACACCTGGATGACCAGCAACGGCCCGTTCATCACCCAGGTTTGATCCCGGAGGCGCCCCTGCCGGCGAGTTCGCCGGCAGGGGCGTCCGGCATCAGACCTTGACCCACAGGATCCAGTAGTTGCTGCGCGGCTTTTCCTCGCACCAGGCTTCGGTCCACCAGCGGTAGTAGTGGTCGGCTTCGGCCTCGCACGCGGCGCCGGTGCCGAAGGTCCCCTTGATCGTCCAATCGGTCGCCGAAGCGGCTGCCGCGCCTGCCGTCATGATCGTCCCGGCGACGGCGAGCGTGGCCCCGATCTTCCCCAGTTTCTGCATCATGGGCCCGATCCTCACATGCTCACCCGTAGCGCGTCGCCCCTTTCGAGCACACGTGAAACGCAACCCCGCCGCGCGGCTTCGCCAATCTCGTGTAAGCCTGGGCGCGGCCGTTGACTGCGACTTTTACTCCGTGTTTACCTCAAGTTAGGAAAGTTCCCTAACTAATGCTTCGACACAACGGAGTCGAGGAGCGCACATGAAACGGAGAACACCGCTGGCAGGCGCCGCCATCGCGGCGGTCGTCCTGCTGGGCCAGCTGACGACCGCGCCGGGCGCGCCCGCGGCGGCGGAAACCCTGCTTTCGACGGGCAAGCCGACCTCCACCTCATCGGTCGAGAGCAGCGGTTTCGAAGGCGGACGCGCCGTCGACGGCGACGCGTCGACCCGCTGGGCCAGTGAAGAAGGCGTTGACCCGCAATGGATCGCCGTCGATCTCGGCAGCCGGATGGCCATCACCAGGGTCAAGCTGAGCTGGGAAGCCGCCTACGCCAAGACCTACAAGATCCAAGGCTCGGCCGACGGCACGACCTGGCAGGACATCAAGTCGGTCACCGGCGGCAACGGCGCGATCGACGAGTACACCGGCCTGACCGCGTTCGCACGCCATGTCCGCGTGCACGGCACCGCACGCGGCACCACGTACGGCTACTCGTTGTTCGAACTGGAGGTCTACGGTTCGAATCCGGGTGGCGGCGAGACCGAACCGCCCACGGTGCCGACCGGACTGATCGCGACCGCCACCACGACGGACAGCGTTTCGCTGAGCTGGAACGCGTCGACCGACAACGTCGCCGTCACCGGTTACGACGTGCTCCGCGACGGGGTCGTCGTCGGGACGCCCACCGGGACCACGTACACCGACAGCGGGCTGGCCTCCGGCCTCGAATTCGCTTACACAGTGCGGGCGAAGGACGCGGCAGGCAACAACTCCGCGGCGAGCGCCGTACTCAAGGCGTCGACCAAACCGGGCGGCTCCGGGACGATCACCCTCACCATCGCCGGTGACATCGCCAACCCGGAGATGTTCTCCACGCACGAGCAGACCGCGGCCCAGATCGCCAAGATCAATCCGCAGTACGTGCTGACGGTCGGCGACAACCAGTACCACAAGGGCACGCTCGCCGAGTACCGCGCGCATTACGACAAGACCTGGGGCAAGTTCAAGAGCATCACCAGGCCCACCATCGGCAACCACGAGTGGGACGACCAGCTCAAGGGCTACAAGTCGTACTTCGGCGCGATCGCGTATCCGCAAGGCCTGCCGTACTACAGCTACGACGTCGGCGACTTCCACTTCGTCGCGATGGACTCGAACCCGATCTACACCGGTGGCGGTTCCGAGCAGGTGGCCTGGCTGCGCCAGGACCTGGCGAAGAACACCAAGGCCTGTGTCGTCGGCTACTGGCACCACCCTCGGTTCAACTCAGGGCACGCGGGTGACCAGAAAAGCATCGCGCCACTGTGGAACGAACTCGAAAAGGTCAAGGCGGACATGGTGTTCACCGGTCACGACCACCACTACGAGCGGACGAAGCCGCTGGACACGAGCGGCCACGTCAATGAGGCCAACGGCATCCGCTCGGTCATGGTCGGCATCGGTGGCGACTACCTCTACTCGGACTACAAGGCACGCGAAGGCGTCGAGAAGATCTTCGCCAAGCACGGCGTGGTGAAGCTCGTGCTCAACGGCAAGTCCTACTCATGGGAGGTCATCGACACGAAGGGAGCGGTGCTGGACAAGGCGGGCCCGTACACCTGCCGGTGACCGCCGTGGTCCGGTGCCCGCAGTGGGCACCGGACCACGGTTTCTCAGTCCATCGGATGTTCCATCCAGACGTTGGCCTCGATGTAGCAACCGTGGTCGAGCGCCTTCGAAGCGACCACCGGCGCGATCCCGCCGGGGATGTGGTTCTCGCCCTCGACGAGTTCGACGCCGGTCCACTCGCGCCAGTCCGCGAACGTGCCGGTCAGCGTCACGGCGAACGGGCAGACCTTGATCACGCGCGCGCCGAGGCGTTCGTGGGTGCGCAGCCAGCGGTCGGCGAGCAGGCCGTCGGGGCGGCGGCGGGCCGCGTAGTCCGGCATCGGCGTGTCGGGTTCGTGCTCCTTGCCGATCGGGCGGACGGACACGATCAGCTTGCGCAGGCCGTCTTCGGCGGCGCGCGCCTTGAGCGCCTTGAGCATCGGCGCGGACAGGCCGGTGCCGCGCAGCTTCGGCGAGATGACGACTTCGAGCGCGCACAGCGCGGTGGGTTCGCGGGCGTCCATGACATCCTGCGCGGCCCACTGGATCGCTTCGTCCCAGCCGTGGTCGGGCAGTTCGGTGCGGCCTTCGGCGGGAAACGCGAGCGGGACCGAGAGCGCGCGGGCGATCGGGACGCCGTCGTCGTCGAGCGCGATGAGGAAATAGCGGCCCCACAAGCGAAGGAAGCGTTCGGCGGTGATCATCTTCCCACTGACGCCTTGGTAGATGAACTGGCCGCCGACATCGCCGAGATCGAGCGCGGCGTCACAAAGGTCAGGGCGGGAAGCTAGATCGACTACTCGCATGGGTTCAGTAAACCGCTACGTTCGAGTCATGCGCTTCTTTCTCGTCGACGCGTTCACCGGTGAGGCCTTCCGCGGCAACACCGCCGCCGTCGTGCTGCTCGACGGTCCCGCCGATCCGGCGTGGATGCAGTCGGTGGCCGCCGAGTTCAAGCACCCCGAGACCGCGTTCGCCGAACTCGGCGGGCGCGAGGTGCCGCTGCGGTGGTTCACCCCGAAGACCGAGGTCGAACTCTGCGGGCACGCCACCCTCGCCGCGGGCCATGTGCTGAAGGGCGAGCAGGAGTTCGACACGCTCAGCGGCACGCTGACCACCAAGTCCGACAACGGCTGGGTGTACATGGACTTCCCGGCCGACCCGCCGGAGGAGACCGGCGAGGACATCCCGCTCGACGTCACCGCCGAGTACGTCGGACGCGGTGTCTCGGACATCCTGGTGCAGGTCGCCGACACCGCCCGGCTTCGCGCGCTGGAGCCGGACTTCAAGGCGCTCGCCGCGCTCGAAACCAGGGCGATCATCGTGACCGCGCCCGGCGACAAGCCCGGCATCGACTTCGTGAGCCGCGTTTTCGCGCCCGCGGTCGGCATCGACGAGGACCCGGTGACAGGATCGGCGCACTGCACGCTGACCTCTTACTGGGCGCCCAAGCTCGGCAAGGAGCGGATGGTCGCCGAGCAGGCTTCGGAACGAGGCGGCATCGTGCGCGTCTCTCTAACGGAGAACGAATACCGCCTGCGCCTGGCCGGCCAGGCGGTCACGGTCGCGAGCGGGGAGTTACACGTCTGATGCGCTTCATCCTCAACATCATCTGGCTGGTCTTCTGCGGCTTCTGGATGGCCGTCGGGTACCTGGTCGCCGGCGTGATCTGCTGCGTCTTCATCATCACGATCCCGTTCGGGCTGGCCTCGTTCCGCATCGCGAACTACGCGCTGTGGCCGTTCGGGCGCACGGTCGTCGACCGGCGTGACGCGGGCGCCGCGTCGCTGCTCGGCAACCTGATCTGGGTGATCGTCGCGGGCATCTGGCTGGCGATCGGGCACCTGGTCACCGGCGCGCTCCTGTGCGTCACGATCATCGGCATCCCGATGGGCGTGGCCAACTTCAAGATGATCCCGGTCTCGCTGATGCCGCTGGGCAAGGAGATCGTGCCGCTGCCCTAGTCCTCGGGTTCGAAGGGGAGCTCGATCACCAGGCACGGTCCCCCGACGAAGAGCCCACCGTCGATGCCCAGCGCTTTCCCGCCCGCGTAGAGGTACGGCCCGTCCAGTTGCGCCGGGTGGATGCCCAGCTGGTCGGCGATGACGCTGTGGCCGTGCACGATCCGCGAACCGCCGAGAATGTCGAGCAGGCGCTGGGCGACTTCGGGTCCGTCCGGCCCGCGGAAGGCGTAGCGGGTGGTCATGCGGCGCCAAATGTCCCACCAGTCGGAGATGTCGTCGCCGGAGAGCACGGCGCGCCCCGAGAGGTTGATCTCCTCGATGTCGTCGCCCCAGTCGAGGTATTCGAGGGTGTCCGAATGCATCAGCAGGTGGTCGGCGGTGGTCGCGAGCAGCGGGCGCGAGGTGAGCCATTCGACGTGGGTGTCGGTGAGACGTTCCTGATCGGACAGCAGGCCGCCGTTGATCTCCCAGCTGCGCGCGAAACTGCGCGGGCCGAAGTCGGACGGGACCTCGGTGTCGCCGAAGTGGTACATCCCGAGCAGCAGGATCTCGTGGTTGCCGAGCAGGGTCTGCACCTGGCCGCCGCTGTCGTCGGCCTGCTCCTGTAGTTGCATCACCAGGTCGATCACACCGACGCCGTCCGGACCGCGGTCGACGAAGTCACCGAGGAACCACAGGTGGTCGTCCTCGCCCGACCAGTTGTCGGCGTCGTCGACGAGCCCCTCGACACGCAAGGCGTCAGCCAGCGCGTCGCGGTGCCCGTGGACGTCGCCCACGACGTAGGTGCTCATCTTGAGAAGATAGGCCTTCTCATGGCGTCACCGCTTGTCACTCGGTCCCAAACGGATCACGAGTACGCCCGATCAGGTCAGCGATCGAGTCGATGACCAGCGTCGGACGGTACGGGTAACGCTCGGCGGTCTCGCGCGTCGAAATGCCGGTGAGGGTCAGGATCGTCTGCAGCCCGGCCTCGATGCCCGAGTGGACGTCGGTGTCCATCCGGTCGCCGATCATCAGCGTGTTCTCCGAATGCGCGCCGAGCCTGCGCAGCGCCGAGCGCATCATCAGCGGGTTCGGCTTGCCGACGAAGTACGGCGAACGGCCGGTCGCCTTCTCGATCAGCGCGGCCACGGAGCCGGTCGCCGGCATCGAGCCTTCGAGGCTGGGGCCGGTGGCGTCCGGGTTGGTCGCGATGAACTTCGCGCCGTTGTCGATCAGCCGGATCGCGCGGGTTATCGCGGAGAAGCTGTACGTCCTGGTCTCGCCGAGCACGACGTAGTCGGGGTCGACCTCGGTCAGCACGTAGCCGACCTCGTGCAGCGCGGTCGTCAGGCCCGCCTCGCCGATCACGAACGCGGAGCCGTTCGGGCGCTGCGACGCGAGGAACTTCGCGGTCGCCAGCGCGGAGGTCCAGATGGCCTCCTCCGGGATGTCGATCCCGGTGCGTTCGAGGCGCGCGCGCAGGTCACGCGGGGTGTAGATGGAGTTGTTCGTGAGCACGAGGAACTTGATCTCGTTGGCACGCAGCTCGGCGAGGAACTCGTCCGCGCCGGGAATGAGGTGCTCCTCCTTCACCAGCACGCCGTCCATGTCGGTCAGGTAGGTCCACGTCATGACCACACCTTATGTGGCGGCGGCCGGATGTACCGAGACCGTGGTGGCCTTGATCGACAAGGTCACCGCCGAACCCGGTTCGAGATCGAGGTCGGCGACCGCCGCCGGGGTCAGATCGGCGGTGAGACCCTGTGCCCAGCCGTCGCCGGTGACCCGCAGGCGGACCACCGGGCCGTGTGGTTCGAGCGCGGCGACCACGGCGTGCGTGGTGTTGCGTGGACTACCGGCGTGCTCTTGCGGATACACCGCCACCGCGCTGGGCGCGAACACCGCGACCGCGGGTTCGCCGTCCGCGACCTCGGTGGGAATTCCCGCGATCAGGTGACCGGAAGGGGTACGCAGACCGTCCGCCGTGGCCGTGCCGCTGACCAGGTTCAGCCCGGCGATCCGGGCGGTGAACCCGGTGCGCGGCGCGGCGAGCACCGCGCGGGTCGCGCCGCGCTCGACGATCCGGCCGCTGTCCAGCACGGCCACCTGGTCGGCGAGCGCGAGCGCGTCGAGCGGATCGTGCGTGACCAGCACGGTCGTCGGGCCGTCGCGGAGCACCCGGCGCAGCAGGCCGCGGATCGCGGGCGCGGCGTCGACGTCCAGCGCGGCGAACGGCTCGTCGAGCAACAGCAGGTCGGGCTCGCTCGCGAGCACGCGCGCGACGGCGACGCGTTGCTGCTGGCCGCCGGAAAGCCGCGACGGCTTGCGGTCGGCGAGCGCGAGCGCGTCCACTTCGGCCAGCCAGTGCCGCGCGGTCGCGCGGGCGTCGTCACGGCTCGCGCCCCGCGAACGCGGCGCGAAGGCCACGTTGTCCACAACGGACAGGTGCGGGAAGAGCAGTGGATCCTGGGCCAGCAGGCCGATCCGGCGGTCGTGCGGTGGCAGCCCGGCGAGCGCGCGCCCGTTCAGCTCGATGGCGGCCGAGCGCGGGTCGAGCAGCCCGGTCAGGCAGCTGAGCACAGTGGACTTGCCGGAGCCGTTGGGCCCGAGCAGCGCGAGCACGTGCCCGTCGGCGACCTCGAAGTCGACCGACAGCGCGAAGGCGCCTCTGACCAGCTCGATCTCAGCCCGCAGCATCGAGCGCCTTCGGCCTGGCGACCGCGATCACCGCGACGGCGACCACGATCAGCAGCAACGCGAGCGCGACCGCGCTGTCGATGTCGACCTCCGCCTGCTGGTAGACCTCCAGCGGCAGCGTTCTCGTCACATCCTCCAAACTGCCTGCGAACGTGATGGTCGCGCCGAACTCACCCAACGCGCGCGCGAAGCTCAGCACGACGCCCGAACCGAGCGCGGGCAGCAGCAGCGGGATGGTCACGCGGCGGAACACCGTCCACGGTTTCGCGCCGAGCGTCGACGCGACGCGCTCGTACCGGTCGCCCGCGTTGCGCAGCGCGCCTTCGAGGCTGACCACCAGGAACGGCATCGCGACGAACGTCTGCGCGATCACGACCGCGGCCGTCGTGAACGGCACCTGTATCCCGGCCAGATCCAGCACGTACCCCAGAAAACCCTTACGCCCCAGCAAATACAGCAGCGCCAGCCCGCCGACGACCGGCGGCAGCACCAGCGGCAGCAGCACGATCGCGCGCAGCACCCGGATCCCCTTGATCCCGGACCGCGCGAGCACCACCGCCAGCGGAACCCCCAGCACGACGCACACCACGGTCGACAGACCCGCCGTCACCAGCGACAACCGCAACGCGTGCAACGACGACGGCGTCACCAGCAACGACGGCAACCGGCTCAGATCCGACCGGGCCAGCAACCCCACCACGGGCAGCACGACCAGCGCCAGCGCCACCCCGGCCGGCAGCCACAAGATCTTGGGCAGTCGTGAGTGTTCCCGACGGTTAGAACCGTCGGGAACACTCACGACTCCACTAGGGAGCGCCAAACCCGGCCTTCGTCAGCTCGGGACGGCCACCGCCCAGGATGTAGTCGTTGAACGCCTTGGCCAGGTCGGCCTGGCCGCCCTTGATCGCGGCGATCGGGTAGTTGTTGATCGCGCCGGAGGACTCGGGGAAGTCCACCTTGTCGACCTTGGCCGCGGCCGTGGTCGCGTCGGTGACGTAGACGAGGCCCGCGTCGGCGTCGCCGGACTGGACCTTGGCGAGCACCGCCTTGACGTCCTGCTCCTCGCTGACCGGCTTCACATCGACCTTGGTGGCCGTCTCGACCTTCTGCTCCGCCGCGCCGCACGGCACCTGCGGCGCGCACACGACGACCTTCAGCCCGTCCTTGACGAGGTCACCGAAACCCGTGATCGCCTTGGGATTCCCCTTGGCCACCGCGATGGTCAGCTTGTTGGTGGCGAAGACGACCGGCTGCCCGTCGATCACCCCACCCTTGACGCCTTTGTCCATATTGGCCTGATCGGCCGACGCGAACACGTCCGCCTTCGCGCCCTGGGTCAGCTGCTGCACCAAAGCGGACGAACCGGCGAAGTTGAACTTGACGGTGACACCGGGGTGCGCCGCCTCGAACTGCTTGCCCAGCGCGGTGAACGACTCCGTCAGCGAGGCGGCCGCGAACACGGTCAGCGTCTTCGCCTCCGGCGCCTGGCTCTGGTTGCCTGCGGGCGCCGGGTCCGACCCGCAGGCCGTGGCCAGCAGCGCGACGGCGGAAAGAACAGCGGCGGTTCTCATCGGTACCCCTCCGGGGTTTCCACGACGACCGTGGTCGCCTTGACGACGGCGACCGCGAGCACACCGGGCGCCAGCCCCAGCTCGCGGACGGCCTCTGAGCTCATCAGTGACACCAGCCTGTGCCCGCCGGCCTGCAGCTCGACCTGCGCCATCACCTTGTCGGTGATGACCTCGGTGACGAGCCCGACGAACCGGTTGCGCGCCGAACGGCCGACGGCGGACGGGTCATCCGGCTGCTCCGCCTGCGATCGTGCGAAGGCGGCCAGTTCCGCACCGTCGACGACCTTGCGGCCGGAGCCGTCTTCGCCGGCGGTCAGCTGTCCGCCGCGGACCCAGCGGCGGACGGTGTCATCGCTGACCCCGAGCAGGCGGGCAGCCTCGGATAACCGGAATTGCGGCATGCGGGAAACATTATCTCCGCAGATGCGGAAAAGCTAACGGTTCGTGCGTTCACCCAGAACTTCGGCGCGGAGGTACTCGAGCATCGCGTTTTGATAGCGCTCGACGACTTCGCGCTCTTCCGGGGAGAAGCGCTCCAGAATGTCCTTGGTGGCCGCGACGGCCGACTCGAACAGAGGCGCGAAGCGCTCCATGTCCATCGTCACGACCTCGACCAGCACCTTGCGGCGATCCTCCACATCACGCACGCGGCGGACGAGCCCGGCCCGCTCCAGCCGGTCGATGACGCCGGTCACAGCGCCGGTGGAAAGCCCGGTGAGCTCGGCGATCCGGCCCGCGGTCAACGGACCTTCGGCCTGCCCGACCAGGTCGAGCGCCTTGTGGTCGGTGCCGGACAGGCCCATCTGCTCGGCGATGCGCTGGTGCCGCACCACGGTCAGGGTGCTGCCTTCGCGGCCCAGATGAGCGAAGCGCATGAGCTCCTCTTCGGTCACCGGGTACCGCCTGGCCGCCGAGTCCGCCATCCGGCCACCCTTTCACCGACTGAGCCACTTTGTTACAAAACATTCTAACCAGTCGGTCGTTTTGTGGATCTGCGCGTTAGTCTGGAGGCAATGACGGCTGTAGATCTCGGGTTTCCTCGCGTCCCCGGTACACGAGGTGCGCCGAGCATGCCCAGACCGGAAAACCCCGCGCTCATCGACACATTCGGCCGCGTCGCCACCGATCTCCGGGTGTCGCTGACGGACAAGTGCAATCTGCGCTGCACCTACTGCATGCCCGCCGAGGGCCTGGACTGGATGCCCAGTGACCAGGTGCTGAGCGACGCCGAGCTGCTCCGGCTGCTGCGCATCGCGGTCGAACGCCTCGGCGTCACCGACATCAGGCTGACCGGCGGCGAGCCGCTGCTGCGCCCCGGACTCGAAGGCCTGATCGCGGAGATCTCCGCGCTCGAGCCGAAGCCCCGGCTTTCCATGACCACCAACGGAATCGGACTCGCCAAGCGCGCCGCGAGCCTGGCCGAAGCCGGGCTGCGCCGGATCAATGTGTCGCTCGACACACTCGATCCCGAGACCTTCGTCCGGATCACCCGCCGCGACCGCCTGTCCCACGTGCTCGTCGGCATGGCGGCGGCACGCGACGCCGGGCTCGCCCCGGTCAAGGTCAACGCGGTCCTGATGCGCGGCGTCAACGAGCACGAGGCGGCGCCGCTGTTGCGCTACTGCCTCGACAACGGCTATCACCTGCGCTTCATCGAGCAGATGCCGCTCGACGCCCAGCACGGCTGGAACCGCAAGCAGATGATCACCGCGGCCGAGATTCTCGGCCTGCTGCAAGAGGAATTCACGCTTTCGCCGTTCCCCGTCGCCCGTGGCGGCGCACCGGCGGAACGATGGCTGGTCGACGGCGGCCCCGGCGACGTCGGCGTGATCGCGTCGGTGACCCGGCCGTTCTGCTCGGCCTGCGAGCGGACCAGGCTGACCGCGGACGGCGCGGTCCGGTCCTGTCTGTTCAGCAACGAGGAGACGGACCTGCGTTCCCTCGCGCGCGCGGGCGCGCGCGATGAAGAGATAGCGAACGCCTGGCGGCAGACCATGTGGGGCAAGCTCGCCGGGCACGAGATCAACGAGGCCGGCTTCGCGCAGCCGATCCGGCCCATGAGCGCGATCGGCGGCTGAGTCACATGGAGACGATCTCGGTCCGGGTGCGGTACTTCGCCTCGGCGCGCGCGGCGGCGGGCCTGGAGGAGGAGAAACTTCAGCTTGCCGCGAACACGACGGTGTCCGAGCTGAAGGCCGAACTAGCCCGGCTCCACCCCGAAGGCCTGCCGAAGATCCTCCAGGCCGCGGGCCTGCTGCTGGACGGCATCGCGGTGCGCGACGTCACGCGCGTCCTCGAAGACAACGCCGAGATCGACGTCCTCCCGCCGTTCGCGGGCGGCTAAGGCCTAAGGGCTCGTGAGTGGTACGGCCGGTTCTAACCGGTCTAAACACTCACGACCCCCGTCCGGCGAGGGTTCGCCTGGGGGCTGTCCGTTGTTCACTGACCGGTCTTCAAGATCGCTCAGGATGCGCGACATGACTCGCAAGTTGCTCGCCGCGGTACTCGCCGCCGTCGTCACGGTCACGCTGACCAGCGCTCCCGCGTCCGCTTCGCACCAGGTGCGACCGCTCTCGCAGGCGCACGCGCACAACGACTACGAGCACGCCCGCCCGCTGTTCGACGCGCTCGACCAGGGCTTCAGCAGTGTCGAGGCGGACATCTTCCTCGTCGACGGGCAGCTGTTGGTCGGGCACACCGCCGGGGACCTCAAGCCGGACCGGACCCTGGAGTCGCTCTATCTGGAGCCGCTGCGGCAGCGCGTAGCGGGCAATTTCGGACATGTCTACCGCCGCCCGTCGGCCTTCCAGTTGCTGGTCGACATCAAGAGCGAGGCGAACAGCACCTACGAGGCGCTTCAGAAGCGCCTGAACGACCCGCGCTACTCCTTCCTCTTCTCTACGTATGCGTTCGGGCTGGTGCTCCAGGGGCCTGTCACGGCCGTGCTGTCCGGTTCGCGCCCGAAGGACGTTCTGGTCGCCCAGCGGTACCGCAAGGCGTTCTACGACGGCCGCATCCTCGACCAGTCGGATCTGCACATCGGGGACGACCGGCGGGTGACGCCATTGGTGTCCGATGACTGGACCGAGGTTTTCACCTGGACCGGAGCCGGTCCGATGCCCGCGGCCGAGCGCGCGAAGCTGCGTCAGATCACCCGGGACGCACATCGCGCAGGTCAGAAGGTGCGCTTCTGGGCGACGCCGGACGGCGCGGGCGCCGATCGGACCGCGCTCTGGCAGGAGCAGCTCGACGCAGGAGTTGACTTTTTGAATACCGACGACCTGAGCGGACTGGCGGAGTTCCTCAAGAAGCAATAGAGTGCGCCGCCTTCCGGGGAGCCAAATGGTCCCTTGACGTCGAAACGACGTGACTCAAGCCTCACATTCCGTGAATTATCTCGGGTAGGAAACGGCCAGATAACGGTGGTCTGACCTGCAACGATGCCCGAATCGTTATAGGTTGCGTGCTGTTACTGTGATGTAGGTCACAGCCAGAATAATTTCCGATCACGGCGCCGATTACGTACCGTCGTTTCTCGTTGGCCCCGACCAACACGCAAGACCGGGAATCCGAAGCGCCTAACCCTGTCCATCGGATCCCCGGACCCATACCCCGAGCGAAAGCACTTCTGGACAGGGGCGAGGGGACCGAGAAGACGCGCCGTGCGTCGACGAGGTTTGCCGGACCGTCACCCAACGGCCCCGGCCAGGCTCCGGCCTGACCCACAGCGAAGACTCGCAGGCAGTGGAAGACGAGCAGAGTTCACATGTCTTACCGAGGCAAGCACCGCAAGATGTCCGCCGCCACCAAGAACATCGCCCGCATCGCCATCGCGGGTATCGCGGTCGGCACGCCGCTGGCAATCGCTGCGACCCCCGCGCAGGCAGCCGGCTCCGTCGACTGGGACGCTGTCGCCAAGTGCGAGAGCGGCGGCAACTGGAGCACTTCGACCGGTAACGGCTACTACGGTGGCCTGCAGTTCTCGGCCAGCACCTGGAAGGCCTACGGCGGCACCGGCTCCGCGGCGAACGCTTCCCGCGAGCAGCAGATCGCTGTCGCCGAGCGCGTCCTCCAGGGCCAGGGCATCGGCGCCTGGCCGGTGTGTGGCAAGCGTGGCGGTTCCGGCTCGACCGCGAAGTCGGTCAAGGCCCCCGCCGCCAAGAAGGCCACCTCGGCCGCGCCGAAGAAGGCCGCTGCCGCTCCGAAGGCCCCGGCCGCTCCGGCCGCCGCCAACGTCGCGGGTTCCAACCCGGCCGGTGACTACACCGTCGTCGCGGGTGACACCCTTTCGAAGATCGCGAAGCAGTTCAACGTGCAGGGCGGCTACAAGAAGCTCCAGGAGCTCAACGCCTCGTACATCCCGAACGCCGACTTCATCGTCGTTGGCCAGAAGATCGCCACCAAGTGACCTTGTGCTCTCTGAGCAACTGAGTCCGGCGTAACGCTGAGCAAAAAGCAGGACCCCATCGCGTAAATCCCCTGGCGATGGGGTCCTGCTTTTGTGTGTGTCCGCTTCCCAAGGCCACCGCGGGCTCGCGTGCGCCCCGACGCGTCTGCGAGCCTGGCCCCGTCTCTACCCTTACCCGTACTTAGTGACCTGCCCATGGTGGGAAGTTTTCAAACACGGGCGGGTGAAAAACTTAAGGCGAGTTGACCCACTCGTCGGTGCCGTCGATGAAGCGCTGGTGCTTCCAGACCGGCAAACGGGCTTTGACCTCGTCGACCAGCTCCGCGCAGGCTTGGAACGCTTGGGCCCGGTGTTCGGCCGCCACGGCGCAAGCGAGCGCCACATCACCGATCTCCAGCGCGCCCAGCCGGTGGCTCACGGCCACGGCCCGCACGCCGGTCCAGCGCCCGGCCAGATCGTTCACCACTTCGGTCAGCACGTCGCCCGCGGTCGGGTGACCTTCGTAGAACAGGGTGAGGACCGAGCGGCCGCCGTCGTGATTGCGGACGACCCCGCCGAACGTCACCACGGCACCGGCGGCCACGTCGTCGACGAGGCTCGCGTGCTCTTCGACCGACAGCGGCTGGTCCGTCACCGCGACCCGCGCGATACGGACCGGCACCGAAGGCTCGGGGCGCGGGTGGTCGCCACCGGCCAGCTGGTCGACCGCGTGATCCAAGATGTCCTCCAGCACGCCAAGGCCGTCCTTCACGCCTCCGCGTGAGCCCGGCAGGTTCACCACCAAAGTCCGGCCGGCCACGCCTGCCACACCGCGCGACAGCACCGCGGTCGGCACCTGCGGCAGCCCGGCCGCCCTGATCGCGTCGGCGATGCCGGGAAGTTCGTAGTCCAGCACGGCCCGCGTGACGTCCGGGGTCTTGTCCGTCGGCGAGATGCCGGTACCGCCGGTCGTGATGACGACATCGGCGCCCACGCTCTCCCGCAGGGCCGCGCCGACGGGCTCGCCGTCCTCGACGACCAGCGGCGCGGGCACCTCGTAGCCACGCGCGGTCAGCCACTCGACGATCACCGGGCCGGTCTTGTCCTCGTAGACCCCGCGTGCCGCGCGATTCGAGGCGACGATGACCTTTGCCGTCTTCATGGCCGCTCCCAAACCCCGGACTTGCCGCCCGTTTTACGTATCAAGCGCACATTGTCGAGTGTCGCGGCCGGGTCGACGGCCTTGATCATGTCGTGCAGCGTCAGCCCGGCGACGGCCACGGCGGTCAGCGCCTCCATCTCGACACCGGTCACGTCGGTCGTCTTGGCGGTCGCGGTGATGTGCACGGCGGCCGCTTCGAGCTCGAACTCGACCTTCACGCCGGACAGCGCGATCTGGTGGCAGAGCGGGATCAGCTCCGGCACGCGTTTGGCGCCCATGATCCCGGCGATCCGCGCGGTCGCCAGCGCGTCACCCTTGGGCAGGCCCTCGGCCGTGATCAGTGTCAAGACCTCGGCGGTGGTGTGCACGGTGCCGCCCGCGATCGCGACGCGTTTGGACTCCGTCTTGCCGGAAACGTCGACCATCCGGGCTGCCCCGGACTGGTCGACGTGGCTCAGTTCGCTCACATCCCGGAGATTAGCTCTCCTTGCGGGCGACCCGCTTCACGGCTTCGGCGACCGCCGGGGCGACCGCGCTGTCGAAGACCGACGGCACGATGAACGAGGCGTTCAGCGTCGACTCGTCGACGACGTCGGCGATCGCGTCGGCCGCGGCGAGCAGCATGGCGTCGTCGATGTGCTTGGCGTGCGCGTCGAGCAGGCCGCGGAAGACACCGGGGAACGCGAGCACGTTGTTGATCTGGTTCGGGAAGTCACTGCGGCCGGTCGCGACGACGGCGGCGTGCTTGCCTGCCTCCATCGGGTCGACCTCGGGGTCCGGGTTCGCCAGCGCGAAGACGACCGCGTCCTTGTTCATGGTCGCGACCTGCTCGGCACCGAACAGGTTCGGCGCCGAGACGCCGATGAACACGTCGGCGCCGACGAGCGCCTCGTGCAGCGTGCCCGCCACGTTGGCCTTGTTGGTGTGCTCGGCGACCCAGGTGAGGTTGTCGTCGAGGTTGCCGCGTGCCGAGTGGACGATGCCGTCGATGTCGGCGGCGACGATGTCACCCGGGTTCTTGCGCAGCAGCAGCCGGATGATCGCGGACCCGGCCGCACCGACCCCGCTGACCACGATCTTGCAGTCCTCGATGTTCTTCCCGACCACGCGCAGCGCGTTGCGCAGCGCGGCGACGACCACGATCGCGGTGCCGTGCTGGTCGTCGTGGAACACCGGGATGTCGAGCAGCTCACGCAGCCGCGCCTCGATCTCGAAGCAGCGCGGCGCGGCGATGTCCTCGAGGTTGATGCCCGCGTAGACCGGCGCGAGCGCCTTGACGATGGTGATGATCTCCTCGGTGTCCTGGGTGTCCAGGCACACCGGCCAGGCGTCGACGTCGGCGAACTTCTTGAACAGCGCCGCCTTGCCCTCCATCACCGGCAGCGACGCGGCCGGCCCGATGTTGCCGAGGCCGAGCACGGCCGAGCCGTCGGTGACGACGGCGACGGTGTTGCGTTTGATGGTCAGGCGGCGCGCGTCCTCGGGGTTCGCGGCGATCGCCTGGCACACTCGCGCCACGCCTGGCGTGTACGCGCGGGAGAGGTCGTCACGGTTACGGAGCGCGACCTTGGGCCGGACCTCGATCTTGCCGCCGAGGTGGATCAGGAAAGTCCGGTCGGAGACCTTGCGCACCCGCACGCCGGGCAGCGAGTCCAGCGTCTGCGTGATGTCCTGCGCGTGGTTCTCGGACAGCGCGTTGGCGCTGATGTCGACCACGATCGAGTCGGCGTGCGACTCGACGACGTCGAAGGCCGTCAAGACACCACCGACGCGGCCGACGGCGGTGGTGAGGTCACCCGCCGCGGTCGACGAGGACGGCGCCTCGACCCGGACAGTGATCGAATAACCCGGACCGGGAACCGGCATGCTAACCCCGCTTAGGACGCTCTACATGGACCACCGGAAACCTACTCCGGTGACGGCCGCCACTGACCCTCGCAGGGGCGACCGACCAGTAACTTCTTAGCGGTTGATCTCGGTTTCCGGGTGGGTGTAGGGCACATTTCCGAGCGGGAATGTCAGCTCGCCGAACGGGGACAGCGCGCCCTGACGGTCCGAGGTCAGTTCGGTCACCGGGTGCTCGCCCTCGGCGCCGTGCGGCCAGGTCGGATCGATGCCGTTCTTCTTCTTGCCGTTCTCGGCCTTCGCCACGACGCCCTCCTATTGGTGCTCAGCCCACGTTTGGGGACAGTCTGCCGGACGGGCGGCCGCCCGCGCGCACCCGGTATCCTGGAGCAACGATGCCCGCGATCTCACTTGCGGACTGGCTGCGTGCGGCGTCCGACGACGCGCTCGCCGTGTTGCTGCGGCGCAGACGCGATCTGGCCACGCCGCCGCCGTCCGACACGACCGTCCTCGCCACCAGGGCCGGGACACCCGGCTCGGTCGCGCGTGCGTGTGAAGATCTCGACACCCTGACCCTCGCCGTGCTGGACGCGTTGCTGCTCGCGGGCGCGGACACCGGCTCGGCCACGCTCGCCGAGGTCCGGTCACTGGTCGAGGTGGACATCACGGAGCCGCTCGAACTCCTCCGTTCCCGCCTGCTCGTCTGGGGCGACGACGACGCGTTGCGCGTGCCACCGTCGGCCCGCGACGCGCTCGGCCCGTTCCCCGCCGGGCTCGGCGCCTCCGTGCCCGCGCTCGCCGGCGTCGATCTCAGCGGCCTCGGCGAGGACGAGCGCGCCCTCATCGGCACGCTCGCGGCGGGCCAGCCGATCGGCCGGACCCGCGACGCCGGCATCGACGTCCCGCTCGAACGGGCCACGACCCCGGTCCAGCGACTGCTCGCGCGCGGGCTGCTCCTGCGCCGCGACGACCAGACGGTGGAGTTGCCTCGCGAACTCGGCATCCAGCTGCGCGGCGGTCACGTCTTCACGGCGGGCACCCTGCGGGAACCGGAGCTCCCGACCAACCCGCACCAGCAGTCCACAGTGGACGAGGTGGCGGCTGGCGAGGCGATGGAGCTGTTGCGGCAGATGGAAAATCTGCTCCTGTCCTGGTCCGCGTCCCCGCCCCAGGTGCTGAAGTCCGGCGGGCTCGGCGTGCGCGAGCTGAAAAAGCTGGCCAAGGACAACGAGATCGACGAGCAGCGCGCGACACTGCTCGCCGAACTCGCCGTCGGCTCCGGCCTGGTCGCGGACAGCGAAGCGGCGACGCCCGAGTGGGTGCCGACCACGCTCACCGACTCCTGGCTCGCGGCGGCCGCACCCCAGCGCTGGCTCACGATCGTCCAAGCCTGGCTGGAATTGCCGCGCCTGCCCGGTTTGGCGGGCGGCCGCGACGCCAAGGACAAGCCGATCGCCCCGCTGTCCGACGAAATCCGCCGCCCACTGGCCCCACTCGCCCGCCGCCGGGTGCTGACGGCATTGGCCGACCTTCCCGAAGGCGCCGGCGTCAAAAGCGTCGACGAACTCGTGGCGGTACTGGCCTGGCGCGCCCCCCGCCGCGGCGGCCGCCTGCGCGACGAAACCGTCCGCTGGACCATGGCCGAGGCATCGGCGCTCGGCGTGCTCGCGCTCGGCGCGCTCACCACCGCGACTAAGGCGACGCTGGAAGACGACCGCGCCAACGCCGTCGCCGCCCTGCTCGAGTCCATGCCCAAACCGGTCGACAAAGTGTTGGTACAGGCCGACTTGACGGTCATCGCACCCGGCCCGCTCGAACCGGAACTCGCCGCGGACATGGCCGCGGTGGCCAACATAGAGTCCGCGGGTCACGCCACGGTCTACCGCGTGACCGAAACCTCCGTCCGCCGCGCACTCGACGCGGGCCGCACGGCGGGCGAGTTGCAGCAGCTCTTCACTTCGAAGTCCGCGACCCCGGTCCCCCAGACCCTGACCTACTTGATCGACGACGTCGCCCGCCGCCACGGCAGGCTCCGCGGAGGCGTCGCCGACTGCTTCCTCCGCTGCGACGACGAAGCGCTTTTGGCCGAGGTCATGGCACACCCGGTCGCTTCGGACTGCGCACTGCGCATGATCGCCCCCACGGTCTTGATAAGCACTCTGCCGCTCGCCGAGGTCCTGGAAGCCTTACGTGGCGCGGGTTTCGCTCCCGCCGCAGAGGGACCGGACGGCCGGGTGGTCGACATCCGCCCGTCGGGCCGGCGAGTGCCCGCCCGGCCACGGCCCGCCCGGCGGGTGGTACCGGAGTCGGCGGGGCTGACCGGGGTGCAGATCGATCAGATCGTCGCGCATCTGCGGGCCGGGGATTTGGCGGTCGGACGGCGGCGTGGGACTTCGATGCGGTCGCACGGCGGGAGCGGGGCCGCGGCTTCGACTTCGGCGACGCTGGAGTTTCTTGCTCAGGCCGTGCAGGACCGGCGCGAGGTTTTGATCGGGTTCGTCGACTCGCGGGGCACCGCGAGTCAACGGGTTGTTCGGCCTTCTCGGGTTGGCGGGGGAATCCTTGAGGGCAGCGACAATCAACGGTACCCGCTGCATCGGATCACTTCGGCGGCTTTGGTCGAGGAGTAGCGTGAGTGCTGAATGCGGCGTTGAACGCCGCATTCAGCACTCACCCACCGGAGGTCGCGGCCGGGCCGCCGCGGTCGCATACGCAGCGCGAAGCTCCGCGATCACCTGCTCCGGGTCCGATCTGAGCCGCGACGGCAAAGTCTGCAAGAACACCACCCCGGCCGCGGCATAGCGCGCGTTCCTCGCCAAAGTCCGCCCGAAATCGTCGTCGGCGGAATGATGGTCACGCGAATCGATTTCCCAGGCGAACGCCACCTTCCCGCACCACGCGTCCGGAGTCGCGATGTAGTCGCCTTCGGCGTCGAAGATCTTCACGTTCCATTGGCACGGCGGCAAACCCGCCCGGCGCCACAGCTCCCAAGCGTCGGCCTCGGCGACGGAGCGAGCACCGCCCAGCAGCGGAATCAACGCTTCCCGGGAAAGACGCGAACCCAGCTCCCGCTCGATGGCTTCCGGCGTACACCGGCGGCGCTGAACGGCTTCGGCCATCATCGCTTGGATCGTGTCGCGCTTGTCCATCCGGTTGGCCGCGTCGGCGATCGCTCGTGGGATGAGGGCCACCGGGACGTCCTCGCGAAGGGACGATCGAGGTGGCCGCCGAGTTCGCTCCACCACAACGAAACCACGGCTGTGCACGTTCCGTTCGTTCGGCACCAGCACGTGGATCTCGTCAGGCTCGGGAATCCGCCGCAACCCATGACACCGCAGCGCCCAAAGTCCGGTGACCACAGCACCTTCACGACCGTGCAGCACAGCCGCGTGCAGCCGATGCCGATCCGTCGGCTCAGCCCGGCTGAGCAGAACGATTCCCCGCAGCAACCGCCGCCAAGGCCCGCCCGGCGCACACCGCCGATCAATCGCCCGTCGAGAAATCCCGAGCTCCATCAGCTCGGAAACCCGGGCGACCGCCGGTGAACCCGTGAGCAACGGGTGCTCGGCCCAATCCCCTCTGTACACCCACCCAGCATGCAACCGACCACCGACAGTTTCCGGCCAGTCGCAATCCGCAAGATGCGGCAGAACCTAAAGCGCCCGCAGTCCTTGAAGCACCCGTTCCATGAACTCACGCGAGGACCGATCGCCCAAGGTGATCCCGGTCTGGTGGATATGCACCAACCCGGCATCAGACATATCGCCCACCAGGATCTTCACCACACCCAGCGGCAGCCGCAAATGTGCAGCGATCTCGGCAACCGAACGGGTCTCGATGCACAGGTCGCAGATCGCGCGGTGCTCGACCGAGCCGACGCCCGCGTACTTTTGCCCCTTTTCAGAGGTCGAAATCAACGTCTCGATCGCCAAATCGTGATCTGAGCGGGTGCGCCCGCCGGTCCTGGCGTACGGCCGGACGCGCGAACGAAGCTGGATTCGGCGGGACACCGGGGCGCGCTGCGCCGGAGGTTCCGGGGTCTCGGGCGCCACCGGGACCGAAATGGCGGGGGAAAAGCCGGTGACGCGGCTCAGTTCGAAGCGGCCCGGTGAGTCGAACTCTTCGCGGTCGGTGCCGCGGTGGAGTGTCTCCCAGGCGTCCTGGTCGTCACGGGGTCTCATGGTCGCCTACCCACGGACGCCGCCTTGCAGCTGGGCGCGCAGCTCGGGGGTGATCTGCTGGCCGACGCGGTCGACCAGAAGGGTCATCTCGTAGGCCACCGTGCCGATGTCGCAGGTGGGCGCCGCGAGCACGGCGAGGGACGAGCCGTCGCTGACCGACATGAGGAACAGGTAGCCGCGCTCCATCTCGACGACGGTCTGGTTGACCGCGCCCGCCTCGAAACAGCGGGCGGCGCCTTGGCAAAGGCTGATGAGACCGGACGAGACCGCCGACAGCTGCTCGGCCCTGTCCTGCGGGAGACCTTCCGACGGCGCTAGCAGCAACCCGTCCGCGGACACGATCACGGCATGCGCGGCTCCCGGGACCCTGCGCACGAAATCCGTGATGAGCCAGCCGAAACCACCGGACTGCTGGCCGGAAGCCGTCACTGTCCCTCCTCGCTGCCGTATCGAGCTTTGCCCGACGCAAGCGTATTCGCCACGTCCGCGCTGTCGAGCCCGCTCCCCTCGGCGTTTTCGACACCGAACGTAGGCGACCGGGCGCGTACCGCATCAACCCATAGTGGGTGACGCATCGGTACGTGACCGGCCCGACCTCCGCCGGTGACCTGCTCGTCCTTGCATTTTGGCAGGTCACCAGGCGTGAACAAGGCGGATCACGCCTGGTTCATCACCTTCGGAGCCCATGGCGCCGCCCGGTGGTTTTCCTGCCGGGTGACGCCACTCCCCGAAGTGGGTGAAGCACGCGGAGTTCACTCCAACGGCCGCATCCACTCCGACATTTCGCGAACTTTATCCGGCCTGCAACGCCGAATCGTGTTCGATGGCATGCTGGACGACCGAGATCAAGACCTGCTTGGCGGAATCACGTTCGCGCGCGTCGCAGGCCATGATCGGCACCGAAGACGAGATCGTCAGCGCGTGCCGGACGTCCTCGATCTGGTGATGCAGCAACCGGTCGAAGCAGTTGATGGCGACGACGTACGGCAGCTTCCGGTTCTCGAAGAAGTCGATCGAGGGGAACGCGTCGGACAGCCGCCGCGTGTCGACCAGCACGACCGCGCCGATGGCGCCGATCGCGAGGTCGTCCCACATGAACCAGAAGCGGTGCTGGCCCGGCGTGCCGAAGACGTACAGCACGAGGTCCGAGTCCAGCGAGATCCGGCCGAAGTCCATGGCGACCGTGGTGGTCGTCTTGTTCGGCGTCGCCGAGTTGTCGTCGACCGAGGCACTGGCCTCGGTCATCAGCGCCTCGGTGGTCAGCGGGTCGATTTCCGAGACGGCGCCGACCAGCGTGGTCTTGCCGGAGCCGAAGCCGCCGGCGACCACGATCTTGGCCGAGGAGGTCGGACCCGAGACGAAGGACGCACCTCCGTCGGAGTCAAATTCTCCGAAGCCCACTGAGCACCCTTTCCATGAACTCGATACTCGGCCGGTCGCCAACCGTGGCGCTGCCCGTGTGCACCAGCACCAGGCCCAGTCCGGCCACATCACCAATCAAAACCCGGACCACCCCGAGCGGCAGCCGCAGCAACGCCGCGACCTCCGCTACCGAGCGGGTGTCCAGGCACAAGTCGCAGATGGAGCGATGCTCCGGCACCCGCACGCGGTCCAGGATCCGGCCGTGCTCGCTGGTGGACACCAGCGCCTCGATGGCGAGGTCGTAGGTCGGCTTGGTGCGGCCGCGGGTGCGGAAGTACGGCCGAACCAGGCCGGAACCCGGTTCGGGATCTTCGAAGCGCTCGTCAACGTACTCTTGCTTCGCCTGCCGCGGCAACGCGGCGGCGAGCGGGTCGACCGCGGCCGCTTCCGCGTGCGCCGCCTCGATGTCCGCGCTGAACGCGGCGAACTCGCGCGAGTCGTACAGGTCCCGCGAGTCGTACAACGGGCCGCTGCCGCCCGCTCCGCCGAACAGCTCGGAGCTGGGACCGCCGAGCAGCCGCTGGCGGAACTCGTTCACGCTGAAGTCCGCCGGGCCACCACCCGAGGTCGTCTCGGTGGGGTGCAGCCAGGTGGACGGATCTGGCGCGGGTGGGACTTCCGGCTCACCGACCGCGGCGCGGCGCGAGCGCCACTCCTGGTCGACCCGGTCGCGGAAGGTGTTCCAGTCTTCCCGTGCGTCGTCACCGTCGGACTGCGCGGGGAAGCCGGGCCCGGAGAAATCATCACCGAGCCTGCCGTCCCGCCGTAACCGCCTCTCGTCCATGACCGTCTCTCCTCGGCTCAGCGCCGGATGGTGGACGTGCCCTGGAGCTGCGCGCGCAGTTCCGGAGTCAGCTGCTGACCGACCCGCTCCACCAGCAGCGTCATCTCGTAGACCACGAGCCCGATGTCACTGTCCGGCGCGCCGAGCACCGCGAGGCAGGACCCGTCGGACACCGACATGAGGAACAGGAAGCCGTTGGCCATCTCGACGACGGTCTGCGCGACCGTGCCGCCTTCGAAGACCTTGGCCGCGCCGCGTGCCAGGCTGGTCAGGCCGGACGCGACCGCCGCCAGCTGGTCGGCTCGGTCCTTGGGCAGGCCCCTCGAAGCCGCCAGTAGCAGGCCGTCCGCGGAGACGACCACGGCGTGCGCCGCACCGGGTACCCGGTGCACGAAATCCGTGATGAGCCACGCGAAACTACCCGACTGGCCGGCCTTGCCCTGCGCGGCGTTGTTCGGCTGCGCCTGGCCCCCCGGCTGAACTGCACCCGCCCGTGTCACTTTCACTCCTCACTGCTCTCTGCCGACTCGGAACCGATGGCGCCGCCGCCTACCGGCGCCTGCTCCTTCATAGCGTGGCGACCGGAGGTGTAGCCACGCTGGAAACTCGCCATCCTGTTCCGCGCCGCCGACGCCGACCGGGCGATGGCGCCCGTACCCGGCTGGGCCGAGGTCGTGTCGGTGAACGCGTTGGAATCGCTCGGGCTGCCGATCGATCCCGGTACCAAGTATGCGTTGGGCACCCGCTTGGGGAGACCGGCCGGGGTGATTTCCTCGTTCTTGGTCTCCAGCAGCGACTGCGCGGCCTGCCAGCCCTCGTCCGCCGAGCTGCGCCAGCTGGGCTCCGGCGTGGGTAGCACCGGCGGCACCGATGGCGGCTCGTCGTCGGCGTCGATGGTGTCGACCACCTCGGTGTGCCCCTCGTCGTGGTGCTGGTCGGCGGCGTCGCGCTCGTCGATGTCCGCGACGGCCTCGTCGGCGAGCGTCGGCTCGACCTTCTTGGCCTCCGGCGGCAGCGGCGGCTGCTCCTCGCCGTCCTCGCTGAACCAGCGGGAGAGCACCGACTGGTAGATCGGCAGCCTGCGCGTCGGGACGTCGTCCTCGAGCGCCGCGGCGTCCTGCGCGGGCTTCTCCGGCTTGGGCGGTTCCGGCGCGACGTACTTCGGCTCACGCTTCGGCAGCACGAGCGGGGTGTACGCGGTCGACTCGTTCGCGTCGGCGCTGGCGCCCTCGCCGTGGACGGTGTCGATGTCCTCGGTCGTCGGCCACGCGGGTGGCGGCGGCGGGTTCGGGCTGCGGTAGGCCTTGTTGCCGCCGCTGACCAGGTCGTCGAGGCTGATCGGCTGGTCGAGCGGCTTGAGCCCGCCGTTGCTGTCGGCGCTGCCGTTCGCGGTCGCGGGCGCGGGTGGCTGCGGAGCGGGCTCCGCGGCGGGCACCGGCGGGAACGACGGCAGCGAAGACTGCATCGGCTGCGGCGGCTTGTTGACCGGCGGGATGCTCGGCATCGACGGCCACGACGGGTTCGAGGTCTCCGCGCGGGTGGCCGGCGGCGCCTGACGGGCGTCGGCGCCGGAGCGCAGCGGCGTGAGCAGCTCCGCGGGCACGACGACGCGGGCGATCATGCCGCCCTCGATGTCCTCGTTCTCGCGCAGGCGGACCTCGATGCCGTGGCGCTTCGCCAGGCGGGCGACCACGTACAGGCCCATCCGGCGGGTCACGGCGACGTCCAGGTCAGGCGGCTCGGCCAGTCGCTGGTTGACCTCGGCGACCGCGTCCTCGGACATGCCGACACCGTGGTCGGTGACCTGGATGGCGAGCGCCTTCTTGCGCGTGATGACCGCGCGGACGGTCACCTTCGTCTCCGGCTCGGAGAAGTAGGTGGCGTTGTCGAGCAGCTCGGCGAGCACGTGCACGAGGTCGTGGATCGTCAGGCCCTGCACGGCGACGTCGGGCACGATGCCGATCTCGATGCGCGCGTACTGCTCGATCTCGGAGACCGCCGCGCCGATGACGTCGGCGGCGGGCACCGGCTTGGGCACCGACTTGGCGAGACCGGCGCCCGAAAGCACCAGCAGGCTCTCGCCGTTGCGGCGGAGCCGGGTCGCCAGGTGGTCCAGCTCGAACAGGCTCGCGAGGTGATCGGGGTCCTGCTCGTCGGCCTCGAGCCGGTCGATGACGCCGAGCTGGCGTTCCACCAGCCGCTGCGAGCGGCGGGACAGGTTCACGAAGATGCCGTTGACGTTCTCGCGCAGGAGTGCCTGCTCGGCGGCCATCTTGACGGCCTGCTCGTGGACCACGTCGAAGGACCGGGCCACTTCGCCGATCTCGTCGGTGGAGTCGACCGGCACCGGCTCGACGGCGTTCTTCGACGCCTTGACCGGGTCCGGGTTGTCGAGGATGGCCTGCACGGTGTCCGGCAGTCCGCGCGCCACGCTCAGCGCCGAGGTCTGCAGGACCTTCAGCGGGCGCAGCATCAGCCTGGCGATGAGCAGCATCAGCGCGAGCGCGGCGATCAGCGCCAGCGCCACGATGGCCGACTCGATCCAGGCGGCGCGGGTCGCTTCCGAGGCGAGGTCGTCGGCCCGGTTGCGCAGCGTGGTGAGCAGGTTCGACTCGACGGCACGCAGCTTGCCCAGCGCCACGGCGCTGTCGGTGCTCAGGCGCAGCTTGTCGACGTTGGGCGGCAGGCCCTGGTCGTTGCGCGCGAAGGTCTCGACGCGCAGCCGCTGGCGGTCGTCGACCTCCGGCCCGCTGAACGTGTCGGAGTACAGCTGGCGCTGTGCCGGGTCGGCGTCGGCGAGGAAGGCCGCGACCTCGGCGGCGCCACTGGCCTGCGCGTCGCGGATCTGCTCGAGGATGTCACCGGTGAACGCCTGGCGGATGCCTGCGATCTCCAGCGCCGCGTCGCCGCGGGCGACGAACTCCTTGGCCTGGCTGATCGCCTGCGCGGTGGCGGCCTGGCGCAGCAGTTCGCGGTCGGCGACCGAGGTGTTGATCTCACGGCCGAGCTGCACCAGCGCGTCCAGCACGGACGAGTAGGTGCCGAGCGCGGCGAGTTCGGAGTAGGTCGGCGTGTTCGAGGCGCTGCGCAGCGGGCGCAGCGCGTCGAGCCGCTGCAGGCCTCGCGTGTACCGGTCCTTGGTGGCCTGGTCCTGGGTCTTCAGCTCGTTGGCCGACGTGCGCAGCTCGTCGACCACCCGGTCGACCTTGCTGATCTGCTGGTCCAGCGCGACCTGACGGGTCGGGTCGTCGGAGGCGATGCGGCCGAGCGCGAGGAAACGCTCGTTCTGCAGCTCGTGGATGACGGCGGTGACCTTGGTGGCGAAGTCCACCTGGTCGGCCGTGAGCTGGAACTGGGAAGCACGGTCCAGTCCGTCGTACGCCCGTAGCCCGCCGAGTGCGAGCGCGACCAGCGTCGGGACGATCAGGATCGCGGCCAGTTTCGAGCGCAACCGCCAGTTGCGCATGCCTAGGAGCGAGCGGCCCTGCTTGACAGGTTGCTGCTCGGCGTCCACTTCGTCGCGCTGTGCAGGGGTGCCTCCTACCCCCGCGGTGTCTATCGTCGGCACCGCTGTACCACCATCGTTCGGCGAGCTGAATACGTCATTCGTGTGCGGGTCGGCCACTACCGGCTCAGTCCTGGACACGGTGGCGCGGGCATGATCGGTTCAGCACCGCTCGGTCCGCTCACCCATCCAAGCTCTCCATCTCATCAGATTCGGTGGTCCATGCCTGATCGCAGGTGCAGAGGGTAGCGAACGAACAGGTCAGATGTAACCCTTCCGGCGGCTGGCGGTGAATAGGCCAACTCTGTCTCGTTGTCAATCATGGGACGTTTGACACATTCCCGCAGAGTGACACGGTCAGTTATCGCCTTGACCTGCCGATCTTCTCGATCAGGTGACATCGGCCACGCAGCGGCAAGTTTCAAACACCCATTGTAGGGCAGTGGGTCAGGTCTCTACAGTGACCGCGTGACTCACGCCGACCATGCAAACGTGGCCGAGCGCACGCTTGAGGGGGACCACACCCAATCCATCCGGGTCCGCGGCGCCGACGCATCCCATGACGGCGTCGCGCGACCTGTTTTCTGCTAGGAGCTGGCTTTGCTTCGACATGCCATGAGCACTTCCCGGGGGTACAGACGACGCGCGGCGCTCGGTCTGGCACTCACCGCTCTGGTGACCGTCACCGGCTGCAGCGCACTAGGTGGTTCCGACAGCTCGTCGTCCTCGGGCGGCGGGGGCCTGGAGAAGCCCAAGATCAAGGTCACGGCGATGCCGACGATCGACATGGCTCCGTTCCACCTCGCCGTCAAGAACGGCTACTTCAAGGAGCAGGGCCTCGAGGTCGAGGTCGTCGACGTGCCCAGCGGCCAGGCTTCGCTGCAGAAGCTGATCGCAGGCGAGGTCGACATCGCCTACGGCAGCTACACGCCGTTCTTCCTGGCGAAGAGCAAGGGCGCGGCGGACATCAAGTTCGTCTCCGACGCCTCTTCCGCCGCGCCGAAGAGCACCGTGGTCGTCGCGATGCCGAACAGCCCGGTGAAGAGCGTCAAGGACCTCGCGGGCAAGAAGATCGCCATCACCGGTGAGAACACCATCTGCGACACGCTGACCAAGTCCGTCATGAAGGACAACATGGTCGAGTCCAGCGGCGTCAAGTGGGTGCCGATCCCGTTCCCGCAGATCGCGGCCGCGCTGCAGCGTGGAGACGTGGACGCCGGCTTCCTGACCGAGCCGTTCATCACCTCGGCGGCCAAGCAGGTCGGCGCCGTCCCGGTGGTCGACACCGCGACCGGTGCCACGGCGGACTTCCCGACCGCGGGCTACGCCTCGCAGTCGAAGTTCACCGACGCCAACCCGAAGACGGTGGCCGCGTTCCAGAAGGCCATGCAGAAGGCGACGAAGGAATCGGCCGACCGGTCGAAGATCGAGCCGCTGATGGTCGAGTTCGCCAAGATCGACCAGGACACCGCCGCGCTGACCACGCTGCTGACCTTCCAGTCCGCTTTGGACGCACGGCGCCTGCAGCGGGTCCCCGACCTGCTGAAGGACCAGGGCACGATCACCGCGCGGATCGACGTCAACACGATGATCGCCCCGCAGGCGAGCATTTCCTGACCGGTTGAAGCCGCCTCGCCTCTTCGGGCGGGGCGGCCTTTTCCGTTGCGGTGAAAGGAACCGCTGTGCTCAGACGTGCCGTACTCGCACTGGCGCTGTCGGCGGCGCTCACCGGATGCGGCGCGCTGGGCGGTTCCGAGGACGGCCCGGCGCAGGCGGGCGGCACGGTCGAGAAACCGAAGATCAAGGTCGCGCTCATCTCCACGATCGATCTCGCCCCGCTGCACCTGGCGAACAAGAAGGGCTACTTCAAGGCGGAAGGACTCGAACTCGAGATCACCACCGCGCCGAGCAGCCAGGCCACTCTCGCCGCGCTGATCAGCGGGCAGGCCGACCTCGCGTTCGCCAGCTACGTGCCGTTCTTCGTGGCACAGGACAAGAAGGCGGCCGACATCAAGATCGTCGCCGACTCGGTGTCCGCGAGCCCGCGCAGCAACATGATCGTCACCAAGCCGGGTTCGGCCGTGCGGTCGGTTCAGGACTTGGCAGGCAAGAAGATCGGCGTCTCGGCGCTCAACACCGCGTCGCACATCATGTCGATGGCGGCGATGAAGGCGGCGGGCGTCGACCAGCGCGAGGTGAGGTGGACACCCATCCCGTTCCCCGACATGGCCGCGGCGCTGAGCCGTGGTGACGTCGACGCCGCCTACCTGCCCGAACCGTTCATCACCCAGGCGGCCAGGACGATCGGCGCCGTGCCGGTCGCCGACGTGGCCACCGGTCCGACCGAGGACTTCCCGATCGCGGGCTACGGCACGCTGGCGAAGTTCGCGGCGGCCAACCCGAAGACCGTCACCGCCTTCCAGCACGCGATGAAGAAGGCGACCGACGAGTCGGCCGACCGCGCGGCCGTCCAGCCGTACGTGGCCGAGTTCTCCAAGGTCGACCAGGACACGGCCGCGCTGGTCACCTTGCCCAACTTCCATTCCACCTTGGACGCTCGGCGGCTGCAGCGGGTACCCGACCAGCTGCTCGAGTTCCAGGTCATCGGCGGGCGGCTAGATGTCGGCCCGATGCTCGCTCCACAGGGATAACGTGACAAGACTTCTGCGCAACCTGACCGGCCTGCTCGTGTTCTTCCTGCTGTGGGAAGGCTTCGTACGGGCCGGGTTCGTGAACGCGCTCTTCCTGCCCCCGCCGACGATCGTGTTCGCCAGGCTCTTCGAGCTGCTCGGCGATCCCGTGTTCATCGGCCACATCATCGCCAGCGCGCTCGCCTGGCTCATCGCGATGCTCATCGCCGTCGTGGTCGCGGTGCCCGCCGGGCTGCTGCTCGGCAGCGTCGCCTGGCTGCGCGACTCGACCAAGGTGATCGTCGAACTGCTCCGCCCGATCCCCTCGGTGGCCCTGATCCCGTTGGTGCTGCTGGTGATCGGCGGCGGCCCCGAAGCGAAGATCACGCTCGCCGTGTACGCCGCGGTCTGGCCGATCCTGTTCAACACCATCTACGCGATGTCCGAAATAGACCCGGTGCTCACCGAGACCGCGCGCTCGTACGGCACGTCCAAGACCCGGATGCTGAGCTCGGTCGCGCTGCCGCACGCGGCGCCGTTCATCTTCACCGGCATCCGGATGTCGTCGGCGATCGCGCTCATCCTGGTGGTGAGCACCGAGTTCGTGGCGGGCGCCAGCAAGGGCATCGGCCAGTTCCTGGTCAGTGTCAGCGAAGGAGCAGGCCGGATGGACCTGGTGCTCGCCGGGACCGTGATCGCCGGTCTGCTCGGTTACCTGAGCAACGAAGGGCTCGAGCGACTCGGGCGCAGGCTGTTCCGCTGGAGCACGGTCGACCGGGAGGCGGTCAAATGAGCGTCGCCACGACTGTCCGCAAAGGACTGAGCGGGTTCGCCCGCTATTGGCTGCTGTTCCTCGGCCTGCTGGCCGCCTGGGAGATCGCGACCAGGCTCGCGGGTGACCTGTTCTTCCCGCCGCCCAGCGAGATCGCGGCGAGCGCGGCGAAACTGTGGTTCACCGGCCCGGCGTCCCACCTGTTCCTCACCGACGTGGTGTTCGACCAGATCGTGCCCAGCGTCGTCCGGATGCTCGGCGGCTGGCTGATCGCGGTCGTGCTCGGCGTCGCGCTCGGCACGGCACTCGGCCGCTCGGCCACCGGCATGGACTACGTCGGCCCGCTGTTCGCGTTCTTCCGCGCGATCCCGCCGCCCGCGCTGATCCCGGTGTTCTGGGTGCTGTTCAACATCGGCCCCGGCATGCAGATCGCGGCGATCATCTTCGGCTCGATCTGGCCGGTGCTGCTCAACACGGTCGACGGCGCCGGATCGGTCGACCCGGTCAAGCAGGAGACCGCGCGCTCGTTCCGCACCCCGAAGGCGTACTGGATCACCATGGTCGTGCTGCCCGCGGCGCTGCCGAAGATCTTCGCCGGGCTGCGGCTGAGCCTGTCGGTTTCCCTGATCCTGATGGTGATCTCGGAACTTTTCGGTTCCTACAACGGGATCGGCTACTCATTGCTCTCCGCACAGCGGTCGTACGAGCTCACCACCATGTGGGCCTGGATCGTGCTGCTCGGCGTGCTCGGTTACGGACTGAACTCGCTGCTCCTGATGGTCGAACACCGCGTGCTGGCTTGGCAGCCCGCGCGAGCCTCGAAGGGTTAACCAGATGACGAACATGCTCGAGGTGACCGGCCTCAACCACAACTACGGCACGCACGTGGCCGTCGCCGACCTGTCGTTCACGGTGGAGGCCGGTCAGCTGGCCTGCATCGTCGGCCCCTCCGGCTGCGGCAAGTCGACACTGCTCCGCTGCATCGCGGGCCTGTTGCCGCCCACGTCGGGCACGGTCAAGCTCCACGACGACAAGGTCAGCGGCGTCCCCGACGACCTCGCGGTCGTCTTCCAGGACTACAGCCGCTCACTGTTCCCGTGGCTGACCGTCGCCAAGAACGTCGAGTTCCCCTTGCGCTGGGGCGGTTTGAGCAAGTCCGACCGTCGCAAGCGCGCACTGGAGGCACTGGACTCGGTCGGCCTTTCCGGCGTGGGCTCGAAGTTCCCCTGGCAGCTGTCCGGCGGCATGCAGCAGCGAGTGTCCATCGCCCGCGCGCTGGCCTCCCGCCCGGCACTGCTGCTGATGGACGAGCCCTTCGCGTCGGTCGACGCGCAGACCCGCTTCGAGCTGGAAGACCTCACCCGCCGCGTCCAGCGCGAGCAGGGCGCGACGATCCTGGTGGTCACCCACGACATCGACGAAAGCGTGTACCTGGGCGACCGGGTGCTGGTGCTGTCGAAGTCCCCCGCCTCGATCGTCGCGGACCTCCCGGTCCCACTGCCCGCCGACCGCGACCAGATCACGACCCGCGAATCGGCGGAGTTCGTGACGTTGCGCGGCGAGGTGGCCCGGCTCCTGCACGGCTCGACCCCGGAGGCGGAGACCGCGGCCGCCGACGCGGCCGAGTGGGATCTGGCCGAAAGCGGCACCGAAGCCACGCCCAAAACCCGGGCCCGCCAAGACTCCTGAGGTCGTGCGCAGGTTAAGGCGTTGAACGCTCAACTTCGCCCTTGTCACCTGAGCCGACGGAGTTGGTTTTGGGCCACCTGACGGCCCAAAACCAACTCCGTCAGGCCTGCGGCCGTGGGCGAGCGAGTGTGAACTCTGTTCCGCTAGATGCAGCGGAGTTACCACTCACAAGCCCTTGGCCAGCATGGCGCACGCACGACCGGCTTCATTGCTCGTAGGCTCGATACCGCTCATTGTCTGGTCAGAAAGCTTGCGCTACCAAGGAGAGCGATCATGACGGGGTACTCCCGGTGGCGGGACGTCCGCGCGGCACACGTCGAGCGCGCGGGTGGTGAGGAAGCTGTCAAGGTCGGCAAGCAGGAGCTGCTTGCGACGTCCGAGAGGCAGCTCCCTACCGCGTCAATCGCGTCCCGCACACAAAAGCCACTCTCATCACCCTGAGCGGAACAAAAGCCCCGCTCGTGTCCTAGGTGGTCGTGCGCGTTGCGGGCGGTTCTAACCGCCCGCAACGCGCACGAGCCCTTACGACGTGGGGAGCGTGGGCACGCCCAGTACCGAGGCGCCGATCAGCTTGCGCGCGGCCAGGTTGCCCATCGGCATGAACGTCGAGGCCTGCACGTCGCGCCACATCCGCTCGAACGGGAGCGCCTTCGTGTAGGAGGCGCCGCCGATGACGTCGACGAGGCGCTGCAGCACCTTCACGGCGTTGTTGCTGGCCACGTACTTCACGAGGCCGCAGCGGGCGACGCCTTCCTGGACGTCGCCGCCGAACAGCCGTCCGCTGGAGACATCGTCGACGTGGCGGTGGATGAGCGCGCGTGAGCTTTCGACGAGGATCTGGCACTCGCCGATCACGTCCTGCAGCACCGGGTCCTCGGCCTTGCCGCGCTTGACGAGACTGCGGACCGTCCAGTCCAGCGCGCCCGCCGCGATTCCCGTGTAGACGGACGCGAAGGCGGGCATCGCCCATGCCCACACGGTTTCGAGCACGCGGGCGTCGAAGTGGCCGACCGGCAACGAATGGACCACGCGGTCGTCGGAGACGAAGACGCCGTCGAGTTCGAGGTCGTTGCTCTGGGTGCCGCGCATGCCCATGGTGTTCCACGTCTTGTGGATCGTCACGCCGGGCTGGTCCAGCGCGATCTGGCACAGCAGCAGCCGCGGGCCGCCCTCGGCGTCTTCGAAACGCGCGGTCGTCGAACAGTGCGTCGCGACGGAAGTGTTGGTGGCGAAGCTCTTCCGGCCCGTCAGCACGAAGCCGCCGTCGACCTTCTCCGCGCGGGTGTTCGCGTCGGTCATGTCGTTGCGCAGGCCCATTTCGCTGGTCACCGACGCCCACACGAGACCGCCCTCGGCGGCCTGGCGGAGCAGGGCCTCCAGGCGCGGGTTCTGGGTGCGGCGCCAGACGTTCGCCCATTGGCCCAGCGGGGAAATGTGCATGGTGACGGCCAGCGCGGTCGCGCCGTCGCCCATCGCCAGCCGCTCCAGCACGGGGAGGATCTCGGCGAGGCCGGCGCCGAAGCCGCCGAGTTCCTTGGGCACCGAAAGGCGCAGGAAGCCGGCTTCCGCGAGGTCGTCGTAGTTGGCGAAGGGAAACGTGTTCTCGCGGTCGTGCTCGGCGGCACGCTCGGCGAACACGTCCGCGAGCTTGCCCGCGCGGTCGACCAGTTCTCGCTGTTCAGCGCTCAAGAGGGGTTGCACACAACCTCAATACAGGGCAACCGGATTCGGGTCAACGCGCACGTGCAGCAAATTCGGCCGATCATCGGACAAGGCGGAAGACAAGGCCGTTTTCAGCTCTTCGGGCCGCTCGACGTGCCGGGCCACCAAGCCGAGACTGCCGGCCAGCGCGGTGAAGTCGATGCCGCCGAGATCAACGCCGGGCACCTTCTCCCCGCCGCTCGCCTCGCCGAGGATGCGCACCGCCGCGTACTGGTAGTTGTCCAGGATGACGAACGTGACCGGCACGTTCTCCCGCGCGGCCGTCCACAGTGCCTGGACGCAGTACATGCTCGACCCGTCGCCGATGACCGCGACGACCTTGCGCTCCGGCCGCGCCATCGCCGCGCCGACCGCGGCGGGCAGGCCATATCCCAGTGTGCCACTGGCCACCGTCAAAAACCCGGTGTCGGTGGACTTGATCGGCAGCTGCGCCTGCAGCGCGGGCCGGTGGCTCGGGGTCTCTTCGACGACGATCGCGTTGTCCGGCAACAACTCCGACAGCGTCGCGTACAGGAAGTCAGCCGAGATCAGACTGCCCTGCGCCGCCTGCGGACGTTCCAGTGCGGCGGGCAGTGGCCGTGACGACTGGTGGACAAGCCCTGTCAACGCCTCGATCGCGAGCCGCGAGGTCGCGCCGATGCCGACGCCCTCGGCGGCGCGGGCGAGGATCTGCTCGTCGTCGCTGATCACGTACAGCGGCGGCAGCGGCGTCGCCGATTCGCCGCGGTAGACGTGATACGTGAACGCCGGCGCGCCCAGCACCACGACGAGGTCGTACTCGGTCAGCGCCGACGCGACCTTCCCCCGCTCCGGCTGCAGGAAGCCGCGGAACAGCGGGTGGTCTTCGGGGAACGAACACCGTGCGGACATCGGGCTCGCCCACACGTCGGCGCGCAGCCGCTCGGCCAGCTCGACGAACTCGGGCACCGCGCCGTCGTGGTCGATCGCGGGCCCGGCGACGAGTGCGGGCCGCTCGGCGGCGTCGAGCGCGACGGCGAGTTCGGCGAGCACCGACGGATCCGGGGCGAAACCGGCGATCCGCGGCCGCGAGGCGACCGCTTTGTCCGTCTCGACATCCCAATCGTCGAGCGGCACCGACAGGAAGACCGGACCCTGCGGCGCCTGTGTCGCCACGTGATAAGCCCTGGCTATGGCCGCCGGAACGTCTTCGGCACGCGCGGGCTCGCAGCTCCATTTGACGTACGGCTTGGGAAACGACGCCGCGTCGGTCGCGCCGAGGAACGGCTCGTCCGGCAACAGCGACCGGGTTTGCTGACCAGCGAGGATGATGAGCGGCGTCCGGTTGCGGAACGCGGTGAAGATGTGCCCGGCCGCGTGCCCGACCCCACCGGCCGAATGCAGGTTGACCAGCACCGGCTTGCGGCTCGCCTGCGCGTAACCGTCGGCGATCGCGACCACCGAAGACTCCTGTAGCGCCAGCACGTAGTGGAAGTCGCTCGGCCAGTCGGTGAGAAAGGCGACCTCGGTGGTGCCGGGGTTGCCGAACACCGTGGTGAGGCCGAGTTCTCGCAGCAGGTCACGGGTGACGTCACGCACAGTCGCCATGCCACCCATCCTAGTGGCAAAAACCCGGCTGAATCAGCCCTTGACGAGTTCGGCCCACTCGCGGACCGCGTCAACGTCCAAAGAGGACGTCCAGCCACCCGGCCGCACCGCGCTGCCGACGTGGAACGCGGACACCCCGTCCGCGCGCAGCCCCGGCACGTGCTCGCGCCGCAGGCCGCCGCCGACGAGCAGGTCCGGACCAGTGCGCTTGGCGAACTCGCGCAGCACCGGCAGCCCGGCCGCGACACCGTCCGGGTGCCCGGCGGCGAGCACCGTGTCGCAGCCGAGCGGCGAGAGCTGGTCGTAGGCGCGCAGTTGGTTGCGTGTGCGGTCGATGGCGCGGTGGAATGTCCACTTCAGACCCTGGAGGTCCTCGGCGAGCAGGCGGCACGCCACGGCGTCGATCTCGTTGTCGGGCGTGAGGAAGCCGAAGACGAACTCGCGCGCGCCGAGATCGATGAGGCGCCGCGTGTCGCCGCGCAGCTTGTGCAGATCGCCGGGCGCGAAGGAACCGTTGTCCCGCAACATGATCCGGACCGGAAGATCGGTGGCGCCGAGCACCTCGCGCACGGTCTGGGGTGCCGGGGTGAGTCCGTCGAGCGCCATGTCCGCGACCAGTTCGAGCCGGTCGGCACCACCGGCCTGCGCGGTTTCGGCGTCGGCCGCGTCGAGTGCGATGACTTCTAGCAGGCCCGTCATTGCCGTCCCTTTGTCGTTAAGTCGCGGAGTCTTCTTCGCCCCTCGCGTGGCGTCCTCTTCGGACACCGCCCTGCAGACTACTCATCCGCTCCCGCACCGCGTCTGGGGAAAGAGAGAGTATCGGCATCGGCTCCGGTGGCCACTGCACGCCCTCCTCACCCGAAGTGCGCGCGATCGGCAGCGCGGGCGAGGTGGCCTCGTTGTCGCCCGCGAAGTCCACGTCGGACTCCGTCGGCCACGCTTCTTCCGACGGCCAAACGGGTTCCGGCGCGGCACCGGCGCGGTCCACCGGCGCCAGTACCGGCCGCGACGGTGGTCCGGCCTGGAACCAGCGCGAAAGCACGTCCTGGTACGCGGGCATCCGCTCGGTCGGCGCGTCCGCGTCGAGGTGGTGCGCCTCCGGCTCCTCCTCGACCGGCCACGACGGCGTGTACTCCTCGACGACCGGCGCGCGGCGCGGTGTCTCCTCCACCGTCGGCAGCATCAGCGGTTCCGGCTCGCTGAGCAGTGGCGCCAGCGGGGTGAACGCGGGCGGCTCCTCTTCGGCGACCGGCTGCTCGATCGGCGGTGGCGGCGGAAGTTCCAGTGGCGGCGGTGGTTCGGTGACCAGCCCGGACGGCACGAGCACGGTGGCGATCAGGCCGCCGCCTTCGGCAGCGGCGAGGCGGACGTCGATGTTGTGCCGCTTCGCGAGTGTCGCGACGACGTACAGGCCCATCCGGCGCGACACCTCGACGTCGACCTCCGGCGGGCTCTCCAGCCGCTTGTTGGCCCGGTCGATCTCCGCCTGCGGCATGCCGGCGCCGCGGTCGGCGATCTCGATCCGCCACGCGCCCGCCGGGGTCAGCGAGCTCCCGACGGTGACGATCGTCTGCTCCGGCGAATACCGGGTCGCGTTCTCCAGCAGCTCCGAAACCACGTGCACGAGGTCGTTGACGGCCTCGCCGCGCACCGCGATCTCGGGCGCCGGGTTGAGCTCGATGCGTTGGTAGTGCTCGACTTCCGACAGCGCGGCGCCGACGATCTCGTCGGCGACCACGGCGCCGGACGCGATGCGCCCGAGGTCGGTGCCGGACAGCACGAGCAGGTTCTCGCTGTTGCGCCGCATGCGCGTGGCGAGGTGGTCGAGCTCGAACAGCCCGCCGAGCGTGTCGGGGTCCTGCTCGTCGGCTTCCATCCGGTCCAAAACGGACAGTTGCCGCTCGACGAGGTCCTGGCTGCGCCGCGACAGGTTGACGAACATCGAGTTGACGTTCTCGCGCAGCAGCGCTTGCTCTCCGGCGAGCCGGACCGCTTCGCCGTGCACCGCGTCGAACGCGCGCGCCACCTGACCCAGCTCCTCGCGGCTGAACACCGGCACCGGCGCGACCTCCAGGCGCCGTAACACGTTCTCCGGCTGCGGCTCCTGCGCGTTGAGAATGCCTTCGACCACCGCGGGCAGCCGGTGCTCGGCGACCTCCAGCGCACTGCGCCGCAGCACGCGCAGCGGCCGCAGCAGAGACCGGGCGATGATCACCGACAGCACGCCGGCGACCAGCAGCACGGCGAGCACGATCCCGCTGTCGGTGATCGCCGACGTCCGCGCGCCCGCGGCGAGCGAGTCGGTGCGGTTCTGCATCTGGACGAGCAGCGCCTGCTGGACCTGGTGGACCAGGTTGATCGTGTAGGTGGACGAGGTGTCCCACACGTTGGGATCGAGCCCGCCGAGGTCGCCGTCCCCGTCGCCCTCGGCGCGGGTGAGCGCCGACTGGGAGAGGTTGTTGCCGAGATCGACCACCAGGCCGATCACCGTGTCGTTGTACATCCGCTGCTGGTCGGGGTTCGCGAAGGTGCGGAAGTCGCGCTGCGCGGAGTCGATCTCGGCCTCCGCGCCGAGCAGCGCGCGGGTGCGATCGTTGGTCAGCTTGCCCAGCGCGAGCGCGTCGGCCAGCACCGCGCGCTTGACCGACATCTGGTCCTTGGTGCGGGCGAGCGCGTTGGTGGCCAGCCGCAGCCTGGCGAGTTCGGGGTCGGCGATGTCGGCGGCCGACGCGCCGCTGATGTCGAGGATGCCAGCGATCAGCTCGCTGTAGGCACGCAGCACGGCGTCGGACGGGAACTGCGAATGCTCTGACGAATACCGCAGCCCGGTCAGCACGCCCAGGCGGTCTTCGGTGAGCCGGAGACTTTCGGCCGCGTTGGCGGCGAGCCGGGAGCGGCTGTCGACGAGTGTCCGGTCGAAGGTGCCGATCGCCATGTCGACCCGCTGGCGCTGATTCTGCAACTCGGCGATGTCACCCTTACGCCCCGCCGCCACATAGCGGACAGTGAGGTCCCGTTCACGCTGGAGTTGGTGTATTACTTCAGTAACAGTGTTGTCGATTCGGCCGCGCGCCGCCAATTCCGCGAGCGCCTTCGCGTCGTCGAGATCGGATTTGACGCGCAGGCCCACCAGTGCGACGACCGCGAGCGCGGGAATCAGCAGTACGACGAACAATTTCGTACGGAGGTGCCAATTCCGAAGGCGCCAGCGGCCACCAGCAGCGCCGCCCGCTGGGGCGCGCTTTTCGCGACGGCTCACCTGGCTTCCTTCTTCCACCGTCGTGTGACGCACGCGGCCGGCTATAGCGGGCTTGACCTCGAACCTACTCCAGAGTAGTTAAACTCTGAGTGATCCGAAAGCCGCTCATTAGTGGTACGGCCTGCCCGCGATGCTATTGCCAGTGGCGCTTAAGCTCCAGCATAAGGAGCATATTCGCTCGTCTGTTGAGGGGCCCTGATGGCACGAAAGATCGGGATTCCGCTGGTCATCGGCGTACTGACGCTGACCAGCTGCTCGATGTTCGGCAATGATCGCGGCTCGCCGTCGGTTTCACTCGAAAGAACAACCCTTCGGGTGGGTGTGGGCAACGTTATTGACACTGCGCCACTGCGCCTCGCGGTCCAGGAAGGGCGTTTCGTCAGCGCGGGCCTTCAGGTCGACCTTGTCGAGCAAGGCCAGGAGAACACCGCGCTGAACCGGCTCGCGGCGGGCGAGCTCGATGTCGCTTTCGCCAGCGATGTCGCATTGTTCCGCGCGGCGGCGGGCGGCACCGCGCTGCAGTTGCAAGGCGAGGCTTACACAGCCGGTCCCAACACCATGGCGCTGGTGACGTTGCCCTCGTCCAAGTATCCGGAACCGGCCGCCAAGAAATCACCGACCATCGCCGTCAACATGCTCGACGATCTCGGTTCACTGGCCGCGAAATCGACGCTGGGCACGGCCGGAGTGGACCCGAAAAAGATTCACTTCGAACAACATCCCTTCGATCGAATGGCTGACGCTTTACGCGACGGCGACGTCGACGCCGCCTGGATGGTCGAGCCGTACATCACCAGGGCGGAGAAGGAACTCGGCGCGCGCATCCTCGCCGACGGCGCCGCGGGCGCCACCCTCGACTTCCCGGTGTCCGGGTACGCGTCGAGCGGGATGTTCGCTCAGGCCAACCCGAAGACGCTCGCGTTGTTCCGGCTCGTGCTCAGCGAAGCGCAGCAGCGCGCCGACGACCCGGCGGTCGTGCGCGCGGCGCTGCCCAAGTTCTCCGACATCGACGCGACGACGGCCTCGCTCATCGCGCTGGGGACGTACCCGACCACACTCAACGGCATCCGGCTGCAGCGGGTCGCCGACCTGATGCACAACGAGAAGCTGATCAACGACCGGCTCGACGTGATCGCGCTGCTGCCGGGAGGCGACCGGCCAAAGTAGTCCCAGCCACTTCCTGCACTTGGTATACTTTTGCTCCAAGTGGAGGGAGTTTGCCGTGCGCGAAACAGATGTACTGGTGGCGGGAGCCGGGCCCGCCGGCTTGGTGACGGCCGCCGAGCTGGCGTTGGCCGGGGTCCGGGTGACGGTGCTCGAGAAGCTGCCGTCGACCAGCGAGATGGCCAAGGGCAACGGCGTGCAGCCCCGCACCTTCGAGGTGTTCGACCTGCGCGGGATCACGATCGGCGGCGAGCGGCTGCCGGACGCCGTCGGCCACTTCGGCGGACTGCCGGTGCCGCTGGACTTCAGCCCATGGCAGACGAAGCACCCGAGGGTCGGCAACGTGCCGCAAAACCGGATCGAGGCCGCGCTCGAAGCCCGCGCGGTCCGCGACGGCGCGGTCGTGTTGCGCGGGCACCCGGTGACCGCGGTCAGCCAGGACGACGACGGCGTCACCGTCGAAGCGGGCTCGACGTTCCGCGCCCGCTACCTGGTCGCCGCCGACGGCGCGCACAGCGCGGTCCGCAAGCTGCTGGGCGTGCCGTTCCCCGGCAGCGCGGGCACGTACGTGGCGACGCTGACCGACATCCGCCTCGCCGCCATGTCGGACCTGGTGCCCAGGCGCATCGCGCATTTCCGCGAGATCACCAGGCAGGCGAACGGTTTCTGGAGCATGCTCACCCCGTTCGCCGAAGGCCGCTACCGGTTCGTCTTCGGCAAGATCGGCGAACAGGCCGAACGCGACACCCCGGTCACCTTCGACGAGGTAGAGAACGCACTGAAAGCCTTGTACGGCAACGAAACCTCGCTCGCCGAGCTCTGCGTCGCCTCGCGCTTCAGCGACGCCACCCGACAACTCGAGCGGTATCGGCACGGCCGGATCCTGTTCGCTGGCGACGCGGCGCACATCCACCCGCCGCTCGGCGCGCAGGGCCTGAACCTCGGCATCCAGGACGCGTTCAACCTCGGCTGGAAACTCGCCGAGGCGGTGCACGGCGACCCGTCCCGGCTCGACAGCTACCACGACGAACGCCACCCCGTCGCCGCCGAGGTGCTCCGCCACACCGCCGCCCAGCGCGTGTTCACCGCGCCGTCACTGACCCAGGACGTGCTGGCGTTGCGGGAGATCTTCACCGAGATGTTCCGGCGGCCGGACGCGAACCGATACCTCACAGGGCTGCTGTCCGGCCTCGACCTGCGCTACCCGACCGCATGCCGGGTGCCAGACCTCGACCTGGTCACGGACGACGGGCCGGTGTCGCTCTCGACGTTGCTGCACCCGGGCCGGTGGCTGCGCCTCGACCTCGGCTCGCACGACGTGCCGGACGACGGGATCAAGACGGTCCGCGCGAAGACCAGCGGCGAATACGACGGCGAGCTTCTCCTGATCCGGCCCGACGGCTACTTGGAGCTGGCTAGCCCGCACCACTAGCCGTGGTTAAGGTGCCGGGACACCGACGGGCACAAGGACCACAGGAAGTAGCGGATGTTCTACACGTTCACGGTCCTTCTCGACCGCGTCCCGACGGACGATGAGATCGAGGCGGGGATGCGCACTCCCACGGGGGTTTCCGGCATCGACGACGATCCCCCGGCCGCGACCATGTCCGTTGACGAGGTGTCGTCTTGGAGCGAGGCTTTCGCGGCGGGGGTCGCCGAGGCCGAGGAGCTGGGTGTGCGGGTGATCGGGTTCGCACACGACGCCGACGACGACTACGTCAGCGAAGAAGACCTGGCGGTCCGATTCGGCTTCAGCGAGCAGTATGTGCTCGAACTCGCCACCGACGTGGTCGGCCCCGGCGGCTTCCCGCCTCGCGCCACGAGCGGCGACGACAGCCCGTTGGGGTACTGGCGCTGGGGACCGGTCAGGGAGTGGTTCCGCGAACATTTCGGCAGCGAGGTCGCTGACCGATTCGACCGCGAAATCGACGCCGCTCAGGTGGTCAAGGCGCGTTAGGCGTTGGTGACGGGCGTGAGGCAGATCGTGCGCTCGTAAGGGCCTTCGTAAACCAGGATGTGGTCGCCTGACGAGCACAGGTCCGGCTCGGCGGCGTAGCGGTGCACGATCGCCCTCGATTCGGCGCCCCTGGCCGCGCAGCTGATGCGCTCGGCGGCCGCTTCGCCGTCCGCGTTGCGCACGCAGTCGCCGGTGTCGACGTTGAGCGCCAAGCACAGCGTCGACAGCGGCTGGTTGTGGTTGGTGGCCGTCTTCACCTTGAGGAAGTCACCGCGGGGGCAGGAGGCGCCGCTGGACACCCGCGCTTCCACCCGGTAGACGGCCTCGTCGCGCGAGCAGGAGATCTTGCGGTAGTCGAAGTCGTGGCCGCCGGTGCCGGACTGGAGCTTCAGGCAGTCGCCGGTGCCGACGTCCGAAGCGATGGTCACGACCCGGAAGAACAGCATCGAGACGCCGAAGCTCAGCAGGAAGGCGACGACCACACCGAGCACGATGCCGACCTTGGCGCCGGTGGCCAGCCGTTTGACCTCGACCTTCGGCACCTCGGGCGCCGGCGCCATGAAAGGTTCGTTCGTGCTCAAGGTGTCCCCTCCCGATCCACGGAGCGCCCATCTTCGCACGGGGCTTTTCCCAGGTGATCGTCGTAGCCACGTATAAAGGACTGGTGACCGACGGCCCCTTGATCGTGCAATCAGACAAGACCGTGCTGCTCGAGGTCGACCACCCGATGGCGGCCGACGCGCGGACCGCCATCGCGCCGTTCGCCGAGCTGGAGCGGGCGCCAGAGCATGTGCACACCTACCGCGTCACCCCGCTGGCGCTGTGGAACGCGCGCGCGGCCGGGCACGACGCCGAGCAGGTCGTCGACGCGCTGACCACGTACTCGCGGTTCCCCGTGCCGCAGCCGCTGCTGATCGACGTCGTCGACACGATGGGCCGGTTCGGCAGGCTGCAGATCGCCAACCACCCGGCGCACGGGCTGGTCATGTCGACCACCGACCGCGCGGTGCTGGAGGAGATCCTCCGGCACAAGAAGATCAGCCCGATGCTGGGCGCGCGCATCGACCCGGACACGGTCGTGGTGCACCCGTCCGAGCGCGGGCGGCTCAAGCAGGCACTGCTCAAGGTCGGCTGGCCCGCCGAGGACTTCGCAGGCTACGTCGACGGTGAGGCGCACCCGATCGCGCTCGACGAGGGCGACTGGCACCTGCGCGACTACCAGCGCATGGCGGCGGAGGCGTTCTGGGCCGGCGGCTCCGGTGTGGTCGTGCTGCCTTGTGGCGCAGGCAAGACGCTCGTCGGCGCGGCCGCGATGGCCAAGGCGCAGGCGACCACGCTGATCCTGGTGACCAACACGGTCGCGGGGCGGCAGTGGAAGCGTGAGCTGATCGCGCGGACGTCGCTCACAGAGGAGGAGATCGGCGAGTATTCGGGCGAGAAGAAGGAGATCCGCCCGGTCACCATCGCCACGTACCAGGTGATCACCCGCAAGACCAAGGGCGAGTACCGGCACCTGGAGCTGTTCGACTCGCGTGACTGGGGCCTGGTCGTCTACGACGAGGTGCACCTGCTGCCCGCGCCGGTGTTCCGGATGACGGCGGACCTGCAGTCGCGGCGCCGTCTCGGGCTGACCGCGACGCTCGTGCGCGAGGACGGGCGCGAGGGTGACGTGTTCTCGCTGATCGGGCCGAAGCGGTATGACGTGCCATGGCGCGACATCGAGGCGCAGGGCTGGATCGCGCCGGCCGAATGCGTCGAGGTCCGCGTGACGCTGACCGACAACGAGCGGCTCCAGTACGCGACGGCCGAGGCCGAGGAGCGGTACAAGCTGGCGTCGACGGCGGCCACCAAGACCGCGGTCATCAAGTCCATTGTGGAGAAGCACAAGGGCGAGCCGACGCTGGTCATCGGCGCCTATCTCGACCAGCTGGAGATGCTCGGCGCCGAACTCGACGCGCCGGTCATCCAGGGCGCCACCAAGAACAAGGAGCGCGAGGAGCTGTTCGACGCGTTCCGGCGCGGTGAGATCAGCACGCTCGTGGTGTCCAAAGTGGCCAACTTCTCGATCGACCTGCCGGAGGCCTCGGTCGCGATCCAGATCTCGGGCACGTTCGGCTCGCGGCAGGAGGAGGCGCAGCGGCTCGGCAGGCTGTTGCGGCCCAAGGGCGACGGGCGGCAGGCGCACTTCTACTCGGTCGTCTCGCGGGACACCGTCGACACGGAGTACGCCGCGCACCGGCAGCGGTTCCTCGCCGAGCAGGGGTACGCGTACCTGATCGTCGACGCCGACGACCTGCTGCGTCCGTTGTAGCGGCGGAACCGCACCGCGCTGACCTGCAACTTTTCACGTTCACCCGAACAGGTGAGCGAAGATCGGACTGGAAATTGTCGGTGATTCGAACTACTGTTCGAGGCATCTAGCCGAACACCAGTTCGAGGGGACCTCCCATGACCATCGCTCCGTTCCGCCCGGTCACGCCGATCGTCCAGACCCTGCCGCCCGGCCACTGGCACGGCAGGCTCTGGGTCTCGGACGAGCCGCTGACGCAGTCTTCGCGGTACCTGACGTGCGTCGCGGAGTACGACCGGACCGGTCTCTGGCCGGTGCTCATCCCCCGCGATCAGCGGTTCGCGGTCAACGGCGAGGACTGGATCGACGATCGCGGCAGGCTCGCGCCCGCCCAGCACAAGATCGGCCTGGCCGACCCGGCGGTCACCCTCGACCGCTGGTGGGACGCCTCCTGCTGCGACGGCGCCTGCCTGCGCCCCTTCGGCGCCAAGTTCCCCGGCCTCGCCCGCCGCCCCCAGCGCCGCGCCGACCCGCTCGCCGAGGCGGGCAACACCGGCTCGGTGCTCGCGGCGCACGCCGAGTACCGCCTCGGCCTGGTCCAGACGGAGCGTCCCGCCGACATCCCGGCGATACTCGGCTGGACCGGCATGATCAAGTTCACCGACCAGGTCGCCGAACTGTCCGGCGTGCTCCGCAGCTGGGAGGAGCGCTTCGGCGCGACCCTCATCTCGCTCGGCTTCGACTCGCTGGAGCTCTCGGTGTCCGCGCCCCCGCGCAGCCAGGGCCGCGCCCTCACGGTCGCCGCCGAGCACCGCGCGTTCAGCCTGCCGACGTTCGCGGGCCAGCCGGGCAACCTCCGCGAGTACGCGGCCGGGCTGGTCCACTCGCGGCACTGGAAGTTCTCCTGGGCCTGAGTTCCAGGCACGCCCGCCGACTGCTCGGTGTCGTGAGTGGTATGGCCGGTTCTATTGGCCGGAAGGGAAAATGTGGCGTGTTGGTGTTCGGACACGTCCATTCGTGTGGTCGCGAAGGCGCCGGTCGCACCCGCGAGCGAGGGGACCCCTGGGTGCGACATACACACCGAGGGGTCCCCTCACTTCAGCCCTCACACCCGCAACACTCACGACCTCGCGGAGTAAAGCGGGCTTTATCCCGCACACCACAGCCCCCGGCTATCCGCGAGTGGTGACTCTGCTCCGCTAGATGCAGCAGAGTCACCACTCGCACATCCCTCGCTCCCCGACCTGCTGCCCGGCGAGTCCGCGACAGCGGCCGACGCGCCACCGTTGACCTTCCGCCCAATAACCGGCCGTACCACTCACGACTCCCTTCAGGCGTGCTTGCCTTCGGAGATCTCTTCGACGACCTTGGCGCAGAAGGCGGGGAGGTCGTCGGGGTTGCGGCTGGTGACGAAGCCTTCGTCGACGACGACTTCCTCGTCGACCCAGGTCGCGCCCGCGTTGGTCAGGTCCGTTTTGAGGCTCGGCCACGAGGTCATGCGGCGGCCACGGACCACGTCGGCCTCGATGAGGGTCCACGGGGCGTGGCAGATCGCGCCGACCGGCTTGCCCTGCGCGAAGAACTGGCCGATGAACGTGACCGCCTCCGGCACCGTGCGCAGGTAGTCGGGGTTGGCGACGCCGCCCGGCAGGACGAGCGCGTCGTAGTCGTCGGCGGAGGCGTCGCCGATCACGCGGTCCACGGGGAAGGTGTCGGCCTTGTCCAGGTGGTTGAAAGCCTGGACGGAACCGGACTCGGTGGACAGGAGTTCCGGCTGGCCGCCGGCGTCGCGCACCGCCTTCCAGGGTTCGGTGAGCTCGACCTGTTCGGTGCCTTCGGGGGCGACGACGAACGCCACCCGGCGACCGGTCAGTGTGTCCGGCACGACTATTCGCTCCTTCTTTCGGGGTGAAGGCAACGGATACCCGGGCCGGCGCGTGGTCCAAACATCAGTCAGCGGGGAGTGAGCGTCGTCCTGTTGAGTGACACCGTCGGGGCGGCCTGCCCGCGCGCTGTTCACTGGGGGTCAGTGCGCGGGCGGGCCGAACGAAGCGACCAGTCCGCCGAGTTTGGCTCGGACGTCTTCGGCGGCGGGGTGGGACAGTTCGGTCAGCACCCGGACCGCGCGCAGCCAGCAGTCGCGGGCGGACGGGCCGTCGCCGAGTCTCAGGTGGATGTCACCCAGTTGGGCCAGCACGTCCGCGGCCTCGTACGACTCGCCCCGGCTGAAGAACATGTCGACGGCCTGTCGCATGCAGCCGATGCCCTCGGCGGTGCGGCCGAGTCCGACCAAGGCCTTGCCGCGGCTGTGCAACGCGAATCGCTCGTCCTCGACGATGCCCGCGCGGCGCCAGATCGCGAGCGCGCTGTCGGCGAGTTCGAGTGCTTTGGCGTGGTCGCCCATTTCGGCGCTGATGTCGCCGAGTGCTTGCAGGACATCGGGTTCGAGGTTGCCGAGGTTCAGTTCGCGGACCAGGCGCAGCGCTTCCAGCGCGTGGCCGTACGCCCGTTCCTGGTCGCCGTTGTTCCCGGCCGAGAGCGCCAGGTTGTACTGCGCCCGCGCCTCGCCCTCGCGCGCGCCCAGCTCGCGCTGGATCTCCAAGACCTGCCGCAGGTAGCGCAGTGAGTCCGCGTGTTGCCGGGCGACGCCGTGCGCGACGCCGAGTCCGCTGAGGATCCCGGCTTCGCCCGCCCGGTTCTTCGCCAGCCGCGCGGCGCGCAGCGCGAGGTCGAAGACGGAACGCCATTCGTCCAGCCGCGCGCGGATGATGAACGCCGACTGCAGCACCCAAGCGAGCTGCCAGCAGCGTTCGTAGCGCTCTTCCCGGAACGCGAAGCTGACCGCCGCGACGAGGTTGGCCTCCTCTTCGTCGAACCAGTCCAGCGCCTGCTCGTGGCAGCCGAACTGCGAGCCGCCGTCGACCTCGCCGACCAGCCGGTAGTGCCGCTCCGGTCGCAGGATCTTGGACGCGTTCAGCGCCGACGACAGGTACCAGTCGAGCAGCCGGTCGATCGCGGCCGCGCGCGTCGCTTCGCAGTCGAAGCGCGAGGACAACTCCGCCGCGTACACGCGGATCAGGTCGTGGAACTGGTACCGCCCCGGCCTCGGCTGGCCTAGCAGGTAAGCCGAGGCGAGCCGGTTGAGGCTGGTGCGCGCCGATGCGAGGTCGACGCCGGCGATCGCGGCGGCGGCGGGCGCGCTGAAGTCGGCGCCCGTCGGCAGGCTGAGCAGCCGCAGCATGCGCGCGGCGGCGGGGTCGAGTGCCTGGTAGGAGTGCGAGAACACCGCGCGGATGTTGGTCTCGTCGCCGTCGGCGAGGTCGAACGAGCCGAGCCGGTCGTGCTCGGTGTCGAGGTCGTCGAGGAAGTCCGCCAGCGGCACCTCGGGGAACTGGTCGGCGCGCACCGCGAGGATGCGGATGGCCAGCGGGAGCCTGCCGCAGTAATCGACGAAGCGTTCGGTCGCCGCGCACTCGGCCTTCGCGCGCTCGACGCCGATGGTCGCGGCGAGCAGCGTGATCGCGTCCTGCTCGGCGAGCTCGTCGAGCGCGACGCGGTGCGCGCTGTGCCGTGCGACCAGCGTGCGGAGCTGCCAGCGGCTGGTGACCAGCACCAGGCAGCCGGGGCCGGGCAGCAGCAGCCTGACCTGCTCCGTGCCGGCGGCGTTGTCGAGCAGGATCAGCAGCCGGCGGCCGGCGCTGTGCGTCCGCCAGAGCGACGCGCGGCCGTCGAGGTCGCTCGGGATCCGGTCGGCGGGCACGCCGAGCGAGGCGAGCATCGTCTCCAGCGCGGCGGCGGGCTCGACCGGGTCGCCCGGCCCGTAGCCGCGCAGGTTCGCGTAGAGCTGGCCGCCGGGGAACCGGTCCGCGACGTCGTGCGCGAAATGCACGGCGAGCGTGGTCTTCCCGATGCCGCCCATCCCCTCGATCGACGCGATCGGCGACGACGCCGTGCCTTCCGACGGCTGCTCCGGCACCAGCGCCCACAACGCCTTGAGGTCGGCCTCGCGGCCGGCGAACGCGCCGAGGTCCGCGGGCAGCTGGCGCGGGATCAGCGGCTCGGAGCCGAGCCGGTACGCCGCGAGATCCGCGCTGATCGCGACCCGTGCGGTCTCGTCACCGGTGAGGATCGCCTGGTGCGCGCGCTGCAGCGAGGCGCCGGGGTCGAGCCCGAGCTCCTCGGCGAGCACGGCGCTGATTTCGCGGTAGACGGTGAGCGCTTCGGCTTGGCGCCCGGCGCGGTACAGCGCGATCATCAGCTGCTCGTGCAACCGCTCACGGAGTGGGTTTTCCCTGGTCAGGTCCGCCAATTCCGGGATGACCGTGACGTAGTCGCCCAGCGCGAGCATGGCCTCGGCCCATTGCTCGCGCACGCGCAGCCGTTCCTCGGCGAGCTGCGCGATCTCGTCGCGGTGCAGCGCGTCGGACTCCACATTGCTCATCGCCTGGCCACGCCACTGCGCGAGCGCGTCGGCGAAAAGGCTCGCGGCCTGCCGCAGCTCGCCCCTGGCCGCCGCGCGCTTGCCGCGGGCGGCGAAGTCGCGGAAGCGGGTGAGGTCGAGCGTGGCTTCGTCCACTTCGATCAGATAGCCGCCGCGTTCGGTGCGAATCGGCGCCAGCTCACCGAGCGCGCGGCGCACGCGAAGTACGTACGTCTGCAACGCGCCCTTGGAGCGGCGCTGGTCGTCGTCGTCCCACAGCCACCGGCTCAGCTCTTCGACGGAGACGACCTGGTTGGGGCGCAACAGAAGTCCGGCCAGCACGATCAGCGGCCTGCTGCCGCCGAGCGGAACGGGCCGCCCGTCGACCGTCACCTCGGCGGCGCCGAGCACACGGAACTGGAGCTCCACCACCTCATTCTGGCTCTTGCCGGTCAAAACGGCACGTGCTCGGCGTGGCAGGATCGGGCGGATGGACGTCTACTCGCTCCGGATGCGCACCCGGTTCCGCGGTATCACCGTGCGTGAAGGCGTGCTGTTGCACGGGCCCGCGGGGTGGGGCGAGTTCTGCCCGTTCACCGAGTACGACGACGCCGAGTCCGCGCCATGGCTGGCTTCGGCGGTCGAAGCCAGTGAAATCGGCTGGCCGGCACCGGTCCGCGACCGGGTCGAGGTGAACACGACCGTCCCGGTCGTCTCGCCGGAAGAGGCCTATCGCATGGTCTCGGTGTCGGGCTGCCGGACGGCGAAGGTGAAGGTCGCCGATCCGCGCTCGTCCCTTGTGGACGACTGCGAGCGGGTGGCCGCGGTGCGCGACGCGCTCGGCCCGTCCGGCGCGATCAGGGTCGACGCGAACACGGCGTGGGAGGTCGACCCGGCCGTCGACGCGATCCGGGTGCTCGACAAGGCGGCCGACGGGCTCGAATACGTCGAGCAGCCTTGTGTTTCCATCGAAGAGCTCGCGGCCGTGCGGCGCCGGGTCGACGTGCGGATCGCCGCTGACGAGTCGATCCGCCGTGCCGAGGATCCGTTGAGGGTCGCCGTCGCGGGCGCGGCCGACATCGCGGTGCTGAAGGTGGCGCCGCTCGGCGGCGTGCGCCTGGCGCTGGAAGTCGCCGAAGCGTGCGGGCTGCCGTGCGTGGTGTCGTCGGCCGTCGAAACGAGCGTCGGACTGGCGGCGGGGCTGGCGCTCGCCGGCGCGCTGCCGTCACTGGAATTCGCTTGTGGACTCGGCACGATGTCGTTGCTGGAGAACGACGTCTGCTCGACTTCACTGTCCCCTGTGGACGGTTACCTGCCGGTGCCGCGCCGCGCGCCGGAGCCGGATCTGCGTGATCGTTTCGCTCCGGATGAAGACACCCTGGCCAGGTGGGTGGACCGCCTGACCAGGGTGCGGTCTCATTAGCCGCAGTGCTCGAAGCCGCTCTCGTAGTTCGAAGAACCCGCTGAGCCACCCCACTTCACACACTTGTTGCCCGCCGGAGCGCTGACCGGACCGGCGTAGTACTCGAAGCTGCCGCTGTCGGCTTTACGCGCTGATCCTTGCACTTCGAGGAACGCCGAAACCGCGCTCGCCGTGCCGACCGAGGTGCTCTTGATCGTGGTCACGCAGTTGTTGCCGTTGGCGGAGTTGTAGAGCAGGTACGCGGTGCCCGCCGAGCCCAGCGCCGCCGAGTCGATGACCTTGTAGCCGGTGCCGCAGACCTCGACGGCGTCGTACGGGTTGTTGTTGCCGCCGCCGTTGCACGTGTTCTTGGATGTGACGTTGGCGTGCGGGTACGGGAACGTGGTGCCGTTGAAGACGGCCTTCTGCGTGTTGTTCGGGTACGCCTGGTCCGAGGTGCGGATCTCGAAGTGCAGGTGCGGCGAGATGTTGTTGCCCGGCTTGGAGGTGTTGCCGAGTTCGCCGAGCTTCTGGCCCTGCGCGACCTGCTGGCCCACGCTCACCGAACGCGCGCGCAGGTGGGCGTAGTAGCTGGTCCAGCCGCCGCCGTGGTCGATCTTGACCAGGTTGCCGTAGCCGTTGGTCGAGCCCTGGTGCGCGGAGATGACGACCTTGCCCGCGGCCGCGGCGACGACCGTGTCACCGAGGTCGGCGTCGGCGGTGCCGCCCCTGTTGAAGTCGAGTTCCCAGCCGACGTGCGCGCTGGAGTTGTCGTTGTTGCCGTTCCAGGTCTGGTTGCACGGGAACGGCACCTGGAAGTTGGGGCGCGGACCGGCGGCGCCGGCGGGCGACGCGATCACGGCCGCACTGGTCAAACCCAACGCCAGCGTGGCCACCGCGGTGATCCAGCGTCTGATTGCCATCGGTATGTCCTCTCTCGGCTTGTTGGTCCGTACTGTGCCGGATGTCCGTACAAGCGAGATACAAATGGCGTTCAGCCGAGCCAGGGCTTGCTGATGCGGGCGTAGGTGCCGTCGTTGAGCGCGAGATGCAGCCATTGGTCGACCCACTCCTGGAAGACGACATCGCCGCGCGGCAACAGATAAGCCTTCTCAGCGAAGGTGAACGGCTGATCGGGATGGACCGCGCAGAGTTCGGGATGCTGCTTCGCCTGCCAGCGGGTTTCGGTGGCGTCGGTGATCATCAGGTCGGCGTTGCCCTTGAGGATCTCGTCGAAGATCGTGTTGTTGTCGGGATGGCGGACGATGGTCGCGCGCTTGAGGTTGGCGTCGGCGAACTGCTCGTTGGTGCCGCCGGGGTTGACGATCGCGCGGACGCCCGGCTGGTCGATCTGCGCGAGGGTCTGGAACCTCTCGGCGTTTTCGCACCGCGTGATCGGGGTTTTGCCGTCGCGCAGGTACGGCTCGGAGAAGAAGGCGCGCTTGGCACGGTCGAGAGTGACCGAGATGCCGCCCATGCCGAGATCGCAGCGGCGTCCCAGGTCGTCGAGGAGTGTCTTCCACGTGGTCGGCACGAAGGTGAGCCGGACGTTGAGGCTGTTCGCGAGTTCTTTCGCCAGCTCGACGTCGATGCCGCTGTAGCTGCCGTTCGCGTCGCGGTAGGTGAAGGGGCGGTAGTCGCCGGTGGTGCAGACCTTCACCTCGCCGCGGCGCGTGATCGTGTCGAGCCTGCTGCTGTCATGGCCGGTTTCGCCTGCCGCGCCCGCGGTGCCGAATCCCAGTACCGCCACCGTGATCAGCGCCGCCAGCTTGCCCGTCGTCGACTTGAGGGTGATCGCCATCAGGCCATCTTCCAAGCCTCCCGATGGACCCGCACCAGCCATTCGTCGGCCGCGTCGTGATCAGGACGCTCCGGCAGCGCCGAAGTCCGGATCAGCGTTTCGAGCCGGGCGTCCAGGTCGGCCGCGGCGTCCAGCGCCTCGTCCTTCGTGTGCTTGCCCAGCCGCAGATCACGCAGCCAGGTCCGCCAAGGTTCGGGGACGGGCAGCGTGATCCTGCCGGTTTCGAGCAGCTCGACACCCTGTACGCCGATCCGGACCATGTGCGTCGCGAACTTGGTGTCGAAGCCGTGCTTCTCGATCAGCTCCGGCCGGTTGGTGTGTTGGCTGCCGTTGCCGAGCATCCTGTCCCGCTGAGCGGCGAGGTAGCCGCGGAACCGGTGCCCGGCCTGCCGCGACACGATGATCGGCGTGTTCGCCCGCAGCTCACGGCCGAAGTCGTTGATCTCGACGAGCTCGCTGTCCGGCGCGAACAGCAGGAGCAGCACGGTCGGGTTGCCGTTGAGCGCGAGCCGCATCCACTTGCGCAGCGAGTACACGACCAGTTCCAGGTCACCGGGCTCCGACCGGACGCCTTCCGGCCGCGCGCGGTGGATGTACTGCTCGAAGCGCCGCAGCCCGGCGACGTACTCCGGCGGCTCGACGCAGATGCCCATCTCGTCACGGTCCTGGCCGCCGTCGAGCGCGGTGCCGAGCAGGCCGGAGCCGACCTCACAGCGCAGGATCATGCCCTGCTCCGCGATGGCCTTGAACTCGGGACTGTCGTGTTTCACCAGGTAGTAGTACCGCGACCCCGAAGTCCGGGTCATCCGGTTTTCAGGGATGGACTCAGGGGTTTCCCGGATGTCCATACGTACGTCTACGAGTCATGGTTATCCCATGACGAACAACGTGAACTTCTCCCAGACCACCGCCACCGCCGCCAAGCCGCTCTTCCGCAGCAGCACCGACCGCAAGCTCGGCGGCGTCTGCGCCGGCTGGGCCACCTACTTCGGCATCGACCCGACCGCGGTCCGCGTGCTGATGGCCATCGCCACCTTCGTGCTGATGGGCATGACCATCCCGATCTACGCCGCGGCGTGGATCCTGACCCCGGCCGAAGCGGCCGCCGACGTCACCCTCGACCAAGAGATCCCCGTCCCCGCCTGACCGTCTAGGGGACAGTTCACGAACCCTCCACCCCGGCCCCGGACGCGACCCCTCGCGCGTCCGGGGCCCCTTTACGTCCAAGGACAAGAAAAAGCCCGGCCCGCCGAAGCGGACCGGGCTTTCCCGGTGTTCACAAAGCAGCTGGACTCAGAAGTCCATGCCACCCATGCCACCGTCGCCACCCGGAGCGGCCGGGGCGGCCTTCTCCGGCTTGTCGGCGACAACGGCCTCGGTGGTGAGGAACAGCGCCGCGATGGAGGCGGCGTTCTGCAGCGCGGAGCGGGTGACCTTCGTGGGGTCCGGCACGCCGGCGGCGAGCAGGTCCTCGTAGACACCGGTGGCGGCGTTCAGGCCGTGACCCTGCGGCAGGCCCTTGACCTTCTCCACCACGACGCCGCCTTCGAGGCCGGCGTTGATCGCGATCTGCTTGAGCGGCGCCTCGACGGCGACCTTGACGATGTTGGCACCAGTGGCCTCGTCGCCCTCGAGCTTCAGACCCGCGAAGGCTGCCTCGGCGGCCTGGATGAGAGCGACGCCACCACCGGCGACGATGCCCTCTTCGACGGCGGCCTTGGCGTTGCGGACCGCGTCTTCGATGCGGTGCTTGCGCTCCTTCAGCTCGACCTCGGTGGCGGCACCGGCCTTGATGACGGCCACGCCGCCGGCCAGCTTCGCCAGACGCTCCTGGAGCTTCTCGCGGTCGTAGTCCGAGTCCGAGTTGTCGATCTCGGCGCGGATCTGGTTGACGCGACCCTGGATCTGGTCGGCGTCGCCAGCACCCTCGACGATGGTGGTCTCGTCCTTGGTGATGACGGCCTTGCGCGCCTTGCCCAGCAGGGAAAGGTCCGCGTTCTCGAGCTTGAGGCCGACGTCCTCGGAGATGACCTGGCCACCGGTCAGGATCGCGATGTCCTGCAGGATGGCCTTGCGGCGGTCACCGAAGCCGGGCGCCTTGACGGCGACGGACTTGAAGGTGCCACGCATCTTGTTGACGATCAGGGTGGCAAGGGCTTCGCCCTCGACGTCCTCGGCGATGATCAGCAGCGGCTTGCCGGACTGGATGACCTTCTCCAGCAGCGGCAGCACGTCCTTGACCGTGGAGATCTTGGAACCGAAGAGGAGGATGTAGGGGTCCTCGAGCTCGGCTTCCTGACGCTCCGGGTCGGTCACGAAGTAGCCGGAGATGTAGCCCTTGTCGAAGCGCATGCCCTCGGTGAGCTCGAGCTCGAGACCGAAGGTGTTGCTCTCCTCGACAGTGACGACGCCTTCCTTGCCGACCTTGTCGAGCGCCTCGGCGATGAGCTCGCCGATGGTGCGGTCAGCGGCCGAGATCGAGGCGGTAGCAGCGATCTGCTCCTTGGTCTCGATCTGCACGGCGGCCTTGTGCAGCTGCTCGATGATGGCCTCGACGGCCTGCTCGATGCCGCGCTTCAGGCTGATCGGGTCGGCGCCGGCGGCAACGTTGCGCAGGCCTTCCTTGACCAGGGCCTGGGCGAGCACGGTGGCGGTGGTGGTGCCGTCACCCGCGACGTCGTCGGTCTTCTTGGCAACTTCCTTGACGAGCTCGGCCCCGATCTTCTCCCAGGGGTCCTCGAGCTCGATTTCCTTCGCGATGGAGACGCCGTCGTTCGTGATCGTCGGCGCACCCCACTTCTTCTCGAGCACGACGTTGCGGCCACGGGGGCCAAGCGTCACCTTGACGGCTTCGGCGAGGATGTTCAAGCCGCGCTCAAGACCGCGGCGGGCTTCCTCATCGAACGCGATCAGTTTGGCCATTACGGTGTGGTCCTCCGGTATTGGGCGCTGCCGTCAGCCGCGCAGGCGACAGCAGCAGGACTACTTCCACGGCCAGGCTCGGTGCCCGCGACGGACGACCTGCCAGGGTTTCCCCTCGGCACGGCCTCACCGTCCCGACCTTCAGGTGGGATGATCGGCGACCATCCACCTGGCACTCGACGGTGCCGAGTGCCAATGCGTGTTTAGCACTCTACGGGGGAGAGTGCAAGAAACGCAGGTCAGGAGCGTGTCACCGAGCTCGCCGCCAAGCACGTGGCGCGGCGCCATAGGCGCGGGCGAACGCGCGGGTGAACGCGGCCTCCGAGGTGTAGCCCGCGGTGGCGGCGACCCGGCCGACCGGTTCGGCGGTGGATCGCAGCAGGTGCGCGGCGTGGTCGAGCCGCCGCCGCAGCACGTAGGCGCCCGGCGGTTCGCCGACCAGCGCGGTGAACCGTCCCGCGAACGCCGAGCGCGACAGCGCGGCGAGCCTGGCCAGCTCGTCGACCGGCCACTCGCGCTCCGGCGCGCGGTGGATCGCGGCGAGCACCGGGCCCAGCACGGGATCCATGGCGGCGGTCAGCCAGCCGGGGTCGGCGTCGCGGCCGGACACCGCAGCCCAGGTCCGCAGCGCGCGGATGAAGAGCAGGTCGAGCAGGCGCGACACCATCACCCGCGAGCCGGGCCGCGGTTCGCCCACTTCGGACACCATCAGCTGCAGACTCAGCGGCAGCCACGGGAGCCCGGCCGCGTCACAGGTGATGACGATCGCGGGCGGGAGCACTCCGAGCAGCGGCGCGGCGACCGGGTTCTCGACCAGGAACTCGCCGGTGACCCACTGGGTGCCCGCGTCGGCCTTGATGACGTGCGCGGCGCCGCGGGCGAGCAGCACCATGCCGCCGTCGGAGATCTCCACGGTCTGGGCGCCCGCGATCTCGACGCGGATGACGCCGTGCTCGACCAGGTGCACCATCCGCGCGCCCTCGGCGAACGCCTGGCGTCCGACGCCGGTGAAGCAGGTGACGTCGCCGCCGTGCAGGTGGATCGCCTGCAGCACATCGGAGAGCGAGTCCTGGTCGGCGTAGGCCGCCGCTGGTGAAACGGCAAAGTTCTCCGGTCGCTGGGCCATGGTTCTTGCTTCATCCTCCTCATAGGTTGCGAGCAGCAGTATCCACTCGATCAAGGAGGCAATCCGCCATGTCCGTCAAGCCGACCGTGGTGCTCGTCCACGGTTTCTGGGGTGGCGCCGCGCACTGGGCGAAGGTCATCGTCGAGCTGCGCGAGCGTGGCTTCGGCTCGCTGCACGCCGTGGAGAACCCGCTCACCTCACTCGCCGACGACGCGGCGCGAACCCGGCAGATGATCCGTCAGGTCGACGGCCCTGTCCTGCTGGTGGGGCATTCCTACGGCGGCGCCGTGATCACCGAGGCCGGCGACCTGCCCAACGTCACGGGCCTGGTCTACGTCGCCGCGTTCGCGCCCGACGCCGGCGAAAGCCTGGCCCAGATCAGCGAAGCGCACCCCGCCGTCGGCGGTGGCAACGTCGCGCCCGACTCCGACGGCTATCTCTGGATCGCGCAGGACAAGTTCGGCGAGAGCTTCTGCCAGGACCTGCCGGAGGACGAGGCGCTGGTCATGGCCGTCACGCAGAAAGCGCCGGTCGGCTCCACGTTCGGCGACACGGTCACCACGCCTGCCTGGCGCACCAAGCCGTCCTGGTACCAGGTGTCCACGGAGGACCGCATGATCCACCCGGACAACCAGCGCCGGATGGCCGCCAGGATGACCACGCGCAAGACGGTCGAACTCGCGGCGAGCCACGCCTCGCTCGCGTCTCAGCCGGTCGCGATCGCCGACCTCATCGAAGAGGCGGCCGGCTAGCCGAACGACGAACGCAGAGCCGGCGCGAGCCGGTGCTGCCACTGCTCGGCGCCACCGGTGATCGAGGGGTACTCGTCGACGAAGTTCGGCCAGTCGACGTTCCAGGCCAGCACCGACTCCGCGGCGCCCGCTTCGGAGACCGTCAGGTGAATCTCGAATTCACCGGCGTACATCAGTTGCTCGGCTGCACCGAGATCGACGGTGGCGGCTTGAGCGAGGACTTCGGGCCGCTCGTCGGGCCGCCGCTGCCGACCGGGATCTGCGGCGCGGTGGTCTTCGGCTCGTTGCCACCCGGGTTCCCACCCTTGTCGTCGCCTTTGTTCGTCAGCAGGATCACGCCGACGACCACGGCCGCGACGACCACGAGTCCGGCGACGATCCAGATCCACTTCTTGCCGCCGCCGCTCTTGCCGCCCTGCTGGAACGAGGCGGCGCTGCTGGCGGGCGCGGGCGGGCGCAGGCGCACGGGGTCACCGGGCGGCGGGCCGTACTGCCCTTGCTGCGGGTGTCCGTACTGCCCGGGAGGCGGGCCGTACCCGGGAGGCGGCCCCTGAGGCTGCCCGTACCCGGGCGGCGGGCCCTGTTGCTGATGGCCGTAGCCGGGCGGCGGGCCCTGCTGGGGCCCCTGCGGTCCCTGGTAGTTGGGCGGCTGCTGTCCATAGGGATTCATTGGTGCCCCCTCTCCCTGTGGTGGTGTCGACGAGGGCGCGCCGGGCGGGCCCGGCGGCTTCTCGGAAGTCGCGAGCTGACCCAGTGCCCGGCGCGCGGCGGCGATGAGCTCGACGCAGCTGGCGTAGCGGTCCTTCGGGTTCTTCGCCATGCCCTTGCGGACGACCTCGTCGATCGCGGGCGGCAGCGCGACCACGCGCGAGACCAGCGGCGGGTCGCCGTTGAGGTGGCCCTTGATGACTGTCGGCACGTCACCCTTGAAGGGCGGGCTGCCGGTGAGGCAGGCGAAGAGCACGCAGGTCAGCGCGTACTGGTCGGTGCGGCCGTCGAGCGGCTCGCCGCGCAGGTGCTCCGGCGCGGCGTAGGTGGGCGAGCCGAGGAAGTCGCCGCCGCGGGTGCGGTGCCCGGTGGCGCCACGCCTGGTCAGGCCGAAGTCGGCGACGTAGACGTGCTCGCGGGAGGACTCGCGGCTGGTCACCAGCACGTTGGCCGGTTTGACGTCGAGATGCACGAGGCCGCGGTTGTGCAGGCTGTCGAGCGCGTCCGCGACCTGATCGAGCAGGCTCAGCGCCCGCACCGGGGCGATCGGGCCGCCGCCGATGGCGCTCGCGAGGTCGGCGCCGTCGACCATCCGCATGGCGATGTACAACATGCCGTCGAGCTCGCCGAAGTCGTAGAGCGGGACGATGTTCGCGTGGTCGATCGCGGAGGTGTTGCGCGCCTCGTCGACGAACCGCTCGCGGAACTCGGCGTCGGCGCCCAGATGCTCGCCGATCACCTTCAGCGCCACCTTGCGCCCCAAGCGCACGTCGGTGGCCTTGTACATCACACTCATGCCGCCCTTGCCGAGCACGCCGTCGATGCGGTAGTTGCCCAGCCGGCGACCGGTGAGGTCCCCCGACACGTCGCCTGTCACGATCGGCACTCTAACGCGCGCCGATCTCCACCCGCTGTCAGACCTTCCGGACGTCAGCGGCTTGGTCGCGCCCGTCGCGGCCGGACTGGACCTCGAACTCGACCCGATCGCCCTCGTCCAGGGTGCGGAACCCGTCGGACTGGATCGCCGAATAGTGGACGAACACGTCGGGCCCCTCGGAGGATTCGATGAATCCGTAGCCCTTTTCGGAGTTGAACCATTTCACGGTGCCTGCGGTCAAGGCATCCTCCTGCGGTGAAAGGAAGTACCGATTCACGCTACCGGCGCTCCGGCGGCTGGCAATCGGCGATTTGCCGCAACGTCACGCCTGGGAAAGCCGCCGATTACGGGCTTGCACGAGCACCGTTCCGGGCCCCGCGAAGTCCAATGCCAGCCCTTCTCCGGTGGCCACCGACTGCGGGCCGGACGGGTCGACCGCGCGCAGCCTGCATTGCACCGAATCGGGGTACGCGAGCAGGTAGTCGGGCCGGACGGTGACCAGCTCGCCCGGTTCGAGCGCGAACGCGTCGACCGGGCCCGCCGCCGACAGCACCAGCGGGCCGACCCCGGAGTAGTGGTCGAGGAAGCCGTTGTCGGCGCCGAACAGCTTGCCGTGCGCCTGCCAGTTCTGGTCGTGGCGCAGTGTCGACGGCCGCGCGAGCACCGCGCCCTTGCGCACCGACCAGCCGACCTGGCCGTCGAACTCCAGCGGGTAGACGTCACCGGCCACGGCAGGCGCCAGGTCGAGCCAGCCGCCCTCGGCGGGCGCGTTGAAGACCGACGGCAGGCCTTTGCCGTGCGAGCGGACCCCGCCGCGCGCGGGCGGGGTCTCGGAGACGCCGAAGCTGCTGGCGACCATCGCGTCGGCATTGGCCTGGACGGCCTCGCCCGGCGAGAGCAGGATGCGCGCGACCCCGAAGTGCGGGGTGTGCCTGGTGTGGACCCGCATGGTCTACCGCGCGGGCACCTGAGCGATGACCCACGCCGAGAGCGCCGACGGGTTGCGGGTCTGGGTGAGCACGGTTCCGGGGCCCGCGAAGTCGAAGACCAGGCCTTCACCGCTCTTCATCGACTGGATGATGCCCTGGGTGACCTTGCGGATCTGGTACTGCACGGTGTCGGCGAACGCGACGATGTGCCCGGTGTCGATGGTGACGACCTCGCCCGGCTGCAGCGTCACGGCCTCGAGCGCGCCGTAGCAGGCCACGACCAGCGGGCCCTGTCCCGTCGCGTGGGTGAGGAAGCCGCCCTCGCCGCCGACGAGGTTCTTCAGCCCGCCCCACTTGGTCTCGGTGTGCACGCCGTGCGAGGACGCGATCCACGAGCCCTTGGTCACGCACCAGCCGGTGCGGCCGTCGAGGTTGAGCACCTGCATGTCGCCCGGCAGGTTCGCGGCGACGTCGACCCAGCCGCCGTTCTGCGGCGCGGTGAAGGTGGAGATGAAGAAGGACTCGCCGGAGAGGAACGCCCGGCCGAGGCCCTTCATGATCCCGCCCTGTGCCTGCGACTGGACCGCCACGCCGTAGCTCGTCGCCATCATCGCGCCCGACTCGACCTGGGCGGGTTCGCCGGGCGCGAGCACCAGTCTGGCGACGGCGAACGAGGGCTGATGACGGATCTGAACCTGCATGACTTCTCCCCATAGACGAGCCGTGTGGCGGGGAGAGTCTCGCATGAGGCCCCGCTAGGGGCAGGATGGTCCGTGTGATCTCCGTCGACGAGCATCGTGAGAACGTGACCAAGCTGCTCGGCAGCGCGCCGGTACGCGAACTGCCGCTGGTGGACTGCGCCGGGCTGGTGCTCGCAGAGGACGTGCTGGCGGGCGTTTCGCTGCCGCCGTTCGACAACTCCGCGATGGACGGGTACGCCGTGCGCGCCGCCGACGTCGCGGGCGCGCCGGTCGAGCTACCGGTCACCGGGGACATCCCGGCAGGCCTGGTCGACGTCCCGCCGCTCGCGCCGGGCACCACGCAGCGGATCATGACCGGCGCGCCGATGCCGCCCGGCGCGGACGCCGTGGTGATGGTCGAGAAGACCGACGGCGGCACGGAACGCGTGCGGCTCCTCGAAGCCGTGCCGGTGGACAACCACGTCCGCCATGTCGGTGAGGACGTGCACGAGGGCACGGTCGCGCTGCCCGCGGGCACCAGGCTCGGACCCGCTCAGCTCGGGCTCGCCTCGGCCGTCGGCAAGGACCGGCTGCGGGTGCGCGCGCCGCTGCGCGTGATCGTCGCGTCGACCGGGACCGAGCTGGTCGTCCCGCCGGAACCGTTGCGGTACGGGCAGATCTACGAGTCGAACGCGGTGATGCTGGCCGCCGCGATCCGCGCGCTCGGCTGCGAGGTCGAGATCGTGCGCAGTGTCGCCGACGACGTGACCGCGTTCCGCGCCGCGATCGAGCCGAAGCTGCGCGACGCCGACCTGCTGGTGACCTCCGGCGGGGTCAGCGCGGGCGCGTACGAGGTCGTGAAGGACGCGCTGACCGACTCCGGCGTCGAGTTCACCAAGGTCGCGATGCAGCCGGGCGGCCCGCAGGGCTGCGGACGCTGGCACGGGGTTCCCGTGGTGACGTTGCCGGGGAACCCCGTGAGCGTGCTGGTGTCGTTCGAAGCCTTCCTGCGCCCGGCATTGCTGACCGCGCTGGGCCACACCGGCGTGCACCGGCTGCGCGTGCGCGCGAACCTCACCGAGGCGATGAAGTCACCGGCCGGGCGCCGCCAGTTCCGCCGCGGTTTCTACACCCACAAGGAAGGCCAGGTCACCGGCCTGGTCGGGCCGCGCGGCGGCGCTGGCTCGCACCTGCTCGCCGCGTTCACCCAGTCGAACTGCCTGATCGTGCTGCCCGAAGACGTCACCGCTGTGGCTGAAGGCGATGAGGTGGACGTGCTGCTGATCTGCTAGGAAAATCCCGCTCTTTCCACAGTGGACAGACGACGAGCACGGCGACGAGTTGCAGCGGCGCCATGACCCACATGGTCGGCCGCACCCCGAGCCACTGCCCCAGTGCACCGCCGAGCAGCGCGCCCAGCGCGATGCCGCCGTAGCTGAGTGTCGCGATGCTCGTGGTGATCCGGCCGAACAGCTCCGGCGGGCAGTACCGCTGCCGGAAGGTCACCGTGAGGATGTTGGACACCAGCAGCCCCATGCTGATCGCGACCCCGGCGATCACGAAGGTCACCAGCCCGAACGGCCCGATGAGCAACAGCAGCGCGGCGACGGCCTCGGCGATGAGGAACGCCCGCGCGGTGCCGATCCGGGCGCTGACCCAGCCCGCGATGCCCGCGCCCGCCACGCCGCCGAGCGCCGACACGGCCAGCGCCAGCCCGACCATGCCGGGACTCAAGCCGAGATCACGGCTCAGGAACACGATCTGGATCGCCTGATATCCCTCGAGCGCGACATTCGAAATGGCGGCGAAGACCGCCAGCCGCCGCAGGTACGGATCGTGCGCCAGGAACCGCACGCCGTCCGCGATCTCCGCGCGCAGCCGCCGCTCGCTCCTTTTTGGACGGTCCTCTTCGGTCTTGATGAACCGCAGTGACAGCGCGGAAACACCGAAGCTCACCGCGTCGACGAGCAGACCGGCGACCGCGCCGAACGCCTGTGCCAGCACGCCACCCAGGCCGGGACCCGCGACCTGCACGGCCGATTCGCTGCCCTGCAGCCTGGCGTTCGCGCCGAGCAACTGTCCATCGTGGACGATCAGCGGCACGTAGGCCCGGTAGGCGGTCGTGAAGAAGACCTTCGTCACCCCGCCGAGCAGCGCGACCACCAGCAACTGGGCCACACTGAGCACGCCGAGCCAGGCGGCGACCGGGATGCTGACGAACACCACCATCGAGATGACGTTGCAGGCCATCATGACCGGGCGTTTGCGCCACCGGTCCACCCACGCGCCCGCCGGCAGCCCGACGAGAAACCACGGCAGCCACGCGATCGCGCTCAGCAGGCCGACGACGAAAGTGCCGGCCTGCAACGTGACCACGGCGACCAGCGGCAGCGCGACCGCTGCGACGTTGCTCCCGAGCAGGCTGATCGTCTCGCCGGCCCACAACAGCCGGAAGTCCCTCATGGCTTGCCCGGCATGCCGCGCGCGAACAGGAAGACGGGTTCTCGCTCCTGGCCGTCGTCGGGCAGTTCACGGTTGGCCCAGCCGCTGATCAGCGCGGTGATCTGGTCCTTGATCTCGCCGAGCTCCGCCGGGGTGAGCCAGGCCCAGGCGTTCGAGTCGAACGAGGCCTCTTCCCACTCGGGCGCGTAGCTCTGCCAGTTGGCGAGCCAGGCGCGCGCGATCGCGACCTGGTGCTCGAGCGCGAGCGACTCCGCGGCCTCGCCGATCGGGTCGTCGCGGAAGTCCTTGACGGACCACTTGAAGCCGTCCGACGACCTGCGCCACCAGCGTTCGCGGCGGTCGCGGGCGAGTTCGGGCACCTCCTCGACCAGCTCGCTCGCGGCGAGGACCTTGAGGTGATGACTGACGTTGCCGACGGCCTGGCCGGTCTTGTCGGCGAGCACGCTGGCGGTCGACGGCCCGTTGACCTTGAGCACGTCGAGCAGCCGCCTGCGCAGTGGATGCGACATGGCGGCCAGCACTTTGGAGTCGTGGATCTCCCTGATCCCGCGTTCGGTCATGCGAGCTAACGTACAAGAGTTCTTGTGCAATGTCTCTTGTATATTTGACGGGTACCCTGAGCGCATGGGTTTCTTCTCGTGGGTGATCTTCGGAGCGCTGGCAGGCTGGGTCGCGAACCTCGCGGTCGGCGGCCCCGACCGGCGCCGCTCCGGCTGCCTGGTGAACATCGCGGTCGGCATCGTCGGCGCCGCGCTCGGCGGCCTGATCTATCGCGGGATCACCGGTCAGCGCGAGACCTTGGGCTTCGACCTGCCGAGCTTCGGCGTGGCCGTGCTGGGCTCGGTCGTGCTGCTGCTGATCCTGCGGCTGATCTCCAGCGCCGGGCAGCGCAACCGTCGCTCGCGTGACCGTTTGTAACTTTTCTCCGACGATCAGTGATCATCGGCGGCCACTGCGACTAAAGTAGGTCCACTGGGTTCCAAGGCACCGGCCGGACGCGTGCGTCGTCGGGGGACGCATGCGTCCGGTCGGCTCGTCCGGCCTTTTTCACCACGTCAACGGCATAGTCCAGGTCGAAAAAAACCGGCAGGACCGCCAGCGGCGTGTCCACGATGTCCCGGCGCCAGGCCTCCAGGCAGGCGGCCAGTCGCTCGCCGTACCCCTCCGCGATGGCTGACATGGGATGACCCCTCCACTGACTTCGACTACTTTCTGTTATCGCGGAACTCGACGGTCCGTTACTCGGCCCTCCCGGTAACCACCCATGCCGGGGGTGTGACCCGCGCCGCCCGGTAACGTGGTGCCGCCCCATCCCACTCCACACGTCTGCGGGGAACCGACCAGATGAGCTCCGGCAATCCGCTCACCCACGCCGTCCAGCTGGCACGCGAGACCATCCCGCCGATGCACCCGGCGGGTCGCCCGTTCGTGCTCGGCGGCCTCGCGGGCACGCTGGTGCTGCGCAGGTTCTCCAAGCGCCTCGGCGTCGTCGGCGCGCTGGCCACGGCCGCGACCGCCGCGTTCTTCCGCGAGCCCAAGCGCGTGCCGCCGGTCAGGACCGACCTCGCGATCGCCTCGGCCGACGGCCTGGTGTCGCTGATCGAAGAGGCCACCCCGCCGCCCGAGCTGGGCCTGCCCGCCGAGCCGCGGCTGCGCGTGAGCGTCTTCCTGTCCGTCTTCGACGTCCACGTGCAGCGGATCCCCGCCACCGGCGTCATCGAGAAGGTGGCCTACCGGCCAGGCAAATTCCTGTCCGCCGACCTCGACAAGGCCAGCGACGACAACGAGCGCAACTCCGTGCTCATGCGCACCTCCGACGGCCACGAGCTCGTCGTCGTGCAGATCGCCGGGCTCATCGCGCGGCGCATCGTCTGCGAGATCGCCGACGGCGACAAGGTCGACGCGGGCGCCACCTACGGCCTCATCCGGTTCGGCTCGCGCGTCGACCTGTACCTGCCGCCGGGCAGCAAGCTGCTGGTCCGCAAGGGCCAGCGCACCATCGGCGGCGAAACCCCCATCGCTGAACTGCCCACTTTGGAGGGCTGATGGTCCGCGTGCCCAGCACGCCGGGTATCCGGCTGCTGCCGAACGCCATCACCGTGCTCGCGCTGTGCGCCGGACTTTCGGCCGTGCAGTTCGCGCTCGCCGGGAACTACTCGATGGCGCTCGCGTCGATCGGCATCGCCGCGGTGCTCGACAGCCTCGACGGCCGCATCGCGCGGCTGCTCGACGCCACGTCCAAGATGGGCGCCGAGCTGGACTCGCTGGCCGACGCGATCTCGTTCGGTGTCGCGCCAGCGCTCGTGCTGTACGTGTGGCACGCCGAAGGTGTCCGCATCGGCTGGGTCGCCTCGCTGGTGTTCGCGGTCTGCATCGTGCTGCGGCTCGCGCGGTTCAACACGCTCCTCGAGGTCGAACAGCCGCCGTACGCCTCGGAGTTCTTCGTCGGTGTCCCGGCGCCCGCGGGTGGTCTGCTCGCGCTGATGCCGGTGATCCTGTGGCTCGAGTTCGGCGAGGGCTTCTGGTCGGTGCAGTGGGTGGTCTGGGTCTGGGCGGTGGCCGTCGCGGCGCTGCTGATCAGCCGGATCCCGACGCTGTCGCTCAAGACCATCAAGGCGCCGCCGAAGGCCATCGCGCCGCTGCTGGTCGGCGTCTGCTTCCTGGGCACGATGATCTTCCTGTTCCCGCTGATCGCGCTGGCCGTCGCGATGGCGCTGTACCTGGCGCACATCCCGTACGCGGTCTACCGGCACCGCTGGCTGGCCGCGCACCCCGAAGCGTGGACTGTGCCCGCCAGCGAGCGCCGGGCGATCCGGCGGCGCAGTGGCCAGCGCCGTCTTGGCCTGCGCCCGCCGCTGCGGCGCCGGGTCGCGGGCGCGGCGATGCGCTCGCTGCGCATCCCGCCGCGCAACGGCGAGCATCTCGCGAGGTCGAACCGGCCACTCAACGGCGGCCAGCGCAAGCGCAGCTGGCGTCAGATCGGGCTGCGGCGCAAGTAGGTCACAGCTTCCCGAGCGCCGAAGTGGTGGCGAGGAACAGCTCGGTGCAGTCGTCCAGCAGCTGATCGCGGGCTGACTGCGCCGGGTCGCGCAGCCAGGCCGTGAGCGCCTCGGCGAACCCGCCGACGAGGAACCTGGCGACCAGCGTCAGCTGCCGCTCGCCCGGCGCGGCGCCGGTGTGCGCGCGGACCTGCTCGGCGACCAGCTTGGCGATCAGCTCGGACGTTTCGAGCCTGCGCCGAGCCAACACCGGGCTGCCCATCGCGACGGTCAGCACGACATGGCCCTTGCGCGGATCGTCGGCGACGATCCCGATGGCGCAGCCGAGCGCGGCACGCAGCTGGGCGCGCATGTCCTTCGGCGCCATTTCCAACGCCTGGATGCCACTCTCGATCAGCTCGGCGATGATCTCGTCGAACACCACGAGGATGAACGCGTCCAGGTCGGCGAAGCTCTCGTAGAAGTAGCGCGCGGCCACCCCGGACCGTTCGCACACCTTGCGCACGGTCGTGGCCTGCAGCCCATCGGTGCCGAGCAACTCCAGCCCCGCCGCACACAGCTTCGCCCGCCGCTCCGCCGTGCGCCCGGCGGCGTCCATCCCGCCATAGACCCGTGCCGTCATACCCCGATCTTGACACACCTGTGTACACATGGCTAATCTGCACACAGGTGTTCGCAGATATGAGGGAGGCCGTCGATGACCGAGACCACGGCACGAGTGCGACATTCCCGCGTGGAACCAGTGCCGTTCGGGCCCGGCTGGCTGCTGTGGGACCTGGCCGGCGATCATCGGGGCAACCTGGTGTTCCTGGCGCCCACGCTGATGCAGGCCATGCATCCGGTCATCGGCGACGCGCTGGCCCGCATGCCCGTCGCGCTCACCGATCCGTTCGGTCGCCGCGAACGCTCGGTCGACTCCATCCACCTGTGGGTCTACGGCGGACCCGAGGCACTCGTCGAAGCACGGCGCCTGGCCGAGTTGCACAAGCCGGTCAAGGGCCGCGACACCGACGGCCGCGACGTCTCGGCGCTCAACCCCGAGGTGTGGGCCTGGGTCCCGCTCTCGTCGTACACGGCGTTCCTCACCCAATGCCGCGTCTTCGGCGAGCCACTCGACGAAGCGGGCAAAGAACGGCTGTACGAGGAGATCAAGAACCTCGCGCGCATCCTCGGCGTGCGAGAGCGGCACATCCCGGCCACGACGGCGGACTATTGGGCCTACTACGACACGATGGTCTCGACCCGGCTGACGAACCACCCGTTCGTCCACCAGGTGCTCGCGCGCGGACTCCGCCTTCCCCCGCCACCGTTCCTGCCACGCGCGCTGGCACCGGCGTGGAAAGCCGTGTGGCCGACGCTCGGACGGTTCGCGACCTGGCTGACCTACGGCACGTTCCCCCCGGAGATCCGCGAAATACTCGGCCTCCAATGGACCGAACGCGACGAGCGCCGCTTCCTGCGCGTCGGCCAGCTAATCCGCCACACAGCCCGGCTGACGCCGGAGCGACTCCGCTACCCGCGCACCGTGCGCCTCGCCCGAGACCTCGCCCGCAACCCCGGCCCGAAACGCGAGCAGGCCCTGACCAAGCGCATCGCCACCCTGCACGACCGCAACACCAAGTCCCTATAACCACGACGCCCCGGCCAGACCGGGATAAAGCCCGCTTTACTCCGCGAGATCGCTCAGTACTCCTTATAGGGTGGGCGGTGTGAGCGCACCCCAGATCACGCTGACCGCCCGCCACAACCCGTCCGTGCTCGACTCCCGCCGCGGGGTCGTCCGGCTGCATCCCGAGGTGCTCGACGCCTTGGGCCTGCGCGAGTGGGACGCGGTGCGCCTCACCGGCGCGCGGGTCAGCGCCGCGCTGGCCGCGCCGTCCGAGGACACCGGAGTGCCCGGGATCGTGCTGCTGGACGACATCACGATGTCCAACCTCGGCGTGGCCGAGGGCGCGGAGCTCGTGATCACCCCGGCCGAGGTGCAGGCGGCGCGTACGGTCACCGTCTCCGGCTCGCGACTGGCGAGTGCCTCGCTCTCGCCGAGCACGCTGCGGCTGGCGCTGATCGGCAAGGTGCTGACCGTCGGGGACGCGGTTTCCCTGCTGCCGCAGGACCTCACGCCGGTGCCCGGCTCCGACGTGTCCGCGGTGCGCGGGCAGCTGTCGCGGATGATCGGGATGACCTGGACCAACGAACTGCTGACGGTCACCGCGACCGACCCCGGCGGCCCGGTCGCGGTCGGACCGTCCACTGTGGTCAGCTGGCGTGACGGCGCGCGCACCGGCGACACCCCGGCGCCCGCCCGCACCGGGACGACCGTGGTGCGCACGACGCAGCGGGTGTCCACCGACGATTTCATCGACGCCGAGATCGTCGAGGAGGAAAGCCTGGAGGAACTGACCGAGTCCGTGCCGCCTTTGGCCGACCTCGCCGGCTCGGAGTCCGCGGCGCGCAAGCTGAGCGAATGGTTCGACCTGGCGTTCCACCGCCCGGAGCTGCTCGCGAAACTCGGCACGAGCGGCAGGCTGGGCGTGCTGTTGTCCGGCCCGGAAGGTGTCGGCAAGTCGACATTGGTCCGTGCGGTCGCGAAATCCGAGGACGTCCGCGTGGTTTCGCTGGCCGCGCCGAGCATCGCCGTGCTGGAGCCGAACGCCGCCGCCGGCCGCATCGGCGACGCGATCGGCCGCGCCACCGACGGCGAAGGCCCGGCGGTGCTGCTGATCACCGACATCGACGCGCTGCTGCCGTCCAACCAGCCGCCGCCGCTGGCGACCGTGGTGCTCGACGAGCTCCAGAAGGCGTTGGGCCGCAAAGACTTCGCGTTGGTCGCGACCACGGCGAAGGCCGAGTCGGTCGATCCGCGCCTGCGCGGCGCCGACCTGCTCGACCGTGAGCTGGGCCTGCCGCTGCCCGACGCCAAAGTCCGCACGGAGCTGCTGCGCATCCTGCTGCGTGACGTCCCGCTGGAGCCGGGCACCGACGTCGGCGTGCTCGCCGAGAAGACGCCGGGCTTCGTCGTCGCGGACCTCGTCGCGCTCCGCCGTGACGCCGCGTTGCGCGCGGCGCTGCGTCAGCGTGACGTCGACGAACCGCGCATCGCCCAGCAGGACCTGCTCGACGCGCTGGCCACCGTGCGCCCGATCTCGATGTCCACTTCGGACAATCTGGCCACCGGCGGCCTGACCCTCGACGACGTCGGCGACATGACCGAGGTCAAGCAGTCGCTGACCGAGGCCGTGCTCTGGCCGCTGCGGTACCCGGACTCGTTCGCCAGGCTCGGCGTCGACCCGCCCCGCGGCGTCCTCCTCTACGGCCCGCCCGGTGGCGGCAAGACCTACCTGGTCAGGGCGCTCGCCGGCACGGGCGCGCTGAACGTCTTCGCGGTCAAGGGCGCCGAGCTGATGGACAAGTGGGTCGGCGAATCGGAGCGCGCGGTCCGCGAGCTCTTCCGCCGCGCCGCCGAAGCGGCCCCGTCGCTGATCTTCCTGGACGAGATCGACGCGCTCGCGCCCCGCCGCGGCCAGTCCTCGGACTCGGGCGTCTCCGACCGCGTGGTCGCGGCACTGCTCACCGAGCTCGACGGCGTCGAGCCGATGCGCGAGGTCGTGGTGCTCGGCGCGACGAACCGCCCCGAGCTGGTCGACCCGGCGCTGCTGCGCCCCGGCAGGCTGGAGCGCCTCGTCTACGTCCCGCCGCCGGACGCCGAGGCCCGCGCGGCCATCCTGCGCGCGAGCTCCAAGAACACACCCTTGGCGTCCGATGTGGACCTGGACGAGATCGCGTCCACTTTGGACCGATACTCGGCCGCGGACTGCGCGGCCTTGATCCGCGAAGCCGCGTTGACCGCCATGCGCGAGTCGTTGGAGGCGGCGGAGGTCACGGCCGCCCACCTGGCCAAGGCTCGCGACGCGGTCCGGCCTTCGCTGGACCCGGCCCAGCTGGCCTCGCTGGAGGCCTACGCCAAGAACCGGGCCGAGTAGAACGCGATAAAGCGGGCTTTACTCCGGGGAGTAAAGCCCGCTTTATCGCGGCTACTTGCCCTTGGCGGTCTGGTAGTTGTTCGTGACGATGACGATGACGCCGGGCGAGGACTGCTGGATGCCCTCGAAGCGGGCCTCGGCGCGCATGCCGAACTCGGCGGCGAGCGCCTTCGCCGCGGCTTCCTCGTCGGTGCCGGGCCGGTAGTAGGCCGTGGTCGCCGGGATGACGCCTGCCGAGTAGTTGCTGACCTCGGCGACGTTCCAGCCGGAGGCCTTGAAGTCTTCGGCGGCGCGGGCGGCGAGGCCGTGGATCGTGCTGTTGTTGTAGACGCGCACGGTCACCCACTTCGCCACCTGCTGCGGGCCGCCGGGCTGGCCACCCGGGGTCGGCTGGGCGCCGCCGGGCACCGTGCTCGACGGCGGGGCGCTCGGCGAGGCCGAAGGTGACGGCGACGCGGAGGGCGACGGCGACGGCGGGGCCGGTGCCGACGAAGAAGGCGCGGGCGTGCCGGACGCGGGTGGCGGCGGGTTCGAGGACTGTGACGGCTGGGCCGTGTCGTTCGACTCACCACCGGTCAGCGCGGTCACGCCGCCGATCACCCCCGCGATCACCGCGAGGCCGATCAGTGCCAGCCCGGCCGCCTTCAACGGCCGGGAGAGCCCGGAGAACACACTCATGGAAGTTCAATCCCCAGTCGCCGTGCCGACCTGGTGCGCTGACGCGCGGCACGCATCTTGCGCAGGCGTTTGACCAGCATCGGGTCCGCCTGCAGTGCTTCCTGCTTTTCCAGCAGCTGGTTCAAGACCTGGTAGTACCGCGTCGGCGAGAGCCCGAACTTCTCCCGGATCGCCTGTTCCTTCGCGCCCGCGTACCTGAACCACTGGCGTTCGAATGCGAGTACCTCGACCTCGCGCGGTGAGAGACCCTCGATGGGCTCGGCCTGGCCCTCGCCGGACGAATCGGCGAGCGACTCCGCGGCGTCCATCTGATTCCTCGCAATCAGGTCCGGCGAATCCCACGACTGTCATTCCGCGGGCGCCATTGAACCACGGATCCGGGGTCCGACGTGGGGATCAACCCCGGCGCGTCATGGTCTATCACGACGGTCTGACAAAATTGCCGCCGTGACCGTCCATGCCATCCGAATCGCCGGCGACCCCGTGCTGCACAACCCGACTCGGGAGATCACCGAGTTCGACGACGCGCTGCGCACGCTCACCGAAGACATGTTCGAGACGATGTACGCCGCCGAGGGCGTCGGTCTGGCCGCCAACCAGATCGGCCTCGACCTGCGCGTGTTCGTGTACGACTGCCCTGACGACGAGGGCACTCGGCACAAGGGCGTCGTGGTGAACCCGAAGCTGGAGACCTCGGAGATCCCCGAGACCATGCCCGACCCCGACGACGACTGGGAGGGCTGCCTGTCCGCGCCCGGCGAGTCGTTCCCGACGGGCCGCGCGACCTGGGCGAAGGTGACCGGCCAGGACATCGAGGGCAACCAGATCGAGGTCGAGGGCACCGGGTTCTTCGCGCGCTGCCTGCAGCACGAGACCGACCACCTGGACGGGTACATCTACCTGGACCGCCTGGTCGGCCGCCACGCCCGCGAGGCCAAGCGCATGCTCAAGGCCAACAAGTGGGGCGTGCCCGGCAACTCCTGGCTTCCCCCGCGCGAGCCCTCCCCCGACGACGAAGACTGACCCAGCACCAACCCCTAGGACTAGGGCGTGTCCTGCGGATCTTGCACGCGCTAGCCGCGCCCAGGTGGTCGCCGGCGGCACCGCAGAATCACCCGAGTACAACCCGGTACGAGGATGATCCCGCAGCACCGCCGGCGACCACCTGGATCACGACTCCCATCGCACAAGATCCCCAGGACACGCCCTAGCCCGAAAGCCACTTTCGGCAGATGGCATCTGCCGAAAGTGGCTTTCGGGCTTTTTTCAGCAGCCCAGGAAGTGGCAGCGGACCACGCGGGGTTGCTCGATGACCGTGCCTGCCTGCACCGACCAGGCGAGGCGGAGGTACTGGGCGTGCGTCCAGGCCAGCGGCGTCGCCGACGCGGTCGGCGTGCCCGGCGGGAAGCCCGTCTGGCCCGATGGCGCGTTCTGGTCCCAGACCTGCTCGGGCATGGTGTCGCCCGAGCTGCTCACCCGGCCGAGGTCGCGCAGACGTTTGGCCGCCATCGCCCGGTCGCCGTTGGCCAGGTCGTATTCGCCGCGCTCACCCGCGAGCAGTGGCCACAGCCTGCCGAACGTCGTCCGGCTTTCGGCCGGGTACGTGTAGTCCCACGGCTTGCCGTCGGCCTGCTCGCCGTAGCCGTCGAGCGAGTACCGGTGCCAGAACTGCCCGGTCGGTGTCGTGAACGCGATGTCGGAGTCGGTCACCTTGATGCTGTTCACGATGACCGGATCGTCGGCGCGGTAGATGCCGAGGCGCACCAGGTCGAGGAACCCGGCGTCGGTGACCTCGCGCTGGTCCTTCGTGAGGCTCGAGTTGCCCAGGTTGTACTTGGTGCCGTTGTTGGCGTCGCCGTCCTTGGTCAGCCGGACGAAGTACGGGTCCTTCGACAGCGGGCCGTTCGTGGTGATCGTCTGCTTGGCGAGGTCGGCCTTGAACTTGTCCGCCGCCGCCAGGTAGCGCGCCGCGTCGGCGGACGCGCCGTTGGCCTTCGCGATGTCGGCCGCGCAGACCAGACCGGCGATCACCGAGGCGATCGTCGAAGGCGACCAGCCGTCCTGCTCCTCCCAGCGCTCCTGCTGCGAGTACGGCGACGGCTGCCCCTTCTCGCCCTTGTAGCCGAGGATGAAGTCGGCCGCCTTGCGCACGCCCGCCCAGGTCTTCGCGTCCTTCTTGCCGAGCTGCTGCGCGAGCACGATCGGGAACGCGGTCTCGTCGAGCTGGATGGACGTCCAGTACGGGGTGCCGTTGACGTGCGAGTTCTGCGGCAGGTGCCCGTCGGGCCGCTGCTGCGTGCCGAACATGTAGTCCACCGCGCGCTCGGCGGCGCGCCGGTCGCCCGCGGCGAGCATGCCGGTGGCGATTTGGTACAGGTCGCGCGGCCACACCAGGTGATAGGTGCCCGACGGCGACCATTCGGGGTCGTTGTTGCCGAAGCGCCAAGGCATGCTCGGCGACGCGATGAACGCGCCGGGGTGCAGCTTGTCCTCGCTCGCGGCGAGCATCAGCACCGAAGCCTCGTAGAGATCGCGCTCCTGCTTGGTCTTCAGCGAATCGGGCGCGCCCTTGACGTCGCGCAGATATCCGCGCCAGCCGCGTTCGTTCGCCTTGGCCACCGCTTCGAACGGCGCGCGCTGCGACAGGCGCGCGGTGTCCAGCGCGGCGGCGGTGTTCGCGCCGAGTCCGATGGCGAGGTCGACGTGCTTCGTGCGCAGACCGTCCACTGTGGTCTGACCGGTGACCACGACGTTGCCCTTGGCGGCACTCGGGTAGTCGACGAGCTTGCCCGTCTTGGTCAGCTGCGTCCTGCCGTCGGACACGCCCGCGTAGCCGGCGCTCTTGTGCGTGAAGCCGGGCTTGGCGGTCAGCGCGGCGCCGGTCTTGGCGTCACCGGCGACGACCGCGTCGCCGGTGACGTTCGCCGAGTCGTCCGAGCCGTCGTTGGTCAGATCCGGGTCCATGACCGCGTAGACGCCGAACGGCTTGCCGGTCAGCGACTGGAAGTCGGCGCTGACGAGCACCGTCGCGCGCGCCGGGTCGGTCACGTAGGTCTTCTTGAGCTTCCAGCGGTGCTGGTCGTCGGTGATCGTCTGCTCGTAGGTCAGCCCGTCGAGCCTGCGGACCTGCTGGGACTTGGCGTCGGCGTCGACCGTGGCGCCGCGGCCGTCGCTGACGACGAAGTTGAGCGAGCGGATGGCCGGAGTGGACAGGTCCGGGTAGTAGACCTCGGACAGCTGGCCCGCCTGCAGCGTGAACCAGACGTTGCCTGCCTGCGAGCGGGCGGTGCCGAAGCCGGTCTTGTTGGCCGGGAGCCAGCTCGGATGCGTGCCGGGTGCGCCCGGCGCGTCCGCGCTCGGCGCCGCCGCTGCCGCCGCCGGGATCAGCCCGGTGACCAGCAGACCGGCCAGCGCCGGGTACAGGAATTCGCGCATATCAACCCCAAGAAAGATCGCTTCTGCACCGTTACAGAAGCGGCGAATGAGTCTGCCCCAGATCACGGGCACGAGACAGGGCCGAATGGTGGGTTCACCTAGAGCGAACACATCCCGTTGATCTTTCACCGAGGTGCACTCTCACATCAGGTGCAACGGTGTAATCGAGGTGCGCGACGGATTCCGAAGCGATGGACGCGTACTCGGCTAGCCGAAGTCGTTGGTGTCGAGTTTGAGGCCGATGGGCTCGGGAAGCTCGATCAGGCTGCCGAAGAGCGCGGCGTTGACCTCGCGATAGTGCCCGGCCACCGGCTCGGAGAACACGGTGACGAGCGGACCGTGCTCGTCGAAGCGGTCGATCAGCAGGTACAGCGGGACCGCGGCTTCGGCGTACGCCCGGAGTTTCTCCACGCGGTCCACTCGCGCGTTGGCAGGCGAGACGATTTCCACGACCAGCTTGGCGCCGCTCGCGGGCACCGGATCGAGGTCGGCACGGGAAAGCGCCTCGACCGGCATGACCACCAGATCGGGCACGTACAGCTTGCGGAGATCGGCCACCGAGACGCCCAGCGTCTGGAAGACACCCCACTCCCGCGGAACCGCGCCCAGCAACGCACGGTGCACCAGGTCCGCGATCAGGTTGTGCTCGACGCCGGGCGGCGGCACCATCGTGACCTCTCCTTCACAGATCTCGGCGCGCCAGCCATCCGGTACGTCGGTTTCCCGCCAGGAGCGCACCAGCGCCCTCCAGCCTTCGTCCACGGCAACGGTGCCCATACGAGTTCACCTCCTTTGCTTGCCCCTGCGAGGCTACCTCGCGGCACCGACAAAAACGGAAATCGCGGTGTCCGTGGACCCAGCCAAGTGACACTGGGCAGGCGGGGTTGAGTACTCGGGGCGGGCATGGCATGGTCGGGGTACAACCAAACACCGCGGGAGCTCGCGCCTTGGCGGGCTGAGAGGGCGGCTGGTGTCTTTCCACGAGACCCGGCGCCGCCGACCGCATGAACCTGACCGGGTAATGCCGGCGTAGGGAGTGAACGTCTTGACGACGCTAGATGATGCCGCCGTGCAGCCGACCGTGACCACCGGGCCGATTTCGGGCTCGCACAAGGTGTATCACCCGACCGAGTCGGGCCTGCGGGTCCCGGCGCGGCGGATCGAGCTGACCAACGGTGACCACTTCGACGTCTACGACACCTCCGGCCCGTACACCGACGACGACGCGAGCATCGATGTCCACAATGGACTTCACAGGCTGCGTGCCGGCTGGGCGGACGGCCGGGAGCACAAAACCCAGCTGGGCTGGGCGAAAGCGGGCGTGATCACCCGCGAGATGGAGTACATCGCCGCACGTGAGCGGTGCTCTTCCGAGTTCGTGCGCGACGAGGTCGCGCGGGGGCGCGCGGTGATCCCGGCGAACCGGTGCCACCCGGAGAGCGAGCCGATGATCATCGGCAAGAACTTCCTGGTGAAGATCAACGCCAACATGGGCAACTCGGCCGTCTGGTCCTCTGTGGAGGAAGAGGTCGACAAGATGGTGTGGGCCACCCGCTGGGGCGCCGACACCATCATGGACCTGTCCACCGGCAAGCGGATCCACGAGACCCGCGAGTGGATCATCCGCAACTCGCCGGTCCCGGTCGGCACCGTGCCGATCTACCAGGCGCTGGAAAAGGTCGATGGTGAGCCGGAAAAGCTGACCTGGGAGATCTACCGCGACACCATCATCGAGCAGTGCGAGCAGGGCGTCGACTACGTCACCGTGCACGCGGGCGTGCTGCTGCGCTACATCCCGCTGACCGCCAAGCGCGTCACCGGCATCGTCAGCCGCGGCGGCTCGATCATGGCGGCGTGGTGCCTCGCGCACCACAAGGAATCCTTCCTGTACACCAATTTCGTCGAGCTGTGCGAGATACTGCGCGAGTACGACGTGACGTTCTCGCTCGGCGACGGGCTGCGCCCCGGTTCGATCGCGGACGCCAACGACCGCGCGCAGTTCGCGGAGCTGGAGACGCTCGGCGAGCTGACGCACATCGCGCGTGAGCACGACGTGCAGGTGATGATCGAAGGCCCCGGCCACGTGCCGATGCACAAGATCAAGGAGAACGTCGAGCTCGAGGAGAAGCTCACCGGCGAGGCGCCGTTCTACACACTCGGCCCGCTCGCGACGGACATCGCGCCCGGCTACGACCACATCACCTCGGCCATCGGCGCGGCGCAGATCGGCTGGTACGGCACGGCGATGCTGTGTTACGTCACGCCGAAGGAGCACCTCGGCCTGCCGAACCGTGACGACGTCAAGACCGGCGTGATCACCTACAAGATCGCGGCGCACGCGGCCGACCTCGCCAAGGGGCACCCGCACGCGCAGGAGTGGGACGACGAGCTTTCCAAGGCCCGCTTCGAATTCCGCTGGCACGACCAGTTCAACCTCTCGCTCGACCCGGACACCGCGCGCTCGTTCCACGACGAGACGCTGCCGGTCGAGGCGGCGAAGACCGCGCACTTCTGTTCGATGTGCGGGCCGAAGTTCTGCTCGATGCGCATCACCCAGGACGTCCGCAAGTACGCCGAGGAACACGGACTGTCCACTGTGGAAGCGATCGAAGCCGGCATGGCCGAAAAGTCGGAGGAGTTCGGCGAACGCGGCAACAAGGTCTATCTGCCAGTCGTCGGCCAGTGACACCGAGGACCGCTCTCACCATCGCCGGATCCGACTCCGGCGGTGGTGCGGGCATCCAGGCCGACCTGCGCACGTTCTTCGCGTGCGGGGTGCACGGGCTGGTGTCGCTGACGGCGGTCACCGTGCAGAACTCGTTGGGCGTGCAGGGTTTCACGGAGATACCGGCCGAGGTCGTCACCGCGCAGATCAAGGCGGTGGCGACGGACATGGGCGTCGGCGCGGCCAAGACCGGCATGCTGGCGACGGCCGAGATCATCCGCGCGGTGGCGAAAACGCTCGACGAGGTCCACATCGGACAGAGCACCGCGGTGCCGTTCGTGGTCGACCCGGTCGCGGCTTCGATGACCGGGCACGCCCTGTTGCGCGAAGAGGCGCTGGACGCGATCCGGACCGAGCTGTTCCCGCGCGCGACCTTGGTGACGCCGAATCTCGACGAAGTCCGTTTGCTCACCGGGATTTCGGTGACGGACACGGCTTCGCAGCGGTCGGCCGCGGAAGCGTTGCTGGAGTTCGGTTCCGCGTGGGTGCTCGTCAAGGGCGGGCACATGCAGGACGCCGGCGACTGCGTCGACCTGCTTTCGGACGGCCGGGAGGTCATCGAACTGAGCGGGCCGCGCTACGACACCGAGAACACGCATGGCGGCGGCGACACGCTCGCGTCGGCCATCACCGCCTCGCTGGCCAAGGGCGCGGACGTGCCGACGGCCGTGGCCGATGGCAAGCGGTTCATCGAGCGGTGCGTGGCTGAGTCCTACCCGCTGGGCAAGGGAGTCGGCCCGGTCTCGCCGTTCTGGCGGCTCAAGGATTAGTGATTTAGCGGGCTTTACTCCCCGGAGTAAAGCCCGCTAAATCACGAGACGGGTTCGACGACGCGGGAGTCGAAGGTCTCCCTCGCTTCGCGGATACGGCCGAAGTTCGCCTGCGACCAGGTGCTCAGCGCGACGAGGTGCCGGGAGACGTCCGCGCCGAGGTCGGTCAGCGCGTACTCGACGGTCGGCGGGGTCGTCGGGTAGACCGTGCGCGTGATCAGCCCGTCGCGCTCCAGCGCGCGCAGGTTCTGGGTGAGCATCTTCTGGCTGATGCCCTCGACCGCGCGGCGCAGCTCGCCGAAGCGGTGCGGGCGCCGCCGGAGCGCGCCGAGCATCAGCGCTGTCCACTTGTTCGCCAGCAGGTCGAGCACGTCCCGGCACGGGCAGTTCTTCAGATAGACGTCCCAGTGCTGTTCAGAGGTAGTTTCCATTGGGTACCTACTTTACAAGGAAGTGCCTTCTAGCGAAAAGTGCCTACCTGTTCGAGCATAGGTCACGCCAGCGAAGACGAACAGGAGCAGACCGATGCGAGTGGTGACCCAGCAGGAGTTCGGCGGACCCGAAGTGCTGCGTGTGATCGAGACCGACCGGCCTGCGCCGGGCCCGACCGAGGTGCTCGTGCGGGTGCACGCCGCCGGGATCAACCCGGTCGACTGGAAGTCGCGGGCGCACGAGGTCTTCATGGGTGAGCCGCCGTACACGCTCGGCTGGGACGTCTCCGGCGTCGTCGAAGAGCTCGGGTTCGGCGCCACCGGGGTCGACGTCGGCGACGAGGTGCTCGGCATGCCGTTGTTCCCGAAGCAGGCCGCGGCGTACGCGGACTACGTGGTCGCGCCGTCGCGTCACTTCGTGCGCAAGCCGGAGAACCTGTCGCACGCCGAGGCGGCCGGGCTTCCGCTCGCCGGGCTGACCGCGTGGCAGGCGCTGGTCGACGTCGCGAACGTCCGGCCGGGGCAGCGGGTGCTCGTGGACGGCGCGGCCGGCGGGGTGGGCCATCTGGCCGTGCAGATCGCGAAGGCGCGTGGCGCGTACGTGCTCGGCGCGGCGAGCGCGCCGAAGCATGACTTCCTGCGGTCCATCGGCGTCGACGAGCCGCTCGACTACCGCGACCCGGCGGTCACCGCGTCGGAGGTGGACGTGCTGCTCGCCGTCGTCGGCCCCGAAAGCACCACGCGCTGGCTCCCCGCCGTGCGGGACAGCGGAATCGTGGTCACGGTGGCGGCGGGCGGCGCCGACGGCGTGCGCCACCGCCAGGTGCTGGTCGAGCCCGACCAGATCGGTCTCACCGGCCTGGTCGGGCTCATCGAAAAGGGACAGCTCAAGGTCCACGTCGAGCAGGCGTTCACGCTGGAAGACGTCGCCAAGGCGCATGAACTCGGCGAAGGCGGCCGCGTGGTCGGCAAGCTCGTGCTGAACGTGCTTTAACCCCGAGGCGCGACCAGCGGGAGCACCGAGGTCAGGCCCACCCAGTCCGACGTGATCACCGAGGCATGCGCCTTCGCGAGATCGTTGAGGCGCTGGGTGGCCTGCTCCGGGGTCGGGTTGCGCGAGTCGATGGCGGGCGCGACGTTGTGCGCGTCGGTCATCACGACGAAGTAGTGATTGGCGTCGTACCACCACGGGCCGGTGTTGCCCAGCCACGCGTTCGCGTCACCGTCGAAGAACACGAACCAGGGCTTCAGCGCCGCTTCGTACTTGTCACGCGGATCGCCGCCGACCGCGCCGTGCACGGTCGGGAACACCTGCGCGTCGCCGAGCCTGCCCGCGTTCTTCAGGCCGACCAGGTACCGCGCGTACTCGACGTCGGTCTTGAGCGTGTCCGTCGGGTTACCCTCTTCGACGGTGCCGGGGATGATCTCGATGAACACCTTGCCCTGCAAGGAACTCCGGGCCGGCCAGTTGTCCGCCTTCGCCGCCTCGTCGAGCGTGGCGTAGCCGCCGAGCAGGTCCGCCGGGCGGAACACGTGCCCGCCGAGATGCCCGCGGATGGACGCGTCGAGCTCGTCGGGGCCGCGGCCGCCGTTGTCGGAGAAGCCGGTCTTCATCTCCAGCTTGAGCAGGATCGGGCCTTTGCCGGGATGCGCGTCGAGCCAGATCCGGATGTCGTCGAGGCAGTACTCGAGGTTCTTGTTCTTGCCGCCGGTGTAGAGCTGGGACGCCGAGGTCGCGGCGACGCAGTTGTTGCCGTTGCCCAGCGGGTTGGAGTGGCTGACCTTCCACTCCTTGGTGAAGATGTTCGGCCAGACGTCCAGCTCGATCATCGACGTGCCGTTGTCGAGCGAGCGGGCGAGGTAGTCGTAGGCGGCCGTGTCGTAGGTGTTGTGCACCCCGACCGTGGTGCTGCCGGAGACCTTCGCCGGGTCGGCGTGTGCCGTGCCCGTCATCACGGCGAGCAGCATTCCCGCCGCCAGCGCTGCCGAGGAGAATCGCATCCTGATCCCTTCACGGAGCCTTGAAAGAATTTCGCGTTCTCACACTGTGCCAACATGGTGACGGCCAAGTGAAGGGGAATTGGCCGGATGGACTAGACCAGAAGTCGGGAGACCCATGAAGACCGCGCTCACCATCGCAGGCTCGGACTCCGGCGGCGCCGCCGGCCTGCAGGCGGACCTGCGCACCTTCCTGACCTGCGGAGTCCACGGTCTCGTCGCCGTCACCGCGGTGACCGTGCAGAACACGCTCGGCGTGCACGACCGCGCCGACCTGCCGCCGCACATCGTCGCCGGGCAGATCGAGGCGGTGGCCGCCGACATGGGCGTCAACGCCGCCAAGACCGGGATGCTCGCGTCTGCGGAGATCATCCGCGCCGTCGCCGAAGCCTGTGACAAGGCGGGCATCGGGCGCGACTTCAAGACCCCGTTCGTCGTCGACCCGGTCGCCGCGTCGATGCACGGCACGCCGCTGTTCGACGCCGACGGGCTCGCCGCGCTGCGCGACGAGCTGCTGCCACGCGCGACCGTGCTCACGCCGAATCTCGACGAGGTGCGGCTGCTGACCGGCATGGAGGTCACCACCCGCGACCAGATGCACCAGGCCGCGTTCGTGCTGCAGCGGCTGGGCCCGCGCTACGTGCTGGTCAAGGGCGGCCACCTGAAGGCCGATCCCGAATGCATGGACCTGCTCTTCGACGGCTCCACGTTCGTCGAGCTCGAAGGGCCGCGCTTCGACACCCCGCACACGCACGGCGCCGGTGACACCATGGCGTCCGCGCTGACCGCCGGGCTGTCGCGGGGGATGCCGGTGGTCGAGGCGGCCCGATTCGCGAAGGCGTTCGTCAGCAAGGCGGTCGAAAACTCCTACCCCATGGGCGAAAAGGTCGGTCCGGTCTCCGCGTTCTGGCGGCTCGCGCCCGAATAGTTACGATGCACGGCGTGTTCAAGCCAGTACAGGTAGCGAAGTTCGTCGAAGACCGCCGGTTCCAGAACTTCATCATCTCCGTGATCATCTTCAACGCCATCACACTGGCGATGGAGACCTCGGCCAATCTGCTGGCCGCGTACGGCCCCGTGCTGCACGCGCTCGACCACATCGCGCTCGGCATCTTCGTGGCCGAGCTGCTCGCGAAGTTCTACGCGTACCGCGCGAAGTTCTTCCGCGACTCGTGGAACGTGTTCGACCTGATCATCATCGGGATCGCGGTGATACCGGCGACCGGGCCGTTCGCGGTGCTGCGCGCGCTGCGCGTGCTCCGGGTGCTGCGGCTGATCTCGGTCGTCCCGTCGATGCGGAAGGTCGTTTCCGGCCTGCTGACGGCGATCCCCGGCATGGCGTCGATCGCGGCGCTGCTGGGGCTGATCATCTTCGTCGCGGGCGTGATGGCGACCAAGCTGTTCGGCGTGATCTCGCCGGACAACTTCGGCGACCTGGGCACCTCGCTGTTCACGCTGTTCCAGGTGATGACCGGTGAGGCGTGGCCGGACATCGCGAAGGACATCATGGTGCAGGCGCCGATGGCCTGGCTGTTCTTCGTGATCTACATCCTGGTGTCGAGCTTCGCGGTGCTCAACCTGTTCATCGCCGTGGTGGTCAGCGGCATGGAGGACGAGCTGCGGCAGGACATCCGCGAGGAGGAGGCCAAGCAGTCGGAGATGCTGGCCGCCGCCAACGCGGAGATCCTGGCCGAGCTACGCGCGCTGCGCGCCGAAATCGCGGCCATGCGCCAGAACGCCTGACCGGGATAAAGCAGGCTTTACTCCCCGGGATAAAGCCCGCTAAATCCCCGGGAGTAAAGCGGGCTTTATCACGGGGCTCGGGTCAGATGTCGTCGGTGAGCAGGGCTTCCAGCGCGGGCAAGGCGGTCTGCAGCGCGTCGCGGTGCTCGGGGGTGAGCCGCTCGATGCGCCGGTTCAGCTCCTGCACGCGCGTCGACTGGACACCGCTGACGAGGTTCGCGCCCTCGTCGGTCGCCGTCGCGAGCCAGGCGCGGCGGTCGATCGGGTCGGGTTCGCGGCTGACGTAGCCCGCCTCCACCAGCGCGGCCACTATGCGCGACATGGTCGCCGCCGCGACCCCCTCCTTGGCCGCCAGGTCACCGAGGCGCAGCTGCCCCTGGTTGACCAGCGTGGCGAGCGCGGAGATGGCGCCGTGCCCGGGGCCGGGTGTCCCGGCCTGCCGTAGCGACCGGGACAACCTGCCCACCGCGAGGAACAATCTGCCCGAAACATCCTGGGCCGATGACGTGGTCACCGCTGGCTCCTTCTACCCGAACAGGCCGGTCGCGGTCGCGTACCGGAAATGCCGTCCACGATACGGGCAGGGCCTGCTTACTCCGCGTTAAGGCTGTCCTGGCCTAACGTGGCGGGCTCGAAGCGTGGGCCCAGAAGCGTTGCGGGATGCGTCCGGCGCTCCTCGCGAGGCGTCCGGCTACGACAGCCGACCGCATCGCGTAGGCCATACGCTCGGGATCCGTCGCCCGAGTGACCGCTGTCGACAACAAAACCGCGTCACACCCGAGTTCCATGGCAAGTGTGGCGTCCGACGCCGTGCCGATGCCCGCGTCGAGAATCACCGGAACGGACGCACGGGAGACGATCAGCTCGATGTTGTGCGGGTTGCGGATGCCGAGCCCGGTGCCGATCGGCGCGCCCAGCGGCATCACGGCCGCGCAGCCCGCCTGCTCCAGCCGCAGCGCGAGCACCGGGTCGTCGTTGGTGTAGACGAACACGGTGAACCCGTCCGCGGCCAATTGTTCGGCCGCCTCAAGGGTTTCCAGCGGGTCGGGGAGCAACGTCCGGTCGTCGGCGTGCACCTCCAGCTTGATGAGATCGGTCTCACAGGCCTCGCGCGCGAGCTGGGCGGTGAGCACGGCCTCGGCGGCCGTCCGGCAGCCTGCCGTGTTGGGCAGCAGCTGGATTCCCAAGCGCCGCAACAGGTCCAGCACACCGGAGCCGCCCTCGGCGTCCGCGCGCCGCATGGCGACCGTGGTGAGCTCGGTGCCGGACGCGACGAGCGCGCGTTCGAGCACGGCGAGGTTGCCCGCGCCGCCGGTGCCGATGATGAGCCGTGAGTCGAACTTGTGCTCACCGATGACGAGCAGGTCTTCAGCCACCTTGCACCGCCGTGAGGATCTCGAGGCTGGCGCCGCGCGGCACCTCCGCCGTTTCCCAGTCGCCGCGCCGGACGACCACGCCGTCGAGCGCGACGGCGACGCCGCGGCCCGGCGTGCCGAGCGCCGCCAGCAGCTGCGCGACCGTGGCGCCGTCGGGAACGTCCCGCCAGCTGCCGTTGACCTGTACCTGCATCAAACTCGCTCCCTGGGATCGGCGGCGATGACTTCGTCCGGCACCGGCTCGCCCGCGAGCAGCGCGACGATCGCGTCGGCGGTGATCGGGGCGAGCAGCAGGCCGTTGCGGTGATGACCGGTCGCGGCGTAGACGCCGTCGGCCAGTTCGCCGATGTACGGCATGGTGTCCACGCTGGCCGCGCGCAGGCCGGCGGCGGTTTCGACGAGCTCGTACTCGGCGATGCCGGGAAAAACGCGTTCGGCGCCTTCGAGCAGTTCGCAGACGCCTTTCGCGGTGACCGCGGTGTCGAAGCCCGCTTCGTACTGCGTCGCGCCGAGCACGAGTTCGCCTTCTTCGCGCGGGACAAGGTAGATCGGCTTGCCCTCGACGACCGCGCGTACCGTGCGTTTCGGCGGCGGCAGGCAGCCGCGGCGCGGTTTCAGGCGGAGTATCTCGCCTTTGAGCGGGCGGACCCCGTCGAGCAGCGGGTGCAGCCGGGAACTCCACGCGCCCGCAGCGATGACGACCTCGCCGTCTGGCAGTTCGGCGAGTTCCTTGTGCACGAACTTGACCCCGCGTTTACGTGCCGCCTTTTCGAGCGACTGCAGCAGCTTTCGGTTGTCCACGGCCAAATCACCGGGCACCAGCAGTCCACTTCGGACCGCGCCGGACAAGCCAGGCTCGGCTTTGCGTGCTTCGCGCCCGGTGACCATCTCGACTTCGCGGCCGAGCGATTTCAAGTACCCGGCGAGGATTTCGAGATGCCCGGCGTCCGCGCTGTCGAGCGCGACGACCATGGTCCCCGCGTCGGACAGCCCGGGGTCGAAGCCCTCTTCGACGAGTTCCTTCGCGAAGCCAGGCCAGCGTTTCAGCGACTCCTCGCCGATCCGCAGCACCGCTTCCTCACCGGGCCACGCCTCGGTGACGGGCGCCAGCATGCCGCCGGCGAGCCACGACGCGCCCCTGCCCGGATTCGGGTCGAAAACGGTGACCTTGCGCCCGGCCACGGCGGCACGCCACGCGACGGACAAGCCGATGACCCCGCCACCGACCACACTCAACCTGCTCATGCACGCTCCCTGCGCCGGCATTATCCGGATCAGGTTCCACGGTCGGAGCCTCGGCGACTCCCTCTCAGCCTCTCCAGAGGCTCCCGTGCGGACCACTCCACCGTAGCGCGCGGGTACCGTCGCCGCCATGCCTGGGCTCAACGGTGAACAGATCCGGAAACGACTCGACGACGCGCGCCTGTACCTCTGCACGGCCTCGCGCCCCGACCTCGCCGACTTCGTCGACGCGGCGCTCGCGGGTGGCGTCGACATCGTACAGCTGCGCGACAAGTCCTTGGAGGCCCGCGAAGAGCTGGCCGCGCTGGAGATCATCGCGGAGGCCTGCGCCCGGCACGGAGCGCTGCTCTCGGTGAACGACCGCGCGGACATCGCGCTGGCCGCCGGCGCGGACGTGCTGCACCTCGGCCAAGACGACCTCCCGGTCCCGACGGCCCGCCGCATTCTGGGCGACGACGTGGTCATCGGCCGGTCGACGCACTCGGTCCCGCAGGCCGCTGCCGCGGCGGCCGAGTACGGCTCGGACTACTTCTGCGCGGGTCCCTGCTGGCCGACACCGACCAAGCCCGGCCGTCCCGCGCCCGGCCTCGACCTGGTCCGCGCCACGGCCGCGTCGGCGCCCGACCGGCCCTGGTTCGCCATCGGCGGGATCGACCTCGACCGGCTGCCCGAGGTGCTGGCCGCCGGCGCCACCCGCGTCGTGGTCGTCCGGGCGATCACGGAGGCCTCGGACCCCGAGTTCGCCGCCCGAGCCCTCAAGACGCACCTGGTGTGACACCGAGGGTCGTGAGTGTTCCGACCGGTTCTAACCGGCCTAAACACTCACGACCCCTCAGGGCGTGGGCGTCGAGGACGGGGCGCTGGGCGTGGTCGAAGGCGCGCTCGACGACGGTGAGCTCGGCGTGGTCGACGGCGGGCTCGATGACGTGGTCGGCGGCGCCTGGGTCGTCGTGCTCGGCGGGGCCGTCACCGTGGTCGTGACCGGGGTCGACGGCGTCGTGCCGGGCGTCTCGGTGTGCTTTTCCTCGCCCGGCTTCGCGCCGCCACCGCCGACGATCTTCCCGATCGTCGTGCCATTGCCCCCACCGAAGGTCTTACCGGTCGCACCCTCGAACCCGGTGATCGCCACCAGCGCCACCACGAACGCGATCGCGCTCACGCCCAAGATCAGCGGCAACCGCCGCCGCCACGCAGGCTTCTCCGAAACTGCCGAATCCGCCGGATCCGCCGGTGCGAATTCGACGGTCTCCCGCTCCGAAATGGCGGTCGACCTGAACTTCGTGGACGCCAGTTCGCGGGTGCGGTGCAAGGACCGCAGGTAGATCTCACCGCCCACGGTCGTCACGACACTCGCGAGCGCGGCGCCCGCCACCGTGCCGGCGACTCCCAGCGTCGATCCCAGCAATGCCGCCGTAACCGCGGCCAGCGCCGCGGCCATCACCTGCACGACCTTGGTGCCCGGCTTCTCCGTTTTCTCCTCTGCCATGATCCCGATCCGTCGATTCAAAAAAGACTTCGCTTCTCCCAACGACTGAGGCGCGCGAGCCACTCCCCTGGTTGGCCGGTCGTGAGGAGAGCCACTAGCGACTGTCCACAGTGGACCCAGAACGAACGATTCCTTGACATACTCGCCGTATGAACCTGGTGACGATCGACGAAATCCACGCCGCGGCCAAGCGGGTCGCCGGGGTTGCCCTGCGCACCCCGCTGCTCCCGCAGCTGTGGGCCAGCCCGGCCAAGCTGTGGCTCAAGCCCGAGAACCTGCAGCAAATCGGCGCGTTCAAGGTCAGGGGCGCGTACAACGCGATCGCCGCGCTCGACGAGAAGACCCGCGAAAAAGGTGTCGTCGCGTATTCGAGCGGTAACCACGCGCAAGCGGTCGCGTTCGCGGCGAAGCAGTTCGGCGTGCCCGCCGTGATCGTCGTCCCGGACGTGACGCCGAGGGTCAAGGTGGAGGCGACCGCCGCGCACGGCGCCGAGGTCGTCGAGGTGCCGATCGGGCAGCGCGAGTCGGCCGCGCACGCGATCGCCGAGGAGCGCGGGCTGACGCTGATCCCGCCGTTCGACCACCGCAACGTCATCGCCGGCCAGGGCACTGCCGGCCTGGAGATCGCCGAAGACCTGCCCGACGTCGAGGTCGTGCTGATCCCGATCAGCGGCGGCGGGCTCGCTTCCGGCATCGGCACCGCGATCAGGGCGCTGGCCCCGAACGCGAAGATCTTCGGCGTCGAGCCCGAGCTCGCCGCGGACACCGCCGAGGGCCTCAAGGCAGGCCACCGCGTCGACTGGCCGGTCGAGAAGCGGGCTCGGACCATCGCGGACGGCCTGCGCTCGCAGCCGTCGGAGCTCACCTTCGCGCACCTTCAGGTGGTGCTCGACGGCATGCTGACCGTCACCGAGGAGGAGATCCGCGAGGCCGTGCGCGTGCTGGCCAGGCGGGCTGGCCTGATCGCGGAGCCGAGCGGCGCCGTGTCGACGGCCGCGTTCCTGTTCCACGGCGACAAGCTGCCCGACGGCAAGACTGTGGCCGTCGTGTCCGGCGGCAACCTCGACCCGTCGGCGCTGGGAGAACTGCTCGGCTAAGCGTGTGAGGCGCGGACGTGGGTCGGAGGGCCTTCGACTCCGCAGTGCAGGCACTCGCCGGGATGGGGAGTCTCGGCGGGTTCCGGCGGCGCGGACAGCACGCCGTTGTGGATGCCCAGCGCGGTCAGGCCGCCCGCGATGGCCAGCACCGCGCAGACGAGCAGCGCCCGCTGCCAGCCTTCGGTGAGCGCGGCCGGGTCCGAATAGGACCGCCCGCTCAGCCCGGCGACAGCGGGCAGCACGGCGACCGCGAGCAGGCCGCCGGTGCGCGCGATCGCGTTGTTGACGCCCGACGCCACCCCGGCGAACCGGTCGGGCGCGGCGGCGAGCACGGTCGCGGTCACCGGCGCCACCACGGCGGCCAGGCCGAGCCCGAACACCACGACCGCGGGCAGCACCGCGCCCACATAGGACGCGCCCGGCGTGATCCGCATCATCAGCAGCATGCCGAGGCCGACCAGGATCGGGCCGACGACCAGCTGCAGGCGCGGGCCGATCCGCGCGGCGAGCGCGCCGGAGCGGCCGGACAGCGCGAGCATGATCAGCGTGATCGGCAGCCCGGCGATCCCGGCGGCGGTCGGTGAGAAGCCGAGTGAGACCTGCAGCTGCATGACCATCAGCATGAACACGCCGCCGAGCGCGGCGTAGACGACGAACGTCAGCACGTTGGCGAGGGTGAACGTGCGGTCGCGGAACAGCTGCGGCGGCACCAGCGGGTCGGCCGAGCGGTGCTGGAGCCAGACGAACGCGGCCAGCCCGGCCACGCCGGCGACCGCCGAGACGAGCACGACCACGTCACCGACACCGCGCACCGGGGCTTCCACCAGCGCGCCGGTCAGCCCGGCGAGGCCGATGGCGCCGAGCGCGGCCGCGGTGAAGTCCGGGTGCCCGGTGGCCTGCTCGTCACGCGACTCCGGGACGTACTTGCGCGCGAGCACGACGCAGACGATCGCGAGCGGCAGGTTGATCAGGAACGCCAGCCGCCACGACCACAGCTGCACGAGCGCGCCGCCGAGCAGCGGCCCGACCGCGGCCGCGATGCCGCCGAGTCCCGACCACGCGCCGATCGCGCGCGCCCGGTCTTCCCGTGCGAACGACGACTGCAGGATCGCGAGCGAGCCGGGGGTCAGCAGCGCGCCGCCGATGCCTTGCAGCACCCGAGTCGCGACGAGCATCTCGGTGGAAACCGCAGCACCGCACAACACCGAAGCGATACCGAACCAAACGACACCAATAACGAACATGCGCCGTCGGCCATATCTGTCGCCGAGTGATCCGGCGACGAGGATCAGTGCCGCCAGCGCGAGCAGATAACCGTCGAGAATCCATTGCAGACCGGCGACGGACGCGTGTAATTCTTCACCCATTCGAGGGAGAGCGACGTTGACGATCGTCCCGTCGAGCATCGCCATTCCCGAGCCGAGGATGGTCGTCGCGAGCACGCCGCGCGCGACCGGGGTGCCCCAGCTGATTCCCGCGTGAACGGGTTCGGTCACGGCTTGCGCAGCGTCGTAACGAATTTATACCGATCTCCGCGGTAGATCGACCGGACGTACTCGACCGGCTTGCCGTCGACCCCGAAACTGTGCCGCGAAAGGAGCAGCATCGGCATGCCGACGTCGGCGCCGAGCAGCTCGGCTTCCTGCGGTCCGGCGAGTGCGGTCTCGATCGTTTCCTCGGCGCGTTCCATCTCTACGCCGTAGTGCTCTCGCAGCACCGCGTATAGCGATCCACCTGCGGAAACGTGTTTGCGCAAACCGCGGAAACGGGCCATCGGCAGGTGCGTGGTCTCCAGCGCCATCGGCTCCGCGTCGGCGAGCCGGAGCCGCCGCAGCCGCAGGATCTTCGCGCCGACGCGGATGCCCAGCAGCTTCGCCAGGTCGGCTTCGACGGGCATTTCGTCGATGTCCAACAGCTTCGACGACGGCTCGCGGCCCTGCGCGCGCATGTCCTCTGTGTACGAAGACAGCTGCAGCCGCTGCGCGAGCTTCGGCTCGGCGGCGAAGGTCCCCTTGCCCTGCACGCGATGCAGCCTGCCCTCGGCCGTCAGATCGGCCAGCGCCTGCCGCACGGTGGTGCGCGAAACCGTGAATTCCCCTGCCAGCGCCCGCTCCGTGGGGATCGGAGCCCCAGGTGGCAGCGCGTCAAGGAGATCGAGAAGGTGCTGTTTGAGTGCCCAGTATTTGGGCTCCCGCTGCCCCCTCATGCCCGACGGCGACGCGGCCGCCTCTCCACTCGATGTCTCCAACATGTCCGACTCCTCAAGCTTTCCCACAGACCGCGCGACTACCCCACCCGGAAACGTACTCTTCACCAGTGAAGGCCCGCCCGTGCTAGCAGCACCTTGAACGATGCTGATCCGCTAGCATTGGTCTAGACCTTAGCGAAAGGTGACAGGATCAAGATGACCGTTTCCCAACCAGTGGCAGGCGAGCACATGGCCGCCGAGATCGACGAGCAGCCGAGTGTGCTCGCCGGCCTCGTCGAACGCCAGTCCGAGTTCGCCGAGGTGGCGGACGCAATCTCCAAGCGCCCGCCCCGCTTCGCGCTGCTCGCCGCCCGTGGCTCCAGCGACCACGCGGCGATCTACGCGAAGTACCTGATCGAGGTACTCCTCGGCCTGCCGGTCGGCTTGGTCTCGCCGTCCACGGCGACCATCTACGGCGCCCGCCCCGACCTGCGGGACGTGCTGTTCGTGACGGTCAGCCAGAGTGGCGGCTCGCCCGACCTGATCGAGGCGACCGAGGTGGCCAGGCAGCAGGGCGCGCTGACCGTCTCGGTGAGCAACACCCCGTCGTCGCCGCTCGCGGCGGCCGCGGAGCTGTCCGTCGACATCGGCGCGGGCGTCGAGCACGCCGTCGCGGCGACGAAGACCTACTCGGCGACACTGATGTCGCTGTATCTCCTGATCGACGCGATCCGCGGCGGCAAGGCCGAGGACGCCAAGTCGATCGGCGAGCTCGCCAGGCAGGCGCTCGACGGCGCGGGCGAGGGCGTCGGACGCGCGGTGGACCGCTACCGCTTCGTCGACCGCATCCTGACGACCGCGCGTGGTTACTCGTACCCGACCGCGCTCGAAGCGTCGCTGAAGCTGGCCGAGACCAGCTACCTGGCCGCCCGCGCGTACAGCGGCGCAGACCTGCTGCACGGCCCGGTCGCCGCGGTCAACGGCGACACCGCGGTGCTCGCGGTGACCAGCAAGGGGCATGGCAGCGAGGCCATGCGTGAAGTGCTCGAAGCCGTCAGCTCGCGTGGCGCCGACGTGCTCGCGGTCGGTTCGGCCGCCGGTGACGTCAAGTCGGCGCTGAGCATCGGCGTGCCGGAGACCGTCGAGGAACTCGCGCCGGTGCTCGAGATCCTGCCGATCCAGCGGATCGCGCTCGGCCTCTCGCTCGCCCGTGGCGGTGACCCCGACCGGCCGACCGGCCTGTTGAAGGTGACCAAGACGCGCTGATGTCCACGGGTCATGTCGTCGGCGTCGACGCCGGCGGTACCTCGACCCGAGCAGTAGCAGCCGACGCCGCCGGCTGTGTGCTCGGGACCGGGCGGAGCGGGGGCGCGAACCCCAACTCCCACCCGCCGGAGGAAGCCGCCGCCCGCATCGCCGAGGCGATCACCGCCGCGCTCGCCGGGCTGGACCCGGCGCGTACCCGCGCGTGCGTGGTCGGCATGGCCGGGGTGAGCAAGCTGACCGATCCCGCCATCGCGGCCGTGTTCACACGGACGTGGGAGCGGCTCGGCATCGGCGTGCGGATGGTCAGCGACGCGGAGGCCGCGTTCGCGTCGGCCACCTCGGCGCCGGACGGGACCGTGCTGATCGCGGGCACCGGCTCGATCGCGGGCCGGATCCGCGGCCGGAGGATGGTGTCGACCGCGGGCGGCTGGGGCTGGCTGCTCGGCGACGAAGGCTCCGCCTATTGGCTGGGCCGCGAGGCCGTTCGCTCCACTTTGGATGCACTGACGCGCGGAAACCGGCTGACCGGGTTGGCCGCCGCAGTGCTCACCGAGGCGCTGGGACCGTCCGAACTGGACGCGGGCGAAGACCGTCTCGCCCTTTCGCGCCGTCTCATCACCGGGGTCAACGCGGAGCCGCCGATCAGGCTGGCCAGGTTCGCCCCGTTGGTCAGCGCCGCGCACGACGAAGGCGAGCTGGCCGCGCTGGAGATCGTCGCGCGCGCCGCCGAACTACTCGTCGCGAACGCGCTGGCGGCGCGGGAACCGGACGAGCGCACGCCGGTCGTATTGGTGGGCAGTGTGCTCGGCGCCGGCAGCCCGGTCGGGGTGCTGGTGCGCACCTCACTGCGCGAGTTGGAGGTCGTCACGAGCACCGACGGCGTGCTCGGCGCCACCTGGCTGGCGGCCGTCGACGCCTTCGGCGAGGACGCGCCCCGCCCGGTTCATCGCTAGAAAAGCCCAGTTCGCGGACGGAAAAATCCAAATCCGCTGAAGTTGAGAAGCAAAACGTCGCACGAACCGGCGAAGAACGGGTACCGTAGGACTCGGCCCCCGGACCCTCCCCCCTCGCCGGGGGCCGCCTTAACTCTCCGGTTCGTTCTGAACCACGCGAAGTCCGGGATGATCGTCCGGCAGCGCCCGATACAGCACCCAGCCGCTCGTCGCGACCGTGAGCGCCACCAGCGGCCAGCTCAGCACCGTCCGCGCCACCCCGAGCGCGACCACCTGCCCGCTCCACCACAGCGCCCCGTACACCGCCACGCGCAGGGTGTACTGCAGGAAGACCCACACCCAGCTCGCGCGTGAGTAAGCACGCAGCAGCACAGGATCTTTACGCCACTTGGTCTTCTGGCCGAGCACGAGCCCGACGATCACGCCCAGCAGCGGCCAGCGGACGACGATGCTCGCCGCCCACAGCAGCGCGCTGGCCACATTGGACAGCAGCTGGATGAGGAAGAAGTCCTCCGCCCGTCCGGTGTGCAGCGCGATCAGCGCGGCCGCGACGACCATCGCCAGGCTCACCACCACGGCGCGCGCCTTGCCGCCGCGGGCCACCCGGAACGCGCCGAGCGCCACGGCCACCCCGATCGCGGCGCCCGCGCCCCAGGCGATCGATTGCCCGGCGGCGAGCCAGCCGACGACGAAGGCGGCGGGCGGCACGCTGGCGTCGATCGCGCCCTGCCGTCCGCCGAGTATCTCCGCGAGCGACTCCCGAGTTTTGTCGGTCACGCTGGCTAGCCTGCCCTAAGTCGGCGCGAAAGTCCGCATGCGGGGAGACGTTGCCCACACGAGGTGCCTGGTGGGTGAGTTCCACGTAATGCGGATGCGAAGAACGCCGACAAGATAAGAGACTGTGACCTGGAGTTGAACCGGCGGTGGCGCATGCTGGGACTAATCGCGCGTGATCTGCTGTTGGTGTTCAAGGGGTGCACAGGGTGTTTAACCGGGAAGTAAGGGGATTCCGGCGTGTATGGATATGACAGCTACATGGCGATCGGCGACAGCTTCACCGAGGGCCTGAACGACGAGCTGCCCGACGGCAGCATGCGCGGCTGGGCCGACCGGCTGGCGGAGGTGCTCGCGGCGGGGAGGCCCGAGTTCCGCTACGCCAATCTGGCGCTGCGCGGGAAGATGCTGGCCGAGATCATGGACGAGCAGGTCCCGGTCGCCTTGGCGATGAAGCCGGACCTGGTCACCTTGTGCGCGGGCGGCAACGACATCATCGTGCCCGGCGCGGACGTGGACGCGGTCGCGGCTCGGTTCGAGGCCGGTGTCGCGCAGCTGCGCGCGGCCGGGATCCCGGTCGTGATCTTCAATGGCCCGGACACCAAGCAATTGTCCGTTATGCATGTTCTGCGCGGGAAAGTCGGGATTTACAACGCGCATTTGTGGGCCATCGCGGACCGGCACGGCGCGAAGATGGTCGATTTGTGGGCGATGGCGCCGCTGCATGACCGCCGCGCCTGGAGCGACGACCGGCTGCACTTCACGCCGGAGGCGCATCGCCGGATCGCGCTGCGCGCGGCCGAGGTGCTCGGCATCCCGGTCGACTCCGACTGGCGTGAGCCGTGGCCGGCGAGCGACGAGCCGAGCACCTGGATCACCTCCAGGCGGTCCGACCTCGAGTGGACGAAGCTGCACCTGCTGCCGTGGATCCGCCGCCAGCTGCGTGGCGAGTCGATGGGCGACGGCCTCTCGCCGAAGCACAGCGAGCTCACCCCGCTGCTCCCGGTGGAACTTCGCCAGGACGCCAACGCGAGCTGAGAGTTCATCACCAGTCGACGGATGGTGAGCTTTCAGACTCGCGTAGCGCGGTACGGAGTCCTAAGGTCGCTTTATGCCGGGTACGCGAAGGTGGGTGCTTGTGCCGCTCGCGCTCGTCATCACGGGCGTGCTCGCGGGCGGCCTCACCCTGGCCAAGGGCAGCGGCATCGAGAACGACCTGGCCGACCGGGCGCGCGCCGCGCTGCAGGCGGCGGGCATCAACGGCGGTCAGGTCACGTTCGACGGCCGCGCGGCCACCCTGAGCGGTTTCCCCGCCGAGCGCGTGGTCGAAGCGAAGAGCATCGTCCGCGAGATCGACGGCGTCAGCGACGTGACGCTCAAGACCGATCCCGAACCCACGACGCCGCCGCCCGCCCCGCCGAGCAGCGGCAGCGAACCCGCTCCGCCGCCGCCCGCGCCGACGACCAGCACGCCGGTCGACGAGAAGGCGGCACTGCAAGCCGAGATCGACCAGGCGCTGGCCGAGGAGCCGATCACCTTCGTGCCGGACGAGGCGGCCGTCACCTCGGCGGGTCAGCGCGCGGCGAAGAAGATCGCCGAGCTGCTCAAGAAGGCACCGCCGGACGCCAAGTTCGAGGTCGGCGGGCACGCCGGCCAAGGACCCGGCGGTGAGAAGGCCGCGCTCAAGCTGTCCCAGGACCGCGCGCGCAACGTCGCGCGGCTGCTGATCCGGAACGGGATCCCGACCGGCCGGGTGACCTCCAAGGGCTTCGGCGACACCCAACCCAGTGGCGACGAGCGCCGCGTGGAAATCACGGTGAGGTGACCCCATGCTGTGGCTTTTCGGGCAGATCTGGCTGTGGATGCTGCTTTCGTTCGCGCTGGGCGCCGCCGTGACGGCGGTGGTGCTGCGCCGCAAGCCCGCTTCGCCGTCGGAGCCGGTCTACGAGCCGCCCGCCGAGCCCGAGTACGTGCCGGGCCCGCCGCCGAACCCGTATCTGCTCGACGACCGCGTTCCCGAGTATCCGCCCCGCGCGCCTGCCGAATGGCCGCCGGAGGACGACCGGCCGGAGCCCGCGCACCTGGAGGGCCAGCTGCCCGCCGTGGAGTGGCCGCCTGAACGTGAGGCCGATACTCCGGTCGAGGAACCGGCGTGGCCGAGTGCTGAGGACTGGCCCCCGGCCGACCACCGACCGGGGCGAGGGCGCTGACACCCGCCTGGTACTTTCGGCTACGGATCGTGAACGTCGCTGTTTCTTCGCGAACCGTTCTTCTACGCCAGACCAGTGCCAGGGGGATTGCATGCCGCTTCCGCACTGGACGCCCGCGAAAACCCTCCCGCCCGGACGGCACGCCGCGGACCTCGCCGACATCTACGAGCGCCTGGTCTTCGATGCCCCGCACCAGAACGAGCGCGAGATCCTGTTCAGCGCGCTCAACAGCTACCTGGGCGTGGCGCGGCGGATCATCAACTCCGGCCGGGCCTGGGTCGGCGGCGCCTTCGTCACGCGGACGGACCACGTGCCGGACGGCTTGGACGTCGTGCTCATCCCGGACGAGTGGGGCGCGCTGAAACGGCTCGACGGCGCCGGGCGGTCCGCGCTGTACGGGCTGCTGACCTTGCGCGGGGTCATTGTCGGGCAGCCCGCGATGTATCTCGACCAGGTGCAGCCGGTCGGCGGCATCCTCGACGGTTTCCTCTGCCGCCCCGGCGACGAGGACACCTGGGAAGAGGTCTGGGCCGAAGGCGACCGCGGATTTCCGGAGCTGATCTGGTGAGGAACGAATTCCGGCGCATCGCCGAGGAGATCCCCGGCGGCACCTGGCTCGACGACCTGGCGCGCGCGTCCGCGATGGCGGCCAACGCGAAGTTCGAGCGCACCTGCCGCACCCCGATGCTGCGCGTCGCGGTCATCGGCGAGACGCACATGGACGCCTACACGTTCTCCGACATCAGCCGCGCGCTGCAGGACGCGACGGCCAAGATCGGCCACATCATCCGCAACCCGTCGGGCGAGGTCACCATCGTCCAGCCGGCGGACCGCGACAAGGCCCCGCTGATCCAGCGCGGCCAGGCGGGCAACGCGATCTTCTTCGGCTTCCCGGAGCCCGCGCTCGACGACGCGCTCATCCACGACGGCCTCGAGACGCTGTCCGAGCGCGCGGTGAAGGAACTCTGCGACTTCCTGCCCGCCAACGGTTCCGACGACGGCGCGCTCGACGCGGTGCTGCTGCAGCGCGACACGGTGCGCAACGCGGTCAGCGACATCGTCAACGCGGTCACCAAGAACGCGGGTATCGGCCTGCAGCTGTCCCCGACCTCCGGCGAGGAGGTAGCCCGCAGCATGACCACCGAGCAGGCGCGGCTGTTGCACAACAGCCTGCGCGAGTCGCGCGAGGCGGTCGGCTACGAGACGGTCAGCGGACGGCTCGACGGCGTCCGCACCCGCCGCCGGATCTTCTATCTGGAGCGCGAATCGGGCGGCACCATCCAGGGCGCGGTGTCGCCGGATCTGCTCGACCAGATCAAGGAGAACCTCGACCGCCCGGTCACCGCGAGGCTGCGCGTGGTCCGCACGACGACCATCGACGGCCGTCGCGGCAGGCCCGTTTTCGAGCTGCTGGAGATCACTCCCGAAGTCAGTTTGTTCGACTAGGTCACCGCCCGCCGGAAAGCCGGTTAATCGTTAACAAAACGGCCTCCTAGCAGCTTGTTAACCAACTTTGGCCTGCTTATTGCCATTTCACCCGGATGGATTAGCCTCGCGGTCGAGACACAATCTCGCGAGGGGAACCAGAGCCATGACCACCGAATCGCCCAACTACTTCGCGCCCGCTTCGCGCCACGCGGCCGAGCCGCCACCGGAGCCGCCCCCGGCCGAGCCGGAAGCCCCGAAGAACGCCTACGGCATCGCGGGACTGGCAGCAGGCGGCGTGGGCCTGCTCGTCTCGTGGATCCCGATGGTCGGCCTGCTCTGCACGCCGCTGGGGCTGACCGGGCTCGCGCTGTCGTCGCTCGGCCTGGTGCGCTTCAAGCGCGGCGAGGCGACGAATCGGACGGTCTCGATCGCCGGCATCGCGGTCTCCGCGGTGGGCATCGTGGTCGCGCTCGTCATGCTCGCGATACTCGGCATCAGCTCGGTGGTCGGCGGCAAGCTCTCCTACCCGGCCGACGCGGACGAAAAGCACCACATCGAGTTCGTGGTGACGGTGACGACGCCCGCCCACGTCAGCTACGGCGCCCACGACGAGCTACTGGAAGACACCATTCCCCCGGGCACCTGGCGCCAGACGGCGTCCTACGACACGGGCGGCTTCCCGCTGAACGTCACCGTCGACGCCCCCACCAACGCCGCCGACCGGCTCCTCTGCACCATCCTCGTCGACGGCAAGGTCGTCTCCAGCCTCACCTCGGCCGCTTCCGCGACCAAGAACAACGTCGCCTGCACCGCACCGGCCAACTGACCTCAAGCCACCGAAACCAGCCAGCGGCCGGTCGGCGTCCCCCCATCAACGCCGACCGGACCGCATGAGCCGCTCCTGGCGGCTCCACGCGTCGCAGCGGAACTCCCGCCCCGGGTTCCGTGGACGCGACACCGGTCCTTGGTGCAGCCCCTCCCCTGAGGCTTGACCGGTGCGCTGAGGACAGTACGCGTGACACGTCAGTCCGCACTAAGAATCCACTAAGCGTGAGCGGACGACAAGGTCGCGTAATTCGGTCCTGACCTCGTCCGCGAGCTGGGGATTGGCCTGTTCGTAGCGGCCGAGTGCGAGTTCGAGCTGTTCACGGGCCTGGGCATGATCGCCCTTGGCACGGAATGTTCGCCCGAGCGTCAACCGGGAGACACCTTCCTGCAGGGTGAACTGCCTGCTCCGAGTGAGTTCGACGGATTCCCAGGCGTAACGCTCCGCGTCGGGCAATTGACCCAATGCCAGATGGAGCTCGGCGAGGTTGTTCAGTGAGACGCCGACGTAGCTGTCGTCGCCGAGTCCGCGGTCGATCTCGAGTGAGGCGAGCTGGTGGCCGATCGCCTCGGCGTAGAGTCCGGCTCGTTTTTCGGCTTCGGCGCAGTTGTTGAGTGCCTGGCCGCGCAGTGCGAGGTCGTTGGTGCGCTCGGCTTCCGCCGCGGCGCTGCGGAGGCGGCGCAGGGCGTCGCGGTAGTGACCCTGGAGGGTGAGTGCGGCGCCGAGGTGGATGTTCGCCGAGGTCACGAGTCTGCCGTCGCCCAGTGCGGTGGCGATCTCCAACGCGGCTTCGGCGTCGGCGAGGCAGCCTTCCGGGAGTTCGAAGGTCAGGGACATCGCGCAGCGCGAGATGAGCATCCAGCACAGGCCGAGTTCGTTCCCCGACGCCCGCGCGGCCTGGATCCCGATGCCGACGAGCCGGGTCCACTCGTCCCAGAGCGGGCAGACGACCTGGTAGGTGTGCGCGACCCTGGCGAGTTGCCAAACGTCCTCGTGGCGCCCGGCGGACTCCGCCGCTTCGAGTACGGCGATCAGGTTCGGCCAGTCCATCGCGAACCAATATTGGGCGTCGTCGAAACCGTCGAGCGCCGGCACGCAGTCGGCGGCGATCGACTTCGTGAAGTCCAGCGGGTCGACGATCCGCAGCAGTCTGCGGCGGGCCAGGTCGGCGACGGCCTTGTAGTAGCGGATCGAGCGGGTGAGCACCTGGTGCCGTTCGGGATCGCCGAGTTCGGTCTCGGCCAGCTCCCGCTGGTAAAGCCGCACCAGATCGTGCGGCGCGAAGACGTCACGAGCGGTTTCGGTCAGCAGGCTGTGCGCGGCGAGCACCCGCAGCGTGCGCCGCGCCTCGTGGGTGGTGATGCCGCAGACCGTCGCCAGCAGCTGCGGGCCCGTCGTCTGGCAGGCGAGCGCGCCGATGAGCCGGAAGCGTTCCGCGATCTCGGGCGGCAGCCCGCGGTAGGACACGTCGAGCGCGGCACGCATGCCGTAGTCCTCGACGTCCAGCGCCGCCAGCCTGGTCCGCTCGTTCGCGAGTTCGCCGACCAGTTCGTCGGCCGTCCATTGTGGACCCGCGGCCAGCCGGGCGCCGACGATCCGCAGCGCCAGCGGGAGATGGCCGCAGAGCTCGGCGAGCCGCTCGTTGACGGGATCGGGCCCGGCGAGCTCTTCGATGAGCCGCACGGCGTCGTGGGGCGCCAGCGTGCCGAGCGCGCGCAGCCGCGCGGTGTTCGACACGGCGAGGCCGTCGAGCCTGGCCCGGCTGGTCACCAGCGTCATCGACCGCGAACCCGGCGGGATCAGCGGCACGACCTGGTCGGCGGTGCGGGCGTCGTCGAGCAGCACCAGCATCCGGCGGCCCGCGATGAGCGAGCGGTACAGCGCGATGCGCTCGTGGACCTGATCAGGCACTTCGGGCGCGGGAACACCCAGTCCGAGCAGGAACTGGGTCAGCAGGTCGGCGGGTTCCAGCGGCGGATGCCGGGGATCGAAGCCGCGCAGCGACGCGAACAGGATCCCGTCGGGAAACCGCCGCGAGACGCGATGCGCCCACCAGACGACCAGCGCGCTTTTGCCGATGCCCGCGGTGCCGGTGACGACGCCGACGACGCTTTCCCCGGCCTCGGCGCGGCGCAGCATGTCGTCGAGCCACGCGAGGTCCTCGGCGCGCCCGGCGAGTTTTGGCACGGCGGCCGGCAGCTGCGCCGCGACCGGCGCTGGCATCACCTCGGCGGGCACCGACGCGGCGAGGTCGTCGTTGAGCACGCGCTCGTGCAGCTCACGCAGCTCCGAGCCGGGCTCGATGCCGAGCGTGTCGACCACGCGATGCGAAACGCGCTGGTAGAGCTCGAGCGCGTCGCCGCGCCTGCCCGAGTGATAGAGCGCGCGCATCAGTTGCGCGACAGTGCGTTCGGCGAACGGGTTGGCCCGCACGATCGGGCTGAGTTCGACGATCAGCGACGAATACCGGCCGAGTTCGAGGTCGGCGTCCACGCGTGCGCCGTGCACCGCGAGGCGGAGTTCCTCCAGTTCGGACGCCCGCACGGAGTCGGGTATCCCGGCGAGCACCGGACCCTGCCACAGCGAATGGGCCTGCGCCAGCAAGCCGGCCCGCTGCTCCCCTTCGGCACGCGTGGCTAGGTCGAGCAGGGTGCGCGCGCGGTGCGCGTCGACGCTGTCGGGATCGGCCGCGAGCAGGTAACCCGGCGAGGCGGTGAGGATCTTGGCGCCGGTGTCGCTGTCGCCCTGTATCGACCGGAGCACCCGCCTGAGGTGGGAAACGTTGCCCTGCACGATCGTCTTGGCGGTCGCGGGCGGATCGTGGCCCCACAGCGCGTCGATGATGTCGTCGAGTGAAACGACCCGGTTCACTTCGAGCGCCAGCAAGGCCAGCAGCCCGCGGACACTCGGCCCGCCGATCGGGACGGCGCGATCGCCGTCCAGTAGCTGAACTGGGCCGAGCAGCTGGAAATACGCCGCGTCCGTGCCCGCCATGCCACCTCCCGATCGCGTTCCCAACCGGAGAGGCCAACCTACCGTGAACGCAGTTCAAGAAGCACCCGGCGGTCGATCTCAACCGGGCTACAACGCAACACGACCCCTTACCGTCAGTCCCGATCTGTCGGTAAGGGGTCGTGCGTGGAGATCTGTCAACAACCGTTCGGGTGGGCTCACCCCGAGCTTGGAACCCTTGCGGTCATCGACAACTTCTTCGCAGACACGGCGTCTGCTCGATGGCGACAAGGTAACAGGGCGCATCGAGGTGGCTACAGCCGACCCTGCCCTGGTTCCTCATCGCCTCAACGGGGTGAAGTCGCGCCCGGCGATGAAGTCCGGCCGCGGCTTGCCCGCCGCAAAGGGTTGCAGCAGCGCGTTTTCCACGCTGTTGAACACGAGGAAGATGTTCGAGCGCGGGTACGGGGTGATGTTGTTGCCCGACCCGTGCAGGATGTTGGAGTCGAAGAACAGCGCCGAACCGGCCTGCCCGGTGAACTGGTCGATCCCGTGCTCGGCGGCCATCGCCGTGACGTGATCCTCGGCCGGAACGCCCGTTTTCTGTTCTTTGAGGGAATTCTTGTAATTGTCCTCTGGCGTCTCGCCCGCGCATTGGATGAACGTGCGCTGCGAACCGGGCATCACCATCAGCCCGCCGTTGAACGGGTAGTTGTCGGTCAGCGCGATCGAGCAGCTCACCGCGCGTGGCGACGGCATGCCGTCCTCGGCGTGCCAGGTCTCGAAGTCGGAGTGCCAATAGAACCCGGAACCCTTGAAACCCGGCATGTAGTTGACCCGGGTCTGGTGCAGGTAGACGTCCGAGCCGAGGATCTGCCTGGCCCGGTCGAGTACTCGCGGGTCGCGCGTGAGTTCGTCGATGATCTCACTGAGCTGGTGCACATCGAAGATCGACCGCACGCCGCGCGACTGCTTTTCCCTGATCACCCGCTCGTCCGCGTTGAGTGCCGGGTCAGCCGAGAGTCTGACGAGTTCCTGCCAGTAGGCCTGCACCTCGGCCGGGGAGAGCAGGCCCTCGACGATCGAGTAACCCTTGGCGTCGTGTGAGGCCAGTGTCGCCGCGTCGATCGGGCCGTCTGACGTGGCGCCCCACACCGTCGGATCGGTGCGGTCGAGTAGCTGCGGGTTTCCGGTGATGCGGGTGGGGTAGGCGTCGACCACCCCGGTGTCCATGAGGGTCAAACCGGCTCTCCTCCTGGGTACTGCTTCGGTGTTACTCGGTGATCAGCGGGTACACACCGTGTTCGTCGTGTACCTCGCGGCCCGTGACGGGCGGGTTGAACACGCACACGCACTTGATGTCGGTCTTGGGCCTGACCTGGTGCTTGTCGTGATCGTTGAGCAGATAAAGGGTGCCGGGCGCCAGCGGGTAGACCTTGCCGGTGGCCTTGTCCTCGATCTCGCCCTCACCCTCGGTGATGAAGACGGCCTCGATGTGGTTGGCGTACCAGAAGTCGCTGGTCGTGCCCGCGTACAGCGTGGTCTCGTGCACCGAGAAGCCGACGCCCTCCTTGGCGAGGATGATCCGCTTGCTGCGCCAGTTGTCGGTCTTGATGTCGGCGTCGGTGTCGGTGATCTCGTCGAGTGTGCGGACGATCAAGCTTCGCTCCTTACTTCAGGACGGTCGCGATGGACTCGTCGATGATCTTGAGCCCCTCGGTGATCTCGTCGTCGGTGACGGTCAGCGGCGGCAGCAGCTTCATGACCTCGCCGTCGGGACCCGCGGTCTCCATCAGCAGGCCCCGGTCGAAGGCGGCGGCGCAGACCTTGCCTGCCAGCTCGCCGTTCTCGAACTCGATGCCGCGCGCCAGGCCGCGCCCCTTAGAGACGAGGTTCGCTTCCGGGTAGGCGTCGACGATGTCCTTGAACGCGGCGGCGATGCGCTCGCCCTTCGCCTTCGTGGCCTTCTCAAGCTCATCGTCGCTCCAGTAGGTGCGCAGCGCCTCGGTGGCCGTCACGAACGCGGGGCTGATGCCGCGGAAGGTGCCGTTGTGCTCGCCGGGCTCCCAGACGTCCAGCTCGGGCTTGATAAGCGTCAGGGCCATCGGCAGGCCGTAGCCGCCGATCGACTTCGACAGGCAGACGATGTCGGGCTTGATGCCCGCGTCCTCGAAGCTGAAGAACGGCCCGGTACGGCCGCAGCCCATCTGGACGTCGTCGAAGATCAGCAGGATGCCGTGCTTTTCGCACAGCTCGGCGAGGCCCTTGAGCCAGGCGAGGCTCGCGGCGTTGATGCCGCCCTCACCCTGGACACCCTCGACGATCACGGCGGCGGGCTCGTTCAGGCCGCTGCCGGAGTCTTCGAGCAGGCGCTCGAAGTAGAGGAAGTCGGGGTACTGGCCGTCGAAGTAGGAGTCGTACGGCATCGGCGTCGCGTGCACCAGCGGCACACCGGCGCCGCCGCGCTTCATCGAGTTGCCGGTGACCGACAGCGCGCCGAGTGTCATCCCGTGGAACGCGTTGGTGAAGTTGATGACCGACTCCTTGCCGGTCACCTTCCGCGCGAGCTTCAGCGCGGCTTCGACGGCGTTGGCGCCACCGGGACCGGGGAAGACGATCTTGTAGTCGAGATCGCGCGGCTCGAGGATCTTCTCCTTGAACGTCTCCAGGAAGTTCTTCTTGGCGACGGTGAACATGTCCAGCGCGTGCGTGATGCCGTCACGCTGGATGTAGTCGAGAAGAGCCTGCTTGAGCACGGGGTTGTTGTGCCCGTAGTTCAGCGCGCCGGCGCCCGCGAAGAAGTCGAGGTAGGACTTGCCTTCCTCGTCGAAAACGCGGCTGCCCTGCGCGCGGTCGAAAACGACCGGCCAGCCGCGACTGTAGCTGCGGACTTCGGATTCGAGCTCTTCGAAAATGTTCATGACTTGTGGTCGTTCCATTCAGTGTTTGAGCGGCCCGATCCGGTAAAGGTCCTCCGGATCGTGCCGGCCGTCGCTCGGGAAGTCTTGGGAGGTGAACAGTTCTTCGCGTTCCAACTGGGTGTTCCAGCGCTTCGCGAACGAACCGAACAGCGCTATGGACGCGTCGTTGTCAGGCGTGATGGTGGTTTCGAGGAACTCGACCCCACTGTCGACGAGCTTGCCGAACAAGACGTCGAGCATCTTGCCTGCCAGGCCTTTTCCGCGCTGCGACGCGTCGACGGCCACTTGCCACACCAACGCGGCGCTCGGATTCGACGGCCTGCGGTAGCCGATGACGAAGCCGACCGCTTCCCCGTCGACCTTGGCGACGACGGAGGTGTCGGCGAAATCCTTGCACCACAACAAATACGCGTAAGGCGAGTTGAGATCCAGCTTTCGCGAATCACGCGCGATTCGCCACAACGCGGCACCGTCGGCCTTGGTCGGCGATTCGATCAAGTGCTTTCCGGACATATCAGTTAACGTAACAGAGAGAATTCGCGATCGCAGGCAGCCGGCTCCGCCATATGCGCCAGACCAGGGGGAACGTGAACTCCCCGGTGAGGAGCCCCACAAGCAGGTTTGGATTCGGCGCGCTCTGTGTACTTAGTAGAATTCGACGGCGAGGTCAGCCTGCGCGAATTCCGTCCGAATCCCGCTTCCACCAGCGGATGGTCGCTGACCGTGAGCGCTGAACCACGGCTACGGCTTCTTGCGCCGCAGACGGCGCCACAGCGCGCCTGCCGGCGTGACGACCGCAGGCAGGATCAGCAGCGCGACCACGACCAGCCACCACACGGCGGCCTCGCCGCGCCCGAACGCGGCCATCACCGAGCCCAGCCAGCCGAACAGCGGCTCGCGGACGGGCGGGATGAAGCCCGCGAACAGCAGGCACCCGGCCACGAGCACCAGCAGCACGGTCACGAACCGCCGCCAGGTGCTCCGCAGCGCGAACACGCTGACCAGCAGGAACACTCCCGCTCCCGCCACCACCGGCAGGCCGATCCACTGCAGGACCGCGCTGGTCTGGTTGCCAAGGATGAACCCGGCCAGCACCGTGACCGCCGCCGCGAGGAAGTTCCACGGCGCGCGCAGGTTGGCCGCGCCCTGCGCGATCCACCAGGCCGACCGGCCCGTCCCTTGCGCGAACTGCGCGGCGGGCCGGACGGAGGCGGGCATGCTCGGCGTGGCGCTGGTGACGGCGTTCAGGCCCGCCGCACCGGCCTTGATCAAGGTTTTGGTGAGCAGCATCGAGCCACGTTCGCCCTCGAGCCGTTCCGCGGAGACCTGGCATTCGCGGAACGCGCGGCGCGTCGAGTCGTCGTCCATGGCGTCGAGATTCAGTTTACGGAATCGCTCCGACAGTTTTCCGTTCCCGCGTTCCTTCTCGGCGTCGAAGGTCGCCTGTTTCGCGACGACCGGCAGCTCGGCGCGCGCGATCTGCAGCTGGCGCGAGCGGGCCAGGACCATGGCGGTGATGGGCATGCTCACCGGCGCCTTGCCGAATTCGTCCAGGCGATGGAGTTCGCCGTCCAGGCCCAGGAAGGCCAGTTCCGCGTCGAGTTGCTTGCTCAGCTTCGCGGCTTCGTCGGCGGTGATGTTGTCGTCTTCGCTCGGCGAACGCCAGCCGATGCCGTCGAAGAGCTCCTTCACCCTGTCACGGAAGGCTTCCTTGCCTTCGAGTTCGGCCAGCAGGCGCAAGCGTTTCGGATCGAGCAGGCATTGCAGCAGCCAGCCGACGGCGTCGACCCGGCCCCACATCCAGTCGTTCGCGCGCCACGACGACTTGTAGAACGCGCCGAAGTAGTCGGCCTGCATGCCGGTGAGCTTGTCCGTGGCACGGGACCGTTTCATGTCGAGCAGGGTGCGTGAATCGGCGCTGACCTGCACGAGGTCGACCCGCTGGTCCACCGACGGGAGCTGCGCGAGCAGGCCGCGGGTGGCGATGTGCAGTGTCAGGAGCCTGGCGTTGACGAGTGCGTCCGACGCGGTGCGCTGGTCGTCGGTGAGGCCTAGCCAGTCGAGCAACGTCTTCACGGTGTTCGCGGCGTCGGGGTCCTTGTCGGCGGGCAGCGTCCGCAGCGCGGGCGTCACCGCACGGAGCGCGTCGACCACCTGCTTCCACGCGCCGGCGAGTTGTTCTTTCCTGCCAAGGAAAGCCCATTCGTCGGCCAGCCATTTGACCCAGGTGACGAGCTCTTCGTCCGGCTTCGGCAATCGCTGCCCGCCGATCCATTCGGTCAGCCGGATCTCGCGCGCCGCGGCCTTGCGTGCCTGGTGCAGCTGCGTCCGGCTGTCGTTGAACAGCGCCGCCTGCTCCGGCGACGGCCCGAGCCGGAAACCGCTGTTGATCAGTTGCAGCCCGGTCGCGACGGCGTCGTCGAGCGCGGACGTCCGGAACGCGATGAGTTCCGCCCCTTCACAAGCGCCCGTCGGCACGGTCTCGGGCAGCTCCGAGCACAACCCCTTGATCGCGACGGCGCGCAGCTCGGCGGAAACGCCAGAGGCCCATTCTCCGTTGCCGCCCGCTTTGTTAAGCCTTCGCGTCGCTTCGCGGACCAGTTGCGTCGCGTCTTCCTGGACGCGACGCTGCCGATAGTCCTTCATAAGCCGCTCGTCGACGAGTGCCTCGGCGCCGACCCGGCAGCCGAGCGCGGCCAGCGAAACCCGCGTGCCACGCGTCTTGACCACGGCGTCGTTGTGCCGGGTCAGCTCGTCGAACTCGGCGCTGATCGACTGGTTCATCACGGCCGCGACGACCTGGCTCATCGCGCCGCCGAGCAGTGGCGGGTTCTTCGGGTCGACCTTCTTCTGCTTGGCCTCCCCCTCGCCGGTCGGCACGACGTAAAGCAGCAGTCGCCTGACATCCTGCTCAGCGGGTCTCTCGAAGATCTCGCGCAACGCGGGGCCTAACGGCTTCTTAAGCAGCACGCCGCCATCGGTGAGCCAGTGCGACCGCGTGACGTCGGCGTAAGCGTTCATGTCCGGATGCGCCTTGTCAGCGCCTGGTACGCCGACAGGAACGCACGAAAGCTCGAAGGCGCCGGGAAAAGACGCGGACGAACGTGCCGCCAGCGCGAGCGGCTCGACCACCCCGTTGTTCCACAGTGGACGGTCGAAGCGGAAGACCAGCCGATGTTCGCTGTCACGCACCAGGTTGCCGAGGGCGTCGTCGAACCGCGCGGTCTCGGCGTCGATCATGGTGCCGGTGAGCAGCACGGTCACGTCGGGCGATTCGACGGGCTTCCGGTCCCCGATGATGTCGCGCAGCGCGGTCTGCAATCCGCCGAGCAGCACCTTGTCCCCGTCGAACAGCGACCTCGGCTGCTTCTCTCCCGGATCGCGGAGCAGCTTCTCGAGCGCGCCCATCTCGATCCACGAGTCGCGCAGCACCGCGGGCGTCGAGCCGTACGCCTCGGCCAGGCCGAGGCAGGCGACGTTGATACTGCCCGCGCTCGTGCCGGTCAGCACGTCGAGCGAGACCGTCGCGTTGAGCAGGTCGAGCAGCTTCCGGTAGACGCTGTCGCCGGTGGCGTGCAACAGTTCCGAGGTCTCGGCGGCGATCCCGCCCATCCAGACGGCCAGGCTCGAACCGCCCACCATGGTCATGGCGATGCGAATGTCCTGTTGCCACGAGGTCTGCACGGCGTCACCTTAGACCGATCGACTGAAATGCATAGCCGCTTTTCGGGTGGCATCCGGTTCCCCAAAGGGCACTCAGCCCGAGAAATGCTCCAGCAGCAGCACTTGCGCCTCGCCCATACAGAATCCGAGTATCGCACCGGTCGCGATCAGGATCCATTCGTCCTGCTGGAAGGCGGGCCGCAGCAGTTCTTCGAACTCCTCCGGCTCCAGTTCTTTCATTTTGGTGACCAGCAGGTTGCGAATGTCCATCGCGTCTTCGGCGTAGTCCTCGATATACCGCATCGACTCCGGCAGCCGGTCCATGATCTTGCGCGAAATGCTGAGCTTCATCTCCTGGTAGCGCTTGCTCCCGACGGCGAACACGACCAGCGGACGACGCGAAAGGCCGAGTTCGGTGTCGATCTGGCGCTGGATCAACGCGAGCACACGGTCGGAGAGCGGGCCGCGCAGCACGGCCTCGAGCACGTTGTGCGGGGTGATGATCTCCTTCGCGATGAGCGCGCCGTAGGCCTCGGCGACCTCCTCACGACGCTTGAGAAACAGCCCCTGCCACTCGACGATTCCGAAGTACTTCTTGGGCCGGCGCGGCACGAAGATCATCTTGAGCGCGAGCCAGTCCGTGAACCAGCCGGTGAACAACCCGAACAGCGGCATGATCAGCGGGAAGCGGAACAGCAGCCAGACGATCAGCTGGATGACGCCGATGAGCCCACCGAACACCAGCCCCGACCGCGCGATGAACTGGAATTCCTTGCTCCCCGACTCCTTGAAGATCCGGTTCAGCAGCGCCTTGTCCTTGACCAGCGCGGTGACGACCATGTCCTTGAGGTCGAAGACCTGGTCGATGTCCTCCTTGATCGCGTCGAGCACCCCGGCGATCATCTTCGGCGCCTCGGCCTGCACGCGGCGGATGACCATTTCCTGCATGCGGACGGGCATCGACTCCCACAGGTCCGCCTGATACTGGCTCGCGACGTCGCGCACGATCTCTTCGACCGCGGACAGCAGTGGTTTCTCAAGCTCTTTAGCGACTCTCGCCGGGTCGAGTCGCTCCAAGACCTCTGCGGGCTTAATAAGCTGCTGGGTCATCGTGTCGCACGCGATGCTCGCCATGCGCGCGGCGCGCTTCGGCACGATGCCTTGCCAGCCCAAGAACGGTTTGATGCCGACGAATTCGAGCGGCTGGAACATCATCCGGATGGCGACCAGCTTGGTCACGTACCCGATGAGCGCCGCGACGAGCGGGATCGAGGCATAAAGGGGCCAGTGCTGAGCGAGATCGCTCACGGAGCCCCCCTACCTCGTCGGGTCACACGCCGTCCAGAACTGCGAGCCGAGCCGCGAGATATGCACGGTGCGCCGGATGAACTTGGCCCGTTTGACCGACTTCTCGGCGTCGCGGACGGTCTCGTCGGTCATCAGGATCTCGTACTGGGTCTCCAGCGACGGCGCTTCCTCCGCGATCTCGGCCAGCCCGAGGCCGACGAGCCTGGTGACGTAGCTCGGCACCTGGTCGAGCAGTGACACCCCGGCGTTCTTGCCGACGGTCGACGCGTTGCGCAGCACGATCCGGCCCGCGCCGCCGAGGTTGGTGCGCTCGGCGACGTCGATCAGCGGGAACGGCGTGCCGTCGGACAGCGCGGAGAGAATGCGCGCCTCGTCCGGGGTGAGCTGACGCAGGATGACCGCGTACAGGTACTCCTTGGCCCGGTCACGGCCGAAGCCGATGGACCGGTTGAGCAGCTCGGCCATCGCGGCGCGCAGCGGTTCGCTGAGGTCGCCGCGCGCGGGGACGACGGTGACCGTGTCCCTCGGCTGGAGGCCGTTGCCCTGGTAGCTGTTCATGCTGGACGCCGCGGTGAGCGCGGCGTGGTACGGATCGTCGACCTCGTCGAGGCGCCGCCGGAGCTCGCCGAGCAGCTGGCGCTCGATCTGCAGCAGCCCGCGCTCGGCCGCCTCGACGCCCGGCAGGCGCCTGCCGATCGAGAAGCCGGTCCTCGCGGCCCAGCTCGCCAGCGCACCGGCCCGCTGGACCAGGTTGGGCCCGTCGTTCTCCTCGGGACCGTCGCCCTGGCCGGGGCCGAGCGTTCGCTCGTGCACGTTCACATCCGGAGCCTACCCGTGGGTACGCCGAACGGCCGAGGGTGAGCTGGGACAATCACACTCATGCCGTTCTCCCGCTGGGGTCCGCCGATCGACGTGCTCGCGCTGCTGGCCAAGGAGGAGCAGGCCTTGATCGACCTGCTCGGCGGCCTGGACGCGGACCAGTGGGCGGCGCCGACGGCCTGCGCGGGCTGGTCGGTGCACGACGTGGCGGCGCACATCCTCGGCGACAAGCTCGGCAGGCTCTCCCGTGATCGCGACGACTACCGCGTCGGCGGCCCGCTTCCCGGCGAGAGGTTCCCGGTCTTCATCGACCGGATCAACGCCGAGTGGGTGCTCGCGCTGCGGCGGCTTTCGCCCGAAGTCCTGTTCGGGCTGCTGGTGGACAGCACCGCGCAGATCACCGACCTTTGGGGCAGGCTCGACCTCGACGAGCTCGGCGAGCCGGTGACCTGGGCGGGTCCGGAGCCCGCGCCGGTGTGGCTGGACGCGGCGCGTGAATACACCGAGTACTGGGTGCATCAGCAGCAGATCCGGGAAGCCGTCGGCGCACGACCGCTCGACCAGCGGGAATTCCGCGACCCGGTGATCGACACGTTCATGCGGGCGCTGCCGTTCACGCTGCGTGAGTGCGAGGCACGCGTCGGAAAGCAGGTCGCTTACACCGTTGGCGGCCAGGTCTGGACGGCTCGACGTGAGGCCGATGGCTGGCTGCTGGACCGCTGTTCGCCGGGCAAGGCGACACTGTCGTCCGTGAGCACCGACGCCGACACGTTCTGGCGGCTCTGCACCCGCAACGTCCGGCCCGCCGACGTCGCGGACCGGGTTACCGCGAAGGGCGAGCTCGCGGAGACCATGCTCGGCATGGTGTCGATCATTCTGAGCTGACGAAGATGCGGTCCAGGTGATAGTCGATCATGGCGATCACCTGGTCACCGGTCTTGAGGCCGACCAGGATGTCCGGCCCGACACCGGTCGACACCGCGAGGAGCGTGTCGGCCTCACGGGCGAGATCGAGCCCGTCCGCGATCTGCCCCTGCGCGCGGGCGGCGGTCATGATCTCGACCAGCAGGTTCTCCAGCGACTCGTCCTCGGGGTCGAGGAACGCGGCGGCGAGTGCCTCGTCGTTGAGCGCGCGGATGAAGTAGGCGAGCTGGACCAGCAGGGTCATCCGCTGGTGCTCGTCCAGCGGGAGCAGTCCGATGAGGATCTCGCGCAGGAGCACCCTCGGCGACGCGTCCTGCGGGATCCTCTCTTCCACCCGCTGCTTCTGGTCCAGCGAGAGCAGTTCGAGCGCGCCGAGCAACAGCGCGTCGCGGCTGCCGAAGTAGTACTGGACCAGCCGCGTCGACACGCCGGCTTCGGCCGCGACCTGCCGCAACGTCACTTCCTCGAGCCCGCGCCCGCTCGCGATCCGCCACACGGCCTCGGCGATCTGCCTGCGCCGCTGCTCGTGATCCACCTTTTTCGGCATGCTTCCCCGCTTATTTGATACGATCGAACCATAAAGATTCCGATCGGGGGAAACACTATGGCAAGCAAGGAATCGTTGACGGTGCTGGAGGGCATCGGCGCGCTGGGCGTCATCCAGGGCGTCGGTTCGATGATCGCCAGGTTCGGCTGGGACAAGGACTGGGGCCTGCTCGGCCTGCTGGACAAGCACGTCTTCCCGACCCCGTGGTGGGTCGGGCTGATACTGGCCGCGGCCGGGCTGGCGCTGATCCTGCGCGTCGACCAGCTGAAGAAGAAGACCGCCTAGCGGCGGACCTGCCTGCGCAGCTGGAGGATCCGGGCGCCGCCGATCAGCGCGACCAGCGCGCCGCCCGCGATCACCGAGAACAGCATGGCCACGGCCAGCGGCATGCTGCCGTCCATGCCGAAGAAGTGCACGTTGACCGTGTCGAGGTTCTGCAGGATGAAGATCAGCAACAGGACCAGCACGATGAGCGCGACGATCACCGCGACCCAGACCCCGCTGATCCGCCCGCTCTTCACCTTTTTGGCGTGCCGGGGCTCGGCTTCGGTGGGTTCCGGGATTTCGGCGCTGTCCTGCGCGTGAGTCATGACCCGATTGTGCGGCCGATGGGCCGCCGACGCCGGGTCACGACCCCCGTTTGGGTGAACCGGACCAGGACAAGGTGACCACTTCGCGACCGGAGGAGCCGAGGTCCGGCGGGTTGCCCGCGTCGATTCCCTGGCCGCGCAAGGCTTCCGCGACGTCGTCGGCGGCCTCGGGCGGCAGGCAGAGCCGTCGGCGGGTGACGTCGACCAGTTCGCCGAAGCGCCGGTACTCGGCCATCGACGGCCTGCGCCAGCGGGCGATCTCGGGTTCCACGCCGAGTTCACGCAGCGCTGCCGCGGCGTCTTCGGCGGTCGGGCCGAGCGGGCGGTCGATGCCGTGGAAGTGCTTCCACAACGCGTTGAGCGAGGTCAGCGGGTGGGCGTCGGCGAGTTCGACGATCACCCGCCGACGCGCCCAGCCGGTGAGCGCTTCGACGAAGGGCCGCAGGTCCGGCACGTTGTAGAGCACGTTCGCGCATATCACGACGTCCGCGGGGTCGACGTCCCCCGCGACGTCCGGCCACCGGCCTGGCACGAGCGCGTGCTCGACACCCAGCGCGGTGGCACGCTGCGCGAACTCGGCGAGCAGGTCTTCGTTGGCGTCGACGGCCGTGAGCCGCGTGATGAACTCGGCGGCAGGCAGGCTGGCCGCTCCGGCGCCTGCACCGATGTCGAGCACCGTTCCCTTGTCCTGCAAGGCTTTGCGTAGTTCCTCGTAGGACGCGCCGACGGGCGAACCGACATAGCGGTCCGCCCGGCGGGTGAACACCGCCTTCGGCAGCACCCAGGGTGACTCGGGTGCCGCCGCGACGATGTGCTCAGGGATGGCCCAGGCGGCGAGCTGCTCCGTCCAAGCGTCGAGTGCGGTCATGACCCGTGAGTGTCGCGGACCGCGCTAGCCGTCGGCAATACTCTTGATCCACTCTTTGGCCGATTCGACCCCTTCGATCGTCACCTGGTGCCCGCCGGGATGGCGGTGTTCGGTGACCTCCGCGCCGCGCTCACGCAGCGCGCGGGCGAGTTCGGCGGTCGAGGCGAGCGGGGCCATCGGGTCACGTTCGCCGTTGGACAGGAACACCCGGGTGCCGTGGAGGTCCAGCTCGGGCGGTTCGGGCACCGGCGACATCGCCGCGATGGCGATGGCTTCGGTGAGCGCGTCCGGCCGCAGCAGCGTCACGGCCGCGGCGATGTTGGCGCCGTTGGAGAAACCGACGGCGATCATCCTTCGGCCGCCGAGCCCGTACGTTTCCCTTGCCTGGATGAGGAAATCGGCCAGCTGGTTCGCCCTGAACACGACGTCCTCGTGGTCGAAGACGCCCTCGGCGAGCCGCCGGAACCAGCGCGCCGCGCCGTGTTCGGAGACCGGACCGGCCGGCGCGAGCACGGCCGAGGCCGGGCTCAGCGCCTTCGCGAGGCCGAGCAGGTCGTCCGGGCCGCCGCCGGTGCCGTGCAGGAGCACGAGCACCGGGGCGTTCTCGTCGCCTTCGAGGTACTTGTGGTCGAGTGTCATGCCCGCTCCGGGTTGTTCTCGCTGGGGAGGTTCAGCTTCGGCAGCATGGCCTCGATCTCCGCGCGGTTGGGCTCCAGCCACGGCGGGAGCTTCAGCGCACGGCCGAGTTCGAGCAGCGGCTCGTCGATCGCGAAGCCGGGCTCGTCGGTCGCCACCTCGAGCAGCGTGCCGCCCGGCTCACGGAAGTAGATCGAGCGGAAGTACTGACGGTCCAAAATGGACGTCACGTGCACGCCCTTGTCGGCGAGCTCCTCGCGCCATTCGACCTGGGTCTGCTCGTCCGGCGCACGCCATGCGACGTGGTGGACGGTGCCCGCGGCGACCAGGCCACGCGGTGCCTCGGGCGTCACGAGGACGTCGACCAGCGCGCCAGGGCCGCCCTCACCGGCGGCGAACCGCAGGCGGTTGCCGTCCTGGTTGGCGAAGCTGAGTCCGAGCCCGTCGGTGAGCATGCCGGCCGTCGCGTCCTCTTTGGACACCGACAGGGTGACCGAGTGCAGGCCGCGGATGGCGTGCTCGGCGGGCACCAGCTTGGTGTCCCACGGGTCGCGCGGGTCGCCCTGCGGGTGCGCGACGAGTGCGAGTTCGAGGCCATCGGGGTCGCGGAAGGTGAGCACGTCCTCCTCGTCGGCGTTGCGGATCTGCCCCGCCTCGACACCGCTCGCCGCCAGATGCTGCTTCCACCAGCCGATCGAGCTCTCCGGCACGGAGAACGAGGTCGTGGTCGCCTGTCCGGTGCCGTGACGGCCGCGCGGCGCGTCCTTCCACGGGAAGAAGGTCATCAGCGAGCCGGGCTTGCCGGACTGGTCGCCGTAGTAGAGGTGGTATGTGCCGGGGTCGTCGAAGTTGATGGTGGTCTTCACCAGCCGCAGGCCGAGCGTGCGCAGATAGAAGTCCGCGTTGCGCTGCGGGTCGCCACCGATCGCGGTGACGTGGTGGAGGCCGGAAGTTTTGATCGACATCGCTGTCTCCTCGTGGTCGCTTCATCAAGCTAACCCGATAACCTCTTCCACGCAAGATATATTCCGGTGAGATATGCTGGCGCGGTGCCGAGCAAACCCGAAGACGACGAGATCGTCAGCTGGTGGGGTCTGGTCATCGAGGGCTACCTCGCCACCCAGGACAAACTGATGGGCGAGATCGCCGAGCGCTTCGGCCTCGCGCCCGCGACGTTCGACATCCTGCTGAGACTGATCCGCACGTCGGAGCACCGGATGCCGATGACCCAGCTCGCGCGCGAGGCCGCGTTGTCGAGCGGCGGTTTCACGAAGGTCGCCGACCGGATGGTCGCCGCGGATCTCATCTGCCGGGTCCCGAGCCCCGACGACCGGCGCGTCACCTTCGCCGAGCTCACCGAGCACGGCACCGAAGTCGCGGAAAAGGCCCGCGAGGCATGCGCCGAGATCCTGCGCCGCATCGTGCTGGCCCCGCTCGGCCCGTCCGCGTCGACCGCGCTGGCCGACGCGATGCGCGCACTGCGCGCCGCCAACTCGGAGTGAAAAACCAGGGTCTATCGGCCTCTTGGTTCGTGTGCTCCGGCAAGCGGACCATGGCCGCATGCTCACCGAATCGACCATCACGACCATGCTCCCCGTCGCCGACGCCGAGCGCGCCGCCCGCTTCTACGCCGACGCACTTGGCCTGCGCCGGATGGGCGCGGGTGACGACGGCACCGTGTACTTCGAAGCCGGGGCGGGCTCGATCGGTCTCCGTCCGATGCCGGCCGGAGCACAGAGCGAGAACACCGCGCTCAGCTTCGAGGTCGGCGACCTCGAAGGCGAGATCTCCACACTGGAAGAACGCGGCGTGCGCTTCCAGGACTTCGAAATGGAAGGCTTGAAGACCGTCAACCACATCGCCGACCTCGGCAAGGAACGCGCCGCCTGGTTCGCCGACTCAGAAGGCAACGTCCTCTGCCTGCACCAGCTCGTCACCTGAACCAGGGGTGCAGCGGGCTCCGTCGTCGGGGAGGGAGCCCGCTGCACCCCGCCCGCTTCTTTTTATGCCCTGACCTGGCATTTCCTGAGTTACCCACACCATTGACCGCCTGTGGACAACCCTGGCTCGCACCGGGTTCCGTCGGTGGGGCCCGGTAGACTGATGCAGGGCGGAGCCCCCAGGGACGGGCGGGGGGTGGGTTAGTACCGGGCGCGATTTTTCAGACGGCTAGGCCTGGGAAGAGTTTGGCCGCGTTGCCGGCGAGGATCGCGCGGAGTACTCCGTTGGACAGGCCGAGTTTGGCGAGTGCGCGGACGTTGCGGTTGGCGCCGGGGACGCCTGGCCAGTCGGTGCCGAAGACGAACTTTTCCGCCAGGCGCTGGAAATCGAAGCGGGCGTAGTAGTCGGGGAGCTTCTTCGGGGGCAGGCCCGCCAGGTCCAGCCAGACGTTTTCCTTGGACTGGGCCAGGAATCCGGCCGTGTCGTACCACCAGCCTCGGCCGCCGTGCGCGAGCACGAACTGGATCTCGGGGAAGTCCTCGATGACGTCGGTGAGCAGGGCCGGGTCGCCGAAGCTGGACCGTGAGCCGGGGAACGTGCTCGTTCCCGAGTGCAGGATGACCGGCACACCGCGCGCCGCGCAGACCTCGTAGGCGCGGTAGAGCTCCTTGTCCGCAGGCGAGAAAGCACCGTGCACGGGGTGGATCTTCAAAGCGACCGCGCCGAGGTCGAGCTGCCATTCGACGGCACTGGCGACGGGGTGGTGCAGATGCGGGTTGACGTTCGCCACCAGCCGGAAGCGCGACGGGTTGAACTCGACCAGCGGCAGGTTGTCCTCGAACGGCTGGATCCCGGTCGCGCGCGGGCTGTACTCGCAGAACAGCAGCGCCCGGTCGACTCCTTCGGCTTCGAAGAGCGCGTCGAGTTTGGCGGGCACCGGCACGCCGTCGTCGTCATAGACCGAACGCCACGGATGCGGGCCGGCGTACCGCTGCGCCCACTCGAGCCACGCGGGCTTCAAGGTCGACAGCCTGGGCACATGGACGTGTGCGTCGACGACGACGTGCCCTTCGATCATGAGCGGGGAGCCACCACCCGCAGCGAGTCGCGGACCATCTCCCTGATGATGTTGCGCCGGATCTTCCCGGTCGCCGTCTTCGGCAGCTCCGCCAGCTCGATCACCCCACGCGGACGCTTGAACGACGCGAGCCCGGACCGGCAGAACTCGATCAGCTCCTCGGCGTCGATCGCGCTGGCCGAGACCCCGACCACGCAGGCAACGGGTTTGTCGATGCCGTCGGCGTCCGGCACCGCGACCACGGCGGCCTCGGCCACCGACGGGTGTTCCAGCAGCCGTTCCTCGACCTCGGCAGGCGAGACCCAGATGCCACCCGACTTCAGCATGTCGTTGAACCGGCCGAGACAGCTGTAGGTGCCGTCCTCGTTGCGCAGGTAGCTGTCGCCGGTACGCAGCCAGTCGCCGGAGAACACCTGCTTGGTCGTCTCGTACCGCGCCCAGTAGCCGGTCGCGATCGACGGCCCGGAAACGTACAGCTCACCCGGCTGCCCCGGCGCCTCGACGACGGCACCTGCCTCGTCGCGGATCTGCACGCGGTAACCCGGCACCGGCACACCCGTACTTCCAGCGCGCACCTGGCCTGGCTGGTTGCTTAAGAAGATGTGCAGCGCTTCGGTCGACCCGATGCCATCCAAGATCTCGACGCCGAAGCGCTCCTTAAACCGCTTAAGAAGCACTGGCGGCAACGGCTCGCCTGCCGAGACAGCCAGTCTCACGGACGCGAAGGTGTCCGCCGGGATGTCACTGTTGAGCAGGAGGGCATAGAACGTCGGCACCCCGAAGAACAGCGACGGCCGGTCCGTGCGCACGCGCGCGGCGATCAGCGCGGGCGTCGGGCGCTGCGGCTCCAGCAATGTCGTCGCACCCACCGAGAGTGGGAAGAACGCCGAATTCCCCAGCCCGTATGCGAAGAACAGCTTCGGCACGGACAGGAAGCGGTCATCCTCGGAAGCGCCGAGCACGTGCTGCCCGTAGGTCTCGCAAACCGCGCGGATGCTGCCGTGGCGGTGCATCGCGCCCTTCGGCTGCCCGGTGGTTCCCGAGGTGTAGAGCCACAACGCGGGTGAGTCTTCCCAGGTCTGGTACGGGGTGAACTCCGGAGCTTCCACAGTGGACAGACCGGTCCAGCAGTGCGTGGTGACCCGTGACGGCAGTTCGGTCGCTTTGCCTCGGTCGAGCACGACATCGGTGACTTCGGGCGCCAGCTCGACCGCGCGCGCGGCCTGTCCGGCGAACTCACCCGAGACGCAGAGCACGCGGGCCCGTGAGTCGGTCAGCACCTTGCCGAGCTCCAACCCGGTGACCATGGTCGACACCGGGACCGGCACCGCGCCCAGGTACATCGCGCCGAGTATCCCGGTCAGCAGCTCCACGTCGTCGACCATGCAGAGCATGACGCGCTGTTCCGGCGAGACCCCGATCCGCGCGAAGCCCGCCGCGACCCTGGCCGACTCCGCGGCGAGCTCGGCGTAGGTGAGCGTCCGCCGCTCCGAGACGACCGCGACCCGGTCGCCCCTGCCCTCGCGGACGTGACGGTCGAGCAGGTACTCGGCCGCGTTGAACGCGCTCGGCGGAACGGTCATCCAACGCCCCTTACGTCAGGTACACGTACTCGTAGTCGAACGGCTTGCCGTTGATGCCCTGCCGGGGCGGCGCCACCCAGCTCGCGATCTTGCCGCGCTCGTAGACCGGGTGCATCAACGAGCGTACGAACGTCAGGTCCTCAGTAGTGGGCAGCCACTTCCGTTTGCCGGCCTGCCAGGTCGGCTCGTCGACTATGGTGCCGTCCGGTGTCACATGGTGGCCGGAGTTTATGCCCACATCGCGGTTGAAACCAGGGTGCGGCAACGCGAACCGGAAATCTATCCCGTGATCGGCGAGAATCTTGTTCCACCGGTTGACACCCGTCTGGCAATCGGCGATGTATTCGCGGCGAAGGTCAAGATTCAGCAACAGAATGGCCTGCAGCTCTTCCGTTTCCCACGTTCCGTCCGCTCGCGGACGCTCCAGCACCGCCGCCGAGTCGGTGAGCTGGTGGTCGTCCTTGCGCCGCGTCTCCATCCAGCGCCCCTTGAGCCCGGACGTGTAGTAGTTCGCCGCGTTCGTCGAGGTCTCGCTGCCGAACAGGTCCAGCGAGACGGTGTAGTGGAAGTTCATGTACTTCTGGATGATGTCCAGTGGGATGCCGCCGTGCGGGGCGATGTCGTCGGTGTCGTGCTCGACGATCAGGTCCGCGCTCCGCTGCACCACCCGGTCGACACCGGTGGTGCCGACGAACATGTGATGCGCCTCTTCCTTGAGCATGAATTCACACGTGCGCGAAAGCGGATCGAACGAACTTTCCTTGAGCGTGCCGAGTTGATATTTCCCATCTCGGTCGGTGAAGTACGTGAACATGTAGAACGCGAGCCAATCGGCGGTCTCCTCATTGAACGCGCCGAGAATGCGCGGCGCGTCAGGACTGCCGGAATTGCGCAGCAGCAGGCTTTCCGCCTCGTCCCTGCCCTCCCTGCCGAAGTAGGCGTGCAGCAGATACACCATCGCCCACAGATGGCGGCCTTCCTCGACATTGACCTGGAACAGGTTGCGCAGGTCGTAGAGGCTCGGCGCGGTCAGCCCCAGCAGCTTCTGCTGTTCGACGGACGCCGGCTCGGTGTCGCCCTGGATGACGATCAGCCGCTGCAGCTCGGCGCGGTACTCGCCGGGCACCTGCTGCCACACGGGCTCGCCCTTGTGCTCGCCGAACGCGATGCGGCGGTCGGGATCGCGCTCGGCGAGGAAGATGCCCCAGCGGTAGTCGGGCACGTTCACGTGGTCGAAATGCGCCCAGCCCTCTCTGCCGACACTGACCGCCGTACGCAGGTAGACGCCCTGAGTTTGCAGCGTCGGGCCCATCTCGCCCCACCAGTTCATGAACTTCGGCTGCCAGCCCTCCAGCGCCCGCTGGAGGCGCCGGTCGGAGGCGAGGTCCACGTTGTTGGGGATCTTGGCGTCGTAGTCGATCTTTTCCGGCATGGGTTCAGACACGCTTCCTGTCGAAGACCGCCTTCTGCCCGGTGCCGTAGCGGCGCAGGGCTCCTTCGTCACCCGAGGCGTTCGGCCTGGTGAAGATCCAGTTCTGCCAGGCGGCGAGCCTGCCGAAGATCTTGGTTTCGATCGTCTCCGGCCCGACGAACCGGTGGTTCGCCTCCATCCCGGACAGCGCGTCGGGACTGAGCGAGGCCCGTCCTTCGAGCGCGATGCGGATCTCGTCCTCCCAGTCGAGGTCGTCAGGGGCGTCGGTGACCAGCCCGTATTCGACGGCCTCCACCGGGCTCAGCCGCGTCCTGGGCAGCGCGGCGAGATGCTCCGGGTCGCCGTAGAAGCGGGATTCGAGCCGGGTCAGCCCGTTGCCCATCGGGCACATGCCGAAGTTCGCCTCGGAGAGAGTGATCGACGCGCGGTCCTCGCTGTCCTCGTCGTCGATCGGCGGACCGTCCAATATGTACTGGCGGTCGCAGGCCAGCGCGAGTTCGAACAGCAACCCGGCGGCGCAGCTCGACGGCTCGATCAGCGCGATGAGACTTCGGCTGGTGACATCGAGACGTTTCAGCGTGCGCTTGTAGAAGTGCACGATCTCGTTGGACAGCCAGTCGTCCGACAACGCCTGCTCCTGGGCGAGCACGTCGGCCGGGTCACCCTCGGTGCGCAGCAGCCACGTTCCGAGTTCGGGCTCGTTGGTGCGCAGCCGCAGGATGAGGTCGTCGAGTTCGCGGGTCATCCGCAGGAGCCAGCCGTCTTCCGCCGACGCGCGGACGGTGATCGACACGAGCCCCAGCGCACGATCCAGTTCGGCTCGGACGAACCGGTACCTCAAAGCGTCATCGGTGCTCTCGCAGTCGAGTGGCGCGAGTTCGACACCCGCCACGCCGACCGGCCGGGTACTGGATTCCGCCAGCTCTTGGGCACGTTTCTTGACCGTTTCGCGGAATTCCGGCCGCGGCACGAGTTCGTCGACGAGCCGCCACTCGACCGCGGTCTTGCCCTTGACGCCGTCAGGACGTGTCGCGAAAACGTCCGCGAGATCCTTGCGGACCCGGCGCTTGTCGACGACTCTGGTGAGCCCGCCGGTGCCGGGCAGCACGCCGAGCAAAGGCACTTCCGGCAACGCGACGGTCGACGAGTTGTCATCGACCAGCAAGATCTTTTCGCAGGCCAGCGCGATCTCATAGCCGCCTCCCGCGCAGGTGCCGTTGACCGCCGCGAGGTAGATCTGGCCGGAGTTCGCGGTCGCGTCCTCGATGGCGTTGCGGGTCTCGTTGGTGAACTTGCAGAAGTTCACCTTCCACTGGTGCTCGGAGGCGGCGAGCATCCGGATGTTCGCGCCGGCGCAGAACACCTTCTCCTTCGCGCTCGTGATGACGACCGCGCGAACTTCAGGGTGCTCGAACCGCAGGCGCTGCGTGGCGTCGTACAGCTCGATGTCGACGCCGAGGTCGTACGAGTTGAGTTTCAGCTCGTACCCTGGGACGAGGCCGCCTTGCTCATCGACATCGAGCTCCAGCCAGGCGACCGCGCCCTCGACCGAGAGGCGCCAGTGCCGGTAAGCGGCGGGATGCCGATCGAAGGTGACCGCGTCCGTTGAGGCCATACACCCAATTGTCTACAAAAGAATCAACACCGTCAATATTATGTAGACACATGGCTTCGAACGGCGGAGAGCCTGGTGGCCGCCCAGACGACGAAAGCCCAGATCGCGAGCCCGGCGACCGAGTCAGTGAAGATCGTCGCGAACCAGAACGCCGGCAGGTTCACCGGGCCGACAAGGAAGTGTCCCATGGTCGACAAGCCCGCGAGCGCGTAAACGGCCAGGAATGCGAGAGCCGTCCAGTCCATCTTCCGCGCGTAGCGGCGATAGCCGAGCACACCGAACGTGGTGAACAGCAGCCAGGCGAAAACGATGAACAGCTGCCCCAGCACCCCACCTAGACCCTCCACCGCCGGATACTGATCCAGCGCGATGGCGTTGTGCCCGTAGTGCAGCGTGGTCGACAGAAGACTGAATCCCAAGATCACCCGAAGAACCGGCAGACCATCCATGACCCCTCCACTAGATAGATCGCTCTAGCGAGAGAGTAAACCCGGACCGGTGCCCATGTCGACAGCGCAAGACGCCCCCGTTCAAGTACTTGAACGGGGGCGCCGGACTTGAGCCTGCTAGATCTCGAACGCGGCATTCAGCCGCGGATCGTCGAGCGAATGCGAGATCTCGACGGCGTAGCCGCCGGGGACGAGCTGCCAGCCATCGACCCAGATCTCGGCCGCCCGCCGGGGAATCTCGATCTCGACCTCGACGACTTCACCGGCCTCCGCCTCGACGCTCGCGAAGCCCGCCAGCCATCGGGCCGGCCGCTCGGCTCCCGGTTCGTCCGGTTTGAGATACGCCTGCACGACCTCGCGCCCGAACCGCCGCCCGATGTTGCGCACCCGCACACACGCTGTCGGCAACTCGCCTTCATGCGGTTCCAGCGACACCGACTCGTAAGCCCACTCGGTGTACCCGAGCCCATGGCCGAACCAATACGCGGGAGCGCGACCAGTGCGTTCCCACGCCCGGTAGCCGATGAAGACGCCCTCTTCGTAAGGCAGTACACCGTTCTCGGGCTTTACCTGAAGCACTGGGGCGTCGGTCATCCGTGATGGCCAAGTCGTGGGCAGCCGCCCGCCTGGTTCTTCCACACCGAACACGACATCCGCGAGCGCGGCACCGGCGGCCTGGCCGGGGAACCAAGTCAGCAGAACCGCGGCGACCTCCCCGGTCCAGGGCATTTCGACCGGCGACCCCGCGTTCACCACCACGACCGTTCGCGGGTTCGCTTGGGCGACCCTCGTCACCAGTTCGTCCTGCCGGCCCGGCAGCACGAGGCTTTGCCGGTCGAAACCCTCGCTCTCGACTTCCTCGGTCGTCGCGACCACGACGACCGCGATCTCGGAACCGGCCGCCAGCGCGACCGCACGCTCGATCAACTCCTCCTCGGAGACGCTGGGCGCCGCATGCCCCAACGTGAAGGAGATCCACGCCAGGCCTTCGTAGTCGTCGGGCACTTCGGGAGCGTCGAACGTCAGCCGGACATCGACCGCTTCCCCCTCGGTGAGTTCGACGTCGAAGCGCTGTTCCTTGATGGTCAGGATCGTCGTCACGAGATCGGTGGAGTCCGGCACGTTCATGCCGTCGAACACCGTCTGCCCGCCGACCGTCAGCGCGAGTTTCCCGGTACCGGTGAACCCGAAGGTGTGCGCCCCGCTCACAGCAGGCGTGAACCGGCCCACGATCTCGACCATCGCCAACTCGGTGACTGCGATTCCCGGCGGCAGCTGCCCGAGCCACTGAACCGTCCCACGTTCCGCCGGGAACGCCCCGAGCTCGCTCCCGTCCCCGCGGCGCGCGACGATCCGCAGTTCGAAACCGTCGGATGCCGGACGCAGCGTGGTCCGCGGATCCGCGCCGACGGCGTACCGCACATCGACACCCTCCGGTGCCGCCGCGCGGAGGCCTTCGAGTGGCGAGATCACCTCTGCGGGGAAAACGGTCGCGCTGCCGCCACCGAGGATCCTCGCCTCGTCCCCCGCCATCCCGATCACCGCGACACTGCTCGGCGCGGCCAGTGGAAGCAGCTGATTCTCGTTGCGCAGGAGCACGAACGATCGCCTCGCCACCTCGCGGGCGATCGCATCGCCATCCACCTCGGCTCGTGCCGGATTCGGTTCACCGAGCGCGCCGACCCGTTCGGCCAACGCCAGCACCCGCCGCACCATGGCGTCGAGCACCTCTTCGGCGACCTCACCGGCACGCACCGCATCGGCCAGCTTCCGCCCGAAAACCGTCACCGGCCCCGGCATCGCGACGTCGAGCCCACCGTTCGCGGCCGCCGCCGTGTGCCGCGCGGCCGTCCAGTCGGACACGATGAATCCGTCGAATCCCCACTCGCCGCGCAGTATCCCGTTCTGCAGACCGTCGTGCTCGGTCATGGTGAACCCGTTGACGCCGTTGTAGGCGGCCATGATCCCCCACGGTTTCGCCTCCGCGACGATCCGCTCGAACGGCGCCAGGTACAGCTCACGCAAGGTCCGCTCGTCCGCGCGGACGTCGAGCGTGAACCGCTCGGTCTCCGAGTCGTTCGCGACGAAATGCTTCACCGTCGTCCCGACACCGCCAGCCTGCACGCCGCTGACATACCCGGCGCCGATCGCGCCGGTCAGCAGCGGATCTTCGGAGTAGCACTCGAAATGCCTGCCACCCAGCGGACTCCGATGCAGGTTGACCGTCGGCGCCAGCAGTACGTGCACACCCTTGCGCCGCGCCTCCTGCGCGAGCAGCCCACCGGCCCGCGCGGCGAGCCCGGGATCCCAAGTAGCGGCCAGCGCGGTCGGGCTCGGCAGAGTCACCGACGGGTCATCGGCCGACCATCGCGTTCCCCGCACACCGACCGGGCCGTCCGACATGACCAGCGAGCGAAGCCCGATCTCGGGGATCGCGGGCAGGGTCCAGAGGTCCTGGCCCGCCACGAGCCGCGCCTTGGTGTCCAGGTCGAGCTTGGCGATCAAGTCATTCATCGCACCGATTTAATCCGGGTCACCAGTATCGCGCCAAGCAGAGCGGAGATGGCGGCCGCCGTGTACACCGCGGCGTAGTTCTTCCCGTCACCGATGGCCAGCAGCAACGGGACGAACATGGGCCCGATCGACTGCGGCAGCGCGTTGGCGATGTTGAAGACGCCGAGCTCCTTGCCGCTGGACTCACCCTTCGGCATCACGAGCGTGGCGAGCGCGAAGTCGACCGCGTAGAACATGCCGGTGCCCAGCCCCGAGATCAGATGCGCGATCAGTACGTCCGTGTACGAGTCCGCGGTGATGAAGAACGCCACGCTGACGGTCATGATCAGCGCGGCCGCGATCACGAACACCTTGCGCCGGTCGAGCACGTCCGAGAGCCAGCCGCCGAGCAGCGCCGTGCCCGCGCTGATGATCGAGGTGATCATCAGCAGGATGCCGATCTTGGACTCGGCTTCCGCCTTCGGCAGGCCGATCTTTTCGGCGAGGAAGTAGATCTCGTACCCGGCGGGCCCGAAAACGCCGAGCACCACCAGGAACCGGGTCAGCCACGCCCAGGCGAAGTCCGGGTTCGCCCGCGGGCTCGTCCAGAAGCTGGAAAGGAACTCCTTGACGGAGAACGGAGACCGGCCGGCCGCGGGGCGGTCCGCGAAGTAGTGCGAGAAGGTGACGAGCAGGATCACCCCCAGCGCACCGGGAATGATGATCTTCAGCGCCAGCGACGGGACGAACCCGACGATGAGCCCGCCCGTCACGACCGCGCCGAGCTGCGCGAACCCGATCCAGCCGGAGACCTTGCCTCGCCGTTCCTCCGGCACGACATCCGGGACCGTCGCGGTGAGCGCGGCCAGTGCCGCGTTGAACGACACCTGGGTGAGACACCAGCCGAGCAGGATCAGCGGAATCGTCGGCGCCAGTGTGACGATCACGAGCCCGGCGCCGCCGCCGAGCGCACCGGCGGTGATCCATGGCCTGCGCCTGCCGAAGCGCGACATCGTGCGGTCAGACAAGCGCCCGAACAGCGGATTGGCGACCATCGCGATGAACGCGCCCACTCCGGCCACCAAGCCGTAGGACGCTTCTTTGTTCACCGGGTCGATCACCGAGATGCGTGCGGACAGGGTGACGATCGCGGGTGTGAGCAGCGCGGTCCACAGGCCCAGATTGGCCATTCCCACGCGGACTCCGAACAAGGACGGCTCTGCGACCGCCGCGGGTTTTTCGAGCATGGCGAACCCCTCCCAGGTCGATTCAGCCCATAGAGTGGCGCAGAACACCTCACCGCCGGAAGGTCACGTTACGTGTTTGTCAGGTCGGTGCGGTTAGGCTCGGGGTATGACCCGGCCAAGGGGAACCGACCGCCGCGAGACGATCGTCCAAGCGGCGTTCGAAGTGATCGCCGAACGGGGATACCGCGGTTCGTCGCTCGGCGCTGTCGCTGAGCGCGTCGGTCTCACCCAGCAAGGCGTCATGCACTACTTTCCGTCGAAGGAACAGTTGCTCATGGCCGTGCTGGAGCGCAGGGACCAGTGGGATCTCATGGGTTTCAGCCGGACCGAAGACTCGTCCTCGCTCGGCGCGGCGCATTTGCAGCAGCTGGTCGAATACACCGCCACCCGGCCGGGCAGCGTACGGGCGTACACCGTACTGGCAGCCGATAGCGTGACGGAGGATCACCCAGCGCGACCGTTCTTCCAAGAGCGGTACACGCGGGTGCGCGCCTGGGTCGCCGATCTGATGGAGCGTCAGGAGGGCGAGCTTCCCCCGGGGCTCACCGCGGAACAGCTCGCGCCGATCGTCATCGCGGTGCTCGACGGCCTTCAGCTGCAATGGCTGCTCGACCCCGACGAGGTCGACATGCCTGAGAGCTTCCGCGACTTCCTGGCGATACTGGGCATCAAGGTCTGAGCGCCTCGCGCAGCTGCTTCAGCACCCGCAGGGTCGTGTCGAGATCAGCTCGCGGGACGTGCGGCGCGAGTTCGGACGCCCAGGCGACACGGGCGGGACCCAGCTCCCGCAACGCTTTGCGCGCGCGAGGAGTCAGCCGCAGGAGCGGCGCACGACGGTCCGCCGGATTGTCCAGCTTCACGACCATGCCGCTCTCGAGCAGCCTGTTGACCGTCTCCTGCACGCTTTGCCTGCGCAGCCCACGCTTGCGCGCGAGCTCAGCCGCCGTTGACGGGCCGTCCTCGAGGAAACCGAGGACTTGCCATTGCGCGGCGGTCAGGCCGACCGGAGCGGTCAGCGCGTCGCCCGCGGCGAGCATGCCACCGTTCAGCACGAAGATCTCGTTGACCAGTTCAGTGATCACGTCGGCTCGCTGGGGCATGCCTGCTATTCTCCATTTTTGACAGGCGCCTGTCAAAAATGGAGGACGACATGGACATGCCCCAGCTGAGCGACGGCCATCGGGCGCTCACGGCGCTGATCGGCACCTGGACCGGCGAGGAGGAACTGGCCGCGTCGGCTTGGGCGCCGGCGTCGACCGCCGTGGCGACCGTCCGCTATCGCTTGGCGCTCAACGGTTTCGCGGTGATCCAGGAGTACGAACAGCGCCGGGCGGACGGCGGCGGGCTGCTGGGGCACAACGTTTTCACGATGGACCCCGCGACCGGCGACACGCTCTGGTACGGCTTCGACAGCTACGGCTTCCCGCCGATGTCCCCGGGAAGAGGGGGTTGGGACAACGGAACCCTCGTGCTGGAAAAGCGCACCGAGCGCGGTGTCGCACGACACCGGCTGACGCCCGATGGCGACGAGCTGCACCATGTCATAGACCTCCAAATGGGTGAGGGAACGGAGTTCGGCCAGTTCCTGAGTGCGCGGTACATACGTGAACCCGCGACATGATCCAGTAAGCGTGAAAATCTCCGCCGGCGCAAGTACGAATTTCGCAAATGGCGGTTTCGTGTTGGAAAACAAGGAAAAATTGACCGTTCGCGGGCAGCGGATCCGGAAAATGTCGTACCCCCGGAGTAGACCGGAAGAGTGCGAGAAAACGACGACCCTCCGCTGATCGGGGTCGAGAACATCAAGATGCCCGAGTGGGCCGCGGTGGATCAGCGCGTCATCGCCGCGGGCTTCGGGCAAGCGGTGCGGACGATGCCCACCGCGGCGGGCGAGGTCGTACGGCTGGCGTGGTCGGCCTCGCCTCGGCTCACCATGCTGGCCGCGGTGGTGCACGTGGCGTCCGGCTGCGTCACCGCGTTCGGGCTGCTCGCCACGGCGAACGTGTTCACCGCGCTGTTGCGAGAGGCGCCTACGCCGCAACGGGTGCTCGACTCATTGCCCGCGATCGCGGTGGTCGTGGGCTCGTACGCGGTGCGGGCACTGCTCGACGCCGCGGTCGCAGCCGTCGAAGGCGCGCTCAAGCCCAAGGTGACGCGGATGGCCGACGACACGGTCACCGCCGCGGTCATCCGGGTCGAGCTGCTCGCCTTCGAGGACGCGGATTTCCGGGAACTGGCCAGGCAAGGAGCCCGGTACGGCGTCCGCGCGATCGAGACGAGCCTGCGCGGGCTCGCGGACCTGGTGTCGTCGGCCATCGCGCTGCTCGCCGCCATGGTCACCGCGGCTTTGCTCGATCCCTGGCTCGCACCCGTGCTGCTGCTCGCCGCGGCCGCGGACGCCTGGGCGTCGGCGAAGGTCGCGAAGCTCAGGTACCGGCATTTCCTCGGCACCGTCTCACGGAACATGCGCAAGTTCGTCGTCGAAGAGGTGGCGACGTATCGCACGCTCGCGTTGGAGCGGCACGCGTTGAAGTTGCAGGAGCCGTTGCTGGCGGAGTACAGCCGCATCTCGGAAAGCCTTATGCGGGAGGAAAGCAAGCTCGAGCACCAGAGCAACGTCGTCCGGCTGATCGGCAGGACGGCGCGAGGAGCGGGCACCGCGGTGGCGTACCTCGTGCTCGGTTTGCTGCTGTACAACGGATCGATGGCGCTCGCGCTGGCCGGCACGGCCGTGCTGGCCATGGGCCGGGCATCGACCGCGCTCTCCAACACCATCAAGGCGGTGAACTCACTGTACGAAGATTCCTTCTATATCGGGTATTACCGCAAGCTCATCGCGGAATCGGCGCGGCGGCGCGCCCCCGTGTCCGGACTGACCGCGCCTTCCCATCCGGGTGAAATCCGGCTCGACTCGATCTCCTTCACGTATCCTGGACAAGACGAGCCGGCACTGCGAGAGGTCTCCTTGACCTTGCGGCGAGGCGAGATCGTGGCACTGGTCGGGGAGAACGGCTCCGGCAAGACCACACTCGGGAAGCTGCTCACCGGCCTGTATCCACCATCCGAGGGTGCCGTCTACTGGGACGACGTGAACCTGGCAGCGGCCGATCATCGGACGGTGCACGAAAACATCGCGGTCATCGCGCAGAATCCGGCGGAATGGCCGATGACCGCGGGCACCAACATCACCGTCGGCAGGCTGGGCCGTGCGGACCCCGAGCGGGCCGCATGGACGGAGGCGATCGTCTCCTCCGGCGCCGACGAGGTACTGGAGTCCTTACCTCTCAAGGAAAACACCGTCCTGTCGAAGAAGTTCAGCGATGGTCAGGACTTGTCCGGCGGGCAGTGGCAGCGGATGGGCATCGCACGCGGGATCTATCGGGACGCGGCCGTGCTGGTCGCGGACGAGCCGACCGCCGCGCTCGACGCCAGGGCCGAGGCGAGAGTGTTCGCCGGGCTGCAGCACGCGAGCACCACCGGGCACGGCAGCCGGATCACCGTGCTCGTCACCCATCGGCTCGCCAATATCAGAAACGCCGACCGGATCCTCGTACTCGAGAAAGGAGTGCTGCTCGAAGAAGGCACCCATGACGAACTCGTCGAAGCGGGCGGGCTCTACGCGGAACTGTATGAAATCCAGGCCAGCGCCTATCGGAAGGAGTCGTGATGACCGGTCGCGCGGGCGGTTCGTGACCCCCTAACGCGCGGGCGCACCCCCCTACAAGTTATGGACGGGGCCGATCACCTCGACCAGACTACGAAGAGCGCCACAACGAGGAGGCCCGCCTTGCGTCAACTGACCGCATTGGACGTGCAGTTCCTGAACGCCGAGTCGAGGACGACCACCGGGCACGTCGGAGGGCTGTCGATACTCGACCCGTCCACGGCCCCCGGCGGGACGCTGACGGTCGACGACATACGGGAGCTCATCGGACGGCGGCTGCATCTGGCGAAGCCCCTGCGGTGGCGCCTGCTGCAGGTCCCGCTGGGGCTCGACCATCCGTACTGGATCGACGACAACGAGTTCGACCTCGAGTTCCACGTCCGCGAGATCGCGCTGCCGGCGCCCGGTGACGAGAAGCAGCTCGCGGAGCAGATCGCCAGGCTCACCGCCAGGCCGCTCGACCGAGGGCGGCCGCTGTGGGAGGCCTACGTCATCCACGGGCTGCAGGGCGGGAACGTCGCGGTGTACACCAAGGTGCACCACGCTGCGATCGACGGCGTGTCGGGCGCGGAGCTGCTCGGCGCGCTGATGGACCTCAGTGCCGAACCACGGACCATCGAGCCGCCCGAGCGCTGGCTGGCGACCAAGCCGCCCAGCCAGCTCGAGCTGCTGGCAGGCGGGCTGAAACGGATCGCGCTGCATCCGATCAAGACGGCGATGCAGCTGCCGAAGCTGCTGCCGCACGTCGACGAGGTGCCCGGCGCGGCCAGGTTGCCCGGCGTCGACCTGCTGGCACGTGCGGGAAGCGCGCTGAGCAAGGTGACGAAGCAGGGGCCTGGCAGGCACGAAGTGGAGCGGCCGAAGCTGCCGGTGCCGGAGACGCCGATCAACGGCCCGATCAGCCCGCACCGGCGGTTCGCGTACGGCTCGATGCCGCTCGCGGACGTGAAAGCGCTCAAGAAGGCTTTCGGGGTGACGGTCAACGACGTGGTGATGACGCTGTGCGCGACGGCGATGCGCCGCTGGCTGCTCGACCACGACGCGCTGCCGCTCGACCCGCTGGTCACGCTGGTCCCGCTGTCGGTGCGGACGCCGGAACAGGCCAAATCGGCAGGCAACCAGATCTCGATGATGCTGGCCCCGCTGCCGACCAACATCGAGGACCCTGCCGAGCGGCTGGCCGAGGTCACGAAGGCCATGGCGGCGGCCAAGCAGCGCTACCAGCCGTTGCCCGCGTCGTGGCTGGTCGACTTCAGCGCGGTGCTGCCGTCGGCGCTCGGCGGGTTGTCCGCGCGGGCGGCGATGCGGTATCTCGCCGCGACTTCGCCGGTGGTCAACCTGGTGGTGTCGAACGTGCCGGGCGCGCAGTTCCCGCTGTATCAGGCGGGTGCGCGACTACTCGGGCACTACCCGGTCTCGGCCATCACCGACGCGAGCGGCGGGCTGAACATCACCGTGATGTCCTACAACGGGAACCTCGACTTCGGGCTGGTCGCCTGCCGCGAGCTGATGCCAGACTTGTGGAACCTGATCGACTACCTGCACGAGGCCATGGAGGAGCTGACCAAGCTCGCCGCCGCCCAGAACCAGGAGGCGTGACCGTGACGGAGACCATCGCGCGGGTCAATGGGATCGAAATCTGCTACGAGACGTTCGGGGAGCCGTCGGCGCGGCCGCTGCTGCTCATCATGGGGCTCGGCGGGCCGATGATCTGGTGGGACGACGAGTTCTGCCGCTCGCTCGTCGACCGCGGGTTCTACGTGATCCGGTTCGACAACCGCGATGTCGGGCGCTCCACGAAGATGCACGGTCGTATCTCGCCGCTGGCCACGTACTGGCTGCGGACGGCTCCGTACACATTGGACGACATGGCCGACGACGCGGCCGGGCTGCTCGACGAGCTCGGGGTCCGGGCCGCGCACGTGGCCGGTGCGTCGATGGGCGGGATGATCTCGCAGACTCTGGCGATCCGTCATCCGGACCGGGTCATCTCGCTGACCTCGATCATGTCGACCACCGGGAACCGTCTGGTCGGCAGGCCGACGGCCAAAGCGGGCGCGATGCTGCTCGGGCGGCCGCCGAAGAACCGTGAGCAGTACCTGGACTACCTGGTCCGGACGTTCCGGATCATCGGCTCCCCCGGTTATCCGTTCGATGTGCGGCGCATGCGTGACCGGGCGGCGCGGACGTTCGACCGGGGTGTGAACCGGGGCGGGACGATCCGGCAGCTGGCGGCGATCGTGTCGTCGAAGGACCGGGCGCCGGGATTGCGGAAGCTGCGGATCCCGGCGATGGTCATCCACGGTGCCCGCGATCCGCTCGTCCACGTCTCGGGCGGGCGTGCCACGGCCAAGGCCATCCCTGGCGCCGAGCTGGACATCGTGCCGGGCATGGGGCACGACATGCCGCGTGCGCTGTGGCCGCGGCTGATCGACGCCATCACGCGCACCGCCAACCGGGCGGGGATCCCGGCGTACTAGTCGCTCGGAAAAGCCCGAATGTGGCTTTCGTCAGATCGGATCTGACGAAAGCCACATTCGGGCTTTTTCCAGGTGGGCGGGACCGGTGTCCGCGGGGTTGGGACAGGTGTCCCGTCAAGCGGACAGGGTGACCGAGCCCAGGTTCGAGAAGTGGGCGGCGACCCGGGCGCCGGGGGTGAGCGGGACGGCGTCGGTCATGCCGCCGGTGAGGATGAGCCAGCCCGGCTCGATGGCGAGGCCGCGGGCGGCGAGCGCGTTCGCGGCCAAGGCGAGCGCCTCGCCGGGGTGGCCTTGGACGGCGGCGCCGGTCGCGGTGTCGACCACTTGGCCGTCGACTTCGAGCAGGCAGGCTTCGAGGGACAGGTCCAGCTTTTCGGGCCGGACGCCTACCGGGCCTATGCCGAAGAGGGCCGAGGAACCGTTGTCGGCGACCGCGTCGGGCAAGGTGAACTTGTAGTCCTCGAAGCGGCTGTCGATGATCTCGATGCCGGCGTGGACGCGGTCGACGGCGGCCAAGGCCGTTGCCGCGGTGATGCCGGGGCCGGAAAGGCGCCTGCCCATGACGAAGGCGATCTCGGGCTCGGCGCGGGGGTGGATCAGGCCGCCGAGTGGGACGGGCACGCCTGCCGGAAGGACCATCGCGTCGGTGAGCCAGGCGAGCAGTGGTGAGTCGATGCCCATGCGCAGTTGCTTCGCGCGGGAGGTGAGGCCGAGTTTGAGGCCGATCAGGGTTTCGCCGCGGACTCGGCGTTTGCGCAGGGACTCGTCCTGGATCGCGTACGCGGTCGCGACGTCGAGCTCGGGCCAGGACTTCGTGAGTGGCTCGCGGGCGGCCGCCGCGTCCACGGAAGCCAGCAGCGTCGTGGCTGCCTCGGACACACCCAGGCTCATCGCGTACCTCCGGAGAACACCGCGGTGACGCTGCCGAGTCCCGCGATCGTCGCGACCACCGTGTCGCCTGGCGACACCGGGATCGACTTGGTCATCGAGCCGGGCAGCACCACGTGGCCGGGCTGCAGGGACACACCGAGCGGGCCGACCGTGTTGGCGAGCCAGACCAGTGCGTTGATCGGGGAGCCGAGTACCGCGCCGCCCGCGCCGGTCTCGGCGACCTCGCCGCCGGAGTGGAGCACGCAGCCGGCGAGGCGGAGGTCGACGTCGCCGAGCTTGGTCGGGGTGCTGCCGAGCACCACGCCGCCGGAGGAGGCGTTGTCGGCGATGGTGTCGATGATCGAGATCTGCCAGTCCTTGATGCGGGAGTCGACGATTTCGAGTGCGGGCAGCACGAAGTCGACCGCACGGGCGGCGTCGGCGACCGTGACGCCTGGACCTCGTAACTCGGCGCCGAGTACGAAGGCGATCTCGGGCTCGATGCGGGGCTGGAGGAAGCGGTCGGCCGGGATGGGCTGGTGTTCCAGGTGGAACATGCTCGCCGTGAGGTGGCCGTAGTCGGGTTGGTCGACGCCGAACTGGCGCTGCATGGCGACCGAGGCCAAGCCGACCTTGTGGCCGCGCACCGTGTCGCCGCGCTCCACCCAGCCACGTACGACGCGTTGCTGGATGCGGTAAGAATCTTCCAGCGTGAGGTCCGGGTACGTGTCGATCAGTGGCGGTACCGGTTTGCCGGTCTCATAGGCGCGTTCGAGGCAGGCGGCCGCCGCCTGCAGGATTGTGGCTTCCACGCTGCGCACTCTGCTGGCAGAACGCGGTCAGCACAAGACGGTCGTACCACTGACCGGCACGGAACATTTCGCCTTCGCCGGGGGTGAAAACTCAAGACCAGGTCGGCCGGATCTGCTCGACGCCGAGTTTGCGATAAATGGCCTTCATATGGCCGTCGACCGCGCCGCTGGTGGTGCCCATGCGTTCGGCGATGGCGTCCAGGCTCAATCCGGCGGCGGCGTGCTCGGCGATTTCACATTCCAGCGGGCTCAGCCCGGCGCTTCTCCCGGCCACGAGCAGCTCCCCGATCAGCGTCAGGTTTCCCTGCGCGGTGCGATACAACTGGCGCAGGGTGGCGACGCCGACGTTGTAGTCGAAGACGGCGGTGACCAGCCGGCGCACTTCGGCGAGGGTGAGCGGCAGCACGTCGGCCCGCTCGACGAGGTCGTCCGCCCACAGCGCGGGAACCGGTACCAGACCGCCCGGTTCAGTACGCACTGTCGCGAGAACGAAAGCCTTGTGGTCGCTGTGGATGAGGTGGAGCAGAGCCTCGACGGAGGCCGCGTCCAGCAGGTGCGCGTCGTCCGCGATGACCACGAGTTTGTCACCTCTGGCCCGCGCCGTGAGCTCGTCCGGGCCGGCGACCGAGGTGAATTTGCGGCATTCGTAGCCGCGGACGGCCTCGGTGACCAACCTGCTCTTGCCGACTCCCTGGGGTCCGGAAAGGACCAGACCACCGGAATTTCCCTCGCTGATAAGCGTCTTGATGCGGCGAACCTCATCAAGACGTCCAGTAAAGGGCCAGGCCGACGACACACTGTGATTATACGACCGCACTAGCGCCCGGCACGAGGGTCTAAAGAAGGCGTTCATAGTGCGTAGTGGTGAACGTCTTGTTGAGTTGAGTAGTCGCGATGGACCATCCAGTGGACCCAACCTGCTCGCGCAGAAACATCTTGCGCGCGAGATACTTTGCGGGTACCGTTCTTTTCATGACCTTGAACGAAGCCACAGTCACCCAGCTCAGCGAGGCGCGCGACGACATCCGGGAGCGGCATCTCAAGCCGTCGGGTGAGCGTCCACCCACTCCCGGGCGCGGGATCCACCACACGGCGCTGATCTCCGGCGATGTGGAGCGGACGATCGAGTTCTATCAAGGGCTGCTCGGATTTCCGCTCACGGAGCTTTTCGAGAATCGCGACTACCCGGGTTCGAGTCATTTCTTCTTCGATGTGGGCAATGGGAACGCGGTCGCATTTTTCGATCTGCCCGGACTTGATCTCGGTCCTTATGCCGAGGTTCTAGGCGGATTGCACCATTTGGCTTTGTCCGTCTATCCCGACCGCTGGGCCGAGCTCAAGGATCGGCTCGACCAGGCAGGCGTCGACTATCAGCTGGAGAGCGACTCGTCGATCTACTTCGCCGACCCGGACGGTGTGCGCGTCGAGCTGATCTCCGACCCGCTGGGTGAGATGTACGGCGAGAAGATCGGCTGAGCACTCCCGCTGCGCGGCCTCCTCGCCTAGCCTGTCGGCCAACAGTGAGGAGACCCATGTCGGATTGGTCCCGATCCCGTGCGAAGGCCAGGCTCGATCACCGTGAGCACCTGGACGAACTCACCGCGCGAGCCCGCTACGAAGTGCGGCTGCACCTCAACGAACCGGCCGCCAACACCGCCTACGACGACCTCGCCGCGATCTTCTCCGGCGGGCACGCCGAATGTGTCTCGCTGCTCGCGCACAGGCGGCTCCTGCCGCTGTGGGAACGCCTGCTGCTGAGCCGGTACGCGAAGCGCATGTACGGCAAGGTCACCGTCGGCAGCGTGCGCGACGTGCCGTCGGGCGAGGAACCGTGGCGCGTCTTCGGCAACGAGATCACCGCGTTGCGGCCGGATTCCGGCGACACCGGCGCGAAGTACGACATGCAGGGTCGTGGGCTGCTGACCGTGTTCCGGATCGCTGTCGGCCAGCCTGGCGCGGTCTGGCAGGACCGTCAGGAGGTCGCGACGACCTCGGCGCGCAATATCCTCACCTGCTCAGCGGCTTTCCTACGTCGTAAGCCCTGGCACGTGATCTGGCCCGTCTATCGGGTGCGCGGGCTGCGCCTATGGAAGCTTTGAGAGGCTCCTAGCGTTTAACAAGGCATGGACCTCGCTGAGCAGGCATTGACCGACGCGAAGACGATCGCCGTCGTAGGGCTGAGCCGCAACCCCGCTAAGGCATCACACGGGGTGGCCGTGCAACTGCAGAAGGCCGGTTTCCGCATCATCCCGGTCAACCCGGACGCCGACGAGCTGCTGGGCGAGAAGGTCTACCGCTCGCTCACCGACATTCCGGAGCCGGTCGACCTGGTCGACGTCTTCCGCCCGGCCGAGTTCACGCCGGAGATCGCGAAGCAGGCGGTGGCGATCGGGGCGAAGACCCTGTGGCTGCAACAGGACATCGTCTCGGCCGAGGCAAGGCGGATCGCCGAATCGGCCGGCCTGACCTACATCGAAGACCGCTGCACCGCGGTCGTGCGCACGCTGGCCCGCATCACCAAGCCGTGACCGAGCGGGCTTTGTCCCGGTTCTCTTCCCAGGACAAAGCCCGCTTGATCACGGGCTGGTCAAAGCCGCTGCGGGCCGGTGGGGACGGTCGGGGCCGGGTTGTCCCGCACCTGCTCCTGGGCGGCACGGTGCTTGGCGACCGTCGACGCGTAGCCGAGGTCGGCGCGGTGCGGGAACGGTGACGGCGGCCGGTTGAACCGGAACGCCGCCGTCAGGTCGCCGACGGCCGAGCGGCGCCAGGCGCTGATGTGCGGCTCGGGGACTCCGAAGCGCTGCTCGAGCAGGCGGATCAGCGACGAGTGGTCGAACGTGTTCGAGCAGACATAGCCGCCTGCCGTCCACGGCGAGACCACGATCGTCGGCACCCGGAAGCCGAGGCCGATCGGCACCCCGCCGACGAACTCGTCCGGCGTCCCGGCGGGCGGGGTCGGCGGCAGCACGTGGTCGAAGTAGCCGTCGTTCTCGTCGTAGGTCAGGATGAACGCCGTTTTCGCCCAGACATCCGGGTTCGACGCGATCGCGTCGATCTTGGACGCGATGTACTGCGCGCCTGCCGCGGGCATCCAGTTCGGATGCTCGGTCTGCGCGGACGGCGCCACCAGCCACGACACCGCCGGCAGGTTGTCGTTGCGGGCGTCGTGCTCGAACCAGCCTGCCGACTTCTTCACCATCGCGCCCGAATACAACGGAGACGACTTCGGCGCATCGGCGAACTGCCGGAACCACGCCAGCGAGTTGTCGTCGTAGTTGTCCTCTTCCTGGTAGATCCGCCAGCTGACGCCGGCGTCGGTGAGCCGCTCCGGGTAGGTCTTCCACTTCAGCACCGGGTTGTCCGACGACATGAAGTTCGTGTTCGCCGGCCCGCCGGCGGTGCCCTGCGGGTCGATCCAGCCGGTCCACATGTACAGCCGGTTCGGGTTCGTCGGCCCGAGCACCGAGCAGTGGTAGTTGTCGCAGACGGTGAACGCCTCGGCCAGCGCGAAGTGGAACGGGATGTCCTCGCGGTCGTAGTACGCCATGGTCTTGGCGCCCTTGGCCGGGATCCAGTTGTCCATCTTCCCGTTGTTCCACGCGGCGTGCTGATCCGACCAGTTGTGCGGCAGCCCCGGTGTGGCCTGCGCGCTGGTCTTGCCCGTGTTGTACCGAAACGGCAGCAGATAACCGTCCGGATGGCCCGAATACGGCTGCTGGAACACCGAATTGCCGTTCGGCAGCTTCATCGCCGTCGGGTCGGCGAAGCCACGGACACCGGCGAGCTTGCCGAAGTAGTGGTCGAAGCTCCGGTTCTCCTGCATAAGGATGACGAAGTGCTTGATGTCCTTCAGCCGCCCCGGCCGCACCGAGGACGTGTCGGCCAGCGCCTTGCGGACGTTGGGCGGCAGCACCACTGAGCCCAGCGCGGCAGCGGCGGCGGCGCCGAGTACCCGGCGGCGGGTGAGTTCCGGTTCGGTCACTTGACGACTCCAAAGTGGACGACCCGGCTGTTCCCGGTGTCGGCGACGAAGATCCGGCCCTGCGCGTCGACCGCGATGCCCTGCGGGAACCGCAACGCGCCCTGACCGTCCAACCCGAACTCCGCGCGGAACGGCCCCGCTGTCCGGAATTGGGACACCCAGCCGAAATCGGGCTGCGTGACGAACGCGTTGCCCCCGGTGTCGATCGCGATACCGGCCGGATTGGACAGTCCGCCGAACTCGCTGCTCTGGCCGTAGCCGAGCGAGCTGATCACCTTGCCGTCGCGCGAATAACGCACCACGGCGACGTCGCCGTTGGCCAGCCTGCCGTTCTGGGTGACCCAGACGTCGCCTGCCGCGTCGACCGTGATGCCCTGCGGCGAGCTCATCTTCTCCGTGATCGGCGCGAGCTGCGCCCCGGTCTGCCCGTTGAACCGCGCGACCCGCTGATGCCCGGTGTCGGACACGTAGACCGTGCCCTGCGCGTCGACCGCGACGCCGCGCGGGTTCTCCAGCACCCCGGCGCCGAACTCGCGGACGAAACCGCCCCACCACGAGTACTCCACGACCCGGTTGTTGCCGGTGTCGGCGACGAAGACGTTGCCCGCGCTGTCGACGGCGACCGCTTCGGGCGCCTTGAGCCGCCCGGCGAGCACGCGTACGAGCCTGCCGTCGCGGTTGAAGCCCTGCACGCGGTCGTTGCCGGTGTCGGCGACCCACACCTGGCCGATCGGGTCGACCGCGAGACCGGCGGGCCGCGAGAACTGGCCGGGGCCTGCGCCCGCGCAGCCGAACGCGGAGCGGAACACCGGCGGTTGGGTCTGCGGGGTCGGGCGGACGGCGAACTTCACCGGATCGGCGAGCCAGCTGTAGCCGTCGTCGGAAAGGTAGAAAGCCACGAAATCACCGGCCGCGAGCGAACCACTGCTGAAAGTGACCGTCCCGCTCGCCAAGGTGACATACTGCCAAAGATTCGAAGGTCCCACGTATTTCTGGTCAACCGGACCATTTCCCGGATCGGCATAGATTCCGACCCAGTTCTTGGGGGTCACGGTTTCGGTCGGCGTCGAGTAGGTGAAAGTGATCGACTCTCCCTGTTCGACGGACGCGGCACTGCCGCGCAAGGTGCCACTTGTCGCCACGTCGCACAGGATCACCGTGCTGGTTCGATCAAGTCCAGCGACGGAAGTCGGTCGGTGACCATGTTCAGGAACTGTTCCACGGCCGGTAACTGACGGCCCGTCAAAGAGCCTCCCCCGTACGGCCCAGCACAGGTAACGCTGGGAACACGTCGCGGCAAGATCACGTCGAAAATTGGTCAGAGGTTCAACCATTCAGACCAGGACCACTCCGACCCGGCGGTCCATTCGGCTCGACATCTTCCCCCCAAAGGTCGGAGGTGTTACTTTTCAACCCCGCCTAGCGGAAATGGTTACCGCTGAACGGGATTACCAAAAGAAAGGTGAGGTGTTAGATCGATGGAGGGCACGGTCCTGAACACCGAGCAACGCGGCCTGGAAACCAGCGGCACCCTCGAACGCGGCCTCGCCGTGCTCGAGCACGTCGGTCAATGCCAGGAGATTTCCACGAACGCGATAGCCAGGCAACTGGGCCTTTCGCGCAGCGCCGCGTACCGCATCGTCGGCACGTTGAAGAATCTCGACTACCTCGAAGCAGATCACGTGACCGGCCGGATCCGGCTCGGCACCAAACTGGTCGAGCTCGGGGTACGCGCCATGTCGGCCACCGACCTGCACCGGTGCGCCCCGCGCTATCTCGCCGCGCTCGCCGAGCGCTCCGGCGAGACGACCTATCTCGCGGTGCCGGACAACGACGCGATGGTCTACGTCGCGACCGAGCGCAGCGCCAACGCCGTCACGCTCGCCTGCCGCCTCGGCACCCGGCGGCCGCAGCACGCGACCTCGCTCGGCAAGGCCTGGCTGGCCGCGCTGCCCGAGATGGACCGGGTCGACCGGGTCCGCCGGATGACGCTGGAAAGCCTGACCAGCAACACGATCGTCAACCACGCCCACCTGCTCGCCGAGCTGGCCACGACCAACCGGCGCGGCTGGGCGGTCGACGAGGTGGAGAACGAACCGGACGTCGGCTGCGTGGCAGCCGCGGTGCGCGACCACTCGGGGCAGCCGGTGGCCGCGATCAGTATCGCCGGGCCCGCGTCACGCGTGCTCCGGCGCATCGAAGAGCTCGGCGCGACTGTCGCCGCCGGCGCCGCCGAGCTCTCACGACGGCTGGGGCACGTCCCGGTCGCCGTGTAAGCGCTGACGAGAAAGCGCTACCAGAACAAAAAACGACGGTAAAGGCCGTCGTCCTGCGAGACAAAGGGGTTGATCGTGGGCTGGGTCCAGGATTATCAACCGGCTGGCGGACTGTGGGTTTCCGCGCTGCTGGCGGCGCTGCCGATCATCGTGCTGCTGGTGGCGCTCGGCGTGCTACGCCGGTCGGCGCACCTTTCGGCGGCGCTGGCGCTGGTGACCGCACTGGGCATGGCGTTGCTGCTGTACAAGATGCCGATCGGGCTCGCCTTCGATTCGGCGGCGATGGGCCTGGTCTTCGGTGTGTGGTCGGTCGCCTGGATCGCCTTCCACGCGGTCTATTTCCACAACGTGACCGTCGCGACCGGACGGTTCGACAGCATCAAGGCAGTGCTCGCCGGGTTCAGTGAAGACCGGCGGCTGCAGGCACTGCTGATCGCGTTCAGCTTCGGCGCGTTGCTCGAAGGCATCGCGGGCGGCGGCTCGCCGATCGCGATCACCGCCGCGATGATGGCGGCGCTCGGCTTCCCGCCGGTGAAGGCGGTCGTGCTGGCGTTGCTGGCGAACACCGCGCCGGTGGCGTTCGGCGGGCTCGGCAATCCGCTGATCGTGCTGGGCAGGCTGACCGCGCCGATCATCGGCAAGTCGCCGGAGCAGGCGACCGAGCTGTACTCCGCGATGGTCGGCCGTCAGCTGCCGGTGCTGGCGTTGATCGTCCCGGCATTCCTGGTCGTGGTGCTCGCCGGGTGGAAGCGGATGGTCGAGGTCTGGCCGGCCGTGCTCACCGCGGGGCTGGCGTTCGCCGCCATGCAGTTCGTGGCGTCGAACTTCATCAGCGCGAGCCTGGTCGACGTGCTCGCGGCGCTGGCCGCGATGGCGGCGCTGTGGATCCTCACCCGGTTCTGGCAGCCCAAGACGGTCTGGCGGTTCGATGGCGAGGAGCCCGTGAAAGCGCATTCAGGACAGAGCGTCGGCGCCGCCAAGGTCGAACGCGGCGCGCTGTACGCCTGGATGCCGTACATCATCCTGATTCTGGCGATCTTCCTGTCCCGGATCGGCACCATCTTCAAGAACCTGCCGACCTGGCTGGATCTGTCGAAGCTGCTGCACAAGGCCGACTGGGTGTTCGCCTGGCCCGGACTGCACAACCAGGTGATCCAGCACGCGCCGATCACCCCGAAGAACACCCCGTACGCGGCGAAGCTGACCGTGGACTTCCTGTTCTCACCGGGAACGGTCGCGCTGACCGCGGCGATCATCGCCGGTTTCGCGATGGGCGCCAGGCCGGGACTGCTGGTGCAGACCTACCGGAAGACGCTGTTCCAGATGCGCTGGGCGCTGGCCACGATCTTCATGATCCTGGCGATCGCCTTCGTGATGAACTACTCGGGCGCGACGCAGACACTCGGCCTCGCGCTCGCCACGACCGGCGTGCTGTTCCCGCTGTTCTCCGCCTACATCGGCTGGCTCGGCGTGTTCCTCACCGGTTCGGACGCGTCGACGAACAGCCTGTTCGGGCCGATGCAGGTCATCTCGGCGCAGCAGCTGCACATCGACCCGGTGCTCGCGGGCGCCACCAACACCTCCGGTGGCGTGATGGGCAAGATGATCTCGCCGCAGAACCTCTCCATCGGCGCGACGGCCATCGGCCAAAGCGGCAAGGAAGGCTCACTGCTGCGGCAGACGTTCTTCTGGTCGATCGCGCTGACCGCGGTGGTCGGCGTGATCTCCCTGCTCCAGGCGACGATCCTGTCGTTCATGATCCCGAGTTAGCGCGCGGTTCACCATTCCGTTCTGGCCCGGTCACCAATTTGTGACTGGGCCAGACGGATGAATATCGCCTTGGCTCCCGCGACGGCCGACTTACCGTTGCTTCATGCCACTCACATTGCTCAAAGGTACGTTCCAGATCGTCGGTGCCTCTCCCGATGGGGACTCGGTACGTTTTTATCCGGATGATCCGTCGGCGATACCGAAGGACATGAAAGTCCGCCTGAACGTGCGCGGCGGAATGCAGTTGCGGCTCGACGCGATCGACGCGCTGGAAACCCACTACCAGGCGCAGAATCACGGCGGAATGTGGCACCAACCTCCGGAATGGGGTGGTGCGGCGTCGGAAAGACTCTTGTCCTACTTGGGTTTCACCAAGGTCGTGCGCAACGAACGGGGCATCGTCACCTCGTCGACCCCTGACCAGGTCTCCGGTCACATCCTCACCAAGTTCGCCGACAAATACGGCCGCGCGGTCGCTTTCGCGTTCCCCGGGCAACGGCCGGGCCGTTCGGTCGACGGCAGCTCCGTGTACCTCGACGCGAAGGGTTTGAAGTCGTCGGCGAACTACGTGCTGACGAATGAAGGGCTGGTCTACCCCACTTTCTATTCACTGCTTTTCGTCGATCTGCGCCAGGCGTTGTCGGACGCGGCCGTCGCCGCGCGCGAAGCGGGAACGGGACTTTGGGCGGATGACACGACGAATGCCGGTTTCCGGCTCCGCAGCCGCAAACAGCTGAGCGACACGCAGGTGATCATGCCGAAACTGTTCCGGCGCCTGGTCGACTATCTCGGCCTCGACGAAACGGGCGGCGTTTCGCTCGCCGCGTTCCACGAGTACGTCGACACCCGCGACGACCGGCTGTTCACCGTCCCGGACGGCCAGTCGACGGAGTTCGCGACACTGGTCGAGGTCAAGCGGCAGACGCTCAAGGTGACCACCGAACCGGAACGGATCGTCTTCCTCGAGGGTTGACCTCGAGTCCACTGGAGGTCGCAAGATCACCGCTGTGGACGAAACCGTGCTGAAGCGACTGGACCGTGAAGACAACGCCTGGCTGTGCACCTCGCGGCCGGACGGGTCACCGCACCTGACCCCCGTGTGGTTCGTGTTCGACACCGCGTGGTGGGTCTGCGTGCTCGAAACCAGCGTCAAACATCGCAACATACGGCGAGATCCACGGGTCTCGCTGGCGTTGGAGGACGGCATCGCGCCCGTTGTCGCGGAGGGAGTCGCGACGGCGCACACCACCGCTTTCCCGGCGCGGATCGTCGACGCGTTCGCCGCGAAGTACGACGGCTGGGACATCGGGAAACCGTACGCGGGCACCGGCCGGGTGCTGTTCGAAATCCCGGTCACGCGCTGGCTGCTCGCCGGCGTCGCGCAATGAAGACCGCCCTGTGAAACCTGCCCACTGAAAAAGCGGGATGCCCCGGCAAGGGACATCCCGCTTTCGGTCAGGCTCAGAAGTCGCCCGGTGGCACCCATGGCGTGCCGGGGAAGAAGATCCGCCCCTCCGGCCGGTACTGCCTGCCCATGACGTTCTGCCATGACCACGGCTGCAGCTCCGGGTCCTTCGGCCAGTACTGGTCCCAGATGGCGCTCTTCTCGTCGCGCCAGTAACCCCAGACGTTCTCTTCGTACTCGGCGATGATGTAGTTCTGGTACTCGTCGCGCCTGAGCAGCGTCTTGTTCTGGTTGTTGACCGCGGCGTTGGCCGTGAGGATGGCGCCCGAGATGTGGTCGATGTGGTCGGGGTTGCCGTTCGAGTCGATCTCCCGGTGCCCGATGGTGCTCTGCGTGCGGATGAAGTCCGGGTTCACCGTGGTGATGATCGACTTGAGCATCGCCTGGAACTGGGTCTTCGTGTACCCGGGCCTGCCGTCGATCGGCTTGGCGACGAACGACGGGTTGTGCAGCATCCGGTAGAGATCGCCGTTGTCGGCGCCTTCCGCCGCGTGGATGAAGGTGAACACGAGGTGCACGTTCGTCCCGTTGAGACGGTTGGTCGCGACCTGGCGCCCGGCGAAGGTGCGCGGCTCGTACTCCCAGGAGTTGGCCACCTTCGCGGCGCGGGCGTACGCGGCACGCGCGCCCTGGATGCGCAGGTCCGCGTAGTCCATTCCCCAGTGCGTGCGACCCGGTTTGTACGCGACCTCACCCGCGGTCAAGTAGACGATCCACACTTCCCAGCCCGCCTGGACATCGGAGGCGATGTCCGGGTTCATAAAAAGGAGGTCGTCGTCCTGGTGTGCGATGAAACTGATCGTCTTCGACACGGCCAAGCTCCTAGTAAGCGGCTGAATCCGACGGGTTACCAGGGCCCGCAGGACTTGTTTCGACAAGTGAAGGCAAGATCCCCTCGATACTCAAGAAGCTGAGCCGAATCGTGAGGGGACCCTGCGCGATTCGTCACGCCCAGTAACTCACATAGTCGGACGGCGGCACCCAAGGCGTGCCGGGCTCGAAGATGCGGTCGTTGGGCCGGTACTGCTTCCCCATCACCTCGAACCACGAGCTCGCGTTGAGCTCGGGGTCGTGCGGCAGATACTTGGACCAGATGGCGGTCTTCTCGTCGCGCCAGTAGCCCCAGACGTTGTCTTCCCAGTCCGCGATGCAGTAGCAGTGGTACTCGTCGCGGCGGACCAGCGTGTTGTGGTTGCCGTCCACGCACGCGTCGGCGACCAGGATCGCGGCCGCGGTGTGGTCGATGTGGTCGACGGTGTTGTCCGGCCTGCGCATGCGGTGGCCGATGGTGCTCTGGGTGCGGATGAAGTCGGGGTCGGCCCTGACGATCAGCGCGTGCAGCATCGAGGTGAACTGGGCCTTGGTGTAGCCGGGCCTGCCGTCGATGGGGTTGGCGACGAACGACGGGTTCGCCAGCATCCGGTAGAGGTCACCCTTGTCGGAGGCCTCGGCGGCGTGGACGTAGAGGAAGACCAGTCGCAGGTTGACGCCGTTCAGCGTGTTCGTCGCGATCTGCCTGCCGTCGACCCAGATCGGCGCGTACTCCCAGGAGTTGGCGACCTTGGCCGCGCGGGCGTACGCGTCGCGCACACCCTGGATGCGCAGGTCCGCGTAGTCCGCGCCCCAGACCTTGCGGTCGGGGTGCGCGGCGTCGGGCGGCCCCACGTCACCCGCGGTCAGGTAGACGACCCAGACCTCGGAGCCCGCCTGGATGTCCGAGGCGATGTCCGGGTTCATGAAGAGCAGGTCGTCGTCCTGGTGCGCGATGAAACTGAGCGTCGTCGTCACAGCCAAGCTCCTAGTAAGGATTCGAATCGATTGAGCAAAAACTTATTCACCCAGCACCGAAGAAGAGCTAACGAATTGTGAGGGAGCGCCTGGCTCTTTGTCACCCCAGGAGCCAACGTCACCCTCTAACCCAACACACCCCTTCTAGGTGACACTCTACCCACGATCCGTGGCCACCTGTAGCCATCTCACCTGGATGCGCACCTGGTCAGGTGATCGCCAAGGACAGGCCCCTCGTTACATCCCTGCGAGATCACTCACAAGAGGCAACGACGACACCTCTGGCTGATCTGAGCGGGTCATTATCCGGCGATCCAAGGAATTGATTTCTCGAATTGCATTTCCGTTGTTATGCGAACGCGATTCTTGATCGTGAACAAAAGCGCCATGGCACGTCCGTGGAGCGGTACGACCCAGGGTGGGTATCCGGCCGAAACGGACACTCGCGTCACTCGATCGAGTGAACGGATAGTGAGCATCTTGCTCCACCCCCGTGCGGGGTTAAGATATTTCGGCCCTCGATCGATTGTCGGCGATCAGCTCGGCACTACCGCACCCCGCACCTGGCCCGAGCTGCGGCGGACCCGGCCGAAGGGGTACCGCTGAGTGGACGATCAGCCGCCCGAAAGGGCAAGGAAGCGCCGTTGAACGTGGTTCGATCACCGGGATACCGGTGTGACAATCCGTTACCAACGAACCTCACCCGGCCGTTTAACGACCGAGGCGTACCGCTCGCCGCTGAACCCATCACTTATTCGCTCGGCATAGGACGATCTTCGCCATCATGGGCTGATCGGGGTAGCGCCTTTACCCCGGGGAACGCAGTACGCGGCCCCCTGCTGACACAGAGGGCCGCGTGATTGTCCACTGCCTCTTTGCGGTTAACCAGAAAGGTAGAGAACGTCCGTGACTGTACAGGCAGGTCTCGGCGAAAAGCCAGACGAAGAGTCACCCACACGAGCGCAAAACGAGCAGCAGGCCAGGGGCCGTAAGTCCCCGGTGACCCTGGACGACCTGCTGGGCGGCAGCGGCGAGTGGCCGAGCTTCACGCCCCATGAGGACGCCAAGCCGGCCAAGCGCAAACGCTGGTAGCAAAGAGCTCCCGCATCGTGGCGATGCGGGAGCGCTTCGTAAGCGGACTCTTCCGAGTGGAGCCGGCAAGGGGCCTCGAACCCCTGACCTCCTGTTTACAAGACAGGTGCTCTACCAACTGAGCTATACCGGCGTGACCGGGCTCAGTATATCTAGGGCTTGCGCAGGCTGGACGTGGGCGTCGCCGAGCAGCGTCTTGTAGGACGCGCCGTGCCGCAGCGCCGAGTCCGGGTTCTTCTTGTCGAGCAGGTAGTACCAGTCCACTTGGGTCGCGGCGGGTGTCACCTCGACCACGCAGGGTCCGTGTGAGTCGAGTTCCACGTACCGGGTGTGCGGGTTGAGCCTGCGGAGTTCGGCCTCGATGGCGAGTGAGGCGGTCCGCGGCGGGACCTTGAACAGCTCGTCGAAGTTGTCCGAGGTGACCGAGGTGCAGACGAACTCCGTGGCGACCGAGCGGCCGGACTCGAGCGGGACGTCGTTGGCCCACGAGGTGTGGATGTCGCCGGTCAGGAACACCGTGTCGGTGATGCCGTGCGCGTCGAGAGTGTCGAGTACGCGCCTGCGATCGGCGAGGTATCCGTCCCAGATGTCCGTGTCGGCGGTCGGGAGCTGGGGCTGGTCGGCGAGCAGCGTCCGGAGCGCCGTGGCGGCACGGGGGTCGGGCAGCGTGGGCAGTTTGAGCGGGCTGATCATCACGGAGTTGCCGACCAGGCGCCAGGTCGCGCGGCTGTGCACGAGCCCGTCGAGGAACCATTCGCGCTGCTCGGCGCCGAGGATGGTGCCCTCGGGGTTCTCGCCTGGCGCCTTCGGCTGCTGGGTGCGGTAGCTGCGCAGGTCGAGCATCGTGAGGTCGGCGAGCTTGCCGAAGCGCAGGCGGCGGTAGAGGCGCTCGCCCGCGTTGCGGACCGGCATCCACTCGAAATAGGCGCGGTGCGCGACGGCCTTGCGGACGGCCCAGTCGCCCTCGGTCGCGGGGTCGTGCGACGGCGAACCGCCGGACCAGGCGTCGTCCGCGGCTTCGTGGTCGTCCCAGGTGGCGATCATCGGGTGCCTCGCGTGCATGCGCTGGACGTCCGGGTCGGACTTGTAGAGCGCGTGGCGCACGCGGTAGTCGGCGAGCGTCTCGAGCTCGTGCGGCGGCAGGCTTTGGCGTAACGCGGTCGCGTCGCCCGCCATCTCGTAGATGTAATCGCCGAGGTGGATGACGGCGTCGAGGTCGTCGCGCTCGGCGAGGTAGCGGTACGCGCCGAAGTAGCCGACGTGCCAGTTCGCGCAGGAGACCATGCCGAAGCGCAGGCGGTCGACGTCGGCGTTGTGCCGGGGCGCGGTGCGGGTGCGGCCGACCGGTGAGCACTGGCCGCGGAAGGTGAAGCGGTAGAAGTAACCGGTGTGCGGGCGCAGGCCGTCGGCGCTGACCTTGACCGTGTGGTCGCGGTCGGGACCGGTGCGGACCCGGCCGCACGCGACGATCCGGCGGAAGCCGGCGTCGGCGGCGACCTCCCAGCCGACCTCGGCCGCCGGGCCCGCACCGGAGCCCGGTGTCGCGTCCGGGCTCGGCGTGACCCTGGTCCACAGCAGCACGGAATCCGGGAGCGGATCGCCTGAGGCGACACCGTGCGCGAACGCGGGTGTCGCGGCTTCGGCCTTACCTGGCAGTGCGACGGCGACCGTGGCTCCGGCGGCGAGCAGGACGGTGCGTCGGCTCAACGATGATTTCCCCATAGCGCTCGATCATGGGGCCAACGGCGGGATCACGGCAACCGTCGGAGCGGTCCCCAAAATGTCAAATTTCGCGAACTCCCGCTGATCTCCGAGGCGCGCCTCGATACGCTTGAGGTGGCCGTCCGCGTCGACCCAGTACCGCACCCGCGCCCCGTCGGCCGACGGGGTTTTGCCTGCCTGCTGCGGGCCTTCCAGCACGTCGACATCGACGCCTTCGACGGTGTCCTTGCGCAGCCAGCGCGCCGAACTCTGTTGCAGCAGCTGGGCGTTGTCCGGGCGGTCGGCGGCGAGGTTGACCAGCAGCCGCAGCGCGCCGTCGATCTCGGAACCGGCTTCCTGGAACTTCCTGATCTGCCAATCGCCGTCCGGCGGCGGGTCGACCGGCTCGGTGGCCGGGTCGGTCAGGTACGCCAGCGTGCTGAGGTTCCACTGCAGCAGGCCCGCGCTCGTCGGGTCGTCACGGCCCTCGGTGCGCATCGCCGCGTAGCCGAGGTGGTCGACGAAATCGATCCGGCCGGTCAGCAGCAGTTTGCCGCCGGGGCTGGGGATGCCCGCGGTGAACTTGGCGCTTTTGGCCGTGTAGTTGGTGAACCGGACCAGCGCGAGGCGTTCGGCCTCCCCTGTGGACAGTGAACGTGGCTGCGGCGCTTCGGCGCATCCGGCGAGCAGGAGCGCGACGAGTACGATGGCGCGTTTCACGAGCGGACCGCCGATCGGTCGGCGAACAGGTCTTCGGAAGGCACCACGACCGCGGCGAGGTCGATCTTGCCCGGCAGGCCGCGCGCGGGTTTCGCGGGCGCGGTCGCGGCGTCGGGCAGGTCAGGCTGCGCGGGCGGCGGGGCGACCTCGGTGAACGGCACTCCGCGCGGCGCGGCGACCTTGGGCAGCGGAACACCGGGACCGGTCGCGCACGTCTTCAGGTCTTCCGGGCGGCTGGTGCCGATTTCGTTGTCCTGCAAGCAGTTCTCGGTGCCAGGTGATCGTGTGGACGCGGTGTAGGCGAAGTCGACGCCGTTGCCGGTGATCACGTTCGCCCGCACCTTGTTGTCCTGCGGCGGCAGGTCTTCGCTGGAGCCGAGCGCGAGCCCGGTCGACGGGTTCGCGCTGACCCTGTTGCGCAGCAGCATGTTCCCGCGTCCGCCCGCGAGTCCGATGCCGAGCCCGAACGCGCCGTCGGCCTGCGCCGGCGACGCGGGTTCGGCGTTGTGCGTGACGAGGTTTCCCGCGATGGTCGCGTTTTCCTGCGGTACGAATGCTTCCTGATAGTCCGAATTGGACGTCATGCCGACCCGGTTCCCCGAGAACCTGTTGCCCAGCACGAACATGTCACCCGAGGCGTTGGTGCCCTCGTAGCCGACCGCGTTGCGCTCGGCGACATTGCGGCGGACGACGATGTCGCACGGCTTGCACTGGCCGACGTAGAACCCGGAGTCGGCGCTGCCGGAGGCGTAACTGTCCTCGATGACGCCGTGCTGCGCGTCGAAAGCGTAGATCCCGTACAGCGCGTTGTTGGACGCGGTCACGTACGAGACGCGGAACCCTTGCAGCGGCGGGAAAGCGCTCGGGTCGAGCTTGTGGTAGCCGTCGCTGCCCCTGGCGAGGCCGCCGTTGCCGTCGCTGAGCCCGGTGAAGAGGACACCGTTGAGCGTGTGGTTGCGGACGGTCAGGTTCTCGACGGTCACGCCCGCCGCGGTGACCACGATGCCGTTCGCGCGGCGGACCTCACCGTCGATGACCACGCCGCCGCGTTTCGTGCCGCGCAGGGTCACGTTGGGCGTCTTGATCCGGACGGATTCCTTGTACACACCCGGATCGACGAGGATGAGGTCGCCGTCGTGGGCGGCGTCGACGGCCTCGGTGATCGTCTTCGCGTTCTGCGGCACCCGGATCGTGCCCGACTCGGGACGCACCTGGGTCCCCGAACAGGAGGCGGTGCCGAGCACGAGGGCCAGCACCAGGCAAAGTTTGCGACGCACGAGCAAGGACAGTAGGTCTTCGCTACGCGAGAGCCGTCATCTCTGCCAGCAGTGTCACCCGAAATAGGGATTTCTCGTCGCCCGGTTGGGTAACGCCGGGGCGATGTGGAGAATACGGATGTGAATGCGATCTCGCGGCGTCACCTGCTGCTCGGGGCGGGAACCGCGGCACTCGCCGCCGGGTGCGCCGCCGCGCCCGCGGTCTCCACCGTCGTGGACCCGTACGGCGCGCACCAGGCCGGTGTCGTCACGCCCGCGCAGCGGCATTGCGACGTCTCCGTGTGGGACGTCGCCGAGCTGGACGCAGGCGCGCTCGGCAAGGAAATCGGGGCGCTGCGGCGGAATCCGGCGCTCGCCGGGATGCCGTTGGACGACCTCACCGTGACGATCGGGCTGGGGCCGCGGCTGGCTTCCCAGGTCGGCGAGCTGCCGGAATTCCCCGGCGACCAGGTGCCGGCGTCTTCGCGTGGCGGGGATCTGCTGGTGCAGGTGTGCGGAGAGGACCCGCTTTCGGTCTCGCTGGCGTCCGGACTGCTCGGCCGGGGAACGTTGCGGTGGCGGCAGAACGCGTTCCGCGGACCGTCCACTTCGGCCGGTCCGGCGCGGAACATGCTCGGGTTCGTCGACGGCATCGTCGGGCCGACGGAACCCGCGCGCGAGGTCTGGCTCGACGGCGGCGGGACGATCGCCGTGGTGCGGCGGATGCGGCTGCGCGTCGCGGACTTCCTGGCGCGGCCGGTGCCAGAGCAGGAGCGGGTTTTCGGGCGGCGCAAGGACGACGGGCGCCCGCTTTCGGGCGGCGACGAGGTCGACCTGAGCGCGAAGAGCCCGGACGGGCAGTACCTGATCCCGGCCGACGCGCATGTGCGGTGGGCGCATCCGATGTCGGCAGGCGTGCCGACGATGCTGCGGCGGTCGTACAACTACGACAACGGCGGCGACGATCGCGGGCTGCTGTTCATCTCGTTCCAGCGGGAACTGCGGACCTTCGTCAACACCGCGTACCGGATGGCGGACGGGGACGCGCTGCTGCGCTTCGCCACGACCACGGCCTCGGCGGCGTTCTACGTGCTGCCCGGCTTCACCGCCGAGCGGGCGCTGGGAGCCTGAGCAGGCCTGAGGGCGGGCCGCCGCCCCCGGTATCCAGTTTACCTTCCGGCACCGACACAAAAGGGGTCGTGAGTGGTTTGGCCGGTTAGAACCGGCGGTACCACTCACGACCCCTTTTGAGCTGGGCTGGGATAAAGCGGGCTTTATCCCAGGGAGTTTAGCGGGCTTTATCCCGGGGGATAAAGCCCGCTAAATCCCGGGCCCTTAGCCGTCTTCCTTGCGGCGGCGAGCCGCGATGATCAGGAAGGCGATACCCGCGAGCAGGATCAGGGAACCGATACCCAGCGGAAGCGCGGCGCTGAAGCCGGTCTTCGCCAGCGGGCCCTTGGGGTTGCTCGTACCCGGGGTACCGGGTTCCTGCGGGTTCTCGTGTCCGCCGAGCAAGCCCGCGTCGAGCGTGAGGTCTTCACGCTTGTCGGGGCCGACCGTGACGGTCTTGGTGCAGCCGGTGGTCTGGTCGGCTGCGGAGTTCTTCCCGGCCTCGCCCTTGTTGGGGGCGGTGAGGGTGTAACCCTTCACGTCGTACGGGAGGTTCTTGATGTCGAAGCACACCATGTAGGTGCCGTCAGGCAGCTTGGGGAACAAGTACTTGCCATCGGGACCGGTGGTGGTCTTCGAGATCTCCTTGCCATCCTTGTCCTTCAGAACCACGGTGACGTCCTTGACGCCGGGCTCGCCCGGGTCCTGGATGCCGTTGTCGTTCTTGTCGAGCCACACGAAGTCACCGATCTTGTTGGTCGGCTTGACCACACCGAGGTCGATGGTCAGGTCTTCGCGCTTGTTCGGCCCGACGGTGACCGGCTTGGAGCATCCGGTCGACGGGTCGGCGTCGGAGTCCTTGCCCGCGTCGCCCTTGCCCTGGTCGGTCGGGATGTAACCCTTCACGGCCTCAGGCATGTTCTTGATGTCGAAGCACACCGTGTACGTGCCGTCCGGAACCTGCGGGAACAGGTACTTGCCATCAGGTCCGGTGGTGGTCTTGGTGACTTCCTTGCCGCCGGAGTCCTTCAGCACCACACCGACACCCGGAACACCCGGCTCGTCGGGATCCTGGATCCCGTTGCCGTTCTTGTCGTTCCAGACGAAGTCACCGACCTTGTTCGGTTCCGGCTTGACCGGCGGCACCAGACCCGCGTCGACGGTCATGTTGTCCGGACCGAGCTTCACCGGCTTCGTGCATCCGGTCGCCGGGTCGGCGTCGGAGTCCTTCGCGTCATCACCGGCGTCGGGCTTGGTCGGGGTGTACCCCTTGACCGCCTCCGGCATGTTCTTGAAGTCGAAGCACACCGTGTACTCGCTCGCGGGCAGGTTCGCGAACACGTACTTGCCGTCGGTGTCGGTGGTGGTCTTCTTGTCACCGTCCGGCGTCTTCAAGGTGACCGTGAACCCGTTGACCCCCGGCTCGCCCGGATCCTGCAGGCCGTTGCCGTTGGTGTCGATCCACACCGTGTCACCGATCTTGAAGACCGGCTTCTCCGGCTCGACCAGACCGGCGTCGAGCGTCAGGTTGTCCGGGCCCAGCTTGACCGGCTTGGTGCACCCGGTCGCCTGGTCGGCGTCGGAGTCCTTGGCGTCGTCACCCGCGTCGACCTTGGTCAGAGTGTAACCCTTGACCGCGTCCGGCATGTTCGCGATGTCAAAACACACCACGTACTCACCGGCGGGCAGCTTGTCGAAGCCGTACTTGCCGTCCGGACCGGTCTTCGTCGAGCTGATCTCCTTGCCGGCGCCGTCCTTCAGCACCGCGGTGACACCCGGGACACCGGGCTCGCCGTCGTCCTGCAGACCGTTGGCGTTCTTGTCGATCCAGACGAAGTCACCGAGCTTGAACGCACCGGCAGGCGGCGCGACCAGACCCGCGTCCAGCGTGAGGTCTTCACGCTTGTCCGGGCCCAGCGTCGTCGTCTTGGTGCACCCGGTCGCCAGGTCGGCATCGGAGTCCTTGGCGTCGTCACCGGCGTCGACCTTGGTCAGGGTGTAGTCCTTGACCGCGTCGGGCAGGTTCTTGACGTCGAAGCACACCTGGTACGTGCCGTCCGGCAGGTCGCCGAAGCCGTACTTACCGGAAGCGTCCGTCTTCGTGGTGCCCTTGACCGCTCCGGCGCCGTCCTTCAGCGTCGCGGTGACGCCCTCGACACCCGGCTCGCCGTCGTCCTGCAGACCGTTGTTGTTCTTGTCGATCCACACGTAGTCGCCGAGCTTGTTCAGCACCTTGACCGGCTCGATCAGACCCGCGTCGAGCGTGAGGTCTTCACGCTTGTCCGGGCCCAATGTCGTCGTCTTGGTGCAGCCCGTGTCGAGCGCCGCGTCCGAGTCCTTCGCGTCGTCACCCGCGTCGACCTTGGTCAGGGTGTAGCCCTTGACCGCGTCGGGCAGGTTCTTGACGTCGAAGCACACCGAGTAGGTGCCGTCTGCCAGCTTTTCGAAGATGTACTTGCCGTTGTCGTCGGTGAGGGTGGTGGAGAGCTCCTCACCGGCGGCGTTCTTCAGCGCGACCTCGACGCCCTTGACGCCGGGCTCGCCGTCGTCCTGCAAGCCATCCTTGTTCTTGTCGATCCACACGTAGTCGCCGAGCCGGTTCAGCGCGGGCGGCGGCGGTGCGATCAGACCCGCGTCGAGCGTGAGGTCCTCACGCTTGTCCGCGTCGAGCACGGTGGTCTTGGTGCAGCCGGACGACGGGTCCGCGTCGGAGTCCTTCGCGGGGTCGCCCTGGTTCGGCGTGGTCGGCTTGTAGCCCTTGACCGCTTCCGGCATGTTCGCGAAGTCGAAGCACACCTGGTAAGTGCCGTCCGGCAGGTCGCCGAAGCCGTACTTACCCGAGGCGTCGGTCTTGGTGGTGCCCAAGTCCTTGCCCGTGCCGTCCTTCAACGTCGCCGTGACGCCTTCGACGCCGGGCTCGCCGTCGTCCTGGACGCCGTTGGCGTTCTTGTCGATCCAGACGAAGTCGCCGAGCTTGTTCTTCGGCTCCACCGGAGCGACGAGACCCGCGTCGAGCGTGAGGTCCTCACGCTTGTCCGCGCCGAGCACCGTGGTCTTGGTGCAGCCGGTCGCCGGGTCGGCGTCGGAGTCCTTCGCGTCGTCACCCGCGTCGACCTTGGTCAGCGAGTAACCCGCCACCGCCGCCGGGAGCGCGGACATGTCGAAGCACACCTGGTAGGTGCCGTCGACCAGATCCCCGAAGCCGTACTTGCCATTGGCGTCGGTCGTCGTCGTGCCGAGCTGCTTGCCCGCGCCGTCCTTGAGCGTCGCCTTGACGCCCTCGACACCGGGTTCGCCGTCGTCCTGCAGACCGTTGTCGTTCTTGTCGATCCACACGTAGTCGCCGAGCTTGTTCAGCGGCGACACCAGACCGGCGTCGAGCGTGAGGTCTTCACGCTTGTCCGGGCCCAGGACCGTGGTCTTGGTGCACCCGGTGTCGACAGCGGCGTCGGAGTCCTTCGCGTCGTCACCCGCGTCGACCTTGGTCAGGGTGTAGCCCTTGACCGCGGCAGGCAGGTTCGCCACGTCGAAGCACACCTGGTAAGTGCCGTCGACCAGATCGCCGAAGCCGTACTTGCCATTGGCATCGGTCGTCGTGGTGCCCAGGTCCTTACCCGCGCCGTCCTTCAGGGTCGCCTTGACACCCTCGACACCCGGCTCGCCGTCGTCCTGCAAACCGTTGCGGTTGTTGTCGATCCAGACGTAGTCACCGAGCTTGTTCAACGGCGACACCAGGCCCGCGTCCAGCGTGAGGTCTTCACGCTTGTCCGCACCCAGCACGGTGGTCTTGGAGCAGCCGGTCGCCTTGTCGGCGTCGGAGTCCTTGGCCACGTCGCCCTTGTTCGGGTCAGTGAACTTGTAACCCGGCATGTTCGCGATGTCGAAGCACACCTGATACGTGCCGTCCGGCAGGTCACCGAAGCCGTACTTGCCGTCGGCGCCGGTCGTCGTGGTGCCCAGGTCCTTGCCGGCACCGTCCTTCAGCATGACCTTGACGCCGTTGACCGGCGGCTCGCCGTCGTCCTGCAGACCGTTGCGGTTGGTGTCGACCCAGACGTAGTCACCGAGCTTGTTCTTCGGGACGATCGGGGCGACGAGACCGGCGTCGAGCGTGAGGTCCTCACGCTTGTCCGGACCCAGCACCGTGGTCGGCGTGCAGCCGGTGGTCGGGTTGGCGTCGGAGTCCTTCGCGTCGTCCGAGCCGGCGCCTTCCTTGGTCAGCTGGTAGCCCTTGACCGCTTCCGGCAGGTTCGCCGTGTCGAAGCAGACCTGGTACGTGCCGTCCGGCAGCTTGTCGAACAAGTACTTGCCGTCCGGGCCCGTCTTGGTGGTGCCCAGCTCCTTGCCCGTGCCGTCCTTGAGCTTCACGACGACGTCGGGAACACCCTTTTCGTCGGCGTCCTGGACGCCGTCGGAGTTGGTGTCGAGCCACACGTAGTCGCCGAGCTTGTTCTGCGCGGAGACCAGACCGGCGTCGAGCGTGAGGTCTTCACGCTTGTCCGGGCCCAAAGTGGTCGTCTTCGTGCAACCCGTGTCGAGTGCCGCGTCGGAGTCCTTCGCGTCGTCACCCGCGTCGACCTTGGTGAGGACATAGCCCTTCACCGCGTCGGGCAGGTTCGCCACGTCGAAGCACACCTGGTAGGTGCCGTCGGGCAGGTTGTCGAACAGGTACTTGCCGTCGGGACCGGTGGTCGTGGTGCCCTTGACCGCACCCGCGCCGTCCTTCAGCGTCGCCTTGACACCCGGGACGCCCGGCTCACCCTCGTCCTGCACACCGTTGGCGTTCTTGTCGTTCCAGACGAAGTCGCCCAGCTTGTTGGTCGGCGGAACCAGACCGAGATCCAGCGTCGGATCGTCGCGTTTGTCCGGCCCGAGCACCGTGGTCTTGGTGCACCCGGCCGCGTCCGCGTCGGAGTCCTTCGCGTCGTCACCGGCGTCCGGCTTGGTCGGCTTGTAACCCTTGACCGCGTCCGGCAGGTTCGCCACGTCGAAGCACACCGAGTAGGTGCCGTCCGGCAGCTTGTCGAACACGTACTTGCCGTCGGGACCGGTGTTGGTGCTGCCCAGGTCCTTGCCCGCGCCGTCCTTCAACGTGACCTTGACACCCGGCACGCCCGGCTCGTCCGGGTCCTGCAAACCGTTGGCGTTCTTGTCATTCCAGACGAAGTCACCCAGCTTGTTGGTCTGCTTGACCGTCAAGCCACCGTCGACACAGTGGTCGACCGAACCGGCCTTGCCGACGGTCACCGCAGCGGTGCTGGTCGCCGGGTCCACATTGGAATCAACGCAGCGGTCGGCACCCGCTTCCTTCGCGGTCCAGTTCAACGTCGCCGCCGCCGGAGCACCCGGAAGCTTGCTCGTGTCAGCCGCCGAGTAGTCGAACTTCACGTTGTAGCAGGTCTCGGCCTTGAGACCGTCCGCCGTGCCGAAGTAGTACTCACCCTTGGCGTCGGTGGTCTTCACCGGCAGCGCCGCACCACCCGCACACGGCGTCGCGGTCACCTTGACACCCGGCACCGCAGGCTCGTCGCCGTCCTGCACGCCGTCGGCGTCGGTGTCGAACCAGACACGGTTACCGATCTGCACCGGCGCGAGGTCGCACAGCGCCTCGAGGTCGGCCAGGCCGTTCGCCTTGCCCCAGCCGTCACCCAGCGGGTCGTTGTCCGTGGTGTTGACCTGGTACGAGTTCGTGTGGTCCTCGTTCTGCATCGTGCCGTCTTCACGGCCGAACCAGCCGATACCACCCGAACGCACGCTGATCGGGTCCATCACGGTGTTCGCCATGCGGGTCTCGCCGTACAGCATCGTCAGTGCGCCCTGCGAGGTTTCCTGGTGCAGGATGTCTCCGCCGCTGTTCGCCCAGTACTCGCCGGGGTAGTACTCCACGACGCTCGCGGGCTCGCCGAAGTTCTTGCCGTCGTTGTGGTTCGGGCAGCCGCTCGCGCCCTCCCAGGCGTACGAGCCGTTGGCCTGCCGGCAGACCCGGTTCAGGTCGCCACCGACGATCGACGAGTTCTCGCCCCCGGAGCCGTCGGGCGCGGGGATGTTCGAGCCACCCATGTCACCGAACCGGTCACGGAAGTCGAGTACCAGGTCGCCGTTCTTCTCGATGCCGATGTCGGTCATCAACGGCTGCGGGTAGGTGTCGTGCTTGATGCCCTCGACGCCGGTGTCGTCCCAGTTGTCGGTCCAGGGGAACCAGTGGTTGCTGGGCTTGCGCGAGGCCAGCGCGTAGCCGCGCTCGAAGTCCAGCGTCTTGGTGAGGATCGGGGCGCTGAACGCGGCGCCGTCGAACGTCATCACGACGGCCTTGAGGTCGGTGAGCTTCTTCGACGACTGCGCCGAGCAGACACCACCGACGTACACCTTGCCGTCACGCACGGCCAGCGCGCCGGGGCGCCAGTCGGCCGCGTTGGGGCAGGCCGTCGCCGGGATCGCGAACGACCCCTTGGGCGCGGCGGCCGTCGCGGCGGTCGCGTCGAAGGTGTAGAGCTTCTTGTCGTTGAAGTTGATGACGTAGAGGGTCGAGCCGTCCTCGCTGATGTCCACGTCACCGAGGGACTGCTTGCCAGGGATGCCGAAGAACGGCCCGTCCATGCTGGTCGCCATCGCGTGCGCCGTCGTGCCCGCGTTGGGCACGGTGGCGAACAGGCTGGTGGCGCCGCCCGGAGCGGTCACGTAGATCGCGCCCTGGCCCTTCGGCCCGTATTCGGCGAGCCGCTTGGCGAAAGCGCCCGAGAAGAGACGCTTGTCCTCCTTGCGGTACGCGAGGCCGTAGACCGTGCCGATGTCGCTCTGCTTGGCCAGCTGCGTCGGGTTGTCCTTGCCGCGCTGGTTGTACGGGAAGGTCACCAGCGAGCGAGCGCCCGGCGAGGCGTTGCTGCTGCCGTCCTTCTTCCGCGCGCCACGCTGGCAGCTGGTGACCAGCGTCGGGTTGGACTGGCAGTAGTCCGAGGGGTTCCAGACACCGACCGTCAGCTCGACCGCCTTGCCACCCGACACGTCCGCGAAGGAGGTCAGCGTGGACAGTCCCTTGCCGGCGGGCGCCGGTTTCAGGTACGACATCGAGTCGGGGATCTTGGTGTCCACCCGGTACTTGCCGGTGGGCAATGCCTTGGTGTCGATGGTGACCGTGCCGTCGGCCGCGGTCGTCCCGGTGGCGGTCGCTCCCGTCGGCGCGGTCACGGTCACCCCGATGCCCGCGACTCCGACTTCGAGCGCGGCTTCGTAAGAACCGTTACCGTTGACGTCACGAATGACGCGCACCTTGAGAGTTCCATCCGCCGGATCAGCGGCCGCCTGTGGCGTGGACGAGACGAACACCGTCCCACCGCCTACCAGGGCGACCGCGAGCGCGAACCCGAGTGCCTTTCTCAACACTGGCCTCCTGCAGCCAAAGAAAACCGTGAGTCCGGTTCGCACGCATGACGACAAGGCACTCGAACCGGTACCAATCGGGCCGATAATGGCCACTTTGGACAGTCGACGCCCGTGGGAACCGCCGGACGGGCGACTGTTTCCACCCGTCAGTGGGAACTTGCTCAAGTGGCGGAAGACACGTTCGCGGTCCTGCAACGCTCGCGGTCACCGAGTCGATGCTCATGCGGGAACCTGACGAAAGGGGTGGAGATGGCCAAGCTCAATCAACGCACGAAGCGGTCGGTACGCAGACGTGCCTGGCAGATTCTGGAAGCGCCTGCCGACGAACAGCCGACCGGCCACGCCGAGGCCACGATCGGCCCCCAGGTTCCCGATGACACGACCGTGAACTTCGTGCTCGACCTCGCCTCGCGCATCGGTGAGGTCCAGATGTCCAGTGGCGCCGGTGCCTCCGACGTCACCGCGACCATCCTCGCGCTGACCTCCGCGCTCGGCCTGCCGTACTGCGAAGTGGACGTCATCTTCACCTCGATCACCGTCACCTGCCACCGCGGCACCGATCTCGCGCCGGTGACCGCGTTGCGCGTGGTGCGCTCGCGCGGGCTCGACTACACGCGACTGTCCGAAACGGAACGGCTGGTCCAGCAGATCACCCGCGGCAACGTCAGCGCCGAAGAGGCGCAGATCGAGTTGCAGAACATCACCGCGGCGCCGCACCCGTACCCGCGCTGGGTGGCCACCGCCTCCTGGGGCGCCATGGCGTTCTTCGTGACGCTGCTGCTCGGCGGCGGGCTGGACATCGCGGTCGTCGCCATGGTGATCAGCGCGGTGATCGACCGGGTCGGCAGGCTGCTCAACCGGTACGCGCTGCCGTTCTTCTTCCAGCAGGTGGTCGGCGGCCTGCTGGCGACACTGGCCGCGATCGCCGCGGTCAGCTCCGGGCTGCTCACCACCGACCGGCCGACGCTGGTGATCGCCGCGGCCATCACCGTGCTCCTGTCCGGGCTCTCCACCGTCTCGGCCGTGCAGGACGCGATCACCGGGTTCAACGTGACCGCGGCCGGGCGCACCACCGAGACGGTGCTGATGAGTGCCGGGCTGATCGCGGGCGTCGTGCTCGGCCTGAAGATCGCCGTGTTGCTCGGGCTGCAACGCGACACGCTGCCCGCGGATCTCGTGACCACGCCCCAGCAGCTCCCGATCGTCGTGCTCGGCGGCGCGGGCGCGTCCGCGTGCTTCGCGCTGGCGTCCTACGCGACCGTGCGCGCGCTGCTCGTCGGCGCGGCGGCGGGCACCATCGGCGCGGCCGTCTACGGCGCGCTCACCCTGGCGATGATCGACAACATCAGCGCGTCGGCGATCGCGGCCACCCTGGTCGGCTTTTGCGGCGGCGTGCTCGCGCGGCGACTCAAGGTCACCCCGCTGGTCGTCGCCGTGTCCGGGATCACTCCCCTGCTGCCGGGTCTGTCGACTTATCGAGGGCTGTACCAGATCGGCGTGGAGCGCAGCGGCAACATCTCCACGCTGATGACGGCCGTCGCGATCGGGCTTGCCCTGGCAGCGGGCGTGGTGCTCGGTGAATATCTCGCGCAGCCGGTGCGGACCGGGCTCGGCAGGCTGGAGCGCAAGCTGTCCGGGCCGCGGATGGCGGGGCCGCTGCGGCCGTCGAAGCGGCGCCTGGAGTAGCGCCCGACTTCCGGCGGGCGCGCTAGGGTTTTCTTTCAGCCGCGATCTCGAAGAGGGAGCAGCCGGAGTGACTCAGATCAGTTCCGCGCCTGGCAAGCCGGCAGGCGCCGAGTTCGTCGTGGTGGCCAACCGGCTGCCGGTCGACCTCGAACGGACCTCAGACGGAACCCAGCGCTGGACGGCGAGCCCCGGCGGGCTCGTCTCGGCGCTCGAACCCTTCCTGCGTTCACGCAAGGGCGCGTGGGTCGGCTGGCCCGGCGTGCCCGACGTGGAGGTCAACGAGTTCGATGACGACGGGCTCGTGCTCCACCCGGTGACGCTGTCGTCGGCGGAGGTCCGTGACTACTACGAGGGTTTCTCCAACGCCTCGCTGTGGCCGCTGTACCACGATGTGGTCGAGCGGCCGGTGTTCGATCGCAGCTGGTGGGACAGCTACGTCAAGGTGAACCGGCGGTTCGCCGAGGCCAGCGCGAAGGTCGCCGGGCACGGCGCGATCGTGTGGATCCAGGACTACCAGCTGCAGCTGGTGCCGACCATGCTCCGCGAACTGCGCCCCGACCTGCGGATCGGCTTCTTCCTGCACATCCCGTTCCCGCCGGTCGAGCTGTTCATGCAGCTGCCGTGGCGCGCGGAGATCGTGCGCGGGCTGATCGGCGCCGACCTGGTCGGCTTCCACCGGCCCGGCGGCGCGCAGAACTTCCTGTGGCTCGCGAGACAGCTGATCGGGCTGGAGCCGAGCCGCGGCGCGGTCGGCGTCCGGTCCAGACCCGGCATGGTCCAGGTCGGTGACCGGACGGTGCGCGTCGGCGCGTTCCCGATCTCCATCGACGCGGCCGGACTTGACACACTCGCCAGGACAAAAGGGGTCGCCGACCGGGCCGCGCAGGTGCGCCATGACCTGGGCGATCCCAAGACCGTGCTGCTCGGCGTCGACCGGCTCGACTACACCAAGGGCATCGACCTGCGGCTTCAGGCACTGCACGAGCTGCTGCAGGAAGGCAGGGTCAAGCCGGGCGACGTGACATTCGTCCAGCTGGCGACGCCGAGCCGCGAGCGGGTTGAGCATTATCAACGGATGCGCGCGGACATCGAGCAGATGGTCGGCCGGATCAACGGCGAGTTCGCCAGGGTCGGCCATCCCGTTGTGCACTATTTGCACCAATCGGTGGACCGGACCGAGCTCGCGGCGTTCTTCTCCGCGGCCGACGTGATGGTGGTGACGCCGTTGCGTGACGGGATGAACCTGGTGTGCAAGGAGTACGTCGCGTGCAGGCACGACCTCGGCGGCGCGCTGGTGCTGTCCGAGTTCGCCGGCGCGGCCGCCGAGCTGACCAGCGCCTTCCTGGTCAACCCGCACGACCTGGACGGGGTGAAGAACGCGCTGCTGGCAGCCATTACGCTCGACCCCGCCGAGGGCAGGCGCCGGATGCGCGCGCTGCGTCGCCAAGTCCTCACCCATGACGTCGACCGCTGGGCGCGCTCGTTCCTCGAAGCGCTCGGAAGTGAAGTGGTCGAATGAAAGCCCAGTCCCCATAAGCTTTGTTATTCCCCGAGGAGGAGTGTTGACCGCCGAGGCTCTGCCCGCCGAGTTGCGGAGGGCGATCGTCCAGATCGCCAGGACTCCGCGTCTGCTGGTCGCCTGCGACTACGACGGCACGCTGGCTCCGATCACGGCGAACCCGGACGAAGCCCGGCCGCTGCCCGAATCGGTAGGCGCGCTGCGGTCCCTCGCGGGACTGCACGAGACGACGACCGCGGTGATCTCCGGGCGCGCGCTGCGTGACCTGGCGACACTTTCCCGCCTGCCGTCCGAGGTGCACCTCGTGGGCAGTCACGGGTCCGAGTTCGACATCGGCTTCATCAAGGCGCTCGACGCGAAGGCCCGTGAGCTGCACCGGCGGCTCGAGGCCGAGCTCGAAGACCTGGTGCTCGACGTGCCGGGTGTCTCGCTGGAGGTCAAGCCCGCTTCGATCGCGGTGCACGTGCGCCGCGCGGAGCACGAAGCAGGCCGCCGCGTGCTCTCGAAGGTCCACAATGGACCGTCCAGGTGGGAAGGGGTGACCACCACCGACGGCAAGGAGGTGGTCGAGCTCTCCGTGGTGACCACGGACAAGGGCAACGCGCTCGACACCCTGCGCCACCAGGTCGGCGCGACCGCCGCGATCTTCCTCGGCGACGACGTCACCGACGAGAAGGCGTTCGCCGCGCTGTCTGGACCGGACCTCGGTATCAAGGTCGGCGACGGCGAATCCCTTGCCACGTACCGGGTTCCGGACACCATGGACGTGGCGATGGTGCTCGCGTTCATGCTGGAGGAGCGCCGCAACTGGCTCTACGGCGAGCAGGCCACGCCGATCGAGCGGCTGTCGATGCTCGCCAACGAGCGTTCCGTCGCGCTGGTCACCCCTGACGCGCGGCTGACCTGGCTGTGCCACCCCGGAGCCGACGCGCCCGCGATCTTCGCCGACCTGCTCGGCGGCACCGGCGCGGGGCACTTCTCGATCACCCCGCACCGCAACGGCCTCCCGCTGGGCCAGCGGTACCTGCCGAACACCATGACCGTGGAGACCCGCTGGTCCCGGCTGCTCGTCACGGACTACCTCGAGCCGGAGAGCCCGTCGCACCGCACCGACATCGTGCGTGTGATCAGCGGCGAGACGACCGCGTCCATCGTGTTCGCGCCGCGGCCGGAGTTCGGCGGCGTGCCGGTCAAGCTGGTCGCGGAGGCCGACGGCCTGCGCGTGCTCGGCACCTCGGAGCCGTTCGTGCTGCGCGCGCCCGGCGTCGAATGGGAGATCACCACCGACGGCCTGCACGACACCGCGTCCGCGCTGGTCACCCCGGCGCCCGACAAGCCGGTCGTGCTCGAACTGCGGTGCGGCACAACGGACATGAGCCCGCACGAACTGTCCGAAGTGGACCGCCGGGAGCGCGCGGGCTCGTACTGGAGCTCGTGGGCACAGACGTTGAAGCTGCCGACCGTCCAGACGGACCTGGTGGCCCGCTCCGCGCTGACCTTGCGCGGACTGGTCAACACCGACACCGGCGGCGTGCTGGCGGCGGCGACATCGTCGCTGCCGGAGGAGATCGGCGGCGTCCGCAACTGGGACTACCGCTACTGCTGGATCCGCGACGCGGCCATGACCGTGCGCGAGCTCGTCCACCTCGGTTCCGTCGAGGAGGCCGACGGTTATCTCCGCTGGCTGCACGGCGTGCTCGCCACCCTCGCCGGCCCGGAGCGCCTGCACCCGCTGTACACGTTGGCGGGCAGCGTCATCGGCGCCGAAGCGGTCATCGAGTCGCTGCCCGGCTACGCGGGCTCGCGGCCGGTACGCGTCGGCAACCTCGCGAACCACCAGGTCCAGCTGGACGTCTTCGGCCCGGTGGTCGAACTCGTCAGGACACTGGCCGAGGCACGCGGCGAACTGCGCGACCAGGACTGGCAGATGGTCCGCGCGATGGCCGAAGCCGTCTCGCGGCGCTGGAACGAGGCCGACCACGGCATCTGGGAAGAGCGCCACGTCCCGCGGCACCGCGTCTACTCGCGCGTGATGTGCTGGGTGACCCTCGACCGCGCGGTCAAGCTCGGCGAGGTCTACAACCGCCCGGTGCCCGCCGCCTGGGTCGAGCTGCGTGACGTCATCAAGGCCGACGTGCTGGAAAACGGCTGGAACGAAGAGGTTCAGGCGTTCACCACCGCCTACGACGGCACCGACCTCGACGCGGCGTCGCTCTTCGTCGGCCTCACCGGGCTGATCGATCCGGGCGACCCGCGCTTCCAGGCCACGGTGACCGCGATCGAGGCCGAGCTGCGCAGCGGCTCGACGGTGTACCGCTACCACCGCGACGACGGCCTCCCCGGCGGCGAAGGCGGCTTCCACATCTGCGCGGCCTGGCTGATCGAGGCCTACCTGCTCACCGGCCGCCGCAACGAGGCCGAGGAGCTGTTCACCCAGATCGTGGACGCCGCGGGCCCGACCGGCCTGCTGCCCGAGCAGTACGACCCGATCGCGGAACGCTCGCTGGGCAACCACCCGCAGGCGTACTCGCACATCGGGCTCATCCGCTGCGCGAACCTGCTGGCCCAGTAAGGACTCGTGAGTGGTATGGCCGGTTAGAACCGGCCATACCACTCACGACCTTGTCAGGCGTGGTCGCGGGCGTTGGCTTCGTGGATGCCGGTCTCGATGAACTGCCGGTAGACGACGGGGTCCCGGGACAGGACGGCCCGGTAGGCGGCCGACCAGACGTGGGTGCCCTCGCGGGCTCGCATGAAGATCTCCTGGACCAGTGCTTCGTCGTCCAGGTTGTACACCGTGGAGTCGGCGGGAATGCCGACCACGGCGCCGGCGCGGACCTTGATCTCGCGCCAGCGCCTGGCTTCGGCTTCGGCCTTGGCCCGCTCGATGGCGGCCTGGATGTCACGCTCGTGCGCGGCGTAGACGCCCGCACGCAGGAATTCCGTGCAGGCTTCGGGCCCGGCACGATGGGCCTCCGCGGCGGCGGCCTTGACTTCGGCGTTGTCGATGCCGGTGGCGTGCTGCCAGAACCGGAAGGTGAACTCGCTGTCGTCGACGACAACGTCGATCAGCCGAGGAACGAACTTGATCAGCTCCGCCGCACGCTTACGCGCGTCCCGGGCCTGCAATTCGACCGAGCCGTTCTGGACATCGACCGCGAGTTTCTCGTGGACGCCGACCCGGATGAACGCTGTGCGGTCGCCATCGGTTCCGTAGTAGTAGGCGTTGTAGGCCGCGCTTCTGGTCTCCGGCAGCTGTGGCCCGCTCAGCACCCACAGCCGGAACTCGAAGTCCTTCTCCGGCAAGGCAAGCGATTCCGGATCGGCGAACAGGCCGAGCGCGGTGAGCGCGGCGACGCGTTCTGCTTGGGTCGACTCGTCGGCGGCTCTGACCTCGGAGGTGACGGTGGTGGCCAACGCGGGCGCCGCCGTGGCGGCGGTCAGCGCCAGCGCTGTCGCGGTGAAAAGCGCGCGCGAAAGAACTCGAGTTCTCAGCATGTTTCCCCCTAGGAAACAGGTCTAACCCCAGTAGTACCTCCGACGGTACCTGACAGGAAAGCCTTGCTACCAGTGGAAAATTCGCGCACTAACCACCTGCGACCGAAGGGATGATCCGCACCTCCGCAGTTGGCGTAAGAGTGGTTTCCTGACCGGCGAGCCGACGGCATTCTTCGCCGTCCACATAGAAATTCACGTAGCGGCGCAGTCCTCCGCTTTCGTCGCGGAGCCTGCGTTCGAGCGCGGGATGCCCGGCGCGCACGAAATCCAGGGCCGCGCCGAGCGTCGGGGCGTCGATTTCCAGCTCGGTGACGCCGCCGGCGAGCGGGCGCAGCATGGACGGCAGGCAGACCTTCGCCAATTAGATCACCGCGGCCCGCACGCAGAACACGTCCGGCAGGTGCTCGGCGACCAGCTGCCAGCTCTCGCCCTCGTCAGGGCTCATCCAGACCTCGCCTGACCTGGAGCCGAAGTAGATGCCCGCCGGGTCGGCGTCGTCCGCGCACATGGCGTCGCGCATGACGGCCGAGTAGAAGCCCTCCGACGGCAGCCCTTCGCCGAGCCCGGTCCACGACTCGCCGGCGTCCTCGCTGCGGTACACCCGGCAACGGCCGTCCGGCGGGAACCGCAGCACGTCCGCGACCAGCGGGAAGTTGTAGATCACGTCCGGTTTGCGCGGATGCGCGACCATCGCGAACCCGAAGTCGCCCGGCAGCCCCTCGGCGATCGACGTCCAGGTGGCCGCGTCGTCGTCGCTGCGGTAGACGCCGCCGTGGTTCTGCAGGAAGTAGCGCTCCGGGTTGGCCGGGTTCATCGCCACCTTGTGCACGCACTGCCCGTACTCGGGGAACTCGCCGGGCAGGAAGTCGGCCTTGATGCCGTGGTTGGCGGGACGCCAGCTCTCACCGCCGTCCTCGGTGCGGTAGACCCCGCCGGTGGACATGGCGACGGTGACCCGCTCCGGGTCGGTCGGGTGCGGCAGGATGGTGTGGATCATCATCCCGCCGCCACCCGGTGTCCACTCGGTCCGGTGCTCGTGCTCCCACAAGCCCCGGACCAGCTCGAACGTCTGCCCGCCGTCGGTCGACTTGAACAACGCCGACGGTTCGACGCCCGCGTAGACCACGCCGTCGCCGAGCGCGATCTGCCAGACGCCTTTGACCGCCTCGCCGGTGTCCTCGGGGAAGGCCACCGGCGCGTGGTCCGGCTCCTGCCAGCTCTCCCCGAAGTCCGCACTCGACGCGATGGTCGGCCCGAAGTGCTCGTTGGCCGTCGCCACGAGCACCCGTGGCGACGGCCCCGAGGTGTCGATGGCCAGCGTGTGGACATTGGTCATCGGGAAGTGCGGTTTGGACAGTTCCCAGCCGCGCCTGCCGCCCGAGCTCCTGGCCAGGAACAGGCCTTTGCGCGTGCCGATGCCGAGCAGGACGTCCATCACGAGCCTCCCTCAGTGCGTGTGTCTCACGTCACAGGGCACGCTACCCCCGTCCACCGACAAAAACCGGATCACCGCAGCCTGCGCAGGGTGTGCAGGTGCTCGCCGGTGGCCACCAGCTCGGTGGCCACCGCGAGCATCTCCCGCACGCCGGGCGCGCTGACGATCACCATGTCCGGTCCCCACGGGAAGTACCTGCCGCCGAGCGACTCGCCGGTTTCCCGGTGCCGGACCATGATCCGGCCGACCTCGGCGTAGGTGAGGAAGGTCGCCGACCACCTGGTCCCGTCCGGCAGGCTCACCCAGGCGTCCGCGTTCTCCACGGTTTCCGGGGTGTCCCCGCCGAGTTCCACTTCGAGAACCAGGTCGTCAGTGGTGATCTTGTGCATGACTCATCTTCCATACAGCTCCAGCAAGCGCGCAATGACCTTGTCCTCGTTGTCTTTGCTCGCCTTCGCGATGATCTCCATGCCGTTTTCGGTGACCCGGTAGAACACCCGCGCGCCATCCTTTCCGCGCAGATACGACAATCCGGTTCCGGTCAGCGCTTTGGTGCCGATGCCGGGATTCGTGTTGCCGTTCATGAACTTCCCGACGAGATCGTTGATCTCCTTCTGGACCTTCTGGTTGCTGCCCGCCTCTTCAGCCGCCTTGACGAAGAAGCTGTCGTTCTTGATCAGCGACCGGACGTCGCAGTTGTGCACGAGGAGCTGGGCATCGGTGATGTAGTAGTTGTGGTCGCCTTCGACCTCGAAGTTGTAGACGGTCGTCCCCACCGCCTGGGTGGTGATGGTCTCCACGGCGGGCTGCGCGCCGTTCAGCGACTGGAACCTGTCGCCGACACGGACATGCCCCGCCTCGACCCAGCCGCGGCCCACCACCCAGAACGGATGCTGCGGCGTCACTTTCAGCTCGACCCCGCCGGTGCGAATGGTGAGGATCTCGTCGGCGTGCTTGCTGAACAGGCCGACCACGGTGCGCAGCTGTGACCGCCCGGTCGCCAGATCGCGCGCCCAGACCCGGTCGCCGACCATGATCATCTCGATCGGTTTCTCACCGCGTTCGGCGGCCACTCCGGTACCGGCCGGGAAGCAGTTGCAGGGAATGCCCTTCACCCGGGAAAGCCCGTTGCGCAGCCGCTCGAGCAGGACCGTGCCCGCCTTGGACGCCTCGAGGAACTTGGTCAGCCCGCCCGCGATCCGGCTGATGGCCGCCGAAACGGCCGGGATCTTCGCGATCAGCGCGATCAGCGAACCGACGTTGACGACCGTCCAGAGGCAGGCGATGATGTCGCCTTCGCCGAAGCACTTCTTCGCGTCGGTGACCCCGATGACGTCCAGCAGCACCTGCGCGCCGTTCTCGGCGAGGAAGTCGAGGACGCCCTTGTTGGCCGCGGCCATGGCGTCCTTGTACTGCTGGAGCATCTCGTCGCCACCTTCGTAGCGAAGCATGTCCTCCTCGTCGGAAGACAGGCTGGGACCGGCGTCCCCGATCGACCCGGCCTCTTGCCGCCGCTTTTCCTCTTCGGCCTTGCGCGCGGCTTCTTCGGCGCGATCCGCGGCCTTGCCCGCGTCGATCGCGCTGTTCATCGCGTTCTTGGCGGCCTCGGCGGCGTTGTCGGCGTGCTTCTGGGCGCTCGTCGCAGCCGCGTCGGCGGCCACGGCATCGGCTTCGGCGCGGTCTGCCGCACCACGCGCCGCGGCCGCGTCGGCCTCAGCCTGGCTGGCAGCGGAACGAGCGGCTGCCGCGTCGTGCTCGGCCGCCGAAGCCGCGCGGCCGGCGATGGCCGCGTCGTTGTTCGCCGCGTTGGCCGCCTTGCGAGCCAGGATCGCGTCCTGACGCGCCTGGGCGTCCGCTTGGTTCGCACGCGCCGCGGCGGCGCGGGCGGCGGCACCGTCCGCTGCCGCTTCGGCCGCCGCTTGCTGTGCCTCGGCCGCGGACTTCGCCGCGTCCGCGGACGACCGTGCCGCGGCGGCTGCCGCGTCGTAGGCGGGCTTGACCTCGGCCGCCGCACGCGCGGCCGCCTCGCCTGCCAGGCGAGCGGCTTCGACGGCCTCGTTGGCCCGCTGCTGAGCGGCAGCGGCCTGTTCGGCGCCGACGGCCCGAGCCTGGTTCGCCACCACGATCACGAAGTCGGCGTCGATGTCCGAACCCGCGAACGGCGCGACCACCGAGATCGCGGTGTTGGCCGGATCCGTGATCGCCTGCGAGGACGCACGCGCCGCCGTGGCCGACTGAACCGCGAAACTCGCTTGGGTCGCGGCGGAAACGGCCTCCGCGGCGGCCGCGTCGGACTCGGCCTTCGTCCGCTCCGCCGACTGCAATGACTGCAGCGCCTCGGACGCCGCCTGCTCGGCCAGCGAAACCGCGTTCCTGGCCGCCTCCGCCGCCTGTGCCTCACTGGACGTCGCGTCCGCGGCGGCCGCGTTGGACCGCTCCGCGGCCGCATGTGTCGCCGCGGCTTCGGCTTCGGCCTTGTTCGCCGCCGCGTTCGCCCTGGCGGCCGCCGCCTGCGCCTGCTGAGCCGCCGCACGGGCCCGCGCGGCCGCGCGAGTCGCTTCGGTGGCCGCCGAACGCGCACCCGCCGCGGCGCCCGTCGCGGCGTTGGCCGCACCCCGCGCGGCACCAGCCGCGCCCCTGGCGGTGTCGGCGTCGGCACGCGCCGCGTTCGCCGCATCGCGTGCGGCGCCTTCTTGAGCGCTGCCCCGGCCGGCCGCGGCCATGGCATCCATCGCGGCCGCGCGGGCTTCGGCCGCACGCTGGTCACGCTCGGCTTGATAAGCACGGTCACGCGCCTGAGCGGCGTTGCGTTCTTCGTTGCGCGCGTTGGTTTCCGCGCCTGCCGCGATGCCGTCCTGTCCCTCGGCGTGCTGACGCGCGCCGGCCGCGATACCGGCCTGGCGTTCCGCCTCGCCGCGCATGGAACGAGCCACGGCGGCCTGCTGCTCCGCACGTCCCCGCGCCGCGGCGGCGTTGGCGCGTTCGCGTTCGGCGGTCGCCCGCGCGGCGGCCGCGTTGGCTGCCTCGCGCTCGGCGGTGATGCGTGCGTTCCGTGTCCGCTCCGCTGCCGCCCACGCCTGGGCTTCGGCGGCTTCCGCGGCCTGGCGCGAGGCCTTGGTACGGGCGGCGGCGTCCTTGGCCGCGTCGGCCTGGACCCGGGCGGCGTCGGCGATCTGCGCCGCGGCGCGTGCGTGTTCCTCCGCGTGGAGACGCCATTGGTGCGCCTCGGCGGCGTGTCGCTCGGCTTCTTCCTGGGCGTTGCGGGCCTGGTCGGTGAACGCGGTCGCGTCGATCGCGTGCGAAGCCGTCTCCGAAGCGGCTACGACGGCACGCGCCGCGTTGGCCATTCCGGTCGCCATCTGCGCCCACTGGGTGCCGTACGGCAGCCCGGTCTCGACCAGCACGTTCGCCTGGACCTGCGCCTGCGGGGCGTCTGTCGCGGCCTGGCTCGCGTAACCGGCCTGCCTGGCGACTTCGGCCTTGACCGCGTTGAACGCGTCAAGCGGGTGCTGCCCGCCCGCCTTGTTCGCCGCCAAGATCTGCGCGGCCTTCCGCGCTTCGTTGCCTGCCAGAACCAGCGCGTTGGATGAACGCTGCAACGCACGGACACCATTCCCGTGCGCTATCAGCAAAAGCCGACGAGCCTCATTCGCACGAGCCGACCGCTTCGCAAGATCAGACACCGCCTCAGCAGCCTTCTGACGCGCTTCCTCGTCCTTGAGGAACTGCTCCCGCGCGTCAGCGTCCTTCTTCGCCGCGACGAGATAGCCGGTCGCCAAGAACTGCTCGATCGCCGCGTCACCTGCGTCCAGCGCGAGCTGGGCCGCCTTCTTGACCTCAAGTCCCCCGGCGCCGACGAGCATCTGCACCCGCGCGCGGTTCTCGGTCGCGCGTTGCTGCACCGACTGCGTAGTCGCGGCGTCGCGTTGTTCCGCGATTCCCTTGCCGTAAGCCAGGAACTGCTCGCGATCGGCGTCCGTGCCGGCGAGCACCCGGTCGACTTCAGCCTTCAGATACGGGCCGCCGGTGCCGCGCAACGGTTCGATCGCCGCCCGGTTGCGGCGTGCCGTTTCGGCCTTCCGGTCCGCGGCCTTGCGTTTCGCGACGTCCAAACCGGTGTTGAGGAACTCCATGATGGCGGGCTGGCCACCGGCGAGCGCCGCCGTGGCGGCTTCCCTGACCTCGACGTCTTCGGACAGCTCCGCGTTGTCGGCGACGAGCTGCCGGAATCGCGGGTCGCCGAGGTTCGGCACGCCGGCCTTGCCGTCCCACTCCCGGTACGGATCGGCCGGCATCGGCCGCGCCGGCGACGGGTCTTCCGCCGCGGCGGCCGCCCGCACCCCCGATGGCGCCGCGATCGCGGGCGGCTGCACCAGGCCCGCGAGCACCGACGCGGCCAGCACCGCGGTCAAGGCTCTTCTTCTGATCTTCACCACTAACCCCCAGACAGGAAGAGGGGCCCGGCGAACGAGATTCACCGGGCCCCTTTCACTCGACTAATTGACTTGCTTCACTACGCCTTCGAGCACGCGGCGCGTGAGTCGACGACCTTGCCCGTCGTCGAGTTCCAGCTGATCGAGCCGTGCTGGAAGTTGGAGCAGGTGCCACCCGGCACGCTGATCAGGTCGGACGTCGGGTAGCCCAGGTACGAGCGCTCCCAGTCCAGCGCGCGCCAGCGTTCCTTGATCGAGCCGTAGATCAGGTGCGCACCGGTGTTCGCGGTCCAGTAGATCGAGCCACCGCCCGCGAAGTGGTTGTAGCGGCCGATGCCGTCGGGAGTGCCGGTCTCGTCGGTACTCGGCGCGCCGTAAGCCGGGCTCGTCTTCACGCCGGACGTCTGGTACTTGCCGAGGATGTTGCCGCGCATCTCCTTGACGCCGGTCGCGGCCGACCAGGTGAGACGGCCACGCTGGTAGTCGCGGAACCGCAGCGGGCCCTCGACGTACTCCCGGTCGAGCGGGTCGCCGACGAGCGCACGGACCGCGTCGTCGTTGAGCCAGCGGCGCTCGATCGCGGTGGTCGCGGGCGTCGCGGGGAACACTCGCCAGAAGGCCTCGATCTCGAAGTTCGCCGCGGCGTCGAACGGGTTCGCGCCGCTCTTGTTCGCGGCGTACACCTTTCCGCCGGACTGGCGCAGGAACCGGCCCGGCAGCCCCTTCGACTCGAGCGTCACCCCGCCCGCCCACTGCCCCGGCTTGCTGCACCAGGTCGCGTCGGCGCGGAAGCGGTCCGAGCCGTCCGAGGCCGCGATGAGCACCTTGAAGTCGAGCTGACGCAGGTAATAGCCAGGCCTGGTGGCGGACTCGAACGAGTGGCAGTCGAAGTCGGCGAGACCGGGCACGACCTTCCAGGTCGCGTCGAGACCGTCGCCGGGCTCCGGGTTGACGCGGCCGAAGCTGATCACGGCCTGCTCGCCCGCGTTGCCGCGGATCTGGAAGCCACGCGTGCCCAGCGAGTCCGCCCAGATCGACTGGCGCAGCGCGGCATCGTCGTACTGGCCGACCCGCAGGAACGTGTCGATGTCGTCGGGCGTGCCACCGAGCGCGCGGTCGGCGCCGGCGACCAGTTCGGAGTGGACGCCGCTGTTGGCGGCCTTGGTCCGGATCTCCTGCAGGCGGCGCTTGTCGGCGTCCTGCTTCTTCTTCAGCGCGATCGCGATGTCACGCTTGTTGGCGTCGTAGATGCCGGTGTCGATGAACGCCTTCCAGTCCGCCGGAACGGCACTGCGCAGCGCGCGCTCGGCCGCCACGGCGATCTCGCTGCCCGGCACCGAGCGGTTCCACATCTCACGCACGAAGTTCTCGTCCGAGAGGATCAGCAGGTTCTCGGTGGCGACGATGCCCAGCACGGCAGCCGCGCGGGCCTTGGCGTCACGGGCCGCCAGTCGTGCCTTCTCGGCCTCGGTGGCTTCCTTGTCGGCGTCGATCTTGTCCTGCTGGTCCTGCGCGTGCGCGGCGACGATCCCGTTGAGCAGGAACTCTTTCTGGTCGGCTTCGGACGCGCCGAACGCGACCAGCGCCGCGGCCTTCACCTTCGGCCCGGTGGCGCGCTGCCACAGCGCGTAGACGAAGTCCTTGTAGCTCTGGATGAGCAGCTCCGGCTCGGCCGCGATGCCGATGGTCGCGGCCGCGTGCTGCTTGAGCTCACGAGCGGCGCGCGCGACCTCGGCGTCACGCTGTTCCTTGATGTCGTCACGGCGCTTCGCCTCGTGGATACCGGTCTTGATCCACTGCGTGCATTCGCCGTCGGAGCCCGCGAACGCGAGTTCGGCCGAGGCACGCACCTCGGCGCCCGTCGCCTGCCGCCACAACGCGATGACGAAGTTACGGTCGCTCAAGATCAACAGGTCGTCGCCTGCCACGATGCCGAGCGCCGCTGCCGCGCGGACCTTGTCCTCCATTGTGGACTCAGGCGCGGCCTGCACGGCGGCCGAAGCGGCGGGACTCGCCGAAGCGGCGGGCGCGGCCTGCGCGGGCGCGCCCAAGAGTCCGGCCATTAAAGCGACGGCGGTCGCCGTCACCACTACACGGGTTCTTCGCATTGTTCCTCGCAGTCGTCAAAGTACGCACCCGGCGAAATTGGGCGCGTATCGGCACGAAAAGTCAAATCCCCAGATGCCGGGCGAGCCGGCAGATTTTTCCACGACGACCATAACCGAGCATGACCGGTTTCAACAATAGCCAAAACGCCGGATACGACAAACGCGTAAGGGGACACCGCTTTCGAGGCAGTCCCCTTACGCGTTCAGCTTGTGAAATGTGCCGCCGTTACGCCTTCGAGCAAGCGACCTTGACGTCAAGAACCTTGCCCGTGGTGGAGTTCCAGCTGATCGAGCCGTGCTGGAAGTTGACACACCGGCCGCCGGGAACGTCGATCAGGTCGGTGGTCGGGTAACCCAGGTACGAGGTTTCCGACTTCAGCGCCACCCACCGGGTTTTGATCGCACCATAGATCATGTGCGCGCCGGTGGCCGAGGTCCAGTAAATGGAACCGCCGCCCGCGAAGTGGTTGTACCGGCCGATCTTGTCGGGCGTGCCCAGTTCATCGGTGGTCGGCGCGCCGTAGAAACCGTGCGCTAGCCCATTCGCCGCCTTGTACTTGGCGAGGATGTTGCCTTCCATTTCCTTGACACCGGCCGCCGCCGACCAAGTCAGCCTGCCCTTTTGGTAATCGCGGTACCGAAGCGCGCCCTCGATCTGCTCCTCGGCGACCGCGCCGCCGACCCGGTTACGGATCGGAATGTCGTTCAGGTAGCGGCGGTAGATCGCGGTGCTGACCGGGTTCTCGCCGTTGACCCACCAGAACCGGTCGGTGTCGAAGTTGGCCGCCGCGTCGAACGGGTGCGCGCCACTGTTGTTCGCTGCCCACAGCTGGCCGCTGTACTGCCGCAGGAACCGGCCCTTCTGCGACTTCGATTCGAGGGAAACACCGCCGGCGAACGGAGCGGGCTTGGTGCACCAGGTGGCATCGTTCTGGAACACGGTGGACCCGTCGCTGGGCGCGATGTTCACCTTGAACCCGAGCTGCCGCAGGTAGGAACCCGGCTTGGTGACGGATTCGAGCGAGTAGCAGTTGATGTCCGCGAGGCCCGGCACGACCTTCCAGGTCGCGTCCGCACCGTCACCCGGCTCGGGATTCACGTGCCCGAAGCCGATGACCGCCTGCGAGCCCGCGGTGCCCCGGATGTACGAAAGGCGCGTGCCGACGGTCTCCGCCTGGAACGACTGGCGCAATGCCGCGTCCTCGAACTGACCGCGTCGCAGGAAAAGGTCGACGTCGTCAGGAGTACCCGCGAGCGCCCGATCGGCCAGCACGACGAGCGCGGGGTGCATGCCGCCCGCCGCGGACTTGGTCCTGAGCTCCTGCAGCCGCCGCTTGTCCGCGTCCTGCTTCTTCTTCAGCGCGATCGCGGTGTCACGCTTGTTGGCCTCGTGGATCCCGGTGTCGATGAACGCTTTCCAGTCCGCCGGAGCAGGACTGCGCAGCGCACGCTCGGCTTCCGCGGCGACCTCGGTGCCCGGCGTGGCCCGGTTCCAGATCTCACGGATGAAGTTGTCGTCGGAGAGCACCAGCAGGTTCTCGGTCGCGACGATGCCGAGAACAGCGGCCGCACGGGACTTCGCGTCCCTGGCGGCCAGTCGTGCCTTCTCGGCCTCGGTGGCTTCCTTGTCGGCGTCGATCTTGTCCTGCTGGTCCTGCGCGTGCGCCGCCACGATTCCGTTGAGCAGGAACTCTTTCTGCTCGGCTTCGGTCCCACCGAACGCGACCAGCGCGGCCGCCTTCACCTTCGGCCCGGTCGCCCGGTCCCACAGCGCGTAGACGAAGTCCTTGTAGCCCTGGATGAGCAACTCGGGCTCGACGGCGATGCCGATCGTCGCGGCCGCGTGCTGCTTGAGCTCGCGAGCGGCACGCGCGACCTCGGCGTCACGCTGTTCCTGGACGTCGTCGCGCAGCTTCGCCTCGTGAATCTCCGTCTTGATCCACTGCGTGCACTCGAAGTCGGAACCCGCGAACGCGAGTTCGGCCGACGCGCGCACCTCGGCGCCCGTCGCCTGCCGCCACAACGCGATGACGAAGTTACGGTCGCTCAGGATCAGCAGGTCGTCGCCTGCGACGATGCCGAGCACGGCGGCCGCGCGGACCTTGTCCTCCATTGTGGACTCAGGCGCGGCCTGCACGGCGGCCGAAGCGGCAGGGCTTCGCCGAAGCGGCGGACGCGACCTGCGCCGGGGCGCCCAGCAGCCCCGCAGCCAAAGCGACAGCCGCCGCCGTCACCACTATGCCGTTCTTTCTCATTACGCCTCACTGTCGTCGAGTGACAAAGCAGTCCAGCGGCGCCAAATGGCAACACTCAACGCCGGACGAACCAGTGCGTGACCCCCCGAAGGCGACGACCTGGCAATTCCCTTCACTCGAAACGCTAACCGACGGAGCCGAGGAACTGCAATAGCGCGAAAGCAGGCAAAGTGACTCCGGTGACGGACCTCACCTGGCTAATCCGCCAATTGATCCAGCGCGATCGCGTAGCTACCCTTGCTACCCGGCAGCAGCTCGGACATCCGGGTGAGCACCCTCCTGGCCTCGACCGTCAGTGCCGTGACCAGCTCTTCCTCCGATACCGAAACCGAGCGCTTCTCCTGCGTCATCTGCGCGGTGACCAGCACCCTTCCCGGCGACGACCGCTTCAGAATGAAATCGATCGGCGAATCGGGAAAAGAGATCTGGACCTGATTCTCCGCGCGGAACCTCGCGAGCATTTCGCAGATATACGCCCACAGCTGATCCACCAGGTCCCATTCGGGAAGCCCGAAGATCTCGACGCCCTCGACCACCAATTCGATGGCGCCTTCGACATAGTCCGGATCCCGTGGCGAGGTGACGCACTCGGAGAACGGCTCGAACGAACCGTCTGGCATCCGAAGAAACGTACGCACCTCGACCACGTTGACCACTCTCTATGGCTTGGGATAGAACTGACCGATCCGCCCGTTGTTGATACCCAGTTTATACGTGATCCCGTCGACGGTTCCTTCGATCTGGTACATGCCGTTCGGCCCACGTCCGGCGAGCTTGTCCCGGTTCTGCGCCATGACCTGCTTGATGGCGCTCTCGACGTCACCGACCGACATTCCTTCGCGGAAGAAGGTCTGCTCCTTCTTGACCGTGCCGTCCCAGAACTGCTTGTGGTGCCGGGTCAGGAAGTGGTCCATTCCCTTCTTGTCGAGCAGGAACTGGCCGTTGCCGAACTGCATGTGCGAGTTGGCGAAATCCTTCAGCACGATCAAGCAGGCCAGGTTGTGCACCAGTACCGCGCGGTCGGCGGCGGCCACGTAGAACGTGTGCATCCCCTCGACCGTGAGGTTGTAGACCTTGCGGTACTCGGTGCGGGGCTTCACCGCCGTGACGAGCAGCGGTTCACCACCGATGTCCCGGACCTGGTCGCCCGCCTGGAGATACCTGGCTTCCAGCCAGAGTTTCCTGCTCTCCACCCAGAACGGGTGACCGGCGGTCGCGTCGATCTTGCCGGTCCGCGCGCCGGACGGGCCGTCGGTGTCGACCGTGATCGACACCAGGTCCTTCTTGCCGATGCCGATGATCACCTCGGTCACCGGCCGGGGTGCGACGACGTCCTTGATCGGGTCACCGGCCATGACCAGGTCGCCGACCTTGACGTCCTTGATCGGCCGCTGACCGCCGCCTGCCAGCTTGACCGGCGTGTCGGGTGTGAAGCTGTTCGGCTCGTCGACGCACCGGGTCTTGGCGGCGCCCATCATGCCGCGCATCGCTTCCAGGAACCGCTTGCCCGCCTGCGTGCCCTCGAGGAACCTGGTCAGCCCGCCGACGATCTTGGCGATCGCGGACGAGACCGCGGGCAGCTTCGCCACCATGGCGAGCAGTGAGCCGACGTTCACCACGGTCCACAGGCAAGCGGCGACGTCACCTTCGCCGAAGCACTTCTTCGCGTCCGTGTAGCCGATCAGGTCCAGCAACACCTCCCCACCCTGCTGGAGGATGAAGTCGATGATGCCCTTCTTCGCCTGCTCCTGAGCCGCCTTGTACTCGTTGACCAGTTCTTCGCCGCCCTCGGAGAAGAGTGCGTCGATGTCCTCCGATGTGGGTTGCGGACCGGCGTCGTCGGAACCGTCGGCTTCCCGCTTGCGGCGTTCCTCTTCGGCCTTGCGCGCGGCCTCTTCGGCCCGGTCCGCGGCCTTGCCCGCGTCGATCGCGCTGTTCATCGCGTTCTTCGCGGCCTCGGCCGCGGCGTCGGCGTGCTTCTGGGCGCTCGTCGCAGCCGCGTCAGCCGCGACCGCGTCGGCCTCCGCGCGATCGGCCGCACCACGCGCCGCGGCCGCGTCGGCTTCCGCCTGGCTGGCAGCGGAACGAGCGGCGGCCGCGTCATGCTCGGCCGCTGAAGCCGCCCGTCCGGCGATAGCGGCGTCGTTGTTCGCCGCGTTGGCCGCCTTACGAGCCAGGATCGCGTCCTGACGCGCCTGGGCATCCGCCTGATTCGCCCTGGCAGCCGCTGAGCGGGCAGCCGCACCATCCGCCGCTGCCTCCGCTGCCGCCTTCTGGGCCTCGGCCGCGGACTTCGCCGCGTCCGCCGATGAGCGAGCAGCCGCGGCCGCGGCGTCATAAGCGGGCTTGACCTCGGCCGCCGCACGCGCGGCCGCCTCGCCCGCCAAGCGAGCGGCTTCGACAGCTTCATTGGCCCGCTGCTGTGCCGCGGCGGCCTGCTCGGCGCCGACGGCACGCGCCTGGTTCGCCACCAGTATCACGAAGTCGGCGTCGATGTCGGCGCCCGAGAACGGCGCGACCACTGTGATCGCCGTGTTCGCGGGCTCGGTGATCGCCTGCGAAGACGCACGCGCCGCCGTAGCCGACTGAACGGCCAGCGTCGCTTGCGTGGCAGCGGAAACCGCCTCGGCGGACGCGGCCTCGGACTCGGCCTTCGTGCGCTCTGCCGACTGCAGGGCCTGCACGGCCTCGGACGCCGCGCGCTCCGCGAGCGACACCGCGTTGCGCGCCGCTTCGGCAGCCTGTGCCTCGCTGAACGTAGCGTCCGCGGCAGCCGCGTTGGACCGCTCCGCCGCGGCATGCGTCGCCGCGGCCTCCGCCTCGGCCTTGTTCGCCGCCGCGTTCGCGCGAGCGGCCGCCGCCTGCGCCTGGTTGGCCGCCGCGCGGGCCCGCGCGGCCGCGCGAGTCGCTTCGGTGGCCGCCGAACGCGCACCAGCCGCGGCACCGGTCGCCGTGTTCGCGGCACCACGGGCCGCACCCGCGGCACCCTTGGCCGTGTCCGCGTCCATGCGCGCGGCCGCGGCCGCGTCACGGGCAGCACCCTCATGCGCACTACCGCGGCCAGCTGCGGCCATCGCTTCCAGCGCGGCGGCGCGGGCTTCGGCCGCGCGCTGGTCACGCTCGGCTTGATAAGCACGGTCACGCGCCTGAGCGGCGTTACGTTCTTCGTTGCGCGCGCCGGTTTCGGCGCCTGCCGCGATGCCGTCCTGTGCCTCCGCGCTTTGGCGGGCGCGGGCCGCGATGCCTGCCTGGAACTCCGCTTCGCCGCGGGCCGCGCGGGCTACTGCCGCCTGCTGCTCCGCTCGGCCGCGGGCCGCTGCCGCGTTCGCGCGCTCTCGCTCCGCGACCGCTCGCGCTGCCGCCGCGTTCGCGGCTTCGCGCTCCGCGGTGATGCGGGCGTTCCGCGTCCGCTCCGCTGCCGCCCACGCTTGGGCTTCGGCGGCTTCCGCCGCCTGACGTGAAGCCTTCGTCCGGGCGGCGGCGTCCTTGGCTGCGTCGGCCTGGACCTTCGCGGCCTCCGCGAGCTGGGCGGCCGCGCGGGCGTGCTCTTCCGCGTGGAGGCGCCACTTGTGGGCCTCGGCGGCGTGGCGCTCGGCTTCTTCCTGGGCGTTGCGGGCCTGGTCGGTGAACGCGGTCGCGTCGATCGCGTTGGACGCGGTCTCCGAAGCGGACACCGCGGCCTGGGCGGCGTTGGCCATGCCGTACGCCATCTGGGCCCACTGCGTGCCGTACGGCAGCCCGGTCTCGACCAGCACATTGGCCTGGACCTGCGCCTGCGCCGACGCCTGCTGTGCATCCGTCGCGGCTTGACGCGAGTAACCGAGCTGGCGCGCGACCTCTGCCTTAACGCCGTTGAACGCGTCAAGCGGGTGCTGCCCGCCCGCCTTGTTCGCCGCCAGGATCTGCGCGGCCTTCCGTGCCTCGTTGCCCGCCAGCACCAAGGCGTTCGACGAACGCTGCAACGCACGGACACCATTCCCGTGCGCTACCAGCAAAAGCCGACGAGCCTCGTTGGCACGAGCCGAGCGTTTCGCAAGATCTGAGACGGCCTCCGCGGCCTTCTGACGCTCCTCTTCGTCCTTGAGGAACTGCTCACGCGCGTCAGCGTCCTTCTTCGCCGCGACGAGATAGCCGGTCGCCAAGAACTGCTCGATCGCCTGGTCGCCCGCGTTCAACGCGAGCTGGGCGGCCTTCTTGACCTCCGGGCCCGCGACGCCGACGAGCAGCTGGACCCTGGCGCGGTTCTGGTCGGCGCGATCACGCGCGGACTGGGTGGTCGCCGCGTCGCGTTGTTCCGCGATTCCCTTGCCGTAGACCAGGAACTGCGCGCGGTCGCTGTCGGTGCCCGCGAGGACGCGGTCGACTTCGGCCTTCAGGTACGGGCCGCCGGTGCCGCGCAGGGGCTCGATCGCCGCGCGGTCCTGACGTGCCTGCTCGGCCTTGCGGGCGGCGGCCTTGGCCTTCGCCTCGTTCAGGCCGGTGTCGAGGAAGGCCATGATGGCGGCCTGGCCGCCGGCCAGCGCGGCCTTCGCGGCGTCGCGGACCTCGGCGTCCTCGGCCAGCTCGGCGTTGTCCGCGACGAGCTGGCGGAACCTAGGGTCGCCGACGTTCGGGACGCCTGCCTTGCCGTCCCACTCCTTGTACGGGTCCGGCGGCATCGGCCGGGGCGCGGCCGGGTCGGCGTCGACCACCACCGCGGCGCGGACCGGTGACGGCACGGCCGCGGCAGGCTGGATAAGCCCTGCGAAGACCGTGAAGGTCAGCGAAGCGAGTAGGGCTCTTCGGACGATGCTCATCGCGCGACCCTCTGCTCTCCGTCGAGTGCCTGCTGCAACATGGCGTTCCAGTACTTCGCCTGGTCGGCGGCGAAGGCGCGCTCGCCGTCCCAATCGGACTGGTTGGCGGTGGCCGGGTCGACCATGGCCGCCCAGTTCGGGCCGGTCGCCACGCGGGCGGCTTCGGCGATCGCGGCCCAGGTGGACGCCTGGCGCGCGGTGAAGTCCTGCGCGTCGCTCCAGGAGGAGCGGCCGGGCTCGGTCTGCTTGCCGACGGCCTGCCACGCACGCACGGCGGCCGCCTTGGCCTGCTCTTTCGCTTCTTCGGATGCGTCTTGTGCCGCCTTCTCGGCGGCTTGCGCCTCGACGATCAACCTGGTGAGCGTGGCGCGCCAGCGCATGTCGTTGTCGGCGGCGGTCTGGCGGAAGGTCTCCAGGTCGAGCCGGGCGCCGAACGCCCAGCCCGAGGCGTAGAAGTCGACGATGTCGGCGTCGGTCGCGCCCGCGCGCACCGCGTAGGACGCGCTGACCCTGACCTGCGCGCCGGGGTCGTTCACCGCGAGCTGGCGGACGAACGCGCGGTCAGCCTCGACCAGCGCCTGGGCCTGCTGGCCCTGGGCGACGCGGAAAGCGCTGTCACGCTGGCGTGCCGCGGCGAAACCGCCGTTGGCGAACCGCTCGCGGTCGGCGTCGTCCCTGCTGTTGACCGCGTACTGCGCGGCCGCGTGCACCTCGGGCGAGAACTCGGCCGTGAACGTGGCCAGCACGCGCTTCGCGAAGTCCGCGTTGCGGGTCTTGCGCTGGGCGGCGAGGTTGACGGCGTAGTCGTAGCCGGTGTCCAGGAACTGCGCGATGGCGGCGTCCGGCGCGCTGGACAGCAACGCCTGCCACGCTCCGATCCGGACGGTCGAGCGTGGATCCCGCCTGGCGAGATACTGGACGAAAATCTTGTCCGGCGAGTCTTCCTGAACACTCACGCCGGTCGCGGCGAGCACCGCGGGCGGGACGGCGACGACGCCGATCCCGGTGCACACCAGCGAAAGACAGACAGCACTGAGCACAATGCGCGTGCGCATCACAGATCTCCTGCTTCCCCAGCGAGATCCCACGCGGGGACCTCGGAACGACTTGAAAAGTCAGCGGCTTCCGGCGCGGACGCGGCCGAGCACGCCGATGACCACACCGGTCACGACGGCCAGCAGCGTGCCCACGGCGAGCGCGGGCCAACGGCCGTACTGCCAGGCGATCCCCAGATACGCCACGGCGAAGACCCCCAGGCCGGCGAACGGGACGACGTGGCGCAGCGGCGAGGTGCCGAACCGTTCGACCGCGTACACGAGGAGCATGTACGCGACGGCCCAGCTCAACGCGCTGAATACATCGATCCAGAGCACAGCGAGGATCCCCCTTACCCGGAAAATCCGGTGTGGTCGCAGTCTAGCGCGACCACACCGGATTTTGAATCAGCGATGAGTGTGAATGTTCTCGCCGAGCGCGATGCTGAAATCGTGCCACTTGGAATCGGCGGCGTACTCGTTCAGCCAGTCAGGGGCTGCCGGGTCATTCACCTTACCGGTGACCTGCACCACGAGCATTCCTTGGCTGTTCTGGAAGAACCGGAATTCCACCACCGAGCCCGCGCCGTCGAAATGGCCGTCCTGCGCGATGAAGTAGAAGCCCTGCCATTTCCCGTTGACCAGCGGCAGGTCGTAGGCCCTGACCGGCGCGTCCTGGCAGATGAAGCCCAGGTACGGCAGGCAGGCCGACAGCTGGATCTGCTCGCCGGGTGCCGGATAATGGGCCGGTGCCCCATCGATCGGGAAACTGCAGTTGAAGCAGCGCATGAGTTCGCGCCGGACATCCTCCGCCGTCGTGTAGTACAGCGGCAGGTTGTCCTTCGTCTCGACCAGATGGCCGACGGTGTAGAGCTCCCGGATGTTGCTTCCCGGCTGCCCGGCCTTGCGCCGTTCTTCCTCCGCCCGTTCGATTTCCGCGCGGGCGCGCGCTTCGGCGTCGTCCGCCTGTTTCTGCGCGTCCCGCGCCGAAGCGAGCGCGTTCTTCGCCGCTTCGGCCGCGCCGTCGGCGTGCCGCTGGGCGCTGTCCGCCGCCGCGGTCGCCGCCGCCGCTTCGGATTCCGCCCTGCTGGCCGCACCCTGGGCCGCCGCCGCGTCCGCCGCGGCGGCGTTGGCCGCGGAACGCGCGATGGACGCCTCCCGCGTGGCTGCCGCGGCGTTGCGGCCTGCGATGGCCGCGTCGTTGTTCGCCGCGTTGGCCGCGCGGCGAGCCAGGATGGCGTCCTGGCGTGCCTGCGCGTCGGCCTGGTTCGCCCGTGACGAAGCCGCCCTGGCGGCGGCGCCGTCCACCGCGGCCTCGGCCGCCGACTGCTGCGCGTCCGCCGCCGACCTGGCCGCCTCGGCCGAGGACTTGGCGGCGGCCGCCGCCGCCTCGAAAGCGGGCTTGACCTCGGCTGCGGCGCGTGCCGCCGCGTCGGCGGCCGCCTTCGCCGCGGCGAGCGCCTCATCGGCACGCTGCCTGGCGGCCGCGGCCTGCTCGGCGCCGACGGCGGTGGCCTGGTTGGCCACGCGCGTCACGAAGTCGGCGCCGATGTCGTCGTTCGTGTAAGGCGCGACGATGACGATCGCGGTGTTCGCGGGATCGGTGATCGCCTGCGAAGACGCCTTCGCCGCCGAAGCCGCCTGCACGGCCAAGCTTGCCTGCGTGGCGGCGGAAACGGCTTCCGTCGACGCCGCGTCGGCCTCGGCCTTGGTCCGCTCAGCCGCCTGAAGTGATTGCAGCGCCTCGGAAGCCGCCTGCTCGGCGAGCGCCGTCGCGGCGCGAGCCGCTTCGGCTGCCTGAGTCTCGTTCACCGTCGCGTCGGCCGCCGCTGCCTCGGCTTCCATCGCCGCACGGTGCGTCGCCGCGGCTTCCGCCTCGGCCACACGCGCGGCCTGGTTGGCACGAGCCGCCGCTGCCGCCGCGGCAGCGGCAGCCGCACGAGCGCGAGCCGCGGCACGACCCGCTTCGCTCGCCGCCGAACGCGCGCCCGCCGCCGCACCGCTGGCGACGTTGGCCGCGTTGCGTGCCGCACCGGCCGCGTTGTTCGACGCACCCGCGTCCGACCTGGCCCGGTTCGCCGCGTCCTGCGCCGCACGCTCGTTCGCGGTGCCACGCGCCGACGCCGCGAGCGACTCCAGCGACCTGGCCCTGGCTTCCTTCGCGTTGTTCTGGTGATTCGCCACCGCGGCCGCGTTGCGCGCGTTGGCCGCGTTCAGCTCCTCACGCCTGGCGTTGGTCTCGGCCTGCGCCGAGATCGCGTCCTGCTGGTCGGCGCTCTGCCTGGCCGCCGCGGCGACCGACGCCTGATAGTCGGCCTGGCCACGTGCGGCGTGCGCGATGGCCGCCTGCTGCTGAGCCCGCGCGCGAGCCGCCGCCGCGACAGCGCGCTGCTGCTCGGCGATACGACGAGCCGCCGCGGCCTTCGCCGCTTCGTTCTCGGCGACGATCCGCGCGTTGCGGGTGCGTTCCGCCGCAGCCCAAGCCCGCGCTTCGGCGGCCTCCGCTGCCTGGCGGGCGGCCTTGGTGCGCGCCGCGGCGTCCTTCGCGGCTTCGGCCTGAACCCGTGCCGCCTCAGCGATCTTGGCGGCCGCGCGAGCGTGTTCCTGCGCGTGCTCACGCCACTTCACGGCCTCGGCCGCGTGCCGCTCGGCTTCTTCCTGCGCGTTGCGTGCCGCGTCGGTGAACGCCGTCGCGTCGATGGCGTGCGACGCCGTCTCGGCGGCGAGCTGCGCGGCGCGACCGGCTTCGGCCATGCCCTGCGCCATGGTCGCCCACTGCACGCCATAGGTCAGCCCGGTGTCGACGAGGACGTCGGCCTGCACCTTCGCCTGCGTGGACGCCTGCTGCGCGTCGGCGGCGGCCTGCTGCGCGTACCCCAGCTGCCTGGCGACTTCGGCCTTCACACCGTTGAACGCGTCGGCCGGGTGCTGCCCGCCCGCCTTGTTCGCCGCCAGGATCTGCGCGGCCTTGCGTGCCTCGTTTCCGGCCAGCACCAGGGCGTTCGCCGAACGCTGCAGCGCGCGGATCCCGTTGCCGTGCAGGATCATCAGCTGACGTCGTGCTTCGGCGGCCCGCGCGGCCCGCTTGGCCAGCTCGGACAGCTGCTCGGCCGCTTTCTGGCGCTCCTCTTCGTCCTTGAGGAACTGCTCGCGCGCGTCGGCATCCTTCTTCGCCGCGACGAGGTAGCCGTTCGCGAGGAAGTCCGAGATGGCGCCGTCGCCCGCGGCGAGCGCGGCCTGCGCCGCCTTCTTCACCTCGGTGCCCGCGACACCGACGAGCATCTCGACCCGCGCGCGGTTCTGCGCGGCGAGCTCGGCGATCCCCTGGGTCACCTGCGCGTCACGCTGCTCGGCGATCTGCTTGCCGTACAACAGGAACTGCGCGCGGTCGGTGTCGGTGCCCGCCAGCACCCTGTCCACTTCGGTCCGCAGGTAGCTGCCACCGGTGCCGCGCAACGGCTCGATCTTGGCGCGGTCCTGGCGTGCCTGCTCGGCCTTGCGGGCGGCCGCCTTCTGTTTGGCGATGTCCAGGCCGGTGTCGAGGAAGTCCATGATGGCCTGACGGCCGCCTGCCAGCGCGGCCGTGGCCGCCTGCCGGACTTCGATGTCTTCGGCCAGCTCCGCGTTGTCCGCGACGATCTGGCGGAAGCGCGGGTCACCGAGATCGGGCAGACCCGTTGTGCCGTCCCAGATCGGGGTCGGCTGCGGGCCGGGATCATCGGCAGGCGCCGCGGCGGGCGCGGGTACCGCCGCGGCCGCCGCGGGCTGCACGATCCCGCCTAGTAGCGCGAAGGCCAGTGAGGCCACCACGATTCTTCGTAAGTTCATTACGCCCCCAGGCGTGGAAAAGGGGACCCGGCACCCGGTTCACCGAGCGCCGGGTCCCCTCGTTCAATGGGTGAGGTCAGACTCGGTAGTCCCACGTACGGCCACCGTTGGCCGGGTCGTGGTCGATATTGCCGAACTGGAAGGTGCTGCGGCGCAGCACGCCGCCGGCGGGCGACTCGTCCGTCGTCGGGAACCCGAGGTACGAGTTCTCCCAGCCGAGCTTCTGCCAGTGGTCACGGATCGCGCCGTACACCATGTGCGCGCCGGTGGACTGGCTCCAGTAGATCGACAGGCCGTTCTCGAAGTGAGAGAACGCACCAGGCTTGTTCGGCGTGCTCCAGGAGTCGTCGATGGGCAGCCTGGCCTTGTAGCCGAGCGAAGCCTTGTACTTCTCGAGGATCGGGCCCCAGATGTACTTCGCGCCCGTCGCCTGGCTCCAGTAGGTGGTCGCGTTGGCGAAATCACGGAAGCGGACCGGCCCGTCGACCACCTCGGCGGCCTTCGGGTTGCCCACGAAGCCGCGGAACGCGTCGTCGTTGTACCAGCGCAGCATGATCGGCGTGGTGATGTTCGGGTCGGGGTCGACCACGTTCCACGTCGCGTCCGTCTTGTAGACGTCGAGGTTGCCGTCCCACCAGTTCGCGCCGCTGTTGTTCGCGGCCCAGAGCTGGCCGTTGATGTGCCGCAGGAAGCGGCCGGGCAGCGCCTTCGACTCCAGCGAGACACCGGAACCGCTCAGGCCCGCTTTCGGGCACCAGGTGGCGTCGTTCTTGAACTGGTCGCTGCCGTCGCTGGCGTGCAGCTTGACGCGCATGTCCTGCTGGCGCAGGTAGCTGCCGACGTGACCGGACGACTCGAACGAGAAACAGGCGGGGTCGGCCAGGCCGGAGACGACCTTCCAGGTGGCGGCGCCGAGCTTGCCCTCACCCGCGGTCGCGCTGGGCGTGCCGGGGGTGCTCCAAGCGTCGCCACCGTCGGAACGGACGAAGTAACCCTTGAAGTTCGGGGTGGTGGTCATCAGCGCCTGCTCGAGGGTGTTGTACTGGCCCTCGTTCAGGAACTTGGTGACGTCGGCGGGGGTACCGGCCAGCGCTGCGTTGGCGGCCGCGACCAGACGCGGGCGCAGCCTGCTCTGCTCGGCCTTCGCCTTGACCTCGCGGACCTTCTGCCGGTCGGCCTCTTCACGCGCGGCCTTCTCACGGGCGGCGTCACGCTTGTCGGCGTCGTAGATGCCGGTGTCGATGAACGCCCTCCACACGGCCGGGTCGGTGCTGCGCAGCGCGGCGTTGGCGGCGTTGAGGATCTCCACGTGCCGCGGCTGGGCCACCTCCGGCAGCGTCAGCAGCTGGCGGATGAAGTTGTCGTCAGAAAGGTCGGTCCACCCGTCCGGCGCGGTCACCGCGAGCACCGCGACGGCGTTCTTCTTCGCCAGCTTCGCGGCCAGGATGCGCGCCTTCTCGGCGTCCTCCTGCTTCGCCTTCTCGATGGCGTCGCGCTGGTCTTCGAGGTGGAGGCTGTAGATCGTGGTGGTGATGAACGTCTTCCACGCGGTGGCGTCGCCGCCCCACGCCTCGCCGGCGCCCGCCTTGACCTTGGGGCCGGTCGAGCGGCGCCACACCTGGTAGACGAAGTTCTGGTCGGTGCCGTCGATCATCGCGGCGTCGGCCTGGATCTCGGCCCACGCGGCCGCCTTCTGGCGGGCTTCCTTCGCGCGGCGCGCCTCTTCCTGGCGGTCCGCGTACGCGATCCGGTCACGGCCGGCGAAGTCGAAGACACCGGTGCGGATGAACGCGGTCGCGTCCGGCGCGTCCGGGTGATCGACGACGATGCGGTAGACGCGGTACGCCTCGGCCTTGGTCAGCGCGAACTTGTCGGCGTTGATCTTGTCGAAGACCTTGAACACGAAGTTCTTGTCGGTCAGCATCAGCCACTCGTCGGTGGCCTCACCGACCTCGATCTCCCTGACCGCCTTGACCTTCTCGACATCCGACGACTCGGCGAGCGCGGTCGCCTTGGCGTCCGTCGTCTCCTGCGGAACCGCGGGCGCCGCCGACTTCGGCTTGGCGGCGAGACTGCCGGCGACCGGCGGCGCCGGCGTCGGCGCCGCTGCCGGAGCCGCGTACGCGGTCACCGGCCCGAGCACCCCGGCCAGCGCGACGGCCGCGGTGGTCACCGCGATCCCCCGGGCGAACCCCTTGCGATGGATCAGTGTTCTTCGCATATCCCCAGTTACCTTTTCTTCGGTGGAGGGCAAAGGTCCCTAAACCCCTTACCCGGCAAGGAAAAAATCCCAATGCGTCCTTCGGTCCCCGTGGCGGTCCCAATGCGTCCTTCGGTCCCTGGCACGTCCCGAAAGCGTCCTTCGGTCCCTGCCACGTCCCGAAAGCGTCCTTCGGTCCCTGCCACGTCCCCAATGCGTCCTTCGGTCCCCAGCAGGACCCCAATGCGTCCTTCGGTCCCCAGCAGGACCCCAATGCGTCCTTCGGTCCCCAGCAGGACCCCAATGCGGCTTTCGGCACCTGGCGCGAGCCCGAAAGGAGCGTTCGTCAGGTCCCACAGCCCGAAAGCCACTTTCGGCAGATCGCATCTGACGAAAGCCACTTTCGGGGTTCGGGCAGGGGTGGGTCAGCTCTTCTTGACCCGCTCTTCGCCGTCGCGCGCCTGCTGGAGCAGGGCGTTCCAGTAGGCGGCCTGCTGCGCGGCCGTCGACTGCTCCGCCTGCCAGGCGGTCTCCGAGGCGGTGGCCGGGTCGATGATCGAGGTCCAGTTCGGTCCCTGCGCCGCCTGGGCGGCGAGCAGCACGGCGTGCCAGTTCTCGGCCTGCCTGCGTGCGAAGTCCTCCGCCTCGCCCCAGCCGGACCGCGCGGGCGCGGTCTGCTCGCCCACCTGCGCCCATGCGCGCACGGCCTGCGCCTTGGCCTGTTCTTTCGCCTCATTGGAGGCGTTCCGGGCGGCGTCCTCGGCGGCCTTGGCGTCGGCGATCAGGCGGGTGATGGTGTCGCGCCAGCGCATGTTGTTGTCGGCGCCGCGGAGGCGGAAGACGTCCAGGTCGAGCCTGGCGCCGTTGGCCCAGCCGTATGCGAAGAACTCGACGAGGTCGTCGTCGGTCGCGCCCTGGCGGGTGGCGACCTGCGCGGAAAGCCGGACCTGCTCGCCGGGGTCGTTCGTGGCCAGCAGGCCGACGAACTGGCGGTCGCGGTCGACCAGCGCCTGCTTCTGCGCGCCGACGGTGTCGCGGTAGGCGCGGTCACGTGACCTGGCGGCCTCGTATCCGCTGCGCACGAATGTCTCGCGGGCTGAATCCGAGGCGGTGAGCAGGCGTTGCGCCTCGTTATGCACCTCTGGCGAATATTCGGCGGTGGTGGTTTCGTAAACCCTTCGAACGAAATCGAGATTACGAGCATTGCGCTGTTGCGCACGGCTCACCGCGAAGTCGTATCCGGTGGCCAGGAATTCGACGATGGCGGCGTTCGGATCGGAGCTCACCAAGGCGTTCCAGGCCGAAGTCCTTACCGAACTATAGGGGTGGGCCTTGGCCAGATAGCGCACCCAGTACCAGTCATCGGAGTGTTCTTCAGCCGTCATACCAGCGACAACGGCCGTCTCGGTCGAATATGCGAGCGCCGGCGTGACAGTCACGCCGGACACGATCGCGGTTACGCACGCAGCGCACAGCAAGGCGCGTCTTAACACAGGAAGCCCCCAGTAGCCACCAGCGCCGGAACCTGCCCCAATGAGATTCCGGTCGAGTGCAAGGTAGCCAGTTAACGCACTGCTTGGCAACCTTGTGAAATCCATCTAACAAAAGATCACACTAGGTCACTGCGCCAACCGGGTGGTGACGGGCGAACCCGCCACCACCCGGGTCTTACGCGGAATAGCCCTTCGGCGGAATGAGCGTCGCCAATTGATTGAACGTCAGCCAGTAGATCTTGTTACCGCCGAAATTGGCGGGGTCGGCGATTTTCACGGTCATGTCGGAGCTGTCGTAGCCGATGACGGTGAAGTAGTGGTAGATCGTGTAGTTCGGGTAGCCGGGCGGGTGGTTGTTCGCGGGCGCGACGATGTTCGCGACGAGCGCCCAGCCGTTGTTGATGTCGAGCGTGATGTCCCGCCAGAGCAGGTCGCGCTGCGCCTGCGTCGGCGGGTCGTTCGGCATCTCTTTCGTTTCGTAGTAAGAGGTTCCGAGGTCGCGGTTCAGCACGCCGGTGATCTGGCCGATCCAGTCGGTGCCGTTGGTGGTGGTGCCGAGTTGCGCGGCGAGCGTGCCCTGCGACGGCACGTTCGACGTTTTCGCCGACAGCGCGATCCTGGTCGCGGCCGGGCCGCACCAGTAGCCGGTTTCCTGCACTTGATATTGAATGTTGAGCACCGCCGACGCGTGGATGCCGTCGACCTTCGCGGGCGGCGCCATGGCCTTCACGAAATCAGGTGCTTCGACAACGATCTTGGTATCCCGGTTGTCCGCGCTGGACAGCCCTGGCAGCCCTAGCAGGCCGGAGAGGGCGATGGCGAGCACCGCCGCGATTCTGACGCGACCCATTGGTTGTCCTTCCCCAGAAGTGACAGTTGTTGGTTACCGTCGAACAAGGGAATGATCAGGGCAAGATCTCACCCTACGCTCCCGAATCACCTGATCGGCCTACACCGAAAGTAGGGCCGGAACGCTTCCCGTCCGATCGGTTAACAGACAGGCATGACCATGACAGGCCTCGGCGCACTGACCGCTGAAGTGCTGACGCTGCTCTACGAGACGCACGCCAAGGCACTGCATCGGTACCTGGCACGCAGGCTCGACACGGCCACCGCGGACGACCTCGTCGCCGAGACGTTCCTGCAGGCCTGGCGCGAGCGTGCGAAGTACGACACCACCAGGGGAACCGCACGCGCGTGGCTGTACGGCATCGCGACGAACCTGATGCGCAACCACGCCCGCAGCGAGGTCCGCGGCCTGCGCGCGCTCGCCCGCGAGCACGCGAGAACGGTCCAAAGCGCCCCTGCGGACGAAACGGCGGCAGCCCGCGTCGACGCGGCCAACGAGGCGAGCAAGCTCGCCGACGCTCTCGCGCGCCTGCGTGTCGCGGAGCGGGACGTACTGCTGCTCGTCGCGCTCGCCGAGTTCACCCCCGCCGAGGCCGCCGAAGCGCTCGGCATCAACGTCACCACGGCGCGGACTCGCCTGCATCGGGCTCGCCAGAACCTTCGCGAAGCCTTGGCCACCAAGGAGATCCCCCATGACTGACCCCATCGACAAGGCAGTCGCCGAACTGCTGCCCGAGCCGCCGGAGATGACGGCAGCTGCTTACGACCACGGCCTCGGCAAGCTCAACGCCGCCATTGGCACCACCGGAACCGACCTGGTCACCGCGCTACCGCCCCGAGTGCTCTCGCGACGCCGTTTTCTTCCGCTGGCGGCGGGCGCCGCCGCGGTATTCGCGGCCGGGACCGCGTTCGTCGTCGCCAGGGGGGACGGCGAACGCGCCCTGGCCGCACGCTTCAAAGATCCCGCTATCGACCAGTACCAGTACCTCTACATGCGGCAGGAGTCGATCTTCTACGCCGGCGACAAGACGAATGTCGGACTGAACACCGTGGAGACCTGGATACCCGCCGACCGTCATCGGGACTGGCAGCGAACCGTGCACAGCAGCATGGACAACGGCACGGCGGCCCCGGAGATCGCGCGGTCCGGCCGATTCCGCTTCGGAGGCACCCTGCCGGATCTGATGGACTCGCTTCCGCGCGATCCGGACAAGCTCATCCGCCAGCTGGCATCCACCAAGAACAAGGCCCCGACCGAGCTTTTCGGGTTAGTCAAAGACCTGTTCATGACACCGCCACCTGCCGATCTGCGAGGGCCGTTGCTGGAGGTACTCGCGCGCCAGCCCGATGTGGTGATCACCGAGAACGTCAAATCCGTCGACGGCAGGCCCTCGATCCGAGCCACCCAGGCCCCGCCGCCCGGCGGAAGCAGCCGGAGCGTGTTCCTCGCCCCCGATACCGGGCTGTTGATCGGCTGGCAGGCGGCCTACGCTCCGGGCGAGCCGGATGCCGAGCGGACCACGGCCACGTACGCCGTGGTCAACGGCATGGGAATCCGTCCGTGAACGCTTGAGGCCGCTTCGGCCAATACGCTGCATGCAGGTGATCACCGCAGCGCACGACCCGGCCGAGCCGGTGCCCGGCCCCGACCGCCCTGACCTGGGCGGATCGGACCCGGCACCGGCTTTCGGCCTGCTCTTCGACAGTCACGCCGGGCAGCTGCACCGCTACCTCTCGCGACGTGTCGGGCCGGAGACCGCGCATGATCTCGTCGCCGAGACGTTTCTCGTCGCGCTGCGGCGGCGGACCTCTTACCAACCGGAGCTGGGGACCGCGCGGTCGTGGCTGTACGGGATCGCGACGAATCTGCTCCGGCAACATCTCAGGACCGAGCTTCGGGGGCTCGCCGCGACCGCGCGGCTCGCGAATGCCAGTGAGACCGTGATCGCCGGGCATGACGGGCGGGTCAGCGAGCAGGTGGACGCTCAGGTCAAGGCGTCACAGTTGGCCGGCGCGCTCGGGGACCTGAATCCGGCCGATCGGGATGTGCTGCTGCTCGTCTCGTGGGCGGGGCTCGAACCGTCCGAAGTGGCCGAAGCGCTCGGCTTGCCGCCGGGCACGGTGCGTTCCCGATTACACCGGATCAGACGGAGACTGCGGGTGCAGGCTCCACGTGTACACAAAGGACTGTCCACTGAGGAAGGATCGAGTCATGTCTGACGCCAGCCTGCACCAGGTCTGGTCCGAGACCGAACTCGACGACGCGCTCGACGCGTTGCACCCGGACGCGCCCTCAGCCGACCTCAGCGCGATCCGCGCGACGCTCATGAGCGCCGCCGGCGCCGCTCCCGCCGAACAGCCGCCCGCCGCCAAGCCGCGCCGGACGTGGGCCTGGGTCGCGGCGGCGGCGTCCGTGATCGTGCTGGCGGGCGGCATCGTGGCCGTGTCGAACCTCGCGAGCGGACCGGCCGAACCGTCGCTGCTGCAACTGGGCTCGACCGGCGCGGTCGAGGCGGATGCCCCGCTCAAGCCGGGCCAGGTCCGGTACCTGTACGAGCAGCGCTGGGGTTCGCCGGTGTACGGCGAGCGCTACGAGACCATCGTCGAGCAGTGGCTCCCCGAGGTGCCCGGCCAGGAGTGGCTGCGCCGGGAAACCTCCACCGGGCGGTCAGTGCCGTACCCCGGCCCCGACGCCGCCACCGCGACACCCAAGCTCGGCGCCGGCCCGCCGGAGGTGACAGAGAAACACGGCCCGCTCGACGGTGGTCCCGGCAGTTTCTTCAACCCGACACCCCGCTTCCTGGCGAGCTTGCGGCAGGACCCGACCTGGCTCTACGAACAGCTGCACACCGAGTTCGACAAGGGCAAGCCGCAGCCCATGGACGTCGACGTCTTCACCTTCCGGACGATCGTCGACCTGCTCACCTCCGGCAAGCTCCCCGCGAGCTACCGGGTCCTCTTCGCGCGGACGCTGAGCCTGGTGCCCGGCTTCGTGACCAGGAACGAGAGCGACCGGACCACCTACATCTTCGAGCGCGGGAACGAGCGGACCACGCTGGTGCTCAAGACCAGCACCGGGCTGCCCATCACCCTGACCGTCACCACCGTCTACGACGATGACGCCTACAAAGCGGGCACCCCGCTGCGCGAGTCCCACTTCAAGACCGCGATCAGCGAGCGGCCCACGATCCCGACGACCACGACCACCAAGCCGAACTGACCAGGCTCGTGAGTGTTTTACGCCGGTTCTCTTGAACGGAAGTTCGAAGGTGGCGTGTCTGGTGTGCTCGGCTTGGGTGGGGGCCTCCCTCACCCGAGCCGAGTGGGTGAGGGAGGCCCCCACCCGTATATACGGTCGAACTAGGCCCTCACGCCACGGATCCGAGTGATGTAGGCCCTCATCCACGTCCGACCACGACCGGACACGCACGAGGCAGCCGAGGAAGGGGTCGTGAGCGTTTTTGCCGGTTAGAACCGGCCGTACCACTCACGACCCCTGAGCTGGGTACCTCAAGGGTCGGCACGCGTACCTGAGCAGTCGGCACGCGTACCTGAAGGGTCGGCGGGCGTACCCGAGCGGTCGGCCTCAGCGTGCGTGGTTGGCGGCGTTCAACGCGCTCGCGACGTCGCCGACCTCCAGGACGCGGATGCCGTCGGGGAGCTTGCCGGAGTCCGGCGGCACGAGGGCGTGTGTGAAGCCGAGCCTGGCGGCCTCAGCGAGCCGCCTGCCGACGTTCGGGACGCGGCGGACCTCGCCTGCGAGCCCGACCTCACCGACGACCACCAGCCGGGGTGAGATCGGCACGTCCTGCACCGACGAGGTGAGCGCGAGCACCACCGCGAGGTCGATCGCGGGCTCGGTGATCTTCATGCCGCCGACGGTCGCCGTGTAGACGTCCTTGTCGCCGAGCTTGACGCCGCCGCGCTTCTCGAGGACCGCGAGCACCATCGACACGCGCGAGGCGTCGAGGCCGCTCACCGCGCGGCGCGGCTGCGGCATCGAGGTGGCCGAGACCAGCGCCTGCACCTCGCCGAGCAGCGGGCGCTTGCCCTCGACCGTCACGGTGATCGCGGTGCCGGACACCGGCTCCGAGGTCCGGTTCATGAACAGCCCCGACGGGTCGGCCACGCCGACGATGCCGTCCTCGCGCAGCTCGAAGCAGCCGATCTCGTCGGCCGCGCCGAAGCGGTTCTTCACGCCGCGGACCAGCCGCAGCGTCGAATGCTTGTCGCCCTCGAACTGGAGCACCACGTCGACGAGGTGCTCCAGGATCCGCGGGCCGGCGACCGAGCCGTCCTTCGTCACGTGCCCGACGAGGATGACCGGGAGCCCACGCTCCTTGGCGACCCCGACGAGCCCGGCCGTGACGGCGCGAACCTGGGTGACGCCGCCCGGCGCGCCGTCGACCTGAGGTGAGGCCATGGTCTGCACGGAGTCGACGATCAGCACGCCGGGTTTGACCGCGTCGACATGCCCGAGCACGGCCGAGAGATCGCTTTCCGCCGCCAGGTACATCCCGGCGTTGATGTTGCCGGTGCGCTCGGCCCGCAGCCGGACCTGCCCGGCCGACTCCTCGCCGGTGACATAGAGCGAAGGCCCGAAGTCACCACCGCGCGCGGCCCACTGATAGGCGACCTCGAGCAGCAGAGTCGACTTGCCGACACCGGGCTCGCCTGCCAGCAGCACGACCGCACCCGGCACCAGGCCGCCGCCGAGCACCCGGTCCAGTTCGGACACGCCGGTCTCACGCGCCCGCGCCGCCTCGATGTCGACCTCGGCGATCGGGCGGGCAGGGGTATTGGGCAAGCTCAGACCAAGCCTGGCCACCGCAGGCTTGGTGTCGCTGCGTTCCTCGAGGGTGCCCCACGCCTGGCATTCCGGGCAGCGTCCCAGCCACTTGGCCGCTTCGTACCCGCACTCGCCGCAGCGATAGGAGACCGTGCTCTTCTTGACCACCAGCGCAGGCTATCCACCCGCACCGACAAAAACGGTCAGTGACCCTCGGCTGGCTTGCCTTCCGGAGCCTTGGGGGCCTCGGTGCGCTCGTGCGAGGCGGGCGCGAGCGGGACGTCCAGCGTCACGGTGCCCGAGAGCTTGAAGGTGAAGGTGACCCGCAGCGTCATGCCCGGCCACAGCGGCGACTTCAGGCTGGGCAGCGTCACGGACCCCTCGCCGGGCTTGGCCGGTGCCGACGGCGGCGCGGTCGTGGCCGGCGTGCTCTCCGAGGAAGAGGAAGAGGTGGCCGGGGACGACTTGCCGGTCGAGGTCGGCGTCGTGGTGGTGGCGGACGACGACGAGGTGGCCGTCGGCGTCGCGGAGACCGCGGGCGGCTCGACCGAGACGTCCGACGGCGAGACGACGAGCGCGTGGCCCGCGACGATCGTCTTGGAGCCGCTGATCACGCCGGAGCCGGTGGCGTCGGAGGCGACGGCGACGAGCTCGTCGTCGGCGGTGCCGTTGTTGACGATGGTGACGCCCAGCGGCACGGTCGCGCCCGCGGCGTACGCGCCACCCGTCTTCGGGAACTGGAACGCGACATTGCGCAGCGAGAGCTTGCCGGCCTCGCCGTGCGTCCCGTTGACCGCCGGCTGCTGGCTGTCGGTCTGGGTGAGCTGACCCGCTCCGCACCCGCCCAGCACCAGCGCCGCGCCAAGAGCAAGCGCGGACACGCCGAACACGCGGCGATTCTGCAGCCTCACGTCAGAGTCCTTCCGATCTCAACGCCTGAATCACCGCGAAGACTAGCCGGGCGCCCCGCGCCGCGCGGAACCCGGTGCTCGTTCGAGCGAAGATCCACTGGCGGACAACGATGTCCACAATGGATTCGTCAGGTCGCGCCGAACCGTTCGCCGCCACCTGCATGAGCATGGTGATTACGGGCTTGTCAACCCCGGGCGGACTGTCAACAGGCCGCTGACCTGCGACGACGGATGCGGGTCGCTAGGTGCCCCCTGGTACCCCGTGATAGGATAGGGGTAGCGAAAGGGGCAGAGGACACATGGTTTTCAAGGTCGGAGAGACCGTCGTCTACCCGCACCACGGTGCCGCACTCATCGAAGCCATCGAAACCCGCGTGATCAAGGGCGAGGAAAAGAAGTACCTCGTCCTCAAAGTCGCGCAAGGGGATCTTACGGTTCGTGTGCCCGCTGACAACGCCGAGATCGTCGGCGTGCGTGACGTGGTCGGGCAAGAAGGACTAGACAAGGTTTTCGACGTACTGCGCGCTCCCCACACCGAAGAGCCCACGAACTGGTCTCGCCGGTACAAGGCCAACCTCGAGAAGCTCGCCTCCGGCGATGTGAACAAGGTGGCCGAAGTGGTGCGGGACCTCTGGCGGCGCGAGAAGGACCGCGGTTTGTCGGCAGGCGAAAAGCGCATGCTGGCGAAGGCGCGGCAGATCCTGGTCAGTGAACTCGCTCTCGCTGAGGGCACCGACGAGGACAAGGCTGAAGTCCTCCTCGACGAAGTTCTGGAAACCGCGACAGTCTGAGCCTGCTCGAAGGCTTTGTGAGCACGCTGGTGCTCGTCGATACGATCGCGTTCGATGAAGACCATTGTCGCGATTGTTGACGCTGTCGCTCATGTCACCGGTGAAACGGATGCGCTTTCACCGGTCCGTGGTGAACCCATTTTGACGCACGCCGTGCGCGGGCTGCTCGACTCCGGACACGTGGATTCGGTTGTCGTGGTCGCCCCAGCACGGCGTGTGGTCATTTTCGGGGAAGCTTTGTCAGGTCTGGAGTGCCGGGTGGTGCCCGGCTCCGTGCCCGAGTCGATCGAACCGGGCCATGACGTTTATCTCGTGCACGATCCGCTGCGCGCGTTCACGCCGCCTTCGGTGATCGAATCGGTCGCCGCCGCCGTCGGCCCCGCAAGCCCGGCCGTGGTCCCCGTGTTGCCGATGTCGGACACCGTCAAGGCGGTCGGCGCGGCGAATGTGATTATCGGCACCTTGGATCGCGCGCTGCTCCGATCAGCCCAAACGCCTGCCGGTTTCACCGAGGACGCACTGCGCGCCGCCTACGCGACGGGCACGCTCGCGCTGCCCGCAGGCGCCACGACGGTGCCCGGCCATCCCGACGCGATGCGCGTCGCCACCCCCTTCGAACTCCGGCTGGCCGAAGCGCTGCTCGCCGCGGGAAATCAGGAGAACACGCTATGAGGATCGGCCAAGGCGTCGACGTCCACCCGATCGAGGCCGGGCGGGACTGCTGGATCGCGGGTCTGCTCTGGGAAGGCGTCGACGGCTGCGCCGGGCACTCCGACGGCGACGTCGCCTCGCACGCGCTCTGCGACGCGCTGCTGTCGGCGGCCGGGCTCGGCGATCTGGGCGCGGTGTTCGGCACCGGCGACCCGCGCTGGGCTGGCGCGCACGGCGCGGAACTGCTCGCCGAGGTGCGCCGCCTGATCGAATCGGACGGATGGCGGCTGGGCAACGCGACCGTTCAGGTGATCGGCAATGCTCCGCGGATCGGCAAACGCCGGGACGAGGCGCAGCGCGTGCTCAGCGAGGCCGTCGGCGGACCGGTCAGCGTCGCGGGCACGACGACCGACGGACTGGGCCTGACCGGGCGCGGCGAGGGAATCGCGGCCGTCGCGTCGGCGCTGCTGCTGCGTTCTTGAGCGGCCGCCCGCCGATTTTTGTCCGAAATAGGGGGCAGTGTTCGGGGGTGTTGGTTGGCTACAGTCGCGGACTATGGCGGTCATTTTCGACGAGATGACAAGTGCCCTATTCGACGCGCCCAACTTTCCCGTCGTCGCGACGGTGAGCGAGGACGGTAGCGCGCACTCTTCCGTTGTCTGGGCCAAACGCGAAGGTGACACAGTGTTGTTCTGTACGCAACGGAACAACATCAAAGGGCGTAACATCGCGGCCCGCCCGATGGTCAGCGTTTCCGTGTTCGATGTGGAAAATCCTTACCGGTCCGCCGAGGTGCGCGGCCGGGCGGAATTCACGGAGAACGACGTTCAAGAGTTCCTGAATGAACTCTCGATCAAGTACACCGGCATACCCAAGGAGCCGGACGAGTTCGACGACCTGTGCGTTGTGATACGCGTCATCGTGGACAAGATAGTTCCGTTCGCCCTCTGAGTGGTCCGAACCATTAGGCTGGATGATGTGACGATTCGGGCTGTGTTGTTCGACTTCTCCGGCACCCTCTTCCGGCTTGAGCAGGACGAGACCTGGCTGGCCGACCTGACCGACACCGACGGCGCGCGCCTCGATCTGGAGGCGCAGACCGAGCTGATGCGGCGGATGACCGCCCCGGTCGGCAAGGTGGTCGAACTGAACGACGAGTACACCCACGCGTGGGAGAACCGCGACCTCGACCCCGCGCTGCACCGCAAGGTCTACCTCGAGGTGCTCAAGCAGTCCGGGGTGCCGCGCGCCGAGCAGGCCGTGGCGCTCTACGACCGGCTGATCGATCCCAGCCAGTGGACGCCGTACCCCGACACCGAGGCCGTGCTCAAGAGCGCGGCGGGCCGTGGGCTGAAGGTCGGCGTGCTGAGCAACATCGCCTTCGACATCCGGCCGGCGTTCGCGGCACGCGGCTGGGACGCCTACGTCGACGAGTTCGTCCTGTCGTTCGAGGTCAACGCCATCAAACCGCAGCCTGAGGTGTTCCGGATCGCGGTCGGCAAGCTCGGCGTGCCCGCCGAAGAGACCTTGATGGTCGGCGATCACGTCGACGCGGACGGCGGCGCGCTGGCCATCGGCTGCGAGTTCGCGCTGGTCGATCCGCTGCCCACGGCGGAGCGTCCGGACGCGCTACTGGGCGCGCTGCGCACGCACGGAGTGCTCTAACCGGCGACGGGGTGCGACACGGCTCACGCCGAACCCGTACCATTTCGGGGTGGCTCTACACCTCTATGACACCGCGACCCGAAGCGTGCGGGAGTTCCATCCCGCCGTGAGCGGAACGGCGTCCATCTACGTGTGTGGGGCCACCGTGCAGGGCGCGCCCCACATCGGACACGTCCGCGGCGCGCTCAACTACGACGTGCTGCGCCGCTGGCTCGTCCACAGTGGACTTGACGTTTTCCTGGTGCGCAACGTCACCGACATCGACGACAAGATCCTGAACAAGGCGGCCGACGCAGGCAGGCCGTGGTGGGAGTGGGGCGCGACGCACGAGCGCGCCTTCGAGGCCGCCTACGACCAGCTGGGCTGCCTGCCGCCGTCGATCGCGCCGCGCGCGACCGGCCACGTCACGCAGATGGTCGAGCTGATGCAGCGGCTCATCGACGCCGGTCACGCCTACGCGTCCGGTGGCGACGTCTACTTCTCGGTCAAGTCGTTCGACGACTACGGCGCGCTGTCCGGGCAGAAGCCCGACGACATGCAGCAGGGCGAGAGCCTTGGCGAGGGCAAGACCGACCCGCGTGACTTCACGCTGTGGAAGGCGGCCAAGCCGGGCGAGCCGTCCTGGCCGACGCCGTGGGGCAACGGCAGGCCCGGCTGGCACCTCGAGTGCTCGGCCATGGCGACCACGTACCTCGGCCCGTCGTTCGACATCCACGGTGGCGGGATCGACCTGATCTTCCCGCACCACGAGAACGAGCGCGCCCAGTCCAACGCGGCGGGCGACGAGTTCGCCAGGTTCTGGCTGCACAACGCCTGGGTGACCATGTCCGGCGAGAAGATGGCCAAGTCGCTCGGCAACACCGTGGCGATCCCGGCGATGCTGGAGCGGTACCGGGCGCCCGAGCTGCGCTACTACCTGATCCAGCCGCACTACCGGTCGAACATCGAGTACTCGGACGGCGCGCTGTCCGAGGCCGCGACCGGCTACCGGCGCATCGAGCAGTTCCTGCGGCGCGCGGGCGCGGTCTCGATCGGCCAGGTGCCCGCGGAGTTCGCGAAGGCGCTCGACGACGACCTGGCGACGCCCCAGGCGTTCGCCGTGCTGCACAACACAGTGCGTGAAGGTAACGCCGCGTTGGACAGCGCTGATACTTCTAAGGCGCTCGACATCGCCGCCTCCGTGCGTGCCATGGTCGACGTGCTCGGTCTGGACCCGCTTTCGGCGCGGTGGTCCGAGGCAAGCGGCGCAGACGCGCCGTACAAGCAGGCGTTGTCCGACATCGTCGAAGGCCTGCTGAACGAACGGCAGGAAGCGCGCGCCGCGCGCGACTTCGCCCGCGCCGACGCCGCGCGTGACCGTCTGCTGCAGGCGGGCATCGCGGTGGAAGACACCCCCGACGGTCCTAAGTGGACAGTGAAAGAAGCGTAGAAGAGACATGGCAGGCAATTCCCGGCGCCAGGGCGCTATGCGTAAGCCCGGTACCAAGAAGGGCCAGGTCGTCGGCTCGGGTGGGCAGCGGCGCAAGGGTCTCGAAGGCAAGGGCCCGACGCCCAAGGCCGAGGACCGCCCGAACCACAAGGCCTACAAGATGGCCAACGCGGCCAACCGCAGGCAGGAGGCGGCCCGCGCCAAGAAGGCCGACCGCCCCGAGCTGATCGCCGGGCGCAACCCGGTGGTCGAGGCGCTGCGCGCCGACGTGCCCGGTGTCGCGCTGTACGTCGCGCTGAACATCGACGTCGACGACCGCGTCAACGAGGCCGTCCGCCTCGCGGGCGACAAGGGCATCTCGATCCTGGAGATCCCGCGCGAAGAGCTCGACCGCAAGACCGGCCGCGCCATGCACCAGGGCCTCGGCCTGCAGGTTCCGCCGTTCGAGTACGCGCACCCCGACGACCTGATGACCGTGGCGCGCGACTCCGGCGACACCCCGCTGTTCGTCGCGCTCGACGGCGTCACCGACCCCCGCAACCTCGGCGCGGTCATCCGCTCGGCCGCCGCGTTCGGCGCGCAGGGCGTGCTGCTGCCCGAGCGGCGCAGCGCGGGCATGACCGCCGTGGCGTGGCGCACCAGCGCGGGCACCGCGGCGAAGCTGCCCATCGCGGTGGCGACCAACCTGACCCGCCAGCTCAAGGCGTGGGCGGAGCAGGGCCTGATGATCGTCGGGCTCGACGCCGACGGCTCGGTCGACATCGACGAGCTGGACCTGGCGGCCGACCCGCTGGTCATCGTGCTGGGTTCCGAGGGCCGCGGCCTGTCGCGCCTGGTCCGCGAGACCTGCGACGCGACCGTGTCCATCCCGATGGCGGCGGGCGTCGAGTCGCTCAACGCCTCCGTCGCGGCCGGCGTCCTGCTCGCCGAGGTGGCGCGCCGCCGCCGCGTCGCGGGCCGAATCTGAGTCGTGAGCGTTCCGGGCGGTTCTAACCGCCCGGAACGCTCACGAGCCTTTTACGCGGTGTGATAGTGGCGTAGGCCTGCCAGGCGGGCGGCCACCTCGGCATCGCTGGGCAGCGAGGTGCCCGAGACGTAGCGCATGATCCCGTCCCGCGCGGGATCATCGGACGCTTCGACGAAGACGATGGTCTCCTCCACCCCCGGCGCGAAGAGCAGCTCCGAGTCGAGGCCGAACATGGTGTCGAAGTTGGCGTTCTTGGCGTTCCAGAGCGCGAAGACGTCATCCGGCCGCTTGCGCTCGGCCACCAGCAACGCGGCCATGCCCATGCTGTCGCTGAACGACCAGCCGCTCTGGTGCATCAGTGTCTCCTGCGCGAGCAGGTAGACGAGGAAGTCGGCGTCCTCATCGGTGCTGTCATCGAACAGCTCCCGCAAGACCGCGGCGCGCGCGGCGGCATGCAGGTCGGCGGGGGTTTCGTCGGGCGCGGCCGTGAAGCACAGCTCCGCCCATCTGGCACGGTCGCCGCGCCACCAATCCAGTCCACGGGTCGACGGCTCGCTCATGGGGCCTCCCCTGCTTTCGACGGCTTCAGCGTCAAGACTCCAGCCTTCGCCACGGGCTAGCAAGTGCTGGCGTTATCGTCACCGGGAAAGGTCAAGGGGGATCCGCGCCGATGTCGTTCGTCTCGCCACTGTTCCTGTGGTACTTCATGCCGGCGGTCCTGCTCGCCGTGCTGGTGTTCCCGCGTGGCTGGCGCAACGGCATCGTGGCCGTCGGCAGCCTCATCTTCTACGCCACCGGGGCAGGCCCGTTCCTGCTGTTGCTGCTGGCCTGCATGGTCGTGAACTTCTTCGCGGGCCGGTCGCTCGAGCCCAACGAGTGGGACACCAGGCACGCGTTCCGCAGGCGTCTGTTGATCGCGGTCATCACCTTCGACGTCGCGGTGCTGGTCGTCTGGAAGTACGCGGGCTTCGCGACCCAGCAGATCGCCGCCTTCGCCCAGCTGTTCGGCGGCAACTTCCCGGTCGCCAACCTGGTCATCCCGATCGGCATCTCCTTCTACACCTTCCACCACATCTCCTACGTGGTGGACATCTACCGCGGCGAGCGCCGCGCACTGCGCGACATCGTGTCCTTCGCCGCCTACATCGCGATGTTCCCCCAGCTCGTGGCCGGCCCGATCGTCCGGTATCGCGAGATCGCCGACCAGCTCCCCCAGCAGCGTTCCCACCGCCTCGACGACATCGCGGCAGGCTTCCCCCGCTTCGCGCTCGGCCTGTGCAAGAAGACGATCATCGCGGACTCCCTCAGCCCCATGGTCGAGGCCTGCTTCGCCACCCCGCCCAACCAGATGACCTTCGCGACCGCCTGGCTGGGCGCGATCGGGTACACGCTCCAGCTGTTCTTCGACTTCTCGGGCTACTCGGACATGGCGATCGGCCTGGGCCGCATGCTCGGCTTCCGCCTGCCGGAGAACTTCGCTCGGCCCTACTCGGCGGTGACCATCACGGAGTTCTGGCGCCGCTGGCACATGTCCCTGTCGCGCTGGTTCCGCGACTACGTCTACATCCCGCTGGGCGGCAACCGGCACGGCGCGGCGAAGACGTACCGCAACCTGTGCATCGTCTTCGTGCTGACGGGCTTCTGGCACGGCGCGCAGTGGACGTTCCTGGTCTGGGGCATGTACCACGGGGCGCTGCTGATCATCGAGCGCGCTTTCGGCTACGACACGACCCCGGCGTCGGTCCTGGCCCGCGTGGGCCGTCGTGCGCTGACGCTGGTGCTGGTCGTGATCGGGTGGGTGTTCTTCAAGTCCGTGGACCTGGCGCACGCGCTCGGGATGCTCGGGCACATGCTGCTGCCGGACTTCACGGGCCTGGGCGACGTCGTCGAGGCGACGGTGACGAACCAGCGCCTCGTGATCCTGCTGGCGGCGATGGTGGTCGTGTTCCTGCCGTCGCATCCGGTGACCGGGCCGCTGCTGGAGTCGTCGCGTAGCCGTCCCGCGAACGCGCTGCGGATCGGCGTGATGACGGTCGGGCTGGTGTACGCGGCGATCCTGGTGGCGACGGGCACGTTCAGCCCGTTCCTGTACTACCAGTTCTGATCTGCTCAAACGCACCAGGGATACACTTGTTCTCATGAGCGTGAGAGACGACGCACGACGGCTGCTGGAGGCGGTGCCCGAAGATCGGGTACAGCTGGCCAGAGAGCTGCTGCAGACTCTCGTCGACGAGAGTGAAGACACGCGACCCCGTCGCGTCTTCTCCTCCATGGGGATAGGTCACGCCACGTCTGATCTCGGCACCCGAGCCAAGGAGATCGCACGCCACGAACTCGGCGATGGGGAGGCCCGCACAGCGTGATCGTTGTCGACACCGGCCCGATCATCGCGATGATCAACGCCAACGACGACCGACATGCCGAATGCGCGGAGCTACTGGCCACTGTCAGAGGACCACTGTTCTTGCCCGAACCCTTGCTCGGGGAAATCGGCTACCTGCTCGGCACGCGCTGCGGACCCCAAGCGGAAGCCGCCTTCATCCGGGACACGGTGAGCGGCGCCATCGAAGTCGTGTCGCTGACCCGTCCCGATCGGACCCGTGTCGCGGACTTGGTCGAAAAGTACGGCGATCTGCCGCTTGGCACCGCCGACGCGTCGGTCGTCGCTGTTGCCGAGCGGTTCGGCGTGAAGACCGTGGCCACCTTGGACCGGCGGCACTTCACGGTCGTCCGCCCACGACACGCTGACGCGTTCACGCTGCTGCCCTGAGGGTTTCGAACGGGTAACCGCTCGTAACGGCGACGGCGGGCACGGCGACTGACCTCCCACGACAGATCGGGGAGGCCATGACCGTTTCACCGCGTGCGCTGATCATCAGCGCCGTTCTCGTGATCCTCGCGCTCGCCGCGGCCGCGTTCTTCGCGCTGCGCGGCCCGTCGACCACGGCCGCCCCCGCTCCGGCCACGACGTCGTCAGTTCCGGCCAACAGTCCCTGCGCGAACAAGCAGGCGAGCCCGCCGTGCACCAACGACGCGGGGAAGCTCATCGGCGCGAACGGGCAAACGCTCAGCCCGACAACGACCGCGATCCCCACACCCATACCGCTGATCGCGAGCCCCGCCGACTTCACGGTCACGGTGAAGACACTGGAAAAGAAGTGCTTCGGGTCGGCGGGCTGCAACGTCACCTATCGCATCGACCCGAAGACCACGACGCCGTGCTTCCCGTCGTGCACGGTGCTGTACGAGATCATCGGGGGCGAGGACGTGCAGAACGGCAGCTTCACGCTGACCGGGACCACCGCCCGGTTCGACTCACAGGGAATGATCCAGACCAAGTCGTCCAAGGCTGAACTCAAGGTCAAGGTCACCGACGTCCTGCCGAACTGAAGATCGGCGAAAACGGGGTCTCGCAAGGGCTTTGAACACGCGCTGTGGCTAGGCCGTCCGGATGATTTTACTGGTCACGCTAGGTGCTGACGATCTTGTAGCCAGTGCACTCGTGTCAATCACACGAGCCGCCGCCTGGTGGATCGCCTCTGCAGTAAGGATTACCTTGCACGCAGAGTGCAAGTTGCAACCGGTAACTTGGCGGACCGGCAACAGTCGCCCGAATTTCTTATTTCGCGGTTAACACGCAAAGCGTAGAGTAACTCCCCGCGCTCGAACAGACACTCTCAGCACTCGTCCGTTCGGGTGGCCATCGAGGAGGTGACCGAAGTGTCCGCGGAAGCCAAAAGGCTCCGCAGTAGCCCACTGCAAGAGATCTTCTGGACCAGAACGAATCTGCTTCTACTGGTGCTGGTCGTGATCTCCGGCTCGAGCCTGTGGATCTCCAGCTCGATGTCGGCCGGCGCGGCGAAAACGCTGTTGAACGCGCTCGGCACCGGGACGCTGATCTCCGCCGTGGTCGGCTTCGGCCAGACCCTGATCACGGCCAGCGCTTCGCAACGGGCTCTGGTGGCGCCGGTGATCGAGGAGAGCCGTCGCGCGCTGCAGGAGCTCAGTGCCGAATACCGTTCGCTGAACAACGAGTTCTTTCCCACCGATGTCTTCGAGGCGACCACCCATCCGGACCCCAAGTTCAACCGGGTGATGATGGCCGACCTGAACGCGACCCGGCAGTACTTCTTCCGCGGGTTCTCGGGACGGCACGCGGCGGCGCGGCTGCTGCTTTCCCGTACCGAGCGGGAACTTCGCGCGGTGATCGCGGATCCGCGTGACGCCAGTTCGATCAACGGGCGTGCGCGTTATCTGCTGCGGCGCGAAGAAGCGGGTGTGGACTACGAATCCATTCAAACCCGTCTGCACGAAGAGATCTCGATCGGACTGGTCGGGCTGTACCTCGCGCGCAGCCGGTGCGCGCAGGTCGACATCACCGTCGTCGCCGACCCGCCGCTGGACCGGCTGGAGATGTTCGACGAGAGCGTCTGGCTGACCCTGTACAGCGACATCGGCGGCGCAAGCACGCTCTACCCGAGAACGTTGCGGTTCACCGAGGGCTCGTTCATGTACAACATGGAGCGCACCGAGTTCCTGCGCGTGTGCAACTCGCGCACCGGCCGCCATTTCCAGATCACCCCGGACACCAGCCGCCGCGATTTCCTCGCCCTGTTCGAAAAGATCACCGGCAACACACTGACCGAGGAGCAGTTCCTGGAACTGGAGGCCAAGTTCCACACCTTCCGCCGGGAGTTCTCCACCATCGCCGAGCTGGGGAGCTGATCGTCTTGCTCACCCGTGTGTCCGTACTCGACCAACTCGCGATGCAGCTGCGCGACGCCGATTTCCCGTTGACCGACAACTGGCACCTCGTCGACGACTGGTTTCGGCCATGGGCGGCCCAGCCGGGGCTGCGGCAGGCATTGCGCAGGCACGTGCGCACCCTGCAACCGGAACCGGCGTTGACCGTCGCGAGCAAATCGCGTGAGACGACCACGCATTTCGCCTGGTGCCTGCTGGACCGCCCGGAGGATCCGTTCTCCTTCTGGCTGCACGAATACAAACCCCAGCAGGACTGGCGGCATGGTTACGCCGATTCGGTGCACAATCACAGGTACCACTTCTGCACCACGATCCTCCGCGGTAACTACGTCCATGAAAGATACGACGCGGAACTGGATCCCAAAACGGGCCTGATCTCTTCGGCGACGCTGCGCCAGCGCGCGGTCTGCCTGGTCGGCGCGTCGGGATCGCTGCAGGCCGACGAATTCCACCGGATACCGACCGCGGCCGAAGACGCGATGACCTTCCTGGTCAAGTCGCGCGCGGTGCGCGAATCGAGCCTTTCCTATGACCCTTCGACAAGGATCAGTCACCGGCATGTTCCGGTTGAGGTCCGATTGGGGGACCTAGCTAGGCGAATTTAGCTACCCGTAGCTACACAGCGGCGTCGAATACGCCTACCATTACTCCACCCGCCTGCCAGAAACCGGCCGGGATCGGAGAGGTGTATGCGCGCCCAAAAGAGCACGGTGTCGAATTCGATCATCGATATCGTCGAACAACGTGTCCATCAGCTGTGCTGGAAGTACGCCGAGAGCCTGCCATTCCACGGCTGGCACCACGTGAATTTCGTCCGCACCAAAGCGGTCGGCTTCGCACAATGCAACGGTGCGGACGTGTCAGTCGTGGAAACCGCGGCGCTCGTCCACGACGTGAACTACATCGTGCTGAAGAACTCCCCGGCCGCCGCAGGCCGCGAGCTCCGCCTCGGCATCCTCCTGGAGGCCGGCGTCGAGCCCGCGGTCGCGCGCTGGATCGACGAACTCGTCGACGAAGCCGAGATGGCCAACCGCGGCCCGCACATCTCGTTGGAGGCCCAGGCCCTCTCCGACGCCGACACGCTGTTCAAGGCGCTGCCGGTGACGCCGGTCGTGCTCGCGCACCGCTACCTGAGCGAGAACAACGTGAGCCTGCGCGAGCTGGCCCACAAGATCGTCGGCGAGCAGGCCGACGTCCACGACGACGGCTACTACTTCTACAACCCCGAGGCCGCCGCCTCCTACTCACGCTGGGCAGGCGCCAACCTCGAACTCTGGCGCTGCATCAAGGACGCCGTCGACGACCCCACGGTCGCCGAACTCCTGGACGCGGTCCACGGCGTCACCGCCTCAGCCGCCTCCTAGCCGGGCCTGCCCACCTCCCGAATGCGTCGTTCGGTCCTTGCCAGGTGCCGAAAGACGCATTGGGGACCTGGGAGGGACCGAAAGACGCATTGGGGCTCTGCCAGGTACCAAAGGACGCATTCGGGACCTACCAAGGACCGAAGGACGCATTCGGGACATCCCAGGTCGCCAATGCGTCTTTCGGGAGGTGCAAGCCCGAGAGGGGCGTTCGTCAGGTGTGGTAGCCCGAAAGCCACTTTCGTCAGATCGCATCTGACGAAAGTGGCTTTCGGGGGATGGGACCTGGCGAACGCCCCTTTCGGGCTTTCAGGACTGGGGTTTGGCCGGGATGGGCTTGGCCGGGGTGGGTTTGGCGGCGGGTTTGGGTGGGGCGTCTTCGCCGGGGGCGAGTGCGCGGATGGCTTCCTGGACCGCGAGGTCGGTGGCGGCGAGGCGGTCGGCGACGTTGGCCTTGAGGGCGAGGGTGACGCGCTGGCGTTCCTCGGCTTCGGCGAGCTGGCGGTTGGCGTCGGCGAGCTTGGTGGCGGCCTCGGCCTCCAAGGCCTTGATGCGCTCGGTGGCCGCGCGCTCGGTTTCGGCGATGCGGGTGGAGAGTTCGTCGGTGGCCTTCTTGTCGGCCGCGTGGCGGCGTTCGAGGGCTTCGTCGTCGAGTTTCTCGCGGTAGGCCTTGGCCTCGTCGGCGAGGCGCTGGTTTTCGGCGCGGCCGTCGGCCATGAGCTGTTCGTGCTCGGCGGCGCGCTCCTTGGTGAGCTTGTCGATGGCGCGGCGGCTCTCGTGGGAGTACTTGTCGGCCTCGTCGCGGGTGGACGCGGCGTCGGCGTCGGCGCTCGCCCTGAGTTCGGCGATCTCCTCCTCGGCGAGCTGCATCATCATGCGGACGCGCTCGGCCATGGCGCCGGCGCCGGACGGGCTCGCGGTCATGCGGACCAGCGCGGCCTTGGCGTCGGCGAGCTCCTTCTGCGCGTAGCTGAGCGCCTTGGACAGCTCGCCGGAGGTGGCGACGGCCTCGTCACGGTTCCGCGAGGTCTTCTTGAGTTCGGCCGTCAGGCTCGCTAGACGCTCGTCGACCTGCTTCTGGTTGTACCCGCGCACCGCGACGGCGAAGTGGGCAGGTTCGGCGGACTTCTCAGAGGTGTCAGCAGCGACCATTGCGCAACTCTAGTGATGCACCTCCCATTTTCTCGTACCGCCAAACGGATGCATTACGACGTTTGGTCCACTCCGGACGGCCATGGCATGCTCCACGGTATTGACGGGCCGTAAGGGAGGTCGTCGTGAACGTCCAGGCGATCCTCGATGACCTCGGTGAGCACTGGCACGTCTATCTGACGATGCCGTTCATCGCCGCGCTGATCGGTTACCTGACCAAGCGCGTCGCCATCGAAATGATGTTCAAGCCGCTCGAATTCGTTGGCATCAAACCGTTTCTCGGCTGGCAGGGGGTCATCCCGGCCAACGCGCGGCGCATGTCTACCACCGCCGTCGACCTGCTGACGAAGAATCTGGTCGATCCGAGGGAGATCTTCTCCAGGCTCGATCCGCAGCGCATGGTCGAGGAGCTGGAGGAGCCTCTGCTCAAGGCCGTCGAGGACGTCACCCGCGAGGTCATGGAGCAGCATCAGCCCAGACTGTGGGAGCTGCTGCCCGCACGCGCGCAGCAGATGCTCGTCAACCAGGTCCGCGCGCAGGCCCCCAAGGTCGTCGAACGGCTCATGCGCGAGATCTCGACGAACATCGACGAGGTGCTCGACGTCAACTCCATGCTGATCGAGGCCATGGTCCGCGACAAGGCGCTGACCTGCCGTCTCATCAAGGACGTCGCGGCGCCCGAGTTCAAGTTCATCGCGCGCTCCGGCATCTATTTCGGGTTCGTCATCGGCCTGGTGCAGTTCGTCGCGTGGGCGCTGACCAAGCAGCCGATCATCATGCCGGTCTTCGGTTTCTTCACCGGACTGGTGACCGACTGGCTCGCGCTCAAGATGATCTTCTACCCGCGTGAGCCGCGCGGTTTCGGCTTCTTCCGCTGGCAGGGCATGTTCCAGAAACGCCGCCGCCAGGTCGCCGCCGACTACGGCGCGCTGATCGCCGAAGAGGTGCTCACCGTCCGCAACGTGATGGAGGCCGTGCTCACCGGGCCGAAGTCGGACAAGCTGTTCGCGATGATCCAGCGCGAGGTGCAGCGCACGATCGATCAGCAGGCCAGCATCGCGAAGCCGATCGTCGCGCTGACCGTCGGCGGCAAGGAATACCAGCAGATGAAACGCGCCGCGGCGGCCAAGGCGATCGAATACCTGCCCGAAACGGTCAAACACGTCGAGGGTTACGCGACCGACGCGCTCGACGTGCGCAACACGATCGTGGAAAAGATGCAGCAGCTGACCCCGATCGAATTCGAAGGCATCCTGCGACCCGCGTTCAAGCAGGACGAGTGGAAGCTGATCGCGGTCGGCGCGATCATCGGCGGCCTGGTGGGTGAACTCCAGGTGCTGTTGCTGCTGCACTGACGTGACGTTCACCGCGTGCGCTGCGAAACCACGCGCGGTGACCGCTACGGTTTGCGGGTGAACAGCCTCGGTGAGCACTGGCAGGTGTACGTCACCATGCCGTTCATCGCCGCGCTTATCGGCTACGTGACCAAGCGGGTCGCCATCGAGATGATGTTCAAGCCGGTCGAATTCGTTGGTATCAAGCCATTCCTGGGCTGGCAGGGCGTGCTGCCGGCCAACGCGCGGCGGATGGCGAGCACGGCGACCGAAATGCTCACGCACAATCTCGTCGATCCCAAGGAGATCTTCTCCAGGCTCGACCCGGAACAGGTCGCGCGTGAGATCGAGCAACCGCTGCTGCGTGTGGTCGAGGACGTCACGCGTGAGGTGATGGAGCAGTACCAGCCGAGGCTGTGGGAAGTGCTGCCGAACACCGCGCAGGCGCTGCTGCTCAAGCGAGTGCAGGCCGAGGCGCCGCGCGCGATCGCGAAGATCATGCGCGAGATCGCCGACAACATCGAGGACGTGCTCGACCTGCAGCACATGGTCGTCGAGAACCTGGTGCGCGACAAGACGTTGCTGAACCGGCTGATCCGCGACATCTCTCGCCCGGAGATGCGGTTCATCGCGCGGTCCGGAATCTTCTTCGGGTTCGTCCTCGGCTGTGTGCAGCTGATCATCTGGGCGGCCACGAAGTCACCGATCGTGCTGCCGCTGTTCGGCTTCTTGATCGGCTGGCTCACCGACTGGCTTGCACTCAAGATGATCTTCCTGCCGCGCGAGCCGCGCACCTTCTTCGGCTTCTACACCTGGCAGGGCGTCTTCCAGAAACGCCGTGACCAGGTGGCCGCCGACTACGGCGACATGATCGCACGCGAGATCATCACCATCCCGAACCTGATCGAGGCCGTGCTCAAGGGCCCGAAGTCGGACCGGCTGTTCCAGCTGATCACCCGCGAGGTGCAGAAGACGATCGACCAGCAGGCGAGCATCGTGAAGCCGTTCGTCGCGGTCGCCGTCGGCACCCGCAAGTTCCAGGAGATGAAGCAGACCGCGGCCACCAAGGCGGCCGAGCGCGTGCCGGAGACCATCCGGCACGCCGAGGACTACGCGATCAACGCGCTCGACGTCCGCAACACGATCGTGGACCGCATGCGCAGGCTGACCGCGCTCGAATTCGAACAGCTGCTGCGGCCCGCCTTCCGGCAGGACGAATGGAAGCTGATCGCGGTCGGCGCGATCATCGGCGGGCTCGTGGGTGAGCTCCAAGTCCTCCTTCTGCTGCACTAAGGTGCCCTGGTGAACGCCGTGCTGAACGACCTCGGGCAGCACTGGGCGCTGTACGCGGCCATCCCGTTCGTCGCCGCGCTGATCGGGTACGTGACCAAGCGCGTGGCCATCGAGATGATGTTCCGGCCGCTCGAATTCGTTGGCATCAAGCCATTACTGGGCTGGCAGGGCGTGGTGCCCAAGCACGGCGGGCGGATGGCGGCGGTCGCCACCGACCTGCTGACCACGAACCTGCTCGACCTCAAAGAGATCTTCGACCGGATCGATCCGGACCTCATCACGCGCCAGATCGAGCAGCCGCTGCTCAAGGCCGTCGACGACATCGCGCGCGGCGTGCTCGAGGAGTACCACCCGCGGATGTGGGAGGTCATGCCGTCGATGGCGCAGGAGCTGCTGATCAAGCAGGTGCAGGCGTCGACGCCGCGGCTGGTGCGCGAGCTGATGGACGAGCTGCGCGAGAACCTCGACGAGGTGCTCGACGTCAAGCACATGACCGTCCAGACGCTCACGCGCGACAAGAAACTGCTCGTGAAGCTCATCCGCGAGACCTCGCGCCCGGAGATGGGTTTCATCGCACGCGCGGGCATCGTCTTCGGCTTCACGCTCGGCATCGTGCAGGCGTTCACCTGGGCGTTCACCAAGGAACCGCTGGTGCTGCCGATCTTCGGCGCGGTGGTCGGGCTGTTCACCGACTGGCTGGCGATCAAGCTGATCTTCGTGCCGCGCGACCCGATCCGGCTCGGCCCGCTGACCTTCCAGGGCAAGTTCCAGAAGCGCAAGGCCGAGGTCGCCAGGCAGTACGGCGAGATCATCGCGCACGAGGTGCTGACCGTGCCGAACCTGATGGAGGCCGTGCTGACCGGGCCGCGCTCGGACCGGCTGCTCGCCATGGTCCAGCGCACGGTCGCCAAGGCCGTCGACGAGCAGACGAGCGTCGCGAAGCCACTGGTCGCGCTCGCGATCGGCGGGCAGCGGCTGCAGGAGATGAAGACGGCGGCCGCGCGCCGGGCGGTCGAGTCGTTCCCGGCCACGGTCCGCCAGGCCGAGGGCTATCTCACGCAGGCGATGGACGTCGCGCAGATGGTCGAGTACCGGATGCTGCGGCTGACCCCGCTGCAGTACGAGGGCCTGCTGCGGCCCGCGTTCCGCCAGGACGAGTGGAAGCTGATCGCGGTCGGCGGGTTCATCGGCTTCCTGGTCGGCGAACTGCAGGTTCTGCTCATGCTGCACTGATCCTCCGGTTACCGTGGAGGCGTGGAATCCGAACCTCAGCAGCTGCCTGCCGTCCACGAGGCGTGGCTACCCCGTGAGCACGCGCTGCACCGGCCTCGGCACGGTGGACGGCAGATGACCGCGCTGGTCTGCGCGCTGATGTTCTTCGTGACGCCGACGCTGCTGTGGGTCGTCGGTGTCCGCCCGAGCGAGATCGAGAACCACAAGCTGGCGAGCTTCCCCAGCCTCGGCGACGGCTGGAAGTTCTTCACCGGCCTGCCCGGCTGGGCCACCGACCAGCTGTCCTTCCGCAGCGGCGCGATCGCCGCCGCCGACGGCGTCAGCCGCGGCCTGTTCGGCGAAGGCGCCCCGCTCGACCAGGCGCCGCCGCCCGTCGCGGGCCCGATTCCCGGCGCCACGCCGTCCACGCCGAAGAACGCGCCGTCGCCGCAGGGCAGCCCGAACAGCCAGGCCGGGTACCGCCGCGTCGTGCAGGGTGTCGACGGGTGGCTGTACTACGGCTACGACGCCGAGGCCAAGTGCGCGCCGAGCCGTCCGCTGGCGGACACGCTGAGCCGGATCACCACGCTGCGCCAGGCCGTCGAGAGCTCCGGGCGCAAGTTCGTGTTCGTCATCGCGCCGGACAAGACCACGATGGTCCCGCAGAAGCTGCCGGCGAGTTATCCCGACAAGGAGTGCTCGCAGCCCAAGCAGGAGGCGGACTGGGCGCAGTTCCTCGCGGCGGGCGCGCTCGACCTGCGGCCGGAGCTCAAGAAGTCCGAGGGCCGTGTCGGCCACCCGATCTATCCGCCGAACGACACGCACTGGACGGACGAAGGCGCGCTCGTGATGGCGCGTGACGTCGCCAACGCCATCCAGCCTGGCGTCACCCAGAGCTGGGTCAGCACGCCGACGCGCAAGTACGACGTCAACGCCGACCTGCCGCCGCTGCTCGGCCGCAACGAGGTCAAGACGCTGCAGGAGTACACGCTCAAGCCGGACGGGGCGGTCGACCGCGGCGGCCTGTCCAACGGCGACATCGACAAGCCGGTCTACCGCAAGACCAGCCCGCTGGTCGGCACGATCGACAAGCGGACCCTGATCTACGGCGACTCGTTCACCAAGGCGTCTTCGCGGTACCTGCCCGGCGGCTTCACGAACCTGACCATGCTCGCGCACTTCACCTCGAAGACCACGCAGGAGCAGGCGATCGACGAGTTCGTCAACGCCGAGGTCGTGGTGGTCGAGGCGGTGGAACGCAGTGTCTCCGCCGGTCAGCTGACCTTCATCGAGGACGGGTTCCTCAACGCAGTGCAGGCAAAGCTGGAAGAGCATCCGATCGGCTAGCCACCCGGTCCCGCCGGTAGGCGACGACCCGGCAGACCAGGTAGATCACGAACGAGATCGTGGTAACGAACGCGCTCACCGGCTTGCCGGGCGCGAGCGAGAGCACGATCCCGCCCAGCGCGGCGACCTCGGCGAAGATCACCGCGAGCACCGTGGCCTTCCACGGACTGGCGGTCACCCGCGCGGCGGCCGCGGCAGGCGTCACCATCAGCGCGACGACCAGCAGTGAGCCGACCACCTGCACGCTCAGCGCGGTCGAGATGCCGACCAGCACGGCGAAGATCATGGTCAGCGAGCGCACCGGCACGCCGCGCGCGATGGCGACGTTGCGGTCGACGCTGGCGAACAGCAACGGCCGGTAGAGCAGCGCGAGCACGAGCAGTACCAGCACGGAGCCGCCGACCAGCGCGACCAGGTTGGTCGAGTCGATGGTGATGATCTGGCCGGTCAGTATCCCGAACTTGTTCGCGGACCGTCCTTTGTAGAACGACAGCAGCAGCACGCCGAGGCCGAGCCCGAACGACAGGATCACGCCGATCACCGAGTCGCGCTCGGACTCGCGGCCGCCGAGTATCCCCAGCAGCAGCGCGGCGACGATGGCACCTGCCAGCGCGCCGTACTCGACGCCGACGCCGAGCAGCAGCGCGCCGGCGGCGCCGGTGAAGGCGAGTTCGGCGGTGCCGTGCACGGCGAAGGACATCCGGCGCATCACGATCAGCGGGCCGAGCAGGCCGGCGACCAGGCCGAGCACGGCGGCGGCGAGCAGCGCCGTCTGCACGCTGTCGAGCCCGAGAAGCTGAGCCGTCTTGCTGAAATCGAAAAGCTCGTTCACTCGCTCATCGCTTCTTCGTGATGGTGTGGCTCGTCCTCACACAGCGAGCTGTGCGCGCCCGCGATGTGGATCTGGCCGCCGACCTTGAGCACCTGGATCTTCGTGCCGTAGAGCTCCGACAACGTCTCCGAGCTCATCACCTCGTCCGGCTTTCCGATCCGGAACTGGCCGTTGACCAGGTAGAGCACCCTGTCCACATAGGACAAGATGGGGTTGATCTCGTGGGTGACGAACAACACCGCGGTGTTCGCGGCGCGGCGCCGCGCGTCGATCAGGTCGCTGACCGCGCGCTGGTGCGCGAGGTCGAGCGAGAGCAGCGGCTCGTCGCAGAGCAGCACCTCGGGGTCGCCGACCAGCGCCTGCGCGACGCGAAGCCGTTGCTGCTCACCGCCGGACAGCTTGCCGACCGGCTCGTTCGCGTACCGGGTGCCGCCGACCGACTCGATGGCGGCGGCGACCTTGCGGCGGCGCTCGGCGCGCGTTCGCAGCCCCGTGCCCCAGCGATGCCCGTCGAGGCCTAGGCCGACCAGATCGGTGCCGCGCAGCGTCAGGCCCTCGTCCATGGCTCGCTGCTGCGGGATGTAACCGACCTTGGAGTTCACCCCGCCCGGCTTGTGCCCGGCGAGCGTGACCTGGCCGCCGGACAGCTGCTGCAGGCCCAGCAGGACCTTCAGGAAGCTCGTCTTGCCGGACCCGTTCGGCCCGAGCACCGCGAGGAACTCACCGGGCTCGACGGTCAGGTCGAGCCCGGACCACAGGGTCCGCCTGCCGAACGCGAGGCTGGCCCCGCGGACGTCGACCGCGGGCCTGGCCTCTTGCAGTACCGCTGACATCAGCCGTTCAGTGCTCCCACCAGCGCGTCGACCTGCTTGCTCATCCAGGCAATGTAGTCCGTCACACCGGCGGGCAGCGTTTCGGACACGTCGACGACCGGCACACCGGCGCCCTTGGCGGCCGCGACGACCTGCTCGGTGGTCGGGGTGACCGTCTGCACGTTGTTGACGAGTGCCTTGACCTTCTTGTCGCTGACCAGGGCCTTGACCTCCGCGACGGCGGCGGCGGGCACGTCCTGTTCCTCCTCGACGGCCTTGGAGAACTCCTCCGGCGTCGCGTCGGTGACCTTCGCGGTCTCCAGCAGGTAGTGCGCGACGGGCTCGGTCGCGGCGATCTTGCTGTCCGGGTGCGCGGCGCCCGCGCCGGCGACCTTCTTCTCCAGGTCGTCGACCTTGGTCTTGAACGCGGCGGCGTTGTCGGCGAACGCCTGCTTCGAGGCGGGCTGGACCTCGCCGAGTGCGGCCGCGACCTGGTCGGCGACCTTCTTCACGGTCGGCAGGCTGTACCAGACGTGCTCGTTCTCGTCGCCGGTCGCGGCGATCTCGTACGCGGTCAGCTTCTTCGCGTCGCCCGCGGCCTGCTTGGAGAGGTTGCCGAAGAAGTCGTCGTAGCCGCCGCCGTTGCCGATGGTCAGCTTCGACTGCTGCGCGGCGAGGCTGTCCGCGGGCGTCGTCTCGTAGGAATGCGGGTCCGCGGAGGGGTCGTGGATGATCGAGGTGACGGCCACCTTGTCGCCGCCGACCGCGCTCACCACGGCGCCCCAGACGTCGATCGAGGCGAGCGCCTTGATCTTGCCGTCGGCGGGCTGACCGGACGCGCCGCCGTCGCCCGAACACGCCGCCGTGGCCAGGGCCAGCACGGACACGGCAGCGGCGGCGATCACCCTCGCGCGTCGGGAAGTCATCGAAGTACTCCTAAGAGGCCACACAGGCGGCACGCTCGGACACGCACCGTATCGTTAATGGAAACCGTTGTCAGATTCACTTTACCTCGATCGTGGGGTTGAAAAGCAAACCCGGGTGACCAGTGGCACTGACGGTCACGACCTAATCGAGACATCGCACACGTGTCGTGTCTCTTCACCGAATACCTTCTGAACCGTTACGGTTTCCGGATGGGCCGTCCTATTCGCACAAGGAGGCAGGCGACACTGGCGTCGCTGGCCGCCGAACTCGGCGTGTCCAGAACCACCGTGTCCAACGCCTACAACCGGCCTGACCAGCTCTCGCCAGAGCTGCGCAGGCGAGTGCTGGAGACAGCGCGCCGCCTCGGCTACCCAGGCCCGGACCCGGTCGCCAGATCACTGCGCACCCGCAAGGCGGGAGCCGTCGGGCTGCTGCTCACCGAGAACCTGTCGTACGCGTTCCGCGACCCGGCCGCCGTCGGGGTGCTCGAGGGACTGGCGCTGGCCTGCGAGGACGCGGGCGTCGGCCTGCACCTCGTGCCCGCCAGCCCCGGCCACGAGGACGTCGCGGCCGTGCATCGCGCGGGCGTCGACGGATTCGTCGTCTACTCGGTGCCGGACGACGATCCACACCTCGCGGCCGTGCTGCAGCGGCCGGTGCCGACGGTGATCATCGACCAGCCGCGCATCGACGGGGTCGACCGCGTCGGCCCCGACGACGCCGCCGCGGTCGCCAACATCGCCAACCACCTCGTCGAACTCGGCCACCGCCAGATCGGCGTGCTCTGCATGCGGCTCGCGCGCGAGCGCAACGACGGCTTCGTGACGCTGGAGCGGCAGAGCAACGCGCACTTCCACGTCCAGCGGCTGCGCCTGGAGGCGCTGGCCGCCGCGTTCTCGCTGGCGGGCGTCGACTGGGCGAACGTGCCCGTCGTCGAGCGTTTCGACCACACCGTCGACGAGGGCGCCTCGGCCGCACGCCAGCTGCTCGACGCCAATCCCCAGGTCACGGCGCTGATCTGCACCTCGGACATCCTCGCGCTCGGCGCGCTCGCCGAAGCCGAACGGCGCGGCCTGCACGTGCCAGGCGACCTGACGGTCACCGGCTTCGACGGCATCGCCGAGGCCGAGCGGATCGGACTCACCACCGTCCACCAGCCCGTGCTCGAAAAGGGCAAGGCGGCGGGGAAGCTGTTGCTCGGCGCCGCCGAGCGCGTGACACCCAAGATCATCACCTTGCCGACCGAACTGCGCGTCGGCCGTACGTCCGGACCCCCTAGGACCGCCGAAGAACGCTGGTTCGGCCCGTGATGTTGGTCAACTGAACCCCTAACGGCGTTGCCCGCGGGCCCGTTCACCGGGTGAAATAGGTGAACAGCCGAGAACGCCGAAGGGTGGACCGTTTTGACCTCCATCGACGTACTGCTTAAGCGACACGACGACATGGGAGAGGACCGCAAGGGCGACCGCTCGTCCCCGCAGCCCTCGCTCCACGTGGCGATCCTGACGTGCATGGACGCGCGCATCAGGGTGTTCGAGATGTTCGGCCTGCTCCAAGGCGAGTCACACGTCCTGCGCAACGCGGGCGGCGTGATCACCGACGACATGATCCGTTCACTCGCTCTTTCGCAGCGCAAACTGGGCACGCGCGAAGTGCTGATCGTGCAGCACACGAACTGCGGCCTCTCGCTCGTCACCGAAGACTCGTTCAAGGACGAGCTCGAAGAGGCGGGCGGTGTCCGGCCGACCTGGTCGATCGAAGCCTTCCGGGAGGTCGACGACAGCGTCCGCCGCTCCGTGCAGCGCGTCCGCCGCAGCGACTTCCTCCCGCACACCGACAACGTGCGCGGCTTCGTCTACGACGTCTTCACGGGCAAGCTCACCGAGGTCGAGTAACCCCCGTTCTAGCCCGAAAGCCACTTTCGTCAGGTCTCATCTGACGAAAGTGGCTTTCGGGCCATGACATCTGACGAACGTCACTTTCGGGCATCGGTAGAGTGCCGCTGGTGCGACCTGAGGTATTGATCGACTGGTTCGACGAGCATGGGCGGGATCTGCCCTGGCGCAAGCCGGAGTGCACCGGCTGGGGCGTGCTGGTCAGCGAGATCATGTTGCAGCAGACGCCGGTCGCGCGGGTGCAGCCGATCTGGGAAGAGTGGCTGAAGCGGTGGCCGGTGCCGTCCGCGCTCGCGGCCGAGAGCCAGGGCGAGGTCGTCCGCGCCTGGGGCAAGCTCGGTTATCCGCGGCGCGCGCTCAGGCTGCACGCCGCGGCCGCCGAGATCGCCGCGAAGCACGGCGACGTCGTTCCGTCCGATGTGGACACTCTGCTCGCGCTGCCCGGCATCGGCGCCTACACCGCACGCGCGATCGTGGCTTTCGCCTACGGCAAGCGCGCTCCGGTGGTCGACACCAACGTCCGGCGGGTCGTCGCGCGTGCCGTGCACGGTGCCGGTGACGCCGGGCCGCCCTCCAACACCCGCGACATGGCGGACGTCGAGAAGTTCCTGCCAGCCCAGGACGCGCCTGCCGCGAAGTTCTCCGCCGCGCTCATGGAACTCGGCGCGCTGATCTGCACGGCGAAGTCGCAGCGGTGCGCCGATTGTCCGTTGTATGCCGAGTGCGCGTGGCAGAAGGCCGGGCGCCCCGCCTACGCGGGCCCGGCGAAGGTCGTCCAGAAGTTCGCCGGCACCGACCGGCAGGTGCGCGGCCTGCTGCTCGACGTGCTCCGCGGCACCGATGGGCCGGTTGAACAGGCGAAACTCGACCTGGTTTGGCACGATGCCGGACAACGGTCCCGCTGTCTCGACTCACTTCTGGTCGACGGGCTGCTCGAACAGACCCGTGACGGGCTGTTCGCGTTGCCCGGGGAACACTAACGCGTTAGGCCAAAAGTCTGTTGCTAGTTGTCGAAGAGGTGTGACCGGGGTTACCTTCCTCGCACCTGCATCCCTGCATCCCGGCGAGGGAGTTCGAAATGGTTGATCGCCGCACCCTGCTCAAAAGCGGACTGGCCGCCACCGCCGTCGGCGCGTCCGGCATCCTCGGCACCGGAGTCGCGCATGCGATCCCGTCACCGCGCATCTACACCTGCACCGAGTGGAGCGCGCGCCCGGCCGCCGCGCCGATCACGGTCGAAAACCACCGGCCCACCTACATCGTCGTGCACCACACCGTCGATCCCGGCAACGTCGACGACTACTCGAAGGCGCACGCTTTCTGGGCCGCGCGGGCGATCCAGAACTTCCACATGGACACCCGCGGCTGGATCGACACCGGGCAGCAGTTCACGAACAGCCGTGGCGGCTACGTGATGGAGGGCCGCCATCGCAGCCTCGAAGTGCTGCGCGGCGGCACGAAACACGTGCAGGGCGCGAACGTCGGCAACCACAACAGCGAGTGCATCGGCATCGAGAACGAGGGCCTCTACAGCACCGAAGACGTGCCGGGCGCGCTCTGGAACTCGCTGGTGCAGCTGGTCGCGTACATGGCGCAGCAGTACGCGGTCGACCCCGAGTTCATCAAGGGCCACCGCGACTTCAACTCGACCGAGTGCCCAGGCCAGGTGCTTTACGACCGGCTGCCGGAGCTTCGCGACGAAGTCTCCAGGCTGCTCGGCTACGCGGCCAGGCGCGCGGCGCCGACCGAGTGGCCGTTGCTCAAGCCGGGCGCCACGGGTCAGCGAGTCCTTGTCGCGCAACGACTTCTGCGCGACAAGGGCTTCAACGTGCCGACGGACGGCGTATTCGGTCCGTCCACAAAGGACGCCGTACGGTCGTTCGCCGACTCGCGCGGTGTGCCGTCGGCGACCTGCTACGCGAGCGCGAACGCCGACGAGTCCGGCTTCCTCGGCGCCGACCTGTGGCCACTGCTGACCAACGATCCGCACGCCCTCAAGGCCCAGCTGGCGACCATCCGGTGATACCCCGAAAGTGGCTTTCGTCAGATCGCATCTGACGAAAGCCACTTTCGGGGTATCGCGAACGCCTCAGCGGGCCAGTACTTCGCTGAGGAAAGCCTCGACGGCGCCCCGGTACTCCCACGGGGCGTCCTCGTGGACGACGTGGCCCGCGCCGGCGACCACCAGGTGCCGCCCGTCGGCGACGCGCGCCGCGACCTCGGCCTGCTGTCCGGGCGGCATCAGCGTGTGCTCGCCCTCGACGACCAGCAGCGGGCACTTGATCGAGTCCACAATGGACCAGTAGTCGCGGCGCCCCCACTCGGACGCGATCTCGTACAGCGTCGGCAGGTCCGCGATCAGGTGATAGCCGTCGGCGCGCTCTTCGAAGCAGTCCGCGAAGTAGTCGCCGAGCGAGCCGAAGTACGCGCGCACCTCGTCGAGCGAGCCGAACGGCACCGGCCACGCCTCGAAGTGCGCCTTCCACGGGTCGATGGTCCGTCCGCGCTGATCCGGCGCGAAGTCCTCGCTCACCACGGCGAGCGCCAGCGACGGGTGCCGCGCCGCGAACGCCCACGCGTGCAGCCCGCCCATCGAGTGCCCGATCACCACGGCGGGCCCGGCGCCGAGCGAGCGCACGAGCGCCGCGACGTCGTCGGCGAATCGCTCGGTCTCCCACGGGCCACCGCGCGAACCATGCCCGTGACCGGCCGCGTCGAGCCCGAAAACCTGGCCGTACGGTTCGAGCCAGCGCGCCACCCGTGACCAGGTGCGGGCGCGTCCCATGAGCCCGTGCAGCAGGACGATCGGCCGCCCTTGACCGCCGAACGTAATCAAACCGTCGCGCTGGATCACCTAGACTCGCTTTCATGCGCCGCCGCCGAACCCCGACGATCATGCTCGCGCTGATCGCCGTCACGATTATCGGCTGCAGTGCCGACCCCCAGGCCCCGCCCATGCTCGCGAAGCCGCCACCGGCGCCGATGGACCCGAAGCCGGGAGCGCCGGGCGCGGGCGACGAGGCGTACCCGAACGACGGCAACGGCGGCTACGACGCGCTCGACTACCAGGTCGGCATCGGTTTCGACCCGGCGACGAGCCATCTCGACGGCGACACCACGGTCACCGCGCGCGCCACGCAGGACCTGAGCCGGTTCAACCTCGACCTGCGCGGTCTGGAGGTCGCGTCGGTCCAGATCGACGACAAGCCGGCGCAGTTCGCCCGCGAAGGCGACTTCGAGCTCGTCATCACGCCCGCCGAGCCGATCCGCTCTGGCACCGTCTACCGGACGAGGATCATCTACTCGGGCAAGCCGACGCAGGCCGCGACGGCCGCGCTCGGCGACGGCGGCTGGCTCAAGTCGACGTCCGGCGGCGCGTACGTCGTCGGCGAGCCGCATTCGGCCGCGTTCTGGTACCCCGTCAACGAAACCCCGCTCGACAAGGCGACCTTCCGGCTCACCGCCCGGGTGCCGGACGGCTGGACGGTGCTCTCGAACGGCCGCGACACCCCGCCCAAGTCGGCAGGCGGCTGGTCGACCACGACGTGGACCGAGCCGAACCCGATCGCGAGCTACCTGACGACGGTCGCGATCGACAAGTTCACCGTCGACCGCGCGACGCTGCCGGACGGCACCCCGATCATCAACGCGTACGCGCCTGGCACGGAGTCGAAGCGCGACATCGAGAACAAGCTGCCCGAGGTGCTGGACTTCCTCAAGAGCAAGTTCGGCCCGTATCCGCAGAGCGCGGCAGGCGGCATCTTCGTCAACGAGGACATCCACTTCTCGCTGGAGACCCAGACCAGGCCGACCTACGCGAAATGGGCCGATCTCGGCACGATCGTGCACGAGAACGCCCATCAGTGGTTCGGCGACACGGTCTCGGTGCGGTCCTGGTCCGACGTCTGCCTCAACGAATGCTTCGCGTCGTACGCGCAGTGGCTGTGGCAGGAGAAGAGCGGCGACGACCTCGACGCGCGCTATCGCGCCGCGCTGGAGATCACCGGGAAGAGCCCGGAGTTCTGGTCGCACCGGCTGACCGGCGCGCCTGCCGGCCACGAGTTCGAAGGCGTCTACGACAAGGGCATCCTCGCCATGCACGCGCTGCGGCGGAAGCTCGGCGAAGACGTCTTCAACCGGCTGCTGACCGGCTGGCCGCAGCAGTTCAAGCACGGCAACGCGTCCTGGGACGACTTCGAGCTGTTCACGAGCAACCTCGCGGGCGAGAAGCTCAAGCCGTTCTTCGACACCTGGTTCCACTCCGACAAGGTGCCTGCCGACGCCGACCTCTATCCGGGGAAATTGCGCGGCTGAGACTGCCCGGTCCCGCGCCGGTTGGCCAGTAGGGTGGAGGCCATGGCAGTAGTGAAGATCAACGCGATCGAAGTTCCCGAAGGCGCGGGCCCCGAGCTGGAGAAGCGCTTCGCGGCACGCAAGCACGCCGTCGACACCCAGCCCGGCTTCCTCGGCTTCGAGTTGCTGCGCCCGGTCGCCGGCGAGAACCGGTACTTCGTCTACACGAAGTGGGAGACCGAGGAGCACTTCCAGGCGTGGCGCAACGGCCCCGCCGTCGAAGCGCACGCGGGCGAGCGCGCGAAGCCGGTGGCCAGCGGCGCGAACCTGCTGGAGTTCGAGGTCGTCCCGCTCTCTGGTGACTGAGCTCGAACGCGCGGCCAAGCTGATCTCGTCGGCGGGCGCGCTCTTGGTGTGCGCCGGCGCCGGCATGGGCGTCGACTCCGGCTTGCCGGATTTCCGGGGTGACGAAGGCTTTTGGCAGGCGTACCCGCCGTACGCCCGGCTGGGCCTGGAGTTCGTGACGTTGGCGAACCCGCGTCATTTCGCGGTGGACCCGTCGCTGGCTTGGGGTTTCTACGGCCACCGTCTCGATTTGTACCGCGAGACGGTGCCGCACGACGGCTTCCGGCTGCTGCGCGAGTGGGGTGCTTCGACCCCGGGCGGGGTCTGGGCCTTCACGTCCAATGTGGACGGACAGTTCCAGCGCGCGGGCTACGCCGACGTGGTCGAAGCGCACGGCTCGATCCATCACCTGCAATGCGTCGACCAGTGCGGCTCCGGGATCTGGCCTGCTTCGATTTCGGTCACCGTAGACCCCGACACGATGCGCGCGACCTCGGAGCTGCCGACGTGCGTTTCCTGTGGCGGCCTCGCCCGGCCGAACATCCTGATGTTCGGCGACTACAGCTGGGAATCCGCGCGCACCGACGCCCAGCTGTCCGGCCTGACGGCCTGGCGCCGCGCCCAGCGTGACCTGGTGGTCATCGAACTCGGCGCGGGCCAGGCGGTCCCCACGGTCCGCCGCTACGCCGAAATCGCCAGCGCGGCCACCGGCTCCCTGATCCGCGTGAACCCCCGCGAACCCAATATCCGCCACGACCGCGGCGTCTCCCTCGCCTCGGGCGCCCTGGAAACCCTGCAGGCGATCGATGCCCTGCTCAGCGCCCCCTGACCCTCGGGAAAAAATCCCAATGCGGCTTTCGTCAGTTTTTGAACCCCCAATGTGGCTTTCGTCAGGTTAGAGCTGACGAAAGCCACATTGGGACGCGAGAACCTGACGAAAGCCACATTGGGATTTTTTTAGCAGGGCGAGGCTTGGGTCAGGGCAGGGCGAGCTCGGCGTAGACGGCCCGGTGGTCACTGCCCGGCATGTCGAAGACCTGGTACGCCCGGACCGCGATGCGCTGGTCGGCCAGTACGTGGTCGATGGTCACCGGCGGCGGGAATGCGGCGGACGGCCAGGTGGGGTCGAAGCCGGTGCCGGTCTCGTTGGCCGCGTCGTGGTAGCCGGTGGCGAGCAGGTCGCGGAGCTTGAAGTGGTCCAGCGTCGCGTTGAGGTCGCCCGCGATGATCCGCAGGCCGGGCCCGGCGGCAAGCAGGTCGGCGAACTCCGTGGCCCAGACGCCCGGCTCCCACATCGGCGCCGCCGGGTGGGCCGCGATGATCTCGACCGAGCGGCCGTCGACGGTCAGTGACGCCATCGGCTGCTTGCGGGTGAGCGGGACCTCGGTGAGCGGGTAGCGCGAGAAGATCCCTCCCCCGGCCGCGCCGCGGCTGGGATGGACCACGCGGAACGGCAGGACGTCGCCAAGCCCGGCCTGGTCGAGCCGGGCGACCGCCGAGGTCGGCAGCTCGACGAGGTTCAGCACGTCGACGTGCTGGGTGCGCACCAGGCGGACCACTTCGGCCGGGTCGGCCTCGCCTGCGAGCAGGTTCGACGCCAGCACCCGCAGCACGGGGCCGGAAACGGCGGGCTGTTCGTTCGCGAAGGCGCGCGGCAGCACCATCGACGTCAACGCCAGCGCCACCACCACCGCGGCCGCGCCGACGCGCCAGTGGCGCAGCACCAGGCAGAGCGCCGCGAGCAGCACCGCGCAGACGGTCGCGTAGGGCGTCAGCGCGATCGCCGCGATGATCGGCTTCGGGCCGTCGATCCCGAGCAGCCGCAGCCCGGTGAGCATCGCGAACGGGACGAGCGCGAGCCACAGCACGATCACCGACGCGCGGACGCGGGGTCTCTCAACTACCTGCACATGCCCAGTTTGCCGAGTTCGCGCCGGTCAGGCTCGGTCTACACAGGACCTTCACGAGATCTGCGCAAGTCAGCCCTTCGGCCTGCCGACGTGCCGGTAGTGCCCGGTCGCGCGGGCCAGCAGCTGTTGGGCGGCTTCGTCGTCGGCCGTGGTCAGCTTGCCGAGCAACGCGGCGGCGGCCTTGCCGCGCAGCACGGTCACCGTCCGGCCGCCTCTGGCCACCATGACCTGGCCGTTCTTCGTCGCCCGCCACTCGAACGGGTCATCTTCGAGTCCCATCCGCGCATCGTGCCTGACAGGACCTGTCAGCGCCGCCGATTTTCTGCCAGCCCGCTGTGCGGCCGCTACCAGGCCGCCCGCCGAAGCTGGGCTCCGGTGAAAGGGAGGACACACGATGTCTCATGCGATCCGGGCGGAAGGCCTGGTGAAGGAATTCGGCGCCACGAAGGCGCTGGCTGGGGTCGACCTCGAGGTGCCGGAGGGCAAGGTGGTGGGGGTGCTCGGGCCGAACGGCGCGGGCAAGACCACGGCCGTCCGGATTCTCGCGACGCTGTTGCGGCCCGACGCGGGCCACGCCACGGTCGGCGGCTTCGACGTCGTCAAGGACCCCGTGCGGGTGCGGCAGATGATCGGGCTGACCGGGCAGTACGCCTCGGTCGACGAGGACCTGTCCGGCACCGAGAACCTGGTGCTGATCGGCCGTTTGCTGCAGCTCTCGCGCGGTGACGCGAAGGCGCGCGCGGTCGAGTTGCTCGAACAGTTCGAGCTGACCGACGCGGCGTCGCGCTCGGTCAAGACCTACTCCGGGGGCATGCGGCGGCGGATCGACCTGGCCGCGAGCCTGGTCGGGCGGCCTGCCGTGCTGTTCCTCGACGAGCCGACGACCGGGCTCGACCCGCACGCCCGCAACGAGGTGTGGACGGTCGTGCGCCGCCTCGTCGCCGACGGCTCGACGGTGCTGCTGACCACGCAGTACCTCGAAGAGGCCGACCAGCTGGCCGACAGCATCACCGTGTTCGACCACGGCCGCGTCGTCGCCGACGGCCGCGCCGACGAGCTCAAGCGCCGCGTCGGCGGCCAGACCCTGCAGGTGCGGCCGAGTTCGCTCGCCGACCTCGACGCCGTCGGCCGGATACTCGCCGAGCTGACCGGCGTGGCGCCGTCCCGCAGCGAGGACACCGGGTTGCTCACGGCGCCCGTGTCCGACCCAGTTCTGCTGTCCACTTTGGTCAGACGGCTCGACGACGCCGGCATCACGGCCGACGAGCTCGCGCTGCGCCTGCCCAGCCTCGACGAGGTCTTCCTGGCACTGACCGGAAAGCCCGCCGAAGCCGAACCCGAAAAGAGCCTGGTATGACCACGATGACCGCGTCGGCGCCGTTGCGCCTCAGCCCCGCCAGGGTGTTTCAGGACGGAATTTCCCTTGCCTGGCGCGGAGTTCTCAAGATCCGCAAGAACCCCGAGCAGCTGATCGACGTCACCCTGATGCCGATCACCTTCCTCGTCATGTTCGTCTACATCTTCGGCGGCGCGATCGCGAACGGCGACATCGGCGCCTACCTGCAGCGGGTCGTGCCCGGCGTGATGGCGATGAACATCCTGCAGGCCAGCATGACCATCGGCACCTCGCTGAACACCGACGTCAGCAAGGGCCTGTTCGACCGGTTCCGCAGCATGCCGATCGCCAGGTCGGCGCCGCTCATCGGCGCGGTGCTGGCCGACCTGGTCCGCTACGTGGTGTGCATGGTCGTGCTGCTGGTCGTCGCGACGGTCATGGGTTACCGCCTGCAGACCGACTTCGCGTCGCTGCTGGTCACGATCGCGCTGCTGCTCGTGTTCGGCCTCTGCACCTGCTGGATCTCGGTGTTCGTCGGCATGCTGATGAAAACGCCCGGCGCGGTGCAGGGCGTGATGTTCGTCTTCCTCATGCCGCTGACCTTCGGCAGCGACGTGTTCGCGCCCGCCGACACGATGCCCGGCTGGCTGCGGGCCTGGGCCGAGATCAGCCCGGTGAGCCTGATGGCCAACGCCGCGCGCGGGCTGATGAACGGCGGCGAGTTCGCCGGGCCACTGCTCGGCGCGTTCGGCTGGATGGCTGGCCTGGTCGCGGTCTTCTTCCCGCTGGCCATGTGGGCCTACCGCCGCCGGGTCTAGCCAAAAAATCCCAATGCGGCATTCGTCAGGTTCCAGCGTCCCAATGTGGCTTTCGTCAGCTCTAACCTGACGAAAGCCACATTGGGGGTGCAAAAGCTGACGAAAGCCGCATTGGGATTTTTTTCCTGGGTCAGGCGCCGGTTTGGCGGATGGTCCAGTCCACTGCGTCCGGTTTGGACAGTGCGGAGCCGAGGCGGTAGTGCTCGGCGTACCCTGCCGCGCCGAGTTCGGCTTCGAGCTGGGGGACGAGGGCGCGCAGCTGCGGGTTGCCGAAGTCGAAGCGGCCGCGGATCACTTCGCTCACGCCGAGCGCGGTCGCCGAGGCCGCGGCGTCGCGTCGGCCGAATCGGAGCTGGGCCAGCACTTCGACGGCACGCGCGAGGTCCGGCATGTCGTGCCGGTCGACGGTCGACCGGCACACCTTGCGGAGCCGGTCCTCGACGGTGTCCCAGTCCTCTTCGAGCACCGCCACTCTGGCTTCCAGCGCGGCCAGCCACTCGTCGCCGATCTCGCCGGGGAACGGCAGCAGCGACTCGACTTCCTTGAAGCGCTGGATCTCGACGCGCACGGCTTCCAGGTCGCGGGTCATCAGCAGCAGCTCGGCCCTGCCGAACGACGCCATCAGGTTCAGCTGCAGGTTGCCGCTGCGCTCGGCGACCGCCTCGGCGCCGCGCACCTCGTGCCAGGCGCCGTCGTGGTCGCCCGCGCGGGCGCGTTCCAGCGCGAGCCGCCAGCGCTGCTGGATGATGTCGTCGTCGGAATTGAGCTCCAGCGCCAATGCCAGGCCCTGCTCGTAGATCTGGATCGCGCCGGCGCCGTCGCCTGCCTGCGAAAGCGCCTCGGCACGCATGCCGAGTGTCATCGCGGTGCCCCACCGGTCACCGATCTCCTGGAACAGCTCCAGCGCCCTGGTCTGCGCGCGATAGCCGCCCTCGACGTCGCCGCGGTCGTTGAGGATGAAGCTCTCCATCCAATGACCTGCCGCGCGCGCCCACGGGTCGTCGCTGCCGATCGACCGCTTGACCTCGCGCATCGCCAGATCGAGGTCGTGGGTGAAGAACGCGAGCATCGGCAGCGCGATGCTCAGCCCGGGGAATCGGGCATACGCGCCGCTGTCGACGCATTCGTCGATGATCGCGCGCACGTCGAGGCCGTCGGGCACGATCGGGATGCTGAGGTTCATCGCGTGGAACGCGCTGATCGAGGCGGCGGCGTCGCGGGGCATGCCGTCGCGCAGCGGCAGCAGCTCCGACATGGTCGACAGGGCACGCTCGTTGTGGCCGCGCAGTATCCAGAACCAGAACATCGACACGGACAGGTCGCACGCGCGCGGCGCGTCCGCGGTGTCGATGGCGTGGCGCAGCGCCGCCATGATGTTGTCCTGCTCGACGTCGTAGACCGCGATCGCGGACAGCTGATCGGCCGTCCTGACCTTCGGCTCGATCTCGCAGGCCAGTTCGGCGTGATAGGTGGTGAACGCCGACCAGGTCTGCTCGACCTCGTCCGCCTCCGCGAGCCGCTCCCCCGCGTAGGCCCTGATGGTCTCCAGCATCCGGTAACGGGGATCGCCGTTGTCGGCGACATAAGCGTCCACAATGGACTTCTCGACCAGCGATCCGACGACGTAAACGCAATCCTCGGCGAGCAGGCTGTCTCCAGCGCAGACCGCCTCGATGGCCGCGAGCCCCGCACCGGCGCCGAACAGGCTGAGCCTGCGCGCGAGCGTGCGCTCGGCGTCGTCGAGCAGGTCCCAGCTCCACTCGACGACCGCGCGCAGGGTGCGCTGGCGGGGCAGCGCCGCGCGGCTGCCGGAGGTGAGCAGGCGGAATCGGTCGTCGAGCCGCTGCGCGATCTGGTCGACGGTCATCGAGCGCAGCCGCGCGGCGGCCAGCTCCAGCGCCAGCGGCATGCCGTCCAGCCTGCGGCAGATCTCGGCCACGGCGTCCACTGTGGACTCGGTGAGCTCGAAGCCCGGCCGCACCGAGCGCGCGCGGTCGACGAAGAGCCGTACCGCGCTCAGCTCGGTCGCCTCGGCGACCGTGAGCCGGTCACCAGGCACCGCCAGCGGCCCGAGCGAGCACAGCGTCTCACCCTCGATGGCCAGCGGTTCCCTGCTGGTGGCCAGTATCCGCAGTCCGGGCACCCGGCCGAGCAGCTGATCGGCGAACCGCGCGGCGGCGTCGATCAGGTGCTCGCAGTTGTCCAGCACCAGCACGCAGTCCCCGCCGCTGAGCGCTTCGACGATGCGCTTGGCCGGGTCCTTCGGCGGCTTACGCGTCTCCGAAGCGATGCGGATGTCCCAGAGCCCGAGCGCGGCCAGCACGGCATCGGCGACGTCGGCCGGATCGCGAACACCGGCCAGCGGCGCGAACCAGACGCGGCCACGCGCGTTCGCCGGGTGCTTGGCGACGGTTTCGGTCGCCAGCCTGGTCTTGCCGGCGCCGCCCGGTCCGACGAGCGTCACCAGCCTGCTGCCCGAGAGCAGCTCGGTGAGCAGCTTGAGCTCGTCCTCGCGGCCGACGAAGCTGGTCAGCCGGGTCGGCAGGTGATCGGCTGCCTTCGCGGGCGCGGTGACCTCGCCACGCAACACCGCGAGGTGGGTCTGCTGCAGCTCGGCGGACGGGTCGACGCCGAGTTCGTCCGCCAGCGTCGCGCGCAGCGTCTCGTACACGGCCAGCGCCTCGGACTGCCTGCCCGCAGACGACAACGCGCGCATCCTCAGCCCGGCCAGCCGCTCGCGCAGCGGATGCGCCGCGCTGGCCGTTTCGAGGTCGGCGAGTATCTCGGCGTGCGCGCCGAGCTGCAGCCGCGCGTCGAAGAGGTCCTCGGTCGCGGTGTCGCGCAGCTCGGTCAGCCTGGTGATCGGCGCACGTGCGAACGGCGCGTCGGCGACGTCGGCGAGCGCGTCGCCACGCCACAGCGCGAGCGCCTCGGCGAGCACCGCGGCGGCCTCTGCGGCACGGCCGGCGGTGAGTTCACGCTTGCCGCGCGCCGCGAGTGTCTCGAAGCGGTGCGCGTCGACCTTCTCGGCGGGCAGGTCGAGCCGGTAACCGCCGGTAGTCGACTCGATACCCGTGCCGACCACCTTGCGGAGCCGGGAAACCAGTGACTGCAACGCGTTCGCGGAGTCCGACGGCAGTTCGGCGCCCCATAGGCCGTCCGTGAGCGCCTCGCTGGTCACCGGCCGACCGGCGGCCAGCGCGAGCCTGGCCAGGAGCATGCGCAGGCGCACCCCGCCGATGTCGACCGGGGTGCCGTCCTCCGCCGTCAGCCGCACCGGGCCGAGCAGTATCACCTGCACCAACCCAGCTTTCCAGACGGCCGCGCCGCGCGTGCCCCTACGGGCCGACCTAAGTGGGGACTTTTGCCATGAACGGGGTAATTCCGGCGCTTTCGGCCGTCCGAGGGGATAGGTTCCGCTCACATTGAGTCACCTGAGGAGAGTTCATGACTAGTCCGAACCGCTGGCGTCGCCGGACCACGGTGTTCGTCGCCGTACTGGCGTGCGTGAGCCTCGGCACCGGCGTGGCGAACGCCGGCTGGGGTGGGGGAAAGCCGGGTAGTGACGGCGCAGGCGACAGCTACTACCCGAAGGACGGCAACGGCGGATACGACGTCGCCGACTACGACCTCGACGTCGACTACGTGCCGTCGACCAAGCAGCTGACCGGCACCGCGAAGATCGCCGCGCGCGCCACCGAGTCGCTGAGCTCGTTCAACCTCGACCTGCACGGCCTGACCGTCGACTCGGTCAAGGTCAACGGCCTGACCGCGAAGTTCAGCCGCGCGGGTGACGAGCTGACCATCTCGCCGCGGCTCACCCTGTGGCGTGGCCTGCCGTTCTTCGCCGAGGTCAAGTACCACGGCGTGCCGGAGGCCATCAACGACCCGCTGCTCGGCCTCAACGGCTGGCAGTTCGCGAAGAACGGCGGCGCGTTCGCGGCAGGCGAGCCGAAGTCGGCGAGCACCTGGTACCCCGTGAACGACACCCCGCGCGACAAGGCGACCTTCCACCTGGCGATGACCGTGCCGAGTGAGTGGGAAGTCATCTCCGTCGGCGAGGAGCGCGGCAAGCGCACGTCGCCGAAGGGCACCACCACGACCTACTGGTCGCTCGACACCCCGACGGTGCCGTACATGACCACGGTCGCCATCGACAAGTGGCAGTTCGAGCGCGGCAAGCTGGCCGACGGCACGCCGATCCTCAACTCGTACGCGCCGGGCACGCCCGACACGACGAAGGCCGCCGAGGCGCGCCTGCCGGAGATCATCGACTTCCTGTCGTCGAAGTTCGGCAAGTACCCGATCGACGCGGCGGGCGGCATCTTCCTCGCCGAGCCGATCGGCTTCTCGCTGGAGACGATGAGCCGTCCGATCTACTCGGGCCGCGCCGGCAACGTGAGCACGATCGTGCACGAGAACGCGCACCAGTGGTACGGCGACTCGGTCGCGGTCGACCTGTGGAAGGACGTCTGCCTCAACGAGTGCTTCGCGTCCTACGCGACGTGGCTGTGGTCGGAGGCGAAGGACAACGTCGACCTCGACGCGCGTTACCTCACGAACGCCAAGAACGGCTCCGACGCGTTCTGGAACTCGCCGGGCAACAAGCTGTACGACATGGGCCCCGGGCGCGAGTTCACGGCCGTCTACAGCAAGGGCCCGCTGGCGCTGCACGCTTTGCGTCGCACGATCGGCGAAGAGGCGTTCAGCAAGGTGCTGAAGACCTGGCCGTCGCTGCACCGTGACGGGAACGCGAGCTTCCCCGAGTTCCAGAAGTACGTGGAGAAGGTCGCGCACAAGAACCTCAAGGGCTTCTTCGACGCCTGGTTCTACACCCCGGCCAAGCCGGCGCCCGAGTACCTCTACCCGGGTCCGTTGAAGCCATAAGGGCTCGTGCGCGTTGCGGGCGGTACTAACCGCCCGCAACGCGCACGACCCTTGCTAGCCTTACCTCGACTCCGCCGTCGCCCCTCGCAGACGTTCACCGTCCGCGCGATGGACGCCGCGAAGAACCTCTCCCCGGACAGTGCGCCGGTCACCGCCACCACCCGCCGCGGCGCGGACGCCGTCGGCGAAGTCACCACGATCGCGCCGGAGACCGACGTGCCATGGGGGCTCGCGTTCCTGCCCGACGGCTCGGCGCTCTACGGCGACCGCGATGCGCAAACCGTCAACCGACTTTCGCGTGACGGCAAGACGAAGACCGTCGCGGGCAAGGTGCCCGGTGTCGTCGGCACCAACGGCGAGGGCGGGCTGCTCGGGCTTGAGCTTTCGCCGCGTTTCCGTTGGGATCACTGGGTTTACCTGTATCACACGTCGGAGACCGACAACCGGATCGTGCGGATCAAGTACGAGCACGGCGCACTGGATCTCGCGTCCGAGCAGGTGCTGCTCTCCGGTATCTCGAAGAACAAGTTCCACAACGGCGGCAGGCTGCGGTTCGGCCCCGATGGCAAGCTCTACGCCTCCGTCGGCGACGGCCAGACGTCCGCGAACGCGCAGGATGTCAACTCCCTCAACGGAAAGATCCTCCGGCTGAACCCGGACGGCTCGCCGGTGGCCGACAATCCCTTCTATGCCAACGGCGGCAACGCGCGCTACGTGTGGAGCATGGGGCACCGCAACCTCGAAGGCCTGGCGTTCGACTCGCACGGCAGGTTGTGGGAATCTGAATTCGGCAACAGCATCCTCGACGAGCTGAACCTGATCGAAAAGGGCGGCAACTACGGCTGGCCGCTCTGCGAAGGCACCGTCGGCGACTGCGCGAACCCGGCGTTCAAGGCGCCCGTCCAGACCTGGAAGGTCGCCGACGCGTCGCCGAGCGGCATCGCGATCGTGCACGACACCATTTACATGTCCGCACTGCGCGGCGAGGCGTTGTGGGTGATGAAGATCGACGGCAAGACCACCAGCACCCCGGTGGCCTACTTCCACGGGAAGTTCGGCCGCGTCCGCACCGTCGAGCCGAGCCCCGACTGCGGACTGTGGATCACCACCTCCAACGGTGGCGACAAGAACAACATCCCCGACGATACCAACGCGCAGTTCCTGCACGTCTCACTGGGCCATTGACCTGACCGGGGTCACCGGCGCGCGCCGGTGACCCCTTGGGGGTAATCCATGTTTCTCCGCCGCTGTCTCGCGGTGCTGACCGCGCTACTCGTCCTCACTTCCGGTTTGCCCGCCTGGGCCGCGACGACCACGTCGTGGACCGACTGCGGCGACGGCTTCGAATGCACGACCCTGCAGGTGCCCCGCGACTACCGGAACCCGGCGCTGGGCACCATCCCGCTCGCGGTGAACCGGCACCGCGCGACCGACCACGCGCACCGCGTCGGCGCGCTGCTGGTCAACCCTGGCGGCCCCGGCGGCTCCGGGCTCGGCTTCGCCAAACGCCTGCTGCCCCGGTTCCCCGAACTCGCGGCCCGCTTCGACGTGATCGGCTTCGACCCGCGCGGGGTCGGGCAGAGCGGGCAGGTCCAGTGCCTGACGGACGAAGAGACCCGGCAGGACTTCGAGGACGCGCGGCCGTTGACCTTCGAACGCGGCCAGGCCTTCGCCGCCCGGTTCACCGCGGCCTGCGTGGCACGCAGCGGGAACATGCTGCCGTACATCGGAACCGAGTCCGTCGCGCGCGACATGGACCAGATCCGGGCGGCACTCGGCGAGGAGCGGTTCAACTACTTCGGCGTCTCGTTCGGCACGTTCATCGGCACGGTCTACGCCAACCTCTTCCCCAAGCGCATCCGCGTGATGGCGCTGGACGGCGCCTACGACCCCGAGGCATACGCGAACCGGCCGTACACCTACGACTTCTGGCAGTACGTCGAAATCGAAGGCGCGCTCAACCGCATGCTCGACTGGTGCGCCCGCGACGCTTCTTGCCCCTTCGGCGACGGCAACCCCCGCGCCGCCTTCGACCGCCTCGTCCGTTCGCTGGATCGCGATCCGGTCCGCGACGCCGACGGCAAAGTCCTCGCCAACGGCTCGGTGCTGGCGTACAGCATGATCTTCGAGCTCAACGGCGGCACATCCGCGTGGCGCGGACTGGCCGCGGAACTCCAGGAAGCCGCGACCTCCCGCACCGGCGACCTGCTCTACCCGCTGAGCGACTCCTCGAGCTTCTTCGCCGCGAACGTCTCGGTGGAATGCGCCGACCGCGTCTACCCGTCAGGGAAGTTCTCGTTGCGCGCCCACCTCGCGCTCGAAGCCGCCACCGGCCCACGCCTCGGCCCGATCGCCGCCTACGGCCCGCCCGGCTACGACCAATCCCACGCCAACGCTTGCCAGCAATGGCCCGCCCAGCGCGCCAGCCGCTACCCCGGGCCCTGGAACGCACCCGGCTCGGCCCCGATCCTGGTCGTCGGCACCACCGGCGACCCGGACACCCCCTACCGCGACGCCATCGCGCTCTCCCGGACCCTGGACAACGCCCGCCTCCTCACCTTCGTCGGCGAAGGCCACTCCGGCCAGGGCCACAGCCCCTGCGCCCGCGCGGCCATCACCGCCTACCTCGTCGACCGCACCCTCCCGGCCCCCGGTACCCGCTGCACCGACAACCCCACCCCCTGACCCCGAGCCCGACCAGGCCAAAAAAATCCCAATGCGTCTTTTGGCCCCTCCTACGGACCGAAAGACGCATTGGGGACCTGCCAGGTGCCGAACGACGCATTGGGGAGCTGCTGGGGACCGAACGACGCATTGGGATTTTTTTAGGCGGGCTGTCACCAGGGGCGGTGGGTGGGCGGGTGCGCGGGCGGCTGGACCGGGGCGAAGGCCGGGACCGTCAGGTCTCCGAAGCCACCGGCCGCCGGGACGTGGTGCAGGCCCAGCGCGACCGCGGTTTCGGGTTGGTCGCGGGTGGCAGGTGGGATGCCGATCTGGTGGTGCAGCAGGGAAGCGAGCAGCGGCATCCGGCTCGGCCCGCCGACGAGGTAGACGCCACCCAGTTGTCGCGGCGTGAGCCCGGCGGCCCGGATCGTCGCCGCGAAGAGTTCCGCGCTGCGCAGGAAACTGGGGCGTACCAAGGCTTCCAGCTCCACGCGGGTGACCATCACGTCCTGGAACGGTTCGGGCATCGGAACGGCCGTCGAGGTGTGGCGCGACAGGCTTTCCTTGGCGCCCTTGACATCCTGCAGCAGCGCGCGCCGGTCACGGCGGTCCGATGTGCTGACCGGGCGCAGGATTCGTTGCCATTGCTGGGGATCGCGGTGCGAGACCTCACGGCCGATGTGCATCAGCAAGGCGTCGTCGATGTCGATGCTGCCCAGGTCGGCGAAACCGTCGTCGGCCAGCACCGAAAAGCCGTGCACGACCGCGCAGTCGAAGGTGCCGGCGCCGAGGTCGTAGACCGCCAGCGGGCCAAGGGGACGGCCCGCTGTCGCCGAGTAGTGCGCGGCGGCCGCGACCGGCTCGGGCACCAGGAGCATGGTCCCGCCGAAGCCTGCCAGCGCGGCGGCTTCGCGCAGCACGGCCTGGTGCGCGGTGCCCCAGCGCGCCGGGTGGGAGATGCGGACCTGGCCGGGGGAAAGGCCGCCGAGCGCGCGCTCGGCCTCTTCCCGGACGCGACGGAGTACCGCGGCGAAGGCGTCGGTGACGCGGACGTCATGTGTGCCGAGGCGCAGGGTGCCCTCGTCGATGCGGCGTTTCGGGTTGGGCTCGAATCGGCTCGGGTCGAGCCTGGCTTTGCGCTCGGCTTCGCGGCCGACGACGAGGGTGCCGTCGTCGTTGACGAAGATCGCCGAAGACATGGTCATCGAGGCGTCGAATTCGATCGGGCGCGGCAACTGCCCGCCGACCGCTATCGACGCGACCGTGCTCGAAGTCCCGAAATCGATCCCCAGCACGTCCATGGAATCGATCATACGAAAAGAGCGGCTCCCCTCCGGAAAGGGGAGCCGCTCTTCTCAGTGCCTAACAGACTCAGCCGGCGTCGGCTTCGCCCGCGTCCTCACCGCTCGCCGCGATGCTGACCGGCGGGCTGTCCGGGACGGCGGTCGGGCGGGCTTCACCGCGGAAGGTGAACTTCGCCTCGTCGTCGCGGTCCTCGACCTCGCCGCTCCAGCCTTCGACATCGACCACGATGATCTGGCCCGGCTGGATCTCGCCGAACAGGATCTTCTCGGACAGCTGGTCTTCGATCTCACGCTGGATGGTGCGACGCAGCGGCCTGGCGCCGAGCACCGGGTCAAAGCCGCGCTTCGCGAGCAGCGCCTTCGCCTTCTCGGTGAGCTCGAGCTCCATGTCCTTGGCCTTGAGCTGCTTCTCCACCCGGCTGGCCATGAGGTCGACCATCTGGATGATCTGGTCCTTGGTCAGCTGGTGGAACACGATGATGTCATCGATCCGGTTCAGGAACTCCGGACGGAAATGCTTCTTCATTTCCTCGTTGACCTTTTGCTTCATCTTCTCGTACTTCGTGCCCTGGTCGTTGCCGGACGCGAAGCCCAAGGAAACCGACTTGGAGATGTCGGAGGTACCGAGGTTCGAGGTGAAGATGAGCACCGTGTTCTTGAAGTCGACCGTGCGACCCTGGCCGTCGGTGAGGCGGCCGTCTTCGAGCACCTGCAGGAGCGTGTTGTAGATCTCCTGGTGCGCCTTCTCGATCTCGTCGAAAAGGACCACCGAGAACGGCTTGCGCCGCACCTTCTCGGTCAGCTGCCCGCCCTCTTCGTAGCCGACGTAGCCCGGAGGGGCACCGAAGAGCCGCGAAGCGGTGTAGCGGTCGTGGAACTCACCCATGTCGATCTGGATGAGCGCGTCGTCCTCGCCGAACAGGAAGGCGGCCAGCGCCTTCGACAGCTCGGTCTTACCGACACCCGACGGGCCCGCGAAGATGAACGAACCGGAAGGCCGCTTCGGGTCCTTCAGGCCGGCACGGGTACGCCGGATCGCCTGGGAGACGGCCTTGACGGCGTCCTCCTGGCCGATGATGCGCTTGTGGAGCTCGTCCTCCATGCGCAGCAGGCGGGTGGTCTCCTCCTCGGTGAGCTTGAACACGGGGATCCCGGTCCAGTTCGCGAGGACCTCGGCGATCTGCTCGTCGTCGACTTCGGCGACGACGTCCAGGTCACCGTCCTTCCACTGCTTCTCCCGCTCACCCTTCTGGCCGAGGAGGGTCTTCTCCTCGTCGCGCAGGCGCGCGGCACGCTCGAAGTCCTGAGCGTCTATGGCCGACTCCTTGTCCCTGCGGACGTCGGCGATCTTCTCGTCGAACTCGCGCAGGTCCGGCGGAGCGGTCATCCGGCGGATGCGCATCCGGGCGCCAGCCTCGTCGATCAGGTCGATCGCCTTGTCCGGAAGGAACCGGTCGTTGATGTAGCGGTCGGCCAGCGTGGCCGCCGCGACCAGCGCGGAGTCGGTGATCGAGACGCGGTGGTGCGCCTCGTACCGGTCGCGCAGGCCCTTGAGGATCTCGATGGTGTGCTCGAGCGACGGCTCGCCGACCTGGATCGGCTGGAAGCGGCGCTCCAGCGCGGCGTCCTTCTCGATGTACTTGCGGTACTCCTCGAGCGTGGTCGCGCCGATCGTCTGCAGCTCACCGCGGGCGAGCATCGGCTTCAGGATCGAAGCCGCGTCGATCGCGCCCTCGGCGGCACCCGCGCCGACGAGCGTGTGCAGCTCGTCGATGAACAGGATGATGTCGCCGCGGGTCTTGATCTCCTTGAGGACCTTCTTGAGGCGCTCTTCGAAGTCACCGCGGTAGCGCGAACCGGCGACCAGCGAGCCGAGGTCCAGCGTGTACAGCTGCTTGTCCTTGAGCGTCTCGGGCACCTCGCCCTTGACGATGTTCTGCGCGAGCCCCTCGACGACGGCGGTCTTGCCGACGCCGGGCTCGCCGATGAGCACGGGGTTGTTCTTGGTGCGGCGCGAGAGCACCTGCATCACGCGCTCGATCTCCTTGCCGCGCCCGATGACCGGGTCGAGCTTGCCCTCGCGGGCCGACGCGGTCAGGTTGCGGCCGAACTGGTCGAGCACCAGCGACGACGACGGGGTGCCCTCGCCACGGCCGGAGCCGGATTCCTGCGGCTCCTTGCCCTGGTAGCCGGACAGGAGCTGCAGCACCTGCTGGCGGACCCTGTTGAGGTCGGCGCCGAGCTTGACGAGCACCTGTGCGGCGACGCCCTCGCCCTCGCGGATCAGCCCGAGCAGGATGTGCTCGGTGCCGATGTAGTTGTGGCCGAGCTGCAGCGCTTCGCGCAGCGACAGCTCCAGCACCTTTTTGGCACGCGGGGTGAAGGGGATGTGACCGCTCGGGGCCTGCTGCCCCTGGCCGATGATCTCCTCGACCTGCTGGCGGACACCCTCCAGCGCGATACCCAGTGACTCCAGCGCCTTGGCGGCGACACCCTCACCCTCGTGGATCAGACCCAAGAGGATGTGCTCGGTGCCGATGTAGTTGTGGTTGAGCATCCTGGCTTCTTCTTGAGCCAGCACAACCACCCGCCTCGCGCGGTCGGTGAACCTCTCAAACATGTGCACTCCCTCGACTGCTGCGCCGGCGGCCCTAGTCCATCGTCGTGCTTTCACCGCGATGGATTCAGCACCGTAAGACCACTCTAGTAGCCATGTGGTCGCGCTGGCGTACCACTACGGCCCTTTGCGGCCTGTTCACGCCACTCGGATTTCAACCGGGGCGCGGGTCCATCATCCGGTTGACCTGTACCTCTACGTCAACCCTTAACGTGCCGGGTTCACCCGCGATTCCGCGCGAGACCCCTTGTCCGCTCAGCGCGAACAGGCGTCCGAGCAGTGAGAATCCCACCCGCTTGGCGGAAAGCGGCCCCTTATGTAAGGTTAGGCACGCCTAACACATTGCCCCGGTTGGTCACGGAGAGTCGCCGTCGGGAGGGAGCCGAGGGGGCCCGTCATGCATTCCCAGCGGGCCTCGTGCGGCTCCGGCGAAGACCTCGATTTCGACGGACTCGCCGCCTCGGTCCACCGGATCGAGCGAATCCAGCAGCTCAGCGGCCTCCGGTTCGGCATGACGGACGCGCCGGGCTGGCTGCGCTGCGACGACCTGCTCGACGCCCCGGAGCGGCTCCGCGCCTGGCAGGGCAGGCTCGCGGACTGGCTGGGCACGCAGTACGACGAGGTGCCCGCACGGACAGTCGCGGCCTGGATCGCGTCCTGGTACCTGCACGTTCCCGCCCGCGCGGCCGCGGTGCTGTTCCATCACGAGCGCCGGGTGCCCGTGTCGAAGCTCGCCTTCCGGCTGTCGGACGACCGGCCGCACCCGGCGGAGATCGCACTGCTCGGCGACGGCTTCCACTGCCTGCCGTCCGACACCGCCGCCGCGCGCCCGGAGGCCACGGTCGTCGCCGACGAGCAGGAGCTCGCCGCCGCGCTGCGCGACGGCTACCTCGCGCACGCCACCCGGTTCGTCGACGCGTACGGCCCGCTGAGCCGCCTCGGCAGGCGGTCGCTCTGGGCGGCCGCCACGGACGCGCTCGACACCGCGCTGTGGTCCGCTGGCGAGCCGGACGCGGGCGTGGCGGACGCCGCGCTGGTGCTCGGCTCCCGCCACGCGCCGCTCACGGCGGCCTCGACGCTCCGGCTCACCCCCGAACGCGAGTGGACGCGCCGTCTGGAGAGCTGTTGCTTCTCGTATCTCTTGCCGTCGACGCCCGAGTGCGACGGCTGCCCGCGCTCAACCCCCAAGCAGTCGTGAGTGTTTAGACCGGTTATTGAGGGGAAGGGCGAATGTGGCGTGTTGGTGTTCGGACACGTCCGTTCGTGTGGTCACGAAGGCGCGGGTCGCACCGGGGGTGCGAGGGGAACCCCTGCTCCGTTGGATGCAGCAGGGTTTCCCCTCGCCCGCGGGTGTAAAGCGAGGGGACCCCTCGGTGCGACATACACACCGAGGGGTCCCCTCACTTCAGCCCTCACACCCGCAACACTCACGACCTCGCGGAGTAAAGCGGGCTTTATCCCACACACCACAGCCCACGGCTATCCGCGAGTGGTAACTCTGCTCCGCTCGATGCAGCAGAGTCACCACTCACACCCGCTCGCTCCCTGACCTGGTGCCCGGCGAGCCCGCGACCGCGGCCAACGCGTCACCTTTGGGTTTCCGCTCAATAGAACCGGCCGTATCACTCACGAGCCTTGACCTCAGGGGCGCCACGCCGGGTCGCGTCCCACGAGGCCCAGCGCGCGGTCCAGCGTCGACGAGGAGGCGGGCACGGGCACTTCCGGCCCGAAGACACCCATCGCCCGCGCCTGCTCTGCCATGGCGTCCACAGCGGCATACAGGTCGGCGGCCGTGTCCTCGTCGATGGTCAGTTCCTGTCCGGTGGCGACCGCGAGGTCCCAGCCGTGGAGCGCGAGTTCCGCGAGTGCCATTCCGGCGATGACCGAGGCCGGCATCTCGACCGAGCCCATCTTCGACATTCCGTCGAGCGCGCCGGGCTTGCCGAATACGTCGGTCAGTTCGTCAGTTTGCTTCCGGAGCGCGGCGGCCCAGTCGGACCGGGTCAGGTCGTTGTCCGTCTCGCCGCCCTCGACGGCGGGCGCGGGCTCCTTGCGCCCGCCGGCCACGAGCCAGGGTCCCCAATAAAGAAGGTGGTTCAGCAGAGCGCGCACCGTGTAGTCGTCGCACGGTGTCCGCTTGGCGAGATCGTCTTCGCGCACGGCCGTCACGACGGTTTTGAACGCGTCGGCGGCGGAGGTCATCGAGAGGTACAGGTCGGCCATGCCCCATTAGCGCACACGGGCCGAAGACCTGTCTTGGACAAACGCGTCAGTTATTCGGCTGCCCGATCGATCCCGATGGCCGAGACCGACAAGATTGCGTTGTACCGGGTCAATGACGGAGCGCGAGCGGATCATGCGTTCCGGGACATCGATTACACGATTGCCGTGTCATAAAGGCATTGATAACCACGTGACAAAAGACAGCGGGCCGCCGGGATTGCTCCCGGCGGCCCGCTGGGCTGCCCGATCGTGCGGCGCAAGCGTGCCGCAGCGAACTCAGTTCTTCTTGTGGTAAGCCTCGACGACCTCGGACGGGATACGCCCGCGGTCGGAAACCTGGAAGCCGTTCTTGCGGGCCCATGACCGAATGGCCTGGTTCTGCTCACGGTCGACCGTGGCGGGACGGGCGACGGCCTTGGCGGTCGGGCGAATGGCGGCGCGCTTACGGCCACCGGCACGGCGGGCGTGCTCGACATACTGGGCGAGCGCGTCGCGCAATTCCTCGGCGTTCTCACCAGAGAGATCGATCTGGTAGCTCACGCCGTCCAAACCGAACTCGACGGTCTCTTCCGCTTCCGTGCCGTCAAGATCGTCGACGAGAGAGACGAGCACCTTCTGTGCCATCGGTGTTTCCTCCTGCTTGGGGGCTTGCTCGATTGATCGGGACGGGGCATGCCCCGGAGACAGAAGCCATTGTCTACGACATTAATACCCTCTGCCCCACGATAACGCAAATCTCGATTGGGGATAGTTGCCCGAACGGATCTATCACTCCGCCGGGGGTTATTCGGGCCGAACCTGCGGGAAGAGGATCGTCTCACGGATACCCAGCCCGGTCAGCGCCATCAGCAACCGGTCGATACCCATTCCGACACCGCCGCTCGGTGGCATTCCGTACTCCAGGGCGCGGAGGAAATCCTCATCCAGGCTCATGGCTTCACTATCACCGGCCGCGGCCAGCATCGACTGCTGCACAAGACGCTGCCGTTCCACCACCGGATCCACCAACTCCGAGTACCCGGTACCCAGTTCGAATCCGCGTATGTAGAGGTCCCACTTCTCGGCAACTCCGGGCTGTGACCTGTGCTGCCTGGTCAGCGGCGAGGTTTCGACCGGGAAATCCCGGACAAATGTCGGCTCGTGCAGATGATCGCCGACGAGGTGTTCCCACAGTTCCTCGACCAGTTTGCCGTGGCCCAACTTCGGGTCGACCTCGATGCCACGCGCTTGCGCGAATGCGTGCAACTTGCCACTCGGCGTCTCCGGAGTGACCTCTTCACCGAGTGCGCCGGACAACGAGTCATACATTCGCAACGTCGTCCACTCGCCCGAAAGGTCGTACTCACTGCCGTCGGCCAGAGTAACGATCTGCGTGCCCAGAACGGACTCGGCGGCTTCCTGGATCAACTCACGGGTCATCACCGCATTGGAGTCATAGGTCGCATACGCTTCGTAGTACTCCAGCATCGCGAACTCCGGCGAGTGGGAAGAGTCGCTTCCCTCGTTCCGGAAGTTTCGATTTATCTCGAAGACCTTCTCGATCCCGCCGACCACACAGCGCTTGAGGAACAACTCAGGCGCGATCCGCAGGAACAGCTCCTGGTCGAACGCGTTGGAATGGGTGACGAAAGGCCTGGCAGCGGCCCCGCCGTGCATGTTCTGCAACATCGGCGTCTCGACCTCGAGGAAGCCGCGGCGGTGGAACGATTCGCGCAGCGAGCGGACCACGCCCGCCCGCGTGCGGACCACGTCGCGGGCCTGCGGCCGCATGATGAGGTCGACATAACGCTGCCGGATGCGGGTTTCCTCGGAAAGATCCTTGTGCGCGACCGGCAGCGGCCGCAGCGACTTCGAGGTGAGCTGCCAGGCGTCGGCCATCACGGAGAGTTCACCGCGCTTGGAAGTGATGACCTCGCCGTGCACGAATACGTGGTCACCGAGGTCGACATCGGATTTCCACGCGTTCAACGCGTCTTCGCCGACCTTGGCCAGGCTCAGCATCGCCTGGAGCTGGGTGCCGTCGCCTTCCTGAAGGGTGGCGAAACACAGTTTGCCCGTATTGCGCATGAACATCACCCGGCCGGTCACCCCGACGTTCTCACCGGTGGCGACATCGACGGGAAGATCGGAATGCGCGGCGCGCACCTGCGCCAATGTGTGCGTTCGGGGGACCTCGACCGGGTAAGGATCGATACCCTCCGCGATTATCCGGTCGCGCTTGTCCCGGCGCACCCGCATCTGTTCGGGCAGGTCGTCTTCGGGCGCGTGTTCGGACACGGGGATTTCGGTCATGGGTATAGCGTACGAACACGCCACTCGGCTACGCCAACCGGATTACCTCTTTGCGGCACAGGCCGTCGCGAATTGGTGTAATACCGGGTACATGGGCAACGAGTCGACCCCTATATCCGACGAACTACGCGCCAAACGGGCCACCTCCTTTGGTGGAGTGGCCGCCGCCTACGCCGAGCACCGGCCCGATTACCCGATCACCGCGGTGCGCTGGGGACTGTCCGGTGCGGAGAAAGCGCCGGTAAACGTACTGGACCTCGCGGCAGGCACCGGAAAACTGACCACGACGCTGGTTGAACTGGGGTTGACGGTGACCGCCGTCGAACCCGATGAACAGATGCTGGCGGAACTCCGCCGCCGCCTTCCGGCGATAACCGCTCTTGATGGGCACGCCGAGCGGATTCCGCTCGAAACGGCGTCGGTGGACGCGGTTTTCGTCGGCCAGGCCTTTCACTGGTTCGACGCGGGCCCGGCGCTGACCGAGATCTCCCGGGTGCTGCGACCTGGCGGTGTTCTGGTCCCGATGTGGAACTACGACGACCTGTCGGTGCCTTGGGTGTCCGAATTCGGGGAACTGTTCGGCACCCCGACCGGCCGGACCTGGGCGGCGGCCGCCGCCGGTTTACCCGATCATCCCGACTTCTCGCCATCCGAACAGGAAACTTTTCGCCACAAGCAGCGTCGCACCGCGGAAAGTCTCGTGCGGACGCTCGGCACTCATTCACATGTGCTGGCCGCGACGAGTGAGGAAAGGGCGGCGATACTCCGAACGGCGGAAGATTTCCTGGCGAGCAGGCCGGAAACCGCGTCCGGCGAATTCGACCGGCCGATAGTCGTAACGGCGTTCCGCGCCAGGCGGCGATGACCATGGTGGACAAGAATTGGACAGAGATCTTCACCGACGGATTCCGCGGACCGGCCTCGCCGGGGCATGCCCGGATCTGGGCGGCGGTCTATGGCGACGAATATCCGGCGGCCTTGGACACCCACAGCTACATCACGGTGAGCGAACTGGACCGAATGGCCGAAGATTGCCGCCTTTCGCCGGGTGACCGGCTGGCCGATATCGGCTGCGGGCGAGGTGGACCCGGCATTTGGCTGGCCGCTCGGCGTGACGCTCGACTCGTCGGAATCGACATCGCCGAGACGGCACTCGAGGCCGCCCGCGAGAAGGCCGAGATTTTCGGCCTGGCGGACCGGGCCGCATTCCAACTCGGGTCGTTCACGGATACGAATATTGCAACTGGCAGCCTGCAAGCCGTTATAAGTATCGACGCGCTGCTGTTCGCCCCCGACAAGGCCGCGGCGCTGGCCGAACTGGCCAGGATCACCGCTCCCGGTGGCCGGTTGCTGATGACCACCTGGGATTACCACACGCAGCCGGACGGACGTCCGCCCCAATTGTCGGATCATCGGCCGGTTATCGAGGCGGCGGCTTCTCAGTACTCACTTATGCCGAAACCGACCGCTGGCGTGAGCGCCAGCACCGCACCAACGCGCTGATGGTCGAGTCCGTCGAAGAACTCGCCGCCGAGGACGGCCGCGATCCCGCCGAGCTGCTCGTCGGCCTCAAGGAGATGATGGCGACCAACGAATGCATGAGCCGCCGCGTCTACATCCTCGCTGAGCGCCGCCCCTGAATCCGGGATAAAGCGGGCTTTACTCCGCGGGATAAAGCCCGCTTTACTCCCGGGAGTAAAGCGGGCTTTATCCCGGGTTTCAGGACCGGGAGTTGCGCTCGAAGACCAGGCGCAGGCCCAGCAGCGTCAGGTCGGGCACGTGCTCGGTGATCGTCTCCGACTCGGCGACCACCAGCGGCGCCAGGCCGCCGGTCGCGATCACGGCGACCGGGGTGGACGGCGAGAGCTCGCGCACGATCCGCTTCACGAGCCCGTCGACCTGGCCCGCGAAGCCGTAGAGAATGCCGGACTGCAGGCATTCCACGGTGTTCTTGCCGATCACCGACCGCGGCGGCGCCAGCTCGACCTTGCGCAGCGCGGCGGCACGCGCGGCGAGCGCGTCGACCGAGATCTCGATGCCGGGCGCGAACGCGCCGCCGAGGAACTCGCCCTTGGCGGAGATGGCGTCGACGTTGGTGGAGGTGCCGAAGTCGACCACCACACACGCCGTGTCCGGGTGCAGGTGATGCGCGGCGAGGGTGTTCACCAGCCGGTCGGCGCCCACCTCCTTGGGATTGTCGACCAGCAGCGCGACCCCGGTGCGCACACCGGGCTCGACCACGACCTTCGGCAGCCGGGGGTAGTAGCGCCCGAGCATCACCCTCAGCTCGCGCAGCACCGCCGGCACGGTCGACAGCGCGCTGATCCCGGTGACGGAGTCGGCGAGCGAGCCGAGCAGCCCGCGCATGGTCAGCGCGAGCTCGTCGGCCGTCATCCGCGCGTCGGTGCGCATCCGCCAGTCGCCGACCAGTTTCGCGTCGTCGCCGCGCCCCGAATACAGGCCCAGCACGATGTTCGTGTTGCCGACGTCGACGGTGAGTAGCAACTCAGCCCTCGGCGAGCAGCGCGTCGAGCTTGGCGGCGTCGACGGTCTCGGCGACCGGGAACGACTCCGGCAGCGTGACGGTGCCGCTCATCAGCCCCGAGCCCTCCGGCGCGTGCCCCGGGTCGATGCCCTGGTCCTGCACCCGGTTGGCGGCGTCGACGAACACGATCTTCGGCTCGTACGCGACCGCCTCGATCGAATCCATCTGGCCATAGGAGATCAGGATGACCAGATCACCGGGGTGCACCAGATGCGCGGCGGCACCGTTGATCCCGAGCACGCCGCTGCCCCGCTCACCCTGGATGACGTAGGTCTCCAGCCGCGCGCCGTTCGTGACATCCACAATGGACACCTGCTCGCCCGGTAGCAGGTCGGCGGCGTCCATCAGGTCGGCGTCGACGGTCACCGAGCCGACGTAGTGCAGATCCGCCTGGGTCACCGTGGCGCGGTGGATCTTGGACTTCAGCATCGTGCGCAACATGTTCGACTCCCTATTCCCCTGCCTCGGGATGCTCGGCGGCGGCGCCGAGCAGCACCGGGACGTTGTCGATCAGCCGCGTCCTGCCCACGCGTGCGGCGATCAGCAATCGTGCTTCCCCATCAGACGGCGCGGGGCCGAGATCGGTACCGCGCAGCTCGAGATAATCGACGACTACGTCAGGTCGAGTCGCCAATGTGCGCCGTGCCGCGTCGAAAACGGCGTCGGCGCCGTCGCGTCCGAAGAACGCGCCCGCGGTCAGCGTGGCCGAAAGCACGACCGCGTCCTCCCGCTCTTTCTCGGACAGGTAAACGTTTCGTGAGGACAACGCGAGCCCGTCCCGTTCGCGGACCGTCGGCACTCCGATCACCTTGGTGGCGAAGTTCAGGTCACGAACCATTTTCTTGATCAGCACCAGCTGCTGGTAGTCCTTCTCCCCGAAGAAGGCGTAGTCCGGCCGCACGATGTTGAACAACTTCGCGACGACGGTGAGCATTCCGCCGAAATGTCCCGGCCGCACCGCGCCTTCGAGCTCGTCGCCGAGCGGGCCCGCGTTCATGGTGATCGACGCGCCCTCGCCGTACATGTCCGACGCCTTGGGCGTGAACGCGATCTGCACGCCGTCCTCGGCCAGCACGGCGAGGTCGGCTTCGAGCGGACGCGGGTACGCCTCGAAGTCCTCGCCTTCCCCGAACTGCAAGGGATTCACGAAGATCGACGCGGCGACGACGGTATTGCCCGGCAGCCGCTTCGCGCGGCGGATCAGCTCGCGGTGGCCCGCGTGCAGCGCGCCCATGGTCGGCACGAGCGCGATCTTCCGGCTGACCCCGTGCAGCGCGTTCGTCACTTGGGTGACGTGCTCCGGTGGCTGGTAGGTGTTCAGGGTGCCGCGGGTGAATTTGGGGCTGGTCATGGCGAATCAGGGCCTTCGTCGAGTAGTTCGGTGAGCTCTTTCGCCGGTGCCTCGCCCAGCAGCCCGGCCTGCGACGCGCGCGCGACCGTGCGCTTGGCCAGCGCGGCATAACAGGGCGCGACGTCGGGCGCTCGCCGGGCGAGCACTTCGAGATGAGCACGGACCGTGCCCGCGTCACCACGGGCGACGGGACCGGTCAGCGCACGGTCACCGTGCCGGAGCACATTATCCAATGCCGCCGAAAGCAACGGCGCGACCAGCCTTTCGGCGTCGGCGATCCCGCCTTCGCGCAGCAGATCGGCGCAATCGGCGACCAAGGTCATCAAGTGGTTCGCACCATGTGCGAGCGCGGCGTGGTACAGCGCGCGGCTGGCTTCGGGAACGCGCACGGGTTCGGTGCCCATTTCCATCGCCAGCGCCTCGCCGACGTTCCACGCGGCTTCGTCACCTTCGGCGGCGGTGATGCCGATGCTGCAGGTCGCCAGCCGGTCCAGGTCCTCGGAACGGCCGGTGAACGTCATCACCGGGTGCAGCGCGAGTGGCAGCGCGCCGAGTTCGGCGGCCGGCGCCAGCACGCCGACACCGTGCGCACCAGAGGTATGGACCACTATCTGGCCGGGTCTGAGCGAGTCGGTCGCGACCAGCCCGCGGATCATCCCGGGCAACGCGTCGTCGGGCAGTGCGAGCAGCACCAGATCCGCCTGGCCGACGACCTGATCGGGCGGCAGCAGCGGAACACCGGGCAGCAACTGATCGGCTCGCCGGACGGAGGCGGTGGAAAGACCGGAGGCGGCGACGACGTGATGGCCGGCCCGTGCGAGAGCCGCACCGAGAACACTGCCGACGCGTCCGGCGGACACCACGCCGACCGCCAAGCGGGCAGGCCGCATCATCATGCGAAAAAGTCTCCCTCACTCGTTCCAGTCCCGCTCCGTCGCGGGTACCGGACGACGGCGAGAGAGTAGCTCTCTCAAGCCGGATCAACCGGAGATTGGTGATGAGCTTCACCCGTTGCGGGGGTCACCCACCAGTCGATTGTTCCGCCAGCCGGACGGCCTCGGCCCGCGATGAGCGAAGAACGGTCAACAGTTCGTCTTGTCGTGCCATGGCTTCTTCGGTTTCGACCGGAGTACGGCGGAGAAACGCCAGTTCTGTGACGCTCGTCTGATAGCGCCCGACCTCCTTGGCCGCGCGGCGGCCGGACTGCCGTTTGGCCTGCCGACGCCACTCACGCCTGCCGGAAAGGCTGGCGAGCAGATCGACCTCGGAGCGGGCGATCCAGCGGAAGGCGACCATGTCCGGCAGCGCGGCCGCGACGATCCGCTGCTCACGCCGCCGCTGCAGCACCACCAGCCACACCACGCCCAGGAACATCGGCACCATGATCAGGAAGTACACGTTGAGGAACGCCTTCGACCCGCCGAGCACGGCGGCGCCGTTCCACAGCGCGTGCAGCAGCACCGCGCAGAGGTAGCCGGCGAGCGGCGCCAGTATCCGCACCTGCTTGTTCGCCGAGCTCGCGGCCAGGCCGATGCCGATGCCGGTCAGCGCGGTGAACAGCGGATGGGTGAACGGGGAAAGCACCCCGCGCAACACGAACGCGGCCAGCACGCCCGCGCTGGTGCCGTCGCCGAATCCCGACTCCGCGAAAGCCCGTCCGAAGTAGAGGATGTTCTCGACGAACGCGAACCCGGCGGCGCTGAACCCGGCGTAGACGACGCCGTCGACCACCCCGTCGAACTCGGCGCGCCGCCGCCAGCACACCAGCAGCACGAACGCGCCCTTGGCGGCTTCCTCGACCAGCGGCGCGGAGACGACCGCGCTGAACTTGTTGCCGTTGCCGTCGCCGAGCCAGAGATCGCCGATCGCCTCGGCGGTGCTGTTGATCAGCAGCGCGGTGACCGTCGCGATGCAGGCGCCCCAGAAGAACGCGAGCAGCAGCATCTTCGCGGGCTCGGGCTCCCAGCGGTCGACCCACAGGAACGCGGCGGTCACCAGCCCGACGGGCACCAGCGCGGCGAGCACGCCGATCACGACCGCGAGCACTCCCACCCGCGCGGTCACGAGGCCGAACACCAGCAGCCCGCACAACGCGAGCACGAGCACCCCGGCAACGGGCAGCATGACCGTCATCCAGCGCGGCAGCTCGCGCTTGCGTGACGTGGCAATACCTGACACGACGCGTACAGTACTGGGTCGTTCCGGCGCGCTCAGTCCTCGGCGCGACGGCGGCGGCGCGGGGCCGATTCGTTGGCGCCGTGCGCGGCGAGCAGCTCACTCACCGAACGACCGGCGGCGTGCGAACCCGCGTCCGGCAACTCCTTGCCGTGCGCGGCCGCGGACCGGTGACCGTTTCCGTTGGCGGAGCCGTTCGACCCGTTGGCGCCGTGCGACCCGTTGCGGCCCTCGGGACGCGAGTGGCTGCCGTTGGTCGCGCCGTGCCGTGAGCCGTTCACCGGCTCGGCAGGCTTCTGCCAGGACGGCGGCTCGCCGTCCGGCCGGTGACGGCGGCCGGTCGACACGGGCTCCGCCTCTTCCTCTTCCGCGCGGCGGCGGCGCCCGCCGGAGCGGTTCTGCTGCAGCTCGCGGACGGCTTCGGGCAGCGTCGGGTTGACCTCGACCTTCGCGGGCTCCGGCTGACGCGGCGGCTCCTCGACGACGGGCGGCTTCTCGCGCTTGACGAAGGCGGCGCTCAGGTTGGTGGCGGTGCGCTCGCGGCGGCCGGTGTCCCACGACGGCCTCCACTCGCCGGTGGCCTCCTGGTTGCTCGCCGCGGCGGGCCGCTCGGGCACCTTCGGCGCGACGGGCTCAGGTTTCGGCTGGGGCTTGACCTGGGGCTTGGGCGGCGGCACGCTCGCGGCCGGCCTGCCACGCTCGACGCGGTCCAGCGCCGGACGGGTGGGCTCCGGCGCGGGCACGACCGGCTTCATCGCCGGGCGGCTCGGCTCGGCGGGCTTGTACTCGGGGGCTTTGTAAGGAGCGACCGGCTTGAATCCGGGGCTCGACTCGCTCGGCCTCGGCGCCGGCTTCAGCACCGGCTTCGGCGGCTTGACCGGCGGCATCTGACGCTCGGTCTTCGGCTGCTCCGCCGCCGCCTTGCGCGGCGTGACCTGCGCGACCTTGATGGCCTGCGTGGCTTTCGCCGACGGGGAACTCTGCGGGTGCGCGGGATCGCGGCGGACCGGTTCGGTCGGCTTCGCGGCCGTGCGGGAGGTGGTCGGGGTCTCCGGCTTCGGCTTCGGTCTGGCGGCCGGCGCGGGCGCCGGGCGCCGCTGCTCGACGGCCTTGTCCAGCACGCGCTCGATCAGTTCGGTCGGGCGCTCGGCGACCTCGACGATCTTCTTCGGCGCCATGAGCTGGGCGGGCTGCTTCTTGGGCTCGCCGTTCACCAGGCGCTTGTCGTCGCCCAGCGATCGCATCCGGGTGGCCTGCGCGGTCAGCGCGACGCGCTCGTAAAGCACCTCGCCACCGAAGAGCGTCTGCAGGCTGTCGCGCAGCGCGAGCACCTCGCTGCGCAGCGCGTCGAGCTCCTCGCGGGAGTCCTCGTCGGCACGCTGCCTGGTCTCTGCTTCCACTTCCAGCTCGAACTCGCGGCGGGCGGCGACCTCACGTTCGAGCTCCAGCTCGTACACGGCCTGCGCCTCGGCGACCGCGTCCTCACTGTGCGCGGCGTGCTTGCGGTACTTGACCGCGAGGAACGCGCCGATCAGTGCCGCCCACAGCGCCGCGACGATGCCGAGCCGGAGCCATCGGAGGTCGTCGCTGAGCACCAGTGCCAGTGTCGCCGCCACCGCGAGGGTCAAGCCGACGACAAGCCACGGCCTGCCCCAAGGGCGGCCGCGCGAGTCGTCACCCACGCCGGTCATAACGAACACCGTACCTTCTAGTAATCCGAACGAGACCTAGTCGGTACTTCGAGCGGTGCTTTCTTTCCGTTAACCGGTCGACGGCCCAGCGCGATCACGATCACGCGGTTCCGGCGTCCGGCAGCAATGCTCGAGCCACAAACCAGCCCCGATCAGCGCGGCGGCACTCGCCGCACCGACAACCGCGCTCCGCAGGTCCGAAGCGGCGGCGATGAGCAGGCCACGCTTGGGCAGCAGGTAGATCACCGCGGCGAGCCAGAAGCCCAGCATGGCCGAACCAGCCAGCGAAGAAGCCTTCGCCAGCGCGACCGACCTGGCCACCGCGATGGCCTGCAGCACGCGGCCGCCGGTGATCCTGCCACGAACGGAAAAGGCGAGAAAGACTTCCAGCAGCGCGAGAACGGCCAGCGTGGCTCCGACGAAGAGCGGCAGCCGCGGCAGTGAACCGTACGCGACCTGCAGCAACAGGTACCCGGCGGCCAGCCCGACCAGCCCGGCGGCCAGCAACTCGCGTGGGCGGGTGAAGTGCATGTTCTCACGTTACCTGCGACGCTTGACTCTCCAGTGGCTGGAGGGTTGAGCATGGTTCGCGTGGGAAACACAGGGGTGGTCTTCACCATCGGGGAGCTGTCGAAGCGCACGGGCCTGCCCGTCAAAACGATTCGTTTTTACTCCGATGAGGGGCTGCTCCCGCCCACCGATCGCACGCATTCGGGCTATCGCCTTTACGACATAAAGGCTATGGCCCGCCTAGAGCTTGTTAAGACGCTTCGCGAACTCGGCCTCGGCCTCGCCGATGTCGAGCGCGCACTGACGCGAGAAGCGAGCGTCCCGGAGATCGCGAGCCAGCACGTCGACGCGCTCGACACGCAGATTCGACGGCTCCGGTTGCGACGAGCGGTACTGCGAGCGGTCGCCAAGCGGGGATCCGAACTGGAGGAAGTGAAACTGATGAACAAGCTCGCGTCGATGTCCGACGACGACCGCAAACGTTTGCTCGACGAGTTCTGGGACGAGATGGTCGCCGGCCTCGAAGTCGACTCGGAGTTCTACACCCGGATGCGCTCAGCCAAGCCCGAACTGCCGGACGACCCATCGCCCGAACAGCTGGAGGCCTGGATCGAGTTCGCCGAGCTGGTGCAGGACCCCGAGTTCCGCGACCTGATCCGCGGGATGAGCGAGCGGCACTCGACCTCGGTCAAGGACGGCACGTTCAAGGGCGACGCCGCCGTCCAGCAGAACGCCACCCAGCAGGAGAACTGGTTCGCCTGGAGCACCCGTGCCCAGTCCTCGCTCGACGCGGGCCGCCAGCCCGACTCGGCGGAGGGCCGCGCGCTGGCCGACGAGATCTGCGCGGCCTCGGCAGGCCCCGACCGCGACCCGGCCAGTTCCCGCTTCCGCCTCGAACTCGCCGACAACGTCGAGGCGGGCGGCGACGAGCGGGCCGAGCGCTACTGGCAGCTCCTGGCGATCATCAACGGCTGGCCGCCCATCCCCACCCAGCTGCCGGCCGCCCGCTGGATCGTGGCCGCCATCCGCGCCTCGGCCTAGCGCCCCGGGTCGCTCGGGGGTCGTGAGTGTTTTGACCGGTTAGAACCGGCCGTACCACTCACGAGTCCTGGAGCCTCAGGTCCGCCCGGAGGTGGACGCCGTCGCGGTCGGCGGCGGGGAGCGCGGCGAGCAAGTCGGCGGCGGGGCCGTGGCCGGGGACTTCGGCGGCCGGGTCGAGCTCCAGCCAGGGGATCAGCACGGTCGCGCGGTCGGGCGTGCCCGGGTGCGGGAGCAACAGCGAGGGGTCGTCGGACAGGACGCCGTCGACCGTGACGACGTCGACGTCGAGGGTGCGGGGACCCCAGCGCTGCTCGCGCACGCGCTCCGCCGCCGTTTCCAGCGACTGGCCGAAGCGGAGCCAGGCCCAGTGGTCGCGCTCGGGGTCGTCGACGACGCAGATCGCGTTGAGGAAGTCGGGTTGGTCTTCGACGCCCCACGGCGCCGTTTCGTAAACGCTCGACACCGCGACCAGCCACGGCCGCAGCCCGTCGACGGCCAGCTTCAGGAAGCCGAAGCGGTCGCCGAGGTTCGAGCCGAGCGAGAGGACCGCGCGGCTCATCGGACGCGGTGGACGGTCACCGCGACGTCGTCGAACGTCAGCGGGATGGGGGCGGACGGCTTGTGGACGGTGACCTCGATCTCGGTCAGCCTGGCGTCCTTCGCGAAGACCTCGTCGGCGATCTTGCCCGCGACGCTTTCGATCAGGTCGTACGGCTCGCCCGCGACGATCCCGGCGGCCAGTTCCGCCAGCTCTCCATAGTGGAGTGTCTTGGTCAGGTCGTCCGTGGTGGCCGCGGGCGTCAGGTCCATGACCGCCGTGATGTCCACGATGAACTCCTGGCCGTCACGCTTCTCGTGCTCGAAGACGCCGTGCCGCCCGAACACCCGGAGCCCGGTCAGTGTTATCCGGTCCGCCATGCCTCTGCCACCTTCACCGCGTCCAGCGACGCACCGACCTCATGTACCCGGACACCCCACGCGCCCGCCATCGCGGCCAGCGTGGAAATCGCCGCCGTCGCGTCCTCGCGGCCGTCCGGCGGACGCGGCGTGCCGTCCTCATCGGACAGCAGCCTGCCGATGAACCGCTTGCGTGACGCGCCGACCAGAACAGGGAAACCCAAGTCCAGCAACGAATTCAGCCGATGCAGCAACGCCCAGTCGTGCTCGGCGTTCTTCGCGAACCCGAGACCGGGGTCGAGCACCAAGGCCGAAGTGGACACTCCTGCGGCCAGCGCGGCCTCGACCCGCTCGGCCAGTTCGGCCCGCACCTCGGCGACGACGTCGCCGTACGTGGCGAGCGCGTTCATGTCCTTGCTGTGCCCACGCCAGTGCATCAGGATCCACGGAACCCCGGACTCCGCGGCCACCTTCGCCATCGCGGGATCGGCCAGCCCGCCGGAAACGTCGTTGATCACGATCGCGCCCGCGTCCAGCGCCGCCTCGGCCACCTGCGCCCGCGTTGTGTCGACGGACAGCGGGATCCCTTCGGCCGCAAGGGTTTTGATGACCGGCAACACTCGGGAGATCTCGACCTCGGCATCAACCCTGAGCGCACCAGGCCTGGTCGACTCGCCGCCGACGTCGATCATGTCGGCGCCACGGGCCCACATCTCGCGGGCGTGGGTCAGCGCGTCGTCGAGGCCGAGATAACGGCCACCGTCCGAAAAGGAATCGGGCGTCACGTTCAGCACGCCCATCACCACACAGCGACCGGGCGACGGCAGACCGGCGATCACCGGCGCCCCTTGATGAGGTCCAACGCCTCCGCCCGCGAAGACGCCGACGTCTTGAGCAGCCCGCGCACCGCGGACGTGGTGGTCCGCGCGCCGGGCTTGCGGATGCCGCGCATGGCCATGCACAAGTGCTCGGCTTCGATGACCACGATGACCCCGCGCGGATCGAGCTTCCGGACCAGAGCGTCGGCGACCTGCGAAGTCAGCCGTTCTTGCACCTGCGGCCGCTTCGAATACAGATCGACGAGCCTGGCCAATTTGGACAGACCGGTGACCCGGCCTTCACAGTTGGGGATGTACCCGACATGGGCGACGCCATGGAATGGCACGAGGTGATGTTCACATTGGCTGAACATCGGGATGTCGGTGACGAGGATCAGTTCCTCGTGCGACTCGTCGAAGGTCTTGTCGAGCACGTGGTCGGGGTCGGTGTACAGACCCGCGAACATCTCCCGGTAAGCGCGAGCGACCCGGGCCGGGGTGTCCAGTAGACCGTCCCGATCCGGGTCTTCGCCACAGGCGAGTAGTAGTTCGCGAACGGCCTTCTCGGCTCGGTCCTGGTCGAAGACCCGGTCCGAGCCGAGAAGGTGATCGTCACCGTTGGGGTGGTTCTTGCCCGTCCGTGTTGTCACGCCGACGCTGCTCCTCGCCCTGCTGCTGGCCACCGGCCTGGCCGTCGAACCAGCCGTGCTCGCGCGAGCGGTCGTCGGCGGGGGGCCGCCAGGAACCGGATTGGCCGCCCGGCGAGGTCGCCGGGGTCCATCCTGGAGGAGCACCGTAGTTCGGCGGGCCACCGGCCGCCGGACCACCCGCCGGACCACCCGGCTGCTGACCACCATATGCGCCGGGCCAGTGGGCGGTGCCATTCGGTCCACCATTCGGGCGGCCGTTGGGGTACCCGCCGGGGGACGGCGGCGGCGCGAACGGGTTCGCGGGCTGCTCGGGCTGGGCCTGCTGGTAGCCGCCGGGGCCACCGGGGAGGTCACCGGCGCCGGGCACGGACGCGACCGGGGTCGGCGCCGGCAGCTGCGCGGGCTTCTCCTCGGACGGCGGGGGCCACGGCTCGCCGCGCTCGATCGCCAGCTCGCCGGGGGTCTTGATCGGCGGCTTGTCCGACGGGGTGCGCTCACCGAACTCGTTGAACACGGTGATGTGCGGCCGCTTCTCGACCGTGGCGAAGATCCGTTCCAGGTCCTTGCGGGTCAGCGTCTCCTTCTGCAGGAGCTCGATGACCAGCTCGTCCAGCACGTCGCGGTAGGTGTTGAGCACGTGCCACGCCTCGGTGTGCGCGGTCTCGATGAGCTTGCGCACCTCCTCGTCGATCTCGTGCGCGACCTCGTGCGAGTAGTCCGCCTGGCGACCGGCCGAACGCCCGAGGAACGGGTCGCCCTGCTCCTGGCCGTACTTGACCGCGCCGAGCCTGGCGCTCATGCCGTACTCGGTGACCATCGCGCGGGCGATCTTCGTCGCCTGCTCGATGTCGGAGGACGCGCCGGTGGTGGGCTCGTGGAAGACGAGCTCCTCGGCCGTGCGGCCACCCATCGCGAAGACCAGCCGACCGATCATCTCGGAGCGGGTCATCAGGTCTTTGTCGTCCTCGGGGACGAGCAGCGCGTGGCCGCCCGTGCGCCCGCGGGGCAGGATCGTCAGCTTGTAGACCGGTTCGATGTCCGGCATCGCCCACGCGGCGAGCGCGTGCCCGCCCTCGTGGTAGGCCGTGATCTTCTTCTCCTTCTCGGAGATGATCCGGCTCTTGCGGGCGGGGCCGCCGACGACGCGGTCGACGGACTCCTCGAGCGCCTCGTTGGTGATCACGTGCCCGTTCTGGCGGGCGGTGAGCAGCGCGGCCTCGTTGAGCACGTTCGCCAGGTCGGCGCCGGACATGCCGACCGTCCGCTTGGCGAGGCTGCCCAGGTCGGTGCCCTGCGCGATCGGCTTGCCCTTGGCGTGCACCTCGAGGATGGCGCGGCGGCCGCGCATGTCGGGCGCGGACACCGGGATCTGCCGGTCGAACCGGCCGGGCCGCAGCAGCGCCGGGTCGAGGATGTCGGGCCGGTTCGTGGCGGCGATCAGGATGATGCCGCCGCGCGCGTCGAAGCCGTCCATCTCGACGAGCAGCTGGTTCAGCGTCTGCTCGCGCTCGTCGTGGCCACCGCCGAGGCCGGCGCCACGCTGGCGGCCGACCGCGTCGATCTCGTCGACGAAGATGATGCAGGGCGCGTTCTGCTTGGCCTGCTCGAACAGGTCACGCACACGGGAGGCGCCGACACCGACGAACATCTCGACGAAGTCGGAACCGGAGATCGTGTAGAACGGCACGCCGGCCTCACCGGCGACGGCACGCGCGAGCAGCGTCTTACCCGTTCCGGGCGGTCCATAAAGGAGCACGCCCTTGGGGATCTTCGCGCCCAGCGCCTGGTAGCGCGCGGGGTTCTGCAGGAAGTCCTTGATCTCGAAGAGCTCTTCGACCGCCTCGTCGGCGCCCGCGACATCACCGAAGGTGGTCTTCGGCATGTCCTTGTTGAGCTGCTTGGCCTTGGACTTGCCGAAGTTGAGTACCCGGTTCCCGCCGCCCTGCGCGTTGTTCATCATCCACATGAGCAACAGCAGCACGAGCACGAGCGGGATCATGTACAGCAAGATCGTCTGGAAGAACGACTGCTGGCTCACCGTCGTGTTGAACTTGATCGGCTTGTCGCCGAGCTTCGCGTCGTTCACCTTGGTGAACACGATGGACGTCGCGTCGGCCGGATAGGCCGTGATGATCTTGTCGACCTGCTGGCCGTCGACGTCGATCTTGTTGACGAGGGTCAGCTTGAGCTGCTGTTCCTTGTCCTCGATACTGGCTTCCTTGACGTTCACACTGCCCGCGTTCAGCTGGGCCAACGCCTGAGACGTCGGCACCTGCGTGTAACCGCGGTTGCTGTCGAACAGCGAGCTGAACGCGAAGTAGAGCAGCAAGGCAACGGCAATCCACAGCAGTGGGTTCCTGAGAAGGCGCTTCCGGTCCATACGACTCGGCCCTGGTGGCCTCGACCCTCCCTGGTTGGGCGGTAGATGTGATATCCGCCGTCACGATCTTGACAACACGCGGTGCGTAAAAGACACCCGCCCACCAGGGTACCGTCCACGGGAAATCAGCACCTGTGTGAGCCTCTCGCTGGTCAACGGCCAATACCGCTTCCAGGTTCCCGAGGCGCGTTTTCCCAGGTGAGAGGGGTCCTCAGCGGTTATCGGAGACGCTGGCCACCATCTCGTTCAGCCGCATCCGCAGCGTCTGCTGGTCAGCAGGTGAGACGGTCACCCATTCGCGGCCGTCGGTACCCGCACGGGAGAGGCTGAGGTAACGCCCGGTGGCCGTGTCGAACCAGCCGAGCACCCGCGAGCGCTGCTTGCCGCCGAGGTGGTCACGGCTGTTCGCGGCGAGCTGGCCGCCGCGCAGCCTCGGCTGACCGGACAGCTCGGCGTACGCGCGCCGCTGGTCGGTGGTGCGGTCGCTGAGCGAGGTACGGCGCTCCGTCGAACCGGCGGTCACCCGGACCGGCGTGGTGCGCACGGCCTCGTCCAGCGGCAGCGTGATCGACGATTCGGTGCCGCGCTTGCACCCGGGCAGCACGCTGAGCACGGCCGAGATGATGCCGTCGGCCGGCACCGGGCCGAGCCGGATGCCGCGGGCGTCCTGCACGGCCATCACGGCGGAGCGGCCGTCGGTGCCCGCGAGGACCGTGACCGGCGGGTGCTGGAACTCGGGGATGTGCAGCGCGTCGACCGAGACGTTCGGCCTGGCCAGCAGCGAGAGCCACTCTTCGATGTGCGGTGCGAGGCGGCCGTGCGAGTCACGCAGGCCACGGGACATCAGCTCGCCGTGCGCCCGCTGGCGCAGCATGCGGCGCTCTTCCTCGGTGACGCCGTGCGAGCGCACTTGCAGCGGATACGGCAGTTCGCCGAGGTGCGCGTCCTCCCACAGGAAGTCGAACGCCAGCGGCGAGAAGAGTTCCTGCGGACCCACGGTGGCTTCTCCAAACAAAGTGTTCATGAAACGGTGCTACTCGCATTCGAGGCGCCTGCCAGCATTTCCCCGAGCCGGTGCCGCAGCGCGGCGGGGTCGGCGGGCGCGATGGTGATCCAGTCCCGGCCGTCGCGGCCGCGGGACGCTTGCGTGAAATATCGGCCGGTCTCGGTGTCGAACCAGCTCAGCACCGGTGAGCGTGACCGCCCGCCGAGCCTGCCGCGCGCGTTCGCGCCGATCTGGCCGCCGCGCAGCCGGGGCTGGGCGTGGAGCTTGGCCAGTGCCTTGCGGTCGTCGTCGGCGCTCGTCCTGCCATCGCCGTTGCCGTGGCCCCGGCGGGCCATGAAGTCGATGCCGGAACCGCTGATCAGCTCCTCCAGCGGAACGGTGACGGACTTCTCCGTGCCGCGTGCGAGCGGCGGCAGCAGCGAGATGACCGCGCTGGCCATGCCGTCCTGCTCGATCGGGTTCAGGTGCAGCCCACGCTGGTCCTGGACGGCGAACAGGCCACGCCCGCCGAGCACGGCGGCCACCGCGAGCAGCGGCTCCGCGTGCGGGGCGTTGATCTGCATCGAGTCCAGGCTCGCGTCGGGCGCGGCGAGCATCCCGAACCAGTCCTCGAGATGCGGCTCGGGCCGTCCAGCGGAGTCACAGAGACCCCGCTGGACGAGCGCGCCCATGGTCTGACGGCGCAGCAGCGCCCGTTCCTCCATGGTCACGCCGTGGGACCGGCCGCGCAGTGGATAAGGCAGTTCACCTCGCTGGCCGGACGCTTCCCACAGGAAGTCCAGCTCAAGCAGGGTGAGCAGCTCGCCGCCCGCCATCCGATCCCCCCAAAAGCCTCGAGTGGCTACCTGTCGTCTTCGTCTTCCGACCAGGCGCCGATCACGGGCGAGGTCGCGGCCTGGTCGGCGCCGAAGGTGGCGTCCGGGTCGGCCTCGATGAGGAACGAGGCGTGCGTGTGCTCCTGCTCCTCCTCGGCGTGGGCGCCGTGCGCGCCACCCATGCCGCCCATTCCACCCATGCCGCCCATCCCGGGCGGCGGCGCGCCCTGGCCGCCGATGGTGCCCGCCTGGTTGACGAGACCCTGCTGCGGCTGGTTGGCCGAAGCGGCGCTCTGGCCCTGGCCTTCCTGCGCGGCGGCCTCGGTCTCCTCGGGGCCCTTCGCCTTGCTGCCGGAGCGGTTGCCCTGGCCGAGCGTGCGTGCCGCGGCGACCGCGCCGATGCCACCGGCGGCGCCGCCGATGCCAAGGCCGAGCCCGAGGTTGGAGCCACCGGGGCCATGCGGCATGCCGGGAGCGTTGCCCGCGCCGGACACCGCGCCGGTGCCGGGGCCGGTGCCGCCGGGGACCATCGAACCCGGCGCGCCTGCCGAGCCCGCGAAGTCGCCGCCCATGCCGTCGGCGCCGGAGCCGGGAACGCCACCGTTGTAGCCCGCGCCACGGCCGCCGGACACGAAGGCCGCGCCGCCGGTGCTGCCGACGGACATCGCGTTGATGCCGCCGACCGAGTTGAAGCCGGTGTTGGTGTGCGTGCCCGCGAGGGGCTTCATGCCGAGCGAGTCGGGGCCGAAGCTCGGGGTCGTGCTGTCGACCTCGGCCAGTGACTGGGTGTAGGCGTTCATCATCGCGACCTGCTGCGCCTTGACGGCGTTCGCCTGGTCCGACTTGGCCTTCTGGTCGACGGTCAGCTCGGTGGCGCCGGTCGCGAGCGCCTTGCTCAGCTCGGCGGCCGGGTCGAACTCCTGCGGCTTGGGCATGTGACTGACCCGCTCGGCGGCCTCGGCCTGCTGGCGGAGCCGGTCACCCATGACCTTGGCGGCCTCGGAGGCCTGCGAACCGGAGTTCGCGATGCCGACGAGCGCGCCCTGCGCGGAGGCCGCGCCCTTGCCGACCCAGGCGGCGCCGAGTTCGCTGATGGCGCTGTACAGCTCGTTGGCCGCGGTGCTCAGCTCGGTGCCGTGCGAGTGCCAGCCCTGGCTGAGCCCGTACGCCGACGAGGGGTTGTTGTTGGCGGTCGCCTGCTGGTAGAGCGTGGTGCTCGACTGGGCGTTCCAGTTCGGTGTCGCGGTGATCGCGCGGTCGCCGCCGATGTCGAAGCCGTCGGAGCGGCCACGGGCCTGCTCGACGACGGCCGAGGCCTGCGAGTTGTCCCCCAGCGGGACCTTCGGCGCGCTGTCGCTGCTGCTGTTCGGTGCCATGATTTCGAGTTACCCCTCTAACTCAGGCCTGGCGGAAGGGAGCGGCCGCGGCGTCGTCGATCTCGTGGTACTTCGACATCGCGGTGACAATGCCCTGCTCGGCCAATTCGTACTGGTGGTACAGGTTCTTGAGCGCGGCGGCGTACGACTCGCCACCACCGTCGGCACGGTCGGACGACTTCGCGGCGATCGCCTGGCCGACCGGGTTCGCACCCAGCTGCGGCGGCTGCGCGAGTGCTCCGGAGCCGTTGAGCAGGGCTTCGACGGAGTCCTTGCCTGCCCGGATCTTCTTCAGTACGGCCTGCGCGGCGTCCGGGTCGACACCGATCTGGCCAGCGACAGCCGCGTCCTTGAACGCCGCCGCGTCTGCTGCGCTGTTGCTCATTTCTCTCCCTGTCCCCCGGGACCGCCACGTCGGCTACGTGGCTGAGGTCTTCGCATAGGTTAACGCAACCAAGGTGACGCTATGACGTGATTGAGACGCTTCCGGTTCCCCGGATTCCGGGCGGAATCCGGGGCACACGGTCACTGACACGTTACGACGTGTAGACCTTCGGGTCCAAGGTCCCGATGTAGGGAAGATCCCGGTAACGCTCCGCGTAGTCGAGCCCGTAGCCGACGACGAACTCGTTCGGGATGTCGAAGCCGATGTACTTGACCGGCACGTCCACCTTGACCGCGTCGGGCTTGCGCAGCAGCGAAACGACCTCCAGCGAGGCCGGGTTGCGGCTGGCGAGGTTCTTGAGCAGCCAGGAGAGGGTCAGGCCTGAGTCGACGATGTCCTCGACGATCAGCACGTCACGGCCTGCGATGTCGCGGTCGAGGTCCTTGAGGATCCGCACGACGCCGGACGACGAGGTCGCCGAGCCGTACGAGGACACGGCCATGAACTCGAGCTGGGTGGGCAGTGGCAGCGCGCGGGCGAAGTCGGTCATGAACATGACCGCTCCCTTGAGCACGCCCACCAGTAGAAGGTCGGTTGACCGGTCCGCCGAGTGGTCGGCTGCGACCTGTTCGGCGAGTTCGGTGATCTTGTCGCGGATCTGCTGCTCGGTGATGAGCACGGAGGCGAGGTCGCCTTCGTACACGGTTATCCCCTTTAAGTGGTGGGCACGGGCTCGGAGAGCTTGAGCCTGCCATGTGCCCGCCTGACCTCCAAGTGCCCTGGCAGCCAAACGCCACCCTGACCCCGCCAGCGCCCGACCAGCGCGTCTACTCCGCGTAGGTGCGCATCGGTCAATTCGGGCACGCCGGAGTCCAGCAGCCACCTGCGCATCACCCGTCGGCGCAGCGCGGGCGGCGCCGATGCGAGCACCGTGACATCGAGGCAGCCGTCGACGGCGGCGCGGGTGAAAAGGTCAGCCGCGAGTGTGTCCAACGCCTCGGTGTCCTCGCGCAGCTGCGCGGCCGTGCGGGCGAGCGCGGCCGCGACCCCGCCGGCGAGCACGTCCTCCAGCAGCGGCATGACCTCGGTGCGCAGCCGAACCCTGGTGAACCGCGGGTCGGCGTTGTGCGGGTCGGTCCACGGCTCGACGCCGAGCGCGGCGCAGGCTTCGACGGTCGCGGTGCGCGGCACGGTCAGCAGCGGGCGGCCCCATGGCGAGTCGAGCGGGCGCATGCCGGACACCGAGCGCGGCCCGCTGCCCCTGCCGAGTCCCAGCAGCACGGTTTCGGCCTGGTCGTCGAGGGTGTGGCCGAGCAGCACGAGGTCGCCGCCCGCTTCCCGCAGCGCCGTGTACCTGGTCTTGCGGGCCGCGGCTTCCGGGCCACCGGGTCCGGTGACGTCGACGGTGAGCACCTCGGCGGTGTCGATGCCTAGTTGGACCGCGACTTCGGCAGCTTTCTTCGCGACTAGAGCAGAGCCGTCCTGCAAGCCATGGTCGACGACCAGCGCGCGCGTGCGCAGGCTGAGGCGCTTCGCCGCGTACGCCGTCGCTTCGGCGAGCGCGAGCGAATCGGCGCCACCGGAGACCGCGACGCAGACCTCGCCTTCGACACCGGCCAGGAACTCCCTGACCCGGCGCCGGACGAGGGCGAGCGGCTCGCTCATCCGTGCAGTCGCCGGATCCACTTGTCGGGTTCGGCGATCTCGGTGCGGGTCGGCAGCGTGTTCGGCGAGCGCCAGACGGCGTTGAACTTGTCCATCCCGACGGTGTCGATGACGTGCCGGGTGAACGCGGCGCCCTCGGCGTACTGGCGGATCTTGGCCTCGACACCGAGCAGGCTGCGCAGCAGCCGGTCGAAGATGCCGCCGCCCTTGCGGCGCGCGGTGAACCGCTCGCGGATCGTCTCGACGCTCGGCACCACCTCGGGGCCGACAGCGTCCATCACATAGTCGGCGTGGCCTTCGAGCAGCGTCGACAACGCGATGAGCCGGTCGAAGACCTCGCGCTGCTGCGGCGACTGGAACAGCTCCGCCAGCCCGAACGAGCGGTCCTTGCGTACTTCCTTGATCCGGTCGGGCAGCGAGCTGACCAGGTTCGCGAGGCCGTCGATGTCGGTGCCTGCCAGCCCGCCGATCAGCCGCTCGACCTCGTCAGCGAAGTAGTCGCGCAGCCAGCCGACCGCGGTGAACTGGAGGCGGTGCGTGCACTCGTGCAGGCAGACCCACATCCGGAAGTCCTTGCCCGGCACGTTCATCGCCTGCTGCGCGGCGACGACGTTCGGCGCGACCAGCAGCAGCTTGCCGTCACCGTCCGGCCCGGCGAACGGGTCGTACTGGCCCAGTATCCGCGACGCGAGGAACGAGAGCACGACACCGGTCTGCACGCCGGCGCTGCCCGCGAGCAGCGGCGCGAGCGGCCCGCCTTGGCTGCGTGGCATGGACTTGCTGGTCAGCGCGTCGAGTCCGGACGCGGCCGAGCGCACCCAGCCGGGCCGGTCGACGACCTCGCCGGGCAGCAGCGGCAGCCCAGCGCCGAGGCCGGTCAGCTCGCGGACGTGACCTTCGGCCTCGATGGTCAGCTCACGCAGTTCGGTGACCGCCAGATCGGCTTCCTCGCGCGGCACCGCCGGTCCACTCCGGACCAGGAACGCACCCGTGGACGCGGCCACCGACCAGTCGATCAACGGCCTCGTCTGTGTTTCCTCGCTCACTCTTCCGACGCTACAGCCTGTTCACTTGCAGCCGCAGCCTCGAAGTTTCGCCGCGACGACATCGAGCGCCGCCCGTACCGAGTCCGTGTCCGAATTACCGGCCGTCGAAGACATGAGCGTGAACACCAGCACCCGGCCGTCTGTGTCCAACACCACTCCGGCGAGCGTGTTCACCCCGGACAGCGTGCCGGTCTTCGCGCGGATCCAGCCCTTGCCGTCGCTGGAGTTCGAGTCGTCGTAGCGCTTCTCGAGCGTGCCGCTGCCGCCCGCGACGGGGAGACCGGCGAGCAGCGGCCGGAGCTTGGCCGTGCGCGGGTCCTTGCCGTCGGGACCGGCGGCGACCGCGAGCACCTGGCTGAGCACCTTGGCCGGGATCTTGTTCAGTGTGGACAGTCCGCTGCCGTCGGACAGCTCGACGCCGGTGAGGTCGAAACCGTTCTGCTTCAACACATCCAGCGTCGCCTTGGCCCCACCCGCGAACGACGCCTCGCCCTTGGTGGCGATCGCGACCTGCCGCGCGAGCACCTCGGCGAGCAGGTTGTCCGAATGCACCAGCGCCGCGTTGGTGAGCTCGGTCAGCGGGGCCGACTTGACCTCGCCGAGCACCTTCGCGTCCGCCGGAGCGGTGGCCGTGCCCGCCGCCGAAGCGCCGAGCTTCTCCGCGAACTTCTGCGCGAAGACGCCGGACGGGTTCGAGACGCGCATCGAGTGGTCGTCGAGCGGCGCGGTGCGGCCGCCGTCGATCATCACGGGCGCGACCTGCGCCATGAACGTCGACGGCGCGTCCGCGGCCGCCCAGCCGGGCGCGGTCGCGTTACCGGCGAACGAGGTGAGGTCGAGCTGGACCTTCTTGATGTCCGGGTTCGCCTTCTTCACCTGCGCGACGAGGTCGTCGAGGTGCGCGGAGCCAGGGTAGAAGTTGTCCTTGCCCGCGCCGAACGCGTTGAGCGTGACGTCACCGCCCGCGACCACGACCGCCGTACCCGGCTGCGCGCCCTGCACGACCTTCGTCGAGAGCTGGAAGCCATGGTCGATCGCGAGCAGCGCGGCGGCCGAGGTCAGCACCTTGGTCGTGGACGCCGGGGTCAGCGGCTCGCTCGACCCCTTGTCCCACAGCACCGTGCCGTTGGCCGGGTCGATGACGCTGCCGGTGAGCTTGCCGAGCGTGCCGCTGCCCGCGGCCGCCTTGAGCGCGTTGGCGACGCCCTCCGCGGTCGGCGCGGCGCCGTTCTCGTCGGGACCGTGCAGCGAGCGCGTGACGGCGACGGGCACCGGCTCGTCACCCTTCGGCGCGTTCGGCGCCCACGGCAGCTTGAAGCGGTTGGACACCTGGGGCAGCGCCGAGGCCACGCCGAGCGCGACGACCAGCAGCAGCACGAAGGCGCCGATGAGCAGGCCGCGCTTCTTGCGCTTGGGCTTCGGCTCGTCGTCGGCCTTGGTCACCGGCGACTCGGTGGTCGCCTCCGCCGGGCGCGCCTCGCCGGACGGCTCGATGCGCATCGGCGCGGCCATGTGCGGCGCGGGCGGCACCTGCTCCTGCTGACGCGGGAGTTCGCGGCGCTCCGGGGGCGGCTGTTGCTGCTGATGCGCCTGCTGCGGCTGAGGTTGTGGCTGGTCAGGGCGCTGCGGCGGGCGCATCTGGGTCGGCTCGGGGCGCTGGGGCTCTGGACGCTGGTGGTCGAGCCGTTGCGGGTCGATGCGCTGAGGTGGCAGCTGCTGGTCCGGCCACGACTGGTCAGGGCGGGCCTGCTCCCGGCGGGGCTGGTCAGGACGAGGCTGCTCCGGGCGCTGCTGGTCGGGGCGCTGCTGTGGTGGCTCCGGCCGTCGTTGCTGCTGTTCCGGACGCTGCTGCTCGGGCCAGGGTGCCTCCGGGCGCTGCGGTTCGAGGCGCTGCTGTTCCGGACGCGGCGGTTCGGGTCGTCGCGCCTGCTGTTCGGGGCGCTGTTCGGGCTTCGGCTGGTCGACCGGCCGGGGCGGCGCCTGCCTGGCCCATGGCTGCTCCTCCTGCGGCGGAGGCGCCACCTTCGGCGCGAACCACGACTTCGGCTCCTGCTCCGGCGTGATCTTCGGCACCGTGAAGTTGTCGGTCGGGCCGCCGCCGGAGCCGTTGGCGGCCGGGGGCGGGACCCGCAGCTGAGCGGTCGACTGGCCGTCGTACTCCAGGTCGGGCAGCTTGGCCGGGCCGGTGTCCTCGTCGGACGACGGCCACGACGGCTCTTCGGAATCCGGCACGAACCACTCCTTCACAGGGGCCAAGCTCACATGCCCCGCAGCCGACACGGATGCGACTTATGAAGGGGGCGTAGTCCACACTAGTGAAGTCAATAATGCGAACAGTGTGAGAGCAGCGAGGAAGTCGTGGAGTTCGACGTCACCATCGAAATCCCCAAAGGGGAACGCAACAAGTACGAGGTAGACCACAAGACCGGCCGTATCAAGCTCGACCGGACGCTCTTCACGGCGACCCAGTACCCGGCTGACTACGGGTTCATCGACGACACGCTCGGCCAGGACGGCGACCCGCTCGACGTGCTGGTGCTGGTGCAGGAGCCGACGTTCCCCGGGTGCCTGATCCGCTGCCGCGCGATCGGCATGTTCCGGATGACCGACGAGAAGGGCCCTGACGACAAGGTCCTCGCGGTCCCGACGAACGACCCGCGCCTCGAGCACCTGCGGGACATCCACCACCTCAACGAGTTCCACAAGCTGGAGATCCAGCACTTCTTCGAGGTGTACAAGGACCTGGAGCCCGGCAAGAGCGTCGAGGGTTCCACCTGGGTCGGCCGCGTCGAGGCGGAGTCCGAAATCGCCCGCTCCTACGAGCGCGAGACGGACCGTCTGGCCAAGGAAGCCGTCGACGGCCCGGCTGAGCACTAAGCGCCGCAGTCACGCGAAAGGCCCCCATCGCGGTCGATGGGGGCCTTTCGCGTGTTCTCAGTGCGCGAACGCGAGCTCGCGGGTCTCCTCGGTGCGCTGCTCCAGCGCCGACTTCTCGGCGAGCGGGTTCTCCTTGAGGAACCAGACCAGCGCGAAGCCGACCGCCAGCACGATGCCGCCGACGGTGAACACCGTGCTCATCGAGCTGGCGAACCCTTCGAGGATCGGCCTGGCCAGCGCCGGGTCGAGCTTGGCCAGCGCCGAGGTGTCGTTGATGTCGAACTTCATCCCGCCGGGGTTCGCGGCCAGCGCCGCGGCGTAGGCCGGGCTCGTGGCCGCCGAGCGGACGGCGGCGGCGATCCGGTCGCCGACCGTGCCGAACAGGATCGACATGAACACCGCGGTGCCCGCCGTGCCGCCGATCTGCCGGAAGAAGGTCGCCGACGAGGTGGCCACGCCGATGTCACGCGCCGGGACGTCGTTGGTCGCGGCCAGCTGCAGCGTCTGCATCGACGAGCCGAGGCCGAGCCCGATCACGAAGGCGATCGCCATGACCACGGCCATCGGGGTGTCGACGCCGATCGTGGCGAGCGCGAACAGCGCCGCCGCCATCAGGCCCAGTCCGGCGACCGCGAAGGCCTTGTACCGGCCGGTCCGCGAGATGACCTGCCCGCTGAGCATGCTGGCGCTCATGATCCCGACGGTCAGCGGCAGCATCTGCAGGCCTGCCTGTGTCGGCGTCGCGCCCTTGACGATCTGCAGGTAGAGCGGCAGCGACATCATCGCGCCGAACATCCCGACGCCCTGGATCACGGTCACCATCGTGGCCATCCGGAACACCGGCCGCCCGAACAGGCGCAGCGGCAGCAGCGCGGCGTCGCCCATCCGGCGTTCCTGCCAGACGAAGGCCAGCACACCGAGCCCGCCGACGATGTACATCGCGATCGAACCGGCCGAGCCCCAGCCCCATTCGCGGCCCTGCTCGGCGACGATCAGCAGCGGCACCAGCCCGGCGGTCAGCGCGACGGCGCCCCAGTAGTCGACCTTCTGCTCGACGCGGGTGTGCGGGATGTTCAGCACCTTGCTCACGACGACCAGCGCGGCCAGCGCGATCGGCACGTTCACCAGGAACACCCAGCGCCAGCCGGTGACGCCGGCGAACGAGTCGATACCGGCGAAGAAACCGCCGACGACCGGGCCCGCGACACTCGAGATGCCGAAGACGGCCATGAAGTAGCCCTGGTAGCGGCTGCGCTCACGCGGCGCGGTGATGTCGGTGATGATCGCCAGCGCGAGCGACATCAGGCCGCCGGCGCCGAGCCCCTGGAACGCGCGGAACGCGGCCAGTTCGTACATGGATCCGGCCATGCCGCTGGCCAGCGAGCCGACCAGGAACAGGCTGATCGCGGTCAGGTACATCGGCTTGCGGCCGTAGAGATCGGACAGCTTGCCGTACAGCGGGGTGGAGAGCGTCGCGGTGATGAGGTAGGCCGTGGTCGCCCACGCCTGCAGGCTCAGGCCGTGCAGCTCGTCGGCGATGGTCTTCATCGCCGAGGACACGATCGTCTGGTCCAGTGCGGCCAGGAACATGCCGAGCATGAGGCCGGAGAGCACGGTCAGGATCTGACGATGGGTCAGCTTGCCCCCTTCCGCGGTGGCGGTGTCACTCATGGGAACTCCTCTGAAGTCTGGGTTCGCAGTTGCTTGCATCAGTCAACTACTTGCTGCACGCAAGTATTCCCCCAAGAGCTTGCATGATGCAACCAAGTTCCCCTGTGACCCTCGTTACCACCCCCAATGTGGCTTTCGTCAGCTCTGAGCTGACGAAAGCCACATTGGCGTGCTGAAAACTGACGAATGCCGCATTCGGGGTCTCGAACCTGCCGAAAGCCGCATTGGGATTTTTTTAGGCGGCGTAGCCAGGGATCGGGAAGGGGGCGAGGAACTCCCGGATCTCGGCGGCGATGGTGTCCAGCGCGGCGGTCTCCTCGGCGGCGGCCGCGGTGATCGTGCGGTCGATCCAGTCAGCGACCTGGATCTGGTGCTCGGGCTTCAGGCCGCGGGTGGTGATCGCGGAGGTGCCGAGCCGGATGCCGGACGGGTCGAACGGCTTGCGCGGGTCGAACGGGACCGTGTTGTAGTTCAGCTCGATGCCCGCGCGGTCCAGCGCCTGCGCGGCCGGCTTGCCCGCGACCGACTTGGTGGTCAGGTCGATCAGCAGCAGGTGGTTGTCCGTGCCGCCGGACACCAGGTCGTAGCCGCGCTCGACCAGTGCCTCGGCGAGCGCCTGCGCGTTGGCGACGATCGCGTGCGCGTACGTCGAGAACTCGGGCTTCTGCGCCTCGCCGAGCGCGACCGCGATCGCGGCGGTCGTGTGGTTGTGCGGACCACCCTGCAGGCCGGGGAAGACGGCCTTGTCGACGGCCTTCGCGTGGTCGGCGTCGGACAGGATCATCGCGCCGCGCGGGCCGCGCAGCGTCTTGTGCGTGGTCGTGGTGATCACCTGGGCGTGGCCGACCGGCGACGGGTGCGCGCCACCGGCGACCAGGCCCGCGATGTGCGCGATGTCGGCGACGAGCACCGCGCCGACCTCACGCGCGATCTCGGCGAACGCCGGGAAGTCGATGGTGCGCGGGATGGCCGTGCCGCCCGCGAAGATCAGCTTCGGCCGGTGCTGCAGCGCGAGGTCACGCACCTGGTCGAGGTCGACGCGGCCGGTCTCCTTGCGCACGCCGTAACGCACCGGGGTGAACCACTTGCCGGTCGCGGACACGCTCCAGCCGTGCGTGAGGTGACCGCCGTCGGGCAGCGCCATGCCGAGCACGGTGTCGCCGGGCTGTGCGAAGGCGAGATAAACGGCGAGGTTCGCCGGAGAGCCGGAGTACGGCTGGACGTTGGCGTGGTCGGCGCCGAAGACGGCCTTCGCCCGCTCGATGGCGAGCGTCTCGACCTGGTCGATGAGCTGCTGGCCCTCGTAGTAGCGCTTGCCTGCGTAGCCCTCGGAGTACTTGTTCGTCAGTACCGTGCCGGTCGCTTCGAGCACCGCCTGCGAGACGTAGTTCTCCGAAGCGATGAGCCGGATTTTGTCGTGCTGGCGCTGGGCTTCCTGTTCGACGAGCCCGGCGATGGCCGGGTCGGCGGCGGCGAGCGCGGTGAGAGCGGGCTGGTGCGTCATAGGCATGCTCCTGCCTAGTGGGTCGACACCCAGGCGCGCGGTGCCGGCCTTGTCATCGCTTCCCGGTGGTGCTCCACCTTAGTTTCGCGCCAGTCGCTGCTGCGCCTGCCATCTTAGCGGCGGTGGTCAACGCACCAACGCCGCGTGCAGCCACTCGTCCGGTCACAGAAAACCTGACCGCACGCCTCACAATGCTTGACGCGACGCCAGCCGCCGACGGCGACGAGTTCCGCCATTCCCGCCGCCGCTTCGACGATTTCGCCTTCCCGATTCGTTCCGACGTAAACGATCCGCCACGCGCTGCCGGTGCCGACGAGCCGCGGCCGCGCACCGGCTTCGGCGAGAATGCCGTTGAGCCGCCGCGCGGCCGCCTGCTCGTCAGGCAGTAGTTTCGCGACGGCCGTCAACGTCGGATTTCCTTGCCGCAGCAGCCTTTCCGTGACGCCGAGTTCCGGTTCCAGCGCCCGGAACGGCGGCACGACAGCGTGTTTACGCATCCACGGAAACCCCCATGGAGCGAGCGGTGCCCGCGACCGTCCGCATGGCGGCTTCGAGGTCGTTCGTGTTGAGATCCGGCAGCTTGCGCTCGGCGATCTCCCGCAGCTGCGCTTGGGTGATACTGCCTGCGCTCACCCGGCCGGGCTGCGCGGAACCCTTGCCCCCCAACGCTTTCCGGATCAGGAAAGCCGTCGGCGGCGTCTTCAGCCGCAACTCGAACGACCGGTCCTCGAACACCGAGACCACGACCGGCACGACATCGCCGCGCTGCGCCGACGTCGCCGCGTCGTACTGCTTCTTGACCTCGACCAGGTTGACCCCGGTCTGCCCGAGCATCTTGCCGAGATCGACCACCGGCGCGTTGCCCGCGGGCAGCTCGAGGGTGACCTGATGACTGAGTTTCTTGATCTTCGGAGCCATACCCGAAGACGGTAAAAACTCCAGTCACTGGAGAGTCAAACCCGAAAAAATCCCAATGCGTCTTTCGGTCCTTGGGAGGTGCCGAAAGACGCATTGGGGACCTGGCACGGACCGAAAGACGCTTTCGGGACCTGCCAGGGGCCAAAGGACGCATTCGGGAGATGACCAGGGGTCAGTCGAGGGGGACGATGCCCTCGGCGTGGCGGCGGGCCAGCTGGCGGTAGATCTCGGCGTTGTGGTCGACCCAGAGCCGGGAGCTGTCCGTGAGCGGGATGTGCTTCTTGGCCGGGCTGCCCATGGCGATCATCTCCGGCGGGACGATCATGCCGGGCGTGACCGTGGCGCCTGCCGCGACGAGCGCGCGTGCGCCGATCTCGGCCTTGTCCAGCACGGTCGAGCCGTTGCCGATCAGCGCCTGCTCGCCGATCGTGCAGTCGTGCACGAGGCATTGGTGCCCGACCGTCACGTTGCGGCCGACTTCGCAGACGCCGTCGTTGACGTGGATCACCGAGTTGTCCTGGATGTTGGCGCCCTCGCGGATGATGATCTTGCCGAAGTCGGCCCTGATCACCGCGCCGTACCAGATCGAAGCGTCCTTTTCGACGACGACGTCGCCGATCAGGGTCGCGGTCGGCGCGATCCAAGCGTCGGGGTGCACCTGGGGGCTCAGCCCCTCGAACGAGAACATCGGCATGCGTCCCACCCTAGGCGGGACGCATGCCGATGTCCTATCTAGACGGCCGCGTTGATGATCAGGTCGACGGCCTTGTCGTTGCGCTGGGTCTGCGCGGGAATGGCCGAGCCGGGCGGGTAGAAGCCCGGGTTCGAGCCCTTCGGGTACATCTCGAAGGTGTAGCTGAGGATCTTGTGGGTGCCCCACATCCAGTCGTTGACGGCGCCGTCGGTGATGTAGAGGTCACTCGACTGCTCCGGCGTGTAGCCGTTCGTCGCCGCCATCTGCTTGCCGAGGGTGGCGAACTTGTCGTACTCGGCCTGGGTCATGCCGGGCGCGGTGTTGTTGTAGGTCCAGCCGAACGGCCAGAGCACCAGCTCCGAGTAGGTGTGGAAGTCGATGTGCGTCTTGATCTGCTGGGCGCCGCCGACCACGCGGCCGTTGACGAAGTCGGCGACCGCCTTGGACTCCGGCGCGGAGAACGCCGACGGGCCACGGTAGGTCTCGCTGCTCGGGGAACCGGAGGAACCGCCGCAGCAGCCCCACTTGTAGCCCCAGTTGCGGTTCGTGTCGGTGCCCGAGCCCTGACGGTTCTTGCGCCACATGTGATAGGTGCCGCCGGAGATGTCGTACTCCGAGCCGTCCGGGTTCACGTTCGGGATCACGTAGATCTCGTGCGTGTCGACCATCTTCTTGATGTTGGCGTCGGTGGCGTAGAGCGACGTGAACCGCTTCACGATGCGCAGGCACATCTCGGTGGTGAGGTGCTCACGCGCGTGCTGGTTGCAGGTGAACAGCACCTCCGGCTCGTTCTCGTCGGTCGCCACGTTGTCGCTGATCTTGATCATGTTCAGCGCGCGGCCCTGGTACGAGTTGCCGACGCTGGTCAGTTTCGCCAGCGCGGGGAAGCTCGACTGCGTCTGCTGCAGCTCGGCCGTCGTCTCGGCGTAGGTGTGGTACGCCTGGTCACCCGGCGGGAAGTCGGTGATGGCCGACGTGGCGGCGTCGTTCGAGGGGACGTCGTTCGAGGGGACACTGCCTCGGCGTTCGACGGTGAACCCGAGCGCGCGCAGTTCCTTCGCCTTGTCTGCGGTGGCGATGACGATCGACGACTCTTCGGTGGATTCGACCATGTCGACACCGGTGCGGGAGACCGCGGTGCGCAGCTGTGGCGTCGAGGTTCCGAGTACTTCGTAGATGTCGCGTTGCGGTTGCGCTGCCGTCGCCGAGGTGGCGGCGACGGTCATCGACAGCAGGGCCAGCGTGGAGAGAAACGCCGCCATGCCACGTCGTTTGCGCATTCTGCGCCTCCTGATCTTAACCGGACAGGGTGGTTCCACCTTGGCCACAGCGCAGGAGAAGGAACAATACGTAGCAATACGGATCTTTTGCGCGTCTGCTACCCGTAGTTCGCCAGGCACAGCGCGGCGATGTCGGCACGCAGCGCGCGGAACGGCCTCGGCCGGACCCGCTGTTGCACGATCGCGCCCAGCAGATAGGACAGCAGCGCGCGGGCGCGGTCACGCGGATCGTCGACGTCGAGCGGCGCGAGCAGCTCCGCGAACAGCTCGGTCACCGAGACCAGCATCGCGTCGATGGCCTCCGGGTGCCGCGCGCGGTCGGCGGCGATCCAGTACTCGAACCACAGGAAACCGGCGTTCGGCTGCTCGGCGAATGTCGCGAGGTAGGCCTTGAGCACGGCGAACAGCCGCTCGTTCGGGTCGTCGACGCGGGCGGCGACCGTGCGCAGCGACGCGACGAACGCGGTGATGTGCGCGGCCATCGCCCGGTCGATCAGCACGTCGATGTCGGCGAAGTAATAGTGGATCGCGCTCTTGGTGAGCGGCCCGGCGTCGGCGATGGCGCGCACGGTGCAGCCGGCGAGCCCGTCGCGGGCGAGCACCAGTCTGGCCGCCTCGACGATCTGCTGCTGCTTGTGCAGCTGGTTGGGCGACAGCTCGGTACTGCGGCCGGGCGCGACGGTCACGGGCGCTCCTCTCGGATTCGGAGTCCTGAACTCTAGGACACCGGTCCCAACCTGATCGAGACACCCGAATACGGGCTGCGCGAGCGGCCTCGACAGCGGACAATGCCACGCATGGTTACATCCGCGACGGGCGGCCTGAGCCCTGAAACCCGCGAGCAGGTGCTCAAAGAGCTGACCGACCTCCGAGCCCAGCGTGCGCAGAACACGCCCCGGCTCGGCGAGGCCGACAAAGCAGGCGACTCCGCCGACCAGGCGGACGCGCTGGAAGCGCATGAGGTCGCCGCGAGGCTCGACCGCCGGATCGCGGAGCTCGAAGCGCTGCTGGAGCACGGCCCGTCGGCACACCTGCTGGCCGACGGCACGGTGGTGACGCTGCGCTTCAGCGACGGCGAAGAGGAGACGTTCCGGGTGGTCACCTTCCCCGGAGAGGCGGCGGATCTGCTGACGTCGGACAGCCCGCTGGGCCTCGCGCTCGTCGGCCGCAAGGCAGGAGACGAAATCAGGTATCGCACACCGCGCGGCGAGGCGACCGCCACGGTCGTTTCGCTGAAGGCGCCCAACTAACCCGGACGAGTGGATTCCACGAAAAAACAGGGCCCCGCACGCGCGGGGCCCTGTTTTTTCGTACTACGGCTCAGTGCTTGGCGTCTGCCGGGAAAATCCACAGCGGGCCATAGCCCGACGTCATTTTCGCGACCGGCCCGAGGCACGGCCCCTGGCAGCCGCGGATCCGGTCGGAGCAGTCGCATTCGAGGTCGAGCGGTGATTCGACGGCCTGCGCCTGGAACGACTTCGTCACGGCGGCCTGGCCGCCGAGCGAGGCGAGCAGCTTGAACGCGTCGGACGGGCCGAACTTCTTGACCGCGTCCTCGTACAGCGAGGTCAGCTGCTTCTTGGTGCCTGCCTTGGGCTCACCCTCGAAGTTCGACACCACCGTGGCGAGCGCGACGGCCTGCGTGATGACCGCGGTCTGGCCTGCCGAAAGCCTGCCGTTCTCGCCGCGGAACCGGTTGAAGTGCTCCATCCAGAGCTTGCTCTTCGCCTCCGGCGGCAGCGCCTCGAAAATGGCGCGGCGATAAGCGACCGGGTATCGCGAGAATTCGTCGTAGCCGGCCGGCAGCTTCGCGCGGTTCTTTTCGATCCAATTGCGGCCCTTGGCAGGCGCCTCGGGAGCCGCGCTCGCGATTCCCGCGGTCAGCAGACTGCCTGCGACGACAATTCCGCCGGCGAGCTGAAGAAAGCCCGCCCGGCTGATCTTGCCTGCTTTACCCGTCAATTCCCCGGCGTCGCGCAGCTGCCCGAGCGCGCGCACGACCCGCACCGACGAGGCAGGGCCGAGCCTGCGCACCAGCGCGGCGCCCATCGCCTTGCCCGTCCAGGCGCGCACCTGCTCCCCGCGCACCCTGAGCAACGTCGGCGCCCACGGCGCGGCGTAGCCCAGTGCCTGCTCACGCCACTGGCTCACGTCGTCGTGGTTGAGCGACATGACCTCGATCCGGCCGTCGCAGGCCCGCTCGACGACGGTGGAGATTTTCCGGCACGTCTCGCACGACGCGTCGAAAGCGAGCACCCAGCGCTCAGGTCCGATCCCCATGTTTCCTCTTCTTCCTGCCGTGACCGACCCACCCCAGACGACAGGCAGCGACAGAGAAATACATCAGAGAGAAATGTATTGACAGCCACCTTCGACTGGCACCACTTTACTGGAGGACCGACTGGGCGCACCAGCCTCGTCAAGAGTGAACAAACCCCGCACGAGAGTCCGCTGGCATGATCGAGCCACCCCGAGTCGGCGTTACCGTTTTCTTCGAAAAGTGACCAACTTCCGCGCCCGGTCGTCAGCGAGGGCCGGAAGCGACCTCGACCTGGCGTGCGAGCCATAGCAGTCCGGAGGCGCGGAAGTACTCACCGCGATGGTCGGTCCATTGCGCGGGCGTGAGCCGTCCCTCGAGTTCCCTGACGCACCCGGCCAAGGCCTCACGCTGCTCCGCCCCGAGCGCACCCGCCGAAGCCAAGCATGCGTCCACACAGGACTTCACCTGTTCCGCGACCGGATCACCGGGCACCACCAGCGGCCCGAGCTTGCGCCTGCTGTCGAACATCACCGCGTGCAGCGCGGCGCGTCGCTCATCCCCGTACCACCGCGTCAGATGGTGCGGGTTCTCCTCACGCCCCGAAGGCTGCCGCCGCCCAGCCCGCTTGGCCACCAGCCGCCGTTCCCCGTAAGCCCGCAGCTCAGCGTGCCAAACTCCCCGGCTGGCCTCGATCACCTCAAGCGCTCGCACCAACGCCTCTTCATCAGGCTTCCCCTGAAAAGCCCCGGCCCGCTCCTCCAGGAAGCTCAAGGTCGCACAGAACCCAATGGGCCGATAGAGCTGCACACAACTCCGCAGCGCCCCCACCCGATGCCGATAAGGCACCCCCCGGTCCCGCACCTTCCGCGCAAAGTTGCCAAAGCTCACCCCGGCAACCTACCCACGCACCACCCCCACCGCAGGCTCGTGAGTGGTACAGCCGGTTAGAACCGGCCAAACCACTCACGACCAACACACCCCACGCAACAAACCCCACGGAGCGCGACCACACAACTGAGGGGGTCCGGGGGACGCAGTCCCCCGGCTGGGGGCGTGGGGGCTTGGCCCCCACACCAACACGCGAAAATCGAAACCCCCGGTCTGCGCGTTCCGCAGACACGGGGGTCCGATGAGATTGAGCCGCCTAGGGGAATCGAACCCCTGACCTATTCATTACGAGTGAATCGCTCTGGCCGACTGAGCTAAGGCGGCGTGAACTCGGCCATGGCCTCGTTCGTGGACAAGTGTAGCGGGTACGTTCGGCGTCACCTTCCGGGCCCCACCTCGTTAGGGTGCTATGACGCCGGTCTCAGTGTGGTTGACCGGCACACGTCGCGTTGGAGGACTGGAACGTATGCGGTCAAGCCTGCCTCGCAAGTTCGCTCTGCCGGTGACGGCCGCGCTGCTGGTGTTGTGGTCGGCGCCTGCGATGGCGCAGCAGATTCCGACGACGCCGATTCCGGAGCCTGCTGATCCTGGGCAGGCGCCGATCACGTCGCAGCCTTATCCGCGGCCGTTGGGGCATGCGGTGGGTGATGCGGGTTCGGCGTTGGGGATGGTGCGGTTGCTGCCGAACGCGGTGCCGACGGGCACGATCTTGCCGGGGTATGGGGACAAGCTGCCGAAGCAGTCCGCGCTCGAGGCGGGGATGGGTTTGTCGAGCGCGCAGGCGAACTCAGAGGCCTACCTGGCTTACGAGAAGTCGATCGCGCAGGCTTCGCCGTTCGGGCTTTCGATCGCAGGTAAGGCGCCGCAGGCTCCTGGGAGCCTCGTGCAGACCGCGCTGCCGGACAACGAGCAGCCGATCAGTGGCGGGCTGAACGGTCCGCAGAATCCACTGCTCAATGTCGGGTTGCTGAACGGCCAGGTGCACGCGCGGTGGAGTGACTCGCTCGGGCCTTGTGTCGGCACGATCGCCGACGCGAGCACGTCGGTCGGCAGCCTTTCGCTGCTGAATGTCGTTCCGACGCTGCCGCAGCTGCCGATGGGCGGGCTCGGAGTGCCGAATCTGGCGAGCGGGTTCGATCCGGCGATGGGGCTGCAGAGCCTGGGCGGCCTGTTGCAGGGCGGCGGGCAGACGGCGGCGAACGGGTCGTTGCTGAACCTGCCGAACACGTTGTCGTCGCGGTCGATCGTGCGGCTGGTGGACATCGAGGGCTCGGACAAGAAGGCCGTCGAGTCGATCTCGACGCTGCAGGGCGCCGACATCCAGATCCTCAAGGGCACGCCGCTGGAGCTGTCGGTGAAGATCGCCAGCCAGCCGACACTGCGGGTGCTGAACACCGGCGACAAGAAGACGTCGAAGGTGGACTACACCGCGCCGGTGATGACCATCGAGCGTGGCGGCAAGGTGCTCTACACGCTCGACGCGGCGCACCCGACCAAGGACATCCCGATCGGGCTGCCGCTGGACGGGCTGTCGCAGCAGTTCGGGCAGGTGGACAGCATCCCGGTCGTCGGCGGGCTGGTATCGACGCTGACCAAGGGCGTGCAGCAGGTCGGTGACACCACGGGCAAGGTGCTCGACCTCGGTGTCATCAAGCTGAGCATCGCGAACCTCACGCAGAAGAGCCTGGACATGACCGAGCCGTTCAAGGGCTTCCAGCTCGCGGCCTCGGCGCGGATGTTCGACCTTCAGGTGCTGCCGACGACGAAGCTGAAGGAACTGCTGGGCGACAAGGGCAAGGACCTGCCGTCTTCGCTCGCGCAGATCTCGCTCGGTGAGCAGATCGCCCGCGCGTACGCGCCGGAAGGCGGCGTCGAATGCGGCACCGAGCAGGCGCCGCCGGGTGGTGGCGAGCAGCCGAAGAGCCCGCCGAAGAACCTCGCGTACACCAGCGGCGCGTACAACACGGTGCCGATCTTCTGGACCGGGACGGGCCTGCTGCTGCTCGGTGTGGTGCTGGTCGCGGCCATCCCGCGTCGCCGTGAGACGGCCACGCCGGTGCCCTTCAAACCGTCGCCGCGCCCCAGGGACTAGGACTCGTGAGTGATGCCGACGGTTAGAACCGTCGGCATCACTCACGACCTTTTCAGCCCTGGCGCAAGGTGGTGATCATGGCTTCGACCGCGATGCGCGGTTTGACGTTGAGGCCGATGGCTTCGCGGCACTCCAGCACGGCTTCGAGCCGCCGCAAGGTGGACTCGGCCGTCCACTGGGACGCGGCCGAGGTGATCTCTCGCGCGTGGTCGGGGTGTGTCAGCGCGGCGCCCGACCGGCTCGACGTGACGAGCACGTCCCGGTAGAAGCCCGCGAGGTCGATCAGCGCGAGATCGAGTGTGTCGCGCTGGGTACGCGTCGCGCGCGACTTCTGCCGCTTCTCCAGCGCTTTGACGGCCGCTTCGGCGGCACGCTTGGCGCCGGCGACACCCTTGCCGACGCCGTCGCCGCCCATCGCGGTGCGCAGCTCGGACTTCTCGCTCTCGTCGCGGTCCTTGCTGGCGCCGGTCGCGTCGGCCTCCGCGGTGCTGATCAGCTGATCGGCGCTGGTGAACACGTCACCTGGCCTGGCAAGGCCGAGCGGGATGCGCAGCACGATCGCGCGGCGGTCGCGGGCGCTCTCGTCGGTGGCGAGCCGCCGGGCGCGGCCGATGTGCCCGCCGCAGACCGAGGCGGCCCACCGCGCCAGGTCTTCCGAGACCTCGTCACGCTCGATCAACACCTGGGCGATGGACGCGGGCGGCGGCGTGCGCAGGTTGATCAGGCGGCAGCGCGAGCGGATGGTGACCGAGACGTCTTCTGGATGGTCGGACGGCGCGCAGAGCAGGAAGACCGTGCGGTCCGGTGGCTCTTCGACGGCCTTGAGCAGCGCGTTCGACGCGCCCTCGGTGAGCCGGTCGGCGTCCTCGATGATCACGACCTGCCACTGCCCGGTGGTCGGGCGGCGCGCGGCGGCCTGCACCAGCGCACGCATCTCGGCGACGGAGATCGACAGGCCTTCCGGGACCACGAGGCGAACGTCTGCGTGCGTGCCCGCCATGGTCGTGCGGCAGCCGGTGCAGGCGCCGCAACCGAGGCCGGTGCTGCACTGCAACGCGGCGGCGAACGTCCGCGCGGCCGTCGAGCGCCCCGAACCGGGCGGGCCGGTGAGCAGCCAGGCGTGCGTCATCGCACCGGAGGCGGCCTTTTCGCCCGCCACGATCTTGGCCGCCGCTGCCGCTGCCGACGACAGCGTCTCGACCGCTGGTTCCTGCCCGACGAGCTGGTTCCAGACGCCGATCGTCACTGGGTCTCCAACACGGGCTCGGCGGGCGCGAGCCCGGACAACCGGCCGATCAGCATCGCGCGGACCGCGGTCCGCACCCGCTCACCGACCTCTTCCTCGGTGCCGTCCGCGTCGACCACGACGTAGCGGTCGGGGTCGCCCTCGGCCATCTCGGTCAGCAGGTGCTGGACCCGCCACTGGTCTTCGAGGTTGCCCGGCTTGACCTCCGCGACCGTGCCGGGGTCGGCGTCGAGCAGCACGGTGATGTCGGGCCGCAGCCGCCCGGTCGCCCAGTCGGCGAGCGCTTCGAGCTCGTCGGTGTCGAGCCCGGCGACGGCGGACAGGTGCGCGAGCGGCGAGTCGACGAAGCGCTCCATGACGACGACCGAGCCCGCGTCGAGCGCGGGCTGGACGTCACGTTCGACGATGTCGGCGCGCACCGCGGCGGCGGCCAGCGCCTGAGCGCGGGCGCCGGTCAGCGAAGCGCCGGAAACCAGGGAGACCAGGCGCTGGTCGTCCAAGGCCGGGTCGGCGGCGAGCACGACCGGGCGGGTGCCGGCGCGGAGCCAGTCGGCGAGCTGGGCTGCCTGGTTGGCGGTGTTGATGACCGTGGTGCCCTCGATGGCGATGAGCAGGCCGTTCACCCGGCGCGGGCGGCGGCGCAGCGCGTTGCGCAGGTCGGTGAGGATCGGTTCGGTGCGGCGCGAGTCCATCTGCCGGTAGGCGATGATGCCGAACAGCGAGGCCAGCAGCGCGCCGCCGATCATCACCGGGCGGGTGCCGTCGATGATGATCTCGCCGCCCCAGCCGCGTACCTTGGTCGGCGCGACCAGCCCGACCAGCAGCGGCACCAGCGCCAGCGAACCGCCGAGCACCACCTTGAGCAGCGACTGGTAGATCGCGTTGATCCGGCCGCGGATGGAGTCCTCGATCTGCGAGCCGATGATCGTGATGCCGGTCAGGAACGCGATGCCCGCGCAAGCTCCGACCAGCGCCACCGCGACCAGCGACACGGACAGGTGCGGCGAGAGGCCGACCAGCAGCAACGAGATCCCGGCGAAGACGATCGCGACGCCGAACAGCCGGTCGTGCGGCAGCCGCCTGGCGAGCTTCGGCGCGCTGCCCATGCCGATCACCAGGCCGAGGAAGACGCAGGCGACCAGCAGACCGAACGCCGACTGCCCGGCGCCGAGGCTGTTCGCGTACGTCTGGCCAGAGCCGACGACGGCACCGCCCGCGGCGAACGCGCCGGTCATGCCGATCAGCAGGCCGCGGACCAGCGGGGTGCTCTTGATGAACTTGACGGCGTCGGAGAACATCGCGCCGATGCCCTGCGACTCGTCCTTCTCGACCTTCTCCTTGACCCGAGGCGAGTCGTGGACGCCGCGCAGCGAGAGCTCGGGGATCCTGGTCAGGATTGTGATCGCGCTGGAGAGGTAGAGCAGGCAGGCGACGCCGAGCACGATCTTGAGCGGCCCGTGGTCGCCGAACAGCGTGGACGGCAGGTGCAGCGTGGTCTTCGCGCCGGTGATGATCGAGAACAGGCCCAGCCCGGTGACCACGGAGATGCCGTAGGTCATCACGAGGCCCAGCTGGCCGGCGGTCTCCACCTGGATCGGGCGGCGCAGCAGGTTGGGCACCGCCGCGTCCTTCGCCGGGATCCACATGATCGACGCCGAGCTGACGGCGAAACCGCTGAGGTAGATCCAGATCGGCGCGTCGAAGACGATGACCGAGAACAGCAGGCAGGCGCGCAGCACGTCGGCGACGACCATGATCTTGCGCCGGTCGAACCGGTCGGCCAGCAGGCCGCCGATCGGCGCGAACAGCAGCCCGGGGAGCAGGTTCGCCAGCACCACGCTGCTGAACGCGAAGTTCTTCGCGGTGTAGCTGCTCGCGATGCTGTTGGCGAGCCCGGCCAGGCCGAAGATCATCATCCAGTCGGCGGTGCTGCACATGTACGTGACGCCCCAGAGCCGCCGGAACGGCTTGATCGCCAGCACCCGCCTGACCCGGTGGATGGTGGACGCGTCGGACCCCGCCGGCCCGCTGGAGCCGACGTCGGGAATCGTCCGCACGCCCTCGCTGATACGCCCACCCCACTAGTTACGGCAGCGTCGGCGGACCCCGAGGGGTACCCCGACCGTATGGCCAGGGTATCCCGGGGTGCCGGGCGTGCGCGGGATGGGCCCTTCCGGTGCCCGTTAAGAGAAGATGCCGGCGATGCTCCCGAAAAGGCTCACAAGCAGCTGAATCGCCACGATCGCGAAGACGATCATGAGCACCACGGCCACGATCACACCCGCCGAATTGGACGACGGCTTGCCGATTTTGAGCGTCGGCAGCTTGCGGGCGGGCGGCCGCTTCCTGGGCACCTCTTCGTCTTCGTCCGACGACACCTCGGCGGCGACCGCGCGGCCCTTCGGCCATTTCGCCTGCCGGAGGATCTGCGGCGTGCGCACCGGCCAGGTGCGCTGCTGCGGGAGCATGCCCAGCGGCTGCTCGACGGGCACCTCGCCCGGCGTGAACGGCTGCGGCAGCGCCGACGACGGCGTCGCGCCGTTGCCATTGCCGTTCCCCTGCTCGGCGAGCAGCGCGGCGTTGACCATTTGCCGGACGGCGTCGACGTCCGGCTGCACCGGGGAGGCGACGCGCAGGCGGGGGTAGTCCTCGCCTGCGGCTTCGGGCGCGGCTCCGGCCAGCCCGGACAGCGGGTCGGCGAACGTGTCCTGCGCCGGGGGCGCGAAAGTGCCGTCTCCGTCTGGAGTTCGACCTGTCATCGTGTCCACCTCACTACGGAATGTCGTGCCCTTCCAGGGTAGTGGGCGGCGTCGATTCCACATCCACCCAACGGACCAGATACGCGTCACGAGCGGCGAGACTTTTCGCGACTTCGTCAAGTAACGGTTCGAAAAACGCTTGACGATAGCGGGCGTCGGTCGCCGTCGACGCCGCGAAGTAGAGCCCGGAGAACCCGCCGAGGAACAGCGAGACCTGCACCAATGCCGACTTGACCGGCAGCTTCACGCCGAACAACGAGCCCGGTCCCGACTCTCGGCCCGCGTAAAGGGTGATCACCTCCGGCTGCAGGATCAATGCGCCGAAGACGATGAAAAACAAGAAGACCAGCACCGCGAATGCCACTATCTGGACGGCTTCGGTGAAAAAAAGGACGAGCAGGATGTTCAGCCGCTCCGAAATTCTCAATTCTTGACTACGCTCGGTGAGTTTGTCATTTTCGAATGGAGTACCCCGGAGCAGCGCCGATCGATCTCGTAGCGGACGGTGTCCACTCCGCAGCTCGCGCATCTCGTCGACGAGCATCCCGGCGAGGAACGCGGCACCCACCGCGCCGAGGAACAGCAGCGCCATCCACAGCTGGAACCGGCTCAGCCGTTCCACCGCCTGCCACAGCTCGGCGGTGAAGAAGCTGAACAGCACCACCAGCAGCATCAGCGGCAACGCCCGCGACGCCAGCGAACCGATCGTCTTGACCTGGTCGAGCGCGTTGCGGGCCGCCCACACCAGCACCGAGCCGATCCCGATCCTGACCAGCAGGTTCAGCCCGATCGCGATCGCCGCGTTCTGGCCGACGAACGCCCAGAACCCGTGCTCCAGCCCGGTGCTGACCTCCAGGATCGGCACGCCGAACACCCAGAGCGCGACGATCACGACCGCCGCGATCCGCTGCGTCCGCTCCGGCTTGGTGTCCAGCCAGCGCGCCACGAGCCAGCCCGCGACCGCAGGCACGGTGACCATCGCGAACAGCAGCGCGAGCACGCCGACGGCATATCCGGTGCTGCCGTCGTCGGAGACGTCGAGCCTGCTCAGCAGGTAGTCGAGCAACGGCAAGAGCAGGAGCAGGTACACCTGCGCGGGCGCGGACCGGCGGAGCACGGCCCGCTTGCGCCGCGACCGCTCGACCACGAACGGCAGGCCCCGCCGCCGGAACCACGCCTCGGCGGCGCTGCGCTCATGATCCGATGGCCGTCCGCGTCCCCTCACCGCGCCCATCCTGGCCCACGCCCACGCTCCCCCGCGACCGCCGTCCCACCGAGATCACCCACCCAGCCTCGCTCGCGTACCCAGAGAGTCGGAACGCGTGCCTGAGCGGTCGGGACACGTACCCAGAGGGTCGGGGGCGGGAGGTCACGGGAGACGGGATCGGCCTCCTTCCACGCTGACCCGGAAGAAGGTCTCGCACATCTCGTCGGTCATGCCGATCAGGAGGAGCTCGCGCGAGCGGTCGCCGCCGCCCCACTCGGCCAGCGCGTAGCGGCCGATGTCGGTGTCGACGAGCACGAAGCCGTGGTCGGGGAACTCGGCGCAGAGGCCGCCGAAGGCGACCAGGTCGATCACCGTGGTGCCGCTGCGGGGACGTTCGAGCAGGTCCATCACCTCGTCGACCTTGCCGGCGTGCGCGACGTCGATGGTGCCGTCTGGGTTGACCGGCACGCGGACCAGTCCCGAGCGGCCGGGCGGCGCCTTCGGCAGGCGGGCGACGATCGCCTCCGGCAGGCGGACGTCGGCGCCGCCCTTGAAGTCCCAGCGGCGGTCGGGATGGCGGACCTGCACGAGCAGGCCGCCCTCGTCGTCGGCGTACGCGCGCAGGTCGAGCACGCCGGGCAGATCCTCGTACACGCCGGTGAGCACCGCGCGGACCGAACCGCGCAGCAGCACCGAGAAGAACTGGAAGCCGCCGTCGTTGAGCTCGCCGTGCTCGCCGGCGCCCAGCTCCTCCAGGAAGACCGCGCGCTGGATGTGGCGCTCGGCGTCGGCGATGAGGTCGGCCGGGTCCTCGGAGTAGACGCCGTAGCGGATCTCGTCGTCGGTCAGCTCCGGCTGGTACTGGTCGAAGATCGAATGCCGCTCGGGAACGGCGGCCAGCACCGGTGCGGCCGCCAGTTCCATCAGGCCGGTGACCGTGCCCGCGATCAGCTCACGCATGACGCCTCACCGACTCCGCGATCCAGCGCTCGGCGTGCGAGCGGGTGGCCGGGCACCACCAGATGGTCCAGCGGCGGTCGCCGTCGAGCGACGCGCTGAACAGGTACCGGCCGAGGTCGTTGTCGACCAGGCCGAACGCGCCGTGCGGATACTCCGCGCAGACGGCGTTGCGGACCGTGAGGTCGACCAGCACCGTGCCGAGCCTCGGCCGCGCGACCGCCGCGCGCATCGCGGACAGCGCCTCGTGCTGGTCCGGCTCGATGAGGCCGTGCTCGTCGGCCTGGATCACCACGATCTCGCCCGGACCCGGCTCGCGGTCCGGCAGGCCGTCGAACACCCAGCCCGGCAGCGTGCTCAGGAAACCGGCGCGCAGCCTCGCCTGGTCACCGGCCTTGCTGAGCACGGTCGTGAAGTCCTCGTCGCCGAAGAACCGCACCTCCCACGGCTCGCGCCGCTCGGCGAACACCCCGGTGACCACGCCGCGGATGAACCCGCCGCGCAGCGCCCGGTACAGCCCGATCGCCTCGGGCGTGACCTCGCCGCCGGGCGCGAGCCCGAGCACGGACATGCCGGTCACGAACCGGAGGTACTCCTCGACCTCGGCGACGAGATCGCGGTCGCGCGGACGCGCCTGCTCCTCGAGGCAGGCGGGCACCTGGAACTGCGGATCGAAGAACTCCATGACCGACGGTCGCTGGGGAACCTCCGCCCGGATCGGGGCGACCACTTCGTCGATGACGTCAAAGACAGCCAGTGTCGAGTTGCTCACGGGAACCATTAAACACCCTGGCACCGACAATTTTTCGCACTGACGTTCGAACCCACCCGAGTGGGTTTCGGGTGGGTTCGAACGGGACTACTTGGCCGTCTTCGAAGCTGCGGGCTTCTTCGCCGCGGCGGGCTTCTTGGCCGCCGTGGTCTTGGCCGCGGCAGGCTTGCGGGCGGGCGCCTTGCGCTTCGGGGCCGGGCCCTTGGCGCGCTTCTCGGCGAGCAGCTCGGAGGCACGCTCCGGCGTCAGCTCCTCGATGCTGTCGGCCTTGCGCAGGGTCGCGTTGAACTCCCCGTCGGTGACGTACGGGCCGAAGCGCCCGTCCTTGACCACCATCGGCTTGCCCGACACCGGGTCCTCGCCCAGCTCCTTCAGCGGCGGCTTCGCCGTCGCCGACCGGCCACGCTGCTTCGGCTGCGCGTAGATCGCCAGCGCCGCTTCGAGCGTGATGTCGAAGAGCTGGTCCTCGGTCTCCAGCGAGCGCGAGTCCGTGCCCTTCTTCAGGTACGGCCCGTAGCGCCCGTTCTGCGCGGTGATCTCGTCGCCGGACTCCGGGTCCTTGCCGACCACGCGCGGCAGCGAAAGCAGCTTGAGCGCGTCGTCGATCGTGACGCTCTCGATCGCCATCGACTTGAACAGCGAGCCGGTACGCGGCTTCGGCTGCTTCGCCTTGTGCGCCTTCTTCTGCGCGGCGGTCGCGCCCTCCGGCAGCTCCTCCGGCTCGGGCAGCACCTCGGTCACGTACGGCCCGAAGCGACCGTCCTTGGCGACGATCTCGTGCCCGCTGACCGGGTCGGTGCCCAGCACGCGGCCTTCCTGCGGGGTGGCGAACAGCTTCTCCGCCAGCTCCAGCGACAGCTCGTCGGGCGGCGTGCCCTCCGGCAGGTTCGCGCGCTGCGAGTTCCCGTCGACCTCACGCTCGAGGTACGGCCCGTAGCGGCCGACGCGCACGACGATCGTGTGCCCGTCGGAGTCGCTGAACAGCGGGATCGAGTTGATCTCGCGGGCGTCGATGTCCTCGACACTGCCCTCGACGAGCTTCTTAAGCCCTCCGAGACGGCCAATCGAGCCGTCGACGCCCATCTCGCCACCGAAGTAGAACTTCGACAGCCACAGCGTGCGCTGCTCGTCGCCCGCCGCGATGCGGTCGAGCTCGTCTTCCATGCCCGCGGTGAAGTCGTAGTCGACGAGGCGCTCGAAGTGCCGCTCCATCAGCCCGATCACGGCGAACGCGACCCAGGACGGGACCAGCGCGGAGCCCTTCATCCACACGTAGCCGCGGTCCTGGATGGTCTTGATGATCGACGCGTACGTCGACGGGCGGCCGATGCCCAGCTCTTCGAGCTTGCTGACCAGGCTCGGCTCGCTGTAGCGCGCCGGCGGGGACGTGGTGTGCCCGTCCGGGTTCAGCTCCGAGGCGGTCAGGCCCTGGTCCTTGACCAGCTGCGGCAGTCGGCGCTGCTTGTCGTCGGCCTCGCCACCGGTCTCACTGTCGACGGCCTCGACGTAAGCCTTGAGGAACCCGGCGAAGGTGATCGTGCGGCCGGACGCGGAGAACGTGCACTCCTCGCCGCTGGTCGCCAGCCCGGCGATCCGCACGGACATCGTGGTGCCCTTGGCGTCGGCCATCTGCGAGGCGATCGTGCGCTGCCAGATCATCTCGTACAAGCGGAACTCGTCGGTGTCGAGTTCGCCGGCGACCTGACCAGGCGTGCGGAAGACCTCACCGGACGGGCGGATCGCCTCGTGGGCTTCCTGCGCGTTCTTGACCTTGCGCGTGTACTGGCGCGGGCTGGCCGCGACGTACTCCTTGCCGTACAGCTGCGTCGCCTGGCTGCGCGCGGCCGTCAGCGCCGACTCCGACAGCGTCGTGGAGTCGGTACGCATATAAGTGATGTAACCGTTCTCGTACAGCCGCTGCGCGATCCGCATGGTGCGCTCGGAGGAGAACCGCATCTTGCGGCCCGCTTCCTGCTGCAGCGTCGAAGTCATGAACGGCGCGTACGGCTTGCGGGTGTACGGCTTCTCCTCGACGCTCGCGACCTTGAAGTCACGCCCGTTGAGACCCTGCGCCAGCCGGATCGCGTCGGCCTCGGCCAGCACGCGGACCTCGCTCGACGCGGACTTGAGCTGACCGTCCGGGCCGAAGTCGCGACCCGTGGCGAGCCGAGCGCCATCGACGGCGATCAGCCTGGCCGGGAAGTTACGCGGAGTCGCGTCCTCGCCCGCGTCCATCGTCGCGGAGATGTCCCAGTACGAAGCCGAAGTGAAGCGCATGCGCTCACGCTCACGCTCGACCACGATGCGGGTCGCGACCGACTGCACGCGGCCCGCCGAGAGCTTCGGCATGACCTTCTTCCACAGGACCGGCGAGACCTCGTAGCCGTAAAGCCGGTCGAGGATGCGGCGGGTCTCCTGCGCGTCGACGAGGTCGCCGTCGAGCTCGCGGGTGTCCGCGGCGGCGGCCTGGATGGCCTGCTCGGTGACCTCGTGGAAGACCATCCGGCGCACCGGGACCTTGGGCTTCAAGGTCTCCAGCAGGTGCCACGCGATGGCCTCGCCCTCGCGGTCGGGGTCGGTGGCGAGGTAGAGCTCGTCGACGTCCTTCAGCAGCGCCTTCAACTCGCTGACCTTGGACTTCTTGTCCGGGGTCACGATGTAGAGCGGCTTGAAGTCGTGGTCGACGTCCACGCCGAGCCGCGCCCACGCCTCACCCTTGTACTGGGCGGGCACGTCGGCGGCGCCGCGCGGGAGGTCGCGGATGTGGCCGACCGAGGACTCGACGACGTAGTTCCCGCCGAGGTACGGCGCGATCTTGCGGGCCTTGGTGGGCGACTCGACGATCACCAGCCGGCGACGCCCGGCGCCGTTCCCGGTGTCGCTCTTCTTCGTCCGTGCTCCAGCCACGCTGTCCCGCTCTCCGCTCATTCCGCTGTTCGACCAGTCAGTGTGCACCGCCTGACCGGCCGGTCAACGCCCAGGTAGGGCAACACGCCGACCGGCTCATGCCAAGCGCATCGCCGTTGACCTCGGCAATGTTTCCTTTCCAGAGCTAGCACGTGATGTCGCACACGTGCCCGCCGGGGGTATCAGTAGCGACTCGCATACCCTCCGTTCGACGGTGGTGGGCGTCACAGGTCGCCGCTTGACTGACTACCACACGCGACCGGAAGGAACCCACGATGACGCGACGCCTGATCGGCATCCTCTTCGCAGCACTGACCACGACCGCGCTGGTCGGCACCGCCGCACCGGCCACCGCAGCCGTCCAAGCAGCGAATTTCGCCGGGACCGTCGCGCTGTCGAACTGCTCCGGCTCGCTGGTCAAGCTGGCGGGCGCGGCCGACACCGACCCCGGACTGGTGCTCTCGAACGGTCACTGCCTCGAATCCGGCTTCCCCTCGGCTGGCCAGGTCATCACGAACAAGGCGTCCACCCGCTCGTTCACCCTGCTGAACGCGAACGCGGGGTCCGCGGGCACGCTGCGGGCTAAGAAGATCGTCTACGCGACGATGACCGACACCGACGTGTCGCTCTACCAGCTCAACGAATCCTACGCCCAGATCAAGGCACGCACCCGCATCTCGCCGCTGGAGCTGGCCTCGACGCACCCGACCGCGGGCAACCACATCGACATCGTCTCCGGGTACTGGAAGCGGATCTACTCGTGCAACATCGACGGGTTCGTCTACCAGATCAAGGAAGGGTCCTGGACCTGGAAGGACTCGATCCGCTACACCCCCGAGTGCAAGACCATCGGCGGCACCTCCGGCTCCCCGATCATCGACTCGGCGAGCGGCAAGGTCGCGGGCGTCAACAACACCGGCAACGAGGACGGCGCGCGCTGCACCGTCAACAACCCGTGTGAGGTCGCCCAAGACGGCACGGTGACCGTGCGCAAGGGCACGAACTACGGGCAGCAGACCTACCGCTTCTACGGCTGCCTCAAGGCCAGTGAGCTCGACCTGAGGAACCCCGCTTGCGCGCTTCCTAAGCCGTAGCGATCACCCTGCCCGTCTGGCCGTCTCCGGCCAGGCGGGCAGTGCCGCGGCCGGTGGCCTGCCGATCAGCTCGGCGAAACAGTCGAGACGGCGACGCCCCGTCACCTTGATGGCCGGGCCACCACCACGCGGGCCGACCAGCTGGGCGGGCACGCCGAGCGCGGCCAGCGCGGCGACCAGCGGCTCATGGGTCTCCGGCGCGTCGAGGTCCACCGCGAGCAGGTACGACCGCTCGGCGGACCGGCCGCAGGCGAGCGCCCACAGCCGCAGCATCGCCCCGTCCAGCCGGAACCCGGCCGGAACGGACTTCTCGGCGCCCCACTGCCCGGCCATCGGCAGCAGATCGACCCGGAACGGCGTCCTGACCAGCGGCTCACCCTCGTCCGACGCGCCGACCTCGGCGTCCACGCCGCGCCTTCGGCATTCGTGCGCGATCAGGCTCGCCCGCCACGGCTGCTCGACGCGCACGGTCAGCCGCGCGGCCGTCCGCCCGAAGCTCGCCAGCCGTCCCTGACCGCAGAGCAGCCCGGCGAGATCGGCGAGCCTCGGTCCCCTGGCCTCCGCCGAGAAGAACGAGATCTGATCCACACCCCACAGGGTAGAACACCAGTTCGATTACTGCCTAGGCTCAGTTGCCCTGCCTGGACAGCGGCGAGCCCGTCTCACTCGGCGGTGAAAGCTGCTGGCAGGTCGGCGCCTGCCTGCTCGCCAGCGCCAGGTCCGGCACCGAGTGCAGGCCACGCATCAGATCGAGCCGCGAGATGTCGTCCAGCGGCTCGCCGGCGCCGGCGAGCGCCTTCTTGATCGCCGACGGCTCCTTGGCCGTCTCGAGTCGTTGCCTCGCCTCGGCCGCACGGGTCCTGATGTCGGTGAACGACTTCGTGGCCCGGTCACGCACCTCGGCGCCGCCCGGCACCGGGGAAGGCTCCATCCCGGCCAGCGTCGCGAGCGAACCGTCCAGCCCGCCGATCACGGAAGTGAGCAGCTCACGGGTGGTGACGGCGGCACGCGCCGGGGAGCTCGGGTCGACGACCGGCATGGTCGACAGCGTCCGCACCAGGCCGAACGCGGCCTTGCAGTACCCCTCCGTCCAGAGCACCACCCGATCACCGCCGGACCCGCCCGCCGAGCCGGGCCTGACGCTCGCCTGGGATCTCGGCTGCTGCCCGCACGCGGCAAGGGACAAGCCGAGTAAAAGGCAAAGTCCTGTTGAAATGGCGGCGAAAACGGTACTCCGCGGCCGCAAAACCCTTGCACCTCCTGCAAACGCAGTATCAAAACCGTTACCGACGGTACCGGTCACCCGGCGGTTTGCAAGTCGCCGGGCGGTGCGCGCCTCAGCCGGAGATGTTCTTGCAGTTCGGGGCTTTTTCGATCGCGGCGGCGAGTGCCGGTGAGGCCTGGAGGTCCTTGAGCGGATCGACGATCGAGTCGGTGATCTCGGCCGCGGTCTGCAGCCCGGCCATCGCGTCGGTCAGCGCCTGCTGGTCACCGGGCGCCGCGGCGTCGAGCTTGGTCTTGGCCGCCTTGACCTTCTCGGCCGCGGGCTTGTAGGCGTCGATGAGCTTCTGCTTCGCCGCGTCACCGGCGGCGTCCGGCGCCTTCGCGAGCTTGCCCAGCGAGCCGACCGCGCCGTTGAGCGCGTCGTAGATCTTGCCGTACAGGGCGGAGATGCTCTTGCGGCCGGCGTCCGGGTCGGACGGGTCCATGTTGCCGGAGTCCTGGCCTGCGTTTTCGATGGCCTTCAAGCCGGACAGCGCGCCGCAGTAGTCGTTGACCCAGCCTGCCGGGTCGGTCGCGCCGGAGGGCGGCACGGGCGTGGGCACCGGAGCCGAGGTCGCGGACGAGCCGGAATCGGACGGCGCCGAGCTGGACTGGCCGGACGGCGCGGGCGCGGCGTCCTTCTTCTCGTCGCCGCCACAGGCGGTGAGCGCGAGCGAGAGGGTGAGGCCAGCGGCCACGAGAGAGAGGCTGCGCCTCATTGAGCACTCCTTGGGGACGGGAAAGCCAACCGCAAGGCACGCTACTCGATCACAGCCGTCCCGGGCCCGTCACAAAGTTGTGACGGGCCGGGGACGAGTGGTTGCTACTTGTCCAGCGCCTTGCAGTTCGGCTGGTCCTTGCCCGCGGCTTCGAGCTCCGGAGCGCCCTTGATCTGCTTCTCGGGGTCGAAGGTGCTCAGCGAGGTGCCGATCGACTGGAAGGCCAGCGCCGCCGCCTGCACGGCCTGCGCGTCGTTGTCGGGAGCCGCGTCGAGCTTCTGCTTGGCGGCCTTGATCTGGTCGTCGACCGGCTTGAGGGTGTCGAGGAAGGTCTTCTTCGCCGCGTCACCGGCCGCGACCGGGGCTGCGGGCAGCTTGGTGAGCTTCTCGACGGCGGGGCTGATCGCGCCACCGAGGGTCTCGAACAGCTGGGAGATGGCCTTCTTCTTCTCCGCGACCGTGGCGGTCTGGGCGGGAGGAGAGATCTTCGAGGCGTCGAGGTTCGCGAACTCCGTCAGCGAGCCGCAGAAGTCGTTGACCCAGGCGCCCGCGTTGCCCGCCGGAGCGGCGGCGGACGAGGAGCCGGCCGGGGCGGGTGCCGGGGACGAAGGCGACGGGGCGGCCGTCGACGGCTTGTCCGCGGAACCGCAGGCGGTGAGCGCCAGCGCCAGGGCGACCCCTGCGCCGGCAAGACTGAGGCTGCGCCTCATGGTGAACTCCTTAGTAAAGGGACTTTCAAGCGATTCGGACGGTACTCGATCACAGAACACACAGGGCCCGCCACGCGAAAACGCGTGACGGGCCCAGGTGGGTTACAGCCGTGGCTAGCTCGCGACCTCGGCCGGAGTGTCCGACAGCACGGTGCCGCGCTTCTTCGACACCACGATCGCCGCCACGATGATCGCGACCGCGACCAGCGAGATGACGATGCGCAGCGGCGTCGACGCGTCGTCGCCGATGGAGAACTGCACGACCGCGGGGGCGATCAGCACGGAGACCAGGTTCATGACCTTGATCAGCGGGTTGATGGCCGGGCCGGCGGTGTCCTTGAACGGGTCACCCACGGTGTCACCGATGATGGTGGCCTCGTGCGCGTCCGAACCCTTGCCGCCGTGGTGGCCGTCCTCGACCAGCTTCTTCGCGTTGTCCCACGCGCCACCGGAGTTGGCGAGGAAGATCGCCATCAGGGTGCCGGTGGCGATGGCGCCTGCCAGGTAACCGGCGAGCGCGCCGGTGCCGAGGCCGAAGCCGACCGCGATCGGGGCGAACACGGCGAGCAGACCGGGGGTGGTCAGCTCACGCAGCGAGTCACGGGTGACGATGTCGACCACGCGGCCGTACTCGGGGCGCGTGGTGCCCTCCATGATGCCCGGGATGTCGCGGAACTGGCGGCGCACTTCGTACACCACCGCGCCGGCGGCACGCGAGACCGCGTTGACCGCGAGACCCGAGAACAGGAACACGACCGCCGCGCCGACGATGACGCCGACGAGGGTGTTCGGGCTGACGACGGTGTTGATGAACGCGTCCATCGCGTTCGTCGCCGTCTTGGCCGCGTCCGGGACCTTGGCCAGCGCCTTGGTGATCGCGTCCTGGTAGGAGCCGAACAGCGCGGTCGCGGCCAGCACGGCCGTCGCGATCGCGATGCCCTTGGTGATCGCCTTGGTGGTGTTGCCGACCGCGTCCAGCTCGGTGAGGATCTGCGCGGCCTTCTCGTCCACGTCACCGGACATCTCGGCGATGCCCTGCGCGTTGTCCGAGACCGGGCCGAAGGTGTCCATCGCGACGATGACGCCGACGGTGGTCAGCAGGCCGGTGCCGGCGAGCGCGACGGCGAACAGCGCGACGCCGCCGCCGAGCAGGTAGGCGCCGAACACGGCGCCCGCGATGACCAGCGCGGTGTAGACGGCGGACTCGAAACCGACCGAGATACCGGACAGGATGACCGTGGCCGCACCGGTTTCCGAGGTCTTGCCGACGTCCTGGACCGGCTTGTGCTCGGTGCCGGTGTAGTAGCCGGTGAGCTTCAGGATGATCGCCGCCAGCACGATGCCGATGATCACCGCGACGGTCGCGATGACCGCCGGGTTGCCGGACTGACCGGTGGTGCTGACACCCTCGAAGCCCGCGAAGGAGTTCGGCAGGTACACGAACGCCGCGATCGTCGACAGCACCGCGGAGATGGCCGCGGAGATGTAGAACGCGCGGTTGATCGTGACCAGGCCGCCTTCGCCTTCCTTGGCCTTGGTGATGTAGACACCGATGACCGCGGTGATCACGCCGATCGCCGGGACGATGAGCGGGAACAGCAGGCCGTGCACGCCGAACGCCGTGCTGCCCAGGATCAGCGCCGCGACCAGCATGACCGCGTACGACTCGAAGAGGTCGGCCGCCATACCGGCGCAGTCACCCACGTTGTCACCGACGTTGTCGGCGATGGTGGCCGCGTTGCGCGGGTCGTCCTCGGGGATGCCCTGCTCGACCTTGCCGACCAGGTCGGCGCCGACGTCGGCGGCCTTGGTGAAGATACCGCCGCCGACACGCATGAACATCGCGATCAGCGCGGCGCCGAAACCGAAGCCTTCCAGCACCTTCGGCGCCTGGCCCGCGTAGACCATGACGACGACAGCGGCACCGAACAGGCCGAGGCCGACGGTGATCATGCCGACCACGCCACCGGTGCGGAACGCGACCCGCATGGCGACTTCGCGACCGCCCGCCTCGCGTGACGCCGCGGCCACCCGCAGGTTGGCCTGGGTGGCCAGCCACATGCCGAGGTAGCCGATCGCGAACGAGAATCCTGCGCCGACGAGGAAGAACAGGGAGCGGCCGATGCGCTCACCCCAGCCTTCCGCCGGCAACGCGAACAGCAAGAAGAACACGCCGATGCCGAAGATGGCGAGTGTGTTGCGCTGTCGCTTGAGGTAGGCGGCCGCGCCTTCCTGCACCGCCTTGGCGATGTCCTGCATCTTGGAGGTGCCCTGGCCCGCGGCCAGAACCTCCTTGAGCAGCACATAGCCGATGACGAGTGCGGCAAGGGCGACCACGGCGATCACACCGACGATGGTGTAATCACCTCCGGAGAGCTCTAGGCCCTCCGCGAGGAACTGCCGGGACATTCGTCCTCCATGAGACGTCGCCTTTTCCAATGCCGGAAGGCCGGCGAACCGGCGTGCCGTCATTGGCATGGGATCTACACCACAAGTGGTGTGGTTTGCCGGAGTGTATTGGTACTGCGTGGGACGTCGGCAAGGCGTCCCGATACTGATACGTTGAGTGATCTTGTGAGACTGCTCACTAGATCGATTCTTCGCAGGCGCGGCAAGGAATCCGGAACAGGGTTTCGGAGGTTGTCGGTGCGCTGTGCCAAGCTCCTCGGGTGGCAGGCGTGATGGACGGGGAGCGAGCGCGCGCACTGCTGCGCCGGATGACGGCGGGCTTGCCGGAAGATCTCGATCCGATCACCCATATAGCGCAATTTCCCGCCAGGGTCGCGAGCTTCGCCGAGTGGCCGTCGTGGGCGCCGCCGGTGGTGGTGGACGCGTTCCGGTCCTCGGGTGTCGAACGTGCTTGGACACACCAGATCGAAGCCGCCGAATATGCGCGTTCCGGGCGTGATGTGGTCGTCTCGACCGGCACCGCGTCCGGCAAGTCGTTGGCGTACCAGTTGCCGGTGTTGTCCTCGCTGACCGAAGACGAGCGCGCGTGCGCGCTGTATCTCTCCCCGACCAAGGCGCTGGGCGCCGATCAGCTGCGTTCGGTGTCCTCATTGGAGGTGCCGGGCGTACGGCCTGCTTCCTTCGACGGCGACACCCCGATGGCCGAGCGGGACTGGGTGCGCGCGCACGCGCGGTGGGTGTTCACGAACCCGGACATGCTGCATCGCGGGATTCTCGCGTCGCACGCGCGCTGGGCGCGGTTCTTCAAGCGGCTGTCCTATGTGGTCGTCGACGAGTGCCACAGTTATCGCGGGGTCTTCGGCTCGCATGTCGCGCTGTTGTTGCGGCGGCTGCGGCGAGTGGCCCGGCATTACGGCGCCTCACCGGTTTTCGTGCTGGCCTCGGCGACGACGGCCGAGCCAGCCGCGTTCGCGAGCAGGCTCGTCGGCGCGGACTGCGCAGCCGTCACCGAGGACGCCTCGCCGCGCGGCCCGCGCACGATCGCGTTGTGGGAACCGCCTCTGCTGGAAGACTTTTCGGGCGAGAACGGGGCGCCGGTCCGTCGCTCGGCAGGCGCCGAGGCAGGCCGGATCCTCGCCGAACTCGTCATCGAGGGCGCGCGCAGCCTGGCCTTCGTGCGGTCCCGGCTGGGCGCCGAGCTGACCGCGATCGGCGCGCGCCGCATTCTGTCCGAAGTGGACGGTTCGCTGCCCAGGCTGGTGGCCGCGTACCGGTCCGGCTACCTGCCGGAAGAACGCCGCGCGCTCGAAGCGGACCTGCTCGCCGGGCGGCTGCTGGGGGTCGCGACGACGAACGCGCTGGAGCTCGGCGTCGACATCGCCGGGCTGGACGCGGTGGTGCTGGCCGGTTATCCGGGCACACTCGCCTCGTTCTGGCAGCAGTCGGGACGCGCCGGCCGGTCCGGTGATTCCGCGCTGGTGGTGTTCGTCGCCCGCGACGATCCACTCGACACCTATCTCGTGCATCACCCCGCGGCGATACTCGACCGCCCGGTCGAAACCGCGGTGCTCGATCCGGCGAATCCGTATGTGTTGGCGCCGCAGCTGGCTTGCGCGGCGGCGGAGTTGCCGCTGACGACGGGTGAACTCGACGTGTTCGGCGGCGAAGCGGCGAAAACCGTGCTGGACGGCCTGGTTTCCGACGGCGTGCTCCGGCGGCGGCCGAGCGGCTGGTACTGGACGTCACGGGACCGGCCACAGCACGAGGTGGACATCCGTGGCTCCGGCGGCGAGCAGATCGCGGTGGTGGAAGCGGATTCCGGCCGGATGCTCGGCACGGTCGACCCTGGCTCGGCGTGTTTCACGGTGCACCCGGGTGCGGTGTATCTGCATCAGGGCAGTTCTTATGTGGTCGACGAGCTGGACTTCGAAGCCGGGCTCGCGATGGTGCACGCCGAGGCGCCGGACTGGAACACCCAGCCGCGCGAGGTGGTGGACATCGCCGTGCGGAAGACGGTGCTGCGCAAGGATTACGGCGGGGTCAGCGTCTGCCTCGGCGAGGTGGTGGTGACCTCGCAGGTGGTCGGCTATCTGCGGCGGCGACCGTCCGGCCAGGTGCTCGACCACGTTTCGCTCGACCTGCCGGAGCAGGTGCTCGAAACCAGGGCGGTCTGGTACACGATCTCGCCCGAACTGCTGGAGGTACGCGGGGCACCGGGGGCGCTTAGGCCTTGAGCCGGCGCGCGTCCCCGGTGCCCTGCATGCCGCCGAGCACGCGGCGATCGGCCTGCTACCGCTGTTCGCCACGTGCGACCGATGGGATATCGGCGGAGTGTCCACCGCGTGGCACGACGACACCGGGGAGGCGACGGTGTTCGTGCACGACGGTCATCCCGGGGGTGCGGGATTCGCCGACCGCGGCTTCGCCGCGGTGTTCCCATGGTTGGACGCGACGCGGGAGGCGATCATCTCCTGCGAGTGCCCGGCGGGTTGCCCGTCCTGTGTTCAGTCGCCGAAATGCGGGAACGGCAACGACCCACTGGACAAGGCGGGTGCCGTGGCCGTGCTGGACACCGTGCTCGGGGCTTTGCGTCAGCACGGGGGCCAGTCCGGCCACGGGGTGGATCAAGCGGCCGAAGACTCGACCAGGTGAACCGCGTGCTCGCCGTCGAGCGCGCGCACCAGCACGTCGTGCACCGCCGAGGCTTCCGGCAGCTGCCAGCCCCAGACCTCGGGCTTGACCCGCCAGTGCACGACGCCGTGCTGGAAGGGCGACGGCGGCAGCGGGATCCAGCTGCCGGCGCCGTGCCATTCGATGGAGGCCTGTGCGGCCAGTGCGGCGGGGATGGTCGTCGCCGCGGTGGTGAGGAACAGCCAGCGGCCGTTCGGCATGGCGACGATGGGCGCGGGGTGCCCGGTCGCGCGGAGGAGGCGGGCGGCGCGCTTGCCGAGGTCGTCGTCGACCTCGATCGCGTCGAGCACGGTGCCGGTCGCCACGAGGAGGCTGTGCGTCTTGTCGCAGAACCACTCCGCCACCTGGTGCGGGTGGGCGCCGATGACGTCGCTCCAGTTGTCGTACGCCGGCACGGGCCTGCGCCAGGTCAGGTCGTCGTCCTCGCCGCGCACCGCGACGGGGTTGACACCCGGCAGCACCGGCCAGCCACGCCACGCGAGGCCGATCGCCTCGGCGCGCAGCTCGATACGGAAAGCGTTGCGCCAGCTGTCCGGCCAGTTCGCGTCCAACATTGTTTCCCTGCCTCCATCTTGCTTCCTGCTGCCGCCACTCGCTCGTAGTGGCGTACATCTCAATAAACGGCAAGTTGCACATTGCCGGTAGAGCCCGCGCGACAACCGGTGGTTACGGGGCGATGAACGCGCGGTAGTTCAACGGCTCGACCGAACTGCCGCTTACCGATCATCCGGCCGCCGGTACCACTGCGAGGCCGTTCGCCGCAGCCAGAACCAGGGGTGACGGTTTCGTCGGCTTCCGCGTGGTTCTTGAGGTACGGCCGTTCGGCGGGGGCCAAAAGTTCCAAATGACCGCTCGGCGCGCGAAGACGACCGCTGCTCGTGATCTGGACCACTCGACGCCGCGTTCGGCGGGTCAGCCGCGCGGTCCGCTCGTCGTCCGCTCGTCTCCGGCGCCACTCACGGTGGGCGGTCGACCGGCCCGGCACGGGCTCGCGCGGTCACCGAGCCCCACGGACCGGGTACCCCGCCGAGTTCCATCTCAACCTCGACGAGCGCGTCACCGGAGACGAACCGGCATCCGCTCAGTCCTGTTCCCATCGCGTCGGTGACCCGGCGCGCCCGCTCACAGGACGCCCCGCCCGCCGCGGCCAGCGCGCCGAGATCGGCCGCCGTCTCCGCTCGCCTCCGGCAGATCGAGGCGACCCCGGCCCAGCAGACGGTCATCCCGAGCAGCAGCACCAGCAGCACGGCCACCGCCGCGAGCACCGACGCCGAGCCGCCGTCCCGCTCACCCGGCACCGGACACCCCCGGTTCGAGCAAGGCGAACGCCGTGGCACGCACCCGCATCCCGAACAACAGCCCGCCGGCGGGCGCCACGCCGACCTCGACGGTCACCGCGTCGCCTTCCGCACGCAACGCCAGCATCGCGCCGTCCGGCGCGATACGCCGCACCACGCTTTCCGCCTGCTGCCGCTGACCGCGCGAGACCAGCCGCGCCGCCTCACCGGCGGCGTCGGTGCATCTGAGCAGATCGACGACCACAGCCAGCCCGGCCAGCATCGAGGCCAGCACGAAAGCCAGGGCGCCGAGCGCGACCGCGGCCTCCACGGTCACCGCTCCCCGATCACCGTCCATCACGTGCCCACCGAGAGCGCTCGTTCGATCAGCCCGCGCAACAGGCCGGCCGCCCAGTCACTGGTGACGATCAGATAGATGACTCCGGCGATGGCCGCGCCCGCGAGGGTGATCAACGCGTACTCGGCCGAGATCGCGCCGGCGTCGCCGTACAGGAACCGCTTTTCCATGACTGTTCTCCTTTGTGTGGTCGGTCAGTGCGGGGCCAGCAGCCCGGAGGTGAGCCCGGCGACGACCGGCGCGACGCCAAGACAGAAGAAGGCGGGCAGGAAACACAGCCCGAGCGGCCCGGTGATCAGCACGCCGACGCGCTGCGCCCGCGCCTCGGCCTCGTCCGACACCGTCGCGCGCAGCCTTACCGCGAGTTCGGCGGCGGCCTCGGCCAACGCGGTCCCGGACCGCGCGGTCCGCCGGGCCGCTCTCGCCAGTTCCGCCAGCCCGTCGTGGTCGGCGACCGGCTCCCACGCGAGCACGGGATCGGCCCCGAGTTCGAGCAGATCCGCCGTCGCGCGCAAGGCGTCGTCCTCGGGACCGGCGACCGCGCGAACGGCCTCGGCGACGGGCAGCCCAGAGCGCAGGCAAGCCGCGAGCAGGTCCAGCACGGCCGCCATCCGCAACGGGTCTCCCCGCGCCCGCTTCCGTCTCGGCCACCGCCAGGCCACGTGCCGCCCAGCGGGCGCCAGGCTCCGCATCCGCTCCACCGCGCCCAGTGCCGGTGGCAGTACCGACAAGCCGGCCGCGAACAGGACCATGGCGTTCATACGGTCACCACCCGCCGCGTCAGCCGCGAACTCCACGCGAGGCCTGCCGCGATGAAGCCGGCGCCCAAGACGAGCAGCACCTGACCGGGCGCCGTCGCGGTCAGCACCCGAGCCGGGTCGGCTCCCATCGCCTGCCCGAGCACGATGCCCAGGCAGGGCAGGAACGCGAGCACCGATGCGCTCGACCGCGGTCCGGCCAATCTCGCGTCGGCCTGCCTGGCGAGCCGCACGCTCAGTTCGACGTCACGCCGGACGGCGTCGAGCACCTCGGCCATCGGCAGGCCGTGCCGCTGCGCCAGCGTCCACGCTCCGGTGAGCCTGCCGAGCAGCCCGTCACCCGGCGATTCCGGGAACGGCCCGTCCAGCCGAGCGGCCGCGGCGACCGTTCGCATCGCCCGCGCGGCCTCGCCCGTCGCTTCGGCGGCCGCCGACTCCGCGGCCGCGATCGGATGCGCACCGGCTCGTAGTTCGGTGACCATCGCGCGCAACGCTTCGGCGAACCCGTCGGCTTCCGCGAGCCGCGCTCGCATGACTTGCCGCTCCCTGCGATCGCGTCGCACGGCGAAGCCCAGCAACGCGGCGGCCATGCCTCCACCGGGCCAAGCGAGCATCGCGGAGACGATGAGCGCCAGCCCGCCCAGCCCGGCCCGCCACCATCGCGGCGGCGACCCGTTCAGCGGCCGGATCTTCCCGGCCAGCCCGGCGAGCCGGGCGCCGGCACAGGTCGCTGGCCAGCACAGGAGCGCGGCCAGCCCGAGCAGCGCGCTCACCATGACGACGCCCCGGTGAGCAGCCCGGTCAGGATCGGGCGATGTTCGGTCCACCGGCCCGCGTGCCAGACCCGGCACACCCGCACGCCCGCGCCGCCGAGCCGCACGACCCCGATCTCGTCGAGCCGACGGCCGCGCCCGGGTATCCGCCGCATGTGCAGCACCACCCGCACCGCGGCGCCGAGCTGGCTGTGCAGCGCGGCCCTGGCCAAGCCGCCGAGCGCGGCCAGCGCCTCCATCCGGGCAGGCACCTCCAGCGGCGAGTTCGCGTGCAGCGTGCCCGCGCCGCCGTCGTGGCCGGTGTTCAGCGCGCCCAGCAGGTCGACGACCTCCTGTCCGCGCACCTCGCCGACCACGAGCCGGTCAGGACGCATCCGCAGCGCTTGACGCACCAGCTCCCGCAACGTCACCTCGCCGACGCCTTCGATGTTCGGCGGCCGCGCGATCAGCCTGACGAATTGCGGATGCGCGGGCTGCAGCTCGGCCGCGTCCTCCACACAGACGATGCGTTCCGACCGCGCGACCGCGCCGAGCATGGCCGCGAGCAGCGTGCTCTTGCCCGAGCCGGTGCTACCGGTGACGAGGAACGCCAGCCTCGCCGCGATGATCGCCTGGAGCAGCTCCTTTCCTTGCGTGTCGAACGTGCCGAGCGAGCACAGGGTGGCGAGGTCGTGGGAAGCCGGGCGCAACACCCGCAGCGACAGGCAGGTCCCGTCCGCGGCAATCGGTGGCAGCACGGCGTGCAGCCGCACCCTGCCGTGCGGACCGGTGCCCGGCAGCCAACCGTCCACATAGGGCTGGGCGTCGTCGAGCCTTCGCCCGGCGAGCAACGCCAGCCGCTGGGCGAGCCTGCGCACCGCCGCCTCGTCTTCGAAAACCACCTCCGACAGGCGAAGCCCGTCCGGCCCGTCGGTCCACACCTCGCCGGGCTTGGTCACCAGGACGTCGGTGGTGTGCGGATCCTCCAGCAATGGCTCGAGCACACCGGCTCCGACGAACTCGTGCCGCAGCGAACGCAAGGCACGCAACAGATCCACATGCCCGATGGCGCCACCGGTCTCGGCGCGGACGGCGTCGGCGACGGCCGCGGTGTCCGGTGCGGACCCGGCCGAGGCCAGGCGCAGCCGCACGCGTTCGACGAGTTCGGCGCTCATTAGGCCACCATCCCTGTTGCAGCCTGAACAGATAGGGTTGTGACCACTCGGTCCCGGTGGGTGCATGGCCTTTGGTGCGTGCCGTTTGACGGCCAGCATGAGTACTGCCAGCCCCGCCGGGCCGAGGCCGCTTTACCGGCCTTAGGAACATGCCCCGACCCGGTCGAGGGCCGATTAATGAGCTTCCGGCGAGCGTCCTCACTACCGAGCGGGTCCTTCATCATCGTCAGAGAAGGAGCACCGCACGCGTGTTCGCGGGATGGGACTGGGCCACCGGGTCGCACGATGTGACCGTGATCGACCAGGCCGGAGCGAAGACCGACCGATGGGCGCTGGCCCACGCCGAACCCGGGATCGTCAACGCCCTGGCCCGGCTGCGCCGTCACGGCGATCCGGCCGGGCTGCCGGTGGCTATCGAGACCACCCGGGGACTGGTCGTGGACCGGCTGCTGGCTGCCGGGCACCCCGTGATTCCCATACATCCCAACGCTTTCAACGCCGTCCGTCCCCGCTGGGGCGCGGCCCGGGCCAAGAACGACCCCGGCGACTCCTTCAAGCTGGCCGACTACCTGCGCACCGACGGCCACCAGCTGCGGACGTTGACACCCACGCTGCCCGAAACGCTGGAGCTGCAAGCGCTGACCCGGCAACGCTCCGACCACGTCGAAGCTCGCGTCGCGGCGGTCAACCAGCTTGCCGCGCTGCTGGATGAGCACTGGCCCGGCGGGAAAGCCGTGTTCGCCAGCCTGGACAGCGACATCGCCCTGGCCTTCCTGGACCGCTACTCCACGCCCGCGGACGCGGCCCGCTTGACCGCCGGTCGGCTGGAAGCGTTCTGCAAACGCCACGGCTACTCCGGCAAACGACCCGGCAGCGTGCTGATCGAGCGGCTGCGTGCCGCCCCTACGGCGGCTTCCCGGCTGGGCCCGCAAGTCATCACGCGGCTGATCGGTGTCCAAGTGCGGCTGGTGCGGTCCCTGCGCGTCACCATCCGCGAACTGGACGCCGCCATCGCTGAGGCGGCCAAGACCCATCCCTGGGCCGAACTGATCGCCGGACTGCCCCGGATCGGCACCGTCAACCTCGGTCAGGTCGTGGGCGAGATCGGCCCGATGCTCGAACGCGCCACCGGGTGCGCGCAACTGGCCGCCGAGACCGGCGCCGCACCGGTCACCAAGGAATCCGGCAAGCACCGCCAGGTCAACTTCCGGCACGCGGTCAACCGCCGAGCCCGGCAAGCCCTGATGACCTTCGCCGACAACAGCCGGCACGACAACGACTGGGCCGCGACGATCTACAACAACGCGCGTTCCCGAGGCAAACGCCATCCCCACGCAGTGCGCATCCTCGCCCGAGCCTGGCTGCGCGTGATCTGGGCCTGCTGGCGCGACAAAGCCTGTTACGACCCCACCATCCACCACACCACAAACAAGATCAACAAAGCCGAAGGGTTGACTTAGGAAACTCATGCCGCCACCTCCCCATCGGGCACGGCACGCAACACCGCGCGTGCGGCGACGCCGAGTGGCCCACGGGGATTCAGTTCGAACTTGCCCCTGTCGAGCGCCAGCGCGAGCCCGCGCTCCGGCGGCATCGAGGTGAGCAGTGGCAGCCCGACCGTGCCCGCGATGTCCACGGCCGGGATGTTGTCGGGCGACGGTCCGCGCACGACCAGTGCCACCCGTGCGGCGCGATGCTCCAGATAGCGCTGGATGCGTTGCGCGGCAATGGATGCGCGTACCTCGGCCGGAACGACCACGATCATCAGATCGGCGATGCCGACGACCGCCTCCGTGGTCCGCCCGAGGTTGCGGGGCAGATCGCAGAGCACTTTCCGGCCTGCCCGGCGACCGGCTTCGGCGACGGCGGTGATGGCGTCCACAGAGGACCCGCCGCCCTCCCTGTCGTAGGAGACGAAGGACAGCCGCCCGCCGCGATACTCCTGCGCGGGCAACGCGTCACGCAAGGCCGACATCGACACCCGGCCGGAGCCGACTTGCAGCTCCGACCATCGCAGCCCGCACCGCGCCTCCGCGCCGAGCACGATGTCGATCCCGCCGCCGAGTGGATCGCAGTCCATGAGCAGCGCGCTGCCGCCTTCCTGGCAGACGGCCATGGCGACGGCCGCGGTGAGCACCGAGGCGCCCGCTCCGCCGCGCCCGCCGAGGAACCCGATGATCCGGCCGCCCGGCACGTCCGGGCCGTCGACCAGGCCGGCGAGCTCGGCGATCAGCGCGGCCTCGTCCTCCGGCAGGCTCAGCACCCGCTCGACGCCGGCGTCGAAGACCGATCGCCACACCGGCGGGGCCGGTGCTCCCTTGCACACCAGGAAAACCCCGCGTCTTCGTGGCAGCGTGTTCGGCCGCATCGCGGCTTCCTCGTCGAGGATCACCATGGGCGCGCGCGTCCAGCTCGTCCGCGCGGCCACCAGGTCGGGTGCGCGTTCGGTGCCGCACCCCACCGCGGCCGCGAGGCGGATCACCTCGTCGATGACGGTTTCGTCGTTGGCCACGATGAGTGGCCTGGTTCCGGTGGTCATGTCGAACCCCCTGCTGCGTCGATGTCGATGTCGTTGTCGATGTCGTTCGTCGATGCCTCCACCGTCACGCAGCCGCCACCCCCGCCACAACGCCCGTTTCCCGCACCTGTGGATAACCACCCCGATGTGGACAACTCAGCGGGAAACACCGTTTCCGCGGCGCGACTTGTCGGACCCCTGTGGTATGTGCGGCTCGACACCGCGACCGGGACGCCCGAAAGTGCCGTCTCGCAAGCGATTTGGTCGCCGCGCCCAGTCACCCGTGCGTTCTTTGGTCGCCACGACCAGTGCCGAAAGGGCGGATAAACGGGCGCGCGCACGTGAGTTCGCCGGGTGCGCCCGCACGTTCGATCGGGGTTCGTATTCACCCACCCCGCGAAAAGACTTCCGGCACACTGTTTTCACGCGCTTTGAAACGGCGTTTTCCTTTTACGGGCCACTCCCGGAAACCCTTGCGGGACTTGGGAAAGAAGGAGAAGAAAAGGGACGACCCCCGCCAGGGGGGAGGGGCGGGGGTCGTCGGGGGTTCAGCCCCGGGGGGTCGGACTGAACCTGGCCGGTGTAGCACCGGACTCGCCAACTGTAACTCCATCCGCGCCATCGCGGCACTTCCGGGCACACCCACAATTCGATAACGGCATGAGCGGCCAATCCACGCCCGCTGTGATGAATTTTCCATCGGATCCGGCCGTTCGTGACCGACCAGCAAGATCGAAGACGCGGATACTTCTATTGTGGTGGGGTGGCCGAACCGAACTTCCCTGCCGTACCAGCCGATGTGGCGCCGAACCGGGTCGCGGCGTTCTTCGATCTGGACAAGACGATCATCGCCTCTTCGAGTGCGCTCGCCTTCAGTAAACCGTTGCTGAGAGAAGGGCTGATCAACCGCCGCGCCGCCTTGCGGAGCGCGTACGCGCAGCTTGTTTTTTCACTCGCCGGCGCGGACGCGGGGAAAACCGAGCGGATGCGCCAGGAGGTGTCGGCACTGTGCGCCGGCTGGGACGTCGCACAGGTTTCCTCGATCGTCGAGGAGACCTTGCACGACGTGGTCGATCCGCTCGTCTACGTCGAGGCGACCGAGCTGATCGCCAGCCACAAGGCGGACGGGCACGACGTGATCGTGCTTTCGGCCACCGGCGAGGAGGTGGTGGCGCCGGTCGCGCGGATGCTCGGCGCGACGCGCAGTGTGGCGACCAGGATGCAGATCGTCGACGGCCGCTACTCGGGCCAGGTGGATTTCTACTGCTACGGCGAGAACAAGGCGATCGCCGCGAAGGACCTCGCCGCCACCTACGGCTACGACCTCGCCGAGTGCCACGCTTACACCGATTCGAGCACCGACATCCCGCTGCTCGAAGTGGTCGGGCACCCGTACGCCGTCAACCCCGACCGGCTGCTGCGCAAGCACGCCGCGACCAAGGACTGGCCGGTGCTGACTTTCGACAATCCGATGTCGCTGCGCAACCGGCTGCCGCTCGCGTCACCCACAGCGGTGGCGCTGGGACTGGGCGTGGCTGCCGCGGGGGCGACTTGGTACAGCCTTTCGCGGCGTCGTAAGGACCGTTAGCACCCGGTTCATCACCCTTGTCGGAGCAGCGTGCACCCACTCGGCGGTACCAGGTCGGGTTTCCTTAGACAGGACCAAGAATTCTATGTCGCTCAGGGTAGGGAAGTCACTAGATCGAGCCTCTGTACCGGTGCACCCATCCGCGCTCTTGAAGTGACTCCCATCACGGCGTAGAAAGTAAGTGCGGACGTTGTTCGGCCAGGGAAAAGGTAGAAGAGAAGCCTTTTCCACCCCGGGAAACCTCCGTGCGCGGACTCCGGGCACCCACGCGCAGCGCGCCGCGGGAGGCTCGTCGTCTAGGGACTGCGTAGTGGGACGCCACACGCCGAGTCCATGAAGGTACGACCAGAGTTGCACGCTTGGTCACCCGAAAGTTCGCGCAGAGGGCGGCGCCCGTTGGCTTCGGCCGACGGGCGCCGCCAGCGTTAAAAACACTTTCGTCAGGTGCCGCATGGCACCCACGGCCGACTAATGCGGGAGGGCTTCTCGCGAGGAACTCAACTTAGTCACAGCAAAAGATGAAAATGTTTTTTCACGACCTATCGGGAGGCGTGGAAGGGCACCTTCCTCTTACTGGCCACGATGAAGGACGTCTCGCGCGACGCGCGGGGCGTCCTTCCCCTTTGGTGGAGCATTTCAGGCCAGGATTGGTCTGCGTGGCCGATAGACAACCCCCTGGTACGTGAGTAGCTTTCCGATATCGGCTCGTTCGGGTGAGAAAGTCCCGAGCGGCCGTTTCGTGCTGCGACGCCGCCGTCGGCGCCGCGCGGAAACTGGGAGGCTGCCTTGAGCATCCGACGTGAACTTCCCCGTCGAGTCTTCGTGCTGTCGATGGCAGGCGCGCTCGTCGTCACCGGCGCGAGCGTCGCGTCCGCCGGTCAGACTGGGCAGGTGGACACCTTCGCGGCCGAAGCGCAGCGCACCCTGCACGGGCTGACCCTCGAGGAGAAGGTCGGCCAGCTGTTCGTCACCTGGGTGAACGGCAAGTCGGCCGACGAGGTCAACGCCAAGAACAAGACCGACTTCGGCGTCGACACCCCCGCGCAGGTCATCGAGAAGTACCACCTCGGCGGCGTCATCTACTTCAACAACGACTCGCGGGACAACTTCGACGACCCGGTGCAGGTCGCGAAGCTGTCCAACGGCCTGCAGCGGGCGGCAACGCACAGTGGCGCACGCATCCCGCTGCAGATCGCGACCGACCAAGAGGGCGGCACGGTCACCCGGATGGGTGCCCCGGCGACCGAGTTCTCCGGCGCGATGGCGATCGCGGCCGGCCGCGACACCGGCAACGCGACGGCCGCGGCCACCATCCTCGGCAAGGAACTGCGCGCGGTCGGCATCAACCAGAACTTCGCGCCGGACTCGGACGTGAACTCGAACCCGGTGAACCCGGTGATCGGCATCCGCTCGTTCTCCGGCCAGCCGGGGCTGGCCAGCCAGTTCGTGTCGGCCGAGGTCAAGGGCTACCAGGACGGGCGCAGGCTCTCGCAGACCGTGTCCGCCACCGCGAAGCACTTCCCCGGCCACGGCGCCGCGCCTACGGACAGTCACACCGGGCTCCCCCGCATCGACAGCACCGAGGCGCACTGGCGCGAGACCGACGTCCCGCCGTTCAAGGCGGCGATCCGCGCGGGCATCGACTCGATCATGACCGCGCACATCCAGTTCCCCAGCCTCGATCCGTCGCTGGAACCGGCGACGCTGTCGAAGCCGATCATCACCGGCAAGCTGCGTGGCGAACTCGGCTACAAGGGCGTCATCGTCACCGACTCGCTCGAGATGCAGGGCGTGCGCGAGATGCACTCCGACGCCGAGATCCCGCTGCTCGCGCTCAAGGCGGGCGCCGACCAGCTGCTCATGCCGGTGCACCTGGACGTGGCCATCAACTCCGTCATCGACGCGGTGCGCAAGGGTGAGCTGAGCGAGCGGCGGATCGACGAGAGCGTGCTGCGCGTCCTCACGCTGAAGTTCAAGCGCGGCATCCTGTTCACGCCGTACGTCGACGAGTCGAAGGTGATGGGTCAGCTCGGCACCCCGGCGAACCTGGCGAAGGCGCAGCAGGTCGCCGACCGCTCGATCACCCTGCTGCGCAACGACGGCGGTGTACTGCCGCTGAAGCAGAAGCCCGCCTCCGCGCTGGTCACCGGCTGGGGTGTGTCGACGACCGCGCAGCTCGCCGCCAAGCTCACCGCGCACGGCACGGCGGCGACGGCGTTGCAGACCGGGCAGGCCCCGTCGGACGCGCTGATCGCGCAGTCCGTCGCGGCGGCGCAGGGCAAGGACGTGATCGTCGTGCTCACCAACAACATCCGGCTGTTCCCGTTGCAGCTCAAGCTGCTCGACGCGTCGAACGCCACCGGGAAGCCAGTGGTCGCGGTCGCCGCGGCGATCCCGTACGACGCCGGGTACGACGAGACCGTGAAGACCTGGCTCGCCAGCTACGGGTACATCACGCCGACCGTCGAGGCGCTGGCGAAGGTGGTGCTCGGCGAGGTCGCGCCGCAGGGCAAGCTGCCGGTCGACATCCCGGCGGGCGCCGACCTGACCAAGGTGAAGTACCCGTTCGGCCACGGACTCTCGTGGTGAGCCTCAACCGGCGGGCGTTCCTGGCGGCGAGCGCGGCACTGACGACCAGCGTGGCGGGCGCGACCACCAGCGCCAGCGCGGAGCCCGCGGTCGAAGAAGGCCACCACGGCGTCCGCACCGGCGCGGAAGTCCTTGCCGCGCAAGGCTGGCGCATGCTGGCGGGCCGCAAGGTCGGCGTGCTGTCGAACCCGACCGGGGTGCTGGCGAGCGGTGACCACATCGTCGACTCGATGGTCGCCGCCGGTGTCCGCCCGGCCGCCGCCTTCGGCCCCGAGCACGGCTTCCGCGGCAGCGCGCAGGCAGGCGGATCCGAAGGCGACTACACCGATCCCCGCACCGGCGTGCCCGTCTACGACGCGTACGGCGTCGACGCGACCAAGCTCGCCGCGATGATCACCAAGGCGGGCGTCGACACGGTCGTCTTCGACATCGCCGACGTCGGCGCGCGCTTCTACACCTACATCTGGTCGCTCTACACCGCGATGGTCGCCGCCGCGAAGGCCGGCGCGTCCTTTGTCGTCCTGGACCGGCCGAACCCGTTGGGCGGCAAGGCTTACGGCCCGCTACTGAACCCGGCGTTCAGCTCCGGGATCGGCCGCAAGCCGATCGTCCAGCAGCACGGGATGACCGCTGGCGAGCTCGCCAGGTTCTATGTCGGCGAGTTCCTCCCAGCAGAGGGCGTGAAGCTCCCGAAGCTCGACATCGTGGGAGTCCGTGGCTGGCGCCGCGACGAGCATTTCGCGCAGACCGGGCTCGACTGGATCCCGCCGAGCCCCAACATGCCGACACCCGAGACGGCGCACGTCTACCCGGGCACCGGCATGTTCGAAGGCACCGTGTTCTCCGAAGGCCGGGGCACGACGCGGCCGTTCGAGATCATCGGCGCGCCCGGCCTCGACTGGCGCTGGCGCGAGCAGCTGACCGAGCTGCGGCTGCCCGGTGTGCGGTTCCGCGAGACGTATTTCGTGCCCACGTTCAGCAAGTTCGTCAACGTGACCTGCGGTGGCGTCCAGCTGACGGTGACGGACCCGCGCTCGTTCGACTCGATCCGCACGGCCGTCGCGATGCTCGTCACCGGAAAGCGGCAGCCCGGTTTCGCGTGGCGTCCCGACAACTACATCGACAAGCTGTCCGGTTCCGACCGGCTGCGCACGATGGTCGACGCCGGCGCGGGCGTCGACGAGATCACCGGTTCCTGGCGTGACGAGCTCAGCCGGTTCGACAGACAGCGGCAGCAGTACTTGATCTATAGGTGAGGTACGCATGAAAAGGTGGATCCGGGTCGCGGCGATGGTGAGCGCCGCGGCGGTCACCTTCTCCGGAACGAGCGCGATGGCGAGCACCGACGGCCACACGAGCGGGCGGTTCGACCGTCCGCACCGTGACTTCGCGCCGTCGTGGACCACGCTGCGCGACGGCTCGCCGTCGAGCGCCGGACTGGACCCGGCGCCGATCAAGGCGGCCGAGCGGTTCCTGGAGGGCTGGACCAAGCCGGACATCACCGGCCACCCGCACTTCTCCGGCGCGGTCGGCCTGCTCGCCACCAACGGCGTGATCGTCGACAGGTACACGGTCGGCGGCGCCGTCCGGTACGCCGACGCCACGGGCACCGAGCTGCCGCCGGCGCAGCAGGTGCCGATGCGGATGGACACCATCTTCGACATGGCGTCGGTGTCCAAGCTGTTCACCTCGATCGCCGTGCTGCAGCTGGTCGAGCAGCGCAAGGTCGCGCTCGACGCCCCGGTCATCACCTATCTGCCCGAGTTCGGGGTGAACGGCAAGGAGACCATCACGGTCAAGCAGCTGCTCACGCACACTTCGGGCTTCGACGCCGACCCAAGGCCGTCGCTGTGGGCCGGCTACCCGGACATCCCGTCGCGCCGCAAGGCCGTGCTGGACAGCAAGCTCAAGAACGCGCCGGGCACGACGTACCTCTACTCCGACATCAACCTGCTGACGCTGGGCTTCCTCGTCGAGAAGCTGACCGGCTCGACGCTCGACGCCGTCGTGCGCGACCGGATCACCGCGCCGCTGGGCATGGCCGACACCGGCTACAACCCGCCCGCGTCGAAGCTGGACCGGGTCGCGGCGACCGAGTTCCAGTCGAACCCGCCGCGCGGCATGGTCCGCGGCTCGGTGCACGACGAGAACGCCTGGTCACTCGGCGGCATCGCCGGGCACGCCGGGGTGTTCTCGACCGCGGGTGACATGGTCGTGCTCGGCCAGGCCATCCTCAACGGCGGCAGCTACCGGGGGCACCGGATCCTGCGGCCGGAGACCGTCCGGAGCATGCTCACGGACTACAACCAGGCGTTCCCCGGCAACAACCACGGACTGGGCTTCGAGCTCGACCAGATGTGGTACATGGGCGCGCTGGCGTCGCCGAGCACCGCGGGGCACACCGGTTACACGGGCACCTCGTTCGTCATCGACCCCGAATCGCGCTCGGTGGCCATCCTGCTGACCAACCGGGTGCACCCGAGCCGCAGCTGGGGCTCGATCAACCTCGCCCGCGAAACCTGGGCGAGCTCGCTCGCACGTGCCATGGCGGTCCGCCCGGAGGCCGGGCGCGATCATTGGGCCACCACGATCGGGGACGCGAGTTCGGCCACGCTGACGACTCCCCAGGTCAAGGCGGGTTCGCTCAAGGTGACTTTCGACGCCTTCGTCGACTCGGAAGAAACTGACCTTCTCTCCTTGGAGTCGAGTGCGGACGGGGTGTCATGGACCCCGGTGAAGATGCGGGCGGAGGGGCCGGGAGCACCGCTTTCTGAATCGGTTTCGTTGTCCGGCCATGGTCACCGCCAGTGGTGGCGAGTAATCGCGAACGTGACTACAGCCGTTCCGGTAATACTTCGGTGGCGCTACGCGACCGACGCCCGTTACACGGGACGCGGGATACAGCTTGATGACATCCGGGTGACGGAGAGCGGTCGCACGGTTATCGACGGTGAGCATCACCCGTCAATCTTCACCGCATCGGGCTGGGTGCTCCACTCTCGGTGACTGAAGGTAAGAATCTGGCAAAAATAGCGTGCCGCTGAGCGGGATTGCCCCCGTTACAGTGCGACTCTACGTTGCCAATCTGTTAGCTCGGGGACGTTAACGACTGGGACCTGGTTAGCGACTTTCAGTTCAACGATTAATCGCAAAAGCATCCGCAGACACGGATGGGTTGCGATCTCCCCGAAGGGTGTGGGTAGCCTTGTCTCAAATGCCGACGGTTAGTAACTTTCCCACGGTGGACACTGCCGATTCAGTGACGGTGACGGCACCGCCCGAGTCCGTGCCTGTGCAGCACCAGGTGCGCGACGCGGAGGCGAGCCCGCTCGTCCGAATCCGCTCGCTCCTGCCCGGCCTGGCCCGCGCCGAGCAGCGCGTCGCCAAGGTCGTCCTCGAAGACCCCGCGTCCGTCGCGCGCCGCAGCATCACCGAGGTGGCGCTCGCCGCGAACACCAGCGAGACCACGGTCACCAGGTTCTGCAAGGCCGTCGGCGTCGGCGGCTACCCGCAGCTGCGCATCGCGCTGGCCGCGGACACCGCGCGCTCCGAAGCCCGCTCCAGCCGCAACCTCGGCGGCGAGATCAGCCCGGACGACGACCTGCAGTCGGTCATCAACAAGGTCAGCTTCGCCGACGCGCGCGCCGTCGAGGAGACCGCCGAGCAGATCGAGGTCGAGACCCTGCAGAAGGTCATCGACCTGCTCGCCTCCGCGGGCCGGGTGGACGTCTACGGCGTCGGCGCGAGCGCCTTCGTCGCGGCCGACCTGCAGCAGAAGCTGCACCGCATCGGCCGGATCAGCTTCGCCTGGTCGGACACGCACATCATGCTGACCTCGGCCGCCGTGCTGGGTGACGCGGACGTCGCGGTCGGCATCTCGCACACCGGCGCCACCACCGACACCGTCGAGGCGCTGCGCGTGGCCCGTGAGCACGGCGCGACCACCATCGCGCTGACGAACTTCCCGCGCTCGCCGATCACCGAGGTCGCCGACCACGTGCTCACCACGGCCGCCCGCGAGACCACGTTCCGCTCCGGCGCCACGGCGAGCCGCATCGCGCAGCTCACCGTCATCGACTGTCTCTTCATCGGTGTCGCGCAGCGGCACATGGACGACGCCGTCAACGCGCTCGACGCGACGCGTGACGCCGTCGGCTCACACAGGCTCGGAGTCCGCCCCGACGGCAGGCGGCGGCCCCGGGAAACCGGCAAATGAACGATGACTTAGAAGCGAGGCGCATGATGACCGTCCCACGGCAGGTGGTGCACGTCGATTCGCCGACCGAGCAGCGGAACCCGCGCACCACCGACATCGACCTGATGTCGACCATCGGCATCCTCGGCGCGATCAACGCCGAGGACCGCCGGGTGCCGGACGCGGTGAACGCGGTGCTGGGCCAGCTGGCCGTCGCCGTCGACCACGCCGTGGAAGCGCTGCGCGGCGGTGGCCGGGTGCACTATGTCGGGGCCGGTACGTCCGGCAGGCTGGCCACGCTCGACGCGGCCGAGCTGGTGCCCACGTTCAACGTGCCGCCGGACCTGTTCGTCGCCCACCACGCGGGTGGCGAGCGGGCACTGCGCCAGGCCGTGGAGAACGCCGAGGACGACGCGATCGCCGGTGCGGCCGAGATGACCGCGTCGGTGGAGCCGGGTGACTTCGTGCTCGGGCTCACCGCGTCCGGCCGGACCCCGTTCGTGCTCGGCGCGCTCGCCGCGGCGGCCCGTCGCGGCGCGAAGACCGGGCTCGTGTCCGGCAACGCCAAGGGATCGAAGCCGCCTGGCGTCGACGTGCTCATCGCCGTCGACACCGGACCGGAGGCCATCGCGGGCTCGACCAGGATGAAGGCGGGCACCGCGCAGAAGCTGATCCTCACCTCGTTCTCGACGGCGACGATGATCAAGCTCGGCAGGACGTATTCGAACCTGATGGTCAGCATGCGCGCGACCAACGCGAAGCTGCGCGGCCGGACGGTGCGGATCCTGCAGGAGGCCACCGGCATGACCATGGCGGTGTGCTCCGACGCGCTCACCGAGGCCGACGGCGAACTGAAGGTCGCGCTGGTCCACCTGCTCTCCGGGGTGGACGTCCGCGGCGCGGCGGCCGCGTTGTCGGCCAACGACGGTCATGTCCGCAAGGCACTGGATTCGTTGCACATAAGGGCGAGTTAGTCAGTTCGGTTCGCTCGATCGATGCCACTGTTCTGGCATGGACGAGTACTACGCGGCCGAAGTCGGTTCGACCGCGCTCGGTGTGGCGATGGCGCGCGCACTGGAGCACGGGAAACCCGGCGGGCTGGTGGCCGACCCGCTCGCGGGCCGGTTCCTGGCGGCGGCAGGCATCACCGTGCCGGACCCGGCGCGGGTGCAGGCGGACAGCGGCGTGACCTACGTCGCGGTGCGCACCAGGTATTTCGACGACTACTTCCACGCCGCGATGGCGGCGGGGATAAGGCAGGTGGCGATACTCGCCGCCGGTCTCGACGTCCGCGCCCAGCGGCTGGGCTGGCCGGACGGGACCGTGCTGTTCGAGATCGACCAGGCACGGATGCACGAGTTCAAGCAGCGCGTCCTCGACTCCGCAGGCGCGCACGCCCGCTGCGTGCGCCACACGGTGGCGGCCGACCTGCGCGGCGACTGGGAGAAATCGCTGGCCGCCGCCGGCTTCGACGCGGACGAACCGACCGCTTGGCTGCTCGAAGGTTTGGTGCAGTACTTGCCCGCCGCGGCCGAGGAGGAGCTGGCCGAGACGGTCCACGCGCTTTCGGCGCCCGGCAGCATGCTTTCGGTCGAGTACGTGCACGGCTGGGAGTTCGAGGAGATGCGGGACGACCCGTTGTTCGCCGAAGCCGCCGAACGCTACGGCGTCGACATCATCGGACTCTGGAACATCGAGCCGCGCCGCGATCTCGCGAAGTGGCTGGACACCGTCGGCTGGACCGTGTCCACCGAAGAGGCGACCGAGGTGTCAGCGCGCTTCGGCAGGCCGCTCACTTCCGGCATGGACGCGATCATGGGCCGGAGCCTGCTTTTCACGGCGCGCCGAGAGGGCTAGCGCGAGCAGCACGGAAACCGCCGCGACCGGGCCAAGCCACTTCGGGCCGGCGACGGCGAGCACGGTGCCGCCGACAGCCGAGCCGAGCGCGCCGCCCGCGTAGATCGCGGACCCGTTGAGCCCCAGTGCGACCGACGGCGCGTCCGGCGCGAGTGAGAACAGCCGGTGTTGCTGCGGCACCATCAACATTCCCGAGAAACCACCGATCAGCAACGCGTAGACAATCGTCGACGGCAGGCTCAGCACGGCGAAATCGAGCAGCAGCAACGCGGTCGCCACCCCGGACAGCGAGATGAGCCGCACGCGGTCTGGGCCGAGCCGATCGGTCCAGCGGCCTGCCAGCGTCGTCCCGATGACCTGCCCGATGCCGTTGCCGACGAGCACCCACGCGAGCACGGCACCGGCGGCGACGTCCTTCGCGATCACCGGCAGATAGGTGGCGACGCCGAAGGTCGCGAGCATGGCCAGCACGGTCACCCCGAGCACGCGCGCGATCGGCGGCCGCACGACGACCGCGAGCCGGTCGCGCAGTCCCGTGGTCGGCACGCGCACCGACGGCAGGAGCGGAACCGCGAGCGCGACAAGGATTCCGAGCGCGCCGATGCCCCACATGACCGTGCGCCAGCCGACCAGGTTCCCGGCGAGCACCCCGATCGGCACCCCCAGCACCATCGACACACTCATCCCGGCCGCGACGGTCGCCAGCGCGCGGCCGCGGTGCGCTTCCGGCGCGATCGCGCTCGCCATGACGTACGCGTTCGCCTGGAAGGCGGCCGCACCGAGCGCGGCGAGCACCCTCGCGACGGCGACGACCGTGAAGCTCTCCCCGAGCGCCTGCCCGGCCATGCCGGCGGTGAACAGCACGAGCCCGGCGCCGAGCAGGCGTTTGCGGTCCCATGCCCCGGTGAAGGCGGCGATCAGCGGCGAGCCGATCGCGTAGGTGGCGGCGAAGACCGTCGTCAGCTGGCCTGCGACGGACTCCGAGACGTGCAGGTCGGCGGCGATGGTGGGCAGCAGCCCGTTCAGGACGAAACCGTCGGTGCCGAGGATGAAGGTCCCGACGGCGAGGATGAGCAGGGGCCCCAGAACGAGCCGATCATTCGATGATCGTCGAATCGTCATGCGGGTATAGTGGGTCAACAGTTCGACGCTTGTCAAACAATCTAAAGGAGTGCCCGGTGGCCAGGACGTTGCCACAGCCGCCCCGCGAGGCGCTGGAGATCGTGACGCTGCTTCAGGCCTTGGCCGACCCGGTACGCCTCGAACTGGTCCGCGCACTGCGCGACGGCGACGGCCCGTGCCCCTGCGGCCTCGACGCATACGACGTCGACATCAGCGCGCCGACCCTCTCCCACCACTGGCGCGTCCTACGCGAAGCAGGCGTGACCACCACGTTCACCGAAGGCCGCAAACGCTGGGTAGAGCTCCGTACCGCCGACGTCCACGCCCGCTTCCCCGGCCTCCTCGACGCGATCCTGACCCGCCCGTGAAAGCCCGAAAGCCACTTTAGTCAGATGCGATCTGCCGAAAGTGGCTTTCGGGCTATGAGACCTGACCAACGCCCCTTTCGGGCTACGCCTATCCCCAATGCGTCGTCGGGTACCTCGTAGGTGCCGAAAGACGCATTGGGACCTGCCACGGACCGAAAGACGCATTGGGGACGTGGCAAGGACCGAACGACGCATTGGGGTAACCCCAGGTACCGAAAGACGCATTCGGGACCCACCAGGGACCGAAAGACGCATTCGGGACCCACCAGGGACCGAAAGACGCATTCGGGACGTGGCAAGGACCGAACGACGCATTGGGGCGGGCAGGGGTCAGCCGGCGGCGTCGGAGATGCTGCGGGCCTCCTTGGCGCCGCTTTCGATTGCCTCGCAAGAGAAAAGGAGCCATTCGCGGACGCCGTCGGCGGAGCCGGAGGCGAACGCCGAGGCGGCCGCCTGGTACTTGGTGATCCGCCGGAAGTAGGCGACCTCGGGCACGGTCAGCGCCTTGGGGTCGAGGCCGGTCGCGATCATCGAGAGCCGGGCCGCCGCGCGGGCGACCACGCCGTCGGCCGAGCCGAAAGGCTTGAGCGCCAACAGTTCCCCGTGTACGACGGCCGACAGAACCGGGCCGGGCACCGAGGTCGCGCCCGTGATCAGCTGCGCGAGCAATTCCAGCCGGGGGCCGGCGCCCTCGACGGGCCTGCCCAGTGAGTCCTGATCGGACACGAGGTCGGCCGCGGCCAGCAAGTGCAAGCGGGCCAAGGCTTGCAGCGGCGCGCGCCGCCAAGTCGGCAGCATGGACTCCAATGCTTCGGCCACTCGCAAGGCGCCGGCGAGCACCGGGTCGCTGACGACGTCCGAGACGTCGAGCGAAGCACCTTCGATTCCTGCGGAGGAACGGGCCGCGCGGACGGAGGCTTCCGACGCCGTGGCCGAGCCGTCGCGGAGGTTGGCTGGCAGGCGGTGGACGGCGAAAACCGCGTCCTGGGCCGATTTCACGGCCGCGGCGACGTCTTCCAGAGCCAGGAGTGGGGCGAGTGGGTCGCTCACGCGTCGAGCACCTGACCTTCGCGGCGGACGACCGGCGGCTGCACGGACCAGGGGAAGTTGATCCACTTGTCCGTGTACTTCCAGACGTACTCGCATTTGACCTCGGAGCGCGGCTTCTCGTAGATCACCGCGCAGCGGACCTCGGCGACGTGGTCGGCGCAGAAGTCGCGTACCAGCTTCAGGGTCGCGCCGGTGTCGGCGACGTCGTCGGCCACGAGCACGGTCGCGCCGGTGAGGTCGACGGCGTTGGGTACCGGCGGGAGCATGACCGGGAGGTCGAGACGCTCGTCGACGCCGGTGTAGAACTCGACGTTCATCACGTGCAGGTTCTTGACGTCCAGCGCGTAACCGAGCGCGCCTGCGACGAACAGGCCGCCGCGCGCGATGGACAGGATCAGGTCCGGCTCGAACCCGTCGTCGGCGATGGTCTGCGCCAGGTCACGGCTGGCCGTGCCGAACAAATCCCAGGTGAGCTCTTCCCGATCCGTCATGCCGCCGAGCATAGGCAACGCCGAAGTGGTATCTCGAAATGCTTCGAAATTGGCCATTCAAAGCAGCCACCCAGCGGCCTACCGTCAAGATCATGACCTGGTTCGAACAGCCGACCCTGCGCGGCAAGCACGTCCTTCTGGAACCTCTCGCGCCCGAGCACGCCGAAGGCCTTCACAAGACGACGGCCGATCCCGCGATCTTCACCTGGCTGAGCATCCGTCAGCCCAAGGACGTCGAAGAGACCGCGAAGCTCGTCGACGCCATCCTGAATCAGCCAGGCAGGCTCGCCTGGGCGCAGATCGACGCGCGCACCGGCGAGGTCGCGGGCACCACCTCGTACTACCAAATCGATTCCACCCACCGGAATCTCCACATCGGCTACACCTGGATCGGCCGCGACTGGCAGCGCACCGCGCTCAACACCGAGGCGAAACTCCTTTTGCTGCAACGAGCTTTCGACGACCTGAAGGCCAACCGCGTCGCGTGGGAGACCGACATCAACAACGAACGCTCACAGCGCGCGATCGAACGGCTCGGCGCGCAAAGGGAAGGAGTGCTGCGAGCACACCGGGTGCGCCCCGACGGCACGCTGCGCGACACCGTCCTCTACTCGCTGACCGGACCAGAATGGCCAGCGGTCCGTAACTCCCTCACCTCAAGGGTGTGAAACCCGGGCGCAACGGCGCTGCAACCTTTTACTTCGCGTCGTAACGTCGATAGCGTGCCCACGGGCGTGAAGACACGCGAATATTCAGGAGGCATCGCACCATGACCGAGCAGTCGCCGGCGCTGGACAACCTGCTCACGGAGAGCCGGACCTTCCCACCGAACGAAACCTTCAGCGCGCAGGCGAATGCCAAGGCGGACATGTACGCCGAGGCGGACGCCGACCGTGAGGGGTTCTGGGCGACGCAGGCGGAGCGGCTCTCGTGGGACACCAAGTGGTCGCAGGTATTGGACTGGACCAATGCGCCGTTCGCCAAGTGGTTCGTCGGCGGCAAGCTGAACGTCGCGTACAACTGCGTCGACCGCCACGTCGAGAGCGGCCATGGCGACCAGATCGCGATCCACTGGGTCGGCGAGCCGGGCGACAGCCGCGACATCACTTACGCGGAGCTGAAGGACGAGGTCTCGAAGGCCGCGAACGGCCTGGCGTCCATCGGTGTCGGCGCGGGTGACCGGGTCGCGATCCAGTGCCCGATGATCCCCGAGGCGATCGTCGCGATGCTCGCCTGCGCCCGGATCGGCGCGCTGCACTCCGTGGTGTTCGGCGGTTTCTCCCCGACCGCGCTGCGCTCGCGCGTCGACGACCAGCAGGCCAAGGTCGTCATCACCTCCGACGGCCAGTACCGCCGCGGCAAGGCCGCGCCGATGAAGGTCAACGTCGACGAGGCGCTCGAAGGCGCCGAGTCCGTCGAGAAGGTGCTCGTCATCCGCCGCACCGGCGAAGAGGTCCCGCTCGCCGACGGCCGTGACCTGTGGTGGCACGAGCTCGTCGACGGCCAGTCCGCCGAGCACGCCCCCGAGGCGTTCGACTCCGAGCACCCGCTCTTCATCCTCTACACCTCCGGCACCACCGGAAAGCCGAAGGGCATCCTGCACACCTCGGGTGGTTACCTGACGCAGGCGGCGTACACGCACCACAACGTGTTCGACCACAAGGCAGGCGAAGACGTTTACTGGTGCACCGCCGACATCGGCTGGATCACCGGGCACAGCTACATCGTGTACGGCCCGCTCGCCAACCGGACGACGCAGGTCGTCTACGAAGGCACGCCGAACACCCCGCACGAGGGCAGGCACTGGGAGATCATCCAGAAGTACAAGGTCTCCATCTACTACACCGCGCCCACGCTGATCCGCACGTTCATGAAGTGGGGCAACGAGATCCCGCAGAAGTACGACCTGTCGTCGCTGCGCGTGCTCGGCAGTGTCGGCGAGCCGATCAACCCCGAGGCGTGGATCTGGTATCGCGAGAACATCGGCGCGAACTCCGCGCCGATCGTCGACACCTGGTGGCAGACCGAGACCGGCGGCATCATGATCTCGCCGCTGCCGGGCGTCACGCACACCAAGCCGGGTTCGGCCCAGCGCGCGCTGCCGGGCATCTCCGCGACGATCGTCGACGACCAGGCGAACGAGGTCGGCAAGGGCGGCGGCGGGTACCTGGTGCTCGACAAGCCGTGGCCGGGCATGCTGCGCGGCATCTGGGGCGACGAGGCCAGGTTCAAGGAGACGTACTGGTCCCGCTTCGCCGACCAGGGCTACTACTTCGCCGGTGACGGCGCCAAGTACGACGCCGACGGCGACATCTGGCTGCTGGGCCGGGTCGACGACGTGATGAACGTGTCCGGGCACCGCATCTCGACCACCGAGGTCGAGTCGGCGCTGGTCTCGCACCCGACGGTCGCCGAGGCCGCCGTGGTCGGCGCGACCGACCCGACCACGGGACAGGGCATCGTCGCGTTCGTCATCCTGCGCGGCAACGCCGTCGACGGCGGCGACGAGGCCGTCCAGGAGCTGCGCAACCACGTGGCCAAGGAGATCGGCCCGATCGCCAAGCCTCGCCAGATCCTGGTCGTCCAGGAGCTGCCGAAGACGCGGTCCGGCAAGATCATGCGCCGCCTGCTGCGCGACGTGGCCGAGAACCGCGCGGTCGGTGACGTCACCACGCTCGCCGACTCCTCGGTGATGGACCTGATCTCGTCCGGACTGAAGACCGGCAAGTCCGAGGAGTAAGACCCCGGGATAAAGCGGGCTTTACTCCCCGGAGTAAAGCCCGCTTTATCGCGTCGGCACCCCCCAGCGCGCGAGAGTCGAACGCTTGTTCTAGACTGCGCGCGGCACCACCACCATTTCCGGGCAAGGAGACGACACCGACGATGACCGTGGACACCTTGACGCAAGAGGAAACGGCGACCGCACCGGAGACGGACTCGGCACCGCAGGCCACCACCACGCCTGAGGCGACCACCCCGGCACCGGCGCCCGCTCCCAGCGAGACCGAGGAGCCCGCCGAGGACGCCAAGCCCAAGCGTGGCCGCCCGAAGGCAGCCACCACCGCCAAGAAGACCCGCACGGTCGAGCTGACGCTGACCGTCACCGGCACCGCCGACGGCAACTGGCAGGCCGAGCTCAAGCACGGCAGCAAGTGGGTCGCCCAGGGACTCGACATCCCCGCGGCCGCCGTCTCGCGTGCGGCCAAGGAGCTGCACGTCGAGCTGTCCGGCCCGATCGACGAGGTGATCAACGCCGCCCGCGAAGCGCAGGCCGCGAAGGTCGCCGAGCTCGAGGCGCAGCTGGAGCAGGCGAAGCAGGCGCTGGCCGAGCTCGACTCGTAGGACTTTTTCCCCGCCGGGGCGGATGCCGAGTAACAGCGGCATTCGCCCCGGCTTTTTTCGTACTTAGGATAGGCATTCTTGAATGAGGATTGCCTGCCTTTACCGGGAATGTGAACGTTCGCCGGTCGGCGCATTCCGTGTTTCACTTATCACGTGACCGAAACAGTCGACGCCAAGCACGAGCACGAGCCGCACGAGAACATCGGCGGCAAGCTGAACTGGTTGCGTGCCGGGGTTCTCGGCGCCAACGACGGCATCGTGTCGGTGGCGGGCATCGTGGTCGGCGTCGCGGGCGCGACCACCGACAGCACCACCATTCTCACCGCCGGAATCGCCGGCCTGGTCGCCGGCGCGCTTTCCATGGCGGGTGGCGAGTACGTCTCGGTCAGCACGCAGCGCGATACCGAACGCGCATTGCTGCGCAAGGAGAAAATCGAACTCAAGACGATGCCGGAAGCCGAAGAACGGGAACTGGCGGAGATCTACGAGGACAAAGGTCTCTCGTCGGAGGTGGCCGCCCAGGTCGCGCGTGAGCTGACCGAGAAGGACGCGCTCCAGGCGCACGCCGAAGCGGAGCTGGGCATCGATCCCGGCAACCTGACCAGCCCGTGGCAGGCGGCTTGGGCGTCCTTGGTGGCGTTCACGGTCGGCGCGCTGCTGCCGCTCATCGCGATCGCGCTGCCGCCGCTGTCCTGGCGGGTCTGGGCCTGTGCGGCCGCGGTCGTCGTCGGCCTCGCGCTGACCGGGTTGATCAGCGCGAGGCTCGGCGACGCCGATGTGCGCAGGGCGATCATCCGCAACGTCGGCGTAGGTGCGCTGACGATGCTCGTGACCTACTACGTCGGGGTGATCTTCGGGACCACTGTCGGTTAATGGACGCCCGACATCATCTTGCGGATGGCCGGGGTGAGCACGACCAGCAGCACGCCGAGGGCGATCGCCACGCCACCGGAGATGCCGAAGTACGCGGTCTCGTTCGCCGCCGAGTAGAACTTCGCCAGCGAACCGGAAAGCGCGGTGCCCAGCGAGATCGAGAGGAAGTTCAGCGCGACCATCTGCGTGCGGAACGCCTCGGGAGCGAGCTTGGTCGACAGCGAGAGCCCGACCGGGGACAGCATCAGCTCGGCGATCGTGATGATGAACAGGATGCCGACCATCGCCAGCAGCGGGGTGCTGTTCGGGCCGCCGCCGGTGAGCGGCAGGAACGACAGGAAGCCGAGGCCGACCAGCCCGACGCCGAGCGCGAACTTGATCGGCGAGGACGGCTGCCGCGAGTTCAGCTTGACCCAGATCAGCGCGACGATCGGCGCGAAGATCAGGATGAACACCGAGTTGATCGAGTTGACCCACGAAACGGGCATGACCCAGCCGAACAGGTTCCGGTCGAGCCGTTCGTCGGTGTAGATCGAGATCACCGTGAACTGCTGCTGGAACAGCGCGAAGAACGCCGCGCTGGCGACGAACATCGGCACGAACGAGAACACCCGCGTGCGTTCGAGCGCGCTGATCTTCTTGCTGGTCAGGATCAGCGCGAAGTACGCCACCGAGGCGACGATGACGATGCCGACCGTGACGTTGGACAGGTTCTCCGCGGTGACCAGCCCGGTCAGCACGGCGATGACGATGACCACCACGAGCGCCACGCCGACGCCCAGCGCCAGCGTCCGCTGCGAACTCGGCAGCGGGTTGGGCACCTCGCTGGCCTTGGCGCCGAGGTTCTTGCGGCCGAGCCAGTACTGGGTGAGCCCGGCGGCCATGCCGATCGCGGCGAGCCCGAAGCCGACGTGGAAGCCGATCTCCTTCTGCACGAGCCCGGTGATCAGCGGCCCGGCGAACCCGCCGAGGTTGACGCCCATGTAGAAGATGGTGAAGCCGGCGTCGCGGCGCTCGTCGTTCTCGCCGTAGAGCGTGCCGACGATCGTCGTCGCGTTCGCCTTCAACCCGCCACTGCCGAGCGCGACGCACACCAGGCCGACGCCGATGCCGACCATGCCGGGCAGCACCGCGAGCGCGATGTGGCCGATCATGATCAGGATGGCGCTGTAGAACAGCGTGCGCTCGGAGCCGAGCAGCCGGTCGGCGATCCACGCGCCGACGATGGCCGAGAGGTAGACCAGCCCACCGTAGGCGCCGACGATGCTGACAGCGGTGGTCTTCGGCAGCGCCAAGCCACCTTCGGCGACCTGGTAGTAGAGGTAGATCGGCAGGATGCCGAGCATCCCGTAGAAGGAGAAGCGTTCCCACATCTCCACGCCGAACAGGTTCGCCAGCCCTCGTGGGTGCCCGAAGAACCTGCGGTCCAGTTCGACCTCGGTAGAGGTATTCACTTGCTCGTCCGTCCTCAGCAATCAGACATCGTTGTCAGTTGGCATGGTAGGGGCACTCTTGGGCAGGCACTACCGTCCGGTCAACGGGAGGCTCGCGTTAAAATCAAGTCAAGGTGCGCCGGGAAGTCTGGTCGGCAACAGTGATCGTCGACCCCTGGAGCCGCGCCCGTGACCTCATCAGCCAAGGATTTCGCCCGCTACCTGCGCACCGAGACGACCGGCGGATTGATCTTGCTCGCCGCCACCGCACTCGCCCTGCTGTGGGCGAATTCGCCTTGGGGTGATCTCTATCGCACCTTCCGCGACACCGAGCTCGGCCCGAGCCTGCTGCACCTGAACCTCACTTTGGGTGAATGGGCGCAGGACGGGCTGCTCGCGTTGTTCTTCTTCGTCGCCGGGCTGGAGCTCAAGCGCGAACTCGTGGTCGGCGAGCTGTCGAAGTTCAAGCAGGCCGTACTGCCGGTGCTCGCCGCGCTCGGCGGCATGATCGTGCCCGCGGTGCTCGCGGTCTCGATCGCCTGGGGACACCCGGACGTGGGCAAGGCCTGGGCGATTCCGGTCGCCACGGACATCGCGTTCGCGCTCGGCGTGCTCGCGCTGACCGCGTCCAACCTGCCGAGCAGCGCCAGGGTCTTCCTGCTGTCACTTGCCGTCGTCGACGACCTGGGCGCGATCATCGTCATTGCGGTGCTGTTCACCACGAAGTTCGACCTCGTCGCCGCCGGGATCGCGGTCGCGGCGCTCGTGCTCTACGCGTATCTGCAGCACAAGCGGGTGCGGACGGCTTGGCTGTACGTGCCGCTCGCGCTGGTCACCTGGGTCGCGGTGCACTCGTCGGGCATCCACGCGACGATCGCCGGCGTCGCGCTCGGCCTGCTGACGCGGGTCCGCGCCGACGAGGGCGAGGCCGAGGCGCCCGCGCTCCGGCTCGAGCACCGGCTGCAGCCGTGGTCGGCGGCCGTCGCGGTGCCGGTGTTCGCGTTGTTCGCGGCGGGGATCAAGGTCAACGGCTCGTCGCTCGGCGAGGTGTTCACGACCGCGCTGCCGCTGGCGGTGATGATCGGTCTCGTCGTCGGGAAGTTCGTCGGGATCCTCGGCGCGAGCATGCTGGCGGTCCGGTTGAAGATCGCCGAGAAGCCACGTGACGTCGGCTGGCGCGACCTCGCAGCTCTGGCGTTGCTCGGCGGCGTCGGCTTCACGGTGAGCCTGCTGATCGCCGAGCTGGCTTTGCCTGTCGAGACGGCGGAACTCGCGAAGACGGCCGTGCTGATCGCCTCCGGTGTCGCCTCACTCGGCGCCGCCGCGTTGCTGCTGCGCCGCAATCGCGCGCACGCGCAAGACATTTCTTGACATGAAACGGTCCCTTCGGGTCAGCGGCTGACCTCTTCGGGACAGCAATCGCCCCAGCACTGGACGCACTATGTCCTGGAACACACACTCGGTGCCAGCGCGCGCTTTCTCCCTCCCTGCTGATTTCAAGGAGAAAAGTGATGGCTCATAGAGCTTTCCTCATGCTGGGCGCGGCACTGTTGACCATGTCTTCGCTGTCCGGGGTCGCGGCGGCGCAGGAACTTTCACCCGGGCTGGCCGACGCGATGCAGCGTGATCTCGGCCTGACCGCACACCAGGCGCGGGCCCGCCTCGCACAGGAGTCGGCGGCGATCCGGACGCTGCCCGCCGCCGAGCAGGCGGCGGGCGCCGCGTTCGGCGGCGCCTGGTTCGACCCGGCGAGCGGCAAGCTCGTCGTGGGCCTCACCGACGGGGGCGACGCCGAAGCCGTGCGGGCGACCGGCGCGGACATCGCGACGTCGAAGGTCAGCGCGGCCACTTTGGACACCGCCAAAGCCAAGATCGACACGCTCAAGGCGCCGGCGGGGATCAGCAGCTGGCGCAGCGACCCGAGGGCCGGCTCGGTCGTGATCACCGTCAACAACCGCGACGCCGCGGCCGAGAACTTCATCGCGACCGCGAAGCAGGCCGGCCCGGTCACGGTCGTCCAAGGCGAGGCGCCGCGGACGTTCTCGGCGGGCACCGTCGGCGGCGACCCGTACTACATCAACGGCAACACCCGCTGCTCCATCGGTTTCTCGGTGCGCGGCGGCTTCGTCAGCGCGGGGCACTGCGGCGGCACCGGCAGCTCGACCGTCGGCTGGGACGGCTCGTACATGGGCAACTTCGCGGGCTCGTCGTTCCCCGGAAACGACTACTCGTTCATCCGGATCACCAACGGCTGGTGGCCTGCGCCGGTCGTGCTCGGCTGGGGCACGGTGTCCGACGCGCTCGTGCGCGGCTCGTGGGTCGCGCCGGTCGGCACCTCGGTCTGCCGGTCCGGTTCGACGACGCACTGGCACTGCGGCGCGGTGCGCGGGCTGAACGAGACGGTGAACTACAGCCAGGGCGCCGTCTACCAGATGACCAAGACGAGCGTGTGCGCCGAGCCGGGCGACTCCGGCGGCTCGTTCATCACCGGTGACCAGGCACAAGGCGTCACCTCGGGCGGCTGGGGCAACTGCTCCGGTGGCGGCGAGACCTGGTTCCAGCCGGTCAACGAGATCCTGCAGACCTACGGGCTGGCACTCGTGACGGCGTGATCCCCGGCCGTCGTGTCCGGTGCCCGGCGCCGGACACGACGGTCACAATCCGCTCCCGGCGAGCCACGGAAACTCGCACGTGGCACGATGACCACCGTGAGCAGCCAGGAACAGCAACTCAACGTGCCGTACCTCCCGCTGTCGAAGGATGAGGACACGGCGGCCGGCGGTCAGTCGATCGGCAAACTGGTCAGCGACGCGACACAGCACGTGTCGACGCTGGTCCGCGCCGAGGTCGAACTCGCCAAGACCGAGGTCGTGCGTGAGGCCAAGAAGGCCGTCAAGGGCGCGGTCTTCTTCATCATCGCGCTGGCGGTGCTGCTGTACAGCTCGTTCTTCTTCTTTTTCTTCCTCGGCGAGCTGCTCTCGGAGTGGCTGCAGCGCTGGGCCGCGTACGGCATCGTGTTCCTGCTGATGCTCGTCGTCGCCGGGCTCTTCGGCTGGCTGGGCTACCTCAAGGTCCGCAAGATCAGGGCACCGGAGCGCACGCTGGCCAGCGTCAAGGAGACGGCCGCGGCGCTGAAGCCGCAGCACGCCGAAGACGAACCCGCCGCCTGACCCGCCAGGTGTCGGCACCGGACCCGTCCAGCGTCCGGCTCGACGGACCCTGGACGCATCGCGACGTCTCGGCGAACGGCATCCGCCTGCACGTGGCGGAGGTCGGTGCCGGGCCCGCCGTGCTGTTGCTGCACGGCTTCGGCGAGTTCTGGTGGACCTGGCATCACCAGCTGACCGCGCTGGCCGAAGCGGGTTACCGCGCCATCGCCGTCGACCTTCGTGGCTACGGCGACTCCGACAAACCCCCGCGCGGCTACGACGCGTGGACGCTCGCCGGTGACGTCGCCGGTTTGATCAGGGCTTTGGGCGTGCGGCGCGCGCATCTCGTCGGGCACGCGTGGGGCGGCATGCTCGCGCTGACCGCGGCCGCGCTGCATCCCCGCGTCGCGTCGTCGGTGAGCCTGCTCGGCGCCGCGCATCCGCTGGCGCTGAAGTCGTCCGTCACCGGAACGCTGCTGCACCGCAGGCGCACCAACCAGGCGCGCGCGGTCGCGCACCTGTTCCGCTTCCAGATCCCGATGTCCCCCGAACGCGGCCTCGTCCGCGACGACGCGCTCGCCGTCGAGACGCTCATGCGCGCCTGGTCCGGTCCGGAGTGGACGGAGACGGCCGATTTCGCCGACACGGCGGCCAAGTTCCGGCAGGCGATGCTCGTGCCCGGCGTCGCGCACAGCGCGCTCGAGTACTACCGCTGGGCGTTCCGCGCGCAGTTCCGCGGCGAGGGCAAGCGGTTCGCCGACGCCGTCGGCACCCGCATCGCGGCGCCCGTGCTCCAGATCCACGGCTCGGCCGACCGCTGCGTCCTGCCCGAGACCGCCTACGCGTCAACACCCTGGTTCGGCCCGCACACGGCCTTGCGGCCCTGGGACGGCATCGGCCACTTCCCGCACCTGGAAGCCCCGGCCCGCACCAGCGACGCGCTCCTGGACTTCCTCAAAGCCCCGGGATAAAGCGGGCTTTACTCCCGGGGATAAAGCCCGCTAAACATCGCGGAGTAAAGCCCGCTTTATCCCGGGTTGCTAGGCCGCGCAGGAGCCGGTGCTGACCTGGGCCAGCTGGGACGGCGCCGCCTCGACCTCCGCGCGGACCTGGTTCGCGGTCAGCGTGAAGCCGGTGTCGGGGTCCTCGACGGCCGCGCCGAACACGACCCCGATGACCCGGCCCTGCGGGTCGATCATCGGCCCGCCGGAGTTGCCGCTGCGGATGCCGGCGCGCACGGTGAACACGTCGCGCTGCACGGTGTTGGCCTCGTAGATGTCCGGTCCGCGCAGGTTGATCCGGCCGCGCACGCGCGCGGGCGTCGCGGTGTACGGGCCGTCGAGCGGGTAGCCGAGCACGATCGCGCTGTCGCCGTTCTTCGCCTGGTCCGGCGCGAGCGGCAGCGCGGGCGCGGCGAACCGGGGCGTCGACAGGACCGCGATGTCGACCTCCGGGTTGAAGTAGACGACCTTCGCCGGGAACTTGCCCTTGGTGGTCTCGATCCAGGTCTCGTCGGTGCCCGCGACCACGTGCGCGTTGGTCATCACGCGGTTCGGCGCGATGACGAACCCGCTGCCCTCCAGCGCGCGCGAGCACGACGGCGCGTTGCCGCGGATCTTGACCACGCTCTGGTGCACGTCCTGCACCACGGCGCTGGCCTGCAGCGCGGGGTCAGGCGGCTCGGTGTCCGGGGTCTCGGTGCGCTGGAACGGGTCCACAATGGACGGGAAGCCGGACGCGTCGAGCAGCTTGCGCAGCTGGCTCGGGAAGCCCTGCGCCGCCGATGGCATCACGTCGTTGACGCCGCCGAGCACGGCGGAGCCGTTGATCGCCTTGGCCAGACCGGGCAGCCCGGAGACGGTGGTCAGCGGGGTCGCGATCAGCCACGCGATCACGAACACGACCGCGGCCTGCACGATCGCGCCGAGCGACTTGTCCAAACCGGACAGTTTCTCGGGGTTGATCTTCTGCCGCAGCCGCCGCCCGGCCCACACGCCGAGCGTCTCGCCGAGCGCGACCAGGAAGACCACGGTGGCCACCGCGAACGCGACCTTCGCCGCCGGGTGCGTGAACAGCTCCACGACCAGCGGGGCGAGCTTGATCCCCGCGATCGCGCCGAGTATCACGCCCAGCAGCGACGGCAAGGCGATGATCACGCCTTGGAATGCGCCGGATACGGCCGCCAGCACCGCCAGCAGCAGAACCACCACATCAACCCAGTTCAACGCGGGTAACTCCTAGGACTTCGGGGTGAACAAAGCTACGTCAAGGTCGCGGACGTCGGTGCGGTCCCATTCCCGCTCCCAGCCTGCCAACGAGAGCAGCACCGACAGCAGACCGGCGGTGAAACCCCACACGAACAGTCCGCCGACGTCGAACGCCGGGCCCTTCCAGCCGCCGCCCGGCCTGCGCACCTGGTAGCGGTTGGCCGGGTCGACGAGGTCGGCGATCGGGATCCTGGCCACCGCCGCGGTCTCCGCCGGGTCGACGGCGTGCACCGGGGACGGAGTCTCCCAGTAGGCCAGCACGGGCGTGACGGCGAACCCGGACACGGGCACGAACAGCTCGGGCAGTATCGCGACCGGGCGCACACCCGACGGCAGCACGCCGGTCTCCTCTTCGGCCTCGCGCAGCGCGGTGCCGACGGGTCCGTCGTCGCCTTCGTCGACACCGCCGCCGGGGAACGCGACCTGGCCCGCGTGCGAGCCGAGCGTGTCCGCGCGGCGCAGCAGCAGCACGTCGGGGCCGTTCACGCCCTCGCCGAACAGGATCAGCACGGCGGCGGCGCGCGCGTACTCGTCGTTGGGCACGGTGAACCGGGTGAACGTCTTCTGGTCGAGCTCACCGCTGATCTTGACCAGCGGCCGCAGCCATTCCGGCACCGAATCGGCGTCGACGAGCGGTCCCACCTCGGTCATCGGACCCCTTCCACCGCTCCACGTACCTGGTCAGTGTTGTCGAAGACCCGTGGGGTCTCGATGAACCGGACCTCGCCACCCGAGGTGATCAGGTACGAGGCCGGCAGCGACGGCGGCGTCTTCAACGCCTTGCGCACCCGGGAGTCGCCGTCGAACACCGACGGAAGGTGGACGCCCAAGGCGGCGAAAAGTTCCAGCCCGTCCGAAGCCTTGCTCTCGACCTGCACGCCGAGCACGCGCACCGCGCCCGGCTCCGCCGCGTACTTGTCGAGCACCGGCAGCTCGGTCTTGCAGGGCTCACACCAGGTCGCCCACAGGTTGACCAGCGTCGGTTTGCCGCCGAGCGCGGCGCCGAGGTCGACCTTCGCGCCGTCGCCGAGGCACTCGACGCTCACCCCGCGCAGCTGCGGCACTTCGCCGCCCGCGGCGGGGCAAGCGGCCAGCGCGGCCTTCGCGCGCGCGGCCGTCAGGTCTTCGGAACTCACGGACGAGCCGTTGTCACGCGGCAGCAGTGCGACGATCAGCGCCACCGCCAGTACGGCGACGCCGATCGCCCACTTGGTGACCGCGGTCAAGACTGCGTCACCATCGCCAGCAGGTGGTCGCGCTCCGGCCCCTTGACCAGCTTCGCGGCCTCCTCGAAGCCGGTCGGCCCTGCCCCGAACGAGGGACACATCTTCGCGAGCGGGCAGGCGCCGCAGGCGGGCTTGCGGGCATGGCAGACGCGGCGGCCGTGGAAGATCGTCCGGTGCGACAGCATGGTCCACTCCTTGCGGGGGATCAGCTCGCCGACCGCGTGCTCGACCTTGACCGGGTCCTCCAGGTCGGTCCAGCCCCAGCGGCGGACCAGCCGTCCGAAGTGGGTGTCGACGGTGATCCCCGGCACACCGAATGCGTCACCTAGCACCACATTCGCCGTTTTCCGACCGACACCGGGCAACGTGACCAGGTCCTTGAGCTTGCCGGGCACCTCGCCGTCGAAGCGCTCGACCAGCGCCGCGCCCAGTCCCATCACCGAGTTCGCCTTGGCGCGGTAGAAACCGGTCGAGCGCAGGTACTCCTCCAGCTCGGTCCGGTCGGCGCCCGCGTAGTCGGCGGCGCTGCGGTAGCGCGCGAAGAGTGCGGGAGTCACCATGTTGACCCGCACATCGGTGGTCTGCGCCGAGAGCACGACCGCCACCAGCAGTTCGAGCGGTGTCGTGAAATCCAGCTCACAATGCGCGTCCGGATATGCGTCGTCGAGGCAACGCTTGATACGACGTGCGCGTCTTACCAAAGCCAGCCGAGATTCACCGTCTACGGAAAGAGCCTTCCGGGGGGCGTTATTCGCGGCTGGTGGCACCCCGATAGCCTACGGGCGCCTTCGGACGAGCCGGTGGGAGCCTTACACCGGTCGACGGCCGACACGCCACAACGACGTCGGGTGGCGCATAGATCAGGCCGCTTTGAGCGAGGATCTGGAGTCGATGACAGTCTGGTTCGTAATACTCGTGCCGCTGGTGATCATGTTCTTCGCGCTGTTCATGGAGCGCGTGGAGAGCCGCCTGCGCCATGTCGCGGTGCAGGAAAACGAAGTCGAGGAGTTCCTGGAGCAGGCCCAGCCCAACGAGGTCAAGGCGCTGTACGGACACGGAATCGGCCGCGCGCTGGAGCTGTTCCGGCTGCGCAGGCTCGGCGGACGGGCGGCCAAGCTGCGCACCCGTCGCGCGCGGGACTAGGCTCTCCCGACGGGCGAGATCATCTAGTCCGGCGCCGGCAACCCCGGCGCGCCGACGGGCGGTCTCGCACGCACGCCCTAGACTGCAGAAAAGTGATCGGCGACACGCTCCCGGTGATCGGGAACGCAAGTCGCTTCTCGACGAGGAGGCACCGAGGTGGACGAAACCCTGGCCCGCGCGGGCATCTTCCAGGGTGTTGAGCCGGCAGCGGCGGAGGCGCTGGCTCAGACCTTGGAGCATGTCGAATTCCCGCGTGGACACGTGATCTTCAACGAGGGTGAGCCCGGCGACCGGCTGTACATCATCCAGTCCGGCAAGGTGAAGATCGGGCGCAAGTCGCCGGACGGCCGCGAGAACCTCTTGGGGATCTTCGGGCCGTCGGACATGTTCGGTGAACTGTCCATTTTCGACCCCGGACCTCGTACTTCGAGCGCCACCACGGTGACCGAGGTGCGCGCGGTGACGATGGACCGGCCCGCGCTGCGGCAGTGGATCTCCACCCGCCCCGAGATCGCCGAGCAGTTACTGCGCGTGGTCGCTCGCAGGCTGCGCCGGACCAACAACATGGTCGCCGAGCTGATCTTCACCGACGTGCCGGGCCGTGTCGCCCGCGCGCTGCTCACCCTGGCCCAGCGCTTCGGCAGCCAGGAAGCCGGCCTGCTCCGGGTCACCCACGACCTGACCCAGGAAGAGATCGCCCAGTACGTCGGCGCCTCGCGCGAGACCGTCAACAAGGCGCTCGCCGACTTCGCGCACCGCGGCTGGCTGCGGCTCGAAGGCAAGAGTGTGCTGATCCTCGACCCGGAGCGGCTCGCCCGCCGGGCCAGGTAGCTTCAGACGCAGAACGAAGGGCCGGGCGCCACCCCCGACGTGGCGCACCGGCCCTTCGCTGTGCGCGGACCATCCCCCGACGCTCCGCGCTCCCCGCCCTCCGGACCTAAGGCCCCGACCCGTGTGCCGGAGGGAGTTTGTGTGTTGTCGTACAACCATCGCATGGCCCCTACCCAAGAATTCAAGGCCATTCACTCTCAAGGACGCCCGCGGATGCGGTTTGTTGCGCAAGTTCACCCAGAATCAGCGTGACGTTATGAAACCGAGATGAACCAGCTCGGTGAGACCTGCAACACAGTGTCCAACGATCGGGTCAGAGGTTTCATTCCCTCGGTTATCCGCTTGTTACCGAAGTCGGAGACACCCCGCGTGAGCTGCGCGAACAGGGTGACGCACCTGACCATCAAATAACTGGTACCGGCGTACCACAGTGGTGCATACTGGTACGCATGTCCCACTCCGCGTCCGAATCCCGTGCCACCCTCGCCGACTACCGCACCGCGCTGACCGCCCCCGGTTCGCGTGGTCCTGTCATCGCGTCGCTGCTGGCGCGCCTGCCGATCGCCATGGTCGGCATCTCGGCGCTGCTCTACGTGCAGCGCGAGACGGGTTCGTTCGCGACGGCCGGGCTGATCTCGGCGGCCATGCTGATCGGTGTCGCGCTCGGCGCGGTGCTGCAGGGCAGGCTGATCGACCGGTTCGGCCCGACGAAACCACTGCTCATCACGGTGGCCGTGTTCTCGGTTGGCATCGCGGCGCTCGTCTTCGCCATCGAATCGCGGATGCCGACCTGGGTACTCCTCGTGCCTGCGGCGATCGCCGGTATGGCCGAGCCGAGCGTCGGCTCCGCGTCACGAGCGCTGTGGACGCGGCTGCTGCCGCCGGGACCAGCGCGCAACGCGGCGTTCTCGTACGAGGCCATCAGCATGGAGGTCTTCTTCGTGCTCGGACCGGGTTTCGCCGGTCTGCTCGTCGCCGCGCCGTGGGCGGGCACCGGCATGATCATCGGCTCCGGCATCCAGGTGCTCGGCACGATCCTGTTCGCGCTGAGCCCCAAGGTCCGCAGCTGGAAGTCGGCTGAGAAGACCTCGCGCAGCATGCTCGGCGCGCTCGCCAGCCCCGGCATGCGCACGCTCGCGCTGGCAGTGCTGGGCTTCGGCATCGTGATCGGCTTCGTCGAGGTCGCGGTCCCGGCGTCGGCGACGAACGCCGGCTTCCCCGCCATGGGTGGCCTGCTGCTTTCGGCCTGGTCTATCAGCTCGGTCGCGTTCGGTGTCGCGTACAGCATGCGGCCCTGGCCGACCCCGATCGGTCAGCGCCTGCCGGTGCTGCTCGGTGTGTTCGCCGTGCTGGTCGCGCTGCTCGCGCTGCCGTCGAACCTGTGGACGCTGGCGCTCGGCATGCTCTTCGCCGGCGCGCTGATCACCCCGCAGTCGGCGACGCACTCGACGATGATCGAGGTCGTCGCGCCGAAGGGCACCGCGGCCGAGGCGTTCGGCTGGGTGCTGACCGCGGTGACGCTGGGCCTGGCGTTCGGCCAGTCGATCAGCGGCTACCTGGTCGAGCACCACGGTCCCGGCTCGGCGTTCATCGCGGCCGGTGTCGCGGGCCTGCTGGTCGCGGTCGCGCTGTGGAAGTTGCGTGGCACGGTCCGGCCGTTCGGGCCGCAGGCCGAGGCTTCGGACACCGAACTTGTCGGTGCTGCCGCCTAACTTGGCGGTATGGATCTCACAGCGACCTGCCGGACGCTTTCCGAAGCCGCCTCCGCGGCGGCTCGGCTGCTGCCGGTGAAGTACGGCAACGCGGCGCTCTCCGGAGTGCTGCTCGAAGCCGGTGCGGCCGGGCTGACGCTCTCTGGCAACGACCACGAGCGCGCGGCCCGGCTGCACTGCGCGGCCACCGTGCACACCGACGGCGCCGCGCTCGTCCCCGCCGCGGCCTTGGCGGAGACATTGCGCATGCTCGACGCGCCCCAAGTCCGCCTGGTGGTCGAGGGCTCGCGGCTGGCCGTGCGCGTCCCGGGCGCCCGGTTCGCGTTGCCGCTGCTGGATCGCGATCTTCATCCCGGCGCCGTGGCTCCGCCGGAGAAGGTCGCGGAGGTCGACGGCGCGCTGCTCGCGCGGGCGCTGCGCTCGGTCGCGGGCACGGCGTCGCGCGACGAGACGCTGCCCGTGTTCACCGGAGTGCGCATGCGGCTGGTGGGCGACCGGCTCGAACTGGTCGCCTCCGACCGCTACCGGATGGCGATCGCGTCCATGCCGGTCGTTTCCGGCTACTCGGAGCTGGACGCGCTGGTCCCGGCGACCCTGCTGACCGAACTCGGCAAGCAGGCGAGCGGCCCGATCGGACTGCACGCCGACCGCAACCGCTTCGCGCTGAGCTGGTCGGGCAATGTCGCGAGCACCGCCGTGCTCGACGGCGGTTTCCTGTCGGCGGAAGCCATTCCGACCGGTCAGGTGGACACGGCGCTCGAACTGAACGCGGAGGCACTGGCCGCGGCCGTGCGCCGGGTCAGCTTCTTCGCCGACGGCTTGCGCGCGCTGACCTTGGAGGTCGGCGACAACCAGGTCAGGCTGGCCAGCACCCGCGATCAGACCGGCGAGGCCGAGGAGTTCGTGAAGGCGGACGTGTCCGGCGGCCGGACGTCACCGTCGTTCCAAGCCAAGTACCTGCTCGACGCCTTGCAGCCGTTCGCGGACCGCGACATCCGGCTCGAATTCCAGCCGGGCAAACGCGCGACGGTGCTCCGTGAAGTCACCCCAGGGGAGGTCGAGCTGAAGTACCTGCTGATGCCGATCGTCGCCCGCTGAGCCTCACGAGCATGGGGTCGTGAGTGGTACGGCCGGTTCTAACCGGTCAAAACACTCACGACCCCAGCGCTCAGGAACCCAGGAGTTCGGGGGCTTGGTCGCGGACGGCCGCCTCGATCTCGGGGTAGCTCGGGTTGACGGCGGACCAGGTCCCGACGACGACCGTCGGCACGGTCTCGTTGCCGTCGGCGATCTCGCGCACGCGGGCCGCCGCGTTCGGGTCCTCCCAGATGTTGATCTCCTGCACCGGCAGGCCACTCGCCATCAGGGGACGGCGCAGCGCGGAACAGAACCCGCAACCCGGCCGCCAGTAGAACTCGATCTTCAGGTCGCTCACGCGCCCGCCTCCGCTCGTAAGTAGTCCAGCTGCGCCTGCACACTCCACTCGGCGGGCACCCACAGCGACGGGTCGACGTCGGCGTAGACGACCTCGACGACCTGCCGTGCGGTGGCGTCGTCACCGAGCTCACGAAGAGCCGAACGCACTTGATCGAGCCGCTGTTCCCGATGGGCCAGGTATTCCGCGACCGTGGCCCGCAGATCCGGCAGTTCGGCGCCGTGACCAGGAAGTCCGAGCACACCTTCCGGCAGCACGTCGAGCAGTTTTCGCAGGGTGCGCAGGTAATCGCCGAGGTCGGAGAGCACCGTGGTGCCCCGGCCGAGGATGGTGTCGCCGGTCAGCATCTCGTCGCCGACGCGCAGCGACACGGAGTCCTCGGTGTGGCCAGGGGTGTGCACGACCTCGATCTCCAGGCCCGCCGCCCGCACGATCTCGCCGTCCACGAGCGGCTCTCCACCGCGGCACAGCTCCGCGGAGAACGCCCGCACCGGGGCGCCGACGCGCTCGGCGAGCCACGGCGCGCCTTCGACGTGATCGGGGTGGTGGTGCGTGAGCAGGATCAGCTCGATCGCGCCGAGCTTGGTCAGCTCGGTCAGGTGCTCGACGTCCTCGTAACCGGGGTCGACGATCACCTTCGTGACCGCGGCGGGCGCCCGCAGCACCCAGGTGTTGGTGCCGTCGAGCGTCATCGCGGACGGGTTGTTCTCCAGCAGCACCGAAGCGGTCGGCGAGACCGGCCGGAGCACGCCGTAGGCCGGGTGGGTCGGTGCGGTCACAGTCCCTCCAGGATCACGCGGACCTTGTCGCCTTCGCGGACCAGGCTGGGCATCACCTTGCTGATCTCACGCGGCGACGCGAGCGCTTCGGCGGCGTCCTTGAACTCACCGAGTTCGTTGAGCGTGATCCAGGTCGGCGGCATCAGCATGCGCAGGCCCTGCTCGGCGTCGGCCAGCGCTTCGGCCGGTCGCTGCCAGCCCGAGCTGTCGGCTTCGGAGGTCATGCCGTCCGCGTGCTGGCCTTCGGGCAGCACCGCGACGAAGAAGCGGGTGTCGTAGCGACGCGGTTCCGCCGCCGGGGTCACCCAGTTCGCCCACGGCCGCAACAGATCGGCGCGCAACGTCAGCCCGGCGTCGGCCAAGAAGGCCGCCAACGACAGCTCACGGCTGACCAGCGCCTGCCGCACGTCCGCGTACTTGGCCGTGTCCGCGAGTACGGACGACTCGGTGCCCGCGAGCAGAACTCCGGACTCCTCAAAGGTTTCCCGGACCGCGGCGCACACCAGCGCACGCGCGAGAGACTCGTCACAGCCGAACCATTCGGCCCACTTCGCGGGTTCCGGACCGGCCCACGCGACGGAAGCGTCGGCGTCACGCTTGTCGACGCCGCCACCGGGGAAGACCGTCATGCCACCGGCGAACGGCATCCCCTTGACCCGGTGCTGCAGGAAGACCTCGACGCCGCCGTCGACGTCACGCAGCAACATGACCGTCGCGGCGTCCTTGGGCGTCGCCGGTGGTCCCGATAGATCGGGACGCACCGGGATGTTGAAGCTCAGCGGCAGTTCCACCACCGCAACATACCTAAGCCGGCGACCAACCCTGATCGCCCGAGCGGGAAGCGCCGTTCATCCGGATGTTCGCCGCCTCGGCGCGCTCGCGCTCGGCGAGTTCGGCGTGCAGCTCACGCAGCAGCGCGCGGTCGCGCTCGCTCAGGCTCGGGTCGTCGAGATCCAGCGCGGGCAGTTCGACCACCTCGTGCAGGCTCGGCTTGCCGGAGACGATCTCGCGGCCCTTCTCCGGGTCCTCGGCCAGCGCCCGCCGTAGCTGCGCGACCTCCTCCGGGGTCAGGTCGGCCGTCCGCTCCGCCCTGGTCTCACGCACCTGCTCCACCGGCTGGACGACCGGCACCACCGGTGTCACCGGCGCGGCCGGTGCCGCCGGTGCCACCTGGACGGGCGGTGCCGCGCGAAGACCGTGCCTGCTCGGCGGCGGGTCGGCCTGCTTGACCACCGGGGAAGGCTTGGACTCGAACGGCTGGAAGTCCTGGCGCGTCGGGTTGCCGGTGACCCACACCGGGGTCGACGCGGTCCACGCGGCGTTCTGGTAGCCGGGCATCTTCGCGCCGGGCGGGCTCACCTCGACGACCGCGCGGAGGCCGGCACGGCGCAGCGCGGTGTCGATCCGGAACGCGACCGCGGGCGGGTTGCCTTCCGGCCCGATCTCGACCAGCACGATGCGCTGCGGCATCGGCCCCGGCACGCTGCCGGCCGGTGTGGTGCGCCAGACCGCGTGCACCGCGCGCACGTCCGGCAGCACCTGCAAGCTGCGTTCTAAAGCCTCGCCGACGCCGAACTCGGGCCCGTTGTCGCCGGTGAAGCGGTGCGACTCGTCCTGGTCCGACTCGTCGACGACCAGGCCGTCGACGAGCGTGGCGTCCGATCTGCTCATCTCGAGCACGAGCGCCAGTTCGCGCTGCTCGCCGGAGTTGACCGGGATCCGGCCCGCGATGAGCGTGCCGGTGACCAGCTCGACGGCCTCGTCGAGGTGGGCGTGCGCGATCAGCTCACGCGCTTCGGTCAGCGCGGTGTCGTCGATCCGGCCCGCGAGGGCCAGCAACAGGTTGTGCAGCCGCAGTGGCACCGAGAACCCTTCCATCGAGGAGTTCTCGTTGACCTCCACCATGCTCTGCTCCTCCCAGCTCGCTGGAGGCGCGAGCGTTAAGCGGCGACCAGCCGGTTTCCGGTGTCCACGGCGCCGACGCACACCAACTCCGAGTTCGCCAGTGCCGACTGGTGGTATTCGGGCAATTCGATGTTCGGGAGCAGTACCTCGACGCTGGGTTCTTCGTCACCCAGCACGCGCAGGACACGCTGCAGCTCGCCGGTCAGCCTCGGCAGTCCGTTCAACGCCGTGACGACCAGAACCCGCTTGGCCCCTCCGAGTCCTACACCGCCGTCGGCACCACCGTGCCGCCAGCTCTGCCGAACTTCCCCGACATCCGGCCGTCCACGCAACGTCGCGTGAAGCACCACGGACACCATATCGACCGAGTTAACCCATTCGGGTGCACTCAGCGAGAATGTGTACCGGGTATCGGAGACCTCGTCTACCCCGAGTGTCGAACTGACCTGATGCCAGTCGGCGCCGTGCGGGATGAGCCCGGCGACTAGCAGCCGGTACTCCGTTTGGTTCAGGTCGATCCTGTGCTTAAGCAAAGATCTTGGGAGGGTCCGGGCGAGGGTGCTCATCGCACCTTCGCCGAGCCAGTCGCGGAAACGCCAGAGCGTCTGGTCCGGCAGCCGTCCGGCCAGCCGCACCAGCAGTTCGTGACAGGACTGCTCGATGTCCGGATCCATCAGTTCACCTCGACGATGAGCTCGACTTCCACTGGCGCGCCGATCGGCAGCTCGGCCACACCCACCGCGGAACGCGCGTGGATGCCCGCGTCGCCGAAGATCTCGCCGAGCGTCTCGGACGCCCCGTTGATCACGGCGGGCTGCCCGGTGAAGCCTTCGGCGGAGGCGACGAACCCGACGACCTTGACCACGCGCGCGACGTTGTCGATGCCGACGACCGAGTCGACGGCGGCGAGCGCGTTGAGGATCGACAGGCGGGCGTAGTCCTTGGCCTCTTCCGGGCTGACCTCGGCGCCGACCTTGCCGGTCGCGGGCAGCTTGCCGTCGACGAACGGCAGCTGGCCGGAGGTGTACACGTACGAGCCGGACTTCACGGCGGGCACGTAGGCGGCCAGCGGCGCGGCCACGGCAGGCAGCTTGATGCCGAGTTCGGCGAGACGGGCGCTCCAGGTCATACGACGACTCCCGGTTACTTGGCTCGTTTGAGGTAAGCGACGTGCTGCTCACCGGTCGGGTTGGGGAGCACGGTGACGAGTTCCCAGCCGTCCTCGCCCCACTGGTCGAGAATCTGCTTGGTCGCGTGGATCAGCAGGGGGACGGTGGCGTACTCCCATTTGGTGGCGCTCATAAGCGCGAGCGTAGCCAAGTCGCGCCCGGCCGCGGACAGACGTTCCGGAATTCACGCTCCGTGATCGAACATCACCCACGGTCCACCCTGATGTGGCCTAGGCGCGGCGGCCGAACTGCACCACCCTCGGGAAGAGCACCTTCGACCCACGGGAGATCCATGCGCCGCTCCGCACTGCTCGTCGTCCTGATGCTGGTCGCCGGGTTGGCGACAGTGGCGCCCGCGGGTGCCCTCTACGGGCTCAACGACTGGTCGTGCCGTCCGAGCGAGGCGCATCCCGAACCGGTCGTGCTGGTGCACGGCACCGGCGACAACAAGGACTACACCTGGCGCATGCTCGGGCCGATGCTGCTCACGCGCGGCTATTGCGCCTATTCGCTGACCTACGGCGTGCTGCCCGGCGCGCCGGTCGTCGGCGACGTGGTCGGCGGGCTCACCCCGATCGAGGACAGTTCGACCGAACTGAAGGCGTTCGTCGACCGCGTGCTCACCACCACCGGCAAGTCCAAAGTAGACATCGTCGGCTACTCGCAGGGCACGCTGTTGCCGACCTACTACGCCAAGTTCCTTGGCGGCGCGGGAAAAATCAACCGCTACATCAGCCTCGCTCCATTGTGGAACGGCACGAATGTCGCGGGCGCCGCGGACACGTACGCGCTGCTGCGCACGCTCGGACTCGGCTGGCTGACCAACGTCATCACCAACTGCGCGGCCTGCCCCGAAGTGCTCACCGGCTCGGATCTGCTGGCACACCTGCGCGAGGGCGGGATCTTCCTGCCGGACGTCGAATACACGAACATCGTGACGATGTACGACCAGAACATCGTGCCGTACACCAGCGGACTCGGCGAGGGCACGAACATCGTCCTGCAGGACACGTGCGCGGACGATCACGTGAACCACGTCGGCCTGCCCGTCGACCCGAACGCGCTCGGCCACGTGCTCAACGCGCTCGACCCGCCGCACGCGTCGCCCGTCCCCTGCGTGCCGATGGGGCCTGTCGCCCCACGTCAGTGATGGTATGGCACTTTCCAACGTGATGTGCTTCACTCCTACCTACTCGCAAGTAGGTAGGAGTGGACATTGAGGTCCCTTTCAACCGTCATCCTCGCCGCGGTGCTGGCCCTGTTCGCCACCCCGGTCGCCCAGGCCGCGACCTTGGCCGTGCCATGGAACCTTCTGGCGGCGCTGCCCGCCCAACTCGCCAACCCCGGCGGCCCACCGCCCGGCGCGAACGACTGGTCCTGCCGCCCGAGCGCGGCACACCCGAGCCCGGTCGTGCTGGTGCACGGCCTCGGCGCCAACCAGACCGTCAACTGGCAGACCTACAGCCCACTGCTGAAGAACAACGGCTACTGCGTTTTCTCGTTGACCTACGGCGTTCCCGGTGACCCGCTGCCCATTTACCAGCCCGGCGGCCTGGTCCGCATGGAAGACAGCGCGGCCGAGTTCTCCCGCTTCGTCGACAAGGTCCTCGCCGCGACCGGCGCCGCGAAGGTGAGCATCCTCGGCCACTCCGAGGGCACCGTGATGCCCAGTTACTACGTCAAGTTCCTCGGTGGAGCGTCCAAAGTGGACAAGTACGTCGGGCTGACCCCGCTGTGGGACGGCACGACGCTGTACGGCCTTTCCCATGTCTACAAATGGGGCCAGTCGATCGTCGACCCGATCCTCAACCCGCTGTGCGGCTCCTGCACCGAGTTCCTCGCGGGCTCCGACTTCCTCACCAAGATGAAGAGCGGCAACGGCCAGTTCCAGCCTGGCGTGCAGTACACCAACATCCTCACCCGCTACGACGAGCTGGTCATCCCCTACACGAGCGGCAAGGGCACCGGCCCCAACGTCCGCAACATCGTCCTCCAGGACACCTGCCCACTCGACTTCGCCGAGCACGCAGGCCTCGCCGCCGACCGCAACGCCGCCGGCCACGTCCTCAACGCACTCGACCCGGCCCACACCCGCCCGGTCCCCTGCCACCCAGCAGGCCCCCTGGGCAGCTGATCCCGCCCCAATGCGTCCTTCGGTCCCTGCTAGGTGCCGAAAGACGCATTCGGGACCTCCCACGGACCGAAAGACGCATTCGGGAGGCGGGAGGGACCGAACGACGCATTCGGGTAACCACAAGCCCGAAAGCCACTTTCGGCAGATAAGACCTGACGAAAGTGGCTTTCGGGGTTTGGGGGCGTGCCCGGCCGGATAGCGTGGGCGGCGTGGACGTTTGGCGGGTCGTGGCCGCGGTCGGGTGGGGTGTCGTCGGGGTGCCCTTGGTGCTCATCGTGATGGCCAAGGTCAGGGATCGGACGGACAGCTCGGGGCAGGTCGCGGTCGGCGGGGCGATCGGGGTGACCGTGCTGATCCTCACGGGTGTGCTGATGCTCACCGTGCTGCCGGGTGTGCTGACCTGGGTGATCGTCGCGGTGGGCGCCGCTGCGGTCAGCGTCATGATGCTGGCGAGCTGATCGGTGACCTACGCTGAGAAGGTGACGACTCCCCTGGCCGGCTGGACCGACGAACTCGCCAGAACGCGGCTGCATTTCGTCAGCGGCAAGGGCGGGACGGGCAAGACCACTTTGGCCGCCGCGCTCGGACTGGCGCTGGCGCACAGTGGGCGGCGGGTGCTGCTGATCGAGGTCGAAGGCCGTCAGGGCATCGCGCAGCTCTTCGACACCGAGCCGTTGCCGTACGCGGAGCAGCGGATCGCGTCCACGCCCGGTGGTGGTGAGCTGCGTGCGCTGCACATCGATGTCGAGGCGGCGCTGCTCGAGTACTTCGAGATGTTCTACAACCTGGGTTTCGCGGGGCGGACGCTGCGGCGGATGGGCGCGATCGAGTTCGCGACCACGCTCGCGCCCGGTCTGCGTGATGTCCTGCTCACCGGGAAGATCAAGGAATGTGTCGGCCGCACCGAGTCGGACGGCAGGCACACCTATGACGCCGTCGTCGTCGATTCGCCGCCGACGGGCCGGGTGGTCAAGTTCCTCGACGTGACGAAGGCGCTCACGGATCTCGCGAAGACCGGCCCGATCCGCGGCCAGGCCGACGGTGTCGTGCGGCTGCTGCATTCCGGTGAGACCGCGGTGCATCTGGTGACGCTGCTGGAGGAGATGCCGGTCCGCGAGACCGTCGAAGGTGTCGCCGAGCTCGACGGCGCCGACCTGCGTCCCGGTGCGGTGCTGGTCAACCGGGTCCGCCCGCCGCGGCTGCCGGCGCGCTCGATCACCGCGGCCGCCGATGGCCGGGTCGACGCCTCCCGGGTCCGCGCCGGGCTCGCCGCGACCGGTCTCAAGCTGCCGGACGAGACGCTCGACGCGCTCGTCGAGGAGACCGTCGAACACGCGATCCGCGTCGCCGCCGAGCAGCGCGCGCGTGAACAGCTCGCCGAGGCGGATCTGCCGACGCTCGAGCTGCCCGATCTCACCGACGGCATCGACGTCGCCGCGCTCTACGAACTCGCCGAAGCATTGACCGAGCAGGGGGTGCGCTGATGGAACTCGACGTCGACGCACTGATCGACGACCCGAAGAGTCGCGTGATCGTGTGCTGCGGCTCCGGCGGTGTCGGCAAGACGACGACCGCGGCCGCGCTGGCGTTGCGCGCCGCCGAACGCGGCAGGCAGACGGTGGTGCTCACCATCGACCCGGCACGCAGGCTCGCGCAGGCGTTGGGGCTCAAGGAACTCGGCAATCACCCGAAGCAGGTGAGCGTCGACGGTTTCGAGCCCAAGGGCGAACTGTGGGCGATGATGCTCGACATGCGTCGCACGTTCGACGACATGGTCCGCAAGCACGCGGGCCCGGAACGCGCCGAGCAGCTGCTGCAGAATCCTTTCTATCAAACGATTTCCACGTCGTTCTCCGGCACGCAGGAGTACATGGCGATGGAAAAGCTAGGTCAGCTGGCGGCGACCGACGAGTGGGACCTGATCATCGTCGACACCCCGCCGAGCCGGTCGGCGCTGGACTTCCTCGACGCGCCGACCCGGCTTTCGAGCGCGCTCGACGGCCGGATGATCCGGCTGCTCACCGGTCCGGCGAAGGCCAGCGGCTGGGGTCTGCGCAAAGTGGTCACCGCCGGGTTCACCATGTTCGCCAAGGCGGTTTCGACGATCATCGGCGGTCAGTTGCTGGCCGACGCGTCGGCGTTCATGCAAGCTTTCGACAGCATGTTCGGCGGATTCCGGGAGCGGGCGCGCAAAACGGCCGAGCTGCTGCGCTCGGAGGGCACCTCGTTCATCGTGGTCGCCGCGCCGGAGCCGGACGCGCTGCGCGAGGCGAGCTACTTCGTCGAGCGGCTTTCGGACGAGGCCATGCCTCTGGCCGGGCTCGTCGCGAACAGGACGCACCCGGTGCTGGCGCCGATCTCGGGCTCGGAAGCGCTCGCCGCGGCCGAGTCGCTGGAAAAGGGCGACACGAACGCGCCGCTGGCCGTGGCCGTGCTTCAGCTGCACGCGGACCGGGTCACGCTCGCCGAGCGGGAGTCCCGGCTGCTCGCGAGGTTCACTCGCGCGCACCCGGAGGTTCCGCTGGTCCGCGTGCCCGCGCTCCCCAGCGACGTGCACGACATAGCCGGGCTCCGCGATATCGGAGACCGGCTGTCAGGAGCGTGAGCGCGAGAGCGCCCACGTTCCCCCTCTTTATTCTTTTTTATTTACCAATTACGAAACCCGGACTACGCGACCTTCGCGCTCGTCCGCGTCTCTCTTGGCCGATTCGAGCAGGTCACGCCAGTTCATGACGTCGGGACGCCGACGCAGCAGCGCACGCCGCTCGCGTTCGGTCATCCCACCCCAGACCCCGAAACTGATTCGATTGTCGAGTGCTTCCGCCAGACATTCAGTGCGGACCGGGCAACCCATGCACACGCTTTTCGCCCGGTTCTGCTCCGCGCCGCGGACGAATAACCCATCAGGGTCAGCGTCCCGGCACGAGGCGTCGATCCGCCAGCTCGACTGGTTGGTTTCCATACCCCCAGCTCCCTACCTGGTGTCGACACACCAACAGGGGCAAATGCCGCTCAAGCCCCCGCGAGCGCGTCTACTCTGCTCACGTCGGTGAAACCGGCACCTCCCCGGTGCCGGAGTGCCAGTACCAGATTGATCACCCGGTCGCTGGCTTCTCTTCGTGAGACGTTGACGGACTGTAAGGTCCCTCGGTTCCATCCGCCAGCCCTAGAATGCCTTTCGTTACCACTGGTGACCACACGGGGTCGCTTTTGTCACCGGAATGGACCTGGTGGTGGCACGAGGTCACGGAGGTCTAACCGCCTCCGCGTACCCTGATCACGTGCGGAAAACGGACGGTCTGCTGAAACTGCTAGGTCTTTGCATACTGGCGGGTGTCCTCGTCGCCGGTGTGTTGTTCCCGGTCGTGGGCGCCGCGGGGGTCATGTCGAACCAGGCGAGCGAGACGGTCGACAAGACCTCGTCCGACCTCGCCGACATCCCGCCGCCCCTTGTGACCACTGTCACAGACTCCGAGGGCGCCGCGATCGCGACGCTGTACGACCAGTACCGGCTGCCGGTGTCCGACACCCAGATCAACCCGGCGATGCAGTGGGCGCTCGTCTCGACCGAGGACAAGCGGTTCTACGACCACCACGGCGTCGACTGGACGGGCACGCTGCGCGCCGCAGTCAGCAACACCGCGGGCGGCGACACGCAGGGCGCGTCGACGCTGACCCAGCAGTACGTCAAGAACTACTTGATCAACATCGTCTACCGCGGCAACAAGATCGGCCAGCAGAAGGCGCAAGAGGCCTCGCTCGCCCGCAAGCTCAAGGAAGCGCGGATCGCGATCCAGCTCGAGACGAAGATGACGAAGCCGCAGATCCTCGCCGGCTACCTCAACATCGTCGAGTTCTCGCGCCAGATCTACGGCATCGGCGCGGCCGCGCACGCGTACTTCGACACCACGCCGGAAGCGCTGACCGTCCCGCAGGCCGCACTGCTCGCCGGGCTGGTCAACAACCCCGCCTACTTCGACCCGTGGAACCACGCCGACAAGGCGCTGCAGCGCCGCAATCTGGTGCTCGACCGCATGGTGGAGAACCAGAAGCTCGCGAAGGCGGACGCGGAGAAGTTCAAGGCAGAGGGACTCGGCGTCGTCGAAGGTCAGCCGAAGAAGCCCGCCTCGAACTGTGTCGGTGCCGGACCGGAGCACGGCTTCTTCTGCCAGTACGCGCTCGAGTACCTCATCAAGGCCGGTCTCAAGGAAGACGACATCCAGACCGGCGGCTACACCATCAAGACCACTTTGGACCGTAAGGCGAACTCCGAAGCCAAGAAGTCGGCCGAAACGCAGGTCGACAAGAAAGAGCCGTACATCGCGAACACGCTTTCCTTGGTGAAACCAGGAAAAGAACGGCATCCGGTCGTCGCGCTGGCCGCGAACCGGGACTTCGGCACGGACGCTTCGCAAGGCCAGACCTCGTTCACGCTGCCGTCCGGCGTCTGGAACGTCGGCGGCGCCGGTTCGACGTACAAGATCTTCACCACGGCGGCGGCGCTGGACAAGGGCGTCACCGGGATCTACGCGAACATCGACGTGCCACCGAACTACACCTCGAAGATCTTCACCGGCGGCGGGAACAGCTGCCCGAAAACGGGGCCACCGCTCAATTCCAAGTGGTACTGCGTCGGCAACGCGGGTGACTACGGTGGCGCGGACGCGTCGATGTCGCTGCAGACGGCGCTGGCCACCTCACCGAACACCTCGTTCGTGATACTGGAAGACCGCATCGGCAGCACCGGCCCCATCGTCGACATGGCGAACAAGCTGGGCATGCGCGAGACCATGGCCACCAGCGCGGCAGGCCGCCCGGTGGATCCCAAGGCGACCGACGCGCAGTTGAACATGCCGCAGCTCCAGTTCTTCGGGCCGTCCGGCAAGAACCCCGGCAAGGGCGCGATCACCCTCGGCCCCAGCCCGCTGAGCGGCCTGGAACTCGGCAACGTCGCGGCGACCATCCTCAGCGGTGGCGTCTGGTGCCCGCCGACGCCGATCGTGTCCGTCACCGACCGCAACGGGCAGCCCATCCCGGTCAAGGAAGCCGCCTGTGAGCAGGTCATCCCGGAGGGGCTGGCCAACACGCTGGCGGTCGGCCTGAGCAAGGACGACCTGCCGGGCGGGACCTCCAACACCGCCGCGCGCAACGTCGGCTGGGACCGGCCGATGATCGGCAAGACCGGCACCACCCAGGACAACGTCTCCGGCACCTTCGTCGGCGGCACCCCGCAGCTCGCCGGTGCGGCGATGACGTTCAAGTTCGGCGGTGGCCAGGGCGGTATCTGCGACCACCCGAGCGCTCCCGGCTTCGTGCGTCTTTGCCCCAACGGCAACATCTACGGCGGCCGGGCGCCCGCCAGGACGTGGTTCGGCGCGATGAAGAACATCATGGCCGACCAGCCGGTCGAGCAACTGCCTCAACCGGATCCGCAGTACATGAACTGACCTAGACCGCGAAGGGGCTACGCGATCACATCGCGTAGCCCCTTCGCGTTTCACGGGCCGGTACACCCGCTAGCGCGATGACTCGGACACCGAGCACGTATCCTGTAACCCGTGAGCACGCAGAGTGACAAAGGGTTGACAGTCAAACGCCTGGCCGTGGGAACGGTCGCCTTGGGGGCGGCGACGCTCGGTTACGCCGTCGGGATCGAGCGCAGGCACTGGACGCTGCGCACCGCGGAGCTGCCCGTGCTGAACCCGGGCTCGCGGCCGATCAAGGTGCTGCACGTGTCCGATCTCCACATGCTGCCCTCGCACGTGTCGAAGCAGCGCTGGGTGGCCGCGCTCGACGAGCTGGACCCCGATTTCGTCGTCAACACCGGCGACAACCTCTCGCATCCCCAGGCCGTGCCGTCCGTGCTGCGCGCGCTCGGGCCGCTGCTGGACCGGCCCGGCGTGTTCGTCTTCGGCAGCAACGACTACTACGCGCCCAAGCCGAAGAACCCGGCGCGGTACCTGATGCCCAAGGGCAGCAAGAAGCGCATCCACGGCGATCACCTGCCCTGGCGCGACCTGCGCGCCGCGTTCGTCGAGCACGGCTGGGTCGACCTCACCCACGTCCGGCGCACGGTCGAGGTGGCTGGCCAGGACATCTTCTGCGCGGGCGTCGACGACCCGCACCTGCGCCGCGACCGCTACACCGACATCTCCGGCCCCGCCGACCGCACGGCGACGCTGCGCCTGGGCGTCACGCACTCGCCGGAGCCGCGGGTGCTCGACACCTTCGCCGCCGACGGCTACGACCTCGTCATGGCCGGGCACACGCACGGCGGCCAGCTGCGCGTCCCCGGCTACGGCGCGCTCGTGACCAACTGCGAACTCGACCGGACGCGCGCCCGTGGCGCGTCGCGCTGGGGCGCCCGCATGTGGCTGCACGTTTCGGCCGGGCTGGGCACTTCGCCGTTCGCTCCGGTCCGGTTCGCGTGCCCGCCGGAAGCGAGCCTGTTGACCCTGGTGGCCAGGGACAAGACGCCGCAGACGACCCCACGTCAGGTCCGAAAAGCGGTCCGCTAGACTTCTCAACGACCCGAGGAGCGGCCTGCCGCTCCAAATCAGTAAGCCGGGGTGTGGCGCAGCTTGGTAGCGTGCCTCGTTCGGGTCGAGGAGGTCGTGGGTTCGAATCCCGCCACCCCGACGCGAAAGCGGGCGATCAGTTCACTGGTCGCCCGCTTTTTCAATTCCGGCTCACTTCGTCGCGAGCACTTCCACCCAGCACTGTGTGAAGTCGCCTGACGGGCCACGCGACCACGTCCACGCCGAGCGTGCGGCGCTGGCGAGCTGGTCGCGGTCCGGGGTGTCCTGCTGGAGTGCGGCGATCAGGCGCTGCTCGACGTAGCCGGCCAGGTCCTTGTACGACTGGTCGACGCGGTAGCGGGTGTGCGTGCGTATGTCGGTGAAACCGGCCTGCTGCACCTGGCCAGGCAGATGCTTTCCGGCGAACGGGTCGCCGCCCGCGCGACGGCGCAGCAGGTAGTGGCCGCGCAGCGCGGCGTCCACATTCGCCGTCTTGGGGCGAAGTTTGGCCCTGCTCCAGTCCGATGTGGACAGTGCGAGCAGGCCGCCGGTGCGCAGCACCCGTCTGAACTCGCCCAACGCCCGCGCCGGATCGGCCAGATGCTCGATGAGCGCGTGCGCGAAGACGATGTCGATGCTGGAGTCGTCGAGCGGGAGCGCGTACGCCGACGCGGCGAGGAACTCCACTTTGGATCTCGGGTGCCTGCGGCGGGCATGCACGAGCTGGGACGGCTCGGAGTCGACGGCGATGACGCGGGCCGCGGGCAGCAGGCCGGTGGTGATGGTGCCGGGTCCGCAGCCGACGTCGAGCAGCGTCACGGCCGGGTTCAGGTGGGGCATGACGAAGGCGGCGCGGTCACCGGCGCGGCGCGCGGCCATCATCGAAATCGCGTCCTGCGCGTAGCCCGGCGCGTAACCCTCCAGCACCCCGCACACAGTACGGCTCAGAGGTGGCAGGATCGAGGGGTGAGCACGCAATCGGCACCCCAGTTTCCGGCCGCGGTGGTCCCCGACCGCCTCTTCGACGACGCGACGGCCGAGAGCCGCTGGCGCGCGCGGTTCCACGCGTCGCGGATCTCGGTCCCGGACTGGGCGATCGACGCACCGGACGCGAACATCTACGTCTCCAACGCCAGCGGCGTCTGGGAGGTGTACGCCTGGAACCGCGCGACCGGCGAGCACCGCCGCGTCACCGACCGGCCGAACGGCACCATGCACGCCGTGCCGTCGCCGGACGGGCAGTGGATCTGGTGGTTCAACGACACCGACGGCGACGAGTTCGGCTCGTGGGTCCGTGAGCCGTTCGCCGGTGGCGTCGAAGCCGCGCCGGCGATCCCGGACGTGCACGACGGCTACCCGGCCGGGCTGGAGATCGGCGACTCGGTGATCGCGGTCGGCGTCTCGACCGACGACGGCAGCAAGCTGTTCACGCACACCGGCGGCGAGACCAAGCTGTTCTACTCGAATGAAGACGACGCCGGGATCGCGTCGATGTCGCGTGACGAGCGGCTGCTGGTCATCTCGCACTCCGAGCACGGCGACTCGCGCCACCCGGCGCTGCGGGTGCTGAAGACCGGCGATTTCGCCGTCGTCTCGGACAAGTGGGACGGCGAGGGCAAGGGACTTTCCGCGCTCGAGTTCTCGCCGCTGCGCGGGGACGCCAGGCTGCTCGTGCTGCACGAGCGGCGCGGCCGCGAGGAACTGCTGATCTGGGACGTCGAGGCCGACACCGAGACCGAGATTTCCCTTGACCTGCCAGGAGAGGTCGCCGCGGGCTGGTACCCGCAGGCCCACGCGCTGCTCGTCGCGCACTTCCACCAGGGCCGCAGCTCGCTGTACCGGTACGACCTCGCCACCGGCTCATTGTCCTCTTTGGACACTCCGGCCGGCCGGATCGGCGGCGCGGGCGTGCGCCCGGACGGCACCGTCGAATACGGCTGGTCGAACGCCGCCCACCCGCCCGCGATCCGCGTGCGCGCCGCCGACGGCACCGACACCGTCCTGCTCGAGCCGCCCGGCGACCAGTCACCGGGTTCCTCCCCGATGACGGACGCGTTCGTCGACGGCATCGGCGGCCAGATCCACGCGCTCGTCTCACGCCCGGCCGACGCGCCGGAAGGCCCGCTGCCGACGGTGTTCTCACTGCACGGCGGCCCGCACGCGGCCGACGAGGACCGCTTCTCGGCCTACCGCGCGCTGTGGCTCGACGCGGGTTTCGCGGTCGTGGAGGTCAACTACCGCGGCTCGACCGGCTACGGTTCGGCTTGGCGTGACGCGATCGAAGGCCGCCCCGGCCTGACCGAACTCGAAGACGTCGCCGCCGTGCACGACTGGGCCGTCCAAAGTGGACTCGCCTCGCCGTCGCAATGCGTCGTGAACGGCGCTTCTTGGGGCGGCTACTTGTCTTTGCTCGCGTTGGGCACGCAGCCCGAGCGGTGGGCGGCGGGTATCGCCGGCGTACCGGTGGCCGACTACGTCGCCGCGTACGAAGACGAGATGGAGCAGCTGCGCTCGTTCGACCGCGCACTCTTCGGCGGCTCGCCGGAGACCGTGCCCGCGGTCTACAAGGAGTGCTCGCCGATCACCTACGTCGACGCGGTGACCGCGCCGGTACTCGTGCTCGCCGGCGACAACGACCCGCGCTGCCCGATCCGCCAGATCGAGAACTACCTCGGCCGCCTCGCCGCCCGCGACGCGTCTTTCGAGTTCTACCGCTACGACGCCGGCCACGGCTCACTGGTGATCGCCGAGACGATCAAGCAGACGTCGATCGAGGTCGGGTTCGCGCTGCGTGCACTGGGATTGCGCTGAGTAGTTGAACCTTCCCCAGTTGTTATCCACAATCGGGTGACCCTGTGGATAACTCCCTCGATCTGGGGGCTCCGTCGGTGACGGTCGGTAGACTGTTGCAGGGCGGAGCCCCCAGGGCGGGTGGGGGGGTGTCTTTAGGTAGGGCAGGCCGATTTTCGCGCCTCGGGCGCCTGCCCGAGCAAGGCGGGGCCACGTGACAAGGGCACCCCTTGTCACGTCCAGCCACACAAGGGCCACCCTTGTTCCGCCTCAAGGCCGATCAGGGGGGCGCGCCCTCTGTGGACACTCAGCGAAGCCGGGATGCATGAGACACGCGATACCGGCGGGATCGCGTGGGCGGTGCGCACAAACGCCACTTATGTAACCGTGAGCGGCACAAACGCCACGTTCGTAACGTCCCGACCATTCGCAAGAGTGCGCAAAACGGTCACCAGGGGACAAAATTCACGCGCTTGCGTCCTTTGTGGACGCTCACCGGGCGGGCGCGGGGCCCTCAGAGGCCGCGCGAGGTGTCCTGCAGGGTCGCGATGGCGGATTCGGTGCCCTCGAAGGAAAGCCGGACCGCGGAGCGGCCGAACGAGTACAGCAGCAGGTCCATCGGCTCGCCCAGTACGGAGACCGCTTCGCCGTCGCCGTGCGCGATCACCGACTGGCCTGCCGGGGTGCGGAGCGTCACGCCGATGCCGCTGCGGCGATAGTACATCTTCGCCGACTGCTTGACCGAGGCCCAGGCGGCTTTGTCGCGCAGGGTGTCGGCGGGGCGGGGTGCCCAGTCGGGCTGGGCGCGGCGGACGTCTTCGTGGTGGACGAGGAATTCGGCCGTGTTCGTGAGCTCGTCGAGTGCGCCGAACGAGGTGGGCCAGTACCAGGCCGGGCCGGTGCGGATGGTCGAGACCAGGTCGGCCCAGGGCCGCTGGGCGTAGTCGTTCTGGACGCGCTCGGTGTGTTTGGCGAGCGCGGGCAGGATGATGCCGGGTGCGGCGTCGATGCGGTGCTCGCGGACCACCAGGTGGGCCGCGAGGTCGCGGGTCGTCCAGCCTTCGCACAACGTCGGCGCGTCCGGGCCCAGCTCTTCGAACAGGTCACACAGCGCGCGGCGCTCATCGCGGGCTACTCCCATGCTTGGAAGATACAGCGGCGCGAAGCGCCTCGGTTGAGGGTGGCGGTGGGCGACGGGCGGGCTTAGCCGACTAATGGTGGAACGCGGTACCGCTCGCGGGTGCCGTCACAGTGCCTTCCGAGACCACCCGTCCGAGATCGGCCAAGAGCAGGTCGGCCAGGTCGCGGGTGAAGCCGTTGCGCACCACGATCCGCAGCACCGCGAGGTCCGTCCTGTTCTCCGGGAACGTGTACGCGGGCACCAGCCAGCCGCGCTCGCGCAGCCGCCGCGAGACGTCGAACACCGTATATCCGACATCGGGCTTCACCGTGAAGGCGAACACCGGCAGCTGGTCGCCACGCGTCAGCAGCGAAAACGGCCCCAGCGCCTCGATACCCGACGCCAGGTACGTCGCGACGTCGCGCGAAGCCTGTTGCACCGCGCGGAAACCGTCGCGTCCGAGGCGGACGAAGGTGTAGTACTGCGCGGCCACTTCGGCGCCGGGGCGCGAGAAGTTCAACGCGAATGTCGGCATGTCGCCACCGAGGTAGTTGACGTTGAACACCAGCTCCTCGGGCAGCGCCGCCTTGTCGCGCCAGATCGCCCAGCCGACACCCGGGTAGACCAGCCCGTACTTGTGCCCGGAGGTGTTGATCGACGCCACGCGCGGCAGCCGGAAGTCCCAGACCAGGCCGGGGTCGAGGAACGGCGCGATCATCGCGCCCGACGCGCCGTCGACGTGCACGGGGATGTCGAGCCCGGTCCGCTCCTGCAGCGCGTCCAGCGCGGCCGTGATCTCGGCGACTGGCTCGTAGCTGCCGTCGAAGGTCGAGCCGAGGATGGCGACGACGCCGATCGTGTTCTCGTCGCAGCGCGCGACGGCCTCGTCGGCCGTGAGGTGGAAGCGGTCGCCGTCCATCGGGACGAGCCGCGGTTCGACCTCCCAGTATTCGCAGAACTTCTCCCAGCAGACCTGGACGTTCGCGCCCATCACCAGGTTCGGCTTCCCGGTGCGGCCGAGCTTGGACCAGCGCCGTTTGAACGCCATGCCGGCGAGCATGCAGGCCTCGGAGGACCCGGTGGTCGAGCAGCCCATCACCGCGGCCGGGTCCGGCGCGTTCCACAGGTCGGCGAGGATCGTCACGCAGCGGCGCTCCAGCTCGGCCGTCTGCGGGTACTCGTCCTTGTCGATCATGTTCTTGTCGACACATTCGGCCATCAGCCGCCCGGCCTCCGGCTCCATCCAGGTGGTGACGAAGGTGGCGAGGTTGAGCCGGGCGTTGCCGTCGAGCATCAGCTCGTCGCGCACCAGCCGCAGCGCCGTGTCGGCCGGCAGCGGCTCGTCGCCGAGGCGGGTGTGCGGCAGCGTGATCCCGGCGGCCAGCGCCGGGTTGTCGACGTGCAACGGGTTCGCCGAGCCGGACCCGGACGGCGATTTTCCTTCGTGCAGAGCCATAATCCGAACGTAGTACGAAAACGGCCACCCCGCCCGGGGTGGCCGTTCGCGAAAGGGAGACCTCAGACCGTGACGGTGAGGTTGACCTCGATGTTGCCGCGGGTGGCGTTCGAGTACGGGCAGACCTGGTGCGCCTGCTCGACGAGCTGGTCGGCGGCGGACTGCTCCAGGCCGGGCAGGTTGACCTTGAGGTCGACGCCGAGGCCGAAACCCTCGCCCTGCTTGAACACACCGACCTCGGCGGTGACCGAGGTCTGCTCGATCTTGACCTTGCCGACGCGGGCGACCAGCTGGACCGAGCTCAGGAAACAGGCCGAGTAACCGGCGGCGAAGAGCTGCTCGGGGTTCGTCTTGTCCCCGCCGGGGCCGCCCATCTCCTTGGGGATCGCCAGCGACTCGTCGATGACGCCGTCGGACGACGTCACCTCGCCGTTGCGGCCTTCGCCGGTCGCCGTCGCCACCGCGGTGTAGATCGCCTGCGTCACTTCTTGCCTACCTCCATGTCCGGACACGCCCCATTGAGCGTCACGCCGGTAACAACATCACGGACACGGGAAGCATTACCACCACATGGCAGGCGTCACTTGACGGAATACCCGATGACTTAGTCGCGCACGTTCCGCTGAGTGAACTCGGTCACCTGGCGCCCGATGAGCCGCAGCGTCCGGACGACCTTCTCCTCCGATGCCCCACCCGCCTCATCGAATTTGACCTCGGCCGTGTTGATCGAGCCGCCGAGCGGGGTCGGCCAGCCGCGCAGCGCGTGCGTGATCGTGCGGAGCTGATCCAGGGTGGTCACCGCGGCCTGCCAGCCGAACGCGACCGCGGCGAGGCCGACCGCGCGGCCGTCGAGGTACGGGCGCCGGTCGTCGCGGAGGTCTTCGATGTAGTCCAGCGCGTTCTTCACCAGACCGGACAGCGCGCCGTGGTAGCCGGGCGAGACGACGATGATGCCGTCCGCGCCGCGCACGGCCTCGACCAGCCGTTCGGCATGCTCGGTGCGGTCGGGGATGGCCGCGTCGTAGAACGGCAGCACGAGTTCCTGGCCCGAGATGAGGCTCGTCTCGGCGCCCGCCTCTTCGGCCCCGGCGAGCGCGATCTGTAGCGCCCGCTCCGACTGCGAACCGTCGCGAAGCGAACCACCGATACCGAGCACTTTGACCGCCGCTGAAGAACTCACGCCTTCGAGGCTAACCCCTCTACTTAACTGGAGGACCAGGGTTTGGGACGGAGTCCTGTGTCACATCTGGCGTTCATACCTACTCGCAAGTAACCTCCAAACATGGCCATCCCAGTGCAAATTCGGATCCAAGCCGCGTTGTCGCAGGTCATCTATGGCCTGCCGAAGCCGCTGCGCAGGCTCATCGCGGGCAAACCGGTCCGATTGGACGGCCAGGAGCTCGCACTTGACGCTCAATTGCTCCTTCGGCTTCAGCAATTGAGCGGAGCCGAGCTGTCCAACGGCGACGTCGGGCAGTCCAGGCGGAACCTCGCCGACGCCAGGCACCTGGTCAGCGGGAAGCCGATCGGGCCGATGTCGACCCGTGAGCTGAAGATCCCCGGCCCTGGCGGTGACATCCCGGCGACGCTGTACACGCCCGCCGGGCTGGCCGAGCCGTCCGGCCTGCTGGTCTTCTACCACGGCGGCGGCTGGGTGGTCGGCAGCCGCGACAGCCACGACAACACCGCGCGCTTCCTGGCGAAGCACGCGGGCGTGCGGGTGCTGTCGGTGGAGTACCGGCTCGCGCCCGACTACCCGTGGCCCGCGGCGCCGGAGGACTGCGTGGCCGCGTTCGACTACGCGCACGCCAAGGCGAGTGAGCTCGGCGCGGATCCCGCGAGGATCGCGGTCGGCGGCGACAGCGCAGGCGGCAATCTCGCGGCGGTCGTCTCGCAGGTGACCACGCGGCGCGGCGGCCCGGCGCCGAAGTTCCAGCTGCTGTTCTATCCGGCAACGGACTTCTCGACGCGGCGCCGGTCGCGGGAGATCTTCGGAGTCGGCTTCTTCCTCACCGACGAGAGCATGGACTGGTTCAGCGGCCACTATCAGGCCGACGAGACCGACCCGCTCGCGTCGCCGCTGCTCGCCGAGGACGTTTCCGGGTTACCGCCCGCCTATATCGCGACCGCCGGATTCGATCCGCTGCGCGACGAGGGTGAGGCTTATGCGAAAAAGCTTCAAGACGCGGGCGTTTCCGTCGCATTGAGCCGCCAGGACGACCTCATTCACGGCTACGTCAATTTCCTCGGCGTCGGCACGCGTTTCCGCGAGGCGATTTCCGAAGCGGCGGGTGCGCTCAGGCTCGGCCTGAGCAAGGAATAGCATGAGAAAGCCCGAGGCCGGTGCGGCTCCTTTCCGCACCGGCCTCGGGCTCCCCCGATTCGGGTTCCGCTACGGCGTGGGCAGCGGAACCGGAAGCGCCGGAACCGGCACGGCAGGCAGCGGCAGCGCGGGCAGCGGTAGCGGAATCGGGAGTGCCTTGAGCAGGCTCGACAGCAAGCCCGTCAGCGCGTTGAGCAGCGTCTTGAGCAGATCGCTCACCACGCTCAGCGGCGGCGGCAGGTCAGGGATCAGCGCGCCGATGTCCGGCAGCGGCGGCAGCTGGCGCGGAGTCGCACCCGGCGTCGTCAGCACCCGGCTGACCTCGGCGGAGCGGGCCTTCGCGTCGACGGCGAGGTCCTGGGACTCCACCTGGATCGCGTACTTCTTACCGGCCGCGAGGTCGGCGAGAAGCGGAGTTAGCTTCTTGAGCTGGCTCTTCGTGCCGGCTACGTCACCGGCGTAGGCGATCTTCGTGAGATCGTCCCGCTGCTTCAGAACCTGAGCGAACGCCGCCTCGGTGCTCGACGACCCGTGACCGCCGACCGGGCTTGCGACGGCCATACCGCCCGAGGCCACCGCCAGCAGACTGCCGGTCGCGATGACCGCAATCGTTCGGGCAAATTTGCCTTTCATTCCTAACCTCCTGGCCTCATGGACCCAACGGGGTAATGCGTACTCGCCGTATCGGAGAATCACCAGCCGATCACCGCTTGGGGCAGCTTTCTAACCCTTACGTGCCGGATTCGAAGATGGAGGGATTGACCTCAATTGATTAACAAGTTGATCTTGCGCATGCCCCGGAAGATCAAGTTAATCGAAGATAAAAAACGCGCTCAGTCACCGCGTCACACCTTAGGGGAAATTCGCTCACTCTTACGAATGCATTGAGCCAGGTTCGGGCCGCGTCACTCCGCAGGACGGCGTGTCGAGACTGCTCCAGACGGGTGGGGGTCCCCCACCGACGCACCACCAGTCGCATGAAACATCTTCATTCCCACCAGACGCAGCGCGGCCCGCCATATGTCGACATATGGCGGGCCCGCTTGCCTCGTGGTGGGAGTACTCCAGGTTACTTAAAGAGGTAGGCCTGCTTCGAGATGGCTTAGGGCCTCTTCGAGCCGCACGTATCCGTCGTCCGCCCGGTCCATCATCGCGGCGAGGATGACGCCGATGATCGCGCCCGCCCAGTTGCGCACCTCGAAGTCGTCCGGCGAGCGGCCGAGCCTGGCCGCGGCGCCCTCGGCGAGCATGGTGATCCCGTCGGCGAACTGGGACATCGCCCGCGCCCGCAGCTCGGGGACCTCGAAGGTGAGCCGCTGACGGTCCTGCTCGATCTCCCAGTCCTCGCCGGCGAGGCTGTCGAACACCTGCCGCATCGTGGTCCTGATCGCCGCGGTCGGCGACAGCTCCGCGGGCTGCTCCGCGAACACCCGCATCAGCACCGGGTCGAGGCCGTCGTAGAGCACGGTGTCCTCTTTGGTCGGGAAGTAGCGGAAGAAGGTGCTCTGCGAGATCTCCGCGGCCTCGGCGATCTGGTCGACCGTGGTCGCCGCGTAGCCCTGCTCGCGGAACAGCCGCAAGGCGTGCCGCTGGATCGCGGCACGCGTCTTGGCCTTCTTCCGCTCACGCAAGCCGACGGGCTGCCTAGATCGCGACGAGGTCATGACCCGATTCTGCCGCCTCCATGACTCCGCGAGGCAGGAACACCACCGACAGCAGGATGCCCAGCGCGCCGAACCCAGCCGACGTCCACAGCGTCGCGTCCATCCCCGACACGAAGGCGTCGCGCGCCGAGGCCAGCAGACCGGGCGATTCGAGCTGTCGCGCCACCGCGGCCGCGCCCGACGCGCTCCCGCGCACGGCCTCGGCGAGCGGGCCGGGCAAGCCGGTGACGTCGACCGCGTCGCGATAGCCGGAGTTGAGCACGGTCCCGAGCACCGCGACGCCGATGGTGCCGCCGACCTGGCGCAACGCCTGGATCATCGCCGAGCCGGAGCCCGCGCGGGCGTCGCTCATCGCGCCCATCGCCATGGCCGTGACCGTCGGCATGGTGAACCCGAGGCTCAGCCCGATCAGCGTCTCCCACACCGCCACGAAGCCGTAGCCGTCGGTGGCCGAGGTGGTCGCGCCGAGCACGAACCCGCCGGTCATCAGTACGAAGCCGACGATGACGATGCCGCGTGGCCCCGCCTGCTCGACCAGCCGCTCGGCGACCTTCGCGCCGACCAGCAGACCGCCGATGATCGGCAGCAGCCGCAGGCCGGTGACCAGCGCGTCCGCCCCCTCGACAGCCTGGAACAGCTGCGGGAGCACGAAGATCAGGCCCATCATCGCGAAGGACGAGACCGTCGCCAGCACCGCGCCCCAGGTGAACTCGCGCGACCGGAACAGCGACATGTCGACCAGCGGCGCGCGGACCCGCCGCTGCCACAGCCCGAACGCCGCCAGCAGGAGCGCGCCCGCACCGGCGGCGAGCCAGGACAGCCCGTCCGACCAGCTCGTCTCGCCGATCCGGACGAAGCCATAGGTCAGCGCGACCAGCCCGGCGCTGGACAGCACGATGCCTGCCAGGTCGATACGCCCGGCACCCGAGCCGCGCAGCGACGGGATCAGGAAGACCACCGAGACCAGCCCGATCAGCACCAACGGCACGTTGATGAGGAACACCGAGCCCCAGGCGAAGTTGTCCAGCAGCCAGCCACCGAGCACCGGGCCGAGCGGGATGCCCAGCGAGTTCGCCATCACCCAGATGGTCAACGCCTTGGGCCGCTCCTCGGCCGGAAAAAGCACGGTGACCAGCGACATCGACAGCGGGATCAGGAAGGCCGCGCCGACCCCCAGTGCGGCGCGGGCGGTGATCAGCTCTCCGGGCGAAGTCGCGAAGGCGCACCACGCTGACGCGGCGCCGAACACCGCGAGCGCGCCCATGAGCAGGCGTTTCTGGCCGAGCCGGTCCCCGAGCAGGCCCGCCGGGAGCAGTAGCGCGGCGAGCACGAGCGTGTAGGCGTTCGAGAACCACTGCAGCTGCGTGGTCGAGGCGTGCAGGTCGGTCGCGAGCGTCGGCAGGGCGACGCTGAGCACGGTGAGGTCGAGGCCGATCACGATCAAAACGACGCTGAGCGCGCCCAAGGCCCACCAGCGGCGGGGATGTGGCGAAGTCATAGTCGCCCCCTTTCGATAGTTACTACCAAATGAGAGTAACTGTCACTTTCTCTTCGGCCAAGAGGGGAAAATTAGTTGCACGCGCGTACCAGGTTTTGCTGTGATCGACATGTGACCCTGACCCCGTACCGCCGTGTGCTCGCCGTGCCCGGGGTTCGCAGCTCGATGCTGCTGTTCTTCTTCGCCCGGCTCCCGATGACCGCCATGGGCATCACCATGACGCTGCACGTGGTCGGCGACCTGGGTCGCGGCTACGGCGCGGCCGGGCTGGTCGGCGCGGCCATCACGCTCGGGAACGCGGTCGCGGCGCCGGTGCTCGGCAGGCTGATCGACCACTACGGGCTGCGCCTGGTCACCGTGATCTGCGGCCTCAGCACCACGGCCTTCTGGCTGGTGTCGCCCTACTTGACCTTCCAGGCGCTGGTGATCGTCGCGCTGCCCGGCGGCATCCTGACCGTCCCGGCGGGCTCGATCGCGCGCCAGGTGCTCGCCGCGCTCGTGCCGGAGACCAAGCGGCGCACCGCGTTCTCACTGGACACGATCTCGGTCGAGGTTTCGTTCATGATCGGCCCGGCCGTCGCGGTCTTCGTGGTCACCCAGTACTCGTCCACGCTGATGCTGACCGCGATCGGCGCGGCCTTCGGCATCTCGTCACTGCTGCTCTACCTGATGAACCCGCCGATCCGCAACGAGGACGAGGCCGCCTCACACGGCAGCGAGGCCAGGCCGCCGATGCGCAGCTGGCTGCGCGGCAGGTTCATCTCGACACTGCTGATCGCGGTCGGCGCGCTGTTCGTGCTGATCGGCACCGAGGTCGCGAGCATCGCGGCACTGCGCGACACCGGCAACGTCGAATGGACCGGCGTCGTCATCATCGCGATGTGCGTGGCCTCGCTCGTCGGCGGCCTCGTGCACGGCGCGGTACACCGCTCGCTGTCCCAAGGCTGGCTGGTGTTCCTGCTCGCGGCGCTGACGTTGCCGGTCGGCTTGTTCATCCAGCCGTGGTGGCTGCTCGCGCTCGCGCTGATCCCGATGAACCTGATGTGCGCGCCGACGATCGCGGCGACCACCGAGACGGTCAGCAAACTCGCGCCGCCGCAGGTGCGCGGCGAGGCGATGGGCATCCAGGACGCCGCGACCAGGCTCGGGCTCTCGCTCGGCGGACCCGCGATCGGGTTCGCGATCGACCACAGCTCCGCCGCTTGGGGATTCTTCGCGGCCGGCGCCGGGGCTTTGGTGCTCGCGGGCCTGGGGAAGGCTTTCGAGCGCTCGGTCAAGCCCGAGCCCGTACTGGCGAACTCGTCCCACTGAGTCGTGAGTGTTTTCGCCGGTTAGAACCGGCCGGATCACTCACGACCCCCAGCGCGCTAGGTGCAGGCTTGGCGGAGGCCGTCGAGGCGCTCGGCGTTGCGCTTGGCCCAGCGGCCGACGACGCCGAGGTCCTCGAACCGCTCCTTCTGCACCTCGACGTAGGAGTCGGCCATCGTGAGCAGGGACTTCTTCACGTCCTGGTCGCTGACGTTGGTCGCGAGCTCGCGGAGGCGGCGTTCCTTGTCGGCCGCGCGTTCCTTGATCTTCTGCGGGTCGACCAGCGGATTGAGGTCCGCGAGGCCGAGTGCCTCCGAGCAGGCGGAGACCTTGTCCGCGGTGCTGTTGGCCTGGTCGACCGCCGAGCCGACCTCGGCGCAGCCGCCGGCCAGGAACGCGGTCGCGAGCAGGAATCCCCACCTCTTCATGCACCCAACGTACTGGAAACGGGATTTAGCGGGCTTTATCCCCGGGGATAAAGCCCGCTAAATCACCCCTTCACGCAGACGACCTGCTTGATGTGCGCGACCACCTTCACCAGGTCGGTCTGTGCCTTGATGACCGACTCGATGTCCTTGTACGCGGCCGGGATCTCGTCGACCACGCCCGAGTCCTTACGGCACTCGACGCCCGCGGTCTGCGCCGCCAGGTCGTCCGCGGTGTAGAGCTTCTTGGCCTTGTTACGGGACATCCGGCGGCCGGCGCCGTGTGACGCCGACTGGAACGAGGACTCGTTGCCGAGGCCGCGGACGATGTACGAACCGGTGCCCATGCTGCCGGGGATGATCCCGAGGTCTCCCGACCCCGCGCGGATCGCGCCCTTACGCGTCACGAGCAGGTCGACGCCGTCGTAGCGCTCCTCCGCCACGTAGTTGTGGTGGCACGAGATCGCGTCCTCGTAGCGGACCTGCGGGATCACGTCGGCCACGGCCTGCTTGACCAGCGCGACCATGGTCGCGCGGTTGCGGGCCGCGTAGTCCTGCGCCCAGAACAGGTCACGCCGGTAAGCCGCCATCTCGGGCGTGTCCGCGACGAAGACCGCGAGGTCCGGGTCCGGCAGGTCGGCGTTGTGCGGAAGCTTGCGCGCGACCGCCATGTGGCGCTCGGCGAGCTCCTTGCCGATGTTGCGCGAACCCGAGTGCAGCATCAGCCACACGCGACCCTCGTCCAGACCACCCTGCTCGAGGCAGACCTCGATGAAATGGTTTCCGCCACCGAGGCTTCCGAGCTGACGCGCGGCCCGGTCGTGCAGGTCCTGGACACCGGAGTGCAGGCCGGCGAACGACTTCCAGAACGTGTCCCAGCCGCCGACGCCGTGCACCTTGGCCGGGTTCACCGGCGTCTTGTGCAGGCCGAAGCCGACCGGCACGGCACGCTCGATCCGCTTACGCAGCAACGAAAGGTCGTCCGGGAGGTCCGACGCGGTCAGCGAGGTGCGCACCGCGCTCATCCCGCACCCGATGTCGACACCGACGGCCGCGGGCGAGACGGCGTCCCGCATCGCGATCACGCTGCCGACGGTCGCGCCCTTGCCGTAGTGGACGTCGGGCATGACGGCGACACCGTGCACCCATGGCAGGTTGGCCACGTTCCGCAGCTGGCGCATCGCCTGGTCCTCGACCGACTGCGGGTCGGCCCACATCCGGATCGGCACGCGGGCGCCTTCGACTGCGGTGTACATGACTGGCCTTTCGTCAGGGAATGTGTCCACTGAGGATGCATGGTCGCGCACCGGCCGAACAACCGATTTCGGATTCTCATACGGCCGTGCGACACTTTTCCCGGCGCCCTGACCGGCGCGTTTCTGGGGAGGAACCACTCGTGAAGTTCTCTGTGCGCGCGGCGACGGCCGTCGCGTTGCTGGCCGGTTTCCCGGCGCTGGTGCTCGCGCTCGTCGGCGGGCTGGTCGCGTTCGAGGTGTTCGCGTTCCGGCATTCGATCTTCGTCGCGATCAAGCTGGGGATCATCACCGTCCCGGCCACGTACGCGTTGCTCAAGGGCCTGCTTTCGGTCGTGAAGCGGACCGGCGACGAGGTCGAAGGCGTGCTGCTCACTGAGGCGGCGCAGCCGGAACTGTGGGCGCTCGTGCGGCGGCTCGCGGTGATCGCGGGCACCAGGCCACCCGACGAGATCTACCTGACCGGCGAGGTCAACGCGGCGGTCGCCGAGCAAACCCGCTGGCTCGGCCTGCGGGTGCTGAAGCGCCGGATGTTCATCGGCGCGCCGCTGCTCGCCGGACTGCGCGAGGACCAGCTCGCGTCGGTGCTGACGCATGAGCTCGCGCATTACAGCAACAACGACACCCGGCTGGCCTCTGTGACCTACGGCGGCAAGCGCGCGGTGGTCGGCGTGCTGTCCACTTTGGACCACAGCGATTGGTTCCAGAAGCTGATCGGCAAGCTCTTCACGCTGTACGCGAAGCTGTATTTCCGGGTGTCCAGCGCCGTTTGCCGTCGCCAGGAGCTGGCGGCGGACCGGCTGAGCGCACGTGCGGCCGGCAACGAGGCGGCGACCAGCGCGCTGCGTGAGTCGTACGCGATCGACGCGGCCTGGGACCTGTTCATGGCCCGGTACGCGGTGGTCGGCTGGAAGGCGGGTTATCTGCCGTCCGAGGTGTTCGACGGGTTCGCCGAACTGCGCGACTCGGTCGACGACCAGCTCGAGAAGATCCGCCGCAACCCGCCGGACGAGGCGGGCCCGTACGACTCCCACCCGCCGGTCACGGTCCGCGTCGCGGCGATCGACGCGCTGCCCGACGAGCCGATCGTCGTCTTCGGCCGTGGTCCCGCGACTGCGTTGCTGCGGAACTCCGCAGCGGTGCTCGACGACGCGCTGCTGGCCAGCCTGGTCCCGGAGGCCCGTGAGAAGCGCCGGGTCGACTGGCCGACACTGGTCAACCTGAGCTGCCGCGCGGACGCGATCCCCGAAGCTCTGTCCACACTGGACGCGGCGGGCCGCGCGATGCGCCGCGTCAATACCTTCCGGACGCTGCTCGACGCGCTCGACGCCGGGCTGATCACCGAGCTGGTCGTCACCGACCTCAAGCCGGACCCCGGCGCGGGCCCTCGTGCCCAAAGGGAATTCGCGAAGCTGGCCGTCCGGGATGGACTGTCCTCAGTGGTCCAGATCGCGCTGGCCGACGTCGGCGTCGCGCGCTGGGACCTGTCCTGGTCGTCGCCTGGCGAGCTGGTGGTCGACGAGCCGTACGCGAGCGAGTTCGGCGAAGCGCTCGACATGGCCATCGACGGGAACACCGTCGAGCTGCGCCGTTTGCTCGCCTCCGCCAAAGTCGATCTTGACACCCGCCCCCTGCCCGAACGGAGCCAGCCGTGGTCTTCTCGATGATCTTCAAGCCCAAGGAGCGCCGCGCGATCCTCGCCATGATGCGGGAGGCGAAGAAACGCGGTGTCGAGATCGACGAGCTCGCCGACCTCGTCGGCCCGTTCGAGCTGATGAAGCTCACCGGGCAGTACCCCGACGTCGACGTCACCAAGCACGGTCTCGTGCCCGACGCCCAGGTCGTCAAGGAGTTCCACACCGACCCGGCGCTGAAGAACGCGTCCGACGCGGCGAAGCGCGGCGAGTGGCAGCAGGCCGCGATGCTGGTGAACGCGACCTGGGGCGACTGGGAAACCCGCGGCAAGGTCGTCTCGCGGCTGGCGGCCATCGCCGCCGACGACGACACCTGGCTCAAGTCTTGGCAGCAGGCCGAGCCCGGCAACCCGCACGCGGTGGTCGTCGACGCCGAAGCACTCGTCTATCTCGCCTGGCAGATCCGCGGCGGCAAGTGGGCGTCCGAGACTTCGGCGGCCCAGTTCGCGGGCTTCGAGCGCACGCTGCACAAGGCCGAGGCGGCCGCTTGGCAGGCGACCGAGCTGGCGCCCGCCGACCCGACGCCGTGGTCGACCCTGATCACGCTCGGCCGAGGCCTGAGCGTCGACCACGAGGACTTCGGCCGCCGCTGGCAAGGTCTCATGGAGCGCGCGCCGTCGCACCGCCGCGGCCACGACTCGGCTTTGCAGTACTGGTGCGCGAAATGGCAGGGCTCGCACGAGCGCATGACCGCCTTCGCGCGGGAGGGCGCGGCCAAGTCGCCGACGCTGAGCGGGCTGATCATCCGCGCCGCGTACGAATGGGAGGACGCGAACCAGCGCGTCTGGCAGGAACCGTGGGTGCGGCAGGGCCTGGAAACGCACCTGGCCTGGCTGTCGGCCGACGGCGCGGACAACCACTACGTGCACGACGACCTCGGCTGGGCGATCACCGGCCTGATGCGCACCAAGCGCGACGCCGAGGCGATCCCGCTGTTCCAGCGGCTCGGCCCGTACGCGGGCGGCGAGCCGTGGAACTACCACAGCGACCCCGTCGGCTACTTCTGCTACCAGCGCGCCAGCGTCTGCCTGGCCGCCAAAAAGCGCTGAGAAACGCGATAAAGCCCGCTTTACTCCGGGGAGTAAAGCGGGCTTTATCGCGTTCTGGCTAGGAGAACTCGGGAGCGAGCTGCTCCGCGATCTCGTAGGTGTTGAGCGCCGCGCCCTTGCGCAGGTTGTCACCGCACACGAAGAAGTCCAGCGTGTTCGGGAAGTCCAGCGCCTGGCGGACCCGGCCGACGTAGGTCGGGTCGCCGCCGACGACGTCGGCGGGCGTCGGGAAGACGCCGTTCTCCGGGTCGTCGACCAGCACGACCGTCGGCTGGGCCTCGAAGACCTTGTGCGCGGCCTCGACGGTGACCTCGCGCGCGAAGGTCGCGTGCACGGCCAGCGAGTGCGTGGTGACCACGGGAACGCGGACGCAGGTCGCCGAGACCTTCAGGTCCGGGATGCCGAGGATCTTGCGGGATTCGTTGCGTACCTTGAGTTCCTCGGAGTACCAGCCGTCACCCTTGTACGAGCCTGCCGACGGGACGACGTTGAACGCCAGCGCCGCCGGGAACGGCGAGTCGGCGATCGGCAGCCCGGCCGCCTCCAGCGCCTCGCGCACGTCTCCGGCGCGGACGCCGAGGCCCTTGCCCGCGACGGCCTCGAGCTCGGCGTACAGGCGGTCGACGCCTTCCTTGCCCGCGCCCGAAACCGCTTGGTACGAGGCGACGACGAGTTCCTTGAGCTCGAACTCCCGGTGCAGCGCGCCGAGCGCGGCCATCATCGACAGCGTGGTGCAGTTCGGGTTCGAGATGATGCCCTTGGGGCGCGCCGCCACGGCGGCCGCGTTGACCTCGGGCACCACCAGCGGCACCTCGTCGTCCATGCGGAACGCGCCGGAGTTGTCGACGGCCACGGCGCCGCGGGAGGCCGCGATCGGGGCCCACTCGGCGGAGATCTCGTCGGGCACGTCGAACATCGCGATGTCGACGCCGTCGAACGCCTCCGGCGAAAGGGCGACGACTGTCAGCTCTTCGCCGCGCACGGTGATCTTCTTACCGGCCGAGCGCGCCGACGCGATGAGGCGGATTTCGCCCCACGGCACGGATTCCCTGCCGTTCATGATGTCGATCATGACCGTGCCCACGGCTCCGGTCGCGCCGACGAGCGCCAGAACTGGTGCCATTACCGTCCACTCCCTGCGTACACGACGGCTTCTTCGTCGCCGCCCAGTTGGAAAGCCTCGTGGATGGCGCGCACCGCGTCGTCGAGCTGCGCTTCCCTGATCAGCACCGAGATGCGGATCTCCGAGGTGTTGATGATCTCGATGTTCACGCCGGACTGCGCCAGCGCCTCACAGAACGTCGCCGTCACGCCGGGGTGCGAGCGCATGCCCGCGCCGACCAGCGAGACCTTGCCGACGTGGTCGTCGTAGAGCACGGACTCGAAGCCGATCTCCGGCTTCATCGCCTCGAGCTCCTTGACCGCCTTGGGGCCGTTGGCCTTCGACAGCGTGAACGTGATGTCCGTGCGGCCGGACACGGTGCTCGACACGTTCTGCAGCACCATGTCGATGTCGATCTCGGCGTTCGCGATCGCGCGGAAGATGCGCGCGGCGGCGCCGGCGTGGTCCGGCACACCGGTGACGGTGATCTTCGCTTCGGACCTGTCGTGCGCGACGCCGGTGATCAGCGCTTGTTCCACGGGGATCTCCTCAATCGAACCGAACACGGTCGTGCCCGGCTTGTCGCTGTAGGACGAACGGACCACGATCGGCACACCGTAGCGGCGGCCGTATTCGACGGAACGCAGGTGCAGGATCTTCGAGCCGCTGGCCGCGAGCTCGAGCATTTCCTCATAGGCAACGGTTTCGAGCTTGCGCGCGTTGGGCACCACCCGGGGATCGGCCGTGTACACACCGTCCACATCGGAATAGATCTCGCAGGCGTCGGCGTTGAGCGCCGCCGCCAGCGCGACGGCCGTGGTGTCCGAGCCGCCCCGGCCGAGGGTGGTGATGTCCTTGGTGTCCTGCGAAACACCCTGGAACCCCGCGACCAGCGCGATGTAGCCCTGCTCCAGCGCCTGGGTGACACGACTCGGTGTCACGTCGATGATGCGCGCGTTGCCGTGCGCGGAAGTCGTCACCACACCGGCCTGCGAGCCGGTGAACGACCAGGCCTGGGCGCCGTACGCGGAAATCGCCATCGCCACGAGCGCGTTGGAAATGCGCTCACCGGCGGTGAGCAGCATGTCCATCTCACGCTCCGGCGGCGCCGGGTTGACCTGCTGCGCGAGATCGAGCAGCTCGTCGGTGGTGTCACCCATGGCCGAGCAGACGACCACCACGTCGTTGCCCGCCTTCTTGGTGGCGACGATGCGTTCGGCAACCCGTTTGATCCGGTCGGCACTTTCCAGCGACGAACCGCCGTACTTCTGGACCACGAGCGCCACGCCCGAACCTCCTAGCCGGGGCCGGGCCGGGCTCCTCAGGGCATCGAGAAGCCCCCCGCGTCCCTCATTTGGAGAGGAGCCTACCGGTCCCGGCGTTTACCACCACCCTGATATGTGTCGCCGACCACTTCTTGCGAGTATCTGGGGCATGGAAAAGCCCGCAGAGACAAGCGTTCCGGTCACCGACGAAATCGCCAGGCGCTGGAGCCCGCGCGCCTTCGACGAGACGGCTGACGTTTCCGACGAGCAGCTGCGCGCCATGCTGGAGGCGGCACGCTGGGCGCCGTCGTCAGGCAACACCCAGCCCGCGCGCTACCTGGTCGGCCGACGCGGCGACGAGACGTTCAAGAAGATTTACGGCACGCTCGCCGACGGCAACAAGATCTGGGCCCATCGAGCCGGTGTGCTGATGATCGGCCTGGTCGTGACGCACAACGAGAAGGGTGAGATCCCGCACGCGGACTACGGCCTCGGCCTCGCGAGCCAGAACCTGGTGCTGCAGGCGGTGCGCGAGGGACTGGTCGCGCATCAGATGGGCGGCTTCGACCCGTACGCGGTGATCCGCGACTTCGAGCTGCCGGACGGCCTCATGCCCCGAGTGGCGATCGCGGCCGGAAAACAAGCCGCACCGGAAATTCTTGACGCGGAACGCCTTATCGAACGGGAAATTGCGCCAAGGATCCGTATTCCGCTGTCGGATTTCGCGTTTTCGTCGCCGGGAAACCCGATCTTCTAACCAACGCCACCCAAGCGGCGAATGACTTTCGCCACGATCGACGAAACGACGAGCCAGAAGATGGCGGCGAGGCCGTAGTTGACGAGCACCCGGAGCTTGAGGTCGACGGGCAGGAAGAGGTCGCGGAAGCCGAGCGAGAAGGCGTCGGCTCCGCCGCGGACGAAGGAGACGATGCCGTTGTCCGGGTTGGCCGAGCCGAGCACGAACACCACGTGGATGGCGAGGAAGAGCGCGAAGATCAGGCCTGCCCAGCGGACCAGGCCTGCGAGCACACCGGCCGCGCGCTCGCGGCCGCGCCGCCAGTCCACTCCGGCCCGGGACTCACTCTCCGCGTGCTCAGCCATGCCCGGAGTTTCGCACGGTGACCGCGTTGACGCTACTGACAGGTAACACCCTGGTGTAACGACTCGGCTTCCCTTCGGGTGTCGCTCGTGGTTAGAGTGGGTCTTGTGGCACGCGCTCTCCTGCTTCGCTGCCGCGATGGGGCCTGATCTGACCGGCTCCCCGTCGCGGGGCTTTGTGGTGTCGCCGGTCGTTCATCCATACCCCGGCAGGAGATCTTCGCAGCATGACCACGTCCGAACCCCGTATCTCGTCCTCGCGCATTCGTAAGCCGTCGCGTCCCGCGCCCGCTGACCAGCCCTCGTGGAACACCCAGCGCGGCACCTCGATGCCCGTGCACCGCTACCGCCCGTGGTTCGAGCTGGTCGAGGACATCGACCTGCCCGAGCGCACCTGGCCGGACAAGCGCATCGACCGCGCGCCGCTGTGGTGTGCGGTCGACCTGCGTGACGGCAACCAGGCACTGATCGACCCGATGTCGCCCGCCCGCAAGCGCAAGTTCTTCGAGCTGCTCGTACGCATGGGCTACAAGGAGATCGAGGTCGGCTTCCCGGCCGCCTCGCAGACCGACTTCGACTTCGTGCGCGAGATCATCGAAGAGGGCGCCATCCCGGAGGACGTCCGGATCCAGGTGCTGACCCAGTGCCGTCCCGAGCTGATCGAGCGGACCTTCCAGTCGCTGGAGGGCGCGCCGCAGGCGATCGTCCACATCTACAACTCGACCTCGATCCTGCAACGCCGCGTGGTGTTCCGCGAGGAGCGCGAGGGCATCAAGAAGATCGCGACGCAGGCCGCCGACCTGGTCGTCGAGTACGCGGGCAAGTACTCGGACACGGACTTCCGCTTCCAGTACTCGCCGGAGTCCTACACCGGCACCGAGCTGTCGTACGCGCTGGAAGTGTGCAACGCGGTCACCGAGATCTGGCAGCCGACGCCTGCCAGGCCGGTCATCCTGAACCTGCCTGCCACGGTCGAGATGGCCACGCCGAACGTGTACGCCGACTCGATCGAGTGGATGAGCGGTCAGCTGGAGCGCCGCGACTCGGTGATCCTGTCGCTGCACCCGCACAACGACCGCGGCACCGGCATCGCCGCCGCCGAGCTGGGCTATCAGGCGGGCGCCGACCGCATCGAAGGCTGCCTGTTCGGCAACGGCGAGCGCACCGGCAACGTCGACCTGGTCGCGCTGGGCATGAACCTGTACAGCCAGGGCATCGACCCGCAGATCGACTTCTCCGACATGGACGAGATCAAGCGCACGGTCGAATACTGCAACCAGCTGCCGGTCGCCGAACGCTCCCCGTGGGGCGGTGACCTGGTGTTCACCGCGTTCTCCGGCTCGCACCAGGACGCGATCAACAAGGGCCTCGACGCGATGAAGGCGGCCGCCGACAAGGCGGGCGTGCCCGTCGACGAGCACCCGTGGGAGGTCCCGTACCTGCCGATCGACCCGAAGGACGTCGGCCGCAACTACGAGGCCGTGATCCGGGTCAACTCGCAGTCCGGCAAGGGCGGCGTCGCCTACATCATGAAGGCCGAGCACCAGCTCGACCTGCCGCGCAGGCTGCAGATCGAGTTCTCGAAGGTCATCCAGCGCCACACCGACGCGCTCGGCGGCGAGGTCGACCCGACCACCATGTGGAACGCCTTCCACGCCGAGTACCTGGAGCCTCGCACCCCGCTGGAGCTGGTCCGCCAGCACGTGCGCGACAACGGCGACGGCGAGTACGACATCACCGCGACCGTCCGCGTCGAGGGTGACGAGCACGAGATCACCGGCACCGGCAACGGCCCGATCGCGGCGTTCTTCGACGCGCTGTCGACCGTCGGCTTCGACCTGCGGCTGCTGGACTACAGCGAGCACACCCTCTCGCCGGGCGACGACTCGCGGGCGGCCTCGTACATCGAGTGCGCCATCCAGGACCGGGTGTTCTGGGGTGTCGGCGTCGACCCGTCGATCGTCACAGCCTCGCTGCGCGCGGTCGTCTCGGCCGTGAACCGGTCCCACCGCTAGGGCGTGAACGGACGAAGCGGGCTTGACTCCCCGCCGGAGTCAAGCCCGCTTCGTCCCGGGTGCTACCCGAGAACAAAGGTGAGCGCTGGGGGCGACAGTGAGGGGAGGCCGAGTATGACACCTGGTAGCCGTCCTGAGGTCACTTCTTCCCTCCCCTCACTGCCGCCCGCAACGCTCACGCCGTTGAAGTCACACGCGTAGCCGGAAACCCACCCGGTTGAGGCCGATCGCCGCGGCGACGATCAGCACCGCGGTCACGACCGCACGGATCAGTGCCAGCACCACGCTCGTGTCGTTGAGCGCGTCGTACCAAGAGCCGATCCCGATCACTTCGAGGAAGTAACCGAACACCTCGGAAAGCAGATAGGCGAGCAACACGTTGCCGCCTGCCATGGCGAGCAGCCGCGCCGGGAAGAAGTGCAGCAGCAACCAGAAAGCCGCGGTGATCGCCGCCGCCCAGAGGCACCAGGCCGGGGTGGCGTTCACCTTGCTGATCCCGTGAATCCCCGCCACCAGCAACGCGGCCGCCGCGCAGCCCCCGATGAACAGCAACGCGGGCTGCGGCCGGAGGTCGGTCGACAGGAACACCGCCAGCACAGCGATCGACGACAGGCTGGCGAGGTGCTGCGCGATGCCGATGCTGTCGAGTTCGTAAACGCAGAGCAGCAGGACGGCGGAGGCGAGCAGCGCCGTCCGGTTGCGCCGGAAAACCAAGTACACCAAAGAAGAAATGAGATAAGCCCAGCCGATCAAGCCGAGAATCCCGTACCAGGAATACTCGAGCGAGAACGGGTTCAGGTTGATGACGTGCAGGCCTTCTTCCGAGGTGTAAACGAAAGCGAGCACCAGCAGCCCGGCGAATCCCGCGATCCGCAGCACACGAACGTTGGCACAGAAGGAAATCGCGGCCAGGTACAGCAGAACCCAGTACCAAGCCTCGCTGAGCGGCATTCTCGACGGATCGGGCGAGTCGTTGCACATCATGATCCCGACGACGATCAGCGCACCCGCGCGCGACACCACATGCCACAGCACCTGTCGCACGGAATCCCCGGCGTTGAGCCGTTTGTCGAGCGCGAGCGGCACCGACATGCCCATCACGAAGATGAACGCGGGGAACACCAGGTCGACGAACGTCATCCCGTTGGTCTCGGCATCGTGGTGCAACATCCAAGCGGGCATGACGGAATCGGGGCCACTGGGCAGATTGTTGACGAAGATCATCACCAGGATCGTGAGTCCGCGCAATGCGTCGATGGCGACATTTCGCGTGGTGGCCGGCGCTTCGACCGCGGTGCTGATCATGGTCGGAGATCATGCCAGTGATTTACCGGCAATACGTACTATTGCACTAAACCAGACATATATGGCGTTATTGCAATCCCGCCATCCAGCGGGGGTCGTGAGTGGTACGGCCGGTTCTAACCGGCCAAAACACTCACGAGTCCGTGACCTGGGCGACTTCCGCGAGCAGGGCGTCCAAGACCGCTGCCACCGCAGGCCGCGCCGAAGCGCCCTTGCGGGACACGGCTTCGACGTGACGCGCCGCGCGTACGCCCGCGAGCGGACGCCGTAGCAGGCCGCTGTCCCCGCTGACGTCCATCGTGTACCGGGGCAGCAGCGCGATCCCGTGCCCGGCCGCGACGAGCGCCTCGGTGATGCGGAAGTCGTTGATGCGCTGGACGACCTGGGGCTGGACCCCGGTGCGCACGGTCAGCGACTTCAGCACGTCGTCGACGGGGAAGCCGAAGTTCACGCTGATCCAGCGTTCGCCGGCCAGCTCCGCGAGCTCGACGCGCTCCTTGCACGCCAGCCGGTGGCCTGCGGGCAGTGCGACGTCGAGTGGCTCGCGCAGGAGGTGGACCGAATCGAGGCGGTCGGTGGCGAACGGCTGGGCGTGCTCGTCGCGGTGCGCCACCACGATGTCGTAGTCGGCGACGAGGCTGGGGATCTCCGGCGGGACCATGTCGATGTCGCGGACGTCGATCTCGAGACCCTCGAACTCGGCGATCCGGTGCAGCAAACCGGGCAGCAGCAGCAAACCGGCCGACTGGAAGATCGCGAGGCGGACGCGGCCGCGTGGCGCGCTGCGGTAAGTGTCCAATTCGGACTCCGCGCGGTCGAGCGCGGCGAGCACGTCGTCCGCGCGGGCCACCAGCGCGCGGCCGGCGTCGGTCAGCCGCAGGCCGCGGCCCGCGGGCTCGGTCAGCGGGAGGCCGACTTCGCCCTGCAACGCCCGCAACTGCTGGGAGACCGCGGACGGCGTGCAGTGCAACGCGCGTGCGGCTTCCGTCACACTGCCGCGGTCGGCGAACTCGCGCAGCGTCCTCAACCGGCCGATATCCATGGCATCGATTGTATGTGAAGCACTGCTTCAAGGTTCGTGCAGATATTATCGATGGTCCTTCACAGTTTCACCGGTCAGAGTGAAGGCATGCCCACCCGAGACCGTCTGCTCGCCATGCTCGTCGCCTTCCTGTGGGGCTGCAATTTCCTCGCCATCCACGCCATGCTCGGCCAGTTCCCGCCGCTGTTCGCGGCCGCGCTGCGGTTCCTGGTGATCGCGGTGCCGACGATCCTGTTCGTGCCGTGGCCGAAGGTGAAGATCCGCCACCTGCTCGGCTACGGCCTCGGCTTCGGGACGCTGCAGTTCCTGTTCCTGTTCGTCGGCATGGACATCGGCATGCCGACCGGGCTCGCGTCGCTGGTGCTGCAGGCGTCGGCGCCGTTCACCGTCGTGCTCGGCGCGATCTTCCTGCGGGAGAAGGTCAGCAGGCGGCAGTGGACGGGCATCTCGCTCGCCGTCTTCGGTATGGCGGTGATCGCCTGGCAGCAGTTCGAGCACGCGGCGCTGCTGCCGGTCATCCTCACCCTGCTCGGCGCGCTGAGCTGGGCTTTCGGCAACCTGAGCATGCGCGCGGCCAAGCCGTCGAACGCGCTGCACTTCACGCTCTGGATGTCGGTCGTGCCGCCGCTGCCGATGCTGGCGCTGTCGTTCGGTTTCGAGGACGGCCAGTGGAAGTCGCTGACCACGCTCGGCACGTCGACCGGGGTCGTCAGCCTGCTCGGGCTGGCCTACGTGGTGCTGCTCGGCACCATCGCGGGCTCGGGCATCTGGTCGACGCTGATGACCCGCAACCCGGCAGGCGTGGTCGCGCCGTTCAGCCTGCTGGTGCCGGTGGTCGGCATCTCGATGTCGTTCGTCGTGCTGCACGAACGCCCGGCCCCGCTGGAGATCGCGGCCGGGCTCGTGGTGATCGGCGGGGTGCTGCTGGGCTCGCTGAAGAAACGGGCTCAGCGGTCGGTGGCGGGCGCCGGCTCCTTGGTCTCGGTCTCCGCCTCGTCCTCTTCGACGTGAGTCATGCGCTTCTTCACGATGATCGAGATGACGATGCCCGCGATGACCGCCGCGCCCAGCCCGACGTAGGAGAACCGCGACAGCCACTTCTCCGCGACGATGCCCAGGTAGTAGACCGCCGCCGTGGTGCCACCGGCCCAGACGATGCCGCCGAGCGCGTTGGCCGCGAGGAACTTGCGGTACGGCATGTGCAGCGAGCCCGCGAGCGGACCGGCGAGAATCCGGAGGAAAGCGATGAAACGTCCAAAGAAGACAGCCCAGACGCCGCGCTTCTCGAAGATGCCCTTGGCCTTCTCGATGTGCTTCGGCCCGAAGTGCTTGGGGAACTTCCGCCCGGCCCACGCGAACAGGCGATGACCACCCTTGCGGCCGATCGTGTAGCCGATACTGTCGCCGACGATCGCGCCGACACTGGCGAACACACCCACCCAGAGCGGGCTGATGTGATCCGTCTGCGAGGACAGCAAAGCCGAGCTGACCAGCACGATCTCACCCGGCAAGGGGATGCCGAGACTCTCGATCATGATGACGCCGCCGACGATCAAATAGACCGACAGCGCTGGAATGGTGTTCAGCCACTGGTCGATATGCACGCGCGTGTCCCCTCACGTCTGGTTCAGTCCCCCCGCACACGGTACCGGTGACCGAAGTAAGCGGGCCTCACCCCGGAGGATGAGGCCCGCTAGTGCTAAATGATTTCGGACACCGAAGCGGGACCGCTGAGGTCGACGTCGGGATTGATCGCCACCTCGTCCACCAGCTCGGCCTTGACCTCGTGCCGCTGGATCAGCCCGTCACGGATGTCCTCCGCGAAGTGACACGCGACGCGGTGCCCCGACGCGAGCTCACGCAGCTCGGGCCGGTCGGTCGAGCAGCGCGTCTCCTGCTTCCACGGGCACCGGGTGTGGAACCGGCAGCCGCTCGGCGGGTTCGCGGGCGAGGGCAGGTCGCCTGCGAGCAGGATCTGCTCACGCGCGTCCTCGACCTTGGGGTCCGGCACCGGGATCGCCGAGAGCAGCGCCCGCGTGTACGGGTGCAGCGGCTCTTCGTACAGCGAGTCGGCGGTGGCTTCCTCCACCAGCGACCCGAGGTACATCACGCCGATGCGGTCGGAGATGTGCCGGACGACCGCGAGGTCGTGCGCGATGACCACATAGGTCAGCCCGAGCTTCTCCTGCAGGTCCTCCAGCAGGTTGACCACCTGCGCCTGCACCGACACGTCCAGTGCGGACACCGGCTCGTCGGCGACGATCAGGTCCGGCTCGACCGCCAGTGCCCGCGCGATGCCGATGCGCTGGCGCTGACCGCCCGAGAACTCGTGCGGATACTTCCGCAGGGCGTTCTCCGGCAGGCCGACCGCGGCGAGCAGCTCACGCAGCCGCTCGTGCGTGGACTCCTTGTCCTTGTCGAGCCCGTGCGCGCGCATGCCCTCGGTCAGGATGGACTCGACCGACTGGCGCGGGTCCAAACTGGACAGTGGGTCCTGGAAGATCATCTGCATCCGGCGGCGGCTCTTGCGCAGTTCCTCGCCCTTGAGGCTCGCCACGTCGGTGCCGTCGAAGTCGACGACCCCGCCGGTCGGCTCGACCAGCCGCAGGATCGCCCTGCCGAGCGTGGTCTTGCCACAGCCCGACTCGCCGACCAGGCCATAGGTCTCACCGCGACGGATGGCGAGCGAGACGCCGTCCACCGCGTAGACGTACCCGATGGTCTTGTCGAAGATGATCCCGCGCTTGATCGGGAAGTGCACCTTGAGGTCGTCGACCTGCAGCAGCACGTCGGTTTCGACAGCGCTCTCCACAACGGTGTCGGTCATCAGACTCCCTCCCCGACCTTGAGTTCCGGCACCACCGGGTTGTGGCAGCGCAGCATCCCGTTGCCGTCCGAGGTCAGCTCCGGCGTGACCTTGCGGCAGGCCTCGAGCGCGTTCGGGCAGCGCGGCGCGAACGCGCAGCCGCCATCCCACGGGATGTTGTCGGCGACGGAACCCTTGATGGGCACCAGTTTCTCGCCGCGGCCCGCGTCGAGCCGCGGGATCGAGGCGAGCAGCCCGTGCGTGTACGGGTGGCGCGGCTCGGCGAACAACGCGTGCCGCTCCGCCCGCTCGACGATCCGGCCGCCGTAGAGCACGTTGACCTCGTCGCACAGCCCGGCGACCACGCCGAGGTCGTGCGTGATCATGATCAGCGCGGTGCCGGTGTCCTGCACGAGTTCGCGCAGCAGCGCCAGGATCTGCGCCTGGATCGTCACGTCGAGCGCGGTGGTCGGCTCGTCCGCGATGAGCAGGCGCGGCTTGCACGCCAGCGCGATGGCGATCAGCGCACGCTGGCGCATACCACCGGAAAGCTGGTGCGGGTACTCGGAAAGCCGCCGCGCCGGGTCGGGGATGCCGACCTTGTCCAGCAGCACGATCGCCTCGCCCTTGGCCTGCGCGCGCGACATGGCGCGGTGGCGTTCGAGCACCTCGGTGATCTGCAGCCCGATCGGGATGACCGGGTTCAGCGAGGACTGCGGGTCCTGGAACACCATCGCGATGTCCCGGCCGCGCCGGTCGCCCATTTCCCTGTCGGACAGGGAAAGCAGATCGGTGCCTTCGAACTTCACCGAACCGGTGACCTTGTTGCCGCGCTTGGCCAGCAGGCCCATGATCGCCAGCGAGGTGACCGACTTGCCACAGCCGGACTCACCGACCAGCCCGACCGTCTGGCCGGGGTCGACGTCGAAACTCACGCCGTTCACCGCGGTGAACGGCCGCTCGCCCTTGCGCTGGAACACGACGTTCAGGTCGCGGACCTCAAGCAATGCCACGGGGAATCACCGCCTGTTCTTCGGGTCGAGGGCTTCCCGCATGGACTCGCCGAGCAGGGTGAAGCCGAGTGCCACCACGATGATCGCGGCGGCCGGATAGAAGGCCAGCTCCGGCTTGATCTCCAGGAAGTCCTGGGCCCGGCTCAGCATCGCGCCCCACTCGGCGCGGTCGAGGTTCGGGTCGCCGAGGCCGAGGAAGGACAGCGCGGCCGCGTCGAGGATCGAGGTCGCCAGCGTCAGCGTCGCCTGGACGATCACCGGCGCGAGCGAGTTCGGCAGCATGTGCCGGAACACGATCGTCGACCGCTTCACGCCGAGCGAGGTGGCCGCGAGGATGTACTCGCTGTGCCGCTGCGCCAGCATCGATCCACGCAGCAGCCGCGCGAAGATCGGCACGTTGACGATCGCGACCGACAGGATGACCGTGAACTGGCTGGGGTTCTTCGCCAGCGCCGCGATCGAGATGGCCAGCAGCAGGCCGGGCACCGACAGCAGGATGTCGGTGAACCGCATGAGCGCGGTGTCCACCCAGCCGCCGACCGCGCCGGCGATACCGCCGATGAGCATGCCGAGCGCGAGCCCGATCAGGGTCGCCATGACCCCGACGATCAGCGACTGCTGTGACCCGACCAGCACGCGGCTGAAGAAGTCGCGGCCGTTCTCGTCGCTGCCGAGCAGATATCCCGGCTGGGCGCCGGGGATGGAGCTCGGGCGCAGGTGCTCGGTCAGCACCGGGTCGCGGAAGAAGGGATCCTTCGGCGCGATCCACGGCGCGATGGCGGCGAGCACGATGAACAGCAGCACGATCACCGCGCCGATGATCGCCACCGGGCTGCGGCGCATGCGGCCGATCGCGTCGGCGAGCACACCCTTGCCGCGTGCGCTGTCCGCGAGCTTGTCGATCTTCTCGCGCTTCTGCTTCATGAACGTGGTCATCGCACCCGCACCCTTGGATCGATGATGCCGTACGAGACGTCCACCAGAATGTTGATCACCACGAAGACGACCGCGGCGAGCATGACCAGGCCCAGCAGGATCGGGTAGTCACGCACGTTGATGGACTCGGCCATCTTCGAGCCGATCCCACCCCACACGAACACCTTCTCGGTGAGCACGGCGCCGGCGAGCAACAGGCCGGTCTGCAGGCCGATCGTCGTCGAGACCGGCAGCAGCGCGTTGCGCAGCACGTGCCTGCCGCGGACGGTGCGCGGCGCGAGACCCTTGGCGTTCGCGGTGCGCACGAAGTCCTCGTTGAGCACGTCGAGCACCGAGGCGCGGGTGATCCGGACGATGACCGCGAGCGGGATCGTGCCCAGCGCGATGGCGGGCAGGATCAGGTGGCGGATCGCGTCGACCGACGCGTCCAGCTCACCGGTCAGCAGGCCGTCGAGCACCGCGAAACCGGTCACGTGGGTCGCGTTGATCAGCGTGTCCTGCCGCCCTGACGGCGGCAGGATGTGCAGGAACGGGCCCGACGCGAAGAAGTACTTCAGCATGATCCCGAGGAAGAACACGGGAACCGCGACACCGAGCAGCGTGCCGACGATCGTGGTGTTGTCGAGCAGGCGGCCGCGGAACTTCGCCGCGAGGTAGCCGAGCGGGATGCCGAGCACGACGGCGAACAGCAGCGCGGCGATCGAAAGTTCGATCGTCGCCGGGAAGGCCCGGCCGATCTCGTCCAGCACGGGGTCGCCGCTCTTCGACGAAACGCCGAAGTCACCGGTCACCACCCGGCCGAGGAACTTGATGTACTGCTCGTAGATGGGCCGGTCCAGGCCCATGAGGCGCTCGAGGTTGGCGAGCTTCTCAGGGGTCGCCTTGTCGCCGAGCATCGCGCCTGCCGGACCACCGGGAAGCGAGCGGAGCCAGGCGAAAACGAGGATGGACAAGATGAAGAGCGTCGGTATCGCTTGTAGCAACCGACGCGCGATGAATCGGAGCATGGAATTCCTTAATGACTTAGCCCTGGATGGCGGGCAGGGGGCAGGCGTCGGAACGCCTGCCCCCTGTCGGCTATGTGCTCAGGGTTATCCCTTGCTCACGGTGTTGAAGTGCTCGTTGTTGAGCGGGCTGGCCACCATGCCCTTGATGTTCGCCGCGGTGACGTACGCGGGCGGCGAGCTCAGGATCGGGACGGCGGGCAGGTACTTCGACATGATGTCGCGGTTGGCCTGCTCGTAGGCGGCGGCGTGCGCGGCCGGGTCGACCGTGCCGTCGGCCTTGGACAGCTGGGCGAACAGCTCCGGGTTGTCGAAACCGAACTCCGGCTTCGCGCGGCCGAAGAAGGTGCCGAGGAAGTTACCGGCGTCGGCGTAGTCCGCGTTCCAGCCGATGATGTGCAGGTCGTGCTTGCCGAGCTTCTGCACGTCGTCCTTGTAGCCACCGTTCCACGGGCGCGGAACCAGGTTGACCGTGATGCCGGCCTGCTTGAGGTTGTCGGCCAGCGCCGACGCGATCTCCTGCGGGTTCGGCATGTACGGGCGGGTGACCTCGGTCGGCCAGTAGAAGTTCAGCGTCAGGTTGGACTGACCGGCCTCGGCGAGCAGCTGCTTCGCCTTGTTGACGTCGTGCGGGTACTCCTGGACGTCCTTGGCGTAACCGGCCAGCGTGTCCGGCTGGAACTCCTTCGCGACCGTGGCGCCTTCCGGCATCTTGGTCTTGACGAGCGCCTCGCGGTCCAACGCGTACGCGAGCGCCTGGCGGACCTTGAGGTCCTTCAGCGCCGGGTTGTTCTTCTGGTTGATGCCCAGGTAGAGCAGGTTGAACGGCGGGCGCGGCGACAGCGTGAAGCCGTCGTTCTTCAGCGCCTGGTAGTCCTGCGGCGAGACGAGGTCGTAGCCGTCGATCGTCTTGGCGCGCAGCTCCTGCTTACGGGCGTTCTCGTCCGAGATGGTCTTGAAGACGATCTTGTCGAGCTTCGCCTTCTCGCCCCAGTAGTCGTCGTTGCGGACCAGGGTGACGGTCTTCGCGGTCTTGTCGTACGACTCGAACTTGAACGCGCCGGTACCGGTCGGGTGCTCGTTCGCGTAGCTGCTGTACGAGAAGGCTTCACCGCTCTGGGTGACCTTGTCGGCGTCGTACTTCTTCAGCGCTTCCGGGCTGGACATGCCGAAGGAGCCGAGGCCGAAGGCCGCCGGGAAGGCGCCCTTGTACTTGTTGAGGTTCAGGACGGCGGTGTTCTCGTCCTTGGCCTCGCAGCTCTTGTAGACTGGCTCGCCGCTGGCGTCGCCCTCGTTCTTCTTGAAGCCCTCGAAGACGTCGCCGTAGTAGATCATCTGGCTCTGCGCGGCGGCGCCTGCCATGTTGAACCAGCGGTCGAAGTTGAAGCAGACCGCCGCGGCGTTGAACGGGGTGCCGTCGTGGAACTTGACGCCCTTGCGCAGGTCGAAGGTCCAGGTCTTGCCGTCGGGGCTCGGGGTCCACTTCTCGGCGAGGCCGGGGGTGAGCTCCGAGGTGCCTTCCTTGAACGCGACCAGGGTGTCGTACATCTGCCTGGTGATCCGGTCGGTCTCGCCCTCGTCGTTGAAGAGCGGGTCGAACAGCTTCGGCACGCTGGCCGTGCCGAAGACCAGCGTGCCGCCGGTCTTGCCGCCACCACCGGCGGCATCGTCACGCTTCGACTCGGCGCAAGCGGACATGGAGAGCGCGAGCGCTCCGGCAAGCCCGATCAGGGCTATCCGGCGCACTCGGGCCACCCGCATTTGCAGCATCTGGCACCCCTTGGGACAGGTTGGATTATTTCACCGTCCGGTCGGTCAGGAACGGACGGGATTTCGGTGTGTGCGGTGACACTAGCCGGAAGTCGCCCAGCACTTAAGCACGTGAGGTTACGATCGCGCTACGTGGAGGCCGAAATGACCGCAAAGTGTCGGTAAATCATGACGCAACGTGATATTTGTCCGCCGTTTGTCTTCCTTGGCCCGCGGTGAACCAACCACGTTCGAATGCCTGCCACTCGGTGAGTGATCGTCTGCTCGCCTCCCCGTCCCTGGCGACCGCACGGTCCAGCCTGGCCGTGGGATCCGCGAGTTCGACCCAGCACACGCAAGACAATCTTGGCCTGACCGAAAGCCGTGCTGCGGAAACGCCTTCCAGCAGCAGAATGGCGGGCACCGGAAGTGTCTTCTCCGCGCCGGGCGCGGGCACGCCGGATGACCAGTCCATCGGGCGATAACGGCCTTCACGGCCTTGCGAGAGCGGGTTCAGCACGCCTTCGACAAGGCGGGGCCACCAGGAGACCGGATCATCCCAAGTGGCGAATTCATCGGTGCGCACGAGCGCGACCGAGTGATTCAGCGCACGTATTTCACCGGCGACCGCATCAGCGAAAGTCGATTTACCCGAGCCGGACGGCCCGTCGATCGCGAGCATCCGCACGGCGCCGAGCCTCGGTGGCGCGGCGAGAACGGCCTCGGCGAGGTCCCGGGCCGTGCTCAGCGGACCCTGCTCACCTCGGGCAGGCCGTTCACGTTGTCCGGGGCCTTTTCGAAAGCCGCGATACGGGCTTCCAGCGCCTTGCGGGTGTCTTCGAGCTCGCAGCGCAGCAGCGCGATCTCCTCGATGGACGTCCGCACCTCTTCTTCCAGGTGCCCGACCTCGACCGAAAGGTGCAGCGAGACCAACGCCAGCACGACCCCGGACAGCAGGAAGACGAAGTTCGACGGCGTCTGCACGCCGGTCAGCTTCGCGAGGAATTCGGCGGCCTGCGGAATGACCGCGAGCACCACCACGCCGACGGCGACCACGAGCCACACGCCCGCGTACTTCTCCCGCAGCTTCCGGCGGCGCATCATCTCGATGACGCACGCCAGCACGAAGACAGCGACGATGATGCTGAGGATCTGCCAGCCGTTCATGGGTTTCTCCTACGCCGAATCCGACGAGTCGGTCGCCGGCCTGCGGCGAATGAGCGCCAGCAGCAGCGCGAGCCCGGCCCGGCCGAGGTAAACGGCCGACTTCACGGGCGAATGACTGGGGGTGCCCGCGACACGTTCACCCATGACGACCGGAACTTCCGCGATCTGGAGCTTCCCCCGGATCGCCATCACCAGCGATTCGACGGTGTCACCCAGGTATTCGGCCGGGTAGTACTCGGCGAACATCCTGATCGCCCTCGGCCCCATCGCCTTGAACCCGGAGGTCACATCGGTGAGCTTGGTCTTCGCCAGCCGCGAGAACACGAACGAAAGCACGACCATGGCGTACTTACGCGGACCGCTTGCCTTGTACGAGCCCTTCCCGGCGAACCGGGAACCGATCACGATATCGGCCTTCTCCAGACCGGCGAGCAGCGCTTTCAGCTCTTCGGGATCATGCTGCCCATCGGCATCCACCTGCACGACGACGTCATAACCGCGCGCGACCGCGTACCGGAACCCGGTCCGCAGCGCACCACCGACACCGAGATTCACCGAAAGCCGGGCGACCCGCGCCCCCGCTTCCCTGGCGAGCTGCGCGGTCTGGTCGACGGAACCGTCGTCGACGACGAGAATATCGATCCCCGGCATCGACGCGTTCACCTGCGCGATGACGTCGGCGACGCTGCCCGACTCGTTGAGAGCGGGCATCACGATGAGCACACGCTGGGTGGCGACAGCCGTCGATTGCACGCAATAACTCTAACGGCTCACTGAGCGTGCGCCCCGCCGGACTCCTTCTCCAGCTTGACCAAGTTGCCTAGGCCTGTGCTATGATCGCTCTCGCGGACCTGCCCCACGTGTTGGACAAGCAGGTCTAGCTTTATTTTCGGGGTCATAATTCGACCGGCCCGCCGTTGACATCGCGATCCCCCAGGTACTTCTCGTACCAGTGCCACGCGAACTCCTTGCCACCGTGCCGAAGCAGTGACTGATAAGCCGTCCATGCCGCGAAGTCGGCAGCCTGCACGAAAGCCGAACGATGCGCGGGCACGAAGAGTGGATCCTCGATCACCTGGCGCGACTGCATCGAAAGCCTGCGATGAGCACCGTAATAGCCGGTCGCGGTTCCATCACCGTCCATCAGGATGATCGCGAGACCACCGGCCATCCGCATTCGCTTATCGAGGCACTCGACCAATTCGGCGTAAACGACGTCCCGCTCGACCGCGTACGCCCGGCGCCTGGCGAGCGTGCGACGAAAAACCGTCCCGACTTGAAGGCCGGGCGCGCGCCCCAACGCGGAGAGCGCATCCTCTGCTGCCGCATGTCTGGCCGCCTTCGACAAGTTGACCCCAGGGTTCTGCGACGGATTACCGCGACCTGAGATGAATTGCGTGGCGTGCAGCTCCGCGGATACCGGAATCTGATACTTCGCATGCAAGTGCGCGCGCAAGTCCGCCAACGCCAGCGCGCCCGCCCGCCACTGCGTGGTGTCGCACTCAACCCAGCTGTACACCACGTAGCCAGTGCTCTCAGCTCCGGAGTCGTCCACATAGAACAAGCGCGTCGAATTGATCACTCACGGAATTATGCGCACCCGAATTCACTCCGCGAATTCGACCCCATGTTCGATAAGTGACCTATTTAATTGTCATCTGCCAGCAACAAAGGAGCCCGAGAATTATGAAACTCATCAAGCTCGCGCTAAGGTTTTCTCGCGGACCCGTCCCACACTTGTGGGATCAGCGGGTCTAGCATCTTTCGGAGCGTTGCCAACGCCTAGTTCACAACCTTGTGCGTTGTGAACGCCCCTTTCACAACGTCCGCAGCCCCAGCCAGACGGGGGTCGTGAGCGTTCCCGACGGTTATTGAGCGGAAACGCAAAGGTGGCGCGTTGGCCGCGGTCGCGGGCTTGCCGGGCAGCAGGTCAGGGGGGCGAGGGATGTGTGAGTGGTGACTCTGCTGCATCTAGCGGAGCAGAGTTACCACTCGCGGATAGCCGTGGGCCGTGGTGTGCGGGATAAAGCCGCTTTACTCCGCAGGGGGTCGTGAGTGTTGCAGGTGCGAGGGCTGAAGCGAGGGGACCCCTCAGTGCGTATGTCGCACCCAGGGGTCCCCTCGCACCCCCGGGTCGACCGGCGTCTTCGTGACCATACGAACGGACGTGTCCGAACACCAACACACCACATTCGCCCTTCCCCTCAATAGAACCGTCGGGAACGCTCACGAGCGTTAGTTGCCGGAGGCGGAGGAGCCGGGCGAAGCGCCCGAGGTGACCACGTTCTCCTGGCCTTCGATTTCGTAGACCGTGGCGTCGTCGTTCTGGTAGACGACCTTGAACGCCTCGTTCTGGTCGAGGTTCTGCAGGCCGGTCGCGGCGCGGGACTCCGGGGTCACGAGGCCCTTGCCCTTGATCACGTAGCGGACCTTGAGGTCGGTCAGCGCCGGGCGGATGCGCGGGTCGTGGTCGAGGTCGTTGAGGCGGATCGTGAGCAGGCCGGACTTGGTGTTGGCCTCGGTGCCGTAGAACGTCCACTCGACCGGCCAGACGGCGTAGAGCGCGTACATCCAGACCGAGCCGTCGGACCGGTCGTTCATCACGCGCTCGCCGGGCTTGACGTGCTCGGAAAGCCACTTGTACGCGGCTTCCTCGCCGTGGCTGACCGTCGGGCCGTCGCCGTAGTTCATGCCGAGGCGCTGGCTGTTGCGGCCGATGTAGCCGCCCTTGCTCAGGCCGGCGAGCAGCAGGCCGAGCACGGCCGCGGCGGCGAGGGTGACCATCGCGGGCTTCAGCGACGGGCGCCAGCCGACGAGCTTGCCCGAGATCTTTTCGGCGCCCGCGTTGATGGCCTCGCCGAACGCGATGGAACCGGCGAGCGGCACGAGGGCGGCGAGGCGCCAGTGGTCGTTGTAGAAGATGCCGGTCAGCGTGTGGATGAGCGGGGTCTCCAGCGAGACCGTTGCCGCAAAGAGGCCGCCGAACACCACGTACGAGGCGACCATCCACAGATTGCGGCGGCGCTTGACCATCACGAAGATGCCGATCAGCGCCGGAATCCCGATCCACCACAGCGGGAAGTCGGCCATCGGCGAGAACAGGATCGTCTCGCCGATCGCGCCGGAAACCGTCGCTTCGGAAGACCAGAACGCACTTGTCACGCCTGCCGCGTTGTACAGCGCGGGGAGCACGAGCGGGAATGCGAAAACAACCCCGAGCGCGACGGTCGCGATCAATGAAGCGCGGGAAACGCGCCAATTGATGGGCTCGAAACGGAAAATCACGGCGACGAGAATGATCAGCAGATAAACCGTCGCGACGAACGCGAGGCTCGTGTGCAGCCCGGCGAGACCGGCCAGCGCGAGTGAGATGCCGACCGGGCCTGCGAGTCCGCGCGGCACGATCAGGTGGCGGGTGATCGCCAGCAGCGCCGGGAGCATCGCGACGCCGGCGACGTACGGCCACAGCGGGCCGCGCCACAGCGAGTCGTACGGGAAGGCGGTGAACCAGGTCGTCACGGCCGCGGCGGCGCCGACGGCGATCGCGGGCATCCGCCACGCGGTGCCCAGCGCGGCGACACCCAGCGGCACGGCGAGGATCACCGCGAGCACCGCGAGGTTCAGCGTCTGCGGCATGCCGAGCCCGGCCTTGCCGAAGACCAGCGCGAGCAGCGCGTGGTAGGTGTCGGGGTAGAAGTAGTCGGTCTGGTTCGGCAGGTTGGCGATCGTGCCGACCGTCGACGGGCGCGCGTCGCCGTGCTCGGCGATCCAGCGCACCAGGTTGCCGTGATACGGCGCGTCCCAGCCCTGCTGCACCCGGTCGAGCGAGTGCGAGCCGCGGACGAACGTCGCCAGCCCGACGCCGAGGCCGATGACCACGCCGGCGCCGATGATCAGGTGGTCACGCAGGGTGCGCGGCAGGTTCTCCGGCGCGCCCTCGATCTCCTTGGGCTTCGTGAAGCGCTTGAAAAGCAGCGAAGCGCCGAAGCCGACGATCGCGAGCAGCAGCGCCCACAGCGCGACGTTGAGCAGGTTCCAGGTGATCCCGAGCTTGCCCAGGATCGGGACACCGACCGCGACGACCCCGAACGTCAGCGCGGGCCCGCTCGCCGCCAGCGTCCAGCCGCGCAGGCCGACAGCGGCACCGACGGCGAGACCGGGCAGCCAGAATGCGAGCAAAACGAGAAGAACGTTCATCGAATTCGCAGTCCAAACTCAAAACCGGCAATTATGGATTAAGCCCCTCGTCACCCTACCGGGGCAGGTTTGCGCACTACGAAGGCGGTGACGACGGCCAGTCCGAGCGTCGGGCCGACGATCAATCCGACCACCGCGCGCAGGATCGTGTCACCGGGCATCAGCACCAGGGTCAGCGCGGCGCTGACCGCCGTGACCGCCCAGACGATGACCAGCTTGTCGGCCTTGGCCTGCGCGACGAGCACCGCGGCCATCAGCTGCATGATGGTGAGCATCACCGAGGACCAGACCAGCCCGGCGACCCACCAGCCCTGCGCGGCGAACTTCGCGCTGAACAGCAGGCTGACCGCCCACGGTCCGATGAACAGGCTGATCACCGCGCCGATCGCGGCCACGACCAGCGAGCCGATCGCACCCAGCACCAGCAGCTTGCGGAGCTTGCCATGGCCTTCTTCGCTGGCGCTGAGCCGCACGACGGTGGGCACGGCGAGCGCCTGGAGCGGGGACAGCAGCAGCAGCGGCACCCTGGCGACCATCAGCGCGGCGAAGAAGGCGCCGAGCTGCTCGGCGTCGGACTTCGGCGCGAGCAGCTTGACCAGCGCCGGGTAGCCGGTGACCAGGCTGGCGGTCAGGCCGGCGGCGAGCAGGAGCAGCAAGGTCCGCTTGACGACGACCGGCCACGGCTCGCCCTCGAGGTGAGGATCGACCAGCTTGGCGGTCGGCCGCGCGTAGAGCAGCCAGGCGAACGAACCGGCCGCGGCGGCGAGGGCGAGCGGCAGGATCTGGGTGCCGACGCCGATGGCCACCACGATGCCGAGCACCAGCACCCTGGCGCCCGCCTCGCCGAGAATCAGGCCGGAGAACCGGCGGACCTCGTTGTGCCCGATCAGCAACCCGCGAGTGGCGAACTGGAAGGCGAACGCGACCCCGCCGACCAGCACGATCACCGCGAGCCAGAACTGGCCGCCGTAGAGCTGGGTGGTGGCCTGCGGGATGAACGTCAGCAGGCTGAGCACGGCGATCACCACGGCGGCCACCACGAAGGTGCGGACCGCCGACCTGCCGACCCGGTGACCGGCCGCCGAAGCGAGCGCCGACTGCCGGGAGAGCTCCTGCTCCAACGGGGACAGCGCGGCGCCGAAGCCCATCAGCACCGCCCAGAAAGAGGCGAAGACGTCGTAACGGACGGGGCCGAGCAGCCTGCCGCAGACAAAGGTCAGCACGTAGCCGAGGCCGATGGCGATCAGCAGTGAGATGCCGATCTTCCCGGCGGATTTGCCGGTGTCCTTGGCCAGGTCGTCCGACACGGCACTCATCGCTTGAGCCGGGCTCGCAGCGCGAGGATCAGGCCGCGGACCACGCCCGCGCCGAATCCGGCGGCGAACAGCGGGGTCAGCTTCGCGACCGCGGCGCCCTCGGCCTTCGTCGCGCCGAACCGGGTCACCGCGACGCCTGCCGCCGTCGATCCGAGGCTCGCCAGTGTCATCGCGGTCTTGGGGCGCTTGGCGGCGATGCCGAGGCCGACCACGCCGACGGCGAGCGCGGCGAAGAGGCCGTTGCGGGCCGGGCCGGGGGTCGCGATGTAGGAGTCGACGAAGGTGGTGCCGCGGAAGTACGACTGCTTCACGAACTTCTCGAGCGACTCGCGGCCGTGATAGGTCGCGGAGAACTCCGGCGCCAGGAAGATCCGGGTGCGCTCGGCGATCCAGCGGAGCACGCCGGTGTCGTCACTGGCGAGGCGGACGTCTTCATAAAGCGATTCGAATGCGTTGGACGCGTCTTCGAGCATCTGGCGCGGCGCGGAAAAGAATCCGGTTCCCTTGGGGAAGACGTCGAATTCTTCGATGTCGAACGACATCAGGCGCGGATTCGCGCAGTAACGGCGCCACGGGATCTTCACCAGACCGGCCATGAAGCCTGCGTACGGGTTGTCCTCGGAGTCGACGTTGATGTGGCCGTTCCACACCGTGCGGTCCGCGTGCTCGACGAGCTGCGCGCGCAGGAACTCCAGCGAGGTCAGGTCCACGATGACGCGGCTGTCGAGCAGCAGGACCTGATGGCCACCGGCCTTCGCCAGGCCGGCCCTGCGTGCCTCGAAACGGCCGCGGTTGGGCTGGCTGATCACGGTGATGCCGTGCCGGTCCGCGAGCTCCACGAGGCGCTGTCCGGTGCCGTCGGTGCTGCCGTCGTCGACGACGATGACCTCGGCGGGCCAGTTCGCGTGCGCGGCCGACGCGACCAGGGCGTCGACGCAGCGTGTGATCCAGTTCTCCTCGTTGAAGACCGGGATCACGACGCTAAGACTGGGTTCGAGCGTATTCGCACTCATCAGGGCCGAGGCTACCGTGCTCTCCCACCTGGGTATCCTTCACCCACCGCAGACTCCGAGCAGAAAAGAACGCCTCGTGATTTCCTTCATTCTCGGCACCACGGCGGAATTGATCAAAATCGCGCCGGTCTACCACGGGATCCTCGAACGCGGCATGCGCCCGAAGATCTGGTTCACGGCGCAGCACGTGGACGAGGTCTCGGACGTGCTGGCCGACCTGAACATGCCGGAACCGGACGTCTGGCTGGTCCCGCGCGAGCAGGCACACAACCTCGAGTCGCCCAAGCAGGTTCCCGGCTGGGCCGCGCAGGTGCTCCGCACCGCGTGGAGCCGCCGCGAGGAGCTGCGCGCGGCGCTGACCGAGGACGGCCGCCCGCCGCTCGTGCTGGTGCACGGCGACACGTTCACCACGCCGTACGGCTCGCTGATCGGCAAGCGCATCCTCAAGTCCCGCGTCGGGCACGTCGAGGCGGGCGCCCGGTCGGGCAGCATCCTCTCGCCGCTGCCGGAGGAGCTGAACCGCAAGATCGCGGCCAAGATCGTCGACATGCACTTCGCGCCGAGCGCGCGTGAGGTCAACAACCTGCGCAACGCGCGCGGCGTGGTGGTCGACACCGAGGCCAACACCGCGATCGACGCGATGCGCCTGGCGATCAACCAACCGTTCGAGGGCGAGGGCCTGCCGGAGAAGTTCGGCCTGGCCACGCTGCACCGTTTCGAGCTGGTCTCGCGTCCTGACAAGTACAAGGAAGCGCTGGAGATCCTGCGCGAGCAGAGCCGCGAGATGCCGATCGTCTACATGGCGGGCGCCCCGGAGCGCGAGAAGATCCGCTCGCTGGGTCTCGGCAACATCTTCGACGACAAGTTCATCGCCAGGCCGAAGCTGCGCTACCTCAAGTTCCTGCCGCTGGTCGCGCGCGCCGAGTACGTCGTCACCGACTCCGGTGGCCTCTCGGCGGAGTGCTACTACCTCGGCCTGCCGTGCGCGGTGCACCGTGAGCGCACCGAGACCCCGCAGCACCTCGGCGAGACCGTGGTGCTGACGGAGATGCGCGGCGACAAGCTGCAGCACTTCCTCGACACCTACCAGAACCGGCGCGGCGAGTCGTGGATGGACAAGTTCCACCCGAGCGAGATCATCGTGAACTCGCTGGCGTCCATGGGCTACTGCTGAGTTTTTGACGCGATAAAGCGGGCTTTACTCCGGGGAGTAAAGCCCGCTTTATCGCGTTTCAGAGGACCCGGCGGCCCGAAAGCGCGCGGCCGAGTGTCAGCTCGTCGGCGAACTCCAGGTCCCCGCCCATGGGCAGGCCCGAAGCGAGCCGGGTGACGCTCAGGCCGGGGAAGTCACGCAGCATGCGCACGAGGTACGTGGCCGTTGCCTCGCCCTCGGTGTTCGGGTCGGTCGCGATGATCACCTCGGTGACATCGGCGGCGCCGATGCGCTGCAGCAGCTCACGCATCCGCAGCTGCTCGGGGCCGATGCCGGACAACGGGTCCAGCGCGCCGCCGAGCACGTGGTAGCGGCCGCGGAACTCGCGGGTGCGCTCGACCGCGAGCACGTCCTTCGGCTCCTCGACCACGCAGATGACCGTGAGGTCGCGCCGGGTGTCCCGGCAGATGCGGCAGGTCTCCTGCTCGGAGACGTTGCCGCAGATCTCGCAGAACTGCACGCCCTCTTTGACCTTGCCGAGCACCTCCTGGAGCCTGCCGATGTCGGCGGGATCCGCGGAGAGCAGGTGGAAGGCGATGCGCTGCGCGCTCTTCGGACCGATGCCCGGCAGCCTGCCGAGCTCGTCGATCAGGTCCTGGACCACACCCTCGTACAAGGTGTCAGCCCAGGCCCAGCGCGCCGAGGTCCGGCATGCCGCCGCCACCGAGTCCGCCTGCCAGCGGGCCTAGCTTCTGCTCGGTGAGCTTGCGCGCGCTGCCGCTGGCGTCACGGACGGCCGCGACGACGAGGTCGGTCAGCGTCTCGATGTCCTCGGGGTCGACGACCTTGGGGTCGATCGTGAGGGCCTTGAGGTCGCCGTCGCCGGTGACCGTCGCCGTGACGAGGCCGCCGCCCGCCGTGCCGGTCACCTCGGTGTTGGCCAGCTCCTCCTGGGCTTCGACCAGCTTCTGCTGCATCTGCTGGGCCTGCTGGAGGATCTGGCCCATATCGAAGCCACCACCTGGTTGCACCATGATCCGACTGTTCCTCTCGTGGAAAGCACGTGTCTTCCAGCCTAGCTGTCTGTGATGTGGCACCGTGGGCGCCGTGCGACGGCGTGTGGTGTTTCCTCTCTTGGCCGGTTCGATGCTGCTCATGGCTTGCCAGCCGGATCCGCCGTCACCGATCCAGCCGATCCCGCCTGCGCCACCTGAAACTTCGGTTTCGTCGTCGGCACCGGTTTCGTCTGCTCCGGTGACGCCATCGAGCAGCAGCGGTTCGCCGTCATCGCCGCCTGTTTCCGGCAAGGTGATCGTGCTCGACCCCGGGCACAACGGCGGCAACGGCTCACACGCCGCGGAGATCAACAAGCAGGTGCCCGCCGGGCGCGGGCAGACGAAACCGTGCAACACCACGGGAACGTCGACCAACGCCGGCTACCCGGAGCACGCGTTCACCTTCGACGTGGCCAAGCGCGTTTCGGCGGCGTTGACGGCCAAGGGGATCAAGGTCGTCATGACGCGCCAGGACGACTCCGGCGTCGGCCCGTGCGTCGACAAGCGGGCCGCGACAGGCAACTCGGCCAACGCCGACGCGGTCATCTCCATCCACGCCGACGGCTCGAATTCCGCTGGGGCACATGGCTTTCACGTCGCCTACTCGTCGCCGCCGCTCAACGCCCAGCAAGGCGAACCGTCGACACGTCTCGCCCGCGCGCTGCGCGACGGCATCCGCGACGCGGGCATCCCGACGTCGACCTACCTCGGCCAAGCCGGACTCGCCCCGCGCGCGGACCTCGCCGGGCTGAACCTCTCGACCCGCCCCGCCGCGCTGATCGAGTGCGGCAACATGCGCAACGCCGACGAAGCCGCCGCCATGGCGAGCCCTGAGGGTCGCCAGCGCTATGCCTCGGCCATCGCTGCGGCGATCGAGTCCTACCTGGCCTGATCTGGCTAAAAAATCCCAATGTGGCTTTCGTCAGCTTCGAGCTGACGAAAGCCACATTGGCGGTCTGAAAACTGACCAATGCCGCATTGGGATTTTTCCCAGGGCTAGGTCTCGAGGGGGCGGGCGCCCAGGTGGTCGGAGAGGAGCTTGCCCGCGATCTCCTCGGGGTCGTTCTCGGGGGACGGGGGTGGCGGCGGGGGCGCCGGGCTGGCGTCCTCGTCGTAGAGCTCCTCGTCGTCCATGGGCTCGGGTGGCAGCGGGATGTCCGGCTCGGTCTTGGTGACCTTGGGACGCTCCGGCTGCGGGGCCGGGCGGGAGATGGTGGGCGCGGCTGCCGGGCTCGCGGCCGCGGGACCCGCTGACGGGCGGGTGAAGGAGCGTTCTTGACGCTCGGGCTGGGCCGTGGCCTGGCGGGCGGGCGCCTGGGTGCGGGCGGCCGCCGGTGCCGAGGACGGGGTGCCGTGGACGCAGCGGACCTGCCAGGTGCCGCCGAGCACGTCGTGGAGCGCGGCGGCGACCTTTTCGGCGTTGTGCTGCTCGGAAAGCCTGCGTGCCAAGGGTTCGGCGCTGTGCGTCAACGTGACGGCGTTGCCCTCGACCGTGTGCACGGTCGCCTGGGTGAGCATGGCCTCGGTGCTGCGGCCGCCGGGGATCTTGCGGATCGAGGCGAGCAGCTGCGGCCAGATCTGGCGGATGCCGGTGGCGTCCATGGCGCCGGCGGCCGCGGGTGCCTCCGGCTCGGCGGCGACGGGAGCGGGTGCGGGAGCGGCCGCCACCGGAGCCGGGGCAGGCGCCGGGCGCTGGGGAGCAGGAGTCGGAGCAGGCGCGGGAGCCGCCTGAGCCTCAGGGAGACGCTGCGAAGGCCGCTGGAAACGTTCCGGCGCGGCGGACTGCGGCGCGGCAACGGGAGCCGGAGCGGCCTGCGCCTCGGGAGCCTGCCCCTGAACCTGGGCGACAGGAGCGGCCGGGCCGGGCGCACCCAGCGTCGCGCGCCGTTCGAGACGTTCCATCCGCTGCAGGAGCGCGGCCTCGTCCTCGGAGACCGAGGGCAGCAACATCCTGGCGCACAACAGTTCCAGCACCAGCCGGGGCGAGGTCGCGCCCCGCATCTCCAGAAGTCCATTGTGGACGATCTCGGCGTACCGGGACAGCGTGGCGAGGCCGATCCGCTCGGCCTGCGCGACCATCCGGCTGAGCTCGTCCTCCGGCGCGGACACCAGGCCGCGGCTCGGCGCCTCCGGCACCGAGCGCAGCAGCACGAGGTCGCGCAGCCGGTCGAGCAGGTCCGTGGCGAAGCGGCGCGGGTCGTGCCCGGCCTCGGCGAGCTTCTCGATGGTGCCGAACACCGCGCCGGCGTCGTCGGCGGACAGCCCGTCGACCATGTCGTCGATCAGCGCGACGTCGGTGACGCCGAGCAGCGCGACCGCGCGGCCGTAGTCGATGCCGTCCGGCCCGGCGCCGGCGAGCAGCTGGTCGAGCACGGACTGGGTGTCACGCGCGGAACCACCGCCCGCGCGGATGACCAGCGGGTACACCGCGGGTTCGACGTGCACGCCCTCCGCCGCGATGTTGCGCTCCAGCAGCTGGCGCATCGAGCTCGGCGGAATCAGCCGGAACGGGTAGTGGTGCGTGCGCGACCGGATGGTCGGGAGCACCTTGTCCGGCTCGGTGGTCGCGAAGATGAAGATGACGTGCTCTGGCGGCTCTTCGACGATCTTCAGCAGCGCGTTGAAGCCCTGCGTGGTGACCATGTGCGCCTCGTCGATGATGAACACGCGGTAGCGCGCGTCCGCGGGCGCGTAGAAGGCGCGGTCACGCAGCTCGCGGGCGTCGTCGACACCACCGTGGCTGGCGGCGTCGAGTTCGGTGACGTCGACGCTGCCCGCCCCTTCGGGTGCGAGCGCCTTGCACGAGTCGCATTCGCCGCAGGGATCCGGCGTCGGCCCCTGCTTGCAGTTGAGTGAGCGCGCCATGATCCGCGCGCTGGACGTCTTCCCGCAGCCGCGAGGCCCCGAGAAGAGGTACGCGTGGTTGATCCGGCCGGCGGCCAGAGCCGTGCGCAGCGGATCGGTGACATGCTCCTGGCCGACCACCTCGGCGAAGGTCGCCGGACGGTACTTTCGATACAGCGCGAGAGCCACGCCGCGAGACTACCCGGCAGGACCGACAGGTTTCGGCCGACCCTGAACATGAAAGCGGACCCCGCGCACCCGTCAGAGCCTGCTTATCCTTGCTGCCTTCCGGCCCTGGGGAGGTTCACAGGGTGGACGCCGCGCGGGGTCCGTGGCCCAGTGTAGCGATGTCCCGTCGGCAGGGTGCAGGGTGGAGGCATGAGCGCCCCGATCAGCACTCCCACCTCGGCCGACGTCCGCGCAGCCGCCATCGCGGTCCGCCCGTACGCCCGGCGCACGCCGGTGTTGCGCGCCGAGCTCGACGGCAGGCCGCTCGTGCTGAAGCTGGAGCACCTGCAGCGCGGCGGCTCGTTCAAGCTGCGCGGCGCGGCCAACGCGCTCGCCGCCGGTCCCCGCCCTGATCACGTGGTGACCGCGTCCGGCGGCAATCACGGGCTCGGCGTGGCGACGGCCGCCGCGCTGCTCGGGCTGCCCGCGACCGTCTATGTGCCGGAAGGCGCGCCCGCCGCCAAGGCCAGGCGCATCGAGGACACCGGCGCGAAGCTCGTCCGCCACGGCGCGACCTACGCCGAAGCCGCCGAGGCGGCGTACGCGGCCGTCGGGCCTGGCGCGCGCTACCTGCACGCCTACGACGATCCGGCCGTCGTCGCCGGTCAGGGCACGGTCGGCCTGGAGGTCGTCGAGGACGCGCCGGACGTCGACGCCGTGGTGGTCGCCGTCGGCGGTGGCGGGCTGGCCGCCGGGACCTCGCTCGCGATCGGCGAGCGCGTCACGTACGCGGTCGAGCCCGAGAACTGCCGCGCGCTCAACGCGGCGCTCGAAGCCTGCGAGCCCGTCGACGTCGGGATCGACTCGGTCGCCGCGTCCGCGCTCGGCGCCACCCGGATCGGCGCCGTGCCGTTCTCGCTGCTCAGGGGCGTGCGGTCACTGCTGGTCGGCGACGACGAGATCCTCGCCGCGCGCGACCGGCTGTGGGACGAGTTCCGGCTCGCCGTCGAACCGGCGGCCGCGGTGCCGTTCGCGGCCTGGCTCGCCGGGCAGGTCGACGCCGAGCTGCCCTGCCTGGTGATCTGCGGCGCTAACGCGGATTGGCTGCCGGGATAGTCACGTGGAACTCGGTCCGGCCCGGCTGGCTCCACACCTTCACATCGCCGTGGTGCGCGCCGACGACGGCTGCGACGATCGACAGTCCCAACCCGGTGCTGCCGGCCGCGCGCGACCGTGAGTTGTCGCCGCGCGCGAACCGTTCGAACACGTCCGGCAGCACTTCCGGCGGGATGCCCGGCCCGTCGTCGACGACCTTCAGCAGCACCTGACCGTCCGTTGTGGACAGTGAGGTGGTGACGGTCGTGCCTGCCGGGGTGTGCGATCTGGCGTTGGCCAGCAGATTGGTCAGCACCTGGTGCAGCTGACCGGAATCGCCGAGCACGCCGATCGGCTCACCGGGCACCTCCAGCAGCCATTTGTGCTCGGGACCGGCGACGTGCGCGTCCGCCACGGCGTCGGCGACCAGCCGGGAGACGTCGACCGGCTCGTGCACCACCGGCCGCCCGGAGTCGAGCCGCGCGAGCAGCAGCAGATCCTCGACGAGGGTGGTCATCCGCGCCGACTCCGACTCGACCCTGCTCATCGCGAAGGCGATGTCCGGCGGCACGTTCTCCTTGCTGCGCCTGGTCAATTCGGCGTAACCGCGGATCGCGGCCAGTGGCGTGCGCAGTTCGTGGCTGGCGTCCGCGACGAACTGCCGGACGCGGCTTTCGCTGGCCTGCCTGGCTTTCAGCGCGTTCGCGATGTGCCCGAGCATGCGGTTCAGCGCGGAGCCGACCTTGCCGACCTCGGTGCGCGGATCGGTGTCGACGTCGTCGACGCGTTCGGACAACGCGACCTCACCGCGATCGAGCGGCAGCTCGGCGACCCTGGCCGCGGTCGCGGCGAGCCGGTCGAGCGGCTCCATCGTGCGGCGGATGGTCACCGCGCCGACCGCGCCCGCGAGGATGAGCCCGCCCAGCGCGACTCCCCCAAAGATGAAACCGAGACTCCACAAGGTGTCGCGGACATCGTTGGTAGGCAGGCCCGTCACCAGCAGGCCACCCTCCGGCGTGTGCTTGGCGACCACCCGGTAGCCGCCGAGCTTGCCGACGTCGACCGTGCGCGGGTTGTCGAGCGGCAGCGTGAGCAGCTTCGTGGCGTCGCCGATGGGAATCGCGTCATGCGGGACCTGCTCACCCGGTGAACCATCCCGCGGCGACCGCAGCACCGCGGCACGGATTCCACATTTCTGCGAGACCTCGACGAACAGCGAATCGACACCCTGTCCGACGGCGTACAACGCGCCTGGCGGCCGTTCGCAGGAGGAGCCGCTCGGCCGCCGGTCCGGCCCGGGGCCGCGGAAGCCCCGGTCACTGGCCGCCGAAAGCCGCTGGTCCAGTTGCCCGATCAGGAAGTCACGCAGCGCGAACTCGGTCACCACGCCGACTACCAGGCACACCAAGGTGAGCAACGCGGCCAGCTGGACGATCAGCCGCCGCCGCAGCGACCACGGCCGCTTAGCTCGCGGGCTTGAGGACATACCCGGCGCCACGCATGGTGTGAATCATCGGTTCCCTGTCGGCGTCGATCTTCTTGCGGAGATAGGAGATGTAGAGCTCGACGATATTCGCCTGGCCGCCGAAGTCGTAGCTCCAGACGCGGTCGAGGATCTGCGCCTTGCTCAGTACCCGCTTGGGGTTGCGCATGAGGTAGCGCAGCAGTTCGAACTCGGTCGCGGTCAGCGGCACCGGCTCGCCGCCGCGGTGCACCTCGCGGCTGTCCTCGTCGAGCGTCAGGTCGCCGACCACCAGCATCGAGCCCCGGCTGCCGGACACGCCGTGCGCGCGGCGCAGCAGCGCGCGCATCCGCAGCGCCACCTCTTCCAGGCTGAACGGCTTGGTCACGTAGTCGTCGCCGCCCGCGGTGAGCCCGGCGATGCGGTCTTCGACGGCGTCCTTCGCGGTCAGGAACAGCACCGGCAGGTTCGCGGACTCGGCGCGCATCCGGCGCAGCACTTCGAGGCCGCTGAAGTCGGGCAGCATGACGTCGAGCACGACGGCGTCCGGGCGGAACTCCCGCGCGACGCGGACGGCTTCGCTGCCGGTGCCCGCGCTGCGGATCTCCCAGCCCTCCATCCGCAACGCCATGGACACGAGCTCGGCGAGTGTCGACTCGTCGTCGACCACGAGCACCCGCACCGGTGTGCCATCGGCGCGGCGCAGGTCGGCCTTGGACTCGTTCATGCTGGTCATGGTGCCATCTTCGCGGGCGCGCGTGGGCCGTTGCTGTGTGCTTCCTGTGTGTCCGCTGTGAGGGTTCACTCCACAGGTATCGCCTGCGGCAGGCACAGCTCAAACACAGCCCCGGTCGCGATCGTGGGTTCAACGACGAACGCGGAGGACATCATGAGCACCGAGCCGACCGCCCAGCCGGAACCGGCGGGCTGGGGAGACACGCCACCACCGGCGCCAGCACAGAAGAAGTGGTCTGGCCGCAAGACCGCGGTCGCGGTGGGCGTCGCGGTGGTGATCGCCGCGGGCGGCGGGGTCGCGATCGCCGTCGGCACCAGCGGCAACGCCGACAACGCGGCGGGCCAGGGCGGACCTGGCGGCGGCCGGATGCTGTTCGGACCGGGCGGCCCCGCCGGACCCGGCGCCGGCGGCGGGATCCCGCGCGACGCGCTGCACGGTCAGTTCGTCGTCTCCGACGGCAACGGCGGCTACACCACCGAGCAGCTGCAGACCGGCACCGTCTCCGAGCTCAGCGCCACCTCGATCACCTTGACCAGCAAGGACAACTTCAAGCAGACCTACACGATCGACGCGTCGACGCGGAAGACCAGCGAGCCGAAGAACGGCGACACGGTCACCGTCACCGCGAAGGTCAACGGCACCACGGCGACCGCCACCACCGTCGGCACACCGGGCCAGATGACGCGTGGCGGCGGTTACGGCGCACCGCCCAACGGCGGGCGCCGTCAGGGCTACTGAGCCCTGAAGCGGGCTTTGTCCCTGGTGCCCCTCCCGGGACAAAGCCCGCGTCACCCGCTGGATAGTGCAGAGTGGGCCCCGTGCGGGACAAGAGCGGGGCGCTGGCGCGGCAGTCGATGCTGGTCGCCGCCGTGTGCCTGGTCGCGGACGTCGGCCAGTTCCTGATCCGTGGCCCGGCGCTGACCAGCGGCTGGCAGGTCTGGGTCGTCCTGATCGGGACGATCGTCGCCGACGCCGCGCTCGCCGGCCCGGCCAGGCTGTCCGGCTGGGTCGCGCTGGGGCACGCGCTGCTGGTCGCCTGCGGGCCGATCCTGTTGTGCTCGTGCTCGGGGCAGACGGTCGGCAACAACGCGGGCATCCTGATCGCCGGCTACCGGGCGGGCGCCTGGCTTTCGACCATCCCAGCCTGGTTGTCGCTCGCCGCGATGTGCGGCGGCCTGCTGGTGGGTTCGCTGACCGGCACCGGCAAGTGGTCGCATGAATGGCGGATGGTCTCCATCGGCTTGCTGACCTCGGGTGTGCTGCCGTGGCTGGTCGGCCGGTACACGACCGCGCGCCGGGCCTACATCGCCGAACTCGAACGCAAGGCGGAGCAACGCCGCCAGGACGAGGCCGAGGCCGTCCGGCGAGCCGTCGCGGAGGAACGCACGGCCATCGCGCGCGACCTGCACGACGTGATCTCCCACCATGTCAGCGCGATCGGGGTGCACGCGGGCGCGGCGAGACTCGGCCTGCCCGCCGCCGATTCGCCGGTGCGGCGCTCGCTCTCGGCCGTCGAATCGTCCAGCCGCGCGGCCATGGTCGATCTGCGGCGCCTGCTGGATCTGTTGCACCGCAAGGAAACCGAGTCCGGTCAGCGGCAGCCGGGGCTCGACAACCTCGACGAGCTGCTCGACGGCGTCCGCGCGGCCAACCTCCCGGCGAGGCTCACCACGATCGGCGAACCGCGGGACCTGCCGAGTTCACTCGACGTCGCGCTCTACCGCATCGTCCAGGAAGCGTTGACGAACGCGCTGCGCCATGGCGACGGCGGCACCGTCGACGTCGCCATCGAGTACCGCCAGATCGAGGTGATCCTGAGCATCACCAACGATTCCACGCATGTCGCGCGCGGCGGCGCGAACGAGTTCCAGCATCGCGGGCTCGCCGGGATCCGCCAGCGGGTCGCGTTGTTCGGCGGCCAGGTCACCTACGGCCCGCTGCCCGGTGAGAACCGCTGGCAGGTCCGTGTCATCTTCCCTCTGGAGCAGTCTTGATCCGCGTCCTGCTTGCCGACGACCACGCGATGTTCCGGTCCGGAATGCGTGCCGTGCTCGAAACCCAGCCGGACTTCGACTGCGTCGGCGAAGTCGGCGACGGGTACGCGGCCGTCACCGAGACCGCGCGCCTGCGTCCCGACGTCGCGGTGATCGACGTCCGCATGCCCAAGCTCGACGGGATGGCCGCCTGTGAGGCCATTCTTTCCGCGCCGGGCAACGACACCCGCGTTCTGGTGCTCACCACCTACGACGCGGACGAGTACGTCTACCGCGCGCTGCGTGCGGGCGCGAGCGGCTTCTTGCTGAAGAGCCTGCCGCCGGAAGAGCTGGTCTCCGCCATGCGGGTGGCGGCCCGCGGTGACGCGCTGATCGATCCGTCGGTCACGCGGCGGCTGGTCGCCAGCTTCGCCACCAGCATCGAGCCGACGTCCACCGCGCCCGGCATCGACAAGCTGACCTCGCGTGAGAAAGAGGTGCTGCTGCTCATCGCCGACGCCTGCAGCAACGCCGAGATCGCCGAGCGCCTGCATGTCGGCGAGGAGACGGTGAAGACGCACGTGTCGAGGGTGCTGGCGAAACTCGGCCTGCGCGATCGGGTGCACGCGGTCGTCTACGCCTACAAACACGGGTTGGTCGGCTGACGGGTCGTGAGTGATGCCGACGGCTATTGGCGGGAAAGGCAAACATGGCGTCGTACTCTCGGCCGCTGCGCCAGGCCGGGTGACGTGAACGTCCCTTCCGCAACATTCAACGTTGTGAACGTGGCGTTCACGTCGCCCAGCCCATGACCCGAACCCGATTTAGTGTCCACAAAGGACGCCAGAAGCAAATTCTGGTCCATTATGTCGAATTTGGGCATTTTGGCGAGAGGTGGAGACGTGACGAACGGGGCTTATGTCACGCTGAGCGTTACACAAGTGGCTTTTGTGTGGATCAAGCCGGCGACGCTATAGAACCGTCGGGAACGCTCACGACGGACTAGGGTTGAAGCCATGAAGCGATGGGTGCTGCTCGCGCTCGGTGTCCTGCTCGCGCTGATCGGCGCGGTCTGGGTGCTGCAAGGGGTCGGGGTGCTCGGCGGCAGCTTCATGACCGGGTCGAAGCTGTGGTTCCTGATCGGGCTGGTCGCGCTGCTCGGCGGGGTGCTGCTGGTGGCGGGCACCGCGCGCCGCTCTAGCGGACGGTGATCCGGAAGATCGGGTAGCCGGGCGCGATCTCGCGCAGCTTCTCGTCGGACGCCTTCGCGTCGACACCGTCGAAGAACACACCGACCTCGAACTTCCAGCGCTTGAGGTACGGCCGCAGGATCGCGGGCTTCTCGTCGTCGCCGAGCTCGACGAAGGTGAACTCCTCGACACGGCGGCCGACCCGCAGCTGCCCCTCGCCGGCGGCACGCAGGTTGCGCACCCACTGCGTGACCCCGCGCGGCGCGACCAGGTACTGCTCGCCGTCGAGTTCCAGCAGGTTGACCGGGACCGAGCGCAGTTCGCCGCTCTTGCGGCCGCGGACCGAGAGCACCCTGCTCCCCCAGACGCTGAAGCCCAGCTTGGTCAGTTTCGCGACGACCTGGTTGAACACGGTGGTCGCGGACTTGGGCTCGATGTAGCGAGTGGTCATCGTCGTCTCCTCTAAGTTTGCGAGAGCAGTGCTCTCTGTTGTGACCAGTGAACACCCATGGCCATCGCACTGTCAAGAGCAGTGCTCTCGAATTTGTGCACCGCTCTCGTTTCTGCCAGAATCACGGGCATGCCAACGGCCCGTGACCGCGCTCGAGTACTGATGACCAGCGACATCAAGCAGGAAGCCCGGCGCCAGCTCGCCGAGGTCGGCGCGCACGGGCTCTCCCTGCGCGCGGTCGCCAGGGAACTCGGGATGGTCTCGTCGGCGCTCTACCGCTACTTCCCCAGCCGTGATCACCTGCTGACCGAGCTCATCATCGACGCGTACAACGCCATCGGCGCCGCCGCGGAGGACGCCGACCAGCCGCAGGCCGACCTGCGTGGCCGCTGGGCGGCCGTCTGGCACGCGGTCCGCGAATGGGCGCTCGCGCACCCGCACGAGTACGCGCTGATCTACGGCTCGCCGATCCCCGGCTACCAGGCGCCGCAGGACACCGTCGCGCCCGCGGCCAGGGTCGCCCTCGTGCTGGCCGGGATCGTGCGAGTGGCGGAAATCGAGCTGCCGCACCGCCATGTGCCGTTGCCGGAGGTGCTACGCGAGCAGGCCGAGCGGCTGAACACCGCGCTCGGCAGCACGGTCGAGCCGCTGACCGTGACCAGGCTGCTGATCGCCTGGACGCAGTTGTTCGGGATGCTGAGCTTCGAGTTGTTCGGTCAGTACGTCGGCAGCGCCGACCCGGCGGACGCCTTCTTCGCGCACACCGCCGAGCAGATGGCCGAGTTCATCGGCCTGAAGTAGCCGAAAGCGCGGCCAGCGCCCGCATCACGAGCTGCACGGCGTCGACGACGACGCCGTCGCTCGTGCCGTCCGGAGCCAGAAAACGCTGCAGCAGCAACCCATCCTGCAGTGAGTGGACGATCAGCGCGATGAACGCGGGGTCGGCGGGCGGCGCCAGCCCGAGCACCTCGAACTGATGACGCACCCCGGCTTCGACGGCTTCACGGGCGAGCCGCTCACCGTCGCCGACCATCGGGCGCGACTCGGGATTGCGCAACGCGTACAGCGCCAGCTCGGTCCGCAGCGCGAACCAGCCGTCCAGATTCAGGGCGCGCTCGACGTTCCACTCGCGCAGGCGGTCCATCGTCTCGTCGGCCGACGCCGCGCGCAGCGCGCCGACCTCGGCGATCTCCCGCTCGGTCCGCTGCTTCAGCAACGCGACGACCAGCTCGTGCTTGTCGGCGAAGTTCCCGTAGAACGCGCCGCGGCTGAAGCCTGCGTGCTCGGCGATCTGCTCGACCGAGGCGCCGTTCACGCCACGCTCGGCGAACAGCTCGGCGGCGGCGTCGAGCAGCCGTTCCCTGGTCCGCGCCCGGCTTTCGTCACGAGTGAGACGCTTCGGTGGCACGCGCGAACCCTAACGCGTGGCCTGGCGGTACCGCTCGGACAGCTCCCGCACCAGCTCGACCAGCTCCGGCGGCTCGGACACGGTGAAGCCGACGCCGAGCATGCTGAGATGCACGGCCAGCGAGTCGAGGCTGTCGGCGCCGGTGTCGAGCACGCAGGTGTCCGCGTCGACGGCCTCGACCGTGCCGACGGCCGGGTTGACCCGCTCGGTCACGACCTCGGCTGACGCGTGCACGGTCACCCGAGCCCGGTACCGCCAAGCCGCCGCGGACACCCCGCGCCGCACCCGGTCGGTGACGTCTTCGGGCAGTTCACGCGGCGCGAAGCGCGGTTCGAGCGGCGACTTCGGCTCCATCCGGTCGACGCGGAAGGTCCGCCAGTCGGCCTTGTCGACGTCCCAGGCGACGAGGTACCAGCGGCGGCCCCAGTTGACCAGCCGATACGGCTCGACGTTCCGCCGCGACGCGGACCCGTCATGGCCGCGGTAGTCGAACCGCAGCCGCTCGTGATCACGGCAGGCGGCCGAGATCAGGGTCAGGATGTCCGCGCTCACCCGTGGTCCGGGCTGCTCCCTCGGCACCGGGACGGTGTACGTCTGCAACGCGTTCACCCTGCGCCGCAAGTGATTCGGCAGCACCTGCTCGAGTTTCGCCAGCGCGCGCAGTGAGGTCTCCTCGACACCGGCGATCGTGCCGCCCGCCGCGGTGCGCAGGCCGATCGCCACGGCGACGGCCTCTTCGTCGTCGAGCAGCAGCGGCGGCAACGCGGCGCCGGCGCCGAGCCGGTAGCCGCCGACCGAGCCGCGCGTCGCGTCGACCGGGTAGCCGAGATTGCGTAGCCGGTCGATGTCGTTGCGTACCGTCCGGCTGCTCACTTCCAGCCGTTCGGCGAGTTCCGTGCCGGTCCAGTCACGCGGTGTCTGCAGCAAGGACAGCAGCCGCAGCAGCCGCGCCGAAGTCTCCAACATTTTTCCGAGTCTGCCAGTTCATTAGGAACGAAGTCTTCCTAATGCCGACTTAGAGTTCTGGTCATGGAAAACAACACGGACATCCGCCCCTTTCGCATCGAGATCCCGCAGGGCGACCTCGACGACCTGCGCTCCCGTCTCGAGCGCACCCGCTGGACCGAGGAACTGCCCGCCGACCCCGCCGCCGAGCAGACCGGGCCGGTGCCGCCGGGCTGGGAGCGCGGTGTTCCGCTCGGGTACGTCCAGCGGCTGGTCGAGCAGTGGCGGACCACCTACGACTGGCGCAAGTGGGAAGCGAAGCTCAACGAGTACCCGCAGTTCACCACCGAGATCGACGGCCAGAACATCCACTTCCTGCACGTCCGGTCGCCGCACGAGGACGCCACCCCGCTGCTGCTCACGCACGGCTGGCCGAACTCGATCCTCGAATACCTCGACCTGATCGAGCCGCTGACCAACCCGGCGAACCCGGCGGAGGCGTTCCACCTGGTCATCCCGTCGATCCCCGGTTTCGGTTTCTCCGGGCCGACCAAGGAGAAGGGCTGGAGCCCGTTCCGTGTCGCGGACGCGTGGGCCGAGCTGATGAGCCGTCTCGGCTACGAGCGGTTCGGCGTGCACGGCAACGACGCCGGGTCGATCGTCAGCCCGGAGGTCGGCAGGCAGCACCCTGACCGCGTGATCGGCGTGCACGTCACGCAGATCTTCTCGTTCCCCAGCGGCGACCCTGCCGAGTTCGAGGGGCTCAGCGAGCAGGACATGGGGCTGCTCGCGTTCCTGCAGAAGTTCAACGAGGAGATGTCCGCCTACGCGCAGCTGCAGGCCACCAAGCCGCAGAACCTGGCGCACGCGCTCGCCGACTCGCCCGCCGGTCAGCTCGCGTGGAGCGCGCAGCTGCTCAGCGCGACGCCGGACGAGCACGTGCTGACCAACGCGACGATCTACTGGCTGACGAACACGGCGGCCTCGTCGGCGCGGTTCTACTACGAGCACAAGCAGGCCGAGGAGCCGGTCGGCCCGACGACGACGCCGATGGGGCTGGCGAGCTTCGCGTACGACTTCCGGCCGCTGCGCCGGTTCGCCGACCGCGACCACGGCAACATCGTGTCGTGGAGCGAGTTCGAGCGGGGCAGTCACTGGGCCACCCAGGACGCGCCTGACCTGCTGATCGGGGATCTGCAGCAGTTCTTCGCCCGGTTCCGCTGAACCGTGTCGAAAAGCGGTGACCGGCTCCGACTTCGTGGTGTCACCCACTGAAGAAGGAGCCGGTCATGACGGTTTTCGTGGATCTGTCCATCTCGCTCGACGGCTACATCGGCGGCCCCGACGGCGGTCCGGCCAACCCGCTCGGTGACGGCGGCACCCGGCTGCACGAGTGGGTGTTCGGCCAGGAGGCCTGGCGTGCGTCGCAAGGCCTGTCCGGCGGTGAGACCGGGCAGGACAACGACGTGGTCAAGGAGATCAGGGCACGGGCGGGCGCGAACGTGATGGGCCGCCGCATGTTCGACGAGGGCGAACCGAACTGGCCTGCCGACGCCCCTTTCCACGCGCCGGTGTTCGTGCTCACCCACGCACCGCGCGAGCCGTGGCCGCGGCTGGGCGGCACGACGTTCCACTTCGTCACGTCGCGCCGATCACGCTGGGCAAAGGCACCCGGCTGTTCGACGGCCTCGACGACCTGCGGCTGGTGCCGGACCGGGTGATCGCCTCGGCCGGGGTGACCCACCTCAGGTACCGGGTACGTTCCACCCCATGAGCGAACAGTGGGAGGCCCGCACGGTCCGGGTGATCGGCACCGGCGTGATGGGGCGCGGGATCGCGCAGCTGGCCGCGGCCGCGGGCTGCACGGTGGAACTGGCCGACGCGCAGCCGGAAGCGGTGAGCAAGGCGGTCGAGTTCGTCGGCGGGATGTTCGACAAGCTCGCCTCGAAGGGCAAGCTGAGCACCGACGACGCCGCGGCGGCCAAGTCGCGGCTGCGCCCGGTGGACGGACCGTTCGCTCCCGCGGACGACGTCGATCTGGTCATCGAAGCCGTCCGCGAAGACCTCGCGGTCAAAGGCGAGCTTTTCTCTGAGCTGGAACGTGTTTGCCCGGCCACGACGGTGTTCGCCACCAACACCAGCTCCCTGTCGGTGACGGAGATCGCGGCGACGCTGAGCGACCCGACCAGGCTCGCCGGTCTGCACTTCTTCAACCCGGTCCCGCTGATGCGCGTGGTCGAGGTCATCCCGGGCGCGCGGACCCGGCCGTGGATCCCGTCGGCGCTGACCACCTTGGTGCGCTCCTGGGGTCACCAGCCGGTGCTGGCCCCGGACGCGCCAGGGTTCCTGGTGAACCACGCCGGGCGCGGACTCGGCACGGAAGCGTTGCAGATACTCGGCGAAGGCCTGTGCTCACCGTCCGATGTGGACCGTATCGCCCGCGACGTGCTCGGCCTCCGCCTCGGCCCGTTCGAGCTGCTCGACCTGACCGGCCTCGACGTCTCACACGCCGTGCTCGAAAGCATCTGGAGCGGTTTTCACGCCGAACCGCGCCTGCGCCCCTCCTGGCTGACGCGGCCCCGGGTGGCCGCCGGCCTCTTCGGCCGCAAGAACGGCGAAGGCTTCTACGTCTACACCGACGGCGTGCAGCAGGTCGAACCCGAACCGGCGGCGCCCGCGCGTGGCGGCCAGAAGCTGTGGACGGACAGCGAAGAACTGTCCGCGCTGCTGCGCTCAGCAGGCGTTCTCGTCGAGGACTACGAGTTCCCGACGGACGAGGCGATCGTGCTGCTGACCCCATACGGTCAGTCCACTCTGGACGCCGCGCTGGCCGCGGGCACCGACGCGTCGCGCACTTTGGGCGTGGATCCCTTGGGCGGCTTCAAAGGACGCCTGACGCTGACTGTCCACCCTGGACTGGATGTGGCCATCGGCCGTGAGGCCTGGGCGGCGCTGGCGTCGACCGGCCTTCCGGTGACGATCGTCCGCGACGGCTCCGCGATGATCGCCCAGCGCCTGCTCGCGTCGATCGTCAACACCGCGTGCGCGATCGCCGACCAGCGCCTCGCCACCCCCGCCGACATCGACACCGCGGTCCGCCTCGGCCTCGGCTACCCGCACGGCCCCCTGACATGGGGTTCCGACGTCGGTGCCGCACTCCTGCTCGGGATCCTGCACGAGCTGCACCAGGCCTCGGGCGACCCCCGCTACCGGCCCAGCCGCTGGCTCGTCGAACGCGCCATGCTCGACCTGCCCCTGACCTCGCTGGGCACGACCCCGGCCGACCTCCTCTGACGCGGTCCCAATGCGTCCTTCGGTCCCTCCCAGGTACCGAAAGACGCATTGGGGACATACCAGCGTCCCCACACCCCCCTCGTTGAAGCCCGAAAGTGGCTTTCGTCAGGTCCTATCTGACGAAAGTGGCTTTCGGGCTATCACACTTGCCGGAAGTGGCTTTCGGGCTTGAACGAGGGCTCAGGCGACGCTGGACTGACCCAGTGAGGTTTGGCGGGCGAGGAGGTCCCGGCCCAGCGGGGAAAGGGTGTGCTTGACGGCCGTGCCCGCGCGGTGGGTTTCGAGAAGACCGGCTTCGCGCAGGATCGAGGCGTGGTAGCTCGCGGAGGCGAGGGAGATCCCGGCTTCCTTGCTCAGCTGGGTGGTGTTGCAGCCGGTCGCGGCCGCGCAGAGGACCTGGGCCCTGGTCGGGCCGAGCAACGCCGCGAGCGCGGCCCAGTCCAACGAGCTCCCGCCGGCGCCGGCGGGAGCGAGCCAGGCCGGGTCGTGGGCGATCGGGTAGACGAGGACGGGCGGCAGGCCGGGGTCGGCGAGCAGGGTCGGGGCGCCCTCGCAGAAGAAGGCGGGTACCAGGCGGAGGCCGCGGCCGTTCAGGTGCAGGTCGCCTTGGACGTGGTCGCCGCGCAGTTCGAGGACGGGTGCCTGCCAGCGCAGTGCCGGGTGGAGGCCGCCGAGCAGTGCTTCGACGCCGCCGTTGAGCAGGATGCGGGCGCGGGCCGCGCGGTCGCCGCCGACCTGCTTCTCGATCTGGGTCCAATGTGGCTGGACGGCCGTGCGGTGGTAGTCGGCGAGGCCACCGACGAGGTCACGCAGCGTAGTTGATCGGGGTTCACCGAGTGCGTTCGCCCACGCTGGTCCGTCGAGCAGCGAGAGCTCGGAACGCAGGCGCGGCACCGGGGTCGTGAGGACCGCTTCGAGTCCGGCGTCGAGCCCGCGAGCGCTCTCACCGGGCGTCAGGAAGTCGGGTGAATAGCCGCGGGCCGGTGCGATGCGGCAGAGCTCGCGTACCTGCGAGGTCAGGGAAATTTCAGCTGACCAGCGGCCGAACAACGGATGGTCGACCGGACCCTGCACGGCGTGCAAGCTGAGCAGCAGCTCCCAGAGCGGGTCGGGGGTCTCCGCCAGCGTCACCCGCGCGAGGTCGGCACCGCTGAAGTGAATCCGCAGTGACATGGGCTCCCTCCGCAGGTCAGACCCTTTCAAGCCAGGTCGAAAGGGTTGCCACCTGGCAACATCGGCTATTCAATCATGCGCGTCGGGTGGCGGGCGGTGGTGACTACTGGGGGTCATCACCACCGGACAAAAAGAACGGCGCGCTCCGGACCACGAGAGTCCAGAACGCGCCGTTTTCGCGTTGAACGCTTACGGGACGACCTGCACCACGTCGCCGACGCTCAGGCTGCCGAACAGCTTCGCGGAAGCCGCGGGCGAGAGGTGGACGCAGCCGTGGGAGTAGACCGACAGGCTGCCGGTGTGGAACGCGATGCCCGGCGAGAAGAAGACCGAGTTCGGCATCGGGGCGTCGAACTGCTTCGAGTGGTAGTTCTTGACCTTGCTGCTGACGCGGAACGTGCCGATCGGCGTCGGGTTGCCCTTGCGGCCACCGAGCGCGCCGACGGGGCCGTAAACGACCTTTCCGTCCTTGAGAAGCCAGACCTTCTTGGCGGAGACGTCGAAGCAAACGTCCACAGTGGCCGCACAGGGCACACCGGCCGCGGCCTGCGGCTTAGGCTCCGGCTTGGGCGCGGGCTTCTTCGAAGTCGTGGTGGGAGCCGGCTTCGCGGAGCTGGACGAGCTGCTCGTCGTCGGGGTCGGCTCGGCCGACGAGGAGGACGCGGACGAGGTCGGCGCCTGCGTCGTCGGCGCCGCGTTCGCGGCCACCGGCACGGTGTCGACGTTGCTGGGCGTCCCGCCCGAGCACGCGGTCAAGACCACGGCCGCCAACGCCGCCGCCACCCCCGCCAAGATCTTCTTCACGACGTACTACCCCCGCACTGTGAGTTGCTCTCTCCCTGTTCACCAACCAAGACGGGTGTAGCCCATTCGGGGTTGACAGACCAAGGTCACGATTCGGCGACACACGACAAAACGGGCCCCGTCCGCGGAGGACGGAGCCCGTTCGGCAAGCCGTTGTGCTCAAAGGCCGCGCTGCACCAGCGCGCCGCCGTCGACCTTGAGGTGCAAAGCCGTCACGTACCGGGACTCGTCCGACGCCAGGTAGGTCACCGCGTGCGAAACGTCGCTCGACTCGACGTACGGGATCGGCATCGCCTGGAAGGTGGCGAAGGCCGGCTCCGCGTCCTCGCGGGTCGGGTTCTCGAGGTCCGGCCGGAACGTCTCGTACATCGGCTGGCTCTGCAGCAGCGGCGTGTTGCAGTTGGTCGGGTGCACCGCGTTGATGCGGCGGCTCGTCGGCGCGAGCTGCACCGCGAACGCGTTCACGTACTGCACCAGCGTCTGCTTGGCGAACGAGTACGCCGCCCCGCCGGGGCCTGCGGGCCCGGTGTCGCCGTAGCCGGGGATGAGACCGGCCGCCGAGCCGATCATGATGATCGAAGCGCCCTCGCCGAGGTGCGGCATCGAGGCGTGCACGGTGTTGATCGCACCGTTGAGGTTGATGTCGACGGTCTCGGTGAAGTTGACGATCGGACGCCCGGCGCCGATCGGCGAGATACCCGCGTTGGCGATGACCACGTCGAGCTTGCCCAGCTCGGCGACGCCCTCGTCGATGGCGGCCTGCAGCCCGACGCGGTCGCGGACGTCCGCGACCTTCGAAAAGACCCGCTGGCCGGTCTTCTCAACCATGCGGACCGTCTCGGCGAGGTCCTCCTCCGTCGCCAAGTCGTATTCGGGGGATTCGACGTTCGCGCAGATGTCGATCGCGATGATGTCCGCGCCTTCTTCCGCCAATCGCACGGCGTGGCTGCGGCCCTGTGCCCGCGCCGCGCCGGTGATCAAGACGACCTTGCCTGCCACCCGGCCCATCGGCCCTCCATCTGCTCTGTTCTCCGGCTTCTTCGCATGCATCATGTGCCTTGCCCCGACCGAACTCCGAGGAATCCGGCGGCTTTAAGGGGCCCCTAAAAGCCAATCGGGGTGGACTCCGTCAAGAAGCCGGGTCGGTGACGCTCGCGGAACCGTTCTCCACGTGTCCCGCGAAGCGGCGCAGGAACCCGTCCGCGGTGTTCGCGGACGCGGTGAGGTCGTACCACCAGTTCGCCGAGCTGATCGTGAAGAAATCTTCGACCGTGGCACCCGCTGCCAGCTCATACGTCCACGGACCGTCCGCGCGGTACGCGTTCGCCGTCACCGTGACGACGCACGCGGCCGAGCCGGTGTTGGTCATCCTCAGGTACAGCCGTCCGCTCGCGACGTCGGCGCGCGCCTTCACCTCCGGATCGGCCGCGCCTGCCGGGATGGCCCGGTTCCCCTTGAACCGGCGGTGGAACCCGTTCGGCCCGTACAGCGAGAGGTCGTACGCGCCGGTCGGCGTGCCTGCCGCCCAGTAGTCCGAGAGCGTCTTGCCAGCCTCGACCGTGTACCGCCACGGGCCGTCCGTGCGATGCGCGTTCGGGTAGACGTAGACGCACACGCCACGCGTGCCGGTGTTGGCCATGTCGATCAGGAACTGGCTCGCGGTCACCCGCCCGGTGGCCTCGAAGGCGTACGGCAGCGGCCGCGACCTGCGCGTGCCCGGCTCCTGCGACGGCACCACCTGCGGGCTCGGGATCTTCGGGTCCGGCAGCGTGCCGCACTGCTTCGCCGCGTCCGCCGGATACGTCGAGGTGTCCGGCAGCGCGGGCCACGCGGTGTTCGCCGCCGTGAAGTCGAACGCCGAGAACAGATCGCCGGTGACCGACTTGCGCCACGCGCTGATGTTCGGCTCGGCGACACCGAAGACCTTCTCGCAGAAGCGCAGCACCGAAGTGTGGTCGAACACCTCCGAGCAGACGAACCCGCCGCGGGAGAACGGCGAGACCACGATCATCGGCACCCGGAAGCCCAGCCCGATCGGCTTTCCGCCGGACAGCTCGCCGGTGGTGACCACAGTGGACAGTCCGTCGCTCGACGAGGTCGGCGGCATCGGCGGCGGGACGTGGTCGAAGAAGCCGCCGCCCTCGTCGTAGTTGAGCAGGAACACGGTCTTCGCCCAGACACCGGGGTTCGCGGCCAGCTTGGCCAGCAGGCGCGCGGTCAGGTTCATCCCGTCGGCAGGCCGGTGGTCGGCGTGCTCGGACAGCGCCGCCGGCGCCACGATCCACGAGACCTGCGGCAGCGTTCCGCCGTCGATGTCGGCGCCGAACGCCTTCACCAGATCGGGGACGGTCGCGAGTCCCTTGTCGTACAACGGGTTTCCGGCACGCAGGCCCTTGAAGTTCTTGAACCAGGCCAGCGCGTTGTCGTCGAAGTTGTCGCTTTCCTGGTAGACTTTCCAGCTGACACCGGCCGACTGCAGCCGCTCGGCGTAGGTGCTCCAGGTGAACCCGGCGGACGGCTCGGTGTTGTCCATGGTCGCGGGCTGGCCGGCCGACAGGCCGTTGCTGCCGGTGAACAAGTGCAGCCGGTTCGGGTTGGTCTGCGTCAGCGTCGACTGGAAGTAGTGGTCGCAGATCGTGAACGCGTTCGCCAGCTGGTAGTAGAAATCGAGGTCCTGGCGCTGGTAGTACCCCATCCCGAGCGCGGGCTGACGCGCGGTGTTCCACGCGTCGTGCTTGCCGCCGTGCCACACGCCGAGGTCGACCGGCCAGCTCATCGCGGCCGCGTCGGAGCAGGTCGCCTTCGAGACCTTGGTGTCGAGATGGAACGGCAGGATGTGCCCGTCGGCGTTCGAATACGGCTGGTACCACACGGGTTTGCCACTCGGCAGCGTGATCGCGTTGCGGTCGCGGAAGCCACGCACCCCGTTCAGCGAGCCGAAGTAGTGGTCGAACGAGCGGTTCTCCTGCATGAAGATCACGACGTGCTCGATGTCACGCGCGGTGCCCGCCGCCGCGGGCGCGGCCATCGCGTCCAGCAGCACCTGCGGCAACGCGGTCGCCGCCGCCGTGCCCGCCGCGGCGCCGAGGAAACGGCGACGGCTGATCTCTTCCGCCATGGGGAGGCCTCCGATCGTTTTGGTAAAACGTCCGGACCAATTACTTCTCACGAAGATGACCCCGGCGAGACATCCCCGATGAGCGGGAGGTGAACATCAGCCGACACGCCGGGCGCGCCCTCGCCGGGCGCCACCGGGCAGCGCCGTAAACTCGCGCCATGCCCAAGCGCCTTGGCCTGAACCTCACCGATGACACGCACACCCAGATCAAGCAGCGAGCCGACGCCGCAGGCATCTCGGTGAACGCCTGGATCCTCGCGGCCATCGAGCGTGAGACGTTCCGCCAGCTCTGCCAGGAGACCAACGCCTGGTGGGCCGAGCGCCCCGAGCTGGCCGAGCGGGAGACCAGGGACTACTTCAAGCGCGCGAACGGTGACCGTGACTCGTCGGCCGCGTAGGGGACAGATCAGGACGGTTGAAGCTTCTTCCCGGCAGGTGCTCATCTACTCCGGCAACATGTTCAACGACCTGCCGGACGTGCCGTACGTGCTGACCATGGAGGTCTCCACCCGCCGCGACCCGATGGACGTCGAACTGCCCGACGGCTACCGCGTCGCGTACACCCGCCTCGACCGCGTGCCCAAGTCCGCGCTCGGCGACCTGGTCGGCGAGGTGTCGGCCGACCTGCTCGAAACCATCAACACCAGGCTGTTCATGGTGCTGACGACCCAGTGACCTCGGCCAGCGCCCGCTCGGGGACCCGAGCGAGCAACCGGTCTGCCGCCTCGTGAGCGCCGATCTCTTCAAACGTCTCCAGTAACCAGCCGATGAGCTTCCATTCACCGAGCAACACGCGAGATGCCGGGTCACGCTTCATCAGGTCGCGGACAGCCTTGTCCGCGTTGACTTTTCGCAACTCCATGATCAGATTCCGCACCGCGAATGGATTGGTGATCGAAATCTTCGTAACCGGGTCACGCGCTAAGAGTTCCGCGATGACATCCACCCTCCCGACTTCACGGAGCATCGCAACCACGAAGGACAAACCAAGCGCGTCCTTGAAATCAGCGCGCACGCAACGCCAGGCCACCTGATCAAGAAGATCGCTGTTGTTCATATTGTGCGCGACGCGCATCAAGCTGGCCAGATTGAATACCGACGATGTACTGGTCAAACTTGCCGGATCGCGCGCGAGCAGCATGTCCAGTTCAGTCAACTCGCCGACATCATGGAGAAACAGCATGAATTGCGCGACACTATCTCCATTATCGAGAGCCACATGTTCGACAGGTCTCCGCTCGAGCAATGCGGTCAGCGCCGCCGTTTCGCCGAAGAGATGCAACGTTGTGCCTACCGCAGCAACCTGACCCGGATTACCGAGAGGAATTCGGAAAGCCCGATTCGCCAGCAAGCTGACAGCCTCGCATCTATTCGCCGTATGCAGATTTCTCATAAGCTGCGCTAAGCCAAACGGCTCGAGTGTCACCTTCGACATAGGGTCACGCCGGATAAGAACGTCCAATGCGTCGGTCGCACCCAGCTCATGAAATTCCCCGACAAGACAAGCGACATCAAAGGGATCTCTGAGCGCAACCCTCCCAGCGGGTGACCTCGCCATCAGCGAAGCAAGTGCACCGTCCAACCTCAGTCGCCGAAGCGTGGCGATGAGAAACGCTACCCCTGACGCACTGCTGAGCTCAACCTGAGCAACCTGCTCGCATATCGAGCGTATTGCATCATGCGCACCACACGAGTGCAGCGCATTCAACGCATCCTTGAGTTCTATCGGATTGGTGTAGTCAGCATTTTCGAGACGCTTTACCGATGTCGAAACAGCATCATCGGCACCCAGTTCGCCAAAGAGGCGAACGAGCCCCGACAAAGTCGGCAACTGTTCAAATTTTTTAGCCGGCGCCCTTCGCAGTACAATTTCAAGCGACTCAGCCGCACCAACTGCGCGCAAGGCACGAATAAACGAGTAGACGCCGAAGGAATTTTCAAGGAAAACATGCGAAGCCGGATCACGCTCAAGTAGCGCTGCCAATTCACCCCAGGCGCCGATCTCGAACAGAGTCTTGATAACCTCAGCAACCCAGTACGGATCGTCGAGCACAATAGACACAATTCGAGGAATCAACATGCTCACCGAGTAATTCGCGCCCACTCGATATAACAATTTAAGCAGCCCGACTTCAGTCCACGAAAACTCATCTTCAATTGTCTGCCTGAAGTAATCGTCGGCGACCATTACCGCAATCTCCGTCTTGCCCGCACGCCAAAGGTTCTCCACCCGAGTACGAAGGTCACTCAGGTTGGCCACCTTCATTTGGTCAAGACGAGCCGCAATCACGGAAGCTGCCGCGAATAGGCCGAGGCCACGCAATTCATCGGCGAGCATACTCGCCGACAAGACAGAAGACAGTGTCACTTGGGCGGCAAGATCACGCCCGACGAGAGTCTCCGCAGGAGCAATCGCACCCACCTGCCGCATTTCTCTCAGCAGGGAAACTAAATGATTGGGATTATCAAGGTTGATCGTTCGCGCGATCCAATCGGCGGTCTCGTGTAGCACCGCGTCATCGGCTCCGGCGTAAGTCTTCAGCAACTCGACACCGGCGCCACCGTGCCCCTCGGCCGCGGCGCCACGCCACAGCAAGGAAGCCGCCGATCGCCGTCCCGCCCTCTTCGCCGCATTACCCAGTCGGTAGAGGTCGTCCGGGTCATCCGTGTGTTCAGCGAGAGCGTTCCACAACTCGGCCGGGTACTGCTCGGGGCTCACAGCTTGACGGGCGTACTGGTCGAGATAGTCGTCAACCACGTACGCGGTCTCCGATACCCCGGAACGTTCTCGATATACGGTCAACGCGCACAGGGTATTCAGGACATCGGTGCGCGAACCATCCGCGCGCACCCCCGAGACGAGTTCAGCCAATGCGGTTTCGGCCCAATCCGGATCCCCAGGCCGTTCGTATGGGTGGAGGTAACCATCCGCCGCCATGGCAAGCAGGGCACCTGGCAACGGCCTGCGAAAGCCGAGGCGGCGCGCGTCGAGTGCGGCCGTGATCAGCGCATACTCAACAGGAGCGAACTTACCACCGTGCGAATACTCATCGAGCAGTTTCGGCCCTCCGGTGAGCTGTTGGATGACCCGGCCGCGGGAACGACCCGCGCTCAACGCAGCACGCAACCGAGGATCACCTTCGGCCAATACGGCGAGCTCGGCCAGTTGCCGCGGTTCCATCGTCGGCGGCACTGAAATACGACTGGTGCGCGGGCCTTCCAACAGTTCCCGAGCCGAGGCGTTGCCGTCCGGCGTTCTGCCTCTGACGACCAGGGCTTCGAAGTGCGGCTTCCGCCACATGGCGCCGACGGCAATCGCGCCGTTCACCGCCCAGAGTGCCCTGTCGAGGCACCTACTCGCCTTCTCCCCGGCCTCGCTGTCGAGAAAGCTCTGAGTCTCGTTCAACCAGAGGACAGTTCCACTGCGGAAGGCACCGTTCGAGACCAGTTCGACCAGCTCAGCCGCGTCACGTGGGCGCAAGACAGGCCAATCCGCCACCAGGTCATGGAGTGCCTCGTAGAGCGCCCTGGTCTTACCTGTGGTCGAGTCGCCGATCAGCACCGCAAAGACCGACGGACCTCCCGCCACCGCTACACCGAGGTCGCTGCGCAATTGAGCATCGTGAGAACGTCGAAGGTAGGGAGTGAGCACCGACGGCGGCGGCGGGTCGCCGTCAGGTGCTGCGGCTTGATGGACGCCCAAAACCCTCGGCTCGAGCTCTCGCACGGTCGGGAAACGTGGGCTCGGCGTCGGGACCGGTCGCTCGGCCCGTGCGGACCGCCACCATTTCCGCCAGAGATTTTCAGCGAGCAATCCCTCGGTCGCATCGGGTGGGAAAGCCTTGCGCTTGGGATGCTCACGCACCACCCCGACCAATAGCTCGACCACGTCCACCGACTTCGGCAGATTCCTGCCGAGTCGCCAGTCGCTGATCCGCTTTTGGTCGAACGACCCGAGTTCCCTTGACCTGCGGTTCATTGACCTCGCGATCAGCGCGGGCGGCAGTTCGCTGGCGGTGATCAGTTCATCCAGCCGTTCGGCGAAGAATGCCCGAGCCCCGACCACTGTCGCCTCCCCTCGCACGTCCGGTCCGGACCTGACCGGAAAATCCACCGTAGGACTCTTAGCTGCCTTTTCCCAGCGTCACGGGACAACCGGATTGGCTGGACCAGCACGGAACGTGAGCTCCTTGCGGCCATGACCGTGAATATCGTCTTGACCGCTGTCGGAGTTGTAACGCTCTGTGCTGGGGTGGGCACGCGCCTACTGAAGACCTTCGCCGAGGTGGTCAGTTCCTGTACCGCCTTGATCGAAGCCATGGCAGAGCTCCGCGGTGCCTTCACTCGGTTCCGGCGGCGCCGCCCACCGGAGTGACAACCTCGATGACAAGCGGGTTCGGACCCACCGGTAAACACCTGCGAACCCGTCCGGTAAGCTTCTCCACGGAGGATTGGCCGAGCGGCCTAAGGCGCACGCTTGGAAAGCGTGTTGGGTTCACGCCCTCGCAGGTTCGAATCCTGTATCCTCCGCAGCCGCGAGGCCCTGGACGTTCCGGCGTCCGGGGCCTCGTCGCATTTTTCGACGTGGCAGCTCAACGTGACAGACCGTATGGCCCCTTCATCCGATGTGACGCACCCTGTAGTCTCCGCACTACCCGAGGCAAGACACCACGGCCCCCGACGCAAGCAGTCTGGGGCCTTGTTTGATTGCCGTATCCTTGCCATACCGAGACATTCACTAGGAGACCTGCCCCCATGGCCGGAGTGGAAGAGGTCCGCGCTGGTATCCAGCTCGCGAAGGAAAAGACGTCGACGGGCATTGCTGCCCTAGAGCAGGCTTCGATGGCTTTTCAAGAAGCTCGGCAGACCCTCGAGCAAGCCACATCCGGCAGTAGCCAGCAGGAAGTCGGCCAAGCACTAGGCCTGTACTCCGAAGCGCTGAACAGTATCGGAAACATTCAGAGCACCGCTGAAGCAGCCGTCTCCTCGGCCGACTCGTATGCGGCACGGCTCTGACGCCGATGGGCGGGCTTCCCGAGCTGCATCAGATGCTGGCCGCCGCGCAGGCGAGCACCGCTGACGGGCGTGCTCATCTCGAACGGGCTAAGGCCTTGCTCGAAGACGCGACGCGCGCCATCGTCGAAGCGCAAGCAAAGGCCAACCCATGGCTGCCACCACAGCTCGCACAGGCCATCGAGCAGATCGATGTCCAGCTCGGCAAGCTGACGGCGGCCGGCGAACTGCTTACCGCGTACCAAAGCCGGTTGTAGGGAGACATGGCGAACAGGGCCGAGGAACAGCGCAACCGTGTCCGTACCGCGTTGGAACGGGTACGGGCCCAGATCGCGTTGGTGCTCGGCGCCGCCGCCAACGCGAGACAGGCGGCGGAGGCCGAGCTCGCCAAACTCGAGCTCGAACGGGTGATAGTGCGCTCGGGGATCAACCAGGTGACCCCGCAGCAGCAGGCCGAATGGAGCCGGCACCCCGCGTCCGCCGAGGTCTTCTCGACACTGCGGGCCGTCCGCGCGCAGTTCTACACCGACTGGACCGCCGGGCCCAACGCGTTGCGGGAGCTGGTCGCCGCCAACGCGCCGGGCCCGGCCGGGCGGCCGGCCGGTGACTGGCTCGGCCGGGTCGGCGCGAATCCGGGGCTGTCGGCGCCGGGGTTGTGGCGGATCGGTTCCGCGACCGCGGAAGGCCAGGACATCTCGCGGGTGTTCGATGTCGCCGTCCCGCTTTTGGACGAGGCGCACCTGTCGATCACTTCGGCGCCGAAAACGCGCGAGACGGTCGACGCGATCGTCGAAAACCTGCTGATGCGGGTGCTGAGCACGTTCGAACCCGGCGCCGTGCGCATCCATCTCTGGGACATCGGGCAGCTGACCGCGATTCTGCCGAGCCTGTACCCGCTCAGCCGCACCAGCGCGCTGACGCTGTACGACCCCAGCAGGCTCGAAGACCTGCTCGACGAGCTCGCAGGCCACATCCGGCGCATCCACGCGACCGGTATGCAGGCCGGATACACCACGCTGCGCGAAATCCGGCGGGAGACCGGGCAGCGCACCGAGCCGTGGCGCATCGCCGTGCTCTACGGCAACGGCGAAACCCTTGACCACGAACAAGCCCGCGAGCTGAAGCGGGTGGCCAGCGGTGCGCTCGCGGCCGGGATCTCGCTGATCCTGATCGACGTGCCGACGGCGTTGAGCACCTCGGTCGAGACGATCGACCTGCTCGACTCGCGCCGCGCCGTGTGCAGCATGACCGGGCACGACCTGATCGTCGACCTGGAAACGCCGCTGCCGTCTTCGCAGGTCACGCGGGCCGCGCGGGCGATCGCCGAAGCGTTGATCGCCAAGCAGGGCGGGCCGCGCTCGTTCGCCGATCTGCTGCCGAACGAGTTCGGCAAGGAGAGTTCGGCACGGGAACTCCGCGCGCCCGTCGGGTTCTACGAAGGCGAGCCGGTCGACGTGGTGATCGGCGACGCGAGCCCGCATGTGCTGATCGGCGGGCCGAGCGGGTCCGGCAAGACGAACTTCCTTTACGCGCTGCTGGGCAGCATGGCCGCGCGGTACTCGCCGAACGAGCTGGCGCTGTATCTGCTGGACTTCAAGGAAGGCGTGTCGTTCGCCGGGCTCGCGCCCGGCCGCAAGGACGCGAGCTGGCTGCCGCACGCGCGGCTGGTCGGGATCAACGTCAACACCGACCGCGAGTTCGGCTTGGCACTGCTGCGTTTCCTCGCCGACGAACTGCGGCGGCGGTCGGCGGCGGCGAAGGAGCACGAGGTCACCAACCTCGCCGACCTGCGTGAACAGGACCCCGAGGGGCACTGGCCGCGGATCGTCGCGGTGATCGACGAGTTCCAGTACCTCTTCGCCGGCCGTGACGCGGTGACCGCGCAGGCGACCCAGCTGCTCGAAGACATCGCGCGCCGTGGCCGGTCACAGGGCATCCACCTGGTGCTGGCCAGCCAGGACGTCGCGGGCATCGAAGCGTTCTGGGGCAAGCCCGCGGTGTTCGAGCAGTGCACGCTGCGGATCGCGATGCCGAAGGCGCGCCGGGTGCTGGCCGACACGAACAACGCGGCCGTCGCCGCGCCGAAGTGGCACGCGGTGATCAACCACGATTCCGGTGTGGCGCACGGGAATCAGCTCGCGCATGTGCCGGACGCGAGCAGCAAGGACGTGTTCGTCAAGCTGCAGCACAAGCTGTGGGAGCGGCATTCCGACGGGCCGCGCCCCCGGCTGTTCGACGGCGCGCATTCGCCTGAGCTGGACCGGTTCCCGGCGTTCACCCGCCTGAAGCCGAACACCAAGCCGCGCGCCCTGCTCGGTCAGTCGATCGACGTGACCGAGGCGGCCTGCGGGGTGGACCTGCCGTCCGCGCCGGGCCGCAACATCGCGGTGCTCGGCTCGTCCGCGGCCGAGGCACTGTCCATCATGGACTCTTCGGCGCGGTCACTAGCCCGCCAATACCGGCACGGCGCGGTCGAGTTCATCCTGAGCTGCCCGATCGAGTCGTGCGTGCCCGCGGTGACCGAGCTACTGCACCAGCTGCGCGCGGAGGGGCACAACGCGACACTGCTCGACGAGCTGTCGCCACGGCTGACCGAGCTGTCCGAAGGTCTGTCCACTTTGGATACGCCGAAGGTGCTGCTGCTCTACGGCGTCGACGCGTCGTTGCCCGCGCTGGAAGCCAAAGCGCCCGGCGTCATGAAGAGCGGTCTCGATCATTTGCGCGTGCTGCTCAAGCAGGGACCTGGCCACGCCGTGCACACCATTGGTTGGTGGCGGAGCGTTTCCCGGCTCAAGGACACGCTCGGCTTCGCCGGCACGGACGACATCGGCACCTGGGCCGCGCTGGACGTGCAGGGCAACGAGCTCGCGCCGTTCGCGGCCGGCATGGTCGTGCACTGGTCACCGCGCCCCGGCCGCGCGTTGTTCTTCGACCGCAGCACCCACGGCGCACCCGAAGTGATCATCCCGTTCCAGCGACCGGACGGTGGAGCATGACGATCGACGACAACGCGACCGCGGCAATGCGCTACAAGGAGATCGTGAGCATGGCCCGCGGCTCCGCCGAGCAACTCCGCAACTGGGAACTCGCGCGCGCGGACGAACTCGAGTACGCCAAAGCCGAAGCCGCGGCGGCCGTCACGGCCGCGACCGAACGCGAAACCTGGGCGTCCGAACGCGCGATCCGCTGGTGGCGCATGGCGATCCACAACGTCAGCCGCCTGCCGTGGCTGGAAACCGCGGGCGACCCGGACCCGGCGTCGAACGCCCGGCCCCAGTACTTGGAGCGCTACCTCGAAGAGGTCAAGCCCTCGTACCAGGAGCTCGTCCAGGCGGTACTCGCGCTCGGCTGGCGCGCCAAGCGCTGAATTTAGCCCGAAAGCCACTTTCGTCATGTCCTATCTGACGAAAGTGGCTTTCGGGGTATTACACGCCCCGAAAGACGCATTGGGGACCTGGCAGGTACCGAAAGGCGCATTGGGGACCTGGCAGGTACCGAAAGGCGCATTCGGGACCTCCCACGGACCGAAAGACGCTTTCGGGACATGGCATGCCCCGAAAGCGTCTTTCGGTCCCTTGCGAGCTACGGCTTGGGCAGGTATTTGCCGATCAGCTGGTCCAGGTAATCGAGCAGGTCGTAGAAGGCGTCGCCGATAGCGTTGCCCGTGCTCGGCCGGAACCGCAGCACCTGCGGGTCGTGGTCGCTGGCCTGCTGGGCGAACTCGGCGTTGATGTGCACGACGTCGTAATCGAGGCCGCGCGGCGCCTTCGACGCCAGGATGTGGTCGAGCACCTGGGACTGGCCCTCGAACACGTAGCTGTACCGCTCGCTCTCCGGCACCGTGGCGATGAGGTCGGTCAGCGCGCCACCGGCCGTCAGCGTCTTCACCGCAGGCGAGAACGGGTAGTCGTTCAGGTCGCCTGCGACGACGATGTTCGCGCGTGAGTCCGCCGCGAGCAGCTGGTCGATGAAGCCACGCAGCACGGTCGCCTGCTTCGCACGCTGAACCTCGGAGCTGCGCGTCGGCGGCTGGAAGCGGCCGTGCGTCGGCTGGTCGCCGCCCTTGGAGTTCATGTGGTTGGCGATGACGAACACCGTGCGGCCACCGAAGACGAACTCGCCTGCCAGCGGCTTGCGGCTGGCGGTCCATGCCTCGTTGGCCGGGTCGACGCGACCGGGCGAAAGCGTCAGCTGCGCCTTGCCGTGCACCTTCTTGACGCCGACCGGGGTCACCGCGTCGCCGCCCGGACGGTCCACAAAGGACACTCGGGCCGGGTTGAACAGGAAGCCGACGCGGATGTTGCCGCCGGGCTGGCCGCCGTCGGTCAGGTCCTGCGGGTCGATCTCGCGCCACTGGTAGCGCGGGCCGCCTGCCGTGACGATCGCGTCGGTGAACTTCTGCAGCGTCTGGTCGGCCGCGACGACACCGTCGCCGTTGCCCTGCGGGCCGTTGTTGTCCTGGATCTCTTCCAGCGTCACGATGTCCGGCGACGCGAGGCTGTCGACGATGCCGTGCGCGAGCTGGTCGAACTTGGCCTGCGTGTCCAGCGGCGAGAGGTTCTCGACGTTGTACGTGGCGACGGCCAGCTCGCCGGCGCGCTGCCGGCGCGTGGTCTCGCGCTGCAGCTGGTTGTCCTTCTCCGCGCCGAGCACCGAGGCCTGCAGGGTCGGGCCGCCGAAGTTGCTGTACTCGATCGGGCCGGAGGTGACGCCGGTCAGCACGTCACCGGTGTTGAGCTTCGGGAACGGACGCTGCTCGAACGGGATCAGCGACTGCACCTTGAGCACGCCTGAGTTGAGCTTGTCGTAGTCGAGGTAGACCGAGCCGCCACGCACCGACGGGTGCTGCTCGGGCTTGGCGGTGATGTACAGCTCGTTGAACGAGGTCGTCGGGCCGACGACCCGCGCGTCCGTGAAGCTGACGATCTCGCTCTCGTGCGACTCCCAGAAGTCGAGCGAGTACTTCGACGGCTCGAGCGGCAGTGCCTCGATGTTGCCGCCGACCTGCGGCGCGACGGCGTCCGGGATCATGCTCGACACGACCGAGGTGGCGCCGGGCAGCGGGTTGCCGCTGGAGTCGACCGTCCAGGTGGCAGGCGAAAGCTCCGTCAGCGACTGGAAGTTCGAGGTGGCCGGCGCGTCGGGGTAGAACTCGCGCACGGTGCCGGCGACGGTCACCGCGTCACCGACGGCGACGGCCGGGGTGGTCGAGCCGGTGAAGACGAACAGGCCCTCGCTGGTACGCGGGTCGGCGTCGGGCTGCGAGTCGGTGATCCAGAACCCTCGTGCCGAGCCGAACGGGCGGACGGCGGTGACCACGCCGGTCACGTTCGCGACCTTCTGGTCCTTGAGCGGCGAGATGCGCGTGGTGCCCTGGATGTCGTGGACCTTGGCGTTGGTGGGAGCCGGGCCGGGGTCGCCGCCGGTGCTCTCGCCCTTGCTGTTGGTCGGTGTCGGCGCGCCCGCGGTGAAGTCGGCCGCGTTGTCGTCGGTGTCGGCCAGCGAGGCGGCGCGCGCGACGGCGTTGGTGTTGCTCGGCGCCGGGGCAGAGCCGCCCTCGCGGACGACCGCGTTGCCGAAGCCGACCAGGTCCTTGACGCGGGCGTCCGCCGCGCAGTCGGCCGCGGTCTTGCAGGTCAGCGCGGTCGTGCCCTGGACGAGCGCGATCGTGCCGGTGGTCGCGGACATCTGGATGGCGCCGGTCGCGTCCGGGGCCGGGAGCGCGACGGTGCCGCCCGCGCCCTTGCCCTCGGCGACCAGGTACCGCTTGCCGGCGGCGATGCTGCCGGTGAGCGCGGTCGTCTGCCAGGTGCTGCCCGCGCTCGGCGCGCCGGGCAGGTATTGGACGCTGAAACCGTCGAGGCTCACGGGTGCCGCGCCGCGGTTGGCCAGCTCGATGAAGTCGTTGGTCAGCGTCGCGCCGCTGTTGCCGCCTCCGCCGTAGACCTCGGCGATCACCGCGTCGGCGCTGGGCGCCGCGATGGCCGTGGAGGCGCCTAGGACAAGGCCGCTCGTGACGGCAAGAACTAACAAACTTCTTCGGGAGTTCGTCACCCTGAGTCCCCTTATTCACTCGGACGGTCGACGAATACTCCCCCGAACAAGTGAGTAATGGGAGGCCATCAAGGCAACAATTCGTGACTACTTTCCTTGGCGCATCCTGCCGTGTCAGGATGAGGGTCCGCCGCCTGAATCCGTGCAGGAGGCGTTTCTTTATGCCCAGGTTGTCCGGCTTCATCCCTTGGTTGGTGTCGATCGTCACAGCCGTGAGCGCACCCGTTTTCGCTACGGACGGCTTCACCGTGATGACAACCGCGACCACTGTCGCCTCACGCAGCGACCGCAGGCCGGTGGCGGGCGGGGTGTACGACCCGGTCGCGGACAAGACGTTCATCTCGTGGTCCGGCAAGGCGGCCGACACCTACGTGCAGTCCTACGACCACAAGAAGAAGACATGGACGTCGCCGAAAAAGATCTCCGGCGGCGAATCCGATTCGCACAATTACCCGACGATGGTGCTGGCCGACGACGGCCATCTCTTGATCTTCCGCGGCATGCACAACACACGCACGGTGATCAACCGCGCGCCCAACGTCCATTCACTCGACGGCACCTGGACCGAGACGAAGGTCGCCGCCGGCGACGCCGCGAGCTACCCGATGCCGGTCAAGCTCAACGACGGCACGCTGTTCATGTTCTACCGCGAGACGACGAACCAGATCGACTCGAAGGCCGCGGCCGACTTCCGGCCGATGAAGTACATCGTGTCCAAGGACAACGGCAAGACGTGGAAGAACTCGGTCCAGCTGACCGGAAAACCATGGGCCTTCGGCTCGAAGGGCCGCGCCGACCATATGGACGAGATCTACGTCGGCCAGCTGCGCCTGGTGCCCGAGACCGGACGCATCCAGTTCGCCTACACCCTCGCGGGCGGCGGGCCGACGCAGCACAAGCACGACGTCTACCACCGCAACGTCTACTACGCCTCGTTCGACCCGGTCAGCCTGACGTTCTACTCGGCGGCCGGACGCGACCTCGGCACGCAGGTCGACGACAGCGAGCAGGAGCAGTACCTCAAGATCGCCGACACCCCGCTCGAACTGCCGGGCGGCGCGAAATCCCCCGACTACATCCTCCAGGTGGGTTCCCAGTCCGGTAAGCCGTTCGTCCTCTGGTTCCAGTTCGACTCGAAGGGCTCGCCCCTCGACTACGCGGCGACCTGGAACGGCACCTCCTGGGACCGCAAGCAGATCACGACCGGCCTCCGCCTCCGCGAGGCCGAACCCCTCGACGCGTCCACGTGGCGCGTCTACGGCACCCGCGACGGCAAGCCCAACATCGAGACGTTCCTGTTCACGCCCGGCAACACCTGGAAACCCGAAACCACGATCACGACGGCGAAGCCGGTCCAGCGGATCGAGGTCATCACGGGCTTCCGTGACCCGGCGCGCCTCCTGATCTCGGGCGCCTCATCGGCCCGAGACGTCTCCGTCGCCGACGGCGACATCTACGTCGCAGGCTCCAACTAGACCCCGCGAAAACCCGAACGACGCATTGGGCCCCCGCCAGGTGCCGAAAGCCGCATTGGGAACCCGCCACGGACCGAAAGCCGCATTCGGGACCCCCGCACGTACCGAAAGCCGCATTGGGGGCCTCCCAGGGACCGAACGACGCATTCGGGACCTACCACGGACCGAACGACGCATTGGGGTCATAGCAAGCCCGAAAGCCACTTTCGGCAGGTGCGATCTGACGAAAGTGGCTTTCGGGGTATGGGCGGAGGAGCGGACCGCGTCGTCCGCTCCTCCAGGTCCGAGCGAGGGCTACCAGCGATACCAGCGGCCGCCGCCGGTGGCCGGGCGGACGAAGAAGCCCAGCAGCCACAGGATCAGGACGATCCCGGCGATCCACCAGAGCGCGTGCACCGCGAATCCGGCGCCGCCCAGTACGAGTGCCAGCAAGAGAACCACGATGAGCAGACCCATTCGACTTACCTCCCGGTTACGCGCTCAGCAGCTGGTTGAAGAAGGAGCGGTAGCTCCGCAACGCCACTCGAAGGTCTTCGGTGGGCGCTTCTCCTTGCTGCCATTGGGATTCGAGTTCGCGCTTGTGTTCGGCGAAGGTCGCGGCCAGCGATTGCATGATCGCGGCGACGAGCTGGTCGGCGTCTTCGACGGCTCGTTTCGGGTCGTCGACGAAGGCGGCCTGCAGTTCCTGCCATTGGGCGCGGAAGCCTTCGACCTCGTCCTGGCCGAACAGTTCCCTGGCGGGTTCGTCCTGCCGGGTTTCGTTGCCGGGCGTGTGCTCGAAATCGTTGTCCCGCAAGGAATCGTCTTCCGGTAAGTCCCGTTCGACCTCGCGCGACTCTGGTGCCGGACGGGCGTCCAACAGATCCTGCGTGTTCAGTCCGCGTTCTTCCATGTCGTTCACCTCCGCTGCTCGTCGGCGTGCTGCGCCTTGTCGCGATGCCCGTTGTGCTGGTGCCGGTCGTCGGCGCCGTCGGTCAGCAGGTCCTCGAAAACGGTGCGGTAGCGGACCATCGCCTCGCGCAGCCGTTCAGTCGACGCCTGGCTCCGCTCGTGCTCGGAGAGCGTGTCGTGCGCCGCGCGGTAGTGCTCGAGCGTGCGGGCGTGGCGTACGGAGAGGTCCGCGGCCTGCTGTTCGTAGCCGCCATCGGTGGGATAGCCGCGCTCGGCCATCAGCTCGCCGAGTACCCGGTCGGCTTCGGTGAGCGCGCCGGAGGGCCGGTCGACGAACTGCTCCTGGATCAGGGCCCAGCGTTGCGTGTACCGCTCGCGTGCGGAGGCCGACAAGGGCTTGATGTCGAGTTCCTTGTGCCGCTTCTCGCGCTCGGCCAGTTCACGCTCCGCCTCGCGCGGGGATTCCTTCTCCCGCACGGCCCTTTCGTACTCCGGGCCGAACTTCTCTTTGAGGTGGCGACGACGCGTCTGCTGCATCAACAGGACTGCGACCAGAGCCACAATCACGACCGCCGCGACCACGAGGATGACAACCACTGTCGTGGACATCGGTTTCTCCTTGGGTTCCTTTGCCCCTACTCCAAGGAAATTCCCGCTGAGCCCGGCCGGAAACTACGCCAGACGGCGCAACTCTGGCGGACATCCGCCATGATCGGCGCGCAACCGTCCACAAGGGACAGCCCGGGAAAAAGAAGCAGCGCCGGCCCTCTCGGAAGAGGACCGGCGCTGCTTCGGTGCGGTGGCGGTGGGATTTGAACCCACGGACGGGGGTTACCCGTCACACGCTTTCGAGGCGTGCTCCTTCGGCCGCTCGGACACGCCACCGCCAAGAAATATACCCGACCGCCTGAGTGCGCCTCGAAGGGGTCCTGGTCTGGCCCGTCCGGCGCTCTGAGCAGCGCGGATGCCGGGCTTCTAAGCGTGGCCCCCGCCACGCTGGTCTGCGAAGAACTGCCCCAGTAGCGCGGCGCACTCGCTCTCCAGCACGCCGCCGAACACCTCTGGTCTGTGGTTGAGTCTTCGGTCGCGGACGACGTCCCACAGCGAACCGACCGCGCCCGTCTTGGGCTCCCAGGCGCCGAACACGAGCCTGGCGACGCGGGAGAGCACCAGCGCGCCGGCGCACATGGTGCACGGCTCGACGGTCACCGCGAGCGTGCAGCCTTCGAGGCGCCAGCCGTCGCCGTGTCTTCGGGCGGCGGCGCGGATGGCCAGTATCTCGGCGTGCGCGGTGGGGTCTTCGAGCTCTTCGCGCGCGTTGCGGGCGGTGGCCAGCACTGAGCCGTCCGGGCCGAAGACGACGGCCCCGATGGGGACGTCGGCGCCAGAGCCTCGCGCCACCTCCAGGGCGGCGCGGACGGCGTCTTCTGGGGCTCTCAGATCTCGTCCAGCAGCTTGGTGAACTCGCTGTCGAAGCCACAGCGCTGGGCGATCATCTGGAGTTGCTCGTCCGGATAGAGGTCCACCTCTCCGACGATAACCTCAAGTTCGACGCCCGGCAGGCCGAGATCGGCGAGTATCTCGAGATCGCCCTCCGGCCAGACGGACTCGTCGTCCTCGTCGGGCGGGTCGACGCGCAGCAGATCGAGCACGTCGGCCGCGATGTCGTAGTCGAGTGCCGCCGCCGCGTCGGACAGCAGCAGCGAGGGTCCGCGCGGGCTGGGCCGCACGATCACGAAGAACTCGTCGTCCACCGCGAGCAGCCCGAACGAGGCACCGGTCGACCGTAATTTCCCGAGCTCGGTGATCGCGGCGTCGAGCTCGGACAGCGCCCCGGAATCCAGCGCACTGCACCGCCACTTGCCGTCCTCACGGACCACGGCCACCGCGAACCCCGTGATGGGCTCTTTCACCGCCATGCGCACACCGTATTCCCGTCTCCGGATCAGCGCACACACGGTGCGCCGACAGGCCGTCAGGTGCCACTATCGGGACATGACCGGACCCACCGACCTGCCGACCATGCCGGACGCCCGCTTCGCCGGTTTGCTCGACGAGGCGAAAGCGCTGCAGGACAAAACCGTCGCACTTCGCCGCGAGATCCACCGGCACCCGGAGCAGGGCCTGCACCTGCCGGTAACGCAGGAGGCGATCCGCAAGGCGATCGAAGACCTGCCGCTGGAGATCACCTCCGGCAAGTCGACGACCTCGCTCACGGCCGTGCTGCGCGGCGCGAAGCCGGGTCCTGCCGTGCTGCTGCGTGGTGACATGGACGCGCTGCCGCTGCAGGAGGACACCGGGCTCGAGTTCGCTTCGGCGACCGACGGGACGATGCACGCCTGCGGCCACGACACTCACGTCTCGATGCTCGCGTCGGCCGCGCGGCTGCTGGCCGCGCACTCCGGCGAGCTGGCCGGTTCGGTTGTGTTCATGTTCCAGCCGGGCGAAGAGGGCTATCACGGCGCGCGGCACATGATCCACGAAGGCGTGCTGGAGGCGGCCGGTGAACGCGTCGAGCGCGCGCTGGCGCTGCACATCTTCAACAGCGCGAAGTCCGGTGTCATCCAGACCAGGCCCGGTCCGCAGCTGGCGTCGGCCGACAGTTTCGTCGTGCGGGTGACCGGCAAGGGCGGCCACGGCTCCGCGCCGCACGACGCCATCGACCCGGTGCCGGCCGCCGCCGCGATGGTCGGCGCGCTGCAGACGATGATCACGCGCAAGGTGAGCGTCTTCGAGCCCGCCGTGCTTTCGGTCACCCGGATCACCGCGGGCACGACCAGCAACATCATCCCGGAGACGGCCGAACTGGAGGGCACCATCCGGACGCTGTCCGAGCAGACGCGCGCGTTCGTCCGCACCGAGCTGCCCAAGGTCTGCGAGGCCATCGGGGCGGCGCACGGGTGCCGGGTGCTGGCCGACGTGGAGCCCGGCTACCCGGTGACGGTGAACGACGACCACCTCGCCGGGCACGTGCTGTCACTGGCGGCGGAGGTGCTCGGCGCGCGGTACGCCGAAGAGATGCCGTACCCGGTGATGGGCGCGGAGGACTTCTCCTATGTGCTGCAACGGGTTCCCGGCGCGTTCGCCTTCCTCGGCGGCTGCCCGCCCGAAGTGGATCTCGCCGACGCGGCGCCCAATCACTCCAACCGGGTGATCTTCGACGAGGCGGCCATGGCACACGGTGTCGCCTTGTACGCCGCGTTCGCACTGGACGCCTTGCGCTGAGTGGCAGGATGAGCGGCGTGCGAGACGTATGCGTCATCGGTCTGGGCTTGATCGGCGGATCGCTGCTGCGCGCCGCCACGGCGGCCGGCAGGACGGCGTTCGGCGCCACGGCGTCCGAAATGGACGCGGACGCGGCGAGCAGACAGGGCTTCGACGTCACCGCCGACGTCGCGGTCGCACTGCGGCGCGCGGCCAAACAGGACGCGCTCGTGGTGCTGGCCGTGCCGCTGCCCGCGGTCGAGGACGTGCTGCGCCAGGTGTACGAGCACGCGTCGAACTGCCTGCTCACCGACGTGACCAGCGTCAAGGGCCCGGTCTTGGACTCGGTCAAACGGCTGGCGAAGTGGAACAAGTTCGTCGGCGGGCACCCGATGGCCGGCTCGCAGGAGTCCGGCTGGACGGCCACGAACCCGGAGCTGTTCCAGGGCGCCGCGTGGGTCGTCTGCGTCGAAGAGGACACCGATCTGCGGGCTTGGGCGGAGGTCGCGCAGCTCGCGATCGACGTCGGCGCGCACGTGATCCCGCTGCCCGCGGACTCGCACGACGAGACGGTCGCGCGCATCTCGCATCTGCCGCACCTGTTCGCCGCGATCCTCGCGACGATCGGGGCGCAGGGCGGGCCGCTCGCGATGGCGCTGGCCGCGGGCTCGTTCACCGACGGCACGCGGGTGGCGCAGAGCCGTCCGGACCTGGTGCGCGCCATGACGGAGGGCAACAGGGCGGCGTTGCTGCCGATCGTCGACGAGGCGCTCGGCAGGCTCGGCGCGACGCGCGGCTCGCTGGCGTCGACCGGCGGGCTCGCCGCGACGATCAACGCCGGTCATGAGGGCGCGCAGACGTTCCTGGCCGGCAAGAACCTGCAGCGGGCCGGGGTGCGGGTGAGCCTGGCCGCCGATGACGCCAGGGACGGCCTCATCGCGCTCGGCGAGCGCGGTGGCCGCATCACCGCCTTCGACGGGGACACGGCCATCGGCGAAGTGAGCTAGCTACTTCGGCTCGTCAGGGGTTTCGTCGTACTTGTTGATGAAGTCCTTGGCCTTGCCGGTGACCGAGTCGATCTGGTCGCCGTGGCCGAACTTCTCCTTCGCGAACTCGCCCGCCTTTTCGAGGCCGTCCTCGATCTTGTCGCCGTGCTCGCGAAGAGCTTCCTCTGCCTTGTTCTTCAACGCGTCGAAATCGATGCCCATGGCACCATCAAACCCGATCCGGCTCCGGACCGCGCACCGCGTCGAACGCGGCGGTCACCTGATCCGCGACACCGGCCAGCCGTTCGCTCTCCGGGAGCGGCATCGTCACCGGCCAGCGCTCCTCGCGGATGGCCGCCGCCAGCTCCGCCAGCGCGGCTTTGACGAGCTCGACCTCGGCGGGATCGGGCAGGTCACCGCTGTGCACGACGACCTGCGTGACCGCGTCGGTGACACGTTCCAGCCCGGCGATCACCGGCCACCACGCGACGGCCTGGCGCCCGTTCGGCGACGGCTCGACGACGACCTGCTGGAACGCCGTCCGCAGATCGGCGAGCGCGCGGTAGGCCTTGCGACGGGCACGTGACCGTTCCAGCCGGTCTTCACCCGAGACGGTGAGCGCGCGTTCGACGTACTTCGAGACGACACCCATCGAGTCCGCGAGCAGTCCGCCGACGCGCGGGCGGCGGCTGCCCGGCCAGAGCAGGTAGCCGAAGATCAGCACGATCGCACAGCCGAGGACGGTGTCGACGAGCCTGGCGGTGGCGACCGACCAGGTGCCGTTGGTGGACAGGTCGGTCTGCAAGATGATCAACGGCGTGACGAACGCGCTGAGGATGCCGTAGTTGCGGACCTTGCCGATCGCGACGCCGCCGGCGAACAGCCCGATCAGGATGACGAGCGCCCAGCCGCGCACGCCGAACCCGAGTGCCACGGCGCCGATCGCGACCCCGGCGACCGTGCCGATCCCGCGCAGCACCGCGCGGCCGAACACCGAGCCGAAGTCGGGCTTGAGCACCAGGCCGACGGTCAAGGTCAGCCAGTACGACCGTTCCAGCGGGAGCAGCCAGCCGACGAGTTCGGCCAGCGCGACGCAGTACGAAAGGCGCAGCGCCGCGAGCCAGGTCAGCGGACCGGAGATCAGCGAAGACGCCCACTCGCGCAGCCGCAGCAGCGGCGACGTGGGCTTGCCGCGCTTGCGATCGTCGCCCTTGTTGATCCGGATCAGGCCGTTGTAGAGCGCCTTCGTGCCGGGATCCGCGTCCGGTGGCGGCGACGGCGCGGGCGGCAGCGGCTGGTTCGCGAGCACGGCGGCCGCGGCGGCGGTCAGGTGGTCGATGACCTCGGCGGGCGCGCGGCGTCCAGTGTGGACGAGCGCGACGGCGGCCTCGACGGCCTGTGTCGTGGCCGACAGGAGATTGAGCAGCTCGCGGTAGGCGGCGTCGCGCCCGGACAGCCAGGAGCGGGCGGTCAGCAGCTGGTCGTAGCCGGTGTTCATCGCGGTGGTGAGCTGATTGCGCGCGACGCGCGCGGTCGCCTCGTCGGTGGCGGAGAGCATCGCGGCGAGTTCGATGTAGACGTGCGCGACGGCGTTGCGCTCCGGGCTGGTCGCGCGGAACGTCCAGCTGGCCAGCGCGACGACCAGGCTCCAGGCGGCGCCGAGCAGGAAGAGCCCGAACGCGTGCTCGGCGCGGACGGCGGTGGCGTGCTGGGCGGTGCCGAGCACGCAGAAGACGAACATCTGCAGCCCGGCGACGGACGCGTTGCTGCCTGCCGCGCTGATCAGCGCGGACGTCCCGGCGACCAGCACGACGGCGATCGCGGACACGGCCACGTTCGGTCCGGCCAGCAGCCCGACCAGATAGCCGGCGGCGGCCGCGGCGCTGGCGCCCAGCAGCCGGATCGCGCGGTAGCGGTACGGACCGGCCGACTCGGACAGCACGGCGGGCAGCGCGCCGGTCGAGAGCATCGTGCCGACGGTGATGTCGCCGATCCAGAATCCGACGGCGAGCGGGACGGTCAGCGCGAGCACCGCCCTGACCACCATGTTCCACGGAATGGGAACCGGTTTGCTGCGCAGGAGCTGGACCAGCCAATGCGGCGCGGCGAAGTCGGGGCGCGTCGTGCTCACGTGACCATCTTGACCTATCGGACGGCCGCCGGATTAATTATCGTCGCGTCAACAACAGTCTCGGGAGGCTCAGGTGGGCAAGACGTTCGGTTTCGAGATCAACCGCACGAGCACGGCGCAGGCGGCGACGCTGTTCCGGCTGGAGACCGACGGCGGCCGCTGGTCCGATTGGGCGAAACCGGTGATCGCCCAATCGAGTTGGGAGCGCGAGGCCACCCCGGTCGGCGGCGTCGGCGCGATCCGCAAGGTCGGCCTGTGGCCACTGCTGATGCGCGAGGAGACGATCGAGTTCGAACAGGACCGTCGCCACGTCTACGCCTTCGCCGGTCCGCCGGCGCCGGTGAAGGACTACCGAGCGGAAGTGTTCTTCACCCCAAGGCCTGACGGCGGCACCGACCTCCGCTGGACCGGATCGTTCACCGAATCCGTGCCAGGAACCGGCAGTGTGCAGCTCGCCGTGCTCAAGACCGCGATCAAGGTCATCTCGGCTCGACTCATCGCAACGGCAGAACGTAACTCATGATCACCTGACACAACCCACGATCGGGTGACACGTCCTCCTATCGGGTAGTTCTTGCCCGATAAGGAAAACGGGGGACGTGTCATGCCAAAAAGGACACGAGTGGGGTGCGCACTCGTAGCCGTGCTGTCGCTCATCGTGAGCTGCTCGACGCCGGATCCGCAGCCGCCGGACCCGGTGCAGCGCAACCCGGCGCCCGGGGCGGCGCCGGCGCCGGTGAACGCCGCGCCGTACCCGTTCGGCCAGGTGCAGCAGAAAGCGCCGCCGGTCGCCGATGGCAAGGTCCCGGTGGTGCGCAGCATCAAGACCGACAAGCCGTACGTGTTCATCACGATGGACGACGGCGCGGTCCCGGATCCCCAGGCGCAGCAGCTGATCCAGCAGTCCGGCGCGCACCCGGTGCTGTTCCTGAACCAGAAGTACGTGAAGGGTCACGAGCCCTACTTCAAGGGCCTGCTCGACTCGTCGGGCGCGTCGCTCGCCAACCACACGGTCAGCCACCCGAACCTCAAAGGCAAGCCGTATGACTTGCAACACAAGGAGATCTGCGACAACGCCGACGACTTCGCCCGCGAATTCGGCCAGCGCCCCAGCCTGTTCCGCCCGCCATTCGGCAACTACGACGCGACCACGCTGAAGGCGGCAGCCGACTGCGGCATGCGCGTCGCGGTCCTGTGGACGGCCGCGGTCAACGATGGCGTCGTCCAGTTCCAGGTCGGCGACAAGCTCCGGCCTGGCGACATCGTGCTCATGCACTTCCGCAAGACCTTCGCCGAGGACTTCAACGCCTTCATCGCCCAGGCCAAAAAGGACGGTCTCACCCCCGTCCCCCTCCCCGACTTCCTCGGCTGACCCAGCTAAAAAAATCCCAATGCGTCCTTCGGTCCCTGGTAGGTCCCGAATGCGTCGTTCGGTCCCTGCCAAGTCCCCAATGCGTCCTTCGGTCCCTGCCAAGTCCCCAATGCGTCCTTCGGTCCCTGCCAAGTCCCCAATGCGTCCTTCGGTCCCTGCCAAGTCCCCAATGCGTCCTTCGGTCCCTGCCAAGTCCCCAATGCGTCCTTCGGTCCCTGCCAAGTCCCCAATGCGTCCTTCGGCACCTAGGAAGGACCGAAAGACGCATTGGGATTTTTAGCCCTGGGTCAGCCGGCGCCGAGGCAGAGGAAGGGGCGGCGGAACGGGTCGATCGCCGTGGCTTCGGCGAGTGCGGTGGCGGGCGGGATGCCTGCCGCGAGTTGCTGGTGCAGGTCGGACATGGCTTCGGCCGCGGCACGGTCGCCGACGCGGGCGATGGCGCCGATGACCGTGCGGGAGCCGCTCGCCAGCAAGGTCCCCGCGAAGCCCAGTGCTTCTTCGCCGGGCCGGATGTGGGACATCGCGAGTTCGCACGCGGCGAGTACGACGCGCTCGGGCGGGCGGGTCAGCCGGGCGGTCTCGTGCGCGAAGAGGGGCCCGTCGACCAGTTCCAGCCGGGAGAACAACGCGTTCGCGGGTTCGTGGGCGCCGTGGGCGACCAGGTGCGCGGTGCCGGAACCCTCGAGTGCCTGCAGGACCGCGGCGCTGGTCGCGGCGGTGCCGTCGATCAGCCGGGCGCCGGGGTAGACCGCGCGCAGCTGGCTCACTTCGCCGATGGCGCCGGGCACGCCGGGGCCGCCGGCGAGCAGTACCGGCGAGGCGTGCGGGCGTTTCATGGCGGAGAGCCAGGCGGTCGCGGACGGGGCGACCGTGAGCGGGCGGCCGCGCAGTGACGGCAGCACCGCCCATGGCAGCACGTACAGCGGCCCGATCGGGATGATCACCAGCTCGCGGTCGGCGAACTGTTCGGTCAGCGAAGCGCGCAGCAGCTTGTCGAGTTTCTCCGCGCGCCGGGACGCGGAGCCCGCGACGGCCTCGGCGAGCATCGGCGGCAGGTGGTCGGGCGCGAGTGCGTCGAGGTCGGCGTGCAGCTGCTTGACCGTTTCGATGACCTCGGCGCGGTCACCCAGCTTGGTGAGACTGAACTCGCCGTCGCGGATGATCACGCAGAAGAGCGTCTCGCCGTCGCTGACGACGCTGGCGAGCACGCGGTCGCCCAGCGCCTCGACGATCTCGTCGTTCGTCGCGACCGGGCGCGGCTTGCCCCACGGGCTCGTGTACCAGCCGAGCCTGCGTGCTTCGCTCTGCAGCGCGCTGTACCGCTTTTCCAGCGCTGACACCGATTCGCCGTGCAACCGGTTGCGCTGGATGGTGCCCTGCACCTGGCGCATCTCGGTGATGTGCCTGGCCAGCACCGGATCCTCGATGACCGGCAGCGGCTCGTAGCGGTAGACCTGCGCGCGCGTGAGTTCCTGCCAGGCGAACAGCTGCTTCGCCTGCGACTGGTCGCGCCTGCCGCCGAGCACCAGTTTCAGCGCGAGCCTGCCGAGCTCCTGGCCGTGCACGGCGGTGCCGCACACCAGGTCCAGCCCGCCCATGCGGTCGCGGATCGCGCCGAGTTCGGTGAGCCCGGCCCGCGCCTGGGCGAGCGCCGCGCGCGACCGTCCGGTGGCGACAGCGAGTTCGGCACGGCACAGCCGCAGCAGCATGCGGTGGTCGATCGGGGTGGTCTGACGGGGCTTCGGCACCTGCGACAGCAGGGTTTCCGCCTCGTCGACGGCGCCGCGCCGCAGATGCAGCCGGACGGCGAGCAGCCGCGCGGCCGCGGCCTCGTCGCGCAGGCCGAGCTCGGCCAGTCGCGGCGCCAGCTCGCTCAGCTCGCGCAGCAACCGCGGCGGCGGCTTGCGTGCCTGGTTCGCCAGCGCGCCGAGCGCGCCGGCGCGCAGCCTGGCCAAGGAAGCGACCGCGGCCCACCGGGCGTTGCCACGGCGGAGGAATCGCCGTCGCGCGGTGGCCGCGTACTTCCGGGCCAGCTCGAAATCACCTTCCAGGATCGCCGCGGCGGCGCGCGCGACCTCCGCCTCGGCGATGTCCTGCGCGGCCTTCATCCGGACGAGCTCGGGCATCAGCTCGTCCAGCTGCGCCGCCGCGTCCTCGGCGAGCCCGGCGGTGAGCAGCGCGACCGCCTGGTTCTTGCGCAGCAACGGCAGCCAGCCCGGCGTGGTCGACTTGTAGATCTCGCCTGCCCGCTCGTAATTGCGCAGCGCCTCGGGCACGTCGCCTTCGAGTTGCGCGAGATCACCCAGCCCGTGCCAGGCCCCGCCGGCGAGCCCGTGGTGGCCGAACTCCTCCGCCAGCGCGAGGCAGCGGCGCAGGTCGGCGCGCGCGGCCTCGGGGTTGTTCATCAGCACGTGGACGTACGAGCGGTTCAGCAGATCCGTGGTGAGCAGGAGCTTGTTGTCCTCCACCTCGGCGTCGACGCTGGGCAGCAGCGCGTCGAACAGGGCGACCGAGTCGGCGAGCCTGCCGATCCTGGCCAGCATGATCGCGCGCTGGAGCCCGACGGTGAAGCGGAGGAAGGCGCGTTCCTTGCAGTCCGGCATCCGCACACGCAAGGACTCGGCGGTGTCCAGGTGTTTCAGGCCCGACGACGGCGACTTGGTCTCCGCCTCGGCCGAAGCCAGCGAGATCAGCACCTTCGTGCTGACCTCCAGCCAGTTCACGTCGTCCTGGAGCTCAGGGCCGAGCACCCGCAGTGCCCGCTGAAGTAGCTTCGCGGTCACCGCCGGTCGCGAGTCGGACGCGGCTTTTTGGGCACGGTCATAGAGATCGCGTGCCGCTTCCACGGCTCTCATGAGTTCAAAAAGCGGCCCAGGCACGCCCTATGGGAGCACACCTGTGCCGGTAACGGGAACAACCGACCGGGTCTACAAGACCACTGTGGGCGTCACCACGGTCCGACGACTCGCCAGATCCCCCAAATGCACCAGGATCTGCGTCGTTCCGCAGGGCACGTTGTCCAGCACGAAGCGGCCGCCCTCGTCGGCCGTCGTCTCCGACGAGCCGTGCTCGGCGACCCTCACTTCGACGCTGTACTCGCCCGCGGGCACCAGCCAGCCGTCGATCCGGTTCTTCCGCCCGACCTTGGTGAGGTTGATCATCACGGTCAGGTCGCTGACGGTGAAGGTGATCGTCCCCTGGTCGCCGCTGCCACGGACACCGGCGAGCGCGTCCATGCTCTCCCAGCGCGCGACCTCGACGTCGAGGTTCTCCAGATCGATGGCGAACTGGACCCGTTCGACCAGCCCGGCCGGTGGCGGGTCCATCTCGTCGAGAAATCTGTCCAGATCGGCCAGTAATTCCTCGTCGCTCGGAAAGATCCTCCCGATCTCGTTCATCGGCTGCCCCCTTCACTGGCAAGCAATTCGCGCATTGTGTTGAGGCAACGCCCCCTGGTCGGTCCGACGCTTCCGCGCGGCATGTGCATGGCCTCGGCGACCAGTTGGTATTCGGCCCGTCCGGAAAGGACGGTCAGTCGGAGCAGTTCCTGGCACCGATCGTTCAACTGCAGGAACGCCTGCCAGAGGCGGCGATCCCGGTCGGCCCTGATGGCTTCTTCCTCTGGTGCCGGCTGGGTGCTCGGCATCGACTCGGCGAGCTCGTCGCTCAGCGGGACGGGTGGCGTCTTGCGGCCGTGCGGACGCTGGGCCTCCCGCCGCGTCGTGGTGATCAGCCACGCGGCGAGCGCCCTGGGATCCTTCATCCCTTCGAGATGGCTGAACAAAGCCAGCCATACGGTCTGCACGACGTCCTCCGCGGTGTGCCGGTCCAATCCGTTGCCCCGCGCCACATGCCAGACCAGCGGAGTCAGATCGGCGACCAGCCGATCCAGCGCCGACCGGTCGCCGGCACGGGCGGCTTGCATGCAGGCGGCATGCAACTCCGGGCCGGTCAGGCCTTCCCATGGCGGGTCCACTTCGGCTGTCTGGACGTCGGTCACCGTATCTGCCTCACTTCGAGTTGCTCTTCAAGTCGGCGTTGGCAGTATCGCGGGCTCTTCATCAGAGAGGAGCAGGCAGGTCACTCTGGGATACACAGGTCGCTCAACTGTCGTAGTGGTTCATGGAAGCACGGAAGGCCGGCCCGCGTCGACAAGTCGAACGCAGGACCGGCTCCCGCTTCCTCTTTACTGCCCGCTCCCCAACGGGCTGTCCCCGAAATCCCCTCCCCCGAGCGAGACTTCGAGGAGGTGGCATCCGGCGGCCCCCCTCGACCTCCGGACACCACCTGCCTGAGGTCCTTAGTTGACCGGAGGCGAGTGCGGGCGCCAGTTGTCAGGCGACACCAAGGGCTGCGGCTGCGGCGGGTCCGTCGGCTCCGGGTCCTCCGGCGGCGGCGAATGCGGACGCCAGTTGTCGAGCCTCTCGGCTGCTGGATCTTCCGGCAGCTCAGTGGTGGTCTCGGTCGACATCGTGTTACCCCATTCCCTCTCGGCTACTCCATAAGACGCACTTATCTGGCCTGCAGATACACGGAGTGCAAACTTTTTCAGGGAAATTCAGGGTTACGGAAGAAGCGAGCGTCAGGCGTCACCCTATTGCGGCTGGACACGAACAGCGGGTAACTGGTTACTACCCCGCGGTAACCGTTTCCGCGAGTTGCGCGGCCCAGTGCCGGTAACCGGTCGGACCAGGGTGGAAACCATCTTCCGCGAAGAGGTCGTCTTCGAGGATCTCCGACGGCATCCGCGCGTGGTCGACGCCTGGCACGCGGGTGAGCCGCACGGCGGCCGCGTCGAGCGCGGCCGACCTGGCGCCGAGAACCGCGCGCAGCGGCTGCGGGAGCACCGGGAACTTGTCCATCGGCGGGACGCCGGCGAGCAGCACCGGCACCTGGCCGAGTTCACGGCGGACGGCGATGACGAGTCGTAGCAGGTCACGGCGGTATCGGGCGGCCGAGTGCAGCTCGATCGTGTCGTTGACGCCGAGCGCGATCACCACGAGATCCGCGGGCTCGGCGGACGGCAGCAGCTCCTCCAGTACGACGCGTGCGTTCGCGCCGGTGCGTCCGACGGCCTGCCAGCGCACACCGCGACCGGTCCGCTCGGCCAGCGCCGCGGCGAACTGACCGGTCAACGCCTCTTCGTGCGTCGCGGCGCCGACGCCGTCCACGGTGGACTCACCGAGCACGAGCAGCCGCAGCGGATCGCCGCCCGGCACGGACCCGGTGACCGGGCCGCTCGCGCCCGGCAGCCTCGGTGTCACCCGGCGCACGTGCAACGCCTGTGCCAACAGCACCGGCGCGAGCGCCACTGTCAGCAATCCACGCATGGGGCGGACTTTAGCCGTGCGCGATGGAGATGGTGCCGTTCACCAGGGAGTCGTCCGCCACAGTCCGGAGTAGATAGTCGGCGACGTCGGCGCGCGCGATGCTGAACGACCCGCGCACGTTGCCGTCGGCCCGGCTCCTGATCCGCCCGGTGCGCTCGCCGGTGGTGAGCTTGGGTGGACGCACGATCGTCCACGCGAGGCCGCTGGCGCGGACCAGCTCCTCCATCTTCTGCATGTCGCGATAGCTCTCCCGCAAGAACCGCCACAGCAACGGCTTGACCAGCGAGCGCGTGAAGACACCGTCCCCGTCGGTGACCAGCCCGCTCGCGCTGACCACGACGAGCCGTCGGACGTCGGCGTCGCGCATGGCCGCGATGGTCGCGCGGGCGCCGTCCGCGCAGACGGTCGTGGGGCGGCGGTCGCGCGCGCCGAGTGTGGAGATGACCGCGTCCCGGCCGGTGATCGCCGGGCCCAGCGCGCTCGGGTCGAGTTCCTTCGCTGTTACGACTTCCAGGCGAACCTGCGGTTCGACGGCGAGCCTCGCCGGATCACGGACAATCGCCGTGACATGGTGGTCCGCCGACAGCGCCTGCCTGACCAAGTGGGTGCCGACTCCGCCGGTGGCGCCGATAATGGTGAGCTTCATGGTCGGACTCCAGGGGTTAGTAAACACTCACCCGCTATAGTGGGTAAGTGGTCGCCCACCCGTCAAGCAGGCACTGAGGGGGCTCTCAGCATGGGTAGTCGGGAAGACATCGTCGCGGCGGCGGCCTCCATCATGCGGGAACAGGGCTACGCGCGCGCGACCACCAAGGAGATCGCGCGGGCGGCCGGCTACTCGGAAGCGTTGCTGTACAAGCATTTCAAGGACAAGACCGAGATTTTCCTCTGTGTGCTCACCGAGGAGAACCCGCCGCTGGCCGCGATCGTCGAGGAGCTCGTCGCGTCCGCGGGCGAGCAGCCGATCGAGGCCAACATCACCAGGCTCGTGCGCGGCGCGCTGGATTTCTTCCTCGGCAGCTTCCCGATCGGCGTCTCGGTGTTCTCCACCAAGGAGCTGCTCACCGCGCACCGCGAGCGCCTCGCCGAAGTCGGCGCCGGGCCGCGCAACCCGATCGACGGCGTCGCGCTCTACCTCGGCAAGGAGATCGAGCTGGGCCGGATCAACCCGGACGCGAACCCGGAAGCCGCCGCGTCGCTGCTGCTCGGCGCCTGCTTCCACCACGCGTTCCTGTGCACCTACGAGGCCGTCGAGCCGGAGAAGTCCACATTGGACGAGCTGGCGACCACGCTGGCGAAGACCGCGCTCAGCGGGCTTCGGCTGATTCCTTAGCCTTCTGGAGCTCGTGCCAGCGGTCGAACATCGCCGGGATCTCCTTGATCACGTAGGCGAGGAAGTCGGCCATCACCGACAGCCGATGCCCGGCGGGCGTGCCCTCGCCGAGCGTTGAGACGCCCTCGGTCGCGGCGTCGCGCCACAGGATCATGAAGCGGTCCCGCTTGAGGAACGCGGCATACCACATGTCGTCGAACACCCGGTAGTGATCGCGCCGCTCGCCGGGCTCGCGCTCGCGGGCGACCATGCCGACCTGGTCCAGGTACCGCACGGCGCCGGAGATCGCGGCCGGGCTGACCTGCAACTGGTCGGCGAGCTCGGCGGCGGTCAGCTTGCCGCTGTCGGTCACCATCAGCGCCGCGAACACCCGCGACGGCATTCTGGACAACCCGATCTGGGTGAGGATCAGGGCCAGGCTTTCCACATATCGGCGGACGGCGTCTTCGTCTCGCTCATGTTCAGGCGTCGTCATCGAGACCCATCCTTCCGGAAGCGGCTACCCCCGTCACTCGTTCCATACGTTTTCTTAACTTCACAACTTTGTGAAACAAGTGTAGCTTCCGAACTATGGAAAACGCCATCTCCATCTCCGGCCTCCACAAGTCCTTCGGCCGGACCAAGGCTCTCAACGGCCTCGACCTGCAGATACCCGTTGGGGAGGTGCACGGCTTCCTCGGCCCGAACGGCGCGGGGAAGTCGACCACCGTCCGGGTGCTGCTCGGGATGCTCCGCGCGGACTCCGGTGACGTACGCCTGCTCGGCGGCGACCCGTGGAAGGACGCCGCGAGCCTGCACCGCCGCCTCGCCTACGTGCCCGGCGACGTCAACCTGTGGCCGAACCTCTCCGGCGGCGAGGTGATCGACCTGCTCGGGCGGCTGCGCGGCGGGCTCGACCAGCGGCGGCGCAAGGACCTCATCGAGCGGTTCGACCTCGACCCCAAGAAGAAGGGGCGCACCTACTCCAAGGGCAACCGGCAGAAGGTCGCCATCGTCGCGGCGCTCGCGTCCAATGTGGACCTGCTGATCCTCGACGAGCCGACCTCCGGGCTGGACCCGTTGATGGAGGCCACCTTCCAGTACGCCATTCAGGAGGAGCGCGAGCAGGGCCGCACGGTACTGCTGTCCAGCCACATCCTGGCGGAGGTGGAAGCCTTGTGCGACAAGGTGAGCATCATCCGGAACGGGGTGAACGTGGAGACCGGCACGCTCGCCGACCTGCGTCACCTGACCCGCACCTCGATCACCGCCGAGCTCGCCGGGCCGCCGAACGGGCTGGCCAAGCTCGAGAACATCCACGACCTCAAGGTGGAGGGCAACCGCGTCCGGTTCGACGTGGAGACCCGCTCGCTCGACGAGGCGCTGCGGCAGCTGACTCAGGTCGGCGTGCGCAGCCTGGTCAGCCAGCCGCCGACACTCGAAGAGCTGTTCCTCCGCCACTACACGAACGAGGCGAGCGCGAAATGACCGCGAGGTCACACGGTTTGACCGGCACCTGGCAGCTCACCCGGCTGGCACTGCGCCGCGACCGGCTCACGATTCCACTGTGGATAGTCGTGCTCTCGGTGTCGCCGATGAGCTCGGCCAAGGCTTACGAAACGCTGTACCCCACCGCCGTCGAACGTGCGGGCCTGATCCACGGCGCCGGGGCCAACCCGTCGATCGCCGTGATCTACGGCCCGGCGTTCGACCTGTCCACCGCTGGCGGGTTCACCGCGTGGCGGCTGGTCGGGTTCATGGCGCTGATGATCGGCCTGATGGCCGTGTTCACGGTGACCAGGCACACCCGCGCGGAAGAGGACAGCGGCCGCGCCGAACTGCTCGCCTCCGGCGTGGTCGGCCGGTACGCCGCGCTGACCGCGGCGGTCATCGTCTCGGTCGGCACGAGCGTCGGCGTCGGCTTGGTGACGACGGCGGGTCTCATCGGCACGAAGCTGCCCGTCGAAGGCTCGCTCGCGTTCGGCGTGGCCGTGGTGCTGGCCGGGCTGGTGTTCACCGGCATCGCGGCGGTCGCCGTCCAGGTGGCCGAATATTCGCGCACCGCCAATGGGATCGGCTCCGCCGCCGTCGGCATCGCGTTCCTGCTGCGCGCCATCGGCGACTCGACGACCGACGCGAAGTGGATCTCCTGGCTCTCCCCGATCGGCTGGACCCAGCAGATGCGCGCCTACGCGAGCGAGCGCTGGTGGGTGGCGCTGATCGGCGTCGCGGCGGCCGTGCTCATCGGCGGGATCGGCTACGCGCTCTTGCCGCGACGTGACGTCGGCGTCGGCATCATCCCGGCCAGGCCGGGACCGGCCGAGGCGGCGGCGGGGTTGAAGAGCCCGCTCGCACTGGCGTGGCGCCTGCACCGCGGCCCGTTGATCGGCTGGACCATCGGCATGGCCGTCTGCGGCGCGGTGTTCGGCTCGATCGCGAGCGGTATCGGCGAGCTCGTCGGCGGAAACGGGCAGGCGCAAGAGATCTTCCAGCGCATGGGCGGCTCCTCCGCGCTGGTCGACGCGTTCATGTCGGCCATGGTCGGGATGTTCGGCATGGTCATCGCGCTCTACGGGGTGCAGGCGGCGCTGCGGATGCGCGGCGAGGAGACGGCCGTGCGGCTCGAACCGCTGCTGGCCACCCAGGTCGGCAGGCTGCGCTGGACGGGCAGTCATCTGGTGTTCGCGTTCGCGGGCTCCGGCGGGATGCTCGTGCTCACCGGCGTGATGCTCGGCCTCGGCAACGGCCTGCGCGCCGGCGACCTCGGCGGCTCGATCGCCGACACCGTCGCGGGCACGCTCGCGGTGCTCCCGGCGGTCTGGGTGATCATCGGCGTCACGGTCGCGCTTTACGGCCTGCTGCCGAAGTACTCGAGCGCCGGCTGGGCCGTCGCCATGGTCGCGCTGCTGCTCAGCCTGTTCGGCCCGGTCGTCAACCTGCCTCAGGCGGTACTGGACATCTCGCCGTTCTCCCACGTGCCCAAGATCCCCGGCCAAGCCTTCACCGCCACCCCGTTGCTCTGGCTGACGGCGATCGCGCTGCTCGCACTGGGCGCGGGCCTCACCGGCTTCCGCCGCCGCGACATCGGCTAGCCCGCCACAGCGGGATAAAGCCCGCTTTACTCCCGGGGATAAAGCGGGCTTTATCCCCGGGAGTAAAGCCCGCTTTATCCCGGCGGTGTGGGCTTGGTGGTGGCCACGGGGCCGCCGGTGGGTTCGCCAGGGGCGCTGGTCCCCGTGGTGGTGCGCTTCGGTGCGCTGGTGACCGTGCGGGACGGGACCGGCGCCGTGCTGCCCGGCCGCACCGGCCGCGAAGTGCGCGGCTCGGGCGGCACGTCGCTGGGGGCGGGCTGTGGCTCCTCCGAGAGAGACGGCGACGGGCTGGTCGTGCCGAGCACGGGGCCCGCGGGCTCGACAGGCGCGGGAGTGACCGGGGATTGGGTGAACACGACCGCGACGGCGATGATCGCCGCCGCGGTCGTCGCGGTCGTCCCGGCCACCGCCCACCGCTTGCGGCGACGGCGGACCATGGCCGCGTGCTCGATGATGTCCTGGGCGGTCATCCGCAGTTCCGGGCCGTGCACAGCACCGGCGCCACTGATCGCCGCCTTGAGGTCGTCATCCATTCCGGCTCACCTCCTTCCCACACTCCTGTAGTGCCAGCTCACTGAAATGCGGGCCCAGCCGCTTGCGCAACGTCTGCAGGCCGCGCGCGGCCTGGCTCTTCACGTTGCCCGTCGAGCAGCCGAGCGCCGCCGCCGTTTCCTCGACGCTCAAATCATCGAAATACCGCAACACCAGCACGGCGCGCTGCTTCGGCGCGACCGCCGCGAGCGCGTGCCGTACCAGCATCGCCTGTTCACCGCCGGAGTCCTCGACCGGGAGCTCCGGCGGCTCGTCGGTGAGCCGTTCCCGTTTACGCCAGTGCCGCCGGTGCTCCGAGAGGAACACGCGGAGCACGATCTTGCGGGCGTAGGAGTCGAGCGCGTCGTGTTTCACCAGCCGAGGCCACGCCAGGTAAAGCTTGAGAAGCGCCGCCTGGGTGATGTCCTCGGCTTGGTGCCAGTCGCCGCACAGCAGGAACGCGGTGGACCGCAGGCTGTGCGCACGCGCGCCGAAGTACCGGGCGAACTCGCCGTCGTACGGCGAGCTCTGCCCGGTGGACGGGGTACGGCTCAAGACCACTAGGCCGCCGTGATCGCCGGCAGGTGAAGGTCACCGACGGGGCCCGCGGGAACGGCCTTCGGGACGCGCGGCTTGCCGGGCGCGGGCGCCGGGGTGGCCTCCGGCCGGGTGGCGCGGGTCGGCTCGGGCGCGGGCGGCTTGGTGGTGGTGCGGGTCGGCTCGCCAGGCGCGGACGTCGGCACCGGCTTGGTGGTCGAAGTCGAGGGCTGGTCGGCGAAGGCCGCGCCCCCGGTGATCAGCCCGCCCGCGAGCAGGAAACCGCCGAGCGCCACTGCGATACGGATACGCAAAACATCTCCTCGGGTGCTGGCGCCGCGCTCTGCCCGCGACGCCTGTGCGTTAGACATGCTTCGAGGTCACCGCCGGGTTGCATCGAATTTCCGCGGAAAAGACAGCGGCCGGGAAGTCGAGGTTCGACTTCCCGGCCGCGGCGCGAAACATCGCTCAGCTGTTCAGCGCGGAGAGCTTGGTCCACTCTTCCCAGGTGTAGGTCCAGTCCGAGTAGTCGCCGTCCTTGGACGTCAGCTTCTGCGTGCTGCCGGAGATCTCCACCGGGTCGCCGGTCATCGTGCCGTCGAAGTACTCCTTGGCGTTCTTCGGCGCGAGGTTCAGGCAGCCGTGCGAGACGTTCTTCTTGCCCTGTGCCCAGATCGAGGCGGCCAGGCCGTGGATGAACTCGCCGTTGTTCGAGATGCGCACCGCCCACGGGACGACGACGTTCTCGTAGCCGTAGCGCGGGTTGCTCATCGCGTAGGAGGCCTGCTTGCCCATGACCACGTGCGTGCCGCTCTTGGTGACGCGGCCAGGGTCGGAGTCGAGGCCGTAGCTCACCGGGTACTCGGCGATCTGCTGGCCCTCGCGGATGACCTGCATGGTGTGCTCGGTGGTGTTGCCGGTGACGATCTGCTTGCGGCCGATCTTGAAGTCTGCGGTGACGTCTTCCTTGCCGTAGGTGCCGTCGGCGAACTTCACGCCGTACAGCTTGGCTTCGACCTTCACCGTCGTGCCGGACTTGTAGTACTCCTTCGGCCGCCAGTGCACGGCGGTGTCACCCTCGAGCCACGCCCACGAACCCTCGGTCTTCGGGGTGGTCTCGACCTTCAGCGCCTTCTCGACGGACTGCTTGTCCGCGACCTTCCCCTTGAACGACAGCACGATCGGCATCGCGACGCCGTACTCCTGGCCGTCGCCGACGTTGATGCTCGCCTGGACCTGCTTCTTCGGCTTCACCGTGGTGAAGGCGCCGGCGATGTCGACCTTCTTGCCGTCGGCGCCGGTCGCGTCGCCCGCCCAGGTGTAGGTCTTGCCGTAGCCGAGCTGCTCGGCGACGGTCCACGACTTCTTGTCTGCCGACAGCTCGCCCTTGACCTGCTTGCCGTCGGGGTTGGTCAGCGTGACCGTGCCGATGGTGCCGTCCGCGACGGTGATCTGCGCGGGCTCGCCCGGCGCCACGTCCTGCGCGCCCCCGGCGGGTTTCACCGTCACCTTCGCCGCCTGCGGCGTCTGGCCCCCGCCAGACTGCTGCTGCCCCGAGCCCGTGTTGGTCGTTTGCGGTTCACTTCCGCTGCACGCGCTCAACGTCAGCGTCAGCACCAGTCCGGCGACGACGGCAGGCACCCACCTACCACGTGCGGAGTTTTTGACTATCACCCGAATGCCCCTATTCTCCCCATCTACCCACCAATGACGTCCGACCCGGCACGGGCGTTGATCTGAATTCATGTGACGAAGGTCACGTAATGATCGGGGTCGTCGACGCGTCAGCTTAACGGGTGCGTCGGGTGTGAACGGTGGGGCCATACGACGTTCCGGTGACCTTGGCCCGGAGCGCGGTTCATCCGGCGTTCATGGGGTTCAAATTTGGCCTGATCCCGGTACTCTGCACTCAGGCCGTCGTTTTGCGTGTTCGTGGCTTCACACTCGCGGAACTTCTGACGCGAGCCATGAGCCGTGACGTGCTCTTTGCTCACTCGTTGGAACCGCCCGGGACGGTCTGGGTGTCGCTTCGGTGGCACTCGAAGCGGATTTGCAACGAGGAGTACAGCGGTGGCGCAAGGCACTGTGAAGTGGTTCAACGCGGAGAAGGGCTTCGGCTTCATCGCGCAGGATGGCGGCGAGGGCGACGTTTTCGTGCACTACTCGGAGATCGACGGGCGCGGTTTCCGCACCCTCGAAGAGAACCAGCGGGTGGAGTTCGAGGTCGGTCAGGGCCAGAAGGGCCCGCAGGCCCAGAAGGTCCGCCCGATCTGAGATAAGCCCTTCGGCGTCTTAGACCTGAAATAAGAAGCCCCCCGGCTCGCCGGGGGGCTTCTTTGTTGTTGCGCTGTCTGTGGTTCAGCTACGGGCGGCGGGCTCGCGCCACAGCTGCTCGTCGAAGCGGAACTGGTCGGTGTGCGCCTCTTCGTGGCGGCGCTGCTGCGCGGAATTCGCCTGGCTCTCCCAGGAAAGCCGCTCCAGGATCCAATCCTGCGCGAGCGCGCCCGGCGTCATGCCGCGTTCCTCGGCGGCGGCCTTGAGCTGCTCGCTGGCGATGAGGCTGACGCGGAGCTGGTACACCTGGGCTTCACCGAAGCGCTTGCCGCTGCCGGTGCTCTCCTTGTCGTTCTCGGGCGCGAGCGCCGCGAGGTAGCTCGTCAGCTCGTGGTCATCGGCCACCGCGGTCTCCGCTTCCTTGACTGCGGAGTTGCGGTGACGACCATTGCCGACGGCCTTGAGGTTCGTCCGGGTGCTGAGTCGTCCAAGCGAAGGAAGGGGCACCCGGCCACGATAACGGTTAGGTCTCGGCAAGCCAACGACTGTGGGCTACGACACACGATATTTCTGCTCGATCGGAGCAACCAGCCACCCCATTGGCGCAATCGTCCCATCACCCCACGGAACACCTGCAGGTCGAAAGCCCAACATCAACTTGGATTCGAGCCTCGCGTGAGTCGCTCCGGAAATGGAGGGGCCCCCGCGCCAGGGGGAGGAACGCGGGGGCCGGAGGGGATCTCCACAGGCGCTGACCGGGGGTGTGTCAGCACGTCGATTGTTGCACGAGTTCGGGCGGTCTGCGAGTGGTGAGTGAGAAAAATGCAGATGAGGTGTCACTTACGCGTTGCCTCTGATTCATGTTGCCGATTTGCGGGAACCATGTTGCTTAGTCACCTAGCGTCGAACACAGCGTGGTTAAAGGTTCACTCTCCGGGGGGCTGCGACTGAGCGCGTCAGCTAGCTAGCCTCGCGGCCAAGCAACTGCGAACCCCATGGAGGAACTAATGAGCGGATCTCTCGAAGTTCGGCAGTTCCTCATCCGGTACGAGGGCGGCGACGGCGGCGGCCAGGCCATGGGCGGCGTGCCGGCCCAGCGGACGAGCCAGGCCGACGCGCAACGCGTCTCGGACGATCAAGTGCGCAGGGCGCGGCTGGCGGTCGCGCACGGCGCGCTCGACGTCGACGACTGCATCCAGTTGCTCGACATGCTGGGCCTGACGCTCGACGACGACGGGCAGGCGCCCGTCCAACGCTGACTCCAGGTCTCCCGAGAAGGGCCCGTTGTTCGCGCGGGCCCTTCTTTGCGCCGGATGAATAACAGTGTTATGTTGTGGCATGTCCACCGCCGAAATCGCCACTGAGATCCGCCCGATCGTCCAGGTCTGGGGCGGCAAGTTCATGACCTCGCCGGAATTGGCCGAAGTCGAAGCCGAGAGAGGGCTGGCGCAGCGCACCCTCTACCTGCGCGGCCGCTCCGCGATACTCGGCGACCCGTCCCCACGGGTCGCCCAAGCCCTCTTCGGCATCTTCCCGCCCTGGCTCTTCGAATTCGCGCTGCCCGCGGCGACCGCGGCCATCAGCGCCCCGGACGCCGTCCGCGCCTACCTCGAGGCCAACGCCCGCTGGTCGCGTCCCCACCTCGCCGACATCAAGGAGCCGGAGCGGCTCGCCGAGCTCCTCTTCCGCCTCACGCACGCGGCCGACCCCTCCGGTCTTGCCCTCTTCGCGGGCTGGCAGGCGGCCGACCGTCCCACGGACCCGTACGAGCGCGTCGGCCTGGCGCTGATGATCCTGCGCGAATACCGCGGCGGCGTTCACTTCGCGGCACTGCGCGCGGCCGGCCTCACGATCCCCGAAGCCGTCGTCGCCGACCCCGAAGGCGGCCGCGAGCGCCTGCTGCGCACCGCCTGGGCCCCGCCGGCCACCGACGCACTCGTCGCCGCCGCCCACGCGAAGCCGGACCTCGCCGAGCGCTGGCAGCAAGCCGAAGACCTCACCAACGCCCGCATGACCGAGCTGCTCGACTCCACACTCGACGAATCCGACCGCGAAGACCTACTCGGGCTCCTCCGCGTACTCGACGCCACCGCCAAGCCGTGAAAGACTGTTTTCGCTGCTCTCAGGCTTGAAAACCCGTTAGTGACCCCCAGTTGTGAGGGCCCGAATGGCGGTGCCCTATAGTTAACCTCGCTCCCAGGGGAGACCTTGAGAGCGCGGTCGGTCGGCTTGCCGAAGCAGACCGGGCTCCCATCGTCCAGCGGCCTAGGACTCCGCCCTTTCAAGGCGGCAACGCGGGTTCGAATCCCGTTGGGAGTACGCAGTACAGTAAGACAAGCAAGGCCCTGTGGCGCAGTTGGTTAGCGCGTCGCCCTGTCACGGCGAAGGTCGCGGGTTCGAGTCCCGTCAGGGTCGCAAGATTGTTTGACTCGAAAGCTAGGCGCTTCGGCGTCTCGCCCAGGTAGCTCAGTTGGTACGAGCGCTCGCCTGAAAAGTGAGAGGTCGCCGGTTCGACCCCGGCCCTGGGCACCGTCTCGTTGGCTCGCAATGTTCGCGCTTCGCGCTCCCATTGCGAGCCGGTGCTGTTTTATGTGGGGGCCAAGCCCCCACACCCCAGCCGGGGGGGCTGCGCCCCCCGGACCCCCTCAGTCCTCTACCGCCTTTGCGTAGATGGCTGGGGTTTTCTTTTTTGTTGCCGCGTTCGCGGGACTTCGGCCTCGCCCCTCCCGGCTTGCGCTCTGGGTCTTGGTCGGTGGGGTCGTGTGAGCCGACTGCTCAGGTACGTGTGGCGTCCGTTCAGGTACGCGTGGCGTCCAGCTGTGTACGCGTGTCGTCTGGCTGTGCACGGGTGGCGTCCGTTCGGGTGCGGGTGGCGTCCGGGTGTGGGCGGGCGGGGGGCTTTTGGGGACTTGGGTGTCAGGGTGGGCTGACGTGGGGGTTTTACTGGGGGTGGTTGGGGGGCTTGGTTTTATCACTCGTGTGGGTGGCATATGAGGGTTCTGTTGGGGTGGATGGGTCTCGCGGGGGCGGATATGGTGGCGGCAACTTTGTGCAAGAGGAGTACCTGGAGTGGCACTACCTGTTGCGGCTGCCGATGGCCATGCGCCCGAGCACCCGAGTATCGCGCGGATCAATGACTGCTGGCTGGAAGGCGGGCACCACGCTGACGGGGATGTGCTGTTCGCCAATCACATCGCGGTGTGCGCTCCGCATGTTCCTTACCTGGTAAGGGAAGAACGCGCGCTCTTGGCGCGGATGGTGCGCTACCTCATCGGGCACGGCGTGCGGCAGTTCGTCGATCTCGGGTCGGGGGTGCCCGCTTCGGGACACGTCCACGAGATCGCGCACGAACTCGCGCCGTCGACCAGGGTCGTCTACGTGGACTCGGACCCCGGCGTCGCCGCCGAAGGCCGGGAAATGCTGGCAGGCAACGACAACGCGGCGTACCTTCGCGCCGACATCCGGCGGCCCGAGGCCGTGTTCGGCGCGACCGAGTTCAGGCAGCTGATCGATCTGACCGAACCCGTCGCCGTGCTGATGATCGAGATGCTCATCAACTTCCCCGACAGCGAGAACCCGCGCGGGCTCGTGTCCACCTACCTCGAACCGCTGTGTCCCGGCAGCTACCTCGGGTTGTCGCACTTCGGGGACCATGAGGAGCTGGACAAGGGGCTCAACATGTTCAGCCGGATGTTCGGGCAGCCGCCCGCGGTGACCTTGCGGGACCGCGAGCAGTTCGCGAAGTTCTTCACCGGGCTGGAAATCATCGAACCCGGTGTCGTGCCCGTGCCGCTGTGGCGGCCGCTGGAAGACGAGGTCGGGCACAATCCCGATCACGCGCACGTGCACGCGGGCCTCGGGCGGAAACGGGTCATGCGATCAGTGGGATGACCACGAGCGCGAGGTCACCGAGCATCACGATCGGCATGGTGTGCTTGAGCATGTGCCGCGGATAGATGCTGGAAGTCATCCGCAGCAAGAAGATCACGTGCGCGGCCATGCCCGCCGCCGCCCAGACCGGCCCGTAGAACCACCACAGCGACCAGCCGAGCAGCGCGGTGCCGACCAGCACCGTGAGGCTCGCCATCCGGAGCGCGCCGGCGCTGCCGAACCTGACCGCCGGGGTGGTGAAGCCGGTCGCCGTGTCGACCGCGTGGTCCGGCACCGACCACCAGATCGTCCGGCCGACGCTGAGTGAGCAGACCCCGAGCAGGAACGGCCACAGCGCGGGCTCGAAGTCCGGGCGGAACGCGCTGTACGCCAGCAGGCAGGGCAACGGGACCATCGCGGCGCCGAACACGAACGGCCCGGCCACCTTCCGCTTCAGCCGGAACGGGTCGATGTTGTACAGCTGGTGCAGCAACGCCGTGATCCCGGCGAACACCACCACCGCCCAATGCGTCGTCCACGCCGCGATCAACCCGGCCAGCACCAGCGCGACCGTGGTTTCGGCGATCGACAGGTGCAGCACCCGCGCGCGGCCGAGCCGCAGCGTCGCGCCCGCGAGGTAATCCTTCCCGGCGTGACGGCGGTCGGTTTCGAGGTCGACGGCGACGTTCAGCGCCAGGCCACCGGTCATCAGCAGGAGGTTCGCGAGCAGCGTCAGGTAGACGAGCGGTTCGGCGAAGATCGCGATGTCGCCGCGGGCGAGGCAGGCGCCCCAGACCGCGTAACACAGGTAGCTGACGGGCAGCGGGAATTCGAGGCGGTGGACCACCAGTACCGCGCCGGCTACGCGTGACACGCGACGACCTTCATCCGCAGTTCGGGCGACGGAGCCATCGCGTGGCCGCGCAGTCTCGGGACGCCTGCCGCCGGATTGACGCAGCGCAGTTCGCGGCAACGCAGCACCGCGGCGACGATCATCCTGGCCTCCATCAAGCCGAGTTCGCTGCCCAGACAATGCCGGATCCCGCCGCCGAAAGGGAAGAAGTCCTCCTGCGCCACCCTCCGATCGAGGAATCGTCCCGGCTCGAATCCGTGCGGGTCGGAGAACCGCTCGCGGCGATGATGTGCCAGGTAGATGCTGGGGGTGAGCACGGTTCCCGCGCACACGGGCCTGCCGCCGACCTCACCCGTTTCGGTGCACACCCGATTACCCGCCGCCGGAACCGGTGGCGTCACCCGCAACGCCTCCAGCACGGCAGCGTGCAGCAAGGGAACGTCGGCCGCTGACGCGCCGTCCTCCACTGTGGACGCCAGTTCGTCCACAATGTCCTGTCGGACCCGCGGATTGCGGTCGAGCCAGTACAACGTCCACGCGATCGCGGACGCCGTGGTCTCGTGTCCCGCGAACAGCAGCGAGACGAGCTGGTCGCGCAACTCGGTGTCGTCGAGCGGGCCCAGCGGCGGTTCGCCCGCGGTGAGCAACGCCGCCAGCGAACCCGAAGAACGTTTCGCGCTCCGCACCAGAAGCCGGTCCAGCTCCTCACCTGACGTCGGAAGGCTTCCGCGCAGGTAGCGATACGCGAGCGTGCGGCCTCGCGAACCGAGTGCCTTGTCCATCCACGCGGTGAACGGCGCGAGCACCGCTTCGCCGTCACGCCCGACCGTGATGCCTGCCATGACCCGGAGCGCGACCGCGCGGGTCCAGTCCGCCAGCGCGATCACCCGGCCTTCGGTCAGCGCGCCGAGCGACGACTGCACGATTTCCGAGATGAGCTCTCGATATCCGGCCAGCCGCTTGCCACGCAGCGCCGGGCCGAGCGCGCGCCGATAGGCGAGATGCCGCGATCCTTCGGTCCACAGCAACGACTTGTGACCGAGCACCGAGCGCATCGTCCGGCTGCCGGGATGCCCGAGCCGTTGATCGGCATGGAAGATCTCGTCGATCGCGTCGGGATTCCAGACCAGCAGCCGACCCGGCGCGAGTTCCAGCACGCCGTCCCTATTGTCCGCCTGAGCGTTCAAGAAAGGCAGCGTGCGAAAGGCGAGTTTGAATTCGGCGGTGTTCATCTCGAAAATGCCAGCAGTCGCGCGACTTCGGCGTTGGCGAGCCCGAGGTACATGGCGGCCAACCCTTCCGCTCGCACGATCCGCAACGGCGTGTAGAGATCCTTGTCGTGCCACAGCGGCGGATGGTCGGCATCCTGGTTCTGGAACAGGAATTCGCATCCCCGCGCGGCCGCCGCCGGGATCGCCGCGTGCGAGATGTTGGTACGCAACAGGACCTGCACCGCGTACGCGGTCTCCTCGAAGGTGCCATCCCAGCGTCCCCACGAACCGTCCGGCCGCTGGTTCGCCAGCACCCAGCCGACGGCGTCCCGTACCGAACCGGCCGTGACCTCGTTACCGTGCTCGGCGAGCGCGACCGCGCAGCAAACCGTTGCGTAGTAAGGGGAAGCATGCCACTTGTCCTGCCAGCTGCCGTCACGTTCCTGGCGGTCTCGCAGCCACAAGGCGAGCTTGCCCATGACCTCTTGGTGGCCGTCGCGCGAAGCACCGAGCGCCTGCAGGACGTGCGCGTTCGTGGTGGTCGACGGGGTCCGCTCGTCGGCGAACGTGGCGAAGTGGTCCTCGACGCGATAGCCGCGCAACGTGTCCGTCGAGCGCGGACGGCCAAGCTTGGCGAGCGCGTGCAACGCGGCAGCCGTGTCGTCGGCGTCCGGCGGCAGCCCGACACCGCCCGCGACCCCTGACTCGCCGAATTCGCCTGCCAGCCAGTCGACGATGTCGCCGGGCACCGTGCACGGAACACCGACACCGGCCAATGTGGACAGTACCCAGGCCCGCTCGAACACGGCGAGCGGCGCGGCGACCGGCACCGCCCGCGTTTCCGGATCCTGCACGGCCGCCAGATACGGGTGCACCTGCCCGTCACCCAGCCAGCTCGCGGTGGCCGCCGGCGAGCACCCGACGCCGTACTCGGTCGCCTCGACGAAATCGGCGCCGCGCGCGCGAGAACCGAAGGCCTCCAAGGAATGCAGCAGCTTGGTCGGCAGCGCGAGGCCGCAGTCCATCATCTCGCGCAGCTTTCCCAGCGTCTCGGCGGTCATCCCGCCCGGCACGGCCAGCTCCTTGCCGAGCCGCGCGTTGATCTCCTGCACGAGACCGGGAACGATGATTTCGACGGCGACGGTGTCCGGCACCATTCCGTTGTCCACCAACGATTCGAGCCCACGCTGCGCGGCGTTGCGCGCGTCTTCGCCCGGCTGTCTCAGCAGCGCCTCGATGGCACTGAGGGTGGGCGCGAGCCCGTACAGTCCGGGCCCGCCCCAGCCGCCGTCCGAACGCTGCTGCCGCAGCAAATAGCGGACTCGCTCGTCATGTCCGTCGAGTGACGGCATGAGCGAAACCACCCGCCCGGTCTCGTAAACCGACGCGGAGAAGCTCCCGAACGGATCGCCGGTCATCTCGGCGACCAGCGCCGACGCCTGCTCCCGGACCCACGTCATCGTGCACGGCCCCACGACGAGCCCTCCCCTGAGTTCAGCTTGATCTTTCCGTAACCGAGCTAAAACTCAAAGTAGCGTTCCCGGCAAATGGCAGCAGTGGACATGAGCCATTTGGAGCAGCAGATTCAGCCTTTCCGCGACACCTGAAAGAAGTGCTGAACGCTTCCGCCACTCAACGCACACTCGGCGTTGATCATGAGAGTTTCCGCTTCCTCATGGACATGCTCGGCCAGAAGCGCCCGACGGCGAGCCTTCTCCCCTGCGCGATTCAGCCTTCGCTCAACTCTCGGAAGACGCGCCGGGCGATCATCTCGACACGCTCTTCGGTGAGCGGCGGCTCTTCGAGGCGAGCGTGGATCGTCTTGGTGAGAATCCTGCGCACGAGAGCCGACGTGCCGATGTGCTCGGCGGCGGCTCGCTCCTTCAGCTCTTCGGCGAGCTGCTTCGGAATGCGCACGGACAGCACAGCCTGCGCACTCTCAAGGGCTTCAGCTTCGCCGGCCTCGGCTTCCTCTTCTGCATACTCGGCGCGGATCGCCCTTCGGCGAGCCCGATCGACTGCGTCGGTCATGCGCGGTCAACTCCTTCTTCATACTCACGAAGATCGGCACCCCGGGTCTTCCATGCGGTGATCCCCGCATGGTCGACCGCGTCGATGATCACAGTCAGGACCGCTCCGGCGGTTGCCGAGAACCCGATGAGCCGAATCGCGCCGCGCACACTTTTGGGGTCGGGATCACGAACGACACGACAGGGGTCGCTCGCCGCCTCATAAGTCCAGGCCGGCTCGATGTTCAACGCCCCGGGATAGCGGACGTCCCGAGTTCGAATGTGCTCCGCTTCTTCGTCGGGCCACCACAGCTCGTAGCTCATGTATACATCGTCACACACACACTTACAACTTGAACACTTAGGGTAGCTAAGATCGATACCCAGAGTTATGGCGTGTGCCAGCGGAACGAGGCGACTTTCGGGAAGAGGTCGTCGGCGGGCGAAGGCCGTCCCAGGTAGAAGCCCTGCGCCTGGTCACAGCCGAGGTCGCGCAGGATTTCCAGCTGATCCTGGGTCTCCACGCCCTCCGCGATGACCGTCAGGTCGACCGCGTGCGCCATCGCGATGATGCTGGTGACGATGGCTTCGGCGTCGCGAGACGTGCCGATGCCGGTGATGAACGAGCGATCGATCTTCAACGTGTCGAGCGTCAGGCGCTGGAGCTGGGCCAGCGACGAATACCCGGTGCCGAAGTCGTCGATGGCCAGCCGGATCCCGACGTCGCGCAGGGAACTGAGGATCTCCGCGGCCGCGACGTGGTCGCGCATGAGCGCGCTCTCGGTGACCTCCAGGCACAACGCGTTCGCGGGCAGGCCCGTGGTGGCGAGTGCGTCCTGGACGACCGGCACCAGCTGGGGGTCGTCGAGCTGGCGGACCGAGAGGTTGACCTTGAGGTGGATGTCGATGTCGTGCTCGGCGCGGCGGGCGGCCAGCTCGCGGGTGGTGCTGCGGAGCATGTGGGTGCCGATGACGTTGATGAGGTCGCTTTCCTCGGCCAGTCCGATGAACTCGACCGGGGAGATGGCGCCGTGCTGGGGGTGGTTCCAGCGCATCAGTGCCTCGACCGCGACCATGCGGCCGGTCTGCAGGTCGACGACCGGCTGATAGGCCGTCCACAGCTGCTCGTTGGGCAGCGCGTCGCGCAGGTCCTGTTCGAGGCGGAGCCTGCGTTGCATGCGCTCGCGCAGTTCGACGTCGAAGAACTCGTAGCGGCCCCGGCCGAGGGTTTTCGCCTGGTACATGGCGACGTCGGCGTCGCGGAGGAGGTCTTCGGCGGTGCGGCCGTCGCAGGAGTCGGCGATCACGATGCCGATGCTGGCGTCGATGTGGAGCTGCCTGCCGTCGACCGTGATCGGCTCGGTCAGGTACTCGCGCAGGTGCTGGGCCAGCGCCCTGATCTCGGCGGGGTCGACGATGCTGTTGGTGACCACCACGAACTCGTCGCCGCCGAGCCGTCCGACGAGGTCCTCGCGGTGGACGGCGCGGTGCAGGCGCTCGCCGACGATCCGCAGCACCTTGTCGCCGACGCTGTGGCCGAGCGAGTCGTTGATGACCTTGAACTTGTCCAGGTCGATGAACAGCACGGTGGTGACGTCGGCGCGGCCGGGCCGACGCAGCGCGGTGCTGAGCCTGGACAGCACGAGCGTGCGGTTGGCGAGTTCGGTCAGCGGGTCGTGGGTGGCTTCGTGTTCGAGGCGCTCCCCGATCGCGCGGCGCTCGGTGATGTCGGTGAACGAGGTGACCACCGAAGCCGGTGCCGTGTCACCGAAATCGAGCAGGCGGGAGGTCAGCGACAGCCAGACGTTGCGGCCGTCGGGGCGGCGCAGGCGGACGACGCGGCGGCTGCGCGAGGTCATCGTGCACTGGGCCTCCTGCGCCGGGTAGGACTCCGGCGGGATGCGCTTGCCGCATTCGTCGTACAGCTCCAGCGAGGTCGACTCGATGCCGACGAGGTCGCTCTCCCGGATGCCGAAGATGCGCTGCGCGGCCGGGTTGGCCGACTCGATGAGCCCGGTCGGGCCGACCACCACGACGCCTTCGTCGAGCGACGCGACGACCGTCTTGAAGTGCTCCTCGGCCCGCCTGCGCGCGGTCTCGTCCGCGCAGACGAGCACGTAGCCGTCGTTCATCTCGGCGGCGGAGACGCGGATCTCCAGCGCGGTGCCGTCGACGTGCCGGTGCGTGGCCTGGATGACGCCGCCTGCCAGCAGCACCGCCAGCGGATCGAGCGTGGCGCCGACCACCTCGTCGACCCGGCGGCCGACCGCTTCGGCGGCGGAGCGGCCGTATACGGCTTCCGCGGCCGGGTTCCAGCTGGTCACGACACCCGCGACACTGGTCGCGATGATCGCGTCGCTGACATGGCTGACCAGCGCGGCCTGGTAGCGCAGGGTGGCTTCGGCCGCCCGCTGCGCCGACATGTCGCGCATGATCACCTGGAAGGCGGGCCTGCCCTCCCAGGTCGTGCGCACCGAAACCGTCTCGATGCTCAACGTGCCGCCGTCGAGCCGTTTGAGGACCGCCTCGGCCGGCTGGGTCATCGAACCGGGCGCGACCAGCGACTCGAGCCGCTTCAGGATCCCGGGAATCGACGCCTGGTCGGCGATCTCGGTGATCTCCTTGCCGAGCAGCTCGACGGCGGAGGTCGCGCCGAGGAACCGGATGGCCGCGGAGTTGACGTACACCAGCCGCTTGGCCTCGTGCACGATGATCGCGTCCGGGCTGAGCTCGACCAGCAGCCGGTAGCGGTCGGTCAGGTCCGCCATCGCCTTCTTGTCCTCGTGCCGCGACGTGGCGTCGGCCGCGATGCCGAGCAGGTTGTACGTGCCGCCGGTGCGGACCGAGCGGGCGCGGAACCTCACCCAGCGCGTCGCGCCGCATGAGGTCTCGAAACGCTGCTCCAGCTCGAGGTCTTGCTCGACGTCCCGGGCGCGGGCGGCGCTGACCAGTGGCTCGATGAGCTCCAGCAACCGGGCCCGGACTTCGTACTCCGACGAGCCCGCCATCCCGAGCACCAGCTCCAGGCCGGGCAGCCACGACACGGTCCCGTCGGTGAGGCCGAGCGACCAGATCACGGCCGACTCGGTGGACAGGGAGAGGTCCGCGACGATGCCGCGGCTGAGCCTGCTCCCGACGGCGAGCTGCCCGTCGGGGAAATCAGCCTCCATAGCCCATCCGATCCATTCACTTCGCCCAAGAGGTCCAGACCAGCGCCCGGCTCAAGGGTCCAGATTAGGGGTTCGGCATGAATGAGGACATCCTCTAGTCAGAATCCTTCGGCGGCCTGCCAGGACCTCGCATCTTTCCCACATCCTTCGGCAGCCTGCCCGCCTCCGCCAAAGCCCGGCGGAGCAGGAACTCGAGATGCGCGTTCGTGCTGCGCAGCTCGTCACCCGCCCACCGGGCCAGCGCGTCATGTACCGCCGGGTCCAGGCGCAAGAGGATCTTCTTGCGCTCCGTCACTGGTACAAGGACCCCGTGTTGACGACGGGCTGCGTGGAACGATCACCACACAGCACCACCAGGAGGTTGCTGACCATCGCGGCCTTGCGTTCCTCGTCCAGCTCGACGACCTCCTGCTCGGACAGGCGCTGCAGCGCCAGTTCGACCATACCGACAGCGCCTTCCACGATCTTGGTCCGCGCCGCGACGACCGCGCCGGCTTGCTGCCGCTGCAACATCACCTGGGCGATCTCCGGCGCGTACGCCAGCCGGGTGATGCGCGATTCGATGATCTTCACGCCTGCCGACTCGACGCGGGCGGAGATCTCGGCCGACATCTTCGCGGTGATCTCTTCGGCGTTGTCGCGCAGCGAGAGCTTGTTCTCCTCGTGCGCGTCGTACGGGTAGCTGCCCGCGATGTGCCGCACGGCCGTCTCGGCCTGGATGGCGACGAACGCGCCGAAGTTGTCGACCTCGAACAACGCCTTCGCGGTGTCCTCGACCTGCCAGACGACCACGGCCGCGACCTCGATCGGGTTACCGTCGGCGTCGTTGACCTTGGCCTGCTCGGTCTCCAGGTTGCGGATCCTGGTCGAGATCGGCCGCCGGACGGTGAACGGGTTGACCCAGCGGAGCCCGTCGGCGCGGATGGTGCCCTGGTAGCGGCCGAACAGCTGCAGCACCTGCGCCTGGCCGGGCGCGACCATGGTCAGTCCCCTGGTGCAGAACAGCGCGATGGCCGCGATCACCCCGCCGATCACGGTGGTGGTGATGGTGATCTGGGCGGCGATCAGCAGGCCGGCGCCCGCGATGACGAGGATCGCCAGCCCGAGCGCCGGCAGCCCCGGCATCCCGCCTGCCTGGCGTTCGTGGATCTGCGGGCGTGGCATCGAAACCTGGGTCATGTCTTCTTCCCCTCAGTCGGTGATAGCAAAGTGATATCACTTTTTCGGGGAACGCGCGAGCCAGGGTCCGCAACAGAGGAGCCCGAAGAGCGCCGCGATGGCGTGACCGGCCAGCGTGATGATGGCTTCGAGGCTCGACGGATCGTCACTCAGGTAGATCACCACCACGAACAGGCCGAGCCCGGCGACCGCGAGCGCGCGGCGGCGTGCGAGCAGGAAGACGAGCGCGCCCGCCGTCGTGAAGAAGCCGTAGCTGACGCCGATGTCGAGCCAGTGCGCGTCGGATCTCGGCAGCAGGCCGGCACTGATCCCCCACATCACCGGCAGCTCGGTGAGCAGCGTCGCGAGCACGTGTCCCGCGAAGAAGACCCCGGCCGTCCGGCGGGCTTTGAACCGGCGTTCCAGCGGCGCGACCAGCACGGCGAAGATCAAGAAATAGGGCAGCCAAAGATCACCGCCGACCCACAGCGCGCTGGCGAACAACGCCAGGAACGGCCGCCGCCAGAGGTTGTGCGCGTCGGTGCTGGAAAGCGTCAGCAGCTTCGAGGTGAGCGTCGGATCGGCGAAGCGCACCACGAGCGTCGTCGCGAGCAGGACGACGAGGTAGCCGAAGGTGAACGGGGTGCCGCGCGGCGTCGGAAGGAGCTTGGACAGGCGCGGGCGTTCCAGCTGGTCGAGCACCTGTTCAGCGTGGCTGCTTCCACTGTGAATCCACTGTGATGTCACCCAGCAGGCGGACGGTAGCTGTGGGGCCTATCACGCACCGGCACAAGGACTAGTTATTCTTCCCCCGGACGGGTGATCTGGGATCTTGGTTAATTTTGTCCTAACTACTCCCGCGACCCGGTGTTTTTCGATAAAAAGGCGTATTGCGCCCGCAGCAGCGATGACCCGTCGGCTGGAAAGGACTCCGCGTGAAGCACGAGGTGTCGGTTTCCGAGTTGCTCGCGCGCGAAGGCTGGGCGCAGGTGCCACCCCCGCCGCCGTCGCGGTCACGCTGGCGGGTGATGGCCGTGATGGCCGCGGTGATCATGGGCTGCGGCACGGCCGCCGTGCTGGTCGGCCTCGGCTCGGCAGCCGAGCAGGCCGACAGCAAAGAACACATCACCATGGTCGAGATGCCGTCGCGCACCTCTGGGGTGGCCGGCGGCGACACGACGCAGACCACCGAGACGACCACGACGGACGACAACCCGTCCGGCGCGGGCCACGGCTCGTCGCCCAGCAGCACTCACTCGACGTCGACCAGCAGCTCGGCCACCACGACCTCGACCCCGACGAGCGGCACGCCGACCACGGGCTCGACCAGTCCGCGCAGCGACGACCCGTCGACCACCGGCTCGCCGACTCCGTCCTCGCCGAAGCCGCCGTCGAACCCGCCGCCGACGCCGACCACCAAGCCCTGCATCCTCTGGCCCCTGTTCTGCTGAAACCCGGGATAAAGCGGGCTTTACTCCGCGGGATAAAGCCCGCTAAATCCCCGGGAGTAAAGCGGGCTTTATCCCGGGTTGCCTGGTCAGCGGGCGAGCGGGACGCCGGTGCGCGGCCGGGGACTGGGGCTCGGCGCGGTCCAGGCCTGCATCATCTCGGCGTAGCGCGGCGAGAGCCTTAGCAAGTCCTCATGGCGGCCTAGAGCGGTTTCGCGGCCGTCCATGACCAGGACGCGGCGTGCGCGCAGCGCCGACGAAAGCCGGTGCGCGATCACGAGCAGCACCCCGCCGCGTGCGGCGAAAGCCCGCTCGACCCGTGCCTCGGCACGCGGATCCAGATTGGCCGTCGCCTCGTCGAGCAGCACGATCCGCGCGGGCGTCGCGTAGACCCGCGCGAGCGCGAGCAGTTGCGCTCCACCAGCGGAAACGCCTTCGCGGCCATGGCCGATCTCGCCGTCCAGCCCGCCGAGCCGCTCCACCAGATCACCGGCGCCGACGGCGTCCGCGGCGTCGAGCAGGTCGTCGTCGGTGGCGTCCGGCGCGAACAGCGCCAGGTTGTCGCGGACCGTCCCGGCGAAGACGTACGCCTCCTGCGGGATCAACGCGATGAGCCGGTGCCGCAGCTCGGCCGGGGTGTCACGGACCGGCGCGCCGCCGAGCAGCACTCGGCCCTCCTGCGGTTCGAGCATGCCGGTGATCAGCCCGGCCAGTGTCGACTTGCCGATACCGGACGGGCCGACGACCGCGAGATGGTCGCCGGCGACCAGGTCGAGGTCGAGCCCGCGCACGATCGGCTCGGCGTGTTCACCCCAGCCGAAAGTCAGCTCACGCACGCTGACAACGGCGTCGGAAGGCTCCTCGTCACCGTCGACCGGCTCGGGGATCTCCGCCGTCTCGGCGAGCCGTCGTAACGCGACCAGCAGCCTGAGCACGACGGTCGCGGCCGTCGCGGCGAGCCCGCGCAGCGCCGGCTGCATGGTCGTCGCCAGGTAGACGAGCGCGCCGAGCGCCGCGCCGGCGGTCAGCGTCCCGGCCGTGACCATGCTCGGCGCGACCAGCAACGCCAGCACCAGCGGCAGGAAGGCGCCGATCGAGATCACGAGCGTCCGCAGCGCGCTGGACCTGGCGACCGCCATCGCCGCGGCCGCCTGCGCGTCGACCGAGTTGTGCAGCGCCATGACCGCGGTCGCCTCCGCGCCGCACGCGACGACGTCACGCATCCCGGCGAGCGTGGTGCCCGCGGTCTCGGCGGTGCGTTCGTCGGCCAGCGCGAGCGCGCGCTGACGCCGTGCCAGCGAAGGCAGCAGGCAGGCGAAGAGCACGATGGAACCGAGCACCGGCGCCGCGACCAGCCAGGCGAGTCCACCCGCGACGGTGAAGAGACCGGCGAGCGCGGCGAACGTCGTCACGATCATGCCGCGCGCCTGCACCAACAGCCCGGCGGTCGCGTCGCGGACGACCTCGACGTGCTGGGTGATCCGCGCGACCCCGCTCGCGTCCGGCTGGTTGCGCGGCGGCGCCGGATCGTGCAGCACCCCGCGCACGACCGCCTCGACCAGCGCGTCACGCAACGGTTCGACGACCTTGCCGAGCTGCTGCCACACCAGCCGCGAGCCGATCGCGCCGAGCAGCGCGACCACGCCGAACACCGCGAGCCAGGTCATGCCCGTCAGCGGATCGCCGACGCCGAAACCGCGGTCGACGGCCAGCTCGACCAGACGGCCCGAGTAGAACGCGGGCACGCCTTCGAGCACGGAGCAGCCGAGCAGGATCAGGCCACCGCGCCACTGCTTTCCCAGCGCGGAGCCATACAGCTGGTGGACGCTCACGAGTCGTCCTCCGTGAACACCGCGCGATATCCCGGTTCACGCATCAGCGCCCGGTGCGGCGCGACCGCGCGCACCCGGCCGTCTTCCAGCCAGGCGACGAGGTCGGCGCGGGCCGCCGTCGTCGCGCGATGCGTGACCACGACGCGCGTTCGGCCCGGCAACGCGCTCTCGATCGCCTGCTCGACGGCCGCTTCGGTGACCGTGTCGAGGCTGGCCGTCGCGTCGTCGAGAATGAGGACCTTGGGGTTGTGCACGATCGCGCGCGCGAGGCCGAGCCGTTGCGCTTCCCCGCCGGAGAGCGGGGTTTCGGTCAGCGGGGTGTGATAGCCGTGCGGAAGCCGGACGACGACGTCGTGCACCTGCGCGCGGCGGCAGGCGTCCTCGACCGCGCCGTCACCGGCCCACGAGCCGTAGCCGACGGCGTCGGCTACGGTGGCGCCGAGCAGTGCCGGCCGCTCGAACGCGTAGCCGACGACCGCGCGCAACTCCTCGGTGCGCAGCTGGTCGAGCGCGACGCCGTCGAGCAGCACTTGGCCACGATCGGGCGGCCGCAGCCCGCCGAGCACCTCGACGAGCACGGACTTGCCGGAACCGGACCGGCCGACCACCGCGAGATAGGTGCCGCCGAGCACGGTCAAGTCGAGTTCTTCGAGCGCGCCCGCGACCGTGACCTGGTGCAATTCCACGGTTCCCTGGCCGTTTCGCGGCCGTTTCGTACCCGGTTCGGGCACCGGGGTGCCGAAAACCTCGGCGAGCCGCTCGCCGCACGAGCGGGCGCGCGCGAGCGTGGTCAGCAGTGGGATCCGGGTGATCATGGCCATCCCGAGCGCCACGTAACCGAGGGTGGCCAGCACGTCGCCGATGGACAATCTGCCTTGCAGCACCCCGAATCCGGCCGCCGCGAGCGCGCAGATCTCGACGGCGGGGATGAGCAGCGACGACCGCCAGACCATCCGCGCCTGCGTGCGCCACATGCCGCGGCCCGCGCCGCTCAGCTCGGGCAGCGGGCGGAGTACACGGTCGGACTCGCGGTCGGCGATACCTGCGGCGGCGATGGTGCGCAGCCCGCCGACGGCGTCGAGCAGCCTCGCCGCGATCTCACCCGAGACCTGTTGGTAGGTAAGGACATCGTCGGCGGTGTGCTTGAGATGGGTGCGCGCGAGCAGCAACGCGAACGGGATGCTGCCGAGGAACACCACGGCGAGTCGCCAGTCCAGCAGCGCCAGCAGGGTGATCGCGCCGCCGGAGATGAGCACGGCGGTGCAGAGCTGGATGACGATCGAGGCGATCGCGCCGGCGCCGGTGCAGTCGCTGGTGAGCCTGCTGATGGCGTCGCCCTCGGCGAACGGGGAGCGGGTGCCGAGCGCGAACAGCCGATCCGTGAGCTTGCGGCGCAGCCAGGCGGTCCCGGAGCTGGTGACCTTGATGGACCAGATGCCGCCGAAGACGTCCGCGAGGATTTCGGCGGCGCCGAGCGTGAGCAGCCACAGGACTTCTGGCCAGCTGGGCCTGCCGGAGACGGCGGCGTCCACGGCGGCGGCGAGCGCTCCGGGCAGCAACAGCCCGGCCGCGGTGGCGACGAGCGAGGCGAAAACGATGAGGAAGAGGCGGGTCCGATCGAGCCAGGCGACCTCGGCGAGCAGGCGATCACCGGGTCCCGTCATCTGAGAACCTCTCAAGAAGGTGCCGTTAGGCTTTTACTTAAAGCAGAATGAAGGCGCGGGAGCGGCGCACTTGGCCTGTGCCGCTCCCGCGCCGGTTACCTAAGCCAGGATCAGTGGCAGGTCAGCAGCGAGATGGTGCTGTTGGTGCAGGAAGCGAGCAGCGACAGGTTGCTCGGCTCGCCGCCGCCGTGGCCACTGTGGCCCATGCCCTCGGAGAGCTCGGGGGTGTCCAGGGCCTGCAGGTCGAGAACGAGTTCCATGATGGTTCCCTTCGTTGATCCTTTTTTCCACCGGCCGTCATCGACCGGTAGTTCGTGGGGACGGGGTGCCGCTGAAGAACGGCAGCACGGGTTTCCCGTCCAAAGTGGCCGCGAGCGCGAGAAGCACGCCCGCTCCACCGGTGTTGAGATCCATCGACAACCGGAGCAGCTGGTTGCCGGGGAAGGCCAGCCCACCCTGGTACGGCAGCGCGTACCAGGACAGCCTGGACAAGTGCAGGTCGACGGCATCGCGTGAGCCGCCGGTGGCGTCCATGGCCAGCGCCGTCATCAGGCCACACCGGCCGAGCACCAGCCCGGGGTGGATGACGAACTCGCCTCGGCAAGCCATCCGAAGGCCGGGCAGGCTTTCGGCGCTTTCCGAATCGGGCGCGTGTCTGGCCAATTGTTCCGCGACCATTAGAATACCCGCGCTTCCGATGCCGACATAAGGCAGCGTCCGCTTTTCACCGTCACGGACCTGAAGTGATCCGTCGTCGGTCGTCGCGCATTCTTCGAGATCGCGTTTCAAAGCTTGGTCGGCGAAGGAGAGCCAGGCCTTTTCGCCGGTCCGTTCGTACAGCCGGATGAACAGCAGAGCCGATCCAGACCAGCCGTTCATCAACCCGGCTCGACCGAATTTTCCTGGTGGCTCAGCGACTTCCAGTGCTTCGGCAAGCTTAACAGCAGTGTTGAGTGCCTGCCTGCCGAACTCGTTGTCGCCTCGCGTGGTCGCGAAATGAAGCTGGGTGAGACCGATACCGGCGAGCCCGCCTTCGAGCGCGTGATCCTTGGTCTCGTCCACCATTTTCGCCGACCACGCCAGCAGTTCACTGGCCTGCTCGGAATACCCGAAGTTTTCGAGCACATACGCGATTCCGTGCGTTCCGTCATAAAAACCAGGACGGTTCGGCGGTTCCCGGTTGAGCGACTCGATCAGCCATTTCTCGTGCTCGGGATACCGGCCTGCCCCGGCGGCGTCCAGCGCGTGGAGCACGCCGGCGGCGCCGTACCCGAAGCACGCCCCACCGACCCGGAACTGCTCGATGTCACCAGGGAAGAGCCGGTCGTGCCGTTCGGGTGTCGCGCTCGCGAGGATCGCCGCGGCGATCCGCTTGCGCACGACCGTCCAGTCGGGTTCGGACTGGTCGAGCTCGTTGGCCACGCTGACCGACGGCTCGGCGTCCTGCCTGGCGAGCCCCTTGAGGATCACCTGGCCGTACTCGTCCGGAAGATGGAAGCGCCGGAGCACGAAGTCGACCAGCGACGGAAGCTTCGCGGGCAGCAACTCCAGCAAGGTGTTGATCGGCAGGAACATCCAGAGCCGGAGCGCGGCGAGCGCGTGTCCGTCGATGTCGAAGCCGGTGCGATCGGCGGGTGCCCGGAAACCCGGCGCACCGAGCGCGGGCCGCCCGGAGCTGGCCACGTCGAACGCCATCTCGAAGTCGATGAGCGAGATCGCGTCGTCGTGCTCGCTGTCGATCATGATGTTGAGCGGATGCAGGTCCCCGAAGACGATGCCACGCTCGTGAATGGAGCCGACCAGCGTCTCGACGGCGTCGATCACCTTGAGCGCGCGGTCACGGTAGTCGAGCAGGTCCTGTTCGGACTTGTCCCGGCGGGTGAGCGGATAGTTGCGGGCGAGCCAGTTGCCCAGCGAGTCGCCCACCACGTACTGCATGGCGAGGAAGTGGTGTTCCCAGACGGTGAAGTGCTCGTACACCTCGGGTATGCCTGGGATGCCGGCTAGTCGCTCGAGCACGTCCTTCTCGCGCTGTAGCCGGGTGACGGCGTCGATCAGATCGCGGTCGAGGCCTGCGTGCGGGCGGGCCTCCTTGACGACGACCTCGTGCCCGTCCGACTTGCGGTCGGCGACATAGACCCCGCCGCCGTTCGAGAAGTGCATGGAGCTTTTCACCTGATAGGGGAATTGCGCGGGATCACCGCTCTTGCGCGCCGCCAAGTGCGGCGCGAGGCAAGCAGGCAGCTCGACCCAATCAGGGAAGGAGAAGGTGGGCTCCCGCTTGTCGGGAACCAATGTGCCATCCGGTCGCTGAATGGCGAGCACGCGGCTGCCGTCCTTCTCGACCCACTGCTCGGTATACCCACCGTAGCGCACATAGAGCGGGCCCTCCGCGTAGCGAAGATCGCTCAGGATATATGCGCCGTGCTCACCCTTGAGTTCCTGGGAAAGATCCACAAGAAGGCGTTCGAGCTGGTTGTTGTCCACCGGATAAATAGTGATCAGCTTGCCACTGCCCTCACGCGGGGCGTATTTGGAATTGCGGGCGAGCAGGATACCCTTGCTGCGCAGGTGCTTGAACGCGATCTCGTGCTCGACGCAGTACGCGTAGACCTTCGTGAGCACCCGCTCCGCGTTGTCCAGACCAGCGGAGATGTGGATTTTCCAGCCCTGCGAAGGCAAAAACTTGGCGTCCGGGTCCAGCGTACGCCAGATGCCGCGGTCGTACGACGTCCACCCCGAGGCGGGCAACGGCAGCAGGGCGGCGTAATCCTCCTCCGGCGTCCCGGATTCTCGCTGCTCATCGAAGAACAACGGATCCGCGAAGCAAAACGCTTCGTACCGGAGATCCATGCCAGCCCTTTCCCGCCCCTTAGCCAAGCGGTCAGTGCCGCTCGATGACGAGGAATATTCCCGCACGCCGGGGGCCGCCGGGCCAATCCGCCAACCCGGGGGTTCAGTTGGGCTGATCAGGGTAGACAAGAATGCCCACTACCCATGAGTACATTGCGCTCAGTGATAAATGACAGATCCACAACCACCCAGACGGGGTGTAACAAAACGAAATCAAACGACCATCAGGCCCATACAGTCATAAGGAATAACGGGATACCGAATTGACAGCACGCCATTAAGCCCGGTTTGTGATTTATTTACAGCATAGCGTCTAACCTGCACGTACAACCTCCCATGCCACTGCACGAGAAGACGCCCGCGCACGCAGGCGAACGCGCACGCCGGCGGTCGGCCACCGAAGGCCATCCGGCCTAGTAGTACTTTGACCCCGAAGTGGCAAATGGAGGAACTGTGATCCCGGCTTTCGCGGTGACGGTCGCGCTCTGTGCAGCACTGGTTGCTGTCTGGAGTTTCGTCCAATCCGCCCGCAACAAGGCCCCCGACCGGGCCCTGCTCGGCGCACTCGCGGTCGTCGAGATACTGCTCATCGCCCAGCTCGTGGTGGGCATCGTGCTGCTCATCGGCGGCCAGCGCCCCGCGAGCATGGCCACCTACCTGGCCTACCTCATCGGTTCCCTGCTGGTACTGCCCGTCGGAACCGTCTGGGCGCTCGCCGAGCGCAGCCGGTCCAGCACGGCCGTGCTGGGCATCGCCTGCCTGGCCATCCCGGTGATGGTCCTCCGACTGAACGAGGTCTGGCATGTCTGAGCAAACCCGCGTGACCGGCGGCTCCCGGGTACTGGTCGCCGTCTACGCGATCTTCGCACTGGCCGCCACCTCCCGCGCCGCGGTCCAGATCACCACTAAGTACCACGAAGCCCCCCTCGCCTACCTCCTCTCCGCCTTCGCCGCCGTCGTCTACGTCGTCGCGACAGTGGCGCTCGCCCGAGCCTCCTGGTGGCGCGTGGCACTCGTCGCCTGCGCGGTCGAGCTGATCGGCGTCCTGACCATCGGCACCCTCAGCGTCTTCGACGCGGCCGCGTTCCCCCACGCCACGGTCTGGTCCGCCTACGGCCAGGGCTACCTCTTCATCCCACTGGTCCTGCCGGTCATCGGCCTCTGGTGGCTCCGCCGCACCCGCCGCACGTAACCCGGTTGACCGCCCGGTAGGCTTGAGCACACGGGTCGTTAGCTCAATTGGCAGAGCTGCGGACTTTTAAACACCTGGCTTCCATAACGCTTTATCGGCGATTTCCTGGCAATCTGCAACCTGCCTGTTGATTCTCTTTTTTGACCTGGCAAATCCTCCTACTTGCGATTCGCGCAGCGCTCCATTGGTGCTCCCGTACCGCTGGGTTGCCGGATGGCCTCGCCGCACGTCTTACCCCTGGTCAGACTGGGTCTGAATCGGCGTCACGCAGGTCGAGATCTGGACTTTGCCGCCGCGCATGGTGCGGCGTTTGCCTATTGGCGTGCCAGTATTCGAAATGTTACTAAGTCGCCTGTCCCGAGCTGGCCGATGAACGTTTCAGCTGGGTTGGGTTTGTCGAGTTTCGTTGCATGTCTCAAATTGTTTCGGGCCGCATTTCGATAATCGACAGGAGGGGCACAGTCCAGATCTTCCAGCGACCGTACCTGGAGTCACTGTTGTCCAGGAACCTTGATTCGTGATTCGCGAATCGCGTATGCTGGGCGCGTGTCTTTGGCGGACTGTTCTCCTGGTCGTCGCGTGTCGGCGGCGGTGTTCGGGAATCGGCACAAGCTGGAGTTGCTGTTGGCGTTGGCGCAGGCCGGGGATCAGGGGGTGAACCTGTCGGCGCTGTCGGATGAGCGTGGGGTGTTCACGAGCGTGTATTACGGGCCGATCCGGGACCTGATCGAAGTGGGGTTGGTGGAGAGGTTGGGCCGGATGCCGGGAGATCGACGCTGTTGGTATCGGCGACGAGAGAGCACGCTGTGGGATGGAGTCCGCGCCGTTGCCGTGGACCTGGCCGAGTTTGAGGTGGATGAGTCGTGAGCCGCGTGGGGGTTGCGGAGGCAGTTCGTGCCGCCGTGACGAATACGCGCGCTTTCAGTGAACTCGAGTCCTGTCCAAGCGCTCGGGTTCGACTGTTCGGAGCGGCCGCGGGGATCGCCTACGTCCCGGACGCCGTCGAGGTCGCGCGGCGGGAAACGATGGGGATAGGCGCGATCACTCAGCGCGGAGTATTAGACGCCTTGATGGGGCTACCGGTCGGCGTCCCGGTGAGCGAGGCGGACCTGAACGGTCGGGAACAGCAACTGCTGCGCCGAGCACCGGGCGGGATCGTGGAATGCGACGCTGGCGGCCGTTTGGTGCGTCGCGCGATCGCGCCGATGTCGGTGCGGTTCGCGTTGGTCGCGGCTTCGACCTGGCGGGAAGGGTTGCGGAAGGCGGGTCGGTTCGCGCCATTCTGTGCGCGGGCGATGCTACTGGCGACACCGCCGGCTGATCTTGAGGATGCGCGGGCACAGGCGTCGTTCTACGGAATCGGGATCTGCGTGTTCAGCGCGGGAGAGCTACAGGTACTGCAGGACCCGCAGCCGTACGTGCGTCAAACGCATACGTCGGCGCACTGGTGGTTCGCCGAGGAGATCTACCGCCAGCTGGAGCTGACGGCTTCACCGGGTGCGTGAACGCTTCGTCGTCGGCTGGGTCGCGGACAACCAGGCTGGAAGCTCGGCCCACGCGCGGAGTGTGTCGGGCGGAGTGAACCCCTCGGGCTGGTTGATCTGGATGTTCACAACGTCGGTGTGGGTGATCGCGCCGGCGCAGCGATTGCGCCACCAGGTGGCCCGGTCTGCGAGGGTGCGCCGGTTGAGTAGATCCTCGATCCAGGATGCCCAAGTGCACATGCTGTGCTGGTGGGCGAGATTGCTGTCTGCGCGGTCGAGGAAAGTCGTAAGGGCGCGGCCGCCGCATGCGGGGCAGTCACAGATGGGTGGGCGGATAGCGTCGGCGAACCTGGTGTGCAGGGTGGAACCCTTGTGGAAGGACATCAGGTCGCCGAACAAGACGCTGGGGGACGTGTCGTCCTTGTTGGCCCGCGCGAATTGGCCGAACGGGATCATGTGGCGGAGGCTACCTCCGCTGCCGATCGAGGTGGCGAACGCGCCGTGGCTCATGACGTCGAACCCGGTCAGGTCCGTGCGGAACACCGCGATGTCGCCGGCCTCGGCGATGAACCTCCGGAGGTTGACCACCGCGGCTTTGTAGCGCTGCATCGGGTCGAACTGACCGCCGAGGAACACGGCCTTGGGCATCGAGAGGCCGGCCAGAACAGCGATGAGGTGCTCGATGTGCTCGTCGGTGAACCAGGCGACATCGAGCGGAGCGCTGAACATCACGTCATCGCCCTCGAGCTGCCCGGCGATGTCGACCGCGGCCCGCAGCGCGTCGCTGTCGCCGGCGTAGAAGTATCCGGTGGGAGTGAGGATGACGTCAGCGTCGCAGTCGCGTTGCCGTTGCAGCTCCTGCTCGAGCGTCAGGCCGAACATCCCGCCGTCATCGTCGGAAGTCAGCACGAACGGGATGTCCTCGGTGGCGGCGGCCTGGGTGTAGCCCTCGGGATCGATGAGTATCGGCCGGTCGAACCGGGTCTTGCGCAGGTGCTTGATGGCGGTGGCGGCTCCGCTTCCCCGGAACACCAGTCCCCCGACGCTGCTGGGCAGCAACGGGAGAAGTTGTCGGCCGATCGTCCAACTGGTGTGCAGCAGGATCCGGTCGGTCAGCATCCCCGCCGCTCCGGCGGGTTTCGCGGGCGCGGTCTGCCCGGCGAGGGCGCGGAGAGCGACTTCCCGTTCGGCGATCCGGTCGCTGGACGGCCGCGGCTCGGGTAGAGAGTCAGGTACGACGGTGTTGTCAGTCATCGGGTTACCTCACCCACTGCGGACGACAAGGAACGAGAAGCTGTCCCTGTACTTGGAGCGGGACAGCGCAGATATAGGTCGGTGAATTCGCGCGGTGACAGAAGTGCCCGGCCGGCCAGCTCAGCGACGTCGCGACCCTGTTCGAAATGCCAGGTAAGCATTGAGGCGACGGCGGTGGGGATCTCGCTCTCCAACGTGCCAGGTTCGCTGGTGCGGTAGCCGAGGCTCGACATCTCGACCGCTAAGCCCCGGTACTGCCAATCGCTGAGAATCCCAAGGGTGTGAGCGCGGCGCAGCAACGCCCACATCGACACTTTCCACCGCGCTTTGAGCGCCAAGAGCCGTGACATCGTGACCTGGCCGCGTGCCAGTTCCGCACGGATGTCGCGCGCCGGCATCAGCAGCTCGGCGGCGAAGCTGTTGGCCTGCTTCTCCTGCTCGGGATGTGGGACCTCGTGCATGACCATGTGCCCCAGCTCGTGGGCCAGGGTAAACCGTTGCCGTTCGGCCGGGGTGCCGACATTCAGCAGCACGAGGGGATCCTCGCCGCTAGGGGAACAACTGACCGCGTCCACCGGCACGGACTCGGTCCCGGAATCCAGCGGTACTGGTGCGACCAGCTTGCGGTAGGCGACCAACGCGCCGGTCTCCTCGGCCAACTCCACCACCGAGTCGAGTGGACCACCCGAGCTGGTCCACTCGGCCCGCAGTCGACGTGCGGCGTCGGCGGGGGTGGTCAGCGCGTCAACGGCGATCTTCGGGATCCCCTTACCTGCCGGACGAGGAACATCGCGCAGCAGAGCGTGCAGCTGAATGCGGGTCAGGTTGAGGACCGCGTGGATCCGTTTGAGATCTCCTGCTGAGGCCGCCTGCTTTTTTCGGTGATGCACCAGTCCGGCGCCTGCGCCGAACTCTTGCGCGGTCACGCACAGTAGCTCCACCGGGTACTCAAGGGTGCGGGCATGCACCTTGAGGCGCTCACCGGACACTGCCAGCCGACCCGCTTCGGCGCGACTGATGTAGGCCTGGCTGATCTTGCTCCCTGGACCGTCGAGCGCACTCATCGCCGCGGCGAGTTGCCCCTGCGTCAGCGACCGCGACTCACGGGCGAGCACCAGCATCCGGGGCTGCGCGACGGCGTCCTTGCTGGTTCCGGTCACGCCACACCTCCGCCTCTCCCTCAAAAAGATACCAGAAAATATTCAGTGATTCATGCAAGGGTGTCGGTTGAGCGATAAAACGCCAATTCAGGCAGGTGTACGACGCTAGTGCGGTGGATTAGTCGGCACGGAGCTGGACGGAGACGCCGGGGCGAACAAGTTCGGCCGTCGCGTCTTGCGCGGGTGGCGAGCAGGACACATTCCGGCTCACCGCGACGCGAACGCACAGCTTCGATTCAAAGAAGAGGTTGCAGCAATCCTGCGAAGTCCATTCATTACCCAGCTCTACCTTGAGGTGACCGGGTCGACGTTCGGATCGTTAAGATTTGCAACCGCAACGTTAACCATTGCCTCAGGCTGATTCGACAACTCATTAGACTCAGCCTGAGACATGCGCCAGGCTCTTCCATGGCGCATGTCGAGCTCCACATTCGGCGGCTCGCCTAGCGCCTTGGTCAACGACGCAAAGATGACCAGATGGCGAACGCTCGATCGACCTCGTCAACCAGTTCGGCCAGCTTCGGAAACTCGTCGTCAATCATATCCCAGTCGCAGATCAAGGAGCCATCTATCAGCGCCATCCAGGCATCGCAGAAGTGCTCAATCGATTGGCGAATATGAACTTCATACATAGTGGCGTGTCGCCCGAGCCGGTCGCTCCGCTTCGCCTCGATATCCTCCTGCAGAGGGGGCATACGCCGCACAAACGGCGATGGCACTGGATTGGCGGACCGATCCGGATGCATTACCTCGACTCCACGGTTGTGCAGCCTTGAGGTGCGAAGATTCAAGCTCTCGAAGTCACTCCGGTCCACAGTGTTTGATACCTTACGAAAATCCTCGACAATCCATCGGATATCGCCGCCCGAATTGCCATCATGATAAGCAGTGAACCGGGCGATGATCCACCTAAGCTGATCTGAAACATTCCTGAGCTGAACGCCTCGCTCCTGCCATGAAACAAAGAGGGTGTCGAGATCCTCAATCTCGTCGTCCATTTTACCAAGCGACATGTATGTCCTCCAATATTTAGAACACATCTGCGTGCTATCGGTTCGCTTCTCAATCAATTTATGCCTCGCGCAGTACCCTACCGGCCACGGCGATACCCTGAAGAAAAACGTGGTAATTGGCCGCGGCCTGTTGGTCAGCTGCTGGTACACAAGGGCCCGAGCGGTGAGGGAGTGAAACGCGCAGTGCGGCGTCCACAGCCGGTCAAGCTGCGAAGTCTCCTCTGGTAGTCGGCGTGGCTGATGCGGGCGGTTTGCCACCGATCGTGGCAACCCGCCCGCATCCCCGGTCACGCGGCACCGTTTGCCTCGGTCGTGCTGACGAGTTCCGGGCCAGTGGCCTGGGTCCCGGCCAACGCGACCTGCGCCTCATCAAGCAGACGGCGGACGGCTGAGTTCAGGGCTGCACACTCACTGTCGATTTTCGTCGCAGATTTCTGGATCGTGGCGGACAGCTTCTTGACTGAATCGATCTTCACTAGGTGGTTGAGGGCCTCTGCGATCTTCTCTTCGGCCGTGGCGACCTGATGGACGCCCTTGCGGCTCGCCGTCGCGATGGCGGTCGTCCGCAGAAGCATGACCACGGTGCGCAGGAGGTCGGGGGCGTCGTTGTCGGGGTCGAAGGCCATCACGAGCCGCTGGGCGCCAATGACCCGGAGGATCTGACCACCGTTCTGGTCAATGGTGCGGACAAGTCCGAGCGATGCGACAGCATCCCGGTTGCGCTCGGTTTCACCGAAGTAGTCAGTCCAGCCAGCGCGGGCCGAGTCGGTCATCTCGACGACCACCCGAGCGGTGCCGTCGTTCAGACTCAGTACACCGTCGCCCTTCTTGCAACGAGGCAGTTGCCCGGTGGTCGTGCTGGTATCGATGTAGTCATCGCCGAGTCCTGCGGCGATACCCACCAGCACGGTGTGTACCGAGCCGGCGTAGGACTCTCCCTTGATCGGCGTCACCTTGGCGAGGGCAGTCGTGGCCTGCCGGACGCGCATCGCCGTCGACATCTCTTCGATCTTGCTCGTCAGCTCGGAGTGCTGCTTGACCAGCTGCTGGGTGAGCAGCACCTGCTGGGCGGTGAGCTCTGCCGCGTGTTTGGCCATCGGCGAGGTCGGGTCGGATGGGTCGAACTGCTTCGCGGCCTTCGTTAGCAATTCTGCGGTTCCCGCACTCACCTTCGCATCGAGGTCGGCACCGAACTTGTCGAGCACCGGCTGGAGGCGCTCGACCAACTCCGGGCTCTCACCAGCGAAGATTCGACGCAACTCAGCATTCAGGTCCTGTTTCGCCGTCGTCACCGCCGTGGTGAGTTCCTTGCGATTGCGGGTGTCAGCCTCGGTGATGGCCGTCTTGGCGTCGCGTGCCACCGCCATGACGGCTTCGGACGCTTCTCGCACGGCTTGCGCGGTGATTTCGGCCGCCTTGGCTGTGGAATGAGCGGTCTTGTCTCCTACGTCCTTGAGCATCCGTTCGAATGCCTGGGCCTCTTGGGCTTGGCCGGTCACACTCAACGCATGGGCGCCGATGCGTACTGCCTCGGTGACGTAGTTCGTCAGGTCGGCCTGTGCGAGTGTGCCGGGGTCCTCCACCAGTGGGCCGCGTGCACCAGAGATCCACCGTTGGGCCTCACGCGCGACCTCGCGGTCGTGGATGGTCAGTCGTTCGACGACAACAGCTGAAGCATCGTCGTCGAAGTGGGCTGGATGTGCGATGTGCTCGGTCAACGTTTCTCCCGTGGTCTTGCGCCGCCGATAACCGGCAGCTCGTGGCCACAAGACTCGCCTCGCCTGGCGGTTTGGTGAAGCGAGAACGTAGATAAGCAGGGTTATCACTCGACAGTGTTACAACGGAGGCCATTCACTCGATACTCTGCGTAAGACATCGAGGGTACTGAGGGAGGTGCGCTGTGATGGGTGCCGCGCCCACGTTAACGCTGCAGGATGTCGCGAATCTTGCTCATGTCCGCCGCCCTGTCGTGAGCATGTGGCGCAAACGACCAAGTGTCCGCGGCCAGTACGTGCCCTTCCCCGACCCGGTCGAGGTTTCGGGCGGAATGGAACGGTTCCGCCGCGAAGACATCGTCGAGTGGCTCGGACGCACCGGTCGGGGTAACAACGCAGAAGTCAACCTCGACGCCCCAGCGCTGAGCGTTCCCGACGACGTAGCCCTGGACGAACTTGTCATGTGGCTTTGCTTCGCGGCACTAACAGGGAAGGAACTGACGGAGACGACAGCGGAGCAACGTACCGCGCTGGCACGCGATGTCGACCACGACGACCGGGTGCTACTTCGGGAGGTCGTGGGGTCCGAGCCGGAGACCTGCACTCTGCGGTTCATCGACGACCTGGTCGAGGCGTCGTACAGCGCCAGCGAGGCGCTTGAACGTCTGGAACAGGGCAGGGCAGCGCGAGCACGCGGTACTCGCGACCTCACCTCCGAGGCTGTCAACCTCGTTCACGCGGTCGCTGACGCTTGCGCACTCCATCTCGACCCCGAGGGGGTGCCGTTGGTTCATACCGGACCCGTTTCGAGCCTGCCCCTGGCACTTGCCGAGACCTTCGACCACCTAGTGGTATCTGGTGACGCACCGGCGTTGCGGGACATCAGACGCAGATCGACGATTCGAGGTATCGAGACTGCCGACGATGCGACAGCGCCGAACGTCCGCCTGCTTTCTACTCTCGGCAGGCCCACCAACGAGATACTCGATCGGGTCGACAACCTGGTGCTCGAACTCAGCGAAGGTGAACTCGCAGTCATCGTCGGCCCGGCTGGTGTCCTGTGCGACGAACTTCAAGGAGCGGACGAGCGACACCGAGCGCAGACTCTCCGCGCGGAGAGTCTGGTGATCGCCCTCCGCCTTCCCCGAGGAATGTGGCGCGAGGCGCACCGGCAAGCACTAGGCTTGTGGGTATGCGCGGCAGGCGGCTTCACCCAACTGCCACGGGTTGCCGATCTGGCTGCGTTCGCTCCTGATGAGCTCGACTTGGGCGACCTTGCCGCCGACGTGAACGGTGCGCTGGCTGCGCCTCATGGCCGTGCCTTCCGCTACCTACGCCCGCATGATCTCCCACCGATCCTGAGCTCCCGCACCGCTGTCGTGCCCCGTGGGGTACGAGCCGTGAGGCTGGCTACGACGGAGATCGAGCAGCACACCGCCCTGATCAACGCGGCCACCTTGGTCACGAGTGAGCCGATCCGGCCCTTCGACATGCTGGTCGAGCGTGCTCCAGGGGCTATGTTGCTGCGTCGGCGATCGCTGGGTGAGTTGAAGGAGCTGGGACACGTGCGGGTGCTGCGCGGCAGCCGGGTCGATCCCGAGCACAGCGACCCCGCCGGGTCGATCGCGGTCCTGTCCGCGACCGACTCGCCAGGCGTTGTGCGGCTCGACCCGTTCGATGCGGCGCGACTGTATCCCCGCGCGGCCCGCACCGAGCCCGGAGATGTGGTGTTCGCGGAACGCCCCCGCCCAACCGCACGAGTCGACGACCACGGGGGATCATTAGTGGCTTCGCCATCGAAGATTCTTCGGATCAGTTCGCAAGCCGGGATCGGCCCGCACGCGGTGGCGGCAATCGTCAACCGGTTGCCGAACGATGTGACCGAGTGGCAGACCTGGAACGTTCCCGTCCTCGACACCACCGAGGTGGAACGACTGGAAGAGGCCCTTGGCGCTGCGGCGGTCCACGAGTCGACGCTGGAACGGCACCTGGTCGCGACGCGAAATCTCGTCGCGGCCATGATCGACGGGGTTGCCGCTGGCGCGGTAACTCTCACGACACGGACAACGGAATAGGAAGGTCAGGCAGTATGCCTCCCCGCAAGAAGCAGGAACCGTCGGCGCCATCGACGGTGAAAGAACTGAAAGACACCCTGTGGAAGGCCGCCGACCGGCTCCGCGGCTCGCTGTCCGCAAACCAGTACAAGGACGTCATTCTCGGCTTGGTGTTCCTCAAGTACGTCGCCGACGCCTACGAAGAACGCCGGGAGACCATCCGCACCGACCTCACGGCCGAGGGCTACGACGCGGAGCAGATCGATGACTTGATCGACAACCCCGAGGAGTACCAGGGGTACGGCGTGTTCGTGGTGCCGCCCACCGCCCAGTGGTCCTACCTCGCCGAGAACGCCAAAGGCAAGCCGGCAACCGGGACTGAGCCTGCTAAGAACATCGGCCAGCTCATCGACGAAGCGATGGACCTGGTCATGAAGACCAACCCGACATTGCAAGGCACCCTCCCGCGCCTGTTCAACAAGGACAACATCGACCAGCGACGCCTCGGTGAACTGATCGACCTGTTCAACAGCGCCCGCTTCAGCCGCCAGGGTGAACACCGCGCCCGCGACCTGATGGGCGAGGTGTACGAGTACTTCCTGGGAAACTTCGCCCGCTCAGAGGGCAAGCGGGGCGGCGAGTTCTTCACGCCTCCCAGCGTCGTCCGGGTAATCGTCGAGCTGCTGGAACCCTCACGCGGGCGGGTGTACGACCCGTGCTGTGGCTCGGGTGGCATGTTCGTGCAGACCGAGAAGTTCATCTACGAACACAACGGCGATCCAAAGGACATCGCCATCTACGGCCAGGAAAGCCTTGAAGAAACCTGGCGAATGGCGAAAATGAACCTTGCTATCCACGGCATCGACAACAAAGGCCTCGGGGCTCGGTGGGGCGACACGTTCGCTCGCGACCAGCACGCGGACGTCCAGATGGACTACGTGATGGCGAACCCGCCGTTCAACATCAAACACTGGTCCCGTAACACCGAAGACCCTCGCTGGAAGTTCGGCGTTCCGCCAGCCAACAACGCCAACTACGCCTGGATTCAACACATTCTATCCAAGCTTGCTCCTGGCGGAAGCGCCGGTGTGGTGATGGCCAACGGTTCGATGTCGTCGAACACAAACGGCGAAGGCGCCATCCGCGCTCAGATCGTCGAGGCCGATCTTATCTCGTGCATGGTCGCATTGCCGACACAACTTTTTCGCAGTACCGGAATCCCGGTCTGCGTCTGGTTCTTCGCTAAGGACAAGCGCGCGGGGAACTACGGGGCAGTGGACCGGTCCGGTGAGGTGCTGTTCATTGACGCCCGCGAACTTGGCTACATGATCGACCGCGCCGAGCGCGCACTGTCGAACGAGGACATCGCCAAGATCGCCGATACCTACCACGCCTGGCGCGGCAGCCGCTCCGCCGCTCAGAAGAAGCTGGCCTATGAGGACGTCCCGGGGTTCTGCAAGTCGGTGGGCCTCCCCGAGATCAAAGCTGCCGACTACGCCCTCACGCCAGGCCGATACGTCGGCGCTACCGAAGAAGATGGCGACGACGAACCCATCAACGACAAGATTCAGCGACTCACCAAGGAGCTGCTGGTGGTCTTCGACGAGTCGGCACGCCTGGAGAAGATCGTCCGTGAACAGCTGGAGCGACTGTCATGACACGAAAGATCGTTCGTGACCTCGTGGCCCAACGAGTCCTGCTTGTTGAAGATGGGAACCACGGGGAGTATCGACCACGCCCAGATGAGTTCGTCGATGTCGGAGTGCCATTCATTCGAGCCGCAGACATGTCGAGTGGGACTATCAATTTCGACAGTGCTGGCAAAATCAATACAATCGCTCGCAACCGAATCCGCAAAGGGATCGGCAACCCTGGAGATGTGATCCTCTCCCACAAGGGAACTGTCGGACGAGTTGCAGTAGCACCGATGGATTCGCCGAATTTCGTCTGCTCGCCACAGACTACTTTTTGGCGATCCCTCGATCTCTCCGTTCTCAATCAGCGGTTCCTGCGGTATGCCATGCTCTCCCCGAGCTTTGCGCGTCAGCTTGAGGTACTCAAGGGTCAGACTGACATGGCCCCATACGTAAGTCTGACCGACCAGCGATCTATTGAACTCGAACTACCACCAATCGAAGTACAGCGAGCCGTCGCGAAGGTTCTAGGGGCGCTCGACGACAAAATCGCCGCCAACGACAAGGCTTTCAAAATTTCTCGCGATCTAGCCCATTCCAACTACGTTCGCGCCACCCGTGCGGGTGACAGATTGACAATTCGCGAAGTAGCTCAATTAGTCGCTCGAGGTGTCACGCCGAAGTATGTCGAATCCGATGGCGTAACTATCTTGAATCAGAAGTGCGTGCGCAATCAGTGGATAAATCTCAATCCCTCACGGATGACAAAGGAATCTTCTATTCGCTCCGATAAGCTACTGCATCGATACGATGTACTCGTCAATTCAACCGGCGCAGGGACACTAGGGCGCGTAGCCCGATGGACACTGGACATCCGCGCAACCGCTGATTCACACGTCACCATAGTCCGATTCGATCCCACGTTGATTGATCCTGTTTGCGCCGGGTTTGGCCTTCTTCAGATCGAGAAAGAAGTCGAAGGCCTAGCCGAAGGAAGCACTGGCCAGACGGAACTTCGACGGGATTTGCTTGCTGGACTTGAAATCGCAGTACCAGACAAGGCAATACAGAAATCTATCGGAGCCGAGCTTACAGCACTCGACGAATTGGCCTTAGGGCTCCAGCAAGAGTCGGATATCCTGGCCGCTACTCGGGACGAAATTCTGCCACTGCTTATGTCCGGAAAGATCCGTGTGCGCGAGGCCGAAAAGGTCGTGGAGGGGATCGTGTAATGACGAAGCAGCCGGGGTTCAGCGAGGCGGACTGGGAAGGTGTCGCACTGGAGACACTCGCCGAGCAGGAGTGGCGGTCGCTTCCAGGGATCGCGATCGCGCCGGGCGCTGAAAATGGTCGGACGTCGTGGGATGACATCGTGCTTCCTGGGCGGATGCTGGCCAAGATGCGGGAGTTGAACCCGCAGGTGCCTGCGGAGTACCTGGAGCAGGCGCTCGCCGAGATCATCCAACCGACCTCTCAGGACGCGATCGCGGAGAACTACAGGCTGCACCAGATCTGTGTTCAGGGCTATCGCGGGATCAGCTACATCGACGGCGACGGTGTCGAGCAGAATCCAACGATTCGGTTGGTCAGCCATCAGCCCGGCGACAACGAATTGCTCGCAGTCAACCAGGTCACGGTCCGCACAGCGGAGGTCGAGCGCCGCTTCGATGTGGTGCTTTACCTCAACGGTATGCCGGTCGCGATCTTCGAACTGAAGCAGGCGGGCGCGGCCAAGGCCGATCTGGACGCGGCGCACGCCCAGTTGGCGACCTACTTGCGTGAGTTCCCGATGGCGTTCCGGTTCGCCGTGACCACCGTGATAAGCGACGGAATCACCGCCCGTTATGGGACGCCGTTTACCCCGCTGAACCACTATTCGCCGTGGAACGTCGACGACGATGGCAAGCCGGCGAAGCTCGGCAAACCGCTCGGCAATGCGCACCTCGGCACCGAGTTGGAGTTCCTCATCGAGGGGGTGTTCAACCCCGAACGGTTCCTCCAGTTGCAACGGAACTTCACCGCGTTCGACGGCGGCTCCGACGGTTACGTGAAGCGGATTGCCAAGCCCCATCAGTACTTCGCGGTCACCAAGGCCATTGGTTCCACTGTCGCCGCAGCGGAAAGCAACGGCAAAGCTGGGGTCGTGTGGCACACCCAGGGGTCGGGTAAGTCGATGGAAATGGAGCTGTACGCCCACCTCGTCGCCGTGCAACCCAAGCTCAAGAACCCGACGCTCGTCGTGGTCACCGACCGTAAGGAGCTCGACGGGCAGTTGTACGAAGCCTTCAACCGCTCGCGTCTGCTGAGTGAGTCCCCCATCAAGGTGGCGACCCGTGCCCAGCTGCGCGACGAGTTGGCCAACCGAGCGACGGGCGGTATCTACTTCACAACCTTGCAAAAGTTCGGCCTGAGCAAGGCCGAGAAGGACGCCGGGCTGAACCATCCGCTGCTGTCGGATCGCCGCAACATCATCGTCATCGCTGACGAGGCTCACCGCAGCCACTACGACGACCTCGACGGCTACGCCTTCCATCTCCAGAAAGCACTACCCAACGCAACGCTCATCGCGTTCACCGGCACGCCGATCTCCTTCGAGGACCGCAACACTCGCGAGGTTTTCGGCGACTACATCGACATCTACGATCTGACCCGCGCGGTGGACGACGGCGCCACCGTGCCGGTCTATTTCGAGCCACGGCTGATCAAGGTCAGCTTGACCAAGGACGTCAGCGAAGACGACCTCGATCGGGCCGCGGACGAGGCCACCGCCGGCCTCGACGAGGTGGAACGCGCCAACATCGAGAAGTCCGTCGCCGTGATCAACGCGGTCTATGGGGCGCCCGCTCGTCTGGCGGCGCTGGCTGCCGACATCATCGAGCACTGGGAGACCCGTTCGGAGCAGATGCGCAAGTTCGTCAGCTCTCCTGGCAAGGCGTTCATCGTCGGTGCAACCCGCGAGATTTGCGCCAACCTCTACGACGAGATCGTCAAGGTCAAGCCGGGCTGGCATCACGACGCGGTCGACAAGGGCGTGATCAAGGTCGTCTACTCCGGCTCGGCCCAGGACGCTATGCCGGTTGCAAAGCACGTCCGTCGCGACGGACAGAACAAGGTCATCCAGAAGCGACTCCGCGATGCTGAGGACGAGCTTCAGATCGTCATCGTCAAGGACATGATGCTTACCGGCTTTGACGCGCCCCCACTGCACACGCTCTACCTCGACCGCCCTCTCAAGGGCGCACTGCTGATGCAGACCTTGGCGCGGGTGAACCGGACCTTCCGCGGCAAGCCGGACGGGCTGCTTGTCGCTTACGCCCCCCTGGCGGACAACCTCAACAGGGCGCTCGCCGAGTACACCGACACCGACCAGGCCAATAAACCGGTGGGTAAGAACATCGACGAAGCGGTTGCCCTCACTACCACTCTCATCGCCTCCCTCGACCAGTTGTGCGCCGGTTACCCATGGCGGACCAAGCTAGATAATGGTCCGAAGAGTTGGGTCAAGGCCGCCTACGGGCTTACCAACCATCTGCGCTCGCCCACCACTCCAGGCAACCAGGTCCCAGACGGCGAAGAAGCGCTGGGAGATCGGTTTCGCAAGTTGGCTAGCCAGCTTGCCCGAGCATGGGCGCTCTGCTCAGGCAACCAGACCCTCGAACACCTCCGCGTCACGGCGAGGTTCTACGAGGAGGTGCGCGTTTGGATGGGTAAGTTCGACGCCCAGCAACGGCAAGCCGAAGGCCGCCCCGTGCCGGAGGAGATCCAACGGATGCTGTCCGCGCTGGTAGCGACTTCGACCGTGTCCGGCGAGGTGATCGACATCTACAACGCCGCCGGCCTGCCGAAACCGTCGCTGTCCGATCTGGGGCCAGAGTTTCAGATCAAAGCGCAGTCCGCGTCGAATCCGCATCTCGCGATCGAGGCGTTGCGTGCGCTTCTGGTTGAGGAGTCGGACCAGGTGACGCGGCACAACCTCGTGCGCCAGAGAGCGTTCTCCGAGCGAATCTCCGAATTGATGCGCAAGTACGTCAACCAGCAGCTCACCTCTGCCGAGGTGATCGCCGAGCTCATCGAACTGGCCAAGGAAGTCGCCGCCGAGGGCAACCGTGGCCAACGCTTCAACCCGCCGTTGTCCCACGACGAGCTGGCTTTCTACGACGCCGTCAGCACGAACGAGTCGGCAGTCGAGGTGCAGGGCGACGACGTGCTTGCCAAGATCGCCCGCGATCTGGTGGCGGTCATGCGCCGCGACGTCAAGACTGACTGGACAGTTCGGGACGACGTTCGAGCCAAGCTCCGATCGTCTATCAAACGGTTGCTCGTGAAGTACAAGTATCCGCCCGACAAACAGCCCGAAGCCATCCGGCTGGTGATCGAGCAGATGGAGGCTATGGCGCCCAGATATGTCGCACCAACCACATGAGGCCTGCGCTGATGCGAAATGTTCAACCCAACAGTCCAGGCTCCTCAGCAGACGAGGGGATTGTGAATGACTACTCGTGGAGCCGACGCAACGGACAACTGCCCAGGCGCCGGACAAGCGTGGTCAACTGGATTTCAGCGCACAAGGCGACGACTGGTACGTCAAGTGCCCCGTTTGTGGGATGACCTGGGCGGGCGGCAACGACACGGTCCTTCCGAACAAGGACTGGCGGGCTCGCTGGCCCTCACCCAACCCGTGCAGAGCGTGTTCGCCATCGCCGTCGCGGCGTACCTGCTGCTGGCGGTTGGGCTGCTCAACCGCGCGCTCAGGCGGCACCGCGCCGAGGACCATGAGCGAGACGGGTAAGACCGGCGAGGAGACGGCTCAGGTGGTACGTCTCGCGGTGGTCTCGGGCGAATCTCGCTCACCTGTGGATCCGTGACAGTCTGCTGCGTTAGGCGGCGGGTGGCTGCTGGCGGGTTTTGCGTGGGACGAGTGCGGCGGAGGCTTCGGCGGTGCCGCGGGCGAGTTCGGGCAGGATGTGGGCGTAGGTGTCGGCGGTGATGGTGATGCTGGAGTGCCCGAGCAGCGCCTGCACTTCTTTCAGGCTGGCTCCGGCGGCGAGCGCGATGGTGGCGGCGGCGTGGCGAAGGTCGTGCAGTCGGATGGGTGGGAGTCCGGCGGCGTCGGCGAGTTCCTGAAAGACGTCGGTGACTTTGGCAGGGTGTACGGGTGTGCCGTCGGGGTTGGTGACCACCAGCCCCGATTCCCGCCAGGCGTCGCCTGCAGCGAGCCGTTGCAGGTCCTGGTTCTCCTTGTGCTCGATCAGTGTCTCGGTGGTGGCGTTATCGAGGGCCACGATCCGGCCGGACGCTTCGGACTTGGGTTCACCGAACTCGACCTTCCATCCGAGCTGAACCAGCGCGGAGGAGATGGTGATGTCCTGGGTGTCGAGGTTGGTTTCCGACCAGGGCAGGCCGCAGGCTTCACCGCGGCGCAGGCCGCGGTAAGCGATGAGGTGATACAGCGGGTAGTAGGGGTGGCCGTAGGCGTGGTCGAGGAACTCCCCGACCTGCTCAGGCATCCACACCATCACCCGGGACGGCTTCTTCCCCGTCTCTTTCCAGCGGCGGACCCGCTGGGGCGTCCACAGCAGCGCCTTGGGGCGTTTGCCGGAGGGCAGTTCGACGTAGGAGGCGGGGTTGAAGGTGATCAGCGGGACCGCTTTCCGGCCGCGTTTGAGGCGGATGGCGGCGTTGAGCGCGGCGCGCAGGGTGGCACGGTAGCGCTGCATGGTGGCCGCGCCCATGGTGCGCATGCCGTAGACGCTGGCGCGGACTTGTGGGTCGTCACTGACGCGGCCTTCTTCGATGCGGTCATTGCGTTCGGCCATCGCGTCGAACATGCCGGAGATGTGGTCGATAGTGAGTTCGTCGAGCCGATAGTGCCCGAGGTGCGGGATCAACCAGAGCCGGAGATGGCTGCCGTAGGAGCGCTTGGTGCCGCCCCGGAGTTTCTTCCTCCCGGCGAGCCAGGTTTCCAGCCATTGCTCGACGGTGGGGATGGCGTCGGGGTCGGTGCCGATGTCGAGGCGCTTGGTGACCTCCTCGGGGGTGGGGAGGGGTTCTTTGGCGCGCAGGGCGCCGTCGATGAGGTCGCCGATCAGGATCCGCTCGGCGGGGCCGCGATGCGCGCCGAGCTCGACCAGATCGGCGACGTAGTCCAGTTCGGCCTGTGCTTCGGTCTGCCCGGTGAATCCTCCGCGCCGCAGGATGCGGCGTTTGCCGTCGGCGCGGCGCGGGAGTTCGGCTTGGTAGCACCAGTTGCCGTGGTCCGAACTCCAGGCGCCGCTGCGGCGTTTGAGTTTCGGGCAGGTGGTGCCGATGATTTTGCCGGTGTCGGGGTCAGGGCAGGCGCAGCGTTTGTAGGTGCGGCCTTTGAGTCGGGTAGAGGTGCGTGGGGGCATTGCGGATGTTCCTTTCACCCAATCCGTTGGTGGTTGCAGCGGATATGGACGCTTGCGTGCACCCCGGAGGGCAAGCCGTTAGGACGAGTGTTTTTCGTCCAGTCCGAGAAGTTCGGTGATGTGGGCGACGGCGACGACGTAGTGGCGGCCGATGCGCGTAGCCGGAACCGGGAAGTCGCCGGACTTCGCGAGCTGATAGGCCTTTGTTCGGCCGACGCGCAGGATGCGTGCGGCGGTCAGCAGGTCCGTTGTGACGCCCAGCGCGTGCAGACTCGCGCACGACGGCGGCGGCGGTGAACTGTCTGCGCGCGCCTGGGCGGTGAGCTGGCCGAGGTCGGTGATCGCGAGCACATCCGGCGCGACGTTGGTGGCGGCAGGGCGGTGGTTGGTGGGTTCTCGTCGTCGCCCGCCGCGCCCCGTCGACCCGGTGGCTGGTGTTCTGGGGCCAGGACCGTCCCGTCGGGCTGACTGCGGTCTACGACGTCGCGGCCGAGCCTGTCACGATTTCTGTGTAAGTCAGAGGTGATTACTTACGTTTTTCAGATTATCAGAAAGGCAGCCTTCCTGGGAAGAGGCGGGCTAGCGTGTTGAGTGCAACTTTCCAGCCATGCGTTCCCGTTCCGGATGTTCCGCCGCGTTGACTGGAAATGTTGCGAAGTCCGAGGTAGAGAAGTTTCATGGCTGCGTCTTTGTCGGGGAAGTGTCCGCGGTTCTTGGTGATTTTGCGGAGTTGGAAGTTGATGGATTCGATAGCATTGGTGGTGTAGACGATTTTGCGGAGTTCCGGCGGGTAGTCAAGGAACGGGATGAGGTCATTCCAGGCGTTATGCCACACGTCGATGGCTCCTGGATATTGTTGCCCCCATTTCTTGTCGAATTCGGCCAGGGCGAGTTCGGCGCCTTCGACGGTGGGGGCGCAGTAGATCTCGCGCATCGATGTGGCGATCTTTTTGCGGTCGTTGTAGGACACGAATTTCGAGGCGTTGCGGATGACGTGGACCACGCAGGTCTGCACGACCGTGTCAGGAAAGATCACTTTGATCGCGTCGGGAAGACCGGTCAGGCCGTCGCAGCAGGCGATGAGGATGTCTTTGACGCCACGGTTGCGCAGGTCGGTGACGACCTTCTGCCAGAACTTCGCGGCCTCGGTGTCCTGGATCCAGCAGCCGAGAGCGTGCTTGCGGCCGTCCACGTCGACACCGATGGCCAGGTAGGCGACTTTGGTGGTCACCACGCCGTTGTCTTTGACGCGGATCCGGATTCCATCCACATACAGGATCGGATACACCTCGTCGAGCGGACGTGATTGCCACGCTTTGATCTCGTCGACCACGACATCGGTCACGTTCGATATCAATTCCCGGGAGGCATTCACGCCATAAACTTCCAGCAAATGCGCTTCGATGTCGCGGGTGGTCATGCCCCGGGAGTACAGTGACAGGATCATGTCGTCGATGTTGCCGATCCGACGAGATCGCTTCGGCACGATCGCGGGTTCAAAAGACCCGTTCCGGTCACGCGGAACCTCGATATCGACCGGACCGTTCATCGTCGACACCGTCTTGGTCGACTTCCCATTTCGGGAATTGCCGGAACCGCGACCGGAGGGGTCGCCGGCGTCATAGCCTAAATGGTCGGTCATCTCGGCCTGCAGCGCCCGCTCGAGGACCGCTTTGGTCATTTGATTCAGTAAGCCGTTGACGCCGTCGATCGGCGTTCCGGCCGCTTTGGCGTCCTTCAGCAGTGCGTCGATCGTCTCCGGCGAGAACGTCTCCGCCAGCTGCCGCGCCGCCGCCTCGTCACTGCGACGAGGCGATGTGTTCTGCGTCACTCGGTGTCCCTTCCGACCGCCCACCAGGCCGGTCGATCTTGGTACACCCCCGACCTACACAGTTGGCGTGACACGCCCTGTTCAGGGCGTCAGCAGCGGCTTGGTTCTGCTGCTCGGTCTGCAGTGTGGCCATCTTGCTCGAGGCGCGGCTACCGGCAAATACATCTACCCACGCCTTCACCGCCATTGACCACCAACACGATCTCCTGCACGGCATAGGCCCACTACGAACCAGCCTTCAACGTCGCGATCGCCATTTCAGCCGCCTTCTGCACTATCGGACACGGATTCTTCTCGTGCGGCGACGTGCCACCGAATATCGAACTGACGACCATCGCCACGTCTTTGCTGACCCCCACGCTCAATGTGCAGGTACCCCCAGCTCGGCCATCGGGTCTGTCAAACGAACGGTGTAACTCGGGTTGAAGGGGTTTACTTGCGTCCGGCGGCCAGGCGGCCGTCGAAGGCGATCTCGAAGGCGTTCAGCGCGGGTTTCCACCGCATCGTCCAGCGTTTGCGACCGGTGCCGGTCGGGTCGAGGCTCATGATGGCCATGTAGACGCATTTGAGTGCGGCCTGCTCGTTCGGGAAGTGTCCGCGGGCCTTCACCGCGCGGCGAATGCGGGCGTTGACGCTCTCGATGGCGTTGGTCGAGCAGATCACCCGCCGGATCTCCGGGTCGAACGCCAGGAACGGCACGAACTCGGCCCAGGCGTTGTCCCACAACCGTACGATCGCCGGATAGCGAGCGCCCCAGGCATCGGCGAACTCGCCGAAGCGCTCCCGGGCGGCGGCCTCGGTCGGGGCGGTGTAGACCGGTTTGAGCGCTTTGGCGATCGCGTCCCAGTGCTGGCGGCCGGCGTAGCGGAAACTGTTACGCAGCAGGTGAACCACGCAGGTCTGGGTGATCGTTTGCGGCCAGACCGTGGTGATCGCGTCCGGCAGTCCGGTCAGCCCGTCGCAGACGACCATGAGCACATCGGCCACGCCCCGGTTCTTGAGCTCGGTGAGCACATGCAGCCAGTACTTCGCGCCCTCACCACCGTCACCGGCCCAGAGCCCGAGAATGTCACGCCGTCCTTCGCAGGTCACCGCGAGCGCGACATAGATCGGCCGGTTACTGACCTGCCCGTCGCGGATCTTGACGTGGATCGCGTCGATGAAGATCACCGGGTAAACCGGGTCCAACGGCCGGTTCTGCCACTCGACCATGCCCTCGATGACCTTGTCGGTGATCGTGGAAATCGTCTGCCGCGACACCTCAGCGCCATAGACCTCGGCCAGATGCGCGGAAATCTCCCCGGTCGTGAGGCCCTTCGCGGCCAGCGAGATCACCATCTCATCCACACCGCCCAGGCGTTTCTGTCGCTTGGCCACGATCTTCGGCTCGAAGCTCGCGTCCCGATCCCGCGGCACGTCGATCTCGACCGGGCCCACGTCGGTGAGCACGGTCTTGGACCGGGTGCCGTTACGCGAGTTGCCGGTCCCACGACCGGCGGGGTCGTGTTTGTCATAACCGAGGTGATCGGTGATCTCGCCCTCGAGCGCGGACTCCAGCAGCCGCTTGGTCAGCTGCTGCAACACCCCACCCTCACCGGTCAGCTTCAGCCCACTGGCCTTAGCGCTGTTCAGCAGCTGCGCGACGAGCTGCTCATCCAGGCCACCCAAGCCTGCCTCGGGCTTCGAGTCCTCAGCGTTCTCCACGCCGGACATCATGTCGGTCATCAGGTGCACTTCCATGATCGGGAGTTACACCGAACGTTTTACAGTCCCCGGCCATCTTGGATGTCGGCAAAAACTGCGGGGTATCCGGCGACGCTCGGGACTGGCTCGAAATAGCCAGGATCGTCAGACCTGTGGTTTCGATACAAGGTCTCCAGTCCACCGGTCCGGTTGAGGCTGAAGTTGATGTCGTTGTGGTTCTCGTCCACCCAGGAACAGATCGCGCCGCCGGGAGCTTCAGCGTCCAGTTTGGTAGTCGTCAGGTTGGCGAGTTCGCGAGCCTGCTCTTTAGTGAGAACATCGCAGGGGTTCTGTTCGAACTTGGTGGTGTCGAGCGGATTGGCCACCGGCGGTACCGACAGACCGCTACTTGTGGACGGACTAGCCGTAGGGGGTGTGGTCTGCGCGTTGCCTGGGATTGTTCCAGAGCAACCCGCGAGCAGCAGCCCTGCGGTTATGACGACACCGAGTGTCGCTGTGCGCATCAACGGTCCCACCTGTGCTTGTTGTTCAGTGTGTCTGCGGCAGCCTGAGTCTGCCGCTCGGTGGACTCGATCGCCTTTTGTAACACCTCAGCGTAGCCCTGAGCATAGGACCGTTAGGCGTTCACGCTCTTCAGGTAGACGTCGGCGTGTGCCCTGGCAGCCTTGATCTGCATGGCGCTCGCCTCGTCCTCGACTACCCGCTGGCCCTGACATCATCTTGGGCGAGGCTGCTGTCCTTACCTGCCGCAGTCCGCGCTCTGTGATCAGTAGCGATTGTTGTCGGTCCAGTCGACCTGATCGAAATCCTCGTCGTCGACCGCTGGGCGCGGCCGCCGAGACCTCGGTGCGGGTTGCGCGCCCGGATCAGGCTGGGCTTGCGGCGCGGCGGCCGGTTGCTCAGCTGTGCTGTCGGATTGCTTGGGTGCGATGGCTTTGGGCCCAGGTGCGCCTCCTGGCCAGACGCACGGAGATGACGCGATCAGGAATAGGTTTCCTTGCGGACTGGCCTGAAAGGTCATGCGAAAGCCGTCGGTGTTGTTCTCTACCCACAAGAACTCGTTGGGCGGGGTGTTGTCGAGTATGCGGAAGTTGTGGTTCTGCCACCAGGTTCGCAGTGCCTCGAAGTAGGACGGGATCTTGTCTTTCGGCAGCCCGAGCACTTTGTAGGTGCGGTTGGCGACGACCCGCTCCTGCGAGCCTCCGTCGGCCGGGTCGAGGCATGAGCCACGTTCTTCCGACGAAGATAATTCGTAGGTCGCTTCCGGTGGAAGTGCCTGGCGGACCTGGGTGAGCCAGTCGTCCACTTTCTGGTTCGCCTGCTCGATGGTGATCGTCGTCTTCATGTCGTTTCCTCCTGAGCCGCACCCGGTGATCACACTGGCGGCCGCGATCGCCGTCAACAGCTTGGCTGTGGCCTTCATGGTGCCTTCCATCGCTAGAACGTGGGCTGGCCGGCGATGACGCGGCCCATGTTGGCGAGTGCCTTGTTGTCCTTGTCCCAGTACATCGAATGGGCATCCGAGTTGTAGCCGAACTGGTAAATCGGCCCTTCGGTCGACTTGCCCGGATCGGTTGAACCGGAGGAGAAAACGTTGGCATCGCTGAAGTTCTGCGGCTCAATCCCATGTACAGGTGCCAATTGGATCGGGTCATGCGCGTCCACTGTCGAGTGGACGCGCTCGGCGGGCAAGCCGAGTTCACTCGCGTGATTGACCCCGACGCCCGGACTGGCGACGAACACGATGTCGTCGACCGCCAGGTGCTCGTCGCGAGCGGCGTGCCCGATCACAGTGGTGCCGTAGCTGTGCCCGACCATGGTGTTGTGCGACGGGTCGCCATGGTGGGTGACGCGCAGGCCATCCTGGAACCGGTCCAGGTCCTTCTTGGCGTTGTCGGCGTAGTCGGAACTCATCGCGTTGGGCACCACGTCGTCAGGTGCGTCGTAACCGACCCAAGAGATCACCGCGGTCGACGGCGAATCTGCTCGCATGGCCTCGTCGACCATCCGATCGGAGCGTTCCATCTCGCTGCTGATCTTTGCCAGCTCCGCGCCGGTGCCCGGCACGTACGTGGCGACGTTCCTGGCGGCGTCGGGGTTTCCGGAGGACACGATCGCCTTCCCGTCGCCTTGGACGTCCAAGCCGATGAGGAACGCTTGCTGCTGACCAAGGCCCGGGTGGTTCAGCCGGTTCTCGATGTTGTGCAAGCCGTTGAGTTTTCCGGCGATCTCGTCCAGCTTTTCCTTGCCCGGCCAGTCGGTCTGATGAGGCGATCTCGGGTCGTTCGGGTTCGCGCGGGACAGTTCGGTCGCTTCACGCTCGAGCTTGCTGATCTCGCGCTGGAGCACCGCCCGGTTAGCCGAGTCCCGATCCGCTACTGGGATGCCATCGAGATTGCGGACCAGGTCAGGGGCGTCACGCAGGATGGTCGCTTTCGCGGTGTCGGACAGGCTGTCCCACCAGGCCTTATTGTCACCCGGCGTGCCACCGCCGGGCGGTCCGATGATGGACAGCCCGCTCTGGCGGGTGCCGGCGTCCGCGGCCTGGGCGAGTGTGTTCGCGTTCTGCTCGGTGATCTCCCCGCGCATCGCCCTGGTCAGGATCGCCGCGAAGTCCGCGTCGACGTCGGTTGCGCGCCGCAGGATCTGCTCGACTCGATCCAGCAGTTCGACACGGACACGCTGACGCTGAGCGACGACCTCCGGGGACGGAGGCGGGCCGTCCGTCGGTGGTGCGACGACGGCGCCGTCGTCGCCGATGTGCCAGCAGTTGCGCCGGGCGAGTTCGTCGGTCTCGGCGACCACGGTCGTGAGGCGTTCGACCGCGAGCTGCACTTCGTGTGCGCCTCGGCGGACCGCGGACGCCTCGGCGACCCGCTGCTCCAAGCCAGAAATCAGCGAATTGCCGCGGGTGGACGCGGCCGCAGCGGCGTCGCCGGACCAGCCGGGGAACTTCGCCGCTGACTCCACGTCGTCGTTGAGCGCGATCAGCTGCGTGCAGCGCTGGTTGAGTGCGTCGGCCACGCCACCGATCGCCACTGGGTTCCATCTCCGTACATCTGCCCAGGTCAGCATCAGATCGGCCTCGGCCCGCTGCGCACGGCGGCCACGTGCAGATCAGCGGCCGCTTCTTGCTCATTCGCCCGGTACCGGCTCGCAGCAGCCGACAGCTGGCCGGAGTACTCCTGCATGTTCTTCACCCATACGGGAAGCTCACGAGACCACATCTCGCCAAGCAACCGTGCCGCCTCGATCGCGGTTCCACCTGCGAGACCTGCGGAAACGCCAGCCAAAGTGCCGCCCAGATCAACCGGCCGGACACCGTCGGTTGCCCGGTTTGCCGCCTTCGATGCGGCCTCGATCGCGTCGATGACGACCTTGTACCCCTCCATCGCACCCCTCCCCGAGCGTGATCATCTGATGACACTATGACGCAAACGCGGCTCGCGGCGATCCACCATCCACAAAGTCGAGTGAAACTACTCAAACGCCCCGCCCGCGCTATTGGGTCGCGGGACACGGTCACGATGCGTCATCGCGGCAGCCGACACCAGGGTGTCGACTGCCCTCGATCAGCGCACCCGCACGGCTGCTGCCAGCGACGTAACCCGCTCCGATCTCAGTACCGGTTCCGACATCGGGGACCGCCTGCGCGAGACCCTAATCACCGATAGATCAGCACGTGAGGGCATGAAACCCGACGATGCCGAACCGGTTCAGGCCGCCCGCGCTATGCCTCCGGGGTGGCCTATCTCGCCGCCCAAGGAGTGGACATCCGCCCCGCACACGCGAGGATGAACCGAACCAGTATCCTCGACGTATCGGGGCGCTAGCTCAATTGGCAGAGCTGCAGACTTTTAATCTGTAGGTTGTGGGTTCGAGCCCCACGCGCCCCACAGTTTTCGCAGGTCAGCGCGCTGACCTGCGATCGCCCCATGGTCATCTCCCCGCTTTATCCCCACTTTTGGGGTCGGACGGGTTATCCAGCAGGTCTTCCACAGCGTCCGCCGTCACAGTCTCTGTCCTGGAACAGCACGTCCCGCAGAGCGAACCAGTCGTAGTCGAACCGCGAAGGTGGCAGCCCGGTCTCCAGTTTGCGCGAGTTCGAGTTCGTCGTGGTGGTGGCGTTCGGCGTCCTGGATGTCGAGGTCGGGCACAACCTCCTCGGCGGCGCAAGCCAGCGTGGGCCATCGCTCCTCGCGCAGGTCGGCGGCGAGGGTCATCCAAGGCTCACACGTAGCGACGCAGGAACCAGAGGCCCTGCCCCGACCACACACGCCGGGACCACACCCAACGGTCCCCGCGCCCCACCAGAGCGGGCCCCTCTGTCGCAGGCGAAGCCGTAGACCTCGACGGCGAGCACACCCAGCGCCCGCTCGAGCGCCGCAGCGGAGCGCGGGGCAACCACGACCGGCAGGCTGGTTTGGTTCACGAAATGCGACCACGTTTCTCCGTGACAACCGCCTGGCGGACGCCAGAAACTTGGGCTCGTCCTCGAGGGAGTCGAACTCCGTCGAGCGCAGGATGTCGCGCTTGCGGAGCAGCTCAACTGGGGCGTGCTTGCTGATCAGTGCCCGCTTGCGGACATCGTTGAGCTTGGCCTGCGTGCGCAGGTCCTTCGCCTGCTCGGCGAGCAGGTACTGGTCCTGCAGGTTCAGCCACATCTCGGCGGTCTGGTCGAGAGCGGCACCGATCTGTGCGGCCGACTCGCGGGTGATCTCTTTCTTGCCGTTGATGATCTCGGAGATGAACCGGGTCGGTCGTCCAAGGATGGCGGCGAAGTCTGCCTGGGACCAGCCGCGGGCCTCAAGCTCGTCAGCCAGCCATTTGCCTAGCGGCTCGGGGTTGATCGGCGGCGGCTCGGTGGGAACGCTTCTCATTACAGGTTGTCCGTCCCGAGAGGCAGGAGATCCAACACCACGGCGACGTGGCCGCCGGAGCTCTTGAAGGTCAGTCCGATTACGCGGCCCGAGCTCAGCGTCGCGCGCGCCTTAGCGGGGTCGTTGAAATGGGGCTCGATCCGTAGCAGTCGCATGTTCCGCAGATCGGTGTCGATCTTCGCGGCATGAGCGCCTTGAACGAGACGTCTGTACTCCTTGACCTCGGTGTGGGTCCAATCCTCCGGCTGGAATCCGGCGTCCTTGACGAGACGGCTCAAGGTCTCGTCAAGGTACTCCCGGTCCACGTTTCTATTCTCCATCACCCATGAGCTGATGACACGATCGCGAAGCGCGACGCTACCCGCAGGCTCAGCACTCACCGTCCGGTTGACACCCGACACTCCGTTGGCGATCCCATTCACTAGTCCCCGGCCTGCCTGGCAGATCTCCGGACGCTGCAAGCGCGAGCTGAAGCCTCTATGGGCGACGCCGGAGCGGCTGCCCGCAGTGTGCACCTGTCTGAGCAATCTTTTGAACGCATCACACCCGAAGACGAGCCTGAGTGGGCGCGCTTCATCGACGTGGCCTACCTCAACGGCGAGTACGCCCACGCCTTCCGCGACCTGGAGCGACCGCGGGAAGCGGCCGCCTTCGCCAAGCTGTCTGCTAACGATGCCACCCGACAGAACCGAGCTCGACGCGCTTCTCTCGCCGAGGCAACGATGGCCAGGGCCGCACTGTCCGATCACGACCTGGCCGCCGCAACCGCAGCCGGAATGAAAGCTGTCAAGCTGGCGGCGACCGTCAAAGTCCAGCCGTTCGACCGGTGCGCTGAAGGACTTGCGGACTCGCTTGGAGCCGCACCGCAACTCGCCGTACGTGCAGGACTTCTTCCTGCGCCCTGACGTGCTGATGCCAGTACTGGCGTAGATGGGCCCGCTACCGGGTGTAACGCGATTTAGCGTTTCGCCGACTTACCGTGCCAGAGGCCGGTCCACGGTGAGGAAATCCAACATGCCGAAACACGTCAATGCGGCGGTGCTCCACCCCCTCAAGGAGGCGTTGCGGCTCACGTACTGGTACAAGAACGATCTCCGCGCCTTCTTGAACGCTACTCTGGGTGATCGCTCCCTTGTGGCGGAGCTGGACTGGACGGCATACAAGCATCAGATCGTTACCCAGCTCATCGATAAGCTTGCGGCTAATCAACACAAGTATTTTGACGTGCTCCTGAACCTCCTGCTTACGGTTGCAGAGGTTGAAGATCCAAGTCACCTCAAGCGACTCACTGATGGCCAGAAGAAATATGACGAGGCGGTCAACTCGTTAACGTCCTTACGTAAGCAGGTCGAACCGTATCGTAAGCTCAGAAGCGAGAAAGAAGACGCCGCGCGCCGTCTCGAAGCCGAGCTGGCCCGAAATGAGAATGCTCGCGCCATGAGCGAGAAGCTCGCGGAGCTTAAACAGCTGTTCTTCACGATCATGAGTCAAGATCCTCAGACACGAGGTTACTCACTTGAGAAGCTTCTGAACGACCTATTTGCACTGTACGACATTGATGCGAAAGGCTCATTTCGAATTCATGGCGAGCAGATCGACGGAGCTTTTACGTTCCAGGGTGTTGAATACTTGCTCGAGGCCAAGTGGCAAAAAGAGCTGACACCGCTCGCGGATTTGGATACGTTCTCAAGCAAGGCAAATCGCAAGCTAGACAACACGCTCGGTCTTTTCCTGTCGATGAGCGGCTTTCAACCAAACGCCTTGACGCTGATTGGCCATAGTCGGCGGCCTACTCTGCTTCTGATGGATGGTTCCGACCTTACGATGACGCTCGAGGAGAGAATTCTGTTTCCGGACCTTCTTATGCGCAAGCGTCAGCATGCCGCGCAAACCGGTGACATTTTCCTGAAGGCGACCAGTTTGCTCACCTAGACCCTGGATATAACTCGATCTTGCGACACTTTGAACACGGTAGAGTTCAGGACAGCCAGATGCGCGTGACATTGCCCATCGCTTGTGATGAAATGCGCCATGGCAGTTACTGGCGACAACCCCATTCGCGACACTCCGCAGGACGCGCTTGGCCGCGCCCCACTTGCAAAGCATCTAGCCGACGAGTTGCGGCAGGTCGACGCAACGGAAGGCAGTGTTGTTGCCGTTATGGGCCCGTGGGGTTACGGCAAGACGTCGCTCATTAACTTGATACGACGACACTTAGAGACCGAACCGCCATTAACTGTTCTCGACTTCAACCCGTGGATGTTTTCCGGCACGGAACAGTTGGTGGATTCATTTTTCACCGAGCTCGCCGCGCAACTCGATATAAAAGAGGGCAAGTTTAGTAAGATTGCAACCGAGCTTAGCGCGTACGGCGAACTCTTAAGTCCGCTGGGTGCAATTCCAGTGCTTGGTTCGTGGATTACACGGCTTGGCGCCAGCACTAAAGCGCTCAAGCAGTTTCATGAACGAAAGAAAGAAAGCGTAACCCAAAAGCGCGCCAAACTGGCCGGAATCCTGGCAAATCTAGAGCAGCCTCTAATCGTAGTCATTGATGACATAGATCGCCTCGACACCAATGAGATCCGCCATATCTTCAAGCTTGTGCGCCTAACCGCCAGCTTTCCCAATGTCGTGTATCTCTTGGCTTTCGATCGCGAGCGAGTCGAGCAGGCGCTCAGCGAAACGGGCCTTTCAGGTCGCAACTACCTAGAGAAGATCGTGCAAGTATCGGTTGATATTCCAGCCATCCCCGTTACGTTGCTCCGGGCCGAACTGGGAAGGACACTTGACTCCATTATCAATGGCATCCACCTTTCGGAGCCGCGATTTGATGAGCAGAGATGGTTAGACGTATTTGCAGAGATCATCGACCCCTTGCTGCGCAATATGCGCGACGTCCGCCGCTTTGCGGCCTCACTTCAGGGTACCCTCCGCAGTCTGCGAGGTGAAGTAGAAATCGTAGACGTCTTGGCAATGGAAGCCGTTCGGGTGTTCGTTCCGGACCTCTATAGGGCGGCGATCGAAAATAAGGTAGCACTGACTGAACCTAGTTCCAGCTTCATCGGTAGGCGCGAAGACTCCGAGCATAAGGATGCAATCGACAACCTAATCGCCACCTCAGCGGAGCATTCAGCAGTAGCTAAAGCATTGGTCCACCGCGTCTTTCCAGCTGCCGACCGCCACATTGACAACGGGATGCATTACGATGCGTCATGGCAGAGGATGTGGATCAGAGAGCATCGGCTTGCCCACCCTGCTCTGTTGAGCTTCTATTTTGAGCGTCTCACAAACAAGGATCTGGATTCCTTCAATCATGCCACTAATGCACTGTCTGTTATGAACAATGCTGAAGCCTTTGAGGAGTTCTTCAAGCTACTTGATCCGCACGAGCGGGAAGATGTTATTGTCGCTCTCGAGAATTTTGAAGGCGAGTACCCTGTTGAAGCTGTTGTTCCAGGAAGCATTGGCTTGCTTAACACGTTGCCCTCTCTGCCGGAGCGGGAGCGGGGAATGTTGTCCATGGGCGATGGCCGCCTTCATGTGACACGAGTCGTCCTGCGACTATTTCGCCGTCTGGATGACGAGGCAAAGGTCGAAGCTGCTTCAAGGGAGGTGCTCCCTCAGATTTCGACTCTGTCATCCAAGCTAGAGTTTGTTCACATGATAGGCCATGTCGAAGGTACTGGGCATCGCCTTGTCTCCGAGGTGGCCGCCAGAGAACTGGAGTCCATGCTCAGCGCCGAAATCCAGCGGGCCGATGGCGCGCAGCTCAAAACCGAGCCAAACCTGCTGGGCTTGATGATCTGGATGAGAAACCACACAGAGGAAGAATCGACGTTTATGACGAACCTATTTGGTGACCCCGAATTTAACTGCGCACTGCTCTTGCAATCGGTGTGCCAGGTCCGGAGCCAGTCGGTAGGCAGTCGTGTGATTCAACGCGAAGCCAGGCTGTACTGGGAGACGCTAGAAACGATTTATGGCGACCAGGAGACTCTTCGTGACGGCGTCCAGTCCGTGCGCCACCACATCGACTCTGTCGACCAGGAGGTTGCGGATGCCACTGAGCTAGCAATGAAATACCTAACCGGTTGGCGACCGGAGCGGTTTTAAGGTTTCCGACATTTGCATGTTGAACAAATCGCATATTCAACATGCAAATATAACCTGTACGCTTCTCTGTAACGAGAGCCTTGCCGGCAAGTGGCGCTACGGTTCTGATCGCAAAGTTGTCCAGTATCAGACTTACTGGTCGGCTCGACGCTGTCGACCTCGCGGGCCTAGCGCGATTCCACTGGCGAGCAGACATCGCCGTACGGTCGTATCCCCCACGTGACACTGCCCAGCGAGGTCTTCCAGTGTCGCGCCTGCTTTGTAGAGCTCGCTAGCCTTCTTGATCTCGTCTTGGGTGAGTAGGAGTTGGCGAGTGTCCACGCTACGGGCTTCGAGGAGCTTGCCGACCGTTGACCAATAGAAGCCGATCTCAGTGGCAAGGTGCCGGACTGTCGAGCCTCCGCAATAAGCCTTGATCATCTGGTCGATCTCGGCTGGTTATAGCTGTCGCGCCGTTCGGTATGCAGATGTGTCGTGACTGGGTAGGCCCTTGGCTGTCATTGCGAAGCCGCAGGTCCGGGTGGTGTGTCGGCGATCATGAAATTCGGTTCTGGCACAGGAAAAGTGACACGGTGACGGCGTGTGATCGTCAGGTGCGGTTGAGGATGCGGCAGCGGAGCAGGTCGAGGTTCGCTCGGCCGAACATGGTCCTTTTCAACATCTTCACCCTGTTCACCTGCCCCTCAACCGGACCTGAGTTCCAGTGCAGCGTCAGTCCCGCGGTGACCGCTGCCTGATCGCGTCGCAGCCCAATGACCAGCGAGTGCAGAGCGGGAAGGTCGCTTGCCTCGATCGAGAGCATCCAGCCTTCAAGAAGATCGCCGCGAAGGTCGCGCATCATCATCGCGAACTCGCGTACGTAGTCCGCTGTGGCATCAAGTTCAGGGCAGCGGGACAGAATCTCCTTGAGCTGCAACGCATCCTCGGCATACAGGTCGTCAGGTTTGGTCATCATCCAGCGGACCACCTGCCGTGGCTTCGGCGGGGTCGGGGTCACAGGCGGTGCGGTGAGCGTGGTGCGGAACGGATGCACGTAACGGCGGACGGCCTGGACGCTGCCGTGCCAACCCAGAGCTTGGATCTCGGCGTGGAGGCGGGTAGCGTCGGTGCAGCCCTCGTTCCATCGCTGGTTGAGATACTGCTTATAGCGGTCGAGTTTGCTAGCCCGGTTAACTGCCTTGACCAGCAATTCCTCAACGCAGGTGGCGCGGGCGAAGCGGCGCACCGTCGAATGATCCAGCTTCAGCTCACGGCTGATCGCGCCCAGCGAGTACCCCTTTGCCAGCAAACCCTGGACCTCGTCGTAACGCTGACGGGTCCGAAGCACCAGCGGGCGCTCCCGCCCGCAGACATCCCGCACCCCATCCGGTTCGACGGGCGGATTCTCCGACGCCACAGACGATTCACCATCATCACCGCCTGGCAGAGGTTCTGGTGTCCGCAAGCAGCCGTGGTGGGCGACGACCGCCTTCCCCACGGCCTCACCGAGATTCGCCCACAGGTGATAGCGGTCAGCCACCTGGATCGCCTCAGGCGCACCCAGACGTGCTCCTCCGGCGTAGGCGCCTGCACGGTCCCGCCAGATGATCTCCACGCCGGGATGGGCCTTCAGCCACGCGGCGAGCGTGGCAGCCTCGCGATCAGCCAAGACATCAATCGGCTTGTGAGTCTCCATATCCAGCAAGATCGTCGAGTACACGTGTCCCCGGCGCAGAGCGAAATCGTCAACACCGAGTACCCGCGGCGCCGTGACCTGCGGGTTGGGTATCGCCCGTACCAGCCGTAGCAGTGTCATCCGCGACGTCGCGACCGCCATCCCCGCGGCCAAACGAACGCCGGCCCGCCCGGCCAGCGCCAACCCGATCGACGTCAGCACCTGCGACAAGAGCGAACTTCGACGGAGGCGCCGCTCAGCCAGCCCTTCCACCTGCTCGACGAACGTCCGACGCACGCAGTCCTTGGTGCGGCAGAAGAACCGCCGGACCCGCAGCATGATCCGCACCGCCTGACCGCCAGCGGGCATATCCGCAAGTCGCCGCTCGTAGCGGCTGTGCACCGCGACCGAGACCGTGGCACAGTCCGGGCACACCGCGCTCGTCCCACGAGGCCGCGCTCGGATCAGCAAAGTGCCGTCCTCGACATCGATCTGATCGACAACGACCCCTGCCAGATGCGGGAACATGGCCTCGGTCAGCTTGGTATCAAACACAAACGACCATGATCACCAACCCCGATCACCGACTGTCACCGGGTCACGGTTCCTGTGCCAGAACCGAATTTCATGAGCGCTGACAGTAAGCGGTAGCGCGCGAGTGTGATTTCGACAAGTCGAATTGGTTCTGGCCCATATTTCGTGATCGAGTCGGGATCACTGGGCGAGGAGGAGTCGCTTACGGAGCAGGCTCCCCCGCGACGTACTCTCGCGAGCGCCGCGACCAGCGGAGACACGCACCGCAGGGCGCTCCCCCGGTGCTCCTGAGCCGAAACATTGCCCGACACCGGGCGACACTCAACAACACTCGAAAACGAACATCTCTCGTTTCTAGCTGCACAATCGGCATTAGGCGACAATGCGCGACACTCACCGACACCGCTGACCAGCTAACTTTTAATCTGTAGGTTGTGGGTTCGAGTCCCACGCGCCCCACTCTTTCGCCTGGTCAGCGCCCTGACCTGCGACTGCCACAAGATCATCTCCCTGAACCGTCACGGGTAAGGGACCGGCTTCGGGTATCAGACCAGCGCCGGTCGGCGTGGCAGGTGTTGAGCGTAGTAGGCGGTCTCGTACTCGACCGGTGTGAGGTAGTCCAGCCGGGAATGCAAGCGGGCGTTGTTGTACCAGTCGACCCACTCCATCACGGCGTACTCAACCTCGGAGAGGTTCGTGAACGAGCCGTGCCGGTTGACCAGTTCGGTTTTGAACAGCCCGATGATCGATTCCGCCAGTGCGTTGTCATAGGCATCACCGACCGAACCTATGGACGCCGATAACCCTTGCAGTGCAAGAGAATCAGTGAAGGAAACCGACGTGTATTGACTCCCGGCGTCGCTGTGGTGGATCAACCCCGGCTCGACGGGATGCCCGTGGTGATCGCGCCGCCAGAGCGCCATGTTCAGCGCCTTGGACACCAGGGCAGTCGTCTTCGCGCTCGCCGCGGTCCACCCGACGATGGCGCGGGAGTAGACATCGAATGAGAACGCGACGTAGGCCCATCCGGTCTGCGTCGACACGTAGGTGAAATCCGCCACCCACGCCAGGTTCGGGCCATCGGCGGTGAAGTCCCGGTTGAGCCGGTCGCCAGCCCGCACGCCGTCTTTGGCGCGGATCGTGGTTCGTGGTGGACGCCCCCGGGTCACTCCCTTCAAGCCCAGGTCTCGCATGATGCGGTCGACGGTGCAGAACGCCACCTGGTGGCCTTGGCGGCGCAGCCAGCGGGTCATTTTCCGGCGCCCGTAGACCGCCTCGGGTGTGTCCTGCGCGTCTCGCAGGGCGTTGGTCAGGTAGGCGTCGGCGATATCCCGCTGCGACGGTGGCCGGCGACGAGCTTTGCGGTAGGTCCTGGGCGCGATCTGGATCCCGTGCGTGGAGAGCACTCGGCAGATCGACTCGACGCCGTGGACCTGGCGGTATTCGTCGATGAACCCGACGATCAGCGGTGTCGCGGGTCGAGTTCCCGCGCGAAAAAAGCCGACGCCAGTTTCAGGATGTCGTTGGCCTGCTTGAGTTCCTTGTTCTCCTTGCGCAGCCGGTCCAGCTCGGCGCGCTCGGCCGTGGCCAGCTCACCGGCCGCCGCGACGGGTGGAGTGTCCCGCTGGAGGGCCTTGACGATCCACACACGCAGTGTCTCCGGATGCACGTCGACCATCGGGCCGATGGCGTGCGCGGCGGCGTAGGCGGATCCGTACTCGTCGAGGCGATCCAAAGCCAGACGGACAGCCTTCTCACGGACCTCGGGCGGGTAACGCTTGGGCATGGTGACCATCATCCTCATGAAAGGAAGCGGCCCCCAACCCGTGACGGTTCACCCTGGGTTTATCCCCGTCTTTGGGGCGGACTGGTTATCCAGCAGGTCTTCCAGGGCGTCCGCCGCCTCCCAGGTGACCGTCTTGCGGGCCAGGTAGACGTCCTGGGCCATCGGCACCCGCGAGTGGTCGAGGTGATCAGCGACCAGGCGAGTGTGCACGCCCTTGTCGTCGAGCGCCGTCGCGGTCGTCTTGCGCATGGTGTGCGCGGCCGACATTCTGGCGTGCGCGCCACCACAACAAGTAGGCCCCGGCATGCGCACTCATACCGATGAGCGAGCCCACGTGGTCTACCTGAGCGCCGAAGATTGATCAGTGTTGAGCCGCGGGAAGGAAACACGGGGTGCTGAACTCGACCGTGATGTCCGTCAAGTGCGCGACGATCAGCAACAGCCGCTCCCGGTGAGGCCCCACCAGCTCGATACGTGCATAGAGTGCGCTCCCGACACGGTCGGCTCCATACGGCAATTCCAGCGCAGGGCCGGCGAGTCCTGCAGCGGCGGCCGCAGGCCGGATAGCAGCATCGAGCGCCTTGACCTGATCCGCAGTGAACATGGCACCCGAGGCGCCGGGTGACATGGTGGCGGTCGCACGGCTGTCGCTGGACATCCTGCGGGGATCCAACCCAGGCATGCGGCACGGTGCGCCATCACCCTCGTAAAGGCGCGGCCAACGGATGCCCGGCACCGCCACTGCCACGTCACGCTCCAGCTGTTCCCGCAGCTTTCCGTAGCGCGCGACCATGTCCTCCAGATTGGGTAGTGCCTTCATCTCTTGGATATTCTCGGCGGCACGTTGCACGGCTTGCGCTGCTCGGTAGGCGTCGGCCCGTTCACGATCGTGCTGAGACGGCTTTGCGGTGGCGAGGCCACATGCCGTGAAGCTGGCCAGCACGACCAGCGCATAAGCGGCCGATACCCACCACACCGGTGTCGAGTGCCGGCGCATCGCCCAACCGCCGCCGATCGCTGCCAGCAGGAGCCCTGCCAGCACAGCACCGAACGGGACATAACCGACCAGCGCCTGACGCACCGGATCGCAAATCGGCTTGTCATACGGGGTGAAACACCCATCGGAGGCCATGACCGAGATCGCGGAAACAACGAAGATCACCGGGATCAACGCGACCAAACCGATGATCCCCGCGATCAGGCATCCCCCACCCGCCCGCTGTCGTTCCATGAAGATCAACGATAGGTCCCGATCAACGCTCTCGGCAGCGTGAAACTACTCAACGTGCATGCTCAGCCACCACAAGCCAGGCTTCGACACCGCGGAACATCGCGCTGGTAGCCGCGGTCCGTCGTCGCCGCGTCGACGTGGGACGCATCGCCACCCGCCCATACCGATAAGGGGGGTTCCCTTTAGTTGAATCCACGCCGACGTGACATCGAAAGACCCCGTGGAAGTTTGACGGCGCTGATGGCTAGCTGCCTTCGCTTGCCCAGTTTCGCGTTTAGCGACTTCAGAGCTCCCGAACGGGCAGTACCATGGGCGGTTCTCGGCGGGCCGGGCCCTGGCGGGGATGGGCCAGCACACCAATGTGTAGCACTCATCGCTTTTCCTCGATCTTAACGAGGTCAAGCAAGTCCCGACGGACGGCGGTGGACTTGGTGGCGAACAGGCCTCGCCAGGCAAGCATGCCCGCCCAGGGAAGAGCGCTCACTGCGGCGGCGAGCCAGTACAGCCATGTCATGTTCGTGGTGACGGCCGCGGTGACCAGGGCTGCGGCGGTCGCTCCGGTCCCCGCGCCGGGGGTGATCGTTCGTCTCATACCGCAATGGGACGATGAATCCGATGTCTCCCCGAACACCCCGCGCAATGACTTCTCAATTCTCTAACACGTCAAGGAATTCCTGCCCAGCTGCCGCGGACATCGTGATGGCATCACTGCTGGTGAGCTGGCTGCCACTACGATGTTCGGTGTGACTGACGCCCTGCCCGCCCACGAAGACCGGTTGACCGTGCGTGTCCTCGGCGCGCCACAGGTCCGCGACAGTCGGAGAGCTTGGGTGAATCTGAACCCAGCTCCGGGCGCATTGCTGATGGCGCTGGTATTGGCTGGTCCCGCCGGCCGATCTGCGCAGTGGCTGCGGCGGGAGATATGGAGCGAACTTCCTGGCGACCACCGCAACCCGGTAGCGAAGAACGTGCTCTTGTTGCGAAAGCACAAAGACAGCATCTTGATACCGAAACCGGGACCTGGAGGCGTCTACGTCCTCCAGGTCTCCGAAGAACAGATCGATGTGACCGCCTTCAGCCGGGGGGTTGCATCACTTGCGACGGACACCCCGGCCAGCCACGTCGACTCGTTGCTCGCGCTCTGGCGGGACAACCCGTGGACGACGTCGACGCGGCTCCGTTCAGAGACTTGGTACGAGGTTCGCAAGGACCGTGACCGACTGGTCGCCTACATCCGCGCGATGGAGCCCGCACGACGCGAGGAACTGACACAGTGGCACCGATTCTGCGAGCTGTCACCGAGCGAGGCCGCCGGGTGGCGAAACCATCCCACCACGACCCGGAGCAAACCCCGCAAACGCGTCCTCATCGTCGACGACCAGATCGGTCACGCGCTCGCCGCCGTCCTTTCCGGTTCCTACGATTGCGACGTGGTGACCTCGTTGTCCGGATGGCACAAGATGCTCCGCGACGAGCACCCTCTCGACTACGACTGCGCGCTTGTGGATCGCCACCTCACCGAGGGGATCGACGCGGGCGGCGAGGTAGTCCTGCTCGAACTGCACGCCCACCGGCCGGGCATACCGACCGCGCTCATGTCAGCGGATTTGCCGTTCGAGGACTTCGACCAGGTCAAGACCCGCCTGGGCGTGCGCACCGTCATTTCCAAGCACAACAATGAGAAGTCCACTATGGTGCCGCTCGTCCACGTGGTGAACCGCCTAGTGACAGGTGCCTGACCCGCTACTCGGCCAGTGGGAGGCGTACCCGCAGGCAAGCCCCTCCGAGGTCGACGCTGTCGGGCATCCGCTCTAACTGGCCCCGGCACGCAGTGAGGTTGGCCTTGGCATGGCGCATCCCCTCGCCGCCGGACATGCCGTATGTCCTGCGGAGCTCGTCGAGTCGGGAGCGATCAGCCTTTCCGTAGCCGGGACCGCTGTCCTCGATGTCCGCCAGCAAGTACCGCTGGGTATCGGAGTCCTCATAGCGCAGGGTCACTCGGATGCGCGTGGGTTGGGATTTTGCTGCCTCCATCGCCTGCAGGGCGTTGAGGTAGAGGTCGCTTAAAGTCAGGTGCACCAGTACTTTTATCGCCGTGACCGCGGTCGGTCCGTCCGGCTTGACTACCTCGAAGTCCAGGTTCCTGGTTTTGCGGTGGCCATCGGCGATCTCCCGGGCCAGCTCGGCGAAGTCGAAGACGGTCGAGTGAAGCAGCGCGTCGATATCGCCCTTCTCGATGGCGGTGAAATCGTTGATCAGAGCCTGCTGCGCCTTGATCCGATCCCGCAGTTCCACGTTATCCAGACCGGCATTTAAGGTCGCGGTGAGCTGTTCCAGGGCGTAAAGGTGGCCCTTTTTAGCGTGTTCATAGTGCAATGAGGTGCGCGACCGCAGCATAAGCCGGGTGTTGTCCTCCAGTTCGTCGCGATCTTTGTGGAAGCGGGCGAGCCACTCTGCAGTCGCCTCGGTGAGACCGGACCTGCCTACCAACGCGACCAGCCCTTGCCCGGGAAGGACATACTCTGCGCCGGTTTCGAGGAGTCCGGCATCCTCGAGCACACTCGCGGCCGCGGCGATATCGATCCGCTCAACCGGGAAGTCTCGGTCCCGTTCGCCTGACTTCTCGTGAGCCTCCATGAGCGAGAGCGTTAGGTTCTCGAGCTCAGCGTTCAATTGGTCGAGGGTCACCGCCGCGACGCCCAGCCGCGCTGCACGCCCCAAAAGGGCACCGTATACGACGCACGCGTCCAAGTGGTCCGCGACCTGAGCGAACACGGCCTCAGTCACAGCCGCGACGGATTCGGGGTCTTCGCGCAGCCGGATCAGGTCTTCGTGGGCGAGAGTCTTTGCTGAGCCCACGATGCGGCACAGCTCGCGGACGATCGCGGCCAGGGCCTCGGGCAATCCGGCCGAAAGATAGACGACCATGTCGGGGACTTCCGGCGAGACGACGAGCCCGAGCAGGTCGAGCATCCACAACAGTACGGCCCGGGTATCTGCTCCGTCGCCGAGGTCGGCGCCGGCGAGGTCCACGACCTGGTCGAATCCGAGCTGGGCGCACACGTGCCGCAGCAGGGCGACCCGGCGGTTGTGGGCAGTCTGCAGATGGGCGCCCGCGGGGTCAAGAAGTTGGAAGAGCACGGACGGTTTGAGGATCACCACTCCCGCGCCCGGCTCAGGTTCGTCGTTCCCAATGGGCAGCCACACCTTCGTGCCGTCAACCTTCGGACGAGTCGCGCCAATGTGCAATGTCAGGCGATTGGGTAGGGCCAGCCAAGGGAAGCGGGGATCCACAAGGCCGCGCAGCTCGACGTCATAGCCGGAACCCACGGCTCTCGCGCGGTGGTTCACCGGCGTGTCGTTGACGAGATCGTCGATCGCGCTGCCCAGTACCCGCGCGGACTCCTCGGTCAATTGTTCGTGTACGTCGCTCAACGCTCGGATGACGCCCCACGCCTTGGTATCGGTCTTGAACGGAAGGCGCTGCTCGAAGTCCGCTGGAGCCTCCGCTTGTCGGATGTACCAGCTGAGCACAGCGTGCGCGGGTTCGTCCGCGTAGACCCATCCACCTAAGTGGGGGACCGTCGCGGGGAGGTTCAGCCAGGCCGCCTCGTCGGAGTGCGCCAAGACCGACTCGGCGACGTCGTACTCACCACCGCGTAAGCATGCCTCGACGATCAGGGCACGATCGCGGTCCAGCTCCGGCAAGCGCGCCCTAATCGCAGCAACGCGCTTTCCCGCGACGATGTCGACGGACTTCTCGAACTCGTCCAGTTCTCGCTCTGCGGCGGTCCTGCTGTCCTTCAGCAGTTCGGCCCACCCCAGGTCGGCTGTCTGCCCTACGGTGGCAGCGCGGACACGCAGACGGTATGCCCGCTCGCCCAGCCGGTTCGACGCGGCGCCCACGGCGCGTTCGACGCGTTCACCGAGTTCACCTGCCCGCTCGGTCGAGAGCACCGACCGTGCCCGCTTTATCAGCGTCCGGGCGGCGGCGAACTCGCCGAGGTCGATCAATCGCTGGGCGCCGTCCGCCACGTTCGTCACTGGACGGAGGATGCCGTCCAGGACCGTGCGGGCCGCTGTGGCGCTGTCAACCTCGCCGCGCGAGGCCAAAGCCAGGAGATCCGGCTGCCGCCACGCCTGCGCCCACTCGGCGACCAGGTCAACTGTCGTTATCACGGGCACCCACCTCTCGTATGGCCGTCATGGACGTCATCGCGTGGGCGATGAGGTGCCGTGCCGGACCTTTCCGCTTCGCCAAATCCGTGTGCAGACCAGGCCACACCCGCGCCACCTCGTCGGCGAGCGACTGGACTGCCCTCACCTGGAAAACGCTCCGATGTCCATGCCGTTCGGGTTGGAAGGCCACCACGTCCTCGACTGTCCTCACGACCTGAGTGAGTCGGCCGAGGTACAACTTGCGCTTGCCGCTGTGGATCACGTTGTTCTTCTGGCCGAGGCTGACCTCTGCCGTCGTCGTGTCCAAGAACGCCGGCAGATCCGCTAGGCCTGGGTCGGCGAGCCACTCCGCTGCCGCCGAGATGTCTCGGATGCCGAGGATCGTCCGGAGCTTGCCGAAGGGGCCTTTGGGGTGCATGAGGTGGGCCTGTGTTTTGAGACCGGCTTCAAAGCCGAAGGAAGTGCTGCCAAGTGCATTGAGCGCCTCGTCGGCCAGGTCCCAGCTCTCGGCGAGGGCGGCACCCCGTTTGAGCTCGTTCAGCAACTCCTGGACGACAGTTGCTATCCCCGGGCTATCCACTTTAGACCCCGTGGCGAGCACCGCTCTGACCAATTCGTGCCAATCGCCATCGGCATCCAGTGAGTCGACTACCTCCAACGACCCGCGCAGGCTGTGCGCGACATCTCCGGGAAGCGGGTTGTCGCCGCTCCTCGGCCAAGCAATGAGCTGGCTAACGATCAGCGCGATCAAGGCGACTCTGTCGTCCCCATCCGCGCATTCCAAGGCGTTCGCCTCCACGGCGGCCCCCACCAGCGGGGTGCCCGCCGCCGCGGCGATTGCGGCCAGGGCGAGGGGCACCTTGCCGCTAGGTAAAGCCTGGCGCAGCACCCATGCCTCGACGAAACGCTCCTCCGTCCACAGCCGGTCGATCAGCCAACCCGCCCACCACAAGTGGTCAGCGTCGGTGGTGTCAATGCCCTCACGCAGGGTGGCTGCCGCCACTAGGGCAAGCGCGTCGTCCTCAACCTGGGCCGCCCGCAAATCGGCCAGCAGGGCGATGCCCTTTCCCGCGCTCACCGCCTCGGTGACGACGTCCGCCCGTTGGCTCCGGTTGGCGCACTTTTCCAGCGCGACCAGTAGATCGTGGGACCGGCGCGCTCCGGGACGCGGTGCTGCCGTCAACTTCGTCGGCTTGCGGATCACCTGGGCGCCGAGGAATTCGGCGGCCCGCACCGCGATGTCACCACCGGAGACGCGGAGGCTCACCTCGGCCGGGGGCCTGCGTCCCGCGTGCCCCCCGAAGAAGCCATCGTGGGAAACGTAGTCAAAGCTGCCGACAACCACGGTGTCGTCGCTGACCAAGGCCTTAATGGCGAATTCGGTTTGGTGCAGAACGAAACCATTGGGGTTGCTGTCGTGCGCCTTGCTCAGGGCGGCCCTCGTCGCGTTCGCGTCGGGCTGCACGAACTGGTAGGCGACGTCGGTCCTAGTGCCTGCCGCGACCCTATTGGTCAGTTCCACGATCAATTGGGCGGTGATTGCTGTTGCCGTGAGGCGGCTGCCCGCGACGACTAGTTGGCGCTTGGCGTCGCGTACGCCGTCCCATAACGTGCGGTGGTGCGCCCCGTCCTCCACCAGCGTAACTGACGGCAGGCTCCGCAGCGCGACGTGCCGCGCTGCTTCGGCGGCGCACTCCTCCCATGCCTCGGCCCACGCCCGTACCGACGAGTCGGTGGCCCCGGTGTCCTTGGGAAGGGGCTCGGGAAGGTCGGACCAGACGAGGCCCTCTGCGGGGGTGGGCAGGTCTCCCTTAGTGACGTGGAAATCGTGCTCCTGGAAGAAGACCGCCGACGCTGTGAGCCGGTCCGGCATGGCCCTGCGAGTCCAACGCAGCAGGGAGTACGCAGCTTCGCAGCCGCCGCGCTCGGTCGCGCGGACCACCGCGCCGAGCTGTCGGGAGTCCGGGCCGTCGTCGCGGCCGAGGCAGTTGTATCCGCCCACGATCGCGGTGTGGTTGTCCGCCAGCACGAAGCTAGCGTTGACTCGGGCGGGCTGCCTGGCGACAAGTACGGCCGAGGCGTTGAACCCGGCGTCAGTGGCGGTCTTGGTGATCTCCGTGACGACGTTCCTCGCCGTCGCTTCGATCGTGCCGTCGAGCCGCTTGCCCCACACGAGGATGATCTGGACGCCCTTCTTCACGGCGTCTTTGAGGCTGTCGGACAGATCGACCAGCCCAGCGTAGCGAACGACCGGAGCGACGAGGACCAACTGGCGTTCAGCGGTGCGGATCGCCTCTTTGACCGCTGAGCGGTAATCACGGGTCGAACCGATCAACTCGACTTCAGCCTCTGTGGACACTAGCGCGGCTATCTGTTTCCTGATGGCTTCCGTCGCATCCACCAACTGCTCGTGAGTGGTGTGACGAGTGCCCGCAGGCGCCGATTTTGCTGTGGTTGCCAAGTAGACCAGAGAATCGATGCTCCGCTCTAGCGAAGGCGGATCGACTAACCGCGACTCGACCTGACCGATTAGGCGCCGGGAGAACTTGTGCTCCGGGCGACGGCGGACGAACTCGGTGACAAGATCGCCGATCTTCTCACACTCCGCGAAGGTGCGCCGGGAATCGCGCGCGACAACTACGCGGATCCTGTCGTTGACCGGGTCGCGGCGGACGGTGACGTCGACGGGAAACAACATCGAAGAAGCGCTCCCAGTCGGCTGGTGGGTGGCGGCTTTTCGAACCTCCTGCACCTTCACCTGCCGCCCGGTGTGCCGCCCGTCCTTGTGCTTGGCCCGCTCTTCGGCTGTCTGCTCAGCGACCCGCTCCTCTACTGCACGAAGCAAGTCCCCCCTGCGAATCTCGTCTGTGCTCGACGCGAACAGCATGTAGGGCGGCACGACGAGGTCCGGGTCGGCGGCCCCGCGGTAGCCCTGCCGTCCGGTCAGATGTCCGCTGATCGGGTCGAGCCACACGGTGTCGAGCTCCTGCTTGGACTCTGTCCCCTTCAACCGGGGTGACCCACGACCCGCGAACGCATCCAGGGCGATCTGCGTCGGGGCGGCAATATTCCGGTAGAGGTCGAGGGTGATGTACTCGCGACTCCACAGGTCAAAGAGCAGGTGCAGGGTCATCCGTTCGCCGAGCCCGAAGACATCCACCAGCGTACTCAGGCCGACACCGCGGAGGGGGAGGTCTGGGTCCATCGCACGCCAAAGTTCGACGACGGCGCGCAGGATCGTGGACTCGATCCTGGACATCTCGGTCCCGTAGCCGAGGCGGACCCGCACAGGCACCGGCTGGTAGCGAATCCAAATCCGTTTCGTGGTCATGACCTGATCCCAGCGAAACCTCCGGACACAACCCTGCCCTGCTGGCGAACCAGCGCACAGACGTCTGACCACATTGGACCGCCGTACCGCTCGAAGTGGCGCAGTGAGCCTACGAGGACGAGGTGCTCCCGTGCGCGGGAGAACAGGACGTTGACCAGCTCGCGTTCGTGCAGGTGCCCAATGTTCGACCACGGGGTTTCTCTCTTCCCCCGCCGCTGGTCTCGGGTCAAGGAGATCACGACCACGTTAGCCTCACGCCCTTGGAATGCGTGGATGGTCGACGCGAACGGGCGGATCTCGCTGTACGCCCGCAAAAGGTCGAGTTGGCGTCGATACGGGGTCAAGACCGCGAGCGGGTGGTCACCGTATCCGTCCTTGCCTGGCAACGGTCTGGGCCGCATTCGTTCGACGATGGTCTTGACTACATCCACCTCGCCGGGGTTGCGCCAGGCCGGTTCGTCGGAGCATGCGGCAATGTTCGAAGTGTCCACCCAGACCACAGCGTTTGCCAATTCCATTGGGGCATGCAGGACACCGATGTCATCACGACCGGTGGACAGTAACCCGGGGACGGTGATGTCGACGTGCCCGTCCGATCTCACGTTGTCAACCGGGTAGAACACGCGGCTGACGATCTCGTTGATGGCCGGCCGCATGCGATACTGCTTTCGCAGCGTGTGCCTCGGCTTATTCCCCGACCGTTTAGCGTTGTCGGAGAAGAGGTTTCCGAACATTCCGAAAACCCGAAGGTACTCGTCGCGCCGCTCGCCATGTACCCGCAGGTCTTCGTCGGACGACGCTGCGCAACTGTCCAGGAACCGCAGAATTTCCCGGCTGCGGTGGGCGGACAGCTGCCGGTGGTCGCCGACCAGCGACCACCGCGTCCCCCTGGCCAGCGGGATCGCCAGCTCGGTTGGCCACGCCTTGGCCGCCTCTTCAATGACCACCCAGTCGAAGATGTCAGCCGATGCCGACTTCTCCAGCGTCGCCGGGGTGGCCGAAGAACAGGTGGCGAACACCAGATTCGCCGCACGTTGCAGCCGGTCGATCAGCTCGGGCAGGCAGGAGTCAACCACGTCGTCCCAGCCCTCGAGCAGACCGATGACCCCTGGGTTCCTGGCGTACTTTTCCCGCGTACTCCTCGCGTGCGACTTGAGCTGGTCCAGGGTGTTCTCCGCCAACCGGTGGATGAGGAAGGGCTCAATCTTGCCATCGACCTTGCCTTCACCACGCAGCCCGGTCGCCCGTACTGGCACGACGTGGCTGGCGCTCGATCGCCCCTTGCTCAGCAGGTCTAACTTCCCCAGCAGCCGCTCAGCGATGTTGTCGAGCGCGAAGTTCGACTGCGTCGAAATGAGCACCCGCGCTCCACGCTCCTCCGCTAAGTATTTCACCACCGCGTCGGCCGTCACCTCAGTCTTGCCGGTTCCGGGCGGCCCCTGCAGCGCGAACAGCGGCTCGGTTGCCATCATGGCCTCGGCGACTTGCGTACCCGTGCTGTGTTTGCTCAGTGTGATCGATGTGATTGCATTGGGCCGGTCTAACTGCTCGATCAGCGTCCGGTTCATGAGCAGCTCGTGGCGCGCCTCCTCCTGGCGATTTAAGGCCATCCACGAGCCGATATCGTCAGCCGGGCTGATCCACCCCCGCTCCGGAATGACTCTGGACCGCCTGCCCACCTCAATGGTCACCATGTCGTTGATGGTTCCCTCGACGCATTCGCCTCTGAACGACTCTGTCCAAGCCGCAACGCCGTTGTCATCGGCGCGCAGCGAAACCAAGGTTTCCCCGTCCTCGCCGGCGTTACCCGCGAAGAAGTCGCCCATCTTGGGCCGCAGGCTCGGTGTGCCCGCGAACACCGTGGCCAGGGCCGATCCGTGCCGCCAGTAACGATCCCGCTCCTCGTCAAACCGCAGCGCCACCCGGTCCACCTGGTCGGACCGTTCGACGACGTAGGGGTAGCGTCGGGCCTCTAGTTCGATGCGCTGAAACTGCAGGAGCCAATCGAACGCCTGGGCGTACTCTCGTTCGGCCTTGGACTGCGGCGCCACGTCCCGGACCGCGTCGAGAAGAGGTTGCCAAGAAGGCGATTCGGCGAGGGCCGCGTCCAGTTCGCTGCGAGCGATGTCCGAAGCCACGACACGCAACTGAGACACCCACCGGCGTTTGCGTGCGCCTTCCACCGTTGCTCGCAACGCCCGTCCTCTGCTGGTGTCGAGTTGGATCGCGAAGGTCAGTAGGAGCCCACGTTCGTCCGGCAGACCGCGCCTGCTGAAACCACCGCGTTCGTTTTCGTACAGTCGGCAGAACCACGCCACCGACCGGCCCAGCAGAATTTGGTCGGCAGCCGCGAGCTTCTTCTTATCCTCACCGGGGATGAAACTCGCGGCACCGCCCGGGACGTGCAGGACGCGAGCTTCCTTGAGGTCGTCAAGAATGAACTCCGCCGTTTCGAGCCTGCCGTCGTCGGAATCGGGATCTTGGTCGACCATTTCCCATCTGAAGATCGTTTTGCGGCACTTGTCCGGCATGAAGATCAACAAATAAGGGTTGGTTGTAGCGTCGTCGCGCTCGTAGGTGAGGTGCTCGTAATGCTCACTGATCCGGTTGACCACATCGGAAGCGCTGAGCCTGCCGGTCGGCATGTCCCACACCGTCATGTCCTTCAGCAAGGACGCGAGCGCCGGAGGGAGGGCTCGTACCAAGCCCATAAGGTGTAGGTTCACCCGCTTCACCGCGTCCAGCGTCTTGCCGACGCCGTTCCTGGAGCGGACGGCTGTCTCGACCTCGGCCAGGAGATCTTCCGGAATCGGCCCGGTCATCCACTCCGCCACCATCATGCCGAGGCTGTAGACATCCGACCGGTGGTCCTCCAAGTGTGCGCCTTCTTCCAGCAGGAAACGAATCCGCTCAGGTGAGAAGTACGCGATAGCCCCTCCGCCCTGCGCCAGCACCAGGGTGCGGGCGTTCTCGGCGCGCTCTTGGGCATTGAGCATGCTGGTGCGCAATAGGTTCGACGTGAGTCTGCTCAACTCGAATCGGCCGAGCACCATCTGGTCCTCGCCGTCGAGTTTGATCCGATCGAGGATGCCCGGCCAGATGTTGCGGTGCACGATATGCATGTCGTGCAGGATCGCCAAGGCGTCCGCCAGGGACATGAACTGCGCCATCGCCACCCGGCGGTTCTGGCGCAGGTACTCGATGACCTCGACCAGCCCCGCCCGCAACTCGCCCTGGTCGGCCCCCTCGAAGAGCTGGCCCATACCGGCGTCGGTAACGACGAAAGCGCACCCACGGAAGCCGTAGGGGACGGCGACCTCTTCTTCGATGTGCCCGCCGTGCTTGATCGCGGGCAATGCCGGATGTCGCAACGACGCCACTCGCTGGAGCACTCGCAGTTCCTGTTTCCACAAATCGCCACCAAGTTGGGAAACGCCAACGTAGATCTGGACCGTTACCGCCCGTTCCGAGACCGAGTCGACCAGGTCATAGCGGTACAGGGTGTGAGGTAGGAGCTGTCGGCCGCGGACAGCTCTGCCCGCTGGAGCGCGGAAGGACCCGTACGTCGAAATTGTTCCACAGAACAGGTCGGCGACCAGACGGTCCATTTCTGCCAACGGCTCGCCTTCGGCCTCGTCGAGATAGCTCTCGTTCACCACAACCCCATTTCAAGTGCAGTGCCTCTGAAGTCGCATCGGACAGGAAACCGTTACTGGAGCCGCCGCAAGCTTTACGACACCGTGCTGCAGTGTTTTGTCACAAGCCTGACGATGAGGTAGGCGTCGGCGGAATGTTGCGAAGGGTCACGAACTGCTAAGCGGTGGGAGATCAACCAACTCTGCCCCTCCGCGATTGCTCGCCTAACATCACAATCCCGCGTCGGCCGTGCTGTTCCACATCCCGAAACCATTCCTTCCATGCCAGCGGGTGCGGGTTCCCAGTCAAGATCACTAAACCCATCGGACCGGCAAGCGAAGGCAAATCTGCTTCTACGTCACCGGCTCGGCGGGCATCTCAATTTGAGAATTCCCATCGTCTCTCCATCAAATGCGACAGCATCACTGGAAACCCAGCCACATGCTCCGCGCCGAATTGACTACAGACGGCGGTCGGCATTCCACCGTCAACGTGAACCCAACGGGGTCACCCGGGTTGGGATCGACCAGAACTCGTCCGGGACCCCGACCACTCTGCTGCAACGAGGAACGCCGTCGAGCTGTGCGGTCGAACCCCGCGGACATAATCAGGCGCAGCTCGATGCAGCACACTATAGACTTAAAATTGTCGAAAATATGGGCGAAAATTGAGCTATTCCGTCGCGATTGGCACTGGCTCATACGCCCGCCCGGCGCAGCTCCGAAGCTCCAACGGTCAGCTTCGTGCGCCACATCGGGCCCAGATTCGGCGCCCCGCGACGGATTCTCGCGAGCGCTGCGACCAGCGGGGACACGCATCGCACGGCGCTCCCCGGGTGCTCCTGTGCCGAATCATTGCCCGACACTGGGCAGCACTCAACGACACTCGAAAACGAAGGTCTCTCATTTCTAGCTGCACAATCGGCATTAGGCGGCACTGCGCGACACCCGACGACACCGCTGACCAGGAAACTTTTAATCTGTAGGTTGTGGGTTCGAGTCCCACGCGCCCCACCACAAGTCGCGCATTCACGCTACTGACCGTCAGATCATTCTGACGGTCAGTATTGTTATGGGCACATTCCGTAATCACGCCTTCTGTCCGTATGGCCGGGATGAACTTGTGCAATGCCTGCTCAGGGAGTTGCACAGCCCAGCTGGCTTAGCTTTGTCCGCAGGCTCAGCCACCGTGATGGCCTCGCTCAGTTGGAGCAGCGCTGCGCACGGCTCGGTCATCGCGGCTCTGTCCACGGCGCGGTCTTTACCAACGAACAGCTTGTCGACGAAGCCTTGGTTGATCATTCGCCTCACGTGGCCAGGAGCTTCGTGGTAAGCCGGTTGGCAGTTGGCGGCTGCGGCGAGCGGCTCGTGCAGAGTGCCCCGCGATGTCGTCGGCTGTTTGACGGACAGCCTTGGTCTGCCCGTCGGCAGTAGCCAGCGCGCGGGTGGGCCTCTGCATCTCAGTGCCAGGAAGATCCTGCGGGACAGTTGCCGCGTCGGGCACTTGGAGGAGCTTGTGGAGCTCGGCTTCGACCAGGGCCTTGTGCTTCGTCGCGCGATCGAGCCGTCAGAGCAGTAGATGGACCTTTGAGGGTAGTGCGGTGTTTACGGTTCTTCTCGCCGGTGTGGTTGTGGCTGAGTACATCGGTGGGTTCGTCGTGGTCACCGGCCTCGCGGTCGTGTTGGTGAGCGGCAAGCTGGTCAGGATGGCGGTCGTCATGCCGATCGCCCCCTTCGTCGGCTTCCTGACCGGCTTGCCGCTGCATGTCCTGTTCGGCCCACTCCTCTTCGACCCGGGCCTGTATCGCGGCCACCGACCAGTCCTCACCCCGATTAGCGAGGAGCTTCGCTCGCCGTCTGGCGCTGCGCCAGTCCGAGAAGAACCACCAGAGCACCACCAGGACGGGCAGCGCCGGAAGCGCTAGTGCGGAGAAACCCCAGACGTTCACGACAACTCCGCGTGGCCGCCGTTCGGCTCGTGGTCAGGTAGTCGGCCCTGAAACAGCGGCACGTTCGTCCTCTCGCCGCTCGCGGCCGGGATGACGCCGGACTTCTGGTCGTCGGCGTGGTGATGCAGCAGCTCACCCAGCTCGATGACCAACGCGCCGACCTCGTACTGCTGTTTCGTCGCCGAGGTGCCCAGCAGCAGCTCTGTCGAGATGCGCGGCAACTGCTGGTTCACCGCCTCTATCAGCCGGATGAGCTCGGCGGTCTGCCGGTTCATCGGCTCACCACCTCAAACCAGTCAGGCTCATCCACTCGCATCTGCGTCGTGAACTGCTGGGCCGCCTTCACCGCGGCGTCCAGCGCGCCGAGGTGCTGGTCGAGTCGTTGTTCTCCCCAAGCAGTGAGCCGCACCCACGTTTTGCTGTCGGCACCCTTGGTGGCAACGACGTAGTTCGCGCCCCCGAGCAGCCGCAGGTGTCGAGCTAAACGAGCCTGGCTCATACCGGTGGCGTGACGCAGGTAGCCGAGCCAGCACCACTGCTCCACCTCGAGCAAGCTCGCCAGGTGCAGGCGGACCGGGTCGGCGAACACCGGGTCCAAGGTCAGCAGGCTCATACCGTCACCTCGCTCAACGCGTCAGTGAGAACGTGCAGGGTCGACGCGGTGGAGCGGATGGCCATAGTGAGGCGGCGAGCGCCGAGTTCACAGGTGGACAGGTGCGCGATGTCGACCACCACGGCCGCAGCGCTGTCCGGCAGCCGCACAGCATCGAGCAGGCCGGTGAAACCGGGGCGCACCACCGTTTCGGCGCTGATACCGACGTCCTGGAAGATGGTGCCAAGACGCCAGCCTTCGGCCATCGTCCACCAGGTGAGCAAATCGGCACAGGCGGTGACGTAGTCCGGCTGCGGTTCGTCACAGCGAATGTAGCCGTACACCATCGGGCGCTGCGAAGACGAAACTTCCCTGTATTGCCGGAAAAGGAGCCTGAGTGCAAGCGCTTGCAGGTCCGGGAATGACTGTGGGGAGTTCATCAGAAACCCTCCCGGAGCCGATACGCCAGGCGCACCGGCTCGCACGGCCAGGGGGCGCCGCAGCTCAAGCAGCGAGCAGTTGCGGGGTCGTCTGCATGCAGCGTAAGGAATAAGACGACCACCACGTAGAGCCGAGCGGGTTCAGGGATACGCTCGGACGCCGTGGTTTCCAGGGCGTTGAGGCCGCGCTGCCAGCATCGCGGCGCTGGAATTGGGCCGGTAGAACCTTGTCCTGTTAATCGAAGTGCCATGTGACTGCCATCTTTCGTTTTGTGGCGAGGTCGGTAAGCGGCACCCAGCACCGAAGGGGCAACCGACTGCAAATGGCGGTTTCGTGCAGGAAGACGCAATTGCAGTTGGGGGGGCGTGGCCGTCAACTCGGTGCCGGGTACCTGGTCCCACCTTGGCACCTGCCATTTACCCATGACCACGGCGAAAACCCCGCAAATTTCCCGCAAGAAGGCCGCATGCCGGGGCCTGACCTGGGGTAATGTGATTTCGCCACATCCGGTCATTAGGGGATTTGCATGGTCGCCACGCGAAACTCATTTCGGCAAGCGCGAAAAGCGGCCGGCTACACCCAGGAGAGCTTTGCTGCGGCACTCAACGTCGACCGCACTACCGTTCAGCGCTGGGAAGCGGGAAGTAATGAGCCGCAGCCGTACTTACGGCCGAAGCTGGCCCGGCTGCTTCACATCTCGGCCGAACAGCTCGAACACATCCTGCGCTCAGCGGGACGACTCGATCTTCACAACGTTCCTAACCAGCCACTTACAGCACCAACGGCGCCGGCGTCACGGCCCGCTGCCGAACTGACGATCCACATCGGGGACGACACGCCGAGCAAGCGCGGAGCACCCACCGACCTGACCGCCATCCAAGCAATGGCGACCGCCTTCCAGATAGCCGATCGCAAAGTCGGCGGCGGCCAGCTCTACCCCACCGTGCTGCACTACCTACACACGGAGATCAGCCCACGTCTATTCGACCCCACCAACGACGCGCTCGGCACCCGACTGTTCGAAGCGGCAGCCTCGCTGACCGAGATCGCCGGCTGGATGGCCCACGACGGCGGCCGTGACCAGCACGCTCGGCATCACTTCGGGCAGGCTTACCGGTTCGCCGCGGCAGTCAACCACGCCGCGCTCGCCGCCAACATCTGCGCCAGCATGAGCCACTTGGCCGGGCAGCTTGCGCAACCCCACGACGCGATTCGGATCGCGAAAACCGGGTTGGCGCATGCCGAGCTGGGCCCGGCTCGGCAGCGGCTGTCAGCTCGACTCCACGCCATGGGCGCCCGCGGCTTCGCCTTGCAGGGCGACGTCCACGGCTGTCTCGATGCCCTAGCCAGCGCGGAACAGGTGCTCAACCGTGCCCACGAAGACAGCGCCGCCGAATGGATCAGCCACTTCGACGAAGGCTCACTCGCCAGCGAAGCGGCATGTTGCTTCGGCGCACTCGGCAACACCGCCGAAGCCGAACGGCAAGCCCACCGGGTACTGGAGCTCCGGGTCGGCGACCGCGTCCGGAGTCGGGCGTTTGGCCAGCTCACCCTGGCCGAAGTGCTGGTCCGTACCGGGGAGATCGAGGAAGCTGCGGCGCTTGGGAAGGAGGTGTGCGCAGCTGCGGGTTCGCTCACTTCGCACCGCGTCCACACCCAGCTGGCCGACTTGAGCCGCTCCCTGCAGAAGTACCGCGACGTTTCGAGCGTGACAAGCTTCCTGGCAGACTGTGAGCATGTGCTCGAGCCTCCGCCAGCAGAAGACGAAACGCCGTGGCCGGTCTGACCGACGATAGCGACGCCGAACGCTTCGCCTACCTGGCCGAAGGCAACGCCAAGCAGGCCCGCAAGCGAGTAGCCGCCGACGTCCTGATCACGGACGAGACGGGCCGCGTCTTGTTGGTGGACCCCACGTACAAAGAGGGCTGGGACTTGCCTGGCGGCATGGTCGAGGCCAACGAGCCACCACGAGCCGCAGCCGAGCGCGAACTGCGCGAAGAACTCGACCTTGAGCTGGCGGTTGGTCGGCTTCTGCACCTCAGCTGGATACCCCCTCATGGACCCTGGGACGACACACTGATGTTCTTGTTCGACGGTGGCACGCTCGACGAGCGGCAGGTCGCCGCCTTGCGCGTCACGGACGAGGAACTACGGCAGTTCAAGTTTGTCTCGGCCGGCGAGGCGCGGACCATGCTGAGCCCTCATCTTGGTGCACAACTAGAAGCCGCGCTGGCGTCGCTAACCAAGGGGACTATGTTCTATGACGAATAGGCGCACGTCGCAGTCGACCAGGCATTAGACATAATGATCTAGACTTCCAGGCCACAGTACTGTAGCACCATCTTGAGTTGTTTTCCCTCTGTCTGCGGCCAACGAACCCACGCAACCCGGGAATCCGACACGGCGTCGCCGCCTTTTAACGTGCAGGGAAGTTGCCGCCGAAGAGGAGGTTGAGGTAGTAGAACGCGTCGTCGAAATTGTCGTTTTGGTAGGCGTCAAGGGCTTTGCGTGCCCGAGTGGCAGCAGTAGACAGCTTTGAGAGCGCGTCGGTTTTGCGGTAGTCCGATGAGCAGGGATGAAAACGTCCCGTCCGGCCTTTGGGGTCGTTCATGGCCGCGAGACCGTGACCATGTAGCGATTCCAGCAGCAGGCACACATCCCACACCGCGATGAATGCAGGCTGACTGGCCATGTGCTGCGCGGCCCGCATCTCCAGATAGAACGACGAGATGGGCACGTTGCAGTAGTATTTCCACGCCTTGATCAAACGTGCAAGTTTCTTCGCCGCACCTTGGACACCGTTTTTCCGGTTGCACTCGTTGACATAGTCAAGATGCGCGGTCGGAGCCGATTCGATCCACCCGCTTGCAGGACCCGGGATGTCATACAGCGGCGACGGATCGGAAGACGTCAGGAAACCGGGGATGACTTCCCAGGTCTCGTCGCCCCCAGCGAACTCAACCACTACTGCCGGGCGGCTAATCCGCACAGTCGTCGCGGGGAACGAAGCCGACAACGCGTTCTTCACCCAGTTCAGGGCAGTGTCGGAGGTGCTCGGTTTGGTATTGCCGATGCTGGCTAGGACATCGACATCGCTGTAGTTTCTGACGCCGGTGCCGTGGTGGAACGATCCGGTCTCACGCATCGCCAGCACCGTCAGCGAGTTTTTCAACGACGTCTCAACCCGAGACCGGTGTGCCGCCGCAGCGGCACGTTGGGACGCCAGCGGCGTCAGCCGCTCAAGAAACACATCGAAGCCCTGAGCAACGGTTCTGCCCATGTCATGCTCCCTTCTCGCTGGAGTCCACCCCGTAGGCTTGACCTCCGGCATCGATGTTCTTCTGCGCCCGACGCCACGCCCACCGGTTCGGCGGCTCCGCCGTCTTGTTCTGCTCATCCCGCCGAGCCGTGATCTCCGCGAGAGCAGCACGCATCTCATCAAGGTCGGTGACAGGCAGGTCAAGAAGCCGGGCCTGGCGGGCAGCGGTCTGGATCTCCAGATAGGCATTCGCAGCCGACGAGGCCTGGTTCGTGCGATGGCTCGCGTTGACCGTCGTCAAGACGGCACCGAACGCCGCGGCTGCCAGCGCGAGCAGGCCCGCCCACAGACGCCCCGCCGTAGAGGCCAACGCGGTCGCGCCCGACACGGCCGCCAACACGCTCGCCGGCAACCCGAGCATCAGATTGATTCCGCGCCACTGCTTCGCCTGCTCAAACTGGTTCTGAGCGCTATACATCGCGGACTCTTCCAGCCGACTGAACTCCTCCGCCAGCGCTTGCCGCCGCTCAGACTCCGAGACCTCCACCATCCGACGCCACCCCCAGCAGATCCGCGCCCTTGGGTTACACGCCGCTCGTGAACGGGCCACACACACCCGCTCGATCACACCCAAGGCTTATTACCCACAGTGGTCGACAACCCGTACTCAGGCGTTACGTCAGATGCACTACCGAGACCAAACAGGTCCGCCCCTCAGCCACTCCAGTGTCAGCGTCCCAGCGCCCTCGCCGGCGGCGATCCGCCTCCACCATGCCGGAAACCAGCAGCTCACGACATGCGCCCGTTCGTGCGGAGGCTGTACGAGCCTCACTTCCGCCCAGGCGCGCAATGGGCTACGCCATGTCTTTCCGGCGTGCCTCACAAGACCAGATGAGAAACCAGCGGCCTGTCATACGACCGGTTCTAGCTTCCGGAGCCAGCGGACGAGGTCCTTCAGGTCGGTGAGCTGCGTGGGGTCCAAGGGATCGGGGCTGAAATGCATGACCTCGTTACGCACGTCACGCACCTTGTGTAGGAGTTCGATGAAGATCGTGCGGGTGACTGCCCACCCAATTTTTTCCCAATTTGCGGGTACTTCAAGAAGCCGCGCACATTCTCCCAAGGTCAAATCGGCTGCGGACTTTACCTCGCGGTCAGGGTCGTTTTCATCCTTGATGGACGCGAGCTCCACGCCATCGAATTTGTCATCGATCTTCCGACGCAGGCGCTGCTCGATCTCTCCGAGGATGAAGTAGGGGGTTGCCAGATCGGCGAACTGTTGACTCAGATCTGTCGTCGTGACGATTCCCTGAATGGTTCTGTCCTTGGCCCGCACGAAGACGAAGCCCTTCTCCATGATCAGCTGCACTCGGCCGAGCAGGTTGTCGTCTACGGGCACGACTTCGGCGGAGCGCATCGCGTCTCGCACCGTCGCCTCCGAACTACGGAGCAATGCGTCAACGATGGATTCCCATGTCACGGCTCCGAGCAGTTCTCGCCTGCCGGACATGACCGGCAGTTGGGAGAAGTCGTGACGCATCATGAGTGTCCGAGCCTTCTCTAGGCTGTCGTCGCGGGACACACTAACGACGCCGGCGTTCGCCGAGCGAGCTTGGCCGACCCGCATCTCTACGTCAGGCAGAGCGCGATCTGTCTCTTCGACGATCTCGGTCTCGGCGTCGAGATCAGGGGAGCGAGTATGTCCGGTCTGGGGGATGAGAGTGATCGTCGAGTCGATCCAGGCGCTAGTGAAGTCGGGGTCGATCGTCAGCTCATGGTCTTCGAGATCACGTCGTATGCGCTCAACCACCCATATCCCGCGGCGTTTGGCACCCCAGTACGAAAGGAGCTCTCTGACCGTCAGTGAAATTGGGGAACTGTGTGCCTGTTTGGCCGCCTGTTCGAGGAATTTCGCCAGGTTCGTATCGTCACCCATACCGTGCCGTTCCGCTCATCGCCTTGTCCGTCGCAGTACCTCATCGTGCTGACCGTCAAAGTGTTACGGACCTTGTCCCGACCAACCGACGATGAGGAAGACGTGTTCCGACTCCATACTCTGTCGCTCGTGTCCGCTCGCCGTTTACCGATGGTTCGGACCACCGCTGATTTTCTGGATCCGCCGCAGCCGCAGACCGTGATCTTGTACACCGGGGTTCTTCCAAGGGGCGAGAATGCCAGGCCGTTCGGCCGGTCAGCTGGCGGGCGCCTTTGACGTTACGACGCTGGCGACTATGACCGTTGACGAACGTGTGCTAGGGCAACCGTTTCGACTGCTCGTGCACAGCACGGAGGTGACCAGACACGCCGATGTCAGCCGCATGGTGCGGGCTGACATGTCTGGCACGGACGTCGGTCTGGGTTCGCTCGTAACCACTCATCGGCTTGGGATGTGTTGAGCCGGAGTAGCTCGCGGCCTGGTGAGGTCGTTCGGTAGCTGGTGAAGTGGCGGCAGTCGCGTCGGTGCAGGACTGTCGCGGCGGAGCGAACCGAGAACTCGTGTTCCTGCTCTGTGCAGGGCCGGATCGTCTCCACCTGCTGTCGTAGCGCGGTTGCGCGGTCGGTGAGTCGTTGGCGTTCCCGGTCGAGTGCGGATATTCGTTTCTCCAGGCGGGCGAGTTCCCGTTCGAGTGCGTCGGTATCGGTTGTGGGTGGCTGTTCGGGTGCGGCGAGGCCGAGTGGCGTGGCCGCGATGATGATCGAGGGGTGGAGCCCGCAGGTCGGGCAGACGCATTCGCCGGCGAACGCGTCGTAGATTGTGGTGTGCTCGCGGTGGGCGGTGCGTTCGATCGTGTGGCCGCAGTAGAGTCGCAGTCGCCAGCGCATCAGGTTGCTGCGCGGCTGTCGCTCGATCCGGTGCAAAGTGGCCGCCAGCCGGTTAATCTGGTCGTTTGTTAGTGGCGGGAATGTGGCCACCGTCGTACGGGCATGCTCGGCTAGAGCCACGTGGTCGGCCTGGCGTCGGTGGTCGGCGCAGGTCAGTTCGTGTGCGGCCAGTGGGTCGCCGAGGTGTCGATATTTGGACAGATCGAACGGTGGCCGGGGTTGCTGCCGGGTCATCGGCATACCCTGCACCACCACGCCCTGCGGTGCCCGGCGAAGTAACACCGCCCTGGGAGAATTAGGTATCCACGGCGTACGACAACACCGGGACACATGCGCCAGCCGTAAGTCGCGACGTCGATGGTGTGCCACCGCTGAGTGTCACAGACGATGGCGCGGTGGATGTCGTGTCACGCTGTCGGCATGGAATCTCCGGTTCTCGCCGCTTTGGTCCGTGCGCCGGAGCTGTCGCGTCCTCAGGTGCAGGGTGTGATCGGCACGGTTGCGACGCTGGCACCCAGTCACATCGTGGATGTGGCGGAGCGGAGTGATCTCGACGATGAGCTGCGGGGCGAGATCATCCGCCGCGCTCCGCGCTACCTGGCCCTGGACGTTCTAAATCGATGGCCCGCGAGTCCCGCGCTGCTTGAGGTTGCCGCGCAGGCCCATGGTGCGTTCGCGGGACTGGTTCTGTACTGCGAAGAACAGGGCTGGCGCGATCGCGCCACCGAGCTGGCTTCCCGGGTGGGCGTCGATGACGTCGATCTTCTCGCGGTGAAGTGGACCCGGACCTTCGGTTCGCTGCCTTCGGCGATCCGGGTCGCACTGATCCATGCTGCGCTGACCGAGACGACTGCGCGGCCTCGGCTGACCGAGATGTCGGAGTGGGAGCGGCAGCAGGCGAGGGAGCAGCGTGCCCAGGAGGCACGCAGGCGCGCGGGGACGGCGTGGCAGCTTCTCGAGCCGGCGCCGGAACTGTGGAAGCAACTCGCTCGCGATGGCAACGATGCCCCACATATTCGGCGGATCCTTCTCGACCATGCCGAACAGCTGACCGACGACGTTCTGACCGCGTGTCTGCCCAAGGTGACCTGTGACGACCTGCGCGACGGCGATGACTTGTTCGCAGGGGTACGGCTGTCCCACGCCGCAGACCGGGTGCGCCGCTGGCCACGCCTGCGCGACATAGCTGACACGCAGCTGCGCCGAGTCGTGCAGGAAGCCCTCGAAGACGGCTGGGCGCCGGATGGCCGCTTCACGCATTGGCCGGAGCTCACCGCGCTGGCGGAGATGAGCGACGACCCGGCCTTGCTCTCTGGCGCGGTCGCGGCGACGCGTCACGCCACCAAGCCGGACTATCTGTCGCGACAGCGTCAGGACGGACCGTCGTGGGAGGCGGAACGGGCCCGCACAGTAGCAGCATTGACGGCCAACCCCGCGACACCGCGCGCCGACCTGGTCGCGCTGCTTGCTGCCTTGGATGAGCCAGCGCTGCTGTCTGTCGAGCAGCACGGCGAGGGTGACCTGCGCGCCGCGGCACGAACCCAGCTGGACGAACGTCGTCGAGCGGCCGATGCCGGCCGTCCCGCGCTCATCCACGTACCCTCCGACGGTGAGCTCGCCGAGTCCGACGACCCGGCAGCTGAACTCCGCGGACACCTCAAGCATCTACGGGCTCGAGCCGAACAACGCGACACCACCTGCGAAGCCCTTCTCCGATCGCGCTTCACCACCCCTGACATCCTGCGTGCCCTGCCTGCTCACCGCGTCCTGGACAGCGCGCAGCAGGCCGACCTAACGGCCACCATGATCATCGAGGCGTGCGGCGACGACACAGCCCGATGGCAGGCTGTTGCCGGTCACCTCGACTCGCCGCCTCGCAAGACGGTCACCTTCCAGGCATGGCTGAACACGGTCGGCGGCGCCCAATAGCACTGTGACTCGCGACGACCGTGCGCGAATCCTTCAAAGGGGGGAACGTAGATGACCAGTCGGAAGGCGCCGCTCACAGCGGCTCAGCGGGAAGTCCTCGACTGGGTGCGCGGCGGGTGCCCTGCGGGAATCTACGAGGATTGGTCGCACCGCCTGGTCGCTCGCGCGCTGCACAACCGCGGCCTGCTCGTAGTGAAAGGCCATGGTCCGTCGTGGGTTGCCTCGATCACGAAAGAAGGCATCCACTACCTCGAGAACAACTCATACTCGTCCCGCGACGACCACCGCCGGTCCTCGTCTGGCAACGAAAAAACCCAGCAGACTCCCAAGACACCGACACCGCGGACACAGCAGCGGCCTAAGGCTGTCGCGGCTCGACCAGCTGCCACGCCTCCGGTGAAGCCGGTCGCGCAGAAGCGAGGGCCTGTCGACCACTTCATGGACCAGCTCCATGACGCAGTCGATCATCGTGTCCTGGTGTCGACCGACCAGGTGCCCAAGCAACGCCAGCTCGCGGCGTCGGCAAGGCGGTTCGGGCGGATCCCGCAGGGCCAGCGGCTGTCGTTCGAATACGTCCAGCGCGACGGCAGACATTGGATGGCGATCACGCTGGAGTCGCCGCCCGAGTGGCAGACCAAGCTACTGGCCCGAGCCTTGTCCACGACACTGCCGGACCCGACCGATGTCGTGCAGGCGAGCATGGAACTGGAAGAATTCCCCGTCCAGGGAACGCCCCGCGACCGAGCGTTCCGCCTGCTCGACGCCCTGGTCCGAGGTGGCCGCGAACTTGGGATGACCGTGTCGCTCCAGACCGAACGACACACACGCGGATACGGCGGCAGGCGCGACCATCACAACGAGATCCGGTTCGCTCTCGACCGCGATGAGATCTGGCTCCGATTCACCCAGGCCACCCTCCGGCGTCCCCACGAACCCACAGAACGCGAACTCACACGAGCACGCCAGGGCTACATGTTCCCCGACTTCGACCAGATCCCGGATGAACACCTCGTGATCGTCGTGGCCGGCGGCGAGCGGTTCTGGACCGACAACTGGAAAGACACCGACGACCATCGCCTCGAAGACGACCTCGTGGAGATTCTCGAGGAAATCCGGCTCCGACTCGGACACCTGGCAGTGCAGCGCGCGGCAACCGCGGAACGGCAACGCCAAGAGGACCTGGCGAGAGCCGAACGTGCGAAACGTCAGGCCGAGGCACAGCAACGCGCCGCGATCGCGCAACGGGAGAATCTGATCGATGAGGAGGCACGGCGTCAAGCGAGAAACTGGTCCGAAGCAGGCCAACTGCGCGCGTATGCGGCGGAGGTACGCCGACAGGCATCATCGCTGACTGCGGAGCAGCACACGGATGCGCTGTCCTGGGCAGACCGGATCATGAAGGTCGCTGACGCGATAGACCCGTTCCCCGACCGCGCGGTCCATCCGCGCCCTCACCAAGGCACCCCGACCGCGAGTGAGTTGCAGGCCTTCAGAAGCCAGTGACCGTCACCAGTGACGGTATCCCCAGCGTCGAGGCGCGCGCTCATACCGGACGGGAATCTCCGACGGCTTCAGCGGACGGTCGACAACGGGACGGTAGTTGGCCGCCGTGATCCGCTCCTCCTCATGCACCTGCTCCATCACCTCGGCGAAATGACCGTGATCGTGCTCCTTCATCTGGTCGATAAGCCGGGTGATGAGCACATCCAGGCGCTGCACCTCCGCCTCAGCCGCAGCCAGGCGCTCCTGCATGGTGACCGCGCGATGCCCGCACCAACCACGCAGCAACTCATGCTGGGGTCGGTAGTGCTCGAGGTACGACCGGTATTCCCAGTCCGGATTCGTTGACCACTCCCGTCCGCCGCTGCTCGTATGGGACACACCGCGTTTGGTCTTCTCCCGGCACTCTCGTTCTTCCCTGATCACGCCGTCCAAGATCGGCATCGGGTTCACCCGGCAGGCGTACTCGGCGATCATGAGCGTGCCCGCCGGGGACACCACTGCGCCGTCGCCGGTCGCGAACGAAGCGACCTGGCCCAGGAGCTCACTGACCGGGATCCCGATGAGCGGCTCGAGCGCTACCGGGTCGTGGATCGTCGTGACCCAACGCACCAGGGCCGACCACTCCCAGCTCGCGACCTCGCCCGGGATCAACTCCGAAAACACAGTCTCCACGGCTGACTCCTCGAGATCAGTCAGCTCGAACGCGGCGAGCCGTTCCCAGTTCGCCATCAGCTCGTCGTACTCACGTACCCCGGACCACGCTCCGCGGAGCCGCTTCCCGGGAACTTTCTCTCGCTTCCCTGCGCTCTCGCCATCCAGGAACTCGACCTCGTACTTCGCGGTCTTCTTTTGCATCTCGATGGCGACGACACGAACACGTTGCGAGGTATCGAAATCCCGGATGCGATAGATCTGCTCGTCACCGACCTGGACCATCCGCATTCCTCCCCCGACGGGACACCGGCAGCCTCACCACGTTAGCCGGTCAAGCGACACGCGCCGGGCCCTGTCCTGGGCAAGGGGCTTTGAGTAGTTTCCCGCTTGGCGCGGACTGTGGATGATCTTTAGTGTCGTTCGGGTGGACACTCAGCATGACAACGGCGCGGGCGAGCTGCCGCGGACTGGCCGCCGGACGTTGCGGCTGGGCTGCGGATTGACCGCCTTGCTGTGCGTCGGTGCCGCGGCCACAATGATCATGACGCTCGCGGTGGCGGTCATTCCGAACCCGTGCGCGAACTTCGCAGCGATCTGCGGCAAACAAGACCTGGTCGCATACATGCCGATATTCGCGACCATCGTCGGCGTGGCGACCGGCGGGATCGGTGGCTGGCTCGCACTCCGCCGCCAACGGAGGTCAGGACCGTGGATTCTTGGTGCGTGGCTGCTGATGTTCGCCGGATGCGGCTATTCCTGTTCCGTCCTCAGCGCCGGACCGGATACCGCAGCACGGGAAGCGAAGACAACCGCGGATCGCGAACAGCGGATCGCCGCGATGCGAGCACGACCGGACTTCGAAACCATCGAAGCCCGCTACCGCCAGATGCAACCGCAACTCGCCGCCGCCGCGGCGAACGTTGTGCCAGGACTGCGCTGGCCAAGCGACGCTCTGCTCGACGAGCGCGTCAGTCTCTGCGACTGGGACAGTCCACACGGCCGTGGTTTCCACGGCACCGGCGCAGCCTCCACCACTAGCTACACGGCCATTACCGAAGCACAGTGGATCGCCCTCGAAACAGCCGTCCGCGATGTCGCCGGACAATACGGCTTCACCGGCCCGCCAGGCCACCAGCGGACAGGCCAGAACGACCCACAACCACCCGGCTTCGAGTGGACATCACCAGAAGGAGCCCGCCTCGAGGGATACTTGGCCCGGTTCGACCACGAGATCGACCTCTCCTTCAGCACACCCTGCTACCTGCCGAAAGCCCAGCACTAAACACAGCAAGGCCTGATCATCGAAGTGTTCAGTGTGGGGGCTCTTTGCCGAGTGCGGCGTAGGCGGGCCGCAGCAGCTCGATGAGCGGTTGCCCGCGGACGGCGAGGTCCATCTGGGGTAGTTGGTCGAGCAGGGAGGTGCTGGAGGTGAGCGCCGGGCCCGTCGTGGGGATTTCGGCCTGGAGTACGAAGTACGAGTCGAGGCAGTCCGTGAGCGGCGGGCCGGTTTGCTCGGCGCGGTCCGCAGCCGGTGGGCCGTCGGAGCGGGCGGCTTGCAGGTTGGCCAGCAGATCCTCGCGTTCGCGGCCTCGCCAGGCGAGAATGGTGAAGGGATCGTCGTCGAATGCTTCTGCCAGCAGGTAGAACGCCGCGGCGAGGTGCTTGCAGGGTACTTCCCAGTCCGGGCAGGAGCAGTCCATCGACAACTGGTCCGCGGCGGCGGGGAACAAGGACAGTCCTTGGCCCTCGAACACGTCCTCGATGTCGTCGGGCATTTCGCCGGCTAGGAGTTTCGCCGCGTACCAGGCGTTGTCCGCCAGTGCGTGTTCCAGTTTGGCCCATTCTTGCTTGCCGTGCGCGGTAATGCCGATGCGCACCCGGTAGGGCTTTGGACGGCTGCCTTGGACGAGTGCGGTGACGGAGCCTGCGTCCACGTCGAGCGAGATCACCTGGCCTTTGCGGGCGTAGTTGCGTCCTCGCTGCAGCCGATTGCCCATGCCGATGTCTTCCAGCACTTCGACAAACCGTTCGGACCACCATGTCTCGCCGATCGCACCTCGTGTGCTGCGAGCCTTGAGACCGCCTTCGACCGCTCGTGGGCGGGGAGGCGACGGAAACCAGCCGCTACTCACCGACGGCTCCTTCCGACAAGGCGAACAGGCTGCGCAGGTCGCGGGTGGACAGCTCGGTGAGCCAGCCTTCGCCGTCGTTGATGACCAGGTCGGCCAGTGCCTTCTTCTCCTCGATCATTTCGTCGATCTTTTCTTCGAGGGTTCCGGTGCAGATGAACTTGCGTACCTGCACGTTGCGTTTCTGGCCGATTCGGAACGCACGGTCGGTGGCCTGGTTTTCCACTGCGGGGTTCCACCAGCGGTCGAGGTGGATCACGTGATTGGCCGCGGTGAGATTCAGGCCGGTACCGCCTGCCTTCAGCGACAGCAGGAAGATCGGCGGGCCGTCGGCGGACTGGAATCGGGTGACCAGTTCATCCCGGCGTTTCTTGGGCGTGCCACCGTGGAGGTAGGCGACATCCGTGCCGAATCGTGCGGCAAGGTGCGGTAGCAGCATTTCAGCGAATTCGGTGAACTGGGTGAAGCACAGCACCTTGTCGCCCTCGGCGACGATTTCGTCGAGGATCTCTTCGAGCCGGATCACCTTCCCGGAGCGTTTTCCGATCGCGGACCGATCATGCAGCAGCTGAGCCGGGTGGTTGCAGACCTGTTTGAGCTTGGCCATCGCGGCGAGCACATTGCCCCTGCGCTCGATTCCCTCGGTGTTCTCGATCTTCTCCATCATGTCGTCCACGACCGACTGGTACAGCGACGCCTGCTCGGTGGTGAGCTGGCAGTATTGCTTGATCTCGATCTTGTCGGGAAGGTCGTCGATAATCGTGGGATCGGTTTTGAGCCTGCGGAGAACGTACGGCCTGGTGATGGTCCGCAGTCGTTCGGCGGGCTCAGTCTGGCCGTGCCGTTCCACCGGGATCGCGTACCGGGTGCGGAAAAGTTCCGACGAGCCGAGCATGCCGGGGTTGAGAAAGTCCATAATGGACCACAACTCGGCCAGCCGGTTCTCCACCGGGGTCCCGGTCAGCGCGATCCGGTGACCGGAGTTCAGTCGCCGAGCGGCCTTGGCGGAGTGGGACAGGCTGTTCTTGATCGCCTGGGCCTCGTCGAGCACCACTCGCTGCCACTCGTAGTCGGCGAGTTCGTCGATGTCACGGGTAGCCGTGGCGTAGGTGGTGACGATCAGATCGGTGTCGGCGAGCTGCTCGCTCAGTTCGTCGCCGCGCAGACGTTCACGTCCGTGGTGGGCGTATACCCGAAGTCCGGGTGCGAACTTCGCCGCCTCCCGCTGCCAGTTGCCGACCAGCGACATCGGGCACAGCAATAGCGTGGGGCCCTCGTCCGGATCCTTGGCCCGGAGCACGGCTTCCAATGCGAGCAGCTGAACGGTCTTGCCCAGTCCCATGTCGTCGGCGAGGCAGGCACCCAAGCCGAGCGAGGACAGGAACGCCAACCAGGAAAGCCCCCGCTGCTGGTAGGGCCGCAGTTCGGCGGTGAAACCTTCCGGGGGTGGCACGGCTTGCAGCGACTGGGACGCGGTGCCGTCGAGGAGTGCACCGAGCCACCCGTCGGCCCGGACACCGGTCAGCGGCAGCGGGGTGTCCAGATCGTCGGGATGGCTGGCGGCCATGGCGAGGATCTCGGCGGCGGTCTTTCTCCCGGTCGGCTTGCGTTTCAGGAACGCGAGGCCGCGCTTGAGCTGGTCCGGGTCGACCGCCACCCACTGGCCACGCAGCCTGATGAGCGGAGCCTTGGTTTGCGCGAGCGCGGCGATCTCGTCCTCGGTGAGTGTGTCGTCGCCGACGGAGAGCTGCCAGCGGAAGTTCACGAGCTGATTCCGGCCGAACTTGCTCTTCTTGGACACCACGCCATCGACCGGGGTGTGTGCTGACAGGGTGAGACCGAGCTTGCTGCGCTGGTCCCACCACGACGGCAGCAGCACGCCGAACCCGGCTTCGTCGAGGGCGGGGGCCGCGACGGACAGGAAGTGGTATGCGCCGTCGGCGTCCAGTTCGAGGTCGGATGGGCGTGCCTGGCGCAAGCCGGGCGCCAGTTCGGGGTAGATCCGGCTGGCTCGACCGAGCTCGGTGAGCAGCAGTTCCTGCGGGCGCGCCAGCCACCGCTGGAGAGTGCCGTCATCAATCCAGGTCTGTTCGGCAGGTACGAGAAGGCTCGGATCGTCCATGGACTGCAGCAGAAACTCCAGCCGCCACGCGGAGTCGCCGTCCCCAACGATCTCGGTGAGCCGGAACATGGCTCGTGCCGGGCCCGTCTGGCCGGCGCCGACGTCTTCCCACAGCTGCAGCGTTCGGGTGAGCGCGTCGAGTTCCGCGATGTCCGCGTCGAACCGGCCGTCCGGTGTCGTCAGCGCGCCCAACCACGCCTCGACCACGGGGAGTTGCCTGGGACGGCGACCTCGTCGGGCAGGCGTGAGATCCAGCTTGACGGGCAGCGTCTCGCGCACGACCGCGTCGGTGAACGCGTGCAGGGCGGCGGTGACCAATTCATGCGGGCTGACATCGGCGGCCGCGGCGCGACACACCGGAGGCATCGCGGTGACCAGCTTGTGCAGAGCCACGACGTCGTGCCCCTGCAGCACCGGTCGCCAGCGAGCAGTAGGCCCTGATTGGTCACGAGTGACCATGGGCAGCACCCGCCCGCGGGCGACGAGCTCGCCGGCGAAAGCGGCGACCTCGGCCAGGTAACGCAGCGAAGCACCCGCGCGGGCCTCTTCGTAATGGTCGTCCAGTGCCGCCAACGCGGCAACGGCATCGAGCGTGACGACCGGAACCGTCCACTGCAGCAGTGTGGCTTCCAGCCGGGCACGCGGTCGCGGGATGATCCTGATCAGTTCGGGCGAGTCGAGTGGAGCTTTACGGAGCGACGGCAGCAGCAGCGTCGCCTCATCCGCTTTCCCAGGGTGGATCGTGGCCACGGTGCTCGCGGGCGCTGCGAAGGGATGCGGCCGGGCTGACCGGAAAGCCTGACTCGGGCTCGTGACCGTGCTTTCGGAATCCTCAGCCCACAAACTCAAACCGTTGCCAGGGGACCAGAACCCATGCAGGACAAGCATTTCGGAGGTCCTCCAGCGAGAAGGGTCGTCTTCACGCCCACGATAACGGAGACCGTCGGCGGACAGTTACCCGCCGCGCCAGCAAGCGGCGGATCGCGCGTGCACCGCTCTTGGCCCGTTGCCAACCTTGCGTGGCGCCGCGTCGGCCCACGTTCCCTGCCGGGGCCTCGTTGAGCACGGAACTCGGATCGTGTTCTCAGCGCCGCCATGCCGAGATGATCTCTTCGGGGCCGAAGGACGCGGCCAGTGGCAGCCCTTTCTCGACACCGTTGCGGGAGACTGCGATCAGCGGGGTGGTGTAGTCCCGTCCAGGTATCGACATGGATCCGGCAAGCAGACTTTCCAAGTCGCGTTGTCCGAGAGGCTCGGTCTCCAGCCACTTGATGGAGCCGGTGAAGGCGATGCGAGTCGCCGCTGGTCGCTCACGGTCGGCACCGACCAGGTCAATCTCCGGATTGTTCTGGCGGTTCCACCAGCCACCGACGACGTCCGCACCGGGCAGCCGATCGTCGGGCAAGAGCCGTTCGAGGCTCGCACGGATGACAGGCTCGACAGCACGGCCGCGCCAGGATGGCCAGGACCGCTCGATCCGCGTGGCGACCAAGTCACCACGGCCACGTTCGACCTCGGCAACACCGCGCTGCAGGAACGCGAGCCAGAACCGCAAGTACGGATCCTCGATCCGGTAGCGCTTGTTCTTGGTGTCCGGGCGGATGGCCAGTGGAGTGTCGGCGGCGACGATGCGCTTGGCCGTCAGGGTATTCAGAATGGGAGCGAGCGTGCCCGAAGGGATCGGGTTGCCGACGCCTATCCGGTTGGCGATCGTGCCGAAGGTGCGTTCGCCGGTACCGATCGCCTCCAGGGCCGAGCGGCTGTGTGACGGCTCGGGAACCTCGCCGAGTAAGGACAGTTCTCCTGCCATCAGCAGTGGGGAAAGCGGGTCGGCAAGCTGGTCACGCAGAAACGCGATGCGGCTGGTATCCGGGTTCCAGCGTTGGACGATCTCCGGAAAGCCGCCGGTGATCAGGAACGCGTCAATCGCCTCGGCTGGGTCGAGCGCGGTCATCTGTTGCACGTCGGCTGGATCAAGGGGGCGCACAAGCATGCGGGCAGCACGACCATGAAACGGGCGGCCGTACTCCTGGAGGGACTCCATCATCGACAGGTCGCTGCCGACCAGCAACAGCAGCACAGGCTTGGCCGACAGGTATCGATCCCAAACGGTTTGAAGGGCACCTTCGAACTCCTGGTCCTGCTCAACCAGCCACGGCACCTCGTCCAGCACGATGATGCTGGGTGCGTGCTCGGGTACCGCGATCGCCAGTGCGCGCAGGGCTTGGTTCCAGTCGGTTCCAACAGCCCCGGCGACCAGATCCGCGCCGGGCAAGGCGGACTGGGCGAGCGCGGCGGTAAAGTCGGCGCGCTCGGCGGCCGGATTGCGACCACGGGACGCCTGGAAGATCAGGTACGGCAAACCGGAGCGGTCGCAGAACTCCTGGACAAGCCTGGACTTGCCAACCCGCCGACGGCCGGTGACGATCACGGCCTGGCCGTGAGTGGTCGCAGCTGCATCCCTGACCAGGCCCAACTGCCTGTCCAGCAGCGCGAGATCATTCGTGCGCCCTCGGAAACCGACCATAGCCCCCGACCTCATCTAAGCATAATCGAATCTTACTTAGATTGAATCATACTTTGACCCAGGCACTAGTGGTCAACCGGCCTCGTCGCTGAGCGCCTCGTCGGCGGATAGCGCGTACGGGTGATGCAGCAGGCCCCATACCGTCCTGGGCCGGCACGTCCTGGAGAGCGAACCAGTCGTTGTCGAACCGCGAGGCTGAGCAGCTTTGCCACCGGCTAGCTCGCCCTGAGTGGCAACGCCAATCTCGTGCGTCACGTCGAGCCCAGACCGGTGCACCACGACCGACCAGAAGGTCACGCCCCACACTGCTCACCCTGTGCTCCTGTGCCAAATCATTGCCCGACACTGCGCGGCACTCGACGGTACTCGAAAACGAACGCCTCTCGTTTCTAGCTGCACAATCGGCGTTAGGCAACCCTATGCAACACTCGCCGACACCGCTGACCAGGAAACTTTTAATCCGTAGGTTGTGGGTTCGAGTCCCACACGACCCACTCACTCTTCGGCGGACCGTGTCCGCGGAGCGCGCTCGGTCGAGTGCGAGGCCGCGTGACTGTCCACTTGGGCCATATCTGGGCGGGATCTGGGCGGGGGCTTGCTCATGCTGGGCCGATAAACGCCACCGGCGGTCGGGGATGACGCCGTGAGCGTGCCTGTCGACCTAAGGAAGATCATGAAGGCGAAACGAATCATCGGCGCGACTGCCGGATTGCTGATGGCCGGTGTCGCGATGGCGGCGCCCGCGCAGGCTGGTGAACATCCTGGTGGCGGTGGCACGGGGTGTGCGGTTGTCTCGACGGCTTACCAAAAGACGGCGTCGGTCGTGAACGTCAGAGTTCAGGGCTATGGGTGCGGCATGGGCGTTACGACCTGGCTGACCCTCGAGGTGCAGCGGGACGGGAAGACGCTGACGCGCAAGATCTACAAGTGCCTGGTCAGCAGCCAGGTGCACAGCACCGACGCTTGCATGCGTGCCGGGTTCACGGTCAGTGTCACCGACCCCGCCGGCAGCCAGCGGTTCGTCTGGATCTCGGAAGCTTTGAACCCGAATGTCCCCAGGCCCTCGATGGACTGGGACCGGGGAGACGAGTACTTCTGATCGCGTGGTGGTTATTGAGGGCAAAGGTGGCGCGGCGGTAGCCGACTTCCGCCGCGCAACTGGGTCGCCGGAGGACTCCGCAGCCTGACCTTTTGTCCACTTTAGGATTCTTTGACCATATTCTTGGGCTGGCTGGGTCGCTTCGGATGACGTGAACGCCTCGTTCGCAACGTTGTGCGTTGCGAACGAGGCGTTCACGTCATCAGTCGGTGTGTACTGGTGGGTTGTGCGGGGTTTGAGCCGTCTGATGGCCCAAACGCCACATCGCCGAAGCGTCGACAACGCCATGTTTGACTTTCCACCCGTTAACAAGGGCGGCCCTTGTCACGTCTGACGTGACAAGGGCCGCCCTTGTCACTACGCGCTCACGGGTCCGTGAGGCCGGCGCGCACGGACACGGTCGCGGTGATGCTGGCCTCTAGGAAACGGCTGATGACCGCCTTGTCCGCGGGGCTGAACTGCTCCCATGCCGCGGTGAACGCTCCGTCGAGTGGGCTGAAGAACGCGCGGCCGAGCTCGAGTGCCTTGTCGTGGACGTGCAGTTCGACCTTGCGGCGGTCGTGGGCGCTGCGGGCGCGGCGCACGTGGCCGGATGCTTCGAGGCGGTCGAGCACGGACGTGGTCGCGGACGCGCTCATGTGCATCGCCTCGGCGAGCCTGCCCGGCGAGAGCGGCTCGCCGGTCCAGCGTGCGTCCATGATCAGGGCGAGCGCGTTGAGGTCCGTGCGGTGCATCTGCTGCTTCTCGCCGAAGATCTCGGCGAAACGGTCGGTTTCGACCGTCAGCTGCCGGAGCAGCCTGACCAGGGTCGAGTTGTCGACCATGCGCCCTCCCGGTTAGAGTTTCGACCGTCGAACCATTCGACCATCGAAACATATGCCTGTGGAGGTCATTCTCCCGTGGAGACGACCCGCTCGCGCATCCGCTGGGTGTTGCCGGCCATCGTGGCCGTCGGCTGGCTCGCACTCGGCGGGTTTTCCGGGCCGTTCGCCGGGAAACTGAGCCAGGTCGCGGTCAACGACAGCACCGCGTTCCTGCCGGCGTCCGCCGAGGCCACGCAGGTGGCCGAGCGGTTGCGGACGTTCGGCGGCACCAAGGGCCTGCCCGCTGTTGTGGTCGTCGAACGGACCTCCGGGCTCACCCAAGGCGATCGGGATTGGCTCGGCAGCAGGGACCTGGCGGGCGCGTCGCCAGTCATCCCGTCACCGCGGGACGGCCAGGCCGCGCAACGCGTCGTCGCCGTGACGGATCCGAGCAAGGCCGTCGAGGAGATCCGGGAACGGCTGGCTTCGCCGCCTGCCGGGCTGACTGTGCTGGTCACCGGGCCCGCCGCGCAGATCGCGGACCTGAAAGAGGCGTTCGGCGGGATCGACGGGCTGCTGTTGCTGGTCGCGGGCGCGGTCGTGACGTTGATCCTGATCCTGGTCTACCGAAGTCCGCTGTTGCCACTCCTGGTGCTGTTGTCCAGCGTGTTCGCGCTCGGACTCGCGAGCCTCGCCGTCTACTTGCTGGCCGACTCGGGCGTGATCGATCTCAACGGCCAGAGCCAGGGCATCCTCTTCATTCTCGTCTTCGGCGCGGCGACCGACTACGCGTTGCTGCTCGTCTCCCGGTTCCGTGAGGAACTCCGCGACACCGAGGATCGCCATCAGGCCATGCGCGCGGCTTGGCGCGCGACCATCGAGCCGATCGCCGCGTCCGCGGGCACGGTGATTCTCGGGGTGTTGTGTCTGCTGTTCAGCGATCTCAACTCCAACAAGGGCCTCGGACCGGTGGCGGCGATCGGGATCGGCGCCGCGTTCCTGACCTCGGTGACCTTCCTGCCCGCGGTGCTGGTGTTGCTGGGCCGCTCGTCGTTCTGGCCGCTGCGCCCGAAATTCGGGTCGCCGCACCCCGCCGCGAGCGGGCTGTGGGCGCGGGTCGCCAGGCTGGTCGCGAACCGGCCGAGGGCGACTTGGGTGCTGACCACGCTGGTGCTGCTGATCGGCGTCGCGTTCGTGCCGCAGCTCAAGGCCTCCGGCACGGCACAGTCCGACATCTTCCTCACCGACGTCGACTCCGTCGCCGGGCAGGAAGTCCTCTCCCGCCACTTCCCCGGCGGCAGCGGATCACCGGCGATCGTGCTGGTCGACGCCGCGCGGGCGCAGGCGGTCACCGCCTCGGCCAAGGTCGACGGCGTCGCCGAGGTCCGCCAGGCTGGCGAGTCCGGCGGACTGGTCAGGCTCGACGCGGTGCTCACGGATCCGGCCGACTCCGCCGCCGCGCTCGCCACCGTGCAACGGCTGCGCGACGCCGTGCACGGAGCGGGCGCCGAGGTCGGCGGGCCGACCGCGACGCTGCTCGACACCAGGGACACCTCCGAGCGTGACCGGCTGCTGATCATCCCGATCGTGCTGCTGGTGATCTTCTTGGTGCTGGCGTTGCTGTTGCGCGCGCTACTGGTGCCGCTGCTGCTGATCGGCACCGTGGTGTTGTCGTTCGCGGCCACCATGGGTGTGTCCGCGCTGGTGTTCAACGGGCTGTTCGACTTCCCCGGCGCCGATCCGGTCGTGCCGTTGTTCGGCTTCGTTTTCCTTGTGGCGCTGGGGATCGACTACAACATCTTCCTCATGACACGGGTACGCGAGGAGGCGAAGACGCTGGGCACGCGCGAAGGTGTGCTGCGCGGGCTGACCGTGACCGGCGGTGTCATCACGTCGGCCGGGGTGGTGCTCGCGGCGACGTTCTCGGCGCTGGCGGTGCTGCCCATTCTCTTCCTCGCGCAGCTCGCGTTCATCGTCGCGTTCGGCGTGCTGCTGGACACGCTGATCGTGCGTTCGCTGCTGGTGCCCGCGCTGAGCATGGACATCGGCCGTCGCATATGGTGGCCGTCGCGACTCAGTCGAGAGTCGTGAGCGTTGCGGGCGGTTCTAACCGCCCGCAACGCTCACGACCCCAAGGAGGGGAAAGTGACCGGTGGCCGCCTGCGTCCGGTCGACCTAGCCCGCGAGCATCGACTGTCCACTCAGGCCATCCGGAACTACGAGGACGCGGGCATCCTCCCACCGGCCGACCGCACCGAAAGCGGCTATCGGATTTACGGCGAGCGGCACGCTCAAGCCCTTCGCGCGTTCCTCGCGCTGATTCCCGGCCATGGGCACGCGACCGCCACGGCGATCATGCGTGCCGCGCACCACGACGTCGAGACCGCGTTCGGGTTGATCGACGAAAGTCATGTGCAGCTTCAGCAAGACAGGCGCACACTGTCCGCAGTGGACAAAGCGCTGCGGGACCTCGTGCCCGACGAGCCACGAGGCGGTCCGACGTTCATCGGGCCGCTCGCGCGCAGGCTCGGTGTCCGGCCGGCGACGCTGCGCAAGTGGGAAGTGGCCGGGCTGGTGCGGCCGCGGCGGGATCGGCAGGGGTACCGGCACTACGACGCCGCCGATGTGCGCGACGCCCAGCTGGTGCATCAGTTGCGGCGCGGCGGTTACCGGCTGGGCCAGATCGCGCCCGTGCTCGAGCAGGTGCGGGAAGCGGGTGGGGTCGCGCCGCTGGAAGCCACTCTCGCGGATTGGCGAGAGCGGCTCACCGCGCGGGGGCGGGCGATGCTCGCGGGTGCCGCCCAGCTCGACAAGTACCTCAGCGAGCAGGCGTCTCCTCTTCGGGGGAAGGGTCCTCGCTTTCGGTCCTGATCCACTTGAGCTTGACCTCGAATTGGCCCTGCAACCCGGTTTTCGCGATCACCGCGCCCGCCTGGGCGTCCATCTTCACGCCGAACTTGATCTCCACCTCGTCCGGGCGTTCCGCCATCGACCGGAACTGCCCGAGCGCGGCCGACGCGGCGTCGCGGACGCCGGCGAGCGCGCGTTCGAAGGACTCGCCCGCCTCGCGGACGACCGTGCCGACCCGGCCTGCCCGGTCCATGCCGTCCAGTGGTTCGTCGATCTCGATCTGGACGATTCCGCCGTCGTCGAGTGGGAAGTCCGCGAGTCTGGTCATCCGGTCGTTCTCCTTCCGCAGGGGACCTCGAGCCGGTTCGACTCGGTGCCCTTCCTGATCAGCTCCAGGTCACGCAGCACGGGGTCGAGCTGCTCGGGGTCGGCGAGATACGTGAGCACCGCGCGGAAGAACGCGCTGCTCATCTGCGCGGGCATCAGGTCGGACGCGTCGAAGCACAGCGTGGACGCCGAGGTCAGCGTCTTCGCGATCCGCTTGCTGACCGGGTCCGCGTAGACGTCGACCTTCTTGTTGGCGGAGAAGGCATTGCCGAACGACGGCCAGATCCGCTGGGCCTTTTCGCTTGCCAGGTAAGACAGCAGGCGCCTGGCCCCGTCGCTGGACCGGAACATCGCCGCGAGGTCGGCGGACACCTCCGACGCGTCCGCGCCGGGGAACGCGAAGTAGTCGAAGTCCTGTCCGGGGACGAGCGGCTTCCCGGCCTTGGTGATGCTCCGGTAGCCCACCAGCGCGAAGGAAGCCAGGTGCTCCAGCGAGCACTCGGGCCGGTCGGCGAACATCGGACGGCGGGCGTCGTCGAAGTCCGTGAGCAGCGCCGCGGCCGGGCCGCCGTCGATCGCGCCGGGCTTGGTGACGAGCGCGCCCCAGGTGGTCCACGCCTGCCTGACCGCCGGCGAAGTCCACTCCAGCGTGCCCGAGGCCCAGCGGCCGTACACCTCCGGTCCCGCTTGGTGCAGGAGGATGTCTTCGATCCAGTCCGTGCCCGGCCAGCCGGACGCGGGTGGCGCGCCCATCCCGACGCACCACGGCGCGTGGCCGGTCGCCTGGATCTCGTCGGCGAGCCGCCGCAGCTCGTCCCAGCTCTCCGGTGCGCGGGAGACAGCCGGTTCGTGCCAGATGATGCTCTTCAGATCCGTTTTGACCGGAACCACGTAGAGATTGCCGGTGCCCGCGCGCTGCAGCTGGAGCCACTGCTCGCTGTAGGACTCCTCCGGATGCGGGCCGAGCACGCCGTCGATCGGCTGGACGTCACCGGTGCGCACGTAGGTCGCGAGCTCGCCGGGACTGGGCAGCACGGCCACGTCCGGCGGCTGTCCTTTTTGGACGTCCGAACGCAACACCTGGCTCAGCGCCCTGGTTCCGGTGTAGGTCACCTCGATCCCGGTCTCCTCGGTGAACCCGCGCAGCACGGCCTTGAACGCTTTCTCCTCGTCACCGGTCCACGAAGCGAGCACGGAGAGGGCCGGCTTCGCGACCGCGGTGCAGGCGCCGGTCAGCAGCAGTACCGTGAGCAACAGAAAGCCGAGTCGTCTCATGCCGGCCGGTACCAGTACTCGTCGAGCCTGCGCCCGAGACCGATGATGATCAGCAAGGCCATGGCGGGCAGGCAGGCGAGGCCGAGGTAGCCGAGTGGCTCGTCGAGCTCGGCGGCCGCCAGGTGGTCGTTGACCAGTTTCGTGCCAGCGGGTCCGCGTTCGGCCGCGGTCGGTGCCGGGCCCGCCGAAGTGGGCAGCGCGGCGGCGCGCACCGTCGGGCCGCACTTGAGACCGCAGCGTTCGCGGAAGATCGCGCCGAGTGAGACCCGGCCGCTGGCCGCGATGCGGGCGGTCTGCGTCTGCCACTGCGTGGTCACCGTGTCGAGTTCGGCGACGGCGGCGTCGACCTGCCGTTGCGCGCCGAACGTCTGCGACATGCCCACGCAGGCGAGTACCAGCAGCAAAGTCGCTGCCAGCAGGGAGAAATTGATCCGCCGCCGGAACCGGCGAGCCAGGTACCACTGCGTGCACAGGATGAGCACGAACAGCATCGCGGCCGGGACGAGCCACCAGAGCGGCGACAGGCCGTCCAGCCAGCCGGTCGAATCCTGCTGGGCGAGCGCCGCTCGCTGCACCGCGACGAGCGTGTCGAGCTGGGCGAGTATCCCGGAGCCCGGGGAATGCATCAGCCGCGAGCCCTCCCACAGGTCGGTGGCGCCCAACGAACTCCGGAACGCGACCGCGGCGCGCGCGATCGACCCGCTGTACACGCTCACCAGGCCTTCCACCAGCTGCAGAGTCCGGCTGCCCTGCGCGCCCGCGACGTTGTGCTCGGCCACCTGGGCGAGGCTCTGCCCGGCCAGCGCGAGCTGACTTTGATACAGCTCGCCAGGCCCGATCAGCTCCGCCCCGCCGGTCTGGAAACTGGTCATCGCCGCGGTGTCGGCCTGTACCAGCGCCGAGCGGGCGGCGAGCACCTCCAGCACCGCGGGCGCGCTCTTCGACCTGACCTCGGCGACCGCCGACTTCGTGCCGAGGAACGCGGCGAGCGAACCGGCGAACGTGATCACCGCCAGCACCAGCAGCCCGGCGCCGAGCAGGATGAGCGTGCGCCGGGTCGTCGAGACGGGCTGGGTCATCGGAACTCCCGATGCCCGCATTTGACGCAGATCTTCGAGCCTGGCGGCGAGATCCACGCGCACTCGGCGCAGACCAGATCCGGCCCGCCTGCCTCCGGAAGCCGAGGCCGGTGGCCGGACCCGGTCACGGACGCACCCTGGATGAGCGAGTAGATGTCACGCTGCCGGATATCCTGCTTGATCCGCATCCGGCCGGTGTCGTCAGGCCCGACGATCGGCCGCAACCGCGACAGCAGGTCCGCGTTGCCGTGCTTGGTCGCCAGCCGGATCGCGACGCCCCAGTACGCGATCGCCTTGTCCTGGTCGCCCAGCTCGAGCGCCGCAAGGCCGTTCAGCGCGGCCGCGGTCATCTCGTCGTATTCACGGACCCGCACCTCGTCGTCCGATCGTCTCCCGGACAACGCCCGGTCGGCGGTGAAGTGGCCGAGTACCCGCGTCGGATGTCCGATGTCCACGAGCCCGACCTCGCCGAAATCGACCTCTTGGCCCAGCACGCGCTCGCCGGGCCCGATTTCCAGGCAGAGGTGGTACTCGCGGGTCTCGGCACCCCACGGTCCGGTCGCCAGCTCGACGATGTTCGGCCCGGTCTCGACGACGAGGTCGGTGAAATCCTCCTGTAGCGGCCATTTCTGCTTGAGGAACTTCAGCCGGGTGCCCGGCGCGGTGGTGATCCGCAGCCGCAGCTCGGGCAGCACCTTGCCCATGACCATCCCGGTGAGCTGCCGGAAGTCCTCGGCAAGAGCACCTTCCTCGACCACCGCGTCCGCCCGCCCACGCAGCGCACGCGTGATCAGGCTCAGCTCGTACGGATCCCAGTCGTCGCCGATTCCCCTTGCGTCACAAGCGAAATCGCACTCCTTCAGTGTCGCTTCCAGCAACGTCCGGCGCTCACTCTGGTTGCGGCCGTCGGTGAGCAGGATCGCATGCCGCACCCGGCCCGGATACGGCTCCATCAGCTTCCCGGCGAGCCGCAGCCAGGTGCTCATCGCGGTGCCACCGCTGGCGATCAGCCCGCTTGCCGCCTTCTTGGCCGCCGCCCTGGTCTCCGGATTCACCGGCAGCAAGCCGGGTGTGTCCGGATAGACCATGGTCGCGGCCTCGGTGCCCTGGACGATCGCGAACAGCACGTCGTCACGCAGTGTGTCGATCACCGCCATGGCCGCTTCCCTGGCCGCCTCGATCTTGCCAGGCGGCCAGTCCATCGAACTGGAGCAGTCGACGAGCAGCACCTCGGCGGCTTCGGCGGCCGACCCGCCGGTCGACGTCACGGCGAGCACCGCGTCCATCGTCGTGTCCGAAAGGGACAGATACTTGTTCTGGCTCAGTTTCAGGCTGAACCCGAGTGGTTCCGTCACTGGAGACTCCTCGGCCGGTTCTCGTTCGCCAGGTCGACCAGGATGCCGTGCTCACGCAGATCACGGGCGCGGCCTGCGAGCTTGCGGAAGGACTTCTCCAGCTGACGCCTGATCCCCGGCTCGTCGAAGCCGGGCACGTGACCGTTCGCTCGGACCCGGCGGAGTACCGCCTCGCGCACGATCGTGGTCAGCCGGTCGCGGAACTCCCCGGTCTCGTCACCACCGTCGAGATAGAGCACCGGCAGGCGTGCCACCGCCTCGGCCACCGCCAGGTCGTCCTCCCTGGCGGCGAGGATGCGGACACCCGCGATGTGCGCCGCGTCGTGGTGCCGCGACACCGCGGGCACCTTGTCGAGTATGTCGATCGCCGCGCGGTACTCCCCGTCCCGTAGCGCGAGCCTGGCCAGCCCGAACGCCGCGCTCGCCTGCGCCGGATCACGGCGCCAGACCGCTCGGTAGTACCACTCGGCCTCCTTCGCGAACCGCGGCAGGTGCTCGTCGCAAAAGCCCAGCGCGAGCTTGGGCGCGCTCTCGCCCGGCAATATCGAGTAGACCCTGTCGAACGCCCGCCACGCGTCCGACGGCCTGCCCCTGAGCAAGGCCAAGAGCCCGTGGTGCCATTGGATCCGCCAGTCGTGGTACACCGCCAAGCCCAGCAGCGCTTCGGCCCGGCCCAGCGCCTCGGCCGCCGCGTCCGCGCTGTCCGGCAGCTCGACCCACGCGCGCACCCGGCGCAGTTCGATCTCCACCGACGGCGCCGGGAAGGTGTCCAATTTGGACAGTAGTCGTTTCGGGTCGCCCGCGGTGACGGTGCCGAGGAAGGTCGCGGCCGGGTCGGCGGGATCGAATCGGGGAATGGGCAGTCTCGCCGCGCCCTGAGCCGGTGCCGGCAGCCCGGGGTCGAGACCCGGTCGTGCGGCCGAAGTCCACTTGTCGAGCCCTGGCACGGCACCGAGCCCGGCGTCCATCAGCTCGGCGGTGTCCTCGAACCACACCGACGGCGACGGCCGCGGTATGCCGTCCAGCAGCGAGCGGATCTCCCGTTCCACACCGCCGAGCTGCTCGGCCATCGCGGCGGCGTCCGGGAACCGCTGCTCGTACGCGGTCACCGCGCGGGCGAGCAGCCGGGTCAGCGAATCCTGCTCGTGCTCGACCGCGCCCAAGAGCGCGATCAACGTCCTGCCGACGGTGTGGATGTCGGAGCGCACGGTCAGGCCGCGCTTGTCGATCTCGTCGGGGCCGACCTGGAAACCGGGTGTGCCGATCGGATCGCTGTCGCGGTCGCCGATCTCGCGGGTGGCGCCGAGGTCGATGACCTTGACCTGGGTGCCGGAGTGCATCACGTTGTCCGGCTTCAGGTCGCAGTAGAGCAGGCCGTTGGCGTGCAGGTGATCGAGTGCGGCGAGTATCTGTTTCCCATAGGAGCAAACATGTTCCGCCCGTAGCTCCGCCGGATGCTCGATGATCTCGGCCAAGGTCAGTCCGCCGACATAGTCCATCACGATGTATTCGGCGCCGCGCGCGTCGGTGACGAAGTTCCCGATGCGCACGATGTTCGGGTGATCGAGCCGGATGAGCGCGTCGCGCTCGACCCTGGCCAGCCTCGGCAGCCGGGGGTCGTTGGGGTTGATCACGCCCTTCAGCGCCACGTACCGATCGTCGAGATGACTGTCCTTGGCCAGGTAGACCCAGCCGAGCCCGCCGCGAGCGAGCCAGCCGACGACGTCGTACCGGTCGGCCACCCGGTCGCCCGCGCACAGTTTCGGCACGAACGAGAACGGGAACTCGCAGACCCCGCAGAAGCCTTCCATGAGCCCCGGCTGGCCCGCGTAGCCACGGCCGACCGGCCTGCGGCACGCCGGATTGCCGCAGTGGCGGTGTTTCTCGGGGTAGTCGGGGTCGGACAGCAGCCTGCCACCCGGATCGGCGACGGTCACCGACGGCAGCTGCGCGGGCTCAGCGCCTCTCGTCGTGCCGGTCGGCTCCGCGGTCATCCGGCTCCCTCCGGCAGGTCGTCGATCCGGCGCCGGACGGCTTCGACGTAGGCCGCCACCAGGATTTCCGCCTGTGGCACGGCGCAGGGCCGGTGACTGATCGCTTCGGCGGCGGGGCGATGCAGCACGGACAGTTCGAGGTCCTCGCACAGCCCGAAGTCAGTGGCGCGGGCGTTGTACGCGCGCAGCAGGCCTTTGGTTTCGCGATATCGCGCGAGCATCGCGTCGATCTCGGTGCGCACCGGCCCGACCCGGCCTGCCGCCCGCCCGGTCTTGCGCTCGATCGCGCCGAGTTTGCCTCGGGCATCGCCGGTGTCGAGGCCCCGGCCATCGAGTGCCCGTGCCCTCAGCAGCAGACTCGGTGCCGCGCAAGGAGCTTCCGGCAGCGGGCTCACCACGTGCGACGCTTCCAGCCACCGGGCCCGCAACGCGGCCTCGGCGGTTTGCAGCTCTTCGATCCGGCCGGTCAGCTTGGCCAGCCGAGCGGTGTTCTCCTCGCGCAGCCATTCCTGTGCCATCCGCAGGCCGGGCGAGTCGTCGCTGAGGAACTCGACGGCGACCTGATTGTCGCCCTGCATCAGGCCTTTCATCGACTGGAGCAGTTCCTCCGGGCGCTCCGCCTCGTCGAGACCGGCCAGCGTCACCGCCACCGGACGCGGATCCCGGCTGATCCGGCCTTCGATCCGCTCATGGACCTCACCGACCGAGAGGCCCCTGACGTCGATCCAGACCTCGGACGCGCCCGGTCCGAGATCGTCGGTGCCGAACACGCACACCCGCGCGGCCGCCGGCAGGTCCTTGCCGATCCACCGCTTGAGGCCGGGCAGGTGGTACTCCAGCGTGGTCACGGGGATCATGCAGGCCAGGCGTTCGCGCTCGTCGCGATGTGCCATGACGACGATGCCGACGACGGCCTCGCTGCGCTCGTCGAGCACCGCCGCGCCACTGAAACCGCGCCGCACGAGCTGCCCGCCCGCGAGCGCGTCGAGCTGCACCCATTCACCGGCGGGCCCGACCGGCCCGGCGAGTCGCGCGTACGCCCAGACACCGTCGGGATGTTTCGCGGGCACGCCATGCGCGCGTACGACCCGGTGCCCCGCGCGCGGCGGCAGCCGGTGCAGCCTGGCGCCCGGTATCTCGGGGGCGTCGAGCTTGAGCAACGCGATGTCGGCACGGCCGTCCGCGCCGGCGGGCGCCCAGCACTCGGGGATCACTCGCGCGGTCACCGTCGGCGAACCGGCCAGCGCGAGGAAGGTGATCGGGATTCCTTGTGCGGGCGGGGTTTTCACGCCATCAGGGCAGCCGAGAGCCGCCGTGACGACGTGCGCGCAAGTGAGCACTTCACCGTCGCCAAGGAGCAGACCCATGCCAACGGACTCGCCATCCGGGCCACGGACGGAAACCCGCCACGGCTCGGGCACACCGTTGTGTCCCTCACCCCTCACTTCGAGTGACGATACGGTGGCGAACGCGCCGAGACGGCGCGTCCGCCGAACCTCACCCGATCAGCCCAGCACGAAATCGTCGAGCGCGCGGCGCATTCTGGCGCGCATTTCGTCGCTGCCTGTGTGGCCGGAATCCTCGATGACGGCCAATTCCGCGTCCGGCCAGAGTTTGGCGAGTTCCCATGCCGTTTGCAGCGGGCCGCTGATGTCGAGCCTGCCGTGGATCAGGACGGCCGGGATGCCTTTGAGACGGCCGGCTTCTCGCAGCAGGACGCCGTCTTCGAGCCAGCAGTCGTTCGCGAAGTAGTGCGAGCAAATGCGGACGACGGCTTCGCGTTGCTTCGGCGGCATGCTGCCGAAAGGCTTGGGGACGCCGTTCGGCTCGAGCGACAGGACGGTGTCTTCCCAGGCGCACCAGGCATCCGTGGCCTTGGCGCGTACCGCGGGGCCGGGGTCGGCCATCAGGCGGACGTAGCCGCCCAGCACGTCGTCGGTGCCCGCGGTGTCGCGGAAGCGTTCCCATTCTTCGGGGAAGAGGGCGCCGGCGCCGCGGTAGAGCCAGTCGAGCTCGGAGCGCCGAGAGGTCGTGACGCCGCAGATGACCATCTCGGTGACGCGATCCGGGTGCCGCTCGGCGTACGCGAGGCCGAGCGTCGAGCCCCAGGAACCGCCGAACACCAGCCAGCGGTCGATGCCGAAATGCTCGCGCAGGCGCTCCATGTCGGCGAGGAGGTGCTCGGTGGTGTTCACGCTCAGGTCGACCGTGTACTCACTCGCGTGCGGGGTGCTGCCGCCGGATCCGCGCTGGTCGAAGAGCAGCACCCGGTAGCGCTCGGGGTCGAAGTGCCGCGGCATTCCCGGGGAGCAGCCGGTGCCGGGGCCGCCGTGCACGACGACGGCGGGCTTGCCTCCGGGGTTGCCGTACAGCTGCCAAAAGACCTGATTCCCGTCGCCGACGTCGAGCAGCCCGGAGTCGTACGGGTCGATGGGCGGATACAACGGCTGTCCCCTCTCGCCGGGAATGCAACAGCGCTGTTATATCACCTCTGCCACTTGCCGACGAAGTTCCCGCAGGTGATCGTTTCGCCCGTCAGCGCCGCCTTCACGTGGGCCGCGATGCCGAAGTAGTCGAAAATGGGCTGGTCAGGGCCTACCTCGTCGGGGATCGGGCCGCCTGCCATGAGCGTTTTCTGGTCGACGGTCTGGAACAGCACCAGGTACGAGCCCTGCCGGTTGAGGTCGTGCGCGGCGGCGATCATGCGCTGCGGCGCGTCGGCAACCATCTCCAGCGGGAGCGGCCAGTCGACCGGGAACGGGTTGCGCAGGTCGAACGCGGCGTACGCGAACGGGTTGTCGGGAAGCACGGCGACCTTGGCCGCGGGGAAGCGGTCGAGACAGCCGCGCAGCTGCGAGAGGTAGGTGTACATGCCCTGGCTGGTGCGGATGCCGTACATCGACGGCGCCACGTCGCCGAGGTCGCGGGTCAGCTCGGCGCGCGGGCGGTCCATGTACGTGAGGTCGTCGCGCAGCGAGACGGTGAACAGGCCGACGACCAGGAAGACGGCCAAACCGGCGGCCATGCGCACCCGGCCTTCCGGCAACGTGACCAGGTCGGCCAGCAGGAAGAACGTGGTCAGCGCCATGCTGCCGGCGAGCAGCGTCGGCGTGTCCTGGCCCCACGAGAGGCTGATCAGGAAGCCCAGTCCCAGCACGAGCAGCGCGCCCCACGGGATCGCGCGCCGCAGCAGGCCGTGCACCACGATCGCGACCGCCAAGATCCACCAGAGCGCGTCCGTCCAGCGGCTCGGGCCGACGAAACCGCCGTCGACGACGACCCAGATCACGGCCGTGACGCCGGCCAGCAGCAGAAGCCACGACGACCAGGCGGCGCGTGCCAGCACCGCGACGGCCGCGATGGCGGCGAAGACGAACAGCGGCAGCGGTTTGATCGCGGTGGGGATCTCGTCGAGCCAGAACCCGAGCAGGCCTTCGCCGTACGCGGGCGCGGCCGTCGTGAGCTGGTCGACCATCGCGCCGAAGCCGCCGTCGAGCGAGACGACCGTGACGTAGGCCAGCGGGAACGCGCCCAGCCAGCAGAAGTCCGCGAACGAGCGCTTGCCACGCGGGCGCAGCAGCAGCCACAGGCCCGCGATGATCACGACCGGCGCGAAACTTTGCTTCACCAGCGCGGCCACGCCGAACAGGAACAGCCCGAGCCGCCGCACGCGCACCGAGTCCGAGCGCAACGCCCAGACTCCGCACGCGGTCAGCGTGATGCCGTCGATCGTGTGCCAGGCCATCAACGGGAACGCGTTGAGGTTCAGCACGGCGGCCGCCGCGACCAGCGCGGTGCGGCCTGCTCCCCAGGTCAGCAGCGGGCGATTCGTCACGATCACCGCGAGCGCGATGGTGCCCAAGATGATCTCGACCATGCTCAGCACGGCCGAGGCGAGGAAAAGCGGGCCAGGCAACGCGAAATCAAGGATGTGAATGACCGCGGAACCCAATGGGCGCGCGGAAATGACGTCCGAATGCGGAATCTCACCATTCAGGACGCGCCGAGCCTGGCCCAGTATGAAGCCCTGGTCGGCGGGGAAGAATCCGAATCGGCCGGTGCCCGCGGTGATCGCGAGACTCAGCCCGAGCACCCACAGCGCGTGCACACCCGCACGGACGGCATTGCGTCGTACCGGCGCGAACTCCTCCGGAGCCGCGCGTAACTCAGCGAAAGTCACCACAAGCAGAACTCACCATAATCGAACAACACGTCGCCCCCAGGCCGGTTTCCCCGCCAGGCTACCCAAGGTCTCGCACGCGTGTCGGACCACCCGTAAGCGTGAGCCTCGATGACTTTCCTATTACGGACGAATTTCCCCGTAACGGGCCGGCCGCCGAACGCGACCAGTTCTGCGTTCACGCTCGTCGCAGGAGAGAGGAATCCCCAGCTCATGACTGCCATGCCACCACTCGCGCCGATGCCGGTCGCGCAGGCACGTCCCGTCAAATTCGGTGCTCTGGCGTGGACGGCGTTGATACTGGGAATCGTCGGGATCGTCGGTTCCCCGATCATCATCTTCAACAATCTGACGGCCGTCGTCGCGGGCGTCGGATTCGTTCTCGGCGTGATCGCGTTTTTCGGGACGAAGAAGACACTCGCCGCTGTCGGCGTGGCACTGTGTGTCGCGGCGGTCGTGTTCACCGCGCTGGCGCAGAACGCGGTGGTGAAGGAAATCGACAAGCTCACCGGATCCGGGCCGGCGCAGACACTCAACGTCGGGGAAACCTTCCACGGCACGGATGTCGACATCACCGTGGCCAACCCGAAGGAGTTCACCACCGGCAAGTACTCGTTGCAGCCGAACGCCAAGGCGATGAGTTACGACGTGACCGTGGTCAATCATTCCGACAAGCCATGGACGTCCATGCTGGTGATCCAGGCCACCGCCGGAAACGCGGCGGCAGAACAGGTTTTCGATTCCGCTGCGGGCTTCACCGGCGCGCCGACCCAGGATGTCTTGCCAGGCAAGGAAATCGCGTTCAAGGTCGGCTTCGTCGACAGCACCGGCGACATCACCGTGCAGGTCGGCGCGGTACTCGGCGACAAGGCCTACTTCATCCACAAGCGCTGACGGATTCGCCGAGCGCGTCGATCAGCCAGCAGAGCAGCACGCCGACCGGGACCGCGGCCCCGGTCACCTCACGGGAGAGCCGCCAATAGCGGCCCAGCCGGGGATCGCGGTCGGCGTCGACGCTCAGCAGCAGCTCACGCCGGAATTCCGGGCTGTCGCGCTCGCCGCGTGCGGACGCGTGCGCGTCGACGAAGAGGTCGAGCGCCTTCCCCGGTTCCGGTGCCCGCCCGGCCAGAATCAACGGATAGGCGGCGCCACCGGCTTCGGCGAGGCCGTCCCACAGCCCTTCCTCGTCGCGCACCTTCTCGACATTGGCGCGCGACCTGGCGATCAAGCGTTCGCTGAGCGAGCGGTCCGCGACGAGCGTGGCCATTTCGGCGTACGCGACGACCTGGCCCGGCGTCGGCGCGGACGGTGGTTCCGGCGCGTTCGAGACGATGAACTTCTCCGCCAGCGATTCCCGGATCGGCGCGAGGATAAGGCCACGCCAGAACGTCACGATGGCATCGTGCGCGGCCCGCCCGTCGACGACCTTGGCCAGCAGATCCATCCGCGCCGCCCGCTCGGCGGGGCTCGCCTGCTCGATCGCGCTCAACGACGCGCGGCGCCAGGCCAGCGTCTCGAACTCGACGTCGAGCGCCGCACGCGTGGCGGCGATCGCCTCGTCCATGGACCGCTCGCCGAGCAGCACGGCCGTGATCGCCGTCAGGTCGAGCCCGAGCCTGCGCAGCCGCCGGACCAGGTTCAGCTGCTCCACCGCGGCCGGGTCGAACCGGCGATGCCCGCCGGCGCTGCGCCGCGATTCGAGAATGCCCTCATCGCAGTAGAACCGGATCGTGCGCACGGAGACCCCGGTCAGCTCGGCCAGCTCACCGATGCCAAGTGTGTCCTGGGTCACAGTCACTAGAACCTCCACCCGACTGGAGTTCCTACGGTACGGGCACCACCGCGCGAAAGGGGAACTTCATGCTGGGACTGGACTTCGATCTGCTGGCCGGGCGCCTGCGCGAGCAAACGGCCGGGCTGGCCGCGAACATCGACGGACTGGACCCGGAAACCCGGGTGCCCACCTGCCCGAAATGGCAGGTCCGCGACCTGGTCGTGCACGTCGGCGCCGCCCACCGCTGGGCGGCCGAGATCATCCGCACCGACTGCCGTGTCCCACTGCCCGACCCGAGCGAAGCGAACCCTGGCCCGCCCGGAAACTGGCCCGAATGGCTGCGCATCGGGGCAACCCTGTTGATCGACGCGGTACGGACGGTCGGCCCCCAGGCCAAGGTCTGGATCGTCGCGACCGAAGGACCGGCGATCTTCTGGCTGCGGCGGTTGCTGAACGACACGACCGTGCACCACGCGGACTCGGCGTTGACCGCGGGCGTCGAATACAAGCTCGACCCCGGGCACGCGGCCGACGTGATCACCGAAGGCCTGCAGCTGATTTCCTATCCTGGCGCGGAAAAACTCAAGCCTGAGGTGGCGGATCTGCACGGAACGGGCCAGACCCTGTTGTGGCAGCCCGAAGAACCCGGCTTGGACGGCTGGCGCATCACCCGGACGCCGGACGGCGTGCGCTGGGAGGCTTCGTCCGAAGCCGCCGATGTCACCGTTTCCGGGCCGGTGCGCGATCTCATGCTGATGTTCACCGGACGACTGCCCGTCGACGGCGTCACCGGTGATCGCGCGCTGCTCAACCATTGGGTCACCCACACGGCGTTCTGAACTGGTGACCTTTGCCCCTGGTTTTCGGGGTAATCCGGCCGCATCGCGCGTGGGTCAGGTCGCGGTTTCATTGGGGTGCAATGCAAACCGCGACGAAAGAGAGCTGGCATGACCTCGCTGTTTCCCAGTCCGCGGACGGCATTTCCCACCCTTGCCTCGTGGCTGGAGCACACTTGGCCGTTCGGTGATCCCAACATGGTACGAATCGAAGAGTCCACAGAGGACGGAAAGTACGTGGTGCGCGCGGAGCTGCCTGGCTTCGACGCCGACAAGCAGATCACGGTGACCTCGCACGGCGGCGTGCTGACCATCAACGCGCAGAGGGAGGCGCGTGCGGTGTCGAGCGGGCGCAGCGAGTTCCACTACGGCTCGTTCACCCGCAATGTCTCGCTGCCGCCGGGTGCGGACGCTTCGCAGATCAGCGCCAGGTACGTCAAAGGCATCCTCGAGCTGGCGATGCCGTACACCGAGTCGCTGAAGGACAAGCAGATCGAGATCAAGGTCGAGCAGGACTGACCTTGCCCGGGTGGGTGTGAGCCTCCCTCACACCCACCCGACGGGTTACCGTTGGCCGATGCGCGTAGCGACCTGGAACGTGAACTCGGTCAAGCAGCGGGTACCCCGGCTTCTGCCGTGGCTGGACGAACGGCAGCCGGACGTCGTCTGCCTGCAGGAGACCAAGCTCGTCGACGACGCCTTCCTCGCCTTACTCGGCGACGAGCTGGCGCAGCGCGGGTACGAGGTCGCGCTGAGCGGCGAGGTCCAGTGGAACGGGGTCGCGATCCTGTCCAAGGTCGGCCTCGAGGACGTCGTGACCGGCATCGACGGCGCGCCCGGCTTTCCGCATCAGGAGGCTCGCGCGGTCGCCGCGACCTGCGGCGGCGTCCGCGTGCACTCGCTGTACGTGCCGAACGGCCGTGAGCCGGATTCGGAGCACTACCACTACAAACTCGCCTGGCTGGCGAAGCTGGCCGAGGTCGTCGCCGCGGGCCCGGCCGACGCGCTCGTCTGCGGTGACATGAACATCGCGCCTGCCGACGCGGACGTCTTCGACCCCGCGGCGTACGTCGGCCAGACGCACGTGACCGAGCCCGAGCGGGCGGCGCTGACGTCGCTGCTGGCGCTCGGGCTGCACGATGTCGTGCGCGATCGGTGGCCGGACAAGCGGATCTTCAGTTACTGGGACTACCGGGCCGGCATGTTCCACCAGGACCTGGGCATGCGGATCGACCTGGTGCTGGCGTCGACGCCGGTCGCCGGGCGGGTCAAGGCCGCCTGGATCGACCGGCTGGCGCGCAAGGGCACCGGGCCCAGTGACCACGCCCCGGTCATGGTCGACCTCGACGAAGCCCCGGACGGCGACATCGGCCCCGTCGTGCCACCACCGTCGGCCAAGCCGAGCAAGCGACCACGGAAGCTTCCGCAAGCCAAGGACTCGTGAGTGGTACGGCCGGTTCTATTGAGCGGAAGGTGTTCGGCTGTGGCCGGGGTGGCTGTGTGGGAAATGCGTCGTTGAACGACGCATTTCCCACACGGTCAACCTGCTTGTCCAGTGCCTGAGGGTCGTTGAGGACAGGGTGAGTGCGGTTTGCGGCGTTGGACGACGCAAACCGCACTCACCCAGGTGCGAGAGCCAGGTATGAGGGGAGCCTTCATCCACGCTGGTTCGGGTGAGGGCCTCCCTCACCCGAGCTGAGTGGGTGGGGGCCTCCCTCACCCGTATATGCGGTCGAACTAGGCCCTCACCCCACGGATCCGAGCGAACTAGGCCCTCACCCACGCCCGACCACGACCCTGCCCCGGATGAGGCAGCCGAAGAAAGGGGTCGTGAGTGGTACGGCCGGTTCTAACCGGCGAAAACACTCACGACCCCAGGGCTTGGCCTGCGCCGGCGTGCAGCGGCACGGGGTCCGTCTGACGCGCGGTCACCTTGTCGATCTGCTTGGCGGCGGGGTGGACCTTCTCCAGGTCGGCGCGCTTGTCGAAGATCAGCTTCGTGATCGCGCAAGCGTTTGCGGCCGGGAAGTCCTCGCGGACCAGGAGCATGTTCGGGACCACGAACGTCGGGACGTCCGCGCCGAGACCGTACGACGCGGCCGGGATGATGCCAGGCCCGTAGCCGGGGTTGATCTTCTTCAGCGGCTCGACCAGCGTGCTCAGGTCGAGCAGCTTGACCTTGCCCTTCATCGACGTCGTGATGTCCGTGATCTGCGCGGTCGGCAGGCCGCCGACCCACACCAGCGCGTCGAGCGTGCCGGACTTCATGCCGTCGGACGTCTTCGCCAGGTCGAGGCGCTGGGCCTGGACGTCTGTCTCGGGGTTCAGACCGGCCGCCTGCAGCAGGCGGTTCGCGACGACCTCGGTGCCGGACTTCGGCGAGCCCGTTGAGACGCGCTTGCCGCGCAGGTCGGCGACCGTGTTGATGCCGGTGTCGGACCGGACGAGCACGTGGGTCGAGTTGGGGTAGATGCGGGCGAGTGCCTGGATCTTCTGGGGTTTGCCCTCGAACGGGCCGGTGCCGTTGACCGCGTCGGTCGCCGTGTCGCCTTGGGAAAACGCGATGTCGTAGTCCTTGTTGACCAGCTGCTGGATGTTCTGGACCGAGGCGCCGGTCTCGGCCGCGGTGGCTTTCAGCTTGGTGTTGTTGCTGATCAGCTGCGCGAGGCCGCCGCCGAGCACGTAGTAGACGCCGCCGCTGTTGCCGGTGGCGATGGTGATGCGGCCGTCGGCCGCCTCGCAGCCCGCGCCGTCACCCGCCTGCGTCGCCTGTTTGCCGCCGCAGCCCGTCACCGTCAGCATCGCGATCACCAGCAACGCCCTCGCTCGCATCCGCTTCTCCTTCAGTCATCCGGAAAAAGACCTGCAGAGCCACTCCCAGCAGGCAGAAGCCGAGTCCCACGAACACCGGGACCGGTTCCAGGTAGAGCAGGCACAACGCGGCGGGCACGAAGACCGCGCGCACCGGGATGCGCACCGGCCCGAAGAACCAGCCGCCGGTCACCACCCCGAGCGCGCCGACCGCGAGCGCCGACACGGCCGTCACCCACAGCACGGTCAACGGTTTCGCCTGTAACAGCAGCGCGGCGCCGTTGTCGGTCAGCACGAACGCGATCGGCACCAGGAACGCGGGCAGCGTGTACTTCCAGCACTGCCACATCGTCTTGAGCACCGAGCCGCCGGTGATCGCGGCGCTCGCCACCGCCGCCAGCGCGGTCGGCGGCGTGACCTCCGACAGCACCGCGTAGTAGAAGATGAACATCGCGCGCTCGGGCCCGTCGACACCGACGCCGGCCAGCGCCGGGCCGATCACCACCCAGGCGATGATGAACGAGGCCGTCACCGGCACCGCCAGGCCGAGCACGCCGACCGCGATCGCGGACAGCACCACGGTGAGCACCAGCACCACGGTCGCGTTGTCGGCCACCGCGCGGGCGAGTTCGACCAGCGCGTTGGCCAGCTCCTGGCCGAGCCCGGTCTTGGTGATCGTCGAGGTGATCACGCCCGCCGCGGCGCAGACCGCGATCACCGGCAGCGCGCCGCGCACGCCGGCGGACAACGCGTCGAGCATGTCCATGGCCCAGCTCTTGAAGCCTTCGCCGGACGTCAGCCGCGAGATGAGCGTGAACACCGCCGCCACGCCGGTCGCGTAGACCACGGCGGCGAACGGCGGGATGTCGAGCGCCAGGAACACCACGATGATCCCGAGCGAGAGAAAGTGGTAACCGCCGCGCAGCAACAGTTTCCGCGCGTTCTCAGTCGGCAGGTCGACGGCCTTCGCGCCGAACCGGCGTGCGTCGGCCTCGACCGCGAACACGATGCCGAGGTAGTAGAGCAGGGTCGGGATGGTCGCCCAGATCAGCACGGTCAGGTACGAGGTCTGCAGGTACTCGGCGATGATGAACGCGGCCGCGCCGAGCGTCGGCGGCGAGAGGATCGCGCCGATCCCGGACGCGGCGAGCAGGCCGCCCGCGTTTTCCTTGGGGTAGCCCGCTTTGCGCAGGATCGGCCAGGTGATCGCGCCCAGGCTGACCGCGGTCGCGGTGCCCGAACCCGAGACCGTGCCGAGCAGGAACCCGGACAGCACGGTCGTCCGCCCCGGCGCGGTGCGTGAGCGTTTGAAGGCGGCGAACGAGATGTCGACGAAGAACTTCCCGGCGCCGGACGCGTTGAGCACCGCGCCGTAGATGGTGAACAGCACGATGTAGCTCGCGGCGACGTCCAGCGGGGTGCCGAAGAACCCGGTCGCGTCGTTGTACAGCGCGTTGACGATCTGGCTGAAGTCGACGCCGGCGTGCGCGATTCCCCAGTTCTGCGGCAGGAATCCGCCGTAGTAGGCGTACGCGAGGAACGCGACGCACACCGTCGGCAGCACGATTCCCGTGGTCCGCCTGGTCGCTTCCAGCACGAGCACCAGCAGCAGCGCGCCCGCGATGATGTCCATTGTGGACAAAGTGCCCTGCCGGTCGAGGAACGCGTCGTACCCGCCGAGCACCGGATAGAGCCCGACGAACAACGCGGCCGCCGCGAGCGCCCAGTCGAGATGGCCGGGCGCGTCACCCGATTTGCGCAGCAGCGGGCGGTAGCAGACGAACACCAGCGGCAGCGTGCAGCCGAGGAAGATCACCAGATAGAACTGGTTTCCCTTGCTGAACGGGAAGAACACCTGTTTGAGCACCAGCAGTGCGACGACCAGCGCGATCAGCCAGACGAACCGGTCGGTCCGGCCGGTCAGCCGCCGGGCAGGCCGTTCCTCGTCGTGTTCGGCGACGATCTCGGCTGCGCGCACCTCGCTGAGCGACATTCAGCCACGCTAGTGTGTCGGCGCTCACACCAACAGCTCAACTGGACAGTTTGTTACCGGCGGCGTCGTAGGCGTACGGCGGGCTCAGCGCCTTGTCCGAGTCGACGAGCTGCGGGTCGAACCAGAACACGGTGACCGACGGGTCGACGCTCCACTTGGCCAGGCTCGCCTGGACCTCCTTGCCGTGCGCGGTCGTGGTGATCTTCGCGACCGGGCCGACGAAGTAGCCGAACACCGGCACGTAGGTCCCCTTGATCTGCTCACCGCCGTCGACCTCGCGGAAGCCAGGCTTGCGGTCGGACACGCCGCCGGTCTCGTTGACGAACAGGAGCTCGGTGATCTTGCCGTCCGGCGCGCGGAGCGCGGTCATCAGGCCGAAGTGCGTCTGCGGCAGGTTCACCGGGTCGTCGATCCGCACCGCGTAGTAGACGAACTCGCCGCCCGCGGCCTTGATCCCGCTGGAGATGACGTCGCCGTAGGGCACGCTCTGCGGTTCGACGGGGACACTGGTCGACGGCGGGGCCGCGATCGGCGCGTCAGGCGTGGGCGGGACGGCGCGAAGCAGGCCCGAGCCGAGCACGACGGCGGTCACCACGGCCGCGACGCCGACGACACCGGAGCCCTGGAGCAGCTGGCGACGGCGACGCAAACGTTTGCCATCGGCGAGGACGGCGGAGGTGTCGAGCGCCAGGCCCTCGGGTGGGGCCTCGTTCAGCGCGGTGCGCAGTGCGTCGAGGTCGTTCATCGTCCTCCACCCCCGATCAGCGTGGCCGGGTCGATGGATATCCGCAGTTTCGCCAGCGCGCGCGAGTTGGTGCTCTTCACGGTGCCGACGGAGACCTTGAGCTCGCGGGCGACCTCGGCCTCCGGCAGGTCGAAGTAGTGCCGGAGGACCACGACCGCGCGTTCGCGGCCGGTCAGCTCGTTGAGCTTCTCCATCAGCCATTCCCGCTGGACGATGGCCGAATCGACGTCGGCGTCGACGGCGCGTTCCGGCACCTCGTCGGCGGGATGCTCACGCAGCGGACGGCGCCATTTGTCGATCACGTGATTGACAAGGATCGTCCGGGTGTACGCGTACGCGTCCTTGCGGCGGACCTTCGTCCAGGTCGCGTACGTCTTGGCCAGCGCTGTCTGCGCCGCGTCTTCCGCGGCGTGCCGGTTGCCCGTGAGCAGGTACGCGGCGTGCAGCAGGCGCGAGGAACACGCCTGCATGAACTCCACGAACTCGTCGTCACTCCTGGCCATGATCACTAACGACGAGCGGGTGGCCCGAAAGGTTGCGCGCGGGCGCGACAACTTTCGGGTACGTCCTCTCGTCTTTCCCGGCAGATGATCTCCAACCGTCTGACCAGGGAGTGATCCATGCAGAAGAACACCCGCCTCACCCGCCGCGTGCTCATGGCCGCCACGGCGGTCGCCGCCTGCGGCGCCATCGCGGTGACCGGCGTGCTCAGCGCCAACGCGGCGGAGCAGCCGACCGGCGTGGCCACGGCAGGCGAGGCACCGGCGGCCGACAAGGTGTTCGCACCCGCCGAGGCGCCGGCCGCCGCTCCGGAGGCTCCGGAGAGCAAGCCGGTCGGTGACGTCATCTCGACCGGGATCAAGGACGCCAAGGGCGAGGTCGTGTTCTACGCGGTCGCGGTGACCGAGCCGTCGCTGCCGAACACGCACTTCGGCATCATGAAGGGCCACCGCGGCGCGGACGGCAAGCTCACGGCCGACACCGTCGCCAACGAGTTCAACGGCTCCGACAAGGCACCCGGCTTCCACGCCGTGTCCGTTGGCAACAACGGGGGCGGCGCCTTCGGTTACTACGCGGGCCCGGCCGCGAAGATCACCGCCAAGGGCGCCGAGGCGCACACGGCCAAGTGGAGCGAGGACCCGGACATCGTCGTGTTCTGGTTCGACAAGGTCACCGAGCCGTCGGGCCTGAAAGCCGTCGACGCCGCGGGCAAGGCGCTGCCCGCGGGCAACACCCAGCCGGGCCGCGGCTGACCCTCAGCCGGTGAGCAGCCCCAACTGCTCGAAGTAGGAAACGCGGTCGAAATAACGCCGCTCTCCCACGATACGGTCGCCGCCTGCTTCGAAAACGAAACAGGCGGCCGACCGGACCGTGAAATTCCGGCCGGTCGCCGTTCCGAGCAAGTCGAATTCGGCGACCACCGAGTCTTCCGCGACATGGTAATGCACGTTTTCCGCACGTTCATCGGGGAAGCCGGTACAGCCTGGGCGGTAACCTGCGGATTCCAGGTGCGCGCGGACGATGTCCAGCCGCTGTTTGGCGAGATTTTCCGCGGTTATCCGAGCGTCGTTGCCTGACATCCGGGGCTCCTCGAACCTGCGATAGCCGACAAAACAACATGCACGTTATTCGGCATGTTTGTCAATACCGGCATTCGCGGAACAATAGGAGTCTGTCAAATACGAGCGGTCACCGCGTGCAGATACCAGGTGGCGTGTGGCAGCCACTGCTCCAGCCAGCGCCAGTCCGTGTTCGGCCCGGTGGCCGCCCGGCCGGGATCCCACTGCAGCCCGCGCCCGTCCTCACCCTTGCCGGTGATCCCGTTGACGATGCCGCCGGGCCACCGCAGCCACCGCCACGACCCGGCCGGGTCGTCGTTCGCGTACTCCAGGTAGAGCGGCACGCTGCGCCCCGGCCCTTCGAGCATGCACGTCGCGTACGGATTGACGCCGAGTATCCAGTTGAGCTGGTCCTGCGCGTAGGCACGCAGCCGTGCCGCGAACGCGTCGTCGAAGTACCGCGCGGCATGCCTGGCGGCGGACGCGAGCGACGCGATGCGGGCGTTCTCGCCCTGCCACCAGATGTCGTCCGACCGCGGCGCGATGTCGTGCGGCATGAAGAAGCCGGTGTAGCGGTTGCCCTCGCGGCCCTGGATCAGCTGCCGCGCGTAGCCGAACGGGTTGGGCACCTCGGCGGTGACGCCGAGCTCGAACTCCAGCGACTTGCGCACGACCGCGAGCACCTGCGCCTTGACGGCGTCGCCCGCGATGTCCACATAGGACAACAGGCTGACCACCGGCAGCCCGGCGTCCGACGGGTGGAAGTACGGCCGGTCGACCGCGTCGGCCCGCCAGTAGTCGCGGTACTTCTGCCAGCTCGCGAGCCTGCTCGTCAGGCTCGTCGCGCGGGCGTCGGCCGCCTGCTGGTACTGGGCGTCCTTGGTGGCCTTGAACAGCTCGGTCGCGGCGAGCAGCGCGTTGTAGTCGTCCTGGATGTTCTCTTTCTTGTCGTTGGTCATGTCGGTGTTGTTGGCCTGCAGGAAGGTGAACGCGTCCTTGGCGGCGGCCAGGTACTCGGCCGGGGTGTACTCGCCGCTGATGCCGTACGTGCTCGCCCGCGCGAGCGCGGCGATCGCCGCGCCACCGCCTTCGCGATAGTTGACCTGCTTGGTGTTGAGCTTGCGCAGCGTCGGGTCGACGTCGAGGAAGTCGTCCTCCGGCTGGGAAACACCGCTGTAGAAGGACTTGCCGGGAACATGCGTGCGCACGAGGTAGTCGGCGCCGAAGAACGCCTCGTCGAGCAGCCAGGTGGTGAGCGAGACGAAGTTCTTGTCCTTGCGCCGGTCGAGGTTCCCGTGCGCGGCGAACAGCACCCACGCGGTCAGCGGGATCGACAGCGTGTTGAAGTACGAAAGCCCGGACAGCTGCGTGAAGTGCTTGCCCCAGTCGGCGGCGGCGTCGTACCAGCCGCCGTGCGCGTCCCAGCGCTGGCCGGTGGTGCCGACGGCGAGGCTCCGGTCGGCCTTGTCGAACTGGCCGGAGCTGCGGGATTCCTTGAAGAAGTGGACGACAGCGGGCAGCGTGAACCGCTCCAACAGGTTCTGCTCGATGCGGAAAGGCCACGACGAGCCGCCGTTGTCGGCGACCACGACGTACTCACCAGGCTTGGTGAACGACGAAAAGTCGCCCACACGGTAGAAATCGGGCACCTCGGGGAACTGGTCCTTGCGCCAGTCCTCGACCGTGACGGCAGGTTTGGCCTGGCCGCGGAACACCACGGCGCCGGTCAGATTGTCGACCAAGCGGAACCCGCCAGGTCCAGACCACTGACCCTGGCTCGCGAAGATCACCCGCTTGGGGCCTACCGCTTCGTAGCCGACGGCATTGGCCATCACCTGCGTGCCCGCGCCACCTTCCTCGGTGGCCGACGCGGTGCCGGGTAGCGCCGCCGCACCGGCGACTCCGGCCGAACCGAGCAGAAAACTCCTACGCCCCAAGTGGTTCATCCGACCGAGTAAAGAAGGAATCTTTACTAATGTCAATCCGCCAAGTCGGCCGTGCCGATCATCGGGAAAATTCGGTTGCCTGCCGCACGGCACCTCTGCTCTAGTCGGCTGCCAGACCGTTCGAAGGAGTCGTCATGCGCGGAACAGCCATGTCCTACCCAGTGGTGATCACCGTCTACCCAGAGGACATGACTCTTCGTGCACACCTTGAACTTAGGCATCGTCGCCCACGTCGACGCCGGTAAGACCAGCCTGACCGAGCGGCTGCTGCACACCGCGGGCGTCATCGACGAGATCGGCAGCGTCGACGACGGCAGCACCCAGACCGATTCGCTCGCGCTCGAACGCGCGCGTGGCATCACCATCAAATCCGCCGTGGTCTCGTTCTCCCTCGACGACGTCACGGTGAACCTGATCGACACACCCGGTCACCCGGATTTCATCGCCGAGGTGGAGCGGGTGCTCAGCGTGCTCGACGGAGCCGTGCTGGTGGTCTCCGCCGTCGAAGGCGTGCAGGCGCAGACCCGCGTCCTGATGCGCACGCTGCGACGTCTGCGCATTCCCACGCTCATCTTCGTGAACAAACTCGACCGACGCGGCGCGGATCCCGAGCGCGTGCTCGGCGAGATCGCCGCGAAGCTCACTCCCGCTGCGATCCGCAATGACACACCCGACGCGGATGTCCTGGCCGAAAACAGCGATGCTTTCCTGGCGGCCTATCTCGACGACGCGGTGTCAAAAGAGCTGCTGCGCAAGGAATTCGCGACTCAGTCGAAGCAAGCGCTCGTCCATCCCGTGTTCTTCGGCTCGGCCATCACCGGCGCCGGAACGCGGGAGCTGACCACCGGGATGAAGAGCCTGCTGCCCGCCGCCGAGTCCGATGTGGACGGACCGGTTTCCGGCACCGTCTTCAAGGTCGAACGCGGCCCTGCCGGTGAGAAGATCGCCTACGTCCGCATGTTCTCGGGGACACTGCGGATCAGGGATCGGTTGCCCGCAGAGCAAAAGGTCACCGCGATCCACGTTTTCGAGAACGGTTCGGCCGTGCGGAGCGGGCAGGTGAGCGCCGGGCAGATCGGCAAGCTCTGGGGGCTCACCGAAATCCGGATCGGTGACGCGATCGGCGAACCGCGAGCGGGCGCCGGACGGCACCACTTCGCGCCTCCGACACTGGAGACGGTCGTCGTCCCGGTGCGGCCGTCGGACAAGGCGGCGCTGCACCCGGCGTTGACCCGGCTGGCCGAGCAGGATCCGCTGATCGACCTCCGGCAGGACGCGATCAGGCAGGAGATCTCGGTGTCGCTCTACGGCGAGGTCCAGAAGGAGGTCATCCAAGCCACGCTGGCCGAGGAGTTCGGCGTCGAGGTGACCTTCCGCGAGACGACCACGATCTGTCTCGAACGACCGAGCGGCACCGGCTCGGCCTTCGAGATCATCGACAAGGAGCCGAACCCGTTCCTGGCCACCGTCGGGTTGCGCATCGACCCGGCCCCGATCGACTCCGGTGTCGAATTCCGGCTGGAGGTGGAGCTCGGGTCGATGCCGTACTCCTTCGTCAAGGCGGTCGAGGAAACCGTGAAAGAGACACTGCGGCAAGGGATACACGGGTGGCGGGTCACCGACTGTGTGATCACGATGACCCATTCCGGTTACTGGGCACGGCAAAGCCATGCGCACGGTACGTTCGACAAGAACATGTCGAGCACGGCAGGCGACTTCCGCAACCTCACCCCGCTGGTGCTGATGGACGCGTTGAAGGAGGCGGGGACCACGGTGTACGAGCCGATGCACCGGTTCCGTCTCGAACTGCCGCCGGACACCTTCGGCGCGGTCTCTTCCGCACTCGCCAAACTGCGTGCCATCCCGCTGACGACCGGCACTTCGGCGGTGCTCGAAGGCGAGATCCCGGCGGCCGAGGTGCACGGGCTGCAGCAGCGGCTGCCCTCGCTCACCCGGGGTGAAGGCGTGCTGGAGTCGTCGTTCGAGCGCTACCAGCCGGTGACCGGCGAGGTGCCCGAACGATCTCGTACCGACCAGAATCCGCTCAACCGCAAGGAATACCTGCTGCAGGTGCTGCGCAGGGTAGGGGTATGACCACAGGAGGAGACGGCATGCGTGTCGGCACGAGGATCAACCGCCAAGTGGCGCCCGGCGAGATGAGGGGCCTCGCGCGCCAGGCGGACCAGTCCGGGCTCGACGAGCTGTGGGTCGTCGAGGACTGTTTCTACACCGGCGGCATCGCCAACGCGGCGACCGTGCTCGCGGTGACGGAGTCGATCACCGTCGGTATCGGCGTGCTGCCCACGGTCGCCCGCAACCCGGCGATCGCCGCGATGGAGCTCGCCACGCTGGCCCAGCTCCACCCCGGCAGGCTGACCGTCGCGTTCGGACACGGCGTCCCGGCGTGGATGCGCCAGATCGGCGCGTACCCGAAGTCCCCGCTGGCAGCGCTGGAGGAAACGCTCGACGTCATCAAGCGGCTGCTGTCCGGCGAACGTGTTTCGGTCGACGGCAAGCACGTCCGGCTGGACGAGGTCGAGCTGGAGTACAAGCCCTCGGTGGTGCCGCCGCTGCTGGCCGGCGTCCGCGGTCCGAAGTCGCTGGCGGTATCCGGCAGGAAGGCCGACGGGACGATCCTCGCGGAGCCCGCCGCGCCGGAGTACATCCGCGAGACGCGCGAAATCACCGGCAACGCGATCACGACGTACAACTGGTTCGCGCTCGACGAGGACCACGAGCGCGCCCGCGAACGGGTTCGTGGGCGCGTCGCGGCCGCACTCGGCGTGAACTCGGCGCCGCATGTCCGGCCGATGCCATTCGGCGAGGAACTGTTGGCCATCATGGAAAGCGGCGAGGACGTCGCGTCACAGCTCCGTCCTGAGTGGATAGACCAGCTCAGCGTTTCGGGCCCGCTTGAGCATTGTGCCGAGCGAGTGCGGCAGCTGCATGAGGCTGGAAGCGAGTCGGTGGTGCTGCTGCCGCTGCCAGGCGAGTCGGCGGCCGAGTCCATCGCCGCGGCGGGCGAGGTCAAGGCGAGGCTTGCCAGGTAAGGGCTCGTGCGCGTTGCGGGCGGTTCTATTTTGAGCGGAAACCCAAACGTGGCGTGATCGTCGGCTCGGCGTGGGGGTCGTGAGTGGTGCGGCCGGTTCTAACCGGCGAAAACACTCACGACCGCTTTTCTGCTGCCTCGTGCGTGTCAGGGTCGTGGTCGGGCGTGGGTGAGGGCCTACTTCGCTCGGATCCGTGGGGTGAGGGCCTAGCTCGACCGCATATACGGGTGAGGGAGGCCCCCACCCACTCAGCTCGGGTGAGGGAGGCCCTCACCCGAACCGACCGCGGATGAAGGCTCCCCTCATACCTGGCTCTCGCACCTGGGTGAGTGCGTTTTGCGTCGTCCAACGCCGCAAACCGCACTCAGCCTGTCCTCAACGACCCTCAGGCGCTGGACAAGCAGGTTGACCGTGTGGGAAATGCGTCGTTCAACGACGCATTTCCCACACAGCCACCCCGGCCACAGCCGAGCACACCAGACACGCCACCTTTGACATTCCGCTCAAATAACCGCCCGCAACGCGCACGACCTCAGTTGGCGGGCGGCTGGCCGAGCGTGTTCGCCACGCCCGTGCTCACCGCGCTGAACTCGGTGACCGTGCCCGGCTTGATCCACGCGTCGTACGGGTGCTCGCCCGCCACGCTGCGCACGCCGATGAACTCGCCCGTCTTCGGGTCGATGATCAGGTCGCGACGCTCGTGCTCACCGTCGATGCCGAGCGCGATGCCGGTGCGGCCGTCGAGGTTCGCGGCGGTCTCGATCACCCGGACGCCGTCGATCTTCGCCAGCGCGCGGTACCAGTTGGCGCGCTGTTCGGCGGGCATCAGGCCGTCCTCGAGGATCTGGAGTCCGAAGTGGAACATCACCGCAGGCGTGGAACCCCGGCCCTTGGTCATGTCCTTCAGCTTCGCGAACATCTTGTCGGGATCGTTCGGCAGGTTGCGGTAGAACGCGGGCTGGGCCGAGTCGGTCACGTCGCCGCAGACCTTCTTCGGCTTGGATTTCGGGAAGAAGTCGCCGCACGCGCCCTGCCGGTCACCGCGGTCGGTGTCCATGATCGGCGGCGGTGTCGTCTCGGACTCCGGCGACGTGCCACCGATCCACTTCAGCGGGCCGAGCACCTCACGGCGTTCCAGCCATGTCTGCTTCTCGTCGGCGGGAATCCAGGTCTGGTACCGCAGTTCGAGCAGGTAGGTGCTGCCCTTGATCGTCTGGTCCGGCGCGTCGACGGAGACACCCGTGCTCTGACCGCGGGTGTTCCAGACGTGCTTGTTGATGTAGCGGAACTGGCCGGGCCCGACCGGCTGGTCCACCGCGCCGACGGACAGGTCAGCGGCCTTGTTCAGCACCTCGGCGGCCACCAGCGTCACGGCGGGCGCTTCGGACGGCGCCTCGGACGACTTCCCGGACGCCGGCGGCACCGCGGCCTGGGGAGCGGGCTCGTCGGACCGGACCTGGACGACCACCGCCGTGATCGCGAGCACCCCGGCGGCAGCGGCCGCGACAGGCATCACCAGCCGACGGCGCCGCGGCTTGAGCTGCGGGAGCGCTGCTTCGGCGTCGACAGCGGCCATCAGCTTCGCGCGTGCGTCCGTGAGTGGCGCGTGGGAGTCACGGGCTTCGCGGTTCAGCTGGTCGAGAGCCTGGTCGAGCTCATTCACTGACGTTCTCCTCAAAAGTCTTGTCGGTCAAGAAAGCCTGGAGTTTGTGCCGGACCCGGTGCAGCCGGGAGCGCACGGTGCTGGCGGGGATCCCGAGTGCCTCGGCGACCTCGGCCGGTTCGAGCCCGGCCCACGAGGTCAGCAGGAGCACGTCGCGTTCGGCCTCGCTGAGCGCGGCCAGCTCGCCGGCGAGCCTGCGCAGACGGCTGGCGGCGTCGACCCGGTCGGCCACTCTGACGTCGTGGTTCTCGGCGGGCGCTTCCTCGCCGACGGCCTTGGCCGTGAGCTGGTAGCCGCGGACCTCGTGCCGGACGTGGTTGCGCAGCAGATTGGTCGCGATCCCGTACAACCAGCCGCGAATGGGTGCCTGCGTCGGGTCGTAACTCGCGCGTCTTCGCAACGCGACGAGAAAGGTCTCCGCGACGAGATCGTCCGCCACGTGCTCGCCGACCCGGCCCGCGAGGTAGCCGCGTAACGGCCTCGCGTACTCGTCGAAGAGCCGCGCGAAGGACTCCTTCGGGTCCTCCACGGCGAGGTCTGGCCGGTCTCCCGGGGCTTCAACCCTGCGCTCGATGATTCCTGTCACGGTACTGCTTGTCAGTTCCGGCCGCCGCGTCCCCGGTTTTCACCCGATCGAGAGCCATCCCACAATCAGGCCGGTTACGGCGAATACGGAGGCCCGCTCAGCACAACACCAATCATGAGCAAGCGAACGGCAATGCTCCTCTCCGGACTGTGCGTCGGCGCGGTCGTGGCGATGCTCGCGTTCATCTATTCGACGCGCGGGCCGGCGCAGGCTTCGTTGTCCATGCCGCTGGAGACCACCGCGACGGGTGTCACCCCGTCGGAGACTTCCGCCGAGGAACCCGCCCCGGAACCGGAGCCGAGCCCCACGCCGACACCGACACCGTCGCCGAAGGTCACCGCGACGGCGAAGCTTTCCGGCCAGGTGCCCGGTGGTCAGGTCGGCGCGATGGTCTACGACCGGCAGGAGAACAAGGCGCTGCTCGCCGAGCACGCCGACACGGTCTTCACCACCGCGTCACTGGTGAAACTGCTGATCGCGTTCGACGCGCTGGACAAGGGCACCTCGTCGAACGCGACCGTCGCGCAGATGCTTTCGCGCAGCGACGACAACATCGCGAGCAGTTTGTGGGTGGCGAACGGCGGCCAGTCGATCGTCACCCGGTGGGCGACGAAAATGGGGCTGGCCCGCACGAAACCGCCGACGGATCCCGGTCACTGGGGCAGCACGCGCACCACCGCGTCGGACATGGTGAAGGTTTACCGATATCTGATGGAGAAGGCATCGGACGACGTCCGCTCCGTCGTGCTGACCGCGTTGCGCAAGGCGACGAAGACCGGCGCCGACGGATTCGATCAGTATTTCGGTATACCGAACGGTATCGACAGGCCGTGGGCGGTGAAACAGGGCTGGTCCTGTTGTGACCCCACGCGAAATCTCCACACGACCGGCCTAGTGGGCGAAGAAGACCGGTACATCGTGGTCATTTTGACCTCGCGGCCGAGCTCCGTCTCGTGGGCCACCGGATCGAAGCAGGTCACGGCCGCGGCTCAGACGGTCGAAAGCTTGTTGAACTAGGTCCAACAACGGTACGCGCACATACGATCGTACTAAACGATCATATAGGACGTGTGTACACTCGCCAGGGTGGCGAAGAACATGAACGTACTCGTTTCGGGCGCGAGCATCGCCGGGCCCGCTCTGGCTTACTGGCTGCACCACTACGGTTTCAACGCGACGGTGGTGGAGCAGGCTCCCGAGATCCGCGATGGCGGATACGCGGTCGATCTGCGGGGCACCGCGGTCGAGGTGACCAAGCGAATGGGACTCTTCGAAACCATCAAGGAAGGCGGCACCGGCGTCGACGGCATTTCCTACGTCGACGTCAACAACAAGGTGAAAGGCAGTCTGGGCAAGGACTTCCTCGGCGGATCCGGCGTGGTCGCCGAAGTCGAGATCCTGCACGGCGACCTCAGCCGCATCCTGTACGACGCCACGAAGGACTACACCGAATACGTTTTCGGCGACTCGATCACATCGCTCACCGAAACCGCCGACGGTGTCGAGGTCACCTTCGAACGCGGTGCGCCACGCACTTTCGACTACGTGTTCGGCGCCGACGGGCTGCATTCCAACGTCCGCGCGCTGACCTTCGGCGACGAGTCGCGGTTCATTCACCACCTCGGCTACTACATGGCCATCTTCACCACGGAAAACCACCTGAACCTCGACCACTGGGAATGCTTCTACAACATGCCCGGCAAAGCGGCGGGCATGCAGAGCGCCCGTGGCAACTCCGAGGCGATGGCGATGTTCCACTGGAGTTCCGACCCGCTGTTCTACGACCGGCACGACATCGAGCAGCAGAAGAAGATCCTGCTCGACGTCTTCTCCGGCGAAAGCTGGGAAATCCCCCGGCTGCTGAAAGCGCTCCCTGACGCGACCGACTTCTTCTTCGACTCGATCGCCCAGGTCAAGATGGACGACTGGGCGAAGGGCCGGATCGCACTGGTCGGCGACGCCGCGCACAGCTCGTCCGTCCTTTCCGGAATGGCGACGAGCATGGCATTGGTCGGCGCGTACATCGTCGTCGGCGAACTACAGGCCCATCTCGACAATCACGAGACGGCGTTCAAGAACTACCGCGAAGACATGCGTGAATACGTCGAGCTGAACCACAAGATCGGCGCCGGAAATGCCACCGGCCTGATGCCGAAGACGAATTTCGCGATCTGGCGGCGCAATTTCCTGGTCCGGATGATGCCGTACATCCCTGGTAAGGAAAAGTTCCTCGGCGCTTACGAAAAAGCAGCGAACGCCGCGGTGCTCAAGGATTACTGATCGGTCGCCACGAGCGCGCCCTTCGCGCCCGTCTGCGGCAGCGGCCACGGCTTGACCTCGCCGCTGACCGTGACCTTGCGGGCGCCCGCGAACCGCGGGGTCGCGCTCTTGGACCCGATCCAGGTGAGGACGTCGGGCAGCTGCGACTTGAAGGTGTTCATGTTGTGCCCGGCGTCCGGGATGATCCAGGACGTCAACGTGGTCGGCAACGCGACGGCCTTGTTCATCCGCTGGATGGACGCGACCTCGTTGGCTTCCTTGTCGCCCGCGATCGCGAGCAGATCGACCGGTGACGGGTGCTTCGCGAGGTTGATCGAGACGTTGTTCGCGTCCGCGATGTCCTTGCGCCCCTTGAAGATGTCGGTGGTCTCGGCGTCGATCCACGCGGCGTCGTACCCGCTGACGCTGGCCGCGATGCCGAACCACTGCGGGTGCCGGGTGACCAGGTTGAGCGCGCAATAGCCGCCGGAGGACCAGCCCGCGATCGCCCAGGACTTCCGGTCGGCGTTGACCTTCAGCGTCTTGAGCGCCCACGCGCGGATGTCTGCGGTGAGGTAGGTGTCGTTCGCGGCGCCGTTGACCTCGTCGACGCATTCGGTGTCGTGCCCGACCTTCGGCACCCCCGTCGGGTCGGGGACGATCACCACGGTCGGCGGCATCAGCTTCTTGGCGATCGCGGCGTCGAGCTGGTCGTACAGCTTGTATCCGCCGCCTGCGACCTCGGGTCCGGACGGGTAGTTCGGGATCCACTCGATCACCGGGAAGGTGAAGCCCTCGTACGCGGGGTCGTAGTACTGCGGCGGGATGTAGAGGTTGACGTCGCGGGTGAGCCCGGTGCGCTCGCCGAGCACGGTCAGATGGAACGTCGAGCCGAGCCCCTTGGCACCACGGTCGCGGTTGTAGTCCTTCATCTGCTCGAGGCCGCCGCCGTTGAGCCCGCCCTCACCGTTCGTGCCCTCGCCCGCCGGGTTCGAGGTGCCAATGAGCGCGCCGACCGTCGGGAAGAAATTGCCGATCATGTTGCCGGCGAGTCCCATCGAAACGACGACGAGAATGACGGCGGTCACAGTGGTGGTGCTGCGGCCGGTGCGGCGCCATTTCCAGGAATCCCAGAACCAGGGGACGGCGATCACGGCGAGCAAAGCCAGGACGGCCACCAAGATCAAACCGAACGTCGAGTCCAGTCTGATATCGCTCGCGTGCATTACCGTTCCCTTCCGGGTAAGCCGTCAGCTTTCTTTCCGCCGGCAAGAAGACGCGCGGGTACTTGACGATGTTGACAGCTTGTGATTTGAGTCACATTCCCAGTAGGCGGGTGCTCCGCCCTGCGGGTCACGATACCGGTCGGGTGACGGGCAGCCTCCCCCACGGCGGTTAACATGACGCCAAGTAGCCGGACCTGGGAGCGCGCGCATGGACAACACCGAGGCCCTGCGGGCTATTGGGAACAGCCTCGACAGGCCGTCGGCCGCGCGCATCTACGACTACTTCATCGGCGGCAGCACCAACTACGCGATCGACCGCGAGTTCGCCGAGAAGGTCCGCCGCCGCCTCCCGCTCATGGGCGACTACTGCATGACCAGCCGCCAGTTCCTCGGCCGCGCGGTCCGCCGTTGCGCCGAACTCGGCATTCGCCAGTTCGTCGACATCGGCTCCGGCCTCCCCACCACCGGCAACGTCCACGAGGTCGCCGACGACACCCGCCCCGAAGAGGACACCCACGTCCTCTACATCGACAACGAGCCGATCGCGCTCGCCCACTCCCAGGTCCTGCTCGCCGACACCGCCGACCCCGACCGCCACCACGCGATCGCCGCCGACTTCCTCCAGCCGGAGGACCTGTGGGAGCGCGTCCGCGAGTCCGAGATCATCAACCTGCGCGAGCCCGTCGCACTGGTGATCAACGCGGTCATGCACTTCATCAAGGACTCCGAAAACCCCGACGCGGTCCTCGCCTACTACCGCCAGCGCCTCGCACCCGGCTCCCTGCTCGTCATCTCCCAGATGACCAACGAAAACCCGGTCAACGACGACGAACGCCAGGCGCTCATAGACCTCCTCGAGTACTACGAGACCACGACCAACCCCGGCGTCCTGCGCACGATGACCGAGTTCAGCCGCTTCTTCGGCGACTGGCCACTCCTCTCACCCGGCCTCGTCTACGCCCCGGCCTGGCACCCGGACTCGGAGACCCTGTTCTCCCGCTCCCCCTCGGAGTCCCGCGTCATCGGCGGCATCGCCCAAAAACCCGCCTGACCACGCTGGGCCACCCTAAAAAAATCCCAATGCGTCCTTCGGTCCCCGCCAGGTCCCGAATGCGTCCTTCGGTCCCTCACAGGACCCCAATGCGTCCTTCGGTACGTACCAGATCCCCAATGCGGCTTTCGGCACCTAACCAGCGCCCCAAAGTCACTTTCGGGGCGTGCCATGGCCCCAAAGTCACCTTCGGGACATGGCGTGCCCCCAAAGTCACTTTCGGGACATGGCGAGCCCGAAAGTGGCGTTCGTCAGGTCTTGTAGCCCGAAAGCCACTTTCGTCAGATGGGACCTGACGAAAGCCACTTTCGGGCTTTCAACGGGGGTCAGGTCGTCACGCGCAGGGGAGCCAGTGCGGTCAGGACCGCGGCGCGGCCCAGGTCGACGGCCCGCCGGAGTACGGCAGGGTCCCGTTCGATCGCGCCGATGTTCGGTGCGTTCAGGGGTGGGCGGACCGAGAAGACGCGAGGGTCGGAGGCGAGGGTCTGGGCGTCGGCGATGTCTCGGGCGTGCTGGGTTCGCCAGGCGTCCAAGGTGCCGGGGGCGTAGCGGCGGAGGAAGCGCGGGACCACGACGTCTTGGACTCGGGGTGGGGGAAGTGGGAGTTCGTCGGCTCGGCGGGTGCGCAGGACCAGGACGGCGGTGGCGCCCTGGGACAGGGCCGCGCGGAACGGGATGGGCTCGGCGACGCCCGCGTCGACGAAGCGGTGGCCGCCGAGGGAGATCGGTGGGCCGGCCAGTACCGGCATGCACGAGGTCGCGGCCAGTGCGAGCTTGACCGTGTCGATGTCGACGATGAAGGGGTGGAGGTCGGTCGACGCGCCGGTGTCGGCGTCGGTCGCGAGCGGGTGGAACTCGACGGGGTTGGCGAGGATGGCCGGGAAGTCCATCGGCTCCAGTCGCGAATAGACCTGGTGGACCAGGAAGTCGAGGTCGATGACCGAGCGGCCGCGCAGCGGGTGGAGTGGGTTCATGATCCGGCGCATCACGTCGGGGTTCCACCACGAGCGGACGCCGGTGGCCGAGCGGCCGCAGAGCAGCCAGGCGCCGTTCAACGCGCCCGCGGACGAGCCGTAGACGGCGTCGAACGCGGGGAGCAGGCCGAGTTCTTCGAGTGCGAGGACCATGCCGCTGGAGTAGGTGCCGCGGCTGCTGCCACCCTCGATGGCCAGCGCCAGGCGGGCCGAATCGGTGCGCCGACCTGGGGAACTGCCGGAGGCCATCCGGGACTCGATCAGCCGAAGTACTTCGTGCATACAACTATTATGAACGATTCAGTGATACGCGTCTCGTTGCAGTGCAACTAGTTGCATATCAAACTCGGAGCATGGCGTTGGAGCACGCGATACTGGTGTCGCTGGCCGAGCGGTCCGGCTCGGGCTATGAGCTGACGCGCCGGTTCGAGAAGTCGATCGGGCTGTGGTGGAGCGCCACCCACCAGCAGATCTACCGCGTGCTCAAGCGCATGGAGGAAGCGGGCTGGATCGTCGTCGATCACGTCGAGCAGTCCGGAAAGCCTGACAAGAAGGTCTACACAGTCAGCGCGGACGGCACAGAGGTCATGAAGCGGTGGCTCGCCGAGCCGGACCCCGGCGCCGGGCCGCGCGAACTCGCCGTCAAGATCCGCGGCGCCGCGCTCGGCGATGTCGCCGCCGTCGCCGAAGAGGTCGCGCGCCACCGCGACGTGCACGCCGAGCAGCTCGACGTCTACCGCCAGATCGAGAAGCGCGACTTTCCCGCACCGGCTGACCTCAGTGGACAGTCGTTGCACCAGTATTTGGTGCTGCGTGGGGGAATCCGTACCGAATCCGGCTTCGTCGAGTGGCTCGAAGAAGTTCTCGAAGCGCTCCGGAAGGGCACCTCATGAGCCAGTACCCGAACCTGCTGTCGCCACTCGACCTCGGCTTCACCAGCCTCCGCAACCGCGTGATCATGGGCTCGATGCACACCGGCCTCGAGGACAAGGAAAAGGACTTCCCGCGCCTCGCCGAGTACTACGCCGAGCGCGCACGCGGTGGCGTCGGGCTGATCATCACCGGCGGCTTCGCGCCGAACCGCACCGGCTGGCTGCTGCCGTTCGCCTCGAAGCTCAGCACGAAGGCGGAAGCCAGGGCGCACCGGCAGCTCACCGCGCCCGTGCACGAGGCCGGCGGCAAGATCGCGCTGCAGATCCTGCACGCCGGGCGCTACGCGTACAACCCGCTGAGCGTCTCCGCGTCGAGCATCAAGGCGCCGATCAACCCGTTCAAGCCGCGCGCGCTGACCGGATACGGTGTGCGGCAACAGATCCGCGCCTTCGCCGACTGCGCGGCGCTCGCGAAGGAAGCGGGCTACGACGGCGTCGAGATCATGGGCTCCGAGGGCTACTTCATCAACCAGTTCCTCGCCGAACGCACCAACAAGCGCACCGACGAGTGGGGCGGCACGCCCGAGAAACGTCGCCGGATCGCCGTCGAAATCGTGCGCCGCACCCGCGAGAAGGTCGGCCCCGATTTCATCATCATCTACCGGCTCAGCATGCTCGACCTCGTCGAAGGCGGCCAGAGCTGGGAAGACGTCGTCGCGCTCGCGAAGGAAGTCGAAGCCGCGGGCGCGACGATCATCAACACCGGCATCGGCTGGCACGAGGCCCGCGTGCCGACGATCGTCACCTCCGTGCCGCGCGCCGCGTTCACCTGGGTCACCGGAAAGCTGAAGCCGCACGTCGGCATCCCGGTGGTCACGTCGAACCGGATCAACATGCCCGAGGTCGCCGAGGAGGCGCTGACCAGCGGCAACGCCGACCTGGTCTCGATGGCGCGGCCGTTCCTCGCCGACCCGGAGTGGATCCTCAAGGCAGGCAGCGGACGCGAGGACGAGATCAACACCTGCATCGCCTGCAACCAGGCCTGCCTCGACCACGCCTTCAAGAAGAAGACCGTGTCCTGCCTGGTGAATCCCCGCGCCGGCCACGAAACCCTGCTGAAGCTGACGCCGACCCGCCGCGTCAAGCGGGTCGCGGTCGTCGGCGCCGGACCCGCGGGCCTCGCCGTCGCGACGAGCCTCGGCGCACGCGGTCACGACGTCGAACTGTTCGAGGCGGACAGCGAGATCGGCGGCCAGTTCGGCATCGCGCGCAAGATACCCGGCAAGGAGGAGTTCGCCGAGACGATCCGTTACTACGCAAGGCAAATCGAGGTGTCCGGGGTCAAGCTTCACCTCAACACCCGGGTCGCCGCCGCCGATCTGATCGACGCCGGGTTCGACGAGGTCGTGCTCGCGACCGGTGTCACCCCGCGCATCCCGTCGATCCCCGGCATCGACCACACCAAGGTGCTGTCCTATGTGGACGTGGTCAAGCACGGCAAGCCGGTCGGCGACAAGGTCGCGGTCATCGGCGCGGGCGGGATCGGCGTCGACCTCAGCGAGTTCCTGACCCACAAGGACTCCCCCGCGCTCGACCTCGACACGTGGATGTCCGAGTGGGGCGTCACCGACCCGGAGACCGCCGTCGGCGGACTCACCAAGCCGCAGCCCGAACCGTCGCCGCGTCAGGTTTTCCTTTTGCAGCGCAAGACTTCCGGTATCGGCGCCGGGCTCGGCAAGACCAGCGGCTGGGTGCACCGCGCCGCGCTGAAGGCCAAGCGGGTCGAGCAGCTCAAGGGCGTCCGCTACGACAAGATCGACGACGACGGCCTGCACATCACGGCCGACGAGAAGGCACGCGTGCTCGACGTGGACGCGGTCGTGATCTGCGCGGGCCAGGAGCCCCAACGTGAACTCGCCGACGAACTGCGCGCGGCCGGGCTCACCGTGCACCTGATCGGTGGCGCGGACGTCGCGGCCGAGCTCGACGCCAAGCGTGCGATCAACCAGGGCGTCCGGCTGGCCGCCGAGCTCTAGGACCGCTCCGAGTAGCCCGAAAGCCACTTTCGGCAGGTTAGATCTGACGAAAGTGGCTTTCGGGCTAGGGCGAGGGGCGGGCTAGGCGCTGATCTCCAGGAAGCTCAGACGCCGGGTTTCGGCGGACGTCCCGTCGGCCACGCGGTCGTCGAACCAGGCGGCCAGTGCGCGCCAGTAGTCGGCGCGGCGGCAGAAGTCCTCGGGCAACGGGGTGTTGTCCAAGGATTTCACCGCCGCGACGAGCTGGTCGAGCCTGCGGTCGCAGCCCATGATGTATTCGGGTGCGATCTTGTTGCTGTTGATGGGTTTCTCCAGCGGGACGCCGTGGAAACCTCGGTGCTGCAACGCGAGCAGGTCCTCGGTGTAGGCCGGGAACCCGGCGACTTTCCCGGGGTAGCCGGACTCGACGGACCAGCGCCGGTACGCGCAGATGGCCTGGAAGCGCGTGTACCAGTCCTGTCTGCTGACGGCGAGGTCGCGCAGCTGCCGCCAGACGTCGCCGTCGATCGCGCGCCACTCGTCGACGGTCCGGTCGTCCGGGGCCGGGCCGGTGTCGCGGGCCTTGGCGTGCCAGAACCGCGCGCGGCAGCCGGCGATGTCGAAGATCAGCTGGCGCAGGTAACTCGCCTGCTGCCAGACGTGCGCGCGGTGCGGGCGCAGTGGCGCCGGCCGGTCCGGGGCGAAGGTGACCATCTCGAACACGCGGAACAACTCGTGCCCGCGCAACGCGACGAGGTCCGGGTCCTCGTCCATCACCCAGGATCGGCGGCCTGCCAACCGTCCACTGTGGCTCACGGTCGCCGCGTGGTACAGCTCCCGCACGGCACTGCGCGCGACCTGGTCCCGTGCGGTGCCTGCCAGGTGCGGGTTGAGTGCCTTGCGTCGCATGTCCGACTGCCCGCGCGGGCCGACTTTCATCAGCGCCACCGCGTAGACGCTGGCCGCGTTGTAGCACTCGGCCCAGGAACTGCGGTGCCCCGATCCTTGGACGACCTTGGTCAGCGCCTTGGGCTCGGGTGGCCAGGTGCCTGCCGGGAAGACGTTGGGCGGCAACAGTTTCGGCTTCGGCTCGGGGTAGGCGGGCTGTGGCCGCGGCACCGCTCCGGTGTGCGGGTCGACGTCGGCCATCGCCCGCCGCAGCACCACCCAGGCGAGACAGAGCCGCAGCGCGCGGTTGGTCAGCAGTGACCAGGTGTGCCGGTAGCGGCGCCAGAAGCTGTGGTAATCCTCGATCAGCCGCTCGATCTCGTACTGCGACAACGCGCAGAGGTACGACCGCAGCTCGGCCGCGCGGTCGTCGTACCGTTTCTTCTCGGCCTTGGTCGCGGTCGGGACCACGAGCTCGTCTACCGGTGCGCGCAGCAGCCTGTTGTGCCGTGCCTGCCGGTCCGATCGGGAAATCCATTGTGGACACGTGCGGATGTCGAGCTCGACGTACCGCTCGAAGCGCAAGCGCAGCGCGGCGCGCAGTTCCGCGCGCTGGCTGATCCTGGCGTCGTACATGGAGTCCGCGCCGCGCCTGGGTTTGCGCACCCACCACGAGCTGGCGATGGAGTCGCCGTGGCCGAGCACGAGCGCGTGCCGGTACCTGGCGAGCAGCAGCGCGACCTCTTGGTGCTTGGCCATCACGCGCGGCTGACGCTCGAAGTCACGGCCGATCCACCAGCGCGCGAGACTCGGGCGGCCGCGGCTGCAGATGGTGATCACGTCGTCGTAGGTGGCCAGCGCGTCCAGGTGCAGGTCGAGTTGCTCTTGCAGCGACGCGATTTCGAGTCTGATGTAGACGTTCGACGGGTCGAGGGTGAGCGCGCGGTAGTACTCGGCGAGCGCCTCGTCGTAGCGGTTGTGCTCGACGAAGTAGTTGGACCGCTGGTACGCGTCGAACAGCTGCCACGGGATCTTCGCGTCGCGCCACGCCGCCCAGTGGATGTTCTTGCGGACGTACGCGCTGCGCGGGATGACCAGCGCGGCCACCGCGTTCGCGGCCTGGTGCAGCACCCGAGGCCAGTTGTCGTCCTCGATCACCAGCGGGCTGGCCGCGAAGCGCGGCATCCGGACGAGTTCGAGGATCAGCTGGTAGCGGCCGTTCACGTTGCCGGGCCGGACCGTGCCGCTGATCTGGAACGCGGCGGGCGGCTGCGCGAGCTTGATGAGCTTCGTCGCGACCTTCCACCAGCCGTCCGCCGACTCACCCGCGGTCTCGACGATCTGGATGAAGTCGTACGAGCCGCCGACGCCGGGCACCGGCGTCGGGTCGTAGAGCCGTGACTCGTTGAGGATGCGCTTGAACGCCGCGGTCAGCTCGACGGCGGAGTCGACCTCGCGGTCGTGACTGCCGTCCGGCCGCTCGTCGACGAAGACCTTGATGTCGATCTGGTTGGCCCGGTAGGCGGCGCCTTCGAGCCGCGCCTTGCCGATGTAGAACAGCGTCAGCACCGCCGAGCTGACCACGATCGCGGTCTGCAGCACGGCCCAGCTGATCACCGTGGGGACCTTCGTGTTCCTGACGAAGGCCGAGTTCTGGAACACGTCGAGGTACGGCACCACGGCGAACCCGGCCGCGATCAGCCCGGCCAGCACCGCCGCCACCCACCACCGGATCCGGTGAGCCTTGGGCAGTTCCGCATGGTCGAAATCGGCATCAGGCCGTCTGCGCACGCGAGTTTCACCCCCTCGAACGATCTACACAGTACTCGCTCAGGGGAAGCGATTTGTTACTCGCCGTGATTTAACCGGTACGACTCGGTTTCCCGTTCTCGATGTGACCGGCGAATCGCCGTCGCCAAGACGGCTGCCCGGTGAGGCTGAAAGTGACGTCGTACCAGCCATGATCGGCCGCCAGCGGGTCCAAAGTGAGCACGTGCGAGCCGTTCGCGGGCACCACGAATCCCGGTTGCCCGGATACCCCGATCGTCACCGCGAGCGGCCGGGTGTTGACCACCTTGAGCTGCAGTTTCAGGCCCACGAGCGACGGTTCGACCTCGACCCCGGCGGTCAGCAGGTTGCCCGCGGCCTCGACCTTGAAGCCGTTCGGGCCGTGGATCGCCAGGTCGTAGGCCACAGCGAAGGCCACCTGGCCGTGCACCGTCGACCGCGGCGCGACGTCGAATCGCTGCGAGAGCCCGGCCAGGTGATAGGCGTAGGAGGCGAGCTGCAACGCCGCGCTGCCCTGGTTGCTCAGCGTCAGGCCGACCGAGGCCACGCCCACCGAGACGCCGGCCAGCGGCTGGTACGGGAGCGCGCGGGCGGGCGCGCTGCCAGGAAGCTGCTTCGGCACGACCTGCTGCCCCAGCGCGGGCGGGCCTGGCTTCGGCAGCTTCGACTGGGTCTCGTCGGCCTGCCGGCGCAGTGTCGCCGTGTCCGGCAGCAGCGGGATGCTCGTGCTGGGCTTCTTGAAGTCGAAACAGCTGGTCAGGTCGCCGCAGATGGCCCGGCGCCAGGCCGAGATGTTCGGCTCGCGCACGCCCGTCCAGGCTTCGAGGAAACGCAGTACCGACGTGTGGTCGAAGACCTGCGAGTTGACCCAGCCGCCGCGGCTCCACGGCGAGATCACCGTCATCGGCACGCGCGGGCCGAGCCCGATCGGCGTCGGCGGCCCGGCCGCGGGCGGCAGGCCGCCGTAGACCGGCTGGATCGCAGGCAGCAGCTCGTGCGGGGTGCCCGGCGGCGCGGTCGGCGGCACGACGTGGTCGTAGAAACCGTCGTTCTCGTCGTAGTTGATGAGGACGACCGTCGACTCCCAGAGCTTCGGGTTGTCCCAAAGCGCCTTGAGCACTCGCGCGGTGTAGGCGGCGCCGTCGACCGGCCTGGCCGCCGGGTGCTCGGTGTACGCGTAGGGCGCGACGATCCACGAGACGCTGGGCAGCTTGTCGGCGGCGCAGTCGGCAATGAACTGCGACAGCACGTGGTCGACGTCTTTGCCCTTACCTGAATCCGGCTTCCACTTCGCGCGCAGGCTCGCGCGCTCGGCGAGCTGTCGCTTAGCAGGATCGCTGGACGCCAACGCGTCGTGATAAGCCTTGAAAAGCCACAGCGGGTTGTCGCCGTAGTCGCCGACGTAGCCGTCACCCTGCTCGTCGTTGGCGTAGACCTGCCACGAGATGCCGGCCGCCTGGAGCCGCTCGGGATAGGTGGTCCAGTCGTAGACCGGCTTGTAGTCGCCGGGGTTCGAGGTGGCCGGGCCGCCCGCGCGGCCGTCCGGGTCGATCGTGCCGGTCCAGTGGTAGAGCCGGTTCGGCGTGGTCGGGCCCTGTATCGAGCAGAAGTAGTTGTCGCAGACCGTGAACGCCTTGGCGAGCGCGTGGTGGAACGGCACGTCGTCGCGTGTGAAGTAGCCCATGGTCATCTGCGTCTTCGCCGGGATCCAGGCGTTGTACGCGCCGCCGTCCCAGGCGAGGTGCGTGGTGTCCCAGTCGTGCGGCAGGTCGCCGAGGTCCTGACCGTCGACGACCGCGGTGTCGAGGTGGAACGGCAGCAGGTGCCCGCCGTCGACCCGCAGCAGGTCAGGCTGGTGGAAGACGTCCTTGCCGAGCGGCAGCCGCAGCGCCGCGCGGTCGCTGAAGCCGCGGACGCCGGCCATGGTGCCGTAGTAGTGGTCGAACGAGCGGTTCTCCTGCATGAGGACGACGACGTGCTTGACGTCGTCGATGGTCCCCCGCCGCGTCGTCGCGCCCGCCACGTCCGGCCGCAGCGCGCCGGCGACACCCGCCAGCGCCGCGCCACCCAGCACGGTCCGTCTCCGGATTCCGGTCATCCCCACGCCTCCCTGTTTTGCTTGACGCAGCGTGGGGCATGAAAAGTAGTAACTTGTTCCAGCGAGGTGAAGACATGCTGAACTCCACCCGGCCGATCGGGTTCGTACCTGTGACAGACCTCTCGAAGGCGCGCGAATTCTACGCCGGGATCCTCGGTTTCGACGTCGAGGACGAGAACCCGTCCGCCGTGGTTTTGCGTTGCGGCACGACGATGATCCGCGCCACCAAGGTCGACGATCTCACCCCGCAGCCGTTCACCGTGCTCGGCTGGCAGGTCGACGACATCGACGACGCGGTCGACACGCTCAAGGCGCAGGGGGTCAACTTCCTGCTCTTCTTCGCGCTGGACCAGAGCGCGCACGGCGTGTGGACCGCGCCGGGCGGCGACCGCATCGCCTGGTTCAAGGACCCGTTCGGGAACACGCTCTCGGTGTCCCAGTTCGTCTGATCAGCGGCTTGGAATTACACAACACTGTTGATTTAATGGCCGCATGAGCGATGAGCTACTGGCCGAGCTGGCCGCGCAAGAAGAGCGCCTGCGGTTTCGGCGGTTCGACAACGAAACCGCCATCGACCTGGGCATTCACCTCCTCGGCAGCGCGCGGGCGGAGAGCCTGCCCGTGACGATCTCCGTCCGGCGCGGGCAGCAGCGGCTCTTCCACGCGGCGCTGCCCGGCACGTCCGTGGACAACGACGCGTGGATCGACCGCAAGAGCCGCGTGGTCGACCGCTACGGCCACAGCTCGTTCTACGTCGGCACCTTCTTCCGCTCGCGCGGCAAGACCTTCGAAGCCGACTCCCGGCTGGACCTGGACCTGTACGCCGCACACGGCGGCGTCTTCCCGGTGATCGTCGAGAACGTCGGCATGGTCGGCACGGTGGGGGTCTCCGGCCTGCCACAGGCCGAAGACCACGCCTTCGTCGTCCGCGCGATCGAGGAGTCCCTCGGCTAGAGCGTCTCCACCGCACGCCGCTCGATGTCCAAACAGGACTCTACGATCGCGGCAGCCTCGTCGAAGAACTCGCGGCGACCGTTGTCACCCAAGCCTACTACCAGTCGTGAGTGGTATGACCGGTTCTAACCGGCCTAGCCACTCACGACCACCGCGAGCTGGGCGGCGCCGCCCTCGACGGTCAGCGAGGGCGCCAGCACCGCGGCGGCCAGGTCCACGACCTGGACGGTCCTGTGGCCCGAGTGCGAGAGGTAGAACCTGGTCCGATCGGGGTCGGTCGCGCCAGCGGTGAACTCGCCGTTCAGGTCGAGCGTGGTGGTCTGCTTCCCCGCGTCGGTGTCGAAGACGACGACCTTGCCGCGCCGGTCGAGCGAGTGCACGAAGCGGCCGTCGGCGTTGACGGCCAGCGCGGTCGCGCCGTCGCCGTGGTACTCGAGGTAGTCGACCGCGGTGAGCTTGTCGGTGCCGACCGGCACCAGGAAGTCCGCGTGGCCTGACTCGGTGGTGATGTTGCCGGTGACGAACAGCCTGCCGCCGTCCGGCGCGATCGCCAGCGCGTGGCTGAGGTGCAGCAGGTTGCCGCCCCTGCCGAAGGTGACCTGCGCGGCGACCGCGCATTCGGCCGTGTCGATCGCGACGATCCGGCTGACCCCGGAGCACAGCACGTACAGCGTGGCTCCGTCCGGGCTGAACACCGCGCTGGTCGGGTTGAGCACGCCGCCGATGTCCGCGACGGCCTTGGTCTGGGTGTCGAGGAGGCTGACCGTCTGCCGGGTCGTGTGCAGCACGGCGACCAGCGCGCCGGTCGCGTCGACCGCGAGTCCGCCGGACGGCTGCTTGGTGTCACCCGCTTTGGACTCGACGAGCGTCGACGTGTTCAGCTCGGCGACGACGCCGTCGAGGCCGAGTGCGAAGACCCGTTTGCCGTCGGCGGAGACGGCCAGATTGCCGGAACCGCCGACGGGCCGGTGCGCGAGCTGGACCGGCCCGGAGACCGTGGTGCCGCCGTCGAGTTCGTGCACCGTCACCCCGGCTCCGGTCTGCGCCCACAGGTGCGCGCCGGACGGAACCACCGAACTGGGGACCCCCACCTTGACCTCCCGATCACGAGACAACCCGATGTCATCTGACCTTTCAGCTCCCATGACATCGGCACAAGCCGCCGGAGGCTTGATGATCTCGGCCGGACAAGATCTATGTCTCCTCGCGCACCCGCGTGACCAGCTGGGTCGGGTTGACGAACCGCAGGGCGATCAGCAGCAGCACGAGCATCGACGCGGTGTAGACGGTCGCCATCGCGTCGACTTGCTGATTCGCCCTGATGCCCGCGCCGAACACGGAGTTGTACAAGGCCACGACCAGCGTCGTCGAATCCGGTCCGGCGACGAGGAAGGTCAGCTCGAACATGCCGACCGTCCGCACCAGCACCAGGATCGCCGCGGCCAGGATCCCCGGCAGCAGCAGCGGGCCGAGTATCCGGGTGAAGACCGAGAGCGTGCGCGCGCCGCTCATCCGCGCGGCGGCTTCGATCTTCGGGTCGATCTGCTCGATGAACGGGGTCATCGTCAGCACCACGAACGGGATCGACGGGACCAGGTTCGCGAGTATCACCCCGGTCATCGTGCCCGCGATGTGGAACTTGTAGAGCACCGTCGCCAGCGGGATGCCGTAGGTGATCGGCGGGATCAGGATCGGCAGCACGAACAGCAGCATCACCAGCTGCTTGCCGGGGAACGACCGGCGTGCCAGCGCGTACGCCGCGGGCACGCCGACCAGCACCGAGATCACGATGACCGAGACCGCGACCGTGCCGGTGGTGAACAGCACCTGCGACAGCCCGAACTCACGCCACGCGTCGCCGTACCAGTGCGTGGTGAACCCCTCCGGCAGCCAGGTGCCGAACCACTGGGTGCCGAACGAGTCGATCACCACCGACAGCACGAGGCCGATCAGGTTGACGAAGAAGAACGCGACGATGGCCCAGACGACCCAACGTCCAGGACGCGCGACCCAACCCTTCATCCCTTGCCTCCCGTGGCGCCGCGGTAGAGGGTGGTCCGCCAGATCAGCACCAGGCCGATGACCAGCAGCATGATCACCGCCATGATCATCGCGATGGTCGAGCCCATCGAGAAGTTGTACTCCTCGAAAGCGGCGTGATACGCGGCGATCGAGATGACCCGGGTCGTGCCGGACGGGTCGCCGACCAGGTTCGCCGACGGGAACACCGAGAACGCCATCACGAACGAAAGGCAGAACGTGATCGCCAGCCCCGGCGCCAGCAGCGGCATGGTGATCTTGCGGAACCGCTGTCCCCAGCTCGCGCCGAGTGTCGCCGCCGCGCGCTCCAGCGTCGGGTCGATGCCCGACAGGTAGGACAGCGTGAGCAGGAACGCGAACGGGAAGCCGGTGATCACCAGCGACAGCAGCACGCCGGTGTAGTTGTGGATCAGCGGCAACGGCTCGTCGCTGATCCCGAGCGCCGACAGCACCTTGTTCAGCCAGCCCGCGGGACCGGTGTACGTGATCAGGCCTTGCGCGGTGAGCACCGTGCCGAGCGTGATCGGCACGACCAAGATCGTCGTCAGCGTGCGCTTCCCGCGCATCTTGCCGCGCATGACGTACGCGATCGGGATACTCGCGAGAACGTTGATCAGCGTCGCGGGCAACGCGATCCACAACGTCGTCCACATCGTGTTGCGCAGATACGGGTCGCGGAAGAACTCGGCGTAGTTCGAGAACGGGCCGCCCTTCTTCGGCGTGAAGGAGAGCTGCAGGCCGTACAGGAACGGGTAGAGGAACAGCGCCACCGCGAAGACCACGCCGGGCACGAGAAGCAGGAGCACGCGGTCGATCCCGCGCTCCGCCAGCCGATGCCGCAGCGACGGCTTCGCTGCCACAGCCACGGCCGTCACGGCTCGAACACCAGTACCCGCTCGGCGGGCACGCTGATCTTCGCCGAATCGCCCGGCGCGAGCCGCTTGTCCGTGCGGAAGTACACCGGCTCCCCGCCGGGCAGCCGCGCGGACACCGACAGCTCGCGCCCGTGGTACTCGACGATCTCGACCGTGACGTCGATGCTGTTCGCCGCGACGTCACCGACCACGAAGTCCTCCGGCCGGATGGCCGCGACGGCCTGCCCCCTGGTCAGGCCGTCGCGGCTGGTGCCGGACAACCGCACTCCGTTGCCCTCGACCACCACGCCGGAGCCGCTCGCGCCGGTGATCTCCAGCTCGAGCATGTTGCGGTAACCCATGAACGAGGCGACATAACCGTTCACGGGCTGCGCGTACACCTCCTCCGGGGTGCCGATCTGCTGCACCTCGCCATCGCGAAGCACGACCAACCTGTCCGCGAGGGACAAGGCCTCCTCCTGGTCGTGCGTCACGTACACCGTGGTCAGCCCCAGCGTCTGATGCAGCCGCCGGATCTCCATCCGCATCTCCAGCCGCAGCTTCGCGTCCAGATTGGACAGTGGCTCGTCCATCAGCACCACCGGCGGCTCCAGCACCACCGCGCGCGCGATCGCGACGCGCTGCTGCTGGCCGCCGGAGAGCTGGCCGGGGAACTTCGACGCGTGGTCGGTGAGCTGCACCAGCCGCAGCGCCTCGTCGACGCGGTGGGTGATGTCGGCCTTGCCGACCTTGTGCATCTTGAGCCCGAACGCGATGTTCGCGCGCACCGACATGTGCGGGAACAACGCGTAGTTCTGGAACACCATCCCGAACCCGCGCTGCTCCGGCGGCAGCCCGTCGATGCGCTTGTCGTCGATCCAGATGCTGCCGCCGGTCAGCGGCATCAGCCCGGCGAGGCAGTTCAGCGCCGTCGACTTGCCGCACCCGGACGGTCCGAGCAGGGCGACGAACTCCTGGCCGGAGATGGTCAGGTCGAGACCCTTCAGCGCGTTGGCCGAGCCGAAGCTGCGGCTCACACCCTCGAGCCGGAGTTCGGAGAAACCCTTATCGGACATCAGGAATCACTTTCCGCCCTTGCCGGCACCGACGAGCTTGTTCCACTTGTCGAAAGCCTTGACCTGCTGCGGGGCAGGCAGTGAAGGCTGCTTCGGGTACTTCGCGATCCACTCTTCGTACTCGGGACGCCCGAACTGCTTGATGGTGTCCTGGCTCTTCTGCGGCGCCATCTCGATCTTGACGTCCTTCACCGCGGGGCCGGGGTAGAAGTAGCCGTCGTCGAACGCGATCGCCTGCTGGTCCGGCTGCAGCATCCACTTGACCAGCGCGAGGATCGCCGAGGTCTGGTCTGGCGAGAGGCCCTTGGGGATCAGCGCGTACTGCGCGTCGGTCACCCAGGTCATCGGCTGCATGACGCCGGTCTTGACGGTGTTCGGCACGGTGCCGAGCTTGCGCGGGTTGATGTCCCAGCCGGTGGTCGACATGACCATGTCCACCGAACCGGACGCGAGGTTCTTCATGACCTCGGTGGTGCCGGACGGGTAGTACTTCACGTACTTGCCCAGCTCCTGCAGGAACGCCCAGGTCTTGTCCCAGCCTGCCTCGGGGTCCTTCGGGTCCTTGTCGCCGAGCAGGTACGGCAGGCCCATCAGGAAGGTGCGGCCGGGTCCGGAGTTGGCCGGGTTCGCGTACTGGAACTTCTCCGGGTGCGCCTTCGCCCAGGCCAGCAGCTCGTCCGGCGAAGCAGGCGAGGTCGGCACGGCGGCCGGGTTGAACTCCAGCAGCGGCCCGGACGGGTAGTAGACGACCTCGATGCCGTAGCCGTCGGTCAGCTCCTGCATCTTGGCGGCGGGCTCTTGGTAGTTCTGCATCAGGTTCGGGAACCGGCTCTCGAAGTCCGGCAGCACCTTGGCGAGCACGTTGTTCGAGATACCGGCGGACAGCCCGTCGGTGCCGCTGAGCACCAGGTGTGTCTGCGCGACGCCGCCGTCCTGCTCGGCCTTGAGCTTGCCCGCCATCTGCGGCGCAGGCGCGGTCGTGTAGTTGACCTTGCTGATGATCTCCGGGTGCGCGGTCTTGAAGTTCTCGATCATCTGCTTGGTCAGCTGCAGATTGCCCGCGATGTCGAGGATGTTGAGCTCGACCGGCTTACTCGGTTTCTCGGGGACCGCCTTCGAATCGGCCGCCTGAGGCGCGTCCCCGCCGGGAGCGCCACAAGCCGCCGTTAGGCCCGCGACCAGCCCTATCGCCACCAGCGCAGTCCGGATCCGCGAGCCACTGCGACGTTGCATGGCCACTCCCTTGTTCATGGTAATGTTGTATGTCGCATCGTATATCAGATCGGACATGCCAGTGGCGAGAACTTCTTCGTTCCGGAAGGCTTCGCCACCGATCTCCCGCACCGACTTCGTCCGCGACGCCATCAAGGAATCGATCTTGAGCGGCGAGCTCGCACCAGGCGAGACACTGGTGGAAAGCGAGATCGGCGCGCAGCTCGGAGTGTCCAAGACCCCGGTCCGCGAGGCGCTGCGGCTGCTGGCCGGTTCGGGCCTGGTCACGATGAGCACGTACAAGGGCGCCTCCGTCCGCGTCATCGACGCCGAAGTCGCGTACGCCGTGTTCGACCTGCGCGCCATGCTGGAGCCGGAAGCCGTGCGCCGCGCGGTCGACGGCGGCGCCGATTTCAGCGAGGCACGCCGCGTGCTCGGTGAGGTCGCCTCCGGCACCGGCGCGACCGAGCGCGCGCACGCCAGCCAGACCAACCGGCTGTTCCACCGCGCGCTCTACGCCGAATGCGGAAACCCGCTGATGGTCGAGATCCTCGACGGCCTGCGCGACCAGGCCGCACTGATCACGGTCACCGGCTGGGGCATCAGCCCCACCTGGAAGGGCGAGGCCGCCGAGCACCTCGCGATCCTGAACGCCGCCGAGCAAGGAAACGCGAAGCAGGCCGAACACCTGCTTCGCAAGCACATAACGGATTTCATCGACCGGGTCGCCTTCGAACTGCCCGGCGAGCGAACCAGGGGAGTGCGATGAGCTTCGCAGTGCAGATCAGGCGGCTTTCCGGCGTGGTCGCCATCCCGGTGACCCCGTTCGACGACCAGGGGGCCGTCGAACCGGACACCTACGCCAAGCTGGTGGACCGCCTGGTCGCCGGCGGCATCGAAGTGATCACGCCCAACGGCAACACCGGCGAGTTCTACGCGCTCGACGAGCAGGAAGCCCGCCACTGCTTGGAGATCACGGTCAAGGCCGTCGACGGCAGGGCGTCCGTGCTCGCGGGTGTCGGCCACGACGTGACCACCGCGGTGCGCGCGGCCCAGCACGCGGCGTCCTGCGGCGCCGACATGATCATGATCCACCAGCCGGTGCACCCGTACGTCTCGGCGGACGGCTGGGTCGAGTACCACCGCGCGATCGCCGCCTCTGTCCCCGACCTCGGCGTCGTGCTCTACGTCCGCAACCCGGCGACGACCGGCGCCCAGCTCGCGCGGCTCGGCGAGGTGGCGCCGAACGTCATCGGCATCAAGTACGCGGTGCCCGACGTGGTCCGCTTCGCCTCGGTCGCCCGCGACGCCGGCTTCGACCGCTTCGTCTGGGTGGCGGGCCTCGCCGAGCTCTACGCGCCGGGCTACTTCGCGGCGGGCGCGACCGGGTTCACCTCCGGCCTGGTCAACGTCGACCCGGAGATCTCGCTGAGCATGCTGCGCTCGCTCTCGTCCGGCGACTACCCGGCGGCCATGGCCGTCTGGGAGAAGATCCGGCGCTTCGAGGAATTGCGCGCGGCCAACGGGAACGCGAACAACGTCAGCGTGGTCAAGGACGCGCTCGCGCAGCTCGGCCTGTGCCGCCCCGACGTCCGCCCGCCGAGCCGCCTGCTCACCGGCGACGAGCGTGACCAGGTCTTCGGCCTGCTGACCTCATGGGGTCTTTCGACGTGACCGTATTTGCGTTCTTCCGGTCCGGGTGACACCCTGGTGGTAGATCGCGGATTTCCCGTGATGTCCTGCGGCCATCGTGCCTTTCATTCAGCTCACCCAGGCCGGGTGTGGGAACCGTTGCTGGACCGGATTTTCTACCGAGCCAGAACGGTCATGCCATGGAGACACTGGCGCCGCGGAAAAACCACGGAACCGACTATGCCGAGTTGTCACGGCTGATCAAGGACAAGGGCCTGCTCGCCAGACGGCGCGGGTACTACGTGACCAGGATCGCGCTCAACATCCTCGCCTTCTCCGGCGGCTGGGTCATGTTCGTATATCTGGGCGATTCCTGGTGGCAGCTCTTCGTCGCCGCCTTCTTCGCGATGATGTTCACCCAGCTGTCGTTCATCGGCCACGACGCCGGGCACAAGCAGATCTTCCGTACTCGCCGCGCCAACGACGCGGTGGGTTTGTTCCACGGCGGACTGGTCGGCATGAGCTATGGCTGGTGGGTCGGCACCCACAATCGCCACCATGCCAACCCGAACCACGAAGACGACGACCCGGACGTGAACCTGGCCGCGATCGCCTTCACCAGGGCACAGAGTGGCCGCCGGCGCGGATTCCTGCGCTGGATGGCCAAATACCAGGCGTGCCTGTTCTTTCCCTTGCTGCTGCTGGAAGGTCTCAACCTGCATCTCGCGGGAATCACCGCGATCTGGCAGCGCGGCGTCAAGAAGCGCAAGGTCGAGTCGTTCCTGATGTTCGCGCACGTCGCCGCCTATCTGTCGGCGGTCTTCATCGTGCTTTCACCCGGCACCGGCTTCGTCTTCATCGCGGTGCACCAAGGACTTTGGGGCCTGTACATGGGGTGCTCATTCGCGCCCAACCACAAGGGGATGCCAACGCTCAAGGCCGGGCACACCCTGGACTTCCTGCGCAAGCAGGTACTCACCTCACGCAACATCCGCGGCGGCCCGGTGGTCGACTTCGCGCTGGGTGGCCTGAACTACCAGATCGAACATCACCTCTTCCCGAACATGGCCAGGCCGAATCTGCGCCGCGCGCAGGCTGTCGTCGAAGAATTCTGCGCGAGCAAGGGAATCGAGTACGCCCAATGTGGCTGGCTCCGTTCATACGGCTACGTGCTGGCGCACCTGCACTCCGTCGGCGCTCCACTGAGGACACCCGCGAGGACGGTATGACCACCCCTGAAGCATCAGCGGCCCCGGGCACCTGCCCGGCCTGTGCCCACGAATTCCGGTTCCACGATGTGATCGCGAAGCGCTTTTGCCTGGCCACCACCGCAGGTGGCTTCCACCGCGGCTGTGTCTGCCCGGATCTACCCAGTTCCCCGATGGACAAGGAAAACACATGACCGCCGCATACCAATCCCGCTATGACAGACGCGTATCGCTGGTCCAGGAGCTAGTCAGCTCGAACACGAAACTCAAGGACAAGGAAGCCCGCGCGCTGGCGGTCAAGATGATCCACGCGCTCGACACGGTTCCGGAGTCCGTCCGCTGATCCCAGGGGTCGTGAGTGTTTTCGCCGGTTAGAACCGGCCGGAACACTCACGACCCTTTCAGTCCTTGGCCTAGCCGGTCGAGGATGTCGAGGTACCTCGCCTGGCTCGCCGCGTTGGAGACGTGCCCGGTGTCGAGGTCGAAGACGCGGAACCTGTTGCGAGTGGTCGCTTTGTCGGCCTCTCGGATGAACCGGTCCTGCAAGGGAAGCGGCACCAGGCGGTCCTTGAGGTGCCGGATGTAGACGCGCGGCACGCGTCCCCAGGTCGAGAGCCTGCCTCGCGCGTCCGTCGCGCCTTTGGTCAGCAACTCGTCGGGTGCCACGCCGTTGAGGAACGCGAAGAACTCCGCGTCGGTGCCGTCGGCCATGAGCGCGCTCTTGAGGTCGGCCAGCTGCTTCGGGTCGGCGGTCCGCCAGTTCGAGCGCGAGGCGCCGAGCACGGCCGGGTCGCCGACGGCGATGCCCAAGAGCGCCAGCGCCTCGGTCGTGGCGGCCTCCGGCGTGGCCATGTACTCGTCCGGGGTCGCCAGGTCGACGCAGCAGAACGCCGTGTCGTAGACGAGCAGGTCGATCAGGTGCGGCACTTCGTTCGCGATGAGGCTGATCGTCGCGCCGCCGATACTCGCGCCGACCAGCACGACCGGCCCGAACCGCGCGGCACGCCGCACGACCTCGACGGTCGCGCGGATCTGGTCGGCGTAGGTCACCCCGGCCAGCGGCGACCGCTCGGCCGCGAACGCCGCGAGGTCCTGCGGCGCCTGGTACGAGAGCCGGAACTGGGCGTCCGTGGTCCGCTGCCCCGGCATGTCGACGCCGACACAGCGATACCCACGCAGGACGAGTTCGTTCGGGATACCGCCCGAACCGTTGGCGCCCGCGGCGAACACGAAGGTCGGCACGCGACGGTCAGGTGTGGCCTGCGCGGTGCCGGCGGCCGCCAGCGAAAGAGCCCCGGTCAGCAGCGCGGCACGTCGAGTGTGTTCGATCATGCGCCCAGTGAACCGGCGCGGGTGGTTGCGCCGACAGCCGCGAACGTTGCCGCAGCCGTCGACGAAAGTTGCTCAGGCGTACTGGTAGAACCCGCGGCCGGTCTTCTTGCCGAGCAGTCCGGCGTCGACCATGCGCAGCAGCAGCGGCGGCGACGAGTACAGCGGCTCCTTGAACTCCGCGTACATCGAGTCCGCGATCGCCTTGACGGTGTCGAGGCCGATCAGGTCGGACAGCCGCAGCGGGCCCATCGGGTGCGCGGTGCCGAGCTCCATGCCGCGGTCGATGTCCTCGGCCGAAGCGAAGCCGGACTCGATCATCCGGATCGCCGACAGCAGGTACGGCACGAGCAGCGAGTTCACGATGAACCCGGCCCGGTCCTGCGAGCGGATCACCGTCTTGCCGAGCGCGCCGGTCGCGTGGCCCTCGGCCCGCTTGATGGTGTCCTCGCCGGTGAGCAGCGACGGCACCAGCTCGACCAGCGGCAGCACCGGCACGGGGTTGAAGAAGTGGATGCCGACCACCTGCTGCGGACGGCCGGTGGCCATGCCGAGCTTCATGATCGGGATGGAGGAGGTGTTCGAGGCGAACACCGCGTCGTCACGCTGCACGATCTTGTCGAGCTGGCGGAAGACGTCGACCTTGGCCTGCTCCTGCTCGAGGATCGCCTCGATCACCAGGTCACGGTCGGCGAACGACTCCAGCTCGGTGGTGAAGTGCAGCCTGCCGAGCGCGGCATCGGCGTCCTCCGCAGACACCTTGCCGTTCTTGACGCCACGCTGGAGCGACTTCTCGATCCGGGCACGCCCGGCGTCGAGCGCCGGCTGGCTCACCTCGGTGACGGTCACATCCAGACCGGCTTTGGCGTGCACCTCGGCGATACCCGAGCCCATCAGGCCCGCGCCGATGACGCCTACCCGTTGGATGTCTGCCACGGTCTCTCCCTTGCCTTATGACGGCGAAGACGGACAGCACGAGACACGCGAGGGTCGGCCTTGGCCTGCCCTCGCGTGTTCACCGTGGTCAACGACGGTAGTCGTCGTACCCGTCTGAGTACGGGTCGTCCTCGCCGTCTTGTTTGTCCTCGCGGTGGTCATCCGAGGAACTACTGGACAGCTCGCGCTGCAAAGCGTCGAAGTCGGTCTCATGGGAGCTGTACTTGAGCTCCCTAGCCACCTTCGTCTGCTTAGCCTTAGCCCGGCCGCGCCCCATGGCTCGACCCCCTCGCACAGGGGCGGGGCGGCCGGGGGAAATCGGCGGCCCCGCATCTCTCGACAACTATTTCCTGCGGACAACATACCGTGTCCCGGGGGTGCGATGCGACGTGGCTTCGTGTGCCGGACATGACACCTCAGTGGGGATTCACGCTCCACCGGCCAGTCGGTGCGGATCGTCGCAGGTGGGCGTGCCACGATTCACACGTGCTGCGACCGTTCGTGTCCTACCTCAGGGTGTACGAACCGCTGTCCGCGTTCGGCGATCCGCCCGACAAGCTGCTGGTCGAAGCGGTGGAGGCGGCCCAGCTGAGCCGCGCGGCCGTCGGCGAGCGGGAACAGTCGATGTGGCTTAGATCACAGATCACCTCGCCGAGTCGCCTGTTCCCGGCCGAGCTCGCCGACGGCCGCGCGGCCCCCAGCACCACCACCGACGTGCTCGTGCTCTCCCCTGCCGAGGTGCCGTCCGGCCTCGGCTCCGAGCCACTCGTCTGCCCACTCGAACTGCGCGCCAGGTCGGCAGCGGCACTCGTCAGCTTCATGTCCGACGCGCACCCCGCGCTGATGAACTCGATCCTCGACCCCGGCGGCCTGTCCGCCGACCGCGTCCGCAGCCGCGCGAAGGCGGCGCTCAGCGGTTCGAGCCGCCCGGTGGTCCACGTGCTGTCGACCACCTGGACGGTCCCGCTCCCCTGGTTCGCCCTGATCGAGCCGGACGAGCGCCGCCTCACCCTCGGCACCGGCCGCCACGACCCCGCCCGCGAGCTGTCTTGGCGCACCACGATGGCCGAGGCCCGCGCCCGCGTCACCGAGGCGCACTCACTGGTCGAGAACACCCTCGGCGACTCCGGCCCCGCCCGCATCCTCGCCGACACCGCCCGCTGGCTGGAGAGCTTCAACGCCAAGTCCGCCGTCGAGCTCGACTACGGCGGCATCGTCCAGATGATCGCCGACCCGATCCTCGAGACCGACACCACGGCCGACGAGGTACACGGCATCCTCGAAGCCCTGCGCTCCGGCAACGTCGAAGAACTCGCCGAACTCTTCACCGACCTGCGCGAGTACTGGGGCGAACTCGCCGCCCGCGAGCGCTTCAACTGACCCTGCCCTAGCCCGAAAAAATCCCAATGCGTCCTTCGGTCCGTGGGAGGTCCCGAAAGCGTCCTTCGGTCCGTACCAGGTCCCCAATGCGTCTTTCGGTCCCTACTGGGTCCCCAATGCGTCTTTCGGTCCCTACCGGGTCCCCAATGCGTCTTTCGGTCCCTACCAGCACCCGAAAGACGCATTGGGATTTTTCCGGCTACAGGTCGGCCAGGACCTGGGTGGGTACGCGGAGTTCGCCGACCGGGCGGCCGCCGCCGAAGACTTCGCCGTGGCCGCGGCCCATGCGTTCGATCGCCGCGTTGTCCGGAGGCAGCGCGCCGAGCGAGCGCAGGGCGGCGACCAGCAGCGGCGGGCGAGCGCGCTGGGCGCCGTCGTCGATCTTCAACGCGAGCGCGGTGCCGTCGGCCAGCGAGAAGGCGTGGACGCCCTCGGCGCCGCCCTTGGCCAGCAGGCCGTCGACGGCCTGCATGAGCACGGTGTCCTCGCGGCCGGTGCCGCCGACCAGCCAGGGGTGCGCGCGCATCGCGTCGGCGACGCGGCGCTCTTCCAGGTAGGGCGAGGTGACCAGGCGGCCGAAGGCGCGCGCCAGGCCGGTCAGCGAGAAGGCCGCCAGCGGGAGGCCACAGCCGTCGATGCCGGTCGCCGCGACGGGCTCGCCGGTGACGTCGGGGAACGTCGCCGCGATGACCTTCTGCAGGTCGTGCTCGACGGTCTCGTAGCCATCGGTCGGCATGCCGCGCTGGACGCAGGTGAGCAGCATCGCGGCGTGCTTGCCGGAGCAGTTCATCGCCGCCTTGCTCGCACCCTTGCGCGCGAAGATGGCGGCGAGCTTGCTCGTCTCGTGCACCGGGTACGCCGACGGGCAGACCAGCGCGGACTGGTCGAGACCCGCCCGCTCCAGCAGCGCCAGCGCGCGCTCGACGTGTTTCGGCTCGCCGTTGTGCGAGCCCGCGGCGAAGGCCAGGTCCTCGTCGTCGACGTCGAGACCGGCGCGCAGCATGCCGAGCGCTTGGAACGGCTTGTTCGACGAGCGCGGGTAGATCGGCCGGTCGACGTCGCCGACGGCCAGGCGGACCGAGCCGTCGGGGTTCGTCACGACCAGCGCGCCGCGATGGACGCTTTCCACGATCTCCGAGCGCACAACCTCCACCAGCACGGGATTGGTCACTGCGCTCCTTCGTCGCTCCTGCCGCGCTCGCGGCTGATCAGTTCGTCCACCGAGGCCGTGCCGCTGCGGTACCGCGCGGCGATCTCGCCGTTGATCGTGTCCATCACCGATTGCACCTCGCGCCTGCGCAGCGACACCTGCGACTCGGCCTCGGTGTAGGTCTTCAGCGCGCCTTCGAGACGCTCCTCGCTCAGCGAGCTGACGTCGGAGAGGTCGACGTCGCCGACGAGCGCTTCGGCGTGCCGACGGTGCTCGCCCGCCCGCGACGGCTCCAGCTGCTGATGGCGGCCCTGACGCGGCGACGAGGAGACCGCGTTGTCAGCGAGTATCGAAGCCAGCTGGTCGACGATGCTGGTTTCCCCGCCGGAACTGCGGCGCTGCTGTTCGGCACGCACGATGTCGATCCGGGCGTGCAGAAGTCTGCGCAGGTACGAGAGGTCGGTTTCCTCTTGTGCCGCTTCGTCTCTGCGCCCGCGCAATTCGGCCAGAGGCAACTCGGCGAGGTTGCGCACGTAGCCCTCGGCCAGTACGCGGTCGATCCGTCGGCGCCCACCGGGCCGGACTTCGATCACCTTGACATCCTGCTATACGTCGGTCTACTTAGCTAGGGCGTGTTTCATGAGCCTTGTTCGCGATCTTCGCGCCCAGGCGGCCCCTGGCGGCACCGCGGAATCACCCGAGTACAACCCGGTACGAGGATGATTCCGCGGCACCGCCAGGAACCACCTGGATCACGAAGCTCATCGAACAGACTCATGAAACACGCCCTAGCCCCGAAGCCGTTGTGCGGCTTCGCGGCCGGGTGCGGCGCCTTCGGCGGGCACCGAGTCTGGGTCGATTGCAGCTTGCACTTGGCGATCTGCAGCTCCGGCCAGCAGTTCCGAGCCGACCGGCGTCGACCGCTTGACCAAGGCCAGCGCGATCGGGCCGAGTTCGTGGTGCTGCACCACACTGCCGACCCGGCCGACCGTGCGCTCGCCGAGCAGCACGGGATCACCCGTTTCCGGCGCGATCTCCGGGGAACCGTCCAAATGCAGGAGCACCATGTTGCGCGGCGGCCTGCCGACGTTGTGCACCTTCGAAACGGTCTCCTGTCCCCGGTAGCAGCCCTTCGCGACATGCGCGGCCGAGCCGATCCAGTTGACCTCGTGGGGAATCGTGCGGTCATCGGTGTCGACACCGATCCTCGCGTGCAACGCCTCGACGCGCAGCGCGTCGAACGCCCAGCTGCCGACGGGACGCGCCCCGGCGTCGGTCAGCCTGCCCCACCAGTCGGTCAATTCCGCACGCGGCACCACCAGGTCGACACTGGACTTGCCAGGACACGGCATCCGCCGCGCGAAGCCGCCACCGGGCAGTGAAACCACATCGGCGGTGAGCTGAACATCCACAGTGGACAGCACGCGCTCGGCTTCGGGGCCCAGCACGGTCAGCAGCGCGAAGTCCGCCGTGACATCGCGGATGTCCACTTTGGACCAGAACTTCATCGCCTCGAGGTACTGGATCAGCGTCTGCTTGCCGCCGGACGGCAGCGCGCTGGTGACCTGCGGGCCGGGGTCGGTGTCCAGCCACACGGTGTCGCCGTCGTAGGCGACCGCCATGTGCGTCTCGACGCGGCCTTGGGAATCGAGGACGAGCGCCTCGGTGGCCGCGCCGGCGGGCAGCTCGGTCATGTGCTGGGAGATGACCAGGTGCAGCCACGAAAGCCGCTCCTCGCCGGTGACGGAGATCAGTTCGCGGTGTGAGCGGTCGACGATCGCGGCGCCACGGCCGGCCGTGCGCTGCTCGGCGAACGGGTCACCCCAGTGCCACGGGACACCGGCCTCCGGGTGGCCGTCGGGCGCGGCGATGGATCCCCGCAGTTCGAGCAGTGGTGACAGATAGGCCATACGTCCGATATTAGGGGTGACTGGGTAGCGTGGTGAGTTATGCGCGTGCTCGCCTTTCTCGATGGGACCCTTGCCGCACCCGACGCACCCCAGATTCGCGTCGACGACCTGGGGCTCCTGCGTGGTGACGGCGTGTTCGAAACCGTGCTGGTGACCAACGGGAAACCCCGTGAACTGGGACCGCATCTGGACCGGCTCGCGCGCTCGGCCGCCATGCTCGACCTGCCGCGCATCGACATCGCGGCCTGGGAAAAGCTCTGCGACCAGGTCATCGGCGAGTGGGCGGGCAGCCCCGAGTTCGTGCTGAAACTCGTCTGCACCAGGGGAATCGAGGGCGACCCCGACGCCACCCCGACCGCTTTCGCTCTCGCGAACGAGGTCGACCCGAAGGTGTTGCGTGCCCGCGCCGAGGGTGTGTCCGTCATCACCCTCGACCGTGGCATCGACCCCGGGCTCGCCGAGCGCGCGCCGTGGCTGCTGCTCGGCGCGAAGACGATGTCGTACAGCTTCAACATGGCCGCCATCCGCGAGGCGAAGCGCCGCGGCGCCGACGATGTGATTTTCACCGCCGGCGACGGTTCGATCTTCGAAGGCCCGACCTCGACCGTGGTGCTCGTGCGCGGCCGCACGCTGTACACGCCGCCGTCCGACATCGGCATCCTGCCGGGCACGACGCAGGCCGCCCTCTTCCGCGGCGCGGAGAAGGCGGGCTGGACGGTCAAGTACGAGCCGCTGCGCGTCGAGGACCTCTACGAAGCCGAGGGCCTTTTCATGGCCTCGTCGGTGCGTAAGCTGACCCGGATCCACACGGTCGACGGCCGCGCGCTGCCCGACTCGGCTGCCGTCTACGGCGAGCTGATGGCGGCTTACGAGGGCGAGTACTAGTTCACGACGAGGCGAACCGTCGTCGGCTGGGCGCCTTCCGCCCGGTAGGCGGCGATCTTGTGGTGCCCGTCGACGATGAACACCTGGCCGCCGGAGTGCAGCAGCACCGCGACCGGCTTGTGGTGGGTGCGGATCGCGGTCCGGTAGTAGGTCACGCGTGCCTCGTCGGACGGCGGCCAGTCACCGGTCGGGACCAGTTCGATGCCGTCGGCGAGCGGCTCGGGTCCGTGCAGCTCGTAGTCGCCGTCGGCGAGCAGGTCGAGCAACGGGCGCAGGGTGGCGCTCAGCGGGCGCCGTAACTGGCCGGTCGCCAGTGCGATGCGCAGCGCTTGCTGAAGCTCCGGCCGGACGACCTTGCCGTCCGCGTTGATGGTGCCGCTGCCGCCGGAGACCGATACTCGTTCCACAAACATCAGGACGGACGGAACCGCACTGTGGTTCCAGGGCGTACCTGCCCGAGAGCGTTCAGTGCGCTTCTGAGGGCCACCGCGACGACCGGATAGCCGCCCGTTGTCGGATGATCGGCGAGGAAAAGCACTGGTAGCCCGCTCGGGGGCACCTGAATGGCACCGGTGAGTAAACCCTCACTGGGCAATTCGGCGATTTCACCCGCTCGGCGCAACGATTTCCCCTCGAAACGGAGCCCGACGCGGTTCGACTCGGACGTCACGGTCCACGGCTTCGCGAGGCTCTCGGCGGGATCGTCGAACCAGTCGTCGCGCGGCCCGAGCGTCACCGGGACGATCAGTTCCGGCGGCGCGACGGCCGGCCGGATCACGTCCCAGCCGCACGGGACGCCGGGCTCGCCCAGCGGCAGGACTTCGCCCGCCTTGAGCGGCTCCGGGCCGATGGCGGACAGGACGTCTCGCGAACGGCTCCCGAGCGCCGGTTCGACCGTGAGACCGCCCGAGACGGCGAGGTAGCTGCGGAGCCCGGTCGCGGGCGTACCGACGCTCAGCGTCTGTCCTGGCTTGAGGAACAACGGCAGGTGCGAACCGCCGTCGCTGACGTCGACCGGCGGTCCGGTCACCGCGACCGTGCACGGGACGCGTGCTTTGAGCGTCAGCCCGCCGAGCAGGCATTCGACGCCCGCGGCGGACTCGTCGTTGCCGACGAGCCGGTTCGCGAGCCGCAGCGCTCCCGTGTCCAGCGCGCCGGACGGCGGCACGCCGAGATGCGCGTTGCCGGGCCTGCCGAGGTCTTGGATCAACGCGTGCGGACCGGGATCGAGGATTTCGATCTCCCTCACCGCACGCTCCGGAACCGCACGCGGTCGCCGGGCGCGAGCAACGCTGGCCGCTCGGCGTGCTGGTCGAACAAGACGGCGCCGGTCCGGCCGAGCAACCGCCAGCCGCCAGGCGACTCACGCGGATAGACCCCGGTGAACTCACCTGCGACACCGACGGAACCGGCGGGCACGCGCGTCCGCGAAGTGTCCAATCTGGACTGTTGGAGCGGCTCGGGAAGTCCGGTCAGGTAACCGAATCCGGGCGCGAAGCCGGTGAAGGCCACTGTGTACTCGGCGCCGGTGTGCAGCTCGACGACCGCCTGCACGGACATCCCGGCATCGCGCGCGACGAGCTCCAGATCTTCGCCGTCGTAGCCCACTTCGATGGTGATCTCACGGGATTCGGTGGCAGGCGGGTGTGTCAAATCCCCGACGAGCGCGCGGACCTCGTCCAGCGCACGCGAACCGGGCCGCACCTCGACGAGCAGGCTCCGCGCGCCGGGCACGAGTTCGACCACATCGGACGGCCGCGCGGCCTCGACGGTCACGCGCGCGGCCATCGCCTGCTCCAGCGAATCGCACTCGAGCAGCGCACCGTGCTCGCCGTACCGCCGCCACCGCATGGCGACTATTTAACCGACAACCCGCTTCAGCAGAGCGGAGGCGTGCGGCTGCATCGGCTGCCCGACCATCGCGCGCTCCTCGACATAGCCGAGGTCACCGTTGTTGACGAGCCCGTACAGCCGCTGCGCGCCGGTGACCTCTTTGGCCGTCATGCTCCGCACGACCGCGTCGGTGCCCAGCTCCCAGGACGCCTGGCCGCGGGTGGCGCCGTAGAACAGCTCAAGGATGCCGGTGTTGTGCGCCAGCAGCAGCTCGATCGTGTCATCGGCCTGCGGACGCCAGAAACCGCTCTCACGGGCGGCCGGGCGGATGACGTTGCCACCGGAGTCCAGCAGCCACGAGCGGGCCTCGTGGATCAGGAACGGCCTGCCGTCGTGCGAGATCGTGAGCTGCATCGCGAACCGGAACGGGCCCTCGATGGTCGGGTAGTCGATCTCACCCTCGCCACGCCAGACACCGACGAGCGGCAGCAACGCGAGGCACGCGTCGTTGAGGTTCGGTCCCTCACGCAGATTCGCCGTGTCCGCCGGGATGGGCAGATCGTCGAACTGGGGGACATTGCGCAGGCGAGTGGACTCCGCGCGCTTCTCCGCGGCCTGAATGGCCTCGTCACCGCTGGACATAGGTCAGCGCTGGTCCGAGTACAGCCGGTAGACGACGTACACGGCGAACCAGGTGATCACCAGGCCGGCCAAGACGAGCAGGCTCGTAAACAGGATTTCCACGCCCCGAGAATAGCCCGCCCCGCCCCGCCCGGCCCTGTGGGCTTCGGTACAGCGCTTTTGCCCCAATGCGTCCTTCGGTCCGTGGGAGATCCCGAAAGCGTCTTTCGGTCCCTACCAGGTCCCCAATGCGTCCTTCGGTCCCTCCCAGAACCCCAATGCGTCGTTCGGCACCTGGGAGGTACCTAACGACGCATTGGGATTTTTTAGCTCTGGGGCTAGGCGACCGCGATCGCCAGCTGGTGGACGCCGGGGCCGGAGGCCGTGACCGAGGCTTCGCCGTTGCCGCTGCGGTGCAGGGCGCGGACGGTCCAGTTGCCGGGTGCCGCGTAGAAGCGGAAGTCACCGTCGGCCGAGGACACGACCTCGCCGGTGAAGTCGCCGTTGCCGTCGAGCAGGCGGACGAAGGCTCCGCCCAGCGGTGCGTCCGAGGACGTCACCTTGCCCGCCAGCACGACCTGGCCCTTGGTGTCGTAGTCGGCCGGGGTGGCCGTCTGTACCGGTGCGCCGCAGCTGTCGTCCGCCATTACTTCGCTCCCAACTCAACGGGCACGCCGACCAGCGAGCCGTATTCGGTCCATGAACCGTCGTAGTTCTTGACATCCGAGTAGCCGAGGAGCTCGTGCAGCGCGAACCACGCGATGGACGAGCGCTCGCCGATGCGGCAGTACGCGATGGTGGACTTCGCCTCGTCGAGGCCCTCCTCCGAGTACAGCTCCTTGATCTCGCCTTCGGTCTTGAAGGTCCCGTCCTCGTTGGCGACCTTCGCCCACGGCACGTTCAGCGCGCCGGGGATGTGGCCGGGGACCTGGGACTGCTCCTGCGGCAGGTGCGCGGGGGCGAGCAGCTTGCCGGAGAACTCGTCCGGCGAGCGCACGTCGACGAAGTTGCTGCCGCCGATGGCCGCGACGACCTCGTCACGGAAGGCACGAATCGAGAGATCCTGCTCCTGCGCCTGGTAGTCGGTCGCGTCGCGCTTGACCTCGTCGGAGTTCAGCTCGCGGCCGTCGAGCTCCCACTTCTTGCGTCCGCCGTCGAGCAGCTGGACGTTCTCGTGGCCGTAGAGCTTGAAGTACCAGTACGCGTACGCGGCGAACCAGTTGTTGTTGCCGCCGTAGAGGACCACGCGGTCGTCGTTCGAGATGCCCTTCTCGGAGAGCAGCTTCTCGAAGCCTTCCTTGCTGACGAAGTCGCGGCGGACACCGTCCTGCAGGTCCTTGCGCCAGTCGAACTTCACCGCGCCGCGGATGTGCCCGTTGTCGTAGGCGGTGGTGTCTTCGTCGACCTCGGCGAACACGACGCCGGGGGTGTCCAGATTCTCCTCGGCCCACTGGGTGGTGACCAGGACGTCTTCACGGCTCATGGAGCGGCTCTCTCTTTCTTGGGTGTGAGGTCTACGAAGCTGAGGTGGTGGGGCTGAACCGCTTGAGCAGCAGGTACATCTCGCACCCGAGGCAGAAGTTGAAAGCGGCGTTGAGGAAGGCTGCGAACAGCGCGAACGCCGTGGCCACGATGCCGAGCACGGTCAGCTCCGTGACGAAGCCGATCGTCCCGATCAGCGCGAACACGAACCCGACCGACTGCGCGAACCGCAGCGGCGCCGCGTCCTCACGCTCGGCGGACGGCTTCAGTCTCGGCGCGACCAGCGTCCGGTAGACCAGTGCGTACGGCGACTGCTTCAGCCCGATGAACGCGCCGATGGCGAAGACCACGGTCTGCGCCGCGAGCAGGGGCCACCACTGCGTGATGAGCACCACCGCGAGCACGATCGTCGTCAGGATTGCCTGGAACCTGGGCCCGCGTGGGTCCACGGCCGGTCCTGCTGACATGTCATCTCCTGAATTGGACGTGCTTGTACACACCGAAAAACCAGGGATACGCGGACGCGCTCTAGCGCTGTGCCCGCCAAGCCGGACACAGGCTGCTCCGCACGCGGCAGAGATCAACCGCGCGGCGTTGCGTCAAGAGGAGGCGCCTGTTCACGGCGTCGACCCTACCCAGTGCTCCCTCACTGTGGGAACAGCGTTCATTCCTTGGGATGCATCCCAGAATTCGAGAGATCAAGGTATGGCTTGAGCGCTTCCAGCAGGTCAGCGGCTTTCGGAACACCACCGACGCGAAGCAGCTCGCGGCCGTCGGAAGCCAACGCGAGGGTCGTCGGGGTTCGCAAAACCGACAAAGCGTGCGCGACCTCGGGCTGTTCGGTGACGTCGAGGTCGACGTGACGCAAGCCGGGGGTCTTCTCCGCGAGGTTCGAGAGGATCACTCGCGTATGGCGGCACGGCGCGCAGAACGTGGTCGAAATCTGGACCAGTGTCACCGAGGCCGCCGGGTCCAACGCCGCGGCGACCACCTCGGGAAGGTCATGGGTGCGGGCGGCACTGATCCGGCCGTTGCGAGCGCGCAGCACGAAGCCGGCCACCGCGCCGAGCACCAGCGTGCCCAGCAGCACCCACACCCCGGTCACTTACTTCCCCTTCACCGGCAATCCCGCGAACGTCACGTCGCGCATCTCGCCCTTGATGGTCACCGAGCCAGGATTGACCTTCACCCCGGTCGGCTTGACCTGGAACGGCAGGTCGCCCGGCTTCACGGTCGCTTCGAACGCCTTCAGGAACTTCGCCTGGATGATGTCCTCAACGACGGTGGTCTCCTTGTCATTCCCGTACTGCAGCCGCTTCGGCGCGAACGTGATGGCGCCGTCCTTCAGCTCGATCATCGCGAAGCAGAAGATCTCCACCTTCTGACCGGCGATCTGCAGCTCGCCGGACATCCGGACGCCCGCCTTGGCGTCGTCGGTGATCTCCGAGCCGTCGGCGTTGGTCGTGGTGGTGTCCTTCTTCTTGGTGTCGACGCCGGTCTCGACGTACTCCTCGCTCGACGGGTCGATGCGCAGGTTCTCGATCTTGTCCAGCGGCGCGATGCGCGCGATGTCACTGGCCTTGACGGTGGCCTGGCCTTCGAGCCTGCCGATGGTGATCGTCTTGGTGTTGCCGTTCAGCACATCGCTCAGCGGCGCCTTCACGTCGTACAGCTCGGCGTTGAGCTCGAGGTCGCGCAGGTTCTCGTTGACCGGCACACCGGAGGCGTAGACGGAGATGTGACCGTAGTCACCGCCGAGCGCCTGGGTCAGGAACGGGAAGCCCTTGATGGTGACCGACGGGTCTTCCGTGAGCTTGAGCTGATCCTTCGCCTTCTGCGAGATCTCGTGCTCGGCGAACGCGGCCATGCCGAAGTCCGCGCCGACCAGAATCGCGGCCAGCACCAGGAAAACGATGATCAGCCTGCGCGCGCGCCGCCCTTTTCGCCGCGATGGCGGCTGCTCCATCGCGCGGTCCTGCTGGGCTACTGGCCTGCTCACCATTTAGTCCGATCTGCTCGCTTGCGACTGGCCTCCACCGTCTCACCAGGTGTGATGGACCCGGCAGGGGGGAGGTCTTTCTCGCGTTCACCCGCTATTCTCACTTAGCACCGACCCAGCGACGTGTTCGAGGCGACGTAACTGACGTGAAGGCGGTGTGGGCGCATGAGCCTGGATCTTCTGGTACTTACTCCCGAGGCGGATGCCGCCTCGGTGCTGCCCGCTCTCGATCTGCTCCCGCACACCGTGCGCGTGCGTGCTCCCGAGGTCACCGCGCTCCTCGACGCCGGTCACCGTGACGTCATCCTCTTGGACGCCCGCAGCGACCTCGCCTCGGCGAAGAGCCTGTGCCGGTTGCTCAAGGGTACCGGTGACGACGAAGGCTCGACGCCCATCATCGCCGTCGTCGGCGAAGGCGGCCTGGTCGCGGTCAGCGCCGAGTGGCGCACGGACGACATTCTCCTCCCCACCGCAGGCCCCGCCGAGATCGACGCCCGCCTGCGGCTGGCCACCACCCGCGACGGCGGAACGTCGCAGGTGGACGCCGAACTGCGCGTCGGCGAGCTGGTCATCGACGAGGCCACCTACACGGCCAGGCTCAAGAAGCGCACCCTCGAACTCACGTACAAGGAGTTCGAGCTGCTCAAGTACCTCGCGCAGCACGCGGGCCGGGTCTTCACGCGCGCTCAGCTGCTGCAGGAGGTCTGGGGCTACGACTTCTTCGGCGGCACGCGCACGGTCGACGTGCACGTCCGGCGCCTGCGCGCGAAGCTCGGCCCCGAGCACGAGCAGATGATCGGCACCGTCCGCAACGTCGGCTACAAGTTCGAGCGCCCGTCGAAGGGCGGCGCCGCGCCGAAGCTGCCGGTCCAGGCGTCCGCCGACGCCACAGAGCTGACCTCCCACTAGAGGTCGGGTAGCGGGTCCGCGGGCAGGTCGCCTTCGACTTCGAGGTCGGCCGCGCGGACCACGGACACGTACTCTTCGTCGATTTCGAGCGCCAGCCCGCCGAAGCTGATGGTCGGCCCGAACGACGGGTGGATGTCGACCGGCCCGAGCCGTGTCGACCTCGGGTAGACCTCCCAGACCGAGCTGGGCTTGTAGCGCCGCCAGTAACTGCAGGCGATCACCACGATGCGCCGGTCGGTCACCACGACCAGGAAGTTGATGCCGCCGATGGACGAGGCGGCCCGCTCGCCCGCGAAGTCCGTCGAGGCGGCTGGGAACGCGTAGCGGATCTCGTCACCCCTCGGCAGGAACGGCTTGCAGGCGTCCCGAACCTTGGCTTTCAACGGCATGTGCCCAGTGTGCCCCGGTAGGTTGGGCTCATGCTGAACGCGGTGTGGGTGAGTGACCTCGGCACGGACGAGGCGCGGGTGACGGACCTGCTCAAGGCCGTCGCCGACGTCGACGGCAAGCCGGAGATCGAGGACGGCTTCCCGTTCCGGGGCGGCAAGCACCTGCTGGCGAGCGTCGACGGGGAACTGGTCGGCTACGCGCATCTCGACACCGACGGCGACGCGTTCGGCAACCAGGTCGCCGAGTTGTTCGTGCACCCGGAGCACCGGCGCAAGGGTTACGGCGGCTCACTCGTGCAGGCGTTGTCCGTCAAGGGGCCGCTGCGGATCTGGGCGCATGGCGATCACCCGGCCGCCGCCGCGATCGCCGCGCGGCAGGGGCTCGCCCGCGCGCGGGAGCTGCTGGTGCTGCACACCGAGGTCAAGGACTGGCCGGAACCCGCCGTCGAGCTGCGGACCTTCGTCAAGGGCCAGGACGAGCAGGCGGTCATCGACGTCAACGCGCGCGCCTTCGACTGGCATCCCGAGCAAGGCAGCCTCACGGTCGAAGAGCTGCGCGCGACCGAGGACAAGGCCTGGTTCGACCCCGAGGGCTTCTTCCTGGCCGAGGACGCGAATGGCAAGGTCATCGGCTTCCACTGGACGAAGGTGCACGCCGCCGACCCGAAACGCTTCGGCGGCGAGCCGGTCGGCGAGGTGTACGTGGTCGGCGTCGATCCGGCGGCGCAGGGCGGCGGACTGGGCAAGGCGCTGACTTTGGCGGGTTTGCGGTATCTGCGCGACCGTGGCCTCCGGCAGATCATTCTTTATGTCGAGGGTGACAATTCCGCGGCACTGGCGGTTTATTCCAAACTTGGTTTCCAGCGCTTTTCGGTGGACGTCCAATACGCGGGTTAGCGCACTGCGAGCGGGTTGTCACTGAGGGCGTACATGCAGGTCACGGCCAGGTGACGGCCGTCTCTCGGTACGAGTAGCACTGCTCACATCAGGGCGGTGTTCACTTTCCGTTCACCTGGACAGGACCATCTGTCCATTCCGGCTGCCTAATGTCCGGTTCCGGCGCGGCGAGACGTTCGCGCGGACCTGAGGAAAACTCTCCAGCTGGAGGAAATGCAGTGAAGATCATGCGGCCGTTGGGCGCGATCGGCATCGTGGCGAGCGCCGCCCTCGTGCTCGTGGCCTGTGGTTCCGACCCCGCGGCGAAGAACAGCGGCACCAGCTCGTCGGCTGCCGTGCCCGCCGGTGACGCCACGGCCCAGGTGGAGTGCGGCGGCAAGAGCCCGCTGTCCGCTGAAGGCTCGTCCGCGCAGAACAACGCGGTCGAGATCTTCAAGCAGAAGTACACCGCGAAGTGCGCCGGTCAGCAGGTGAACTACAACCCGACCGGTTCCGGCGCGGGTGTGAAGCAGTTCAACGCCAACCAGGTCGACTTCGCCGGTTCGGACTCGCCGCTCTCGGGCGCCGACGCGGACGCCGCCAAGGCCCGCTGCGCCAGCGACGCGTGGAACCTCCCGCTGGTCGTCGGCCCGGTCGCGATCGCCTACAAGCTCCAGGGCGTCGACAAGCTGGTGCTGACCCCCGAGGTCACCGCGAAGATCTTCAACGGCGGCATCAAGACCTGGGACGACCCGGCCATCAAGGCCGTCAAGGGCAACGAGGCGCTGACCCTGCCGTCGAAGCCGATCCAGGTCGTCTCCCGCTCGGACGAGTCCGGCACCACGGACAACTTCCAGAAGTACCTGAAGGCCGCCTCCAAGGGCGCCTGGACCCAGGGTGACGGCAAGGCGTTCAAGGGTGGCGTCGGCAACGGCGCGGCCAAGTCGAACGGTGTCGTCGAGGCCGTCAAGGCCGCCGACGGTGCGATCACCTACGTCGAGGGCGCCTTCGCCAAGGACGGCGTGACCGCCGCCCAGCTCGACAGCGGCTCCGGTGCGGTCGAGCTCTCCGCCGCCAACGTCGCCAAGGCGCTCGACGCCGCGAAGTTCAAGAAGGAGGGCACGAACGACCTCGCCCTCGACCTGGACGGCATCTACGCCAGCAACACCCCTGGCGCCTACCCGCTGCTGCTGACCACCTACGAGATCGTCTGCTCGAAGTACGCTGACGCCAACGTCTCGAAGGCCGTCAAGGCGTTCCTGAACGTCGCCGCGACCGATGGCCAGAAGCCGCTGTCGGACAAGGGCTACGTGCCGATCCCGTCCTCGCTGCAGACGAAGGTCCTCGAGGCCATCAAGGCCATCGCGTAACACACGACAGGCTGGACTGAAGAAGTCGATGACCGACTCAACTTCGACGCGGACGCCCACCGGGGACCCCGGTGGGCGTTCGCCGTCCTCTCGCATCCCCCCGGAGGCCCCGATTTCGGAGCAAGCACCGGCCTCGGCACCGAAACCGGGGTCCAAGGCCGCGGTGAAGCAGCGCCCCGGCGACCGCATCTTCAAGAACCTGACCACCGGCGCCGGCGTCTTCGTCGTCGCCCTGATCGGCCTGATCGGGCTGTTCCTGCTGGTGCAGGCGATCCCGGCGCTCAAGGCCGACAACGCGAACTTCCTGTTCTCCTCCGCCTGGTCGACCGGTGACCCGAACAACATGTCGTTCGGCATCCTGGACCTGCTCCAGGTCACCGTCGCCACCTCGCTGGTCGCGCTGATCATCGCGATGCCGGTCTCGCTGGGCATCGCGCTGTTCCTGACCCAGTACGCGCCCAAGCGCCTGGCCAGGGCGTTCGCCTACGTCATCGACCTGCTCGCCGCGGTGCCGTCGATCATCTTCGGCCTGTGGGGCATCCTCGTGCTGGCGCCCGCGATCGAGCCGTTCTCGCAGTGGATCAACGAGACCTTCTCGTGGATCCCGGTCTTCGCGCCCGGCAACGTGGCGCCGAGCCTGCGCGGCACGATCTTCACCGCGGGCGTCGTGCTCGCCGTGATGCTGCTGCCGATCATCTCCTCGCTGACCAGGGAGGTGTTCGAGCGCACGCCGACCCCGCACATCGAGGGCGCGCTGGCGCTGGGCGCCACCCGCTGGGAGGTCATCAGGACCACGGTCCTGCCGTTCGGCAAGGCCGGTTACATCGGCGCTTCGATGCTCGGTCTCGGCCGCGCGCTCGGCGAGACGATCGCGCTGGCGGTCATCCTGCTGATCCCGGTCGGCCGTGACTTCACCTGGAGCGTGTTCGACGGCGGCGCGACCTTCGCGTCCAAGATCGCCGCGAACTACAGCGAGTTCAACAACGTGACGTCGGCCGGCGCGTACATCGCGGCGGGCCTGGTGCTGTTCCTGTTGACCTTCCTGGTCAACTTCGCGGCCAGGTCCATCATCGCCAAGAAGGTGGACTGAGATGACGACTTCACTCGAAGCGCCGGCCACGACGCCCGCGTTCCAGCAAGTCAGCCTGGCCCGCAAGTCGAAGAACACTGTCGCGACCGTGCTCGTGTGGCTGTCGTTCCTGATCGCCGTGGTCCCGCTGGTGTGGGTGCTGTTCACGGTGGTCGTCAACGGCATCACCCGGATCCCGTTCTCCAACTGGTGGAGCGAGGACTTCGGGAACGTGCTGTCCGACGAGGTCGGCGGCGGCGTGCTGCACGCGGTCATCGGCACCCTGCTGCAAGGCCTGGTGTGCGCGGTCATCGCCGTGCCGCTCGGCCTGTTCGTCGCGATCTACCTGGTCGAGTACGGCCGTGGCAAGCTCGCGAAGACGACCACGTTCATGGTCGACATCCTCTCCGGTGTCCCGTCGATCGTCGCCGCGTTGTTCATCTACGCGCTGTGGATCACCACGTTCGGCTTGCCGCGCAGCGGTTTCGCCGTGTCGCTGGCCCTGGTGCTGCTGATGATCCCGGTGGTCGTGCGGTCCTCGGAGGAGATGCTCCGGATCGTCCCCGACGACCTGCGCGAGGCGTCCTACGCGCTGGGCGTTCCCAAGTGGAAGACGATCGTGAAGATCGTGCTGCCGACGGCGTTGTCCGGCATCATCGGCGGCATCATGATGGCGCTCGCCCGGGTGATGGGCGAGACCGCGCCGCTGCTGGTGCTCGTCGGCTACTCCAGCTACGTCAACTGGAACATCTTCAGCGGTGAGCAGGCTTCACTGCCGCTGGTGATGAACAACGAGCGCGTCACCAACACGATGACCCCCGGCAGCGTCGGCTTCGAACGCATCTGGGGCGCCGCACTGACCCTGGTGCTCATCATCGCGGTGATCAACCTGCTCGCCACGCTGATCTCCCGCCTCGTCGCCCCGAAGAAGAAGTGAGTCATGGCCAAGCGAATCGACGTCAAAGACGTAGACATCTACTACGGCAAGTTCCACGCCGTGGACAGCGTCACGCTCTCGGTGCCGCCGCGTAACGTCACCGCGTTCATCGGCCCGTCCGGCTGTGGCAAGTCGACCGTGCTCCGCACCCTCAACCGCATGCACGAGGTCATCCCCGGCGCGCGGGTCGATGGCGAGGTGCTGCTCGACGGCGAGGACATCTATTCGTCCACTGTGGACCCCGTGCAGGTGCGCCGCACGATCGGCATGGTGTTCCAGCGCCCCAACCCGTTCCCGACGATGTCCATCAAGGACAACGTGGTCGCCGGCCTGAAGCTGGCCGGTACCAAGAACAAGAAGCGGCTCGACGAGATCGCCGAGCGCGCGCTGCGTGGCGCGAACCTGTGGAACGAGGTCAAGGACCGGCTCACCAAGCCGGGCGGCGGCCTCTCCGGTGGTCAGCAGCAGCGGCTGTGCATCGCGCGCGCGATCGCGGTGCAGCCGGACGTGCTGCTGATGGACGAGCCGTGTTCCGCGCTGGACCCGATCTCCACGCTGGCGATCGAGGACCTGATCGGTGAGCTGAAGAAGGAGTACACGATCGTCATCGTGACTCACAACATGCAGCAGGCCGCCCGGGTCTCCGACCAGACGGCGTTCTTCAACCTCGCGGGCGTCGGCCAGCCCGGCCGTCTGATCGAGCTGAACGACACGGAGAAGATCTTCTCCAACCCCACCGAAAAGGCGACCGAGGACTACATCTCGGGCCGCTTCGGCTGAGTCTCCAAACGCGATAAAGCGGGCTTTACTCCCCGGAGTAAAGCCCGCTTTATCGCGTTCTGCGGTGTTCTTACAGGTCTTCGGTGGAGCCGTAGCCCGGCATGCGGCCGGTGACCACGAAGACCATGCGGCGCGCGACCGACACGGCGTGGTCGGCGAAGCGCTCGTAGAACCGGCCCAGCAGCGTGACATCGACGGCCGCGGCGACGCCGTGCGGCCAGTTCTTGTCCATGATCACGGTGAACAGGTGCTTGTGGATGTCGTCGACCTGGTCGTCGTCGGCTTCGAGCGTGCGGGCCGCTTCGACGTCCTTGGTCTTGATGACGGTCTCGGCCTGCCTGGCCAGCTTGACCGCGACCGAGCCCATCTCGGCGAAGTACGGCTTGACGTCCGCGGGGAGCACCGCCTCCGGGTGACGGCGGCGCGCGGCCTTGGCGACGTGCAGCGCCAGGTCGCCCATCCGCTCCAGGCTCTCCGCGGCGTGGATGGCGGCCAGCACGGTACGCAGGTCGGTCGCGACGGGTGCCTGCAGGGCCAGCAGCGCGTACGCCGCCTCCTCGCAGTCCGCCCGTGCGTCGTCGACCTTGGAGTCGCCGCTGATGACCTGCTCCGCCAGGCTGAGATCCGTCTCCAGGAGCGCCTTGGTCGCCAATTCCATGGCGTCCGCGACCTGAAGTGACATTGCAGCAAGCTTTACGGCCAGCTGTTCGAGTTCGACGTGGTAAGCCTCGCGCATGGTCTCACTTTACGTGCGGTGATTCTCGAATGCCGCATCGCAGGGTGAACCGGACGTGAACCCGGCTTAACGAATTTGCCGAGGTCACAGGGGGTTATCCCGTGGTAGCTGATTTCTTCGAGCCACCGGCAGGCTTCGCGGGCGTAGACGGCGGCGCGGCTTCTTCGACCGGCTTGCTCGGGTCGGGCAGCGGCGCGTTCTCGATGAGCGACTTGAACACGGCGGTGGCCTTGCCCTGCTGCAGAACCTCGTTGCCTCGGCCGTTGGCGGTGCCGGTGGTCGGCACGGTCATGAAGTTGATCTTGGACGGATCGACGCCCTTCATGGACTGCGCGAGGGTGAGCATCTGGTCGACGCCGATGTTGTCACCGAACGTGGCCTTCGCGAACGCGGTGACGAAGCCGGTCAGCTTGCCCGCGTCGAGCATCACGTCCTTCGACATGACCTTCTTGAGCAGCGCGCCGATGAACTCCTGCTGCCGCTTGATCCGGCCGTAGTCCGAAGTGACGTCACCCTTGACGTGCCGGACGCGCACGAAGTTCAGCGCCTGGTCGCCGCTGATCTGGTGGTCGCCCGCCTCCGGGATGACCATGCCGAGCATGGTGTCGTCGATCGGGATGTCGGTGTGCACGGTGACGCCCTGCACCGCGTCGACCATGTCCTTGAAGCCGTTGAAGTCGATGCCGACGAAGTGGGTCATCCGCATGCCGGAGATCTGCTGGATCACCTTGGTGACGCACTGCGGGCCGCCGACGGCGTACGCGGTGTTCAGCTTCGCGATCTTCTGCGCGGGCGACTTTTCGTCGCTGTACTGGGAAGTCGCGGGGTCGAAGCGGTTGCACTCCGGCCGCGAGATCTCGAGGTCGCGCGGGAAGGAGATCACCACGACCCGCTGCCGGTCGGCCGGAATGTGCGCGATCATCACCGAGTCGGAGCGCGCGCCGGGCGTGCCGCTCGCGGTGCCGACGCCGTCTTCGGCGTCCGCGCCGTCACGCGAGTCGGAGCCGACCATGAGGAAGTTCTCGTCACCGGTCTGCCCGGCGGCGTTCTGGATGTCAGCGGAGTTCTCGTCGAGCGCGGAGACCGACTTGAACTGCTTGTCGAAGAACACCTTCGCACCCCAGGCGACGCCGGTGCCCGCGAACACGATCGCGGCCAGCGCGATCGCCACGATCCGGCCGATCAGGACGGACCGTTCGATCTTGCGTTCCTTCTTTTCCTGCAACCGGGTCTGCGCGGGCTTCTCTTCGGCTTTTTCCTCCGCCGGCTCGGCGGCGGAGGGCGCGACGACGCGCTGCAGTGCCGTGCGCGTCTGCTCGAGCAGCGCGGCGGGCCGGGCGGCGAGCCGCTCGCGGCGTTCCCGCTTGCGGTTCTCCGCCGCCTCCATCTCGTCGTGCGCGGCCGAGAAGCGGGCGAGCGTGTGGTCGATCTTGCGGCGCTGCCTGGTCGGCTCGTCGATGGTGTCGAGCTCGTCGGTCATCAGCGTCTCGACCGGCGGGCGCGGCGCGGCGGGCCGTCGCGGCCTGCGCACCGGCTGGGCGACCTGGGTGGCGTCCGGCTCGGTGCGCGCCTGCGGCTTGGCAGGCGCCGGCTTGGCGATCTGGGTCGCTTCGGCCTCCGGACGGCGCTGCGGCTTCGCCACGGGCGCTTCCGGGCGTCGCCGCGGCGGCTGGGCCATGGGCGGCTCGGCGGCGCGTGCGGGCGGTTCACCGGTGATCGGCACCCGGCGCGGCTGACGCGGCGCGCGGACACCCGGCACCGGGTGCGCGCCGGACTGACGCGGCTGCCGGGCGGGCGGCTCGGGGGCGGCGGCGCGCCGGGGCGCTCGCGGCGGTTCGGGGGCGGGCGGGGCGAACACCGGGCGTTCACCCGTGTGCCGCGCGACCATGTCCGAGACGCTGATCCCGCCGGAGGCCTCCATCGACCGCCGCCGGTCGGCGCGCGGGCGTCTCGGAGGGTTCCCGCCAGAGCGTTGACCGGTGCCTTCGTTGCGCTCGTCGGGCACTCGGTCTCCTCTCGTAGCGGTCGTGAGTGAGGCCGCTGAGCCTTACTCAGCAGTACGGGCCTTTCGTTATCGTACGGATACCTGTTGTTCCTGACGACACCCTGGCCCTAATTTTTTCACCGTCAGTACGTCACCTGATCCTGATCGCCACGTTCTGGTGAAGATCGTCGCGTTCCGCAGGCTGAATGTCGGAATTTTCGTTACTGAGGGTGTTTAACGATGTGGACAGACTCACAGTCCCGATAGGCGACCATATTGCGCCCGGCCCGTTTCGCGGCGTAAAGGAGCGTGTCCGCGCGCACCAGCTGCCGTTCAGCTTCGAGCGCGCGCCCCTGACCGGGTCCGTTTTCGTGGGCCAGCCCGACGCTGATGGTGACGGTGAGCCCCGGCTGCAGCTTCGACCACTGGTGGTCGGCCACCCGTGCCCGCGCCGCCTCGGCGACCCGCACCGCGGTCCGCGCGTCGATGTCCGGCATGACCAGCGCGAACTCCTCGCCGCCGTACCGCGCGCAGAACGCGCCGGGCGGCAGTCCCTCCTGCAGGAGCCCGGCGACGCGCCGGAGCACCCGGTCGCCGACCAGGTGCCCGTAGGTGTCGTTGACCCGCTTGAACAGGTCGAGGTCGATCAGCGCGACGGCGATCCCGCCCTGGCGTTCGCGGAGCAGGCCGTGCAGGTGCTGATCGAGGTAGCGGCGGTTGTAACTGGAGGTCAGCGAGTCGCGCAGGCTGCCGGCGTGCGCCAGGTCGAGCGCCGAGCGGAGATGCTCGTAGGCGCGGCGCCAGTCGCCCTGGTTGGCGAGCATCCCGGCGATGGACTCATGGAGTGCGAGCAGGTCGGTCCCGGCCGCGCCCGTCGCGAGCGCGGTCTCGTGGTCCGGCACGACTGTCACCTCCGTCACGCAATTCATGTCGACGTAAAGGAGGCGACTCTTGAGATATCGGTACGGTAGAACGCGAATATCGCTCAAGTGGACGACATTCGTCGCTCGTTGTCACATTCGGCGGTTCGCTATTTCCGCCCGGAAAACTGCGGCAAGCTCTTGAGCAGCGGAAACTGGTCTTTCGCCCAGTAACTCACATTTGCATCTGGTTGATCCAGTAACTTCACGTAGTCATCCCAGGTGAGCCACCGGAAATCGTCGACTTCTTCCGCATTCGGCTTCGGATCCTCATCGACCACTGCCGTGAACACGGGACAGAACTCGTGCTCGATCACCCCGTCGAAAACCGGCGTCCGATAGACGTATTTCGGCAGCACACAGGTGAGCTCGTCCAGCCGGGGCATCCCGAGTTCGTAGTCGGCACGGCGCCGCACGGCGTCTTCGAGCGCCTCGCCGGGCGCCGGGTGCCCGCACACACTGTTGGTCCACACACTGGGCCATACCTTCTTCGAGGCCGCCCGCTGGGTGATCAGGAACTTGCCGTCGGCGCGGCGGAAGACGTAACACGAGAACGCCAGGTGCAGCCGAGTGTGCTCGTGATGGCTGGCCAGTTTCGGCCCGGTCTCCCCGGTCGGGGTGCCGTCCTCGGTGCAGAAGACGATCCGCTCTTCTTCGATGCTCACCGCTTCTACTGAACTACAAAGACGCGGCCGCGGCCACCACTTTCAGGGTGGCTTAAAAGGTCAAATGTGACAGCGCGTAGGCGAGCACGGCGACGGACGCGGCCAAGGCCACCAGCCCCAGCACCCCCGCCCAGGCGAGGCCCGCCCCGAACCGCTTCCACTGCAGTGTCAGCCCCATCAGCCCGATCCCGACCGCGAGCACGCCGAGCCCGACCACGGCGAGCAACTCGAAGATCGACGTCCCGACCACACCGGCCGGGTCGACACCGGCGACCTGGATCAGGATGGGGATCGCGAACGCGGCGAGACCGACCAGTACGCCGACCGCTTTGCCAGGTGCCTTCCGCTGGGTTTCCGACTGCTCCACGGTGTCCTCCTCGTCCAGCTAACGAGCGTGGCAGCAGTAGATGCCAGTCCGCTTGAGTAGGACTACCCGGATCCGCCAGTAGTTATCCGCCCGAGTGCATGTCCTCGGTCTCCGGAACGCAGTCGTCATCCGGGTCGTCGAGCCAGCCGTGCGGCAAGGTGACCTTGCCCGGCGACCCCTGCCGTCCCCGCGGCCCATCGGCGTTCTCGGGGAAGGGAGCGTCGTGGTCGAGCTTGGCGATCAGGTCATCGAGCTCGGCCATGCTGGACACCATCGCGAACCCGCGGCGCAGCTCGGACCCGACCGGGAAGTTCATGAAGTACCAGGCCATGTGCTTGCGCAGGTCCCGCAGCGCCTTCGTGTCCCCGTCATGCTCGACCAGCAGTTCGGCATGCCGCCGCAGCACCCGCGCGACCTCACCGAGATTCGGCCCCTGCGGAATCGGCCGCCCGGCGAACGCCGCCTCCAGCTCCCCGAACAGCCAGGGCCTGCCAAGACACCCACGTCCGACCACAACCCCGTCGCACCCGGTCTCGGCCATCATCCGCAGCGCGTCGTCGGCGCAGAAGATGTCCCCGTTCCCCAGCACCGGAATGCTGGTCACGGCCTGCTTCAGCTCGGCGATCTTCGACCAGTCCGCCTGCCCCGAGTACCGCTGAGCGGCGGTCCGCGCGTGCAGGCTGACCGCGGCGGCCCCCTCGGCCTCGGCGATCCGCCCGGCATCGAGGAACGTCAGATGCTCGTCGTCGATCCCGACCCGGAACTTCACGGTGAACGGCACCCCGGCCTCGGCCGCGGCCTTCGCCGACTCCCGCACGATGTCCGCGAACAGCTTCCGCTTGAACGGCAGCGCCGCCCCGCCGCCCTTCCGCGTCACCTTGGCGACCGGGCACCCGAAGTTGGAGTCGATGTGGTCGGCCAGACCTTCGCCGGTGATGATCTTCACGGCCTCGCGCATGGTCTTCGGGTCAACCCCGTAAAGCTGCATCGACCTGGGCTTCTCGTGCTCCCCGAAGGTCATCATGTGCATGGTGCCGGGATGCCGTTCGACCACCGCGCGGGCGGTGATCATCTCGCAGACGTAGATGCCGGCCCCGTACTCGGCGCACAGCTGCCGGAACGCGACGTTCGTGATGCCCGCCATGGGTGCGAGCACGACTGGCGGATCGACGTCGTACTGGCCGATCTTCAGCGCGGGCTTGCTCAGGGTCTGGGTCACGCCTTCCATTGTCGCTGGTGACCCTCGCCACCCGCACCTGGGTCGCTAGGCTCCGCCGATGACCGAGCTCGCCACAGTGCCCGGCGTGATCCCCTACGTCGACCACCACGAAGGCCCCCGACGGCTGCTCACCCTCGAGATCCCGCCCTTCACCAGCAACGCGGTGAACTACTACGCGCCTTACGCGAGCATCGACGGCCGTCAGTACGTGGTGACCTGGGGCAGCGTGACGTTCGAGATCCCGGCCGACCGGAACGTGCACGTCAGCGTGCACCTGCTGACGAACTACGGAGCCGGCGCGACGTCGACGCCGTTCGCGTCGATGATCCTGCCGCCGCACTCGGCGCCGCTACGGCTGGCCGCCCAGTTCACGTCCAGGCCGCAAGGCGCGCTCGTCCCACTCGGCTGACTCAGGCCGAACGCGGCTTGACCAGCTGGCTGATCCGCTGTGGGGAAACGCGAAGAATGCGGGCGGCGTCCTGCTTGGAAAGGCCGCTGCCGAGCAGTCGCCCAACTGCCAGGCGAGTCTGATCCGCAGCCTTTCGCTGCGCGAGGTCGGCCTCACGGGTCGCCTGCCTGGCCGACTTGACCTCGTCTCCGAGCGCGCCCGGAATCTCGAACTCGATCCGCACCTCGATCTCGTCGTGCGGGATCTCCTCCATGATCTCCACCAGGTCGACGGCCATCCGGTGAGCCTCCGCGGTCGAACGCCCCTGAGTGACGCCGACGCCATCGACCTCGACAACCCACCACTTGCCTTCACGACGCGCTGTCGCCTGATAAGTCTTCATTGCAACCACCCCAAGGGAAGGCAGGCCATCTAGGGGACTTTACTGTCAACATAAAGCCCATCTAGATAGATACGCTCGATCGTGTGGACTATGCCACCGGACTCTCTGGTCATGACTCGGCCGCCACGAAGATGGTGACCATGGCCACCGAGAAAACCAGCTTGTCGTCACCGGACTTGGCATCCCCCGAACATGCCCTCGCCGAAGCCCGAGCCGCTGCCGTCGAATACGTGGCGCGGTTCGGTGAGCCGGACCCCGAAGACGCGGCCAAGATGCGAGCCAAGCTTGCCGAAGCAGGTGTCGGACTACCGGAATCCGCCGAACAGTTCGCCGCGCGTCAGGTAGCCATGGCCAGCCTCTTCAACTCCACGAACACTTCGAGAGCCGCGCCTACCCGGCCATGCGACCTCCGCCATGGATCACTCCGTTCAGTGCCGTCCACAGCAGATCTTGGGCTGACTCGTCGTACGCGACCAAACGAATAAGCTTGACCGCGGTCGGGGTCGAGCGGAGGGTGTCGACCGCGATCCGCGCGGCCTGGTCGGCCGGAAATCCATAGACACCAGTGGCTATCGCGGGGAACGCGATGGTGCGGACGCCGAGTTCGTCGGCGAGTGCGAGGCTTCGGCGGTAGCAGGAGGCGAGCAGGCCGGCTTCGCCGAATGTGCCGCCTTCCCAGAGCGGGCCGACCGTGTGGATCACGTGCTTGACCGGTGGGTTCAGGCCGAAGGCCGGGGTCGCGATCGCGTCGCCGGGCTCGCAGGGGCCGAGCGCGCCACCGGCTTCGGCGAGGCTCGGGCCCGCCGCGCGGTGGATGGCGCCGTCCACTCCTCCGCCGCCGAGCAGTGATTCGTTCGCGGCGGTCACCACGCAGTCGACCTGCTGACGGGTGATGTCGCCGAGTACCACCTCGATCTGGGGCATCCACCCATCATGGCTTCCGAAGCGGGCAGGCAGGGCTTCGTTCTCGCAAGGCGAACCGCACTCGCCCAGGCGCTAGGCCCAGGTATGAGGGGAGCCTTCATCCACGCTCGGCGTGAGCGAGGGCCTCCCTCACCCGAGCCGAGTGGGTGAGGGCCTCCTTCACCCGTATATACGGTCGAACTAGGCCCCCACCCCACGGATCCGAGCGAAGTAGGCCCTCACCCACGCCAGACCACGCCCCTGACACGCACGAGGCGGCCAAAGAAGGGGTCGTGAGTGTTTTCGCCGGTTAGAACCGGCCGTACCACTCACGACCCCCACGCCGCCTTTGCGTTTCCGCTCAATAACCTCGCAGTACGCGGAGGGTGGGCCATGGCTGCGGAAGGATTCACGGATGGGCAGGTACTGGGACCCGGTTCCGGCAATCCAGGAGTCGACGGGGCTCGCGCTCCCCGGTATCCCAGGCACGTTGCCCGAGCCGAGTGAGTATCTCCACGGCAAGTGGGAGGAACGCAACTGGCGGAACGTGCCCGGTCCCCTGTACGCAGCGATGACCGACAGCTGTTGGTGTGGAAGGCTTTTCGCGCCCGACAACGTCTGCTACAACGACGGCTACGGCGAGGAGTTCGTCTACCGGCAACCACGTTCGAAGGACCAGACATACCGCCTCCTCCAGGCCGCCTGGGCGGATCCGTTCAGCGGCTACGCGATGGACGGCGACGAGCACTGGACGACCGAAAGTGTCCGGGACTGGTGGGGTGAACGGGCCAAGTTGCGAGAATGGACCGCCAGGGTCGCGACCGAGTGGGCACAGAGCAAGAACGAGGACGAAATCGAGGCCGCGCAAGGGCTTCGGGACTTCCTGCGCTACCAGGACACCGAGCTGGAAGCCGATCTGCGCGGCTACCTCTTCTGGTTGTCCGAACAACGAGTGCCCGGTGACGACGAGTCGTTGCCGAGCTTGTGACGGGACCGGTCCCGGGCATTCCACGAGACGATCCGGCGCATGGGCTCACTGAAATGGAACGCCGCCGCCGCGCTCGCCTCGGTCGCGTTGTCGGCCGGGTGCGGGCAAGACGCTGAACCCGCCAAAGTCGAGCCTCCCCAAGCGTCCGCGTCGAGCAGCAGCACGCCGGCGCCCAGCACGAGCGTCACGACGTCGTCCAGCAGCCCGAAGCCGACCGCGCCGCCCGCTGTGGCCGACGGGCGGAACCTCAAGGCTTGTTCGGATGGGGCCTGCGAGGTCGAGGTGAAGGCCGGGGACGTGATCCGGTTCGGCAAGCAGGTGAAGTCGACGCCGAAGACCGAGTTCATCGCGGTGGTGAGCACGGGCACCGACGGGATCTACTTTCAGCTGGATGGTGGCTTCGGCGGGACCATCAACGGCACTGCCACGATGAACGACGCGGTGACGATCGAGACGCTCTATTCCGACGCTGACCATGGCATGATCAGGATCTCGCTGGCCGGCTGAACTACTCAAATCGCAACCTTGGATTGAGTAGTGCTACGGATCCGACCGGGTAGTGGACGCCTCATGCTGTGCGCATGCCTACTGATCGAGAGACACTCCTCAGGCTCGCCGGGGAGATCGACGACCTTGGGCGCCGGCTCTCGTTGGTCGGCGCCGAACTTCGGACCGTACAGTCTGACCAGGTAGAACAGGCCCCGGAACCGCAGCCGCAAGCCCCGCAGCCGATGCCTTACGGCTACCCGGCCATGCCCGCGTACGGGCCGCCGATGATGCCGCCGCCCAGCTACCAGGTGCCGCCGCAGCAACAGCAGTGGCAGCCCGCACATCCGCCGTTGGCGTCGATGCAATACCTGCCGCCGCCCGCCGTGCCGCGGCCGTCGCTCGTCGAGAAGCTGGGCAAGGAAGGCGCGGGCAGCCGGGTGCTGGCTTGGGTCGGTGGCGCGGTGACGCTGCTCGGCGTCGTGTTGTTGCTGGTGCTGGCGATTCAGCGGGGGTGGCTCGGGCCGATGCCGCGGGTTCTGGTCGGCGGGGCGTTCGGGCTCGGCATGATCGGGACGGGGGTTTGGCTGCACCGGAACCCGGCCGGGCGGACGGGTGCGTTCGCGCTGGCGGCCACCGGGATCGCCGTGCTGTACCTCGACGCGATCGCGGCGACGACGTTGTACGAGTTCCTGCCGCGACTGGCCGGACTGGGTGTCGGGCTGGTGGTCGCCATCGGCGGGCTGTTGCTGGCCGCGCGGTGGAACTCGGCGTTGCTCGGGACGGCCGTCGTGATCGGGTGCGCGGTGTGCGCCCCGGTGCTCACCAAGGGTTTTCACCCGGAGCTGGTCGCGTTCCTGTTGATGCTGCAGCTGGCCACCGCCCCGGTTCAGCTGCGTCGCGACTGGACCGCGCTGGCCATCGGCGCCGGCGTGCCGCCGCTGCTCGCCTCGCTGCTCAGCACCACGCTGCTCGGTGACCCCGGCAGCACGGCGAACACCGCCGCCGCGCTCGGGTCGACCGTGGTCGGGATCGCGCTCGCGCTGTTCGTCGCCATGAAGCGGGAAAACGACGCCGCCGCGCTCACGCTGCTCGCGTGCTCGGTGGTGCCGTCGCTGGCGGCGGCCGCGTTCCTGCCGAAGGCGCAGGCGGTCGCGGTCGCCGGTGCCACCGCCGTCGTGCTGCTCGCGATCTGGGCGACGCGGCGGGTGTGGACCGGGTTCGCGGGCGATGTCGCCGGGATCGCCGGGATGGTGGCCGCGTTGCAGGCGACCTCCACTCAGTTCGACGGCACCGCGAGGGCGACGATCCTGCTCGGTGAAGGCGTCGTGCTGGCGCTGGTGGCTTGGCGTGGGAAGAGCAAAGTCGCGCTGTGGGGGTCGTTCGGGTTCGGGCTGATCGGCGCGATCGTGGCGATGTTCGGCGACTTCCGGCTGACCACGCTGATCGTGTTCTGGACGCGCCAGCCTGGTGAACTCGCCGGTGCGCTGCTGACGGCCGCGCTGATCATGGTCATCTCGGGCGCGTTGCCTTGGGTGGCTTACAAACTCGGCGCGCTGCGGACGCCGTCGCAGAACGTGGTGCCGTGGGTGTTCGCCGGGCTCGGCGTGCTGACCGGCGCGGCGGGCGTGGTGCTGAACCTGGCGCTGCTGGTGATGCCGGACCGGACCGGGTTCACCGTCGGGCACGCGGTGATCACCGTGTCGTGGACGGTGGCCGCGCTGGTGCTGCTGATGCGCGGGATCGACTCGGTCGTGCTGCGGGTGATCGGGCTGGTGCTGGTCGGCGCCGCCGTGCTCAAGCTGGTGTTGTTCGACCTGGGTGCGCTGGACGGAATGGCGCGCGTCGGCGCGTTCCTCTGCGCCGGCCTGATCCTGCTGGCCGCGGGCACCCGCTACGCACGCATGGTCGCCTCACGCTAAATGAGGTCGTGCGCGTTGCGGGCGGTTCTAACCGCCCGCAACGCGCACGAGCCCTAAAACCCGACGCTGATGCAGGCCAGCCTGGCCCCGGCCGTTCCAGCATGGCCGGGGTCGGTGTGCGTGTGCATCTCGTGGATGACGACCGAGCCGGGATGACGGTCGGTGAAACCCCAGTCCACATGGGACGAAGAGACGGCGACGCCGAGCCTGCTCGTGGTGAAGTCGAGCCAGATCTCGTTGCGGGGGTTGGCATACGCCGGGTCGACGGACGGCTTCACCGGGTCGGGGCGGTTCTGGAAGTGCGGGCCTGCCGCGTCGCCGGTCGCTCCGCAGGCGTTCGAGTGGACGTGGGCGCCGTATTCGCGGTTCGGCAGCAGGCCGCTGACGGCGAGCACGGTCGTGGTGCCGATGCGGTTCCCGGTGAGCGCGAAGACGTGCGCGCGCGAGCCCGCCGGGACGAATTCGGGCTTGTAGGTGATGGCGTTGGCGTCCGGGTGGTAGGCCTCGAATGTGCCGTGCGCCTTGACGACGCGGGCCTCAGCGGCGGAAGCGGTACCCGCGCCGGTGAGCACGAGCGCCGAAGCGAGAAGGACAGAAAGGGCCGTGGGGACAATACGCATAGTGCCTCTCTAGTCACTCAAGCAATGCCATGGCCATGGTCCTCACCCGAATGTGTCAATTCGTAGGTCGTAGGCTGCTGAGATGACCAAGGATCGCACCTGGCTGGTGGCCATCGCCGCAGCTCTCTGGGGCACAGATGGCTTGTTGCGGCTTCCTCTCGCCGAGAAACTTCCTGCCGCGACCGTGGTTTTCTGGGAACACGTTCTAGTCGTTCTGGTGCTCAGCCCATTCATTCCGCGTGCGGTGCGCGCGTTGCGGAAATGCGGCCCGAAGGAATGGCTCGCCGTGCTTGTGATCGGCGGTGGATCGTCTGCGTTGGCGACGGCGATGTTCACCGCCGCGTTCAAGCTCGGCGACCCGATCACCCCGTTGGTGCTGCAGAAACTGCAACCGGTTTTCGCGGTCGTCGCGGCGTTCTTCGTGCTGGGTGAACGAATTCGTCCCGGCTACGCGTTGTTCGCCGTGCCGGCGCTGATCGGCGCGTGGCTGCTCGCTTTTCGCGATCCGCTGCACATTCAGGTCGCGGCAGCCAAGGCAGCGCTGCTCGCCATCGGGGCCGCGGCGCTGTGGGCGGCCGGCACCGTGCTCGGACGGCTGGTCTCGGCTGAGCTCGAAGCACGGGATGTCACCGTGCTTCGGTTCACCGTCGGGCTTCCGGTCGCGGCGGTCATCGTCGCGACGCAGGGCGCGGCCTTCGCCGTCGGCTGGGACAACGCGCTGGGGCTCGGGCTGCTCGCTCTCGTGCCGGGCCTGCTGGCGCTCAGCCTCTACTACGCGGGGTTGCGCTCGACGCCGGCGTCACGCGCCACGCTCGCCGAGCTGGCGTTCCCGGTGACCGCCGCCGTGCTCGGGGTGTCCTTTTTGGACGCGCGGCTGGTCGCGACGCAGTGGATCGGGCTGACGATCGTGGTCGTCGCCGTGACGGCACTGGGTTGGCATGAGAAGGTCGGTGGCAAGCCGATGGTCTTGGAGCCCGCGATATGACCGAAGAATCCAGCGACGGGCGACTCTCGCGCAACGTCACCGACCTGCTCCAAGAGCTGCGGGTGGCGCAGGCCGGGGTGCAGATCCTGTTCGGCTTCCTGCTTTCGGTGGTCTTCACGTCGCAGTTCCGCGAGGCGAGCGGGTTCGAGAAGGCCACGCATCTCGTGGCGGTGCTGCTCGCGGTGACGTCGACCGTGCTGCTGACCGCGCCCGCGGCGTGGCACCGCCTGTTGTTTCGGACGGGACGACGCGAGGAGATCGTCACCCATGGTAATCGTCTGGTCATCGCTGGACTCGGTTCCCTCGCGGCCGCGTTGACGGTGACTGTGGGCTTGATCGCGAAGGTGGTCTACGGCCCGGTCGCGATGGCCGTGGTGATGGTGCTGGTCACGGCGTTGTTCGCGGGCACGTGGTTCGTGTTCCCCACCAAGGTGCTCCGCCGCTGAAGTTCACTCGGCGTTCCACCGCCGTTGCCTCACGCCGCGTAGTTTGCGCCCGTGACTGACTCGAATCGCCGGACGTTCCTGCGTGGCGCCGGGCTGCTCGGCGCGGGCGCCGCCGTGTCCACCGTGCTCGGCTCGCCCGCCGCCGCGACCACCGGCCACCACCGGCCGGATCCCGACAGCAGGCGCTTCAGCGTCGCCGTGCTCCCGGACACCCAGTATCTGTTCGACGGTGATCGCTGCGACCCGGCGCCGCTGGACGCGACCCTGCGGTACGTGCTGGACGACGACAACGTTGTCTTCCTCGCCCACCTCGGCGATCTCACCGAGAACGGGCAGCCGGGCGAGATGGAGCGGATCAGCCGTTCGTTCCAGGCGCTGGACCGGCGGCGGTTCCCGTACAGCGTGCTGGCGGGCAACCACGACATCAAGTCGTCCACCGACGACCAGCGTGGCCGAACCCCGTATCTCGACGCGTTCGGGCCGCAGCGGTTCCGTGACTCGCCGACCTATCGCGGGTCCACAAAGGACGGATACAACAGCTACCACGTGTTCCGCGCGGGCGGGCGCGAGTGGCTGCTGCTGGCGATGGACTGGCGGCCGTCGTCCGGCGGCCTCGCGTGGGCGCGTGACGTGCTCGCGAAGCACCCGCACACCCCGGCGATCCTGACCATCCACGAGTTCGTCTCCGCCGACACGGGCGAGGCTCAGTTGTCCGACTTCGGCAAGCAGGTCTGGGAACAGCTGGTCGCGGGCAACGACCAGATCTTCCTGACGCTGAACGGGCATTTCTGGCCGCCGGGACGCACGGTGCTGCGCAACAACTTCGGTCATGACGTGCACGCGCACATCACCAACTACCAGGACCGCTACTACGGCGGCAGCGCGATGATCCGGCTGTACGAGTTCGATCTGGACCGCGGCGTGATCGACGTTCGCACGTTCTCGCCGTGGCTGGCGGACAAGTCGCGCCTGAACGAGATGGAGAAGCAGGAGGTCGAGCGCACGGGCGCGGCCGACTACTTCAGCATGGAGATCGACTTCGACAAGCGGTTCGCCGGGTTCGCGCCGCCGCCGGTGCCGCCGGCACGTCCTGCCAGGCAGATGCTGATCCCTGGAACGCTCGCGTACTGGCGCTTCGAGGGCGCGGACGGGGCTGCCGCCGAGTCGGTGCGTGACCTTTCGGGGCGTGGCAACGACTTGACGCGCGTGATCATGCCGGGCAGCGACGCGAAGACGTTGACGTTCTCGAAGGAGTTCTGGGGTCGCCAGCCTTCCCGGGCGAGCCTGCGGTTCGACGGCGGGAAGAACAAGGGCGCGTACCTGAAGACGGTCGACTCGGCGCCGCTCAACCGGGAGATGTTCCTGCGCGGGTACACCATCGAGGCGTTCGTGAAGATGCCCGCCGACTTCAAGAACGGTCAGCACGCGTGGGCGGGCCTGTTCGGGCGGCTCGGCAGCGGCGGGGACGCGGGCAAGACCGGCGACGACCCGAGCGAGCCGGCGGCGACACTGTCCCTTTCGGACGGTGCGGCCTTCCAGTGGGCGGTGTTCCCGATGAACCAGCAAGGGATTTCGACCAACTGGGGGCACGAGCTGGCCGTCGACCGGTGGTGGCACGTGGCCATCGTCAACGACGGCTGGCGGACGACCCTGTTCGTCGACGGCTGCCCGGTCGTCCGCAACCCGAAGACCCCGGCGATCGGCCTCGCGAGCCCCGGCAGCAGCTGGGTGCTCGGCGCGTACGCCTACAACCGCGTGGTCGAGCAGAGCTTCTACGGCTGGGTCGGCGACGTCCGCGTCGTCGGCAGGCCCCTGCGCGACCGCGACTTCATGCTGGGATAAAGCGGGCTTTACTCCGCGAGATAAAGCCCGCTTTATCCCCGGGAGTAAAGCGGGCTTTATCCCGGTCCGGTGAGGGCGTTGGCGATGGCGGCGGGTGTGCGGTGGCGGAAGATCGTGGGTGCCGGTATCGCGCGGCCCGTGGACTGGGTGAGGGCGTGGGCAAGGCGGATCGCCGTGACCGAGGTGGCGCCCGCCGCGAAGATGTCGGTGTCGGCGTCGGCCGGCAGGTGGGCGGTTTCCGCCAGCCAGCGGAGAATCTCGGCGACCAGGCCTGAGTCGGGCGAGTGTGACGGCGTGGGGACGCCCTCGGCGAGGATGGCCGCCAGGCGGGTGTGGTCGAGCTTGCCGGTCTCCGTCACCGGCAGTTCGGCGAGGCGGAAGACCCTGCCTGGCACGAAAGGCGACGGCAACGCGTCCGCGACCGCTTGGCGTGCGGTGGTTTCGTCGGGTGCGTCGGCGGAAACCGTGGTGTAGAAGGCAGCGAGGCCACCGTCGGCGGGGATGACGGCCACGCTGCCGACGCCGGGCAGGTCGCCGATGACGCGTTCGATCTCGCTCGGTTCGACGCGAACGCCCGAAATCTTGAGCTGGCGGTCGCGTCGGCCGACGAAGGTGTAGCTGCCGTCGGGATTCTCAGTGGCGATATCGCCGGTCAGGTAGACGCGGCCCTGTCGCAGCTCGCGGAATCTTCGCGCGGTCTCGGCGTCGTCGTAGAGGTAGCCGACCGCGAGGCCGGATCCGCCGATGGCGATCTCGCCGGGCATGCCTCGCTCGACGGGACGCAAAGCCTTGTCCAGCACGAAGATCTCGGTCTCCGCGATGGGACGGCCAATCGGCAGCTCGGCGGGCACCGGATGCCTGACGCGGCCGAACGTCGTGGCGATCGTGGCTTCGGCCGGGCCGTAGCCGTGCAGGAGCCGGATGCCGGGGTGGCGTTCGGCGACGATGGCCCAGTGCTTGACCGAGGCGCGTTCGCCGCCGGACATCAGGACTTCGAGCCCGGCGAGGCCGTCGAGGTCGTCCTCGGCGACGAGGTTGAACAGTGACGCGGTCAGGAACACCGTGTTGACGCCGCGGGCGATGCCGTCGCGGACCCAGGAGAGGTCGAACTGGGAGCCGGTGCCGAGCACGACCGTGCCGCCGTGCACGAGCGGCGCCCAGACCTCCATCGCGAAGATGTCCCAGGCCGTGGCGGCCGCCTGGAGCATGGAAGTCCGTGCGCTGAACGCCAAAAGCGGGTCGAACGCGACGCGCAGGACGCCCGCGTGGGTCGCGAGGACGGCTTTGGGGCGGCCGGTGCTGCCCGAGGTGAAGAAGACGCAACAGCCGTCGACGGGCTCGGCGTCGACCTCGCGCAGCACCGTTTCGGCGGCGATGTGGACGCGCGCCCTGGTCTGGTCGAGTACCTGGCCCGCGCGGGCGGACGGCCAGTCCGGCGGGATGACGGTGTAGACGGCGTCCAGCGAAAGGATCGCGAGCAGAGTGGCGATGAGGCGCGGCGAAGCGGGCAGGCTGACGGCGACCACGTCGCTCGCCCGCACGGGTAGTCGGCCCGCGATTTCGTCGGCTTCGGCCAGTAGTTCGCGATAGGTGATCGCCTCTTCGCCCTGGCGGAGCGCGATCGCGTCGGGAGGTGCCGCGGTGACCAGATCGTGGATCTTCATGAGGCCCGCTCCAAGGCGTAGAGCTCATTGACCGAGCAGACGCCGGCCACGGTGGAGAAGTAGCGGCGCGCGCCTGCCGGGGTGGCGGTCAGCTCACGCAGCAGTTCGACGCGCTCGTGGTCGACGCTCAGCCGAGCCGTCACCAATGTCGTCTGATAGATCTCGGCGAGCAGCCGGTCACGCTGCTTGCCGAACCACTCCAGCGCGCGGCGGGTCTCGCCGTCGTCGTACAGGTCTTCACCGATCGCGGTGACCAGCAGCTCGGCCTGGGTGAAGGCGTCACTGATGCCGCGGGCGGTGATGGAGTCCTTGTGGTGCCCCGCGTCGCCGACCAGCACCCAGCCTGGGCCCGCGGCTTGGCGGAAGTAGTTGCGCTGGTCGCCGGTGCCGCGCAGGCGTTCGACACGACGCCCCGCCGAGACACGCTCGAACAGCTCGGGCGAGGTGCGGCGGATGTTCTCGAGGTAGGCGGTTTCGGCGTCGGCGCGGACCCGGTCGAAGTCGGCCTGCGGGAAGTAGGTCGCGACGAGGGTGGCGCCGTCGTTGGTCGGGATGGTGCCCGCCGCGCTGCCCTCGGCCTCGTAGACCTCGAACTTGGCCGGCAGGTCGAGCCAGTAGGCGTAGTAGACGCAGGACAGCGTCGGATCTTCGACGGTCAGTGGGGCTTTGACCAGGTCGGCTACGGTCGAGCGCATGCCGTCGGCGCCGACGACGAGCTGGGCGCGTTCGTCGTGGCCGCCGCAGCGGACGCCGGTCACGCGGTCGTTTTCGGTGAGCAGTGCCTCGACCGAGGTGCCTTCGCGCAACTCGGCGCCCGCTTCGACGGCGGCGCGCACGAGGATCTCGTCGAGCAGGTGGCGGCGGGGCGCGTACGCGGCCTCGATGCCGTCGACCGGCTCGGAGCAGCCCTCGACCCGCAGTGAGCCGACCTGGTAGACGGCCTGGTCGAGCGGTGGGCAGCCGGTGGCGGTGATGGCGTCGAGCAGGCCCCAGTCGCGGAGTTTCGCGATGGCGGGCTGGTGCAGGTAGTGCGTGGACAGGGTGTCGCGCGGGAAGCGGGCGCGGTCGAGCAGCAGTACGCGATATCCGTTGCGGGCGAACAGAAGCGCGGTGATCGATCCGGCACAGCGGGCACCTACGACGATGACGTCGTACACGCTTCCCCCTTGCTCGCGTCACCTAGCCTGGCCGAGTCGGAGGAATGGTGACGAAAGGGGATTCGCGTGTCAACGGAGGCTCATCAGGTGGGCAGAGTGGTCTTGACCACCGCGGTTACCGCTTATCGGGACGCGCTCGGCGACCGGCTCGTTTCGGCGTACGCCCTTGGGAGCCTCGCGCATGGCGGGTTCGCTCCGGCGGTGAGCGATGTCGATCTCGGGCTGGTGCTGAGTGAGCCGGATTCGTCGGTCGAACGAGTGAGGGATGAGCTCAAGGCTTCGGGGATTCCTTTGGCTGAGCGGCTTTCGGTGTTCTGGAGTTCGCTGGAGTCGTTGCGGGTGGGGCGGCCGGATGGGCGGTTTCCGGCGCACGATCGGCTCGACTTGGCGGACTATGGGGCACTGTTGTCCGGTTCGGACGTGCGTGGCTCACTGCCTCGGCCGGGGCGCGACGAGTTGGTCGAGGAGGGCGCGGAGTTCGCGTTGCGGCTGCTGGGTTCACCGGCCGGGATCGCTGATTGCCTTGCGCAGCAAGGTTTGCCGCCGGTTCGGCTGACGAAGCTGGTGCTGATGCCGGTGCGGTTGCTGTACACGGCCGCGACCGGGGAACTCGGGCTCACCGATCCGGCGGTGGAGTACTACCTGAGCCTGCGCGACGCGCCCGCGCACGATCTGGTCCGGGCGGCGAATGCCCTGCGTCATGGGGGTTCGCCGGACACGATGCCGCACGGCGAACTTCTCAAGCTACTTCGACATTACCTCAAATTTCAGATAAAAGCAATAGAAAACCCGACACTTGTTGCCGCATTGAAACAGTGGGAACAGAACTTGACAAGCCCCGCATAATAGAAAATCGGCGCGTCTCCACGTGGGGAGAACACCGCCGATTGCTCTATTAACATAGCAGCTGTGAGGGGAAATTGTCAAATCAGGGGTACGAGCAGGAATTGGGTTCCGAGCGCGCACACTTGTCCTTCCTCTACGCGCACCTGGAAGCGGCGAGGGAGGCGGCCGCCCGGCGGGCGACCGACGCCGTTTCGCTGTGGGAGCGCGATGTCGCGGTCAGGTTCACCGAGCAGGAGGTGCGGCGGCTGAAGGGCGCGGACGACGGCCTGTGCTTCGGCAGGCTGGACGAGCGGACCGGCGAGCGCCGATATATCGGGCGAATCGGACTGTTCGAAGACGACTACGAGCCATTGCTGCTCGATTGGCGTGCGCCTGCCGCGCGGCCGTTCTATTGCGCGACCGGGGCGAATCCGGAGGGGATGCGCAGGCGACGGCAGTTCCACACCATCGGCAGGCGGCTGGTCGAATTCACCGACGAGTTGCTCGAAGGGGAAACGGACGTCGACGGCACCGCGTTGCACGCCGCGCTCGACGCGCCACGCGACGGCGTAATGCGAGACATCGTCGCGACCATTCAGGCCGAGCAGGACGAGATCATCCGGCTGGAGCATCCCGGGGTCGTCGTGATCGAGGGCGGCCCCGGCACCGGCAAGACCGCGGTCGCGCTGCACCGCGTCGCGTATTTGCTGTACACCAAGCGAAATCTGCTCGCGCGCAGTGGCGTGCTGGTGATCGGGCCGAACCCCCGGTTCCTCGGCTACATCGATCGGGTGCTGCCGTCGCTCGGCGAGACGGACGTGGTCTTCGCGACGCCTGCCGACCTGTTCCCCGGCCTGCGACCCACCGCCGAGGAAACCCCGGAGGCCAGGGAGATCAAGGGTTCGTCGGCGATGGTCCACGTGCTGCGCGAGGCGATCGCGGACCGGCAGCGGCTGCCGGAGCGGCCGATCATGGTCGAACTCGACGACGTCACGGTGCCCGTCGACGCCGAACTCGTGCGGCCCGCGCTGCGCCGCGCGCGGGCGACCGGCCTGCCGCACAACGAAGCCCGCAGCCACTTCTGGTCGTGGCTGGAGGAGGCGTTCGTCGAGCGTGCCGTCGACATGATCGGCGAAAACTGGCTGTTGCCCGATGAATGGCTGCGCAACGACCTCGTCCAGGACGTCACGGCCGAACTGGTCGCGGGCAGGCTGCTCGAACGGGCCGTCGACCAGATGTGGCCGCAGCTGTCCCCGTACCAACTGCTCAGGGACCTGTTCACCTCGCCGGAGCGGCTCGACGTGGCCGCACCGTTCCTGCGCGACGCGTTGTACCGGGCCGACGGCGAGGCCTGGACCATTTCGGACGTGGCGCTGCTCGACGAGGCGACCGAGCTGCTCGGCCAGCACACGACGCGTGACCTCGTCGACGAGCGTGAGTTCGCCGAGGGAGTGCTGGAAATCCTGAACATGGAGGACGACGACGGCGAGACCCTGCGCGCCGAAGACGTCCTCACCGCTTCGGAACTGGCCGAGCGCCACGGCGAACGCGACACTCGCGCGCTCGCCGAGCGGGCGGCCTCGGACCGGGACTGGACGTACGGACACGTCGTCGTCGACGAGGCGCAGGAACTGTCCGAAATGGACTGGCGGATGCTGATGCGGCGGTGCCCGCGCCGGTCCTTCACGATCGTCGGCGACCTGGCCCAGCGCGAGTCACCGGCCGGCGCGCGCGACTGGGGCGACATGCTCGCGCCACACGTCCACGACCGGTGGGAGTACCGCGCGCTGACGACGAACTACCGCACCCCCGCCGAGATCATGGCGGTCGCCGCCGAGGTGCTCGCCGAGGTCGACCCGGCGGCTCGTCCGCCACGTTCCGTGCGCGCCAAGGGGATTCGGCCGTGGGCTCGGCAGGTCTCGGATTTGGGCGCGGCCGTCGCGCGGGCGGTACGGGAAACCTCAGGGTCGGTGGCGGTGATCGCGCCGGCCGGCGTGGACGTCGGGCTGCCGACGATGACGCCGCGCGAGTCGAAGGGGCTCGAGTTCGACTCGGTGATCGTGGTGGAGCCCGCGCAGATCGGGTCGGCTTCGGACCTGTACGTCGCGCTCACGCGGGCGACGCAGCGGCTGGGCGTCGTGCACACGGGTCCGCTGCCCGCGACGCTGCGCGGACTGGAGCCGCGCCACGACATGGTGCCGGGCCGCTGGGCCTGGTGAACGCGGCCCTCGCCCAGGGATGACGTGAACTACACCCGATTTCGTGTCCACAAAGGACGCGAGGCGTGAAATGTGGTCCGCTATGCCCTATTCGCGCGGTTTTGGTGGAGCCTTGGACGTGACGAAGGGGCCCATGTCACGCTCAGCGTTACAAAGGTGGCCTTTGTGTGGTTCAGCCGCGCCCACACGGCCGCAGCACGGGGAGCGAGATACGACCCTCACCATGTCGGAGCGCAAGACGCCACATTGGGCCTCGCCTAGTCATTGAGCGGAAGGTCAAAGGTGGCGTGTCTGGTGTGCTTGGCCGCGGCCGGGGCGGCTGTGTGCGAAATGCGTCGTTGGACGCCTCAAACCCCGCGGAGGCAACCCGCTTGACCGGTTGCAGGGGGCGTTCGAGGTGGGTGAGTGCGGTTCGCGGCGTTGAACGACGCAAGCCGCACTCACCCGGGCACTTGGCCCAGGTATGGGGGGAGCCTTCATTCACGCTGGGTTCGGGTGAGGGCCTCCCTCACCCGAGCCGTACGGGTGAGGGAGGCCCTCACCCGTATATACGGTCGAACTAGGCCCCCACCCCACGGATCCGAGCGAACTAGGCCCTCACCCAAGCGGGACCACGACCCTGCCGCGGACGGGGCAGCCGAGAAGGGGTCGTGAGTGTTTTCGCCGGTTAGAACCGGCCGTACCACTCACGACCCCCACGCCGAGCCGCCGAACATGCCACCTTTGCGCTTCCCCTCAATAACTACCCCCCGCCCGTCCCTGGGGGCTCCGCCCTGCACCAGTCTACCGGCCCCCACCCACGGAACCCGGCGCGAGCCAGGGTTGTCCACAGGCAGGCGAGACTGTGGACAACCCGAGAAAGCCCAGGTGGGAGGGGGGTCAGCGGGTCAGGGCGCCCCAGGCGTAGGTCTGCTTGGCGAGCTTGAGATAGACGAAGGTCTCGGTGCTGACGATGCCGTCGATGCCGCGGATGTCGTCGTTGAGCACCTGGAGCAGGTGGTCGTCGTCGCGGCAGATGACCTCGATCAGGATGTCGAAGCCGCCGGCGCAGAGCACGACGTAGTGGACGTCGGCGAGTGCGGAGAGGCGCTCGGCGACGGCGTGGAGGTCGCCGCTGACCTTGATGCCGACCATGGCCTGGCGGGCGAGGTCGACGTCGAGCGGGTCGGTGACGGCGACGATCTGCATCGTGCCGTCGCGCAGCAGGCGCTGGACGCGTTGGCGGACCGCGCCCTCCGAGAGGCCGACGGCCTTGGCCAACGCGGTGAACGAGGCCCGGCCGTCACGCTGGAGTAGTGAGATCAGCGTGCGGTCGGTCTCGTCGAGACCACGTGGGGTGCGCGGTTCGCCGTCCCGTTCCTCGGCCATGCTGGCCCTCCCTACGCGAAAAGAGTTCGCCGCAGCGTAGCGAGTTGCCGGACAAGCGTGGGGTGGCCCGCCACATTGGACCTTTTCGGTGTCCCAGCAGCGCAACTACGCGAAAATCGTAGCCAAACCGGCTGTTCACAACTGAATCATGAGCCTGATCGGGCGACATGTGATAGCCTGAGGGCGCGAATATCCATGGAGGTGGATCGCCGTGACCGGCTTGGGATGTCGCGATTGCGCACCAGGTGGGCTCGGCGTGCGCTGGTTCGCGCGCTGCGGCGGCGGTCGCCAGCTCGGCGGTTAAGGGTCGGAAGTCCCCCTTCCCACACCCTCACCCAAGGAATTCATCATGACCAGCTTTCTGCCGTCGCGCCGTCATATCCGCACTTCGAATATCACCACCACCCCGCATTTGGACGCGTTGAAAGACGCCGCACCGCACCCATTCTGGTTCGACAACCAAACGGCGCCGGAGCCTTGTTCCGCGCTGACCTCGGACACCACGACGGATCTCGTCATCATCGGCGGCGGCTACACCGGGCTCTGGGCGGCGTTGCAGGCCAAGGAAAACGATCCGTCGCTCGACGTCGTGCTGATCGAAGCCGACACCTGCGGCTCGGCCGCGTCCGGCCGTAACGGCGGCTTCTGCGCGTCCAGTCTCACGCACGGAATCCTCAACGGAATCGACCGTTTCGAAAAGGAAATGCCCGAGCTGGAAAAGCAAGGGCTTGCCAATCTCGACGAAATCGAAGCGGCCGTCAAACAGTACGGCATCGACTGCGATTTCCAGCGGTCCGGCGAGCTGGACGTCGCGACCGAGCCGTGGCAGCTCGACGAACTCGCCCGCTCGGCCATGCTCGCCGAGGCGCTCGGCCACGACGTCGAGCTGCTCGACGCCGCCGAGACCCGCGCACAGGTCAACTCCCCGACCTACCTCGGCTCGCTGTACATGCCGCGCAGTGTCGCGATGCTCGATCCCGCGCGCCTCGCCTGGGGCCTGCGCGAGGCGTGCCTGAGCCTCGGCGTCCGCATCTACGAGTGGACCAAGGCGCTGGAACTCGACGAGGCCCGCAACGGCATCGAGGTCCGCACGCCGTACGGCAAGGTGCACGCGGCTCGCGGAATCCTTGCCACGAACGGGTTTCCGCCGCTTCTCAAGCGACTCAAGAACTACATCGTGCCCGTGTACGACTACGTGCTCGTCACCGAGCCGCTCACGCAGGCGCAGCTCGACAGCATCGGCTGGAAGGCGAGACAAGGCGTCGGCGACTCGGCCAACCAGTTCCACTACTACCGCCTCACCGAGGACAACCGCATCCTCTGGGGCGGTTACGACGCGATCTACTACTACGGCGGCCCGGTTCGCAGCGAACTCACTCTGCGGCCGGACACCTACGCCGTGCTCACCGACCACTTCTTCGAGACGTTCCCGCAGCTCGCGGGCGTGAAGTTCACGCACAGGTGGGGCGGGGTGATCGACACCTGCAGCCGGTTCTGCCCCTTCGTCGGCACCGCGATGGGCGGACGGCTCGGCTACGCGCTCGGCTTCACCGGCCTCGGCGTCGGCGCGACACGCTTCGCCGCGGGCGCGCTGCTCGACCAGCTCTACGGCCGCTACACCGACCGTTCGCGGCTGCACCTGATGAACTCGAAGCCGTTGCCGCTGCCGCCGGAGCCGTTCCGCTGGATCGGGATTCAGCTGACCAGGTGGTCGCTCAACCGGGCCGACGCCAACAGCGGCCGCCGCAACCTCTGGCTGCGGACGCTCGACCGCTGCGGTCTTGGCTTCGATTCCTAGACCAAATACCCCAAGCAACTACCGAATGCGTAGTTTCAAGGAGTCAATTCAGCGGAAAAGCTTGTCTTGACCTTGTTTGGCTGTCACCATCGACGCCCATGGCCGAGTCTTTCGCGATCACCAACCCTGCCAGCGGAGAGCTGATCGAAGAGATCCAGCTCGCCGAAGCCGCCGACGTCGATGCCGCCGTCCGAAAAGCCCGCGAAGCGCAGCGCGAGTGGGCCCGCACCTCGCCGGGCGAACGCGCGGCGGTGCTGTTGAAGGTCGCGAGCCTCCTGGAGGAGCGCGCCGACGACTTCGCGCTGACCGAGACCAGGCAGTGCGGGAAGCCGATCAGGCTGTCGAAGGAGTTCGACGTCCCCGGCACGATCGACAACGCCGCGTTCTTCGCAGGCGCGGTCCGCACGCTGGAGGGCAAGGCGTCCGGCGAGTACTCGGCCGACCACACCTCGACGATCCGCCGCGAGGCGGTCGGCGTGATCGGCTCGATCGCGCCGTGGAACTACCCGCTGAACATGGCGGGCTGGAAGGTCTTCCCCGCGCTCGCCGCGGGCAACGCGGTGGTCATCAAGCCTGCCGAGATCACCCCGCTGACCACGGTCATGCTGGCGCAAGCGTTTGCCGACGCCGGACTGCCCGACGGGCTGCTCACCGTCCTCATCGGACGCGGCCGCGACGTCGGCGAGGCGCTGGTGAGCCACGAGGGCGTCGACATGGTGTCGTTCACCGGCTCGACCGCGGTCGGCAGGCGGATCGCCGAGCTGGCCGCCCGCGCGCCGAAACGGGTCCACCTGGAGCTGGGCGGCAAGGCCCCGTTCCTCGTCTTCGACGACGCGAGCCTCGAAGCCGCGGTGCACGGCGCCGTCGCGGGCGCGCTGCTCAACGGCGGCCAGGACTGCACCGCGGCCACCCGCGCGTACGTCCAGCGCCCGCTGTTCGACGCCTTCGTCGAAGGTGTCGCCGAGGTGATGCGGTCGGTCAAGATGGGCAACCCCGAGGACCCGGCCACCGACCTGGGCTCGCTCGTGTCGGCCACTCAGGCCGAGCGGGTGCACGGGTTCGTCGGCCGCGCGCTCGACCAGGGCGCGAAGGCGGTCGTCGGCGGCGGCGCCCCGCGTGGCGCGTTCTACGAGCCGACGCTCATCGTCGGCGCCGCGCACGAGTCCGAGATCGTGCAGGACGAGGTGTTCGGGCCGGTGCTCGCCGCGGTGCCGTTCGATTCCGACGACCAGGGGCTCGCGCTGGCGAACGACACCCGATACGGTCTGGCGGCTTCCGCCTGGACCAGCGACGTGTTCCGCGCGGGGCGGGCCGGCAGGGAGATCGCCGCGGGCTGCGTCTGGATCAACGATCACATCCCGATCGTGAGCGAGATGCCGCACGGCGGGATGAAGGCGTCCGGGTACGGCAAGGACATGTCGTCCTACGCGTTGGAGGAGTACACCGTCGTGAAACACGTGATGAGCGAGAACACCGGCGTCGCACGCAAGTCATGGCATCGGACGGTGTTCTCCCATGGCTGAGACGGTACTGACGAAGGTCGAAGCGCCCGAGGGCAAAGGCCTGCGATCCGGCGCGCTGAACATGATGTCCTCGGTGGTCATCGGCATGTCGTCGACGGCGCCCGCCTACTCGATCGCCGCCACGCTCGGCCTGATCGTGCTCGCCGGCACCGGCTTCAAGGCCGCGTCGCTGGTGCTGCTCGCGTTCATCCCGGTGCTGTTCGTGGCGTTCGCGTTCCGCGAGCTGAATTCGGTCGAACCGGACTGCGGCACCAACTTCACCTGGGCGACGCGCGCGTTCGGCAGCCGCGTCGGCTGGCTGACCGGCTGGGTGGTGACGGTCGCGCAGCTGCTGGTGATGACCAGCCAGTCCGCCATCTCCGGCAAGTACACGCTGCTGCTGTTCGGCGCCGACGAGCTGGCCAACAACCGCGTGGTGACGACCGCGGTCGGCGTGCTCTGGCTGATCTTGCTGTGCTATCTGTGCTTCCGCGGCATCGAGATCTCGGCGCGGGTGCAGTGGGTGCTGCTGGCCGTCGAACTGGTCGTGCTCGCCGTGTTCTCGGTGGTCGCGCTGGTCCGCGTGTTCAACGGCTCCGCCGGTGACCAGGCGACGACGCCGTCGTGGAGCTGGCTGTGGCCGTCCGGCATCGGCTTCTCGTCGTTCGTCTCGGCGGTGCTGCTGGCCGTGTTCATCTACTGGGGCTGGGAAAGCTCCGTCTCGGTGAACGAGGAGTCGGCCGACCCGAAGCGCGGCCCTGGCAAGGCGGCGGTGCTGTCCACCGTGCTGCTGGTGGTCAACTACCTGCTCGTGACGATCGCCGCGCTGTCGTTCGCGGGCGTCGGCACGGACGGCATCGGCCTCGGCAACGAGAAGAACGCCGACGACGTGCTCGCCGGGCTCGGCGACGCCGTGTTCGGGTCGAGCGGATTCGGCGCGGTGATGGGCTTCCTGCTGGTCATCTCGGTGTTGACCAGCGCGGCGGCCGCTTCACAGGCGACCGTGATGCCCGCCGCGCGCACGATGCTCTCGATGGCGAGCCACGGCGCGCTGCCGAAGTCGTTCGCGAAGGTGCACCCGAGGTTCCAGACGCCGTCGGTGTCGACGTGGGCGTTCGGGCTCGTGTCCTTCGTGCTCTACGTCGGTTTGTCGCTGTGGAGCGACAACATCCTGTCCGACTCGGTCGACGCGGTCGGCCTGACGATCGCGATCGAGTACACCGCGACGGCGCTGGCGTGCGTCTGGGTGTTCCGCAAGACGTTGTTCGCGAGCGTGCGGAACTTCTTCCTGCGCGGGGTCTTCCCGTTCGTCGGCGGGATCTTCTTCGCGGTGATCCTGGTGGCCGCGCTGATCGAGTACGCGAAGCCGGACGCGGGCGAGACGACGGTGTTCGGCATCGGCGGGCCCGCGGTGATCGGCGTGGTGGCGATCTTCCTCGGGGTGCCGCTGATGCTGGCGATCCACCGCGCCTGCCGCGACTTCTTCGCGGGCCGCCGCCTGCCGCGCGGCTTCGTGCGCGGCGACGACGCCTCGATCACGCCGAAGGGGTCGTGAGTGTTTTGACCGGTTAGAACCGGCCATACCACTCACGAGCCCTTTAGCCTCGGATGAGGTCGGCGGCCTTCTCCGCGACCATGATCGTGGGGGCGTTGGTGTTGCCGCGCGGGACCACGGGCATCACCGACGCGTCCGCGACGCGGAGGCCTTCGACGCCGCGGACGCGCAGGGACGAGTCGACGACCGCGTTCTCGCCTGAACCCATCGCGCAGGTGCCGACCGGGTGATAGAGGGTCTGGGTGTTCTCGCGGGTGTGCTCGGCGAGTTCGTCGTCGGTGAGATCGTGATGGTCCGGCAGGAACGGCTTGTCCAGGTAGCGGGCGAGCGGGCCGGACTTGCCGATCTCGATGAGGTCGCGCAGGCCTTGGAGCATCGCGTCGAAGTCGGCGGATTCGGCGTAGTAGGCCGGGTCCAGCGACGGGCGCCACAACGGGTTCGCGGACTTGAGGCGGAGACGGCCACGGCTCGCGACGTCGACCAGTGTCGCCGCGGAGGTGAAGCCGGGTGTGGTCGGCTCGCGGAAACCGTTGTCGTAGAACAAGGTCGGGGCGACGTGGATCTGCATGTTCGGCGGCGCGGAAGCCGAGAGCGTCGAGTAGAACGCGCCCGCCTCGCCGATGTTGGACGACAGCGGGCCGCGCTTGGTGAGCTTGTAGCGGACCATCCCGGCCGGGGTCGCCGAGTCGACGAGGTCCGTTGTGTCCTTTGTGGACCAGATGACGCCGCAGGCCGGGTGGTCGTGCAGGTTCTCGCCGACGCCGGGGAGGCCGACGACGACGTCGATGCCGTGCTCGCGCAGGTGCTCGGCCGGGCCGATGCCGGAGAGCATCAGCAGCTGCGGTGAGTTGATCGCGCCGCCGCACAGCACGACCTCGGACGACGCGCCCACGTCGACCGAAACCCCGCCGGACAGGTACGAGACCCCGACCGCGCGGTTGCCGGAAAGGAGCACGCGAGTCGTCTGGGCGTTGGTGCGGACGGTCAGGTTCGGGCGCCCCAGCGCGGGCCGGAGGTACGCGTCGGCCGTCGACCAGCGCTGCCCCTTCTTGCAGGTCACCTGGTACTGCCCGGCGCCTTCCTGCGAGACGCCGTTGAAGTCGTCCGTCCGCTTCAGACCCCACGCGACCGCGGAGTCGACCCAGGCCTCGGAAAGCTCGTGCGTGAAACGGCGGTCTTCGACGTGCAGCGGGCCGTCCGTGCCGTGCAGCTCGCCGCCGAGACGCTGGTTCCCCTCGGCGCGCTTGAAGTACGGGAGCACGTCATCGAAGCCCCAGCCTTCGCAGCCGTGCGCGTCGCGCCAGTTGTCGTAGTCCGCGCGGTTGCCGCGGATGTAGATCATCGCGTTGATCGAGGAGCAGCCGCCGAGCACCTTGCCGCGTGGCCAGTACGCGGTCTTGCCGGTGTGCTTCTGCTCGACCGTCTCGTAGTTCCAGTCCCACTGAGTCTTGAACAGCGCCGCGAAGGCCGCGGGAATGTGGATCTCGTCCGCGGTGTCCTCGCCACCGGCCTCGAGGAGCAGCACCTTCGCCGCCGGGTCCTCGCTGAGGCGGTTCGCGAGCACACAGCCCGCGCTGCCCGCTCCGACGATGACGTAATCGAAGGACTCCACGTTGGCCTCCAGCTAGTTGGCGCTGTGTCAATAAACCACACATCACCCCGATTGAAAAGTGACGCTCCGGGGCACCCTGATTACACACCCAATCGGGAGGCAAGTCATGAAGTGGAGGACAGCAGCGACACTCGTAGCAGGCATGGCGGCTACGACGGCTCTCATCGCGACACCCGCGCAGGCGGCGGGCGCGCCATGCTCGGCGCAGGCCAAAGCCTGCTTACAGCTCCATACGAACACCGCGTGGTTGATGGACAACGGCAAGGTCACCTACGGCGGCGTTCCGGTCACGACCGGGCGCAAGGGGTACGCCACGCCGACCGGCACCTTCCACGTCCAGTACAAGGACATCGATCACTACAGCAAGCAGTTCAACGGCCCGATGCCGTACTCGGTCTTCTTCACCACCAACGGCATCGCGTTCCACCAGGGCAGCCTGAAGGTCAAGTCACACGGTTGCGTGCATCTGGCCAAGTCCGCGGCAGTGACCTTCTTCAACTCCCTCCAACCTGGGGACATCGTCCAAGTAGTCTCCTGACCATGCGTGTTGTCGTGGACGTAATGCCCAAACCGGAGATCTTGGACCCGCAAGGGCAGGCGGTGGCCGGGGCACTCCCGCGTCTCGGCTTCCACGGCGTCACCGCGGTCCGCCAGGGCAAGCATTTCGAACTCGAGGTCGACGACACCGTTGACGACGAGACGCTGGCCAAGATCGCCGAGGGCTTCCTCGCCAACCCGGTCATCGAGCAGTGGACCGTCCGCCGGGTCGACGCGTGACCGCGCGCATCGGCGTCATCACCTTCCCGGGCAGCCTCGACGACGGCGACGCCGCCCGCGCGGTGCGCTACGCCGACGCGGAGGCCGTGAGCCTCTGGCACGCCGACGAGGACCTCAAGGGGGTCGACGCGGTGATCGTCCCCGGCGGCTTCTCCTACGGCGACTACCTGCGTGCCGGCGTCATCGCCCGGTTCGCGCCGGTCATGACCTCGGTGATCGATGCCGCGCGCCGAGGTCTTCCGGTGCTCGGCATCTGCAACGGGTTCCAGATCCTGTGCGAGGCCGGGCTGTTGCCAGGCGCGATGGTCCGCAACGCCGGGCTGCACTTCATCTGCCGTGACCAGTGGCTGCGCGTCGAGAACACCGAGACCGCGTGGACCGGCCGGTACGAGCAGGGCGCCGAGATCGTCGTCCCGATGAAGAACATCGACGGCTGTTACGTCGCCGATCAGTCCACTTTGGACGAACTGGAGGCCGAGAACCGGGTCGTCTTCCGGTATGTCGACGGTAACCCGAACGGCTCACGCAACGACATCGCGGGCATCCGCAGCGAGAACGGCAGGATCGTCGGCCTGATGCCGCACCCGGAGCACGCGATCGACGCGCTGACCGGACCGTCCGACGACGGGCTCGGCGTGTTCTATTCGGTGGTCGACACCCTGGTCAACGTCTGAGCGACGTGTTCGAGAATGGCCGGGACGGCGACGTCCCACGCCGTGCGCGGCAGCTCGTGGCCGACCTTGTCCAGCATCACCAGCTCGGCGCCGGGGATCTTGCCTGCCAGGTAGATGCCGTGCTCCAGCGGGAAAAGCGGGTCCTCGGCGCCGTGCAGCACGAGCGTCGGCGCGGTGATGGCGGAGACGTCGCGCTTCGCGCCGGTCGTCTTGTCCATCACGTTGTGGTTGGTCATGCTCGACTCGTAGTTCGCCGTCCTGGCGAACATCCGCTCGACCCGCCCGCGCAACGCGGTGTCGTCGCGCACGTGTGAACCAGCCAGCCGCCGGTCCAGCTCGACCCAGTAGTCGACCATCGACGCGCGGCTCGACCAGTCCGGCGTCGGCGCGTTCATGAAGTAGTCGAGCAGCTCTTCGGTCATCGGCGGCAGGTCGTCGCCGTACTCCGCGCTGGTGGTGGTCGCGATCAGGGTCAGCGACGCGACCCGCTCGGGGTGGTCGGCGGCCAGCAGCTGCGCCAGCCCGCCGCCCATCGAGATGCCGATGAAGTGCGCCTTGAACACGCCGAGCTCGTCGAGCAGCGCCAGCGCGTCGGCGGCCAGGTCGAGCCCGCCGTAGCCGGGTGAGCCGGGCGGGTACCCGACCGAGCGGCCGGTGTCTCGGTAGTCGAACCGGATGACGTACCGGTCGGCGGCCGCGAGCCTGGCGCAGAACTCGTCTTCCCAGACCAGCATCGAGCCGGACATGCCGGCGAGCAGCAGGATCGCCGGGTCACCGGGCGCGCCGAAAGTCTCGACGCAGAGCTCGACGCCGTTGGCGTGCACGATCCGTTCCGGCATACTTGCCCCCAAGCATGTTGTGTACGACGTCCACTTTGCCATGGACGCCGTACCCAAAGCTAGGCCGAAGCCGCATGTACCAGGCGTGCGTAAGGCCCGTCGGCGGCGAGTAGTTCCGCATGGCTGCCGAGTTCGGTGATGCGGCCGCCCTCGATCACGGCCACCCGGTCCGCGGCGGCAGCGGTGTGCAGCCGGTGCGCGATCGCGATGACCGTGCGGCCTTCGAGCACGCCGTTCAGCGAACGCTCCAGCTCACGCGCCGAGCCCGTGTCCAGCAACGAGGTCGCCTCGTCGAGCACCAGCGTGTGCGGGTCGGCCAGCACCACGCGCGCGAGCGCGAGCTGCTGGGCCATCGCCGCGGGCACCGGGTGCTCGCCGGAGCCGAGCTTGGTGTCGAGGCCGTCCGGCAACGACTTGGCCCACTCGGTCGCGCCGACCGAGTCCAGCGCGGCCATCAGCTCTTCGTCGGACCACGAACCCACCGGCAGGCACAGGTTGTCCCGCAGCGTGCCCGCGAACACGTGATGCTCCTGCGTCAGCAGCAGCACCTCGCCGCGCAGCACGTCGTCAGTCAGCGAGGACACCTCTTCGTCGCCGATGCGGACCGAGCCCGCGGTCGGCGCCGAGATCCCGGCGAGCAGCCTGCCGAGCGTCGACTTGCCCGCGCCGGACGGCCCGACGATCGCGAGCCGCTGCCCGCGCGGGACGTGCAGGTCGATGCCGTGCAGCACCTCGCGCTCGTCGTTGTAGCCGAAGCGGACGCCGGTGACGTCGATGTCACGTCCGACCGGCACCCGCGAGACCAGCCCGTCCCGCTCGACGGGCTTGACGCCGAGCACGCGGCGCAGGGCGGCCAGCGAAACCTGCAGGTCCTCCAGCCAGAACAGGGCCTCGGTCAGCGGGCCCGACATCACCTGGACGTAGACGAGCATGGTCGCGATGGTGCCGAGCCCGGTCCAGCCGTTGCCGTAGGCGATCATGCCGAGCACCAGCATCGCGGCCATCGGCAGCACGTAGCTGATCTCCAGCGACGGCAGCCAGCGCATCTGCATCGCACGCAGCTGCCGTTCGCCGTAGACGGCCTGGTCGAGCGCGGCGTGACCGGCCTTGACGCGGCGGCCGCGCAGGCTCAGCGCGTCGACCGTGCGGGCGCCTTCGACCGACTCGTGCATGGTCGAGCTGAGGTCGGCCCAGCGGTCGAGCATCCACTGCATGACCGCCGGGACCCGGCGCTGGTACCAGAGGTTGACGCTGATCAGCAGCGGAGCCGAGACCAGCATCGCCAGCGTGAGCAGCGGCGAGGTGAACAGCATCGCGATCAGGGTGAACACCACCGAGATCACGGCGACGAGGATCTCTGGCGCGGCGTTGCGCACCGCGAAGTCGACGCGGCCGATGTCGGTGGTCGCCCGGCTGAGCAGGTCGCCGGTGCCTGCCGCCTCGACCGTGCCGAGCGGCAGGGTCAGCGCGTTCGCCACGAACTGCTCGCGGTTGTGCGCGAGCACCTGCTCGCCGAACACCCGGCCGCGGTACCTGGCGATGCGCTTGACCCAGGCCTGCGCGAGCAGCACGACCACGAAGATCCCGGCGAGCACGCCGATCCGGCCGGTGGTGGTGCCCGCCAGCACCGAGTCGACCAGCATGCCCAGCAGCTGCGGGCCGGCCAGCCCGATCACGGTCGCTAAACAGAACATCGACATCATGATCGTGAACTCGCGCCGGTTGGCGGCCGCGGTGGCACGCACCCAGCCACGCACCTCACGCGGCGAGGCGAGCGGAAGTCGTTTCATACCGGTACCTTCAAGCTGATCACGCGGTCCGCCACATGCGTCCACAAAGGACTTTGCGCGAACACGACGGTGGTCTTTCCCTGACGCAGATGGGCGATGCGTTCGGTGATGCGGGCCTCGGTGTGCGCGTCGACGGCCGAGGTCGGCTCGTCGAGCAGCAGCACGTCGGCGTCGGTGGCCAGCGCGCGGGCCAGGTTCAGCCGCTGCCGCTGACCGCCGGAGACCTCGCGGCCACGCTCCCCGATCAGCTCCTCGACGCCGTTGGGCAGCGCCTCGACGATGTCCTCGGCGTCCGCCGCGAACAGCGCGGCGGCGACCCCGACCTCGCTCGGGTTCGGCGGCGTGACCTGCTCGCGCAGGATGCCGGAGAACCAGATGTCCTGGTTGTGCGCGAACACCACGCGCCGCCGCAGCTCGGCCAGCGCGACCCGGTCCGCCTCGACGCCGCCGATCAGCACGCGCTCGCCATCGGCCGCGTCGGCGAAGCGGGACAGCCGCTCGGCGAGTGGCTCACCGGCGACGCCCGCGTCGATCACGGTCAGCTGCCCGGCCTCGATGGTCAAGCCCGACTCGGAGTCGAACAGTTCCAGCGCGCCTTCCGGCAGCGGTTCCGGCTGCTCGGGGTCGGCCAGTTTCGGTTCCAGCGCGAGGATTCCGCAGACCTTCTTCGCCGAGACGAGCCCGCCGCTGATCGAGCTCGCCGCCTCGGTCGCGGTCATCACCGGCACCACGAGGTACGCCGAAACGCCGTAGAACGCGACGAGTTCGCCGACGGTGATCGTGCCGTCGAGCGCGAGCTGCGCGCCGAGCCAGGTGATGGCGATGGTGACCAGGCCGGGCAGCGCGATCTCGGCCGCGGCCAGCAGGCTCTCGCTGCGACCTACCTCGACACCCGCGCGCCGCACGCGCTGGCTCGCTTCGCGGAACCGGCCGAGGAACTGCTTTTCACCGCCGACACCACGCAGGATCCTCAGGCCGGACACGATGTCGGCGCCGAGCGCGTTGACGTCGGTGAGGTCTTCACGCTGGGCGGCCTTGCGTTTCTGCAGCGGCGCCAGCAGCGGGCCGATGCCGAGCACCGCCAGCGGCACGCCGACCAGCGCGACCACGCCGAGCAGCACCGAGTTGGTGAGCAGTGCGATCCCGATCACCACGAACGCGATCACCGAGCCGAACACCCGGCCCATGACCTCGAACACATTGCCGATGTAGTTGATGTCGGACGAGGCGATCGCGACCACGTTGCCGGTGGTCGTCTTCTCACGCAGGCTCGCGCCGAGCTTCGCCGTGTGTTCGGTGACCAGGCGTTGGGTGACGCAGGCGCCGTGCAGCCAGTTGCCGTAGGAGATGAAGTGGGTGATGGTGCCGAACACCGTCTGCCCGACGCCGAGCAGCGCGGCGATGATCGTCCAGCGCCAGACGTCCGGCCAGCTCTTGGCGCTGATCGCCTCGATGCCCTTGCCGACCACCAGCGGCAGTATCGCCGCGGGCAGTGACCAGAGCGCGGCGACGACCGCCACCGCCACGGCCTCCTTCGCGCGGGCGCGCAGCAACGCGAGCAGGTACCGCCCGCCGGTGAGGCGCGCGGGCAGCTTGATCGCGGGGAAGGAATACGTGGCGGAGAGCACGATCATCGACGGTAAGCGCACCCGTGGCCTCCGCGCGACCGATTTTTCCAGCGCCGACTACGCTCGGGTCGTGCAGCAGCCTTACCTTGAACTCGGCCTCACCGACGACGAGTACGCCCGCATCCGCGAGATCCTCGGCCGCTTCCCGACCGACGCGGAACTGGCGATGTACTCGGTGATGTGGAGCGAGCACTGCTCGTACAAGTCGTCGAAAAAGCACTTGCGCTACTTCGCGCGCACGGCCACGCAGTCGATGCTGGCGGGTATCGGCGAGAACGCGGGCGTGGTCGACGCGGGTGACGGCTGGGCGGTCACGTTCAAGATCGAGAGCCACAACCATCCGTCCTATGTGGAGCCTTACCAGGGCGCGGCGACCGGTGTCGGCGGCATCGTGCGCGACATCATGGCGATGGGCGCGCGCCCGCTGGCGGTCGCGGACTCGCTGCGCTTCGGCCCGGCCGACGCGCCCGACACCCGGCGCGTGCTGCCCGCCGCGGTCGCCGGCATCGGCGGCTACGGCAACAGCCTCGGCCTGCCGAACATCGGCGGCGAGCTGGTGTTCGACCCGTCGTACGCGGGGAACCCGCTGGTCAACGCGCTGTGCGTGGGTGCGATGCGCGTCGAGGACCTGCACCTGGCGCACGCCTCCGGGGTCGGCAATCGGATCATCCTGTTCGGCGCTCGGACCGGGCTCGACGGCATCGGTGGCGTGTCCGTGCTCGCCAGCGACACGTTCAGCGAGGACACCGGCCGCCGGAAGCTGCCGAGTGTCCAGGTCGGCGACCCGTTCACGGAGAAGGTGCTCATCGAGTGCTGCCTGGAGCTGTTCGCGGCCAAGCTGGTCGTCGGCATCCAGGACCTCGGCGGCGCGGGGCTGGCCTGCGCGACGTCCGAGCTGGCCGCGGCCGGTGACGGCGGTATGCGCATCGAACTCGACCGGGTTCCCTTGCGCGCGCAGGGAATGACGGCCGCCGAGGTGCTCGCGAGCGAGTCGCAGGAGCGCATGTGCGCGGTGGTCGCACCGTCCGATGTGGACGCTTTCCTGAAGGTCTGCGAGAAGTGGGACGTGCTCGCGACCGACATCGGCGCGGTCACCGACGGCGACCGCCTGGTGATCACCTGGCACGGCGAGACGGTCGTCGACGTGCCGCCGCGCAGCGTCGCCCACGAGGGCCCGGTGTACGACCGCCCGATCGCCCGACCGTCCACTCAGGACGCGTTGGTCGCGGACACGTCGACCTCGCTGCCGCGTCCGTCGAGCGCCGCCGAGCTTCGGGAAACGTTGCTGCGCTTGATCTCCGCGCCGAACCAGGCGTCGAAGGAATGGGTCACCCAGCAGTACGACCGCTACGTGCGCGGCAACACCGTGCTCGCGCAGCCGTCCGATTCGGGCATGATCCGCATCGACGAGTCGACCGGACGCGGCGTCGCGGTGTCGACCGACTGCAACAGCCGTTTCGTTTACCTGGACCCCTATGTCGGCTCCCAGCTGGCGTTGGCCGAGGCGTTCCGCAACGTCGCGGTCAGCGGCGCGACCCCGGTCGCGGTGTCCGACTGCCTCAACTTCGGCGCGCCGACGGACCCCGGCGTGATGTGGCAGTTCGAGCGGTCCGTGCACGGCATCGCCGACGGCTGCGTCGAACTCGGCATCCCGGTCACCGGCGGCAACGTGAGCTTCTTCAACCAGACCGGGTCGACCGCGATCCTGCCGACCCCGGTCGTCGGCGTGCTCGGCGTGATCGACGACGTCACCCGCCGCGTCCCGACCGGCGTCGGCTCCGAACCGGGCGAGATGCTGATCCTGCTCGGTGAGACCTTCGACGAACTCGACGGTTCGGCATGGGCCCAGCTGCACGGGCACCTCGGCGGCGTGCCGCCCAAGGTCGACTTCGCCCGCGAAAAGATGCTCGCGGATGTGGTGCTGGCAGGCTCACGCGACGGCATGATCTCGGCGGCGCACGACCTGTCCGACGGCGGACTGGCACAGGCACTGGTCGAGATGGTCCTCATTGGACAGTGCGGCGCGCGCGCCTTCCTCGACGACCGCGCGGACCCGTTCGTGCAGCTGTTCTCCGAGTCGTCCGGCCGGATTCTGGTCGCGGTGCCCCGGTCGGAAGAACTCCGGTTCACCGAGATGTGCAAGGCGCGCTACCTGCCGTGGCGCAAGACCGGCGTGGTCGACCCCGAGTCGGGAACCCTGGAAATCCAGGGCATCACCGAGTTCACCCTCGACGAACTCCGCGAATCCTGGGAAGGCACCCTGCCCAAGCTCTTCGGATGACCGGGATAAAGCGGGCTTTACTCCCGGGAGTAAAGCCCGCTTTATCCCGGCACTGGGGGAAGCTTCGAGCCTTCGGGGAACACGGCGTTGTCCAGCTCGGGCTCGACGGCGAACCCGGTGCCGGTGAAGTCGACGGGATCGTGAGCCGTGAAGTCGGTGAAGCCAGCGCGGCTGCCGAACTTGGCGTTGACAAAGGTGACCTCGCCCCACGTCTCGGCCTCGTTCAAGAAGAACATGTGCGGGATCACCGCGTCCTGGAACCCCGCGCCGCCGATGATCTGGCAGCGGGTCAACGTCAGCCACTTGACCTTCTTGCGGGCCATGTTGAAACGCTCAAGCCGCGCGCCCGTCAGATCGAGCGCGTACTCGGGCGCGTCCGGCTGCTTCGGGTTCGGCAGCAGGCTGCGGATGACCGTCTGGGCGGTCCGCCGGACCTGCTGCTCGCGGTCGGCGGCCGCGGCCGCCTCGGGAGACCAGTCTGGATCGTCAGCCGAATCGAAATCCGGGTGGTCGAAGCGCAGGCGCAAATAGCCGCACAGCACGTCGAGCACGCTCTGCACGTATTCGGGCCGGGCCCGGCCCAGCGCTTGGAGTGTGTGCATCGCGCCGACGCGCACCGGGTCGGCCGCGTTTCCCAGTAGCTCAACGGCTTTCGCGAAGCGCTCGTCGGCGACACGGGCGCGTTCGATCTCGTGGCGGTCCTCTTCGGTGCGACGGCGGCGGTCGTTGAGCCAGAGGCCGTACATCGCGGCGACCGCGCCGCCGGCGAGGCCGCCGGTCTTGAGCGCGTCACCGCGGCTGGTGGCCGGGTCGGCGAGCATCCACCAGGTGACGGCGACGAGCGCGATGACCGTGACGACCACCGCCCAGGCCAGTGGGGAGCGGAACCGTTTCACGCGACCACGATCCTGGCCTTGCCGTCACGCAACGGTTCGAGCTTCCATCCCTTCGGCAGCACGATCTCCTGGTCGGGATCGACCATCGTGTTGTACAGCTCCAGCGACTTCGGTCCCTGTTTGAAGTTCAGCTTCGTGTATCCGTTGAACCGGGTCTGGTGCATGCTCAGTCCGCCGGCGAACGTCACGTCCGTCAGATCCGCGTCGCCTGCGAACACCGCGTACTTGAAGTTGGTCTCGCCGTCGAAGGTGGTGCCGCGGAAGTCGGCCTTCGCGCCGAAGATCGTGCCACTGAACCAGGCGCGCTGGTGGAAAGTCGTGTCACGGCACCGGAAAGAGCCGATGAGCCTGCCCTTCGTGCTACCCGCCGCGGTGAAGTAGGCAGGTCCCAGTATCTGGCAACCGCTCAGGTTCGTGCTGCTGTGCAGGCCCGCGTACCGGAGCAGGATCTTGCCGATCTTCCGCCCGGACAGGTCGAGATACTCGACGGCCGCGCCCGTCAGATCGAGGTCGTAGCCCGGCGCCTCGGCGTCATCCGCTTCGGGCAGCAGGTCGACGATCAGCCGTTGCGCGGTAAGCCGTACCTGGAGTTCGAGTTCTTGCTCCGGTGACCCGTCGTCGCCTTCGCGCTCCTGAGTATCGACCTCCTTGTAGCGCTTGTGCGTGTAAGGCCGCCGCAGATACGAGCACAGCACGTCCAGCACCGTCTGCGTGTACTCCGGCCTGCTGCGCGCGACACCGGCGAGCGCGTGCATCGCACCCACCCGCACCTGGTCGGCGTCGTTGCCCAGCAGCTCGACGGACTTCGCGAAGCGCTCGTCCGAGATGCGCTCGCGGTCCTGCTCGGTGCGCCGCATCTCGAGATCGTGGCGCTGCCGCTCGATTTCCTGCCGACGCTCTTCGACCCGGCGGCGCCGGTCGTTGAGCCACAGCGCGTACAACGCGACGATCGCGCCGCCCGCGAGCCCGCCGGTCTTCAGCGCCTCGCTACGGGTGGTGTTCGGGTCCTTGAGCAGCCAGCCGCCGACGGCCACCAGCAGCAGCAACGACAACGCGAACGTGCCTGCCAGCGGGGACTTCACCAGAACGCGCAGTTTCGCCACGAGGCGTCACTTTAACGGTCGGTCGGCCAAATCCGGGTCACTTGCCCGCCACCGGCGCGAACGCCGCGATGCAGTGCTGCCCGACGTTCACGGTCGCCCGGTCGTGCACGGCCGTCTCGCCGAAGGTGCCCTCGATGTCGACCGGCACCGATTTGCCGTCGCCGTCGCCGACGTCGGTGGCCGACACCGGCAGCCGCGCCGACACGCGGCCGGTCTTGCCGTCGGCGAAGTACTTGCCGAGTGCGCCGACCTCGGCGTCGGTCATCGACGGGCACCGGTCGTACTTGCCGTCACCCTCTTTGTTGATCGCCTCGACCAGCTTGTTGGTGATCGCGAGCGCGGCGTCGAGGTCTTCCTGCTGATACTGCGCGCGCCGGCCGACGCTGTACACGCAGGGCTGGGCAGCGGAGCTGTCGATGAGCGCGGAGAAACCGCGATACGGCTGACCCGCCGGGCTCATGTCGACCACGGCACGCAACAGTTTGCCTTCGGCCACCGAAGCCAGGTTGTCTTCGAGCGTGAACGGGGCGTCCTCGGTGGCGAGTTCCTTGGTGGTCTCGCGGCTCGGCGTGGTCGTCGACGGGCACAGCATGCCGTCGGCCTCGTCGCCCTTGTGCTCGCGCAGGGCCTTCACGAAGCGCTCGGCGAGCTGCGCCTGCGCTTGCATTTGCGGCGCGGCGCTACTCGGCGGAGGCGCTGACGGCGTCGCGGTGTCCTTGGCGCAACCGGACGCGACGACGGCCACTACGCCGGCGGCGAGCACGGCCTTTCCCCAGCTGAAAGTCCCCACGAACCCACTCTAGCCGCGAGCGACGTAAAACGAGGCTACGCAATCTTGGCCGTCCCCGACGCGCACTGATGCCCGGTTCGTCACGGGTGCGCCGTCGAAGCTGCCGTCTACGGTGACCGGGACGGTCATCCCGACGGATTTGCCGCTGTCGTCGTACACGACGTCGCCGATGCCGGGCATCGCCTTCGCCGCCAGCTCGGCCTTGCCGTCCGCGTAGTGCATGACGGTGCCGACGTCGGCGTCCGAGAGCGCGCCGCACTTGGGCGCCAGCGCCGACGAGCTGTCGCCCGCGTTGATGCCGTCGACCATCGGCGTGATCGCGACGACCGCGGCGTCGAGCTGCGCGGGCGTGTATTCGGCCTGGTGACGCACGCTGTCGACGCACCAGTCCTCGCCGGAACCAGCCAGCATCGCCGAGAATCCTTCGAACGGCCCGCCCGCGTCGTTGAACGTGACGGTCGCGTCGTAATACCGGTCGCCGACCGGTTCCAGCGGCCTTCGCAGGGTGAACGTCACCTGCTCGGCCACCAGCGCGTCGGCCGCGACCCGGTTCGGATAGGTCGCCGCCGGGCAGAGCAGACCGGCCACCTGGGCGGCGTCATGGGACTGGAAGGCGGCCACCATTTTTTCGGCGAACTGCTCCGGTCCGCCGGCGCTCGCACTTCCCGGCGTGACGAATCCGGTCACCGCAACAGCGGCGGTGACCACCGCGGCGACGACGGCCGCGGCCTGAGCCCGCGCATTCACGGCGAACAGTTTACGCAGGTAGCGGCCTCAGAGCGAGAAGTTGACCAAGCTGTGTCTCAAGCCGACTTGGTCGTGGTCGGTGATCGCGGAGAGTCACCAGAGCGCGAATCCTCGTTCGTGATGTTCTTCCAGCACCAGTGCGCATTCTCGCTGACGATCGTATTCACGAACGGGTTAACGCGGCCCTGACTGCTCACACGCATGGTAGAGCGGTACTCGGTCTCGCTGACCTTCACGACCGCGCCGTCGACCGTCGCTGACTCGACTCGGTCCACCGTCCTGACCGCCGTGTCGACGGTCGGCCCCGCGTCCGCGCACCGGAGGCCGGTCAGCGAGGCTTTGTCCTGATGGTTGAGCCCGTCGACGATCTGCTGCGCGGTCTTCGACGGCCCGGCCGCCGGGTCGATCTTGTTCTTGCCGAGGAAGAAACCCGGCGCGACGAACCCCGTGATCAGCAGCGCGAGCAGCACCGCCGCGGTGAACGTCAGACCTACCCACAACCCCGTCCGCTTCGGCTTGGGCGGTGGTGGCGGTGGCACGTACTGCCAACCTGGGTAAGTCATCGCCGGGTCCCCCTGTCGTCTTGGCAAGCCTTAGAACACGCCGAACACCGAGACGCAGAACTTGCCGCTGGTGTTGCTGCCGAGCATCAGCCCGGACGCGTCCTTGCCATTCAATTTGCCATGGATCGAGCCGCTGACGAGGAAATCGCCGCCGCTGGTCTCGACCGTGAGCGCGGGCGAGCCCGCGATCGCCTCGTCGATGTCCTTCTCGACGTCCTTGGCGTCGTCCTCACACGTGAGCGCCAAGGCGCCCGCCTTGTCCTTGGCGTTGACCTTGTCGACGAAGTCCTTCAGCAGCGTGGCGCCCGCGCCGGTGGCCGGCTTGGCCGAGGCCGACGTCGGCGCCGAGGCGCTGGTCTTCGGCGCGCTGGTGGTGCCGCCCGCGACCTTCAGCCTGCTGACGAGCTTCCAGCACCACTTGTCGCCAGACTTGACGATCGTGCCGACCGCGGTGCCCGGCTTGGCCTTGACGACCATCGAAACCGCGGCGAGGTACTCGGTCTCGCTCTTCTTGTCGAGCTTGTCCAGCTTGACGTTGCTGACCGTGTCGAGCGCGGCGAGCACCTCGTCGATGTCCTTCTCGGCGTCGGCGCACTTCAGCGCGGTCAGCGCGACCTTGTCCTTGGCGTTGAGGCCGTTGACGATGGCCTGCGCCGTGCCCTCCGGCCCGGCCGCCTCGGTGCTGTCCTTGCTCAGGAAGAACCCCGGCGCGACGAAACCGGTCACGCCCAGCGCCACGAGCAGCACGACGACGATCCCGATACCGATGAACAGCCCGGTCTTGCTCTTCTTCGGCGGCTCCGGCGGGCCGCCGAACGTGCCGTACTGCTGGGTGTTCGGGTCATAGGCGCCGTAGGGCTGCTGTTGCTGCTGGCCCCACTGCTGTTGCTGCGCGTTGGGGTCGTAGCCGGGCTGCGGCTGGCCCCACTGCTGCTGCTGGTTCGGGTCGAAACCCGGTTGCTGCTGGTAGCCGGGTTGCGGTTGCTGGTATCCGCCGCCCTGCTGCTGTCCGTACGGGTCCGGCTGCTGGCCGTATGGCTGGCCCGGCTGCGGCGGATAGGTCATCGGAGGTGCCTTTCTGGTGATTCAGTTGACGAGCACGAGCAGGTTCTGCACGCAGTAGGTACCGCTGCTGTTCGTGACCTGCACGTTCCCGCCGACGGTCTGCCCGTCCGAGGTGGTGCCGGTAAGTGTGAACGACAAGGACCCGCCGGGCCCGGCTTTTGGCGTACTCAGTGCGATCGCCGGGCTGTCGCCGAGCCGGTTGATGCCTGCCTTGAGCATCGTCTCGGCGCGCTGGCAGCCGAAGCCGAGCGCCGTGGCCTGGTCCTTCGCGTTGACCGCCGCGACGAACTTCTCCGCCACCTCCCGGCTTTGCGCCGGGTCGGCGGCGGGCGCGGAGCCAGCGGTCGGCGTCGACTTCCCGCCGGTCGGCACGCTGCCGGTCGGCGAGCCGCCGGGGTTTCTGGCGAAGACCTGCGTCATCTTCTGGACGCACCACTTGCCGCCCTGGTTCGCGAGCTTCGCGTCGAACATGAACTTCTTGCCCGCGTTGTCCACGGTCAGCGCCGCCGTGTCACCCGCAGGCGGCGCGTCGAGGGTCACCCCGAACTTCTTGTTGACGATGTCGACGCCGTACTGCCGCGTCTTCGCCTCCGCGTCCGCGCAGTACAGCGCGCTGACCGCCTCCTGGTGGTGCCCGGCGAGCGCGTTGACGAACGACGACGCCGCGTCGGCGGGCGAGCCCGTCGCGTCCGTGCTCGTGTCGTCGCCGAGGAAGAATCCCGGCGCGACGAAACCGGTGATGCCGAGTGCCAGCAACGCCACGACCCCGGCCGAGATGCCGACGATCAGGCCGGTCTTCTTCTTCGGCGGGCCCGGCGGCGGGTAGCCATGGCCGGGGTACGGCTGCTGAGGCGGGTACTGCTGCTGACCTTGATAAGGCTGCCCCTGATACGGCTGGCCCTGTCCGAATTGGCCGGGCTGCTGGCCGTACGGCGGTCCCTGCTGCGGCGGGTAGGTCATGGAGTTCCCCCTCCTGATGCTGGTCAACGGCATTCTGCCCGTTGGACGCAGCGGACACGAAAACGGCTCCCGTCCGACGCGGATGTCGGACGGGAGCCGTTCATGTCCGTTCGGTCAGCCGACGGCCAGCGCCTGGAGCCGGTCGTAGGCACCGTTGAAGGTGTCCTGATCGAGCGGGCTCGAGGTGTACTGCCACACGGTGTGGAAGCCCCAGCCGTACGGCAGCGCCCCGACCGACGAGGAGTACCTCGCCACCCAGAGCGGCACCGTGCCGCCGAAGTTCTGCGTCGACCCGACGCACTGGTTCCACCAGTTCGTCGAGGTGTAGATGACCGGCCAGCGCCCGGTGCGCGCGTAGTAGCGGTCGTGGAACGACCGGACCCACGCGCCCATCGCCGACTGGCTCAGCCCGTAACACGTTGCGCCGTAAGGGTTGTACTCCATGTCCAGCGCGCCGGGCAGTGTCTTGCCGTCCTTGGACCAGCCACCGCCGTGCGCCAGGAAGTAGTCGGCCTGCGCCGCGCCGCTCGAGCCGTTCGGGATGGCGAAGTGGTACGCGCCGCGGATGAAACCCTGGTTGTACGAACCGTTGTACTGCTGCGCGAAGTACGGGTTCGTGTAATACGTGCCTTCGGTCGCCTTGGTCCAGACGAACCGCTTGCCCTGTCCCCACCAGTAAGCCCAGTCGACATTGCCCTGATAGCTGGCGACGTCGATGCCGGCGACGGTCGCCTGGATCTGGACGCCGTTCGCGTCCACCCCCTGCGGCTTCTGCGCCGCTTCCTTCGACTCAGGCGTCGACTGGTCGCCCTCGACCCGCCTGATCTGCGACCCCATGGTGGCGTTGAACGGTTCGGCCAGCTGGCCGTCGGGCCGCGGTTCGGCCGCCGCCCCGGCCGCTACGCCTTGCAGGAGCGCGGCGGTCGAGACGGCGATGGCTGCCAGTGCGACGAGTCGCCTAGCGCCTCTTCGAGAAATGGACATGCACCCATCCCTTCACAAGTACCCTCGCTGAGAGTGACACTGCAGGTAGTCACTCGGGCGTTGATTGTGAGCGATGATGGGACGTTTGTCACCATTTTCCGTGAACTGCATCGGTCGTGTGGGTGATTTTCACGTGAATCAAGATCACTTGTTGTTAATCGTTTACACGGCGGTGCGTCATCCGTAACTCAGGGCCTGGACCCGGTCGAACGCGCCGTTGAACCAGTTCTGGTCGCCGGGAAGCGGGCCCGCCGCCTGGAATTGCCAGATCGTCTGGACGGTCCAACTGGCGGGCAACTCACCGATGAAGGTGTTGTAGCGGGCGATCCAGAGCGGATTGAAGCGGAACTCGGCACTGTTGCCAGTGCAGCGCTTCCACCAGTTCGTGCTCGTGTAGATCGTCGGGTAGCGGCCGGTCCGGTTACGGTAAGTCTCCGAAAAGTCCTTGATCCACGCGACCATGTCCGGCCCCGACTTGTTGTAACAGGTCTCGCCGTACGGGTTGTACTCCGCGTCGAGCGCACCCGGCAGCGTCTTGCCGTCGGCCGACCAGCCGCCGCCGTTGTTGACGAAGTAGTTCGCCTGCTCCGCGCCGCTCGACACATCCGGCCGCGCGAAGTGGTACGAGCCGCGGATCATGCCGTTCTGATAGGAGCCGTTGTACTGCTGGGCGAATCGCGGGTTGCGGAACCCGGTGCCCTCGGTCGCCTTGATGTAGACGAAGCGGGCGCCACCGCCGACGGCCGCCGGCCAGTCCACGTCGCCCTGGTGCCCGCTCACGTCGTGCCCGAGCACCTGGTCTTCGGAAACGTCGTAGTGCGGAACACCGTCGACGCCTTCGTGCAGTGCGATCTGCGAGCCCGCGTAATTGTCCTCAGCGCCCGCGTAGGGATCGAGCGTGGTCGCGGCGGCCGGGCTGGTCTGCCCCCAGAGCAGCATTCCGGCACCCAAGATCGCGGTCAGTTTTCTCTTACACTCCACCATGGTTCGCCACGATGCCTGGAGGAAGCGCTTCCGGCGACTCGGTTGTCACTCGATAGCGTGACGCCGACTCAGCGCTCTCCGCAGGGGGTCGTGAGTGGTACGGCCGGTTCTAACCGGCGAAAACACTCACGACCCATGGGCGGGGTCGCGGTGACTCCGGGATCAGCGCTCTTCGTCGGCGATCGCCATGATCAGGTGCTCGGCCGGGACCACCGCGGTGACGAGGTCGTGCGGGTTGATCGCGACCGGATGCCCGGCGAGCAGCTTCACGATGTCGCGGCCGACGACGGCGCGGGCGTGCGGCCATTCGCGCGGCACCATGGACTTCGAGGTGTACGCGGGCACGAGCACGCGGCCCTCGGGGTCGTGGAAACCGATGACCGTGCGCTGGATCGGCGACATCGCGTAGACGAACAACGTCGAGTCCAAAATGGCCGACGGCAGATCCTCGGCGGGGCGGTGCTTCGTGTACACCAGCTGCAGCAACCGTTCGAGGTCGCTCGACGGCTTCGGGAAACCCAGTGCCTGCGGGGAAGGCCGGTACCGGTCGTTGGGGTGGAAGTCCTCGACGATGTCGCCGGCGCCGTTCACCGGATACGCGCCGACGACGGCCCAGCTCGGCACGGGACCGCCAGGGTCGAAGGCCTCGTCGATGACGTAGAGCCAGCTGTTCGGGTTCGCCCTCGCGTTGGCGCGCATGTCTTCGGTGATCTCCGGCCGCTTCGCGGCTGTGGTCAACCGGTCTGCGTCGTCGCGCTGCGCCATTTGTGTCCCAACGTCCCGAGTGCTGGATGTGCGTCTTTCTGGTGTCACTCTACTGTTTGCCCATGGCCACTTCGCGTTCGGTTGACCCCGGTGAATTACGCACCGCCGTGCAGGCGCTTTCGGCCTGGTTGAGCGAAGATGGGCCCGATCCGGCCCGCGCGGAACTGGCGCTGGCCGTCCGGCTGAGCCTGCGCACGCTGGCGCAGGACGCGCCGGGGCGCAGCGTCGAGGTGCGGGTCCCGCCGTTCGCCGCGGTCCAGTGTGTGGAGGGTCCGCGGCACACGCGCGGCACGCCGCCGAACGTGATCGAGACCGATCCGCGGACCTGGCTGGAGCTCGCCACCGGACGTCTAAAGTGGACAGACGCGGTCGAGACCGGGCGCGCGACGGCGTCGGGGACCCGTGCCGACCTCAGCCACTGGCTCCCCATCGTGCGCCTGGACTCGTGAGCTGCGAAAACGTGGGCAAGATACAGAACGCAAAAGGCTCGTGAGAGCTCCGGGCAGGTCCGGAACTCTCACGAGCCCTCGCGGAGGAACTAGATCTTGCGGCCGACGCCACCGGAGATGGTGCGCTGGGCGGCGTTCAGGTCCTTGATCCGCGGACCGTCCGGCCACCAGTCGGCGCAGAGCACGACACCGGGCTGGATCATCTCGAGGCCGGTGAACAGCTCCTCGATCTCGGTCCTGGTGCGGAAGGTGCCGGAGCCCATCGGGCTGTGCAGGAAGACGTCTTCCATCTTGCGAGCCAGCGCGCTCAGCTCGTCCTGCGGGTCGGAGAAGTGGCTGAGCGCCACGAACGAACCGGACGGCAGGGCTTCGATGTACTCACGCATGATCTCCGCGGGCCGGTCACGCGGGCCGTTGAAGTGGTGCATGGTGCCCATCTGCAGCAGGGCGACCGGCTCGGTGAAGTCGATGTGCTTGCGCACCACCGCGTTCTCGATGACCTCGCGCGGGTTGAAGATGTCGGCGGCGACGAAGTGCGTGTTGTCGTTCTCTTCGAGCAGCGCGCGGCCGTGCGCGAGCACGACCGGGTCGTTGTCGACGTAGACGACCCGGATGTCCGGGTTGACGCGCTGGACGACCTGGTGGGTGTTCTCCGCCGTCGGCAGGCCGGAGCCGCAGTCGAGGAACTGCGCGATGCCGGTCTGGTTGGCGAGGAAGCGGCAGGCCCTGATCAGGAACGCGCGGTTCTCGACAGCGAGATCCTTGGCCTCCGGCGCGACGCTCTGGACGCGGCGGAAGGTCTCCCTGTCGATCTCGTAGTTGTCCTTGCCACCCAAGAACGCGTCGTAGACCCGGGCGATGCTCGCCCTGGTCGGGTCGACTCCGACGGGTGCCGGGCGGTCGGTGGGGGGAGCGGCTCCGGGCATTCTCGGCCTCACAAAACTGTGTCGAATATCGCGGACCACACGTACGGTAAGAGTACGCGCCCGCCGCGTAAACTTCGGCTGGACCTTGACGGTCATGCCCAGGCGGGTACGCTGAGTAGTCGGGCTGCACCTGAATGCCGCACTGTTCGCACGAGAGGTCGGGGTATGAACGCGGTGAACGCGTCCGGTGGAGAACAGAGCCTGGGCCCCACTGCCCGGCGCATGATCCTCGGCTCTCAGCTGCGACGACTACGCGAGCAGGCCGCGATCACGAGGTCCGAGGCCGGCTACAACATCCGGGGTTCCGAGTCCAAGATCAGCAGGCTCGAACTGGGCCGCGTCGGCTTCAAAGAGCGAGATGTCGCCGACCTGCTGACCATGTACGGGATCACCGAATCGAGTGAACGCGCGGCGTTCCTCGACATGGTCAAGGAGTCGAACCAGCCCGGCTGGTGGCGCCGCTACAACGACCTCATGCCCACCTGGTTCAACGACTATGTCGGGCTGGAGGAAGCGGCCACCCGTATCCAGACCTGGGAGCCGCTCTACGTCCCCGGCCTGCTCCAGACCGAGGACTACGCGCGCGCCGTCGCGAGCTACGGCCGCCCGGAGAGCGCGGACGACGCCGTCGAACGGCGGGTCGCGCTGCGCATGCGGCGGCAAAAGCTGCTGCAGCGGCCGGACGCCCCTCGGCTGTGGGCGGTCGTCGACGAGTCGGTGCTCTACCGGCCCATCGGCGGCAGCAAGGCACTGCACAAGCAGATCGAGCACCTGCTCGAAGTGACCACGATGTCCAACGTCTCCGTGCAGATCCTGCCGTTCCGGCTGAGCGGGTACGCCGCGCAGGGCGCGTTCGCGCTGCTGCGGTTCGCCGAGCCGGAACTGCCCAACATCGCTTACATCGAGCACCTCACCGGCGCGAACTACCTGGAGAAGCTCGACGAGATCGAGGCTTACAGCCGTTCACTCGACCGGCTGGCAGTTGACGCGGAGACGCCGGATCGCAGCAGGCAGATCCTGGCGAAACGCCTGGCCGAGATCTGACCGAGCCGCCCTGCCGGCACCCCGGCAAGGTCCAGAAGTCCCTGTTCACCAGGACTTTCGTCACCCGTTAGTGTGAAGTGACCGAGCATGATCGTTACTCAGAGAGTTATTCGCAAGAAATTCTGCACGTGCATTTACCCGAGCATGAACACGTGCTAGCTTCGATTCACAGTCAAATGCACATGCAGATGCAAGCCCGAGAGATCGAAATCGGATGAGGGTGGACGTGATGGAGATTGTGAACGGCATTCAGGCCGATCTGCTGACCGACGCCAGCTGGCGCAAGAGCAAGCGCAGCGGCCCGGTCGGCAACTGCGTCGAGGTGGCGACCTTGAGCAACGGTGACATCGCCATGCGCAACTCGCGTTTCCCGACCGGCCCGGCCCTCGTCTACACGAAGGCGGAGATCGAAGCCTTCCTCGGCGGCGTCAAGGACGGGGAATTCGATGACGTCCTCGGCTGAGGCCGACACCGCCTGCGTCGACTTCGAGACCGGCCTGCGGCGGCTCGTCGCCCGCGGCTACCAGTTCATGCACCCGCGCAACTCGCGCGGCGAAGTGCTCGCGATCGTCGGGATCCGCGCCCACGACAACGTGGTCGACGTGGTCCGCTTGGACGACGAGGACGATGTGACCGCCATGCGTATGCCGGGCGACGAAGAGAACGTGCTCGAACCGAGCAAGGTGCTGTGGCAGTCGGCAGGCACGGTGTCCACCGTGCTGACCGAAGTGCTCGCCCTGCCGGAGGACCACACGCCGGGGTCGCTGGTCATGCCAGGCGACTCCCAGTGGCTGGCCGCTTCCGCCTAGTCACCCTGAAGACTTCAGGCCTCGCACGACAGTGTTCATCGCCACGTCGTGCGGGGCCTGACTCATGTCAAGACCGTTTACACTTGACGCGGCCTGCCCTCTTCTTCTTGGGAGCACCTCGGTGGTTTCCGACCAGTCAAACACTGGACAGCCCGCAATCGACGAACCCGACCCGGAACCCCGTGAAGAATGCGGTGTGTTCGGTGTCTGGGCGCCTGGTGAAGAAGTCGCCAAGCTGACCTACTACGGCCTGTACGCCCTGCAACATCGCGGGCAGGAGGCGGCGGGCATCTCCGTCTCCGACGGCACGCAGATCGTGGTCTTCAAGGACCTCGGCCTGGTCAGCCAGGTGTTCGACGAGCAGATCCTGCAGTCGCTGCAGGGCCACATCGCCGTCGGTCACTGCCGCTACTCCACCACCGGCGCGACCATCTGGGAGAACGCCCAGCCGATCTTCCGCACCACGGCGACCGGCAGCGGACTGTCCTTCGCGCACAACGGGAACCTGGTCAACACGGCCGAGCTGCGGCAGCGCACGCTCGACGCGGGCATCAAGCCGCACGCCGGGCTGACCGGTTCGTCGAGCGACTCCGACCTGGTCTGCGGCCTGCTCGCCGCCGCCGCGGCGGACAAGGGCATCGAAGCCGCCGCGCTGGAGCTGCTGCCGACCCTGCGCGGCGCGTTCTGCCTGGTGTTCTCGGACGAGTCGACGCTCTACGCCGCGCGTGACCCGCACGGCGTGCACCCGCTGGTGCTCGGCCGCCTGGAGCGCGGCTGGGTCGTCGCGAGTGAGACGGCCGCGCTGGACATCTGCGGCGCGTCGTTCGTGCGCGAGGTCGAGCCCGGCGAGCTGATCGCCATCGACGCCGAGGGCCTGCGGTCCTCGCGGTTCGCGAACCCGGAGCCCAAGGGCTGCGTGTTCGAGTACGTCTACCTCGCCCGCCCCGACACCACGATCGCCGGCCGCAGCGTGCACGCCACGCGCGTCGAGATCGGACGGCGGCTGGCGAAGGAGCACCCGTGCGACGGTGACCTGGTGATGCCGGTGCCGGAGTCGGGCACCCCGGCCGCCATCGGCTACGCGCAGGGCTCCGGCATTCCCTACGGCACCGGCCTGGTGAAGAACGCCTACGTCGGGCGCACCTTCATCCAGCCGTCGCAGACCATCCGCCAGCTGGGCATCCGGCTGAAGCTGAACCCGCTGCGCGACGTGATCCGCGGCAAGCGGCTGGTCGTGGTGGACGACTCGATCGTGCGCGGCAACACCCAGCGCGCGCTCGTGCGCATGCTGCGTGAAGCGGGCGCGCTCGAGGTGCACGTCCGCATCGCCTCGCCGCCCGTGCGCTGGCCGTGCTTCTACGGCATCGACTTCGCGTCGCGGGCCGAGCTGGTCGCGAACGGCGTCGACCTCGACGGCATCCGCCGCTCGATCGGCGCGGACTCGCTCGGCTACGTTTCGCTCGAAGGCCTGGTCGCGGCGTCGGAGCAGCCGAAGTCGCGGCTGTGCACGGCGTGCTTCTCCGGCGAATACCCGATCGAGCTGCCCGAGGACGCCCTGATCGGCAAGCACCTGCTCGAAAGCCTCGACGCGGTCAATGGCGCGGCGAAGCCTGTCGCCCCTGCCGGGTACGGTGCTGAGGACGCAATTCGCCGTCCATGATCTCTCTAATGTTTGGAGTGCGCTTCCCGTGAGCGAGTCCACGAGCGCGACGTATGCCGCCGCCGGCGTCAGCATCGACGCCGGTGACCAAGCCGTTGAGCTGCTGAAACCGCATGCGGAGCGGGCCACCCGCCCCGAGGTGCTCGGCGGCGTCGGCGGTTTCGCCGGTCTGTTCTCGCTGAAGCTCGACCGCTGGAAGGAGCCGGTGCTCGCGTCGTCGACCGACGGCGTCGGCACCAAGATCGCGGTCGCGCAGGCGCTCGACAAGCACGACACGGTCGGCATCGACCTGGTCGCCATGGTGGTCGACGACCTCGTGGTGACCGGCGCCGAGCCGCTGTTCCTGCAGGACTACATCGCGGTCGGCAAGGTCGTGCCCGAGAAGATCGCCGCACTGGTCGGCGGCATCGCCGAGGGCTGTGTCCAGGCGGGCTGCGCGCTGCTCGGTGGCGAAACGGCCGAGCACCCCGGCCTGATGGGCGAGCACGACTACGACCTGTCGGCGACCGGTGTCGGCGTGGTCGAGCAGTCGCAGCTGCTGGGTCCTGACAAGGTCCGCCCCGGTGACGTGGTGATCGCGCTCGGCTCGTCCGGCCTGCACTCCAACGGCTACTCGCTGGCCAGGCACGTGCTGCTGGAGATCGCGCGGATGCCGCTCGACGGCCACGTCGAGGAGTTCGGCCGCTCGCTCGGCGAGGAGCTGCTCGAGCCGACCAAGATCTACGCGAAGGACTGCCTGGCGCTGGCCGCCGAGACCGAGGTCCGCACGTTCTCGCACATCACCGGTGGCGGGCTCGAGGCGAACCTCGCTCGTGTCATGCCGCGTGGCCTGGTCGCCACGCTCGACCGGGGCACGTGGACGCCGGCGCCGGTGTTCGCGCTGATCGGCCACCGCGGCAAGGTCGAGCGTGCCGAGCTGGAGAAGACGTTCAACATGGGCGTCGGCATGGTCGCGATCGTCGCGCCGGAGGATGTCGACCGCGCGCTCGCGATGCTGACCGCGCGGCACATGCCCGCGTGGATCCTGGGTGACGTCCGCCCGGCCGAGGACCCCGACGGCCCGCGCGCGGTGCTGTCCGGAGACCATCCTCGGTTCTGATGACAACGGATCGCGGTCCTGCCTCGTAGTAGATGGCGTGGACCGCGACCTCAAAGCACTGCTCGACACCGCGGTCCGCGTCGAACCCTGGTTGCGGATCGACGCCGCCGCGGTGCTGGCCGAGGGCACCGCGCTGCGGTCACGCGGCAGACGCCTGTCCGCCGTCGGCGGGGTGACCCTTTGCGTGATCGCCGTGGCGGTTTCGGCGGCGTTCGCGGCGACGCGTCCGGTCGAGCAGATCACCGCGCAGAGCCCGCGTGAGCAGCAGCTTTCGGAAGCGTTCAGCCTCGCTCGGCACTTGCCGAGCGGGGTCCTGGTGAATGGGCCCGACCGCTTCGTGCGCTCTGACAACGCTTACGAGCTGCACGCGACGCTGACCGATTCGCTGGGCACGGCGACCATGGACATCGGCGTCACGCTGCCCGAACCCTGGACTGCCGACTGCGAGCACTACCACCGCGCGTTCCGGTGTGAAACCTTGCTGCTGCCGGACGGTTCACGCGTGGTCGCGTCCCAATGCGAGGACGAGTTCCTCGTGGTCAGGCGGGTCGGCGACCACGTCGTCTCGGCGCGGGTTTCGACGCGCGGCGCGGACGGCACGACGACCAGGCCCAAGCCGCCGCTGAGCATCGACCGGTTAATCGGCATCGTTTCTTCGCCCGCGCTGTCACAATGATCGGGTGGCAGCGTCTCCGTCGGATGTGGTGGTCGGTTCCCGGTTCGTCGTACCGGGCGCCGAGCTGAGCGAGCGCTTTTCCCGCTCGTCCGGCCCCGGCGGGCAGGGCGTGAACACCACCGACTCCCGCGTCGAGCTGTCGTTCGACGTCGCCGCGTCCACCTCGATCCCGGAAAACCTGCGCGCGCGGATCGTCGACCGGCTCGGCGGCAGGCTCGTCGACGGCGTGCTGACGATCGCCGCCAGCGAGCACCGGTCGCAGCTGATGAACCGCGAGGCCGCGCGCGAACGGCTCGCCGTGATCCTCACCGAGGCCTCGTCACCACCGCCGCCGAAGCGGCGCCCCACCAAGCCGTCCCGTGGCTCGAAGGAACGCCGCCTCGCGTCGAAGAAACGCCGCAGCGACGTGAAGAAGGGCCGCGGCGGCCGCTACGACGACTAGCCCAAGGTCGTGAGTGTTTTGGCCGGTTAGAACCGGCCGTACCACTCACGAGCCAAGCCTCGCTTACGAACCGGCCACCCCCACCAGAGCAGAGTTGGTGAGGGGACCCCCGGGTGCGACATACGCACTGAGGGGTCCCCTCGCTTCAGCCCTGACGCCCGCAACACTCACGAGCCAACTAGTTGCGGTACCGGAAGAGAATGCGGCCGCGGGTCAGGTCGTACGGGCTCAGCTCGACCAAGACCCGGTCGTACGGCACGATCTTGATGAAGTTCTTCCTGATCTTGCCGCTGATGTGGGCCAGCACGTGATGCCCGTTCTGCAGCTCGACGGTGAACCGGGCGTCGCGCAGACACTCGAGCACCGTTCCTTCGACTTCGATGCCGCCCTTACCGGCCATGGCGCACCAGCTCCAGAGTGCTGCTCGCCCGCCAGGCGCCGATGCCGTCGAACAACGCCGTCGCCGCTTCGTTGGTCTCCTTCACCTCGGCCGAGGCCTTCTCGATGCCCGCCTGGTGCAGGTCGCCGAGCGCGTGGGTCAGCAGTGCGCGGCCGATACCGCGACGCCGCCGGTCCGCGCGGACGGCGAGCAGCCCGATCCGGGGCAGGCGCGTCACCTGGACCACCCGGAGCAAGCCGACGTATTCGCCGTCCTCGACGGCCACGGTGTACTTCGCCGTGTTGCCGATGGGCCGCGCGAGCACTTCGGCGGGCATCTCCTGCCAGCCGACGGTCGCTTCGACTTCCGCGCGGATGACCCGGTCCAGCTCGCGAAGCGGGCCGTCTTCGGCAGGCACGATCGTGATGCCTGGCCGAGGAAGGGCCGGGCCGGTGGGCACGACGTACTCCCACTCGCGCCGCCGGATCGTGAAACCGGCCTGATGCCAAGCGGCCAGCAGGTCTTGGTCGGATTCGTCGACCACGGTGTGCAGTGTTCCCGGCAGTGCCGCGAGCATCGCGGCGGCGAGCCGGTCGAAGACGGACCGGTGCCAGGCGTCGACGCTGAGGAAGATCCGCCCGTCCGGCCGGGTGGTGGCCTCGGCGCGGCCGGTCACCCGCTCGTCGTCGAGCGCGTGCCACAACCCCGGCACGACGCGCGTGATCTCGACGGCGGGTTCGCCGTCGGTGAAACGCAAAGTGTTGATGGTGGTCACCTTTCGGGAGTGCCTTGTCGAGGCGCTCCCGGCAACCCCTACGTCAGTCGCCCGACCGTGACGACGAGGAGAGCACCCACATCGAAACAGCGTTCATGGGTCTCACCTCCCGGTGTCGAGTCACGGTCAAGCGAACCGTAGCCACGGGCCGCGACGCCCGTCCACCGAATTTCCTCAGGCCCCGGTGACGCCGTCGACGCCTTCGCGCAGGAAGTCGGCGTGCCCGTTGTGGCGGGCGTACTCGTGGATCATGTGCAGCATCACGAACCGCAGCGAGACGTCCTCTTCCCACCGGTCGAAGTACTGGCTGACGTCGAGCGATGCGGCCTCGCGCTCGATGCGGCGCGCGTGTTCGACCTCGGTCTGCCACGCGGAGAAGGCTTCCTCGCGGGTGGAGTTCGAGGCGTCGTATGCCGCCTGGAAGTCGCGGTTGTCCGACCAGACGTGCTCGATGTCCTCCTGGTTCAGCACGCGCCGGAACCAGTTCCGCTCGACCTCGGCCATGTGCCGCACCAGCCCGAGCAGGCTCAACGCCGACGGCGGCATCGACTGCTTGCGCAGGTCTTCGTCGCCGAGGCCTTCGCATTTCATCGCCAGCGTGGCGCGGTGGAAGTCGAGGAACACGCGCAGCGTCTCGCGCTCGTCGCCCATACGAGGCGGATCGGGTCGTTCGGTCACGGCTCTCCCTTTCGAAGACGTGGGGGCCTCCCGGATCCGGAAGGCCCCCACGTCGGAAATCAGTTACTCAAGGCGCAGGTTCACGAAGCTACCCGCTGGCCGGAACCCGACCTTCGCGTAGATCCGCTCCTCCGGGACACCGGCGGGCGTGAGGAACACGGTGTGCGCTCCCCTGTCGTACGCGGCGCTGGTGAGGTATTCGGTCAGCGCGGCCGCGAGGCCCCGCCGCCGGTACTGCGCGCGGACGCCGAATCCGGCGACCTCGATGGTGCCGTCCGCCATCGGCGTCGCCAGCCCGCCGCCGGCGCCTTCGCCGGATTCGACGTGCCTGGCGAGCACGGCGAGGCCGCCGTCGGCGATCATCTTCCGCCTGCCGGCGAGCGACTCCGGGGTGATCGGGTCGGGGTCGTCGAAGGCCTCGCTCTGCGCACCCATCATGGCGAGGTATTCCTCGTCGGATTCGGGGGTGAGCAGCTCGAAGCCGTCGGCCACCGGCTGCGCGACGACCTCGTCACGCGGGCAGATCATCAACGGCACCCGGCGTTCGAGCTGGTAGCCGGCGGCGAGCACGACCGGCTCGACCTCCGGCATCGACTCGCCGAGGAACTCCAGGCGCGGGATCAGGTCCCGCTTCCGGTAGGCCTCGGTGAGCGCGTCCACGTCGGCGCGCGTGGGGACGGAGCCGTCATCGGGAATGGCGTAGTTCAGGAACGGATTGGCGGAGCTCCGGGAGAAAGTGGCCAGGAACGGGCCGATCCGCTCGGTTTCGCGGGCGTTGGCCGCGGTCGTGCGCATGTAGGACTGAACTGCAGACATGATTTGTCTGGAAACCTTTCGGGCAGGGTGAACTCAGGTCGACGTGGTGGCGTCGCGATGACGCCGCTAGGAGGCGTCAGGCATGAGGCATTCCCCTGTTGTCCGAAGGTGAGCCCATCATGTCATGGGCGGCAACCGGTTTTGTCGAGCGAACTTCACAGCCGCGCCGGGCCGTTGGCGAGCCGGTGGGCGTCGACCACGCGGAAGCACGTCGGCTCCCACACCGATCTCGGCACCCGCAGCTGGATCGGGGCCTCGCAGACCCGTCGCGTCTGCACCGGGATGACCACGCGCGGGCGCAGCCACCACGGGCGGGCCAGCGCGGCGCCCATGGTCGCGCCGAGCGCGTTGAGGATGACGTCGTCCGTCGCGGTCACCCGCCCGGCGTGCAGGAGGTACTGCACCGCCTCGACCAGCATGGACAACACGAGTGCGGCTACTGCGATCCGCCCCACCGACCGCAGGAACCGCACCCGGAACGGCAGGAACATCCCGAGCGGGCTGAGCATCAGCAGATTGCCGCCCACCTGCCAGAACGAACCGCCGTCGCCGAACGCGGTCGCCATGTCCGCGCCCGGGGTCAGGTGCAGTGTGCTGGTGCGCGAGCCCGCGACGGGCATCGTCACCAGCGCGAACACCAGCACGGAGACCAGGCAGATGGTGATGTCCATGGCCGCCGTGAGCTTCGCGTCGTGCTGTCTTTTCCGCCTCCGTGCCGCTGTCAGCAGTGGCCAGGCGATCAATGCGTATGGAACGGCGATGATCGTCAGCGGGATCATCGCCCCGAAATTTCGCAGCAAATCCCCCACGCGACCCCCTTTCCCAGGTTGCGTTTTCAAGATCAACCTTAGGCACGGCAAGATCGACTCTGCGCGTTGAACGAGCTCCACTATTCGGTGATTCTCGATTCGCGCGCGTGTCGCTGCCATGGTTCAGTGGAGGTCACTACCGTCCACAGTGGACTTTGTGGACAACCCTGTGGACAAGTTTCCCGCCCTACGCGAAAACCCTTGCGCGTAAACGGTTTCTCACTTGGCCGGCCTGTGTACTACTCCGCGTTCGCGAGGGTTCGCGCTTCGTGAATGAGCCGCTGGATGTGCAGGCCGCGCCGCACGTCACAGGGGTGTTCCGTGGTTTGGCTAGCCGCCATTGCGGCGAAATCATCGAGCAGCGCGACATACGATTCCAGCGCCGATCCCGGCTTGCGTCCCAGCGACCGGTAACCCTGTTCGCCGTAGACGCTGAGCTCGACGATCGTCGGATCGATGGGCAGCCGCAGCGAGAGCGTGGCCGTGCTCGTCGCCCCGCCCTCGTGCTCGAACAGCACCTGCCAGAGGTCCTCGGCGGTGACATGCGCGGCCACCACGCGGGTGATCTCGCCGAGCGCGGCGTCGAGCAGGTCGAACGCGTGCGGCCCGATGTCCGCGAGCGCGCCCTCGTCGGTACGCCACTGCGAGCCCTCGTAGACACCACCGAGCAGCGCGCCGGACAGCCAGCGCGCGGTCCCGCCACGCCACTCACCCGATGCGGCGACGTCGGCGAGCCACTCACGGGTGATCGCGGCGAAACGCAGCGTCAACACCACCAGCGACGCCACGCCTGCCTCGGCCACGGCGTCGGCCAGCCGCTGCGCGGAGGCCAGATCGGGCGCGATCGGCTTCTCCAGGATGAGGTGCTTCCCAGCCTGAGCGGCCTGGACGCCCAGCTCCGCCTGCACGGACGGCGGCACGGCGAACGCCACCGCGTCGACCTGGTCCAGCAGCTCCTCGAAGCTGCCCGCAGCCACCGCGCCGTGCTCGTCGGCGAGCTCCTTGGCCGGTTCGGGACGGCGCGTCCACACCGCGGTGAGCTTGGTGCCCGGATGATCGGCCAGGCCAGGGGCATGAATGAGCTTCGCCCAAGGTCCGGCACCGACAAGGCCAACGCGCAACGGGGTGTCCACGACGGGGAGTCTATTTGTGCCCTCGGCGGACTTCCGCGCCTCACCTGACTGGGTTACCGTCTGTACGCTGAGTCAAGTACTCGCAATGGGGGTTTCATGACGACGGCCGTGCGCCGATCGCTCGTCGCGGTAGCGAGCGCATCACTGATCTTCACCGGCTCGGCCTTCGCGGCCGCCGCGGAGCCGACGCCACACGGCAAGGAGATGTACGCGGCCACGCACTGGCTCGCCGGGCAGCTCGCCACCGCGGCCGACGTGGCCGCCTTCGACAAGGCGAATCCCACCAAGCCGGGTGGCCTGGTCGAGAACACCCTGCCCGGCAAGGGCGGGGCGACCGACTGGGACGTCACCATCGACGCGCTGCTCGCGTTCCAGTCGACCGGCACGGAGGCGGCCGCCATCGGCAAGATCGCCGCCGCACTGCCCGCCGGCGTCAAGGGCTTCATCGGGCCGGACAAGGATCACGTCGCCGCGATCGCCAAGGAGATCATCGCCGCCAAGAGCACCGGCCGGAAGCCCGAAGACTTCGGCGGCGTCGACCTGCCCGCGGCGCTCGGCGCGCTGATGGTGAAGGGTGAAGAGGGCAGCAACGTCGACGGCAAATACGGCAAGACGAGCACCAACGCCGACCAGGCGCTCGCGATCATCGGGCTCGCCAAGGTCGGTTCCGTGCCGCGCCGGGCTCTCGCGTACCTGACGTCCCAGCAGTGCCCGAACGGCGGCTACCGGCTCGGTGGCGACGTCGAGGACGACAAGCAGCCCGCGTGCGCCGCCGACGGCGAGGCTGACGCGGCCACCAGCGCCTTGGTGCTGCAGGCGTTGCACGAGGCGTACCAGCCCGACGAGCTGGCGAAGCCTGTCGAGTACCTCGGGAAGGCGCGCGACGCCTCCTCGGGCGGTTTCAAGGACGCGAAAGACCTGAACGCCGTGGTCACCGGGCTCGCGGGGCAGGCGCTGTGGGTCACCGGCAACGTGGTGCTCGCGGAGCCCGCGGCCGACTGGGTCGCGAGCATGCAGGTCACCAAGGACGCCGCGAAGCTGTCCGGGGACGCCGGCGCGATCGCGTTGAACAAGACCGCGTTCGACGACGGCGTCACCAACGCTCAAGACGGCAAGATCGCCGCGAACTCGCGCGCCGAGTGGCGGGCCTGGACCGCACGTGCCGTGCTCGCGATGACCACGACCGGCCTCGGGCACACCGCGCCGGAGCTCGTGCTCCCGGCGGAGCAGACCGAGACCACCACGTCCTCACCGACCGACACCACGACCAGCACGCCGACGACCACCACGACGACGACCTCGACGGACACCTCGACCTCGGGGTCGCCGAACCTGGCGGATACCGGGTTCTCCGCGCCGACCGGTTTGTTCGCCGGGCTGGGCCTGCTCGTCTCCGGCGCCGCGCTCGTGCTGCTGACCAGGCGGCGGCTATCACGATGAAACTCGCCCACCTGCTCGCCGCCGCCGGAGTGCTGTTCGCACTCACCCCGGCGCTGCCCGCTTCGGCGAGCACGCCCGGGTACTGCAAGACCGACGACGGCGTGACGGTCGTCGTCGACTTCGGCGAGCTCGGCGGTGAGGTCGTGGTCCGCTGCGCGCCGGGTGTGCAGCGCAGCGGGCTGGCCGCGCTGCAGAGCGCGGGCATCGCCGTCGTCGTGGCGGAGTCGAACGTCTGCCGGCTGCAGGGCAAGCCGGAAGCCTGCGACGGCGCCCAATGGTCCTATTGGAACGCCTGGAACGGCGGCGCCTGGGCGAAGAGCCAGCGCGGGCCGTCATCGTCGATGCCGCCGCTGGGCACCTTCGAAGGCTGGTCGTTCGGCAAGGCGGCGCCGCGGTTCACGCCGTCCCGGCCGGTGCCGACGCCGAGCCCGACACCGACTCCGCGTCCCCAAGAACACGCCCCCGACCCGCGCGCCGGCGGTGGGGCCCCGGTTGTGCCGGTGCCGCAGGGCGCACCACCCGCACCGCCGGCGACGTCGAGCGCGCCTGCCTCGAGCAGCGTGCCCCCGCCGTCACCGTCTCCCTCGGAAGTCGCGCTCGACGAGGGCGCACCGCGGGAGACACAGCAGCACGCGACACAGGCCAAGGCCGCCGAGCCGGTCGAGTTCCCGTGGCTGCTGCTCGTCGGCGCGATCGTGGTCGGCAAGGTGATCGCCTTCCTGCTCTGGCGGCGCAAGCGAGTGCCGTACTGAGCCGTGACGGGGGTTACTCGCGCGTAAAGGACGCGTCAGCGGGGGCCACCATGGCGTCAGCGAAACGTTGCCAAGACGGCTGACGGGCTCTCCGCGCGCTGTGCTGGCTGCATGACGCTCAGCGAGCTACTGCCCAGCCTTGATATCGGCACTCCCGAGGAAGCCCAGTTCGCGGGCGTGCCGATCAGCCATCTCGCCGCCCGCTTCGGCACGCCGCTCTACCTTCTCGACGAGGACGAGGTCCGGTCGCGGGCCCGTGCGTACCGCGCGGCACTGCCCGACGCCGAGATCGCGTTCGCCAGCAAGGCGCTGTGCACGCGCTCGGTGCTGCGCTGGGTCGCCGAAGAGGGCCTTTCGCTCGACACCTGCTCGGCGGGCGAGATCGCCGCCGCCAGGTCCGTCGGCTTCCCCGCCGAGCGGATCCTGTTGCACGGCAACGCGAAGACCCCGGAGGACCTCAAGGCCGCGCTCGAATACGGCGTCCGCCGGATCGTGCTCGACTCGCTCGACGAGATCGAGCAGCTCGGCGCGCTCGCGCACGGCCGCCAGCAGGTGATGATCCGCGTGACGCCCGGCGTGCGGGCCGACACGCACGCCGCCATCACCACCGGCACCGAGGGCCAGAAGTTCGGCTTCTCGTTGCTGGACGGTGTTCGCGACAATCTCGCCGCCGCCGTCAGCGCGGTGCTCGCGCAGCCCAGCCTTTCCTTGGTGGGCCTGCATTGCCACATCGGCTCGCAGGTGTCGCGTGTGGACCGCTACGAAGAGGCGGCCAGGCGGATGGTCGACGTGCTCGCCGGCGTCCGCACGGCGTACGGCGTCACCTTGCGCGAGCTCGACCTCGGCGGTGGCCATGCCGTCCCGTATCTGCCCGGCGACACCGACTTCGACCTCGACGGCTACGCGCGGCGCCTGCGTGTCGCACTCGCCTACGAGTGCTCGACGCGCGACTTTCCCTTGCCCCGCTTGACGATCGAGCCGGGACGGGCGATCGTCGGCCCGGCGGGCATGACCGTCTACCGGGTGTGCGCCGTCAAGCGCGGCAGCAAGACGTTCGTCGCGGTCGACGGCGGCATGAGCGACAATCCGCGGCCTTCCTTGTACGGCGCGAAATACACCGCGCGACTCGTCGGCAGGCACTCGCGCGCGCCACGACGCCCGATGAGCGTCGTCGGCCGTCACTGCGAATCGGGCGACGTGCTCGCCGACCTGCTGCTGCCGGACGACATCCACCCCGGCGACCTGCTCGCGGTGCCGTGCACCGGCGCCTATCACCACTCATTGGCCTCCAATTACAACCTCGTCGGCCGCCCGCCGCTGGTCGGTGTCCGCGACGGCATCGCGACCATGCTCGTCCGCCGGGAGACGGAAGAGGACCTGTTCGCCCGCGACCTCGGCTGAACCGACAGCGAACGGATAGCCCGTTCACAGGTTCGGGACAGCCCGGCCACCCAAACTCGACTTCATGGACAACCACGACAGAGGCCTCGCCTACGACCTCAAGACGCTGTTGAACCGCAGGCGCGCGCTGTTCCTGCTCGGAGGCGCGAGCCTGACCGCGCTGGCCGCCTGTTCGTCCGCCGAAACCACAGCCACCGCTACGACGACCACTGTAAAGGCGTGCACCGACAAAATCCCCGAGGAGACCGCCGGGCCGTACCCCGGCGACGGCTCCAACGGGCCCGACATCCTCACCACGAGCGGGATCGTGCGCGGTGACATCCGGTCGAGCTTCGGTTCCGCTTCCGCTGTGGCGCAAGGGATTCCGCTCACGATCAAGCTGAACCTGCAGAAGGACTGCGCTGCCTACGCGGGTGCCGCGATCTACCTGTGGCACTGCGACATGGACGGCAAGTACTCGATGTACTCCCAGGGCGTCACAACGGAGAACTACCTGCGCGGCGTGCAGGAAGCCGACGCGAATGGCGCGGTGACGTTCCAGAGCATCTTCCCGGCCGCCTACTCCGGACGCTGGCCGCACATCCACTTCGAGGTGTATCCGGACCTCGCGCAAGCCACCTCGGCAGGCACGAAGTCCGTCACCTCACAGCTCGCGCTGCCCGAGGACGTCTGCAAAACCGTTTACGCGACAAGCGGTTACGAGACCAGCGTCCGCAACATGAGCCAGACGTCGCTGGCTCGGGACATGGTGTTCCGTGACGGCACCGAGCATCAGCTCGCCACCGTCACGGGCGACGTGAACTCCGGCTACACCGCGACACTCACGGTCGCGGTCTGACTCAGCGCTTCCCGTGCAGGATGGTGATCAGCTTCGCCACCAACGCGTCCGTGGATTCCTTGCGGGAGAACGAGGTCAACGTCATCGGCGCCTTGTACTTCTGGCGCGCGATGGCCTTGGAGCGGGCGAACTCGCGCAGGCCCTCCGGGCCGTGGATCCGGCCGAAGCCCGAGTCGCCGACGCCACCGAACGGCAGCGAGGCGATGCCCGCGAAGGAAAGCGGCGCGTTGATCGAGGTCATGCCGGACCGCAGCCTGCCGGCGAGTTCGAGTCCGCGTGCCTTCGAGAAGACCGTGGAGCCCAGGCCGTAGCGCGTGTTGTTGGCGCGGTCGACTGCCTCGTCCATGTCGCGAACCTTGGCGATGGTGACCGTCGGGCCAAAGGTTTCCTCTTGCACAGCCTCGGAATCCTCCGGCACGTCGACGAGCACGGTCGGCTGGACGTACCGGTCGCCGACCGATTCGACGCCGCCGAGCACCGCCTTGCCGCCGCGGGCGAGCGCGTCTTCGATGTGGCGCTTGATGACCGAGATCTGCGAAGGCATGGTGACCGGGCCGTACTTGGCCTCGACATCAGAGCCGGCGCGGACGTCGCGGGACTTCTCGACGACCTTGGCGACGAACTCGTCGTGGACCTTTTCGTGCACGTAGACGCGTTCCACGCCGATGCAGGTCTGGCCGGAGTTCGAGAAGGCGCCCCACACGGTCGCGTCGGCGGCGGCGTCGAGGTCGGCGTCCGCGTCGACCAGCACCGGGTCCTTGCCGCCCGCCTCGATGATGACCGGGGTCAGCGTCGCGGCGGCCGCGGCCATGATCTTCTTGCCGGTCGCCGTCGAGCCGGTGAAGGCGATCTTGTCGACGCCCGCGCCGACCAGCGCCGCGCCGGTCTCGCCGAAGCCGGTGATCAGCTGCAGCACCGGGTGCTCCGGCACGACCTCGGTGAAGGCGTCGACCAGCCACTTGCCGACACCGGGGGTGTACTCGCTCGGCTTGAAGACGACCGCGTTGCCCGCGGCGAGCGCGTAGGCGATCGAGCCGAGCGGGGTGAAGACCGGGTAGTTCCACGGGCCGATCACGCCGACCACGCCGAGCGGCTGGTATTCGACGGTCGCGGCCTGGTTCGACATCAGCAGGCCTGCCGAGCGGCGCTGCTTGCCGAGCACCTTGCGCGCGTGCTTGCCCGCCCAGGCGATGTGCTCGATGCCGAGCACGGCTTCGAGCTGGGCGTCCGCGAGCGGCTTGCCGGTCTCGTCGCGGACGACCTGGCACAGCTGCGGCAACCTGCGGGTGATGACGCCCTTCCAGCGGCGCAGCCGTTCGGCCCGGCCGTCGAAGCCGAGGGAGGCCCACCAGGCCGCGGCCGCGCGTGCCCGCGCGATGGCGGCTTCGACCTCGGCGGCGGTGTGCACCGGATAGGTGCCGACCACCTCGTCGGTCGCGGGGCTGAGCGAGTCGAAGGTCTCACCGACGCTACTGCTCGGCTTCGGCTGGACGGCGGTCATCGGCGTCTCCCGTGGTCTCGGCTGCCAACCAGGCTACGACGTTACTGACACTGTGCCAACTACCGCTCGTCGCGCCCGCCCCGTCAGCATTCCACAGGTCGCGGCCGCTGCCACCACGCCGAACAGGGGTGACATCCACAGCGGAAGCACCCCGACGGCCAGCGAGCCGAGACCGAATCCGGTGGCCTGGACGGTGTACGTGACCGAGAAGCCTTCTGACCTCCTACTTTCCGGTAACAAAGCCTGGAGGTTGACCAAGGCCGTGGTGACCAGTGGCCCGGTGCACAGGCCGACCAGTACGACCCCGGCAATCAGTCCGACCCACCCGAGATTCACCGCGACAATCGTGCCGCCGACCACGAAGCCGCCGAGAAGGACACGGGCGTCTCCGCTGGCATTGCGCCAGGCATATGCCGCATTGCCCGCAATGCTCGCGCCACACAAAACGGCCATGACCAGCGCGGACATCCCCGCGGGCGCGCCGAGCCGCTGCACGAGCGGCAGCGTCGCGACCTCGATCGTCGCCAGCAGCAGCCCGACGGTGAACATGCACGCCAGCCACGGCACGCAGGCTTTGAGAGGTACGTCACTCCGCTCGGCGTGCTTAGGCGTCGCTTGCCGCTTTGGCACCAGGCCCGCGGACAGCAGACATGCCACCGCCATCACGACCAGCGGCCAGAACGGCCCGCCGAGCACCGCGACCAGCGCGGGCCCCGCGATCAGCACACTTTCGAGGATCATCACGTCGATCGAAATGGCCCTCGGCAGATCGCTCGCGTCGACCGTGCCCGCCAGCAACGCGCGAAACCCACCGGACAACCCACCGCTCGCCAACCCCGGAACCACGGCGACGACGAGCAGCGCGACCTGGTTGCCGGCGTCCGCGAGCACCGCCACGGCCGCGAACCCGGCCGCGACGGTCAGCAGCAACAGCACGAGTCCCCTCGCGACACCGATCCGGTCCAACAGCCGCCCGGCCGGGACCGCGCCGACCAGCTCGGCGACCACGAACACCGCCATCATCACGCCACCGAGCCGATACGACCCGGTCGTCGCCGTCGTCAACATCGTGAACGCGAGCGGCGCCATCGCATTCGGCAACCGCATCAGCTGAACCCCGGCCGACCAGCGCCAATACGCCCCGTTCCTGAGCAAACCCATGCCCAGACGCTGCCGTCCACCACCTGGCCGCGCATACTGATTCGGCCATACCCAAATCTCTGCGCTCCCAGGTCCCGAAAGCGTCTTTCGGTCCCTCCCAGGTGCCGAAAGCCGCATTGGGGCCCTGGCACGACCCGAACGACGCATTGGGGACGTGGCAGGACCCGAAAGACGCATTCGGGACGTAGGAGGACCCGAACGACGCATTCGGGACATGACAAGCCCGAAAGCCACTTTCGGCAGATGAGACCTGACGAAAGCCACTTTCGGGGTTTGGGACCTGGCGAGAGCGGCTTTCGGGGTAGGGATGAGGTGGGGGCGAAGTGATCGAGTTGGTTTTCGATGGGGTGAGTGCGCAGCGGGTGAGGTTTGGGATCTCGCCGCTGGAGGAGGTGCTCGGGGCTGTGCAAACGGTGCTCGGGCGGCGGGGGCATCCGAGTCAGCCGGAGTGGCTGAGGCAGCCGCGTGAGTTGCCCGTGGAGCTTGCCGCGGTGTTGGGGGCGCGGCACTACCTCACCGACTTTCTGTGTCCGCCGCCCAGCGGGCCCGAGACCACGGCGGAGGCGCAGCTCGCCAGGGTGCGGCAGACGCCGCCGGAGCAGGTCGCGCAGGAGCTCGCCATGGTCGACGCCGATCTCAGCGGACTGCCACGGGACCCCGCGCGGGCGCGTGATCTGCTGGCCGATCAGCTCGAGCAGGTGTGGGCCGAGCTGGTCGAGCCGCATTGGCCGCGGATGCATCGGCTGCTGGTCGCGGACATCGAGTATCGGTCGCGCAGGCTTGCCGAGCAGGGCGCGACCGCGGTGTTCAAGGATCTGCATCCCAGGCTGAGGCTCGTCGGTGACACCTTGCTGATCGACATCAAGGATCGCAGCCGTATCGAACTCGAAAGCCTGCTGCTGATTCCGGCCGTCTTCGGCTGGCCGACGCTCGGGGTGATCACGTTGCCGCCGTGGCAGCCCGCGATTCTCTATCCGGCGCGCGGCGTCGCGGAACTTTGGGCCAAGAGGGCCGAACCCAGTGACGCGCTCGCGAACATTCTCGGGCGGACGAAGGCCGCATTGGTCGCCACGCTGGACGAACCGGCGAGCACGCAAGCGCTCGCGATCAGACTCGAACTCTCAGCCGGGACGGTTTCCGAGCATCTCACCGCGCTCAAGGCGGCCGGTGTGCTCGACACGACGAGGCGCGGGCATGCGGTCCACTATCGGCGAACCGATCTTGGCGACGCGTTGCTGCGAGGCATAGTCTAAGCGGGAGAAGGGAGCTTCCCCATGCGTATTGTCCATTTTGGACACTCTTGCGTACTGCTGGAGACCGAGTCCGCCCGTATCCTGCTCGACCCCGGCACGTTTTCCGAGGGGTTCGAGAACGAGCGTGAGCTGGACGCGATCCTGATCACGCACCAGCATTTCGATCATCTCGATGTGACCAAGCTGCCCGCGCTGCTCGCAGCGAACCCGAACGCCCAGCTGATCGTCGATCCCGGTTCGGTCACCGAGGTCGAGAAGCTCGGTGTCGAGTTCCGGGTCGCGCATCCCGGCGACGCGTTCGAGTTCGCGGGCGCGGTGGTGAACACCGTCGGCGGCGATCACGCGGTGATCCACCCGGACATCCCGGTCGTGCCGAACATCGGCTACGTCGTCGACCACGGCGCGTTCTATCACCCCGGCGACTCGTTCTTCGTGCCGGAGCAGAAGATCGATGTGCTCGGCCTGCCCACCGGGGCGCCGTGGCTCAAGGCGAGCGAGGCCGTCGACTTCTTCCGTGCGGTGCGCCCGCGCGCGGCGGTGCCGATCCACGAGCGCACCTTGGCCAACCCAGCGATGATCTACGGCCTGTTCACGAACCTCGCGCCGCAGGGCGCCGAGGTCCGCGTGCTCACGCCTGGAGAGCCGGAGAAACTTTGAGTTTCGCGTAGGTGGTGCCGAAGGCCCGGTTTTCCAAGGCGACGTCGACCGCGTCGAGCAGCGCCTGCCGAAGACCGGGCCTCGCCAGGTCCGACGCCTCGACGCCGAGCCGGACCAGACCGCCACGCCGTGCGGCGCGGGCCGTTGCCAACACCAAGGCGAAGCAGCGGATGGTCTCGGTGCGCTGCGACTGGCTCGCGAACTCCTGGACCCGCGCGCGGCGCAGCTCGCCGGTCTTGAGGTCGCGCACGCCGTATTGGTCGGCGCAGAGCTGGAAACCGTGCTCTCGCAACGCGTCCAGCGTGCCGGACGAGGCGAGCCAGCGCGGCGGCGCGAAGCCGTGCGGGGTCAGGCCGGTGTTCTCCATGGCGGCCTTGGCCGCGATGAGACGCAGTCGCGCCTCGTGCGCGCCGAGCGCGGCGAACTCGGCCTTGCGGGCCAGGCTCACCACGGGACGGTCGGTCGGTGCCACCCGGTGGTCGTGGCCGTGCAGCAGCAGGCCGTCACCTCGGGCGGTCCGCTCACGGACCCATTCGGTGACCGGGCCTTCACCGGTGCTGGCCGGGTAGAGCACGGACAACGGCACTTGACGGCGTTCGAGCTCCGCGGCGAGGTCTGCGCAGCGGTGAAGCGTCCGGGGCGTCACTCCGGCGAGGGAAACGACCAGTTCAGCGTCCACGCTCCCCATTGAGCACGCGTTCAGTGACAGCGACCTGACTCTGAGGTTAAGCGGGCACGAGTTTCGCGACTACATCTGCGATCCGGGCACGCAGGTCCGGGTCGGTCACCCGCCCGCCGCTCATCGACTCCGGCGGCAGCGGGATGTGCGCGACGGCGTCTTCGACGATCTGGGTGCCCGCGTAGCCGAGCACGGTGCGCAGCGACGCGTGCGCGCCGTCGGCGCCGCGCATCGAGACGTTGATCCAGGCGACCGGCTTCTGGTAGATCTCGCCGCCGCCGATCGTCCAGTCCAGCAGGTTCTTGAACGACCCCGGCAGCGCGCCCGCGTACTCCGGCGTGCAGAACAGCACCGCGTCGGCGGCACCGATCGCCGAGCGCAGCGCGGCGACGGCCGGGTGCAGCGGCTCGGCGTCGTCATCCGGGTTGAAGTGCGGCAGCATCGCCAAGCCGTCGAAGAGCACCGAGTCGGCGAAGAGCTCGTGCACGGTACGCAGCGCGGCCGCGTTGGAGCCCGCGCGCAGGCTCCCCGAGATCAGCAGGATCACGCGGGCCAGTCTGCCAGCGAACGGCCGGAAATTCGTTCGTACGCTTCGACATAACGCGCCCGCGTCGCCGCGACGACCTCGGCGGGCAGCGGCGGCGGCTGGGTGTTGGACTTGCGGTCCCAGCCGGATTCGGGGCCGGTCAGCCAGTCACGCACGTACTGCTTGTCGAACGAGGGCTGCGAGTGGCCGGGCTCGTAGCTGTCGGCCGGCCAATAGCGGGACGAGTCGGGGGTGAGCACCTCGTCGCCGAGCACCAGCGCGCCGGTGGCGTCGCGGCCGAACTCGAACTTGGTGTCCGCGAGCAGGATGCCCCGCTCGGCGGCCAGCCGGGCGCCGCGCTCGTAGATGGCGAGGGTGGCCTCGCGGATCTCCTCGGCCTGCTTGAGCCCGATCTGCGCGGCGACGTCGTCGAACGTGACGTTCTCGTCGTGCTCGCCGATCTCGGCCTTGGTGGCCGGTGTGAAGATCGGCGTCGGCAACTTCGCAGACTCGGGCAGGCCGTCGGGCAGCAGCACGCCGCACACCGCGCCGGTACGCTGGTAGTCGGCGAAGCCGGAGCCGGTGAGGTAGCCGCGGGCGACGGCCTCGACCGGTTCCATGGTCAGCCTGCGCACGATCAGCGCGCGGCCGCGCACCTCGGCGGGGATCCGCGGGTCGTCGTGGGCGACGAGGTGATTGGGCAGCAGGTCGGCCAGCTGCTCGAACCAGAACACGCTCATCGCGGTGAGCACGCGGCCCTTGTCCGGGATCGGCGTGTCGAGGATGAAGTCGTAGGCGGAGATGCGGTCGGAGGCGACGAGCAGCAGGTGGTCGTCATCGACCGCGTACAGCTCTCGTACCTTTCCGGCTGCGATCTTCGGGTAGTCCGCGAGGGTGCTCACGCATGCACCCTAGCTGTCGGGAGGATGATGCCTTGATGGCGTATGACTGGATCTCCTTGACGACCGACTACGGCCTGTGCGACGGATTCGTGGCGGCCTGCCACGGCGTGATCGCGCGTATCGCTCCCCTCATCCGGGTGATCGACGTCACCCACCAGGTGAACCCCCAGCAGATCCGGCCCGGTTCGACGGTGCTCGCGCAGACCGTGCCGTTCCTGCCGGAGGCCGTGCACGTGGCGGTGGTCGACCCCGGTGTCGGCACCGACCGCCGCGGCGTCGTGGTGGTGACCCCGCGTGGCCTGCTGGTCGGCCCGGACAACGGCCTGCTGCTACCGGCGGCCGAGGCGCTCGGCGGCGCCCGCGAGGCGTACGAGCTCACCAACCCCGACTACCGCATGCCGCACGTCTCGGCGACCTTCCACGGCCGCGACATCTTCGCTCCCGCCGCCGCGCACCTGGCGCTGGGCGTGGCGCCGTCGGCGTTCGGCAAGCCGGTGCACGACCTGGTCGTGCTGCCCGAGCCGCGGGTCGACGCGCAGCCGGGCAGGCTCACCTCGGAGGTGCTGACGGTCGATCACTTCGGCAACGTGCAGCTGGCGGCCACGCCGAACGACTTCGACAAGGCCGAGCTCAACGGCCCGCTGTACGTCCACCGTGGACGCAAGACGCTACGCGTGGAGTTCGCCCGCACTTTCGCTGACGCGCCAACGGTTCTCTACGCCGACTCGGCTGGACGGCTAGCCGTCGCCGTCAACGGCGGCTCGGCCGCCTCGGTGCTCGACGCCGTGCCTTCCCAGGAGTGCACCATCACCTCGTCGCCCAGCGACAGCTGACCTGGCCGCAGCACCATCGCCTTCATCCCGAAGGTGACTCCGCCTTCGGGATGACGCCGGTAATCGGCGAGCGTCCGAGTCGGCTCCGGGCCGCATTTCCGCCCGGTCTCCTGGTCGATCGTCGGCACCGCGCAGCGCACGCACAACTTCGCGTAGCCGAACTCGGCCGTTCCCGCGCTCATCACACGAACGCGGTCCTCGGTGTGCGGCTCCGGCCATCCGGAGACGACGACGTTGGCGCGGAACCGGTCCATCGGAACGGGTTCCGCGCCACGAGAGGAAATTCGCTCACTCAGTAAGTCCAAAGAGGACTCGGAGGTGACGAGAACGGCGTGCCCGTCGGCGAAGCCCGCGGTGCCCGCGCGCTCGCCGTTGGTCACGCGGTCATGGTCCGACGACACCCGCACCAGCACCGAGGCCTGACCGAGCACGGTCGAGAACCAGTCCGCGGCTTCGGCGCCCTGGTCGACGCCTTTGCCTTGCCAGGTGAAGGTGGCGGCCGGGTGCCGAGGCCCGTCGAAGAGCACGTCGAGCTCGAAGTCCTCGATGCCGGGAGCCGACAGTCGCAGCTTGCGCCCGCCGTCGAGCACCTCGGGTTCGATCGCGGCCATCATCGGATGCCTGCGCTGGCTCCGGAACGCCCCGTCGGCGCCCATCGCCATGAACACCCGGTCGTGCTCAAGCCCCGCCGGCGTGACCTCGGCCGAGCGCACGACGGTGCCCCGGCACCCCTTGACCGGGTAGTACACCAGCTCCGAGATCTTCGCCATACCCGCAGGTTACCCGGCGCAACCCGGGATAAAGCAGGCTTTACTCCGTGAGATAAAGCCCGCTTTATCCCGGGGAGTAAAGCGGGCTTTATCCCGGCGTTGGGTTAGAGGACCTGGGAGAGGAAGCGCTGGAGGCGCGGGCTTTGCGGGTCGTCGAAGAGTGCCTCGGGCTTGCCGAGTTCGACGACCTTGCCGCGGTCCATGAACGCGACCTCGTCGGCGACGCCGCGCGCGAAGCCCATTTCGTGGGTGACCACGAGCAGGGTCAGGCCGCGCTCGGCAAGGCCTGCCATCAGGTTCAGGACGCCCTTGACCAGCTCGGGGTCCAGTGCGCTGGTGGCCTCGTCGAACAGCATCACGTCGGGGTCCATCGCCAGTGCCCTGGCGATGGCGACGCGCTGCTGCTGCCCGCCCGAAAGCGCGGCTGGCCGATATGGCGCCTTGTCCGCCAAGCCGACCTCGGCGAGCCGGGCACGCGCGATCTCGGCCGCCTCTTCCTTGTCGAGGCCCTTCACACTGCGCAGCGGCAGCGTGATGTTGTCCAGCACGGTCCGGTGGCCGAACAGGTTGAAGTGCTGGAACACCATGCCGACGCGCTGGCGGAGCTTGTCGGGATCAGTGTTGATGACGCTCTCGCCGTCCAGCAGCAGATCGCCGGAATCGGGCTCCTGCAAGCGGTTCACGCACCGCAGGAGCGTCGACTTGCCCGAACCCGACGGCCCGATCACGCAGGTCGTCTTGCCCTGCTCGACCTTGAGATCGACCCCGCGCAGCACCTCCAGGGTGCCGAACGAGACGTGGATGTCGCGCAGCTCGACGCTGGCCGAATGGATCGCCGTCGTCATGGCCGCACCTTCCCCGAAACCGTGAGCTCGTCGAGTTCGTCGCCCGCGTCGGGGTCGGTCTCGACCTTACGACCGGTACGCAGCCGCTTGTCGATGAAGTTGACCAGATGCGTCAGCGGGACGGTGATCACCAGGAACACGAAGCCGGCCGCGACCAGCGACGACAGGTTCCCGGTGTTGGCCGCCATGTCCTGGCCGATCCGGAACAGCTCACGCTGCTCGGCCAGCAGGCCGAGCACGTAGACCAGGCTGGAGTCCTTGACCAGCGCGATGAACTGGTTCACCAGCGCCGGCAGCACCCGGCGCACCCCCTGCGGGATGATCACCAGCAGCATCGACTTGGTGTAGGTCATCCCGAGCGCGCGGCTGGCCTCCAGCTGCCCCTTCTCCACGCTCTGGATACCGGCGCGGAAGATCTCGCCGATGTACGCGGACGCGATCAGCGACAGCGCGAGAATGCCCAGCGGATACGGGTTCGTGCCGACGATGTCCCGCGCGAGCGTGCCGAGACCCTGGCCGATCAGCAGGATGGTCAGGATCGCGGGCAGCCCGCGGAAGATGTCGGTGTAGATCCGCGCAGGCCAGCGCAGCCAGCGTTTCGTGGACAGGCCCATGACCGCGAGGACCATGCCCGCCAGCGTGCCGATCAGCGCCGAGGCGACGCTGAGGATCAGCGTGTTCAGCAGCCCGGTCGTGAGCAGATCCGGGAACACCTTCCAGATGTATTCCCAGTTCAGGAAGGTGTTGAGAAAGTCGTTCACTTGGCCTTGAACTCCGCCGGGATCGGAGCGCTCGGCTCGAACTGCTTGATCAGCTTCTCCAGGGTGCCATCGGCGATGACCGCCTTGAGCCCTTCGTTGACCTTGTTGATCAGCTCGGTGTTGCCCTTCTTGAAGGCGAAACCGTGCGGCAAGGTCGTGGTGATCACCTTGGTGACCTTCAGCTTCGCGTCGGCGTTCTTGGCCGCGTAGTCCTCCGCGGTCGCCTGGTCGAACACCGCGGCGTCGACGGCCGAGGTCTTCAGCGCGGCCAGCGCGGCCGCGTCGTTCGGGAAGCGGACGACCTGCGCCTGCGGCGAGTTCTCGCCGAGCCAGGTGTCGGAGACGGTGCCCTGCACGACGCCGACCCGCTTGCCTGCCAGCGACTTCTCGTCGGTGATCCCGGCGCCGTCCTTCGCTTCGATGCCGAGCGTTTGGTAGTTGTACGGCGACGAGAAGTCGACGGTCTTCTTGCGCGGCTCGGTCTGCGAGATGCCGGCGCTGCCGATGTCGAACGTGCCGCCCGCGACCTGCCCGAGCAGCGCGGAGAACTCGGTCGCCGCGAACTCCAGCTTCAGGTTCTGCTTCGCGGCGATCGCGCGCAGCACCTCGTTGTCGAGGCCGGTGAAGTTGCCGTTCTCCTGGTAGGCGTTGGGCTTGGAGTCGCTCAGCGTGCCGACCCGCAGCGTCTTTTCGCCGCCGCTGTCACTGCCTCCGCAAGCCGTGAGCACGGCGAGCAGGGCCGCGGTGATCCCCGCGACCAGTGTCTTCCTCATCGAGACCCCTTAACCCTTGAACTCAGCCGGCACCGGCGCGGTCGGCAGGAACTGGTTGTGCAGCTTAAGCCAGGTGCCGTCCGCGATCACCTCTTTGAGGCCCGCGTTGACCTTGTCGAGCAGCTCTTTGTTGCCTTTTTTCACCGCGAAGCCGTGCGGGATGTCCAGCGAGAACGACTTGACCACCTTGAGCTTCGCGTCGGGGTTCTCGGTGACGTTCTTCTCGGCGATGCTCTGGTCGAGGATGTACGCGTCGACCGAGGCCGACTTCAGCCCGGCCAGCGCCGCGGCGTAGTCGGGGAACCGGACGGCCTGCGCGGCGGGCACCTTGTCGGTCAGCCACTTGTCGCCGACGGTGCCCTGGATGACGGCGACGCGCTTGCCGGCGAGCGAGGCCTCGTCGGTGACCGGCGTGCTCTCCTTCGCCTGGATGCTCATCGTCTCGTAGTTGTAGGCCGCGGAGAAGTCGACGGTCTTCTTGCGCTCGTCGGTCTGCGCGATGGCCGAGCTGCCGATGTCGAACCGGCCGTTGTTGACCTGGCCGAGCAGCGCGGAGAAGTCGGTCGCGGTGAACTCCACCTTCAGGTTCTGCTTGGCCGCGATGGCCCGGAGCAGCTCGTTGTCGAAGCCGGTGAAGACGCCGTCTTTGAGGAAGATGTTCGGCGGCGCGTCGCTGAGCGTGCCGACCTTGAGCGTCGCCTCACCCGAGCCGGAGCCGCCGCCGCAGGCGGTCAGCGAGAGCAGGAGAGCGGCCGCGAGAAGTGCCTTGCGCATTGGTTCAGACCCCCGGGTTCTGGACGGGCAGACCGGGGCCGCCCTGCTCGAGTTCCTTCGGCAGCGGCTCGGTCTTGAAGAATTGTGCGTGCAACCGCGCGACCGTGCCATCCGCGACCGCCTTGGCCAGCCCGTCGTTCAGCTTGGCCAGCAGGTCCTTGTCCTTCTTGGAGACGGCGAACGCGGACGGGGTGTCCTTGGTCTCGACGGTGTAGCCGAACTCCAGCGGAACGGCCGGGTTCTGGTCGAGGTACTTCTGCCCGATGTCCTTGGGCACCACCCATCCGTCGAGGGTGCCGTTCTTGAGCTGCGCGAAGCCCGCGTTGTAGTCGGGGAACCTGACCACCTCGGCGCCGCCGACCTTGGTCGCGAAGTCGTCCTGGACCGAGGCCTGCACGACGCCGAGTCGCTTGCCCGCGAAGGCGGGCAGCGCGGTCAGCCCGGCGCCCTTCTTCGTGACGATGGTGGTGAAACCGGTGCTGTAGCCGTTGCTGAACGCCACGGTCTTCTTGCGTGCTTCGGTGGTCGAGATCGTCGAGCTGCCGATGGCGAACTGGCCGTTCGCCACATTCGCCAGCAGGCTGGCGAACTCGGTGCCGACGAACTGGACCTCGAAGCCCTCGCGCTTGGCGATGTCACGCAGCAGTTCGTTGTCGTACCCGGTGAAGTTGCCGTTCTCCAGGTAGATCGACGGCGGCGCGTCCGTGAGCGTGCCGACCCGCAGCGTTTTGGGCCCGGAGTCGGCGGAGGTACCGCAAGCGGTGAGAGCGAGCGCCACGGTAGTGACGGCAAGGATTTTCGACAGCGTGGATCTCATGGGGCGAGAGTAGAAAGGTTGCCCGTCCACGCCCTATTCGTCCCACTCTGTGAACGCCTTGCCGTGACCTCCGCTACAGGATCGGCTGAGGTGCGTAGCCCCTCGCCTCGGGGAAACGCTCCAACACGTCTTCGATGCGCTTGACCACGGCGTCGACCTGGCGGGGCGCGACACCGGTGAACGAGATCCGGTCGGCCAGCAGCTTGTCGAGTTCGCCACGGTCGAGCGGGATGCGCTCGTCGGCGGCCAGCCGGTCGAGCAGGTCGTTCTCGGCGAGCCCCTGCTCACGCATGGCGAGCGCGGCGGCGACCGCGTTCTCCTTGATCGCCTCGTGCGCGGACTCGCGGCCGACGCCGGCGCGGATCGAGGCCATCAGCACCTTGGTGGTGGCCAGGAACGGCAGGTAGCGGTCGAGTTCGCGGGCGACGACCGCCGGGAAGGCGCCGAACTCGTTGAGCACGGTCAGGAACGTCTCGAGCAGGCCGTCGAGCGCGAAGAACGCGTCCGGCAGCGCGACGCGGCGCACCACGGAATCCGAGACGTCACCCTCGTTCCACTGGTCGCCCGCCAGCTCGCCGATCATCGACAGGTAGCCGCGCAGCACGACCGCGAGGCCGTTGACGCGCTCGCAGGATCGCGTGTTCATCTTGTGCGGCATGGCGGACGAGCCGACCTGACCGGGCTTGAAGCCCTCGGTCACCAGCTCGTTGCCCGCCATCAGGCGGATCGTCTTGGCGAGGCTGGACGGTCCGGCCGCCAGCTGGACCACAGTGGACAGTACGTCGAAGTCGAGCGAGCGCGGGTAAACCTGGCCGACGCTGTCGAAGCGCTGGTTGAAACCGAGGTGCTGCATCACCCGGTCCTCCAGCTCGTCCAAAGTGGACTCGTCGCCGAGCAGGTCGAGCATGTCCTGCGCGGTGCCGACCGGGCCCTTGATGCCGCGCAGCGGGTAGCGCTCGATGAGGTTGTCCAGCCGCGAGAAGGCGACCAGCAGCTCGTCGGCCGCGGACGCGAACCGCTTGCCGAGCGTGGTGGCCTGCGCGGCGACGTTGTGCGAGCGCCCGGCCATCACCAGGTCGGTGTGCTCCAGCGCCAGCGCGCCGAGCCTGGCGAGCACGGCGGCGACCCGGGAGCGGATCAGTTCGAGTGAACGGAGCTGCTGCAGCTGCTCGACGTTCTCGGTGAGGTCACGCGAGGTCATGCCCTTGTGGATGTGCTCGTGCCCGGCGAGTTCGCTGAACTCCTCGATGCGGGCCTTCACGTCGTGACGCGTGACACGTTCGCGCGCGGCGATCGACTCGAGGTCGACGTTGTCCAGCACGCGCTCGTAGTCCTCGACGACGCCTTCGCCGACCTCGACGCCCAGGTCGGCCTGCGCCCGCAGCACGGCGAGCCAGAGCCTGCGCTCCAGCTTGACCTTCTCCTCGGCCGACCAGAGGGTCACCATCTCGGGAGAGGCGTAGCGGCCGGCCAGGACGTTCGCGATACGAGGCTTCACGTCCCCAAGATACTCAAGCCAGTTCGGCGAGCAGCATCCGCTTCGCGACCCCGCGCGGATCGGGGTCGATCTCGATCAGCGCGTTGACGACGGCGCCGTCGACGAGCGCGACCAGCCGTTCCACGGCAGGCGGCGGCAGCGGGCGGCCCGCCCGCGAGAAGATCTCACCGAGCTGGGCGTTGAACTCGACGGTGATCTTGCGCATGACCGGCCGCAGGTATTTGCGGCGGCCGGTGGCGACGAGCCGTTCGTAGCGCAGCACGACGGCCTCGTTGTCGGCCTCGGTGTCACCGGTCTGGTCGCCGAGCAGCATGAAGAGGATGAGGTCGAGCAGTCCCTCGACGCCTTTTCCCGGGTCGGACTGCTCCTCGATGCGCTTGCGGCTTTCCGCGAGCTCGGTGAACGAGTAGTGCTCGACGGCCGCGATGACCAGCTCGTCGAGCGAGTCGAAGTAGTAGGTCGTGGACGCGAGCGGCAGGTCGGCTCGTTCGGCGACGGCGCGGTGGCGGATGGCGTCGAACCCGCCCTCGCCGAGCAGCTGGGCAGCGGCTTCGACGAGCGCGGCGCGTCGTCGTTCACCCTTGGGTGTGCTGGCTGCTGCGGTCATGACGGACCAGTTTAGAACCGGGCGGCCAGCCGGTTCACGGCGCGTGAGAGGTCCGCCGCGAACGGAGGCGTGGTATTTCCGGTGGTGGGGACGCTGCGCACGACGAGAATCAGTCCCTTGGCCGTGGTCGCGGACGCGGTCGCCGAGTCCGGCGCCTGCGGGATGGCGGTGCCGGGCTGCAGTAGCGCGATGTCCATTTGGCCGCCGTCGACGGGGAACCGGGCGGAGCGTGGCGCCGTCCCACAGAAGGCACCGATAGTGGGGGCCGTCACGGGGACGGAGAGCTCGCCAGCGAGGGCTGTGGCGAGCTCTTCGTCCACCGCTTCGCACCCGAGGGCGCTGCCGGCCCGAGGGCCGTTCTTCCCTGACGCGTCACCCCCCTGCATGGGAGTCGTGCCGGGAAGGCTTTGTTTCTCCCCACCGCTAGTGGGACGCCCGGAGGAGTCCAGAGGTTGCGCCGAACCACCCGATTGGGTGTCAACGGCGGCGTTCCCTGGTGCGCTTGCCGTCTCGGTCATTCCGCCGATCGCGCCGGAGAGCCGGATCGCGCCGAGACCGAACAGGACAAGTACCGCAAATGTCCCAGCGACCCCGGCCGCCTTGCGTCGCCGCGCGGTGATCTTCTTGGACTCGCTGACGATGTCGCCGTGGTCGAACGACGGGGCAGGCGGTTCCCCCGGCGCGCCGGCGAACAGGCGTTCCAGTTCGCGGTCATCCATTGGTCTCCACCTCCTCACCGAGCACCTCGCGCAGGTTCGCGAGTCCTCGCGCCGTCTGGCTCTTCACATTGCCTTCGCTGCAGCCGAGCGCCTTCGCCGCCCCGCTGACGTCCATTCCCTCGAAAAAGCGCAGCACCAGCACCGCACGCTGCCGGGGCGGCACCTGGCGCAGCGCGACGATCAGGTCCTGCCTGGTCGCCACCTGGTCGTCGAGCCGATCACCGACGACGTCCGGCTCCGGCAGGACTTCGGTGTCCCGTTCGCGGCGCCATGGCCGTCTCGACTCGTCGATCGAGGCGCGCACCAGTGTCTTGCGGACGTAGGCGTCCGTCGCCGCGCGGTCCCGGATCTTCGTCCACCTCCGATGCAGGGCCACGAACGCCGTCTGCGCGAGATCGTCGGCCTTGTGCCAGTCGCCACAGAGCATGTACGCGGTTCGGCGCACGGAGTCGCGCTTCGCAGCGAAGTACTCCGCGAATTCCTGCTCGTCGCGCTGGTTCACGCGCCTGTGTTCTCCGCTCTTTCGCTTTCGAGGTGATAGACGGAACCGGGGGCGTCCACGGTTGCACCACCGAAGCGTTTGCGAGTGCGCAGCAGTCTGTGATGTGATCGAACCGTGACCTTCACCGCAGCTCAGCTGGACTTTCGCTCTGACACCGTCACCCGCCCGGATGACACGATGCGCACCGCGATGGCGTCCGCGGAGGTCGCCGACAACGTGATCGACACCGACCCGACCGTGCGCGCGCTGGAGCAGCGCGCCGCGAAGGTGCTCGGCCAGGCCGACGCGTTGTGGACGCCGAGCGGCACCATGGCCAACCTGATCGCGCTGAGCCTGCACCTGAAGCGCGGAGACCGCTTCCTCGCGACGCGCGGGGCGCACGTGCTCAACAACGAACTCGGTTCCGCGGCGTGGCTCGCGGGCGGCATGCCCGAGCCGCTGGAGCACGACGCCGGGCCCGGCCGCCCGACGCCGGAAGCGGTGGAGATGGCCGCGGGCATGGCCGACGGGCCGTACTACACGCTGCGGACCACGTTGCTGTGCCTGGAGAACACGCACAACGCGGCAGGCGGCGCGGTCACCCCGCCGCACGAGCACGCGCAGCTCGTGGCCGCCGCGCGCGACAAGGGACTGAAGGTCCACCTCGACGGCGCGCGGCTGTGGCACGCTGCCGTCGCGCTCGGCGTGCCGCCCGCGGCGCTGACCGTCGGCGTCGACTCGGTTTCGGCGTGCTTCAGCAAAGGACTCGGCGCGCCGGTCGGCTCGGTCGTCGCGGGCAGCGAGGAGTTCGTGAACCGCGCCAGGCGGATGCGGCAGATGCTCGGCGGGGGCGTGCGCCAGGGCGGGATCCTCGCCGCGGCCTGCCTGGTCGCGCTCGACCGGGTCGGCGACCTCGGCGAGACGCACGAGGCGGCGCGACGGCTCGCGGCCGGGCTCACCGAGTTCGGCTGGGAGGTCGACACCCCGCAGACCAACATCGTGCTCGCCGGCGTCCCCGATCTCCGGATGGCGCTGGATCACTTGGGAACACTGGGAATTCTCGCGCTCCCGATGTCGGGGAAGGTGCGTTTCGTACTGCACCGCGATCTCGCGGCGACCGCCGTCGAAGACGCGCTGCGCCGGATCAAGACGGGGAGTGCTTCGTGAACTGGACGGTCTTCGACTACGGCGAGGTCATCGTCAAGCGGACTCGGGCGATCCCGAAGCTGGCCGCCACCATGGGCGTCACGGCGGAGGATTTCGAGCCGCGGTACTGGGAACTGCGTGACGCCTACGACCGCGGGCTGCCGGATCCCAAGTACTGGGGCGGAATCGGCGCCGCGCTGGGCGTCGGCGTCGACACCACGCTGTCGGAGGAATTGACCGCGCTCGACATCGAAGGCTGGCTGGAGCTCGAGCCGTCGACGGTCGAGTTGCTGGCGGCGCTGGCCGAGGCGGGCGCTCCGCTCGCGTTGCTGTCGAACGCGCCGTCCAGCATGGGCCGGGTCGTCGAGCGGCAGGAGTGGGCGACGTGTTTCCGGACGCTCGTCTTCTCCGGCGACGTCGGCTTCGCCAAGCCGGACAAGCGGATCTACGACTTCGTCGCCGCCAAGCTGGACGCCCGCCCCGGCGATTGCCTGTTCTTCGACGACCGCCAGGTCAACGTCGACGGCGCCATCGCCGCAGGCTGGAAGGCACACCGCTGGTTGGGCGCGGAGGACGCGCGAAGCCAGGTGGGTTAGCCCAATGTGACGGTAGCGGTCCATCCGCTCACCCGCGGTGAGCGAGATGGCCTAGAGTGGACCCCGTCATATGCCGGACGCATGTCACGACGGGGTTTCCTCATGACGTCTCCCGCGGACTTCGACAGACCCAGCATCGCCAGGGTTTTCGACGCTCTGGTCGGCGGTCACGAACACCGCGAAGCCGACCGCGAGGTGCTGCGCCAAATACTGGAGCTGGCGCCGGAAGCACTGGTGATGGCCAGGGAACTGCGCGACTGGCTCAAGCGCACGGTCCGCTTCCTCGCCGACCAGGTCGGCGTCGAGCAGTTCATCGACCTCGGATCCGGCTTCCCCACGTCGGACAACACGCACACGATCGCGCACCGCTACAGCCCGCACGCGCAGATCGTCTACGTCGACAACGACCCGGTGGTGCAGGAGCGCGGACGGCAGCTGCTCGCCGACAACGACTTCACCCACATCGCGGGCAACGACCTCACCCGGCCACGCGAGACACTCAGCGACCCCGACGTGACCAGGCACATCGACCTGAGAAGACCGGTCGGCCTCATTCTCTGCGCGATCATCCATCACATCGAAGATCTCGCGCAGGCACAGGAAATCGTGCGCGCCTACGTGGACGCGCTCGCGCCGGGCTCGTACCTGGTGCTGGCGCACCAGTTCAACCCCGGCGACGGCAGCGAGTCGAGCGATGTCGCCCAGTCACTGCAGGACCGCTTCAACGGGACCGGTCTCGACACGCTGTACCGCACGCGTGCCGAGATCGTCTCGTTCTTCGACGGCCTCGACCTGGTGGAACCAGGCCTGACCTACCCGCACGAGTGGTGGCCGGACGGGCCGCGGTTCTCACCGCTCTCGCCCTGCAACTTCACGACACTCGGCGGGGTAGGCCGCAAGCCCTAGTACTTGATCCGCTTCGGGTCCTTGCCGCCCTTGATGGCGCCGTAGGCCGCGGTGCCCAGGAACAGCACGCCACCGATGATGGCCAGCCAGAACAGCCCCTTGATCACGAATCCGAGCACGGTGAACGCCAGCCAGATGACGATCAACGCACCGACGATCTTCCAGAACATGACATTCCTCCGCTCGGTTCCGGACCCCCTTGGCCCTTGTCCTCAAGGCTGCCACGTCCGGCCCGGAAACTCCTGTCTTCCGGCCAACGTTCAGGGAACGACCAGGGTTCCCCCTGAGGAGGGTCGCACGACGTCCCTCACTTGAGCCAAGCGCCGATGCGGCGCACGCCTTCTTCGACGTCAGTGCGGCTGCCTGCGAAGGAGAGCCGGACGAACCGGTTGCCGTCGACCGGGTCGAAGTCCACGCCAGGGGCGATGGCGACCCCGGTGTCCGCCAGCAGCCGCTGGCACCAGGAGAGGCTGTCGGTGGTGTGCTCGGAAACGTCCACGTAGGCGTAGAAAGCACCGTCCGCGGGCGCGACCTTGCCGAGCCCGATGCCGCGCAGCCCGTCGAAGAGCAGGTCACGGTTGGCGCGGTAGTGCTCGACGTGGCCGTCGGCCTCGGCGTACGACTCGGGCGTGAACGCGGCGACGCACGCGTGCTGCGCGATCGCGGGAGGGCAGATGGTGAAGTTGCCGGTCAGCACGTCGACCGCGCGGTGCAACCGCCGCGGCACCAGCATCCAGCCGATCCGCCAGCCCGTCATGGCGAAGTACTTGGAGAACGACCCCAGTATCAGCGCCTCGCGGCCGAACGCCCACGCGCAGTCGAGCTCCGCGCCGTACGAGATGCCGTGATAGATCTCGTCGCTGATCAACTGCACACCCCGCGCGGAGCACCAGCCCGAGATCGCGGCGAGCTCACCGGGCGGCAGCACGGTCCCGGTCGGATTGCTCGGGCTCGCGACGATCAGCCCGTTGATCGGCCCGAGCCCGTCGAGCAGCTCGGTGGTCGGCTGGAAACGGGTGCTCTCGTCGGTGGCGAACTCGACGACCTCGCACCCCAGCACCCGAAGCAGATTCCGGTACGCGGGATAGCCGGGCCGCGCCATCGCGACCCGGTCACCCGGCTGGAACGCGCTGAGGAAGGCGAGCAGGAACCCGCCGGACGAGCCGGTGGTGACCACGACATCGGCCGGGCTCACGTCGAGCCCGTACTTGGTCTCGTAGTGCCCGGCGATGGCCTCCCGCAGGTCAGGGATGCCGAGCTGCTCGGTGTACCCGAGGTTCGCGGTCTGCAGAGCCTTCTCCGCGGCCGCGCGCACCGGCGCGGGCGCACCGGCCGTCGGCTGCCCGGCGGCGAGACTCACCAGGTCGCCGTGACTGCGCTGCCTGGCGCCCGCGGCGGACACCACGTCCATCACGTGAAACGGCGGGACGTTGGACCTGGCTGCGGGACCCGGGAAGTCGACCATGGCCGTCACGCTAAACCTTTTGGGGTGCTCACTCGTACAGGAGGTCATGAACAGAGCCTTGTTCGCCTTGCTGCTCGGCGCGACGCTCACCGCGTGCTCGCCTGCCGTGTCCGCGCCGCTGCCTCCCGCGCCCGTGGTGGCGCCTGCTCCGGCCACTACCCCCGTTTCAACCCCGGCGCCGGCGCCGGTCATGCCTTGCGCTGCGACCACTCGGGCCTGCGTGAGCCTGTCGCAACGCTTGGCGTGGCTGCTGGAAGACGGTCAGGTCGTGTACGGGCCGGTGCCGACCATGCCCGGTGGGCCCGCCGACCCGACGCCGGTCGGGACCTGGCCGGTCGACCGCAAGAACAAGGTCTACCGGTCGCGGCAGTACAACCTGCCGATGCCGAACTCGGTCTTCTTCTACCCTGGCGTGGCCTTCCACGAAGGCAGTCTCACCGAGTTCTCACACGGTTGCCTGCATCTGTCCAAAGAGGACTCCGAGCGATTTTTCGCCGCGCTGCAACGAGGAGACCGAGTGCAGGTGGTCGCCTGAGTCCTGGGTCGTGAGTGGTACAGCCGGTTCTAACCGGCAATACCACTCACGAGTCCTTAATAGCCTTGGTATCCGCCGCCGTGCGACATCGACTTCAGGCCGGGGTGACCGTCGAACCCGCCGTAGCGGCTGAAGGTGTAGCGGACACCGGCGATGATGTTGTCGACCGGGTTGTAGATGTTGTCGTGGCCGGGCAGCTTGTGCGAGTTGAAGGTCGGGTCGATGCACTGCATGAGTCCCTTGGACGGGGTTCCCTTGGCAGCATTCGAATTGCCGGTCAGGAAGACGTCGTCGCCATCTCGCGCCGTCCAGGTACCGAGTTCGGTCGTGACACACCAGACGTCACCCCGTCCGGCATCCTCCTTGGTCAGGAACGCTCCCGTGATGATCGGGTTGTTCGATCGGACCGCCGCCTCCGGGCTCCACGCCTCCGGACGGCCGGACCTGGCGATGTGCAGCACCCGCGGTCGGGCTCCGGCCAAGTAGACCGCAAGAGTCACGGCCTCGAGGATCGCGCCGGGCGCTTGGTACACGATCACCTGCGGTTTCGTGTAGCCAGGCCGCATAGAGCGGGTGCCCTCAGCGTCGGTGATCGCGTCGAGCCATGCGACGCGCTGCTCGGATGACATCGCGAGAACCTGCGCGACCGCGTCCGTCTTGGGATTTCCGGCCCGAGCCAGCAGATCTTGGGCATATTCGTGCTCAAGCCGGAACTGGTGGCGAGGGCCGCAGCCGCCCCGATCGTCGACGTATACCGCGTGCGGCACCTCGTCGAGCAGCCGCCGCAAGGACTCGACCATGTCCGGCTTGGACTGTGCGATGGAAACCGTCGGCCGGTGCAGGCGGTTCTCCACGTGTCCATCACCGGCGATCCAACCGAGTATGGCCGCCTCTCGCACAGTGATGTCGAGACTGGTTTCAGTATTCGCGGGGGCGCTCAGCAGCAACCGGTCTCGCGAGCCGACGCTCTCCGTCGTGACGAATCGTGGCTGCGTGGCATACACGTTCTGCTGTTTCTGAGGCACTACCCCATGCACCTTGCGGCGGTGTACAGCCACGCCGTTCGCGGGCTGTACGACGGCTTTGGGCACCCAACCGCATTCGGGACAGACCACCGGCAGGTCGTCCCTGGGCACGTGCGTACGGGGCAGGCTCACCCATCGATGGTTCGGCGTCGTAGTCGCATGCCAGCGTGAATTCCCCATCCGCACCAGCGGGGCATCATCGTGGTGCACGACCCTCGAAACACGTGTCCACCGAGAACACCCGGTCGCGTGGTCGTAGCCGATGGTTTCATCGCCGACCTGGACCTCATCGTGCTTCAGCCAACCGCGCCGCGTGAGGATCATGGTGTCGATAGGTACGCAATCCCAGTTGTTTATCGCGTTGGGATTACCGCCGGACTCCTTCTCGATGATCGTCCAGATCTTGCTGATGTCGGCATCGGTGACCGGAATTCCGTTGGCCTGCAGGATTTTGATGGCTTCCTGAATCCATTGCTGCACATTGCCAGGCGGGGTCGTCGAAGGCGGTGCGCCGCTGGAGCCGAGTCCGCCACCGCCGCCGCTGCTGCCTCCGCCACCGCCGTGTGAGGCGCCGTTGCTGTGGACGCCGCCGGTCCTGGCCGGCAGGGTTCCGTCCTTGCCTGGCAAGGGAACCGAGGAATAGCCGCCCTCGATCTGGGTCTTCATCAGCTGCTGCGACTTGGCGATCTTCTCGTCAGCCGAGTCGACGAGGTCCTTCATCGCCTTGGCCGCGGCCTCGGCGGTTTTGTGGTTCTGGGTGTTGGCCGTGCTGATGACCTGCTCGGGCGTGGGGTTGGGCATGGGGCCATGCCCTTCCGTGTAGACGTGCATCTGCGCGGTCGCGGTGGCCAGCTGGCCCTTGGCGTCGGCGATGACCTTCTTGATCGCGTCGTCGGCGTCGGCGCGCTTGCTGAGCACGGAGGTCTTGATGTCGTTGAGCTGGGTCGCGAGGTCGGAAAGGTCCTTGCTCACTTCTTGGAGATGGTCGCGGACCTTGTCGCCCGCGGCGGTGACGGTGTCGACGTAGGCGAAGAAACCGTCGGCGGCGTCGCCTTCCCATACTCCGTTGCGGAGCGCTTTGACGGAGTTCGTCAGCGATGTGTTGTGGTCGTCGGCTTTTCCGGCCGCTTCACCGAACTGGCGGGAGGCCTCGTTGATCGCGCCGAGATTGACCTTTTCGACGCGCTGCGCCTGGGCGGTGACGTCACCCCAATTGTCCGGATAACCTATCGCCACGGCGTGGCCCCCTTGTCTTCAGCGTTCCCCGATACGAAAACGCTCACGCTTTCCGGCCGTCCTGGTGCACGGTGATGTTGTCCTTGGCGATTTCGTCGGCTTCTTGCATGAGCCGCATCGCGTGGCGCAGCGCGTTCGCCGTGCCAGCCATCACCGCGCCGCCCGCGTCGAACTCGTTGTGGACGCCCTTCTTGAAGTCGTCGACCGCGCCGTGCGCGTCGTCGGCTCCGGTCATGCCTTTGAAGGGATTGTCCTTTTCGTGCTCGAAGCCCGTGACCTTCTTCTTCGATTCGTCGAACTCGTGCTTGAGCTTGTCCACCTGCCCAGCCGCGATGCGCATCGACTCCAGGTCGTACTTCGGCACGGTTCGTCATCCCCTTCGCGAAAAGTCTGCGTCCGCCAGGTCAGACGCGTCGCTGACGCCGGCGGTTCCCGCGCATACTGTATGACTTCGGCCGCGCTCCGTGTGCCGATCTTGGCAACTCTCACCCATTCCGCTGGAACGGGTTCACAGGCGATCGAGCAGGTCCCAGACCTTGCCCGCGAGCAGGGTGTTGTCGGCCGGGGTGACCGTCGCCCAGTCCCGCCCGTCGCTGTTGCGCGCGAGCTGGAACAGGTACCGGCCCGCGTCGGTGTCGAAGAACGACACCACGCGATCAGCGCGGTGGACAATGCCGTCGCGGCCACGTCGCTCGACGCCGAACTGCCCGCGTGCTTCCTGGCCGAGCAGCATGCCGGCGAGCTCTTGGCTTTGCCACAGCGGCAAGCCGCGGTCCTCGAGCGCGGTGACCAACGCCTTGGCCTCGCCCGCTGCCTCCGCGTCGGCGGCGACCAGTGCTTCGTGGGGGACGCTGATCGACTGGCCGATGCCGGGCGCGAGCACGCCCGCGACCGAGACGGCGGCCTCGACCAGGGTGTCCGGGCGGGCCGGGATGAGCCAGAGCTCGCCGTTGTCGACCACGCCGAGCAGCGCGTCACGGCCGACGCTGACCGCCTGGCCCTTGATCTCGCGGTCCGTCCACACCCAGACGTCGATGGCGGTCTGGGGATGGGCGAACAGGTTGAGCATGTCGATGAGTTCGCCGGACGCCTTGTGCCCACGGGCCAGGCCGCGGTCGGCGAGCGACTCCCATGCCTGCTCGACCAGCGACGCGCGCTCGGCGTGGGTCAGGCCGGGGGTGGGGACGTCGAGCGCGGGGTGCCGCTGCGGCAGGCGCTCGACTTCCCAGAGCATGTCGAATTCCAGCGCGGACAGCACCACGCTGTCGTTGTTCGATGGCATCGTCAGCGGGGACCCGCGTCGTCGCCGATGGTGTCGGGCGAGACCATGCGCTGGTCGGCGAAGAGATCCTTGTCGTCGACGCCGTAGCGGCGCACGTGCTCGGCGTCTTCTTCCTGCGGCGCGGCTTCGGAAAGCAGGCCTGGCCGCTGCTTGCGCTGCTCGGTGTTGAGCTTGTCCGCGCCGCGTAGCCTGCGCTGCTCTTCCTCGGGCAGCTCGGCGAGCGGGACGTTGCCGGTGCGTGCCGGGCCGCGGGGCGTGCGGCGCTTGTCCGGCTCGCCGCTGACGGCCGCGCCGACGCCGCCCGCCGCGATCGCCGCCGCGCCGGAGCCCATGTCGCCCGCGGACATGCCTGCCTTGGGCATCGGCGTGAACGGCCTGCCGCCTTCGGACTGCGGGAGCGGAGCCTGCGGGCCGGAACCCATGACCTTGCCCTTGCCGAGGTGCTGCTCGGCGCCGCTGGTCAGGCCGGGCAGACCGGCCGAGCCGCCCAGGTTGCTTCGCACGCCGGACCCCGTGTTCGAGCCCTGACCACCGCTGGTCGGCAGGCCGTCGAAGGTCGTCGCGCCGCCGAGCACGTCGTCGATCGGACCGGAGCCACCGGCGACCGGCCGGGCGCCGCCCGCGATCGGGGCGGACGGCATGCCGGGAACTCCGGGCATGCCAGGCGCGGTCGGCATGACCGGCGGGCGGGCCGCCGCCGGCGCGGTCGCGTTCGACGCCGGCTTGGTCTCGTGCACGGTGGCCTTGGCGACCGGTTGCGTCGTGACGGGGTCGCAGTCCGGCGCCGGGACACCGATCGGCGGGGTCGGGGCGCTCGGGGACGGCGCGGCGACCACCGGCGGCTTGTGGGTGGTCGAGATGTGGGAGGCCTTGGTGCTCTCCTTGACCTCCGGGCCGGGCCCGACGTCGACGGCCGCGCCGCCGAGGTCCACCGGGCTGGGGCCGGTCGGGCCGGAGCCCATCCGCAGGCCTTCCGGCTCGGCCATCGCTTGGGTGGTCGCGAGGTTGTCGCCGCTGGTCACCGAGTACGCGTTCATCGCCTCGACGGCCTGCGCCCGCGCGTTGAGCGCGGCGGAGACGTCGCGGACGTGATCGGTCTCGAAGCCGATGAGGCTGAGCAGGTTGTCCGTGAGCGTGAACCCGCCCGCGCCCTTGCGGATCACGGTGGCGTCGGGGAGTTTGTGCAGCGTCCGCACGAATCCCTCGCCCTGCGAGAAGAGCTGCTCGGACGCGTGGTCGACCTTCGACTTGGCGTCGACGGAGAACCCGGCCTCCTTCGCGAAGACCTGGCCTGCCTGGCCACCGGCCTGGCTCTGCCATTCGACGCCGAGCTTGGCCAGCTCGTCACGCAACGTCTTGTCGGTGTCGGCGAGCGCGCCGCTGACGGCCTTGAGCGCGTCGACCGCCGAGCCGATGCTCTTGATGCCGGGGCCGCGGCGGAACTTGTCGATCTCGTCGGCGAGCGAGTTGTCGGTCATGCCGTCGAACCGGTTGCCGCGGATGGTCTCCGCCACCGCCGCGATGTCCGAGAAGTCCATCATGGCCTCGCTTTCAGGGTCCGCAGTGCGAGTTCCGCCGCCTGCTGGGACATGTCACAGAGCTGCTGCTGGCCGAAGCCGCCGCTCACCGGGAACGCCTGCACCACCATCGTCTGGCCCCTGGCGACGCCGACCAGGGTTTCGCAGTCGCTCGGATCGGCGCTCGCGCGGTAGTTGCGCAGCGCGGGGAAACCGTCGACCCGCGCGGGCTCGACGGTCATGCTCGATTTGCGCCGGTCGCCGCTGAGCCAGGCTTCGAGGTCGGCGGCGACGGGCGTCACGCCGTACGAGTAGTACGGCTTGGTCAGGTCGGCGTCGAAGGAGCAGCCTTCGGCCGTCTTGCGTGGCTTGCTGTTGACCTTGAGCTGGTCCAGCTGGGTGTCGGTGAGCAGCGAGCACGCGTCGACGTCCTTGAGCGACAGCTCGCTGGGCCTGCTCATCGAGGCGGGGGCCGTCGCGGGCTCGGTCGTCGGCGTGACGACCGGATCCGACCCGCAGGCGGCCAGCGCCAGCACGGCCAGCAGCAGCCCGCTACGCGCGATGAACACCGCGGTCCCCGAACGCGGCGGTCTTGTCGTCCTCGCTGATCTTGTACCGCTTCGCGGCCTCGCGTAGCTGTTCTACCAGGTCACGCAGGCCTTGGACGTACGACCGGACCCGCTTGGCGTACGACTGGTCGCCGTCGGAGACCAGCATGTTCCACGCCTTGGTCGCGTAGGTGCTGATCGCGTCGTCGGACGGCGCGTCGATGTGCAGCTCGCCGAGCCGCTCGCGCAGCTTGTCCTGCAGCGCGTTGGCCTGGTCCTCGACGATCTTGGCGACGGCGAGCAGTTTGTCAGGGTCGACCTGGATATCGGCCATCCCCGGCACCGTCGGCACGGTCGAGTTGAGCTCGTGAACAGCAGCTGTTCCGGACATGTGCGCGCACCCCTCCTACGGACGGTAGCCGACCGGTCTCGAATTCCGAGGCTACCAACCCTGGTGTAGGGGTTGGCTAAGTTTCACGAAGCCGGGGTCGTGATCTCGCCCTTCGCCGCCAGCAGCGCGATGTCCGTGCGGTGGTGCGAACCGGCCAGGTGCACCCGCTCGACCGTGGCGTACGCCTGCTTGCGCGCGGCCTTGAGGTTCTTACCGGTGCCGACGACCGAGAGCACCCGGCCGCCGGAGGACACCACGGCGCCGTCGTCGCGGCGACGGGTGCCCGCGTGCAGCACGCCCTCGATCTCACCACCGGAGATCACGTCACCGGTGCGGGGCTTGCCGGGGTAGCCGTCGGCGGCGACCACGACGGTGACCGCGGCGCCCGGGTCCCAGTCGAGCGCGGGCTGCTTGTGCAGCTTGCCGACGGCGGTCGCCTTGAGGAGCCCGGCCAGCGGTGTGCGCAGCAGCGCCAGCACGACCTGGGTCTCCGGGTCGCCGAAGCGGCAGTTGAACTCGATGACCTGCGGACCTTCCGACGTCAGCGCGAGGCCGGCGTAGAGCAGGCCGCTGAACGACGAGTCACGCTTGACGAGCTCGTCGACCACGGGCTGGACGATGTCGCGCACGACCTCGTCGACCAGGCCTTCCGGCGCCCACGGCAGCGGCGCGTAGGCGCCCATGCCGCCGGTGTTGGGGCCGGCGTCGCCATCGCCGACGCGCTTGAAGTCCTGCGCCGGGAGCAGCGGGACGACCGTCTTGCCGTCGACGAAGCAGAAGAGCGAGGCCTCCGGGCCATCCAAAAAGGACTCGAGCAGCACCGGGTGGCCGCCGTCGAGCAGCATCAGCGCGTGCTTGCGCGCAAGGTCGATGTCCGGAGTGACGACCACGCCCTTGCCTGCGGCGAGCCCATCGTCCTTGACGACCCAGGTCGGGCCGAAGCGGCCGAGCGCGGCGTCGAGCTTCGCCGGATTGTCGACGATCTCGCTGCGCGCGGTCGGCACGTTGGCCGCGGCCATCACGTCCTTGGCGAAGGCCTTCGAGCCCTCGATGCGGGCGGCGGCGGCCGACGGGCCGAACACCGCGATCCCGGCCTTGCGCACGGCGTCGGCGACGCCCGCGACCAGCGGGACCTCGGGGCCGATCACGACCAGGTCGGCCTTCCAGCTCTTGGCCAGCGCCGTGACGGCCTCCGGGTCGACGGCGTCGACACCGAGCTGCTCGGCCACCCCGGCCGTCCCCGCGTTGCCTGGCGCGCAGGCCAGGGCGGTGACGGCAGGGTCCTGAGCGACAGCGAGGACGAGGGCATGCTCACGGGCCCCGGACCCGATTACCAGTACGCGCACGCAGAGCAGCGTAGTCGCGGACCCGAAGCGGGCGAATTCCGGCACTAGGCGTTCACCCGCTGGTCAGCCCGGAGACCGTCGTTGGTCGCTTGCGCGAACAAGGGTGTCGCGGTACGTGTCTCCAGTCTCCCCAAGGAAGAGGTCATTCATGATGCGCAGGCGACTGGGCGTGCTCACGCTGACGGGACTGGCCGTCATCGGGCTCGCGGGACTGGGTGCGGCGAACGCGGAGGAACAGGGCGTGGAGAGTTACGGGCACCACCACGACGGCGCCGTCGTCGTCGGGCACCGGGGCGCGCCCGGCTACCGGCCCGAGCACACGCTCGCCTCCTACGAGCTCGCGTTCCGCCAGGGCGTCGACTGGGTCGACGTCGACCTCGTGCCGACCAAGGACGGCCAGCTGGTCGCGCGGCACGAGCCGGAGATCGGCGGCACCACCGACGTGTCGAAGCACCCGGAGTTCATCGGCCGCAAGACCACCAAGATCGTCGACGGCGCGCCGCTGACCGGCTGGTTCACCGAGGACTTCACGCTCGCCGAACTGAAGACGCTGCGCGCGACCGAGCGGATCCCGCAGTTCCGCCCGAACAACCAGCTCTACGACGGCCGCTACCAGATCGCGACGTATCAGGAGGTGCTCGACCTCACCAAGCGTCTCGGCCGCGAACTGCACCGCACGCTGGGCACCTACCCCGAGGTCAAGCACTCGACCTACTTCCAGAAGCTCGGCAACCCGACCGAGCCGAAGCTGGTCGAGATCCTCAAGCGCAACGGCCTCAACCGGCCGAACGCGCCGGTGATCATCCAGTCGTTCGAGGTGAGCAACCTGATCGAGCTGCACAAGCAGGTCCGCGTGCCGCTGCTGCAGCTGACCTCGGCGACCGGCGCGCCGGCCGACTTCGTCGCGAAGGGCGACCCGCGCACGTACAAGGACCTGGTGACCCCGGCCGGTCTTCGTGAGATCGCGCGCTACGCCACCTACCTCGGCCCGGAGAAGGCGCAGATCATCCCGCTCGACGCGACCGGCAACCTCACCAAGCCGACCTCGCTCGTGAAGGACGCGCACGCGGCGAAGCTGCAGGTGCAGCCGTACACCTTCCGCAACGAGAACAACTTCCTGCCGGTCGGCCTGCGCTCGTCGGCCGACCCGGCGCGCTACGGGAACGTCTTCGCGGAAGAAGAGGCGTACTTGCGGGCAGGAATCGACGGCTTTTTCGCCGACCAGCCGGACACGGCTCTGGAAAGCGTTCGCGCTTTCCGCTGAAACCGTTGATCCTGGGTGAATGATCGAACCGCCCCAGGATTTCTCCGGCGTGATCCGCGTTGATCGCGACGGTGAGACGGTGTTGGCGAAGGCCTATGGTTTCGCGCATCGCGGCCATGGCGTCGCCAACACCGTCGACACCCGCTTCGCGATCGCCAGCGGCACCAAGGGACTCACCGCGGTCACGGTGCTGAGCCTGATCGCCGAAGGCAGGCTGTCGCTGTCGACCACCGCGCGTTCGGTGCTCGGCGGCGACCTGCCGCTGATCGCCGACGACGTCACCGTCGAGCATTTGCTCTCGAATCGCTCCGGTATCGGCGATTACTACGACGAAGAAGCCGAAGAAGAACCGGTTTTCAATGTCGCGCTGCTCGACACGACCGAAAGCTTCGTTCCGGTGCTCGACGGTTATCCGACGAAATTCGCGGCGGGTACTGATTTCTCTTATTGCAACGGTGGATTCGTCGTGCTCGCGTTGATCGCGGAGCGGGTGAGCGGCGTGCCGTTCCACGATCTCGTGCGAACGCGGGTGTGTGAGCCCGCGGGCATGGGCGACACCGAGTTCCTGCGCTCGGACGAACTGTTGGGCCGGATGGCGACGGGCTACGTCTCGGAGCAGCGGTCCAATCTCTTCGACCTGCCGGTGCGCGGCAACGGCGACGGCGGCGTCTACACGACCGCCGCGGACATCCACGCGTTCTGGGCGGCTTTGTTCGCGGGCAAGCTGATCCCTGATCTGGCCGAGGTGCTGCGCAGGCGCACGCCGACGACCAAGCACGGCGGCAAGGGCTACGCGCTCGGCTTCTGGCGGCACCGGGACGACATCGTGATGCTGGAGGGCGGCGACCCCGGCGTCTCGTTCCGCAGCGTGCACGACCCCGCGCGCGGCATCACCCACACGGTCATCTCGAACACCTTCGAGGGCGCTTGGCCACCGGCCAAGCAGCTGGAGAACAAGTTATTGACGGGACCTTGACACCTCTGAGCAGCGGGGTCTAACTTCGGCGGGTCTCAATGGTCTGTCCGTATACCTTTTAAGTGGGTGCCCATGGACGTGTCCGACAAGCAGAGCGCCGATGACGATGCCGCCCTCCTCCACAAGCTCGGGTACGCCCAAGAGCTGAAACGCACGATGTCGGCGTTCTCCAACTTCGCCGTCTCGTTCACCATCATCTCGATCCTCTCCGGCTGCCTGACGCTCTACGGGTTCGGCATGAAGACCGGCGGCCCGGCCGCGATGATCTGGGGCTGGCCGCTGGTCGGCGTGTTCGTGGTGCTCGTCGGCCTCGGCATGGCGGAGGTCTGTTCGAGCTACCCGACCGCGGGCGGGCTGTACTACTGGGCCGCGAAACTGGCGCCGCGCAACGGCGCCGCGTGGTCGTGGTTCACCGGCTGGTTCAACCTGATCGGGCAGATCGCGGTCACCGCGGGCATCGACTTCGGCGCCGCGCTGTTCCTCAACGCCTTCCTGGACCTGCAGTTCGGCTACGCGGCGACGCCGGGGCACACGATCCTGCTGCTCGCGATCATCCTGGTCGTGCACGGCGCGTTGAACACCTTCGGCGTGAAGCTGGTGGCGTTGTTCAACGGGATCAGCGTCTGGTGGCACCTGCTCGGCGTGCTGGTGATCGTCGGCGTGCTGATCGTCGTGCCGGACAAGCACCAGAGCGCGTCGTTCGTGTTCGGCAGTTTCGTGAACAACACCGGCTGGGGCTCGTCGGTGTACGTGTTCGCGCTCGGGCTGCTGCTCGCGCAGTACACGCTGACCGGCTACGACGCGTCCGCGCACATGACCGAAGAGACCAAGAACGCGGCGAAGGCGGGACCGCGCGGCATCATCAACTCGATCCTCGTCTCGCTCGTCGCGGGCTGGATCCTGCTGATCGGGCTCACCTTCGCGATCCAGGACTACGACGGCGCCGTCGGCTCGGCCACCGGTGTGCCACCCGCGCAGATCTTCATCGACGCGACCGGCGCGACCACCGGCAAGCTGCTGCTGCTCATCTGCATCGGCGCGCAGTTGTTCTGCGGCATGGCATCGGTGACCGCGAACTCGCGGATGATCTACGCGTTCGCCCGCGACGGCGCGATCCCCGGGTCGACCTTCTGGCACAAGATCAACAAGCGCACGCAGACCCCGACCAACGCGGTCTGGCTCGCCGCGGGCGGCGCGATGCTGCTGGCGCTGCCTTACCTGTGGAGCGCGACGGCCTACGCGGCGGTCACGTCGATCGCGGTCGTCGGGCTATACGTCGCCTATGTGATCCCGGTGTTCCTGCGGGTCCGCAAGGGTGACGACTTCGAGAAGGGCCCGTGGAACCTCGGCAAGTGGGGCAAGCCGGTCGGCATCGTGGCGACGATCTGGGTCGCGCTGATCTTCGTGCTGTTCATGCTGCCGCAGGTCTCGCCGATCACCGTGGACAGCTTCAACTACACCCCGATCGCGTTCCTCGTGGTGCTCGGCGGCGCGGCGCTGTGGTGGGTACTGTCCGCGCGGAAGTGGTTCAAGGGCCCGAAGGTGCAGGGGTCCGAGGCGGAACTGGCCGCCGTCGAGCAGGAACTCAAGGAGCTGGGATGAAACTGGGTGGCGTGCTGGCGGCGGTCGTCGCGGTGCTCGGGCTCGTGGCGCCGCCCGCGCAGGCGGCGCCGGCACGCCACCCGGTTTGCCCGCAGCTCAAGGCGGATCAGGGCTGGTCCGGCCAGAACCGCCTTGAGCTGCAGAAAATGATCTGCGCCGAACGCGGCGTCGCGGTCTTCGACTGGGACAACACGGTGGTGCGCAACGACATCGGCGACGCGATGACGTTCTGGATGCTGCGCAACGACAAGATCGTCGCGCCGCGCGACTGGAAGTCGACCTCGGCCTTCCTGACCGACGACGCCGCCGGTTCGCTGTCGGCTTCGTGCGGCAGCGGTCCACTGTGGACCAGCGGTTCGGACACCCGGTGCGCCGACGAGATCCTGTCGATCTACACCGACGGCAAGACTTCAGGCGGCAAAGCGGCCTTCTCCGGCTGGAATCACCGGCGCGTGGAGCCGCAGTACGCGTGGGCCGCGCAGCTGCTCGCGGGGCACCCGCCGTGGGAGATCGCGGCGTTCACTTTGGCCGCGCGGCGGGAAAATCTCGCCGCGCCGATCGGGACCACGCAGCGGGTCGGCAGCAAGCAGGTCACCGGCTGGGTGCGCTACTACGACCAGCAACGCGACCTGATCCGCACCCTGCAGCGCGCCCGGTTCGACGTGTGGATCGTGTCGGCGTCCGCCGATGTGGTCGCGAAGGTGTGGGCGGCCGGCGTGGGAATCGCACCCGATCACGTGATCGGCGTGCGCACGGAAATCGCGCGTGGCAAGCAAACCACGCGACTCGTGCCGTGCGGCGGTGACAGCGCGGCGATCACGTACATCGACGGCAAGCGCTGCTGGATCAACCAGGAGATCTTCGGCGTGCGCGGGCCGGCGGCGTGGACGACGCGCGGGCGTCAGGTGTTCGCGGCGGGCGACTCGACCACGGACGTCATGTTCACCGGCGACGCGCGCGGGCTGCGGCTGGTGATCAACCGGAACAAGGCCGAGCTGATGTGCCACGCGTTCGGTGACGGCGACGGAAAATGGCTGGTGAACCCGATGTTCATCCAGCCACTGCCCCAAAAGACCGCTGCGTACCCATGTTCGACCACGGCCTACACGAACCCCGACGGCAGCGCCGGTCCCGTGCTGCGCCCCGACGGCTCGGTCATCCCCGACCAGCTCGAACCCCCACTACCGGGATAAAGCGGGCTTTACTCCCCGATGTTTAGCGGGCTTTATCCCGGGGAGTAAAGCCCGCTTTATCCCCGGGGTTATGGGGACAGCGCGGGTTCAGGTCGGTCTGCTCGTCGGGATGCGGCGGCCGGACACGACCTCGATGGGGATCCGGAGGTAGAGGTCGTCGGGCGCGGGAGACCAGCCTGGCAGGGAAATGCCGTTGAGCGCGGCGACTTCGAGTGGGCAGCGGATCTCGGTGGCCTGCCCGACCACGCGGACGCTCCAGCCGCTGGACAGATCCTCCGAAAAGGACCCTGCCTCGAACGCGACCACCGCGCCGCGCGCCGCCGCGGAGAGTTTGCCGCCTGGGCTCGCGCGGATGATCACGGCTTCTTCGTGCACGGTGAACTGGACCGGCTGGATCGCGGGCATGGCGCGTTCGGTGTAGACGATCCGGCCGAGACCGACGCTGCCCAGCAGCTCCAGGCACGCGAGGCGGTCCAACACCTCCGGACCGACTGAATCGAACATATCCACTCCTGCACTTCACCCACTACGGTGATCTCCACTTTCGGGGATGCGTGCAAGAGCAACCAGGGCCGAAGGACCCTACTCAGAAGTAGATGGCCCCTTCAGCCGGTTCCGTTCGGCGTAGACCGCCGCCTCCGTTCGCCTGGTCAGACCCAGTTTGTGCAGCACAGCGGACACGTAGTTCTTCACGGTCTTCTCCGCGAGATAGAGCCGTCTGGCGATCTCGCGGTTGGTCAGGCCGTCGGCGATCAGAGCCAGCACGCGTTGCTCCTGCGGGCTGAGCGAGGCGTACCGCGGATCGATCGCGCCGGTCTCGCCACGCAGCCTGGACATGACCGTCGCGGTGACTTTCGCGTCGAGCAGCGAACCGCCGTCCGAGACGGTCCGGACGGCGGCGACGAGATCCATCCCCGAGATCTGCTTGAGCAGGTAGCCTGCCGCGCCGGCCATGATCGCGCCGAACAGCGCCTCGTCGTCCGAGTACGAGGTGAGCATCAGGCAGGCGGGTGGCGGGTCGAGCACCGAGCGGATCTCGCGGCAGACGGTGACGCCGTCGCCGTCCGGCAGCCGCACGTCGAGGATCGCGACCTGCGGCTTGGCGGCCGGTATCCGCACCAGCGCCTCGGCCGCCGAGCCCGCCTCTCCGACGACCTCCAGGTCACCCGCGTTCTCGAGCACGGTGCGCAGGCCCTCGCGGACCAGTTCGTGATCGTCGAGCAGGAACACGGAGATCGTCATACTCGGGCCTCCCGGGGTAGTTGCACGGTCCAGTTGAGCGCGGCCCCGCCGCCGGGCGCCGGCTTGAAGGTGAACGAGCCGCGCCAGCGTTCAGCCCGGCTGGCGAGGTTCGAGAGCCCGCTGCGCCTGCCGGGCTCGTCCGGCGGGCCGACACCGTCGTCGGTGACGGACAGGACGAGCTCGGTGCCGTCACGGTCGACGCGGATGTCGACGTCGACGGCCGAGGCCTTCGCGTGGCGCGCGGCGTTGGACAGCGCCTCGCGCAGCGTCGCGAGCAGGTCCGGGCGGACAACGTCGGGCACGAGCGAGTCGAGCGGGCCGTCGAAGGAAACCTTGGGTTCGAACCCGAGCGCGGCCGTCACCTCGCGCACGCAGCGCAGCATTTCGGTGCGCAGGCTCGTTTGGCCGTCCGGCTCCTCCTGCAGCGAGAAGATCGTGCGGCGGATCTCGCGGATGGTCTCGTCGAGCTGTTTGGTGAACGCGGTCAGCCGGTCAGCGGTCTTGGGTTCAGACTGCATGCTGACGCCTTCGAGGCCGAGCCCGATGGCGAACAGCCGCTGGATCACCAGGTCGTGCAGATCGCGCGCGATCCGGTCGCGGTCCTCGAAGATCGCGAGCATCCGGCGCGCTTCCGCCGCGCGGCCGAACTGGATGGCGACGGCGGCATGCGCGGCGAAACTCTCGGCGAGTTCGAGATCGGCGTTGGTGAACTCGGGCTGACCGTGGAACCGCGCCAGCAACAGCACGCCGAGCACCTCGTCGGCGAAGGAAAGCGGAACGGCGACCGAAGAGTCGAGTTCGGTGACCCGCTCCGGCAGTTCCCCTTCGGGGTCTTTCGACCTGGCACGAACCTTGTCGCCGTATTGATTGAAAATCATTGACCGGCCACTGAGATAGACGTGCCCGGATCCCGTTTCGGCGATCGGCACCGAAAGACCGTTCACCTTTTCCCCACCCATGCCGACACCGTCGACGACATCGAAAATGAGGTTCGCCGCATTGTCCTCGTCCGGCACGGCGATCACCGCGATGGGCGCGTCCGCGAGCAGCCGCGCCCGCTCCGCGACCACGCGTAGCGCGGCACGCGGATCATCACCGGACAACAAGGCGCCCGTGATGTCCTGGGAGGCTCGCAGCCACTGTTCTCGACGGTCGGAGTCACCGATCACGCGCAAGAGGTTACCGCCGAACGGCGGATTATCACCCGCTTGTACTGAAAACAAGAGGCTAACGGATCTTCCGCCCAAGGCCGTTGAGCCGCTGACGTCCCCTTTTCCCTTCCGCACACTGAGTGCGTGGGAAGGGGCTACCCCATGATTGTTTTCGGACACCCGAAACTGGCACGCCTGCCATCGGCGACCGCCTACTGCTGCACGGCGTCCTCCGCCGCCGCGAGTCTCGCGGAACTCCGCGACAGCTGCCGCCGTTTCGCGCTCGACCACGACCTGCGCATCACCGCGTGGGCGACCGAGGTCATCGCCGACGACGTCACCCAGCGCTGCACCTCGCTGCTGCGCTACGCGATCGAGTTCGCCACCGACCCCGAGACGGACCTGCTGCTGATCGCGGAGTCCCGCACCCTGATCCGGTCTTGGGGCGCCGCCGTCTTCCTCGCCAAGTCGTTGAGCCCGGCCGACGCCAAGATCCTGCGCGTCCCCTCGACCCGCCACCGTCGCCCGGGGTCGTGAGCGGTACGGCCGGTTCTAACCGGTCTAAACACTCACGACCCCTGCTCGGCTGCCTCGCTCGTGTCAGGGGCGTGGTCTGGCTTGAGTGAGGGCCTAGTTCGCTCGGATTCGCGGGGTGGGGGCCTAGTTCGACCGTATATACGGGTGAGCGAGGCCCTGACCCGTGCGGTTCGGGTGAGGGCCTCCCTCACCCGAACCGAGCGTGGATGAAGGCTCCCTCTCATACCTGGGCCAAGTGCCTGGGTGAGTGCGGTTTGCGTCGTTCAACGACGCATTTCCCACACAGCCACCCCGCCGCAGCCGAGCAACCAGACACGCCACCTTTGACCTTCCGCTCAATAACCGGCGAAAACACTCACGACCCTTGCGCCCAAGGCGTGCATGGATGGACGCCACTCGTACACAGACGGACGACACGCGTACCTGGATGGACGACACGCGTACCCAGGGAGTCGGCACGCGTGCCTGGGGAGTCGGGACGCTAGCCCGGCCTGGCGGGGTTAGCCCACGGGGGTGCGGGAGCGGGTGCGGACGAAGGTGATGCTGGCGGCGCCGAGTGCGCCGACGATGGCGAAGGCGTAGAAGCCCCAGGGGTAGGCGATGCCGGCGTCGAGGAGGAAGCCGCCGAGTAGCGGGCCGGTGATGGCGCCGAGGCGGCCGACGCCCGCGGTCCAGCCGAGGCCGGTCGCGCGGATCTCGGCGCCGTAGGTGCGGGTGACGAAGGCGTACACCAACACCTGGGCGCTGAAGACGAACATGCCGGTCAGGAAGACCGCGATGTACAGGCCGATCGAGGGCAGTTTGACGCTCAGCAGAGCCAAGAACGCGGCTGCGGCGACGAACCAGGTGATGGTCGAGCGGCGGACGCCGACGCGGTCCGCGACGTAGCCCGCGATGAGGAGGCCGACGATGCCGCCCAGGTTCAACGTGAGCAGGAGGCCGAGCGCGGCGCCGAGTGGGTAGCCCGCGACGCGCATGATCTGCGGGAGCCAGGTGTTGAGGCCGTAGACGAGCAGCAGGCCCATGAACGAGGTCACCCAGAACGCGATCGTCGACAGCAGCAGCCCGCCCTTGAACAGCTTGCCGACGACCTCGACGCCGGGCTTGCCCTCCTCCTGCCGGAAGGCTTCCGACTCCGGCAGGTAGCGCAGCATCAACGGGACGAGCACCAGCGCGGGCAGCGCGCCGATGACGAACATCGCCTGCCAGCCGAAGGCCGGGATGACCGAGATGCCGAGCAGGGCGGTGAGCACCGCGCCGACGTGGTAGCCGGTCATCACCGTGGTCGCCGCGCTGTTGCCCTTTCCTCGGCGTGAGTGCTCGGTGACCAGCGTGATCGCGGTCGGCAGGCAGCCGCCGAGGCCGAGCCCGGCCAGGAAGCGCAGCAGGCCGAACCAGAACGCGGACGGCGCGACCGCGCACAACGCGGTGAACACCGAAAACGAGGCGACCGCGATGATCAGCGCCTTGCGCCGCCCGATCACGTCGGTGATCGTGCCGATGGCCATCGCGCCGATGGTCATGCCGACCAGGCCGAACGTGGACACCACGGCGACCGAGCCCGCGGTCAGTCCCCATACCTTGCCCGCGAGCAGCACCGGGACGACCACGCCCAGCACCACCAGGTCGAAACCGTCCAGCAGCACGGCCGCCCAGGCGAGCGGCACCACCCAAGGACTTCTCGCAGCTGTCTCCGGCATCGAGGAACCTCCGTTAAGGCACTGTTCTAAGTGCGCACAAGCATTCGCATAGCGCACAGTGTAGTCCAGATTACTTCCACTGGCCAGAAGGGAACCTTCCCGCGCGCCGGAACAAGGAGTCCGCGAAGATCAGCGCAGGAGGTCCCCATGGAGCTGCTCACCCTGATGGCCGTACTCGCGGGTTCGCTCGGCCTGACCGCGTTCGCGCGCCGCTTCAACCAGTCGGCGCCGCTGCTGATCGTGGTCGTCGCGCTCGCCATCTCGTTCGTTCCCGGTGTGCCGAGGGTCGAGCTGGATCCGGAGCTCGTGCTGACGGTCGTGCTGCCGCCGCTGCTCTACTCGACGTCGCTGGACAGCTCGGTCGCGCACTTCAAGAGCAACCTGCGCCCGATCGTCTCGCTCGGCGTCGCGCTCGTCGTGGTCACCGCGCTGGTGGTCGGCCTGGTCGTGCACCTGCTGCTGCCGGACCTGCCGTTCGCGTCGGCGCTGGTGCTCGGCGCCGTGGTCGCGCCGCCGGACGCGGTGACCGCGGTGGCGATCGGCCGCAGGCTCGGCCTGCCGCGCCGGGTGATGGCCGTGCTCACCGGCGAGAGCCTGGTCAACGACGCCGCCGCGCTGACGCTGTACAAGATCGGCATCGCGGCGGCGCTCGGCACGGCCGGTTCGATCGGCGGCGGGGTGGTGGTGTTCGCGGTCGCGACGGTGGTCGGCATCGGGATCGGGCTGGTGATCGGCATGATCGTCGGGCTGATCCGGCACAAGCTCGACGATCCGCTGATCGAGTCGACGTTCGGCATCATCGTCCCGTTCGCCGCCTACGTCGCCGCCGAGCACGTGCACGGCTCCGGTGTGCTCGCGGTCGTCGCCGCCGGGCTCTTCCTCGGCCACAAGTCGTTGCGGTACGGCAGTCCAGCGACCCGCATGCAGGACTCGTCGGTGTGGGCGTCGATCGACGTGCTGCTCGAAGCGCTGGTGTTCGCGTTGATGGGGCTGCAACTGCCGTTCGTGCTGGAGAGCGCGCACGCCGCCGCCCGGTCGGACGGCACGCTCGCGTGGTGCGCGCTGGTCGTGCTGATGGTGACCATGCTGGTGCGGATACCGGCAGTGTTCGTGTCAAGTTATCTCCCGCAGACGGCACGGCTGTTCGGCCGCGAGCGCGCGGTGCCGCCGTGGCGGCAGCTGGCGGTGGTCTCGTGGACCGGCATGCGCGGCGTGGTCACGCTGGCCGCCGCGACCGGTATTCCCGTCGATGTGCCCGGCCGCACCGAAATCCAGTTGTTCGCGTTCACCGTGGCGATCGGGACACTGCTGATCCAAGGTCTCACGTTGCCCGCGCTGATCAGGAAACTCGACGTGGCCGATCCCGACGAGGCGGTCCGCGACGCCGAGGAGGAGATGGCCGCGCGCACGGTCGCGCAGGCGGCGGCCAAGGAACGGCTCACCGAGATCTTGCGCGAGCGTGTGTCCACTATGGACGTACCGCCGGAGAAGGTGGAGAAAATCCGGCAACGCCTCGACACCCTCATCGAAAGCCGTTATCGCTTCGCCGCCGCCGGGATTTCCTTGTCCGCCGAAGAACGCGTCGCCAGCCCGCAGGCCCAGTTCGCCAAAGCACGCCGAGAACTGCTCGTCATCCAGCGTGAGGCGATGATCGCCGAACGTGAGGCGGGCAGGCTCGACGACGACATCCTCCGCAAGGTGTTGCGGGAACTGGATTTGGAGGAGCTCACGCTCACGTCGAGGCTCACCCCGCGCGCCGGATGAGACCGTTACACCGCCCGTGATCTCGCTTCGAATACATGCCGATCACGGGCGGCCTCGCGCATAACAGGCGCCGATTCGAATAACAAGGGGCCTAGGGGCAAGCAAAACCGGGCCGGTTTACCGCCGTGCCCGAATCGCGTTCCCCGCAGAATTCTCGGTATTCCCCCAGGAACTCACCGAGGAGCCGTTGATGCGCAAGTTCAGCAAGAAGACCGCGATCGCTCTCGGCGCCGCAGGCGCGCTGACCGTGGCCGGCGTCGCGTACGCCGCGTGGTCCAGCTCCGGCTCCGGCACCGGTTCCGTCACCTCGACGACCGCGAAGAGCTCCACGATCTCGCCGTCGAGCTCCGGAAACGCGCTCTACCCCGGCGCCACCCAGACCTTCACCATCACCGTCGACAACCCGAACTCCTACCCCGTCAAGGTCACCTCGATCGCGGCAGGCAGTTCGGCGGCCGACGGCGCCTGCGGCGCGGGTTCGGTCACCAGCGACGCCGTCAGCAACCCGAGCGGCACGATCAGCGCGGGCGCCTCGGCGACGTACACGCTCACCGCGCACATGGCGAGCGACGCCGACGACGCCTGCCAGGGCAAGAACTTCTCCCTGAACCTGACGGCCACACTGGCGTCAGCGGCCTGATGCGCGCGGCCGTCCTGGCGGTGGCACTCGCGCTGACCGCGGCGTGCACCCCGCAGCAGCCACCCGGCAAGGTCGGCTTCACGGTGACCGACGTGCCCGGCCGCAGCACCGAGCTGTATCCGGGCGCCACCGGTGCCCGCTGGGTGCGGATCGGGAACGCCGAGAACTTCCCGATCAAGGTCACCTCCCTGACCGCGACGGTCCAGCCGACCTCGAATCCCGCGTGCCGACCCGACTTGGTCCGGGTCGACCCGCTCGCGAAGGCACTCGTGGTGCCCAAGCAGGGATTCGCCGAGGTCGCGCTGACCACCCATCTGGCGGCCGCCGCGCCGGACGCCTGCAAGAACGTCACCTTCCCGCTGACCTACACCGGAACGGCCACGAAATCATGACCTCGCACCGACGCGTCCCCCAGCGCAGGCTCCGGCCTCGGCACTACGTCATCGTCGGCGGCGTCACGGCCGTCGCGCTCACCGGCGGAATCGCTTACGCCGCTTGGAGTTCCACCGGCTCCGGGTCGGCTTCGGCGAAGGCCGGCACCGCGCAGGCGCCGACCACCGGCGTCACCGCGGTGACCGTCGGCGACCTGTACCCCGGCGGCAAGGGAACGGCCAAGGTGCTGGTCAACAACCCGAATCCGTACCCGGTCAAGGTCACCACGATCGCCGGAGCGGGCGCGGCGACCGCGACCGGCGGCTCCGGCACCTGTTCGACCACCGGGGTCACCTTCACCACGCAGACGCTGTCCAGTCCGGTGGCGGCGAACGGCAGCGCGACGCTGACGCTCGCCGACGCGGTGAGCATGTCCACGGCGTCCGACAACGGTTGCCAGAACGCCGGTTTCACCATCCCGGTGACGGTCACGGTGGTGAGCGGATGACCAGGATCGCCGTGCTCGCGGTGGCGGCGGTGCTGGTGCTCGCGGGCGAAGCCGGTGCGGCGTGGTCCACGTCGAACACCGGCTCCGCCCACGGCAAGGCGGGCACACTCGCCACGCCGGCGTTGACGGCCGTCGCCAATCGATGCAACGGGGCCAACAGCAACGCGGACCTCTCGTGGACCACGATCCAGGGCGCGACGGCGTACGACGTCTACCTCGACAACAAGGCGAACCTGAGCAGCCCGCAGATCACGTCGACGACCGCGACCGCGTTGACGAACTTCCCTGTGGGGAACCAAAAGAGCTACCTCGCCGTGCGTGCCAAGGCAGGCGACTGGCGCGGCTCGCTCTCGGCGGTCGTCAGCGTTTGTTGAGCTCACCCAGCAATCGCCACGTGCGCAGGCGGTCCTCGCCAGACCGGACACCGGCCTGGCTGATCACCACCTCGGTCGCGCCCGCGTCGAAGTAACGCTGGACGGCAGCCGCGACCAGCTCCTCGTCACCGACCACCGCCAGGTCGACCGCGTGCGCGACCCCTTCCGCGTCAAGGATTCGCCGATAGGACGGGATCTCTTCGTACGCCGCGAGCCGCTCGCCCAGCACTTCGCGGGTGGCCTCGACCTCGCGGGTCACGACGGCGGGGAACACCGCGATGACCCGGGGCCGCGGCCTGCCTGCCGACGCGGCCGCCCGGCCGATCACCGGCACGATGTTCGTCGACAAGGCCTTGGGCCCGGCGAAATACGGCAGGGTCCCGTCGGCGAGTTCACCGGCGGTGGCCAGCGCCTTCGGTCCCATGGCGGCCACGACGATCGGCACCGGTTTCGCGCCGGGCACGATCGTCGGCATCGACGGATGCAGGCTGAGGATGTCGCCGTCGAACTCGGTCTCCACGCCGCTGAGCAACGGCCGCAGCACGGCCAGGTATTCACGCAAATGCTGGACGGGCGGCGGATACGGCTGGCCGAACGCCGGCTTCAGAAACGGTTTGGAGCCGAGCCCGAGTCCGAGCGTGAATCGTCCGCCGGTCGCGGCCTGAGCGGTTTGCGCGAGTGCCGAAATCAGCAATGGATGTCGCGGATAAATGGGCACAACGCCCGTTCCGACCGAAATGCCAGGAAACGCCCTGCCCGCCAGCGCGGCCACCATGACGGCGTCGTAGTCCAGCAATTGCGGGAACCAGACCGAGCTCAGCCCCGCGGCGGCGGCCTGCCCGGTCTGGTTCACGAATTCTTCGATGAGATTTGCGGCCTGATATGTGTCACTGGCCGGGATGGTCACCCCTATGGTCATGCGTCACGCTAAACCGGACCATCGAGGGATTAGATCAATTCGTAGGCACCATTGTCTGGTCACCCGCCAGTGTCCAGGTGCGAAGTCGGTCTTCAGTGGACCGAATTCCCGCCTGGGTGATCACGACTTCGGTCGCGCCGGCGTCGAAATAACGCCGGATGGCGGCGGCCACGGTCTCCTCGTCGCCGATCGCCGCAAGCTCGTGTGCAGCGGAAACGCCTTCCGCGGCGAGAATCTTCTGATACGACGGGATCGAGTCGTAGAACCCGAGGTTCGCCGCGGCCGCCTCGCGAGTGGCATCGATATCGTTCGTGACGATTGCAGGAAACGCGGCAACGATTTTCGGCTTCGGACGGCCCACTGACTCAGCGGCCGCATTGATGACCGGGACGATGTTTTCGGCGAGCGCGCGCGGCCCGGCCAGGAAAGGCAGCGTCCCGTCGGCCAGCTCGCCGGTCACCTTGAGCGCCTGCGGGCCCATGGCCGCGACGAAGATCGGGACCGGCGCCGAGCCGGGAACGGCCGTCGGGGCGAACGGGTGCGAGCTGAGCAGCTCGCCGTCGAACTCGGCCGCTTCGCCGTTCAGCAACGGCCGCAGCGCGGTCAGGTACTCACGCAGGTGCCGGATCGGCGGCGGGTACTCGACGCCGTACGCGGGCTTGAGCAGCTTCTCCGAGCCGAGGCCGATGCCGAGCGTGAACCGGCCGCCGGTGGCCGCCTGCGCGGTCTGGCCGAGCGCGGAGAGCAGCAGCGGGTGCCGCGGATAGATCGGCACGACCGAGCTGCCCACCGCGATACCGGGCACCTCGCGCCCGGCGATCGCGGCCACGGTCACCGCGTCGTAGTTCTGCAGCTGCGAGAACCACACCGAGTCGATACCGGCGGCCGCGGCCTGCCTGGTCTGCTCGACGAGTTCTTCGACGAGATTGCTCGCGCCGTCCGTGTCCCCGGACGGAAGGGCTACCCCAATGGTCATGGCAGGGGCAACTCGGTCCGCCCGGGGTTATTCCCCGTCCCGCTAGATGAACTCGTGCCGCACGATCGTCTGCTCGCGGCCCGGCCCGACGCCGATCGCGGAGATCCGCGCGCCGGAGAGCTCTTCGAGGTACTCGACGTACGCGCGGGCGTTCGCCGGCAGCTCCTCGAAGGTGCGGCAGCCGGAGATGTCCTCGAACCAGCCAGGCCGCTCTTCGTAGATCGGGGTGGCGTGGTGCACGTCGGTCTGCGTCATCGGCATGTCGTAGGTCTTGAAGCCGTCGACCTCGTAGCCGACGCACACCGGGACCTTCTCGAGCCCGGACAGCACGTCGAGCTTGGTGAGGAAGAAGTCGGTGATGCCGTTGACCCGCGTCGCGTACCGCGCGATGACCGCGTCGAACCAGCCGGTGCGCCGCGCGCGGCCGGTGGTCACGCCGACCTCGCCGCCGGTCTTGCGCAGGTACTCGCCGGACTCGTCGTGCAGCTCGGTCGGGAACGGGCCGGAGCCGACGCGCGTGGTGTACGCCTTGAGGATGCCGAGCACGGTGCCGATCCGGCCGGGGCCGATGCCGGAACCGGCGCTGGCGCCGCCCGCGGTCGGGTTCGACGAGGTGACGAACGGGTACGTGCCGTGGTCGACGTCGAGCAGGGTGCCCTGCGAGCCCTCGAGCAGGATGGTCTCGCCGCGCTCGAGCGCCTGGTTGAGCTGCAGCCGCGAGTCGGCGATGCGGTGCGCGAACTTCTCGCCCGCCGCGAGCACCTCGTCGCAGACCTCGTCCGCGTCGAGCGCCTTGCGGTTGTAGACCTTGACCAGCACCTGGTTCTTGAACTCCAGCGCCGCCTCGACCTTCTGGCGGAAGATCTTCTCGTCGAGCAGGTCCTGCACGCGGACGCCGACGCGGGCGATCTTGTCCTGGTAGCAGGGCCCGATGCCGCGGCCGGTGGTGCCGATCTTGCGGCTGCCGAGGTAACGCTCGGTGACCTTATCGATCGCCACGTGGTACGGCATGATCAAATGCGCGTCGGCGGAGATCAGCAGCCTGCTGGTGTCGACGTCGCGGGCCTCAAGCCCGGCGATCTCCTCGAGCAGCACACCGGGGTCGACGACGACACCGTTGCCGATCACGTTGGTCACGCCGGGCGTGAGGATGCCCGACGGGATGAGGTGCAGCGCGAAGTCCTGGCCGTTGGGGAGGACGACGGTGTGACCGGCGTTGTTGCCGCCCTGATAGCGGACGACCCACTGAACGCGGTCGCCGAGCAGGTCGGTGGCCTTGCCCTTACCTTCGTCGCCCCACTGGGCGCCGATGAGCACGATGGCCGGCATGTGACACTCCTGAGGTTCGACAGACAAGGGCGCAGGCGAATGCCGGTGCATGAGCGTAACGGAGGCCGCTGGCGTGCGGGGACTGGTGCTGGCTTGTGGACCCGATACGGAGAAAATTCCTGACGTCGACGAGGTCAGGACCGTGCGGCTGCCGTCGCGTCCCGGCAAGGCGGATGTGGACCCCTTGCTGGGGGAAAGCGACCGGCTGATCGTCGGCGGGTCCGACGCGGACCTCGCGGCGGTGGTGCTGCGACTGTTACGAAAAGAACAGTTGGCGGGCGTGTCGGTCGGTTTCGTGCCCACCGACCCGGACTCGGCGGTCGCCGAGCTGTGGGGCCTGCCGACCGATCCCCTGCGTGCGCTGGCGCTCGCTGTCCGTGGCGACGTCGACCCGGTCCCGCTCATCCGCGACGACGCGGGCGGCGTCCTGGTCGGCCGCGGCCGCATCTCGACCGTGCGCGGCGTGGCGTACTGCGACGAGAAGCTCGCGCTGCGTGGCCCGGCGCGGTCGATCGAGGTCGAGCCGAGCGGCGACGGGCCGGGGCTGGCCGTGCGCGTGGTGAAGGGCGCCTTCTTCAAGCGGCCGTCGGACTTCGAGTCGCGGGCGTTCCAGCTGGGCTGCATCCCGACCAGGCCGGTGTACGACGGCGTCGTGCACCCGCGCGCGGTGAAGCGGTGGACCTGGTACCGGCACACCGAGGACCTGCGCCTGGTGCGCGGAATGGCGTAGCCGAGGGAAACGCTCGTGATCGTCGGCTCGGCGTGGGGCGTCGGTACGAGTGGAAGGTTTGCTCCGTTGGGTGCAGAAATTCTTCCACTCGCTCGGCTCGCCCACCGTGGCACGTGACAAGGGTCGCCCTTGCAACGCTCTGGGTGACAAGGGCCGGCCCGCTGCCCGTCGCACTGGCGATCCGGTCGCGCGGTGTTGGTTAGCAATTCACCAAATGTCACTCACAAGTGTTGCCGAGGTCACTTCCGTGAGCCAGGGTTAGCTGTCCCTGCACTCGACACGGAGGCAGCCCTATGCCAACGTTTCGCCTGGTTCGCCGCTCGTTGACCGCTTTGAGCGTCAGCGCGATGCTCACCGTCGGTATCGTCGGAACGGCCGACGCCACCCCACCGGGTATCCCGTCCGCCGCCACCGCGAAGTCCAACCTCGCCACCCTCACCGTCGCACCCGACGGCTCGCAGGACGGCTACAGCCGCGACCAGTTCCCGCACTGGATCGACCAGGGCAACAGCTGCAACACCCGCGAGGTCGTGCTCAAACGCGACGGCATCGGCGTCACGACCGGAGCCGACTGCGCGCCGACCGGCGGCAAGTGGGTCAGCCCGTACGACGGCGCGACCTGGACCGCGGCCTCCGACGTCGACATCGACCACGTCGTCCCGCTCGCCGCCGCCTGGCGCACCGGGGCGTCGAAGTGGACCAAGGCGCAGCGGCAGGCCTTCGCGAACGACCTGACCGGGCCGCAGCTGATCGCGGTCACCGACAACGTCAACCAGCAGAAGGGCGACAAGTCGCCCGACCAGTGGAAGCCGCCGCTGACGAGCTACTGGTGCACCTACGCGCGGATGTGGGTCGGCTCGAAGTACAAGTACAAGCTGACCGTGAACTCGGCGGAGAAGACGGCGCTGACCTCGATGCTCGGCCGCTGCTAAGGACTCGTGCGCGTTGCGGGCGGTTCTAACCGCCCGCAACGCGCACGACCCGAAACTGTCGGTGCCCCTGGTTAGCGTCGGGGGTGTGAACCGAACCGACCGGCTTTACGCGATCGTCGAAGACTTGCGCGCGGTCGCGCCAGGAAGACGCAGCGCACGCCAGCTCGCGGACCGCTACGAGGTCAGCGTGCGCACCATCGAGCGCGATCTCGACGCGCTCCAGCAGGCGGGCGTGCCGATCTACGCCGACGTCGGCCGCCGAGGCGGCTACACGCTCGACAAGACGAGGACGCTGCCGCCGCTCAACTTCACGCCTGCCGAGGCGGTGGCCGTCGCGGTCGCCTTGCGTGACGCGGACAGCTCGCCGTTCGCCCGCGCCGCCGAGAGCGCGCTGCGCAAGATCGTCGCGGCGATGCCCGTTCAGGAGGCGGCCGCCGCGACCGAACTCGCCGACCGCGTCCGGTACCTCGCACCCGTCTCGGCGCCCGCGCCGAGGCAGCCGGTGCCGTCGATCCTCGAAGAGGCGCTCGCGAAGCAACGGGTGCTGCGGCTGCTCTACGCCGACAAGGACGGCACGCTGACCGAGCGTGATGTCGAGCCCGTGGTGTTCATGGCCGCGCCGAAGGGCTGGTATCTCGTCGGCTGGTGCCGCCTGCGAGACGACCTCAGGGTGTTCCGCGTCGACCGGATCCTGTCGGCGAACGATCTCGGCGAGCCCGTCCCGGAGCGCGTGCTCACCCTGCCCGAGGTGCCGGACCATGTGATCCAGGTCGCACGGTTCGGCTGACAAACACCGACATAGGGCTGTCGCGAACGACGACGAAAGTGAGGTTCACCAGCAAGACAACAGGAGGAGATTCCCATGACCGCACCGGCGTTCGGCAGCGTCACCTGGTTCCAGATCGGCAGCGAGGACCCGGCCGCCACCAGGAGCTTCTACACCGAGCTGTTCGACTGGTCCTTCGAGGTCGACACCAACGACGACACCGAGGGCCGCTACGCGCAGGTCACCACGCCGGGTGCCTCGCACCCGACCGGCGGCCTCTTCGACACCCGTGGCGAAGTGCCGAACCACGCGATCTTCTACGTGCTCGTCGAAGACACCGCGAAGACCGTCGCCGCGGCCGAGAAGCGCGGCGCCAAGGTGCTCGTGCCGCCGAAGACCACGCCCGCCGGCCTGGTCTTCTCCGACCTGCTCGACCCGCAGGGCAACCACTTCGGCGTCTTCACCCCGCCCGCGGCGTAAGCGCGAGCAGCTCGCGGGCGACCGCGTCGTTCTGCCGGAACGGGAGCGCGTTCGTGCGGGGGCGGGTGAACGCCGCCGCCGAACGCGCGCTCGTGTGCGGGCCGACCGCGAACAGCCGGGGATGCGCGTCGCCGCCGGAGTCGAGCAGCCGCGAGTCGCCGACCCTGGTGTGGATACGGCCGGAGAGCTCGCGCTGCCCGGTGGCCGTGTCGAGTACGGACTCCTCGACCAGGTCACCGGCATCGCGCAGGGTGCGCAGCAGCAGGTCCGAAGCCCGGCTCACGCTGGGTTCGGGCAGGCGCGCTTCGATCAGTGTCCTGGCCCGCACCTCGCCGGGGAAGCTCTCGCTGGCGCCGACGAACGTCCCGTCGGCGGCAGTGATGCGCATTTCCGCGCCGGCGAAGGAAACCAGGCCTGCCTGGTGGAGCGCGAGCAGTTCTTCGAGACGCCGTGGCGGCGGGCCGCTGGCGTAATAACTGAAGAAGCCGTGCCACCAACCGTCCATTTCGGACACCTGAGTGCGTGCGGTGATCCGCCCGCTCGCGGCCAGCGCCGGCAGCTGGTGGTACACCGAAAGCAGCGCCATGAACGCGCCGAGGTCCGCGCTGAACTCGACGTCGGCGCGGCGCGACAAGTCTCGCTCGACGTACTCGCGGACGTGCTTGCCGAACTCCTCGCCCGTCTCGAAGCGCAGCCCGGCGAGCGGCCGGTCCAGCTGCTCCAGGTCGAGCCGGTCTTCCGCCGCGGGCACCGATTTCTCGATGAGGGCAACCATTTCCGGCGAGTCCCACTCGGTGTCGGCGAAGGTGTCCGCGAACACCGCGAAGTCCAGCCGCACCCGGTCGGGATGCCCGGTGAACAGCTCGCTGTAGTAGCCCCAGGCGATCTCCTTGGCCATATGCGGCCAGACGTCACGCTTGAAGTCGAGCCGCTGCGGAAGCTTCTCGAACGTGTAGGAGTCGAAGAATCTGGGCAGCTGCAACGATTTCCCGCGCAACCGGTAGCCGGTCTTCGCGTGATACGGCACGCCGCGCCGCGAGCCGACGTGCAGCACCGGCTCGCGTCCGCTCGGGTGATACCGGAGCCCGCCGCACGGCTGCTCCTCGAATCGGCCGCCACGCCCCTCGGTCAACAGCAGCATCAGGTCGACGAACGCGAGCCCGAAACCGCGCACCAGCACGGGTTCACCGGCGGGCACGTCTGCGTAGTCGACGTCGGCGGTGTAGCCGGCCGGGTAGTACGCGAGGTCGTTGCGGACGGCGTACTCGGCCAGTTCCAGCTCACGCTCGTCCGGCAGCGCGTCGAGATGGCCGACCGTCATGAGCACGGCGTCGACCCGCAACGGCGTCTCGGAATCCTTGAGCCAGACGGCGTTTTCGGTGACGTTCACCGCGTGCGTGTGGTGCTCGACCACCTCGATGCCGTCCGGCAAAGTGTTCAGGATGTGCTGATACACCCAGTCGAGATAAGCGCTCTGCAGCCGTCGCGTCGGAAACGAGGTCGACTTCAGCGTGCGCAGCTCGTCGAGCAGATCATCGGGGACCGAGGCGTCGAGCTTGCCGGTGCGCACCTTTTTCGCCCACTCGGCCAGTGAAGGGCCGTTGCGCACCGGACCGGACATTTCGACGGTCTCGTCGGTGAACATCGTGACGTCTTCCGGCATCGAGTTCATTCGCAGCAACGGCGACTGGTCGTACCGCCACACCCGGCCCGGTCCCGGCGGGAACGGGTCGATCAGGTGCACCACGAGCGTGCCGGTGAGCAGCTCTGGCGCGTTGGCGGAGAGCCGTTCCAGCACACAGATCCCGCGCGGTCCCGCACCTACGATCGCGAGTTCGAACGCCACCCGTCCGAAGCTACGCCTGGTTTCGGCGGCCACTACTCGAATTCCCACTTGGCGGACATCGTTGCCTTGCGGACTTTCGCGCCCGATCATCGGCAGGTGAGCCTCGAAGTACGGTCGTACGCCGTGACCGACCCCGAGGTGCGGCCGTTGCTGGCCGAGCTCGCCCACGAGTACTACAGCCGCTACGGCTCCAACTCGGAGCTCGAGCGCTATCCGCCGGAGGAGTTCGCGCCGCCGCGTGGCGCGCTGCTGCTGGTGCGCGAACACGACGTGAGTGTCGCGGGCGGCGCGTTCCGGCACTACGACGACGAGACCGCCGAGGTCAAACGCATGTGGACGGCGTCGGCGCATCGACGGCGCGGGCTCGCCAGGCTGGTGCTCTCCGAACTCGAAGCCGAGGCGAAGCGACGCGGGTATCGCCGGATCTTCCTCACCACCGGGCCGAAACAGCCCGAAGCCGCGTCGCTGTACCTCGCCGCCGGATACCGTGCCGTCCCCGCGGACGATCCGGAGGGATTCGGCCTGCTGGCGTTCGCGAAGGACCTATAGTCCGCACGTGGATTACGCGGCACTGCGCACCGGCCTGCTCGAACCGGCGCTCGGCGACGTGGACCTGACCGCCGACCCGAGGCGGTTCTTCCGGCATGTCGTGCCGTGCCCGCGTTGCCGGGGTTCCGGCACGCAGCGGGTGCTTTGGGACGACGAGTGGGAAGACGGCTGGAGTTGCGGCCATTGCGGTCCGTGGACCGGGCACACCAAGGACTCGCCGATCGACGCGACGCCGGACGGCTCACACGTGAAGGCCCTGGGCCCGGCCATCGCGGAGGCCGAGGCGCTCGCCTGGGAAACGGCGGCACTGCTCGAACCGTGGGGCTCTCGGCCTGCCGAGCGGATCGTCTGGCGGGTCGGCACGACCGGTACGAAGAAGATCGGCGATCACTGTGTGCCGGTCGACATCGGCTTGCTGGTCAACGACATCTTCTTCATCCACCTGCGCGAAGAGCTCAAGGGCTGCGACACGGGCATCGACATCTCGACACCCGGCTACGACCGGCCGGCGCCCTATCCGGATGTCGCGTTCCAAGCGCGCAAACACGCCAACTGGGAAGCCGCGGCGGCGGCCGGACACCACTTCCCCGAACGGATCCGGCACGCCAACGGCATCAAGGAACTAAGCGACCACCCACTGGTCGGCAAGTCGTTCGCGGAGCTGCCGAACTTTTACACGCGAGTGCTCGAAATCTGGCTGACCGGGTACGCGCTCGAGTCCATCGAGGACGGCACGATCTTCCTGTACGCGGCTAGCGCAGCCGATCGATGACGTCGACGTCCGGCTCCCGCAGCCGGGTGATGCCGCCGACGGTGAACTCGGTGAGCAGGTCGATCAACGCGTCCGCGTCGGGCGGCTGGCCGTCCCAGGTCATCTGGACGAGCGCCTCGGTCATCGCGAAGTAGAGCGTGACGAGCGCGTTGTCGGACCGGCCTGCGTCGACACCGTGCTCGGCCCACCGCTGCTTGGCGACGTCGGTGTAGACGCGGGCGAGCCGCTCCCTCAGGCGGGTGAGTGCCGGATTCCCCAATCGCTCGGCTTCGCGGAGCACCGGGAAGGCCTCGGGATTGGCCGCGACGAAGGCGAACATGTTCGCGTAGTTCATGCGTGCCCACGCGCGCAGGTTCGGCGTCTTCTCCCGCGCCAGCGCCACGATGCCGACGAACGAGCGCTCCTCGACATCGGCCACGACCTCGGTGAACAGCGCCGCCCGGTCCCCGAAGCTCTCGTAAACCGACTGCCGTGAGACGCCGGCTTGGCGGGCGATCTGCTCGATGGTGGTCTGCTCGCCGTGCAACGCGTAAAGCGACGCGGCCGCGCGCAACACGCGTTCGCGCTGCTCACCGAGCGGGAGCTTGCGCGGGCGTCCGCGACGAGCGGGGGTTGACATGTGGGGCACCTCACCTCATTCTTTTTCGACACGAGTGTCGAAAACTCAGCACCCCGACTGCTCAATGAGGAGCAAGCGTGCGCACTTTCTCTCGTCTCGGCCTTGTCGCGGCCGTCGCCATCGCGTTACTGGGTACCCCCGCCCAAGCAGGCGCGACCACCTTCTACGACCCGCCTTCCCCACTGCCGTCCGGCGCGAACGGCGACATCATTCGCCACGAGGTTTCGCAGTTCTACATCGATCCCGTAAAGCTCATCAAGGCGGACGCCAAGGTGCAACGGATCATGTATCGCAGTACGGACACACATGGCGACCCGATGGCCGTCACCGGCACCGTCCTCACCCCCAACGGCCCTTGGATCGGCGCAGGTCAGCGCCCGATCGTCAGCTACGCGGCAGGCACCCAGGGCATCGGCGACTCCTGCGCGCCGTCCAAGGCGCTGGCCGCCGGCTTCGAGTACGAGGGCCCGTTCATCGCGGGCCTGCTCACCCGCGGGTACGGCGTGGTCGTCACGGACTACGAAGGCCTCGGCACCCCGGGCGTCCACACCTACATGAACCGGCTCTCGCAGGGACACGCCGTGCTCGACGCGATCCGCGCCGCCCAGCGACTGCCCGAAGCCGGGCTCCCCGACGCCGGACCGGTCGCGATCGCGGGCTACTCGCAGGGCGGCGGCGCTTCGGCGGCGGCCGCCGAGCTGCAGCCCTCGTACGCGCCGGAGTTGAACCTGAAGGGCGCGTACGCGGGCGCCGTCCCGGCGGACCTGTCCGAGGTCGCGAAGGTGCTCGACGGGCACTACGCGGTCGGCTTCCTCGGGTTCGCGCTGGTCAGCATGGACGCGGCGTACCCGGAGCTGAACATCCGCTCGCTCCTGAACGCGCGCGGCAAGCAGCTGTTCGAGCAGGTCAAGAACGAGTGCACGGTCGAAGCGATCGCGGCGCACGCGTTCACCCAGTCGTCGACGCTGACCAACGACGGCCGCTCGCTGACCGCGTACCTGGGTGAGGAGCCGTACAAGTCCCGCGTCGGCCAGCAGCTGATCGGCAAGCTCAAGCCGACCGCGCCGATCCTGGTGGTGCACAGCGTCCTCGACGACATCGTCCCGTACGACCAGGACCGCACGATGGCCCGCTCGTGGTGCTCGAAGGGCGCGAAGGTCCAGTTCAGCAGCTCGCTGGTGCCCACCCACGTCGGCGGCGCGGTCCGCGCGTACCCCGAAGCCTTCGCCTGGCTCGAAGGCCGGTTCGCGGGGTTCCCGGCGCCGAACAACTGCGGCTGGTTCTAGCTAAAAAATCCCAATGTGGCTTTCGTCAGCTCCGGGCTGACGAAAGCCACATTGGCGGCCTGAAACCTGACCAATGCCACATTGGGATTTTTTCCGGCCTCGACCTGGGCTCAGGCGAGGCCGGTGGCTTCGGCGGCCGCCGGGTCGGACTCGGTGATGAAGGTGCGGCAGCGGTCGTACTCCTCGGTCTCACCGATCTTCCCGGCCGCCTTCGCGAGAACGGCGAGCGCGCGCAGGAAGCCCTGGTTGGGGCGGTGCGACCACGGCACCGGGCCGAAGCCCTTCCAGCCCGCGCGGCGGAGCTGGTCGAGGCCGCGGTGGTAGCCGGTGCGGGCGTAGGCGTACGCGGCGACCGTCTCACCGGCTTCGAAGGAGGTCTCCGCCAGCTGGGCCCACGCGGCGCTGAAGTACGGGTGCTCCGCGGCGACGCCGGCCGGGTCGACGCCGGCGTCGAGAGCGGCCTGGGCGACGGTGTGCTCTGGCAGCAGGGTCGGCTCCGGGCCGAGCAGGTTGTGCGTCATGAGCCCATTGTGCTCAGCTGAAGAACAGGGCGCCGACCACCCCGCCCGCGGCCAGCACGAGGCAGCCGACGAGGACAGCGGCGACAAAGCGTTTCGGCATCATGGCGGCAGAGGATGCCCGGAGCACCGCGCGGAAAGCAAACTCGTCACTCCTCAGGGTGAACCCTGGTTTTTCACCGGTCCGGTACCGATCGGTAAGTCGACTAAGCGATGATTACCGGCATGACAAAGGCAGTGGACGTGTCTGGGGTCGTCGAGCCCGGCGTCATCCCCCGTAGCCCGATCGCCAAGACGCGCCTGTTCTTCCGGCTGCACTGGCACCGCGGCGCGCCGGGTCAGCCGACCCCGCAGTGGGCACTGAACTTCTGCTACTCGATGTGGCTGATCGCGTTCGCGTTCAAGATGCTCGGGTCCACCTGGGACATGTCGTGGCACTTCAAGTTCCTGCGTGACGACCTCGCGCCGCCGCACCTGATCAACACGGTCGGCACCGGCATCCTGGTGGTGCTGGTCGCGATCCACAGCTACACCGGACTCGGCTGCGACAAGCGTTCGCTGCGGCTGATGCAGGGCGGGATGATCCTGTTCCTGATCGCCGGGCCGCTCGACATCCTCAACCACCGGCTCAACGGTCTCGACCTGACCGCGTGGAGCCCGTCGCACATGATGCTCTACCTGGGCACCGAGATCATGATCCTCGGCGTGATCGACGGCTGGATGAAGTTCTCCGCGCCCGGCCGTCTCCGTTCGCTGGTCCTCACCGGGCTCTGGGTCTTCCTGCTGGAGAACACGTTCTTCTCGAACGGCCAGCAGGAGTACGGCATCATCGGCCTCCGCGCCTGGGAACGCGGCGAGCCGGAGGCCGAGCACGAGCTGCTGAGCTTCGCCGCGAAGCAGATCGGCCACCCGGTCGACCTGGCCGCGGTCACCCACTTCACGATGCCGATCCCGGCGTGGGTCTACCCGCTGTGGGGCATCGGCGTCTCCGCGCTGGTGCTGGCGCTGGCCCGCAAGACGATCGGCAAGCAGTGGGCGGGCACCGCGGTGGCGGGCGCCTACCTGGCCTACCGCCTGATCATGTGGCCGATCCTGCTCGGCATCGGCTTCCCGGTCCCGACGGTGCCGTTCTACCTGCTGGCCGTCGGCCTCGCGGTGGACCTGGCGTTCCGCATCGGGCGGGAGCACAAACTCCTCACGGCGGGCGCGGGCGCGCTGCTGGTCACCGCCTTCGGCTACAGCACGCTGTGGATCCAGTCCCAGCTGCGGCCGTGGTTCCTGGGCGACGCGCACACCGAGTCCGCGCCGCCGGTCGACTACTGGACGGTGCCGATCGCACTGGTCGGCCTGGCGATCCTGTTCTGGGTGGGCCTGCGCTTCTTCACCCGCCAAGGCCCCAAAGTCACTTCGGGGGCATGACATGACCCCAAAGTCACTTTCGGGGCATCGCACGCCCCGAAAGTGACTTTGGGGCCCTGTTTAGCTGGGGACCTAGAGCTTCTGGCCTGCGGAGCGGAGGTGCTCGGCCGCCTCGCGCACCCGGTCGGCCATGCCCTTTTCGGCGGCCTTGAGGTAGCTGCGGGGGTCGTAGACCTTCTTGTTGCCGACCTCGCCGTCGATCTTCAAGACACCGTCGTAGTTCTTGAAGAAGTGGTCGACGACCGGGCGGGTGAAGGCGTACTGGGTGTCGGTGTCGACGTTCATCTTCACGACGCCGTAGGACAGCGCGGCGTGGATGTCGGCGACCTCGGAGCCGGAGCCGCCGTGGAAGACGAAGTCGAACGGCTTCGCGTCGGACAGGCCGAGCTTGGCCGAGACGACGTCCTGGCCGCCCTTGAGGACGTCCGGGCGGAGCTTGACGTTGCCGGGCTTGTAGACGCCGTGCACGTTGCCGAAGGTGGCGGCGAGCAAGTAGCGGCCCTTGTCGCCGGTGCCGAGCACCTCGGCGGTCTTCAGGAAGTCGCCCTCGGCGGTGTAAAGCTTCTCGTTGATCTCGGCCTCGACGCCGTCCTCTTCGCCGCCGACGACGCCGATCTCGACCTCGAGGATGATCTTCGCGGCGCGTGCCTTCTCGAGCAGCTCGGCGGCGATGGTCAGGTTCTCGTCGAGGTCGATCGCCGAGCCGTCCCACATGTGGGACTGGAACAGCGGGTTCTCGCCGCGCTTGACGCGCTCGGCGGAGATGTCGAGCAGCGGGCGGACGAAGCCGTCGAGCTTGTCCTTGGGGCAGTGGTCGGTGTGCAGCGCGACGTTGATCGGGTAGTGCTTGGCGACCACGTTCGCGTACTCGGCCAGCGCGGTCGCGCCGACGACCATGTTCTTGACGGCCTGGCCGGAGGCGAATTCCGCGCCGCCGGTGGAGAACTGGATGATGCCGTCGCTCTCCGCCTCGGCGAACCCGCGGATCGCGGCGTTCAGGGTTTCCGAAGACGTCACGTTGATGGCCGGGTAAGCGAATTCGTTCGCTTTCGCCCGGTCAAGCATCTCCGCGTAGACCTCGGGGGTGGCGATGGGCATCGTGGGTCCTCCTCGAACAGACTTGGTGCCTTCAGCCGCATCGTACGAGGTCGGCGGAGCGGGCACACTGGTCGTATGAGGAACGAGGTAGCACGCCGTGCTACCTCGCGCTACACTGCGGGAGTGGATGTCATCAGCCAGCGTGAGTTCCGCAACAACTCCGCCGCCATCATGGACGGGGTGGAGGCTGGAAAGACCTACTACGTCACGCGCAACGGCGTGGAGATCGCCGAGCTGCGCCCCATCCAGCGGCGCCGCCAGCTGACCGCCGAGGAACTCTGCGCCAAGCACCGCAAACTGCCTCGCGTCGATGCCGAACTGCTGCGTCAGGAAGCCGACGAGTTCTTCGGCTCAGAGGACCGCGTCGGTGACTGAACGCCCCGAAAAAGGTGTGCTCGACACCTGCGTTTACATCGATCTCGGCAGGCTGGACCCCGAGTCGCTGCCCAAGATCCCGTCGATCACCGCGGTCACCATGGCCGAGCTGCACCAGGGTGTCGCGATGGCGAAGACCCCCGCCGTCCGCGCGGCGCGCAACGAGCAGCTCGGCGCGGCGATGGTCGACTTCGTCCCGCTGCCGCTGGACGCGGCGGCCGCGGCCCGCTACGGCACCTTGGTGGCGCTGGTGCTCGCCGCGGACCGCGACCCGAAGCCGCGCCGGATGGACCTGATGATCGCCGCCATCGCCTCGTCGTCCGAGTTGCCGCTCTACACGCGCAATCCGGCCGACTTCAAGGGCTTGGAGTCGATGCTCGACGTCATCGCGGTGTGACCGCCGCGATCACCGCCGCGTAGTCGAGGTTGTCGCCGAGCACCTGCACGGCCACGTGGTCCGCGCCCGCGTCCAGGTGCGCGGTGAGCCCACGCGCGACGGTCTCCGCGTCGCCTTGCGTCACGAGCGCGTCGATGAGCTGGTCGCTGCCGCCGTCGGCGAGGTCCGCGTCGGTGAAGCCGAGCTTGCGCAGCATGGTCGTGTAGTTGATCAGGCTGAGGTACGGGTTGCGGACGGCTTCCCTGGCGATCGCCAGCGCGCGCTCGCGTTCTTCGCCGAGCACGACTTTCTGCTCCGCGACCAGCAGCTTGTCCGGGCCGAGGAGTTCGCGCGCCTGCCGGGTGTGCTCCGGGGTGGTGAGGTACGGCAGCGCACCGGCCGTGCGGTCGCCGGAAAGCTTGATCACCTTGGGGCCGAGCGCGGCGAGCGCGCGTGACTCGACGGGCACGCCCGCCGCGTCGAGACCGTCGAGATAGTCGACCAGCGCTTGATAAGGCTTCTTGTACTCCTGCGTCGCCTCCGGGTGCCCGGCGCCGATGCCGAGGATGAACCGGCCGGGGTACTTGTCGGCCAGCCGGTGGTACCCGGCGCCGACGCCGGCGGGGTCGTCCGACCAGATGTTGGCGATGCTGGTGCCGACGACGAGCGTGGAGGTCGCGGCGAGCACACTGTCGAGTTGTCCGATTTCACTGACCAGCGAAGGAGAACTGCCCACCCAAAGCGCACCATAGCCAAGGCCCTCCAGCTCCACGGCCAGCTTGTCGTCGGTGAGCTGTTTCGGGCGCCAGACGCCGATCTTGCCGATTTCGTAGGTCATGTCCCTCCCAACCCGGGCGCCGCCGGGTTTCATTCCGCTAGCTTCGGATCATGGCGAAAATCGGCGAACTCGAAGTCTGCGAACTCAATCTCGGCGGCAACGTCTTCGGCTGGACGGCCGACGAGGAGCAGTCGTTCGCGGTGCTGGACGCGTACGCGGAGGCGGGCGGCAACTTCATCGACACGGCCGACGTGTACTCCGGCGGCAAGTCGGAGGCGATCATCGGCAACTGGCTCGCGCGCCGCGGCCGCCGCGACGACATGGTCATCGCGACCAAGGTGGGCAGCTGGGCGGAGCGGCCGGGCCTGTCGGCGAAGAACATCGCCGAGGCGGCTGACGACTCGCTGCGACGGCTCGGCACCGACCACATCGACCTCTACTACGCGCACCGCGACTACGACGAAACCCCGCTCGAAGAGACGCTCAGCGCGTTCGACGCGCTGGTCAAGGCCGGCAAGGTCCGCCACATCGCGGCCTCGAACTACACCGCCGCGCGACTGTCCGAAGCACTGTCCATTTCGGACCGTGCGGGCTACGCGCGGTACGTCGCGCTGCAGCCGCACTACAACCTGCTGGAGCGCGACTACGAGCGTGACCTCGCGCCGTTCATCGCCCGCGAGGGTCTGACGACGCTGCCGTATTTCGCGCTGGCCATGGGTTTCCTCGCCGGGAAGTACCGCTCAGCGGACACTCCGTCCGATAGCCCGCGCGCTCCCCGCGCGGCGGCTTACCTCAACGACCGCGGCGAACGCGTGCTGTCCGCGCTCGACGACATCGCGCAGTCCCACCACGTCCCGGTGGCCGCTGTGTCGCTGGCTTGGCTGCGTGCCCAGCCGACGGTCGCCGCGCCGATCGCGAGCGCGCGCACGACCGAGCAGCTCGCCGACCTGCTGCCTTCGCTCACGCTCGACCTGACCGCACAGGAGGTCGAAGCGCTCACGTCAGCCTACTGACGGGTAGCTTACTTGGGGTAAGTTCGGGTAGCGTGCCTGGCCAGTGAGCTGACACAAGGAGGCGTCGTGGCCAGGAACACCGTCAAGGGCAAGGTCGTGCTGATCACCGGTGCCGCCCGCGGCATCGGCGCCGGGCTGGCGGAACGGCTGGCCGCGCAGGGCGCCAAGGTCGCGCTCGTCGGCATCGAAGCCGACGAGCAGCGCAAGGTCGCGGAGGCGATCGGCGCGGACGCGAAGTCATGGGAAGCCGACGTCACCGACTGGGCCGCGCTCGAAAAGGCGACCGCGGACATCGCCCGGCACTTCGGCGGCATCGACATCGTGATCGCCAACGCCGGCATCGCGTCGACCGGCTTCGTCCGCTCGGTCGACCCCGCCGCGTTCGAAAAGGTCATCGAGGTCGACCTGCTCGGCGTGTGGCGCACCTTCCGCGTCACCTTGCCGCACGTCATCGAGCGCAAGGGCTACCTGCTCGCGATCTCCTCGCTCGCCGCGATCACGCACGCGCCGGGCATGGCCAACTACGCCGCCGCGAAGGCGGGCGTCGAGGCGTTCTCCAACAGCCTGCGCGCCGAAGTCGCGCACCTCGGCGTCAAGGTCGGCGTCGCGCACCCGACCTGGATCCGCACGGACCTGGTCGAAAGCGCCGACGCGCACCCGGTGTTCGGCAAGCTGCGCAGCGGCATGCCCGGCCTGATCGGCAAGACGTACCCGCTGTCCACCGCGCTCGACTGCCTGGAAGACGGCATCATGCGGCGCGGACGCACGATCCATGTGCCGCGCTGGGTCGGCGCGCTGAAGCTGATCCGCGCGTTCCTGCCGCCGATCATCGAACTCGGCTCGCGCAGCCGCGTGCCCGCCGCCGACCGGGCCGCGCTCAAGGACATCGAAGAGCGTGGCGCGTACGAGGCTTCCGTGACCGGGCATGCTGGACGGGCCGCGACCACCCGACACTAGGAGGTCTCATGTCCCGCCGTGACCAGATCCGCATGACGCCCGAGGAGATCAGTGCGTACTTCGACGAGCAGAAGGTCATCAACGTCGCGACCATGAGCCCGAACGGCCGGCCGCATCTGGCGCCGCTCTGGTATTTCCCGCACGGCGACGGCGTCGCGACGTGGACGTACGGCACGTCGCAGAAGGCGAAGAACCTGCGCCGGCTGCCCGAGGCGACCGTGCTGATCGAAGACGGCGACAGCTACGAGAAGTTGCGTGGCGTCTCGCTCGAAGCCGAGGTCGAGCTCGTCGAGGACACCGAGCGGATCATCGAGATCGGCGTCGCGCTGACGCAGCGGTACGCGGGCGGCAAGCCGGGTGATCCGGTGCCCGATGAGCTCAAGGCGTTTATCACCGCACAGGCGGGCAAGCGGATCGGGTTGATCTTCAAGCCGACGAAGGTGATCAGCTGGGATCACGGGAAGCTCGGTGGTACCTACTAGAAAGTAGGTGTTACCTGAGGTAACATGTACCCGTCCGACCTGCTCAGCGCGTGCGGAGGTCACGGTGAACGAAGACGAGCACCTGGTGCTCCATGCCAGGAACGTCGCATTCGACTGGGCCGCGCTGCCCATGCACTGGGTGCCGGGCGAACCGCAGGTCACGCACACGATCAACGTGCTGCACATCGCGCTGCCCGAGGGTGAGCGGTGGTTCGTCGAGCTGTTCAAGGACGCCGTCCCGCTGATCAAGGACGACCGGCTGCGCGAGGACGTGCTCGGCTTCATCGGCCAGGAGGCCATGCACGCGCAGGCACACGACGGCGCCGCCGCGCATCTCGAAGCGGCGGGCGTCAACGTGCGGCCGTACATCGCGCAGATGGAGTGGATCTTCCGGCGGCTGCTCGGCGACCGGGGGCTCACCGGCAAGGCGCGTGAGGAATGGATCATCGAGCGGGTCGCGGTCGTCGCCGCGATCGAGCACTACACGGCGTTCCTCGGCCAGTGGGTGCTCGACGCGCCGCTGGACGGCGCCGATCCGACCATGCTCGACCTGCTGCGCTGGCATGGCGCCGAGGAGGTCGAGCACCGCTCGGTGGCGTTCGACCTGTTCCAGCACCTGGACGGGCGGTACACACGGCGGGTGCGCAGCATGCTCGCCGTGACTCCCGTGCTGGCGTGGATCTTCTTGCGTGGCACGCGTTTCCTGATGCGCAACGACCCGACGAACCCCGGCAAGGCGCGGTGGCGCACGTACCGCCGGGCGGCCAAGCGCGGGCTGCTGCCGACGGGCCGTCAGCTGCTGCGGGAGATCTCGCCGTACTTCCGCCGCTCGTACGACCCGGCCGACACCGGCAACACCGCGCAGGCCGTGGCGTACCTCGCGAGCTCGCCTGCCGCACGGGCGGCCGACGCGGCCTGATGACGATGACCTACCCCGAGCGCCTCGACGGCAGCGCCCGGCGCGACCGGCTGATGTCCACGTTGACCGGAGTCGTTGCCGTATATACGAAAATGAGCACGTGGAGCGGTCGTCGCCGTCCGCCGGTGCGTGCGGTCGACCGGCTGCTGCGGCTGACGGTCGACGACGTCCGCGTCGAAGCGTCCGATGTGGTCAGTCTGCGTCTCACCGGCGCGCTGCCACCATGGCGTCCTGGCGCGCACATCGACCTGACGCTGCCGTCCGGTCTGGTCAGGCAGTACTCGCTGTGCGGCGATCCGGGCGATCTCTCGCATTATCGAGTCGCGGTAAGGAAAATCGGCGCCGCGTCGTCGGAAGTGCACTCGCTCACGCCGGGCACTCGAGTGACCGCTCAGGGTCCGCGCACGGCGTTTCCTTTGCTACCAAGTGATAAGTACCTCTTCATCGCGGGCGGTATCGGGATCACGCCGATCCTGCCGATGGTCAAGCACGCCGACGCGATCGGCGCCGACTGGCGGCTCGTCTACGCCGGGCGTGACCGTGACTCGATGCCGTTCCTCGACGAACTGTCCGCTTTGGACTCCGAGCGGATCTTCGTCAGGCCGGACTCCGAATTCGGCATGCCGATCTCGGGCGCCGAGCTGCTGGAGGGCGCCGCACCCGGTGCCGCCATCTACTGCTGCGGGCCGATCCCGATGATCACCGGTGTCCGGCAGGCGACCGAGGAAACCGTGTTCTATGAGCGGTTCTCACCGCCGCCGATCGTTGACGGGAAGCCGTTCCGCCTCACCTTGCGCAGTGGGCGAACGCTCGAAGTGCCCGCCGATCGCTCGGCGTTGGATGTGCTCCGCGAGGCGATTCCCGGCGTCGCGTACTCGTGCCGCCAGGGTTTCTGCGGCACGTGTGCGATTCCTGACGTCGACGGTTCTCCCGTCCGTGTTTGCGTGGATCGGGAATTCGGGACCCTAGACGTCCTTGAAGCCTGACGCCAAGTCCCGCAACGCTTTGTCGAGCAGCGGGACGAGTTCCGAGCCTTCGTCGGACAGCCACTGGTCGTAGGCGGCGACGGCGACGCCGAGCACGGCGTGCGAAATAGCTTGCGGCTCAAGGGAATTCGCGGGCTGGTTTAGCCGCTCCGCGACGAAGTCGGCGACCACGCGCCGCCAATCGGCGTACCGCAACGTCGAATGCGCCTGCAACGCGGGGACGTTCAAGATCAGCGAGAGCCGTCGGCGGTGCCACGGCACCTCTTCTGGCTCGACGCTGTTGAAGCCGACGACGACCTCGCGGATCGCGTCCATCAGCGGCAGCTCGGGCGCGCAGGCGCGGAAGCGGGCGTGCATGTGGACCAGCTGCTCGTCGAAGCTGCCCCAGGCGATGTCGTTCTTCGACGGGAAGTAGCGGAAGAACGTCCGGCGGCCGATGCCCGCGGCGGCGGCGATGTCGTCGATCGTGGTGTGATCGAAGCCGCGCTCGTCGAACAGGGCGAACGCGATGTGCTCCAGCTCGCCCTTCGAGGTGATCTTGCGGCGGCCGCTGGGGCGCGCGCCGTCAGGGCTCTCAGCAGGCACGCGGACACTCACCCCTTCCATTTGGCACTGAGTGCCATTACCGTCGATCTCGTCGATTAGAGCACGCACTGAGGAGCACACCATGCCCGAAGCAGAGCGCGAAGTCGAAGAGGCCCCCGCGGTTGAGGAGCTTCTCGTCGAAGAAGTCTCCATCGACGGCATGTGCGGCGTGTACTGAGCACGGGCATGGCACTCGACCTGGACAAGCCGTATCGCCTGAACCCCAGCGTGGCCTTGCGGCCCGAGCCGTTCGGGGCGCTCGCGTACCACTTCGGCAACCGCAAGCTGTCCTTCCTGAAGGCGCCTGACCTGGTCGAATTCGTCAAGACCCTGGGCACACACCCCAGTCTGCGCGTGGCGCTCACCGAGTTGCCGGACGGGCGCGCGCCGAGCTTTCTCAAAGCACTCGACTCCCTCGCCGCCACCGACATGATCGTGGAGGGCTCGTGACCGCCGTCGCTCCTTTGGTCGAGCAGTTCAAGTACGGGCTCGACGCGCCGATCTGCCTCACCTGGGAGTGGACCTACGCCTGCAATCTGGCCTGTGAGCACTGTCTTTCCTCGTCAGGGCGCCGCGATCCGAACGAGCTGTCGACCGACGAGATCAAGGCCGTGATCGACGAGCTCGAGCGCATGCAGGTGTTCTACGTGAATGTCGGCGGCGGTGAGCCGACCGTGCGCTCCGACTTCTGGGAGCTGCTGGACTACGCGATCGCGCACCACGTGGGCATCAAGTTCTCGACCAACGGCGTCAAGATCACCCCGGAGCGGGCCAGGCAGCTGGCCGCGACGGACTACGTCGATGTCCAGATTTCACTCGACGGGGCGACCCGCGAGGTCAACGACGCCGTGCGCGGGCCCGGCTCGTACGACATGGCGATGCGCGCGCTGCGCAATCTGGCCGACGCGGGCATGAAGGACTTCAAGATCTCGGTCGTGATGACCCGACACAATGTCGGGCAACTTGACACATTCAAAGAAATCGCGGACGGCTTCGGAGCGCAGCTGAGGATCACCAGACTGCGTCCGTCCGGGCGTGGCGCTGACGTGTGGGACGACCTGCACCCGACCGCCGAACAGCAGCTGGAGCTGTACAACTGGCTCGTCGCGAACGGCGAGAAGGTGCTCACCGGCGACTCGTTCTTCCACCTCAACGCGCTGGGCTCGTCGCCGCTGCCGGGGCTGAACCTGTGCGGTGCGGGCCGGGTGGTGTGCCTGATCGATCCGGTCGGTGACGTCTACGCGTGCCCGTTCGCGATCCACGACGTGTTCAAGGCGGGCAACGTCCGCGGCGACGGTTTCGGGACCGTGTGGCGGGAATCGGCGCTGTTCCAGGACCTGCGGCGGCCACAGACCGGCGGGGCGTGCAATTCCTGCTCGGCGTACGACAGCTGCCAGGGCGGTTGCATGGCGGCGAAGTTCTTCACCGGGCTGCCGCTGGACGGGCCGGATCCCGAGTGTGTCAAGGGACATGGCGAGCGCGCACTGTCCACACGCGACAGTGACGCGCTGCCGAAGCCGAGCCAGGACCACTCGCGGCGCGTCTCGCTGGGCATCCCGTCCATTCGCGTCCGCGTGCCCGACCGCGCGTGCGACACGAGCCCGCTGGCAGGTTTGGCGTAGCGATGGCGAGTCTCACCGGCAGCGTCGAACTCGGCTCGCGGACGGCTCCCAGCCGGGTGCTGTTCGGGCCGCACGAAACCAATCTCGGAATGAAGCGGACTTTGTCCCCGCGGCATGTCGCGTACTACGCGGCGCGGGCCGAGGGTGGCGCCGGGGTGATCGTCACCGAGATCGCTTCGGTGCACGAGTCGGATTGGCCGTACGAACGCGCGCCACTGGCCGAGGACTGTGACTGGTCGGCGATCGTCGAGGCGTGCCGTCCACACGGGACGCTGGTGCTCGCCGGGCTGGGGCACGCCGGCTCGCAGGGGTCGACCGCGTATTCGCAGGACGCGCTGTGGGCGCCTTCGCGAGTGCCCGACGTCGCGAGCCGTGAGCTGCCGCTGGAGATGGACGACGGGCAGATCCAGGCGCTGATCGACGGGTTCGCGCGCGCGACCGGCACCGCCGTCCGGTCCGGTGTGGACGGTGTGGAGATCAACGCCGGACAGTTCAGCCTGCTGCGGCAGTTCCTGTCCGGGCTGACGAACCAGCGTGGTGACGACTGGGGCGAGGACAAGGGCAAGCTGCTGCGCGAAGTGCTCGCGGCGGTCAAAGGCGTGCTCGGCAGCCGGATCTTGGGGCTGCGGCTGGCCTGTGACGAACTCGCGCCGTGGGCGGGAGTGACGCCGGAGCACGCGGTCGAGCTGGTGCGGTCGCTGGACGTCGACTATCTCGCGGTCGTCCGCGGCTCGGCGATGGGCACGTCCGCGACCAGGCCGGATCTGCACACCGAGCCGGGCTTCAACATCGAGCTGACCCGTCAGATTCGGGCGGTCGCGACCTTTCCCGTTGTGCTGCAAGGCAGTGTGGTCGACCCCGGCCAGGCCCAGTGGGCACTGGCCGACGGGGTCGCCGATCTGGTCGAGATGACGCGCGCGCAGATCGCCGACCCCGCGCTCGTGTCGAAGACGCGCGACGGCCGCTCGATCCGGCCGTGTTCGCTGGACAACGCCAAATGCATGGTCCGAGACAACCGCAACCCCATCGTCACCTGCTCCGCGGAGCCCCGCAGCGGGCACGAGAGCACCGACCCCGGAATCGAGAGCGGCGCGCCCCATGATGGACACGCACTGGTGGTTGGCGGGGGCCCGGCCGGGCTTGAGGCGGCGAGAGTGCTCGCCCTGCGTGGCTATCAAGTCCGGCTCACGGAGCGGGCGGCGGAACTGGGCGGAGCACTCGCGCTCGCCGCGAAGGTCGGCGGACGTGGCCGTCTCCAGTCCTTTGTGGATTGGCTGATCACGCAGGTGACCACGCTCGGGGTGGACGTCCGGCTGAAGACCGAGAGCACCTCGGCCGATTTGGAACAGGCGTCGCGAAACGGGGAGCTGATCGTGCTGGCGACCGGAAGCAGGCCGGGGCGCCGGTCCTACTCGGTCGTCGGTGAGCCGCATGTCGTCGGGTACCAAGAGTTCTATGAGGCGGGCGCGTTGGTCTCGGATGGTCCGGTGGTGGTGTTCGACCCCGTCGGCGGGCCGATCGGCGTCGGCACGGCCGAGCTGGTGGCCGCGTCCGGCCGCGAAACGGCGTTGATCACGCAGGATCAGGTCGTCGGCACGCTGCTGGCGATCACGGGCGACCTCGCCGACGCGAACCGGCGGGTGCAGCAGGCCGGCGTGACGCTGCACAAGGCGACGCTGCTGCGTGAGGTCCACCCGGCACACCTGGTGATCGAGGACCGGTTCACCGCGCGGCGTCGCGAAATCCCTTGTGCCACCTTGATCGACTGCGGTCATCGGCTGCCGGACGACTCGTTGACGCATCCGGACGCGATCTCGGCGGGCGACCGGGTCGCGCCGAGGACGGTGCACGAGGCCGTCCTCGAAGGCAGGCGTGCGGCGGGTGTGCGATGAGCGGCGGCCAGTACAAGTATCTGTTCACCCCGCTCAAGCTGGGGCCGGTCACGGTGAAGAACCGCGTGGTGTTCTCCGCGCACCTGACCAACTACGCCGAAGACGGTCACCCGAGCGAGCAGCACGCGGCGTACTACGCGGCGCGCGCGGTCGGCGGTGCCGGGCTGATCATCACCGAGGAACACTCGACGCATCCGACGGACTGGCCGTACGAGAAGCTGATCCACGGCTTCAATCCGTCGGTGGTGCCCGGATATCGGCGGATCACCGACGCGGTGCACGCGCACGGCGTGCCGATTTTCGCGCAGCTCAACCACAATGGCGGCCAGGCGTCGAGCATGTACTCGCGGCTGCCGGTGTGGGCGCCGAGCCCGGTGGCCGATCCGATGTTCCGCGAAGTGCCCAAGGCCGTCACGCATCGCGAGATCGCGGAGATCGTGCGCGGCTACGCGATCGTGGCCGAGCATTGCGCGGAAGGTGGCTTCGACGGGATCGAGTTGCAGTGCTCGCACTCGTCGATCGTGCGCGGTTTTCTTTCTCCGGCGACGAATATCCGTACCGACGACTACGGCGGCAGCCTGGAGAACCGGTCACGGCTGCTGATCGAGATCGTCGAAGCGGTGCGCGCGGCGATCGGGCCTGGGCTGGCGCTGGGCGTGCGGATCTGCGGTGACGAGCTGATCGACGGCGGCACCACGATCGACGAGGCGGTGCGGATCGCGCAGCTCGTCGAGGCGACCGGCAAGGTCGACTACATCAACACCTCGATCGGCGTGGCGACCGCGACGCTGTACATGATCGAGGCGTCCATGCACATTCCGCCGGGTTACGCGATGTTCATCCCGAGCGCGATCAGGGACAAGGTGCGGATCCCGGTGGTCGGCGTCGGCCGGTTCAAGGACCCGGTGCAGGCGGACCGCGCGCTCGCCGAGGGGCACTGCGACCTGATCGGCGTCGTGCGCGGGCAGATCGCGGACCCGGATTTCGTGCGCAAGGCGCGGTCCGGGCACGCCACGGACATCCGGACCTGCCTGTCCTGCAACCAGGAATGCGTCGGGCGGATGGGCCTCAACCGCTGGCTCGGCTGCATCGAGAATCCGCGCACCGGGAAGGAAGCGACCCCGCTGCCGATGCCGACTGTGCGTCCGCGCAACGTGCTGGTCATCGGTGGCGGACCGGCTGGCCTGCAAGCCGCTTCGACGGCCGCGCAACGCGGACACCGTGTCACGCTGGTCGAGAAGGCCCCGCAAACCGGTGGTCAGGTGGCGTTGGCCGCGAGCGTGCCGTCGCGGGCGGAGTTCCTGGACGTCACCCGGAACCTGCACGCCGAGTGCCAGCGCTACGGCGTCGAGATCCGCACGGGCGTCGCCGCTGATCTGGAGCTGGTGCGCCGCGAACGTCCCGACGCGGTGGTGCTGGCGACCGGCGCTCACGCGGACCGGCCTTGGTGGGCAGGATCGCTGGACCGGATCGTGGACGTGCGCGCCGTGCTCGATGGCTCTGTCAGTCCACAAGGGACGGTCGTGCTGGTCGACGATCTCGGCTTCCACCAGGCGACCTCGACAGCGGAACTGCTCGCCGACCGCGGCTGCTCGGTGCGCGTGATCACCTCGGGCATGGTCGTCGGCCAGGACCTCGGCATCACGCTCGACATGGAGACCTGGAACGTGCGCGCCGACGCCAAGGGCATCGCCCAGCAGACCGACCTGGTCGTGATGGGCGCCGCGCCGTCCACCGACGACGGCGTCACGCTGCAGGTGCTGCGGCACACGACCGGCGAGAACCTGGAGCTGACCGCCGACTGGATCGTGCTCGCCGTGCACGCGCGTCCCGCCGACGAACTCTGGGCTTCATTGTCCACAATGGACCTTAAGGCGTATCGCGTCGGCGACTGCCTCACCCCGCGCCGCGCGCACGCCGCGGTCATCGAAGGCCACCGAGCGGGAGCGTCACTGTGATCGCCCTGATCCCGGTCCGCGACGGCACCCTCCCCGCCGGAGCCGACGAAGCCTGCGCCGAAGCCTCCGGCCACGCACTCCTCATCGGCTCAGGCACCCACGCCGCCGCCGACGCCCTGACCTCCCTGCGCCACGCGATCCTGGCCGAGACCGGCGCCTACGCCCCATCCGCCTGGGCAACCACCCTGACCCAGCATTTCCGCAGGTCAGAGCGCCCCTACGTAGTAAGTTCGCCCCCCGCCCTCCCTGGGGGCCAGCCCTACAACAGTCTATCGGCCCCAGCGGGGACCCAGGCTCCATCAACAGGAGTTGTCCACACCCAAGGCCAACTGTGGACAACCGATGAATCCCCAGGTCAGGGCATCATCTTGCCCGCCTCTCCCGACGGCAGGGACCTCGCTCCACAACTCGCGTTCGCGCTCGACATCCCCTTGCTCGCCGGCGCGATCGAGATCCACGAAGCCGGCGCCAGGCTCGCGCGGTGGGGTTCGAAGACCATGGTCGACGTCGAGGTCGACGGACCGTTCGTCGCCACGCTGATCCCGGGCGTCCGCACGGTCCAAAAAGCCGAAAGAAACACCCGCGAAGACCTCACCTTGCCCGAGCTGTCAAAACAAGACGCCAAGGTGCTCGAAGTGCTTTCGCCGGACCCGAAGACCGCTGACCTCGCGGAGGCGCCGCGGATTCTCGGAGCGGGCGCGGGGCTTACCAAGGGCAATGGCAAGGAAGCCATCGAGTTGCTTGAGAAGGTCGCTGACGCGCTGAAGGCGTCTGTCGGTGCGACGCGGGTGGTGACCGATGCCGGGCATGCGAGTTATCAGCGCCAGATCGGGACCACGGGTGTCGTCGTCGATCCCGAGTTGTACATCGCGTTCGGGATTTCCGGTGCCGCGCAGCACATCGGCGGGCTCGGCGCGCCGAAGCACGTGGTCAGCGTCAACACCGATCCGAGCTGTCCGATGACCGCGATGGCCGATCTCGGCATCGTCGTCGACGCGACCGCACTGCTCGAAGAACTCGCCAAGGAGCTCACGCATGAGTGAACACGCGGGGCCGGCGGCGACGACGGCGCAAGCCACCGAGAAGGCCACCACCTTCGACGTCGTGGTCGTCGGCGCGGGGCCAGCCGGTTCCGCCGCCGCGCTCGAACTCGCCAGGCGGGGACATCACGTCGCGCTGGTCGAGCGCGGCGCGTTCCCCGGCGCCAAGAACGTCTACGGCGGCGTGATCTACGGCCGCATCCTCGACGAGCTGATCCCGAACTGGTGGGAGGAAGCACCCATCGAACGGTGGGTGACCCGGCGCCAGACCATGCTGATGACGCCGACCCAGTCCCTCACCGTCGACTTCCGCACCGAGAACTGGGGCAAGCCGCCCTACAACGGCGCCACCGCGCACCGCGCCAAGTTCGACGCCTGGCTCGCGTCGAAAGCCGAGGAAGCCGGGGCGGAGCTGATCACGTCGACCGTGGTCACCGGCCTGCTGACCGAGAACGGCCGCATCGTCGGCGTCCGCACGGACCGCCCCGACGGCGACCTCCGGGCGCGGATCGTCATCGCGTGCGACGGCGTGAACTCCTTCCTCGCCAAGCAGGCGGGCATGTACCCGGACGGCCAGGTGCACCACACCACGCTCGGCGTCAAGGAAACCCTCGCGTTGCCAAGGGAAACCATCGAAGAGCGGTTCGGCGTCAGCGGCACCGACGGCGTCGACATCGAACTCGTCGGCGGCACCCGCGGCATCGCGGGCGGCGGTTTCCTCTACACCAACCTCGACTCGGTCAGCGTCGGCGTCGTGCTCAGCCTGACCGAACTCGGCAAGGCCAAGGTTCGCCCCGAAGAGCTCATCGCCGACCTCAAGCGCCACCCGGCCATCGCGCCGCTGGTCAAGGGCGGCGAGCTGATCGAGTACGCCGCGCACCTCATCCCCGAGGGCGGCTACAACACCATGCCGAAGCTCACCGGTGACGGCATCCTCGTCACCGGTGACGCCGCCGCGATGTGCCTGGCCGCCGGGATCTGGCTGGAGGGCGTCAACTTCGCCATCGGCTCCGGCATGTACGCGGGCCGCGCGGCGGCCGAGGCACTGAGCAAAAACACGACCGATCTGAGCGGCTACGAGCGCATGCTGCACGAGTCGTTCGTGCTCGCCGACCACCGCAAGCTCAAGGGCGCGCCGGAGCTGCTGCTCGGCGACCGCGTGCAGAACAAGTACCCGGCGATGATCTGCGACCTGGTCGAGAACCTCTTCCAGGTCACGAACCCGGCACCGAAACCCGGTCTGCGCAAGCTGTTCCGGCGCGGCGCGAAACAACACGGCATCCGGCTGCGCGACCTGGCCAAGGACGCGATCACCGGATTCCGGGCGTACGGATAGGCGGGCGTGATGGACTACCCAGAGATCTCCTTCGAGGACCGTATGTCCACAGTGGACTTCCAGGTCTCGCGGCGCGCGCACATCGAGGTCGACTCCGAGATCTGCAACTCCTGCACCACCCGCGAGTGCGTGCACGCGTGCCCGGCGAACCTGTTCGTGCCGACCACCGACGGCGGCATCCTGTTCAACTACGAGCAGTGCTTCGAATGCGGCACCTGCTACCTGCTGTGCAACAAGCAGGGCGCGATCAGCTGGACCTATCCCGACGGCGGCGACGGCGTCACCTTCCGGAAGGGGTGAGCCGTGCTGATCGTGGTCGCTCTGCGCTGGATCGAGAGCCGCACCAGCGGACTCGGCGCCGCCGACGAATGCGCGCTCGAACACGCGCTGCGGCTGTCCGAGCGGCTCGACGGACGAACGCTGGCCGTCACCGCAGGCCCGGAACCTGCCGAAGTCGTCCTTCGGACCGCGCTCGCGGCCGGTATCGGTGACACCCTGCGCGTCGACCTCACCGAAGACGAGACCGACGACGGTTCCCGCGTCGCCAAGGCGCTGGCCGACGCCATCCCGGCCCCGGATCTCGTGCTCTGCGGTGATCACTCGGCCGATCGCGGCACCGGTGCCACCCCCGCTTTCCTCGCCGCGGCACTGGGCGCACGCCAGGCACTCGGCGCGCTCTCGCTCGCTTGGGACGGAAAACTGCTGGTAGAGCGTCGGCTCGACGGCGGCCGACGCGAACGTCTCGACGTCGACCTGCCCGCGGTCTGCTCGGTCGAGCCCGCCGACGTGCGTCTGCGCCGCGCATCGCTTCCCGGTCTGCTCGCGGCGCGCAAGGCGACCATCACCGTCCACAAAGCTCTGTCCACAAGAGACTCTAGGGTCGCCGTGACGAGCACGAGGCCGTTCAGCCCGCGCACCCGGCGTGTCCCGCCACCGGAAGGCGCCGAGCCGCACACCCGGCTGCTCGCGCTGACCGGGGCGCTCGCCGAGCACGACCCGCCACGGCTCGTCCACCCGGCCGACGCCAAGGCCGGAGCCGTCGAACTACTCGCCTACCTGCGACAACACGGGTACCTGGCATGAGCGGAATCCTGCTCGTGCCGACCGGCTCCTGCGAGCAACACGGCCCGCATCTCCCGTTCGACACCGACACCCGCATCGCGACCGCCGTCGCCACGGCGGGCGGTGAACTGGTCGCGCCCGCGCTCGCCTACGGCTCGTCCGGCGAGCACGAGGAGTTCGACGGCACGGTGTCCATCGGGCACGAGGCGCTGCGCACGATGCTGATCGAGTTCGGCAGGTCGGCCTGCCGCTGGGCGGACAAGGTCGTGTTCGTCAACGCGCACGGCGGCAACGTGCCCGCGCTCGTCTCGGCGATCCGGCTGCTGCGCTACGAGCACCGCGAAACCGCGTGGTTCGCTTGCGCCCCACCAGAAGGCGACGCGCACGCCGGGCACACCGAGACTTCGCTGATGCTCGCGATCGCGCCGGAAACGGTCGACATGGCCAAGGCGGCGCCCGGCAACACGACGCCGCTCGAAGACCTGATGCCCGCGCTGCGTAGCGGGAAACTGCGCGAGATCAGCCCCAACGGTGTGCTCGGCGACCCGACCGGAGCCACCCCCGAGCACGGCCACGAACTACTGAACACGCTGGTCAGCGGGCTGCGTACGGCGATCGAGCGCTGGCAGCCCGACTCGCACGGGCGACTCCGATGACCGTCGCGATCGTCACCGGCGCGGCGCGCGGCATCGGCCACGCGACCGTCGAAAAGCTCGCCAAGGACGGCTGGGACGTCGTCGCCGTCGACCTCTGCGCCGACGACCCGCACGTCGGCTATCCGCTCGCGACGCGCGCCGAGCTCTTCGCGCTCGCGGACGCCTGGCCCACCGTGCGCGGGGTTGTCGCCGACGTCCGCGACGCCGACGCGCTGACCGGCGCGGTCCACGTCGCGCTCGACGAGTTCGGCCGGATCGACGCCGCGATCGCCGCCGCCGCGATCATTGCGGGCGGTCAGCCGTTGTGGGAGACCGAGGACAAGGACTGGGACGCGCTGTTCGACATCGGCGTCCGCGGCGTCGCGAACCTCGCGCGCGCGGTCATTCCCGCGATGCTGACCGGCCAAGAGCCGCGGCACGGCCGGTTCGTCGCGCTCGCGTCGGCCGCCGGGCATCGCGGACTGTGGCGGCTCGCCGCCTACAACGCGGCGAAGCACGCCGTCGTCGGGCTCGTGCGCGGGCTCGCGACCGATCTGCGCGGCACCGGGATCACGGCCGTCGCGGTCTCGCCCGGTTCGACGGACACCCCGATGCTCGCCGCGTCCGCCGATCTCTACGGCCTCGGTGACATCGGCGAATTCGCCCAGCATCAGCTGATCGACCGGATATTGCAGCCCGCCGAGATCGCCGAGGTCATCGCGTTCCTCTGCTCGCCGTCGGCGTCGTCGATCACCGGCACGGTCGTGCACACCGACGGCGGGTTCACCGCGTGAGGACCGTCCGGCTCGACGCCGGCGTCCGCTGGCTCGACGACGAAACCCTGCTCGGCGGCGCGCCCCCGCGGCTGCTCCGGCTCTCGAAAACCGCCCGCGACCTGCTGAAGGACAACGAACTCACGGTCACGAACCCGGCAACGGCCAAGCTCGCCGACCAGCTGCTCGCCGCGGGCGCGGCCCACCCCAAGAACCAGGCCACGACCGCACGCCCGGTCTCCGTGGTCATCCCCGTCCACAACCGCGCCGACGAGCTGCGACGCCTGCTCGACGCACTCGACCTACCCGAAGACTCCGAGGTCATCGTGGTCGACGACGCCTCAGACCGGGATTTAGCGGGCTTTACTCCCGGGGATAAAGCGGGCTTTATCCCCGGGAGTAAAGCCCGCTTTATCCGGCATGAGGTGAACCGGGGGCCCGCCGCCGCCAGGAACACGGGGTTGCTGGCGGCGCGGCACGAGATCGTCGCGTTCCTGGATTCGGACGTCGTGCCCGAGGCGGGGTGGCTGGAGACGTTGCTGGCGCACTTCGACGACCCGCGCGTCGCGCTCGCGGCGCCACGGATCGTCGGGTTGCGCAAAGCCGGGGAGAACGCGCTGACCAGGTACGAGCACGCCAGGTCGTCGCTCGATCTGGGGCCGGACGAGGCGCTGATCGTGCCGAGGACCAGGGTCGCGTACGTGCCGAGCGCGGCGATGCTCGTCCGGGTGTCGGCGGTCGGCGACGGGTTCGCCGAAGAGATGCGGGTCGCCGAGGACGTCGACCTCGTGTGCCGTCTGCACGCCGACGGGCATCGGCTCGTCTACGACCCGGCCGCGCGCGTCGCGCACGAGCATCGCGACACGGTCGGGCCGTGGCTCGACCGGAAGGCGTTCTATGGAACGGGCGCCGCCCAGCTCGCGCTGAGGCACCCGGGCACGGTCCCGCCGGTCAACCTCTCGACGTGGGCCGCGGCCGTCTGCGTGCTCCTGATCAGCCAAAAGCGCTGGGCGACGGCCTTGGCGGCGGTCATCACCGCGGTCAGCACCGCACGCCTCGCGCGTGCGCTCAAGATGGTGCGCGAGCCGGTGAAGACGGCCGCGCGGCTCAACGCGATGACGTTGACCGGCGCCGCTTGGCAGACCGCCGGCGCGCTGACCAGGCATTGGTGGCCGCTCGCGCTGGTCGGCGCGCTGTTCTCGCGCCGGATCCGGCGTGCGGTCGCCGTCGCGGCGGTGGCCGAAGGCGTGGCCGACTGGTGGCAGCACCGAGGCGAACTGGACCCGGTCCGGTACGTCGCCTTCCACCGGGTGGACGACCTAGCGTACGGCAGCGGCCTGTGGTGGGGCGCGGTGCGGCACCGCACCACAGCGCCGCTTCAGCCGAGGATCACGCGGGGACCCAGGCGCCGATCACGGGATTGAAGCCGCGGATGGTCCGCTCGGCCACGGCGCCCTCCAGGTAGTACGGGTCCTGGTTGATGATGTCGAGCAACGCGGTCTCGTCCTCGGCTTGGTAAAGCGTCACGCCGCCGGTGCCGTCGGTGAGCGGGCCCGCGACCGCCACCACGCCGTCGTCGGCCAGCTTGGTGAGGAATTCGCGGTGCCGGGGCCGGACCTCGCCGAACTTCTCTTGCACATAACGGATTTCGACGAAGAACCAGGCCATGACATCTCCTCGGCTGTGCGGGCGGTACGTTGAGACGCTACCGAGTAGCGTCCAGCCCGTGAGCTGCGCGTCTCACAATTTGAACTGTGGCAATACCCGGGCGACCCGATAGGCTGAGCGGGCGGATATCCAGGGTCAACGACAGGCGGGGCACATGTTGGAGGGCAGCGCGGAGCGGAGTGTGGAAGCCACACTCGGACACCTTCGCATCATCGATGGGCCGGTCCCCGCGCGGGAAGCGGCTCCGGCGCCGCTAACGCTCGAAGACCTCTATCGCCAGCATCGCATGCGCCTGGTCCGGCTGGCGATCCTGCTCGTCGACGAGCCGGCCACGGCGGAGGACGTAGTGCAGGAGGCGTTCACCGGGCTGCACCGCAACTGGGGCAATCTGCGTGACGCGGCCGCCGCGATCGGTTACCTGCGCACCGCGGTGGTCAACGGGTCACGCAGCGTGCTGCGCCGCCGCAAGACCGCGCGCGAATACGTCCCGCCACACGCGGTGAACGCTCGATCGGCCGAAAGCCTCGCGATGCTGTCCACCGAGCACCAGGCGGTGGTCAGCGCGCTTTCGAAGCTTCCCCCACGTCAGCGCGAGGTTTTGGTGCTCCGCTACTACGGCGGGCTGAGCGAGGCCGAGATTTCGGAGGCCGCCGGTATTTCGAAGGGTACCGTGAAGTCAACCGCCAGCCGGGCGCTTGAAGCACTGCAAAAGGCCATGCAGACCTCCAACTGACCCGGTGATCCGTATCAAACCGCAAAGTTGTATCTGCCATGTCTGGTCCAGACCAATATATGCTGGGGTGCGTGAAGGGCGCCGGAGACTTTGTGATCACGGGCGGCCGGGTGGCAGGCCCGGACCGTCTACTGGACGATGGCTGGGTTGCCGTCTCCGGTGGGCTGATCAAGCAGATTGGTAGCGGGACACCTCCCGACGGGCATCACGTCGACGTGAGCGGGGCGCTGGTCGTGCCCGGTTTCATCGACACGCACTGCCATGGCGGCGGTGGCGGTTCGTTCTCCAGCGGGGATCCCGAGGAGATACTGACCGCGGTGCGCGCGCATCGGCGGCACGGCACGACCACGATGATGGCGAGCCTGGTGTCCGACCCGATCCGCCTGCTCTGCGACCAGATCGCCGCGCTGCGCGAGCTGCACGAGGACGGCGAGATCGCCGGCGTGCACCTCGAGGGCCCGTTCATCTCGAAGGCGCGGTGCGGGGCGCACGACCCGGACACGCTGCTCGAACCGGACACGGCGACCATCAACGCGCTGCTGGCCAAGGGCCGCGGCGCGGTTCGTATGGTCACCCTCGCGCCGGAGCTGCACGGCGGCGTCAAGGCCGTCCGCCAGCTCGCGGAGTCCGGTGTGATCGCCGCGCTCGGGCACACCGACGGCGTCGAGGAGCAGATCCGGCCGGCCATCGACGCGGGCGCGACCGTCGCGACGCATCTGTTCAACGGCATGCGCCCACTGCACCACCGCGAGCCGGGCCCGATCGGCGCGCTGCTCGACGACGAGCGCATCACGGTCGAGCTGATCTGCGACCTCGTCCACATTCACCCGACCGTGCTACGCCTGGCGGCGGTGCACGCGGGGCTGAGCCGGACCGTGCTGATCACCGACGCGATGTCGGCGACCGACGCGGCCGACGGCAGCTACCGGCTCGGGCGGCTCGAGGTCGACGTCAGCGGCGGCGTCGCGACGCTCGCCGAGAACGGTTCGCTCGCCGGCAGCACGCTGACCATGGACACGGCGTTCCGCAACCTGGTCCGCGGCGCGAAACTCGGCCTGCTCAGCGCTGTCCGCGCGACTTCGAGCAAGCCGGCCGAGCTGCTGGGCATCGCCGACCGCACCGGTTCGCTGAAGCCGGGGCTGGCCGCGGACATCGTCGTGCTCGACGACGACCTGCGGCCGTCGAAGGTACTCCGCAAGGGTGAGTGGGTCGCCGAGGTCGGAACAGCTACCGTGGGGTCATGAGCGAGGGGAAGGACCCGGAACGGCTGCTGGCCGACGCGCTGCGCGCGCAGGCCGTTTTCGCGCCGTCCACCACACCGGTCGAGTCGACGACCGACAGCATGCCGCCGTTGCAGTACGGGCTGCTGTCGGGCACCGGCGCGGACTCGCTCGAACGGGAGCGGGCCGCGCTCGATTCGTCGACCGAAGAGGTCGCGCCGCCGACCGTCCGGCAGCAGGTGGTTCCCGCCCAGTCACCGTTGCCGGTCGTGTGGATCCTGGTGCTCGCGGTACTGCTGGGACTGGCCGCCGGTTCCGTCGTCGGGCTGCTGACCCTGCTGTAAGCCCGCACTCAGGGTGACCCTGTACCGTTTTTGTCGTGATCCTCGCGCAGACCACGGTCCAGATGTCCCTCATGCCGTCCTGGCTCGATCCGCAGCACCTGCTCTCGGGCCTGACCACGACGGTCGTCGCCGTGCTGTGCCTGATCATCTTCATCGAGAGCAGCATCTTCCCGGTGCTGCCCGGTGACTCACTGCTGTTCACCGCCGGGATCTTCATCGCCCGCGGCGACATCGAAGCACCGCTGTGGCTGGTGTGCGTGCTGGTCACCGTCGCCGCGCTGCTGGGCAACGCGGTCGGCTACTTCATCGGCTACAAGGCCGGTCCCAAGCTGTTCAACCGGCCGGACTCGAAGTTCTTCAAGAAGGAGTACGTCGACAAGACGCACGCCTTCCTGGAGAAGCACGGCCCGAAGGCGGTCGTGCTCGCGCGCTTCGTGCCGTTCGTGCGGACGTTCATCACCTGGATCGCCGGCATCGGCCGGATGGACCCGAAGCGCTACTTCACGTACACGGTCATCGGCGGCATCCTGTGGGCGGCGGGCATCACCGTGCTCGGCCACCTGCTGGGCAACGTCGAGTTCATCAAGAACAACGTGGACGCGATCTTCATCCTGATCGTGCTGGTGTCCGTGGTCCCGATCGCGCTCGAGTGGCTCAAGGCGCGACGCGAGAAGAAGGCGCACCCCGAGGTCGACGCCGAGGTCACGCAGCGCATCCCGCGCATCGAAGGCTAAAAGCTCGTGAGCGTTGCGGGCGGTTCTAACCGCCCGCAACGCTCACGACCCTTTTCTAGAGCGAGAACATCGAGCCGGGGTTGAAGAGGTTCCCCGGGTCCAGTGCCTGCTTGATCTGGCGGTGCACCTTCAGCCCGACCGGCCCGATCTCCTTCGCGAGCCACTCGCGCTTGATCTTGCCGATGCCGTGTTCGCCGGTCACTGTTCCACCCAGCGAAAGCCCGATCTCCAGAATCTCGTCGAACGCCTGCTGCGCGCGGGCGAACTCGTCCTCGGAGTCGGGCGAGTACACGATCGTCGGGTGCATGTTGCCGTCGCCCGCGTGGCCGACCACCGCGATGCGCAGGTCGACTTTTTCGCTCACCCGCTGGCATCCGGCGATCAGCTCGGCGATGCGGGTGCGCGGGACGCAGACGTCGTCGGTCAGCCAGACGCCGTACATCTCCAGCGCGGTCAACACGATACGGCGCGCCTGCAGGAGCATGTTGCCCTCGGCGATGTCGTCGGTCGCGTACGCGAGCGTCGCGCCGCAGTCATTGCAGATCTGTTCGAGCGCGGCGAGTTCACGGCGCGCGACCTCGCCGCCGGAGTCCGACTGGGCGAGCAGCAACGCCTGGCAGTCCGAACCCGCGCCGAGGTCGGTCTTGAGGTACGTCTCGGCCGCCTTGATCGAGGTGGCGTCCATGATCTCCAGCAGCGACGGCACCAGGCCTTCGCGCACGACCCTGGCGACCGCCTCGCCCGCGGCCTCGGTGCTGCTGAAGCCGGCGACGAGCGTCGACGGCGCTTGCGGCAACGGCTTCAGCGCGACCGTCGCCTGGGTGATCACGCCGAGAGTTCCTTCGCTGCCAACGAAAAGGCGGGCCAGGTCGTAGCCGGCGACGCCCTTGACCGTGCGGCGGCCGGTCTTGAGCAGTGAGCCGTCGGCGAGCACGACTTCCAAGCCCAGCACCGAATCCGTGGTCACGCCGTACTTCACGCAGCACAGCCCGCCCGCGTTGGTGGACAGGTTGCCGCCGATGGTGCACCAGTCGTAGCTGGACGGGTCCGGCGGATAGAACAGGCCGTGCTTCTCCACGGCGTTGCGGAAATCGAGGTTCACCACGCCCGGCTGGAGCACGGCGAGGCGGTTGCCCGCGTCGATCTCGACGATCTGGTTGAGCTTGGTCAGCACGAGCACCACGCAGCCGTCGACGGCGTTGGCCGCGCCGGAAAGGCCGCTGCCCGCGCCGCGCGGCACGATCGGCACGCCAGCCTCGGCGCAGGCACGCACAGTCGCCTGCACACCTGCCACATCGACAGGCAGCACCACTGCCAGCGGTTTTCCGACGGGCGCGAGCGGCATCATGTCGCGCGCGTAACTGTCCGTGACATCGGTGTCGGTGAGCACGGCAGCGGTGCCGAGCTCCTCACGGAGGCGAGTGACGAGGGCGTCGTTGCTCATACGTCAACGGTAACTCCATCGGCTATCGTCGCCCGGGTGGATCACCAGGCAATGGCCGAAGAGCTGGCCAGGCTGCGCACCGTCGTCGACGAGCAGAGCAAGGCGCTCGAGCACCTGACGCAGTGGCTGCAGGATCACGGCAAGGCGATCGAGGACCACGGTCGCGGTCTCGGCGACCACGGCAAGGAATTCTTCGGCATCAACGAGCGGCTCGGCGCGCTCGAGCCGCTCAAAGAGGCCATGCGGCACAACAACGACTGGCTCGACGGGCACACGACCGCGTTGGCGGGCCTGCACATCCGCGCCGCCGAGCTGGAGAGCGCGGAGTCCGTCCACGTGTTCACCTCGTGGCTCGGCCAGCTCGAACTCGCCGACGGGCCCAAGATCTCGGTCATCATGCCGACCCACGACCGTGCCGGGCTGCTGCCGCGCGCGGTCGCGTCCGTGCTCGCGCAGGCGTACCCGAACCTGGAGCTGGTGATCGTCGATGACGCCAGCTCCGACGAGACTCCGCAGGTCATCTCCGGTTTCGACGATCCGCGTATCCGGGCGATCCGCACCGAGCACGGTGGTGTGTGCGCGGCGCGCAACGCGGGGCTCGACGTGGCGACCGGTGAGGTCATCACCTACCTCGACGACGACAACACCATGCATCCGCTCTGGCTCAAGGCGCTGGCCTGGGCGTTCGGCAAGCATCCCGAGGTCGACGCGGCGTACGGCGGTTTCGTCATCGACGACATCGAGCGCGTGCACCGCGGCGCGGGTGGCAGCCTGCCCAGGCTGATGCTGCGTCCGTACAGCCGCGAGGTGCTGCTCAAGGAGAACCTGGCCGACATCAGCGCCGTCGGCCACCGCGCCGGGCTGCCCGCCGCGCGCTTCGACGAGTCGCTGCGCGAGATGGGCGACTGGGACCTGCTCTGCGCGCTGACCGCCGAGCGCGAACCGATGGTCCTCCCGGTGATCGCCTGCTTCTACTCGACGGACGCGCCGGACCGGCTGTCCAACGGGCCCACCTACGAAGCGGACTTCGCCAAGGTCCGCGGGAAGCACGCGCCATGACCAAGATCCTCGTCGTCGCGCTGGACGCCTGCGACCCCGACACCATCCGCGCCATGGCGGCCGACGGCGAGGTGCCCACGCTCGCCAGGCTGCTCGACGAGAGCGCGTCGGCCACCACGCGCAACCCGTACGGGCTGTTCGTCGGTTCGTTGTGGAGCAGCTTCTTCACCGCGCGCACAGCCGCGCGGACGGGGTTCCACTGCTGGGAAGAGGTCGACACCAAGACCTACGAGCGACGGCTGACCAGTCCGCTGGAAATCCGCGGCACCCCGTTCTGGGAGACGTTGTCCGCCGCGGGTAAACGGGTCGCCGTGCTGGATGTGCCGCACTCGAAGGCGAAGCCGTTGAACGGCGTGATGGTGTGCGAGTACGCCTGCCATGACAGGCATTTCGGCTTTCACACCTCGCCGCCGGCCCTGGCGAAGGAGATCGAAACCGAGATCGGCCTGACGCCGATCCTGACCGCCGAGCCGCATCTGGTCCGCGACTGGGCGCCGGACGACTACCTGCACCGAGACGGCGACCATCGCACCGCCGACGAGGAACGCGCGCTGACCCACGGTCTCGTCGACGGCATCGAGCTGAAGACCCAGCTCTCGACGCAGTTGCTCGCGAAGGGTGACTGGGATCTTTTCCTGACGGTGTACGGCGAATCGCACAGCATCGGCCATCAGCAGTGGCACCTGCACGACCACGGGCACCGCGCCTACGACGTCGCGCTGGGCAAGGAACTGGACCCGATCCGCTCGGTCTATCGGCAGCTCGATGTCGCGATCGGCGAGCACCTGGCGTTGACCGAGCAGGACACGACGGTGTTCGTGCTGCTCAGCCACGGCATGGGACCGCGTTACGAGGGCAGTCACCTGCTGCACGAACTGCTGCGGCTGCTCGACCAGGCCGAGTCCGACGGCTACCGCGGGTCCTCGCTGAAGCGGTTCGCCAAGCGGAAGGTGTCGGACCTGCCGGGGCTCGCGTCAGGCGTGCTGCCGTTCCTGCGCAGGCGATTGGCTCGCGACCCACTGCCCGCGGTGCCGAACTGGGCGACGCCAGAGCAGCGTGCCCGTCAGCGATACTTCTTGTCCCCCAACAACTTCGTGTTCGGCGGGGTGCGGATCAACCTCGAAGGCCGCGAGCCGTCCGGTGTCGTCAAGCGTGCCGACTACGACGCCGTCTGCGATCAGCTGAGCGAAGATCTGCTCGCGCTGGTCAACGTCGAGACGGGCGAGCCCGTGGTCCGCGCGGTCTCACGCACCTCGGACCACTACGACCGCGAAGCCGACGATTCGTTGCCGGACCTGCTGATCGACTGGGGTCGCAGCGGCCCGATCGAGACGGTCTGGTCGCCGAAGACCGGTGTCGTGCACGGCCCGGACACGCATTGGCGCACCGGCGATCATCGCCCGGACGGCCTGTTGCTCGCGAGCGGACCGGGCTTCACGCCTGGCGCTTCGCTGTCGGACATGGACGTCGTCGACTTCGGCGCGAGCCTGTCGGGCATGCTCGGCGTGACGCTGGGCGAAGACACCGACGGCCGGGTCCTGGATTGGGCTAGCGAGTCATCCCGTACACCCGCTCGATCCGAATAGTCAGCAGCACGCGCTCGTCCGAGACCATCGCGGCGCGGTACTCGTCCCAGTCAGGGTGCTCGCCCTTGATGCGGCGATACAGGTCGACGAGCGCCTCGACCGTGGCGTCACCGGGGTCTTTCGCGACGTCCGTGAGCTCGGCGGTGCCCTCGGCGACCGCGTAGGACCAGCCGTCCGGCAGCGTCACGTGGTAGCTGGCGCGCGGGTCGCGGCGCAGGTTCTTGGTCTTGGCGCGCGGCTCCGTGATGGACACGAGGATCGCGCCCGCGCCGGCGTCGTAGAAGTGCGTGACGTTGGAGAGCTGCGGCCTGCCGTCGCGCTTGAGCGTCGCGAGCACGCCGAGCTGGACCTCGCCGAAAAGCCGGCGCAGCGCTGTGTCGTCGGTCATGGTCCGGTCAACCCGCGACACGGTCCTCGAATTCCCGCGGAGCAGCAGCCGGGACGACCAGCGGACCGGCCTGGGGTGCCGCCGGGTCCCTGACGGTGACCGCTGCGGATAACACAGCGACCTCGACACAGCCACCGACCAGCTCCTCGTCCCTCACCCGGCCCAGACGTATCAGCCTATCGAGCACTTCAAGTCACCGTCCCGGATGAACAATTCGGGCAAAAAACCCAGGTGAGGATGCTTGTATCGGCCAACTATGGTGTCGTCTGACACACAGTCAGTTATTTGACTTGCGCAACCAACCGCACGGGCACATCCTTGCTTGAGGCAACTAGTTGCAGCCGCCAAATAAGCAGGGGACCCATGGACACGACCAAGGCCGAGCTCGATCTCGCCGATGAGCTGGGACATCAGCTCGTCCGCTTCGTCCGGCTCATCAACCGGGCGAAGTCGCAGGTGGCCAAGCAGGGACCGGACGGCATCGAACGGGCCGCCTACGCGATCCTGTTCACGCTGATCCACGAAGGCCCGCAGCGCACCAGCAGGCTCGCCGAGTCCCTGCACTCCGAGATCTCCACGATCAGCCGCCAGAGCAGCTCACTGGTCCAGCACGGACTGGTCGAGCGCCAAGCCGACCCGGAGGACGGCCGCGCCTGCCTGCTCGCGCCGACCGCCGAGGGACACCGGGTGTTCGAGGAGAACCGCAAGGTACGCAACGTCTGGATCGCCGAAGTGCTGCACGACTGGTCCGAAGAGGACCGTCAGACGCTGAACACCCTGTTCGGCCGCCTCAACTCCGGCATCGAAAAGACCTCTCCACAACTAGCCGATCAACCCCAGGCCAAGGGGGCCTCCGCATGAGTTCCGCCGTCGCACCACCAGCCGTCGAAGAGCCCAAGCTCAGCCACCGGCAGATCGTCACGATCCTGTCCGGGCTGATGATGGGCATGTTCCTCGCGGCGCTCGACCAGACGATCGTCGGCACCTCGATCGTCAAGATCGCCAACGACCTGCACGGTTTCGACCTGCAGGCATGGGCGACCACCGCGTACCTGATCACCTCGACGATCGCGACGCCGATCTACGGCAAGCTGTCCGACATCTACGGGCGCAAGCCGTTCTACCTGGCCGCGATCACGATCTTCGTGATCGGCTCCGTCGCTTCGACCTTCGCGCAGTCGATGTATCAGCTCGCCGCCTTCCGCGCGGTGCAGGGCATCGGCGCCGGTGGCCTGATGTCACTCGCGTTCACGATCATGGGCGACATCGTCCCGGCGCGGGAACGGTCGAAGTACCAGGGTTACTTCCTCGCGGTGTTCGGCACCTCGACGGTGCTCGGTCCGCTGCTCGGCGGTTTCTTCGCCGGGCTGGACAAGCTCGTCGGCATCGCGGGCTGGCGCTGGGTCTTCCTGATCAACGTGCCGATCGGCATCATCGCGCTCGTCGTCGTCTCGTTCGTGCTGAACGTCCCGCACGCCCGCCACGACCACCGCATCGACTGGTGGGGCGCGATCACGCTGACCGTCGGTGTCGTGCCGCTCCTGGTGGTCGCCGAGCAGGGTCAGAAGTGGGGCTGGGACTCGCGTAACTCCCTTATCTGCTACGGAATCGGCGTCGTCGGCATCATCGCGTTCATCCTCGTCGAGAAGCTGATGAAGGACGAGGCGCTCATCCCGTTGCGCCTGTTCAAGAACTCGACGTTCAGCGTCGCGATCATCGGCGGTGTCATCGTCGGTGTGGCGATGTTCGGCGCGATCACCATGATCCCGCAGTACATGCAGGTGGTTCAGGGCTACACGCCGACCCAGTCGGGCCTGCTGATGCTGCCGCTGATGCTGGGCATCATGTCCGGCTCCGTCCTTTCCGGACAGATCACCGGCCGCACCGGGCGGTACAAGTTCATCCCGGTGCTGGGCACGCTGCTGATCGCCGTCGGCGCTTTCCTGTTCTCGCAGGTGGAATGGAACAGTCCACTGTGGATGCCGCTGGTGTTCGCGGCGATCATCGGCTTCGGTCTCGGTGGCTGTATGCAGACGCTGATCATCGCCGTGCAGAACGCGGGACCGCGCCGCGACATGGGCGTCTCGACCGCGTCGGCGACCTTCTTCCGCCAGATCGGTGGCACCGCGGGTGTCGCGGTGTTCCTGACGATTCTGTTCAACACCTTGCCTGGCAACATCTCCAAGGCGTTCGGCGGCAAGCTGCCGGAGGGCATGGGCAGCGGGCTCGGTGACCTGCAGGCCGACACGTCCAAGATCCAGAGCCTGCCGGACGCCGTGCGCATCCCGATCCTGACCGGCTTCACCGACTCGATCACGACCGTCTTCATGGTGGCCGCGGGCGTCGCGCTGCTGGCCTCGATCGTGCTGCTGTTCATGAAGGAGATCCCGCTCGTCGACGGCCCGTCGGCCGCCTCCACGATGGAAGGCGCCGAGTCGCTGTTCGAGGAGGAGACCCCGGTCGAAGAGCCGGTCGTGGAAGAGCGCGAGCCGGTGCTCGTCGGCGCCGGCAGGCATGCCATCGCCAGCGAGAACGGGCACGGCGAGTACAAGCCGGACAGCGGCGCGCTGACGTTGCCGACGGCCGAACTCAGCTCCGACTTCGGCGGCGGGCAGCCGGTCACCGGGCACATCCGGCGCCAGGACGGCTCGCACGTCACCGGCGCGGCGCTGACGTTGATCGACCAGCGTGGCCGCCAGGTCGCGCGTGGCACCGGCGCCGCCGACGGCAGCTACTCGGTGACCACCCCGCTCAACGGCACCTACGTGCTGATCGTGTCGGCGCCGGGGCACCAGCCGCAGGCGTCGAGCGTGGTCGTCGGCAACGGCCCGGCGAAGCTGGACATCACGCTGACCGGCTCCGGTGGCGTCACCGGTGTCGTCCGCAGGGCGGGCGAAGGCTCGCCGGTCAGCGGCGCGACCGTCACGCTGACCGACGAGCGCGGCGACGTGAGCGGCGCGTTCATCACGCCGGTCGACGGGACGTTCGCCTTCCAGGGCATCGGCGCCGGGCACTACACGCTGGTCGCGAGCGGCGAGCAGTTCCGCCCGGTCGCGCTGACGCTGACCGTGCCCGACAGCGGCACGATCGCGCACGACATCGAGCTGACCGGCGCCGTCCGGCTGGCGGGCACGGCGACCACCGAAGAGGGCCGGATCGTGCCCGACGCGCGGATCACCGTGCTCGACAAGGACGGCAACGTGGCCGCGGTCGCCAGGACCGACGGCGAGGGCAAGTACCTGCTGACCGACCTGCCCGAGGGCGCGTACACGGTCGTCGCCAGCGGCTACCCGCCGGCGACCAGCCAGGTCACCCTGCTGGGTGGCGCCGAGGCGCAGCACGACGTCCGCCTCGGCTACGACCAGGCTTTCGACGAGCTGCTCTCATGACGGGGCTGTCCGGGCAGATCCGCACGGCTGAAGGCTGGGCGGTCGAACACGCCGTGCTCACCGTGACGGACATGTCCGGGCAGCAGGTGGCGCGGGTGGTGGCCAACTCGCAGGGGTCGGTGGCCACCCCCGCACTGCCGCCCGGCGTGTACACGGCGGTGATCACCTCCTCCGGCTACAACCCGGTCGCGAAGACCGCCCAGATCGGCTCCGACGGCACCGGCGCACTCGGCCGCGTCTCGCTGGTCCCGGTCGAAGGCGCACTGGAGCTGCCGCCGCCCGGCCCGTGGACGATCGACCCGGCGCACTCGTCGGTGGTGGCGACCGCGCGTCACCTCGGGATCGCGAGCATCAAAGCCCGCTTCCCCGAGCTGACCGGCACGATCACGGTCGGCAGGCCGGTCGAGCAGTCGACGGTGCACGCGGAGATCACCGCTTCGGCCATCGACACCGGCATCAAGATGCGGGACGACCACCTGCGCTCGGCCGACTTCCTGGACGTCGACCGGTTCCCGACGATCGTGTTCGACAGCACGGGGCTGCGGCAGCGCGGGAGCGACTCTTGGACGCTGTCGGGGTCTTTGCGGCTGCATGGCGAAGAGCGGTCGATCGACCTGGACCTGCGGTATGGCGGGTACTCGGCGGATCCGTGGGGTGGGGTTCGGGCGGCCTTCCACGCCGAGACTCAGCTGCACCGGAATGACTTCGCGATCAACTACAACGCGATCATCCGGGCCGGGGTGGCGGCTATCGGAACGAACGTGAAGATCGAGCTGGATATCGAGGCTGTGCAGGGGTCTGCTCTGCCTGACCTGGGGGTTTGAGGGCTGGGTCGGGCTTGGGCTCGTTGCTCGGTGTGAACGGGGCGTTTGCAACCTTGAGGGTTGTGAACGCCCCGTTCACTACGTTCAGGCGGGTCGCGAACGTGACAAGGGGGGCCTTTGTCACCCTGGGCGTTACAAGGGTGACCTTTGTTTCGTCCGCCACCTGGCAGCCTCGCTCCAAAGTGGACCGTCCGAGCACCGGGCCCGCCTGAGCAGCCCCCGAATCAACGCTACCTCCGCACCCCGACGGAAACAGGGCGCCAAGATCAACTTGGTCGAGTTGTCCACAGGGTCTGACGATTGTGGACAAACCTGGGGATGTTGATCTTGACCAGGGTTCGGACCGGTGGGGGCCGATAGACTGGTGCAGGGCGGAGCCCCCAGGGACGGGCGGGGGGTGGGTAAGTAGCCGGGGGCTGACCGGGGGCTGAATTGCTCGGTTGGGGGGCTGGGGGATGTGAAGACCACGTAGGCTTTTGGTGTGAGTGCCTTTTACGCGGAGGCGCCGGGTATCGGTGTGAGCTGGCTGGACACCGCCGGTCCGCTGCTGGTGTGGGTCATCGTGTTGAGCTTCGTGTTCGCGGAATGCGCGCTCATCGTGGGGCTCTTCCTGCCCGGTGACTCCCTGCTGTTCGCCGCCGGTGTCGTGCTCGCGCAGCACGGGTCGGACACGAACGCGTGGCTGCTGTCGGCGGCCGCGCTGGCCGTGGCCGTGCTCGGGAACCAGGTCGGCTACTACATCGGTAAGCACACCGGGACCAAGCTGATCGCGCGCAGAGGTGGCAAGGTGCTGAACCGGCACAACCTCGAGCGGGCACAGCGGTTCCTGGACAGGCGGGGTTTCTTCGCGATCGTCGCGGCGCGCTGGATTCCGTGGATCCGGACGCTGGCGCCGCTCATCGCGGGTGCGGCGCGGATGGATCCGCGCCGGTTCGCCGCCGCCACCGCGGTCGGTGGCTTGTTCTGGGTGCCCACGCTGGTGTTGCTCGGCTACTACGGCGCGGGCCTACTCGACCAGATCCCCTGGGTCAAGACGGTCGCGCTCTGGGCGAGCATCGCCTTCTTCATCGCCGGTACCGGCTATGGGGTGCTGCGATACCGGCAGGAGATGCGGAAGCCGATCGACGAGACGGCGAACGCCTCTTAGGGCTCGGGGTCGGCCCAGACCTCTAGCTGGATGCCGTCGGGGTCGCGGAAGACGATCACCGCGGCACCCGGCAGGGTGCGAGACGTCGAGGCAGGCGTGTACGTCACGCCGTACTCGGTCAGCCGTCGTTCCCACTCCGCCAGGTCCGCGTGCGAAGACACCTTGAAGGCGACGTGATCGAGCCCGGTCCGCCGCTCGTCGAACGAGCGGCGCGCCTGCTCGGCGTGCTGGACCAGCATCACCGCGAATTCGTCGCCTGGTGACCGGAGCACCACCTTGCGCAGCCCGGTCTCCGGGTCGTCCCGCCTGGCGGACTCCTCCAGCTCGAGGACACGGGCGTACCAGGGCACGCTCCGGTCCACGTCGGTCACGGTAAGTGCCAGGTGGTGCACAGACCTCAGCTTTGACATGTTCTTGTGGCCGTCCTTCTTTCCGACCCCCGTCGGCGCACTCCGTGGCATATCAAAGCGCCACACCGGTGCCGGGCTATCCGGCCCCGGTGATCAAGGGGCGGCTCCGCCCGTGCTAGAGACCTTGACCCTGAGTGCTCCATCAGCCTTACACAACTGTCATGAAAGCCAGGAAGACACGTAAAGGATTGTTACTAACCGGGGTCATCAACGGTGACAACACACCGCGTGCTCGGAGGACGACAGAAAATCAGCCTTGGAGGTTCGCTTCACGCAGCCGGGCGAGCGTCGACAAGCGATCTTCGGTCTCGATGCGGCGCGTGGTGACCCGATCGGGGTAGCACCGGGTGAACATGTTCGTGAAGTGCGTGCCGTAGTGGATGTACTCGTCCTCGGTCGTGGACCCGGACAGCGGCCGGACACAGACCTCGAAGTTGGGCTCGTGGAAGTACGCCATGGTGAACCGCTCGCGGGTGTTCAGCCGGACCTTGTGCGGCGTCGACAGCAGCGCGCCGCCGGTGAGGAACTGCAGGATGTCACCGGGGAAGACGGTGAACACGCTGGGCACCGGCTCGACGAAGTGCCACGGCTCCTCGTTCTCGTACATCCCGGCCATGCTCTCGTCTTCGAGCCAGTTGCGGTTGCGGTGCTCGCCGTCGACCGGCGGCCGGATGAACAGCCCGCCGACCTCGTCCTGCGCGGCGATCACCAAGAGGCCGTAGTCGGTGTGCGCGCCGATGCCGCGCGACGTCGCGCTCGACATCGGCGGGAAGCGCAGCACCCGCATGTGGTGCCAGCCGTCGACGGTGAGCTTGGTGAACGCGTCGAGGTCCAGGCCGAGCCCGAGCGCGACGAGCTTGAGCAGGTTCTCGCCCATCGTGCCCAGTTCGTCCATGTAGGACCGCATCGTCTTGTGATAGCCCTCGTCCGGCCACGGCACCGGCCCGTGGCACGGCCAGCCGGCCTCGACTCTCGGGTCGTCCTCGGGAACGTCCTTGCAGACGGTGAAGATCTCCGAGTAGTCGGCCTCGCCCGCGGTGACCTCCTCGCCCGAAGCGATGTAGCCGCTGTAGGTCAGGTCGCTGACGAAGCCCGATTTGTGTTCCAACGGCGATTCGAAGAATTTTTTACTGGCTTGAAATGCTTCGAGCGTTTTTCGATCTTGTTCGGGTTCGGCGACGACTTGGAAGATCCCGTCTTCCTGCCACACCCTGATCATTTGCCTGCCGAGGATTTTCTCGGCATTTGTTCCGGTGACCGACACGGGCAGGGTGAAAGTCTGCAAGTCCGCCATGGGGATTCCTTTCTAGGGCCGCGCCTGCTTCAACATAAGCCACACGGAAGGAAAAGGAATCCGGTTCATGGCCTAGCGGCCACCACCCACTTGGAGTACCGATCCGGTCAGATACGAAGCCGCAGGCGACAGTGCCCAAAGGATGGCTTCGGCGATTTCCGACGGCTTACCGGCACGTCCCATCGGGATGGTCGGGGCGATCCGGTCGAGCCTGTCCGGCAGTCCGGCCGCCGCGTGCAGTCCGGTGTCGACCATGCCGGGCGCGATCACGTTGACGCGCACGCCTTCCTTGGCGACCTCTTGCGCCACACCGAAGGTCATGGTGTCCACAGCGGCCTTGGTCGCCGCGTAGTGCACCCATTCGCCCGCCGATCCGGTGCGCGCGGCAGTCGACGAGACGTTGACGATCGCGCCGCCGGAACCACCGTGCCGCGTGGACATCCGCCGAATGCCCTCCCGGACACAAAGGAAGACGCCGGTGATGTTCACGTCGACCACTCGTCGCACGGTTTCTACCGTTTGTTCGTCCAATCTGCCCGGAGTATTGCCGGTGATCGCCGCATTGTTCACCAGCGCGGCGATCGGCCCGAAATCGGCGGCCGCGTCGAATAATTCGCGCACATCGCGCTCCGACGCGACGTCGCCGCGCACGGTGAGCGCGCGGCGACCTGTCCGTTCGACCTCGGCCGCGACCTTTCCGGCGGCTGATGCGTCATTCGCGTAATTGATGACGACGTCGTAGCCTTTTTCCGCGGCGAGCACGGCGACGGCGGCGCCGATTCCGCGGCTGCCGCCCGTCACGATGAGCACCCCGGTCATATGGCGAAGTTGACCAGCGGCAGGTTCTCCAGCACCAGGTCCGCGCGGGTGCGCGTGGCGTCGATGAGGTCGGCGTTGCGCTGGTCAGAGCCGAGCGCGCGGCGCTTGGCCTCGACGAGCGAGCGCCCGTACCGCCGATGCCGCGAGACGAGCCGCTCGATGCGCTCCGGCTCGTCGGGCGCGAGGAACCACGCCTCGGTGAGCAGCGGCTTCACCGCGTTCCACGGGTCGGAGTCGAGCAGCAGGTAGTTGCCTTCGGTGATGACCAGCGGCACGTCGGCGGGCACCGCCACGGCGCCGGCGATGGGCTCCTCGATCTCACGGCGGAACTCGGGCGCGTACACGGTCTCCCCGCCGGCGGCGAGCCTGCGCACGAGGTTGACGTATCCATTGGCGTCGAAGGTGTCCGGCGCGCCCTTGCGCTCGGTGCGGTCGAGCCTGCGCAGCTCGGTCTGCGCCAGGTGGAACCCGTCCATCCCGACCACCGCGGCCCGTGAGCCGAGCACCTTCGCGAGGCCCCACGCGAGCGTCGTCTTGCCGGACGCGGGCGCGCCCACGATGCCCAGCACGCTGCGCTGACCAGGCTTGGCCATCGCCTGCGCCCTGGTCAGGAGGTCCTCGAACGATGTCATCTCTTTCCCTTTCCCTGCACCGCGATCACCCATGACCGCGGCCCTGCGTGCCGCACCCGTTCGGCGGCCACCTCGTTGGCGAACCCGATCAGCTCGGGCAGCTCGAACTTCCCCACCCCGTACGCCAGCGCGCCATGCCAGACATCGCCCGCGCCCAGCGTGTCGCGGGCGGCTACCTCGGGCACGGCTACGGACCCTGAAGAGTTCACTGTGGACCAACGAACCGGTCCGGGTCCAGCGGTGGTGATCACGGTCGGCACGCCGCGCTCGTGCAGCCCCGGTCCCGGCGCGCGGAACTGGGCAGAGCAGGCGGCGATGTCCACGAACGGCAACAGCTCGTCGAGCACCGGTTTCCAGCTGCCCGCGTCGAGCACGACGGGGACGCCGTGCTCGCGCGCCCAGCGGACGGTGCGCAACGCCAGCGCCGGATGGTGCCCGTCGACGAGCACGGCGGTCGCCGGTTTCAGCGGGGTGAACGCGGGCGCGGGCGTCAGCAGCGCGGCGGCGTTGCGCGAGACGACCGTGCGCTCACCGTCGTGGTCGCGCACGGTCGCGGCGCTGACCGCGGGTGGATCAGGGTGCTCCGGCAGCAGGTCGACGACCTCGACGCCGTGTGCTTCGAGGTCGGCGCGGGCGAGTGTGGCCAGCGGGTGTGCGCCGAGGACGGTCAGCAGGGTCGCCTCGCCGCCGAGCGCGGCCACGGTCACCGCGGCGTTCGTCGCAGGCCCCCCGGCCGCGACGTCCACCGCGAGTGACTGGACCTTCTCGCCAGGCGACGGCAGCTCGGTGACCCGCTGCACGACGTCGACGGTGCACAGACCCGCCAGCACGACACTCATAACCCGGCTCTCACCGCCGCCTCGACCTCTTCGACCTCGCCGTTCTCACCGAGCCGCAGCGCGCCGGTGAGCAGGCCGACCACCTGGTTCATCGTGTGCGTCTTCGGCGAGACGACCGCGACGCGCTTGCCGAGCCGGTGCACGTGGATGCGGTCGGCGATGTCGAAGACGTGCGGCATGTTGTGGCTGATCAGCACGACCGGCAGGCCACGCTCGCGGATCCGGTCGATCAGCGCGAGCACCTTGCCGGACTCGGCGACGCCCAGCGCGGCCGTCGGCTCGTCCATGATCACCGCCTTGGTGCCGAATGCGGCCGCGCGCGCGACGGCGACACCTTGGCGCTGTCCGCCGGACAGCGTCTCGACCAGCTGAGTGATCGACTTGACCTTGATGCCGAGCTCGTCGAGCACCTTCTGCGCCTGCGTGCGCATGGTGGTGGTGTCGAGCTTGCGGAACGGGCCTTTGCGGATCTCGCGGCCGAGGAACATGTTCGACGCGATGTCGAGCGCGGGCGCGACTGCCAGGTCTTGATAGACCGTCTCGATGCCTACGTGCCGCGCGTCCAGCGGCGACTTGAAGTGCACGACCTCGCCGTCGACCTTGATCTCGCCCTCGTCGGGGATGAGCGCGCCGGACAACGCCTTGATCAGGCTGGACTTCCCGGCGCCGTTGTCGCCGACGACCGCGAGCACCTCGCCCGGGTAGAGGTCGAAGTCGGCGCCGTCGATCGCGGTGACCTGCCCGTAGCGCTTGACCAGTCCGCGTGCTTGGAGCGTTGGTTCGGTCATGCCTTCCTCCTGACGACCCGGTCCACGATCACGGCGACGACGAGCAGCGCGCCCGTCGCGACGTCCTGGTACAGCGCGTCGACGCCCATCTGGGTCAGCCCGGACCGCAGCACGGCCACGACGAGTGCGCCGAACAGCGTGCCGAGCACCGAGCCACGGCCGCCGAACAGGCTCGTGCCGCCGAGCACGACCGCGGTGATCGAGTCGAGGTTGCCGAGCTGGAAGGCGTTCGGGTCGGCGTTGGGCACGCGGCCGATCGCCTGCCAGGCGGCGATGCCGAAGATGAACCCGGCGACCACGTACACCGACAGGATCGTCCGGTTGACCTTGATGCCGGACAGCCGCGCGGACTCTGGCGCGTTGCCGACGGCGTAGACGTGCTTGCCCCATGCGGTCTTGGTCAGCGCGTACCAGATGACGAGGTACATCAGCAGCGCCAGCGTCATGCCGTAGGTGATCGGGATGCCGCCGAAGAGGTACCGGCGGGTGCCGAGCCAGCGCAGTACCCCGTCCGCGACCGGGATGGCCTGGCCGCCGGCGAGCAGTTTCGCCGACGCGGTCAGCATGGTGAACACGCCGAGCGTGACGATGAACGCCGGCAGCTTGATCCGGGTGACCAGCGAGCCGATGACCGCGCCGATCGCGACCGTCACCAGCACGCCGACGATCAGCGCGACGATGCCGCCGGACCCGGCCAGCTTGGCCATGATCAACGTCGCGACGACCATGGCCGAGGCGTTGGACAGGTCGATGCCCGCGGTCAGGATGATCAGCGTCTGGCCGAGCGCCAGCGTGCCGACCACCAGGGACTGTTCGACGACGAGCGACAGGTTGTCGAGATCGAGGAACGTGGTCGTGGACAGTGAGAACACGATGATCGCGGCGACCAGCGCCAGCGCCGGGCCGACGGCGGGCGCGCGGAGCAGGAACTCACCGACGGACGCGCGATCACGGGTCATGGTCGTCATTTCTGGCCTCCCCAGCAGTTCTCCAGGCCCCACGCGGTGTCGTGGCTTTCGATGCCGGGCAGCGGCTTGTCGGTGATGACCGCGGAGCCGGTGTTGATGAACCCGCTCGGCTTCTTACCCGTCTTCGCGTACTCGACGGCCGCGAGGACGCCCTGCTCGGCCATCTTCTTCGGAAACTGCATGACGGTGGCCGCGTACTGGCCGTCCTTGACGTTTCGGACGCCTTCGCAGCCGCCGTCGATCGAGCCCATGGCGACCTTGCTGACGAGCCCGCGCGCCTGCAGCGCCGCGTACGCGCCACGGCCCATCGGCTCGTTCATCGAGTAGACGGCGTTGATGTCGGTCGTGCGCTGCAGCAGATTCTCCATGCCCTGCTGGGCCAGGCTCTGGTCGCCGTTCGCCGGGGTGCGGCCCTTGATCTCGGGGCTCGCGTCCGTCAGCCCGATGCCCTTGAGGAAGCCGGTGTGGCGTGCGGTGTCGACCGTGCTGCCCGCGGTCCCGTCGACCATGAGCAGCTTCGGCGCGGCGCCTTGGAGCGCGGCTTTGACGTACGCGCCCTGCTGGCGGCCCGCCTCGAAGTTGTCGGTGGCGAAGGTGGCGTCGACGGCCGTGTCCGGGTCGGTCGCGGTGTCGAGCGCGATGACCAGCACGCCCTTCGAGCGGGCGCGGCCGATGGCGTCCAACACCCCGGTGGACGAGCTCGGCGTGATGAGGATGGTGGTCGCGCCCTGCTGGAGCAGGTTCTCGATGGCGCGGACCTGGCCGTCGTTGTCACCGTCGAACTGGCCTGCCAGCGCGCTGAAGTCGGCGCCCTGTGCCTGCGCCGCGGCCTTGGCGGCGGCTCTCAGCTCGACGAAGTAGGGATTGGTGTCGGTCTTCGTGACCAGGCCGACCTTGGCTTTGCCGCCTTCGCCGGCAGTGGTCTTGCCGCCCCACTGGCGCTCGACCGTGCAGGCGGAGGTCAACAGGAGTAGTGCGGTCGCGGCGATCGCGAGACAACGATGTCTCATGGGTTGCCTACCTCCGAAAATGGTGATCGCGAGGCTTTCGATGCCCCGGACCGTAGACAGGCCTATGCTGACTCGCAAGCGTTTGCGCAAACGCTTGCAATCGTCAGAAGGGTGCTCATGGCTCCGCCCCGCTCCTCCCGGCCGACTCAGCGCGACATCGCCGAAATGGCCGGCGTCTCCATCACCACCGTGTCGCACGTTGTCAACGGCACCCGCGCGGTCGCCGAAGAGACGAAAGCCGCGGTACTGCGCGCGATCGAGACGACCGGGTACACCGGCGACGCCATCGCGCGCTCGCTGGTCACCGGCGGCACGCGCTCGCTCGGTGTGGCGATTTCCTTGCTGGCGAACCCGTACTTCGCCGTTTTGATCCAAGCGATCGAGCGCGAGGCGGCGAAGGCGGGCTACACGGTGCTGCTCGCGGACACGCACGACACCGCCGAAACCGAACGCGAAACGGTGCGGACACTGCGTTCCCGGCGCGTCGACGGGCTGCTGATCACCCCGTCGCCCGGCGACGGGCCGGTGATCAACGAGCTGGTCGCGCTGGACATGCCGACCGTGCTGGTCGACCGGGTGACCACGCGGACCGACGTCGACCAGGTCGGCACGGAGAACATCCAGTCCACGTCGGCGTTGACGGCGCACTTGGCGTCACTCGGCCATCGCCGGATCGGCATGATCAGCGGCGCGGCCGGGCTGACGACGAGCGACGAGCGCACGCTCGGCTACCGGCTCGGGCTCGGGCGTTCCGGGTTGACGTTCGCCGCGGAACTGGTGCAATGCGGGCATTCCTCACGCGACGGCGGCGCGCTGGCGTTCAACACGCTGCTCGCTTTGCCTGAGCCACCAACGGCTTTGGTCGTCGCCAACGACTCGATGATGGTCGGCGTGCTGCACGAAGCCCGCCGTCGTGGCGTGAAAATCGGCACCGACCTGCCGGTCGTGGTCTACGACGACGTCGAGTGGGCCGACCTCGTCGACCCACCGCTGACCACCATGGCGCAACCGATCGACGAGATCGGCACGCACGCGGTGAGGCTGTTGCTGGCAAGGATCCACGACCCCGGCCGCAAAGCGGAAACCGTACGCCTGTCACCGGTTTTACGTCACCGAGAGTCGTGTGGCTGCAGTCCCGTTCACCCACATTGATGGTTCTTCCAGTCCATCGGGTTCGCACGACCGGATGACACCCGATGAGCGGTTATGGTCGGCCTCAACGCGAGTAGGGGCTTGGTGAATGACTGCACTGTCACCGGAATTGCCGTTGTGGGACACCCATGTCACCCTCCGGTTCGGCGTCGCCATGGCGGTGCACGCCGACCCGTATTCGGGTGAGCTGCTGCAAGCCATCAAGAGCGCGGCCGCCGAAGCGGGCTGCACGATCCAGGTCGCCGACACCGGTGACAGCGTTTCCGAAGAAGCGGCGGTCATCCGCGCGCTGCGCGCCGATCAGGTCGACGGCGTGTTGCTCATTCCCGCCATCGGCGACGACGCGGTGATCAATGGCCTGGTGCGCATGGGAGTCCCGACGGTGCTCGTCGACCGGCTGGCCACCCGCACCGACGTCGACCAGGTCGGCACGGAGAACATCCAGTCGATGTCGACGCTCGTCAAGCACCTGGTGAACCAGCGGCACCGGCGCATCGGCCTGATCTCCGGCAACCCCGGCTCCAGCGTGACCCTCGAACGCGAAACCGGCTTCCGCAACGGACTCGGCCGCGCCGGCCTGCGCTGGAGCAAGGACGTCGTGGTCTGCGGCGAATCGACACCCGGCGGCGCGGCCAAGGCGATGAAGAAGCTCCTCGACGGCTGGCCCGCTCCGACGGCACTGGTCGTCGCCAACGAGGCCATGCTGATCGGCGTCCAGTACGAGGCGCACCGGCGCGGGATCAAGATCGGGACCGACCTGGCGGTCGTCGGGTACGGCGACGGATTGTGGACGCGAAACGTGTGCTCACCGCTGACGACCATGTCCCAGCCGATCGCCGAGATCGGGCGCAAGGCCATGCACATGCTGCTTTCGCGCATCGCGGAACCCGAGCGATCGCACGAGACCGTCCGGCTCGCGCCGAGCTTCCACCACCGCTCATCCTGCGGCTGCTGATCAGCTCACCCAAGGCTTTGGGGTCGTGAGTGGTACGGCCGGTTCTAACCGGCGAAAACACTCACGCCCCCTTCTTCGGCTGCCCCGTCCGCAGCAGGATCGTGGTCGGGCGTGGGTGAGGGCCTAGTTCACTCGGATCCGTGGGGTGAGCCTTCATACCTGGCTCTCGCACCTGGATGAGTGCCGTTTGCGTCGTTCAACGCCGCATTTCCCGCACAGCCACCCCGGCCGCAGTCGAGCACACCAGACACGCCACCTTTGACCTTCCGCTCAACAACCGGTCTAACACTCACGACTCCAGCACGGCGGCGGCTTCGAGGAGCATCCAGGCGCCGAGCTGGATGGAGAGGTCGCGCGATTCCTCCAGGGTCGCGCGAGTTGACCAGTCGGGGCCGTAGACCGGACCTTGAGGCGTCGCAACGGCATTGGCCTCGCAGGCGGCTGCTGAAGTAAGCACCAAGGACCGCGCGACAGCGGCGGGTTGGCCTTCGAGTCGTCGAGCGGCCAAAGCCAGATAGCGCGCGGTGATTCCCGCGAACAGGCCGCCGTCCCCGCCGCCTTGGCCACGCAGGACTCCGCCGGGCGCGCAGTGCGCCGCGACCGCGGATACCGTGCGAGCCGCAGCCTCCACATTGGACACTTCGAGGCAGGCGCCGAGGTAAACCCCTTGGCAGTACGTGTAAATGTGCTTTACGAACTCGCCGGTGTCGGGGCGATAGCCGTCCCAGACCAGGCCGGTTTCCGGGTCGACCAGCAGCGAGGTCATCCACTCGACGATCGCCTCGGCGCGCGCCAGGTCGCCAGCGCGGGCGTGGAAGATCGCGGCCGGGCCGTTGGCCGGTGCGTTCTTGAACTGGTCGCCGCGACGCCACCAGATGCCGCCGCCCGCGTCGTCGGTCCACCCGGAATGCAGCTGCGCGGAGATCGCGGTCAACGCCGGGGAAACCTCAAGACCGGTGCGCTGGAGCGCGAGGCCGAGCCAGGCGATGTCGTCGTAGTAGTCGTTGGTCCAGCGGCCGAAGTTGCGCAGGCGCACCGAGCGGACGAAGCGCGCGATCACGTCGGCCCGAGCCGGAGAGGGGGCGCGGAGCTGGGCGTCGACCAGGCAGTCTAGGAGGTGGGCCTGCCACCAGTAGTTCCAGTGCCAGTGGACGCGGTCACCGCACGACGGCGGCCAGTGGCTGCGGCCGAGCGCCGTGCCGGGCAGCGCCCAGAGTCGTCGCAGGTGCCTGCCGAGTACTGCCTCCTCCGCGTTCATGAGGTCATCCTTGCTTGTGCGAGGACATACCGCTCGGTAGGTTCGAGCGATGACGACTGCCCATGTGACCTGTCCCCTGTGCGAGGCCACCTGCGGCCTGGACGTCACGTTCGACGAGAAACAGCTGATCAGCCGCATCACCGGCGACAAGCAGGACGTGTTCTCCGGCGGCTACATCTGCCCGAAGGGCGCGTCGCTCGGTGCGCTGCACGCCGACCCGGATCGGCTGACCAAGCCGCTGGTCAAGCGGGACGGGAAGTTCGTCGAGGTCGGCTGGGACGAGGCGTTCGCCGAGATCGACGCCCGGCTGACGCCGATCATCGAGCAGCACGGGCGCGACGCCGTCGCGATCTACGCTGGCAATCCGTCGGTGCACAACATCGCGCAGACGCTGTACGGCCGGGTGTTCTACAAGGCGCTCGGCACCAAGAACTTCTACTCGGCCACGTCGGTCGACCAGCTGCCCAAGCACATGTCTTCCGGGTTCCTCTTCGGTGATCCGCTGGCGATCCCGGTTCCCGATGTCGACCGGACGCAGCACCTGTTGATCCTCGGCGCGAACCCGCTGGTGTCCAACGGCAGCCTGATGACCGCGCCGGACATGCGCGGCAGGCTCAAGGCGATTCGCAAGCGCGGCGGCAAGATCGTCGTCGTCGACCCGCGGCGTACCCGGACCGCCGATGCCGCCGACGAGCACCATCCGATCGTTCCCGGCACGGACGCGCTGCTGTTGTTCGCCATGGTCAACACCGTGTTCGGTGAGGACCTGGTCCGGCTCGGGCACTTGGCGGAGCATCTCGCCGGTGTCGACGAGGTGCGTGAGCTGGCCGCGCCGTTCACGCCGGAGGCCGTCGCGCCGAAGGTGGGCATCGCCGCGGCCGAGATCCGGCGGATGACCCGCGAGCTGGCCGCGGCCGAGTGCGCCGCCGTCTACGGGCGGATCGGCACCACCACGCAGAGCTTCGGCACGGTCGCCAGCTGGCTGGTCGACGTGCTCAACGCGCTGACCGGCAACCTCGACCGCGCGGGCGGCGCGATGTTCCCGTTCCCCGCCGCGGGCAGGCCGGTCGGATCCGCGAAGAAGCGGCAGTTCCGCGTCGGCCGCTATCACTCGCGGGTGCGCGGGTATCCCGAGGTCTACGGCGAGATTCCGGCCGCGACGCTCGCCGACGAGATCGAGACGCCCGGCGAAGGCCAGGTCCGCGCGCTGGTGACCGTCTGCGGCAATCCCGCGCTCAGCACGCCGAACTCCGGGCGGCTCGCCGGCGCGCTCGCGCAGCTGGACTTCGTCGTCTCGCTCGACGTCTACCTCAACGAGACGTCGCGCCACGCCGATGTGATCCTGCCCGGCCCGTCACCGCTGTCCAGGCCGCATTTCGACCTCGCGTTCTATCAGCTCTCCGTGCGCAACGTGGTGAACTGGACTCCGCCGACCTTCGAGACCGACGTGCCCCAGGAGTGGGAAACCCTGCTGCGGCTGACTTCGATCGTCACCGGGCAGGGCCCGAACCCGGACATCGCCGCACTCGACGACTTCGTCGCGGCGACCGTCGCGAAGAGCCAAGGCATCGACCCGGCGCTCGCGGCCGGTCGGACCGGGCCCGCGCGGCTGGTCGACCTGATGCTGCGCGGCGGTCCCTACGACCTCACGCTCGCCGACCTCGAAGCCGCACCACACGGCATCGACCTCGGCCCGCTGACTCCGCGCATTCCGGACGTGCTCAGCACCGAGAGCGGCAAGGTCGAACTCGCGCCCGCCGTGATCACGGCCGACGTTCCCCGGCTGCTGGCCGAACTCGACGTCGCCCGTGACGGTCTGCTGATGATCGGGCGGCGGCATGTCAGCTCGAACAATTCGTGGATGCACAACGTGGAAGCGTTGGTACGCGGTGGAAATCGCTGCACCGTGCAGGTGCACCCCGACGACGCGACCCGGCTCGGGCTGACCGACGGCGGCCTCGCGCTGGTGAACTCGCGGGCGGGCAAGATCGAGGTGCCGGTCGAGGTCACCGACGAGATCCGGCCGGGCGTGGTCAGCATTCCGCACGGCTGGGGTCACGATCTCGACGGCACGCGCACCCGCGTCGCGACCGCGCACGCCGGCGTGAACTCCAACATCATCGCCGACGAGACGTTGCTGGACGCGTTGAGCGGCAACGCGGTCTTCAACGGCATTCCCGTCGAAGTCGCGCCCGCGTAAGGGTTTACCAAGCGTCCTTGAGGTCGGCGTGCTGGCGTACCCAGGTGTGCATGACGATGCCCGCCGCCACGCCCGCGTTGATCGAGCGCGTCGTGCCGAACTGCGCGATCGAGACCACGAGCGACGCTGACGCCTGCGCTTCCGCGGAGAGTCCGGGGCCTTCCTGTCCAAAAAGGAGGATCGAATTCCTCGGCAGCTCAACGGTTTCGACCGGCACCGAGCCCGGCGTGTTGTCGACTGCCACGATCGCCAGCCCGGAGTCCGAGGCGTACTCGACAAGCCCTGAGACGTCGGCGTGGTGTTCGAGGTGCTGGTATCGGTCGGTGACCATGGCGCCGCGGCGGTTCCAGCGGCGGCGGCCGACGATGTGCACGGCCGCTGCCGCGAAAGCGTTGGCGGTGCGGACGACCGTGCCGATGTTGTGATCGTGCTGGAGGTTCTCGATGGCCACGTGGAACGGATGCCGTCGGCTGTCCACATCGGACACGATCGCCGAGCGGCGCCAGTACCGGTACGCGTCGACGACGTTGCGGCGGTCGCCGTTTTCGAGCAGCTCGGGGTCGTACCGCTCGTCGGTCGGCCACTCGCCTTCCCACGGCCCGACGCCGACCTCTTCGCGGGCGACCCACTCGGTGGGCCCGGTCTCGTCCGGCTCAGCAGTCACCCGCTGATTGTCGCTCAGCCCAGGCTGACGCGGTGCGCCGGTGCTTCCTCGAGGTGACGGTGGCGCCAGCGCTGGTACGCGCCGACGTAGGAGATGACCACGACCGCGAGCGCGATGACCACGACCATCGGCAGCATCGGCCTCGGGAAGACGGTGCCGTAGAGGTAGTAGGCGTTGAATCCGCCTGGCAGGTCGCCGAGGCCCTGCTGATGGCGGAAGTAGTTCTCGAGGGCGGTGAACGGGCACGGGATCGGGAAGATGTTGACCAGCACGCCCCACAGCACGGCGGCCATGTGCGCGAAGATCACCTTCGGCCAGCGCCAGGCGAGGAAGCCGCCGAACCCGATCGCGAGCAGCGCCAGGATGTGCAGAGCGACCGTTATGTCGGCGAGTACTCCGGCCATCGCTACCCCCTTTACGATCCCCGGTCACTTTCGACCGTACTCCGGGAACGCTGAGAATGCGTCGACATAACGACCTGCCGACACAGAGTTCAACCCAAAGCTTGAACGCGTTTACCCAGCGTGTGGGCCAGGCGGCGGATCTTCGGGGAATTGGGGGATGCGGCCGGGTGGTGGCGGCGGCTTCTCGCCGGGAGGGAACTCCGGCTTCCGGCCCGGGTACTGAGTGGGCGGCTCGTGCGGATATTGCTCCGGCGCGCCTGGCGGTTTTTCGCGGCGCGGGAACGGTTTCGGTGTGCCGGGGCGCTCCGGTGGGGTGCCCGGCGGAGGCGGGGTGTCCACGTACTCGACGTTACCCCCGCCTCACGCAGGGCGCAGGCTGATCCGCTACCGGCGAACGGGCTTACAAGCCCAGGTCGTCCTTGCCGAGCAGGTAGCGGTATTCGAGGCCTTCCTTCTCGACGGCCTCGCGGGCGCCGGTGTCACGGTCGACGACCGTCGCCACGCCGACGACCGTCGCGCCGGCTTCACGCAGCGCCTCGACGGCGGTGAGCACGCTGCCGCCGGTGGTCGAGGTGTCCTCGACGGCCAGCACGCGCTGGCCCAGCACCTCGACGCCTTCGATGCGCCGCTGCATGCCGTGCGTCTTCAGCGCCTTGCGCACGACGAACGCGTCGAGCACGACGCCGTCGGACGAGGCCGAGTGCAGCATCGCGAGCGCGACCGGGTCCGCGCCGAGCGTCAGTCCGCCGACCGAGCCGAAGTCCCAGTCCGCGGTGAGCTGGCGGAGCAGCTTGCCGATCAGGGGCGCGGCCGCGTGGTGCAGCGTCGCGCGCCGGAGGTCGATGTAATAGTCGGCTTCCTTGCCAGAGGCCAAGGTCACTTTGCCGTGCACCACGGAAAGATCCGTGACCAGCCTCGCCAATTCGAACTTCGCCGCTTGATCCAATCCGGGGTACGCCACGGCCGGAATCCTCGCATACGCACTCTCAGTCATCGGCCAGAGCCGCCTCGGCGGGACGGCCGCGCGTGGCCGCCCAGGTCGGGACCAAAGTCGCGAACAGGGCGAGCGCGCCGGCGATCCCGGCGATGGTCAGGTAGATCGAGAGCGGCCCGGTCGGCAGCACCGAGTCGGTCACCACCAGGCAGAACGGGACGATGGCGCCCGCGGAGACGATCGTCCCGAGTGTCACCCCGACGACCGCGATCAGCACGCCTTCCATGCCCATCATGCGCAGCACCTGGGCGCGGGTGGCGCCGGTGAGCCGTTGCAGGCCGAACTCGCGGCGCCTGCGCATCGTGCCCATCACCAGCGTGTTGACCACGGAGATCACCGTGTACGCCATGATCATGCCGACCAGCAGGTAGTTGACCCAAGCGCCGATCTCCCGGTCTTGGACGTGCGCGGAGAAGAGCGCTTCGCGACCCGCGACGGTCACGCCCGGTCGGGCCAGTTGTCCCAAGTCCGCGGACCCGCGCACCAGGATCTGCCGTGCGAGCCCGGTCGTGGTGTGCGGCGCGATGGTCTCGGCAGGCATGAGCAGGCTTTCGAAACCCGCGCGAGCCGGGAAGACGGCCACGACCACCACGTCGGTCACGGCCCCATCGCCGAGCATCACCACGAGGCGGTCGCCGACCTTGTGCCCGAGCGACTCCGGCATCGCGACGGTGTTGCCGTGCAACGCGGTCAGCGTTCCCGAAGACGGGACCGCCGCGGTGGTCTGCGCCGCGCCGTCCGCGGTCACCCCCAGCACGGGAATGCCGTCGTCGTCGGTCTCACCGAACGGCTTGAGGATGAACACCTGGCTGGGCACGTATTCCGAAGCGCCTGTGACGCCTGGCGTCGCCTTGACCTTCTCAAGCATCGAGGAGTCGAGCCCGGCAGGTGCGCTGATCACCGCGTCGGCGCGCAGGTTCTCGGTGAACGCCTGGTCGGAGACGGCCGCCTGGGTGGTCTGCAGGTAGATGTTGGCGGTCGCGATGCCGGTGGCCAGCATGATCGGGGTGACCGCGGCCGCGATGCGCACGCTGCGGCCACGGGCGTTGAGCATCGCGAACCGGCCGCTCACGCCGGACAGCGCGCGCAACGGCCACTGCACGATCGCGACCAGCAGTTTCGTCACGCCAGGGCTGATCATCGCCAGGCCGATCGCCCACAGCATGACCGCGGGTCCGGCGGTGCTCGCCGCGACCGGGCCGGTCATCACCGCGACCGTCACGATCGCCAGCGCGCTCCCGCCGCCGAAGCACAGCACAGCGAAGATCACGCGCATCGGCGTCAGCCAATGCCGCTGGACGCCCGCCTCCATCAGCGCCTCGGTCGGCCGGGTGCGCGCGGCCCGGTTCGCCGCGAGCAGCGCGCCGAAGAACGCGGCCAGCGTCGCCGCGCCCGCGGCCGCCACCACCGGGATCCAGCCCTGGTGGAACTCGACGACCGGCGGGACCACGCCGTTCTCGACGAGCTGATCGAACAGCCAGCGCCCCAGCAGCGAGCCGAGCAGCCCGGCGATTCCGGTGGCCAGCACCGAGACGACCATCGCCTCGCCGAGCACCATCCGGCGCAGCTGCCTCGGCGTCGTGCCGATGGCGCGCAACAGCGCCAGCTCACGCATGCGTTGCTGGACCGACAACGCGAGCGTGCTGCCCACCACGAACATAGCGACCATCACCGACAATCCGCCGGACACGGCCGCGAGCACGATCAGCGCCTCACCACTGGTGACGGCCTCGGGGAACTCGACGGTCCCCCGGTCGTCGCCGGTCAGCGCCAGCGCGGAAGTGCCGCGCAGCGCGGCCGAAAGGTCCGTGGTGACCGGCGCGAAGACGCCGATGACGTCGACCCGGCCGGGATGTCCGGACAGCCGCGCGGCCTCGCCGTCGGAGAAGAACACCGACGGCTTGCCGACCGCGTGCACCGGCGCGGCGACACCCGAGATCCGGAACGACTCGACGCCGCCGGGCACCGGAAGGTCGATCCGGTCGCCGACCGTGCCCGACTCGACGACGACCTCGCCCTCGCCGGGCGCCTTGCCGGAGGTCAGCGTGTACGGGGTGAGCGCGGCGGACGACCAGCCGTGGCCGACCGCTTGCCCTGCCGGGAAAGAGAAGTCCGCGACGACCTGCTCGACGCCCGGCACCGCGCGCAGCTTCGCGACCAGCGAAGCGTCGAGCCTGACCTTCTCGGGCAGGTTCGCTGTCTCGGTCTTGAGGTCCTTTTCGGGGTCGCGCTCGGCCGGATCCTCCTTGGGGATCTCGAGCTGCTGCGCGCCGGCGACGACGATCGGCGCGCCCGCGAGCCGCTGTGGCTGCACGGCCGTGCGGATGCCGGTCTCCATCAGCCCGCCGCACGCCATCACGATCAGCGCGCCGAAGAACATCGCGACGAAGGTGGCGAGGAACCCGCCTTTGCGCAGCCGCAGCGTGCGCAGTGCCATCCGCAGCATCAGGCACCGACCAGTTCGCCGAGGTGGGTCATCCGCTCGGCGACGACCGCGGCGGTCGGCGCGTGGATCTCGTCGACCAGCCTGCCGTCGGCGAGGAACACGACGCGGTCGGCGTAGGACGCGGCGACCGGGTCGTGCGTGACCATGACGACCGTCTGCCTGGTGTTCTTGAGCAGGCCGAGCACGTCGGCGGCGGTGCGCGAGTCGAGCGCGCCGGTCGGCTCGTCGGCGAACACCACCGCGGGCTTCGCGATCAGCGCACGCGCGATCGCGACCCGCTGCTGCTGGCCGCCGGACAGTTCCGACGGCAGGTGCTTGCGGCGATCGGCCAGCCCGACGCTCGCGAGCACCTCGCGCACGAATGTCCGGTCGGCCTTACGCCCGGCCAGCATCTGCGGGACGGTGACGTTTTCCTCCACCGTCAGCGCCGGGAGCAGGTTGAACGCCTGGAAGATGAAGCCGACCCGGTCACGCCGCAGCTTGGTCAGCTTGGTCTCGCTGAGCGTCGACAGGTCCTGGCCGTCGAGCACGACGCTGCCCGACGTCGGCCGGTCGAGCCCGGCGGCGCAGTGCAGGAAGGTGCTCTTGCCGGAGCCCGAAGGCCCCATCACCGCGGTGAAGCCGCCACGCGGGAAGCCGATGGTGACGCCCTTGAGCGCCGCGACGCCGGAGTCGCCCTTGCCGTAGACCTTGCGGACACCGTCGAGGCGGACCGCGTCATTCCCCAGTTCCATGCACAAAACGCTAGGCATCCAGCACCCCGAACTCCCTGGGGCGCACGAGCGTCTTCGAGGTGGGGCTAGCCCTACATAGCCTTATCTAGCCTTTTCGCGATACTCACCTAGAAGCCGGGATAAAGCGGGCTTTACTCCCGGGGATAAAGCCCGCTAAACACCGGGGAGTAAAGCCCGCTTTATCCCGGTCCTCAGGGGTTTAGGTGCGGCCGCGGCCGCCGACGCGGTTGCCGATGGCGCGGACGAGCGGGCGCGGGATCAGCTGGCCGAGCGTGACCACGGCCTTGTACTGGAAGCTCGGTACCGAGACCGTCTTGCCGCGGCGCAGATCGGCGAGCGCCTCGGTGACCACCTGGTCGGGCTTGAGCCAGAACTTCTGGGGTCCTGGCTTGTCGAGACCGGCCCGCTCGTGGAACTCGGTCGTCGTGAAACCGGGGCAGAGCGCCATCACGCGGACACCGGGCGGCAACGCGGCAGCGATGCCTTCCGAGAACGAGGTCACCCAGCTTTTGCTTGCGGTGTAAGTGGATCCGCGGCCGCGGAAGAAACCGGCGACCGAGCTGACGTTGATCACGTCGCCGCGTCCGCGCTCGATCATGCCGGGCAGCACCGCCCTGGTCAGCCGGAGCACCGCGGTCACGTTGACGTCCAGCTGAGCCTGCAGCTCGTCTTGCGAAATCGTCCAGAATTCACCGCTCAGGCCGAATCCCGCGTTGTTCACGAGCAGGTCGACGTCCCCGGCGAGCCGTTCTTCGACCGAAGTCCGCCCCTCGACGGTGGACAGATCGGCTGGCAAGGCTAAAGCCTCGATGGAGTGGTTTCGCGCGAGCTCGGCGGCGAGCGCTTCGAGTCGGCCGGCGTCACGGGCCACGAGCACGAGGTCATGGCCTTCGGCGGCCAATGTGCGCGCGAACTGGGCGCCGATGCCTGCGGTGGCGCCGGTGATCACTGCGGTGCGGGTCATTTCGCCACGGTAACGCGGTGAACCCCTGACGTGCGACGATGCTGGTCGGGAAGTATCGTCCCGCGCATGGGTCGGCACAGCATGCGCAAAGCCCGCTATCTTCCCAAGGTCGCCGCGGGCGCCGCGCCGCTCGCGCTGGTGCTCGCCGGGCAGGCCGCCTGGGCCGCCGATCTGCCGATCGAGCACCGTCATTCCGGGTCGCTCGACCGCGGGCTCAGCCAGGGCAGCACCGACCACTCCGGTGAGAACAGCTCGTTCCTCAACGGTTTCCTCACCACCAAGAGCACCGACGTCATCACCGGTCATCTCCCGGACGGCAACACCGTCGTCGCGGGCACCACCAACGCGGGGCACGTCGAAAGCGCGCTGAACCGCCGCGAAGAGTGGGCGCTCGACCCGGCGGGCGCTGTCGCCGGCGTGCTTTCCGAGACCGACGCGCACCTCGCCACCGAGACCGAGCGTGAGGACGGGCTCCGGCTGCCGAACGGCATCGACCTGCTCAGCCAGCACTCCGAAGCCCCCGAGCTGCACTTGACCAGGACCAACCTGGTCAGCGCGCAGGGCACGCACGCGCTGTCCGACCTCGGCGGCTCGGCCGGGCTCACCAGGTCTTCCGGGCAGGCCGCCGATCTCGGCGACCTCGGCGCACTGGGGACGAGCTCGGAGCAGTTCGCGCGCGGCTCGTTCACCGGCCTGCTCGACCTGAGCCAGACCGGCGGCACGGTGTCGAACGGCCTCGACGGCGCGTTCAACCAGGCGCACGCCATCGGCGGCCACCTCGGCGGGCTGTCGACCTCGGTCGCGAGCGCGCAGTCGGGCAAGCTCGGCTACTTCGGTGCATTCCGGGGCACGCTGCCCGGGGTGGTCGAGGGCGGCGAGGCCGCGCTCGGCAACTCGTTCAGCGGTGACCTCGGCATCGAGCACGTCGCCGCGCTCAACGCCGACACCGCGACCGACTTCTCGGGCGCCGCGGGCGTCAGCCAGCCGCTGACCGGCGGGCCTTCGACGCAGCAGAACGGCAAGGTCGCCCAGGAGGTCGGGGGCAGCGTGACCGTGCTCGACCAGGCTCCGATCGCGGGCGGCCTGAGGATCAGCGGGCTTCCGCTCGACATCCAGCCGCAGTAACGGGGTCAGGCCCGGGATAAAGCGGGCTTTACTCCGCGATGTAAAGCGGGCTTTATCCCCTGGAGTAAAGCCCGCTTTATCGCGTCAGTAGGAGTCGGGGCGTTGCTGCTGGTCGGGCGAGTGGACCTGCTCCGGCTGGTCGTCCTGCCAGTGCTTGCCGGGTGCGGGCACCGCGGTGGCGCCGCCGACACCTTCGCTGAACTCCTCGTCGAACGGGTCGACGATGTCGGCGATCTCGCCGAGGTCGCGCAGCAGGCGCTCCAGCCTGGACGGCCCGGCGTTCGGGGCGGCGCTGGCCAGCACCCATTCGTTCTCGAGCCAGGCGACGCCGACGTCGCCGCCGAGTGAGTCGGCGGCGTCGACCAGGTCCTGGGTGATGATCACGCGGGCGGCGTCGCCGTCGTCGGCGAAGGCGTAGCGCTGGCCGATCGGGCCGAGCATCTCGGGCATGCCGTCACGCTGGAACGGGACGCTGGCCAGCCACATCTCCAGCAGCGTCTGGTGCACGCGGTTGCAGCGCACGGCGACGACGACCGCCGGGATCTGGCCGTTCGACTCGATGTCGAAGATGAACACCGGGCGGCGGCCGTCCGAGGTGAAGGTGGAGCCTGCGACGACGTTGACCGCCGCCTCGGCGCCGAAGTACCCGAGCGCACCACCCTGCCACTGCTGCGGCAGCCGCTCGTCCTCTTCGACGAACTGCCAGCCGCGCAGCTCGGCCCAGCGCATCCGCTCACGGTTGCGCGAGCCTTCACGCGCTCTGTCGGCAGCTAGCAGCCCGAGCCCCGCCACCAATGCGACAGCGGCGATGACAAACCAGATCCACGCCGGAATACCCACGTAGACAAGCGTATCCCCCGGCCACCTCCGAAGAGATCAGCCGGGGGAGTGTCGCGCTGAATCATTTGGATGTAGGTCGCGTCTCGTGGCCTACTCGACGCGCCCAACCACGAGAGAGTCGCTCGCCTCAAGCTCCGGAATGTCGACACGGACGGTGTCGCCGTCGCGGATCTCGCCGCCGAGCAGCGCCTTGGCCAGCTGGTCGCCGATGGCGGACTGAACCAATCGTCGCAACGGGCGCGCGCCGTAGATCGGGTCGAAACCGTTCAGCGCCAGCCATTCGCGGGCACCCTCTGTGACGTCCAGGGTGAGCCTGCGCGCCGCGAGCCGCTTCGCGAGCCTGTCGATCTGAATGTCCACAATGGACGTCAACTGCTCGGTGCCGAGCGAGTGGAAGACCACAATGTCGTCAAGTCGATTCAGGAACTCGGGCTTGAAGTGCCGCTGCACGACCGACAGCACCGCGTCCTTGCGGCCACGCTCGTCGAGCTGCGCGTCCGCGATGGACTGCGAGCCGAGGTTGGACGTGAGCACCAGGATGGTGTTGCGGAAGTCGACCGTGCGGCCCTGACCGTCGGTGAGCCGACCGTCGTCGAGCACCTGCAGGAGCACGTCGAACACGTCCGGGTGCGCCTTCTCGACCTCGTCGAGCAGCACCACCGAGTACGGCCGCCTGCGCACGGCCTCGGTCAGCTGACCGCCCTGGTCGTAGCCGACGTAGCCGGGCGGGGCGCCGACCAGGCGGGCCACCGAATGCTTCTCGGCGTACTCGCTCATGTCGATGCGCTGCATGGCGCGCTCGTCGTCGAACAGGAACTCCGCCAGCGCCTTGGCCAGCTCGGTCTTGCCGACGCCGGTCGGGCCGAGGAACAGGAACGACCCGGTCGGCCGGTCGGGGTCGGCGACACCGGCACGCGCGCGGCGTACCGCGTCGGACACCGCGGTGACCGCCTCCGGCTGGCCGATGACGCGGCGCTGGAGCTCCTCCTCCATCCGCAGCAGCTTGCCCGTCTCGCCTTCGAGCAGACGGCCTGCCGGGATGCCGGTCCACGCGCTCACCACGTCGGCGACGTCGTCCGCGCCGACCTCTTCCTTGAGCATGACCTGCTGCTGGGCGACGGTCTCGCTGACCGCGGTCGCGGCTTCGAGCTCTTTCTCCAGCGCCGGGATGCGGCCGTAGCGCAGCTCGGCCGCGCGGCCGAGGTCGCCGTCGCGCTCGGCGCGCTCCGACTCGCCGCGCAGCTGCTCCAGCTGCTCCTTGAACTCGCGGACGCGCTCGATCGCGCCCTTTTCGTTCTGCCAGCGCGCGGTCAGCGCGGTGAGCTGCTCGCGCCGCTCGGCCAGCTCGTGGCGCAGCGCGGCCAGCCGCTCCTTGGAGGCGACATCGTCCTCTTTGGACAGTGCCATCTCCTCGATCTCCATCCGGCGCACCGCGCGCTCGACCTCGTCGATCTCGACAGGCCGGGAGTCGATCTCCATCCGGAGCCGCGAACCGGCCTCGTCGACCAGGTCGATCGCCTTGTCCGGCAGGAACCGGGCGGTGATGTACCGATCGGACAGCGTGGCGGCGGCGACCAGCGCGGCGTCGGTGATCCGGACACCGTGGTGCACCTCGTAGCGCTCCTTGAGGCCGCGCAGGATGCCGATGGTGTCCTCGATGGACGGTTCGCCGACCAGCACCTGCTGGAAGCGCCGCTCCAGCGCCGGGTCCTTCTCGATGTGCTGGCGGTACTCGTCGAGCGTGGTCGCGCCGACCATCCGCAGCTCGCCGCGGGCGAGCATCGGCTTGATCATGTTGCCCGCGTCCATCGCGCCCTCGCCGGTCGCGCCCGCGCCGACGATCGTGTGCAGCTCGTCGATGAAGGTGATGACCTGGCCAGCCGAGTCGGTGATCTCCTTGAGCACGGCCTTGAGCCGCTCCTCGAACTCACCGCGGAACTTCGCGCCGGCGACCATCGAGCCGAGGTCCAGCCCGATGACCCGCTTGCCGCGCAAGGACTCCGGCACGTCACCGGCGATGATCCGCTGGGCGAGTCCCTCGACGATGGCCGTCTTGCCGACGCCGGGCTCGCCGATGAGGACCGGGTTGTTCTTGGTGCGCCGCGAAAGCACCTGGACGACGCGGCGGATCTCGGTGTCGCGCCCGATGACCGGGTCGAGTTCGCCGGCGCGGGCGCGCTCGGTCAGGTCGACGCCGTACTTCTCCAGCGCCTTGAACGTGCTCTCCGGATCGGCGCTGGTGATCCGCGCGGAACCGCGGACCTTGGTGAAGGCCTCGCGCAACGCCTCGGGCGTCGCGCCATGGCGGCCGAGCAGGTCGGCGACAGGACCGCCCTCGGTGGCCAGCCCGACGAGGAGGTGCTCGGTCGACACGTACTCGTCGCCGAGTTCGGTCGCCAGCTTCTGGGCGTGGGTCAGCGCCTTGACGGCGTGCGCGTCGAACTGCGGGCTCGACACGGTGGCGCCGGTCGCGGACGGCAGCGCCTGGATGATCGGCTCGAGCTCCTTGTGCACCTGCGCCGGATCGGCCCCGACCGCGGTCAGCAGCGGCGCGGTGAGGCCCTCGCCCTGCGCCAGCAGCGCGCCGAGCAGGTGCGCGGCGGCGACATAGGGGTTTCCGGCCATGGTGGCGGCCTGCGCGGCCGACGAGATGGCCTGCTGGGTCTTCGTGGTCGGGTTGAAAGCGTCCATCCCTCACCTCTGTCAAAAGTACTGTTCGCTATCCCTAACGTCAGAAAAGTTGAGTCTGTTCCGCTCAACCCTGAATCGGTGTCACGGCTTCCTCCGGCAGCCGGGGCCCGAGCCACCCGAGCCCGGCAACGGCCAAGCAGGCGCATGCCGCGACCAGCACCCATGGCAACCAGACTGCCAGCGAAAACAGCCCCGCGACAGCCGGGGCCAGCACCGAAGAGAAGGTGAACGCGTACTGGTACGCGGCCAGATAACGTCCGCGCGCCGCCGGTGGTGCCGCCGCTTCGGCGAGCGCGCCACCCCGGGGGCCGAAGATCAGTTCGCCCGCTGCCAGCACGAGCGTGACGGTCAGCAGGTACAGCGGGAGCCCGTCGAACGGCACGACGATCGCGATGAGACTGAGCGCCGACCAGGCCGCGAAGAGCGCGGAGCCGAGCCGCATCGCACCGATTCGGGTGAACCGGCGGGTGTGCCGCAGCGCGAGGGTGCCGCTCAGGCTGAACGACAGCGTGAACACCGCCAGTATCGCGCCGGGCAGCCAGCTCGGGCCGCGCAACTGGTCGAGCACGAACACCGGCATGCCGACGAGGAAGAAGTCGAGCGAGAGGCTGAACAGCCCGCAGAAGAAGATCAACGCCAGGTACGGCCGGTTCTGCGTCACCTTCGCCGGCACCTTCTCGAACCAGGCGACCTTGTGCGGCGCGTCGACGAACGTGACGACCACGGCGGCGGCGAGCAGGAAGGTGAGCACGTCGCCCACGAGCGCCATGCGGTAGCCGGACGGCACGAAGGCCGCGGCGAAGGCGCCGGCGCCGAAGCACGCCGTCCGCACCATCGCGACCACCGCGAACGGCCGGTCCTTCGGCACGTTGCCCGCGACGTCGGCGACGAGCACGTAGAGCGCGCAGTAGAACAGCTGCTGGCCGACGGCGACGATCATCGCCACCACGACCACCGTCACCACGCCATGGGCCAGCAGATACAGCGAAACCCCGGTCGCCTGCACGAGGAACGCGGCGACCACCACCCAGCGCGGGCCGATCCAGTCGACCAGGTGCCCGGCCACCGGCGGCACCGCGAAGGCGACCAGCCCCCCGCCGGTGATCGCCATGCCCGCGACGCCGAGCGGCAGCCCGACCTCACGGGTGACATAGAGCAGGACGAGCGGCAGGAAGAGGCCCGTGCCGAAGTTGTCGAGCCCGAGTGCGATGAGCAGCGCGGCCCGGCTTCTCGTCACATCCCGAAACCTAACCGGTCAAAAAGCACCGGCACAGACTCCGTAGGGTTACGAAACTTCGCACTTGACCTCGGTCGCAAGGGCTTTGCGTAGATCTTTGTTCATCGCGGCGAGACGCTGCGTCAGATCCGTCACCTGATCGGCGTCCCAACCGGCCAGCGCGTGGGTCATGAACTCCAGATAGCGCCCGCGCCACGCCAGCAACTCGGCTTGGCCGCGCTCGGAAACGCTGATGAGCGACGCGCGGCCGTCCTCCGGCGCCGGGCGGCGGTCGATCAGCCCGGCCGAAGACAGCTGGGCGATCTGCCTGCTGACGACGGAAATGTCGACCATGCGCCGTTTCGCGACGTCCGACGGGCGCGACTCGCCGAACTTGGCGAGGTCCGACAGCAGCATCGCGGCCGCCGGATGCAGGCTGGGGTTCGCCTGCCAGACTTGCATCAGCCAGGCGTGCTGTAGCTGCGAAGAGGTCTTCAGCTCCCGCATGAGCTCGACGCGGGCGTCGTCCTCGCTCTCGGTGCTCATCGTTGACCTCCAAGATGGTTGTACGATACAAGCTTAGGCAGAACGGTTGCACCGGGCAACTAGTTGCCGAGTGACCCTCGGTACACCCGGACGGAGCAACAATGCGGGCAACGGGCTGGTCTCCGGCTACCCTGCGGACAGCCCGGAAACGCCGGTCGATCGACACATAGGACACATGACAGCCGACGCGGTTAGCCCACTTCCCCGATCTTCCACCCACCGGGAGGCCCCGCCCGCCGTCACGGCGATGGTAGGGCTCATCCGGGATGCCTGGGACAAGGCCGAGCCGTTCCTGCCCGAGATCTCCCAGTTCTTCTACGGGATGCTGTTCACGCTCGCGCCCGCCACCCGCGACTTCTTCCCGATCAACATGGAAGTGCAGCGCGGCCGCCTGGTGCGCGCGCTGGTGCACATCGTGCAGATGGTGGACCGGCCGGACGACCTCGTCCCTTTTCTCAAGCAGCTCGGCCGCGACCACCGCAAGTTCGGCGTCATCCCGCGGCACTACGAGGCCGTCGGCACCGCGCTGCTCGCTTCGCTGAAGAACCACCTCGGTCCCGACTGGACGCCGGAGGTCGAGCGCGCGTGGGCGGAGGCGTTCACCATCGTCGCGCGCGCGATGCAGGAGGCGGCGGCTTCCGACCAGAACCCGGCTTCGTGGACCGCGACCGTCGTCGAGCACCGCAGGCTGACCTGGGACCTCGCGCTGGTGCGACTGCAGCCGGAGCACCCGGTGCCGTACCTCCCCGGCCAGTACATGAGCGTCGAAGTGCCGCAGCGGCCCCGGTTGTGGCGGTACCTCTCACCTGCCAACGCGCCGCGCGAAGACGGCGGCATGGAGTTCCACGTGCGCGCGGTCGACGGCGGCTGGGTCTCGCGCGCGATCGTGAGCCACACGCAGTCCGGTGACATCTGGCGCTTCGGCCCGCCGCTCGGCCGGATGCGGGTCGACCGCGAGGCCGGCCGCGACGTGCTGATGATCGCGGGCGGCACCGGCATCGCGCCGATCAGCTCGATTCTCGACGACCTCGCGCAGTGGGGCGAGAACCCCAAGGTGCGCGTGTTCTACGGCGGGCAGACCCGCGAAGACCTCTACGACCTCGAGCAGCTGCGCGCGCTGGCGGCCACGAACCCGTGGCTGAACGTCGTGCCGGTGATCGAGCGCGGCCCCGGCCTGGCCGGCGGCGAAAGCGGCACACTGGCCGAAGCCGTCACCCGATACGGCGCATGGCCTGGGCACGACGTGCTCGTGTCCGGGTCGCCCGCGATGATCAGGGCGACCGTTTCGCGGATGCTCGTGGCAGGCACCGCGTTGGATCAGATCCAGTACGACCCGTTCACCATCGACTAAGGGGTTTTTGTGCGGATTCCGGTTTCTCAGGGGACTATCGAGGGCTACCTGGCGGAACCGGAAGGCGAAGGCCCCTTCCCCGGCGTCGTGGTCATCCACGACGTGCTGGGACACGGTGAGGACGCGCGGCGGATCACCGACCGGTTCGCGCGGGACGGCTACCTGGCGCTGAGCCCCAACATGTATTCGCGCGGCGGGGCGCTGCGCTGCATCAAAGGCGTGTTCCGGGACCAGTTCCGTGGCAGCGGACAGGCGTTCGACGACATCGAGGCCGCGCGCAAGCTGCTCGCCGAACGGGCCGACTGCACCGGAAAGGTCGGAATAGTCGGGTTCTGCATGGGTGGCGGGTTCGCGCTCGTCGCGGCGGCCGGCGACTTCGACGCGGCCGCGCCCTATTACGGCTTCCTGCCGAAGAACCTGTCCGTGCTCGACGACGCCTGCCCGATCGTCGCGAGCTACGGCAAGAAGGATCTCGGGCTGCGCAACGCGGCCGCGAAGCTCGAGAACGAGCTCAGCTCACGCGGGATTCCGCACGACGTCAAGGAATACCCCGACTGCGGGCACTCGTTCGCGAACCAGATGAAGCCGGGCATGATGACCACGCTCGCCAAGATCACCGGGATGAGCTATCACGAGCCGTCCGCCGAGGACGCCTGGAGCAGGGTGCTCGCCTTCTTCTCCGAGCACTTGTCGGAGCGGACTCCGAAGTAGTCACCACCTTTGCTGCGCACGTCGTCGGTGCCCCACGCGCGGTCGGCAGGCGCTTTGACGAGCCGCGGAATGTGCTTGCGGCAGTGGACGTACGCCTCGTGCACCCACAGCACGACCCAGCGCTCCGCCCGCCTGCCGCGCTCCTGCTCGACCGGGATCCACGGGCAGGCGGTGCGGATCTCCTCATCGGTCACCACATAACCGGCGCCGTTGAGATGCAGTCCGATACGGGCCGTGGAGAAATCGATTAACAGCAGGCTGAGATGTGGGTTTTCGGTGATGTTGCCCAGGCTCGCGAGTACCCCGTTGCCGCGGTACTCGGGGTAGGCGACTCGCTGGTGGTCGAGCACTCTGATGAATCCGGCCGGCCCCGCCCGGAACGAACAATCGGTGTTGCCGCGCGCGTCGGCGGTGGCGATGAACGCCATTTCCATGCGCTTGACAAATTCGATCATCGCCGGATTCAAATGATCTAGCATTTGATCTTTGTAGAACCTCTCGGCCCGCGCGGTCGTACCATAGGCGCATTGCAGGAGATCCTCGGCCGTCATCAGAGAACTTTCGCACAGATACCTGCGAAAACAGCGTCTGTGACGGAAAAAGATGTTACTGCACGCGTGTGAACTACGCTGTGCGACTCCCTGTGAACACCTTGGTCCGTTCGAGCCTAAAGCGCTCACGATCGTGCACATGCACGGGAATCCGGATTACAGTCGTCGACTCTCGGGGCCTGCACGACGATCAGGAGCATCTTGACTGCCAACGAGATCATTCCACAGACAACGGCAAGACCGATGCCTTTCCCACGTGTGAGCGCGGATCGGACGGTACGGCTTGTTCGTGAAAGTTTCGCGGCCGTGGAATCGCAGGCGGCGGAGCTGTCCCAATACTTCTACGGGGTTCTGTTCAGTACCGCCCCGGCGACCCGAGATCTTTTCCCGATTAACATGTCAATGCAGCGGGACCGGCTGCTGCACGCATTGGTGCATATCGTGCAGATGGTCGACCAGCCTGCCGAATTGTTGCCGTTCCTACGACAACTAGGTCGCGACCACCGGAAATTCGACGTGGTGTCGAAGCACTACGAAGCCGTCGGCGTCGCGTTGATCGCGGCGTTGAAGCGTTTCCTCAAGGACAAGTGGACGTCCGAAGTGGAACACGCGTGGACGAGCGCGTACGACACCATCTCCCGCGCCATGCGTGAGGCGGCGGCCGCCGACACCGGGCCCGCGTGGTGGCCGGCGACCGTGCTGGAGAACCGCAAACTCAACCGGGATCTGTCGATCATCAGGGTCAGACCTGACAAACCCTTGCCTTATCTGGCAGGCAATCACATCAGCGTCCAGGTGCCGCAACGGCCCCGGATGTGGCGGTATCTCTCACCCGCCAACGCACCCCGCGACGACGGGACGTTGGAGTTCCACGTGCGAGCGGTGCGTGACGGGTGGGTGAGCCGCGCGATCGTGCAGTACACCCGCGAGGGTGACATGTGGCAGCTCGGGCCGCCGCTCGGCAGCCTCGCCGTGCGCCGGGCGACCGGACGGGAGCAACTGCTCATTGCGGGCGGAACGGGCATCGCCCCGTTGCGCGCGATCATCGAGGATTTGGCGCGGTGGAAGACAAATCCCGTGGTCCACCTGTTTTTCGGCGGCGCGGACCCCGAGTCGCTCTATTGCCTCGGCGAACTGCGCGCGCTCGCCGCGACGAGCCCGTGGCTGAAACTGGTGCCCGTCACCGAGGACGACGTGCTCACTGGAGGTGAGCAAGGAACGTTGCCGGATGTGGTCGGCAGGCGCGGTCCGTGGAAGGACCACGACGTGCTCGTCTCGGGTTCGCCGTCGATGGTGCGGGCGACCATCGCGCGGCTGACATCCGGTGGAACACCGCACGAACGCATTACCTACGACCCGTTCACGGTCGACTGAGCGCCGTCGGCGGCCGTACCCTTTCGCACATGGTGGAGATTTCGGTTGCGGACGGCAAGATCGACGGATATCTCGCGAAACCCGAAGGCGCGGGGCCACACCCCGGCGTCGTGGTGCTCCACGACGCGATCGGCCTCGGCAAGGACATCAAGGGCATCGCCGACCGGTTCGCCGCGGCGGGTTATCTAGCGCTGGCGCCGGACCTGTTCTCCCGCGGTGGCAGGCTTTCGAGCAGCAAGGCCGTGTTCGAAAACATGCTGGAAGCACAGGGCCGCGCCTTCGAGGACATCGAATCGGCGCGCCTGTTCTTGGCCGACCAGGGCGCGGCCAAGATCGGCGTGGCCGGCTTCGGCATGGGCGGCGGGCTGGCACTCGTCGCGTCGTCGCGCAAGTTCGACGCGGCCGCGGCCTACTACGGCTTCCTGCCCAAGGACATGTCCATCTTCGAGGGCGCCTGCCCGATCGTCGCGAGCTACGGCAAGAACGACATCACGTTGAAGGGCGCGGCTTCCCTGCTCGAACTGGACCTGCTCAACCGCGGCGTCACGGCCGACGTGAAGGAATACCCCGAGGCCGGCCACGGCTTCGCGACCAAGCCACGGCTGGGTGCGCTGAGCAAGGTCGTCAAGGCGGCGCCCGGTCACCACGCCGAGTCCGCCGAAGACGCCTGGCGCCGCGTCACCACGTTCTTCAACGAACACCTGCGCTGAGCCGGGATAAAGCGGGCTTTACTCCCGGGGATAAAGCCCGCTAAACACCGGGGAGTAAAGCCCGCTTTATCACCGCTTTTTGGGCTTCCAGACGACCAGGGCGGTCTGGGGCATGGGCACCAGGTCGCGACGGTAGGAGGCGTGCACCGAGGCGGCCGTGTTCTGGGCCGCGGCGTAGGCGGCGGCCAGTTCGTCGGTGAGCGCCGCCACGCGGTCGCGCAGCGCGTCGACCATGTTCTCCAGCTCGATGATGCGCTTGATGCCTGCGAGGTTCACACCGTCCTCTTGGGACAGTCGCTGGACCTCGCGGAGCAGCGCGATGTCACGCATGGAGTAGCGGCGGCCGCCGCCGCTCGTCCGGCCGGGCGAGACGAGCCCGAGCCGGTCGTACGAGCGCAACGTCTGTGCGTGCAGACCGGAAAGCTGTGCTGCCACGGAGATGACGAAGACGGGCGTGTCCTCGTCAACGCCGGTCGGCATTCCACCCAGCATCACGCACCTCGTTCCCGAAGCAGTTCGGTGATCTCCGGCCTTGGGTCGTGCTCGGCCATGGCCTTGGCGTAGGCCTCGAGCGCCTCACGCGCCGAATCGTCCAATTTGGACGGTACGGACGCCTGAACCGTGACGAGCAGGTCGCCCTGCGCGCCGTCCCGCTTGGTGATGCCCTTGCCACGGGCGCGGAAGGTGCGCCCGCTGGCCGTGCCTGCCGGCACCTTGATCGAAACCCGGCCGTCCAGCGTCGGCACTGTGATGGTGCCACCGAGTGCGAGCTCGGTGAAAGCGACCGGAACGGTGATGGTGAGATCCAGCGCCTTGCGGCCGAACACCGGGTGATCCGCGACGTGCACGCGCACGTACAGGTCACCCGCCTGCGCGCCGCCCCTGCCCGGTTCACCCTGGCCGGCCAGCCGGATGCGCTGATCGTCGCTCACCCCTGGCGGGATGCGGACGGTCAGCGTGCGCGTCTTCGAGCTGATGCCCTCGCCCGCGCATTCCGGGCACGGGTCGTCGATGATCGTGCCGCGGCCGCGGCAGTCGCGGCACGGCTCCGAGAACGCGAACGAACCCTGGCTGCGGCTCACCAGTCCCGACCCGGAACAGGTCGGGCAGGTGCGCGGCGTGGTGCCCGGCTTGGCGCCGTTGCCACCACAGGTCGAACACGTGGCGGGACTCGACAGCCGCAGCGGCAGCGTCGCGCCCTTGACCGCCTCGACGAAATCGATGCGGACGTCGGTCTCGACATCGGCGCCACGCTGCGGACGGTTCGCCGTCGCACCGGCCGCCTTGCCCCGGCCGAACAAGCCGCCGAGTATGTCGCCGAGCCCGCCGAAGCCGCCCTGCTGCTGGCCACCGGCGCCACCGAAGATGTCGCCGACGTCGAAGCCGCCCGGCTGGCCGCCGCCGCCGAACCCGCCGAAGCCGCCACCGGAGCCGAACAGGCGCTTCGCCTCGTCGTACTCCTTGCGCTTCGCCGGGTCGGACAGCACGCCGTGCGCCTCGGAGACGGCCTTGAACTTCTTCTCGGCCTCGGCGTTGCCCGGGTTGGCGTCGGGGTGGTTCTCCTTCGCCAGCTTGCGGTACGCCTTCTTGATCTCGTCCGCGGTGGCGTCGGAGGAGACGCCCAACTCACGGTAGAAGTCCTTACTGATCCACTCCCGCGGGCTGCTCATGTCAGGCGTCTCCTCCTCTCTTGCTCTTAGCGGTTGTTCTCATCGACGAACTCGGCGTCGATCGGCAGCTGACCCTCGACAGGCGCGTCCACCGGCGGCGCGGCGGCCGCGGGCTCGTGGTCGGTGACCGTGACCAGCGCCGCGCGCAGCACGCGCTCGCCGAACTTGTAGCCGCGGCGCATGACGATGGTGACCGTCGGGCCGTCGACGTCCGGCGAGGTGTTGTGCTGCACGGCCTCGTGCACGCTCGGGTCGAAGGCCTCACCCTCGGCGCCGAACGACTCGAGACCCGCACGCTGGAGCCCGGCGACCAGCTTGTCGCCGACCGCCTTGAACGCGCCGGTCAGGTCACCGTGCTGGGCGGCCCGCTCGAGGTCGTCGAGCAGCGGGAGCAGGTCACCGACGACCGAGGCCTTCGCGTTCGCGACGACCTGCTCGCGGTCCCTGTCGACCCGCTTGCGGTAGTTGGCGTACTCCGCCTGCAGGCGCTGCAGGTCGGCGGTGCGCTCCGCCAGCTCCTTCTCGACACCCTCGGTCGCGGACACGGCTTCGTCCACAATGGACTCCCCGAGCGAGGGCCCGGCGGGTTCCGCCGGGGCCTCGTGTGCGGGCTGGTGCTCGCGCACCTCGCCCGTCTCCGGGTCGATCCTGCGCCGGTCCCGCACCACGACGGGCTCCTCGGGACCCCTGTCTTCGGATTCCTCGTGGCGTCCGGTCACTTCGCCTGCGCCCCCGGCTTCTCGTCGTCGACGATCTCGGCGTCGACGACGTCATCGTCGGCTTTGGCATCGGCCTTCGGCGCGTCACCGGTCGCGGCGCTCTCAGTGGCCGGCGTGCCCTGCGCGTTGGCGTAGAGCGCGGTGCCCAGCTCCTGCGAAGCGGCGTTCAGCTTCTCGATGGACTCACGGATCTTGGCGGAGTCGGTGCCCTTGAGCGCCTCGTTCGCCTCGTCGATCGCGGACTTGACCTTGCCCTTGAGGTCCTCGGGCAGCTTGTCCTCGTTGTCCTTGACAAACTTCTCGGTCTGGTAGACCAGCGTCTCGGCCTGGTTGCGGGTTTCCGCCTCGTCGCGCCGCTTCTTGTCCTCTTCGGCGTGCTCCTCGGCGTCCTTGACCATGCGCTCGATGTCTTCCTTCGGCAGCGCGGAGCCACCGGTGATCGTCATCGACTGCTCCTTGTTCGTGCCCAGGTCCTTGGCGAGGACGTGCACGATGCCGTTGGCGTCGATGTCGAAGGTGACCTCGATCTGCGGCACGCCACGCGGGGCAGGCGGCAGGCCGGTCAGCTCGAACATGCCGAGCTTCTTGTTCTGCGCGGCGATCTCACGCTCACCCTGGAACACCTGGATCTGCACCGACGGCTGGTTGTCGTCCGCGGTGGAGAAGATCTCCGAGCGCTTGGTCGGGATCGTGGTGTTGCGCTCGATGAGCTTGGTGAACACGCCACCCTTGGTCTCGATGCCCAGCGACAGCGGGGTCACATCGAGCAGCAGGACGTCCTTGACCTCACCCTTGAGCACACCGGCCTGCAGCGCGGCACCGACGGCGACGACCTCGTCCGGGTTGACGCCCTTGTTCGGCTCGCGGCCGCCGGTCAGCTCCTTGACCAGGTCGGAGACGGCGGGCATGCGGGTGGAGCCACCGACGAGGACCACGTGGTCGATGTCGCCGACGGCGACACCGGCGTCACGGATGACATCGTTGAACGGCTTGCGGGTGCGCTCCAGCAGGTCGTTGGTGATCTTCTGGAACTCGGCGCGGGAGAGCTGCTCGTCGAGGAACAGCGGGTTCTTGTCCGCGTCGACCGTGATGTAGGGCAGGTTGATGCCGGCGCTGTTCGAGCTGGACAGCTCGATCTTCGCCTTCTCGGCCGCCTCGCGGATGCGCTGCAGGGCCATCTTGTCCTTGGTCAGGTCGATGCCGCTGGACGCCTTGAACTTGTCGACCAGCCAGGTGACGATGCGCTCGTCCCAGTCGTCGCCACCGAGGTGGTTGTCACCGGAGGTCGCGCGGACCTCGACAACGCCTTCACCGATCTCCAGCAGCGAGACGTCGAACGTGCCGCCGCCGAGGTCGAAGACCAGAATGGTCTGCTCTTTCTCGCCCTTGTCCAGGCCGTACGCCAGCGCGGCCGCGGTCGGCTCGTTGACGATGCGGAGCACGTTCAGGCCCGCGATCTGCCCGGCCTCCTTGGTGGCCTGGCGCTGCGCGTCCTCGAAGTACGCGGGGACGGTGATGACCGCGTCGGTGATCTCCTCGCCCAGGTACGCCTCGGCGTCGCGCTTGAGCTTCATCAGCACGCGGGCGGAGATCTCCTGCGAGGTGTACGACTTGGCGTCGATCTCGGTCTTCCAGTCGGTGCCGACGTGCCGCTTGACGGACCGGATGGTGCGGTCGACGTTCGTCACGGCCTGGTTCTTGGCCGGCTGACCGGTCAGCACCTCGCCGTTCTTGGCGAAGGCGACGATGGACGGGGTGGTGCGGGAACCTTCGGAGTTGGCGATGACCGTCGGCTCGCCGCCCTCCAGGACGGCGACGACCGAGTTGGTCGTGCCGAGGTCGATGCCGACCGCTCGTGCCATTTTCCTACTCCTCCTGCTGTACGTCTTGGGTCTGAGTTGAGCGGCTTACGCTCAAGTTCCGAGAAGAGTCTGCCACGTCCGTCAAACCAGACTTGAGCGGGCTGGACTCAACCTTCTTGCCGGGTCAACGAGCGAGTGCCGCCGGTTGTTCCCGAGCCGGTCAGCAACGCGTGCTGTGATCCGGGACAACCCCGCTGACCAGGTATTTCGCCTCTTCGGTCCGCACGCAGGCCGAGTTGTAGAGGCCGGTGTGGCCGTCCGCCGCGTAGGTGAGGAGGTGGCCTCCGGAGATCCGCGAGACCAGTCCGCGCGCCCAGACGAGCGGGGTCGACGGGTCGTGCTCGCCGCCGACGACCAAGATCGGCGGCACGTCTTTCACGCGCTCCGGCTGCGGCGGGAACTGGGCCTTGATCGGCCACCCCGCGCAGCCCGCGGCCAGCTCCCACATCTCCGAGTAGTGCCAGGTGTGCGGCGCCAGTGTCCGCACCATGCTCGCCGAGACGCGCATGTCGGCCGCGCCGGTGAACGGCGACGGGAAGTCGTGGCAGCCGATCACGCGGAAGGACGCCCCGTACTCCGTGCCCAGTGAAGAATTGCCGAGCAGCGGCTCGAGGTCCGGCTGAGCGCCGGTCGCGTTGGCCAGCAGCTTCGACAGCACCGGCCAGGCCTGAGTGAGGATCAGCCCGCCGTAGAAGCCGTTCGCCAGCCGCTCCGCACGCGGGTCGCGCATGAGCTGGTCGTAGCGAGCGATGACGTCCTGGCCTCGCAGCGCGCACTCGTCGGTGGTCTGACACCACGCGGCGAAGCGGTGCAGTGAGTCCTCACCCGCGATGGCCGAGTCGAGGATCGTCAGCCGCATCGGACGCGAGTGGTCGACCGCGCCGTCGAGCACGGCCGCGCGCACCCGTGAGGGGTACCTGGCCGCGTACGTCGCGCCGACCTCACTGCCGTAGGAAACGCCCAGCCAGGAGATCTTGGATTCACCCAGCGCGCGGCGGATGGCGTCGATGTCGTCGGCCACGCTGACCGTGTCGACATGCTCCGCGGCCGGTCCCGTGCGAGCGAGACAGTCCTTGCCCGCGGCACGGTTCAGTTCGATGAGCCGCTGGTACGCGGCGTTGTCACGCGGGAACATCCCGATCGACGGGTCGTACAGCTTCGCCGGGTCGCACTGGATCTTCGGCGTGCTCTCGCCGACGCCGCGTGGATCGAAGCCGATGAAGTCGAACCGCTTGCGGAGTTCGGCGAACTCGGGCGTCGTCGTGCCGAGTTCACCGCGGCCGATGGCGCCCGCGCCCTCACCTCCTGGCCCGCCGGGGTTCGTCAGCAACGAGCCGATGCGGTCGCCGGAAGCGGGCAGCTTCGAAACGCGGATCGAGATCTTCGCGCCGTCCGGCTTGGCCCAGTCGAGCGGCACCGGCACGTTCCCGCACACCAGCTGCGAGAACAGCGGAGTCGGGCAGGGCTGCCAGTCCAGCGCCGGCGCGGCCGCGGGAGCGACAGGGGCGAGCAGGGTCAATGCGAGCGCACGGATCATGCCGGCTTCACCGTCACGGTGCCGGTGCCGGTGTTGACGTCCAGCTCGTTCGGCGAGCTCTGGTCGTTCGGCACGGTGATCTCGGTCTTGCCGACCTCGGCGCTCGCCTTGAGCTTGTAGCCGCCGGTCGGCACGGTCACCGTCACGTCGCCGACGTCGGCCAGCGCCCACACGCCACCCGGCTTGCTGAGGCTCATGTCGATGTCACCGGTGTGCACACGGGCCTTCAAGACCCCCGACACGTGATAGGCCTTGATGTCGCCGACGTCGCTGCGGACGTCGACGTTCACCGCGCGGTCGATCTGCACGTGGCCGGTGCCGGTGACCCCGGTGATCGCCAGCTCGCGCGGCAGCACCACGTCGTAGACGATGCCGCAGTTGTCGCCGCAGCCGCTGAGCACGAGCGTGCCGTTCTCGACCCGGTACGTCTGCCCCGGCCTGCTGACCTTGAAGGTGATCTGGCGCCGCACGCTGACCGGCGCGCCGTCCTCGACCCGGACGTGCACATCCCCGACCGGCACGTCGAACCGGACCGAGTTCACCTGCTCGGCGATCGGACCCCCGTCGTCGATCTTCTCTGTCGCGACACCGCACCCCGAGAGCACGAGCACCCCGGCAGCCGCTGCGAAGAGCAGTTTCTTCACTTTTTCCCCTCTTGATAAGGCTTGTCAGGCAACGTTGACGGTGACGTCACCGCTGTCCGTGTCGAGCTGCAACGTCCGCGGCGCCGACTCGTCGTTGACCACGTCGATGTCGCGCGAGCCGCTGTCGGTGCTGCCTTTGACCTGGTAACGGTCCTTCGGCACGGTGATCTTCACACTGCCGCTGTCGGCCTGCGCGGTGACATCCTGCGCCGTGTCCAGACTGAGCTTGATGCTGCCGGAGTCGGTCTTGGCCTCCGCCTTGCCACGCAGCCGGTCGCCGCTGATCGAGCCGGAGCTGGTCTTGACGTCGATGTCCTGGCCGATCCCGCTCAGGTCGATGTCGCCAGAGTCGACGTTGACCTTCACCAGGCCCGCGACGTCGGTGATCTTGACCGAGCCCGAGTCGGCCTTGACGTCGGCGCTCGCGACGCCGGTCAGCTCGATGCCGCCGGAGTCGACGTGGCCGGTGACGCTGGTGTTGAGCGGAACGGTCACGTCGTAGTCGACGGAGCAGTTCCAGCCGCACCCGCCGAGCACGAGCCGCTCGCCGTCGACCTTGTACGCGTCGCCCGGCTTGCTCCACTGGTAGGAGAAGCTCTGACGCACGGTCGTCTGGGTGACGTTGGCGGTGTGCACCTTCACCGTGCCGTTGTCGTTGTCGATGCGCACCTCGCGGATCGGCGCGCCCACCTCGCCGCTCGCCTCCGCGGACGACGGCCACCACCACCCGAAGCCCATGACCACCCCGAGCCCGATCAGTGCGATTCCACCCAGTGCCAACGCGGGGCGTGCCATATTCTTCAGTCCCTCCAGTGCAGGTTCCCTCGCAGCAAGACGCTAAAGGGGTGAAGCACCGGCTCACATCCGGGTAACCCCCGTATTCGTCCCTGAGACCACCCCCGGGACTACGCTCGAAGTCCCGTGATCAGGAGGTAACTCATGCCGCAGGCGCCCAACCCGTACGACTTCCTGCCCCCAGTGCCGTCTTTCAGCTTGCGCAGCAACGACATCGCCGACGGCGAGACGCTCGCGAAGCCACAGCTGAGCGGCATCTTCGGCGCGGGCGGCGAAGACGTGTCGCCGCATCTGGCGTGGGCGGACTTCCCAGCGGAGACGAAGAGTTTCGCCATCACCTGCTTCGACCCCGACGCGCCGACCGCCAGCGGTTTCTGGCACTGGGCGGTGTGCAACATCCCCGCCTCGGTCACCGAGGTCGCCACCGGCGGTGAGCTGCCGGAGGGATCCGTCACGCTCAAGGGCGACGGCGGCGTCAGCCAGTACCTCGGCGCCGCACCGCCTTCCGGCCACGGCCCGCACCGTTACTTCTTCGTCGTGCACGCCGTTGACGTGGAGAAACTGGACGTCGACGAGAACGCGACGCCCGCGTTCCTCGGCTTCAACCTCTTCATGCACTCGCTCGGCCGCGCGACCATCATGGCGGTCTACGAAGCCTGAGTCGTGAGTGATGCCGACGGTTCTCACCGTCGGCATCACTCACGAGCCCTGTACGGTTGATGAGTGCCGGACGGTCTCAGGGAACCAAGCGGACTCATCGGCTCGGCCCAACGTGCCTTGCGCGTGCTGGAGATCGTCGCCTCGGAAGGCGACGGGATCACCGCCAAGGCCGTCGCGCGGCGAGCCGGTTACAAGCTCTCCACCACCTATCACCTGCTGAACACGTTGACGCACGAGGGATACCTCATCCGGCTCGGACACGGACGCGGCTTCGGACTCGGCTACAAGGTCGGTGGCCTGTACCAAAAGCTGTGCGACGAGCTCGACGTCGGCGACAGCCTGCGTGACGAGCTACGGCTACTACATCAGCGCACCCGCGCCGCTGCGTACTACAGCGTCTTCCGCGACACCCAGGTCGTCGTCGCCGCGGTCGCGGACTCGCCGGAGTTCCCCCGCGCCAAGCCGCTCGACTTCGGCTTCCACGAAGCCGTCCACGCGACCGCCTTCGGCAAGGCGATGCTCGCGTCGCTCGGCCAGCGCGAACGCCGCGAGTACCTGGCGGGCGCCGGCATGGCGAAGCTGACCGAGCGCACCACGGTCCGCGTCCACGACCTCGACGCCGAACTCGCCGAGGTCGCCAGGGTCGGCATGGCGATGGAGGTCGAGGAGTTCCGGCCGGAGATCGCCTGCGTGTCGGCCCCGGTCTACGACACGGCCAACCGGGTGGCGGGCGCGGTCGCGTTTTCGGTGCCCGCGCACGAGTTCCACAGCCGCCGCCCCATGCTGGAGCAGGCGGCCCGCGCGGGCGCGACCCGCATTTCGCTGCTGCTGGCCGCCAACGAGGAGCAGGACCTCAAGCTCGGCTAGACGGCCGCTCGAAGTAGGTCTCGTCCGGCTTCGCGAACCCGAACTTCGCGTACAGGCCGTGCGCGTCCTTGGTGTGCAGCATCCAGCGCATGCGCGCGCCGGGACCGTCGTCGATCATCGTGCGCACCAGTTCCTTGGAGATGCCCTGGCCGCGGGCTTCCTCGACGACGAACACGTCCGCGAGGTAGGCGGTGGAGAGCCCGTCGGAGAAAGCACGGGCGAACCCGACCATCCGGTCGCCGGAGAAGGCGGCGACGACGCGCCAGGCGGCACGGACCTGCGTCTCGATCTGCTCGCGGGTGCGCCACTGACCCCAGTACGCCTCGGTGGACATGAACTTCCACACCACGTCGAAGTCGACCCTGGTCCGGTCGTCGGTGATCTCGATGTTCCCCATGCCTGGCAACCTAACGCGGCCCAGGCATCGGGGCGACGCATTAAGAGCTCGTGAGTGTTTTCGCCGGTTAGAACCGGCCGTACCACTCACGACCTTGGGTCAGCGGGGCTTGAGGGCCACACCTGGCCCGGGTGTGCCGGGTCGGCACGAACGGGGCTTTGTCACGGTCAGCGGAATGAACGTGGCGCATGTGTGGTGGTGAGGCGAGAGGTGACACGGGCGCCCAATGTCACCCAGAGCGTGACAAGGGCGCCCCTTGTCACGTGACCGAACCAAGCCGACCTGGATGAAGGCTCCCCTCATCAACCCGAAGCCTCGCCCAAGACCGGGGGTCGTGAGTGTTTTCGCCGGTTAGAACCGGCCGTACCACTCACGACCTTGGGTCAGCGCGGCTTGAGCAGGTACTCGACGACCGGCTTGAGCTCGGCTGCCGACGGTGGTTCGTCGTCGATCAGACCCTGCATGAGCAGGCCGTCGATCCCGGCGAGGAACGCGCGGAACGCGATCTCGTCGTCGTGGCGGACCATCGAGGTGAGCACGTCCAGCCAGCGCCGCGCGGCCGGGCGCAGCTCGGGGCGGCGCGCGGCCAGCAGGTACAGCTCGTACTCGGCCATCGTGCGGCCGCGGCGCGGGCCGAGTGCCTCAGCGAGCAGGCCGGCGACCTCGGAGGCGCCGCCGCTGCCGCGGGAGCGTGCGCGGTCGATCATCCAGTAGACCTCGGTCGCCATGTCGCGGGCGCACGAGATCAGGGTCGCGATGAGCAGGTCGTCGAGGCTGGAGAAGTGGTACGTCGTGGACGTCGTCGGCACGCCTGCCTCGGCGGCGACCGTCCGGTGGGTGACGCCCGCGACGCCGTCGCGCTCGATCACGCGCAGCGCGGCCGCGATCAGCTCCTCGCGGCGCTTCTCGCCGCGCACCTTGCGGCCGTCGAGCTGGTTCCTCAATGCGCGGCACCCCCGACCTGCAGCAAGACCACACCGCCGATCACCAGCGCGAGCCCGGCGATCATGGTCGCGTTCATCGTCTCGCGGAAGAACAACACGCCGATGATGGCCACCAGCGCCACCCCGGCGGCCGCCCAAATGGCGTAAGCGACCCCTATCGGGACCCCAGACTTCAAGACCTGTGCCAGCGCCACGAAGGCAATGGCGTACCCAGCGACCACAATGATCGACGGACCCAGCTTGGAGAAGCCCTCCGACAGTTTCAGCGAGACCGTCGCGGTCACCTCGGCCGCGATCGCCAGTGCCAGCAATAAGTAACCCACACGGTCAAAACTACCTGAACGATCGTCCCGAAAGCGAGCGAGTCTTACACCACATCGGTGGGACTTAGGCGTCGCTAATCAGTTACTCATCGGTAAGCAGTACTACGCTCCCCCCACCACCACATCCGGACGAAAGGCACCCGCATCATGGGCGCTGTACAACTGACGCTCGGCGGGATCGCGCTCGCGGTCAGCGTCGTCGCCTGGAGCATGTTCGTCATGACGATCATGCGGATGATCCGCACGATCCGTCTCGGCCAGCCGGACGCGACCCGCAACGGGCCGTTCGTTCCGCGGTTGAAAACGCTGATCAAGGAGTTCGCCGCGCATACGCGGATGGCGAAGGTCCGCACGGTCGCGCCGTGGCACTGGCTGGTGATGTGGGGCTTCCTCATCGGCTCGCTCGCGCTGTTCGAGGCGTACGGCGAGGTGTTCGTGCCGACCTGGGGCTGGCCGATCCTTGAGGACTGGTCGCTGTGGAGCCTCCTGATGGAGCTCCTCGGCGTCGGCACCATCGTCGGTGGCGTGGCGCTGGTGATCATCCGCCAGCTGAACCACCCGCGCCGCGCCGACCGGCTGTCCCGGTTCGCAGGCTCCGACTTCAAGGCCGCGTACTTCGTCGAGGCCGTCGTCATCATCGAAGGCCTCGGCATCATCGGCGTCCGCGCCGCCAAGTCCGCGATGGGTGTGCACGAGACGCCGGTGTGGGCCGCGTTCGCGTCGGTGCCGCTCGGGCACCTGCTGCCGTCGAGCGCCGCGCTGGTCTCGGTGTTCGCGTTCATCAAGCTGATGAGCGCCATGGTCTGGGTGTACGTCGTGTCGAAGAACATGACGATGGGTGTCGCGTGGCACCGCTTCAGCGCCTTCTTCAACATCTACTTCAAGCGCGAGGCCGACGGCGGCGTCGCGCTGGGCGCGCTCAAGCCGATGATGAGCGGCGGCAAGGTGCTCGACCTCGAAGAGGCCGACCCCGACGAGGACACCTTCGGCGTCGGCAAGATCGAGGACTTCACCTGGAAGGGCTGGCTGGACTTCTCCACCTGCACCGAGTGCGGCCGCTGCCAGTCGCAGTGCCCCGCGTGGAACACCGGCAAGCCGCTGTCGCCGAAGCTGGTCATCACGCAGCTGCGCGACCACGCGTACGCCAAGGCGCCGTACCTGCTCGCGGGCGGCAAGCGCGACATGGCGGGCGACGAGATCGGCCTGACCGGCGACAACCCGCACGCCGGCATCGACGTGCTGGCGCTGGCCGAGTCCGAGCGCCCGCTGATCGGCGGTGTCGAGGAGAACGGCGTCATCGACCCCGAGGTGCTGTGGTCCTGCACCTCCTGTGGCGCGTGCGTCGAACAGTGCCCGGTGGACATCGAGCACGTCGACCACATCGTCGACATGCGCCGCTACCAGGTGATGATCGAGTCGTCGTTCCCGACCGAGCTCAACGGCATGTTCAAGAACCTGGAGAACAAGGGCAACCCGTGGGGCCAGAACGCCAAGGACCGCTTGGCGTGGACCGAGGACCTCGACTTCGAGGTGCCGGTGTTCGACGGCGAGCTCGGCGAGGCCGAGTACCTGTTCTGGGTCGGCTGCGCGGGCGCGTTCGAGGACCGCGCGAAGAAGACCACCCGCGCGGTCGCGGAACTGCTGCACATCGCCGGCGTGAAGTACACGGTGCTCGGCTCCGAGGAGACCTGCACCGGCGACCCGGCGCGCCGCGCGGGCAACGAGTTCCTGTTCCAGATGCTCGCGCAGCAGAACGTCGAGGTGCTGAATTCGGTCTTCGAAGGCCGCGAACGCAAGGCCCGCAAGGTCGTCGTGACCTGTGCGCACTGCTTCAACACCCTGGCGAACGAATACCCGGAGCTCGGCGGCCAGTTCGACGTCGTGCACCACACCCAGCTGCTCAACCGTCTCGTGCGCGAGAAGCACCTGACCCCGGTCGCCCCGATCGCCGAGGACGTCACCTATCACGACCCGTGCTACCTCGGCCGCCACAACAAGGTCTACGACGCCCCCCGTGAGCTGGTCGAGTCCTCCGGCGCGACGCTGCGCGAAATGCCGCGGCACGGCGACCGCTCGATGTGCTGTGGCGCCGGTGGCGCGCGCATGTGGATGGAAGAGAAGATCGGCAAGCGCATCAACATCGAGCGCGTCGACGAGGCACTCGGCACCGCACCGACGAAGATCGCGACCGGCTGCCCCTTCTGCCGCGTCATGCTCACCGACGGCGTCACCTCCCGGCAGAGCGACGGCCTGGCCAGCGAAAGCGTCGAGGTCATCGACGTGGCCCAGCTGCTGCTCACCGCCGTCAAGCGCGGCGACCAGCAGCCCGCGTCGACCACCCCCGCGGAGGTCTAGCCCGGGTAAAAAAATCCCAATGCGTCGTTCGGTCCCTGGCAGGTGCCGAAAGCGGCGTTCGGTCCGTGCCACGTCCCCAATGCGTCTTTCGGTCCCCTCCACGGACCGGAAGACGCATTGGGATTTTTTTTACCCGGGATCTGAGATATGATCATACAAATTGGTCTAGGCCACCACCTGGTTGGCGGCTGGTAGTGGCCGGGTGGGCTGCTTACGTTCGAGTACATGTCACGGAAGTTCGCTGTCGCGCTGTCCGTTGTGACCACCACGCTCGCGCTCGTGTCGACGCCGGCGCAGGCACTCGAGAACGATCTGGCGCTGACCCCGCCGATGGGGTTCAACAACTGGAACACGACGCACTGCCGCGCCGAGTTCAACGAGGCGATGGTGCTCGCCACCGCCGACACGTTCGTCAGCAAGGGGCTGAAGGACGCCGGGTACACGTACGTCAATCTCGACGACTGCTGGGCCAAGCCGCAGCGCAACGCCCAGGGTGACCTGGAGCCGGATCCGGTCCGGTTTCCACACGGCATAAAATATGTCGCGGACTATGTGCACGGCAAGGGCCTTAAATTCGGGATATATACGAGCGCCGGCACTAAAACGTGCGATACGCTGGGGTTCCCCGGGGGCTTGAACAATGAGCAACGTGACGCGAACCTGTTCGCTTCTTGGGGTGTCGACTATCTGAAGTACGACAATTGCAACAATCAAGGAGTAGACGCGGTCCAGCGCTACACGAAAATGCGGGACGCACTGAAGGCCACCGGCAGGCCGATCGTCTTCTCGATCTGCGAGTGGGGCGAGAACAGCCCGTGGAACTGGGCGCAGAACGTCGGCAACTCGTGGCGGACCACGGGCGACATCTCGGACAACTGGTCGAGCATGCTCGGCATCTTCAAGCGCAACCTTTCCCTTGCGCCGTATGCGAAACCGGGCGCGTGGAACGACCCGGACATGCTCGAGGTCGGCAACGGCGGCATGACGCCGACCGAGTACCGCAGTCACTTCAGCCTGTGGTCGATGATGTCCGCGCCGCTGCTCATCGGCGCGAACCTGTCGAACATCTCCGCCGAGAACTTCCAGACTCTGCTCAACAAGGACGTCATCGCGCTCGACCAGGACGCGCGCGGCGTGCCGGGACGGCAGGTCAAGGCGTCCGGCGGCACCTACGTGATCGCGAAGCCGCTGGCGAACGGTGATGTCGCCGTCGCGCTGTTCAACGAGAACGGTTCCGCGGCGACGATCGGCACCACCACCGCGGAGATCGGCATCGGCGGCGCGACCCGGTACGGGCTCAAGGACCTGTGGTCCAAGGTGACCAGTACGACGTCGAGCGCCATCAGCGCCTCGGTTCCGGCCCATGGCACCGTCGTCTACCGCGTCAGCAAACAAGGCACGCTCAGCGTTCCGCCGGCAGGCCGGACCGCACTTTCCGATCTCGCGACCGAAACGTGGTCCAACGGCTGGGGACCGATCGAAAAGGACCGCAGCAACGGCGAGCAGGCCGCCGGTGACGGCCACACGCTCACCATCGAAGGCACGACCTTCGCCAAGGGCATCGGCACGCACGCGCGCAGTGACCTGACGTTCTACGTGGACGGTCGCTGCAGCCGGTTCGAAGCGACCGTCGGCGTCGACGATGAAAGTCCGTCAAATCGGGCAAGTGTTGTTTTCGAGGTGTACGCGGGTACCAGAAAAGTCGCCGACAGCGGAGTTCTCACCGGAGCGTCGGCCGGAAAACAACTCTCCGCTGATATTTCCGGCACTCAGCGTTTACGTCTCGTGGTTTCCAACGCCGGTGACGGCATCGACTACGACCACGCGGACTGGGCGAACCCGACAATCACCTGTTCGTAGCAAGCCGAATCCATAGGGAGGTTTCCATATTTCGCGTATCCTGAATTTTCCTCGTTGCCGGAGCCGCCTGCGAGGTCCGTTTTAAACGCGCGAAAAAGGCGGCGAAGATGGCGGACGATCACCACCCGAAAACGCACGACGGCGGGCGCCGCCCGCCGTCGGTACGCAGGCGCGAGCCGTCGTCGCCATCGGAGTACATCGAGCTGCCCGACAGCGGCCCGCGCGTCCGGCCGTACGTGCTCACCAAGGGACGCACGAAACCCAAGCTGCACCTCGCGATCGAGGCGATGATCTCCACCAGGATGGACGCGCCGTGGGCCGCGTCGCGGCTCAGCGGCGAGTTCCATTCGGTGCGCACGATCTGCCAGCGGCCGTGCTCGGTCGCGGAGATCGCGGCGAACCTGTCCGTCCCGCTCGGCGTCGCCAGGGTGCTTTTGGGCGATATGGCCGAACTCGGCCTCGTCAACGTCCACGAAACGGCGACCACCGCCGAAGGCCGCCCCGCGCTTGACCTGATGGAGCGCATTCTGCACGGCCTACGCAGCCTCTGAGTCTTACGATCACCCGGTGAGTGACGAGAAAGGCCCCGCGGGCGAAAGCACGTTGACCGTCGTGCTGGCAGGCGGTGTCAACCTGGCGATCGCGATCATGAAGTTCGTCGCGAGCCTGATCACCGGCTCCGGCGCGATGATGTCGGAGGCGGCGCACTCGGTCGCCGACACGATCACCGAGGTGCTGCTGCTGACCGCGCTGCGGCGCTCGGAGCGCCCGCCGGACCGCCTGCACCCCTTCGGCTACGGCAAAGAGCGGTACTTCTGGTCGCTGCTCGCGGCCGTCTCGATCTTCGCCTCCGGCGCGATGTTCTCGTTCTACGAAGGCTTCGCGACGATCTTCGGCCACGAAGAGGAGCAGTCCAGCCCCATCGTCGGCTACATCGTGCTCGCGCTCGCGTTCGCGATGGAGTCGGTCTCGTGGGTGCAGGCCGTGCGCCAGACCCGCGCGGAGGCCGCCGAGGAGAACCGGTCCTTCGGGCAGCATCTGCGGATGGTCGACGACCCGACGTCGAAGACCGTGCTCTTCGAGGACTCCGCCGCGCTGATCGGCCTGCTGATCGCGTTCGCCGGGATCGGGCTGCACCAGCTCACCGGCTCGCAGGTGTGGGACGGCATCGCCTCGGTCTGCATCGGCGCGCTGCTCGCCGTCGTCGCGTACATCCTCGGCCGCACCAACCGCGGCCTGCTCATCGGCAGGCAGGCCGACCCGGTGATGGTGCGCGGCATCCGCGATCACCTCGCCGCGGCGCCCGAGATCGAAGCCGTCGTCGACCTGCAGACCATGTTGCTGGGCACCGACAGCGTGCTCGTCTGCACCCGCGTCGACTTCGACGACGCGCTCGGCGCCTCGGACGTCGAACACGCCTGCGTGCGTATCGCGGCCGAGTTGCAGACGAGGTTCTCCGACGTCACCGAGGTCTTCATCGAGCCGGTGCCGCGCACCGATCCGGACCTGCGTGCCAGCGTGCTGCGGCGCTACGGCGACCTGTCAGAGCGCTGGAATCAGTAACCGAAGTCCTGGGTCCAGAGCCAGCCGTCGGTGGCGACGCCGACGCCGAGCTTGGTCAGCGAGCAGTTGAGGATGTTCTGGCGGTGGCCGCTGGAGTTCATCCACATCTGCATGGTCTGCTCCGGCGTGCGCGAGCCTTTGGCGATGTTCTCCGCGCCGGGCCGTGAGTAGCCCGCGTTGCGGATGCGCTGGTCGAAGGTGACGCCCTCGGGTGTCGTGTGCGAGAAGTAGTCGCGGTCCGACATGTCGTTGCTGTGCTTCGACGCGGCGTTCGCGAGGTGGCTTTCGTTGCTGACCGCGCCGCAGCCCGCCTTCGCGCGCTCCTTGTTCACCAGCGCGACGACCTGACCCGCGAGCGAGGTGTCGCCACCGGACGGGGCGGGCGGCGGGTCGGCAGGCTTGGGCGGGTCAGCGGGCTTCGGCGGCGGCGCGGGAGCTTCGGCCGAACTCGGCGGCGGCTCCTCGGAGCTCGACGTCGGCGCGGCGCTGCTGCTGCTCGTGGTCGGCGTCGTGGTCGGCGAGGCGCTCTCGGACGGCGTCGTGCCCGTTCCCGTGCCGGCGGGATCCTGGGCGCCACCACCCGACCGCGCGAGCGCCGGGTCACCGGGACCCGTGTGCGGTACCTGCAGTCCGCTGTTCCCCACGTTCACGCCGGGCACGAGCCCCATGGCGATCGAACCGCCCGCGGCGGCCGCGCCACCGATCAGGAAGCTCAGCGTGACGAGGAGTAGGCGCTTGCGCGCACCAATGGCTGACACGGGGCCGAAAACTATCACGAAAGAGTTACGACGACGAGGGTCTCGGTCACTCTTTCCGGATTGACGAGGCTCTCAGATAAATCTCCCCCAGCTCAACGCCCGTCTTGATCATGGAAGATTTTTCCGACTGTCCTTTGTGGACATAATCGGCACCTGTTCCTTGGCACGCCGCGTGATCCCGGTCGCCGCGACGACGAAGTCCGCGATCGTCTCCAGCTGCTCGACACTGAGCCCGGCGAAGTATTCGACGCTCTCGTCGATCAGCCCGCCCCAGAACGGCGGCGCCGCCTTCGCGAACTCGCCATTGAATTCGACGAGCACTTTGCGCCGGTCGCCGGGATGCGGCTTGCGCAGCACCAAGCCCTTCCGCTCCAGCCGGTCGATCAGCGCGGTCACCGACGCGGGCGCGAGACTCGAGTGTTTCGCGAGCTCTTTGGCCGTCAGCGGGCCCAGCCGCGCGATGTAGTCCATGGCCTTGACGTCGGTCGCGGACAAGCCGGAGGCCTCGGCGATCGCGGTGTGGAACATGACCGTCTCGGTCGACCACTCGCGCGCCAGATCCAGCAGCCGCCGCGTGAGTTCCGCCCTGTCGCTTGACACCTGACGGATCCTACCCAATTCTTTAGTTCGACAGAACGAATTAGTTTCTAAGAGACTTTGATGGGGAGACACCATGAAGGCGCTGATCATCGGGGGCGGGATCGCGGGCACGGTGACCGCGATGGCACTGCACAAGGCCGGGCACGAGGCCGAGCTGTTCGAGGCGTACGACCGGACCGCCGACGGCGTCGGCGCGTTCCTCACCCTCGCCGTCAACGGCATCGACACCCTCGGCGCGCTGGGCTTGAAAGACCTGGTCAAGGACATCGGCTTCGCCACCCCCGGCATGGCGCTCAGCCTCGGCAACGGCCGCGAACTGGCCGAGTTCCCGCTGGGCGTCGCGCTCGCCGACGGCACCGTCAGCCAGACGGTGAAGCGCTCGGACCTGTACATCGCGCTGCGCGACGAAGCGGCGCGACGCGGCATCGTGACGCACTACGGCAAGCGCCTGACCGACGCCACGCACGTCGGCGACGGCGTCCGCGCGCGGTTCGAAGACGGCACCGAAGCCGAGGGTGACCTGCTGATCGGCGCGGACGGCCTGCGCTCGCGCGTGCGCGAGATCATCGACGCGAACGCGCCGAAGCCGCGCTACGTGCGGCTGCTCAACACCGGTGGCTACGCGGAAGGCGTGCGCGTCGGCGACGAACCCGGCGTGATGCGCATGATCTTCGGCAAGCGCGTGTTCTTCGCGTACGTGCTGCACCCGAACGGCCAGGTCTGGTGGTTCGCGAACCCGGCGCACCAGTCCGAGCCGACGGCCGCCGAGCTGCGCGCGCTGGCAGGCGACTCGTGGCGGGCCGAGATGCTGCGACTGGTCGAGGGCGACAACTCGCCTGCCACGGAGATCATCAACGCCACGTCGGAGATCTATTCGCCCTGGTCGACCTATGATTTCCCGACCGTGCCGACCTGGCACCGCGGCCGGATGCTGATCGTCGGCGACGCGGCGCACGCCACCTCGCCCGCATCGGGTCAAGGCGCGTCGATGGCGATCGAGGACGCCGTCACGCTCGGCCGCTGCCTGCGCGACCTCGACGTTCCGTCGGCGCTGCGCGCTTACGAGTCGCTGCGGCGCGAGCGCGTCGAGGCGATCGTCGCGCAGGGCAAGCGCAACGGCGACGACAAGGCCGTCGGCCCGGTCGGCAGGATCGTCCGCGACTTCTTCATCAAGCAGGCGTTCAAGAAGCCGGCGCCGGACCAGTCGTGGATGTGGGATCACCGCATCGAGTGGGACGCGCGCATCACCGTGTGAACACTATGACCACAAAAGTGACGGCCATCACCTCGCGTGGCACGGTCTGCCCAAACGTTTTGGAGGACCGATGAGACGCACGTTCGCCCTGCTCACCGCCGTGCTGGCAACGCTCGCTCTAGCACCGGTGGCCACCGCACAGGCCACCACCCCGTCGTCGTCGCGGACCGGCTGCGGCCGCCCGGCGCCGTTCAAGACCGGCGTTTCGACCGACACCTCGATCCAGTCCGGCGGGCTGACCCGCGAATACCGGGTCCACCTGCCCGCTTCGTACAACCGGTTCCGGCCGCTGCCCGTGGTCCTGTCGTTCCACGGCCACAAGCGGACGTCGGAGTACCAGGAACAGCTGACCGGGATGTCCGCGCTGAACGCGATCGTGGTCTACCCGCAAGGCCTGATCGGCACCGACGGCGAGTCGGCATGGGAAGGCGCGCCGTACTCGGCGGCCGCGGACGACGTGCAGTTCACCCGCGACCTGATCTCGACGCTGGAGCGCCAGCTCTGCGTCGACTCGCGCCGGATCTACGCGGCGGGCAAGTCCAACGGCGGCGGTTTCGTCGGTGTGCTGGCCTGCAGGCTGCCGGACCGGATCGCGGCGTTCGCACCGGTCTCCGGGGCGTTCTACCCGCAGTCGGGCGCCTGCAACCCGCCGAAGCGCGCGCCGATCATCGACTTCCACGGCACCGCGGACACGACGATCCCCTACGCGGGCAACCCCGCGAAGGGCCTGCCCGCACTGCCGGACTGGCTGGCGGGCTGGGCGTCACGCGACCGGTGCCGCGGGTCCGTGAGCTGGTCGGACGGCCCGGTGACGTATCAGCACTGGCTCGGCTGCTCGCTCGCGCACGTGAAGATCGACGGGCTCGGACACGTCTGGCCGAGCACGAAGCCGAACAACGACTCGGCGACGCCGACGGTCATCGACGCGACGCCGATCATCTGGCAGTTCTTCCTGACTCACCCATTGCACTAGGCCAAGTTGGTCAGGTGCTCGTAGACGACACTCGTGCGCACATCGGCGACTTCGGGCCGCTCGGTCAGCCGGTCGATGACGAAGGCGTAGAGATCGTCGTTGCTGCCGACGGCGACGTGCACGAGGAAGTCTTCGCCACCGGTCACGACGAAGACCCCGATCACCTCGGGCAGCCGGGTGATCCAGTTGCGGAAGGCTTCGATGTGGCGCCGTGACGGCGGCCGGACGCGCACGGCGATCAACGCCTGCACCGGCCGCCCGATCGCGGCGAGGTCCACGTCGAGCACGGCGCCGCGGATCACGCCGCGTTCACGCAGGCCGCGCGTCCGCTCGAGCGCGGTCGACGGTGACACACCGACCGCGGCGGCGATGTCGCGGTTGGTGCGCCGAGCGTCGACCCGCAGTTCCCGCAGAATCGCCGCATCAAGTTCGTCCAGCTCGACCATGCCACCTCCCGTGCCGAATTAAGTTCGGCAAGCATGTCATGCGGTCAACTTTGGGGATAGCTTTCCCGAAGTAGGCCGCATTTACGGGAGCATTTTCATGGTTTCAGTGAGCTTTGATGTGATCAACACCGCCGAGAGCACGCGCGCGGCCACTCTGAAATGGGTGATAGTCGTCGACTCGTCGACACCGACCGGCAGGCTGGCCAACGCCGTCGCCTGCGTCGCGGCGAGCACGGGCGAAGCCGTCAGCGGGCTGATCGGCCCGAGCGGCCCCGACGCGTCCGGCTTCGAACACCCCGGCCTGCCGTGGGCGGGGTGTTCCGTGCTGACGGCCGACGCCGCGACACTCGCCGAGGTACGCGCGAAGGCGTGCGCGAGCGAGAACGTCCACGTCACGGACATGCCGCTCATCGCGCAGACGACCCGTGTCTACGACGAATACCTGACCCAACTCGCGTCGACGAAGCCGGAAGACCTGGCCGTCAGCGCGGTCAGCATCATCGGCCCCCGCAACCGCGTGAGCAAGCTGGTGAAGCGGCTCGAACTGGCTTAGCGCCAGGTGTCGACCCGGTGGAAGTTCTTGTAGGCCCGGCTCGGAGTCGGCCCGCGCTGCCCCTGGTAGCGCGACCCGGCCTTCTCCGAGCCGTACGGATGCTCGGCGGCGCTGGTCAGGCGGAACAGGCAGAGCTGGCCGATCTTCATGCCCGGCCAGAGCGTGATCGGCAGGTTCGCCACATTGGACAGTTCCAGCGTGATGTGGCCCGAGAACCCGGGGTCGATGAACCCGGCGGTCGAGTGCGTGAGCAGCCCGAGGCGGCCGAGCGACGACTTGCCCTCGAGGCGGCCGGCGAGGTCGTCGGGCAGCGTGACCATCTCGAACGTCGACCCCAGCACGAACTCGCCGGGGTGCAGCACGAACGGGTCCTCGCCCTCCTTCTCGACCAGCGAGGTCAGCTCGTCCTGCTGGAGCTGCGGGTCGATGTGGGTGTACTTCGAGTTGTCGAACACCCGGAAGAAGCGATCGAGCCGGACGTCGATGCTCGACGGTTGGAGCATCGCGGCATCGAAGGGTTCGACCCCGAGACGTCCGTTCTCGAGCTCTTTGCGGAGGTCACGATCACTGAGCAGCACGTCCGACAGCGTACTTAGGCGGCCCGCATGTGCTGGGCATAGGTGGTGTCGGGCGCGAAAACCTTCTCCAGCTGCCGGAGGTAGGCCTCCCGCCCCGCCTGCCCGATCCGTTCCTGCAGCAAGGTGGCGCCGGGAATGAGCTGCCGGAGCGTCTCGCCCGCGAAGTTGAGGCCGGCGGCCGTCACGATCAACGCCTGCGCGATGGGATCGTTCGGGAGTTCGAGGAAGTCGGCGTTGACCTTCCCGAGCACGAGCCTGCTGATCGACGAGTGCACCCGCACGGCGACGTGCGAGAGCACCTTGCCCGCGAATCCGCGCCCCTCCCCGATCGCCTCGTGGGACTTGAGCAGCGCCCTCGCGAGCCGCTTCGAGTCCTCGTCAGGGATGAACTCGGTCTTGGCGAGCAGCCAGAGCATGCGCCAGGCGTCTTCCTCGTTGGCGGGCAGCAGCTCCTCGTCGACACCCATGAGCCAGCCGACATACCGCCAGAGATGCAGGATGTCCGCGCGTTCCTTCTGGCTGTAGCGCACGCCGAGCAGCTGCGTCCCGAAGACGAAGACCAGCGAGAAGAGCAGCAGGGTGCCGGTGGTCTGTACCTGGTTGACGGGCTTGTCCCACGCCGCGTAGTCCCAGTCGTCACGGCGGTTCATGGCCGCGCGCACGTGGGCGTGCACGAGCCGGATCCGAATGGCCGAGCTGTAGCCCTTCTCGCCCTTCGCGAGGCTGCCCGGCGTGGTGACGTCGATCCACCAGGCGGCCGTCTCGACAAGTCGTTTGGTGGCCTTGTGTTCGATCTCGCCGGTGCCCACCAGCGCTTTCGTGGCCCGCGAAGCGAGATACCCGCCCATGAGCGACATGTCGCCGAGCGGGAAGAGACCGAGCAGTCCGGTCCTGAGGATGGCTTTGGCGCCGCTGCGCAGTCTTTGCTCGTCGACCCAGAACGGGGTCGCCTCGACGCTTTCGAACAGGGCCTTCAGCGGAGCGGGCGTGTTCTCGTTCGCGCCGTCCCGGAGGGTCTCCTCGAACTGCCGCTGGCCTGCGTTGCGAGGCTGGGTGTGCATCCAGGCGACCACGGCGTCGGCGAGCGGGTCCTCGGCCTGCGCGAACTCGCGGAGCCGCTTGATCTGCTGCTCGGTGCCGCGGATGTCGCCCTCGATGAACAACCTCGACGCCAGGCGGAACCCGCCCTGCCGGAACAGCTCGGGATCTTCCATCGCCGTCACCTCGCCTCGACTTAGACAACAAGTGTTGTCACTTCGACGCCCAGGCGTCAAGGTGGAGGTGGGTTGCCGAGCGAGGATCGTTGCCATGTATGCTGGCGACACACTGCGGATGTAGTTCAATGGTAGAACATCAGCTTCCCAAGCTGAATACGCGGGTTCGATTCCCGTCATCCGCTCTCTTGACAAAACCCCAGGTCAGCAGTCGTCCACTGTAGACCTGGGGTTTTTTGTTCCCGAGAACGGAAGGCGCACCGAGTGAACGACCTGCTCGCCATCGCACGGGAAGCCGTCGAGATCGGCTACCGGCTCGTCACCACGTCCGAACCCGGGGTCGTCCGCGAGAAGGGCGACCGTGACCTGGTCACCGAGCTGGATGTCCAGGTGCAACAACACATCCGCGCCCACCTCGAGCAGGCGACGCCCGATATCGCGTTCCTCGGCGAAGAGGACGGCGGCGGCGAACTCGACCAGACCGCCGACGCGGTCTGGGTGCTCGACCCGATCGACGGCACCTCGAACTTCGCGCACGGCCTGCCCCTTTGCGCGGTCTCGCTCGCTTTGGTCGAACGCGGGGAATCCGTCATCGGCGTGATTGCGGCGCCATTCCTCGGACTTCGTTATCACGCCACGAAAGGCGGCGGGGCGTTCGTCAACGAGAAGCCGATTCAGGCCAGTTCGAACAAAGACCTCGGCCGGGCGATCATCGCGGTCGGCGACTACGCGGTCGGCCCCGGCGCGGCCGAGAAGAACGACTATCGCCGGTCGGTCACCCGGTCGCTGGTGGAGAACGCCGAGCGCGTCCGGATGCTCGGCTCCGCGGCGATCGACCTGGTCTGGGTCGCGGAAGGCCGCGTCGACGCGTGCGTGCTCTACTCCAACAAGCCTTGGGACACGGCCGCGGGCGTGCTCATCGCGCGCGAAGCCGGAGCCATCGTGGCCGACACTTCCGGTGTGCCGCACGACTTCTCTTCTCGCACTACGGTCGCCGTCGCGCCGGGCATCGCTTCCGCGCTGTGGCCGATGCTCTGATGTCTACTGTGGACGGTACGTGATCACCGTGCCGCCGTTGCTGAACACGCGGGTGTCGGCCGGAGCAAACGGGCGTGGCTGGAGTTCGCCCGCGAAGACCGGGATGCCCGCGCCGGCGACCACCGGGTAGGTCTTGAAGACCAGCTCGTCGATCTCCGGCAGCAGCGTGCCCGCGAGTTTTCCGCCGCCGCACAACCAAATGTCGGCGCCGCTCTCGGACTTCAGCTCGCGGACCGCGGCGAGCGGGTCGGTCGAGATCAATTCGACGGCCGGGTCGGCGATCTCACCGAGGGACGTCGAGAACACGTACTGGCGCAGGTGCGCGTACGGGTTCGTGATGCCCTCGTCGAGCGCAGGTTTGTAGGTGCCCTTGCCCATGAGGACCGTGTCGAAGCGTTTGTTCGGCACGCCTTCGAGGCCGATGACCGACCGGATGTGGGTCGGCATGGTCTCGGGGAACTCGGCGCGGAGGTACTCGACCATGTCGGGCGCCTCCGGGTAGAAGTCGAACTCGCCGCCAGGCCCGGCGATCATGCCGTCGATCGAAACGGCGACGTAGTAGACGAGCTTGCGCATTCGGGCCCCCATGACCACTAGGCTTGTAGTACTTTAGAGCCAGAACCGTAGCACTACACCTGGAGTGGTTTCAACCGATGGTGCGACGCAATCCCGAACGCCGCGCGGCGCTGCTCGACGCCGCGATCGAAGTCCTGGCCGGCGAAGGCGCGCGGGGGTTGACCTTCCGCGCCGTCGATCAGCAGGCCGAGGTGCCCGCGGGCACGACTTCCAACTACTTCGCCAACCGCGACGAGATCCTGCTGAGCGTCGGCGCGCGGGTCTACGAGCGGCTGGAGCCGGACGAGGCGGTGATGGCCGCCGTCGACACCGGGCCGCGCACCCGCGAGCGCGTCACCGAGCTGATGCACGACGTGGTCGAGCGGGTCGCCGCCTTCCCGACCGGGTTCCTGGCGCTGCTGGAACTCCGCCTCGAAGCGACGCGGCGCCCCGGGCTGCGCGAGGTGCTCACTGGGCGGGTTCGCGCGGATCTCGACTTCAACGTCGCGAACCACCTGAAGTCCGGCCTGCCCGGCGACGGGACGACGGTGACGCTGCTGTGGCTGGCGCTGAACTGGATGATCGTCGAACGCCTCACGCTGCCCGATCTGCTGACCCCGGAGGAGCGGCACGAGCTCATCGACGCGCTCGTCGATCGCTTGGCTTGACTTCAAGCCCACTCGAGGTTGTTGACTGGCGGCATGACCTTCGATCTCGACGCTTACCTGACGCGAATCGGGCACGCACGGGTGAAGCCGTCCGCCGAGGCGTTGGAATCGCTGCACGAAGCGCACGTGCGGTCCATTCCGTTCGAAAACCTCGATGTGCTCATGGGCACGCACGCGGGCATCGGGCTGGACGCCATCCAGGACAAACTCGTGCGGCGGCAACGAGGTGGCTACTGCTACGAGCACGGGTTGCTGTTCGCGGCGGCGCTGGAGGCGCTCGGGTTCACCGTCGAGCGGCGGATGTCGCGGGTGCAGCCGGACCGGCCGGGGCCGTCGACGCACATGATGCTCGTGGTGCGGATCGGGGACGAGGAGTTCCTCGCCGATGTCGGGTTCGGCTGGGGAATCCTGCGGTCGATGCCGTTGCGGGATCAGGAAATCGTCGACCAGGCCGGGTGGAAGTACCGGGTGCTCCGAAATGGACCCTGGTGGCGGTTGCAAAGGTTCGAAAGTGACTGGACGACACTGCACCAATTCGGCCCCGAGATCCGCTACCAAGTCGACTACGAGGTCGCGCACCACTACGTCTCGACGCATCCGAAGTCGCCATTCCACGGCCAAATCGTGGTGATGCGCCTGGAACCAGGCCTGAGCAAGCGGTTCGTCGGCAACGAACTCATCCTCGAACACGCCGACGGGCGCATCGAAAAGACCATCGTCACACCGGAAACCCTCGGCGAAACCCTGCGAAGTCTCGACGTGGTCGTTACTCCGAACGAGTTGGCGAAACTCGACACTTTGAGGTGACCACCCGCGCCGTTGGGCACCGTCACAATGATTCGCAGTGCTTCCTGGGGAAGAGCACATCGGCGGCCTGTTCGCCGCGAGGCACTCTGTGAGGTGATCTTTCAACGGCGAAAGGGGTACAGTGTGTTTTCTCGGCTGCGGCGAGTGGGCGTGTTCGTCGGCGCGATGGCATTGATGGTGGCCGCGACGGGACAGGCGGTGGCCGCGCCGGAAGCGGTGAGCTGCCCGTCGGTCGGCCACAATTGGTCGGGCCCGGGACCGTTCACCGTGACCGAACAGCAAAGCGGCGTCGGGCACACCATTTACCGGCCTACCAATCTAGGTGGCTGCGGCAAGCATCCGGTAATCATTTGGGGTAACGGCACTTTCGCGACCCCGTCGATCTACGCTGGATTGCTCCGGCACTGGGCGTCACACGGTTTCATCGTCGCCGCCGCCAACACGACACAATCCGGCAGCGGCTCGGAAATGTTGGCAGGACTGGATTATCTGACCGCGCAGAACGCGAAGGCGGGCAGCGTCTTCTACGGCAAGGTCGACACTTCGAAGGTCGGCGCGACCGGCCATTCGCAAGGCGGAGGCGGCACGATCAATGCGGGCGCGGACGCTCGCGTCGACACGACGGTGCCCATCGAGCCCGGCCCGCAGGGCCTGATCGGTCAGCTCAAGGGCCCGATGTTCATCCTCGGCGGCCAATACGACACCGTCGTCATCCCGCCGCTGCTGGTGATTCCGCGCTACAACGCGGCGGGCCACATCCCGGCGATCTACGGTGAACTCGCAGGCGCAACGCATTTGACACCCGCCGGCGACGGCGGCGGCTTCCGCGGCCCGATCACCGCGTGGTTCCGGTATTTCCTGATGGGCGACCACAACGCGTACGGCGAGTTCTTCGGACCTCAGTGCGGCAACTGCGGCGCCTCGATCTGGTCGAGCTTCCAGCGCAACGCCAAGGCGCAAGCGCTGTAGCTTGGACGCATGGTCCTTCCGTGTTCCGCGCGGAGGACGGCTTCGTGCTCGCGCTGGCCGATTTCCTGTATCTGAAGGCGCGCCGCCAGTAGCCCCGGATCCGGCCATGGATGGACGGCGCGCGTGCACAGACGGACGACACGCGTACCTGGATGGACGACACGCGTACCCAGAGAGTCGGGACGCGGGGTCAGGTGAGGGTGGCGCGGAGTTTGGGTGGGGACTTGAGGCGGTGGGACTCCGTGAGGAGTTCGTAGAGCTGGGGTGGGTCTACGCGGGCGAGGTCGACGATGATCGAGGCGTGGCCGTCGTAGTGCGGGGTCGTGTAGAAAGCCGGGTCGCCCGAGGCCAGCAGGGCGGCCTTTTCGTCGGGCGAGCACATGAGGACCAGGCCGCCCTCGGCTTCGGTGCGGAGGCGGGCGAAGCCTTTGCCCGCGACCTTCAATGCCGGGGTGCGGTACCAGGTCGAGACCGTGACTTCGGGTAGTGCGAGCGCGCGGGTGACAACGTCTTCCCAGGTAGGCATGGGTCCATTGTCACCCGCGCGTCTTGGAGAAACCGGAGCTAGCCGATCGCGGTGATGCGGTTGGTGACCGGCGGGTTGATGCCGGGGTTCGCCGCGAAGTAGGCGAGCAGCGCGTCGAGGTCGACGGGGCCGCCTGCCAGGTTGGTGCCCTTGGTGAGCTCGGTGAAGCCGTCACCGCCTGCGGCGAGGAAGTTGTTCACCGAAACGCGCAGCGAGGCCGCCGGGTCGATCGGGGCGCCGTTGAGCGTCAGGTTCGAGATGCGGGAACCGATCGGCTTGGACAGGTCGTACGAGTAGTGCAGCGAGTTCGAGATCTGCAGGATGCGGGTGATGCTGCCCTGCCACTGCTGCTCCAGCACGGCCTTCAGGTTGGCTCCGGTCAGCGTGATCGTCTGCATGATGTTCGCGAACGGCTGGACGGTGAAGGCCTCGCCGTAGGTGACCACGCCGTCGCCTTCGCCGTTGGGCGAGGACTTGAACAGCAGGTCGGCGCGGATGCCACCGGGGTTGGTCATCGCGATCTGCGCGCCGTTGGACAGGGTGCCCGCCAGCTGCGCGTCGGCGAGCACGTCGCCGAGCAGTGACTCGCCGGTGGCGGTGCCCGCCGCCGGGAGATCCGCGGTGATGGTGCCGACCTGGCGGTTGGCGATCGGGGCCGCCTTGGTCTTGGCCTCGGCGACGAGCGCCTGGACGTCGGGGTCGGGTGCGACGTCGCGGGTGACGATCTCGTTGTGCGCCTTGGTCTCCGAGCGGACGACGTCGCGGCTGCGGAGGTTGATCTTCAGGTCGATGACCGACAGGAGACGGCCGAACGAGGCACCCTGGATCAGCGGGCGCGGGTTGCCTGCCGGGTCGTTGACGACGCAGTTGTACTGCTGGTGGCTGTGGCCGGTGAAGAACGCGTCGACGCGCGAGGTCACGCTCTCCGCGATGACCTTGGCCGGGCCGGGGCGGAGCTTGCAGTCGTCGGGACCGGCGGTCTCGGTGCCGTCGCCCTGGTGCATCAGCACGACCTGCGCCTTGATGCCGAACAGCTCCAGCAGCGCCGAGGTCCGGTTGATCGCCTGCACCTCGTCGCCGAACTTGAGGCCCTTGATGGCCTCCGGGGTGACGACCGACGGCAGGTCCTTCAGCGTGGCGCCGATGACGCCGATCGGGACGCCGCCGGAGAACTCGATGCTGAACGGCAGCACCGCGGGCAGGCCGGTCTTCTCGAAGGTGACGTTCGCGCCGACGAACGGGAAGTTCGCGCCCTTGAACGGCTTGTGGAACTGGCAGCCGTCGACCGGGTGGCAGCCGCCGAACTGGATGCGCTTGAGCTCGTCGTAGCCCTCGTCGAACTCGTGGTTGCCCACGACCGACGCCTTGACGCCGAGCTTGTTCATGAATTCGACGGTCGGCTCGTCGTGGAACAGCGCCGAGATCACCGGCGAGGCGCCGATGTTGTCGCCCGCCGAGAAGACCAGCGAATTGCGGACCTGCGCGCGCAGCTGCTTGACGTGCGTCGCGAGGAACGCGGCGCCGCCTGCGTCGACGGTCTTGCCGTCCGACAGCACGACGCGGCCGGACGAGCCGGACGGCGGCTCGAGGTTGCCGTGCAGGTCGTTGAAGGCGATGAGCCGGACGTCAGTGGTCTGACTGCCGTAGGCCGACGCCGGCGTGGCGACGAGCGCCCCCGCGGTGAGTGCGGCCCCGAACACCGCGACAACGCGCTTCAGCCGGTTGGATATAAGCATTCTTCCTCCGAATTCGGACGCCCTGTGACCCCGATCTGGGCGTGCACCGGCGGAGGAGTCTGCCTTCCCGATGAGTGATCCACCAGGGGAATTCGGCGGAATTTGCCTAAACGTCACTGCCTTCTAGCAGAACGCGAGTGACCAATTCCGGATCGTCACTCATGGGCACATGGCCGCAACCGGGCAATACGAGCAACTGTGCCTGCGGGCACATCTTCCGCAATTCGGCAGCGCGTGGCCTGGCGAGTATCCGGTCGCGCTGCGACCAGGCGATCGTCACCGGAACGTCGAGCACCGGGCCCTCGAACCGGAACCCGCGACCGCGGGTCAGCGCGACGGTCGGGATGAACCCGGCGGCCGAGCCGAACGCGCGCATGTCGTCGAAGATCACCTCGGGCGCCACCCGCGCGGGCTTGTCGAAGATCATCCCGCTGACGACCGTGCGGCCGACCGCGCTCGCCGCCAGCCTGCGGCCGAACCGATCGGGGATGCGGCGTGCCAGGTGGTAGTGCGTGCGGAGCATGCCGATCGCGTAGCGCTGCTGCGCGTACGTCCACAGCCCGGCCGGGGAAAGCGCCGTGACGCTGCGGACGAGCCCGGCTTGGCCGAGCGCGAGCGAGAGCAGGCCGCCGAGCGAGTTGCCCGCGACGTGCGGCCGCCCGAGGCCGAGGCCGGCGAAGAACTCCCGGAACAGCCGCAGCGCCGGTTCGACGCCGTACGCGTCGTCGCGGGGCGGCGAGTCGCCGAACCCGGGCAGGTCGACGGCGATCACGTCGCGGTGCTTCGCGAGCAGCGGGATCACCGGGTCCCACGCCTGCCTGCGATGCCCGACCCCATGGATCAGCACGAGCGGTTCGCCCTGGCCAGCGCGGGTGTAGACGACGTCGTCCATGAAATGAGCGTAACCGCTGGTAACAGGTAAAACCACCACCCTGCCGGGTGGCCGATCGGCCAGTGGCGGGCCTCGGCCGATTGGCCGATCTCGGGTACGGAACCTAACTAATCGACCGAAGAAGGCCGCTTCCAAGATCCATAAGTTCAATGGCATGACGAACGCACAGGTCACTGCCCTCACCTACGGACTGCTCGTCTTCGCCGCGGTCTGGACGACGATCCTCGTCCCGCAGCTGATCGTGCACGTCTCCCGGTTCGGCCGTCCGCAGGCGGGCAGGATCGCCAAGACGGCGATGGTCACGCTCTACGCCTGCATGACGGTGGCGGTGGTCCTGCTGCCGCTGCCGGGCCCGCACAGCAAGCGGCTGGAGCAGACCGTCCAGCTGCACCCGTTCCAGTGGATCGCCGACATCCACACCGAGCTGCTCAAGCACGGGCTGTCGGCCGCGAACTGGTTCACCACGCAGACCTTCCAGCAGGCGGCGATGAACGTCCTACTGTTCGTCCCGCTGGGCCTGTTCGCCAGGCTGCTGTGGAAGCGCGGCTTCGTCGGCACGATGGCCGTCGGCTTCACCGCGTCGCTGCTGATCGAGCTCACCCAGCTCAGCGCGAACTTCGGCACCGCGCCGTTCGTCTACCGGATCTTCGACGTCGACGACCTCATGACCAACACCTTCGGCGCCATGCTCGGCTGGGTGCTGGCCGCGATGCTGCTGGCCTTCCGCGCCGGGAGCACTTCAACCGTCGACACGCAGCCGGTGCGGCGCGAGCGGGTCCACCTCGCCCAGGCGCGCTAACCGGGCTTGCCGCCGCACGGCCTCGCGCCGTGCGGCGCGCTTGTCTTCCAACGCCACGAAGGTGATGGCGACCGCGAAGATCAACCCGACCAGGCCGAGGATCAGTGCCAGTTGCAAAGCGAACCCCCGTGTACGACGTTGTGCGCGGAATCACACAGCGTACGCAACGTGTGGACGGTTGGCCACCCCCTGCCAGACTTGGCCAATGCCCAGCAAGGACGAGCTCGAAGCGGCCAGAGGCAAGCTGCTCGACGATTTACTCGCGCCGGGGCTGGACGTGGTCTTCGCCGGCATCAACCCCGGCCTCTACTCGACGGCCATGGGCTTCCACTTCGCCAGGCCGGGCAATCGCTTCTGGCCCGCGCTGCACGGCGGCGGTTTCACGCCGCGGAAGTTCGACCCGAGCGAGCAGCACGAGCTGCTGGAGCTGGGCATCGGCATCACCAACGTGGTCGCGCGGACCACCGCCCGCGCCGACGAGCTGAGCAAGCAGGAGCTGCGCGACGGCGGCGAGCAGCTGGCCGCGAAGATGCGTGAATTTCAACCCAACTGGCTCGCTGTGGTGGGAATCACTGCCTACCGGGCCGCTTTCAGCCGTCCGAAGGCCGCCGTCGGCGAACAGGACGAGCGCATCGGCACCACCCGGCTCTGGGTTTTGCCTAATCCAAGCGGACTCAACGCCCATTGGACCCCAGCCGGACTGGCCGAGGAGTTCGGCAGGCTGCGTGCCGCGGTGATCAACTCTCAGTAGCATCCGACGTCCACACAGGACGTTCCGATGATCGGGAACGGGCATTTCAGGGCCGTTCTCTACGCAGAGTTGGGCAGGTTCCCCCGATGCATCTAAGTGCGCGAAACCCCGTCACAAGATGATCGAAGATGGGTCCTAACAAGCACGAGGTGTCATCCTGACCGGTCCGCAGGGGGATCGGGCGCGCAGTGGGGACGTGCGAGCACAGGGTGGCGGCGTGTGGAGACGGAGATCACATGGTCCAGCCGACGAACGTGCAGTCAGTCCCAACCGTGCTCGGGCGCAGCCTCGGCGTGGCCGCCGTCGATCCCGTGCCGATCTACCGCGACGGCCTGGCCGGTCTCGTCCACCGCACGCACGGCATGCACTGGCTCGGCCAGGCGTCGAGCCAGCACGGCGCGATGCAGCTCGCCGAGCAGCTGCGGCCGGACGTCGTGCTGCTCGACTCCGCGCTCGACCCGAACTGCCACCTGACGAGATTGCTCGGCACCGGTGACCCGGCGCTGCTGATCGTGCTGGTGGTCCGCGACGCCAACCGCGCGCCGCAGTACCTGGCGCAGGCCATCGCCGCCGGCGCGCACGCGCTGGTGCCGCGCGCGATCGACCCGAAACGGCTCAGCGACGCCATCCGGCGTGCGCACGCCGACCGCCGCTACCTCGATCCGACGTTCGCCGCGCTGCTCGGCCGGGTCAAGCGGCCGTCGGCCGAAAGCCGCGTCCCGCTGCCCCGGATGCCGCTGTCGCGCCGCGAGTACCAGGTGCTCCAGCTCATCGCGGAGGGTCTGGAGAACTCCGGGATCGCGAAGCTGCTCTTCCTGTCCGTGGAGACCGTCCGGACGCACGTGAAGAGCATCCTGCGCAAGCTGTCCGCACGGGACCGCACGCACGCGGTGACCATCGCCTTCCGCAGCGGAATCCTCGTCACCGCGCCCGATGACGCACACAACGTCACGCCGCTTAACCAGGCCGTAACAGCGCCAGCCCCTCGTTGACCCCTGGTCCGACCCCTACTCGGGGTCTCGATCGGGCGATCTGCGCAACACTGAAGAGGGTCGGGCTTGCCGCCGGTTACCGACAGGTAATATCCTGAAGTTACCGGCGAGTAAGGGTCTTCCCACGGCGAGGTTCCCGGCCGGCACTGATCCCTAAACGGAGAGACGCCATGGGCCACTACAAGAGCAACGTCCGCGATCTGGAGTTCAACCTCTTCGAGGTGCTGAACGTTCAAGACAAGCTGGGTAAAGGCGTACTGGAGGACTCCGACGAGGAGAGCGCCCGCGATCTGCTGGCGGAGCTGAACAAGCTCGCCACCGGCGCGCTGGCCGAGTCGTTCGCCGACGCCGACCGCAACCCGCCCGTCTACGACCCCAAGACTTTCTCGGCCAAGCTGCCCGAGTCGTTCAAGAAGAGCTACAAAGCCCTCTGGGAGGGCGAGTGGTGGCGCCTCGGCCTCAACAACGAGCTCGGCGGACTCGGCATCCCGCCGACCGTGGTGTGGGCCGCGTCCGAGCTGATCCTCGGCTCGAACCCGCCGCTGTACATGTACATGGCGGGCCCCAGCTTCGCGATGATCGTGCACAACAACGGCACGGACGAGCAGAAGCGCTGGGCGCAGATCATGATCGACCGCGGCTGGGGCGCGACCATGGTGCTCACCGAGCCGGACGCCGGTTCGGACGTGGGCGCCGGCCGCACCAAGGCCACCCCGCAGGAGGACGGCTCCTGGCACATCGACGGCGTGAAGCGGTTCATCACCTCCGGCGACCAGGACCTGACCGAGAACATCATGCACCTGGTGCTGGCCCGCCCCGAGGGTCCCGGCATCGAGACCAAGCCCGGCACCAAGGGCCTGTCACTGTTCCTCGTGCCGAAGTTCCACTTCGACGGCGAGTCCGGTGAGCTGGGCGAGCGCAACGGCGCCTACGTCACGAACGTCGAGCACAAGATGGGCATCAAGGCGTCCACCACCTGCGAGGTCACCTTCGGTCAGCACGGCACGCCCGCCAAGGGCTGGCTGCTCGGCGAGGTGCACAACGGCATCGCGCAGATGTTCCAGGTCATCGAGTACGCCCGGATGATGGTCGGCACCAAGGCCATCGCCACGCTGTCCACCGGCTACCTGAACGCGCTGGAGTACGCCAAGGAGCGCGTGCAGGGCGCCGACCTGCCGAACATGCTGAACAAGGCCGCCCCGCGCGTCTCGATCATGAAGCACCCGGACGTGCGCCGGTCGCTCATGCTGCAGAAGGCGTACGCCGAGGGCCTGCGCGCGGTGTACCTGTACACGGCGTCGTTCCAGGACCGCGTGTGGACGCAGGACGGCACGCCCGAGGAGATCAAGCTGGCCGAGCGGGTCAACGACCTGCTGCTGCCGATCGTCAAGGGTGTCGGCTCCGAGCGCGCCACCGAGCAGCTGGTGCAGTCGCTGCAGACGCTGGGTGGTTCGGGCTTCCTGCAGGATTACCCGATCGAGCAGTACATCCGCGACGCGAAGATCGACTCGCTGTACGAGGGCACCACGGCCATCCAGTCGCTGGACTTCTTCTTCCGCAAGATCGTCCGCGACCAGGGCCAGGCCGTCGCGTTCGTGGCGGGCGAGATCACGAAGTTCCTGGAGTCCGAGGCAGGCAACGGCCGTCTCAAGAGCGAGCGGGCGCTGCTGAAGCAGGCCGTCGAAGACACCCAGGGCATGCTCGGCTCGCTGATCGGCTACCTGACCGCCTCGCAGGAGGACCCGCAGAGCATCAACAAGGTCGGCCAGCACACGGTCCGGCTGCTGATGTCCTTCGGTGACCTGCTCGTCGGCTGGCAGCTTCTCAAGCAGTCCGAGGTCGCGCTGAAGCAGCTCGACGCCGGCGCCTCCGACAAGGACGTCGCGTTCTACAACGGGAAGATCGCCGTGGCGTCCTTCTTCGCGAAGAGCGTGCTGCCCGAGCTGACCGCGCGCCGCGCGATCGTGGAGAACGCCGACAACGAGCTCATGGACGTCGACGAGTCTTCTTACTGACCTACCAGCGAAAAGCCCCCTCGCCCGGCACGGGTGAGGGGGCTTTTCGTTTTTCCGCGTTTGGGCGCGCTTCTCTTGGGTACTACTGGTTTCGCACCCCCCAAGAGGGGCCACTCCAAAGGAGCTTCGATGACTATCACCGGCATCATCACCGCCCTCGTGGTCGGTCTCATCATCGGACTGCTGGGCAGGTTGGCCGCACCGGGCAGGCAGGCCATCCCGCTCTGGCTGACGATCATCGTCGGTATCGTGGCCGCCTTCATCGGCACGGCCATCGCCCGCGGCCTCGGCTACGCGGACACCGCGGGCTTCGACTGGCTCGAGTTGTTCACCCAGATCGGCGTCGCCGCGGTCGGCGTGATCCTGGTGGCGAACATGTACGGACGCCGAGGCGTCACCCGCTGACTTTTCCAGGTACCTGGCCGGTCCGCCGTTCTGGCGGGCCGGTCAGTGTTTTTATGACCGCTCACCCGGTCGGGCGACTTCGGGGCGCGGGCGGGCCGGATCGGTGTCACCGTGGGGTTTTCCTTGACGAAGGAGTTGCCATGCTCGGTGGAATTTGGGGCATCATCACGACGATCGTGGTCGGCCTGATCCTGGGTGTGATCGGCCGGATGCTGGCGCCAGGCGACCAGAAGATCCCGATGTGGCTGACCATCGTGGTCGGCATCGTCGCGGCGTTCATCGGCAACTGGCTGGCCGGCGTGTTCGGCGTGCGGCACACCAGCGGGATCGACTGGATCCGCCACGCGTTCCAGGTCGGCGCCGCCGTCATCGGCGTCATCGCCGCGGCGGGCGTCTACGCGGGCCTCAAGGGCGGGCAGAAGACCTCCTGAACCCCGGGATAAAGCGGGCTTTACTCCGCGGAGTAAAGCCCGCTTTATCGCGTTCTAGGGACAGGTCGTGGCCGCGCGGGGCTGGTAGCGGACCACCCTGGTTTCGCGGCGAACCTCTTGCCCTGTCACGATTTCGCGCACGACGCGGGTGTCCGAGGTGGTGAAGCCCGGCACTCCGGCGGACGGCTGGCAGCCTTCGCCAGAGCCGGTTTGCGACGGCGCTTCGGTCACGTCCGACTGCCCGCCTGCGCTGCTTTCGACACTGAAACGCTTGGTACCCCAGATCTTCACGGTCACCGACGAGCCGCCGGCGTACGCCTGGATCGCGACTCCGCTCGTCCCGTCGTTGCCGAACTTCAGGTCGACGCCCGAACCGTCGGCGTTCAGGATCTTCGCCTCGCGGCCTGCCGGATACCGGTCGAGGTAGTAGTCGTGGGTGACGTGTGAGACGTCGGTCAGCCCGGCCAGGTAAGCCGCGTTGTACAGCGTGCTCGCGAACTGGGAAACGCCGCCGCCCACGACGATCGGGCCGGTGCCGTCCTCGTTCAGCGGCGCGTTGACGTAGCCGGGCGAACCGAGCGCGCTCACGCTGAACGTGTCGCCCGGTTTGATGATCATGCCATTCACCTTCGCCGCCAACGCGCCGACATTCGTCGCGGCAGGCCCGGAAAAGCCGCCCGTGGTGAACTCGCCGACCACCTCGGTGATGCCGAGCGACGTCGCCGCGTCGGTGCTGAGTGCGGCCGGGCTGGCGGCGTAGACGGCGGTGAGTTCGCGGCCTTCGGTGCGTTTCATGACCTCGGCGAGCGGCTCGAAAGTCTTGGCCCAGTCGACTTTCCGGCCGTCCTCCGCCGGTTCGACCGCGGGCGAGCCGGTGGAGAACACGATGTGCGCGTCCTTGCCCGGCTTTTCGGTGGCGGCGAGCTGCGGCTGCGCCGCCTTTTCCAGTGCCTGCTGGTCGATCCGGACTTCGAGCGTGCCGCCGTCGCGGGGTTCGAACTTCAGCGCGTGCGCGATATCCGTTGGCAGCAAAGGGAAGTCCTGGCCTTCGCCGTGCACGGTGATCGGCTCGGCGATCGCGGGCGTGACGATCTGGTCGAGCACGCGGTGCACGCCCTCGGTGGTCGACTTCACCGGTGACGACTCCACGGCGAGCCGGACGCCACCGCGGCTGAGCCATTCGTTCTTCACGACGCCGACCGCGCCGTCGATGTCTTTGAGCACCTGACCGGGATGCGGCTCGATCGCGTACGCCTCGACCCGGTCGGGAAGTTCGCGGAAACCGATGCCGCCTTCGACGGCCTCGCGGGTGAACTGGGTCGCGACCTTGGTGACGGCCCGGGTGAGCAGGTCCTGGTCGACCTTCGCGACGACACCGACTTCGCGGGTGCGGAAGAACGCGAGCAGCCGGGTGATCGGGTTCAGCGGCTGCTCGCCCGCCTGCGCGAGCGTGCCGGGCCAGTCGAGACCGAGGCCGGACTTCGGCGGGTCGAGGGTGGCGCTGACGTCGCCTCCGATGATCGTGACCGGCAGGACGAGGCGGGGCTGAAGTTCCCTGCGCAGCTTGGCTTCCGCGTTCGCGTGGCCGAGTCCGCCGACCTCGACGCCCGCCACGGTGACCCCGCGCGGGACGTCGCCGATGCCGGCGACCACGTCCGCGATGTAGGCGAGCGCGAGCAGCCCGAATACGCTGCCCGCGACCACGAAGACCCGGCCGATCCGGCGGCGGACGACCACCTGGTGCGTCGGCGGGAGCGGGACCGGCTCCGGTTTGAAGAGCTCGTCGACCAGCGCCAGATCGTCGACTTGCTCATCCCGCACCGGGACCTCCCTATAGATACAGCCCGGTGCCCTGTTCGGTGAGTTCGGTCGCGACGGCATGGATGTCCCGTTCGCGCATGACGAGGTGCCCCTCGCCCCGGAGTTCGACCTCGAACTGGTCTTCCGGGTTGAAGAGCACGCGGTCGCCGACCTTCACGTTGCGCACGCTGTTGCCAACGCCCAGTACATCACCCCAAGCGAGCCTGCGCGCGACCTGAGCGGTCGCCGGGATCACGATCCCCCCGCTGCTCCGCCGTTCCCCCTCTTCGGGTGACAGCCGCACCAGTACGCGATCGTTCAGCATCTGAATTTCGAGCTTGGGTGTACTTGACACGCGGGTCATCGTACTGACTCAGCGAGGCGTGCCCGCCATCACCAGCGTGAGCACCCGCTCACCGTCGGCAGCGAACCGCAGCGGGACGCCCCAGTCCTGCCTGGTCACGCGGCAGACGGGGTGCTCGGCCTCGCTGTCACAGCTCGCGGCCTGCGCCACGACCTGCAACACGCCGTCGCGGTGACCGTCCGCGAGCTTGATGCGCCGGACGAGGTCCGTGCCGACGCCCGCGCCCTCGACGAGCAGCTCCGGCGGCGACGCGCTGATCTCCAGCCGGGTCGACGGGCCGTAGCGGTCGTCGAGCTTCTCGCCGGGCGGCGGCGTGAACACGACGGTGAACTCGAGCTCGCCCGGCGCGAGCACGGTCGGCGGCCTGCGCACGGCGTGCGCGTCGCCATCGACGCTGGTCACCTCGGTGGCCACCGGGGTGAGCCGGTGCCCGGCGGACTCGACCGCGAGCAACGTGCCCTCGTGCAGCAGCAGGCCCTGTGGCTCGGCCAAGCCGGTCGCGAGCGTGGAGACCTCGCGGGTGAGCGGGTCGTACCGGCGGATCGCGCCGTTGTAGGTGTCGGCGATGGCGACCCGGCCGTCGTCGAGCACGGCCAGCCCGAGCGGGTGCTGCAGCAGCGCCTTGTCGGCGTCGCCGTCGACATGGCCGAAGGAGAACAGGTCGGTGCCGACGGCCGTGTGGACGTTGCCGTCGGTGTCGAGCCAGCGCAGCGCCGAAGTTTCGGCGTCGGCGAGCCAGAGCTTGTCGGGCGCGGCGGCGAAACCGGACGTCTGCGCGAAGAACGCCTCGCCGAGCTGGCCGTCCTTGAGCCCCTCGACGGTCGTGCCGCCGAACCGCTCGATACCGCCGCCGACCGGGTCGAACAGGCTCAGCGTGTGGTTGCCTGCCATCGCGATCACGATGCCGCCGGCAGGCGCCCACCACGCGACGTCCCACGGGCTGGTGAGGTCGATCTCCAGCGCCTTGCCGCTGTCCGCGCCGTTGCGCCACTGCTTGCCGGTACCGGCCACAGTGGACACTTCGCCGGTGCGCAGGTCGATGCCGCGCAACAGATGCCCTGCGGTGTCGGCGACCACCACGTGATACCCGGCCCGCTCGGCGATGTCGTTGGGCAGCAACGCGAGCCCGGCGGGCTCGGTGAAACTCGCCAGGTCGAACGGCCCGTCCTGCGCGCCGCGCCTGCCGCTGCCGAACCGCCTGACCACGGTCTCGCCATCGGAGGCGAACTCGACGATCGAGTGATTTCCGGTGTCCGCCACCAGAATCCGGCCCTCGGCGGTCGCCACGGCCTTGCTGGGGAAGCGAAGTTCGTGCTTCTGCTCCTCGGCAGGAACGTACGGGCTGCCGCCGCGGCGCAGCGTGCCCTTGGCCTCGTGCTTGGCGACGAGGTCCTCGATGACCCGCTTGAGCGCCTCGGCGTGCCCTTCGCCCGCGGCGACGTGCACGACGTAACCCTCGGGGTCGACGATGACCAGCGTCGGCCACGCCTTGACCGCGTACTGCGACCACATGGCCATGTCCGGGTCGTTGAGCACCGGGTGGTGCACCTCGTACCGCCGCACGGCCGCCTCGATGGCCTGGACCTCGCCCTCGTGCAGGAACTTCGGCGAGTGCACGCCGATGGTCACCAGCACGTCGGCGAACCGCTCCTCCAGCGGGCGCAGCTCGTCGAGAACGTGCAGGCAGTTCACGCAACCGCTGGTCCAGAAGTCCAGCAGGACTATGCGTCCGCGCAGCTCGGCGAGCTTGAGCTGCTTGCCGCCGGTGTTCAGCCAGACATCGCCGGACAGCTCGGGCGCGCGAACTCGGGACTGCGGTCGAGGGGTAGTCACGATCCCAGTGAACTACACCCGGTCGAGTGCTGTTCCGAGATCCACCGGTCGAGAGAAAAAGCTCACCCTGCGGGAGGAGACGGCAAATGGCGGTCTACTGAGGGTGGATCAAGGTGTACGGCCCGTACACACGAACGCCCCTTTCGCAACGGTGAAGGTTGCGAAAGGGGCGTTCACGTCGAGAGAGAAACTCAGCCGCCCGAGTAGTGCGGCTCGGTCGCGCCGGGCGCGTCCGGCAGCGGGGTCTCCTTGACCTTGCGCGCCTGACGCTCCTTGGCCTCGCGGGTGATCCGCTCGGCTTCGGTCTCGGTGCGCTTGGCGGCCTTCGGCTTGGCCGTCGTGGTCGGGGCGGGCGACGGGGTCGGCTCGGCGGTCGGCGTCGGCTCGGCCGAGGGGGTCGGCGTGGGCACGGCCGAGCTCGACGGGGCCGGTGACGGCTGCGGGGCGGGCGGCGGGGTGTCGGACGAGCAGGCTGAGAGCGCTAAGGCGCAGGTCAGGATGGCGACGGGCAGCAAGAGGCGCATGATGAAAGGTCTTTCCCCAGATTGGTTTGTCGGATCTTTCATCGTTAGGCCATCCGTGTCCGTTACGCCCCTTCTGCGCGGTCCTTCAGACGTGTGAGCGTCGTCTCGATGTTGGCGTGGTTCTGGGAGTCGCGCTGCCAGACGCCGGTGGCGAACGAGGTCGGGTAGCGCCACCAGGTCGGACGCCGGTCCCAGGTGCTTTCGGTGACCACGCAGCCGTCGCCGGACGGCTCGATGTCGTACTGCCAGCGGGCGACCGGCAGGCCGAACGAGGTGACCTCGAAGGCGAAGCGGTCGACCGAGGCGTCCGTGATCGTGCTCAGGGTGCTCCACCTGCGGAAACCTCGGCGGTTGCTGCCGCGGAAGCGGGCGCCGACCGCCGGGGCCGAGGCGCCGTCGAGCCAGCGGTGGCCCGCGTACTCCTCGGCGAGCGATGCGAGCGACCCCGGATCACTCACCAGCGCGTAGACGCTTTCGGGGGCGGCGTTGACGGTGATGGTGCCGGTGGCATCCGGTGTTGACATACCGGCAGTATGCACCCGATCGACAAAATAAAGAATCTTGCCGAATTCGGCGATTTCAGGCAGACCTGAAAAGGCTTTACGCCCCGCGATATCGCTGACAGTGTCGGTCTACGTCAGGAGAAAACCAAGATCGGGGTTAACTGGTGAAGCGATTTCTGATTTTGCTATCCGCGGTGTTCATGATGGCGCTGGGCGCCGGACAGGCGAACGCCGCCGAAAGCCACTGGACCGAGGTCAACATGATGGGCTGCGGTGGCGGCGGAGTGATTCCGATCGGCTTCGCCCAGGAACTGAAGAGCTCGACCAGCGTGATCGGGTTCAACGGCGCGAACATCAAGTACGACGTCCAAAAGGTACAGGGTGACGCCATCGCGCTCGAGGTCTTCTACATCGACGGCGCGAACCGCGGACAGTGGTTCAAGTCCATCCCGCTGACGAACAACACCCCGCACATCGGCATCACGCGGCCGTGGGGCAACAACCTCGCCAACCCGAAGATCCGGGTGCAGACGATGGGCACCCTCACCGGCCAGGTGAACTTCAGCTGCGGCATCGTCTAGCCGAAACGTGAATGGGGCGCGGGTTTCTCCCGCGCCCCATTTCGCTAATTGTTGCGTCTGAGCATCCGGCTGACACCGGCCGCGATCGTGGTCGCCAGTATCCAGCCCATCGCCGTGATTCCGGCGGCGACCCATTTGTCGGCGCCGTGCATGTACCAGCGGGACTTGTTGCCGAAATCGACGATCGGCACGATCAGGTCGGCGGTGTACCAGACCGGGTTCCATTCGAGGCCGGTGTCGTCACGGTTGATCGCGCAGCGCGGGCCGGAGACCGAATAGGTGTCCTTCGGCGCTTGGACGCAGTTGTCCGTGCCGAGGCCGAACCACAGGCTGCCGATCGCGAGGATCGTCAGCAGCCAGCCGAGTGCGCGGACCGGCCGATAGCCGTAGCCGACCATCGAGCGCTGCAGCCAGCTCCAGAGCTTCACGCCGGGACCGAAGATCTTGAAACCGCTGGCCAGCGCCTCGTAGCGGAACTGCTGCTTCTTGAGCGAGACCGTCGAGGCGTGCTCTTCGTTTCCGCTCGCGCGCAGTGTCGCGGACAGCTGGTCGTACGGGCCGGGGCGGTAGCCGTCGAGCGCGTGGCGCAGCAGATGGATGCGGCGGTCCAGCGCGGCGTCGTCGTCGACCTTCGGTGACACCTTGAGCGCGTCGTAGCGGAAGTCGTCGAGCTCGATGCCGCCGGTCGAGGTCCAGAAGTTCTCGTTGTCGCCCAAGGTGCCGCAATGCGCGCGGCGCAGCAGGAACCGGCCGGACGGCGGGGTCGCCGGGGTCAGCACGAACTCGTCGGCGCGCACGTCGGAGGCGTCGACCGCGATGCCGTCGCGGCTGAGTGAGCCGATCTCGGCGCCGCGCAGGTCGACGCGCCTGGCGACCGCGCAGCCGTCCATGTTCACCCCGCCCTCGGCGATGAACGGGCGGTCCTTGTTCTCGGTGAGCACCAGGTCACGGCCGACGCGCGCGGTGCGGACGTCGACCGAGTAACTCGTCGTCGGCCGGACTCCGGGCTGGGTGACGCGGGTGCCGTAGAGGTTGATCGAGCCGCCGACGTCGGCGCCCTGCAGCCGCAGCGTGCCCTGGACGGTCGCGTCGGTCAGGTTGAAGTTGCCCGCGACCTTGGTGCGGCGCGCGGCGAACGCGTCGCGCTCGGGATGGAGGAACATCGCGTTCCAGGCCAGCACACTGCCGCCGACCGTGACGTCCGAAAGCCTGACCTGGCCGGCGGGCACGCGCAGGCTGGTCGCCTCGATGTCGCCGTTGATCTGGCTGCCGTCGAGGTGGATCGCGCGGTCGTAGTACGGCACGCGCTTGCCGCGCGCGACCTTGACCTCCGCGCCTGCCAGCCGCAGCGAACCGCCGATGTGCGCGTTGACCATCCGCAGCGTGCCGAGTGCCTGCAGGCCGTCGCTGAGTTCGAGGTTGCCGTCGACGCGCAGCCGGTCGGCGACGAGCGCGGGGCGAGGGTCGAGGTACGGGTCGTTCGACTTCCACTGGTCGACCACGATCGGGCCGTACTGGTTGACGCCGAGCTTGGCCTCGCGCAACACGATGTCACTGCCGACGCGCGCGCTCGGCAGGTACAGGATCCCGTTGCAGGAGAAGCGTTTGCGCTGCGCCGCCGGCCCATAGTTGTCGACCTCGCAGAGCAGGCTCCCGCCGATCTGCACGCCGTTGGCGTTGAGCGCGAAGCCGTCGGGGTTGTTCAGCGAGGCGCCCGAGAAGTTGACGTTACCGCCGGTCTTCATGCCGGGTACGCGGACTTCGCCGTTCGCGACCATCCGGTACGCGAGCAGCGCGCCGTTGATGGTGAGCCGGTCGGCCTGGATCGCCTTGCCGTGCTGATGCGAGATCTCGGTGCGGGTGAGCACCATCGAGCCCTCGATGACGGCGTCGGTGAGGTTGACCGCCGCGTTGGGCATACCGCGTTCGCGGTCGTCTCCACGTTGGACCGTGGTCTCTTCGATCTCGTCGGTCTTGTCGACCTCGACGCGGCTGCGGATCAGTCGGACGTCGTTGCGGCTGCGCAGGTTGCGGGCCTTGAGGCCGGGCAGCCAGCACTTGCGGAAGACCAGCCCGAGCAGCGTCGCCTCGCGGACGTCCGGCGGATGCTCGAAGCGGCAGCGTTCGAAGCGGAAGAGGAATTCGAGGTCGGCGGCCCGCAGATCCAGGATGCCGGTGACGTAGGCGTCCTCGACCTGGACGATCGGGGCGTTCGTGGCCTGCTTGCGCCAGCGGAGTATCCCGCCGTTGCCCGGCTCGACGAACGGTTTGAGCAGGTCCGTCGCCCTGACCTCGTACCGGCGGTCGGGTACGCCCGCGAAGGGGTCAAGCGGCGGCAACCCGTTGTCCGTCAGCACGCCGCCAGGCTATCGGAGGAAAAGCGGGAGTGGTCCCGCTTTTCCTCCAAGCCTGCGTCAGTTTTCGTTCGGATTGAGCACACGGGCCAGGAAGGCCTTGGTGCGCTCGTGCTGCGGATTGCCGATGACCTGGGCCGCAGGCCCGGTTTCGACGGCGACCCCGCCGTCCATGAAGACCACCGTGTCGGCGACCTCCTTGGCGAACTGCATCTCGTGCGTGACCACGACCATGGTCATGCCGTCCTTGGCCAGCTGGCGCATGACCGCCAGCACGTCCCCGACGAGTTCCGGGTCCAATGCGGACGTCGGCTCGTCGAAGAGCATCAGCTTCGGCTCCATGGCCAGCGCCCGCGCGATGGCGACGCGCTGCTGCTGACCACCGGACAGCTGCGCCGGGTAGTTCTTCGCCTTGTCGGCGAGCCCGACCCGGTCGAGCAGTTCCATGGCACGCTGGCGCGCCATGGCCTTCGGCTCCTTGCGCACCTGGATGGGCGCCTCGGTGACGTTCTCCAGCGCGGTCATGTGCGGGAAGAGGTTGAAGCGCTGGAACACCATGCCGATGTCCTTGCGCTGCTCGGCGACCTCGTTCTCGCGCAGCTCGTGCAGCTTGTCGCCGCGCTGCTTGTAGCCGACGAGCACGCCGTCGACGTACAGGCGGCCCGCGTCGATCTTCTCCAAGTGGTTGATACAGCGGAGAAGCGTCGACTTGCCCGAGCCGGACGGGCCGATCAGGCAGAGCACCTCACGCTCGTGGACCTCGAGGTCGATGCCCTTGAGGACCTCGACCCTGCCGAAGCTCTTGCAGATCTTTTGTGCCGAAACGACCGGGGTCATGAGGACGCCCCCTTACCCGCGGAACCGAGACGGAAGCCGAGCATCCGCGTGGACCACCGCTGTTTGTCATCGATCATCCGCGAGGTCCCCCGCGAGTAGTGCTTCTCGATCTGGACCTGGATCAACGTCAGGATCGACGTCAGGAACAGGTACCAGATACCCGCGGTGAGCAGCAGCGGCACGGTCTGGAAGTTCTGCGCGTAGATGGTCTGCGCGGCCACCATCAGCTCGAAGTACCCGATGGTCACGACCAGCGAGGTGGTCTTGAGCATCGCGATCGTCTCGTTGCCGGTCGGCGGGATGATCACGCGCATGGCCTGCGGCAGGATGATCCGCCGCAGCGTGGTCGTGCGCTTCATCCCGAGCGCGCTGGCCGCTTCCAGCTGGCCGCCGTCGACCGACTGGATGCCGCCTCGGACGATCTCGGCCATGTACGCGGCCTCGTTCAGCCCGAGCCCGAGCAGCGACGCGGTGAACTGCGTCATCAGCTGGTTGGTGTCCCAGCTGACGAACTCGGGGCCGAACGGGATGCCGAGCCCGAGCCGGGGGTACGCGAACGCGAGGTAGTTCCACACCAGCAGCTGGGTGATCAGCGGGGTGCCGCGGAACAGCCAGATGTAGATCGCCGCCGCACCCGAGGTGAGCGGGTTCGGCGACAGCCGCATGACCGCCAGCAGCACACCGCCCGCGACACCGATGACCATCGAGATCACGGTGAGGATCAACGTGTTCTGCAGGCCGCGGAGGATGCGCTCGTTGAACAGGTAGTCGAAGACGACCGGCCAGTTCAGGTTCGAGTTGGTGACCACGCTCCTGATGACGATGAACGCCAGGAACACGATCACCACCCCGGCGACCCAGCGGCCGTAGTGGCGGACCGGGATCGCCTTGATCGGCGCGGCATCGGACGGCGGCGGGTCGGTGACCCCCGCCGCCTCGGACGTGCTTACCACGAGAGATTCGTCCTTACGTCAGGCTCAGGAGGCCGGGTTGATCTCCGACTTGGTGACGGCGCCGGCCTGGGACAGGCCCCACTTGTCGAGGATCTTCTTGTAGGTGCCGTCGTCGATCAGCGCCTGGATGGCACCCTGGACCGCCTTCGCGTAATCGCCGTTGGCCTTCTTGAGCACGACGCCGTACGGCGCGGTGTCATACGGCGCGCCGACGGCTTCGAGCTGGCCGTTGGTCTGCTTGACCGCGTAGTCGATGACCGGGGAGTCGGCCAGTTCGCCCTGGACCTTCTTCGAGGTCAGCGCCAGGTTCACGTCGGTCTGCGCCTGCAGCTGGGTCTCCTCGACCGCGGGCTTGCCCGCCTCGGTGCACTTCTTGGAGCGCGCCTCGATGTCAGCGACCTGGGTGGTGCCCTTCTGCACGGCGATCTTCTTGCCGCAGAGGTCGTCGAGGTTCAGCTTGTCCGGGTTGCCCTTCAGCACGGCCAGCGAGGTGCCCGCCTTGTAGTAGGACACCATGTCGACGGTCTGCAGCCGCTCGGCCGTGATGCTGAACGAGGACAGCGAAAGCTCGTACTTGCCGGCGCCGATACCGGGGATGATGCCGTCGAAGTTCGAGTTCTCGAAGCCGACCTCGAGGCCCAGCTTCTTCGCGATGGCCGTGCCGAAGTCGACGTCGAAGCCGGTGACGACACCCTTGTCGTCGACGAACTCGTTCGGCGGGTAGCTCTGGTCCTGGCCGACGAGGATCTTGCCGTCCTTCTTGATGTCTTCCGGCACCATCGCGGCGAGCTTCTCGTCCTTGGCGACGGCGCCCGCGTCCGCGGGTGCGCTGCTGCCGGCGGGCGCGCTGGACTTGGGCGCTTCGCCCGCTCCTGATCCGCCAGCGCCACAAGCCACGCTCATGCCGACGAGTGCGAACGCCGGAAGCAGGGCGAACGCTTTCAGATGGGTTGGACGCGCCACAGTGTCACTCCTAGTAGTTCTCACCAGCCGAGAGCACGCATACTGCCACTCATCGGACGGACAGCACAGCACCTCGACGTTACGGCCCAGTTTCAGCCGGGGCCTTTGGCGACTCTGGGTGTCGCGTCGACCCGGCCGGGTGAGGTAGAGATAACCATGAACAACACGACGCCTCGGCTGCCGCCAGGGGGACGCCGGGCCCGCCCGGCGCGATCGCGGCGCAACGGTCATCCCGGCGCCCAGTTCGACGGCTACTTAGCGCCGGATCGCCCGCATTCGGACGCGTTCGACGAGATGTTCGCGCCGGACGGCACCGTGCGCACGCCGTACCGCGCGCTGTACGAGTCGATCTCCGGACTGGACGCGAGCGATCTTTCCGCCCGTTCGACGGCGATCGACCGCGCGATGGTCGATCAGGGGATCACCTTCTCGCTGTCCGGGCAGGAACGGCCGTTCCCGCTCGACCTGGTGCCGCGGGTGATCACGACCGCCGAGTGGACCAAGATCGAGCGTGGTGTCACTCAGCGGGTACACGCGCTGGAGGCGTTCCTCGCCGACATCCACGGTGACCGGCAGATCCTGCGTGACGGCGTGCTGCCGCGGCGGCTGATCACCTCGTGTGAGCACTTCCACCGCGAGGCGTTCGGGATCAACCCGCCCAACGGCGTGCGCATCCATGTGTCCGGCGTCGACCTCGTGCGCGACGAAGAAGGCACATTCCGGGTGCTGGAGGACAATCTCCGCAATCCGTCCGGCGTCTCCTACGTCATGGAAAACCGCCGCACGATGGCGCGGGTGTTCCCCGACCTCTTCGTGCAGCACCGGGTGCGCCCGGTCGGCGACTACGCGTCCCACCTGCTGCGCGCGCTGCGTGCGGCGGCCGCGCCGAACGTCGCGGACCCGATGGTCGTCGTGCTGACGCCGGGTGTGGCCAACTCGGCCTACTTCGAGCACTCGCTGCTGGCGCGGCTGATGGGCGTCGAACTGGTCGAAGGCCGCGACATGTTCTGTCGTGACAACGTCGTCTACCTGCGCACCACCGAGGGCGAGCGGCCGGTCGACGTCATCTACCGGCGCATCGACGACGAGTTCCTCGACCCGGTGCATTTCCGGCCGGACTCGGTGCTCGGCGTCGCCGGGATCCTCAACGCGGCACGGGCAGGCAACGTTGTCATCGCCAACGCGGTCGGCAACGGCGTCGGCGACGACAAGCTCGTCTACACCTACGTGCCGGAGATGGTGAAGTACTACCTCAACGAGAAGCCGCTGCTGCCCAATGTGGACACCTACCGGTGCTGGCTGCCCGACGAGTTCGACTACGTGATGGAGCACCTCGAAGAGCTGGTCATCAAGCCGGTCGAGGGCTCCGGCGGCTACGGGATCGTGTTCGGGCCGGAGGCCACGGCGAGCGAACTCGCGACGATCCGGCGCAAGGTCAAGGCACATCGGCGTGGCTGGATCGCGCAGCCGGTGGTGCAGCTGTCGACCGTTCCGTCCAAAGTGGACGACAGGCTGGCGCCACGGCACGTCGACCTGCGGCCGTTCGCGGTCAACGACGGCAAGGACATCTTCGTGCTGCCCGGCGGCCTGACCAGGGTCGCGCTGCCGGAGGGCAGCCTGGTGGTCAACTCGTCGCAGGGCGGTGGTTCGAAGGACACCTGGGTGCTCGCGGCGCGGACGTCGACCGCGGAACGCGAACTCGAACAGCCCGCGCTCGGCGCTTCGTCCGTCGACGGCTTGGCGGCCGAGCAAGGCCCCGAGTTGACCAGTTCCCAGCAGCAGCAACAACAGCAGTAAGGAGGCGGGTTAGTGCTAGCACGTAACGCGGAATCGCTGTACTGGATCGGCCGGTACGTCGAACGAGCCGACGACACCTCCCGCATCCTCAACGTCTCGGTGCACCAACTGCTCGAAGACGCGAGTGTCGACCCCGACTACGCCAGCCGCCAGCTGCTGGCGGTACTCGGCATCCAGACCGACGGCACCGACTCACTCGACGTGTGGAAGCTGACCGAACTCGTCGCGTACGCCAAGGACAATCCGGCGTCGATCGTGGGCTCGATCAACTCCGCGCGCGAGAACACCCGGGGCGCCCGCGAGGTCGTCTCGACGGAACTGTGGGAATGCCTCAACGCCACCTGGAACGCGGTGCCCGACCGGCAGCGGTACGCCCGCCGAGCCGGTCCGCACTCGTTCCTGTCCTTTGTGGAGGAACGCGCGGCGATGTTCGCCGGGCTCGCCGACTCCACGATGAGCCGCGACGACGGCTGGCGGTTCATGGTGCTCGGCCGGTCCGTCGAACGCGCGGACATGGTCGTGCGCCTGCTGCTTTCGCGAGTGCAGGACCGCGCGTCCTCGCCGGGCTGGGTCACCGTGCTCCGCTCGGCAGGCGCGCAGGACACGTACCTGCGCACCTACCGCGGCGCGCTCGACGCCGGCCGGGTGGTGCAGTTCCTGTTGCGGGACACGCTTTTCCCACGCTCGGTGTTCCACGCGCTGCGACAGGCCGAGGAGTGCCTCGACGAGCTGGACACGGGCGTCCAAAGCCGTACCCACGAGAAGTCCGAGGCACTGCGCCTGCTCGGCAGGGCCCGCAGTGAGCTGGAGTTCTTGAAGCCGTCCGACCTGCTGGAGGACCTGCCGAAGCGGCTCGCCGCACTGCAGACCACGATCAAGGACGTCGGCGAGGCCGTTTCGGTGCAGTACTTCCACTCGGCACCCTGGGTGGCCTGGAGCGGCGCGGAGGTTTCACTGTGAGCTGGCAGGTACGGGTGGTCCACAAGACGGGCTACCACTACGAAACCCCCGCGATGCAGTCGTACAACGAGGCGCGGCTGACCCCGCGCTCCGACCGGCGGCAGAACACGGTCGCCACCAGGATCGAGACGACGCCCGCGACCCGTGCGTACCGGTACACGGACTACTGGGGCACGGTCGTGACGTCCTTCGACCTCCACGCGCCGCACACCCAGTTCACCGTGCTCGGCACCTCGGTCGTCGAGACGGCGGACGAGGCGGAGCCGATCCGCACGGCGAGCTGGAAGGACCTGCGGTCGGAGAACGTCATCGACCACCGGACCGAGTACCTGTCACCGACCGACTACACGCCCAACGACCGCGAACTCGCGGCCGTCGCCCGTGACCTGCGCAAGGGCAAGGACCCGGCGGACGCGGTGCTCGCGGTGTCCGACTGGGTGCATTCACAGCTGAAGTACCAGCCGGGCACGACCGGCGTGCACAGCACGGCGACCGACGCCTGGAAAGCCCGCGAAGGCGTCTGCCAGGACTACGCGCACGTCACGCTGGTGATGCTGCGGGCGATCGGCGTGCCCGCGCGGTACGTCTCCGGGTATCTGCACACGCGACCGGAGGCGAAGCTCGGCGAGACAGTGCAAGGCGAAAGCCATGCCTGGGTCGACGTGTGGACCGGCGGCTGGTGGGCACACGACCCGACGAACGCGATCCCGGTGGGGCCGCGGCACGTCTGGGTCGCGTACGGGCGTGACTACGCGGATGTCGCGCCGTTGAAGGGGATCTTCACGGGTGGCGGGACGTCCAGTTTGGACGTTTCGGTGAGCCTGACCCGGCTGGCGTAGCAGGACTCGTGAGCGTTCCGGGCGGTTCTAACCGCCCGGAACGCTCACGAGCCGATCAGCCCTGAGCGTGGGCGTCCAGCAGGTAGGCGACTGCCTCGGTGACCTGCTTCGCGAACTCGATGTTCAGCCACTCGTCGGGGACGTGGATGTTCGAGTCGGGTCCGCAGGCGCCGGTGACCAGGAACTGGGCGTCCGGGTAGAGGTCGCCGAGCAGGCCCATGAACGGGATCGAGCCACCCATGCCCGCGCTGCCGTGCGGCTGCCCGAACACGTCGGCGCTGACCTGCTCCAACGCCTTGGTCAGCCACGGCGCCTCGGCGGGCGCGTTCCAGCCGTTCTCGGCCTGGACGTCGGCCAAAGTGACCTTCGCGCCGTAGGGCACGTCCTCGGTGAGGACCTTCTTCAACGCGGTCATGGCCGCTTGGGCATCGGCCGTCGGCGGGAGACGGAAGCTCAGCGTCAACGTCGTCGAGTCGCGCAGGACGTTGCCCGCGTCAGCGGGCTCCGGCATCCCGGAGGCGCCGATGACCGACAGCGTCGGCCGCCAGGTGTTGTTGAGGATGAGCTCCAGGTCGTCGTCTGCGACCGGCCTCATGCCTTCGACCAAGGGGAAGATCGTCTTGATACGGCCGGGCGCGATCGCCACCAGCCCTTCGGCCTCGGCGAGCCGGTTCTCCGGGATCTCGACACTCAGCTCGCCGAGCTTGATCTCACCGGTCGCGGAGTCTTCGATGCGGTCGAGCAGCTGCCGCAGGATCCGGAACGAGCTCGGCACGACACCGCTCGCCATGCCGGAGTGCTGCGCGGAGTCGAGCACCCGCACGGTGACCGAGAGGTGCAGCATGCCGCGCAGCGCGGTGGTCAGCCAGAGGCGGTCGTAGTCGGAGCCGCCCGCGTCGAGGCAGACGACGAGCGACACGCGGCCGAGCCGCTCGCTCAGGTGCTCCATGTACGCGGGCAGGTCGGGGCTGCCGGACTCTTCGGCGGTCTCGAGCAGGATGACCGAGCGCGCGTGGGCGCCGCCGCCCGCGTGCACGGCTTCCAGTGCCGTCGTCGCCGCGTAGCCGGAGTAGCCGTCGTCGACCGCGCCGCGGCCGTAGAGCCTGCCGTCGCGGATGACCGGCGTCCACGGGTCGAGGCCCTCGGACCAGCCACCGACCGGCGGCTGCTTGTCGAGGTGTCCATAAAGGAGGACCGTGCCCTTGTCCTCGGCGCCCGGGGTGGCCGGCACGTCGACGATGAGCACCGGGGTCCGCTCGCCGAGCTGGATGACCTCCAGCTGGGCGCCCGGCAGGTTCCGGGAAGTGATCCACTCCCGGACGTGTTCGATGGCGGCCATCAGCTTGCCGTTGGCGGGCCACGAAGCGTCGAACGCCGGCGACAGGGCGGGGATCTCCACCAGTCCGGACAGGCTCGGCAATACCGCGTCCGTCCAGTTGGTCACGACGGTTTCGCGTACGGTTTTCTGCTCCACGTCCGCCATCCTGCCACGGTGACGGAGGTCACGAACCCTTCAGGAGTCGTGAGTGACGGTGCCCGTTCGCACCGTGATGAACGCTCACGACCGCAGGTGAGGTGACGAACCCTCGGCAGCCCCATGGTCGGGTGTCCGAGCATTTTCGCTGCTCAGCCCGGGTTTCTCAGCAACAAATCAGCATCCCGGGCTCACCAAAAGCATGGTCGGCATGCCAGGATGTGCGCGTGAACCGTCAACGCCGACGGTGGCTCTAGCGCTTCCGAACCGAATGCGCAGGTCGCCGACGGTGAAGTCGTAGTGGCCGCCACAAGCGGCCGCGCGGCAACCGACATCAAGGAGACAAGCGCATGTCGTCCCCCGAACAGTGGACGCACCCGGAGCCTGGGGCCGGGCCGGCCGCCGAAGCCGCCCAACCATCCCCGGAGCAGGTGATAGCCGGTTTGCGAGCAACCAGCGAAGGTGGGGAAGAGCTCACCCAGCTGCTGACCCCCGAAGGCGAACGCGTCCACTCGTCGCAGTTCGACCCGTACATCGCGGACATCGACGACGAAGCGCTGCGCGGCCTCTACCGCGACATGGTGCTCGTCCGCCGCGCCGACCGTGAAGCCAACGCGATGCAGCGCCAGGGCCAGCTGGGCATCTGGGTACCGCTGCTCGGCCAGGAGGCCGCGCAGATCGGCTCCGGGCGCGCGATGCGCAAGACCGACATGGCCTTCCCCAGCTACCGCGAGCACGGCGTCGCGTACGCGCGGGGTGTCGACCTCAAAGAGGTGCTCGGCATCTTCCGCTGCACCGACCACAGCAGCTGGGACTACAAGGAGCACGGCTTCCACCCGTACTGCATCGTGATCGGCAACCAGGTGCTCAACGCCACCGGGTACGCGATGGGCCAGAAGTTCGACGGCAAGGTCGGCGACGACGACGGCGAAGCGACGATCACCTACTTCGGTGACGGCGCCACCAGCCAGGGCGACGTCCACGAAGGATTCGTCTGGGCCGCGGTCTACGACGCGCCGCTCGTGTTCTTCTGCCAGAACAACCAGTGGGCCATCTCCGAGCCGACCGAGCGCCAGTCGCGCCTGCCGCTGTACCAGCGCGCCCGCGGCTACGGCTTCCCCGGCATCCGGGTCGACGGCAACGACGTGCTCGCCTGCCTCGCGGTCACCCGCTGGGCGCTCGAGGAGTGCCGCGCCGGCAACGGCCCGGTGCTGATCGAGGCGTTCACCTACCGGATGGACGCGCACACCACCACCGACGACCCCACCCGCTACCGGCTCTCCGACGAGCTGGAGGAGTGGAAGCTCAAGGACCCGATCGAGCGCGTGCGTGCCTACCTGGCCCGCAACGGCGGCGCCGACCACGACTTCTTCGACCAGGTTCAGGCCGACGCGGACGCGTTCGCGGAGGACCTGCGCGAGTACTGCTTCAACATGCCGGAGCCGCCGCCGGAGCGGATCTTCTCGAACGTCTACGCCGAGAACTCCCCGGTGCTGGACGCGCAGCGCGAAGAATTCCTCTCCTACCTCGACGGCTTCGCAGCGGCGGGTGAGCACTGATGGCCAACGAAGACATTCAGAAACTGACCATCGGCAAGGCGATCAACCTCGGTCTGCGCCGCTCGATGGAGGCCAACAACCGGGTCATCGTCATGGGCGAGGACGTCGGCAAGCTCGGCGGCGTCTTCCGCATCACCGACGGCCTGCAGAAGGACTTCGGCGAGCAGCGCGTGCTCGACACGCCGCTGGCCGAGTCCGGCATCATCGGCACCGCGGTCGGCCTCGCCGTGCGCGGCTTCCGCCCGGTGTGCGAGATCCAGTTCGAGGGCTTCATCTTCCCCGGCTTCGACCAGATCGTCAGCCAGGTCGCGAAGCTGCACTACCGGACGCAGGGCAAGGTCAAGATGCCCATCGTGATCCGGGTGCCGTTCGGTGGCGGCATCGGCGCGGTCGAGCACCACTCCGAGTCACCCGAATCGCTGTTCGCGCACGTCGCAGGCCTGAAGGTGGTCTCGGTGTCCAACGCGGTCGACGCGTACTGGGGCATCCAGCAGGCCATCGACTCCGACGACCCGATCCTGTTCTTCGAGCCGAAGCGGCTGTACCACTCCGGCGCGATGCGCGCCGAGGTCGACACCACCGCCACGCCCGACCCGCTGTTCAAGTCCCGCGTCGTGCGTTCCGGCGACTCGGTGACCGTCGTCGCCTACGGCCCCTCGGTGAAGGTCGCGCTCGACGCGGCGACCGCCGCCGAGGAGGAGGGCAAGTCGCTCGAGGTCATCGACCTGCGCACGCTCTCGCCGCTCGACCTCGGCCCGGTGTTCGAGTCGGTACGCAAGACCGGCCGCCTCATCGCGCTGAGCGAGGCGCCTTCGGAGTCCTCGCTGACCTCGGAGATCGCCGCGCGCGTGCAGCAGGAGTGCTTCTACTCGCTGGAAGCGCCCGTGCTGCGGGTGACCGGATTCGACACGCCGTACCCGCCGGCGAAGCTCGAGGAGCACTACCTCCCCGACCTCGACCGGGTGCTGCACGCCGTCGACCGTTCGCTGGGCTGGTGACTCACTGATGCCTACGTACAAGCACTTCCCGCTGTCGGACACGGCCGAAGGCCTGACCGAGGCCGACATCCTCAACTGGCACGTCAAGCCGGGCGACGAGGTCAAGGTCAACCAGATCGTCGTCGAGATCGAGACCGCGAAGGCGGCCGTCGAGCTGCCGATCCCGTGGGCGGGCGTGATCACCGAGCTGCACGTCGAGCCGGGTCAGACGGTCGAGGTCGGCACGATGATCCTGACCATGGACGTCGACCCCGGCGGCGCCGCGGCCCCGGCCGCCGCTCCCGCTCCCGTGGTGGAAGAAGCGCCCGCCGAGGAGGAGATGAAGCCGCTGGTCGGCTACGGCTCCAAGGCGGTCGTGACCAAGCGCCGCGCTCGCAAAGACCCGAAAGACGCATTGGGGACCTCCGAGGTACCGAAAGCCGCATTGGGGTCTCCTGAGGTACCGAAAGCCGCATTCGGGACCTCCCAGGGACCGAAAGACGCATTGGGACAAGGCGCGCCGGCCAAGGGTGGGTACGTGCCGCTGGCGAAGCCGCCGGTGCGCAAGCTCGCCAAGGACCTCGGCGTCGACCTCCACGCGCTGACCGGCACGGCGGCGGGTGGCGTGATCACCCGCGAGGACGTGCACCTGGCCGCCAACGGCTCGGCGGGCACCCTGCCGGTCGAGCAGTCCACTGTGGACCCCTCCAGCCGGGAACGCCGGGTGCCCATCAAGGGTGTCCGCAAGGCGACCGCGGCCGCGATGGTGCAGAGCGCGTTCACCGCTCCGCACGTCACGGAGTTCCTGACCATCGACGTCACGCCGATGATGGAGTTCCGCGAGAAGCTGAAGAAGTCGCGTGAGTTCGCCGGCGTCAAAGTCACCCCGCTGACCTTCGCGGCGAAGGCGGTCTGCCTGGCCGCGAAGCGCACTCCGGACGTCAACGCGGTGTGGGACGAGGCCGCGCAGGAGATCGTCTACAAGGACTACGTGCACCTCGGGATCGCCGCGGCCACGCCGCGCGGGCTCATCGTGCCCAAGGTCCGCGACGCCGACGCGATGTCGTTGAAGGAGCTCGCGCTCGCGCTGACGCAGCTCACCGACACGGCCCGTGAAGGCAAGACCTCGCCTGCCGACATGGCGAACGGGACGATCACGATCACCAACGTCGGCGTCTTCGGCGTCGACACCGGCACCCCGATCATCAACCCAGGCGAGTCCGCGATCCTGTGCCTCGGCGCGATCAAGGACACCCCGTGGGTGGTCGACGGTGAGATCAAGGTCCGCAAGGTGCTGCAGCTTTCGCTGAGCTTCGACCACCGCGTGGTCGACGGCCAGCAGGGCTCGGAGTTCCTGGCCGACGTCGGCGCGCTCCTCGCCGACCCCGCGGTCGCGATCACGTACTAAAACGGGATAAAGCGGGCTATATCCCCCGGGATGTAGCCCGCTTTGTTTTATCCATTTGACGGAGTGAGCGCTTCGTTCCGTAACTTCGTCGGTATGACACCCACGGAAACCCGGCGTAGAGCGCTGGTGGCTGCATGACCTTCGGTGGCGGCGGTATCGAGTTCATGCTCGGTAGACGCGCTCGACGTCGTCGAATGACAACTGTGCCGGACAGCGGGCTGACCGGCCCGGTCGACATCCCCGAGCCCGAACGCGACGACGAGCCCAAGGACCTGCGTTCCCGCTTCAGGCGGATGCGCGAATCGGTCGCGGGCACGGTGCGCGGCCTGCCGAAGGTCGCGAAGCTGACGTGGCAGGCCAGCCCGGTGCTGACCATCACGATCGCGGTCATCACCATCGTCTCCGGTCTGACCCCGACGATCACCGCGTACGTCTCCAAGCTGTTGATCGACTCGGTCGTCGCCGCGATCCAGGGCAAGGGCACGACCGGCGCGATCGTCGGCGTCGCCGCGCTGGAGTTCGGCGTGCTCACGCTGACCGCGATCTGCCAGGCGCTGACCCAGATCAGCCAGTCGCTGCTGCAGGAACGGATGACGCTGAGCATCCGGCACCAGGTGATGCGGCACGCGAGCGAGCTGCACCTGTCGTACTTCGAGGGATCCGAGTCCTACGACATGCTGCGCCAGGCCGCGCAGGAAGCGCCGTCGCGGCCGCTGTCGATGATGAACTCCGCGCTCGGCCTGATCCGCACCACGATCACGTTCGGCAGCATGATCGCGCTGCTGGTCTCGGTGAGCCCGTTGCTCGCGCTGGTCGCGCTGCTGGCTCCGGTGCCCGCGTTCATCTCCCAGTCCAAGTACGGTTCGCGCGCGTTCTGGCTGACGGTGATGATGTCGCCGTTGAAGCGGCGGATGGACTATCTGTCCACTTTGGTCACCACGGACACCTACGCCAAGGAGACCAAGCTGTTCGGGCTCGGCCCGTACTTCGTGGACCGGTTCCGCCAGCTCGGTGTTGTTTCCTATGAGCGGCAACGCAAACTGACCCGCAACCGGAGCATCAGCTCAACGTCCTGGGGGTTGTTGAGCACCTTCGTCGGGTCGGCGATCGCGTTGTACATCGCGCTGGAGGCCGTCGGCGGGCGGCTGACGCTGGGCGATCTGGCGTTGTACACGGCCGCGGCGACGTCCGTGCAGACCTCGGTCTCCGGCCTGTTCACCGCGTTTTCCGGGATGTACGAGAACAATCTCTACCTCGACACGCTCTACCGCTTCCTGGCCACCGAACCGGAGATCGTCGCGCCGCCGAAACCACGGCGGGTGCCGTCCCCGGTCGAGGGGCACATCGTCTTCGACGGGGTCTCGTTCAGCTATCCGGGCGCGGACGAACCCGCGCTGGACAACGTGAGTTTCGAGATCAAGCCGGGCGAGACGGTCGCCGTGGTCGGCAAGAACGGCGCCGGGAAGTCGACCTTGTTCAAGCTGCTGTGCCGGCTCTACGACCCGACCGGCGGCCGGATCCTGCTCGACGGCGCCGACATCCGCGAGTTCGACCCCGACGAGTTGCGCGAGCGGATGAGCGCGATGTTCCAGGATTACGTGACGTACCAAGGCACCGCGGCCGAGAACATCGGCCTCGGCGACCTGAACCACCTGGAAGACCGCGCGCTCATCGAGGATTCCGCGCGACGCGCCGGCGCGTCGGACCGCATCGAACGGCTGCCCAACGGGTACGACAGCCCGCTCGGCCGCTGGTTCGACCAGGGCGTGAGCCTGTCCGGCGGCGAGTGGCAGAAGATCGCGCTGGCCAGGGCGTTCATCAGGAACGCGCCGATCCTCCTGCTCGACGAGCCGACCTCGGCGCTGGACGCGCAGGCCGAGCACGACCTGTTCGCGCGCCTGCGTGAGCTGGCCGCAGGCCGGACGACGCTGTACATCTCGCACCGGTTCTCGACGGTGCGTCAGGCCGAGAAGATCTTGTTGCTGGAGCTGGGAAAGCTGGCCGAGTCGGGCACGCACGACGAGCTGATGGCGCAAGACGGCGAGTACGCGAAGTTGTTCACGCTTCAGGCCGCGGCGTATCTGGAGGAGTCGAAGTAGCCCAGGGGAGCTCGGTGCCGATGAGTTCGACGTCCCGCACGTCGAGCCACGGCGCCGAGCCCCTGATCTCGGTCTCGGCGAACCGGGTGTTCACCAGCCGCCCCAGCCGCGGTGGGTCGCCTACGTCGCTCAGATCCAGCAGTCCGCCGGTGAACCGGCAGCCGTCGATTACCAGCCTGCCGAACTTCTGCGGCACCGCGGTGTTGAGCAGCGAGAGGTCGAGGTCGCTGCGCTCGAACTCGCACTGATCAAAGACCAGGCCCCCGACTTCGATGTCCAGCACCGAGAAGTCGACCTCGGGATCAAGGAACCGCGATCGGTAGAAGTAGATACCGACGCCACTCAGCGTCATTCCAGAGAAGTCGATCTTCGGCGACGTGAACTCGGCACCTACGAACTCCATCCTGCTCGCGGAAACCCGCGAGAATGTCGTCTGCTTGGCGGCGAAAGCCGTCCCGTGACAACTCAGCTTCCCCCTGAAATCGGTACGGGAGAATGAGGTCAGTTCACCGGTAAAGGTCGCGCGATCAAAAGTCACCGTACCGCCGAAGCGTAGCCCGCTTAGATCAAGATTCTCGAAATCGACTCCGGTGAAATCGAAGTCCGTAGCCGGCCAATCCGGGGGAGCGAAGTCGCGGGATGTCGTGCGGTCGCGGATGATCCGCAAGATGGCATCGCGCACCAGCTCTTCGCTGTCGCCCTCAGCCATCATCCTGAAGTAGCCACAGAGGACATCGACGCACACCTGTCGTTTCACCGTCCAGTCGTCGGCGAGCCCGGCCATGGCGTAGACACCCGCCATCCGCACCGCGGGACTGGCGTGCGCGAGCTGCTCGGCTGCCGCGCCGAACCGCTCGTTGTATCCCTGCGTGACCTCGCGTTCGCTGCGCTCGATCGCGAGATCGTGCTCGGCCTCGGCCACCCGCTGCTTGCGGAAGTTGATCGCCAGCAACACGACCCCGCCGAACCCGGCGACCACGGCCAGCCCGATCTTGAGCAGATCGAGGATCTCCGTCGTGCTGAAGCTCGTGGACGACGGGAATTTCGGCCACCCCAGCACCCAGAGCAACCCGCCGACCGTCCCGGCCGCGACCGTGATCGAAAGCAGCAGCCAGCCGAACACCGAACGCGCGATCCCCGCCGGTAGCGGGATCGACGGAATCGGCAAGCTCACCCGGTGCCGCTTGAGATGGCCGAGCACCACGGCGAGCGCGACGACGGCCGCGAGGCCGAGCAGCGAGTAACGGACCCAGTCAGACACGGTCGAGACGGTAGCGGGAGCCCCGCCCACCCGGCAGGATCTTGACGATGAAGACCCCGTTCAGCCGTCCCGACCTCAGCTCGTACCCACGCGAAAAGCCGTCGGACGGCACCGTGCGAGTGACCTTCCTCGGCGTGTCGACGCTGCTCTTCGACGACGGCGAAACGGCCATCATGACCGACGGGTTCTTCAGCCGCCCCGGCAAGCTCAAGGCGTTGACCAGCAAGATCGGCCCGAACCGCGAGGTGGTCACCCGCTCGCTCGATCGCGCGGGCGTCTCGGAGCTGGCCGCGGTGATCGCCGTGCACTCCCACTACGACCACGCGATGGACACGCCGTTGGTCGCGTCGCTGACCGGCGCCAAGGTCGTCGGCTCGGCTTCGACCGCGAACATCGCGCTCGGCCAAGGCCTCCCGGCCGACCGCATCGTCACGCCGTCACACGGCGAACCGTTGAAGTTCGGCCGGTTCACCGTCACCCTCCTGCCGTCGGAGCACAGCCCGAAACCGGTCGCGCCGGGAGTGGTCTCGGCGCCGCTGACCGCGCCGGCCCGGCTGAAGGCGTACGAGATGGGCGAGTGCTACACCGTCCACATCGGACACGAAGGCCGCGGCATCGTGGTCAACGGCAGCGCGGGCTGGGTGTCCGGCGCACTCGACGGCTACCAGGCCGAGGTCGTCTACCTGGGCATCGGCGGCATGGGCAAGCAATCCGACGAGTTCCGCACGACGCTGTGGCGCGAGATCGTCACCACGGTCGGCGCGCGCAAGGTGGTCCCGATCCATTGGGACGACTTCTTCCGCCCGCTCGACCGGCCGCTGGTCCCGCTGCCGTACTTCGCCGACGACCTCACGAAGTCGATGGACTTCCTCCTCGCCCAAGACGCCGACGTCGAACTGCCCGTCGCCTGGCAGGTCACCGGGCTCTTCGCATGATGCGGCGGGTCGCCGTGATCGGCTGCGGTGGTTCCGGCAAGACCACCTTCGCCGCGAAACTCGGCCGCGGCACCGGCATACCGACCATCCACCTCGACGAACTGTTCTGGAACCCCGGCTGGGTCCCCACGCCGAAGGCGGAATTCGTCGCACGACAGGCCGAAGAAGCCGCCCGCGAGACCTGGATCATCGAGGGCGACTACGCCGGCTCGCTGGAGATCCGCGCGGCCGCCGCCGACACGGTGATCTTCCTCGACCTGCCCCGCCTCACCTGCCTTCGCCGGGTCATCCTCCGCACGATCCGCCGGCGCGGCGGCGACGGTCCGGCGCCCGGCTGCCCGGAGAAGGCCGACCTGGAGTTCCTGCGCTGGATCTGGCGCTGGCGCCGCGACCGCAGGCCCATCGCGCTCGCCAAGCTCCAGCAGCACGCGAGCGGCGCACGGCAGGTGGTGCTGACCACGCCACGGCAAGTCGAAGCGTTCCTCCGGGAGCAAAACGGGCACGCCGGGCGTTGAGGGAGTATGGCTGTCGCGTTCCTGCTCTATGTCCTCGCCGAAGTCGCCGCCATCTGGGCGGTCGGCTCAGCCGTGGGTGTGCTCGGCACGATCGCACTCCTGCTGGCAGGCGCCTTCCTCGGCTCCTGGCTCGCCCGCCGCGAAGGCGGCAAGGCCGCCCGCGCCTTCATGGACACGGCCCGGTCGGGCCGTTCCACGCACGCCGAGGTCACCGACGGCATGCTCATCGGCCTCGGCGGCCTGCTGATCATGCTGCCCGGTTTCGTCAGCGACGTCTTCGGCCTGTTCCTGCTGCTCCCGCCCACCCGCGCGATCGCGCGCAAGCTCTGGCTCAAGCGCATGGAGCGCCGCATGATGGCGCACGTCAACGCCCAGCGCGGCCCCGTGGTGATCGTCGACTCCGAGGTCGTCGACGAGCCGAAGCCCGCTCAGTCCCACCCGGTCATCGAAGGCCGCGTCGTCGAGGGCTAGACCGGCTTCGCAGCAGCCAAGACCGGCCCGTCAATAACCAAAAGTAGGCGTTCGTCACAGCATGTAGCATCTACTTCGCCACTACTTCGCCACTAAAGTCCCAACTGGCGAAGTAGTGGCGAAGTAAATGGCGAAGTAGTGGCGATGCTAAGGACGAGCTCGTGCTCGACGACGAACTGGCCGAGATGATCGGCAGCCTCCGGAAACTGGGTGGCGATCATGCCTCCGTCGAGGCGAAGCGAGCCGAAACCAAGCTTCCGCGCAACGTCCGCGAAACTCTGTCCGCCTTCGCGAACACGAGTGGTGGCGTACTGATCCTCGGCCTCGATGAATCGCTCGGTTTTCAGGCGACAGGTGTCCAGAACCCAGCGAAAATGGCAGCCGACCTCGGTTCGATGTGCTGCGAGAACATGGAACCCCCGCTGCGACCGCTGATCGAGACTCACCGATTCGAAGGAGTCGACCTCGTAGTCGCGGAGGTGGCTGAGCTGGCGCCCGCGAGTAAACCCGCCTACTACCGCGGTGCCAGCATGGCTCAAGGCAGCTTTGTCAGGGTCTCTGACGGTGATCGAAGGCTCAGCCCGTATGAGGTCCAGCTGATGCTGGCGAACCGAGGCCAGGCCCGTGAGGACGACAAGCCCAGGTATCACTGGCAGGCCTGCTCGCGCTGGGTGAATATCCGCAAGAGTTCTTTCCTCAACTCATGTTGACCTTCGTGCACTATCCCACCGTTGCCGGACCTGACGCGCTGAGTGGTACTCGGTTCATCGACAACATCGCCGCAGAAGGCCCGATCCCGGTGATCGTGGACGAAGCGCTGATCGCGTTGCGCCGGAACATGACCCGCAGAGCCACAGTCCGTGGCGCCGGACGCAAGGAGAATTGGGAATACCCGGAAACGGCGCTCAGGGAAGCCATCGTCAACGCGCTTGTGCACCGGGACTACTCCGCGTTGGCACACGGCACACAGGTTCAAGTCGAGATGTACCCGGATCGCTTGGTGATCCGCAATCCAGGCGGACTCTACGGTTCCGTACGCGAGGAAGACCTCGGCACGGAAGGCACGTCTTCGGCACGCAACGCCACCTTGCTGAAGATCCTCGAAGATGTCCCGCTTCCTGGCACGGACCGGCCGATCTGCGAAAACCGCGGCTCTGGGATACCGGCCATGCTTGCCGCACTTCGTGAGGCGAAGCTCAGCCCACCGCGTTTCGCCGACAACATCGCCACCTTCACCGCGACGTTCCCCAACCACACTTTGCTGGGAGAGGACGCGGTCCACTGGATTTCGTCCTTGCGGGAACCGAATCTGACCAACAGCCAATGCCACGGCTTGGCGATGCTCTATCACGGCGAAACGCTGAACAACCAGACATACCGCAACGCCAATGATCTTGACTCGCGCATCGCGACCGAAGAGCTCGGTGACCTGGTTTCCCGAGGCATCGTCGTGCCGACGGGCGGAAGGCGATACGCCCAGTACACGCTCGCGGACGACCTCAAACCGGCGGACACGCAGACCGCGCTCACGCCAGAACCTCGGCGGACGGACCGGCAGGCGGAAGTACTGGGCGCGTTGGGCGACCAGGAACTCACCCGCGCCGAGCTCGGCAAATTGACCGGCTTTCCCGACCGGACCGTGTCGAGGTGGCTGAGCACCTTGCAACGCCAAGGCCTGATCGAAGCGACGGAGAAGAATCTCCGGAGCCCCACGGTTCGCTACCGGCGGACTCGTCAGCAGACCATCGACAGCGAGGGCTAGACCGGCTTCGGGATGTCGAAGTAGCTGCTGAAGCGGACCGCGGGCGCGTACTCGCCCTTCACCTTCACCTTGCCGGTGACGAACATGGCGGCGACGGCCGCGTTGCCGGTGGCCATGCGGATGAAATCCTCGACGGAAAGGGTGATCGTGGTGTCGGGGGCGCGGCCGAGGTCGACGCTGGAAACGCAGACACCGTCCTCGATGACCGTCTGGAAACGGTCGAAGCCGTCTTCGCCGGAACCGTCGAGAAATCTCCATGACACGACGAAGTTGACGTGCCTGGCTTTGTCCTCCATGAATTGGTCGGACATTCGCCGGAAAATCTCGTCGAGGAATACGCCGCGTAACTCGGGGTGGTCGGCGATGGCCTTGATCTGCTCACGGGAGGCGCGGCTGACGATGTCGACGAGCACCTCCGTCGACAGTGAGCTGAGCTCGACGCCGGAGCCGGTACTTCCGAGCATGTGCAAGGTTTCCAGTACCTGCATGAACTGCGTCGGGGTCAGCTTGACCAGGTCGATCTTCTGGGCGAAGGCGTTGACGGCGTGCTGGCCGCCGATGCGGGACGCGGTAGCCCTCAGCGGGCGCGAAAAGCGCTGCCGCCAGGTCCTTACTTCTCCTCGGGAGGGCACGGGATCGGAGTCTAGGAGATTCATTCCGGTTTCGGAAGCTGGAAGAAACCGCTTAAACCGGCCGCGAAAGCCAGGTCACCTTTGACTTTGATCTTTCCGGTGACAAATAGCACAGCGGGTGTCGCTTGACGGGTGACGAGCTTGAGGAAATCGGACGGCGCGAGCGTGATGGTCACCTTGGGGCGCTCGCCCATCTCGCGGCGCACCTTGCAGGCGCCGTCCGCCAGCACGGTCTCGTAGCGGTCGTAGCCGCCCTCACCCGATCCGCCGGTGAGCCGCCAGCGGACTACCACGTCGAGCTCCCGCGCCCGCTCACGGTCGAGGTGCGCGTCCATCCGGTCGAAGATCTCATCGAGTTCGGCACGGGTCACCTTGGCGTCGTCAGTCTTGCCCACCCTTACAACCTACTCACAGGTAAGGCTACGCGCGAGTAGGTAGGGACGGCAAGCGAGCCGGAGACCCATTCGGCACCGAATGACCGGTAGCTTTGTCCCTTGGTTGAAGGAGGTCACCGGTGTCCGAGGAAGTACAACGTCCACCCGAACGGGCGAGGCGCCTGCCGCGCGCGGTACGTGAGCGGCAGATTCTGGACGCCGCCGTGCAGGTTTTCTCGCGCTACGGCTACCACTCCGCGTCGATGGACGAGATCTCCGAGGTCGCGGGTGTCTCCAAGCCGATGATCTACACCTATCTCGGCTCGAAGGAAGACCTCTTCGGGCAGTGCATCCGCCGCGAGGCGACCCGCCTGCTCGAAGCGGTCCAGGCGGGCGTGCATCCCGACCTGCCGCCGGACATGCAGCTTTGGCACGGCCTGCGCGCGTTCTACCGCTTCGTCGCGGACTACCGCGAGTCGTGGACCGTGCTGCACCGGCAGGCGCTGACCGTCGGCGGCGCGTTCGCGGCCGAGGTCGTGGACATGCGCACGCGCGCGATCGAGCTGGTCGCGGCGCTCGTCGTGTCCGCCGGCACGCAGAAGGGACTCGGGCAGCAGGCCGAGTTCTCCGGCGAAGGCCTCTCGGCCGCGCTGGTCGGCGGGGCCGAGTCGCTCGCCGATTGGGCGCTCGACCACCCCGAGGTGTCCGACGGTGTACTCGCGTCCTGGCTGATGAACCTGGTCTGGCTCGGGTTCAACGACCTGGTCGAGGGTCAGGTCTGGAAGCCGTCAGCAGAGTCTTAACAGTGACGCGAAGCGTCTCCGTTGAGGGTGGTGGTGGGCGACGGGCGGGTGATTGAGCCTTCGAGGTACGGCTTCGGCTTGCGGGCGTTCCACAGCTCGAACGCCCAGCCCTCGTCGGTGTGCCACGAGGTGAAGGCCGCCTTCGCGGGCAGCAGCACCGGCTGCTTGAAGCGCACGTCGACGGTGAACGCCTCCGGCAGCCTGCCTTCGAAAGCCGCGAGACTGTGCGCCTTGGTCCACATGCCGTGCGCGATGGCCGACGGGAAGCCGAAGAGCTTTGCGGTGACCGCGTGCAGGTGGATCGGGTTGCGGTCGCCGGAAACCTCGGCGTAGCGCCTGCCGATGTCGCCGGACACCGGCCAAATCGCGTTCGGCGACGGCGCCGCGAGCTGCTCACGCGGGCCCGAACCCGAGCCGCCACCACGCCGCAGATACGTGCTCACGTCCGTCCACACAGGACTGTCGTGCACCGTGAGCTCGCTGATCACGTCGAACTGGCGGCCTTTTTCGTGCGGGCGCAGGTTCTCCGCGCGCACGCGCAGGGTGAACGTCTCGTCGATGCGCACCGGACGGTGCTGGGTGATCCGGTTCGCCACGTGCACCATGCCGAGCAGCCCGAACGGGAAGTCCCGCTCGGTCATCAGCGCCATCTGCAACGGAAACGCGAGGATGTGCGGGTAAGTCGCCGGTAACTCGTCGGTCAGCCGGAAACCGCAGACCTGGTTGTACGCGGCGAGGTGCGCCGGATCGACGACCACACCGGTGCGCACGAACTCCGTGCCGGGCAGTCGATCACCCTCGGCTCCGAACACGCTGCCCAGCAATGCCTTCGGGTACAGCGACGAAAGCGACGGGCTGCTGTCGAGTTCCTTGACGCTCATCACGCCCCCAGCAGTGCCTGGCCGCAGACGCGGACCACATTGCCGTTGACCGCGGCAGACGCCGGATTCGCGTACCAGGCAATGGTTTCGGCCACATCGACCGGCAGGCCGCCCTGACCGAGACTCGCCAGTCGCCGCCCGGCCTCGCGGATGAACAGCGGCACGGCCGCGGTCATCTTGGTCTCGATGAAGCCAGGCGCGACGGCGTTGATCGTGCCGCCGTGCGAGGCGAGTTCGTCAGCGCCGACGTTGACCATGCCGATCACGCCCGCCTTGCTGGTGGCGTAGTTCGTCTGGCCGACGTTGCCCGCGATGCCCGCGATCGACGAGACGCCGATGATCCGGCCGTTGTCCTTGAGCACCTTGCCCGCGATGAGCTTGTCGTTGACCGCGAGCTGCGAGGCCAGGTTGACCGCGATGACCGAGTCCCAGCCGCCCTCGTTCATGTTGCCGAGCGTCTTGTCCCTGGTGATGCCGGCGTTGTGCACGACGATGTCGACGCCGTCGTGCCGCGCGGTCAGGTACTCGGCGAGCTTCTCCGGTGCGTCGGCCGCGGTGATGTCGAGCTGCAGCGAGGAGCCGCCGACCTTGTTGGCCACCTTCGACAGGTCCGCGCCCTGCGCGGGGATGTCCAGCGCGACGACGTGCGCGCCGTCGCGGGCGAGCACTTCGGCGATGGCCGCGCCGATGCCCCGGGACGCGCCCGTGACCAGCGCGACCTTGCCGTCCAACGGCTTCTCCCAGTTCGCGGGAGCCGTCGCGGTCTTGGTGTGCGTGCCGACGCGGATGACCTGGGCGTCCACGAACGCGGACTTGGCGGAAAGCAGGAAGCGCAGCGTCGACTCAGCGGCTTCTTCGGCGCCCTCGGCAATGTAAACGAGCTGAGCGGTCGCGCCGCGCTTGAGTTCCTTGCCGACCGAGCGCACGAAACCTTCGAGCGCGCGCTGAGCGATGCGCTCGCGGCCTTCGGCCAGCTCAGGCGGCGTGCCGAGGACGACGACGCGGCCCGACGCGCCGACGCTGCGGATCACCGGGTGGAAGAACTTGTAGACCTCGCGCAGTTGGCTCGGATCGGTCACGCCGGTCGCGTCGAAGACGAGCGCGGCGTGCTTTCCCTCTACCGGGCTACTGACGACCTCTATACCGGCGTCGGCGAGCTGGTCCTTAAGAGTCTTCTCAAGGCGTCCGCCGGGCGCGGCGCCGAGAAGTGCGGGACCCTCTAGAGCGGGTTGGCCGGGCTTGTAGCGACGCAAGGTCGCTGGGTTCGGGAGGCCGAGCTTGGGCACCACGAAGCGCCCCACCGGGGTTTTCGTGAACTGCTGATACCTGTCAGCCATCAGTTGCCTCCCGTGCCGCGTGCGTCACTTCGCAGTCTAACCTACTCGGGAGTAGGTTACAGTGTGATCCAGGACGACCAGAGAGGTGAACCCATGGCCACGAGGAAAGCGTCACCGGTACGCAAGGTCGCGATCATCGGTGGCAACCGGATCCCCTTCGCGCGCTCGAACGGCCCGTACGCGAAGGCGTCGAACCAGGACATGTTCACCGCCGCGCTCGACGGGCTGGTCAGCCGGTTCTCACTGCAGGACGAGGTGATCGGCGAGGTCGCGGCGGGCGCGGTTCTCAAGCACTCCAAGGACTTCAACCTCGCACGGGAGAGCGTGCTCGGCAGCCGCCTCAGCCCGGCGACGCCCGCGTCCGACGTGCAGATGGCGTGCGGCACCGGCTTGCAGGCGATCATCAACGTGGCCAACAAGATCGCGCTCGGGCAGATCGACTCGGCCATCGCGGGCGGCGTCGACACCACGAGCGACGCGCCGCTGGCCGTCAACGACGACCTGCGTCAGATCCTGGTCCGCCTCAACGCGGCCAAGACGCTCGGCGACCGGTTGAAGCTGGCCGCGAAGCTGCGGCCCGGCCACATCGTGCCGGAAATCCCGCGCAACTCCGAGCCGCGCACCGGTCTTTCGATGGGCGAGCACGCCGCGTTGACCGCGAAGGTTTGGGAAATCACTCGCGAGGCTCAGGACGCGCTGGCCGCGACAAGCCACCAGAGGCTTGCTGCCGCTTACGAGCGCGGGTTCTTCGACGACCTGGTTACGCCGTTTCTCAAGCTCTCGCGCGACCAGAACCTGCGCGCGGACTCGACGGCCGAGAAGCTTGCCAAGCTCAAGCCGGCTTTCGGTGGCCCGGAAGGCACCATGACCGCGGGCAACTCGACGCCGCTGTCCGATGGCGCGTCGGCCGTACTGCTCGGCACCGACGAATGGGCCAAGGCGCACAAGCTCCCGGTGCTGGCTTACCTGACGTTCTCGCAGACCGCGGCCGTCGACTACGTGCACGGTGACGAGGGGCTGCTGATGGCGCCCGCGTACGCCGTGCCGCGCATGCTTTCGCGTGCGGGATTGTCGTTGCAGGACTTCGACTTCTACGAGATCCACGAGGCGTTCGCTTCGCAGGTGCTCGCGACTCTGAAGGCTTGGGAAGACCCGGCGTTCGCCAAGGAGAAGCTGGACCTGGACGCGCCCCTCGGGTCAATCGATCGGGCGAAGTTGAACGTCAACGGGTCGTCACTCGCGGCCGGTCACCCATTCGCGGCGACCGGTGGCCGTATCGTCGCGACGCTCGCGAAGTTGTTGCACGAAAAGGGATCCGGCCGTGGCTTGATCTCCATCTGCGCGGCAGGCGGGCAGGGCGTCACGGCGATTTTGGAGCGCTAGGGGCAATATCAGGGAAAAACCCGAGTGCGTTTTGTCGGGGTCGAGGTCTAGCGTGTCGGCCTATGGTGGCAGTACGCGCGAAAGCGCTGGTCAAGACCTACGGGTCCACACGCGCGCTCGACGGGGTCGATCTGGAGATCCCCGCGGGCAAGGTGCTGGGCCTGCTCGGTCCCAACGGCGCGGGCAAAACGACGACCGTCCGCATCCTGACCACGCTGCTTCGCCCGGATTCGGGCGAAGCGGAGGTGGCCGGGCATGACGTGCTGGCCGATCCGGACTCGGTCCGGCGCGCGATCGGGCTGTCCGGTCAGTACGCGGCGGTCGACGAGAACCTGACCGGGTTCGAGAACCTGTACATGGTCGGCAGGCTCTACGGCAGCAAGAAGCCCGCCGCCAAGACTCGCGCGCGTGAACTGCTCGCCCGCTTCCGGCTCGAAGACGCCGCCGACCGCCCGGCGAAGACCTACTCGGGCGGTATGCGCAGGCGGCTCGACCTGGCTGGCGCGCTCGTCGCCGAGCCGACCGTGGTCATCCTGGACGAGCCGACCACCGGGCTCGACCCGCGTGGCCGCATCGACACCTGGGAAGTGATCAAGGAACTGGTCGCCGACGGCACCACCGTGCTGCTCACCACCCAGTATCTCGAAGAGGCCGACCAGCTCTGCGACTCGATCGTCGTGATCGACAAGGGCAAGGTCATCGCGCGCGGCACCGCCGACGAGCTCAAGAACCAGATCGGCGGCGAGCGGCTCGAGCTGGTGGTCGCCTCGGCCGACGACATCCCGGCGACCGTCCAGGTGCTGACCGAGGTCGGCAGCGGCACACCGTCGACGGATTCGCACACCCGCAAGGTCGACGTGCTCGTCGAAGGCGGGCCGAAGGCTTTGATCGAAGCGCTGCGCAGGCTCGACGGCCAGGGCATCGCCGTGCAGGACGTCGCGCTGCACCGTCCGACGCTCGATGACGTGTTCCTCTCGCTCACCGGACACGCGACCGATGAGGGGGAGACGCAGAAATGAGCGCTGTGGCCAAAGCATTTTCCGATGGCGGCGTCATCACCTGGCGCAACCTCAAGAACGTCCAGCGCAACCCGGACTGGCTCATGGCGGCGACACTGCAGCCGATCATGTTCGTGCTGCTGTTCGCCTACGTCTTCGGCGACGCGATCGGCGGTTCTGCGGGCGGCGCGGCGTACCGCGAGTTCCTGATCGCCGGCATCTTCGCGCAGACGGTCGCGTTCAACTCGGCGTTCACCGTCATCGGCTTCGCGAACGACCTGCAGAAGGGCATCATCGACCGCTTCCGCTCACTGCCGATCTCCCGGCTGGCGGTGATCTTCGGCCGGACCACCTCGGACCTCGTGGTCAGCGTGGTCGCGCTGATCGTCATGTCGCTGTGCGGCCTGATCGTCGGCTGGCGGATCCGCGGCAGCTTCCTCGACGCGGTACTCGGCTACCTGGTGATGCTCATGTTCGCCTGGGCCCTGTCTTGGGTCGGCGCGTGGATCGGCCTGGTCGCGCGCAGCGTCGAGGTCGCGCAGAGCGCGGGCCTGATGTGGATGTTCCCGCTGAGCTTCATCTCGACGGCGTTCGTCCCGGCCGACAAACTGCCCGGCGTCCTCAAGGCGATCGCCGACTGGAACCCGTTCACCGCGGTCATCAACTCGGCCCGCGACCTCTTCGGCAACCAGTTCGGCGCCCCACCGACCGGCTGGCCCGCCGAGCACGCGGCGCTCTACTCGATCCTGTGCTGCGTCGTGATCATCGCGATCTTCGCGCCACTGGCGACCGCCCGCTACAAGAAGGTCGCCTCCCGCTGACCCGACGCCGCCTGGTTAGCACCCGGGGAAAGGCTTGGCGTTGGGGTCGTGAGTGGTACGGCCGGTTCTAACCGGCGAAAACACTCACGACCCCTTCGGGCTGTCTCGTCCGGGGCAGGGTCGTGGTCGGGCTTGGGTGAGGGCCTACTTCGCTCGGATCCGTGGGGTGGGGGCCTGGTTGGTCCGTATATACGAGTGAGGGAGGCCCTGATCCGCTTGGTCCGGGTGGGGGAGGCCCTCACCCGGCGGATCCGAGCGTGGATGAAGGCTCCCCTTTATTCCTGGGCCTAGTGCCTGGGTGAGTGCGGTTTGCGTCGTTCAACGCCGCGAACCGCACTCACCCGCCTCGAACGACCCCTGTAGCTGGTCAAGCGGGTTGACTGTGCGGGTTTTGAGTCGTTCAACGACGCATTTCCCACACAGCCACCCCGGCCACAGCCGAGCACACCAGACACGCCACCTTTGACCTTCCGCCCAATAGAACCGGTAACTCTGCTCCGCTGGCTGGAGCAGAGTTACCAATCGCGGCCTCGTTCGCCGCGAACCCAGCTCGTGAAAGCCCGAAAGCCACTTTCGGCAGGTCTAAGCTGGCGAAAGTGGCTTTCGGGCTTTCTATTGGCTCACCCGGGGATCGCGAGTGGTACGGCCGGTTCTAACCCAATGCCACGTAGCTTAAGTTGATCTTGTTTGTGGTGGTGGGTTTGCGGCGTGGCGGTGTGGGTTGTCTGGGGCGGGCTGGTCTGATCGTCGGTTATGAGTTCAGGTGTGACGGTTAGCCCGGATCAGGTGTCGCTGGGTGTGCTGGTGGCGGCGGTGGATCGGGATGTGATCGACGCCGCGATCGCGGCGTGCGGGGTGGGGGCGAAGCGGTCGGATGGGAAGCTGCCGCCGCGTGTGGTGGCGGTGCTGACGATGGCGATGTGCTTGTTCCCCGACGATGATTATGAAGAGGTCGCGACGAAGGTGACCGGGTCGTTGTCGCGGTTCGGGTGCTGGGACGCGTCCTGGTCGGTGCCGACGGCCAGTGGGATCACTCAGGCCCGTAAACGGTTGGGGCCGGTGGTGATGGAGCAGGTGTTCGAGGGTGTCGCGCAGGCGGTGGCGACCTCGGACACGCGTGGTGCGTGGTTGCGGGGGTGGCGGTTGCTGGCGATCGACGGGTTCGAGGTCGACCTGCCCGACACCGCGGGCAATGTGGAGGAGTTCGGGTATGCCGGATCGGGCAAGCACCGCTCGGCCTATCCGAAAGCGCGGGTGGTGGCGCTGGCCGAATGCGGCACGCACGCGTTCCTCGCCGCTCGCGTCGGCGCCTATGCGACGGGGGAGCAAACCTTGGCGCAGGAGCTCTATCCGCGTCTGCTTGCTGATGAGCTGCTGACCGCGGACCGGAATTTCTATAGCTGGGACGCGTGGGACAGCGCCTCACGCACGGGTGCGGCGTTGTTGTGGCGGGCACCGGCGAACCTGGCGTTGCCGGTGGTGCGGGTTCTGTCCGACGGGTCTTATCTCACGGTTCTGATCAACCCGAAGGTCCGCGGAGCGGGCCGTCGTCGTCAGATTCTCGACGCTGCGATGGCCGGGGACCAGATCCACCCCGAGGAGGCGCACCTGGTCCGGGTCGTGGAATACGACATCCCCGACCGCGTGGGCAACGGCACCGGTGAGCTGATCGTGCTGCTCACGAACATCACCGACTCCGACGACGCCGCCGAGGAACTCGCCGCGGCTTATCACCAGCGCTGGGAGGAGGAAACCGCCAATGACCAGCTCAAAACCCATCTTCGAGGGCCGGGCAAGATCCTGCGATCGAGGCTTCCGGAGCTGGTGCATCAGGAGATCTGGGCGTGGCTGACCGTCCATTACGCCCTGAGTGTCCTGATCGCCCGCGCGGCCGAGGCCGCAGATCTCGACCCCGACCGGATCAGCTACAGCCGTGTCCTGCGTATCGCCCGTCGTTCCGCCACCGGCACGGCGGGTTTTTCCCCCTCCGGACTGGACTGACGCACTACCCACGATCCTGGCCGACATCACCGGCAAACCCCTCCCGCCCCGCCGACACCGAACATGCCCACGCGCGGTCAAACGGTTACGCCACAACGCCTACCGCGCCAAGAAACGCACCGAACCAGCCAGCACCCGCCACCCCAGCCCACCCACGATCAGGCTACGCGGACTCACCCGCGCAGCCTGATCAACTCAAGCTACGTGGCATTGGGTTCTAACCGGCGAAAACGCTCACGAGTCCTACTTGGTCAGGGCTTTTTCGGCGCGCTTCTCGGCTTTCTTGGCGGCGCGGCGGGCACGCCAGCCGAGGGAGGGCTTGCCTGCGGTGTCGCCGACCGCGAGGAGGAGGCCGCCGGCGAGGCTCGCGTTCTTGATGAACTGGACCTGCTGCTGCGAGCGCTCGGAGGGGTCCTTGATCTCCCAGAAGCGGTGTGTCGCGAGGGTGGTCGGGACGAGGCTGCCGAAGAGTGCGAAAGCCGCGAGGCGCGGTGCTTTGCCGGAGGCGAGTGCGAGGCCGGCGCCGATCTTCACGGCGGCGTCGATGCGGACCAGGGTGGCCGGGTCGCGGGGGACCGACTCGGGGACGATGCCTTCAAGTTTGTCGAAGGTGTCGGTCAGGAAGGGTTCTGCCGCCTTCGCGTGTCCCTGTGCGTCCCGGAGTGCGTTGATGCCGCCGAAGACGAAGATCGAAGCGAGCAGTGGACGTGCGACACGACGGAGTATCACGGTCCTGCCTTTCTCTGCGAGGTGTGCTCCCGAAGTTACGCCCAGAATGCCCACGCGTCCTGGACTCCAACCACGCTACCGCCGTATTGGGTTATCTAGATCCAGGGCTATACAACGTTAGCAAGCCGGATAAGCCCGGGGCAGCCGGAAGCCGCGCGCGGCCGCGATGCCGCGGAGCTGGTCGGGGTAGTCGGTGATGATGCCGTCGACGCCGTCGTCGATGAGCTTGTTCGACGTGGCGACGTCGTCGATGGTCCAGGGAATGACCTTGATCCCGGCTCGGTGCGCCTCGTCGACCAGCGGTTTCGTGGTGAACGGCCGGTAGTCGGGGTCGCCGACGTGGCCGCCCTGCGGGTTGCCGTGCACCGGTGACAGCGCGGTGGCGCCGAACGACTTGATCGCGCGGATCGGGCTGCCGCCGAAGTCGTCGATGTCGAGGCCGCCGAGCCATGGCGACTTGCCGGGCTGGCCGACCTGGAGGAACTCGGGCTGGGTCAGCGCGACCGTCGGGAGCCACGGCGCCGCCTTGCGCATGAGCATCAACGCGCCCCAGTCGAAGCTCTGGATGGTGACGTTGTGCGCGAAGCCGGAGCGCGAGATCTCCTGCACGGCACGGCGGACGAACTGCTCGCGCGGCGCGGTCTCCTGCGGCGCGGCCGCCTCGACCTTGGTCTCGATGTTGAACTTCAGGCCCCACGCGCGGTGCTCGCGCGCGAGCTGGAACAGCTCCGCGAGCGTCGGCATCTTGGCGCCGGGCGAGAGCGTCTGGTTGGGGAAGTTGGGCTGGCGGATCGAACCGCAGTCGAGCGTGCGGACCTGGGCGAACGTCAGGTCCTTCACGTACTTGCCGACGTAGGGGAACGCGGGATCGTCAGGAAAAGCAGGCGAGGTGTCGCGACACTTTGCCGCGGTCGTCTTGCGGTCGTGGGTGATCACCTCGCGGCCGTCCTTGGTGATCTGGATGTCGAGCTCCAGCGTGGTGACGCCCAGTTCCATCGCCTTGCCGAAGGACGCGAGGGTGCTCTCGACGGTGAGCCCGATACCGCCGCGGTGGGCCTGGATGTCGAACTGGCGCCGCGGATGCGCGTCCGCGACGCCGACCAAGGTGGTCGTGAGCAGGCCGGTCAATGCCAGCGCGAGTGTCTTCATGAGTGAACGGTGTCACCGTCGGGTGAATTCGGATTGACCTTGACGCTACGTCAACCTCTACCGTCGAAGACGTGCCGAACGAGAAGGAGTGGTCGATCCAGGACATCGCCCGCTCAGCCGGGACCACGAGCCGCACGCTGCGCCACTACGGCGACATCGGGCTGCTCGAACCCAGCCGCGTCGGAAGTAACGGCTACCGCTACTACGACCAGGACGCGCTCATCCGCCTGCAGCGAATCCTGCTCCTCCGTGAGCTGGGACTCGGACTGCCCGCGATCGCCGAGGTGCTCGAAGGGGAGCAGAACACCGCCGCGGCGTTGCGTGCGCATCTGGAGTGGCTGGAGGACGAGCGCAGGCGGCTCGGACGGCAGATCGAGTCGGTCAAGACGACTCTGCGGAAAACGGAAGGAGGTGAACAACTGATGGCAGACGAGATGTTCGACGGCTTCGATCACACGAAGCACGAGAAGGAGGTCACCCAGCGCTGGGGAGCCGACGCCTACAAACGGGGCGACCAGTGGTGGAAGTCGCTGACCGCCGACGAGCAGAAGGCGCACCAGCAGATCCACGTCGACATCGCGGCCCAATTCGGCCAGGCGAAGCTCGACGGCCTGGCGGTCGACAGCACCGAGGTGCAGGCGATCACCTCGCGGCTGCACGACTGGCTGCGCGGACCGGTCGGGACCGTGTCGAAGGAGTACTTCGCCGGGCTTGGCCAGCTCTACGTCGACGACCCGCGCTACGGGCAGTACGACGAGAAGCAGGGTCCGGGAACCGCCGAGTTCATGCGTGACGCGATGCGCGTCTACGCCGAGCGGAACCTGTAGGAGAGGTCGGGGCTGCAGACCCGACCTTTCACCCGACACGCCTAGCGCTATCTCGCGGAATATCGGGCTGACGCTAGAAACCCCGATAGCTTGTTAGCGTGGATCCCATCCGCAACCCCTTCGCCCCCGGCGCCGGTCAACGGCCGCCGGAGCTGGCCGGTCGCGAGCGCGAGCTCAAGGCGTTCGAAGTGGTTCTCGAACGCGTCGCGCGTGGACGTCCCGAACGAAGTCTGGTGCTGACCGGGCTGCGTGGCGTCGGCAAGACCGTGCTGCTGGGCGAACTGCGGTCGATGGCGATCAAACACGGCTGGGGCGCCGGCAAGATCGAGGCCCGCCCGGACGCCGAACTTCGCAGGCCGCTGTCCGCGGCGCTGCATCGGGCCATCCGCGATCTGGCGGTGCGGCATCGTGCGCCGGACCGGGTCGAAGAGGTGTTGGGCGTGTTGAAAGCGTTTGCGCTCAAGGCCAACAAGCCGGACGCGAAGCTGCGTGAGCGCTGGCAGCCCGGCATCGACGCGCCCGCCGCCGTCGGCCGCGCGGACTCCGGGGACATCGAGATCGACCTCGTGGAGTTGTTCACCGAGGTCGCCGAGCTGGCTTCGGACGTCGGCACCGGCGTCGCGCTGCTCATCGACGAGATCCAGGACCTCATGCCGGACGACGTGTCCGCGCTGTGCGCCGCCTGCCATGAGCTTTCGCAGTCGAACGCGCCGTTCGTCGTGGTCGGCGCCGGGCTGCCGCACGTGCCCGCGGTGCTTTCGGCGTCGAAGTCGTACTCGGAGCGGCTGTTCCGGTACGCCAGGATCGACCGGCTCGAACGCGAGGACGCGGACCGCGCGGTGCTCGCCCCGATCGAGCGCGAGGACGCGGGCATCGAACTCGAGGCGCTCGACGCGCTCTTCGACGCTTCGGGCGGCTACCCGTATTTCATCCAGGCCTACGGCAAGGCGGCCTGGGACGCCGCGCCGGCCGATCCGATCACGGTCAAGGACGTGCAGATGGCCGCGCCCGAGGCCGAGTCGGAGCTCGCGGTGGGCTTCTTCGGCTCGCGGTACGAGCGCGCGACGCCCGCCGAGCGCGAGTACCTGCTCGCGATGGCCGAGCTGACCCAAGGCCGGGACGAATCCGCCGCCACCGCGGACGTCGCGGTCTACCTCGGACGCAAGCCGTCGTCGCTGTCGCCTGCCCGGGATTCACTGATGAAGAAGGGGCTCGTGTTCTCCGCCGAACGCGGGCACATCGCCTTCACCGTGCCGCATTTCGGCCACTACCTGCTCAAACGCGGCGACGAGTAGCGCCAGGGCCGGGATAAAGCCCGCTTTACTCCCCGGTGTTTAGCGGGCTTTATCCCCGGGAGTAAAGCCCGCTTTATCCCGGTCCATACGTGTACCTAGGGCTGTCTAGGGATTTTGGTAGATGGGGCGAGAGTTGCCTAGCGGTGACTCAGACCACGAATCTGTCCGATGGAAACGCCTAGTTTGCCGATGATTCATCGGCAGGTGCGCCAGATCACCGGATAATCGTTGGACTACTTGTGAAAAAAGGCGCATACTAGATGCACAAGCCACGAACACCAAGAGATCCTCGAAGGGGATGCAGAACCGATGAACAACATCGCCGCCAAGCTCCGTGCCCGCCGCGCAGAGGCTCGCACTCGCCGGGCGCTGAACCGGGCGATCGACACCGCGGCCACCGCGACCGTTCGTCAGGAGCTCATCGCGATCGCCCAGGCGCGTCAGACCTTCACTCGCTGATCCACTTTCGGGTGCGACTTCTTCACCCGAACGAGTGACCTAGAACACATAACGCATGGGGTGTAACGCCATTCACCGTGGCGTCGATACCCCAGATGACCCCGTGATGCTGGCGGACCCCCGACCTGGCAGCATCACGGGGTTTCCATTTGCCCAAAATAGGTTGCGACCAGCACTGATGCGGCGTAAAGCTTGACCATGTCAACGAACTAGTTGAGGTGGTCAATGAACGACCAGCAGCTGGCCGACCGGGTCGCCACGGTCCGCGCCTTCAACCGGCTCTACACCGGCGTGATCGGCGTGCTGAACGAAGGACCGGCCGACGCCGAGTACTCGCTCAGCGAGGCGCGCGTGCTCTTCGAACTCGCGCAGCGCCCGACCACCCGCGTCCCCGATCTGCGCAAACGTCTCGACCTCGACGCGGGCTACGCGAGCAGGCTGCTCGCCAGGCTCGAAACCCGCGGCCTGCTGACCCGCGAGCGCTGCGACGAGGACGCCCGCCGCCAGGTCGTCAGGCTCACCTCCGACGGGCAGGCCGCGTTCGGCGTACTCAACGCCAGGTCCACGGCACAGATCGGCGGGCTGCTCAGCCGCTTCAGCGAGTTCGACCAGCGCAAGCTCCTCACCGCGATGAGCACGATCAGCGGACTGGTCGGCGAACGGCGGGCGAATCCCGCACTCGTGCTCCGTCCGCCACGATCGGGCGACCTCGGCTGGGTGATAGAACGCCACGGCGCCGTCTACGCGCGCGAGTACGGCTGGGACGAGGGCTTCGAAGCGCTCGTGGCCAGGGTCGCCGCGGACTACGTCGACGGCAAGGGCACCGCGCGCCAGGCGGGCTGGATCGCCGAACTCGACGGCGAACGCGTCGGCAGCATCTTCTGCATGCCGGGCCCGGACGCGAAGACCGCCAAGCTCCGGATGCTTCTCGTCGAGCCGCAAGCGCGTGGCTTCGGCGTGGGAAAGCGGCTCGTCGACGAGTGCGTCGCGTTCGCGCACGCGAGCGGCTACTCGGCCATGACGCTGTGGACGGTCGATCTGCTGGCCGCCGCCAGGCACCTCTACGAGCGCGCCGGCTTCCGGCTCGTCGAGCAGGAGCCGGTGCACGAGTTCGGCCATGACCTGGTCAGTCAAACCTGGCGACTGGAGTGGTGAACCATGTTCGTCGTCTATTGCCCGGTCTGCGACCGGCGAACCCTGCTCGGCGTCGACGAGGTCGACTGGGTGGAGAACCTCCAGCCGGGGATGATCTCGGTCAGCGGCCACTGCCCGCGCGGGCACGACGTGGCGCTGCTGACCGGCGACATGTTCAAGCCGAACGAGGACCCGCGTTACTACGGCCCCGCACCCAAGCTCTGGCACAAGCCCGTCCGCAAGCTGGCAGCGCTGTTCGCCAAGCTCTTCCGCCGCCGCACTAACGCGGCAGCCTGCCCATGAGGAAGAACTCGGGATTGGGTCGCAGCGCGGTCAGGTGAGCGAGCCGGTTCGACATCGCGAACAACGCGGTGATCGCGCCGACGTCCCAGATCTCGTCGTCGGTCAGCCCCGCCTCCCGCGCGTCCGCGAGTTCGGCCTCACCGAAAGCGGCCGAGTCATGTGCCAACGCCAGGGCGAGGTCGACGATCGCGCGGCCACGCTCGTCGAGCTCGACCTGCCACGGGTTGCTCGAAACCCGGTCGGCCAGCTCGGGGTCCTTGGCGCGCACGCGCAGGATCGCGCCGTGCGCGACCACGCAGTACGTGCAGTGGTTGGCGCCGGAGGTCGCGACGACGACGAGCTCCCGTTCGGCCTTGGTCAGTCCGTCGGCCTTGTCCATCAGCGCGTCGTGATAGTCGAGGAACGCGCGCAGCTCGGCGGGCCGATGCCCGAGCGCGCGGAAGATGTTCGGCACGAAACCCGACTTGTCGGCGATCGCGCCGACGCGGTCGCGCAGGTCGTCCGGCAGGTCTTCGGGCTCGACCACACCGAACCGGCTCACTTCGTCGCTCATGGCTTCCACCGTAGTGTCGATTTGCCCGCCGGTTGTTCGTCTAGGGACCATCGACCAACGGAAAGGACGGTCCATGACGAACTTCATCGGATTCCTCCGGAGCACCACGGCCACGGAAGCACAGCTCGCGCCGGGCGAGGGGCAGCGTGCGCTGGAGCGGTACATCGCGTGGAGCGAAGACCTCGACAAGCAGGGCAAGATCGTCAGCGGCGGCGGACTGTCGCGGCGTGGCCGCGTGATCAGGGCGGCCGGCGGTGAGCTGACCGCGACCGACGGCCCGCATGCCGAAGCGGCCGAGATCGTCGGCGGGTACATCGTGATCGTGGCGAACGACCTCGACGAGGCCGAGAAGATCTTCGGCACGCATCCGCACCTGGAGTACGGGCCGATCGAGGTGCGCAAGGTCGGCGAACGCGGGTGCGAGGACTGACATGCCGAAATTCGTGGCGTTGATGCTCCCGGATGACCGCTACACCGGTCCCGGCGACAATCCCGTGTCCCCGATGGACCGCTACCTCGCGTGGCAGGAGGAACTCAAGGCGTCGGGCAGGTTGATCGCGGCGGCCGGGCTCGGCGACGCGGCGAAGTCGATCCGGGGGAACGGCGAATCCGTCCAGATCACCGACGGGCCGTTCGCCGAGGCGAGCGAGGTCATCGCGGGCTACCTGGTGATCGAAGCCGCCGATCTCGACGAGGCGACCAAGCTCCTCGCCACCCATCCGGTGGTGCCAGAGGGCGGGCTCGCGCTGGTCGTCAGGGAGATCACGCTCGACGAGCACACCCCGCGCGAAGGACACCTGCGCCGATGAGCGCCGCGGACGGCGTGGTGGAGCACTTGTTCCGGCACAGCGCCGGGCGGATCACCGCCACGCTGCTCCGCGCGCTCGGCCCGGAGCGGCTCGACCTGGCGGAGGAAGCCGTCGCCGACGCGCTCGAACTGGCGTTGCGGACGTGGCCGCAGACCGGGGTGCCCGACAATCCGGGTGGCTGGCTGTTCCGCGCGGCGCGGAATCGCGCGCTGGACGTGGTGCGGCGCGAGCGGACGTTGCGCGCGAAGCTGCCGTTGCTGGCCGAACTCGACAGCGTGGAGCAGCCCGCGGGCGACGACGAGCTGGCGCTGATGTTCCTGTGCTGTCATCCCGCGCTGCCGGTGGTCTCGCAGGTGGCGTTGACGTTGAAGACCGTCGGCGGGCTGGGGGTCACCGAGATCGCGTCCGCGCTGCTGACGAAACCGGCGACCATCGCGCAGCGGCTGACCAGAGCGAAGAAGTTCCTGCACGGCAAGCGACTCGACCTGCCGGGCAACGACGCTCTGGAGTCGCGTGTGGACAGTGTGCTCGCGATTCTGTATCTGCTGTTCAACGAGGGCTACGACACGACGACCGGCGAGGTCGCGGTCCGCGGTGAACTGTGCGGCGAGGCGATCCGGCTCGGCAAGCTGCTGCTCGCCGAGCCGCGCACGGATCTGCCGAGGGCGCGTGCGCTCGTCGCGCTGATGTTGTTGCAGGCCAGCAGGCTGCCGGCGCGGGTCGACGCCAAGGGGGACCTGCTGCTGATGGACGAGCAGGATCAGGCCGAATGGGATGACGCGATGATCGCCGACGGCACGAGGCTGTTCGAAGCGGCGTGCGTCGGCGATGAGCTGTCGGCGTACCACGTGGAAGCCGCGATCGCGCTCTGCCACAGCACGCCGCCGACGAACTGGCAGCAGGTGCTCGGGCTCTACGACCAGCTCGTGGAGCTGCGGCCGTCGCCGGTGGCCCGGCTGAACCGGGCGATCGCACTGTCCATGGTGGACGGTGCGGCCGCCGGGATCGCCGAGCTGGAACGACTCGACCTGCCTGGTTACACCTTGCTCCCGGCCGTGCTCGGTGCGTTGTGGGTCAAGGCCGGTGATCCCGAGAAAGCCCGTACGTACTACGAAGCGGCGCTGGCGCTCCCGTGTTCGGAGCCCCAGCGCCGCTTCTTGTCGAGCCGCCTTTAGTGCGCGCCGACCGCGCGGAGGTCCTTGTCGCCTTCGTCGGCGTGGTAGTCCTCGGGGTTGGTGCTGTCGGTGCCGTTGAAGACCTTCAGCTTGCGTGCGATCACCGTGAAGATCACCGCGACCAGCAGGTTCGCCACCAGTGCGACGAAACCGACGTAGATCTGCACCTGGGAACCCGAGAACGGGTGCCAGCCGAAGATCGACAGGTTGCCCAGCGGCAGCGCCGAACCGGCGAAGTGCTGCTTTCCGGTGGCCGGGTTGCCGATGCCGTACAGGATGATCAGGCCCCAGCCGAGGCCGACGGCCCAGCCCGCGACCAGACCCCAGCGGTGCAGCCACCTGGTGTACAGCGAGATCGCCACCGCAGGCAGCGTCTGCAGGATCAGCACACCGCCGATGAGCTGCAGGTCGATGGAGAACTGCGGGTCGATGAACAGGATGAACGCGACCGCGCCGAACTTCACGATCAGCGAAGCGAGCTTGGCCTGCTTCGCCTCCTGCGCGTGTGTGGCGTCCTTCTTGAGGAACTCCTTGTAGATGTTGCGGGTCCACAGGTTCGCCGCGGCGATCGACATGATCGCGGCGGGCACCAGCGCGCCGATGCCGATGGCCGCGAAGGCGATGCCGGCGAACCAGGCCGGGAACTGGCCGTCGAAGAGCACCGGGACGATCGTGTTGGTGTCGGGCTTTCCGGTGGCCGCGTTGTTGATCGGCTTGGCACCCGCGCTGATCGCGAAGTAGCCGAGCAGGCCCAGCAGGCCCAGCAGCAGCGAATACGCGGGCAGCGCGACCATGTTGCGCTTGATGACGCTGCGGCCGCGTGAGGCGAGCACGCCGGTCAGCGAGTGCGGGTAGAGGAACAGCGCCAGCGCCGAGCCCAAGGCCAGGGTGATGTACTGCAGCTGGTTGTTGCTGTTCAGGTAGATGCCGTCGGTCTTGGCGGGCGTCGCGTCGAACTTGGCCTTCGCGGTGTCGAAGATGTGCGCCCAGCCGCCCAGCTTGCTCGGCAGGTAGATGATCGCCGCGATGATCACCACGTAGATCAGGATGTCCTTGACGAACGCGATCAGCGCGGGCGCGCGCAGGCCGGACTGGTAGGTGTAGACCGCCAGGATGATGAAGGCGACCAGCAGCGGCAGGTGCCCGACGATGCCGGAGCCGTTGAGCCCCATCGTGCGCAGCACCGACTCGAGGCCGACGAGCTGCAGCGCGATGTACGGCATGGTCGCGACGATGCCGGTGAGCGCGATCAGCAGCGCCAGCACCGGCGAGCCGAAGCGGCCGCGCACGAAGTCGGCGGGCGTCACGTAGCCGCGCGAGCGCGAAACCGACCACATGCGCAGCGCGGGCAGCAGCACCAGCGGGTAGGTGATGATCGTGTACGGCAGCGCGAAGAAGCCCATCGCGCCGGCGCCGAAGATGAGAGCAGGCACCGCGACGAACGTGTACGCGGTGTAAAGATCACCGCCGATCAAAAACCAGGTGACCCACGAGCCGAATTTGCGGCCGCCGAGTCCCCATTCGTCCAGATGGTCGAGCGAGGCGGCGGCCTTCCAGCGGGAGGCCAGGAAACCGAGCACCGTCACCAGCAGGAAGAGCGCGGTGAAGATGATGAGTTCCGGCCACTGGATGTTGCTCACTTAGCCCCCTCGTCGAGGTCGTCGACGTTCAGTTTGTCCGTCCGCTCGACGGTCGGCTTGCCCTTGGTCCCCCAGTAGACGATCGCGGTGGAGATGACACCGACGAAGACGAATGCCAGCTGGAACCAGTAGAAGAACGGCATACCGAACAGCCGAGGGTTCTCGAAGTTGAACAGCGGCGTCACCAGGATCAGCAGTGGCACGAGCAGGAACAGGTTCCACGGGCTGAACTGAAACCCGCTCACCTTTCCGCTGGACTTACCAGACGACATCGGACCTCACCTACACACTCCCGTTACCAGCCGTTAGTGCCGCTGACCCTAGAACTTCCGGCCCTTCCCGTCACGTCTGTCCTATATCGATTTGATCAGCAAGCAGTTGGAGCAACACACCGACCAACGAAGGGCGGTTGCTACTGACCGTTCGGACGGATATCAATAGCCCCAAGTCGCGGAGCATGTCTTCGCACGACGATTGAATAGGGGCACCGAATGAAGCGACTCCGCTATGCGGTGGTGATTCCGGCTCTCGCCGGCACCATGCTGGCCGGGTTCACTCCTGCTTTCGCAGGTCAAGAGGCCAAAGCGCAGCCTCTGAACTCCACGAACATCCCAGCTCAGTACGCGAACCAGAAGCTCGACTGGCACAAGTGCGTCGTCGGCGCCGACCTGCCCACCGCGCCGCCCGCCGGTGCGGAGAACATGGAGTGCGCGGTCTTCAAGTCGCCGCGCAACTGGTACCGCACCAACGAGAAGATCGACCTGACGATCGCGGTCAGCAGGCTGAAGGCGACCGGTCCCGAGTCGACCGGCAGCGTGTTCACGAACCCCGGCGGCCCCGGCGCGCCCGGCCGTAACTTCCCGGCCCGGCTGCGTAACCAGACCCGGCTGCGTGTCGCGCAGGACGTCATCGGCATCGACCCGCGTGGCACCGGCAAGAGCACCAACATCACCTGTGGTGGCGCGATCGGCACCGGCTCGGACCTCGACCCGCGTGACCGCGACCGCGACAACCTGAACCTGATCCTCGACGCGACGAAGTACGCGGCGCACTCGTGCCAGGTGAAGTCGGGCGAGCTCGGCCAGTACATCAACACCGACCAGACGGTCCGCGACCTCGACCTGCTGCGCGTGCTGCTCGGCCGCGACAAGATCAACTGGGTCGGCTACTCGGCTGGCACCTGGATGGGCGCGCACTACGCGCAGCAGTTCCCCACCCGCACCGGCCGCTTCATCCTCGACTCGGCGACCGAGTTCACCACCTCGTGGCACGACTCGTTCGACTGGCAGCCGCTCGGCTTCGAGCGCCGCTGGCGTCAGGACTTCCTGCCGTGGATGGCGAAGTACGACAACCTGTACCACTTCGGCACCACCGGTGAGGCCGCGCGCCAGACCTACGAGAAGGTCCGCTACGCGCTGACCCAGAACCCGGTCGAGGTCGACGGCTCGAACGTCTCGGCCAACGGGCTCGACTCGTTCATCGCCTCGCAGATCTACGCCAAGCGTGCCTTCCCCGGCCTGGCCGACTACCTGGTCAACGTCCGCACGCTGACCGAGGGCACGGCTTCGCAGTCGCAGAAGGCCGCGGCCGCCCGTGAGGTCAAGGCCGAGAGCAAGGCCACCGAGGCGCTCGGCCCGCAGCCGCTGATGGTCCCGAGCGACGGCGACGCCTACGACGCCAGCTTCTGGACGATCCCGTGCAACGAGGGCCCGTGGCCCGGCAACCGCCAGAGCGTCATCCGCGACTCGCAGAAGCTGATCAACAAGGATCTGCCGCTGCTGGGTGCAGGCTGGCTGATCCAGCCGTGCATCTTCTGGAAGCGTCCCCCGGCCCCGCTGCCCGTGCTGAACGGCGTCGGCGTGCCCCCGGTGGTCATCGTCCAGTCGGTGCACGACCCGGCGACCCCGATCGAGGGTGCGACCCGTGCGCACAAGGCGTTCGCGAACTCGCGGATGCTGACCATCACCGGAGAGGGTGACCACGGCATCTACGCGGGCGGCAACGCGGCTGTGGACAAGATCGTGGAGGACTACCTCGTCGACGGCAAGGTGCCGAACGACCAGAGCATCCCCGGGATCCCGCTTCCGGTGCCTCCGGGCGCCTGATACCCCCAGGTGTTGTGGGCCCCGTCGAGTTTCGACTCGGCGGGGCCCTTTCTCTTGGGTTGTGGGTACCTGTGCACAGAGTTGTCCACAGGTTGTGGACATGTGGATCGGTATTACTATTGGGGCATGGTTCGGGTCCCACTTACGGATGAAGAGCGGTCACGCGGTGAGCGCCTCGGCGCGATCCTGCGCGCCGCACGCGCCTCGCGCAGCATGGTCGACGTCGCGTTCGAAGCCGGTATCTCGGTGGAGACCCTGCGCAAGATCGAGACAGGGCGGATTCCGACGCCCGCGTTCTTCACAGTGACCGCCATCGCGGCCGCGGTCGAGCTGCCGCTGGCGACCTTGCAGGCGGCCGTCGCCGTCGGAGAACCTCCCGAGTCCGAGGTTCCGCAAGCGAGCTAGCCCGGCCGAGGTCGTGAGTGTTTTCGCCGGTTAGAACCGGCCGTACCACTCACGACCCCTTACGCGCGGGCGGCTCGGGGGCGGAGCTGGGTGAGGATGTGGTCGCGGTCGTTCAGGAAGACGTAGCCCTCGAGCGGCAGCTCGTAGGTGTTGAGCAAGCGCTCCAGGTCGGCGTACTCGTCGACGGTCAAGCGGACGTTCTCGGCGCAGAGGTGGGCGATCATGGTGTCGACCAGCTCGTCCCACTCGCCTGACCACAGCAGCCCGCGGTAGTGGCTGAAGTCCTCCTGGGGCAGCCGGTTGGCCAGCTGGGCGAGCAGAACGTCGGCGAAGTAGCTGATACGGCCCGCCGACAGGTCGGCGACCGTGGGGTTGGCCGGGTCCTTGGCGGTGTCGGGATTGCGGACGACGCCGTGGCCCGCGATCGGGAACGCCGTGTGGACCATGCCGTCTTCCTCGACGAGCACGACCACGTGGACGCCGTAGCGCTCGCCGGCGCAACGCCAGCGGCCGTTGTACTGGCGGCGACGGGGCTCGCCGGGGTCGTTGGCGACGTCCTTGATCACGGCGATGATCTGCTCGTCGGTCCAGCCGGACGGGAATTCGCTGGTCGCCCTGCGTCCCGCACCCGGCGCATGTCCGCCACCCACCACGAGCTCCCTTCCGATCACTGGCGAGCCTAGCCTGCGAACGGCGTATCGGAATGGACCAAAAGCGGGTACGGCGGTAGCTATTTCGCCACAAAAGCTCGCATTTCAGTTACAGAACGTCACCAGTTCGGGTGAGGACGGCCAAGATCAGCGTGGCGGCGATGAGCAGATCGGGGCCGCGCAGGAGTTGGGCGAACAGCCGCGTCGGCACCTGGCCGAGCACGCGCGAGGTGACGACGCCGAGGTTGTCGAAGGTCGTCGGCGGGCGGGTGGCGGTGCGGACCGCCGACACCGCGACGATCGGCAGGATCAGCAGTGCCATGCGACTCGGCGGATCGCCGAGCACCAGGCCGGCGGCCACGAGGACCACTCCCCACAGTGCGGCCAGCACCAGCATGGCGAGCAGGTTGGCCAGCCAAAGCCCGAGATCGGACGTGCCGAGCCAGCGGCGGCGGCCGTCGTTGCGCCACAGCTCGCCAATGCCGCCGGTGAACGGGATGAGCGCGCAGTACCCGGTCAGCGCGACGAACACGACGTCCGGGAGCGCGGGTGCGGCGGCGGCGCCGAGCACTGCGGCGATCGCGAGCGAGACGGCCGCGCCCCAATAGCGGGCCCGGCCCGCGACGCCGAGCCAGGCGAAGCGAAGCGCGGTCGGCCGTCGCAGCGAGAACCGCGCCGGGCGGGCGGCGGGCAGGAGCGCGAGCGGGTCGAGGAAGGTCAGCGAGACCGTGCGGACCAGACGCTCGTTCCAGCCGTCGACCAGCGCCTGCCGCCCGGCTTGGAGCACGGTGTCCGTGGCACGCCAGCGCACCACGCCCAGCACGAACAGTGCCGCCGCCAGCGCCTCCAGCGCGAGCGGGTCGAGCCGGGCCCGAGCGACGAGCAGACCGAGCGAAGCGAGCAGTACCGGGCCGAATTCTTCGCCGCGCACGGGCGGGCGCCGGGCGGTCGAGAGTGACACCACCGCGCTGCCCAGCAGCAACGCGCTCGCGGCGAGCCACATGTCTCCGCTGACGCCGCCCGCGACGCCGGTCAGCGCGCCGACGTAGACGAAGATGCCGACGCCGACGCACCACACCGCCCACATGCGGCGGCCGATGACACGCGAGCGGTCCGCTCCCGCGAAGTCCATCCAGGTGAGTACGGCGGGCTCGGCCCACACGAAACCCCGGCGCAGCAACGCGCGCCACATCAGCGCGCCACACGCGACGAGCAGCCCGAGAATCGCCTGAACGTCCGCTGTGGACTGTCCGAAAAGGAACGACCGCAGTGACTCCAGCCGGAAGAACGCCTGCACCGCGATGCCGACCGCGAACAACCCCAGCAGGGTCGCCGAATCGCCGGGACGCACACCGCCGAACCGCTGCCTGCCGGGCACCCTGGCCGGCGCGCCGACCGTCACACGAACTCCAGCACGCTGTCCGCGGCCTCCAGCAGCGGCGGGTGGTGCGTCGCGACGACCACCGCGGCGCCAGCGGCCGTCGAGCGCGCGATCAGCGAGGTCAGCCAGTCCTTGCCCGCGACGTCCAGCGCCCGCTCCGGTTCGTCGAGCAGCAGCACGTCATGCGGCCTGACCGTGGCTCCGAGCAACATCAACCGCCGTCGCTGCCCCGCCGAGAAGACGCCGGCGGCCAGGTGCGCTCGCTCGCCCAGCCCAGCGTCGGCGAGCAACGCGTCGAGGTCGCCGAGGTCGAAGCGGAACGACCCGGCCAGCAACTTCAGATGCTGGACCGGGGTCAACTCGGCAAAGAAGTCCGAATCATCCAGCAGCACCGACACGGCGCGCCGGAATTCGACCCGCCGCTCGTCCGGCGCCATGCCCGCGACCTTGATCTCGCCGGTCGTCGGCGTCTGCATGCCGTAGAGGCAGCGCAGCAGGGTGGACTTGCCGGTGCCGTTCGGCCCGATGATCGCCGCGCATTCGCCAGGCTCGACGACGAAGTCCAGGTCGGAGAACAGCCAGTCGTCGGCGAGCTGGACGCCGAGGCCGCCGGCCTCGATCACTTCAGCAGCTCGATCACCGGTGCGAAGGCGTCCATGCTCCCTTCGAGCACCGTCAGGTAGGTGAAGCCGTACCGCTCGCGGTTCGCGCGGATCTGCTCGGCCATCTGCTCGTGGGTGCCGCACAGGAAGGTCGGGATCTCGCCGATCTGCTCGACGGTCAGCCCCGCGATCTGCTTCGACGCCTGCTCGATCGCGCCTGCCCGGTCGTTCGTGACGACCACCTGTGGCGTGAGGACGTTCAGCTCGACCTCGCGGCCGTTGAGCTTCCCTCGGACGAACTCCACCCGCTCCAGAATGCCGTCGGCGTGCTCGGCCTTGACCTGCGCGCCGTCGGGGACCCTGGCCGCGCCGGGGAACGCGATGATGTCGGCGTGCTCGGCGGCCAGCGTGAGCAGCCGGTCGCCGCGACCGGCGATGAGCAGCGGCGGCCCCGGCTTCTGCACCGGCGCTGGCCGGTGGTCGGGGTCGGCGTAGAGCCGCTTGAGCTCCTTGACCGTGCGCTCGAGGTGGTCGATGCGCTTGCCGGCGCTCGGCCAGGGCATGCCGGTCGACTCGAACTCTTCCTTGATGTAGCCGGCGCCGAGGCCGAGCTCCAGCCTGCCGTCGATGAACAGGTCGGTGCCGGTGACCTCACGGGCCAACACCACCGGGTTGTAGAAGGCGGCGTTGAGCACGTAGGTGTTGAGCCGCACGCGTTCGGTCGCCTCGGCGGCGAGCACCAGCGCGGGGAACGGCGGCGCCATCCACAGGTGATCGGCCGCGCCGATCACGTCGAAGCCGAGCCCCTCCGCCTTGCGGCACTTCTCGACCCATTCGTCACGTGAAGCGGGCACGGTCATGTTGACGCCGAACCTGAAATCCCCAGTCATGGTCATCAAGCTACCGGCCATGGCGGTTCCGCCAATATCAATTTCCCGTTGATCACCAGTTGAATGGAGCCGGACGAGCCAAGGGGAAGATGTGGGCGCACCAGGAGAACGACGGCGGCACGGGCCCGTCGATCGGCATCGAACCGAACACCACCCGGACCTTGTTCCTGATCCGCGGCGTACCCGGCTCGCAGCCGACGACCCTGCGCTTCTCGACGGGTTCCGACGAGACCGGGCCGACCGTCGCCCAGATCCCCATTCCCGCGCCTGGCCAGTCGGTCGACTGCGTCGTGTCGGACGCCGGTGCGACGCCGACCGTGAACTGCACGGTCAAGCCCACCTCCTGACCGCGTAATAAAGGCCCCCTTCGCCAACCGGCGAAGGGGGCCTTTATTACGTACTTACCTAGCCCAGGCGCTGCTTGAGCGCGGCGAGCTCGTCACGGAGCGACGACGGGACCTTGTCGCCGATCTTGTCGAACCACTCTTCGATCAGCGGGATCTCCTTGCGCCACTCCTCGGCCTCGACGCCGAGCGCGGCCTGGATGTCCTCGATCGGCTCGGACAGGCCGTCCGTGTCGAGGTCCTCGGCGTTCGGGACGAAACCGATCGGCGTCTCGACGGCGTTGCCGCGACCCTCGACGCGCTCGATGACCCACTTGAGCACGCGCGAGTTCTCGCCGAAGCCCGGCCACAGGAACCGGCCGTCGTCACCGCGGCGGAACCAGTTGACGTAGAAGATCTTCGGGAGCTTGTTCGCGTCGGCGTTCTTGCCGAGCGCCAGCCAGTGCTTGAAGTAGTCGCCGGCGTGGTAGCCGAGGAACGGCAGCATGGCCATCGGGTCGCGGCGGACGTTGCCGACCGCGCCCGCCGCGGCGGCCGTGGTCTCCGACGACATGGTGGCGCCCATGAACACGCCGTGCTGCCAGTCGCGGGCCTCGTTGACCAGCGGGACGGTGGTCTTGCGGCGGCCACCGAACAGGATCGCCGAGATGGGCACGCCCTTCGGGTCGTCCCACTCCGGCGCGAGGATCGGGCACTGCGACATCGGCGTGCAGTAGCGCGAGTTCGGGTGGGCGGCCTTCTCGTCCGAGTCGGGCGTCCAGTCCTGCTTCTTCCAGGAGGTGGCGTGCTCGGGCGTGCCCTCCATGCCCTCCCACCAGATGTCGCCGTCGTCGGTCAGCGCGACGTTGGTGAACACCGTGTTGCCCTGGTCGATGGTGCGCATCGCGTTGGGGTTGGTGTGCCAGTCGGTGCCCGGCGCGACGCCGAAGAAGCCGAACTCGGGGTTGACCGCGTAGAGACGGCCGTCCTCGCCGAAGCGCATCCACGCGATGTCGTCGCCGAGGGTCTCGGCACGCCAGCCCGGGATGGTCGGCTGCAGCATGGCCAGGTTGGTCTTGCCGCAGGCGGACGGGAACGCCGCCGCGACGTAGTGGACCTTGTTCTCCGGCGAGATGAGCTTGAGGATGAGCATGTGCTCGGCGAGCCAGCCCTCGTCACGGGCCATCACCGAGGCGATGCGCAGCGAGTAGCACTTCTTGCCCAGCAAGGAGTTTCCGCCGTAGCCGGAGCCGTAGCTCCAGATCGCGCGCTCCTCGGGGAAATGCGAAATGTACTTGGTTTCGTTGCAGGGCCAGGAAACGTCTTTCTGACCCGGCTCGAGCGGCGCGCCGACGGAGTGCAGCGCGGGCACGAATTCACGCTCGGTGCCGTCTTCGGTGACGAATTTCTCGAGTGCCGCGGCACCCGCGCGGGTCATCACGCGCATTGAGGCCACGACGTAAGCGAAATCGGTGATCTCGATACCCAATTTGGGGTTTTCGTCCCCGAGCGGACCCATGCAGAACGGGATCACGTACATCGTGCGACCACGCATCGAGCCACGGAACAGCTCGGTCATCGTGGCTTTCATCTCGTCGGGGTGGGCCCAGTGGTTCGTGGGGCCTGCGTCCTCTTTGTCCAGTGAACAGATGAAGGTGCGCTCTTCGACCCGCGCGACGTCGTTGGGGTCGGAAGCGGCCCAGAACGAGTTCGGGCGCGACTTGAGCTGCACGAACGTGCCGGCGTCAACCAGCTCCGCGTTGATCCGAGCGGACTCCTCGTCGGATCCGTCCACCCACACGACCCGGTCCGGGGTGGTCAGCTCAGCGACCTCCCGAACCCAGGACAGCACGCCACTGTGCGTCGTCGGCGCTGTATCCAGTCCGGGGATGGCGACTGCGGTCATCTCGTCTTCTCCTGACTCCGCGACGACAGATAACCCGCACGGAGAACGACGCTGTCCTCGTGCGGGCTGCATTGCCGGCGACCGAATGGCTTCGCGCACCGCCGGAAGGCGGTGTGCTGGTTTGGGGATTCCACGAGGGTAGCCGGATGACCGGCAGGTAACCGAGAGCTGTCCTGTCGGTTCTCTCACAAGAACGATAAGGGAATCGATTCAGTATCACCGGAATGGGCCATCCGGCGAAAATCTTCCGGTGAGCCACAACACAAGATCCCCGCATGCCGGGTGGCACACGGGGACCTGATTGTGACCTGGGTTACTTAATTGGGACTAATCCACTGCCCGGTGACGGAATCGATCTTCGCGACACCTTCGAGTGTTTCGGTGCCCGCGCCGCCCCACGCCTCGTCGGCGGCGGGGTCGCCGGAGTCCATCAGGCCGCTGGCCTTCTCGGTCCATTCGCCCTTGCCGGTGTGCTCGAGCGTCGTCGAGTGCCCGCTGGAGTCGATCTGCACCGCGACGTCGGCCTCGCCGTCACCGTCCTTGTCGGTGAACGCGATCGTGCCACCGTCCTTGGTGTGCACGACGGCCGTGTCGTTCACGCCGTCGTTGTTGGTGTCGACGGTCGCCGCGCCGACGTCGACCTCACCCTTGTCGGGCAGGTCGGCGGTGATGTGGCCGCCGGATCCGGCCTGCTTGCCGGAGTCGTCGTCGCCACCGTGCGAGCCGCCCGCGTTGATCCAGTGCCCGCTGGAGTCGTCGTAGACGGCCTTCTCGGTGACGTTGCCTTCGTCGTCGAGGCGGGCGAACTGATCGGCGACACCGTCGTGGTTGGTGTCGATGAACGCCTGCGCCGAGCCGTCCGGGTTCTCGACGATCGCCGTGTCGGCGACACCGTCCTTGTCGAGGTCGTAGTTGATCTCGGCGGAGTAGTCCTGACCGTCGGCGTGGATCGTCATGCCTGCGGTGCTGCTGGCGTCAGCGTCCGTTCCGCCACTCTCGTCGACCCACACGGGACATGCCCCCTTTGAGCTGCCTGGATGTTTTCGCTAAGCCTATGACTCACGGTAGGCCTGTCCGGTTCCCGGCCACAACCGGATCACACGGTCAGGCCTTGTCGCGGAGCGTGCGCATGCGCGCGAGCAGCGCTTCGGCGCGGTCGCGACCATCGGAAACGCCACTGAGCCGCTTCGCCACGATCGCGATCGTCTTCGCCCGTTCCTGCGCGCCCATCTTGATCGTCTTGTCGACTTCCTTCATCTCGGCCTCGATGGCGTCGATGCGCCTGCCGAGCGCCTCGTCGAGCGCCATGGTCAGCTGCTGCTCCGCCTCGATGAGCTGCTCGGCGACCAGCTGGTCCAATGTGGACCTGGCGTCGGCGATCGCCTCGACCAGCCACTGCTTCATGTGCTGCTTGTCGGCGGCGTGCTTGCGCGTGCGCGCCATCCACCAGCCTGCGCCGAGGCCGATGACGATCGTCGCGGGCAGGATCACCGGGTTCAGGATCGCGACGCCGGCGAGCGGTAACGCGGCGACCTTCCCGGCACCGAGCCCGCCGGAGATCCCCATGAAGACGAGCAGTTTGTCCTCGGCGGTCGGCGGCTTCTTCTCCGGCGGCCGCAGCACGACCGGCGGTCCGCCCGCGCGCGCGAACTGCGCGCGGATCACGTCGAGTTCCTCCGCCGAGAACAGCTCGGAGAGCGAGACGTTGGTGACCTGGTTCAGACGTTGGGCGAGCAGCATCGACACGCGCTGCGACGTGGTCTGCAACGCGATGTCGACCTGCTGCGGCAGCGCCGCGAGGTCGTCACGCTTGGCCGCCTCGATGAGCTGGCGGAAATGCGTCTGCGCGTCGCGCATCTGACGGCTGCTCTCGTGGCCGACCTCGACGCGGGTGCGCTGCACCTCGCCACGCAGTTTCAGCTGCCAGCCCCGCGTCGACGTACGGCGCTCGGCCATGAGCTGCTCGCGGCGCTCACGGAGTTGCTCGGCCTCGGCCTCACCGGCGGACAACGCGCGGCTTTCGGCCTGGAGTTTGGCTTTCTGTTCGGCCAGCGCACTCGACAACGCGCGCATCGTGTTGGCCTCACCCAGCATCGCCGAACGACCGACGAGCATTTCCTGCACCGCGCCCTGCAAGGCGGCGATGCCGGACTTCTCGCGCAGCATCCCGGCGGCCTGCTCGTTCGGCGCCTTGCCTGCCATCTCGAACATGCGCGCCGAAACCGGGTAGAACGTCGCGTCGGCGAACCGGGGCGCGTGCTGGGCCAGCAGCTGCTTGTCGGCTTCGAGCACCTCGCGCCAGCCGCGGAAGGCGTCCGTTTTGGACAGTGCGAACAACACCGTCTCGACGCGGTCGCCGACCTTGGCGAGGAACTGCAGCTCGGTCGAGGTGAACGGGGCGGACGCGTCGACGACGAACAGCAGCGCCGTCGCGCTCGACGCGGCCTCCATCGCCAGCTCGCCGTGCATCGAGTCGAGCCCGCCGACACCCGGAGTGTCCACAATCGACACCCGCTCCAGCAGCGGGACCGGCCCGCTGACTTCGACGTAGCGCGGCGGCAGCTGACCTTCCGGCAGCTCGTGCGCCGCGGAAACCCAGTTGATCAGCTGGTCGAGCCTGATCGGCACCGGCGCGAGCTGGCCGGGATAGCACGCTTGCGCGCCCCATTCGGCGGCGTGCTCGAACACCAGATAGGTCGCGGTCGCCACGTCGGCGTCGACCGGTGACAGCCCCGGCGTCGCGAGCATGGCGTTGACCAGCGAACTCTTGCCGCGGTTCGTCTCGCCGACGACCACGACCGACGGACGCTTCGGCCTGGCCTTGCGCACCTCGTCGACCCATTTGGCGCCGTCGGGGTCGATCTCCCGCAGCAACGTGAGCAGCTGGTCTCTGGTCGCCTGTACCTGCTGCGGCAAACTCGGAGCGGTCACTATGGCCGTTTCGTGTAGACGGTGACGATCGGGGCGCGCAACAGCTTGTCATGGTCGGCGAACCCGACGACCTCGGTCTCGGCGACCGTGCCTGCCAGCGCCTCGTCGTCGGTCGGCGTCGCGCCGCCCGCCTCGTGCACCGCGGGGTCGAACCGGTCGCCGTCGGGACGCAGCGCACGCACGCCGATCTCGGCGAGGCCGTGTTCGATGCGCTCGACCACGCCGCCACTGCGCGCGCGGTCCATCGCGTAAAGACAGAGCTGGATCAAGGAGCGCCGGTCGGCCAAAGCCTGCTCGAGGTCGGCTGGAGCGGCGGTCGCGATAACGGGCTGCACATCGGGCTCCGACGCGGGCTGCGCCGATTCGGTTCCGCGGGTTTCAGTTCCGTCGGCTTCCGCGATGATCTGCGCGATGCCCGCCGCGGCGATCTGCCCGGTGGGCACGTCGTCCGGATTCATGGGCATCAGTGTGCTGGAACCCGTCGTTCCGGGAGTGCGAAACAGCCGAATTCAGACGAGTTCACCCAGCAGGCCACGTAATGCGACGTCGAGGGCGTCAGTGTCACGCGCGAACCTCGCCGAGACGAGAACGTGGTTGTCCGCCAAGCGTTGCCAGACCAGACCGGCTACCGAAACCTCGGTCACCGTCATCGTGAACGGGCGGGCCTTGCGGCCGAACGACGCCTCCAGCTCACGCACCACCGGGCCGACGTTCGCGCCGCGCGGCAGGTGGTTCATCCGGTGGCCGCGCAGGTGTTTCGACGCGGGTTCCGTGAAGACCTCGACGGCGTGCATCAACGCGGCCCGTTCGGTGGGCACCGGCGTCAGCGCGCGGCGCTTGTGCGGATCGCGTTCACCGCGCGCGGCGACGAACGCGAGCACGTCGGTCCACCAGCCAGGCCACTCCCGCTGCACGGCTGCCCGGTCGACGCCTTCCGGCACCGAGACGGGAACGGGCGGATCGACCGCGGGCAGGTCGTCGTCGATCGACAACGCCAAGGCGTCGCGCAGGTAGAGGGCGACGTCGACCGCGAGGTCATCACCCCAGGTGAACCGCCACGACTCACTGCCTGCCACGTACACGCGAGCAGGATAGCGACTTCAGGCCTCGCGAAGCTGTTGCCAGATCAGGAAATATGCCCGGTGCACGACATGCGCGACCCGGCTCTGCGCCGGCGTCGCGCCGAACGACGCGAACGAGCGCCACCAGCCGGCGCGTTCCAGCGCGAACGGCGCGAGCTCCTGGCGTGAGCTGCCGGGCATGCCGAGCTGGGCGCCGATGTCGGCGTTGCTGCCGACCCGCAGCACCTCTTCGGACAGGTCTTCCGGCATGTCGACGGCGCCGGACGCGACCAGCGTCAGCGCTTCGAGCAGACGCAGCTGATGGGCTTCCGGCTTGGCGAGCAGCACCTCGATGGCGTCGTGCACGCGCTGGCGGTCGCCGGGATCACCCGACGCGTGCGCGAGCGCGGTGACCGAAGCCAGCGCGGCGGCCGCCTTGATGCCGTCGGCGCGCGCGGCGAACACGAGGTTGAGCCGGTGCCGGACCGCGGCGAGGCCGGAAGCGTCGAGCAGGCTGCGCCGCAACGCGCCGGCGGTGATCTCCGGATCCTTGCGGATGGCCTCGACGGCGTGCCGGATCCCGAACAGGTCCAGCTTCTCCAGCAGCCGCAGCCGGGTGCCCGACGGGACGTCGCACTCCCAGCTGGTGAAGATGTCGGCCGAGATCAACATCGTCTCGAGGATGTCGTCGTCCAGCGCGGAGAGCTGGCGCAGCGCTTCGGCGTCCGCGGAAGTGAAGCCGCCGGACTCAGCCGACTCGGCGAGCAGGCCGATCACCGGGAGCACGTCGGCGACGCGGGGCTTGAGCGTCGCGGCCTGCTTCTCCGCGAGCATGGTCGCGGCCTTCCAGACGTCGCCGTCGGCGCCGGAGACGGACTCCGGCGCGATGGTGTCGGCCTTGTTGAGCACGGCGATCGCGTTGACCGGACCGGCCTCGCGGCTCGCGGTGGCTGCGGTGAACGCGGCCAGTGCCTGCTGGTCGTCGGCGCGGACGCCCTGAGTCACCACGTAGAGGACGGCCTCGGCGCCCGCGACCGCGTTGCGCGAGGTGTCGTCGAGATCGTCGGAGCCTTCTTCGCCGTCATCGTCCTTGCGGTGCTTCGCGGCGCCGAGCAGCTCTTCGGTGCGCGAGACCGACGCGGCGTCGAGCGAGCCGAGACCGGGCGTGTCGATCACCGTCATGCCCTGGAGCACGGCGTTGGTCAGGTAGGCCTCGATGTGCGAGACCTCGTCGATGTTCACGCCCAGCTCGGCGGGGATCGCGCCGTCGGCGGCGAACGGCAGCACCTGCTTGCGGCCGTCGTTGAACACGACCTCGACCCGGTCGACCGTGCCGTACTGGAACCGGGTGACCAGCCGGGTGCACTCACCGACGTCGGTCGGCGCGACCCGGCGCCCGATCAGCGCGTTGACCAGCGTGGACTTCCCGGATTTGATCCGCCCGGCGACGGCGACCTGCAGCGGCGCGCCGAGCCTGCGCAGCACCTCGGCGAAGCCCGCGGCGGTGCGCGCGGAGACCTGGGGCTGCAGGCGGTGGCAGAGGTTCGCCACGGACATGGACAGCGGGCCGGCCAGCCGCCCCTCCGGTGCCGTCACGATCCGCCCCCCTGACTTGTTCAGATGGGGGAATCCTAGAGGTCATCCTGCGGTCGCACCGAGGGTGCTACCGGCGGGCGACGCGCGGAAGCCGGTCCGCGACCTACTGTGGTGAGGTGCGACGACTGAGCCTCTGGATGCGAGCTCGCCCGATGGTGGGCGACTCCTTGATCGCAGTGCTGCTCAGCATCATGACGCTGCCGATCATCGCGGTGGACGTGACGTCCGAGGAGCCGTCGGTCGAGCATCCGTTCCTGGCCGTGACCATGTCGATCATCGCGGTGAGTCCGCTGGTGTTCCGGCGCAAGTACCCGCTCGCTTCGGCGTACTCGGTGCTGCTGCTGAGCATCCCGGACGCGCTCATCGGGATCGGCATCGGCAGCTCGATCGGGACGGGCATCAGCGTCTACTCGGTACTCGTCTACACCGGACGGCGCCACGGCGCGCTGTACGTGGTGGCGGTGCTGCTGGCCAGCTGGGGACAGCTCGCGCTGGAGCCGATGCCGGACAAGGGCGTCTGGGCGTTCGTGATCGCGATCTGCCTGGCGCTGTGCTGGGTGCTCGGCGAGTTCGTCGGCGCGCGGCACGCCTACCAGCAAGAAGTGGAGGCTCGGTTGCATCTGCTGGAGAACGAACGGGACCAGGCGACCAAGCTGGCCGTCGGCGAGGAACGCGGCCGCATCGCCCGCGAGCTGCACGACGTCGTCGCGCACGCGGTGAGCGTGATGGTCGTGCAGGCCGACGGCGCGTCGTACGCGATCAAGTCCAACCCCGAGCTCGCCGGCCGCGCGCTCGCCACGATCTCCGACACCGGCCGCGGCGCGCTCGCCGAGCTGCGGCGGCTGCTGGACGTGCTGCGCAACGAGGACGGCGATGGCGAGCCCCGTGTCCCGCAGCCCAACGCCGAGGCGCTGGTCGAGCTGGCCGAGCGCGTCCGCGCGTCCGGACTGCCGGTCGACATGGAGATGGGCGACCTCGGCGAGCTGCCTGCGGGCGTTTCGCTCGGGGTCTACCGCATCGTGCAGGAGTCATTGACCAACGCCTTGAAACACGCGGGCCGCGGCGCCAGCGCGTCCGTCAAGGTCCAGCGAACAGGAGACGTGGTGACGGTCGAAGTCACCGACGACGGCGCGGGAATACTCGCGCCGGTCGGCGGCCGCCCGGTGACCGGCGGCGGCAACGGCCTGATCGGCATGCGCGAGCGCGCCCACGTCTTCGGCGGCACCCTCGACGTCGGCCCGGTCACCGGCGGTGGCTGGCGCGTGTTCGCCACCCTGCCCGTTAGGTTGGCGTCGTGATCAAGGTGGTGGTCGTCGACGACCAGGAACTGATGCGGGTCGGCTTCCGCATGGTGCTCGGCGCACAGGAAGACATCGATGTCGTCGGCGAGGCGGGCGACGGCGCCCAGGCGATCAAACTCGCCGAGCAACTCCGGCCGGACGTCGTGCTGATGGACGTCCGCATGCCGGTGCTCGACGGCGTCGAAGCGACCAAGGCGATCGTCGCGGCAGGCACGGCACGCGTGCTCGTCATGACGACGTTCGACCTCGACGAGTACGTGTACTCGGCCTTGCAGGGCGGAGCCAGCGGGTTCCTCCTCAAGGACACCCAGCCGTCACACCTCGTGTCGGCACTGCGCGCGGTCGCGAACGGCGACGCGGTCGTCTCGCCGAGCGTGACCCGGCGGCTGCTGGACCGGTTCGTCGGGACGGCGGGCAGCGCGATGCGGGACGCGGCCGTGCTGGACGTGCTGACCGACCGCGAGCGCGAGGTCTTCGTGTTGATCGCGAAGGGGATGTCGAACGTGGAGATCGCGGAGTCGCTGTTCCTCTCGGAGGCGACGGTGAAGACGCACGTCGGGCGGATCCTGTCGAAGCTCGAACTGCGGGACCGGGTGCAGGCCGTGGTCCTTGCCTACGAGACGGGCTTGGCTCGGCCAGGCTTGACCTGAGGGTCGTGAGTTGCCTCAAAACCTAAGTTGCCTTGGTGAGGCAACTTAGGTTTTGAGGCAACTTTGCTTCGGGGAGGGTGCGGGTGCGGGCCTCCCTCACCCGAGCCGAGCAAGTCAGGGCCTCCCTCACCCGCATATACGGTCGAACTAGGCCCTCACCCCACGAATCCGAGCGAAGTAGGCCCTCACTCGGGCGGACCACGCCCCGACGCGACGAGGCAGCCGAGAAGGGGGTCGTGAGTGTTTTCGCCGGTTATTGATCCGTAAGGCAAATATGGCGTGTCAGTCTGCGGCGTAGCGGACGGGTTCCTTGCCGAAGAAGGCTTTCACGCGGTCGGGTTGGTTCTGGCGGCGGCGCAGGTGGGTGCGTGCGCCTGCCGCCAGTTCCTCTTGGGTGCGGGGGCTTTGTGTTGCGGTGACGTGGTGTTTGAGGTCGCCGTTGAGCAGTTCGACGGGGTTGAGTTCGGGGCTGTAACCGGGCAGGAAATGCATCTCGATCCGCTCGGTCCGCTGGGCGAGCCAGTCTTTGAGCAGGATCGCGCGATGTGAGGGGTGCCCGTCGACGATCAGGTGGATCTTGCGATCAACGTGACGCACCAGCCGATCGAGGAACTCGATCATCACGTGGACGTTGAACCCGCCCTGGAACACGGTGAAGTAGAGCTCGCCTTTGTTGCTGATCGCGGCCATCGCGTTGACCGTGAACCGCTTGCCACTGTTGGGCACCACCGGGGTTTTCCCGACCGGAGCCCACGTGGCCGCGACCGAGGCGTCCGAACGCAGCCCCGTCTGATCCAGCCACAGGATCACCGCCTTCTCCCGCTTCGCGCGCGCCGCGATCGCCGGATACCGCTGCTCAAGCCACTCGGTGACCTTCTCCGGGTTCTTCTCATACGCCACCTGCACCGGCTTCTGCGGCGAGAACCCCCACGACCGCAGATACTTCCCGATCGTCACCCGTGACAACTCCAGCCCGAACCAGCGTTTCACCAGGTCAGCGACCAGACCACGGGTCCACACCAGCCCCACCAGCTGAAACTGGTCCGGATACCTGCCCAGCACCGCCCGCCGCAACCGCGCCTGCTGCCTCACATCCAGCGCCATCTGCTCGCCAGCACGCCGACCACGTTTCTCGGCATACAACGCCCGATTCCCGTTGCGCTGAAACGCTGTCCACCACCGCGTCACCGACCGCACCGACACCCCGAACAGCTCCGCGACCTCAACCTGGGTCCGCCCAGACTGGACCGCGGCGACCACCCGCCGCCGCAGATCCTCCTGCGATTGCTGGGAAAGCCGCCGCGCATCCGTCACCCGAACCTTCGCGTTCACACCACGATCATGCCATATTTGCCTTACGGATCAATAGAACCGGCCGGAACACTCACGACCAAGGACTAGAGGCGGGCTTTTTCTTTGCGGCCGGCGAGGACGGCGCCGAAGTCGGGGCGCGTGCCGTCGACGTCGGTGAAGCCGTACTCGTGCATCAGCGTCCACGAGGCGATCGTCTTGCCCGCGTACCTGGCGATGTCGGGGTCCTGGACGAGGGCGGCGACGCCGCGGCCGAGGTAGGTCGGGGTCTCGGACCACTCGAAGTCGGCCGGTGCGGTCTTGCCGGGTGCGTCGCGCCAGTTCTCCTCGGTGACCTCGAAGTGCTCGAGCATGGCCTCCGAACGCAGGAAGCCGGGGGTGACTGCCATGCCGACGCAACCCTGCTCGCCGAGCAGGACGCCGAGCGAACGACCCAAGGCCCGGACTCCGCACTTGACCAGGTGATACGGGAGGCCGGCTCCCACGTAGTCGTCGACATCGCCGTCGGTCACCTCGATGACGATGCCGCCCTTCTTGCGCAGGACCAGCGGGAGCAGGCGGTGGAGCGCGATGAGGTGGGTGTCGAGTGAGTTGTGCACGAGGTTGAGTGCCATGTCCAAATCGGACTCCCAGAACGGGGTCCACATCTGGGCCATGTGGTCACCGCCCCATACGTCGTTCACGAGGACGTCGAGCTGACCGTCTACTTCGGACTCGATGCGGGCGCGTAGTGCGTCCACATCGGACACGGACATGAAGTCGCAGCGGACCGGGATGCCCCTGCCGCCTGCCGCGTCGACCAGTTCGGCCGTGTCTTCGATGGTCTCCGGCCGGTTGAGCGGGGATTTCTCGGTGCGGGTCGTGCGGCCGGTGACGAAGACCGTCATGCCGAGACGTCCGAGTTCCACCGCGATCGCGCGGCCGCAACCACGCGTCGAGCCGGTGACCAGTGCGACCTTGCTCATTTCATCCACCCCATCAGTACCGCGTCGATGTCCTGCTCCAGCCGGTCAGCCAGCCTGCCTTTCGGCCTGATGGACCAGTCGATCGACACTCCGTTGATCACGTCCAGCAGCGTGCGCGCGGCCCGCGCGGGGCCGGGCGCGCCGGGTAGTTCCTTCAGCGCCAGGCGCACTTGGCGGCGCAGTTCGTTCTCCACCGCCGTGAAGTGCTCGCCGAGCAGTGCGCGGCGGGTCGGGTCGACGATGTCCATGCCCAGCAGGCCGAGGTGGTTCGCGGCGGTTTCCGCGTCGCCGAGGCCGACGTAGACGCTCACCGCCGCCGCGCGCAGTCCATCCAAAGGACTACTCGCCTCGGCGCTCGCCGTGCGCATCGACTCGACCGCGTTGCGTGTCGCTTCGACGCACAGCGCCTCGAGCAGGCCGTCCTTCGAGCCGAACCGTTTCGACACCGAGCCGACGGCCACGCCGGCCTCCGCGGCCACCTGGGCCAGGGTGAATCCCGGCCCGTGGCGCCCGGTCACGGTCGACGCGGCGGTCAGCAGACGTTCGTCACTGATGCTGCGCGGCCGGACCACGTGGTTATTGAACCATGGTTCAATAATGACCGCAACAGGGTCGATTCAGGGTCGACTCAGGGTCATTCCCGATCGCGCCGACCGGCGATCGCGGCCAAGCTACGTCTCAGGTCGGGGATGAGGTTCGGTCTCGAGGATGACGCGGCGGGATGGCTCGGTCCGACAAACTGTTTTCAGTCCGGGGGATACACGGGGCGACGCGGGACTAACGCCTTTAAAGCGGTTCAGCCGCATCGGAGGAGCAGACATGATCGAGGCAGTGGGCCTCACCAAGCGGTACGGCAAGACGCTGGCAGTGAACAACCTGTCGTTCAGCGTCCCCGCCGGTGAAGTGACCGGGTTTCTCGGCCCCAACGGCGCCGGGAAGTCGACCACCATGCGGATGATCCTGGGGCTGGACAACCCCACCTCGGGTCAGGTGCGCATCGGCGGCAAGCTCTACCACGAACTCAAGCACCCGCTCCGCTCGGTCGGCGCGCTGCTCGACGCGAAATGGGTGCACCCCAACCGCTCGGCGCGCGCTCACCTGATGTGGATGGCGAAGTCGAACAAGATCCCGGCCCGTCGCGTCGACGAGGTGCTGGAGACGGTCGGCCTGACCGCGGTCGCGAACAAGCGGGCAGGCGGGTTCTCGCTGGGTATGTCGCAGCGGCTGGGGATCGCCGCCGCGCTGCTGGGCGACCCGGAGGTGCTGCTGTTCGACGAGCCGGTGAACGGGCTCGACCCGGAGGGCATCCTCTGGATCCGCAAGTTCATGCACCGCTTGGCCGAGGAAGGCCGCACGGTCTTCGTTTCGAGCCACCTGCTCTCGGAGATGGCGCTGACCGCGTCTCAGCTGATCGTGATCGGCAAGGGGCAGCTGATCTCGCAGAGCTCGACCGAGGAATTCGTCGCCAGGGCGGCCGAGAACACCGTCAAGGTGCGCTCGCCTCAGCTTCCGCAGCTGCGCCAGGCGCTGCTCAACGCCAGCGCGTCCATTGTGGACGAGGAGTCGGCGATCGTGGTGTCCGGTTTGGACAGTGCGAAGATCGGCGAGCTGGCCGCGAACAACGGACTCGTGCTGCACGAGCTGAGCCCGCAGGTCGGCTCGCTGGAGCAGGCCTTCATGCAGATCACCGGTGACTCCGTCGAGTACCACACCGGCCTCGAAAACGTCGCGTGACGGGAAAGACGAACTCATGACTCTGCTCGCTGTAGAACGCATCAAGCTGTTCACCACTCGCTCGCCGTGGTGGTGCGCGCTGGCCGCGCTGGCCGTCACCATCGGCTTCTCCGCACTGATCACCGGCACTTCGGACGTCGGCGAATTCGTCACCGTGTCCAGCGCCGAATTCGGTTACACCTTCGGTATGGCCGTGATCGTGGTGCTCGCCGCGCTGGCCGTCACCACCGAATACCGCTTCAACACCATCAAGACCACGTTCCAGGCGGTGCCGCACCGGGGCGCGGCGCTGCTCGCCAAGGCTGGCGTCGTCGGGGCACTCGCCTTCGTCATCGGTGAGCTCGCCGGGTTCGGCTCGTGGGGACTGGCCAAGCTGCTCAAGCCCGAGGCCGACCTCGCGCTGAACAGCACGGCCGACTGGATCAACGTCGCGGGCATCGGCGTGGTGTACGCCATCGCCGCGGTGATCGCGCTGTCGGTCGGCATCCTGATCCGCCACAGCGCAGGCGCCATCTCGCTGGTGCTGATCTACAACCTCGCGGTGGAGCAGCTGGTCCCGCTGATCCCCAAGATCGGCAACAAGATCCACGAGTGGATGCCGTTCAACGTGGCGCACAAGTTCCTCACCGGCACCGGCGAGTCGAACGGCAGCCGGGGTGGGGACATGGGCCCGCCGCTGTCGGACTCGCCGCTGAGCCCCGGCTGGGCGCTGGCGTACTTCGCCGGGTTCGGACTGGTGCTGCTGGCCATCTCGATCGTCGTCGCCAAGAAGCGCGACGCGTAAGACACCACAGGGGAAACCCCGGCGGTCACTTGGGGAAGTGCCGCCGGGGGTGGGGTAGGGGAAAAAGGTCCGGGTCGCCGTTCGGGGGGCGACCCGGACCTTTTCCGTTTTCCGCTGGCAGTATGGGGGCGGAGGTTGCGGATGATCGAGGCGGCAAGGCTGACCAAGCGCTACGGCGACGTGCTCGCGGTGGACGACCTCTCGTTCACGGTGAGCCCCGGCCGGGTGACCGGCTTCCTGGGCCCGAACGGGGCGGGCAAGTCCACCACCATGCGGATGATCCTCGGGGTCGACGCGCCCACCGACGGCCACGTCGAGATCGACGGCAGGCCGTACCGCGAACTCGATCGTCCATTGCGGACGGTCGGCGCGCTGCTCGACGCCTCGGCCAGGCATCCGGGGCGCACCGCGCGCGACCATCTGCGCTGGCTGGCCGCGACCAACGACCTGCCGGTCAAGCGGGTCGACGAGGTGCTCGCGCTGGTCGGGCTCTCCTCGGTCGCCAAGAAACGGGCCGGTCAGTATTCGCTCGGCATGCTGCAGCGCCTCGGCATCGCGGGCGCTCTGCTGGGTGACCCGAGGGTGCTGCTGTTCGACGAGCCGGTCAACGGGCTCGACCCCGAGGGCATCGCCTGGATCCGGCAGCTGATGCACGCGCTCGCCGCCGAGGGCCGGACGATCTTCGTGTCCAGCCATCTGCTGCCGGAGATGGCGCAGACCGCGCAGGACCTGGTGGTGATCGGCAAGGGCAAGCTGATCTACCAGGGCACCACCGAGGAGTTCGTCGCACGCGCGACCGGCACCGGGGTGCGCGTGCGCAGCCCGCAGCTGCCTGAGCTGCGCACGGCGCTGACCGAGGCGGGCGCGAGCTTCCGTGAGGAGGACGGCGCGCTGCTGGTGTCCGATATGGACAGTGACGCGATCGGCGAGCTCGCCTTCCGCGCTGGCGCCACCCTGCACGAACTCAGCCCGGCACAGGGCTCGCTGGAGACGGCGTTCCTGCAGCTGACCGGCGACGCCGTCGAGTACCACGCCACGGAGGCCACCCGATGAGCGCGCTGACCGCGGAACGCATCAAGCTCACCAGCACCAGGGCGCCCTGGGTCTGCACCGGCATCGCGGTGGTCGCCGCGCTCGGCTTCTCGGTCGCGTTCTTCGGCCTCGGCGGCCCGGAGATCCAGCCGACGGTGGCGAACACCCAGGTCACCGCGTCCTTCGGGCGCACGGTCATGCTCGTGCTCGCGGTGATCGCGGCGGCGGGCGAGTACAACTGGGGCACCATGCGGCTGACCTTCCAGGCCGTGCCTAGCCGGACGCCCGCGTTGCTCGCCAAGGGTCTGGTCATCGCCGCGTGGAGCGCGGTCGTCGGCCTGGTGGTCGGCTTCGGCTGCTGGTTCGTCGGCGTGCTGCTGAAGCCGGACGCCGACCTCGCGCTGCACACGGTGGCCGACTGGCGTGCCGTCGCGGGCCAAGGCTTGATCTTCGCGTTCACCGGGCTGCTCGGCGTCGGCGTCGGCCTGCTGCTGCGCAACACGGCCGCCGCGCTCGCCGTGGTGCTGGTGTGGGCCCAGTTGCTCGAAGGCCTGATCGTGCTGATCCCGACCGTCGGCCCGGCGATCTACAAGTGGATGCCGTTCTTCGCCGCGCAGCAGTTCATCGGCAGCGACCTGGCGAACGCGCAATTGGGTATTGGCAACTTGCCAATGAATGCAGTGGCCTACGGCGCTTATTTCGCCGCCATCTGCCTGGCGATCTTCGCGGCCGGCGTGTTTTTGAACAAGCGAAAAGACGTCTGAAAAAGATCAACTCGACACAGTGTGTCCCCTATCGCACCCTGATGGATTAAGACCACGTTAAAAGCCTGTGCGATCAGTCACAGGTCAGGCAGGCAAGCTTTCTACCAGGCATTATTCAAAGTGTCCCGTCACAGTTTCCACTACGGAGGTGACCTTTGACGGTGGATGCCGGCCAAGGTGTTGAGAGAGCTGTTCCCGCCCCTCGCTTGGAGCCGATGCTCGGCCTCGAGTGGTCGCAAGCCATCGAACTTCCCCGCGTCGCGTCTTCCGCGACGAAGCCGTCGGAAATCCGGCGCGCCTGGGTGCACCGCGCGCCCGAGGATCATGTGATCGCGCTTTTCCGCGCGTCGAGCCTGGGCGCGGGCCCGGTGCCGGCGCCGTGGTGGTTGCGCGCGGTGGCCGAAGGCCGCCTGGAGTCCCGTGAAATCGGGTTCCGCATCGAGGACCGCATCTCGCAGTTGCTGATCCACCGGCCGGGCTGGGAATTCGTGCCGTGGGCCGCGGACGGTGAATCCGGTTATTGGGAATTCATGCCGTCCGAGAACGGGAAGTCGGGGCACACCGTGCCGACCACCGTGTTGAACACCGACCGGCACGACGGCTGGATCGACGTATTGCCGGCACACAGCGGCAGCACCCCGCAACCGATCGCGGTCCGTGGCCCCGGTGGCCTCCGGTCGCGGCTGGGGGAGTTCGAAGCAGTCCGCTGATCAGCCGTTAGGTTGGTCGGGTGAAGAACGAAGGGCAGCCACGCCTGCGCAGCGTGGTCAGCTATGTGCAGCGCGGCGGCCGGATGACCGTCGGGCAGCAGCGCGCATGGGAGCAGCACTGGCCGCGTCTCGGCCGGAAGGTCCGCGACCTGGAACCCGGTCCCATCGATTTCGATGCCTGGTTCGGCCGCACAGCGCCAGTGCTGCTGGAGATCGGGTCCGGCATGGGCGAGACGACATCTCAGCTCGCGGCCGCCGCTCCGGAACTCAATTACGTAGCCGCCGAAGTCTACGAAGCCGGTCTCGGCCAGTTGATGTTGCGCGCGGAAAATCTCGGCGTCGAAAACCTCAGGCTGATCAACGGCGACGCCGTCGTGCTGCTGACGAACCACGTCGAGCCGGATTCCCTGTCCGGCGTGCGGATCTTCTTCCCCGACCCGTGGCCGAAGAAGAAGCACCACAAGCGCAGGCTGATCCAGCCCGAGTTCCTCGCGCTGGTCGCCTCGCGGCTCGCGCCGGGCGGCACCGTCCACATGGCGACCGACTGGGAGCACTACGCCGAGCAGATGCTCGAGGTGGCCAACGGCGAGCCCGCGCTGCGCAACCGCTACCCCGACGAGCCGGGCGGCTGGGCGCCGCGGCCCGAATGGCGCCCGATCACCAAGTTCGAGAACCGCGCCCACGACGAAGGGCGCGAGTGCCACGACCTGATCTTCGAAAAGACGTAGCGGGCTCCACCCCACTACCCAGGTGGGATGAAGCCCGCTGCGGCCCGGTCGCCTTCCCCCCGACGAGAAGGCGACCCGGCGGTTACTCGTCCGCCAGCGGTTCCGCGCGGACCCGCTTGAGCGCGGGCGTGCAGACCGAAGCGGCGAGCAGGGCGACCCCGATGCCCAGCACGATGGGTGCGGCGAGCCACGGGCTCAGCACCACCGGTCCTTCATTGGCCAGGCTGAACAGCCCGACCCCGACGAGCGTGCCGATCACCCCGGCGCCGATCGTCGCGACCATGGCGGGCAGCGCGGCCTCCATCCGCAACGCCCGCGACAGGACGCTGACGGGCGTGCCCGCCGCGATGAGCGCGCCGAAGGTGCGCCTGCGGTCCATCACCGAACCCGCGGTGGCCACCGCGGCACTGGCGCCCGCCAGCATCGCGGCCACGATCAGGCCGATCACGGTCACCCGGCGCAGATCGTCGAGCTCGGTCTGCTGCCGGTCGAGCTTGCCCTCACGGCTGTCCACCTGGTTGCCGCCCGCGGCGCCTGCCAGCGCGGTGCGGACGACCTCGCGGTTACCCGTTCCCGGCACCACGACGCTGCTCTCGGAATACTGACCGACCGGCACGTCCTTCGGCACCAGCGCCGGGTCGATGATCAGCGACGTGTAGATGTGCTGACCGGTCGGCACGATCGTCTTGGCCGCCGCGACGCCGGTCAGCGGCACGCCCTGCTTCTCCGAGTCACCCGAGACCTTGGCGTTCTCGGCCTTGGTCGGATAGGTGCTGAACAAGGCGGGCACACCGGGACAGCCACCCGTCACCTTGAACCGGGTGATCTCCTCGATCTTGGCGCACTCGATCACCAGCGCCGACCGCTTCGTGCCGTCAGCGGTGGCCACGAACACCGTCGGCACCACGACGGCACGCTCGGGCTGGCCGTACTTCTCCAGCGAGGCGTTGGTCTTTTCGACGACCTGCGCGGCCTCCTCCGGCTCCACCGGCACGAAGAGCACGGAGTCCTGGTACGGCATGCTGCTGCCGGCCAGCGATTCGAAACTCGGCAGCAACGTCAGCGCCATCGATCCCGTGAACACGGCGAGCACCACCCCTGCGGATGCCCGATACGCGCCCTTCGGATCGTCACGCAGCCGCCGGCCGGCGAGCAGGCTCGACGGTTTGCGCCAGATCCGCACGAACGTCCCGCCGACCCCGGAGGTGACCCAGGGACCGACCAAAGCGGCGGAACCGACCAGCAGGGCCAGACCGAGGAAGATGTACTGCGGACCGTCCGCGTCCTTGGCCATCAGGATGGCGGCCAAGAAGACCGCGCCCGCCGCGGGCAGCGCGAGCAAACGCCACCAGTGCAACGGTTTGCGTGCGTGTGACGCGGCCGCGCCGATCGGTGTCGAGAGCACCCGGCGCATGCTGATCACGGCGGCCAGCAGCACCAGCGAGACCAGACCGGCGATCAGCGCGGCGGTCACCCCGATCGGCAGGGTGAAGTCGTCCGCTTGCCAGGTTCCGCCGTCCCACGGCACGAACGTGGCGAGTCCGTGCAGCGCGGGACTGAGCAGCAGCCCGAGCGCCGCGCCGCCGACCGCGGACAACGCCATCTCGGCCGCGACGATCTTGGTCACCTGGCCCGGCGTGGCGCCCGCCAGCCGGAAGGCCGCGAGCCGCTTCTCACGCCTGGCCGCCGTCAGCCTCGTCGACGAGCCGACCAGCACCAGGCTCGGCACCATCAGCACGATCACGCCGACACCCGCGAGCAGGGTCAGCATCGGGTCGGCCGACGCCGTGCCCTGCTTGAAACCGCCGACCGGCTTGGCCGCCTTCGGCATGGTGTCCGGCGTGTGCCCGACGAGCGCGACGAGCTGTTCCGGCGAGCGCAGCGCGTCGTCACCGAGCGAGCCCGCCAGCTGCGGGCCGAACCGGTCACCCAGCTGGGACAGCGGGAGGTCGTGGATCAGCCTGCCCAGTCCCGGCGAAACGATGGTCTCGCCAGGCGCGGGGAACTTCGGCACACCGGGAGGAAGGGCGACAGGCGCCGAAGGGTCTTTGAGCGCCACGTCCACACGGACGAACTTCTTGCCGTTGACGTAGTCCGTGCTCTTCGCGAACAGCAGTTGCGGCGAGGCCGCGTTCTGGGAGCTGTAGTCCTTCTCCTGCCACACCGCACGGGTGTCGCGGGCCTTCGTCGCGAAAGGGAGGGCCACCAGCAGCAGCACCAGCGCGGTCGCGATCGCGACGCCGACCGCGGTCAGTATCGCGGACGTCCTGGTGCGGCGGTCGACGCGCAGCACGCGCATCGCGAGCTGGAACGAATTCATGCCGCGACCCTCGTGGCGATCAGGCCGTCCCTGATGGCGACGGTGCGCGGCATCGACTCGGCGATCTCGCGGTCGTGCGTGACGACGATGACCGCGGCGCCGGAGTCGGCGGCGGCGACGAGCAGCGCGTCCATGGTGGCGCGGCCGGTGCGGGTGTCGAGCGCGCCGGTCGGCTCGTCGGCGAAGATCACCTTCGGCCGGTGCGTCAGCGCGCGTGCGATGGCGACGCGCTGCGCCTCACCGCCGGAGAGCTCGCCTGGCCGACGACCTTCCTTGCCCTGTAACCCCAATCGGGTGAGCCACTCGCGGGCGCCGGAGATGGCTTCCTTGCGCGAGGTTCCGCCGAGCAGCCTCGGCAGCGCGACGTTCTCTTCGGCCGTCAGTTCGGAAACGAGCATGCCCGACTGGAAGACGAAGCCGAATTCGCTGCGCCGCAGTTCGCTGCGCTTCTTCTCGCCGAGCTGGTCGATCCGTTGCCCGGCAAGGTAGATCTCGCCCGCGTCGGCCTTGATGATGCCCGCGAGCACGTGCAGCAGTGAAGTCTTGCCCGAGCCGGACGGGCCGACGATGGCGACCGCGTCACCCGGCGCGATGTCGATGTCGATACCGGCGAGCGCGTGCTGGTCGCCGTACCGCTTCACCAGCCCGCGTCCGGAGAGCACCGACGCACTGTCCGTCCGAAAAGGACTTTGTGGCTCCACCACGTTCTCCTCGCTTGGTGTGGAAACTGACTGGCGAAAGCCTCTCGAAGATCGGCACCCGTCCACTTCGGGCAGACGGCCAGGCCTCGGCTGTCCGATATCGGCCGATCGGCCGAGTCAGATCGAGCCGTCCGGCCAAGGTGCGCGAATGGAGTAGTCGACTACCTTCACAACGTGCCGGCTGAAAAAGACCTGACCGTACGTGTGATCGACGCCGTACGGTGGCTGGGGCTGCCCGGGGTCGTGCTCGTCGCCGCCCTGCTGACCGACCTCGCGATCATCCTGCCCGCTTCGTTCGACGACCTCGGACCGCGCGGCGCTGATCTGTGGGCGCTGCCCGGCATTCTCGGTTTGACCGCGTGCGCGCTGTGGGCGCGGCTGCGGCCGGGGCCCGCCGCGTTCGCCGGCGCCGCGGTGCTGGTGATCTCGACGGTGCTCATCCGGTACAACCACGCCCCGCTCTACACCACCTTGCTGGCGAACATCTCGTTCGCGGAAAGCGTCGCGGGCTGCGAGCTGGTGTTCTACGCGGTGCGGCGCCTCAAGCCCGGCCAGGCCTTCGCCATGGTGAGCTCGTTGGTGGTCGCCTGCCTGATGGCGGTGTTCGGCCGCGACAGCAACCTGACGCCTGGCCACCTCCTGGAATCGGCCGTGTTCGGCGCGCTGCTGCTCGGGCTTTCCGTGATCATCGGGTTCCAGGGCCGCACGGAGGAGCAGCCTGCCGCGGTGCTGAAGCCCCGTGACCCGGATTCGGTCGCGACGCTCGCGCGTGAGCACTGGCCGATCATCGGCGTCTTGTCGCTGATGCTGTTCTTCGAGCTCGCGGCCGGGTTCGACGGCGGCGGACTGCGCACGCTGCCGATCATCATGTGCTCGATCGCGGCGGCGCTGGCGGCGCTCTACACGACGCGGTTTCCCATCCGCGCGTCCGTCGGGCTGGCCGTGGTCATGGGCCTTTCCGCGATCTCGACGCCGTTCCTCCAGCTCGGCAGTGGCTACCCGATCCAGTCCGGGGTGCCGATCACCCAGGTCGCCGCCGGGCTGATCGCCGTGGTCTTCCTGATCCGGTACGCACCGCAGCGCGGCGCGTGGCTCTGCATCGGGCTGCTGAGCACGGTGGTGGCAGGCGCGGTGATCCTCAACGCCTCCCCGTGGAACCGGAGCTGGCGACGGCTGCTCGACCCGGAGCGGCTGCAGCCGTACGCGGTCATGGCGGTGCTGCTGCTCGGTATCGCGGTGGCCGTCGGGTTGTTCCTGAAGTCGCGGGACTCCGAGCGCAAGCAGGTGGTCAAGTCCGCGGTCACCGACGCGCAGACCTCCGAGCGGATGGCGCTGGCGCGCGAGCTGCACGACGTCGTCGCGCACCACGTGACCGGGATCGTCGTGCAGGCGCAGGCCGCGAAGATGGTCGGCGCGCAGAACCCGCAGGTCGCGCTGGAGACGCTGGACCGCATTGAGAACGCGGGCACCGAGGCGCTCGCGGCGATGCGGCGGCTCGTGCGCAGCATGCGCGGCGACGCGCCGACCGGCAGCACCGACTACACCGAGCAGGCCACCACCGACCTGGCCGCCGACCTGCGGAACCTGGTCGAGTCGTCCAATCACGGCGTGCCGACCAGGCTGGACCTGCGCATCGACCGGCAGCTGCCGCAGGAGGTCGGGCGCTCGGCGCTGCGGCTGGTGCAGGAGTCGCTGACGAACGTCGGCAAGCACGCCAACGGAGCCGAGCTGGCGACCGTGGTCGCCGAGATCACCAACGGAAAGCTGTATCTGCGGATCACCGACGACGGACACGGCACCAACCAGCGGCCCGCGGGCGGTTCCGGCGGCTACGGTTTGATCGGCATGCGCGAGCGCGTCGAGCTGCTGCACGGCGAACTCGTCGCCGGGCCGGGGCCGCTCGGCGGCTGGAGCGTTGAAGTGTGGCTACCGCTTGAAGGAGAAGAGTGACCATCCGGGTGCTGATCGCGGACGATCAGGAAATGGTGCGGATGGGGTTCCGCATGATTCTGTCCGCGCAGGACGACATCGAGGTCGTCGCCGACGTGCCGGACGGCATCTCCGCCGTCGCCAAGGCCCGTGAGCTGCGGCCGGACGTGTGCCTGCTCGACATCCGCATGCCGGGTCTCGACGGCCTCGAAGTCACCAGGCAGCTGGCCGGGCCGGACGTCACCGACCCGCTGAAGGTGGTCGTGGTGACGACCTTCGACCTCGACGAGTACGTCCACAAGGCGTTGCGCAACGGCGCGAGCGGCTTCCTGCTCAAGGACGCCGGGCCCGCGCTGCTGATCGAAGCCGTCCGCGCGGCCGAGCGCGGCGACGCGCTGGTGTCGCCGCAGGTCACCGTGCGGCTGCTCAAGCACTTCGACGGCGGGCAGACCAAACGTGACGTCGCGCCGCCGAGCGAGCCGCTGACCGCGCGCGAGCTGGACGTGGTGAAAGCGGCCGCACGCGGGCTGACGAACACCGAGATCGGCACCGAGTTGTTCATGTCACTGTCGACGGTGAAGACGCACCTGGCCGCCGTCCAGGGCAAGATAAACGCTCGAAATCGGGTGGAGATAGCAGCTTGGGCGTGGCAGTCGGGGGTCATGGACTGACTAAGCTCGGAGCCATGTCACGTCGATTCCGAGCTCCCGTTGTCCTGCCCGCCGACCCGTCCTGTTCGCTCCTGCGCGATGCGGTGGTGGACGTCGACGACGATGGCCGGATCTCCTACGTCGGCACCGCCGCGGACGCACCCGACGCGGCGGGCGCCGAAGTCGTCCAGCTCAGCGGCATCCTCACGCCGGGCCTGATCAACACGCACGCGCACAGCCCGATGGCGCTGCTGCGCGGCATGGGCGGCGACCTGCCGCTGCTGCGCTGGCTGCAGGAGATCATCTGGCCGGTCGAGGCCAAGCTGGTGCCGTCGGACGTCAGGACCGGCATGCTGCTCGGCTCCGTCGAGATGCTGCGCCACGGCGTCACCACCAGCGCCGAGATGTACTTCGAGGGCGAGCAGATCGCCGACGCCGCGCTGACCACCGGCAGCCGCGTCCTGATCGGCCCGCCGGTGATGGACATCCCCGGCATGGACTGGCGTGCCCAGCTCGCCGGCATCGACGCCTGGATCGACGCCGACGGCCTCCGCTTCGGCGCCGGCGACCGCGTCGAGCTCACCTACGGCCCGCACTCGGCGTACACGCTGGGCGAAGAGGCGCTGCGCCTGACCGCCGAGTCGGCCAACGCGCGTGGCGCCTTGGTGCAGATTCACGTCGCCGAGGCCGCGAACGAGGACGAGCACGTCCGCAAGGAGCACGGCTCGGTGCCGCTGCTGCTGGAGAAGGTCGGCATGCTCGCCGGCCGCGTCGTCGCCGCGCACGCGATCCACCTGTCCGACGAGGACATCGCGCTGTTCGCCAAGTACGGCACCGGCGTCGGCCACTGCCCCGGCTCGAACGCCAAGCTCGCCTCGGGCTTCTCAAGGCTCGTCGACCTGCGCAATGCGGGCGTGCACGTCGGACTCGGCACCGACGGCCCGGCGTCCAACGACGACCTCGACCTCTGGGAAGAGATGCAGCTGGCGCCCATGTTCCAGCGCCTGGTCAAGCAGGACTCGACCATCCTCACCGCCGCCGACTCCTTCCTGCTCGCCACCCGCGGCGGCGCCAACGCGCTCGGCCGCGACGACATCGGCGTGCTCGAAGCGGGCCGCTGGGCCGACATGGTCCACATCGGCACCGACGGCCCCGCCTTCTTCGCGGGCCTCGACGTGCCGGACGAGCAGCTGATCTCGAACCTGGTCTGGGCCTCGGGCTCGCGCAACGTCCGCGACGTCTGGGTCGCAGGCGACCAGGTCGTCGCCGACGGCGAGTCGACCCGCGTCGACCGGGCCAAGATCCAGGCCGACGCTCAGGCCCTGTCGGCGAGGCTTCGGTCGGCCTAAAAAATCCCAATGCGTCCTTCGGCACCTGCCAGCTGCCGAATGCGTCGTTAGGTCCGTAGCAGGTCCCCAATGCGTCTTTCGGCACCTATCAAGGACCGAAAGACGCATTGGGATTTTTTTACCCAGGTCAGGCGGGGCCGGGGCGCAGGGTCAGGTCGGTGAGGTGGGCGTCGCGTGAGGCGGAGACGGCGGTGAGGACCGCGGTGGCGACCGAGTCGGGGCGCAGGTAGCGGGACGGGTCGTAGTCGAAGCCTTCGTCGGCGACGATGGCCTGCTGCATCTCGGTGTCGGTGCGGCCGGGGTAGATCGAGGTGACGCGGAGGGTTTCTTCTTCGGCGCGGAGTGCGTCGGCGAAGGCGCGGACCGCGAATTTGCTGGCGGCGTAGGGGGCCCAGCCCGCGCGGGCGTTGAGGCCCGCGCCTGAGTTGATGATGACGACGTGGCCGCGGGCGGCGCGCAGTGCGGGCAGGAGCAGGCGGGTCAGTTCGACGACCGCGAGGGTGTTGACCTCGAAGTTCCTGCGCCAGGCCGAGACGCCCACCGATTCGATGGTGCCCAGGTCGGCGACGCCCGCGGAGTGCACCAGGACGTCGAGTGAGGTGATCTCCGCGGCGCGGGCGGCGAGTGCGTCGAAGTCGGTGAGGTCGACCTGCCACGGGGTGACGCCGGGGAGTCCGTCGGCGACGGTGGCGAGCGCGGCGGCGTCGCGGCCGCCGAGCAGGACGCGGTGGGTGGGTTCGAGCTGGTGGGCGACTGCCGCGCCGATGCCGCGGGAGGCGCCGGTGACCAGTGCGAGCGGGAGATCCGAAGTCATGGCCAGAAGTTACAGCGGCGCGCAGCGCCTCAGTTGAGGGTGGCGGTGGGCGACGGGAGGGGGGTAGATCCGCATTTGCGGGCTTGCACCGGGTCCCGGTCGAAGCGGATGCCGCCTCGGCTGAACGAGCCGGTCAGGTTGGTCATGAACCGGTCGAACGTCAGCGGCGCGCGGACCGAATCGAGCAGCTCGGCGAGGTCGGGGCAGCGGAGTGCGTCGCGGGCGGCTTCGATCTGCGATGGGCTGAACGCGCTCGCCTGACCTGCGCTGTCGAGGCCGCCGGAGGCCGAGTCGCCCAGGTCCCAGACCGACGGCAGCCGTTTCTCGTGGCCGCTGCGGCCGGAGTTGACCACCGACGAATGCGAACCGAGCACCGAGGCGAGGCCGTACTCGTCGTGGATCCACACGTCGAGCGGGACGAGCAGGCCGAGCGCGCCCATCGAGTCCGGGGCGATCGTGGTGTGCGGCCGGATCGTCGGGTAGCCGCGCCAGCCGGAGCCGGTGCGGACAAGCACCTCGGGGCCTCGGGCTTCGCGGAATGCCTGGAGTTGCGCGGGCATGCCGGGGTAGGCCGAGTAGTCCTCGGCGAGCACGGGATGTTCGACGCCGGTGGCCCACGTCCAGTAGCCGCGCTCGTCGGTGATCGCGGCCGCCGCCGGGTGGTTGAAGTACGGCACCCGCAGCGACGTGCCCGCGACGACCGCCCAGGCGAGCACGCCGATCAGCGGCGACACCGTCCAGCGGGTCAGCGGGAACACCATCACCGGCAGCAGGAGGCAGAACAACGCGGGCAGCAGCATCCGGCCGTGCATGAAGTCGCCGCCGACGCGGGTGACGTAGAGCGCGAGCCCGGCCGAGGCGAGCACCGGCACGGCGACCAACACCGCGAACCGGCGGCCCGGCTTGGCGACCTTGCCGAACAAGCCGAGGGACAGCGTGGCCAGCAGCACCGGGACCCAGAGCGCGTATGGGCTGGTCAGGTCGAGGAAGTACGTCCAGCCGCGGTCCCACTGGGCGGCGGAGGCTTCCTTGGCGACGGCCGTGTTCGGCGTGACGAGCCCGTAGTAGCCCATACGGAAGATCTGGTAGACGACGGGCAACACGCCCGCCGCCAGCAGCCAGCCGCCGGTCGTCTTCCACCCGCGCCAGCAGAGCACCAGCAGCGCGCCGAACGCCGCCGCGCTGAACAACGCCAGGTCGGGGCGGACCAGCGGGCCGAGCCCGATCACCAGCGCGGTCGGCCACACCCGGAGCAGGTCGTCGCGGTCGTAACCGGCACGCACGAGCAGCCACCAGCAGCCGCCGAGCCACAGCGAGATCAGCCCGGTTTCCAGCCCGGACGTGGCGAAGTCATGGAACGGCGGTAGCACCAGCACGACCAGCGCGCCTGCGGGCGCCATCGCCGTGAACCCGGCAGGGCGGTAGAGCTTGCGCGCGCCGTCCATGGCCAGGAACAGACCGGCCAGCGAGAAGACGAGACCGGTGACGACCGAGATCCACTCGAGCCGGAACGGCAGCAGGCCGACCACCGCGAGCACGAAGGTCCACAGTGGACTGGTGTTCACCTCGACCCGCTCACCCGCGTTGAAGACCGGCCCGTTGCCCTCCCAGAGCTGACGGACCGTGCGCAGCACGATCAGGCCGTCGTCGCTCATCCAGCGCTGCCGCCACGCGAAGATCGCGAACAGCACGAGCACCAGTACGGTGCCGGCCGCGGTCCACCACCGATGGTCCGGCGGCGTGTCCTCCTCGATCGGCACGACCGGGTCGACCGTCGCGCTGGAGTGCATGGTCACGCATTGTCGTTCACCCATGGGGCTGGTCCGCTAGGGGGCCAGCTGCCGGTAGACGGAATCGGCCGATCTGTCGACCGCGGAGTCCACCGCGTACGAGCTCACGGAGTACTCGGACGGCTCACCCCAGGCGACCGCGACGGCGAGTTTGACCGATTCGCCGGGCTTGAGCCCAGGTAGTCGCCAGATCAGCCTGGCAGGCTCCGCGATTTCGACGGGGAACTCGTCGAGCTCGTCCACCCATCGGCTCGGCAGGTAGTCACGTGACGCTGCGTAGGCGTGCACGAGCTCGTAGTCCGGCCCGCCGAGCGTGACGGCGACGTCGGCGGTCTGGAAGGTGACCGCCTCCAGCCGTTCTCCGCTGTCGATGTCACCGACGGCGTCCTCGGGAATGCCGGTCAACGCGGCCGTCAGCGTCACTTCCGGCACCGGCTCCTCGGCGACGATGTGCCACGCCGCGGCCCACAGCGTCACCGGCGGGAAGTCCGCGGGAACGTCCGGCTCGATCGGCGCGACACGCAGTTTCACCTGCGCGTTCCCGCCGCCGAAGCGGCACGAGAAGCCGACCACGCCGAGCGGGGTCTCGATGACATCGAAAAGCGGGCTCTCCTCCACGTGCCAAGTGTGGAGGAAAGCCCGCTTTGTCGCGGTTAACCGCTACTTGGACGGCTGGATGCCCGCGTCGACGGTCAGGTCCTCGCGCTTACCGCTGCCGAGTGTGGTGTTCGCGGTGCAACCGTCGGGCCCGGCGTCGGAGTCCTTGGCGTCGTCTCCACTGTCCTTTTTGGTCACCTTGTAGCCCGCGTACTGCGCCGGGAGGCCCGCCAGGTCGAAGCAGACCTGATAGGTGCCGTCGTTGAGCTCGTCGAAGAGGTACTTGCCGTCCGCGCCCGTGGTGGTCGTAGCGGTGGCGGCGCCTTTGAGCGTCACCTTGATCCCCTGGACACCGGGCTCGCCGGCGTCCTGGAGACCGTTCCTGTTGGTGTCGGCCCACACGAGGTCGCCGAGCCGGTTGACCGGCGGCATGAGCCCGAGGTCGAGCGTCATGTCCTCGCGCTTGTCGGCGTTGAGCGTGGTCTTCGCCGTGCAGCCGTCGGCACCGGCGTCGGAGTCCTTCGCGTCGTCGCCCGCGTCCTTCTTCGTCGGCTTGTAGGCGCTGACGGCGTTCGGGAGGTTCGCCACGTCGAAGCAGACGGTGTAGTCGCCGTCCGGCAGCTTGTCGAAGAGGTACTTGCCCTGCGCGTCGGTGGTCTTGGGCGTGCCGACGTCCTTGCCCGCGCTGTCCTTGAGTGTGACCTTGACGCCCGGCACCCCGGCCTCGCCGGAGTCCTGCAGGCCGTTGCGGTTGGTGTCGGCCCAGACGAAGTCGCCGACCTTGTCGATGGCGGGCGGCGTCTTGACGATGATCGTCGCGGTGGCCGTCTTGTCACCGAGCTTGTCACCGTTGGCCGAGGTCACCCCGGACACGGTGACGGTGTTGACGTGGCCGTCGTCGTCGATGGTGACGTTCGGGTGATCGCAGGCGATGACCTGGTTCTTGCCGCCGTCCAGCGTCGCGATCGGCGACGGCTGCGTCGCGCACCACGGGTCGGCGACCTTGAGGTTCTTCAGGCCGACGCTGCCCTCGTTGGTCACCGTGATGCGGTATTTGGCGGTCTGCCCCGCGGTGATGGTGGCTTTCGGTCCCCAGGCGCCGGTTGCCGGGTCCTGCACCTCCTTCTTCACCGAGTAGGCGGCGAGCTGCAGATAAACGCAGTCCCATTTGACCCAGTTGTAGTTCGTTTCGGCGAAGAACTTCACCGAAGTCGCCGAGTCGGGTGCGGTCGACGCCGGGAAATCCTGGCGGGCGACTTTCCGGTCGGTGTTCACGTCGTGCGTGACCTTGAGCTTGTTTTCCAGCACGACCTTGTTCGCCGCGTTGTAGAAACGCAGCCCGGTGAACTGGTTGTCACCGGCACGCGAGAGGTTCTCCGTGTGCGTTCCGGTGAAGTCGGTGAGGGTGTAGACACCGCCTGGCACGAATTTCTGTGCCTGGTACGCACTGCTGAGCATCCGGTCCGGCGTCTGGATCAGCGCGTAGTTCCCGCCGTCGGACGCGTAGGTGCCATCGGTGTAGAGCTTGGGGACCTTGCTGCTCGGGGTGCCGTTCGGGACGGGCGCCGCGCCGGTGAACGTATAGCCGGTCGGCGCGGTCTTCCCGCCGCCTGCCATCTGTTCCACGCTCGGGTTCGGCGCGATGTTGCCGGGGCCCGCGCACCCGGCGGGGATGACCGGCGGTGCGGCGACGGCCGCCGTGACCGAGCCCGCGACAAGCGCCCCGGCCGCCAAGACGGCGAGTGCTCTTTTCACCCTGGCGACTCCAAGCGCTAGAAAACCGGCGGAAAACCATGATGAAAGCTGTTCGCCGCCGCCACCACGTGAAATCGCTGAACGCTGACAGGCGATCGAAAATCTCACTCGCCCGAGGGACGCTCGCCCGGGTAAGAAAAACGCCGCCGAGGAAACTTCCTCGGCGGCGCTGGGTTTCGAACTCGGCGGGACTACCGCTCGCCGATGCGTCCGACGAGACCGAAGTGCCCCTTCTTCCACACCGAAACGATCGACGGACGCGGCTGCGAGGTGCCACCGTCCGGCCAGTGCGAGGTCGGGTTCGCGGAACTCGTCGCGTTCTCACCGGGGTGCTGCACGGCCACCAGCACGAGGTGATCGGTGACCACGGGGCCACAGGTCTCCGCGCCGACCGGAACCGTCAGGAACTGTTTGACCCGGCCACGTTCCGGCCCGCTCACCGGTACCGAGAACAGTCCGTCGTTGCTGCCCAAGGCATTTCCGTCGGTCGAGATCCACAGGTTGCCCCGCGAGTCGAAGGTGACGTTGTCCGGGCAGGAGATCGGGCTGACCTTGTCCTTGGGGTAGCCGCCGAAGTAGGTGTCGGCCGCCTTCGGGTCACCGCAGACCAGCAGCAGGCGCCAGGTGAACCGCGTGGCGCTGGCGTCGTCGCAGTCCTCTTCCAGCTCCAGGATCTGGCCGTTCTTGTTGGCCTTGCGCGGAGCCACCTCGCTGACGCCTGGCTTGCCCGCGGCGCCACGGTCGCTGTTGTTGGTCAGCGCCGCGTAGATCCGGCCGTTGACCGGGTTCGGCTCGACGTCCTCCGGGCGGTCCATCTTCGTGGCGCCGACCTTGTCCGCCGCCTGCCGGGTGAAGATGTAGACCTCTTCGGCGGTGAAACCGTCCACAAAGGACTTGTCGCCGCTGGCCAGCGGGATCCACTCGCCGACACCGTCGAACTCGCCGTCGGACGGCAGCTTGCCGCTGCCGTCGATCTCGGCCTCCGGGCTGTCACCGGTGAACTTGGCGACGTAGAGCGTGCCGTCGTCGAGCAGCGCGGAGTTGTGCCGCCGGACGTGCGCGCCGGTGCCCTTCTTGTACTTGCCCTTCGACACGTACTTGTAGAGGTACTCGAAACGCTCGTCGTCACCGGTGTAGGCGGCGACCCGGCCGTCGGCGGTGATCTTGATGTTCGCGCCTTCGTGCTTCAACCGGCCGAGCGCGGTGTGCTTGATGGGCGTGGAGTTCGGGTCGTTCGGGTCGATCTCGACCACCCAGCCGAACCGGTTGGGCTCGTTGGGCTCCTTGGAAACGTCCCAGCGCTTGTCGAACCGCTCCCACTTGCGGGTCGACTCACCGGCGCCGATCGCGTAGCGCTTGAGGCGCGCGGACGCGACCGGGTCGGTCACCTTGTCCGAGTTGGCGAAGTACTGGTGGATGTTCTCCTCGCCGGAAAGCACGGTGCCCCAAGGGGTCACGCCACCGGAGCAGTTGTTCTGCGTGCCGCGCACCTTGCGACCGCTCGGGTCCGCCGAGGTCTGCAGGTACTTCGAACCGGCGACCGGGCCGCGCACCTCGAAGATGGTGTTGAGCGTGATGCGGCGGTTGTACTTGCTCGGAACCGCCCGCAGCGCACCGAAAAGCGGGTCGCGCACGGTCTGCACGACCGAGAGGCCGTGTGCCGCCCAGGCGATCTTGACCTGCTCCTCGGTCGGGTTCTTCGGGTCGTACTGGTCGGCGGGGAACATGTGCAGCTCGGTGGTGTACTCGTGGTTGCACACCAGCAGGTTGCGGATGCCGAGCGCGTCCTGCGGGATCAGCGCGGTGAAGTCGTTGTTGTAGCCGAACTGCTTCTCCTGCGCGGCCGCGGTCTGGTTGTGGAAGTCGAACTTCGGCGCGCCTGGCACGACCGCGTCGCCCCAGCGGATGACCACGCTCTGGCCGTAGCCCGGCGGGATCGTGACGGCGTCGGCCGTGTTCGGCGCGACCGGGTCGAAGTCGGTGCCGGGGATCGGCCGCTCGGGACGCTTTCGGTAGGCGTCGGCTCCGGTGTCCGAAGTGGACACGGTGGACGCGGCGGCCGCGGTGCCGGCGAGCGCGGTCAGCCCGCCCGCGGCGGCGGCCACGACGGCGCCGGCTTTGAACGCACCGCGGCGCGAGATGGCTTCCTTGACGACATCGCCGAAGTATTCGTTGTCCGACTTGTTCGGCTCGGGGTGCGCGCACGCGTTGCCACAGCGGTACTCGCAGGTGATCGGCGATCGACCACCCGGGTGGTGGGACGTGAACAAGGGCAACGGCCGCCCAGGCTCGAAGGACACAAGGCCTCCAGGGTCACTCAGTCGGGGAACAAAGCGACGTTAAGCGTCCCAAACGTGGCAACTCCGACATTTGGGTGAACACAGGATGTACAACCACGAATGGCGGTACATCACACAGTGCTCACCCGGTTCGTCAGAACTCCTCGCCGACCAAGATCGCCTCCTGAGGCAGAACGTGCTGGTCAGCCACCCGCTCCTTGACCGCGAGGAGCGCACCGGCGATCACGCAGAGTACGGCCGCTACCACGAATGGGGCGTGCGGCGACTCGAACCACTCGGCGACGTGGCCCACCAGCGTGGCCGCGACCGCGCCACCGAGCCAGCGGCAGAAGTTGTACCCCGCGCTCGCCACCGGGCGAGGCGCGTCGCTGATCGACATCGCGGTGCCGGTGAACAACGTGTTCAGCAGGCCGGACACCAGCCCGCTCAAGATGATGCCGACGACCAGCACCGGCTTGCTCGGAATGGCCATGACCAGCAGCAACGCCGCGTAGCCGAACACGGCGACCGTGGTGGCGTGCCGTTCGCCGAGCTTGGCGGCCAGCTTCGGCGCGAGCGCCACACTGGCGAAGGCGACGCACAGCCCCCAGCCGCAGAAGATCAGGCCGACCGCGACCGCGCTGAACCCGAGCACGAACGGCGACCAGGCCAGCACCGCGAAGAAAGCGGCCGTGTACAGCGCGGATCCGAGCGCGGTGCGCAGCAGTCCGGGGTGGCCGAGCGCGCGGAACGGGTCCAGCAGCTTGACCGGCTGCCGCTTTTCACGCGCGTCGCTGCTCAGGAACACCGCGCACAGCACGAGCGCGCCCGCCATCAGGATCGAAGTGCCGAGGAACGGCCCGCGCCAAGAGATGCTGCCGAGCAGCGCGCCCAGCAGCGGCCCGACCGCGAGCCCGACGCCGAGCGCCGCCTCGTAGAGCAGGATCGCACCCGCCTGCCCGCCGGTCGCCGCGCCGACGATCACCGACAACGCGGTCGCGATGAAGAAGGCGTTGCCCAGTCCCCAAACCGCGCGCAGCCCGACCAGCTGCTCGATCGAGCCCGCCGCCGCGCACAGCGCCGTCGCGGCGACGACCAGCGTCAACCCGACGAGCACGGTCCGCTTCGCGCCGAACCGCGCGCTCGCCGCGCCGGTGACCAGCATCGCGACGGCCTGGATGCCGAGGTAGGAGGAGAACAGGAGCGTCACCTGGGAGGGCGTGGCATGCAGGCCCTTCGCTATCGAAAGCAAGATCGGGTCGACCAGCCCGATGCCCATGAACGCGATCACGGCGGCGAACGCGGTGATCCAGACTTGCCGGGGCTGACCTTTGATCGCGTCCAGCAGATTCGAGTGACCAGGTGTACTCAACTTCGTTCTCCCTTCTTACTTAGCTATGCTAACTAATTTTAGTAAGCATAGCTAAGTAATTCAGGACACAGGCGAGAACCAGCAGCTCAGACGCAGATTCTCGGCCTTACTCAGCCGTCGCACCGCCCCCGCGGCGAGGTCATAGGCCACCCAGTCGGACCGGACCGTAGCGGACCTCGTGCTTCGCGACCACGGACTGGATCATGCTCAAGATCATCGGCGCGCCGGGTTGCCCGCCCCAGTACGGTTCCCCGTATGGATGGGGTGGTCTTCGATCTCGACGGTGTACTGGTGGACTCCGAGCAGATCTGGGACGAGGTGCGCAGGCGGTTCGTCGCCGAGCACGGCGGCGCCTGGACCGATGAGGCGACCCGCGCGCAGCAGGGGATGAGCACCCCGGAATGGGCGCGCTACCTGGCGGGACTGGGCGTCGACCTGCCGCCGGACGAGATCGCCGACGAGGTCATCCGGCGCATGGCCGAGCGCTACGCCGAGGGACCGCCGGTGATCACAGGCGGGCCGGAGGCGGTCAGGGCGGTCGCGGCGGCGTATCCGGTCGCGATCGCGAGTTCGTCGCCGCAGGTGCTGATCGATTCGTTCCTGGTCGCGACCGGGCTCGAAGACCTCGTGAAAGTCGCGCTCTCCAGCGAGAAGGTCGCGAAGGGGAAGCCGGCGCCCGACGTCTATCTCGAAGCGACGCGGCGGCTGGGCGTCGACGCTTCGCGCTGTGCGGCTGTCGAGGACACGACGAACGGCCTCAAGGCGGCGCTGGCCGCGGGGATGACCGTGTACGCCGTGCCGAACCCGCACTTCCCGCCGGACCCGGCGGTGCTGGAGCGGACGACCGTTCTCGGTGACATCGGCGAATTGCCGGGCATCATGGGCTTATGAAGGTGAATCTCGACGAGAAGTTCGGCCTGTTCTCGGACGTCTACGCGCCGAAACTGGTCGCGGGCCTCAACGACTACGACATCAAGCTCGTCAAGATCAAGGGCGAGTTCGTCTGGCACACGCACGACGAGACGGACGAGCTTTTCCTGGTGCTGGACGGCAAACTCACGATCCAGCTGCGCGACGGCGACGTCGAACTCGGGCCGCGCGAGATGTACGTGGTGCCCCGGGGCGTCGAGCACTGCCCGATCGCCGACGAGGTCGCGTCGGTGCTGCTCATCGAACCACGCGGCACGGTGAACACGGGCGGCGCCGGCGGCGACCTGACCAAGGCGCCCGAGGCCATCTAGGTCGTGAGCGTTGCGGGCGGTTAGAACCGCCCGCAACGCTCACGAGTCCTTCTAGTCTTCGCCGCGGATGAACTTCTCGACCGCGTCGCGGGCGGTGGAGTCGTCGTACTGCTCCGGCGGGGACTTCATGAAGTAGGACGAGGCCGAGAGGATCGGGCCGCCGATGCCGCGGTCCTTGGCGATCTTCGCGGCGCGGACGGCGTCGATGATGATGCCCGCCGAGTTGGGGGAGTCCCAGACCTCGAGCTTGTACTCCATGTTCAGCGGCACGTCGCCGAACGCGCGGCCCTCGAGGCGGACGTAGGCCCACTTGCGGTCGTCGAGCCACTGGACGTAGTCGGACGGTCCGATGTGGACGTTGCCCTTGCCGAGGTCGCGGTCGACCTGCGAGGTGACCGACTGGGTCTTCGAGATCTTCTTGGACTCGAGGCGCTCGAGCTCCTTCATGTTCAGGAAGTCCATGTTCCCGCCCACGTTGAGCTGCATCGTGCGGTCGAGCTGGACACCGCGGTCCTCGAACAGCTTCGCCAGCACGCGGTGCGTGATGGTGGCGCCGACCTGGGACTTGATGTCGTCGCCGACGATCGGGACACCGGCCTCGGTGAACTTGGCTGCCCACTCGGGGTCGGAGGCGATGAACACCGGCAGCGCGTTGACGAAGGCGACCTTCGCGTCGATGCAGGCCTGCGCGTAGAACTTGTCGGCGACCTCGGAACCCACCGGCAGGTAGGAGACCAGCACGTCGACCTCGGCCTCGCGGAGCGCGGCGACGATGTCGACCGGGGTCTCGTCGGACTCCTCGATGGTCTCGCGGTAGAAGCGGCCGAGCCCGTCATGGGTGTGTCCACGCTGGACGGTCACCCCGAGCGGGGGAACGTCGGCGATCTTGATGGTGTTGTTCTCACTCGCGACGATGGCTTCCGAGAGGTCGCGGCCGACCTTCTTCGCGTCCACGTCGAACGCGGCGACGAACTCGATGTCGCGGACGTGGTACTCGCCGAACTGCACATGCATCAAGCCGGGCACGCGGGAACCCGCGTCGGCGTCACGGTAGTACTGGACGCCCTGCACCAGCGACGCCGCGCAGTTGCCGACGCCAACGATGGCCACCCGAACACTGCGGCGGTGCTCGCCCATGCCGGATTCTCCTTAGCTCGTTTTACTGTGTTGTAGGTGCTCGGCCGAGCTGAGCGCTCAATCCTCCTGAGCGCGCTGCTCGGCTTGTTCGTGCGCGATCAGCTCGTTGAGCCAGCGCACTTCCCGCTCGCTCGACTCCAGCCCAAGCCGGTGCAGCTCGCGGGTATAGCGGTCGATCTTCTCCTCGGCCCTGGCCATGGCGGCCCGGAGTCCTTCACGCCGCTCCTCGACGCGTCGGCGGCGGCCTTCCAATATCCGCATCCTGACGTCGGCCGGTGTCCGCGAGAAGAACGCGAGGTGGACGCCGAACCCTTCGTCGTCCCAGGTCTGCGGACCGGCGTCGCCGAGCAGCTCGGCGAAGTGCTCCTTGCCCTCGGCCGTGAGCTTGTAGACCCGGCGGCCACGCCTCGACCACGCCTTGTTCTCTTCTTCGTCCAGCTCCTCGGTGATGAAGCCGTCCCGGAGCAGCCGCCGCAGGGTCGGATAAAGCGACCCGTAGGAGAAGGTCCGGAACATCCCGAGCGTCTCGTGCAAACGTTTGCGCAGCACGTAGCCGTGCATGGGGGCCTCGTGCAGCAGTCCCAGGATTGCGAACTCCAGCACACCGACACCCCCTTCGGGAACAAACGGCCTCCACCGGCGTTAGCCCGGATGCTCGCTTGCCGCCTTTGGCAACCTACCGCCCGAGTATATCGCGCCGATACATCGAAGTGGCGCAGGTAACCCTTCTGGCCGTACAGCCAAGTGGGCATTTTCACCAGAGAGTTACGAAAATTCCGGCGTGTCGGGCTTGGCCGTCGCCGCGCTAGGACGAACGGCCCATGGTCCACACAGACTTAGCCCGTACTCTGTTGTCGTGCGAAACCAGCGGGAGGTCGTGGACTACGCCTTGCAGCGCCGTGCGCTGCTGGCGGGCGTCCACGCCGGACGAGTAGGCACCCACGACGTGTGCGATGCCAGCCCGTACCTGCTGCGAGCTGCGAAGTTCCACGGCGAGACGGGCGAAAATCCATGCCCGATCTGCCGGAAGGAGCAGCTCACGCTGGTCTCGTGGGTCTATGGCGACGAGCTCAAGCACGTGGCCGGTTCGGCACGCGCGTCCGACGAGCTGACCAGGATGGATGGGCTCTTCTCGGAGTTCACCGTCTACGTCGTCGAGGTTTGCCGGACGTGTCACTGGAACCACCTGGTGCAGTCATACGTCCTGGGCACAGGAGACCCGCATACGCGGTCCCGTCCGCGGAGGACCGCGGGCCAGTGACGCCAGCAGAAGAAACCGCTGTAAACGCCAGTGGCGTACCCCGAAACGCCACTTCGGAGGCTCATTCGTGAACGACGATCGCAACCGCTCTTGGCCTGGTCAGGAGCCAGATGCCCCTCGCCGTGCCCAATGGCCGGGTGAAGAAGCACCGCAGTGGCCTGGCGACGAGGCACCGAGACGTCCTCAGCGTCCCCAGCGACCCGCGCAGCCGCGCGGTAACGGTGGTGGCGGCGCGCCCCAGTGGCCCGCGGGTGACGAAGGCAACATGGGCCGTCCGCAGCGCCCGGGACCCCCGCCCGGCGCCGGCGCACCCCCTCGCCGCCAGGGACCGCCGCCGCCCGGTGGCGGCCGTCCGCCCGCCACTCCTCCGGGTGGTTATCGCCAGGGCGGTCCGCAGCAGGCACGCAGGCGCCCGCCGGAGCCGCAGGTCGAGCCCGACCTGATCACCCACCACGAGCACAACGGCACCGCCGACGACCTTGGCTACGACGACTACGACGAGGCCAGGTTCAACGACTACGGCACCGACGAGCCCGAAGACACCGGCGAAGGCCCTGAGCTCGACAAAAAGGGCAAGCCGATCCTCACCCCGGCGCAGAAGAAGAAGCGCCGCTGGAAGATCGTCCGCCGCTGCGCGTACGCGTTCGTCGCCATCTTCTTCGTGATCCCGGCGATCGCGTTCACGATCACCTACTTCCTGGTCGACGTCCCGTCGCAGGAGAGCGTCGCGGCGCGGCAGAGCCAGCCGATCAGCTTCACCTACGCCGACGGCAGCCCGATGGGCAAGATGCTGCCGCCGAAGGGTGGCGACCGGAAGATCGTCAAGCCGGAGGAGATCCCGGACACCGTCAAGCACGCGGTCTACGCCGCGGAGGACGCGACGTTCGAGACCAACTCCGGGTTCGACGTCACCGGCATCCTGCGCGCGGTCTTCAACCAGCTGACCGGCGGCAAGGGCGGTGGCTCGACCATCTCCCAGCAGTACATCAAGAAGGCCACCGAGAACGAGGACCCGACGCTCACCCGTAAGTGGACCGAGCTGGTCAAGTCGTTCAAGATGACCAACCAGCAGGAGAAGCCGGACATCCTGGCCGCCTACCTCAACACCATCTACTTCGGCCGCCGCGCCGACGGTATCGGCGCGGCCGCGAAGGCGTACTTCGGCAAGGACATCAAGGACCTCACCCAGGCCGAGGCCGCGTACCTGGCCGGCGCCATCCAGGGCCCGAGCCGCACCGGCAACGCGGAGTACATGACGAAGCGCTGGAACTTCGTGATGGACCAGCTGGTCGCCAACAAGTGGATGACCAAGGCGGACCGCGACGCCGCCCAGCTGCCGACCCCGGTCGCGCTCGACGACCTGAAGGACCAGGCGGAAGGCTCGCCCGACTACTTCATCAGCAAGAAGGTGCTCGCGGAGCTGAGCGAGCAGGGCTTCGACGAGGACAAGCTGTTCTCCGGCGGCTACAAGATCCAGACCACGATCGACCCGAAGGCGCAGGAGTACGCCAAGAAGGCCGTCGAGGACGGGATGAAGGGCCAGACCGACGAGAACCTGCTGAACGCGCTGGTGGCCGTCGATCCGAAGACCGGCGGGGTGATCGCCTACTACGGCGGTCCCGAGGTGGTGCCGGACGGCGACACCGGGAAGAACAAGACCGGCCAGGACTGGGCTTCCATCCCGCACAACCCCGGTTCGTCGATGAAGGCCTACGACCTGGTGGCCTTCCTCAAGATGAACAAGGGCCTCGGCGAGACCTTCGACGGTTCGGACAACCGCACGATCGGCGGCCGGAAGGTCCGGAACGCGGGCGAGAGCTCCAGCTGTGGCGAGCAGTGCACGGTCAAGGAGGCCATGGCCATCTCGGCCAACACCGTGTTCTTCGACATGGTGGTCAACAAGACCGGCACGAAGGCCGTCGTCACGGCGGCCAAGGACGCGGGCATCAAGGACAAGCCGGACGGCCCGGCCGTGCTCGGTGACGACGCCAACATCTCGCTCGGCGGTGGTACCACGGTGGCGACCGCCGAGGACATGGCAGCGAGCTACGCGACCTTCGCGGGTGACGGCCAGCGCCGTGACCGCCACTTCGTGCTGAAGCTGACGAACTCGGCGGACGAGGTCGCCTACGAGCCCAAGACCGAGGGCACGCCCGCGTTCGCGCCCAACGACGCGGACAAGAGCAAGCAGATCGCCAACAACGTCACCGAGGCGCTCAAGGGCGTCATCCCGCACTCGAACCTGAAGTGCCCGCCGAACCACGAATGTGTCGGCAAGACGGGTACCCAGCAGTACGGCATGCGCGACGGCGACCCCAAGGCGTTCGCGAACCTCAACGCGCAGACCTGGATGGTGGGCTACACGCCGTCCATCTCGGCCGCGGTCTGGGTCGGCGGCGACGGTAACAAGGCGTTGAAGGGCAAGGGCGGCAAGCCGATCTACGGTGCGACGATCGCGGGCCCGATCTGGCAGAACTTCATCTCCATGTACCTGACCGGCAAGCCGTCGGAGAAGTTCCCGGCGTTCAAGCCGATCGGCAAGGACCCCGGCCAGGTCACCACGACGCCGAAGAAGACCGAGACGCCGACGACCACCGAGACGCCCGAGGACACGACGGAGAGCAACACGCCGTCGGAGACGACGGAGTCGTCCAAGACGACGTCGAGCTCGAAGACGCGTCCCGGCCCCGGTGGTGGCACCGGCGGACCGATCTTCCCGCAGCCACCGGCTGGCAACAACGGTCGCGGTAACGGCTCGGAGCCGTAGCAGCGCCTGAAACAACGAGAAAGGCCCGTCATCTTTTCGGAGATGACGGGCCTTTCTCGTTGTTCAGTGTGCGCCAGCGTGACAGGGGCAGAGTGAGACCGTGACGGCGTCCGCGGGCATTGTGGCCGCCGCCTTTTCGACGTCGTCGAGCATTTTCTGGCGGGCGGCGGGGTCGTAGTACTTGCCGCGCAACGACACCGAGTGGAGCTTGCGGGTGTTGGTGATGTCCGCGAGCGGGTCGGCGTCGATCAGGACCATGTCGGCGAGTTTGCCGACGCTCACCGAACCGGATTCCCGTTCCCTGCCAAGGAATTTCGCGGGCTCGATGGTCGCGGACCGGAGTGCGGCCATCGGGGACATTCCCGCGGTCACGAGGTGCTGGAGTTCTTCGTGCAGTGCGAAACCAGGGTAGATCTCACCGGTTCCGACGTCTGTTCCGGCGAGGATCTGGACGCCGGCGCGGTGCATTTCGCCGACGAGGCCGAGGCGCAGTTCCCACAGCGCGGCCCATTCGGCGTCGGTTTGCGGTGTGCGGCCCTTGAGGTAGAACTCGCGCAGCACGAAATCGTTGAGGTCGAGTGCGGACTTCGGCAGGTATTTGCGCAGCGGGTCGTTTTCGGGAACGTAGGCGCTGGCGTGGTCGAGTACGTTGTGCAGCGCCAAAGTCGGCACCTGGCGTGCGCCGCGGGCGGCGAATTTCGCGAAGAGCGCGCGGGCCTTGACCGGGCTGTGCGTGTGCGCGGCTTCCCATTCGATCGGGTGCATCGCGGTGAACCAGCTGTTGTAGTCGCCGTCGCGGAAATCGAGGTTGCGCAGGCGTTCGACCAACTCGGCTTCCTTGCGGGAAGTGCCGTAGAAGGTCCAGAAAAGGTGCTCGAAACTGCGCTGTCCCAAATCGACAGCGGTTTCGATCGGCACGCTGTCCGGGCAATGGCCGAGGAACGGCAGGCCGAGCTTGCGTGTTTCGTCGGCGATCGCGTTCAGGGAGACGGGCGAGACGCGGGTGTAGATCTTGATGAACTCGGCGCCCTCGGACTTGGCTTGGCGGACCGCCGCCCTGGCGTCGGCGTCGCCCGAAACCTTGACGATGTTGGCGAAGTTCGGGTCCCACAGCGACGGGACGCCGTCGATGATGCGGCTGCCGAGCACCCAGCGCGGGCCGAGCAACGTGCCGGCTTCGACGCGCTGTCGCATTTCGAAGTGGCGGGGCTCGGTGCTCATGTCGCGGATCGTGGTGACGCCGTTCGCGACATGCAGTGGCAGGTCGATGACGTCGGCGCCGGTGTGGACGTGCAGGTCGCACAGTCCCGGTAGGAGGAACTTGCCGGGCAGGTCGTGGATCAGCACGCCGGGTGGGACCCGGATGTCCTGGCTGCGGCCGACGGCGACGATGCGGTCGCCGACGACCACCACGGTCATGTCCGGCCGCAGCCTGCCGCTGATCACGTCGACGACCGTGACGTGCCGGAACGCGTACCCGATCTCGATGGTCGCCGCCGCCGGTTTCGCGAGGCCGACCGCCACCCCCGCCGCGATACCGCCGGACAACGCGCTACGTCGTGAGATTCCCCTAGTCATGTCAGGGATCCTGCCCGTGCCCGGCGGTGCGGTCACTCCGGCGAACCGGCTATTCGTCAGTACGGCTCACAGGATTACGACGCGGTTTTCCTTGGCGGACAATTGCGCGGCTTCGATCACCCGCAGCGCTTCCACCGCGCTCGCCGGGTCGACCGGGAATTCGCCGGTCCCGTTCAGCGCATCGCGGACCTGTGCGTAGAAGTCTTCGTAGCGCCCGGTTTCGGTCGGCACACGCTCGACCTCCGCGCCGACGCCGAGCAGGCCCGCGTCCGACTCGGGCTCGACGCCCCAGCCGTCGTCACCGGGACGGAGACCGTTCTTGATCTGGGGTTCCTGTACGTCCAGGCCGAACTTGGTGAACGTGGCCTGCTTGCCCATCAACCGGAAGCGCGGGTTCAGCGTGCCCGCCCAAGCGGTGGCCCACAGGTGCGAGCGGACGCCGCTCGCGTGGTGCAGTGCGACGAACGCGTCGTCGTCGACCGCGCCGCCGTCGCGCCGGATGTCGATCTCGGCGTAGACCTCGGTGACCGGGCCGAACAGCTGCAGCGCTTGGTCGACGATGTGCGCGCCGAGGTCGTAGAAGAGCCCGCCCGCTTCGGCCGGGTCGCCGAGCTGGCGCCAGTTGTCGCGGGGCGTCGGCACCCAGCGGTCGTAGCGGGACTCGAAGCGGACGATCTCGCCGAGCTTGCCGGAGTCGATGACCTTGCGGACGGTCAGGAAGTCGGAGTCGAGCCGCCGGTTCTGGAACACGGTGAGCCCGACGCCCGCCTTCGTCGCGGCCTCGAGCACCGAGGACGCCTCGGCAGCGGTACGCGCGAACGGCTTGTCGACGACCACCGGCACGCCGTGCTCGATCGCCTTGAGCGCGAGCTCGGCGTGGGTGCGGTTGGGGGTCGTGACGACGACGAAGTCCAGGTCGAGCGCGAACAACGCGTCGGCGTCCGGGACGACCGTGGCGTTCGGGTAGTCGGCTTGGGCCTGCGCGGCGCGCTCCGGGTTGCCGGTGACGATCGCCGCGACGGCCAGACCCGGCGTCGAGTCGATGAGCGGGGCGTGGAAGACGCGCCCGCCGATGCCGTAACCGAGGATTCCCGCTCGCAAGTCAGCCATGCCTCTATTAAACAACAGTGTTGCGTAATTCGCCAGACATGCGACGATCCTTACGTGACAGACACCGGGGTGAACCTCCGCGGCCTACGCCAGCACAATCGCGCGCTGCTGCTCACCGAGATCCGGCGCGGCGGCGGGCTGAGCCGCGTCGAGCTGGCCGCGCGCAGCGGGCTCACCCAGCAGGCGGTCTCGAAAATCGTGCCTGAGCTGCTGGAAGCCGGCCTGCTCGACGAGCAGCGCCAGCCTGCGACCGGGGTCGGCAAGCCGCGCACGAGACTCGCGATCCGGCCGGACGCCCGGTACGCGCTCGGCGTGCAGCTCGACCGCGACGAGATGCAGGTGGTGCTCGTCGACCTGCTCGGCGACGAGGTCGCGGAGACCACCGCGCCGCTGCCGATCGGGTTCGGCCCCGACGAGGCGATCGAGGCCATCACCGCCGGCGCGCACCGGGTGTCCGCCGGTCTCGACCGGGCGAAACTGCTCGGCATGGGCGTCGGCGCGCTCGGCCCGCTCGACCACCGCACCGGCGTCGTCCACCACGCGACCAACATGCCCGGCTGGCGCAAGGTCAAGCTGCGGGACCAGCTCGCCGAGAGCGTCGGGCTGCCGGTGATCGTCGACAAGGACACCAACGCCGCCGCGCTGGCCCACCAGTGGAGCGCGCGCGCTCCGGAGCCGTCGACGGCCGTGGTGCTGGTCGGCACTGGTATCGGCGTCGGGCTGCTCATCGACGGCAGGCTCTACCGCGGACCGCGCACCAACGCGGGCGAGTTCGGGCACACCACACTCGCCTACGACGGCCCGCGCTGCCCGTGCGGCAGGCGCGGGTGCGTCGAGGTGCTGCACAACCAGGCAGGCAGCCAGGAGGAGGCCGCCGGCCTGCTCGGCATCGGGCTCGCCGACCTGGTCCAGGTGCTCGACCTGGAACGGATCGTGCTGGCCGGGCGCGCCGTGCAGGCGGCGCCGGAGGTGTACGCGAGCGCGGTCGCCGCCAAGCTCGAGGAGCTCCTGCCGCTGCCGAACTGGCAGCGCATCCGGCTCGACGTGAGCACGCTCGGCGAGGACATCGTGGCCGTCGGGGCCGCGGCGGAGGTGCTCGACCGGTTCTACGGCGACCCTAAATGACGACCCGTTCACCCCGTTGCCGATAGCATCCGCGCGTGCCAGACGATCAGAGCACCGCGCTGGAAGCGGGAGTGCCACTCTCGCTCGGTCTCGACGAGCGGGTGGCGCCGAGCCGCACCGATCCGCTCGCGGCGGCGGTGACGAGACCGATCGGCGGGCCGCTCGGCGAGCACGCCGCGGTCGGCAGGCACTGGTTCTGGTCCCCGCAGCGGGTCGGGCTGCTGCTCGCCGTGCTGGCACTGGTCGCGAGCTGGTTCGGCAAGTCGGCGTGCATCCAGTCCTACACCGACGGCGACGGCCACGCCGCGCTCGACTGGCGAGCGGGCCGTCCGTACGTCGCGATGTGTTACTCCGACCTCGTGCCGCTCTACTCGGCCGAGAAGCTCAACCAGCCGGGCACCTTCCCGTACGCGACCGCGTGGAACGACGACACCGGCACGCAGCTCAAGTACATGGAGTACCCGGTGGTCACCGGGTTGTTCCAGTGGATCAACGCGAAGCTGACCGCGGGCATACTCGCGATGTTCCCCGGCTCGCTGCCGGTGGCGATCTACTTCAATCTCTCCGCGTTGTGGCTGAGCCTGTTCTGGCTGCTGGCCGTCTGGGCGACCAGCCGATCCAACCGGCGACGGCCGTGGGACGCGGTGCTCGTCGCGGTCTCACCGCTGATGCTGGTGCACGCGTTCACCAACTTCGACACGATCGGCGCCGGGCTCACCGCGGTCGGCATCCTCGCCTGGGCACGCAAGAAGCCGGTGGCCGCCGGCGTGCTGCTCGGGCTGGCCGCGGCGGCGAAGCTGTATCCGCTGCTGCTGCTCGGACCGCTGTTCGTGCTGTGCCTGCGTGCCGGGAAGACCCGCGCGTGGCTGGTCACCGCGACCGCGACCGCGGCCACCTGGTTGGTGGTCAACGCGCCGTTCGCGCTGTTCATGCGTGACGGCTGGCAGGAGTTCTTCCGGCTCAGCGTGCTGCGGCCGGTGGACCCCGACTCGATCTACAACGTGGTCTCGTACCTGACCGGCTGGCCCGGCTTCGACGGCGTCCTCGCGAAAGGCGAGACGCCGAACGTGCTCAACGTGGTCATCGTCGTGGTGTTCATGGCCTGCTGCGCGGCCATCACCTACATGACGCTGACCGCGCCGAGACGACCTCGCGTCGGACAGCTGTTCTTCCTGGTGGTGGCCGCTTTCCTGCTCACCGGCAAGGTGTGGAACCCGCAGTACTCGCTGTGGCTCGTCCCGCTCGCGGTGCTCGCCATCCCGCGCTGGCGGCCGCTGCTCGCCTGGATGGTGCTCGACGCGCTCGTCTGGGCGCCGCGGATGTTCTATTACCTCGGCGTCGACAACAAGGGCCTGCCGGAGAGCTGGTTCCTGGGCACGGTCGTGGTCCGCGACCTGGCGCTGATCGGGCTCTGCGTGCTGGTCGTGCGCGAGATCTACCGGCCGTCGACCGATCTCGTCCGGCTGCACGGCGACGACGACCCCATCGGGGGCTTCCTCGACGGAGCCCCCGACAGGTTCGTCGTGCTGTCACGCCGCCGCGAGGCGCTCGCGTAGGTAGGCGACGTCGTCGGCCTGGCCGTCCGCCGGGGTCTCCACGATCACCGGGCAGCCCGCCTCGGCCGCGACACCGGCGAGCACCTCGGGGTCGATCGTGCCTTCGCCGTTGACGACGTTGGCGTGCCGGTCACGCGCGGAGTTGAACTCGTCGCGTGAGTTGTTGAGGTGCACCAGGTCGATCCGGCCGGTGATCGACTTGACCTTCTCGACGGCCTTGCTCAGGTCCCAGCCCGCGGCGAAGGCGTGGCAGGTGTCGAGGCAGAACCCGGCGCCGAACTCGCCGACCTGGTCCCAGAGCCTGGCGATGGTGTCGAGTTCGCGGGTCATCGCGTTGTCGCCGCCCGCGGTGTTCTCGATCAGGATCGGCACCGCGAAGCCGCCGTCCTTCGCCTGCCGCTCGAACAGCTTGCGCCAGTTCTCCAGCCCCTGCTGGGGATCTTCGTCCTTGCGCACGTGCCCGCCGTGCACGATCAGGCCACGCGCGCCGACCAGCTTGGCGCCGTCCGCGTGCTGCTGGACGTTCTTGCGCGAGGGGATGCGGATGCGGTTGTTCAGCGAAGCCACGTTGATCAGGTACGGCGAGTGGATGAACACCGCCAGCCCGGACGCGGCGATCTCCTCGGCGGCCGGATGCGGCTTCGGCGCCTTCCAGCCCTGCGGATCGCTCAGGAAGAACTGCACCGCGTCGCCGCCGCGCGCGCGGGCGGTCTGGATCGGGTCGTCTTCGTGAACGTGGACGCCAATCTGCATGGGCCCACCGTACAAGGCCACCTCGACGAGGCGATGGTTACGCTCGTGGGGTACTTTATGCGCGTTCCGTGATCATTCTTAGGCCGAATGCAGTCATCTGCTTGGACCAAGCAGCCCAATGGCGAAGGAAGACGCGATGCGCAAGGTCACCACGCTGGGTCTGGTGTTCACCGCTTCACTGGCGTTCCCACTCACCGCGATGGCGGACGACACGCTCTCCGGCAGCTGCGCCACGACGCTGCAGGGCGCCCGAGCGAACGGCCTCGTCCTCGACGCCGGCGCCGCGCTCAACCTCCCCGGCAAGCTGACGATCGCGCTCGACTCGCAGTCCGCCGCACGCCAAGACGGCAAGCCGCTGCTCTCACTGCCGGTCGGCGACGCCGTCCGCGCGCTGGGTGCAGGCAACTCACCCCAGGTACGCGGGCTGTGCACGAGCGCCCAGAACGCGGTGAACGCCGTCGGCGACACCACCCAAAGCGCGCTCGGCGGGAAACAGCAGCCCAAGCCGGACAAGCCGGCGCCGGTTCCGCACGAGCCGGGCAAGCCGGACCCGAAGCCGTCCGACCCCGCGACCGGCACGACGACGACCCCGGCCACCGAGATCAACCCGGTCGTGCCGATCGACGGCGGCGGACCGGGCGCGGTCGCCGTACCCGGCTTCTTCCTCAATCCGTACCCGCTGCCCGCCAACTTCAGCGCGGGCGCGCCGGTGATCGCGCCGTCGGTGCCGCCGGGCAAGGCGCCGAGCCTGCGGGTCGACGACGACACCCCGGTGGTCGTCGCGGACCGGGCGGGCACCGCGCAAGCGCTGGTCGCCCCGCAGGCGCCCGCGCGGTTGCCGCTGTTGCTCGCCGTGCTGGCGGTTTCAGTCGTCGCCGCAGGTCTTCTACGCGCCTGGATGTACCGAAAGACCAGCTAGGTCACTCGGGGTAGCGCCGTTCCACCCGAATGCCGAGGTTTTTTCACTGGGCGGGCGTCACTGCTGTCCGTTAGCGTCGTTATCCCAGCAACAACGGCGATTGGGGTCAGCTGGCATGCGGTATCCGACACGCAGAGCGACGGCGATCGCTGCGACGGCTTTCGTCCTCGCGGGGTCCGCTGTGCTCGGCGCGCCCGGAACCGCCTCGGCGGAGACCAAGACGGTGCCGTGCGGCTCGTCCATCACCGCGAAGCCAGGCGACCACGTCGTCGCGACCACGCCGTTGCTCGGCATCCCGCTCGACCTCGGCATCGTCGGCCAGGCGACCCAGATACTGACCGGCACCATCAACGCGCTGCTCGGCACGGTCTGCAAGGTCACCGTGACCGTGGTCAACACCGTCGTCTCGCCGATCCCGGTGGTCGGCGCGCCCGTCGCGGACGCCGTCAACCAGGGCGTCTCGGACGGCACGAACAAGCTCACCGACACCGTCAACAAGGTCGCCGGTGTCGGCCAGGCCCCGCAGAACCCCGGCGCGCCCGGCAACCCGCAGACGCCAGGCGGTGACACCCCGGGTGCGCCAGGCGCACCGGCGGGCGGACCGGCTCCCGGCGTGACGATCCCCGACGCGAACAGCCCGGTGCTCGGCGGCGGCGGCAGCGCGCCCGAGTTCGGCGGACTGCCCGGCAACTTCTTCACCCCGACCGGCTGGGCCGCGATGCGCGACTACGGCGGCATCCCGGTGGCGGGCGCGGGCGCCTTCTCACCTTCGCCCGCGCTGCGCTACGGCAACCAGATCCCGGGATACGCCCCGCAGTTCGGACTGCTGGGATCGGACGGAAAGAAGAATTCGGGCGCCGGCATCCAGAATGCGGGACAGGCGGAGGCGCTGCCGTACACCGGTGAGTCGTCCGGCGAACCCGGATTACCAGTGCTCATCGCCGTATTGGCACTCTCCGGAGTCAGTGCCTGGCTCGTTCGGACCTGGGTACTCCGCCGAATGGCCGCTACTGTTTAGTCCTACCGCGAAGTATCTTTCCGGTGCCCGGCTCGTTGTAGCTGTGTCGCCCCGAAAATAATTCGTCTTCTGGAGGACTGCGCCCGTGCGGAAGAACGCTGCCCCGATCACCCGCAAAGCGCTCACCCTCTCCACGATGGCACTGCTAGTGGGGGCCGGCGCCTTCCTCGGCACCGGCACCGCCTCCGCCAGCACCACGCTCGCCGACGCCTGCAGCGGCTCGGTCAGCTCGACCATCGGCAGCACGGTCGCCATCTCCGGCACCTCGGTCAAGGAACTGGTCCGCAAGGGCGCGAACGAGGCGGGCACGCTCGCCGTCGGTGACTGGGCGGCCAACGACATCGCCAAGGTCGCCACGATCGGCGTCGGCACCGTCCCGAACGCCGCGGGCGGCTCGGTCGACGGCGCCACCATCGGCAAGGCCGTGCGCGCGGCGCTGAAGGCCACCGGCACCTGGGGACTCGGCTTCGACCAGGAGAAGACGCTCACCAGCGTGGCGAACAAGGTCGCAGGCGGCTGCGGGCTGACCGTCGTCGCCGCCAACTACGTTGCGCCGAGCAGCGAGACGCCGCGCGACGACCTGCCGTCCAACGGCGGCACCACCCAGCCGGGCACCAACCCCGGCACCCCCAACTTCACGCCGAACGGCGGCACCGGCGGCCTGACCGTCCCGGCGCGCGACTACGGCAACATCCCGGTCGCCGGTCAGCCCGGCTTCAGCCTCCCGCCTGGTGACAAGTACCCGGCAGGCACCCCGCTGCCCGGCCAGGCGCCCCAGTTCGGCCTGCCCGGCGCCGCCAACGGTCAGGGCGCCGACATCCGCAACGCGGGCAACGCCGAGCAGATCGCCGCGCCCGCGGGCGACGGCGGCGTCGAACTTCCCATGCTCCTGGCCGTGATCCTGCTGGCCGGGGTGACCGCCGCGCTGGTCAGGACCTGGGTGCTGCGAAGGGTGTCGTAGGGGGCACGTACACTTCCTCCTTGACAAACCCTCCTGCCATGGACTGTCCATGGCCGTGAGCCCACAGGAGGTGAGTGGTTGTGTCACGCCATTACGAGGTAATGGTCATCCTCGATCCCACGCTCGACGAGCGCACCGTCGCCCCGACGCTGGACACGTTCCTCAACGTGATCCGCACGTCCGGCGGCAGCGTTGAGAAGGTCGACGTCTGGGGCCGCAGGCGGCTCTCGTTCGAGATCAAGAAGCACGCCGAAGGCATCTACGCCCTGCTGGACCTCAACTCCACGCCGGACGCCGTCAAGGAGCTCGACCGGCAGCTGTCGCTGCAGGAGACCGTGCTCCGCACCAAGGTCATGCGTCGCGAGGTCCCCAAGGCCGGGTCCCGCCTGCTGCGCAAGCCCGCCGCGAAGCCCGTCAAGGCCGCCGCGGCGACTGCCGCCGCTGCCAAGGCCTGAGGCTAAGGAGAAGTCCCGATGGCTGGAGACACCGTCATCACGGTGATCGGCAACCTGACCTCGGACCCGGAACTCCGGTTCACCCCTTCCGGTGCGGCGGTCGCGAACTTCACGGTCGCGTCCACCCCGCGCACGCTGGACAAGGCGTCCGGTGAGTGGAAGGACGGCGAGGCGCTGTTCCTGCGCTGCAACATCTGGCGTCAGGCCGCGGAGAACGTGGCCGAGTCGCTGACCCGCGGCGCGCGCGTCGTGGTCCAGGGCCGCCTGAAGCAGCGCTCCTTCGAGACCAAAGAGGGCGAGAAGCGCACTGTCGTCGAGCTCGAGGTCGACGAGATCGGGCCTTCTCTTCGCTACGCGACCGCCAAGGTGAACAAGGTGAGCCGTGGCGGCGGCGGTGGCGGCGGCTTCGGCGGAGGCGCCCCGTCCGGCGGAGGCGGCGGCATGCCCGCCGACGACCCGTGGGGCTCGGCTCCCGCGGCGTCCTCCGGTGGTGGCGGCGGCGGTTTCGCCGACGAGCCCCCCTTCTAAACAACCACTTTCTTTTTCTAGGAGTCCACAGTGGCTAAGCCACCCATTCGCAAGCCCAAGAAGAAGGTTTGCGTGTTCTGCAAGGCCGCGAAGAAGGGCCGTCCCGAGTCGATCGACTACAAGGACACCAACCTGCTTCGCAAGTACATCTCGGACCGCGGCAAGATCCGCGCCCGTCGTGTGACCGGCAACTGCAGCCAGCACCAGCGTGACATCGCCATCGCGGTCAAGAACTCCCGCGAGATGGCGCTGCTGCCCTACACCTCGACCGCACGCTAAGGAGGCAAGTCAATGGCGAAGATCATTCTCACCACCGACGTTGCCAACCTGGGCGGCCCCGGCGACATCGTCGAGGTCAAGGACGGCTACGCGCGTAACTTCCTCTTCCCCCGTGGCTACGCGATGCCCGCCACCAAGGGTGCGGAGAAGAACGTCCAGACCATCCGCCGCGCGCAGGAAGGTCGCCGTATCCGCGACCTCGACCACGCCAAGGAGGTCAAGGCGACGCTTGAGGGCCTCGGCGCCATCGAGCTGTCCGCCAAGGCCGCCGAGGGCTCGAAGAAGCTCTTCGGCTCGGTCAGCAACGCCGACATCGTTTCGGCCATCAAGGCCGCCGGTGGCCCGCTGCTCGACAAGCGCGTCATCGAGCTCAAGGACCACATCAAGACCGTTGGCAAGCACTCGGTGAGCGCTCGCCTGCACCCGGACGTGAAGGTCGACGTCCGCCTCGAGGTCAAGGCCAAGTAACACCCTGCTTCACCTGAAGGCGGGAACCTCCCATCGAGGAGGTTCCCGCTTTCTTTATGCTCGGGGACGGGAACGCCGGTGGCGACAGCCGCGTCCGAGTAGGAGACTGGAAACTCAGCGTTAGGGGGCTCGACAATGGGTGACGCGCCAGACCCGATGACCCGGAATCCGAACGACCGCCGGGTGATCACCATGCCCGCGCCCACGGGCAACACCCCGATGCCCGGTGGCGGGACCCCGGGTGGTGGCGGTTTCCAGTTCGACGCCGACAAGATCGACGCGGTCATCCAGCAGTGGCAGGACCTGCTGGCCGATCTCAAGGCCGACGAGCGTGACGCCGAAATGATGGCCAACGTCGAGGCACCGGGGCGCGAGTTCGCCAGCGGCGACTGGGAGAAGCTCGCGAACCCGTCCGGCAAGGCGTTCTACGCGCAGAACCGCGCGATGCAGGAGTACGTCGAGCAGTACCTCGAGTCTTTGCAGCTCGCCAAGAAGCAGATCACCACGCAGGAGGCGGAAACCGAAGCCGCCATCTCCAAGACGGGAAACCGCGCGCAGTGAACCGTGCTCTCACGATCTCCGTCACCGCTCTCGCGCTGGGTGCGGCGCTGGCCGGCTGCAACAAGAGCAACACGTCCGGCCTGCCGATGAACACGCCCACCTCGGAGTCGAACTCGGCGGTCGATTCGGGTTCCGGCTCGGCGCCGAGGGTGCCCGCCCCGCTGAACACCGCGAGCCTGCTCTCCGACGCGTGCACCGGGCTGTCCTCGTCGGCGGTGAGCCAGTTGCAGCTCAAGACCGGCTACACCAAGACCAACAATTCGGGTCCCACCTGCGCGTGGGACTCGTCGGTCTCCCAGTTCGACACGGTGAGCATCTCGCCGATCACGAGCAGCAAAACCGGGCTCAGCAACATCTACGACCGCAAGGACAAGCAGGAGTACTTCGAGCCGACGAGCATCGGCGGCTACCCCGCCGTCTTCGCCGACCCGGTCGACCGCCGCAAGGACGGTCGCTGCTCGCTGCACGTCGCGGTCACGGACGAGCTGGAGGTGCTGGTGTTCACCCAGCTGTCCAAGAGCAAGGCCGCGACCAACCCGTGCCCGGTGGCCGAAGACGTGGCCACCGCGATGATCGACACGCTGAAGGCAGGCTGATCGCCGTGTTGTTCCTGATTCCCATCGTCGCAGGCGCCGCCGCGTTCGGGTGGCTCAGCCGGGACAAGTCCGGCAGTTACGCCGCGGGCGACGGCGACCGCAAGATCGACTGCTACCAGATCTGGTACCAGCTCAACCACGGTCCGGGCCCGCAGTCCATCAGCGACGGCCAGAGTTCGGCCGCGACACTCAAAAGCGTTTACCAGCAACGCGTTTCGACCATCGACAAACTCGCCCGCGACATGGACGCGGCGTGGCAGGGCGGCGGCGTGGCGGCGGCGCAGAACGCGGGCGCGCATCCGCTGAAGGCGTGGATGCTGGACTCCGGCCGGAAACTCACCGAGAGCGACAAGTACCTCGGCGAGCAGCACGAGGCGTTCAACACCGTGATCTCCAAGGTCGTCCAGGTCCCGGAAAAGCCGCCGGAGAACAACTTCCTCAACTCGATCACGCCGTGGGAGACCGACACCGACCGCGCGATCAAGGACTACAACAAGAACGGCCAGGCGAACGTCGACGCCTTCAACGAGTACTTCAAGGCGAGCAACGCCAACGGCGAGAAAATGCCGACGTACAGCCAGATGTCCGGCGACGTCGACAAGGTCGGCATCACCGACGACGGCAAGGGCAAGGACAAGCCCGGCGGCGACGACGGCAAGAACGGGGACAAGGACGGCGACAAGGGCCGCGGCTCCATCCCCGGCGGGACGGGCAGCATCCCGGGTGGCACGGGCAGCATCCCCGGCGGCGGCAGCATGCCGGTCGCTCCCGGCAGCATCCCCGGATACAAGCCTGGCCAGATTCCAGGCGCGCCAGGCGGTTACAAGCCGCCGAACATTCCCGGATACCAGCCAGGCCAGGTGCCCGGTCCCGGTTCGTACACCCCGCCGAAGTACCCGGGCTGGAACGACGACACCAGGGCGGCCGGCTACCAGCCCGGCTCCATCCCGACCGGCTTCGGCCCGGGTAGTGGCAGCGGCAGCATTCCGGGCGGCGGCAGTGGGTTCACGCCGGGTGGCGGCGGCTCGATCGACACCGGCGGCTTCGGTCCCGGCTCGGGTGGCGCCATCGGAACGGGCGGGTTCGGCCCTGGTTCCGGCACCGGCGTCGGACTGCCCGGTCAGGGCATGGGCGCCGGCGCGGGTGCGGGCGGCGCCGGAGCGGCCGGCGCCGCGGGCGCGGCCGCGGCGGCTGGCAAGGGCGGGATGATGGGCGGCGGCATGGGCGGAATGGGCCACGGCGCCAAGGGTGGCGGCGGTGAGGACACCGAGCGCTCGTCCAAGTTCCTGCTCGGCGAGGACGGCAACGAGCTGTTCGGCACCGACGAGCTGACCGCACCGCCTGTGATCGGCGAATAGGCCCGGCGTGCCAAGATGGCACGGCTCAACGACGAACAGCTAGGGGGAACGGCGCGGTGCTGGCCAACCAGGTCACGGTGGCGACGGCCACCCTGATCAACTTGATCAGGCGGCGCGACGGCGAGCCGCACACCGTGCTCGCCGAGACGCCCGCGTTCTACGACCAGTCCGCGCAGCGCAAGGAAGACGACCGCGTCAACGCCGAACTCGCCCGCTATGGGCTGTTCGGCCCGCGCGGCCTCGACTCCGGGCTGAAGGCCACGCTGGAGGCCGTCGTCAGGCCGCAGCTCGAGTACTACGCGTGGATCGACGGCGGCTACGAGGGCAAGGCGCTGAAGTACACCCTGCTCGCGGGCAGCGCGGGCGGCGAGGGGTTCGTGCTCGCGCGCAACCCCGAGCACGAGGGCGTCGTGCTGGCCTCGGTGAAGCCGTCCGAGGTGCTGGAAAGTTTCATCGAGCAGATCCCGAAGCTGGCGCCGGGGCGCGGCACCGCGCTGGTCGTCCCCAAGAGCCAGGTGGCGGGCGCGTCGGCGACCACCACCGCGCAGGACGACGGCTATTCGGTGCTGCGCAGCGGGCAGGCGAGCGCGGGCAGCCAGGAGGCCGACGAGCTCCGCCGGATACTCGGACTACGCCGAATGGGTGGCGGCAGTCTGTACGTCGCGGCCCGTGGCCGTAACGGGAACCGGCAGCGAATCGAACGCCCCGTGAACTACATCGATACGTCGGAAGGCCGCTGGCTGACCGAAGAGGTACCGGGCAGTGGCGAGCCGTCGATCGCCTTCACCCCCGCCAACCAGCGGTTACTCGCCGAGCGGTTACAGAGCGCACAGGGCAGGTTGTTCGCGTCGTAGCCACGAGGGCCATTCAGCCTATCGGGAACCCGGTCTACCCTCCGTAGCTTTCATCCACAGGCCGGTGCCCACACGACGCCGACACGGCCCCGCGACACGCCGAACAAGCAGTATCGTCCGACACGCCGAACGAGTTTTGACAAAGTTCTCCACAGCTTGCACACAGGCCCTGACCAGGGGATCTCCGAACTGTTCACGTTGTTGTCCCCAGGTTGTACACAGGCTGGGGCGCACCTGTGACTGGTTACCCCCATTCGTCCCCAGGTTGTCCACAGGTTGCTCCCCACCCGGATTTGTGTTGGTTCTTTCAGGGCATCTAGCGTGCCCTGACGGCCCGGTACGCACGGTGGCGACCGAGGGGGCGCGCGGGCCGTCCACGACCCGCCGAAGCGAGCAGCGACAGCATGCGGCCACGTCAGGCATAATCGAACTTATGTTCGACAGAACGAGGAGGTGTTGAGAGCGGTGGCGCTCACCGACGACCGCGGTCCGATGTACGAGTCCGGCGACCCCGGCCCCGAAGATCCGGGCCCAGGAGGGGGAGGCGGCGGAGGTGGCGGAGGCGGTGCCTTCGACCGTCAGCCGCCTCAGGACCTGGCAGCCGAGCAGTCCGTGCTCGGCGGCATGCTGCTGTCCAAGGACGCCGTCGCCGACGTCATCGAGGCGCTCGGCCCCGACGACTTCTACCGCCCGGCCCACCAGGCCATCTACGACTGCATCCTCGACCTCTACGCCCGAGGCGAGCCCGCCGACCCGATCACCGTCTCCGCCGAGCTCGAGCGCCGAGGCGAACTCGGCCGCGTCGGCGGCGCCCCGTACCTCCACACGCTGATCGCCACGGTCCCCACGGCCGCCAACGCCAGCTACTACGCCGAGATCGTCTCCGAGAAGGCCGTACTCCGGCGCCTCGTCGAGGCGGGCACCCGCATCGTCCAGTACGGCTACGGCGCGGCGGCCGCCGACGGCGCGAACATCGACGAGGTCGTCGACCGCGCGCAGGCCGCCATCTACGACGTCACCGAGAAGCGCACCAGCGAGGACTACGTCGCGCTGGAAGAGCTCCTCCAGCCGACGATGGACGAGATCGACGCCATCGCCTCCCGCGGTGGCCAGTCCCAGGGCATCCCGACCGGCTTCACCGACTTCGACGAGCTGACCAACGGCCTGCACCCCGGCCAGATGATCATCGTCGCCGCACGTCCCGGTGTAGGCAAGGCACTCGCGCTGGACACCCCGTTGCCCACGCCCAACGGCTGGACGACCATGGGTGAAGTCCAGCCAGGCGACCAGTTGATCGGCGCGCACGGCAAGCCGATCACCGTCGTGGACGCGACCGGCGTGCTGCACGATCGCCCCTGCTACGAGGTCGAGTTCTCCGACGGCACGGTGCTCGTCGCGGACGCGAACCATCAATGGCTCACCGAAACCAGGGCCTCCCGTCGCGCGGCGCAGGCAGCGCGCAGCCGTCGACAGCGGCCTGCTGTGACAGCGGAGGTCCGGACCACCGCAGAGATCGCGGCGACGGTGCGCTGCGGAACCGCGGACAAGCGAGCGAACCACTCCATCAAGACCGCGAACGCGATGCAGCTGCCGGACCGCGATCTCCTGCTGCACCCTTATGCGCTCGGCGCCTGGCTCGGTGACGGGCATTCGGCGGGCGCGCGGTTCACCACGGCGGATCCGCAGATCATCTGGTACCTCGAAGCCGAAGCCGGTCTGGAGACCAGCAAGCTCGGTCCGATGTCGTACAGCCTGCGCCTACCCAGGCCGGAGCCGATCGAGTACCGGAACTGCGAAGTGTGCGGCACCCCGTTCACCCCGCAGACCTCGCAGGTCCGCACCTGTGGCCGGTCCTGTGGCGGCAATCACCACGGCACGGTGCAGGCCATGCTCCGGACCCTCGGTGTGCTCGACAACAAGCACATCCCGACCGAATACCTGCGTGCCTCGGTGCAGCAGCGGCGTGCGCTGCTGGCCGGGCTGCTCGACACGGACGGCACCGTCGCCCAATCCGGCGCGGTGCAGTTCTCGGTCACCAACGCCAGGCTGGCTCAAGACACTTATGAGCTGATCGTCAGCCTCGGCTACCGCTGCTCCATGAGCACCAAGCGGGTACGCGGACGTTCCGAGGAAAGCTCGACCGCCTACACGTTGCACTTCACGACCCAGAACCGTGTCTTCTGGCTGGAGCGCAAGCACCTGCTGCAGAAGGAGCGGCTCACCGGCGTCATCTGCCGTCCGCATCAGCGCTACATCGTCGATGTCCGTCCGGTGGCCTCGGTGCCCGTTCGCTGTGTGGAGGTCGACGCGCCGGACCACCTGTACTTGGCCGGACGTTCGATGGTGCCGACGCACAATTCGACACTCGGCCTGGACTTCGCCAGGTCGGCGTCCATCAAGCACGGTCTGACCAGCGTCATCTTCTCGCTGGAAATGAGCCGGACCGAGATCGTCATGCGCATGCTCTCGGCCGAGGCGAAGATCCGCCTCGCCGACATGCGCGGTGGCAAGATGTCCGACGACGACTGGACCCGCCTCGCCAGGCGGATGAGCGAGGTCTCCGAGGCGCCCCTGTTCGTCGACGACTCGCCGAACATGACGATGATGGAGATCCGGGCGAAGGCCCGCCGCCTCAAGCAGCGCAACGACCTGAAGCTCGTCGTGCTCGACTACCTCCAGCTGATGACGTCCGGCAAGCGCGTCGAATCGCGGCAGCAGGAAGTCTCGGAGTTCTCCCGGCAGATGAAGCTGCTGGCCAAGGAGATCGAAGTCCCGGTCATCGCGATCAGCCAGCTGAACCGTGGTCCCGAGCAGCGAACCGACAAGCGCCCGATGCTGTCCGACCTCCGTGAGTCCGGCTCGCTGGAGCAGGACGCCGACCTCGTCATCCTGGTCAACCGCCCCGACGCCTGGGAGCGCGACGACCCGCGCGCCGGTGAAGCGGACCTGATCATCGCGAAGCACCGTGCCGGGCCGACCGCGACGATCACCGTCGCGCACCAGCTGCACTACAGCCGGTTCGTCGACCTCTCGCACGACTGACCGGTCTTGTAGGACATGACCTGTCCTACATGGCTTCTACCGTGGTGGTCACCAACTCGGAAAGGACACCCGATGACCACCACCCCGGACGGCTACACGACGGTCGCCCCCTGGATCGTCACCAAGGACACCGGCGCACTGCTGGACTTCGTCACGGCCGCCTTCGACGGCGTCGAACAGGTGCGAGTGCCGATGGCGGACGGAAGCATCGGGCACGCCGAGATCCGGATCGGTGACACGGTGGTCCTCGCGTTCGACCATCACGACGACTGGCCCGACCTGCCGTCCCTGCTCCGCGTGTTCGTCCCCGACGCCGACGCCGCGTTCACCGCCGCGCTCGAGGCAGGCGCCCGTGAGGTGACCGCGTTGTCCGACAACGCCTTCGGTCAGCGCGGCGGCCGCGTCCGCGACCCGTTCGGCAACATCTGGTGGGTCATCGCCAACGTCGAAACCGTCGCACCGGAAGAAGGCATGCGCAGGCTCCACCAGCCCGAGTATCAAACGCAGATGCGGGTCGCCCAGGAAACCCTCGACACCGAACTCAGCGGCCGCGCCCAGGGACGCGCCAGCGCCGTGATCACGCCATAAGTCACGGCATCGCCCGAAATTCGTTGGCGTGACTGGCCATACTGAAATTCATGCACGAACAGCGGGATTCGGACAACGCCTCGGGGGACGCGCTGGTCACGCGGCTGGTCGAACTCGAACCAGGCAAGCGCGAACACTGGCAAGCGCAGATCGAGGCGTGTCAAGCGCTCGCCCAGCACGTGCACTCGGTCGTCTCCGCCCCGGCCGGGCAAGCGTGGCTGGCCACCTTGGCGACCCACCCGATCAGCTCAGTTCGCGCCATCGCGGTCAGCGCCTTCGGTTCCGGCCGAGAGCCCGCCCATCAGCACATACTCGTGCAGGCCCTTGCCGACCCCGACCCTCACGTCGTTTACGCCGCGTTGGAAGGGCTCACCGCGCAGACCTCGGACGAGGTGTTCGACGTGTTGGTCAAACTGCTGACCGAGACTGCCCGCGAGCAGGGCTGGAGCGGCCGCAGCGCCGCCCAGCGCATCGCGGAGACCAGCGATCCGAGGCGGCTGGACGTGCTGGCCGCGGCGCTGGGGGAGGTGTATCACGGCGCCGAACACGAAATCGTCCGCGCGCTGAGCCGGGCTGGTGACCCGCGGGTCGGGCCGGTGCTGATCGAACACCTCCGCCACCGCCGCCCTGGGCGCTTCGCGGCCGCGGAAGTGCTCGGCAACCTACGCGTGACTGCGGCGATCGGCCCGCTCATCGACATGCTGCGCGAGTCCGACGACGACTTACAGTCGCTTCCCGTGCTGCAAGCACTAGGCAAGCTCGAAGCGCGTGAGGCCGCGCCGACGATCGTGACGCTGCTCGACGACAGTTCGCTCTACGTTCGCTACGCCGCCCTCGGGGCGCTGAACCGGATCGGCGGGCCCTTGGCGACGCCTGCCGCCCTCAAGGCCACCGACGACGTTCACCCCGCCGTCCGTAGCCGGGCCTTCCGTGTGCTGGCCAAGCACGGCGATCACCGCGCGCTCGGCCGGTTGGCCGCCGCCTGCGACGGCTGGCACGTATACGCCGCCCTCACCGGCTTGGATCGCCTGGCCGACGACTCGCTCGCGCCCACCTTGGCGCAAGTGCTGGTGACCACCGAGGAGCGGCGGGTCCGCAAGCTCGCCGGACGAATCCTCGCCCGCATCGACCCAGGGCATCACCTGCCCGGCTACGATCCCGACCCGCTCGTCCGCCGCGTCATCGTCTGGGTCATCGGCCAACGCCCAGACCCGAGCCACATATGGACGCTGCAGAGAAGCCTCGAGGACGAGGATGAGCTGGTCCGATCCCGCGCCGCCGCGGCGCTCGGCCGGATCACCCACGAGAAGACGCTCCCGCTGCTGACCGAAGCACTCCGCGACCCCCGGCCACGCGTCCGGGCCAACGCCGCGACCGCGCTGGGCCGGACCGGCGCTGACGACCTTGGCTCCCTGCTCGCCGACGCGGTGGTCGACCCGCATCCCGCCGTGCGGTCCGCCGCCGCGGCGGCGCTGCGAGCGACCGGCCATTAACTGTCCTCTGTGGACGATTAAGCCTCGCTCAGCGCTTCTTTTCGTACCTCGTCAGGACGACGCCGCCGGGAAACACCCGCGTTTCCACCAGGTTCAGGTTCACCCAGCCGTCGAGCGCGGTGAAGAACGGTGTGCCGCCGCCGGTCAGTACCGGGTACGTCACCAGCATGTATTCGTCGATCAGCCCGGCGCGCATCGCCGCCGAGGCGAGTGTCGCGCCCGCGATCTCCATCGGGCCGCCGTCTTCCGCCTTCAGCCGGGTGATCTCGGGGACCGCGTCGCCGGTGAAGAGGCGGGTGTTCCAGTCGACCTCGGTGAGGGTCGAGGAGAACACGACCTTCGGGGTGTCGCGCCAGTTGCGGGCGAACTCGATCTGCGCCGGGGTCGCGTCCGGGTTTTCGTCGCCGGTCGGCCAGTAGGAGCTCATCGTCTCCCACAGTTTGCGGCCGTAGAGCGACATGCTCATGCTCAGCTCTTGGTCGAGCCACCACTGGAACAGCTCGTCGCTCGGTGGTCCGCCCCAGGCGATGTCGTCGCCGGGCGCGGCGATGTAGCCGTCCAGGGTCAGGTTCATGCCGAAGATCAGTTTGCGCATGACCCAGCCTATTCTCGCGCGAAGGTCCACGCCATCGTCAGGACTTTCGGCTGAGGCTGTCGAGCATCAGGTCGATGGTGAAGTCGAAGCGCTGATGGCCGGTGCCGGAGGTGAGGACGGCGGCGTGGGTTCGGGTGTGCGGGAAACGGTCTGGCGGCAGTGATTCGAGGCGGTGGACCAGCTCGTCGCGACTGAGGACCCACGCCTGGTCTTGGTCGGCCTGCTGGGCGCGGACCATCGAAAGCTCCAGCGTGTAGGCGGCGACGTACAGGGAAATGGCGTCCATGCCCCAAGCCGCGGTCTGGGGCGCGATGCCGCCGACGAGCAGGATCGCGAGGATCGACTCGCCGACTCGGACGGTTTCGAGGTTGGTGGGGACGGTGGCGAGTGCCGCGCGGGAGATGCCGGGGTAGCGCAGGTACTGGTCGCGCATTTGGGCGTAGACGTCGCGGAGCTGGTCGCGCCAGGTGGCCGGGTCCGGTTCGGGGAGCACCAGCTGGGCGCAGAGGCGGCCGACGATCAGGTCGTCGATGTCGGCCTTGTTGACCACGTGCGCGTAGAGCGAGGACGGGCTCGTGCCGAGCTCGGCGGTGATGGAACGAACGGTCAACGCGTCGTAGCCCTGAGTCTCGACGACGTGCAGTGCCGCGTCGACGATGCGGTCGACGGTGAGCGGGGTGCGGCGCTGTTTGGGCTGGGCCGGTGCGGCGTCGGGGTCGAGGTGGCGGGCCGCGCGGCGGGCCTGTGGGTCTTGGGCCATGGGGTCAGCCTATTTGACGTGAACTTAGTTCGCCATGTAGAACTTAGTTCATCGCTACTGAACTAAGTTCACTAACTCGTCGAAGGAGACCTGACATGACCATCAAGACCGCTTTGATCACCGGCACCAGCCGAGCGGCCGGGCTGGGCTACGCCGTAGCCAGGCAGCTCGCCGAGCTCGGCTTCCACGTCGTCCTGACCGCTCGTGATGTCGGCCGCGCCGAGTCGCTGGCCGAACAGCTGCGGCAGGACGGGTACGCGGCGACGGCGCTGTGGCTCGACCTGACCGAGCGGTCGAGCATGCGCGAAGCCGTCGATCACCTGGTCCGGACCTTCGGCCACCTGGACGTTCTGATCAACAACGCGAGCACGATGCCCGACTTCCGGGTGCTGTCCGCGCTCGACGCCGACCTCGACGACGTGCGCTCGGCCATGCAGGTCGACGTACTGGGTCCGTGGGAGCTCGTCCAGGCGCTACGGCCGCTGCTGGACGCCGCGCCCGCGGCGCGGATCGTGAACGTCTCCAGCCTGACCGCGATGCAGATCGCCACCGGGCTCGATCTCGGCGCCAACCTGCGCGCGCCGGCGCACTCGATCGGCAAGTACATGCTCAACGCGTTGAACACCATGCTCGCCCGCGCCTTCGAAGGCACTCCGGTGCTGGTCAACGCCGTCGATCCCGGTGAGACGGCGACTCATCCGGAACGCGCCGACGAGCGTGACCGGCCCGCCGCCGAAAGCGCGCGCGGTGTCGTCTGGGCGGCCACTTTGGACTCGGACGGCCCGACCGGTGGTCTCTTCCGCGACGGAAAGCCGTTGCTCTGATGACCGAGTCGACCAAGACGGTCACCCGCCGCTGGTGGGTGCTGGCCGTGATCTGCCTGGCGCAGCTGATGGATGTACTCGACGTCACGATCGTGAACATCGCGCTGCCCGGCGCGCAGCGGGAACTCGGGTTCTCGGTCGGCGACCGGCAGTGGATCGTGACCGCGTACTCGCTGGCGTTCGGCAGCCTGCTGCTGTTGTCCGGCCGGGTTTCCGAGCTGATCGGACGCCGGACGATGCTCGTCGCGGGCCTGCTCCTCTTCGGTGCGGCCTCGGCGGTGGCCGGTGCGGCGCCGAATTTCACGGTGCTCGTGACCGGTCGCGCCGTGCAGGGTGTGGCGGGTGCGATACTCGCGCCTGCCGCGCTTTCGTTGCTGTCGACGACCTTCACCGACGCCAAGGAGCGGGCCACCGCGTTCGCCGTGTTCGGCGGTGTCTCCGGTTCGGGAGCGGCGATCGGCATGCTGCTCGGCGGTGTGCTCACCGAATATCTCGACTGGCGCTGGACGCTGTTCGTCAACGTCGGCATCAGCCTCGTCACGCTCGCCGGCGCCGCGATCCTGATCCCGCGCCAGGCCAAGACCGGCGACCGGCCGCGCCTGGATCTGCCCGGCACGCTGCTCGCGTCGGCAGGTCTGTTCTGCCTCGTCTACGGTTTCGCCGACATCGAGGCGAACAGCTGGCCTTTCCTGCCTGGCGGCGTGCTTCTGCTCGCGGTGTTCGGCTGGTGGCAGACGCGCGCCGCGCATCCGCTGCTGCCACCGCGCGTCATCCTCGACCGCACCCGTGGTGGCGCCAACCTGGCGATCTTCATCGGCGGTGTGGGCCTGTTCGGCGCGTTCCTGTTCCTGAATTACTACTTGCAGGAGATCCTGGGCTTCTCGCCGATCATGACCGGTTTGGCGTTCCTGCCGATGGTCGCCGGGCTGGTGCTCGCGGGCGGCATATGCACGACCCAGCTCTATCCACGCCTCGGCGCGAAAATCCCGGTGGTCGCGGGCATGCTGCTCGCGGCGGGCGGCATGGCGCTGCTCACCCGCATCGGCCGGGACAGCTCGTACGCCGCGGACATCCTCGGACCGCTGATGCTCTTCGGCGCCGGCATCGGCGCGATCATCGCCCCGTCGATGGACGCCGGAACCTCCGGCGTCGAGCCGCGGGACTCGGGCGTCGCGTCGGCGACCGTGAACATCGCACAGCAGATCGGCGGGTCGATCGGCGTCGCGCTGCTCAACTCGTTCGCCGCCTCGGCGCTGGCCCGGCAGCTGGTCGGCAAGGACGCCTCCAGCCCGGTCGTCAGGGCGGACGCCGCGATCCACAGCTACGCCACGGCCTTCTGGGGCTCGACCGCGGTGTTCATTGTCGGCGCCGTGGCCTGCGGCCTGCTTTTGCGCGACGGCAAGACTTCTACGTGACGTCAGGCGGCCCCTGATCGATCCGGCGCAGGATCGGCTCGGCGCGTTCAAGGCTGTCGTCCCATGGCATGCACTCGTTCCACCACGTGGCGCCCGCGTCGGCGAGCGGGCCCACGAGGTCACGGCCGGGGGCTCCGGCTCGGCTCGCGCCGCCGATGACGACGTCGAACGGCTGATCCTCCAGTCCGTTCTCGGTCCGGCGGTCGCGGAGGAAACGCACCAGTTCCCGCACGTCTTCCGCGGCGGGTGGCCGGGCCTCCATCATGCCGTCGAAGCCGGGAATGGCCCCGTCCCAGCGGGCGGCCCGCCGCATCGGCGCCTTGTTCGGCCATTGCCCGCCGACCCAGACCGGCACCCTCGGCCGCTGAACCGGCGTGGGCAGGAAGGCCACGTCTTCGAGCGTGACCTGATTGCCCTGGTAGCTCACCGGTTCGCCGGACCACAGCAGGCCGAGCGCGTGCAGGCTCTCGTCGAGACGCTCGGCGAGCACCTTCAGGTCGGCCGTGTCGCCGAAGCTGGCGTATTCGTCCTCCACCGGCGCGCCGAGGCCGACGCCGAGCACCATCCGGCCGCCGGTCAGCCGGTCGAGCGTGGTGACCTCCCTGGCCAGCTTGCCCGGCCGCCGTCGCGCGACGGGGGTGATCGCGGTGCCGAGCCGGATCCGGTTGGTGGCCAGCGCCGCCGTGGTGAGCAGGATCCAGGGGTCCGCGATGTGCCGCCGCAGGTTCTTCTGCTCGACGAGGTGATCCCAGACGAACAGGCCGTCCCAGCCGGCCGCCTCGGCACGGCGTGCCACCTCGGCGAAGGTCTCCGGCGCCGCGAATTCACCGAAATTCGGTACATAGATCGAGTAGCGCATGCCTGGCATCATGCCTCCGGCCACCGACACTTTCTGACGAAATACGGCTTGACCAGCTAATTCAGTACGACGGCACCACATGGCACCACATCTGAGCCAACTTGGCCTTGCAGTGGTGCCACCCGTGTGCCATAGTGGTGCCATGGACTTGACCACGTATGTGAGCCACCTCGGGCGTGAATTCGCCACCCTCGCCGAAGCGGGCGGGGAAGAGTCCCGTGCGCTGGTCGAGCGCCTGACCGGATCGCTCGAGTCGGCGATCCGGATGACCTTGCTCGAGGCGCTGGCGGCCGCCGCCGACGAGATCACCAGCGACCTGGCTCCCGGCTCGGTGCAGGTGCGCCTGCAGGGCCGCGACCCGCAGTTCCTCGTGACCGTGCCCAGCGCCGAACCGGCCACGGCCACCAACCTCCAGCAGGCCGCCCCGCTCGCGGAAAGTGACCCGGCCACCTTCGAGGACGGGCCGAGCTCGCGGATCAACGTGCGCCTGCCGGAGACGCTCAAGACCGCGGTCGAGGAGGCCGCGGCCAAGGAGGGCCGCTCGGTCAACGCCTGGCTGGTCCGCGCGGCCACCGTGGCGCTGCACCGCTCGCAGCAGCGGGACCAGGCACCCGAAACCACGCTCGCCCCATCGGCGAAGCAGGGCTTCACCGGCTGGGTTCGCTAGCCGCTCACCGCTTTTCACACACCACGCCCCGACCTGCGGGGATGCTCCACCAACTCATGATCAGGGGACAACCATGCCAAAATTCGACACTCCCGAACCCATTTCCGTGACGCTCGAGTTCGGCGTCGGCAACGTGCGGATCGTCGCCACCGACCGCACCGACACGGTCGTCGACGTGCGGCCGAGCAACGAGTCCGACTCCTCGGACGTGCAGGCCGCCCAGCGGACGCGCGTCGACTACGCGAACGGCGTGCTCCAGGTGACGGGCCCGAAGCGCACGTTCGACTTCTCACGCAAGACCAGGTCGGTCGAGGTGACCATCGAGCTGCCGAGCGGCTCACGGGTGACCGGCGACGTGCAGGTCGGGAACCTCAGCGGCATCGGCAGGATCGGGGACTGCCGGTTCAAGACCTCCGTCGGCAACGTCCGGCTGGAGCAGACCGGCCCGCTGCGCCTCGACACCAGCACCGGGCACCTCACGGCGGGCCGGGTCGCCGGTGACGCCGAGGTCCACACCGGCTCCGGGAAGGTCGACCTCGGCGAGGTCGACGGTTCCGTGGTCGTCAAGAACGCCAACGGCGACACCACCATCACCTCGGCCACCGGCAACGTCAGGGTGCGCGCCGCCAACGGCGACATCACCGTCGACCGGGCGGGCGCCGGCGTCGAGGCGAAGTCGTCCAACGGCAACATCCGCCTCGGCGAGGTGGCCCGCGGCTCGGTCGAGCTCGGCACCGCGATGGGTGACCTGGAGATCGGCATCGCCGAGGGCACCGCGGCCTGGCTCGACGTGAACACCGGGTTCGGCCAGGTGCGCAACCAGCTCGACAGCACCGGCTCGCCCGCCCAGTCCGACGAAACCGTCGAGGTGCGCGCGCACACCTCGTTCGGCGGCATCACCATCCGACGTTCCTGAGGGGAAGACCATGACCATCGACCGAAACCAGCAGGCGATCAGCGTGACCGGCCTGCGCAAGTCGTACGGCGAGCACGTCGTACTCGACGGCATCGACCTGAATGTCCAGCGTGGCAGCGTCTTCTCGCTGCTCGGCGCGAACGGCGCGGGCAAGACCACCACGGTCAAGATCCTGTCCACCCTGATCAACGCCAGTGCGGGCACGATCAGCGTCGCAGGCCACGACGTGGCGACCGAACCGGACGCGGTGCGTGCCGCGATCGGGGTCACCGGCCAGTTTTCGGCGGTGGACAACCTGCTCAACGGCAGGGAGAACCTGATGATGATGGCGGATCTGAACCATCTCGCCCGTGCCGACGGCCGTCGGCGCACCGCTGAGCTGCTCGAGCAGTTCGACCTGGTCGAAGCGGCAGGCAAGCCGGCGTCGACGTACTCCGGTGGCATGCGGCGACGGCTCGACCTGGCGATGACGCTGGTCGGCAGCCCTCGGGTGATCTTCCTCGACGAGCCGACCACCGGCCTGGATCCGCGCAGCCGCAGGGAAATGTGGCAGATCGTCCGCGGGCTGGTCGCCGGCGGCGTCACCATCTTCCTGACCACGCAGTACCTGGACGAGGCCGACGAGCTGGCCGACCGGATCGCGGTGCTCGACCACGGCAAGGTGGTGGCCGAGGGCAGCCCGGAGGAGCTCAAGCGCCGCATCCCCGGCGGGCATGTCCGGCTGCGGTTCGCCGACCCGCGTGGCCTCGATTCGGCCAGGCAAGTGCTGGGCCAGACCACCGACGACACCGACGCGCTCGCACTGCGGGTGCCCAGCGACGGCAGCCTGCGTTCGCTGAAAACGCTGCTCGACCGGCTCGACGACCAGGCCATCGAGGTCGACGAGCTGTCCGTGCACACCCCCGATCTCGACGACGTCTTCCTCGCCTTCACGGGCGACCCCGCCAAGGAGAAGGTGACCACCCGATGAGCACCCCGACGCTCGCCGCACCGGCGAACCTCAAGTTCCACCCGCTGCGTGACTCGGCGACCATGTTGCGCCGCAACCTCAAGCGCATGGTGCGCTACCCGTCGATGACCGTGCAGCTCATCGGCATGCCGATCATCTTCCTGCTGCTGTTCGTCTACGTCTTCGGCGGCACCTTGGGCGCCGGGCTCGGCGGAGGCGGCGGCCGCGCCGACTACGTCAACTACCTGGCGCCCGGCATCATCCTGATGACGGTGACGGCCACGGTCCAGGGCACCACGATCTCGGTCTGCATGGACATGACCGAGGGCATCATCGCCCGGTTCCGCACCATGCACATCGCTCGCGTCTCGGTGCTGACCGGCCATGTGATCGGCAGCGTCATCCAGGCGATGATCAGCCTGGCCATGGTGATCGGAGTGGCGCTGCTCGTCGGTTTCCGGCCGGCGGCCGGTGTCGGCGGCTGGCTGGCCACAGCCGGTTTCCTGGTGGTGGTGTCGTTCGCGCTCGTCTGGCTGGCCGTCGCGCTCGGCCAGGTGAGCAAGACCGTCGAATCGGCGAGCAACGTGCTCATGCCGTTGATGCTGCTGCCGTTCATCGGCAGCGGGTTCGTCCCGACCGACTCGATGCCAGCCGGACTGCGCTGGTTCGCCGAGTACCAGCCGTTCACGCCGATCATCGAGACCCTGCGCGGCCTGCTGATGGACAAGCCGTTGGGCCACAACGGATGGCTCGCGCTCGGCTGGTGCGCGCTCATCGCGCTCGGCGGCTACCTCTGGTCCAAGCGTCTCTTCAACCGCGAATACGCGGGCTGACAAGGAGTTGAAGATGTCGATCCCACAAGGTCTTCCGATGGAGCGCGACGCGGGTCCGTTCGCGCCGCCGAGCGAGATCACCCGGCTGCGCGAGACCCGCCCGGTCAGCCCGATGCACTTCCCCGACGGCCACGAAGGCTGGCTCGTCACCGGCTACGAAGCGGCGCGCCAGTTGCTGGCGGACACCCGGTTCAGCTCGCGGCAGGACCTCGGTGTCATCCACGTGCCGTTCGAAACGCCGGGTATGCCTCCGGCCACCGAACCGTCCCCGACGATGCCAGGCGTGTTCGTCGCCATGGACCCGCCGGACCACACCAGGCTGCGGCGCAAGCTGACCGGCGCTTTCACCGTCAAGCGCATGAAGAACCTCGAAGAGCACATCGTCGAGATCGTCGAGCGACAGCTGGACGAGATGGCGAAGCTGCCCCAGCCGGTCGATCTGGTCGAAGCGTTCGCGCTGCCGGTGCCCTCGCTGGTGATCTGCGAAATGCTCGGTGTTCCTTACGAAGACCGCGACAGTTTTCAGGCGAACTCGGCCAAGTTCCTGGCCAGGGACCAGGAATTGAGCGAGAAGATGGGCGCGTTGACCGCGCTGACCACGTATCTCGGCGAGCTGGTCACGAGCAAGCGCGCCAATCCGGGCGAGGACATCCTGTCCGACTTGGCCGTGCAGGAGGACCTCGGCATCGAGGAGCTGGTCGGTATCGCGTTCCTGCTTCTGCTCGCCGGGCACGAGACCACCGCGAACATGCTGGCACTGGGCACTTTCGCGCTGCTGGAGAACCCCGGCCCGCAAGCCGAACTGCGGGCCGACCCGGAACTGCTGCCCAACGCGGTCGAGGAACTGCTGCGTTATCTGACCATCGCCGACATTTTCTACCGCTACGCCACGGAAGACATCGAACTCGGCGGCGAAACGATCGGCAAGGGATCCACGGTCGTCATCTCACTGCTCGCCGCCAACCGTGACCCGCAGCGGTTCGAAAACCCCGACGTGCTGGACATCCACCGCAAGGCCCGCGGGCACCTGTCGTTCGGCCACGGCATTCACCAATGCCTCGGCCAGCAGCTGGCCCGTATCGAGATGCGTGCCGGTTTCGAGGGGCTGCTGCGGCGCTTCCCGACTCTGAAGCTCGCGATTCCCGCCGAAGACGTGAAACTCAAGACCGACATGAACATCTACGGCGTTCACGAGCTGCCGGTCACCTGGGGCTGATCATTCGGGGGTTTTCCCATGGTGGGGCTAGCCCCACCATGGGCCTGGGTGCTGCGGACATCGCCGGGTAGGTGTCGGAATCCATAACCTGTTGATCACCGGAAGCCGACGGACGGCCTCCGGTCTCGCAGGGAGGGATTCCTTTGCTACCAAGGACTTGGGGACGAGTCGCGGTCGGGACGGCCGTGGCGGGTGCGATGCTGGCGGGCACCGTGCCCGCGATGGCCGCCGTGTCGGTGCGCCACGACGTCGGGCAGGCGCTGGAGCAGCTCGTCCGGACGGGCGTGCCCGGCGCGCAGGCCGTGGTCACCGAACGTGGACGCAGCTGGGAGGCCGCGAGCGGGGCCGGTGACCTGCGCACCGGGAAGGCGTTCCCGCACCAGGCCCGGGTCCGGATCGGCAGCAACACCAAGACCTTCGTCGCGACCGTGGTCCTGCAGCTCGTCGCCGAGGGCAAGGTGAAACTGGACGCGCCGATCGATCGTTACCTGCCGGGGGTGGTGCGCGGCAACGGAAACGACGGCACGCGCATCACGGTTCGCCAGCTGTTGCAGCACACCAGCGGGCTGCCCGACTACCTCGAGAAGCTCGGCCCGGACGGCGCCCGGCACTACGAGCCAGCCGAACTCGTGCGGGCCGCGATGACGTTGAAGTCCCACTTCGAGCCGGGCACGAAATGGGAGTACTCCAACACGAACTACATCCTCGCGGGCATGCTCATCGAGAAGGTGACCGGGCATTCGCCTGCCACGGAGATCACCCGCCGGATCGTCAAACCGCTCGGGTTGACCGACACCTACTACCCGGCGCCGTACGAAACCGGCATCCGCGGCGCGCATCCACGTGGCTACGACCAGGTCGACGGCAAGTGGGTGGACGTCACCGACCAGGACCCGTCCTGGGGTGGCGCGGCCGGCGCGATGGTGTCGACCGGGCAGGACGTGAACCGGTTCTTCGCCGCGCTCTTGACCGGACGGTTGCTGCCTCCGGCGCAGCTGGCCGAGATGAAGCGCACTGTCCCCGCCGATGTCTTTCCCGGCGCGGGTTACGGGCTCGGCCTGATCCGCATCCCGGTGTCGTGCGGCAAGGAGATGTGGGGGCACGGCGGCTCCATTCCCGGGTTTCGCACCCGAGGCGGCGTGACCGCCGATGGCCGCGCGGTGAACGTGACCGTCAACCAGGTCACCGCCACCGGTTCCGCCGACGTGATGAAGGTCGTCGACACGGCCGTCTGTTCGCACTGACTTCTACTGTGAGGAAAGAGAAAATGCAACGTATGCGCGCGCTTGTCGCGACCACGGCCGTCGCGGCGGGTCTGCTGGCCGGATCCGGGGTCGCACTCGCCGACCAGGAAACCACCCAGCGAGGCGGTCTCGACCGCTTCTACAACCAGAAGCTGGACTGGAAAGCCTGTAACCACAAGGAGCTCGATGCGGCTGGCGCCGAATGCGCCGACGTCAAGGTGCCGTTGAACTACGCCCAGCCGCGCGGGCGCACCATCACCGTCGCGATTTCCCGGCTAAAGGCCTCCGACAAGCAGAACCGCCACGGTGTCATGCTGTCGAACCCCGGCGGGCCGGGCGGCGCGGGCCTCGACATGATGCTCGGCATCCGCGAGTCCATGACGCCGGACGTCTCGTCGCGCTATGACCTGATCGGCATGGACCCGCGCGGCATCGGCCGGTCGACGCCGGTCGACTGCGAGTGGCCGGTCGGCACCATGCTGCGCTCGGCGGGCGTCGACCGGGCCGCGTTCGACGCGAACACCCGGCTGGAGAAGGACTTGGCCAAGCGGTGCGTGGTCAAGGAAGGCCCGGACGTCCGCCACTTCACCACCCGCAACACGGCACGGGACATGGACGTGATCCGCGGCGCGCTCGGCGAGCGGAAGGTCAGCTACTTCGGCTGGTCGTACGGCACGTACCTCGGCTCGGTGTACACCCAGATGTTCCCGCAGCGCAGCGACCGGTTCGTGCTCGACAGCGCGGTCGACTCGAAGCGGTACGGCGTGCCGATGCTCCAGGACATGGGCAAGCCGAACGAGGCGGCGCTCGACGACTGGGCGAACTGGACCGCGGCCCGTGACGGCGAGTACCACCTCGGCAAGACCACCAAACAGGTACGCGCCGGCGTCGAAGACCTGATCAAGCAGTCGGCGCGGCAGCCGATCCGCGTCGGCGAATACCGCCTCGACCAGCATGTACTGCCGATCGTCTTGTTCGGCCCGCTCGCCGACCCCAGGCGCAACGCGGGTCTCGCCGAAACCATGCGGCAGCTCACCGACGCCGCCGCCGGAAAGACCGTCACGCCGAACGAAGCGCTGGACCGCGACCTGCGCCACGTCTACAAGCCGACGGCGGAGGAGCAGGGTTCGGGCCAGGCGGCCATCATGTGCGGCGACACCTCCTCGCCGCGTGACCCGGAGTGGTACTGGCGCAACATCCAGCGCGACCGTGCGGCCGAGCCGGTCTTCGGCGCCTTCGCCAACAACCTGACCGCGTGCGCGTTCTGGCCGGAGCCGGTCGAAGAGCCGACCATCGTGCACAACTCGGTGCCCTCGCTGATCGTGCAGACCACCGGCGACACCCGCACGGCGTACGAAAGCGGCGTCGCGCTGCACAAGTCGATGACCGGGTCGAAGCTGCTGACCCTGCAGGACGTCCGCGTGCACGCCGTGTTCGGCAACTACCCGAACAAGTGCACGGAGAACGTGGTCAACACGTACTTCCGCGACGGCACGCTGCCGAAGACCGACATCACCTGCCGCGAAGACTGATTTCCCGGTAGCGCCTGGTGAACTCCGTCAGCAGACGCCCGAAGTTCTCTCTGTCCTCCGTGGACCATCCGGCCATCGTCTCCGCGAAGACGGCCTGCCGGAAGGAATGCATCTCGTCGACCAGGCCGCGGCCCCGTTCGGTCAGCACCAGGACCGCGCGGCGGCCGTCGGCCTGGTCGGCTTCGCGGCGAAGCACCCCTTCTTCGACGGCACGGGCGACCAGGCGGCTCGCGCGCGGCTGATCGATCGACAACGCCGAAGCCAACGCGGTGACCGTGCCAGGGTCACCGCGTTCTTCGCATTCCTCGACGGCGTCGAGCACGCCGAGCAGCGCGGGATCGAGCGTCGAGCCGGTGCGCTCGCGGGCGACCTTGGCCAGCGTCCGGCGGGTCTGAGCTCGGCGGATGGCGATCATGGCGCGTTCGACGGCGACGACCGGGTCCGTCATGATTGCCACCCTCCTCAAGTGCATGTACTTTTACATGTAGTTGTCATTCTACATGCAATAGGAGTTCTCCATGAAACCCATCGGCTACTGGTTCAGTCACCTGCACCAGCTCCTCGAATCGTCCTTCGCCGACGCGCTCGCCGAAGACGGCCTCACCCGCAGACATTGGCAGGTGCTCACCACGATCGCGTCCGGCGCCGACACCCCCGAGGCGATCGACGAAGCACTCGCGCCCTTCGGTTCCTCGATGAAGCCGATCGTCGACGACCTCACCGAGCGCGGCTGGGTCGACGCGGGCAGGCTCACCGAAACCGGCCGCGCGGCACACGAACAGGTCCGCGCGAAAATCCAGCGGCAGCGCGAACTCGTCACCGAAGGCATCAGCGACGAGGACTACCGCACCACGCACGACGTTCTCGAGCGCATGGCACAAAACCTGGCTAAGACGCCTTGAGTTCCAGCAGCGGGAGGGAATCCACCGCCCACTCGGCCACAGTCGCCGGTCAACAGACCGCGGTCGCCGAAGCCGAAACCTGGGATGAGCAGGACACCCTGGCCCTGCCCGCGCGCCGGGTCCGCGCCATGCCAGACGGGGTGACGCAGCAGACGCGAGACACTGACCAGCGCATCTACAACGCTCTCACCTGCCAAAACATCTTTCGCCATCTCCATCTCCTCCTCAGAGGCCGAAGCAGAAGGTCCAGACGGGGGAATATCGCAGACAGCGCTTGCGTCTCACGATATAGTTGAAAGTTCAAACAACTGGAGGTCGAGATGACGCCGGTGCTGTACCTCAGTCATGGCGCGCCGCCGCTGGCCGACGACGCGGTCTGGACCCGTCAGCTCGCCGACTGGTCGAGCACGCTGACCAAGCCCAAGGCGATCCTGGTCGTCTCCGCGCACTGGGAGGAGGCGCCGCTCACGCTCGGCGCGACCACCACCGTGCCGCTGGTGTACGACTTCTGGGGCTTCCCAGATCACTACTACCAGGTGAAATACGGCGCGCCCGGCGCGCCGGCGCTCGCCGAGAAGGTGCGCAAGATCCTGCATTCCACCGAGACGCCGGTGCACGACGCACCCGAGCGCGGGCTCGACCATGGCGCGTACGTGCCGCTCGTGGAGATGTTCCCCGAGGCCGACATCCCGGTGCTGCAGATCTCGATGCCCTCGCTCGATCCGCAGCAGCTGTTCGACCTCGGCCGGAAACTCGCGCCGCTGCGCGACGAAGGCGTGCTGATCATCGGCAGCGGATTCTTCACGCACAACCTGAGCGCGATGCGCCAGGTCACCGGCACCGACGGAACGCCGCCGGCGTGGTCGAGCGAATTCGACCACTGGGGCGACGAAGTGCTGCGCGCCGGTGACGTCGACGCGCTGCTCGACTTCCAGCACAAGGCGCCTGCCGCGCAGCTCGCGCATCCGCGGATCGAGCATTTCGCGCCGCTGTTCGTCTCGCTCGGCGCCGGCGGTGCCCAACAGCCGAAGACCGTGATCGACGGCTACTGGTACGGCCTCGCCAAGCGCTCCGTCCAGATCGACTGAAGGTCGGGGATAAAGCGGGCTTTACTCCGCGATGTTTAGCGGGCTTTATCCCGGGGAGTAAAGCCTGCTTTATCCCGGTGGCACAAAAGAACCGGGCCCCATGAGCGGAGTTCGCTCATGGGGCCCGGCCTGTTGGGATGTGGCTCAGAGAGTCACTTCACTGGCGGTGAAGTCACTTCTTGAAGGAAGAGAAGCCGTTCGCGATCTTCGAGAAGAACGCCGCGATCGGGTTCGAGTCCAGGGCGGCCATCGCCGGGACGGCGGGCAGGGTGGTCGCGCTGGGCGCGGTCACCATGCTCTGCAGGGCCTGCATGGCCTGGTCAGCGGTGTTCAGCTTGACGGTCGGCAGCTTCATCGAAGGCAGCGAGACCGTCTGGCCGAGGTTGCCCAGCGCGGGCAGCTGAACCGGGAGAGCCGGCATGGCGGGCAGGTCCTCGCGGGCAGCCTGGGTCGGCAGCGCGGGGAGCTCGGGCAGAGCCAGCGCGGGCAGACCGGTCGCGTCCGGCAGGGCAGGCAGCTCGTCGGCGGCCATTTCGCTGCCGCACCAGTCGATCGGCACGAAGATCTGCGGCTCTTCGGTGATCGAGGTCGCGTCGGACCCGGTCGCCGAAGCGTTGCCGAACAGGCCGAGGTCGACACAGAAGACCTGGACCAGCGCACCCAGCGGCTGCTGGATGTTGAAGCCGGACAGGCTGGACCCGTCGCCATCGGTCGTCGACTCGCCACCGGTCTTGCCGGTGGTCATGTTGTCGGCCTCGGCGGTCGCGTTGGCACCGACGGAGACGGCGTCGGCGAACGCCTGCGCCACCGCGGCCAGCGGAACGTCGATGACGTTGCCCGAGATGCCACCGTCGACACCCGAGGTGGTCACGTCGCCACCGGACTGGGCGTCGACCGTGTTGGTCGCGGTGCCCTTGGCGATGGCGGCCGCGGCGACCGCGTCACCGAAGGCCTGCACGAGCGGCAGCGCCTGGGCGCTGATGATGTTGCCCGAGATCGCGCCGTTGTCACCGTTGGTGTCGGCCGAGCCACCCGCGACGGACTTGACGTCGCTGGTGCTGCTGCCGGTCCCGATGCCCGCACCGGCGATGCCGTTGCCGAAGATCGAGCCGGTGCCGCCGACCGGAACCTGCACGATGTTGCCCGCGCCTGCGCCGTTCTGACCGTCGGTGGAGACGTCGCCGCCCGCCATCGAGTCGGTGATGTTCTCGCTGGCGCCCTTGCCGATGCCGCCGAGGACGACGCCGTCGCCGTGCACCTGGGTCGGGAACGAGATCGGCCCGTTGATCAGGTTGCCCGCGATGACACCGGCGGTCCCGGTGGCGCTCTCCTTGTCACCGGCCTTGGAGGTGGTGTCGGTGGAGCCCTTCGAGACGCCCTTGCCCGCGACAGCGCCGCCGATGCCGACGATCTGGACCGGCAGCGAAACCGGGACCACGCCGAGGTTCGAGCTGATCACGCCGTCGTCGTCGTGCGTCGAGCCGCCGCCGCCACCCTGGGTGACCTTGACCTCGTCGGCCGAGCCGGTGCCCGAACCGATGAAGGAGCCGCCGACGCCGAGCAGTTCGGCCGGGACGGAGACCGGGACCTGGACCAGGTTGCCCGAGCCACCCGAGTTGTTGCCCTGGGTGCCGTCGTAGCCGCCTGCGGTGACGGTCTTCTCTTCCGTCGCCACACCGGTCGCGTTACCGATGTGCGAGCCACCGACACCGAAGACCTCGGGCGCGCCCGCGATCTGGGTGTTGGCGGTGTTGCCGGTGAGCACGGCGCCGTTGCCGGAGGTGTACGAGCCGTTGCCCGCGTTCGCGTCGACCGTGTTGTCGTGCGCGGCGTTGGCGAGACCGATGTAGGTGCCACCGACACCGAAGACCTCGACGGGCAGTGCCACGGCCGGGTCGACGATGTTGGCCGAAGCGGCCGAGTCCTCACCGGTGGTGCTGACGAAGCCACCGGCGTCGACGGTGCTGGACGAGGTGCCCGGCGTCTCCTGCCCGGTGCCCGCGTTGCCGATCCACGAAGCGGCCACACCGGCCACGTTCGCGATCGGGCCCGCCTGCGGGGTGATGATGTTGCCGTCGAGCAGCGAGTCGTCACCGCTCGTCTGCACGTAGGTCGGCGTGCCCGAGATGCCCTCGGTGGTGTCGCCTGCCTTGGCGTCGGCCGAGGTGTCGCAGGCGCCGGTGTTGGCCAGCGAGCCCCACGCGGCACCCGCGTTGCAGTTGAACTTGACCGGCAGCGCGATCGGCGCGCCGACGACGTTGCCGCTGCCGGCACCGCCGGGGCCCTCGGCGTCGCCGCCGGAGGACTTGACCCAGCCACCGGCGGTGGCCGCGCTGTCGTCGCTGAACTCGCTCTTGCCGTTGCCCAGCAGGTACGAGATGGCGTTGCCGCTGATCTGCACCGGGGTGGCGAACTGGCCGGGGACGACGTTGCCGGAGATGGCGGAGCCGTCACCACTGGTGGTGGTGTCACCGGTCTCGGTGATGTCCTGCGTGGCGGAGCCGGTCGACTTGCCGTACCCGCCCGCGACACCGGCGCCGGTGCCGTTGATCGCGATGGGGGCGGCCCAGTCGAGCGCGACCACGTTGCCGGCGAGCGCGTTGTCGGCGCCGTCGGTCTCGATGTCCTGGTCGTGGTTCCAGGTCTGGGCGCAGTCAGCGGTCTCGGTCGCGTTGCCGATGACGCCGATCGCGTTGCCGCAGATCTGGATCGCCGGGACGATGTCCGCGTTGACGCGGTTGCCCTTGAGGGTCGGGCCGTTCGGGACGAGGCCGCCCGAGTCGGTGAAGCCACCCTCGATGGACTGGCGCGCCTCGTCGGTGTGCCCGGAGGCGTTGCCGAGCGAGTCGATGTCGCGAGCGACCTGGCGAACTGCTTCGCTGGCAGGCTCGGAGCTGATCGTGCCCTCGAACTCGGGGAGGTCGAGCTGGCCCAGCGGCGTGCCGACGCCGTTGGCCTTCATTTCGAGCGGAATGTTGACGTTGAGGTCAACTGGGCTGGGGGCCGCGTCCGGGTTGACGGTTTCGTCAGCCGATGCGATGCCCGTACCCAGCATCAACAATCCACCGGTAACAAGTGCGGTCTGGAGTCCGCGCTTTGCCCAGGACTGCATGGGGTATTTCTCCTTTTTTTTCGGGTTCCCTTGCGGGTACATGGAGGCGCCACGAAAAGTGGTCACCAGAGGGGTTCGCCGATGCGAAGAGCGCATGGCGACGTGGCGGGGATTTCAGGGAACGCGACGGAAAGCGCGTTGAACCCTGCCCGCTTGAGGAAAATCAGTCAGGAGTGACGCCGGGCTGCGAGCCCGGGGTGAGCGGCATGTACCGCACGCCCGTCAGCGCGTTGCTGACCGAGGCGTTGATCAAAGCGGCCGAAGCGCCGGACATGAAGCCGAACGCGGGGCCATCGCAGTGACCACCCGGGGCAGTGCCGCCACCGGGAGCTGTGGGCGCGGACGGAGCGATCGGCAGCCGGTCCAACGGGAACGGCAGCTTCGAACCACTCTGGTCGTCGCGCGAATCGGACTGGACGTCCGAGCTTTCGGGAGAAGTCGCGCCGGTGGCCGCGGTGAACGCGGACTTGGCGGAGTCGGGGATCACGACCGTGACGAGCTGCAACGCGGCGGGCGCTTCGGCGGCGGTGGCCGGTGCGACCGCGGTCGGCAGGTCGTCACGCTCGGGGAGCAGACCGGTGATCGAGGGGAGGACCACTTCGGTCGCGTCGTTGTGGTTGAGCAGGTCCCAGACGCGCTGGCCGAGTTCGCCACCGTCAGCGGGCTGCAGCGTCTCGCCGAGCACCTGCTGGGTGTCTTCGGGCTTGCGCACGATGTGCTCGAAAGCGCCGAGCGTCCGGCTGACCGGGTGGACGACCGCGTCGCTCGCGAGGTCGGTGACGGCGTCGCTGACGCGGCTCGACACCTCGTGCTCGACGCGGCCCTTGTGGTTGCGGTCGGCGTCGGTGCACCAGCCGGGCGACTGCTTGGCGGACTCGCCGGGCAGCGTCCACGCGGTGGCGTCCTGGTGGCAGGCGGCCTCGCGGTAACCGGTGGTGGCGGCGCCAGCCACGTCGCCCGCGAAACCGGAGACGCCACGGGTCGCGTCGTTGAGACCCGTGACGGTCGCGTCGGTGAGCGGGGTGAGTCCGGCACTCGCGCCGGAGGGAGCGGCGGGCTCCTCGGCAGCGGAAGCGGAGGCGTCGGAGATCAGCCACGCGGCGGCGGCGCCACCGAGGACGAAGAGCGCACGCGACACCCAGCGGCTGGAGCGCGCTGCGCCCCGCCACTCGGTTGCCGACCCGTGCGCCACTGAATCTCCTTGCCGTGGAAAGAAATCTTGGGTGTTCCCGGACACGCCGGGATCGATGTCGCCCCCAGAGATAAGCAAATTGCAGATCGCCCGCGCATCCCAGAAGGCACTTGATGCCACCATCGTGTGAAGAACACGGCGTGTATCCGGGCTTCACGGCAAGTAATCGACGCTGGGAGGACACGTTGTGGCTTAAAGGCATGCCGGATATGGGTAGACCGTTACTGTGAAGCCCGTGAGCGAGAAGCACAGCCAGAACCCGTTCGTTTCCGAAACGGCAGACGTGACGGGCCTCGTGCCGCGCGGACTGCGGATCGGCGCCGCGCTGTCGTGGCGCTTCCTTACTGTCTGCGCCGCGTTGTACGTGGTGATCTGGCTGGTCGGCTATCTGTCGGTGGTCGTCATCCCGATCGCGATCGCGTTGCTGCTGGCCGCGCTGATGGCGCCCGCCGTGTCGAAGCTGGTGGCGATCAAGGTGCCGCGCGGGCTGGCGGCGGCGATCGTCCTCATCGCCGGGCTGGCTTTACTGGGCGGCCTGCTCACCTTCGTCATCGTGCAGTTCAGTTCCGGCCTGCCGTCACTGCAGAAGCAGGTGACCGACAGCCTCCATCAGATCCAGAACTGGCTGATCGACGGACCGCTGCACCTGCGCCAGGAACAGATCCAGGACTTCATCAAGCAGGCCATCGGGTTCATCCAGGACAACCAGTCCTCGATCACCGCCGGCGCGCTGACCACCGCGGGCACCGTCGGCGAGATCCTCACCGGGTTCGCGCTGACGTTGTTCGTGCTCATCTTCTTCCTGACCGGCGGCGACCAGATCTGGACCTTCCTCACCCGCGCGGTGCCGTCGAACGTGCGGGTGCGGGTGGACGTCGCCGGGCGCCGCGGGTTCGCCTCGCTGGTCAGCTACGTGCGCGCGACCGCGCTGGTCGCGGTCGTCGACGCGGTCGGCATCGGCATCGGGCTGGCGATCATGCGGGTGCCGCTGGTGATCCCGCTGGCCACGCTGGTGTTCCTGGCCGCGTTCATCCCCGTCATCGGCGCGGTGATCGCCGGCACGGTCGCGGTGCTGGTCGCGCTGGTCACCAACGGGTTCATCGGCGCGATCATCGTGCTGGGCATCGTGATCCTGGTGATGCAGCTGGAAAGCCACATCCTGCAGCCGTGGCTGCTCGGCCGCGCGGTCCGGCTGCACCCGCTGGCGGTCATCCTGTCGATCACCGTCGGCCTGGTCACCGCCGGCATTCCCGGCGCGCTGCTGGCGGTGCCGCTGCTGGCCGTGCTGAACGCGGGCATCAGGTCGTTGCTGCACGAGGAGAATCCGGACCCGGCAGCCGTCGATGTGCTGGACGACAAGGCGTCGCAGCCGAACACGACGCCGGACTCGCCGCCGCCCGCCAAGAAGAAATGACCAAGCCGCTCGCACCGACCGATGACCCGGCCACCCCGTTGTGGCTGGGCATCGTCGTGTTGCGGGTGCTCATGCTGCTGTTCGCCGCGGGCGCGGTCATCGTGCGCCACAACGACTTCATGCGGCCGTGGCTGGCGTGGACCGTGCTCGGCGTGATGGTCGTCTGGACGGTGGTCACCGACCTCTTCTACGCGGCCGAAGCCACCCGCTGGGGCTGGCTGACGTTGGTGGACCTCGGGTTCACCGGCGGTCTGCTGATGCTCTCGCCGTTCATCCTTTCCCCGCAGCAGTTCGCCGCGAACAGCCCGCTGATCACGACCGTCTGGGCTGCGGTGCCACCGCTGGCGGTCAGCGCCAGGTACGGCGCGATCGCGGGCGCGCTGGGCGGGTTGTTCATGGCCGTGCTGAGCGGGCTGGCGACCAAGCGGTTCGACCTCGACGTCGCCCGCGACGGCACGCTGCTGATCGCGAGCGGGCTGCTGGTCGGTGTCGCCGCCGACACCGCGCGGACCTCGGCCGAACGACTCGCGCGCGCGTTGCGGACCGAGGCCGCGACGGCCGAACGGGAGCGGCTCGCCAGGTCGATCCACGACAGCGTGCTGCAGGTGCTCGCCAGGGTTCGCCGCCGTGGCGCGGAATTCGGCGGCGAGGCTGCCGAACTCGCGAAGCTCGCCGGTGAGCAGGAGGTCGCGCTGCGCGCGCTGGTCACCACCGAGCCGATCAGTCCCGACCAGGACGGCACCACCGATCTGCGTGCCGCGCTGCAGCTGCTGGCGACGCCGGACATCCAGATCTCGACACCCGCCGGCACCGTGCCGCTGCCCGCGCACACCACGGCCGAGCTGGTCGCGGTCACCAGGGAAGCTCTGTCCAATGTGGAGAAGCACGCGCCCGGCGCCAAGGCGTGGGTGCTGCTGGAGGACCTCGGCACCGAGGTCGTGGTCAGCGTCCGCGACGACGGCCCCGGCATCGAGCCGGGACGGCTGGAGAACGCGGCGCAGCAGGGCAGGCTCGGCGTCGCGAAGTCGATCAAGGGGCGGGTGACCGATCTGGGCGGCACCTGCGTACTCGACTCCGCACCGGGCGAAGGCACCGAATGGGAAGTCAGGATTCCGGTCAACGCAAGGGGAGCGCGATGAGCGAGGGTGTTTCGGTGATGGTGGTCGACGACCATCCGATCTGGCGGGAAGGCGTGGCGCGCGACCTGACCGAGCACGGCTTCGACGTGCGCGCGACGGCAGCCGACGGTGACGCGGCGGTCCGCATCGCCCGCGCGGTCCGGCCGGACGTGGTGCTGATGGACCTGAATCTCGGCGAGACCTCGGGGGTGGACGCGACGCGGGAGATCACCGGCGCGCTCCCGACGACCAAGGTGCTCGTGCTGTCGGCGAGCGGCGAGCACGAGGACGTGCTCGAGGCCGTCAAAGCGGGCGCGTCGGGTTATCTCGTGAAGTCTGCGTCGGCGTTGGAGCTGGTCGACGCGGTGCGGCGGACCGCGGACGGCGACCCGGTGTTCACCGCCGGCCTGGCCGGGCTGGTGCTCGGCGAGTACCGGCGGATGGCCGACACGCCGTCCGACGGCGCCCCGCCGCCTCGGCTCACCGAGCGCGAGACGGACGTGCTGCGGTTCGTCGCCAAGGGCATGACCGCGCGCCAGATCGCGGAGAAACTCGTACTGTCCCATCGCACGGTGGAGAACCACGTGCAGTCCACGCTGCGGAAACTCCAGCTGCACAACCGCGTCGAGCTGGCCCGCTACGCGATCGAGCACGGGCTGGACGAGCAATAACCAGGGGCGGCTCAGGGTTTTCCCCCGATTCCGGCACGGGTATCCGGGCCTAGCCTTTTCAGCATGGGCGAGGAGACCGAAACCAAGGCACCGAGTGACAGAGACCTCCGGGTGTCCGACGAGGAGCGGGAGCACGTGGTCAGCGTGCTGCAGAAGGCCATCGGCCGCGGTCTGCTGGACCTCGACGAGTTCACCGAGCGCACCGACATCGCGCTCGCCGCGCGCACCCGCGGTGAGCTGAACGCGGTGCTCACCGACCTGCCGGGGCTCATCCACCGTGACGTGCTGCGGCAGACGGTGGCGAACCCGTACGTCACCGGGCCGCAGATGTTCGCGCCGGGTCAGCGCATCGAGCTCAACGCGAAGTATTCGGCGCTGCACCGCACGGGCGCCTGGCTGGTGCCGCAGGCGATGCTGGTGCGCAACAAGTACGGCGCGACCAAGCTCGACTTCAGCGCGGCCATCATCGAGTTCCCGGTGGTGCACGTCGAGCTGGACATCCGCTGGGGGTCGGCGGAGATCATCATCCCGGACTCGGCCTCGGTCGACCTGAACCAGATCACCGAGATCAAGTACGGCGGCATCGAGGACAAGACGCGGCCGAACGGTCTCGCGGGCAATCCGCGGTTCGTGCTTTCGGGCCGGGTGCACGGCGGCTCGCTGAGCGTGCGCAACCCGCGCCACGGCTTCTTCGGCTAGACCGGGGATAAAGCCCGCTAAATCACGCTTCGCCTAGAGCTTGGCCTAGAGCGCGGCCTTGACCGCCGCACGTGCCGAGGCCGGGTCGGCTGCGGCCAAAGCGGCCTGTGCGGCCGCTTCGCACTGTTTGAAGGTGACCGAGGCCAGGCTCGCGCCGACCGAACGCACCGCGGGCGCGTTCATCGACAGGCTGGTCAGGCCGAGACCGGCGAGCACCAACGCGAGCTGCGGGTCCGCCGCGGCCTCACCGCAGACACCGGCGGGCTTGCCGGTGACCTTCGCCGCGCGGCCGATCAGGCCGATGAGCCGCAGCAACGCGGGCTGCCACGGGTCGTTGAGCTTCGCGACCGCACCCAGCTGCCGATCGGCGGCGAAGGTGTACTGCGCGAGGTCGTTCGTGCCGATCGAAACGAAGTCGACGACGCCGAGGATCTCCTGCGCGATCAGCGCGGCGGCCGGGATCTCGATCATCACGCCCGCGCGCGGGATACCCGCGGCGCGCACGCGGTCGGCGAACCACGCGGCCTCCTCGACGGTGGCGACCATCGGCGCCATCACCGAAACCTCGGCGCCGGAGTCCTCCGCCGCACCCGCGATGGCTTCGAGCTGACGGTCCAGCACATCGGGCCGGTCGAAGGCGATCCGCAGGCCACGGACACCGAGCGCCGGGTTCGGCTCGGCGTCGGGGGAGAGGAACTGCAACGGCTTGTCGGCGCCGGCGTCCAGCGTCCGGACGATGACCGGCTTGCCTCGGAATGGCGTGAGCACGGCCGTGTAGGCGGCCAGCTGCTCGGACACGGTCGGCTCGGCAGGCGCGTCGAGGTAGCAGAACTCGGTGCGGAACAGGCCGACCCCTTCGGCGCCCGCGTCGGCGGCGGCTTTGGCGTCGGTGGCCGAACCGACGTTGCCGAGCACCTTCACGCGGTGGCCGTCGGAGGTGTTGCCGGTGCCGTCCCATTCGATGGCGGTGCGCGCCTCCGCGGTGACCACGGGCGCGTCGGCCGCGACCGCGTTGACCTGGCCGGTGTCGCCGTCGACGGCGAGCGCAGGCGCGTCGAGCGCGAGCAGGCCACGCACCGCGACCACGGCCGGGATGCCGAGCGCGCGGGCGAGGATCGCCGTGTGGCTGGTCGGGCCGCCCTCTTCGGTGACCAGCGCGAGCACCTTGGCCGGGTTGAGCCCGGCGGTGTCGGCAGGCGCGAGGTCACGCGCGACCAGCACGCTCGGCGTGCTCAGCTCGGGAACGCCGGGCGGCTCGACGCCGAGCAGCTCGGCGACGATCCGGTCGCGCACGTCGCGGATGTCCCGGACGCGTTCGGCCATGTACCCACCGGCGGCGGCCAGCGCCTGCGCGAAGCCCTCCGCCGACTGGAAGACCGCGCGGGCGGCTGGCAGGTGCTCGGCCTTGACCAGCTGTTCCGCCTGGCTGACCAGCGCGGGGTCCGCGGCCATGGCGGCCGTGGTGATCAGGATGGTCGCGGCCTCACCGGCCGCGGTCTCGGCCAGCTTCTCCAGCCGGGCGGCGACGAGCTGCGCGGCAGGCTCGATGCGCGCGGCCTCGGCCACCGGATCGGCGGGCGCCGGCGTGCTCGACGGCTCGCCGAGCGGTTCGGCGACACGGACGACCGGACCGCTCGCGCGGCCAGGACTGACGGCGACCCCGGTGAGGAACTCAGACGGCATGGTCTAGACCATATCTCAAGACCTCGCCGAGGTCGCGAGGCGCGGGGCACACTCCACCAGCCCGTAACCCACCATTGGCCGGCACGGCGGCCTCCTCTCACCACGTCACGCGTCCAGTGGAACACGGGCGACGGCCCTTCGCCGGTCAGCGGGTCGAACCGTGATTCACCAATTCGGCCTAGATCTCGTCGGCGGTCGGATAGGAAGGTTGCGCACCGCGACGGGTCACCGAGATCGCGGCCACCTTCACCGCGTACTTGGCCGCCTCGACCAGGCTCCTGCCCGCAGTCACCGCGGCCGCGAGCGCCCCGGCGAACGCGTCACCCGCGCCGGTCGTGTCGACGGCCTCCACCTTCGGCGACGCGACCTCGATCGTGCCGTCCGCGGTGACGACCACCACACCTCGCGCGCCGAGCGTCACCACGGCACTCTTCGGCCCGAGGTCGAGCAGCCGCTTCGGATCGTCCAGCTCGCCGCCGAGCAGCCACGCGGCCTCGTGCTCATTGACCAGCAGCACGTCGAGCGCGGCCAACGTGGCATCGCTGATCCTCGCCGCCGGCGACAGGTTGAACAGCACTTTCACGCCTGCCTCGGCCGCGGCGGCGACGGCGCGTTCCACGGTCGGCAGCGGAATCTCCAGCGACAGCACCACCGTCTTCACCCCGTCGAAAATGCCTTCGACGTCGGCGGGCTCGATGCTCCCGTTCGCGCCTGGCGAGACGAGAATCGAGTTCTCACCATCAGGGGTGACCGTGATGTAGGCGATCCCGGTCGGCCGCGAACTGGTCCGGACCAACCCGGTGTCGACCCCGGAGCCCCGCAGCGAGTCCAGCAGCACCGAGCCGTACGGGTCGTCGCCGACAGCGCCGACCAGCGCGACCTCGGCGCCGAGCCGGGCGGCGGCCACCGCGGTGTTGGCCCCCTTCCCGCCAGGCAGGATTTCGGTGTCCCCGCCCAGCACGGTTTCACCGCCACCAGGCCGTCGATCCGCGGAAACCACCAGGTCAGCGTTCGCCGAACCGATCACGAGCAACTTTTCGGTCATACCTGGAATTTATCTCGTACGCATATGTGAAGACTTTTGTAACTTAATCGGCCCCTGATGCGACAATCAGGCGTGCGCTTGCCGTGCGTCACTCGATCGGGGGATATGCATCCCCCAGGCGTCACTTCGAGAGAGGCAAGCGCTCTTCTCTGGCGTTGCCACGTTCGCGTGGCAGCGTTGCCCCATCCGGCACCCGCCGGGGCAGGGCATCGTGTCGCCGGTGTCGGTCACGTAGCCCCCCGAGTGATCGGCACCGGCGGCGCCCTGAAACCAGGGCGCCGCCGAGCTCAGATCTCGGCCTTGATCTCCTCGAACTTCCCCGGCTGAACCCCGCGCAGGATGTCACGCAGTTCTTCGGCCGGGCGCTCTTTGAACGCCTCGGGCAGCCGATAAGCGCCACGAGCGATCGGCAACGTGGCGTTGCCCAGCAGCGCACCGGACTCCCAGAGGCCGCTCATCTCCACGTCACGACGACGGAACTGCTTGCTCGGGAACACATCGACGACGCGGATCGCGTCGCCTGCCGGGTCGGTCACCGTGGTCAGCCTGACCTTGGCGATCTCGTCCCATCCGATCTCGAAACTCGTGCGGCTGGAGCGATACCACTCGACTCCGGACGACGAGACCCGCAACCAGGCCTGATTCTTGGACATCGGATCAGCCCTCGGGTAGATCTTCGAGGACCGCTCGGCGAACCCCTCGACGATCGACGGCTGGGCAGGCAGGCGCACCTCCGACTTGTACTTGCGCACGACGACCCGCGGTGCCTTCGGGTGCTTGCGCCGCCAAAGCCAGTACCCGCCGCCGATCAGCGCCACCAGCACGCCCGCCACGGACCATTCGACGGGCCCTTCGTAGGGCCGTTCCGCGTGCCGCCAATAGCGCTTGCCGTACTTGTAGAAGGTGACCGGCTTGCCGATATCCGCCGGAGTCAACTCGTCGAGACCGAAGACCACCGTCTTGACGTCGCCGTTGTACAGCCCGCCCTGCCAATGAGCCTCCGCGGTGCAAGCCCAGAAGAAACCGATCCCGGCTTCGGTCACTGGGCCCTTCTCGACACACGACTTCGCATAAGCCACGCCCAATGCCGGCTTATCCGGCTTTTCCGCGCTGTGGAACGACGCCGCGTGTCCGGCCGCGGTCCAGACGATGGCCACCGAGACTATGACGATCAGCGCGGCGCGGATCACCGTCGAGCGCTTGAGCTGGCCTGCCGACGGCATGCCTTCGTTGCCGCCGATGGTCATATCGACCCCGATACACGTCTGGTGCCCGTCTGGTCGAACAGCGGCTCCGGAGTCTCGATCTTGGTCTTCTCGCGATCCTCTTGCCGCTTCTCATGCGACTCACGGCCGACCGGCTCCTTGCCGAAGGCGATCTTGCCCAGTTGTTTTCCGACCTCCTTCCCGACCTCCATCCCGATGTTCTTCGGCATATCGGAGAGGACATCCCGGAAGACGTGGCCCAGCGGGAGGTTCTTGAGGAAACGGGGCAGGTTTCCCATCATGTCGGCGAGCTTCTGCCCGGCCCTGGCCAGCACCCGTTGCGCCTTCGCGGCCTCGTCCGCGATCTTCCTGCCCTCGCCGACCAGGAACGGGATGCCTTCGGCACTCAGCCCGACCGGGTAAGCAGGCGGCGGGTACTTGGCGAGGATCATCACCAGTTTGGCCAATGCGTCGGAGATCATGTCGCGAATGAGCGTGCGGACCACGTTGAGGATGGTCTTGCAGATCTCGACGAGGTCACCGACCTGTTTGGCGTGATCGGAGAGGTCCCGGCACACGTTGGCCTGGTTCTGGGCGAACTCCCGGTAGCGGTCGGCGGCCGGGCCACGCCATTGCGCGCAGTTCTTGTTGACCGCCGAGGCCAGCTCTTCACCTGTTTTCTGGACGTGCTCGCTGATCTGCTTCCATTTCTGGATCTCGAGATCGAGCGCGTCCTGGTCGCCGGTGACCCAGTTCAGCGGTTCCTTCAGGAAGTCGACGTGTTCGATCAGCCAGCCGAATCCCATGCTGAGCAGCGACTCGACCGGATCCTTGACGAAATCCCCGATGTCGAGCGCACCTGCCGCCAGGTCCAGCAGCCCCTCGGTCCAGTCGCCGTCGGCCAGTTTCTCAATGCCACCTGCGAAATCCTGGACCATCCCCGCGCCTTCGAGCGCGTTGCCGATGGGCTTCTTCTCGGCGTCGGTCTCGCCCTTCGCCTTGGTGATCAGTTCGTTCTCAGCCATGGGTCGTCCCTGCCTGCTTCAGCAGATCGCTCGCGGTCTGTTCGTCGACTCGGCGGGCCTTCGCCCAGGTGTGCACGGCATCGACATGATGTTCGCCGGACTTCACGGCCGTCTCGAGCGTTTCGCGGGTGCGGTCCGCGGTGCTGTTGCACCACAGGTAAAGCCCGCACGCCACGCCGACGGCCCCGAACGCCATCGCGTCCACCCGTTTGTCGTCGGCGTCGATGGCCGTCTTCAGCCGGGCAAGGATGTCTTCCACTTGCTTCGCGTGCGCGTCGATCTCGTCGGGATCGACGTCGAATCCGCCGTCTGGCATGGTCTGGTCCCTCCCCAGGGTCAGCGCAGGAAGCCGCCGTCGAAGTAGTCGTCGTCATGGGCCTGCGGCTTCGGGCCCGCTGGGCGCGGCGGCGGTTTCGGGGTGGTGACCTCGGCTTCGGGGACGAAGCGGGACTCCTCGGCCGCGCGGTCGTCGAAGCCGCCTTCGACGTAGCCTTCCGGCTCGGGCTCGGGGTACTCGTCGTGGAGGTAGCCGACGAGTTCCTTCCTCGTTTCCGGTCCGGCGGACGGGACTCCGGCGCTGACGGCTTCCGCGAGTTTGCTCTGGGCCAGCTGGACCGTGCGCATGATGTCCTGCGCGAGGGTGGGCTTTTCGCGGGCGCTCTGGCTGATTTCCAGGTTCGTCAGATTGCCGGCGTGGTTCACGGTGACCGTGACGCCGTCCCTCGTGTGCTCGGTGACCGAGACACCGTCCATCTCGGACCGGAGGCGGTCGGCCTTTTCCTGCGCGGCCTTGAGTTTCGCGTCGTAGTCGGTGAAGAGCTGCTCAGGGCTCGTCACACGAACCTCCCCTGTTCGTGGTCAAACGATGACTGAGAGTGTGGCAGAGTCGTTGATCATTGTCCGCCAGGATTGGGGTTTTCCCCACCCCCGTTCTGCGGGAAACCGCATTACCCCGCAGGTCACCGCCTTCTAGCGTGGCTGTATGACCACATCGGACTGGAAGCGGGCCGCCTACGGGCTACTCGCGTTGCCCGCTTTCCTGGGCGGCGCGCGGGCTCAGCGGTGGCTCGCGCGCAAGCTGCTCAGCGTCGAGCCGGGCTTCGGGAGGCCTCGGTATTTCGCCGCGCTCGTGCCGAGTTTCGTGGCGTTCTTCTTGTCGGTGCTGATCTGGTATCTGGTGGGGAGGATCGCCACGTACGGGATCTTTTGGGACCAGTCGACCGGGGACGCGTCGTGGGGCGGGCCGTCGCTGCTCGGCGCCTGGGTGGTGCACTTCTTCGCCGCGCTCGGCATGGTGGTGGTGTGCGCGGCGATCCAGCGGCCGCTGACCAGGCTGCAGAATCGGCTACTCAGTGGTTGCCATCGGAAGTCCTCCGGCGGTATTTCGGCGGATCCAGGTTTCCGCTGGGCGTGCGGCCGCGAGGCCCTCGTACCGGGTTGTACTCGGGCCTTGCGGCCGTGCGTCCAGCGGGAAGCTGGGCCGTCGAGACCGTCGGAGGACTTCCGATGGTGACCACTTAGCCCGGTCGTGCCCGGCGCGCCAAGGGAGATCATCATGTCGAACTCTTAGAATGCCCTGATGAGCAACCCGACCCGGCGGGGACGTGTGCGCGCGGCGACCGATCAGGACATTCGGCGGACCGCACGCTCGCTGCTCGTCGAGCACGGACCCGAGGCCGTCACGCTGCGGGCGATCGCCAGGGAGCTGGGGATCACCGCGCCCGCGCTCTACCGGTACTACGGCTCGCGCGACGATCTGGTCGAGCACCTGCGGCTGGACGTGTGCGCGGACCTGGCGATCGAGCTCGCCGAGGACCTGTCGGCGGTGCCGGAGGACGGTGCTTCGCAGCTCTTCGCGATCTGCAAGGGATTCCGGCGGTGGGCGCTCACGCACACGAAGGAGTTCACGCTCGTCTTCGCGTCGCCGACCGGGAATGTCGGCTCGGCACCCGGCAGCGCGCTGAGCCGGGTGGACGAGCCGTTCGGGCGGATCTTCCTGGCCACCGCCGGGCGGGTGCTGGCCACGCAGAACCTGGAGACACCGCCGAGTGAGGTGGTGCCGCCGGAGATCAGGGACGACCTGGCCGGGTTCCAGGCCGACCTGCTCGCGGTGCTGCGGGACTCCGGCTTGGCGTTCCCCGCCGAGAAGCTGGACCTGGGCACGACGTACCTGATGATCCAGTTCTGGGCACGCCTCTACGGCCACGTGACGCTGGAAGTGTTCGGGAACTACCCGATCCCGGTCGCCAAGCCGGACGTCCTGTTCGAAGCGATGCTCGCCGACCTCGCCCGAGAGATCGGCCTCGCCGTTCCCCAGTGAGAGAGCGCCTCGCGGGCTTAGGCCGCGTGGCCGCCGTCGACCGAGAGCGTCGCGCCGGTGACGTACGCGCTTTCCGCGCTGGCCAGGAAAGCCACCGTGGCCGCGACTTCGGCGGGCTCGCCATAGCGGCCGAGTGCCGTCATGCTGCCCTGGTCGGCGGCGTACGGGCCGTCGGCCGGGTTCATGTCGGTGTCGGTCGGGCCGGGGTGCACCAGGTTGACCGTGATGCGGCGGCCGCCGAGCTCCCTGGCGAGTGCCTTGGTCAGGCCGATCGTCGCGGCCTTGCTGGTCGCGTACAGGGCCATGCCCGGTCCTGGCACACGGTCCGAGACGCAGCTGCCGATCGTGATGACCCGGCCGCCGTCGCGCAGTTCCCTGGCCGCGGCCTGGGTCGCCACGAACACGCCACGCACGTTGACGGCCAGCACCCGGTCGACGTCGTCGAGCGCGGTCTCGTCGAACGCGCCGACGAAGCCGACGCCCGCGTTGTTGACGAGGATGTCGAGCCCGCCGAACTCGGCGACGGTCGCCGACACGGCGGCGGTGACAGCGGCGGAATCGGCGCTGTCGGCCCGGATCGCGAGCGCGCGGCGGCCGAGTTGCTTGACGCGGTCGACGATGACAGCCGCCAGCTCGGTGTTGTGCTGATAGGTGAAAGCCACGTCCGCGCCGTCCTCGGCGAGACGTAACGCGACGGCCGCCCCGATGCCGCGGCTTCCGCCGGTCACCAAAGCAACTTTGCCGTCGAGTGCCATGAGAGTTCTCCGTTCGATGGAGCGGTTTTCCTTACCGCTCCATCGAATCGTTCGGAGATCTTGGGCGCTGGCGGCTTTCGGCCGTCACAGCACGATGTTGACCAACCGGCCCGGCACGACGATGACCTTGCGCGGCGCGCCGCCGCCCAGCAGCGCGGCGACCTTCTCCTCGGCCAGCGCGGCCGCCTGGACGGCGTCCTTGTCCGCGTCGGCAGGTACGACGACGCGCGAGCGCACCTTGCCGTTGACCTGGATCGGGTATTCGACCGTGTCCTCGACGAGGTACTTCTCGTCCACCACCGGGAACGGGCCCTGCACCAGGGAATCCGCGTGGCCCAGGCGCTGCCACAGTTCCTCGGAGATGTGCGGGGCCAGCGGCGCCAGCATCAGCACCAGCGGCTCGGCCAGTTCACGCGGGACCGCGTCCGCGGAGCCGTAGGTCTTGGTCAGGTGGTTGTTCAGCTCGATCAGCTTCGCGCCCGCCGTGTTGAACCGCAGTTCCGCGTAGTCCTCGCGGACACCCGCGATGGTCTTGTGCAGGATCTTGCGGTCCGCTTCGGACGCCTCCACAGTGGACACTCGCAGATCGCCGGTGTTCTCGTCGACCACCAGTCGCCACAGGCGCTGCAGGAACCGTTGCGAGCCAACGACATCCTTGGTCGCCCACGGCCGCGAGACGTCCAGCGGGCCCATCGACATCTCGTAGAACCGGAACGTGTCGGCGCCGTACGACTCGCACATCTCGTCGGGCGTGACGACGTTGCGCTCGGTCTTGCCCATCTTCCCGTACTGCTGGAAGACCTCCTGGTCCTGGTAGAAGAACTTGCCGTCCTTCTCCACGACCTCTTCGGCAGGCACGAAAACGTCGCGCGCGTCCTTGTACGCGTAGGCCTGGACGTAGCCCTGGTTGAACAGCCTGCGGTACGGCTCCTTGGCCGACAGGTAACCCAGGTCGAACAGGACCTTCTGCCAGAAGCGCGAGTACAGCAGGTGCAGCACCGCGTGCTCGACACCGCCGACGTACAGGTCGGTGCCGCCGGGGTCGTCGACGCCGTGCTCGGCGGGACGGGGGCCGGACCAGTACTCCTCGTTCTCCGGCGCCACGAACACCTCGGTGTTCGTCGGGTCGATGTAGCGCAGCTGGTACCAGCACGAACCCGCCCAGTTGGGCATGGTGTTGGTGTCGCGGCGGTACGTCTTCGGCCCGTCGCCCAGGTCCAGCTCGACCTCGACCCATTCGGTCGCGCGCGCCAGCGGCGGCGACGGGTTGGACTCGGCGTTGTCCGGCTCGAAGGTGATCGGGGTGTAGTCGTCGACCTCGGGCAGCACCACCGGCAGCATGCTGTCGGGCAGCGCGTGGACCAGTCCGTCCTCGTCGTAGACCACCGGGAACGGCTCGCCCCAGTAGCGCTGGCGCGAGAACAGCCAGTCGCGCAGCTTGTACTGGATGGTGCCGCGGCCGCTGGAGTGCTCCTCCAGCCAGCCGATGATGGTCTTCTTGGCCTCGTCGATGGCCATGCCGTCCAGGAAGCCCGAGTTGATCGCCGGGCCGTCGCCGGTGAACGCCTTGCCGTCGAACCCTTCCGTCGGCTGCACCGTGCGGATGATCTCCAGGCCGAACTTCTCGGCGAATTCCCAGTCGCGGCCGTCCTGGCCAGGCACCGCCATGATCGCGCCGGTGCCGTAGCCCATCAGCACGTAGTCGGCGACGAAGACCGGGATCTCCTTGCCGTTGACCGGGTTCACCGCGTAGGAGCCGGTGAAGACGCCGGTCTTCTCCTTGCTCTCCTGGCGGTCCAGCTCGGACTTGCGCGAGGCGGCCAGCCGGTACGCGGCGACGGCGTCGGCGGGCGTCGCGGCGTCGCCGGTCCAGCGCGCGTCGACGCCTTCCGGCCACGTCGCGGCGGTCAGCGTGTCGACCAGCGGGTTCTCCGGGGCCAGCACCACGTAGGTGGCGCCGAACAGCGTGTCGGGACGGGTTGTGAAGACCTCGATCTCGGACTCGCCTGCCTTGAAGGTCACCCTGGCGCCATGCGAGCGGCCGATCCAGTTCCGCTGCATGGCCTTGACCTTCTCGGGCCAGTCCAGCAGGTCCAGGTCGTCGACCAGGCGGTCGGCGTACGCGGTGATCCGCATCATCCACTGGCGCAGGTTGCGCCGGAAGACGGGGAAGTTGCCGCGCTCGCTGCGCCCCTCGGAGGTGACCTCCTCGTTCGACAACACGGTGCCCAGCCCTGGGCACCAGTTCACCGGCGCCTCGGAGATGTAGACCAGGCGGTGCGAGTCGATGATCTCGCGCTGCTCGGCGCGGGTCAGCTCACACCAGTTGCGGCCGTCGGGGGTACGGCGCTTGTCCTGCGCGTACTCGGTCTCCAGCTCGACGATCGGGCGGGCCTTGCCCAGCTTCTCGTCGTAGTAGGAGTTGAAGATCTGCAGGAAGATCCACTGCGTCCAGCGGTAGTACTCCGGGTCGGAGGTGCGGATGCGGCGGCGGTCGTCGTGGCCCAGGCCCAGCCGGCGCAGCTGGCGCAGGTAGTTCTGGACGTTGTCCTCGGTGGTCTTCGCCGGGTGCTGCCCGGTGCGCACCGCGTACTGCTCGGCGGGCAGGCCGAACGCGTCGAAGCCCATCGTGTGCAGCACGTTGCGCCCGATCATCCGGTGGTACCGGGCGTAGACGTCGGTGCTGATGAAGCCCAGCGGGTGCCCGACGTGCAGGCCCGCGCCGGAGGGGTACGGGAACATGTCCTGCACGAACAGCTTGTCCGACGGGACCAGCACGTCCTCTTCGGCGAGCGGCCCGACCGGGTTCGGCGCGTGGTACGTGCCGTGGTCGGCCCAGTAGTCCTGCCAGCGCTGCTCGATGCGCCCCGCCAGCTCCGCGGTGTAGCGGTGCTCGGGGGCTGCGCTCGTCTCGCCGGTGGCCTCAGTCATCGCCCTATTCCTCCGTGTCGAACTCCAGAAACAACTCGACCCCCCAGCCCTGAGGGCGTGAGGGGTCGCCGCGCCGATCCGGGTGCCGGACTCAGCGCGGCAGGCTAAGGAGCAGCCGAGCCGTATTCATGTGTTTCATGGTAACTGCCTGGTCCAAGGCCTTTGTCAGCGGATCGCGAGAGCGAAGATCTGCGTGACTTGGGTGGCGGCGAAGTTGTTGTCGCTGACCAGCACGAGGGTGCGTTCACCGGTACGCAGGCGCGGACCCCAGGTCATCCCCTCCACGTTGTCCACAGTGGACAAGCCGACGTCGGCGAGATCGGCGATCAAGCGCTTCTTCACGGGTTTCACGGACTTGGCGTCGGCGAGCGAGGCCACGTTCTTCACGTTGGTGGCGCCCGAGGTGTCGAATTCGAAGATCCGGACCTTGTTGCCGACCCCGGTGACGAACGAGCGCTCCAGCGCCAGGAACTTCGTCGGGTCGAACGGGTCGGCCGCCAGCAGCGACGAGATTCCCGTGGTCGCGAAGCCGCCTGCCGGGTTCGGCGACGCGAAGACCTTCTCCTCGGGGTACGCGTACTGAGCGAGCACCGGGCCGAAGCGGCTCTGCACGGTGATGCGGTTCAGCGCGCCGTGCTCGGTGTTCGCGTCGGGACCGTCCTGCAGCAGCGGACCTTCGTTCGACGAGACCACGAGCGAGCCGCAGGCCGCGAAGGTCAGCCCCTCGAGCACCAGGTTCTGCCGGGGACCGGCGCCGGCCGTCATCTTCTCGCTGGGAAGGATCGGCAGGTCACGGACGTATTCGCCAGTGCGCCGCGCCTCGCGGATCGACGGGTCGATCAACGTCGTCGCGGTGCGCTCACCCTCCTGCGACCAGAAGTAGTGCCCGGTCCACGGGTCGACGCGCAGCTCTTCGGGATCGACCGTCTGCTCGTTCTGCGGCAGCTTCGGGTCGTTCTGGGCCAGCGGCGGGTACGTCTTGCCGTCGGGCCGCAGGAACGGGTGGGTGCCGGTGAAGGTGACCGGCGACACACCGTGCGCGTCGACCTTGAACTTCGCCGAGTAGAAGCGCGCGGGGTTGATCGCGGACCGGTCGTCGGCGATGAACACGTACTCGCCGGTGCGCGCGTCGAAGTCGATGCTGGACAGGCCGCCGACGGTGGTGCCTTGGAACGGCAGCGCGTTCGGCACGATCTGTTCGCCGAGCAGGCGAACCTTGCCGGCGGCTTCGGCGGGAACACTCGAAAGGCTGAGGGCGATTGACCCGATCAGCGCAGCGGTGAGTACACGACGTGACATGGTCTGTAGCACAGTCGGTCAGGGTATCCAGCAGGTTGCCAAGACGTCACGCTTATCCTCGAAGGGTGTTCGCACTCGCGCTGGTCCCGATACTGCTGGGTCTCCTCGTCGCCTGGGGAGGTTTCCTCGGCTGGCGGGAGAAGCTGCCCCGTGACCGCGGCGCCGGGCTGCGCACCGCGGCGACCATGGCGAGCGACGAGGCCTTCCGCCTCGGCAACAAGGTCGCCGGGCTCCCCACGCTGGCAGGCGGCCTGGTCGGCGTACTCGCCGGCGTCGGCGGCCTGCTCTCGTCGACCACGGCCGGCACCGTGATCGCGGTCGTCATCGGCCTGATCGGGCTGGTCGGCCTGCTCGTCGGCGGCGCCGCGCTCGGCACCAAGGCCGCGGCGACCGTGCCGGTACCCGAGCCTGCCGCGCCCGCGGGCTGCAGCGGCTGCGCTTGCGGCGCCGGTGGCTGCGGCGTGCTGCAGAAGACCGCCGAAGCCTAGTTCCGTTGCAGGTCACCCGGGTGGGTGGCCAGCAACGCGGTCGGGATGCCCTGCCGTCGCAGCACCTGACCCCACAGGTCCTTGTGCGGTGACGCGAGCACGTCGCTGGGCAGCGCGGGCACGATGACCCAGTCGTCACGGTCGATCTCGCCGGCGAGCTGCCCGGAGTCCCATCCGGCGTAACCGGCGAAGACCCGCACCCCGCGCACCTTCGGCAGCAGTTCCTCGGGATCGGTGTCGAGATCCACCAGCGCGACCGGCCCGCGGACGGCGATCACCCCCGGCACGGTCGCGGCCGTCTCCCCGGTACGCAGCGCGGCCAGGCACAACGCGGTCTTCTTCTCCACCGGCCCGCCGACGAACACCGACTGCGGCTCGGCCACGTGACGTCCCCAGTTGGGCAGCACGTCGTCGACCGGCACGTCACTCGGCCGGTTGAGCACCACGCCGAGGGTGCCCTCGTCCCGGTGATCGATGACGAACACGACCGTCCGCCGGAAGTTGGGGTCGAACATCGTGGGGGCGGCGACCAGGAGTGTTCCCGGTTCAACCTCGGCGTCCGCTGGCACGCCGCCCATGATCCCACCGTCGGCAACAGAAAGTCTTCGGCATAGGGAACAACAGACCCAGATGCCTCGTTGGACACACTGGTCGGTGCACTCCGTGTCCCCCGGGCTCACTGAAGAACCGCCTTTGTGGAATACCAGTTCGGCTGGAGCCACACTGCGCATAGCCGCCGTGAGGCGACCGAGTGCGCCGGCCACTTTAGGCTTTGAGCGTGACTACTAGCGCGCGGGCGGCTACTCCGGACCGGATCGGTCCTCGGGCGCTTATGCGCGATCCTGAGTTTCGGCGGCTGCTGTGGACTCGGTTCGCTGTGCAGTGGGCTGTGGGGATGTACCGGGCCGGGTTGGCCGGTGCCGTGCTGTTCAATCCGGAGCGGGAGACGGATCCGCTCGCCATCGCCGGTGGGTTCGCCGCGCTGCTGCTGCCTTATTCGCTGGTCGGGCCGTTCGCCGGGGCGCTGCTGGATCGGTGGGATCGGCGCCGGGTCCTGATGTTCGCGAACCTGCTGCACGCGGTCGCGATCGTGATTTCGGCGGCTTCGGTCGGATTCGGGGCTTCGTCGGTGGCTTTGTTCGCCTTGGCGTTGTGTGCCGAGGGGATCTCGCGGTTCATCGGCTCCGGGCTTTCGGCTTCGCTGCCGCATGTCGTGCCTGCGGGTTCGATCGTGAGCGCAAACGCTTTCGCCACCACGCTCGGCTCCGTGATCGCGGTGCTCGGCGGCGGCTGCGCGATCGGTCTGCGTGCGCTTTTCGGGTCGGACGATGCCGGATCGGCCGTCACGACGGCTTTCGCCGCCGTCGGCGTGCTGGTGGCCGCCGCCATCGCCACGCGGTTCGCGCGGGGCGTGCTGGGGCCGTCCACTGTGGATGAGCCGGCCAGCGCCGTGCTGGCGGTCGCCAGGGGACTGGCCGACGGGGCCAGGGCCGCGGTGCGGGCGCCCAGTGTGACCGCCGGGTTCATCGCGTTGTTCGCGCATCGGGCCTCGTTCGGGGCGTCTTTGCTGGTGACGGTGCTGCTCATGCGGAACTCGTTCACCGACAACGGGATCTTCCGCGCCGGGCTGCCCGGTCTCGGGCAGATGGCCGCGCTGGCCGGCGCCGGGATCTTGATCGCCGGGCTGCTGACCGCGCGGTTCATCGCCAAGTTCGGCAGGCGGAAAGTGGTGGTCGGCGCGCTGGTCCTCGCCGCGCTCGCGCAGGCGGGGCTCGGGTTGCCGATGGAGCTGCCGACCGTGCTGCTCGCGTCGTTCGTGATCACCGGGGCCGGGCAGATGCTGAAGCTGGGTGTCGATTCGTCGATCCAGTCGGATGTCGGCGACGAGTCGCGCGGCCGGGTGTTCGCGTTGTACGACACGCTCTTCAACATCACCCAGGTGGCGGCTGTGTCCATTGCCGCTCTGGTGGTGCCGGCGGATGGGCAGTCGACCGGGCTTTTGCTGGCCGCGACGGCGTTTTACCTGCTCGGGGCGGCGGGCTACCTGATAGCTGTGCGCCGCACTCCATTCGCAAGTGCAAGCGATCCCGTCTGATCGGCGGAACGGTGAGTGAGGTAATGCTGCTGCCATTAGGGTGAAGCACACCTCATTCAGCAGAGCGACGACTTCGGGGAGTTCGCGTGACTACGCCTGGCGACGACCGTGCGCGGTTGGAAGCACGGAACGCCGCCATGAAGGACACGGTCGACTCGCTGCTCGAACAGTTCACCAAGCAGACCGAACAACTCCGCGAGGCGCAGACCACGGCGGCGCAGTTGTCGGCGCAGGTGAGGTCGCCGGACGGGCTCGTCAAAGCCACCATCGACTCGAGCGGTTCGCTGGCGCAGCTCAGCTTCGCGCCGCAGACGTTCGAGCGCACGAACCCCGCGCAGCTGGCGAACACCGTGCTCACCCTGGTCCGCCAGGGCAGCCTGCAGGTGAAGCAGCAGGTCGCGGACCTGATGGCGCCGATCACCGGCGATCTGCCCGACCTCGCCGACATGATCGAGGGCGCCCCGTCGCTCGAAGGCCTGCTGCCGCCGATGCCGACGTTCATCGAGCAGGACGTGCCCGCGCCGACGCCGCCGCGTCCCGAATCGATCGAGGATCCCGACGCCAGTTCGATCCTGCGCGGCGCCTCCGAGACGACGCCACCGCCCGCACCACCGCGCCCGGCTCCGATGCCGGCGCCCAAACCGGCTTCGCAGCGGCGCGCTCGCCCGCAGCCCGCCGAAGAGGACGAAGAGCCGCCATCGACCTGGCTTCGAGGCGGTAACTGATGCCCAACGGTGGGGGTACCGGCGGCTCAGGAGGATTCACCGCCGACCCGGACGCGGTGCTCGTCGCCGCCAAGGGTTTTCTCAACGCGGCCGACCAGCTCGAAGAGGCGACCAAGGCGTTGCAGAGCGCGCTCGCTGCGCAGGGCGCGTGCTGGGGAGACGACGAATCCGGCAAGGAGTTCGCCAAGGACTACGTGCCCGGCGCGGAAGGCGGCGTGGAGGGCTTCGGCTCGCTCGTCCAGGGCCTGCGCGGCATGCACCAGAACGTCGACACGGCCATGCGGACCATCACCGGCGCCGAGGACATCGCCCAGACCGCCTTCAAAAAGGGGCGATAGCGCGTGGGTATGGAGATGCCCGACGAGGTCAAGTGGCTGCTGCCGATCGTCGTCGGCGAGAGCTGGCCGGAGGGCGACGAAGACAAGCTGCGTGAGCTCGCGAAGGCGTGGCACTCGGCGTCCGACGCGCTGAACCCGGTCGCCCAGATGGGCTCGACCGCGGTCAAGGACATCCTCACGAACTGGTCAGGCGACAGCGCGCAGGCACTCGGCGAGCAGTGGAAGAAGTTCGTCGACGGCGACGAGGCCTACTTCAAGTCGCTGGGCGACGCCGCCAAGGCGCTCGGCGACTCGTGTGATCAGACGGCGCTCGACGTCGAGTACACGAAGTACATGATCATCATCTCGCTGATCATCCTGGCCGCGCAGATCGTCGCCATGATCGCGGCGGCCGCGCCGAGCCTCGGCACCTCGACGGCCGGTATCCCGATCGCGCAGGCCGCCACCAGGGTCACCGTCCAGATGCTGTTCCGCCAGCTCATGCAGAAGCTGGCGCAGCAGGGTTTCAAGATGGTGGCCAAGGAACTGCTGCAGACGTTCCTCAAGCAGGGTCTCAAGAAGATCGCCAAAGAGGTCGCGGTCAACGTCGCCATGAACGTGGGGATGGACGCCGGCATCCAGGGCCTGCAGATGGCCAAGGGCGACCGCAAGGAATGGGACTGGAACAAGACCAAGGACGGCGCCATCAGCGGCGCGGTCGGCGGGGTCGTCGGCGCGGGCACCGGCAGCGTCGCCAAGTCACTCCGGCCGGACGGGCTCGGCGTGGTCGGCCAGGCGGTGAAGGGCGCGGTCGACGGCGCGGGCCAGACCATCGGTGTCGCGGCCGTGACGGGCCAAGAGCTGAAGCTGGGCGACGTGCTGATGGGTGCGTCCGGCGGTGCCGTCGGCGGTGGTGTCGACGGCGCGAAGGACCACTTCAAGGGCGTGCATTCGCCGCCGAACACACCGCACGTGAACTCGCCGGACGGACCGGACGCGACGCCGCCCGCGCAACCGCACGCTCCCGGCGACGGACCCACACCGGACCGGAGCCGGTCCACCCCTGACTCGTCGAGCTCTTCGGCAGGAGACTCACGGTCGAGCTCGGACACCGCCAGCCGAAGTTCCGAGCCGAGCGGTGACTCGCCTTCGCGGCGCGGCGCCGAGCCTGCCGCCGATCCGGGACCGCGCGCCGCCGAACCGGCGCACCGCGGCGAGGCTCCGGCGGCCGCCCAGCCCGATCCCACGCCGCAGCACCGCGGGCCGGAGCCGGCCGCGCAGCCGGAGCACCGAGCGCCCGAGACGGTGGACCGGGTCGCGCAATCTTCGGCACCGGCTCCGGAACGACCTGCCGACGCCGCGTCCCCGGACGCTCAGCGTGCGGCCGCCCCGCCGCAGCAACAGCACGCCCCCGATGGCGGACAACACCAGCAGCAACAACAGCAGCAACCGGCGGCGGCGCAGACCGGCGCGCCTGCTTCGAGCCCGGCACCGGCGCCCGGTGGTGGCAGTCCCTCGGGCGCTCCGGCGCCGGTTTCCGGCGGCAGCCCGGCAGGGCATGCTCCGTCGGGCAATCCGGCGCCGATTTCCAGCGGCGGCAGCCCCGCCGGGCACAGTCCGTCGGGCAATCCGGCACCGGTCTCCAGCGGCGGCAGCCCTGGCGGACACACGCCGTCGAGCAGTCCCGGCTACGGCGCCGCACCGCACAATCCGTCGCCCGCGCCCACCTCCGGTGGCTACGGAATGGCACCCCCTCCCGGGGGCGGTTTCGGGCCGTCCGGCGGCAACCGGCCGCCGCACAACGAGTCCGTCCAGGCAGCGGCGCTGACCTCGAACGCGCCCGCACCGCAGCAGCCGAACGCCATCCAGCCGATGGGCGGGTTCGGCCAGCAACAGCCACCGGCCCCCGCATCACCGCCGCCCGCGCCGCCGATGGGCGGCGGTCCGGGTCAGCGTGCCCCGATGTCACCGCCTGGCCGTGCCCCGATGCCGCCACCGCAGCAGGGACCGCGTGGTCCCATTCACGAACGCCCGGGTCAGCGGCCCCCGCCCGCGATTCCCGGCTACCGCAACGCACCCCCGCCGCAGGCGCCGCCGCGTGGCCCCATGCCCCCGCCACCCCCGGGCGGTCACCCACCACGTCCGCCGCAGGCGGGTTACCAGCCACCACCACAGCCGCCCCGGCAGCCGATGCCGCCAGGGCGTGGCCCGATGCCGCCCGCCGGTCCGCAGCCGCCGCGTCAGCCGATGCCGCCCGCGGGTTTCGAACGCCCTGGTCAGCGTCCCGCTCCCGGGGTTCCCGGTTACCGTGGCGACCCCAACACCCCGCCTGCTCCGCCGCACCGCACCGCGCCGCCGGTTCAGCCGCCCCGCGAGCAGCAGGCACCGCCCGTGCGCCACGAGCAGCAGGCTCCGCCGCGCCACGAGGCACCGCAGGCGCCTGTCCGCGAAGAGCACACGCCCCAGCGGGAGACGCCCCGAGAAGAGGCCGTTTCCCGTCACGAGCAGCAACCCACCCAGGAAGCGCCCGCTCAGCAGCACGAGTCGGAGGCGCCGCACCGGCAGACGGACGAGCAGGCGCCGCAGCACACGGAGGAACCTGCCCAGCACCAAGAGCCCGAAGCACCTCGTGAGCCCGATCCGGTCGAGCAGCGCGCCGACGAACCGGCACCGCACGAGGACAAGCCACACGACACGAGCCCGGAGCCGCCCGCGTCCCGTATTCACCCGGACGAGGCCTACCTTCGCGAAGATCAGTTCCACTCGGACAACCCGGACGACTTCAAGTCGTTGCGTGAACGGCAAATGCTGGGCGACAGCCCGACCGCCGAGCTGCGCCACGAGTACCTTCACCGTGAAGCGATGCGGCTGCGCAACGAGGTCGCCGGCTTCGGTCACATGTCCGACAACGGCGCCTACGCCGTGCACAGCTACACGCGCTACGAGGTCTTCGCCGAACTCAACCAGGCACTTCGCGAAGGCAGCCTGACACCGGAGCACGCCGCGCAGGCGCGTGCGATCGTGTCCGGTCTGAACGAGCTGCGCGCGTTCCACGGCGAGACCGTCCGCACGATGAACTTCGACGGCGACATGGCCAGGGCCCGGATCGCGGCGGCCCACTTCGTCGAAGGCCAGGTCACCGTCGAGCACGCCTTCGCGAGTTCGTCGAAGGTGGAGCGCGGCCTGAACAACAGCGCCTTCGACGGCGACGTCGAGATCCGGGTCACCTCGAAGACCGGCCGCGACATCGCGGATATCGCCAGCAAGCCGAGCGAGCGAGAAGTTCTCTACAAGCCGGGCACCCAGCTTTTGGTGCACAAGAAAGAGGTCATCGACCTCGGCGGTGGCAAGACGAAGATCGTCATCCACGCCGAAGAGATCACCGCGGGGCACCCGAAGTTCAAGGACCCGGACGGCGTCCACCAGGCCATCGAGGAACGGCGAGCCAAGAGCTCCGCCGAAGCCGAGGCGCAGGTCAAGGTCAAGGAGGAGGGCGGCGCCGAACACAACCCGATCCGCAACGCGTTGGACCCGCTCGGGCTCAACGCGGACAAGCCCGACCTCCCGAAGTCCGAAACGGAGCTCGCGAACGACGCCAAGGCGGCCGCCGAGAAGGCGAGGTTCTTCAAACCGGACCCCGGTGGCTGGGCCATGCTCAACACCAACGGCGACCCGCCCGGCATTCACGCGGGCAGCCAGCAGGAGATCCCGCAGGGCGTCCGGTTCACCCACGAGCGGATACCACAGCTCGAAGGCATCAACCGCGATTTCTACGCGGACGGCCACGCCTCGGTCGGCAGGCAGACGAACGGCGCCGAGTCCGTGCTGGCGCTGGAAAAGCGCCTCTCGGGTATCGACCCGGACGCGGTCGCGCACGCCAACGACTACCCGGGCGACCCGCAGTCGCAGCGTCATCAGGTGGCGAGCCAGGTCGGCGGTGGCTACTGGGCACCGCACGACAATTTCCACAGCGTGCTCGGCGAGATGGCGGGCAAGCCGATCGATTCCCGCGCGATCATCGCCTTCGAAGCCGGGCATCCGCCGCAGACGCACATGGTCACGGCGATCACCACCGAGCATGGTGTCGCCGTCGTCGACCCGATGCGCAACCGGCTCGGTGACCTGCCGTACGACGCGCGCAACATCACGGTGCTGCCGACGCACGACGGCAGCGGCAGGCAAGACCTGCCGAGTCCCAGTGCCGACAAGCCGTCGGCTCCCAGCCGGATCACCGAACTGCTCGGCACCGGCAGCGAAGACAAGCCCGTCGCGGCGCCCGCGCCGACCTCGAACCTGGCGGACCGCCTCAGCGGCGAGAACGCGGGCACGCCGTCGAAGCTGGACGGGCAGGACCACCCTGGTTACGGCGCGGACAGCGACCACACGCCGTCCGACGGCCAGGTCGAACCCGGCGCCGCGACCGGGCACCACGACTGGTCACCGCTGGCGCAGCCGACCAATCCGCCGAGCGAGCCCGCCATCCACGCGGGCACCGCGAACCAGAACCAGGCGGCGAACTACATCGCGCAGCGGCATCCGGAACTGCGCGCGGTCAACCCGCACTTCCACGACCCGAACGCGTTCGCCGACGGCTACCAGACCAACTGCACCCGCGGCGTGGTCGCCTACGCCAAGCGCCTGCTCGGCATCGACGCGACCGCCGAGCCGATCCTGCCGCACGAGATGGCCACCAAGGGCACGCTCGAGCACGTCCAGCAGCAACTCGGCGGCACCTGGCAGACGCACGGGGACTACGACAGCGTCATCCGCACCATGCGCGACGAGCCGGTCGGCGCGCACGCGGTGGTCGGTGTGCTCTACCAAATGCCGGACGGCCAGGTGTTCGGGCACGTGGCGATGGCGGTGCACACCGAGGAGGGCGTGGCGTTCATCGACCCGCAGTCCGGGACGCTGATGAACCTGCCGCACCCGCCGCTCAAGCTGGACCTGCTCCCGTTCGGTTCGCTGGAACACTCCGGCGGACTGGCGGCTCCCGCCAAGACGCACGATCAGCCGGTCGCGTCGGCGGACGGCTCGCACCAGCAGCCGCACACCCAGCCCGAGTCGCCGGTGCCGAGTACGAAGCCGCACGAGGAACCGGTCGTGGCGAAGGAGGACGCGCAACCGGTCAAGGAAGCACCGGCGGTCAGCCAGCCCGTGGACCCCCGCGTCGAATACGCCAAACCACGCGAAGACGCGCCGTCGGTCACCCGCGAAGACGCTCGGCCTGCCGACCCACGGGTGGAGTACGCGAAACCACGCGAAGACACCCAGGCGGCCACCCGCGAAGACGCCCGGCCTGTGGACCCCCGCGTCGAATACGCGAAACCACGCGAGGACGCGCCGACGGTCACCCGCGAAACCCCGCGCCACGAGCAGACCGCGGCGTCACACCAGCGTCCGGCCGACCCGCGGATCGACTACGCCAAGCCGCGCGAGGACACCCCGCCGCCGGTCACCCGCGAAGACCCGCGGCAGAACTACGACGTGCGGCCGTCCCGCATCGGCCCGGACGGCAGGCCGGTCCCGACGGTCTCGCACAGTGCCGAGCCGGTCCCGCACACCACCGGGCACTCGGCCACGCAACGCTTCGAGGGCGACCTCGACGACCCGCGCTACGGCGGGCGTGAAGACGCGCCCCAGCGGGAATGGCCGCACGACCCCGATTCCGGCCGTCCGCTGAGCCCGCGCGACATGGAATTCCTCGGCATCACCGAAGACCAGATCGAGCACTGGCGCAACGGCGAAGCGCCGCTCGGCATGACCCCGGAGCAGTTCGGGCGATTCCAGTCGGAGCTGGCCGACGTGCTGGCGCCGTTCGGCGTCCGCCCGGAGGACGCGCGAATCCAGATCGTCGGGTCCGCGGTGCGCGGCTGGTCCGGCTGGACCAAGACGATGGACAACATCCCGCACACGCCGGAAAGCCGACGGCTGCTGGAGGAGTGGCTCGGCGGCGAAGAAGGGCCGAAGCGGCGTCCGTTCGACGCGATGCACAAGCTCGGCCTCGACAAGCCGAGCGACTACGACGTCTCGTTCCACTCGGACCGGATGGTCGAGATCGCGCGGCGGCACTGGCAGTCCGAGGGCAGTCCCGGCGAGTTCTCGCACAAGCACGGGTTCGTGGACAAGAAGATCTTCCACGACGCGTTCCGCGAGCTCGAGGACTGGCAGAAGAAGTGGGAGAACGAGCTCGGCCGCAAGGTCGGCGTGCGCCTGTTCGGCCTGGAAGAGGAGCCGCTGCAGCGCCGGTCGTCGAACAGTTCCAGCAACGACGACGCGTGGCCGCTCGACCTGACCCGCGACGAGCGGCACGTACCGCACCAGCCTGACCTGCGCGGCTGGCCTGCCGACCCGGTCAGCGGCTACCGCATCCAGCCGCGTGACATGGAGTTCCTCGGCTACACCGAGGAGCAGATCGAGCACTGGCGCGCCGGCGAGGCCCCGATGGGCATGACGCCGGAGCAGTTCCACCAGTTCAAGTCGAGCCTGCACGAGGCGCTGCGCGCCGACGGCGTCGACATCGCAGCCTCGGATGTCCGGCTCAAGGGTTCCGGCGTCAACTTCTTCTCGAACAAGCGCAAGGAACTGCCGAGCCTCGATGAGCTCGACGCGGCCGACCCCGTTGCCGCGGCGAAGATGCGCGAGTGGCTCGGCGAGGACGCGAACCGTCCGCGGTCGCGGCCGTTCGACTCGATGCACAAGCTCGGCCTCGACCCGGACCCGAGCGATTTCGACATCCAGATCCGCTCGGACGAGATGTCCCGGCGCACCCGCGAGCGGTTCGAGAACGACCCGCCGGAAGGCGTCGACGCGCCCACCCACGAGAAGTACCGGTTCGTCAACAAGAAGCTGATGAACGCGGAATTCCCGCACCTGGCCGAGTGGGTCGAGCATTGGGAAGGCAAGCTCAAGCGCGAGGTCGCACCCGCGTTGTTCGGCCTCGACGGCGAACCGCGCCAGGACAGCTTCGACGACCCCGAGCGCGCCAAGCGCGGCTGGCCGATCGCCGGTATCGACGCGCCGCCGCTGGAGCTGCCGGAGCACGGCGGCTACGGCATGGCGCACGAACCACCGGACCTGAGCGACCATCCTCGGCTCGACCCGGAATCCCCGGTGGTCACCGACGCGCCCGAGTCACCACCGGTGCCGCCGCAGGAAGACATCGCCCCGCCGTTCGTCGACGAAACCGGCTGGCACTGGAAAGGCCTGACCCTCGACCCGGACACCAACGCCGTGGTCGACGGCTTCATCCCGGAGTTCGAGGCTGCCGCGCATCGCGAAGGCGGTGTCCGCGAAAACATGCTGCGGATCGAGGAAAACGTCCCCGGCGCGAAGCTCGAAGGCCTGAAGTACGAGCTCAAAGGCGACGATCGGCTCAAGCAGAAGGTCGCCGAAACACTCGACCGGAACCCGGATCAGGACCTGACCACCGTGCTGCGGAAAGTGCCGGACGGAATCCGGTACACCTACAGCTTCGACAACGACAACTACACGGCGGGCGCGAAGCAGGTCGACACCATGCTGCGGGCCGCGGGCTACGAGCCGGTGGAGGTCAAGAACTCCTGGCTGAACCCCAAGAATCCGTACCAGGGCATCAACACCCGGTGGCGTGATCCGGAGTCCGGTCTGCAGTTCGAGGTCCAGTACCACACGCCGGAAAGCTGGTACGTGAAGAGCGACACGCACGACGCCTACGAGCACGCGAACAACCAGCTCATCTCCCAGGCCGAGCGGGACGCGTGGGACCGGTACCAGCACGATTACTTCGGCCTGATCACGCGGCCAGACGGAGTGGAGGAGATCCCCAGTGTCAAGTACTGAGATCTCGTACTACGCGCTCGCCGACTCCGGCTACGACAAGGGGCCGGCGGGCCTGATCCGCCGCCGCCCGGATGCCGGTGGACATGTCGACGAGGTGTTCAGCCCGCGCACCGGAACCTGGCGGCCGACCGACCTGGTCAGCAAGTACTACCTGACCGACCGCGTCGACGAAGACCTCGTGCTCATCACGGCTGCCGAAGCCGACGCGGTGACAGCCTGGTTCGGCGATCGGTCCACCCGGCCGCCGTTGCTCGGTGGCCGGTCACTCGCGGAAGCCTGGCGGGTCCGGCTCACCGGGGACATCCCGTTCGAGGCCTTGCGCGAACGGCTTGGTCTCGAACCGCACGGCTCACCCGCTGATGGGCTCGAACGCGATCCGGGTTTCCGTGTCCTCCGCAACGACGAATCGGCCCGGTTGTCGCTGAACGTCTACGTGGCGCCCAGCGGCGGCTGGTCCGTCGCGCTGGAGTTCCTCGGCGAAGCGCCGTCTGCGGCCGCCGTGGCCGAAGTGCGCGCCGAAGTGCTCTCGGCGGCCGCCGAACTGGGCTTCACCGCGACGGACGAACAAACCGGCACCGACGCGAAGTCGTTCAGTGCCAGTCCTCTGCCGCCGCTGCCGCGTCCGATCGGCGTCAAGAAGCCACGCCATCAGCTTTTCCGGCTCACCTTCACCGGTTCGCTCGACAAGGAACAGCTCAAGGCGCTTCAGCAGAAGCTGCGCCTGAGCGACGACGGTGATCTCACCGACGAGGAAGACACCGAGTTCGGCGAGACGTACCTGCCGCATGACCTGGGGTACCGCCCGCAGTTGTGGCTCAGCCGCGCCGACACCGAGCGCTGGACCTTCGGTATCTCCAACGAAGGCATCCGTCCGCCGGAGGAGCACATCCGGCAGTGGCACGACCAAGTCGTCGAAGCCGCCACCGAAGCCGGACTCGCCCTCGCCGAGGAGTGGCAGTCGCCGACGCCACCGAATCCGACGCCGCTGCCCGAGCCGCCGGTCCGTACCGGGCTGCCGGTCGAGAGCGCCTACTACGCGGGTTTCGCGGGCTCGCTCACCCAAGAGCGGCTGGAAGCGATTCGCGAACGGTTCGGGCTGAGCAGGCGCGGCAAGCTCGACGACGACTGGGACACGGATTTCGGCGTGGTCAGGCTGCGCGACGAACCGGGAACGCCGGTGAAGCTGAACTTCGACCGCCGAGCTGAAGACAAGTGGTCCTTTTCGGTGACCTACCAGGGTGAACCGCCCGCACCGGAGTTGCTGGAGCGGGTGCGGTCCGAGATCGCGGCCGCCGCCGCCGAAGCAGGTCTCACCATCGAACGGGAAGTGCCCGGCAGTACATCATGACCACCACGAACCAGGCACTTTCCCCGGCAGAGCAACGCAAACTGCTCGTCCGCATCGGGAAGCTCGTCCGCGCCGCCGCGCCCGAAGGCTGGGCGCGCGTCGAGGTCGGCTTCCGGAACATCGGTGAGCACGCGGAGGTCGTCCTGCTGGCCGACGCGAAACCGTTCGACCGGCCTGCGGAACTGGCCGAGCTGCTCGGCACCTTGCGACGCGGCATGTACGAACCCGGCCGCGGCGCTTGGCTCGTCGCCGGCTTGACCCTGAACTCCGACGGCACGTTCGAGTTCGACTTCGACCTCGACGACGAACCGGCCTGGCAGGCCCAGCCCGATCCGGGGATGTACACCGACGAGCTCGCCGCGTTCCCGCGCGAGCCGGAGCACATTCCCGGCTGGTGGCGGCTCAAGGCGCGGCTGCCGCTCGGCGTCGTCTTCCGGCACGCCAGGATCGTCGACTCCTACACCGAGGGTGAAGCGCCGGTGGTCGACCGGCCCGCGCTGGCGGCCGAAGAGATCCCGCATCTGCTGCACTACCTCGAACGTGAGCCGTCCGTGCTCACCGGCGGTGAGCCGGGGCCGGACATCTTCAGCAGCGACGGCGACGGTGTCCCGGAGAGCTATCAGACCGACGGCACCTGGATCTGGCACGCGTCGGTGCCGCACTACCTGCGCAAATACGGCACGCCGCCGGAGCCGGAGCTGGTCGCGCACATTCGCGCGCAGAAATATCAGCCGCCCTACGTCGAGCACCTGGTGCGCCGGACCGCCGAAGCCGACCTGCTCGGCCGCCCCCGGCCCAAGCCGAGCCGGGGTGAGCTGGCGAAGACCGACGGTGACATCGCGAGCGAGCTGGAAACGGTGCCCGATCCCCAGCTCGCGGACGAGGAGATCCTCGCCGTGCTGGTGCGCAGGCTCGGCGAGCACGGTGTCTGGCCGGAGGCGTACCGGATCGGCCAGCGCGGCGACGGGACGTGGTGCCTCAACTTCACGCAGAACGGCTGGGAAGTCGCCAGGCACGAAGGTGGCGTGGCCGTTTCGCCGCGGTACTTCGACGGCGTCGACGACGCTGCGCAACACCTGCTCGGCGCGTTGCTGCTGCACCCGGCCAGGATGACCGCCGGGCACGAGACCCCGCTGGAAACGGCCAAGGAGCTCGGTGACTGGCCGGTGAGCCCGGTCGACGGCGAGCCGCCGTTGACGCTGCTGCGCAACAAACGCCTGCTCCAGCTGGTGGCAGGCACCACGGTCGTGCGTTTCGGGGAGGAAAGCGGGAACCTCGTGCACCACCCTGGAGTACGGTTCGCGACGACCTCACTTCCGCTGGAGCGGGAGCGCACGGAGCGGGTGTACCGGCTCCGGCGCCCACTGCATGTGATCACCGGGATCACCATCCCGTGGGCGAACATGCCGGGTGGGGCCGTGGCCTATGTGCTGCCGAAGACCATCACCGAGCATCTGGAAGATGGCAGTGTCGAGGGGACTGAGTAGTGGAACCGGCTGAAGCGGTCGCCAAGGTCGAGGAGTGGCTCGCCGCGGTGCACAGCCCCGGTCAGGTACGGGCCGAGCGTGACAAGGTGCTCCGCATCCCCGAGGGCTGGGTGGTGCCGTACAACAACGTCGCCTACCTCGACGGTGGCGAGACGGCGAAGCAGATCTTCCCGCCGCCGTCGTTGATCGTCCGTGAGCCGAGCGGTGAGCTGCGCCTTTCGCACCCGCATCCCGGTGGGCTCAGCATCCCGGCGACCATCCCCGGCCGTCCGCACGAGCGCGAGATCGTCGACCCCGACTTCGCCGCGGCCGGTCTCGGTGAGCTCGGCGCCGGCGAGCGCGCGGTCATCGGCTGGGAGCAGCTCGACGCGGCAGGCGCCAAGACCGGCGAGCGACTCAACCCTCGGTACACCGCCGGGCCGAAACGCCGCGGCTACCTGCCGCCGGACAACCGGCTCGAGACGCTGATCCAGTTCCACAGCTGCGGCTGGCTCGACCGCGAGCGGTTCCTGATCGGCCTGGTCCGCTCCGAGGTCTTCCTCGATCTGGACGAGACCGGCAAGACGCCGCCTGGCAACTGGAACGCCGAGACCAGCGAGCTGAAGGTCTGTACCTCGACGAAGCGGCTCCCGCACTACGCGCACCGCTACTGGCGTATCGACCTGGCGACGCTGGCCGACGACCCGAACAAGCCGAACCTGGTGATCGACGCCGGCCCTGGTTTCACGGGAAACAAAGTCACCTTCGCCGAGCTGACCGAGACGCTGGTCAGGTTCCCCAGGCAGGCCGAGCGGGTCAACGCGACCGGCACGTGCGCCGAAATCGACCCCAACCTGGTCGAGTTCGCCCAGACCACGGCACAGCGGATCGGCCTGCCGTCACCGGTCGAGCTGCCGGTCAAGGCAGCCGAGCAGGCTCGCGCACGCGGGTACGAGCTGACCTTCGAAGAAGCCACGAAACTCGTGCAGGCAAGCTCGTGGATCAAGCGGCTGGAGCAGCCGTACGACGGGAAGCTGGTCAACCTTTTCGAGCAGGGCGTTCGCTTCGACTTCGACGAAGACGGCCGCGCGATCCGCCGTCCGGACAACTTCGGCAAGTTCCACCCCGCCGCCGGCCAGGATTTCCGCCACGGCTGGCATCGCGTGGTCGGCGCGTACGTCGGCTTCGCGGTCGGTGAGTCGCTCGCCTTGCAGCATCGGGGAGTGACCGTCGACCAGCTCAAGGCGAAGGGTCCCTTGACCGGCGGGCGGATCGGTCCGCTGACGCAACAGCTCCTGTTCATGACCGAAGGCGTTGTCCGCAGCCCGGCTCAGCGTCGGAAACTGCCCGGCGCGGTCCGCACGGGATTGCTGCGCTGGCTGCACACCCAGGGCATCCCGTTCGCGAACGCCGACGGCCGGCTGGTCAAGATCGGCCAGTTGCACGACCGGCGCGACCCCGACCCGGCCGAATTCGCGGTCATCCGGGCGTTCGCCACCGGCAGCGCGACCTTGCGGCTGACCGGTTCCGGCGCGCTGCTCGCGGCGCTGCCCGCGGCGTTGACCGTCGGCGACGACAAGACGGCCACCCCACGGAGTGCGGCGAAGGCGATCGCGGCCCTGACCCACCACGACACCGGCGACCTGAACGCGGCCGCCTACCTGGCGCATCTGTTCGCGGAAGCGCTGCGGGCCGATTTCAGCTTCCCCGCCTGGGTGATCGGCCGCGACGTGCTCGACCCGTCGTGGACCGAACTCCGTGCCATGGCCGAAAACACCCTGCCCGACTACAAGACCGAGAGCCTGCCGCTGCTCAAGCAGCCGGACGAGATCGGCGACGGGCAGAGCGCGGTTTCGGTGCTCGGCCGGACCTTCGCGGCGATTTCCGCGTACGAGAACGACCCGGAGGCCGCCATGCGCCGCGCGGTCGCCCACACCGGACGGACCCCGCTGACCGGCGCGCTCGTCGGCGCGCTGCTGGGTGCGCGCGGCGGAATTCCGGGGCTGCCGCAGCGATGGGTGGAGAAGCTGGAACTGCGCGACGTGATCGAAAACCTGGCTTCGGACGCCTTCTTCCACTTCGATCGGACCTCACCGCGATGACCGTTTACGACGAGATCCCCGTTGTCGACTCCGAGTGGGACGACAGCTTCGGGCCAGCGCCGAAACGCGCGATCATCGCCTGGGAGCAGGTCTCACTCGACCGCCTGCCGAACGGCCCGCGGCGGGTGAACCCGGACTTCAAGCCTGGCGCGATCTGGCATGGCTACGACCGGCCGGCCACGAAGGCCGAAGCGCTGGTCCGGTACTACCAGATCGGCTGGCTGGGCAACGACGATCTCGGGCCGCTGCTGCCGGACCTCGATGTCATCATCCGGGTCGACGACGAGGGTGCGCCGAGCCTGTCCGACAACGGCGAATACGTGGTGGTCTACGCGTCGGAGGCCGAGCTGTACCCGTCCACGCCGCGGTGGCAGCACATCCAGGTTCGTGCGCTGCGGCAACGGTTCCCGGACAAGGGACTTGTCTTCGCGGGTCGCGTCCAGGTCGACCGTCCCGCGATCCCGGCGAGCGCGTTCACCGAGGTCCCCGCGCCGGACACCGCCGCACCGGTCACCGTGATCGCTCCCGAGCTGGATCCGCGCTTCGAGGCTCACAACAAGGAGCTGTGGCAGGAATTCGGGTACAACCCGCACGGATACCTGTCGAGAAAGATCGTGGACGCCAGGAAACTGGGCTACTCCATGACGCTGCCCGAGCTCATGACGACCGCTCGCGGCGCCGCGATCCTCAACCACAACTACAAGAAGCGGCGAGCGAACCAGCAAGCGGACTGGCCGTCGGAACTCCGCGCGAACGGGCTCATCGACCACTACGACCACGACGGCTCGCTTTTGCCGCAGCTGTGGTCCGACGGCAAGATCTACCCGTTTCCCCATCGCGGTTTCGCCTACGGCAACAGCTACGAGAAGGTCGTCGGCGCGTATGTCGGCTTCGCGTTGGGGGAAGCGCTCGGCATCGCGGCCGACGAGGGGCGGTTCCCCGACGACGGCCCGTTGCGCTGGGGCGGTCTGACCCGCCAGTTGCTGGCGCAGACCGAGTCGGTCATGCTCGGCTTCGGCCCGGATTACGCCCGTGGCATGCCGGTGCCCGCCTCCTTGCCGCCCGCGCGCAAGGACAGCTGGTGGGCACTCGCGAGCGGTGAGATTCCGCCGGCGCCGCAGGAGTTTTCGAGCCTGCTGACCACCGCGCTGGCCGCCTCGCTGGCGAATGGCGACGCGATCGTCACCACCTTCCCCGTCGTGCCGGACGTGGCCCGTGAACTGATCGGCTCCGCCGCGGGCGAGGACCTCAGCGAAAGTGTCCTGTTGCTCGCCGACGTGCTGGTGAAGGTGCTCGGCAAGGGCGAGTACCCGTTCCCGCTGGTCGTGCACCTGCGCGAAATGGCGGAGAAGGGCAATGCCGTCGCGAAGTCGATCATCGAACTGCGTGACGACCGCGCCGCCGACGACGAGGCCCAGCTCGAAGCGCTCGGTGACGGCCGGTCGCCGTCGTCCGTGCTGGCCAGAGCGCTGCTCGCGACCGCGAAACGGGAGTACGACCCGCGTACCGCGCTCACCAACGCCATGAATCTGCCCAGCAGCAGGCCGATCACCTGCGCGCTGGTGGGTGCGCTGCTCGGTGCCCGCGACGGCCTCCCCCGGTTGCCGAAGGCGTGGGTCGACGCACTCGACAAGCTCGGGATCGTCCACAACCTGGCCGAAGACGCGTACTGGCATTTCGCGAACCAGGGCGCGCTCACCGACGAGCGGGAAAAATGGGCGAAGCGCTACCCGTCGCCGGAGGCGTGATCCATGGCCGGAGATCACTGGATCAGTGAGAACGACCTGGCCACGTTGACCCGGCTGCTCGAAGGGCAGCGCGTGGTCGACGGCAGGGCTGAGCCGTTGAACCCGCCGGTCTCGGTGCACCGGCTCGAGCTGTTCATCGGGACCGACGAGGACGGAAAGCGGTTCCTCACCAGGAATCCGGCCAAGCCGGTCGACTCGAAGGTGCTCGCGCCGTCGGTCGGCTCGGCTTCGACGACCGTCCGCGCACCCGTCGCCGTGACGCCGTCCGCCGCGATCGCGGCCCATCGCCTGCGCGGATCTTTGCTCGCGGGCGCGGTCGGCGACGCTTTGGGCGCGCCCATCGAGTCCGACTCGATCGATCGCATCCGCGAGCGGACCGGACCGCACGGGCTGACCGATTTTGTCAGGGCTTACGAGGGCCTCGGCACGATCACCGACGACACGCAGATGACGCTCGCGACCGCCGACGCGCTCATCCGCGCGCACGCGGGTTTGCGTCGCGGCGCCCAGGTGGACGCGCACTACGAACTCCAGCGCGGCTATCAGCGCTGGCTGCACACCCAAGGCGTGCCTTGGGAGCGAGCGCGCGGGCCGCACGAGCGCGGCGAGCACCCCGACGGCTGGCTGATGACGCATCGCGATCTCTTTCACCGCCGCGCACCGGGTTCGACCTGCTTTTTCGCGTTGAAGGGCTTCGCGCAGACCGGCGAGATGGCCACCTTCACGCGCACGATCAACAACTCGAAAGGCTGCGGCGGTGTCATGCGTGCCGCGCCGATCGCGTTGTGGTCGGACGACCCGGCCGCCGTGTTCGCGCTCGCGGCGGCGAGCGGCGCGCTGACCCACAGCCACCCGAGCGGCTACCTGTCGGCAGGCGCGTTCGCGGTGATCATCCAGCAGCTGCTGCGCGAGGTGCCGCTGCTCGCCGCCATCGACGTGGCGAAGGCGCAGCTCGCGACCTGGAACGGACACGAGGAGCAGACCTTGGCGTTGGATCAGGCGGTCCGGCTGGCCCAGCAGGGCCCGCCGACGCCGGAGAAGGTCGCGACACTCGGCGGCGGCAACGTCGGCGAGACCGCGCTGGCCATCGGCGTCTACGCGACGCTGGCGACGAACACGCTGGACGAGGCGCTGCTCGTGGCCGTCAACCACAGCGGCGACAGCGACTCGACCGGGTCGGTGACGGGCAACCTCGCCGGCGCGATCCACGGTGAGCGGGCGATCCGCGCCTCCTGGCTCGACCGGCTGGAGCTGCGTGACGTCATCGCGCAGGTCGCCGACGACCTGCGCGCCGAATTCGGCCCGAACCCGCCGGGCGGCGACTGGTTCCTGCGTTATCCGGCGGCCTCGGCATGAACCTGACCTCCCGTTTCCGTGGCAGCCTGCTGGCGGGCGCGATCGGTGACGCGCTCGGCGCGGCCACCGAGTTCGACTCGATCGACCGCATCCGCGAGATCGCCGGGCCGGACGGCATCACCGACTTCATCGAGGCGTACGGCGGCATCGGCAAGATCACCGACGACACCCAGATGACCATGTTCACGCTGGAAGCGCTGCTGCGGGCGCGGATCAACGGCGGCGACGTGGTGCACGCGCTGCAGATGGCCTACCAACGCTGGCTCCACACCCAAAGCGTCCCGTGGAGCCGTGCGCGCGGCCCGAAGAACACCAGCGAAGAGCCCGATGGCTGGCTGATCACGGTCGCCGAGCTGTTCAGCCGCCGCGCGCCGGGGCTGACCTGCTTCGGTGAGCTGGAGGCGTACGGCAGGACGGGCATCCGGTCGTCGATCGAGCGGCCGGTGAACAACTCGAAGGGCTGCGGCGGCGTGATGCGCGCGGCGCCGATCGCGCTGTGGTCCGACGATCCGGCCGAGGTCTTCAAGCTCGGCGCGCAGAGCGCGGCGCTCACGCACGGTCACCCCAGTGGGTACCTGTCGTCCGGCACGTTCGCGGTGATCGTCCAGCAGCTGCTCGCCGGAGTTCCGCTGCGGTACGCGGTCGATGTGTCGATCGCTGAACTCGTGAAGCACCGCATGCACGAGGAGCAGTTGACCGCGCTCGAAGCGGCACTGAAACTGGCCGGGCCGCCGACCCCCGAACGGGTGGAATCCCTAGGCCAGGGCAACATTGGCGAGACAGCGTTATCAATGTCGGTGTACGTCGCGTTGAACACCGGCGACCCCGACACGGCGCTGCTCGCTTCGGTCAATCACAGCGGCGACAGCGACTCGACCGGGTCTGTCTGCGGCAACCTCGTGGGCGCGATGTACGGCGAAGAAGCGTTGCAAACCAGCTGGTTGGAGCGATTAGAGCTCCGGGAAGTCATCGGAAAACTCGCTGATGACGCGTTGGCGGAGTTCGGAGTCGGCACGAAAAGTGACGACCGGCGAGTGAGCCGGTACCCGGCCGACTAGATTTGAGGCAGCTTCAGCTGCATCTGGAGGGGACAAAGTGCGTTACCTGGTGGAGGCCGCCGAACGTCCGGACGGTTTATACGCGGTATGGGGTGACCGCGTGTTCCGGGCTCAACGGTCGACCGCGGACGGCACGCTGCTCTTGGTCACCCTGCCGGGTGAAGATGTGCCTGCCGGCTTCGACGTCGACTGGAACGGGACCCAGGCCAAGGTCGTGCCGGAGAGCGAGGCTTCGGCGACGTTCAGCCTGCAGACCCACTGCCGGTACGACGACGAGCTCTATCAGGTGGCGCCGCAGGCAGGCGAGCACGAACTGACGCTGCGCTGGACCGGGCACGACGAGGCCAGGGCACGCGAACTCGGGCTGACCGACTTCAGCACCACCACCGCGCCGGAGAACCTGACCGCGCTGTGGCAGACGCGCCACGACTTCATCGAGACCGACGAAGGCCGCCCTAAGCCAGGCGGCGAGGACCAGGGGAGCCTGCTCAAGCAGATCGGGCGCACGCTGGTCCGCGAGCTGCCGACCGGCTGGCTGCGCGTCGCCGCCCAGTTCCGCCAGGTCGGCGACTACGCCGAGCTGGAGATCAGGGCCGTCGCCGAAGACGACGAGGGCCCGATGACGGTCGCCATCGCCGCGCCGCCGCAGCTGTCGACGCTGTTCGTGCGCCTGCGTGCGGCGATGTACGAGCCCGGCACCGGCACCTGGTTCCAGGGCACCTTCACACTCGACTCGCAGTCGCGCTTCGACTTCGACTACGACCCGGACACCGAGCCGGACTGGCGGCAGGCGCCGAACGAGGGCGGCAGGCCCAACCAGCGCTTCTACGTCGGCGAGCTGGGGAACTTCCCGCGTGAGCAGGTGCCGTCGTGGCTCGCGGTGCACGCGGGCAGGCCGCTGAACGTGACCTTCCGCGTCGCGAAGCCCGTCGACTCGCACAACGAGGGCGAGCGCCCGGTCGTCAACCGCCCGCCGGTGCCGCCGGACGCGGTCCGCGGCGTGCTCGACTACCTGTTCCGCTCGCCGGTGGTGCTGTCCAGGCCCGGCCCGCTGCCGGACGTGTTCAGCCCGAACACCCCGCCGGACGTCCCGCACGCCTTCCACACCGACGGCACCTGGATCTGGCCTGCCGCGGTGCCGCACTACCTGCGCAAGGGCGGCATCCCGCCGGAGCCGGAGCTGGTCGACCACATCCGCTCGCAGGGCTTCCGGCCGCCGTACGTCAGCGAACGCCTGCGCGCGACGGCCGAGGCCCACCTGCTCGGCCAGCCGTACCCGCCCCAGACGCCGGACGACCTGCCGTCGCAGGACAAGCTCGCCCGCGGCGACGAGCCGGACCGCGACGCCCGCGCCGCCGACCTGCTCGACGCGTTGCACCAGCGCCTGGCCGAGCACGGCGTGTCCGACACGGCCTACCGGATCGGCGAGCTGGTCGAAGGCGCCTGGTCGCTGCGCAAGGCCGAGCAGGGCTGGGAGGTCTCGCGGCCGCCGTCCGACGAGCCGACGTACTTCCCGCGCATCGAGGAAGCCGCCCGTTTCCTGCTGGGCACGCTCCTGCTGTACCCGGTCCGCGCGGTCGCCGGCGCCGAGGAGCACGACAACCCGGCCGACTGGCCGATCCTGCCGCTGCGCGGCGAGCCGCCGTTGAACTTCTTCAGCAACAAGCGGCTCGTGGTGCTGCCTGCGGGCACGACCATCCAGCGCTTCGGCAACGAGGCGGGCAACCTGGTCCACCCGGAGTCGGCCCGCTTCGTCGAGACCTCACTCGCCTACGACCGCGAGCGTGAGCAGCGCGCCTACCAGGTGCAACGCCCACTGCGCGTGCTCACCGGCATCACCGCGCCGTGGAACGGCATGCCGGGCGGCGCGGTCGCCTACGTACTGCCGCACCCGGTCGGCAGGCATCTGGAGTCGGGCGCGCTCACGCGGCTTTGATCACCACGGCAGGCGCCCACCAGTAGTCCACGAGCGGCTCGACGCTCACGTCGGTGAATCCGGCCGCTTCGAGCTGCTCGACCCACTTCGCGGCGGGCTGCTCCCAGTTCGTGCGCGCGACCGACGGGGTGATCTGGCCGAGCAGCACCGGCAGCAGGAAACCCTGCGCGACCAGCGAGGCGTCGGCCCCGTACTCGGTGATCCCGCGTTCGTACCGCTTGACCATCGACACCAGGTGCTCCGGCGTCCCCTCGACGTACACGGGCACGTCGAACTCGGCGATCGTCAGCCGCGTCGCCCGCTCACGGAACGCCTTGAGCACGGACGGCCGGTCCTCCGGCACGACCGACTGCAGCGAGAACGTCGCCTGCGCCGCGTCCCACCGCTGCTCGTCGTCACGCGCGAAGAACTCCTGCGCGGTCAACTGCCAAGCCTGCGCGCCGGGCACGCCCTTCTTGGCGTCCTTGAGCAACGCCTCGGACGGCTCGACCAGGTCGACCCTGAGCGGCGCGTGCTGCGCCCGGTCCAGCGCCGGAACGACCGCGAGCCCGTCACCACAGCCGACGTCGAGCAGCGCGTCGGGCTTCGTCGCGTCGTACCCGGCGGCGAGCACGTCACTCAGCCGCTCGTACAGCTCGACGTTCCCGCCGCCCCGCACGAAAGCCGTGAACGCGGCAGGCTGGTCGTAGACCTTCCGCTCACCTTCGTCACGCAGGTACTCGGTCAGTTCCTCGCCGAGCCGCAGCCCGGCCGATGCCGCGACGAGCGCGTCCACTTCGTGCCCCATGAGCCCCAACCGTACCGACAACCCCAAGCCCGGTGGTCAAACCCCGAAAGCCACTTCCGGCAGATGAGACCTGACGAAAGTGGCTTTCGGGCTACTACGAGGGGTTAGGCGGGGTGATGCCGTTCGACTCGGCCCACTTCAGGAGCTCGGCGACCGCTTCGTCGTGGTCGAGCGGGCCGCGGTCGAGGCGGAGCTCCTTGAGGAACTTCCAGGCCTGGCCGACCTGCGGACCCGGCTGGATCCCGAGCAGTTCCATGATCGCGTTGCCGTCGAGGTCGGGGCGGACGCGGGCGAGGTCCTCCTGCTCGCGCAGCCGGGCGATGCGCTCTTCGAGCTGGTCGTACGTCGCCTGCAGCGCGGCGGCCTTGCGGCGGTTGCGGGTGGTGCAGTCGGCGCGGACGAGCTTGTGCAGGCGGGGGAGCAGGTCACCGGCGTCGGTGACGTAGCGGCGGACGGCCGAGTCGGTCCACTCGCCCTTGCCGTAGCCGTGGAACCGCAGGTGGAGGAAGACCAGCTGCGAGACGGCCTCGATGATCTCCTTCGAGAACTTCAGCTCGCGCAAACGTTTGCGGGCCATCTTGGCGCCGACCACCTCGTGGTGGTGGAAGCTCACGCCGCCGCCCGGCTGGAACTCGCGCGTGCGCGGTTTGCCGACGTCGTGCAGCAGCGCGGCGAGCCGCAGGATCAGGTCGGGCTCGGAGGTCGGCTCGTGCGTCTTCTCCAGGTCGATCGCCTGCCGCAGCACGGTCAGCGAGTGCTGGTAGACGTCCTTGTGCTGATGGTGCTCGTCGATCGCGAGCCGCATGCCGGGCACCTCGGGCAGCACCCGCTCGGCCAGCCCGGTGTCGACCATCAGCTCCAAGCCGGGCCTCGGGTCGTCGGCCAGCATCAGCTTGGACAGCTCGGCTTGCACGCGCTCGGCGGTGATCCGGTCGATCTCGCCTGCCATGTCGGTCATCGCCTTGACCACGCGCGGCGCCGGGGTGAACCCGAGCTGCGCGGCGAACCGGGCCGCGCGCAGCATGCGCAGCGGGTCGTCGGCGAAGGACTCCTGAGGCGTCGCGGGCGTGTCGAGCACGCGGTCGCGCAACGCGGCCATGCCGTCGTAGGGGTCGACAAATTTCTTCGCCGCCAAGTCGATGGCCATCGCGTTGACCGAGAAGTCGCGCCTGAGCAGGTCGTCTTCGATGGTGTCGCCGAAGGTGACCTCGGGATTGCGGGTCACCCGGTCGTAGCTGTCGGCGCGGAACGTGGTGATTTCGAGCAGCGAGCCCTTCTTGGTCACCCCGACGGTGCCGAAGGCGATCCCGACTTCCCAGATGTTGTCCGCCCAGCCGCGCACGATGTCGAGCACCTGCTGCGGCCGCGCGTCGGTGGTGAAGTCCAGGTCGTGCGAACCACGCCCGAGCATGACATCGCGGACGCTGCCGCCGACCAGATACAGCCGGTGACCGGCCTTGGTGAAAAGGCCCGCCAGTTCATCCGCCAGTGGGGAGAGACGCATCAGCTCGGTCACCGCATTCTGCATGGCGACAAGTTCGTTCACTGCAATCCCACCACGAAAGGGGTGCACTTACTACGCGCACCGATCAACACGGACACGGAGAGCCAGGGTAGCGACGCCGCCGTTTGCTCTAGCATCGCAGCATGTCTGGATCGGCCGGTCGCACCGGTGCCTCGAAGCCGGGCCGCCGGCGCAGGCGCCAGCGCGGCAGGAGGCTGACGACGGTCGACGAGACCTCGGCAGGCGGGCTGGTGATGGACGCCGACCGGGAGAACGCGGTGCTGATCGGCAGGCTCGACCGGCACGGCAAACTGCTCTGGTCGCTGCCCAAGGGACACATCGAAGACGGCGAGACGGTCGAGCAGACCGCCATGCGCGAGGTGAAGGAGGAGACCGGCATTTCCGCGCAGGTCATCGAGCCGCTCGGCGCGATCGACTACTGGTTCGTCGCCGATCGCCGCCGCGTGCACAAGACCGTCCACCACTTCCTGCTCGAGGCCGTCGGCGGGGAGCTGTCCGATGAGGACGTCGAAGTCACCGAGGTAGCCTGGTTCCCGGTCACCGACCTGGAGACCAAACTCGCCTACGCCGACGAACGCAAGCTGGTCCGCAAGGCCCGTGAGCTGTTCGCGCAAGAATCCCCTGCCGCTGAGGGAGCTAACGAGTGAAGCGGCTCGCCGCCATCTGCTTGACCATTTGTTTCTTGCTCGTCCAAGGCCTTTTCGGCGCGCAGGCCGCGCAGCCGCAGCCGCGTCAGGAGCCGAGCAGGCTCCGCTTCGACGTCGAGCAGATGAACCCCCGCGTGCTCACCTCGAACTCGACCACGCTGAACATCAGCGGCAAGGTCACCAACATCGGGGACCGCAAGCTGTCGAAACTGCAGGTCCGCCTGCAGTTCGGCGAGCGGATCACCACCGAGCGGCAGTTCACCGAGTCGGTCGAGGGCACCACGCCGACCGACGCGAGCGTCTCGCCGTTCACCGATGTCACCGACGTGCTCGAGCCGGGTGCGTCCGCCCCGCTGAACATCACGGTGCCGCTGACCGCGTTCAAGCCGACGAAGACCGGCGTGTTCCCGCTGCTGGTCAACATCAACGGCGTGCCGGAGTTCGGCGGCCAGGCCAGGCTCGCCGCGCTCAACATGCTGCTGCCCGTGCTCGGCATCCCCGGCAAGCAGGCGCCGGAGAAGCAGGCGAAGGCCGCGCAGGTGTCCATTCTCTGGCCGCTCACCAGCACCGTCCCGCATGTCGCGACCTGGCCGTTCCACAATCAGCTCACGCTCGACAACGACCAGCTGGCCGACGACCTCGATCAGGGCGGCAGGCTGAACTCGCTGGTCAAGGCCGCGCAGACGATCCAAGACGACTCGAAGTTGTTCAACTCGCTGTGCTTCGCGGTCGACCCCGACCTCATCTCGATCGTCGACGAGATGTCACGGGGCTACCTGGTCCGAACAGGCGGCAGCCCGGTCACCGGCCGCGGCACGGAGCTGGCGAAGCAGTGGCTCGGCAACCTCCGCCAGGTGGTCAACGGCCACTGCATGGTCCCGCTCCCGTTCGCCGACGCCGACCTGTCCGTGCTCTCCGCGGTCAAGAACGGCGAGCAGGCCGACAGCGAACTCGTCACCAAGGCGGCCGCCCAGACCGCGGTGCTCGAGAACATCCTCAAAGCGGTGCCCGTCGAGAACACCCTGTGGCCGGACGGCCCGCTCGACTCGGCCACGATCGGCGCACTGACCTCGGCGGGCGTCAAGACGGTCATCACCGAGTCGACCAGGGTGCAGTCCACCGAGCAGCTCGACGCCCCGGTCACCCTCGCGGGCTCCGACCTGCACGTCCAGCCCGCCGACTCGCTGACCTCGGCCGCGCTGAGCGTGGGCGACAAGCCCAACAACGCGGCGGCCAAGCCCGCTGTCTCCACGCAGAACGGGCTCGCCGCGATCGCCTTCCGCGCCGGTCTCGGCCAGGGCCAGACGAACCCCGGCCGTCTCGTCGTCGCGCCGCCGCGCCGCTGGAGCGCGCCGCTGCCCGAGCTGATCACCATGCTGCGGACGCTCAGCAGCTTCACCGAGAGCGGCATGGTCTCGCCGGTCGCGCTCAAGGACTCGCTCACCTCGAACCCGTCGGCCACCGCGGAGTCGAACCACACCTCGCAGGACCTGGCGACGGCACCGTCCGCCGACTTCACCGGCACGCTGACCGACATCGACACCTCGATCACCAACCTCACCTCGGCGATGACGGTCGACTCGACCGCGCAGGTGAAGCCGATCGAGCTGGTCACCCCCATCCGTGACGGGCTGATCCGCGCCACCTCGGGCGCCTGGCGCACGGCGGGCGGCGGGATACCGGCCTCGACCGGCAACGCGCGCGGTGAGCTGACGTACCTCACCAGCCAGGTCGGGGTCGTCAACCCGACCCAGCGGTTCTCGCTGACCTCTGGCTCGTCGCCGCTGCCGGTGACGCTGTCCAACGATCTGCCGGTCGCGATGATGGTCCAGGTCGGCCTCAACAACAGCACCGGCCTGCGCTCGCCCGACGAGATCGCGCCGCGGTCCATCCCGGCCAACGCCAAGCGGCAGCAGCTCGTGCCGATCGAAGCGCTGCGCGCGGGCCGGTTCAGCGTCGACGTCTCGCTGAGCACCCCGGCGGGCACCAGGCTCGGCAGCACGGCGAAGTTCGAGCTCAGCTCCAACGAATACGGCACGCTCACGCTGATCGTCACCATCGTCGCGGGCGCGGCTCTACTCCTGTTGTCTTCGCGCCGCATCTATCGGAGGATCAAAGAGAGCAAGGCCACTAGGGTTTGAGCCTTTTCGGGCCGCGCCGACTACCCTGGGTCGACGACGAAACCGGCTGAGGATTGGGCGCACGTTGAACAGAGGACCGGGTGTGCCACCCGAACGTGCCGGACGCCCGCCTCGTCCAGGGCCTGACCAGCCAGAACGCCATCAGCCGCCACCGGCGCAGCCGCCTGCCGGGCCGCCGCCGGACGGCCGTCGCCGTGTCACACCGTCACGGGACGAGGAGACGCGCAGACTCAAGCCGCTGCCGCAGCCGAGCCGTCCCGCGCAGGGTCAGCCGCCGCAGCTGCCGCCGATCCGCTCGGCGAAGCCGGTCCCGACCCGGCAGAAACCACCCCAGAATCCGCCGCCGACCCGGCAGCAGGCCACCCCGCAGGGACCGCCGCCCGCGCCGCGCCGCGGTCAGCAGGCGCCGCGCTCCGGTCCGGTCCGGCCGTGGAACCGCAACGACCTGCCCGCGCCGGTGCCGCCGCCCTCGGCTGGCGGCGAGCCGGACGCGACCCAGTTCATCCCGCGCATCCCCGGTGTCCCGGTCGGCTCACGCTGGCCCGTCGCCGACCCTGACGTACTGCGCCCGTACGACGCGCTGGCCACCCAGGTCATGCAGCGGGTCGACGTCACGCTGGTCCGGCCTGGGGAAAAGGAGCCGGAGAAGAAGGCGGCGCCGTCGCTGGTCAAGACCAGCGGCAAGATCGCCATCGCGTCGCTGATCAGCCGGATCACCGGCTTCCTCTGGAAGCTGCTGCTGGTCGCGGCGATCGGCGCGGGCGTCGCCAACGACTCGTTCAACGTCGCCAACACGATGCCCAACATCGTCTTCGAGCTGCTGATGGGTGGCGTGCTGGCGAGTGTCGTCGTCCCGCTGCTCGTCCGCGCACAGGACGAAGAGGACGGCGGCGAGGCCTACACGCAGCGCCTGATCACCGTCGCCGGCGTGCTGCTGCTGGTCGGCACCGTGATCGCGGTGCTCGCCGCGCCCGCGTTCACCGCGCTGTACGTCGACACCTCCGGCAAGGCCAACCCGGCGCTGACCACCGCGTTCGCCTACCTGCTGCTGCCGCAGATCTTCTTCTACGGGATGTTCGCGCTGCTCTCGGCGGTGCTGAACTCGAAGAACAACTTCGGCCCAGCCGCGTGGGCGCCGGTGATCAACAACCTGGTGGTCATCTTCACGATCGTCGTGGTGGCGATCCTGCCCGGCGACATCTCACTCGACCCGGTCTCGCTCGGCGACACGAAGCTGCTGGTGCTCGGCGTCGGCGTGACCGCCGGCATCGTCGCGCAGGCCGTGATGCTCGTGCCGCCGCTGCTGCGCTCCGGGTTCAGGTTCAAGTGGGCCTGGGGCATCGACAAGCAGATGAAGGAGTTCGGCGGGCTCGCCCTCTGGATCCTCGGCTACGTCGCGGTCAGCCAGGTCGGCTACACGATCAACACGCGCGTGCTGACCAGCGGCAGCGAGGGCGGCGTCACCGCGTACAGCAACGCGTGGCTGCTGTTCCAGCTCCCGTACGGCGTCATCGGCGTCTCGCTGCTGACCGCGATCATGCCGAGGCTCAGCCGGGCGGCCGCCGACGGCGACCACAAGAAGCTCGTCGCCGACCTCTCGTACGCCTCGCGGCTGTCGACCGTGATGCTCGTGCCGATCTCGGCGGTGCTGACCATCGTCGGCTCGTCCATCGGTGTCGCGCTGTTCAGCTTCGGCAAGAGCACGCCCGAAGCCGCGTCGCGGCTGGGCTCGGCGCTGGCGATCTGTGCGTTCGCGCTGCTGCCGTACGCGCTGGTCATGCTCCAGCTGCGGGTGTTCTACGCGATGAAGGACGCGCGCACGCCGACCCTGATCATGATCGTGATGACCGTGGTCAAGGTCCCGCTGCTGTACATGTGCCAGGGACTGCTCGACGGCGACCACATCGTGCTCGGCGCGATGATGGTCAACGGGCTGACCTTCGTGGTCGGCGCGATCCTCGGTCAGGTGTGGCTCTGGGTGACGCTCGGTAACCTCCGGAGCAAGCGCGTGCTCGGCGTGATCCTCTTCACCGTCGTCGCGAGTGGCGCCGGCGTCGGCGCGGCGTACGTCGTCGGGCTGCTCGTGCCGGACTCGCTGGGGCCGATCCTGCAGGCCTGGGTAAAGTTGATCTTGCAAGGCATCGTCGGCATCGTGGTGTCGTTCGGCGTGCTGGTGGCGCTCAAGGTCGAGGAGCTGGCGCCCGCGACTTCGAGATTCACTCGTCTGATCAAGCGCAAATAACGATTGACGCACAGATAACCCGCGACCACGCGTCGTATTCCCGTACCCTCGGTCAGGGAGATATCGGGAGTGAGCGTGGATACGAGACGGAGCGAGCAGGCGGGCGCGCCCAATCCTGCGGGCGTTCGCGCGCAGGGTGGTTCGCTGGCGCCTGGCCGGGTGGTCGGTGACGGCCGGTACCGGCTGCTCGCGCAGTTCGGCATCGATGAGCGGGCAGGCGCGCACCTGTGGCGTGCCCGCGACGGCCAGCTGCGCCGGGATGTCGCACTGACCTTGCTGGTGGGCGACCCGGCGGACGCCGAGGCGGCCCGCCTGGCCCGTCGTACCCTCGACCGCGCCGCGCACGGCGCCAAGTTCGGGCACGGCGGTGTCGCCCGCGTGCTCGACGTGCTCAGTCTCGGCAGCGGCATCACGTCCACCGAGGGACTCCTCGGCGTCGTGGTCGCCGAGTGGACCAAGGGCAGCGACCTGGTCGACCTCGTCGCCGAACGCCCGGTCGCGCCCGCCGCGGCCGCGCGCATGGTCCAGCAGCTCGCCGAGGCGGTCGAGCGCGCGCACCAGAACGGCCTCGTGCTCGGTCTCGATCACCCGCAACGACTTCGGCTGACGCCGGACGGCGCGCTGAAGCTCGCCTTCCCCGGCCCGCTGCCGGACGCGACACTGCGTGACGACGTCAAGGCGCTCGGCGCGGTGCTGTACCTGCTGCTGACCGGCCGCTGGGCGCTGCCCGGCGGCCCGGCCGCCATCCCCGCCGCGCCGCAAGGCCCGGGAGGCAGGCTCGTGCCGCCTCGTTCGCTGGTGCCTTCGGTGCCGGTCGAGCTGTCGGCGCTGGCCGTGCGCACCATCGAGGACGGCGGCCACGGCGGCATCCGCACCAGCGCGGCCATCCTCAGCGTGCTCGGCCAGGTCGCCGAGGCCGAGGAACGCACCCAGCTGATGAAGGCGATCGGCGCCACCGAAGAGGGTCAGCCCGAGTCGGACGGCACCATCTGGACCACGAAGAAGCCGGTCAAGGACGCGGCGCGGCGCAAGAAGCTGGCGCTCGGCGTGACCGTGCTGGTCGTCGCCGTGGTCGGCATCCTGGCCTGGCTCGGCATGCTGGCGATCAGCCTGTTCCAGTCCGACCCGGACGCCACCGGCCCCAAGGTCAACGTCGCGGCGCCGTCGGCTTCCTCGACGCCGCCGCCCGACGGCGGGCAGCAGCCCGCGCCGCCGCCGGCGCAGCCAGGCGGTGTCGGACCGGCCGCCGACCCGGCCGCGGTGAACGTCTACAACCCCGAGGGCGCTGGCGACAACCCCGGCCGCGCCAAGAACGCGGCCGACGGCGACCCCGGCACGATGTGGCGCACCGAGCAGTACAAGCAGCAGTTCCCGGCGGTGAAGCCGGGCGTCGGCCTGGTCTTCACCTTCAAGGACCCGATCAAGCTGGCCCAGGTCAAGATCACTTCGGACAAGCCGGGCACCAAGGTCAAGATCCTCTCGGCCGACTCGAAGGACGCCGGGCTCGACGAGACCAAGGAGCTCGCCGCGGCGGACGTCGGCGAGGGCGAGTCGACGATCAGCCTGCCGACGCCGACCGACGGGAAGTTCTTCATCGTCTGGATCACCCAGCTGGCCGATATCGACAACGGAAAGCACATGACCCAGTTGGGTGAAGTGAGCTTCTTACCTGCTGCTTGACGTAGTCGATCACAGGGCGCGTTTTCTGGATTGTGTCCGATGAGAGTCGAGATCCAGGTGGTTCCTGGCGGTGCCGCGGAATCGCTCTCGTACCGGGCCGTACTCGGGTGATTCCGCGGTGCCGCCAGGGGCCGCCTGGGCTCGGCTATCGCGGACAGAATCCAGAAAACGCGCCCTAGTAGGCTTCCCGGGTGACCGCAGCCATACCCACGGATGCGGATCTCATACAGGCGCACGCCGCCGGGGATCCGCATGCGTTCAGCGAACTGGTCCGGCGGCATCGCGACCGAATGTGGGCGGTAGCGCTCCGCACCGTGCGTGATCCCGAAGAAGCCGCCGACGCGTTGCAGGACGCCTTCATCTCGGCGTTCAGAGCGGCGGGCAACTTCCGCGCCGAATCCCAGGTCACCACCTGGCTGCACCGCATCGTGGTGAACGCCTGCCTGGACCGGATCCGCCGCCGCCAGGCGCGGCCCACGGTCCCGATGCCGGAGTCGGGCGAGTTCAACGAGCCCGCCGCGCCGGGTGACTCGATGTCCGAACGCGAGACCAAGCTGCTGATCAAGGACGCGCTCGACACGCTTCCCGAGGATCAGCGCGCGCCGATCGTGCTCGTCGACGTCGAGGGCTACTCCGTCGCCGACACCGCGAAGCTGCTGGGTATCGCCGAAGGCACGGTCAAGAGCCGGTGCGCGCGTGGCCGCGCCAAGCTCGCCAAGGTTCTCGGTCATCTGCGGAACCCCGATGCAGATGGATGCGTCCCAACTCACGAAAGCAAACGGGAGGGACGATGACGGACGAAATTCGGGGGCTTGACGGTCCGTGGTCTGTCGACGTGCTCGCCGATCTGCACGCGGGAGTACTGGACGAGCGGCAGGCGGCCGAGCTGTGGCCGCTGGTGAACGCCGATCCGGAAGCGCGCGCGATCATCGAAGCGCTGGAGTCGACACAGACCGACCTCGCCGGGCTGGCCGCCGAAGTGGTGCCGATGCCCGCCGAGTACGCGGCCCGGCTCGACGCCGCGCTCGCGGAGGAGGTCCAGGCCGCCCTCCCGCGGCAGCGACAAGCCGACTCGACGCCCGTCGCACCTGTCGTGAGTCTCGACGCCGAGCGTCAGCGGCGTCGCAAGAAGCAGATGGGCTGGGGTGCCGGGATCCTTACCGCGGCAGCCGCAGCCGTGGTCGCCGTCGCGGTCATCGTTCCTAGCACCTCGTCCAAGGAGTCGAGCACGCCAGGCGTCGCCGCCCCGAAGCCGAGCGGACCGTCGGTCGGCTCGGACGGCGCGGGCTCCGAAGCTTTGGTCGGCAAGGGCCTCGGCGTGACCGATTACGGCCCGCTGCTGTCCAAGCAGCAGCTCGACAAGTGCCTCGACGCGGCGGGTTTCGACTCCGAGATCCCTCCGGCGGGCGTGCAGCCGGTCAACGTGAACGGCAAGGCCGGGACCATGGTCATCCTCACCACGGGCAAGTTCGCGCAGTACCGGACCGTCGCTTTCGACACCGCCTGCACCAAGTTGTTCGACAAGACAATCGGGGAGAAGTAGCACCGGTCACGCTCGGGAACAATCGCCACCTACGATCATGTTGAGCCTGGTACAGGTCACAACGAGTCGGAGGTATCGGTGGCTGCCGAGGAAATCAGGAACCTGATCATCGTCGGATCCGGTCCTGCGGGTTACACCGCCGCCGTGTACGCGGCGCGGGCGCAGCTCGAACCGCTGGTGTTCGAGGGCACCCAGTTCGGTGGCGCGCTGATGACGACGACGGAGGTCGAGAACTTCCCCGGCTTCCGTGAGGGCATCCAGGGCCCGGATCTCATGGAGGAGATGCGCAAGCAGGCCGAGCGCTTCGGCGCCGAGCTGCGCGCGGAGGACGTCGAGGCGCTGGAGCTGACCGGGGACGTCAAGTACGTCACCGCGAACGGTGTCCGGTACGCCGCGCGTGCGGTCGTGCTCGCGATGGGCGCCGCGGCCCGCTACTTCTACGTGCCCGGTGAGCAGGAGCTGCTCGGGCGCGGCGTGTCCTCGTGTGCGACCTGTGACGGCTTCTTCTTCCGCGACCACGACATCGTGGTCGCCGGTGGCGGCGACTCGGCGATGGAGGAAGCGACCTTCCTGACCAAGTTCGCGAAGTCGGTCACGATCGTCCACCGGCGCGACGAGTTCCGCGCGTCGAAGATCATGCTCGAGCGCGCCCGCGCGAACGAGAAGATCAAGTGGAAGCTGAACTCGCAGGTCACCGAGGTGGTCGGCGACGGCAAGGTGCAGGGCCTGAAGCTGAAGGACACGGTCACCGGCGAGGAGTCGACGCTCGAGGCCACCGGCTTCTTCGTGGCGATCGGGCACGACCCGCGCAGCCAGCTGGTGCGCGGCCAGGTCGACGTCGACGACCAGGGCTACGTCATCACCAAGTCGCCCAGCACCTACACGAACATCGACGGCGTCTTCGCGGCAGGCGACCTGGTCGACCACACCTACCGCCAGGCCATCACCGCAGCGGGCTCAGGCTGCGCCGCCGCGATCGACGCGGAACGCTGGCTCGCCGAGCACGGCACGGAAGGTGCGCACGAAGCACCCGAACTCGTCGGCGGCGGCTACGGCGCCGCGTCCGCCAACTGACCCACCCTCACCGAAGGAGACACCATGTCCGAAACCGTCAAGGTGACCGACTCGTCGTTCGTCGACGATGTCCTGACCAGTGAGAAGCCGGTCCTCGTCGACTTCTGGGCCACCTGGTGCGGCCCGTGCAAGATGGTCGCGCCCGTGCTGGACGAGATCGCGGCCGAGCACGGCGAGAAGCTGACCATCGCCAAGCTCGACATCGACGCCAACCCGAACACGGCGCGTGACTACCAGGTCATGTCGATCCCGACGCTCATCCTGTTCCAGGGTGGGAAGCCGGTGAAGACGATCGTCGGAGCGAAGCCGAAGCCCGCTCTGCTGAAGGATCTGTCTGACGTGCTCTGAGCCTTTTGGCACCCGGAAACCCGGGAGTGACGTGCTAGTTTGCGCGTGGCTCCCGGGTTTTTCTTTTCAGTTAGCCATGGGCCTACGCACTTACACAGAGTTCACAAGGCACAATAGTGGACCTGGGTCGTCCCCAGTTGTGGTTTTCAATGCCTCGCATCGACGAATCGGTGCCCAAGGAAGAGCGAGGAGTGCATGCGGGTACTCCGCCGCGGTGACGCCGGACCCGACGTCGCCGAGATCAGGTCCGTCCTGGTCGGCCTGACCCTGCTTCCCCCGGTGAACTCGGATGTCTTCGATGTTCCGGTGGAGCAGGCCATCCGTGCCTTCCAGCAGCGTCGCGGCCTGATCACCGATGGGGTGGTGGGTCCGGCGACCTACCGCGCACTCCGGGGCGCCAGCTTCCACCTGGGCAGCAGGCCGCTCGCGTACCTGATCTCGTCCCCGGTGCACGGCGACGACGTCTTCGCGCTGCAGGAGCGCCTCACCGAGCTCGGCTTCGACGCCGGACGGCCCGATGGCGCCTTCGGCCCGCAGACCGAGCGCGCGCTCAAGGACTTCCAGCGCAACTTCGGCCTCGTCGCGGACGGCATCTGCGGCCCGTCGACGGTCCGCAACCTGAACCAGCTCTCCCCGCGCGTGCGCGGCGGCCGCCCGGTGTTCCTGCGCGAGCAGGAGCAGGTCCGGCGCGCCGGCCCGCGGCTGCGCGGCAAGCGCATCGTCATCGACCCCGGCCATGGCGGCCAGGACCTCGGTGTCGCCGCCAGCGGCCTGCGTGAGGCCGACATCGCCTGGGACCTCGCCCGTCGCCTGGAAGGCCGGATGAAGGCTACCGGCATGGAGGCGCTGATCTCGCGCGGCCCGAACCACAGCCCGTCCGAGGCCGAGCGCGCCCAGTTCGCCAACGACGCGGGCGCGGACCTGTTCCTGTCGCTGCACAGCGACGGCAACCGCTCCCCGAAGGCGCAGGGCGTCGCCAGCTTCCACTTCGGCACCGGCAACGGCACCACGTCGACCGTGGGTGAGCTGCTCGCCGGCTTCATCCAGCGTGAGCTCGCGGCCCGCACCGGCCTGCTGGACTGCCGCACGCACTACAAGACCTGGGAGATCTTCACCCGCACCCGCTGCCCAGCGGTCCGGGTCGAGATCGGCTACCTGACCAACCCCGAGGACAGCCGCAAGCTCGCCGACCCGGCCTTCCGCGACCTAGTCGCCGAAGGAATCCTGGTCGCCGTCAAGCGCCTGTACCTGCTGGGCGAGGGCGACCAGCCGACCGGCACCTTCACCTTCGCCGACGTCTTGGCCCACGAGCTCGCCAAGAGCTGACCAAGCCGTCCATTTCACCGATTTCCGCGAAGATTTTTCGCGCTTTCGGCCAGTTACGTACCCCCGCCCTCCCTGGGGTCCGTGCCCAGCTACATCGTATCCATCCACAGCGGGCGCGGGGCGCTCATCAGCGATCTGTGGATAACTCGGGTAGTGGTCCACAGCTATACACAACCTGGGGAATGAGGGCTGCCCTCAGACCACAAGATGTGCTACGGGCGGGTGTGGATCATTCGCCGTTTCCCGTGAAACATCAGGCGCGGCCGAGACTCGGTTCCGCCGTCGTGATGGTGACCTGACCGAGCAGGCGCTCGAGCGCGGCCTCGACGTCTTCCTTCCAGGAGATCGCCGAACGCAGTTCGAGACGGAGCCGGGGCCACTTGGGGTGCGGGCGGACGGTCTTGAAGCCGACCGACTGCAGGAACGAGGCGGGCACCACACAGCTGTGCTCGCCGAGCTCGTCCTCGGACGGCTGGGCGTCTCCGAAGGCCTCGATGGCCTTCACACCGCGGCGCGTGAGGTCCTTGGCGACGGCCTGGACGAGCATGCGGCCGAGCCCGCCACCGCGGAACTCCGGGAGCACCTGGAAGGCCGTGAGCAGCACGGCGTCCGTGCTGGGCGGCGAGGTGGGGAAGGCCAGCGCGCGGGGGACGGCGTTCGGGGGCGCGTAGAAGACGAAGCCGACCGGGAGCGTGTCGCTGTAGACGATGCGGCCGCAGGAGCCCCATTCGAGCAGCACGCTCGAAACCCAGGCTTCCTTCGCGAATTCGGTGTCGCCGTATTCCTCGGCCTGTGCCTTGAGGTGGGGCGCGACCTCCCAGTAGACGCACCTGCGGCAGCGTTTCGGCAACTGCTCCAGGTTGTCCAGCGTGACGCCCACGACGCGTCGCGACACGCGACCTCCCCGACAACAACTCTTTGATTCGGATGACCACGGCCAGCGCACCCGAAAAGACCAATCGTCAGGATAGGCCGATGTCGCGGTGACCGAAAGGTAGGGAACCCCACAGGGTGGGGTGGTTACACTCGTCCGGCGCTAACCTGCGGGTAGTGACCCACGCCGAGACCACCACGGGGGAAGTGTCCCATGACTGAGAACCACCCAGTCAAGCCGCAAGCCGGCCACACCAACCTCGACCCCCACCTCGACCGGTACGCCGCGCGCACCGCCGGGATGACGGCGTCGGAGATCCGAGCGCTGTTCGCGGTCGCCAGCCGCCCCGAGGTCGTCTCGCTGGCAGGCGGCATGCCGAACCTCGCCGCGCTGCCGTTGAACTCGCTGTCCACGCAGGTCTCGGAGATCATCACCGAGGAGGGCCTGGTCGCGCTGCAGTACGGCTCCGCGCACGGCATTCCGACGCTGCGTGACCAGATCTGCGAGATCATGGCGCTCGAGGGCATCTCGGCCCACCCTGACGACATCGTGGTGACCGTCGGCTCGCAGATGGGCCTCGACATGGTCACCCGCATCTTCTGCGACCCCGGCGACGTCGTCATCGCCGAAGGACCGTCCTACGTCGGCGCGCTGGGCTCGTTCACCGCGTACCAGGCGAAGGTCATCCACGTGGCGATGGACGAGCACGGTCTCGTTCCCGAGACGCTGCGCGAGGCGCTCGCCCAGGCGAAGAAGAACAAGCTGCGGGTCAAGTTCCTCTACACGATCCCGAACTTCCACAACCCCGCCGGCGTCACCCTCGCCGTCGAGCGCCGCGCCGAGATCCTGGAGATCTGCCGCGAGTACGGCATCCTCGTCGTCGAGGACAACCCGTACGGGCTGCTCGGGTTCAACGGCCAGGTCTACCCGGCGCTGCGGTCCACCGACCCGGACAACGTGGTCTACCTCGGCTCGTTCTCGAAGACGTTCGCCTCGGGTCTGCGCGTCGGCTGGGTGCTGGCGCCGCACGCGGTGCGCGAGAAGCTGGTGCTGGCCGCCGAGTCCGCGACGCTGTGCCCGCCGACGCTCAACCAGATCATCGTGTCGCGCTACCTGTCGACGCATGACTGGAAGGGTCAGATCAAGAACTTCCAGGAGAACTACCGCGAGAGACGCGACGCGATCCTCAGCGCGCTGGACAACTACATGCCGCCCGGCTGCAGCTGGACGAAGCCGGACGGTGGCTTCTACGTCTGGATGACCGTGCCGGAAGGCGTGGACACCAAGGCGATGCTGCCGCGCGCGGTCACCGCCAGGGTGGCGTACGCGTCCGGCACCGGCTTCTACGCCGATGGTTTCGGCAGCAGGCAACTGCGGCTTTCCTATTGCTACCCCACGCCGGAGCGGATCACCGAAGGCGTGCGGCGGCTGGCTTCCGTGCTCGAAGCCGAGATGGATCTGGTGCGTACCTTCGGTAGCGTGACGCCCAGGTCGATCAGCGGTCCCGAATCACCTTCCCCTGACACGGCCTAGCTCTGTCCACAGTGGACACTAAACTTCCGAGGAGATCCCGGTGGCCAATCGCACCGTAGCCGTGCTCGCTGGTGGCCTTTCCCACGAGCGCGACGTTTCGCTCCGCTCCGGGCGCAGGCTGTCGGCCGCGCTCCGCGCCGAGGGACTGACCGTGGAGGAGTGGGACACCGACGCCGAGCTGCTCTCCAGGCTGCGCAAGGAGAAGCCGGGCGCGGTCGTCGTCGCACTGCACGGCGGTGAGGGCGAAAACGGCTCCGTGCAGACGATCCTGGAGATGTTCGACGTCCCGTTCGTCGGCACCAGCTCCGACGGCTGCCGCCGGGCATGGGACAAGCCGACCGCGAAGGCGTTGCTGCGCAAGGCCGGCTTCTCGACGCCGGATTGGGTCGTGCTGCCGAGCAGCACCTTCCGCGAGCTCGGCGCGCAGGCCGTGCTCGACGCGATGGTCGAACGCCTCGGCCTCCCGCTGATCCTCAAGCCGGACCAGGGCGGCTCCGCGCTGGGCACCCAGGTCGTCCGCGAGGCGTCCGAACTGCCCGCCGCGATGGTCGGCTGCTTCGCGTACGGGGACACCGTCCTCGCCGAACGCTTCGTCGATGGCGTTGAGGTGGCCGTGACGGTCGTCGACCGGGCTGACGGACCCGAGGCACTGCCCGCGGTCGAGATCGTGCCGGAGAGCGGCATCTACGACTACACCGCTCGCTACACCGCCGGTCTCACCGACTTCTTCGCGCCCGCCCGGCTTTCCGAGGAGACCGCGAAGGCCGTCGAGGAGCTGGCGCTCGCCGCGCACAAGATCCTCGGCCTGCGTGACATCTCCCGTACCGACGCTGTGGTCGCCGCTGACGGCACCGTGCAGTTCCTCGAAGTCAACCTGTCGCCGGGACTCACCGAGACCTCCACCGTGCCGATGGCGGTCGAAGCCTCCGGCAACGGACTCGGGTCCGTCTTCGTCGAACTTGTCGGCCGGGCCATTGAGCGCGGCAACTGAGCCGCCGCATCTGAGCAAGACCCGCGAGTCGTACGACACGGTCGCGGAGGACTACGTCGACATCGCCGTGCCCAGGTTCCACGTGGAACCTTTGGGTCGCGCGATGCTGTCCGCGTTCGCGGAGCTCGTCGACGGACCCGTGGCCGACATCGGCTGCGGGCCGGGACAGGTCACCGCGCATCTGAACGAACTCGGCTTACGAGCGTTCGGAATCGACTTGTCGCCAAAGATGGTCGAGATCGCTCGGCGGACGTATCCGGACCTTCGCTTCGAAGTCGGCACGATGACCGCGCTCGAGCTACCCGATGGCGAACTCGGCGGCATCGTCGCGTGGTGGTCGATCTTCCACACTCCGCCGGACCAACTGCCGACGGTCTTCGCCGAGTTTCACCGGACGCTCGCGCCGGGCGGTCATGCCGTGCTCGGGTTCCACGTCGGCGACGAACATCTGAAGCCGACGCGCGCCTACGGACACCCGGTGACGTACGAGGCGTATCGCTTGCCACCCGATCGCGTCGCCGAACTTCTGGGCGGTGCCGGATTCACCGTCACCGCTCGGCTCTCGTGGGAAGAGAACCGGCCGCAAGCCGTCTTGCTCGCCCGGAAAAACGAGCGATCCTAGGGATCACCCAACGCAGTGTTCCGTCAACGGTGCGCAATTGTCACCGTGACGAAACGTCCCTGGGTGATCCCTAGTCCGTTTTCGGCGTCTGAATTGTCCCTTTTCCGTCCATGATCGAGACGATGCGTTCGAGGTCGTCGACCGACCCGAATTCGAGCACGATCCGGCCTTTGCGACGACCCAAGTCGACCTTCACGCGAGTGTCGAAGGTGTCCGAGAGGCGATCGGCCAAGTCCTGCAGCCCCGGCGCGAGCATCGGCTTGCGGGGAGCGGGCTTCGGCTTCGCCGGCTTCTCGCTCTTCTTGAGCGTGACCGCCTCTTCGGTCGCGCGGACCGACATGCCCTCGGCGACGATGCGCGCGGCGAGCTCTTCCTGACTACCGGCGTCCTCCAGCGAGAGCAGCGCACGCGCGTGGCCGGCCGACAGGACGCCCGCGGCGACGCGGCGCTGGACGGGGAGGGGGAGCTTCAGCAGCCGGATCGTATTCGTGATGACCGGGCGGCTGCGGCCGATCCGGCTGGCGAGCTCCTCGTGCGTGACGGCGAACTCGTCGAGCAGCTGCTGATACGCGGCCGCTTCTTCGAGTGGGTTCAGCTGGACGCGGTGGATGTTCTCCAGCAGCGCGTCGCGCAGCATCGACTCGTCGGCGGTCTGCCGGACGATCGCCGGGATGAACTCGAGCTCCGCCTGCTGCGACGCACGCATGCGCCGCTCGCCCATGACGAGCTCGTACTCCTCGCCGGGAAGCTCGCGGACCACGATGGGCTGCATGAGCCCGAACTCGCGGATCGAGTGCTCCAGTTCGGCGAGCGCCTCCTCGTCGAAGACCTGGCGCGGCTGCTTCGGGTTCGGCTTGATGGAGCTGAGCGGGATTTCGCGGTAGACCGCACCCGCCACTTCGCCGCCGCCGTTGGTGCCCGCGTTGGCGGCCGCCCGCGTCTTGTCGGCTTCACGGAGAACCGCCTCGGAGGCGACGCCGTTGCCGCCCGCGGCGGGCGGTGCGCCGGGCGCCGGTCCCGTCGGGATCAGCGCCGCGAGTCCTCTGCCGAGACCTCCCCTGCGTTCGGTCACAACGTCCCCTCCTTCTTTCCGTTCACCGTGCCGCGGTTCGCCAGCTCCTTGGCGGCGTCGATGTAGCTCATGGCGCCACGGGAGCCGGGGTCGTAGGAGAGGACCGTCTGGCCGTAGCCAGGCGCCTCGGAGACCTTCACGCTGCGCGGGATGACCGTCTTGAGGACCGTGTCGCCGAAGTGGTTCCGGACCTCCTGCGTCACCTGGTCGGCCAGCTTGGTGCGGCCGTCGTACATGGTGAGCAGGATCGTGGAGACCTCGAGATCGGGGTTGAGGTGCTTCTGCACGAGCTCGATGTTGCTCAGCAGCTGCCCCAGACCCTCCAGCGCGTAGTACTCGCACTGGATCGGGATGAGCACCTCCTGGGCGGCGACCATCGCGTTGACGGTCAGCAGGCCGAGCGAGGGCGGGCAGTCGATCAGGACGTAGTCGACGCCGATCTCGTCGAGCACCTCGGACGACAGCGCCTCCTTGAGCCGGGACTCGCGGGAGACCATCGAGACGAGCTCGATCTCGGCGCCCGCGAGGTCGATCGTGGCGGGGACGCAGTAGAGGTTGGGGGACTGCTCGCTGACCGCAGCAGCCTCAGCGAGGGAGACCTCGCCGATGAGCACCTCGTAGATGGAGGGGGTGCCGGAGCGGTGCTCGACGTCGAGCGCCGTGCTGGCGTTCCCCTGGGGGTCCAGGTCGATCACGAGTGTCTTGAGCCCATGCACCGCGAGGGCGGCGGCCAGGTTGACCGTGCTGGTCGTCTTGCCGACGCCACCCTTCTGGTTGGCGACCGTCATGACGCGGCGGCGGTCGGGACGTGGGAGCGTGTTCGCCTTGGGGTGGAGCACGCTCGCGGCGCGCACTGCTTCCTCGGCGATCGGCGTCCAGCCCAACTCGTGGCCGGTGCTCGCGGAGTCTGACGACGGCGGATTCACCGGTCTAGACACCTCCTCTTGTTCTTGACGACTAGGGGGACGAACCGCGCTTGTTTCACGTGGAACATGACGCGGCTGGGGCCTTACTTCTTGCCTTTTCGTCGAGCAGGAGCGGGAAGCCGCGGGATCACGACCACCAAGCTGGGTACCTCCAACACGGCCGCACCGACCTCGAAGAGCTCGGGCGTACCGCCACCGGAACGCCGCACGGCGTCCCGGTCCCGCTCGATCTCCTCCGCGGCACTCGCGCCTTTCAGCGCCAGCAGGATGCCCTCGGGACGCGCCAGCGGAAGACACCATCCGGCGAGCTTCGCGAGCGGGGCGACCGCGCGGGCGGTGACCACGTCGGCGCCGCCGAGATCGGCACGCACCTGTCGCTCCTCCGCGCGTCCTCGCACGATGGTGATGGGGAGGTCCAACTTGTCAGCCACCTCGGCGAGCCAATCGACCCGGCGAGCCATCGGCTCCAGAAGAACGATATCGAGGTCCGGTCGCGCGATCGCCAGCGGCACTCCGGGGAGCCCCGCGCCGGACCCGACGTCGACCACCCGCGCGCCCTTCGGCACCCGCTCGCCGATGACCGCCGAGTTGAGCACGTGGCGCTCCCACAGCCGGTCGACTTCCCTCGGGCCGATCAGCCCGCGCTCCACCCCATGTACCCGGAGCAGTTCCACGTAGGCCTCGGCTTGGTCGATGCGGTCACCGAAGACCGTGCGCGCCGCGACGGCGACGCTGTCCAAGCTCACTGAATGACTCCTCAACGCCCGCACGTTTCACGTGAAACGTGCTTCGTTCGATTGTCCCTGATGCTTGGTTTCACGTGAAACGCCACGCGTGTAATTCACCGGGGATCTCACAACTTCCGACCGAACGGCCTCACCCGAGGCGACCGGGGCACAAAAAAGAGCGGCCCGCCGGATCGCTCCGGCGGGCCGCTCTCAGTACCTCCGCGTCAGGCGGGGGAGACCACCACGCGACGCTTGGGGTCCTCGCCCTCGCTCTCGCTGCGCACACCGTCGACAGCCGCGACCGCGTCGTGGACGACCTTGCGCTCGAACGGGCTCATCGGCTGGAGCCGGACGCGCTCGCCGGTCTCGATGACCGTCTGGGCGGTGGAGCGGCCGAGCTCGCGAAGCTCCTCGCGGCGGTCGGCGCGCCAGCCCGCGATGTCGAGCATGAGGCGGCTGCGGGAGCCGGTCTCCTGCTGGACCGCGAGGCGGGTCAGCTCCTGCAGCGCCTCGAGCACCGTGCCGCGCGGGCCGACGAGCTTCTCGAGGTCTTCGCCACCGTCGATGCTGACGATCGCGCGGCCTGCTTCGACGTCGAGGTCGATGTCGCCGTCGTAGTCCAGAAGGTCCAGCAGCCGCTCGAGGTAGTCCCCGGCGATGTCGCCTTCCTTCACCAAGGTGTCGTCGTCGACCGCCGTCGACTTCTGTCCCTTGGCAGCCGTCTCCTCGGTCGCCTCCGAAGGTGCGGCGTCGTTCTGCTCGGCGTCGATCGTGTCGACCGTCTCCGACATCATTCGTCTCCTCTCAAGGCCTCGGCAGCGTCAGCGACGCTTGCGGCCCGACTTCTTCGTTGAGTCCGTGTCGAGGCTGGGGATCGCCGTGCCGTTCTTGGTCTTCTCGGCGTCCGTGCCTGAATCCTGGGTGCCGTTCTTGGCGGTGGAGCCGCTCTGCGCGAAACCGTGCGCCGAGCCTGCCTTGGCCACCTTGCTCGGCTGGCCGGCGTTGCGCTGGGTCTTCTTCTGCTGAACGGGCTTCTGGCCGACGGCGGGCTTCTGTCCCGGCTTGGGGCCGAGCGCGGTGCGCTTCTCGATGGCCTCGGCCTTCTTCGCCTCTTCTTCCTTGTCGATCTTGGTGTAGACGAGGCGCTGCTGCATCAGGGTCCAGCCGTTGTTCGCCAGCCAGTAGAAGAGGAGGCCGAGCGGGAACAGCGCACCGAACACGAGCACACCCAGCGGGAAGATGTACATCGTCAGCTTGTTCATCATCGCGGTCTGCGGGGTCGCCGAGTCGGGGTTCTGGCGGGCGACCGAGTGCCGCGCGGTCAGGTGCGTCGCGATGCTGGCGACGATCATCAGCGGGATCGCGACGGGCGCGACGTGCCAGTGGAAGCCACTCGTCGCCTGAGCGCCGCTGACCACGCTAACGCCGTTGTAGATGGCCTCACCGAGGTTGACGCCGAACAGCTTCGCGTGGACGTACGAGTCGACGCCCGCCTGGCTGAAGAAGTAGTTCTCGGTCTTCGGCATGCCGGGGTGCACCGGGTTGACGGTGAACATCCGGAGCACGTGGTTCAGGCCGATGAAGACCGGGATCTGCAGCAGCATCGGCAGGCAGGAGCCGAGCGGGTTGACGCCGTGCTCCTTCTGGAGCTTCTGCATCTCCTGCGCTTGGCGCGCCCGGTCGTTCGCGTACTTCTTCTGGACCTTCTTCATCTCCGGCGCGAAGTCTTGCATCTTCTTCATCGACCGGACCTGGTTCACGAACGGCTTGAACATGATGCCGCGGACGGTGAACGTCAGGAAGATGATCGCCAGGATCCACGAGAGCGCGTTGGCTTCGCCGAATACGAGCCCGAAGACCTTGTGCCAACACCACAAGATGAAGGACACGGGGTAGTAGATGAAGTCCAGCACTGAACTACTCCTCGATTGGTGTTGCAGGTCCAGGGGCGCGCCGCCACGAGAACTTCTCGGGCACGGGGTCGCGGCCGGGCGGTGTCCACGGTCCGCAGCGCAGCAGGCGGCGAGCCGCGAGATAGGAGCCGCGGGCGGCTCCGTGGCGGGTGAGCGCCTCCACCGCGTACGCGCTGCAGCTCGGATAGAAGCGGCAGGCCGGTGGGAAGAAGGGGGAGATCACCTTCCGGTAGAACCTGATGGGCAGCAGCAGGACCCACGCGACCGGGCCGGGCTTGGCCGGGTCTCGCGTGGTGGCAGCCTCAGTTTCGTTCACACCGGTGATCCGTCGTTGTTGTCCGCGCTGTGGTTCGGGCGCAGCAGGCCGAGCCGCCGCAGTGACGCGTCGAGATCCGAGCCGAGTTCCGCGCTGGTGGCGTCCGCGGCCGGGGGTAATGCCCGTATGACCAACGAGCAGCCGGCGGGCAGTGTTCCGAGCCGCGCCGAAATGAGGTGACGGAGTCGCCTGGTCACCCGATGGCGGACCACAGAATTACCGACGGCCTTGCTCACCACAAAACCCGCCCTGGCGCCTTCAGGCAGCCCTGGCGGGTCTGTGGTCAAAGCGTGCACGACGAGGCGGCGTTTGCCGGCGCGGACTCCGCGCCGCATCACGGTGCGGAAGTCCTCGCCACGCCGTAGGCGGGCGGCAGCAGGCAGCACGGCGCGCCTCGACGACGGCCGGATCAGGCGGACAGGGCCTCGCGGCCCTTGCGGCGACGGGCGGCCAAGATGGCGCGGCCCGCGCGGGTCCGCATCCGCAGCCGGAACCCGTGGGTCTTCGCGCGGCGGCGGTTGTTCGGCTGGAAGGTGCGCTTACCCTTGCTCACGGCTCAAGTTCTCCTGGTCTCGACAACGGGTCGCCTGTTGCTTTTGACCGGCAACCGGCGTGTCGTACCTGTCGGCACGGCAGTCTGTGGTGTCTCCTACCAACGTGTGGCGTCGTAGCTCGAAGTGACGACTTCGTGGGCGCACGAAACGCACCCGCGGAAAGCGGGAGACCTTACGAGGGTACGCACCCGCTTCGGGGGAGCCGGAACCGCCCCCTCGACCACGCACGGCGACCGGGCATAAGGCCAGGCCACGCCGGGTGCGGGACATCGAATGGCAACACGCCGGGCACCGTGAAATGCTTGCGCCCAACGATGACTTGTGGCAGGACGCGGCGCTTGTTAGCGTGGCCCCTCTCACAGGCACTGGTCCAGGTGCGCAGAATATGTGGTCGCCGTAGCCGATGCGCTTTCCGGCGCCGACGTCGAGCCCGCGGGTGGAGCCGTGGCGGGTCGCCGTACATTAGTGCACAGCTGTGGACAACTATGTGGATACCTGCTGCGCCGGTGAGCATATCGGTCCAAGATTGAGACTCCATTGGTGGTCTCGACTGTTCAGCCGAGTGATGACCAGTGCGTTCAGCGTCGCTTCAGTGAGCGGCGAGGGGAGGGGAGCCGAGTAGGTGTCCGAACACCAGTACAACCTGGGGGTCATCTGGGAGCAGGTGGTCCGCGAGCTCTCCGAGGGCACCCTTTCCCCGCAGCAACGTGCGTGGATGCGCGTGACCAGGCCGATCGGCCTGCTCGACGGCACCGCACTGCTGGCCGCCCCGAGCGACTTCGCCAAAGAAGCGATCGAGCGCGCGCTCCGCGGCGCGATCACCGAGGCGCTCTCCCGCAGGCTCGGCCGTCAGGTCTCGCTCGCGGTGAAGGTCGACAGCACCGAAACGGTCTCCAGCACCCCGCCGCCGGCGCCCGAACCCCGCTATTCGGCCTCACCCGGCCGGGGGGAATCCGTCGGCAGGGAGAACGGCAGCCGCGCGCTCCCCGAGTCGCCGCCCCAGCTCGACGAGGAAGTCGTCTATCCGCCGTCGCGTCATCTTGTCGAGCAGACGAAGCTCGCCGACACCGATGACGACGACGAAGAGGTGGATGAGGAAGGCGAAGCGCTGGGCACGGTCCGCGAGATCTGGCCGACCTTCTCCGGCAGGCCCGTCGCAGGCCAGCCGTACACCGCGCCCGCCCAGCCGCAGACGTCGAAGACCCGGCTGAACGAGAAGTACACCTTCGACACGTTCGTCATCGGCGCGTCGAACCGGTTCGCGCACGCCGCTTCGGTCGCGGTCGCCGAAGCGCCGTCCCGCGCGTACAACCCGCTCTTCATCTGGGGCGAGTCGGGACTGGGCAAGACTCACCTGCTGCACGCGGTCGGTCACTACGCGCAGCGGCTGTTCCCCGGCATGCGCGTGCGGTACGTGTCGACCGAGGAATTCACGAACGACTTCATCAACTCGCTGCGAGACGACCGCAAGGTCGCGTTCCAGCGGCGCTACCGCGACATCGACATCCTGCTCGTCGACGACATCCAGTTCCTGGAAGGAAAAGAAGGTACGCAGGAAGAGTTCTTCCATACCTTCAACACCCTCCACAACGCGAACAAGCAGATCGTCGTCTCGTCGGACCGCCCGCCGAAGCGGCTGGAGACGCTGGAAGACCGGCTGCGCACGCGGTTCGAGTGGGGCCTGATCACCGACATCCAGCCGCCGGAACTCGAAACCCGTATCGCGATCCTCCGTAAGAAGGCCGCGCAGGACCGGCTCGACGCACCTGGCGACGTACTGGAGTTCATCGCCGCGCGCGTCGAGGCGAACATCCGTGAACTCGAAGGCGCGCTCATCCGCGTCACCGCGTTCGCCTCGCTCAATCAGCAGCCGGTCGACATCGGGCTCGCCGAGATCGTGTTGCGGGACCTGATCCCCGATTCGCACGCGCCCGAGATCACCGCGCCGACCATCATGGGCGCCACCGCGGAGTTCTTCGACGTGACGCTCGACGATCTGTGCGGGCCCGGCAAGACGAAGGCGCTCGCCACCGCGCGGCAGATCGCGATGTACCTCTGCCGCGAGCTGACGGACATGTCGCTGCCGAAGATCGGGCAGACCTTCGGCGGCCGCGACCACACGACGGTCATGCACGCGGACAAGAAGATCCGCAAGGAGATGGCCGAGCGGCGCCGGATCTACGATCAGGTGCAGGAGCTGACGTCGCGTATCAAGCAGCGCGCGAGGCAGTAGCCGCTTCTTAAGCCTTCAGAAACGCCCCGTCCGGGAAACCGGCGGGGCGTTTCTCATGTGCGGTGAAAACTTCCTTATATACAGCGGACTGTGGATGGCCTGTGCGCTCGTCATCGGACTTTTTGTTTGTACACAAGGAAAAATCCCCATGGTGTGAGTAGTTGCCCCACAGGCGCGAAGATCTCCCAACAGCGACAACGGTAAACGCTCCACAGACCGTCCACAGTGCATCCACAGGAAATCCACACCATGATCCACACGGATTCCCCAGGCAGTCCACAAGCTGTACACACCTGTCGCGTGTCACCCGCACGAGCGATTCACGTCACGGAAAGCGCCTCGTGACATCCCCAGCGCCTGGGTACAACTCCGTCCACGGCTGGGGACAACCATGGGGATAACTGTGGATTCCTGTGGACGGTCACGTGGCACCTTCAAACCATCCACGGATCGCCCGATCTGTCCACGGGCCGCACACACCGCCCGTCCACACCGTCTCGGCTACCAGGAGCTGCGGAGATGGCACCTGTCCACACAATCCACAACGCTTACTACTACTGCTGTTCATAAATCTCTTGAAGAAGAACAAAAGATAAAAACAAGCGGCGGACGAGATTGGGGACAGCTCGAGGTTCGTGGCGACATGTCGACAAAGGCATGGCCGGGCCGAGGTGACGCAGCCCTCGGCGACGGCCTAACGTGGGTGGCCCACACCTGGTCCATCGCCGCTTCGGACCTCAGGTGCTCTTCTCGGGCCTGCACCGGGCTCGGCTGTCGAAAGGAAGCGCGCATGAAGATCCGCGTCGAGCGTGACGGGCTCGCCGACGCCGTCGCGTGGGTCGCTCGAAGCCTGCCGTCCAGGCCTCCCGTGCCGGTGCTGGGCGGCGTGCTGCTCGACGCCGGTTCGGACGGCGGCAGCGACGCGCTGACCGTCTCCGGCTTCGACTACGAGGTCTCGGCCACGGTCGGTGTCCCCGCGACGATCGCCGACGGCGGCCGCCTGCTGGTCTCCGGCCGTCTGCTGGCCGACATCACCAAGGCGCTGCCCGCGCAGCCGGTCGAGATCGCCGTCGACGGCGCCCGCGCTTCCATCACCTGTGGCAACGCCCGGTTCTCCCTGCCGACGATGCCGGTCGAGGACTACCCGCAGCTGCCCGCCCAGCCTGCCTTCGCCGGTGAGCTCGCCGGCGACGCGTTCGGCCAGGCCGTCTCGCAGGTCGCGGTCGCGGCAGGCAAGGACGACACCCTGCCGATGCTGACCGGCATGCGGCTGGAGATCTCCGGCGACAAGCTGACCCTCGTCGCGACCGACCGCTTCCGGCTCGCCATGCGCGAGTTCACCTGGAACCCGGCCGACGGTCTCGCCGACGCCGCGGTGCTGGTGCCCGCGCGCACGCTGGCCGAAGCCGCCAAGTCGCTCGGCGCCGGTGGCGCGACCATCTCGCTCGCGCTCGCCAGCGGTGAGGGCCTGCTCGGCCTGACCGGTTCCGGCCGCTCGACCACCACCCGGCTGCTCGACGCGGAGTTCCCGCCGTACCGGCAGCTGCTGCCCGCGCAGCACTCGTCGCGCGCGGTGATCGGGGTGTCCGCGCTCGCCGACGCCATCAAGCGTGTTTCGCTGGTCGCCGAGCGGGGCACCCAGGTCCGGCTGGAATTCGACGACGGCACGCTGCGGCTCTCCGCGGGTGGCGACGACGAAGGCAGCGCCGAAGAGGAGCTGCAGGTCGACTACGAGGGCGACCCGGTGACCATCGCGTTCAACCCCGGCTACCTCGTCGACGGCCTCGGCGCGTTGCACGCCGACCGCGCGGAGCTGACGTTCACCACGCCGAACCGTCCGGCGCTGATCAAGCCCGCCGACGAGAACGGCGACCTGATCCCGGGCTACCTCTACCTGCTGATGCCGGTCCGCCTGCCCGGCTGATCCGACAATTTTCGTTACCTACCAAGGGGAACTCATGGTGCAGCTAGGTCTGATCGGCCTTGGCAAGATGGGCTTCAACATGCGCGAGCGGCTGCGTGCCGCCGGCATCGAGGTGGTCGGCTACGACCGCAACCCCGAGGTCACCGACTCGACCTCGCTCGAGGACATGGTGTCCAAACTGGACGGTCCGAGGATCGTCTGGATCATGGTGCCCGCCGGTGACCCGACGCGGCAGACGGTCGTCGAACTGAGCAACCTGCTCGGCGAGGGCGACATGGTCGTCGACGGCGGCAACTCGAAGTACACCGACGACAAGGTCAACGCGGATCTGTTGGCCGCCAAGGGAATCGGGTACGTCGACGCCGGTGTCTCCGGCGGTGTGTGGGGCAAGGACAACGGGTACGGCCTGATGGTCGGCGGCGCGCCAGCCGACGTCGAGCGCGCGATGCCGATCTTCGACGCGTTGCGCCCGGACGGCCCGCGCGAGGAAGGCTTCTCGCACGCGGGCTCGGTCGGCGCCGGTCACTACGCCAAGATGATCCACAACGGCATCGAGTACGGCATGATGCAGGCCTTCGCCGAAGGCTTCGAGCTGCTCGAAGCCTCGAAGGTCGTCGAGAACGTGCCCGCGGTGATCACCGGCTGGCAGCGCGGGACCGTCGTCCGGTCCTGGCTGCTCGACCTGCTCGTCCGCGCGCTCGACGAGGACCCGGAGCTCGACGACCTCGAGGGCTACGTCGAGGACTCCGGCGAAGGCCGGTGGACGCTCGAAGAGGCCATCGACCACGCCGTGCCAGCGCCGGTCATCTCGGCCGCGCTGTTCGCCAGGTTCGCGTCGCGGCAGGAGGACTCGCCCGCGATGCGTGCGGTCGCCGCGCTGCGCAACCAGTTCGGCGGGCACGCGGTGAAGAAGGTCGGCGGCTAACACCCGGCGTGTACCTCAGACATCTCCAGGTCACCGACTTCCGGTCGTGGCCGCAGGCCGATCTGCCACTCGAGCCAGGCCCGACCGTGCTCGTGGGGCAGAACGGCCGGGGCAAGACGAACCTGCTCGAAGCCATCGGGTACGTCGCCACGCTCGGCTCGCACCGCGTCGCCACCGACGCGCCGCTGATCCGGTACGGCTGTGAACGCGCGCTGATCAGGGTCGCGGTCGTCAACGACGATCGCGAACTGACCGTCGAGCTCGAGGTCACGGCAGGCCGGGCCAACCGCGCGCGGGTGAACCGCGGCGCGGTCGGCAAGCCGCGTGACGTGCTCGGCATCCTGCGGACGGTGCTGTTCTCGCCAGAAGACCTCGCGCTCGTGCGCGGCGACCCCGGCGAGCGGCGCCGGTTCCTCGACGACCTTCTCGTGCAGCGTGCGCCGCGCTTCGCTGGCGTGCGCTCTGACTACGAGAAGGTGCTTAAGCAGCGCAACGCGCTTCTTAAGACCGCGGGTAAGCGAAAGGGCACGGGCCGCGAAGACCCGTACGCGCTTTCGACGCTCGAAGTCTGGGACAACCATCTCGCCGCGGCAGGCGCTCAGCTGCTCGCGGCGCGGCTGAACCTCGTCGCGGACCTCGGTCCGCACGCGGCCGCCGCGTACATGGGCGTCGCGCCGGACTCTCGACCGGCGAAGATCGCCTACAAGTCGAGTCTCGGCGAAGCGCTGCCTGCGACGTACGGGGTACCCGACGGCGAGCGCGCGGACCCCGAGACGCTGGCCGGCCTGCTGACCGAGGCGATGGCTGAGTCACGCAAGGCCGAGCTCGAACGCGGGATCAGCCTGGTCGGGCCGCATCGCGACGAGCTGGAGCTGATCTTGGGCCAGATGCCCGCGAAGGGCTACGCGAGCCATGGGGAGTCCTGGTCGTTCGCGCTCGCGTTGCGCCTGGGAAGCTATGAGCTTCTGCGTGGCGAAGCGGGTGAACCGGTGTTGTTGCTCGATGATGTCTTCGCGGAACTGGATCGCCGCCGCCGTTCCCGGCTGGCGGAGGTCGCGGCCGGCGCCGAGCAGGTGCTCGTGACGGCCGCTGTGGAAGAGGACGTGCCCGCCGAACTGGCCGGTCGCCGGTTCAAAGTGGCTGATGGCGAGCTCACACGTGGTTGAGTTGGCCGGTTTCGCCACGCCGGGTGATCACGTTCTCGACGTTTACCCACCGATCTGGGGACAAACCTGTGGATAGTGTGGATAACACCGGGAACGAGTTATGGCCCGGCGTGACCAAAGGACCAGATAGGACGCTTGACTTAACCCACATGGGTGAGCGAGCGGCCAAGTCGCCTGGTTCGCGTACTCAGGGTGACAAATCCGCTGCGCCGAACGGGGCCGAGCCGGAACGGTCCCCCGGACGTGACCTTGTCCAGGCCGCGTTGGACGCCGCCCGTGAGAAAGCCAAGGCCCGAGGGGTGTCCCCAGGCACCCGTAAACCCCGTGTGGGTGGCTCCGGCGGGCAGAGCCCGCGCCGTCGTCGCTGGTCAGGGGCGGGCGCCGACGCGCGCGACCCGCAGCCGCTCGGCAGGCTGGCCTCGCGGATCGCGCTGGAACACGGCTGGAACACCAGGTTGTCCACCGGTCAGGTCTTCGGGCAGTGGGGAAAACTCGTCGGCGAGGACGTCGCCGAGCACGCCCAGCCGGTCGCGCTGAAGGACGGCGAACTGACCGTTCGCGCGAGTTCCACCGCCTGGGCGACCCAGCTGCGGTTGCTGCAGGGGCAGCTTCTCGCGAAGATCGCCGCAGGTGTGGGCCACGGCGTCGTCAAGCGGATGCGGATTCAGGGCCCGACCGCGCCCAGCTGGCGCAAAGGGTTGCGCCACGTGCCAGGACGTGGTCCGCGCGACACTTACGGCTGACAGACTTCAGTGCCCCGAGACGCCTCGACTTGACACTGAGCTACAACCGGAGTCGGTCAAAGCCGAATTCGTCCGCCAGTGAGGAAAATAGAGGTGTCCTTGCCGCATGTGAGCGGACGTGGCCAAGTAGGATGTAGCTAGAGAACGTCCTACTCGGGCGAGACGAGGAGATTCAGCGCCGGTGACAGAGAACAAGAGCGAGTACAACGCGTCGTCCATCACCGTGCTCGAAGGCCTTGAAGCGGTCCGCAAGCGCCCTGGCATGTACATCGGTTCCACCGGTGAACGGGGCCTGCACCACCTCGTCCAGGAAGTCGTGGACAACTCCGTCGACGAGGCGATGGCGGGATTCGCCACCAAGGTAGAGGTTACCCTCCTCGCCGACGGCGGTGTCCAGGTCGTCGACGACGGCCGGGGCATCCCGGTCGACATGCACCCCAAGGAGCAGAAGCCGACCCTCGAGGTCGTGCTCACCGTGCTGCACGCCGGCGGCAAGTTCGACAGCGACTCCTACGCCGTGTCCGGTGGTCTGCACGGTGTCGGCGTCTCCGTGGTGAACGCGCTGTCGACCAAGCTGCTCGCCGAGGTCAAGCGCGGCGGCCGCAGCTGGCGCCAGGAGTACACCGACCAGGTGCCCGGCGAGCTGGAGGATCTCGGCCCGACCGACGAGACCGGCACGGTCATCACGTTCTGGGCGGACCCGTCGATCTTCGAGACCACGACGTACAACTTCGAGACCATCTCGCGCCGCCTCCAGGAGATGGCGTTCCTCAACAAGGGCCTCACCCTGTCGCTGCGCGACGAGCGCGTCGCCGACGAGGAGACCGAAGCCGACGCCGAGGGCAAGCAGGCCCGGGTCAAGGAGAAGGTCTACTGCTACCCGGGTGGGCTTGAGGACTTCGTCAAGCACATCAACGGCAGCAAGGACCCGATCCACAAGAACGTGATCGCGTTCGACGCCAAGGGCACCGGCCTCGAGGTCGAGGTCGCGATGCAGTGGAACGACGGGTTCACCCCGTCGGTGTACACCTTCGCCAACACGATCAACACGCACGAGGGTGGCACCCACGAAGAGGGCTTCCGCGCCGCGCTGACCCGCGTGGTCAACGCGTACGCGCGCGACAAGAAGCTGCTCAAGGAGAAGGACGCCAACCTGACCGGTGACGACGTGCGCGAGGGGCTCGCCGCGATCGTCTCCATCAAGCTGTCCGAGCCGCAGTTCGAGGGCCAGACCAAGACCAAGCTGGGCAACAGCGAGGCCAAGACGTTCGTGCAGCAGACCTCGAACGAATGGCTGAGCCACTGGTTCGAGGCCAACCCGGCCGACGCCAAGACGATCATCAACAAGTCGCTCTCCAGCGCGCAGGCCAGGATGGCCGCCCGCAAGGCGCGCGACCTGGTCCGTCGCAAGGGCGCGCTGGAGATCGGCGGCCTGCCTGGCAAGCTGAAGGACTGCCGCTCCACCAACCCGGAGGAGTGCGAGCTCTACATCGTCGAGGGTGACTCGGCAGGCGGCTCGGCCAAGGAGGGCCGGGACTCGATGTACCAGGCGATCCTGCCGATCCGCGGCAAGATCATCAACGTCGAGAAGGCCCGCATCGACCGCGTCCTCAAGAACACCGAGGTCCAGTCGCTGATCACCGCGCTCGGCACCGGCATCCACGACGACTTCGAGCTCGAGAAGCTGCGCTATCACAAGATCGTGCTGATGGCCGACGCCGACGTCGACGGCCAGCACATCACCACGCTGCTGCTCACCTTCCTGTTCCGCTTCATGACCCCGCTGCTCGAGCACGGCCACGTCTTCCTTTCGCGGCCGCCGCTGTACAAGATCAAGTGGCCCCGGCAGGACCCGGAGTACGCCTACTCCGACCGCGAGCGCGACGCGCTGATCCGCCAGGGCGTGGAGAACGGCAAGAAGCTCCCCAAGGACGACGCGATCCAGCGGTACAAGGGTCTCGGCGAGATGAACGCCGAAGAGCTGTGGGAGACCACCATGGACCCGGCCAACCGCCTGCTCGGCCAGGTCACCCTCGACGACGCCGCACAGGCCGACGACCTGTTCTCGGTGCTGATGGGCGAGGACGTCGAGGCACGCCGTTCCTTCATCACCCGCAATGCCAAGGATGTTCGCTTCCTGGACGTGTAGTCCGCCCCGACTTCCCTAGCCCGTCCAGAACGAGAAGGACCACATGACGGAGACCTTGCCGCCGGAACACGACCGCGTCGAACCGGTCGACATCCAGCACGAGATGCAGCGTTCGTACATCGACTACGCGATGAGCGTGATCGTGTCCCGCGCGCTGCCCGACGTCCGCGACGGCCTCAAGCCGGTGCACCGCCGCGTGCTGTACTCGATGTTCGACTCGGGCTTCCGGCCGGAGCGCGGGTACAACAAGTGCTCACGCGTCGTCGGCGACGTGATGGGCAACTATCACCCGCACGGCGACTCGGCGATCTACGACGCGCTCGTCCGGCTCGCGCAGCCGTGGTCGATGCGCTACCCGCTGATCGACGGCCAGGGCAACTTCGGCTCGCCGGGCAACGATCCGGCTGCCGCGATGCGCTACTGTGCTTCTGCAAATACGCGGGTAAAGCTGGCCAATGGCTCGACGATTCGCATCGGCGACATCGTCCCGGACGCCAAGCCGAACAGCGACAACGAGATCGATCTCAAGGTGCTCGACCGCAACGGTGACCCGGTGCGTGCCGAGATGTTGTTCCACTCCGGTGAGCACCCGACGCTCAAGCTCACGACCCGCGAGGGTTTCGAGCTGAGTGGTACGCACAACCACCCGGTGCTGGCGCTGGTGAACGTGCTCGGCGTTCCGACGCTGATGTGGAAGCTCCTCGAAGAGGTCCAGCCGGGCGACCGCGTGGTCATGCAGCGCACCGATGCGCCGCACGACGGCGAGACCGAGGTCCGCAAGTGGGTCGAGGGGATCTTGGCCGGCGCGTTCGTGGCGGAAGGCTTCGTTTCCGCCGACCGTGCCGGCTTCAACAACATCGACGAGGACTACTTCAAGTATGTCGTCGACGCGTACGACCATGTTGTCGGTGGGCGTCGTTACGTGTCGTCTCGGCTGATCGCTTCTGGCTCGACATTGCACGAGCTGGACATTCAGGATCTGTCAGCGCTGCGCGGCAGCGTCCTGGCCGAGATGATCGGTCAGCGCAGCGCGGCCAAGCAGGTGCCCGAGTTCGTTTGGTCCGCGGGCAAGACCGTGAAGCGAGCGTTCCTGATCGGGCTCTTCACCGGCGACGGCTCATGCTCGGCCCTGCCGCGGAACACCGTGCAGATCTCCTACTCGACCCGAAGCGCCCAGCTGGCTCGCGGCGTACAGCAGCTGCTGTTGGAGTTCGGTGTCGTCGGCAAGCTCGTGCACTATGAGACGGGTGAGATCAAGGTCGTCATCACGAATCGCCGTGACGCCCGCCTGTTCTCCAACCGGATCAGTTTCCACGGCGCCAAGCAAGCCAAGCTCGAAGCGATTCTCGACGCGCTGCCGGAAGACTCGCGTTCGATGTCTTCGGATCACGTGCCGTTCGTCGGCGACTACATCCGGGCTCACGGTGCTGACCGTTGGACCGAACAGGACTGGCTGCGTCGCCACAACGTCGACCGGATCGAGCGTTGGGAAACCCGCCGTGACGAGATCAGCGCGCACATCACGAACCCTGAAGTGCTGACGGTCGTCGAGCCGCTGGTGGACGGCAGGTTCTACTACGCCGAAGTCGCATCAGTCGTCGACGACGGCGTGCAGCCGGTCTACAGCCTGCGTGTCGACACGGATGACCACGCGTTCGTCACCGACGGTTTCGTCAGCCACAACACCGAGTCACGTCTCGCGCCGCTGGCCATGCAGATGCTGGCAGGCATCGACGAGGACACCGTCGACTTCTCCGACAACTACGACGGCCGCACGCAGGAGCCGGACGTCCTGCCTGCCCGGTTCCCGAACCTGCTGGTCAACGGTGGTTCCGGCATCGCGGTCGGCATGGCGACCAACATCCCGCCGCACAACCTGCGCGAGGTCTCCGACGGTGTCGTCTGGGCGCTGGAGAACCCGGAAGCGACCGACGACGAGCTGCTCGCGGCGCTGCTGCAGCGGGTCAAGGGGCCGGACTTCCCGACCAGGGGCCTGATCCTCGGCACCTCGGGCATCGAGGACGCGTACCGCACGGGCCGCGGCTCGGTGCGCATGCGCGCGGTCGTCGAGGTCGACGAGGACGCCAAGGGCCGCACGATCCTGGTCGTCACCGAGTTGCCGTTCCAGGTCAACCCGGACAACCTGGTCGAGAACATCGCCGCGCTGGTGCGCGACGGGAAGCTCACCGGCATCGCCGACATCGCGGACGAGTCGAACAGCCGCAAGGGCATGCGCATCGTGATCACGCTCAAGCGGGACGCGGTCGCGAAGGTCGTGCTGAACAACCTCTACAAGCACACCCAGCTGCAGTACAACTTCGGCGTCAACATGCTGGCGCTGGTCGACGGGGTGCCGCGCACCCTGCGGCTCGACCAGATGATCCGCCACTACGTGAATCACCAGATCGAGGTCATCGTCAGGCGGACCAAGTTCCGCCTGCGCAAGGCCGAAGAGCGGGCCCACATCCTGCGTGGTCTGGTCAAGGCGCTCGACATGCTCGACGAGGTCATCGCCCTGATCCGGCGGTCGCCGTCCGCCGACGAGGCGCGGCCCGGCCTGATGTCGCTGCTCGACATCGACGAGATCCAGGCCATCGCGATCCTCGACATGCAGCTGCGCCGCCTGGCCGCACTCGAACGTCAGAAGATCATCAACGAGCTGGCCGAGATCGAAGAGACGATCGCGGACCTGAACGACATCCTGGCCCGCCCCGAGCGGCAGCGGCAGATCATCCGCGAAGAACTGCTCGAGATCGTCGACAAGTACGGCGACGACCGGCGCACCCAGATCATCCCGTTCGACGGCGAGGTGTCGATCGAGGACCTGATCGCCGTCGAGGACGTGGTCGTCACGATCACCCGCACCGGCTACGCGAAGCGCACCAAGACCGACCTCTACCGCTCGCAGAAGCGCGGCGGCAAGGGCGTGCAGGGCGCGACGCTCAAGCAGGACGACATCGTCCAGCACTTCTTCGTCTGCTCCACGCACGACTGGATCCTGTTCTTCACGAACAAGGGCCGGGTCTACCGCGCGAAGGCGTACGAGCTGCCGGAGGCGAACCGCAACGCACGCGGCCAGCACGTGGCGAACCTGCTCGCGTTCCAGCCGGACGAGCAGATCGCCCAGGTCATCGAGATCCCCAACTACGAGGTCGCGCCGTACCTGGTGCTCGCCACGCAGAAGGGTCTCGTCAAGAAGACCAAGCTGACCGACTTCGACTCCAACCGCGCCGGCGGCCTCATCGCCATCAACCTGCGCGAAGAGGACGAACTGGTCGGCGCCGTGCTCGCGTCCGCCGAAGAGGACCTGCTGCTCGTCTCCGCAGGCGGCCAGTCCATCCGCTTCCACGCCACCGACGAAGCACTGCGCCCGATGGGCCGCGCGACGTCCGGCGTGCTCGGCATGCGCTTCAACGACGGCGACGAACTGCTGGCCATCAGCGTCGTCAAGCCGGAGAAGTTCCTGCTGGTCGCCACCGACGGCGGGTACGGCAAGCGGACCCCGATCGAGGACTACCCGGTGCAGGGCCGCGGCGGCAAGGGCGTGCTCACCATCCAGCATGATCAGCGACGTGGCAGGCTGGTGGGAGCGCTCATCGTCGACGCCGACGACGAGCTCTACGCCATCACCTCCAGTGGCGGTGTCATCAGGACTCCGGCCGACCAGGTACGCAAGGCCGGTCGGCAGACCAAGGGCGTCCGGCTGATGAATCTCGGTGAGGGGACAACTCTTCTCGCCGTCGCACGCAACGCGGACGAGCCCTCAGACGTCGCCAACGGTAGTAATGATGAGGGAGAAGAAGACACCACGACAGCGCCGGAGAACTAGCGGCGCCGAGCACGGGTAAGGATTGACTCTTCGTGACACCATCCGAGAAGTCCGAAACGACCGGCGTTTCGGCGCCACCCTGGCAGCGTGACGGCAACGGCTCGCCCGCCGAGGAGCACGAAGGTCAGGCTGCCGCCGACACCGACGAAACGCTTCGCATGAAGCAGGAGGACGTGCCGGCGGCCGCCCCGCAGCAGGACTACCACCCGGGCACCGGGGACTTCCCCGCGGTCACGGGCACAGCGGCGCGCCGCCTCTTCGGCGACGCGGCCGAGGACGAGAAGACCCGCGAGACGGCCATCCCGTCCGCGTCCCGTTCCCGGCCCGCCCCGACGGCACTGCGCCGTCCCGGCCGCGGCCCCCGCCGGGCCAGCCTGCAGATCAAGCGCTTCGACCCGTGGTCTGTGCTCAAGCTCTCACTGGTGCTCGGCCTCGCCATGTTCTTCGTCTGGCTGGTCGCCGTCGGCGTCCTCTACACCGTCCTCGACGGCATGGGCGTCTGGGACAAGCTCAACGGCACCTACTCGTCGCTCGTCGGCGGCGAAGGCGCCAACGCACCGACAGATCCCCTGATCAGCGCCGGTCGCGTCTTCGGAATCGCGGCCATCCTCGGCGCGATCAACATCGTCCTGGTGGCCGCGCTGGCCACGGTCAGCGCGTTCATCTACAACGTCTCGGCGGACCTCGCTGGCGGCCTCGAGGTCACGTTGTCGGAGCGAGAGTAACCCGGTTGCAGGGCGCCCAGAGGCGTCCTGTAATCTTCTCTTCGTTCCACGGGCCCATAGCTCAGGTGGTTAGAGCGCTTCGCTGATAACGAAGAGGTCCCAGGTTCAAGTCCTGGTGGGCCCACCCAATAGGAAAGCCGGTTCGCACTCGCGGACCGGCTTTCTTGTTTCACCGTGGGGGTGACGGTGCCGGAGTTCGACTTCTGGATCGATGGGTATCGGCCGCAGTGGCACCGCGACGTTTCCGCGGTCACTGCCGCTCATGGCCGGCGACTGGCTTCGCTGGTCGGCAAGACGCTCACGAACAGCCTGTTGGTTTGGGAAACCGCAGGGAACCACTGGCTCTGCCTTTGCCCGGTCCTGCTCGACTTCGAAGGCGAGCAGGTCGAGATCAACTTCTGGAGATTCGACGAAGTCTCGATCACTTGGAACACGATCGATCCCAACAAGCCCGTGAGGTCGCCGGACGAGAAGCGTTCCAATGTCTGGCGCGACGACATCTCCGATGGACTGTCTGCGTTGCGAGGTCAGACTTTGAAGACCGTCCTGCTGCTGGAGCGCTGGGAGTCCGAGGTCGGCATCGGGCTGATCTTCACCGATGGCCAGCTGACCGCGTACAACGCCGGCGACGCCGTCGGTCTCGACTTCAAGGTGTTCGATCCCCAGTTCCGGCGTTACCGCCTGGGCTGACCTTGTTCCACGTGGAACAAGACACCGGTGGCAACCCGTCGGACAGCCGTCTTGTAACATGGCACAGCAAGCCGAGCAAGTTGTCGAGGAAGAGGGGGCTTCACCGTGAAGAAGCTGCTGGCACTCGCTGCCATCGCAGGCGCCGTGTTGTTCGTGGTCAAGCGGAACAAGGCTGCGAAGGCCGAGGCCGACCTGTGGCGCGAAGCCACCGCCCCGACTGAGCGCCCGCTCGGCGCCGTCTCCACCAACGGCAGCGCGCCCGCCAAGGCGAGCTCCTCGGACGCGGCCAACAACTGAATCTTCCCCGTGGGCGGCGCGAGTCGCCCACGTTCGGGGCTGTAGCTCAATTGGTAGAGCACCGCCTTTGCAAGGCGGGGGTCAGGGGTTCGATTCCCCTCAGCTCCACTCGCTTTCTTGTTGTGAGCGCCTCGTTCACTACGTTCGACTCTCTGTGCCTGAGTAGCGCGGGCGAAATTGTCGGTGCCCGTCGGCACAATGCGGGGCATGTCTCGACACCATGCGATCGACTACATCGAAATCACCGTCACCGACCTCGACGCGGCCAAGCGGTTCTATACCGAGGCCTTCGGTTGGGAGTTCAACGACTACGGGCCCGCGTATGCCGGTATTCGCGGCGCCGATGGGGAAGTCGGCGGGCTGCGGCAGGACGAGAAGACCACGGCCGGTGGGCCTTTTGTGCTGCTGTACTCCGATGAGCTCGACAAGTCCGCGGCGGCGGTGCGGAGTGCCGGCGGCCAGGTGGTGAACGGGCCTTACGAATTTCCCGGTGGCCGCCGGTTCCACTTCACCGATCCGAGTGGGAACGAGCTGGGCGTCTGGGCTCAGGCGTAAACCTTCGCGTACCGGGCCAGGTGATTGTCCGAGCCTTCGAAACGACGTGTCTCGATGAGGCGCAGGGAGTTGGCGGCGGTGAACGCCGGGGTGCCGCCGCCGAGTGCGACCGCGCCGACGATCAGGTGGAGCTCGTCGACCAGGTCCGCGGCGAGGAGGTCGTTCCAGAGGGTGTGGCTGCCGAAGACCAAAATGTCGCCGCCGTCGCTCTGCTTGAGGTCGGCGAGGTGGGCGTGGGCGGCGGCGCGGCTGACCACTGTGGTCGTGTCGGTCCAGGCTGCGGTCGGCGCCAAGGTGACGGAGTCCGAGATGACGAGCTTGTCGATGGCGTTGTCGAGGCGGGAGATCTCCTGCTGGACCGGGCCGAAGGCCGGGTTTTCCGCGACGGTCGGCCAGAAGCCCTGGAACATCTCGAAGGTGCGGCGGCCCAGCAGCAGCGTGTCGGCGGTGCGGAGGCGCTCGGCGTTGTAGGAGTCGAAGGCACCGTCCATGGGGAGGGCCATGACGTTGCCGCCGGGGCCCTCGAAGTAGCCGTCGAGCGAGACGATGTTGGTGACGATGAGCTTGCGCATGGGGTTCTCCACTCTCTGCGGTGTGCTTACGAAGAGGTAGAGACAGCGGTCATCGCGGATTCATCGGTCTGGGCGAAATCAGTCCGAAAAAGTTTCCGGGAGGTCGAAGCCGGCGAGTACCTCTGGGCTGAGGAAGCTGGAGATCTCGGTGATCAGGCCATCGCGCAGGCTCAGGACGTTGATGCCGCCGAGTCCGTACACGCCGTCGGGGCGGCGCATGTAGCCGGCGATCGCGAGCTGGCCGTTCGCTTGGGTCGGTACCAGGCGCCACGAGTTGGCGAAGATGCGCTCGACCAGGAAGCGGGTGACGTCTTCGAGGCCGTCGAACCATGCTGGCAGCGGGGGCATGGTGAAGCGGACGTCCTCGGCCAGCAGTGCGACGATCGCGTTGACGTCGGCTTTTTCCCAGGCCGTGACGAAGGCGTCGATCAGTTCGCGTTGGCCGTCGGGGCCGAGTGCTGACAGTTCGTCCTGCTGACTGCGCTGCGGGACTCGCTCGTCGACGGCCTTGCGTGCGCGTTGGAGTGCGCTGTTGACCGCGGCCGGGGTGAGGTCGAGGATTTCCGCGGTCTCGGCGGCCGAGTACTCAAGGACCTGGCGCAGGATCAGGACCGCGCGTTGGGTGCTCGGCAGATGTTGGAGTGCGGCGATGAATGCCAGCTCGACGCTCTCGCGTCGCAGGTAGTTCGCCGACGGATCGTCTTGCCACGGTTCGAGCCACGGGCCTGGCTGGGGTTCGCCCAGGTCGTCCGTCTCGTGGCGGGCCGGGCCGTGGTCTGGTGAGAGCACTCGTTTCGTGTTGAGGCGGAGGCAGGCGTTGGTGCAGATTCGGTAGAGCCAGGTGCGCAGCGAACTCCGGCCTTCGAAACTCGGCAGGCCTCGCCAGGCGCTGAGCAGCGACTCCTGCAACGCGTCCTCGGCGTCGTGGGGTGAGCCGAGCATGCGGTAGCAGTGCGCGGTCAGCTCGCCGCGGAACTGGGCGACCAGTTGGTCGAACGCCAGCGAGTCGCCGCCGCGCGCCGCGGCCAGCAGATCGGTGCTCATGGTGGCGATCCTAGCGAAACTATTTCGTTATCGAACCCGGGAACCTCCATGGGGGATGGGCGTCTTTAAGGGTGTTGAAGCGCTGGGGGAAAGCGCGAAACTGGGGAAATCAAATTCATGCGGGGCTACCCGTATGCCTATCAACTGGGGAATTGAAATGATTCGCAAGTCTGTCGTCATTGCCGGTATGGCCGCTGGTTTCGCTCTGCTTTCGCCGGTCGCGGCGCTGGCAGGCAGCCCCGGTGTCGACCACAAGCTCAACATCAGTGTCAGCGGTAGCACCGTCACCTTGAGCGGCGTCTGCGCGAAGCCCAACGATCACGCCGAGGGCAACTACGGCGTCCGGAACGGTCACGAGCCTTATGGCACCGGGACCATGAAGGCGAACGGAAACAAGCAGACCATTTCTTTCAAGGGGGTCAAGCCCGGTAAGTACATCGCGTGGATGTTCTGTGACAGCGACGCTGAAGGTTCGTCGGGCACGATCAATTCCAAGGAAGTCGCTTTCACCGTCGGCGCGCCGAAGCCCGCGACCGAAACCAAGGCACCGCAGACCAAGGCGCCGCAGGTCGCCGAGAAGCCCAAGGGCGCCCCGCAGACCGGTGGTGGCGCGGAAGCCGCCGCCGACGCCGGGATCGGCACGGCCGCCGCGGGTGCCGCTGCCGCGCTCGCCATCGGTGGCGGTGGTTTCTTCGCGCTGCGCAGGCGGGCCAGCCGCCGCTGAGTCAACGACAGACAGAAAAGCCGCCCGTGCACCACGGGCGGCTTTTTCTTTTCTATCGACGCGGCGATAGCCGTTCGAAAGCGGGCTGCGCGACCCTCGAATCCCTAAGCGGACGGGAAGGAGGGAAAGCCCATGGAACTGGTGCGCATGCTCGCGGAGGACCTGCGGACGGTCGTCGAACGGGATCCGTCCGTCCGGCACCGTGGCGAGGCCTTCCTGCACCCGGCGCTGCCCGCCGTGTGGACACACCGGGTCGCCCATCTCCTGCACAACCGCGGCCTGCGGTTGACCGCGAGGTTCCTGATGGTGCTGGTCAGGGCGTTCACCGGGGTCGAAATCCATCCCGGCGCGGTGCTCGGGCGGCGGGTGTTCGTCGACCACGGTGCCGCCGTCGTGATCGGGGAGACCGCGCGGGTCGGGGATGACGTGACGATCTACCACCAGGTGACGCTCGGCGCGGTCGGCTGGTGGCGGGACAACAAGCGCGCCGACGGGGAGCGGCGGCATCCGGTGATCGGGGCGCGGGTGGTGCTGGGCACGAACGCGACCGTGCTCGGGCCGGTGACCGTCGGCGATGACGCCGTGATCGGGGCGCAGGCGCTGGTGGTCGACGACGTTCCCGCCCGAGCGCTCGCGCTCGCACCGGCCGCGGTCACGCAGGCGACTCAACTACGGAGGAAGGCGTCATGACCAGTTTGCTGTCACCCCAACGTATCGCCAACGGGATCGAGGAACTGGTCGGCGGCACCCCGCTGCTCCGGTTGCCGTCGACCGGCGCGCAGGTGCTCGCCAAGCTGGAGTCGGCGAATCCGCTCTCCAGCATCAAGGATCGCGCCGCGCTCTTCATGCTGCGTGGCGCGGAAGCCGACGGGCGGCTGAAACCGGGTGGCACGGTCATCGAGGCGACATCCGGGAACACCGGCATCGCGCTCGCCGCGCTGAGCGCTTCGCGGGGTTACCGCTGCGTGATCGTCTTGCCGGACAACGCGACCGCCGAGCGCATCGGGCTTCTCAAGGCGCTGGGCGCCGAAGTCGTGTTGACGCCCAAGGAACTTCGCTACCAGGGCTGTATCGACAAGGCCGAGGAACTGCACCTCGCGACGCCGGACTCGTGGTTCCCGCAGCAGCACGCGAATCCCGACAACGTGCGCGCACACCGTGAGACGACCGGGCCCGAAATCTGGGCAGACACCGCGGGCGCCGTCGACATCCTGGTCGCCGGAATCGGGACCGGCGGGACGTTGTGCGGTTCCGCCGACTTCCTCAAGACGCAGAATCCGTTGCTGCAGGCGGTCGGCGTCGAGCCGGACGGTTCGCCGCTGCTCTCGCGTGGTTACGCGGGCACGCACTCGATCTTCGGGCTGAACGGCGGATTCGTCGCCGAGACCACCGATCCCGAGCTGATCGACGAAGTCCTCACCGTCACCGACGACGAGGCGCTGGACACCGCGCGCTGGCTCGCGCGCAGTGTCGGCGTGCTCGCCGGCGTCTCGTCAGGGGCCGCCGTGCACGGCGCGCTGCGGATCGCGAGCCGGCCGGAGAACGAGGGAAAGACCATCGTCACCATCCTGCCCGACACCGGCGAGCGCTACCTGAGCGTCTGGGACGGGCCTACCGCGAAAGGAACGGACCGATGAACCTCCTCCTGGTCGGCGCCAACGACGAGTGGGTGCGCAAGGCGAAGGACCTCGGCTTGACCGTGCTGCTGCTCCAGCACCCGACCAAGCTGACGCCGCTGCAGGAAGAGCTCGCGGACGTCATCTACGTGCTGGACTACACCGAGTGGGCCGAGGTCGAGCCGGTGGCCAGGCAGCTGCGTGCCGAGCCCGGCTACGAGGTCGCGCTTTCGTTGACCGAGCCGGGATTGGACAGCGCGGCGCGCATCAACGACCTCTTCCGGCTCGGCGGAACCGGCTATGAGGTCACCAAACGCTTCCGTGACAAGCTGACCATGCGCCAGCATCTTGCCGCGATCGACCCGAACGCCGTCGGCGCGCAGACGCTGGAGCACCGCGAGCAGCTGGACGCGTTCGGCGCGCGCTACGGCTATCCGTTCATCGTCAAGCCGACCGACGCCACCGCCAGCATCGGCGTGCACCAGGTCAACTCGCCCGCCGACGCCGACGAGGTCTGGGCCGCGGTGGAACGCTTGCGCGGCACCAGGACTGACCGCGTGTCGACGCTCATGCTGCTGCAGGACTTCCTGATGGAGGAGTTCGTCGAGGGCCCCGAGTTCAGCGTGGAGACGTTCAGCTTCTCCGGGCGGCACGTGGTCGTCGCGATCACCGAGAAGTTCACCGACGACGCGCATTTCGCGGAACTCGGCCACGCCGTGCCCGCGCGGCTCGACGAGAAGACCCAGGACGAGGTCAGCGCCGCGATCGGCAGTTTCCTTGACCTGATGGGATTGCGCGACGGCGTGTCCCACACCGAGATCCGGATCGGCGCGCGTGGACCGCAGGTGATCGAAAGTCACAACCGCGGCGCGGGTGACGCGATCACCGATCTCGTGCAGGGCGCGTACGGGATCGACCTGATCAGCTACGCGCTCGGCTGGCCGTTCGGCCTGGTACCCGAACTGCCCGGACGTCCGGTGCCGAAAGCCGGTGCCAGCACCAGGTTCATCGTCGGGGTGCCGGGCACGGTCGAGTCGATCGACGGCGCCGACGAGGCACGGGCCCGCAAAGGCGTGCTGGACGTCCGGATCAGCGCGAAGGTCGGCGACACGGTCCGCACGCTGCGCGACAACTGGGATCGGCTCGGGCTGGTCGCGGTCGTCGGCGCCGACACGACCGACGCGATCCGGCGCGGCGCCGAGCTCATCGGCGAGACCATCCGCATCAAGGTCGCCGGCGACGACGGCGAGACGCGGCTCGCGCATGTGGCCGAGGTGGCGTGATGACTCTGCTCATCCTGCACCGGAATCCGCTGGAGCCGTTCCCGTACGACCGCTGGCTGGCCGATTTCGACGGTGACGTAGTGATTCTCGCGGCGCGCGACAAGTTCGAGTCGTTCGCCGAGGAGATCCCGACGACGAACCTCGGCTACGCGCACTTCGAGACGATGGATTTCCGTGACGACGCGCTGGTGCTCAAGCGCGCGCTCGAACTCGCGGCCGAGTTCGACACGAAGTACGTCATCGGGCATCACGAGGGCGACGTCGACAACGCGGCGCGCGTGCGCGAGGAGCGCGGCCTGCCTGGTCCGTGGACCGCGGACGTGTATCCGTTCCGCGACAAGGCTTTGATGAAGAAGCTGGTCCAGAAGGCCGGGGTCGAGGTCGCGCCGCACACCGTGCCCCAGTCACCGGACGACGTGCGTGAGTTCGCGTGGGAGCACGGATTTCCCTTGGTGTTCAAGGACAGGGCCGGGTTCAACGCGATCGGCCTGCGCATCCTGCGTGACCAGGCCGAGCTCGACGCCTACCTCGAAGAACCGCTGGGCGACGTGCTGCTGGAGGCGTTCGTCCCCGGCAAAATGTGCCATGTGGACGGTCTGGTCGTCGACGGCGAGACCGTGCTGTCCTGGCCTTCGCAGTACCAATACGACCTCGCGTCGTTCGGCTCGGATCCCGGCGCGCGCGTCGACGTGACACTCGATCCGGACGACCCGTTGACCGACCGGCTGATCGCGCTCACCGACAAGACCTTGGCGGCGCTGCGCACACCCGGTCTCCAAAGTCACGGCTTCCACGCGGAAATCTTCCACACCCCGGACGACCGCTTGGTGCTGTGCGAAATCGCGAGCAGGCCGGCGGGCGCGAAGGTCCGTGAGGTCTTCAAGACGTTGTTCGACGTCAACCTCGCCGAGTACGCCACGCGTTTGCAGGTCGGACTGCCGATTCCCGAGATCGACCGCACGCCGAAACGCATGTCCGGTCAGGTGTTGATGATGAAACGCCCCGGCTTGATCAGTGAGGTTCCGCAGACGCCCGAAGACACGTGGGTCGAGTATTTCTGGCTCTACGGCAAGCCTGGCCAGGTCGTCCCGCCTGCCGGAGGTTCGAGTGATTTCCTGGTCGCCGCGGTCGCTTCCGCGCCGACGCGAGCGGTCTGCGAGCGCAGGCTGAGGGAACTCGGCGCGAGGTTCGTGGCACAGACCAAGATCGGGGAAGCGCCGTGATGCGGGCTCAGGTCAGGTACATGCTCGGCATCACGGTCGACGCCATGGGCAGCGGCATGTACGTGCCGCTTTCCCTGCTGTACTTCCATCATCTGACCGGGATGCCGCTCGAACAGGTCGGCGTCATCATGAGCGCCGGCGCGTTGCTGGCACTGGTCAGCAATCCGATCGCGGGCGTGCTCGTGGACCGGTACGGCGCGCGAACGGTCGTCGTCGGCGGCTATTTCGTGCGTGCTGCCGGGTTCTTCTGTTATCCGTTCGTCGACTCGCCGGTGCCGATGTTCCTGGCCGTGGCGCTGGTCGCGCTCGGCGACGGCTCGTTCCCGCCCGCGATCCAGTCGTTCGTCGCGGAAATCGCGCAAGGTGACAGCCGGGACAAACTCCTTGCCGCGCAGCGCAGTCTCCGCAACGCCGGGCTCGGCGCGGGCGGGCTCATCGCCGGTGCCGCGCTCGCGCTGGGCAGCGATGCCGCGTATCAGGCGATCGTCGTGGTCAGCGGCATCGCGTTCCTCGCGGCGGCCGGGTTCATCGGCACCATCCCGAGCACACACGTCGCCGCGCCGAAGGCGGAACGGGTCCGTGGCGGCTACCGCGAGGTGTTCCGCAACCGGACCTTCCTCGCGCTGACCGTCGCGAACGTGCCGACGGCGTTCGGGTACATGGTGCTCGCCGTGAGCCTGCCGGTGTACATCACCCAGCAGCTTGGCGCGTCGAGTTCGCTGGTCGGTGTGCTCTACGCGGTCAACACCGTGGGAATCGCGCTGCTGCAGATCCCGGTCACCAGGATGCTCACCCGCTACCGCCGGACCCGGATGGCCGCGCTCGGCGCCGCCGTTTTCTCGGTGTCGTTCTTGGCATTCGGCTTATTGGGTGTTTTCTCGACCGGTGCTGTCCTGATGACCGGGATATTCGCGGCGACGGCGTTGTTCACCGCAGGCGAGCTTTTGCACGGCGCGACCGCGTCGGCGCTGGTGGCGAGTGCGGCGCCGGAAGCCACCCGTGGCAGGCATTTGTCCGTCTATCAGCTGTCTTGGGCGATTCCTATCGCGCTCGCGCCTGCCTTGTTGACCGCGTTGCTCACCTGGTCGGCGGTAGGCATGTGGGTTTTGCTCGCCACCGGTGTCGCCGGTTCGGCACTCGCGATGCTGAAGCTGGAACCGCTTTTGCCGGAAGCGGCCGTTCGTTCACGACTTTCGTTGATACCGAGTGAATAGATCTTCCGGCTAGCGTTTTCGAGATGCCTTCCGAAAACGGGCTCTCCCGTCGTAAAGCGTTAGGCCTGCTCGGCGCGGGCGCCGCGACTCCCTTGCTGGGAACCGACATCGCCTCGGCGGCGGCGCCCGCCTTCGTGCTCACCCCGGGAGCGGCGGGCGCCCCGCCGGTCTCGGGACTGCATCTGACCTTCGGGTCGGATCCGGCGCGGCAGATGGTCGTCTCGTGGATCACCGATTCGCCGGTGCGCAATCCGCGCGTGTTGTTCGGCGGGCTCGACACCGGGTTCGGCGCGTGCGCGCAAGCCCGGACCCGCACTTATGTGGACGGCGCGTCGAACCGGACCGTCTACGTGCACCACGCGCGGCTCGAGCGGCTACGGCCGGACACGTCCTACGTGTACGCCGCGCAGCACGATGGCGCGGGCCCGGACGCCGGGACGTTCCGGACGGCGCCGGGTGGCCGGGCGGCCTTCACGTTCACGAGTTTCGGTGACCAGTCGACGCCGCACGCCACCTGGAACGCGGAAGGCGCGCCCGCGCTGACCATCGCGGGCGCACCGGCCGCGGCGGACATCGTGGCAGGCATCGAGCGGGTCGCGCCGCTGTTCCACCTGCTCAACGGCGATCTCTGCTACGCCAACCTGGAACTGGACCGCATCCGCACCTGGAACGGCTTCTTCCAGAACAACGCCAGGTCCGCGCGGTTCCGGCCGTGGATGCCCGCGGCGGGCAACCACGAGGTCGAAAAGCTGAACGGGCCGATCGGGTTCAACGCGTTCCAGACCTACTTCACGCTGCCGGACGGCGACACCGATCCCGAACTCAACGGGCTCTGGTACGCGTTCACCGCGGGTTCGGTGCGGGTGATCGTGGTGCAGAACGAAGACAACTGCTTCCAGGACGGCGCGGACTACTACCTGCGCGGTTTCTCCGGCGGCCGTCAGCAGGCCTTCCTGGAGCGGGAACTGCGTGCCGCGCGGGCGTCGCGGGACATCGACTGGATCGTCGTCGCCATGCACCAGGTGATGATGAGCTCGGCCGACGCCAGCGGGGGAGACATGGGCCTCCGGCAGGCGTACGGCCCGCTGTTCGACAAGTACGGCGTCGACCTCGTCGTCTGCGGGCACGAACATCACTACGAGCGCTCGCTCGCGGTGCGCGGCGTGGTGTCCGGGAGCGAGACGCTGACGCCGAATCCGGCCTCCACCGCGACCGACGTGGTGGACACCTCGCAGGGGACGGTCCACATGGTCCTCGGCGGTGGCGGGGTTTCGCGGCCGACGAACCACCTGTTCTTCCCACAGGGCAAGGCGAAGGTGATCACCGGCGTCGGCGAGCCGGGCCCGAACGGCAAGCGGCCGTCGAAGTACGCCTTCGAAAGCGCTGTCTGGTCGGCGAAGCGCGACGCCGAGCATCCCTACGGTTTCGCGGCCTTCACGGTCGATCCCGGGCGACGGCCCGGCGATCTCACCCGGATGCACGTGACCTACTACAACGTGAACAAGCCCAACGGCGAGCTTTCGGTCTTCGAGCAGTTCACGTTGCAGCGGCCACGTGCGGATGGCTAGAACCTGGGAATGGCGATGACGTCGAACGTGGTGTCCGGCGTCTGAGGCGAGCTGAACCGCGCGTTCGGCAGGTAGAGCCTGCCCGCGAACGGAGCCACGGTCGTCGGCACGTCGAACCGCGGATCGGTCGCCTTCTTCAGCAGCTTGCCGGCCGAGCCGGTGCGGTCGAGCGCGAACTTCGCGACCGTGTTGAGCCGGTTCTGCACGACGTAGAGCGTGTTGCCCTGGCGCAGCAACCCGTCGCCGTTGGTCAGCACCTCGCCGCCGAGGTCGGTCAGTGTGGTCGCGCCGGTCTTCGGGTCCACCTTGAGCAGCTTGCCGTCGGCGACGACGAGCAGTGACTTGCCGTCCGGGCTGGTGACGATGCCGTTGCCGAAGGCCGCGGTCGGCAGGCCCGCGCCGGTCAGCGGCACGGTGACCGACTGGGCGGGCAGCGAACCGTGGCGCCCGAGCGGCAGTTTGTAGAGCACCGGCGAGCGCGTGTCGGTGAACCAGGCCGCGTCCTCGGTCAGGATGACGTCGTTGATGAACGTCGAAGCCGCCGTCGTGAGCTGGTAGGTCTTGATGACCGCACCGGTGCGCGCGTCGACGATCCGGGCCTGGCCACTGGCCGCGCCGGACACGAACAGCCTGCCGCGGTCATCGAGTTTCAGGCCGAGTGAGGCCGACCCCGGGCCGGGGCCTTTGCTGAAGAACTCACCTTTTCCGTTGAGCAGGTTGACGCGGTAGAGCGAACCGTCCGCGCGCGAGCCGAGATACGCGGTGTGGCCGCCGATCTCAATGCCCTCCGGCATGAAGCCGTTGGGCAGCGGAATGGTCGCGGGCAGGCCGTGTGCCTGGGCGACCGGCGTGGTGAACAAGGACAGTGCGAGTGCGGCAATTGCCGCGAAAGCCCCGAATCTCCTGGTCATTACCGCAGTCTTGTGCGGTGGGGTGCGCTTTGACCAGCCACCTCAGCGAATCGACAGGAACTCGGCGACCGCGTCCCGCCCAGCGTGACCCTGTTCGCGGTTCTGGATGGAGTGTGAAGCGCCCTTCACGATCACGACCTTGCCCTGCGGCGCGAGCTTGGCCTCCTGGAAGGCCCATTCCATCGGCGTCGACAGGTCGTGGTCGCCGTTGAGCAGTAGCACCGGGACGTCCGGCAGCTTTCCGGCCGGGTTGGAATTCGGCCGCTCGGCAGGCCAGTTCAGGCAGGTCTGCACGAAACCCTGGCCCGCCGCGACGGCCGGGCTGAACGGCCAGGTGTCACGCGAGCTCAGCCGCTTTTCCGCGAGTTTCAGCAACGCCGGCCGAATGAACGTCGGCGTGGCGGCATTTCCCCACGGGAAACGTTGGTCCGAGCACAGAGTCGCCGTGTGCAAACCGGTGCTGAATTCGGTGACCGGGTCGCCGCCGGACGCCAGGTTTTCCAGCAACGAGTCCAGCTTCGCGGTGTCGCCTGAGCGTGCCGAGTGCAGCGCGGTGACGAGGTCGGTGCCCATCACCGACGGGTCGCGATAACTCGGGTCGACGAACTCGTAGGTGACGATCATGTCGAACAACGCCACCCCCGCCGCGGTGTCGTGGTTCTTCACGTACCAGGCGAGATCCTCTGCCGGATCGAACCCGCAGGCCGGAGCGGCGGCACAGGCGTCACGCAGCACACGCGCGTGCGCCTTGAGGCTGACGAGATAGAGCGAGTCCTCGGCCGTCACGTGGTGCGGGACCACCGAGTCGAGGATGACCTTCGAGACGTTGCCCGGATGCGCGACCGCGTACCTCGCCGCGGTCAGCGAGCCGTAGGAAACCCCGTCGACCACGATCTTCCGCGCGCCGAGTGCCTGGCGGAGCCGGTCGAGATCGGCCGTCGTCGAGTCGCTGCCGTAGAACTGCGCCGTGTCACCGAGTATCCGCGCGCATTCGGCGACCGCTTCGCGGGCGGGCACCTCGATGTCCGAGCTGCCGACCTGCGCTTGCATTTGCGGGCAGTTGATCGCGTTCGTGCCGGTGCCCCGCTGGTCGATCATGACCAGCCGGTAGTCCTTGAACACCTCGGGCATCCGCCCGCTGATCTTGGTCGTGTACGGCGCGCCCGGCTGACCCGGTCCGCCGGTGAGGAACAGCAGCACACCCTTGGGCGCGTCGACGTTGTTCGCCGTCGCGACCTTCAGCTTGAGCGTGCCCGGCGTGTGACCGCGGTAGTCCAGCGGCACGGTCAGCGTGGCGCAGGTGAAGCTCGCGTCGTGCGCGCACGCGCTCGGATCCTCCAGCCTCGGGCCTGCCGCGACGGCGGGCGTGACGAGACCGGTGGACAGCGCGACGACTCCGGCGAGTACGAGCAGCTTCGATCGCATGTCCCGATTCTGCACCGGCGCACCGACAAAAACCCGCGATACCGCAGAGATGGACAAGCCTTCTGTTTGGCGCCGTCAGGGCCAGAGCAGCTCGCGGACCCAGCCGCCGTCTTCGAGCCGGTACCGCAGGCGGACGTGCCGCCGGTCGATCGCGCCCTGCCAGAACTCGGCGACGGTCGGTGCGAACACGTACCGCTGCCAGGAAACCGGCCTCAGTTCCGGGTTTTCGGCCAGCGCGCGTTCGACCTCCGCGCCGGCGCGGACGAGTTCCTCATGGCTTGCCAGCACTTCCGACTGATGGCCGAGCAGCACCTCTGCCTTGGACAGCGGCGAGCGGTTGTCGAAGTCGTCGGCACTGGCCTCGGCCGGTGCGTGGCTGACCCGGCCGCGCAGCCGGACCTGGCGGCCACGGCCCGGCCAGAAGAACGTGAGCGCCGCTCTCGGATCCTGGTCCAGTTGAGCGGCTTTCGGGCTGTCCAGACTGGTCGAGAACGCCCAGCCGTCGTCGTCGACCCCCCGCAACACGACCACCCGCGCGTCGGGGCCATCTTCGTCCACTGTGGACAAAGTGACCGCGTGCGGCGCCAGCACGTGTTCGCCCGCTTCGGCGACCCAGTCCAAGAAGAGGTCGTGCGGTTTCGCGGGCGCCGACGAGGTGTCGAACCCGGGCAGCTCGTCAGGAAAAGACGGCCAGCGGAACAAGTCAGTATCCCTGCGGGTGCTGCGGCGGCTGGCCCTGCCAACCTTGCTGCTGTTGCTGCTGCCACTGGACTTGCTGATAGGCCTCGGCGGGCTGCGGGAAACAGAACGTGAGCTTGGCGTTCACCGAACCCTGCATGGCCGCGCCCCAGAGCTTCCCGCCGACGAACGCGTACATCGCGCCTGCGGTCGTGTCGACGGCGACCATCCGCGTCTCACCGCCGAACTGGTTGCCGGACTTCGCCATCGCGGCCTGCGCCGCGTCCGGGTACACACGCGGGCTGACCAGCCCGGCGATCACTACCGACGCCGCCGTCCAGCCGACGGTGCCCATCACGTTCGCGCGCGCGTGCTGGGTGGCGCGGCCGGTGAAGTCGTAGAGCGCGGCGGCGTTGACCTCCGGGGTCGCGGCGGCGACCACGCAGTAGTTCATCGTCGACAGCATCACCGACTCGGTGAAGAGCCCGACGACGGCGACGGCCGGTCCGATCTGCACGGTGTTGAGGCGTCCGCCGGTGCGCTGGATGCGCTCGGCGACCACACCGAGGTACTGCTCCGGAGTGAGCACGCGTGGATCCTCCCTCACCGACTCGGGACGGCGCCCATCGTCGCACGCGTGCTCACCCCGAATCGCTCAATGGGCCGTTTCCACCCTGGCCGGGTGTCGCTTGAGCACGCCATCGAGTGCCCACTTGCCGTTGCCCAGGAACGCGATCAGCAGGAATCCCCAGCAGAACAGGGCGGCCAGCTCACCGCCGTTCGCGATCGGGAGCAGGTTCGACGGCTGGTGCGCGGTGAAGTACGCGTACGCCATCGAACCGGAGCAGATGAGCGCGGCGCCCCTCGTGCCGATGCCGAGCAGCACCAGCGCCCCGCCGACGAACTGGATGAGCGACGCCCACCAGCCGGGCCAGACGAAGGCGTCGGCGGCCGCTTTCGCGCCGAAGATGCCAAAGAGCTTCGCGGCGCCGTGGATGAAGAAGAGGAACCCCAATACGATCCTGAACAGGCCAATGACGTGGTCACGCCCTTGGTCGAAGAGTTTCACTGTTGCCTCCATGCAGGGTGAAGGAAACCAACAGGGTAAAAGTGGCGAACATCACACGTCGACACTTTGTGTGATTGATCCGATACTCGCCGGTTGTTGAACCGACAAGCACTCTGCTTCGTGTGTCTGTTAAAGGCCATTACGTCGTTTTGGAGCGTTCCCGCTGGTGAACGCCTTGTGGACATCTTGGCGAGCCGGGTTCGGCGGCTTCTTCGAGTGTCGCGCGTCACGTCCGCCGAGCTGTGGGCCGTCGTGGTCTACTGGCCGCGCTATGCGACGCCTTCTACTTCTGGCCGCGGCCGCCGCGATGACCGCGAGCTGCTCGCCGAAACCGCCAGCCGAGCCCGCTCCCGCGGCTTCTTCGAGTGCCGCGCCGTCGGCTTCGGCGGCTCCGGAGGTCCCGCCGGAGCCCCAGCCATCCGCTGACGGTCCGTGTCCGTTCCTCGAAAAGCCCTTCGTCGCGCAGGCGAACGGCCAGCAGGTGTCGAAGATCCGGCTATCGGCGGACAAACCGCATCCGACGTGCTTCTTTTACGCATTGAGTGGCAAATTACAGCTGACCGTACGGGTCTACACGGGCGAAACCACGGTCGCGCGGGCATTGGTCGATCAGGCGGCGCCGGTTGCGACGAGTAATCCGGCGAGCGAACCGGCGGGCTGGAATGGCGGATATCTGTCTACTGACAGTGGCGCCGTGTACGCCGTTTGGCACCAGGGGTCCGCCATTGTGGTGACCACGAATCAGAAGCAAAGCGTCAAGGCGCGTACGGTGGCCGTGCAGGCTATCGGCAGCCTGAAGCTGTAAGTAGTGGGCTCCACACGTAAGAGTGAAGTTGATCTTGTACTAACCTGTGCCTCCTCCCCCGTGTACTTCGATTTATGAAGAAGGAACGTTTCGTGGCTGACACCTTGAAGGAAATCCTGCTCGACTCCGCTCGTCGCCCGCAGGTCGTGACCGACTTCGAGACCCTGATCGACCAGGAAGTCTCGGACAAGGGCGGTGTCTCCGGCGCCGTCGTCAAGACCGGTTTCGCCGCGATCAAGAAGGTCAAGCCGGGCATCATCCCGTCGGCCGTCGACAGCCTGCTCGACGACTTCTCGCAGTCGCTCGAGCCGTTCTACGCCGCGTTCAAGGCCCAGGGTGGTGGCGACTTCGGTGCCTACCTGGCGACCCGCTCCGACGAGGCTTCGGACGCGCTGCTGACCGTCACGGACGCCCGCGCCGAGCGCAGCAGCCGCGACAGCATCAAGTCCGTGTACAAGAAGCTGCGCGGCGGTGCCAAGAAGAACGTGGAAGAGGCGCTCCCGCGCGTCGGCCAGCTGGTCGACAAGCACGCCGCCACCGCGTGAGCTGACTGAGCAAAACGAAAGGCCCGGGAGTTCGACTCCCGGGCCTTTTCGCGTCTTGAGCTACTTCTTGTCAGCGCTCGACTTGGTCTCCGTCTGCTGACCGTTGCGCTGTGCCGGCGGGTTCGCCGCCTTCGGCGCGGCGGGCTTGGCTGCAGCCGGGGCAGCGGGCTTCGGCGCCTGCGGCGGAGCGGGGGCCACCGGCGGCTCCTGCTTCGACTTCAGCACGTAGGCCGTGCCTGCGGCGACGGCGCCCAGGCCGAGGATCCACGGCCAGCGACGGCGCTTGCGCCCGCCCTTGGCAGCGGTCTTGGCCTCGATCAGCGCGGCCTTGAAGTCCTTCTTCGCGCTCTTGAAGTCCTTCTTGCCGCGACGCTTCGACTCACCGGCGGCCTTGGCCGCCTTGATCGCGGCCTTCTTGGCCTTGCGACCCGGCTTGCGCATCTCGGCGAGACGCGCGATCGCCTCCTTGCGGGCGGCGGCAGAGCTGCGCTTGAGCTCCTTGCGGGTCTTCTTCGTCTTGCTCGCGAGCTGCTTGCGCGCCTTGCGGCCGCGCACGCTCGCCTCCTCGGCGGCGGCCTCGACGACCGGCGCGATGGCCTCGGCACCTGCCTTTCCAGCCTCGATGGCCTTCTCACGCAGGCCGAGCAGGCCGGTCTTCACCGACTCACTCACCGAATCCGCGGCCCGAGCCATGGCCTTCACCTCATCATCCGTTGGGTATTCGTTGTGTTGTCCGTCTGTTGCTCTCAACCTATCGTGCCCCTTTCCCCCGGATTTCGCCGCAGATGGCACCATGAAGCGCGTGACTGACTCGTTGAAGGCCACCCTGCACACCAACAAGGGTGATATCCACCTGACCCTGTTCCCAAACCACGCGCCGAAGACCGTGGAGAACTTCGTCGGCCTGGCCGAGGGCACGAAGGACTACTCGACCGAGAACGCCACCGGCGGCAAGACGGGTCCGTTCTACGACGGCTCGATCTTCCACCGCGTGATCGACGGCTTCATGCTGCAGGGCGGTGACCCCACCGGCACCGGCCGCGGCGGCCCCGGCTACCGCTTCGCCGACGAGTTCCACCCGGAGCTGCAGTTCAGCAAGCCCTACCTGCTGGCGATGGCGAACGCCGGGCCCGGCACCAACGGCTCGCAGTTCTTCATCACCGTCGCGCAGACGCCGCACCTGAACTTCAAGCACACCATCTTCGGTGAGGTCGTCGACGCCGCCTCGCAGGCCGTCGTGGACGCCATTGGCCGCACCGCGACCGGCCCCGGCGACAAGCCGCTCGAGGACGTCGTGATCGAGAAGGTCAGCATCACCCGCTGAACTTCCGGCATCACGCGGTGATCACGGGATTACGGGTAGGTTGGTTCGTATCGTGAGCCAGCCCCCGTATCCCCAGATTCCCGAGTCTGCCGCGCTGCCCGGCTGCTGGTGGCATCCGAAGCGGCAGACCGGTCTCAGCTGTGTCCGCTGCGGCCGACCGGCCTGCCCGGACTGTCTTCGCGAAGCCTCCGTCGGCTTCCAGTGCGTCGACTGTGTCGAATCCGGCCAGCGCGTCGACAAGGAACAGCGCAAGCAGTACGAAGCCGCCGGCTACGGCCAGCGCACGATCACCGGCGCGCTGATGCCGAGGCGCGTCGTGGTCACGCCGGTGCTGATCGCCATCAACGTGCTGGTCTTCCTGCTGACCGTCGTGCAGTCCGGCAGCGTCACGAACAACAACGGCGGCTCCGAGATCGGGGCGGGCGGCTGGCTCGACTCCGTCCGCGTCGCGCACGACGGCGAGTACTGGCGGCTGTTCACCAGCGGTTTCCTGCATGACGGCCTGCTGCACATCGCCGTCAACATGCTCTCGCTGTGGATGCTGGGCCGCGATCTCGAACGCGCGATGGGCCCGCTCCGCTACACCGCGGCCTACCTGGTCTCACTCTTCGGCGGTTCGGTCGCCGTGGTGCTGTTCGCGCCCGATCGGCCCGTCGTCGGTGCTTCCGGGGCCATCTACGGCCTGCTGGGCGCCATCCTCATCGCGCTGCTCCGGCTGAAGCTCAACCCGACCCAGGCGCTGGTGATCATCGGCGTGAACCTGGTGCTGAGCGTCTCGATCCCGGGTATCTCACTCTTCGCCCACCTCGGTGGCTTGGTCGCGGGCGCGATCGTGATGGCCGCGATGGTCTACGCGCCGGAGAAGAGCCGCAAGGTCTGGCAGTCGGCGACGACCGCGGCGATCGCGGTCGCGCTGGCCGGGCTCTTCGTGATCGGCGAAGTCCGGCTCGACGGGCAGACCTGCGTCGTCGCGCAGCCTGAGCGCGACCACTACGTCTGCTCAGCCGGCTCGTAGCGCGGAAAGCACGTCCAGCACGTCACGCGGGTCCTCGCCGAGGTCCATCCTGCCGAACACCATCAGCCGGTCCTCGGCTTCGATCTCCAGCGTCACGCCGTCGCGCCCGAGCCGCCTGGTCGTGCGCAACCGCACCCTGGTGATGCCCCAGGGCAGCAGAACGGAGCCCGTGAGGGTCCTGGCCCTGATGCCCCTGCTGTCGGCGCTCAGACGCGGCCTGACGAGGGTGGCGTGCAGCGCGAACGCGCCGGCGACCACCGTCACGAGCCCGAACAGGATGGCGCCGCGTGGGTCACCGCCGACCGCGATCGCGATGGTGCCGATCGCGGCCAGGGCGGTGATCAGCCATTCCGCGACGAGAACCGCGGGGGCCGGAGCCCAGCTGGCCGGTGAGTTATCCACAGGGGTTGTCCACAATGGGGATGGAGTCACACCGATGTAATTCGGCGTCAAGCCGCCATTCGGGGTAACTGTGACCGGTGAAGGTCAGCGCCACTTCATGGTCATGAACAGCCCGCCGATGATGAGGGCGAACCCGATCGCGAAGTTCCAGTTGCCGAGATCGGTCAGGAAGGGGATCTTGGGCCCGGCGATGTAGTTCAGCACGAGCCAGACCAGCCCGATCACCATCAACCCGAACATCACGATCAGGTAGAGGGGGTGCGACGGCCCGGCTGCCTTGATCTTCACCGGCGTGCGCCGGTCGGCGGGCGGGGTGTACGCCGTCTTCTTGCGGACCTTGGACTTCGGCATGGGTCAATCCTCGCGTGGTGATCGTCTCGGCTGGTGGCGATGACACCCGGTCTTCGGGTGCGCAACCAGCGCCACGTGCACACGTTAACGTAAATGACCGCGTTAGAGCACCGGGGACGATCGGTTGATTTCCCGCACTGTGACAATCGAGTCACGGAGGGTTCATGGCGGTGCCTGAGAGGAGCTGTGCGTGCCTACGCGAGAAGACGAAGAGCGGGACTACGAGGGCCCTGACTCTGGCGGAGCCGTCGCGACGAAGAGCCGCGGGCTCGGTGGCGGCGCGACCGCCGTCCGCACGATCGGCGAAATCCTCATAACCGCTGGTCTGGTGGTGTTGCTGTTCGTCGTCTACGAGCTCTACATCACCGACATCTTCTCCGCGAACAAGCAGGCGAACGCCAACACGGTCCTCGACGACGAGTGGAAGAACGACCGCACGCTGCACCCCGAGCTGGTCGAGGGGCAGGCGTTCGCGCGGATGTACATCCCCGAATTCGGCGCCGACTACCACTTCACGATCCAGGAGGGGACCACCGAGAAATCTCTCGTCGTCGGTCCCGGGCACTACACCGGCACGCCTCTTCCGGGTGAACCCGGCAACTTCGCGGTCGCCGGGCACCGGGTCGGCAAGGGCGCGCCGTTCAACGATCTGGACGAGCTGCACTCCTGCTCGGCGATCATCATCGAGACGCACACCGACTTCTACGTCTACAAGGTGCTGCCGTACGAGGACGAGCAGAAGGGCTGGGAGACCGGTAAGGGCCAGCAGCCGGACTGCCGGGGCGTGTCCACCCTGCGCGACCCGAACCAGGCCGACGGCGGCGCGTACGGCAAGACGGTCGGCCGCAAGGTCGTCGCGCCGAACCGCGGCGACGCGACCAACCCGGTGCCGTACCAGCCGAAGGACATCTTGCCCGCCGCCGGTCAGGTCTCGCTGCTCACGCTGACCACCTGTCACCCGCAGTTCTCGGCTCGGGAGCGGCTCATCATCCACTCGGTGCTGACCCGCCAGGTGGCGAAGACCGAAGTCGGCACCATCGGCGAACTGACCGAGAAGCTCAAGACGGCGGGGGAGACGCGCTGATGTACGCCTGGATCTGGCGTGTCCTGCCCGGAAACGTGGCCGTGAAGGCCGTGCTGGCCGCCGTGCTCATCGCCGGCGTGGTCGCGCTGCTGTTCTTCGTCGTCTTCCCGTGGGCCGAGCCGCTGCTGCCGTTCAACGACGTCTCGGTTCAGTGAGGCGCTTCGGCGTCTTCCTGATCAGCGGCCGGTTCCCGGGTCAGAAGGATTCCGACGTCCTGCGCCGGACCGTCGAGGCCATCGAGGCGGCCGAGCGGGCGGGCTTCGACGACGTCTGGCTGGCCGAGCACCACTTCATGCCCTACGGGGTGTGCCCGTCCGCGGTGACGTTGGCGGCGCACGCGCTCGGCCGGACCCGGCGGATCGTCATCGGCACGGCGGTCAGCGTGCTGTCGGTGACGCATCCCGTCGCGCTGGCCGAGCAGTGGTCGACGCTGGACGCGGTGTCCGGCGGCCGGTTCCGGCTCGGCGTCGGCCGCGGCGGGCCGTGGCAGGACCTCGAGGTGTTCGGCACCGGCGTCGACCGCTACGAGCGTGGCTTCGAGGAGGCGCTCGACCTGCTGCTGCGTGCGATGCGGGGCGGCGAGGTCGAAGCGAGCGGTGAGCATTTCCGGTTCCGGCCGGTGCCGATGGTGCCGGAGCCTGACCGTCGCGAGCGGCCGCCGGTGCTCGTCGCCGGTTCGACGCGGCTGGCCGCCGAACGTGGCCTGCCGATGTTGCTCGGGCTGGACCGCGACGACGACGAGAAGGCCGCGCTGGTGGCCGAACACGGTTCGCCGGACGGGCATGTGTCGACCGTGCTGTGCCAGGTCGGCGAGGACGCCGGGGACATCGTGCGCGCGAAGCTGCCCGGCTGGCTGGACATCGGGCTGGCCGCGCACGTGACCGTCGACGGCAGGGCGCGTGCCAAGCGCGATCCTTGGGAGTACACGGAAAAGCTGTGCCGGATCCATCCGGTCGGCAGCCCGGACTACTGCATCGCGCGGCTGGAAGAGGCGATCCGCCGTACCGGTGTCTCCCACGTGATCATGATGGTGGAAGCCACCGGCACGACGGCCGGGACGGTGGAGAACATCGAGCGCATCGGCGCTCAGGTTTTGCCTTACTTGAGGGCTAGCAGTCCCGCAGTTCCGGGCTCTGGTTGAGCAGCTGCCCTCGGGCGGAGATGAACGCGCGGTACCGGTCGCTGTCCACCTCGGCGAGCCGGAACGCGCCGACGCGGTGGCAGTTCTGGAAGGCGAGCTTCACGCCGAAGTGCCGTTCGAGCCCGCCTCGGATGGCGTCCGAGGCCAGCGCGCGCAGCAGCTGGCCGCGTTCGGCCTCGCTCGGCGGCGGGGTCTCGTGGTCCGCGAAGCCTTCGGAGGAGCCCTTCAGGTCCGCGATCACCGTGGTGATCACCTCCCAGGCGTAGGGCAGTGATTCCTGCACACAGGCGACGAACTCCGCGTCGTCCACTTCGCCACGCTCGGCTTTTTCCAGCAGGGCGGGGGAAACATCCAGCGACATCGAACCTCCATGAGTTGGCATCTACCTGGCTACTCGGTGGCTGGCACACCCACAAGAGAAAACGATGATCATCACCACTTTGGCGGATGTCATTACTCCCAGCGGAAGACCTTCGCGGCGAGCGCCGCGGTCCCGATGGCCGCACCGGCCAGCACCACCAGTTGCAGCGGCCGCGCGCCCGCGCCGGTCCACGAGTCTTGGAGCGCCTGCACACCCGGCGGCAGATAGGCGCCGATCCGCTGGACGACCTCGGGCAGGAACTGCCTCGGCACGTAGACCCCGCCGAAGAACATGATCGGGATGAACGCGATCATCGCGACCCCGCTCGCGGTCTTGGCCGTCTTCGCCAGCGCGGCCGAGAGCAGACCGAGGCTGAACACCGAAACCGTGCCGAGCACCAGCGCGAGCAGGAACCCGAGCGGATCACGCGGGCCGGGGATGTCGAAGACGGCGGCGCCAGCCACGAGCAGCAGCCCGATGCCGAGCAACGCGGTCGTCACGTGCACCACGAGCTGCGCGATCAGCAGGTTCGCCGGATGCACCGGGGTGGTCGCCAGCCTGCGCAGCACCCCGGTCTCGCGGTAGGTCGCGACGGCGGCCGGGATCGCCTGCAGGCCGAGCATGCCGAGCGCGACCACGATCATCGACGGGGCCCAGCCGTCGATGAACCGGCGGCCGTTCTCGACCTCGGTCATCCCCGGTATCGCGCCGATGCCGAGCAGCAGCGCGGCGGGGAAGAGCACGCCGAACGCGGTGTACAGCGGGGAGCGCAGCGCCAGTTTCGCTTCGGTGGTGGTGAGTTTCGTGAGCGCGGACATCAGTTCCTCCCGGTCAGTGCGACGAACGCGTCGTCAAGAGTGGTTTCGCCGGCGGCCGCCATCAGGCCCGCCGGGGTGTCGGTGGCGACGACGCGGCCGTCGTCGAACACGGCGACGCGGTCGCAGAGCCGCTGCGCCTCGTCCATGAAGTGGCTGACCAGCAGGATCGTCACGCCGCGGTCGCGCACACCTTCGATGACCTTCCAGATGTCGCGGCGGGCGTGCGGGTCGAGTCCGGTGGTGAGCTCGTCGAGCACCGCGATCTCGGGATCGCCGACGAGCGCCAGCGCGATCGACACGCGCTGCTTCTGGCCGCCGGAGAGCTTGCCGAACTTCCGCTCGGCGAGTTCGGTCAGGCCGAGCTGGTCCAGCAACGCGACGGGATCGGCCGGTTGTCGATAAAACGACGCGTACAGCTCAAGCGCTTCGCGGACCTTGAGCTTCTCGGGCAGCTTGGCTTCTTGCAGCTGGGCGCCGACTTTTTCCTTGTCCGGCACCGAGATCGACCCGGCGTCGGGGTGGCGGAGTCCGAGCAGGCATTCGACGGTCGTCGTCTTGCCGGCACCGTTCGTGCCGAGGATCCCGAAGATCTCGCCTTGTTCCACGTGGAACGAAACGTCATCGACGGCGACCGTGCCCGAGTAGCTCTTGCGGAGGTTCTTGACTTCGACGATTGGCATGCCGAAAACGCTATTGACCAGGCGTTTCCCTCGGAATCCGGTTGTCTCCCGGACCAGGGTGGAGCTAGGCCCACCCCGAATCTGAACCTGCGCCTACTGCGCTCGCGGGCGCCGCCGGGCAAGAATTCAACGGTGACCCGCTACCTGATCGCACTCCGGCGCAGCCTCATGCTCGCCGGTCTCGCGATCGTGGGCCTGATCCCGCTGGCAGGCATGCTGGTCGCGTTCGTCTTCGTCTGTTCGGGCGTGCTCATCTGGTTCGTCCCGCCGATCATCGAGCGCTGCCGCGGCCCCGTGAACCGGATGCGCCGGGTCGCCGCCGAGCTCACCGGCGCGGACCTGCCCATCCCGTACAAGGCCGAACCACCGGAGCCCGAACGTGAGGCCGACGGCTGGTACCGCGAAGGCAACTCGCTCTACCGCACGCCGAAGTGGGTACGGGTGAACCGGCGGATCGAGTGGGTCTTCGAGGACCCGGCCACCTTCCGCGACGGCATGTGGCTGGTGCTGAACCCGGTCGTCGGCGTGCTTCTGCCGCTGGTCACGCTCTTCGCGGGCCCGTTCGCGGTGCGCTCGTACGGTCGCTGGCTCCATGGACGACTCAGTCGGACCGCCACGTTCCAAGGCTTGCGATGGCTTAACAGGCACGGTCAAGCTTTCGGGCACCTCATGGGCTTCTTCGTCGTCTCGGTGCTTCAGTTCATCCTCGGGCTGTACGTGATCTGCACGCTCATCACACCGATCGCCGCCGGGACCACGGTGGCGTACCGCAAGTTCGTCAACATGCTGCGGGAAAGCACCGGCAAGTGGAGCGGCGTCGAAATCGAGGTCCCGTACCTGCCTGAACCGCGGCTGCCGGTCGCCCGTCCGGACGGGCTGTACCAGCTCGGAAAGCAGCTCTACGAGTCGCCGTGGTGGCCCGCGCTGTACAACCGGATGGTCTGGGTGCAGCGCGACAGGGCGACCTGGCGTGACCTCGCGGCGGGCGTGCTGATCCCGCTGGTCTCGCTGGCGGCGCTGGTACTGCCGTTCGGGTTCATCGCGGCCGCGTGGTGGCCGCCGTTCGATCCGGCTTACCCGGTCTGGGCGCGGATCGCGCTCCCGATCGCACTCACCGTCCTGGGTTTCGCCTGTTCACCGCCATGGCTCGCCCGCGCGGTCGCCCGCTTCGCGCGGCTGCTGCTCGGTCCGACCGAAGCGTCCAGGCTCGCCTTGCGGGTCGAACGCCTTGAGCGCACGCGCACCGACGCCAGCGACGCGCAAGCCGCCGAACTGCGCCGGATCGAGCGCGACCTGCACGACGGCGTCCAGTCGCGGCTGGTAGCCATGGGGATGAAGCTCGGCGCGCTGGAGGCGTTGATCGACCGCGATCCGGCGAAGGCCAAGGAAATGGCGGCCGAGCTGCGGCGGAACTCGTCGGACACGCTGACCGAGCTGCGTGACCTCGTCCGCGGCGTGCACCCGCCGGTGCTGAGCGAGCGCGGGCTCGGCGACGCCGTCCGCGCGTTGGCGCTGGACAGTCCGCTGCGGGTCGAAGTGAGCGTCGACCTGCCGGGGCGCGTCGAGCCGCCTGTCGAGGCGTGCGCCTACTTCGCGGTCAGCGAGCTGCTGGGCAACGCCGTCAAACACGGCCAAGCCGAGCGCGCGACGGTTTCACTCGGCTTCGAACGCGACAGGCTGGTCGTCGCGGTGACGGATTTCGGCCGTGGCGGCGCCAATCCCGCGCGTGGCTCGGGACTGCGGGGAATCGAGCGTCGGCTGGGCGCCTTCGACGGTAAGTTGACCGTCGAAAGCCCGCTGGGCGGCCCCACCGCGGTGACCCTGGAGATTCCGTGTCAGCTCGAACCGTCATCGCCGAAGACCAGTACCTCCTTCGAGACGGACTGACGCATCTGCTGACCGCGCACGGCTTCGACGTCGTCGCGGCCGTCGCCACCGGCCCTGAGCTGCACGCCGCGCTGCTGGAACACCGCCCGGACATCTCGATCGTCGACGTCCGGATGCCGCCGACCAACACCGACGAAGGCCTGCAGGTCGCGCTCGCGGTCCGCCGCGAGATCCCCGCGCTGCCGATTCTCGTGCTGTCCCAGCACGTCGAGCAGCTCTACGCCCGTGAGCTGCTCGCCGACGGCACCGGCGCGATCGGCTACCTGCTCAAGGACCGCGTCTTCAACGCAGACCAGTTCATCGACGCCGTCCGCCGCGTCGCAGGCGGCGGCACGGTGATGGACCCCGAGGTCATCGCGAAACTGGTCGCCGGCAACAGCACGGATCCGCTGGCCGCGTTGACCCCGCGCGAACGCGAAGTACTGGAGCTCATGGCCGAGGGCTGCTCCAACGCGGCGATCGCGTCTCGTCTGTTCTTCAGCGAGGGCGCGGTCGCCAAGCACACGGCCAACATCTTCGCCAAACTCGGCATTGGTGCCTCGGACGACACCAACCGCCGAGTTCTCGCCGTCCTGACCTACCTAGGCTCGTGAAACCCGCAGCATCTCGTCGCGCTCGACGACCTTGACGCGCTCGCGGCCGTGCGGCTCGCCCAGCGACTTCTCGTGCGCGTCGAGCTTGCCCCAGCCTTCCCAGGTGGTGAACGGGATGCCGCGCTCGGTGAGGAAGTCGATGACCGCTTCCGGCTCGGGACGGACCGGGCTCGCCAGCGTGTCGACGTCCGCGAGCAGACTGGTGACGGTCTCCAGCGCGTCGCCCTTGGTGTGGCCGATGAGGCCGATCGGACCACGCTTGATCCAGCCGGTGACGTAGACGCCCGGCAGCTGGTTCTCGTCGAGGTCGAGCACCCGGCCCGCCTGGTTCGGCACGGTCCCGGAGGTGTGGTCGAACGGGATCTCCGGCAGGTGTGAGGACAGGTACCCGACCGCGCGGTAGACGGCCTGGACATCCCAGTCGTGGAACTCGCCGGTGCCGCGGACGTTGCCGTCGCCGGTGTACTCCGTGCGCTCCGTGCGCAGGCCGACGACCTTGCCGTCCTCGCCGAGCACCTCGGCGGGCGAGTGGAAGAAGTGCAGGTGCAGCCGCTTCGGCCGGTCACCCTGATCGCGGATCGCCCAGTCCTGCAGCGTCTTCACGATCATGTCGACCTGCTTGGACCCGCGCAGCGCCGCGATGCTGCCCTCGTCGAACTCCATGTCCTCGGCGTGCACGATCACCTCGACATTGGGCGAGTGGTCGAGCTCGCGCAGCTCCAGCGGGGTGAACTTGGCCTGCGCCGGGCCGCGACGGCCGAACACGTGCACGTCCGTGACCGGGCTGGCCTTCAGCCCTTCGTAGACGTTCGGCGGGATCTCGGTGCTCAGCAGCTCGTCCGCGGTCTTCGCGAGCACGCGCGCGACGTCGAGCGCCACGTTGCCGACGCCGAGCACGGCGACGCTGGTCGCGGTCAGCGGCCAGGTGCGCGGCACGTCGGGGTGACCGTCGTACCAGGACACGAAGTCGGCGGCGCCGTGGCTGCCGTCGAGGTCGATACCCGGCAGGTCCAGCTCACGGTCCGACGAGGCGCCGGTCGAAAAGATGACCGCGTCGTAGAACTCGCGCAGGTCGTCGAGCTTGAGGTCGGTGCCGTAGTCGATGTTGCCGAGCAGCCGGATGTTCGGCCGGTCGAGCACCTTGTGCAGCGCGGTGACGATGCCCTTGATGCGCGGGTGGTCGGGCGCGACCCCGTAGCGGATCAACCCGAACGGCGCGGGCATGCGCTCGTACAGGTCGATCGTCACGTCGGCGTCGGACTTGTCCAGTATGTCGGCTGCGTAGATGCCGGCGGGACCGGCGCCCACGATGGCTACACGAAGAGATCGGGTCACGCACTCCAACGTAAGTTAGGTCGCCCTAACTTTCATGGTGATAAAGCGCACGGTCCACGGTTTGGGACCCGGTAAGCTCGCCTTATGCGCGTTCTGGTGGTCGACAACTACGACAGCTTCGTCTACAACCTGGTCCAGTATCTGGCCCAGCTCGGCGCCGACTGCACGGTCTGGCGCAACGATGTCGTCGACGTCGACAAGATCACCGAGTTCGACGGCGTGCTCGTCTCGCCCGGCCCCGGCACCCCCGAACGCGCTGGTCAGAGCATGGACGTCATCCGCAAATGCGCCGAGGCGAAGGTGCCGATGCTCGGCGTCTGCCTCGGTCACCAGGCGCTCGGCGTGGTCTTCGGCGCCACCGTGGACCGCGCGCCCGAGCTGCTGCACGGCAAGACCAGCCAGGTCCGCCACGTCGGCCGCGGCGTGCTCGCCGGGCTGCCGGAGGAGTTCACCGCCACCCGCTACCACTCGCTGACCGTGCTGCCGGAGACGATCCCCGACGTGTTCGAGGTCACCGGCCGCACCGAGTCCGGCGTGGTCATGGGCATGCGCCACCGCGAGCTGCCGCTCGAAGGCGTCCAGTTCCACCCCGAGTCGGTGCTCACCGAGGGCGGCCACCGGATGCTGGCCAACTGGATGGCCTCGGCGGGTCACCCGGTCGAAGCGTCCACTGTGGACACGCTGGAGCGCGCGACCAAGGCGTTGCAGAAGGCCGCTGTTGCGTGATTTCTCTGCTGGGGGTCAGCAAGAGTTACGTACGGGGTAGGCCCGTCCTCGACGGGGTCGACCTCGAGATCGGCCGCGGCCGCATCGTCGGCGTCCGCGGCTCGAACGGGTCCGGCAAGTCGACGCTGCTCCGGATCATGGCCGGGGTTTCACGGCCGACCACCGGCACGGTCGAAGGCCGTCCCGTGGTCGGCTACCTGCCCGACCGGTTCCCCGCCGCGCAGCGGATGAGCGCGCGGGCGTACCTGCGGCACATGGGCCGGATACACGGCATCGCCGATCTGTCCATTGTGGACGACCTGCTCGATCGGCTCGCGCTGGTCGGCGGCAAGGGCACCCAGCTGCGCCAGCTGTCCAAGGGCAACGCCCAGAAAGTCGGCCTGGTGCAAGCGATCCTCGCCCAGCCGGACCTGCTCATCCTGGACGAGCCATGGTCCGGTCTGGACGTCGAGGCGCACACCGTGCTCGGCGAGATCGTCGAAGAGACCAAGGCACGCGGCGCGAGCGTGGTCTTCACCGACCACCGCCCCGACGTCGTGCACGAGCACGCCGACGACGTCCACCTCATCGTCGACGGCAAGCTCACCACCGAGACCAGGCGCCAGGTGTCGGTCCGCATCGTCCTCACGGGTCCGAACGGCGAGCGCGTCGAGAAGGTCGTCGACACGGCCAGTTCCGACGCGGTGCTGCTGACCGCGCTCAACGACGGCTGGTCGGTCCAAGAGGTGATCCAGTGCTAGCGGTCGCCCGGTACAACTTGGCTCTGCTGGGCCATTCCCAGCGCTACATCCCGGCTTCGATCCTCCTGCTCGGCGTGCTCGGCATGCAGTACACCGAGCGCAAAGCCCCGGTACTGCCCGAATTCGCGGTGAGCGCGGGCGCACTGCTCGTCGTCTCGTGCTGGCTGACCATCGCGCTCATCGACGTCGAAGACCCGGTCCAGCGCCTGATCACGTTGAGCCACGCCAGAAAACTCGCCCCGGTACTGGCAGGCGCGATCCTGGCCGTGCTCCTCTGCGCCGCGGCGCTCACCGTGATCTCCGAAACCTGGGCGTTCGCCAGCCACCTCGGCAACGTCTCCGCCGCGCACCTGGCACTCGGCGCGCTGGCCCACCTCGCGTGTGCGTGTGCGGGCATCGCGATCGGCCTGCCCTGTTCCCGCCTGCTGATCGGCAGGATCGGCTGGACGCTGGTCGCGGCGCTGATCACCCTCATCGTCGTCATGCTGACCCACCTGCTGCCGATCGTGAACCCGATGCTCCGCGCGCTCGCGGCCGACATCCCACCAGGTCCGGCCCCAGTGGTGATCGGCTTCGCGGCGTCCGTGTTCGCGTTGCTGCTCAGTGCCGGTGTGGTCGGGGTGCTGGTACACCGCCGAGCGTAAGCTGCAATCTGCAAATTGCATCTGGCGCGAGGAGGACCTGTGGTGTCTGGAACCGTGGTGATCAGCCTGGCCGGCTCCGGTCACGAACTCCTCCACCTCGCCGGGTGGTTACGCGGCGAGGACGACCTCCGTCCCGGCGTCACGATGGCCGACGACTCGATCGAGGTCGTCGTGAACAGCGGCTCGGTCGCGACCCTGTGCACGTCCGTCTTCGACTGGCTCGGCCACCGAAGAGAAATCGACTCGGTCTCACTCAAGATCAAAACCGATAAGGCGTACTGACTCGACACGCCGCGAGCTATTGTCACGCTTCGAGATTGATTGAACGATGTTCAAGTTTGGGGAGGACGAGATGGTCGCGGTCGCGGCGCTCAGTGTGGACGGCGATGACGACGAACAGTTGCGTCAACTGGCTGCATGGTTGCGAGACGAGGATGAGCTCCGAGGCCGAGTCAAGGTCACTGGTCCGGCGATCGATGTCGGCCAGATGGGCGGCGTCGCCGATTCGATCGTCGTTGTAGTGACCAGCGGCTCGGCGGCCACACTCTGCAGATCGGTGTTCGATTGGCTTGCGCGGCGGCGTGAGGTGCAGAAAGTGTCATTGAAGGTCAAGAACGAAGAATCGGGTACTGAACTGGAGCTGGACTGCGGGTCCGCCACCGATGCCGAGACGGTGCTGCAGGCCGTCTGCGAATTCCTCGAAGGCACTTCCTGATGGTCGCGCTCCCTGACCCGGCGTTGTCCCGTGCGATCTTGATCGGCACGAGCGATTTTCAGCGTGACGACCGACTGCCCAACCTGCCAGCAGTCCGCAACAATCTGACCGATTTGGTCACCGCGCTGACCAACCAGCGGGCCGGGATCATCAGCCCGGAACACTGCACTGTCGTCGACAGCCCGGACTCACCAGGCAGCTTCATGACTCGGCTGGAACGAGTTGCGAACCAGGCCGAAGACTTGCTGCTCGTCTACTACTCCGGGCACGGGATCCGACACGAGACGAAGAACATCCTCTACCTCACGGTGCATCAGTCCAACCCGGACAGCCCGCGGGGAACCGCGGTTCCGTTCGATGACGTCCGCGAGGTCATCGAAAACAGCCCAGCGCGGACCAAGCTGTTGATCCTTGACTGCTGCTACTCCGGTCTGGCTCTCGGTTCGATGTCCGGTGGAGGGGTCGATCAACGTGAGATCGCCATCAGCGGAACGTCGGTGCTCACGTCCTCGCCGCGTAACAAGATCTCGCACTCGCCACCAGGGGAACGGAACACTGCCTTCACCGCGGAGCTGCTTTCCCTGCTGGTCAAGGGCTCCCGGATTCCGGATGAACCCCTGACCGTCAACGCGGCATACCGGTCTTTGCGGTCAGCGATGGCCAACCGGGACCTACCGCTGCCGAAGATGAAGGCTGAGGACACCAGCGCGGCTTTGCTACTGAGACGGTCGGTGCCGTCGGCCTCGCCTTCACAGCAGAGGACAGTACGTGCGGTCGTCGCATCGAGACCTGCGGCACCGCGATCTGCCGCAGCGCCGCCACCGAGACGTGAGCCGGTTCCTGAGATGGTTGTGCATTCCGCCACCGTGGAACCCACAGTCTTGGAGCCCGACGCGGTGATGGAACCTCGACCTGAGGTTCCCGTTTGGCGGAGTGCCGCGCTCGACACGACAACGCGAAGTCTTTCAGTGGCCAGCTCGATCCTTCTCTGGGCTGGACTGGTGATCGGCTCTGGTATGGGAATCGGCGGTGTATTCGGCGGTATCTTTGGCAAGGCCGAATCAGGTACGAGCGTGGCAGGCGATATCGGCATGGGCATCTTGTTCGGCTTTGTGGGTGCTGGTTGCGGCTTCCTCATCCGGCGTCGGCTCAAAAGCACCGCCAACACTCCGGGCGAAGGATTACTGCTCGCCAAGGCCTATCCGATGTTGTTCACGAAGCTGAACAAGTTGAGTCGCACGGTATTGGCACTGGCGACGGTGCTCTTCGCTGTGTCGTTCTTCGTTGGACTGTTCACACCGATCGGCTCGACGACTTCGCAGGGCACGTCGCGTCCTTACTCGCTGACCGTTCAGATCTTCACTTTGGTCACGATGGCCGAACTCGCCGCGATCTCAGGATTTTTGTTCTGGAAGCTACGCCGCCGATAGCTTCGAAACGGCGAAGGCCCCGCGAGTGCGACTCGCGGGGCCTTCGTTCGTTCATCGTCTATCAGGGAAAGCCGGGTACGCCGGTCTTCGACGACGTGGTCGGCTGACCACCACCGTTGCTGGTGTACACCGTGATCGTGATGTCCTGCTTCTGCGTGACCGTCGAGCCACCGCTCGGGTCGGTCGACGCGACGTTGCCGACGTCGCTCGGGTTGAACGTGCCCTTGGTCTTCTGGATGATCTTGCCGCCCCAGCCGGAGCTGCGGAGCCTCGCGAGTTCGGCGTTCGCCTGATCCTGCGTCATCCCGACCACGTTCGGCATCGTGAACTGGGTCTGCGAGCCGTTGGACACCTCGAGCACGACCTCGCTGCCAGACGCCACGCTGCCACCATTGGGAGTCTGATTGACGACCTGGTCCTTTGGCGCGTCACTGTCTACAGACTTGACCACCGGCTTGAATCCTGCGTCAGACAGCCCCTTCTTGGCTTCGGTGACGGTTTTGCCAACGTAGTTCTGAACGGGCTTCAAAGGCTTGGCCTTGCCGACCTTGATGGTCACCTGGGTGCCCTGCTCGACCTGCTTGCCCGCGGCCGGATCCTGCTCCTGGACCTTGCCGGCCTGGGTCTGGTCGTCGACATCGACCTCTTCGACGTTCGGGTTGAGGGCCAGGCCCTGCGCCGTGAGCGCGTTTTCGGCCTCGGCGCGTGTCTTGGTGGCGAGGTCGGGGACCTGCACCTTGCCGGGTGCGACACCCACGCTCAGTTTGAGCTTGGTGCTGGTCGCCACCTTGGAACCCACGGCCGGATCGATCGCGACCACCTTGCCGATCTGCTCGGTGGAGCAGGTCGCCTTACCGGTGGACTGGGCGCCACAGGGAACAGGGATCCGTTCGAAAGCGGTGAAGCCGGTGCTGCGCAGCTGGTTGCCAGCTTCGGCTTCGGTCATCCCGACGACGTTGGGGATCTGGGCCTCGGTGGTCGTGTCCTTGAACGCGCCAAGTAACCACATGATCAACAGTGCGGCGCCCGCGACGAGAATGCCCGCCACTACGGCGATGATCGTCCGGCGGCGGCGCTTGTCGCGGGGATCCTCGTCGTCCATGGCCGCGGCGAACTCGTCGTAGCGCTGCGACTGGCGGCGGTCCGAGTCCATCACCTGGGTGCGCTCGTCCTCGGACATCACCATCGGCGCGGACGGGCGCTGCCCCGACAAGGTGCGGACCAGGTCGGACCGCATCTCTGCCGACGACTGGTACCGGTTGGCCGGGCCCTTCGAGAGCGCCTTGAGCACGACCGCGTCGAGTTCCGCCGTGACGGCCGGGTTGACCGAGGACGGAGGCTTCGGGTCTTCCCTGACGTGCTGGTAGGCGACCGCGACAGGGGAGTCGCCGGTGAACGGCGGCTCGCCGGTGACCAATTCGTAGAGCACGCAGCCCGCGGCGTAGACGTCCGAGCGGGCGTCGACCTGCTCGCCGCGTGCCTGCTCGGGGGAGAGGTACTGGGCGGTGCCGATCACGGCGGCGGTCTGGGTCATGGCGGACTGGCCGTCGTGCATCGCGCGGGCGATGCCGAAGTCCATCACCTTGACCGCGCCGTTCTTCGTGATCATCACGTTGGCGGGCTTCACGTCACGGTGGACGATGCTGTGGCGGTGCGAGAAGTCGAGCGCCGCGCAGACGTCGGCCATGACCTCCATGGCCCGCTTCTGCGACATCGGGCCCTCGGTCTTGACGATGTCACGCAGCGTCCGGCCTTCGACGTACTCCATCACGATGTACGGCAGCGGGCCGAACTCGGTGTTCGCCTCGCCGGTGTCGTAGACGGCGACGATCGCGGGGTGGTTCAGCGCGGCGGCATTCTGGGCCTCGCGGCGGAAGCGTTCCTGGAACTGCGGGTCGCGCGCCAGGTCGGCGCGCAGGATCTTGATCGCCACTTCGCGGCCCAGCCGCACGTCATGGCCGTGGTGTACCTCGGACATACCGCCGTAGCCGAGCGTGTCGCCCAGCTCGTACCGGTTGCTGAGCAGTCTTGGTGTGCTCATTTCTGCGTGCCGTTCCATTCCGTCCAAGGTGTGCTCATCATGCCCTGAGGGCCTTCAGCCGGCTGTGTGGGTTCATAGGCCGACCCGGTCGGCCGCACGTCCGGTTGTTCATTCGCCGGTGGTCTGCTCCCGCCGCCCGCCACCTTCACGATCACCAGCACGGCGGCCGTGACGATCAAGACGGCGACCACCACCAGCGCGACCCACAGCCCGGTGTGGTTCCGTCTCCGCTGTGGCAGTCCGCCGGGCGGCGGCACCGGCATCAGCGCGGGATGCGACGGCGGCCCGATCGGGGCCATCGGGTTGTGCAACGGCACTGGTGCGTAACCCGAGTTCAACATCTGCTGGGGAACCGGCAGCGGATGCCCGGCCTTGACCGCGGCGATGGCGGCCGCGAACTCGCCGCCGTTGTTGTACCGCTGCCTCGGGTCCTTCACGAGCGTGGCCTCGATGACGGCGCGCGCGTGCGGCGGGACGTCGGGCGGCAGCGGCGGCGGGATGTCGCGGATGTGCATCATCGCGACGGTCACCGCGTTCTCCGACAGGAACGGCCGGTGCCCGGTCAGGCATTCCCAGCCGCAGACCGCCAGCGAGTAGACGTCACTCGCCGGCTCCGCGCCGTGGCCGAGCGCCTGCTCCGGCGCGATGTAGTGGGCGGTGCCCATGACCATGCCGGATCGGGTCACCGGCGCGGCGTCGGCGGCCTTGGCGATGCCGAAGTCGGTGATCTTCACCTGCCCGTTCTTGGTGACCAGGATGTTGCCCGGCTTGATGTCGCGGTGCACCAGGCCCTGCTCGTGCGCCGCCTGCAGCGCGTTGCCCGCCTGCTCGAGGATGTCCAACGTGGCGTCCGCGGTGATGCGGCCCTGTTTCGCGAGTATCCCGGCGAGCGGATCGCCCTCGACGAGCTCCATCACCAGGTACGCGATCGAAAGCTCGTCGGCGACGGTCTCGCCATAATCGTGTACGGCCGCGATACCCGGATGGTTCAGCGAAGCCGTCATCCTGGCCTCCGTGCGGAACCGGTGCAGGAACTCGGCGTCCCCGGACAGCTCCGCCTTCAGCACCTTCACTGCGACGGTGCGGTCCAGCCGGGTGTCACTGGCCTGCCAGACCTCGCCCATCCCGCCGACGGCGATCCGGTGCGTCAGCTTGTAGCGCTCGGCGAGCAGTTGACCCGTGGACAGCATCCGCTATCCACCCCCGAGCTTCGCGTTGATCGCGGCGCGCCCGATCTCGGCGGCGACGGTGCCACCGGTCGCCTCCAGGCCGCGGTTGCCGCCGGACTCGACGATGACCGCGACCGCGATCTGCGGGTCGTTGGCCGGCGCGAAGCCGGTGTACCAGGCGTGCGGCGGGGTGCGCTTCGGGTCGCTGCCGTGCTCGGCGGTGCCCGTCTTCGACGCGATCTGGATGTCGTCGCGCTTGCCGGCGCCCTTGGTGAAGCCTTCCGACGCGAGCATCATGTCGCGAAGGATGTTCGCGTTCGCGCCGCTCAGCGCCGGGGTGCCGGTCAGCTCACTCGGGTTGATGTCCTGCAGCGTCGACGTGTCCGGCGCCAGCAGCGCCTGCACGAGCTGCGGCTTCATGGCCATGCCGCCGTTGGCGATGGTGGCCGAGAGCATGCAGTCCTGCAGCGGGCTCAGCAGCACGTCACGCTGGCCGATGCCGCTCTGGTAGAGCGCGGCCTGCGATTCGAGCTTGCCGAGCGTCGAGGTGGCGACCTTCGTCGGGATCGCCAGGTCGCTCTGCCCGATGCCGAAGTTGGCGGCGACCTTGTTCAGCTTGTCCTTGCCGAGCTTGCCCGCGAACTCCGCGAACGGGACGTTGCACGAGTGCGCCAGCGCGTCCTTGAACGTGGTGCCCGCGCACGCGGCGCCGCCGTAGTTCTCCAGCGTGGTCTGCGTCTGCGGGAGCTGCACGTTCGGCGCCGAGTTGATCGGAGTGTCAGGGCCGTTGCCGTCTTCGAGCGCGGCGGCCGCGGTGACCAGCTTGAACGTCGAGCCGGGCGGGTAGATCTCCTGGATCGCGCGGTTCAGCATCGGCTTCTTCGGGTCACCGGAGTAGGCGGTCCAGGCCTGTTCCTGCGCCTTGCCGTCGTGCGAGGCCAGCTTGTTCGGGTCGTACGACGGGGTCGACACCATCGCCAGGATCCGGCCGGTCTTCGGCTCCATCGCGACGACCGAGCCGGTGTAGCCCTTGTCCATCATCAGCTTGTACGCGGCCTCTTGGACGGCCGGGTCGATGGTCAGCCGGACGTTGCCGCCACGCGGGTCGCGGCCGGTGATCATGTCCGAGAGCCGCCGCACGAACAGCCGGGGGTCGGAGCCGTTGAGGATGTCGTCCTCGGCCCGCTCCATGCCGCCCGCGCCGTAGCGCACCGAGTAGTAGCCGGTGACCGGCGCGTACATCGGGCCGTCGACGTAGGTCCTGGTGAAGCGGAACTTGTCGTTCGACTCGACGACGCCCGCGACGATCTTGCCGCCGACCTGCGCGACGATCTGGCCGCGCTGACGGGCGTACTCGTCGAGCAGCACGCGCGCGTTGCGGGAGTCGGTGCGGTAGTCGTCGGCCTTCACGACCTGGATGTAGGTGGCGTTGCCCAGCAGCAGGACCACCATGACGAGCATGGCGACGCCTACCTTGCGCAGAGGTGTGTTCACTTGGGTCGCTCCACCATCACCGTGTGTGCCTCGGCCAGCGGAGCCTGGGGCTGCTGGGGCTTTGGCCGCGACGCGGGCCTGCGCGCGGCGTCGGAGATCCGCAGCAGCAGTGCCACGAGAATGTAGTTCGCCAGCAGCGAGGAGCCGCCTCGGGAGAGGAACGGCGCGGTGATGCCCGTCATCGGGATCAGCTTGGTGACACCGCCGACGACCACGAAGATCTGCATCACCACGGCGAACGAGAGCCCGCCGCCGAGCAGCTTGCCGAAGGTGTCGCGCACGGCCAGCGCGCTGCGCATGCCGCGCATCGCGAGCAGCAGGTAGACCATCAGGATCGCGGCGAGGCCGATGAAGCCGAGCTCCTCGCCGATCGCCGCGGTGATGAAGTCGGTGCTCGCCTCGGGGACCATGTCCGGCCGTCCGGCGCCGAGCCCGGTGCCGCCGACGCCGCCGGTGCCGAGCCCGAACAGGCCCTGCGCGATCTGGTAGCCGCCGCCGGGGTCGTCGTAGGTGGCGAGCGGGTCCATCCAGTTGGCGACGCGCTGCTGGACGTGCGTGAACAGGTTGTAGGCGATGATGCAGCCGCCGAGGAACATGCTCACGCCGAGCACGACCCAGATGACCCGCTCGGTGGCGACGTAGAGCATCACCAGCACGACGCCGAAGAACAACAGCGAGGTGCCGAGGTCCTTTTCGAACACCAGCACACCGATGCAGACACCGGCCGCGATCAGGATCGGGCCGAGGTCACGGGCACGGGGCAGTTCGACGCCGAGGAACTTGCGGCCCGCCACCAGGAACAAGTCGCGTTTGGACACCAGGAAGGCAGCGAAGAACACCATCAGGAGGATCTTCGCGAACTCTCCCGGCTGGATCGACATGAAGCCGAGCTTGATCCACACCTTCGCGCCGTTGACCTCGGAAAGGCTCTTCGGCAGCACGGCGGGCAGCGCCAGCGCGATGACCCCGATCAGCCCGGCGGTGTAGCCGTAGCGGGTCAGCGTGCGGTGGTCCTTGACGATGATCAGCACGGCCAGGAACAACGCCAGCGCGATGACCGTCCACAGGATCTGCTTCGGCGCGTCCGGCGAGAACGCCTTGCCGTTCTGGATCGCCTTCTCGGCGGACGCCAGGTCGATCCGGTAGATCATCACCAGGCCCATGCCGTTGAGCAGCGCGACACACGGCAGGATCAGCGGATCCGCGTACGGCGCCCACCGGCGTACCGCAGCGTGCGCGACACCGAAGACGGTCAGGTACGACAGTCCGTACCAGAACACGGCCGCCGTCAGCTGGTGATCCTGGTTCGCTTCGACCAGCACGAAGGCGATCGTGACGATGAACGCCGCGAAGGCGAGCAACACCAGTTCGGTGCCTCGCCTCGTCGGGAGTTCACGTTGAGGATTGGTGGTGAACGCCCCCGCTGCCGGGTCTGCCAGTTGCGGACCCATCAGTTACCGCCTCCTGGCGACACGGATGTCGATGAGGTCGCCTGGCAGTCCCTCCTCGGCTGTTCCGTGCCGGACGGGGCCGAAGGAGTGGTCGTCGGGGTGCCGCTCGGCTGCTGCGAAGAAGACGAGGGCGTCGGCGTCGGCGACGTGGACGGGCAAGGCGGTGGGGTGAGCACCTTGTTGGAGCGCAGGAAGTCGTCGATGTAGCGGCGGGCCTCGTCGAGGCTGTCCTTCTTCACGCCGTTCTTGATCGCGACCCGCGCGTCCTCCTGCAGGCTGGACAGCCGCAGCGGCTCACACGCCTGGATCTGGCACGAACCCTGCTCCTGGGTCTGCAGGTCGATGCCGAGGATGCTGCCGGGCACGCCGCGGAAGATGACGACCTCGTCGTTGGCGCCTTCACCGACGTAGTACTGGCTGAGCACGAAGTACCGGGTGGTGATCGCGGCGGCCGCGAGCACGATGAGCACCACGATGCCGCCTACCAGCCAGCGAAATCGCTTCCGGCGCTTGGCCTTCGGGTCCTCTTGCGGCTGCGGGAGCTCGGGGCGGGGCTGGGGCGGCGGCTGCGTGAGCGCGCGCGCCCTGGCCGCGGGCGAGTCCGCCTGCGGGCGTTCGTCGCTGCCGTCGCCGGCCGCGCCACCCACGATCGGGTGATCATCGCCGAAGTCGACGTCGACCACGTCGGCGATGATCACCGTGACGTTGTCGGTGCCGCCGCCGCGCAGCGCGAGCTCGATCATCCGGTCCGCGCAGTCCTGCGGGTCGCGGATCAGCATGGCGTCGGCCAGCGTCTCGTCGCTGACCATGCCGGACAGGCCGTCGGAGCAGATCAGGTAGCGGTCGCCCGCCCGCGCCTCGCGCACGGTGAGCGTCGGCTCGACCTCGTGCCCGGTGAGCGCCTTGAGCAGCAGCGAACGCTGCGGGTGGACAGCGGCCTCCTCCGGCGTGATCCGGCCCTGCTCCAGCAGCTCGTTGACGAAACTGTCGTCACGGGTGATCTGCGAGAACTGGCCGTTGCGCAGCAGATAGGCACGCGAGTCGCCGACGTGGACCATGCCGAGCCGGGAGCCGGAGAACAGCACCGCGGTGAGCGTGGTTCCCATGCCTTCGAGGTCGGGGTCCTGCGAGACGAGCTCGGCGATGGCCCCGTTGCCGTTACCGACGGCTTCACGGAGCTGGGCGAGCAGGTCGTCGCCAGGCTCGTCGTCGTCGAGCGGAGCGAGGGATGCGATGACGACCTTGCTGGCGACTTCACCGGCGGCGTGACCGCCCATGCCGTCGGCGAGTGCGAGCAGGCGCGGACCCGCGTACACCGAGTCCTGGTTGCTCGAACGAACCAGGCCACGGTCGCTGCGGGCCGCGTAGCGGAGTACGAGAGTCATGGGCGAAGCTCGATCACCGTCTTGCCGATTCGGATGGGGACGCCGAGTGGGACTCGGAGGGGTGCAGTGACCTTAGCCCGGTCGAGGTACGTGCCGTTCGTCGAGCCCAGATCTTCCACGTACCAGTCCTCGCCACGCAGGGAAATCCTGGCGTGGCGGGTCGACGCGTAGTCGTCGTCGAGCACCAGCGTCGAGTCGTCGGCGCGGCCGATCAGGATCGGCCTGCCGTCGAGCGCGATCCTGGTCCCGGACAACGCGCCGTGCGTCACGATGAGCTGCTGCGGCGACTTCCCGCCGCGTGGCCTCTTCTCCGCCTTCTTCTTCCGACCGAACGACGGGATCGCGACGCGTAGCCCGGACGCCGCGTACAGGTCCGAGCGGACGACTCGGAGCGCGGCGAACACGAACAGCCAGAGCAGCACGAGAAACCCTGCTCTGGTCAGTTGAACGACAAGCTCTGGCACGTGTTGTGTCCGCTCCCGACTCTTCAACGCCAACCTGCGACACATGGCGCGTCGCAGGTCCCCCCGCAACGCAATTGTGCGGGAACGGCTCGAACCTCCTGAAATCAGCCCTGGGTGCGGAAGACCAGCGACGAGTGACCGACCCTGATGACGTCGCCGTCGGCGAGCTGCCAGGTCTGCACCGGAGTGCCGTTCACCGTGGTGCCGTTGGTCGAGCCGATGTCGGCGAGCGTCGCCGACTGGCCGTCCCAGGTGATCTCGAGGTGACGACGCGAGACACCCGTGTCCGGGAGCCGGAAGTCGGCGTCCTGGCCACGGCCGACCACGTTGCCGCCCTGCTTCAGGGAGTATGTCCGGTTCGACCCGTCATCGAGCTGCAGGCTCGCCGCGAGCGCACGGTTTCCGGCAGGCGGTGACGGCGGGGCGTAGCTCTGCTGGGCGTAGCCACCCTGCTGGGCGTACGGGTCCGGCTGGCCGTAGCCGCCCTGGTCGTACCCACCCTGCGCGGGCTGCTGACCGTACTGGTCGTAACCGCCCTGCTGCTGGCCGTAGCCACCCTGGTCATAACCGCCTTGTGCGGGCTGCTGGCCGTACTGGTCGTAGCCGGGCTGCGCGGGCTGGCCGTAGCCACCCTGGTCGTAACCGCCCTGAGCGGGGGGCTGGCCGTAGCCGCCCTGGTCATAGCCGCCCTGCTGCTGGCCGTAGCCACCCTGGTCGTAACCAGGCTGTGCGGGCTGCTGCTGACCGTACTGGTCATAACCGGGCTGCTGCTGGCCGTAACCCTGGTCATAACCCGGCTGCTGGCCACCCTGCTGCTGGCCATAGCCCTGGTCGTAGCCGGGCTGCTGACCGCCCTGCTGCTGTCCATAGCCGTACTGGCCCTGCTGGCCGTACGGGTCTCCCTGGTCATATTGGCCGTAGCCACCGGGCTGGCTCATTGCTGGGTCTCCTGCGTTGCTGGGTGGTGCTGACCGTCCAGAACGGCCGGCGTCTTGCGGTTTGACGTCGGGATCGACGGACGAGCGGGTCTTGAACTGTCCAGTATGCAGCGCCTCGTTGCGCTCGAGCGAGACTACGACGTCACCATAGGTGTCCCAACCGTGCTCTGCGAGATGTTCCGAGACAGCCCGTGCGAGAACTTGCGTGACCCGCTGTTCGTCTCCGGCCATCCGGTCATGGTCGGCCTGCCCCAAAGCCACGATGTAGTGGTTGGGAGCGAGCAGACGACCGCCGGCCAGCTCACGAACGTTGTCCTCACTTTCCCGCTCGAGCGCCACCGCCACTTCCTGCGTGACGACGTTGCCACCGAACATCCGCGCGAAGGTGTTACCGACCAGGTGCTCGAGTCGCCGATCGAACTTCTCAACCCGGCCCACCTGGACAAGCCTCCTTCATCTCTGACTCTTCCCTTCGATCCTATCCGGGTCGGAGACCACCTACACGGCCCCCGGTGAAACCCGTTCAAACCGACTGCTAAGCTTGCTTCGCTCCACCAGAAAGTCACTCGGGCGAGTGGCGGAATGGCAGACGCGCACGGTTCAGGTCCGTGTGTCCGAAAGGACGTGGGGGTTCAACTCCCCCCTCGCCCACCCAGCAAAGGCCCCTTGGTGATAGACGCCAAGGGGCCTTTCTTGTTGCGTCGGTATGACCCGCCTCACTTGAAGGACAGCGGCAGGCTCGCCGGTCCTCGCAAAGTCACCGTGGGAGACCAGGTCGGCAGGGCCGACTGGTGGAACGAATGCGCGCGTTCGGTTAGCGCGAGTAGCAGCGTCTTCGCTTCCAAACGGGCGAGCGGCGCGCCCAGGCAGAAATGAATGCCCTGCCCGAACGCCAGATGCCTGCCCGGCGCCCGCCTCAGGTCGAACCGATCAGGGTCTTCGTGCGAGCGCGGGTCCCGGTTGGCCGCGCCGATGAGGATCACCACCTCCGCACCCTGGCCGACGGGTACGTCACCGATGGCCGTCGGAGCCATCGCGGTCCGCATGGTCAGCTGGACCGGCGAGTCGTACCGAAGCACCTCTTCGACCGTTTGCGCTGCCAGCGAACGCTCGGTGGTGAGCGCGTGCAATTGCTCCGGATGGTCCAGCAGGGCGAGCACCCCATTGCCGATCAGGTTGGTCGTGGTCTCGTGACCGGCGATCAGCAACAGCATCACCGTGATCACCAGCTCGCCTTCGCTGAGGCTGTCACCGGAGTCCGACACCGCGACCAGGTCGGACAGCAGATCCTCGGTCGGCCTGCGCCGCCGTTCGCCTGCCAGCTGCCGGAAGTACGCGACGAACTCCCGCCTGGCGCGCACCGCCTCCCGCATCACCTCATCGGGAACGAGGAACGCCGGGTCCAGCGCCCGCGCCATGGCGTTCGACCAGGCCGCGAACCGGTCGCGGTCCGCGAGTGGAACCCCGAGCAGCTCGCTGATCACGATCACCGGCAGCGGCTTCGCGATCTCACTCATGAGATCGGCCTCACCTTTTTCGGTCGCCGCGTCGACCAGCTCACGCGCGAGCGTCTCGATCCGCGGAGCCAACCGCTCGATGGTCCGCGGGGTGAACGCCTTGGAGACCAGACGGCGCAACCGCGTGTGGTCCGGGGGATTGAGCCCGAGGAACGAACGGACCACCTTGCCGTCGGCGTCCACCGGCTCGTTCTCGTCCGGATCGGGCAGCACCTCCGGCTCCGGATGGCCGAACGCGGGATCACGCAGCACCGCGGTCGCCTCGTCGTGCCCGCTCACGACGACGAAGTTCTCGTTCAGCACCAGCACCTCGCCTTTGGCGCGGACCTGGTGATACATCGGGTACGGGTCGGCCCTGGTTTCCGGGGCGAACAGCGAGGCGAAGAGGTCGGCCATGCACCCAGCCTGCCTGATAAATACTGCCCGGAAGAGCAAATGTGGCAGGCACTTGTGGTCGCTGCGCCAGGTGGTCCGACGTGAACGCCCCGTTCGCGACGTTGACCGTTGTGAACGGGGCGTTCACGTCGTGTGTGGTTCGGCCACGCTCACACTGCCAATAGAAACGGCGGGCACCCACGGGTGCCCGCCGTCTTGGCTTGTCGGTACTAGCTGACGCCGATCAGGTCAACGACGAAGACGAGGGTCTCGCCGGGCTTGATGACGCCGCCCGCGCCACGGTCGCCGTAGGCCAGGTGCGGCGGGATGACCAGCTTGCGCCTGCCGCCGACCTTCATGCCGTCGACGCCCTGGTCCCAGCCGGGGATGACCTGGCCGCTGCCGAGGCCGAAGTTCAGCGGTTCACCACGGTTCCACGAGGAGTCGAACTCCTCGCCGGTGGAGAAGGAGACGCCGACGTAGTGCACCGAGACGTTGTGGCCTGCCTTGGCTTCCTGGCCGTCGCCGACGGTGATGTCGGTGGTTTCGAGCGCCGCGGGCGGGTTGCCTTCGGGGCGGTCCACGATGGGCTTTTCCAAACTCATGCCGAACACCGTACCGAGCGTTCATCGATCCTGCTCACGACCACGGGCTACTCCATAGGCGCACACTGAAGGTGAAAACTCTTCACAATTGGCGACCGGTTAACTAACGTGCGCTCCGTCACGTCTGCGAAGGAGCAACTGGCATGCCTGGTCGCATGAAAATTCTCGTCACGCTCACCGCGTTGACGGCCGCCTCAGTCATCACGACCACACCCCAAGCCGCCGCCGCACCACTGATCGCACCCAACGACTACTGCCTGGGGCAGTGCAACGACATCGTGCCGCCCGGCGAGAACGGCAACGCCACGCTCGCCGACATCCTCGCCCACAAGGTGTTCGGCACCCGGCCGTCGCACGCGTCCGACCAGCTACCGAAGTACGCGGGGCTGGCCGACGGCTACAAGACGCTCACCACGTCGACGATCAGCAAGTTCTTCAACGACTCGTCGTTCGGGGTGCCTGCCGACCAGGTGGAGAGCACGACCAAGCCACGCGCGGACGTGACGATCACCCGCGACAAGGCGACCGGGGTGCCGCACATCGTCGGCACCACCCGCGCGGGCACGACCTTCGGCGCCGGCTTCGCCGCGGCGCAGGACCGGCTGTGGTTGATGGACGTGATGCGCCACGTGGGGCGCGGGCAGGTGACGCCGTTCGCCGGTGGCGCCGCGTCCAACCGGTCGCTGGAGCAGTCCTTCTTCTCCTCGGCCCCGTACACCGAGGCCGAGCTGCTCGACCAGATCAACAAGGTCGCCGCGAGCGGGCCGCGTGGCGCGCAGGCGCTGGCCGACGCGAAGTCGTACCTCGAAGGCGTCAACAAGTACATCACCGACTCGCACGCCGGCCGGTACTTCCCCGGCGAGTACGTGCTGACCGGGCACGTCGACTCGATCACCAACGTCGGCACGATCGACCCGTTCACGCTGACCGACCTCGTGGTGCTCGCGTCCGTGGTCGGCGCGCAGTTCGGCGCCGGTGGCGGCGGCGAGGTCCAGCAGGCCGTCGCGAAGATGGCGCTGCAGGAGAAGTACGGCCTCGAGCAGGGCGAGAAGGTTTGGCAAACCCTGCGCTCCGAGGACGACCCCGAGACCGTCAAGACCGTTCACGACGGCTCGACGTTCCCGTACGGCAAGACGCCCGCGAACCCGCAGGGCCTCGCGATGCCGGACAAGGGCACGGTCACCGGCCAGCAGCTGGTGTTCGACCAGACCGGTTCCGCCGTGGCACCCGCGACCGAGCGCGTCGCCGCGCCCAAGGAGCTCGAACCGGCTCGCGGCATGTACGACAACGGCGTGCTGCCCGCGAACCTGCTGACCGAGAAGCACGGCATGTCGAACGCGCTGGTCGTGTCCGGTGCGAAGACCGCCAGCGGGCACCCGGTGGCCGTGTTCGGTCCGCAGACCGGCTATTTCGCGCCTCAGCTGCTCATGCTGCAGGAGCTGCAGGGACCCGGCATCAGCGCACGCGGTGCCTCGTTCGCGGGCATCAGCTTCTACGTGCTGCTCGGCCGTGGCCAGGACTACGCGTGGAGCGCGACCAGCGCCGGTCAGGACATCACCGACACCTACGCGCTCGAACTCTGTGACCCGAGCGGAAAGCCCGCGACGAAGGAGTCCAACTACTACCGGTTCAAGGGCCAGTGCCTGCCGATGGACACCATCGAGCGCAAGAACGCGTGGAAGCCGTCCGTCGCCGACTCGACGGCCGCCGGCTCGTACACGCTGCGCAGCTACCGGACCAAGTACGGCCCGGTGACCAGCCGTGCGCTCGTCGGCGGCAAGCCCGTCGCGTACACCTCGCTGCGCTCGACGTTCTTCCACGAGGTCGACTCGATCGTCGGCTTCCAGGAGTTCAACGACCCCGACTTCATCCACGGCGCCAAGGACTTCCAGCGCGCCGCGCAGGACGTCAACTACACGTTCAACTGGTTCTACGCCGACTCGAAGGACGTCGCGTACTACAACTCCGGCAGCAACCCGGTCCGGCAGTCCACTGTGGACCCGAGCATGCCGGTCAAGGCGGACGCCGGTTTCGACTGGCAGGGCTGGGATCCCAACGGCAACAAGGCGGACTACACGCCGTCGTCGCAGCACCCGCAGTCGATCAACCAGGACTACTACGTCAGCTGGAACAACGCGCAGGCCAACGGCTACGCGGCGAGCGGCGCCGACAAGTCGTCGGTGCATCGTGCCGACCTGCTCGACGTGCGCGTCAAGCAGCTGGTCACCAGCGGCACCAAGGTGACCAGGGTCAACCTGACCCAGGCCATGGAGGAGGCCGCGCTGACCGACCTGCGTGCCGAGAAGGTGCTGCCGCAGCTGCTGCGGGTCATCGACAAGGCGCCGGTCACCGGCCCGGCCGCGGACGCCGTCGCGAAGCTCAAGGCCTGGCTCGCCACCGGCGCGAAGCGAACGGAGACCACCCCGGGCAGCAAGACGTACGCGTACGCCGACGCGATCCGGATCATCGACGCGTGGTGGCCGCTGCTGGTCGCCGCCGAGTTCAAGCCGGGCATGGGCGACGCCGCGTACAAGGCGATGACCGACGTGCTCCAGATCAACCAGAGCCCGTCCGGCTGGCAGAACGAGGAGCCCGGCCAGCACCACGGCCAGCCGCACCAGGGTTCCGCCTACCAGTCCGGCTGGTGGGGCTACGTGCACAAGGACATCCGCTCGATACTCGGCGACCAGGTCGCCGGCCCGCTCGGCGCGAAGTACTGCGGCGGCGGGGATGTCACGGCCTGCCGCCAGGTGCTGCTCGACTCGTTGGCCACGGCCGCCGCGCAGCCCGCGACCACGGTCTACCCGGCCGACGGCAGCTGCTCGGCAGGCGACCAGTGGTGCCTTGACTCGCTGGCGCACACCGCGCTGGGCGGCATCACGCACGACAAGATCAGCACCCAGAACCGCCCGACCTTCCAGCAGGTCGTCGAGTTCCCGTCCGCACGTGGCGTGGCCGTGGCCAACACCGCGGCCAACAAGGTGGCGAGCGCGACCAGCTATGAGAAGGGCTGGTTCAACCTGCCGCCGTCCAACGCCGTCGACGAGAACCAGTCGACGCGCTGGGCCAGCGACTGGAACGACCAGCAGTCGCTGACGGTCGACCTGGGTTCGGCGCAGCCGGTCTCCCGCGTGATCCTGCGCTGGGAGGCCGCCTACGGCCGCGCCTACAAGATCCAGCTGTCGGACGACGGCCAGAACTGGCGGGACGCGGCGTCCATAGTGGACGGTGACGGCGGCGTCGACAACGTCGGTTTCACGACGTCCAACGCCAGGTACGTGCGGATGGCCGGGGTCCAGCGCGGCACCAACCACGGTTACTCGCTCTACGATTTCGAGGTGTATTCGCACTAGCCGTGGCACGATCCCGGGCATGATTACCGGTGCCCACGTGATCCTGTACAGCAACGACGCCGATGCCGACCGTGCGTTCATCAAGGACGTGCTCGGCTATCCGCACATCGACGCGGGCGGGGGCTGGCTGCTCTTCAAGCTCCCGCCCGCCGAGGTGGCGGTCCATCCCACCGAAGGCAAGGGCCAGCACGAGCTGTACCTGATGTGCGACGACGTGCACGCCACGGTCGCCGAGCTGACCGCGAAGGGCGTCGAGTTCGCCCAGCCGGTCACCGACCAGGGGTGGGGCCAGCTGTGCACCATCCGCCTGCCGGGCGGCGGCGACCTCGGCCTCTACGAACCCCGCCACCCCAAGGCGTACGAGCTTTAGCTCCGCAACGTGAGACTCGACTCCCTGCTGACCAGCGGTTCGGCGGTTACCGTGATCGAGTGGACTCCGAATGGTCAGCCCGTACCCGTGCCGTAGCCGCAGGCCGTCCGCACGGCCCCGGTGAGCCGCTGAACACCCCGATCGTGCCCGCGAGCACCTTCGAGGCAGGCGGCGACCGCAACTACTCCCGCGAAAACGGCACCCCCACCTGGGAAGCGCTGGAGCAGGTGGTCGGCGACCTCGAAGGCGGCCACGCGACGGCGTTCGCGTCCGGCATCGCCACCCTCGCCGCGCTCGTCGACATCACCCCGGTCGGCGCGAAGGTCGCCGTGCCGACGTTCAGCTACGCGGGCTCGCGTGGCCTCCTCGCGCACGCCCACCGCACCGGCCGCCTGGTCGTCACCGAGCTGCCACCAGCCGACACCGACGCGTGGACCGGCTCGGACGCGGACCTGCTCTGGCTGGAGTCACCGACCAACCCGACCCTCGACCTGATGGACATCAAGGCCATCGCGGCCGCCACCACCGGCCGGGTCGTCGTGGACAACACCTTCGCGACCCCACTCGGCCAGCAGCCGCTCGCGCTGGGCGCCGACGTCGTCGTGCACAGCGCGACCAAGCTGATCGGCGGCCACAGCGACCTCCTGCTGGGCCTCACCGTCGCCGCGGACCCGGCGCTCGCGAAGGAACTCCGCGACGCCCGCACCCGCAACGGCGCGACCCCAGGCGCGCTGGAGGCTTACCTCGCGCTTCGTGGCCTGCGCACCTTGCCGGTCCGGCTGGCTGAGCAGACCCGTACGGCCGCGCTCCTCGCGGAACGGCTTGCCGCGCACCCGGCCGTCACCAAGGTTCGCTACCCGGGCGAGGGCATGATGATCGCCTTCGAACTTCCGGACGCCGAGACCGCCGACGCGATGACCGCCCGCTTACGTCTGATCCGCCGCGCGACCAGCCTCGGCGGCGTCGAAAGCGTCGTCGAACGCCGCGCTTGGCTCGCGGGCGACGCCCACGTTCCCGCCGGCCTCCTGCGCTTCAGCGTCGGCCTCGAAGACCCCGAAGATCTCTGGCAAGACCTGCGAACCGCCCTGGACTCGTGAGCGTTGCGGGCGGTCATTTTGAGCGGAAACCCAAACATGGCGTGTTCGGTGGCTCGGCGTGGGGGTCGTGAGCGGTACGGCCGGTTCTAACTGGTCTAAACACTCACGACCCCTTCTCGGCTGCCCCGTCCGCGGCAGGGGCGTGGTTGGGCGTGGGTGAGGGCCTACTTCACTCGGATCCGTGGCGTGAGGGCCTAGTTCGACCGTATATACGGGTAAGGGAGGCCCCCACCCACTCAGCTCGGGTGAGGGAGGCCCTCACCCACACCGACCGTGGATGACGGCCCCTCAATACCTGGGCCTAGTGCCTGGGCGAGTGCGGCTTGCGTCGTTCAACGAAGCATTTCCCACACAGCCACCCCGCCGCAGCCGAGTAACCAGACACGCCACCTTTGACCTTCCGTCAAATAGAACCGGCGGCAACGCTCACGCCCCCCAGTGAGCAGGTCTAGCCGACGCCCGCGCCCGGGTACGGGAACCCGCGCGGCGCTTCGGCGTCGACGTCGACCCAGCGCCGCATCCCCGCGTCGCACGCCGCGTAACCCCAGTTGATCAGCCGTTCCTGCACGACCTTGGGCATCCGAGTCAGCCGCGTCGCGGTCTCGGCGAGCGCGTGTGTCTGGGCGACGGGCGCGGTCAGCGCGTCGGACAGCTCGAAGTTCGAGATGTCGCTGTAGCTGCCCCAGTACGTCCCGCCCATCTCTTTGTCCACATAGGACTTCAAGAGCGCGCCGGTGCGCAGCTCGCGGACCTGGTTGTCCACGATGTCCAGCACGCGCAACAGCTGTCCGGGCCAGCTGCGCTTGGGCGTTCCGGTGCGGGTCATCCGCTTGCCCGCGTCGCTGACCAGGACCGTCGAGTGCTGGGCTTCGACAGGGTCGAGGCCCAGGTTGTCGTAGACGCCCGCGTCGCTGAGCACGATCTCGCCGGTCCGGTCGTCGCGTGGATCGGGCACGAGCACCGGCGACAGGAACGGCGGGAAGGCCGAGGACGCCGCGACGGCGGTCGCGAGCGGGACCTGGCCGTACGGGCCGGGCTGGCGGAAGAACCACCAGAGCGCGCCGTCTTGCAGGTTGGTCGCGGTGAACACGAACCGAGGGCCTGCCGGGTCGAGCTGATCGAGGCGGCGGTCGCCGAACAAGTGCTTGGCGTAGGCGGCGGCGAGCTCCTGACCGACGCTGCGGCCGGGTTTCAGGACGCCGCGCAGCACGATCGGGATGTCGAGGCGCTTGCCGGCGAGCCTGCGCAGCGGCGCGACGATCTCGTCGCGGAAGTTGGCCGCGACGCCCGCGGTGAACCGGAGTTTCGGCCACGCGTGCGCGAGCGTGCCCGCGGCGATCGAGCCGCCGGAAACGCTGGACACGCAACAGAGTCTGGGTAGCCAGCCGAGTTCGTTCAGCCGCCAGAGCGCGCCAGTGTGGAACAACATGGCGCGGTAGCCGCCGCCGGACAGTGCCAGGCCGACCCCTTCTCTTTTGTTCTCCCCCTGAGACATGGCCTCAGGTTAGGAGCGCGGAGTCAGCCCAAGTCTTCCCTTTCGAGCAGCGCTTCGAGCAGAACTCTTTCGCCTTCCGGGACGTATTCGGCGTAGTTGTCGTAGAGGGCCTGCTTCGCCAGCCGTGACGCGCGGGCGCCGTCTCGGTCGCGGATCGCGTCGAGTACCTCGCCGTGGTGGGTGATCCAGGTGTGCATCAGCTCCGTTCGGTCCCTGGCCTTCTCCAGCCGGTCTTCGATCAGTTCGAGGAAGACGTTGTGCACGGCCTCGCCGCTGAACACCAGCAGCGCGTTGCCCGTGGCCCGCGCGATCATCTCGTGGAAGAGGATGTCCGCGAGGCTGTACGTCGCGTAGCTCTCCTTCGCGCCGCGCCGCATGGCGTCGAGTGCTTTCTCCAGGTCGCGGAGGTGCTCCTCGGTGCGCAGCCGCGCGGCCAGCAGATGCGCCGAGCCGTCGAGCACCATGCGGAACTGCAGCAGCTCGGCGAGGCCGAGGTGATCCGCGCGGGCCAGCCGGTGCATCGACTTCTTGAGCGCGGCTGGCGACGCGGCGAGGATCTCCGGGCCACGCGGGTCGCCGGGCTTGGACCGGACGAGATCACCCGCCTGCAGCACCCGCAGCGCCTCGCGCACGGTGGACCGGCTGACGCCGAACTGGGTCATCAGATCGCGCTCGCTCGGCAGTCGCTCGCCCGCCTTCAAACGGCCGCTGACCACGGCTTCTTCGATCTGCTCGACCACCCGCTCGTAGGCACGCACCGGTGCGACGCGCTCGAACTCCATCTGTGTCGGTTCCTTGACTCTTGGCGACGTTTCTGGGTTACTGGTCAGACCAGCATACCGCCACAGGAGGAGCCATGAAAGGCCGGACCTACGCCACAGCGCTCGCCGCGCTGCTCGTCGTGTCCGGCTGCTCGGCGGGCTCCAGCGCGACGGTCGCGACCGGTGGCGACTCCTTGTCTATCGGCTTCACGGCCGAGCCGCAGAACTTCGACTTCACCCGCACCGACGGCGCCGCCATCCCGCAGGTGCTCCTGTACAACGTCTACGAAGGCCTGGTGAAGCTGGACGCGAGCGGCAAGATCGTGCCGCTGCTGGCGAAGTCCTGGAAGGTCAGCGAAGACCGCAAGACCTACGATTTCGAGCTCCAGCAGGGTGTCCGGTTCGCGAACGGCGCGCCGTTCACCGCCGCGGACGTCAAGTTCTCCCTGGAACGGGTGAAGACGGACTGGAAGATCTCGATCAAGTCCAAAATGGACGTTGTCGATCATGTCGAGGTGGTCGATCCGGCGCATGCCAGGGTCGTGCTGACCAAGCCCAGCAACGGCTGGCTGTTCGACCTGACCGGGCGCGTCGGCGCGATGTTCAGCCCCACCGGTGTCGCCGATCTCGCGAACACCCCGGTCGGCACGGGGCCGTACACGATCGCCCAGCGGCGGCGCGGTGATTCGATCGTGCTGAAGCAGAACCCCGCCTACTGGGGCCGGAAACCCACGTACGCCTCGGTGTTCTTCAAGTACATCAAGGATCCGACGGCGCTGAACAACGCGCTGCTCAGCAACGGGATCGACGTGATCTCCGCGATCACCGCGCCGGACTCGATACCGCAGTTCCAGAGCGACGACCGGTTCACCGTCGTCGAGGGCACCACCAACAGCGAGGTCACCCTCGCGATCAACAACACCAGGCTCAAGGACGTGCGGGTGCGCCAGGCGCTCACCTACGCGATCGACCGCAAAGCCCTGCTGGACACGGCGTGGGCCGGGCGCGGCACGCTCATCGGCAGCATGGTCCCGCCGACGGATCCCTGGTACGAGGACCTTTCCGGCAAATACCCGTACGACCCGGTGAAGGCCAAGGCGTTGCTCGCCGAGGCAGGCCAGTCGAAGCTCAGCCTCCGCCTGCGAATCCCCAACCTGCCGTACGCGCTTTCCGCGGCGCAGGTGGTCGCCTCGCAGCTGGACGACGTCGGCGTCAAGGTCACCATCGAGCCGCTCGACTTCCCCGCGGTGTGGCTCAAGCAGGTCTTCACCGACCACGACTACGACCTCTCGATCATCCAGCACGTCGAGGCGCGCGACATCACGACGTTCGGGAATCCCAAGTTCTACTGGGGTTACGACAACCCGAAGGTCAAGGAGCTGCTCGCACAGGCGGATGCCGGCACCGAGGACCAGCAGGTCACCGCCATGCGCGAGGTCGCGCGGCAGCTCAACGCCGACGCGGCCGCGGACTGGCTTTTCCTCTTCCCCAACGTGATCGCGGCGAAGACCAAGGTCACCGGGTTCGCGAAGAACCAGGTGAGCGAGTCCTTCGACGTCACGGGATTGGGGAAGAAATGATCCCCAAACTCCTGCGCCGCACGGCGATCCTGCTGGTCAGCGTCTTCGCGGCGTCGATCGTGGTGTTCCTGTTCATGGCCGTGCTGCCCGGCGACCCGGCGCAGGTCGCGCTCGGCGTCAACGCGACCCCGGAGCTGCTCGCCAAGACCAGGCAGGACTTCGGCATCGACCGTCCGCTGCTCACGCAGTACTTCGACTGGATCGGCGGCGTGCTGCACGGCGACTTCGGCAAGTCGTACGTGACGCGCGAGGCGATCGGGCCGCAGCTGCTCGACCGGTTCGGCGTGACGCTGTGGCTGGTCGGGGCGGGCATGCTGGTCGCCTTCCTGCTCGCCTTGCCGCTCGGCACCTTCGCCGCGGTCCGGCACCGGAAAGCCAGTGGCACGGCCGTTTCCGGCCTGTCGCAGGTCGGCGTCGCGATCCCGGCGTTCCTCGCGGCGATCCTGCTGGTCCAGATCTTCGCGGTCCAGCTGCGCTGGCTTCCGTCCGGTGGCTGGACGCCGCCGAATCAGGACGCGGGTGAGTTCGTCCGCGGCCTGATCCTGCCCGCGCTCTCGCTGGGCCTGGTCCAAGGTGCCGTGCTCACCCGCTACGTCCGGTCGGCGGTGCTCGACACGCTCGGCCAGGACTATCTGCGTACCGCGCGGTCCAAGGGACTTCGCCCGTTCCAGGCGTTGTTCCGCCATGGCCTGCGCAACGCCGCCGTTCCGGTGGTGACGGTGCTCGGCCTCCAGCTCGCGACGCTGCTGATCGGCGCGGTGGTCGTCGAGCGGGTGTTCGTGCTGCCCGGCCTCGGCAGCATGCTGCTCGACTCGGTCGCCGCGCGTGATCTGCTGACCGTGCAAGGCATCGTGCTGGTGCTGGTGGTCGGCGTGCTGCTGATCAACTTCGTGGTCGACCTGCTCTACACCGTGCTCGACCCGAGGCTGCGAGGTGCGTCGTGAACCGGACGCTGACCATCGGGAGCGTGCTCGTCGGCGTGGTGCTGCTCGCGGCGCTGGTGTCGTTCGCCTGGACGCCGTACGACCCGACCAAGATCGACGCCGCGCACCGGCTGCTCGGGCCGAGCGCCGAGCACCTCTTCGGCACCGACCGGTTCGGCCGTGACGTGTTCAGCCAGCTCATGGTCGGCGCGCGCACCACGTTGTACGTCGGCGTGGTCGCGGTCGGCATCGCCGCGCTCATCGGCACCCCGCTCGGCGTGCTCGCCGGGCTGGCGCCGCGCTGGCTCGGCGAGTTCGTCATGCGGGTCAACGACCTCGTGCTCGCGTTTCCCGCGTTGCTGCTGGCGATCATGTTCGGCGCGGTCTTCGGCGCCGACACGCTCACCGCGATGATCGCCATCGGCATCGCGACCATCCCGTCGTTCGCCCGGATCGCGCGGTCCGGCAGCCTGCAGGTGATGAGCACCGAGTACGTGCTCGCCGCGCGCTCGGCCGGCCGGTCGCGCACGAACATCGCCACCCGGCACGTGCTGCCGAACATCGGCGGACTGCTGATCGTCCAGTCCTCGGTCTCGTTCGCGATCGCCGTGCTGGCCGAAGCCGCGTTGTCGTTCCTGGGTTTCGGCACCAGGCCGCCCACCCCGTCCTGGGGCCGGATGCTGCAGGAATCGCAGGACCTGCTGACAGCGCATCCTCGGCTCGCGCTGGTGCCCGGTATCGCGATCGCGGTCGCCGTGCTCGGGTTCAACCTCCTCGGCGACGGACTGCGTGACCGGCTCGATCCCCGATTGGCGGCGCGGCTATGACTCTCGTCGTCGAAGGACTCGGCGTGTCCTCGCTGGTGCGGGATGTGTCGTTCGAGGTGGGCAAGGGCGAACGCGTCGGTTTGATCGGCGAGTCCGGCTCGGGCAAATCGTTGACCGCGTTGTCGATCATGGGTTTGCTGCCGGAGGAACTGGCAGGCACCGGCTCGGTCAAGCTCGGCGGCCGTGAGCTGCTCGGCGCGCCCGAACGTGAGCTGTCCCGGTTGCGCGGCAACGAGCTGTCGATGGTCTTCCAGGAGCCGATGACGGCGCTGAACCCGGCGATGCGGATCGGCCGCCAGGTCACCGAGCCCGCGCGGTTGCGAGGCAAGCGTCCCGACGCGGCCGAGCTGCTCGAGTCCGTCGGCCTGCCCGCTGACACGGTCCGTGCCTATCCACATCAGCTCTCCGGCGGCCAGCGGCAACGCGTCGTGCTCGCGATGGCGCTGGTCAACAACCCGGCCCTGCTCATTTGCGATGAGCCGACGACGGCGCTCGACGTCACCGTCCAAGCCAGGATCCTGGAGCTGATCCTCGCCGCGACGCGTGAACGTGAGACCGCGCTGCTGTTCATCACGCACGATCTCGCGGTCGTCGCCTCGGTCTGCGAGCGCGTGCTGGTGATGCTCGACGGCGAGATCGTCGAGGCGGGCAGCACCCGCGAGGTGCTCACCACTCCTCGCCACGACTACACGAAACGCCTGCTCGAAGCCTCGGACCTGGAGGCGTCATGAGTCCGCTGATCGAAGTCCGCGACCTCGAACGCCGGTACACCCGGCGCGACGTCCACGCGCTGCGCGGGGTTTCGTTCGAGGTCCAGCCCGGCGAGCGGTTCGGCATCGTCGGCGAGTCCGGATCCGGCAAGTCCACCTTGGTCCGGCTGCTGGCCGCGCTCGACCAGCCGACGGCGGGCTCGGTCTCCTTCCGCGGCCGCCAGATCGCCGGCCTGCCCGAGCGGCGGCTGAAGTTCCTGCGTTCCGAGCTGCAGATCGTCTTCCAGGACCCGATGGGCTCGCTCGACCCGCGCATGCGCGTCCGGGACATCATCAGCGAGCCGCTCGGCCGCCGCGACGGCGAGCGGGTCGCCGAGCTGCTCGAAGCCGTCGGCCTCGCCGCGGACGCGGGCGACCGCTATCCACACCAGTTCTCCGGCGGGCAACGGCAGCGGATCTCCATCGCGCGGGCGCTGGCGCCGAAGCCGAGCGTGCTCGTCGCGGACGAGCCGGTCAGCGCGCTGGACGTCTCGGTGCGCAAGCAGATCCTCGAACTCCTGGCCTCGCTGGTCGAGCAGTTCCAGCTGACGCTCGTGTTCGTGTCGCACGACCTCGCGGTGGTCCGGCACGTCTGCGAGACGGTCGCGGTCATGCGGCGCGGCGAGATCGTCGAACTCGGCGCGGTCGGCCAGGTCTACGACGAGCCGCGGCATGAGTACACCCGCGAGCTGATCTCGGCCGCGCCGAGCCTGCGCAAGGCGCTGGCCGCGCTGACGAAGGGGGAGTGAGGTGTCGTACCCGGAAGGACTGCCGATCGGCGAGAGCTGGGTGTCCACTGAGGACAGTGCGCCGGTCGTCTTCCCGTTCACTGGCGATGTCGTCGGCCAGGCTCCGGTCGGCACGGCCGAACTCGCGAAGCGGGCGCTGGACGAGGCGGTCGCGATCGCCGACGTGGTGGCGAAGCTGCCGTCGCGCACGCGCCGCGCGGTGCTGCTCGCGGTCGGCGCGGCCATCGAGTCCCAGCGCGAGGAGTTCGAACGGATTCTGGTCGGCGAAACGGGAAAGCCGCTGGTCGACTGCCGGGTCGAGGTCGCGCGCACGATCGTCACCTGGCAGGCCGCCGCCGAAGAGGTCTCACGGCTGCACGGCGAAACCGTGCCGCTCGATCTGCTGCCCTCCGGTGACGGGCTCGTCGGCTTCTGGACGCGCAGGCCGATCGGCGTGGTCGTCGGCATCGCGGGGTTCAACTATCCGCTGCTGCTGGCTTCGCACAAGATCGCTCCGTCGATCGCCGCGGGCTGCCCGGTCATCTGCAAGCCGGCGCCGCAGACTCCACTCGCGACGTTGTGGCTGGTCCACCTCGTCCGCCAGGCGGCAGCCGAACTCGGCGCGCCCGCCGCGATGGTCCAGCTCGTCACCGGCGGCGTCGAAGTCGGCGACGCGCTGGTCACCGATCGCCGCGTGGGCGCCGTGTCGTTCACCGGCTCCGCCGCGGTCGGCCACCTGATCGCCAAGAACGCCGCGCCGACGAAAACGCTGCTCGAACTCGGCTCCAACGCCGCGCTGGTCGTGGCCGAGGACGCCGATCTCGACGCGGCCGTCGACGCCGTGCTGCGTGGTGGTTTCTACGCGTCCGGTCAGGCCTGCATTTCGGTGCAGCGGGTACTCGTGGTCGCCGAGGTCGCCGACGCGTTCGTCGAAGCGCTGCTCGCGCGGCTCGGCGAGATCGTCATCGGTGATCCGCGTGAGGAGTCGACTCGCGTGTCCGCGCTCATCGATCCACAGTCGACCGACCGCGTGCTCGACTGGGTCGACAAAGCCACAAAGGCCGGCGCGAAAGTCGTCGGCGGCGGTCGCGACGGGACGGTTCTGCGCCCGGCCGTGCTGCTCGACGTGCCCGACGGCGTCGACTGCTGGGACGAGGAGATCTTCGGCCCGGTCGTCTGCGTGCGGACGGTGCCCGATGTGGACACGGCGTTCGACCAGGTCAACGCCTCGCGCTACGGGCTGCACGCCAGTGTGTTCAGCCGTTCGCTCAAGACCGCGTTCCACGCGCTCGACCGGCTGCAGGTCGGCGGCGTCGTGGTCAACGAGGTGCCGGGCTTCCGCTCGGACACCATGCCGTACGGCGGGGTCAAGGACTCCGGCATCGGCAGGGAAGGGCCGCGCTTCGCGGTCGAGGAGCTGACCGTGACCAGGATGGCGGTGATCAGGCCGTGAATTACGAGAACCTGTTCCGGCTCGACGGCAGGCGCGCGCTGGTGCTCGGCGCGGGCAGCGGCATCGGCCGCGAGTCCGCCAGGGCACTCGCCGCGCAGGGCGCTTCGGTGATCTGCGCCGACCGCGACCTCGAAGGCGCCAAGGAGACGGCCGGTCCGATCGACGGCGAAGTCTACGAGATCGACCTGCTCGAAGCGGGTGCCGCCGAACGCGCGGCCGCCGAACTCGGAGTCGTCGACGTCGTCGTGCTGACGGCTGCGACCAACGTCCGCAAACGCTTGCTCGACTACACCCGCGACGAGTTCGACAGGGTCGTCGCGTTGAACCTGGGCGCCGCCTTCGACGTGGTCCGCGCGTTCGGCGCGGGCATGGTCGAGCGCGGACGCGGCAGCATCATCGGCTTCTCGTCGATCAGGGGCACCACCGTCGAGCCTGGTCAAGGCCCCTACGCCGCAACGAAGTCCGGGCTGGTCCAGCTGCTCAGGACCGCGGCGGCCGAGTTCGGGCCGTTCGGCGTGCGAGTCAACGCGATCGCGCCCGGCGTCGTCGAGACCCCGTTGACCGCGCAGATCAAGGCGAACCCTGACTGGTACCAGGCGTACGCGGACAAAGGCGCGCTCGGCCGCTGGGCGCGCGCCGACGAGCTGGCGGGCGCCGTCGTCTATCTCGCGTCCGACGCGGCGAGTTTCGTGACCGGGGCCGTGCTGGCCGTCGACGGCGGCTGGACCGCGGTCGACGGCCGCTTCGAACCTCCGGCGTCGTAGAGAAGAGGTACCCGGATGAGTGACGCACTTGATCTTTCGGCCACCGAACTCCGCGCGGCGTACGGCGCCGGCGCGCTGTCCCCGGTCGAGGTGACCGAGGCCGTCTTGGCTCGCGTCGAGGCGCTCGAACCGGTGCTCCACGCGCTCTACGCCTACGACCCGGCGGGCGCTCGGCTCGCGGCCGAGGCGTCCGAAACCCGCTGGCTCGCGGGTGAGCCGCTCGGCCCGATCGACGGCATCCCGCTGACGCTCAAGGAGAACATCGCGACCAAGGGCACCCCGGTCCCGCTGGGCACGGGTGCCACCGAGCTCACCCCGGCGAAGGCCGACGCGCCCGTGGCCGCGCGCGTGCGTGAGTCCGGTGGCGTGCTGCTCGGCAAGACGACCATGCCCGACTACGGGATGCTGACCTCGGGACTTTCGAGTTTCCACGAGACCGCGCGCAATCCGTGGGACACCGCCCGCACGCCGGGCGGCTCCAGCGCGGGCGCCGCTTCGGCCGCCGCGGCCGGGTACGGACCGCTGCACGTCGGCACGGACATCGGCGGCTCGATCCGGCTTCCTGGCGGCTGGTGCGGCTTGGTCGGCTTGAAGCCCAGCTTCGGCCGGGTACCGGTCGACCCGCCGTTCCTCGGCCGGGTGGCCGGGCCGATGACCCGCACAGTCGCCGACACCGCCTTGCTGATGGACGTGCTCGCGCGGCCGGACAGCCGCGACCACCTGAGCCTGCCGTCCGCGGAGTTTGCTTGGCACGACCTGGAAATCGACATCACCGGCAAGCGGGTGGCGCTGCATCTCGACGCCGGGCTGGGACTCGATGTCGACCCGGAGATCCGGGCGGCGATCGTCGACGCGGCCAGGCGTTTCGAGGCGGCCGGTGCCATCGTCGAACCACTCGATCCGTTCCTGACCAGGGAAATGCTCGAAGGGCTCGACAAATTCTGGCGGGTGCGCGCCTGGTCGGACATCTCCGCGCTGCCGGAAGAACGCCGAGCCCGCGTGCTGCCGTACATCGCCGAATGGGCCGAAGGCGGCGCCACGATCTCCGGCCTCGACACCTATCGCGGTTTCGCGCAGATCGACGCCATGACCGTCGCGACGTTGCGCGCCACCGAGCAATTCGACTTCGTGCTTTCACCTACCTGTCCGGTGCCGGCGCCACCCGCCGAATGGGCGTCGCCGACCAATGACCCCGGCAGGCCGTTCGAGCACATCGGTTTCACCGTGCCGTACAACATGTCGGGGCAACCCGCTATGAGCATCAACGCCGGATATACCAAGGAAAATCAACCGATCGGGTTACAGATCGCCGCTCGCCGATTCGACGACCTCGGATTGTTGCGGGTAGCCGCGCTTTTCGAGCGGCTCCGGGCCGCGCAGCACGAATTTCCCACTATTGCGTAGTCCTTTTCCGCATTCACCCCTGCCACGATTGTCCGCATGCGGATGGTGTTCATCGGGGCCGAGCCGGAGGATTTCGACCGGGCCAGGTGTCGGCTGCTCGACGAGTTCGAGGCATGGGCGGAGATCCGTGGCCGCGCCGTCGACCCGGACGCGGTCGGCGCGGTGCTCGAGTACCGCTACCTGACCGACGGCCTGCTCGGCCGCTGGACCGGCGCGCTGCTGCGCGAGGTGCTCAGCCACGAGTTCGCCGAGGTGGAGGCGACACCGGCCGCAGTCGGCGCGCTCTTCGACTTCTTCGCCGACACCGACCTCTTCGACGACCGCAGCGACTCGGTCGAGTTCCTGCGTGAAGCGCTGGCCGACCTCGAAGACGGCTTCAACGAGCAACAGCGGCAGACCCACCGGCCGCAGTTCTCCACCCCGGTCTTCGACCTGGCCGAGGACGACGAGCTGCGTGAGCAGGCCGAGGGCACGGTCATGGTGCGCCGCATGCACGAGTTCCTGATCTGGCTGGACAAAGACCGCGTGCTGCCCGACGACATCGACGACTTTCCCGGCGGCCGCAGACTGTTCGCGCTCGCCGAAGCCATCGGCATGTTCCACGAGGCCGAGCCGCCGGAAGAACTGCTCACCGACGCGCTGGCGCTCTGGAGCAAGATGTTCGACCGGATGGACGGCTGGGTCGGCGCCGAGTCGCCGTCCGGTTTCATCGACGGCGACGGCAAGATCCTGCTTGGCCTGCTCGCGGCGATCTTCGGCGGCCAGGGCCACGCGCCGGAAGACCTCTTGTTCGAGGCCAGTGTCACCAACGAGCCGTTGGCCCATGACGAGTTCGACCAGCTGCGCACGCTGATCTTCGAATACGGGCTCGCCGTCCGCGAGGTGCGCACGATCCGCCGCCTGCTGCCCGAAGCCCACGACGAGGAAGAGGTCGCCCGCCCGCTCTACCGGCTGCTGCCGCTCGGCGTCCACGCGCTGCACGGCGTGTACTCGCACGGCGGCATCCACACCACGACCTTCACCGACCTCACCCGCGAGACCCCCGAGGTCATGATCGCCAAGATGCTCGCCTCGGACCCGGCGCTGGCCGACGCGCTGATGGAGAGCTGGATCGCCATGCACCCGCCACGCGTGGCACGCGCCGAGCTCATCGAGCTCATCGGCCGCACCGACGACTTCGAGCACCGGATGTTCGCGCTCGACCTGCTCGGCAAACTCGGCCAGATCGGCACCGACGCCATCGTCGCGCTGCGCGACAACCCGATCTGCGGTCCCTGCGTCGCGACCTGGCTCAGCCGCTACGGCATGCTGCCGGAGGAGGACATCTCAGAGCGCGAGCTGGTCTACGTCCGGCTCGACGTGCTCACGTCCGGCCTCCGGCAGGCGCCCGGCCGCACGATGGCGCAGTTCGCGGCACAACCACGCCACCTGCAGGTCCTGATGGTCGAGGACATGCCGGGCAGCGGTCACCCCTGCACCGGCGAGGTGCTCGCCAAGATCGCCACCGACCATCCGGACGACTTCGTCGCCAAGGCCGCCCGCCAAGCGCTGGACCGCCTGCTCGCCGAATGAATCAGCAGGGCACCGACGGCTGGTACGTCCGCACGGTGTTCAAGATCCAGCCGGCCACGTCGCTGTTCAAGACCTTGACCTCGTACCAGTCGCCGAGATCCGTGATCCGCTTTTGGTAGACACAGAGCGGGGTCTTGTTCGGCACCTTTTGCACGAGCGGCCCGTTCGGGTAAGCCTGCACGCGGCACCCAGCGACCGCGGAGCACTCGCCGCGCTTGGCAGCGGCTTCCGCTGTCCCGGCTCCCGCGAACACCAGCAGTGCGGACATCGACACCGTCATAAGACGTTTCATGCGAACTCCCCATCGGACTACTGCAGTTTGCCCAGCCATTCGTCGAGGTGACGGCATGCCGCTCGCAGCCGCTCGACGCCCAAGTCCGCGATGGCCAGCGGGCCGTCATTGGTCTTCGAATATCGCGGTTCGTAGGCGAGGAGTCGTTTCGAGGGTGCCGTCTTCGGATCGTCGTTGACCAGTTCAGGTTCGCCTGCGAGGTCGACATCATGCTTGAGGCGTTCGGCAACGCCCGGGTGCAGGCACTCGAGCTGATCAGCGGCAGCGAAGACCCAGGTCTCCAGTTCGTGAAGCACGAGATTCGGCAAGAATCTCGGATCACCGATCGCCTTGGCCAGTTCTTGTTCGACGTGCGCTACGCGCTCGTGCGGGGTTCCGATCGGCCGAGTGTCCATTCCAGGGCTGTCGGCGGGGAAGGCGTAGTAGTCGAACAGCGTCGTGACCAGGTCGAAGCCGCTCCGAAGCAGCTTGTGGATGTCGTTTTCGAGCTTGCTCCAGCTGCTCACACCACCTCGGCGGGCAGGGCCGCTTGCCGGCTGTTTCGTGATGACGATCGAATGGCTCACCGTCCAGCCCGCTGCCTGCAAGTACGGCGAGAGGACGTTGGTGACGACGATTTCTTCGGACTGTCCCTCGACGACGAGATGCAGCCTGCGGTACCGGTTGTTCATACCTCTCGGCCGGGGCGTCCGCCGAGCAGGTTCTTCTCCCACAACTCGCCAAGCGAGTAGTCATCAAGCCAGGTCGCCAGGTCGCCCGGGTCGGGACGGCTGAAAGTGGACGCCCCTTCCTTACGCTCGACGACGATCAGATCGCCGATCTCGAACTGGTTCATGAGCGTGACGGATTGAGTGGCGATGAGTACCTGGCTTCGAGTCGATGCCTGGCGAAGCAGCCCGGCCAGCTGCACGATGGCGAAGGGATGCAGGCCGAGCTCTGGCTCATCGAGCACGACGAGCGCGGGCAGGTCAGGCTGGAGAAGCAGGGTCGCGAGACAGATGAATCGAAGCGTGCCGTCGGACATCTGATTCGCGGAGAAGACCGCGTCTGAATCCTGCTGCCGCCACCGCAGTCGCAGCCGTTCGTTGGATTCCGGCTGAAGAACGAAGTCTCGGAAGAACGGCGCGACCTGCCTGACCGTGCCGACGATACGTGCATACGCCGCTTGATCGGCTCGTCTTTCGCTTCCGGACAAGCTGAGCAATACAGCTGCGAGATTTCCCGCATCGTTGCGCAGCGCCAGATTGTCGGCAGTGGACGTGAACTGTTTGACCGGAGCGTCGCCGCTCGTGTCGTGAAAATGATAGACCCGGCAGCCTTTGAGCAGCTCAACGACGTGAGACGCTACTGAAGGGCCTTCGCGACTTCCCGCCTCCGCGTGTAGGCGAGTCTCTCGCTGTCCACGCCCGAGCAAGAGTTCCCAAGCTCGTTCATAGCCAGGGTTTTGGAAGTAGATCTGCTCGTGCCCGAAGATCAGCTCATCGTTGGCGGCAGGTTCCAACGTCGCCTCATACGCGTTGGGCTCCGCATCGAGCAGCAACCTGATCTGTGCGGGACTGACCGAGTGATGCAGTAACGCCGAAGCGCCACCGTTGAGATTGACGAAGTAGTTCAGCTCCTCGGCGACAATCCGGCCAAGCAGGCCGAGCGCCTGGATGAAGTTGCTCTTGCCTGCGCCGTTCGCGCCGACCAGAACGTTCAACTGACCGAGCCGGACCGTGGCTGAACGGATCGAGGTGAACCCCTCGATCTGAATCTCCTTCAGTGGCTGGTTGGCCATGCGCTCACTCTACGGCTGACCACTGACAATCTCCCGGCTAGTCGCTGGCTTTCCCGATCGCGTCGGCCAGCGCCAGCACCCGGCGGGCGTTGTCCACGTGGAGGTTTTCGATCATCCGGCCGTCCACGGTCACCACGCCCCGGCCCTCGGCCTGCGCCGACTCGAACGCCGCGATGATCTTCTCCGAGCGCTCGATCTCCTCGGCGGACGGCGCGAACACCCGGTTGCACGCTTCGAGCTGACCGGGGTGGATCAACGTCTTGCCGTCGAAGCCGAACTGGCGGCCTTGCAGGCATTCCGCCTCGAAGCCCGCGAGGTCCTTCACGTCGTTGTAGACGCCGTCGAGGATGACCTTTCCGGTCGCCCGCGCGGCGAGCAGCGCCAGCGAAAGGCCGCCGAGCAGAGGAGCCCGGCCGGGCACGAACTCGGCGTGCAGTTCCTTCGCGAGGTCGTTGGTGCCCATGACCAGCACGGTCAGCCGCTCGCTCGCCGCCGCGATCTCCTCGGCGTGCAGCATGGCGACCGGGGTTTCGACCATCGCCCAGATCTTGGTGTGGTCGGGCGCGCCGCCGAGTTCGAGCGCGCGCTCGATGTTGTGCACCTCGGCGGCGGAGTTCACCTTGGGCACGACCACCGCGGCCGGTCCGGCCTGCGCCGCGGCGCGCAGGTCGGCGTCGTGCCAAGCGGTGTCGAGTCCGTTGACGCGAATGGTCACCTCGCGGCGGCCGTAGTCGCCGGACGACGCGGCCGCGCAGACGCGCTCGCGGGCGGCTTCCTTGGCGTCGGGCGCGACGGCGTCCTCGAGGTCGAGGATCAACGCGTCGGCGTCGAGTCCCTTCGCCTTCTCCAGCGCGCGTTCGTTGGCGCCGGGCATGTAGAGCACCGAACGGCGCGGCCTGAGCTCGGTCATCACGCGTTCTCCTCGCTGATTTCGCGGTACGCGGCGGCCAGGTCCTCGTCGCGGGCGGCGAGTTCCTCGGCCAGCTCGGCGACCACGCGGCACTGTTTCACGGACGCGTCGTCCTGCATCTTCCCGTCGATCATCACCGCGCCGGTGCCGTCGCCCATGGCGGCGATCACCTTGCGCGCCCAGCGGACGTCTTCGACGGACGGCGAGAAGACCTTCTTGGCGATGTCGATCTGGACCGGGTGCAGGCTCCACGCGCCGACGCAGCCGAGGATGAACGCGTTGCGGAACTGGTCCTCGCAGCCGACGACGTCGCGGATGTCCCCGAACGGCCCGTAGTACGGCAGGATCCCGTTCGCCGCGCAGGCGTCGACCATGCGCGCGACCGTGTAGTGCCACAGGTCCTGCTGGTAGGTCGTCCGGCCCGCGGTGAGGTCCTCGCCGGTCGGGTCGGTGCGCACCAGGTAACCGGGGTGACCACCGCCGACACGGGTGGTCTTCATGCGGCGGCTGGCCGCGAGGTCGGCAGGGCCGAGCGAGATGCCCTGCATGCGCGGGCTCGCGCCGGCGATCTCCTCGACGTTCGCGACACCGCTCGCGGTCTCCAGGATGGCGTGCACCAGCAGCGGCTTGGTGAGCCCGGCGCGTGCCTCCAGCTGGGCGAGCAGCCGGTCGACGTAGTGGATGTCCTGCGCGCCTTCGACCTTCGGGATCATGATCACGTCGAGCTTGTCGCCGATTTCGGTGACCAGCGTGATCAGGTCGTCGAGCACCCACGGTGAGTCCAGGCTGTTGACGCGCGTCCACAGCTGGGTCGAGCCGAAGTCGGTGGCCTTCGCGATCTTCACCAGGCCCTCGCGTGCGGCCTCCTTGCGGTCGGCGCGCACGGCGTCCTCGAGATTGCCGAGCAGTACGTCGACCTTCTTCGCGATGTCCGGCACCTTCGCGGCCATCTTCTCGTTGCTGGGGTCGAAGAAGTGGATCATCCGCGACGGTGGCACCGGGATCTGGCGCAGCGGCTCGGGTGCCCCCACGGCGAGTGGTGCGAAGAAATCCTTCGGCGAGCGCATCGGTCCTCCAAGGCATGTGACTCGTCAGTAACCCTAAACCGGTGACATCGGGAACCGCTGCGGCGAACGTCACCTCTTAGGGGCGTGGATTCTGCGAAACTGACCGGCTTCACCGAGCTGGAAGCGCTGGGCGAAGGTGCCTTCGGCAAGGTCGTGCTGGCCAGGCACGACGTGACGGGTCAGTGCGTGGCCATCAAATATCTCACCCGGATGGACGGGCTCGCCGACTTCCGGCGTGAGGCCGAGACCCTCCGTCACGTCGACAACCCGCACATCGCGCGGCTCTACGAGTTCGTCGAGGACGGCAGCAACGCCGCGATCATCATGGAACTCGTCCGCGGCATCTCGCTGCAGCGGCTGCTGGCCGAACAGGGCACGCTGGCACCGGAAGCCGCGTTGGCCGTGCTCAAGGGCTCGCTGCTCGGGCTCGCCGGCGCGCACGCCGCCGGTGTCGTGCACCGCGACTACAAACCGGGCAACGTGCTGGTCGGCCCCGACGGTCAGAGCAAGCTGGTCGACTTCGGCATCGCCGTGCTCGCCGGGCAGAGCGGCGAGCTGATCGGCACCCCCGCGTACATGGCGCCGGAGCAGTGGCGCGGCGACCTGGCCACGCCGTCGACCGACGTCTATGCCGCGACCTGCGTGTTCTTCCGCTGCGTCACCGGACGCCACCCGTTCACCGAAGACCTGCGCGAGGCACACCAGCGCGCGCCGATCCCGGTCGCCGAGGTGCCGGAGCCGGTACGCGGCCTGGTCGTCCGCGGCATGGCCAAGGAGGCGCTCCTGCGCCCGGCCGACGCCGCGAAATTCGCCGTTGAGCTGGAGAAAGCCGCCAAGTCGGGCTACGGCCGCGACTGGGAGAGCAAGGGGTGGCAGGCGCTCGCGGCCGGTGCCGCGGCGCTGGTCCCGTCGCTGCTCGCGCTCGGCGTCGGCTCGGCGCTGGCACCGGCGGTCGGCGGCGTGACCGCGGGCGCCGGCGTCGCGGGCGGCAGCGTCGGTGGCATCGGCGGCGTCGGTGGCGGTGTCGGCGGCCTGACCGTCGGCGCGAAGATCGCGATCGCGGTCGGCGCGCTGGTCACGGCCGCCGTGGCGACCGTCGTGGTCGTGCTGTCCACCGGCGGCGGTGACAAGGAAGCCCAGCTCTCGACGACGCAGACCAGCACGCCGTCGGTGCTGAACGTCGCGCTGCAAGACCGGTCCGAGCAGTTCACGGACCCGAAGTTCGCCTTCCGCGGCCAATATCCGGTCGCCACCGGGATCGCCGATCCCGCTGTCGCCAAGAAGGTCAACGACGCGCTGGCCGCGCCGCTCGAGGGGCGGAAGAAGGAAGTGCGCGACCTGCTCAACGGGCTGGGCCCCGATTTCCTGTCCGGCTACCCGGAGACGCCGACCACCATCAGCAAGGCCGAGGTCGTGCTCAGCGGTTCCAAGCTGGTGACCGTGCGCTATGAGCATTCGGCGGAAGGGCAGATACTCGGCCACGCGTCATGGCGCAGCGCCGACATGATCACCATTGATCTCACCAGCGGGAAAACGCTCACCGCGCAGGACATCCTGAAGCCTTCGGTGATGAACGCCGAAGGGCTGCGTGGATTGCTGGCGAAGGTGCGGGCGGCGGATTCCAACCAATTCTGCGGCGAAGACCTCATCAAGTACCCGCTGACGCCCGACATCTTCGCGCGGTACGGCCATCGGGAGGCCGTGAAAATGGCCGCGTCGCCTCAGGGACTGACGTTTGTGGTGTTCACGCCCGCCATCGGCACCTATGCGGAGGCCTGTGGCGAGAAGACGATCGTGCTCCCGTACGAAACGATCAAGGAATTCCTGCGCCCGGAATTCCTGGCCCTCATCTGAGTTGTCCACAATGGATTACGCCGTTCAGTCGAACCCATTGAGCCGCTTGACCAATTTGTGACCTCCGGCACCGTAATCGTTCGGTTACACCACTCAGCTCTTGGTCACTCGGTTGGCGGCACGGTCGGACCGAAGTCCGATGACCGCTTGCCGACCGGTCACCGACCGCTGGGCGCCGCCGATCGCAGCCACTCCCGTTACCCGGCGACCGGGCCGTCTCGCACTGGTACTCAATTAACGTGCCCTTTTGCGTTCGGGGCGGACGAGCTTGAAGGAGGCGGACCAGTGGCGGCAACACCCGCATCTCAGAACACCGCGATCACCGGCGGTGCGAAGAGCAGCCGATCGCTGCCCAGTCGCGTGGTGCCGCCCATCGAGCTGCCCGCGCCCGTCGCGGAGCTGGCCCGCGGTGGCGCCGCCCAGCTCGGCTGGAACGGGGTCGTGCTGCCCGAGATGACGATGCTGGGCCGCAAGGTCACCGTCGTCGCCAGGCTCCGCACCGACGTGCACGCCGAGCGGATCGCCATGGGCATCGGCCCGGTGACCGACCGCGCGACCGTCGACACCTGGACCTGGCCGGAGCTCGCGGGCACCGCGCCCGGCTCCGCCGCCGAGATCATCGGCGTGCTGGCCGTCGGCAGGCACTGGCGCACCGCGATGGCCTCGGCCGTCCCGTTCGCCCGCTACGGCGAGGCCGCCATGGTCCTGCCGTCGCCGTCCACCCTCACCGAGGACTACGTGGCGAACTGCCTGCCGCGGGCACGCGCCTACGGTCTCGCCGTGATCACCGCCGACCCCAACGGCGTCATCGACTTCGACCTCGAAGGCCGTACCGAGCGCATGCTCCTGGCCGAGGACCCGGTTTCGCGCTGGGTCAACGAGATGGTCTACGCCGAACTCCTCGCGACCACGGAAGTGCCTGCCGACGTCGAGTGACCTAGGCTCGTGATCATGCGAGTCGTCATTGCCGGTGGACATGGTCAGATCGCGCTGCGGCTGGAGAAGCTGCTCGCCGCACGCGGAGACCAGGCGGTCGGGATCATCAGGAAACCCGAGCAGACGGGCGATCTCGAAGCGCTCGGCGCCGAGGCCGCCGTCCTCGATCTCGAGAAGTCCGATGTGGACACCGTGGCGGCTGTCCTTTCCGGCGCGGACGCGGCGATCTTCGCCGCCGGCGCCGGCGCGGGCAGCGGCAACGACCGCAAGGACACCGTCGACCGCGCCGCCGCGGCGTTGTTCGCCGAAGCCGCCGAGCGCGCCGGGGTCCGGCGCCACATCCAGGTCGGCTCCATGGGCGCCGACCGGTGGGAGACCATCGACGTCTCGGACGACTTCCGGCTCTACCTCAAGGCCAAGAAGGCCGCCGAGGACGACCTGCGTGCCCGCGATCTCGAATGGACGATCCTGCGGCCGGGCGCGCTGACCAACGAACCCGGCACCGGACTCGTCTACGTCGCCGAGTCCACCGGACGCGGCTCGATCCCACGCGACGACGTCGCCGCGTTCCTGGTCGCGCTGCTCGACAACCCGGGCACCGCGCGCAGCACGATCGAACTGATCTCCGGCGACACCCCGATCGCGGACTCGCTCTAGGCGATTGATCAGTCCTCAAGGACAGTTCTCGCCGGTCCACGGACAGACCAGGGGTTCGTAGTCCTGGCTCAGCTGAGCCTTGATGAACTGCGCATTGTCACCGAACTTGCCTCGTAGATAGCGGGCGCCGTTCAGGATCGAGACAGTCGAGGCTCCAGCCTGCCGAACTGAATGTGCAGCTGACTGAGCGTGTCCGCCTCGTACCCATGTGTCATCGATGACAAGCACGTGCGAGCCGTGTGGCACTGAAGTCATCGCGCGAAAATGGTCGGCCGAGAAACGGCGAGGAGCGGCGGTCTGGCGTGCGGCGAGTAGCGGTACCTCGATCAGCGGCCGCATGAACGGGGTGAGGATTGCGTGCAGTGGATGCTCGCCCGGTTTTGCCGGCAGTGACGGAACTGTTGTCCAATGTGTTATAGGTGTCCGAGATAGTTTGCTGGCGCATGCTGTGTGTAACGATATCCCCAAAAAATACAGCATGGCGACGCGGCTGCGAAGTTCGTCGACGTTGATCTCGCCTTTATAGTTGCGCATCACGTGATGCGACTGGCTATTTTCGATCGCGTACGTCAATGAGCCCACCTGGTCGGCCGTTCGCAGGTTTTGGGCGAGCGAATGTTCTTGGCATGGTATGCATCGGACATAGCCTTTGGTTACCGGTGTCGAGCACACGTGACAGGTAACCCCGCTTATGCGTACCGTGTTCCTGAAGTAACCCCCGGCGGCGGCTATGAGACGTTCGCGAACTACCTGGGCTGCTGTGGTCTGCCGGTCGTTCATGGTGTGACGGGTAGTAGGTCCAGCAGCTCGTTCACGGTATCCACTCGTTCTGTGGCTACCTTTCGCACAACGGCGATGACGTCTCGCAGTCCATCTGCTCGATAGACTCCAGGGCGGCCGCAAAGCTTCTGGGCCCATTCATTGCGTTCAACCACGATGTCAGTCAAAATTACCGGGCGGCCGTGTTCGACTGCCATGCGTGCTTGGTATCTGGTTCCGCTGTGCTCGCCTGCTTCGACGACGATGGTGGCGATCCCGTATCCGGACATCGTTGCGTTTCTCATGAGAAAATTGCTTTTCTGTGGAGGCGCGTCCGGCCAAAATTGAGAAAGTACCAGACCTTTTTCGGAGATCTGGCGTTGTAATGCTCTGTTGGAGGCGGGATATACCTTGTTGATGCCGGTGCCGATGACTGCGACCGTTCGCCCCTGCGCGTCCAGCGCTGCTTGGTGCACGGTCGCATCGATTCCGGCTGCCAAGCCCGAGACTGCCGCAAAACCTTCTGTGATCAGTGCTCGAGTGATCTCTCGAGCTACAGTCAGACCTCGATCAGAGGCATTGCGCGATCCAACGATCGACACTGCTGGATCTTCCGGGAGCAGCTTGCCTCGGCTGAACAAGACTGGTGGCGCCTGATGGATACCGCGGAGGCGGGTGGGATAGAGGTCGTCGAGGATTGAGAGCAGTGAAAGGCCGGCCTTCGACCAGGCCTCCACATCCCTGGCCGCCGCTTCCAATGGGCTCTCTTCGCCAGGCTGTTCGAAGAGACCTGCTGGGACCAGAGTCTCCCAGGTCTTGACTGCACTGCCGCTGCTCAGGACTTCCGCGGTGAGTTCAGCCCAAGTGTGACCTTCTGGTCGATTCTGAAGTAGCGCAACTAGCGCCACGTGCTCAGAAAGTTCCACGAGGTCCATGTCTCCACCCTATGTGTTCTGCCTCCTCGGGCATCGCATAGACACAGCATAGTCGAACATATGTGCGCCTTGGTGGCTAGCTGGCGGGCCCGAGAACCCGGTCGAGGTAGGCGTTCGAGAACACCCCGGCCGGGTCGACTTCCTTGCGTACCGCGAGGAAATCGTCGAACCGCGGGTAGAGCCTGCGGAAGTCGTCGGCGCCGAGCGTGTGCATCTTGCCCCAGTGCGGACGGCCGCCGACCTCGGCGACGATCGACTCGAAGCCCGCGAAGTACTCGCGGTAGGGCATGCCGACGAACTGGTGGATCGCGATGTAGGCCGAGTCGCGGCCGTACGCGGTGGACAGCCAGATGTCGTCGGCCTGCGCGACGCGGATCTCGACCGGGAACATCACCGGGTTCTCCAGCTTCGGCACCAGCGCGCGAAGTCCGGCCAGCACGTCGGGCAGCGTTTCGACCGGGACCGCGTACTCGGACTCGACGAACCGCACACTGCGCGCGGTCACGAAGACCTTGTGCGAGACGTCGCTGTACTCGCGGCCGGACAACACGTTCGACGAGAGCTTCCCGAGCGGGCGCACGAGTTTCGGCACCGCGCGGCCGAGACGGCACAGCGCGCCGAACGCGATGTTCTCGGTCAGCTCGTAGTCGATGTACTCCTTCATCCGGCTGAGCGGCTTCGTCGGCGCGCCGGCTGGCAGCCGGTTGTTGCGCTTGACCAGCGCGTTGTCGCCGTACGGGAACCAGTAGAACTCGAAGTGGTCGTTCGTGGCCGCGTCGCGCTCGAACCCGGCGAGCACGGTCTCCAACGGCTCCGGGCGCTCCTGCGCGGAAAGCGCGTACGCCGGTTCACACTGCAGAGTGACAGTGGAGATGACGCCGAGCGCGCCGAGGCCGAGCCGGGCGGCGGCGAACAACTCCGGCCGCTCGTCAGCCGAACAGGTGACGACCGAGCCGTCCGCCAGCACGAGTTCGAGTGCGGCGATCTGCGTGGTCATCCCGCCGAACTTCGCGCCGGTGCCGTGGGTGCCGGTGGACAACGCGCCCGCGATGGTCTGGTTGTCGATGTCGCCCATGTTGGTCAGGCCGAGGCCGAGCTTGTCGAGCTCGATGTTCAGGTTGTGCAGTGTGGTGCCCGACCGGACGGTGACCAGGTGTTTCGTGGTGTCGACGGCCTCGATACCGGTCCAGCCGGTGAGGTCGATCGCGTCGGAGTCGGCGGCCGCGATGGCGGTGAACGAGTGCCCGGAACCCCAGGCGCGCACGCGGCGGCCGTCGAGCGCGACGCTCGCGACGGCTTCGGCGATCTCGCCGGTGTCGCGCGGCTGATGCACCCGCTGCGGGGTCGCGGTCGCGGTACCTGCCCAGTTGGTCCACTGCGTCATGCGTCACCACCATAAGTGAAAGAGATTCGCGTTTCAAGGGTTTTTGTCGTACCGTGAGCAGCGTGAGCACTGCGACGAAGTACGACTTGGCGACGAAGGATCTCGACGCGCCGTTCGCCATTGTCGACCTCGACGCGTTCGACGCCAACGCGGACGACCTCGTACGGCGTGCCGCCGGCAAGCCGATCCGCGTCGCCAGCAAGTCCGTCCGCAGCCGCTTCCTGCTCGAGCGCGTGCTCGCGAAGCCCGGCTTCGAAGGCCTGATGGCGTACACGCTGGCCGAAGCGCTGTGGCACGTCGAGATGGGCACCACCAACGACATTCTGGTCGGTTACCCGACCGCGGACCACGCGGCGCTGCGCGCGCTGGCCGCGTCCGAGCGCGCCCGCGCGGCCATCACGATCATGGTCGACTCGCCGCAGCACCTCGACCTGGTCGACGCGGCACTCGGCTCCGACCACCCCGAGATCCGGGTCTGCCTGGAGCTCGACGTGTCGTGGCACCCCGTGCCAGGCGTGCACATCGGCTCGCGCCGCTCGCCGGTCTTCACCGCGCGCCAAGCCGCCGACCTGGCGCGCACCATCGTGGCGCGCAAGGGTTTCCGCCTCGTCGGCATGATGGGCTACGAAGGCCAGATCGCCGGTCTCGGTGACACCGCGGGCAGCGGCGCCAAGAACGCGATCGTCAGCTGGATCCAGCGCAAGTCCGCGGTGGAGCTGAGCAAGCGGCGCAGTGCGGCGGTCCGTGCGGTGCGCGCGATCGCCGACCTCGAGTTCGTCAACGGCGGCGGCACCGGCAGCATCGAGTCGACCGGCGCGGAAAGCGTTGTCACCGAAATCGCGGCGGGCTCCGGCCTGATCGGCCCGACCCTGTTCGACGGCTACTCCCGCTTCCAGCCCCGCCCCGCGGTGCTGTTCGCGCTTCCCGTGGTTCGCCGACCTGCCAAGAACATCGCGACCCTGTTCTCCGGCGGCTACATCGCCTCCGGCCCGACAGGCCCGTCCCGCCAGCCGGAGCCCTACCTGCCCGAAGGTCTCTCCCTGATCGGCATCGAAGGCGCGGGCGAAGTCCAGACCCCGGTCACCGGCAAGGCCGCACGCGCTCTCCGGATCGGCGACCGCGTCTGGATGCGCCACGCCAAGGCCGGCGAGCTGGCCGAGCGCTTCGACACCTACCACGTGATCATCGGCGACCGGGTCGACCGCACCATCCCCACCTACCGAGGCGAGCACAAGAACTTCGGCTGACCCGCCGAAAAAACCGCCCCAGTACTTACCCACCCCCCGCCCGTCCCTGGGGGCTCCGCCCTGCATCAGTCTATCGCCCCACCCCGACCAAGCCCGGCCGAAGCGGACATTTCGGCCGGGTTGTCCACAGTTGTGGACCCCTGTGGACAAAATCTGTGGACAGGTGCGTTTTCCCAGGTGAAAGGGGTGTTCCGCGCCGAGCCTCAGGCCTCGCCGAAGCGCTGCGCCAAGTAGCCCTTCACCAGGAACTTCGTCTCCGAGACGATGTGCTCGTCGCCCATCGGGTCGCGGCGGAAGGCGAGCTTGAGCAGTGCGTCCGCGACCTCGTTGGCGATGGTGATCGCGAACTTGAGGTCGTCGACGGGGGTGGCGAGGTTCGGGGAGAGCACGCCGACCAGCGAGTCGACGATGACCGTGTTGTTGTCCCGGCTCTCGTCGAGCAGCTGCGTGTCGACCACGTCGCCGAAGTGGACCTTCGAGAAGCCGGGGATCTCGCGGTGCATCCGCAGGTAGATGTCGAGGATCGAGTCGACGACGTCCCACCAGTGGCCAGCGTCGATCGAGTCGAGGCGTTCGGTGATCTGCTGGATGAAGCGTTCGAGATTGCGTTGGGTCAGCGCCTGCACGACGGCGCGTTTGTCGGGGAAGAACTGGTACAGCGAACCCACGGCAACGCCTGCGCGCTTCGCGATGAGCGTCGTCGTCAGTGCTTCGTAGCCGAGCTCGTCGATCAACTGGGCGCTCGCGTCGAGCATCTGCTCGACCCGCTTCGCGCTGCGCTGCTGGACAGGCTGACGGCGAAGGGGGGTGTCCGTCCCCTTCGCGGCCTGGATGTCGGGCACGTCGGCTCCTCCTCTGCTGATCAGCGACTTTATCGTGTCGGCAGGCTTCCCCACCGTCGAGTGAAGGCCTAGTATATGAGAAGTTTTCACGTTCCCGTGATGGAAGGTGTACCGCGAGTGGAAAATCTGAACTTTCCTTCCGAGTTTCTCTGGGGAGTGTCCACTTCGGCCTTCCAAATCGAGGGCGCGACTCGCGAGGGCGGTCGCGGACCGTCCATTTGGGACACGTTCACCGAGACCGAAGGCAAGATCGCACAGGGGGAGGACGCCAAGGTAGCGGCGGATCACTATCACCGCTACCCGGAGGACATCGCGTTGATGTCCGAACTCGGCGTCGGCGCCTACCGGATGTCCCTTGCGTGGCCGCGAATTCAGCCTGACGGCACAGGCGCGCCCAACAAGGAGGGGCTCGATTTCTACGATCGCCTCATCGACGCCGTCTGCGACGCGGGCATCGCGCCGACGGTCACGCTCTACCACTGGGACACCCCGCAGGCGCTCGAAGACACCGGCGGCTGGCTCAACAGGGACACCGCGGCGCGATTCGCGGAGTACGCCTCGATCGTCGGTGAGCGATTCGCCGATCGGGTGAAGATGTGGATTCCACTCAACGAACCGATGGTCATGTCGATTTATGGCTACGCGATCGGCGAGTACGCGCCAGGCCAGTTCCTCATGCTCGACGCGATTCCGACCGCACACCACCAGAATCTCGCGCACGGACTCGCCGTCCAGGCGTTGCGCGCCGCCGGCGCCACGAATATCGGCACCGCGAACAACCATTCGCCGATCTGGCCCGCCAACGACACCGACGAGGACGACAAGGCGGCCATCTGGCTGGACGCGCTGCTCAACCGCCTCTTCGCCGACCCCGTGCTGCTCGGCAGCTATCCCGAACAACTCCTCGATCACCTGCCCGAGAATTACGCCGCGGACCTTGAGACCATTCACCAGCCGCTCGACTTCTACGGCGTCAACTACTACGAGCCGCAGGGCGTCGCCGCGCCGGGCGAGGGAAACCCGCTGCCGTTCGAACTTCGCCCGATCGACGGATTTCCCATGACCACCAACGATTCCCCGATCGTCCCGCATGGGCTGCGTGAACTGCTGGTCTCTTTCCACAACCGTTACCAGGAGAATCTTCCGCCGATCCACATCACCGAAAACGGCTGCAGCTTCGCCGACACGGTCGCCGAGGACGGCGCCGTGCACGATCCCGAGCGCATCGACTTCCTCACCGGGCACCTCGGCGCGCTGCGCGAGGCGATGGACGCCGGCGTCGATGTCCGCGGCTACTTCGTCTGGTCGCTGCTGGACAACTTCGAGTGGTCCAAGGGCTACGCGCCACGTTTCGGCATCGTGCACGTCGACTACGAAACGCAGAAACGCACACCCAAGGATTCGTTCCGCTGGTACCAAAAGCTGATCAGCAATGACTGACGTCCAAACCCCCGAGGCGCTGGCCGAGCCGCAGACCAAGGTCCGCGGCGGCTGGATGACGTTGTTGGTGCTCGCGAACATCGCACTGTGGCTCGGGATCTACGCCCCGATCCAGGTGCTGCTCCCGAAGCAGGCCGAACTGCTCGACGCGGCGGACAAGGTCGCCATCTTCAGCATCGTCAGCGCGATCGGCGGCGTGGTCGCGCTGATCGCCAACCCGGCGATCGGCCTGCTCTCGGACCGCACCTGCTCCCGCTTCGGCCGCCGCCATCCGTGGACGGTCATCGGCGCGGGCGTCAGCGTGGTCGGGTTCGTGGTGCTGGCCATCGCGCCGAACGTCGTCGTGATGACGCTCGGCTGGTGTCTGGTGCAGGGCGGGCTGAACGGCATGCTCGCCGCGCTCATGTCCGCCTTACCCGATCGAGTACCGGTGCCGCAGCGCGCGATGGTCGGCGGACTGGTCGGGATCAGCCAGATGCTCGGCACCGTGCTCGGCGCGGTCGTCGTCGTGGTGGTGCTCGACATGGCTGGCGTGCCGACCGCTTATCTCGTCTGCGCGGTCATCGTCGTGCTCGGCGCGGCGGCATTCGTACTGCGCACGCCCGACGCGTCGTTGCCCGCCGAATTCCGGCCGCGCACCGACATCGGCGAAATCCTGCGCGGCCTGTTCACGCCGCTGAAGCACGCGGACTTCGCCTGGGCGTGGGGTTGCCACTTCATGATCAACCTCGGCAACGCGCTGGGCACGTTGTATCTGCTGTTCTTCCTCAAGGACGCCGTGCACTACGAGGATCCCGAGTCGGGACTGCTCGTCATGATGGGCCTCTACGCCGCCGCGTTGGTGGTCGGTGCGCTTGTCACGGGACATTTCTCCGACAAGTCCGGCAAGCGGAAGCCGTACGTCTACGCGTCTTCGGTCGTCATGGCGATCGCCGCGCTGATTCTCGTCTTCTGGCCGAACTGGACCGCGTCGCTGATCGCGTCACCGCTGCTCGGCGTCGGCTTCGGCATGTACATGTCGGTCGCGCTGGCGATTCTCACGCAGGTGCTGCCCGAGGCGAGGGACCGCGCGAAGGATCTCGGCATCATCAACATCGCGAACTCGCTGCCGCAGGTCGTCGCGACGACGGCGACGGTAGGGATTCTGTCGTTGCTCGGCGGCTATGCGGGGCTCTTCACCGCATCGGCCGTGGCGACGATTCTCGCGGCAGTGCTCATCACGCGAGTGAAATCAGTGAACTAGCTGGAAACCGCGGGCCCCGTGCCGGTCGGGGGAGGGGGAGTGCAACGGCACGGGACCCGCGGCGTTCGGGGCCGCATTTTTTTGGGGCGGGGTTACTACTTCAAGGGACCGAGGGAGGCTCGTCACGCTCGGGGGGTACGGACGAGCCTTCCTCGGTCAAAGGTGAGTTTCGGCGTCGGACACTGACGGGGGCATTCAGGTCCGCCGCGCTCACCGGCCTGGATTTACGGCGTGGCGGCGATAACGTGCCGCGACGGCGGGATCAGCGCGTGCCTGCCGGTCGTCTCCGCGGGGGTCGGGGAACTCCCTCGGTTCTGACTGGGCACGCTCTTCCGCCGTCCCTGGCGCCGCACGTCGTGCTGCGGAGCCAGGCCACCGGCGACCAGGTGTTCATGGGCGACCTGCCAGACAGAGCACGGTGCCTTGCACTTGTGCCAGCGGGTCGAACAGGTGGGGCAGTCGCCACGCTCGTCAGGCATGTGCGCCTGGAGCATGGCGCGCCAGCCTTCGGCGAGGCGAGGCAGTTCGGAGCGGGCTACCGAGACCAGCGAGTGGGCGTCGGCCCGCTGCGCGAGGTCGGAGAGCATGTCGAGGCGTTCCCATACGGCATCACGGAGAACCTGCCCAAGGACTTGATCCACTTGGAACTCACCGTCACCTTTCCGCCATCTTGGCGGCTTCGTTGAGCGCGGCTCTGAGCTGACCGAGCTGGCCAGTGGTCAGCCGCGCTGTCTCTCCCGGCGGTGAAACGAGAACCACCTGGTTGTCTTCGACGAAAACCGTCACGGCGCGTTCCCTGCTGATCAGGTCTCCACACTGCACTCGCCAGACCAGCTGGCCGCCTTCGTAGCGGCGCAGTCCTGCGGTGCGGGGGTCCACGACCGGTGCGGGGGCAGTGCGGGCCACCGTCATGGGGCGCACGGTGCGCGTGGCTGTTCCAGCGTGTGCTGGCATCGCGTCCACGAACTCCACGGGCTTCTCCGCTCTGTCGGCTGGCGCACCTTGCAATCGGCACTTCGGTTTTCGGTAGCTCTCCGTGATCGCGGGCCGTACCCGGGCGGTCACGGAGAACTGATGACTACATTGCGACCAAACCGGAGTCGATAGAAGGTCGAAACCGCGTCATAGCGGCGACTGGTCCGGGTTCCACGGTAAGCGGTCGGTGAAGTTCGCCCGGACCGATCAGTGACCGCTATCGGGGTTTAGCACGGTTGAATAGCTTTGCCTACGCTGAATGACAGACGCCCGATCGGACTGTGAGGGGGCGCAATGGACGCCACTGGCCAGCAGCTCATTCCCGCGGATGCCTGGGAGCACCCGGAGATGCGCGAGGCCTTGTCCAAACGCGCGATCAGCTCGGTGTACCGGCTGCTCCGCAAGCACGGTGTTTCGCAGCGCCAGATCGCCGCGATGACCGGCCAATCGCAGTCCGAGGTGTCCGAGATCCTCAAAGGTCGCCAGGTCATGGCCTACGACGTCCTCACGAGGATCTCGGACGGCCTGGGTGTCCCCCGTGGATACATGGGTCTCGCCTATGACGAGGCCACAGCGATACGGGTCGTCGGTGCTGCCGACGGCCAGCAGGCAGAGGAGGACGAGTCCGTGAAGCGACGGAGGTTCCTCGCGCATGCCGCACAGGTCACGATGGGTGCGGCGGTGTTCGGTCAGGACTCGGGAACGTGGACGGCGAATCCGGCACGCACGCCGGCGCCGGGTCGGATCGGCATGACGGATGTGCGGCAGGTCGAGGCCGCGACCAGGGCGCTACGCGCGTTGGACTACCAGTACGGCGGCGGTTTCTGCCGAGACGCCGTCGTCGCCCAGCTGTCTTGGGGACAGCAAATGCTCGAGTCGAACGGCACGGAGATCGTCAAGAACCGGCTGTTCGTCGCGCTCGCTGATCTGCACAGCCTCGCAGGCTGGACGTCTTTCGATACCGGGCTGATGGATTCCGCGCGTGGGCACTTCGCCAACGCGCTCGACCTGGCCAAACAGGGTGAGAACCACCCGCTGGTGGCCAACGTGCTCTACCGCATGGGCCGGGTCTACCTGCACCAGAACGCTGCGGATGACGCACTGAAGTTGTTCCAGCTCGGCCAGATCGCGGCTCAGGAATCCGGCTCTGAGCTCGCCGTCGCTGTGCTTTGCGCCAACGAGGCGTGGGCGTACGCGCTGATGGGCAATGAAACTCAGGCGACAAAACTGCTCAACAGGAGCAAGGACGAGTTCAGCCGTGCGGACGTCGACAAGGCCGAATCCTGGGTCAAGTTCTTCAACGAGACCGACGTCTACGCGATGATCGGCACCGTCCATACGGTATTGGCGCAGGAAGTGAGCGCCTCGCACACGAAGTTCGCCATTCCCGCGCTGACCAAGGCCGTCGAGTCCTACACCGACGACATGGCTCGCAGCAAGACCTTCATGCTGGGCGCGCTCGCCACGAATCACCTGCTCGACGGCGATATCGACCAGGGCGCTAGGGTCGGGGGCAAGGCGCTCGACTGCGCGGAGGGCATCAAGTCCGCGCGGGTGCGCGACCGCCTGAAGCCGCTGCAGGTCGAGGCCGAGCAGCGCCGGAACAATCCCGATGCCCGCGATCTCGCCGACCGGCTGCACGCGTTCTTCGCGGCCTGACCGACCCGTCTTGGACGGTCGCTTCACCAGCGAAAAACTTGAAGAAGTCCTGATCAGCGCCTGCGAGCTGCTCGGCTTCGACCCGCGGGGCGCGCGGCTTCTCCGGTTCACCAACAACGCCGTCTACGCGCTGGACGGCGCCGGTGTGGTGATCAGGATCGTCGGCTCGCGCGCGCTGCGGCACCGCGTCGGCAAGGTCGTGCGGGTCGCGGAGCACTTCGAACGCCACGGCGTGCCCGCCATTCGCCTGCTGCCCGGCGTCCACCAGCCCTTGTGGATCGCCGGGCACCTGCTCACGGTGTGGACGGAGGTGCCGGACACCGGCGCCGAGCCCACCGCCGCCGACCTCGCCCGGCTGCTCCGCCAGGTCCACGCGCTGCCCGCACCCGTCGATCTGCCCGACTGGGCGCCGCTCGACGCCGTCCGCGCCCGGGTTTCCGACGCCGAGGAGCTCGACGACGGTGACCGGCGGTTTCTGCTGCGCCGCTGCGCGGACGTCGAGGCCGAGCTGGCCGAACTGGACTTCGCGCTGCCCAAGGGGCTTGTCCACGGCGACGCTTACATCGGAAATGTCATCTGCGGGCCCGACGGCCCGGTGCTGTGCGATTTCGACTCGGCCTGCCTCGGCCCGCGTGAATGGGACCTGACGCCGATGGCCGTCGGCCGTGAGCGGTTCGGGGACTCCGAGGCGCGGTATCGCGAGTTCGCCGACGGCTACGGCTTCGACGTGACGTCCTGGCCGGGGTTTTCAGTGCTGCGAGCGGTCCGTGAGCTCAAGCTGACGACGTCGGTGCTGCCCATCCTGCGCAGCCATCCCGACGTGCGGGACGAATTGCGGAGAAGACTCGATGATCTGCGTGCCGGCCGCACCGATGTTCGTTGGAACCGGTACCGCTAAAAGGCCTAGGACAAGATTGTTCTCGGGCATTCGCCGAACCGTAATGACCGCTCGTCGTTTCTGGGGTGAACAGCGTATTTGAGTAGTCAATTCGGCCGAACTGATCACCCTGGACGGTCTAGTTGCAAACCCACATGCGCAAGTTGCAGCTACTCTCTGCCACCTTACCGGGTGACGATCATGCTTTCGCGTCTGGGGGTCACAAACCGGCGAGCCGATTTCGTAACGCATCGGCTTCAGGGCGGCCCAGCCCCACCAGGATGGGGAGCGCCTGGTCATAGAGCCGCTTGGCCTCGTCGACCTCGCCGGCGGTCTCCGCGACCTCGCCCAGTGCCTGCAGCGTCCTGGCCTCTTCGAACTTCGAACCGCGTGCCCGCATGACGGCCTGTGCGCGGCCGAGTTCCTCGCGGGCGACCGCGAACTCGCCGGTCAGCGCGAGCGCGCGGCCGAGCTCGATCCGCGCGCGGGCGTCGTTGTACTCGTCGCCCTGCTCGGTGAGCAGCGCGCTCGCCTCTCGTAGCCGGTCGATCGCCTCGGCAGGCCGCTCGGCCTTGTTCAGCGTCGCGCCGAGGTTGATCAGCGCGAGGCTGACGTCGTGCGCCCGCTCCTGGTCACGGCTCATCCGCAGGTTCTCGGTGAACGCCTCGAGCGCGTCCTCCAGTCGCTCCTTCGCGAGCGCGACCAGGCCGAGTCCTTCGACCGAGCGGATGGCGACCACGTGGTCGTCCGCCGCGGTCGCCGTCTCGTAGCCGGACCGGTAGTGCCCGACGGCGTCGTCGAACCGGCCGGTGCCGCGCGTCGCCGCGCCACTGCGGTTGTGCATCAGCGCTTCCGCCGAGTGGTTGCCCCACCGGCTGGCGCACTTCACGCCGAGCTGGCTGACCCGCAGGAAGTCCGGGTAGTGCTTGTGGAGCAGGAACAGCGGCCACATCGCGGCGGCCAGCTGCCAGCCCAGTTCGTACAGCTGCTGCTCGTAGGCGGTTTCGACGGCGGCGATGAGGTTCGCGCGCTCGAGTTCGAGCCAGGCGAGCGACTCGTCACGCGACTCGAACGTGACGCGGGTCTTCGGGCGGTACTCGTAGCGGTACTCGATCGGCTTCTGGTCGGCGACGGTCAGGTCGACCGTCGAACTCGCGGCGTAGAGATACCACTCGAGCATGCGACGAACGGCGATCTCGCGGTCGCGCTCGTTCTCGTGCCCGGCCGTCTTCTCCTTGGCGTGCAGCCTGGCGAGGTCGTGGAAGGTGAACCGCTCGCCGTCGCCGTGCACGTCGATCAGCAGGCCGTCGTCGACGAGCTGGTCGAGCAGGTCCTCGGCGGCTTCGGTGCTCTTGCCGATGGACGCGGCGGCGACCCCGACCCCGAAGTCCGGCCCGGGGTGCAGCCCCAGCGCCGCGTACAGCGCGGCCGCGTCCGGCGGTAGTGCGTCATAGGACAGGTTGAAGCTGGCTTGCACCGAAGTCGCCTCTTTCGTCAGCACCGCGAGTCGTCGATGTTCTAGTTGTAGCTCAGATGCGACTTTCGCGAGAGGCATGCGCGGCTTCGCGGCCAGTTTGGCGCTGATCGTCGACAGCGCGATCGGCAGCCCGCTGCACAGCCGGACGATCATCTGGGCGTGCTCGGTCTCGGAATTGAACCGGTTCTCGCCGATGGTCCGGCTCAGCAGTTCTTCGCCGTGCGCGGTGTTGAACGGGTCGAGCTGCACGAGGTTGACCAGGTGCTCGGCCTGCAGTGTCCCCAGCGTGCGCCGGGACGTGACGATCACCAGGCTGTCCGCGCTCGCCGGGATCAGCGGCCGCACCTGGTCGGTGGTGCGCGCGTTGTCGAGGAACACGAGCAACGGCTTGTCGGCTGTGACCGTGCGGTACAGGTTCGTCAGCTCGTCGGGATCACCCGGCAGCCCGTTCGGCGGCACGCCCAGCGCACGCAGGAACCGGCCGAGCACCTCGGACGTGGAGAGCGGACCGGTCGTGCTGTAGCCGCCGAGGTCCGCGTGCAGCTGGCCGTGCGGGAAGCGCCAGCTGACGCTGTGCCCCCAGCTCGTCGCCAGCGCGGTCTTGCCGATCCCGCCCTGCCCGCTGATCAGCTGGATGGCGGGGGTGGTCCGGTCACGCTCGATCAGCCTGTCGAGCAGCTTGGCCTCTTCGGCGCGATTGGTGAAGTGCGCGGGCACGAGCGGTAGTTGTCTCGGTCCCGACGTCGACGGCCTGACCGCGCCCGCCCCGGTGCGCGGCTGGGGCACTTCCACCTTGCGGTCTCCCGGAACCGGGCCACCCATCGACGCGCTCCTCCTCCACATGGGTTACCCCAGAGAACGCGCCGAGCATCCCGCGTGAAACGTCCGGTGGTAACCGGTTCCCGTCAAATGCGGCCGTTTGGAGTAAAGAGTCGGTACCGGTGCTTGATCCCGCTGACCACGGTGGTGGCGATGGCGAGTGCCGCGTAAGCCACGAGCCACCAGGTGAACTCGGGCGGCTGCCGATGGGTCGTCACCAGGTCGATCAGCACGAGCGGGGCGAAACCGCCGGGCAGCACCAGGAAGCTGTCCTCGATTCGAAGCATGGTGTCGGCGGAGGCCGACGCCGCGTCTTCGGCGATGACCGGCGCGCGCCAAATACCGACGAGGACCACTGCGGTGCACAGCGCGGCCCAGCCGAGCGCGCCCAGCCAGCTCCACGCGTAGGTCTGTGCCGGGGTGGTGAAGTACATGGCCGCGGCCAGCGCCGCGCCACCGCCGAAGGTGATGAGCAACGAGGCCAAATACCAGCCGCCCAGTTCCTGCGACCAGGACGGGCGGCGTGTGCCCACCGGCGCGGGCAACCTACGCAACGGGCGCTCCTGAGCGCGGATCGACAGCCATCCGCCGACCACTACCGCGCCGGTGACGAAGTAGACGGACTTGCTTTCGGTCATCTCGACGCCGCGCACGTTCGGCAGGTACTGCAGGCATGCGTAGGCGATACCCAGCAAGGCTCCGACCGCGGCCGCTCCGAACACCCAGCCGATCTTGCGGATTCGCCGGAAACCGAGCCGGACGGCGAGCAGCCTCGTCGGGACGCTCTGGTCACCGCGGCGCACGAGCCAGGCTCGCGCGGCCTCGAATTCCGCTCCGGTTATTTCCCTGATCACCGCATGCCTCCCCGATGTCGTCCACGCACTACACGCGGGCGGCGACGGGGAGGTTGCCTTGCGAGATCAGCTGATCGAAACCGGAGCCCTCGTCAGCACCACGGCGAACCCGAAGGCCAGTCCCATGATCGTCAGTTCGAGCGTCGCCCATGCCGCGAGCGCGGTCCGGTTGTGCCGGATGATCTGCGGCATCAGCCGCCAGCGCACATGCGCGCCGAGCAGCGCGATCGCGCCCGTGCACAGGAACTTCAAGATCACCAGCCGCCCGTACGGCGTGCTGAACAAGCCGTCCCAGAAGCTCAGCGTCGGGTTCAGGTAGATCTCGATCAGACCGTTGAACAACCCCGTGGCCGTCGACAGGATCAGGCACAGCGTCGCGAGTTTCGAGAACTTCGGCAGCGCGTGGGCGAGCAGCGTGCGGTTGCTCGCCAGCAGCACGGTCATCGCGCCGAGGCCGCCTGTCCAGGCGACGGCGCTCATCACGTGCAGTTCCATCGAGATCATCGTGTAGTCGTGGTAGTTCCAGTTCGCCGCGTGCCCGGTGACCGGCAATGGCAGCAGTGCGAACAAACCCAGCCCGACCCGTACCTCGGCAGGCACCTTTTCGCCGTGGCGCAACGACAAGATGCCGAGCCCGGCGTGCAGCAACGCGAGCACGGCGACGATCAGCAAAGCCTTGCCGGCGCCGAATTGGGCGATGTACGCGCCAACGTCGCTCATGCCAATCTTGGCCGAGCCCGGCCGGAATTCGGCCGTCTGCAACACCAACGCGACGAGTGCGGTCGCAGCCCAGACCAAAGCGGCGGCGACGGCGCCGGGACGCGCGTGGCGCATCACGGGCTCGCTCAGTTTCGGGCGGTCGTAGCCGACCAGCACCGACAGCAGGGACAACCCGATGGTCGTGACGGCCGCGATGTCGAGCAGCACCCGCACGATCGGGATGCCGACCGAGACCACCCCGCCTGCCTCCTGGACACCGGGGACCGGTGTCGTGGTGGTCAGCGCGACCCCGATGAGCGCGCCGATCAGCCCGGCCGTGACCACGCACAACAGCGTGGAATAGCGGACATTCGAGGTGGTCTCGGTCTTGGTCATGCCTTGGCGCCCGTTCGCAGCGCCACGGTCAGTCCGACGCCGAGCAGCACGACGGCGCCGGCGATCCACACCCAGATCGGCACCCCACCGTCCGAAGTGGACTCCGTGGTGGCCGCCTGCCCGGTGCCCTTGGCCGCGTCGGCGCTCGCCGGGGTGCCCGTGCCCGCCTTGGCGAGAGTGAAGGTGGACTCGCCGGTCACCGCGTGCCCGTCCGCGGACAGGATGCGGTAGCCGATCTTGTACTCGCCAGCCGGGCCGAGCGGCCGCAGCGGCACGGAGACGACGCTGCCGTCGACCTTGACCTGGCCCTCGGCCCATTGGCCGCCGCCCGGTCCGGTCACCGCGATCTGGTTGACGTCGGCGTTCTGCACGAACTGGTCGAACGTGAGCGTGATCTTCGCGGGCCCGGCGTCGACCGAAGAACCCTTGGCCGGGTCAGTGGAGATGAGCACATTGTGAGCCAGCGCCGGGGACGCCATCGCGAACATGGCGGCCCCGACGAGGGCTAGCGCGGTGAGCGCTTTACGCATCAGTTGGTTCCCTTGCCTGCTTTACGCGCGCGGATCGTCGCGCCCGCGCCGACGCCGAGGCCCAGCGCGCCGACGATCAGGCCGGCGCCGCCGAGCCAGCGGGCCGTGGTGTCACTGGCGGCCGCCGCTTCAGTGTGCTCCGAAGTGTCGGTCGACGTCGCGCCGCCGTGGTGGTCGCCACCGGCGGGCTTGTCGGCCAGCTTGACGGTCGGGGCTGGGTGCTCCGGTTCCTCGCCACCGGCGGGCGCCTTCTCGTTCCAGTTGACGACCTTGTTGCCCTCGTAGGTCTGGGTCGCCGGGAACTCGATCTCGTCGAGCTTCGGGAGCGCGCCGATGCTGATCTCGAACTCGGCGAACTCCGAGGTGCCCGCGGCGATCTTGTTGCCGGGCTCGGCGGTCCAGCTGACCTTGGTGACGACCTCGGTGACGTCGGCACCCGCCGCGTTCTTCACCGGTGCGGGCAGCTTGGACTTGGTGACCTGCGCGGTCCAGCCGGGGATCTTCGTGGTGCGGACGGTGCCGATCGCGTACTCCGGCTTGATCTCGATCTCGACCTTGGTGGTGCCGACCGCGGGGTCCTCGTTGGGCACGCGGAAGAAGATCGCGCCGTAACCGCCCTTGGTCGGCTGGGCGCCGTAGACGTTGGCGGTGACGTGGGCCGAGGCGATGCCGGTGCTCATGAGACCGAGCACGCCGACGGTGGCGGCCAGGAAACCGGCGCGCTTGAGAGACTTCTTGTAGGACACGAAATACTCCTGAACAGGGGTGTGCCAACGAATCGGAAGGATTCGTTGGTGGGTAAGGGAAAATGAAGGTTCAGGAGTAGACGGGCGGGCCGCGGCGCGTATTGAGACGGCGCAGCGTGACGCGCGTGAGATGCCCTTCGGCAGGCGGGAACGCCAGCGCGCGGGCGGGCGCGGCAGGCACGGGGACCGGCCGCCAGACGACGGGGAGCAGCAGCCGCAGCGCCGCCACCGCCGTGAGCAACAGGGTGTCGGCGTGCGCGAGCAGCAGCGCGGTGGCTAGCGTCGCGAGCGCGTGTGTCGCGACCATCGGGCCGCTCGGCAGCAGCCCGGAGCCGCCGCTGTGCAGCTCGGCGTGCGTGACCAGCGTGGTGAGCACGGTGTGCATCACGATCTGCCCGGCGCCGAGCACCGCCAGCGTGGCGAGCGCGCCGCGGCTCTTGGTCGCGAGCGCGGTGGCCGTCCAGCCGATCAGCGTGGTGAGCAGCAAGGTCAGCGCCGCGTCCGGCACGCCACCGTCCGCGATCGCGTGCGCGCTCACCGCGAGTGCCGCGGACGACACCGCGAGCAGGGCACCACGAACGAGGCGCAAGGCGCTCTGCTCGTTGGTCCGAATGCTCACCGACTCACTCTATGGGACGAACCAGGGCCGAAGCGACAGCTTCTCGCGTGGTGAGCACGACAGCGGTGGGTGCCTCACACGAATGGCATCTTGACAGTCATTGTCGCTGGTCAGGGGCTTGCGAAGCCGTCCAAATCGGACACGACGGTTGCCGAACGTCAGTGAATAGGCAACGGTTGACGCACGTTCGGCGGCGGGAGTTCCCAAGACGATGAACATTCTCGAGTATGTGTCCGACCGGTGGGACCGGCTGTCCCTCCAGGCATTACTGCACGTCAGCGCGGTGGTGCAGTGCACGATCCTGGCCGCGGTCATCGGGGTGGTGATCGGGATCGCCGTCTACCGCAGCCCGATCGGCTCCGCGCTGGCCACGGCGCTCGCCAGCACCATCCTGACGGTCCCGTCCTTCGCGCTGCTGGGTCTGCTGATCCCGGTGCTCGGGCTCGGCGCCGACACCACGGTCGTCGCGCTGGTGCTCTACGCGCTGCTGCCGATCGTGCGGAACACGATCGTCGGCCTGAGCGGTGTCGACCCGGCGATCAGCGACGCGGCCAAAGGCATCGGGATGAGCCGCTTCGGCGTGCTGACCAGGGTCGAGCTACGGCTGGCGTGGCCGGCGATCCTGGCCGGGATGCGCGTGGCGACCCAGATGCTGATGGGCATCGCGGTCATCGCCGCCTACGCCAAAGGTCCCGGCCTCGGCTCCGAGGTCTTCTCCGGGCTGTCGAACGCGGGTAGCGCCAACTCGCTGAACCAGGCCATCACGGGCACGGTCGGCGTGGTCATCCTCGCGCTGCTGCTCGACGGCGTCTACGTCCTGATCAACCGGCTTACTGTTTCGAGGGGTGTCCGTGGCTGAGAACGAGGTCTCCGGGGTCGAAATCGAGCTGGAGCACGTCACCAAGCGCTACCCCGGCACCCGCGAGCCCGCCGTCGACGACTTCTCGATGGTCGTGCCCGCGGGCAAGATCGTGGTCTTCGTCGGCCCGTCCGGCTGTGGCAAGACGACCACCATGCGGATGATCAACCGGCTGATCGAGCCGACCTCGGGCAAGATCACGATCGGCGGCGAGGACGCGCTGCGCATCGACGCCGACGACCTGCGCCGCCGCGTCGGCTACGCCATCCAGCAGGCCGGATTGTTCCCGCACTTCACCGTCTCGCAGAACATCGCCGTGGTGCCCGGCCTGCTCGGCTGGGACAAGAAGCGGATCAACGACCGCGTCGAGGAGATGATGGACCTGGTCGGCCTCGACCCCGCCGACTTCCGCGACCGTTTCCCGCGCCAGCTCTCCGGTGGCCAGCAGCAACGCGTCGGCGTCGCACGCGCGCTCGCCGCCGATCCGCCGGTGCTGCTGATGGACGAGCCGTTCGGCGCGGTCGACCCGATCACCCGTGGCAACCTCCAGGACGAGCTGCTGCGACTGCAGACCGAGCTCAAGAAGACGATCGTGTTCGTCACGCACGACTTCGACGAGGCCGTGAAGCTCGGCGACAAGATCGCCGTCCTTGGCGACAAGTCGACAATCCTGCAATACGACACGCCTGAGTCGATCCTCGCCAACCCGGCCGACGACACCGTCGCCGGCTTCGTCGGCGCCGGTGCTTCGCTGAAGCAGCTGACCCTGCTGCGCGTTCGCGATGTCGAACTCCAGCAGGAAGCGCTTACGGCCGAGATCAGCGAGTCGCCCGCCGACGTGCGCGAGAAGCTCGTGCAGCGCAACAAGCATTTCGTGCTGGTGCTCGACCAGCGTCGCCGTCCGGTTCGCTGGGTCCACCTGAGGCAGCTGGCGTCCGCGAGTTCGCTCGCCACGGCCGGGAAACCGTTGCGCGACATCGTCACCCTGCAATCGACGTTGCAGGACGCGCTCGAGGCGATGCTCGCCGAGGGCGGCGCGGTGCCCGTCACTGGCGCGCGCGGCGAGTACGCCGGGACGATCGAACTCGACACCGTCATCGCCACCATCCAGAAGCTGCGTGAGGACCACAACGGGGATGTGGCCGAATGACAGCCACCGTCGACACCGGGTTTTCCACGGAATCCAGTTCCAAACGTGCCGAGCGCGTCCGGCTTTTCGCCCAGCCCGCCGCGGTCCTGCTGATCGTCGGCGGCGTGCTGGCGGTCGTGTTCGCGAGTGACCTTTCCGCCACGGAGAAGGAAACCCTCAACGCGAGCTCGCTGTTCGAGGCACTCGGCGACCACCTGCTGATGACGCTGGTGGTGACGGCGATCGTGGTCGCGGTCGCGGTGCCGCTCGGCGTGGTCGCCACCCGGCCATGGGCACGCTGGGCCGCGCCGGTGCTGCTGGCGATCGCGAACATCGGCCAGGCCGCGCCCGCGCTGGGTGTGCTGGTGCTCTGGTTCATCGTCACCGGCGCCACCGGCGGACTGTGGGTCGCCGCGCTGCCGCTGGCGTTCTATTCGCTGCTTCCCGTGCTGCGCAACACGATGGTCGGCCTCCAGCAGGTCGACCCGGCTTTGATCGACGCCGGCCGCGGCATCGGCATGTCGTCGTCCGGCGTGCTGTGGCGCGTCGAATTCCCGCTGGCGATCCCGCTGATCTTGGCCGGTCTGCGCACCTCGCTGGTGCTCGCGGTCGGCACGGCGACGTTCGGCATGTTCGTCAACGCGGGCGGCTTCGGGCTGCTGATCGACACGGGCTACAAGCTCAACCTCACCAAGGTGCTGGTCACCGGCTCGGTGCTGGCCGTCGGACTGGCGCTGCTGGTGGACTGGCTGGGCGCGGTCGCCGAACAGCTGCTCGGACCGAAGGGACTGCGATGAAGCTGCGCGCACTCGCCGCCGTGGCGCTGGTCGCGTTGACCAGCGCGTGCGGCCTCGACGTCAACACCTCGCTGCCGTACACGATCCACCCCGGCTCGATCCAGCCGATCCCGGCGCTCAAGGACGTCAAGGTGACCGTGGGGTCCAAGGACTTCACCGAGAACATCCTCCTGGCGTACATGGCCGAGATGGCGCTGTCGGCGGCAGGCGCGGACGTACGCGACCTGACCGACATCAAGGGCTCCAACTCGTCACGGCAAGCTTTGCTAGGCGGCCAGACGGACGTCACGTGGGAGTACACCGGCACCGGCTGGATCAACTACCAGGGCAACGAGCTGCCCGTGCCAGGCGGCGAGCAGGCCCAGTACGAAGCGACGAAGAAGGCCGACGAAGAGAAGTTCGGCGTCACCTGGCTGAACTACTCGCCGCTGAACGACCAGTACGGCTTCGCCGTCACGCAGGCCTACGCGCAGCAGAACAACCTGAAGACCAACTCGGACCTGGCTCGCTTTCTCAAGGAGCGTCCGGATCAGGCGGTGTTCTGCCTGGAGACAGAGTTCACAAGCCGCCAGGACGGCTTCCCAGCCGCTGTCAAGGCATACGGGTTCCAGCAGCCCGTGGTGAAGAACTTCGGCATCGGCACGATCTACTCGGCCGTGTCCAGCGGCACCTGCCCGATCGGCGAGATCTTCACGACCGACGGCCGCATCGCCGGCCTCAACCTCAAGGTCCTCGAGGACGACAAGAAGGCGTTCCCGCAGTACAACGCCGTCGCCACGCTCCGCTCCGACTTCCTCAAGCAGCACCCGGAACTGCGTGGTCCGCTCGAGGCGGTCAGCAAGGCCATCGACAACGAGCAGATGATCGAGCTCTGCAAGCAGGTCGACGTCGACGGCCGCGACCACGGTGAAGTCGCCCGCGACTGGATGGTCGCGAAGGGCTTCGTCAAGACCGACTAAACGCCGAGCCGGTGCAGCAGCTGGCCCTCCAGCATGTCCAGCTCACCGGCGACCGCACGATGCGCGGACTTGCGGCGCGGCGCGGGCATCCGCTCGGCCGCCCGCACGGACGCGGCGAGCTGTTCGAGCGTGCCCTTGGTGCGGTCGGCGAACTCCTTGTCGGCCGCGGACGCCTTCGAGGACATCGAAAGCTCGACGAGACCGTCGGCCAGACCCGAGATCCGGGCGTGCAGTTTCGCGCCGCGCCCGGTGAACTCGGCGAGCCGCGAGACGTCGACGCCGAGCTTTCGTGCCTGGTAGCGGTCGTAAGCCTCACGAACCGCGCCCGCCGCCTGCACCGCGTAAGGCGCCACGACCGGGATCACGGCAGGCGCGATCACCTTCGCCACGCCGAGTGCGTTGCGTGCGTTCTTCGGGGTGAACCTGCCCTCACTCGCCTCATGCTTGACCTTGCGCGCCATGGCCTACCTCCTCCGAGCTTGGTCACGAACTTACTGGCACAGGTGACCGCGAGCATGTCGGTGTCCGGGTTCTTGCATAGAGTGACGTCTATGGGCCCGGATGTTCTCCTCGATGCTGGCGCGGTCAGCCGCTGCCGTCGTCGTGTGCACCTGGACCACGACCCGGACATGCGTGACGTTCCGCTTGCCCCGCCCGACCCCGCCGCCGAGCAGCGCATCGCCGACGCGACCGCGCACCGCAAGGAGATCGCGCGGCAGCTCGAAGAGGCCGCGAACGCCGGCGACGGCTGGGTGACCATCGCCCGCGACCAGCCCGCGGCCGAGCGGGTCGAGGCCACGGAGAGCGCTCTCGCGGCCGGTGCGCGGTACATCTGGGGTGGTCTGCTGCCCGCCGATCGCGTCGGACATCGGCGTGGCGGCTCGGAACTGCTGGTCCGGACCAGTCAGGGTTATCTGCCGGTGCTGGTCGTCCGGCACCGCATCACCGACCGCGGCTCCGGCGCGATGACCACCCCGATGCTCGACCTCGACGCGGCGAACCAGCTGCCCGACCCGGCCCGCAAGGTCCGCTCGCAGCCGCGCGACCTGCTGCGGCTGGTCCACCTGCGCAAGATGCTGGAGACGCTGGGCCACGCCGAAACCGGCCGCGCGATCGGCGGGGTCATCGGACTCGACGCCGACGTCGTCGTCTGGCACGACCTGGCTTCCCCCACCTGGCCAGGCGGCCGCAGCGCGCTCGCCGAATACGAGACCCGGTTCGCCGACCGTCTCGCGATCGCGACGGCCGCGTCGAACGGCGAACCCGCGCTCGCCGAGCCGTCCCGCGTGCTGGAATGCCGCCGCTGCCCGTGGTGGCCCACCTGCGAGACCGAGCTGAACAACACGCGCGACGTCAGCCTCGTGGCACGCGGCGAGGACGCGGCCGAGCTACGCAAGGCCGGAATCTCCACTGTGGACAAGCTGGCCGCGATGAACCCCGACGAAGAACCGCCGATGCCATGGACCGGCCCGAGTTTCGCCGACGCGGTGTACCTCGCCCGCGCCTGGCTCGCCGACCTCACGGTGGTCCGCCGCACCCGCGACGTGTTCGTCCCGCGCGCGGACGTCGAGGTCGACGTCGACATGGAGAGCTTCGGCGAATCCGGCGCCTACATGTGGGGCTCGCTGCTCACCGGCGCCGACATCGGCATGCCGCAGGGCTACCGCGCGTTCGTCACCTGGGACCCACTGCCGACAGCCGACGAGGCACGCTCGTTCGCCGAGTTCTGGGCCTGGCTCAGCGAAGTCCGCGAGCGCACGGCCGCGGCAGGCCTGACATTCAGCGCCTACTGCTACAACGCGATGGCCGAGAACCGCTGGCTCTTCGGCTCGGTCGAGCGCTTCGGCGAATACCCCGGCATCCCGACGAAGAAGGACATCCAGTCCTTTGTGGATTCCGAGGAGTGGGTCGACCTCTTCCGCAGCGTCACCGACCAGTTCCTCTGCTCCCAAGGCAAAGGCCTCAAAGTCATCGCCCCGGTCGCCGGCTTCACCTGGCGCGACCCCGAAGCCGGCGGCGAAGCCTCGATGAGCTGGTACCGCGACGCCGTCGGCATGGACGGCGACATCCCCGACCACACCCAGCGCGACCGCCTCCTCCGCTACAACGAAGACGACGTCCAAGCCACCCGCGTCCTCCGCACCTGGATGTCCGGCCCCGCCATGGCCACCGTCCCCTACCTAGGCGACCTCTGACCCCGGTAAAAATCCCAATGCGTCTTTCGGTCCTTGGTGGGTCCCGAATGCGTCTTTCGGTCCCTGCCAGGTCCCCAATGCGTCTTTCGGCACCTGGGAGGTACCGAAAGACGCATTGGGATTTTTTCCCAGGACCTAGCGAGGAGCCATCCGGAGCGAGCCGTCCATCCGGATGACCTCGCCGTTCAGGTAGTCGTGGTCGATGATCGCCAGCGCGAGCTGGGCGTACTCGTCCGCCCGGCCGAGCCGCTTCGGGAACGGCACCCCGGCGGCCAGCGTCGCGCGGAACTCCTCGGAGACGGTCGCGAGCATCGGCGTCTCGATGATGCCCGGCGCGATCGTCATCACGCGGATGCCGTGCGAGGCCAGGTCACGCGCGGCGGGCAGGGTCATGCCGACCACGCCGCCCTTGGACGAGGAGTACGCGACCTGGCCGATCTGGCCGTCGTAGGCGGCGACCGAGGCGGTGTTGATGATGACGCCGCGTGCGTCGTGCTCGAGCGGCTCGGTCTTGGCGATGGCCTCCGAGGCGAGCGTGAGCACGTTGAAGGTGCCGATCAGGTTGATCTGGATGACCTTGGCGTACAGGTTGAGGTCGTGCGGGCCCTTCTTGGACAGCACGCGCCCGGCCGGGCCGATGCCCGCGCAGTTCACCACGGTCCGCAGCGGGCCGGATCCGGCCGCCGTGTCGACGGCGGACTGGACCTGCTCGGGGTCCGTCACGTCGGCCTCGACGTAGGTGACGCCGTCGACCTTCTCGGCCTTCTCGATCGAACCCGCGAGGTCGAGCGCGAAAACCCGCGCGCCCTTCGCGGCGAGCGCCGATGCCGTGGCGAAGCCGAGACCGGAGGCGCCACCCGTGACGAGCGCGGACGTGTCGGTGATCTGCATGTTCATCCCTTCATGACCTGCGTGAGACCGAGAACAGGTTAACGCTCGTTCGCACTTTCGTCGCCAGTGTGCTGCCTCACCTGTCGTGAGGAGTACTCGGGGAGGCCCACCTTTGTTAGTTTCGCGGTCAACTCCGGCTGAGACCTTCGCAATCATGACCGCAGCTCGGATCGTGGTGGTGGGGACCGGATACGTCGGCTTGACCACGGGGGCCTGCTTGGCCAGCCTGGGTCACCGCGTCACGTGCGTGGACGTCGACCAGGCGAAGGTCGCGCGGCTCTCGGCAGGCAGGGTCGACATTCTCGAACCCGGTTTGTCCGAATTGGTCGCCAGAGGACTGACCAGCGGGCGGCTGACTTTCGTCGTCGGAGCCCGCGAGGCCGTGCAGGACGCCGAGGGCGTGTTCCTCTGCGTGCCGACTCCGATGGGCGCGGGCGGCTCGGCCGACCTGCGCGCCGTGGAGGCCGTGACCGAAGAGATCGGCGACGTGCTGCCGTCCGGCTGCGCGCTGATCACCAAGTCGACCGTGCCCGTCGGCACCTCGCGGCGGATCCGCGAGATGGTCGGCCGCTCGGACATCCCGGTCGTGTCGAACCCGGAGTTCCTCCGCGAGGGCACCGCGGTCGTCGACTTCCTCAACCCGGACCGCATCGTCGTCGGCTCTGACGACCGCGAAGCCGCCACCTGGGTCGGCTCGCTCTACGAAAGCCTGGCATCGGCCACCGTCGTCTGCGACGCGGCCAGCGCCGAACTGGTCAAGTACGCCGCGAACTGCTTCCTCGCGGTCAAGCTCTCCTACGTCAACTCGATCGCCGAACTCTGCGAGCGTCTCGGCGCGGACATCACGGTCGTCACCGAGGGCATGGGCTACGACCGTCGCATCGGCCGGTCCTTCCTCAAGCCCGGCCCCGGCTGGGGCGGCTCCTGCCTTCCGAAGGACACCAGCGCGCTGGTCAAGATCGCCGAGTCGGTGCAGTACGACTTCGGCCTGCTCAACTCCGCGATCGAGGAGAACATCGCCCAACGCGACCGCGTGGTCGCCAAGATCGCCGGCGCGGTCGGCGGCACGCTCAACGGCGCCCGCATCGGAGTGCTCGGCCTCGCGTTCAAGGCGGGCACCAACGACCTGCGCGACTCGCCCGCGCTCGCGGTCTCCTCGGTCTTGTGCGCGCTCGGCGCCGAACTCACGGCCTACGACCCCGCCGTCGGCGGCGAGATCGCGGGCATGACCGTCGTCGACGACCCGTACCAGGTCGCCAAGGCGGCCGACGTGGTCGTGGTGCTGACCGAATGGGACGAGTTCAAGCGCCTCGACTGGTCCTACATGGCCGAGCAGATGGACGGCGACACGGTCGTCGACACCCGCAATCTCCTTGACCCGCAAGCGATCCTGGACGTCGGCCTGTGCTGGCAGGGCATCGGCCGCCCCCGAGTGCGCCGCGAGGTCAACGCTTAAGTACTAGGGTCGGGCCCATGTCTGTGACCCTGCGACCTGCGACTTCGGCCGACGTGCCCGCCGTCGCCCAGATCTGGCGCGACGGCTGGCGCGACGCTCACCTCGGCAACGTGCCCGACGGGCTCGTCGAGGTCCGCACCGACGAGTCGTTCGGGACCCGCGCCGCCGAGCAGGTCGGGGAGACGGTCGTCGCGATCGTCGGCGGGGTGCTCGCCGGGTTCGTCATGGTGATCGCCGACGAGGTCGAGCAGGTCTATGTCTCGGCGGGGCACCGGGGGACCGGGGTGGCCGCCGTGCTGCTCGCCACGGCGGAGCAGGTGGTGCTGCGCAACGGGCACAAGCAGGCCTGGCTCGCCGTGGTCGAGGGCAACGCCAGGGCCCGCAAGTTCTACGAGCGGCAAGGCTGGGCCGACGAGGGACCGTTCGACCATCACGCGCCGAGTACCGATGGGCTGATTCTCGTACCGGCTCATCGCTACGTGAAAGTCGTTAGCAACGCGTAGTATTTGAGGCGTGTTCACGACCAGGCCGGAACTCGCCGGTACCCACGGCATGGTGGCATCGACACACTGGCTGGCCTCGGCCACCGGGATGGCGGTGCTCGAAGACGGCGGCAACGCCTTCGACGCGGCGGTCGCCGCCGGGTTCGTGCTCCAAGTCGCCGAGCCGCATCTGAACGGCCCCGGCGGGCAGGTGCCCGCGATCTTCGTGACCGCGGCGGACCGGACGCCGCGCGTGCTCGCCGGCCAGGGTGTTTCGCCCGGCGCCGCGACGCCGGAACACTTCGCCGGCCTGGGCCTCGATCTCATTCCCGGCTCCGGGCTGCTGGCCGCGACCGTGCCGGGCGCGTGGGACGGCTGGCTGCTCATGCTGCGTGACCACGGCACGAAACGCCTGCGTGACGTGCTCAAGTACGCGATCTCGTACGCCCGCGACGGGGTGCCGCTCGTCGCACGCGTCACCGACACGATCGCCGCGGTGTCCGACCTGTTCCGCGATCACTGGACGTCGTCCGCCGAGCTGTGGCTGCACGCCAAGCCCGGAGAACTGCATCGCAACCCCGCGCTGGCCGCGACCTGGGAACGGCTGCTGCGCGAGGCCGAGTCCGTCAACGACCGCGACGCCCAGATCGAGACCGCGCGCCGTGCCTGGTCGCGCGGGTTCATCGCCGAGTCGATCGACGCGTTCAGCCGCCAGGCGTTCCGCGACGACTCCGGCCGCGACCACGCGGGCCTGCTCACCGCTGACGACCTCGCGAACTGGGAAGCGACCTACGAGGACGCGCTGATCACCGACGTCGGCGACTGGGGCCTCGTCAAGCTCGGCGCCTGGACGCAAGGACCGGCGCTCGCTCAGCAAGTGTTGCTGCTGGACGGTTTCCGCGACGAGTTGTCCTATGTGGATGGTGTGCCGACGGCGCGCACCGTGCACCTCGCCACCGAGTGCGCGAAGCTCGCGTTCGCGGACCGCGAGGCCTGGTACGGCGACACCGACGTTCCGCTCGACGTCCTGCTGTCCGCCGAATACACGGCCGCGCGCCGCGCGCTGATCACCGATGAGGCGAGCGCGGAACTGCGGCCGGGCAACGGCGGCCGTCTGCCGTCGATCATCGAGGAACTCCGTGGCGCGCAAGCGGGTTCCGGTGCGACCGGGGAGCCGACCGTCGGCCCGCAGGGGCGGACGCGGGGCGACACCGTGCACATCGACGTCGTCGACGCCGCGGGCAACATGGTGTCCGCGACCCCGTCCGGCGGCTGGCTGCAGTCGAGCCCGACGATCCCCGAACTCGGCTTCTGCCTCGACTCGCGCGCCCAGATGTTCTGGCTCGAACAGGGCCTGCCGAACTCACTGCGGCCGGGGAAACGCCCGCGCATCACGCTTTCGCCGTCGATGGCGCTGCGCCACGGCGAGCCGGCGATCGCGTTCGGCACGCCGGGCGGCGACCAGCAAGACCAATGGCAGCTGTGTTTCTGGCTCGCGCACACGCTCGGCGGCCTGAACCTCCAAGAGGCCATCGACTCGCCTGCCTGGCACACCACGGCGTTCCCGAGTTCGTTCTACCCGCGCTCGTGGACGCCGCGTGAGCTGGTCGTCGAGTCCAGGGTCGGACAGTCCACATTGGACGAACTCGCCGAGCGCGGGCACCGGGTCGTCGACGCCGGCCCGTGGTCACTGGGCAGGTTGTCGGCCGTGTCGCGCGACCCGGCCACCGGCATCCTGCGCGCCGCCGCCAACGCGCGGGGCGCGCAGGGCTACGCCGCCGGGCGCTAGGGCTTGCGCCAGAGCCAGAACTCGATGCCCTGGTCATCGGTGCAATCCGCGGTGTCGCCGTACGGGTTGTGCTCGATTTCGCCAGGCTGGCCGCCCTGCGCCCGAACGCGGTCGAGCGCGGCTTCGAGGTCGTCGACGGCATACATCAGCTTCCAGCCGACCTGCTGCTGCCCGCCCCAGAGCCCGCCAGGAAGTCCGGGACCTTCGAAGCCCCAAGCGCCTTCGACGCGTCCCGCCGAGAACTGCCAGCCCAGAACCGCGCTGTAGAACGTCTTCGCGAGCTTGTCGTCCGGGGCCTGGAAGGTGAAGTACATGGCTTCGCCGTGCTTGGCAGGCTTCTGCTCCGGCGCGGTCGGCGCCGCCGCCTGCGACACCAGCCACCGCTGGCCGAACGGGTCACGGAACGCCCCGCTCGTGCCGTAGGCCGACGCCGTCACCGGCCGGATCACCTCGGCGCCCAGCTCAACCGCCCTGCCGAAGCTGGCGTCCACATCGGACACCTCGACTCGCACCGACGCCCCGCCGGTCGTCGAGGCGACATGCCCGATCTCGGGGTGCTCCTCGGCCAGCATCAGCACGGAGTCGCCGATGGCCAGCTCGGCATGCCCGATCTTCCCGTCTTCCATGACGATCGGGTCGCCTCGCCGGACCGCGCCGAACACCTCGACGTAGAAGTCCAGCGCCGCCCGCGCGTCGGAAACGGCCAGGTAGGGCGTGAGCGAGCGGGTTTCGGCGCGCGACGGCGCCTCGGTCGTGGTCATGTCTTCTCCTCGCAGCACGGCCTCGCGAAGCCGCGTCAGCAGCTCCTCGGCGAAGTCCGCGTCGGGTTCGATGGGCTGTGGAGGACGGCGAAGCGCGTCGAACGGATCAAGCATCGCTGCCCTCCTTCTCCTGATAGGCCTTCCGAAACGCCGTGCGCGCCCTGACCAGCAACGCCTCGGTCGCGTGCACACTGCGTCCCAAATGCGCGGCGACCTCTGGCACGCCGAGCCCGTCGACATAGCGCAACGTCAACGCCGACCGGTGATGCGCGCCGAGCGTCGCGAGCACCTGCCTCGCCAGCAGCGCGTCGAGTTCCCCGTCCCACGGATCAGTGACCTCGGGCGCGCTGTCGTGGACGATCCGGAGCCCGCGCTCCTCACGTTCCTTGCGCCGCCAATGGTCGGCGAGCTTGTGCCGGGCGACGCCGATCAGCCACCCGGTGCTCACCGCGGGCGCGTAATCCTTGCGGCAGGCACTGACCGCGCCGAGGAAGGTCTCGGACGTGAGCTCCTCGGCCAGCGTGCGATCACCGCACCGGGACAGCAGGTACCCATAGACCTCCGGCAGCGCCGACTCGTACAGAGCCAGCAGCGCGAAGGCCGGGTCCCGCTGTACCCGTGGTTCCGTCACATCCTCATCGTCGCTCGGGGACCCGGTTTTCCGACGGGTGAATCTCGAATTTTTCCAGCAGCGCCGACTTGATCTCCGGCCTGCTGCCCGCGACCAGCAGGAACGTCGCCTCCCTGACCAGCCGCTGCGCGTGCTGACCGGCGAGCACGGCACTGCTCCCGACCGCCGCGACCAGCGCGCCCGCAGACCGGAAAGCCAGCTCGGCGGCCCGCGCCCTGGCCTGCGGCAGCCCGCCCGGATCGGCCAGCCCCGCGTCAAGCGCGGCGCGGATCTCCGTCTGCTCGGCCCGCAGCGAAGCGGCGGTTTCCGCCTTCCCGGCTTCCTCGATCAGCCGAGCCGCCCGCTCGGCGATCCCCAGCGGCGCACACCCGTTCAGCCGCGACGCGAAGGTGTTCCCGGCGACGAAGTCCGCATGAGCCACTTCGGCGAAAACGTTCTCGCGCGGCACATAAAGGCCGTCCAGGGTCAGCCCGACAGTCGAAGTGCCCTGCGCCGCCACCAGCTCCAGCCGCCTGACCGCGACGTTCGGCCCCGCCACCGGCCGGATGACGGCATTGACCACGGTCTCGCCGTCCCGCCCGGACAGCTGGAGCACATCGATGCTGCCCCAGCCACTCACGAACGGCGCCTCACCCTCGAACACGAACCCACCGTCGACCCGCGTCGCGCGCATCCGCGGCGGCGTCGGAATCACCCCCGCGTACGCGACCCCGGCACGGAGATCACCCCTGATCAGCGACGCGAGGTACTTGTCCCGCAACGCCTCGTTCGACGAGCCGAGCAGCCCCACCACCAGCCCGTGATGCTGGATCCAGGTGAACATCGTGCTCAGGCAGCCACCGGCCAGCGTTTCCAGCACCGCGATCAGCTCCGGGAACTCGGCACCGGCACCACCCGCCTCAGCAGGCGCCGCCAGGCCGTAGAAACCCTCAGCCGCCAGCCGGTCGAAGTGCGCCCGCGGCACCTCGCCCTTCGCATCCACCTCGGCCGCAGCCGGAAACAGCACGTCATCGGCAAGGGCACGGGCCCGTTCGACCAGCATGAAGTTAGGTTACCCTAATTTCACCTCGACCGGGCTGCAGAAGTGGACTAGGCCACATGGTAGTGTGGAGGCTCCGATCGCGGATCATGAGACAATGCCGGTGACGTGAGGAGACGCAGTGACGGCCCTTCCAGAACCGCAAGGACACCCGTGGCTCGCGATGCCCGATCACCTGCTGACCCTTGAGGAATATCTGTCGCTGGGTGAGACCGAATCGGGTTACACCGAACTCGTAGAAGGTCGTCTCCACATGTCACCGAGTCCCCGGCGTGCGCACAATGTGGCTTCGCTGAAGCTGGCAATGCAACTAATTCCGCAGCTACCTGGCGACCTCGAGGTTGTTCAGGACATCGACATCGACCTCGGGGACCTGGCCGGTAACGGGCTGGCGTTCTCCAGACGGCCGGACCTGGTCGTAGTGAGCAAGGCCGCGGGAGTGCGGCTTGACGCTGACGGCGGTATATATCAGGCGTCCGAGGTCGTGGTGGTCGTCGAAATCGTGTCGCCGGGTTCGAAGCGCACCGATTACGTCACCAAACACGGTGAGTACGCCGATGCCGGGATCCCGCACTACTGGATCGTCGACCTCGTTGACCGGGCGTCGCTCGTCGCGTGCCATCAGGCTGGCGTTTTCGGCTACCAGGACGCTCCCGCGGCGACCGGAACGTTCACCACCACCGAGCCTTTCCCGCTCAAGCTCGACCTCGACCAACTGGACTCGTGAGCGTTCCGGGCGGTTCTAACCGCCCGCAACGCGCACGACCCCTTTACCCCCGCGGATCCGGCAGGCGCCGCGCGAACCACATGACACCCGCCGTCATCAAGCACTGCAGCCCGATGACGATCATGAACCCATCGCGAACCCCGATCGACCCGATCAGCGAGGCGAACAGACTCCCCAAAGTCGCGATCCCCAGCGCCAGCGAGGTCTGCTGAGTCGTGGTCATCACCCCGCTGCCGACACCCGCGATCTCAGCAGGCACCCGCGAGAGCACGATCCGGAACAACGTCGTCATCGCCAGCCCCTGCCCGATCCCGGCCAGCAACATCCCCGGCGCCAAGTCGAACACCGTGACCGCCGGCCAGGCCATCGCCATCGTCCCGACGAGCACCAGCAGCCCGAGCAGCTGGATCGCCGCGCCCGCCACCACGACCCGCTGCCCGTAGCGCGTCACGAACCGGCTGCTGACCAGCGACATCGTGAAGAAACCGACGGCCATCGGGGTCAGCGCCAGCCCGGACTTCAGCGGTCCGAAGTGCAGGCCTTCCTGCAACGTCACCGCGACCACGAACATGAACGCCCCGAACCCCGCGAAGAACGGCACCCCCACCAGCAGCCCGCGACGCATCGACGGCATCCGCATCACCGACGGCGGCAGCAACGGCATCGCGCCGGAACGCTCGATCCGCCGCTCCACCACCACGAAACCCCAGACGGCGAACGGGAACACGGCCAGCAGCGCGATGCTCCACGCCGGCCAGCCCAGCGCGCGTCCCTCCATGAGCGGGACCAGCAGCGAGAGGATCGAGACACCCAGCAGCACCGTGCCGAGGCGGTCGACGCCGTGCGGGTTCTCCGACCGGCTCTCCGGCAGCGTCTGCCTGGCGAGCCACAGTCCGACGAGGCCGATCGGCACGTTGACCAGGAAGATCGGCCGCCAGCCGGTGCCCCACAGATCAGCCGAGACGAGCAGTCCGCCGACCAGCTGACCGACGACGGTCGAGATCCCGCCCATGGCCCCGTAAAGACCCAGCGCCTTCGACCGGCTTTCCCCCGAGGTCGACGCCTGGATGATCGAAAGGACCTGCGGCAGCATCAACGCCGACGCCGCTCCTTGCAACGCCCTGGCCAGCACCAGCAGGTCGACGGACGGTGCGATGCCGCAGAGCAGCGAGGTCACGGTGAACGCCATGAGCCCTATGAAGAACAGACGACGGCGGCCGTAGGCGTCCCCCAGGCGCCCACCCACCACCAGCAACAGCGCGTACGAGATGCCGTACGCCGCGACCACCAGCTCCAGGGTGGCGGTGGACGCGTGCAGATCGGCGTTGATCGTCGGCAGCGCGACGTTGACGATGAAGAAGTCGATAATCGGAAGTGCCGCCCCCAGCAGCACGGTGACCAGGCCCGCACTGGACAGGCCCGGCCTGACTACGCGCGTCGGCGCGGCTTGAGTCAAGGTCATGGGTACTACGATCCATCGACTCGGAACCTGGTACCAGGAGCCTGTTCATCCTGGTACTACGACTACCTGGCACCAGGCTCACCGTCAGGTCAACGGCGGCTCCGCTCCCACTCCAGCTCGCGACGCAGCTGCTCGATGCGGGTCGAGTAGTGGCGCCAGGTGGCGATGTAAGCGGCTTGTAGGCCGACGAGGGCGGCTAGTCCGAGGCTGACGAGCGGCTGCATGAAGACTCCCAGTGCGAATGCCGCGCTGCGCGGCGGTGCTGTGTACAAACCGGACGTTAGTTACGGGAAGCTCTTGGTGTCACGTGCCAGCGGAAACACGTCAAGAATGCGCCAGAAGATTGGGGATTCGCCGAAAAGCCGCCATTCTCGGTCTTGGCGACCTGTCAATGATCTTGAAACGCGGTGGCGGAAATATGGCAGATTGCCTGCTCATCCTAGGTTTGCCGGACCTGGTTCTGTAACGTCGTCGCGGTTGGGTAGCCTGATCGGCCGAAGCTGGACCTGACGTGCATGTTTTCTGGAGACATCCCGGACCTAACAGAAAGCGACAAGGATGCCGGTTCCTGCTGGGGGAAAAGACCCGCTCAAACTTGCGAAGGAAGCCGCACGTGGGTTGCATAAAGCGCTGGGCGTCAGGAAACCCGGGATCCGCAAGAAGCTCGGCGCCGAGTTGTGTGCTTTGTGGGGCATCGACGATGGGGACTCCATCGAGGTCGTTCGCGCCAAAATCGTCATCCGCCTCGAAGACGTGCTTGGCGTCATTCGCGATGAGCAGATGACGCTTGCGATCAAGACGGCTTTCAACTTTTCGCTCGACGAGGAGGTCAGCGCACTTCAGTACGGCGGTCGGTGTGCCTGGCTGCAGAGTCAAGGTGGCAAAGGGCTTTCCACGAGGAATGTCCCCCGGTTGCTCGATGACTTCTTCGCCGAGTTGGATCGAAGCCTGGACAGTCCACTCGCGCCTGTCCCGGACGGTCGGATCCGTCAGGTGGTTGCCAGGGAGGGGAGAAACCCGACCTGGGAAGACGCGGCAGGACTCGACGGAAAAGTCCGCGGATTATGGGAGCCCAAGGATCCGGCAGGTGAGGCCATCGACGCGTTCATCGACGCGAGTGTCTACGAGCCACGGACCTTGGACAATCGTCCCGCGATCGTGAGTGTTCCAGAATCCGGCGCCTGGTTGTGCGTCTTCGGGGATCAGCGGCGACTTGATGTCTACCGGCACGTCGTCCGTCCACCGTGGTCGGACGCCGTCGCGATCAAGAGGGGCGCTGACATTGTGCTAGGTATGACTCGAGCCAGCCGTCACGCGGGAATTGTGTTGAATCCGAGTCCGCAATTGGGCCAGATCGCCTTGGACGTCCTCGTGCTGCCGCGAGAACTCGTCGCCGAACTCGCGGGGAGGTTGTAGTGACCGGGTTTTCCGTGGACCCTGAGGAACTGCGCGATACGTCCACGGCATTGCGCGAGGTGACGATCGAACTCCGCGATCAGGCGACCCTGAAATATCAGATCGACTCGAAGCAGGTAGGCGATGACGTACTGGCGGACGCATTGCAGGGTTTCCAAGACGAAGGAAAGGCCGGAGTGCGCATGATTCTGGACACCACCGCGGAACTCGCCGGTCGGCTGCGGGAATCCGCTGGACTCTACGAGACATTCGACAACGACACGGTCGAAGTTCTTCGCCCATTCGGCGAGCAGGCTTAGATCAGGCTGAAGGATCGGAACAATGGACGAGATCGACGATCCGAGCTTGTTGCTGCCGCCGATCGCCGGAAACGCTGCGGCCATGGACAACGAGTGCCGGCGACTCACCATCCTCGCTGACTGCCTCGACGACGCTGGGCGCTCGGTGAGGCGAGCGCAAGTTTCGAGCTGGAACGGCAAGGCGGCTCTGCGCTTCGAGGGGTCACAGTTCGCACTGGTCAAGCAGTACAACATCGCGGCTGACGCCCACCGTGACGCGGCCGCAGCACTGGGCGCCTACCAGGACACGCTCGAAAACCTGCAGCGACTACGCGCGGCCGAAGTGGCCACGATCCGCGCGAGCCCGCATCCACTTCGCTACGAAGCCGCCCGGATGTCGATCGTCAGGTGGAAGGCGCAGTTGGCTTCGGCGGCAGACCACGCCGCACGCAAGCTCACGGCGGCTGCCGGTGAGTTCGCGGCGGTCCGTCCGTTGCTGCCTGAGCGAACTCGGCAGGCCGAGCCGCTCAAGCTCACCCTGGTGCCGCCGCCACGGCTGCCGGCCGTGACGCGGAAGTCCAATTTCAGCCCGTATCAGGCGCATCGTGACCTGGAGCCCTACCGTGCGGAGGTGCAGAAGCTGAGCGACGCCATCCTGCTTGCTTGGCGCGGTCTGGCGTCTTAACCTGGTACCAGGAGCCTGTTCATCCTGGTACTACGACTACCTGGCACCAGGCTCACGCCTATGCGAACCTGGATACATGACCGCAGCCGTCCAGCGCCACGAGCTGGCGTCCTTCCTCCGCAGCCGCCGTGAGCGCATCACGCCGGACCAGGTCGGGCTGCCGCTCGGCGGACGCCGTCGCACGCCGGGCCTGCGGCGCGAGGAGGTCGCGCAGCTCGCCGGGGTCGGGGTCACCTGGTACACCTGGCTGGAGCAGGGGCGTGACATCAACGCGTCCGAGCAGGTGCTCGAGGCCATCTCGCGGACGCTGCGGCTGGACCCGTACGAGCACACGCACCTGTTCACCCTCGCGGGCGCGCCCGAACCGGCCATCAAGACCGAATGCCGGGTGATCACCCCGGCCACGCAGGCGATGATGACCCAGCTCGAGCCGTTCCCGGTCGCGGTGCGCAACGCGCGGTGCGACCTGCTCGCCTACAACCGGGCCTACAACTGGCTGATGGGCGATGTCGACAACCTCCCGTTCGAGGATCGCAACACCCTGCTGCAGTGCCTGACCAACCCCGAGTGGCGCCGCCGTCTGCCCGACTGGGAGATCAACCTGCCTCGGGTGATCTCCTCGTTCCGCGCCGCGATGGCCGAACATCTCACCGAACCCGCGTGGAAATGCCTGGTCAAGCGGTTGCGCGCGGAGTCGCCGTTGTTCGAGCAGGTGTGGGATCAGCACGAGGTCAGCGCCGAGCGGATCCTCACCAAGCGGTTCCTGCATCCCGAGGTCGGCATGCTGCGCTTCAACTTCTCCTACCTCTACCTCGGCAGGCGCTCCGAGGTCATGATGGCGACCTACACCCCGGCGGATGAGGACACAGCGGGCAAACTGCCCATGTTCAGCCAAGCCGGAATACCGCACCTGACGTAGTACGAGAACCGCTTCTCGGCTGACGCTGTTGGCGCTCTACTCGGAGTAGTTTGCCTCCCGTGTGGAAGACAGTGCGCAAGAGAGACGCGGTGACCGCGGTCGCCGCGACCCTCTTCGTGCTCGCCGTGCACACCGGCGCGGCCAGGTGGCAGCCGGAAACGCACCGGCTCGACGCGTTCGGTTACCTCTGGCTCGCGGCCGCCGGGCTGCCGCTGATCGTGCGGCGGCGGTTCCCGTTGACGGTCTTCGTCGCCTCGGGCGTACTCACTTGGGCGTACTTCGCGGTGCACTACTACTCGCTCGGTCCCGCGTTCGTGCTGCCGACCATCGCGCTGTTCGTGCTGACCAGGGTTCGCGGCTGGATCGTCGCGAGTGCCGCCGCAGGCACACTGATCGTCGGTGGCTGGATCGTCTCGGTCAGCACCGGTGGCCCGGTCATCCCGGACTCGCGTGGCGCGGTGGTTCTGGTGCTGGCGAGCGCGGTGATCGGGATCGCCACGGCCGTGCAGAACCGGGTGGCCGTCATCGCGGCGAACCGCGAGCGGGCGGCCGAACAACAGCAGCGGATGGCCGAGCAGGAACGGCTGCGGATCGCGCGCGAGGTGCACGACGTCGTCGCGCACAGCCTGGCGATGATCAACGTCCAGGCCGGGGTCGCCGCGCACATCGCCGACCGCAGGCCGGATCAGGCGAAGGAGGCGTTGGTCAACATCAAGGAGGCGAGCGCTTCGGCGCTCAAGGACCTTCGCGCAACGGTTGCGCTGCTTCGTGGAGGCGAAGATCGCGCGCCTGCGCCAAGTCTTCGTCAGATGTCCGAGCTGATTGAAGGAGCCCGCGCGACCGGGCTTGACGTGCAGGTTCACGGTGAGCCCGGTGACCTCCCCGCGCCGGTCGACGGTGCCGCGTACCGGATCTTGCAGGAGTCGCTGACCAACGTTGTGCGCCATGCCAACGATCCGACGAAGATCGATGTCCATTTCGGACAACAAGATCTCCAATTCCTGCTCGTCGTCAGGGATGATGGGACAGGAGCGGTTCAGCCGAAACCCGGACACGGCTTGCGGGGCATGGGTGAGCGGGCGGCGGCGCTCGGCGGGCGGCTCACGGCGTCCGTTGTAGACGGCGGGTTCGAAATCAAAGCCGAGTTACCGATCGAGGGGGCGCCATGATCCGCGTTCTGCTGGCCGACGACCAGGTGCTGGTGCGTGCTGGATTCCGCGTGCTACTCGAGACCGAAGACGGCTTCGAGGTCGTTGGCGAGGCAGGCGACGGTGACCAGGCCGTCGCGATGGCGACCGAATTCAAGCCCGACATCGTCGTCATGGACATCCGGATGCCCGGCGTCGACGGCATCGAGGCCACCCGCAAGATCACCTCGAACCCTGACCTCGACCACGTGAAAGTCCTGGTGCTGACCACCTTCGACGTCGACGAGTACGTCTACGACGCGCTGCGCTCCGGCGCGAGCGGCTTCCTGCTCAAGGACACCGAGCCGGTCGAGCTGCTCCGCGCGCTCAAGGTGGTGGCCGACGGCGAGTCGCTGCTGGCGCCCACGGTGACCAGGCGGCTGATCGCGGAGTTCGTCGGCAGGCCGGAGAACCGCCAGATCGACACCAGCGCCGTCCGGGAGATCACCGACCGCGAACGCGAGGTGCTCGCGCTGGTCGCCGGCGGGCTGTCCAACGACGAGATCGCCAATCAGCTGGTCATCTCGTCGGCGACCGCGCGCACGCACGTCAGCCGGATCATGACGAAGATCGGGGCCCGCGACCGGGCCCAGCTTGTGGTGCTCGCCTACGAATCGGGCCTCGTCACCCCGCGCGGGCGTTAGCGGCTTCTCAGCTGCAACGCCACGCGGACGACGAAGACCACGGCGAGCACGGCGACCACGACGATCTCGAATGTCATCGCGACTCCTCAGTCATGTCAGCAGATGCTCTGCCTCAAGGACGCCTGACTGTGGGACGTGGTCGCGTTCAGAGACCTATGTCACCCTTTTGGAGTAACGGCGGCCCAGGCTCGCCGCGGGTCCAGATCGAGCGGACGCGGGTCGGGGTCGGGGCGCAGCCGGCGCAGCAAAAGCTGCTGGACCAGGGCGGATCGGTGATCGCCTCGGGCAACCTGAAGCCAGAACAGGTGGTCTTCGAGGCCTTCGAGCATCGGCTCCTCGGTCCAGCCGCCCAGCGTGTCGATCAGCGACCGTCGCACCAGGTAGCCACTGCCGAGGTACGGCAGGGTCCGCAGCCGTCGCTCTTCCGGCGGCAGCGCGCCGACCAGGCCGTCGACGGGATCGCCGATTGGCGCGTGCACGACGTCGACACCGTCGGCCGCGGCGACGAACCGCTCCAGCAGGTGCCTGGACGCGCGCATGCCGCCGTCGAGCACGAGCAGCATCGACGCCGACGACCGCTCCAACAGAATGTTTCGCGTGAAACCACGGCCCAGCGGCCGCTCGTTCAACAGCAGGTCATACGGCCGGGGCGCGGGCCAAGGTGACACGCCGTCCTCGCCGACGAGCACCCGCTTCGGCAGCACTGTGCCGGTCAGCAGGTCCGTGACCAGGTCATCCGGGTCGACTTCGCCGGGGCGGCGCACGATCAGCACGTCGACGTCGGCGTGCGCCGAGTCCGCGAACAGGTGCGAACCCGAGGCAGGCACCCAGCGCCGCTCGGCGAGCCGCCGCGCGGCCGCCGCCCGCTGCGCGAGCTGACCGGCCTGCGCCGTCGCCCGCGCGGTGACCGGCGTGCCCATCGACCGGTCGCCCGCGAAGCGCGCGTCCCAGGACGGGGTGTCGATGGCCATCGCGTTCTCCGGCGAGCGCAGGCTGTTCGCGTGCGCCCGCGCCGCGTCCACGCTGGTCGCCGGCGTTGTGCCGCTGACCAGCGAAGACGCCAGTTCGATCAGCATCTGAGCCGAACCGGGCAGGTCGAGTGTCTTCACGAACTCGTACGCGGCCATCCGCAGGTGCCGCTCGCGCTCCGGCTCCGCGGCCATCGCCGCCGCCACCGCGCCGAGCGAGTCGGCCCTGGCGATCACCAGGTGCTCACCGGGGATCATCGGCTCGACGTCGATCGACGTCTCGGTGAGCACCACGCAGCCGTTCGACATCGCTTCGAGCGTGCGCACCCATTCGAGGGTCTGCTTCTGCTCGCGGTGCAGATTGAGGATGAACCGCGACGCGGCGAGATGCTCGAGTTTCGCCTTGCCAGGCAGGAAGTCGACGCGCGCGGTCGCCATCATCTCGTGCGGCGGCGTCAGCAGCCGGGTACGCAGGCCCGCGAGGTCGCGCGCGTACGAGGCGAGCAGCTTCGAGCGGCGCCGCTCGGCCGTCGCGAGGTAGGTGACGTCGATGTCGCGCGTGCTGTCGGGGTCACCGCCCCAAAGGTCCCAGAGCGGGCTGTAGCCCAGCTGGAAGTGCTCGACCTTGATGCCGCGACGGTTCAGCTCGGCCGTCGAGTCGTGGTTGATGTCGACGGCGCCGCCCAAGCCCCGCACCAGCGCGGCGTTGCGCTCGAAGGTGTCCGTGCCGGGGTGCTCGACGCAGAAACCGATCGTGCGACGGCACTGCTCGGCGCTGGGAAAGTCCGCGTCCGGCGCGACCACGAAGTACTCGTGCGGGACGACCACGTAGACCGTGTCGGACTCGGCTTCGGGGAACCGGCCGACGACCGACCGCGCGCGGCCGCTCGCCGAACGCACCGCGTCGGCGACGACCTCGAGCAGCTCCTCCATGAACGCCGAGCCACCCTCGGCGGAGACGAAACAGAGATCAGCGCTCACGGCCGGTCCATCTTCTTGCGGACCGCGCGCAGCGGCGCGGTGACGCGCCAGCTGACCGTGCGGTGCGTCGCGTCCAGCTCACGGGCCATTTCGGCGGCGCGGCGCTCGGCTTCGAACAGGCGCTGACGCTCGGGCGTCGAGTCACCGGTGACGTCGAAACCGGTCGCCTCGGAGCCACCGGCGGACAGCACGAGTTCGGCGTCCAGCAGCGCGAGGCGCATCTTGTCGCGCTCTTCACGCGTCGCGGCCAGCTCGGCTCGCAGCGAGGCACGCTCCTGGCGCAGCACCGCGAGGTCGGCCGCCAGCGCCTCGGCGCGGTCGGAGATCTCCTTGTGCTCGGCGCGCAGCTTGGTGATCTCTTCGTGCTCAGACATGGTGACCCCCGGCGAGTTCGGTCAGGATGTGGGAAAAGTCGCGGGCGTAACCGGATGGGTCGAGCCAGGGTTCGAGCTTCTCGTACGCGGCCTTCGCCATCTCGCGCCTGCGCGCCGGCGTCGCGTCCAGCGCGCGCAACAGCGCCGCCGCGAGCGCGTCGACGTCGTTGGTCTCGAAGAGCCAGCCGGTCTCGCCGTCGGTGATCATCTCGCGCGCGCCGAACACGTCGGTCGCGGCGACCGGCACCCCGCAGCACACGGCTTCGAGGATCGACCGGGGCAGCGACTCGATGTCCGAGCTGTTCACGAACAGGTCGGCCGCCTGGATCCAGCGCAGCGGGTCCGGCGTGACCGGGATCAGCTTGACCACGTCTTCCAGCCCGGCGCGCTCGACGGTGTCCTCCAGCGCGAGGCCGTACGGCGACGGGTGGTGCCCGACGATGTTCAGCTTGGCGTTCGGGTGCAGCCGGTGGATCCGCTGCATCGCGCTGATCAGCGGCCCGTTGCCCTTGCGCGACTCGACGATGCCCAGGTTGATCATGACGAAGTCGTCCGGCGAGAAGCCGAGCGTCTGCCGCGCCTGACGCCGCGTCTCGCCGCGCGTGCGGCCCTTGAACTTGTGCATCGGCGTGCCGTAGCGGACGGTCTGGCACCGCTCCGGCTTGCTGTACGGCAGGAACATCTCGCGCGTCGCGTCCGCGACGAACAGCAGCTTGTCGACCTCGCCGAGCGCGCTGACCCAGCGCTGCCACACCGCGTTCGGCGGCTTGGCCGGTCCCCAGTTCTGATACGCGAACGTCGGCAGCTCGAAGCTCTCGTGGATGACCCAGGCGGTCGGCAGGCCCGCACGCTTGGCCGCGTCCGCGCCGACGAACCCGCCGAGCGTGTTGACCAGCGCGACCCCGGCGCCGGAGCATTTCGCGAACCGGGCCATCTCGGCGACGTGGCCTTCGTAGCCGGGCACCGTCTGATAGCGGTAGTGCGTGGTCACGTGCACGGGGATGCCCAGCTCGGCGCAGTCGGCGCGCAGCGGGCCGTCGGTCTCGCTGACCAGGCTGATCTGCCAGTCGTGCTCCTTGACCATGCGGGTCAGGAGCTCCTGCAGCCAGAGCTGGCCACCGCCGACACCGAGGCTGTGCGTGAACACGAGCAGGTGCTTGGGGTCGGTCTGGACGTGCACGCGCGCCATCGCCTTGGCGGTGTCACCGGCCAGCTCGTCGGCGAGCTCGGCGTCGTCGATGTCGGCCTCGGGGTTGCGCAGCAGGAACGGCCGTTTGGCGGAGACGTGCTCGCCGACGCCATCGGTCCGGTAGCGGACACGCACCGAGAGCGTGCGCTCCTCACCAGGCTCGATGTCGATCGGCACCCAGGCCTCGAACCCGCTGACCCCGGCGTCGTCGAACGCGGGGAACTCCTTCGCGACGTCCTCACGCGGCAGCCGCGTGCGCGCGCGGATGGTCCGGCCACCCTCGACCATGACCTCGATCAGGCTCGGCGCGCGGCCGTCCAGCAGCGCCCAGCCGGTCACATAGACGACCCGGCCCTCGGACACCTTGGTCGTCTTCGGCGCTTCCAGCTCGCCGAGCCACAGCGGCTCTTCACCAGGCAGAACGCCGACGAAGAACGGGCTTTCGGTCAGCGTCTCACCACTCGGACCCTCGACGACGACCTTCTGCGCGCCGGACGGCACCCAGCTGCTCGGCACCGCGCGGAACCCGAGCGCGCCGGTGGGCGCGCCAGGGCACGGCTCGGGGTGCAGGTTCGCCTCGACCTCGCCGAACCGCACGGTGACGTCGTCGACCCTGCTGACGCCACTCACCCAGCCGCGTAGCTCGAAGAGATGGCCGACCGGCCGGTCCGGCGGCAGGATGCCGGCGGTGTAGAGGGTCATCATCTTCCTAGCTTGTCAGGTCCACGTGCTGGTCGAGTGCGTTTTCAGGAAGCGGGGAACGGCGTGAGCGTCTTCTTGACCGCGCGCTGGTAGCTGCCGCTCAGCGCCTTCTCGTCCTCGATCTTGTCGGTGGGGAACTGCTGGTCGATGCTGACCCGGATGACGTTGTCGCCGGAGACCCAGGTGCCGCGGTAGATGCCCGAGGTGTCACCGGTCTTCTTGTGCAGCGCGACCGACTCCGGCATCTCCGGCAGCGGCTCGGAGATCAGCGTGAACCCGTTCGCGGCCTGATAAGCGCGCAGCTGCTTGAGAAGCTCCGTCGCACCGGCGGGGCTACCGACCGGGATGACCATGATCGAGATCTTCGCGGGCTGCGGGCCGAACTCGTCCGGCTGCTTCTGCGAGCCCTTCCACGCGACCTCTTTGACTCCGGCGGCGGTCAGCAAGTCGACCTCGCCCTGCTCCAGCACGCTCGTGCCGACCAGCTGGCCGACGCCGAGCACGTTGTTCTTCGGGTCAGGCTCGCCGCTCGGGTTCGGGATCTTCTCGAGCAGAAGCTCCGACGGCGACTTCGGCTTGGGCGGCGGCGAGTTCTGCGAAGTCGGCGCGGGCGCGGGGGTCTTGTCGGCCTCGGTGTTCTCACCAGACGGCTTGAACAGGAAGTAACCGCCGACACCGAGCCCGGCCAGCACGAGCAGCGCGACCACGACGATGACGGCGATCTTGCCGCCCTTGCCGCGGCCGGTGCGGTCCTCGAAGACCTCGGGACCCTGCTTCACCCATTCCGAGCTGCCCGCCGGCGCGATCGGCGGGAAGTCGGAGCCACCCCACGGCGGCGCGACGTCCTGGTCCGGCGCGTTCCACGCGGGCTGCTGCTGGTACTGCTGCGGCTGCTGGAAACCACCCGCGGGGGAGTGCGGCTGCTGGAAGCCACCGGCGGGCGAGTTCGGCACGACCTGGGTGCGGTTCGGGTCGGCGTGCTGCTGTTGCTGCCAGGAGTTCACGACCTGCGTGCGCTCCGGCGCGACATCCGCGCTCGACACGATCTGCGTCGACTCCGCGCTGGGGTTTCCCTGCGGCGGGCTGACCGGCGCGATGATCTGCGTCGACTCGGCGTTGGGCTGCTGCGGGTTCTGCTGGCTCGGCTGGTTTTGCTGGTTTTGCTGCGGGGCCTGCGGCTGCTGATACTGCTGTTGCTGGGGCTGCTGCGGCGCCTGTGCCTGCTGCTGGCCGGAGTCGCCGTACGCGACGGCTGACGACAGCACCTGGTCACGGCGGACGCGGTAGTCGTCGGCGGAGAGGCGGCCCGATGCGAGCTCCTCGTCCAGATTGCGCAGTTCCTCCTGCCAGGACAAGGCAAGCCCCCTTATCTTTTAGTGCCCAGACGGCGCACTCCCGGCCGTCGTGATACCACTTAGTACGGTGACGTGAGCATTGTGCACGTCCGCGCCATGGCGCGCAGGCGCGGGTCCAATCGTGACCTGCTACTTCCCCGGCAGTGTTTTCTGGATCTCCGCCACCGTCTTGGCCAGCCGCTGGTTGAGCGCCGCGGCGTTCCCGCCGAGGTCCTGCGAGACCCACGCCGTCACCGCGAGATCCCCGGAAACGTACCCGGTCCCGCTCATCTGGCCGTTGGGGTTCTTCCCGGTCAGCGCGGACAAGGCGCCCACCTTCTGCTCCTTGAACCCGCTGCTGAGCGAGTTGTCACGCAGGTATTTGAGTATCGCGGCCGCGTCCGCCGGATTCTTCGCCGGAATGACCAGAATCAAGTACCCGTTCGAACCATCGGCCGAGCCGCGGAAGACCACATCGGTCACCCCTTTGGTCCCGAAGAACTCGGCGGCTTCCTTCGAGTAATGCCCGAGCTCGGCGCCCTTCGCGACGGACATGATCGAGTTGTCCTTGTCGGGCGTGCCGGGCAGCACGGGCAGCTTGTCCTCGAGCGTCGGCTCCTTGACGGCGTTACCCGGAGCGCTGCTGCTCGGAGCCGCCGGCGCCGGACTCGGCACGGGCGGCGGCGCGGCGGTGTCCGTGTCCTTGCCGCTGTCGAACCACCACACCCCGCCCACGATCAACGCGAGCACCAGCAGCACCCCGACCGCGAGAAAAGCCCAAACCGGCTTACGCCTGTTCCTGACCGGCGCGGGCCGGAACCCCTCATCGACAGGTGGCGGAGGCGGAGCCGCGTGCCGCGGCGCCGCGATCGGCGGAATCGGCTGCACGGCCGCGTGCACGATGGTCGGCTGGTCGAACGGGTTCGGATACGCGATCGTCTCGGTCGGCCGCTGATCGGCCGGACTCGGCGCGGTCGTCCGCCGCCCATTGGTCAGCGCCTCGTGCAACGGCTTCGGCGGCATGGACGGTTCAGCCCTCGGCGGCGCCGGAGCAACATGTCCAGGGTTCGCGCTCTGCCACCCCTGCTGCTGCCGCCCACCAGCGGGCCGCCGCAACGGCGAAGCGACCGGCGAGGCCGAGCCCCCACCCGAGGCGCCCGCGAGCAGCTCATCCCGAAGCTTCCGGTGCTGATCATGACTGAGCTTGCCGGCGGCCAGCTCGGCATCCAGCCGTCGCAGCTCTTCCTGCCAGCTCATGGACCAACCCCCTGCCCTCGTGGGGCCACAGTGTTACACGGCGCTTCCACCACGCGACGCGGTCGGTTCCGCAGCGTGCGCCAGCAGTATGTCGTGATCCGGTCCCCGGCGACACGGTCCTTTTCCCGCCCCGTCCACTCGGCCACCCGATCCGCACGAACGGCCCGTGCTGTCAGCAAGCACCATAATGTGGCCTAGGCCCCTGTGATCGGCGATACTTTTCGTGTTGATAGCGTCACAGTGTGAGGGGAGGGGGCATGACTGAAGATGTCGAAGTGGGAAGTCGCGTGATCGTTCCGTTCGGCTTGCACGACCTCGAAGGTGTCGTCGAACGTATCTCGGGGGCCGGGGTGGCTATGCGGGTCACAGTCGGTCTTGAAATCGACGGCACCGACGAGCGGTTTGTCACCACTTACCCTTTGTCGGCGGTTCGGCTGGTTTCAGCCGTCTGACCGTGTCTGACCATGCCGATTGGAATCGGCTTCGAGACCGGCGCATGACTGAGTTCGGAGCGGCTGAAGCCTACGAGAGCACTCGACACACGTTCGACGGTCGCGTAACCATGGCTGTTGATCAGTCCGTGGCTTTCGGATGCGATGCGCACGCCAGTACCAGCCAGACGATGCGCCGATCATGATCGGCGCAGTACCAGATTCGTCCGCCCGCGGTCACTTCGTACTGCCACTGCTCCAACGTCTTGCCCCCGATTTCCCGGACGGCGAACTTTCCCTTGAGCCGGTGCTGCCGGGCGGGATTCTCCGGAGTCGTGGGTCGTTCGGTGAGCACGACCCATGCTTCCCAGGTGTTCGAGCGAGCGGTTTGGCAGAGGTCTTCCCAACCCTTGGCCGCTTCTGAGGTGGCGAACCGTGCTTCCCACTGTCCGGGTTGAGCGGGCGGTGCGACGCGATCACCGCGTTTCGCGGGCATCTGTCACCCGTCCACCGGCGGTGCGACCGAGCCGAAGTCATCACTGAGCGGTTCAGAAAGCTTCCGTGCGAGCTTTGGATCGGCATGGATCGCGGCCGTACTGCGCCACTCCCTCACCGTCTGCTCGAGCACGGACCATTGCCCCAACTCCGCGGACGCCTGAAAGGCCCTGGCGAAGTCGGACACGAACTGCGCGCGTTCCTCTTCCGGGAGCACGTCTACCCAAGGGAACTCGTCGAGCAAAGCCTTCGCCGCGATACCGGCCGGCAGGTGGGCCAGCACGTTCCGGAGCGCCCGTGCCGCGGAAATCGCGCCCTCCGCCGCCGAACTCGCCCGGTCTTCCCTGGTGAGCAGCAGCGCGGCACCATCGCGGCGCCGAACCCGCACGTCGCCATTGTCGGCAAGCGCGGCGACGCTCCTCGGGTCGCGCTGGAGCTCGCTCCACTGCACTTCAGTAGTCACCCCTCAATTCTGAACTTTTTCAGAACTCCCCGCAAGTCTAACCGGATCACCCCGATCACAGTGACACTGGGTGATCGAGTGGAACGCTGGGCAGGAAAAAGGCCGGTTCAACAGACCTTCGTACGTAGTCGGCCGATCAACACCGCTGCCACGCTCTGCTTATGAGAGTTCTCGCTACGTTGACCGCAGGCCTGTTGATGGTGCTCACCGTCAACGGCACCGCCACCGCAGCACAGAGCACTGAGCAGCCCGCTCTTTCCGCGGCCGAGAAGAACGTGAAGCTGCGCAACACCCTGCCCGGCACCGAGCGCGCGATCTCGATCGCGTTCGCCGAGTACGGGCGCAAGGACGTCGCCTTCGTGAGCGGCGAGTTCGGGTTGAAGACCTTCGATGTGACCGATGTCGAGCATCCGAAGTTCCTCGATCATCTGACCAAGCAGGACATGGCGCTGCCGGGTGACGACCCGAGTCAGCGCTTCTGGGAGAACGAAGACGTCAACGTCGACCCGAAGCGGAAGCTGGTCTTCCTGGCCCGCGAGGTCAACTCGTTCGGGCGGAAGCTGCCGGGTGACCGGCCGACCGGGAACTACCTGGTCTCGGCCGCGGATCCGGCGAACCTGGAGCTGCTGAGCTTCCATCGGCAGAACACCGGGCACACCACCACGTGTATCAACGACTGCCAGTACCTGTGGACGGCCGGGCTGGACCGGTCGGACGCGAAGACCGGGCGGATCTTCGTCACCGATATCCGCGATCCGCGCAATCCCAAGGAGTTGCCGGTCTCCGTCGACGTCCGCGGCACGCCGGGGCAGGGGAAGATCACGCATGACGTGCAGGTCGACGCGCTGGGCATCGCCTGGGTCGCCGGTGACGACGGCACGCGTGGGTACTGGACCGACGGCTGGCACAAGGACCCGCTGACCAACAAGGTGCGCTGGGCGACCGCGGCCGACCCGGTCCCGTACGCGGGCGGCGCGGTGCCGAAGATCGACATGCCGACCTCGTTCACGCACAACTCGTTCCGCCCGGTCGGCCGCACGCTGGCCGACGGCCCGAAGCCGTCGGCGGCCAACCCGCCCGGCAGTCTGCTGCTGCACACCGAAGAGGCGTTCGGCTCGTCGACGTGCAAGGACCAGGGCCGCTTCGTGATCTCGTCGCTCAAGGGCACCGAGCACGGCGAAGGCTGGGGCACCACGCCCGCCGAGATGAAGACCGTCGGCGTGTGGAGCCCGGACGACCAGGAAGGCACCATCCCCGGCGACGTCACCTGCTCCGCGCACTATTTCGACGTGCAGAAGCGGATCGTCGCCTATTCCTGGTACGAGCAGGGCACCCGTTTCCTCGACATCTCGAACCCGGCCAAGCCGATCCAGATCGCTTACTGGCGCCCGGAAGCCGCGATCTCTTGGGCGCCTTATTGGCACAAGAACAATGTCTTCATCGCCGACCTCCAGCGCGGCGTGGAGATCGTTTCGCTCACCAAGGGCGCTTACGACGCGCAGGACAGCGGCACGAACGTCCAGCTCGTCTCGACGCCTGGCAAGACGAAGCCCGGAAAGCCCGCGCGGCAACGCCTGCCGCTCGCGCCCGACCCGGACTTCGGCTGGGCCTGCCCGATGCTCGTCGGCCGTGAAGGCGACTGCTCGCCAGGCGCCTGCTGCTGACGAACCGTTGGGAGCCCTCGTTTCGGCGAGGGCTCCCTCGCGTCGGTACGGTCATCGTCGTGAGTCAAAGTGCGGCACACGCCGATGCCTTCTTCCGCGACATCGCGCGTACCGGCGTCGTCTGGCAGGTCCGCGACGACCAGGGATCACCATCTCCGCTGAACGACAGCGGCCTTCGCGTGCTGCCGTATTGGTCCACCCAAGCACGTGCGGCGCGGGCAGCGAAGGTGTGGGGCGGTGGGCTCAAACCCGCGTCACTTCCGTTGGCGCACTGGGTCGAGCGTGAACTCGAGGGCATTGAGAAGGACGGCTTGCTCGTCGGCCTCAACTGGTCTGGTCCGGACATGACCGGCTTCGCGTTGACCGCGGGCGAAGTGCTCGCGCGGTTATCGGGCTGACCGATTTACGAATTGGATACGGGTATTGCCCGAGGATCACTCGATCGTGTGGGCCTGTTCTCGCGAAAGCCGCGATCGGCCGTCCGGCAACGACCGATCGAATTCACTGTACCGGCGCGTATCTACCCGCTGACCAGCGGATTCAGGTCCACTAAGGACCAACGAAAACGCGCTCGGGTCGCTGAATCGCCGCGGATTTCGGCTGCTTAGCCTTACGGCCTCGAAAGGGGCTGGCATGAGACTGGTCGCGGGTAGGTACGCGGTGCTCGGCGAGCTCGGCCGTGGCGGCATGGGTGTCGTCTGGCGGGCCGAGGACCGGGTGCTGGGGCGGCAGGTCGCGCTCAAAGAACTGCAGACGCCGCCTGGCACGACGCCGGCGCAGATCGAGCGGGTGATGCGCGAGGCGCGCACGGCTGGGCGGTTGAACGACCCCGCCGTGGTGACCGTGTACGACGTGGTCGCCGAGCCCAAGGCGACCTACATCGTGATGGAACTGGTCAGCGCGCCCACTCTCGATGACCTGCTCGAACGCGGGGGCGCGCTGCCGAGCAGCAGGGTGAGCGGGCTCGGGCTGAGGATTCTCGGTGCGCTCGAGACGGCGCACGCGGCGGGCATCGTGCATCGGGACGTCAAGCCCAGCAACATCATGGTGTTGCCCGGTGACCGGGTGAAGCTCGCCGATTTCGGGATCGCCCGCGCGATGGACGATCCGGGGCTGACGCAGTCCGGTGGTGTGATGGGCTCGCCCGGTTACATGGCGCCCGAGCTGTTCGCGGGCGCCAGGCCGACGCCCGCTTCGGATCTGTGGTCGCTCGGGGCGACGCTCTATCACGCGGCCGAGGGGCGCGCGCCGTTCGAGCGGGAGACGACCGCCGCCGTCTTGCACGCGATCATGTACGAGACGCCGGTGCTGGAGCATACGACCGGCGCGCTCGCGGCGGTCATCAGGGGATTGCTCGCGCAGGAGCCCGCCGAACGTATCGACGCGCGGCGGGTGCGTGATTTGCTCACCGGAAAGGCCCAGGTTCCCGTCGAGCCGCCGACCGTCTACATCGAACCGGTCAAGGCCGTGGAAACCAAGCCACGCCGAGGGTTCGCGCTCGCCGGTATCGGGGTCGCGGTGGTCGTCGCGCTGGCCGCGGTCTATTTCCTCAGGCCTGACAACGATAAACAGGTCGTCGCGGCGCCGGAGCCGAACACCGAAGCCACGGTCACGCAGACCGCGGTGCCCAGCAAGGCCAAAGCCGACGCCTCGTCAACGGAAGCCGCGGAGTCCACAGAGGACAGTGTGCCGCCGTCGGGTGCGGCGGGGCCCGCCGGTGAGGTGGTGTCGGAGGCGCCGAGTCCGTCGGCTTCCAGTGCCGCGCAGCCGGAACGGAAGCTGGTGCCGTTGACGCGATACCGCGCCGAGCGCGGGCATTCGACGGCCAGCCGCAAAGTGCAGGCGCCGAAGGGATTCACCGCGGACGGTTCGCTCGGCGCCGTGGTGGCCAAGGCCGGGCCCGGCACCGCGAAGCTCTTCGCTTGCAAGGCGAGCAACGATGACGACTGGTTCACCGCCGTCGGCGGTTGCGCGGGCCAGGAGACGCTCGGGCAGCTCGGTTACATTTTCACCACGCCGCCCGCGACGGGCACCGCGCAGCCGCTCTACCGCTGCAACGCGGGCAACGACCATTTCGACTCGCTGAGCGCTGGTTGTGAAGGAAAAGCGCAGGAGACGACGCTCGGGTTCGTGCTGACTTCCGCGTAGGTCCATCCGGGTACTTGCGCGCGTCGCTAACGTGTGCGGGATGAGTTATGACCTCAACTTCGTTCGCAGAGAGCCGGGCCAGTCCTGGGATGAGGCCTTCGAGGAGATGGCGGAGAACGCTTCCTCTGGCCCGCTCTCGGCGAAATGTGCCGCACAGTGGGATCGCATCTTCGCCGAGGCGACCACCTTGCTGGGCAGCCTCGATCAGATCGACGACGGTGATTCGCGTGAGCTCGTCCACGAGCCGACCGGGATCCAGCTGAGCTTCTCCGACGGCGACGTGACCATCACCGTTCCCCACTGGCACCAGGGATCCGCGGCGACCAAGACGAAGGTCGACGTCTACGCGCTGGCCGACATCGTCGAGCGGGAAACCGGCCTGGAGGGCTACGACCCCCAGCTGGACCAGCCACTTTCGGAATCGCGAGCCGTCTCAGCCGGGTAACCGAGTGTGACGGTGGCACCGACCACGAAGATCAGTTTCGCAGCCTTTACAGTGACTGTACGCAGACGCGTAAACGGGCCGTTTCGTGTTCCGCGAAGCTCTCACCCGTCTATCCGGCCGAGTATCAGAGGTCGCTCGTGAATCCAGCCTGGGAACAAGTATCGAGGGTCGTCGACGAACCCGCGTGGTACTGGGTGTACGACAAACTCCGCTTCTGGCCGAGTACTTTTCCGCACGCCTGGCCGGGTTTCGCCGAGCCGTCACCTTCGGTCACGTGGGACCTTTCGGCGAGTGACGCCGACCGCGGTTCCGCGGAGTTCCGGCTGGGGCCGAACTCGATCGAGGCCGACGAGGTCAACCGGATCGCGTTGCACGCGTTGCGCGACTGCGTGAAGCTCGACGAGTGGGTGTGGGTGCTGCACTGGCAGCACCAGTCGTACAAGTTCTATCCGCACCGGATGGGCGAGGGCCAGCAGTGGCCGGTCTCGGCCTTCCCGCAGGGCGACTATCACCTGTTCCTCGCGTCGGACTACCGCTTCGGCACGCTCGGGCACCCGTGGGAGCGCTCGTTGTGCGTCTACGGCAAGGATTTGACGGCCGCGTTCGAGCGGCACGGCAAGGAGAAGTTCGCCAAGGAACTCCGCCGAGACGGGGCCGCTCTCGATAGTGGTCCCACTGCCCGCCTAGGCTCGTGACGTGTACGAATACCACGGCTGGGTGACACTGCAGGCGACCACGTCGGGCGATGACGACCCCTCGCTGCTCGAGCGCATCGTCGAGCGCGTGCACCGCGCGGTCCGCGATTTCGGTGAGCTGGACGTCGTCGATCTGCAGTGGATCAACGGGGTCCCGCAGCTGCACCTCGGCGGGCTGGCCAAGCACGGCGCGACCTTCGGGCCCGATCTGCTCGACCTGTACACCCGCGTCGGCGAGCTCGCGCCGGGTTCCTACGGGCTGCTGCACGTCTGGGACGACCAGGACGAGGACCACGACAACGACTTCCGCGTGCACCGGATGGCGCGCGGCCAGGTCACCGAGGTCGCCGACAAGCACCTCTCCCCGGTCGCGCCGACCGTCATCGACGGGTATCCCGAATTCGACTCGTGACCGGCTTTTGAGTAGCCGTACTCAAGACAGCGCGGTCGCCGTGGCCGAAATTCGAGGACATGACCAAAACCGTGTCCCCGAGTTCCCCCACGACGACCGCGTTCTACGTGCAGGCGGGCCTTTCGTTCGGCCTCGCGCTGATCGCGGTGACCGGCGGCATCGTCTACCTACCGGTCAGCGGCTGGGTTCGCGCCTTCCTCGCGGTCGGCATGCTGTACCTGGTCACCTCGGCGTTCACCCTGGCGAAGGTGACCAGGGACCGCCAGGACGACAGCTCCGTCACCAAGCGCATCGATCAGGCCAGACTCGACAAGCTGCTGGCTGAGCACGACCCGTTCAAGGAGACCGTCTAGCGACGCGGCACGTGCGGCCGCCGTCCCGGCTCCTGCCACGGCGGCTGTTGGTCCGTGCCGGGGAAGACCGGCGACGGCAGGTTCGCCGCCTCGTACTTGGACAGCGTGAGCGGCCCGCTCGTGTCGGGCAGCGTCGGCGGCTTCGCCTTGTGGTCGTCGAAGCGGAACGCCGACGTCAGGTCGCCGAAGGTCCGTCGGCGCCACGCGCTGATGTTCGGCTCGGCGACGCCGGTGACCTTCTCCAGGAACTGCAGCACCGACGTGTGGTCGAAGTTCTGCGAGCACACCCAGCCGCCCGCGGTCCACGGCGAGACGATGATCGCGGGCACCCGGTAGCCGGCGCCGACCGGCAGGCCGTTGCCCTTCGTGCCGCCCGGCGAGGTCTTGGTGACGAACTCGCCTGGCGTGCCCGCGGGCGGCGTCGGCGGGACGACGTGGTCGAACAGCCCGTCGTTCTCGTCGTAGTTGAGGATGAACGCCGTCTTCGCCCACAGGTCGGGGTCGGCCGCGATGGCGTCGATCTTGCTGGCGACGAACGCGGCGCCCTCGGCGGGCGTGTAGTTCGGGTGCTCCGAGGCCGTCGACGTGCAGATGATCCAAGAGACCTTCGGCAGCTTGCCGTTGCGCGCGTCGTACTCGAACTGGCCTTCGGGCCGATGCGTGAGCCCGTTGACCGCGAGCGGCGAATCCGCCGGAGGCAGCGCATAGGGCGCTCCGAGATCACTAGACGAGATGAACACGCCGATGATCCCAGCAGGTACTTGGCTTGAGTGTGCCCGGCTAGGGCGCTTGAAGGCCCTCCGGGCCTGAAAGCTTCATAGGCGCGCTTTTGGCCGAAGGCCCCGTATTCGTGGCGGCAGGGCGCACGCCAGAGGTTGCAGAGAAGTCATGCGCAAGTGCGCCCTGTCGACGCGAATGCGGAGCGCGCTTGGACAGCACAGTCCATTTTGCCGCCGTTCCAGGCGTCGTGCTGGACCTGCCAGGCATGCGACGTCGACGGGATCTTCTGCGCGTTGGTGGCGTGGGTGTCGAGGTGGAACGGCAGCGCGTAGCCCGCCGGGTTCTGCGCGTCCGGCTGGTAGAAGACCGAGCGGCCGTTGGGGAGCTTCGCGGCGTCGGGGTCCGCGAAGCCACGGACGCCAGAGAGCGTGCCGAAGTAGTGGTCGAACGAGCGGTTCTCCTGCATCAGCAGCACGACGTGCTCGATGTCGCGCAGTGAACCGCGGCGCGGCGGGCCCTCGGCGAGCGCGCGCTGGACGTTGGGCGGGAGGAGGGTGGCCGCGGCGGCGGTGGCGGCGCCTGCCGCGGAACCGAGCAGGCGACGTCGAGTCAGTTCGGTCATGCCTGCCACTGTTCGGCGGGCGGGCGCCGGTTGCCAGGTAACGAACAGCGAACTTTGAACGACTAATCCTGCCGAACCGGACAGACCACGCCAACGGCCTAGCCGTACGTGCGTCTGGGTGGTTGATACCGGGTGGCCGGTGACCGTCAGCGATCTTGACGGCCGATTCGAGCGAACGGAGCTGTGACCGATGTGGTCTAGACATTGCTCCGAATGGCCGTACGATGGCCGGAGAAAGAGGAGAGAGCGGATGACGGGATTCGAACCCGCGACCCTCACCTTGGCAAGGTGATGCGCTACCAGCTGCGCTACATCCGCATGCACCCCGTGTGGGCGGTGCGGGAGCTACTCTATACCGGAGGCCGTTGCCGCTTTTACCCACCCCCGGAAACGCTCTGTGGTGTTACACCTGGCGTACAAGAGGTGACGATTGCGGGTTCGCTCCGTATGGTGTCCCCATTCGACCGAATGGTTTGTCCTTCGGGGAGGAGGTGCCTGGCCGGATGACCGAGCAGGGCACTGTGCCGCAGATGGCGGCCTCGGGATCCGACGAGCAGGCACTCCTGCAGCGGCTCCGTGACGGTGAGGACGCTGCCTTCGGGGAGTTGTTCGAGCTGCACGCCGCCGCGGTCAGACGTCTTGCGCGCAGCCTCGCCTCGGACCAGTCCGAGGCCGAGGACATCACCGCCGAAACCTTCTTCCGCGTGCTCCAGGCGCTGCGCAGAGGCGCCGGTCCGCGCGACTACATCCGCGCCTACCTGCTGACCGTCGCGCGCCGCGTGTCCTGGGAATGGCACGGCGCGCGCCGCGACGTCCCCGTCAGCGACGACGAGCTGACCTTCCGGGCGGGCGCCGACGCGGACACCAACGCGCGCACGGCCGAGCACTCCCTGATCACCCGTGCCTTCACGAGCCTGCCGGAGCGCTGGCGGACCGTGCTGTGGCAGACCGAGGTCGAGGGCGAGCAGCCCGCGATGGTCGCGCCGCACTTCGGGCTCAGCGCGAACGCCACGGCCGCGCTCGCCAGGCGGGCCAGGCAAGGACTTCGCGCCGCGTACCTGCAGGCGCACCTCTCGGTCGGGCGCAGCTCCGACGGCTGCCGTGCGGTGGTCGAGAAGCTCGGCGGGTTCACCGCGGGCAGCGTCACCGGCGCCGAAGCGCAGCGGATCAGGGCGCACCTGGTCGGCTGTTCGTCGTGCCGGAACACCCACGACGAGCTGCGCGACGTCTGCTCCTCGCTGCGTGCGAACGCGGGCGCGGTACTGCTGCTGGTGCCGACGGCGGCGTTCACCGCGACCAAGGCGACCGGCGGTGCGCTGGCCGCGGTCAAGAGCCTGCTGATCGGCTCCAAGGTCAAGGTCGGCATGGCGCTGGCGTCCACCGCGGCGGCAGGCGCGTTCGGCATCGCCGTCGGGCCCGCCATGTTCGACTCCGACCAGACACAGGCCATCGGGCTGGAAGGCCACGGCGGCGCCGGGCCCGAGCTGGGCGTCGTCAAACCGGCCGTGGAGGTGCCCGACGCGCCCAAGGTCGAGCCTGCCAGCGATCACCTGAGCGTGCACGGGCCGAACGAGGTCGCCGGTGGTGACCCCGTCGAACCGAGACTCGGCGGCGACGTGCCAGCCGACGTGCCGGAGATCCCGGCGGGCGGCCAGCCCGGCGCGCAGATCCCCGCAGGTCAGGCGTCCGCGCCGCCGAGCGGGACCGCGACCGATCCGAGGTCGGACACCGGCAGCCACGCGCCGGTCGCGGGCGGCACGACGGCTTCGGACACCTCACCGATGCGCTCGGACACGACCACCACCTCGAGCGACAAGACGGCCGTCTCGCCGACGACCACCACCACGACGAAGACGTACAGCAAGTCGTGGTCGTCGTCCTCGCTGCCGACCACCTGGCGGTCCTCGCGGGTGATCAAGGACGACGCGACGGCAGCCGAGGACGAGGCACCCGTCGCAGATCAGCCGTCCGAGTAGCTCGTGCTGGGGATTTACGTGCATCTGGCAGTCGCGCGCCCGGTCATGATCACGGTACGGTTGAGCGTGCTCACCCGGAGCGAGCGTTGTGCGGGAGGACGTGGATGAACCGGCTGGTTCAGGGCGAAGACGGCCGGGACTGGGTGGTCAGGGCCCAGCTCGAGTGGCGGCCACCGGCCACGGCCGACGATTTCGAACACGACGTCGCGGGCAGCTACGGCCCCGGTGTCGCGATGATCTTCGTGACCGTGCTGCTCGCCGTGGTGCTGGTGGTGTGGACGCCGGTCGGCGTGAAGATCCCCGCCTGGGTGATCCTGACGCTGGTGCTGGTGATCCTGTTCTTCCCGCTGCGCTGGATCCTGCGCAGGCCATGGACCGTGGTCGCCGAAACCGAGGGCGACATGGCGGGCGATCACCCCTCCGAGCGCTGGGTCGGCACCATCCGCGGCATGTTCACCGTGCGCGGCGAGGTCACCAAGATCGCGAAGACCATCCGCAAGCACTCGCTGCCGGACTTCGACGGGCCGTTGCATCCGGTCGAGTAGCGAACGAGACTGGGCGTATGCCGGAGCTGCCGGAAGTCGAAGCACTCGCCCACCACCTGCGTGAACACGCCGTCGGCAGGTCCGTGAGCCGGATCGACGTGGCCTCGCTGAGCGTCCTCAAGACGTTCAACCCGTCCCCGATGGACCTACACGGCCGTGAAGTCACCGACGCGACGCGGCACGGCAAACACCTCGATCTCGTGCTCGGTGACCTGCACCTGATCACCCACCTGGCCCGCGCGGGCTGGCTGCGCTGGTCGGATTCGCTGGCACCCGCGCCGCTCAAGCCGGGCAAGGGCCCGATCTCGTTGCGGGTACATCTGGGCGGCCCCGGTTTCGACCTCACCGAGGCCGGCACCAAGAAGGGCCTGGCCGTCTGGATCGTCCGCGATCCCTCGGAAGTGCCGAGCATCGAGCGCCTCGGCCCGGACGCGCTGTCACTCGACCGGGCAAAACTCGCCTCGCTTTTCGCCGGCCGCACCGAGCGCCTCAAGACCGCGCTGACCGATCAGCGCGTGATCGCCGGCATCGGCAACGCCTACTCCGACGAGATCATGCACATGGCCAAGCTTTCGCCCTACGCGACGCCGGGCAAGCTCCCCGACGAGGCGCTGGACCGGCTCGCCGACGCGATCCACGAGATCTTGACCAGCGCGGTCACCCGCTCTGTCGGCCAGTCCGCCGCCCGCCTCAAGGGCGAGAAACGCTCCGGCCTGCGCGTACACGCCCGCACCGGCCTGCCCTGCCCCGTCTGCGGCGACACGGTCCGCGAGATCTCGTTCGCCGACAAGTCCTTCCAGTACTGCCCGACCTGCCAGACCGGCGGCAAACCACTGGCCGACCGCCGCATGTCCCGCCTGCTCAAGTAGCTCGTAAAAGCCCGAAAGTGGCTTTCGTCAGGTCTTATCTGACGAAAGTGGCTTTCGGGCTATCGCATCTGACGAACGCCACTTTCGGGCTCAGGGGCAGAGGGCGGCGGCCAGTGCGGCGACCGGGCGGGTGTGGGCCACGTGGGCCCAGTCGCCTCGCAGCTCGGCGGCGAGGTCGTACGTGGTCAGCGCCAGCGTGATCTGGCGGCGGCCGTCCGGGCTGTGCAACGAGAAGCTGAAGTAGCCGGGGCCTGCCCCGGTGTGCCCCCAGATCGTCTGGTCACCGCCGGGGCAAGGCAGCGGCAGGGTTTCGACGCCGGGCAGATCGGGCGAGAGCGTCCGCTGGAACGTGGCCAGGTCGTCCACTGTGGACACCATCGCGCCCGCCGTCCAGTCGTAGGACGGGCTGAACGTGGTCATGTCGTTGCCTGCCATGTCGTAGCCGTGGAGATGTGGTCCGTGCAGGTGGGGATCCGTGAGCGGGAACGACGTCTGGCGGAGGCCGAGCGGGCGCAGGACGCGGTCGCGGATCTCGGACCGGACGTCGTGGCCGGTGACGCGTTCGATGATCCGGCCGAGCAGCAGGTAGCCGGTGTTCGAGTACTCCACGTGCGGCGGGTCGAGCAGCGACTGCCGGATCACCTCGTCGACGGTGTAGACGTAGCTGCGGTCGCCGCCCGGCTTCAGGTAGACGTCGAAGAACGCCGGGTTGCGCGGGTCGTGGATGCCGCTCGTGTGCGTCAGCAGTTGGCGGACGGTGATCTCGGATGGCCGGTACCCGGGGCCGCGGACGACGCCGGGAAGTAGCGACTCGACATCGGCGTCCAGCGACAGCCTGCCAGCGGAGACGAGTTGCATGACCACCGTCGAGACGAAGGCCTTGGTGTTGCTCGCGATGCGGAAGCGGTCGGTCACGCGGGCCGGTCGCCCGCCGAGGGAAGCCACCCCGGCCGCGTAGTGCCGGACGTGTGAATCCTCCCGGACGACGGCGACGGCGGCCGGGAAACCGGCGCGCACGAGTTGCCGAATCTCGGTTTCGACCCGATCGTTATCTAGCGCCGAAGCCGGCATGGCGGTTACCCCCAGCAACACGGCGATGGTCGCCGCGGTCAGCCACCTGCTCAAAGTCATGCTCAGAGCCTTGCCGACGGATACGGGGTGTGACCACCAAGGGAGCCCCCGGGTCATGGGTAGGGTTGACCCCACCGTCAGTTCTCGAAGCAGCACAGAAAGTAGGAGAGTAAGGCTTGCACCCGGTTGGCCGAGCGCAGAGCATTGACGCCGTGTCCGGGTTGCCGATCGCGCAGATCATCCCGTGGGGAGTCGCGCTACTGCTCGCTGTCCTGGTCGTGGTGCTGCTGATCAAGTCGCGACGGCCGGGGAACGTGGTCGACGACGCGGTGCTCGAAGCCGTCCACGGCCTGTCGAAGGCGACGCCCGATCTCCGCGAGGGGCTCGACGAGGAAGCCGCCGACAAGATCACCACGCAGCTGCTGGAAATGCTCAAGTGCGTCGCCGTCGGCATCACCGACAGCGAGGGCACGCTGCTTTCCTGGGACGGCGAAGCCAACGATCACTATGTCGACCTGGTCGACGCCATCGGCAACGCGATCCGCAAGCACCGCCGCGAGGTCGTGCAGCACGACCGCATGCCGTGCAACCACCGTGGCACGTGCAAGATGCGCACCGCGGTGATCGTGCCGCTGATCGTCGAAGGCGAGACCGAGGCCGCGCTGATCGTGGTCGGCCGGACCCGGGGCCGCCTGATCCAGATGGCCGACGCGGTCGCGCACTTCGTGTGCACGCAGTTCGAGCTGGCGCGGCTGGAGGAGTCCAAGCACCAGCTGCAGCAGGCCGAGATCAAGGCGCTGCGCGCGCAGATCTCGCCGCACTTCGTCTACAACGCGCTCAACACCATCTCCTCGCTGATCCGCACGGATCCCGAAGAGGCGCGCGAGCTGCTGCAGGACTTCGCCGACTTCACGCGCTACTCGTTCCGCACCTCGGGCATGTTCACCTCGCTCGCCGAGGAGCTGCGCAACATCGACCGGTACCTGACCATCGAAAACGCCCGCTTCGGCGGACGGCTGACCGTGCGCCTGAAGATCGCGCCGGAGGTGCTCAGCGTGGTCGTGCCGTTCCTGATCATCCAGCCGCTGGTGGAGAACGCCGTCAAGCACGGCCTCGCGAGCAAGCCGGGCGGCGGCACGGTGACGGTCATCGCGCAGGACTACGGCGCCGAGGCGCTGATCAGCGTCGAGGACGACGGCATCGGCATGGACCCGTCGCGGCTGGCCGAGCTGCGCAGCTCGCACCGGACCGGCGCGCACGTCGGGCTCGGCAACATCAACCAGCGGATGCAGCAGGTGTTCGGCAGCGACTACGCGCTGATGGTCGAGACGGCGCCCGGCGCGGGCATGAAGGTCACGCTGCGGGTGCCCAAGTTCGTGCCCGGTGTGCGGCCCAACCTGCCTGACTACTCGGCAGAGGTGCCCGAGCAGGAGTCGCGTGACGCGGACGAATTCAGCGGCTCGCGAAGCGGCATGCTCGACGCGTCCTGACTCCGTACGCTGGCTTCATGAGCGTCACGGACAAACTCGCCTCCCGAATCCCGATGCTGGCCGACCGGGTCGAGCAGAAAGACGTGGTGGCGGTGGTGAAGCTGCACGGCGTCATCACGCCGTCGCCGTCACCGCTGGGCAGGGGCGCGATCAACCTCGCCGCCGTGGAGTCGGCGCTGACCAGGGCGTTCGCGCACGACCGGCTCAAGGCGGTCGCGCTGCAGATCAACTCGCCCGGTGGCGCGCCGACGCAGTCCGGCCTGGTGGCCGAGCGGATCCGGCAGCTGGCCGACAAGAAGAACGTGCCGGTGCTGGCGTTCTGTGAGGACGTCGCCGCGTCGGGCGGGTACTGGCTGGCCTGCGCCGCGGACGAGATCTACGCGCACCGCACCTCGATGGTCGGCTCGATCGGCGTGATCAGCGGTGGTTTCGGCTTCACCGGGCTGCTCGAGCGCTTCGGCATCGAGCGGCGGCTGCACACCGCGGGCACCAACAAGTCACGGCTCGACCCGTTCAGCCCGGAGAAGCCGGAGGACGTCGAGTGGCTCAAGAAGATGCACACCCAGCTCCACGAGCTGTTCGTGGAGTGGGTGAAGGAGCGCCGGGGCGCGAAGCTCTCGGACTCGGAGGATCTGTTCACCGGCGACGTCTGGCTCGGCCAGAAGGCGGCCGACCTCGGGCTGATCGACGGCGTCGGCAGCCTGCGCGAGGTGCTGGCCGAGCGGTTCCCCGACGCCCACATTTCCGTTGCGGAGCCCAAAAAAGCGCTGCTCGCCAAGCTCGGCATCGGCGCGCCCGCCGCCGCTTCGGCGGTACTCGAAGCCGTCACCACGAAGGCCGCCTGGTCTCGCTTCGGCCTCTGAACCTCGGACGACTCGAAGGCCCCTTCCGCCGGCTCGGCGGAAGGGGCCTTCCTTTTCGCACGATGTGATAGGCGCCACACTGCCACCCGTTCGGCGGATAGCCGATGGTCTAGACCTCGGGTTCTCATGGGGACGCAGGCTTTGTTGTGACCGGCAACAAATGTCGCCGCATCAGCCGGTCCGGGTTGACGAGGAGGTCACCCCATGCCCGTAAGTCGCACCATCCGAAAGCGTCGCAGGTGGACCGCGCTCGGCCGCGGCCGCGGCTGCGACCGCGATCGCCGTTCCGCTGACCATCCATTCCGCACAAGCCGCGGTCCCGCCTCCGGAAGCAGGCTGGACCACCGTGTTCGCCGACGACTTCAACGGCGGTGCGAACACGCTGCCGTCCGGCGCGAACTGGATCATCGACACCGGACACTCCTACCCCGGCGGCCCGGGGAACTGGGGCACCGGCGAGATCCAGAACTACACCAACAGCACGAGCAACCTGTCGCTCGACGGCTCCGGCAATCTGCGCATCACGCCGCTGCGCGACGGCGCCGGAAACTGGACGTCGGCGCGTATCGAGACGCAGCGGCTCGACTTCAAGCCGCCCGCCGGCGGCGTGATGCGGATCGAAAGCCGCATCCAGATGCCGAACGTCACCGGCGCCGCCGCGCTCGGCTACTGGCCCGCGTTCTGGGCGCTCGGCGGCCCGTACCGCGGCAACAACTGGAATTGGCCCGCCATCGGCGAATTCGACATCATGGAGAACGTCAACGGGATCAACTCGGTCTGGGGTGTGCTGCACTGCGGCGTGAACCCCGGCGGCCCGTGCAACGAGACCACCGGCATCGTGAACAACCGCGCCTGCCCCGGCGCGACCTGCCAGGCCGGGTTCCACACCTACCGGTTCGAATGGGACGCGAGCACCAGCCCGCAGGTCTTCCGCTGGTTCGTCGACGGCCAGCAGTTCCATTCGGTCAGCCAGAACCAGCTCGACGCGGGCACCTGGAACGCGATGACCAGCCATGCCGGCTACTTCGTCCTGCTCAACGTCGCGATCGGCGGCGCCTTCCCCAACAACAACTCCGGGACCACCACACCGGGACCCGGCATCGTGCCTGGCCGTCCGATGGTCGTCGACTACGTGACCGTGACGACCAAGGGATCAGGCGGCACCACCAATCCGACCACGCCGACGACTCCGACCACGCCGACCGGGCCCGGCGGCGGTGACGCGTACGGCACGATCCAGGCGGAGTCGTACACGCAGTCGGCCGGCGTGGCCAAGCAGACCACCTCGGACACCGGTGGCGGCCAGAACATCGGCCCGCTCGGCAACGGCGACTGGGCCATGTACCCGAATGTCGCTTTCGGCAGCAGCGCCGCCCACCAGTTCCAGGCCAGGGTCGCGTCCGGTGCGGGCGGCGGCGTGAGCGGGCTGGTCGAAGTCAGGCTCGACAGCCTGAGCAGCGCGCCGGTCGGCAGTTTCGCCGTCGCGAACACCGGCGGCTGGCAGAGCTGGCGCACCGTGCCAGCGAACATCAGCGCGATCACCGGCACACACAACGTCTATCTCACCTTCACGAGCGGACAGCCCGCCGACTACGTGAGCGTGAACTGGTTTACTTTCGCGCACTGATCGAGGAAATCCACTTTCGACAGTGAATTACCCGAGGTGTCAGTGTCCCCGGCGCGGGGGACACTGACACCGAGAGTTGGGTGGCGCGGTTTCGACTCCATCTCATCCGGGCGAGGGCGCCGGGCGGGCTGGACATCGTGACTCGCAATAGGCAGGATGCGAATCACTGTGAGTGCTCAAGATGACACCCGCCGGCTCGTCGTCCTCGCTGTTGACGACGAGCCCCACGGGCTGACCGCGTTAGTCCACTGCCTGACCAGCAACCCGAACATCGGGAAAGTGTTCAGCGCCGTGGACGCCTCCGAGGCCCTGCGCCGCCTCATCGCTTCCGACGGCGACGAACTGCGTGCCCGCAAGGAAAGGGGACTGCCGCCGGTCGACGCGGTGTTCTCCGACATTCACATGCCCGGCCTGTCCGGGATGGAGATGTCACGGGTGTTCGCCGCGCTGCAGCCGCCACCGGTGCTCGTGTTCGTCACGGGGCACTCCGAAGAGGCGGTCAACGCGTTCGATCTCGGCGCCGTCGACTACGTGCTCAAGCCGTTCAACCAGGAACGCCTGGACAAGGCCGTCAAGCGGGTGCTGGAAAAGCTGAACACCCGGCCGATGCCGCAGGCGGCCGGTGGCGGGCCGGAGCCGGTCAAGGACGACGGCGAGGTCATCCCCGTCGAGCTCGCGGGCACCACCAAGCTCATCCCGCGCTCCTCGGTGCGCTGGGTCGAAGCGCAGGGTGACTACGCGCGGTTGTTCACCGCCGACGGCAGTCACCTGGTCCGGATTCCGCTGGCACAGCTCGAAGAGCGGTGGGAGAAGGCGGGTTTCGTCCGCATCCACCGGTCCTTTCTGGTCGCCTTGCCACTGATCACCGAGCTGCGGATGGCACAGGGCGGTTACCAGGTGGTCATCGGCAACGAGGAGAAGGTGCTGCCGGTCAGCCGCCGCCACACCCGCGAGCTGAAGGACCGACTGGTCGGCTCCGGCCGAAACGGCTAGCCGATGAGCAGCGAGGACTACTACCGGCGGGTGAACGGGGTCCGCGAGCCGGACCCCACGCTGGGCAAGAAGGCGCAGCTCTCGCCGGAACGCGCGGTCGTCGAACCGGTGGCCGCCGCGCCGACCGAGCCGATGCCGCAGCCGGAGCTGCCGAAGATCAAGCGCACCAGGGTCATCCTCGCTGACCCGCGCCAGTCGGCCGGCACGCTGCGCGCCAGGGTCGAACTCGAAGAGCAGACCAGCTGGGGTGAACTGCTGATCAAGGACCTGGTGAAGGCGCAGCTCAAGACCGGGTTGCTGCTGTGGGGACTGGTCATCGCGCTGCTGGGCTCGCTGCCCGCGCTGTTCTACCTCCTGCCGGGGTTCGGACGGGTCACGCTCATCGGGGTCCCGCTGCCATGGCTGCTGCTCGGGGTGGCGCCGTTTCCGCTGCTCTTCGGTGTCGGCATCTGGTACAACCGGCTCGCCGAACGCCATGAGCGCGACTTCGTGGACATGATCGAAAACTAGATTCCGAGCGGTCATGCGAGGATTTCCCCGTGCAGCTGAACCCATGGGCGTTGACCGGCATCGTGCTGGTCGCCGTGGCGACCTTTTATCTCGGTCACCGCTCGTCCCGGTTCGCCGTCACCACCCATGACTTCCTCGTCGCGCGGCGCACCGTCCGGTCGCGCCGCAACGCCGCCGCGATCTCCGGCGAGTACCTCTCCGCCGCCTCTTTTCTCGGTGTCGCGGGCATCGTGCTCAAAGAGGGCGCGGACGCGCTGTGGTTCCCGATCGGCTTCACCGCGGGCTATCTGGCGCTGATGCTGTTCGTCGCCGCGCCGCTGCGGCGCTCCGGCGCGTACACGCTGCCCGACTTCGTCGAGGCGCGGCTCGGGTCGAAGTCGCTGCGCAAGTTCTCCACCGCGTTCGTGGTGTTCATCGGGATCCTTTACATGGTCCCGCAGCTGCAGGGCGCCGGGCTGACGCTCGCGACGATCCTGCCGGTGCCGCCGTGGTTCGGCGCGGTGCTGGTGATGTTCCTGGTCGCGTTCAACGTGATCGCGGGCGGCATGCGGGCGATCACCGTGGTGCAGGCGTTCCAGTACTGGCTCAAGCTGTTCGCCATCGCGGCGCCGACGTTCGTGCTGTGCCTGGTGTTCGTCACCGGCGGCAGTCCCGGCGGCACACGCGGGCTCGGCGACCCGGCGCCGCCGGTGTTCCTCGAGAACACCACGGTCACCGTGCAGGCCGACGTCATGGTCAGCGTCACCACGCGGACCACGCTCGAAGCACACGGAACGGTCGACCGAGGGCCCGCCGACGGCGAGGCGATTTGGGCGCCGGACATCAAGCACTCGGTGAACGAGGGCACCAGGCTGGTGTTCAAGAAGGGCACGCCGGTCCCGGTGATCAGCGACGCCCCGACGACCAACGCGAACTGGCTGCGGCCGAGTTCGGGCAGCGTCACAGATCTGGCGCAGACGTACTCGCTGATCTTCGCGCTCTTCCTCGGCACCATGGGCCTGCCGCACGTGCTGGTCCGCTTCTACACGAACCCGGACGGCAAGGCCGCGCGCCGCACGACCGTCCATGTGCTGCTGCTGCTCGGGCTGTTCTACCTGTTCCCGACGCTGCTGGGCGCGCTGTCGCGGATGTACGTGCCGGAGCTGCTGGTCACCGGCAAGACCGACGCGGCCGTACTGCGGCTGCCGTCGGCGATGCTGCCGGGACTGCCTGGTCAGATCCTTGGCGCGGTGACGGCGGCAGGCGCGTTCGCGGCGTTCCTGTCCAGCTCCTCGGGGCTGCTGGTGAGTGTGGCCGGTGTCGTTTCGACCGACGTGCTGCCCGGCCGGGTGCGTGACTTCCGGGTCGCGACCGGGATCGTGGCGATCGCGCCGATGGCGCTGGCGGTGCTGCTGCGGCCGGAGGACATCTCGCTTTCGGTGGGCATGTCGTTCGCGCTGGCCGCGTCGACGTTCTCGCCGCTGCTCGTGCTCGGCATCTGGTGGCGCAAGCTCAGCTGGCCCGGCGCGATGGCCGGCATGGTGGTCGGCGGCGGGATGGTGCTGGCCGCGCTGGTGACGAACATCGTGAGCGGGTACACCGGCGGCTGGGCGCCGTGGTTCGTCGTCCAGCCAGCGTTGATCACGGTCCCCGCCGCCTTCTTCACATGCTGGTTCGTGAGCCGGGCGACCAAATACGGCGTCCCGGACGACCTCAACAGTGTCATGTTGCGATTGCACGCGCCTGATCCACTCGGTTTCATGCGTGACCGCGCGGTGGCCCGGTTCGGCCAGGCGGAAGAGAAGCAGGACAAGGCCGAGAAGGTCGAAAAGCCGGAGAAGGCCAAACCCGCGACTCGGGGCAGGCACCGCAAGTAATCGGCGTCAATCATCCGAGTGGTCAAAGCGCGTCGACCCGATTGTTATACGCAGGGTCATGCCGTTCACTCGATCGGATTATCAGCATTTCCGCTGACCAGGAGCATGATCGCTCTAGCGTGCCGCTCAACGAGCACTCGACTAGATTTGTTGAGCGACCCGTCACCTGAATGGTGTATTCGCGGTACGAGGAGGTCCGAGATGAGCACGGAACACGACCTCAACGACGACACGGAGTGGGAACGGATTCAGGCCAGCCCTGAATTCGTCGAGCTACGCCGCAGATTGCGCAGTTTCGTCTTCCCCGTGTCCGCGCTCTTCCTGCTCTGGTACCTGCTTTACGTGCTGCTGGCCGATTACGCGCACGAGTTCATGGCCACCAAGGTCGTCGGCAACATCACCGTCGGCCTGGTGCTCGGCCTGCTGCAGTTCGTCTCGACCTTCCTCATCACCTGGCTGTACGTCCGCTATGCCAACCGCAAGCTCGATCCGGTCGCGGACGAACTGCGCGCGAAGATCGAACGGGGTGAGCGATGACTCTCGCGGCAGGTGTGGCGGGCAGCAACCCGGCGCTCAACATCGGCATCTTCGGCGTGTTCGTGGTGATCACCTTGGTGATCGTGTTCCGCGCCAGCCGCAACAGCAAGACCGCGTCGGACTACTACGCCGCAGGCCGCGCGTTCAGCGGCCCGCAGAACGGCATCGCCATCTCCGGCGACTACCTGTCCGCGGCCTCGTTCCTCGGCATCGCGGGCGCGATCGCGATCAACGGCTACGACGGCTTCCTGTACTCGATCGGCTTCCTCGTCGCCTGGCTCATCGCGCTGCTGCTCGTCGCGGAGCTGCTGCGCAACACGGGCAAGTTCACGATGGGCGACGTGCTGGCGTTCCGCATGAAGCAGCGCCCCGTGCGCGCCGCGGCGGCCACGTCGACGCTCGTCGTCTCGTTCTTCTACCTGCTCGCGCAGATGGCGGGCGCCGGCGGGCTGGTCGCGCTGCTGCTCGGCATCGAGGGCAAGGCGGGCCAGGCGCTGGTGATCGCCGTCGTCGGTGTCGTGATGATCGTGTACGTGCTGGTCGGCGGTATGAAGGGCACCACGTGGGTGCAGATCATCAAGGCCGCGCTGCTCATCGTCGGCGCGTTCGCGATGACCGTCTGGGTGCTCGGGAAGTACGGCTTCAACCTGTCGTCGCTGCTGCAGAGCGCCGTCGACAAGGCAGGCAAGGGCGGCGAGGCGATCCTCGGGCCTGGCAAGCAGTACGGCAAGACCGGCACGACCAAGCTGGACTTCCTCTCGCTCGGCATCGCGCTGGTGCTCGGCACCGCAGGACTGCCGCACGTCCTGATGCGCTTCTACACCGTGCCGACCGCGAAGGACGCACGCCGCTCGGTGGTCTGGGCGATCGTGTTGATCGGCGTGTTCTACCTGTTCACGCTGGTGCTCGGCTACGGCGCGGGCGCGCTGGTCGGGCCGTCGACGATCACCGGCGCACCCGGCGGGGTGAACTCCGCGGCGCCGCTGCTCGCGCAGGCACTCGGCGGGCCGGTGCTGCTCGGGTTCATCGCGGCGGTCGCGTTCGCGACGATCCTCGCGGTCGTCGCCGGGCTGACGATCACGGCGTCGGCCTCGTTCGCGCACGACGTCTACGCCAACGTCATCAAGAAGGGCAAGGTCGAGAACCCCGACGCCGAGGTGAAGGTCGCCAGGATCACCGCGCTGGTGATCGGCGCGGTCGCGATCGCCGGCGGCATCCTCGCCAACGGGCAGAACATCGCGTTCCTGGTCGCGCTGGCGTTCGCCGTGGCGGCGTCGGCGAACCTGCCGACGATCCTGTACTCGCTGTTCTGGAAACGGTTCAACACCCAAGGTGCGCTGTGGAGCATCTACGGCGGCCTGGCGGTGACGATCGTGCTGATCGTGTTCTCGCCCGCGGTGTCCGGCAAGCCGGTCGACCCGAAGACGGGCAAGAGCGCGTCGATGATCCAGGGCGTCGACTTCCACTGGTTCCCGCTCGACAACCCGGGCCTGGTGTCGATCCCGGTGGCGTTCTTCCTCGGCTGGCTGGGCACGGTCCTGTCGAAGGAGCACAACGAGAAGAAGTACGCGGAAATGGAGGTTCGCGCGTTGACCGGAGCTGGTGCCGAAAAAGCTGTGGAGCACTAGCCTCACACGCGCGATACGTCAGCCCATGGGAGCATGGAGAACGTGGTGAGCCCTGCAGAAATCCCGGCCGTGAACATCGCCGACCTGCCGTCCGACGGCGTGCTCCTCGACGTGCGCGAGGACGACGAATGGCAGGCCGGGCACGCGCCCAAGGCCGTGCACATCCCGCTCGGCGAGCTGCCGTCGAGGGTCGGTGAACTGGCCGACCTGCCCGAGGGCCCGGTGTACGTGGTCTGCCGCAGCGGCGGCCGGTCCGCGCGCGCGACCGCCTGGCTCAACGCCAGCGGCTGGGACGCGGTCAACGTCTCGGGCGGTATGAAGGAATGGGACGCCGAAGGCCGCGACGTCGTCGGCGAGTCCGGCGGCGAGCCGGAGATCCTCTAGCCCATGCAGCCAGGTCAGTTCCCGCAGCCGGTGCGGCCGCAGTACCGGCCGATCCGGGTCCGGTGGGTGGCGACGCCCCCACCGGGCGCGCTGCCGCAGCGCCACGCGGCCCCGCCGGAGCGCTACCACGGCCCGCCGCGCTACGCGACGACCCCGCGCTGGGGTTTCCCCAACCTGACCTGGCGTTCGCCGACCGCGGTACCCGGCACGGCCTCGGACGTCCAAAGTCCCGTCCAACGCCTGCGCGTGATCGCGCGCAGCACCTACGGCTCGCTGTGGTTCCTGGCCTGCCTGGCGCTGGTGGCCGGCGGCGCGGAGATCTGGCGCTACGTGCTGCTCGTGCAGTCCCGCGACTCGGCGCTGACCACGAGCGTGGTCGAAGCGTCCGACGGCCTCGTGGTCACAGCAGGCCTACTGGCGACGATCTTCTCCCTGGTCCCGGCGGCTTTGACGCTCTGGTGGCTCTTCGTCGCCCGCCTCGCGGCCGCCGACGCCGCCGAAGAAGAGCCGTCCCGCACCTCGCGCGAGGTGCTGCTCGGCATGCTCGTCCCCGGCCTCAACCTGGTGATGGCCGGCTCGATCATGGCCGAGCTGGAGCACTCGGTGCTCCGCCGCTCACCCGACCGCCGCCCGACCCCATCCCGCCTCGTCTTCACCTGGTGGGGCCTCTGGGTCCTGAACTGGCTCCTGCTCGCCGCCGCACTCTGGTGGCGCATGCGCGACGGCATCCAGGCCATGGCCGATTCCGTCATCCTCGTCGCCCTCACCGACTTCGCCGCCGCCGCGCTCGCCATCACCACGGCGATCCTCGTCCGCCGCACGACCGAACTCCTGGCGCCGATCACCCTGACCAAGACGTCGGCCCGCCAAGTCCTGAAGGTCACCGGCGCCCCCGACCCGGAGCTCCGCCCGACCCGGGCCTTCAACACCCGCCGCTAGCCAGAGCCCCAAAGTCACTTCCGGGACATGCGATGCCCCGGAAGTGGCTTTCGGGCTAAATTCAGGCCGTGACCAGCAGGGTTCGCAGGCCTCGGATCACGAACTCGGGGCGCCGGGGCGGGGGAGCGGCGAGGCGCAGGCCGGGTAGGCGCGTGGCCAGTGCGTCCAGCGCGGCCGAGATCTCGACGCGGGCCAGCGGGGCGCCGACGCAGTAGTGGATGCCCGCGCCGAACCCCAGGTGGGCGTTCGGGGAGCGGGAGATGTCGAGCGTGTCCGGGTCGCGGAAGACCAGCGGGTCGCGGGCGGCCGCGCCCAGCAGCGCGCCGATCTTGTCGCCTGCCGAGAGCCGGTAGCCCGCGATTTCGACGTCCGCGGTCGCCGTCCGCTCGAACAGCTGCAGCGGCGCGTCGAAGCGGATGAGCTCCTCGACGCAGGTGTCCAGCAGACCGCGGTCGGCGACCAGCCGTTCCCACTCCGCGCGGTGCGTGAGCAGCGCGGAGACGCCGTTGCCGAGCACGTTGACCGTGGCCTCATGGCCGGCCATGAGCACCAGCACCGCCGTCGCGACCAGCTCGTCGGGGGTCAGCTCGGAGCGCAGCAGGTCACTGATCAGGTCGTCGCCAGAGCGTGGCTTCGAGGCTTGCGAACGGACGTAGTCGACGAACTCGCCCGCCGCCGCTTCGGCCGCGTCGCGTTCGGACTCGGGGATGCCGTACTCGTACATCTTCACGACGGCGTTGCTCCACGCGACCATGCGCGGGCCATCGGCCTGCGGCACGCCGAGCAGTTCGGCGATCACCGCGACCGGCAACGGCTGGGCCACGAACTCGAGCAGGTCGGCCTCGCCGTCCGCGGCGATCTTCCCGGCGAGCTCGTCCACCATCGCCGACGCCAGCGCGGCGATCCGCTCGTTCAGCCGCTGGACATGGCCACGCGCGAACGCGCCCGAGATCTGCTTGCGCAGCCGGGTGTGCGCGGGCGGCTCGCTCTCCAGCAGCGAGTTGCGGTGCAGCAGGTTGAACGACGCGAAGCGCTCCAACGGCTGGGCGTCGCTCCAGATCCGGCCGAGCCCCCGGTGCCGCAGCACCGCCGAGGTCGCCGCGTGCGAGACGGTCACCGCCATGCCGAGACCGTCGTGCCGATGTACTTCGCCCTCGGCACGCAGCTCGGCGAAAGCCGGGTACGGATCGGCCAGGAAGACGGGGTCACGGGGGTCGAACATGGCGCGAGCCTAACCGCGCTACCCGCCCAGGCGAGCGGGTAGCGCGGAGAACGACTACCAGCGGAAGCCGAGGTCCCAGTTGTAGCGGTAGAACGTGGGGGCGACCGCCTGCAGCGTGTAGCTACCCGCCGGCACGTTGTGGCAGACCCAGGAGCGCGGCGGCTCGTCCACGTTGAACCTGGTGTTGCAGCCCGGCACGCCTTGAAGCGACCAGGAAAGTGACTCGTTCGGGCCGACGGGGCCGTCGACCCTGCCCGCGTCGACGTCGATCGAGATCGTGCCGCCGGGGAAGAAGCCGCTGCCGAGGAAGCAGCTTCCCGTGTTCTGGCAGTCCCAGGCTTGAACAGTGGCGTTCGCGGGCACCGCACCGGCCAGCATGGCACCGGCCACAGCGGCGATCGTGGCAATCTTCTTCATGATCTCCCCAGTCCGATCGGTCTGTACCACTTCTGTCTACTGACCGTTCCGTGGTGCGTAAACCGCTTTCAGGCCTGGCTGAAAGCGTGGTCACGGGGGCCGGACCTGGCGCGCGGCCAGCCCTTCGATAGCGTCATCGCGCTGAACCTATGAGGAGGCTGACGTGGGCAAGGGCGGGCGCAAGAAGGGTCCCAAGACGACGGACCGCAAGCCGAAGGTGCGCGACGTTTTCGTCGGCCAGCCCTTCGAGGGGCTCGCCGCGGAGCCGGAGCTCATCGCGCTGCGTGAGTTCGTGCCGTCCGCGACGGCGAAGCTGACGCTCGCCGGCAGCGACAAGAAGGTCACGCTCGGCACCGTGCTGCCGATGGCCGCTGCCGCGTTCGTGCGTTCCGACGGTGAGGCGTTCATCGGGATGCAGGTGCAGACCCGGTCCTCTGACATCTCGCGTGACCTCGGGCGCGCGCTCAAGTGGGTGCTCGACGCCAAGCCGGGTGACGTGCTGGCCGTGCCGGACACGCTGAGCGAGCCCGGTGAGGGCGAGCGGCTGCAGGATCTGCTGGTCACCGAGGCCGAGCTCGACGTCGAGCTGCACCAGGACTTCGCGTGGTGGCTGCCGGAGGACGCCGACGCAAGCGGTGAGGTCGCGCTGTCGCTGGAGCGTGCCAACTCGGCCATCATGCCGACCGAGCGGCTCGGCACCGGCTCGTACTGGGTGCTCGCCGGCGAGAAGGCGCACCTGCGCTGGGTCCGCCCCGAGTCCGAGAACCTGCTGCTGCAAGCGCTTGCGCGGTTGTCGGCCGCCGGGGAGATCGGGCTCGGCGAAGGCTCGCGCTACGCGGGCTCGTTCCGTGCGCACGGGCTGCTCGTGCCGGTGTGGGACCTCGACACCGAGGCGCACGCCCGCGAGTGGGCCGACGGTGCCGCGCAGCTCGGCACCCGGCTGGAAGGCGCGCTGAAGTCGCTCGACACCGAGCCGCTGAACGCCACCGAGCGCCGCTCGCGTGACGGGCTCATCGGCCGCCAGCTCACCCTGCGGTGATCCTGCACATCTGCACCGCCGCCGAATGGGCGGCGGTGCCCGAGGGCGGCGGTTATCGAGCGGCGTCGCTCGATGAGGTCGGATTCATCCATTGCTCTGATTTCGGCACCTTGCATCTGCCTGCCAACGCGCTTTTCGCCGGGCAGAGTGACCTGGTCGTGCTGGAAATCGACGCCGCGAAACTCGGTGTCCCGCTACGGTGGGAGCCGGGGGTTCCGGAGCAGCCGGACGGCGTCTGGTTCCCGCACGTCTATGGGGAGATTCCGCAGGTCGCGGTACTCGCGGTGCATGATTTCCCGGCGGACGGCGACGGCCGGTTCCGCCTTCCGGTAACACTTGCGCGGCGCTGACGAAAAACGGAGCGGGAGTGCTCATCGGACGTCTTTTTCAAAGTGAGCGCGATGTGAAGGCAACCTCTGGGGGCTGTGGTGCGTTTTCCGGGTGGCGACAGAGCGACGCCGAGAGACGTGCTGGAGGGAGGCGACGCGGTGACCGCTGCGGCTACCGCGCTACCCGGGTCGGAAGCCTGGTCCATGACCGGTGAGAGAGTGCCGGAGCTGGTCGACTTCAGCTCCTTCGTCGAGACCTCCTTGCCCGGACTGCTCCGCTACGGCTACGCGCTCACCGGCAACCCGCACGACGCCGCCGACCTGGTGCAGACCGTGCTCGAGAAGATCGGCTCACGCTGGACGCACGTCCAGCGCAAGACCGGCGATCCGCTCGCCTACGTCCGCCGGTCCATGGCGAACGCGCACGTCAGCCGCTGGCGCCGGACCCGGCGTGAGAACCTGGTGGCCGAGCTGCCGGACACTCAGCCGTTCGCGCCCGCCGACCCGTTCGAGCACGAGCCACTGTGGCAAGCGCTACGTGCGCTACCGCCGCGGCAACGAGCGGTCATGGTCCTGCGTTATTACGAAGGACTGTCCGAGGCGGAGATCGCGGCCACGCTCGGCGTCACGCAAGGCACGGTGAAGAGTCAAGCGAGCAAGGCCATCGCTTCGCTGCGTACGAAGCTGGCACTGCCGGAGATCCACGAAGGGAGGGAGGCAAGTTGATCGCGTCCGATGACGAGCTGGACGCCAAGCTGCGTCAGCTGTTCGCTGACGATCGGCTCGGCGGCCTCCAGCCCAAGACAGACGCGGGTGAAGCGATCGTCGCGGGCGCGCGGCGGAGGCGGAATCGCCGCAAGGCGGTGACCGCCGCCAGCGGCGTGGCGATGGCGGGCGTACTGGTCGTCGGTGGCGTCACCTTCGCGAAGATCCAGGACCGCGACACCCAGGCCGCCATGTCCACCGCGGCGACCCAGGCCGCCGCGACCGCGGCTCCGCCGTCGTCGTCGACCGGCGAGGTCGGCGCGACCGCGGGGGCACCGGCGTCCGGACCGGCGTCGCCGACCACTTCCGCCCCGATCCCCGGGTCGACCCCGCCGAAGACCCCGCCATCGAGCGCCGCGCAGCCGGACGGGCCGAAGAAGGTGCTCACCGGGCAGCTGCTGAGTCACTCCGGTATCGGCAACCTGGCGGTCGGCATGTCCGAGGCACAGCTCACCGCCGCCGGAATCACATTCAAGAAGGAGACGGGCACCACGTGCGCTTTCGGCACGGTGTCCAACGTGACATCGCAGGCCGGCGCCATCAGGATCTACCTGTCGGACAAGTCCGGGGTCACGGCGATCCTGCCGGCGTCGTCGCACACGCCAGAAGGCGTCGGTACCGGTTCGACGGTGCAGGATGTCACGGCGCTCTACCCGCAAGCCTCGAACGGGAGGACGCTCAGCGTCAATCTGGGCTCCACGAGCTATGAGTTCGCGCTGAGCGGCCCGGAGGTCAAGGGCGTCGTCTTGAAGTCGAACAACAGTCAGGGCTGCGGCTAGGCAGTCCGTACAAGGAAGAACCCGGGCCATCCACAGGGGGAGGGCCCGGGTTCTTCTTGTGGTGGGAGCAGTCGTGCTGGTCTTACAGCGCGCCACCCGCGACCGGCGGCATGGCGGCGTCGCCGCCACCGTCACCGACGGTCTCGCGGTGCAGGTGCGCCTCGATCTCGAAGAGGTTCCCGCCCGCGCGCTTGGCGATGGTCACCAGTGTGTTCATCGCGGCGATTTCCTCGACCTGCTCCTTGAGGAACCACTGGGTGAACTGCTCGCCCATGTAGTCCTCTTCGGCACGCGCGGCCTTGGCGATCTGCTTGATGTCGGAGGCGACTTCCTTTTCCTGCTCGAGTGCGAGCTGGAGCAGTTCGGTCACGTCGGAGAAGTCGTTGCGGACGTCGCCGGTCGACGGGATTTCCACGTGGTGATCGGTGTCGAGCATGTACTGCACGAGCGCCATCGCGTGGTTCCGCTCTTCGACCGACTGCCGGTAGAAGTGCTTGGCGAGCTGGGGCAGGTCCTCGGCGTCGAACCAGACCGCCAGCGCGATGTACTGCTGGGAGGCGTTGAACTCGTTGTGCACCTGCGCCTGCAGCAGTTCGTAGAACTTCGAGCGCGGTTCTTTCTTGAGGAGGGCCATGCCCATAACGATAATGGAACCAGTCCAATTTTTCCAATTTAAACTGGTGATCTACCCCCTATTAGGTTACCATTCCCAAAGCGAGGGGCCACTTATTTTGGTTAGCCTCACCTAATTGATTGGGAAATCAATTAGGTGAGGCTCAACTTATTTACAGCGGGTCGCGCTGGACCGGGCAGGACATGCACCGCGGTCCGCCACGGCCGGAGCCGAGCTCCGAGCCCGCGATCGGCAGCACCTCGATACCGGCGGCGAGCAGGCGTTCGTTGGTCTCCACGTTGCGCTCGTAGCCGACGACCACACCCGGCGCCAGCGCCAGCGTGTTGTTGCCGTCGTCCCACTGCTCACGCTCGGCGGTCACCGGGTCGAGCCCGGTGTCGATCACGCGCAGCTTGTCGATGCCCATCGCCTCGGCCGCCGCGCTCAGGAACGGCTTCGGGCCGTCGACCTTGACCGAGCCCTCGCCGTTCGGGCGCATGGTGAACGCGGTCAGCGAGTCACGCGAGAGCGGGTACATCACCACGGCGTCGCGGTCGACCATCGTGCACACGGTGTCCAGGTGCATGGTCGCGCGTGACTGCTCGATCGGCACGGCGAGCACGGTGTGCGCGATGTCGTCGGCGAAGACGGACCTGGCGAGCGACTCCGCGCCGGCGGCCGTGGTGCGCTCACCGACGCCGATGGCGAGCACGCCCGGCGACAGGAGCATGACGTCACCGCCCTCGATCGGCGCCGAGTGCGCGCCGTACGCGCGCGCCGCGTGCCGGAAGCGCGGGTGATACGCGTAGACGAGGTCGAGCAATGCGGTCTCGCGGCGCCTGGCGGGCATCGTCAGCGACGAGATGGCGACGCGGTCGCCGATCCACGCCGACGAATCGCGAGTGAAGAGCAGGTTCGGCAGCGGGTCGACCGCGAAGTCGTGCGGGTGGATCATCTTCCGCACCAGCGACGCGCCCTCGGAGCTCGGCAGCTCCTCGAACGTCATGCCCGCCATGAGCGCCTCGGCCAGCGCCGGCGCGTCCACTCCGGACAGATGCGAGCGCAGCGAGTCGCCGAGGTCGTTGCCGAGCCTGCGGTCGTCGACGGCGGCGTGCACCCCGGCCGCGTGCGCGCGCGGGTCCTCCAGCGCGGTCCGCAGCGCGTCGGCGAGCAGCACCACTTCGACGCCGCGCCCGCGTAGCACCTCGGCGAACGCGTCGTGCTCCTCCTGCGCGCGGTCCACCCACGGGATCGAGTCGAACAGGAGCTGGTCGTTGTTGCGCGGGGTGAGCCTCTTGAGCTCGTTTCCCGGCCGGTGGAGCAGAACCGCGCGGAGCGGTCCGACTTCGCTGTCCACCCGGGGCGCGCTTGCGGATTCACTGATCACGGTAGTCGAGCGTAATGACTCGGTAAGGGAAATGGGGATGATGAAGAACGCATTCTGGCGTTTTGATAGAAGAATCTGACCGGGTGGCGGAATGGAGCTGACGGATGCGTGTCCTGTTGCGGAAAAAGAGCACCAAACTCGTGCTGGCGGCCGCGGTGGTGGCGCTCGTGGCGGGACTCTGGGTGTTCGAACCGTGGCGTGCGTTCACACACAGCAACCTCGACGAGGCGCTGCCGGTCGCGGCACCCGTCGTCGCCAGTTCCCAGCCGGTGGAAACGCCGATGGAGCTGGCTTCAGGAGCGTTCGTCAGTCAGGAGCACGAGACGAAGGGGACCGCGCGCGTGCTCGACGTCGGCGGCTCGCGCGTGCTGCGGCTGGAGGGCTTGTCCTCGTCGGACGGACCTGACCTGCACGTTTGGCTGACCGATGCGACGGCGGGCGGCTCGTGGGGCAAATACGACGACGGCCGGGTCGTGAAGCTGGGCGCGCTCAAGGCCACCGACGGGAACCAGAACTACCCGATCCCGGCGGACGCGGACCTGGCCGGGCTGCGCAGCGTGGTCATCTGGTGCGACCGGTTCAACGTCGCGTTCGGTTCCGCGCCGCTGACGCTCTAGGGCAACCAGGAGATCTTGTTCTTGAGCAGCGCGTAACCGACGAACGACACGAAATCGAGCAGGGTGTGCGCGGCGACGAGCGGCCAGAGCCGGTTGGTCTTCTGCCAGAACCGGCCGAAGACGAGGCCCATCACGAAGTTGCCGACGAATCCGCCGAAACCTTGGTAAAGGTGGTATGACCCGCGCAATACCGCCGCGGCGATCAACGACGAGTTCTCGCGCAGCCCGAGCTGGCGCAACCTGGTCAGGAAGTAGGCGACCACCAGCACCTCCTCGGCGAACGCGTTGCCGAACGCGGAGATCGTCAGCGTGATCGGCCGCCACCAGGTGTCGCCGAGCGTCGACGGCAGCACGGCGAGGTTGAAGCCGAGCGCGTAGCCGACGAAATACAGCACCAGGCCCGGAATCCCGATCAGCGCGGCCAGCCCGACGCCGTGCAGCAGGTCCCGGCCGGGTTTCCGCCTGGCGAGACCGATGTCCTTGAGCTTCAGTCCCGCCCGCCAGAGCAAGTACACCCCGAGCGCGCCCCAGCCGACCAGCTGCGCGGCGCTGAGCAGTTGCTTGAGCAGATCGACCAGATCGAGCGTCGCCTGCGGCACGTTGATCGCGACCTGTTGCTGCTTCAGCGGAACCGGCTTCAGCAGAGAGTCCACAAGGGACAGCAGACTCCGCGCGCCGGACAGGCCGAGCGTGATCCCGAAGACGATCCACAGCTCGATGACGATCGCGCGCCGTTCGGCGGGATCCTCGATCAGCACCGGAAGGGTCGGACGCTCGGGGTTCAGCCATTGACGCACCCGCGCACGTTACCTTTCGAAGCATGTCACGCAACATCGCCACCACCAGCAAAGTCGACCGCGACGCACTCGTCGAATTCCTGCGCACCCGCCACCGCGCCATCCTGATGACCACCCGAGCCGACGGCGGACCGCAGCTGTCCCCGGTCACCTGTGGCGTCGACGCCGAAGGCCGCCTGGTCATCTCGACATACCCCCAACGCGCGAAGGTCGTGAACATCCGCCGCTCGCCGCGAGTGTCCGCCTGCGTGATCTCCGACGAGTGGAACGACCCGTGGGTCCAGCTCGACGGCTCGGCCGAGGTGCTCGACCTGCCCGACTCGATCGAACCGCTCGTCGAGTACTTCCGCAGCATCTCGGGCGAGCACCCCGACTGGGACGAATACCGCGAAGCCATGACCCGCCAAGGAAAAAGCCTCATCCGCGTGACCATCGACCGCTGGGGACCCATCGCGACAGGCGGCTTCCCCGCCTCCCTGGCTTGAAAAGCCCGAAAGTGGCTTTCGTCAGGTCTTATCTGACGAAAGTGGCTTTCGGGCTATCGCATCTGACGAACGCCACTTTCGGGCTTCAACCGGTGCGTTTGGCCAGGAAGGGGCAGCCGACCAGGCGGCGGAGCTCGGCCGCCAGCTGGGGTGGGCCTTCGACCGGCCGGGAGAAGGCGAGCCGGACGTCGTGGTCGCCGGTGTCGGCTTCGACGCGGAGGCGGAGGCCGTAGCGGTCGAGGCCGAGCGGGCGGATGACGCCGTCGCGCAGCGCGGGCGGCAGGTGTTTGGCGAGCTGGTCGACGACGTCGGGGTGGCTGCTCTCGAGGTGGCGCAGCCACTGGGTCTCGTAGTCGTGGAACGGGTCCGGCGCGGCGGCGCTGAACATGTGCGGCCGCAGCGAGTGGGTGCCCTCGGCGTCGGCGAGCACGAGGGAGGCCGGGGTCAGGCGGAGCAGCGTCATGCCGTGGCCGACGTCGAGCAGCCGGTGGTCAGGGCGGGTTTCCGCGATCGAGATGGCGCGGGCGCGCGCGGCGTCGAGTTTGAGCGGGCGCAGCCAGCCGGTGATCCACAGCAGGCCGCGTACCGGCTCACGCAGGTCGATCGGCGCGTTGTCGGTCAGCTCGACCATCACGGCGAGTTCGCCGCGTGAGGTCGCGTGGGTGGCGGTGACCATCGAGTGGTCGTCGGGCAGCAGGACGCTCACGCTTCCGCTGACGTGCACGTGGTGCAGCACGGGGACGACTCGCTCGGTCTGCCGGTCCTCGCGCTCGACGGTGGGCATCAACGTCGCCGGTCCGTTGCGGGTGGCGATGGTCTTCGCGCGCTCCGCGGGGTTCGGCGCCGGCGGGCGCCTGATGGATGTCTCGGTCACGGCTCACCTCCTACTTAGGTGAGCCTAACCTGACTTTGGCGAGTTTGTGAAGCCCCGCGAGAGGGTGATGGATATCCTGCTGCGAAACCGTCGTCAGGGGGATTGACCAGTGGAAACAGGACGCGTAAAGGTCCGCGAGCCGAGAACCGACCGCCCGATGGCCGAGGACGTCCTCGGCGCTCAGCTCAAGGCGGCCAACCGATGGGTGCCCATCTCGGCCGCGTTCCTGGCCGTGGGAGTGCTGGCGGGTGCCGTGTCCGTCTGGACCGGCGGCTGGCGCAACCTGCCGTCCGTGCTGTTCCTCGGCGGCTCGCTGGCCGCCTTGCAGTTCTGGTGGTTCACCCGGCCCGTGCGCGCGCTCCGGCTCAGGAGTGAGCACTTCCGGGCGTTCGAGCTCGCCGAAGGCTCGGTGCTGGCCGCGGGGGCCAAGGTGAGCATCCGGCTGCCGGACGGCGGGTGGGCGGTGTTCCGCACCTTCACCTGCAACCGGCTGCTGATCGCGGGCCTGCGCAAGGCCTGGGTGGTAGGCCCTGACAAGCAGGGCAAACTCGTCGTCGTGGTGCCCGGCATGGCCACCGGCTGGCTGGCGAAGGTGGCGCGAGAACCGGCGCCGGGGTCGACGCCACTGTTCCGGTCACCGGAACCCACCTCGCCGCGCGAGGATCCTGTCGTGCGTGCCTACTGGCTCTACACGCAGATGCTGACGGCGCTGCTGATGGTGGCCTACGTGGCGGTGGTGGTCTGGATGACCGCCTTGTCGCTGACCCTTGCCTGGCCGTTGTCTCTGCCGCCGCTCGTGTTGACCGTGGTCGTGGTCGTGACGATCGTGGTCGCGTTCGTCAAGACCCTGCTCTGGGGCCGCTCGACGTACGCGGAGCAGTGGACCGAACTCGCCGCCACGCTCGACGGGCCGATCAAGCATTCCGGCACGGCCGTCGCGAGCGCGGCCGGCCAGGTGCAGCTGCCCGACGGCCGGGTCGTCCGCGTGAAGTTCGCCAGGACGAACCTCAACCTGCTGGCCAACATCGAGGCGACCGGCCGCATGTGGGTCTTCGGCGAGCCGAGGCCCGGCAAGGCCGCGCGCATCGGATTGCCCGGCTATCCGCTGCTGGGCAACGTCAAACTGCGCTAGCCGCCCAAGGCCCGCCTGGTCGTCTCCTCGGTCTCGACGACTCCGCGCCTGATGCCTTCGAGCTGATCGGTCAGCTCGAAGATCGCCGGGGTGTCGACGTTCGCGTGGTCGGTCACCGCCGACAGCTCGACCACGCGGGTCGTCAGGCTTTCCAGCCCGAGCGCGCCGGATTGCAGCTGCGCCAGCAGTTTGGCGCGGGCGCCGGACAGCCTGGCGTACACGTCCTGCTGTGCCTGCACCGAATCGATCGCCTGCCGCAGATCCGTCCGCACGTCCTCGGGCGCCGTGCGCAGGTTCGCGGTCAGCCGTGACCGCTCCGCAGCCAGGCCCGCCGCGTCGATGCGGCTCAGCGCCCGGCCGGTGGTGGCCGCGCGCCCGGCGAGCCGGTGCAGCGTGGTCACGGTCTCCTCGACGCCCGCGCCCATCGCGGTGACCCGGCCTGCCATCGGACCATCCACAAGGGACTCGCTGGCCGACTCGAAGCCGTTCGCCGCCGCGCGCGCCCGCTGTAGCCAGCGGCCTTCCTCGGACCGCGCGTCGACGTCCGGCAGCGTGGCGACGGGCTCCTTTTCATGGGTCGCCGCCGCGATGCCCGCACGGGCGACGAGCGCGGTCACCCCGACGCCGATGGCGGCGGCCAGCGGGAGCTGGACCGCCCATGCCACGCCTGCCGACGAGGCGCCGAGCAGCAGCCCCCATCGGTCGATCAGTTCCTTGCCGAAGCGCATAAGGGATTCTGGCCTAAAAGTTCGAGATGACGGCCGTGAAGACCTGGTCGATGGTGTCCGCCTTGGACGAGTCGTACGCCGAGGCGTTCGTCGCCTGCGCGATCCGCTTGAGGATGTCCTGGTCGGCGTCCGATCCGTAGCCGATGGTGAACATCCGGACGGTCTCGCTGTCGCCCTCCGAGTGCAGCTCGGGAATGAGATTGTCGATGCTGATGCCGCCCGGGTCCTCGTTGCGCCCGTCGGTGAGCACGACGACCGCGTTGATGGCCTCAGGGTCCAGGTGCTGCTTGATGTACTGATAAGCGGCCAGAGACGAGTCGTACAAGCCCGTGCCGCCACGCGGGATGAGCCCTTCGAGCCTGCTCTTGAGCGTGGCGCGCTGCGGGCCCATCGGCCCGAGCGGCACCAGCGCGCGGTAGTCCCGGTCGCCGTCGAGCTTGGTCGAGAACGACCACAGGCCGACCTGGTCGGCGTCCGAGAACTGGCTGAGCGAGGTGATGGCCGCCTGCTTGGCCAGGTCCATCTTGTTCTTGCCGGTGCCGTCGACCGAGTCGGCCATCGAGCCGGACACGTCGACCACCAGCAGCACGTTCGCCTTCTTGCGCAGCTCCATCCACGACGCGAGCAGCTTGTCCAGCACCGGCGCGCCCGGCGGCCGGATCAGGTTGAGCTTGGCGGCGGGGTCGACGCCGTTCTCGGCGGTCGCCTGCGGCCCGGTCTTGCCGTCGAAGCCGCGGAAGCCGAGCGCGAAGAACTTCTCCTGCGCCGCCTGCCCGCGCATGGTCGCCAGGAAGTCGGCAGCCGCCTGCTTGTGGACGTCGTCGGCCCAGTTCAGCACCGCGAACGGGTGATCGGAGTTGAGCGTGCCGTCGCTCGGGCTGATCGCCACCAGCGGCACCTTCGGCCTGCCGTGCTGGCCCGCCTTCTCCGGGTCGTTGGTCGGGTTGCCCTGGTTGTAGCCGATCAGTGAGGCCTCGTCGACCGCGACCGCGGAGATGTACGACATCGCCGCGCCCCGGTCGTCGGCGGCGAGCAGGTTGGACAGGAAGGTCAGCGTGTTGTCGCCGTAGTGCACGATCGACTGCTCGACGCTGCGGACGAACGCGCGCACGTCGGCCTTCTCGATGTCCTCGACGGTGAGGTCGGACGAGGTGCCGGTGGCGGCGAAGTACGCGCCGATGGTGGCGTTGAGCCCCGAGGTCGAGATGTTCGGGTTCGTCTTGCCCAGCCGGAACTTGCCCCACTCCGGGTGGCCGTACTTGGCCCAGCCCTGCGGATCGGTCGCCAGCCCTGCCAGGTCACGCCAGCCGATGCCCTTGCCAGGCCAGCCGAGCGCCTCGGCCATCGGCTTCGGCATCGCGATCACCAGCGGCGAGCTCGCCACCGACGGTGTCTCACCCTCGGCGAGGATCGTCGGGTGGTCGGTGCCGCTCAGCCGCTGCTTGAGCAGGGTCAGCCAGCCGCTCGCGGTCGGCAGCCACACGTCGGGCCGCGGGCCGTCGGCCGCCTCGTTCCAGCCCCGGGTGAGCGCCTGCATGGTCGTGCCGGAGGCCTTGGCCTGCACGGTCACGTCCACGCAGCGGCCCGCGACGGTCTTGCCGTTGTAGTCGTTCGCGATCTGGGTGACGATCCCGGACTTCTCCGGCGACGCGGCGACGGTCAGCTTGACGGCGTCGGACGAGGAGCACTTCGTCTGCGCCGTGCCTTCGGGTTCCCCGTCGCTCGTGATCAGCCGGATGCCGACGATCAACCCGGCGGCCACGACGATCGCCGCGATGAACGAGAGGGACTTGCGGGACATCGGGACCTCCGCTTGAGCACTGGAGCCGCCATTCTCCAGTGACTCAACGCGAAGATCGCTCGTGTTGCCTAACCGTTAACAGGGCCGCGCTTCGACCACGTCCACGCGTAGCCCGGATCTTCCGAAGCGTCCGCCGCCTCGCCGAGCTCCAGCGGGGCGAAGGTGTCGATCATGACCGCGGTCTCGTCGAAGTAGTCCGCGCCGATCGAGGCCTCCGCCGCGCCCGGCTGCGGGCCGTGCGTGAAGCCCGACGGGTGCAGCGAGAGCGAGCCGATGCTGATGCCGGAACCCTTGCGTGCCTCGTAGTTTCCGCCGACGTAGAACATCAGCTCGTCCGAGTCGACGTTCGCGTGGTTGTACGGCACCGGGATCGACTCGGGGTGATAGTCGACCTTGCGCGGGCAGAACGAGCAGACCACGAAGTTCGGTCCCTCGAAGGTCTGGTGCACGGGCGGCGGCTGGTGCACGCGGCCGGTGATCGGCTCGAAGTCGCGGATGTTGAACACCCACGGGTAAAGGCAACCGTCCCAGCCAACGACATCGAACGGGTGCGTGGCGTAGGTGAACTTCGTCAGCCCGGCGCGGTGACGCACGAGCACCTCGACGTCCTCGCCGTCGACCAGCAGCGGCGCCTCGGGGCCGCGGATGTCGCGCTCGCAGTACGGCGAGTGCTCGAGGAACTGGCCCTTGTTCGAGAGGTAGCGCTTCGGCGGGCCGACGTGGCCGCGCGCCTCCAGCGCCATCAGGGTGATCTCGCCGTTCGGGATCACCCGATAGGTGCAAGAAGTCGGGATCACCAGGTAGTCGCCGTCCGCGACGTCCAGCACGCCGTAGATGGTCTCGACGCGCGCGGAGCCGCGCTGGACGTAGAGCAGCTCGTCGCCGATCGCGTTGCGGTACAGCGGGCTCGGTGCGGTCGCGACCACGAAGCCGATCGTCACGTCCGCGTTGCCGAAGAGCCGGCGGCGGTCGTCGACGGCGTTGGCGTCCGCGCCGAACTTGAGGTCCTGCGACTTGAAGTGCCTCGGCTTGAGCGGGTGGTTCGGCTGCAGCGAGCCGCGGTCCTCGGCGACGGCGACCGCGTCGACGATCGCGGTGGGCAGGCCGCGGTGGTAGAGCAGTGCGGAGTCGTTGGAGAAACCCTCCACGCCCATCAGCTCTTCCGCGTACAGCCCGCCTTCGGGATTGCGGAACTGGGTGTGCCTCTTGTGGGGGATCTCGCCTACCCGACGGTAGTAAGGCATCGATTCGCTCCGTAGAAGTGTCCGACTATCGAACGATTTTGTCCTCTTAGCGTACGCTACTAGCGTGTCAGTCGTGTCAAGCGCTGTGGAACTCACTCCTCCAGGTCCCCGTGGAACTCCTCCCCTCTTCGCGCGGCTTGTCGACGACTCGGCACTCTTCCCTCCCGCCGAGGTGAAGATGCCGGAAGCACTGCGGGCGCACTTCGAGACGAGGGCCGGCGAACACGCCGGTGTGCTGGGTGTTTTCCTGTGCCAGGCGTCCCGCTTGCCGGAGCTCATCACCGAGTTGATCAAGATCAAGCCGAAGCAGCCACTGCCGCTTTCGCTGATCATCGACACCGGGCTCGGCGGCGTGCCGAAGGCCATTTCGATCGTCGAGTCGCGCAGTGAACTGCTCGCGCTGCGGATGGTCGAGATGCCGGCGCCGTCGGACGTCGACGAGGTCTGGTTGGAGCGGGTCTCCGAGTTCGTGCCGGAGGACGTCATCCGCGTGGTCGAGCCGCGGCGCGGCGTCGGCTGGCTCGACGGCGTGCGGAAGGTGATCGAGCACGGCAGCTGGCCGAAGATCCGCTGCGGCGGCCAGGCGGGCGAGAACTTCCCGAGTGTCGACGAGGTCGCCGACTTCCTGTCGGTGGTCAGCGGCGCCGAGGGCGCGTCCTTCAAGGCGACCAACAGCCTGCACCGCGCGGTCCGGCATACCGCCGAGGGCTCCGGCTTCGTCCACCACGGCTTCCTGAACCTGATCGTGGCGTCCGCGCGCTGCCTGTCCGGCGGCGACGTGCGCGCGGCGCTGGAGTCGACGGACGGCGACGAGCTGGCGAAGGAGGCGAAGTCACTGTCCGAACCGGCCGCCAAGGCCGTGCGCGGGCTCTTCGCGTCCTACGCGGCGGCTTCGTTCGACGAGCCGGTCGCCGATCTCGGGGAACTCGGGCTGTTGTGACCGAGGGGTCGCTGACGCTCGATCGCGGGCTCGCGCTGCTGCAGGCGGTCGCGGACGCCGGCGGCGAGGCGGCGACCATCTCCGAGCTCGCGGTCGCCATCGGGGCCAGCCGCGCGGCCGTCTACCGGCTGCTGGTCCCGCTGTCCGAGCGCGGGCTCGTCTGGCGTGATGGCAACAAGGTGCGGCTCGGCGTCGGGCTGCTCCGGCTGGCAGGCGAGGTGCTGCCGCAGCTGAGGCAGGCGGCGCACCCCGTGCTGCGCGAGCTGGCCGAGAAGGTCGGCGCGACGGCGCACCTCTCGGTCGCGCAGGGAAATCAGGCGCAGGCCGTCGCCGTGGTCGAGCCGTCGTGGACCAACTTCCACGTCGCGTACCGGGTCGGCAGCAGGCATCCGCTCACCGCGGGCGCCGCCGGCAAGGCGATGGCGCTGCGGCCGTCCGACAGCCAGGCCTGGATCTTGACCGTCGGCGAGCTGCAGTCGGGAGCGGTCGGCGTCGCGGCGCCCGTGCGGGGACTGCCGGGGCTGCGGGCGAGCGTCGGCGTGGTGTCGCTGGAGACGCTCGACGAGGCCGTCGTCGGGCCTCAAGTGGTGGCGGCGGCCGCCGCGCTCACCGAGGTGCTGCGCTGAGCAGTGGCCGCACCATGGTCGCCAGCAGTGCCAGGTCGATGGTGAACAGCAGCCGCTCGAACAGGCCGAGCGTCAGCTGCGGGCCGGTGAGCAGCTTGAAGAGGAAGCCGCCGAAGGTCAGCACGATGCTGACGATGCTCGCTGTCGCCAGCCTGCGGATGGTCGTGCGGCGCGGCTCCCACGGGCAGTTCACGTTGCGCTTGCTGGTCAGCGTGAGCGCCGCGGACGGCAGCGCGATGAACGCCGCCAGCGCCGCGTAGTTGTGCACCTGACCGCTGAACGACCGTGCCGCGCCCTCCGGGTCGACCGGGAAGGCGGCGACGATCAGCAGGCCGAGACTCCAGACGCCGAGCAGCACGAGCACCGAGCGCTGACGGCGTGCCTTCGCGATGCCGGCCAGCAGCGCGACCGAGCCGAGCGCGAGCGCCAGGCACATCACGCTGAACAGCGGCGCGGCCGACGAGCCGCCGTAGACGTACTCGCTCAGCGTGTGCCAGACCGGGCTGATCCGGCTCGACAGGCGCAGGTGCAGATCGGCCGCGATCGCGACCGCCACGGCCATTCCGGCGAGTGCGAGCCGCCCGTGCACGGGGGAGACGGGGGTGCTCAGGGCAGGCTCCAGTTCATCGCTGGTTCATCTGGACGTTCTGTCCAGGCTACCGAGCGGACCTGTGAGAGCCAAAAATCAGACGAGTGACAGTGTCTGAACGGCCGCGAAAAGGGCGAACCCGGCGAAAATGAAGCCCGCGACGCGCTGGATCAGCTTCGGCCGGATCCGGCTGCGCACCTTCGCGCCGATGAACACCGCGAGCCCGGCGACCGTCACCAAAGCGACGAAAGCACCGAGACCGACCGCGAACGGCTGACCGAGCCGCGCGGCCAGACTGGCCGTCGCGAGCTGGGACGCGTCCCCCCACTCGGCGGCGAACAGCACGCCGAACGAGGTCAGCGCCGACCGCGCGAACGTCGCGGCCGACGGCCCGGAACGCGAAGCGTCCTCGCCGCCGTCCTTGCCTGGCGCGAAGCCCTCGCGCAGCAGCATGACCGCGCCGATCCCGAACAACACGGCCACGACCGCGGCCACCAGGATTTCCGGCAACAATTTCAACGCGCTGCCGAACAGAACGGCGACGACACATTGCACAGCGAATGCGGCACAGACCCCGGCGAACACCGGGGCGGCCCGGAAACGCGTTGTCAAGACAAGCGTGGCCACCAATGTCTTATCCGGCAGCTCGACGGCAAGCACTAGGCCGAATGCGCTGATCAGGGCCCACATCGCGGGTGACATCGGTTTCTCACGCTCCTTCTACTGCAACGATAAAGGGCGTGTTCAGTGGATTCAAGGAGATCGGATTTGCGAATCGACGGTTTTGGTGGCGATCCATTTGTTCTGTCGGTCGGGCGGAATTGCGGTTTCGGCATGCCGAATTCCAATTTCCGGGTAGGATGACTCCCATGGACCACGTTGTGGTGACGACCACCGTCGACTCCGAGGAAGCCGCCCGCACACTCGCCACCGGCGCGATCGAGGCCCGCCTCGGCGCGTGCGCCCAGATCGTCGGCCCGGTCACCAGCGTCTACCGCTGGGAAGGTGCCGTGCAGACCGCGACCGAGTGGCGCGTCGAGATCAAGGCGGCCGCGCGGCGCGCGCCGGAGCTGACCGAGTACCTCAAGACCGAGCACACCTACGACGTGCCGGAGGTCATCGTGACGCCGATCGCCGGCGGCAGCGCCGAGTACCTGTCGTGGCTCACCGAAGAGACCCGCTGACTCACGAGTGATACGGCCGGTTCTAACCGGCCTAAACACTCACGACCCCTGGGCAGGACCTAAGTCCCGGCATGATCAGGACCACTTGAACTGGCGGCGGGGACCCTGGCGGAGCACGCTCGGTTCGTGGACGTCTTGGCACTCGCTCGCTGGCAGTTCGGTATCACCACCGTCTACCACTTCCTGATGGTCCCGCTGACCATCGGCCTCTCCCTGCTCGTCGCCGGGATGCAGACCGCGTGGGTACGCACGGGGAACCTGAAGTACCTGAAGATGACCAAGTTCTGGGGCAAGCTGCTGCTGGTCAACTTCGCCATGGGCGTGGTGACCGGGCTGGTGCAGGAGTTCCAGTTCGGCATGACGTGGAGCGCGTACTCGCGGTTCGTCGGCGACGTGTTCGGTGCGCCGCTGGCGATGGAGGGGCTGTTCGCGTTCTTCATCGAGTCGACGTTCCTGGGGCTGTGGATCTTCGGCTGGGACCGGCTGTCCAAAAAGGTCCATTTGGCTTGCGCTTGGGCGTTTTCGCTGGCGACCATGGCGTCCGCGTACTTCATCCTCGCGGCGAACTCGTGGATGCAGCACCCGGTCGGCGCGGAGATCGTCGACGGGCGGCCGCGGCTCAAGTCGATCGGCGCGGTGCTGACCAACAACACGGCGCTCGCCGCCATCCCGCACACGATCGCGGGTGCTTTCTCGGTGGCTGCGGCCTTCCTGGTCGGCGTGGCGGCGTGGCACCTGTGGCGTAAGCGGGAGCAGGCCGACGAGCCGCACCGTGACGTCTGGCGGGCTTCGCTGCGGCTCGGTGGGTGGGTCGGCGTGGTCGCGTTCGCGGCGCTGGCGATCACCGGTGACGCGCAGGGCAAGCTGATGTTCGAGCAGCAGCCGATGAAGATGGCCTCGGCGGAAGCGTTGTGCCACACGGAGAAGCCGGCCAGCTTCTCGATCATCGCGATCGGCGACGTGAGCGGGTCGAACTGTGAGGACGTGAAGACGTTCAACGTGCCCGCGCTGCTCTCGTTCTTGGCGCACAACGACTTCTCGACCGAGGTCAAGGGTGTCGAAGACCTGATCACCGAGTACCAGGCGAAGTACGGCGCCAACTACCCGGTCGACCCGGCGTTGGGTGAGCTGTCCGGCAAGCCGATCGACTACGTGCCGAACCTGCCGGTGACCTACTGGGGTTTCCGGATGATGATCGGCTTCGGCGCGATCGGGGCGGGCGTCGGTGTGCTGGCGCTGTGGTTCACGCGGCGCGGGCGGATCCCGTCGACCAAATGGGCGCCGCGGATCGCGATGCTCGCCATCGCCACGCCGTTCCTCGGCAACAGCGCGGGCTGGATCTTCACCGAGATGGGCCGTCAGCCGTTCGTGGTAGTGCCCAACCCGTCCGGTGTGGACGGAGTGTGGATGTTCACCGCCCGCGCGGTGTCGCAGTTGTCCACAGGCGAGGTGTGGACATCCTTGATCAGCCTGACCCTCGTCTACGCGGCGCTCGGGGTGGTCGAGCTCTACCTCATGCGCAAGTACCTGACCGGGGGCGTCGACGCGGTCATGCCGCCGCAGAAACCCAAGAGCCCCAACGAATCCGGCACCGAACCACTGTCTTTCGCCTACTAGGAAAAGCCGTGAACCCCACCACCGCATCCCCCGCCACTCCCAGGGGGGCGACCCCACGTCCATCCTATCGGCGCGAGCCTCGGAGAAGGGTGTCCACAGGTGATCTGTGGACAACTATCCCCACTGTGGATAACTCGGGGGCCTCCGGCCGGATTCGCCCGGAAGTGTCAGCCGGCCGTGGTACTGGCGACGCAACGGGACCGCGGGACCTTCGAAAGGACGGGTCATGAGCCTCGAAACGCTGTGGTTCTGCGTCATCGCCCTCTTCTGGCTGGGCTACCTCTTCCTCGAGGGCTTCGACTTCGGCGTCGGCATGCTGCTGCCGCACCTCGGCAAGGACAACACCGAACGCCGCCTGATGATCAACACGATCGGGCCGGTGTGGGACGGCAACGAGGTCTGGCTGATCGTCGCGGTCGCGGCCACGTTCGCCGCGTTCCCCGGCTGGTACGCGTCGCTGCTTTCGGGCAGTTACCTGGTGGTCCTCTTGATCGTCTTGGCACTCATCGGCCGCGGTGTCGCGTTCGAGTACCGCGGCAAGGTCGACTCCGCGAACTGGCGCGCCGCCTTCGACAAGCTGATCGTCTTCGGCTCGTGGGTACCGCCGCTCGGCGTCGGGCTGCTGCTCGCGACCACGGTCCTCGGCCTCCCGCTCGACGTGAACGGCAACCGCGTCGGCTCGCCGTTCGAGGCGATCCGCTGGGACACGCTGCTCGGCGCGCTCGCCATCGTCGGCTTCTCGCTCGTGCACGGCGCGACCTTCCTCGCGCTCAAGACCAGCGGCGAATTCCGCGAACGCGCGAAGAAAACCGCGCTGCGACTGTTCCCCGCACTCATCCCGCTCATCGCCTTCCTCGTGCTGATCCAGGCCCGAGAAGGCGAAGCGTGGACGCTCATCCCGCTCGTCGTCGCGGTCGTCGCCGCGCCGACCGCGTGGTGGCGGTTGCGGAAAGACCGTGACGGACAGGCTTTCGCCGCACTCGGCGTGCTCATCGTCGCGACCGCCGTGACGATGTTCGGCGCGCTGTTCCCGGCCGTGCTCCCGTCGACCGGCGACCCGGCCAACAGCCTGACCATCGCCAACGCGGCGTCCAGCCCGTACACGCTCGAAGTGATGACCTGGGTGTCCGCGTTCGGCGCGCCCGCCGTGCTCATCTACCAGGGCTGGACCTACTGGGTGTTCCGCAAGCGGCTGTCGACCGCGCACATCCCGTCATGATCATCCCGAAGCGGGCGCTGGCGGCGACCGGCGCGCTCGCGCTGGTCAACGCCGGACTGCTGGTCGCGCAGGCGTTCCTGCTCGCGGGCGCGCTCGCCCAGTTGGTCCACAATGGACAGCCGGGGAACCTGGCGCTGCTCGCCGCGACGGTCGTCGGCAGGGCGGGTGTCACCTGGGCGACCAAGGTCGTCAGCGCCCGTGCGGCCGCCGGCGCCAAGGAAGAACTCCGCGCCAAGGCCGTCGACCACGTGCTGCGCCTCGGCCCGGAGTGGATCCAGCGCCACGGCACCGCCGAGCTGACCACGGTGACCACCAAGGGCCTCGACGCGCTCGACGCCTACTTCACCACCTACCTGCCCGCGCTGGTCACGGCCGCGGTCGTGCCGCTCGGCGCCGGCGCGGCCGTCCTGTTCGCGGACTGGCCGTCCGCGGTGATCCTCGTGGTGACCGTGCCGTTGCTGCCGATGTTCGCGATCTTGGTAGGCAAGTACACCGCCGACCGCGTCCCGAAGGCGACCGACGCCGCGCACGCGTTGTCCGCGACGCTGCTCGAACTCGTCCGCGCGCTGCCCGTGCTCGCCGCGTTCCGCCGCGCGGAGGCACAGGCCGAGACCGTCCGCCGGGTGTCGGAACGTCATCGCCGCGCCACGGTCCAGACGCTCAAGACCGCCTTCGCTTCGGCGTTCGTGCTCGAACTCGCCGCGACGCTTTCGGTCGCCGTGGTCGCCGTCGTCATCGGCGTCCGGCTCGTGTCCGGTGACCTGTCGCTCGCCATCGGGCTCGGCGTGCTCATCCTGGTTCCCGAGTGCTACCAGCCGCTTCGTTCGGTCGGCGCGGCCTTTCACGCCAGCGAGGACGGTGTCGAAGCGGTCCGCCGCGTCACCGAAATCCTCGACGAGCCCGCGCCTGCCGAGGGCACCGCGAAGCCGTCCAAAGGCGTTGTCCGCGTTGACGGCCTGCGCGTCGGAGAGCGCGAGGGCGAGTCGTTCACCGTGCGCCCCGGCGAGATCGCCTGGCTCCGTGCGCCCAGCGGCGCCGGGAAGTCGACGACCTTGGCCGCGCTGCTCGGGTTCGTCCAGCCGACGGACGGCACGATCACCGTCGACGGCCACGCGCTCGCCGATTTCGACCGCGTCGCCTGGCGCGAGAACCTCGCCTGGGTCCCGCAGTCGCCGCGCTTCACCGGCGGCACGGTGCGCGGCGAACTCGAACTCGCCGGCGAGTTCACCGACGTGCCGCTCGGGCTCGAAAAGTTCCTGGATCGCCAGGTCAGCGAGCTTTCCATCGGCGAACGCCAGCGCGTCGCCGTCGCACGCGCGCTCGTCCGCGTGCGCAACGGCGCCTGGTTGCTGCTGCTCGACGAGCCGACCGCGCATCTCGACGCCGGGCATACCGCCGAGGTCATGATCGCCGTTCAGGCCGCCGCCGACGCGGGCGCCGCCGTCGTCATCGCCGCACACGACCGCACGAAACCCGTCGAAGTCCCGGCGGGCGCGGCGCCTCCGCACCGTCACCGGACCGCGAACCTCACGAAGCCCAGCCTCCGCGAGCTCGTCGATCGCCACTTGCTCGGGGGAGCGGCGCTGGGTTCGCTGGCGCTGCTGGCCGGAATAGCGCTGACGGCGACCTCCGCCTTGCTGATCGCCAAAGCCTCGCTGCAGCCGCCGATGCTCACCTTGACCGTCGCGATCGTCGGCGTCCGCGCGTTCGGTCTCGGCCGAGCCACGCTGCGCTACTGGGAACGCCTGGTCACACACGACGCGGCCTTCCGCATCGCGGGCCGCCTACGCGTACGCACCTGGCTCAAGCTCAGCCGGATCGACGCCGCCGAAGGCCGCCAGCGGCTGGTCGACGACGTCGACACCGTCCGCGACCTGCTGCCCCGCACGCTCACCCCGCCGCTCATCGCGGTGCTGGTCGTCGCGGGCGCGGTCGCCGTGCAGACCGCGATCCTGCCCGCCGCAGGGCTCGTACTCGCAGTCGCCGCGCTCATCGGCGGCCTCGCGGCGCCCGCACTCGCGCTCACGCTCGAACGGAACTCGACGTCCGCGCTCGCCACCGGCCGCCGCCTGGTCACCACGCGACTGCTCGGCCTCTTCGAGTCCTCGGCCGAGTTGATGGCGTTCGGCGCGGACCGGCATCGACGCCGCGAACTCGCCGAAGCCGACGCCAGGCTCGCCGCCAACGCGCGTCGCCAGGCCTTCGGCGAGGGTGCCGCCGAAGCACTCATCGCGCTGGCAATGGGAGCCGCCGCGGTCATCTGCACCTTCATCGCCGCACCGGGCGTCGAAGCCCCGATCCTGGCGCTCGTCCCGCTCGCGCTCGCCGAAGTCCTCGCCACGCTGCCGCCGGTCGCCCAGCACTGGGACGAACTCCGCCAAGCGCACGCCCGCCTCGAAATCCCGGCCGAGACCCCGCTCGAACCCATGGAAATCGAGCTACCGCAAGGCAAGTACGTCGCTGTCGTCGGACCGTCCGGCGCCGGGAAGTCGACGCTGCTCGCCCGGCTCGCCGTCACGCGCCGAGTCGCCTGGGCGCCGCAGGAGCCGCAACTCGTCGCGACCACGGTCGCCGAGAACCTACGTCTCGGTGACCCCGAAGCCACCGACGAGCAACTCCGCGAAGCACTCGACCTGGCCGTACTGCCCGATGTCTCGCTCGAACGCCTGCTCGGCAGCGGCGGAACCGGCCTTTCCGGCGGCGAAGCCCAGCGCGTCGCGCTCGCCCGCGCGTTGCTCGCGGCGCCGGACGCGGACGTCGTACTCCTCGACGAGCCCACCGCACACCTCGACGAGCCGACTGCTCGCAAGCTGCGCGCCAACCTCCGCCGCGCGCTCGACGGCCACACGGTCATCCAGGTCACCCACCACGCTGACGAAGCCGATGACGCCGACGTCGTCTGGGAGGTCCGAGCCGGTCGGGTCGTCTAGTGTTGACCCAGCTCATGGACCCGACACTCGCCGCGCGCGCACTGTCCGCCGCCACCGAAATCACCACCACCGCGCTGTCCGGCGACGACCCGGGCGCGGTGCTCGAGACGGTCGTCCGCCGCGCCGCCGAACTCGCCGAGGCCGAACTCGGCCTGATCATGGTCCGCACCGACGACGGCGTCATCGTCGAAGCGGGCAGCGCCGACATCCGCGGCCTGGTACTCCCGGCGGACTCCGCCGCGGGCCGGGTCGCCCGCGGCGGCGAGACGATCGTGACCGACGACTTCACCACCGACCCCCGCACGGCGCCGTTCGTCCCCGACGAGCTCAAGCGGTTCGGCCCGTTCGCGGCGGCCCCGTTCGGCGCGAGCGGACGCGTGCTCGGCGCGCTGACCGTCTACCGCCCGCACGGCGCGGACCCGTTCTCCCCGGCGACCGTCGAGGTGCTGACCGCGTTCGCCGCGCAGGCTGGCGTCGTGCTCGCGCTCGCCGAGGGCGCCAACGCCCGGCACCGCGTCACGCTCTACCAGGAACGCGAGCGCATCGCCCGCGAACTCCACGACGTCATCATCCAGCGTCTCTACGGCGCGGGCATGCAGCTCGACCGCGTCCGCAAACGTATGCGCAAACGTTTCGCCCAAGCCGACGGCGCCCGCCTCGGCGAGGCCATCGACCAGCTCGACGAGACCATCGAAGAGATCCGCGGCACCGTCCGCGCACTCCGTTCGCCCGACCCCGAACCCGAGACCACCGATCTCGCCGAGTCCGTCCGCGGCGAGGTCCGCATCGCGGGCGAGCTGCTCGGCTTCCCGCCCACCCGCGAACTTTCCGGCGAATTCGCCGACATCCCGGCGGAGCGTGCCGACCACGTCCGCGCCGCGCTCCGTGAAGCACTGTCCAATGTGGTCAGACATTCCGGCGCCAGCGAAACCAGGGTCACCCTCACCCGCGACACCGAAGGCGTGAAACTCCGCGTCCGCGACAACGGATCCGGCGTGCCACAGGGCGTCGCCACCCGCGGTCTGCGCCACCTCGCCGAACGGGCCGAAACAGCGGGCGGGCAATTCTCCCTCAATTCCTCACCCAGCATGGGCACGCTCGTCGCGTTCGACCTCCCACTCGGCTAGCTTGGGTCAGATGTGGGAGGCCGTGCTCGGGGAAGTCGCCAAGGTAGTCACCACAGGCATGCTGGGCGGGCTCAAGGACTTAGTGGTCAACAAGCTCGCCAAGCGTGCGCAAGGCGACGACCTGCGCCTGCTGCTCGCCGACGAGGATCGGGTGAAAGCGGCGCTCGCCGAACTCGTCGAGACCGAGCCCGAGCTGGGTGACCGTCTCGAACAGCTGCTCATCGAAGCGTCGCCGGGGCAGCGCCCGTCGAGCGACGTGCCGGGTGCCGCGCCGAACTTCGTCGATCGAGACGACGCGCGTGGGGAAGCCGCGAAACCCGGCGTCCACGTCATCTCCGGCCCGCAGGGTTCCGGCAAGAGCGCGCTCGTCTACCGGCTGGCGGCGGACCTGAGCAAGAGCTATCCCGAGCAGATCTACGTCGACCTCGCCGAGTTCCGCGTGGACAACAGCCTGCGCCGCACCGAGGTCGCCGCGCACATCCTGCAGCGTCTCGGTGTGCACGGCAGCCTGATCTCGGGCAGCGCGGCCGAACTCTGGCCGCAGTACCGCTCGTTGACCGCGCGCCGCAAACTGCTGCTGGCCTTGGACAACGCCGAGAGCGCCGGTGATGTGCGCGGCCTGATCCCGGCATCGTCGTCGAGCTTGGTGCTGGTCACCGCGATCAGGTCGGGCGACGACTTCCGTTCGGAGTTTCCCGGCTCGCCGATCGAACTCGGCGCGCTCGACGAGGAAGACGCGCTCAAACTGCTCGGACATGCGGGGCCGGCGGCGACCGAACTCGTGAACCTGTGCGACCGCATGCCGTTCGCCGTGGTGCAGGCCTCGGTGCGCGTGAACAAGCGGGCCAAGCTCGGCGGCGACCCGGTCGCGTCCGTGCTCGAAGAGTTCCGCGCGACGGGCGTGCTCGGCGGGCTCGACGTCGTCGCGGCCGCGTTCGAGCAGACGTATGCCGAGCTGTCGCCGGACGCGGCCGAGCTGTGCGCTCTGCTCGCCTCACATCCCGGCCCGGACTTCACCCAGGCGACCGCGCGCGCCGTGCTCGGCCGTCCCGCAGGCACCGCGCTGGACGAGCTCATCGAATCGGGGTTCGTGCTGGCCGCGGCCCGGCCCAAGCTGTACAACCTGGTCCGCGAAGGCGCCCGCCGACGCGGAACGCGCGATGCCGCCGTCGAACGGTCCATCGACTTTCACCGCGACCAAGCCGTCGCCGCGGACCTTTCACTCGGCACGGACCGCTTGCGTCGCTACGAGGTCATCCAACCGACCACTGTGGATTTCGAGAACAAGCAGCCGCTCGACTGGGTCGAGGACGCGCGCGAGACCTACGGCGCGTTGGCGCGGGAAGCGTTCGCGCGTGGCAAGGACGTCGAACTCGGCCAGATCTGTGGTGCGCTCGAAACGCTGATGCTCAACCGCGGCCACCACCGGCTGTTCGTCCAGATCAATCATTGGGGCATCCGGAGCGCGGAACGTCTCGGCGACCCCGCTCTCGAAGCCCGCATCCTCAGCCAGCAAGGCCGGACGCACTTCCTGCTGCACGAATTCGACCGCGCACAGCCGTTACTCGACCGGGCCCGCGAACTCGTGCGGCCGCTCGACGACCCCGGACTCGAATCGTCCGTGCTCGAATTCTGCGGGCGCTTTCATGAGGAAAAGCACGAGTACCAGCCCGCGACCGACCTGCTGTGGCGGGCCGTACTGCTCGACCGGAACATGGCGATGGAAGGCAGCAGGGCACTCGGCCTGCACACCCGGATGCTGGCGAACGTGCTGGTCAAGTCCGGCAGGGCGCAGGACGCGTTCGGCCTGCTCGAAGAGTCCAAGACCAACACGAGCGAGCCGCGCAACATCTCGCGCGTGCTGACCGTGTGGACCAAGGCGCTCATCGCGGTGGGTTCGCTGGACGCGGCCGAGCAGACGTTGCGAGACGCCTGGTCACTCGCCGGTCAGGTCGGCGCGACGCAGTACGCGACCGAGCTGCACGAGACCGCCGCGGCGCTGGCCGCCGCGCGTGGCGACTGGGCCACCACCGCCGACCAGTGGCAGCAGGCCTGGCAGATCCTGTGGGCCGCAGGCCATCCGAGGCAGGCGGAGTTCCACGCCAAGCTCACGGCCGCCGGACGGCGCTGAGGTATGCCTCGGACGCGAGCCGCATCGCGTCGTCACCGTCCAGTTCGTACTGCGAACCGTCCCGATGCCGCACCAGGCAGCCGCGCTCGGACGGCGCCGCCGCGAGGCGCGCGAGCGGCCAGTGCGCGAGCACTTCGGGCAGCCGCTCGCGTGAGTCGGTGAACACCACATCGGCGCCGTCGAGCTGATGCAGTTCGGCATCGTCGGCATGCGCCACGACATGCGAGAACTCCAGCCGAGGCGACGCGACGGCCGCGGGGAACCGGACCAGCACGCCGTCCAGCAAGCCCGCGACGAACGCCGCGACCCGGCCCGAGGGCGGCTCGGGCGAAAGCACCGGCGGATAAGTCCGCGGCGCGGGCGGTGCCAACGCCAGCTGACCGTAAATCAGCTCCCTGAGCAGGGAAGCCGACTGACCAGGCGACTCGACGGCCCGCTCGACGATCGGGCGGTGCGCGCCGGCCCGGTGCTCGCGCATGACCGTCTCGATCTGCGCGCGAAGGTCCTCACCCAGCGCAGGCACCGCGTCGATCAGCATCGCGAGCGGTGACTCGGCGACGGTCGTCGCGGCCCGCGAGGTCGCGGCGAGCAGCGGTTTGTCGACGGCCGCCGCGTACAGCGCCGACGAGCCTTCGTCGGAGATCACGCAATCGGCGGCGAGAATGGTCGCCTGCCAGCCGCGATCGGGCGGAATGACCACGAGCCCGGCGTTCATCGCGTCGGTCTCCCAGCCGTGCACGCTGAACTCGCTGTGCGCGGCGGTCACCCCCGGATGCAACACCAGCGCCACCTGGAACTCGTCATAGGGCAGCGCGCCGAGCAGCCGCTGCGGCAACTCCGGTTCCCCGCCGTACAGCGAGCGCTTTCCGAACGTCGACGCCACCACGACCAGCTTGCGGTCCCCGGTACCGAGCGCCTCGCGGTAGCGCCGGACGCGATGCGTGCTCAGCGCCATCCGGTCATGGCAGGGATCCCCGACGACGACAGCGTGCCCGGCCGCTTCCGGACACGACGTGCGCAGCTGTTCCCGTTGCACCTCATGGGAAAGCGCGATCGCGGCAGGCACGACCTCACCCAGCGGATCGAGCAGCTTCTCGGGATCCATCCCCGACGTCACGCGCCCGCCCGGGTAGTACTTCTGATAGCCGATGCCATGCGGGAACAGCAAAATCGGCGCGTCCAGCTCACTGAGCCGATCGTTCTCACTGGCGGCGAGCGCGAGGTCGAACGCCGTCTTCGTGGCCTCTTCCCAGCCGACCGTGCGCACGTTCAGCCGTCGCAGCGCGGCTTCGACACCGTCACCGAGATGCGCGGGACGCTCGGCGTCATAGGTGAAAACGAGCTGGATACGCCGGTCAGGCCTGATCAGCGACAGGATGTCGAGCAGCCGGGTGAGCGTGGTGACCGTGCGAACGACCACCAGCACGACCCTGTCGAAATCACGCGTCAAAAAGTCCGGGGGGGGGGGTTACTGTTCCGGCCACTTAGTCGCCCCGCCGCGCGATCCAGGCCGCGGCTTGCGTCCGACGCTGCATCCCCAGCTTCGCGAGCACCGAGGTCACGTAGTTCTTGACCGTCTTCTCCGCGAGGAACATCCGCTCCGCGATCTCCCGGTTCGACAGCCCCTCACCGATCAGCACGAGCACCTCACGCTCGCGCTCGGTCAACGCGTCGAGCTCATCACCGGGATTCCGCATCCGGTCCAGGATGTGCGCGGTGCTCACCGGGTCGAGCAGCGACCGCCCGGCCGCGACCTCACGCACGGCCGTGACGACATCCTGGCCACGCACCTGCTTGAGCAGATACCCCGACGCGCCCGCCATGATCGCGCCGACCATGGCCTCTTCGTCGTCGAACGCGGTGAGCATCAGGCAGTACGGCGGATTCGCCTTCGACCGCAGCTCACGGCACAGCGCGACCCCGTCACCGTCGCCGAGCCGCACGTCGACCACCGCCACATCCGGCTCGACGTGCAACGCGACGGCCAGCGCCTCGTCCACGCTCCCCGCCTCGGCGACGACCTCGATGTCCGACTCGTCACCCAGCAGTTCACGCAGCCCGCGGCGCACGACCTCGTGGTCGTCGACGAGCAGCACGTGGATCGGCATGCCTCCAGATTACGTGGGGAGTCGCCGAACTACTTTTCGCAGGCGACCCCGTCGCCGTCCCGGTCCAGCTGCCTGCTGTACCCGGGCTCGCCACGGTGCAGTGGCGCGGCGCCCGCCCGCTTGACGGCAGCGCAGTTCGCGTAGTGGGCGCTGCCGCCTGAGCTTTCGGGCTGCGCCTTCGTGGTCGGCGCAGGGTTCGGCTGAGGAGCCGCGACCTGTGTCTCGGGCTCGGGATTCACGGTCGGCACCGGGGGCATGTCGATGGCGCCGTTGCAGGGCGGCGCCCACAAGCCGAGCTTCGACGTGCTGGCCGCCGTCTCGGCCGCCCGGAGTGCCGCGTCGGTGGCACCGCGGATCGCGTACTTGGCCATTCCGGCCTTCAACGCGGCGGTCGCGTAGTCCGTGCCGTCGTCGAGCACGAGCTTCGTGGCCTTGAGGACGATCTGCTTGCCGACCAGCAGGCTGCTGGCCCAGCCCGTCGACTCCGCCTGGAAGCAGCCACCCGTCGCGGGCGGCACGGCGATCTCCGCGACATGCACGGTCTGCTTCGCCCCGGACTGGCTGGTGAGTTCGACGGTCGCCGCATCGGTCACGGAGGTCACCGTGAAGGTGTCTTCGTTCGGCGTGGTCGTCGGTGTCGTGCTCGGTGCCGAGGGGGTCGGCGTCGGGGCCGCGAGGAGGTTCTGCGGCCGGGTGTCCGCCGGCTTGCCGAAGATGGCGCCGAACACGAACAGCACGGCGAACACGCCGAGGGTGATTTTGATCCACGTCGGAAGTCGTCGCAGCCAGGCACTCATGCAGAACAGTTCTGGCTGGCTTATTTTATTGTTACAGACTGCCTGGAAAATGCTGCGGATGTCACTCGAATGGATTAGAAACAGTGCGTGACGCGTTACGTTACGGCCACAAAGCTTCGTTTTTCTCCTGTGGCGCGTGACGCTTCCCGTCTGCTACCGATGGTTTGGTCGACTGAGCAGGTGAGAAGGGGAAAACCAGCCCAAATGAATGACCTCATCGATACGTTGCAGCTGTTTCGTGGTGCCCCGTTCTCGGCTGGTCCGGCTGATTTTACCGCCATCGACGTCGAGACCACGGGACTGCATCCCGGCCATATCGTCGAACTTGCGGCGGTTCGCACGCGCGCGGACGGGACTCTGGTCTCGGAGCTGTCCACTCTGGTAAACCCAGGGCATGGCATTGACCCGGGTCCGGTGAACATCCACCGGATTACAAGACGGCAGCTGGACGGTGCACCTTCGTTCGCCGAGGTGCTCGGCGACTTCGCGGACATCTGCCGGGGGAGTGTGCTGGTCGCGCACAACCTCTCGTTCGAGAAACGTTTTCTGGAAGGTGAGATTTCCAGACTGCGACTGTCTATGCCGGTTTTGCCCGGTGTCTGCACGGTTTCCGCGACAAAGGTGGCGCTTACGTTGCCGAATTACCGGTTGGCGACGATCGCCGGTGCGCTCGGCCTTGGTGATTATGCTGCACACACCGCGCTCGCAGACGCTCGAATCTGCTCGAAGCTGATTTCTTCGCTGGTCACAACCCATCAACTGGGATTTGCTCGGCGGCCCGTGCTCGCTGAATTGCCACGGTGGCAATCGACGCGAAGTCTCCTGCCGAGGCCCGGCGACAGGACGGCGGTGGCCGGCGGCTGGATGGCCGGTCTCCTGGATCGTATGCAGCTCGAAACCCCGGGTGCGACGGACAAGGCGCTCGAAGACGCGTATGTCGACCTGCTCGCCGACGCGCTGTCCGACCAGCACATCTCGCCAGAAGAAACGCGGGCGTTGACCGCGATGGCCGCGACCGCGGGACTGGCCGAGCGGGACGTCCGGCGTATCCACGAGGTCTTCGTCCGATCAATGCGCCGGGTCGCCGAAAGCGATGGCGCGATCACGTCTGCCGAGGAACGCGAGCTGCGTCAGGTGGCGACCGCGTTGCGCGTGCCGGATCTGGTGCGCGATCTGCGGGTGACCGAGACGGTCGTGGTGACTGGGCGGGCCGAGGGAATGCGTGTCCTGGTGCTGGGAGCCTCGCCTGCCGCCGACGAGTTGCGCGCGAGTTTGCTCTCGGTGGGCGTTCGCCTGGCCAAGAATCTCACCGCGTCGGTGACCCATCTGGTCGTCGGGGCCGAGGTCGTCGAAACGGAGCCGAGGCTGGGGCGTGCACGGGAACTGGGCGTCGCCGTGGTGCCGATGGCGGAGGCGGCAGCCCGGCTTGGGTTGAGCGCGCGACCTACTCCGCAGCGGCCGATCCCGGAACCGCGTCCAGTCGTGCTGGAGTCGGCAGTCACCTTTCCGCCGGTCGCGGCCGCGCCACCGATGTGGGAACCAGTGCGGCAGACCGTCCCAGTGCCGGTGCCAGCACGGCCTCGAAAAGAGCTGGTCTGGATCGGCCGCGGGGTGATGGCGGTGGGATTGTTCCTGATGTTCCTTACGGTGATCTCGATGTTCGGCGGCCTGTCGGTCGGCGGCGGTTTGTTCTTCGGCCTGTTCGGTCTCAGCGGTTTGCTCGGCGGCTGGGCTTTGGTGGACCGAAATTCACCACATCCAGCTAGTGGGGTTCCCCAATGATAACGCTGTGATTATTGGGTTTGGTCCAGCCGTGTTGTCATCTCTGGCGTACGGGTGACTTGGGCTCTCAGGTGATCAAAAATTCGTAGGGTCGCTTAGAGAGTGGGGCATCCGGTGCGAGCGCTGGTACTCGACACCGCGCCGTGCCGGTGGCATCCTGGACGGCTCGCCGCAGAACGGTGAGCCCTGAATCGGGTTGAAACCCGGACGAGGTAACCGTTCTGACGAGGGGCGAGCAAGAAATGTCTCCTGAACCTGATGATCCAAGGCTCGAGCTCGTGCGAGCGAAAGCCGACGACTGGGCGAAGAAACTCATTGACCTCGGTTTTCGCAACACCTTGCTGTACTTCAGGAATACGAAAACGGCGAGCCTGGACCTGACAGCGGCGGAGCCTGCCGCGCTCGCCGCGTTGGCATCCGGCGGCAAGGTCCGGCTCGGCCAGCTGCTCACCGAGCCCAAAGCGCACAAGGACGCGTGCACGCAGGCCCGCAGCATCAGCAAACGGATACTGCTGTTCAGGGAGGAGCAAGGCGTCGAGGTCGGCAAGCTGGCTTTCGGCATGGTCACCACTCCGGCGCCGGTGGTCAGTGGCGCGAGCAAAGTGAGCAAGCTGCGTGCCCCGCTGGTACTTCGCTCGGTGCTCATCAAGGCGCGCACCGCCAGCGAGAGCGATTTCACTCTTGAGCTGGGCGATGACGCCGAGGTGAACCCGGTGCTCCTGCACGCGCTGGATCAGCAGTACGGCGTCGACATCGACATCGACGGATTCAGCGCGGAAGCGGACACCTTGCTCGGTGATTCCGCGGACTACCAGCAGCAGGTCACTGCGGTTTTCGACAAGCTCGTGGAACGGGCGAGGGGCCAACGGGTCGAACTAGGCATCGAGAACGCTGTCGTCGTCGGCTTGTTCAACTACGAGAAACTGCCGATGGTCAACGACCTTCGGGCCGCGGGCGAGCTGCTTGCCGGGCATGAGCTGATTGCGGCCATGGCGGGATACCAGCCAGCGGCAGACGAGTTGCACGCAGCCGCGGCTGCCTTCTCCGCGCCCCGCGTGGACGAGATTTCCCCGCCGCACGAATACCTCGTGCAGGACGCGGACTCTTCGCAGCAACGAGCCGTCACCACGGCGCTCGCCGGACATCACGTACTGATCGAAGGCCCTCCGGGTACCGGCAAGAGCCAGACCATCGCGAACATCATCGCCGGCGCCGCGGCTGAAGGTAAGACGGTGTTGTTCGTCGCTGAGAAACGGGCCGCACTGGAAGCGGTCATGTCGAGGCTTGAGCAGGTAGGCCTCGACAACCTGGTGCTCGACCTGCATCAGCAGAAGCTCAACCGCGGGCAGATCGCGCAGCAGCTCGCTGAGAGCCTCGACCAGGCTGCCAAGGAACCGCCGGTCGACCCGGGGACGGTGCACGAGCGGCTGGCGGATCGGCGGCAGCGGCTAGTCGACTACGAAGCCGGCCTTCATTCGCGCCGGGCTCCGTGGGGTGTCACCGCCCGTGAAGTGCAAGCAAAGCTGCTGGATATCGGATCCATGTACAAGAGCAAGCACGTCTTCCGCGGACCGCAGCTGTACAACCTCGACCACGGCGTCGTTCAGGCGCTCAGCAGGGACCTGCGCAGCTTTGTCGACTCCGGTGGTGCCAGGGTCCTGCGTGGTGACTCACCATGGTCGAACTCGCCGATCCGCACGGAGGACGACGTCCGCAAGGCGTTATACGAGCTCGACGAACTGGCCGACAAAACACTCAACCGCAGCCGCGACGGTATCCAGCGGCTGCTCGCGCCGACCGGTCTCGCGCAGCCTCACGACGTCAACGGCTGGCAGGACGTGCTCGCGTTTCTCGATCAGGTCGAGGCCAGCGTGCAGGCCTTCGGGCAGGACATCTTCGGGGGCTATCTCGATCGGATGTTCTACGCGACCGCGGACCGCAAGACCAGGGCGCGCTATCCGAACCAGTTGCCGTGGAGCGAGCGTCGCAAATTGGTCAAGCAGTTGCGGGCGATGTCCGTGCACGGCGTCACCAAGAAGGCGGCGCTGCACAACGCGCTGGTGACCGTCGTCCGGCAACGAGACCGCTGGCGGGAACTCAGCGGCGGGCGCACCGAGCCCGCACACGTGATGGGCCTGGAAGAAGCCATGCGTGACTACAAAGAGTTGCGTCGTCAGCTTGCCGCGGTCGCCCTGTCGGCGAAGTTGCAGAACCTCGAGAGCAGGCCGGCGCAACACGTCGCCGAGCAGCTCGAAGAGCTGCGCGCGGACAAGAACACGTTATGGCAACTGCCGAAGCTGACTCAGTTCCGCGAGCGGTTTCACGCACTCGGGCTGACCGAGTTGTTGAACGAGGCTGCCGCGCGAAAGGCTAACGCAGACCAGACCTGGCTGATGTTCGAACGGGCTTGGCTGGCTTCGCTCGACGACGAGTTCAAGCTGCGTTTTCCGGTGCTGCGCGAGTTCGTCGGCGACCAGCAGACCAGATTCGTCGCTGAATTCCAGGCTGCCGACCGGGAACATCGACAGCTCGCGGCCAGGCGGATCAGGCGGCGGGTGGCGCGGGTGCTGCTCGAAGCCAAGAACGACTATCCGCAGCAGGCGATCGTCGTTCGCGAGCAGGCCAACCGGAAGCGCGGTCACAAACCAACTCGTAAGCTCGTCGACGAGGCCTCCGAGGTGTTGCTCGCCTTGAGGCCGTGCTGGGCGATGTCACCGCTGGTGGTCAGCAAGATGTTGCCGGCCGCGAAGCTGTTCGACCTGGTCGTCTTCGACGAAGCCAGCCAGATCCGGCCCCATGACGCGATCACCTCGATCATGCGTGGCAGCAAACTGGTCGTGGCCGGTGACGACAAGCAGCTGCCGCCATCGAGCTTCTTCGACAAGATGCTTGCCGGCGAAGATGCTGACGACGAGACCGACGGCGGTCTTGACGACTACGAGTCGATCCTCACCTCGCTGCGCCCGAAGATCCCGAACACCCAGATGCTTCGCTGGCACTACCGCAGCGCGGACGAACGCCTGATCTCGTTCTCGAACAAGGAGATCTACGGGAACAAACTGGTCACCTTCCCCGGTATGGCCCAGGAAAGCCCGGTGACCGCGGAGTTCGTCGACGGTGTCGTTTCGCCCGGTCAGTCCGGCTCGTCGCCTGCAGAGGTGGAGCGGGTCGTGCAGATTGTGCTGCAGCACGCCCAATTGCGGCCGCACGAGAGCCTTGGTGTGATCGCGCTCGGCACCAAACATCAGGCTCGCATCGAACAACGCCTTCGTGAGGTCAGGCGAGATCGTACGGACCTCGATGAATTCTTCTCCGAGGAGGCCAGTTCCGGGAAACGGTTCTTCATCAAGAACCTCGAAAGTGTGCAGGGGGATGAACGTGATGTCATCGTGCTCAGCGTCGGTGTGGCCAAAGGCGTCAACGGCAGGATCAACCGCACGAGTTTCGGTCCGCTCAACTACGAAGGCAGCGCCAGGCGGGTCAACGTCGCGGTCACGCGAGCCAAACGGCGGATGACGATCGTCTCCTCGTTCCGCGCCGCCGATCTTGAGCCTGCCGAACAGGTCAATGGGACCGAGCTGCTGCGCCGTTACCTCGATTTTGCCGAGCGCCGAGGCGAAATCGACCAGGTGGGCCGCCTGGCAGGCGGGGAACTCAACGGATTCGAACGGGCGATCCACGACGCACTGGTCAGCAAGGGAATCATGGTCTTTCCCCAGTGGGGGTTCTCCGACTACTACATCGATTTCGCGCTGGCGCATCGCGACGACCCAGGACGAATGGTGCTGGCGGTTGAAGCGGACGGTGACACCTATCACCGCTCGGAAAGCGCACGCGATCGTGACCGGCTTCGGCAGGCGCATCTGGAAAATCTTGGCTGGCGTTTTCATCGGCTTTGGTCGTCGGCCTGGTTCGCCGATCCAGAGGGTGAAACCGAGAAAATCGTGCGGGCATGGGAAGACGCCATCAAGTACGCGGACAGTGATCCTGCGCCGACCGAGCCCGAGTTCGTGGGGGAAATCGTTGAGCCGCCCGCGCTCCGGCGACTTTCCCGACCGAACGTGCCGGTCGGGCTGCGGACTCAGGAGTACAGCGACCGACAGCTCATCGAGTTGTGCCGATGGCTCATCTCCGACGGTCTGCTGCTGGACCGTCAGGAACGCGTCGACCAGGCGCGGGCGGAACTCGGCTTCAAGAAGCGCGGCAAGATCATCGATGAACGACTCGGCCGGGCAGTGGACATCGCGCAGGGGCTTGCCGACAAGGAGGAGGATTAATGTTCCCGTTGGATTCCAGGACGGTGGATCGACTGGCTGAGGTGATCGTCGATATGGGCGGTCCATATGAGCGCAAGGGCTATCAGTTGGAGGAGCTTTTCCGGCATGCGGGCTTGTCGGAGCCGCCCGAGTACGACGGTTCACCGCGTATTCCCTGGCTGAAGGAGCAGTTCACCGAGCGCCAGGACAATCACCCGGAGATCGAGCGATTGCTCTGCCGGGTGTGTGATCCCATCGAGTACGACGACGGGATGATCTCCGCGGAGGGATTCCGCACGGTGATCAACGAGAAGCTCAAGCCGGAACAGCTTGTGATCAGCTACGTCGGGGGACGCCCGGTGGTGACCGAGCTCGGCGCGGACGGCACCACACCGATGTTCACCGAGCCACTCAAGCTGGAGCCGCGGCTGCGCGCGCTGATCGGTGACAAGCAGAAGGTCGACACCCTGATGAACCGGGTGAAGGAGACCAGGATCTGTGAGAACCACGGCGCGTACACGATGGCGGTCATCGGTATCGGAAGCATCGTGGAAGGCTTCCTACTCGCGATTCTGCTTGAACGGGACGAAGAACTCCGGCAGAAGGGCTTCTACGACAAGCGCCGGAAGCAGCTGGTCAAGGAGGATCGAGCCACGCTCGAGGTAATGATCGACACTGCACACACCAAAGGCTGGATTCAGCTGGACGCCGCGACGTTCATGCACAACGTGCGCAACTTCCGAAATTTCGTCCACCCGCGTAAGGAGAACGCTGAGCAGCCCAAGTTCGACAAGGACACCGTGATGCTGTGCTGGGCTCCGGTACACGCATTGCTCAACGACCTCGAGGAGACGCTGGTGGCTACGTCGGCATGATCAGCTTCACGTCCAGCCGCCGGTATTCGCCGAGCTTCGGCAGCCACACGTCGAGGTAGTCGCCGTCCAGCTCAGGGTCGCTGACCACCAGCGTCTCGCCCTGGTACCCGATGATCACCGGGAAGCCCGACTCCAGCTGCAGGATCAGCCGCACCCAGGCCGCTGTGCGCTTGCCGGGGAACACGTTCATCAGCGCGCCCCGCTTCAGCGGCTTCGGCGGGCGGCCGGTCGCCGCGATCAGCCGGTCCGCGTGCGCGTACGGGTCCTCCGGCTTGGCGGGGACCTGCGGGCTCGGCAGCGCGTACTCGGGCTCGGGTGGCGGGGCGATGCGCTCCTCGCGGATGACCACCGTGCCGTCGTCCGCGCGGTGAACGGGCGCGTAACCGCTGTCCCGTAAGGCGGCCAGCGTGGTCGCGGCGTCCATTGTGGACGTCAGCACGGTCGGGGCGATCGCGCGCAGGCCGAGTTTCGCCAGCTTCCGGTGCGCGGCGATCTCGGCGAGCAGTGCGGGATCCTCGCCGACCACTACGCAGCCGACGTCGGTCACGCCGACCTCGCCGTGGCGCCGCGCGACGTCGTTGAGCAGGTACGTCAGCGGCTGGGGCAGCTCGCCGCGTGCCACCGCGCGCAGCGTTTCGAGCACTCCGTCGAGCGACGCGCCGTTGTCGTACGCGCGCCGGACGCTGGCGGGACTGAACCGCCAGGTCGACGCCGAACCCTGGGTTTCGCGGTCGGCGACGCGGTCGAGCAGGTTGGCCAGCTCGGTGCTGGGCGGGCCGGTGACGATCGCCGTCAGGTCGGTGCCGAACAGCGCCGACCCGCACGCGTTCGACACCGCCGTCTCGGCCGCCTGCTCGAGGTTGCCCCTGAGCAGCGCGAACGCCAAGTCGCTCGCGGCATAAGACGCCGAGACGCCGACGATCCTCGCTTCGGTCAGTGTCGCGGCGACCAGCACGCGCAGGATGTCGCCGCTGATCGCGGGCAGGTGCCAGGCGGCGAGCGCGGCGAACTGCTCGGGGTCGATCAGCCCGGTTCCGGGTTCGAGCCCGGCGAGCAGCCGGACAGCGAGGTGCCGGACCAGCTCGTGCGCCTCATGAGGATCCTCGCCGAGCGTCGCGCGAACGGTCTTCTCGTCCGCGGTCGACGCCCACCGGAAGTCCCACCACGAGCGCAGCAGCCGGGTCAGCTGGGCGGCCGCGTCGAGTTCGCGGAAGCGGGGGAAGTCGTCGCTCGGGTGCAGGAACTCGGGCGGCTTCGACGCGGGACGGCGGCCCCGTCCCGACGACTCCGGCATCATCGGGATCTCGACCGCCAGCAGCCCTGTCGCGCCTGCGAGGTCGAGCGCGACCCGGATCTCGTCGATTTCCGCGCCGAGTTCCTTCGCCAGCTTGGCGATCGTGCGAGCGCCGATCCGGCCTGTCTTGATCAGCGGAATCGCCTCGACGGCCGCCGAGCCGACCACGGTGACGACCCGGTCGAGCAGCCGCAGCGCCGCCGCCGAAGACTCGGTCGCGACCCGCTCCGGCGCGACCGGGCAGAGCGCCACCTGCGGCGGGTCCGGGGTGAACGGCAGGTGGTAGTCACGGCCGCGCAGCGCCAGCCCGATTTCGAGCGGCATGGACGCCACGCCGCTGTAAGACGGATAGACCAGGCCACGGTCAATGACCCAGTTCGCCGGGGTTTCGCGGTGGAGCGGACTGCCCAGCTGCGCGTAGTGCGTGTGCTGGATGGAGTGCCCCAGCCGGATTTCGCTGTCTTCCCAAACAAGTTTGTGCAGCAGCTCGGCCGCGCCGTCCGGCGCGACGGAGACCAGGTCGCGCACGCGCGCGCCATCACGCAGGTAGTCCACCAGACTGTCGTACAGCTCTTGCCTGCGTCCGTTCGTCGGAAGGCCGAGCACGGCGCATTTCGCCTTGAGGTACTCCACGGTGATCGACGCCAGCTCGTGCGCCAGCGGTCTGCCGAGCCGGAAACGCCGGTGGCCGTTGGTCGGCATGCCCGTCGGCACCTGGATCACGCCGTATTCGAGCCATGCCAGCGCGTGACGGGAGAGCGCGCCGACGACCTCTCCGATCGCGCGGTCCGTGGTGCCGAGTAGTTCGGCGACCGCCGAAACCGCCACCCCCTCGTGGTCACCCTGTGCGATCTTCAGCTGGATCACCGACAGCACTTGGAGTTCCGGCGCGGTGAGCTTGGTGATGGCGAGTTCGATCGACTCCGGCTGGCACAGTCGATCACCGAGGTCGGACATCCGTCGAGGCCAGGGCGCATCGAGCGCGTCCGGGCGGTTGGCGAGCAGTTCGGCGAGCTCGCCTCGGTTCAGCTTGATGAGGAGGCCGACCAACGGTTCTTCGGGTTCCATCGCGGTACCACGGTAGTCGCCGGGCTCATTTCTGTCGGTGACCACCCGTACGGTGTCGGCAAGCAGATGACCGCCGACGGCGAGGGAGGGCTCATGGACCGCGTGCCGACGGACATGTTCCGTTTCACGCAAGGCGATCGCGCCGAGTTGTACACCGCGATCCTGCACGCGTTCAGCGAGTCGGGCGAGCGCATGGAGACCACGCTCGGGCTCGACGACGTTCGCAACGGGCTGCGCGAGGTCGGCTGGTTCGACGCGGTCGAGGACGCCGACCTGGCCAGGGCGCTGGAGCAGCTGCGGAACTGGCAACTGCTCGACGTGGTGCAGAACCACGCCGAGAACTACCGGACGGCGAGCGAATACGAGCGCCGCAATCTGCGGTACTCGCTGACCGGGCGTGGTGCGGCCGCGTTCGCCGGCGTCCGGCACGCGCTCGGCGCGCTGACCTCGTCCGGCGCGTTGCAGACCGCGGTGCTCGAAGCGATCGCGGACCGGCTCAAACGGCTCGCCGACGCGCTCGACGACCCGTCGGACCGCCGCGTCTTCGCCACGCTGATGGAGCTCGAAGGTCATCTGGATGCCTTGCGCGGCAACGCCAAGCGGTTCACCGGCGAGCTGCACCGGCTGCTGCGCGCGGAAGGCGCGGACCTCGCCACGTTCCACGAGGTCAAGGGCGCGACGATCACCTACCTCGAAGAGTTCTTGACCAACCTCGATCAGCGCACGCACCTGATCGCCGCCGGCATCGAGCGCGTCGACGTCGAGCGGCTGCACCGCCGTGCGCTCGCCGGCGCGGATCTGCCGCCGGCAGCGGGCGAAACGGCTCGAACCGACTGGCTGGCGCAACGCCGGACCCAGTGGGACGCCTTGCTCGCCTGGTTCAAGCCTGCGGACGGCGGCCCCGCGCGCGTCGAGCAACTGCACACGGTCGCCCGCCGGGCGATCGTCACCTTGCTGCAGGTGCTGGACCGGATCAGTGAATCACGCCGTCGCGCCAGCAGCGCGGTCGCCGATTTCCGTGAGCTGGCAAGGTGGTTCGCCGCCGCGCCCGCCGAGGCCGATCTGCATCGCCTGTGGTCGACGGCGTTCGGCATGGGCGCCGCGCGGCACGCGCATCTCGGTCACCTCGATCCGGAACTGGTGCCGGCCAACACGAGCTGGGCGGACGCGCCGCCGGTCGAGGTTTCCGCGCTGCTGCGGACTTCCGGCCGGACGGAGCGGTTCACCAGGGCGGGCAAGGTCCGCGATGTCAGCGCCATCAAAGCCGCTCGCGCCGTGCGAGCCCGCGCCGAGCGCGCCGAACTGCAGGAGGCCTGGCGCAGGCTCGCGACCGACGGCGAGGTCCGGTTGTCGGCGTTCGGTGAACTCGATCATGAGTTGTTCCAACGGTTGCTGGACATGCTCGGCCGCGCTTTGTCTGCTTCGCCGGATTCGACCGGTGTCCGCCGCGGCGCGACCAGCGACGGGAAGGTCGAGCTGATCCTGCGGCAGCCGCCCGATTCCCGGGCGGCCGTGCTGTCCACGCCTCGGGGTAGGTTCGCCGGACCTGATTTCCTGGTCGACATCCGGGTCGCGGGAGGCCGCTCGTGAGCAACTTGGCGAACCAGCTGGTGCTGGCCGAACGTGAGGACGTCGCGCGCGGCATCCGGCTGCTGCTCGCGTCCCCGCTGATCAGCGCGCGGATCGCGCCGGAGACGTTCGACCTGGTGCGGCGCAGGCGTGAGCCGATCGCGAAGTGGTTCGACTACTACTGCGGCTGGTCGCTGGCGATCGAACCGCGGCTCGGCTACGCGCGGCTGATGAAGGTCCGCGCCCGTGCCGATCCCAGCCGTCCCGCCCGCCGCGAGCGGTCCGGCAACGCGCCGTTCGACCGTCGCCGCTACACGCTGTTGTGCCTGGTGGCGGCGGAGGTGCTGGCCACGCCGGTGACCACGATCGGACTGCTCGCGGACAGGGTCACCCAGGCGACACTCGCCGACCCGCTGATCGACACGTTCGACACCTCCCAGCGCGCCGAGCGCATGGCGTACGTCGACGTGCTGCGCACGCTGGAGTCGTTCGGCGCGCTCGAAGTCGCGGACGGCAGCACGGAGTCGTTCGTCGCCAGCGCGACCGCGAAGGTGCTCTACCGCGTCGACGCGACGCTGGTCATGCGGCTGCTGGCGGCGCCGAACGGGCCTTCGCAGTTCGCGGTGCCCGGCGAGGAGGTCGCCGTCCGGTTCGAAGAGCTGCTCTCCGCGCTCCGCCGCGAACGGCGCTACGGCGAAGCACCCGAAGCGGCGCATGCCATCGACGGTGCGTCGGACGTGCAACGCGGCCTCTGGGTGCGGCACTCGATCTTCCGACGGCTCGTCGACGATCCGGTCGTCTACCGCGCGGACCTGTCGCCAGGCGAGCTGACATACCTGACCTCGCCCGTGGGCAGGCAGCTGATCCGCCGCGCCGCGGAGCAGGGCGGATTCGTGCTGGAAGAGCGGGCGGAAGGTGTGCTGCTCGTCGATCCGGACGGACTGGCGACGGACGGAAAGTTCCCCGATGACTCCAGCAACGCCAAGGTAGCGGCGTTGCTGCTGCTGGACGTGATCACCGCGTCGGAAGGTGGTGTGGTGCCCGAGCAGCTCAGTGCCGAGGCGGACCGACTGCTCGGCGAGTTCCCCCGCTGGGCCAAGGCCTATCGCGGCGAGGACGGCCGAGAGCAGCTGGTACACGACGCGCTCGCCGTGCTCGACGACTTCGGCCTGGCGCGGCGCTCCGGCGAGGTCGTCGTCGCGCTGCCTGCCGCGTCGCGGTACGCGGTCACCGAGGTCCAGTCGGTGGAGGCGTCATGACACTGCGGGCCGTCGGAACGCCGAGGTGGGCGCCCACCCGCGCGGGCATCCTCAACGTCTGGCGCTACTACGACGAGATCTTCGAGTTCCACAAAGGCCGGTTGCTGCTGCACGGGCCGAACGGCACCGGCAAGTCCAAGGCGCTCGAGCTGCTGCTCCCGTTCCTGTTCGACGCCAGCCTGCGCGCGAACCGGCTGTCGACGTTCGGCACCGGCGAGCGCACCATGCACTGGAACCTCATGGGCGACGGCGCCGACGGCAGCACGCGGGTCGGCTACGTCTGGCTCGAATTCGCGCTCGGCGACTACTGGTTCACCTGCGGCGCGCGGCTGCAGGCGAGCACGCACACCAAGACCGTGCACGTCGACTACTTCACCACCACCCAGCGCGTCGGCGTCGACTTGCCGCTGGTCAACGACTCGGGTCAGCCGCTGACCAGCGCCGCGCTCGCCGAAGCGATCGGCCGTCACGGCGAAGTGCACCCCAGCTCCGCCTCGTACCGGACGGCCGTGCGCATCAAGCTGTTCCCCGGGCTCACCGAGCCGCGCTACGACGCGCTGATCACCGCGCTACTGCAGCTGAGGCAGCCGAAGTTGTCGCAGCGGCTCGACCCGGCGTTGTTGTCGACGCTGCTCTCACACGCGCTGCCGCCGCTCGGCGAGAGCGAGGTGGCCGAGCTCGCCGAAGGCTTCGAGCGGCTTGACCGCCAGCGTGAGCAGCTGAGACTGGTCGACGCCGAGGTCGACGCGGCGCGCAGGCTCGCGACCCAGCAACGCAGCTACGCCATGCGCGTGCTGCGTGCGTCGGCGGCGAACCTGATCTCCGCGAGCTCCGAGCTGATCATGCTGACCGGCACCGCGGGCGAGTCCGCGGCGAAGTACGACGAGGCCGTCGCCGAGAACAAGGCGACGGAGCAGCGGCTCGAAGTCCTCGTCGAACGCGGCGGGCTCGTCCGCGCGCGCATCGAAGGCCTGGTCGAGAGCGAAAGCTACAAACAGGGCCGTGAGCTGGACGAACTTCGCGAGCGAGCCAGGTCCGCGCAGGCCGAATTCGTCGCGAAACGCACGGGATCCGAGGCGAAGCGCGAGGTCTCGTCGGCGGACGCGGAGCGCGTGGCCGAAGCGGAACGCGTCGCCGCCCGGCTCGCGCAGCTCGCGGCCGACGCGAGCCAGGAGGCCGGGCGCGCGGGCGAGCGCGCACAGCTGACCGGCGTCTGGACGGAAATGCGGTCCGTGCTGCCGTCGGGCTCGTCCGGTGTGCGGAAGCTGCTGCGCGCGGCGGTGCGCAGTCGGCACGATCAGCTCCGCGAGGTGCGCGAGGCCGTCGGAACCCACGAGACGGCGCTCGATCGCCGTCGCGGGTGCGAGGAAAGCGTCGAGCAAGTTCGCGCTGAGCTGGCGAGGACCGTCGAAAAGCGCGAGGAACTTGCCCAGTCGTACAAGTCCGCGATCGAAGTGCAGGTCAAACGGCTGCGTGAGTGGGTGGACGGCTGCACGGAACTGACGTTCGCCGAGATCGAGTCGCTGACCGCCCTCGCCGAATCCGCGCCCGCGGTCTTGAAGCAGGTCAACGCGACCGCGAACCGGGTGCGCTACGACATCACCGTTCGCGACACCACGCTCGGTGCCGAGCGAACTCGGCTTGTCGAGAGCCGGGCCGAGCTGGCCGCGGAGAGCAAGGCGCTGGAGTCCAGCGTCGAACTCCCGCCGGAAGCGGCGCACTCCCGCACCACCGACAGGTCCACAATGGACGGTGCGCCGTTCTGGAAGCTCGTCGCCTTCACCGACGCGGTGCCCGAGGACGCCCGAGCGGGCATCGAGGCCGCGCTCGAGGCGAGCGGCCTGCTCGACGCCTGGGTGCCGTCGCACGGCGGCATCGAGGTCGACGGGCACGACACCTTCCTCGACGCCGAATTCCCCGTGGTCAAGGAGGGGGAGTCGCTGCTGGCCGTGCTGCGCCCGCAGCCGGGAGCCGGGGTCGACGCCGAGGTGATCGAACGGCTGCTGTCCGGCATCGCGTACGCCGAGCGGGTTCCCGGCAGGCATGAGGTGGCCGTCGGCGCCGACGGCTGGTGGCGGCTCGCCAACGCGAGCGGCAGCTGGGCGAAGCCGCAAGCCGAGTACATCGGCGTGGGCGCCAGGGAGAAAGCGCGGCAGCGGAAACTGGCCGAGTCGGCGATCCGCCTGGGGGAGCTCGACAACGAGATCGCCAGGCTGGACGGCGAGCTGAAGACGCTGGAACGGCGCCGCGAACGGTTGACCGCCGAGCTGGCGAGCCGTCCGGACCACGAGGACGTCGACGCCGCCGCGAGCGCGTTGAACCTGGCCGAATCGGCCGTGACCTCGGCGGATCGTGCGGTCGGCAGGCTGCTGGAGCAGCTCGCGAAGCACGAGCAAGCCGTCGCCGACGCGCTCAAGACGTTGACCATGAAGGCGGCGGAGAACAGCCTGCCGACGGAATCCGATGGGCTCGACGCGGTCACCGTCGCGGTCGACGGCTTCCGGGATCTGGCGGACGCCTGGCTCGACGCTGAGGGGGAGTCGCGGTCCGCGCGTGCGCTGGCCGACGAGTACGCGTCGCAGGCGCGACGCTCGGAGCAGACTGCGGACGAAGCCGCCGGGTACGCGCTCGACGCCGAGCGTTCCGCGAAGGGGCTCGCCGAAAAGGCGGAGGCGGTCGAGAACGCGCTCGGCCGCGACTACCAGGAACTTCTTGCCGAGCTGACCGGACTCCGCGAGGAATCGGCGGAGCTGGACGTCCAGGCGAAGGCTCTCAACCTGGAGCTGCGCGAGCTCGCAACGCGGCTGGGTTCGCTCGACAACCAGCGCGCCATCGACGCGGCGCTCCAGAAACAGGCGACGGAGCACCGCGACCAGACCGCGACCAGGCTCCGGCATCTCATGTCGGGCAGCTTCCCGGAAGACGCCGGCATCAAGCTGCCCAGCACAGCCGACGCGCTGGCGGCCGCGGACGCGGTGGCGCTCAAATGGCCGAACATCCCGCACGCCCAGAAGAACCTCGGCGACGCGCTGCATCGGCTGAACGAGGTCGTCTACGAGTGCCGCGAAATCCTGAGCGACCGCGCTGACCTGGAGCTGGAGACCGACGGCGACGTCGGCGTGTTCAGCGCGACGGTCAACGGGCTGCGGGTCGGCGCCGCCGAACTGCTCGACCTGCTGCGCGCGGAGGCGGACCGGGATCGCGTCGACATCACCGGCGCCGAGGGCGAGCTGTTCGACAAGACGTTGACCGGCGAGACCCGCCGTCATCTCGCCGCGCGGATCAGGCAGGCGACCGCGCTGGTCGACGCCATGAACGAGCGGCTCGAGCAGGTGCGGACCGCGTCGAAGGTGGCCGTCCGGTTGGTGTGGCAGGTCCGCGAAGACCTGCCTGCCGGCACGCGCGCGGCGCGGGAACTGCTGCTCAAGGACCCAGACCTGCTCACCCACGCCGATCGAGAGTCGTTGCACGGGTTCTTCCGCGACCGAATCGAAGAGGCGAAGGCCGACGACACCGCGACCAGCTGGGAGCAGCAGCTCGCCCAGGTCTTCGACTACACGAGCTGGCACCAGTTCGTGGTCGAGATCGACAGGGCGAACGGGGTCGGCTGGCAGCTGCTGACCAAGAAGCTCCACGGTGCGCTTTCCGGTGGTGAGAAGGCCATCGCGTTGCACTTGCCGCTGTTCGCCGCGGTCGCCGCGCACTATCAGGCCGTACTGGAAGCGCCGCGAATCATCCTGCTCGACGAGGTGTTCGTCGGAGTGGACACGGCGAACCGCGGTCAGATCTTCGGCCTGCTGTCTTCGCTGGATCTCGACCTGCTGCTCACGTCGGACCACGAGTGGTGCGACTACCGCGAGCTCGACGGCATCGCCATCCACAAGCTGATCACCGGAGGCGACGGGGACAACGCGGTCACCACCGTGCGCTTCGTCTGGGACGGGGTCGACCTGATGCCGGACGAGGCCGACGCATGACGCCCGCTCGGCCGTCCGCGCCGGTTCGCCGCCAAAATGAGGTGCTGACCTGCGTAAACGCAGTTAAGGTACCCCCCTGTTTCGGGCACTGATCAGC